>CAXWPK010000006.1:0-1483150 GCA_963667885.2 Bryobacterales bacterium | reverse complement strand
CTCCCGCTCCACTTCCAGAAAGCGCTCCTCGCCCGGCGCGTTCACGTGCCGGTGCCGGTAGGAATGGATGACCACATCGACGAAGTCCGGGTTATCGAAGGACGGTGCCGACCTGGCGTAGTCTTCGTCGCCATACCGATAGGTGGGGGACCAGGTATCCCACAAATGGCGGATGATGGCGTGGCGGTTCGCTTCCAAACCGCGAATGCCTCGCTCAGTATTGAAGTACCACTGGTACCAGAGCATAGCTTCCCGCCGGGCCGGGGCCGGCCCGCCCGGTGTCAAGGTGTTCTGCACCGAATAGCCGCCGCAGGCCACCTGGGCGCGCACCCGATCAGGCCGGAGAATCGCCGTGATGCAGATCGCGCGGTTGCCCCAATCGAAGCCGGCCGCGGCGAACTGGTCGATGCCGAGGGCGTCGGCAAAGTCCACCAGGTCCTGGGCGATGGCCGCCTGCTCCGCTGTGCGCGGCGCCTCCGGGTCTCGAAACCGTGTGGGGCCATAGCCGCGAATATAAGGCAACAGCACCCGGTAGCCAGCGGAGGCCAGCGGCCCCGACACGCCGTCGAATGAGCGCACGTCATAAGGAAAGCCATGGACAAGAATCACCGGAAAACCGTTTGCCGGCCCATGTTCTTCGTAACCAATCTCCAAATGTTCGGTTTGCACCATCTTGATGGCGGAGCCGGACTGAGCGCGGGCAAGGCTGTTGGTCAGAGCAGCCGCGGAAGTTGCGATCAACCCGGCGGTCTTGAGAAAGTCGCGTCTGCTTGGCACCATGTGTCACTCCATACTTAAACGCAAAAGCTGTGGGCGGCCGCCCTGCCAACAATGGTTTCCGAACTCCGTCGCTACCTTGACTCCGCTCCACGCAGAGTCTGGCTGGGGTGGTCTCCAGCGCACGATTGCGATAGCCGGCATCAAGTCTCCCAGTGTTGTTGTTTCGCGGGCGCTTGGCCCACACGGAGTTACGCAGAGTCTATCCCGAACGGCCCAGCTCGCGAGGAGGAATCGACAGTCACGTCAGCGCTCAGCCGAGTAACTTCCTACAAGTCCGGTGGTCTCAAGCGGTCGATGCAACACCTCACCGAAAAGGAGAAGTGGATGCAGAGGAGACAGAGGGAACAGAAGAGGAAGAGGCGAGGCTACACGGCGGCAGAGCGTGCTGAGATATGGGATCGCTAAGGGCAAGGAGTGGAAGAAGAAGATCGCTCGGGTGATGGAGAGAGGAGCGTCGGTGTAACCGCTGCTGTTGCACGATGGCGGCATCCGCCCGCGAGTGCACTGCCGCCGACACCGAGGGCCACGACGAAGGTAACGGGACGGTCGGGGTATCCAACTTCATCCAGGGCGGCCGTGGCCGGACCGTTGGCGTTCTCGGCCGGTTGTTCGGTTTCAAGGACCACGGGTTCGAGGCCCGTTTGCGAAATCGTTTCAGCGACTTCCGTCGAAGACAAGAAATCCAAAAGACGTTGCGCAACCTCGGCGTTCGAGGATTGCGCCGTGATGGC
Organism: Bryobacterales bacterium; assembly: GCA_963667885.2. Taxonomy (GTDB): domain Bacteria; phylum Acidobacteriota; class Terriglobia; order Bryobacterales; family UBA6623; genus CAMPKL01. The sequence goes on along the minus strand of CAXWPK010000006.1, from coordinate 1,481,639 downwards.
GGTGGAGAATGTCGTGACTCGCTGATATTCGTCGGGAATGGGCCCGACATATTGCGCCCCCTCGATCGGCAAGATCTCGCTGATCTGCTGAAATCCGATCTCGACGTCTCCGCGCGCCACTACCGCCGCGACTCGCTCGCCCACTATGCGCGTGCTCTTCGTGTCAATGCGCTCCCACAGTCCGATTCGTGGGAATAGATCGGTCGACAGGTACGTTCCGCTCACACTCGCCGAATAGCCTATCGACTTCGCAGCCAGCATCGTCTGAATCAACTTTTCGGGTGTTGAAATGTCTGGCACCGGTGCTCCCTGGCGCACGGCCATTCCGATGGAAGAGCGGACCAGGTCGGTGCGGGTCTCGGGCCGGACGAAGCCGCGCTCGGTCAAGCCGTCGAGAGCAGACCGCGAAAGAATGATGACGTCAAAAGACTCGCCGCGATCTAGGCGCGAGGGAATCGAGTCTGGCGCTCCGCCTCCGGAAGCGCCGCGAGAGGTGTTGAGCGTGATACCGGTCTCGGCCTCGAAACGAGGAGCGAGGAGGTCATAGGCGGCTGCAAAGCCGCCGGAAGTGATGACATGGAGTTCGACTTGCGATTCGCCGGAGCTACCCACAAGTTCGCCTTCGCTCGAAGGTGCTCCGCACCCAACAAGAGACCCGACCCAAGCCGCAACAATGATCCGCCAGCTCTTCTTCACCGTTCCTAACTCCGGACGGCCATCATAGAACAGTCAAGAGAATTGTGATTCACACCAAAAAATAGGCAACTACCAGGGCATCTGGCGGTTCTTGTAGCGACGTCCCTTCTCGGCTACGGCCGAGTTTTGCCCCTCGCTACTGATCCTGACGCCGTCGTCGATCAACTGTTCTACGTCGTCCTCTGGCATGCTGTTGAGGAACGCGAGGCCGTTCTTCTTGCATGCATCGAAGACTCTCTGCCGCGCGTCACGCATGACCGGGTGTAAGCGGTCAACGGAGGTGTGTCCGTCGGGCAAGTCAAGCGAGATGCCCATGTCGCCCGGGCCCCACTCGGCGAACGCGATGCCGGGAACGGCGGTCACTTCGTCCGCTCTTAGCAGAGCGTGACGATCTTCGACCTTGAGCCCCAACATGAATTCGCCGTTCGGGTTGAGCGGCCAGGGATCGGCCTTCGCCATGTACTCATCACCGGTGACGCCCCAGATTTGCGAAGCGAAGCCTTGGCTGCCGTTGCCCAACAGGCCTTCGCCGATGGCGGGAGACACGGGTTTGGCGCGCGGATATCTCAGCGCGCGGACCAACCACTTCACAGCCTCGGGATCACGTGCATGGCAGAGTAAGATGCCATGGACGCCACAAGCCATGACTTGCTGGGCCACCCAGAAGTTCGCCTCCATATGGGCGGCAGAGTATCCGAGAACCGGCAGTGTAGCGATGACGGCCGGGATGCGGTGTCCGCTCTTGGTCGGGCCGGCGTCGACAAGTCCTTGCATGAAGCCGCGAAGCGCCGTGAAGTCCAGTGGACCGTGCTCCATTCCGTAGTTGACATAGTCGGCCGTCGTGCCTTTCAGCGCTAGGCCTTCTTCATACCCACCGCGTCCGCCTGTAGTGAAGACCGGCTGATCGTCGGCGAGAAGCTCAATAGCCTTATTCAGGCGTTTCGGTTTGTAGTTAGCATTTCCGCCGGGCGCTGCGCTGGCCGTTGCCGCCGCTGCTGCGGCGAACATGGGTGCGGCGAGGAATTCTTTGCGAGTCATGGGACAGAGACCTCCTTGTGTGAATTGGGTTTACTAGTTGATGACTGTTCGATGGATCTCCAAAGGTGCCGGTCGCCCGCGCCGAACGCATCCAGGGCGAACCGACGGCACGATAATAAGACATCCGGGCTCCAGAGGGTTAGCGAAATCGTGCGAATCCGAGCGAGTCGGACTCTGTTCGGGCAGGAATACCTTCTCACTCTTGCCGGAGGGCGGTCATCGGCTCGACGCCAGCGGCCCGACGGGCGGGAACGTAATGGGCTGCACGCTGATCCGTGTCTTCCCAGACACCGATCCCCGAAAGCATCGTTACGTTCGACATTCCGGTTGTAGTCAGCAACCCTCTGAGAACCGTCCTCTTGGACGCGAGTGGCCCCTGCACGAGTCACTTCCTATAAGTCCTGCCGGCTCAACCGGTCAACGCAACACTAGGCCTAAGTCGTTCAACAGAAATGTCTTAGCGATGAGAGCGGCAAGGGGCTTGCCTACAAGCGGAAGCCATTAATCGCAATTGCGTAACTCGTTGTACTGCAATGACATGCAGATGAGAGCGGAGCGTCCTCGCCGCTTCGCCTTTGCTTTCTTTGGCTTACGCTTCACGCTCTCCCTTCGCGCCGGGTGTTGCGTCGACCGCTTGAGACCACCCCGAATGTAGGAAATGACATTTGCCGCGCCGGATTGCTGTTATGCTGGCCGCGGCCTAAACGACCATGAGCCATTTGTCGTATCAATCAGGTGATCCGGGACCGTGAATCAGAGGCACCCATGAATATGTCGAACTTTCGCAATCTCAGCAGCTCAGTGACCCTCGCTCTCCTGGCGTTGGCTGCAGCCGCCCCCGCGTCACTCCTGGCGCAGCGCGGCTCTTCGGCTCCGCCGGAGCACGCGGACGTGGCGCCGGTTAACTACCGGCCGAACCCTTACGAGACGCAGCTCTCCTGGGGTCGCCTCCCGGACGGGCGCACCTGGGGGTCAGTCAGCGCGCTCAACGTAGACATCGACGGACGGCATATCTGGGCGGGTGACCGTTGCGGCACGAACTCATGCGCTACGACGCCGAACATCGATCCGATCGTCAGGCTCGACCCCTACGGCACGGTCGTTCAATCGTTCGGAGCGGGTCAGATCATTTGGCCGCACGGGATGGACGTCGACGCCGAGGGCAATGTCTGGATCGCGGACGCGCGCTTGGCCAACGAAAACGAGATCCGCCAGAATCCCGCATCGGCCAACCTCGGCAGTGTCGTTCGCAAGTTCAGCCCGGAAGGTCGGCTGCTGATGACGATCGGCACGCCGGGGCGGACTGGGACGCCGCCCACGGGCCTCACCGACCCGAGCGACGTTCTCGTGGCGCCGGACGGCAGCATCTTCATCACCGAGGCGCACGGCGACCAGTTCCTCGACACGCCCGAGGGCGGCATCGGACGGGTCTCGAAGTGGTCCCCGGACGGACACCTCATCAAGACGTTCGGCACCTGGGGCTACGGGCCCAACCAGTTCCGTGGCGCACACTCGCTGGCGATGGACTCACAGGGCCGGCTCTTCATAGCAGACCGCGGCAACCGCCGTATCCAGATCTTCGACCAGGACGCCAACCACCTCGAGACCTGGTACCAGTTCAGCCGGATCAGCGGGCTCTACATCGACAGCAACGACGTCCTGTACGCCATCGACTCCGAGTCCGACGAGAACTACAACCCTGGTTGGCGGAAGGGCCTGCGAGTGGGCTCCGCTCGCACCGGTGAGGTGTGGTACTACGTGCCCGAGCACGCGTCTGTGCGCGCGTCGGGCATGGGTGGCGTGGGCGCTATGGGCGAGGGAGTGACCGCCGACATGTTCGGTAACGTCATCGCTGGAGAGGTGGGTCCGGTGCAGGGCCTGACTAAGTTCGTTCCGCGGCTAATCGGGCGCTGAGCCGGGGATCTTGGGCCCCGGCGAAGACTTGCCTTTCCAACGATGGAGTCCTGTCTGTTCGACAGCGCAGCAGCCCTCACTCGCTGAAGCCCGTTTACCGTCAGCTAGTCACTCACCGAGTTGCTTCCTACAAGTCCGGTGGTCTCAAGGGGTCGATGCAACACTTCACCGAGAAGGAGAAGTGGATGCAGAAAGAACAGAAGGAACAGACGAGGAAGAGGCGAGCGTACACGGCGGCGGAGTTCGCTGAGGTATGGGATCGTTGGCGACGCGGGGAGTCGTCGAAGAAGATCGCCCACGGGATGGACAGAGGGGCGTCGGTCTACCCGCTGCTGCTGCGTTACGGCGGCATCCGCCCGCGAACGCGCTGCCGCTCGCCTCAAGCGCTAACGCTAGCTGAGCGGGAAGAGATCTCCCGAGGCATTGCCTGTGGAGAGTCGCTGCGACAGATCGCCCGCAGGCTAGCTCGTGCGGCATCGACCCTGAGCCGAGAGATCCGCCGCAACGGAGGTTCTAACCGCTACCGAGCGGCAGAGGCGGACAAGCAAGCCTGGAAGCGAGCGCGGCGTCCAAAGTCGTGTCGGCTGGTACGCTGTCCTCAGCTACGCCAGTTGGTAGAAGAGAAGCTGCGCGAGGACTGGGCTCCGCAACAGATTGCCGGCTGGTTGAAGCGGACGTATCCGGGTAGCGAGTCACTTTACGTGTCACACGAAACGATCTATCGCAGTCTTTTCATCCAGGCCCGCGGGGCTTTGAAGAAAGAACTGACCCTGTGTCTACGTTCCAAGCGTACGATTCGGCGTTCTCCGCAGGCCAGCCGCAAAGGCCGCGGCGGCGGACAGATTCGAGATCTGATCTCGATTAGTGAACGCCCGGCCTCGGTGGAAGACCGGGCCGTACCCGGTCACTGGGAAGGGGATCTTCTAGCCGGATCGAACAACACCTACATCGCTACGCTGGTCGAACGTCACACCCGTTATGTGATGTTGGTGAAGGTCTCCGGCAAGGACACCGCAACCGTCGTATCGGCACTGATCGCGCACGCCCGGCAGCTGCCGGGCGAACTCTACAAGTCGCTGACTTGGGACCGCGGGCTGGAGATGGCCGACCACAAACGCTTCACCCTAGCGACGGACATCGACGTATACTTCTGCGATCCGCAGAGCCCCTGGCAACGTGGATCGAATGAAAACACGAACGGTCTGTTGAGACAGTACTTCCCCAAGGGAACCGACTTATCCGTACACTCACAAGAGCACCTGGACAGGATCGCTCGCAGGCTGAACGGTCGGCCCCGCAAGACGCTGGAGTTTGAAACTCCAGCAGAACGATTTAACGCGTGTGTTGCATCGACCGATTGAGCCGGCACCGGTTCGAGGAAATGACCCCTGAAACAGGCCTTCCCGACTCTCTGAAGGGGGCCAGATTGGGTTGGTTCCTCGAATTCTGGTGGTCTCAAGCGGTCGACGCAACACCCGGCGCGAAGGGAGAGCGTGAAGCGTAAGCCAAAGAAAGCAAAGGCGAAGCGGCGAGGACGCTCCGCTCTCATCTGCATGTCATTGCAGTACAACGAGTTACGCAATTGCGATTAGTGGCTTCAGCTTGTAGGCAAGCCCCTTGCCGCTCTCATCGCTAGGACATTTCGGTTGAACGACTTAGGCCTAGTGTTGCGTTGACCGGTTGAGCCGGCACCAATATAGGAAGTAACTCATCGTACTGGCAGACGGCCCTTTCAGCCACCGCTTGGTGCTACAATCCCCCCGGTTGTGGCGATGAGGCCCCGCCGGTCGGTCCTGACAACGCTCTTGTGAGACAGGACTGGTAGGGTTGGCTATTCGGCTCGCCATCAACAGGAGGCGACAGCATGAGCACGCACAACAAATCAAGACGCACGTTTCTGATCGGATCGGCTTCGGGTGTCGGCGCCGCTTGGCTTGCGGCCAACCACGCGGGCATCGTCGCGGCACAGGACCACGTCCAGGCGTCGACTGCATCAGGTCATACGCGTGGATTTGCCTTCTTCACGGCTGAGCAGGCCACCGAGATCGAAGCGATGGCTGCCCAGATCATCCCGACCGACCACACGGCTGGCGCACGTGAGGCGCATGTCATCGATTTCATCGATCGCGTGCTCGTGACCTTCGACAGCGAGCGTCAGTCCGATTACACCGAAGGTATGAAGGAACTCGCTGCTCAAACAGCGCGGCGCTTCCCAGGCACGGACAAGTTCTCCGCGTTGAACGACGCACAGCAGATCCAACTGCTGACTGCCATCGAAGACACGCCGTTCTTTGGTCTGGTTAGAACGCACACGATTACGGGCTTTTTCGCGAACCCACTGCACGGCGGCAATTACGACAAAGTCGGTTGGGAGCTTGTCGGATACGACGACTCACAAGACCACGCGCCGCCTTTTGGTTATTACGACGCGCTGCCAGAGTCCCGCCGCTAGACCGTATGCACGAGAAGACACCATGCGAACTTACACACCAGATACCGAAGTTGATTTCATCGTCATAGGTTCCGGGGCAGCCGGCGGCATCATGGCCAAGCAATTGGCGGTAGCCGGTTTCTCGGTCGTGGTCCTGGAACAGGGAGGCTGGGGCAAATACGGCCACGAGCAGGATTACACCAAGGACGAATTGCTCAATCGGAACCCGAGCCCCGAAGATCGCCTGATGAGCGATCGGACTAGGCAACGGAATACCTTCCGCAGAACCACCAACGACGAGACCAGGCCGGGCACCCATGGGTACGGCTGCGTCGTGGGCGGAGGCACCGTCACTTACGGAGGCAGTAGTTGGCGGCACCTGCCGTGGGAGTTCAACGAAGCGAGCACCGAAGGCACGATCGCTGGCACAGGTGTAGCGGATTGGCCGATCACCTACGATGAACTTGAACCCTACTACACCCAGGCGGAATGGGAGATGGGTATCGCCGGTCAGCGCGTCGATACGCCGTATCTCGCACCGATGTCGAAGGACTACCCCGTGCCTCCAGTGCCGGAGAAGGCTTCCGGTGCCCTATTCAAGATAGCGGCCAAGAAGCTCGGATTGACCGTCGTGCCAGGTCCACTGGCTCTGATATCGCGCGGCTACATGGGCCGCTCGGCCTGTGTGAATTGCGGGATGTGCTCGGGCTACGGCTGCCATGTGAGTGCACGCTCAAGCTCGGCGGTGACGATGCTGCCGATCGCCGTGGCCACCAACAACTGCGAGATTCGGGCTAACAGCTACGTCCGCGAGATCACGGTCGATGGCCGCGGCCGCGTGAATGGGGCCGTCTATTTCGACAAACAGAAACGCGAAGTGACGCAGAAGGCCAAAGCCGTCGTGTTATCGGCGAACGCATCTGAATCGGCGCGGCTGCTATTGCTGTCGAAGTCGGCACGCTTCCCCGATGGCCTCGCGAACTCGAGCGGAGTCGTCGGCAGATATCTGATGCTCGGCAATGGTGCCGGAGCGAGCGGGCTACTTGAGCATCCGCTTAACGATTACAAGGGCGTTGTGTCGGGCACGGGGATCGTCGACTACGTTCCGTCGGATCCTGCACGCGGCTTTTACGGCGGCGGCCGCATGACCTCGCGCGGCTACGACACGCCTATCAGTTACGGTCTCCGTGGTCTGATGCCTGGCGCACCGAGCTGGGGCGCGGGCTATAAGCAGGCGCTTAGGGACGAAGCGCGTCACAAGATGACCATTTCGTGCTACGTCACCCAGTTACCACTCGAGAGTAACCGCGTGGACCTAGATCCCGACGTCAAGGACGACTGGGGGCTGCCCGCGATGCGGATCACATCAAAGAGCCATCCCAATGACATGAAGGCCATCGAGTTCTTCACCCAGAAATCCGTCGAAGTACTAGAGGCGGCCGGGGCCAAGAACATTTCCGCGCGACCGGTCCGAGACAGCACCGGCGGCTCCCACAATCGCGGCACATGCCGAATGGGCAACGACCCGAATGCCTCGGTAGTCAACAAGTTCCACCGTGCGCACGACGTGCCCAATTTATTCGTCGTCGACGGCAGCAACTTCGTCACAGGTGGCCGTAATCATCCGACCATGACGATTCAGGCACTCGCGTTTCGCGCAGCCGATCATCTGGTCCGAGCGGCCAAGAGTGGAGACCTGACCAGCGGCGGGTAGTGATCTATACGACCGAGGAAACCAAGCTCGAACGTACCGTCGGAAACTGCGACGCGCCGTTCTACGACCACGAATTCAACTGAATTGGCGAGCGATCCCAAAGCGAGGCGACGATGGACGACTGCAACGACAAACCTGCGAAACGATTCACTAGCCGATGTAGGAAACGAGTCCTGGAACGCGATTATGGTATGAGGCGCGGTATGAATTTGGTGAGGCCCTTAATCGCCACCTCACCCGCAAATACATTGCCCTGCGCGTCCACGGTGACACCTTCGCCCATCGATCCGTAGCCACCCATGCCCGGAGTCCGTTTCGTGAAATGTTCCGGCACGAAATAGATGACTTCTCCCGTGCGGGCGCTCCCAACCCGAAGGCCCTTCCTCCAGCCCGGATTGCGATTTTCGTCGGAATCGGAATCGATGCCATACAGCACGTCCTTCGCATCGATGTGGATCCCGCTGATCCGGCTGAATTGATACCAAGTGTCGAGATGCCTGCCGCCCTGATCGAAGATCTGAATGCGGCCGTTACCGCGGTCCGCTACGAACAATCGTCCGCGAGAGTCCATGGCTAAGGAGTGCGGCGATCGGAACTGGCCCGGCCCATCGCCCCACGAGCCCCAACTGTTGATCAACGTCCCTTCAGAAGAAAACTTGGAAATCCTCGCGATCGGGGCTGGTCCTGTATCGTCCGTGAGCTGGTTTGTATGCCCTTCCGCCACGAAAATGCTCCCGTCGGGAGCCACCAGAACGTCGTTCGGCTCGGTGAAGTGCGTTGGTGGATCGCCGGCCATGCCAGGCGTGCCAAGGGTCATCAGAACCCTACCTTCCGGGCTGAACTTGATCACCGCGTGTCCCTTGCCTGCCGCGTTTGGGTACATTTCCAGTTCATTGGGCCTCGCGGATCGCGTGTCGGCCACCCAGACATTGCCCTGAGGGTCGACATCCATGCCGTGCGGCCAAATCAGTTGCCCGGCCCCGAAGCTCTGGACGACCCGGCCGCCCGGGTCGAGTCTCACGATCGGGTCCACATCGGAACCTGCGCATGAGTTGGATCCGCAACGGTCCCCGGCCCAGATGTGCTTACCATCCGCGTCGACGTGGACCGCGCTGACAGAACCCCATGTTCGCCCGTCTGGCAGTGTCCCCCAGTTCCGCACAGTCTCGTAGGGGTTAGGTAGATTATTGACCGGCTTGACGTTGACCCGTTCAGACGGAGCAGATTGTCCACTGCGTTGCTGTGCTCCGACCATTCCAGGAACGAGGGCCCAGATAGCGACACCAGCAAAGGCGGCGAAAATCGGGAAGGCGTTTCGCGAACCCAGAGTTTGGTGGAGTTTCGTGGTCAATGCGGGCATCACTCGCTGAGTTCTCCCCTGTCTCGCTTGGGCTTAGGAACCTTTATCCGGGATTTCCACTTGCTGCCCGGGCTGGAGTCAGACTATCACAGGTCATCAAATTTACTGCCTCGGCGTGTGATTCCCTACAATTCCCAATACAGGAAATAGCTCAGAGCACCTGCCTGAGGCTCTTTCGCGAGAACAACGGGCTATAATCCTCCGGTGGCCGGTGGTGGGATGCGCCATGTGACCTCGGAACGCGGTTCGTATAGATCCTGGCGCTAGAAACGAACCAATCCATGAAAAACTTTCTCAGATTTTCCCTCGCAGCGACGCTTGCGTACGCGAGTCTGTCCACAGCGGCGGCACAAACGTTTCGCGACGGCACGTTCACCGCGGAGCAGGCGACTCGGGGCGAGCAGGTCTATTTCGACAAGTGTGCTCTCTGCCATGGCGACAACCTGTCAGGCATCGAGATGGCGCCGCCGCTGGCAGGCCCTAACTTCAAAGAGGTCTGGGAGAGCCAGCCGCTGCTGAGCCTCGCAAACCGAATCAAGATCACCATGCCGCCGTACGCCCCCAACTCGCTGTCGAGTGGGGAAATTGTAGACATCTTGAGCTACATGCTGAAGGTGAATGAATTACCGGTCGGCAATGTTGCCTTGAGCGTTCCGGTGAGCGACGGCTCCTCCGGGTCGGCGGTTCAAGATGAAGCGGGTCAGTGGACGACGTATGGGGGCGACCTCGCGAGCCACCGGTACTCGCCGTTGGGCCAGATCAACAAGGACAACTTCGCCAACCTACAGGTTGCCTGGCGGTTCAATACAAATAACCTCGGACCGAATGCAGACCGCCGCTATCAGTCCACGCCGCTAATGGTGAATGGGGTGCTCTACTCGACCGCCGGAACCAGCCGTTCCGTGGTTGCTTTGAACCCTGGCACGGGCCAAATGCTGTGGATGTACTACCTCGACGAAGACGCGCGCGGCCGGTTCGCGCCGCGCAGGGGCGCCGGTCGCGGACTGTCCTACTGGGAGAGCCTCGATGGATCGGATCAGCGGATATTGTTCGTCACGCCGGGATATCGGCTGATCGCATTGGATGCGGCGACGGGTCGCCTGGTTGAGTCGTTCGGCGAAGGCGGCATGGTCGATCTGAAGCTGGAAGACGACCAGGACCTCGACCTGGTTGAGTCCGTGGTCGGGCTCAACGCCACCCCGCTCGTCGCCGGCGACGTCGTGGTGGTCGGGGCGGCCCACGCTCCAACCGGAAACGCCCAGCGCTCGGAGCCGACCGCGATTGGGTATGTCCGCGGCTTTGACGTCAGGACCGGCAAGCGGCTCTGGATCTTCCACACCATCCCCATCGAGGGCGAGGTCGGTTACGAGACTTGGGAAGACGGCTCCGCGGAGCGCAACGGGAACTTGGGCGCGTGGGCGCAGATGAGCGCGGATTTGGATTTGGGCCTCGTGTACGTGCCGTTGGAAATGCCGGCGGCCGATTACTATGGGATCCACCGGCCTGGTGACAACCTCTTTTCCGAAACCCTCGTGGCGCTCGACCTCAAGACCGGGGAGCGTAAGTGGCACTATCAGACGATTCACCATGGCCTGTGGGATTGGGATCTGCCGTGCGCGCCCATGCTATACGACATGGAATCGAATGGCGAGACGATCAAAGTGCTCGCGCAGCCGACTAAGTCAGCATTTCTATTCGTGCTGAACCGCGAGACGGGGAAACCGATCTGGCCAATCGAAGAGCGCCGCGTGCCGCAGTCGGATGTGCCCGGAGAGAAGACGAGCCCGACGCAGCCGTTCCCGACAAAGCCGGAGCCCTTTGACCGGCAGGGCGTTTCCATCGACGACCTCATTGATTTCACGCCGGAACTGCGGGCGGAGGCGGTCGAATTGGTTAACAACTACAAGATCGGGCCAATCTATACGCCGCCCGAGCTTGATCGACCCAATGGACCCATCGCGACGCTGATGCTCCCGGACTCTATCGGCGGCGCGAACTGGCCGGGCGGCTCATTCGATTCGGAGACCAACCGTCTCTACATCCATTCCCACACGACGGTGTCCCTGGTGCCAAACGTCCCGGCCGAAATCGCGACGACGGACCCAAGCAACATGGCGGCCGTTCTGCGCTCCGCCGGGGATTCAGCCGACGAAGACGAAGATGATCCAGGCGGACCGCCATTCGGGCCGCGCGCTAGACCTCGCGGACGGCGCCCCAGCACTGACGTGCAAGGGTTGCCGCTGATCAAACCGCCGTACGATCGCATCACGGCCTACGACATGAACAGCGGCCACATGCTGTGGCAGAAGACGCACAGTTCGACGCCCGACAACATCAAGAACAATCCCGCCCTCGCGGGCCTGGACCTGCCGCGCTTGGGTCAGCCCGGCCGGACGTTCATCGGGGTCCTAACGACCAAATCGCTCGTCATCGCCGGCGATGGGAGCGTCCACACCAACTCCGCAGGCGAGACCGTAGCCTTTCTCCGCGCCTACGACAAGGCGACGGGCGAAGACATTCCCGGCGAAATCAACATGCCGGGACGCCAGACCGGATCGCCGATGACGTACATGCACGACGGCAAGCAGTACATCGTGCTCGCAGTGACCGCGAACGGCTCGAACGGAGGAGGCGAACTGATCGCCTACGCGCTGCCGTAAGTCGGCTGCTGCACAGGAAAGAGCGGCGAACCGCCCGCGATTCGCATCGAGATCGGGTTGTGAAGTGTTTCAGGACGGCAAACATAGGTTGTTTCATAACCCTCAAGAAGCCTGGATCGAGTCACTTCCTCGAATTCCGGTGGTCTCAAGCGGTCGACGCAACACCCGGCGCGAAGGGAGAGCGTGAAGCGTAAGCCAAAGAAAGCAAAGGCGAAGCGGCGAGGACGCTCCGCTCTCATCTGCATGTCATTGCAGTACAACGAGTTACGCAATTGCGATTAGTGGCTTCAGCTTGTAGGCAAGCCCCTTGCCGCTCTCATCGCTAGGACATTTCGGTTGAACGACTTAGGCCTAGTGTTGCGTTGACCGGTTGAGCCGGCACCCAATATAGGAAGTAACTCATCACCGCTCCTGGCAGCCCTTTCAGCGATCGCTTAGCGCTACAATCCCCCTGTCATGATGGTCGGCCAGAGCATCAGCTACTATAAGCTCGTCTCGCAACTCGGAGAAGGCGGCATGGGTGTTGTCTACAAGGCGGACGACACCAAGCTAAACCGGCAAGTGGCGCTGAAATTCCTTGCCCAGCATCTGCTAGACGACGAAGAGGCCAAGGAAAGGTTGCCGGCTCAACCGGTCAACGCAACACTAGGCCTAAGTCGTTCAACAGAAATGTCTTAGCGATGAGAGCGGCAAGGGGCTTGCCTACAAGCGGAAGCTGCTAAGCGCAATCGCGTAACTCGTTACACTGCAATGGCATGCAGATGAGAGCGAAGCGTCCTCACCGCTTCCCCTTTACTTTCTTTGGCTTACGCTTCACGCTCTCCCTTCGCGCCAGGTGTTGCGTCGACCGCTTGAGACCACCGTTTCTCCGGGAAGCCCAAGCAGCAGCGGCACTACACCACCCCAACATCTGCCCGGTTTATGAGATCGATGAGGTCGATGGAAAGACTTTTATCTCGATGGCCTTCTTGGAAGGCGAGACGTTGGAAGATCGGATTGCTGAAGGCCCGCTCTCGATCAAGGACGCGCTCGATGTCGCCCGCCAGGTCGCTGATGGACTAGACGCCGCTCACGAAAAAGGTGTATTTCACCGAGACATCAAGCCCGCCAATATCATGATCGACGCCAAGGGCCGCGCCACGATCATGGATTTTGGGTTGGCACGTCTCACCGAAGCTTCACGGCTGACCAAGCACGATACGGCGATGGGCACGGTCGCCTACATGTCTCCCGAGCAGGGCCAGGGCATGGAGGTCGACGGAAGAACTGACATCTGGGCGTTGGGTTGCGTGCTGTACGAGATGGTCTCCGGGCAGCGGCCCTTCCAGGGCCAATACGACCAAGCGCTGCTATACGAGATCGTCCACGAGGAAGTTGCGCCCCTCACGTCGATCCGAGCTGGTGTGCCGATGGAGTTGGAGTTTGCTGTCGGCAAGTGTTTGGAGAAGGACGCCGACAGTCGCTATCAGCATGCCAGCGAGGTCGCGGTCGATCTGCACAACCTCCAGGACAAGCTGCGGTCGGGACGCTCCACAATCTTGCGTACGACTCCGATGACCGGTGCTGTCCCTGCGACGATGACGGGGGCTCAGACGCTGAACCCGACCGAGGCGCTGCCAGCCGGTGCTGTGATCGTGCAACAGAGGAAGTTGCGTGCCCTACAGGCCGTGGCCGCCGTCGCAGTGCTGGCCCTGCTCGGCAGCTCCTATATCCACTTCACCCAGGCCGAGCCCGAAGAGTCAGTTGCGCGATTCTCTTTCACACCCGAAGGCCTCGAACGAGCAGTCGTTTCTCCCGACGGTCAGTACATCCTCTATACCGCTCTGGCAGACGGTGAAACGAGTCTGTGGGTACGCGCTATCGCGAACGAGTCTCCACGCCGACTCGAACATACCGAGGGAGTGAGGAGGGCCGGATTTTGGTCGCCAGACTCCAGCTCTATCGGCTTCGCTGACGCTACGGAACTCAAGCGCGTATCACTTGATGGCGGCAACCCGATCACGCTTTGCGAGTTGCCGACGCCGGAAGTGCCTATCGCTTTCATGGGCGGCACCTGGAGTCCCGATGGTGAGCGCATCGTGTTTTCTTCCGGTCTCCAACTGTACGGCATCCCGGCACGAGGTGGTACGCCTGAGTCGGTCCGCGAGACTCAAGGATTTGAGCCTCATTTCTTGCCAACTGACGCGAGTTCCTCGGCTGTTGTTTACACAGGGCTTGGGGACGGCGGCGGCGTTGGTCAGCGAGTGGCGATTCTGAATCTAGAGACTGGAGAGCAGCGAGATCTTGGTCCGGGCGATGAACCGGTCTATTCGTCGGATGGCTACTTGGTCTCTGGTCCGGGCAGTGACGCGCTGAGCGGCTTGTCCGCAATGCCATTCTCGTTGGCGACACTAGAGCCAACCGGAGAAGCGTTCCCGATCGAGGCGGGCGGTCATCGGCCCAGCGTTTCCCGAGATGGAACGCTGGTCTATTCAGACCACCAGGCCAGCGGCTTTGGTGGTTTTGGTGGCGCGACTCTCGTCTGGCGAAACAGGGCAGGCGAATTGCTGGAGACGGTTGGCCAGCCGCAGAACATGGCCCTGCCCGCCCTCTCGCCCGACGGCCAACGGGTCGCGGTGAGGTCGAACGAGAGTGGCAACGTGGACATCTGTATCCACGATCTGACCCGCTCCACCAAGACTCGGTTGACGTTTGAAGACGTGACCGAGACCTTTCCCGCGTGGTCACCCTCGGGTCAAGAGATCGCCTACCGACAAGTTGACCCGGGGCCGGGAGACACTCTGATGCGAAAGAGTGCGGACGGTACGGGTGAGGCTATCGTTCTGGTCGAGTCGGAAAGAGACCTCCGCTGGCCGGACTGGTCTCACGATGGTCGCCATCTGGTCTATACCGAGAACAACAGCGAGACGGGGAACGACATCCGCTATGTCGAGCTGGGGACCGACGGCGATGCTTCCGAGCCGGTGACGTTTCTCAGTACGCCAGCCAACGAGGTCCAACCCCAGCTCTCGCCAGACGGCCGATATCTGGCCTATGAGTCCAGCGAATCGGGCAGTACAGAGATCTACGTGCAGCCGTTTCCCGACGGCGCTGGCAAGTGGCAGGTGTCTGTCAACGGCGGAAACCAAATCCGCTGGCGCAGCGACGGTAGCGAGTTGTTTTACGTTGAGGACAGGACCTTAATGGTCGTCTCTGTCTCGACCGAGCAAGGCTTCACCCTGGGCCAGCCCCAGATGCTCTTTGCATCACCCAACTTGGCCCGGGGCGTCATCGGCGGTCACAGTTACGACGTCTCCGCCGACGGACAGCGATTCGTGATGACGGCTGCAGCCCAAGAAGGCGATGACGCAAAGGCAGCGCCCCCCTCCATCCGCATCGTCGAGAACTGGTACGAAGAGTTCCGGGATCGCGAGCAATAGCGGCAACCACCCACGCCGCAGCCTCGATTCGGCATTCCCCGAGTAACTTCCTACAATTCCTGCCGGCTCAAGCGGTCAACGCAACACTAGGGCTAAAACGTTCTGCAGGAGTTTCAAACTCCAGCGTCTTTCGAGGCCGTCCGTTCAGCCTCCGTGCAATCGCGTCCAGATGCTCTTGTGAGTGTACGGATAAGTCGGTTCCCTTGGGGAAGTACTGTCTCAACAGACCGTTCGTGTTCTCGTTCGATCCTCGTTGCCAGGGGCTCTGCGGATCGCAGAAGTACACGTCGATGTCGGTCGCTAGGGTGAAGCGTTTGTGGTCGGCCATCTCCAGCCCGCGGTCCCAAGTCAGCGACTTGTAGAGTTCGCCCGGCAATTGCCGGGCGTGCGCGATCAGTGCCGAGACGACGGTTGCGGTGTCCTTGCCGGAGACCTTCACCAACATCACATAACGGGTGTGACGTTCGACCAGGGTGACGATGTAGGTGTTGTTCGATCCGGCTAGAAGATCCCCTTCCCAGTGACCGGGTACGGCCCGGTCTTCGACCGAGGCCGGGCGTTCACTAATCGAGATCAGATCGCGGATCTGCCCGCCTCCACGGCCCTTGTGGGTGGCATGTCGGGAGCGCCGAATCGTGCGCTTGGAACGCAGATAGAGAGTCAGTTCCTTCTTCAAAGCCCCACGGGCTTGGATGAAAAGACTGCGGTAGATCGTTTCGTGTGACACCTGATAGGACTCATTCCCTGGATAGGTTCGCTTCAGCCAGCCAGCGATCTGTTGCGGGGCCCAGTCCTCCCGCAGCTTCTGTTCGACCAGTTGGCATAGCTGGGGACAGCGTAGCAGCCGGCAGCGTTTAGGACGCTGTGCTCGCTTCCAAGCCTGCTTGTCCGCCTCTGCCGCTCGGTAGCGGTCAGCGCCGCCGTTGCGGCGGATCTCTCGGCTCAGCGTCGATGGCGCACGAGCTAGCCTGCGGGCGATCTGTCGCAGCGACTGCCCACAGGCAAGGCCTCGGGAGACCTCTTCCCGCTCAGCTAGCGTCAGCGCTTGCGGCGAGCGGCAGCGTACTCGCGGGCGGATACCGCCACAGCGCAACAGCACCGTGTATACCGACGCTCCTCTGCCCATCACCCGGGCGATCGTCTTCGATGACTCCCCTCGTTTCCAGCGATCCCACATCTCAGCCAGATCTGCTGCCGTGTAGGCTCGCCGCTTCCGCTGCTGCTTCTTCTTCTTCTGCTGCATCACTTCTCCTTCCTCGGTGAAGTGTTGCATCGACCTGTTGAGACCACCGGAATTCGCGGAACCAACCCGATCTGGGGGCTCAGGGAGCGTCGGAAAGGCCCGTTTCAGGGGTCATTTCCTGCATGCGGGGTGGTCTCAAGCGGTCGACGCAACACTTGCGAGAAGCCAGAAGACAAGACGTAACCGGTTGAATGAAAGAGAAAACAGCGCCAACACCTGACTCCTAGGGCACGCCATTGAGTTACAAGGAGTTACGCGGTTGCACCCCGGACCCTGAAACCACCTGCCTGCTCTGAGGCTGACGCGTTCTAGCTGAACGGCTTAGTACGGGTGTTGCGTTGACCGGTTGAGCCGGCAGGACTTGTAGGAAGCTACTCGACGAAGGCCGATCCAGACTGCGATTCTGGCGGTTGCTGCTCTTGGCGATCCCGGAATTCTGCGTGCCAGTTCTCGACACCCCGGAGCGCTTTGATATCGGACAGCCCACCCGCTTTTTAGCCGAGGCCCGGAGGTCTCGGAGCGCGCAGCCGCTGCAGGACCAGCTCACGGCTGACCAGATGCAGAGAGGCTTTCGCCCGCGGCAGCGCGTTGCCCTCGGCTTCCAACCGCACCACGTCGTTAGCGATCTGCAGGAACTTCGAGCGCAGTTCCGGCTCGGTGAGGTGTTGCTCAAGCGCCCTCTGGCTTCGCCGGAGCGGCAGCGTAAGGAATACCCGAACGTGTCAGCAGTGCGAAAACCGATGTATCGCAGCCCGGGTGTCGGCTATCCTACCCGTGCCAGGAGGGCCAAAAAGGAAATCCTGGCTTGACGGTGACCGAAGGGTTACGCATGATAAGTTCTTGTAATGGCGGCGGGTTGGACGCTGTTTTAGCCCGAGCGCCCGAGAGCGTGCAGAAAACAAGAATGGGCGGAGTTTCGTATGCAGCCTTTGTATGATCTGGAGACAGTGCGGCCGATGTGGGAGGAGCTGGCACAATGTGGCGTCACACCGCTCAAGACCGCTGCCGATGTTGATGAGGTTCTTGACAAGCCTGGAACCACGCTTATCGTCGTAAACTCCATCTGCGGCTGTGCGGCCGGAGGCGCCCGACCCGGGATCACCCAGGCGCTGCAGGGCGCTGTCATCCCCGATCACTTGACCACCGTTTTTGCGGGGGTCGACATGGAGGCGACCCAACGCGCACGCGCACGCATGCCGGAGGTTGCGCCATCGTCGCCGTCCGTCGCCCTGTTCAAGGACGGCGCGCTTGTCTACGCGTTGGAGCGTCGGCACATCGAGCGCATGACGCCTGATGAGATCGCCGGAGAGCTTGAGAAGGCTTGCCGTCAGCATTGCACCCGCAAGGGGCCGTCCGTACCTGCTGATGTGTACGGGCAGGTAGTGCACGCGCGGCAGTGTGGATCGCAGATCCCGAGCTTTAGAGGCTGATACGGGACCGTCGGAAAAGAGAAAAGACGCGAGATGCTGCGACCGGCTTCTCTCATCTCATGCGGGATCATCGCCGCCGCTGCCGTAGCCAGTAGGGCTATCGGAGCTAGCGAGACGCCCCTGGAAGGAGACCTGGTCAGCCGAACATCTGCCGCAGGCCTCCCAGCATCCCCGGCAAAGTCGCTTGTAGACTCGCCGGCAAAGCTTCGATGGGCAACAGCGAGGGGCTTATCGGCATGGTTGCGATGGTCCGAAATCCCGCATAGAGATACCTGGCAACGGGACATGCGGTTGGCCAGCAAACAAGGGATTCGCCCGGAAACGGAGGTCAATTATGGCTTACATCATTGCCGAGCCGTGCATTGGAACGAAAGACGCCTCCTGCGTAGACTCCTGTCCGGTGGATTGCATTCACCCCAAAGAAGACGAAGAGGACTTCGAAAAAGAAGTTATGCTCTATATCGATCCCGATGAGTGCATTGACTGCGGCGCTTGCGTCCCGGTCTGTCCGGTCGCCGCGATCTTCGCGGAAGAGGATTTGGCGGAGAACTGGGCCGAGTACATCGAGCGGAATGCCAAATACTTTGTCTAGTCGAGTAAGGTCCCGCCGATCGGCGGGTGCTGCCGCCATTCAGTGTTGGTGGCTCGATCGCAACCCGTTCTGACGAACCGACAGGGTTCAGCGCATCTTTTTCCTCGATCGATGTGTCACGCGCGGAGCAGGGAGCGACTGGAAGCGCACCTGGAGCTGCTGCGCTGCTATTACAACTTCGTGAGGCCGCACCGGGCGGGGAAGTTCGGACGCGAAGTCCGGACACCTGCCATACAAGCTGGTCTGACCAAGCGGAGGCTCAGGTTCCGGGAGATCTTCTCGTCGCCGATCACCCTTTCGGCAGGGAAGAACGTCACGTCTGTGTTCGTCCACTCTGTCAGGTGGGGTAATGCCGGCGAGGCGCAACTGTCCGTCGCGGCTTAGCAACACTCGATGACGGAAGTACCGTGGCGCGGCGGTCGTCGGACAGGTGCCCATAGGCATCGAGGGACCGGAGTCGATGATCGTCGACACCTCCGCCCATGGTGAAGTGGTAAAGGCTCTGCCAGGAGTGGTCCTTGATCCCGAGGATCCGATGAACCTCGTCGTCGTAGAAGCAGCCGATGCCTGTGGCCTGGATCCGAGCCGCTTCGGCTTCCAGATAAAGCGTTTGACCGATGACGCCGGTCTCCCAGAACATGCGCGGGTACATCCCAGGGCCAGCTGCGGAAAGAGTTTCGTCAAAGGCTGCCAGCATTCCAGCTGAGAAGACTCCGTCCGCTGCGATCTCCTGGTCGCAGCTCACTGTGCGAGCAATCGCTCTTTCATCGCCCTTCAAGAGTAAATAGAGAGGAAGGGATTGGGGGCATGCCTCGGGCCGCTCCCAAATCAGATCAGGACCCAAGCTCCGCCGCAGAGACCGCAAGTGCTCTGGGTGACGCACGAGCACGTAGAGCCCTTCGGTCAGGCCGCTGACACGATGTACAAACAGCACCAGAGAAACGGTAGGCCGCCAGTGTAGGGTGGCAAACGGGATGGGATTCGTATCCGGCATGACGTTTTGCAGCATGCGGTAGAAGGTTCCAGAAGAGATCGTAGTCCGCCTGTCCAGAGCGACGGCACTGCGGCGCTGGCGAATCAGCCCGTAGGCCGAAAGGCCTCGCTCGCAAGGCAAGCGAAGGCCCGAAGGGGGCTCCGTACGCTCTACCAAAGCACCGCCCGGCCAGGTGCAGGCTTCTGATACGTCGTCGATCACCGGCCATTGGTGGTGCTGAGAACTCAGTTGGTTCGGCTCGCCCAACCACTCCCCGTCGGCAAGCTTTGCCAGCAGCGCCTCAGGCGGGGCGAAATCTGGGACGCCCTCTCCTCCTGGATGAAGCAAGAGCAGGCAGTCGCCGTGCTCCGCTTCGATGCCCTGCTGCTGATCGATACCGAGAAGGCGTTCGAGAGCCGGAGTGCCCACCTGTTGGAGTAAGCGGGTGCGCCATCCAAGGCTGCCTGCAGAGATCGTAACGGCTCCGACGGCGTGGCCCACGTCGTGCTGGCAGTAGCGAAAAGCTCTCTCGCCGTACTTCCAAGACTCGCGCCAATAGATGGATGTCAGTCCGAGGAGGCAGGCGTCCGGGGGAAGAAGCGGTGAGAGGATCTGCCACTCGGCGTCAGTCAAACGGCGGCGCAACTCCAGACCATGCTCGAAAGGGGCGTAGTGGTAGATTCCTGGAAACTGGGCCAACCCCGGCACGGGGCCGGAGATCAGGTAGCCTTCTGTCGGGTGCAGGTTTCCGCTGGAAGGATTCACACGCAGCGACCATCGTGAGCCGACCTTGCCGTCAAGTCCCGTCAGCTGCTTCCAGGCTGAGAGGGCCAGACTAAAGAAGAACAAGTTGCTGATGGTTTCAATCCCGATCGGAATAGGGGTGGGTGCGGCGGCCAAGATCGCGTCGTAGGTTGGTTGCGCTTCGATTCGAGGTAGGGGCAGCGGGATCAGTTGGGCGCCCTCGAAGCGTCGGAAGGGGTTTGGCTGGCTGGCCCAGTCCATGTAACCCAATGCCCGAGCGTAGCGGTCCACGTGATGCTTCGTACGGTCATGGTAGTGATAAACCGTCTCCAGCCTAGATTCAGATTCGGCGGCGGCAGAATGTGGGTGACTCGTCATCGGGCTTCTGTGCGGTTTCCTCATCCTAGCGTTGAACGGAAGATGACGGTGTCGGTCCTGCTTCGGGCTTTCGCTTTCGTCCCTTCCGCCACCGCCTCGCGGTACCCTCTTTTTCCTCTGCTTCTTGCGCATCACTCCTCCTTTCTAGGTGAAGTGTTGCATCGACTGTTTGAGACCACCGGGACTTGTCGGAAGTTACTCAGCGGCGGCGCGGGCAGAGCGATACGTCCCGACGGTCGTGTCAAGTTAGGCGACATCACGGCGATGTCGTTCCAGAAATAGCCCTTCGTTGGACCAAGAATCAACAACTTACGGCCAGCCAGCCGAGTACCGTGCCACTCTCGGCCGTTAACTTGACAGTACCGACTTCAGTCTTTCGCGACCGCGAACAGGCTCTTCAGGGCCACCACCAAGACGGCGCCGCCCAAGAATAGGACGAGATTCGCGATGATCCGGGTCACAAGATCGCCGACATACGGGATCGCTCCGACAGCGGTGGCCGCTACGATCAGCGCGATCGCCGCCAGCAGGAAGGTCTGAGTCTCCTTGTCGCTGACGTTCAAGAATCCGACCATCAGGCCGAGCGCTGCGAGTACCCAGCCGAACCAGGCCTGTTCAAAGCCTAGGCCTCCGGCCACAGCGATCACCAGTCCCACGATGAAAGCCCACTTGCCTATGTGCGCCATTGCTCCTCCTTGCCCCGGGGGCCGATTTGTAGATGACATAGAGGCTATCAGAGCTGCTCGAAACCGGTCAAGAGGGACTTT
The DNA here is from genome assembly GCA_963667885.2 of Bryobacterales bacterium. Taxonomy (GTDB): domain Bacteria; phylum Acidobacteriota; class Terriglobia; order Bryobacterales; family UBA6623; genus CAMPKL01. Next base: position 1,460,280 of record CAXWPK010000006.1, on the reverse strand, counting down.
CCCGACGGTCCTGTCAAGTTAAGCGAAATCACGGCGATGTCGTTCCAGAAATATCCCGTCGTTGGACCAAGAATCAACAACTTACGGCCAGCCAGCCGAGTACCGTGCCACTCTCGACCGTTAACTTGACAGTACACTTCAGAAGCCCAGTAAGGCCCGTTTCAGGGGTCATTGCCTACATCGGTGCCGGCTCAACCGGTCAACGCAACACTAGGCCTAAGTCGTTCAACCGAAATGTCTTAGCGATGAGAGCGGCAAGGGGCTTGCCTACAAGCGGAAGCCACTAATCGCAATTGCGTAACTCGTTGTACCGCAATGACATGCAGATGAGAGCGGAGCGTCCTCGCCGCTTCGCCTTTGCTTTCTTTGGCTTACGCTTCACGCTCTCCCTTCGCGCCGGGTGTTGCGTCGACCGCTTGAGACCACCGGACATATAGGAAGCTACTCGGGAAATACCGATCGAGACTGCGATTCTGAGGATTCCTACTGCTCCCGATCCCGGAACTCTTCGTACCAGTTCTGGACGATGCGGATCTTGGGGAGAGCCGCTTCTTCATCGCCGTCTTCGGTGGGCGCGATGGTCACAAATCGTTCACCGTCTGCGGAGACGTCGTAGGTACTTGCACTAGCGTTTCCCGAGATCAGGTCGGGGGACTCAAACAGTTGTTGCGGCTGTCCCAGAGTGAACGCGGATTCGGTCGAGACCGAGACCGCCATCAGCGTGTCGCCCTCGACGTAGTACAATTCTCTGCCATCGCTGCGCCAGCGCGCCTGCTGTCCGCCGTTTACTGACACTTGCCGCTGGCCAGCGCCATCGGGGAATGGACGCACATAGATCTGGTAGCTTCCCGATTCGTCAGACATATAAGCCACAAAGCGACCGTCTGGCGAAAATCTAGCGCTCCACTCGCTGGCGGGCGTAGCCAGAAACGTCACCGGCTCTGAAACCTCACCGTCACTCTGCAACTCGACGTAGCGGATATCAAACCCAGTCGCTGGGGCGAGTTCCCTGTACGCCAGATAGCGCCCGTCCTTGGACCAGTCGGTAGGAGCCGCAAGGGTGGTCTCAAGGGGTCGATGCAACACTTCACCGAGAAGGAGAAGTAGATGCAAGAAGAACAGAAGGAACAGACGAGGAAGAGGCGGAGGTACACGGCGGCGGAGTTCGCTGAGGTGTGGGATCGCTGGGGACGCGGAGAGTCGTCGAAGACGATCGCCCGTGTAATGGACAGAGGTCCGTCGGTTTACTGGCTGCTGTTGCGCTACGGCGGCATCCGCCCGCGAACGCGCTGCCGCTCGCCGCAAGCGCTGACGCTAGCTGAGCGGGAAGAGGTCTCCCGAGGCCTTGCCTGTGGGCAGTCGCTGCGACAGATCGCCCGCAGGCTAGCTCGTGCGCCATCGACCCTGAGCCGCGAGGTCCGCCGCAACGGAGGTTCGAACCGCTATCGGGCGGCAGAGGCGGACAAGCAGGCCAGGAAGCGAGCACAGCGTCCCAAGTCGTGTCGGCTGCTACGCTGTCCCCAGCTCCGCCAGTTGGTTGAAGAGAAGCTGCGCGAGGACTGGGCTCCGCAACAGATTGCCGGCTGGCTGAAACGGACCTATCCGGGCCGCGAGTCACTTTACGTGTCACACGAAACGATCTATCGCAGTCTTTTCATCCAAGCCCGTGGGGCTTTGAAGAAAGAACTGACCCTGTGTCTGCGTTCCAAGCGCACGATTCGCCGCTCCCCGCAGGCCAGCCGCAAGGGCCGTGGCGGCGGACAGATTCGAGATCTGATCTCGATTAGTGAACGCCCGGCCTCGGTCGAAGACCGGGCCGTACCCGGTCACTGGGAAGGGGATCTTCTAGCCGGATCGAACAACACCTACATCGTCACCCTGGTCGAACGTCACACCCGTTATGTGATGTTGGTGAAGGTCTCCGGCAAGGACACCGCAACCGTCGTCTCGGCGCTGATCGCGCACGCCCGGCAATTGCCGGGCGAACTCTACAAGTCGCTGACTTGGGACCGCGGGCTGGAGATGGCCGACCACAAACGCTTCACCCTAGCGACGGACATCGACGTGTACTTCTGCGATCCGCAGAGCCCCTGGCAACGCGGATCGAACGAGAACACGAACGGTCTGTTGAGACAGTACTTCCCCAAGGGAACCGACTTATCCGTACACTCACAAGAGCACCTGGACAGGATCGCTCGCAGGCTGAACGGACGGCCCCGCAAGACGCTGGAGTTTGAAACTCCAGCAGAACGTTTTGACGCTTGTGTTGCGTTGACCGCTTGAGCCGGCAGGAATTGTAGGAAGTTACTCGGGGAATGCCGAATCGAGGCTGCGGCGTGGGTGGTTGCCGCTATTGCTCGCGATCCCGGAACTCTTCGTACCAGTTCTCGACGATGCGGATGGAGGGGGGCGCTGCCTTTGCGTCATCGCCTTCTTGGGCTGCAGCCGTCATCACGAATCGCTGTCCGTCGGCGGAGACGTCGTAACTGTGACCGCCGATGACGCCCCGGGCCAAGTTGGGTGATGCAAAGAGCATCTGGGGCTGGCCCAGGGTGAAGCCTTGCTCGGTCGAGACAGAGACGACCATTAAGGTCCTGTCCTCAACGTAAAACAACTCGCTACCGTCGCTGCGCCAGCGGATTTGGTTTCCGCCGTTGACAGACACCTGCCACTTGCCAGCGCCGTCGGGAAACGGCTGCACGTAGATCTCTGTACTGCCCGATTCGCTGGACTCATAGGCCAGATATCGGCCGTCTGGCGAGAGCTGGGGTTGGACCTCGTTGGCTGGCGTACTGAGAAACGTCACCGGCTCGGAAGCATCGCCGTCGGTCCCCAGCTCGACATAGCGGATGTCGTTCCCCGTCTCGCTGTTGTTCTCGGTATAGACCAGATGGCGACCATCGTGAGACCAGTCCGGCCAGCGGAGGTCTCTTTCCGACTCGACCAGAACGATAGCCTCACCCGTACCGTCCGCACTCTTTCGCATCAGAGTGTCTCCCGGCCCCGGGTCAACTTGTCGGTAGGCGATCTCTTGACCCGAGGGTGACCACGCGGGAAAGGTCTCGGTCACGTCTTCAAACGTCAACCGAGTCTTGGTGGAGCGGGTCAGATCGTGGATACAGATGTCCACGTTGCCACTCTCGTTCGACCTCACCGCGACCCGTTGGCCGTCGGGCGAGAGGGCGGGCAGGGCCATGTTCTGCGGCTGGCCAACCGTCTCCAGCAATTCGCCTGCCCTGTTTCGCCAGACGAGAGTCGCGCCACCAAAACCACCAAAGCCGCTGGCCTGGTGGTCTGAATAGACCAGCGTTCCATCTCGGGAAACGCTGGGCCGATGACCGCCCGCCTCGATCGGGAACGCTTCTCCGGTTGGCTCTAGTGTCGCCAACGAGAATGGCATTGCGGACAAGCCGCTCAGCGCGTCACTGCCCGGACCAGAGACCAAGTAGCCATCCGACGAATAGACCGGTTCATCGCCCGGACCAAGATCTCGCTGCTCTCCAGTCTCTAGATTCAGAATCGCCACTCGCTGACCAACGCCGCCGCCGTCCCCAAGCCCTGTGTAAACAACAGCCGAGGAACTCGCGTCAGTTGGCAAGAAATGAGGCTCAAATCCTTGAGTCTCGCGGACCGACTCAGGCGTACCACCTCGTGCCGGGATGCCGTACAGTTGGAGACCGGAAGAAAACACGATGCGCTCACCATCGGGACTCCAGGTGCCGCCCATGAAAGCGATAGGCACTTCCGGCGTCGGCAACTCGCAAAGCGTGATCGGGTTGCCGCCATCAAGTGATACGCGCTTGAGTTCCGTAGCGTCAGCGAAGCCGATAGAGCTGGAGTCTGGCGACCAAAATCCGGCCCTCCTCACTCCCTCGGTATGTTCGAGTCGGCGTGGAGACTCGTTCGCGATAGCGCGTACCCACAGACTCGTTTCACCGTCTGCCAGAGCGGTATAGAGGATGTACTGACCGTCGGGAGAAACGACTGCTCGTTCGAGGCCTTCGGGTGTGAAAGAGAATCGCGCAACTGACTCTTCGGGCTCGGCCTGGGTGAAGTGGATATAGGAGCTGCCGAGCAGGGCCAGCACTGCGACGGCGGCCACGGCCTGTAGGGCACGCAACTTCCTCTGTTGCACGATCACAGCACCGGCTGGCAGCGCCTCGGTCGGGTTCAGCGTCTGAGCCCCCGTCATCGTCGCAGGGACAGCACCGGTCATCGGAGTCGTACGCAAGATTGTGGAGCGTCCCGACCGCAGCTTGTCCTGGAGGTTGTGCAGATCGACCGCGACCTCGCTGGCATGCTGATAGCGACTGTCGGCGTCCTTCTCCAAACACTTGCCGACAGCAAACTCCAACTCCATCGGCACACCAGCTCGGATCGACGTGAGGGGCGCAACTTCCTCGTGGACGATCTCGTATAGCAGCGCTTGGTCGTATTGGCCCTGGAAGGGCCGCTGCCCGGAGACCATCTCGTACAGCACGCAACCCAACGCCCAGATGTCAGTTCTTCCGTCGACCTCCATGCCCTGGCCCTGCTCGGGAGACATGTAGGCGACCGTGCCCATCGCCGTATCGTGCTTGGTCAGCCGTGAAGCTTCGGTGAGACGTGCCAACCCAAAATCCATGATCGTGGCGCGGCCCTTGGCGTCGATCATGATATTGGCGGGCTTGATGTCTCGGTGAAATACACCTTTTTCGTGAGCGGCGTCTAGTCCATCAGCGACCTGGCGGGCGACATCGAGCGCGTCCTTGATCGAGAGCGGGCCTTCAGCAATCCGATCTTCCAACGTCTCGCCTTCCAAGAAGGCCATCGAGATAAAAGTCTTTCCATCGACCTCATCGATCTCATAAACCGGGCAGATGTTGGGGTGGTGTAGTGCCGCTGCTGCTTGGGCTTCCTAGTGTTGCGGAGAAACCTTTCCTTGGCCTCTTCGTCGTCTAGCAGATGCTGGGCAAGGAATTTCAGCGCCACTTGCCGGTTTAGCTTGGTGTCGTCCGCCTTGTAGACAACACCCATGCCGCCTTCTCCGAGTTGCGAGACGAGCTTATAGTAGCTGATGCTCTGGCCGACCATCATGACAGGGGGATTGTAGCGCTAAGCGATCGCTGAAAGGGCTGCCAGGAGCGGTGATGAGTTACTTCCTATATTGGGTGCCGGCTCAACCGGTCAACGCAACACTAGGCCTAAGTCGTTCAACCGAAATGTCCTAGCGATGAGAGCGGCAAGGGGCTTGCCTACAAGCTGAAGCCACTAATCGCAATTGCGTAACTCGTTGTACTGCAATGACATGCAGATGAGAGCGGAGCGTCCTCGCCGCTTCGCCTTTGCTTTCTTTGGCTTACGCTTCACGCTCTCCCTTCGCGCCGGGTGTTGCGTCGACCGCTTGAGACCACCGGAATTCGAGGAAGTGACTCGATCCAGGCTTCTTGAGGGTTATGAAACAACCTATGTTTGCCGTCCTGAAACACTTCACAACCCGATCTCGATGCGAATCGCGGGCGGTTCGCCGCTCTTTCCTGTGCAGCAGCCGACTTACGGCAGCGCGTAGGCGATCAGTTCGCCTCCTCCGTTCGAGCCGTTCGCGGTCACTGCGAGCACGATGTACTGCTTGCCGTCGTGCATGTACGTCATCGGCGATCCGGTCTGGCGTCCCGGCATGTTGATTTCGCCGGGAATGTCTTCGCCCGTCGCCTTGTCGTAGGCGCGGAGAAAGGCTACGGTCTCGCCTGCGGAGTTGGTGTGGACGCTCCCATCGCCGGCGATGACGAGCGATTTGGTCGTTAGGACCCCGATGAACGTCCGGCCGGGCTGACCCAAGCGCGGCAGGTCCAGGCCCGCGAGGGCGGGATTGTTCTTGATGTTGTCGGGCGTCGAACTGTGCGTCTTCTGCCACAGCATGTGGCCGCTGTTCATGTCGTAGGCCGTGATGCGATCGTACGGCGGTTTGATCAGCGGCAACCCTTGCACGTCAGTGCTGGGGCGCCGTCCGCGAGGTCTAGCGCGCGGCCCGAATGGCGGTCCGCCTGGATCATCTTCGTCTTCGTCGGCTGAATCCCCGGCGGAGCGCAGAACGGCCGCCATGTTGCTTGGGTCCGTCGTCGCGATTTCGGCCGGGACGTTTGGCACCAGGGACACCGTCGTGTGGGAATGGATGTAGAGACGGTTGGTCTCCGAATCGAATGAGCCGCCCGGCCAGTTCGCGCCGCCGATAGAGTCCGGGAGCATCAGCGTCGCGATGGGTCCATTGGGTCGATCAAGCTCGGGCGGCGTATAGATTGGCCCGATCTTGTAGTTGTTAACCAATTCGACCGCCTCCGCCCGCAGTTCCGGCGTGAAATCAATGAGGTCGTCGATGGAAACGCCCTGCCGGTCAAAGGGCTCCGGCTTTGTCGGGAACGGCTGCGTCGGGCTCGTCTTCTCTCCGGGCACATCCGACTGCGGCACGCGGCGCTCTTCGATTGGCCAGATCGGTTTCCCCGTCTCGCGGTTCAGCACGAATAGAAATGCTGACTTAGTCGGCTGCGCGAGCACTTTGATCGTCTCGCCATTCGATTCCATGTCGTATAGCATGGGCGCGCACGGCAGATCCCAATCCCACAGGCCATGGTGAATCGTCTGATAGTGCCACTTACGCTCCCCGGTCTTGAGGTCGAGCGCCACGAGGGTTTCGGAAAAGAGGTTGTCACCAGGCCGGTGGATCCCATAGTAATCGGCCGCCGGCATTTCCAACGGCACGTACACGAGGCCCAAATCCAAATCCGCGCTCATCTGCGCCCACGCGCCCAAGTTCCCGTTGCGCTCCGCGGAGCCGTCTTCCCAAGTCTCGTAACCGACCTCGCCCTCGATGGGGATGGTGTGGAAGATCCAGAGCCGCTTGCCGGTCCTGACGTCAAAGCCGCGGACATACCCAATCGCGGTCGGCTCCGAGCGCTGGGCGTTTCCGGTTGGAGCGTGGGCCGCCCCGACCACCACGACGTCGCCGGCGACGAGCGGGGTGGCGTTGAGCCCGACCACGGACTCAACCAGGTCGAGGTCCTGGTCGTCTTCCAGCTTCAGATCGACCATGCCGCCTTCGCCGAACGACTCAACCAGGCGACCCGTCGCCGCATCCAATGCGATCAGCCGATATCCCGGCGTGACGAACAATATCCGCTGATCCGATCCATCGAGGCTCTCCCAGTAGGACAGTCCGCGACCGGCGCCCCTGCGCGGCGCGAACCGGCCGCGCGCGTCTTCGTCGAGGTAGTACATCCACAGCATTTGGCCCGTGCCAGGGTTCAAAGCAACCACGGAACGGCTGGTTCCGGCGGTCGAGTAGAGCACCCCATTCACCATTAGCGGCGTGGACTGATAGCGGCGGTCTGCATTCGGTCCGAGGTTATTTGTATTGAACCGCCAGGCAACCTGTAGGTTGGCGAAGTTGTCCTTGTTGATCTGGCCCAACGGCGAGTACCGGTGGCTCGCGAGGTCGCCCCCATACGTCGTCCACTGACCCGCTTCATCTTGAACCGCCGACCCGGAGGAGCCGTCGCTCACCGGAACGCTCAAGGCAACATTGCCGACCGGTAATTCATTCACCTTCAGCATGTAGCTCAAGATGTCTACAATTTCCCCACTCGACAGCGAGTTGGGGGCGTACGGCGGCATGGTGATCTTGATTCGGTTTGCGAGGCTCAGCAGCGGCTGGCTCTCCCAGACCTCTTTGAAGTTAGGGCCTGCCAGCGGCGGCGCCATCTCGATGCCTGACAGGTTGTCGCCATGGCAGAGAGCACACTTGTCGAAATAGACCTGCTCGCCCCGAGTCGCCTGCTCCGCGGTGAACGTGCCGTCGCGAAACGTTTGTGCCGCCGCTGTGGACAGACTCGCGTACGCAAGCGTCGCTGCGAGGGAAAATCTGAGAAAGTTTTTCATGGATTGGTTCGTTTCTAGCGCCAGGATCTATACGAACCGCGTTCCGAGGTCACATGGCGCATCCCACCACCGGCCACCGGAGGATTATAGCCCGTTGTTCTCGCGAAAGAGCCTCAGGCAGGTGCTCTGAGCTATTTCCTGTATTGGGAATTGTAGGGAATCACACGCCGAGGCAGTAAATTTGATGACCTGTGATAGTCTGACTCCAGCCCGGGCAGCAAGTGGAAATCCCGGATAAAGGTTCCTAAGCCCAAGCGAGACAGGGGAGAACTCAGCGAGTGATGCCCGCATTGACCACGAAACTCCACCAAACTCTGGGTTCGCGAAACGCCTTCCCGATTTTCGCCGCCTTTGCTGGTGTCGCTATCTGGGCCCTCGTTCCTGGAATGGTCGGAGCACAGCAACGCAGTGGACAATCTGCTCCGTCTGAACGGGTCAACGTCAAGCCGGTCAATAATCTACCTAACCCCTACGAGACTGTGCGGAACTGGGGGACACTGCCAGACGGGCGAACATGGGGTTCTGTCAGCGCGGTCCACGTCGACGCGGATGGTAAGCACATCTGGGCCGGGGACCGTTGCGGATCCAACTCATGCGCAGGTTCCGATGTGGACCCGATCGTGAGACTCGACCCGGGCGGCCGGGTCGTCCAGAGCTTCGGGGCCGGGCAACTGATTTGGCCGCACGGCATGGATGTCGACCCTCAGGGCAATGTCTGGGTGGCCGACACGCGATCCGCGAGGCCCAATGAACTGGAAATGTACCCAAACGCGGCAGGCAAGGGACACGCGGTGATCAAGTTCAGCCCGGAAGGTAGGGTTCTGATGACCCTTGGCACGCCTGGCATGGCCGGCGATCCACCAACGCACTTCACCGAGCCGAACGACGTTCTGGTGGCTCCCGACGGGAGCATTTTCGTGGCGGAAGGGCATACAAACCAGCTCACGGACGATACAGGACCAGCCCCGATCGCGAGGATTTCCAAGTTTTCTTCTGAAGGGACGTTGATCAACAGTTGGGGCTCGTGGGGCGATGGGCCGGGCCAGTTCCGATCGCCGCACTCCTTAGCCATGGACTCTCGCGGACGATTGTTCGTAGCGGACCGCGGTAACGGCCGCATTCAGATCTTCGATCAGGGCGGCAGGCATCTCGACACTTGGTATCAATTCAGCCGGATCAGCGGGATCCACATCGATGCGAAGGACGTGCTGTATGGCATCGATTCCGATTCCGACGAAAATCGCAATCCGGGCTGGAGGAAGGGCCTTCGGGTTGGGAGCGCCCGCACGGGAGAAGTCATCTATTTCGTGCCGGAACATTTCACGAAACGGACTCCGGGCATGGGTGGCTACGGATCGATGGGCGAAGGTGTCGCCGTGGACGCGCAGGGCAATGTATTTGCGGGTGAGGTGGCGATTAAAGGCCTCACCAAATTCATACCGCGCCTAATACCATAATCGCGTTCCAGGACTCGTTTCCTACATCGGCTAGTGAATCGTTTCGCAGGTTTGTCGTTGCAGTCGTCCATCGTCGCCTCGCTTTGGGATCGCTCGCCAATTCAGTTGAATTCGTGGTCGTAGAACGGCGCGTCGCAGTTTCCGACGGTACGTTCGAGCTTGGTTTCCTCGGTCGTATAGATCACTACCCGCCGCTGGTCAGGTCTCCACTCTTGGCCGCTCGGACCAGATGATCGGCTGCGCGAAACGCGAGTGCCTGAATCGTCATGGTCGGATGATTACGGCCACCTGTGACGAAGTTGCTGCCGTCGACGACGAATAAATTGGGCACGTCGTGCGCACGGTGGAACTTGTTGACTACCGAGGCATTCGGGTCGTTGCCCATTCGGCATGTGCCGCGATTGTGGGAGCCGCCGGTGCTGTCTCGGACCGGTCGCGCGGAAATGTTCTTGGCCCCGGCCGCCTCTAGTACTTCGACGGATTTCTGGGTGAAGAACTCGATGGCCTTCATGTCATTGGGATGGCTCTTTGATGTGATCCGCATCGCGGGCAGCCCCCAGTCGTCCTTGACGTCGGGATCTAGGTCCACGCGGTTACTCTCGAGTGGTAACTGGGTGACGTAGCACGAAATGGTCATCTTGTGACGCGCTTCGTCCCTAAGCGCCTGCTTATAGCCCGCGCCCCAGCTCGGTGCGCCAGGCATCAGACCACGGAGACCGTAACTGATAGGCGTGTCGTAGCCGCGCGAGGTCATGCGGCCGCCGCCGTAAAAGCCGCGTGCAGGATCCGACGGAACGTAGTCGACGATCCCCGTGCCCGACACAACGCCCTTGTAATCGTTAAGCGGATGCTCAAGTAGCCCGCTCGCTCCGGCACCATTGCCGAGCATCAGATATCTGCCGACGACTCCGCTCGAGTTCGCGAGGCCATCGGGGAAGCGTGCCGACTTCGACAGCAATAGCAGCCGCGCCGATTCAGATGCGTTCGCCGATAACACGACGGCTTTGGCCTTCTGCGTCACTTCGCGTTTCTGTTTGTCGAAATAGACGGCCCCATTCACGCGGCCGCGGCCATCGACCGTGATCTCGCGGACGTAGCTGTTAGCCCGAATCTCGCAGTTGTTGGTGGCCACGGCGATCGGCAGCATCGTCACCGCCGAGCTTGAGCGTGCACTCACATGGCAGCCGTAGCCCGAGCACATCCCGCAATTCACACAGGCCGAGCGGCCCATGTAGCCGCGCGATATCAGAGCCAGTGGACCTGGCACGACGGTCAATCCGAGCTTCTTGGCCGCTATCTTGAATAGGGCACCGGAAGCCTTCTCCGGCACTGGAGGCACGGGGTAGTCCTTCGACATCGGTGCGAGATACGGCGTATCGACGCGCTGACCGGCGATACCCATCTCCCATTCCGCCTGGGTGTAGTAGGGTTCAAGTTCATCGTAGGTGATCGGCCAATCCGCTACACCTGTGCCAGCGATCGTGCCTTCGGTGCTCGCTTCGTTGAACTCCCACGGCAGGTGCCGCCAACTACTGCCTCCGTAAGTGACGGTGCCTCCGCCCACGACGCAGCCGTACCCATGGGTGCCCGGCCTGGTCTCGTCGTTGGTGGTTCTGCGGAAGGTATTCCGTTGCCTAGTCCGATCGCTCATCAGGCGATCTTCGGGGCTCGGGTTCCGATTGAGCAATTCGTCCTTGGTGTAATCCTGCTCGTGGCCGTATTTGCCCCAGCCTCCCTGTTCCAGGACCACGACCGAGAAACCGGCTACCGCCAATTGCTTGGCCATGATGCCGCCGGCTGCCCCGGAACCTATGACGATGAAATCAACTTCGGTATCTGGTGTGTAAGTTCGCATGGTGTCTTCTCGTGCATACGGTCTAGCGGCGGGACTCTGGCAGCGCGTCGTAATAACCAAAAGGCGGCGCGTGGTCTTGTGAGTCGTCGTATCCGACAAGCTCCCAACCGACTTTGTCGTAATTGCCGCCGTGCAGTGGGTTCGCGAAAAAGCCCGTAATCGTGTGCGTTCTAACCAGACCAAAGAACGGCGTGTCTTCGATGGCAGTCAGCAGTTGGATCTGCTGTGCGTCGTTCAACGCGGAGAACTTGTCCGTGCCTGGGAAGCGCCGCGCTGTTTGAGCAGCGAGTTCCTTCATACCTTCGGTGTAATCGGACTGACGCTCGCTGTCGAAGGTCACGAGCACGCGATCGATGAAATCGATGACATGCGCCTCACGTGCGCCAGCCGTGTGGTCGGTCGGGATGATCTGGGCAGCCATCGCTTCGATCTCGGTGGCCTGCTCAGCCGTGAAGAAGGCAAATCCACGCGTATGACCTGATGCAGTCGACGCCTGGACGTGGTCCTGTGCCGCGACGATGCCCGCGTGGTTGGCCGCAAGCCAAGCGGCGCCGACACCCGAAGCCGATCCGATCAGAAACGTGCGTCTTGATTTGTTGTGCGTGCTCATGCTGTCGCCTCCTGTTGATGGCGAGCCGAATAGCCAACCCTACCAGTCCTGTCTCACAAGAGCGTTGTCAGGACCGACCGGCGGGGCCTCATCGCCACAACCGGGGGGATTGTAGCACCAAGCGGTGGCTGAAAGGGCCGTCTGCCAGTACGATGAGTTACTTCCTATATTGGTGCCGGCTCAACCGGTCAACGCAACACTAGGCCTAAGTCGTTCAACCGAAATGTCCTAGCGATGAGAGCGGCAAGGGGCTTGCCTACAAGCTGAAGCCACTAATCGCAATTGCGTAACTCGTTGTACTGCAATGACATGCAGATGAGAGCGGAGCGTCCTCGCCGCTTCGCCTTTGCTTTCTTTGGCTTACGCTTCACGCTCTCCCTTCGCGCCGGGTGTTGCGTCGACCGCTTGAGACCACCAGAATTCGAGGAACCAACCCAATCTGGCCCCCTTCAGAGAGTCGGGAAGGCCTGTTTCAGGGGTCATTTCCTCGAACCGGGGTGGTCTCAACAGGTCGATGCAACACTTCACCGAGGAAGGAGAAGTGATGCAGCAGAAGAAGAAGAAGCAGAAGCGGAAGAGGCGAGCCTACACGGCAGCAGATCTGGCTGAGATGTGGGATCGCTGGAAACGAGGGGAGTCATCGAAGACGATCGCCCGGGTGATGGGCAGAGGAGCGTCGGTATACACGGTGCTGTTGCGCTGTGGCGGTATCCGCCCGCGAGTACGCTGCCGCTCGCCGCAAGCGCTGACGCTAGCTGAGCGGGAAGAGGTCTCCCGAGGCCTTGCCTGTGGGCAGTCGCTGCGACAGATCGCCCGCAGGCTAGCTCGTGCGCCATCGACGCTGAGCCGAGAGATCCGCCGCAACGGCGGCGCTGACCGCTACCGAGCGGCAGAGGCGGACAAGCAGGCTTGGAAGCGAGCACAGCGTCCTAAACGCTGCCGGCTGCTACGCTGTCCCCAGCTATGCCAACTGGTCGAACAGAAGCTGCGGGAGGACTGGGCCCCGCAACAGATCGCTGGCTGGCTGAAGCGAACCTATCCAGGGAATGAGTCCTATCAGGTGTCACACGAAACGATCTACCGCAGTCTTTTCATCCAAGCCCGTGGGGCTTTGAAGAAGGAACTGACTCTCTATCTGCGTTCCAAGCGCACGATTCGGCGCTCCCGACATGCCACCCACAAGGGCCGTGGAGGCGGGCAGATCCGCGATCTGATCTCGATTAGTGAACGCCCGGCCTCGGTCGAAGACCGGGCCGTACCCGGTCACTGGGAAGGGGATCTTCTAGCCGGATCGAACAACACCTACATCGCCACGCTGGTCGAACGTCACACCCGTTATGTGATGTTGGTGAAGGTCTCCGGCAAGGACACCTCAACCGTCGTCTCGGCACTGATCGCGCACGCCCGGCAATTGCCGGGCGAACTCTACAAGTCGCTGACTTGGGACCGCGGGCTGGAGATGGCCGACCACAAACGCTTCACCCTAGCGACCGACATCGACGTGTACTTCTGCGATCCTCAGAGCCCCTGGCAACGAGGATCGAACGAGAACACGAACGGTCTGTTGAGACAGTACTTCCCCAAGGGAACCGACTTATCAGTACACTCGCAAGAGCATCTGGACGCGATTGCACGGAGGCTGAACGGACGGCCTCGAAAGACGCTGGAGTTTGAAACTCCTGCAGAACGTTTTAACGCTTGTGTTGCGTTGACCGGTTGAGCCGGCAGGACTTGTAGGAAGCAACTCGGTGAGTGACTAGCTGTGACCTCTCAATAGGTTGTTCATTCGGTCCCGGACCAGGGAAGCTGGAGTTATCCCACAACAGCAACCTTGGAGAGACCGAATGAACATCCACAAGAATGCACGATTGACGCCTTATTTGCGAGTGCGGATCGTCGAGCGCGTCCTCGCCAAGCAGCAGACGCCACGGGACGCCGCGGCGGCCTGTGGCGTCTCACTGAGAACCATCCACAAGTGGCTGGCGCGCTATCGCAGCGAGGGTGTCGCCGGTTTGCACGATCGTTCCTCGCGACCGCACCGCAGCCCGCGACGGACCTCTCGGGCGCTGGTCGAGCGCGTCATTTCTCTGCGCCGCCAGCGTTGGACCGGCCGACACATCGCCCAGGCTGTCGGCCTCTCGCCCGCTACCATCAGCCGCATCTTGCGCCGCGCCGGCCTGAACCGTATCCGCGATCTCGAACCTGCTCGGCCCCTGCGCCGCTACGAACATGCCGCCCCCGGCGATCTGCTGCATCTCGACATCAAGAAGCTCGGCCGCTTCCTCCGCGCCGGTCATCGCGTTACCGGAGATCGCTCTCGGGCCAGTCGCGGCGCTGGCTGGGAGTTCGTGCATGTCGCTATTGACGACAACTCCCGCCTCGCCTTCTCTCAGATCCTGCCCGATGAACGCAGCCACTCCGCGGTGGCTTTCCTCGACGCCGCGGTCGGTTACTACCGCTCCCTCGGCGTCCCCATTCGTCGTTTGCTCACCGACAACGGCTCTTGCTATCGCTCGCGCCTCTTCCGCGATGCTTGCCGTCGTCTCGGCATCCGCCACCGCTTTACCCGTCCTTACACGCCGCGCACCAACGGCAAGGCCGAACGCTTCATCCAGACCGCTCTGAGAGAATGGGCTTACGCTCGCTCCTACTCCTCATCCCAGCAGCGCGCCGCTCATCTGTTACCCTGGCTCCACCATTACAACTGGCATCGCCCCCACGCCAGCCTCCACTACCTTCCCCCTTTCTCCAGACTCCTGATTCCCATGAACAACCTCTTGAGGCTCCACAACTAGCTGACGGTAAACGGGCTTCAGCGAGTGAGGGCTGCTGCGCTGTCGAACAGACAGGACTCCATCGTTGGAAAGGCAAGTCTTCGCCGGGGCCCAAGATCCCCGGCTCAGCGCCCGATTAGCCGCGGAACGAACTTAGTCAGGCCCTGCACCGGACCCACCTCTCCAGCGATGACGTTACCGAACATGTCGGCGGTCACTCCCTCGCCCATAGCGCCCACGCCACCCATGCCCGACGCGCGCACAGACGCGTGCTCGGGCACGTAGTACCACACCTCACCGGTGCGAGCGGAGCCCACTCGCAGGCCCTTCCGCCAACCAGGGTTGTAGTTCTCGTCGGACTCGGAGTCGATGGCGTACAGGACGTCGTTGCTGTCGATGTAGAGCCCGCTGATCCGGCTGAACTGGTACCAGGTCTCGAGGTGGTTGGCGTCCTGGTCGAAGATCTGGATACGGCGGTTGCCGCGGTCTGCTATGAAGAGCCGGCCCTGTGAGTCCATCGCCAGCGAGTGTGCGCCACGGAACTGGTTGGGCCCGTAGCCCCAGGTGCCGAACGTCTTGATGAGGTGTCCGTCCGGGGACCACTTCGAGACCCGTCCGATGCCGCCCTCGGGCGTGTCGAGGAACTGGTCGCCGTGCGCCTCGGTGATGAAGATGCTGCCGTCCGGCGCCACGAGAACGTCGCTCGGGTCGGTGAGGCCCGTGGGCGGCGTCCCAGTCCGCCCCGGCGTGCCGATCGTCATCAGCAGCCGACCTTCCGGGCTGAACTTGCGAACGACACTGCCGAGGTTGGCCGATGCGGGATTCTGGCGGATCTCGTTTTCGTTGGCCAAGCGCGCGTCCGCGATCCAGACATTGCCCTCGGCGTCGACGTCCATCCCGTGCGGCCAAATGATCTGACCCGCTCCGAACGATTGAACGACCGTGCCGTAGGGGTCGAGCCTGACGATCGGATCGATGTTCGGCGTCGTAGCGCATGAGTTCGTGCCGCAACGGTCACCCGCCCAGATATGCCGTCCGTCGATGTCTACGTTGAGCGCGCTGACTGACCCCCAGGTGCGCCCGTCCGGGAGGCGACCCCAGGAGAGCTGCGTCTCGTAAGGGTTCGGCCGGTAGTTAACCGGCGCCACGTCCGCGTGCTCCGGCGGAGCCGAAGAGCCGCGCTGCGCCAGGAGTGACGCGGGGGCGGCTGCAGCCAACGCCAGGAGAGCGAGGGTCACTGAGCTGCTGAGATTGCGAAAGTTCGACATATTCATGGGTGCCTCTGATTCACGGTCCCGGATCACCTGATTGATACGACAAATGGCTCATGGTCGTTTAGGCCGCGGCCAGCATAACAGCAATCCGGCGCGGCAAATGTCATTTCCTACATTCGGGGTGGTCTCAAGCGGTCGACGCAACACCCGGCGCGAAGGGAGAGCGTGAAGCGTAAGCCAAAGAAAGCAAAGGCGAAGCGGCGAGGACGCTCCGCTCTCATCTGCATGTCATTGCAGTACAACGAGTTACGCAATTGCGATTAATGGCTTCCGCTTGTAGGCAAGCCCCTTGCCGCTCTCATCGCTAAGACATTTCTGTTGAACGACTTAGGCCTAGTGTTGCGTTGACCGGTTGAGCCGGCAGGACTTGTAGGAAGTGACTCGTCGCAGGGGCCACTCGCGTCCAAGAGGACGGTTCTCAGAGGGTTGCTGACTACAACCGGAATGTCGAACGTAACGATGCTTTCGGGGATCGGTGTCTGGGAAGACACGGATCAGCGTGCAGCCCATTACGTTCCCGCCCGTCGGGCCGCTGGCGTCGAGCCGATGACCGCCCTCCGGCAAGAGTGAGAAGGTATTCCTGCCCGAACAGAGTCCGACTCGCTCGGATTCGCACGATTTCGCTAACCCTCTGGAGCCCGGATGTCTTATTATCGTGCCGTCGGTTCGCCCTGGATGCGTTCGGCGCGGGCGACCGGCACCTTTGGAGATCCATCGAACAGTCATCAACTAGTAAACCCAATTCACACAAGGAGGTCTCTGTCCCATGACTCGCAAAGAATTCCTCGCCGCACCCATGTTCGCCGCAGCAGCGGCGGCAACGGCCAGCGCAGCGCCCGGCGGAAATGCTAACTACAAACCGAAACGCCTGAATAAGGCTATTGAGCTTCTCGCCGACGATCAGCCGGTCTTCACTACAGGCGGACGCGGTGGGTATGAAGAAGGCCTAGCGCTGAAAGGCACGACGGCCGACTATGTCAACTACGGAATGGAGCACGGTCCACTGGACTTCACGGCGCTTCGCGGCTTCATGCAAGGACTTGTCGACGCCGGCCCGACCAAGAGCGGACACCGCATCCCGGCCGTCATCGCTACACTGCCGGTTCTCGGATACTCTGCCGCCCATATGGAGGCGAACTTCTGGGTGGCCCAGCAAGTCATGGCTTGTGGCGTCCATGGCATCTTACTCTGCCATGCACGTGATCCCGAGGCTGTGAAGTGGTTGGTCCGCGCGCTGAGATATCCGCGCGCCAAACCCGTGTCTCCCGCCATCGGCGAAGGCCTGTTGGGCAACGGCAGCCAAGGCTTCGCTTCGCAAATCTGGGGCGTCACCGGTGATGAGTACATGGCGAAGGCCGATCCCTGGCCGCTCAACCCGAACGGCGAATTCATGTTGGGGCTCAAGGTCGAAGATCGTCACGCTCTGCTAAGAGCGGACGAAGTGACCGCCGTTCCCGGCATCGCGTTCGCCGAGTGGGGCCCGGGCGACATGGGCATCTCGCTTGACTTGCCCGACGGACACACCTCCGTTGACCGCTTACACCCGGTCATGCGTGACGCGCGGCAGAGAGTCTTCGATGCATGCAAGAAGAACGGCCTCGCGTTCCTCAACAGCATGCCAGAGGACGACGTAGAACAGTTGATCGACGACGGCGTCAGGATCAGTAGCGAGGGGCAAAACTCGGCCGTAGCCGAGAAGGGACGTCGCTACAAGAACCGCCAGATGCCCTGGTAGTTGCCTATTTTTTGGTGTGAATCACAATTCTCTTGACTGTTCTATGATGGCCGTCCGGAGTTAGGAACGGTGAAGAAGAGCTGGCGGATCATTGTTGCGGCTTGGGTCGGGTCTCTTGTTGGGTGCGGAGCACCTTCGAGCGAAGGCGAACTTGTGGGTAGCTCCGGCGAATCGCAAGTCGAACTCCATGTCATCACTTCCGGCGGCTTTGCAGCCGCCTATGACCTCCTCGCTCCTCGTTTCGAGGCCGAGACCGGTATCACGCTCAACACCTCTCGCGGCGCTTCCGGAGGCGGAGCGCCAGACTCGATTCCCTCGCGCCTAGATCGCGGCGAGTCTTTTGACGTCATCATTCTTTCGCGGTCTGCTCTCGACGGCTTGACCGAGCGCGGCTTCGTCCGGCCCGAGACCCGCACCGACCTGGTCCGCTCTTCCATCGGAATGGCCGTGCGCCAGGGAGCACCGGTGCCAGACATTTCAACACCCGAAAAGTTGATTCAGACGATGCTGGCTGCGAAGTCGATAGGCTATTCGGCGAGTGTGAGCGGAACGTACCTGTCGACCGATCTATTCCCACGAATCGGACTGTGGGAGCGCATTGACACGAAGAGCACGCGCATAGTGGGCGAGCGAGTCGCGGCGGTAGTGGCGCGCGGAGACGTCGAGATCGGATTTCAGCAGATCAGCGAGATCTTGCCGATCGAGGGGGCGCAATATGTCGGGCCCATTCCCGACGAATATCAGCGAGTCACGACATTCTCCACCGCCATCACGGCGCAATCCTCGAACGCCGAGGTTGCGCAACGTCTTTTGGATTTCTTGTCTTCGACGGAAGTCGCTGAAACGATTTCGCAAACGGGCCTCGAACCCGTGGTCCTTGAAACCGAACAACCGGCCGAGAACGCCAACGGTCCGGCCACGGCCGCCCTGGATGAAGTTGGATACCCCGACCGTCCCGTTACCTTCGTCGTGGCCCTCGGTGTCGGCGGCAGTGCACTCGCGGGCGGATGCCGCCATCGTGCAACAGCAGCGGTTACACCGACGCTCCTCTCTCCATCACCCGAGCGATCTTCTTCTTCCACTCCTTGCCCTTAGCGATCCCATATCTCAGCACGCTCTGCCGCCGTGTAGCCTCGCCTCTTCCTCTTCTGTTCCCTCTGTCTCCTCTGCATCCACTTCTCCTTTTCGGTGAGGTGTTGCATCGACCGCTTGAGACCACCGGACTTGTAGGAAGTTACTCGGCTGAGCGCTGACGTGACTGTCGATTCCTCCTCGCGAGCTGGGCCGTTCGGGATAGACTCTGCGTAACTCCGTGTGGGCCAAGCGCCCGCGAAACAACAACACTGGGAGACTTGATGCCGGCTATCGCAATCGTGCGCTGGAGACCACCCCAGCCAGACTCTGCGTGGAGCGGAGTCAAGGTAGCGACGGAGTTCGGAAACCATTGTTGGCAGGGCGGCCGCCCACAGCTTTTGCGTTTAAGTATGGAGTGACACATGGTGCCAAGCAGACGCGACTTTCTCAAGACCGCCGGGTTGATCGCAACTTCCGCGGCTGCTCTGACCAACAGCCTTGCCCGCGCTCAGTCCGGCTCCGCCATCAAGATGGTGCAAACCGAACATTTGGAGATTGGTTACGAAGAACATGGGCCGGCAAACGGTTTTCCGGTGATTCTTGTCCATGGCTTTCCTTATGACGTGCGCTCATTCGACGGCGTGTCGGGGCCGCTGGCCTCCGCTGGCTACCGGGTGCTGTTGCCTTATATTCGCGGCTATGGCCCCACACGGTTTCGAGACCCGGAGGCGCCGCGCACAGCGGAGCAGGCGGCCATCGCCCAGGACCTGGTGGACTTTGCCGACGCCCTCGGCATCGACCAGTTCGCCGCGGCCGGCTTCGATTGGGGCAACCGCGCGATCTGCATCACGGCGATTCTCCGGCCTGATCGGGTGCGCGCCCAGGTGGCCTGCGGCGGCTATTCGGTGCAGAACACCTTGACACCGGGCGGGCCGGCCCCGGCCCGGCGGGAAGCTATGCTCTGGTACCAGTGGTACTTCAATACTGAGCGAGGCATTCGCGGTTTGGAAGCGAACCGCCACGCCATCATCCGCCATTTGTGGGATACCTGGTCCCCCACCTATCGGTATGGCGACGAAGACTACGCCAGGTCGGCACCGTCCTTCGATAACCCGGACTTCGTCGATGTGGTCATCCATTCCTACCGGCACCGGCACGTGAACGCGCCGGGCGAGGAGCGCTTTCTGGAAGTGGAGCGGGAGTTGGCGCAGCAACCGCCTATCACAGTGCCGGCCATCTTGCTGCATGCTGCGGACAGCGGCTTCGGTCCGCCCCCTGCCAGTCCGGCGGGTGATCAGGCCAGGTTCAGCAACCTGGTGGACCGCCGCATCGTGGCAAGGGCCGGTCATGACCTGCCTGGCACGCGGCCGGATGCCGTGGCCGACGCCCTGCTGCAACTCCTCGCCTGATCCCGGGCGTGGGGCGGGGATAGTGTCTCTGAATCCCGGGCTCCTGTGGATGGCACTGGACTTCGCGAAGGACCGCCAGCCGGCATTCAACATCACTTCCTAGATTGGGAATTCGAGGAAATGACACTTTCCGAGTGGTGCTAGAGGGCATAACGGCCCGTTTCGGGCGTCATTTCCTCGATTCGGGGTGGTCTCAAGCGGTCGACGCAACACCCGGCGCGAAGGGAGAGCGTGAAGCGTAAGCCAAAGAAAGCAAAGGCGAAGCGGCGAGGACGCTCCGCTCTCATCTGCATGTCATTGCAGTACAACGAGTTACGCAATTGCGATTAGTGGCTTCAGCTTGTAGGCAAGCCCCTTGCCGCTCTCATCGCTAGGACATTTCGGTTGAACGACTTAGGCCTAGTGTTGCGTTGACCGGTTGAGCCGGCAGGACTTGTAGGAAGTTACTCTGTGTTCCGGGATACGGACCCAAAGATTGAGGGGGGTCTCGGACGATGAAGTCTGGGATTAAGGATCGGGGTCGAAGCCTAAAAGAAGTGTTAACATCTGGTCCATAGAGCTTGGCGAAGTACGGCTGGCAACGCCAGCGAGACGTTCCGGGATATCCTCGAGGCGTTTTGCTTTCTGGCTGCTAGAATCCTTGTGGGCGTCCGCCGTCTTAAGATCGTGCGGCCCATGGTGTTGATGCGGCGGTGCTCAGAGCCCCGGTAGCCTCCCCTCCCGGGGCTCACCCATCAGCACTGCACGATTAAGACAGGACCTTTTCGTTTGGCGCTGCCTGTTGATGCTCCAATCACTGGGGATGTAGGAAGCAACACAACCAGCGTATTTCCCAACGCCCTGTTAGGCCTGTTTCAAGAGGTCATTGCCTACATGGACTTGCAGGAAGTTACTCTGATCGAGCCGCCGTCCCGCTCAAGATGAGGCCCGATCGAATCGCCGAAGCCCAACATCTGGCCGACGAGCGGTACCCGAACACGCGAGCAGAGCTGCGACAGAAAAACTACCACCGCCGCTGGTCAGCAGCCGACAGCTCTTTAGCGATAGCTGTGACTCGCTCCGCGTCTCTCAACCTGAGATAGGGCGCTAGCGCTTCGATGCGGAACCGGTCACGCGTACCGCGAGTCTGCAGCGAAAGCTGGATGTAAGCCTCGCCCGCTGCGTTCCAGTCGTCGCGTTCTGCGGCTTGCTTCACTGCTTCCAGTCTGGAAAAGTCAAACACGTCCGTTAGTCTAGTTGATCACTCGTCGCCATTGTCCGGTCCCTATCAAGTCGCGGCTCCTGCCGACCGGTCTCGCTGGTTCGCGAGAGCCTTAGGGCTTCGGGTACTCAAGCCCGTCGATGATGTCTTCGATGCGGTCCACATCACGGAGACGAACCGCCTTAGCTAACTCGTCCGCGCGGAAGCGATCCAACGAGTCGCTACGCTTTAACTTGATCTCCAGACAGAGTTCCGCCGCTGCGGTCCAGTCGTCAGCGGCCACTGCTCGTTGCAGTTGTTCGATCCTGGCTGCATCGAGCATCCCCACAGTCTAACGCCGGGTAAGTCGAACTTGATCTTTGTGGAGGTCATTTCCTCGAACCGGGGTGGATTCAAGCGGTCGACGCAACACCCGGCGCGAAGGGAGAACGTGAAGCGTAAGCCAAAGAAACCAAAGAAACCAAAGGGGAAGCAGTGAGGACGCTTCGCTCTCATCTGCATGCCATTGCAGTGCAACGAGTTACGCGATTGCGATTAGTGGCTTCCGCTTGTAGGCAAGCCCCTTGCCGCTCTCATCGCTAGGACATTTCGATTGAACGACTTAGGCCTAGTGTTGCGTTGACCGGTTGAGCCGGCAGGACTTGTAGGAAGTTACTCGTTTTCCGGGATCAAGCCGCCCGATTCTCAAGGCT
Source organism: Bryobacterales bacterium (assembly GCA_963667885.2). Lineage (GTDB taxonomy): Bacteria > Acidobacteriota > Terriglobia > Bryobacterales > UBA6623 > CAMPKL01. Next base: position 1,438,288 of record CAXWPK010000006.1, on the reverse strand, counting down.
CACCGAGGGTAGAAATAGGCGACAGCGAGAATGGTAGATACGATGAGCCAGATCTTGGCCCATCGTGCGCTGGTCCGCGCGCGCTGCTGAAAATGGGAAAGGGCGTCCGATCTACTTCCAAACCAAAACAGCGAGTCCGAGTCGACCCGGAAGTGAACCCAGCCTTCTTGGACCGTGAACCGACCCAAGACGAATACCTCGTTCCCGAACTCCTTGATGACGCTCTCCTCCCACGAGAGGTCCTGATCGGACTGGTACCGCGTTTCCGCCGGCAAGCGCTGATAACCATAGTGCGAGATTACGCGGTCGCGAGGGCTAGGACTGGAGTCTTCCCGTGCTTGGCCAGGCAGTGTTGAGAGGGGGTGCGGCGTGTTGTCCTTGAATGTGTCTCCTGTGGTTGTCCTACCTGGCCAATAGTTGTGTAGTGCCGCCGGATTCGGTCGCAACGGATCGAAGGAGGCCAGGGCGAGGCCTGTACTGTCGTTAATTGCCCACGGCACCCACTTCGAGTCCTCGATGTAATCCTCGTCGGGGACTTCGTAATCATCACTCGGAACATATACGCGGACCTTATAAGCGACGCAGGAGCTACCCGTGATCGGAGCTGTCAGACGTGTCGTCTCCCTTGCCACGACGCAGCCCTGCACCGCGGCATGGGTTGGGGCGGCAAGATCAGCGCGAGCTGTGAGGGACTGGACCAGGTCGGCGACGGTAGTCACAGGGGTTTGATGAATCAGGCGGACGACCCTGTGGTGTCGAACCTTCGCCCGAAACGTAAGGAGAGCCAGTAGCAGCGCAAGACCAGCGCCTATCCCGATTAACACCATGTCCCCCCTCCTACTCCGAGCAGTTTACGATTTGGACAGAACATTTGTTGCTCTATGGAGGAAGACGACAAGGGCGCAGAAACGGACCGGCTGGCGGTCGGAAGGCGCGGCGCCATTATCACCCCGAAACGAGCGCCCTCCAAATCGCTAGCGAGCGTTATGACACAGGCCGGGCGGCATTTGAGTAACTTCCTACAAGTCCTGCCGGCTCAAGCGGTCAACGCAACACAAGCGTCAAAACGTTCTGCTGGAGTTTCAAACTCCAGCGTCTTGCGGGGCCGTCCGTTCAGCCTGCGAGCGATCCTGTCCAGGTGCTCTTGTGAGTGTACGGATAAGTCGGTTCCCTTGGGGAAGTACTGTCTCAACAGACCGTTCGTGTTCTCGTTCGATCCGCGTTGCCAGGGGCTCTGCGGATCGCAGAAGTACACGTCGATGTCCGTCGCTAGGGTGAAGCGTTTGTGGTCGGCCATCTCCAGCCCGCGGTCCCAAGTCAGCGACTTGTAGAGCACGCCCGGCAATTGCCGGGCGTGCTCGATCAGCGCCGAGACGACGGTTGCGGTGTCCTTGCCGGAGACCTTCACCAACATCACATAACGGGTGTGACGTTCGACCAGGGTGACGATGTAGGTGTTGTTCGATCCGGCTAGAAGATCCCCTTCCCAGTGACCGGGTACGGCCCGGTCTTCGACCGAGGCCGGGCGTTCACTAATCGAGATCAGATCTCGAATCTGTCCGCCGCCACGGCCCTTGCGGCTGGCCTGCGGGGAGCGGCGAATCGTGCGCTTGGAACGCAGACACAGGGTCAGTTCTTTCTTCAAAGCCCCACGGGCTTGGATGAAAAGACTGCGATAGATCGTTTCGTGTGACACGTAAAGTGACTCGCGGCCCGGATAGGTCCGTTTCAGCCAGCCGGCAATCTGTTGCGGAGCCCAGTCCTCGCGCAGCTTCTCTTCAACCAACTGGCGGAGCTGGGGACAGCGTAGCAGCCGACACGACTTGGGACGCTGTGCTCGCTTCCTGGCCTGCTTGTCCGCCTCTGCCGCCCGATAGCGGTTCGAACCTCCGTTGCGGCGGACCTCGCGGCTCAGGGTCGATGGCGCACGAGCTAGCCTGCGGGCGATCTGTCGCAGCGACTGCCCACAGACAAGGCCTCGGGAGACCTCCTCCCGCTCCGCCAACGTCAACGCCTGAGGCGAGCGGCAGCGCGTTCGCGGGCGGATGCCGCCGTAGCGCAACAGCAGCCAGTAAACCGACGGACCTCTGTCCATTACACGGGCGATCGTCTTCGACGACTCTCCGCGTCCCCAGCGATCCCACACCTCAGCGAACTCCGCCGCCGTGTACCTCCGCCTCTTCCTCGTCTGTTCCTTCTGTTCTTCTTGCATCTACTTCTCCTTCTCGGTGAAGTGTTGCATCGACCCCTTGAGACCACCCTTGCGGCTCCTACCGACTGGTCCAAGGACGGGCGCTATCTGGCGTACAGGGAACTCGCCCCAGCGACTGGGTTTGATATCCGCTACGTCGAGTTGCAGAGTGACGGTGAGGTTTCAGAGCCGGTGACGTTTCTGGCTACGCCCGCCAGCGAGTGGAGCGCTAGATTTTCGCCAGACGGTCGCTTTGTGGCTTATATGTCTGACGAATCGGGAAGCTACCAGATCTATGTGCGTCCATTCCCCGATGGCGCTGGCCAGCGGCAAGTGTCAGTAAACGGCGGACAGCAGGCGCGCTGGCGCAGCGATGGCAGAGAATTGTACTACGTCGAGGGCGACACGCTGATGGCGGTCTCGGTCTCGACCGAATCCGCGTTCACTCTGGGACAGCCGCAACAACTGTTTGAGTCCCCCGACCTGATCTCGGGAAACGCTAGTGCAAGTACCTACGACGTCTCCGCAGACGGTGAACGATTTGTGACCATCGCGCCCACCGAAGACGGCGATGAAGAAGCGGCTCTCCCCAAGATCCGCATCGTCCAGAACTGGTACGAAGAGTTCCGGGATCGGGAGCAGTAGGAATCCTCAGAATCGCAGTCTCGATCGGTATTTCCCGAGTAGCTTCCTATATGTCCGGTGGTCTCAAGCGGTCGACGACAAGCAACACCCGGCGCGAAGGGAGAGCGTGAAGCGTAAGCCAAAGAAAGCAAAGGCGAAGCGGCGAGGACGCTCCGCTCTCATCTGCATGTCATTGCGGTACAACGAGTTACGCAATTGCGATTAGTGGCTTCCGCTTGTAGGCAAGCCCCTTGCCGCTCTCATCGCTAAGACATTTCGGTTGAACGACTTAGGCCTAGTGTTGCGTTGACCGGTTGAGCCGGCACCGGATGTAGGCAATGACCCCTGAAACGGGCCTTACTGGGCTTCTGAAGTGTACTGTCAAGTTAACGGTCGAGAGTGGCACGGTACTCGGCTGGCTGGCCGTAAGTTGTTGATTCTTGGTCCAACGACGGGATATTTCTGGAACGACATCGCCGTGATTTCGCTTAACTTGACAGGACCGTCGGGAAAGTCCCTCTTGACCGGTTTCGAGCAGCTCTGATAGCCTCTATGTCATCTACAAATCGGCCCCCGGGGCAAGGAGGAGCAATGGCGCACATAGGCAAGTGGGCTTTCATCGTGGGACTGGTGATCGCTGTGGCCGGAGGCCTAGGCTTTGAACAGGCCTGGTTCGGCTGGGTACTCGCAGCGCTCGGCCTGATGGTCGGATTCTTGAACGTCAGCGACAAGGAGACTCAGACCTTCCTGCTGGCGGCGATCGCGCTGATCGTAGCGGCCACCGCTGTCGGAGCGATCCCGTATGTCGGCGATCTTGTGACCCGGATCATCGCGAATCTCGTCCTATTCTTGGGCGGCGCCGTCTTGGTGGTGGCCCTGAAGAGCCTGTTCGCGGTCGCGAAAGACTGAAGTCGGTACTGTCAAGTTAACGGCCGAGAGTGGCACGGTACTCGGCTGGCTGGCCGTAAGTTGTTGATTCTTGGTCCAACGAAGGGCTATTTCTGGAACGACATCGCCGTGATGTCGCCTAACTTGACACGACCGTCGGGACGTATCGCTCTGCCCGCGCCGCCGCTGAGTAACTTCCGACAAGTCCCGGTGGTCTCAAACAGTCGATGCAACACTTCACCTAGAAAGGAGGAGTGATGCGCAAGAAGCAGAGGAAAAAGAGGGTACCGCGAGGCGGTGGCGGAAGGGACGAAAGCGAAAGCCCGAAGCAGGACCGACACCGTCATCTTCCGTTCAACGCTAGGATGAGGAAACCGCACAGAAGCCCGATGACGAGTCACCCACATTCTGCCGCCGCCGAATCTGAATCTAGGCTGGAGACGGTTTATCACTACCATGACCGTACGAAGCATCACGTGGACCGCTACGCTCGGGCATTGGGTTACATGGACTGGGCCAGCCAGCCAAACCCCTTCCGACGCTTCGAGGGCGCCCAACTGATCCCGCTGCCCCTACCTCGAATCGAAGCGCAACCAACCTACGACGCGATCTTGGCCGCCGCACCCACCCCTATTCCGATCGGGATTGAAACCATCAGCAACTTGTTCTTCTTTAGTCTGGCCCTCTCAGCCTGGAAGCAGCTGACGGGACTTGACGGCAAGGTCGGCTCACGATGGTCGCTGCGTGTGAATCCTTCCAGCGGAAACCTGCACCCGACAGAAGGCTACCTGATCTCCGGCCCCGTGCCGGGGTTGGCCCAGTTTCCAGGAATCTACCACTACGCCCCTTTCGAGCATGGTCTGGAGTTGCGCCGCCGTTTGACTGACGCCGAGTGGCAGATCCTCTCACCGCTTCTTCCCCCGGACGCCTGCCTCCTCGGACTGACATCCATCTATTGGCGCGAGTCTTGGAAGTACGGCGAGAGAGCTTTTCGCTACTGCCAGCACGACGTGGGCCACGCCGTCGGAGCCGTTACGATCTCTGCAGGCAGCCTTGGATGGCGCACCCGCTTACTCCAACAGGTGGGCACTCCGGCTCTCGAACGCCTTCTCGGTATCGATCAGCAGCAGGGCATCGAAGCGGAGCACGGCGACTGCCTGCTCTTGCTTCATCCAGGAGGAGAGGGCGTCCCAGATTTCGCCCCGCCTGAGGCGCTGCTGGCAAAGCTTGCCGACGGGGAGTGGTTGGGCGAGCCGAACCAACTGAGTTCTCAGCACCACCAATGGCCGGTGATCGACGACGTATCAGAAGCCTGCACCTGGCCGGGCGGTGCTTTGGTAGAGCGTACGGAGCCCCCTTCGGGCCTTCGCTTGCCTTGCGAGCGAGGCCTTTCGGCCTACGGGCTGATTCGCCAGCGCCGCAGTGCCGTCGCTCTGGACAGGCGGACTACGATCTCTTCTGGAACCTTCTACCGCATGCTGCAAAACGTCATGCCGGATACGAATCCCATCCCGTTTGCCACCCTACACTGGCGGCCTACCGTTTCTCTGGTGCTGTTTGTACATCGTGTCAGCGGCCTGACCGAAGGGCTCTACGTGCTCGTGCGTCACCCAGAGCACTTGCGGTCTCTGCGGCGGAGCTTGGGTCCTGATCTGATTTGGGAGCGGCCCGAGGCATGCCCCCAATCCCTTCCTCTCTATTTACTCTTGAAGGGCGATGAAAGAGCGATTGCTCGCACAGTGAGCTGCGACCAGGAGATCGCAGCGGACGGAGTCTTCTCAGCTGGAATGCTGGCAGCCTTTGACGAAACTCTTTCCGCAGCTGGCCCTGGGATGTACCCGCGCATGTTCTGGGAGACCGGCGTCATCGGTCAAACGCTTTATCTGGAAGCCGAAGCGGCTCGGATCCAGGCCACAGGCATCGGCTGCTTCTACGACGACGAGGTTCATCGGATCCTCGGGATCAAGGACCACTCCTGGCAGAGCCTTTACCACTTCACCATGGGCGGAGGTGTCGACGATCATCGACTCCGGTCCCTCGATGCCTATGGGCACCTGTCCGACGACCGCCGCGCCACGGTACTTCCGTCATCGAGTGTTGCTAAGCCGCGACGGACAGTTGCGCCTCGCCGGCATTACCCCACCTGACAGAGTGGACGAACACAGACGTGACGTTCTTCCCTGCCGAAAGGGTGATCGGCGACGAGAAGATCTCCCGGAACCTGAGCCTCCGCTTGGTCAGACCAGCTTGTATGGCAGGTGTCCGGACTTCGCGTCCGAACTTCCCCGCCCGGTGCGGCCTCACGAAGTTGTAATAGCAGCGCAGCAGCTCCAGGTGCGCTTCCAGTCGCTCCCTGCTCCGCGCGTGACACATCGATCGAGGAAAAAGATGCGCTGAACCCTGTCGGTTCGTCAGAACGGGTTGCGATCGAGCCACCAACACTGAATGGCGGCAGCACCCGCCGATCGGCGGGACCTTACTCGACTAGACAAAGTATTTGGCATTCCGCTCGATGTACTCGGCCCAGTTCTCCGCCAAATCCTCTTCCGCGAAGATCGCGGCGACCGGACAGACCGGGACGCAAGCGCCGCAGTCAATGCACTCATCGGGATCGATATAGAGCATAACTTCTTTTTCGAAGTCCTCTTCGTCTTCTTTGGGGTGAATGCAATCCACCGGACAGGAGTCTACGCAGGAGGCGTCTTTCGTTCCAATGCACGGCTCGGCAATGATGTAAGCCATAATTGACCTCCGTTTCCGGGCGAATCCCTTGTTTGCTGGCCAACCGCATGTCCCGTTGCCAGGTATCTCTATGCGGGATTTCGGACCATCGCAACCATGCCGATAAGCCCCTCGCTGTTGCCCATCGAAGCTTTGCCGGCGAGTCTACAAGCGACTTTGCCGGGGATGCTGGGAGGCCTGCGGCAGATGTTCGGCTGACCAGGTCTCCTTCCAGGGGCGTCTCGCTAGCTCCGATAGCCCTACTGGCTACGGCAGCGGCGGCGATGATCCCGCATGAGATGAGAGAAGCCGGTCGCAGCATCTCGCGTCTTTTCTCTTTTCCGACGGTCCCGTATCAGCCTCTAAAGCTCGGGATCTGCGATCCACACTGCCGCGCGTGCACTACCTGCCCGTACACATCAGCAGGTACGGACGGCCCCTTGCGGGTGCAATGCTGACGGCAAGCCTTCTCAAGCTCTCCGGCGATCTCATCAGGCGTCATGCGCTCGATGTGCCGACGCTCCAACGCGTAGACAAGCGCGCCGTCCTTGAACAGGGCGACGGACGGCGACGATGGCGCAACCTCCGGCATGCGTGCGCGTGCGCGTTGGGTCGCCTCCATGTCGACCCCCGCAAAAACGGTGGTCAAGTGATCGGGGATGACAGCGCCCTGCAGCGCCTGGGTGATCCCGGGTCGGGCGCCTCCGGCCGCACAGCCGCAGATGGAGTTTACGACGATAAGCGTGGTTCCAGGCTTGTCAAGAACCTCATCAACATCGGCAGCGGTCTTGAGCGGTGTGACGCCACATTGTGCCAGCTCCTCCCACATCGGCCGCACTGTCTCCAGATCATACAAAGGCTGCATACGAAACTCCGCCCATTCTTGTTTTCTGCACGCTCTCGGGCGCTCGGGCTAAAACAGCGTCCAACCCGCCGCCATTACAAGAACTTATCATGCGTAACCCTTCGGTCACCGTCAAGCCAGGATTTCCTTTTTGGCCCTCCTGGCACGGGTAGGATAGCCGACACCCGGGCTGCGATACATCGGTTTTCGCACTGCTGACACGTTCGGGTATTCCTTACGCTGCCGCTCCGGCGAAGCCAGAGGGCGCTTGAGCAACACCTCACCGAGCCGGAACTGCGCTCGAAGTTCCTGCAGATCGCTAACGACGTGGTGCGGTTGGAAGCCGAGGGCAACGCGCTGCCGCGGGCGAAAGCCTCTCTGCATCTGGTCAGCCGTGAGCTGGTCCTGCAGCGGCTGCGCGCTCCGAGACCTCCGGGCCTCGGCTAAAAAGCGGGTGGGCTGTCCGATATCAAAGCGCTCCGGGGTGTCGAGAACTGGCACGCAGAATTCCGGGATCGCCAAGAGCAGCAACCGCCAGAATCGCAGTCTGGATCGGCCTTCGTCGAGTAGCTTCCTACAAGTCCTGCCGGCTCAACCGGTCAACGCAACACCCGTTAAGCCGTTCAGCAGAACGTCAGCCTCAGAGCAGGCAGGTGGTTTCAGGGTCCGGGGTGCAACCGCGTAACTCCTTGTACTCAATGGCGTGCACCTAGAGTCAGGTGTTGGCGCTGTTTTCTCTTTCACTCAACCGGTTACGTCTTGTCTTCTCCTCGCAAGTGTTGCGTCGACCGCTTGAGACCACCCCGCATGCAGGAAATGACCCCTGAAACGGGCCTTTCCGACGCTCCCTGAGCCCCCAGATCGGGTTGGTTCCGCGAATTCCGGTGGTCTCAACAGGTCGATGCAACACTTCACCGAGGAAGGAGAAGTGATGCAGCAGAAGAAGAAGAAGCAGCAGCGGAAGCGGCGAGCCTACACGGCAGCAGATCTGGCTGAGATGTGGGATCGCTGGAAACGAGGGGAGTCATCGAAGACGATCGCCCGGGTGATGGGCAGAGGAGCGTCGGTATACACGGTGCTGTTGCGCTGTGGCGGTATCCGCCCGCGAGTACGCTGCCGCTCGCCGCAAGCGCTGACGCTAGCTGAGCGGGAAGAGGTCTCCCGAGGCCTTGCCTGTGGGCAGTCGCTGCGACAGATCGCCCGCAGGCTAGCTCGTGCGCCATCGACCCTGAGCCGCGAGATCCGCCGCAACGGCGGCGCTGACCGCTACCGAGCGGCAGAGGCGGACAAGCAGGCTTGGAAGCGAGCACAGCGTCCTAAACGCTGCCGGCTGCTACGCTGTCCCCAGCTATGCCAACTGGTCGAACAGAAGCTGCGGGAGGACTGGGCCCCGCAACAGATCGCTGGCTGGCTGAAGCGAACCTATCCAGGGAATGAGTCCTATCAGGTGTCACACGAAACGATCTATCGCAGTCTTTTCATCCAAGCCCGTGGGGCTTTGAAGAAGGAACTGACTCTCTATCTGCGTTCCAAGCGCACGATTCGGCGCTCCCCGACAGGCCAGCCGCAAGGGCCGTGGAGGCGGGCAGATCCGCGATCTGATCTCGATTAGTGAACGCCCGGCCTCGGTCGAAGACCGGGCCGTACCCGGTCACTGGGAAGGGGATCTTCTAGCCGGATCGAACAACACCTACATCGTCACCCTGGTCGAACGTCACACCCGTTATGTGATGTTGGTGAAGGTCTCCGGCAAGGACACCGCAACCGTCGTCTCGGCGCTGATCGAGCACGCCCGGCAATTGCCGGGCGAACTCTACAAGTCGCTGACTTGGGACCGCGGGCTGGAGATGGCCGACCACAAACGCTTCACCCTAGCGACCGACATCGACGTGTACTTCTGCGATCCGCAGAGCCCCTGGCAACGAGGATCGAACGAGAACACGAACGGTCTGTTGAGACAGTACTTCCCCAAGGGAACCGACTTATCCGTACACTCACAAGAGCATCTGGACGCGATTGCACGGAGGCTGAACGGACGGCCTCGAAAGACGCTGGAGTTTGAAACTCCTGCAGAACGTTTTAGCCCTAGTGTTGCGTTGACCGGTTGAGCTGGCACCCAATATAGGAAGTAACTCTAATGCCACTCTGGCAGCCCTTTCATGAGTACCAAGAGGGTACAATTCCCCTGTCATGATGGTCGGCCAGAGCATCAGCCATTACAAGCTCGTCTCGCAACTCGGCGAGGGCGGCATGGGTGTCGTCTACAAAGCTGAGGACACCAAGCTCAACCGCGAAGTGGCGCTGAAGTTCCTGGCCCAGCATCTGCTTGACGACGAAGAGGCCAAGGAAAGGTTTCTGCGGGAAGCCCAAGCAGCAGCGGCACTGCACCACCCCAACATCTGCCCGGTGCATGAGATCGATGAGGTCGATGGAAAGACCTTCATCTCGATGGCCTTCTTGGAAGGCGACACGTTGGAAGATCGGATTGCTGAAGGCCCGCTCTCGATCAAGGATGCCCTCGACATCGCCCGCCAGGTCGCTGATGGGCTCGATGCTGCTCACGAGAAAGGTGTTTTTCACCGAGACATCAAGCCCGCCAACATCATGGTCGACGCCAAGGGCCGCGCCACGATCATGGATTTTGGGTTGGCTCGGCTCACCGAAGCCTCACGACTGACCAAAGTCGATACGGCGATGGGAACGGTGGCCTACATGTCTCCTGAGCAGGGCCAGGGCATGGATGTCGATGGAAGAACTGACATCTGGGCGTTGGGCTGCGTGCTGTATGAGATGGTTTCCGGGCAACGCCCTTTCCAAGGCCAATACGATCAGGCCCTGCTTTATGAGATTGTTCACGAGGAGCCTGCTGCGCTCACTGGGCTACGCACGGGCGTACCGATTGAGCTAGAACTGCTCGCTTCGAAGTGTCTCGCCAAAGACCGCGACGACCGCTACCAGCATGCGAGTGAGACTTCCGTCGATCTGCGCACCCTGGCCGAAAAGCTCAAGTCGGGCCGCTCGACAATCTTGCGAACGACTCCGATGACCGGTGCTGTCCCTGCGACGATGACGGCGGCGCAGACCTTGAACCCTGCCGAAGCGCTGCCGCCCGACGCTATGATCGTGCAGCGGCGCAGTCAGCGAGCGTTGCAAGCACTCGCGGCCTTGGTCACGATTGCCTTGCTCGGCCTCGCCTTCGTCCATTTCACTCAGGCCCCGCCGCCCACACCACTGCGGCGCTTCTCGTTCGCGCCAGACGCATACGCCCAAGACACTTCTGTCATCTCTCCAGATGGCAAGTCCATCCTCTACCGAGACGGGACCGCTGACCAAGGCAGCCTTTGGCTGCGCTCGCTTAGCGACGAGTCCGCCCGCGAGGTGGCCGGCACGGCAGGAGCGCTAGGCTGGGGCTTCTGGTCTCCAGACAGCCTGTCGATCGGATTCCGCGTTGGCAGGGAATTGAAGAGAGTCTCGATCAATGGCGGCGACCCCATCACGCTGTGTGAGTTGCCGACAGTCGGCACCACAGGTTTCTTAGGGGGAACCTGGAGCCCCGACGGCGAGCGTATCGTGTTTTCCTCAGGCCTTCGCCTCTATGAGATCCCTGCCCGCGGCGGCGAGCCCGAGATGCTGTTTGATCCCGGCGACAATCCTCGGGCCAGATCTGTCTACCCTCATTTCTTACCCGCCGACGGAGGTTCTCAGGGCCTGCTCTATGTAGCGGCAGTGAACCGGGCTGATGGAATGCTCGCGGTAATGAATCTCGAGACCGGCGAGCGCCGCGAGATAGGGCCAGGCAGTAGTCCGGTCTATTCGTCTGACGGTTACTTGATTCACGGGCCCGCAGATGTAAATGAGCCTGGATTGCGGGCCTTGCCCTTTTCTCTCGATACGTTGGAGGCGACGGGCCAGCCGTTTCCCATTGGCGAAACAGGCCGAGCGGCCAGCGTGGCGCTGGACGGTACTTTGGTCTACACCGATGGCGCAGGCGGCGGCGCCGGCCAGATCGTTGTGATGGATCGCTCCGGAAAGGTCGTTCAAAACGTGGGTCCACCGGTGCGCGACGCCGTTGATCCCGCTGTCTCTCCGAATGGCCTTTTCGTCGCCGCCAGTGTCGAGGGCGACATCTGGGTCTATGATCTTGAGCGGGGTATCGGAACTCGATTAACGTCCAGCGAAGTTTTTGACTATGGGCCAGCGTGGCTCTCCTCCAGCCGCGAGGTGACCTACGGCGCAGGAGTCAACCGATTGGCGAGCCGAGTCGCTGACGGCAGCGTGGACGCGAGAATCTTGTTGGAATCTGAGGCACGAGGTTTGGCCGTGACTGCTTGGTCTTCGGACGATCGCTATCTCGCCTACAATTCAGGCAACAGCCGCGACGGCACAGAGGGCGGCATCTGGTATCACGAGCGCGGTGCGGATGGCGCCCTATCGGAAGCCATCCCCTATCTGCTGACCCCGGGCGCTGAGCGCGCCCCCCAGTTCTCTCCAGATGGCCGCTATCTGGCCTATCATTCCGATGAGTCGGGCCGATTCGAGGTTTACGTGCGCCCCTTCCCTCTAGCTCCGGGTGAACGCCCAAGGACATGGGTAACAGAATTACCCAACCACATAGGTAACAGTTTAGGGGGTTGATACAGGGGAAGAGCGGGTCTTCCCGTTAGCTGTTCTTGGACGGCGGCGGGAGCCCGGAGGGCGACCGGAGCCGTCCAAGAATGACGCCTTCCAGCGGCCTCGGCCACGGTTGTCACGTTTGGCTTTTGGGTCGTTGACTTGCCTCGCATCGAGCCATGCCAGCGGTATCTGCTTTGACTCGAAAAAGGTCGCGCCATGTCGGCGTATGTCGCTCAATAGGAGTCAACAATATATAGATCTTGTGGGTTGTTGGGGCAGTTCCTGAATAGATTCAACAACTTAGAGAATAAGGAAGGCACTGTTTTCGAAACAGCAGGCTGCCCGTTCAAATCCGGCTCGTGGCTCCATTACAACCTCTTTGTAGTCAACAGGTATTCCGGGGCTAGCGCCTTGCGTGCCAGAGCCGTACCAAACGACAGCCTCTTTGGCTATTTGATCGGCCCCCATTGCGCGCGTGACTTGGGCGTCAATCGTGCATTCTTGTGGATGTTCATTCGGTCTCGCCGGGTTGGCTGTTGTTTGTCAACTCCAGCTTCCCCGGTTCGGGACCGAATGAACAGCCTATTAAAAGGTCAAAGCTAGTCGATCAGTGCATTGAAAACCAATTTGAACGTGCCGTGGGTCTGCGCGCGGTGCTGCGCACGAAAGCCGATCATCACCACGTGGCCCTGCCCCTTCGCAGCCGCCAGCATCGCCGCTTTGTTAGCGAGAGCCTCCTCGCCCAGTAGCCAGCCGCTTTCAAGAAGATCTCGTTTCACATAGCGCACGGGCGCTTCATAACTGGCATTGCGCAGCGACGGAACCACCTCAAACGCGGGATTCCCCGCCAGGTAAACCACCAGACCCTCGTCAGGCATCCCAAAGGCCAGTGGATGGGTGTTGTCGAAGTTCACACGCAGCGTTGACCCAGGGCTCCACAGGTCCGAGGCATTCTGGACCACGTTGCGCACGTCCAGCTCCAACTTCTCGATCGCGAAATTGCTTGCTTCCCCGAAAGTGAGCAGGGTTCCACCCTGTTCCACGAACTCGACCAGCGCCTTGACCCCTTCATCCTCCAGGCCGCTGCGGTACTCCGGCGGATAGGACTCCGAGCGGTCGCGGCCGCCCCCACCTCGGTTGGATTGTTCTTCCCTCTTGCCGGTAAGCGTACGCGTGGAGTCGTTGGGAAGAATGATCACATCATAGTTCTCCCGCAGTCCGCCTTTCTTGATATCAACGTCAAGCAGCGACGTATAGGGGAACGCAAACCGCTCCAGCAGCCAGCGCGTCCAGCCCTCGTCCATATTGCCGCCCAGGTATCGCTGATACATGCCGATGCGAAGCCGCTTGACCTCGTGAGTTGCGTCATTGATATCTTCAGAAACTGTCGCGAAGTCGACACCCGTTTCCTGGGCTATTTCGGCGAGCGCAGACGCTGGCGCACCCTCAACCACGAAATCCCCGGGTCTCAAGCCCTGCGTCGACCGGTCTACGCGGCGCACCACAACACCTCTTTCCAACAACAGATTCAACGCCTTGAAACTGTCGTTAAGGCGCCCGTCGAACGAGTGTGTGCCTACCCCGGCAGCGACTGTGCCTATCGGCTGGATCTCACTCTCGACTTTGCGAAGCTCGGTCTCGACTCGCTCGTCCAGCGCGTCGACCCGTACCCCCATGAACTCGAACATCGTGTCCGTCGACATGTCATAAGGCCGCTTGGGAGAACCGTCCAGATTGCGTGTCCATTCGTTGTCGGGATACCGCGTGCGCCCGAGCAAATAGCGAATTAGCCCCATCTTAGGCTGTGCCATTGAGACGACAAACGAACCTGCGGGATAGCTCATCCCGTTGGCGGCGACAAACGCCGCCTGGCCCTGCATCACTTCGATGCCTTGCCCCAGAAGCTTGTTGACCAGCTTGAACGCCGTCAGCCGATCGTGTTGATTTGCAGGAATCACGAAAGCGGCTGGCTTGCCGTTCGCACCGCGCTCGGTCTGCCGCTTAGCCTTCAGGTAGGCATTGCGGAGAACCGTTTCGCGGTTGCGCGCCGCCAGATCGATTGCCGCCCACGCTGACACTTTCTGGCGCTCCACGATGTCGCGCAGCCGCCACCAGCCGCCCGGCCACGGATTGGGAAACGTCGTCTGCGTCTCGTAGTTGGGCATCGCCAAACGTCCCCCGCGCAACTGCTCGGGATGGATGTAGAGCGGCGTCGCCAGACTGGCTGTGGCCGACTCGGTAAGCATGCCCGCGATATTGTGGAACGGCGTGATCCAGTGGAAACCGAAATGCCCCCAGCCCGAATACACGGCGGCGTTGATGACCCCGGAAAGGTTGGCTTCCTCTTCCTTATAGGCAATGTGCGCACCATACCAGCTCATCTCGCGCCACACCAAAGGGTCACCATGGGGGCGGACCGGCTCGCCATAAGGCGGGACGTAGATACGCGCGCCGTAGCTTCCCATGTGGTGGTGGTCGATATATGCCTGTGGCTTCCACTCGCGGAACAGGATTTTCCCAACATACTGCGACTCCACAACATTGGCCTGGAAGGCGTCGCGATTGTTGTCGTGGCCGACGTACTTGTGATAGAGCCAAGGCAGATTCGAGCCTTCGTACTCGGTGTCGAGCGTCTTGCGGTACCAGTCAGTAACCATGATCTGCCCGTCAGGATTGAACGAAGGCACGATCAGCGAAACCACGTTATCGAGCATGCGCTTGGTCTCTTCGTCCTGGCGCGAGAGCAGATCGTAGGTCAGTTCTGGCGCCATCTGGCTGCCGCCAATCTCGGTGGCGTGCATGCTCATCGTTTGACAGATCACCACCTTGCCCTCGGTGATCAGCAGTTCGACTTGGGCCTCGCTGAGTCCGCGCGGGTCGGCGAGTTGCGTGCTGATTTCCCGGAGGCGGTCGAGGTTGCCGATGTTTTCCGCCGAGGAAACAATTGCCAGCAGGAACGGATGCCCCATAGTGCTGGGACCCATGTCGATGAGCTTCATCCGCCCGCCGCTTTGTTTTTCAAGGAGCTGGTAATACTCGACGATCTTGTCCCAGCGCGCCATCTTGCGATCGCTGCCCAACTGGAACCCAAAAAACTCCTCCGGTGGGGTTATTTCCTGGGCCTGAGCCGACGCGCCCAACGCAGCGATCAGTATTCCGATCGCCAGCACAAATCCTGCCTGTCGCACTAAGCTCAATTGTTGTCTCATCACACCCTCCGCTCAGGCCTTCGGCCCGCACATCGTACACCTGATCCTAAGCTCCAAACGACAAACCATCGCACCCCAGACCTACTGGGTCAACAGCCAAGGGTTCTGACCTGCCCCAGAAGTTGTACCACTTTCCAAGCTAGAATCTGGGTCGTTTTCAGCGGGTTCAGGAGTAAAAGAGGTTGCAGTTTGAGCCATGCAGGGAATTCAGGCCCGATTGTGGCGTGGGGCAGTCAGTGGCGCGCCATAGTACTCGATATCTCACGAGCGAGTCTGGGGTGGTGGGTCGCGGTGAGAGGATGCCCTACAATGTCAGAGTTGCGATTCCGTAGTTGAGAGGTTCCGATGCCGCATTCTGCCAACCCCCTGAAGCTCCTCCTGGGCTCGACGATGTTAGTCGGCCTGTTCTTAGCCGGTTGCGGCTCTACTCTATTAGACGCGGACCGGTCGACGTCCACTTCTGCCCAGCTCGTGCACGTCGACGGACTTGGCAGCCTTTCTTTCCCAAACTCTGGCAACGAGGCCGCACAGGAACCGTTCGTGCGCGGCGTACTGCTGTTGCATAGCTTTGAGTTTGAACCGGCGGCCGAGGCCTTTGTCGAAGCCCAGGAAGCCGACCCTGGATTCGCACTTGCCTATTGGGGTGAGGCAATGACGAACAACCACCCGCTGTGGCGCGAAAAGGATGTAGCGGGCGGAAAAGAGGCGCTTGCCAAGCTGGCCCCGAGCCCAAAGGAGCGCCGCGCGAAAGCCGCCACTGAGCGCGAGGCGATGTATCTCGATGCGCTAGAGACTCTTTACGCAGACGGATCAAAAGACCAGCAGGACCTAGCCTATATGGACGCGATGCAGACGCTGCACGAGACCTACCCCGACGATCACGAGGCGCGAACTCTGTATGCGCTGGCGATATTGGGAAGTCGAAACGGCAGCCGCGATTTCGCGACATACATGAGGGCTGCGTCAGTGGCGCAACCGGTGTTCAACGCCAACCCGAATCACCCAGGGGCCGTGCACTACATGATTCACTCGTTTGATGACCCGGTTCACGCTCCGCTCGGCCTACCCGCCGCTAAAGCGTATGCCGATATCGCGCCCAACGCTGCCCACGCACAGCACATGACGACGCATATCTTCGTGGCGCTGGGAATGTGGCCCGACGTTATCAGCAGTAACATCCGCGCTCGCGATACACAGGACGGACAGCTGGCCACTCGCGGCAGACGTCCCAACCTGTGCGGGCATTACTCCTCGTGGCTGCACTACGGTCATTTGATGCTCGGGGAAACGACCGAAGCTGAGGCTTTGATGGATTCCTGCCACGGCCGCATGGACGAGGACCCGGATCAGAGTGAGCGCTCTTACTTCCTGTCCATGAGGGCCCGTCATGTGCTCGACACCGAAGACTGGGATCTGGCGTCGAGATGGACGCTTGATCCAGTGGACGATGAGGAGCGCCTTAGCTATGAGTTCATAAGCGCGTATGCCGCGTTGCGCAACGGGAATGTAGAAGCGGCCCGTCAGCTGAAAGCTAAAGCGGCGAAACCGAAGTCCCCATACCAAACCCTTCACCTCAACGAGCTACAAGGACTCCTCGAAATCGCTGACGGGAGAGCTGATGTGGGTATCGCGACCCTTCGCTTGGCGGCCGAAGCTGAGGATGCGCTGCCCTACGCCTTCGGACCGCCTCGAGTGTTCAAGCCAACCTTCGAACTACTTGGCGAGGAACTTCTCCGCCTAGGCCGCCGCGACGAATCGGAGGCCGCATATCGCCGTGCGAACGAGCGCAACCCTGGCCGGACTCTGTCAGTCCGCGGGCTGGCTCAGGCTCGTGCTCTGCAAAGTGCATCCTCACAGTGAAGCCAGTTCGAGGGACAGTGGGATTTCCTGACATCTATCCGCGGACGAGCGCTATGTAGTTCGTTTCGGGCTATCTGGGGCTATCCGAGGGGCAATCCGAGGGGGCTATCCCGGATAGCCCCCTCGGCAGCCCAGACTGCAGAACTGATCGTGGTGCCGCTGGACTACCGCCGCGACACCACATCAGTCCGTCGCACGTGTCGATAACTTTAGGGACAGGCTACGGTTCGGGGTAGTAGCTCAGATTGTCCTGGCGAACGTAGACATCGCGTTCGGTCCCGGTATCAAGGATCGAGACAATGTCTTCGATCCACTGATCGACGACCTCATCTCCGGCTGCTTCGCGCCACTTGGCGGTGTGGCCAGGACCATCCAGGTCAGCCAACGACTCGATAGCTCGATAGCTCATGAAGGAGGTTACCGAACCACCCAGTCTCACTCTGCTGGTGCCGAAGCCGGTCACCCCCAACTCCTTGAGTGCATCGCTGCGCACCTTGATTAACTCCACATAGCGTCCGGCCATGCCTGGCTTAACGGTGGTCCTTCTGGTGACAACCATATGAGGCACAGTCGCCCCAGGGCTCCCCAGTTCCGGCAGCCGACTCCGAACCACAACATCCCTGCTGTCGTAGGTTTGCCTCAATCTTGTTCGGAGCGCTGCAACCTCCGCGGCAGCGTTTGCTGGTGGAAATCCCGTGGCGCTGATGGCGGCGAAATTCTCTCTGGGTATGAGTACCACATATTCATTTCTGTCATTCTCATTGCGCCAGATACCTCGATACAAGACACCGTTGGCTTTCCTCATCTCGGTAAACCGTGCTTGGATCGCCCTAAACTCGGCGACTCGATCCGGCTTCACGTGAAAGAACACTGCGGACTGAAGCGTTGGCGGATCCTGTGCCGCAGCGGGCGACATACACATCCCAACTACGCACGCGGCGATAAGCGGCCTCATTTTTAGAGCTGACATGCTGACTCCTTTTTTGCTGGTAAACAAGACGCGGGTTCGATATTAATGTACAGACCGGGCGGAAGGGTAACAGGTTAGACCGGGCGGATAGGTAACACCATGGCGAGATGCCATGGAAGGAGACCTATCCGATGGAAGAACGCAAGAGATTCATTGAAGACTGGCTGCGAGCGGGGGCGGCGACGAACGTGGCGGCGCTGTGTCGACTCTACGGGATCAGCCGCAGGACCGGATACAAGTGGTTAGAACGCTTCCGTCAAGGCGGTTGGCCAGAGCTGGAAGACCGCTCGCACGCGGCACACCGTCAGCCCGGTCGGATACCCGAGTCGGTCGAGCGACGAGTGATAGAAGCGCGTCGGCAGCATCCGAGTTGGGGGCCGAAGAAGCTCAGGGCCTGGCTGGAGTCGAAAGAGTCACAGACAAGCTGGCCAGCGGCGTCGACGATCGGCGACGCGCTGAAGCGAGCCGGACTCGTTCGCGGGCGCAAGCGGATGCGGCGACTGGCCGAAGCGGCACCCAGTCCGTTGCGCGAACCCGAAGCGCCCAACGACCTCTGGACGATCGACTACAAGGGGCAGTTTCGCACCGGCGACGGCGTGCTGTGTTATCCGCTAACGGTCGTCGACGGATATAGTCGTTTCCTGCTCAACTGCACCGCACACGTGGGCACATCCTACGCCGAGGCCCGCCGAGGCTTGGAGCGGTTGTTTCTGGAGCGCGGGCTGCCACGAAGGATACGCTCAGACAACGGTTCGCCGTTCGCCTCCATCGGCACCGGACGCTTGAGCCGGTTGAACGTCTGGTGGCTGAAGCTGGGCATTGCGGTGGAGCGCATCGAGCCGGGCAAGCCGCAGCAGAACGGTCGCCACGAGCGGCTACACCGCACGCTCAAAGCCGAGACAGTGAGACCTCCGGCTGGCGATCGTCGCCGACAGCAGCGCCGCTTCGACCTCTTTCGTCATGAATACAACCAAGAACGTCCGCATGAAGCGTTGAGACAGCGGCCCCCGGCGGCGTTCTATGCACCAGCAACACGCGCCTATCCCAGCGAGCTTGCTGATCTGGATTACCCGGGGCACTGGGAGCGCCGACGAGTGCGCCACGACGGACGCATCAAGTTCCTCGGCGAGAAGTACTTCCTGAGTGAAGCGTTGGCTCGCGAGTTGGTCGGGCTAGTCGAAGTGGACGAAGCCATTTGGCAGATCTGGTTCGGTCCGGTGGAACTCGCCTTGTTCGACGCCGCCAACCGCGTACTGTGGCCGCTCGGCTCGGCAGTCAGTGGCCCCCGCGGGGGCCACTGACCACCGCCTATACTGTTACCCATCCGTCCGGTTTAGAGTGTTACCTATCAGACCGGTCGTTCATTAAAATTCCCGAAGCCGCAGGTGTAAAAGTAAACCAATCTGGAACAAAAGTAAACCGCAAGATGTTGCGCTAAATGGCCTATCAACACGGCCTACGTGTTCGTGAACGAGTTCCGGGAGTTCGAGGAGTTCGAGGGACAGGCACCCTAATTGCTTTTTGGGGCCTTGTGACAGAGCGATGCAACTCTAAACAATTCAATAACTTGCCGCCTTGAATTCGTAGCTGAAGACGACGGTTGTGCTCACCCGCCAAGGGATAAGCCGTTTGAGATCAGTTGCTCGGGAACGTGTAATCAATTAGGGTGCCTGTCCCCAGGATGCCCAACTGAGCGATGATGCCAGTGTGACCTTGGTCTTGCCATCCGGTTTTGGAGTTCGCCCATTTGAATCCGCGAAGGATCGCGTCGTGCCAAGGTTCGAAAATCCATCGGCTGATCTCGACAGTCTTATGGGCGGGTATATGGGCGTTCTATTCCGTCTCAGAGCTTGTTCGGATTACGCCACCAACTTTGCAGTGACCTTGAACCGCAGAGAGTTGTCAGAAGAGGACCGTTGCGAGCAGGAGCGTCTGCTATTCGGGTTTTTCGTCTCGGGCGTCGCTGCGCTGGATAGCTTTGGTTTTTTTCTTCACTTCGTCGCCTCTCGCATACGGCCGGCGCCATTCCCGACTCAGCCTGAAGAACTCTGGCGCATCTCGATGAAAGGGACCCGTAAGAAGTTCGCCGATGAATTCCCTGGCGACCTCGTCACCGCCAAGCTACAGGACGCTCTGAAAAGGCTCGGGCCCTTCTATGAATGGGAAGCGGTCCGCAATGTGCTTGCGCATCGTGCTGTCCCGCCGCGCGACGTTTTTGCGGTGGCGGGCGGCCGCGCAGCGGTTCCTGTCGACGACTGGAAGCTCAGCCCCTCCGTTTCCCTCAAGATGGATGCCGACCTGACTCGGCTCCGCCTCCAGTGGCTTGTCGATACTCTCTCCGAACTGGCCGCAGCGACCGACGACTTTACGCAGAAGCACTTCTAGGACCGCCGTGCGATACTTCGCCGTTATGGACTCAGCAACATGGGCGGCCATCGCGGCGTGGGTGGGAGTTGGTATAACGGCGGTCTTCGCTATACGTGCCGAACGGAGCGCAAGGGAATCCGGTACTCACGAGCAAGCGGCAGCGGCATCTCAGCGGGAGGCAGCGAAGGCTCAGATCGAATCTGCGGAGGCAGCAGGCAGACTAGCGGACCTGGAGGCTATGCGCGAGGCCGAGCGTCACGCGGCCGCGAAAATTGCCAAAATGGCGCCAGAACTAAGTTCCAAAGGAAGGAGCTCTGGGTACTACCAATTGATAGTCACAAACAGCGGACCCGCCAAGGCGGAGAATCTGCGAATCTGGCTGGGCGAAGATCTAGATCCGAAGGGACATTTCGATCAAGTGGAGCCCGGTAGTCCCGCGAGCATAAGCCTTGCAGCAACCGTTCCGGGGGGCAAGCACCCACCCTATCTTGTCAAGTTGACCTGGTCTGATGGTCGCGGACCCGATCAAGTCTGGGGACCGCAGCTTGTTTACGACCTCGGAGAGTAGTTGTGCCCAAAACTGTGCCCGCGAGGGTACAGGAACAGCTAAAGTTAACCTTCTCCAGCCAACTCCAGCCAACTCCAGCCAAAGCTAATTCCCCGTAAGCTGCTAAGAGATCGGTGACAGCCACGATCGTGGAGTATCCTAGCTCACAACTACGCCGCCCTGAGTGACGGCCTTACGTTGGAGGACTAGAAATGAAGTTATCGAGAAGAGAGCTGACGCTGCTGTTTCCCGCGCTCGCGGCGGCGCAGAGTTCGGACGAACCCGGTTTGCAGCCGTCTGTGGCCTTCCCTTTCGAGGACCAACCAGTGCGAGTGCGCACGAACGGCGGGGCGTCCCGGCAAATCCTCAAAGGTAAGACGCACAGCGAATTTCTGATCGACCTGCATGCGACTGAGATGCCGCCGGACCAAATGCCGCATCCGGCGCACCATCACGTCCACGAAGAAATGTTCTTCGTTCGTACTGGGACCATGGAGGTCACGATCGAAGGCCGCGCGACCCGTCTAACCCCCGGCTCGGTGGCATTCATCGCATCCAACGAAGAACACGGAGTGCGCAACGTCGGCACGACGAACGCCCATTATTTCGTGCTCGCACTCGGCGACCGCTGACAGTCAGGGAGTTCGGAAGTTCGAGGGACAGGCACCCTAATTGCTTTTCGGTGCCTTGTGACAGAGCGAAGTAACTCTCAATGATTCAATAACTTACAGCGTTGATTTCGTAGCTGATGACGACGGTCGTGCTCACCCGCCAAGGGACAAGCCCTTTGAGATCAGCAGCTCGGGGACGTGTAATCGATTAGAGGGCCTGACCCACAGATTCCTGTCCCGGATAGCTGAGGCGAGTCGCTACTTGCCGGATTTCTTCTTGCTGTTCTTGTTGAGGTAGGCTTGAACGTCCTTCCGGGTGAGCCCCAGCTGTTTCGCGGTGTTCAAGACGATTCGGTTTCCTAGTGAATTCTTGCGAGGTATGACTACCGGTCGAACCATGCCTGGCTTGACCATGATGTAGTGGTCGCCGTTGTATCGATCAAATACGCACCCTTCGGCGCGGGCCATGTCTCGAAGTTCCGTCCACTTAACAGGACGCATTCACTTCGAACTCATTCATCCTAGCGGCCATAAAGGCCGGTACGGTGACCTGAATGTGGTCATTAGACGGCTTCGGTTTCGAAACGGACTTCGCCTCGGAGACGACGACACCGATCTCTCCGTCGTTCAATTCTCCCGTCCCTTGATGGGTGAAGCCCAATTCGACCAATGCGTCGCCAAGAACTCCGCGATCATGGCACGACTCGATCCACAGCGTAACGGCCTCTTCTAGTGCCGCCTTGGCGCCCTTCTTGGTTTCAGACTGCGTGACTACCTCAAGCGCTGGGCAGCACGCGATCCAGTGGCGCCCATCTCGCTCAAGGGTCATCGGAAGCTTGACCCTGAACGTAGTCGACCTGCGCTCTTCATTCTGTACTGCTCTAGCCATCTACTTAGATTCTACCCCTAGAATGTAGCTCCGCGAGATCACGCCCGCGATTCAGCGTGCATTTTAGAACCATCGGCCCTGTGCCCGTATTGTTTACGAACCCGAGGCACCCTGGCTTCACCACTGGTGTCGCCTGCGCACCGCATTGACCGTAATAAAAGAACTCTTCGCCAAGGCGTGCGCCGCAGCTTGTACAGTACGTCAGCATAGCGGACGCTATCGTGCCCAAAACTGTGCCCGCGAGGGTACAAAACCAGCCAAAGTGGACCAACTCCAGCACACGGGAGCCAAAACCACATTCTCGTAAGCCGCTGATAACACTCGATTACCAACAACCTACGGGGATCTCTAGGCTGTTTCGTAAACAGCAGATCGCCAGTTCAAGTCCTGCTCGTGGCTCCATTAATTCCACAACTTACGATCGAGAGCGAGCTGGAGTTCGAGGCACAGGCACCCTAATTGCTTTTCAGTGCCTTGTGACCGAGCGAAGTAACTGTCAATAATTCAAAAATCTGCCGCCTTGAACTCGTAGCTGAGGACGACGGATGTACTCACCCGCCAAGGGATAAGCCTCTTGAGTTCAGTGGCTCGGGAACGCGGAATCAATTAGGGTGCCTGTTCCGTAGATTCCGACGGTATCGGAGGCAGGGACGCTGCGATATAGATCTCCTGGTCCGCATTCGAGGCGATGGCGTGCGGATGACCGAAGCCGCCAGCAGACTCTGGATTACCTCCAGCATCGTCTGTCAGGTCGAAGACGATGTTGTCAGGTCTCGCTGCGTCACCGCTGACGCCCCCGGGAAGGTGATCTAGGCCCAGATTATTGCGTGACCGCCAGGCGATGTTGTGGTCGGCACACGAGCTGTCGCCGCTGACCCCAATGGCTCCTACGAGTACGCCTTCGCTGTTGTACAGTGCCAGTCCGCCACCGAAGACATTCACGCCCCCGACTTTCTTCCCGCACATCGGGTCGTTCTCCTGACCATAGTGCTCAGAGTTCCCCCCGTAAGCAACGTTGGTGTCAACGGGGTTGCTGTGTTGCAGGCCGAAGAGACTTCCGCCCGGTTGCACTGGGGCCCACAGATTGGCGGTGGAGAGAGCCAAGCCGGGCAAGCTGAAGGCATTCGCGGTGTTTGCCTTTTGTGCCGATATCACGCGGCTTCCCGGCCACTGGTCGCCCCTGTCATTGCCGCTGAAGGCAACCGCACAGACGATCCCGTCCCGATCGACGATCGTGGCCCACATGTGCAGACCGAAGCCCCCGTTTCCACTCGGTGGACTGCCTACCGCGGCAGCCAGAGCGGCTTTCAGTTCGGAGTGACTGGGTAATTCTTGACAGCTCATCGATTCCTCCGGTCTTGTCTGTAGGGTTAATGCTGAAGCATCCTTTTTTCCGGTGCTGCGATTCTACAACAAAAGCGAGACACCCAAACAGCCCGATTGGATTTGTGAACGCGGCTATGAGTTATTTCCGACCAGCGGTGCCAGCTCAAGCGGTCGATGCAACACACGCCTGACAACGTTCTGCGCAACTTAACGGTACAATCCCGGCAGCGTGGACGGGGCCCAGTATTAGCTGCCGCAAGATCTTCGGGAATCTCGGCGAGGAGGATGCGGGGCCGACACCGCCAGCGCCGCGTTCAGCACTTTGACGTTGCCTACCGGACCGGCCCCACCGACGCTCCCCCGGTAGACGGCAGCGAACCGTAGACGATCTCACCACCGATGAGTGTCAGGACGCTCTCAGTAGCGGGGAGCTTTTCCGGCGGCACGGTGAAGATGTCCTGCGACAGTACGGCAAGATCGGCGAGCTTCCCCGGCTCAAGGAGCCCTCTCTCGTCCTCGACGAACGCCGCGTACGCCGACCCGCGGGTGTAGGCCTCCACCGCCTGTTCACGCGTGATCGCTTCCGACGGACGGACAGGATGCAGCGATGCGAACATGATGTTGAGGTACGGGTTGATGGGCCCATCCGAGCCCAGAGCGATCGCCACGCCTTGCTCCATAAGCGTCCGGAGCGGAACGAACGACGTGTCGGCCCCGTAGCGTGCCGCCATGAGCTCGACGGGAGAGAGATGGGTCGGGTTCTGGACGATGACAACCCCCAATTCACGTACACGTCGGATCAGATCGCCGGCGACGCCATCGCCATGCTCGATGCGGACGCGCTTCTGCTTCCAATCCACATCAGGGCGCCGCTCCATCTCTCGTAGCACCGTATCAATGGTGAGGTCTCCGCCGGCGTGAAGCAACAGTGGACGATTCTCTCGGATGGCCTCATCGATCATCGAGCCGATCTCCTCTTCGGAGAAATTCATACGACCCGAACGATCTGCATCGTCGCGATAGCTCCCGCGGAGAGCGACTCCATGTTCAAAGGGTGTCCCATCGAGAATGAACTTCGTCCCCTCCACCGTGATCCGGCCGGACTGCGGTGGGGACCCCGGTCGCGTTTCGGGCTCGCCCGGAATCGGCATCGGAATCGCCCGGAGCCGTATGGGAGAAGCTATCTCCTGGCGCAGGTCGACGTACCGGTCCATGTCCATGAACGGCATATCGTCCAGCGACGTGATGCCAAATCGCAGCATCGCCTCTGACGTGGCGCGCAGGCTATCTTTGATGACGTCGTCTGAGATAAGACGAGCGAGTCGTCTCCGGAGTCTCCACTGCGCGTACTCCCAGGCTTTCCCATTTATACGCTGGGAGTCCCCTTCGCGCTCGAAGCGCCCTCCCGGCGGATCGGGCTCGCGCTCGGCGAGCGCGAGTGCCTCCATGGCAGCGGTGTTGAAGAGATCTCCGTGGCCATAGTAGGTCGTGAGATACACCGGATGCCGGGGAGCGATGCGATCAAGCGCTGCCCGGGTGGCGTCGGGCGAAAGAATGACCGTTGGACCCACGGTGCCGAGCACCCACGTTCCCGCTTCCGCCTCGCGAGCCGCGCGCTCGACCGCTACTCGGGTCTGCTCCCAGCTTGGATCGTGCTCGCCGAACGAGAGCTGACGGCCCCCCAGCGGGCTCATCAGGGTATGAAAGTGAGCATCGTAGATCCCGGGAATAACGACCCGTCCCGCAAGCTCGATTCGCCGGGTGTTGCCGTCCACGAGTGCGTCGATCTCCGCGGAGGTTCCCTCGGCGAGAATGCGGTCCCCCCGCACAGCAAGCGCCTCGGCAAACGGACGCGTCGAGTCGCCGGTAAAGACCTTGCCGCCGAGCAGCACGAGGTCGGGAGCCGCTAACTGCGCCTGAAGCACAAGGGCGGCTACCGCAACTGCAAGAGGTAAGAATTTAATGACCGCGCCTTTCATGAAGGTGCAGAGTAACAGTGGCGGGGCGCTCGTATTGTCGCGAGCTTGCGGCGGCTAGTGGCCTATTGCTGTGAAGTCGCGCGCCGATAGGCCGTTGGCGTCAGGCCGGCCAGCCGACGGAACAGCTGTGAGAAGTGGCTCGCGCTCTGATAGCCGACGTCGATGGCGATCTCGAGCACGCTCGTGTTCGTTTCGCGAAGCCGCCGCTTGGCTTCTTCTACGCGTAGCCGGGCGACAAACTCGAAGGGCGCGAGGCCCGTTGCGTGCCTGAACGCCCGACAGAAATGATATTCGGACAGACCGGCCGCGCCAGCGAGATCCCCGAGGCGAAGCTCCTCACTGAGATGGGACTGCACGAACTCCTCGACACGGCGAACCGTCGCTCCCGGCAGACCTCCCCGATGGTGTAGGCGACGCGTTCGTCGGCAGGGGCTGTATCCTCGAACGAGCTGAACAGCCGCCGTCAGCAATAACTGCTCCGCGTAGAGTGGCCCGCGCACGAACCCTTCGGCTAGTTCGCGTCCAAGCGCTCGAGCCAGCTGCTCGAGTAGGGGGTCATGCACTAGATAGCGGTCATCAAATGCCGTGGCGCGGTAGTCGAGCTCCAAAGTACGACAAGCCGCCTCGACGGTGTCGGAGTCTACGAACATGGCGATGGCCTGATGGGGGGCGTCCCACTCAAGCGCGTGCGTGACCCCGTCGCGCCAGTTGTTGCCGACCAGTAGGTCTCCGGGTTCGACGCGCCGATCATAGAGCACGGTGCCGTCGAGTTCGCGCTCGGCGATGTTGGTGGCACCTTCTGAAAACAGGACGACACCATGGGAGCGCGGCGGGGTCGTCAACAGAATCGGCTCCGCTCCCGCGGGCTGATCGAACACGAACACGGTGCCGCCGGCTAGGCCCGACGGCACGCTCGATGCGGTCGGCCCGTCGGGGAACGTCTTGGCCCACGAGTCTTTGGCTTGGCTATCACCTGAAGCCCTCACAGACAGGAGCCTAGCATCGCCGCAAGCGGCAGTCCAAGTGACATCGGAACTCTATTTCGCCGCGGGCGGCTCTTTGGACGCGAGCAGGTCAACTTTTTTATCATGATGGCCACTGCCACGCCGCTGCGGTCGACGGTCGCTGCCGGACGGAGTTTCCTAGGAGATTCGGGATGAAGAAAGTCGTTTTCGCGTTGATGGTCTTTGTAGTTGTGGCTTCCGCCGATTGGGAGCCGGTCGAGGGCCGCATTATGACGCGCTGGGCGGAGGAAGTTTCGCCCGATCAACCTCTGCCGGAGTATCCGCGGCCGCAGTTGACCCGCTCGGACTGGCTCAACCTGAACGGGTTATGGGACTACGCGGTCACCTCGAAAAACACGATGTCCCCGGGGGAGTATCAGGGCGAGATCCTGGTGCCGTTCGCGATTGAATCGGCGTTGTCGGGCGTTGGCAAAGCGGTACTGCCGGACCAGGTGCTGTGGTATCGGCGGACGTTCGAAGTTCCCACGGGATGGAGCGGGCAGCGCGTACGGCTGAACTTCGGTGCGGTGGATTGGCATGCGCGGGTGTCGGTCAACGGCGTGACGGTCGGTGAGCACAAGGGCGGCTATACTCCGTTTTCCTTCGATATCACCGACTCACTCAGGGCGAGCGGAGAGCAGGAGCTGACGCTGTGGGTTTGGGATCCGACCGACACCGGCACTCAGGCACGCGGCAAGCAGGTCCTGGAACCACGGGGGATCTGGTACACGGCGGTAACCGGGATCTGGCAGACGGTTTGGATCGAGCCGGTCGGAGCCCTATCGTTCGAGAGGTTACGGTTCGACTCGGACATCGACCGCGGACGAGTGACGCTTGAGGCAGTGCTGTCAGGGCTCGCCAACGGCGCACGGATCGAGGCGACGGTAACCGATGGCGGCAATGAAATCGCGAGCGCGTCGGGTGCGGCGGACGAGCCTCTTGAGCTGACGGTGTCGGGCCCGAAGCTGTGGTCTCCCGATTCTCCACATCTCTATGACGTCCGGCTGAAGCTCACGCGCAACGGCGAGACGATCGATGAGGTCGAGAGCTATTTCGGGATGCGCGAGATTGCGATTGAAGCTGATTCGCAGGGAGCGCGACGACTGTATCTCAACAATCAACCGCTATTCCATATCGGTCCGCTCGACCAAGGCTGGTGGCCGGACGGGCTCTACACCGCGCCGACAGATGAAGCGCTCAAGTACGACATCGAAGTCACGCGCGAGCTCGGCTTCAACATGGCCCGCAAACATGTAAAAGTCGAACCAGCTCGCTGGTACTACTGGTGCGACCGTCTAGGGCTGATGGTGTGGCAGGACATTCCTTCGGGGTTCTTGAGCGGCGAGCGGGATGCGAAAAGCCTCTACATCGACCCGTGGGCGGCCGACGACGCCCCCCGGGAAGGGGTATCGGCAGCACAGTTCGAAAGCGAGTGGAAGGAAGAGATCGACCACTTTGGTTTCTTCCCCTCGATCGTCGTCTGGGTACCCTTCAACGAGGGCTGGGGGCAGTACGATACGGGGCGTATAGCGGAGTGGACGAAACGCTATGACCCGACTCGACTCGTGAACGCAGCTTCAGGCTGGACGGATCGCGGCGTGGGCGACCTCTACGACACGCACATGTATCCGGGACCGGGGATGCGGCCGCTGCCGAAGAGCGACAAGCGGGCGACAGTGCTTGGAGAATTCGGCGGGCTCGGCTGGCCGGTCGAGGATCACCTTTGGTGGGACAAGCGCAATTGGGGCTACCGCACGTTGCTTTCACGCCAGGAGCTTAACGACAAGTACGACGAGATCGTCAGCGCCGTTGCAGGGCCGTATCACCGCGGTGTCGCGGGGGCCATCTACACGCAGACAACCGATGTCGAGGGCGAGGTCAACGGATTAATGACGTATGACCGCCAGCTGGTTAAGTTCGACGCCGACCGACTCAAGAAAATCCACAGTGTGTTCTTCTCTCCGCCTCGCGAGACCGAGGTGATTGCCGCCACATCGGTCGACCAGCAGCAGGAGTGGGCGTACACGTTCACCCAACCCAGTGAAGGATGGGCTGGCCTGGGCCTCGACGACTCGTCCTGGTCGCACGGCCTGGCACCGCTGCGGAGCGCGGCGGACGAGCAGTTTACCAACGGCGCGCTGTGGCCGACGGGCCCGATCTGGGCACGCCGGACGTTCACGGTGAACGAGGTGCCGGAGACTCTCTGGGTCGAAGTGATGACTACGGTGACCGGCGGGGCGATCTACCTCAACGGTAAAGAGGTCTCCAAGCTCGATGTCCGCACGCGGCGGGAATATCGGCACATCGATGTAAGCCGCTACGCGAACCTGCTCAAGAAAGGCACGAATGTCTTGGCGATCCACGCCGATGTCGGGGAACCGAACCGCGAGAGAAGACGTGACCTCGACGCCGGGCTTTATACGGTGAAATAGAAGACCCGCGTCGACGCTGCGCGACATCTTGCCGAGCGCGTGAACGGGAGGCTCGGCGTCCTGCCCGCGGGATGGCCCAACATTCCGATGATTCTGATGCTGCGGTCGGTCGCACAAGCGACGCACTGCCGAGGGGAGTAGGTCTTGCGACGAATCGAAGTGTGGGCCACTTGCTCGCAGGTGTGGCACGGCAGCGCCGGTTGGGCTAGACTGTGGTCCGTGCCAAGTCGCTAGGAGGAAATCATTGTGCGGATTCGTATTCTACTGCTCGCCCTGCTCACTGTCGTCGCGCTCAGCGCCCAATCGAAAAAGATCGTCATCCTGGGCGGGTCCGATGACGTCGCCTCCGAGTTGCAGCGAACAAGCCCGTCGGGCGTGAGTCTCATTCACGTCTCGAACGCACGCGACACCGATTCTGCAGCGCACCAAAAACTTGTAGCGGAGATTTCCGACGCGAACGCGATCATCGGGAACCCTTCGCTCGAACTTTTCCTTGCCGCCAAGGAGCTGGAGTGGATCCAGATCACGAGTGCGGGCGTGAAGCCGTACCTCTACCCGGATCTCGTCAACAGCGACGTCGTGATGACCAACGCGCAGATCATGTCGTCGGACGCCATCGCCGATCACGGGTTCGCGATGTTGCTCGCGCTTACGCGGCGGCTCCATATCTTTATGCCGGCACGCGAGCAGGAAAACTGGGATCGCACCAACCGTAACCTGCAGCAGTTGAGAGGCAAGACAGCCGTCGTGATCGGAACCGGCGGCATAGGCTCGGCCGTCGCCCAGCGGGCCAAGGCGTTCGGCATGACGGTGATCGGAGTCGACCCCGAGGAGTTTCCGCCTCGGCCAGCGTTCGATCGCATGGTCTACCCGGACCGACTCGACGAGGTTATCCCGCAGGCCGATGCGGTGTTTATCTGCGCGCCCCACACCAAGGACAGCGAGGGGATGTTTGGCGCGAGTCAGTTTGAGTTGATGAAGCGGGGTAGCTACTTCATCGCGCTTTCTAGAGGCAAGCTCTACAACCTAGATGGCCTCGTGAAGGCGCTCGACTCACAGCGCCTCGCCGGAGCTGGCGTCGACGTGACGGATCCGGAGCCACTGCCCAAAGGGCATGCCTTGTGGCAGTTCAACAACGCCATCATCACTCCTCATGTGGCCACCCAGGGCGAGGGTCACGCGATCAATCGTATGGTGCTCTACAAAGAAAACATCGCTCGCTTCGCTGATGGCGAGAAGCTGCGCAACATCGTCGACATGAAGAAGGAATATTAGGCGAGTCGAAGGTTTGCCATGTTGTCTGCCGTGAAGCGGCTAGGTCTCGCCGCCGCTATTGCTGTTCTGCTTGTTGCCTGTGGCGGCGCGCCGGAGCAGACTGCGGCCGCGAAGCCTAATTTCGTCCTTATCTTCATCGACGACATGGGCTACGGCGACATCGGTCCGTTCGGGTCGACCGCCAACCGTACTCCCAATCTCGACCGTATGGCGGCGGAGGGCATGAAGCTCACCAGCTTCTACGCGCACCCCGTTTGCACCCCTTCGCGTGCGTCGCTGATGACCGGCTCCTACCCGATTCGCAACGGCCTGCAGACCGGCTACTGGCACGCCGTTCTGATGCCCGGCGACCCGCAAGGGATCCATGAAGATGAAATCACTGTGGCTGAAGCTCTCAAGGAGCAAGGCTACGCGACCAGCATCATCGGCAAGTGGCACCTGGGTGATCAGCCGGAGTTTCTGCCGAACAATCATGGCTTCGATTACCACTTCGGACTGCCTTATTCGAACGACATGAGTCCGTTCATGCCGCGCAATCCCCGCAATCATCCGCCGTTGCCTCTGCTCCGGAATGGCCAGGTGATTCGCGAGGTTCCCGAGGATCAGTCCTTCCTGACCGGCGAATATACACGCGAGGCGCTCCAGTTCATCGACGACCACCACGACGAACCATTCTTCCTCTACTTGCCGCATTCGATGGTGCATGTACCGCTATGGGCCGGGGAAGATTTCAAGGGAAAGTCGAACAACCAGATCCTCGGCGACTGCATCGAAGAGCTTGACTGGAGCGTCGGCGAGGTCCGCAAGAAGCTGGAGGAACACGGCATCGCCGACAATACGCTCGTCTTCTTCACTTCAGATAACGGCCCGGCACGCGGCAGCGCGGGACCCTTGAGGGGACGCAAGGGCAGCACGTACGAGGGCGGCATGCGGGAACCGACGATCGCTTGGTGGCCGGGCACGGTGCCGGCTGGCAGCGTATACGGCGACATCACCAGCACGATGGACATCCTGCCGACGTTCGCGTCGCTGGCAGGAGGATCGGTGCCCGCCGACCGCACCGATGGTCATGACATCTCGGCGGTCCTCAAAGGTGCGGTTGACCAGCCGTCGGAATACGATGCGTTCTACTACTACCGCAGCTACGAGTTACGCGCCGTGCGCAGCGGTAAATGGAAGCTTCACACCGACGGCACGCTCTACGACCTTGAGGCCGATATAGCCGAAGCCAATGACATGGCTGCTGAGAACCCCGACGTCGTCGCACGTCTAGAAGGATTGCTTGAGAAGGGTCGCGATGAGATTGGAGACGGCCCGCTCTGGCCGGGAGATCCAGGCATCCGGTTACCGGCGACAGCGCGTCCGATCGGCAAGATCGACCGCCAGCCGAAACTGTTGATCCCGCGGCACGGCCTCGAGGGCGACGCGGCCTACGAACCGCCCATTCGCACGAAGACGACCGCGCCTGCCCCGGCGGATTTCGTTCGTCCCGACAACTGGTAGCTCAGCCAGATGCGAGAGCGACTGCGCACGATAGGACGAGAAACTGGCAGCTCGGTGGGCGGCTTGTTCTAGGGCATCGCTTGTAGGTGCATCAGCGCCATATACTCCCAGACGATGGAGCGGTTCGGATAGAGCTCGTCGGCAAGGCGAAGCCCTTCGGTTCTTTGGGCTTCGGCTTCGCCCGCTCTTTCGGACCGGTCGAGGGCCGCCGCGAGGAGGTAGCGCAGCCGCACCGATCGCGGTGCGAGCTCGACCGCTTCTTGGGCAGAGTGGAGAGCTTCATCGATTCGGTCTTCTCCGAGGAGGCCTTGCACGATCGCCGCTCGACTCTCACCGGCAAGCCTCGGCGATTCGAAGGTACCTTCGAAGATTAGGATTGAGCCTCCAATTACCGCCGCGGGTGCGGTCTCTTGAAACAGCTTGTAGGGGTTGAGCTCACCCGGACCCCAATGGACGCCCGAGAGCTCCGTCGAACCGACGAGGATCGGCCCCCGTAGCACGACCGGCGTGGTGCGCGGCACTGTTGGTGGAAAGAGGGCATCCATGAAGCTCGGCAGCGGCTTGCATCGCAGTCCGTAGTAGTCGAGGTCGATGAAAGTCGCAATCGTCAGAGCCGACCAGCACTCGGTTACGCCGTGCTCGGCGAGGTACTCCCCCGCCCGCTTCACGTCTTGGCCCCAGTCGACGCTTGAATCCGTCAAGTGGCGATGTGTCTCAAGCGGCCCTCCCCACGCTTCGTTTGAATAGGCTAGGTAGTTCGGAAAGGCGAACAGCGACGATCCAACGTGCAGGAACAGTGCCGCTGAGACGCACGCTGCCCCGAGCTGGCCTCGCGAGGCCAGACGCTGCGCGCCGGCGGCCGCGAGAACGACGGCAAACGGAAGCACGGGCAGAGCGTGGCGGTACCCGATGTTGAGATTCGAGCTCATGCTCATCATCAAATAGAAGCCGGCGGGAAGCAGCAGAAATAAAGCCGTTCTTCTCCTGGCACGGTCTCGAATCAGACCCGCGAAAGGCACGAGGGTGATCAGGAACAAGAATCCAAGCGTCGACTTGATTAGGAACGCCGTCGGGAAGTAAAACCAACGGCCGTGCGGATACACTTCTCCGAACAGGAACATCGGACGCCCAATCGACGCCAGCACAACGTCGATCAATCCGAAGACGTAAGCTTCGGGCACGACGCCCGACTCAGCGATTGCGGTCGGCACGGCGGCCGCCGGACCGAACACCGCGGAGAACTCGCTCAGCGTGGGAGTCATCGCAAGCCCTTCTGGACGCGCTGCTGATCGGAAGCCATAGCAAGCCCACAGAACAGTCCAAGCAACGACACCGATTACCACCAATGCGCTGGCCAAGCGCAGCATTCGCCGCCAACGGCTCGACGAGGACGGAACTGCGGGTTGGAAAAATTCCACAGCTACCAACAGACACAAAACCGGAGCGATCAAGAGCCCCGAGTGCTTGACCGACAGTGTCAGACCCGCCGCCAAGCCGCAGAGCAACAGTCGCGGGATCGACGGCTCCCCGGTATAGCGGTAAAACGCATAGACGGCGCCAAAGAAGCAACAGGCGAGCGCCATGTCCGTCCCAACGATCGGGCCGTTGGCCAGCACGTTCGGCTCGAACACGACCAGAACGAGCGCCATGACGGCGGCTGCCGGACCGAACATCCGTCCAGCGGCGAAATAGACGAGGAAGACGAGCGCCACAGCAAAAATGGCGATCGACATACGCGCGCGAAATAGCAGTGCATCCGCGTCGTTGTCGAAGAGCATCGCGCGTCCAGCTTGGAAGGATCCGGTCTTAAAGTCTATACCTGACGGCAGCTCGGTCGGGGTCAGATCAAGAGGCAGCAGTGGCAGTGCGGCGACCAGCGCGAGACAGAAGCGGCGAGCAGCAACACGAAGACAACGCCGAGCAGCCCCGCGAAGATCATGCGCGATCGACGACCATTAATCGGATCGACCAGACGCCGCCAGCGGGCTTCAAGACTCATGAACCGAAATTTCACTTTTGACCCTCCTGGCACGGGTAGGATAGCCGGGCCGGAGCCGCCGTGCAACGGAGTTCGGACCTTCCTGTCACGTCCGACCTCGTTTCTCGTCCGTTGGCCTCCACTAAATCTCCAGGTCCGAATACCTGACCCACCGTTTCTTCCGATAAGTCGTGCCAGCTCAATAGGAGTTAAGGTCATTGGCCCTCACTTTCTCGCCGCCCGTTTGCACCACGAGGACGAAGCGACGAGGCGTCTTCTCCACAAGGCCAAGTCAGTGGCTGCTCTGCGGGCCCAAATCGAAGACGAGATTGGGGAGTGGGAGCGCACTGTTGGCTCACTGGTGGTTGAGTCCGCTCCTGCTCCGGAACGACCGGACATACGTGGTGTTAGGCGGGATTTCAGCGGGCCAACACCGTGTATACTGCACTTGTCCGGAATCCAACGTGGAAGTCGCAGTTGATCGAAGGGCGCGGATGCGGAGTTCCAGACCCGAGTTGCCACAGGCGTCGAAGCGACGCGCAAATGCCACGAACACGTCGGTCATGGCGGTCGTACTTGGTGCCGTCCTGGCGGTCTCCTCGAGCGCGCAGATCCCCAGCCAACAGACTCAGCCTAGCGGCGCTCCGACATCGCCATCCGACACACAGGCGTTCCTAGTTCAGTACTGCGTCAGTTGCCATAACCAGAAGCTCCAGATAGCGGGGCTCGCGCTCGACACACTGAGCTCCTCCAGCCCAAGCGCCAACGCCGAGATTTGGGAGCGAGTGATCGCGAGGCTTCGCGCTGGCTCGATGCCGCCGCTGGGATTGCCACGACCCGATGCCGTCGCGTATCAGACCGTTGTGGATTCACTTGAAGGAGAAATCGATCGTGCGTGGGCGGCCAGTCCAGATCCCGGCAGGGTCAGTACCGTCCATCGGCTCAACCGCACGGAGTACAACAACGCGATTCGCGACCTGTTCGCGCTAGACCTCGACGTGAAGTCCTTGCTCCCCGGGGACGAGACAGCAGATGGCAGTTTCGACAACTTCGCGGAGGTCCTATCGATCTCGACGGCCCACCTCGAACGCTACCTGTCGGTGGCTCGTCAGGTAACCAGACTGGCGGTGGGTCTGGTGCCCGTGCGGCCCAGTCTCGAACAGCGGAAGATTCGATTGCACGTATTGCAGAACGATCGACAGAGCGACGATCTGCCGATCGGATCGCGGGGCGGTCTCGCCTTTCGCTACAACTTCCCGGTCGACGGCGAGTACGTCATCAAAGTCCGTCTCCAAAGGCAATATCAGGAGTACCTCAAGGGCATGGGGTGGCCGCAGCAATTAGACGTTCGGCTGGACGGCGAGCTACTGAAACGGTTTGTCGTTGGAGGGAAGGCCCAAGGTAGGCCAGCAGCGGCGAGTTACGCTGGCGACGGCCAACCCGGCTTTGCTGGCGACCTCAAGTGGGAAGAATATATGCAAACCGGCGGAGACGCAGGACTGGAGGTTCGCGTTCCCGTCGAGGCAGGCCCCCGCGTCGTCGGTGTCTCGTTTGTCAGGGAAATGTGGGAACCCGAGGGTCTACCCCAACCGCTGCAGAGGGGCAGAGTCATTACCAACGACCAGGTCTACATGGGCTACGCCAATGTCGACTCCGTCCAGATCGGAGGCCCTTACGACGCTTCTGCACCAGGGAAGGCTACTCCGAGTCGGCGCGCTATTTTCGTTTGTCAACCTCGGACTGTCGCTGAAGAACGACCCTGCGCCGCGAAAATCCTTACACGGCTGGCGCATCTTGCGTACCGCCGTCCGGTGAACCCGGCGGATGTGGAGATCTTGCTCGACTTCTTTGATAGGGGTCGTCAGGACGGCGGAAGCTTTGACAACGGCGTTCAATTCGCGCTTGAGCGCCTGCTAGTCGACCCTGACTTCCTCTTGCGGGTCCATCGCACGCCGACGGCTCCCGCGACCTATCGCCTCGGCGATCTTGAGCTTGCCTCGCGCTTGTCGTTCTTCTTGTGGAGCAGTATCCCGGACGAGCGTTTGCTGGCTGTGGCGGAGCGCGGGCAGCTCACGAATCCGACAGTCCTCGAACGCGAAGTGAGGCGGATGCTGGCTGACCCTCGCGCGACTCACTCGCTAGTAGATGACTTCGCGGCCCAGTGGCTGAACCTGCGCCGAGTCGGAGAGGTCGTGGTCGATCCGCAGCGGTACCCGAACTACGACGAAAGCCTGCTTCAGGCATTTCAACGTGAAACTGAACTCTTCGTAGCAGACACCATCAACGAAGATCGCAGCGTCGTCGATCTGCTAAACGCCAACTACACTTTCGTGAACGAACGACTGGCGGCCCACTATGGAATATCAGGGGTCTCTGGCAGTCGCTTCAGGCGCGTCACTGTTCCAGACCAAGATCAACGCGGAGGACTGCTAGCGCACGGTGCATTGCTTGCGACGACCTCTTACCCTAACCGCACATCGCCGGTCC
This sequence comes from Bryobacterales bacterium, assembly GCA_963667885.2. Taxonomy (GTDB): domain Bacteria; phylum Acidobacteriota; class Terriglobia; order Bryobacterales; family UBA6623; genus CAMPKL01. The sequence goes on along the minus strand of CAXWPK010000006.1, from coordinate 1,401,969 downwards.
TTCGCGGGAAGTGGCTACTGAACAACATTCTGGGATTGCCGACGCCTCCTCCGCCTGCCGAAGTCGACTCGAGTCTGAAGGATGAGCCTGGCACCAGAACGGAGTCGATACGACAGCGGCTGGCCCAACACCGTGAGGATCCGTCCTGCAACAGTTGCCATTCGGTCATTGATCCGTTGGGATTCGCGCTAGAAAATTTCGACGTGATCGGGGGCTGGCGGACGGTTGACGAATCAGGCAACCCCGTTGACGCAAAGGGCTCTGCGGTGAACGGTACAGAAATAGCGGGGCTATCGGGACTGCGTCAATTTTTGCTTGAGCGGCCCGAGCAATTTCCGCATACAGTTACAGAGAAGCTACTGGCTTACGCCCTCGGACGGAGACTTGAATACTATGATCAGCCAGCTGTGAGGCAGATTGTACGGGACGCAGCTGCGGATCAGTATCGCTGGTCGTCGATCGTCGTCGGGATCGTTAAGAGTCCGACCTTCTTGATGGGGAGATCGCAGACGGCCTCGAACTAGCTTGAGGAGCCGATAGACATGACTTTCTTAGGTAAATCGCTATCCCGCCGGACGGTGCTAAGAGGCGTCGGAGCAACCGTGGCGTTGCCACTGCTCGACGCCATGGTGCCTGCACTGGGGATGCGCGCACGGGCGGCCGTGAAGCCTGCTCATCGATTCCAGGCTTTCTACGTGCCGAACGGCATGGCGATGGAGCACTGGTCGCCCAAGGGCGAAGGAACGGGGTTCGAGATCTCGCCAATTCTTGAGCCGCTAGCACCCTACCGAGATCAGATGCTCGTCCTATCTGGCATCAAGGCAAGCTGGAACTACATTCACGCTGGCGCATCCGGTTCATTTCTCACTGGCGCCACGCGCGGTGGAGAGAACGAGGTTGACGTCGTCGCGGATGTGTCGATGGATCAACTGTTGGCCAGGCGCTTCGCGACAGAGACTCAGGTGGCGTCGCTCGAACTGTCGATGGATGGTCCGGCAAACGCCGGTGCCTGTACGGGCAATCTAAGTTGCGCCTACACCCATACGATCTCTTGGCGCAGCCCCAAGCAACCGTTGCCCATGGAGTGGAACCCGCGAGCTGTGTTCGAGAAGCTCCTCGGCGACAGCGGCAGCACAGAGCGATCCGCCCGAGAGGCGAGATTGCGGGAGCAGAAGAGCATTCTCGATTCGGTAAGTGAAAAGCTGGCGAGCCTGAAGCGGGACCTTGGACCGCGCGACCAGGTGCGACTCGACGAGTACACGGACGCGATTCGCGACATCGAACGCCGTATCCAGAAGGCCGAAGAGCAGCGCGACCTGAAACTGCCGGAGATGGAGCAGCCGCAGGGAGTGCCAGCGGCTTTCGAGGACCACTTGGCGCTAATGCTGGATCTGCAGGTATTGGCGTTTCAGTCCGACCTGACGCGCGTTGTCACCTTCATGCTCGGCAAGGAACAGAGCGCTCGCCCATACCCGCAGATTGGCGTGCCCGAGGCGCACCACCCACTGTCGCATCACAACAACATTCCCGAGTTAGTCGCGCAGATGTCGAAGATCAACCGCTACCACACTCAGTTGTTCTCTCAGTATTTGGCAAAGCTCCGCGCTACCCCCGACGGCGACGGTTCGCTGCTCGATCATATGACGATTTTGTATGGTTCGGGCATCTCCAACAGCACACGTCATTCCGGCGAGAACTTGCCGCTGTTGTTGGTCGGTGGTGGGGCGGGACGCCTCAAGGGGGGACGACATCTTGTGTATCCCGATCAGCCCTCGATGGCGAACTTGTTGGTGACGCTGATGGACAAGTTGGACGTACCGGTCGAGCGGCTTGGTGGCAGTACCGGCGAACTGCCGCTTGATACGCTCAGCGGGGTTTAGCGCAGAGGACCGGACTGCAACGATGCGCGTGACATCCATTTTGCAACGGATCACCCCAATAGGGGTCGCGGTCCTGCTCTTGGCGGCAGACGGTTTCGCCGTCTCCCCGCTTCTAGACGCTGCCAGGAACGTAGACAGAGACGCTATAAGAACTCTGCTTGAGAACGGAGCAGACGTCAATGCGCCGGCAGGGGATGGATCTACCGCTCTTCTTTGGGCGTGTTACCGGGATGACCTGGAGAGCGCGGAACTGCTGCTTGGTGCAGGTGCCAATGCCAACGCGGCGAACGATCTTGGCGTCACCGCGCTTTGGGCGGCTAGCCAGAATGGGAACACGGCGATCGTACGCCGCCTGCTACGGGCTGGTGCTAGCCCGGACGCTGCTCTGTTGAAGGGCGAGACGCCAATCATGGTGGCTGCACGCGCGGGATTTCCCGACGTCGTCGAGCTGCTTGCCTCCAAGTCCGACGATGTAGATGCGCACGCCAGCCGTGGCCAGACGGCCCTCATGTGGGCGGCGGCTCAAGGGCATCCCGAGGTCGTGGAGGTATTGCTGGCACACGGTGCGGACGTGAACGCCCGTTCTGAATCTTGGAGCCAGGTCATGGCGGTTCCGCCACACGGCTACCCGGGTCACAACCGGGCAATTCCGCACGGCGGGAACACGGCGTTGCTGTTTGCGGCTCGCGCGGGTGATCTTGATTCGGCCAGGCTGCTCGTGAACGCTGGTGCTGACGTCAACGACGCTGATGCCTGGGGAGTCAGTGTTGCGGTTCTCGCCGCGCACTCCGGCTTTCGAGAACTCGTTGAATTTTTCCTTGAGCAGGAGGCTGATCCCAATCTGGCCGCAGCCGGTTTCAGCGCACTGCACATCGCGATCATGCGCCGAGACGAACAGATGGCGCGTGCTCTGCTTGCCCACGGGGCCGACCCAAGCGCTCCGCTTCAGACATGGACTCCCCGAAGGCGTTCGTCGAAAGATTTTTACTTCCCGCCCGAACTGGTCGGAGCAACGCCTTTTTGGCTGGCAGCTCGATTCAGCCAGCCTGACGTGATGCGCCTGTTGGTGAAGCGCGGGGCCGACCCTCTGTTCGTTCACCGTGCCGAGTATGTGAAAAGCGCGGGGATGAACTGGCCGCTCCGGAAGGAGGAGACGACCATTCTGATGGCCGCGACGGGAATGGGAGGTGGAAAGGCATGGGTACAGCCGCCACCCCTGGAGGGCGAATTGCTGATTCTTGAGACGGTTCAGCTGGCGACGGAGCTTGGCGCCGACGTCAACGCCACCAACACCGCCGGCGAGACGGCGCTTGACGCTGCAAGAGCTCGGGGGTACGAGTCCGTGACCGAGTTTCTCATCACGAAGGGCGCCCGCTAAGAGGCTACCGGCAGTTGAGCGCTGTCTGCGAGGTGCAGAACCATGGCTCAGACCCATCGACCGATCAGAATTGCTCGTCCATCCACTGGCTGACCTGCTCGTTTACAGCCTGAATCAGTTCGACGTTCTCCTGATCCGGGTTTTCTTGTTCGTCTAACAGGCCGTATCGCCGAGCCTTGTTGCGCTGGTAGGCGCCGCAGAGATGGAAGCCGATGCAGCCCGGATTCTTGAACAACTCCGCAAGCGTTTCCGCGTACCATGCACCCTCGTTACGAGTGAACTCACCCGGCTCGGTGAGCCATTTCATTTTCGCGGCGTCGGCAAGCAGCACGGGCTTTCCCGTCTTCTTGTGCCACTCGTTGAGGTGAACGACCGGATCGCGGAAGTCCTGGAACGACAGGACGTCGACATAAGGCAGTGCGGCCTCAATCACCTCGGTCGCAATGGCAGCGTTGGCTTCGTAGCGGTCGCCGAGTATCAGATGGTGTGGGTCATACCGTCGGATGGCATCGTGGGTAGTCTTGTAATACTCGTTGGCCAGTTGGCTTAACTCTTGGCGACCGGATTCGGTCTCAAGCCGGTCTGGATCGAATATCGGACCACGCCATTCGTTCACGGGCCGAGTGTGTACCCAGGTCGGACAGTCGCTGTAGAAATACCCGATCAGGTTGGGATCTTCACTCAATTCGGCGCAATGCGACCGTGCGACATAATCCACCCACTCTTCCCACTGCGAACCCCGAAAATCGAAGTGGCGGGTGTGCTGCTCCCACTGGTGCGATTCCGTAAACGGCAGCAGATGGCAGAACGGCATGTCGAGCGCCCGATACTCGTCGTTGGTGAAAGGGCGCGAATGCCTCCACTGTCGAACCGTGACCTCCTGCACCCAACCAACGGTGTTGAACCCCCAACTCTTGAGGTTTGGAGCAACAGACTCCTTGATCCATCTGGTGGTGCTGCCGCCGTATTTGTCACGCCAGATGTGAATGTTTTCCGGGTAGCGCAGGCTCGCTGGGTCGATGTGGTTCAACCCGAGCGAGAAGAAGGGCTCGCCGTCGGGCGTGATCAGCCACCAGTGATCTTCACGTCGCCCGAGGGTGAAGAATCCTTCGGGCTTGACCTGAGTCGTTTGGGCTGCGGAGGATCCGCAGCCGGCGGTTGCCCCGAGGGCGAGGGAGGAGCTTAGAAACCGTCGTCGAGTTACAGACATTGACTACCCGGACTTCCCTTCAGATGATCAAATAGCGGTCGCATATTGGGGCGGTAGGGATCCTCATACGGTAGAACCAGAATGGATGCCGCGAGCCGAAACACAACATCCTGGCCACCTGCGCGCTCAACGTGTGGTGCGAACATAGCAGACAGCCAGAGGCGGCGCATCGGTTCAACTATAATGACTCCGAGTCGAGATCCTTAATGCCACAGAATAACGCTTCGTCTGAACAATTTGACGCCGTCATCGTCGGTGCGGGCGCCGGGGGTGGAACCGCGGTTCGCGTGCTCGCCGATCACGGCATGAAGCTCTGCCTGATTGAAGCTGGGCCGATGCTCGACCCAACGAAAGAGTTCAAGGAGCACAAGTCCTACGCCGACTATCCGCACCGTGGGGTCGAAGATGGAGGCAAACGCTATTTCGGCACGGGTAAACCCTACGGTTTCATGACGACTACGTCGGGTGGCTGGACGCTTCCCGGCGAGCCCTACACGGTCGGAGATGACAGCCAGTTCAAATGGTTCCGCTCACGCATCGTGGGCGGTCGAACGAACCACTACGGTCGCATGTCGTTTCGGTTTTCACAGCTCGATCTCAAGGCGAGAGACCGCGACGGTCTAGGCGACAACTGGCCGATCGACTACTCCGAGCTGTCCCCGTACTACGACAAGGCGGAAAAGTTCATCGGCGTCACGGGAACGGTGGAAGGAATAGCGTCGGCACCTGACGGCATCTTCGAAACGCCCCCTCCGCCACAAGTGCATGCGATGCTTGCGCGAGAAACAGGCAAGAAGTTGGACATCCCGTTCATAGCGAATCGGCGGGCGGTGATCACTTCCAACAAGAATGGTCGCGCCGCTTGTCACTACTGCGGCGAATGCGGACGTGGCTGCCTCACCGCGTCGGCATACTCTGCGAGCCAAGTCGACATTTTCCCGGCCCTCGAAACGGGGCGCGTCACCCTGATCACCGACGCCATGGCGCGGGAAGTGACGGTCGATTCGAGCGGTAAGCCGGATGGTGTGATCTACATCGATCGCGAGACGCGGCGCGAAGTAAAGATCTCCGCCAAGGCGGTCATTCTGGCCGCTAGTTCCTGTGAGTCCGCGCGTATCCTGCTGAATTCAAAATCTCGATACCACCCGAACGGATTGGGCAACTCGTCTGGTCAGGTGGGCCGTAACTTGATGGATACGGTGGGATTCGGATTGCAGGGTTATGTGCCGTATCTAGAAGGCATGCCTCACTACGACACCAGCGGATTTGGCAGTACACATCTCTATGCGCCTTGGTGGGGCTGGAATGACCACGAAAAACTAGGCTTCCCGCGGGGCTATCACATCGAGTTCGGTGGCGGCTTCAGGCTGCCTGGCCCGGGAAGCTTTCATGGAGCGGCCCAACGCCATGGCTATGGCGCAAAGATGAAGCAACGCATTCGAGAAGAGTATGGTGCGGGCGTTGGCTTCGCGGGTCGGGGCGAGATGATCGCCAATGACATGAGCTACTGCGAACTCGACTCGGACGTCGTCGATCAATGGGGCATCCCTGTCCTGAAATTCCACTTCAAATGGGCGGACCATGAGTGGAAGCAGGCCCGCCACATGGAGAGAACGTTTACAGAACTTATCGAAACCATGGGTGGTCGTGTCGTAGGGCTGCGGAACGCGGAGCGTGAAGCCGACGGCATTTCCGTGCCAGGTTCGATCATTCACGAAGTAGGGGTGGCCCGTATGGGCGAGCGAGCGGAGACTTCGGTGTTGAACGGGTTCTGCCAGTCATGGGATGCGGAGAATCTGTTCGTCGTCGACGGTGCCTCGTTCGTCAGCAACCCCGACAAGAACCCGACGTTGACGATTAATGCGCTCTCCTGGAGAGCTTCTGACTACTTGGCGGAAGAAATGAGGAAGGGCAATGTCTAGCCTTGTACGATTGGGAAACCCATCCAGACGCGACGCACTCAGAAGCATCGGTCTAGCGGTCGCTGTGGCAGGCATTGGCACGCCCATCGAGAGGGCGGCTGGCCAACAGGTTCACGAGCAGGCGACCGAGATGAAGGGGGCCCTCGGCGGTTACCGAAGACAAGAACTCACGGCACACGAGTGGGATACGATCGCTCGACTGGCGACGTTGATTCTTCCGGCGGACGACGTGTCAGGAAGCGCTGTCGATGCGGGTGCGGTAGAGTTCATTGACCTCCTTTGCCATTCCAACGAAGACCTGGCTCATGTCTTTCACGGTGGCCTGGCCTGGCTCGACGCGGAAATGCGCCAGCGGGGTGGCACGACGTTTGTCGCTAGCGATCTGGAGTCGCAAACTGCAGTGCTCGATGAATTCGTCGTTGAAGAAGCGAAACAAGCTTCAAGAATTCAGGCTGCTGGCGGGGGCGAGTACGCACGATTCCGCGATTATCAGGCGTGGGATCAAGGCGACTTGGGTCCCGGAGTTGAGTTGTTCCGTTGGGTGCGAAAGATGTCCGTGGACGCGTTCTATACGAGTCCTGTCGGGCTAAAGGATCTGGACTATCGCGGTGGCCATGTCTATTCGGAATACGTTGTTCCCGAAGAAGTCATCGACTATGTGATGAAGCGCAGTCCGTTCGCTTGACCCTGTACTAGATACTGGCGTACCGGTGGGTGTTTGGCTTCACTGGAAACTCGAACACTCGAAACGCAAATGGCCCACTCGCGTGGCGAGCGGGCCTTGGCAAACAGATTTAACCTCAGTGTTAAGGCCGTATCGGTCTTCTTTAGCTGCGCTTGCGGCGCGCCCAAACGCCTACAACGATCAGGCCAAGACCGAATAGCCCGAGCGTCGCAGGCTCCGGTATTTCGGGAATGTCGCCCTCTAGTTCGACCGTGATCGAGCTGACGTATGTACAGACCGGGCGGAAGGGTAACAGGTTAGACCGGGCGGATAGGTAACACCATGGCGAGATGCCATGGAAGGAGACCTATCCGATGGAAGAACGCAAGAGATTCATTGAAGACTGGCTGCGAGCGGGGGCGGCGACGAACGTGGCGGCGCTGTGTCGACTCTACGGGATCAGCCGCAGGACCGGATACAAGTGGTTAGAACGCTTCCGTCAAGGCGGTTGGCCAGAGCTGGAAGACCGCTCGCACGCGGCACACCGTCAGCCCGGTCGGATACCCGAGTCGGTCGAGCGACGAGTGATAGAAGCGCGTCGGCAGCATCCGAGTTGGGGGCCGAAGAAGCTCAGGGCCTGGCTGGAGTCGAAAGAGTCACAGACAAGCTGGCCAGCGGCGTCGACGATCGGCGACGCGCTGAAGCGAGCCGGACTCGTTCGCGGGCGCAAGCGGATGCGGCGACTGGCCGAAGCGGCACCCAGTCCGTTGCGCGAACCCGAAGCGCCCAACGACCTCTGGACGATCGACTACAAGGGGCAGTTTCGCACCGGCGACGGCGTGCTGTGTTATCCGCTAACGGTCGTCGACGGATATAGTCGTTTCCTGCTCAACTGCACCGCACACGTGGGCACATCCTACGCCGAGGCCCGCCGAGGCTTGGAGCGGTTGTTTCTGGAGCGCGGGCTGCCACGAAGGATACGCTCAGACAACGGTTCGCCGTTCGCCTCCATCGGCACCGGACGCTTGAGCCGGTTGAACGTCTGGTGGCTGAAGCTGGGCATTGCGGTGGAGCGCATCGAGCCGGGCAAGCCGCAGCAGAACGGTCGCCACGAGCGGCTACACCGCACGCTCAAAGCCGAGACAGTGAGACCTCCGGCTGGCGATCGTCGCCGACAGCAGCGCCGCTTCGACCTCTTTCGTCATGAATACAACCAAGAACGTCCGCATGAAGCGTTGAGACAGCGGCCCCCGGCGGCGTTCTATGCACCAGCAACACGCGCCTATCCCAGCGAGCTTGCTGATCTGGATTACCCGGGGCACTGGGAGCGCCGACGAGTGCGCCACGACGGACGCATCAAGTTCCTCGGCGAGAAGTACTTCCTGAGTGAAGCGTTGGCTCGCGAGTTGGTCGGGCTAGTCGAAGTGGACGAAGCCATTTGGCAGATCTGGTTCGGTCCGGTGGAACTCGCCTTGTTCGACCCGCCAACCGCGTCTGTGGCCGCTCGGCTCGGCAGTCAGTGGCCCCCGCGGGGGCCACTGACCACCGCCTATACTGTTACCCATCCGTCCGGTTTAGAGTGTTACCTATCAGACCGGTCGTTCACGTAGAGCTGACGAGTCACATCCTCGGCGAATGGCTGATACGTAGAGCCAGCAATGATCTGAAGACTCGAAAACGGCGACACAACACCGGAAATCGCGTCGCCATTATTGGGGTCGAAACCAGAGAAATCGCCGAGCACGACCGCACCGGTTTCGCCAGTAGCAAAGCCAGCCAGACCCTCAAACGTCGTGCCGTGATCGCCGTCTCGGAAGGTGATCGACGTAACGGTAACCAATTTATTGAAAGAAAGTTGGACGATCTCGTTGAGTGTTACGCTGTCGTCGTTTGATGGGTTGCACTGACCGACAGCCAGAACCTTGCACACGCCCAGGCCCGCGTTGCCTGCGTCCAAGTAGGCGTTGTAGGTCGTCAAATGGTTGAGGAACGAGCGACCCGTCGCGGTTAGCTGGATTCCGCTGTCGTTGAATACGATCGATGGGGCGCCAAACTCGCCCGGCGATGCATCAGCAATGGCCTCAAAATCGAAAGTAGCGGCACGAGCGCCCGGTGCGATCATCAATAGACCGATGATCACAGTAGTTATGAATGCGCAGAATCTATGAGTCATCAAAGTATCCCCAATTCTGTCAGCTAAGCGGACAGTTCCAACTAGGGCAATCGCCCGATGAAATTAGTCGCTTATGCGCTCTAGATTAGTCCTGACAAGCGCCTAGATCAAGCCCGGAAGGAAGCCTGATCGAAAATGTAACTAATCGCCTACATCTGTCAGTACTAACGGACTATCTCACACCAGTACGTCTTCAAGTATTTGGTCGTTGTCGGCTATCGAAGGGCGTCGATGGGCCGTTCAGCGTCTCCGTTGAAACACCTATGCTTCGGGACCGGCCAGCCCCACTCAACACGTTTGCTATCCTCTCCGAGGGATCACGTCATGCACTTAATCATACGCGCCCTAATGTTTCTTGCCCTGGCCTCCGCGCTCTCCGCCGCCGAACCGGACTGGCAAGCGCTGGACGAAGAAACTCTGCGCCATTTCCAGGCACTCGTCCGAATCGACACATCAGACCCGCCCGGCAACGAATCTCCCGCTGTCGATTACCTGCGGGAGGTGCTGGAGGCAGAAGGTATTCCCACCCAGACTTTTGCGCTGGAGGAGAAGCGTCCCAACCTCGTGGCACGGCTCAAGGGCAACGGTTCGCAGCAGCCGCTGCTAATCATGGCGCACACCGATGTGGTGAACGTTGAGCCCTCCAAGTGGCCGACCTTCGGACCCTTCTCTGCCGCCCGTGAAGATGGCTACATCTACGGCAGAGGAACGGTCGACGACAAGGACAACCTAACCGCCGCTCTGATGACGATGCTCTTGCTCAAGCGCTCGGAGGTGGAACTCGACCGTGACGTCATTTTTCTGGCCGAGTCTGGCGAAGAAGGGAACATTCGAGTCGGCATCGCATTTATGGTGCAGCAGCATTGGCCTGCGATCGAAGCCGAGTATTGCCTCGCCGAGGGCGGCGGAGTCGTTAGACGCAACGGCGAAATCGTGAGCATGAACGTTGCGACCACCGAGAAAGTGCCCGTCCGCGCCAGGCTCATCACCAAGGGTACGGCTGGCCACGGCTCTGTCCCGTTGGACAACAACGCCATTGCCCGCATCTCTCGCGCCGTGGCCAACGCCGCGGCGTGGCGAACGCCGATGCTGCTCAACGACACCACTCGCGACTACTTTGAGCGTCTTGCGGCAGCCAGCGGGCTTGATGCCTCCCGTCGCTACAACGGCATCAGTCATCCCTTGCGCTCGGAAGCCGTCCAGGAATACCTCCGCCTCAACGAGCCGTGGCACTACTCGATGCTGCGTACATCAATCTCTCCGACCATCATTCAAGCGGGCTACCGCGTCAACGTGATCCCGGCCGATGCCGAGGCGACTCTCGATATCCGCGCCGCTCCGGGAGAGGACATCGAAGAGTTCTTCGCGGAACTACAGCGCCAAATCGGCGACGACCAAGTCACCATCGATCGCTACCCGATGACACGCCGTCCGGTGGCGCCATCACGCCTCGACACCGTGGCATTCGAAATTCTGGAGACGCTGCAAGAGGAAATCTATCCGGGCGCGCTGACACTGCCGTCCATGCTGACCGGAGCCACCGACATGGCGCTACTACGTGAACGTGGCGTGCAGTGTTACGGCATCGGTCCGCTCATTGACGCCGAGGACAGGGCAAAGGGCTACGGCGCTCATTCCGATCAGGAACGCATCCTCGAAGCCGAACTTTACCGCTTCACCCGCTTCCACTACGAGGCGGCCAAACGCATCGCAACCCAGTAGCGAAACCAGGCAACCATGCTTCAATCCGGTATCATCAACCCGCAGGTGCTCAGCCTGGTGGCGCGCATTCGTCACACCAACACGCTCGTTATCGCGGACTGGGCGTTTCCTCACTGGACAGAGATTGAGGTCGTCGACATCTCCCTCACCCCGGGCATCCCTACCGTGCTCGAGGTCCTGGAACTCCTCAAGCCGAACTTCAAGATCGGCGAGATCTGGCAGGCCAAAGAATTCCTCGACACGAACTCTTCTGAAGTCATTGAGAGCTTCAGCGCATCGTTCGGCAACGTAAAGGTCACCCGCGAGCCGCACATCGATTTCAAGAAGCGCGTTCCCCAAGCCATCGGCCTGATCCGCACCGGCGATCCGACGGCCTACGGCAACATCATTCTCGAATCAGCCTGAGACTGCCATCGGTCGCCACACAGGCACCTACTCATCCGCGAAACAGTAAAGCGCACTCTTCGTACGCAAATAGATGCGGCCGTCGCGAATCGCCGGAGTAGCATTCGCGGCGTCCTCGAAGTTAGAGCTGCTAAGAATCTCCCATTGTGCTCCCGCTTGCAGTACCGTGGCTTGCCCCGACACGCTGATTAGGTACACCTTGCCGTCCGCCGCTACTGGAGAGGCATAGTAGGTATCGATGGCATCTCCCAGACGGCCCTGTTTAAATATCTCGCCTGTTTCAGGATCGAGACTCGACAAGATACCGCCATCCTTGACGAGATAGAGTACACCTTCGTAAATCAGCGGTGACGGTACGTTCGGCAGAAACCGCTCCAACGACCAGACCACGCGGTCGCTATCGGTCAGGTCACCGCGCCCACCGAGTCGCACGGCGACCATCCGGTTGCGGGCTGTGCGACGCGCAACGTAGAACTCCCAATCGCGCACATCGAGCTGTCCATCGGAATCAAGGTCAGTCGTCTCAAAGCGCATTCTCGGTCGAGCGACCTTGAGTTCCGCTTCAGAGATTCGGTCGTTGTTGTCCTGATCCGCCTCCTCGAGAAGCTCTGCAAAGGAAACGACGTTGCCGGTGGCACCCGCGCCAGCAGGCTCGACGGAATTGGCGATGAGCAAACCGTTGTGGATAACCGGCACCGACTTCGGCTGCCAAGACATGTGAGACACCCACCACAACTTCTCTCCTATTTCAGCCGAATAAGACGTGAGGTAGTAAGAGCCTGGAACGATCAACTCCGTCGGTCCGTCCTCGGGTTCGTAGACCGTCGGCGTGCTATACGACCGCGTGACCTCTGGACGCATCGTCTTCCATGCAATCTTGCCGGTGTCTTTTTCAACGGCCAAGAAGTAAGAGTCGGTGTCCTGATCGCAGAGCAGATAGAGGCGATCGCCGAGAACGATGGGCGAGGAGCCGTGGCCATTCACGTTGTTGAACGGCCCAAGCGGCAGCCGCCAGCGCTCCACTCCGTCGGCGGTATAGGAAATCAGGCCATAGTCCCCGAAGAAAACGTAGACGTTGTCGCTGTCAACGACCGGGCTAGGCGAAGCGCCCGAGTTTGCCGGCTGGTAGCGTTCGATTCTAGACCGGGGGGCCTCTCGCTTCCACAGCATTTCGCCGCTGTCGAGGTCGAGGCAGATCGTAAAGAGCCGACCTTCATCCCTCACCTTGGCGCGTCCCGCATCGGTACGATTGCCTCCCTCGACTCCGGTCAGATAGATGCGGTCGCCAGAGAGGATCGGTGAAGAGTGTCCCTCGGGCAAAGGCGTCTTCCAGACGACATTCGATTCTGGACCGATCTCGCTGGGCAAATGGCCAGCGTCGACGACGCCGCTGCCGTTCGGCCCACGAAAGCGCGACCAGTCACCAGCGGCAACTGTAACGACAACTACAATCCCCAACACCAATACACGGACAAGAGACACAACAACCTCCAGAGGCTCGCGCATCAGGATACCTCAACGACAGATCAAGAGAGAGTTGGGGCCTGCGGTATGGAGATCTCCCATATGGATGCTCTTGGCGCTAGACGCTCGCTTTCAACTACCATTCCTGAAGGAATGCCCGCACAGTCTCGGCCTTCGATCTGTCTAGTCGTCGATGGTGACAGACTGCCTCCGCTGGGCAACCAGACCGTTCGCGACTTCAGCGTACAGCTGCGTACCGATGACAGCACCCGCCTATCGCCTGATGCGGACTGCGTACTCTGGCTACCGAATTCCGACCCGCTCCACGCCCAGACGCTCGAAGAGTGCATCTGGGCGCTCCAGTCCTCACCGGCCGTCGCCTGGTCCGATACCGGCCAACTACCCGGCACCGGGGCCATTGAAACCTGCACAGGACCGCTGGGCATTCGCCGCGAGGCACTAGAGCAATTCGACCCAAACGCGGTAAAGCATCTGCCTTGGGCGTGCCAGAACCAACTCCCTCGTGAACCAGGGACTGCAGACGAAGAGTTCTTCGGTCTCCCGCGAGCAACCCCGCAAGGCTGGCGCAGAGTCGTACGGAAACTCTGCGATGCAGAGCTTCTGAGCTGGCACTCCTGGACAGCTCACCCAGCGCGATCCATGGCGCGCCTAGTCCCGCTAAGCGTCAAGACGGCGATCAATCAGCGGGCCGCTCGCCAAGTCTTCGACCTGAGTTTCTACCGGAGGTTCGGGCTGCAGCTACTGGATGACCCGTTTGTAGTCGGCCAGCAAGTCACCTACGAAACGCCGCCCAAGAACGGTCGGCAGCGGATTGTTCTTTGTTGTCCCAATCTCGGACATGGAGGTGCCGAGAACATCTTCCTCGATTTCGCACGGCAGTTTGATCGCGCCCGCTTCGAGCTTATCTTGTTGGCAACAATTTCGGGCGATTCGCGGCAGCTCGCAGCGTGGGGTCAGGCCGTCGACAGAGTCTATGATCTAGGCCAATTCGTGTCGCCCGACGCTGTCTCCGACGTCATCTGCTCGATGGCAAGCAACTGGCAGTGGGACGGATTCGTGCTCCAAAACACACTCGACGGATACAATGCCCTCGAAGCCATGAAGTCCACACTCCCGCACATGAAGACCGTCGACATTCTCCACAACATCGACGAGCAATGGGACCTTCACGAACTGACCGCGCCGACCTCGAACTTCCTCGATAAACGAATCGCCACCAGCCAGTCCGGAAGAGACAAACTGGTGCGCTTGGGTGCTTCGGCGAGATCCGTTCACCTGATCCGGACAGGTATCGACCTGGATCGTTTTGAGCCCTGCCGGTATTCCGGCGGAAGCTGGCGGAAGCGTCTAGCGATTCCTGCCGACACACGCATCGTCCTGTTCGCAGGTCACCTCATTGAGAGAAAATGCCCACTGGCCCTGGTCGAGATCGACCAGGCGCTCCAGTCCGCTAGAGGCATCCGGCCCTACCACTTTGTCGTGGCTGGAGACGGCCCCGAGCGTCAGGCCCTGGAAAAGCGGATTCGCGCCACCAAGGCACGATCCCGGTTTGATCTTCTCGGTCAGGTAGCAGACACCGCCTCCCTCATGGCCGACGCCGACATCCTCGTCCTGCCATCGCAAGGGGAGGGCACGCCGTTGGTCATCAGTGAAGCCCTCGCAGCAGGAACGCCCGTCGTCAGCACCCGCGTGGGGGCTATCGAAGAAATCTTGCCCACAACCTGCGGGATCTTAGTAGACCCTGGAGCCTCATTGGCCAGCTCATTTGCATCGGCCATTACCAAGCTCTTGTCTGACGACAACCTGCGCAACACAATGGGCGCCGCCGGTCGCAGCTTCGTGGAGCAGCATCACGATTCGGTGACCATCGGAAGCCAATACCAGCAGTTGATCGCAGAGTTGCTGCCGGAATCAGCCGTGAGCTAGCCGAGTTGTCGCAACTTGGGACTAGGAGCTTGATGCAACGAATGGGGACGACCCGCCACATTGATTCGTTACCAGCAGCAAGAAATCAGCAAGAACTGGCCGCAGTTCATGGTTGCCCTCAGCGGGCGCGCCCGCCCATCGGCACGTGTTCATGGAGATAGCGAGTCATTAACTCCCGCAGATGGCGTGTGGTGTTTTCGCCCTCGCGGATCGCGTGCGTGCGGTTCGGATACGACATCATCGTGAACGGCTTATTGTGAAGGATCAGCTCGTTGATCAGCATTTCGGTTGTCTGGTAGTGACAGTTGTCGTCACCGGTCCCGTGGACCAGCAATAGGTTCCCTTGCAGTTGATGGGCGAAGTTGATCGGTGAGCCCTCCAAAAATCCATCGGGATTCTCTTCGGGCCGTCCCATGTAGCGCTCCTGATAAATCGAATCGTAGTAGCGCTGATTCGGCACCGGGGCTACGGCAATGGCGGTCTGGTAAAGGTCGGGATACTTGAAAATGGCGTTCAGACTCATCGACCCGCCGCCGCTCCAACCCCACACCGCCACGCGATCGGGATCAAGATCAGGTCTCTGCAGCAGAATCTTGCGTACCGCTGCAGCCTGCTCCCGGGGTGCCACAACCCCGATCTTGTGGAATGCCGTCTTGCGCCAGGCGCGACCTCTAGGAACCTTCGTCCCACGGTTGTCGAAGCTCATGACGACGTAGCCCTGCTGAGCCAACATCAGGTGCCACAGATGTTGACGAGGCGACCAGCGATCAGCGACAGTCTGCCCCGCAGGCTCTCCGTAGACGTGGACCAACAGCGGATAACTATGGCCAGACTCCATCGCGGCGGGCTCGACACTCCAGGCATCCAATTCGATGCCATCCTCAATCTCAATTCGAAAGAACCGCGTTGGCGAACTGTCGAGTTCCCGCATCTTGAGCCGCAACTCATCGTTCGTCACCAGCGTCTCGACGACGCTGTGGTCCGGCAGAGAGATCAGTTCGACTCGCGGAGGATCGTCGATGGTGCTGGTGGTATGGATCGCCCACTCGCCGTTGGGAGCCACGTCGTATTCGTGCCACCCCTGCGCATCCTTCGGAGTCAAGCGCTCCAGCCCTGAACCGTCGAGTCGTACACGATACAAGAACCGCCGCGTTGCATCGTCCGGGGAGGCTTGTAGGTAGGCCCATCCCTCGTCGAGTCCCACCCAGAGCAAGCGGGTTACATCGAACTCGCCCGAGGTGAAGCGTTCGACTTCGCCGCTCTCAAGCAACACCCGGTAGGCGTGTCGCCAGCCGTCCCGCTCACTGATCCAGGTGATCTCCTTGCCCTCGTCGAGCCAGAGCGTCTCACTATGGACATCGACCCAGGCGTCGTCCTTCTCGACAAAGACTTCTCGCGTCTCACCACTACCTGCGCTTGCAAGGATGACGTGGTTTCTGTTCTGCGCGCGATTGAGCACTTGCAGTAGCAGGCGCTCTGAACTCCCCGCCCACTGCATCCGCGCAATGTACTGATTGCGTGAGTCGCCCGAAACCTGCATCCAACGTGTCTCACCGGTCCCGACGTCCACGACTCCGACCCGGCTCGCCGAGTTCTGCTGGCCCACCTTGGGGTAAGGGATCCAGGTCACCGTTGGGTAGAGCGAGTCCGTGTTGTTGACTAGCGGAACCTCGGATACTCCGGTAGTGTCCAGTTGCCAGTAGGCGATCGACGCGCCATCGGGGCTCCAGCGAAAACCATCTCGCAGCCCAAGTTCTTCTTCGTAGACCCAGTCGAAGGTCCCGTTGATAACCTCCTCGGTGGGCGTCTGGGTCAGTTGTCGAATCGAATGGTCGTCGACCTCCTCGACATAGATGTTTCGCTCGTGAACGTACGCCACGCGCCGCCCATCCGGCGAGATCTTGGCAAACATGAGAGTCGACGGACGAACGTCTCCGCCGAGCTTGGTGAGTTGTCGGCTGGATCGATCGAGTAGCCAATAATCTCCCCGCGTGTTTTGCCTCCAGACCCGCTTCGAATTCGTGTAGATCAGAACGAGTGAACGATCCTTCGAGAAGGCGTATCGCTCCACGTCGAGCGGGCTCGAACTTCCCGGAGGGGTCAGCAGTTCCGTCGAGACTAGCGTTTCCGTCTCGCCTGAGTCAGGACGACGGAGCACGATCCGCGGGTCTGCATCGTCCTCCTTGTTCTTGGCTAGGGTTGTGAAGGCACCGTCGTCGCCGAACCATTGAGTTCGGACGGTCTCGGCCTCGAATTCTTCGGTAGAGTAAAGCCTTTCGAGAGTGAGACTGCCGTCAGCGGCAGCAGCCGCTCCGCAAGACAAAATAGCCACAAGGGCTGCTGCGATAAAGAGACGGTTTGTCATGATTGGCTACAACTCCACCGGCCAAAGCGGCCTTCGATCAGTTTCTGCCGCTAGAAAAGATTGCAAGGCACACAGAAGCAATCTACAGACCGGCTAAGTTCGAGTCAACTCGCCACGCTAATGGCACAATGGATCAGGCCGACATCACTCGGTCAGGTGAATCACAAACATCTGTCGCGTCCCGTCGTCGGCAAACGCTGGGAAATAAACCTTTGAGCCGTCCGGCGACCAGCTCGGCCCCGGATCCTGGCGCAGATCACCGTGCGCCTGGCCCCGCCGAGTATATGTGTCGGTCTTGATATACACGCCATCTTCGAGCCGGTACAGCACGTACTGATTGTTTTCCTCGCCACCCCAACCATTTGCCAACCAGCGCCCATCTCTCGACAGCGAAATGTCGCCCTCGGGATCAGGAATGATCTCCGGCGTGCCGATCGTTCCGACCACTTTCTTTTGATCGGTGTCGTAAATTACCTGCCGATCGTCTAGCGAACCCAGCAGTTGATGACCGATGCCCCACTCGGGGTGCCCGCCGACATGCAGCTCGTGATACTCCAGGTTCGAACCGTCGGGGTCCACCGTGAACGCCGCGTTGATGCGTGATCCCCGATTACCGAAATTTCCGCGGGCAAAAAAGTAGATCCGGTCGCCGTCTCGGTTCCAGAGCGTGTGATTGATGAATAGCGCCATCGTTGCGACCTGCGGGTGCGGCTCTTGAAGTGCCTCCGCGAGCTGCGCGAACGAAACGATCAATTGCTTTTCGCCCGATTCCACGTTTACCCGAAATATTCCGTCGTCCGAAGGGTGCAATACGCCTTCTGTCCAATCGGCGGTGCCTTTGTACCCGGTCACCGGACGCAGCCGCGCCATCCGGGCGTAGTTGATCCCCAAGAACCAACCGCCGTTCTGCGCTACGCCGCTGTTCCCAAAAGGCGTGTCGTCGTAGCGATACTCTCTGACGCGCTCTCGCTTCTCAATGTCGTACAACACCGTGAACACTTTCTGCGTTTCCGGGTCGCGGTCGTTAAAGAAAATCTGGGTGTCCGGTTGCCCCGGGTTCCAGTACATCATCGTGCCCTGTTGGGGATTCCAACCTAGCGTCGAGTCGATTGTTTCAGTCGAATAGCCGTTCTCGGTATCCAGCAAGACGATCTCGGCCGCTTCGCCCGGACCCGGCATGTGGTCGTCAAAGGTCGTACGCAGCGTCACCATGTAGCGTCCAGAACCGTTCCAGGGTGTGTTGCCGACGTGGCCGATATAGCCGTAGAAATGGTGAAACTGAGGGCCGAAGGTCGCCTGTTCCACTCGAATCGAAGGACCGTCCGTCTGCTCGGTAGGAGTCGAGCATGCGCCCGAAAAAACAGTCAGCATCACCAAGGCAGTCCGCAAAGTCATAACGGCCCTATTAGAACACTGTCCTTGGACTATCGCCGAGGTTCACGGCTGGCGCCGCATACGATCGGGAGAAATTTAGAGATCGTACTCCTAGTGCTATGCCTACTGAAGGGGTTTCGTGCGGGAAGTACTGGACCAGTCTGAGCTCTGAGTCGTCGTCTCGGTCTATATCGTGCGTACTATTGGAAAACTAGGGTATTTCTGTTAGTCTGGCAAGGCAAGTTTCGTAAGACTGACCAGGTGTTTGTAGTAGCACTGCTCTGCCAAGGGTAGTAGCTCTGCTCCGCCAAGGGTGGTAGCTCTGCTCCGCCAATGGTAGTAGCGCTGCTCCGCCAATGGTCGGCTTGAGTTCGGATGAGTTGAGGGAATACAGGAGAGACGGTTCATGTTAAAGAATTTACCCAAGGGTGTGCCGCCAGGACGCGACCGCCCAAAATGGTTACGAAGTGCCCCGCTGGCACTCATCATATTCGTTCTTTGTTCGCCCTTCGCAATGGGCGAGACGAAGATTCAAGAAGTGCAGCCGTGGCCGACTGACGAGCCGACCCAGCTAATTGTCTACGGCACGGAATTCGGGACGATTTTCCGCGGTGCCGCTATAGATGGATCCCAAGATACCCCACAGATTCATTTCGGGACCCAAATGGAGTCCCTGCGTATCGCCACGCTTCAGACCCTCTGCGATACGCCGTTAGGCGGCGTTGCGCCGCCGTTGGAACTGAACGACCGGTCTGATAGGTAACACTCTAAACCGGACGGATGGGTAACAGTATAGGCGGTGGTCAGTGGCCCCCGCGGGGGCCACTGACTGCCGAGCCGAGCGGCCACAGTACGCGGTTGGCGGCGTCGAACAAGGCGAGTTCCACCGGACCGAACCAGATCTGCCAAATGGCTTCGTCCACTTCGACTAGCCCGACCAACTCGCGAGCCAACGCTTCACTCAGGAAGTACTTCTCGCCGAGGAACTTGATGCGTCCGTCGTGGCGCACTCGTCGGCGCTCCCAGTGCCCCGGGTAATCCAGATCAGCAAGCTCGCTGGGATAGGCGCGTGTTGCTGGTGCATAGAACGCCGCCGGGGGCCGCTGTCTCAACGCTTCATGCGGACGTTCTTGGTTGTATTCATGACGAAAGAGGTCGAAGCGGCGCTGCTGTCGGCGACGATCGCCAGCCGGAGGTCTCACTGTCTCGGCTTTGAGCGTGCGGTGTAGCCGCTCGTGGCGACCGTTCTGCTGCGGCTTGCCCGGCTCGATGCGCTCCACCGCAATGCCCAGCTTCAGCCACCAGACGTTCAACCGGCTCAAGCGTCCGGTGCCGATGGAGGCGAACGGCGAACCGTTGTCTGAGCGTATCCTTCGTGGCAGCCCGCGCTCCAGAAACAACCGCTCCAAGCCTCGGCGGGCCTCGGCGTAGGATGTGCCCACGTGTGCGGTGCAGTTGAGCAGGAAACGACTATATCCGTCGACGACCGTTAGCGGATAACACAGCACGCCGTCGCCGGTGCGAAACTGCCCCTTGTAGTCGATCGTCCAGAGGTCGTTGGGCGCTTCGGGTTCGCGCAACGGACTGGGTGCCGCTTCGGCCAGTCGCCGCATCCGCTTGCGCCCGCGAACGAGTCCGGCTCGCTTCAGCGCGTCGCCGATCGTCGACGCCGCTGGCCAGCTTGTCTGTGACTCTTTCGACTCCAGCCAGGCCCTGAGCTTCTTCGGCCCCCAACTCGGATGCTGCCGACGCGCTTCTATCACTCGTCGCTCGACCGACTCGGGTATCCGACCGGGCTGACGGTGTGCCGCGTGCGAGCGGTCTTCCAGCTCTGGCCAACCGCCTTGACGGAAGCGTTCTAACCACTTGTATCCGGTCCTGCGGCTGATCCCGTAGAGTCGACACAGCGCCGCCACGTTCGTCGCCGCCCCCGCTCGCAGTCAGTCTTCAATGAATCTCTTGCGTTCTTCCATCGGATAGGTCTCCTTCCATGGCATCTCGCCATGGTGTTACCTATCCGCCCGGTCTAACCTGTTACCCTTCCGCCCGGTCTGTACAGAACTACCCACCGACTGTGTGGTGGTGGACTTACCCGAAGTCACCCATGGTGAACCCAGTGTTCCGCCGGGTGATTATCTACTGGCGATCTGGGTTGAAATAGAGGCCAATCAGTGTGTCATGAAGCCCACTTCTTTGACCTTTGAGTATAATCCCACCGACTGTACGGGCACCAACGCCCAAGCGGGAGCTGCCTGCGCCGGTGATCTGACCAATGCCGTGGGAGCCGCGGCCCTCACGGCAGAAGGACATAACAATGCAACATGGACGGTCACCAGCAGTCCGGTGGCCAACGGCGGGTCGGTCGTTTTCACGGCTGGCGCGAACGGCAAATGGCCCAACGAGCTCGGTTTGACCATCGACCCTGGTGACGGCCTCGATCCGCCACAAACCATTCAGTTACACACCTCGTGTTCGCAGCCGCTCGTCCTCGGCGACGAGTTTGGCAGCATGACGCTTACGGCAATGAATGCCGAAGCCTTGGGGCCATCCATGCAACACGACCTCTATGATTTGACCATCGGCGCCGAGGGCCCGATTGGCCCGCAAGGCCCGCAGGGTAAGCTTGGTGACACTGGTGTCCAAGGCCCGCAGGGTAAGATTGGCGACACTGGCGACCAAGGCGTGCAGGGTAAGATTGGTGACACTGGCGCCCAAGGCGTGCAGGGTAAGCTAGGTGACACTGGTGCCCAAGGCGTGCAGGGTAAGATCGGTGACACTGGCGCCCAAGGCGTGCAGGGTAAGGCACTGGCGCCCAAGGCGTGCAGGGTAAGCTAGGTGACACTGGCGCCCAAGGCGTGCAGGGTAAGCTAGGTGACACTGGCGCCCAAGGCGTGCAGGGTAAGATCGGCGACACTGGCGCCCAAGGCGTGCAGGGTAAGCTCGGCGACACTGGCGCCCAAGGCGTGCAGGGTAAGCTAGGTGACACTGGCGCCCAAGGCGTGCAGGGTAAGATCGGTGACACTGGCGCCCAAGGCCCGCAGGGTAAAGTTGGTTCCCCTGGTGACACTGGCGCCCAAGGCGTGCAGGGTAAGCTCGGCGACACTGGCGCCCAAGGCGTGCAGGGTAAGCTCGGTGACACTGGCGCCCAAGGCGTACAGGGTAAGATCGGCGACACTGGCGCCCAAGGCGTGCAGGGTAAGCTCGGTATCCAAGGCGTTCAAGGTAAGATTGGTCCGCAGGGACCTGAAGGCCCTGGAGGCGTTGAGACCAACGTAATGTGCTTTGGAACCGATCAGACGATCGGCACCCAGGGCAAATACATGGGTCTCGGCCAACAATCTGGAGACCACGACACCGTAGGCGTGATTAGCCCGTTCGTTGTCGGAGCCCAGGTGCTCAGGTTTGTCGTCAAGGTCTCACAGGGCAACACGGCCCGCAGTGGCGATGCCCAGCTGTTCCATGACGCCCTGGTCGCTGGCGGGCAGCCGCTCGGCCCACCATGTCCAATCAATGGGACTCCAGGGGACTTTAGAACGACCTGCGAAATCAATATCAATAGTGCGAATGAACTCGCCCTGCTCGACAGTCTGAGTGTCTTCATTAGCACCGATGGAGGAAGCTTCGAGGGCGGCAGCGCCTGCATCTTGATCGATCCGACTCCAGCTCCATAACCAGCGCTACGGCGCGATAACAAGTCTTGGCTCGCCCATTGGATGGCGAGTCAAGACTAAATCCAAACCCAAGCCCGGCGCAATGCGCCGGGCTTTTCTTAGTTAGGGCTTCCAAGGCGGCTCGGCTGATGCCCAGGCGACGCTTTCGCCAGCGTCGTTCTTCGAGAGCGATGCAGCAGTGGTGAACCTAACGCAAGCCCAGCGGTCGCGTCCCACACCGGTCCCGCCAGCGCACGCGGCGCCGGCCCGGACCCGCAATTCACGGCCCGACGATCAGCCGTATCCCGTCGCCTCAAGCGGCCCCATCGCGATGGCTGGCCGAGAGCGCGACCGAGCTGAGACTCCCCTTCCTCCCGGCCCGAGCTGTCCGCGAAATGATGGCTGAGCCGTCAGCGGACAATGGAGCTGCCAACGCTTATAGCCAGGGAGAATCGGCGGACCGGAAGCTGTGAGAGAATCTGCGTGACACGCGAAACGGCTCAGGGAAGGCACGCGTCTTCACGTCGCGGAGCTTCGTGCCAAACGGCTGATTCTACTGGACGTGAAGACGCGAGCCAGTCCCTGGCGGCGGCAGTCGCCCAGCCAAAACCTCTATGCCTGGGGGGATTCCGATTCTTTCGCGCCTTCCAGGCACGAGATTTCACGTCCTGGAACTCAGTGTCCAACGCTTGATTCTATTGGGCGTGAAATCGCAAGCCAGTCCCTGGACGCAATTGAGTCGGGACTCGCCAAGTACCGCAGCCGACGCCCATGATGTCAGTCGCGTCGGTTTTTCGTGGCCTGACTCAGTCCGTTGGGCCTTCCATCCCCATGATCATCAGCCCTGCTTCGCGCGCCGCGACATAGACCGTGGAGTCCGAGAGCCAGATTCTGTCCGCGACGGCGGGCGTTTGCTGATTGTCGATCTTTAGGGGAGCCTGGGGATCGGAAATATCCAAGACAATCACGCCGGCACCGCCGCCGACATAGAGCCGTGTGCCGGAGACCTTGATGCTCCGAGCTCCACGCGGAACATCGACGTGAGCGACCTCCACGGGGTATCTGGGATCGGAAATGTTGACGACGCTCACGCCTGCATAACCCGCAGCCAAGTACGCGTAGCGGCCGGATACATCAACGGCGCGTGCCTGGAAAGACCGCCGCTCGGTAATGAAATGACCGATCTCGGCGGCTCCCGACCCAGATACGGCAAAGACCTTCATACCGCTATTGCCGTCAGCCAGATAAACCAGGTCGCCGTCAACGGCAACGTCATAGGCATACCCATCGGTGTCGCTTTGTGCGAATTCAGATGGCCCCTCGGGGTTTGAAACGTCGATGACACGCAGACCACCGTCGCCATCGGCAATAAACACCACATCGTCGGCGAACGCGAGCCCCTCGGCGTATCCGGGCGTGTCGATCTTGCCCACTTCACGGGGACGAGAGGGATCGGAAACATCGATAACCTTGAGACCGGCCCAATCGTCTGCCACGTAGGCGTACGCGCCGTTGACCTCAACATCCGTGGCGCGATAAGTCTTGAGATACCCAACCTCCTCGACATCGGCCGGATTAGAGACGTCGAGAATCCGGAGACCGGTATATCCATTGGCAACGTACGCCACGGTCCCGACTACGTCGCCGCCTCGGACATGACCCGCAGTATCGACGTGCTGGGACACCGTGGGCTTCAGCGGTTGCGACAGGTCGATGATCTCGGGGCCCTGGTCACCGTGGGACAGGTAGGCAAAAGAACCTGCGATCGTCACGGACTCGGAACATGTCGGAGAGGTGTAGCTCCCGAGCCTGAGAGGGTCTGAGGGGCTTGAAACATCGACAATGATGAGCCCGGCATCGTTGGCCACGCCAGCCACATAGGCGTGGGATCCCTCAACCCACACCCTTTCCGCACCGTAAATCAGCGGCTCGAACGCGAGCTGCGTGGGATTGGCGGGCGTCGAAATATCGAAGGTTGTGAGGCCTCCCGAACCGTTCCCTTCAGGCGGATCTAGGCTTACTACGTATGCGTTTCCATCCGAGGCATAGACTCCGTGAGCGTGCCCGGGCATGTCATGGTGACCGATCTCCGTCGGGTTCAAAGGGTCCGACACATCGACTATTCTGAGACCACTCTTGTGACCCACAACAAGCGCGATGGAGCCGTCCACGTGAACATCGGTGATATAGCCGACGGATTTGAGCGAGCCCACCAAGCGGGGCTGGTCGGGATTCGAGACGTCAATGATGGTCAGCCCTTGCCAGCCAGTAGCCAGGTAGGCGTAATCTCCGGCGAGCGAAACGGCCCGAACAAATTGCGGGAGATCAACGTGCCCGCGTTCGCGTGGACTTGCGGGATTCGAGATGTCAACGATTCTCAGCGCACCGCCGTCATCGGCGACGTAAAGATTGCCGCCCTTGGCTTCGAGATCTCGCACGATGCCAAACGTCTTGAGCGTGGCGACCTCGGTCCATTGAGGAGAAGAACTGGCGCCTCCGACCTCGATCTTCATTACCTGGACGGCGCCGCCGGAGCCCAGGTATATATGGTCGCCCGCCACTGCGCTGCCATAGACCGGGCCTTTGTACCACCGACCGAGCAACTCGAGACTTTCCACCTCGGTTTCGGGGACCGCTACTCCGGAGATTTCGCTGCTATCCGGCGAGTTTTCCGCGTCGGCAGCCAGCAGGACTGACGCGGTAACGGAGAGCGCCAGCACTCCGAACAAACTGATCAAACATCTCGCGCTCATCTGTACTCCTCTTGAGGGAGACTCAAGCCAAAATACCGGCTCTTAGGTTCCGACCACTTGACGAAACTTAGCCATTCTGCATGATAATACCCTACTTCTACGCCTCTGGGAAGTGAATCTCGGGGTCAGGATCGTTCGCTTTCGACTGCCTAATCGCACCGTGAATTCCAGACATAGATAGCCGAGGGGCTGGCTGCGGCGGTCCAAGCCGTCCCGGTTTCCACGTGGTACAATTTGCCCCTATGCCCACACGCCGTCAACTTTTCCAGACCGCCGCTGCGGTCGCCGCCGGAGCCCTCGGTGCCTCTGCGCAAGCCCAGACGGCTAACCGCGATCACCTTCTCGCGATTCCGGGTCCGGGTCGAGTGCGAGCCGTACTCGACACCGACACCTACAACGAGATCGACGACCAGTACGCGCTCGCCTACACCTTGCTCTCCCCCGAGCGATTGGCGTTGGAGGCGATCTACGCCGCGCCGTTTGTCAACAATCGTTCGAAGTCCGCCGCGCAGGGAATGGAGAAGAGCTACGAGGAGATCCTGACGCTGCTCAATTTCTTCCCCGATGTCGACAAGAGCATCGCCCACCGCGGCTCGGACCGCTTCTTCGGGCGGAAGGACACGCCAGTCGACAGCCCCGCGGCCCGCGATCTGATCGAGCGGGCGATGAAACCCGGCGATGGGCCGCTTTACGTCTTGACGATCGGCGGTCCGGTAAACGTATCGTCCGCCATCATGATGGAGCCAAAGATCAAAGACAAGATCGTGGTCGTCTGGCTAGGAGGGACGCCGAGCTACTGGCCTTCGGCGAGTGAGTTCAACCTGCGACAGGATGTGATCGCCTCACAGGTGCTCTTCGACAGCGGTGTTCCCCTCGTTGTGGTCCCGACCAAGAACGTCTCGGAACACCTGCGAACGACGGTCCCCGAATTGGACCAGCACCTACGCGGCCACTCGCGAATCGGAGACTATCTGTACGGGCAGTTCCTTCAGTATTTCGCCGTGCGCATGAACCGGCAGGGCCAGAACGGTCTGTACCCTTGGTCCAAAGTTATCTGGGATATCTCTGCAGTGGCCTGGCTAAACAACCCGGAGTGGATCCCCTCCGAGATCGTGCCAAGCCCGGTGTTGACCGACGACATGCACTGGGAAAGCGCACCGGGCCGACACAACATTCGTGTGGCGAACAATGTCAACCGCGACGCCGTCTTCAACGACGTTTTCACCCGCTTGGCAACCGTCAAGGGTTGAGCACGGCGGTTAGGCGCGTCTGGACCCATTCACTGCAAGGTCGCCGCGCCGATCAGAACGATACCCGCGACGTAGGCGATGACCATCGTGGAAAGCAGGCGTCCAGTACCCTGGGGTGCGTCTCGAAATTCCTTCCAAATGAAGATTCCCCACAACGATGCGACTAGAGCGGCCCCCTGACCCAAGGCGTAGGAAATAGCTGGACCGGCAACACCCGCGGCAAGCAGGTTGAACGCCAGCGCTAGGAGCCAGATGGTACCCCCAGCCAGCCCGGCGGCATGAACTCGAGCCGACCCTCGGAAGTAGTCCGCATAGGTCAATTTGCCAACGCGCATGAAGATCGAATTGATTACCAGATTGCTGGCCACGAGGCCCACACCGAAAAGGAAAAGCGCCGAATAGGGAGTCAGCATCCCCAGTTCGATTTCGCCTGAGACAAACGCGGGAGAGATCGATCGGGCAAGCTGAGGGTAAAAGAAACCCATCAGACTGCCGGCCAGTACTGCGAATAACACTCCGCGACGTCCCGAGTTGCCAGCTTGAGGAAGGCGCCGGTGGGCCAACGACGAGGTAGCCATCGCAGCCAAGATAAGACAGACACCCGCGAATATCAGACTAGGGTCGCCCTTAGGCGTGTCGAGGTAGCTCCCCACGGTGCCGATAACGAGGGCAAGCCCGACACCAACCGGAAACGCGACCGCCATGCCCGCGAGATCTATCGCGACTACCAACAGAATGTTCGACAGGTTGAAGAGCGCGCCGCTCGCCAGCGCATACCCTACCGAACTGGAATCTGCTTGTTGCAGGTTCTCGATCACTCCGGGGCCGACAGGGCCGAGAGTTCCAAAGGTCAGCGCGAGCACGATGCTGCTCAACACCACACCGATCGCATAGTCCCAGTAGTACAGCTCGAACCGCCACTTTTCCTTACCTGCCAGTTTTTGGGTATTTGCCCACGAGCCCCAACCGAGCATCGTGAGGACGCAGAGCAGGATGGCGACGGGCACAGCAGTTACAACAAACATATGTCAGCTTCCTTTACTAGTTGCGAGACGACCCTTTCATCAAGTCTTCGACTTCCACTCGCGACGGGGCCGAACTCTGGGCTCCGGGTCGTGTCACTGAGAGGGTGGCGGCGGCACTTCCAAACTCGACAGCGGCCCGCAGGTCTGACCCTCCAGCCAGGGCGGCGGCCAGACCGGCATTGAATGTGTCCCCGGCAGCTGTCGTATCCACGGGATCGACCTGATAGGCTTCGACAGCAAAGGATTGATCCCCGTCGGAAACGGCGCAGCCGAGTTCACCCATCTTGACGATGGCGGTGCGAACACCTCTCTCGTGCAGACCGCGGCAAGCTTCAAGACCCTCTTCAAAAGTTCGTGGCGGTTGTCCTTCTCGATCGAGAAGAACAGCGCATTCGGCCTGGTTGGGGGTGACGATCTCTGCGAGGCGCAGCGTCTCAGGAACCAAATTTCTGGCTGGGGCTGGGTCTAGGATGACTCTGGCTCCCTTTTCGCTTGAAACCCTCAGCAGAGCCTCAACGGCAGGGAATGGCACCTCAAGTTGGCACAGGACAAATTGACCGGCGGACAGTTTCGGTGCCAGTCCTTCGACCCAGGGCGCGGTTACGCTTGCGTTCGCACCAGGAGATAGCAGAATCGCGTTCTCGCCATTTGGCAGAACCGTGATCGAGGCGCTACCCGTGGCGCGGTCGGACCGCTCGACGCCAGCCGGATCTACTCCGCAGTTCTTGAGGCTTTCGAGAAGAGGATCAGCAAAAACATCTCGCCCGACAAACCCAAACATCGCGACCTTTGCGCCCAGCCGCGCGGCAGCACACGCCTGATTCGCGCCTTTGCCCCCGGGATAAATCGAAAGATCACTTCCCTGCAGCGTCTCGCCCGGGGTTGGAAGACGTTCAGCTTGAACGACGAGGTCGGCATTGAGGCTGCCAAGCACAAATATCGAGTTACTCATCATTCACGAACCATCCGCGTAAGCCTACACTATCCTCACTGCGCAACGATACGAGCTCAGTTCCTTGGATAAACAGGGACACCCATGATAGATCACCGTCAAGAGTGGGCGCAGTGATCCTGAGGCCGGGCGCACGGCACAAAGGGCAGGCCGCGCGGCGGTAGGACAAAGCCCCCGATAGCGGGCGCTAGCGGACCGGGCCTCTATAATGTCCGTGACATGCCAGCAGTTACCGTTGTAATCGTATCTGATTATCGTGCGGGCAAGGACAAGACCTGGGATGATTTGCGCAGCATGCTACCGGCGCTAGCAGTTCAGGAATTCGATGAGTCCGTTGAGTTTCTCCTGATGGAAAACAAGAGCGACGCACCGCACATCCCGACAGATGTGCTGACGTTGCTTCCTGGACTTCGTGTCCTCCCGTCCAAGGAACGGGGCTCCTATGGACTCAAGAACGAAGGCGTCCGCGCAGCCAGCGCCGAGTTGGTGATGATCATCGATGCCGACTGCATTCCAAACGACGGGTGGATTAGCGCCGGCGTCGGGGCGCTGCGCGCCAACCCGAGGGCATTCGGTGTCAGCGGACGATCTTCTTACGCCGGGCGCACCCGTCTTGAGCGCATCCTCGGTCTGCTATCTCGCGCCTACGTGGATCGGGGTCAGGCCGGACCGATTCGCTACCTGTCTACGAATAGCTGCGCTCTACGCCGTCAGATGTTTCTTGACGTACCCTTACCAACCAACGCGGGGCCGTTCTCCTATCGCCTGCTGACCGAACGAGTCCTTGAGAGCGGCGGTACGCTCTTGTTCGAACCAGCGATGAAAGTGGTCCATGATTTCGAGGGGTGGCCGATGGAACGAGACATGCGTCGTCAGATGGGCTGGGGCTCTATCCGCATCCGTCAGGTGGACGACAGCATCTCCGGATCTCGAGTGGTAAAACTCCTCGGACATGCGTCCGTTCCGTTTTTCTACCTCTACAGGATGCTCGAAAGCACATGGAAAGGTATGCACTTGTTCCGCCACTATGGGCTACGGTGGTACGACGTTCCGTCGATAGTCGGAATCGCCGCGGTGATACACACCTTTGAATTCCCCGGTATGCTCCGAGCACTCGGGGGCGAAGACGCAGGATCCACTGTTTATCGCTAGTCTCGACATGGCTGATCCGTGCGCCTAGCGATCGATGCAACGCCCTTACTGCCGGCTCCAACAGGCGTGGACGTTTACATTCGATCCCTTGTCGAACATCTGAGCACGGATGGCACCATCGGATCCCTCACTCTGTTCATCAACCACGAAGACCGACTTTCGTTCCAACATCTCGATCGCGACGGCATCGACATTCGGGCGTTGTGTAGCCGTTCGCGCGTCACTCGAATGGGGTTCCAGCAGATATACCTACCGAGGCTGCTCAGACACGAGAGATTCGACGTTCTGCACTCACCATCGTTCCTCCTGCCACTCGCGTCGAGGGCAGTGCGTCATGTACTCACTGTCCACGACATGACGTTCTTTACTGCTCCTGATGCCCAGAGCCAGCTTCATCGGTCGAAGATATTCCGGACCGCCGTGGCGAGCAGTATCCATCGGGCTAACCGCATCATCGTTCCCTCAGGGGAGGTCCGCCGCCAACTCCTAGAGACGTTCGCCGGGGTCCGTCGCGAGTCCATCGACGTGATCCCTCACGGCATTGGTCCTGGGTTCCGGCCCTGTCGATCGGATGAGGTCGAGCGGGCGCGCCAGGCGTTGAATCTCCCGCCGCGCTATTTGCTTCACGTCGGCGGTGCGCACCCGCGCAAGAATCTGCCAACGCTGCTGGCTGCGTTCCGGCAGATCGCCCCAGAACATCCAGAACTTCGCCTCGTGCTCGCCGGGGAACATTCCAACATCCAGGCCGACGGCGTCCATCCATTGGGATATGTCGAGCAAGCCCTCCTACCCGCGCTCTACGCTGGCGCCGAGGCTCTCGTGTACCCGTCCCTCGACGAGGGCTTCGGCTTCCCACCGCTTGAGGCAATGGCCTGCGGTACACCCGTGATCACCTCCAACGTACGGGCTCTTGCCGAGAAGCTTTCCGATGCTTGCCTGCTAGTAGACCCACACAACCAAGTTGCGCTCGCTGCGGCCATCGGGAGGATTCTACACGACCCAGCGCTCTGCCACGCGCTACGAGCACGCGGTTTGGAGCGGGCCACGGACTTCACTTGGAGCAAGGCAATCAAGCGTACGGTAGCCAGCTATCACCGGTCCACCGAATAGGCTTTGATTGAATAGCTCTCGGACTACTCGCGGTATCCGACCGCAAGACCGATCCATCGTTGGGTATCTACTGAGGAGGTATATGGTACGCCCGGCGAGATTCGAACTCGCGACCTCTTGCTCCGGAGGCAAGCGCTCTATCCAGCTGAGCTACGGGCGCGTACAGTTCGAAGTTTATCAGACCTGACTGGGTTCAAACTCTCAACTCTGCACCACATCGGGCCGATAAAGGTCTGGACGGGAGCAGTTATGGAAATCAACGTCCTCATCGTGGATGACTCAGCAGTGATGCGGAAGATCATTGGTCGCAGTATTCGTCAGGCCGCGGCAGACATCCTCAAAGAGGTCTACGAAGCAGGCGACGGCGTCGAGGCGCTTGCCGAACTCGACAAGCACGAGGTGACGATGATCTTCTCCGATGTGAATATGCCCAACATGTCGGGCATGGAGTTTCTTCGTGCCCTCGCCGACACACCCCACAAGGGCACGCCAGTGATCATGGTCACTACAGAAGGCGTCGAAAAGACCGTCTTAGAGGCCCTCTCGCTAGGAGCAGTCGGATTCGTGCGAAAACCCTTCGAGGCGTCTCAACTCGAGGCTGTCATCCGCCAGGCACTCGACCGAATCAAAGAACAAGCGGCTGCTTAGCAGCCCACTTGCTTAATCGGGAGTCGTCTCGCTACAATCCTCGACGCAGGTTCGTCGCACGCGACGAATCTCGATCTTCGAGCCGTTAGGCTCAGCCGCTAGGCCGCAGGCCCGGCGATCTCGTGGGCCGTTGTGTCCGCAAGCTCCCTCATCCATCGAAAGGAAGTCTTGCTGGACGCGTATGCCGCGAGCACTTGTCATATTCGGCACCCGGCCCGAGGCCGTAAAACTCGGGCCCGTCATTCTCGAACTGCAGCGACCCAACTCTGGCTTCAACGTCAAAGTCTGCGTCACCGGACAGCACCGAGAGCTACTCGATGCCCCCTTACAAACCTTTGGGATCACCCCAGATGTAGATCTCGCTTCGATGCGATCGGACCAATCCCTGGCGGAATCGGCCGCGCGGATCCTAGCAGGTCTGGAACGTGTCATCGATCGGAGCCGTCCCGATATCGTCGTCGTCCAAGGCGACACCACTTCCACCTTCTGTGGAGCGCTAGCAGCCTTCTACTCCCGCGTTCGAGTAGCGCACGTCGAAGCAGGCCTCCGAACCGGCGGCTTAGCACCCGGCTCGCCTCGCTCCATTTGGCAGCGACCGATTGGGCAGCCGACAACCTTCTGGCGGAGGGCGTCCCGTCGGAGACGATCCGCGTGACGGGCAACCCCGGCATCGATGCGCTGATGCATCTTCGGAAAACGCGTCGCCAATCTCCCTCCCGGCGGGCATGGCGTTGGCGAGATCGCTCAAAGCGTCTGGTCGCCGTCACAGCTCACCGCCGAGAGAACTTCGGTCGAGGCCTGGCAGGCATCTGTGCCGCCGTGGCAAGGCTCGCGCGCCGCCGAGACGTGCAATTAGCCTGGCCGCTGCACCCCAACCCCGAGGTGCGTCGCGTCGTTCTCGGTCGACTCAGTGAGACGCCCAACGTCCACCTACTCTCCCCATTGGACTATCCCGATTTCGTCGACCTATTAGCTGGTGCGGACCTCGTGCTGACCGACTCGGGAGGAGTCCAAGAGGAGGCCCCTTCTTTGGGAACCCCGGCGCTCGTGCTGCGCGAAAGCACCGAGCGTCCAGAAGTAATCGAGGCAGGCACTTCGACACTGGTCGGCTGCGACCCCAAGTTGATCGTCGCAACCGCTCAACATCT
Source organism: Bryobacterales bacterium (assembly GCA_963667885.2). GTDB lineage: Bacteria > Acidobacteriota > Terriglobia > Bryobacterales > UBA6623 > CAMPKL01. Next base: position 1,369,777 of record CAXWPK010000006.1, on the reverse strand, counting down.
ACTCGATGATCCGGCAAAACTGCGTGCGGAATCCCTCATCCACAACCCCTACGGGGACGGGCAAGCAGCCCCACGCATCGTCGACAGCATGAGAGTGTTGCTTGGCGCTGAGCGGCTGGCTGCGGCGGTATAGGTGACGCTGGCAGGCCGAAGTCCGTACAATATCCTCTGAGCGGCGCGCCAGAAGCGCCGACGACCTACGTATGCTCGGATCGTCTACTTCCATCAAACTCGACAAAGACTTATTCGAACGCGTCAAGAAGTGCGCCGATCTCGCGGGCTACTCATCACCCCAAGAGTTCATCGTGCATGTTCTTGAGAAGGAACTCGCCAAGATTGAAGAAGGCGACTCCGACGAAGAGATCCTGAAAAAACTTCAGGGACTCGGCTACATCGAATAGGACGCCACCGCGTTGGATCTTATCAACTCTTTTCTGAGAACCGTCATCTCGGGCTATGTGTCGATCTTCGGCGGCGCACATCCACTCGTCAGCCTCATACCGCTGTCAATCGTGGTCGGTATCGCGATGCTGTGGGTCTTCAAGGTCAGCTCCAACCAGAAGGGAATCGAGCAGGCTAAAAAGAAAATGCAAGCCTACCTGCTTGAGCTCAGGCTCTACGGGGACGACCCTGGCGTGATCTTTAGAACACAGTGGCACCTGATCACCAGCAATATGCGCTACCTCGGACTCATGTTCAAGCCAGCGCTGATCTTGACCGTGCCGATGGTCATCCTACTCGTCCACATGGATGCCATCTATGGCATCGCACCGCTTAAAGCTGGCGAGACCGCAATCGTCACTGTCCAAACCACGGGCCGTCTAGCGGCCACCACGGCGGCGCCTCGACTCGACGCTCCCGACGTCGTGGCGATTGATACGCCTGCCGTTCGCGCCTTCAGCGAAGGCCAGTTTAGCTGGAGAATTCGCGGCATCGGTGAGGATGATGGCCATGGCGTCCTTCAATTCGACTGGGACGGCCGTAAGTGGACCAAAGACATCGTCGCGGGGGGTGACTCGCTCCGCTACGTCTCCTACATGCGCACATCATCGTTCTGGGAGACGTTTATCTACGCAGGTGAGAGCCGCATCGATACACCAGACATCTCGTGGGTTCAGATCAACTACCCCGCCGCTGAGATCACAACCGGGTCGCTGAGCCTACACTGGCTTATCTGGTTCTTGCTGATCTCGATCATCAGCGCCTACGGCCTCAAGGGTGTCTTCGGGGTCAAGGTGTAGCCATCGCCGGACGGCGCTTGTGCCAGTCCGTCACCTGCTGGTACGCCCCACCCACTTCGAGCACCGTACACTCGTCGAACAGCTTGCCCACCAACTGAACTCCGATCGGCAGGCCGCTGTCGCTAAAGCCGCACGGTAAAGTCAGCAACGGCAATCCCGTCAAATTGAGCGCCCGTGCGTTCCGAGTGGTCATCATGCGCACATCTTCGTCGACTCCGTCGACCTGAATCGATCTCTGGCCAATCTTGGCGGGCAAGATCGCGACAGCCGGAGCAACAATGGTGTCCACTTGATCGAACAACTCGTAGAACTCGCGATTCAACTGCCGCCGACGCTTCTGTGCATTGAGATAGTCGACCGCCGTGACAAAGAAACCTTGGTCGAGCAGAGTCTGCTGGTCGTCCCCGTAGTCCTCTCTCCGCGCTTCGAGGTTATAAGCGTGAGTCGAAGACGCCTCAGCGGTTTGAATCAGCCTGGCGATGAGGTTGAACTCCTCGATATCTGGAACCGTCACCTCAACCAACTCGGCTCCGAGGTTCTCCAACTCAATCAGCACCGCCCGAGTGGCGGTATCAACCTCTGGGTCAAGTCCTTCGAAATAGAAGTTCCGGGGTACGCCAATCTTCCTTCCTTGCAGGCTAGGCTCGGCTGAAAACTTCGGTTCCTGCACAGGCCGCTCGACCGTACTCTCGTCCTCGCTATCTCGTCCGACCATGGCGGAGAAGATGTGCCAAAGATCCTCAGCCGTCCACGCAAAAGGCCCAACGTGGTCAAGCGTATGCGAAAGAGGGAAAACCCCATAGCGGCTCACGCGGCCAAAGGTCGGTTTCAGACCAGCAACGCCACAGAACGCTGCCGGTATTCGGATCGAACCACCAGTGTCTGTTCCCAAAGAAAAACTACACAGCCCTGCCGCCTGCGCCGCTGCCGAACCACCACTCGATCCGCCTGGGATGTGGTCGGTATCCCAAGGATTTCGGACGGCTCCAAAGTGTGGATTCGTGCTGGTAATTCCGTAGGCATTCTCGTGCAAGCCGGTTTTGCCCAGCAGAACAGCTCCCGCATCTCGAAGCTTTGTCACAACGGTCGCGTCGTAGTCAGGAATGAAATCGGCGAACACCTTCGAGCCCGCAGTGGTCTTCGTTCCCTTCGTGAAGAAGAGATCCTTCGCCGCATAGGGAATCCCGTGAAGAGGTCCACGACGATTGCCGCTTCGTATTTCGCGCTCGGCTGTCCGCGCCTGCTCCAGCGCGACATCAATCATCACGGTGATGTAAGCGTTAAGTTCGGAGTCCAGCGAGTCGATCCGGGCCAGCGTCTGCTCCGTCAACTCGACGGGTGAGATTTCACCGGTTTCGATCAGACGGGAGAGTTCGCCGATGCTTCTTAGAGGAAGATCCATATCATCTACCGACCGTCTGGGCGAAACTGGAAGTCCGGCTCGACCAGCGACAGGTCCCGGCGCAATGATGGCCTCATAGCCTTCCACAATCCGTCGAATATGGGAGCTGCGCTCTCTATTCGGTCTTTGGGAATCTTGAGTTCCAAGGCCTCGGCGGCTTGTTTCCATCGTTCAATGGGATCTTGGGCATTTCGCATGACAGACCCAACAGTTTACAGTGGTACGGCAACGACCTTTGCTGTGGCTCTTCGGATGAGGAATTAGAAAACTATGGCCGAAACACTCGCTCGGCTTTTCCGGCACACGATTTCTTACGCCAAGCCAGACATGATCCTGGCCAAGTCGGACGGCGAGTACCGCCCAATCTCTGCCCAAGAAGTCTACCGCCGCGTCGGTCGTGTTCAACTCGACCTCAAGCGGGTAGGCCTCGTCGCGGGAGACCGTTGCGCCATCCTCTCTGAGAATCGCTGGGAGTGGGCGATCGCAGACTTCGCCATGATGACCGCCGGAATCGTCAGTGTCCCGCTCTACCCGACTCTGACCAGTGAGCACGTGCAATATATGCTCGAGCACTCCGAGGCTCGGGTCGTCATGGTCTCCGATCAGTTGCAGTTCGACAAGATTCAAGATATTTGGGACAGATTGCCCAACTTGCAGGGCGTCATTGCGTTCGACCACGTTGCCGCAGTCGACAACCGCGTGATTTGGCTGAAGACGCTCATCGGCGAGGAACCCCTCAGCGCTGTCGAACGGAGAGATTTCGAGACGTCGATCATTACGACGCAACCCAAGGACCTGGCGAGCATCATCTATACGTCTGGAACGACCGGAACGCCGAAAGGAGTGATGCTCACCCACGCCAATTTCTGCTCCAACGTTCGTGACGTCGACTTCGAGGTCGGACCGACAGACGTTTGCCTTTCCTTCCTTCCGCTCTCCCATGTCGCCGAGAGGATCGCCGATTACATCTACTTCGATTCCGGAGCGACAGTCGCCTACGCGGAATCGATCGACTCAGTTCCAAAGAACATGCAGGAGGTGCGTCCGACGATCGCGATTGGAGTGCCACGCTTCTTTGAGAAAGTGCATGATCGTGTGATGACGGCAATGGAGGACGCTCCGCCGATGAAGCGGCGCCTATTCTTCTGGGCTCTCAAGACTGCCAAGGCCGCAATACCGTATCAGCTCAGAGGCGAGTCGTTGCCCGTGGGCCTGGGCTTCAACGTCTGGGTTGCCGACACGCTTGTCTTCAAGAAATTACGCGGTCGGCTGGGTGGCAGATTCCGGAACTTCTTCTCTGGCGCTGCGCCTCTAGCGAAACATCTTGCGGAGTTCTTCTATGCGATTGGCATTCCAATCTACGAGGCATACGGTCTCACCGAGACTTCGCCGATCGTGAGTCTCAACACTGGGCACGCTCTCAAGTTCGGCACCGTCGGAAAGGTAATTCAGAATGTCGACGTCAAGATCGCTGACGACGGTGAGATTCTCGTCCAAGGCCCCAACGTGATGGAGGGGTACTTTAAGAATCCCGAGGAAACTGCTGCCGTCATCGTCGACGGCTGGTTCTACACTGGCGATATCGGCCAGCTCGATGACGATGGATTCCTCTCGATTATCGATCGCAAGAAGGATCTCTTCAAGACTTCGGGTGGCAAGTACATCGCGCCACAGCCAATCGAGAATTTGATGAAGAGTAGCCCCTACGTCTCGATGGCAGTGGTCATCGCGGAGAGCCGACGCTTTCCCAGCGCACTGATCGTCCCCAACCTGGAAAAGCTACGCCAGTATGCTCGCGAACACGGGTTGGGCGAACTCAACAACGCCGACCTCGTTGAGCACGAAAACATCAATCAGCTCTTCATGGACGAGATCAGTTCCACATGCGCTGAATTGGCCCGATACGAGCTGCCCAAGAAAGTGATCGTCATCGATCGCGAGTTCTCCATTGAAGAGGGAGAGATCACGCCGACGATGAAGGTCAAACGGCGAGTAGTCGAGATCAAATTCCAACGGCAAATCGATGAACTCTATGCCTAGCGGTTGCGAGATTTCGACGGAGCGAGAAACCGCACTACCGTGCCGGACGTACCTCTCAGTAGTGCCTCGCCTCCTATTCATCGTGCTCATGGCCTGCGGGATCGCTACGGCGCAAGACGCCTACACCCTCGAAGCGATTGAGATCGTGGGGGCGGAGAACTACTCCGAAGACAGCATCATCGCGGCCTCCGGCCTGCAGGTCGGAACACCAGTCACGCCCGCTGACTTCGAACGGGCAATCGCTCGAATCAATGCTTCCGGCGTGTTCGATACCCTTGAGTTCCGGTACGTACCCCATGCCAGGGGCTACAAGGTCATCTTCACGGTTCACGAACTTGAGCAGCTGTACTCGCTGGAGTTCCAGGGCTTTGACGACACGCCAGAAGATTTGCGGGCACTGCTCAAGCAGGAAATTCCCGTGTTCGCCGAGCGGGTTCCCGCCACCGGGCCCATGATCGATCGGATCGGCGACACACTCCAGGCTCGCTGGCGGAGGCAAGGCCACGAATCAGAAATAGCGGGTCGATTGGAAGAGGTGCGGCAGGGAGAGCTGGTCATGCTCTTCCGTCCAGAGGAGCGCCTCCAGACGATCTCCTACGTTGGGTTCGAGAACTCAAAAGTCATCTCCGGTTTCGACCTGCAAGGTTTTTTCAACCGTATCGCTCGCGGCGAACCCTACTCGGACGCTCGTCTCAGGGAGCTGCTGCACTACAACGTGCGACCGCTCTACGAAGAGCAAGGGCACATGGGAGTAGAATTTTGTCCCTGCCACGTCGAGGACGACCCGGACAATCTAGGCCTCCGAGTCACGGTCCAAGTCGACGAGGGTGAACCGTACTACTATGACGACGTTCCGTTGCCCGATATTGACGGTGTTGATTCCGACAAGATCAGACGGATGTATGCGCCGGTGATGGGTGACGTTGTGAACCTGAAACAGGCGCGGGACTCGCAAGCCGCCATCGAAGAAGCCCTCCGTGCCAATGGATTCATCCGAGCCAGAACGCAACTCGACGTGGTCACCGACCACGACGCCAAGACCGTCGGCCTGGAACTCCTCACCGAGCGCGGTTACCGCTACACGTTCGACAGGCTACATATAGAGGGCCTCAATATCTTGTCCGAACCCGTGATCCGCAAACGTTGGGGGATGGCTTCCGGCGATCCCTATGTACCGACCTACCCGGGCTTCTTCTTGGATCGCCTGCAACAAGAAGGAGCGTTCGAGGGGCTGCAAGACACCCAATGGAAAGAGGATGTGGATGAGACAACAAAACGGGTGAACGTCACGCTCCGATTCATTGGCAAAACGAAGCAACGACTCTACCCGGCCTCCAACTCCGACCCGATTTCCGATCCCTTCTAGGGCTCAGCCGCAACGGACCGATTCTTGCGACAGTCGTCTTGTAAAATAAGGCCGTCCGACAACCCATGAAATTCAACAATCCACGAGTGCTGAGCCGAACGGCGACAGCGATCTACGCGGTAGGTCTTGCACTCGCCGTTCTTGTCGTCGCCGTCCCCGCCCAGTCCCAGTCTTCAACCACACTGGACCGCTCCAGCGCCCTCGCCAAGATCGACGAAATGATCGGTGATGTCGAGCGGATCATGGGACTGAAGGCGCTAGCGCCCATTCCCCGAGACCTCCTGACCAGGGAAGAGATCAACTCGCTGGTGAGTAGCCGACTCAAGGAAGAGGACGCTGCGGAAAGTATCCACGACGAAGAGCTGTTTCTGCAGCTATTCGGCTTCGTTGAGAAGCGGTTTGACCTCGCTGAGGGAGTCATCGATACGCTCACCGAACAAGCAACCGCGCTCTACGACTACAAGACCAAGACGCTGTACCTTTCCACGTGGACACCGGAAGACATGCAAGAGTATGCACTCGTGCATGAACTCGCCCACGCCCTCGCCGACCAGCACTTCGATCTGGGAAAATACATCGACAAGTCGAAGTCCGCCGACGGCGACCTAGCACGCTCAGCCGTAATTGAGGGCCAAGCTTCATGGGTGATGACTGAGTGGGTCATGCGGCAGAGCGGTCGCAGTCTTCGTGACAACAGCCAATTGGCAGCGGCAGCCGCCGGAGCATCGCGCTACGAGGTGACCGAATACCCGGTCTTTTCTTCCCAACCTCTCTACCTTCGCGAAGCGATGCTGTTTCCCTATACCCAGGGAATGATCTTCCAACAGGCGGTGATCGACCGCTATGGAGATGACGGCTTCAGTCACGTCTTTCGCCATCCGCCAGCCTCGACTCGGCAAGTGATCGACGCGAACACGTACTTCGCAGCTCTTCAAGATCCGTCTCCCCGCCTGCCCCGCTTCAAGATGCGCGGTTTCAAACGCTCTAGCCGGGGCGACGTCGGGCAGTTTGACCACAGGGTGCTGCTACAGCAGCACCTCAGCGAACGCGATGCGGATCGGCTCGCACCCAGGTGGCGTGCCGGTCGTTACGACATTTGGAAGAACGCCACGGGTTCGGAGGCGGTCCTGCGCTACGCATCCGACTGGGCAAACGCCCAGGCCGCTGAGTCCTACTTCACCGCTTACCAGCAGGTTCTCGAATCGAAGTGGGAGAAAATGGACGTCACCCACCGTTCAGACATTCGCGTTGAAGGTGTCGGTGACAACGGGCGGTTCATCATTACATTGAACCGCGCTCGTGTCACGAGCCTAGAAGGGCTACCCGACAACACGATGGCAAGCCATACCGATAGTTCGAACAAACAAGGACCAGCTGAATGAGATTCCTGATCACAACATTGATACTCGGGCTACTGACCTTCGCACCCGCAATCGGGGCCGACGTTCCACGACCGACCGGAGAGCTGGAGATCACGACCCTCGCCGGTGAAAGCGTCACGATCGAAGACCTTGCTGGCAAATCCGTCCTCGTGATGTATTTCTCGACCGACTGCTCTCACTGCCAACGAACCGCTACCGTGATGGCCCCGATCTATCAGGAGTACAGCGCGAAAGGCGTCGAGTTCATTGGTGTAACCCTCAACCCGACAGCGAAGGACAACCTCGGGAGCTTCATCGAGAAATACGCCGTCGCGTTCCCCGTCGGACTCGGCAACCGTCAGCATTTTTCTCAATTCTCGGGGCTCTCTGTGATGGAGCGCTTCTACTATCCGTACTTACTTTTCGTCGATAAAGACGGGCAGATACAAGAAGAGCACCAGGGGGCGGAGCGCGGCTACTTCGCTGACCTCAACGCCAGCCTGCGGCAGTCACTGGACCGGTTGCTCGGAGGCTCTTGACCTACTGGAGGTAGCCGAGGCTCTTCAGAGCCTCGCGATCCTTCGAGGTCATTTGGTTTTCGCCGCTCTCTTCCAGGTGAGTGGCACGAAACCATTTGGTCAATGCATCGGTCTCCCGTTCGAAGGCACGACTACCCTCGCCCGGGGTTTCCCGGTGCAGAGCGAAAGGATCTTCTCCCAGGTCAACGATATCCACCGTCTCGTTCTCGGGAGTCCAAGCGACCTTCTTGTCACCCTGGCGGTAGCCGAGCCTCAGAGGGAAATCGAGATCTCGCAGCCAAAGCTTGGCGAGCCACGTCGGTGCTATCCACTTCTGGCCAGCAAAGGCGACGAATCGCACAATCCGGTCAGGTAGACTTTCCTGCTCCAACACGTTGGATGAGAGGCTGCGCCCGGCGAATTCCGTGGGAATGACAACGTCCGGCTGGGACTTCTTGATCGTCATGTCAATAATGGTCGGCATGATGTCGATGGTCGAAACCTTCGCTTCTTCTACTTGCCCCGCTTCGATTGTGCCTGTCCAGCGCATGATCAGGGGCACGCGAACGATCGACTCCCAAATACGGCGAGCGTGACCCTGAAACTCGCGCTCGCCTAAGCTCTCACCGTGGTCAGCCGTCAGCACGATCAGAGTATCTTCGCCCAGGCCCATCTCGTCAACGGCATCGATCACCTGACCGATGTAGTGATCGGTGTACTTGATCTCCGAGTTGTAAGCGCGGACGTCGTCCATCACAACATCCTGGCCGCGATCTTTCGTATGATCCACCGCACCAGTTGTTTCCGTGACGTCGAACTCTTCGCGGAAATCGTAGGGCGAGTGAGGGTCAAAGAAATGCACCCAAAGGAAGAACGGCTCGTCCTTGTTCTGCTGCATCCAACTGATGGCCTTCGGGGCGACATCCTCCGCCCAGCGCATCGAGTGGATCTTCTGATACTTACGGTTGAGGTCTTCATCGTAGACGCCAAAGAATCGATCCAGCTTTGTTAAACGACTCGTCAACACCCAAGAACTCACAAACGCCCCGTTCGTATAGCCGTGCTTCTGAAAGATCTGCGGCAGAAACAGAAACTTCGACGTCTCGGATACAGCAAATCCGTTCAGCTTCGCACCGTGCTCTTGCGGATACCGGCTCGTGAACATCGAGTAGTGTGACGGCGCCGTCCGGGTAGTCACCGTATAGGCGTTCTCATACCGCATGCCTTCTGAGGCAATCTGATCGATATTCGGGCTCGTCTTGAGGTGATACCCCCAACTCGACAGATGGTCCGACCGCAGCGTATCCACAGTGATGAACACGACGTTAGGGAGCTTCTCTTGAGCGACGACCGGTAAGCTACCGGCAGCAAACACAGCGATACATAGGCCTACGAACAACCGCATAGACACTAATTTTAGCGTGGCGACGCCGGTGGATGCTGCCCTACCGCTTCAGGTCCTTGTTCCGGAGGCCTGGCACCGCGGGATTCCAATTCCCCGGCGACACTCCTGGAGCGGGTCGCCCCCAAGTCATACCGCGGGTGTCAGACGCCCCGGTGAAGTGTAGGACAATCAGCCGATGCAGCATGTTCATGTTCGGCATGATGCCGTGGAAGCCAGCGACCCGGTTCAACACACGATCTTCCAGTTCCCAGTAGCCAAAGTCCTGCGGGGTAACGCAGACGACGTTCTTTCGCTCCAGAAAACTCGGAACAGCTCCATCAAATGGCACGGTGCCATCGCCGGTGAGTCTTTGCTCGGCACGCCGCTTCATCTCGGGCGGCTTGGGCCGCTCTACCCAGCGATTCTCACGGTCTTCTGAGCTCAACACAAAGTCCGGCTGACCATTCGAATCCCGCACCCGCAGCCGCACACGAGTCTCAGCGTTGACGCCTGCCACGCAGAGCCAGTCTCGTCGGTTCAAGCCATGGTCAGATAACTTGAGCCCATCGACACCTGCGCGATAGTCGCGAGCCCGCGTCAACATCTTGGCAAACAGCGCACGCGCCTGCTGTTCGTTGCCGTCGGGATTCAGTCCGTGTAAGCGGATAAACTCCGCAATCGTACTCACGACGCCTTTCTGCCAAGCGACTGGAGAGAACAAGTCCGTCTCAAGACCCGGATCTGCTTGCACACCGTCTGGCACGGTCGGCAACAGGTGGTAGAGCGACGGCAACATTCGTGAGGTCTCCCGCTCTCGCGACGACGGGACGCCAGACCCAAGATCGCCCGTGCCGACCGCGATCTTGAGGACCGCTTCGAAAGATCCATTAAAAGGGGTCGCCAAGCTAGCAACCTTGGACACACGTCGCTCGTTGCCAAAGCGCCCAAGGTAGCCTGCCGCAATCAATCCGCCCATCGAGTGCGCCACAAGGTTCACCTGTGGCTCGTCCTGCCATCCAGCGGCGTCGTAGTGCTTCAGCAGGCTCGTGCGACCGATCACCTCCTCGATGAAGCCATGTAGAGCTTCAACAGACCGGTCGAGTGGAAACCGCCAGTCGTACGCAAACGTGAAGACCGGAGTAGGCTCATCGGCTCGCCGCGAGAGGTTGTACCGCAGTTCGGCTACGAGTTCTCGATAGGCAACCGAGTTCAACTTCGACGTGCGGATCTGCGAGGGCTCCAACGCTTCATATCGGAGGTCGTCGGGATGAGGTGTCAGACGCTCGAACTTCTTCGTCAGCAGACCCCAAACAGTATCCGGTTCGAAGGGGTACTCGTCGGTCAGATAGGTGGCAGTAATGCCCGGAATAACGATAACGGGGTGGACGACGTTCGTAGGCATGGCGTATTGCTAACAGAAAAGGGGCCGCGCAAGGCGGCCCCAATCTCAGTCTACGGTACGGCTCCAAACAGTCCCGCTACTCCATCTTGCGTCGCAAGTAGGCGGGCTGCTCCCGGTCGGCCGGATCGATAGCAGATGCCTCTTCAACCGCTGGCTGTTCTTCCGCGGCATACTCCTCGCCTCGCGGCGGCAAGCTAGCCCCAACCGGCATGCGCCCCCTGGCTATGTCGTTGCGAACAGGCATCGTATGCACGTTCGCCATTCCAGGGATGTCTCTGGGCTGCGCCGTCGAACTCATCTCCTCCCGGAACCCTGTCGCGATCACAGTGAGCTTGACCTTGTCGCCCATCTCTTCATCCATCACGCAGCCGAAGATGACGTTCGCACCGGGCTCGGCAGCACGCTGGATGATCGTCGCCGCTTCATGGACCTCATGCAGACTGAGGCTCTTGGAGCCGGTGATATTGATCAGCAGGCCGCGCGCACCTTCAATCGACGCGTCCTCAAGCAACGGTGAACTCACCGCTTTGCGTGCCGCCTCTACAGCCGCACTCGGACCGCTGGCCTCGGCTGTACCCATCACCGCGTAACCCATGCCATGCATGATGGTGCGAATGTCCGCGAAGTCGCGGTTGATAATCCCGGGGATCGTGATGATGCCTGAGATGCCTTGTACCGCTTGCAACAAGATGTCGTCGGCGACACGGAACGCTTCAAAGAAGCTGGTGCCCCGCTCGACCACATCCAACAAGCGCTCGTTCGGGATGGTGACGACCGTATCGACGGTCTCTGCCAACTCCTTGATCCCCTCCTCGGCCGCTGCGATGCGCTGCGCTCCTTCAAATGTGAACGGCTTCGTGACAACCGCTACGGTGAGAGCACCAAGTTCCTTGGCTAGCGATGCCACGATCGGGGCCGCACCGGTTCCCGTGCCTCCACCCAGACCTGCCGTCACGAAGACCATGTCGGCCTCGCTCAGCAGCTCGATCAGACTCTCGGTGTCTTCGAGTGCGGCCTTGCGACCAATCTCGGGGTTCGATCCCGCACCCCGACCGCCGGTTAGCTTGGCACCGATCTGCAGCTTGACTGAGGCTCGCGAGACACGCAGCGCCTGCTCGTCCGTATTGACAGCGGCAAACTGCACACCGGTGACACCGGCCTCGATCATACGGTTCACAGCGTTGCAGCCACCGCCGCCGACACCGATCACCTTGATTCGCGCACTGGGACGCGATTCGTCTTCAAAGTCGTAGAGCAGGCTCTCCCCGTCCTGCACCTCTTGAATCAATTCGTTCGAGCCAGCTTCGTCTTCGTTTGTTTCGGGGATGAGGTCTTCAATCATGAGCCTTGCGTCCTCCACGGATTAGTTAAATAGCGCCTTGAGCCACTCCGCGACTCGGTCTTTGCGACGTTTCTGATGCAGTCGAAGCCTTTGCGCATAAAGCACGAGACCAATCGACGTCGCCCACCCCGGATGGTCCAGCTCATCGGGCAGATCTTCGATCCGCGGGGGCAACCCGATGCGCGCGTTCGAATCTAATACTTGCTCCGCCAGGTCGCAGACTCCGGCCAAGCACGAGAGCGATCCGGTCAACACCGTCCCGCCCACCAATCGATTAGCAAATCCCTGCCGGTCAAGTTCTTCGCGAACCAATTCGAAGATTTCTTCTCCGCGGGCCTTCAGAATTTCGTTCAGCAACCGCCGAGGCTGCTCTTCAAAGCCATCGCCTTTCAAATTCGGCACGGCAACAGTGACGTTCGCCGGGGTCTGCTCCGGCAAAACACAACCGTATTGCTCGATGAGGCGTTCCGCGTCGTCCCGGTGCGTCTTAAGAACAGCTGCCACATCCCTCGCAAAATGCTCGCCTCCATACGGGATGCTCGACACCAGCCGGAGATCATTGTCGAGATAGACCAGTAACTCACACGAGTCCGCACCCATATCGACGACAGCAACGCCCATCTCGCGTTCTTGCTCTTCGAGCACCGCGTAGGATGCCGCGAACACCTCCGAGATCGTCTCTTCCACACGCACGCCCGCACGGTTGACCACCGCACAGATGTTGTCGTGCGCCTGCGCCAGAGCGGATATCACCTGCACCTGCGCGTCGAGACGACTACCAGCCATGCCCAGCGGATTGCGCTTGTGCGGCTGTTGGTCGACCGAGAACTCCAGCGGCGTCGCCTGAACCACCACTCTGTCTTCACTCAAGGGACCTTGTGACGCTCGCTTGACCGCTTCGTCAACGTGCTCTTTCGTAATCTCTTCTTCCCACGAATTCAGATTGACGTAGGCGTGACTCAGGTTCGACTTCACGTGGACGCCACCGATACCGACAACAGCCGCGTCGATCAGGACCCCTCCATTGCGCTCAGCCTCTTCTACTGCCTTCTCGACCGATTCCAAGATCGGGTCTTGATCCGATACCACGCTGCGCTCCCAGCCACGACGGCCGACCGGCGCTAGTCCGTGGCTGATGAATCGCAGGCGAGAGTTCTCCTCAATCGCAGCAACGCATCGCGTGTAGCTGCTACCGAGGTCGAGTCCAACGAGACAATGTTGTACGGGAGGCATAGTTCTCCGTTACCGTCTCTGCTGCCCGCCCGCTACGTCTTCGAGTTGCTCCATAAACACCTTGTCTTCAAAACGCAGATCGATCTTCGCTAACTTGCCATAGGTCTTTTCCCAGCTAGCCACGTTCGTCAGAAATGCGTCAAAGCGATGGCGAAACAGCTTGTCTCCCATCTGCAGTTCGAACACGGCACCTTGGTGAATGACCGTTGCTACGGCGTTCTTCGGGTCACTCAGGTCAACCTGACCAAATCGCTTGCTGTAAGCTGGCTCCGCACTATCCAGGTCAGTGACTAACCGCTGCAACAGTTGCACCCGCTTGATGCGCTCGGCAGCCTCCATATTTCGCTCAATCCCGTCCACGACCGGGAGATCAAATTCAACACCCGGCAACGGTTCGAGCAAGACGCCTTCCTCGTCAATGAGCACGTTGCCTCGACGTCCAGTCCCGAGGCGCAAGAACGCCACTGGCTGTCTTTCGGCTACATCGACCCAGACTCGGTCCGGCCAAATACGCGATAGCGTAGCGCCACGTACCCACGGTAGGGCAATCAGTTCTTCGCGGCGATCCTCTAACGAGATCGTTGCCAGAGGCTGGCCAAAATCCGCCTCGAAAACCTGCTGCACCGATTCGGAATTCAATCGGTCCAAGCCACTGATGGCGAGGCCAGAACCATCGAGCGGGAAACGAAAGCGCTTGGACTCGTTGACGTAGTCACCCAATGCACTCACCACGCTCGCACTCAGCACGCCAAGAACCGTGACCACCGCAATCTTTTTCCACTGCCAGCTGCGCCAGTCCGAAATTCCGCTGCGCACACGGACAGGCCGACTCCGCCGCTGGAAGCCGTCCGCTGGCGAGCCCTTCTTCTTGCGACGTTTCGATTTCCCTTCTACTGCCATGAACTAACTCGTCGCCCGCGCACGGGGAGCCGTCGATGCGAAACGCTCCTCAAGACCCGCAAGCAAACTATCTCCCGCTCTCCAGATACTCCCCGCACCCAGAGTGATGATCACGTCGCCAGGCTGTGCCTCCGCAACCGCTTGCTCAACCGCCTGCTCGATCGACTCGGCGTAGGTCGCGGGCTCGCTCCCAACCGCTCGAATCTTCTCAACGAGAGCGGGGCTATTCACATTGGGTAGCGGCTCTTCACTCGCCGCATAGATGTCGGTGACCCAAAGCCGATCACAATCTCCAAAACTCGCGGCAAACTCGTCCATCAAGAGTTGTGTGCGGGAGTACCGATGCGGTTGGAAGACGACCAACGTTCTCTCAAAGTCACAGGTCTTCGCGGCAGCCAAAGTCGCCCGGATCTCTGTCGGATGATGGCCGTAGTCGTCGATCACCGTCACGCCGCCGCGAACACCGCGAAGCTGGAATCGCCGATCCACTCCGATAAACTCTCGCAATCCGTCTCGAATCTGATTCGCGGTCGCGCCAAGCTCCAGAGCAATCATCGCCGCCGCCGCCGCGTTCAACACGCTGTGGCGTCCGACCCCTTGAACCTCAAACCGGCCCAAGTCCTTGCCCCTGAAGCGGAGGTCGAACCGACTAAATAGGTGCCCGCACTCGATGTTGCAGATCCGCAGGTCCGCGTCCGGCGACACTTCCTCGGTACCGTAAGTCCGTATCTGCCCCTCAATCCTCGGCATCAGCCTGCGCAGCGTCGGGTCGTCAATGCAGAGAATCGTGGAACCGTAGAAGGGCGTCTTGTTAGCGAAATCGACGAACGCCTGCTCTAGGGTCTCCAAAGACCCGTAGTGGTCCATGTGTTCCTGATCGATGTTCGTAATGACGGCGATAATCGGAGCCAAGCGCAAAAACGAACCGTCACTCTCGTCAGCCTCAACGAGCAAGAAGTCGCTCTTGCCCAGCCGAGCATTCGAGCCCATCGAACCGACGCGTCCACCCACAACCACAGTCGGGTCTTTTTTAGCGCCGTGCAGCACAGCGGCGGTCATCGACGTTGTCGTCGTCTTGCCATGACTTCCCGCAACCGCAATGCCGTACTTGAGCCGCATCAACTCGGCAAGCAGTTCGCCCCTCATGATGGTCGGGATGCCCCGTCGCCGCGCCGCCTCGAGCTCTGGGTTCGACGGCGAGATCGCAGAGGAGTAGACCACCGCATCCGCGCCTTTCACGTGCTCTTCGGCGTGGCCTTCGAATACAACCGCACCGATCGTCTTCAGCCGCTCGGTGACCGCCGAGCCTCGGAGGTCCGAACCACTAATCTTGTAGCCCAGGTTCAGAAGGATCTCCGCTATTCCGCTCATGCCAATGCCGCCGATCCCAATAAAGTGGATCCGCCGCTGTCTGATGAGGCCCTCTCGAAATAACACCTAAATTCCCTTCCGGTCGTCGCACCCAGCGACTTCTTCCAACACGTCCGCCGCACGCCGCGCGGCATCTGGTCGCGCTAAGGCACGAGCCGCTAATCCCATCGCTGCTAACCGCTCCGGCCTGGCTATCAGCGACTCAACTTCTTCGACCATCCTCTCGCCCGTCCACCTCGAACCACTCACGACAATCGCCGCACCCGCCGCAGCCAAGGCAGCAGCGTTGCGACTCTGATGGTCGTCCGCCGCATGCGGATACGGAATCAATATCGACGCCCGCCCCGCAGCGCAGAGTTCACCGACCGTCGAAGCACCTGCTCGACTGATGATCAAGTCCGCATCCGCAAAGGCCGCAGGCATGTCATCGATAAATTCAACAACTTCAACCTCAACTGAACCACTGTCCAATCCCGCATACTCCAAGCGCACTCGATCACCGTCCGCACGACCGACCTGATGCAATATCCGCAGTCGTTTGGGCGCACTATTTCGCGCCCAAATCTGCACAGCTTCCGCCACGGTACGGTTCACCGCCCGTGCGCCTTGACTTCCACCGGTAACCAAAATCATAAACGGTTCTGAATGTTTTTTGATAGTAATCTCAAAAAACTCTTTCTTGACCGGTGCTCCGATCGTCTCGGTGCGATCTCGAGGGAAAAATTTCTCCGTGTCCTTGAGTCCGGTGAGCGCCCGCGCGACCACAGGGCCGATCATTCGGTTGGCCATCCCCGGATACGCATTAGGCTCGAGCACGACGATGGGCACCCCCCTCATCCACGCTGCAGCAGACAAAGGACCCGATGCATAGCCACCCAAGCTCAAGACGACTGCAGGCCGATAGGATCCGATCAAACGCCAAGCGTTGGACAACACTGCTGGCATTCGTAGTAGGGTCTTGATCTTGGTCACGGCGGAGACCTGATTGAGCGGTCCACTGCTTAAGACTTCTAGTGCAAATCCGGCAGCATCGGCCAGCTTCTTCTCAAGCGGGCGCCCTGCCCCGACGAAGACGCAGCGGTGCCCTCGCTCGCGCAGTTCACGAGCAACCTCAAGCGCTGGCACAATGTGCCCGCCCGTTCCTCCGGCTGCTGCCAATACCGTCACAGCGTCCCTACGATCCGTATCTTCCAGCACAAACTCTATCGCCGACGCCATCTGGGTCGCTACCAGCGTCGTACCGCTGGCTTCACGATCGAGCCCGCTGACTGACATTCAATAACAACCCTGCTGCCGCCAACGAAACGATCATCGAAGAACCGCCATAGCTGATAAACGGCAGCGGCATGCCTTTGGTTGGCAACATCCCCAACACGACGCCGATATTGATCATCGCTTGGCACACGATCATAGCCGTGGCCCCCGCCGCCAAGTAAGCACCAAAATCGTCTGGTGCTCGCCTCGCAGCCTCCAGGCCACGCCAAAGGATGACGCCAAACGCCAGCACAACAAGGAAGCACCCGATCAACCCCAACTCTTCGCCGATCACGGCGAAAATGAAGTCCGTGTGCGCCTCGGGCAAGAAGCGCATCTTCTGCCGACCCAGCATCAGCCCTTGCCCAAACCATCCACCGCTGCCCACGGCGATCTTCGACTGGATTATCTGAAACCCGGCACCCTGCGGATCGCTCTCGGGGTTGAGAAAGATCAATAGGCGCCGTAGCCGATAGGGATCTATCCAAACAGCCAGTCCGACGAACGCCGTAGAGGCCACGCCTCCCACCACGAAGTACCGCGTCGGCACGCCAGCCGTCCAAAAGATCGCGGCGGCAATCGCGATCACCGCTACCGCCGTGCCTAGGTCACGACCGCCGAGAATTAGCCCGCACAGCGCTACCAAAATCAAAATGGCGCAGCCCAGTGAGCGCAAACTATCCAGCTTGCCCTTACGCGTGGACAAGAAGTAGGCCAAGAACAAGATAAGCACCGGCTTCGCCAACTCAGATGGCTGTACCGACAACGGCCCCATGCGAAGAAAGCGGCTTGTATTCGCGCCGGTACCCAACAGCAGAGCGACGCCCAACAGAATGATCACCCCACCGACGGCCATGAATACCGCCTTCTGGTTCCGCCACTGGTGATAGTCGCGAAACATCAGAAACCGCATTGCCGTCAATCCGATCACAACCGATATTGCCTGTTTCACGACGAAACTGAAACCATTCGTGTCCGACGTCTTCACGCTAAAGACCATGAGCAGACCAAAAAAGGCCAGCACAAGAACTGTATTGCACAACGTTCGGTCATATTTGAGTTGGCTCGGCACTTACTTCCGCGCCTCCATCGGAACCAACTCGCTGACAAGTCGCTTGAACTCCTGGCCGCGGCGGCCGTAGCTGTCAAACTGGTCGAAGCTCGCGCAAGCCGGGGACAGCAGCACCACGTCGCCCGGCCCCGCTCGTTCGCACGCCCGCCGCACGGCAGCATCCAGCGCGCCGCAATCGACCATCGGCGTCGCACCCTTCAGCTGTGAGCGGATCTCTGCTGTCGACTCACCGATGAGCAGTACCTCTTTCACCCGGCCGTCCATCACAGCATCCAACGCCTTGTAGTCACTGCCCTTGTCGCGTCCACCGAGGATCAACCACACACCCTTGTCGAAGGACTCCAAAGCCTTGATCGCCGCGTCGACGTTCGTCGCCTTCGAGTCGTTGTAGTAATCCACGCCGTCCACGCTCTGGACAAACTCCAGTCGATGCTCGACCGGTCGAAAACTCCCAAGTCCCCGGGCGATCGCCTCGTCAGCAATACCAGCAGCCGAAGCCGCACCCACCGCCGCTAGCGCATTCTCCAGGTTATGACTTCCGCGAATCGGCAGCGCGGTTGAGGCTACCTGCTCCCCGTCCCGCAAGATCCAGCCGTTACTCACGGAAATTCCAGCACTCAAGGCCTGCGTGCGGCTGAACCAGATCGGTCGAGCTTGGGCTGACTCGCCTAATGTCTGGCAAGTCCCGTCATCAGCGTTGAGCACGACCACATCATCCTTACCTTGCGGAGCAAGAAGGTTCGCCTTGGCAGCCACATAGTTCTCAAACGTCCCGTGCCGATCGAGATGATCGGGAGTCACGTTCAGAACAACCGCGATATCGGAGTGGAACGAGCTCATCGCCTCCAGCTGGAAACTCGATAGCTCCAAGACATTCCAGGTGGCATCGGTCGAAGCATCGACGATGTCCAAAATTGGCCTCCCAATGTTGCCCGCAATCTGCGTCGAAAGGCCAGCGGTCTCGAAGATGTGCCCGATCAAGGATGTCGTCGTTGTTTTGCCATTGGTTCCAGTAATACCGACGACGCGCCCCCTAAGCTCCCTGGAAGCTGTCTCAAGTTCGCCTGCGACATGGATTCCCTCCTTCCGAGCCGAATTAAGTTGAGACAGATCCCAGGGAACCCCGGGTGAAGGAATGATCATGTCCTGCGATAGGAAAAGGTCCCGAGAGTGATCGCCAAGCTGAAGCTCGACATTCCATTCTCGAAACTGCTCCATCACTCCCTCGAATTCGTCGACGGACCGACGATCCGTGATCGTCACGTGAGCTCCTCGTGAGGCAAAAAACCGCACAGCCGCCTTACCGGATTCACCCAGTCCGACCACCAGCACCCGCTTGCCTTCGTACGCGCTCATCGCAACTTCAAAGTACTGAGCGCCACCAGCGCCCACACCAAACCAGCAATCCAAAAACGTGCAATCACTCGCGACTCCGGCCAGCCAAGCTGCTCGAAGTGGTGATGCAGCGGTGCCATCCGGAAAACGCGTTTGCCGCGCAGCTTGTAACTGGCGACTTGCAAGATCACCGACAACGCTTCCGCCACGAAGACTCCTCCCACAAACAGCAGCAGAATCTCCTGACTGATCAGTACCGCCACCATGCCCATGGCACCACCCAGAGCCAGTGACCCAACATCACCCATGAAGATCTCCGCTGGGTGCGCGTTGTACCAGAGAAACGCCAAGCTCGCTCCCACCAGCGAACCGCAAAAGATCGTCAGCTCGGCCGCTTGCGGCACGTGCGGAATGTCGAGATAGGCCGCAATCTCGGCGTGTCCCGCGACGTAGCAAAGCGCTGTCAGTGCGCCGCCAGCAATAATCATCAGACCGGTCGCCAAACCGTCGAGACCGTCGGTGAGGTTGACTGCATTGGATGCGCCCACCAGCACGAAGAACAGAAACACAAAGAGCAGCACGAAAGCTGCCGGGTAGGTCCAAGGGTTTGCCAACAGCCCCTCGATTATCAGGTTGGGACGGAACTCCTTGAAAAAAGGAAACACCATGCGCGTGTCATATTCGCCGCGTGAATACAGCCAAGCCAACGCCGATCCGATCAACAGCGTCATCAAGACCTGCAGCGCCATCTTTCCACGAGCCTTCAACCCAAGACTGCGACCGCCACGGAGCTTCGAGATATCGTCCAAGAAGCCGATCGCCCCGAACCCCGTCAATGCCACCAACGCAATCCATACGTAAGAATTCGCTAAATCCGACCAAAGCAGGGTCGGCACGATAATTGACAGATTAATCAACAGTCCGCCCATCGTCGGCGTGCCTGCTTTATGGAGGTGTGACTGCGGACCGTCCTCGCGAATGTGCTGGCCGATCTGGAACTCTCGCAATCGTCGAATCAGCCACGGCCCCAATAGCAATCCGATCATCAGCGCTGTAAATCCGGCGAACGCCGTGCGGACGGTGATATAGCTGAATACGCGGAACGGGCTGAAGGCTGGGAACAGCAACTCGTAGAACAGGTAATAGAGCATTAGCTACTCAACCCCCTGTTCGACCGGAGCAAACGCCTCAACCACGCGATCGAGCGCCTTCTCCAGTCCAACCCCGCGCGACCCTTTCAGTAGAACCACGTCACCTGCCGCTAGCAGCTCCGGCAACCCTGCGCCTGCCGCGGCAGCATCAGCGAAGAACACCACCTGCGACCGCTGCAGTCCTGCCCTAGTCGCCGCGTCAGCGATCCATTTCGCGTCGCCTTCGACCGCAACCAGAAGATCAACACCCGCATCGGCGACCGCTGTGCCTACCCGTCGATGCAGGCTCTCGGACATCGCACCCAACTCGCGCATCTCTCCCAAAACGGCGACACGACGTCGCCCGGTACGACCAGAGAGGTCCCGTAGCGCAGCATCCACCGCAGCCGGGTTCGAGTTGTAGCAGTCGTCAATCACCGTCAGTTCGCCCAGCACTCGGGTCTCACCGCGGTGGCTCCCCGGTCGGAGAGCCGCCACAACGCTGGCCAAGTCATCAGGCTCGACACCCATCGCTGACGCAGCCGCCATCGCTCCCAGCAGGTTTGAAACGCTGTAGACGCCCGGTAGTCGTGTCTCAAAGCGCAGTCCCGTGTCCTGCCCTTCACGCTTCAATTCGAATCGACTCCCACCACCGACAACCTCGCTAATTGCAGTCGCCCCGAAGTCAGCTGCCTCGCCGACACCGTACGTCACGACTGGACCACTATGAAACTGGTCGAACGCGCACACTCGCGAATCGTCCGCATTGAGTACCGCGATGCCACGCGGCCCCAAGCTTTCAATCAACTCGCACTTCGCCCGAGCCACACCTTCGATCGAATCAAATGCGCCCACGTGCGCGTGGCTGACATTCGTTACCAACCCAACGTTCGGCTCGACGATGGTCGCCAAATTCCGGATCTCGCCCGCGTGATTCATCCCCATCTCAATCACGGCCGCCTCGGCGTCATCCGCGATTTCGAGCAGAGTCAGAGGCACCCCGAGGTCGTTGTTCAGATTGCCCATCGTCCTCGACGTCGTCAACTGCGTGGCCAACATCGCCGCGGCAGCATCTTTCACCGTCGTTTTGCCGCTACTGCCGGTCACGGCCAGTACCGATCCGCCCCAGGCCTGGCGCTGGGCTCTCGCCAAGACCGCCAGGGATTGCCTAGGATCGGCGACCCGCAGCAGAGCCTTGTCCGCCAACGCTGCGGGGATCGTCCAATCCCAATCGACCACCGCGGCACAAGCGCCCTTCTCAAAAGCGTCGAGCACAAATTCATGTCCGTCGCGTTCGGCCCGGACGGCGAAGAATACCTCGCCATGACTGAGTGAACGCGAGTCGATCGAATAGCCAGACACACGACCATCGCTACCAGCAAAGCTAGCGCCAAGCGCGTCCGCAACTTGTCCGATCGTCCAGTTCATCCCGCGGCTCTTCCGTGCAAAATATCTTTTAGCAACTCGCGGGCCGTTTCCCTGTCGTCAAACGGCAGCCGTTCATCACCGATCTGTTGGTAGGTTTCGTGCCCCTTGCCCGCAATCAACACGATGTCGCCCGCAACCGCCTCACTAAAGGCTTTGGCAATCGCCTTGCGCCGATCTGGCTCTCTCGAATAGTTCGCGTCAACCCGCTGCAAACCAACCTCGGTATCCGCAAGAATGCGCATCGTGTCTTCGTTGCGTGGATTGTCGGAGGTAAGAATTACGCGGTCGCTCAGCTCACCCGCAGCCGCCCCCATCAAAGGACGCTTCGCACGGTCACGATCTCCGCCACAGCCAAACACGGTCAGAATCCGACCACCAGCGGGCGCAAGCTGCTTCGCCGAAGAAATCAAATTACGCAACGCATCGTCTGTGTGCGCGTAGTCCACGGCAACTAAAAAAGTCTGCCCCTCCCGTACAATTTCAAATCGTCCCGGCACAGCCTTACACTCCTCTATTCCTTGCTTAATCGTCTGCAACTCAATTCCTTGCGTAATCCCAACCCCAACCGCGGCCAGCACGTTCGGTGCGTTGAACTCGCCAACGAGCTGCGAAAATATTTCCATCTCACCCTGAGGCGTCGCGACAACAAGCTTTAGGCCGTCAAACGTCGACTCCACTTCGAGCGCTCGCACGTCGCTTGGCCCTTTCACCGAGAAGGCCAGTTTCTCGATACCGTCGATCTCCAGCAGCCTTTTCCCATACGGATCATCTGCGTTGATGACCGCGGCACGTAGACCCGGGCCGTCCCCTTCAAAGAGCCGTCGCTTCGAAGCAAAGTAGCTCTCCATGTCGCCGTGGAAGTCCAGGTGGTCCTGGCTGAGGTTCGTGAAGACAGCAGTATCGAAATGAAAGCCTGCGATCCGCCCCAATTCCAGCGCATGAGACGAAGCCTCTAGCGTCACGTGCGTACCCGATACCTCTTCCAGTTCCACCAGCATTCGCACCAAGTCCAGTGACTCCGGGGTCGTATTCACGGAAGGAAGCGAGCGATCTGCCAGCTGGTAGCCCGTCGTACCCAATAGTCCTGTCGTCTTGCCTGCAGCTCGCAGTACTGAGTCGGCCAGGTGGGCCGTCGTGGTCTTTCCGTTGGTACCGGTAACGCCAATCAGACGCAGCCGCTCATCGGGATTACCGTAAAACACCAACGCGGCAGCCGCGAGCGCACGCCTGCCGTGCCTCACCTGTACCCAGATGCCCTCATCGTTCTCCGGGGCACCTCGTTCACTCACCACCGCAACCGCACCCGCGGCACGGGCGGCTGGTACGAAACGATGACCGTCTACTTGTCCACCAGGGAACGCAAAGAAGACGCTTCCGTCCCCAACCTTGCGTGAATCGTACTCCAATCCTTTCACCGGAGCGGATGGAGGCGGACTGATCGTGTCAGAGTGAGCGAGAAGGGCGTCCAGCGTCATCGGGCACGTACCGCCCCAGCCAAGAGCCGACCTAGTTCCAATCGCAACACCCCACCCTCTTCCATCGGCGTGCCTGCTGGCGGGGTCTGTCTGACCACGACGCCTGTTCCTTCCGAGTCCAGCACGAGCCGCAGGCTCGAGGTCTTCGCGAACGCCTCGCGTAGCGTGAGCCCGTGAAGGTCCGGAGCCGTAAGGTCGGTGATGCGCAGACGCACCGGGGCAGTCTCGTCCACGCCTTCCGGCTCAACGGTTTCTCGACTCGGCATCGAGCGAGCCACCAAGATCGACCCGTCCGCCGCTGACGGCAGACGCATCGGTTCTTCGGGAGCCATATCAACGAAGTCCGCCAGTAGATCTGCGGGCACAGTCGATTTCCGGGGCGCGGGCAGCACCGGCTGATCCGGCGGTACGTCCAGCAATCTCAGCGCCTGTGCCGCGACATCGCGGAAAACCGGAGCGGCTACCTGCCCCCCGTAGTACTGGCCCTGCGGCGCTTCCAACACCACGAGAATCACAACCCTCGGGTCGTTGATCGGGGCCATACCCAGGAAGCTAGCCATGTACTCTGTGTGCGAGTACCGGCCCGTTTCCTTGTCAACCATCTGAGCAGTCCCCGTCTTTCCGCCCGCTCGGTAGCCAGGCGTCTGAGCCAAACGCCCCGTGCCACCAACAATCGTCCGCTCCAGCATCGCCCGCATCTGCGCCGCCGTCGTTGCACTTAAGACCCGCTCTCTCGCTGGCCGTTCCAACGTCTGTTTCTCGCCTCTCGAGTCGATCGCATCCACAATCCTCGGCCTCACGAGATAGCCGCCGTTCGCGATGATACTCATCGCCTGCACCATCTGCAGCGGCGTCACCGTGAGTTCGTGTCCCATGGATATTGAAGCAACCGAACCATCTCGCCAGTAGCGCAGCGGATGCACCGTGCCCTTGTCTTCGAGTGGCAATTCGATGCCCGTCGCCTCCCCGAAGTGAAACGTTTCGGTGACGGATTCACGCAATCGAGCTGCCCCCAAGCGGAGCCCCAGCTTGATCGCCCCAACGTTGCTCGAGTTCGCCAGTACGTCGGCAACACTCAGCTGGTCGTAGGCCTTGTGATCGCGAACCCTGCGACGCCCAATCAAGATCGATCCGTTCTCGCAATCAATGAGCTCGTCTGGTGTAGTGATCCCAGCTTCAAGGGCCGCGGCTACCGTCACCACCTTGAACGTCGAGCCGGGCTCATACCTTTCGCGAATTGCGTAGTTCCAATCCGTGCCGTTGACCGCCCGATCATTCGGATCAAAGGTCGGCCAGCTCGCCATTGCCAAGATGTCGCCTCGGCTCGGGTCCATCACAACGACACTGCCCTTTCGTGCTCCCGTCTCGCGGATCGCGATCTCCAACCTCTTCTCCACAACTGACTGAATCCGTTCGTCGATCGTGAGATACAGATTCTTGCCAGGAATCGGCGGCACAACTATCGTGCTGTCGTAACGCTTGTGCTGCACGTCATGGTGAACGACTCGCTCCCCATCGCGCCCAGTGAGTTGCTCACCGTACAGCAGCTCCAGACCAGCTAGGCCCTTGTGGTCGATATTGACGAATCCCAGCAAGTGCGCGGCCAACGATCCCTTCGGGTAGTAGCGCTTCGTCTCCTCTTCGTAGTGCAAGAAGGTGAACCCGAGATTTTTCAGGCGTTCGCTGAGCCCGGGAGCGGCAAGACGTCTTAGCCATTGAAACCGCTCCGCCCGGAGCTTCTTTTCAATAACTTCAACAGGCTCATCGAGGAATCGCGCCAGATCCTTGGCGGATTCTTCAGCATCCTGTACCTGCTTCGGAAAGACTCCAATGGAGTGGACCGGGCTACTCAGCGCGAGCTCTGTACCGTGGCGGTCAAAGATCCGCCCGCGGTTCGCGCGCATCCGAATCGTCCCCAGCTGCTGTCGTTCTGCCCGGATGGCGAGCACCTCGCTCTGTCGAACCTGTAGGTCCCACAGACGATAAACAACACCACCGAACCAGAGAGAGCAGACGACCCCGATCAAGAACAGCCGAACAAATCGGCCTTGAGGAAAAAGGCGAACTGAGGGCCTAACCGCGACCGTCGCCGCAGCTTGCTCATCAGACTGGAATCCCCATCGCATTGTCCCGGCGCCCCCAGAGCGATCGACACCTCAGTTCGCAAACTAAAAATACTAGTCAAGAAGCGTGCTGTTCGAACCCGCGTTCGATCCGAGAAACGCGCCCGCAAATTCGTTTTCGTTCGGCTCCGCCGAAATCCCTCGATCCTGCCACGTGTAGTTCCCGACAGAAGGCGCGATGAACCCACGCTCCGCGGCCAACTCACCAACACGATCCAGGCCACTCAGCTGAGCCTGGACCACGCGTAGTTGATCTTGCTCTTCCATCAACTTCTGGTGCTGCGCGGCGAGTGTATCAACACGAAAACCCGACTGCCGCAGCAACGCTCGTGGGCCGTACCCGAGCGCAAAGACAAGCAACAGGAGTCCATTCAGAACTACCATCCGACGCCATTCCGTTTTCCGTTTCGGACTAGAGCGCCTGCTCACGCTTGAGTTGTCAATTTCTTTCACGTACAGGCCCATCTCTTCCATCGGTAACGGTCGACCGAATGCAGATCGCCGGGACAACCCGGCGCGTAGGGCACGACCGCAACGAACTCCGTCATAGACGAAACCCCGCCCACTGTCGTCCAGCCACCACGCACCAGGTTGCTCCGGACTGCCTTGTCGCTTCTCCTCGACAACGCATCCCAATTCCTTGGCAGCTCGATTGCTCTGTACTTCGTCCCATCGGATTGCTGCCGCCTGTGCCATCTCTCGCTACCTCTCCCTTCCCAACGCACGCAACCGCGCACTGCGACTTGCCGCGTTCCGCCGAATCTCGTCTTCGGTCGGTTTCACCGCCCGGCGAGTCAACCGTTCAAACCCTTCCGAGCGGCCCCAGTCACGGAACGCTCGCTTCACGCGCCCGTCCTCTAAGCTGTGGAAGCTCACCACCACGAGTCGCCCGCCCGGCTTCAACAACGGCGGAGCAACCTCCAATAACTTGTCGAGCTGACCCAGCTCGTCATTCACTGCGATTCTTAGCGCCTGGAACGTCTTCGTCGCCGGATGAATCTTCACCCGAGGCGACCGAGGGACGGCCTTCTCCACGATCCCCGCCAAACGGGCGGAGTCATAGATCGGCCGTCCTCGGACAATGGCTCCAGCGATTCTTCTACTCCTCCTTTCGCCGCCCAGCTCATAGAGCAAGTCAGCGATCCGCTTTTCGTCGTAGTGATTGACAATGTCCGCGGCGGTTAACTCCTGACGGCGGTCAAACCGCATGTCAAGAGGCCCCTCGGACCGAAAACTAAAGCCGCGCTCCGCATCTTCAATCTGCGTGCGCGAAAAACCCAGATCAGCGACCACACCCGCAAGTTGAGCCTGCTCGCCAGCAGCCTGCTCAATCTCTCCGAAACTGCCGTGGTAAAAGGTCACTTTCTCTTCAAACCGTTCCAGCTTCTTCTTCGCCGCCTCGATCGCCGACTCGTCACGATCAATCGCGATCAATCGGCCTGTCGTCAGCTGCGTCAAAATCCGCTCTGCATAACCTGCTGCTCCCAGAGTGCAATCGACATAGGTTCCGTCGACTTCAATCTCTAAGTGCTGCTCCACTTCCTCTAGCAGGACTGGGTAATGCGCCAAGCGTCTTCCCCTATGCCCTGCACTCAGACTCCCAAGTCAGCCGCATATTCCAGGTCCTCGTCACTCAGCACAGCCGCATCGAGTTCGCTACGGTAAGCTTCATCACTCAAGACCACGACATGGTTTCGAGACCACTGCAAATGAACCTCGCCCCTCATCCCCAGATCCTCCCGCAAAGATCCAGGGATGAGGATGCGACCTTGGTTGTCCAAGGCACCGTCTGCTCCGTTATGATTCGCTCGGAGCAAAATCCGTTTATTCTTCGTCCCGTCCGTCCCAGCTCCGTCTCCGCCTGTCTGGGACAACTTGCGTTCCACCGTCTCCCACTCAGCCAGCGGATAGACCCGCAGTTCCTTGGCCTTGATGCTCGTAATGAACACGCTCGGATTCTCATAACTCGCGAGCAGCGAGTTGCGGACGGCAGCCGGCATCTTCAGCCGAAACTTGTCGTCCACGTTCCCGGTTTGAGCTCCTCGAAACATTACAAGCGCCGAAAGCCGTCTCAGAGATCACCGACGGACTATTTTGCCCCTCAGACGACCTAAATAGACCACTTCAGACCCCTATAGCTTCTGCGAATGAAACTCTTGTGTCAAGGGTCTTTCCAACGTGCCTGGATATTAATGCGGCAACGGCTATATATAGTACCTACAGTCTGTTAGGGACACTACTTGTAGTTGTTGGGTGGTAGCCAGAAGATGTCAGCTCCCAACCGGCGAGCCCCACAACCGTCCACAGAGGCCACAAACTTGCATGAAAATGTCAAGTTCGGGGCTCAGAAACCCGTATCTGACTGAAAACTGGGAGCCAAAAGGGTCAGAATCGGACGATTCCGACCGACCTGCGCGAACCAGACGACGGATTGTGGTCCAGGAGCGAGCGCACCGGGCACCTAATCCTGCCGCTCGGCCCCGCCCTGCTTCGCCTGCAGCAGCGAGTCAAGCTGCTGCTTGGCAATTCCCGCCCAAGGACTGGTCGAATCGGGCCGCAAGTGCATCTGCCAGCGCCTCCGAACTCTCTCGGAAAGATGCGGAAAGGTATCGTGCGCTGAGGTTCAACGACTCTCGGCGAGTTCTAACGCATGATCCGCAGCCCGAGCCGCCCACAACTCGTGCCTCTGCTTCTCATGAATCGTGAAGGCGATCATGGAACCATCGGGAGACCAGTCTGGATCGTGGGGCGTCGAGGGATAGTCGGCCCCGTCTGAACCAGTCCCCCGTCAATTTAGGCTGACGTTCTCGTACATCCAGATGTTGCCGCTGGTTTGGTAGAGATGGAAGATCAACTGACCCGGCGCCGCAGCCAGCATTTTCGGTGTGGTTGCCATCGACTGCGCGAACTCGTGGAAGTGACGGACAGGGAAACTGTCGCCGCGCGGTTCTGCAGTCACGGAATCGAGCGCTCGGGCCCAAATGCAGGTGTACCCGACGCGGTGCGAGATGAAGTAGAGCAGACTCTGATCGGGCGAGAACACCGGTTTCGCGAAACCTCCCCCCTCACCATCGATAAGCGTACGCCAGGCACTCTCGGGAATCATCTCAGAGCCATCTCCATAGGGTGCCACCATCACCCGAGACCGGCCTTTGTCGTCCCTGTTCTCGAACAGCAGCCAGCGCCCATTTCGAGATAGTGTTGATGATTCCAGGCGACAGTTCTGACAGCTAAGCAGAGTGCTCGTCTTCCCACTCTCGGCGTCAACCCGTAGGATTTCCGAACGTTTGTCGGCGATGTTTCGGACAACGGTGAGCACTCCCTTGCCGTCCGGCGTCCAGCCGGTCGCGTAACCGCAGTCGCCGCACACGCGTCGGGCGGCACCGCCATCGGTTGGCGCGACAAACAGCTCACTCCGCCTCGTGTTCCTGGGCCGTCGCGGGCCTTCTCCGGCTTCAGCGGTAAACGCCACGCGGGAACCATCGGGGGAGATCATGGGAGGGTCCGACGGCTCCCGCCGCGGCTGAAGAGCGTGGTCTTTTCCGGTCGCCAGATCTTTGAACCAAGCACGCTCCAAGCCGTCTTTGTCTCTCAAGCGATAGGTGATTTTCGAGCCGTCCCATGAGACCGTGGCGGAGAAGGCTTGGGTCGCATGATCCGTCAAGCGGCGCGCCGGGCCAGTGGCAGCCCCGTGCGGGTCCACCGGCAGAGACCAGACGTCGGCGTTGGACTCGTCGGCTTGGAATACCAGCTTGTCGCCGATAGGGCGGGTGTACCGCGCATTCGCTGTCGGCAGCCGCGGGAGGTGGACTGGATTGCCCTCCAAGCGATAAGTCTCGGGCGAAAAAGCCTGGAGCCAAAGATCTCCCGACCTCGCCAACAACACGCGGTCGTGCTTGGATGTCCAGCGCGAAGGCCATCGGACCCGCCCAAGCGACTCGGATCCGGTCTGAGTAGTGCGGTCTCCATTCACCGAGACAATCCACGCTTCGCGAGGATCCCTCCGCGAGCGGGAGCCCCAGACCATCAAACGCTCGCTATCGGGCAGCCAGGCCACTCTGTCGGCAACGGCAAACTCGGAGGTAATGGCGCGCGGTTCGCCACCGTCGGCGCTGACGACGTAGTATTCCCGGCCGAATCGAAAGGCTACCTGCTGGCCGTCGGGAGAGAATTTCGGCCTCATCCCGGAGGCGATCCAGCGATCGGAGTTGTCTGCCAGCGAGACGACGTAGATGCTTCTAGGGGGATAGATGCTTGTACCTATCGCGAGCGAATCATAGTCCATCTCATAGGCCACTCGTGTCGAGTCGGGCGAAAAGTCGGGCTTCCTCACATGACCCGGCTTGTTCGTGATTCGGCGAGGTGACTCGCCTCGTGGCAACGGAAACGGCTGCACCCACAAGTCGAGGCTCTCTCCGCCGTCTCGATCCGAAACGTAGGCGAGCCATTTGCCGTCTGGGGAAACAGCCGGATTCCCGGTAAGGCCGCTGTCACTCGTCAAAGCGATCGGCTCGCCAACAAGGCTTTCAGATGATGCCGAGCTGTCCGAGCGGACAAGAGTCCAGCCGAATCCAGCGATCGCGACCACAAGAGCGGCCACGGCTAACCAGACAACGCGCCTGTCGCCTCCTAGCGATGCTCCAGAACGAGTCGCCGTTTCGGCATTCTGGTTGAGCCAGGCGTCAAGCTCGGATTCGTAAGCGAAGATCGTCGGCTTCTTGCCTGTCCCGCGGCGATGCACCGGCAGCTCCGCTTCCCTCTCCCAGCGCTGAACCGTTCGCACGGTGTGCCCAAGGTGAGCGGCGATCTGCTTCCACGAAACAAGCAGTCCATTCGAACCAACCAAGTTAGTACCGTTGGCACTAGAGTTCGACATGTTTTTCTACGCCGGACCGGATCATAGCACCCGATCCGAAGCGGAGGCAGTTCGCCGTCAGCGCGATAAACGAACTTTTCCGGGCATGTCGTCATTTGTCGCTGTGAAAAATTCGACTGCGGCTGTAGAATCCGTCTCAGGAAGAGCCTACCTCGCCAACAACAGAGGCGTGAACTCACCCATGTAGAGCAAGGAGACCATCACCATGCTGAAGTTCGTTCGAGTGTCGTTTGTCGTAGCGGCCACAATTGCTCTGGCCGCGCTACTGGTCAGTCCAGGCCCGCCGGTTGTATCGGCAAAAAAGAAGGGTGGCGGGGGAGGAGACGGCGCCAGCCGCACCATTTTTTCACGAGCATCCTTCGGCGAGCCGTTGGCCTTTCCTGGGGTCCAAACTGACGGCGAGGATCTCTGCAACGAGGACGGTACGAGTCTGTACTGGCAGACGATCGACCCCAGCGATCCTAAATGCGGCAGTAGCGGCAATATGCAAGTTACGCTGACGGGCCCCGATGGCATCTGGCTCCAAGCGCATCAGGGCTCGACGAACTTGAAGGACCTCCCAATCCCAAGCCCAAATCGTTACTTCGTACTCGACTTCAGTGACACGATTACCGGCGACTGTCTAAATCTCGACATGGAGCTATACGACCTCCCCCCTGGCAACTTTGCTGAAGACTACATCCCTACACCCGACGGCGCCGCCTGTATCGACAATGTGGAGGCGATCTTCCGCGTCGGCACGGAAGTCTTTGATCTACCCATAGGGGCAACCTTCTTTGAGGCTAAATTTACGATCCGCGAACCTAAGCACAATGCCAAGGGCAAAAAGTCGGCGATTGAGTGGCCCACTGCCTACACGCTGGCCTATGTGTCGCCGTTTCTCATCACCAAATCAGGGATCGATGACGACGTCGTTACGCTCACTTGCGGCGGAGTCGCTGGCTGCACCGTGGACCTACGGCGCGACGGGGTTGTGCTCGCCACGTTCAACATGCCGACGCAATTGACCTATCAACGCCTTTTCTGCAACGAAACCGACTGCATCTCCGCACCTTGAGAACAGGCGTCGCGACCGGGCGAAAGTGGCACTCGCGATCAGGCGCTCGCCCGCACGGCTGCTGCGAGATACGGCGAACGCAGGTCCTTGTGATTAGGCGCTCGGGCGCCTAATCCTGCCGCTTGGCCCCGCCAGGCATAACCTGCAGCAACGAATCGAGTTGCTGCTTGGCAATCCCCGCCCAGGGACTGGTCGGATCGAGCCGCAGATACATCTGCCAATGCCTCACCGCCCGCATCGGCTCCGCCAACCGTTCCTGGACGAGCGCTAGGTTGTAGTGCGCATCCGCATAAGCCAGATGGATGCGAATTGCCTCTTCGTAATGCGTCGCGCCATCTTCGAGACGGTTTGTCTCTTCGCAGATGTTCGCCAAGTTGAAGTGAGCCAGCGCGTAGTCAGGAGAGATTCCCAGCGCACGACGGTAGTATTCTTCGGCGGTCTTGAGTTTGCCAGCACGGAAGCACAACGTACCCAAGTTCACCCAAGCGCCAGCCGCTCGCGGATTGAGTTCGACCGCAGCCCGATAAGCTGACCCAGCTTCTTCGGGATCGCCACCGCTCTCTTCCAGCGCAAGCCCACGCTGGAACCACTCTTCCGCCTCGCCGATCTTCGCGTCGTCGATCGGACGCTCCACCATCGCCAACGCCTTCGCTCGAACAGCTGGCAACGGTCCGAAACTGAAAACGAGTTGCTGCGTGTCCGGCTGAACCCAACGACCTTCTGGGTCTTGCACCACCACGCCCGGCGCATCCCAAACATAGTTCACGTCGAGCAGGGGCCGACGCACGCCCATCCGTTTGCGGATGTCGTCGAGCAGCCCTTCCACGCGTTCACCTCGTCGATGTCGAGAGACCTTCGCGTACAACCTCCTCAGGTTGCGCAACTCACGAAGGTTCGTAAACTCAAAACTCTTCAGCGAGTCGTAGAGACCGTGCTGTTCCCATCGCTTGAGTTGAGAGAAATCGATACCGAGAATGCGCACCACTTCGGACCGTGTGTAGGCCTCCGTCGCTTTCCCCGTCACGTGGGAATTGTAACGTAGCCATGCACCCAGTTACCAAGACAAATAGGCCGTGCAGCGTTTTTGTTTTGAATAGCTTGGCTATCATGAACCCTCATGCTGGCCGCTACGACGTTGATCCCCCGCTCCGTTCTCTTCGGCAACCCAGAACGCACCAGCCCCCGTTTGAGTCCCGACGGACTGCGCCTCTCCTATCTCGCCCCCGACGAAGGTGTCCTCAACGTCTGGGTCAAGACCATCGGAAGAGACGACGATCACGCCGTCACTCAAGACCGCGCCACCGGCATCCGCATGTACTTCTGGGCAGAGGACAATGAAACGATTCTGTACCTGCAAGATGCCGACGGAGATGAGAACTGGCACGTCTTTGCCGTCAACCCCGAAACGAACGAAAGCCGTAACCTGACGCCCTTTGAGGGCGCTCGCGTCGCCGACGTCATTACGGATCGCAACCATCCCAACGAGATTCTGGTCGGCCTCAACAAGCGTGACCCCGAAGCGTTTGACCTGCACCGCATCCACCTCACGAGTGGAGAAGAATCCCTCGAAGCCGAGAACCCCGGCACCTACGTCGGCTGGCTCACCGATCACAACTTCCAGGTACGCGGAGCGACCGCCGCGACACCCGACGGCGGCTTCGCATTGCTTGTCGCTAAGACGCCCGGTGATGAGTTCGAACCCTTCCTCGCCTGGGGCGCGGAGGACAATGGTGGCGCGTTAGGCTTTGCACCCGATGGCGAAAGTCTTTACATCGAAGACAGCCTATCCAGCGACACAACCGAGCTTTACAGAATCGATCTCGCCACCAAAACGAAAACCGTACTCGCCAACAGCGACCGCGTCGACGTGGGTCCGGTGCTGACACACCCCACCAAACACCACGTGCAAGCCGTCGGTTTTGCCCTACATAAACTCGAGTGGACCATCCTCGACGACACCATTCGCGGCGACTTCAAGGCACTCGCAAAAGTCTATGACGGAGAGATCTCAATCGTCAGTCGCGACCAGTCCGACACCAAGTGGCTCGTCGCTTACGCGTCCGACACACAACCCGCACGCTATTACGCCTGGGATCGCACAACCCAACAAGCCGAGTTCCTCTTCAGCGCACGGCCAGAGCTTGAGCAGTACCCGCTCGCTCCCATGAAGCCGGTCACTGTGCCCGCACGTGACGGCCTCAAACTCGTCTCCTACCTCACAACTCCCGCCGACGCGACTGGTCCTCTGCCACTCGTGCTCAACGTCCACGGTGGACCGTGGGCACGAGACGAATGGGGATACGATCCCGAAGTGCAGTGGTTCGCCAGTCGCGGCTACGCGGTGCTGCAAGTCAACTTTCGCGGCTCGACGGGTTTCGGCAAAGCCTTCCTCAACGCAGGCAATCGCGAGTGGGGAGCCAAGATGCACGACGACCTGCTCGACGCCGTCGAGTGGGCCATCAGTGAAGGCATCGCCGACCGCGATAAGATCGCGATCTACGGCGGCAGCTACGGCGGCTACGCCGCACTCGCCGGGGCAGCGTTCACACCGGACGTCTTCTGCTGCGCCGTCGACATCGTCGGCCCCTCCAACATCTGCACCCTCATCGAATCGATCCCTGCCTACTGGGCACCGCTCATGCACCAGTTCCGCGTACGCGTCGGCGACATCGAGACCGAACGCGACTTCCTCGAATCACGCTCCCCACTTTTCAAGGCCGACCAGATCCAGATCCCCATGCTGATCGCCCAAGGCGCCAACGACCCCCGAGTCAAACAAGCCGAAGCCGAACAGATCGTCGAAGCCCTCAAAGGCAAAGGAAAAGAAGTCGACTACCTACTCTTCGAAGACGAAGGCCACGGCTTCGCCCGCCCCGAAAACCGCATGGCCTTCTACGCCGAAGCCGAACAATTCCTATCCCGCCACCTAGGTGGCACCGCCGAACCCGCGAGTGATGACGAGTCAGCCCGGATCGCACGTCTGAAAAAGTAACCCGTGAAATCTAGCCACCGTCTGAGGATTGTGGTTAGCTGTCGAGACAACATCGAGGAGAAGACGGAATGAAGCTCGTCCTCATTACTCTAATCGTGTGTTTGCTGGCGGCCTGTGCCGCGCCTCCATCGGCAGAGCCGAATGTCACGGCGATCGTTGGCGCGACGTTAATCGATGGGACCGAGTCGCCGCCCATCTTGGACGCAGTGGTGCTAGTGGTTGCCGGAAGGATCACGGCAGTCGGACCGCGCACCGAAGTCAAGATCCCCGCCGGGGCCACGACGATTGATGCAGTGGGTAAGACCGTTATGCCCGGTCTGATCGACCTGCATTCCCACTACGCGCCCGATCAGGCAATAGCAAAGCGTGAATTCGCTGCACAACTAGCCTTCGGAGTAACCACGGCGCGTTCAATGGGGGGAGATACAGCCGAGACGATGGTCGCCTTGGCCGATGTCGAGTTCGGTAGGGCACCTGGTCCGCGCATTTATGCCTCGGGCTTGGGATTCACACATCCAGGCGGTCACCCTTCACAGTTTGTCGATTTCGTGCGACAGCCG
Organism: Bryobacterales bacterium; assembly: GCA_963667885.2. Classification (GTDB taxonomy): domain Bacteria; phylum Acidobacteriota; class Terriglobia; order Bryobacterales; family UBA6623; genus CAMPKL01. Next base: position 1,334,915 of record CAXWPK010000006.1, on the reverse strand, counting down.
GACACGCCTGAGCAAGCCCGCGAAGGAGTGCGTGAACTCGCGGCGCAAGAGGTGGACTACCTAAAGGTGTATGTTGACTCGAATACAGATTGGAGAGGTGAAGACCATCCGCTTCCGAAGATTAGCCGTAAGGTGCTTGAGGCGATCATTGACGAGGCTAGTCAGCATGGCATTCCCGTGGTCGCACACATCGCTGCACAAGAGGACTTCTAACATCTGCTCTCCTTGGGCGTCACAGACTTTCTCCATACCGTGACCGACGACGCCGAGTTGTTGGCGCGTTTCATGAGCCGACGAATACGGGTTTCATTGATCGCGTGCGGGATCGGTGAAGAACCACAAGGTATCGTTTACGCCCACGATGAGCGTGATTGAGCAGGAGTGGATATTTCTAGAGAATCCAGCGCTTGTCGAAACGGATCCCGAGCTTCAAGCAGTCCTCGGATCCGAGCGTGTCTCGAATCTCGCCGATCCAACTTGGCGCAAAGAGCATATAGCGTTGGTGCCGGTCGAAAATCGCAAGGGAATGCTTGCAAGCGCGCAGCAGTTCGTCGCTCAGATGCACGCAGAGGGTGTCACGATCCTCGTTGGCTCCGACTCGTTTAGTGGCGGAGTCCCGCACGGCTGGGGCACACACAATGAACTGCGCTTGTTAGTAGAGGCTGGAATCGAACCGCTTGAGGTAATCCGCATGGCCACCGGTCGGGCGGCGGAACGTCTTGGCTCGGCGGCGTTCGGAACCATCAAGCCGGGTGCGGTCGCCGATTTGATCTTGCTCGATGCCGACCCTCTTGAAGACATCGAAAACACTCGCAAGATCTCGCGGGTCATGCAAGCAGGCGAGTGGATCGACCGCGAGGCGCTCCTTGAGCCATGAAGTCTGGAGCAGGCAGTCACCCACCCAACTCAATTTCACCGTTTGGAGTCCCCAGCAGCGCTCCTACTTTCCCCTCTGAAGCCTGAGTCACACGAGCCCCGAGTTCCAGGACTGTGAACAAGTCGTTAATCTTCGTGGCATCGGGATGCTCAAGGTTCAACTCCAGGAGTTGGCAACCAGAGGGCCTAAGGTCGAACTCACCTTCAGAGTGTGGATCCGGTTGCACCATCCACGGAACGACCCCGCCAGCATAGCCATGCACCTGGATCCAGCAGAGGGTCCAGCGGTCACCATCGCGCGGTTCAATCAACGTTTCACCGTTCTCGAAACCATAGCCGCCGGTACGCAGACGCACTGCCAGTGCCTCAATGTCACGGGTAGCCGCCGCCCAGCCGAGTACAGTTGGTGTAGAAAACTCGCGCACCGTAGAGAGAAAAGGGTTCTCGACGCCAGGTTGTCCAGGGTCCGGGGCCAATAGTTCCAAGAATCGCTTGTCTCCTAGGGATACCCCCGCCATCCGAGTACCCTGTCCCGGATGATGGCTGCGGATCGTGAACTGCACCCCCAGCTTTGCTTCTAGGTAGCCAAGACCCTTGTCCAGATCACTCACCCCAAGAGCAAAATGATCTAGTTGCTCGGCGGCGTCAGCTCCGGCGGCCGCATAGCTAGGGGCTGGTGCAAGAGACAGTCCACCGATGGCGGCCAGCCTCAACATCTCGCGACGACTCAGCACGATGCAGGGATCGTAGCACCAACAAGCCGAGGGTGACAGCCAGAACACTCTAACAACATCTCAGCCTCGTGCGACTGTTTCCGCTCTGCCGTTAAAGTCAGACGTGACGTGGTCAGACGTGACAGTCAGGAAACCGGTCCCTATCGGGTCCAGTGATCGTGTCGGGCGTTATGATTGACCGAACGGCGGTGAGACTGGGAATGTCCGACAGCAAGTCCAGCGAACAGGTCGAGCAGGTTAAAAATCTGTGCGATGAGATCGAGCGGATTTACGAGTCCGGCGACCACTATCCGAAGATCACCGTTACTAGACAGTGGTCGAAACACAATCCCACGATCTCCGGAGAGATCGCTCGACCGATGGCCTTTCGCTGGTATCTGGAGCGCGAACTGGCTGCCCTAGCTCGCAAGGGCGCGAAGATCAAGGTCGAACCATCCCGTCGACGGATCAGCCTCAGTTCTCCTGAGTTGCTCCAAAAGATCGACGAGAGTTCCTTCGACCTGACCCGGAAGAAGCTCTTCTTGTTTGGCCCTGAGCGCGTCGATCTATCCGTCGAACGCCTCGAGCACTACACCTCGACCAAAGCACATCATTTCCAGCGTCTCATCCTGCTGACGAACTACCAGATGCACATGGAAGTGTTTGCGCGCCTGTATCCTGACTGCGTCAAGCCCGCGCGGCAGGGTGTGCAGATGCCCGCGTATCACTACACCCGGCCCGACAACCGCGGGTTCAGCATCGTCAATATCGGCGTTGGCCCGTCCAACGCAAAGAACTTCACCGATCACGTGGCCGTTCTGCGACCCGATGCAATGCTCATGATTGGTCATTGCGCGGGTGTGCGCAATCACCAGGAGATCGGCGATTTCGTGCTCGCCTCCGGCTACATGCGGGCGGATCGCATCTTGGACGATACCCTTCCGCTGAGCGTACCCGTCGCGCCGAACTTCCTGCTCAACAAGCACTTGGCACGGGTACTGGACGAACGCGGACAACGCTATCGAATCGGGACGGTCTACACGACTATCGATCGGAACTGGGAACTGTTCTTGCGAGAATCACTGGCGGACTTACGGTCGAGTCGCAGCATAGCTGTGGACATGGAGTCCGCGACGGTGGCTGCCAACGGATTCCGCTACCGTGTACCGAACGCGACCCTTCTCTGCGTTTCCGACAAGCCGCTGCACGGCCAACCGAAGCTTCCCAGCGACGCGAAGCGATTCTACGAGGAATCGAAGAACCAGCACCTAGCGATGGCGATCGACGCGCTAGAGAACGCCCGCAGCGATTTCCCAGACGGCTTCCCCAACGCGGATTTGCGCTCACCGGACGAGCCGCTGATCCGGTGATTGACGCGCTGGCTCCCGGGCTTGAACTGACCTGCACCCCTCCACCGCGACTTCAACCGAACGTAACAGAGCCGCCAGGCGTCAGCCTGCGCCCGCTGCCGCTGATGCGGAATCGCTTATCCGGCTGTCAGGCGCCCCTCGGGGCTCCGTCCCAGTCGTGCGTCACAAGATGAGTCGAGGGAGGTCGAAGTTGTGTTGTTTCAGTACGTTACTCCCTCTACCCAAGTGTTACTAACCCCTCATCACTTCCAGCGAGTCCAGTTTTCGCGTAGCTTTATACACAACGACCGCGACGTATCGGTCTCGAAGTCCTGAGCAAGTGGCTGAGCGAGTCTGTCAGCCCCTAACTGAGGGTCATACTGCCGTAGAGGTTCACTGGTCAGGAGCCGACGAGACGACGCCCTGGGATGCCGCGAATCCACATGGAGAAAAAGATGAACGGAGCACACGCGTTTTTGAAGACCATTAAAGGATGGACCTCCATGGCTGGCGAACGGCTCGCGGTCACACATCGCTATTCCCGCCTCAACAACATGGTCGTGACGGCGACGCTCTGCTCTCTTGTGCTGGCCTTCTTTGCCGTCAAGCCAGCGCTTGCCCAAACCAATGACTCCGACGAATGGCAATTCACGGTGACGCCCTACCTCTGGGCTGCTGGCGTCGGTGGTCAGACAAGCGGCGGCGCCGAAATCGAAGTTCCGTTTAGTGACGTGGTCGACAATCTCAAGTGGGGGTTCTTGGGTGCGGTCGGGGCACGCAAGGGAAAGTGGTCAGTGCTGGGGGACGTGGTTGTCCTCTGAACGACCGGTCTGATAGGTAACACTCTAAACCGGACGGATGGGTAACAGTATAGGCGGTGGTCAGTGGCCCCCGCGGGGGCCACTGACTGCCGAGCCGAGCGGCCACAGTACGCGGTTGGCGGCGTCGAACAAGGCGAGTTCCACCGGACCGAACCAGATCTGCCAAATGGCTTCGTCCACTTCGACTAGCCCGACCAACTCGCGAGCCAACGCTTCACTCAGGAAGTACTTCTCGCCGAGGAACTTGATGCGTCCGTCGTGGCGCACTCGTCGGCGCTCCCAGTGCCCCGGGTAATCCAGATCAGCAAGCTCGCTGGGATAGGCGCGTGTTGCTGGTGCATAGAACGCCGCCGGGGGCCGCTGTCTCAACGCTTCATGCGGACGTTCTTGGTTGTATTCATGACGAAAGAGGTCGAAGCGGCGCTGCTGTCGGCGACGATCGCCAGCCGGAGGTCTCACTGTCTCGGCTTTGAGCGTGCGGTGTAGCCGCTCGTGGCGACCGTTCTGCTGCGGCTTGCCCGGCTCGATGCGCTCCACCGCAATGCCCAGCTTCAGCCACCAGACGTTCAACCGGCTCAAGCGTCCGGTGCCGATGGAGGCGAACGGCGAACCGTTGTCTGAGCGTATCCTTCGTGGCAGCCCGCGCTCCAGAAACAACCGCTCCAAGCCTCGGCGGGCCTCGGCGTAGGATGTGCCCACGTGTGCGGTGCAGTTGAGCAGGAAACGACTATATCCGTCGACGACCGTTAGCGGATAACACAGCACGCCGTCGCCGGTGCGAAACTGCCCCTTGTAGTCGATCGTCCAGAGGTCGTTGGGCGCTTCGGGTTCGCGCAACGGACTGGGTGCCGCTTCGGCCAGTCGCCGCATCCGCTTGCGCCCGCGAACGAGTCCGGCTCGCTTCAGCGCGTCGCCGATCGTCGACGCCGCTGGCCAGCTTGTCTGTGACTCTTTCGACTCCAGCCAGGCCCTGAGCTTCTTCGGCCCCCAACTCGGATGCTGCCGACGCGCTTCTATCACTCGTCGCTCGACCGACTCGGGTATCCGACCGGGCTGACGGTGTGCCGCGTGCGAGCGGTCTTCCAGCTCTGGCCAACCGCCTTGACGGAAGCGTTCTAACCACTTGTATCCGGTCCTGCGGCTGATCCCGTAGAGTCGACACAGCGCCGCCACGTTCGTCGCCGCCCCCGCTCGCAGCCAGTCTTCAATGAATCTCTTGCGTTCTTCCATCGGATAGGTCTCCTTCCATGGCATCTCGCCATGGTGTTACCTATCCGCCCGGTCTAACCTGTTACCCTTCCGCCCGGTCTGTACACCTCGACCTTGAAAGCAACAAGCAGACGGTTCTATCTGGACCCCTCGATCCGGGAATCATCAACGTGCCGGTCGATGCTCAATTCAAGCTACAGAGTTGGGTGGTCCATTTCGCTGGTGGCTACAACCTATTGCAGTCGGATACGAATTCGACGCTTGATGTCATCTTCGGCACGCGACTCCTCGATCTCGACATGGACATCAAGGTGGATTACGAAGTTCTGGGGGAGCCGCGGTCGAGAGAGCTGAGCCAAAGCGGCAACACTTGGGATGCGATTGTAGGTTTGAAGGGGAACATTGCGCTGGGAAAGCGCTTGTATGTTCCCTATCAGGCGGACATCGGCACCGGTGAATCCGATTTCACGTGGCAGGCCTTGGCAGGCGTGAGCTTCCGAGCTACTCTGGCTCGATCTCGGGGTGATCTATCGCCACATCGAGTGGGACTTCGGCTCAGACTCCGACATCGCTGACCTCAGTTTCAGCGGTCCTGCGGCCAGCGTGAAATTTCGCTTCTAGGAGGTTGAGGGACAGGTCACACCTTGATTGTCCACAGCGCTCACTGCTATTCCAAACGAGCTAGTTTTCTTTGTTCAAGGGCCATATGTGTTTCCTTGCGAAACACATATCCCGACATGAGGGCCCAAGACCAATTTAGGTGACCGTGCCGCAGGCATCCCTCCCACCCCAACCCATCCGCTGCATCATCCTAACTCACAGCGATCGTCACGTCGGCTTCGCTACGGATTACCTGTCCGTCCCCGCAGTCGATTTTTCGTCGGACGCGACCTTCTTCCAGGTGCCGGATCGCCTGGGGCGCCTCGCTCAGTGCTTACGTCCTGTCGATGACCGGCATGACCTTGCCAGCCTCGATGAGTTCCTTCAAGAACACTAGGTCCTCCTTCGGGGGAACGATTTGTCCAGAGGAGACCGCTAGCCGCCCGAAGGGCCACACCCCGCGAAGGCGGGACAGGCGCCGCGCTAGCGGCTAGTGGCTCGTTGGTTTCTCGGCGCCTAGTCCTGTGTTGGCGCGGACGCTTAGTTCGGTATACATCGCCTCGGCTGTTGGTTCACTTGAGGTGATTGAGCCGAGGTACGCCATCAAGAAGCCCAGCGGAATCGAAATGATTCCCGGGTTCTTCAGCGGGAACAGCGGGTCGGCGTCAATCATGCCGCCGGGCGTCATAAAGCTCGGGCTGACAATTATCAGCGCGATCGACGATAGCAGCCCGCCAGCCATGCCCCAGACTGCTCCGCGCGTCGTGAACTTGCGCCAGTACAATGACAGCAAGATCACCGGCAGATTTGCCGAAGCCGCCACGGCAAACGCGAGTCCGACCAAGAAGGCCACGTTTGCTCCCGGTCCCAGCAGAATCGCGATCGCAATCGAAACCGCACCCACCACGAAGGCCGTAATGCGAGCGACCTTCACTTCTTCATCGGGCGAGGGCTCTTTGCCATGATGGATCACGTTGGTATAGAAATCGTGCGCGAACGAAGTCGAGGCACTAATCGTTAGCCCAGCGACCACGGCGAGAATCGTCGCGAATGCCACCGCCGAAATAAACGCGAAGAATATATCGCCTGCCAGAACCTGCGCCAACATCGGCGCGCTCATATTGATGCCGCCGTTATCGGCGATCAGATCGCGGCCAACGATCGTTGCTGCGCCGAAGCCCAAGAACGTCGTCATGATGTAAAACGCGCCGATCAGTAGCATCGCCCAAAATACGCTGGCCCGCGCCGTTTTCGCATCGGGCACCGTATAGAAACGGATCAGAATGTGTGGCAGTCCAGCGGTTCCAAAGATCAACGCCATTCCAAGTGAGATCAGGTCCAACGCGCCGTAGGGCGGCTGATAGTAGTGACCTGGTTCCAAGAAGTTTTGAGTCACGGTCTGCCCATCGAGTTGGAAACTCACTGCACTTGCGGCATTGAAGAACGCTGCCAAGTCAAAGCCGTAGTGCCCGAGCACCAAAATGCTGAGCAATAACGTGCCGCTCATCAGCAGCACCGCTTTGACGATCTGTACCCAAGTTGTCGCGAGCATCCCTCCGAACACGACGTAGACGATCATCAGTGCGCCGACACCGACGACCGCTCCGCTATACCCGATGCCAGAATCCGCCAGCAGCAGGTTTACCAGCGCTCCCGCGCCGACCATCTGGGCAATCATGTAAAACGTCGATACGGTCAACGTATTGAGAGACGCCCAAGCCCTGACCGGTCGCGCTCGCAGCCGGTAGGCCACGATGTCGGCCATGGTGTACTTGCCAGCATTCCGTAGCGGCTCGGCCACCACGAATAGCACCACCAAGTACGCCACCAAGAATCCAACCGAATACATGAAGCCGTCAAAGCCGTAGTACGCGATCAGACCGGCGATGCCCAAGAACGACGCCGCGCTCATGTAGTCGCCGGCGATCGCTAATCCGTTTTGCCAGCCGGTTATTCGGCGACCCGCGGCAAAGTACGCGCTCGCGCCCTGTGACTTACCCGAGGCCCAATAGGTGATGCCCAGCGTCGCGGCGATAAACGCCAAGAACATACCTAGGGAGACCGACATCTACTCGTCCCCCTTCGTGCCCATCGTATCGGCCAGCACCTTGTCCGACATCTCATCGAACTGCCGCGCAAGCCGCATGTAGAGGTAGGCCAAGGTCCAGGTCATCAAAAACTGCGAAAACGCAAACAGGTAGGCGAGGTTCACCACGCCGATCACTTCCCGCTTCATCAGCTCGGGCCAGTAGCCCACCGTCACCGGCAAGGTGAAGTAATAGACCAAGAAGAAGATCGTCGACGGGACGACGAACTTCGTTTTCTTGGCAATCATGCGACGGTAATCAGGCGACTGCGAAATACGCTCCCAGTCCTTGGCGGTGACCTGTTGACTCATAGCTGGAATCCTCTTGACGTCTGATATCGGTCTGACATGGTACGACGCGGAGGCTCCGCTCTGCTAACCTCAGCTGGTCAGGAGATTCACGTCATGAAGAAATTTGTTGTAACGCTCGCCTTTCTACTCGTCGCAACGTCGGTATTTGGTGCGGAGCCCGGTTTCGTTTCGCTGTGGGACGGTAAGACGTTCGACGGCTGGAAACAAGCCACCGAAAACGCCGACTCCATCCGCATCGAAGATGGTGCCATCGTCACCAACGGCGGCCGCAGCCATCTTTATTACGTCGGTGATGTGAATGGCGGTGAGTTCAAGAACTTCGAGTTGAAGGTCGACGTCATGACCAAGCCCGACTCAAACGGCGGAATCTATTTCCACACCGCCTACCAGGCTGAGGGCTTCCCCGCCCAGGGCTTTGAAGTACAGGTCAACAACAGCCAAAGAGATTGGCGTCGCACGGGCAGCCTCTACCGGGTGCAAGACATCAGAGAGGCTGTCTCGGACGATGTCTGGTTCACCGAGCACATCGTCGTCCAAGACAAGCACGTCACCATCTACGTCGACGGCAAGAAGGTCGTCGATTGGACTCAGCCCGAAGATTGGACGCCGCCCGAAGGCATGTCCGGACGCGTTATCCAAGAGAGCGGCACGATCGCTTTCCAGGCCCACGACCCTGGCAGCACCGTATATCACAAGAACATTCGGATCAAAGTGCTGGACTAGGCCATCGGATCGTAGGTTCCGAAGCTCCAAACGTTGTCTGGGAGGCTGTGGCGAACTGGGCGTAAACCAATTTGCCGTTCTTGGCTGGCCCGGTGGACCGTGGGCCTAGTGAACGAGGTATTCGCGCGCTTCGGGTTTGGTGGCGATCAAGATTTCGCGTATCGCTTGACCGTCGTCGTCGGTGAGTAACTCGTCGAGCCGCCGATAAACGTAGCGCTTGGTTTGCCGAGGCATTCCGTCGAATGAGTCCGTGTAGATCAACCAACTGCAGGGGTACTTCAGGAGGCGCGTTTCGAGATCCAAGTCACGGAACGAACGTCCGTCCTCATCGCTTGGCCCTTGCGCGGAGAACTCTTTCGCGAAGTCGGAGGTTCCGACTATGGGGCCTTCTAGTGGCGCTTCTTCGAGAAACAGCAACTCCGTCACGAGCTTCTCGGCTGGTCGCTCAATGCGACGCCGGATCGAAGCCAGGCTAGCCTCCGAGAGTTCGCCGAAGTGTTCTAAAGATGAGTTGCGATACTCGATTGCGTTGCGCGCCTCCTGCGCCGCGAAAGCAATCGCGTTGTGCATGCGGACCTGGTGAGTCAACACCATATGTGCCACCACGTCGCTGTGCGGGCTCAGATAGCGATCGATTGGGAACCGACCACGCAGATCCGTTACTCCCGTGCCTGCTCCAGCATGCAACTGATTCGTCTCGTCCTCGGATGGCACGATTTCGTTGCCACGGTGGACCATCTCTCCAATCGTGCCTGTGACGTACCAGCCGCCCCAGCGCTCTTCGAGCGGCGTGGAAGGGCGCACGTCAATCGTCCCTGCGCCAAAAAACGGCATCCCATCTTTATCGGGATAAACAGATCTCACCAGGTGCCCGGCCACGCCGTCCGTGCGGCCCGACTCATGGCACTGCAGGCAAACTCCATTGTCCGGCTGGAACGATGCTGGCTTCGTCGGGTCCTGTGGCAGCGTATAGAACACCGTTGTTCCTTCAGCGGTAGCCGCGGACAGTTCGAGAAACGGCCCACCTGGAACCCAGCCGACGTAGCTGTCGTCGTTGAAGTACAGTGCGCGCGGGTTGGTTGTGGAGATCAGGCGGAACTGTGCACTGGTCTTCGAGAACACGAGTGTCTGCGAAGAAACGGGGATACCGAGCGCATCCAGCAGGGAGTCCAAGTAGCCTCGACCGCCTGCCTGCTGATATTCGAGCTGAACCTCTCCGGATCGAAGACGCTGCTCTAGTCGCGCAATCGGGTCTGGGTTGTCTGCCGCACACAGCAGACCCGCCGACCAGCAACTAATGAAACTGCCAGCAACGAGGGCGACCCAGTTGGCGGTAAACAGTCTGATGCCCTAATTATCGCTCACGCAGCGGTTGCGAAGCTCGCCGATGCCCTCGAGTTTCACCACGGCTTCGTCGCCGGGTTTCATGAAAATCTGCGGCTTGCGAGCCATGCCAACACCCGGAGGTGTTCCGGTTGAAATTACGTCGCCGGGTTCCAAGGTCATCACCCTGCTGAGGTAGTTCACCAAGTAGGGGATGTCGAAAACAAACTGGCTCGTATTCGAGTCCTGCAAAACCTGACCGTTGAGCTCTAGGCTGATCCTCACGTTGTGCGGGTCAGGGACTTCGTCTTTCGAGACGAGCGTCGGCCCCATCGGTCCGAACGTGTCGAAGGTCTTGCCGATCGTCCACTGCGAGGTGGCAAGCTGATAGTCGCGTGCCGAGACATCATGCACGCAGGTGTACCCGAACACGACGTCTTCCCAGTCCTCGACCGGCACGTTCCTGCAGCGCTTGCCGATGACGAATGCGAACTCGGCCTCGTAGTCGACTTGATCAGAAACGCTTGGCAATACGATGTTGTCACCGCTGCCACAGATCGCGTTCGGATATTTCGTGAAGACCGTCGGCAGGTCGGGAATATCCATCCCTGCCTCGATCGCGTGGTCGCGGTAGTTCAGACCGATGCAGATGAACTTATCGGGCTTCGGGACAGGAGCGTGGAGCTTGACGTCTTTGAGTGCCGGATCGTCCGCGCTAGCGGTGAGGCCAGCAATCGCCGAAATGGCTTCGTCGCCGCCTTGCAGGAACGAAATCACATCGTCATAACCGGAGGCGGCCAAATCGACGACGCGACCATCGATCACAACTCCAGCGCGTGGACCACCATCGGTCGAGTAGGTAACGAGTCTCATGTCAGGGTTGCTCCTCTGCGTTTCCGAAGAAACCGAAGCATTATGGTACCAAGCGGATACTAGTTTTCGTTCGCTGCAACGCTATGTTGGCCGCCGGTCCAAGAGAGTGAAACTCGATCAGCTTCGAACCCTTGTGCGCGCCAAAAGGCTGCTGCCTCGGGCTTATCCGCGGGTTGGGCGACGATGATCTTCGCGCCGGGGGCCAAGATTTCATCGAGCAACAGTCGCAAGGCTTCAGAGGCGATGAGTCCGCCTCCGTTGACGACGAACTCCTCGAGGTCGAATCCTTGCTCGGACGGATTGTAAACGAGATGCGCGACGATCTGGCCACTGTCTTCGAAGATGACGGTTCGACGGTCACCTCCCATACGCTCCCACCAACGCCTCTCGCGGCGGTCGGTGTTCGCCAGAGTCTCACCGGCCATGTATATCCCCGACGCACCGACGAGTGTTGCTATGTCTGACGCCTCAGCAAACCTGTAGTCCATGTTGTCCCCTCAACAGCCAGAGTCTAGCTGATTGAGGGACCAAAGTCCTAGGGCCCTGTAACGATTCGCAAAAACTGACCGGGCTCAGAAGGTCGCGATCGGGTTGAGTGGCGAGCCAGTTCCCTGGGCAACGGCAAGTGGAGAGGCGGTGATGAGAAACTCCCAGCGCTCTCGCTCGCGCGCCGCCAGGGCCACGGCTTCAAGGTCGCAGTTGTCGAAGATCGGCGTCCCCATGGCGATGAGTATCAGCTGGTGAATCGGCTGAACGACACCGTCTACTTGGGAAGGCATGACGTCACTAGCAGCGTCGGAGCCGAGCATCGCAATGTCGCGCTCGTGCAGCCACTTTGCTGCCGACGCATGGAGGCCTGCCCAGCCTTCGTCTCCGCCCCAGGGCCCTAGAGTGTCACGTCGCTTCCAGCGCCCGGTGTAGATGAAGACGACGTCGCCGGGCTCGACCTTTACACCCGACTCGCGCTCCCACGCTGCAAGATCTTCGGGATAGATCGCCTCACCGGGTTCGAGCCACTCGACGCCCTTCAACTTCGGGATATCCATGAGAATTCCCTTGGTGAAGATACCTTCCTTGAAGTTGGTAACGGCCAGATGAGGTGTGCCTTCGGCTTGGACCTCGGCCATCACGAAGCCGTTGTAGCTTTTGCCCTGCCACGACATGTGGGCTAACGAATCCATATGGGTGTGGGCGAGGCCGTGGTAGCCGACGGAGTATTCGTCGCTCACGAACTGCCCGCCTCCGGGGTTGTCGCCGGTGTTGAGCATCGTGTGGCTGAACGGGCGGGAGTTGTCTGGCGCGGATTCTTTCTCAACGTCGCGGGCCATCGAGACCGAGACGCCTTCGCGGACGAGGGCGGCGGCTTGCAGACGCTTGGCGGGTGTGATCAGGTTGACGGTGCCGCGCTGGTCGTCGTCACCCCAGCGTCCCCAGTTGGATAGCTCCTCCATCCAGGTGTCGACCTGGGCCTTGTCGACGCTCTGCTGTGAGACAGCGCCAGGAGTACAGGCGAGCACTAGAAGGGCGATGGCGCCGAGGGTAAGCAGAGTGTTGCGAAACATGGAGACAGCATCGTACCAAACCTGCTTGGTTGGCAAGTGCGCCTACTGCTCGGGCACAAACTTGGCGGGCCAGTTCATGATCACGCGGACAGATGAATCTGTGGAACCGGCGGCCTCGCCGTCAGTGGCAACTGGCTCCGTCATTAGAAAGCTCTGGCTATCGAGCGAAACATCATAGCCGCCACCGCCTCGGACACCCCTAACTCGGTCGCGTTGAAACAAGCGCGTGGAATCTCCAATTGAGAACTCTCCCCTCGTCGAAACTTCGACCGCCACGAGCCAACCTCCAGGCGCGACATAGAACAACTCGTTGCCGTCTCGGCTCCAGCGCGGACCCGCTCCGCCTCCGGGGGAGATGGTAATCCTACGACCGCCGTCCGGGAACGGTTGGACGTAGATCTCTGACCGGCCCGATTCGTCAGACGAGTAGGCAACATACCGTCCGTCAGGCGACAGGCGAGCCGCCGACTCATTCGCTGGAGTATTCAAGAAAAGCTGCGGTCCCAACTGTCCCCTGAAGTCGCGCGTTCGAGATACCACAAGTCGTACAAGGTCTCCTCTCCTCGAGAACTGTAAAGGATGAATCGGCCATCGTTCGACCAGTCAGATGAGAACTCTTCGGAGGTTTCCGATAGGAGAGCCACCGGGGCGTTCGACCCATCCGTCTGGCTGAGATAGATGTCGCCGAAAGTGGCCGGCTGTGTGGAGCGGAACGCTACTTGCGTGCCGTCGGGTGACCAGACGGGATAGTGGTCGTTTCCTGGTTGGTCGCTCAACCGAATACGAGTCTGACGCATGAGATCGTAGGTCCAGATATCTAGGTTCCCTCCCGCCACCGCGCTGTATGCCGCACGCGTTCCATCGGGCGCGAGGGAGAAAGTGCTGAGGCGATCGGCGACCAGGTCGGTTCGGTCCACCGCCGCCCCTGCTCGATCGACCCAGACCAATCGTTGCGGGCCCGCATTGGGAGCAGAGGAGTAGGCCAGCACGCCAGTTGCGGATGCCGAGAACCCATAGAAACCTGCGTTACCAGCGAACGGTGGGGCAGCGGGCAATGCGATCGGCCCACCCGACAACTCCATCCGCGATGCGTCGAACGTCTGAGCCATCAGCGTCCCTTCTCGAACGAAGAGTAGAAATCCCGCACTGGCTTGAGCTCCGCTTGGCACGTAGAGGACATTGGACGCGTCTGGCAGGAGACGGCGGGGGGAGTCGCCGTCGAGCGAGCCAAGATGGATACCTGACTTCTCGGGTGAGGTGCCGCTGACCTCGTATAGAAAATGGCGACCATCGGGCAACAGATGAGGGAAACGGGGATATCCGGCTCCTTCGCCCTCTTCTGTCACCGCGATAGGCTCACCGCCCGACTCCGCTATGCTGTGAACCTGAGCGAACGGGGTCGGCAAGAACAGGATCGTTCCGTTAGCGCCCCAAGATCCGCCACGACCGTCGGGAGCCTCGGTGATGGTTTGGGAAGGCCCGCCAGCGAGTGCGACCTTCTTGAGTCGCTCGTCGGCGAAGAATCCAATCTCGGTGTTGTCGGGCGACCAGAACGGAAAGCGCGCGCCTTGGGTTCCTGTAAACTCCCGCCACTCCACCGAGTCCAGCGAGCGCACCCAAAGTGACCCACGCGGCCTCACCGACATGACCAAGTGGCGGCCGTCGGGCGATACGCCGAGTTGCCCGGCTCGCAGCCCTTCTGGCACGGCAACAGAGAACTCGACCGTAGGCGGGCTCGGCGGCGGTGCTTGACCGAAGTAGAGAAACGCTAGGCCTAGCACGGCAATAGCTGCAACAGCGGCCACGGCCTGTAGCGCTCGCTGGGTGCTTCGCTGTACAACCACGGCACCTGGAGGCAGAGCCTCAGTAGGAGTCAGTGTTTGCGCAGCGGCGACTGTGGCCCGTGCGGCTGCGGCCAAGTTCGTCGTCCGCACGATCGTCGAGCGACCCGACTTCAACTTCTCGGCCAACGTTCTTACGTCAACCGCAATCTCTTTGGCCGACTGATAGCGGTCGTCCCGGTCCTTAGCCAGACATTTCGAAGCCAGCAATTCCAGTTCGATGGGCACGCCGGTGCGCAGGCCGGTCAGTGCTGCAGGCTCTTCGTGGACGATCTCGTAGAGCAGCGCCTGGTCATACTGGCCCTGGAAGGGCCGTTGACCGGAGACCATTTCGTAAAGGACGCAGCCGAGTGACCACAGGTCCGAGCGGCTATCGACGTCCATACCCTGTGCCTGCTCGGGCGACATGTAGGCGACCGTTCCCATGGCGGTGTTGTGCTTCGTGAGGCGCGACGCTTCAGTCAGCCGGGCTAGTCCGAAATCCATGACGGTGGCGAGGCCTTCAGGAGAGATCAGCACGTTCGCCGGTTTGATATCTCGGTGGAAGACGCCTTTCCCATGCGCCGCCTGTAGCCCGTCAGCGACTTGACGAGCGATTTCGAGCGAGTCTTTGAGCGGTAGCGGACCGTTCGAGATGCGGTCTTCAAGCGAATCGCCTTCGAGGAAGGCCATCGCGATGAAGGTCTTGCCGTCGACCTCGTTGATCTCGTACACGGTGCAGATGTTGGGGTGGTCGAGCGCGGCAGCGGCTTTGGCCTCGCGCAGGAATCGCTCTTTCGCCTCTTCGTCGTTGAGCAGGTGGGCAGCCAGGAATTTGAGGGCGACGGTGCGTTCGAGCTTGGTGTCTTCGGCCTTATAGACCACACCCATGCCGCCCTCGCCGAGTTTGGCGGTAATCCGGTAGTGCGATATCGTCTGACCAACCATGACGAGAGGATTGTAGCGCTATACGCCTATTAAGCGGGAGTGTGCCATGTGTTAGATCTCACTCCCGAATAGCGGGCAACTCGCCATCCTCACGGTTGCAAGACCTCGATGCGCACACCGTCTGGGCCTTCGACCATGCTGATGCGGATTCCACGATAATCCCTGGGCTCCAAGGAGAATTTCACTCCCTTACTTCTCAACTCGGTTGCTGCAGCGTCTAGATTGGGAACACTCCAGCCCAGATGATCCATACTGCGGCCCCGAGTCGGTGCAATGGCGTCATCAGTCTTGGCTGCGAACAGCCAGATGTTGCCGTAGTTGATTCCTGGAAGCGTATCGGCAAGTTTGTCGCGCTCTCCGCCGAAGACATTCGCATACCACTCGAGCGTGCCTGCGGGGTCGGGAGTGGATAGATGGACGTGATGGGTACCGCGCATGTCCGGGTCATCAATGATTTCGATCTTCGTCCCCCACGGGTCTTCGACGAACCCCAACGTCATGCCTTGGAACTCGCGGAGGTCTCCCAGGCGCGTGCCGCCGTCGGCCACAACCGAAGCTACGACTTCCGCCACGTTGGACATGGAGAAACCGATGTGGTCGACACCAGAACCGACTGAGCCAGCGCTGGGCTCGCGCGCGGAGAAGATCACCGCGATGTCGCCGTAGTAGACGCGGTTGATCGGCTCATCGGGCCCCGTGGCTCCCCGGAATCCGGTTGGCTTGCCACCAAAATGCTTGACGTACCACTGCGCGGCTTCGGCTGGGTCAGGAGCTGCCAGGTGAATATGGTCGTATGGCGCGGCACTGAGCGACAGGCCGAAGATCAACGTGAGGAGGCAGAGTAGAGATCCTATGTTCATGGTGAATTCCGTCAGCAATGGGGGCACCGGGATTGTACCGCTCTGAAGGGTGGGGCTGGAGAAGCCCGCTGAACCGGGCTACGCAGAGTGGGCGGTCGGCGGTGGCGATACCAGCCCTAGAAGGACTGGCCTAGCCTGGGAGCCCCGTCAACGGGGCTTGTATGTAGTGAAGTAAGGGGTAAGAGGTGTCCCGGGCGTCGTTAGGAGCGACGCCCGGGAGCGCTGCGTGAGCCCGACAACGGGGCGGGTCCGCTGAAGGAGCGAGACCGTTGCATCAGCGGGGGCAGCGCAGCGCGCCTCGATCGAATCCGAATAGTCGCAAGGGCCTTTTGAGCCCGCATCTACAAGCAAGGAGATCCGATCATGCCTTTGGATTGTACCCCCGTCACCCCGATCTGGGTGGGCCTGGATATCTCGCAGGAACAGGTCGATTACTTCGTTCTCAACAGAAAGGAAAACCCGTGCGGACACCTGCCGCGGCGGGCGTCCGCGCTGGGGCGCTTGGCCCGCTCTTGGCGGCGTCTAGGCGTCACGCACGCCGTGATCGAAGCGACCGGTGGCTTCGAACGAGAGGTCTGGGAGTCGTTGGAGAAAGCCGGGATCGCGGTAACTCTGATCCAGCCAAGACGTGTCCGACAGTTCGCCGGCGCGTGTGCCATCGAGGCCAAGACCGATCGCATCGACGCCGAGTTGTTGGCGCGTTTCGGAGCTGCTTTAGAGCCAGCGGCGACGCCACTGCCAGGACCAGCGATGAGCCGTTATCGCGAGTTGCTGCGGCAACTCAACTATCTGGTCGGAGAGCGGGCGCGCTTGCGCACACGCACACATCGCGTGCGGGACGCGTTGGCACGCCGCAGCTTGGCGCGGGTCATCAAGAGTTTGAGTACCGAGATCGAGAAACTAGAGCAGGCTGTCCGCCAGGCGCTCGAGGCGCTGCCGGAAGCAGCACAGTTAGCCAAGCGGCTCCAGCAAGCCGGGGGCGTCGGCAAGAAGACCGCCTGGGCGCTAACGGCGGAACTACCAGAGTTAGGGCGTTTGACGGGCAAACAAGCTGCTTCGCTCGCGGGACTCGCGCCACGGGCTCGCGACTCCGGCACCTACAGCGGCAAGCGCTCGATCGGTGCGGGACGACCTGCGTTGCGCCGGGCCTTATACTTGGCCGCCCTCTCGGCGGTGCGAACCGACCAGCGCCTACGCGCCTTCTATCAGCGACTCCAGGCCGCTGGCAAACCCAAACAACTCGGACTCATCGCTGTCGCCAGACGCTTACTCGTCATGCTCAACGCCATGGCTCGCGACGGTTCCAACTGGCGTCCCGCTCCCCTCGCTTGACATAGTCGCTGATGAAAGTGCTTCGAGTGAGTCCCTGAGTTGGTGGCGTTGTTGGTAGAGCGAGTCCAGGTCGGTAGCGCCTACTAACTGAGCTTCGCCGAACGCGATGCCCGATTCGCTGCGCCACGTCGGGACGATCGAAGCTCCGGTGGCAGCGGCAGCCTCAAATAGTTGGAGGCGGAAGCGCGAGCGTGCGGCCGGTTCGCCGAGGGGTGAGTCCGCGAAGGCGACGACGCTGAGCCCGTTTCGCAGGGCGGCTTGGATCCGTCCACTGAGGTCTGCAACGGTTGCTTGAGGTGGCGCCACCAACGGCTCGACGACGAAAGCGATCGGCGCGGGCAGCTCGCGCAGTGTGGACTCATCGGCCAGCGCGACGCGCCCCGACACGCTGGCGAGAAAGACTGCCGCGTCGAGCGTATCGAATCGGTTCGCCAAGTAGATGCAGGGTTCTTCGGTCGCGGAGCTGATCGGCTTGACCGCGACATCATCGAGCGAGAGTAGTGTGCGCAGGCCTGGCAGTGCGAACACTCTGGCGGAGGCCGGTGACGGCGTGAGGCGTGCGGTGAGTCCAAACAGCGCCGCGATCGACCAGCGCCCGGTACTCTTGCCGCCTGACCGGATGGCACCGAATGCCTTGTCGTCGAGGTGGTTGAGCCAACCGGTCGCGTTCTGCAGCCATAGCCGTAGCATCTGACGCCAAGGAGCATCGGTCTGGCGGTTGGTGATGCCGCCACGTTCGTAGATTTTCCGGGTCTCGGTTCGGCGAATTTTCCCACTTGAAGTTTTCGGAACGGCATGTGGCGGTGCGAGTTGCACCACGTCGGGAGGGATGCCGACTTTGCTCGCGACGTTCTCTGTGATTTCGCGCGTAATACGTACGCGTTCGGCTTCGTCGGTGACGCGCGTTTCGGCGACAACGATCAGGCGCTCGGTACCAGCCTGTTCGTCCATCAAGCCGAATGCGGCGACACAACCCTTGCGGACACCTTCGATCTCGGTCGCGGCGGCTTCAACATCTTGCGGAATGATGTTGTGACCGGACTTGATGATGACGTCTTTGAGACGTCCGGTGACGAAGAGTTCTCCGGCGGCCTGGTAGCCGAGGTCGCCGGAATCCATCCAGTCTTCATCGTCGATCACCGCGCGCGAAGCTTCTGGGTTGCGGTAGTAGCCTGCGGTTCGCGACGGACCTCGGAAGAGGATGCGTCCCCGGACACGCTCATCGACGAGGTTGCCAGCGTCATCCACCAACTTAAGTTCGTGCAGTCGCAGCGGCTGTCCGTTGGCGACGAACCGGAGCTTGCGCTCGGTGTCGTCTGAGGCCGGTGTGGCGATGCCATCCCGTTCAAACGTCGTGCGGTCGATCACATCGATGACGGGGCGTCGATTGATCGCGGGGAACGTTAGGGCGACCGAAGATTCGGCGAGGCCGTAGCAAGGCACATAGGCCTCGGGTCGGAATCCGCTTGGCGCGAACCGCTCGGCAAAATTCTCTAGCGTGTGCGCCAGCACAGGCTCTCCAGCGTTGATGGCGATGCGCCAGTGGCTGAGGTCGACATCTTCGAGCGCGGCGTCCGGGATTTTGGCGGTGCAGAGGTCAAACGAAAAGTTTGGTGCCGGGCACAGCGTACCGCCCGCGTCGCTCATCGCCCACAGCCAGCGCTCGGGGCGCGATAAGAAATCGAGCGGAGACATCACCGTGATTGGGAAGCCGTGATAGAAGGCGAATAGCCAGGAGCCGATCAGCCCCATGTCGTGATAGAGAGGTAGCCAACTGACGACGACATCGTCGGGGCGGGCTTGCACGGCTTCGCCAATGCCACGTACGTTCGCCAGTACGTTCGAGTGCGTCAGGGTTACGCCTTTCGGGTTGCCGGTGCTGCCCGAGGTGTATTGGATGAAGAAGATTTCGCTGGTCTCGGGTGGTGGGCCGTTGTGGTTGCGTCCACGGCCAGCGAGTTCATCGGCGGTCGTAACCTCGCGGAGGCTGGGCAGCCCGAGTCGCATCACATCCGCGACAACCTTCGCTTGGTCGAACGAGATGAGGAATCGGACTTCCGCGTTCTGGAGGATTGTGAGTTGGCGCTGAACGTACTCCTCGATTTGGTTCGCTCGTGTCGGCGGGTAGATTGGGACCGCGATGCCGCCTGCCAACGCGACACCGAAAAAGCTGTAGAAGAAGTCGGCGCATGTAGGCAGCATGATCGCTACCGTCTCGCCGGGCTTGAGACCAGACGCGATCAGCCCGTCGGCGACTTCTTGTGAGCGCTTATAGACACGTCCGTAAGAGATCGGTCGCGGGATGTCGTTTTCGAGCAGATGGACCTGGATCCGCTCCGGGTCGGACTCCGCGAACTGCCGCAAGACTTCGACGAAGGTGCGTGCATCGGTGTTGGGCTCGGGTGCAGGCGGAGACTTCGGAATCGTGTATCGAACACGAGCCGGGCCGCCAGTACCGTCGCTCAGCAACGCTGCGGCGAACTCCGCGGGAGTCTCGGCTTGTTGGGCGACGTCGTCTGGAAGGCGCGTGTCGAAGCGTTGCTCGACACGCATCAAAAGCTCGACGCGTTCGAGACTGCCCAGCCCGAGGTCTTTGTCGAGAGAGGAGTCGAGGCTGGCGCGCTCGGCGGCATCCTTCGCGCCCAATTCGGCGAGCACTTCGCGGACAACTTCGAGTACGCCCTCGCGCACCTCTTCCGACTGCAAGCTCACAGCTGGAAGCTCCAGTCGCGCACCGCGTCCGGCTGCACCCATTTCAGGACGCCTTCGATTTCGTTATCACGCCAGTAGCTAGGCCAGTCGATCGACTCGGGCGTCCACGGGAGTCGTTTGCGATCTTCGTCGGAGAGCTGCGCCATCGCTTGGCGGATGCGGTTGGCTTCGAACAGATAGCGGTTCTGTGAAGTGAACGGCAAGTACTGCTCGACGGTCTGTTCACGGAAGCGTAGTTGAAGGGCGGCTTGGCGCATCTGGCCGGACCTGCGGGTAGCAGAAGCCGCGCCGGGTAGGCCTTTCGACTTCAGCCATTTGCCTAGCCCGCCCAGACGCTGCTCCATGCGCTCGACTTGGGCGCGTTGCCGCCTATTGCGCCGCAGATAGTCTTCGCCGTCGTAGAGTTTGGCTTCTCCATTGGTCGCCGCGCCACGTTTCTTTGCCTCGGCGGCGAGCAGCGCGATCAGCGAGCGCATCGGGAAGGGGTTCTGGTCTGAAGCGGCCAGCTGATAGACGGGGCGGGCCTGACCTTCGAGTAACAGCGCACCGACGCCGAGCATCGCTGCAGCGATCTGATCGACCGGGACGACTTCGAGTGAGAGGTCCGCACGAGCAGGCCATTCAGTCATGCCGCCCAGTGCCATTAGCACCAACGGTGCGGCGGTGCGTCCACCTTCGACCCAACCGGGGAAGGGGAATTCGAGCGCACTCTCGACGATTGCTGGTCGAACGATTGCCCAGTCGAGATCCGTTCGCTGGGCCAGCATCTGTTCACCCAGACTCTTTGAATAGGTGTAAGTGTTGACCCAGCCCCAGCGTTCGGCGCGTGAGCGTCCGAGGTCGGTCAGCGCTTCGATCGTCGCCTTGTCACGCTCACCGGTGGTGAGTTCGCTGATGCGTCGGCGCAGTCGTGCCACTTCGGCTTGAGCGTCGAACGCTTGGTCGTCGGATCCTTTACGGAGTGGGTAGAAGCCGCCAATGGGCTCGCTTTCTTCAACGAGTCCGTCGCAGCGCCCGGCGACGTAGCAGGTCGAGACGTGCAATAGCTTGGCGTTGATGCGCACCGCGAGGTCGGCGACTTTCTCCAGGGCATCGACGTTGGCGCGCAGCGATTCATCGACCGGAGCGAAGAATTCGACGAGACCAGCGCAATGGATGATCAGACTGACGTCGGCCATCGCATGGGCCGCCGCGTCGCCGAGTTCGGCCGCGTCACCTTCGTGCACCACGATGCGCTTGGCCATTGCCTCGCGGTCGAACGGTTCAAACACCGGTGAGCCCAACACCTCTTGCTCAAAGCGCTGTTGAGCGGACGTGCCTCGGCGCGGGCGCACCAAGATGTGAACACGGGCGGCGCTGGGGTACCGGGCCAGCAGCATCGCCAAAGCGACCTTGCCGACGAATCCGTTCGCGCCGGTAATTAGTATTTCGTTCTCTCGGAACGTGTTGGAAACGTTGATCAAAGGGCGAGCGACTCCACGCTGACTGGGCATTGAGGCCGTTAGGCGGAGGTCGAATACCCCACGCTATCGGCCCGTAAACCCTTTGTCAAGAGCGCTGAAGAGCCAGACCCGGGCTGTGCTAAACTCGCCTCTATCAGGCGTCGCCTGCGCCCGCCCATTCGGCGGGCGTTTTCATTCCGCTCAGAGGATTAGCCCGTGTTTTTGGCTCTTGAAGAACGCTTGCGCTCTGCCGTCAGCGCGCACGTCAAACAGCGCTACGACGTTGACGTACCTGTCGTCATTGAACTGCCCCGTCGGCCGGAGTTTGGTGAGTTGGCGACGCCGATCAGTTTTGCGCTCGCGAAGCAGCTCAAACGCGCACCGAGGCAGATTGCTGATGAGCTTGTGGCGGAGCTGCCAGCGATCCCTGGCGTAGCGAAACTTGAAGTCGCCGGAGCGGGGTTCCTGAACATTCGACTCGATCGCAGCGCCTATGGTGAGGGCTTGCGCCAGGGCTCGTCACAGGCGACGGAGCGTGCCGCCAAGAAAATCATCATCGAGCACACGAACATTAACCCCAACAAGGCGGCGCATATTGGGCATCTGCGCAACGCCGTCTTGGGAGACACGTTGGTTCGCATGATGCGCGCGCTTGGCGACAACGTTGAGGCACAAAACTATATCGACAACACCGGTGTACAGGTGGCCGATGTCGTCGCAGCGTTTCACTTCTTAGAGAAGATGAGCATTGAACAGGTCGCTGAGCTGATCGCCGACCCGGAGACGCGCTTCGATTACTACTGCTGGGATCTTTATGCGCGTGTCTCGCGGCACTACCAAGAGAACCCCGATTCACAGCCGTGGCGGGCCGAGACTTTGCACGCGATTGAGTCTGACGAAGGCGAGCTAGCCGAAATGGGCCGCCTTGTCGCGGGCGCCATCGTCAACTGCCATCTCGATACGATGCTGCGGCTGAACGTCGAGTACGACGTGCTGCCGCGCGAGAGCGAGATCTTGCACATGCAGTTCTGGTCGGCGGCTTTTGCGCTGCTCAAAGAGCGCAAGGCGATCTACCTCGAAGAGACGGGCAAGTTGAAGGGCTGCTGGGTGATGCCCGCGGAACTTTTCCAAGACCCGAAGAAGAAGGATGACGACGAGGACGAGGACTCGATATTCGAAGAGTCGAAGGTCATTGTGCGTTCGAACGGCACAGTGACTTACGTCGGCAAAGACATCGCTTACACCTTGTGGAAGTTCGGTTTGCTCGAAGGCAAGGACTTCCACTACAACACTTTCCGCACGTACCCGTCGGGGCACGCGGCTTGGGTATCAACGACGGAGGCCAGCAATGCCAACGCCCCGGCGTTCGGGAAGGGAGATGTCGTCTATAACGTCATTGATGTCCGGCAATCGTACCTGCAAGACGTGGTTAAGGCTGGTTTGCAGTCGCTGGGGTACAACGAAGTCGCGGAGAACTTCGTTCATTTCTCGTACGAGATGGTCGCGCTGACACCGCGCTGTTGTGCCGAGCTTGGCATCGAGTTGTCTGAAGAAGACAAGCGTCGACCGCACGTTGAAGTGTCGGGTCGCAAGGGCCTTGGCGTCAAAGCCGATGACTTGCTCGACATGCTGATCACGAGCGCGCTCGAAGAGGTTCGCAGCCGCCACGAAGAGATGTCGGAAGAGGAGCGCCTCAAGATTGCGACGCAGATCGCGGTCGGGGCCTTGCGCTACTTCATGCTGCGATTCACCCGGACAACGGTTATCGCGTTTGACTTCCAAGAGGCGTTGAGCTTTGAGGGCGAGACGGGACCCTACGTGCAATACTCGTCCGTTCGGGCGCGCAACATTCTGCGCAAGTACGAAGCGACGGGCGAGTCGCTACCGGACTTTGATACCGCGCTGACGTCCGAGGCGTTCGCTCGTCAGCTTGAGAACGAAGATTTCTGGCAATTGATGCTGGCGGCATCCCGCTTGCATTGGATAGTGCAGCGCGCGATGACTGCGAGTGAGCCAGCGCAGTTGGCAAGGTATGCGTTTCAGGTGGCGCAGACGTTCAACACGTTCTACCACCAGCACCACATCCTCAAAGAAGAAGACCCAGAGCGCCAGGTGTTCTTGCTATGGATGACGCAGTTCTTCTTGACAGAGCTGACCGCCGTGCTTGATGTGATGGGTATCGACGCGCCCGAAGTAATGTAGCGGTTGCGCTAACCCGCCAATTTTTTGGTGAGCAACTCGTTGACCGCTTTCGGGTTGGCTTGGCCGCGGGTTGCCTTCATGACCTGGCCCACGAAGAAGCCTAGTACGCCGGTCTTGCCGCCACGATAGGTCTCGACTTGCCTCATGTTGTTGGCAATGATCTCGTCGATGATCTTCTCGAGTTCGCCGGTGTCGGAGATCTGCTTGAGGCCTTCGGACTCGATGATCTCCGGCGCCGACTTGCCATTCTCAAACATCTTGGCGAAGACTTCCTTGGCGAGCTTCGATGAGAGTGTGCCATCCGACCGCAGTTTCACGAGTTCAGCCAGTCGTTCGGCGCTGATTGGCGAGTCGGTGATCGATTTCTCAGCCGCGTTGAGAGCGCCAGCCAAGTCGCCTTGCACAAACTTCGCAGTCGTCTTGGCGTCTCCGCTGGCCGTCGCCGCGGTTTCGAAGTAGTCGGATATCGCCCTCGAAGCAATCAGGACGGTGGCATCATATTCGGAGATGCCATAGTCCTCGACGAAGCGCTTGCGCTTTGCCGGGGGCAGCTCCGGCATGGCGTCCCGAATCTCGGTGAGCCACTCATCTTCGACGATCAGAGGCGGCAGGTCTGGCTCGGGGAAGTAGCGGTAATCGTGCGCCTCTTCTTTTGAGCGCATCGAAGAGGTCTCACCAGTCGTGTTGTTGAACAGGCGCGTCTCTTGGACGATCGTGCCGCCTGCGTCAACGATGGCGACTTGGCGGGCGATCTCGTATTCGATCGCCATCTTCACAAACCGGAACGAGTTGACGTTCTTGATCTCGGCGCGAGTCCCAAACTCTTCTTGGCCCTTGAGCATGACCGAGATATTGGCGTCGCAGCGCAGCTGGCCCTTCTCCATGTCGCAGTCCGACGCACCGGAAAATTGCACGAGCTGCTTCAGCGCCGTCAGGTAAGCGAAGGCTTCTTCGGCGCTACGCATGTCAGGCTCGGAGACGATCTCGGCTAGAGGCGCGCCGGCGCGGTTCAGGTCGACGTAACTGTAGCGGTCGGAATCGCGATAGCCGTCGTGGGTGTTCTTGCCCGCGTCTTCTTCGAGGTGCAGGCGGGTGACACCGATCCGCTTCTTGGTGCCATCTTCGAGTTCGATATCGACCCAGCCATCTTCGGCGAGAGGCTCGTCGAACTGCGAGATCTGGTAGCCCTTCGGGAGGTCGGGATAGAAGTAATTCTTCCGAGCGAAGACCGACTTGCGGTTGATGCGGCAGTTAACCGCGAGCGCCGCCCGGATCCCTTGCGCGACCGCTTGGCGATTGAGCACTGGCAATGCACCCGGAAGTCCGAGCACGACGGGGTCCGTCTGGGTGTTTGGAGCGTTACCGAACTCGTGCGAGCTGGGCGAGAAGATCTTGGTGTTGGTCTTCAGCTGAATATGGACTTCGAGTCCGATGACGGGCTGATACTTGGCGATCGTTTCCGGATCCGCAAGGACGAGTTCAGGGGCAACCATAGAAGTCGCGATTATATCAATCGGCCTCGAGTTGCTTCCGTAGTTCTCCGAGTCGATCAGCCCAAAACTGTTTGGCGCGCCTGGCGGCGGCTCGGTCCGCAAGCTTGCTGTGCTGCACTCCGACCACGCATTTGTCGCCGTCTTTGGGCTCGACGCCGATGAGAACGAGGCTGCCGTCGGGCCAGTCGAGGCGCAGCATGAGGCGGGTATCTTCGCGAATGCTACGGATGCGTGCCGTCTCCGACTCCGGTAGCCATTCGAGTCGACGGATACCGTTCTTGCAGGCGGCCCAGGCTCTAAGAGCGGGTGTGGAGATCGTACGCGATCGCTGGATCTGGTAGCCGTCTTTTTGCTCGTGCTTGTCCCGCAGGCCGCGGGCTTGTTCGTAGCTGACGGCGATCATCTGCGACCACCAGCCGCCGATTGGGTAGGAATCCAAGACGTGTCGAGCGATGGTCTTGTGATCCCAATCGAGGGCTCCAGCGCGGTCGAGTTCACTAAACCACTCGCCCCAGCCTTACCCGTCTTGGCTAAGACGGCCTCATCGCTGATAGAGGGAGCAATACCCTCGTTGCCCTTTACATCCATTGAATCAGTAGTATAGCGACGAGTCGTGGCGCACCACCGGCCTGCCGGGTTATACTGGCAAGACAAGTTCTCCGTGGGTCGATCTACGTTTATTGAGGTCAGCGTTCTTGAACGCGAGAAGATCTCTTTCGATGAAGAGTTTGATCAATCGACCCTAGAAATCCCGGATAACTGGCGACCGGTTGGATCGATCCGCGCTATAGGTGCGGCCGAGCTACTGGATGCGTTGGGATCGCGTACGATTCGCATTCGCGGTCGTATCGCGGCGGAGTTGGAGAACGAGTGTGCGATCGGCTTGGAGTCGATCCGACGGAAGTTCGACAACGAATTCGATCTCTTCTATTACCCGGAAGAGGCCATCGCTGAAAACGGGGAATACCCGTTGTCGAGTGATGATGCTGACATCGGGTTTTATGAGGCGGCTGGATTGTCGTTGGGCAGCGTCGTTTTAGAGCAACTGACGCTGTGGCTGCCGATGCGGCCAGAGTGCGAAGATGAAGAGAAGAACGGTTCTTGCCCACATCGTAAGGTGAAGCCAGAACGGCAGGCGGAAAAGGCGGAAGATCCGCGTTGGTCCGCGTTGCGAGATTTAGATTTGAACTGATCGAGGTGATCGAGAGATGCCGAACCCTAAACGACGCCAGTCGAAGGCACGAACCGCCAAGCGCAGGGCACACGATTTCCTGACGATCCCTTGCGCGACGAATTGTCCGCAGTGCGGCGAGACCAAGCTACCGCATCGCGTCTGCCTGAGCTGTGGATACTACAACGGTCGCGAAGTGATCGAAGTTGACGACGAGTAGCCTCTCCTGGCACCGTATCAATTGCCGCTGCACTGATACTTCCCCTAGCCCGTGACCGAAAGAATCACCATTGCCGTAGATGCCATGGGCAGCAATGATTGCCCTTCGCCCGAGGTTGAAGGTGCGCTCCTCGCCGCTGCCGAGCACGACGTTCGGGTGCTGCTGTGCGGTCCCGAAGAGCGTCTTCGCGATGAGTTGCGGAGGGCTGGCGGTGCTGACTTGCCGGTTGAAGTCGTCCACGCTGCTGAAGTCATCACGATGGCGGACAGCGCAGGCCGGGCGATGCGTGCCAAGCGTCAGAGTTCCATCCACGTAGCGGCACGCCTGGTGCGTGACGGTGAGGCGGCAGGGATCATCTCGGCGGGCAACACAGGCGCTTGCATGGCGATCGTCAAGACGATTCTTGGTCTGGTGCCGGGTGTCAAACGTCCAGCGTTAGCGCAGGTGTTCCCGACACTCGAGGAGACTTGGTCCGTGCTGGTCGATGTAGGCGCGAACGTGGATGCGTCTCCTGAGATGTTGGCCCAATTCGCCGCGATGGGCGAGATCTATTCGAAGGTAATCTGTGGTTGCGATGTGCCCCGGGTGGGTATCTTGTCGATCGGAGAAGAAGACCACAAGGGCAATGAACTGACGAAGCTCGCCGCGCCTCTGATTCGTCAATTACCGGTTGAGTTTCTCGGCAATGTCGAAGGCAACGATCTGTACACCGGTAAGGCCGATGTGATCGTCTGTGACGGCTTTACAGGGAACGTAGCGTTGAAGGTGAGCGAAGGCCTGGTGGCCGCCATCAAGTCGATGCTGCGGCAGTCGCTGGAGAAGACGATCCAGGCGAAGCTCGGCTCGTTGCTCGCGAAGGATGCGTTCGAAGACTTCCGCAAGCGGGTTGACTACACCGAGTACGGTGGAGCGCCACTACTGGGCGTGAAAGGAATCTGTCTGATTAGTCACGGTAAGTCCAACTCGAATGCGATCAAGAATGCCGTACGCGTCGCGGCCGAGTTGAGTCGTGGTCGCCTCAATCAACGCATCGAAGAGACGATCCACGTGAGCCTCAACTCCGACAGGTCCGCTGCCGTCTAACTGTCTCGGCGATATTCGGTCGAGATGGTGGAGTTGATGCCTCCACGTGGCGTGAACTCACCGGTAATCCGCAACCAAACGGGCTGCATCGATTCGACGAGGTCGTTCTTCATCTTGTTGACGGCATTCTCGTAGAAGATGCCGAGGTTGCGATACTCCAGCAGATACATTTTCAACGATTTGAGTTCGGCGCAGAGCTTGTCGGGCTCGTACTCGATCGTGATCTTGCCGTGATCGGGTAGCCCCGTCTTGGGGCAGACCGAAGTGTACTCGGGGATCTCGATCTTGATCGTGTAGTGCGGATACTGGTTCGGCCAGGTCTCGATCGCAGACAGCTTTGCGTCGACGCCCGCTTGGGCGTGCTCGTCGGTGTAGTCAGACATAAGGCTATGCCTTCAATCCTAGAACGTTCTCCAGATAGCGCTTGCTGGTCGTTGCACTTTCCTTGGCGGTCGTCGCGGTACGGTCGAGTTCTACGGTGAACCAGCCCTTCCATTCGATCGAGTTGAGATGGGCCTGGATGCCTTCGAAGTCAACGCCACCGGCACCGAGTTCGAAGAAGATCCGATTGTCGGGTCGCGTGTTGACTTCGCGCCGATCGAGCGCTGGGCCCTTGTAGCCGCCCTTGTTGCTGGGTGCGACGTCTTTCAGGTGGTACTCGATGATGCGATGGCCGAGTTGCTTGGTCAGGGCAAGCGTATCCATGCCAGCCATGGTGATGTGCCCGGTGTCGAGGACGAAGTACACGTGGTTGGGGTCGGTTATCTCCATGATGCGCTGTACATCTTGTGGAGTCTCGAATTGTGAAAACAGGTGAGCGTGAACGCCGAATTTGATGCCTTCGTCAGAAATGCGCTTACCGAGTTCGTCGAACGTTTTGGCTTGATTCCGATAGATCTCGTCGGTGTTGCCACCTGGGTTCCGTCCGCCGCAGTTAATCTTGAGGTGGTCGCAGCCAAGAGCCTTAATGAAGCGCACCAACTTCATATGAGTCTCGATGACGTCAGTGCGCTGCGTCGGGTCTTGGAAGGCGGTATTCTGACCGCCGCCGTTCGAGACGGTTTCCATCTTGAGATTGAGCTCGGCGAGTACGTCGATCAGTTCCTCTGGACGGTCTCCCCAGCGCGAGACGTAGGGCCAAAAAGTCTCGATCCAGTGATAGCCGAGTTCGGAGCACTCGTTGATGGCACGGAGAAAGTTGGGCGGTCCGTTCCAGTCGGGGCGTGTGTCGCAGGTGATGCCGACGGTGATATCGGCGGTGGCACCCCAGGCGGGAGCTGCTGTGAGTCCAGCGGAAAGGGCGGCGAGAAGTTGTCGGCGGGTCATCGGGGAGTTCTCCTTGGTTGTATGGCGGTCCGCGCCGTTATGATACTCCGGCTCAACGGTTTTGGAAGCCGAATACGGTCAATTTGAGCTTTCGCTGGTCCCATTGGCTGGGAGAACGTTGCAGCCAAATCTGAATCACAGCGGCCGTTTTCAGGTGAAACTTGTTCCTCCCGCAATCTGACGCGCACAGAGGAGCCATATAAGTCATTTAGATCGAGCCACATAGCAGAATATGAGTCGATCATACTCATATCTAATCATATTACTTGACATGAATACACTCATGTTTTATGATTGAGTCACAAAGTAGTTTGAGACGGAGGCTTCAGAACAGCAATGAGATTTATTCAATACACCCAACCGAGCGCAGGGGTTCCTGCAGCGAAGACGGCTTGGCAGCCGAGAGTCGATGTGATCGACGCTGATGACCAGTACGTGTTGGAGGTCGATTTACCGGGTGTAGACCCGAAAGGCGTGGAGGTCGAGTTGGATCAAGGCTTGCTCGTGATCAAAGGTGAGAAAGAGGCGAGCCACGGCGATGAGGCGGCCTACACCTACCGCGAGCGCCGAGCTGGCAAGTTCGAGCGGAGCTTCCGCGTTCCCGAGGCGGTCGACGCTGATGGGATCACGGCGAAGTTCGATAAGGGAGTGCTGGAGATTCGGGTCCCGAAGGTCGAGCGCTCCAGGAGAATACCGATTCAGTAAGCAAAGGAGGGAACGAAAATGTCACTCATCAAACACAGCCCGCGGGGCATGACGCCTTGGTTTGGCTTTGATCGTTTGTTCGAGGATTTTGACCGTCCGTTTGGCGTTGCACCATTTGGTAACAAAGGCGCCTGGGCACCGGCGGTCGACATCTACGAGGATGACAAGGCGATCACCTTGAAGGTCGAAGTGCCCGACATGGACGAGAAGGATCTAGACGTGAGGGTCGAGGAAGGCCATCTCACGATCCGGGGCGAGCGGAAGTTCGAGAACGAAGAGAAGAAAGAGAACTTCCACCGCATAGAGCGCAGGTACGGCTCATTTGAGCGGACCTTCGCACTACCCGATACGGTGGACGCCGACCAGGTGTCCGCGAAGTACGATAAGGGCGTGCTGAAGGTTGTTGCGCCCAAGGTCGAGCGTCCAAAGAACGCCCGCACGATCAAGGTCAATTGACCTAGTCGAAAAACTTGGCGGCGGACGTAGACCGTCCGCCGCTATGACTGATTTCCATAGAGGAAGGACAACGCCATGATTCGATTCGACAAATTCACCCAAAAGGCGCAAGAGGCTGTGCAGGGCGCACAGTCGCTGGCGGCGGAGCAGTCGCATCAGCAAGTGCACCCAATGCATCTACTGGTCGCGCTGGCGGAAGAGAAAGAAGGCGTTGTCGGTGCGGTGTTTGACAAGTGCGGTATCCAGCGGCAGGTGGTGGCGGAAGATGCTCGCAAGTTGCTGAGTGATATCCCCCAGGTGCAGGGTGCCGAGGGCGGGACGCATCTGACCCCGCAACTGGGATCGATCTTCCAAGCCGCCGAGAAAGAGACCGAGCGGTTCAAGGACGAATTTGTCTCGACCGAGCACTTGCTGTTGGCGCTCGCGGCGAGTAAGGGCGACCCAGCCGGGCGGCTGCTCGACGAGGTGGGCGCATCGCACGATGCGATATTGCATGCGCTGCAGGCAGTTCGTGGAACACAGCGCGTAACCGATCAGAACCCAGAGAGCAAGTATCAAGCGTTAGAGCGCTACGCGATGGATCTGACCGAGAGAGCTCGGCAGGGCAAGCTCGATCCGGTGATCGGGCGCGATGAAGAGATCAGACGCGTGGTCCAGGTGCTTTCGCGCCGGACGAAGAACAACCCGGTGCTGATTGGCGAGCCGGGTGTGGGTAAGACCGCGATCGCGGAGGGCTTGGCGCAGCGCATCGTCGCTGGCGATGTGCCGGAGTCGCTGAAGAACAAGAAACTGATTTCACTCGACTTGGCGGCGCTGATCGCGGGTGCGAAGTTCCGCGGCGAGTTTGAAGATCGCCTGAAGGCGGTGCTGAAGGAGATCGAGGACTCGGCGGGGCAGGTGATCTGCTTCATCGACGAGCTGCACACGTTGGTGGGTGCCGGCAGTGCCGAAGGCACGATGGACGCGGCCAATATGCTCAAGCCCGCCTTGGCGCGGGGTGAGTTGCGCTGCGTGGGTGCGACGACGTTGAACGAGTATCGCAAGTACATCGAGAAGGATGCGGCGCTGGAGCGGCGCTTCCAGCAAGTGATGGTCGATCAGCCGACGGTCGAGGACACGATCGCGATCTTGCGCGGCATCAAGGAGACCTACGAGATTCACCACTCGGTGCGCTTCCGCGACTCGGCCTTAGTGGCTGCCGCGACGCTATCGGATCGCTACATCGCTGATCGCTTCTTGCCGGACAAGGCGATCGATTTGGTCGACGAGGCCGGCGCCGCGCTGCGGATGCAGGTGGACTCGGTGCCGGTCGAGGTGGATCGGCTGGACCGTAAGGTGATGCAGCTTGAGATCGAGAAGCAGGCCTTGCGGAAAGAGAAAGACAAGGCGTCGAAGGAGCGCCTCGGCCATATCGACGGAGAACTCGCTGAGTTGAAAAGCGAGGCGGAGGTGTTGCGCAATCGCTGGCGGCAAGAGAAACAACTGATTGAGCGGGTGAAGGCGCTGAAAGAGGAGCACGAGAGTCTGCGCAAACAGATCGAGCAGGCGCAGCAGTCGGGCGACCTGCAAAAGGCGGCGGAGATCCAGTACGACCGGCTGCCGAAGCTGGAGAAGGACATTGAGTTGGCGACGAAGAAGCTCGAAGAGGAGCACACCGATTCGAGTCTCTTGCGTGGCGAGGTGACCGAGGAGGACATCGCTCGGATCGTGGCGAAGTGGACGGGCATTCCGGTGAGCCGGATGCTCGAAAGCGAGATGCAGAAGTTGGTCCACATGGAGCAGCGGTTGCAGCAGCGGGTCATCGGACAGGCTGATCCGGTGGAGCACGTCGCGAATGCCATTCGGCGGAATCGAGCGGGTTTGAGCGACCCGGATAGACCGATCGGCTCGTTCATCTTCTTGGGCCCGACGGGCGTCGGTAAGACGGAGTTGGCGAAGGCGCTGGCCGAGTTCATGTTTGACGATGAGAAATCGTTGATACGGATCGACATGTCGGAGTACATGGAGAAGCACTCGGTGGCTCGGATGATCGGTGCGCCTCCGGGGTATGTCGGATACGAAGAGGGCGGACAGCTTACCGAACATGTGAGACGGAGGCCTTATTCGGTGCTTCTGCTCGATGAGATCGAGAAGGCGCACCCGGATGTTTTCCATGTCCTACTGCAGGTGCTTGATGATGGACGATTGACGGACGGCAAGGGCCGCGTGGTGAATTTCACCAACACGGTCATCATCATGACGTCGAACGTCGGGTCGAGCGTGTTGCAGAGTGGCGGCGAGATCGGATTCTCGGTGACGCACTCGAAGGACGACGGGCACACGGAGATGCGCGAAAAACTCATGACGGAGTTACAGCGCAGTTTCCGCCCGGAGTTCTTGAATCGGATCGACGACATCATGGTCTTCAGCAAGCTCGATAAGGAGCACCTGCACGAGATCGTGGAGTTGCAGCTCGGCTACTTGCGCAAGCGGTTGGACGAGAAGAAGATCACGATCGATGTGACCGAATCGGCGAAGCAGTTGCTGCTAGTCGATGGGTACGACGAGCAGTTCGGTGCGCGTCCGCTGAAGCGGGCCATCCAGAGGCTGATTCAAGATCCTCTGGCGCTGAAGTTGCTCGACGGCGAGATCGGCGAGGGCGATACGGTGACGGTGGAGCGCGAGGGTGACAACGGCAAGATGAGCTTCGCTGTTGTGAAGGCTGCTAAGGAAGAGGAGCCGGAAGTGGTCCCGGCTTGATCTACTGAGGCGGTGAAGTACGGACGGCCCGGAGCGAAAGCTCCGGGTCGTTTGCTTTTGGTCTGACAACACGAGCGCGCTGTCAGATTAGTGTTTGGCGAACGACCGAGCAATAGCGATAGACTTCTTGGTCACCTTGAGCTGATCTTTCTTAGCCGCCAAGCTAGCTGTATCCGTGGGATTGTCCAAGACGCCGGTCAGGTCCTGCCAATGCTTAAAGTCTCTCGCGTGATCGAACAGAAACCGGATAAGCCGCTCGACATGTCTCTTGAGTTGCACGGTGTGCCTTTCTCGCAAGTCGCTCTGTCCGCTTCTATGCGCCAAGTCATTTCTGTGGTCTCGCAGGTACTTCAAAACCACCAGATCATAGTCTGAGGACGGCCCCAGGAACGCTGCCCGCTTCACGGTCTTGTCATGGGTCATTCCCTGCTGGGTTCCCGTTGAAAACTCTAATAGCGCCCAAAGTGCCAAAAACCGGGCATCCGGGCCCGTCTTGTCAAGCGCTCGATTGTACAGGATGATCGCTTGCGTCAGCTTCTTGCCGTGCCTGCTGTACTTGATCTGGTTCAATGCCCACCTTTCGAATCTGCGGATTTCAGGGGCCCATTGGGTTCGCATGTTCACTTGGGGGTAGCCATCTTCATACCAGAGAAGTGCCTCGTCAGCCGAATGAGTCAACTCCCTGACTGAATGGATTGGCCCCACCGTGATGGAACTCATTGGCCTAGGCGGGATGGACGTTCCTAGGCTGTGGGAATCTTGACTCAGACTAAAATTCCAGATTCCCCGCAGTGTTTCCTGGGCGTTGGAGGCCAGGGCATAAGCTGCTCCCCGACTGCGAGCATTCACGACGATCCGCACTGGGCAGCTGTCAACTGGCTGCTTTAGATAGGGGTTATTGAATGCCTCCAGCGATTTCTGACGAGCACGCTTTGATGCCGGTGAAAGCTGATAGCCAATGCGCACCCGTGCGCCGTGAATCACCCGAGTTTGTCTGGGGCAGTCCAATAGCGACCAGTCGGTCAAATACTCGAATCTTTGATACTTTGTCCTGCGGAAGATGCGGGTACGATTCTCAATGCTCTCTCGAAGGCGGCTCGCTGTCAGCTCCTCGCCCGATGTGGCGAGTTCGGAGAGGCATCGGGAAAGAATATCCTGCTTCTCCGTTTCCACGAGATCCGCACCGAACTCGATTGCGGAAATCAGCAACGGAACCACTTCCAGATACCAGTGAATGCCCAATACTGGACTTCTCTTCAGGCGGTCCCCCTCAAGCTTTCGGACGATCACGTCGACGTCTTCCTCGAATTTCGCCGTCCACTCTATACGCATCTCTAGGGATTCTAGAACGACTTCATGGCGGACGTCGTACTCGGCAGCCGTAACTGATCTGATTTCGATCGCACGGTCACAGGAGCGGCTCTGTTTCGGTGACAAGGTGACAGGCAGGAAACTGGGGCGTGGAAGCTGCCATCCGGCGCCGATCGAGCCTCGAAGGTTCGTTTCGCGGGGGAACGCACTCGCCACCAGCGGCAGATGAGACCGGCGAGGCAGAGTTTCCTGCCTGTCACGCTGGACGCGTCCCAAACTTTAGTGGGGTGTCTCGACTGGAGGAATAATCTCGTGAAAGCCGCAATGTAAGTTTCTTGCCATCCTGAGAACGAGATTCACGATATTGTGTGCGGACTCTTTCGTTTCACGCAACGCTTGCTTTAGGCGCACGGAGCCGTCCCCGCTGTCAGCCAAGTACTTCTCATCCACCTCTCCACCTTTGTGCTCATAGACGTGCCGTCGATGAAACATGAGTATTGCGAACTCGATCTCCTCAGGTTTCAAGCCGCTCAGGATTTCAACGTCAAAGGCATCTTTGAGTTTGCTTTCGACCGCCTTGAGATCGTGATACCGACTCCTCTCGAACAGCGCCTTTCGACGGGTTGTCAACGGGATTTGGCGGATAAGCTGCTCTACGTACCGCCCAGCCAGGGAGTCGAAGGCGGCGACCGCATCCCTAACGCAATCCTCGAAGGGGTCGCCGGAGTTGATCCTCTGACGAAGGTTCCCAAGTTTCTTCTCTATCTCCTGTAGGTCATTCCGCGTGCCGCACGCCGAGCAATAACCAAAGCTGCCGAGAATGTCGTTGAAGCTGCCGCAGGCAGCACAAGAGAACTTGTTCTGCTGGCTCTCTTCGACGTAGTAGAACGGGGGCTTTGATATGTCTCTACCGACTGCGTCTGCTACAGCATCCATGTCGATCACGTGGTCGCCGTCTATGTCGAGCGCAGTGCTGAGTCTTGCGCAATACGCTCTTACATAGGCTAGCTGCGCTTGCGTCAAAAACCTATGGGCGGGCGCTCTGTCGCCGCAGTACGCGCAGACCGTTGCCCATCCCTCAGTTCGCCAGTACTTTTCGCAGGTCGGGCATCGCTTCCCGAATCTACCTTCACTATCGGAGCCTATCAATACGGTGAAACAGTCTTCAATTGGAGCGTCGCTCCAAGCCTGACCGATGCCGCCCATAACTATCCGGGCCACGGGGATTCCTTGAGGGAGAGCGTAGACGCCAATAATCCCTGCTGGGCCCTGTCTGTCGCTGTGCCATCCCAATTTGAAGAAACGGCTGCCGTCGGGCCGTGTTTCGACATGGAAAGTCACCTTGCCGCCGCAGTGGCTGATTTCTTGAAACTCCGATGGTTGATCGCTCGGCATCTTGGTTCGCTACAGAGAATATCATCTGTATTCGATGCGGGCGATCCCTTGGGGGACGGCCAAGCTTGACCGTCCCCTGAGCGCTACTTGGGCGTCACGTGGATCAGGGCGCCGGGGTTTTCGTCTTCTAGCATCCACAGGGAGCCATCGGGGCCTTGCTCTACGTCGCGTATGCGGTGACCGACATGCCAGCGCTCGGCGGACTTTGCGCCGCCGTTGCCGTCAAAGACGAAGCGATTGAGCGACTCTGTTTCAAGACCGCTGACGAAGCCGCTGCCGTTCCACTGAGGGAAGGTCTCCGTGCTGTTGTAAAACATCAGGTTTCCGGGTGCGATAACTGGCGTCCAATAGATCACTGGCTTGGTGAACTCGGGCCGTGTATCGTGGCTGGGAATCGGCACGCGGTTGTAGTTCACCCCGTAGGAGACGAGTGGCCAGCCGTAGTTCTTGCCCTTCTCAATCAGGTTTAGCTCGTCGCCGCCGCGTGGGCCATGCTCGACCTCCCACAGTTCGCCGTCGGGCGAGAGCGCCATGCCGTAGGGTGTGCGGACTCCGCTGGCCCAGGTTTCCGACGGCGTCAGGTTGTCGCCGGGGAAGGTGTAGGTTTCGATGACTGGCGCGGTTTTGCCGACTTCGGTGTCTTTGGGCGGATCGGTCAAATCAATCGACTTGGCGCCGGTTTTGCCGAAGTTGGGATTGTCGGCGGCGGGCTTGCCGTCGAGAGTCAGACGCAGGATCTTGCCAGCGGGCCAGTCGGGGTCCTGGGCCGGGTAGAAACGCTGACGGTCGCCGACAGAGAGGAACAGATGTTTCCCGTCTGGATCGAAGACGATCTGCGCGCCTTCTTGGCCGCCCCTGCCTTTCGGCATCTGGTGCCACAGCACTTCGAGGTTTTCGAGCGCCGCGGAGGTATCGGTGAGGTTCAGCTTGGCGCGGGCCATCGCCAGGCCGCCGCCGTATTCGCCCGGCTCGGAGTAGGTCAGGTAGATGCTCTGGTCGGTGTCGTAATGCGGCGAGAGGTAGACGCTATGCATACCGCTCTGGCCTTGGTGAAAGACGTCGGGCGTATTGCTCACCTGTACCTTCTCTCCCTGTTGGGTGACCAGCCAAACGGGCCCAGGCTTTTCAGTGACCAACATGCGGCCATCGGGAAGGAACGCCAGCTTCCAGGGAAGGTTGAAGGTAGCGACCTCCGTCATGGCGAACGGTAGTTCGGCCTCGGGTAGTTGTTCGCCGATGTTGACCTGTGTCCAGGCCGACGCCGACGTCAGAACAAGCAGCAGCGCCGCTTTAACCAGTTTCATCATCTATCTCTCCTTCATACCCAAGCGCGCCGTGAGGGACGCGGTCGCATTACCGGACCGGACGCTTGGTCCACACAAGGGGTTACCGCGCTGGAGCCGATCCCCCATGGTAGTTCACGATCTTGGTCACCCAGGGGCCGCTTCTCTTCAGCATTAGCGCGAGGCAAGTGTCGTCGGAGATGCTGTCGGTCGCGTCTTCTGAGAGGGGCGGAGTTGCAGCCGCCTCTACTACTAGACCCTACAGATGTCGACCGCTTGCTGCAGCGACGTCATTGGGTCTCTCAACGGAATGAACTCGTGGGCAAAGAAACCGTCGTAACCGATGTCGGCAATGGCCTTTGCGATGGCCTCGTAGTTCAATTCCTGCGTCTCGTCGATCTCGTTGCGGCCTGGGTTGCCACCGGTGTGAAAATGCCCCAGGTATTGCGCGTTCTCACGAATGGTGCGAATCACGTCACCCTCCATGATCTGCATGTGATAGATGTCATACAGCAGTTTGAACCGCGGTGAGTCGACACGCTTGCAAAGTTCGACACCCCACGGCGTCGTATCGCACTGATAGTCCGCGTGGTTCACCTTGGAGTTGAGCAACTCCATCTGAATCGTTACTTCGAGATCTTCCGCCAAGGGCGTGATTTTTCGCAGTAACGTCGTGCAGTTATCCCACGCCTCCGCGTCTGACATGCCGCGCCGATTACCCGAGAAGCAAATCATGTTCTGCATGCCAGCTTTCTTGGCTGCAGGTAACAGGTGCCGAAAGTTTTTCTCGATCTCGGCGTGATTGTCTGTGTGGTTGAGTCCGTCCTCGATCGTGCAGACGCCCTGCCCCATAGTGCAGATGAGCCCGTACTTCTCCAGAATCGGCCACTCCTCTTCAACCAGCAGGTCGATACCGACCATGCCCATCTTCGAGACTTCCGCGGCCAGTTCATCGACGCCCATATCGCGGTAGCACCATTTGCAAACGGACTGCTTCAGCCGTCCCGCATCTTGGGCCACGCCAGCGAGCGGAGCCGACAAGACCCCCAATGCGGCGGCAGTTTGAATAGCTTTGCGACGAGATACAGACATGATTGACTGGGAGTCTAACACGAGATGTAGCGTTGCTTCGGCGCCCTACTTCGCGTCGCTTGTCTTTTCTTTCATCGCGTCTTCGACTGCCGTTTCCACCTCTCGATACGCTTCTTCGATCACTTCGGCTGCGTCCGCCGCAGCATCACCCAGCGCATCGGCTGTATCTTCAGCGGCTTCTTCGAGGTCCTTGACAGCTGTCTCCATCGCTTCGTTAAAGGCTTCCTCTGACATGTCCTGTTGCTCGCAGCCCGACGCAACGACCAGGCAACAGGCCAAGGCGAGAATCGATAGCTTCACTCTGCCCATCATCAACTCCTCACTCCCCGCGCTCCAAGCATGGCAGAAAATGTAGTCCCAAGTTTGGTCGTTAGCGTCTCACGAGGGCCGCGATCCGAGCCGGCGCTCCAGAACCTCCTCGGATCTTCATCGGCATCGCCATGACCCAGGCTCCCTGCTCGGGGAGAGCCTCCAGTCCGGTCAGATTCTCTAGACCGGTGATGCCAGCTGCGGCCAAGACCTGATGGGCTCTGAAATCCGTGGTCGGTCCGTAGTCGATGCTGGCAGTATCGATACCGACGGCTTTCACACCACGCTCCGCCAAAGCCTCCGCAAGTTCCGGTGCTAGGCCTGGGAAGTGCAAATCATCCGTTCGCCCGGGCCGGTCGTCTCCCATGTATTCCTTCACGTTGGGCCAACGCGTCGACCATCCCGTACGGATCAGGACCACCGTGTCAGGCGTGATCCTTCCGTGTTTTGACTCATAGATCGCCAGATCGTCTACCGAGGCCAAATAGTCACGGTTTACGGCAGCCTGCGGCCTCACGTCGATAACAGCGGCGGGACCAAACAGATCGCCCAACGGAATGTCGTCGATAGTCACCCCGCCCGCACTGAAGTGAATTGGGGCATCGACATGCGTCCCCGCGTGCTCGCTCACCGACAGATCGTAAGAAGAGTAAAAGTAGCCGCCCTCGGTCTGGCCCCAAGACGTTCGAACATGTTCGAACGGTTTCCCCGTCGGCCAAAACACCATGTCGCTATCGTAAGCGTGAGTTAAGTCGATCCAGTGCATGCCCGCGAACGGATCAGCCGGTTGCGGAGGTTCAGCCTCGGTACAGGCGGTGAGAGCGAGAGCGACGGCGACTAACGAAATTCTTACGGCCAGCATGACGACATTATGGCGCTGCGTCCCCTCCCAGTGCTGCCCGTCTGGAGGGCTATCCTAGGGATTCGCGGACCAGTTCGGCGACCCGATTGCCGAGCTTCACATGCTGGTCGGGCTCGATGTGAATGCCATCGCCGTCGCTTGCACGAATCAGTTCGCCGGTGTCGAAAAAGTCGCAGTTCCGAAGTTCCGCGTGTTGACGGTAGTAGCGCGCGAGCTGCCGCGACTTCTCCTCTGCTCCCTCGAACATCTCGGCGAATTCCGTCAGCTTCGCCACCGGCGGCGGCGACATCAGCAGCACTTTCGGCGGCGCTCCACCGGGTCCGGTTCCGCTGTCGAGAATCCTGTCAATCAGTAGGCCGATGCTACGTCCAATGTCGAATGCCGAAACGGAATGGCGTTTCTTCAAGTCGTTCGTGCCGAGCATGAGAATGACCAGGTCGATCGGATCGTGGGTAAGCAAGCAGGGGCTGAGATATGTCTTGCCGCAGCGGCCCTCTTCAATCGGGTCTTCCCAGACGGTTGTGCGCCCATTCAGCCCTTCTTGGATCACTTCATAGCCGTCGCCCAACAGGTCCCGCATCACGACCGGCCAGCGTGATTCCTCTGGCAGTCGTTCCGCTGCAAACGGAGAGCGGCCCCAAGTATTCGAATCTCCAAAGCAAAGTACAGTCTTCTTCGACATGGCGACCATCGTATCTCGGAACCATGCCGAACCGGTGCATAAGCAATCCAAGACACCAACACGCTCACCGTGCGATCCGTCGACCGGATAGACTGGGTTGGTGTACGAGGGAGTTCCCAGGTCCATGAAGGCTTCTGCTACTGCGGTGTGCGTTTTCTTCTTGCTCTCTGCTATTCCCAGTCTTGGCCAAACACTCGACGAAGGTCGTTCCGCCTATATGGCGCGCTGTACCAGCTGCCACGGTACCGATGGCAATGGGGGCGAATTTGGCCCCTCGATCACCCGACGCATCACGCGACTCGATGATGGTCAACTGACCGACGTGATCCTCAATGGCAAGCCCGCTACCGGCATGCCTGCCTTCCAACTCGACGCTACCCAAGTCCGGAGGCTGGTTAGTTTTCTACGTACCCTGCGTGACCCGAGATCTCAGCGTCCTGCGGTACGGATGAATGTGGAACTTTCCGATGGCACCAGTTTGGTCGGCGAAGTCATCAACCGTAGTGCCGACGACCTTCAGCTCCGCACCGAGGATGGTCGCATCGCGTTACTTCGCGTCGACGGCGAACGTTATCGCCGTGTCACTTCTGATGTCGACTGGCCGACTTACAACGGCGACGTTAGCGCCAACCGCTACAGCAAGCTCGAACAGATTGACGCCGATACGATCGGTCGGCTGACTACCCGATGGGTATTCGCTCAGCCTGGCGCGGGCAATCTGCAAGTCACCCCTGTTGTCGTGGACGGCATCATGTACGTCACCAACAGCAACGAGTGTTTTGCGCTCGATGCCGGTTCGGGCCGCGAGCTATGGCACTACAGTCGCCCTCGAACCAAGGGCTTGGTTGGGGCTGCCGCCAGCGGCATCAATCGCGGTGTCGCAGTCGCGGGCGACCGCCTCTTCATGGTTACTGACCACGCCCACATCATTGCGCTCGATCGTTTTAACGGCGAGCTTCTGTGGGACACCGTCATGGCCGACTGGCGTGAGAACTACGCTGCTACCGGCGCGCCTCTTGTTGTCGGCGATCTTGTTATCCCCGGCTTAGCTGGCGGCGGACAGGGGGCCCGAGGCTTCGTAGCCGCGTACGATCAGCAGACAGGCGAAGAGGTTTGGCGCACGTGGGCCGCGCCAGCCCCCGGAGAGCCCGGCTCTGAAACTTGGGGAGAGGGTATCCACCATCCAAGTGCCCCGACGTGGATGACCGGCAGTTATGACCCGGAGCTCGGTCTCGTCTACTGGCCGACCGGCAATCCAGGGCCGGACTTCAATGGCGACAGTCGGCCCGGGGACAACCTTTACTCGGAGTCGATCCTGGCGCTCGATGACAAGACTGGCGAGATGAAGTGGTACTTCCAATTCACGCCGCATGACGTCTGGGATTGGGATGCCACTGAACCGCCCGTCCTCGTCGACGCCGATTGGGAGGGCGAGCCCCGCAAGCTACTCATCCAGGCCAATCGCAACGGCTTCTTCTACGTCTTAGACCGTACCGATGGCGAGCTTCTTCTTGGGAAGCCATTCGTGGACAAGCTGACCTGGGCGAGTGGTCTCGACACCAACGGACGCCCGATCCTCAACCCGAATTCCGAGCCCACCGAAGAGGGTAATCTTGTTTGTCCGTCGGTGCACGGCGCGACCAACTGGTTCTCTACCGCCTACAGTCCCGAAACGGGCCTCTACTACGTTCAAACTACAGAGCGCTGCAGCGTGTTTATCAAGCAGCAGGTGGACTGGCAAGCGGGAATGAATTACAGGGGCGGAGGTGCGCAGGCCGTGGAGACCGGCGATCCGAAGAAGATCCTCCGTGCTATCGACATCACTACCGGCAGCATCGAATGGGAGCTTGCTCAAGTTGGCCCCGCAAATAGTTGGGGCGGAGTGCTCTCGACTGCGTCTGGTCTAGTGATCTTTGGCGAGGATGGCGGGGCGCTCACGGTGGTCGATTCGAAGAATGGCGAGAGGCTCTGGAGTTTCCAGACCAATAGTCTTTGGAAGGCCTCTCCGATGACATACATGTTCGACGGCAAGCAGTATATTGCCGTCGCAGCAGGCCCTGTTGTGATGGCGTTCGCTCTGACCGAATAGCAGCCCGAGCGGGCCGCAGAGATCTCCACGGACCGTTACACTAAGCACGTCATGAGACTCGACGTCCTTCTGAACGTTCTCGTCTTGTCAGCCGCGCCGCTACTCTCTCAGGAGTTCTCAACTCAGCTCCCTCAAGAGTCCCGAACTCTCGTGATCGGCGGCGTTTCCATCGGAGCGGATTACGCTGGACGCGAAGCCCTCTGCGAGCAGCTTCGTCTCATGTCCACGCGGCCCAAGGACGTCCCAATTCTCCCTGAAGGCGCGGAGCTCCTCTGCGTCGGCGACGGCAGTCCGACTTTCGTGTTGCGCCTCACGGCGGCACCCGCATCCGCCGACAAACTCCTCTGCGAGTTTGCCACTCAACCAAGCAGCCTCGTCTTCTATCAAATAGGCCCCATCGCCTTGAAGAGCGGCTCGACCGTCACACCTCCCGCCGACCTCTCCGGGAAACTCCAACCCCTCGGTGTTAGGACCCTCGGCGACCTCCTCGGGGCCTTCGGCTTCGTCGACTTAGAACTCCGTCGCAGTGCCGCCGACGAATCATTCCGTCAAATCGGCGTCCACGAACTTCATCTCCTCTGCCACGGCTAGGTGTTCTAAATCACCGCCCGGTTGGCCCTCTCTACGCTTCGCCCGATACACTAAACCGATCACCGGAGGATTCGCTTGCAACGACGACACGCTATTCCCTTGATGCTCGGTGCGCCCTGGGCTTTGTCGGCGCAGCAGTCTCAGGCTGATGTGGCCATCATTCCCGTCGTGGGAGAAGGCGCCGACTACTGGTCGCGTTGGCGTGGCCCCTCCGGGCAGGGACTCGTCTCCAGTTCTGGCTACCCGGACACTTGGTCCGGAACCGACAACGTCCTCTGGTCGGTCGACTTGCCAGGCGACGGCAACTCATCGCCCATCATTTGGGACGACCGCATCTTCCTAACTGCTGCCGATGCTGCTGGCGAGCGCTCGATTCTCGCTCTCAGCCGAACCGCCGGACAGCTTCTCTGGGAGACTGCGGCCCCGAATGCTTCACCCGAACGTGTCCACCGCAAGAACGGTCGGGCCTCGGCTACTGTCGCGGTGGATGGCGAGCGGGTTTACGCCTTTCTCGGTAATCAGGGTGTCGTGGCGATGGACCTCGACGGCAACGTCCTCTGGCACAACGACACTGGGCCGACGGCGAACTATCACGGACCTGCCGGGTCACCGCTCCTCTACGAAAACTTCGTAATCGTCTACCAAGATCAGGGCGCCACATTCGGACGGCGTCGACCAGGCCCGCGTCCGGAGTCTTTTGTAACGGCTCTTGATCGTGCCACCGGCAAAACCGTCTGGCGCAAGTCTCGCAAGGCCAGCGTCGGTTGGGGCACGCCGATCGCGATTCGCGTCAACGGTCAAGATCAGATCCTCGTCCACGGACAGTACAAGGTCACCGCTTACGATCCGTCCGACGGCGAGGAGATTTGGAGCTGCGCCGGTCCCACGATGGAGGTCATTCCCACCCCGGTCGCCGGTCACGGCCTCGTCTACTGTTGCTCCGGCCGTGCCGGGCCCACTCTCGCCATCCGTCCCGACGGTCATGGTGACGTCACCGACACACACATACAGTGGCGGACTACACGCGGCTCTCCGTTCATCCCCTCTCCGCTGCTGATGGACGATGTCCTCTACACCGTCAACGACATGGCGAGTATCGGCGCGGCCTTTGATGCCAAGACGGGCGAAAATCTTTGGCAACAACGCCTCGGACAACCCATGCGGGAGGGGTTCTCCGCGTCACCGATTGGCGTGGACGGCAAAGTCTACTTCACGAACGACGAAGGCCAAACGTTCGTTCTGAAGGCGGGTCGTGAATTTGAGTTGCTCCACGTCAATGAGTTCGGCGAACGAGCCCTCGCCTCCCCGGCACTCGTCGACAGCAAGTGGTACTGGCGCACGACGAATCGGCTTCTCGCAATCGGTTAGCGACCGACCAGCCAGCGCACAGATCTCGCCCCAATACTCATGGGCCGCGGGTCCATCACGGCTCCCCCGCGAAGCGGACTGGCCCGCGCTAGCGGCGCGAAGGCGGGCCAGTCACCGCGCAAGCGGCTAGCGGTTGGCTTCCTTGTGCGCTTGCCGAAGCACCGACACCACCACGGCCAACGTCAGCAACACGACCACGACCAAAGCGATGTTCTGCATCCGCGGGTCCAACGCTTCAAGCGCTTCGCCAAAGTAGTAGCCGATCGGAGCGACGATCGCCGTCCAAACCAGTGCGCCGGCAATGTTCCATAAGAAAAACTTCTTGGCGGACATGCCACCTACCGCGCAAACCGCCGGTATCCAGATCCGCATGCCCCACAGGAAACGCGCAGCCAGTAGCAACCAATTGCCGCGTCTATCGAGCCACCGTTCGATGCGCCGCAGGCGCGGATCTCCCCCCGCCTTCTGCACGACCCAAGCCCGCCCCTTCCAGCGCGCCAGGTGAAACATGCCCTCAGCGACGAGAAAGGTACCAAGAAACGAAGCGACGACCGCCCCACCAAAAGACATGTGACCGCGTTGGGAGAGGACGGCACCCGCAACTAAGGCACCTTCGCCCTCAATCGCCGCCACCAAAAAGATCATCAGATAGCTGAAGCGGAGATAGAGTTCTTCCAAGGCCGATTATACGAAGCTAGTCGGTACCGGACTCGACGACGAAATTCGATGACTTGACGGTAGCAACTGATTTCGGCCACTGTCCTGGCCCCGACCAGCGATAAAATTGGGGTGATGTTCGGTTGCAAGACTTCCCCACTCGTTGCTCTTCTAATCTTGCTCGGCGCATGCTCACCGCAAGGTGATTATGAGCCGCAGAATGGCGACATCATTTTTCAGACGTCACGG
The DNA here is from genome assembly GCA_963667885.2 of Bryobacterales bacterium. Classification (GTDB taxonomy): domain Bacteria; phylum Acidobacteriota; class Terriglobia; order Bryobacterales; family UBA6623; genus CAMPKL01. The sequence continues at coordinate 1,290,071 of CAXWPK010000006.1, read as the reverse complement.
TCTTCCCAAAGTTTGGCCGTTCAATTGGCGACCAAGTCGCCATATAGCCATATGGGACTTGTGTACGTTCAAGACGGGCAGGCCTCCGTCTTCGAAGCCGTCCAGCCTGTCAAATTGACTCCGCTGTCGGAGTGGATTTCGCGAGGCGAACGAAGTCATTTTGTCGTCAAGCGCTTGAGCGATGCGGATACGGCTCTGACGCCCGATGTGTTGAGCAAGATGACTGACGCTGGTGCAACTCTCATGGGCCGAGACTACGATTCCTTTTTTGAATGGTCTGACGAGAGTATCTACTGCTCCGAATTAGTCTGGAAGGTGTATAGCCGTGGCGCAGGCATTGACGTCGGGGAGCTGGAAACCCTAGGAGACTTCGACCTCTCGCACCCAGCCGTTGCAGCGAAAGTCCACGAGCGGTTCGGTGACGACATCGCACTCGACGAGATCGTGATTTCGCCAGTCGCGATATTCGACTCAGAACGACTCGTCACAGTTTACGAAAACTGAGCGCTCGTGCGCTACATGATCCCGAACTTGGCGAAGGCTTCAACGGCGCTCATGCCGTCCTTGAGCGCTTCCATGACGAGCTTTTCACCGCGCGCTTTTTCGATCGACTTCGTGAACACTTCTTCTTCGGCGTCTCGGGGAACAACCAGAACACCGTCGACATCGCCCACGAGAATGTCGCCAGTCCGAATCACCGCGCCTTCAATCTCAACCGTACAGCGGAAGTCGATCACCTTGCCGCGTGGCCCCTGGTCTTGCCCATAAGACCCCAACGCGAACGTGGGAAAACCCATACCGACGATGCCGTGGGTGTCGCGCGCATAGCTAGTCATTACCGCGCCCGCCGCTCCGAGCTTCATCGCTCGCGTCGACATATTCTCGCCCCAGACGGCGTATCGTGGCGAGCCGCCGACACAGAGATAGATCTCGTCTTGCTTGAGGTCGTCGAGGGCTTCAAACATCAGGCCGAAAGGTTTCTCCGGCTCTCCAAAAATGTCTGCTTCGAGGACGGGCATCGCACGGCCGATCAGAGACATGTCAGGGGAAAGTGGTTGGATGCCCGGCGGTAAGTACTGCCGCTGCAAACCGAGCTTATCCATGGCGTCGCCGACGACGGAGCTAAACAACTCCTGACGCGCGATCGTAAATAGTTCTGTATCGTCTTTCCAAAGAGCCATGAACCCAGGGTACCGTGCGTATCGCGGCTACCGCCCGAACAGCTTTAGAGCGTCGTCGATGTCCGCGCGGTCGTAACTGGGGCTAGCCGCGACCGGATCTGCGGCAAGATCAGTAGGCAGCACTTTGGTGAAGAGCTGGTAGCCAATCGCGACTAGGATCGCCACGATCGCGAGAGTATTCCCAAGGGGAAACTCTCTCTGCCTCCGCTGACGCATGGGGGGACGCTGCGGCCAATCTCGCTGACTGAGGCTAGCATGAATCGCCGCAACTTCAAAACAAAAAATACAGGAAATGTTTTATGCGTCTACGACGGCGAGTAGCTACTCCAAACGCGAGGCGTACTCGGGGCGTTTCTTCCATTCCTCGAAGAAGGGTTTGTACTCTTCGAGCGTCATCCAGTTCCTAGGTTCCGACTCGGAGTCGTCAAGCAAGCCTTCTGCATAGTCCTGGCCAGCAGCACTGGAGTCGACCGAGCGGCTCCATGCCTGCAACACGTCCTGCAGGCGAGCGGCCAATTCCGGCTCCTGCTCGACAAGATTCTGCGTTTCGGCTGGATCATTTTCGAGGTCGTAGAGTTCGAACGTCCCTTCAGATAGGTCTTGGGTTAGCAGCTTGTAGTTGTTGTCGACCAGAGCTGCCCGACCCTGGTGACGAAACGGGATGGGCCGTTCCCGACGCTCGATGTTCCCGTCGAAAAGAGGAGTGAGATTGACCCCGTCCCGCGGGGCCAGCATGACGGACTCCGGCAACCCCACGAGGGCCGCAAGGGTCGGGAAGATGTCCATCGTCGCTGCGGGATATGAGGTCACGCGAGCCTGCGTGATCTCTTGGGGCCACTCGATGATGGCTGGTACGCGTAGCCCGCCTTCGTACACGCCGCCCTTGAATCCGCGCAAGGCCCCCACAGTTCCTGGCTCAATGTTGCGCAGACCGCCGTTATCACTGCAGAACCACACCAGCGTGTTCTGCTTGATCCCCATTTCCCGTAGCCCGCGCCGCAGCGCTCCGATGCTGCGATCCATAGCGACTAACTCGCCGTAGTAATGCTGGGATCGGTCGTCGAGCTCCAGAAAAGCAGCTCTGTCTTCATCCGAAGCTACGAAGGGACTGTGTGGCGTGCCGTACCAAATCACGGTGAAGAACGGTTGTTCAGCCTGCGTCTGGCGACGGATAAACTCGATGGCTTCGGAGACGATGATCTCCGAAGAGTCGCCGTCGAACTCCTGCCAATCTCCCTGGCGACTCATGATCGGGTTGCGGTCAAAGAAGTTGGTGACCGAGAGCCATTCATCGAATCCGAATGCACCGGGACTATGGTCGTCGTCCCCGAAGATCGGTACACCCGGGCCACGCAACCCGTTCAGATGCCATTTGCCGAAGTGACCGGTGGCGTAGCCAGCATCCCGCAAGGCCTGCGCGAGGGTTTGCTCCTGCCTACGTAGCGCATAGCCATGATTCTCAACGCCAGTCCGGTCGTTCGAGCGCCCGGTCATAACACTGGCGCGAGTCGGAGAGCAGTTCGGGGCACCGGCATAGAAGCGGTCGAACCGCAGCCCGCTCGCGGCCATCGCATCGAGGTTTGGCGTTTTCAGGACAGGATGGTTGTAGTAGCCGGTCTGCCCCCATCCCATGTCGTCCGCCATCACGAGAATGATGTTGGGAGGCGGCGCAAGCTGCTCGGTGGCGCGATCAGCGCAGCCCAACATGGCCACGCTGAGAATCACCGCCAGAAAATTGACGAAAGGCTTCATCTTCCAGTGGACGAACGCTACAACAAAGCAACTAGCGGAGCGATCACGAGCGCAACGATCGACATCAGTTTAATCAGGATATTCATCGAGGGGCCCGAAGTATCCTTGAACGGATCGCCAACCGTGTCGCCGACGACCGCTGCCTTGTGGGCGTCGCCACCTTTTGATTCGCCTTCGACGCCACCGGTTTCAATCGCCTTCTTGGCATTGTCCCAGGCACCGCCGGAGTTCGCCATGAAGAGAGCGAGTAAGACGCCGGTGACTGTAGCACCCGCCAGCGTACCGCCGAGCGCCGCTGGACCCAGGGCATACCCGATCACGACCGGAGCGGAAACCGCGACCAACCCTGGCTTAATCATTTCTCGCAGAGCCGCACTCGTAGCGATGTCGACACAGCGAGCGGCGTCGGGCTTAACGCCTTCCACCCCTTCGAGCAACCCCTTAATTTCACGGAACTGGCGACGGATTTCCTCGATCATCTTCTCTGCCGCGCGACCGACGCTGGTCATCGTTTGCGCCGCGATGATGAATGGCAACATGCCGCCTAGTAGCAGTCCAATGACGACGTTCGCCTCATTCAAGGCGATCACAATCGAATCGAGACCGGCAGCGGCGCGTACCGTGTCGACGGCTTGCGTATAGGCAGAGAACAGAGCGAGCGCGGTGAGCGCCGCTGAACCGATAGCGAAGCCCTTGCCCATGGCGGCAGTAGTGTTGCCGAGCGAGTCGAGTTCGTCTGTGATGGCTCGAACTTCGGGACCGAGGCCGCACATCTCCGATATCCCGCCGGCGTTATCGGCAATCGGGCCGTAGGCGTCGACGCTCATCGTGATACCCACAGTCGCCAGCATGCCGACCGCCGCGATACCGATGCCGTACAGCCCGGCCGTGGCGTGAGAAACATAGATCGCCGCGCAGATCATAACGACCGGCGGCGCACAACTGCGGAATCCGACCGCGAGTCCTGCGATGATGTTCGTTGCCGAACCCATGCGCGACGCTTCGACAATGTTGTCCACGGGGCTCATCGAGGTGTAGTACTCAGTGATGTAGCCGATGGCGACGCCTGCGAAGGTGCCCGCGAGGACCGCATAGAACACGCTTTGGCTCACGCCCATCGCGCCGATCATTACCCAAGCTCCTGCCAGAAACAATGCGGCAGCTCCCCAAGCGGAGTAGCGCAGGGCGGCCGCCGGGCCCATGCCCTTCAACGCTTGGATTGACAGGATGCCGAGTACGGATGCGCCTAGACCAATTGCCGAGAGTGCCAACGGCAATCCCATCAGTGCCGACTTCAGCGCGTCACCCGACAGCGACCCGGCGAGCAAATCCAGTGCTCCGGGAGCGAGTGTCGCCGCAATGGCGAGAGTCGCAATCATCGAGCCGACGTACGACTCGAAAATGTCGGCACCCATGCCAGCCACGTCACCCACGTTGTCACCGACGTTGTCGGCGATGACGCCGGGGTTGCGGGGATCGTCCTCGGGGATGCCCGCCTCGACCTTGCCGACAAGGTCCGCGCCGACATCGGCGGCTTTAGTGAAAATGCCTCCGCCGACACGAGAGAAGAGCGCAATCGAGCTAGCACCCATCGCGAAGCCGTTGATGTAGACCGCTTGCTCGGTGCCGGCAAATACCAGAACCAGTGTGCCGAGGCCGAGCAGCCCCAGGCCCGCCACAGCCAAACCCATCACAGACCCGCCGCCGAACGCGACCAGTAGGGCACTGTCCGCACCTTCACTGCGTGCGGCTTCGCTCGTGCGCGAGTTGGCGCGGGTCGCCGCCTGCATGCCGATGTATCCCGCTGCGACCGAGCAGGCCGCGCCAGCGATAAAGCAGACTGCGGTCTCGGTGTTCAGCTGCCAGGCAATCAGCCCAGCGACCACGATGACGAAGACGAACAGAATGCGATACTCGCGGCGCAGGAAGGCCATTGCCCCGGAATGGATGAGGCCAGCGACCTCCTGCATGCATTCGTTGCCCGGCGACTTGCGGCCAACGGCTACGAAACTGCCAGCTGCGAACACCAGGCCTAGCAGGCCGATATACGGAATCAGGTCGGCGATATTGCCCATCAAACTACCCCTCTCGATACACTCGAGAACATTCAAAAAAAGACCGCTCATCAAGGGGCGGTCTCGGGACGGAAACCAATGGTCGCACGATAGTGCGGTTCCGACGAGGCTATCACGGTGCGCGTATCGATTGCCACGGATTCCTGTGAAACAAGACAAATTGCTATATTGACGACCTCGACCACAGATGGTTTTAGGACTCACAGGCACGAACGGCGCGGGGAAGACCTCAGCGGCGGATTACTTACGGGAGCGCGGGTTTCTGTACCTCTCGCTCTCAGATGAGATCCGTCGGGAGCTGGAGAGCCGTGGCCAGACTCCTACACGCGAGAACCTCACACGAGTGGGCAACGAGCTGCGTGCTCGTTTCGGCCCAGCAGTGCTCGCCCATCGCGTCATGGCGCGCCTGGTCGAGGGGCAGGACTACGTGATCGACTCAATTCGCAACCCCAGCGAGGTCGAGGCGTTGCGTGAACTGGAGGAGTTCCGGCTGACTCACTTCGATGCGCCGCGGGAGGTCCGCTTCGAGCGTGCAGTGGCGCGCGCGGATGAGCGCACGCCCCGGTCTTTCGACGAGTTCGCCGAGCAAGAAGATCGGGAAATGGAAAGCCCGAACGAGACTGCCCAGCAACTCCGCGCGACGTTCGAGCTGGCTGACGAGAAGCTGTTGAACAATGGTTCGCTCGAGTCGTTGCGGTCGAAGATCGACCAACTGCTGGGAACTCGCTAGTCGAAGTCGATATCTCGCCAGTCGGGTTTGGTGGGAACCTTGCCCTCTTCCTTCTTCAGTAGGCTCGCGAACTTCTTATCGAGCTCATCTTGGTGCCCCCGCTGGGCTTCCATCTCTTTGAGAAATCGCTCGTCGCGCTGCTCGGCCTCCTTGTCGAGCGCTTTGACGGCCTTGCGCAGGTCGGTGGGCTTCTGTTTTCGCTGCGGTTCTTGGTGGGTGAGAACGATGCCGTTCTCACCGTCGATCTCCAGTTTGCTTCCGCAACAGGGGCAGGGCACCTCAAAGATCGAGTCTTTCATCGCTTCATCCTACATGAGGTTCCCCCCCTTCGCCTCAGTATTTTGCCGCGGTTCGTAATCGGGGGTAACGGGCCTACAATCCGGTTGTCTCCTAGTTTTTCTGAACTCAGGGGGCTGGCGAACGGATGGCTTTTCGAGTCGGACAAACTGTTGGCGGGTACCGGTTTCTGCGGGTCTTGGACTCGGAGGGCGCGGCCATCGTTTACGAGGTCGAGAACGAGATCGCCGGTCGCCGCGAGATTCTGAAGCTACTCCCCCGCGGATTTGACGAAGATCGCGATCGCGTGGACCGATTCCTTCGCGAGGCGAAGATTCACTCCCGCCTTGCCCATCCCAATATTGCTGAATTCTACAGCGGCATCCAGCTCGACGGCCAGTTGGTAATGACGATGGAGGCAGTTCCAGGCGTCACTCTCGAACAGCGCATCGCCGACGGATCGGTGTCGACCGCGGAATCAATCGAAATCGCTCGTCAGGCGCTTTCGGCACTCGACTATGCGCATGTGCAGCAGGTCGTACACCGCGAGATTACTCCAGCCACGATTCGCATCACGCCCGAAGGCGTAGTGAAACTTGCTGGTCTCGGATTGGCGAAACAAGAACAGGACCCAGCGTTGACGCAGATAGGCACGTTCGTTGGAGCTGTCCACTATATGTCGCCCGAGCAGGTAAAGGGCCAGAGCGATATTGACGGTCGTGCCGACATTTACGCACTGGGCATCGTGCTCTACGAGGCGGTAACTGGCCAGAAGCCATTTGACTCGCAGAGCCAGTTCGACATCATCCAGGCTCAGGTGATGCAAGCGCCGAAACCGCCGAGCGAAATCTCGGAGAAGGTTTCCGAGCAGCTGAGTCGGGTCATCCTCAAGGCGCTAGAGAAGGATCGGGACAGTCGCTATCAGGAGGCGAGTGGATTCTTGGCAGCCCTCGATCAACTAAAAACCTCAATGGCCCCGGCGAGGGCAATCAAGGGTTCGCACGACGGCGTACCCGTCGGTATGCGGAAGTTGGCACAGAGTTTGGAGTTCAACCGCGGGCCTGTTCCGACCGCTCAGCCATCGCCAGTTTTACACACTGGTAAGGCTACGGACTCTAACAGCGGGCCGGAGCGAAGTCGGCGAAAGCTGCCTGCTTGGACTGCAGCCGGACCTGCCGCGCTGGAGGACTTGAAAGTAAGTTCGAAACCGGAAGACGCCGAGTCGGTGGCGTCTCTGTGGGGGCTGGAAGGTTGGACAAAGCAAGACCTTACAGTGATCAGCGTGCTTGCGTTTGTGATGTCCGCTGCCGCCGTAGTCGCCCTGATGGTCTGGCTAGGACTGTAGTTAACTGGTGTAACCGATTTGCGCCGCGCCGGTCGATTTGCTTGAATAAAGCCAGTCGGACCAATAGTCGAAAACGTGGACGAGAACCTAAAACACCTAATGCAGAAGCTGGGGCACGCGATCAACGAATCGTTGGCCGAGTCTGAAAGTATCGAAGAAGCGCTAGGAGAGATCCAGCGCGAGGGGTACGACGTCTTCCTCGTGCTCGAAGCCACCATTGGTTTCGATAAGAAGTCTCCAGGAGACGACGACAGCGACGCCGACCACTCGGGCGCCACTGGGAAGTCTTTTTCGGATCAAGATCACGCCTTTCTTAAGGCGCTGAACATCACCGTCAAGGAATAGTTAGTCTTCGGTTTCGTCTGCCGCCGCGGCCTTCGGGGCGGCCTTTGTTCGCTTCGAAGCCTTCTTCTTAGCGGCCTTCTTCGTCGCCTTCTTCGCCGTCTTCCGTTTCGCGGCCTTCCTTTTCGGGGCTGCTGCCTTGGGCTCCTCGGCTATCTCGGCGGTATCTGCAGCGTCGTCGACCCCAGCATCGTCTGGCTCGGAAGCTTCGTCTTCGGCCGTGCGACGGGCCGCGTTGGTGCGACGTCGCCGCACCGCTGTCTTTGCTTCCTCTTCCGGTTCAGCCTCTTCGGCTATCGGCTCGGGCTCTTCAACGATTTTCCCGAGCATGTCGCCCGGCTTGTACATCAGTACGTTGCGGTCATCGGGGATGGAGCGCAGCAGCTCCTCTGCCTCGGCGAAATCTAGGAGCCCGGTAAAGTCGTCGAAGCCAACGTTCGCCGGTGAAAACCTCGAAGCGTTGCTCTTGATGAGCGCTTCGATCTCGCGGGCAGGGATGCCGAGTTCAAGTAAATCGGTGTGCGGTGTGAGTAGTCGTTGCAGTAGGATACGTGGGCTGGCCTGAGCTAGCCTGGGTCCCCGCTGTCGTTGCCGACGTGGTTCTGCCGCTGTCTCTGCTTCGGGCTGCTCGTCGGTGGACGTCGTCGCTTCTTGCTCGTCCGTTGGCCGTTCATCCGTCGATGATCTACCGCGACCGCGTCCTCGGCCGCGACCACGTCCTCGAGTTCGCCGGGATGATCCGCTGCTCTCTCCCTCCTGCGCAGCAGTATCTTGATCCTCGCTCGACCCTTCTCGCGCTGTCGTGTCCTGTTCGCCAGCCACGACTGCCTTGTCCAAACGCTCGACAACGTGGTGGTGGTCGACCGTGTTGACCTTGATGTATCCATCCGCGACTAGTTTTTCGGCGAGGCTAGAGAACGACGAAACTCCGTAGTCCTTTTCACTGAACGCCGAGTCGAGTTGCAGCATCGTGCTCTTGAGCAAGCCGAGTTGAGGCTGCGCACCACGGACGTCGAGGGCGGTGAGCGCTCGATCAACCAGCGGCATGACCTGAGCGGCTGGCTGCGCGTCGGCACGCAGTGCCTGTTGTTGTTGGCCTCCGCCCCGACTACCGCGACCACGGCGGGAACTGCTGGGAAGAATATCGAGCAGAGATTCGTAACTAATGAACTCGTGACAGTTGCGCTGCAGGATCTTCGAGGTGAACTGTTTGCCCCCGACGATGTAGACCCGCTTGTTGTACTGCTTAAGCTTGTTTACGAGCGACATGAAGTCGCTGTCGCCAGAGATGATGGCGAAGGCGTTGATATGGTCGCGTGTCATCGCCATTTCCAGCGCGTCGAGCGCTAGGTTGATGTCTGCACCATTCTTGTCACCGCGCGGCGTCGAGTCACGCTGGACCATATGGACGCCGAACTCAGAGAACGCCCGCGTGGCGTCCAGGTGGTGTCCCCAGTTGCCGTAGGAGACCTTGGCGACGATTTCACCGCGCTGCTTAATCCCTTCGAGGATGATGGCGATGTCGAGGTCGCGACCGAGAGTCGTGCGAACGCCGATTTCGATGTTGTCGTAGTCAAAGAAGACTGCGAACTTAAGGTTTTCTTCCACCCATTGAGTATATCGTCGCTTCAGTAGGTCTGAAACAAGACAAATCGAGAATGTTCAATCGATTCAATATTCTAGCGGCAGATGTTGGGAGATACTATCTAGAGTTCGAAATCGAAGATTAGGCATGTCCGATAGACGACAAGACCCAGATCGAGAGCAGCTGATGCAGGATTCTCTGTCCCTCTCCGTTGAGACTCTGCGGCACAAGGGCGTGCTGCACGAGTTGAGTGGGGTGATCTTACGCCATGGTGGCGACGTATCCTCCGTAGCGATCTTGGATAGCGGTCACGAGATCGAGACTATTTCGTTTGAAATTAATGAGTTGGAGGACCACGCTGGCCTGCTCGAAGACCTGCAGGCGATCGAAGGCGTGAAGCGCGTCAAGGAGAACCTGGCTCTCAAACAGATTTTTGGGAAACGCATTATCATCATCGGCGGTGGAGCTCAGGTCGGTCAGGTCGCGGTTGGAGCCGTGGCGGAAGCAGATCGGCATAACTTGCGCGGCGAGCGCATTTCGGTCGACACGATCGCGTTGGTCGGTGAAGAGAACATCGCAGAAGCTGTTCGTGCGTCCGCCCGGCTGCCCCGGGTTCGCGTCGTGGTGCTGGCTGGTTCGTTGATGGGCGGCGACATTGAGGTCGCCGTGAAAGAAGTACGGGAACGAGGCCTGGAGGTTATCTCCCTCAACATGGCCGGATCGGTGCCGGACGCGGCGGATTTGGTCGTCACCGATGCCGTGCAGGCGGGCGTGATGGCAGTCATGGCGGCGTCATCGACCGCCGCATTTCGCATCTCGCGTCTCAAGAAAAGGGTCTTCTAAGTAATCTCCTAGGGGTACGGTACCTGGTAGATGCTGGGAACGCTCTTAAGTGCCTGACCCTAGTCGGTCTGCGGCAGTTCCCTAGTATCTCAGGCTGGCCATCCGGGGTGAGAATGACCCCGTGTCAACGACTAACGTAACGTCGACGACCCCTACCGGGGCGTCCTCCCACTCGAGCTATGACTATTCCGTGGATATGGATACGTTCGTTCCGCGGCCCCCGAAGTCCCTAGAGGAAGCGGGGGTCACGCCCAGTCTGGTCGAACAGCTCATCCTCAAGAATCTCTATTTCCGAGGGGAGACCAGCGGCCGAGAGCTGGCCAAGACTCTCGGCTTGCAATTCAGCGTTATCGAGCAAGTCGTCGAGTTTCTGAAGCACTCTCGCTTGGTCGAAGTGAAACGGGCATCCGGCATCGGCTCTATTTCATCAGTGTTCACCTGTTCCGACTCGGGGCGCACCCGCGCCAGGGAATACCTGGACAATAACCAGTTCCTGGGCCCTGCTCCGGTTCCTCTCCGCGACTACAACCAGGCCGTGAGCGCCCAGCGCGTGAAGCCCGGTTGGATGACGATGGATAGCCTCAAGAAGGCGTTTTCAGCCGCCGTGACCACCGAAGAGTTCTTCTCGAAGTTAGGGCCAGCGGTGAACTCCTTCAAATCGTTGCTGATCTACGGTCTGCCCGGAAACGGTAAGACCTATTTGGCTGAGCAGCTCACCAATGCTGAGTCGGACCTGATCTTCGTCCCCTACGTGATCGAAGCGGACGGCCAGTTCATCAAGGTTTTTGACTCCCTGTACCACGAGAAGGTCGAAGACGAGGAAGAGAGCATTCTCGTTCAGGCTGAAGAGAAGTACGACAAGCGATGGGCACGCTGCAGGCGACCATTCATCACGACTGGTGGTGAGCTGACGATGGACATGCTTGATCTCATGTACATCGAAAACGCCAAGATCTACGACGCGCCCTATCAGCTCAAAGCCAACAACGGCATGTACTTGATCGATGATTTCGGTCGCCAGCAGATTACTCCCGCCGAGCTACTGAACCGCTGGATCTACCCTCTGGATCGCGGTCGTGATTACCTCATGTTCAACACCGGCACGAAGATTGAGGTGCCTTTTGAGTGTTTCTTGATCTTCTCGTCGAACTTGAACCCTCACGACTTGGGCGATGAGGCGTTCTTGAGACGTCTCGAATACAAGATGTACATGGGCAATCCCACTGAAGATGAGTTCGCCTCGATCTTCCACGGATACTGCCGCAAGCTGAAGATCGAGTGCCCGGTCGGGCTGTTGGCGGAGGTGATCCGCAGGCAGTACCGGGAGAAGAGCCGCAACTTCCGCCGCTGCCATCCACGGGATGTGTTGGACGTTGCCGTGGATCTGATCCGCTTTGAAAAGCGACCGTATGCGCTGACGCGTGACATTCTGGACCGTGCGTTCGAGTTGAAGTTCATCCCGCTCCACGCAATGGAAGAATAGGCATTCGAAGCTAGAGAAGACGCCGAGGCGCTACAGCCTCGGCGTTTTCTTGCGTCTGAATGCCAGCACGTTCGTCCGCATGGCTCGTACAATGGTGCTTCCTGCGATGCACTTTCACGAGTTTATGAAGATCCATTTGGTCGAGGAGCACAGCGACGGCGTCACCGTCGAGCTGCCGTTGAGGGAAGAGTTTGCGAACTCTGATGGGCACCTCCACGGAGGAGTTACGGCTGCCCTAATCGACGGAGCCCTCGGAATTGCGATCCAGAAGCGCTTTGCGAATGAGCCGCGTGGTACCACGACCGAGATGAAGGTGAACTACCTGAGGCCTGCTCGTCTTGGTCGACTCACCGCCAGAGCGCGGTTCATCAAGGTGGGCCGAACGCTGGTCGTGGGCGAAGTGAACGTCTTCGATCAGGACCAGCGGCACATCGCGGTGGGGTTGTTGACCTATATGTTGCTCGAGCCGTAAGTGTCTTAAGTAGTACAGCCTCCTCCCAGGAGGGTCCAATATACGTGCTAGAGTGGTGCGGAGGAGATCGAAGATAGTGCGCCTAGCGACGTTTTTCATTGGAATTCTCTTGTTGAGCGCATGCTCGAATTCGGAGGGCACGCCAGCTGCGGAGGTTCCCGACCCGGCTCCGGCTGCGAGCGCCGCAGTGACTCCTCCCCCCGCCGAAGCCGCACCCGCGACACCGCCAGCAGAAGCACCACCGGCGGCGCCTACTCCTACGAGCAGTTCTTCCGCGTTGAGCTTTCGCGCCTATGACGGACGCGATATCGCTATCGAGAACTACAAAGGCAAGGTCGTTGGGGTGATGTTCTTTTCCACCGATTGCCCGCATTGTCAGACCACCGCTCAGATATTGGCTCCGATTTACCAGGAGTACAGACAGAAAGGCGTGGAGATCTTGGGACTGGCGGTGAACCCCTCGGCGCAGACTAATTTGCCAGCGTTTGTTGCCCGCTACCGCGTAGACTTCCCGGTTGGATTGGGAACGCGTATGCAGTGGTCCGCATTTGGCAAGTTTTCTGTGACGAAGAACGCCTACGTTCCACACATGCTTTTTATCGGCAAAGACGGCCAAGTAGCAGAAGACTACCCTGGGGGGGACCAGGCGTTCTGGCGGGACCAGGCCACTAACATTCCGGCTGCGTTTGACCGGCTGCTTGCCCAGTAGGCAGCACTCCGGTGCCGATTGCTAGGGCCAACTCTCGGCAGGATCTACCCGCATGGGCCAGTTCTTACCCCCCACTATTCTCGGGCGGTGACGCGCAGACGATCTGCGGACGATACTGGCCGGGGCGGCTAGACCAGAGTCGCTGGCCGACCGAACCGAAACTGTTCGAGACCGTCGAAGGTGTGCGGGTACTCGCCAAGATCAACCGCAGTGGTGGCCGCGGCACGGTGGTCATCGTTCATGGCCTGACCGCCTGCAGTGAGGCGCGGTACATGCTGACGCTGGCGAATTCCGCGCTCGAATTCGGATTTGACACCATCCGCTTAAACGTGAGGACTTGCGGCGGGACCGAGCACCTCTCGCCGACGCTCTATCACTCGGGGCTGACCGAGGATCTCCGCAGCGTCGTCGCCCAGCTTGCCCCCCAACCCGTGTTCCTCGCCGGGTTTTCGATGGGCGGCAACATGGTGCTCAAGCTGGCAGGGGAATGGGGCGATGACGCCCCCCGACACCTACTCGGAGTAGCGGCGATCTCCGCACCGATTCGTCTGGGGGATTGTTCTCGCCGCCTTGGAGAACGAAGGAACCGAGTCTACGAGCATCGGTTCCTTCGTCAGCTTCGGGCGGCGGTTCTCAAAAAGCAGAGCCTCGATCCTTCGTTTTGGCCCGACCTCGACCTAGATCGTGCCGACTCGGTCTATGCGTTCGACGACTTGGTGACGGCGAGAATGTTTGGGTTCGAGAGCGCCGAAGACTACTACGAACAGTCCTCGGCAGCGAACTATTTGGAACACATTCGGGTTCCGTGTCTGCTGATCCAGGCAGACGACGATCCCTTCATTCCGCTCGCTACCTATCGTCAACCGGCGTTCCACGAGAACCCCGCAATACGGTTGATCAGCGCGAGGACCGGCGGACATGTCGCCTTTCTGGCGAGAGGTGCGCAACGTTTCTGGGCGGAGGCGCAGTTGGTTCGGTTCTTCGACTCTCTGAACAGCGACTGAGTCCGAGGGTGTAAGGTGAGGGGAGTGCGTAGTCGCGCACGCGTTCCTCCTACATGGTTAATATCAACGGCTTGTGGGCCTCGTTATCCACTCTGGGCCCCGCTGCAATGTTCTTTGTGACGATCGCGGACACCGCTGTGTTGCCGACGGCGCAAGCGGTTGATCTGCTGATTATTGTGCAGGCGGCCGCCGCTCCCGAGCACTCGTGGGAACTGGGTCTCTTCGCGGTGGCAGGGTCGACTCTCGGTGCGATGCTGCTCTATTTCTTGGCGCGCAAAGGCGGCTCGCCACTGTTGGTGAAGATCTTTTCCGAGGGTCGTATCGAGCGGGTCAAAGAAAAACTGTTGCGATACGACGCGTTGGCTTTGGCGATCCCCAGCGCGTTGCCACTGCCACTGTTTCCGATGAAACTATTTGTAGCGTCTGCCGGTGTATTGGAAGTTGCTCCAGGGCGGACAGCAATGATCGTGGCCGCGGGTCGCTCGGTCCGTTACTTCGGTTTGATCCTGTTGGGCCGTTGGCTGGGTGTTGATGCTTGGCCGATCATCCAAGCAAATGCTTGGGTTGCGCTCGCGGTGTGCTTGGTGCCAATTGCGATTCTCATTTGGCTCAACCACGGTCGCTGCCCGGGAGTTCGGACCGACCACGCCGCCTAGCTGGATCGAGGAGCGATTTCCGACTCATTCTCAGTCTTGGCTCAGTCGCGACTGGTCCACCAGTCCTGTTCGAGTCAGTCGTTGGTCTCGGCGGAGATGGGCGCCTTCAGGTGCAGATCGAGGAAGTCTAGAATCGCTTCGTAGCCAGCGATGCGGTTCTTCTTCTTGCTGAACCCGTGGCCCTCGTCGTCGAAGACGATGTATTCGACTGGAACGCCGTTGGCGCGCACCGCGGCGACGATCTCGTCGGATTCGACCTGCAGCACGCGGGGATCGTTTGCTCCCTGTAGAACGAGCATCGGCTTGACGATGTTCTCGGCATGGAACAGTGGGGAGATACGCGTCAGATAGTCTCTCTGGGTTTCTGGGTCGCCCAGCTCCTCAATGAGAGCATCGCGAGCAGCGGTCCACCAGGGCGGAATGTTCTCGAGTGTCCGTAGCCAGTTGGCGACGCCGAAGATGTCAACGCCGACGGCAAACTCTTCGGGTCGGAACGCCATCGCGGCGAGTACCATATAGCCGCCGTAGCTGCCGCCGAGAATCCCGATGCGGTCGGGATCGACGTAGTCGAGTGACTGTAGATACTTCTTGCCCCAAACGCAGTCGTCGAGATCACCTTCGCCATGCTTCTGATCGTCCATCGATTCGAACGAGACTCCGTAGCCAGAGCTGCCGCGGTTGTTGACCCGCAACACGACGTAGCCGTGATTGGAGAGGTACTGGTAGAGCGCAGCGTAGCCCGGCCGCGATTGCCCTCCGGGGCCACCATGCACGTCAACGATGGCTGGCGCCTTCTCGCCTGGCGCCAGATGGGGTCTCATCAAGATGGCCGGGATCTCGACGCCGTCGAAGGACTCATAGCGGACGACATCTGTCTCGACAAGGTCGGCTGCATCGATCTCGGCGTTGAGTGTATCGGTGAGTTGCGTGGCCTCCCTCGTCTCGATGTTGTAGACGAAGAGGTTGTTGGGCGAACGTGCTCCGGAGTGATTGATACGTATCAGCTTCTCGCTGTTTGAGACGCTGAGTCCGGTGATGTCGCCGCCTGGTAGGTCAGGCAGTTCGAGTCGGTCGCCCGTCGCAGTGTCGTAGACGCGGATTTCGGTCCGGGCGTCGTTATTGATCGCGATAGTGAGATAAGTCCCGTTCCGCGAAAACCCAGCCCTCATTACGTCCCAATCAGGCTGCTCGACGATCTCCGAGTCACCCGAGTTGACATCCATCTTCATGAGGTAAAAGAAGTCACTATCGGCGTTCGTCAGGTAGTAGAGCGTTGCTGAATCGGCGGCGAACGCCTGTGATCTGTGCTGGATCTCGCCTTCGTGCTCCGTAATGAGGCGCGTCTCACCGGACTGCGTATCGTGTAGGTAAATGTCCGAATCGTGGTTGCCAACGGTCTTGCCGAGTGTGACGTAGCGCTTGTCGGGCGAGATCGACGCGATGTTGAAGCCATCATTCTGGAACACGAGATTCGATTCAAGAGTATCGACGCTCATCTCGTAAAGATCCATGTAGCGTTGATCGCGTTCGTTGGACTGGAAGAAGAAACTCTGCTGGTCATGCGCCCATCCTTGGAAGGTCGCCCGGTTACGCTCGCCAGGCGTGAGGTCGCGCTCTGAGCCGTCCTCCTCTCGGAGGTGAATGTGCAAGATCTCGTTGCCGCCCTTGTCACTCGCATAAAGCATGCGTCGGTCGTTTGGAAAAAAGGAGATCGGGAATACGGACTCCTCGGTGGAGTGCGTGAGCTGCCGACCCTGCCTCACTTCGCCTCCGCTGATGGGGATGACATAGGCATTAAAGATTCCCGATGCGTCGCTAGCGTATAGCAACTCCTGCTCGTTGGGTGAAAACGCCCCGCCACCAATCGCTTCGGTCTTGAGGAACTGCTCGATGCTGTACTGCTGGATGTCGCGGGCCTCGGGCGCTGGCGTGCACGATACGAGCGAAAACAGAAGGACGAACAGGGACAGGAAATGACGTGAGGGCATTGGAGTTCTCCGATAGAATTAGGCGGCTGGGTAAAGACGTAGAACACTAGACGGGGCCAATCTGATTTGGTTTAGCCTGCTGTCGATTACTGGACGAGAAGTTCGCGTAGCTTGACTGGGTCGCTGGTGGGCAGCTTGCAGACCCGTTCTTCGCAGACGTAGGCCGTCGGTCGCCCCGACAGGGCTCGCTTGTCCGAGAGGAGCGGAATCGTGACCGCCAGTTCGTCGATGTCAGACTGGGAGGCGACGGCAATGATCCGATGCGGGGCGTGGACGGACCGTATCTCGGATGCGAGTTGACGAGCTTCTTCCCGCGAACTGGCGACGAACAACACCTGTTTCGGTTTGGACAGCCGCCAACGTAGCGCCCGAAGCAACTCAGATAGCTCGGCGGGATTGCGGTCGAGTGTCGCTGAGAATTGGGCGAGCAGTTTGTCTGCACGGACGCGGTAGTCGTCGTCGGTCGTGAACTCGTGCAACCGCAGCAGATTCATGGCGTGGACGGAGTTGCCCGAAGGCTCGGCCCCGTCATAGCCCGGTTGCTGGCGTACGATCAACTCTTCGTGGTCGCTGGCGGTTAAATAGAAACCTCCAGACGGGTGCGTGAAATGTTCGGCGAGGACGCGGTCGAGCGCGATCGCCTCCTGGAGCCACTCGATTTCTCCAGTCGCCTCGTAGAGGCTGATGAGTCCCGCGATGAACGACGCGTAGTCGTCGAGATAGCCCTGGCCGCTGAGCGTGCCGTTGAGCGAACTCCGCTGGAGGCGTCCGTCGATGCGCATCTCGTCGAGGATGTAGCGGCCGGCGCGGCGAGCGGCATCGGCGTAGGCGGGTTCGTCGAAGGCGAAGGCAGCTTCAGCGTAGGCCGAAATCATGAGGCCGTTCCAGTCAGTGAGAATCTTGTCGTCGCGCAGGGGTTTGGGAAGGTTAGTCCGAGAGGAACGCAGTCGCTCGCTGAAGTCCACGAGTTTATCCCGCAGGGATGCCTCGGTGATCTGAAACTGCGCTGCGATGTCCGAGAGCGCGCGGTCACGGCGGAGGACATTCCGCCCGTCGACGTCACCGTCCGCGCTGACCGACCAAACGGCGGAAGCGAGCGCCGAGTCGGTTGCGCCGAGAGTTTGCACCAGCTCTTCGGGCGTCCAGGTGAAGTAGTAGCCCTCTTCACGGTCACCGCTGCGTGGATTTTCGGAGTCGGCATCCGTAGCGGAGTAGAAGCCACCGTCCGGGCTGGTCATCTCGCTGGAGATGAAAGTGAGGATGGCTCGTGCGGCCTCCTCGTAGGCGGCGTCTCCGGTGGCGCGCCAGCCCTCGATATAGGCGGAGACCAGCAGCGCGTTGTCGTAGAGCATCTTTTCGAAATGCGGCGTTCGCCAGCGGGCGTCGGTAGCGTAGCGATGGAAACCACCATTGACGTGATCGCGAATGCCTCCGTCGGCCATCGCTGAGAGGGTGGTCGATGCCATCGAGAGCAGAGTCTCGTCTCGGGTTGCCGCGTACTCCTCTAGGAGCAAACGAACGGGTAGGCTGCTCGGGAATTTCGGTGCCCCCTGAGTGCCGCCGTTGGTCGCATCGAAACGTTGTTTGTAGCCAGCGACGGCGGTGGTAAGAACCGACTCGGAAGGGCTGTCTCCTGAGGAGCCGCTCGAAAGAAGAGCGGCGACTCGCCCGGTAATGACAGACGTGTTATTGGCGATGGTCTCGGGCCGTTGGACGTAGATCTCGTTCAGCCGCGTCAGCAGCGTGAGGAAGCCCGCCTCTACTCCCCGGTCGCCGTCACGGGGCGGAAAGTAGGTGCCCGCGTAGAACGGATTGCGGTCGGGATCGAGCCAGACGGTCATGGGCCATCCTCCATGACCGGTCATCGCTTGCACGGCTGCAAGATAGATGCCATCGATGTCGGGACGTTGTTCGCGATCGACTTTGATGGCGACGTAGTGCTCGTTGATGAAGCGGGCGATCTCTTCGTCTTCGAAGGACTCCTCTTCCATGACGTGGCACCAGTGACAGGTGGAGTAGCCGACGCTGAGTAGGACCGGCCGACCCAGTTCGCGGGCCTTGTCAAAGGCTTCGTCTCCCCACGGATGCCAGTCGACGGGGTTGTGCGCGTGTTGCCGTAGGTACGGGCTCGATTCCATGAATAATCGATTGGTGTATTTCGGTGAGCCGTCGTCATTGAGATGACGCGTGCGCGGGACGTAGTCGGAGGCGCGGCTGCCCCACGCAGCGGTTAGGTTTCGCTTGAGGGCGGAGGAATATTTTTCGGCACCGAGGTCTTCGGCTCCGAAATCTGGGGAAGCCTGCTGCGCCGAGGCGACAGTCAAAGTAAGCAGCGCGAGGACGAAGAGCCGCACAACGAGCAGTATAGGTGCTTGCGCACGCTCGTCCCGCCTGTGCGGGGTGCGGCCCTTCGGGGGAGTGATTGTCGGTGAGTCTTCCAGCGGACCGTCACCCTTGACCGTCCACGCACTGACTCACCGCTGCCGCCGACCGGCTTGAGGTAAACATCGACGCCCGCGAGGGGCAACTCCGGATGGAGATCCTCGACGAGCAGGGGAACTCCATCCCCGGATATACCCTGGAGGATTCCCGCGCCCAGGCGGACGCCAACAGTGTGCGGTTCGAGCCCACCTGGAAGAATCGAGCGAACCTGGCTCCCCTCAAGGGGAAGACGGTGAGCTTGCGCTTCGTACTGCGAAACGCGAGGCTCTACGCGTTCCAGATTCGGTAAGAGGCTCCCCAATCGGGCTGTTCAGCGAACTTGGTCAATACTGGAGCGCGTCGTTGGCCAAGCCTCCGCCGTTGCCTCTCGTATCTAGTCGCTAGCGTTTCTCGGGCTACCTGCCAGTTTCATCCTCTGGGTAACCTGCTGCTGCATGCGTGCCGCTTCCTGGGAGGTAAAGAAGAGAGTCCCCCGACTGGCTTTTTCAATCGTCTTTCGGCTCCAGGGCGCATTCATGAGGCCGCTAGCCGAGTGGCTGTTCGCTCCCAGCAGCAGATGACCCATTTCGTGGGCGACCAGGTGCCCCAGCAGTAGCCCTTTAGAAGCCTGCCATCGCTCGGTGTACTCATCTAAACGGATGTAGAAGACGCTGGCGTGCTTGCCGAAGCCTCCATCTCGTGGAATCAGTGCGATGCCGAATTCGCTGTGAGGTCTGGACCGGATCATCGCCTTGGAGACGATGCGCATCACGATGTCGTCGGCCTTGGGCTTTGCGGTGCAACGAGGATCACGCCTGACGCTCTGGCTAGGGACGAAACATACGATCCAGTTGGTCACGATGCCCGACCGACTGAAGATACGACTGGCCTGCTTTTGCGCCTTCGTGAACACAGCGCTCGGGACATCGGCGTAGTTGAAGATGCGGACGTTGACTTTCAGAACAGGGGGTGTGTGCTCGGGCGGTTGGCTTTCCGCTAACGCGGGCAGGACCAGGCCCAGGACTAGCAAGATAGAGAAAGCGGTTTGGGAAGTCTTGTTCACGGCCGTCACCTCTGGGTGTGGAGAAGTGAGGCCGATTCTGGGGCGGATCGGGTGGTAGGACCAGACACCAGCGGCTTAAACGGTCAGGCAGGTCTGCAATCTCTGGCTTAATAAGTAACCTGTTGAAACAACGACACTTACTGGCTGACCTTACCGGCGGAAATAACATCCGAAGCGCCCGTTTCGGTGTTATAATCGGCCCCTCACGAGGAGGAAAGGGCCCTTAACCGTGGCCGAGGCGATGGCCGACCCAGTCAGACAGTCGCGTGTTCTCAAGTTCGGGACGTTTGAACTCGACCTAGCCGCCGGGGATCTGCGCAAGAGCGGCCGCAAGGTTCGTTTGCAGGAGCAGCCGTTTCGATTGCTGGCGGCCCTGGCGGAGAGGCCCGGTGAAGTCGTCACGCGGGTCAAGCTGAAGGACAGTCTCTGGCCCGGTGACACCTACGTCGATTTCGATCGCAGTCTGAATACTGCTGCTAGCAAGCTCAGAGATGCGCTGGGCGATTCGGCATCAAACCCTCGCTTCATCGAAACGCTTCCCAGACGCGGCTATCGGTTTCTCGCATCGGTCGAATCTGGCGGCGAAAATGGGCACCCAGGGGACACAGAACGCCTCCTTGCAACAGCGATCAGCACGGCTGACGCTACCGGGGTGGCCCACCGCCGTCTGCGCATCGCGCTAGCCCTGTCGTTGGTCCTGCTGTGCGCGGCCGCAGTAGGAATCGCCGCGCTTTGGCTGGCACCACGAGACACAGCCAATCGCGAGCAGCCAGTCAGATTCTCGTTCCAGCCGGAATATGGGGGCTTGGCGGTCATCTCGCCCAATGGCCGGCATATCGCTTACGTCGACTCGAGCCGGCAGGGGCTACTGATTCGAGACCTCGACCGGGAGGAGCCCCGCCGACTCGAAGGTACTAAAGGAAGCACACTATCGGGTCGTCTGAGTTGGTCTCCCGACAGCAAGTTCATTGCCTTCGCTAGTGGAACGGAGTTGAAAAGAGTACCGGTCGAGGGAGGACCCGTTATAACGCTGTGTAAGCTTCCTAGCGAGTTCCAGTGGAATGCCGCGTGGAGCCCGGACGGCGGCACGATCGTCCTGAGCGCGGGACGGCCCCGCAAACTCTATGGAGTCCCTGCCGAAGGTGGTGAGCTACGTCTGTTGCTAGCAGACTTAGAGACCGAGAGCCTCAGTGATCCTGTCAGGCCACGTTTCTTGCCGCTTGCAGACGGTAGGAGAGTTCTTCTGTTCAATGACGGCCTGTACGGTCACCTCGTAATGCTGGACGTTGATTCGGGTCAGGAGCGAACTCTGACCCATGGCGAAGAACAGCCGATTCTCTACCCGGTGTACTCGCCGAGCGGCCACTTACTCTACCGGATCGGTGCTGTTCTCTGGGCCCTGCCGTTTTCCCTCGAAGCACTGGACTCAACAGGCGAAGCCTTTCCAGTCTCAACGAATAATATTGTCGTTGACAACCTGAGCGTTTCGGGGAACGGCACCTTGGTGTACCAGGATGGGCAGGGACGAATGCGGCGGCTTGTCTGGCGGGATCGAAGCGGTAATGAACTCGGTACGGCTGGTCAGCCACAACAGCGCATCGCCTATCCAGCCCTGTCCCCGGATGAAACCCGCATTGCGGTGATGGGCGCGGAGAAGGAGGGTTTGGATATTTGGATTCACGACACGCAAAGCGAGATGAAGACCCGACTGACCTTTCATCCTGGTAACGATCTCGGGCCGATCTGGTCGCCATCGGGGACAGAAATTGCTCTAACCTCTTCGCGAAACGGCAGCTCGGATATCTTATCAAAGGCTGCCGATGGCAGCGGGCAAGTTGAACCTTTGCTTGTGCTACCGCAAACTGTGTTTCTCAGCGACTGGTCGATGGATGGGATGCACCTGCTCCACGACCAGTATCATTCCGACACACAAACCGACGTCTGGTACCTCACTCGGAAGCCGGACGGCGCCGGTTTTGATTCGACTCCGTTCCTTGCAACGAAGTTTGACGAGCGTGCCGCGAAGTTCTCGCCAGACGGGCGTTACGTGGTCTACATCTCGGATGAATCCGGAGAGCGACAAGTCTACGTGCGACCCTTTCCAGACGGTGACAACAAGTGGCAGATTTCTCACAGCGGCGGCACTCAACCCCGTTGGCGACGCGACGGCAGAGAGCTATTCTTCGTAGAAGGTTCGACCCTCTTTGCCGTGCCTGTGAGCCTCAATCCTAGCTTTTCCGCTGGTACGCCCACGAAGCTGTTTGAATCTCCGCTCTTACTCTTACGTCAGGGGATGTTGGCGCAATACGATGTCACGGCCGACGGCCAGCGGTTTGTGACCCGGGAATCTGTCGGTGGCGTAGCAGCGATTCATGTTGTCGAAAACTGGTTCGCTGAATTCAAAGACCGCCAGCAGGACAGGTGAATTCAGGACCAAACGGTGACGCCCAGCCTGCGTTGCAACGCCGAGGGAAAATCCCCCGCCTGCATCCGTTCCACCGCTCCCAGCTTGAACTCCCGCCTGAATCGCCGCGGACTATTCCCTTTCCTCATCGACGACCTCCTTCTTCGTGACGCAACACCCAAAAACGAGACAACGGGAAAGTTGATGGAAGGGTGGAGGTATGGTTCTCTGAGCGAGGGAGAGAGGAGGACCGATGCCCAGGAAGGGACACCGCACAGCTCCGTTTGGTGGCGATCTGCCACCCCCTGAATCAATACCTGAAGCTCCGGTTCTATCTGTTGACCCGAGAACGATTTTCACTTAGGGTTGTGTTGCGGATGGGAGCAATAGTCCTTAAAGAAGTTCAGGCGCGAATGGCGGACTTCACGCGACGCTGCAAGGAGACCGGACTAGTCGGCACCCACCAGAGAATGGTCATCTACCGAGTACTCGCTCAGAGTGCTGACCATCCAAGTCCTGAACTCGTTTACGAGCGCGTCAGGCAAGAAATCCCCTCGATTTCAAAGGCGACGGTTTACAAGAACATCCACACGTTCATTGAAGCCGGAATGCTGCGCGAGGTAAGCGAGTTGCATCAGACCAATCGGCTCGACGCGAATCTTGAGCGCCATCACCATCTGATTTGTACGCGTTGCAAGAGAGTCGTGGATTATCAAGACGAACAGCTGAACAACACCCGCTCCAGCGAACTGGAGCCGCTCGGATTCCGCCTATTTGAGTACAGAGTTGAGGCACGAGGACTGTGCCCCGCATGTCGATAGTCGTCGTCGTACCCCCGGAGGGGGTAGGCCGAGCGGACGCTGTCACCGTTGACGGCCCGGGTGTTGTCGTTCATCACCCGGACCAGATCGACCGTCGGCCCCCCGTAGCTTTTAGGGGCGTCGACCGGGATCAGGCAAGGTCGAAGCGATCCAGATTCATGACCTTGTCCCACGCAGCCACGAAGTCACGCACAAACGCCTGCTGCGAATCGTCACACGCGTAGACTTCCGCGACGGCTCGGAGCTGGGAGTTCGAACCGAAGACGAGGTCGACGCGGGTGCCGGTCCACTTGAGCTGGCCCGTCCCGAGATCGCGCCCCTCGAACAAGCCTTCGGATGTCGAGGACGCCTCCCACTTCGTGTTCATGTCGAGCAGGTTCACGAAGAAGTCATTGCTCAACGTCTCGTGCCGCTTGGTGAAGACGCCGAATTCGGACTGCCCGACGTTCGCATTCAGTACGCGCATGCCGCCGCCGAGAACCGTCATCTCAGGAGCGGTCAGCGTCAGCATTTGCGCCCGATCCACCAGCAGCTCCTCCGCCGATCTACGGTGTCCGTCTCCAAGGTAGTTACGAAACCCGTCTGCGATCGGTTCGAGCACGGCAAACGAGTCCAGGTCGGTTTGCTCCTGCGACGCGTCCGTGCGCCCCGGCGAGAAGGGAACCTTCACGTCGTGCCCGGCATTCTTCGCGGCTTCCTCGACGGCTGCGCATCCGCCCAGAACGATCAGGTCGGCGAGCGAGACCATCTTCCCGTCGGGCTGCGGACTATTGAATTCCTTTTGGATCTTCTCCAGAGTTTGCAGCACGTTGCCCAGTTCGGCTGGATTGTTGACGTCCCAGTCCTTCTGCGGGGCGAGGCGAATGCGCGCACCGTTCGCGCCACCGCGCTTGTCGGTGCCGCGGAACGTTGCCGCTGACGCCCAGGCGGTCGAGACCAGTTGAGAAATGGACAGTCCTGATGCGAGGATACTGCCCTTGAGGGCGGCTATGTCTTGCTCCCCAATCAATTCATGAGTGACGTCGGGGACGGGGTCTTGCCACAACTGCGGCTCCGCCGGAACCAACGGGCCGAGACACCGCGTGCGGGGGCCCATGTCGCGGTGCGTCAGCTTGTACCATGCCTTGGCGAAGGCGTCCGCGAACTCCTCTGGGTTCTCGTGGAAGCGCTTCGAAATCGGCGCATAGATCGGGTCGACCTTCAGTGAGAGGTCGGTCGTGAACATCATGGGGGCGTGCTTTTTCGACGAATCGTGAGCATCCGGTACGGTGCCCTCTGCAGATGCGTCCGTTGGAGTCCACTGCGTCGCACCGGCGGGACTCTTTACCTGCTCCCACTCGTAGCCAAACAGGTTGTCGAAGTAATTGTTGTCCCACTTCAATGGGTTGGTGGTCCATGCGCCCTCCAGCCCACTGGTGAAGGTATCGCCAGCTACGCCGCTGCCAAAGCTGTTCTTCCAGCCGAGGCCTTGCTCCTCAAGGCCAGCGGCCTCAGGTTCCGGACCGACGTACTGGTCCTGATCGCAAGCGCCATGAGCTTTGCCGAACGTGTGGCCGCCGGCAATGAGCGCAACCGTCTCCTCGTCGTTCATCGCCATGCGACGGAACGTCTCTCGAATGTCCCTGGCAGCGGAAACTGGATCCGAGTTACCGTTCGGACCCTGCGGATTCACATAGATCAGGCCCATCTGAACGGCGCCGAGAGGATTCTCGAGTTCCCTGTCGCCGGTGTAACGCTCGTCTCCAAGCCACGTGGTCTCAGACCCCCAATAAATATCCTCTTCGGGCTCCCAGACGTCCTCACGTCCGCCAGCGAAACCGAGCGTCTTGAATCCCATTGACTCCAAAGCACGGTTACCCGCGAAGATCATCAGGTCGGCCCACGAGATATTCCGACCGTATTTCTGCTTGATCGGCCAGAGCAACCTGCGTGCCTTGTCGAGGCTCACATTGTCGGGCCAACTGTTGAGGGGCGCAAAGCGGAGTGTGCCGGAGGCTGCGCCGCCGCGACCGTCGCCGATGCGGTAGGTGCCTGCGCTGTGCCACGCCATCCGAATGAAGAGCCCCCCATAGTGGCCGTAGTCGGCTGGCCACCAGTCCTGCGACGTTGTCATCAACGCATCGATGTCCTTCGCCAGGGCATCCAGGTCGAGTCTCTTGAACTCCTCGGCGTAGTTGAACTCCTTGCCCATGGGATCTGACAGGGGAGAGTTCTGGTGGAGAATCTTCAGGTTCAACTGATTCGGCCACCAGTGTTGGTTCGACGTGGTCCCAATCGCCGTGTGTGCGTGAGATCCGCCCAACACGGGGCACTTGCCTACGCTCTTAACGCTTTCGTCTGACATTTCCGCTCCTTGCACTGAATAAGTGGTACTGAGTGTGGTCGTGAGTGATGGTGTAATTCCCTTGCGGGATCGCCAGGGTGCCGGTCGGGCACTCTTCGCTGTGTCAGCTGACTCTGGCTCCCCGCAATCGAGATGATTGTACAACTTGGAATCAGGGGCGTGCTGGTCGGCGCGCAACTTCTGGCTGACAGTTGCGACACTTCGGGCTTCAACGTGGAGGTTTCTCGTCGAGTGTCACTGGCAGTACTTCGAGCGCGACGTTCGTAGCAGTGAGAACCATTACCCGAAGAATGACTACCCTAAGAACCTCTTCTGCTCGCAACAGCAAGTGCAAATGCTGAGGACTTATGCTGTGGATGTGCATGACGGCGAGGATTGGGTGGACACAACCTGAGGAAAACACGATGGCGAACGAACTGGCCCAGAAACATTGTCTTCCCTGCCGAGGAGGCGTGCCGCCGCTAGAAGGCGATCAGCTCCGACGCCTATCTGACCAGCTTCCGGATTGGAAGGTCGTAGACGACCATCATATTGCCAAAACGTATGTCTTCCCAGATTTCATGCAGGGACTGGACTTCGTCAACCAAGTGGGGCAGTTAGCCGAGCGGGAGGGGCACCATCCCGATGTATGTCTTTCGTGGGGACGGGTTGACGTATCGATCCATACTCACAAGATCGACGGCCTCACCGAGAGCGACTTTGTGCTCGGGGCAAAGATCGACGCAGTTCGATTTTCGACATAGCCCTAACGCTGCGTTCGCTGGTCTCAACCCATTGATGCGACACTTCGCGCCTCGGATACGGGGGTAAATGGGTCGATGTGTGCCAGTACCGTGAGGCTGCATCGATCGACGCGGACCGCAGATTGCCGATGACGCGAAACCAGGGGAGTACATACGCTAGGCTATCGGCGATGCGCTGGTTGTTATAGATGAGTTGGGCGGTAGCGCTCAGCGCCGCGGAGCCGGTAGTCGTTGAGTTCCGAGAGCCCGTCGAGGTGCCCGAATGGGCGCTGCTTGAGCGTCAGTTGATCGATGCCATGGACCGGGCGGGCGTTGAGTTTTACGAAACCTACGTTCAGGAAGACGGGACGCTTCGCTGGAAAGAGCGGTACGAAGGCGGAATGAACTCCTCCGACGACGCGTACGAGGGCTTCCGTGGATTCTCCCTGCATGCGGCACTGGGCGGATCGATGAAACTCGATCGTCTGCATCGCCACGTGTGGGACGGGATCACGCGACAGTTCACACGCTACGGGCAGATCTATCGCGAGTTCGACTCCAACTGGGACTGGATGCACCACGGCGAGGGATACGTCAGCTTCTATCCGTTGGGGCTAGTCGATCCACGAGATGAACGGTTCAAGGATCGATCGGTCCGGTTTGCCGCCATGTATACGGGCGAGGATGCGGAGGCGCAAAACTATGACCCCGAGTTGAAGATCATGCGGGCTTCGATGAACGGCTCGCGTGGTCCGAAGATGGAGTGGACGAAGCGAGATTGGACTCCGACGAACGCCAATCTCGTCTACTATCACCTGCCGTACGACGACATTCCAGGAGTGACCTCGTCGACGGGGTGGATCAACGATCACCCAGAGAACGATCAATTTGCTCGAATCGTGAAGGCGATGAGCGATCGGATGGCTCGCGGGGACACGGCGATCAACCTGACGGCGGCGCCTCTCATCGCGAACGCCTACCTCTATACAGGGGACGACAAATACGTTGACTGGGTGCGGGACTACGTTGGGGCCTGGGTTGAGCGCACCACGGCGAACGGTGGCGTGACGCCGGACAACGTTGGGCTATCGGGCGCGGTGGGCGAGTACACGGACGGCAACTGGTGGGGCGGTTACTATGGCTGGCGATGGGTGCGCGGCGGCTGGGACATCGTACTGGCGACCTATACGGCGGCCAAAGTCGCACTCTTGATGACCGGCGAGCGGGAGTGGCTGGACCTTCCCCGCAGTCAGCTGGAGCTGCTTCATGAGAAGGGGCGCCAGGAGAACGGGACGTGGATGATTCCGATTCGCTACGACAACGACGCGGGGTGGCATCACTACGTGCCGGAGTCACCTTACGCCGCAGTGAATCTGTGGGCGATTGCTCAAACCAATGAAGACTGGGCGCGGGTAGAAGAGTTGTTGGATGCGCGCAGCGGCGCACATGACGATCCAGATCTCGGGTGGGCCGAGTTCTTGGCCGGACGCCGTGAGGGTTTTCCGGCGGAGGCGTTTCGGCGAGACCTTCGATTCGTTGACGAGAAAATGCGCCTCATTGCGAACGAGCATGGCGACCCGGAAACTTGGTACGACGCGAAGTGGCTGGCAGCCGAGCCGATGCCCACGGACAATCTGGTGAGGCTGACGCTAGGCGGTCCGCCGGTGCAGAAACGCGGTGAGATGCTGCATAGCTTTGTGCGGTACTTCGACGCAGAGCTGCGACGACCGGGGTTGCCGAAGGATGTGGCGGCGCTCGTTACGCGGCTAGCAGACGACCGCGTAGAACTGGAGTTGGTCAACACGAACGAGTTCGAGGCTCGACGCGTTGTCGTGCAGGCTGGCGCGTATGCAGAGCATCAGGCGGTCGCGGTCAACGGGGTTGCTGTCGATGCGAGTTGGTTCGAGGTTTTGTTGGCTCCTGGAGCGGGCGGAAGACTGGTCGTGGAGTTAGAGCGCTGGGTGAATCGGCCGAGTTACGAATTTCCATGGGATCAAAACTGACTTCGCTGTTGGCGCTCACAGCCGTAGGGCTTTGCGCACAGATGGGCTCGCCTGGCGGCGGAGAGACGCAGGCGATTGCTCTCCATCCGCTTGACCCGAACGTGATCTATGTCGGCGCGGCGAAGGGGTTATGCAAGACGACCCAAGGCGGCCTGGACGATTGGCCTTCGACCGGGCTCGAAACGTTGTCGCCGCGCGTGATCGTGATTGACCCCATCGCACCAGATACGGTCTATGCGGGCACATACGAAATGGGGGTCTACAAGACGGTTGACGGGGCGTCTACTTGGACGGCGGTCAACGAAGGCCTAGCAAATCTACAGGTGCGCGCGTTGGCGATCGATAGCGTTTCGCCGCAGGTGCTATACGTCGGGACGGACGGTGGCGGTGTGTTCAAGACGCTCGACGGGGGTGCCAACTGGGCAGCAGTGAATAGGGGGTTGTTGGACAAAGTCGTGCGCGGGTTGTTGTTGCTCGCTGACGGAACATTGCTGGCGGCGACGTGGCACGGTGTGTATCGCTCGCAGGATGGTGCCGAGCATTGGGCGGCTGACCCACGGGGGCTCTACGATGTGGACGTGCGTGTGTTGGCCGTGGACCCTCAAAACGCTGAGCGCGTCTATGCCGGGACCGTTCCGCGCGGGGTTTTCCGATCGGACGACGGTGGACGGACGTGGGCCAAATCTCGTGAGCCGCTGACAGAGGAGATTCTGTCATTGGCTGTCGACCCGGCATCGGGCGACGTTTACGCAGGGACCAGAGCCGGGGTGTTTCGGTCCGATGACCGTGGCGAGAGTTGGGAACCATCTGGGCTGCATTGGTCGAGCCGAGCATGGGCGCTGACGTTCGACGCGCGTACGGACCCACCGACGCTGTACTACGGGGGCGAGGGCGGAGTATTGAAGACGCAGAATGGCGGGCTTTGGTGGGACCTGACTGGCCCCAAGCGCCGCTAGCCACTTGCGTGGGGCCAGTCCGCTTCGCGGTGGTCGTGGAGGGACGGGGGAATTTCGATGGACCTCCGGCCTGTGTGGGGAGGGAATCGCAACCGTGAGAGTCTGTGTGAAAACTCATCCGCGAAGTGAGGTAGAGGGGAAGGCATCAAGGGAAAAGTGGGAAGAGCGGGATGGCCAGTGGGAAAAGCGGTGCAAGAAACCGGGGCGACAGCCCCGGAGTTAACTCGTCGCCGCTTGGCGGCGGTTATAAAGGCGGGTCAGGTTGTAAGCTGTGGTGGCGAGAGTCCATTCGACGCTCACCGCCGCGAGGCCGCGCCGCCGAAACCGGCGCATGCCGCGTTGCTGTTTCAAGACTCCAAACACCGACTCGACTAACGCCTTGCGACGCGACATCGCGGTGCGTCCGGTTGGTCCACGCAGCCGTTTGCGTCGTTCGTGTAGCCCCGGACTGCGGCGCTGTTGCCGCTTACTCATCGGCCCGGCTGGCTTGCCGTTCGCCAACTCTCTCGCCAAGCACTTGTCGGGAACATAAGTCTCGACGCCTTGTCCTTCCACCGCCGCAATCTCTTCGGTCGTGTGGTAACCGCAGTCGGCCAACACCGCTGTCGGATACTCCCCGCACTCCTGTCGCACCGCTGCGGTCATGGCCGCCAACGACCGGTTATCGTTCGCCGCCTGGTGCACCCGTTGCGCCACGATGAAGTGATCGTCGGAGACCGCGATCTCGCCGCTGTATCCCAAACAGAAGCCGCCGCGCCGACGCAGATAACGACTATCGGGATCACGGCGCGAACTGCGCTTCTGTCCCGACTTGCGGAGCTGTTTCAACTGCTGCGCACTCCTGTCGCACCGCTGCGGTCATGGCCGCCAACGACCGGTTATCGTTCGCCGCCTGGTGCACCCGTTGCGCCACGATGAAGTGATCGTCGGAGACCGCGATCTCGCCGCTGTATCCCAAACAGAAGCCGCCGCGCCGACGCAGATAACGACTATCGTCGTGGCGCACTCGGATGTTGCTGGTGCACGGCGCGAACTGCGCTTCTGTCCCGACTTGCGGAGCTGTTTCTGCTGCGGTATCTCCTTGAGTCGCCGTCGCCAATCCGCAGGAGCCGCCGTGCCACCGGTGGGCTCTTCATCGCGATCGCATTGTTGTTGCCAACGCCTGATTCGTTGCCGAATGCGAGCCCGCTCGCGACGTAGTTGCTCGACGGTGTCGCTGCGGTCCGGCGAAGCCTCGGCTTCGATGCGCGTCGAGTCGATCGCGACCCGCCCCAGCCGTCCCAGACCAAGGCCTCTCGCGGTCTCGACCACTTGCGTAAAAACATCGTTGAGCGCGCGACCGTGGCGGCGGCGGAACTCGTTGAGGGTCCAGTGGTCGGGCTTCAGACTTCCCGCGAGAAAACGGAAGCCGAGGTCTTCGCGGATGCGTTGCTCAAGTTTGCGCGTCGACGTCACGCCCAGCGCGTAAGCGTAAAGCCAAACCTTCAGCATCAACTCCGGCGGATAGGCGGGCCGCCCGTCGTCGGAATACGCCGCTTCAAACCGACTCAGATCCATCCGCTCGACCGCTTCATGCAGAAAGCACGCCAGATGCTCTTCGCCTAACTCATCACTGATGCGCGGCGGCAACAACCAGGCTTGGTCCGGGGCGTAATCCTGAAAGCGTGCCATGCATCTTTGGTAACCCGCGACCCGTTCCGTTGCAACCTTTTTCTCGTTCTGTTTTCACACAGTCTCTCACGGTCGCGGCTCTGTTGCTGGCATGTCCACAGATGTGGAGCTGCGATGAGTTAGTCCGCCGCCTGGCGGCCCTGCGGTACCGCGGGACCACCAGACGGCGGATTGTGAATCCCAACTAAGCGGGGAAACACCAAAGTATTGGGCCGACCCTGAGGAACTGCTCCCTCGTTACGCTGTTGGCATTTTGGTAGGCCAACTCACCGAAGGTTGGTTTCCAGTCGACTGGAGACGCTAGCTAACCTCACAAAAATCTAGCGCGCTTCTGATTTGACAGTGGCATACGGGTGCAAGCTTTTGGGCTATCTCAAGAGCAGGCGTGGGCGTAGTGGCATACGGGTGCAAGCTTTTGGGCTATCTCAAGGGTGAGTGCTGTGTTTTGTTCGGTAAAGTTTATTTTTTCGACCGTCACAGCACCGGCTGGCCCGCGATCTGATGATTCAAGAGACGATCATCGGAGTCTTGAAGAAGAACGGTTTCGGTCTGATTTAGGTGATCAAGCGGCTCAGTTAGCGTTACAAGTGTTAATTAAGGGGCTTTCTCACAATTCCTGTTGTCAGACTACACGTAGTTCCCCTACACTTGATGTAGTCAGTCAACATGAAAGTTCCAAAGGCAGAAGTTCCCTACGGCACTCTTGATTTGCTCGTGCTCAAAACATTGGACTCGTTGGCACCGTTACACGGCTTTGGAATCGCGCGCCGTATTGAGCAGACCTCCGAGAACGTCTTGCGCCTAAACCAGGGCTCTATCTACCCGGCCCTGCTGAGACTTCAGCAAAGGGGCTGGGTTGAGACTGCGTGGGGTATCTCCGGCAACAATCGCCGTGCGAAGTTCTACTCGCTGACCGGGTCTGGTAAGAAGCAGCTTCAATTGGAGGTTGAAAGCTGGGAGCAAACCAGCGCACTTGTTGCTCGGTTCTTGGAGGCGAAACCGTGACGGCCCGTGAAATCATTAGCCGTTTGTCGGCCATCTTTAGACCTGGGTGCAGCGACGCCGAGCTTGATGAGGAGATTCGCACTCACGTGGAAATGGCGACGGAGGAGAACATCCGCAACGGCATGAACTCCGATGACGCTCGACAAGCCGCTTTGCGTAGCTTCGGTTGGATCGAACCGATGAAGGAGACCTATCGGGATCGGAGAGGGATTCCGTTTGTTGAGAGCCTAGTGCAGGATGTCCGCTTCACCGTGCGGACGTTCGGTAAGTATCGCGGGTTCACGATCGCCGCCATAGTAACGTTGGCGCTCTCAATCGGAATTGGCACGGCGATTTTTTCTATTGTTTACGCGCTTCTCATCCAGCCACCGCCGTATGACGATCCTGAGCGTCTCGTAATGCTCTGGTCTACGAATCAAGCGAAGGGGATCGATCTTGCGACGGCACAACGCCGAGGTAGATCTATGGATCTGCAGGAAGTAATGGACTGGAAGCGGGAGTTCTCAGTTTTTGATTCGCTGGTCGCCTTTGAAGGATGGGCGATGCCGGTGGTCGGTCCCGGCAAATCGGAGGAGCTGTTTGTCTACGCCGTTTCCGATGGCTTCCTGAAGACGGTTGGGGTGCAGCCGCTTATCGGTCGGGGGTTTCTACCAGAGGAGTTGAAGCCGGGCGGAAATAGTGGGGTGCTGCTCCTCACTCACGACTACTGGGAGAGCGCTTTCGGCGCTGATCCGAAAGTGCTGGGAACCAACCTGTCGATTGGAAAAACGCGTGAGAAGTTGGTACAGCCGTACAAGATCATTGGTGTTCTGCCACCCGGATTCAAGTTCTACCACCGTAAGGCAGTCGCATTCGTCCCGCTGCATTGGGGCATGGATCAACGAACTCGTCGCGGCCAGAAAGTTATGGCCCGGTTGAAACCGGGGGTGCCACTCGAACAAGCACAGGAACGGACCAATATCTTTTCTCACCAACTGGCGCGCAAGTATCCAGCCGCGAACAAGGGATGGAGCGTCAAGCTTGTCCCCGTGAATGCGGACGCCGTCGCTTCATTCCGGCCGCTTCTGCGCGTTCTTATCGCCGCCGTCGCGATTGTTCTACTTATCGCCTGCTCAAACGTCGCGGCGTTCTTGTTGATCAAGCTCGATGCACGGAGTCACGAACTCGCACTGCGCTGTGTGCTCGGTGCCTCCAAGCGGCGCGTGATGAGACAGGTACTGACTGAGAATCTTGTGCTTTCTGGCGCAGGCGGCCTACTGGGACTCGGCCTTGCATGGCTGTTAATCCGCTACGTCCACTACCTCGACCTTGGAGCTAGTTCGTTCGCCCGGCACCTGATTGGGCTTGAGTCCATCGCTATCAACGGCCCCGTGGCAACTTTCGCCGTGGTCATGACCACGTGTTCGGGCCTCTTGTTCGCCTTGATACCTGCGTGGCGCGCTTTAACTTCGAAACCGAGTGACTCACTGGTGGTCTCTGGCGACAGAGCAACCGTTGGTGTCCGCGGACGCTGGCTGCGCGATGCTGTTGTCGCTGCGGAGGTGGGATTGGCCGTCGTCCTGGTGGTGGCAACTGGGCTTCTAACGAGGAGCCTCGCGGGATTGCTCGAAAGTGATCTCGGTTTTACCTCTAGCAATTTGGTCTACGTTTCGTTGCCGAGAGTACACTTCGATGTTCTGGCTCGCCTCCAGAGAGAAACATCTTCTAAGGAAGAGTTCGAATCTGCTACGAGTCGCTGGCTCTCAAAAAGCAATCAGGAGGTGATCGAAAGGGTGACTGGTATTCCCGGTGTTGAGTCCGCCGGTATCGGTGGGTTGCTTTTGAATAGCGGTGGATCGCTAGCTCCAGTGGAAGCAAGAGGAAGTCTCTCTAACTTGAAGAGTGACGCTCAACGGGCCTATTGGAGAATCGTTTCGACGGGCGGCTTTCGAACACTCAGGGTTCCGCTGTTGAGAGGTCGTTTTTTTGACGAGTTTGATTCTCGGCGCTCTGTGCCGGTAGCCGTCGTGAATGAGGCTTTGGCGGATCGCCTGTGGCCGGGCGAAGATCCGATTTCACGTGAGTTCACGGCCTGGGGCGAGATGAGCTTTGTGGTGATTGGTGTCGTCGGCAACATGAGACATCTGGGCCCACGAGGTCCACAAGTGCCCGCGTTCTTCTGGAATGACGCGCAGAACCCGTCAAAGAATCTGACCCTGGTCGTGCGGTCTAAGAGAGATCCCGCTGACCTTGTGCCAGAGATCCGACGACAAGCGGCAGAGGCGGATCCGACGCTTGTCTTCAGGAAGGCAGAGACAGTCGAGTACAAGGTTCTGTCGTCCGAGTGGCAGTTGCACTACTCATTGTTCCTACTTGGAGGACTGTCGATTGGAGCTCTAGTATTAGCCCTGGTCGGTGTCTACGGCACGCTCAATCATGTGGTAAGTCAGCGTACGCGCGAGATTGGCCTCCGAATTGCGCTTGGTGCCAACCGAGGTGAAGTGATGAGGATGGTGGTCTACAAGGGCCTGGCCGTTGTCGGCGCGGGTGTGGCGGTCGGTGTTCTTGGTGCTGTCCTCGTCACAAGATTCCTTGAAAGTTTTCTCTTCGGCGTACAGCCGCTGGACGGAGCCACTTTCACGGCAGTTTCAGTCGGTTTCCTCTTGGCAGCCGTACTCGCCAGTTACTTCCCCGCCCGCCGCGCATCGTTCGTTGACCCGATGGTCTCTCTGCGCAACGAGTAGCGCCGACCCTAACCGTAACCCACACTGCATCGAGCCGACTCCAAGCGGCTCACTAACAATGCGCATGGAAGCCGGGTCGGTCGTCTCTCTTCGCTTCGTCCTTGACTTCTACCAGGCGTCTCATGGATGTCCACGCAGGCACGGTCCCCGGCGGCGAGGGTGGGAGGAGAGGACGCTGACGCGGGAGGGAGGGGAGCGGGTGATCGGATTGGTCCCAGGGCTTGCGCCGCCGGGCTAACCACAGGTCGCCCCGCTGGGGCTAGGGACGCTGACGCGGGAAGGGAGAGGGGATGGGTGAATTTCCCGTACCAGCCGTAGAACGACTGGCCTAGTTGTTAGCCCCGTGAACGGGGCTGAGGGGAGTAAGAGGCAGTGAGCCTTTCGCTCGTCCCTTGACAGTAGAGCCTGTGTTCGGCAGGATTGGCGTCATGCGTTTCGTTCTTGCTGGATTCGTCGCCGCGATGGCGTTGCTGGCGCAAGCACCCGAGGGTGGCGTGATGACCCAGGGACTGGCTGTCGAAAGCTTCTCTTGCGGCAACCTGACCACCCAGTGCAGCGGACCGGCGAGACGGTTCATCGAAGCAAAGTGCGGCATCGTCGTGACCGAGGATGGCCGCCGGATACAGGTGCCGACGGTTCCGGCGGAAGGTCCTGACCCGACCGACCTCTACAACGACTGCGGAGGCTCCGGCGACAACCCCGACTACGAATCCGATCTAGAGACCGTGGTGATCGACCCCGATGGCGAGGAGGTCACTGGCTTCGTCTTCGGCGATAACTACTACGAGCTTTACGTCAACGGGAAGATTGTGGCCCGCGACCCGATCGGCTTTGTCCCGTTCAACTCCGGTGTGGTTCGTTTCAAGGCCAAGGGGCCGATCACTTACGCTGTGAAGCTGGTTGATTGGGGCACACACCTGGGAGTCGGCATGGAGTACGACCGGTGGAATGTTGGCGATGGCGGCTTTATTGCACGCTTTAGCGACGGCACGGAGACCGGCGTCGAGTGGAAGTGCCGCGCCTTTTACGTCAGCCCGCTGGAGGATGCCAGCTGCGTCCTTCCCGGCCCGGACACGTCAGCCTGTGTCGAGCGGCCACCGTGTGTCGAGCGCGACCCTGCGTCATGCCAAGCCCTCCACATCCCGGTCCCGGATAATTGGGCTTCGCCGGACTTCGACGACTCCGACTGGCACAACGCCTCTATCTATCCCGCGAGCGTGGTGACCAGAAATCCGGCCTACGTCGACTACGCTGGCAAGTTCGGCGACGCGGACTTTATTTGGTCCCATAATCTCGACCAGGACAATCTAGTACTCTGTCGAACGACCGTCGGCGAGAAGCGGTGAGGGGCCGTCGTGCCGACCATTGGCGTACAGCACGCTAGCTAATGAACGGCTGTCCCTCCGGCCACATGTCTTCTGGCCGGAAGCCGACGATGCGTTCGGAGGCTGAGAGATCGATCCTTGTTTGTCCGGCTACCCTACTGGTGGCGAATAGCGCCTCGAACTGACCTGGCGCGAGGTCGGCTTCGACACAGGCGCGGAAGAAACGCGCCGCGTCGCCATGGCTCAGGTAGACACTCGTACCGATCGGGCTGGCTAGCAATTCCTCGGCATGTTCCAACGACCTGGGCAACCATCCTAAGCGAGCGGCGATGACCGACATCTGATAGATGCGCGCATACATCTCGCCGAGATCCTCTGCCCATAACTTGGTGAGCGCATAGTGATTGACGATACGAGGGCCGTCTTCAATTCGGACCGGATGACTCCAGTCGTGGCCAAAGATCACCTGCACCGAGCTGGCCAGAATGAGACGCGCCACTCCCTGTCGACGTGCGGCATCACAGACGTGAAACAAGCCGCGCACGTTCGGTTCGAGCAGGTCATCGATGAAGTCGGCCTCGTCGGGGGTTGCGGCGAGATGAATCAGCGCGTCCATTCCTGCTGCCGCTTCTAAGACAGCGTCACGGTCTAGGATGTCGCCGACGATTGGATGGTCGACATCGGGCGTAGACAGTCGATCGAAACCGTAAACTTCGTGTCCGGCTTGTTGCAATTCTCTGCAGATCGCCTGGCCAACACCGCCCGCCGACCCGGTCACCAATACTGATTTACCTGCCATAGCTATTCCCATAAGCTACCTCAGCAGCCGTCGCCGTTGTCCGCGAGTTGACACCATAACTGAGGCTGGCCTGGCTTCGCCCCTCGGGTGAAGTCTCCAGGCGTGAAACTGTGGTGGTGCCCGCGCTGACAACGCTTCGAATTCCCTGGTATCCATGAGACGGCTGGTTGAAGTCTAGGACGAGCGAAGCTATCGCGATTTCACCGACCTATCGTTAGCCCGCCTAGAAAATGAGGCTGTCCAGGTATCCCCCGTCCCGGTATCCTCTTCATCTTTGACCCGCGCAGCAGGAAACTCCCGATTGTGCTGGATTGGACCCCGAGATAGGCGTATACTTTCGAACATCGGAGAGCGATCTCCGGGCAACATCATCTGCGAAGGAGAGATCCATGGATTCGAAACGACCTGATCGAAGGGGATTCCTAAAAAGCGGTGCCGCGTTGGCCGGTGGTTTGGCCCTAGGCGCAGTAGAGCCCGCGGTCGGCCAGACACCAGTAGCGGGAGCGTTCATCAAGGGCAGCGATGCCATGATCGCGTACGGGGACCGCTCCCGTTTCGTGAACTCGGTACGCATAGCGCATCCGCCAGGCGGTAGGAAGTCGCCCGATAACTTTGGGCTCGTTTTTCATGTGGCGGCTCCGCTTCAGGATTCGGTGGGGATGATCACGCCATCCTCGCTCCACTTTATCGGGACCACCCGTGGCTCCTACATTCCGGACATCGATCCCCGGGAACATCGTCTCATGATCCACGGCATGGTGGACCGTCCGCTGACCTTCACCATGGAGGACTTGAAGCGGCTCCCGTCCGTCACCCGCCCTCATTTCATCGAGTGCGCGGGGAACCGCTCAAGGTCCCGGCATAAGACAGTTCAGGAATCGCACGGAATGACCAGCTGCGCCGAATGGACCGGAGTGCTCCTGTCCGTGCTGCTCAAGGAGGCCGGCGTGAAAGACTCGGCACCATTTATCGTTGCCGAAGGCGAGGAGGAAGTGAAGGGAGCGTCGAGCATTCCGATGGCGAAGGCCATGGACGACTGTCTGGTGTGTTACGGCATGAACGGGGAGGCGGTGCGTCCCCAGCAAGGTTTTCCGCTGCGGCTGCTGGTTCCCGGCTACGAAGGCATCTTCAACTCGAAGTATCTCCGGCGAATCAAGGTGGTGGACCGGTACTACATGACCTACAACGACTACGGGCATCTGCGCCGGGAACCCGAAACCGCGGCACTGGGTCACACGATCGGACCGAAATCGGTGATCACGTTTCCTTCCGCGGGACAGCAGCTGCCCGGCCGCGGGATCTACCAGGTCAGCGGCTTAGCCTGGTCCGGCGGAGGTGCCGTTGGCAGGGTGGAAGTCTCCACCGACGGCGGTCGGCGCTGGATGGATGCGCAGATTCAAGGGACGGCGTATCGCATGGCGCACACCCGGTTCAGTTTCCAGTGGAATTGGGACGGATCAGAGACCGAGCTTATGTCGCGCTGCACGGACGAAATAGGCCAGGTGCAACCGACACGCGCCGAGGTCGCCGAGTTCTTCAATGCATCCGAGGACAGTTCATTCAGGGTGCCGGGCATGGATAATTCCATTCAGCCGTGGAGGGTCGCACGCGATGGGAGCATTCACAATGCAATTTCTTAGGCTTCTCCCGCTTGTCATGCTCCTGGGGGGCACCGTGCTGGCGCAGTCGCCGACCTACGGTGTGGGAAGGACCCCGACTGCGGAGGAAATCCGTGCCTGGGATATCTCCATCAGCCCTACCGGAGAGGAGCTGCCGCCAGGACGCGGAACCGCCGAGGAAGGCGCGCTGGTCTATCAGCAGAAAGCGTGCGCAGCATGCCACGGGGCGACGGGGACAGACGGCATAGCGCCTAGGTTGGTAAAACGCGAGGCGGGGCCGGATGCTGACCCCTGGGATTTGGGACGAATACTGCCGATCCGCGCACCGTACGCGACGGTGGTCTGGGATTACATCAATCGCGCTATGCCTCTCAATGCAGAGGGAACCCTCACCGCCGATGAAGTCTACGCACTGACGGCCTATCTGCTCTACCTAAACGATCTCATCTCCGAAGACAAGGTACTCGACGCCCAGAGTCTGCCAAAGATCGAGATGCCCAATCGTGATAACTTCGCCCCCATCCCGGACTGGAAGCCCGGGAGGCCAAGGCTACCAGGTTATCCCCACTAGACCGTTGGGGAAAACTGGCACAGGAAGCTGTGAAGGAATCAGAAATCGTACAGACAAAGACGTCTTGGCCGAACGACTGTCGCGTCCAGGGACTGGCCTGCGGTTTCGCGCCCGATAGAATCAAGAATTTGGCACAGAGTTCTCGTACGTGAAATCTCGTGCCGGCTCCTCGATTGAGCCGTCTGCGCGTCCTATCGATTCTTTCACGGCTTCCTATCCCGAAACTCCCCGCTTTATGGCCTTGTCTTAGCGGTCGACCGACTCGTTGCTGAAGCGCTTGTTGTGTCCGCTCGCAGGCGGGGCCATTTGGTCGAGCCACTTATCGTATAGACTTTCGATCTCGCGCGCCTTGGCGGATTGTTCATCTATTAGATTCTTGGATTCCGCGGGGTCGTCGGCAAGATCATAGAGTTCGCGCCGGTCTTTGAA
Source organism: Bryobacterales bacterium (assembly GCA_963667885.2). Lineage (GTDB taxonomy): Bacteria > Acidobacteriota > Terriglobia > Bryobacterales > UBA6623 > CAMPKL01. The sequence continues at coordinate 1,250,754 of CAXWPK010000006.1, read as the reverse complement.
GGCGAGCAGCTTGAAGTCGCCCGATCGGACTGCCCACTCCCCGGTGGAGCCGCCTTCGGACCAAAACAGATGGGGATGGTGGGTCTTGGTTTCGCCTTCGATAAGAGGCAACAGGGACTTGCCGTCGAAGGCGTTGTTGGATTTGAGTTGGCCCAGCGCATCGAGCACGGTGGGGAGGACGTCGAGCGAGATGATGGGTGTGTCGATTACGCGACCGCCTTTGAAGCGATCCGGCCATGAGACAACGAAGGGCGTCCGATGGCCTCCTTCATAGACTTGTTGTTTCATTCCACGCAAGGGGGCGTTGTTGGCCTCCATCGCTGCGGCGCCGCCGTTGTCAGTGAAGAAAAACAGCAGCGTGTCGTCAAAGACGTTGGTCCTCTTGAGGGCGTTGACGACATCGCGGATTCCGTTGTCGAGATGTTCGAGCATGGCCATGAGAATGGCGCGCTTTTCAGTCAGGTGTGGGTATTTAGCACGATACTTCTTGATGTCGGATTCAGGAGCTTGGGCGGGTGCGTGGACGGCGTTGTAAGCAAGATAGAGAAAGAAGGGGTTTTCGTGGCGCTGGTTGATGAATTCCACGGCTTCCTCAGAGAGGCGTGTGGTGAGGTAGCCTGCGTCGTTGATGCGTTGCTTGTCCCGGTAGACGGGGTGCCTAAATTTGCCCTTGGAATCAGAACGCAGGTCATAGTAGTCGTGAGCGCCGCGCCCCATGAAGCCATAGAACGAATCGAAGCCACGCGAGAGCGGGTGCCATTTGAGTGCGGGATAGTCATCGTCGAGTCCGAGGTGCCACTTGCCAAACGCGCCGGCGTAGTAGGTGTCGGGGAGGAAGCCGGGAAAGATGGGGATCGTGGGGTCAAAGCCTGCGCCGCCAGTGCCGGCGTCGTAAACACCGACGCGCTGCTGGTACTGTCCAAGCATCAGACCGGCGCGTGTGGGTGAGCAGACATTGCCGGTGATGTAGGCCTGCGAGAAGAAGACACCTTCGCGTGCGAGAGCGTCCATGTGGGGTGTGGCGACTTCTTCGGGGTGGTGGACGTTGTAACTGATGTCGGCGTAGCCCTGGTCGTCAGTGAGGATGACGACGATGTTGGGTTGGTTGGAAGCCGAGGCAGTTACGACGCTTGCGAGGAGGCACGAAAAAATCAACTTAGTCAGCATGATCAAGATCCTGTCTTGGCATTTGAGTGGTTCCCACCCAGGCAGGCAGATTGGGGGATGTTCTGCTGTAGGAGATATCTGATTCGGCAGACAGTTCCCCCGCGCCCCTCGCCGAGCTTGTAGTGGCTGATCGTGGAGCCGAACATCATGATGCCGAGATTGTAGCGCTTAGGGAAGCGCGAAAGGGCCGTACGGCGGGGAACTGAGGGGCGGGCGCTCTGACTAGTATTGACGGTCTCATGTCGACACGTGTGTTCCACAACCAAACACATCTGCCCCCGAGACGCCAAAACTAGCTCTTCCGAGGTACAACTTGAGGATCTAGGGCAATTAAGGTACCTGTCGCTCAGAGTCCATTGAACTGGTGCTGGACACGGTTCACCGTGTCATCACCATACTTGCGACGCAATACGGCCAAGAAGGCCGGCTCTACCGAGTTGGCGAACGCCAGCATGCCCTGGAGGGTCAGACACGCCGCTGGGTCCAATTCGCCAAGCTTGAAGCGGTAGACCAGTGACCTTAGTTGGCGCTTCCTATCTCGCCCAAGTGAGATCTTCCCATCGTTGGCCAGCACTAGGCCAGTCACTCGTCTCGAATACTTCTTCGATACCCTGACGGTTTTGGCCCGATTGATCGACACTTTCGGTGATCGCTGTGAATTGCATAGCCCCTCGATGTACCGCTCGACGTCACGGAGGGAGCTTGAGTCATTGGACGACAGCGCCAAGTCATCCGCGTAGCGGGTGTACGCGACATTCAACTTATCGCAATGAACAGCTAGTTTGCTGTCAAAGGCATGCATCAGTATGTTTGACAGCAGGGGGGAACTCGGCGCCCCGATTGAGAGTCGCAACTCCCTGGTTCCTTTTGGTCGCCAGAACAAGATCTTAGCGAGAGCGTTAATATCCTCTTTGGGGGGTGGGTGCTCAAGCGCCTTGAGGTGGCGGATTAAGTCGTTTGCCCTAATCGACGGGAAAAACTCGACAAAGTCCATCTTCAACAAGTAACTATTCCCGGCGTGTATGCGTGCATTGTCGGCGATGTTCCGCCGTTGTCTATACCCGGTAGCCGCGTCGTGTACCGGCAATGACTTTAGATAGTGTTCAACCACCCAACGTTGAAGGACCTTCACTTCGCGGGCGGGCTGCGCAATTGTTCGAAACTCGCCGGGACGTTTCTTTTTAATCTCGTAAACCTTGTATCGACGCGGAGCTGACCGTATCAAACCATCAAGCTCGCTTGGGGAAAGGAACGAAGCGGAGCCAAGACGATCGAGTAGAGTACTCACCGTGATTGCCCCGCCTTCTTTCGTAACTTGAGCTCATACCGGAACGCCTTGGCCCATGTGTCATCGCTGCTTGCCATACTAGCGCGTAGCTCAAGCAGTAAGGGCGTGATGCCACGTATCGTTTTCGAATGAAAGCGATATTGGAGGTATCCCTTACCGGCCCTGTGGCTATAGTAATCAGGACGACCATACTTGAAGCGAGTAATAATGCCGAGCTTTTCCAGGATAACCAGGTACTTGTGGAGTTCGTCCCGATCTAAGTTGTAGTCCCACTCTCTTAGCCAGTCTCGGATGTCTTTAGCTCTTGCTACGCCAAGAATGTCAATTATCGTGGCCACGAGTAGCATCGTATGCCCTCTATCGTCCGGATTTATGAGAGGGTGTTCTTTGGTGTACAGACCGGGCGGAAGGGTAACAGGTTAGACCGGGCGGATAGGTAACACCATGGCGAGATGCCATGGAAGGAGACCTATCCGATGGAAGAACGCAAGAGATTCATTGAAGACTGGCTGCGAGCGGGGGCGGCGACGAACGTGGCGGCGCTGTGTCGACTCTACGGGATCAGCCGCAGGACCGGATACAAGTGGTTAGAACGCTTCCGTCAAGGCGGTTGGCCAGAGCTGGAAGACCGCTCGCACGCGGCACACCGTCAGCCCGGTCGGATACCCGAGTCGGTCGAGCGACGAGTGATAGAAGCGCGTCGGCAGCATCCGAGTTGGGGGCCGAAGAAGCTCAGGGCCTGGCTGGAGTCGAAAGAGTCACAGACAAGCTGGCCAGCGGCGTCGACGATCGGCGACGCGCTGAAGCGAGCCGGACTCGTTCGCGGGCGCAAGCGGATGCGGCGACTGGCCGAAGCGGCACCCAGTCCGTTGCGCGAACCCGAAGCGCCCAACGACCTCTGGACGATCGACTACAAGGGGCAGTTTCGCACCGGCGACGGCGTGCTGTGTTATCCGCTAACGGTCGTCGACGGATATAGTCGTTTCCTGCTCAACTGCACCGCACACGTGGGCACATCCTACGCCGAGGCCCGCCGAGGCTTGGAGCGGTTGTTTCTGGAGCGCGGGCTGCCACGAAGGATACGCTCAGACAACGGTTCGCCGTTCGCCTCCATCGGCACCGGACGCTTGAGCCGGTTGAACGTCTGGTGGCTGAAGCTGGGCATTGCGGTGGAGCGCATCGAGCCGGGCAAGCCGCAGCAGAACGGTCGCCACGAGCGGCTACACCGCACGCTCAAAGCCGAGACAGTGAGACCTCCGGCTGGCGATCGTCGCCGACAGCAGCGCCGCTTCGACCTCTTTCGTCATGAATACAACCAAGAACGTCCGCATGAAGCGTTGAGACAGCGGCCCCCGGCGGCGTTCTATGCACCAGCAACACGCGCCTATCCCAGCGAGCTTGCTGATCTGGATTACCCGGGGCACTGGGAGCGCCGACGAGTGCGCCACGACGGACGCATCAAGTTCCTCGGCGAGAAGTACTTCCTGAGTGAAGCGTTGGCTCGCGAGTTGGTCGGGCTAGTCGAAGTGGACGAAGCCATTTGGCAGATCTGGTTCGGTCCGGTGGAACTCGCCTTGTTCGACGCCGCCAACCGCGTACTGTGGCCGCTCGGCTCGGCAGTCAGTGGCCCCCGCGGGGGCCACTGACCACCGCCTATACTGTTACCCATCCGTCCGGTTTAGAGTGTTACCTATCAGACCGGTCGTTCATTGGCAGTGCTGTGGGTAGTATTGAGTTCCTCAACGAGCGCGGCGCTGAGATCAAGGTAGTCTTGCAGAACTTCTTTGTCGCTAGTGGCCTCCGTGGGCGGTGCAATACATCGCCCGTCTTCTTCTTTGGGCGGATACCAAGGGTCGTAGTAGGTTTGCGAGGGCGAATAGGTCATCAGGCGGCGAAGCGGACCGTGCGCGATGAAGGAGTTTGCCTCGGAATAGAATGCATTGACCACCGCGACCGTCTTGGTGCGAAGTCGATCGGAAGCCGAAAACGCACCAAGTTCGGCGAACGACCCAGCGCTTTCGACGAATAGCACGATGGCGTCGGAAAGATCTGCGAGATACTCTTCTAGCTCAAGCAGATCCGAGAAAGGCTGTTCGTCCGACCAGGCATGGAGAATGACGTCTTCCGCGAGCCTAGTGCGACCTGCGAGGTCGCTGTGGTGCTGGTGAATATAGTTGTAGAAATAGTCGCGTGCGGATTTGTAGTCATCGGGTGATTGAACCGGAGACTCCTTCCGCATGCACCGCCCACCGCAAAGTAGAAGTATCGTCGGTGTATGAGCGATCGTACATTTGCGTATGTCAACCGACCTGGCAAAATCGGTTGGCGTCATATTGTGATCAAGCTAGTTACCTTCAAGCGAGGCGCGTGCGAATGAAATTCCTTCACAGATGCCGACGGGCAGCGTGGAGGAATTTCATTCGCACGCGCCTCTAAATGTCGACAATCCATAGTAGGTCCGGCTGTACACCAGACAACTGAGACTTTATGTCTCAATCGCGTAAAAAGCTTGCATTGAAGATATATCAGCGGAGATGTGAAGTCAACAACCTGAGAAGGCTCCTGGCCAATATCAACACCATGGCCGCAAAGAACGTGGGCACTTCTATCTTGTCCGAAGCGGCCTCTCCGCATCGATACCCAGCCAAGCCGCTGCACTTACTAGGTAATAGGCGGCGGAGATGAGGAGCGGCAATTCCCAGGAGCCAGTGGCCTCCACGATGCGGCCGATGACGGCGGGGGCGGCGACGGCGCCGAGCTGTCCGAGCGAGTTCATGGTGCCGGAGACGAGGCCTGCTTGCTCGCGGCCGACGTCGAGGCAGGTGGCCCAGCAGATCGGTAGGATCAAATCGGAGCAGCCGAAGCTGAGCGCAAGCGCAGTCAGCGCGACCGTATTGCTCTCAGCTTCTGCGGCGATGGCGATGAAGATAGCGGCGGCGACCAGTCCGATCACGGCCGGTCCGCGCCGCGCCCAGCGCAGTGGCAGTCGGCGGGCAAGGCGGTCCGTCAGCCAGCCACCAAAGTAGTTTGAAGCGGCGGCGACGAGGAAGGGAATCGCGGCGGCGATGCCGACGAGCCCCCACTCGATGTTGCGCCCCTCTTGGAGGTAGGTGGGCAGCCAGGTCAGGTAGAAATACAGTCCCCAGGTGTAGCCGGAATACATCAGGCAGAGCATCCAAACATTGCGCGAGCGGATGAGTGCGCCCCAGTCGGCTTTGCTGTGAGATTCGGTGACGCGTCCGGCGCTGATCGTTTCGAGTTCCGCCGCTGTGACCAACGGGTGCTCTTCGGGTGTGTTGTGGTACCAGCGTTGCCAGAGTCCGGCCCAGATGACGCCGAGGCCCGCAAAAATCCAAAACACGGGACGCCAGCCGGTCAGCGACATCAACGCGATGACGAGGCCGGGAGCGAAGGCGGCACCGATGCGGCTGCCGACCATGATGACGGCTTGGGCGCGTCCGCGCTCGGAGAATGGGAACCAACGCGAGATGGCCGAAGCAGAAGCGGGGAACGCTCCCGCCTCTCCGCAGCCGAAGAAGAACCGAATCCACCAGAGACTGCCGTAGCTCCAGGCGAGGCCCGTAAACGCCGTAAACGCGGACCACCACAGGACGATGCGCGTGAGTAGTGTGCGCGCGCCGAAACGGTCGGCGAGCCAACCGCCGGGGATCTCAAATATTACGTAGCCAAGCACGAAGGCCGAAAAAATGTCTCCGAGTTGGGCCTTGTCGAGACCGAGTTCCGTGCTCATCACGGTGGCGGTAGCGGAGATGGCGACGCGATCGAGGTAGGTGATTAGGGTGAGGCCGAAAAGGAAGCCGAGGACTTTATTGCGGACAGGCACGCCGCAATAGGATACCGCCGCTTGCGTGGTGCCAGCCTGCGGCCCTTCGGGGGGCTGCCGCTTTCGCGGTACATGTCCCGTGTGCGCACGGTGCGGCCTCTCAATACCAGCCGTTCAACGGCTGGCCAATCAATGAGGCCCGCAAACGGGGCTGAAGAGCGGGGCGCCTTCATCAGTCGCCTTTAGGCGGCTCTCCAGGTAGGCCAGGCCTTTTAGGCCTGGCAATCGAAGCGCATCACTTCCTCGTTAGACCGGTTCAGCGGGCTTACTCTGCGGCCAACGGACCTTGGCCCGAGGACAGCGTACTCACGATCGATTCACGGTTGGTGTAGCCGAAGTTGGCGGCCTGCATGAAGGACAGGTAGTAAACGATGATGCCGCCGCCTGCCGCACCGCCGAGGATGCTGATGAACCCGACATCGTCGCCACCCATAAATCGCCAGACGAAAGCGCCGAAGACGGGGACGAGGGCGAGGGGGAAGGCGAAGAAGCGTACGACGCCGCTCATGCCGTGGCTACCCGAGCTGTGAGAGACACGATCGGGGTTGCTCGCGACTGGGTGTCGTACTGACATCTGGTTACCCACGGCGAGCAGCCAGAGCATCGAGATACCAGTGATGAGAAACGCTTCCACGAACATCTGTATGCTGACATCCAGGCCAATGATTGAGCAGACGGCGGTGACGAGAAACAGTTCGCAATAGCAGAAGAAGACGCTGGCGAGATTCTTGCTCATGAGTAACTGGCTCATCTCGATCGGCATCCAGAAATAGAAGCGCGAGGCCGCGCGGTCAAAGCCGAAGCGGTTGAGAAACAGCACCGGGCCGAGCAGCAGGAACGAGTACATCGAGATCAGGGACGGCGCGCTGAGACGCATCCACTCACCCCAGGGCTCGCGTACTTGATACATGATGGGTGCCCATGCGATGACGGCGAAGGTGAAGCCCATGAAGAACGGGGTGCGGAAGCGCGGGCTGCGCCACAGATACTTGATTTCCTTTTCGGCGAGCGAGCTGACGGGATCGGGTACGACACGCGTCAGGAGTGCGGTCAGTGGAGCGAATATCTTGTCCACGAGTCCACGCCTAGCCGGAGCCGGGCCTTGGTCGGCTATCGATTCGACTACCGCTAAGTGGCTGGTGGTCGCGAACAGGAGGTAGCCAAACACGGCAGCGGCGAGGACCATGCCGACCAGCACAAAGAAGTCCGCCGCAGTGGCCTGCCCGGTTCCCAAGACTGCCGTGAGACCTCCCGGAGATGCCCAAAGCGGGATCTGAACTTGGTTGCGCACTGCCGACTGCGCGATCGACCGAGCCTCTTGCGAGAACACCAGCATCTGCGGCAGCACGGTGGCGGTCACCAACAGCACCAGCACGATCTCACGGAGCAGTTTCTTGCGGAAGATGCGTTCGATGAGGTTCCGTATTCCGGCAGAAAGGAAGATGTTGAAGGCCAGAAAGAGGAAGAGGCCGACGGCGAGTGCGGCTGGCTGGGCGGTGCCCGCTGTGATCAGTCCAAGGAAGAGGCCACAGAGAACGACGATGATCTCAATGCCGGTCCAGACACGCAGCAGGCACTCGACGACGAATAGCTGCGGCGTGGTGACGGGATAGTAGGCCAGCTTGCGCATGTCGATCGACACACCGAGCGACAGTGTGATGACCGGCGAGAGCTGCCAGTAGGCCATCACGAACAGCAAGATGCCCGGCAGCGCTTCTTCGATCTCCGTGACACCGATGTAGTGCGGAGTGACCCAACAGACGCCCGCGAGCGAAAGCCAGACGCCGTACCAGAGGGTGCTGATGAGGATCGAGACGGGCAGTCCGTTGCGGTCGGCGTGTTCGCGAAACGCATTGGCCATCGCCTGTCGCTGGAGTCGCAGCAGAGACCAGATTGGAGCGAGTGGACTCACAGCCAGGCTAGCGAGGCCATCTCCTTTTCTCCACCGACGACCCGGAAGAAGATGTCTTCGAGCGTCTCGTTGGTGTTTCGTAGTTCGCCGACGGAGCCTTCGGCGACAACCTGGCCTTGGTTGATGATGGCGACGCGAGTGCAGAGGCGTTCGACAACTTCGAGGACGTGCGAGGTTAAGAATACGGTCGCGCCTTGGGAGACCTGTTGTTGGAGGATCTCTTTCATCAGCCGTGAGCCGACCGGATCGACGCCTTCAAAGGGTTCGTCGAGCAGGAAGAGACTGGGGCGATGAATCAGTGCGGCTCCCAGGGCGACGCGTTTCTTCATGCCCTTGGAGTAGCCCGCGATGAGTGTGTCGGCGCGCTGGTCGAGTTCGAAGAGTTCCATCAGCTCGCGAGCGCGTTGGGTGGCGACATCGCGGTCGAGGCCATACATGCGTCCGGCGAACTCAAGAAATTCATAGCCAGTGAGGCGGTCGAAGAGGACGTTTTCGTCCGGGACGACGCCGATCTGGCGTTTGACGGCGGTGATCTCGCTGGGGACTTTCATGCCCAGAATCTCGATTTCACCAGCAGATGCCTCAATGACTCCGGTCAGGGCGTGAATCGTGGTGGTCTTGCCAGCACCGTTTGGACCCAAGAATCCGAAGAATTCGCCACGACGAACTTCGAGATCGAGGCCTTGGACGGCTGGTTTGCCGCCGTAGCTCTTGTGGAGACCGGTGGCACGGATCGCGAGGGACATTCCTAGCGAGTTTACGATTGATGCACGTATTCGATTGACTAGGGAAAGGCCCGAAATCTAGGATAGAAACAACACTGGCAAAAGGAGGTGATCTAGCAAATGATTGACTGTATGAGTAGGTCTCAACGATTAGCTAGGGAGGTGGCCTACACCTGATCCTGATCCTCGAACGTTCAGTCCCGTTATCCAGTAGCGGGATGTACTTCTACCGGACAGGTTGCCTCAACGGCTAAGCCGTTCCTACAAACAAAGAGTCGCTGGCTCCGCGAGCGGCCGCCGACGTCCGCGCTGGGCAATGGTTCAGTGCGGGCGTTCGTGCATAGTGCCTCATGAATATCCTCGGAATCGAAACGTCTTGCGATGAGACAGCAGCCGCAGTGGTCGTCGACGGCGAGCATGAGCTGTCGAATGTCGTCGCGTCGCAATTTGACGTGCATGCGCGCTATGGCGGCGTCGTGCCCGAGTTGGCGTCGCGAGAGCACCTCCAAGCGATTACGCCGGTGGTGCGAGAAGCGCTGGAGCGAGCGGAGATGACGTATGCCGATCTTGATGCGATTGCGGTCACCTACGGACCGGGGATGGTTGGGTGCCTGCTGGTCGGGCTGACCTACGCGAAGGGGTTGGCAACGGCGCTGGGGAAACCGTTCCTCGGGGTGAATCACATCGAGGGGCATATCCACGCGGTCGTCATGGAGCAGCGTCGCGCTGGGAGCCCGGTAGAGTTGCCCGGTTTGGCGATGGTCGTGAGCGGAGGGCACACGCATCTCTTCACGGTCGACGAGACGGTGGAGAACGTGTATGAGTACACGCTGCTCGGTAAGACCCGCGATGATGCTGCGGGCGAGGCGTTTGATAAGGTCGCCAAGTTGCTGGGGTATCCCTATCCGGGAGGACCGCTGCTCGACAAGCTGTCGGCGTTTGGTGACGCGAAGGGTGTTGCACTGCCGGGTTCGCGGATGAAGGGCAATCAGCTCGACATGAGCTTTTCGGGGCTGAAGACGGCGGTGTTGCGATACGTCCAGTCCCAAGACATGGATGAGGAAATCAAAGAGCGGCGCGCTGCCCTGCGAGGCAAAGTACAGGTCGGCGCTGACGAGGCGCGGCAGGCGACGCCCCAGGCGACGTTGGACTTGATTGCGTCGTTCCAGTCGCGGGTGATCGAAGAGTTGCTGCGGCGTGCTGCGGCGGCGGCTGAGGAGACCGGGGCACGCTCGCTGATCTTGTGCGGTGGTGTGGCCGCGAATTCGGGTTTGCGCAAACGGTTCCAGTCGTTACCACTGCCCGTGTACTCTCCGTCGTTGTTGTTGTCGACCGATAACGCCGCGATGATTGCTGCCGCCGCCTACCCACGGTTGCTGCGGGGAGAGAGTTCATCGCTCGACCTGAGAGCACGCCCCAATTTGTCGCTGGCGTAGTGATCGCGACTTTCGCTTGTTGGCAGGGTTCCAGTTTCCCACCCAGACTCGGACTGGCGCAGCTCTTCAACCGAGCACTTACCGCCACGGAGGAGGTTCTGAAAATGTTTGCGGCAGGGTCTGTGCGACCGGTCTGATGGGTAACAGTTCATACCGGACGGATGGGTAACACCATGGCGTGTGCCGTGGAAGGAGACCTACGAATTGAAGTGTTTTCGGCGAGGCGCCTACTAGAGATCCGATGATCAGCCGAAGACCAGCCCAGAGCACCCAGTGCCGGTCTCGCTCAGCCACGAATCGTTATCGCTGCGACCTAGCTCGCTCTTCGTACGACAAGAGCAAAGCCAGCCGTGGCAGCACGTGATATTCCCTAGCCGATTCACACCGTGGACTTGGCCTGCTATCGAATAATAGTTTCACCCTGATCGACAACTACCGTTTCAAGGCAGGCTCGGACCGGCGCGAATCGTCCGACGACATCGGGGTGTCCGTGCCCATACCTCCGCGATCAGTCAGGCGGTGGTGGCCCACACAACCAAAGAGAACGGCGACGTAATGCTCACAGCGTACGTCCTCCTCCGACCGAAATCGACCGCGACCTACGAAGAGTTACGTGACTTCATCGATGACCGTTTGCCCTCCGTCATGGTGCCTTCCTCGTTCGTATTCCTAGAGAGCTTGCCGCTCACCTCGAATGGCAAGATCGACTTCGCGAAGCTGCCGATGCCAACGATCGGCAAGCTTGAACCGGGCCAGCTACTCGCTCCACGACGAACACCGCTTGAGGAACTGCTGGCCGCGATATGGAGCGAGATTTCGGCTGTCGAGACGGTGGGAGTTCATGACAACTTCTTTGAGAGTGGAGGCCATTCGCTGCTAGCGACTCGGGCCATCTCACAATTGTCTGAGACGCTGCGAACTGACATCCCAGTCTGCCTGATCTTCGAGGCACCAACTGTCGCGCGCCTCGCTGCCGTCCTGCAGGTCTTGCCAGCAGGATCACAGATCGAAAAGACCGCTGCGGCGGTAGTTGCGATTGCGAAGCTTTCCGACGAGGAAGTACAGGCACGGCTCCGCGCCCGATCCGCCACAAGAGGCTGAGCCGCACTTGACCCTTGCGATGCCGGGCTCAGAGAACCACACCGCTGCCCAACCATCAACTTCCCCATTGTCTCGTTTTGCGTGTTGGGTCAGACCGCATATCTCAAACCCTGGGGTCGAGTCATACTACTACTTTCTGATCGTCATATAACTCAGTCATAAGACAGATAAGTACAATAGTTCTAGAGAGTTATCAGGTATGCGGTCTATTGAAATAAAACCTCACGGTGCCCCATACTGATGCCGTGGATCTGCAGTGGCGCAACTTTCTGGGCTCAGTGTTCAGCCCCCCTTCTGAAACAGCACCGCCGAGTGAACAGCGACTCGACCTTCGTATCACTGCCAATATTTCCGTAGAAGTTCGCTGGGAAGACGATGGTGCGGAGCGTTGTGAACCTGGCGTTATCGAAGACGTTTCTGAAAAGGGACTCTCCGTGCTAACCCAAGCCCCTCTGCCGATAGGATTGACCGTTTGGGTTACCGGTCGTGCCGTCGAGGCCCGAAAAGCCGTCGTGCGACACCGCAGGAAAACCGAAGACGGATTCGTCCAGGGCTTACGGTCGATCGTGAATGAGCGTCGTCGCTCGGACCGCCAGGTCTCGGTCGGAGACGGTTTGATTCGCTTTGCGAGTGATAAAGGCGAGAGGATATCTGCTGAGGCCACCGTGCTCAACGTTACCGACGGGGGCATGCAGGTGAGAACGTCGGTGGAATCTCCCCTTCACGCCTATGTGCGGGTCTCTGGTCGCTCGCTCGATTGTGAAGGTGTGGTACGCTACTGCACCCAAGATGGAGACGAATATGTACTGGGTGTTCAATTCGTCAACGCACCCTCTCGCCATTTGATCGTTAGTGATCAGCAATAGGTCGCCTCCAACCTCGCCCCGGTCTCGTCTAATGTCTCTGCCCTATTGGTGAGACGCCCACTTCGGACCGATACTACACCACATGAAGATGACGATCTCTAACCTGTTCGGTTGGGGCGGCAATCGCAAGAAAGACGACGAGCGCCGCAAAGGGCACCGGGTTGTCGCTGACGGTCCGATGCGGGTCTATTGGTGCGTCGAAGGCGGCTTTCTTTCCGCGCGCCGAACGCTTCGAGACGCCGCTGAAGATGGCTCGGGCATTGGATTCGCATTGCGGAAGCAACTTCCGGTCGGTACCGTCGCTTGGTTGACCGCCCGAGATGGTCAGACCTTTGGCGGAGTGGTTCGCCATGCCGATGAAAAAGCTGGCGAGTATCAGACCGGTATCCAACTCGATCTGGAGTCCAACGCAGTCGGCGGCTGGGGTGGCGTCCAACTAAGTTGGATCGATCGCAGCAACAAAATGAACGTGGCGTCAGCTTCGTTACGCAATGGAGACGAGGGCAGCCTACAAGTGAACTCTGCTGGCGAAGTGTCTGTTGGGTCGCTGCTGCTGATCACGGGACCGGAAGTCAGTTGTCTCTGCTTCGTCAATAAGTGCCAGCCGTACGGCAAGCGCTTCTTGCTGGAGGTTGCGACCGCCGCGGATGCTACGTTGCAGCGCACGATTCAGGCTGCTTAGTTGCCTCGCTTGGGCAGCACTTCGATTGAAACGGCACTGTAGTTGTCGTAGGTGACACGGACTGCGTCCAATCCGGCCCGTTCTGCTACTCGGTAGTCCACCACGAAAGATTCGCTGTTGCCGCTGGTGATCCGTCCCAGGCCCAAGGAGAATCCGATCTGGGCGTAACTCATTCCCGGTTCGACCACGTGATCGCGAATCTTCCGCCAATCCTCTTCCGACCAATGGTCATAACTCTCCACCGGATTCTCGATGAAGAATACTGCGTCGGCGTAAAAGGTGTCGTCGGCTGAAATAGCGATATCACACGGTCGCCCGTCTTTCTCAAATCGAGCGTACGCATGCCGTCCACGCGGCTGAATCTGGGTTATGGTTACGACTTCAAGCGGCCCCAAGAGCCGCCCGTCCTGCTCGCAGCCACGCCGCCAGCCTTCTCTCACCCAGAGCGGTATGCCGATCAGCTTTCGTCGGGCCGATTCGAGGGTAGTGGAGTCGGCTCGAGGGAGGTAGATGAGTAGATCCGTGTGAAGCGGGCGGCGCTCTGGCTCACGATTGAACGATGTTTGAGACCGTTCATGGAAGACCCACGCGACATAGAGAGCGCTCAGTACGAGGCTGACCTTCACCGAAAGGCTTACTAGTTGAAACCAGTCTTCTTCGTACCAACTCACTGCTATTCCCTGCTACTTCCACCTCGTTTATATCCGAGGTGGAGACACGAGATGCCACCCGTCAATCGCTGGTAGCGGACTCTCGTGAATCCCGCCTGCTTCATCTCGTCGGCCAACTCGTCAGGGCTGAAGAAGCGTTCCACTGATCGTTGCAAATACGAGTACGCGTCGCCCGCGCCCGACATCGCATTGCCAATCTTGGGCAGCACGTTGCGGAAGTACCAATCGAAGATCGGCCCCCAGAGTCGATTCGGTGGCTGCGAACACTCCAGAATGGCCAAACAGCCGCCCGGATTCAGCAAACGCAACAACTCATCCAGGCCGCCGCGATAGTTCGTGAAGTTGCGGAACCCAAACGCGATCGTGATGACGTCGTAGGAGTTGTCCCCGGCAGGGAAGCGCAGCCCGTCGGCTTCGATCAGGCGAATCGCGCGGCCCTTGCGCTCAAGCTTTTCATGCGCTGCTGTGAGCATCGGTCGCGAAAAATCACTGCCGATGGTCGCGGACCGTTTGGATCCAATGCGGCGATCACGCTCCTTTTCTAGCGCCACAATGACGTCTCCGGTACCGCAGCACAGATCGAGAACCTGCGCATCTGGCTTGTCGAGGTATTCACGCACGGAGCGGACCAGGACGTGACGCCAGTAAACGTCCACACGCCCGGAAAGAAGGCGGTTGAGCAAGTCGTAGCGTGGAGCCACCTTGCCGAACATCTCCCGAATATGCTGCGAGGCGGCCGCCTCATCGCCAGGCCGCACACCGACTGGGGTAGAGCCATGCGTCATTGCGCGACTACCTCAATGGCAGCTTGGGTTGCCGTAAGTACCTGGTCCGCCGGTGGGTTGATGACGACCTCGACCTTGCCAATCCCTGTCGGAAGAATGAAATGCACGTTCCCTCCGATGGTCTTCTTGTCGCCGTGAACGCGAGCTGCCACGGCACCCGCGTTGACTCCCGACAAATCAGGCAGCGGGCCATAGGCGAGGATCAGTTGCTCGGCTCGTTCACGGTCTTGGGCGGAGAACATGCCCATCGATTCGGCTAGCCGACCCGCGGCGATCATGCCCCAACCCACAGCCTCGCCGTGGAGTAGCCGCTGGTATCCGGTCTCCGCTTCGAGGCCGTGACCCAGTGTGTGGCCGTAGTTGAGAATTCGCCGCAGACCCGACTCGCGTTCGTCTTCAGACACGACGTGTGCTTTGATGCGTACCGAGTCGGCGATGAGCCTCTCGAGCACTTCTGGTTCACGACCGATTACCGCGTCGCGCTGCGTTTCAAGTAACTCAAACAGCTCGGGGCTCCAGATAATCCCGTGTTTGATCACCTCGAACAGGCCCGCCCGGTACTGCTCCGGGGACAACGTTTCGAGCGTCTGGGGGTCGATCAAGACCAACAGGGGTTGGTGGAAGGCTCCCACCAGGTTCTTACCCGTTGCGAGGTTGACGCCTGTCTTACCGCCGACCGAAGCATCGACCTGAGCGAGCAGCGTGGTCGGGATCTGCACGAACGATACGCCGCGCATGTAGCTGGCCGCGA
Organism: Bryobacterales bacterium; assembly: GCA_963667885.2. Classification (GTDB taxonomy): domain Bacteria; phylum Acidobacteriota; class Terriglobia; order Bryobacterales; family UBA6623; genus CAMPKL01. The sequence goes on along the minus strand of CAXWPK010000006.1, from coordinate 1,235,526 downwards.
CGAATCCGCCGACGTCACCAACAATACCGCCGCCAAAGGTGACGACGACCGCGCTGCGATCAGCCCCGGCGCGATGCATCTGCTCCGCGAGTTCTTCGACGATGGCGAGCCGCTTACGATCCTCGCCCAGACGAACTGGCAGCATGGTTGGATTGAGGCGAGACATGCTGCGCGCGAACCGTTCACCCTGACCAGCCAACGCTCCCTCATCCGCGATGACGAATATCCGGCGACCGCCCGCAACCGCCTCAATCTGCTTGGCGGCCTGGTCGAGACAGCCTCCCCCAACGACCACATCATAAGAAGACGAGGCCGCACTGACTCGAATCCGCTGCATGACCTCTCTTGTAGCACGCCCTCGATCGCAGCCGATAAAGATCGAGTGACTCGCGACCGCAGGGTAATGAATCCTTTCGCCTATCGCTTAGTCGAAGACGTCAAAAACCCACCCGACGCGGCGATGTGCCAACGACATCCATCCCCAGCTCAGCTACTCTTGCGACTTCGCTAGAGCCTGGTCGAGATCCCACTTCAGATCGTCCAGATCTTCGATACCAATCGAAACTCGAACCATGTCCGGCGTCACGCCTGCGTCCGCCTGGTCGGATTCTGATAACTGCTGGTGCGTCGTGGATGCAGGGTGTATAACCAGGCTCTTCTCATCGCCAACATTCGCGAGATGCGAGAACAACTGCATGCTGTCAATGAATTTGCGTCCCGCGTCGTAGCCACCCTTAACGCCGAACGTAAAGACAGCTCCCGTTCCCTTGGGCATGTACTTCTGGCCGAGTTCGTAGTACGGACTCGATTTGAGTCCAGCATGTTTGACCCACGTGACGTCATCACGAGCATCGAGAAACTCGGCGAGTGCCAGCGAATTCGCGCAGTGGCGATCCATGCGCATCGGCAACGTCTCAAGACCCTGCAAGAACAAGAACGAGTTCATCGGGGTTTGGCACGGACCGAGGTCACGCAAGCCCTCGACTCGGACCTTAATGATGAAAGCGATTGGCCCCAGGGCCTCGGCAAACTTCAAGCCGTGATAACCAGGGCTGGGCTCGGTGATCTGCGGGAACTTGCCACTCGCTATCCAGTCGAACTTGCCCGAATCGACGATCATGCCGCCGATAGCCGTGCCATGACCGCCAATAAACTTGGTCGTCGAGTGCACCACGATATCCGCACCATGCTCAATCGGACGGCAAAGGTAGGGCGACGCGAACGTGTTGTCGACCACCAACGGGATGCCCGCCGCGTGGGCGATCTCGGCAACGCCCGCGATATCGACAACATTCATCCGAGGATTGGCAATCGTCTCGATAAAGATGAACTTCGTCTTCGGCGTAATCGCGTTGCGGAAATTATCAAGGTCGTCAGGCTCAACGAAGATCGCGTTGTAGCCAAACCGCCGGAACGTCGTATCGAACTGCGTATAAGTCCCGCCATAGAGAGTCGCCGCGGCAACGAAATCGTCTCCCGTGTCCAGAAGGCTAGACGCCGTCAAGAACTGAGCCGCCTGACCCGAACTGGTAGCCAGAGCCGCCACACCGCCTTCGAGCGCTGCGACGCGTTGCTCGAAGACATCCGTGGTCGGGTTCATGATCCGGGTGTAAATGTTCCCGAATTTCTCTAGACCGAACAGCTCTGCGGCGTCTTGCGTATCTTCGAAGACGAACGATGTCGTCTGATAGATCGGAACAGCACGCGCATGAGTCGTCGGGTCAACCGTCTGGCCTGCATGCAGGCATTGGGTATTGAACCCAAATTCACGTTCGGGAGCAGTGTTTTCGTCAGCCATAGTCCGCAAAGGTTATCACAAACCCTCCCCGCTTTCGCGGGTGTTGTCCCGCCTGCGCGGGGTGTGGCCCTTCGGGGGAGTGAGTGTCGGTGAGTCTTCTCCCGAGTTCGCAAGAACGACATCTTTCTAGCCCAGGACGCCAGTCCTGGAAACGCCTTCCCGCGTCAGCGTCCGCAGCCCCAGCGGGGCGACCTGTGGTTAGCCCGGCGGCGCAAGCCCCGGGACCAATCCGATCACCCGCTCCCCTTTCCTCCGGTCGCCCTTCATCGCCCCTTCCCACGAACCTCCATCCCCATTTCGGCAACCGCTCCACCCGAGCCCAAGTGCGTAAGCGCTGGGTCCTAGTGTTAAATCTCCACCTCATCCGCGAGCCCAACCCAACCGAGCCGCGCACGCAAGTAAGCGGGTTCTTCCCCGTCCGTACTAAACCACACACGAAACAATGGCCTTACACCGCCCCGAGACGCTACAATCCCTCCATCGTGGTTGGCCAAACCATCAGCCATTACCGCGTCGTCGCCAAACTCGGCGAAGGCGGCATGGGCATCGTCTACAAAGCCGAGGACACCACCCTCGAACGCACCGTCGCCCTCAAACTCCTGGCCCAGCACCTACTCAACGACGAAGAGGCCAAAGAGCGTTTCCTCCGCGAAGCGAAAGCCGCCGCCGCCCTGAGCCACCCCAACATCTGCACCGTTTACGAGATTGCCGAAGGCGACGGTAAGACCTTCATCGCGATGGAGTTCGTCAAGGGCGAAACTCTCGAAGAGCGCATTGCCGCCGGACCGCTCACCCTCAAAGACGCCCTCGATATCGGACGCCAAGTCGCTGACGGGTTAGAAGCCGCACACGAAGAGAACATCATCCACCGCGACATTAAACCAGCCAACGTCATGGTCGACGCCAAGGGCCGCGCCAAGGTCATGGATTTCGGTTTAGCCCGGTTAACCGAAGCCTCACGGCTGACCAAGACCAATACGGCGATGGGCACGGTGGCGTACATGTCTCCCGAACATGCCCAAGGTATTGAGGTAGACACCCGCACCGATATCTGGGCCTTGGGATGTGTGCTGTACGAGATGATCTGCGGCCAACGGCCCTTCCAGGGTCAGTACGACCAGGCACTGCTTTACGAGATCGTCCACGAAGAACCAGCCGCACTGACCGGCTTACGCACGGGAGTACCGGTTGAACTCGAGTTCATCGTCAACGAGTGTCTGGCGAAGGATCGCGACGATCGCACCGGCACCGCGCAAGAGGTCTCCCGCAAACTGCGCACCTTGGCCGAGAAGCTCAAGTCCGGCCACTCGACGATCCTGCGGACGACACAGATGACCGGTGCTGTCCCGGCAGCGATGACAGGAGCGCAGACGGTGAATCCCGCTGAGGCTTTGCCGCCCGGTGCGGTGATCGTCCAGCAAAAGATGCCGGCTCAACCGGTCAACGCAACACTAGGCCTAAGTCGTTCAACCGAAATGTCTTAGCGATGAGAGCGGCAAGGGGCTTGCCTACAAGCGGAAGCCATTAATCGCAATTGCGTAACTCGTTGTACTGCAATGACATGCAGATGAGAGCGGAGCGTCCTCGCCGCTTCGCCTTTGCTTTCTTTGGCTTACGCTTCACGCTCTCCCTTCGCGCCGGGTGTTGCGTCGACCGCTTGAGACCACCGAGTTTGCGGGTAGGGCAAGCACTCGCTGCTTTGGTCACAATCGCGTTGCTCGGCCTCGCATTCGTCCACTTCACCCAGGCCCCACCGCCGACACCCCTGCGACGCTTCTCCTTCGCGCCAAACGACTACATCGCACGGACGTCGCTCATCTCTCCAGACGGCAAGTCTATCCTCTACTTGAGCGGGACCGGCTCCACAGCGAGTCTCTGGCTGCGATCGCTTGAGAACGAGTCCGCCCGCGAATTGGCAGGCACGGCAGGAGCGATCGATAGGGGCTTCTGGTCTCCAGACAGCCTGGCGGTCGGATTTGCCACTCGCCGCGAATTGAAGAGAGTCTCGATCAATGGGGGCGACCCGATCACGCTCTGTGAGTTGCTGGTTAGGGGCCCGTACGCTTTTATAGGGGGAACTTGGAGCCCCGATGGCGAACGCATCGTGTTTTCCTCAGGACTGCGGCTGTATGAGATCGCCGCCCGCGGTGGCCAGCCCGAGCTGCTGTTCGACTCCAGCGACAGTCCGCGGCCCGTATCTGCCTACCCTCATTTCTTACCCACCGACGGCGGGTCTCACGGCCTTGCGTATGCAGCGACCGTGAGCGTGACTGATCAAGTGCTCGCGGTCATGGATCTCGAAACCGGCGAGCGCCGCGAGTTGGGGCCAGGCAGTGCGCCCTTCTACTCGGCTGACGATTACTTGATTCATGGGCCTACAGACGGTAACGAGCCCGGATTGCGGGCCTTGCCCTTTTCTCTCGATACCTTAGAGGCGACCGGCCAGTCGTTCCCCATTGATGAAACTGGCCGCACAGCCAGCGTGTCGCGAGACGGGACGCTGGTGTACACCGATGGTGCAATAGGTGGACCCCGTCAGATCGTCGTGCGCGATCGTTCCGGGGATATCGTCCAGACCGTCGGCGAGCCGATCGCCTCCGGCGTGACGCCCGCCGTCTCTCCCGACGGCCGTTACGTCGCGGTTGAGGCTGAGGGCGACATCTGGGTCTATGATCTCGACCGTGACGTAAGAACGAGACTGACGGCCACCGAAGGTAGAGAACGGATACCAGCTTGGGTTGCCTCTGGCAACGAAGTGGCCTACTCCACCGACGGCGAAACATCTGTGATGACCCGCGTCGCCGATGCCAGCGCCGCGCCCAGGGTCTTGCTCGAATCAGATCGAGTTCCTGCGAACTGGGGCGTCTCTGCGGTCGGCCGTTATCTGGCTTACGGGGCCGCAGCGGGATCTACGGAAGGGGAAGGCGGCCTCTCCTATCACGAGCGTGGCACAGACGGCGTCTTTTCCGAGCGTGTCGATTTCCTTCTCACTCCCGGCAATGAGAACGGGCCTGAGTTTTCCCCCGACGGTCGTTACTTGGCCTACAACTCTGACGAGACAGGGCGTTTTGAAGTCTACGTACAGCCCTTCCCAGAAGGTTCCCGCAAGGTGCAGGTCTCGACGAACGGCGGACATCAGCCGCGATGGTCGACCGACGGAGCGGAGTTGTTCTACGTAGACATATCTACCAATATGTTGACGGCTGTTCCTGTTTCCACCGAGCCGACGTTCACGGTTGGTGAACCCCAAGCACTGTTCGCATCCGGCAGTCTGCGAGAGACTACCATCGCCAACTACTGGCGATGTGATGTCTTCCCGGACGGCCAGCGATTCGTCATGCTAGCGCCGGTGGAGAGTGACGACGGAGATGCATCAACGACCATCCGCGTCGTCATGAACTGGTACGAAGAGTTCCGCGACCGGGCACAGTAGCCCCCCATCCAAGCGCCAACCGAACCGCGAACGCCAGAGAGCGGCCTCTCCCCGCCGATTGACGGTCGAAAAAATAAAAATTCACCAACAAAACAAAGGACTTCCGTCCACCACCCCTCCGAAACACCCCTTGCAAAAAAGCTTGCACCCCTGTGCCACTGTCAAATCAGAAGCGCGCTAGATTTTTGTGAGGTTAGCTAGCGTCTCCAGGCGTCGGGAAACAAACCTTCGGTGAGTTGGCCTACCAAAATGCCAACAGTGTAACGAGGGAGCAGTTCCTCAGGGCCGGCCCAATACTTAGGTGTCTCCCCGCGTAGTAGGGATTCACAAACCGCCGTCTGGTGGTCTCGCGGTACCGTAGGGCCACTGGACGGCGGACTAACTCATCGCCGCTCCACATCAGTGGACATGCCAGCAACAGAGCCGCAACCGTGAGAGTCTGTGTGAAAACTCATCCGCGAAGTGAGGTAGAGGGGAAGGCATCAAGGGAAAAGTGGGAAGAGCGGGATGGCCAGTGGGAAAAGCGGTGCAAGAAACCGGGGCGACAGCCCCGGAGTTAACTCGTCGCCGCTTGGCGGCGGTTATAAAGGCGGGTCAGGTTGTAAGCTGTGGTGGCGAGAGTCCATTCGACGCTCACCGCCGCGAGGCCGCGCCGCCGAAACCGGCGCATGCCGCGTTGCTGTTTCAAGACTCCAAACACCGACTCGACTAACGCCTTGCGACGCGACATCGCGGTGCGTCCGGTTGGTCCACGCAGCCGTTTGCGTCGTTCGTGTAGCCCCGGACTGCGGCGCTGTTGCCGCTTACTCATCGGCCCGGCTGGCTTGCCGTTCGCCAACTCTCTCGCCAAGCACTTGTCGGGAACATAAGTCTCGACGCCTTGTCCTTCCACCGCCGCAATCTCTTCGGTCGTGTGGTAACCGCAGTCGGCCAACACCGCTGTCGGATACTCCCCGCACTCCTGTCGCACCGCTGCGGTCATGGCCGCCAACGACCGGTTATCGTTCGCCGCCTGGTGCACCCGTTGCGCCACGATGAAGTGATCGTCGGAGACCGCGATCTCGCCGCTGTATCCCAAACAGAAGCCGCCGCGCCGACGCAGATAACGACTATCGGGATCACGGCGCGAACTGCGCTTCTGTCCCGACTTGCGGAGCTGTTTCAACTGCTGCGGTATCTCCTTGAGTCGCCGTCGCCAATCCGCAGGAGCCGCCGTGCCACCGGTGGGCTCTTCATCGCGATCGCATTGTTGTTGCCAACGCCTGATTCGTTGCCGAATGCGAGCCCGCTCGCGACGTAGTTGCTCGACGGTGTCGCTGCGGTCCGGCGAAGCCTCGGCTTCGATGCGCGTCGAGTCGATCGCGACCCGCCCCAGCCGTCCCAGACCAAGGCCTCTCGCGGTCTCGACCACTTGCGTAAAAACATCGTTGAGCGCGCGACCGTGGCGGCGGCGGAACTCGTTGAGGGTCCAGTGGTCGGGCTTCAGACTTCCCGCGAGAAAACGGAAGCCGAGGTCTTCGCGGATGCGTTGCTCAAGTTTGCGCGTCGACGTCACGCCCAGCGCGTAAGCGTAAAGCCAAACCTTCAGCATCAACTCCGGCGGATAGGCGGGCCGCCCGTCGTCGGAATACGCCGCTTCAAACCGACTCAGATCCATCCGCTCGACCGCTTCATGCAGAAAGCACGCCAGATGCTCTTCGCCTAACTCATCACTGATGCGCGGCGGCAACAACCAGGCTTGGTCCGGGGCGTAATCCTGAAAGCGTGCCATGCATCTTTGGTAACCCGCGACCCGTTCCGTTGCAACCTTTTTCTCGTTCTGTTTTCACACAGTCTCGTGAGGTTGCGATTTCCTCCCCACACAGGCCGGAGGTCCATCGAGACACTCCTATGCCTCCACGACCACCGCGAAGCGGACAGGCCCCCACGCCAGTGGGCGCGAAGGCGAGACCAGCACCGCGCAAGCAGCTAGCGGTTTCCTATGAAACCTGAGCTATAGTTATCAACCGTGGTAGCCTCGGCTGCATTACTCTGCCATGTCCGTCGAATCGCAACAAGTCACTGAGAGAATGAGCGCCGAGTGGGACCGACGCGCTCGCGAGAACGCGTGTCACTTCATCGCGAGTTCCCAAGAGTCGTGGTCAGAAGAAGACTTTGAGCACTCTGGCCGCGAGTCAGCCCAGCACCACATCTTCGACTACCTGGACCTCATCGCCTGCGGGCGCGATCCGAAGACGATGACGGTGCTTGAGATCGGCTGCGGCGCAGGCCGCATGACGAGGCCATTGGCCGAAGTCTTTGGTGACGTACACGCTGTCGACGTCAGCGGTGAGATGATCGCCCAGGCGCGAGAGCGGCTCGCCGGACTCGACAACGTGCAGTTGCACCACACCAACGGTATCGATCTCTCGGCGCTGGGCGACGCTCAACTCGATTTTGCGATGAGCTTCATCGTCTTCCAGCACATTCCTGACATCGAAGTCATCCACGGCTACATTCGGCAGGTCGCCGAGCGGCTGCGGCCGGGCGCGTTGTTCAAATTCCAGGCGCAGGGCAGCCCGGTCGTCGAAACGGTGGCCCGCGATACCTGGCATGGAGCGCGGTTCTCGGCGCTCGACGCGGTACGTGCCGCACGAGAGAGTCAATTGCGTATCGAAGCGTTCGAGGGCGCTGGCGAGCAGTATTTCTGGCTCTCAATGCGAAAGGAGCCTGGGCGTGGCCTAGAGCCGGACGAACTGGACCATGCCTTGCTTGAAGCCGAAAGCACGGTACTCAACGCTGCGCTCACAGACGTGGGTGGAGATCTCCGGGACCTCCGTATTTGGTCGGACGAAAAAGTGAAGGAGCTGCAGTGCTCCGTCGCGCAAGTAGAAGAACGCGAGGCCGAGCTTGAGAAGGCTCGTGCCGATCTGCACAACCTCGAGCGTCGATCCGAGGAGCTATCGAAGAGTCGGAATGCCGAAACGGAAGAACTACGCGCACACATCCGCGAAATCTATTCGAGTTGGGCCTACCGCATCGGTCGACGCATCGGTCTCGCTCCCAAGCAGATTCAAGAGAAAGACGCCGAGTGAACCTCTAACTACTCTCTCGGCGGGCTAAACATGATGTGCGCACCGGCAGTGCCCGGGTACATCAGCCAGGGGCCAGGTCCAGATGTCGTCGTCAGCCCCGACGATTCCGGTGTGGCATAGGGCGCATACACCACCCAACGCAGATACGGTTCGATGACCTCGCCCTTAGCCGCGTCGAAACCCTTACCACTCAATACGTAAAGCAATCGCGACTCGCGAGGGATCGCCACGCGCCCCTCATCCACGTCTTTCCAGCGAATCTCATGGCGTTCGCGACCCTTGTGCCCTTGTGCTGCCAACTCACGACCACGTGCCATGAATGGTTCAAGGTCCTTGTGATAACAGGCGACGGAGAAGTCCTCGTCGGTCGGATTGTCAGCCAAGCAGATCAGGTCGTTGGACCCTTCACGCAAAGTGACCAGCTTGCCAGCGGAGTTGTACCCCAATACCGCCGCGTCGGCACGGCGCTCTTCCGGGCCAGCGAGGACGGTGGCGGCGATCTGATCCGCCGCGGAAGGAACCTGAGCAAAGAGCGACGATGCTCCGATTAACAAACAGCAACACGCGATTCTCATTACTGAATTCTCCCGACGCAAGACCGACAAACCGTTCTTCGGTACGACTCCCAGCTTACAAGATGAGCGACACGACATCCGGCTCTAACTCGTCTTCGGGCTCGTCAAACGAGCAGACTCGGTAACGGGCCCGTACTGTCGGCGAAGCGCTCGACGGGAGTGCCGAAGGCGTCGAGCATCGAGACGTAGAGGTTCGCCAGCGGACTGTCTTCTGCGTAGACCAGGTGCTGACCGGCGTTGATGCGACCGCCGCCGCGACCGCCAAGTAGCAGAGGAAGGTTGTGCGGGTTGTGCGAATTGCCGTCCCTCAGGCCAGATGCGAACAGGATCATGGAGTTGTCCAATACGGACGACTCTCCTTCCTGCATCTCGCTGAGCCGCTGCAACAGATAGGCATACTGCTCCACGTGCCAACGATTAATGAGCTGATATTGCCGCAGCTTGTCGTCGTCATTTTGGTGGTGAGACATCGAGTGGTGGGCGCCCTCGACGCCATCCACGAAGCTAAAGTTCTGACCACTGACTGAGTTGCCAAAAAGGAAGCTGGCGATCCGGGTCGTGTCGGTCTGGAAACCCAGCGCGATGATGTCGAGCATCAGCCGAACGTGATCAGCATGCGCGTCCGGCTTGCCTTGAGGCTTTTCGGAGGGGTCGAAATCGGCGCGCGGCTTCCAGGCCATGCTTTCCGGTTCGCTCGCACGCTCCAGCCGCTCTTCCAGCGAGCGCACGACGCTGAAGTATTCGTCCACGCGGTGACGGTCCGCCACGCCGAGTTCCTTGCGAAGATCCTTGGCCTCGTCCAGCACACGATCCAACAACATCAAATCTCGCTTCGCGGAGTCACTCCCAGGCTGCGACGCACGGAACAGCCGCTCGTAAGCGAGGCGCGGATCGGTCTCTCGTGCGAGAGGCGTGTTCGGGCCACTCCACGAGATGTGCGAACCGTAGACGCGGGTGTAGCCGACATTCGTATCGACACCAGTGGAGACAGGCGCGCAAGCCAACTCAAGCGACGGTAAGGGCGTCTCTCGACCCCGCTGCTGTGCGGCGACTTGGTCCATCGAGACGCCGTTGCAGTTGAGGTCGACGCCCAGCGTCTTGGTGACCGTTGTGCAGGTCAGCAGCCCAGACGTCTTGACGTAGTGACCTTCAGATCCATCGCTACCCTGGTTCCACAGGTTGGTGAGTACGGTGAGCTGGCTCTTGAGGTCAACGAGCGGCTCTAGCGTCGGAGATAACTCAAAGTCACGACCCTCACCAGCAGGTGTCCACATGTCTTGGTGGACGCCGTTCGCCATGAATAGTGCCGCCATGCGAATCGGCGGTTGGTCTACCGCCCCAGCGGCCCTCGCAACCGGCATCGTCGCTTCGAGCCACGGTAAAGCCAAGGCAACTCCGGTTCCGCGAAGGACGCTGCGACGTGTCAGATTCAGTCTCTTCATGGTGAGGTCTCAGCGATCGTCACGCCGCGAGCCGAGTCCGTTCCAGGCTGATAGCGAAACGGAACGCTCTTAACGATCTCAACGATGAGTGTATGAGCATTGTATTCGTTTTTTTCGAGTTCGTCGACGATATGGTCTACCGTGCATTGGTCGGTCAGAGTCAACCCGCGGCCGAGTGCGTAACCGAGCATCTTGGAGACCAGGTTGCGTGTAAAGAGATCCTTACGTTCGAGCAGCACGCTTCTCAGCTGCCGCGGTCCTTCAAACTTCTCGCCGCTGGGTAATACACCACGGGCGTCGATGGGCATTCCTTTGTCGCTGGAGCGCCAGCGTCCGAGGACGTCGTAGTTCTCAAGGCCGAAACCGATCGGATCGATGCGATCGTGGCACGACGCGCAGACAGGGTCGACGCGATGTGCCTCTAGACGCTCGCGCAGGCTAGTCGCGGAAACCTTCGCATGATCTTCTTCCAGTTCGGGCACGTTTGGTGGCGGTGGCGGCGGTGGAGTGCCCAGCAAGTTTTCGAGTACCCACTTGCCGCGCAGGACAGGGCTCGTGCGATGCGGGTATGAAGAGACAGCGAGCACGGCTGCCATGGTGACGATGCCGCCACGTTCGCTGTTCTCCGGTAGCTTGATGCGCGTCTGGTGTTGTCGCAGCTTTTCGATCCCAAATTGATAGTGCTCTTGAAGCGTGCGATTCAAGAAGGTGAAGTCTGAATCGATCAACTCGAGTAGTGACCGGCCTCCGGCCAACACGTCTTGAAAGAAGAGAATCGGCTCGTAGCGAATCGCGGCCTTTAGCTCGGCGGTGGCATAGGTCGGGAAGAGGTTCGTGTCGGGTTGCACATTCCGGCCGAGCTCCCTCGTGCCGAGCCACTGCTCGACGAAGCGTTCTGAGAACTCGCTTGTGCGCTTGTCGCTGAGCATGCACAGAACCTTGTTGCGGAGGTAGGTCGGGTTGCTCAGTTGGCCCTTGGACGCCATCTCGAACAGCTCTTCGTCTGGCATCGAGCCCCATAGGAAGTACGAAAGACGGGTGGCCAGCTCGTAGTCACTCGCTGGCTTCGGTGCAGGCTCTTCGTTGGGATGTTCGACGCGGAACAAAAAGTGTGGCGACATCAAGACGCCCTGCAGGGCAAACGAAATCGCGTCGTTGTAAGACTCGCTGTCGCGGAACGCTTTTCGAAACTGGTCGAAGTAGTGGCGGACCTCGTCACCGTTGGCGGGTCGACGGAAGGCCCGCGGCAGAAACTTTTCTAGAGTCGCCTGTGCTGCGCGTTCTGGTGTGAGGTTGTCGTCGGGTTCGGTGAGAAAGGCGTCTCGGGCCTTCGGGTCAGCCAGCGCGTATCGCAATGACTGGCGCGCCGCTTCCAGATACTTCTCGGCGTGCATGGGCGACAGAAAAAGCGTTTCGGCGGCGTTGTCAAAGCCCTCGCCGCCCGCACCGTCGGCGGGTAACCCCGCTCCTGCGTTGAAGTGGATGTTTAGCAGATCGCGGACGGTGGCGGCATATTCGTTGCGGTTTAGGCGACGTAGCGGCTGGGGTCCAGGGGTGAAGCCGACCGCACAAGCTCCGTTGCGAAGCGTACCGTCGATCCAACCAGCGAGCGCCTCTCGTTCGTCTCGGTTGGGTGCTGGTAGACCGCGCGGTGGCATTCCCAGGTCTCTGATGCGGCGAGCGGCTGAGACCCATTTCTGGGGGCGTTCCAGTAGGCTGGCTTCGTCGGGAAATCGATCGAGATTAAACCCGGCGACGGCCGTTTCCCCGGCATGGCAGCTCCGACAGTAAGTGTCGAGCAGGCTCTTCGCACGATCAAAATCGAGACTGGTTGCGTTCTGAGCTTGAACGGATCCCGCGAAGGAGAACCCAAGAATCAATGCGACTGTGGCGCGGTAACGAAGCATTGCTGACTTCTGCGACTCCGCCAAGATTGTACCGCCGGTGTGGGGGTGTAGAAGGTGATAGGTGCGCCGGTGGTGTCCTGTGGCACGCACGATTTGACCGCTGGAAGGCCCTTTTTGTCCGCGAATTGTTCGCGAATGTCCGCAGATGTCCGCCGTTGTCCGTGGGAAACGGGTCTAAGTTATTGAAACCATTGAATGAGGGCCTGTTTGGAGTGGCCTGAGCGGACATTTCTGGACGTGCGCCGCAGTGAGGCGTGGCTTTGGGCTTGGGGTGCGTCATGAGAAACGCGAACGGCCCGCTCGAAAGAGCGGGCCGTTCTGCTTTTAGGCTAGCAGGGGGTGCAAAGGGTGTTGGCCACGTCGGAACTAGCGGCTGACACCGGTGCCGTTCATCGTACTACCTGATGCTCCGTGCGTGCGCAATTGGTGGTATCCATGAGACTTGGCACCCCACGCTCACGGCGATCAGCAGCAGAATCGCGAACTCGATCGAGCGAGTATCGGTGCTCGGTGTAAACAAGCACCCTTCCTTGTACTGTTTTAGAGTCCAGTACTTGACTTTCGGTCTCCGGTGGGTTAGATCTCTCATGGTCTTTGCGCCAGTGAAGCAAGTTGTACTAAACAGTACGTGTTAGCTGAATACCAGCCTCACCGTCTGATTTTGGAACAGTAAAAGAGATACGCGTGGACGAGTAACGGGAACGTACGGTCTTGAATTTGAGAGTTCTAGGGGAAATGGCAATGAATGCAATTCGTCGAACCGATTTTCGAACGTCAATAACGGCGGTCATTTGGCAGTTCAGGCCACTGGTTGCGTCTGCGATATTAGTGCTTCTCGCCGTGGGTCCCGCCCTGTCCGCGACTCCAGCAACACTCGAGTTTGAAACTCAAGGGCTAGATCTCGAAACGGGAGAGATCCTGCAACTAGACGATGCGGCAGCACTCATCGAGGGCAATGACAGCGACGTCCGTTTCGCTTACAACGCCGACCGCACGCCCCATGGCGTCGTGATACAGAACCAGATTGGCGGAGCGGTTGTGGCATTTCTTGATGCCGTCGCATTCTCGGCGGTCAGCTACGCCGACGTGGCCAGCCTGAGCTTCACATCCGAGATCATCGACCAGCCCTTCGACAGCGACGATACCGTTGTCGTGCGCACGGGGGCAGCGAACTACTACAAGCTGGGCCACGCAAGCGAAAGCGACATCGCGGTGAGTTTTGACTACGAACTGTTATCCGCTCCCACGGCAGCCTTGCCCGCTGGTGCTGAAGCCTCGTTGGCGTTGTTGGCGAGCGCCTCGCCCTTACTGGAGACGCCGGACGGTCTTTCTTCAAAAGATTGGCGACGTATCCGTACCCATATCGAGCAAGCGAGCTACGACGTGGAACCTGTCCCATTGAGTAGGGGCCAACTAGCTACGGCTTCTTTTGAGGCCAACAATCGTCGTCACAAGATGCGGACGATTTTTGATGCCGAGAGCCTGAGTGTCGTGCCCACGGACGGTAAGGGATGGGAGTGGGGACTGAGGCTGCGCACTTATGGCTACGAGGGCATCACGCAGGCGCCGCAAGAGGCGATGCTGATGGCAACGGACAACCGACTCGAGTATCGCCGTGGAGATCTGGTTGAGTGGTACCTCAACGACGGGCGGGGTTTGGAGCAAGGCTTTACGCTGAGCAAACAACCGGGAGTTCGCAGCGATCGGGACCTGCTGATTGAACTGGAGTTTCATGGCTCACTGTCGCCCCGCTGGAAGCAGGGATCAGACGCCGTCACGTTTCATGATTCTGAAGGGCAGACGGTATTGCGCTACGGCGGGCTGCTGGCGTGGGACGCCGGCGGTAAGGACTTGCCGGTGACACTGATGGCATACAACGGCGGCTTCGCCCTGCGAGTCGACGACCGCGAAGCGGTTTACCCGATCACCATCGACCCGATCGTGACGAACGAAACGGTTAAGCTACTCGCCTCCGATGGGGCCGCTAACGACACTTTTGGCTCCTCGGTCGCGGTGTCGGGCGACACTGCAGTGGTGGGTGCTTTTAACCACGACGACATCAGTAGTAATGCCGGCTCGGCCTATGTCTTCCAACGTGATGCGGGAGGGATCGATAATTGGGGTGAGGTAAAGAAGTTACTCGCCTCCGATGCGGCCTTTAACGACTCTTTTGGCATTTCGGTTGCGATCTCGGGCGACACGGCCGTGGTGGGTGCTCGCCTCCGATGGAGCCCGTGACGACTTGTTTGGCTACTCGGTTGCGGTCTCGGGCGACACGGTCGCGGTAGGGGCGCGGTTTGACAACGACAACGGCAGGGATTCCGGCTCGGCCTACGTGTTCGAGCGGGATGCGGGAGGGGTCGATAATTGGGGCCAGGTAAAGAAGTTACTCGCCTCCGATGGGGCCGCACAAGACGCGTTTGGAGACTCGATTGCGGTCTCGGGCGACACGGTAGTGGTGGGTGCTCGCCTTAACGACGACAACGGCCACTTTTCCGGCTCGGCCTATATATTCGAGCGGAACAAGGGAGGATCCAATAATTGGGGTGAGGTCACCAAGCTGCTCGCCTCCGATGGGGCCACTAACGACTTTTTCGGCTCCACGGTTGCGGTCTCGGTCGACACGGCCGTGGTGGGGGCCCATAGCAACGACGACAATGGCAGTGGTTCTGGCTCGGCCCATGTCTTCGAGCGTGATGCGGGAGGGGTCGATAATTGGGGTGAGGTCACCAAGATGCTCGCCTCCGATGCGGCCGCAAACGACTTGTTTGGAGGAGCGGTTGCGGTCTCGGTCGACACCGTTGTGGTGATTTCTCAATGGGACGACGACAACGGTAGCCGTTCAGGCTCGGCCTACGTATTTGCATTCGTTAGCTCCCGCCCGCTGACCTCAAACGTGACTTCCATTCCGAACCCAGCTTCCGTGGCGGAGACTATCGTCCTTTCCGCCAAACTGGACGATACCGACGCTGGCGGATCAACAATCACCTCCGCCGAGTACGAGATCCGCAACTCAGATGGCACCCTGGTAGCCAGCGGCACCGGAGATAATACCGTCTGCCCTTCGAGCGAACACTTATGCCCCGTGTTCGGAGTTGGCCAACTCGAAGTCGGTCCGAATCCGTTCGATGCGGTGATGGAGAGCGTCGCGATCGACGTTCCGGTGGGAATCGTCGCAACACTGGGACCGGGCGTCTACGAAGCGTGTGTGCGCGGCACCGACGCGGACAGAAATATGGGCACTTTCGAGCAGGAGGGTGCCTGTACGTTAATAGTGATCTACGATCCTAACGGCAGCTTCGTCACGGGCGGCGGTTGGATCACTTCACCGGCAGGCGCTTACAAAGGCGATGAAACCCTGAGTGGCAAAGCTAACTTCGGGTTCGTCTCCAAGTACAAGAAGGGTACGACCGTACCGACAGGCAACACCCAGTTCCAGTTCGACACGGTCGGCTTAGAATTCAAGAGCAGTGAGTATGAGTGGCTGGTTGTCGCCGGCGCTCTGGCGCAGCACAAGGGATCGGGCACGATCAATGATACTGGAGACTTCGGCTTCCTGCTGACCGCCAAGGACAGCGCGATCAGCGGTGGCCCGGCGACCGATACCTTCCGAATCAAGATATGGGAAGTTGGTGGCAGTGTCGTCTACGACAACGGAACCGACCAGGCAATCGATGGAGGCAACATTAAGATCCATATCAAGAAGTAGGTGATGGAATACTCAGCAGGAGCCCGCTAGGACGTACCACCTCGCGGGCTTTTCTCAGGACCTGAAAAGACCGCAAGGTCTGGCGCTTCGAGTAACTTCCTACACGTCCCCGGTTGTAGGAAGTAACTGTTGCTGAGTCGGCGAGCCGAACGGACGAGGGCAGGTGACTCTTCTCCCCACCAGCAGTAAATCGACAGGCCTAACTATTAGGCCCGTGAACGGGGTTGAAAAGATCGGAATGCCTACTCCCGGACGGTCGGGGCTCGGATGGGTGGGCGGATGTGGTTAAGGCCGCTCCGCCGAAGGGCCACACCCCGCGAAGGCGGGACAAGCCCGCGCAAGCGGAACTGTGGAACCATAGCTTGGTGAAGCAAGTGATTGTCGTCAACGAATCGCTTATCCTGCCTGCGGGGAAGCTCGCGGCGCAGGTGGCCCATGCGGCGGTCGGCGCGTTCTTGAGAGCGGATGAGCAGGCGCAGGCGACTTGGTTGCAGGCTGGGATGCCGAAGGTCGTGCTCGCGGATGGAGACGAGGCCGATCTGATCGCTGGAAGACAGAGCGGCGGAGGGAGAGATTGGAAGACAGAGCGGCGGAGGGAGAGATTCCGGCGGCCGCCATCCGTGATGCCGGTCGGACTGTGGTGGCCTCAGGGACACTCACGTGCCTTGGGTTGGGACCTGCGGATGCGGCGGAGATTGACAAGCTTACGGGAGATCTACGGCTCCTGTGAAGTTGCCGTTCCGCGTCTGAGGGACGGGAAACTGTGAATGAATCGGTAGGACGTGCAGACGGCTCGATCGAGGGACAGGCACGAGATTTCACGTCCTGGAACTCCGCGCCAAATGCTTGATTCTATTGGGCGTGAAATCGCAAGCCAGTCCCTGGACGCAACGGCTCATCGTGACCCAAACCCCAAGAACTAAGCCAAGAGGATGTTGAGGAAGAGGGGCCGCTTACGCGGCCCCTTTTTGGTGCTAAGCAGAGAGTTGGTCGCCAATCGGCAGTTCGCGGATGCGTTTACCGGTGGCGGCGAAGATGGCGTTGGTGAGTGCCGGGATAAACGGCGGGACGCCGGGTTCGCCGATACCGGAGGGTAGTGAGTCGCTATCGACTATGTGGACGTTGACCTGCTGTGGCGCTTCGTGGATACGGCAGACCTGGTAGTCGTGGAAATTCGACTGGTCGATCTTGCCGTCGGTGGCGGTGATCTTACTCATCAGAGCAATGGACGCGCCAAAGACGGCAGCACCTTCGAACTGGGAGCGGATGCGCTCAGGGCTGATCGTCGTCCCGGCATCGACCACGGTATCGACGCGTGGAATCGAGACGTTGCCGCTGCGGTCCACTTCGACTTCGACGACGGTGCCAACGTAGCTCAAGAAGCTGCGGTGGACGGCGATACCGAGGCCGCGACGACCCCGCAATCTGCGCTTGCGGTTGGCCCAATCGGACTGCTCGGCGAGGACGTCAAGCACGTTCAATTGACGACCGATGTCGATCGGATATTCATCAATGGAGGCGCCCATGTTGGCGTAATCCGGCGCCTGTTCGGAAAGGTCGAGGATGCGCGCTTCACCGAGCATATCGCGCATGTATTCGACCGGGTCACGGCGCGCAGCGGCCGCTAGCTCGTCAAGGAACGAGTGTACGGCGAAGGCGTGATAGATGTTGGCGACTGAACGCAGCCAGCCGATGCGGACGTGGTTGATGGCTTGACCGTTCTCGACGCGATGATTGGGAATATCAAACGGTACGTCGCTGAAACCCATGCCCATCTCACCCGCGCTGCCATGGTCCGCGGCCACGTCGAAAGTCGAGCCGATCGACGGGAAGGCCGAGCGTTGCAGCCAGGCGGTCGGTTTGCCGTCGGAGCCGACCCTGGCTTTCATGTACATCGCCGCAACCGCGTGGAAGAAGTCGAACTGGATGTCGTCTTCTCGACTCCAGGCAACTTTGACGGGCTTGCCGAGTTGTTTCGAGAGAATGGCCGCCTCGGCGCAGTAGTCGGGCTTGGACTTGCGTCCGAAGCCACCACCCAGCAGGGTGACGTGCGCGATGACGTCTGCCGGTTCGACGCCGACAGCAGCGGCAACGGTTTCTTGTACGGCCTGCGGGTTTTGGGTGCAGGACCAGACGGTGACTTTGCCGTCTTGCCAGTCGGCAATGGCTGCAGGCGGCTCCATGGGTGCATGCGAGAGATGCGGCACGTAGTAGTCGGCCTCGATGATCTTGCCGCCCTTGGCGAACTCAGCCTCGACATCGCCAACGTTGCGAGCCACTTGCCCTTCGGCGTGGACGCTCGCTTCGAGAGCGGTCTTGTACTCGGCGGAGTTGTAAGAACCGTTCGCACCGGCATCCCACTCCGCGTTGAGCGCCTTGCGGCCCTGGAAAGTAGCCCAGGTGCTGTCGGCGATCACCGCGATACCACCAAGAGCCTGGAAGTTGTGCGGCGGGGTAAACGCTGGCATCACGACAACTTGTTGGACGCCGTTGACCGCGAGGGCAGCCGCTTCGTCATAGCCGGTCGATGTTCCGCCGAGAACGGGCGAATGCTCTACGGATGCGTGGACCATGCCGTCGAGTTTGAAGTCCTGACCGAAGATTGCCGTACCGTCGATAATGTCGTCGAGGTCAGGCACATGCATGTCCTTGCCGATGTAGCGGTAGTGGGACTTGTCTTTGAACCTCAGCGTTTCGGCCGCCGGTGGATCGTACGTTGAGGCAAGCTCGGCGAGGTCACCGTAGCCAGCGCGTTGTCCAGAGGCGGGGTGTATTACTTCGTGGTTCTGTGAGTACACTTCCGCGACCGAAACGCCCCATTGGTCGGCTGCTGCCCGCTCGAGCATGCGGCGAGTGGAGGTGCCGAGCTGCTTCATCTGCTCAAGCAAGTAGCGGACGGAGCGTGAGCCGTCCGTGTTCTGGTCGCCATAGCGAACATCGCCGATGGCTTGCTCGACGATAACGCGGCTCCAGTCAGCTTCCATCTCGTCGGCAACCACCATGGGCAGGCTACTCTTGCTGCCTTGGCCCATCTCGGAGCGGGTTCCGACAATGATGACGGTTCCGTCTGGTTTGATTCCGACGAATATATTGGGACTAAAGACGGCCGACTCGGCGCCGGAGACGTAGGCGGAGCTTGTGCCGATGCCGCAGCGAGCGCCCAGGACAAGGGCACAGGTACCAACCATGGTGCCGAGGAAGCCGCGGCGACTGACGTTCACTACCTGAGTCATGACATTTCCTCCGCGGCCTGCTTGATTGCTTCGCGAATGCGCTGGTACGCGCCACAACGGCAGATGTTGCCTTGCATGGCGCTGTCGATGTCGTCGTCAGAGGGCGATGTATTGTCGGCCAGCATCGAGGCGGCCTGCATCATCTGACCTGATTGGCAGTAGCCACATTGGGGAACATCGAGTTCACGCCAAGCGTTCTGCACGGGGTGGTCACCGTTTGCGGAGAGGGCTTCGATGGTGGTGATCTCGTTGCCTTCAACTGAGCCGACGGGCGTGATGCAAGAGCGCACCGCGACGCCGTCTTGGTGGACGGTGCAAGCACCGCAAAGACCCGCGCCGCAGCCAAACTTCGAGCCGGTGAGGCCGAGCACGTCTCGTAGGTACCAGAGCAGCGGAAGCTGCGGATCGCCGTCGAATTCGTGATCGACGCCGTTAACTCTTACGGTAGGCATAAGTAGGACCTCCTCTTAGCTGGCGGGCGTTCTCGTGCCAGCCAACCGTGCGCAGAACTCCCACATGATAATACTGATGCGCAGGCAAAAGGGAACTCGATTGCCGAGAAGCCAAAAGCCGCTCGACAAGCGAGGAAACGATCGAGCCAACGTCGCTTGCCGAGGCGCCAGATCCCGCTCGAATAGAGACTACTCTTCTGCCGCGATTCTGACCATGATGTGAGCGTAGGGAGTTCCCTTCCACATCACATACACTGGGTCCGCCGGATCGGTCGACAATCCTTCGAGAGCAGCCGGTTCGGGTACGAGGATCATCAGATGGGGGCCTTCTTTGACCCAATCGTTATCGGCGGTGGGCTCGGTGGCGTAAGGGTCAGTATTGCTGACGCCTATCGCATCACCTTCACCGGCCAGCATGTACGAGACGCTGAATTGTTCGATGTCAATGGGCCCCTTGGCCTTGTAGGCGCCTAGCAGCGCGTCCCATTGGGCTTGGTTGCACATCGGCCCCATCGCCGTTGAGCCTGAATAGCAGGTCCAGCCACTGGAACCTTCTCTGAGTATCTCGCCTTCCATCGTCTTGATAGTGGCGTTGTCGGTAATCGCGGGGGGAGCGGCACTGATCGCTGAAGCAATTAGTGCGGCCTGTTGTTCGTCATCCGCGGCTGCGTAGCAGGCCGCGAGAAAGCAAGCGGACAGAATGAGCACAATAATGGTTGATCGATTTACGGGAGCCTCCTGGATACTTGATGCGTCAAGCATCTGCAAGAATAGGGCGGCACCCAGGCGAGGTCAAGGCCAAACTTGTAACAAGCGGGTCAGGCTAGCAGCCAGCTGGTGATCTCTTTGCGCAGTCCGGCGGAGTCGAGTTGTGATCGCATGTGGAACTTGCCGGGGGCTCCACGGTTCTCGAAAGCTTGGGCCGTCCAGTCGAAGCGCTCCCAGGCGACGGCCTCTTCGATGGATCGTCCACGGCTGTCCGTGGGGTTAAGGGCAAGCACAGGGCGCGGTGCGACCGAAGCGTAGAGATCGCGGACATCGTATTGCGTGAGGACCCCGGGCGGGAAGCTGCTCATTGGGTGCGCTGTGAACGGATCGTCGAGGGCCACGTCGAATGAGGCCAGACCCTTGACGGTGATGAGTCGTTCGACGCGGTCGTCAATGGCGGCGGCATGGGCGGCGACAAGAGCGCCGGCACCGATCCCGACGAGACTCCAGGTGCGGCGACCGATGCGCCTAGCAGGTATCGAGAGTAGGTCTTTCATGCGCTGACCCAGAAGGGATCGACCAATTTGCAGACTGGCATCGGCAAAAAAGTTTTCCCAGTCGAAGTCGTCGACCGGTGTCGGGGCCGTAGAGCCCCAGCCTCTGAGGTCGAGGGCAACCACGCTGTACTGGGCGGCGATGAGCGGATCGATGACAGCTCGACGCAGCCGTGCGTCTTCCCTACCCCGATCGGACACGACGACGGCGACGCCTCGGGCATAGCGTCCCGCATCGATGGTGCGGTCAGAGATCTCGATGCCACGCTCGGGGCGGAAGGAACCAACGCGGGTCACGGTCCTGATCCGCTGTCGAATGTCGTGCTTGTAAACCTCGAAGCGCGACGTCTCTAGCGGGACTTCGCGGACCGGCACCTCGGTTTCAGCGCGCTCCCGATTAAGATCGAAGACCGTCTTGGTTTCAAAGGTCGCGCCTGGCTCGGCGCAGAGTAGGTCGTCCGGCGGTATGAGTTGGCCGTACTGTTCGGTTACGGTTCGACCAACAGAGCTCAGCCAGCGCGAAAGCCAGTCGACACCAGCTTTTCGTATGTCGGGCCCCAGAGCGGCCGCCTCATTGGCTTCAACGAACGTGGCCACGTCGGTGGAGCCAGCGGCTCGATAGGCGCGGAGGGCCTCCTCGAAGGTTCGCTTGGTGGCATCGACAGAGAGCTGGCCGCGCTGAGGAGCTCCCACGACGAGCGGCTTCGGTGCGAGACAGGCAAGCAGTTCGGCATGTTCGACTCCCTCGCGAAGGGAACCGTAGAGTGTACGCTCTGGATCGCTGATGTGAATGGCGTCGATGAAGGCGCGGAAGCTCACGATCTGACCGGACGGGAAGGCACCTGCAATACGATCGTCAAAGGCCGCGTACTGAAGGGCTTCAGCCCCAGACCCAGCAATGGCAATTTTCTCGGAATCGACATCGGGACGATGCTCGAGATAGTCGATCGCGCGGCGGCAGTCCCAAGCGCGATAGTTCATCAGGTTGAGCCCCAGCGCGGAACACTGCAATGCGAGGGCTCTCTGCTGAGCGGGAAAACTGCGGTCGGCAGATTGTACACGTTCTCCACAGCCGATCGAGTCGTAAGCGAGGGCGACCATACCGTGGCGTGCAAACAGCGCGCAGGCTCGCTGCACAAGTTCGGCGGACTTGCCAGCAGGATCGATTCCGCAGGTGACGATGACGGCGGGAATCGGCTCAGTGGATTGCGTAGGTCGATAGAGATTGGCCGGTATGCGGAAACCAGGCCGAGACTCGAAGACAACCTTCTCGACAGTCAATTCGCCGTGGTCAATGGTGGAGACGATGGTGGGATTGAGAGGAGTTTCTTCGGTCGGAAGTGGCCCCCACATAGCAGCCAGCTTGAGGCGCACCTCCTGCCGGAGGACATCCACGTCTAGAGCAGTTTCGAGCTGCGCGAACCGCTGACTACGGCGATCATCGAGGAGCCGTGCGTATTCAAGCAAGTAGCTCAGCAAGGGACCGCCATCGCGAAGAGACACGGCAGGCAGATCCGTTGCAAACACGGCCGCACCGAGCGCGGTAAGGCCAAAGTGGCGGCGAGTGATCGAGGAGGTCGGCAAGACGCAGGCGAGCAGGAACTGTTTCCCGACAACCATATTCTAACGCCTCAGGCGAGGAGACGCCGTTGTCGGCGGTATGATGAGCACGGAATGGAAGAACAGCGAGAAGCGACGATCGTGCTGTTCGATGGCATCTGCAATTTCTGCAATGCATCGGTCAACTTCATTCTGCAACGGGACCCGCATCAAGTTTTTCGGTTTGCATCGCTGCAGTCCGAGGCGGGTCGCCAGCTGATCGAAGAAGCCGGATTGAAAGGTCACGATCTCGACAGCATGGTGTTGATCGAGGGCGACCTGGTATCGGTGAAGTCGACGGCGGCGTTACGCTCGGCGCGGCGCCTGCCAGGCCTGTGGCCATTGACGGGCCTACTGTTACTCATTCCCCGCGCGATTCGTGATTGGGGATACGATGCGTTCGCGGCACGGCGCTACGGCTGGTTCGGCAAGCAAGAGTCCTGCATGGTTCCGACGGCGGAAATGCGGTCTCGCTTTATTGAAGACGCTCGCTCAGGCTAGCGGCAACGACACTACCCTTGTCCGGAGCGGTGACTTCCACTTCCACCAGGCGGCGGGCGGAGACGCTCGTGTCGCCAAGATCCATCCGAAGAAAGTTGTCGGTGAGTGCCGGAGTGTTGCCGTCGGCTCGGGGGTCGAGTGTGACAGCAGAGAAGGTGTGCCCGACGAGACTGGCTCGGAACGCGGCGTTCTTCTGGTCGGCGAGTTCGCGAAGGATGCGATTGCGCTCCTTTTTGATGACCTTGGGAACCTGATCGGGCATCTCCGCGGCCACCGTGCCCTCGCGCGAGGAGAAGGTGAAGACGTGAAGGTACGTGAACGGCATGCTCTCAATGAAGGCGCGGCTCGCTTCGAACTCGGCGTCCGTCTCGCCAGGAAAACCGACCATCACATCGGCCCCAATGCCCGCGTGGGGCATGAGACCGCGGGCACGCTCTAACCGGTCGGCGTAGTGACTGGCTCGGTATCGACGGCGCATGCGTTTGAGTACCGAATCAGAACCGCTCTGCAGCGGTACGTGGACGTGCTTGGCGATGCGAGGCTCGGCGGCAACCAGTTCGAGTAGCCGCTGTGTCCAGTCCATGGGCTCGACCGAACTGATGCGCAGCTTGCGGACGGCAGTCCGCTCCAAGATCGCCTCAAGGAGGTCGGTGAAGCGGGGATGCCCATCCCGGTCTCGGCCCCAGCGTCCGAGATTAATGCCGGTGAGCACGATCTCGGGGAAGTTGGTCTGTAGATCATGGATCTGTCCAACGATTTGATCTGCGCTGGCGCTACGGCTGTAGCCGCGGACGGAAGGGATGATGCAGAAAGTGCATCGGTTATTACAGCCGTCTTGGACCTTAACGTTGGGACGACTGCGGTCTTGCCCGGCGTCGATGACGGGGGCAGTCAGCAGTTCGCGCTGGGCGTAGATATCGCTGACAAAGATCGACTCCGCCGAGAGGGCGCCGTGATAGTCCACGCTGGCGGGAGCAGAAGCTCCGGCGATCTGGGCTAGCGGAGTAGTGGGTACAGCGATGTCGCCGATGCGGGTCTTATGAGAGTTGCCGACGACCCACTCGACTCCATCGAGGGCGCTGAGTTCGTTGGGACTGCGCTGAGCGTAGCAGCCGGTGACAAGGATCTTCGCAGCGGGATTGTCGCGATGAACGCGTCGAATCGCTTTACGGGCGTCACGGTCAGCCTCAGAGGTGACCGTGCAGGTGTTGACGACGACGAGATCGGCCTCTTTGTAGCTGGCCGGAAGCAAGCCCCGCGAGGAAAAATCAGCTTCGAGCGCGGCACCGTCGGCCTGGGTCGCACGGCAGCCGAAGTTCTGAACGTGGAAAGTCTGCGATTGCTTCGACATCGGACAAATGAAAACCGCGGGCCGAAGCCCGCGGTTTATTGATCGGCTATGCCGGGCGCGGACGGCGCGACTTTTTACGGTTGCGTTTACGCGCGAGAGCCTGCTTGAGGCGACGCTTTTCACCCGGCTTCATGTAGTAAGAGTGACGTTTTACCTCTTTGATGATGTCTTGCTGCTGCACTTTGCGCTTGAAGCGCCGCAGTGCTGCGTCTAGAGGTTCGCCCTCTGAAAGGAGAACTTCGGCCAATTGCTATGCACCTACCTTCTGCGGAAAAGAGTTCCGTCTAAGCCTATGGCTCCTAGTTTACAACAGTGGGCCGGTGAGAGGGAGAGTTGCGGGAAGCTCCGAGGGCAGAGCTGGGAACAGCGTGGAGAGGGACTAGGACGTCTCCCTATTGCCTAAGTAGCCTCGTGTCGATGGCTAGGTGAGGCTACTTAGGATACTTCAGTACCTTCGAGCCATTCTAAACAATTCAGTTCGCTGCGAACATACGAATTAACCGATAACGGTATTGAGAGTACCAGACGAACTAGAACGAGGCTAGAAGAACAACTCATGATGGTCCCCGCCAAATCCCAGCCCCCGACGAAGGACGCTGCCACAGATCGAGCCCTACAACGGCTGGCTGGTGCAGTATTGATTCAAGCGCTCCAGGACGCATCAAGCGGCCCGAGGCGCTACCGCGAAGAGGCGCTTGATTGGTTTTCAGGTAAGGCAGACAACGGTATGACGTTTGATTTCTGCTGTTCGCTGCTGGGACGGGTCCCGGACGATGTTCGTAATCGCTTGATGAAGAAGAACTTCTTGCCGAAGTCAGAAACCAGTTTCGCTGATCTTTTCTACGGTGATGTCCAGCGCACCGAGGGCTATCGCCCGTCACCTAGCTCGGTGATCGGCCAAGCAATGTAAGACTACCCCCACCGACCCGCCCGAGCCGCCCCGTGCAGGAATATCCTGCTCGGGGCGGCTTCATTTCGTGCAACGGCTGCTCAGTTGGTGGGCGGCGGAATACAATGGGTTAGGGATGTTAGCGTGACGCGGGACGAACCCGAAAACGAGCTTCGGCTGGCCGATACGGCAGCACGAACAGATCATCACAGCAGCCCAGGGGACATTCATCGGGCAGAGCAGCGGTTTGGACGGAGCCAGACGTTCGCCGGGATGAAGGAGAGCTCCAGCGACCTGACAGAAACGCTCAAGGCTCGATTCGGATTCGACAATTTTCGCCCCCATCAAGAGGCGGTCTGCGAGGCCGTGGTCGGTGGTCGAGATGTGCTGCTGGTGATGCCCACCGGTGCTGGCAAATCCCTCTGCTACCAACTCCCGGGGATCGCACGTGGCAAGACGACCCTCGTCATCAGTCCGCTCATCGCATTGATGGAAGACCAAGTCTCGAAGCTGCGCGAGCAAGGATTTCGGGCGGAGCGCATTCACTCTGGCCGAGGTCGTCAGGAGTCTCGGCAGACTTGCCTTGCGTATCTGGATGGCAAGTTGGATTTTCTATTCATTGCCCCCGAGAGGCTGGCGGTTCCGCGATTCCCCGAGATGCTAGCCAAGCGTGAGTTGGCTCTGATTGCCGTGGATGAAGCCCACTGTATTTCGCAGTGGGGCCATGACTTTCGTCCGGAGTACCGCATGTTGGGCCAGCGACTGCCTCTGCTGCGCCCCGCACCGGTGATCGCGCTCACGGCAACTGCCACGCCTCGCGTTCAAGAAGATATCTGCGTCCAGTTGGGATTGTCGAAGCCGATTCTTTCGATCCATGGCTTTCGGCGTACGAATATCGCTATCGAGGTCGTGGAGTTGACACCGCGGCAGCGAATTCCGGCATTGATCAAGCTACTGGAGAACCCGAGCCGCCGCCCAGCGATTATCTACGCGCCGACGCGCAAGGCCGCCGAGCAGCAGGCCGAGGAATTGGTGGGGCAGTTCCCGGCGATGGCGTACCACGCCGGGATGCCACCAGCGGCGCGGGAAGATGTACAGGCTGGGTTCCTGTCAGGTAGGTACGACGCGATCATTGCAACGATCGCGTTTGGCATGGGAATTGACAAGGCCAATGTGCGGACGGTTGTCCACACCGGGATGCCGGGTAGTGTCGAGGGCTACTACCAGGAAATTGGCCGCGCGGGGCGTGACGGCTTGCCCTGCTCTGCCGTGCTGATGCACTCGTGGAATGACCGACGGACGCACGAATTCTTTCTGGATCGGGACTACCCCGCGCTGGCGGATGTCGAGAAGGTCTATCGGGCATTGTCAGATGAGCCGCAGCCTCGCCAGCGCGTAGAGAATCGGGTCGGACTCGACCCGCAGATCTTCGAAAAGGCCCTTGAGAAACTGTGGATTCATCAAGGTGCCGCAGTCGATGCAGAAGACAACGTCACGAAGGGTGAATCGGGTTGGCGTAAGCCATACAGTGTCCAGCGAGAGCATCGCGTGGCGCAGTTGGAGGCGATCAGCCGCTACACGGGTACGCCGAACTGCCGCATGTTGGAGTTGGTAGGGCACTTCGGCGACCAGGAAGACTCTCGTAAGCCGTGTGGGGTGTGCGATGTTTGTGCGCCCGAGGCATGCGTGGTCCAGGAACGAAGAGCGCCTACACGAGTCGAGGCCGACGGCCTGAACGCGATTATTGCCGCGCTTCAGTCGCGGGACGGGCTTGCTGCTGGGAAACTTTGGCGCGAGCTGTTTGAGGGATCAGAGATCGATCGCAAGAGCTTTGAGGCGCTTATCGCTGGCTTGGCTCGAGCGGGGTACATCAGCGTATTCGAGGACTCGTTCGAGCGTGAAGGAAAGGTCATCAGCTACCGCCGGGCTTCGCTGACACATGAGGGTCGGGAGTGCCGCGAATCGGTGGCGGAATTTGTGCAACTAATCGCCTCAGCGCCGGACGCGCCGAAGAGGCGGCGTAAGACGAAAACGGGCGGGCACAAACAGGTGACGCGTAGTGCGCCCGGCGCCGGGGACGCCGCACTCGTCGCAGCACTGAAGGCTTGGCGACAGGCGGAGGCGAGCAGGCGACGCCAGCCGTCGTTCACCGTGTTCCCTAACCGGACGCTGGATGCGTTAGCTGTAGAGCGGCCAGCATCAGCGGACGAGCTGTTACAAGTCAGCGGAATTGGTCCGAAGTTGGCAGAGAAGTACGGCCGCCAGGTGTTGGCGATCATCGCGGAAGCGGCTACAGCCGACGAAGGGTGAGGACGCTACCGCGGACACCGCGATCGATACGCAAGCGGGTATCTCCATGCGCGACGGGGTTAGCCAATCTGATCGGGGGCGACGGCAGGTGCCAACGCCTGAGCGGCGCGTTCGCCACGTCCGACGACCTCTAGCCGCACACTTGCATGCCCCTGGTCAACGATTCCTAGTTGCTCGGCTGCCCCGAAGCTGAGGTCCAGCGAGCGATCTGCCCAGTAGGGTCCGCGGTCGTTGATGCGAACGATCACGAAGCGTCCTGATTTCATATCGGTGACGCGGACGAGAGTTCCAAAAGGAAGGCCCTCGTGGGCCGCGGTGAGGGCGTACATGTCAAAGACTTCGCCGTTGGCCGTCGTCTTTCCGTGGTGCCAGGAGCCGTACCAACTGGCTTGGTCCAACATGGGGCCAGCAATGGCGCGCTCGGTTTGCGCGACCGGAGTCCCCGCAGCCAAGGAGCTTTCGCTAATGGGGCATACGAGAACACAGGCTGCGACGAACGCAAGTAGGGTAACTCTCATGAGTAAGGGAAGGGGTGCCGGGTATCTGCCCGGTGGGTTCGCTCGCGCTATCAGGCGGCGTCTCCCCATTGGGCTCCGGCGAACTTGACTCAAGAGACTCCCCCCTCTCGTCAAGTAGTGTGCACCTATAGTATACACACCACTACACAGTGGTGCAAACAATTTAACCTAGTAAAACATCTATCGGCAGAAATCGCGGATAGCTACACAACGCGGCTAACAGGAGTCGGGGTTGCGGTCGGTGTCGGAGTGGCTAGGTAGGAATACCTAGTTCCGGTGGATCGACAGGGTGACGACAGCCGGGATGAAAAAGAGAAGACTGGTCGGGCCGCCGAGATTTGAACTCGGGACCTCTTCCACCCCAAGGAAGCGCGCTACCTGGCTGCGCTACGGCCCGACTTGCCTATTGTAGCGTGGGGGGTTGATGGGATTCCATGGCTGGTGACCCCTGGAAAGTAAAAAGGGCACCCGTTGCCGGGTGCCCTTTCGTTATGCGCAATGACTTGCGCGGTTGGCTAGAAGTTGAACTTCAGAGCGAACTGGTTGATCCGCATGGCACGGGCGCTGGTGACGCGACCGTACTGAGTCGAGCTGAAGCTCGTGCTCGGAGGATTCCAGTTCGGGTGGTTGGTGAAGTTGTAGGACTCGAAGCGAAGTTCCACGCCAACACTTTCGGTGACGGCGAAGTTCTTGTTGACCGAGAAGTCCATGTTCGCGTATTTGGGTCCGATCAGATCGTTACGAGTGGAGTTACCGTAGCGATAGGCCAGGCCAGGATCGGCGACGAGATCACAGGTGTAGGAGGTCTGACGTCCGTCAGAATCGCCTGCCCAGAACTGTTCCGCCGGGCCATTGATGTTCGGGTTGATGCCCGTGACATCGGCACGACCGCTAGAACCGAAGTTGTAGTTACCGCAACCGCCATGGTTACGCGGCGTGCCAGTAGAGAAGGTGAGGATTGAGCCGACCTGCCAGCCACCCATCAGGGCCTCTGCGAGACCACTATCGAAGCTGAACGGCAGATCGTACAGAACCGACGCCGTCAGGCGGTGACTGGTATGGAACTGCGACAGCGAACGCTCGCTGCTCCAGTCGTAGTTGTTGGCCGGGAACAGGTTGTCTCCGCCGTTGGTACGGATCGCCGAGGCATCGTCGATCGACTTCGCCCAGGTGTAACCAATCAAGTAGGTCAGGCCGTTGTTGCTGCGTTGCAGCAGCTTGACGCCGAGACCGTGGTAGTTGGAGTTGGCCATACTGTCGACCGTCTGGATGCGGTTATAGACGTCGCCAAAGGGACGGCGCGTTGTTTGGCTGGTCAGATCGTCTGGACCCGAGCGGAGGGTGGCTTCGTTATAACCGTGCATCGTCTGCAGGTTGTGACCGACGCTACCCATGTAGCCGACCTCGAACATCAAGGTGTCAGTCACCTGACGTTGGATGTTCAAGACCCACTGCTGGATGTTCGGGGTAATGCGCTCTGGATCGTTGCCGAAGGTGTAGAGCTTCTGGAAGCAAGCACCGTCCCAATCCGAGCAGTTGCCGCCAGCCTGTTTGGCCCACGGATCTTCAAAGAAGACATCGGGAATGGAATCCGCACCATCCGCTGTATCGCGGGCACCGAAGTTACGACCCATGTCAAAGACTGGGTTGGCGGTGTCTTGCGAGTAGAAGATGCCGTAGCCGAAGCGTACGGTCGTCTTCGCGTCCGGGGCATAGGAGATGCCGAGGCGAGGCGCGTAGTCATTGGTATCCCAGCGAACCATGGAGCGGCTGTACAGCAGGTCGTCGCTGACTGCGACGGGAACTGTGTCCGCAAGATGGAAGTCGAGACCCTCGAATTGGCTGGTGGCACTGCCGGGGCGTACCTGAGTCGGTGTTTGGCAGTCTAGGTCGATGCCCTGGTCGTTCACGCCGTTGCAGCCGTGGAACAAGATGTTGTTGTAGCCCGAGTGCTTGTCATGCCAGGGCTTGGTGTTTTCGTAACGCAGACCGATGTTCATGGTCAGCTTGGAAGTGATTCTCCAAGTGTCCTCGAAGTAGAGCATTACCGGCTTGCGCCGGAACTGGACGTTCGGGAGACCACCAGCGCGGGTTGCCGCACTGAGAGCACCCGCCATGAACGAGGCAAATGCGGTACCAGTGTTCTCGATGTTGTTCGGGTCAGCTGTCTGTTGGTTGTTGCCAGCAAACTGCCCACGAGCAAATTGGTTGCCGATCTGAGCATAGCGAGACTCGGCGATGTCAATACCAAACTTAAAGGTGTGGTTGCCACTGATCCAGCTCGTGTTGTTGATGAGCTGGTAGTTGCGGTTGTTGTTGAGGAACGGGCCACCACTAGCTTCGCCCCAACCACCGATCTCGTTGTTGTTGCCACCCATGCCAATGCTGGGAGTACCCCAGGCGGCTTCGACCGGCACCGGCATGCCGGGGATAGCCAGTTCGGCGGAAACGTTACGCTCGAAGTTGTACCTCGTCAGCTTGTCGTTGTCGAAGAGGCTGACGCCCAAGCGGAACTCGTTGACCAAGGTCGGCGAGAAGGTACGGGTGTTCGACAGCACGTACTGCTGCACGTCGGTCGTGATGCGCTCGTCTTGAGCTTCGAAGGTACGACCGTCACCGACCGTCTCTCCGCCCCAGCTGTAGCGGAAGAACCACTGCGAGCTGGCGCTCTCGACGAAATCGCCACGAGCCGTGAACTGATCCCAGTCCAAGATCTCGGGAGTATTGCGGACGTAGTTCCGGCCCTCACCGACAGCTACTGCTTGGTTCGGCTCTGGGTAGAACTCCAGCAACTGCTGAGAAATCGGGCTCAACTGAGAGGTGGGGATCATGTTGTTCGTGTACTGAGTCGCCGTGAAGTTACCGGGGGAAGTCTCCCGGATGCTGGTCGGATCGTAGATGTCGCCGATGTTGGCGGAATCTGAGAAGTCACCAGCCCGCAAGGAAGCGGGTGCGGTTGTGGCTTGACCGAAACCTTGGACGCTCTGGCGTAGGCCTTCGTAGTTGGCCATGAAGAAAATTCTGTTCTTCACGATAGGGCCGGTCACGGTCGTACCGAACTGGTTCCGACGAAAGGGAGTCTTATCACCATGACGGCCCCAGGTGCGCGCCTGGATCTTGTCGTTCCGGAGGAACTCATAGACGGTGCCGTGGAACTCGTTGGTTCCCGACTTCGTCGTCACGATGACCTGCGATGAACCCTTGCCGTACTCAGCAGAGTAGACGCCGGTCTGAACCTTGAACTCCTGCAACGCATCGACCGAAGGCCGAATGATGAAGGTGTTGAAGTTCGGATCGGTGTTCTCGACACCGTCGAGCGTGTAGCGGTTGTACTGCTGGCGTTGGCCAGCAATCGAGATCGACTGGTTGGCACGCTCTCCGCCTTGGCGGGAGTTGGCCTGACCACCCGACTGCATCTCCGCGGAGACGTTCGGGCTGAGCTTCACCAGGTTTAGGTAGTTGCGGCCGTTGATCGGCAGCTCGACGATACGTTCGTTATCGATGACGGTACCGACCGAGGTGTTGGAAGTCTGTAGCATCTGTGCTCCAGCCTCGACCTCGACGATCTCGGTCACAACGCCGATCTCAAGAGTGAAATCGTTGCGAAGGACGTCGCCAATTTGGACAATGACGCCCGCGATCCGGGAGGTGTTAAAACCGTCCAACGCAGCTGCCACTGTGTAAGTTCCAGGATTGAGGAACGGCACGTTGTAGCTGCCGGCCTCGTTCGTTTCTGCCGTACGGGTGATCCCGCTGGCTTCGTTGGTGATCGTAATCGATGCACCGGCGATGACTGCACCGGAAGGGTCAGCAACCGTTCCAGCCAGCTCGCCAAAGTTCTGCGCAACTGCAGGCAGTGATGCCAACAGGAGCGCAGTCATAAGACATACGCTTTTAAATTTCATATTCCTCGTAACCTCTTGGTCCCCAGTCCGCCGAACAATCGAGAGACCTCGACCGACGGCGGACAACCCTTGGTTTTCAAACGGGCACTCTAGGGCGCAAAACGCCCCAACCCAGTAGATAGGTTACGCCGAATTGGCTAGCCAGACAATACTGAGGGCATATTGTCTTACTCTAACAAGCCAACGGAACGGCCCCGTAACGGCCCGTAACGGCCCGTAACATGTTGATAACAGAAGGTTACGGTGGTCGACCAAGACCTCGACCGTTGGGTTACAAGATTTCTGGGCAAGTCGGTTGACTGGGTTGCATCTCCGGCCAGCGCTCGCCCTCTTCAAGAGCCATAGGCCGGTTATAGTAACGGCAGAGATGCCGGTGGTAACGAGAAGAGAATTCGTGAGACTCGGTGTCGCGTCGGCTGTGCTGACCTATGCGCCGGCTGCGCTTTCGGCCGAGATGTCTGGTGTGAACTTCTCGTTCGTGCAGCTCACCGATACACACCTTTCAAGGAGCCGCATTCGATCGGAGCGCAAAGGCTACGACGTCAGCTCGGACGCGTCGATTTTTCATAGCCGCGAAACGGTGAAGGCAATCGAGCGCTGCATTCTGCCATACGAACTCGTGTTGCATACCGGCGACCTCGCGGACACCCGCCAGGAGCACGATCTCGACTTGGCGCAGGAGGTGCTGCAGTTCAGTAGGCCGACTTACTTCATTCCGGGCAATCACGATGTTGGTTATAGCGACATGGGCCGTTACTTACCGCCATTCGAGGAGCGTTTCGGAAAGGCGAACCGATCGATTGAGCCGACCGCTGGACTGCGCATGGTGTTCTTCAACAGCCAACCGCTTGATCCGCGAGGAAGCGAGGAAGAACGCGAAGCAGCGTTTCGAGAGTTGGAGCAGATGCTGGCAGACCCGATGCCCACCATCTTGCTCTGCCATTGCATGGGGCTTGAGTCGTTCTATAACAACCAGATGGATCGCGGTTGGCCGCAGGCGTCGATGGACCGTTGGACAGGCATCATGAAGAGAGGTGGAGTGGAGGCGGTATTGGCAGGGCACTTCCATCGAGACGAAACCCATATCGTTGATGGCATTCCGTTCTACCTGGCTGGCCCGGTAATTCACTACTGGGGTCGGCAGACGTCGTTTCGACATTGGACCATCGAGAATGGCCGTTTGACTCATCGCACGATCTACCTGGAGATCTAGCTGCATCGTTGCGGGCAGCCGCAGGTCGGATGCGATACTGGGAGTTCGGGCGCGTAGCTCAGTTGGTTTAGAGCACCTCGTTTACACCGAGGGGGTCCGGGGTTCGAGTCCCTGTGCGCCCACCACTTTCTCCCCTGACCCTATGTTGGAATTGCTACATCGGCGAGTTCTCCCCGGTCGTCAATGTCGCTAAGATCATCGGAGTCTTGCTTAACTGCCTCGATTACGGGAGTTCCCACATGAAGCGTTCATTGACCAAACTCGCCCTTGCCTTTGCTGCCGGGTCTCTGCTGGTGCAAGCGGCCGACTGGCCTCAGTTCCGAGGGCCAGAGAGAAAGGCAATCTCGTCAGAGACGGGGCTGTTGCAGGAGTGGCCGAGCGAAGGCCCCCAGCTGCTGTGGAAGGTCGATGACATCGGACACGGTTACGGAACCGTCGCGGTTGTCGGCGATAGGGCATACGTGGTCGCGAACAGCGGTATGGATCGCGAGTATGTCACGGCGCTTTCAGTGAGCAACGGCAGCAAGATCTGGTCCACTGACCTTGGGCCGATCGGGAAACCGAATCAACAACCGTCCTATGCGTCGGCACGGTCCACGCCGACGATTGTG
Source organism: Bryobacterales bacterium (assembly GCA_963667885.2). GTDB lineage: Bacteria > Acidobacteriota > Terriglobia > Bryobacterales > UBA6623 > CAMPKL01. The sequence continues at coordinate 1,201,744 of CAXWPK010000006.1, read as the reverse complement.
GACGACACGCTGTATGCGCTGAGTTCGAACGGGGACTTGGTTTCTATTCAGCTGGCGACGGGAGAGACTCTGTGGCGCAAGAGCTTGCCGGATGATTTTGGCGGAGAGTCGGGCACCTGGGCTTACGCGGAGTCTCCGCTGGTTGACGGAGACACGCTGGTCGTCGCTCCTGGCGGAAGCACGGCGGCAGTCATCGCTTTGAACCGCCAGACGGGCGAGCCTATCTGGAAGGCCTCGTTGCTGGAAGGTGAGGTCGCTGGCTACGCGTCGACGATTGTCACGGAAGCGGGCGGGCGCAAACAATACGTCGCGTTCCTCGACAAGGGCATCATCGGCGTAGACGCCGCGACGGGAGACGTTCTGTGGCGATACGGAGGGACGGCTTCAGGGCCAGCCAACATACCGACTCCGGTCGTGGACGGAGATTACGTTTACTCGTCGAACGCGCGTCGTTTCGGCGGAGCGCTGGTACGGATCGATAGCAGTTCCAACGGACTGAAAGCGGAGGAAGTCTATTTTCAGAGATCCTCGCCAAACACGCTGGGTGGCCAGGTACTGCTGGATGGGAATCTATACGGGACGAACTCCGATGGGTTGGTGGCGACGGACTTCCTCAGCGGTGCCGTGTTGTGGCAGTCGGAGGGCGGGCCTGGCTCGATCCAATACGCCGACGGTCGGTTCTACGTGCATTGGGAGGATGGCGCTGTTTCGCTGGTAGCGGCGACAACCGAGGCATTTGACGAACGAGGTCGCTTTACGCCACCCAACGCTCCCGCTAAGCGAGATACCGGACGCCCAAAAGAGACCTGGACCTACCCGGTGGTCGCGAACGGCAAGCTGTATATCCGCGACCTGGGTACGATCTGGTGCTACGACGTGGCGGCAACCAGCGTGCAGAGCCGCTAGATTTCGCGCGGCAGGTGTTCGCCGTAACAAACGTTACAATGGCAGCTTCGCTGTGACTCTGTGCGCAGCACGGGGAGATTCATTGACACGCGGCGATCTAGAGATGTTCTGGCGTTTTGCTAGCGGCATCCACGGCTACCTGAAGAAGCCCTTGACGGGACCGGAATGTAGCCGCATTGTCGGGGAGTCCGAGCGGGACCGTGCCGATAACTTCCTTTTCTTACTGCGTCGTGGAGTCTATGACAATCCGCGCAGTCCGTACTTACAGCTGCTAAGAAACGTCAGAGCCGAATTCGGAGATATCGAACGGGACGTTCGGGCGAACGGGGTCGAGGCCGCTGCGGGCAACCTCTATCGTGCAGGCGTCTATGGTGATTTTGAAGAGTTCAAGGGAACCAAGTTGATCAACCGATCAGGGCTCAGCCTGCAGGTCCATGCTGATGACTTCGACAACCCACTCCTCAGCAGAGACTTCGAGGTCCAGAGTGGCGGATCGCTGGGCACTCGGCGGAGGATGGCTATCGACCTCGATCTGCTGGTCTATGAAAGCGCGGTATGCCGACTGTTCTACGAAGGGGCCTCTGTACTTGATCGACCACGCGCGATTTGGAGGCCGGTACCACCGGGGTCTTCGGGGATCAAGTATGTGCTGGCGACTGCCAAATTGGGCCTTCCGCTGGAACGGTGGTTCAGCCCATCGCCTTGGAAGTGGACGGGTGGTATGTGGCCGTCCGCGGTGTTGACATCGTTAGTGGTCGCCGCCAGCAAGCTCTCGAAAGGTCGAATTCCCCATCCAGAGTACGTGCCCCTCGACGACCCGACTCCCGTTGCGAGATGGATGGCCGAACGAGTAGCGGCAGGAAAACCACCGCTACTCTCGGCGTCTGCTAGTGCCGCAGTCCGCGTCGCTTCGACCGGACTCGATTTGAGCGGAGCCGTGTTTGAGCTCGGAGGTGAAGCACTAACGGAGGAGAAACTCCGTGCGATTGAGGCTTGTGGCGCGTCGACGCTCATCTTCTACGCGCTCAGTGAGACTGGGCCGTTAGGCGTGGGCTGCTCGAGCCCGAAAGAAATTGATGAGGTGCATTTAATTTCGGGAAAGATCGCGGTCGGCCAGAGGAAAGTTGTGACGCCAAACGGATCGATGGTAGACGCGCTACTTCTGACAACCTTATATCCGTCGACACCGAAATTACTCCTCAATGTTGACATCGGGGACTACGGAGTAGTTGAAGAAGGATCGTGCGGATGCGCGATGGAGCGTCTTGGCTTCAAGCGGCGATTGCATTCAATCCGTAGCTACGAAAAGTTGACCGCAGGAGGGATGCATTTCACCGCTAGTGATGTCTTAACCCTACTCGAGGAGGTCTTGCCAAGCGTTCATGGCGGTGCGGCTGGCGACTATCAGCTCGTGCAAACCGAGCCCGACGGGCTCAGCATTGTCGAGATCGTAGTTAGCCCGAGAGTCGAGCTACGGGATCGGGCACGGGTCGTAGGTACGGTGCTTGATCGACCGATCCGAGTTATGCGCCAGAAACCGTCGCTCCTGTCCGCTCGTTAGACAGTCGTTTACAATGGCAGCTTCGCTGTGGCTCTGTGCGCAGCGCGGAAAATTCATTGACACGCGGCGATCTAGAGATGTTCTGGCGTTTTGCCAGCGGCATCGGGCGCTTTCTCAAGACGCCCCTGGCGGCGGACGATTGCTATCGAATCGTCGAGGAGGCCCAGTGGGCGCGGGACGACAACTTCCTGCTGTTGCTGCAGCGTGCGATCTTCGACAATCCGCGCTGCCCTTATGGTGCACTTCTCAAGCATGCGGGAGCTGAGTTCGGCGATATCGAGGCCGATGTTCGTGCCAACGGAGTTGAGGCAGCTACGGCACGGCTGTACGAGGCGGGCGTCTACCTAGACTTCGAAGAGTTCAAGGGCACAAAGGCCATCGAGCGCCCGGGGCTCCGAATTCAGGCCAGTGCCGAAGACTTCGACAACCCACTACTGACCAGGGACTTTGAAGTCCAAAGCAGTGGTTCGACGGGCACCCGCCGACGGATGGCGGTTGACCTTGAGCTACTGGTCCTAGAGAGCGCGGTGCGTTGGATCTATCTGACGGAGGCGGGCCTGCAAGATCGCCCTCGATCACTATGGTTGGCCCTGCCGCCGGGTGCAGCGGGACTCAAGCACGCGTTGAGGGCAGCGAAGGGCGGACACCCTCTAGAGCGATGGTTTAGTCCCACTCGTAGCAGATGGACGAGCGACATGTGGCCGTCCGCAGCGTTGTTGAAGACCGCCGTGGTGGCGGGCAAGCTTGCGGGCGGGTCTATCCCAAACCCGGAGTACGTTGATCTGGCGAACCCCGGGCCGGTGGCCCGATGGGTGGAGGAACAAGTCCGAAAGGGAACACCACCGTTGCTTTCCACGTCCGCCAGTTCGGGCGTGCGCCTAGCCACAACGGGCCTCGACTTCACCGGAGCTGTTTTCGAGCTGGGTGGGGAGCCGATTACGCAGGCGAAAGTCGACGCGATTGAGGCTTGCGGAGCGTCAACACGCATCGGCTATGCACTGTCTGAGACGGGCCCCCTCGGGATAGGATGCTTGAAGAGCCAAGAGGTCGATGAGATTCACTTCGTCTCAGCAAAGATCGCAGTCAACGGCCGAAAGGTCACCACGCCGGATGGGTCGACGGTTAACTCGCTGCTGATGACCACGCTGCATCCGTCAACGCCGAAGTTGATGCTCAACGTTGACATCGGTGACTATGGCGTACTGCCAAACGGCAGCTGTGGATGCGCCATGGAACGGCTGGGCTTCAATCAAAGACTCCACACGATCCGCAGTTATGAGAAGTTGACGGCCGGTGGAATGCACTTCATCGGCAGTGACGTCTTGGTGATCCTGGAAGAGGTCCTGCCCAAACGCCATGGCGGTGTGCCTGGTGACTACCAGTTTATTGAGGAAGAGAACCAGGGACTGAGTCGTATAGCAGTCGCGGTAAACCCCGCCGTCGAGCTGAAGAGCCCCGACCAAGTGCCAGCAACAATACTGGAATACCTTTCGTCGCGTTCTCGTGGTGGGCGGATGATGGCGGATCAGTGGAAACAGGCAGAGACTATCCGGGTCATCCGTCGCGTTCCCTACATAACCGAGGCAGGTAAGACGCCGCCAATCCGAGTGATGCCGCGGTAGCCGAATGACTTCCGCGGACACTACCAAGAAGAAAACCAGATGGCGAAGCGCTTTCGCGTTTGGTCCGGGGCTCGTTTATCTCGTTTCTTCAATCGGCCCGACAGACCTGATCACCAACTCAGCGGCGGGAGCGAACTACGGCTACAGCCTGATTTGGATTCTGCTGGTTTCTTCGGTCTCGCTATACGTCGTATTGGAAGCGACGGCTCGATATGTACTGGCAACGGGTGAGAGCCTACTCGCGGGCTACCAGCGTGTGGTGCCGGCTCAACCGGTCAACGCAACACCCGGCCTAAGTCGTTCAACCGATATGTCTTAGCGATGAGAGCGGCAAGGGGCTTGCCTACAAGCGGAAGCCACTAATCGCAATTGCGTAACTCGTTGTACTGCAATGACATGCAGATGAGAGCGGAGCGTCCTCGCCACTTCCCCTTTACTTTCTTTGGCTTACGCTTCACGTTCTCCCTTCGCGCCGGGTGTTGCGTCGACCGCTTGAATCCACCGGGGCGGTGGGTAGTTTGGACGATTCTGGGATTCATCGTGCTGAAGCGACAGATGTTGAATATGGTCCACATCCTGGTGATGGGCGTGGCGCTGAACCTGGTTGCGCCGTTGCCGACGACGTACAGCGAAAAGATTTGGTCGGTGGTGATCTGCGGAGCTGGTTTCGCGTTGATGTACGTGGGTCGGTATCCCGCAGTCGAGAAGATAAGCCGACCGCTGCTATTCGTTCTTGGCAGTTGCGTCGTGCTGGCCGCGGTTCTCTCGCGACCCGATCCCGCAGAAATCGCAGCAGGCTTTTTGAATCCCGTCCTACCTCCCGACACTGGGTTCTACAGTCCGGTGCTGGTGGTGATGGCAATTCTTGGGACATCCGTGGGATCGCTGACGGCGCTGAAGTACTCCGCGTTCGTCTATGAGAAAGGGTGGCGGGGTCCTGCGTTTCAGAAGCAGCAGCGTGTAGATTTGCTGTTGGCGACGGTGGGGATGTTTGCGCTCGCCGCAACGATCCAGATCGCGGCGGCGGCTGTACTGCACCCGCGAGGTCTATCGGTTGAGAACATACAAGACCTTACTCCTTTGTTCAGCGTCACCCTTGGCGATTGGGGGCGTGTAGCCCTGGGTATCTGCCTTTGGGCGGCGTCGTTCGCGACGTACCTTGGTTCAAACACGGGCTACACGCTGATGGCGACCGACATTTACAGGCGGGCGATTCGGGGCCAAGAGAGCCTCGGGTCCGACGACCCGATGTTTCGTTGGCTGCTCATCTGGTTCTGCGTTTCTCCGATGTATGTGCTCTGGACAGATTGGAAGCCTGTTGCTGTCGCCTTGGTGGCCGGCATGCTCTTTCTCTTCCTTCTGCCGCTGATCCTGGTCGTGCTGCTGAAGATCACCAGCGATCGCGAGCTGATGGGCGAGCAGACGAACGGCTGGTTCAGTAATACTTATTTGTCTGTACTGGCGCTGGGTATCGCCGTCGTGACGTACCAGGAAGGCGCGAACCTTTGGATGGAACTGCTGACGTGGTTATGACTCATGAACGGGTCGGTCGCCATCGCTATGCTGTAGGGCGGCGCGCGCAACGCCGGGAAAGGAGCCACGAGAACTATGTCTGATCACCAGAGCCGTCGAGCATTTGTCAGGACCGCCTCGGGGACAGCTGCCGCGTTGGCAGCAGCGGCTTGCGCTGGACCGGCGCAAGCCAAGCCGAACATCGTCCTGATCATGGCCGACGACATGGGGTTCTCTGACATCGGCTGCTACGGCGGGGAGATCGAGACTCCAGTCATTGATTCATTGGCGGATCAGGGGCTGCGGTTCCGGCAGTTCTACAACACGGCTCGGTGTTGCCCCACTCGTGCGTCGCTGTTGACCGGTCTCTATCCGCATCAAGCCGGCGTCGGACACATGATGACGCCGTATTTCAAGAACGGTGAGCCCCTTGCGGCCTATCAGGGCGAACTCAGCGATCAGTGTGTGACGATTGCCGAAGCCCTCAAGCCAGCTGGCTATACGACGTTGATGTCGGGCAAGTGGCATGTGACCCCGGCGGAGGGAGCCGAACGGACTCGTCCGGTGGTCGGCAAACACAACTGGCCACGCCAGCGAGGCTTTGACCACTTCTTCGGAACGATTCATGGAGCAGGCAGCTTCTACGACCCGGTGAGTCTGACGCTTGAGAATGAACCCATTGAGCCAGAGGGCGACGACTTCTACTACACAACCGCCATTGGAGATCATGCCGCTGAATTCATCGAGGAGTCTCCGAGGGACAAGCCTTTCTTTCTCTATCTCCCCTTTACCTCTCCGCACTGGCCGCTACACGCTCCGGATGAGGATGTCGCCCATTACGAGGGGCGGTATGACGCGGGATGGGATGAGTTGCGGCGAAGTCGGCGCGAGCGAATGATCGAGATGGGAATCGTGTCAGAAGACTGGGCGCTCACCGAGCGTGATTCGACGGTTCCGCCGTGGGAGGACGCGCCGAACAAGGAATGGGAAGCTCGTCGGATGGAAGTCTACGCGGCACAGATCACAGCAATGGACCGCGCGATTGGTGTGGTGACCGACAAGCTGAAGGAACTGGGAATATTCGAAGATACGCTGATCTTGTTCTTGGCGGACAACGGCGGCTGCGCGGAGATTCTCAGAATCGGTCGCACCGCTCATCACTTCCCAACTGAAACCCTGGACGGCAGACCGGTAACAATCGGCAACGACCCAAACGATATGCCTGGTCAGGACGACGACTACCAGTCGTATGGTCCGCCATGGGCTAACGCTTCGAACACACCGTTCCGTCGCTACAAGCATTGGGTGCATGAGGGCGGGATTTCATCGCCACTCATCGCGCACTGGCCAAACGGTGCGGTTGCCGCGGGCGCTTGGACCGACGAGCCCTCTCACCTAATCGACGTGATGGCTACGTGTGTTGATATTGCAGGAGCCACATACCCGGTGGAACGCCAGGGTACGCCGGTGACTCCCGGAGAGGGCCGGTCTTTTGCGCCGCTCTTCCACGAGGAGTCCGCCGGACCAGAGCGGACGCTCTATTGGGAGCACGAGGGGAATCGTGCGGTTCGCCAGGGTCGGTGGAAGCTGGTTTCGAAATGGAGCCCGCCGGAGTCGGGACGCTGGGAACTCTACGACATGGAATCCGATCGAACAGAGTTGCACGACCTATCCGCTGAGCAACCTGAGCGGGTCAGCGAGATGTCGGCGGGTTGGCAGATTTGGGCCGATCGAATCGGCGTTGTCGAGTGGCGCAGCTGGGATGGCGCCGCGTAACCGCGACGCTATACTTGCGCCATGGATCGTCGAAGTTTTCTCGCTGTGAGCGCCGCAGCGGCATCCACGTCTTGCTCTCCTAGCCCCATGGAAGAATCGTCAATCCCGATCATCGACACTCATATCCATCTGTTCGACCCGAGGAGACCGGAGGGTGTCCCCTGGCCGCCGTCGGATGACCCGATTCGATACAAGCCAGCCCTGCCGGATCGCCTGCGTGGTCTGGCCGAGCCACTGGGTGTTGTCGGGGCAATTGAACTTGAATGTAGTCCTTGGGTCGAGGACAACCAGTGGGTGCTAGATATCGCCGACGAGGATCCGTTTATTGTGGGGACCGTCGGCAGTTTGGAGCTGGGCGAGTCGGAGTTCCGACCGTTGCTGGAACGGTTTTCCGCTAATCCGCTGTTTCGGGGAGTCCGCTACGGGAATATTTGGGACCGTGACCTGCGGGGGGAACTCGAAAAACCAGAGTTCGTCGAGGGGCTGCGCGTCTTGGCGGCGGAAGGCCTCACCCTCGACACGGCCAATCAGACCGTGGAGTTGCTGGAGGACGTGATCCGAGCGACCGACCTGGTGCCCGATTTGCAGGTGATCGTGGACCACCTGCCTAACCTAGCCACGCCTACGGATCCCGCACGAAGGGCAGCGTACGAGGCGGCGATGACAGAACTTGGCAGCCGACCAAGAGTATTCGTGAAGGTGTCGGCCGTACTGCAGAACCGCGACGGCGAAGTCTCGTACGAACTCGACCCGTATCGCGAAAAGCTGGACGAGATCTGGGAGACGTTTGGCGAGGATCGCCTGCTCTACGGAAGCGACTGGCCCAACAGCGATCCACTTGGAAGCTACGCGCAGGTTCTGGCGGTCGTGCGCGAGTACTTCATGGAGAAGGGTCCAGCGGCTGCGGAGAAGTATTTTTGGCGCAATTCGGTCCGAGCCTATGGATGGGCGAAGCGTTCCGCAAATCAACCGGGCTAGATAGTTGACGGCACCGACGATGCGGGGCTCTACTGGTGCGATGGCCTCATCGCAATCTGAACAACGATCTCTCGTCAGCCGTCTGATGGACATGTGCGGGGGCGCATACACGCCCGAGCACCGCCGCAAGTACTTCATTAGCGGACCGCAGTGGGCTGGAGCTTACGAAGGTCACGCGCTGTTCCATGCTCCGACACGTGAGCCGGTTGGCTTTGAAGAAGTGATCCGCCGACTGGGCGAGATTGGTGTCGGGCATTGGGCGACGCACGACACCGACGTTATCGCAACCGATGACCTGCTCACGGACGCGCAGTGGGAGACGGTCGCCAACATCAACAAGGCACTGAGCGACAACGATGTGAAGTGCTCGATGGTGACGTGCGAGACGTTCCACCATGCTGTCTGGGCGGGTAGCCCGGCGGCTGAAGCACCAGAAGTCAGGGCCTACGGGGCAACGCGGCTCCGGAACACCGTCGATATCGGACATGAACTTGGGGCTCAATTTGCCGTCTACTGGCCGGGTACGCTCGGTTACATGGTGCAGGGTGCGATCGACGAGACCGATACACTGCGTTGGTTCGCCGATGGACTGAACGCCGCTTGCGAGCGTGATATTGAGGTCGCGGCTGAAAAAGGTCGCCCGACACTAAAGCATTGCCTTGAAGCAAAGCCGTTCGAGCCCCAGGCGCAGATCATCCTGCCGACCTCCGACGCGATGATGGCGTTTATCAGCAGCGGAGTTCTGACGCATCCCGAGATGGTCGGCTTGAACCCAGAATACCTGCATGAGCTGATGTGGGGTGGTGCGACTCGTGCTGTGTTGGCTCGCGCGCTGCTGGCTGGCAAGCTGTGGCATTTCGACATCAACGACGGTTATCCGCTCAAGCATGATGTCGACCTCGGTGTCGGACTCGTGAATCCACTCGACTGGTTGAACGTACTCGTCATGCTGCGGACGCATGGCTACGAGGGGCCGTTTAATCTCGACTTCAAACCCCCGAGAACGACGTCGAACTTCGGCGTTTGGGAAGTCAGCTTCCCGACTGCGGTCGATCGCTTCATCACGTTGTGGGACATTGCGGGCGAGGTCTCCGAGGACCCGGTGTTGAAGGAAGCAGGCGAAGCACTTCGGGCGGGCGGAAGTATGGTGGGCGGAGACCTATCAGCGATAGTCAACGGTAACAAGGAACTGCTGACCTTACACGAGTTAATCTCGCATCGTCTATTCCAGATATTGATCGGCCAGCACCGAGGCCGAACCTTCAGTTCGTAGTTCGCTATAGCCTGGCTTCGTGGCGTGCTCCCAGGGCTTCCTTGAGGTAGAGCATGCCCGAGGCCACCGTTAGTACAGCTGTCAGCCAAAACCATGAGTGCAGAACGGCGTGTGGGGGTCTGATCAAGACTAGGATCAACAGAACCGCCTGACTGGTATCGGCGAGTTTGCCAAGTTTGTTGGGGAGTAGCCGAACACCGGTTCCCAAATAGGTCGCCAACCAGCCGGCAAGAATCAAAGCGTCACGCAACACGATCAAGGCGCCAATCCACAGCGGGATTCTCTCAATCCAAGTAAGCGCTATGACAGCGCTATTGATGTACAGCTTGTCAGCGATCGGGTCGAGAATCTCGCCCAGGGTTCGAATGCGAACCGAACCCTTTGCTTGCCGAGCGAGATAGCCGTCGAGGACGTCCGTGGCCTGGAGTACAGCGATGAGCGCAAGCGCGTACAAGTCGTACCGCCGCGATTCCCCGGTCTGTAGCACGACGTACACGACCAGCGGCGTCGCGAGAAGCCGCATCATGGTCAACGAGTCTGCGACCTTCAATAGGCCCCGGCGGACCTTGTGACTCGCTACGTCCTGCTCTGAATCGTTGGATTGCTGCTGCACGGCTACTAGAACAAGATGTGCTGTAACGATCTCGTCACGTCTATTGTGACGAAAGTATAGACGCAGCGCCTAAGATGGTTTCTCATGCCTCAGTTCACGCAGACGCATTGTCTTTCAAGAACGACGAGAGTTCGCTCAGCAACTAGCCATGCGTAGCTGCGAACATGGATCGATCAAGCCGCGAATCGGTCGCTGAGCTGAAGATTGCGACTGCCCGCTAAACCTGCATGTCATCGACAGAACTTGTACGCCGTATCGGGCCCGCTAGTGCCGCAGCGCTGGTGGTGTCGAATATGGTCGGCACGGGAATCTTCGGCACCAGCGGGTTCCTGGCCGGGGATCTCGGCTCGCCCACCGTCGTAATTGGGATCTGGCTAGTCGGCGGCGTGATCGCGCTGGCTGGGTCGCTCTGCTACGCGGAATTGGGAATCAACTTTCAACGATCCGGCGGCGAGTACGTTTACCTCACTGAACGCTATGGCCCGGCATGGGGCTTCATCAACGGCTGGGTCAGCTTTACGGCTGGCTTCTCAGCACCGATCGCCGTCACCAGCCTGGCGATGGTGTCGTACCTGGCCTATTTCAATCCGTCGCTCGACCCACAGAGTGCCGATGCCCTCCGCATTGCCCTGGGGCCAGTCACGATCAACTTGGGCGCGGGAACGCTGATCGGCTGCGGGATCGTCGCGATGTTGTCCGCGTTGAATCTGTTCGGAGTCGGAGTCGCGGCTGGAGTGCAGAATGCGCTGACCGTCCTTAAGTTGACGGTCTTGAGCGGGCTATTGATCTTCGGGTTTGCCATTGGCAATGGAGACTGGAGCCACTTCACGCAAGCCGCCGAGCGGACATCATCGATGGCGACGACACCGCAGTTCTTCATTAGTCTTGTCTTCGTGTACTGGGCTTACTCGGGATGGAATGCGGCGGTCTATGTCGCGGAAGAGATACGCGATGTCGAAAAAACGCTTCCGCGGGCGATGATCCAAGGCGCGATCTTTGTCACGGGTTTTTACCTGGCACTGAATTGTCTGTTCATCTACGCCAATCCGCTAGAGCAGATGAAGGGAGTCGTCGCGGTTGGCGCTCAGGCGGCCGAATCGTTGTTCGGCGGAGCGGGTGGGCGGTTCTTCGCGATCGCGATGGCTGCGTCGCTGCTGGCGACGATTAACGCCATGTGTCTGGTGGGGCCACGGGTGTACTACGCGATGGCAAAGAACCGAGCGTTCTTCCCCGCGGCAGCGAAGGTGCATCCAAAGTGGAAGACGCCGTACGTGGCGATCATGGCGCAGGGCGCGTTCACGATCCTGCTGATCTTGACGGGTACGTTCGAGACACTCGGCTACTACATCGGCTTTACGCTGTGGCTGTTTTCGTCGCTGTCGGTGTTTGCGGTCTTCCAGTTCCGGAAACGCCCAGGTTGGAAGCGACTCGGTGCGGTCAGCTTCGGCTGGCCGATCATCCCCGTGTTTTACACGTCGGCTAATGCGTTGATCTTCGTCTACTTCGCCTGGGGGAAGAGTTGGGAAGCGATGGGAACGCTGCTCACGATCGCTGGTGGAGCCCTCGCCTACAACCGTCTGCGGACTCGCTAGCCCTAGCCGATCGCTCGCCTCTCGATTGCCCAGAGGCCCCGGGGACGTGAGAGAATAAGTGCTTCCCACGGACTATTCGCAGAGGTTAGCCACTTTTTTTATGAACAGCTTCGGAGCAAGAGCAACTCTCACGGCAGGCGGCCAGAATTACGAAATCTATCGGTTGGGCGTCCTCGACCAAGAAAAGCTGGATCGACTGCCCTTCTCGTTGAAGATTCTGCTGGAGAACTTGCTGCGCAACGAAGATGGCACGACCGTCACACGCGATGACATTGACGCGGTCTTGAACTGGGACCCGCAGGCCACGCCGAGTCAGGAGATTGCTTACCGGCCAGCTCGCGTCCTGATGCAGGATTTCACCGGCGTCCCCGCCGTTGTTGACCTCGCTGCCATGCGCGAGGCGATGAAGGCGATGGGCGGCGACCCGAATCGCATCAACCCCCTACAAGCTGCGGAACTCGTCATCGATCACTCGGTGCAAGTCGATCGGTTCGCCAGTCCAGATGCGCTGCAGTTCAATACGGAACTGGAGTACATGAGGAACCGCGAGCGGTATCAGTTCTTGAAATGGGGTCAGAAGGCGTTTGACAACTTCAAGGTCGTACCGCCGGAGACTGGCATTGTTCACCAGGTGAACATTGAGTACCTGGCGCGTGTCGTTTTCCAACTAGAGAAGGACGGCGTGAAACAGGCTTACCCGGACACCTTGGTGGGAACCGACTCGCACACGACGATGGTCAACGGGCTGGGTGTTCTGGGCTGGGGCGTTGGTGGCATCGAAGCCGAAGCGGCGATGCTGGGCCAGCCGATTTCGATGCTGGTCCCGCAGGTGATCGGGTTTAAGTTGACAGGCAGGCTGCCGGAGGGCACGACTACGACCGACCTGGTGCTTACCGTCACCGAAATGCTACGCCACAAGGGCGTCGTCGGCAAGTTCGTCGAGTTTTTCGGTCAAGGTCTCTCGGAGCTGGCTCTGGCCGATCGGGCGACTCTGGCGAATATGGCGCCGGAGTTCGGCTCGACGTGCGGTATGTTCCCGATCGACGAAGAGACGCTCAGTTACCTGCGACTGACTGGCCGGGAGGAGAGCGACATCGAATTGGTCGAAGCGTATGCCAAGGAGCAAGGCCTGTTCCGTACGGATGCGACGCCCGACCCGGTGTACACCGACACCGTCGAACTCGATATCAGTACGGTCGAACCGAGCCTGGCCGGACCGAAGCGTCCGCAGGATCGGGTGCCGCTGAAGGACGCGAAGGAGCGCTTCTTGGCGGTCGTGGCGCAGACGGCTGCCGCTGGTGGTGGCACGGCGGTCGCGACTTCGGACGGCGTGTCACTGCACCTAGGCGGCGGACAACAGACGCTTCGCAACGGCTCTGTCGTCATCGCCGCGATTACCAGTTGCACGAACACCTCGAATCCGGCGGTCATGATGGCGGCGGGGCTGGTCGCCAAGAAGGCAGTCGCTAGGGGTTTGCAAGCGCGTCCGTGGGTGAAGACTTCTCTCGCTCCGGGATCGAAGGTCGTTACCGAGTACCTGAGCAAATCCGGTTTGCTTGAGTACCTCGACATGATCGGGTTCAACCTGGTGGGCTACGGCTGCACGACTTGTATCGGCAACTCGGGCCCGCTGCCCCAAGCGGTGTCCGACGCAATCGAGGAAGGTGATCTGACGGTCGCTTCGGTACTGTCGGGCAACCGCAACTTCGAGGGCCGAGTGCATCCGGAAGTGCGCACGAACTACCTCGCTTCCCCGCCACTCGTCGTGGCCTACGCTCTCGCTGGGCGCATGGACATGAACATGCTGACGGATTCGATCGGAACGGATCTTGAGGGCGAGCCGGTTTACCTGAAGGACATTTGGCCGACCCAGGCTGAGGTGCAAGAGGCGATCGAGAGCACCATCAACTCGGAGATGTTCCGCAAGACGTACGCTGACGTCTTCCAGGGTGCTAGTCGTTGGGCATCGCTCGAAGCGAACGACACGGAGCTTTATGAGTGGGAACCCGATTCGACCTACATCCGACTGCCTCCGTTCTTCAGTGAAATGGCCGCCGAGCCCGCTCCGATCGCGGACATCCAAGGCGCAAGGGCTTTGGCGTTGCTCGGCGACAGCATAACGACCGATCACATTTCTCCGGCAGGCGTCATCAAAGAAGACACGCCAGCGGGTCAGTGGCTACTGTCGGAGGGAGTTAAGAAGACCGACTTCAACTCCTACGGCTCTCGTCGCGGCAATCACGAAGTGATGATGCGCGGAACGTTTGCCAACGTCCGGCTACGCAACCAGCTCGCGCCGGGGACCGAGGGCGGTTGGACGCAGCACCTGCCCGATGGCGAGCAGATGCCGATCTATGACGCCGCGATGAAGTATCAGGCGGCTGGCACGCCTCTGGTGATTTTGGGAGGTAAGGAGTATGGTTCGGGTTCGTCCCGTGACTGGGCAGCCAAGGGGACGGGTCTGTTGGGCGTCAAAGCGGTGCTGGTCGAGAGCTACGAGCGTATCCATCGCTCGAACCTGATTGGCATGGGTGTCATTCCGCTGCAGTTCTTGGCCGGAGAGTCGGTTGAGGAGCTAGGCCTAACCGGTCGTGAGCAGTTCGATATCACAGGCCTCAAAGGAGGCGAAGCGAAACAGGTCACGGTTCGAGCGACTTCTGACAATGGAGCCGACCCGATCGAGTTTCAAGCTTCAGTCCGCATCGACACTCCTCAAGAAGTCGAGTACTACAAGAACGGCGGAATCTTGCAATACGTGCTGCGCCAAATTCTCAAGTCCTAACCGACAAGTCGCACAACCTAGTGGAAGGCCTCGAACAATTCCTAGTTCGCGGCCTTCGTGCTTTCGGGTAAAATTTCCTCGTTGGGACAAAGCAACAGAGAACTCGTCCGCGACTGGATCGAAGCGGGCTGGAATCAGCGTCGCGATTCGGCGATCGAAGATTTTTGCTCGGTGGACTTTTGTGGTGAAGACGCGTGCCAGGGCACGTTGTGGGGGCGTGACGGCATCGGTCGATTCATGGCCCAGACGCTTATCGCATTCCCCGACTTGAAGGTACGGATCGACGACTTGATCTCGGAAGGCGACCTCGTTGTGTGTCGCATGACCTCAACTGGCACGCAACGCGCTGAGTTTCTGGGTGTTGCCGCGACGGGCAAGTCGGTCAGCGTCTCGTCAATCGTGCATTACCGTATCGAGGAAGGGCTGATTCGCCAAGCGTGGAGGGTGTGGGATGCGTTCGGCGTGATGCAAACCATAACTGGATCAGCAGCCGCTCAGCGAGGCCTGGGATTCGCGCCCGAAATCGCACAAGTATCTCGCTCGGAAACCGAGCTTAACCGGGCGGCGCTGAGGTGCCTGCTCGACGGTGTCTGGAACCAGGGCAGGATCGATATCAGCGACACGCTACTCTCTGACAACTTCGTCCTGCGTGATCCCAATGCGCCGGCTTCCTACTCCGCCGACCAGTGGCGAACCCAGATCGCCGAGGTCGGCCAAGCGTTTTCAAACGTGCGCTTTGAGATTCTGAGTTTGGTGGCGGAAGGCGATGCGGTCGCCTGTCGCTTCCGTTTCAGTGCCTTGCACGGTGGCCGGTGGATGGGATTCCCAGCTACCGGCGCTACCGTATCAAGCGACGGAGCGCTCATCGCACGCATGGCTCTGGGGCGCTGTGTGACACTGTGGCACTTGAGGAATCAACTCGGGGTCTACCAGCAACTCCTGGCCGCTCAACCGGTCGTATTGGCGACCCCATCCTCGAGCTAGCGTTCGAGGATCCAGATATTGCGGAACATTACGACGCTTGAGCGGTCGTGCAACTGGAGCCCGATCGGGCCGACGAGGGTGTGACCGGACCGTCCGGGATGTTCGGCAACGACAACACCGTTCACTAACACGCAAATGCCATCATTGCGGGATTCGATGTTGAGGCTATTCCACTCGTCCTGCTTCTGAATACCGTCCTTGGCCCGAGTCAGGCCGTACACGCTACCGGTTGGCCAATCGTCGGACCAGTCAGCATTGATCTGAATTTCATAGGCGGTCCTGGCAGGGGTCCGGGTACCATCATTGGGGACCGTCACAGCGAACTGGGCGCGACGCCGATCACGGATCGAGATACCGGAGTTGCCCGGCGCGCCCACGAAATAGTCGAGATGCAGGTCATACTCGCCGTACTCCTTCTTGGTATAGAGCCACGCCTGCGAACTTCGCCACGCTTCGAAAGAACTGCCTTCGATGACTTCCGCACTAGCGGTGTCAACGGGACGACGGCCGAGCAGAATGCCGTCCGGTGTGAGCTTCCAAACGCCGTCGCCAACTGAGTCCCATTGGGATAGATCGCCACCGAGCAGATTGTCAAAATCGCCACGTTGGGCCGACAAAGTTCCGCTCACACAGATAGCCAAGAGAACGAAACGGAAAAATGGACGTTGCATAGGTTGGGCGCCAACTCGCGTGGAAGCAGTCTATCACCGTTGCCCGATCCCCACGCTATATTGGAGGGAGTCCCGTCACACAGGACCCCTTCCCGTGAGCAGTTCATCTCAGCAGGTCCTCCCGCGGGAAGTACCGGTCGATTCAGCGCCACGCACCAGGCTTTTGACCGAGGGGATGGTATGGCTCGCGGTCGGGCATCTGACGACGGATCTGTTTTCTTCGATAGTTCCGACACTGCAGCCGATCCTCACCGAGCGTTTCTCGATGTCGCTGGCTCAGGCAGGACTGCTCGGCGGCGTCTTCATGTTTTCGTCGTCAGTGCTGCAGTTGCCATTTGGCATCTTGAGCGACCGTCTCCGATCACGGGCATTCTCAATCTTGGGTCCGCTTACCGCTGGTATATTCCTATCTAGCTTGGCGTGGGCGAACAGCTACGCCATGCTGATAGCGCTGGTTTTCGTCGGCGGCATGGGCGTCGCGGCGTTCCATCCACAGTCGACCGGCGAGGCCGCCCGACTCTCCGGCAACAGAAAGAGCGTCGGTGTCGCGATATTCATCACAGCTGGCAGTCTCGGGCTAGCCTGCGGCCCCCCCTTTGTAGCGGCGATCATTTCGATTGCGGGATTCGAGGGGCTCCCTATCGCCATGACGCTGGCGCTCGTTGTCTGCACGTTGATGTATTGGCGTCTACCCGCCCCACCACCGCACCCGGTCGCGGATCGGCACATCGACTGGTCCGCCCTGGCGAGCCATAGAAGTACGCTGCTGGTCCACTACGTCTTCATTGTGCTGCGGAGTATCGTGTATTTGGGCATTGCGCAGTTCTTGACGCTGTATCTGACTCGTGAAAGAGGCTACTCATTGGAGGCCGCCAGCTTAGCCCTCGCGTTGACGTTTTTGTCCGCGACTGTTGGTGCCCTCGTTGGCGGACATTTAGCCGCCCGGATCGGGGGACTACGCGTTATTCGGCTATCGATGATCGTAAGCGCGCCTTTCTACGTCCTGTTTCTGATGACGGACGGATGGCTGTCGCTCGGGTCGCTGTCCATCGGATTTATGATCCTGATGATGACGATCTCGGTCAACCTCGTCATGGCGCAAGAGCTAGTGCCGAGCCAGCGTGGAATCGTGACTTCGCTGATGATGGGATTCGCCTGGGGCATGGCTGGCATCGTCTTCATCCCGTTAATCGGATGGCTCGCCGACCGCACCGGAATCGAGACGGTGCTCTACGGCGTCGCGGTGCTGCCGCTACTCGGGTTCGCAGTCAGTTTCGCTCTGCCCAAATCGGGCGAGGCTCGACTCTAACTACTGCGCGGCTCTTTCGAGTTCGCGGTCGATGACAGCGACGAAGTTTTCCAGTGGCTGGGCGCCGGTGAGCAGGATTCCGTTGATCACGAATGCGGGCGTGCCTGAAATACCCATCGATTCCGCTTCCGCGCTGTCTGCCATGACCGCATCGCGGTGGCGGTCAGAGTCGAGACAGGCTGCGAAATCGTCCATATCGACACCCAGTCCTTCGGCAGTGCGGTCGAACAGCTCGCGCGTAATGCTGGTCGAGGCAAATAGCTCCGCCCGGAACTCCCAAAACTTGTCCTGTTCGGCGGCACAACGCGCAGCTTCGGCAGCTTTCTGTGCCTGCGGGTGGATGCTATTCAGCGGCAGGTCCTTGAATGACCAGCGGACCTTATCGCCGTACTTGGCCTGCAGCTCTCCCAGGGCCGGTTGCACCTGGCGGCAGAAGGGACATTGGAAATCAGAGTACTCGATGATGCTAATTGGCGCATCTTCAGGACCGCGAACCCGGACGGTTTCCGCAGACACCGTGAGTCGGGGAGGCTCGATCGAGACTCGTATCTCGGAGCCCTCACGGAGACGGGCCACCAACTCATCGTGAGCCGTGCGAACGATCTGCTGCTGCAAGACGCGCTCGATCTGTGATCGCACATCCTCGAGGGGACGCCCGATTCGACCCTGCTGCTGCTCGTAGAACCGCACCACTTGGTCATCGGTGGGTCCAATCACCTTGGATCCAATTTGCTGCTCCAGGTACTCCTCGAACGAGAGACCTAGCCGCTCCGCGTCCTTGCGAATGAGCAACTCGGCGATCTTGGATTCCACCCCGGCGACCTTTGCCTGATATTCCTCTTGGCGAATCCGGGTCAGTTCGCCACCAATCTCAAGGTCGCTGACGCGCAGCGCCACGCCGTCGACGGTCGCAACGATTTCATCGTCGCGATCCATCGCGGGAACGGCGGCTTCTTGTCCGGTCGCAGAGCAGGCGAGTAGTGCCGCGAGGCCGACGGAGGGGACGATACGGGCAAACATAGACTATATTGTAGACGTCAAGTCTTGGAGCGCCGTGGGGCGCGCTTGCGGTTAGTTCAGGTATTTGTACATAGACTCGGGGAGCCCAGATGTCCGAACACGTTAAGTTGAATCGAAATCGCAGAGATTTCCTCAGGGAATCTTTCGCTGGCTTTGGTTCCCTTGCCTACCTGCAAATGATGCAGGCAGAGTCGCTACGGGCAGCAACCACAGACCCGCTAGCGCCCAAACCGCCCCATAAAGAGGCGAAGGCCAAGTCGGTCATTTTCCTATTCATGGCTGGTGGTCCGAGCCACATAGAAACTTTTGACCCCAAGCCACTTCTGAACAAGTTGAGCGGCCAGGTTCGGCCGAAAGAGTTCGGAGAGGCTAAGTACCAGTTCGTTGGCAACAACGCCACGCTGCTCGGTTCCAGCCGAACCTTCAAGCGCTACGGCAAGAGCGGCATCGAGGTGTCCGACCTACTGCCCCATATCGGCGGCGTAATCGACGATATCGCGGTTCTGAGGTCGTGCCATGGAGACATGGTGGTCCACTCGGCGGCGCAGTATCAGCTCTTCTCGGGCCGTGTCACCCCCGGGTTCCCGTCGATGGGCTCTTGGATGCTCTATGGGCTTGGATCCGAGGCCGAGTCGGTGCCGTCTTATGTGGTGATGCCCGATCCTGACGGTGCTCTCGAAGCGGGCCAACCCATGTACATGAACGGCTTCCTGCCCGCGGTGTATCAACCCACTACGTTCCGCGCGGGCAAGAATCCGGTTCTCAACTTGCAGCTGCCGAAAGGCGTCGACTTCAACGAGCGAAAGAATACTCTCAGCCTAATCCGCGACCTGAACGACGCCACGCTTGAGCCAGGCGACGACGAGTTCGACGCACGGATGCGGACCTACGACTTGGCGTTTAAGATGCAGACCGAAGCACCGGAGACATTGGATGTCTCGAACGAGCCTCAGGAAACGTTGGATCTTTACGGCGTTGGCAAAGAACCGACCGACGACTATGGTCGGCGTTGCCTACTAGCTCGGCGGCTGGTGGAACAAGGGACGCGATTCGTCTGCGTCGTATCCGGCGGTGGCCCCGGCTCGTTGCAGTGGGATGCCCATAGCAACCTTGACGAGAACCACACTCGCATGGCGGCCCAGACCGACCAGCCAGTCGCGGCCCTCATCACGGATCTAAAGCGGCGTGGCCTGCTCGACGAAACGCTGGTCGTCTGGGGCGGTGAATTTGGAAGATCCCCCGAGGCGCAAGTCGATAGAACGGGAAATGCTGGCCGCGATCATCACAATCTCGGCTTCTCCATGTGGATGGCGGGCGGCGGAGTTCAAGGTGGCCAGACGGTTGGCGCGACCGACGATATCGGCTTGCGAGCTATCGAGGACCCGTATCACTTCCGCGACATCCATACGACGATCCTGCATTCGATGGGCCTTGACCAAGATCAACTGAGCTACCTCCATCTCGGGCGTAAAGAACGTCTGACTCAGCTCCACGGCAGGGTCATCAAAGAGATTTTCTAGGTGCTTAGATGCCAGGAACGTCGCAGTCGCCACGTTGGCAGGCGCTCCTCCTTATCGGTTTCGTTCTTGCATGCGCTGCGTTCCTCGTACTGCGCTTCTGGCCGCGAGACAACCTACAGAATCTTCTTGGTCTCTTACCGGAGGATTCTGCTGTTCAGCTGTACATCGACGTGCCCTCGGCAGTCTCGGCGACAGGGCCAGTCGGATTTCCGCTGCCGTTGAGGCTGAGCTTGTCGGCTAGCGGCCTAGAAGCTATCGCCTTAGGGCTAGCAGGACAGGATCTCTACTTAGCCGCTGGCGGAAGATTCGGTGTGGGCCTCATCGAAGCAGCCCTGGCGAGACAAGGCGTCCGCTGTGCCGAACCGATCGCCGTAACCCCCTGTCACGCGCTGCTAGAGCATGGAACGGTCTCTGTCAGTATGCTCAGCGACGGGATCGTGTTCGGGACAACAGAGGTGTTGCGGATTGCGCCAGTCGCACGGCCAGTCGCAGTAGACAAGGCCCAAGCTGCACTAGACGGCGGCGCAGTCGCGTGGGCAGAGATTGATCCACAGCTGCTTGATCAGGCGATGGAGACTCCGCCCTCGAACTGGCTCAATGTTCAGTTGATCGCGCGCGCACTCGAACCTGCGCATATAGCGTATGCGACGCTAACGCCCACGCCGGAGGGAGCCTTCTCCTTGGAGCTAGAAGCTCACTGTGCGGTAGAGGATACCGAGCAGTTAAGAAACGTCCTGAAGGGACTTAACGATATGACGATCGCCCTCGTCGCCCAAGATGCCGAGGCACGCACACAATGGGTACCGATCCTCAAGAGTTTCAAAAGCAACTCAGAAGGACAAATCGTGCGTGTGAGTTGGATCTTACAGGCGGCAGACCTCGCCGCACTGTGGCTGGTGATCAACTAGTCGGCGATCGAGAGGCCGCTGGTCGGGCCGTTGCGCTTGCCCAGGTACTTGTACGGGTTCACCGGCGTACCCCGATAGATCACCTCGTAGTGGAGGTGGGTGCTAGTCGACCTGCCAGTGCTACCGGCTCTGCCGATGACCTCTCCGCGACGCACCACCTGTCCAGGACGAGCGTACACCTCGGTCATGTGGCCGTAGCGGGTCGTTAGCTGGCTGCGACCGTGGTCGATGACGACGGCTCTGCCGAGCGTTCCGAGCCAACCAGCCTTGCGGACCAGACCGTCAGCGGTAGCAACAACCGGCGTACCCCTGGAGGCCCCGAAGTCTACTCCGGCATGGAACGCACCTTCACCGCGAAACGGATCCACCCGGCTACCAAACGAGCTTCCAATGCGGCCTTCAATCGGCCAGATTGAAGGCGTCGTATTGGTCAACCGATGCAGTGCCATCGAATTATTCGAAGGCAGCTGAATGGACTGAAGAAAATCGAACTGATTGAGCGAACTCTCCAGCGTGGCAACTTCGCGGCCAGCAGCCTCACCGGCTTCACGCCGAATGCCGAACGCTATCGATACCTCTGACGCCAACGCACCTAAAGATGCGAGCTTATCGCCACGGTCGTCCACCTCATCTTGCAGCTGATCGTACTGCTTCTGCAAAGCAACCTTTTCGGCACGCATCTGGTTGAATTCAGAAACTTTGCCGAGCATGCGTGCGTAGCTGGAAGTAAATCCGACTGCGACAATCGCGCTCAGAGCCATGAGCGCAACGGCAATATGCAGGAAGTAGTGGGGGATGTGTAGGCGCTTGATCCGACCGTGGATCGGATGCGCCAGTACGACGATAAAGTAATTCTTTTTCATTCTCGTCCCGATGGGGGTGGATCCGAATGACTCACCAGCTAACTGTTCTGTCGGCGGGCCGTTAGTTCGACCTCTTCTCTACCCGTCTTGGCTCTACGGCCAATTTGTACCCATTTCGACTCGCCGAACCGTCGTTCGGATAGCGCGATGAGATTACGAGAAGATAACAGTCCCGAATCGGGACTGTCAATAAGATTCTACCCTACACTGATCGTTCGAGATGTCGACCCGAAGCGAGACCCAACTGATCAAGCTCATCAAGAGGCTGGCGGATGATGGTGACTCGCCAAACCTCATCGCCGGGATCGGTGACGACGCGGCGGTACTCCATGCGCCGCGCGCGGCACACGAACTCTTAGCCACGACGGACCAAGTGGTTGAAAACAAACACTTCGTCCTGGGTCAACATCCGCCGGAGGCGCTCGGACATAAACTCCTCGCCCGGGGTCTCAGCGACATCGCCGCCATGGGGGGAGTCCCAAACTGGTTTCTGCTGTCTCTCGCGATCCCCAGCAGAATCAACGACACGTGGATCAAAAGCTTTGTTGAAGGCCTCCTGGTGGCAAGAGAAAATTTTGGTGTGCCCAGTCTGCCCTTGGCTGGAGGCGATGTCTCTGGCGCGGACTCGTTCTTGGCCCACATCGTAGCGGTGGGAGCCGTCCCGGCCGGACAGGCACTCCTCCGCAGCGGAGCGAGTGTCGGTGACATCCTCTACGTCTCAGGGGAGCTGGGTGGCTCGGCGCTGGGCCTTGAGCGGCTGCCATCGAGCCCGCTGACGGACCCGGCCGTCGCGAATCACCTTTGGCCAACTCCCCGACTGGCACTGGGAACGTTTTTGCGAGAGGGCGGAGCTTCCGCTGCACTCGATATTTCCGATGGGCTCTCGACGGACCTCCATCGGATGGCGGCAGCAAGCGGCGTCGCGATGCACGTCGATCTCGAAGCTCTGCCTCGGTTCGCCGAAGCCACGGAAAGCCAGGTGCTTCACAGCGGTGAGGAATACGAATTACTCTTCACCGCTCCCACTTCGGTCGTGATCCCCGATCACTTTGACGGAGTCCGCTTGACGCGAATCGGCGAAGCGGTGAGCGGTAGGGGAGTCAGCCTGCTCCGCGCGGGACGAACCGAACGGCTAGAGCCTGGGGGCTACGAGCATCTGAACGATTGAGGGCTCGTGACGCCCTCCTTACATTTCAGCGATCATGCGGCTGAAGTTTTCCGTCAGCATGATGATCGCCGGTCCAGCTGTGACCAGAAACACGGAAGGCATGATCAAGAAGAAGATTGGGAAGATAAGCTTCACGCCGACCTTGTGGGCGGACTCCTCCGCCCGCTGACGCCTCTTAATGCGCATGTAGCGTGCCTGGTTGCGCAGTACCTTCGAAACACTGCTGCCGAAACGGTCCGCTTGGATGAGGATCGACGTCAGCTTTCGCATCTCTTCGTCGCCGGTACGCTTCCCTAGGTTCCGCAGTGCCTGGGCGCGGGTCGCGCCGGCCCGAACCTCGTGGCTAAAGATCGCCAACTCTTCACTGAGCTCCGGGTGTGCGCGGCGCAGGTCGCGAGCGGTATCCGCCACGGCCTGATCCAGGGAGAGTCCACTTTCGACCGACACAACGAGCAGATCCAGGAAGTCTGGAAGGCTGCGCCGAATCAGCTCGGTTCGGCGACGTGCGCGGTACTTGAGGTAGCGATCCGGGCCTATCAGTCCGAGGTAAGCGCCGAATGCCGTCGCTGGAATCGCGGTCGTGGCCGAACCAGATGCAAAGGCAATCAACACGAACGTCAAGAGGGGCAAACCGACGAGTACAGCCAACTTGGCCCCGTGATAGATCTGGGGAGCCCACGACTGCCGGAACCCGGCGCGATCCAACCGGCGCCGCAGCGAAGAGCTATTGGTGTCGTTCGCAGCCGCATTCTGCCCAAGGTCCGCAAGCGTGTTCAGCAAGGCAGGCAACGCGGGACGATCGGTCAGCTCTTCATCGCCAGGAACTCCTGACACAATCTCGCCGGTGGTCGCAACTGCTGAATTCCGAGCCCAGAACCAGTAGCCCACGTATCCGTAGAGCGCTAGAGACGCCAGAAAGACTACAGCGGAGATCGGTTCACCCATTTCGTCAGACCTTGATGTCCACGATTCGGTTGATGACGAAGAAGGCGAGGCCCTGTCCGCAGATCCCAGCCAAGATCAACATGCGCCCGACAGGGTGGGTCGTCAGGATGTCTAGGTACTCCGAGTTCACAATCAGCATCATGCCAGCAATGAAGAACGGTAGGCAGGTCAGAATGATCGCCGTAATGCGACCGTTCGCGGTTAGAGCCCGAACCTGACCGCGTAGCGTCTCGCGGTCTCGAATCGTCTCAGCCAAGCTATCGAGCAGTTCGTGTAGGCTTCCGCCTGTCCGCGATTGCGAGGTGACGGCCGAGACAAAGAACTGGATGTCCACGCTAGGAATCCGGTCCGCCAAATTCGCCAAGGACTTTTCCATCGAAAGACCGAGATTGTACTCGTCGACGGTCTTACGAACCTCTGTCGAAATCGGAGCCGCTGCCTCTTCGCCCAACAGCTCCAACGCCATCGGCAGCGAGTGGCCAGCAACCAGCGCCCGGGACAGAAACTCCAAGGCATCAGGAAGTTGATCTTCCACCTGACGGAGTCTCTTCGTTCGCAGCCGCCGCACATAAAGCAGCGGCAAGGCAGCTAAGGCACAAGCCACTGCCAAGGTACCGAACCAAGGGACCCATCCGAGCGGGATGAGCACCGCACCACCGAGCGATCCAGCGACCAGCATCTGGAGCAGGAATCGCCCAACCGACCAGTCCAGCTCGGCCTCCGACAGCAATTGCTTGATCGCTTTGGCGAACCGCATACGTGCCAGTAAGTGAGCCAGAGTGTCGACTGCGCTCAGCTTGTCTTGTCGGAGCAAGTCAGGCTCATCGTCGTCGATGTCCCGCGGCGTCTCAACGAAGGCCCAAGCGAGACCGGTGGCTAGGCCAACCGCGATGAAGGTCACGGCGAAGATGATGGTGTAGATCTCAGCCATGATTTAGGATGCGACGTCCACGGCAGAACGCTCAGATTCGACCGAGGTCTGATCGGCGATCGGCTCAATACGAGGTACGGCCTCGTGTTCCTCAGCGACGGCGACGAAGCGACCCGCGACTTCCCCTTCATCAGAAACGTTGGTCCTCTCGAAAACGAATCGCGTCTTGAGGTCGGCCGCGCTGTTCCTACCTAGTCCTCTCGACTCCGCAATCTCTATGATCTTGCGAGTACCGTCGCTCAGCCGAGCCACCTGAACATGCACATGGATGGCGGACGCGATCTGCTGTTTGAGCGAAGAGTTGGAGATATTCGCGTTCGCTGACCCGGCCATCATTTCAAGCCGGTTAACGGCATCCGAGCAACTATTGGCGTGTATCGTGGCAAGCGAGCCGTCGTGGCCAGTGTTCATCGCCTGGAGCATGTCTAACGCTTCTTCGCCTCGCACCTCACCGAGAATGATTCTGTCTGGCCGCATGCGTAATGCGTTGATGACGAGGTGCCGTTCGCGGATCGCGCCATGGCCTTCAATGTTGGGGGGGCGCGTCTCCATCTTGGCAACGTGCTCTTGACGCAACTGCAGCTCGGCTGTGTCCTCGATCGTGACGATGCGCTCATCCGCCCCGATAGACGCCGACAACACGTTGAGCAGCGTGGTCTTACCCGACCCGGTACCACCCGAGATGAGAATGTTGCGGCGGCCCTTAACGGCGCGGTGCAGGTACTCCCGCATTTCTTCGCTCAGCGTGCCTTTTTCGACCAGCTCATCCGCAGTCATCGGATCCTTCGAGAACTTGCGGATCGATAGCAGTGGACCCTCGAAGGCAACTGGCGGAATCACGGCGTTGACGCGAGAACCATCCGGTAGTCGGCAGTCGACCATCGGAGACGACTCGTCGATTCGCCGTCCTGCTTGGCCGACAATCTTCTGGATGATGCGCGTGAGATGAGCGGCGTCTTTGAACCGCACACCGGTTTTCTTGAGCTTGCCGAAGCGTTCGACATGAACCAAGTCCGAGGTGGTCACGAGGATGTCCGAGACCGTGTCATCCTGCATCAGCGGATCGAGGGGACCCAGCCCAAAAACCTCGTTGAGAATTTGGTCGATGAGACTCTCTCGCTCATCACCTTGCATCTGCGGTGCTTCTTCAGCGACGAGGGCGGCAACCGCGGCCCTCACCTCTTTCCGGACGCGAGGGGCATCAATCTCAGCCAGTCGGTCTAGGTTGATCCGTTCGAGAAGCTTGCCGTGAAGTGTGTGCTTGAGTTCCAGGTAGCGCCAGCCGTCGTCCCGATTCGAGGCAGAGCTAGCGGTCGAGGCGGTTTGGGTTTGGTCGTCCACAACGACGCTCCTATTGGGCTGCTACAACGGCCGGTCCAGAAGCCTGAATGGAAATGTTGCCGTCGGTCGGATTGCGAAGGGCAAGCCGAATCGCACCTGATTGGTCAGCCAGACTCAGTGCCCGGGAGTGCTCTGAATCCACGATAACGGTGACAACCGGCAAAGGAGCTTGTCGGCCCGGCTGGCTAGCACGACGACCGGTGTCGATGACCTCGATATTCTCGAGGATTGTCGTCACCTCGATGCCCGACCGTCCGGGTGCCCGGCGATCACTCGCCATGAGAATATCGACCCGATCTCCTGGCTCGACGATTTCCGTCACGCCAGCATACTCTTCGACGTGTAGCGAGACTGCTCGCATGCCGGGAGGGATCGTTGCGGCCATGCCACCTGATTCGCTGGAAGGAAAATGTGACTCAGTGATTGGAGAACTAGCCCGTACCGACTGCACAAGGAATCGGCCTTCGAGCCCCTCAACCGATCCAACGGCTCCAAACGGCACCTGGGAAGCGTGGACGTTGGTGAGTTCCACGTCTTCGGCTGCAAGCCGGGTTCCACGTGGCAAGTCCCTAGCAGCGGTGGCCACCACAACTTGTGGAGGCTCTTCAGGCGTACGGAACTGATCCGACAGTACAGCGCTAAAAAATACGGTTGTGACGATGGCCGCCGCCAGAGCGACGCCCGCCACAATGAGCAGTTTCTTGTTGATGACCACGGTTGTTGTCAGCGCCGCTGGGCGACTATCGCAGAGTCATTAGCTCCAGACGTGTCCAAGACGGTCTTCTCCTCGGTTATGAGAGTAGACTTTGACCAACAAATCGAGTACGAGAGAATGCCCCTAAGACCCTATAGTTTCTGCCTTAACACGCCGTTTCAACAGGGCTAGAGGGAGGGGGTGAACGACCGGTCTGATAGGTAACACTCTAAACCGGACGGATGGGTAACAGTATAGGCGGTGGTCAGTGGCCCCCGCGGGGGCCACTGACTGCCGAGCCGAGCGGCCACAGTACGCGGTTGGCGGCGTCGAACAAGGCGAGTTCCACCGGACCG
This sequence comes from Bryobacterales bacterium, assembly GCA_963667885.2. GTDB lineage: Bacteria > Acidobacteriota > Terriglobia > Bryobacterales > UBA6623 > CAMPKL01. The sequence goes on along the minus strand of CAXWPK010000006.1, from coordinate 1,174,419 downwards.
AACCAGATCTGCCAAATGGCTTCGTCCACTTCGACTAGCCCGACCAACTCGCGAGCCAACGCTTCACTCAGGAAGTACTTCTCGCCGAGGAACTTGATGCGTCCGTCGTGGCGCACTCGTCGGCGCTCCCAGTGCCCCGGGTAATCCAGATCAGCAAGCTCGCTGGGATAGGCGCGTGTTGCTGGTGCATAGAACGCCGCCGGGGGCCGCTGTCTCAACGCTTCATGCGGACGTTCTTGGTTGTATTCATGACGAAAGAGGTCGAAGCGGCGCTGCTGTCGGCGACGATCGCCAGCCGGAGGTCTCACTGTCTCGGCTTTGAGCGTGCGGTGTAGCCGCTCGTGGCGACCGTTCTGCTGCGGCTTGCCCGGCTCGATGCGCTCCACCGCAATGCCCAGCTTCAGCCACCAGACGTTCAACCGGCTCAAGCGTCCGGTGCCGATGGAGGCGAACGGCGAACCGTTGTCTGAGCGTATCCTTCGTGGCAGCCCGCGCTCCAGAAACAACCGCTCCAAGCCTCGGCGGGCCTCGGCGTAGGATGTGCCCACGTGTGCGGTGCAGTTGAGCAGGAAACGACTATATCCGTCGACGACCGTTAGCGGATAACACAGCACGCCGTCGCCGGTGCGAAACTGCCCCTTGTAGTCGATCGTCCAGAGGTCGTTGGGCGCTTCGGGTTCGCGCAACGGACTGGGTGCCGCTTCGGCCAGTCGCCGCATCCGCTTGCGCCCGCGAACGAGTCCGGCTCGCTTCAGCGCGTCGCCGATCGTCGACGCCGCTGGCCAGCTTGTCTGTGACTCTTTCGACTCCAGCCAGGCCCTGAGCTTCTTCGGCCCCCAACTCGGATGCTGCCGACGCGCTTCTATCACTCGTCGCTCGACCGACTCGGGTATCCGACCGGGCTGACGGTGTGCCGCGTGCGAGCGGTCTTCCAGCTCTGGCCAACCGCCTTGACGGAAGCGTTCTAACCACTTGTATCCGGTCCTGCGGCTGATCCCGTAGAGTCGACACAGCGCCGCCACGTTCGTCGCCGCCCCCGCTCGCAGCCAGTCTTCAATGAATCTCTTGCGTTCTTCCATCGGATAGGTCTCCTTCCATGGCATCTCGCCATGGTGTTACCTATCCGCCCGGTCTAACCTGTTACCCTTCCGCCCGGTCTGTACAGGGGCAGAGACAAATGAGAGTGCAGTCGAGTTAATGCAGTAGCGCAAATAAGTTGGGGCCGGACCATCCTTGAAAATATGACCCAGCTGCCCCCCACAACGGCTACAGCGCACCTTGAGTCTGCGCACGCCCCAAGAGTCGTCGAACTCCGAGTAGACGTTCTCTTTGGCGATTGGAGCCCAGAAGCTGGGCCAACCCGTCTCTGAGTCGTACTTCGTAGCGCCATCGAACAACGCCTCGTTGCAGCCCGCGCAGCGGTAGATGCCCAGCTCATAGTGGCTGTCGTACTGCCCGCCATAGGCAAACTCAGTCTCACCTTCACGCAAAACGCGGAAGGCCAACGGATTCAAATGGTTGCGCCAGGCCGATTCGTTGCGGATCACGCTCGGGGTCTCCACGGTCTCGATACACTGCCCGGCATTATCGAACCGAGCAATCTCGACTAGCGGGCCGTCTCGCTCCACGGGAGGCGACAGCGGCACCTCAGAGACCGGAATATCGCAAGCGCCGACCAAAGACGCCACCGCAATGACAGAAACGAGCCACAGAGGGTCCGCTAAGCTGAGATGGTCGCCGTGAAACCGCATTACGTTCAGGTCCGCCCCGAGGACAACGTCGCCATTATCGTTAATCCAGACGGTCTTCCGGCAGGCGCGGTCTTCGATAGCGGACTCCGGCTCAAAGAAGCCGTGCCCCACGTCAATAAGCTCGCCCTGGTTGACATTCTCTCCGGCGAACCCATTCTGCGGTACGGGGCCATTATCGGCTACGCCAATCAGGACATCGACGCCGGGTCCTGGGTGCGCGAGGATCTGGTGAGGATGCCTACAGCACCTCCGCTCGACTCGCTTGAGTTGGCGACTCAGATTCCGCCAGCCCCTGAGCCACTAGACGGCTACACGTTCGAGGGATATCGCAATCCGAACGGTTCGGTCGGTACGAAGAATATCTTAGGGATCGCGACCACGGTGCAGTGCGTAGCCCCGACAGTCGAGCACGCGATCCGTCGGATCAAAGAAGAACTACTGCCGCGCTTCACCCATGTCGATGACGTCGTCTCCGTATCCCACGCCTACGGTTGCGGCGTGGCGATCGACGCTCCCGATGCGGAGATCCCTATCCGTAGCTTGGGCAACATAGCACGCCACCCGAACCTCGGTGGCGAACCGCTGATCGTCAGCCTGGGTTGCGAGAAGATGCAACCCGAGCGTCTCTTGCCAGCCGCCACCCTCGCAAGTGCCAGCGGCGAACTGCCGGCGGTACTCGAACCTCAGTCATATGTGATCCGCCTGCAAGACGAGGAGTTGCGGGGTTTCGGCCAGATGGTCGACGCTATCATGCGCTTCGCGGAGCGGCGACTCGCAGAGCTGGATCAACGGCGTCGCACCTCGTGCCCAGCATCTGACTTGATCGTGGGCGTGCAGTGTGGCGGCAGCGATGCCCTGTCAGGGGTTACGGCGAACCCGGCCGTTGGGTACGCGGCGGATCTCCTGGTAAGAGCGGGTGCGTCTGTGATGTTCTCGGAGGTGACGGAGATCCGAGACGCCGTGCATCTACTGACTCCGCGCTGCGCGTCTGAAGAGATCGCTCGCGATCTGGTTCGCGAGATGCAGTGGTACGACGACTACCTCGCCCGCGGTCAAGCCGACCGTAGCGCCAACACCACCCCCGGCAACAAGCGGGGCGGGCTGGCGAACATCGTCGAAAAGGCTTTGGGTTCAGTGGCCAAGTCCGGCACGATGCAATTGACCGACGTGATCAGCCACGGAGAGCGAATCCGCAAAAAGGGTCTCACCTTCGCAGCAACGCCCGCAGGCGATTTCACCTGTGGGACGCAACAGTTGGCGGCAGGCATGAACATGCACGTCTTCACGACCGGCCGAGGCACCCCCTATGGACTGGCCATGGTACCGGTAGTCAAGGTCTCGTCCAATACTCCGCTGGCCGAGCGCTGGTACGACCTCATCGACCTCGATGCCGGGCCGATCGCAGTCGGTGAGACGACGATCGAGAACGTGGGCTGGCAACTCTTTGAGCTAATGCTCGAAGTGGCCAGTGGGCGAAAGAAGGTATGGGCAGACCAGTGGAGACTGCACAACGTACTGGCTCCATTTACCCCGGGGCCTGTCACCTAACGTAACGAGCCGAGAAACACCAAGAGGTCGACCATTTCCTGGTCGCTCAAACTGTCGGTTAGGTCATCCGGCATCATCGAAACATCAGATTCGCGACGAGCGATCACCTCGTCGAGTGGCACCGCAATTTCGTCACCGAATTCGTTACGAACCAAAAGGCTCGGTCTCTCCCGTGCCACAACTCCAATCGTGAGACCGATGGATCGCGTTTCGATGATCTCTACGGCATGGCCGTCAGCGATATCACGCGATGGGTTGATCAGAGAATCTAGTAGCTCAGCGCGGTCGTATCGGCTAGCGATGTTGGCCAGGTTCGGCCCTGCTCGATCTTTTTCGTCACCGATCGCGTGGCAGACCCAACACTTAGGTGCTTCCCGACGATAGAAGATCTCGCGACCAACGGCGATGTCGCCCACCACGTTAGGCAGTACCCGCTGATTGATACTCCTTGCCGGGGTCGATTCCGGGGTCGTCGAGCAACCAACGGAAACCAGCCAGCAGGCGCAGAGCGCGAATGGAAGTAGACGGGTCAAGCCGGATTGTACCGGGAACCTAGGATTAGTACTAAGGTCTGCTGGGCTCTTTCCTTGCTCACCTGGGCGATTCGCCCTATATCTGGTCCGGTTGACAGTTGATACCTTCAGCAGTAGCGGGCATAGGCCTGTCGAGGCAGAGAGAGATGAGCATCCAGGGAACGGTAAGGATTGCGGCGGTTATCGTGGCGATGACGTTCACGAGTCTGTCGCCAGCTGCCACTATCACAGGGGCCAATACGACCGGCGGCCCGATTCCCGAAACCGGGGAGATCGGGACGGTTACGTTCGATATCGTCATCAGCGCTCCCAATCCTGGAGGGATCATCACGGGCATCACCGTGAACGTCGATATGTTCCATGAGCGATCGGGAAATCTCCGGATCACGTTGAGCAACCTAGCCACGGGAGTTGTCGCGGACTTGGTCTACCGCGTAAGCTCCGTCGACGGTATTAACGCTGGCGACAACAGCAATTTCGATGGTGTTTACTCTTTTAACGACGCCTTTACGGCAAGCCTTTGGGATGCAGCAGAGGGTGCAACTGGCAACAACGCCATCGTCCCAGGTGGAAACTACGGCGCTTCGACGATCAACGATGTGGACGTATCGCTGGATGATGAGTTCAACGGGACTCTCGTAGATGGCACTTGGCAGCTCACGATTTTCGACATCGTTGATAACGATTCTGGAACCCTCCGAGGGTGGGACCTTGTGATCGACTATAACGAAGGTCTTCCACCGGTCCCCGAGCCAGCGACGCTTCTGCTCTTCGGATTGGGCCTGGGTGCTCTGGCGTCCCTCCGCAAACGCCAATAGTTCGGCAAGCGACGAAGCTCGCCTAGGAGAACATCCTAGAAAACCGGGATGTCTCCGAGTTCTCACGAACCTGCGGCGCTGGTACGATGATGTCAGTTCAAGACAGGTTCGCGAGAGCGAGATTCTAACCTTTGACTCGGCATCGTCTTCTTCCAAGGGTTTCGCTTATGCACTTCTCGTAGATGTAAGCAAACGCCGCGATCGGTCTCCCCCCGGTCGCGGCGTTTCGCTTTCTCGCCTCACCGAATCTAGCAACTACGCCAGTCCAAGTCTGGCCATCAGCGCTTCGGAACTCGGATCACGTCCCATGAAAGCCCGGAACAGCTTCTCGGGCTCCTCACTATCGCCTTTCGAGAGGATGTTCTCGCGGAAAGCGGCTCCCGTCTCCGGGTTGAAGATGCCTTCACTCGCAAACCGCGTGAAGGCATCGGCATCGAGAACCTCGGACCATTTGTAGGAGTAGTAGCCCGCACCGTAGCCGACCGGGTCGGCGAAAAGATGTGTAAATGCGGTCGGCATCGCGTAGTCATCCGGCAATCGGGTTGAGGCGAACTTCGCCAAAATCCCGCGCCCATAGGCGACAGCATCGCCATCGCGATCTGGAACGTAGTCGATGTGCAGTGCGAGATCGAGAGTCGCCAGGCCCAGCTGCCGCATCTGGCCGTTGGCGGACCGGAAGTTGCGAGCGCGCTTCATCTTCTCGAAGAGATCATCTGGAATCCGTTGGCCCGTTTCATAGTGCTGGGCAAACAGATCGATCGCCTCACGCTCCCAGCACCAGTTCTCCATGATTTGTGATGGCAGTTCCACGAAATCCCACGCCACGTTCGTGCCCGCAAGACTGCGAATCTCGACGCGAGTCAGCAGATGGTGCAGCAGGTGACCAAATTCGTGGAACAACGTCTCCACGTCCCTGTGGGTAAGCAGCGCCGGTTTGTCGCCCACCGGCGGATTCAGGTTGCCACACATCAGACCCAGGTGAGGTTCCCATCCGTCGCTGATCTTGGCTCCCGTCAAGAACGAATCCATCCACGCGCCGCCGCGCTTTTCCTCGCTCGGGAAGTAGTCGGCATAGAATGAGCCGAGTTTGGTCCCGTCGGCGTCGTACAACGAGTAATACTGAACATCCTCCCGCCACACCGGAACCCCCGTCTCCGAGCGAACCTCTACGCCGTAGAGTCTCCCCACCAAATCAAACAAACCCTGTTTGACTCGCTCATACGAGAAGTAGGGCCGTAACTGCTCTTCGTCGAAATCGTACTCTCGTTGCCGCAGTTTCTCGGCGTAGTATGCGACGTCCCAGGGCTCGATCGGGGCGACATCGGGGCCTGCAACAGACTCTCGAAACTCGTTCAATGCCTGATTCTCAACAAGAAACGGCTCGCGAGTACGAACGGTCAACTCGGCGATAAACTCTTTCGCCCGCGCCCCGCCCTTCGACATGCGATCCTCAAGCACCCAATCAGCGAAGTCCTTACGACCGAGCAACACGGCCTTCTCCGCACGGAGTTTGAGGATCTGGGCTAGCAGCGCAGTGTTATCAAACTCCCCACCCGATGCACGGGTGCTGAAGGCTCGCCAGACTTGCTCGCGAACATTGCGGTCATCGAGATAGGTCATGACCGCGAGATAGCTCGGCGCTTGTAGCGTGAATCGCCAGCCTTCTTGGTCCTTCTTCTCAGCGCTCTCACGGGCAGCTTCCCGTGCACTTTCGGGCAGTCCAGCTAGGCCCACCTCGTCGGTGATTACGAGCTGAAAAGCGTTCGTCGCGTCCAGCACGTTCTCCGAGAACTTCTGTGTCGCCAGAGCGAGTTCTACATCCAGCGCTGCCAATTGCTTCTTTCCCGCCGGGTCAAGATCGGCGCCCGAACGACGAAAATCATCGAGGGTCTTCTTGAGGAACCTCCCACGCAAGCCGGTCAGCGAATGAGCCTCATCGGTCTCCGCGTACCTCTTCAGCTGATTCCACAGGTTCTCATTAAGGGTGATCGCGGAATAGAACTCGCTCAACTTGGGGCGCACCGCGTTATAGGCCGCTCGGAGTTCGTCAGACGTTTTCACGGACTCAAGATGAGCGACTACGCCCATGGCGAACTCCAGCTTTTCGGTCGCGGACTCTAGCGCGAGAAGCGTATTTTCGAGGGTCCTCGGCCCCGAATCAGACGAGATAGCGTCAACCTGTGCTTGCGCCTCGGCAATCAGCACAGCAGCCGCAGGTTCGACATGCAGCGGCTCGATCTGATCAAAGGGAATTTCGAAGCGAATTTGGAGCAGTGGGTTGGTAGAAGAATCACTCATTCGAAGCGGAACCTATAGAACATTCGAGTCTAACAAGGACGATCTCTGCGGCAACGCTCAAGCCAAACGCGCCGCCCACGAAACGGTACGCCTTCCTGCTCGAGCCGTAGGCGCTGCTCAAGGCCAGCCTCTTCGGGAAGCGCAATGCGTCCCTGCGCCGCCACGACCCGGTGCCACGGCAAACGTCGGCCAGGTCCCGCCCGCCGTAGCGCCCAGCCGACCTGTCGCGCCGTACACCCAATCTCTTCGCCGATCTCGCCGTAAGTAGCGACTCTTCCGCGGGGGATCTTACGGACCACTCCCCAGACTCGCTCGGCGACTGGCGAAGCCTCAGTTGCAGCCCTAAGCATCGTTCAGTACAGGACCGCCCTGAAGCTCTTCCAACAACGCATCAACAGCTTCTGTACGCACGGGCTTTTGCAGCACGGCCTTGTCCGAGGCTTGGAACGCCTCTGGATTCGCTGCACAAGCGGCGGCGTCCGCGATGAAGATGAATTTCGCGACTCCCTTCCTCACTGCTTCATACAACTCAATGCCGCTTTCTTTCGGCAAACTCAATTCGCAGAACACCCAGTCGACCTGTAAGCGACCACAAATCGCTTTCGCTTCCTCCGAGGACCGAACGGGAATGGCACGGACGCTCTGCTCGGCCAGCTGCTGGACAATCACGCGCCTAATGTTCTCATCGGGTTCTACAACGAGAGCCGTCGTCGGGCCCGAACGCATCCCATGGGGAGTGCGACCCAGTGCAACGGCACCATCTGTCGATTTAGTGACGTTTCGGGATAGCGGGTACTCTAAATCGATTCTAAAGCCGAGACTCGACGCCGGATCTATTCGCAGGGAGCCACCGGCCCTCTCGACGAGCGCCTGGCAGATCGAAAAGCCCAGCGTCCGGTTCTCAGCCGTATCAGGAAGTTGTGCCAAGCGCCGCCGCATCGAGTGTTCCGCCGAAGCCAGAGGCGCGATAGAGACGACCGCCATCGAGTCCCGAATCGCCGTATGCGTTTGGAGTGAGTGGCCTTCTATCTGCTTAACGAAGTGACGCGCATGTCGAAATAGAATCTGGAACACCTGCTCCAAGTGAGCGGGATCAGCACGGACAAACGGCGCTCGGTCGTTGAGGCCGAGCTTGATCGTCCCGCGCCCGTCATCCGCCGTCTTGTGCTCTGCCGCGATCCGGGAGACCAGCGCATTCAGGTCCACATCCTGTTGCGCGGAAGAACTCGGTGTCGCAAATCGGACAAGCCGATCAACAGCATCTTGTGCATGGCTCACCTGCTCCGACACCTTACGCAGTTTTTCATTCGCAGGCGAACCAGCCTCCACGAGCAAGCTCTGCGCCTCGGTGAATGGCTCACCAAGCTCGTCCGCCATGGCGCTGGCTAGTTCGCTGATCGAAGCGAGCTTCTCGCTGCGATGGAGTTGCTCGGTCATGCTGCGCTGGTCATGGAGTCGCAGACTTAGTTCCGCGATCTTCGCCAGGTGCTCGGCCAAGGCCCGTTGCTCTGCATCGAACCCTCTCTTCCGAACTCTATCCTCGACCTCGATGACCCCAACACAGTTGTCCCCTGACAAGATTGGCACGTAGAAAGCCGCTTTTAGCTTCCTCTTCGTGACCCACTCATGGGAGATGAACGGGCAATTCTCCGCGTCTGCCACCTCCGTCGTCTCCCTGGCCCGAAAGCAGGTGACCGGCCCAGAGATCGTGCTCATCGAGACAGAGCCCCGAGGACGCCCCTTCGCCCCGACAAAGTATGCCATCTGCTGCTCGGTGGAATCGACGAGAAGAATCTGCGCATTGGTCGCGCCCAGCAGGCTCGGAAGCGATGCCACCAACGGCTGCAAGGCTGACTCGCGGTCGTTCGCGGTCAGCGACTGCTCGGCCATGGCGTGGGCCGCCACAAGGTGCTCGCGTTGTCTTTCGCGCTGTGTCGCGTGCCAATGACGCAGGGTACCGGCTCCGGCACCTAGAGCTGCCAAGCCCAACCAAAAAACCCAAGGTGTGCTCAACATACCTGGCAAATCGAGGGCGAGACTCGGCGCGATAAAGCAGACGTAAGCATCACTAGCGGTCCACTCTTGAGGCTTGCCCAATGGGGTAGTTTGCAAGTCTAGTCTCCAAACACACTCCGATTGTCCATAGCTTCTCTCGGATACCACCTGCGCTGCATAGGGAAGCCCAAACCCCTCCGCCAAAGTTATTACCTAGATAGTATGCCGAGAACTGGTCTAACCCGCCCACCGAGAGGCCGAACAGTCCCGTGAAGTATACTGAAATCAACGCTTTGGAGATGGCGCAGCAGCGCGAACGCCATCTCAGGCTCCATTTCAGAAGGCGAAGAAGATAGAGACGGATGGGTAACTCCCTGCTCGTAATGAAGTTCGGTGGGACGAGCGTTGGCTCGCCCGAGAGGATCGGTCGGGTCGCCGAGCTCTGCGCCGAATCCGCCGCGTCGCGTCCGACCGTAGTCGTCGTGTCAGCGATGTCGAAGATCACCGACCTTCTACTCAACACCTTGGCGTGCGGAGAAGAGGGCGACCAGGCAGGTGTCGAGTCCGGTATCCGAACCCTCGAAGAGAAGCACATCGCAGCCGCCCGCGAGCTGCTACCTGCCGACCGGCAAGATGCAGCTATCGCGCAGATCGAGACGATTCTCAGGGACTACTCGCGCATTGCCCGTGGCATGCTCATGCTCCGCGAGCGACCCGCCCGGGCGGTCGACGAAGCTGTCACGACAGGCGAACAGTTGTCTGCGCTACTGGTAGCTGAGTTGTTGCAGTCTCGCGGAGTCGCCGCCACCCGTGTCGACGCAGCGGGCGTCATCGCTACAGATCAAGAGTTCGGCGCGGCTTCTCCCCTGATGGCAGAGACTACCGACAGGGCACAGACTGCTCTCGGGCCGCTGCTCGCATCCGGCAACGTTCCGATCGTCACCGGTTTCAACGGCTCCACACTTGGTGGCGAGCGAACCACGTTGGGGCGCGGAGGCTCCGACTTCTCGGCGGCGATTATCGCCGCGGCACTCGAAGCCTCGGAACTATGGATCTGGACCGACGTCGACGGGATCTTGACAGGCGATCCTCGCATCGTCCCGGATGCTCGCGTACTGCCATCAGTCACTTACAACGAGGCCTCGGAGCTGGCCTACAACGGTGCCAAGGTACTTCACGCCAGAACTCTGCAGCCGCTCGTCGATCACGACATCCCGGTCCGCATCAAGAACAGCTTCAATCCTGATTCGCCCGGAACGCTGATTAGCGCGCAAAGGGCGGACAGCCACAACGTTGGCGCTGTCACCTCGTTCGCCGATGTGACGATGATTTCGATCGAAGCGGTAAGCCTCACGCAGTCCGGCGCACAACTCATGGCGAGAGCGCTCGGTGCCGCGGGCCGGTCAAAGACAGAGATTCTGCTATTGACCCGATCGAGCTTCCGCCAGAACTTCTGTATGCTCGTCCGCACCGAAGAAGTCGAAGCCCTCACCGAGAGCCTGCGTGAGGAGCTAGCCCTCGAACTCGCTCACGACTATGTCCACCCGATCGAGATCGATCACAGCGTCGGATTGTTGGCCAGTGTCGGTGAGGGAATGAAGGGTGAGGCGGGTTTGGCGGGACGTCTATTCACCGCTATCTCCGCACAACAGATCAACATCATCGCCATCGCTCAAGGCTCGAGCGAACTCACGATCGCGATTGTCGTGAAGCAAGACCAGCTACAAGATGCCGTACGTGCCGTTCACGAGGAGTGTGGACTGGGGCGCACCGGCTACACGCCTGTCGAACCGCACGCCGAGCACGCGAGTTAGTCTCGCGGCAGCAAGACGCCTCGACGTTCCAGCTCATCGAAGACCTTGCGTCGATGCTCGCGCTTGTCACCCTCGGTCGCACCGTCCCAAACGAAACCGTCCTCACGCGCGACCAGCGTGCTGACCCAAGCTCGCGCGAACTCGTAGGCACCGGATTCGTCCCAGCCGTTCGCTACGTCGGCAAAAATCTTGACCAGCGGAGGCTCGTACGCCCGAACCCGCTCCAGATACCCGTCGCGTTCAAACTCTTCCAAGAGTCCGAACAACAGAAGTGCCTGCGAGTCGGGCAATCGCCGGATCAACCCCGCCGCCATTTGCACCAGGCGAGCCTTGGCGCGATCCAGGGGTTCAGAACCTCCAGAGACAATCTCAAGAACTGGCGAGGAACTAGCCACGGTAGTGCTCTTATCGACCTCTGGGACTCCTTCTTGAGCCGCCTCCTAACCCCGTCAGAGGTTAGAATCAAAACATGCCGATCTTCGAATACCAGTGTCACCAGTGTTCCCAACACTTCGAGAAACTGACTCTCGGCGGCCAGCAAGAGGCGCCGGATTGCCCAGAGTGCGGCAGCGAACAAGTCCAGAAACAGATCTCCACCTTCGCGGCCAAATCGAACGACGGCGGGCCGGGTAGCTTCAGCGAATCCGACGCTCCGGTGTGCGGCCCATGCGGAGTCCCCGGCGGTCCGTGCGCCATGAATTGAATAGCTGAGGCGAAACCCAGGTCTTCTCAGCCGATGAGCTAGGTACCGAGGCATCTTGCGGAACTCCCCTGCATTAGGGCACCATCACTCCAACGGACGCCACCGAACGTAACGCTGGCCGCCTTCGAGCGCGTCTAACGTTACGCTTGATCGAGAGTTAGGCAAGGAGGACGACATGCAGACGCTGGGCGATCGCGACTACGTCAACATTCCCGGAGAGAGGGTGCATGAGCTGCCTCCATTGCTCCTCAAAGACAGTCGTCCCGAAAAGTCGCTCCACGATATCCTCGCCACCGCGCAGCAAGTCATCGAAAGCGACGAACTCATCGCCGCGCAACTATCCGGCACACTCGAATCGCGCCGCGTCAGCCTCGCCGTCAATCTTGCCGAACACTACGCCCAGTTCCTCGAACACTGGTTCTGGGGCGAATCGATACGGGAGTGGATCGGACAATGCGAAACGACCTTCAGCACACGGCCCGACTTGCGTCCCTTGTTGTCACCTGACATCTGGCCACATGCGAGTCGAGCCAGCTTCGTGCGCCTACTCGAAGACAAGCATGTCCCGCGCGGAGAGATCGACCTTGAGAATGCCATGGGCTATCGCCTCACGTTTCGGCAGCCGCCGCCGATCGAGTTCTTCTCGGAGAAGTTCCTGCTCTTCCTGAACGAGTCATTGGCTGCCAGCGCGTTTGACGCCTGGGCTCGGACATCCGGTCCCGCCAACGCGTCGCTACCACCCGAGCGCTTCAAGTTCTTCGTCACCGGCACTGAGATCCGCGAGGTCTAGCAGCCGATCCGCTTCCCCGCCCGAGAGCCTTGGTAGCCTGAGCTCATGGGCTTGAGCTACTCCCTCATCGACGCCTTCACCGCGAAGCGATTTAGCGGTAACCCGGCTGTCGTGTTTCTGCTCCCCACTGCCCGCGACACGGAGTGGATGCAGGCCGTCGCATTAGAAATGAACCAGCCCGAGACGGCGTTCCTCGTCGAGGCGGAAGACGGCTACCATCTGCGCTGGTTCACCCCCGCGCTGGAGATCGACCTGGCCGGGCACCCGACCCTCGCAAGCGCCCATTGGTTGTGGGAGAGTGGCCGCCTCCAGCCTGATCAGCCAGCGCGGTTCCACACCCGCAGCGGCCTACTCGTCGCAGAACGTCGTGCCGACTGGATACGACTCGACTTCCCTGCAACTCCGGCTGAGGCGATCGCCGAGCTGAACGGAATTGCCGATGCGCTCGGCACGCCCGTCGTCTGGACAGGTAAGAGCCCCTTCGATCTGCTCGTCGAAGTCGAGTCTGAAGATCAGCTGCGGTCGATCGAGCCCGACCTGCTGGCGTTGTCGAAGATTCCGGTCCGCGGCATTATTGTCACCGCCCGGGCATCAACCGAACGCTACGACTTCGTCTCACGCTTCTTTGCCCCCCAGTCAGGAATCAACGAAGACCCCGTCACCGGTTCCGCCCACTGTTGCCTCGCACCATTCTGGGCCGAGAAACTTGGCAATAAAAATCTGCTCGCCTATCAAGCATCACCACGAGGTGGAGTGCTACGACTCGAAGTCGCTGAATCCAGGGTGGCGCTGGAGGGCCAGGCGGTGACGGTCGCGACCGGCGACCTTCTCGCCGGTTAGGGTGCTATTGCGGCCAAGGCGGCGAGCACCTGGGGGTCGTGGAGCAACACGATCTCGTCGCCCTTGTTGACGCCCAGCGTTAGGGTGAAGATCTCTTGCTTCAGGCTATAGCGAATGAACTCGACATTCGCCGTCCAAACGGCCAAGCTGGGTCGACCGCCGTTGTCAGATAGGTAGAACTGGAACTCATCAAGCACCGCCGAAGTCACCTCGAAGTCGTCCGTAATTTCCTTGCCGCGAACGTACTGCTGCGCGAAGTCGAGCAAGATGCTCGACGACTTCAGCGCAGCCTGGAAGGGGGGATATAGCCTCTCCGACACTATCCGATCGGGTCGGATCCCGCCACCACCCTTCAACTCCCGACCGGAATCCGTCTGATACGTCCGAGCGTCCTCTTCGGTATCGCCGCACTCCGTCAGTTCATACGGAGTACAGTCGTCAAACGGCTTCTGAATCGGGCGTCCGCTCGGCGACAAATAGTGCGCCGTCGTCAGCGCCAAGCCCGCACCCTCCGACAACTCGAAGACGCTTTGAACCAACCCCTTCCCGAACGTCGGTTGCCCGACTACCACTGCTCGGTCGTGATCTTGCAGAGCACCCGTGACCAACTCGGCTGCGCTCGCCGTACGATCGTCCACGAGAATCGCCATGGGAAAGCGATAGGGCTCATTGCCCTCCGGTACCCGCACCTCGTCCTGCGGTCCTTCCTTCCCTTGTATCCACAGCACACGATCTGTCGCCTCCAAGAACATCGCAGCAAGCCTAACGGCTGATTCCACGGAACCGCCCGTGTTCTCGCGCATGTCCAAAACCAGTCCCCCGAGATCGACACCGCCGAGTTCGTCAATCGCCTCTCTCAGTTCCTGATCCGTTGCCACTTCGAAGTTCGCGATCTTGACGTAGCCAACCTTATCCTGGAGCAAGAACCGGTGCCGCACGCTCGGGTCCGCCATCTCCTCCGGCGTCAACGTCACCGGAATCAGGCGCGGGAAGTTGGGGCGTTTCACCATCAACTCGGCCTTCTGTCTCCGTGTCTGCACCAGTAACGCCACCAGTTGATCCAGATTGAGGTGGGCCAACGGATAGCCGTTGACCACGGCAAACTCATCGCCGGGAGATAATCCAGCCCGCGCCGATGGACTGCCTTCTAGCGTCTGCAGCACCATAACCCGGCCCGGAGTCACTGACACCACACTGCCAAAACCTGTCTCGGCAGAGCGCTGCATCTGTTTCAGCGACTCAAATTGTTGGGGGTCAAGAAAGGACGAGTGGGGATCAAGCGTCCGCACCATCGCTGGGAGCGCACCTTCGTAGATGGCGCCAGCAGTATCCACCGGGTCGGCTAGGTTCTGTTCGAGAGCGGAAAGAGTCTGGGCTAGGGCCCGTACTGAATTTTCGAGTTCTAGCTCAGCAGCAGGCGCCCCAAACGGCAGCGCCAGCACCAACAGCACCAACAGGACAGGCATCCGCAATCAAATGACCACCCAAATTATAGCTACTGCAGCGGAGTCGGACCCGGGGTAACGGGAACATCGAGCGCATTGCTCAATCGCCCAGCAACAAGCAATTCCAGCCGGACACTTGCCGCCGCACCAAACGCCTCCGGTAGCGTCAGCCGCACTTCTTGAACGCCCGGGGCTGGCGAGGTCACCATAGTGGGCTTCAGGCGAAAACCGTTGACCAGCACGTCCTCGTCCAGCGGGTCGCCAGCCGCCACTCCAAATCCGGTCGCGATTAGGGTAAACTCGGCACCCGCCTGCAAGGGAGTCGCCGGGCCTGCTACTTCTCCGGTCGAGCCCAGGGCTCCAAACAAACCTGGCGCAGCATGGTCAATCAGCACGAGCATGATTTCGCTCTCCACCTCGCCGTTGAACACCCGTAACTCCACCAGCCCAGGTTCGACATCGTCGGGGATCTGCAGGTTGATCTGATGCTCCGAGACGCTCGCCAACCGTGCTTGTAACCCAGCTATCGTCACACGCACCTCAGATTCCAATCCCGGGAGAGCCAGCCGTAGGCCGTACAGAGACGCCAATATACCAGGCGCAACGCCGTGCGTATTCGTCGCCGCGTTGATCAGGCCGCCGTAGGTCAGGGCAGGCTTGCGTTCGTCGTCTCCGCCACTTCGGACCTGAAAAGCCTCGCTCAAAACAATCGTCTCAAGACCATTCGAGACACTGATGTCATAACGACCCGGCACGGCGTCCGCACCAACGCTAACCACCGCTCGCAGGTTGAATTCATCCAGCACCCGGACCTTTCGAGTCACGATGTCGCTCGACCCGAAGCCGACAACAGCCTCGCCAGCAACGAATTGAGTAAATAGTCCCGAGATCCCAACCACCTGGTCCGTATTCGGTGACGCCTCACTGTCTGAAAAGACACTCGCGGCCGGACCCTCCGGGTAAGTAAATATCACGTTACCGTCCGGCAATACAAACGCAGAGCTCTGACCGTCGGGGTTGTAAACAGTAACCACTGCCTGATGTCCTGCCGGGCCGACCGGTGGCTCGACGACCAGTTCGCCCGTGATGGAGTCAAACGCGAGCACACGACCGGGAAGTCCATCGAAGTAGACCTGTGAACTCGGTCCAAACTGCTGCCCAGCGACCCGCCATGCAGAGGTTCCCACGCTAAAGTCCGGTGTCAACCAGTAGATGATCGGCGTCGCCCGGTCGGTAAGCCGTGCCGCACCCGGTAAGATGTGGATGTCGTCCGGCAGACGGAACATCAAGTGCAGTGGTCCCAGTCCAGCGAAGGGCGCTGGCTCCACGTCCAACTGGACAAAGCTCGGAGCAGGTTCGTAGAGGTGTGGAGTCCGGATCGTGACGTCACGGAATAACGCAGTCAACTGCATCTCACCAACTTTCGGCACCAAGTCCGGCCCGGTAGCGACGAGCAAGCCCGCCGAATCCGAAATGTTGAGAAACGCCGGATGAACGCCCGGCGCGCCATAACCAGGAAAACTATAGGTCGTCACCGAAAGCAACGCAGGGTTCTCTCGGCGCTCGACCCGAAAATCGGCGTCGGCCACAACCGACGCCGCCACGACCGGGACGAAACGCGCGGCCTCGGGCCGATCCGCATCCCCCAAGAACACCGTGCGGAACGCACCCGACGCCGGGATCTCGCTGCCTTCTTCATCAACCGGCAAACGATTGTTCCCGTGCCCCAGACCCGCGCTCGTCGTCCGAGGCACTGGCTGCGCATAGAGCGTATAGTCCCCTGGCAACAGACCCTCAATGCGGTAAACCCCGTCTGGAGCCGTCAGGGCGGTCACCACGCGGCCTCCAAGATTCACCGCTGCGACCGAGGCCATCACTACCGGCGTCCCATCGCCATAGAGAACTGTTCCCTCGATCGCGCCGGTGAGGGCCTGAAACTCATCCGTCGGATAGAGTGCCGAGAGCCCCGCCACGTCGTCTGGGCCCAGAGGGCGGGCCCGTGTAGTCGAGCGCGTCGCTTCCATGCTCATCGCCGAACCTGCGAGCGAATGCTGCAACCCGAGCGCATGACCAATCTCATGGACCAGCGTGTTGTAAAAACCTTCAGAAAAAGTCGTCCCACCCTGAACCGCCAAATTGTCGGGAACGATCACCTGCGACCGCTGGATCGGAACAAACTCCTCTCCCGGCTCTCCTCTCAGGGTCGGGCCACCCATGCCCAAGACACCAGGCGGCAGTTCAGCGAAAACGATCTCCGCTGCCGGTGCCAAGCCCTGCAGCGGCCCATCAACCACTCCACCAAACCCCACTCGTAGGTGCGAGGTCGGCACGGCATCCCACGTAGCTAGCGCCTGCCTAACCTGGCTGACCAGCCCGTTGAAACTATCGTTCTCTTGCATCCGAGGTCGCTGCTCCGCCGACACGTAAAAGTAAACCGTGTCATCGACCAGCGCGTCCCGGTCGAACCGCTCCGGTATCGCCCGCAAGCCATCTTCCGTCTGCTGAAAATGTAGAAAGTGGTAGTAGCCGGACGCCGATGTCGCGATGCTGAGCATCGCCGCCGCAGCGGCGAGAAAGATGATGCGAGACCGCCTCATCAGTCGTCGATCTCCGCTACCGCCGCGTGAACTCTCGCGGCCAGTCGCTCCAGCGGCATTCGCACGGTTCGCTCGGCTTTTTCATCGCTATCGCCAGCGAACACCGTGTCGCCAACCGGATTCCTGATCACCGCGGTGCCTTCGGCTTGCCGTACGACCTGGAAGACGCCCTGGCTCAGGCCAACGATCTGGGTTCTACCGCTCGGCCCGGTCCAAAGGAACAGAACGTACTCGTCTCCTGGTTTCAGCTCAGGGGTGCCGCCAAATCGATACGTCAGACCTTCGTAAGTTCCACCAGGAATAGCGACTTCCAGTCCAGCTATAAGGGAGCCTGTCCACTGCTCCTGCACTTCGAATCTGTGCAGCGTGTAGACCAAAGCACCAAAACGGGCCGATCGAGCCTCGCCGACCTGCCCACGAACAACCGACGTCGACTGCTGAGCCATCTCTTCGACGGTCAGGCGCTCAAGCGTCGCCGCGCTCAACAAGGTGCAAGCAGCCAAAACCAGTATGTAGCGAACGAAACGCATGCTTCCAGAGGGCTTGTTAGCAACTTGCGTGCCAGCCCTAAAGTGATGCTAACACAGGTATTTAGCGGTCTTTGGCACCCTCAACCGCGCCTTCTCGACACGCCATTGTGCCAATCCGTCACACCTGCCTGTGTAAAACCCCAATTCCCCGCATGTATACTTGGGGCGCGCGAAAGGGGCGCGTCATAATCATGCCATTCTGCAGTTCTTGCGGCACCGAAGTTTCTGGCGTCAAATTCTGTTCCAAATGCGGTCAACCCGTCGCAGAGGCTCCGGCCACTTCCGCTGGCCCTGCCGAGGAGGCCCCAGCCGCTCCAGAGGCGGGCTCGAGTGCACCTCAAGCCGCTCCGGCCGCAGCGACTCCAGCAGCCAACGATAACGTGCTCGGCGCGGTGGCCTATCTCACTATCGTCCCGGCCATTGTCTTCCTGCTAATCGAGCCCTATAACAAGAATCGATTCGTCCGTTTCCACAGCCTGCAGTGCCTACTACTGGCTGGGGCCATCATCGTGTTGAACACGGCTAATATCGTGATCGGATTCGTTCCCGTCCTCGGGTTCGTGACGTTTCTGACCACTCCGCTAGTTTTTCTCGCCATGGTCGCTGCATGGCTAATCGCGGTCATCAAGGCCTTCAACGGCGAAGAGTTCCGACTGCCCATCATCGGTGACATGGCCGCGCGGAACGTCTAACCAAAACGCCCCGCGACGGGCCTCGTATAATCGGGAGGCCCTTTAGCCGGGCTGTTATGTCGGCCGATTCCGCCGTTCTCCCACTTTCGTCCCGCTTGCTACGCGCACTTCGCGTAGAGCGGCGAGAGGTGCGGCCAACCCTCCTACTGGCTTTGTTCCTGCTGATGGGCATGGCTGCCGTCATCTGCCTCAAGGCAGTGAGCGACGCCGTCTTCCTTAGCGAATTCGACGCGAGACTACTCCCCTACGTCGACCTAGTCGTCACCCTCTTGGTCGGCGTGCTCATCAACTACTACTTGAGTTGGAGCGGTCGCCTCGCTCTCGGCTCACTCGTCTCCAAGACACAGACCGTCCTCGCAGCCAGCATCCTCGTGCTGTGGCTGCTGCTATGGGCGAACTTCACCTGGGCACCAATTCTGCTCTACCTTTGGGTCGGCGTCTTCGCCATCTTGATCCCCAGTCAGGTCTGGTCGCTCTCTGCCGCCACCTTCACCACTCGCCAGGCAAAGCGGTTGTTCACTGTGATTGGGGCTGGCGGTATTCTCGGTGCTGCCGTCGGAGGCAGCTTCACCGGCTTTTTCGGGCCGAGAATTGGCGCGGCCAGCGTTCTGCCAGTCGCCGCTGGCCTTCTATTCGGCGGGAGCTGGATCGCTCGAGCAATCACAAAGGGCAAACGACAGGACCTCACCAGTCCAAGCCCTGAAAAGGCCAAAGCTCCGATCCTCGATAGCGCCCGCCTCGTCAGCATCAATCGCTATCTTCTGCTCATCGCGCTAGCGGTCATCGCTTCGACCGTCGTCGGAACACTCGTCAAGTACCAATTCAAGGCGGTGGCCCAGGCCTACTTCGAAGCGGATCGCGATGGCCTGGCTTCGTTTGGTGGCTATTTCTACGGCTACGTCTCGGTCATCTCCTTCCTGTTCCACGCCACTCTGTCGAGTCGCATCCTGCGTTGGATCGGCCCTAGCTTTGCACTCTTTGTCCTTCCGTTGGCGATGCTCTCGGGCGTGGTGGGTCTCTTGTTCTCGGCGTCGATCTTTGCTGCCATCTGGGCTCGCGGTGCCGATCAGGGCTTCCGGCACTCCATCGACCGCGCCTCCTCTGAGCTGCTGTGGGTGCCGGTCGCCAGCGACCTGCGCAATCGCGTCAAGAGCTTCATGGACATCGTCGTCAGCCGAGGCGCGGACGGTTTGGCCAGTCTCATCCTCATCGCCCTGCTCTACCTTGGCGACGCTACCATCCAGCACATCAGCTGGGCCAGCCTCATCTTCCTGTTGGCTTGGCTCCTGGTTCTCTGGACCCTGCGCGGCGAGTACATCCAAACCCTGCGCACGACCATCGAGCGACGCGACATCAGCGCCGAGCAACTTCTTCAGCGCCTAGCGGCCTCAGGCCCCTCCAACGAGCTGGAAACCGGCCTGGCCAGCTCCGACGCTCAGGATGTCGAAGTCGCTGTCGGCCTAGCCCAATTCAGCAATGCCAAAGCGGCACAAAGCCAACTTGCTTCTCTCCTCGTACATGAGTCAGAAGCCGTGCGGCGCAAGGCCATGACCACGATCGCATCGCTCCAAGCAGAGGGCTGCGAGCGCGAAGTCGCGGCGTTCCTACGTCTAGAGACTGATTTCGACTCCCGCCAGCGAGCCTTCGATTACCTCGACCTGCAAGGCTCCGTCATCGCTCGCGAAACGGAGGAATCGCTCCTTCAGCAGCCGGACCAACCGCTAGCGGCCATGGCTGCGGCTCGTCTGATGAAAAGGTCCGACTACCCGTCCCAGGCTGATTCTTTATTCCAAAACGTCGTCGTCGCTTTCAGCGAGGGTGGCCCTGCGGAACAAGTCCAGGCCGCGCAACTACTAGGATTGGCACCGATCAAACAGCATCGCTCCGACATCCTGTCCGCTCTGCTGGACTCTCCCGAACCAGAGGTCGTTCGTGCAGCTATTCGCAGTACCGGGGCGCTACGGCAGACAGAGGACCTGCCGAAGCTGATCCTCCTTCTCTCAGAACGACGCTACGGCACTGATACTCGTCAAGCGGTCACCGCTTACGGCGAACAAGCGATTGCTGCATTGAGCGCAGCCCTCCGAGACGATAGCGCGGCACCCCGTCTCCAACGCCAGTCTGCTCGAGTCCTCGGCAGCATCGGTGGACGACTAGCAACGCAATCGCTCCTCGCTCATCTCAGGAGAAGCCGTGAAATCGCCCGACCTGACGTGCTCCGAGCCCTCGGTCGGATACGAGACAAGACTCCAGATCACGATTTCAACAACGAGGTCGTCAATCTTCTGTTGCAGTCCGTATTAAGACGTTTCTATGAGACAGTCACTCTCTCGGCAGGCATGCGAGACGAGGCGCACGCACCTGCGGCCAAGTTCCTAGCCCTGGCACTTCGAGAGAGACAAGATCGCTGGCTCAATGAAGCCTTTGTCCTACTCGGCCTGATATACCCCCAGCGTGAGATGCGAGATGCTCACCACCGAATCCAAAGCGGACGGCGCGACCTACGAGCCAATGCCCTTGAGTTCCTTGACAGCCGCCTTATCGGCAGCGATATTCGTGCCGTGCTGCTGCCCGCCGTCGAAGAGCAGACCAACCGGGGGATCCTTGAAGCAGGCAAACGGTTGTTCCAACTTGACCCAGTGCCTTACTCTAGCGTCTTGCGACGACTGCTAGACACATCAGACGTTTGGCTTCAAGTGTGTGCCTGCCACGCCGCCGCGGAATCAAGACAAACGGCCTGCCACGCGAAGATCACCGAGCTCACGCGACACGCCGATCCTCTCCTACGAGAGACAGCCCTCGCAGCGAGCGCCCGTTTCTGAAGCAGTGGCGTCATGGAGCAACTCACGACACTCGATCGCGCCATTCGACTCCAGAAAGTCGAACTCTTTAGCGACCTCGAAACCGAAATGCTGGCGCTTCTGGCATCAATCGCTCAACAGATCGATCTGAAGAAAGGTGAGACCGTGGTCGAAGAAGGCAACCCAATTCCCGCCCTCTACACCGTTCTCGATGGGGAGATTGAGATGCGCCGAGGCGGTCTTGTCATTTATTCGATCGGCGCCAACGAGACCCTGGGAAACTGGGCGTTGTTCGACCGTGAACCAAGTGTCGTCACCGCCGTTGCGGCGCAAGATACCGATCTGCTGCGAATCGATCGCGAGGAGTTCTTTGAACTCTTAGCCGACCACAGCGCCGTAACCCGCGAGCTGTTTCAGGCCTTGTTCAAGCGAGTTCGCTCGATCCTCTCGGCAGGAATCGAGAGTCCTACCGATTCAGCCACGCCCCCTAGCTAGAATTATACTGGGACTGACTCGCCGCCCATGTCCGCAGAACCCCAGACTCAGACTTCAGCTGAGTTGCAAGCTGAAAATCGCCGCTTGCGCCGTTCGGTCGACGAGCTCACCATCCTCAACACGATCGGCGCCGCGATCGGCTCAACAATCGATCTCAACGAGGTTATCGAGCTGATCGTTCAAGAGAGCGCCAAGCACCTCGACGTCGAGCAGGCGTCCGTCATGTTGCTCGACCACGGCGAGGTCAGTGACCCGTTTCGCACCATGGCACGGAAAGTCTATTCCGGCTCCGACGCCATTCCGTTTCCGTTGCGGCAACAGCTTACCGGCTGGATGCTGAAGAATCAGCGACCTCTTGTCGTCAACGATTTGGCAGCCGATGAAAGATTCCGGTCGATCACTTCCGCCGACTTTCCCGTCAAGTCGCTCCTCAGCGTTCCGCTAAGAGCCAAGGGCCAAATGGTTGGCCTGTTAAACGTCTTCAACAAGCACGACCCAGACGGCTTCACCGCTGAGGATCAGCGACTGCTCTCTATCATCGCTTCGCAATCATCACAGATCGTCGAGAACGCTCGACTCTATGAGGAGTTGCAGCGACGGTCCAGCGAAGCGGAGGATTCTGAAACCAAGTACCGCGCCTTGATGGAAGAGTCTGCCGAGGCCATTCTGCTAGCAACTGTCAGTGATCAAAGCATCCTCGAAGTCAACAATCGAGCCTCTGAAATGACCGGCTTGCCGCGGGGGCGACTACTGGGCCGAACTCTCGAACAAGTTCTTCCGCTTGCCCGCTTCCCTGACGCTTCCGGCTGTGTCAGCATGTGCAACGGCGAAACAACGCTGCTAGCGACGTCGATGCCTCTCGCCAATTCAGGCGAGACGCGCTATTACGACATCAGCGCAACGCTCGTCGTCTACAGCTCCAACCGACTACTCCAGGTGGTCGGGCAAGACGTCACGCAGCGTGAGCAACTTGCCGCGCACCTCAAAGGTCACGCCGAGGAGCTGGAGCGAGAGGTCGAAGCACGCACTGGTGCCCTCCGGGATTCTCAAGCACGCCTCGTGCAGCAAGAGAAGATGGCCGCGCTAGGAGGGCTTGTCGCCGGGATCGCTCACGAGCTCAACACGCCAATCGGCACAATCAACTCCAGCGCCGACACTCTGGCACGCTGCTTAGACACCGTGCGAAAGACGTTGTGCGATCCATCGACACCGGAGTCCATTCGTGAAAACAAACGCCTGCAACAGGTCATCGATTTGATCGAAGATATCGCCCGGATCAACAAGTTGGCCTGCGCGCGCATTGTCTCCATCGTAGGCAGCCTGCGGAACTTCGCCCGCCTCGACGAAGCCGAGTTCCAGAGCGCCGATCTTCGAGAAGGATTGGATTCTACTCTGACACTGATTCGTCACGAGCTGAAGAACCGCATCAACGTAGTGAAAGATTACGAAGATATTCCTCCGGTCCTCTGCCACCCCAATCAGATCAATCAAGTCTTTATGAACCTACTGGTCAACGCCACTCAGGCAATACCAGACAAGGGCGAGATTCGTCTCCGGACATTCTTGGACGGCGACGAGGTAGGAGTCTCGATTACAGACAGCGGGGCGGGAATCCCGAAAGAAAACTTGGCGGCGATCTTTGACCCAGGCTTCACTACCAAAGGGGTCGGCATCGGAACAGGGCTGGGACTTTCGATCTGTTTCAAGATTGCCGAAGACCATGGAGGCCGAATCGATGTGGAGAGCGATGTAGGTAAGGGCTCTACCTTCACGCTCTGGCTGCCGATCACCCCTCCTGACGGCGATGATGAAGGGTCAGAAGGAAAGAGTGAATGAGAGAGTCGGGAGAGACAACTGTGATTGCGATTGTTGATGACGAAGAAATGGTGCTGACGAGTCTTCGCTCGTTCTTGCTGCTGGAGACCGACTACGAAGTCGAGACGTTTACTTCTCCCGAAGACGCAATCATCACGCTCAAAGATAAGCCACTGGATTTGGTGATCTCGGACTACCTTATGCCAGGTATGACCGGCATCGAGTTCCTCTTAGAGATGAAGAAGATTCATCCCTTTGCCACCCGTATTCTATTGACTGGATACGCCGACAAAGAGAATGCTATCAAGGCCATCAACGAAGTTGGGCTCTACCAGTACGTCGAAAAGCCTTGGAATAACGACGATCTCAAACTCACCATCGAGAACGGCCTGGAACGACGATTCCTCATGGAGAAGTTAGAGAACAAGATCCAGGAAGTAGAGAACAAGATCCAGGAAGTGCAGAACGTGCAGCAGAACCTGCAAGAGATCCAGGCCCAGATCATCAAGGCCTTCATGTAGCCGCAACCACCGGCGAACAGGTCACAACGAAGGGCCGGACGTTGATCACGACGTCCGACCCTTCTTAAGTCTTCGAGAGCGCTAGTCCAGTTCGGTCAAAAAGACCGGCAGACCCGCCTTGCGTTCATAGTTCGGTCGGTAGCGGTCCGTGTTGTACATCGTTTCCAAATCGATGTTACGGGGCCCACGGCTGGCATCCGGCAGGTCTGCCATGGTGAACCGACCGTTCTGGATCGCCGTCATCTTACCTCTGCCGCCGTCCGCGATGCACTCGACCGCCATCGTGGCAAACGTGGTCGCCACCATACGATCAAGCGAGTCGGGCTTGCCCCCACGCAGGTCGTAAGTTAGGTCACTAACGACCGTCTCCACCCCGTATTTTGCCTGGATTCGTGCACTGAAGTCTTCGGCAATACTGACCTTCTTACGGTGCCCAAACGCGTCGGGCTCGCCGTATTCAGCGACGTCACGCCCGTGCCAAGTAGCGCCTTCCGATAGAATAACGATCGAGTAACCCGATGGGTTGTGGCGCTTGTCTACCATCAACAAGTCCATCAGCTTGTCCACGTCGAACTCATACTCGGGAATGCAGCAGCGGTTACTGGTCACATACGCGGTGTATAGCGCCGTGAAACCCGCATCACGACCAAAGATCCGAAAGATTCCAACGCGCTCGTGCGAGCCAATCGAAGTCTGCTGACGTTCGATGTTGTCAACGGCTCGCGTCAACGCCGTCGAAAACCCGATGCAGTACTCGGTGTTCCGTACATCGTTGTCCATCGTTTTCGGAACGCAGACCATCGGGAAACCTTCTTCGTTTAGCCGATCAGCGTAGCTCAGTGTGTCGTCGCCACCAATAGGAATCAGATAGTCGACGCCCAGGCGCTCCAGGTTCTCAAGTACCACCGGCGTCAGGTCCACCTGCCCCTCCGCAGGGGTCTTGAACTCGCCGATGCGAGACTTCAAGTGCTGCGGCACATCCTCAAGCTTCGTCTTCGAAGGCTTCGTCCGCGAGGTATGCAGAAAGGTCCCGCCCGTCCGATCAACCGTACGCGTGTTGTCACGATCCAAATCAATGAAATGCTTGGCGTCACGGCCCTGGCTCCAAGTTGGGGCGACCAAACCCTTCCAACCACGCCGGATGCCGACGACCTCATACCCAAGCCCCGTCGCCCCATAGGTCACGGACTTAATCACTGCGTTGAGACCGGGAACATCTCCGCCACCCGTCAAAATTCCAATTTTCTTCTTAGCCATGCAGCTCCTAACTCTCTGGACCCGGATCAACCGGTGAAAACTTCCGTTGGCTCGCTCATCTCCCAATCGAGATGATTGATATACAGCAATACCAACGCCACCGGGTGGCTTTCCTTAAACTCGCCAAAGACGCGCGCCTGCCAGCCATCGGCAAGTTTGTCGGTCGCCTCGGCATCCTTCTCGAAAAAACCATGTCCGTCGTGGGGGATCTCCAAGAAGTCGAGCACGGCGACCACGAAGTCCATGTGCGACACCAGCGACCCTTGCGCGATTTCCTTCGCGAGGTCCTGATCGCCCTCCTCGATGCGGCTCCATAGCTTGGGCGCAGCCTTTTTCAAGCGGTCTCGGTTCAGCTTCGAGAGTCGAGTGCGAATCTTAAACGTCTCGTAGACCTGGAAGGTTTTGAGCGACCCCATCGACACCGTTGCCAGTACGTCGTCGAACCGATCCCGGCCTAGTCCGAGGTAGATGTCCGATAGCTCCATTTCATTGGAGGATACCAAAGCGTATCGGCCTGCCGCCCTGCCAGAAGCCCTCTCGACACTGTATTAGCGCTTCCGTAACACCATCGTCACAATCAGCGCGTCGCCGAGTCGAGAGCGTTCCGCCTCCCCGACGCCTCGCATTCCGAGACGCACTTCGTGCCATGCCAGCCGGATCGGAATGGCAAGAATCGCCTCACTCTTGTCCACGAGTGCCGCCAGTTCGTCGGACACCTTGCAGTACTCATTCGCAAACCACTTCACCGCCAATCGCGGATGCACATCCCCATCAGCCAGCACACCAACGGACTTCACCTCGAACCCAGCCCGCTCGAACCTCGTCACGACCTCCGATGGCAACTCCAGCCCCACGTACCCGTCCTGCTCGATGAGGTGCCGTTGATAGAGTTCTGGGCTCTTTCTCGCACGCTCCATCAGCCGACAACGGCTATCGGTCTCAATCACGTGCAGGCTCAACCCGCCTGGCGCACCACACGATGGATCTCTCCGAGAACCAGATCCTTGTGGGCCGGCGGAACGTGCCGGAGAACGTGCGAACTCACGACGCAGTCGAAGCTCTGGTCGACTGCAGGCAACCCCATCAGAGTCGCCTCAAGCGCACCATCGTAGTTCCGCACGCAATCGCTCAGTGCATTGCGGGCTAGATCGACGCCAACAACAAACGAAGCCCGCTCCCGAAACACCTCGCGCCCGCGTGCACATCCCAAATCAAGCAGTCGACAGCCAAGCGGCACCCACCGTGCCCAAAAGCGCCACTCGCGATAGGACTAGTACGGGAGGACGGAGAGAATCAAGCGCTTCAAACCACGTGGACTGCGGTGATAGGGAACGTGTTCCTCGACGTACTGCTCGTAGAACTCTCTCGGCTGATCCGCCGGTCCGCTCATCGCTGCTTCTGGAAGAAATTCCACGCGCTGCGAACCGCCGAGTGAATGTCGTGCTTGGGTTCCCAGCTAAGTTCACGCCGGATCTTGTCAGACGCCGCAACCAACTCTGGCGGATCGCCCGGTCGCCGCGGATCGATGATCACCGGGAAGTTCTTTCCTGTCGCTTGTCGCACGGCGTCAATCACCTCTCGAACCGAATCACCACGACCAACACCCACGTTGTAGCAGCCGCTCTTTTCCGCTGGCGCGGTCAACGCGAGGATGTGAGCGTCCGCCAGATCCAGCACGTGAACGTAGTCCCGAATGCACGTCCCATCGGGAGTAGTATAGTCATCGCCCAGAATGTGTATGCCGTCCGACAACCCAGCTGCCGCTCGCAATACTAGTGGGATCAAATGCGTCTCCGGCTCATGCCTCTCACCCCGTTCTTCCGTCGCCCCGCAAGCATTGAAGTAGCGAAGGGCGAAGTAGTTCAATCCGTGAATCTTCCTCGACCACTCCAACGCCTTCTCGACAGCCAGCTTTGACTCACCATAAGGGTTCACCGGCAGCTTGGGCTTATCCTCACTGATCGGAGGTTTCACCTGGTCACCGAAGATGGCGCAGGTCGACGAGAACACAAACCGATCCACCCCAGCCTCGACCGTCGCCTCAATCAAATTGAGTGCGTTGACAAAATTCTTGCGGAAGTAGAGGTTCGGCTGCTGCATCGATTCACCGACCAACGCAAAGGCCGCGAAATGCATTACCGCTTCAATCGGTCGGTCCCGAAACACGCTAGCTAGCCCATCGCGGTCTTCTAGATCGCCCTCGACGAACTCTGCCCCGGCTGGCACCGCATCCCGAAAGCCTCGGCTGAGATTGTCAAAGACACAAACCTCGTAACCCTGAGCCAAGAGCCGCTCCGCACAAACACTACCGATATACCCCGCGCCACCTGTTACTAAGATCATTGTCGTTCCAGATTAACTGCTCGCCCCAGACCGACCAAGCGCTGCAACTCAGGTAGCGCGATATCGGCAACTGCCTGGTGCCCCGCTGGCGTCATGTGGGCGTCCGGTGAATAGTACAGTCGCGCACCATCCGCATGCCTTTCTCTAAATTGCTCGAGCAGGTCCACCACCGGCACGCCGCTTGATTTTCGGGCGCAGCAGCAACAGCCCGTTCTGCTTGCGGTAAATGTCGAGCTCTAACTGCGGGGCTGTGCGGGAAAAGAGCCTCAGTGCTACCTCACCAACTACCACTGCGATCACGTCCGCAACCGTCAGCAGCAGCGCTTGGGCAAGTCGAGGATGCACAGCTAGTTTTCTTCGGCGCGTGTATTACTCAAGAAGGCCTTCTGGGTTACACAGCAAGCACCCAGGTGGCTGCGGAGCCACTAGCCGCGCATCGCCACCGAAAGGATTGCCGGCAACGACGCCAGTCGCACCAATACAAGTCGGTTTTCCGCAACCAAACCGGTGCCATCCGACTGAGTGATGGATCTCGCGACTCACCGCCGCAGCCTCTCGCCGCACTCTATCGGGATCGATGGTCTGGTTCTCATCGTCGTTGGTAGACGCCAACGCGAAACCCCGTACATCCGCATCCACCATCAAAACGCCACCTGTGGAAGCCACCAATCGATCCGACAATTCGCGGCGCTTACTTCCGAATGGAGGCACAGCCGCCTCCAGTCGAATCGTGTAGTTCAGTTCCCGTAGCAGAATCCGCGCCATCTCCAGCGGGCCGCGATTCTCTTGGACGCGTAGCTCCGCATTCAGGTAAGAGAATGTCTTGGCTTCCCCAGCAGATGTCACGCCAACGTACTCTCCGGTAACCGTGTAGACCTCGACCATGCCCTGAGAGACGTGTGCGGTCGCCGTGTCAGCCCTGTCCATATATAACGTCGCCTGGCAATCTGGAGACGGTCGAAATTCCATCAGCGCTGCCTGAATCGGTCGGCTTCCCGGCCCCGCTGCCACAATCTCTAGCGACACCCCTTCCAGATCGATTCGATCGGCACTCAAGCGAGCTGCTGAGCCAATCCCCAGCACATAGCGGGAGCCGTCCAGGTAGTCGATCCAAGCTGGCAGATAGTAGCTCGTCAGGGTCTCGCCATCAAAGACGTTGCCTTCCCCAGGAACCCCAGTGCCGCCGACCAGAAACGGAGCTTCACTGCGGGCCAACGCCACCACGTCCCGGGTCTGGGCCGACGCGACGGACACCGCCCAGCAGACGGCAAGAAGTGCAAGACGCAACCGTCTGATTATGAAGCAGTTGGGCAAAATCGGTCAATGGCGACACCCACACGACATTCGAGTACAATCGGATCGGCGACGCTAAGCGGCCCGCATATCTCAGGCTTTCTATTGCACACTCAAATTATCGCGACTTCCCCTGACGGCACCGACGACTCGGCGATTGAGCAGGCCGCCGCAACCATTCGAGCTGGCCGCGTGGTGGCTTTCCCCTCCAGCAGCGGCTACGTCCTCGCAGCCGATCCGCTCAATCTCAACGCAATCGCCGCAGTCTTTCGCGCCAAGGGCCGCCAACTCAATCGCGCACTCCCCATACTCGTCGACTCGACGACTACCGTCGAAGACTATGCGTCACAACCGCTCAGTCCTCGGTTTTTCGCACTGGCTCGCCGTTTCTGGCCCGGACCGCTGACCGTCATCACCAAGGCTTCGCGCCTACTCCCGCTCAAGGTCACCGGCAACTGCGGACGCCTCGCCGTGCGACACGACTCCCACGCCATCGTCAACCGACTCATCGAACGCCTCGACATGCCCATCATCGCCACGAGTGCGAACGTTTCGGGTCAGTCCACCTGTCGCAGTGGAATCGAAGTCTTCGGCACCATGGATGGCCGAGTCGACTTAATCCTAGACGCCGGAGAAGCAGACGGACTCGGAGCGACGACCGTCGACATCACGACGCGTGAGTGGAAGCTCATCAAGGCCGGAATCGTCACCGCTGACCAGATCGCCGCCTGCCTCAACGGCGTCTCCCCAGATCCTCTGGACGATTGACATTCAGCAGCATGTCACCGGCCGGATCCATCTCGGCATACTCAGATCGGGGCAAATATGCGATCGACGAGCCCTCCAGGGCTCGCCTCACCTTAGAGATTCCTGTCGCCACTGCCCGCCGCAACGGCTCCTCCACTCGCTGGCTATAGACCGCACACAGCGGCTGCTCGCGTCCTTCCCCATCAAGCGGCATCACAACATCGACCGACGATG
This sequence comes from Bryobacterales bacterium, assembly GCA_963667885.2. Lineage (GTDB taxonomy): Bacteria > Acidobacteriota > Terriglobia > Bryobacterales > UBA6623 > CAMPKL01. The sequence continues at coordinate 1,144,559 of CAXWPK010000006.1, read as the reverse complement.
ACTCGGCGCGCTGAAATAATAGGTTCAAGAAGTCCATTCGGACGCTCGGCATGTCGCACGCAACGATGAGGCTCCACGGTGCCGAGGAATTCTCCAGAGCGGCCAGAATTCCCGCCACTGGGCCAAAATCAGCGACGCTATCTTCGATCACCCGCAGTCCCAGCGAGCCGTAGGTCTCCGCCGGACCCACCAGCGTCACGCTATCGCAGACCGAGCGCACCCGATCCGCCACGTGAACCACCATCGGCTTTCCGTCCACATCGGCGAAGGCCTTATTGGCGCCAAAACGGGAGCTTCGCCCACCGGTCAATACATAGCCCGCTCGCATCGTCATCCTAATCGCCGCATGCTAGCATGCGCCCCTTGATACACCAGCTGCTCGGTTGACACACCCCGACCCGCAGGCTATTCTCAAGAGAGCGATATCAATCGTTGCGGGTGGGTCCGGAGTCACTTCGGGCCCTCTTTGCGTAGAGAACACAGCAGCTATGGCGAATCACAAATCAGCGATCAAACGCATCCGTCAGACCGAGCGACGCTCAGAGGTCAATCGGGACAACCGCGGCAAAATGCGTACTCAGCTGAAGAAGTTTGAGACTGCGGTCGAAGGCGGCGATTACGCCGAAATCTCCGGGCTAGTTGCAGCCACCGTGAGTGTCCTCGATAAAGCCGTACAAAAAGGGCTCATTAAGAAAGGTCGCGCCGATCGTCTCAAGTCGCGCTTGACCGTTCGCGCCAACAAGCTCAAACCGGTTGCCGCCTAAGCGTCGCAGCTCGTTGCCGAATCAACAAAGCCGCGCTCTCTGAGCGCGGCTTCTGCTTTTCCAGCTAAGCCGTCAGCTCCACGATCAGTTGCTCCATGATGAAGCGATCATCTGGACGCGGGCTGCGCAAATCCCGGTCGGCCTCAAAGAAACATGTCAACGCTCGCTCAAGCTCCCGCTTAGAAAACTGCCTCGCGACGCCAAGTAGCTGCTGTGCCCGACTCGGCCAAATCCTCACTCCGTAACGGCCCAGCGCCGCGACCACCTGCCGCGAATCTCTCGCCTGGAGTTCTCGGACCGCCAGGGCTTGTCTGAACAAGCCAGCCAACAACGCGATCTGCATTGGCCAGTACGCGCCGCCCGACGCCAGCGTGTGAACAATCTCGAGTGCTCGGCCGCGATCCTTGCGGGCCAGCGCATCCGACAACTCAAACACACCGCTCTGTCTCGCCTCGGGCGTCAATAACTCGATATCAGCGCGCGTGATCACTCCAGCCTTACCCGCGTAGAGAGAGAGCTTCTCGAGCTCGCTGTCCAGGCGAGCTAAGTCTCCACCCATCATGTCGGTCAGCTCGGCAAGCACTTCGGTCTCAACCTGCAGACCCTTGCGCTTCGCCAGTGCATGGCACGCTCGGAGCGAATCTTGCGGCCCCAGTCGACCCATTTCAACCGTAACGGGTACCGCGTCGTAGAATTTCGCCACCCGTTCCGACTTCGCCTTGTCGTCGCGCTCACGCGCATCAAACCGGGTACATTCAAACACAACCACCACTCCTGGGGTCGGGTTCGCGAAGTACTGCGCGATTTCTTCTCGTGCTTCATCAGCAGCCTTCGAACGCCCACGCGGTAAAGCCGCTTCCGCATTGACGCCGATGACCAGTCGCGAGGTCGCGAACAGCGATAAGCTGCGCGTTTCATCCCACAACCGCGCCAGCGATTCCTTTTTCAAGTCGATCTCAACGAGACCTTCCGGGTCATCGTCAATCACAGCTTTCCGCAGAGCCTGACGACAAAGATCCTTGAAGAACATCTCGTTCCCCAGAAACAGGTAGCCCGACTCAGTCTTGCCGCCTTCGACCGACTTCACAAAGGCCTTCGGTTTCGTCGCCATCAAAAACCTTCCAACACAGCAGAGACAATCGTCCGAGCCATCGATTCGCTCGACCTCGTCAGAGCAACTTGTCGCTCTTCCATATAAGCGACCGGCTGAGCCGAAACCTCATAGAAATCTCGATGCTGCAAATTGGGATTCTGATATAGCACCTGTCCCGACTTATGATCCACCAGAGTCACGTAGAGTACGATCGTCGTATTGATCGTGCTCGCGCGATTTGTCTGAGGATCGTAGTTCGTCGGGTAGGCAAAGAACCCGAGTACCGTCCCTCGCAACGTGGCGTCAGCGTAGTTCTCGTTCGTCACGATACTGTAGCGGGTCCGCGACATGAACTCGCGCGTGACTGCCTCGGTTAGGTACTGCTCAATCTTGAACTCGGTCGTGCTGTTCGTGAACGTCGGGATCGCGATCGTCCCAATCTCGTCGGGAATCGTATCGGCCTGGCCCGCCACGTGGTACCCGCAACCGAGCCCCATCAGGCAGGCAGCGACTACGCCGACCCATACCCGTCTCACGTCGTTGACTCAGCCTCGGTACTGTCTGGGGACTGCTCGCCCTTGTTGCGCTTGAACAACCACACCAACCTCGACCACACCCCGCTCACCACAAATACTGTCGCTATCGTCAGCAACACCGGTTGCGAGAAATTCCAAATCAGATATATGATCGTTGCGAAGAAGACCACACCCAGCCACGGACTCCGCATGAAGTTGATGTCTTTGAAACTGGAGTACCGCCAGTTCGACACCATCAAGAACGACAGGAAGCCGACCAATCCGAGCCACAGTACGCCGCTCGGCCACCAACTCTCAATCGGTACGCCACCGCGTGCATGGATCACCGCCGCCAACATTCCCGCGGCAGCAGGAATCGGTAGACCAACGAAGTAGCGTTTGCCCGGAGCGCCTGGATTCTTCGGTTTCGGATCCTTCTGGACGTTAAACCGTGCCAATCGAGCCGCACCGCACGTCAGGAAGAGGAACGTCGCGAAATAGCCCAGCGAGGGAAAGAACTCCGCCAACCACAGGTCCGGCAGCAGCTCCGGGGACCGAATGCCCCACGCAAACGCCAACGTCGCCGGGGCGGCGCCAAACGTAATGCAATCGGCTAGAGAATCGATCTCCTTACCGAAGTCGCTCGTCGCGCCGGTAGCTCTCGCTATGCGGCCGTCCATGCCGTCGGTGAACACCGCAATACCAATCGCCATCGCTGCTTGGTTGTAGAAGTGCGCGGCGAGTTCAACCGATTCCGGTGGCAGCGAGATCGCCTGCACCGTCTTCATCAGACAGTAATAGCCGCAGAAGATCGTCCCGACCGTGAAAATCGTCGGCAGCGCGTAGGGCGGCCGGTCTCTCTGCAACGCCTTACCCATCATTGGCTGCACCCGTGACTTCTGAACTCAGCTCTGCCAAGACGGAACTACCTCCGGACACATGCTCGCCTTCCTTCACAGCCAACTGCCACTGCGGCCCCAGAATCACATCCAGGCGCGAGCTAAACTTCATCATTCCGAAGCGCTCTCCCCTGGCAACGTGATCGCCGGTCTTCTTGTAGCACACAATCCGACGGGCCACGAGCCCAGCGATCTGCCGGATGACCACCTCACCACCGCGTGCGTAGTCCGGATCAATCACCAAGACGTTCTGCTCGTTCTCGTCTGAAGCCGTCTCGCGGTGAGCCATCACAAACCGGCCCTTCTTGTACTCCACCGAGCGCAGCACCCCAGCCACCGGCACGCGATTCACATGCACGTTGAAGATGTTCAAGAAGATGCTGACCCGCGAGCCGCCATCAGGCAGCGGACGGATATGAACCACCTTGCCGTCTGCGGGAGACACAACCACGTCTCCTCCGGGGTCTTCCCGATCCGGATCGCGGAAAAAGTTAGCGCAGAACACCGCCAGCACAAACAGCGGCACCGCCCAGAGCCAACCAAACACCAAACCAATCAGAAGTCCGGCAGCCGTGAACCCGATGCCGTAGTAGATCCCGTCTTTAACCATAAGGGGAGAGAGAACGAGCCCCCATTATATCCCGCGGCGCTGGGCCTGGCCCGTCTACGTGGGGTGTGGCCCTTCGGCTCGCCAACCTACATCGCGGACGCCGACAGTCCCCACCAACCGAGCCGCGAAGCCCCCTCTCACGGTCGCGGCTCCGATGGGGTGTGGCGCCGTAGCGAAACGATCTCGACGCCGCTGCCCGATTCCTCGTCCCGACAGCAAAACGCTGTTCGTCTCTTCGCAGTAGCTAGAAAAGCTATCGCTTCACAGCTTCTGGGTGGGGTCACAGTCGCGTCTGGTCGTGGTATAGACTTGGTGGGATTTCCACTTTGCCGGTCCAGCCGGTTCGAATCTCTTATGAACTCTGAAGACACCACATCCGCTCGCCATCGGGCGGAGATTGCCGCTGGCGATCGGTTCGAATTTGGAAAGAATTGGCAGCGGTTTCTTGAGACAGTCGACGAGAAATCGATTCTCCGTGCGGAAGAGTCGCTAACGAACAAATTAGGCCTCCCATCCCTACAAGGCCGGAGTTTTTTAGATGTTGGGTCCGGCAGCGGACTTTTTAGTTTGGCGGCTAGGCGACTTGGAGCCGAGGTGCATTCTTTCGACTATGATTCGGAGTCGTTTGCATGCACCCGGGAACTCCGGTCTCGATATTTCGGTGATGACAGTCAGTGGATAGTGGAGCAGGGTTCCGTCCTTGACCGTCCCTACATCGAGAAATTAGGACGTTTCGGCGTTGTTTATTCGTGGGGCGTTCTTCACCACACGGGTGCTATGTGGGCTGCGTTGGAAAACGTCTCTATCGCGGTGGAAGATGGCGGGCTGCTGTTTATAGCAATATACAACGACCAGGGCAAACCCAGCCGTCGTTGGACCAGGGTCAAGGTGGCCTATAACAGGCTGCCGCCTTCGCTTCGATTTCTCGTGTTGTGGCCAGGGTTTGTGGTGCTCTGGTGGCGACGCTTATTGAAGGATCTGATCTCGCTGAAGCCGCTGCGAACATGGCGACATGAACTTAACCGCGGGATGTCTCCTTGGCACGACGTGGTCGATTGGGTTGGAGGGTGTACAGACCGGGCGGAAGGGTAACAGGTTAGACCGGGCGGATAGGTAACACCATGGCGAGATGCCATGGAAGGAGACCTATCCGATGGAAGAACGCAAGAGATTCATTGAAGACTGGCTGCGAGCGGGGGCGGCGACGAACGTGGCGGCGCTGTGTCGACTCTACGGGATCAGCCGCAGGACCGGATACAAGTGGTTAGAACGCTTCCGTCAAGGCGGTTGGCCAGAGCTGGAAGACCGCTCGCACGCGGCACACCGTCAGCCCGGTCGGATACCCGAGTCGGTCGAGCGACGAGTGATAGAAGCGCGTCGGCAGCATCCGAGTTGGGGGCCGAAGAAGCTCAGGGCCTGGCTGGAGTCGAAAGAGTCACAGACAAGCTGGCCAGCGGCGTCGACGATCGGCGACGCGCTGAAGCGAGCCGGACTCGTTCGCGGGCGCAAGCGGATGCGGCGACTGGCCGAAGCGGCACCCAGTCCGTTGCGCGAACCCGAAGCGCCCAACGACCTCTGGACGATCGACTACAAGGGGCAGTTTCACACCGGCGACGGCGTGCTGTGTTATCCGCTAACGGTCGTCGACGGATATAGTCGTTTCCTGCTCAACTGCACCGCACACGTGGGCACATCCTACGCCGAGGCCCGCCGAGGCTTGGAGCGGTTGTTTCTGGAGCGCGGGCTGCCACGAAGGATACGCTCAGACAACGGTTCGCCGTTCGCCTCCATCGGCACCGGACGCTTGAGCCGGTTGAACGTCTGGTGGCTGAAGCTGGGCATTGCGGTGGAGCGCATCGAGCCGGGCAAGCCGCAGCAGAACGGTCGCCACGAGCGGCTACACCGCACGCTCAAAGCCGAGACAGTGAGACCTCCGGCTGGCGATCGTCGCCGACAGCAGCGCCGCTTCGACCTCTTTCGTCATGAATACAACCAAGAACGTCCGCATGAAGCGTTGAGACAGCGGCCCCCGGCGGCGTTCTATGCACCAGCAACACGCGCCTATCCCAGCGAGCTTGCTGATCTGGATTACCCGGGGCACTGGGAGCGCCGACGAGTGCGCCACGACGGACGCATCAAGTTCCTCGGCGAGAAGTACTTCCTGAGTGAAGCGTTGGCTCGCGAGTTGGTCGGGCTAGTCGAAGTGGACGAAGCCATTTGGCAGATCTGGTTCGGTCCGGTGGAACTCGCCTTGTTCGACGCCGCCAACCGCGTACTGTGGCCGCTCGGCTAGGCAGTCAGTGGCCCCCGCGGGGGCCACTGACCACCGCCTATACTGTTACCCATCCGTCCGGTTTAGAGTGTTACCTATCAGACCGGTCGTTCAAGGGTACCCATTCGAAGTTGCGAAGCCGGATGAAATATTTCACTTTTTCAGAGACAAGGGGTTTCACCTTGTGGAGATGGCCACGCAAGCTGGCGATCTGGGCTGCAATGAGTTCGTGTTTGTGAAGCAGGAAGCTGTGGACAAATAGCCCTCCAGTACTCTATTACACCAATTACTTGGCACTTATAAGACATGTCGGATCGCCCTGCCGCTCGCTACATCCCAACCAACCGCAGCCAACAAGTTCTGCGAACGCTCGAGGGGCAGGTGAGACGCAGTGCGCACTCGCCGCATCTACTGGTTTCGGTCCGGCTCTACGCCTACACCAAAGGCCTGCAATCGGCGCGCAAGATCGCGCGTCAGATGGAGTACGAGCCGGGTCTCGAATGGCTAGCCGGTCTGCGCCCGATCAACCATCACACGCTCTCGGACTTCCACGTCGGGCACGGAGAAGCATTGCAGGAGTTGTTCGAACAAGTGCTCGCGATGCTGATGATGAAGGGTCTGATCACTCTCGAACGCGTGGCGGTCGATGGCACCAAGATCCGTGCCGATGTGAACAATAAGAGCTTCCGACGACGCGGCAAGACCGAAGCGTATCTGAAACTCGTGCGCCGCCACTTGCGAGCGTTGGAGCGTCAAGAAGATCAAGCGACCAATCGAGCAGCGTCGGTGCGGGGCTCGCGACCAAGAGCAACGCTTAACTGAAGCACTCGAAGAGATCGAGCGGTTGCGCGCAGCAAAGAAACACGACAAGCGTCGTAAGCCGCGAGCCTCGTCGACCGACCCGTCCGCGAGATTCATGTGGATGCACGACCGCGGTGTGACGCCAGCCTACGACGTGCAAATCACCGCCAATGTGAAGCACGGCTTGATCGCCGATTTAGAGGTCGTCAGCGACCCGCAAGATGGCCAATAGATCGCACACCCTTGATGGGTCGACTGCGCCAGCGCAACGGACGTTATCCGCCGTAGTGCCTGTCTGACGGCGGGTATACCAACAAGGCTTCGGTGGTCGCGATGGACGAGCGCGCTGCGCACGGCCTTGACAGTGTCCAACTCTCCGCTTTTCTCATTCCACCAAGACGGAAACTGGGCCAGAGTGGACGGAGGGTGTTCCCCCCAGGCACCAAGGTCCGATTCCGATGCCGTGCCAGTAGTTTAAAGTTTGGCGATTGAGGGAAAAGTTGTGCCAACCGAAACAGCCGCATGATGACCAGGAGGACGAAGCAACGCCACTGAACTCCGCCAAGGATCGGAATTGCGCCGAACTCCACCCGATGATTCCCCAACCGAAAGGGTCGTGCGCCGAAGACTCGTGCGTTTGGTTTCGAGAGCTGTGGAGCGCTGCTACCCGTCTGTTACGATCGGAGTCGCGATGTGCGGTCTAGCTGGATTCCTGACTCGTGGCGGCGGAGACCTGGAAGCACTTGCACTGCGCATGGGGAACACGCTCCGGCACCGGGGACCGGATGACTCTGGCGTTTGGGCAGACGTCTCTGTCGGGGTCGCATTGGCCCACCGCCGGCTCGCCATTCTCGACCTGTCAGAAAAGGGCCATCAGCCGATGTGGTCCGAAGATGGGCAGTGGGTGATGGTCTTCAACGGCGAAATCTATAACTACGTTGAACTGCAGGCGGAACTTGTACAGACCGGGCGGAAGGGTAACAGGTTAGACCGGGCGGATAGGTAACACCATGGCGAGATGCCATGGAAGGAGACCTATCCGATGGAAGAACGCAAGAGATTCATTGAAGACTGGCTGCGAGCGGGGGCGGCGACGAACGTGGCGGCGCTGTGTCGACTCTACGGGATCAGCCGCAGGACCGGATACAAGTGGTTAGAACGCTTCCGTCAAGGCGGTTGGCCAGAGCTGGAAGACCGCTCGCACGCGGCACACCGTCAGCCCGGTCGGATACCCGAGTCGGTCGAGCGACGAGTGATAGAAGCGCGTCGGCAGCATCCGAGTTGGGGGCCGAAGAAGCTCAGGGCCTGGCTGGAGTCGAAAGAGTCACAGACAAGCTGGCCAGCGGCGTCGACGATCGGCGACGCGCTGAAGCGAGCCGGACTCGTTCGCGGGCGCAAGCGGATGCGGCGACTGGCCGAAGCGGCACCCAGTCCGTTGCGCGAACCCGAAGCGCCCAACGACCTCTGGACGATCGACTACAAGGGGCAGTTTCGCACCGGCGACGGCGTGCTGTGTTATCCGCTAACGGTCGTCGACGGATATAGTCGTTTCCTGCTCAACTGCACCGCACACGTGGGCACATCCTACGCCGAGGCCCGCCGAGGCTTGGAGCGGTTGTTTCTGGAGCGCGGGCTGCCACGAAGGATACGCTCAGACAACGGTTCGCCGTTCGCCTCCATCGGCACCGGACGCTTGAGCCGGTTGAACGTCTGGTGGCTGAAGCTGGGCATTGCGGTGGAGCGCATCGAGCCGGGCAAGCCGCAGCAGAACGGTCGCCACGAGCGGCTACACCGCACGCTCAAAGCCGAGACAGTGAGACCTCCGGCTGGCGATCGTCGCCGACAGCAGCGCCGCTTCGACCTCTTTCGTCATGAATACAACCAAGAACGTCCGCATGAAGCGTTGAGACAGCGGCCCCCGGCGGCGTTCTATGCACCAGCAACACGCGCCTATCCCAGCGAGCTTGCTGATCTGGATTACCCGGGGCACTGGGAGCGCCGACGAGTGCGCCACGACGGACGCATCAAGTTCCTCGGCGAGAAGTACTTCCTGAGTGAAGCGTTGGCTCGCGAGTTGGTCGGGCTAGTCGAAGTGGACGAAGCCATTTGGCAGATCTGGTTCGGTCCGGTGGAACTCGCCTTGTTCGACGCCGCCAACCGCGTACTGTGGCCGCTCGGCTCGGCAGTCAGTGGCCCCCGCGGGGGCCACTGACCACCGCCTATACTGTTACCCATCCGTCCGGTTTAGAGTGTTACCTATCAGACCGGTCGTTCAACTCGAAGGCGCTGGCTATCACTTTCGCGGACATTCAGATACCGAGGTGATGCTGGCGGCCTTTCAGACCTGGGGGGTAGAGCGCTCGCTCCGCCGTTTCAACGGGATGTTTGCTCTTGCGTTGTGGAATACCGCCACTCGAACGTTGCACCTCGGTCGCGACCGCCTGGGCAAGAAACCACTTTATTACGGCCTAGTAGGTGATACGTTTCTATTTGGCTCAGAGCTGAAGTCCCTCCGTGCACACCCTGCGTTTCATGCCGAGATTGACCCTCAAGCGCTGGCGCTATATCTCAGGCACCTGTATGTGCCAGCGCCTCACTCTATCTTTCGCGGGATCTTCAAACTACCTCCTGGAACGTTTCTAGAGATCCCCGCTAGCTCAATCGCGGCCTCAGTTGAACCTACCGCCTACTGGTCGGCGTTGGAAGCTGCTGAAGAAGGTGCTCGTCGACCGTTCACGTCTGCGGATGAGGCTCAGGAGGAGTTGGAGACGCTCCTACTCGACGCCGTCAAGATACGCATGGTTGCCGATGTGCCGCTCGGGGCGTTTCTTTCCGGTGGAATCGATAGTTCCCTGGTGGTTGCACTTATGCAGGCGCAGAGTGCCACCCCTGTCCGCACGTTTACCATTGGGTTCCATGAGCGATCTCACGACGAGGCGATCCATGGCAAGGCGGTCGCCGAGTATCTCGGCACCGATCACACGGAACTGTACGTGACCCCTGCCGATGCGATGGATGTGGTCCCACGTCTGCCAGCCATTTTTGACGAGCCATTCGCAGACCCTTCGCAGATTCCAACGATCCTGGTATCGCAGCTTGCGCGACGCGATGTGACAGTTAGTCTCTCGGGTGATGGGGGCGACGAGTTGTTCGCTGGCTACGACTCCTACAAGACCAACGCTCGGTTCAAAGCTAAGTATGGTGGTTGGCCCAAGTTCGGGCGCCGTCTTACCGCTGCGGGAATTCGTTGCTTTCCGGTTTCGTCCTGGGACGCGTTATTTAGAATCGTTGGATTCTCCGATCCGCAGCCGGGACGTATGGGGACTCTCGGGGACCGCCTTCACCGGCGAGCCTATGGCCTATCACAGGTATCGGATGCGGATCTGCACCTGGCGCTGACTTCCTACTGGTACCAACCTGAGGCCATTCTACGGGATGCAGACGAACCAACCGGGACGTTCGTAAAAAGCGGACCTCAAGGAGCTTCCTTCGTCGAGACAATGATGTACCTCGATACCGTGGGCTACCTTCCAGACGATATTCTGGTGAAGGTGGATCGGGCGAGTATGGCGAGCAGCCTCGAAGTGCGTTGCCCTATTCTCGATTATCGAGTTCTCGAGCTTGCCTGGCGCATTCCCGTCACTGAGAAATTCAGCGACGGCCAATGTAAGGCCCCGCTGCGGAAAATACTCCATCGCTACGTCCCACCAAAGTTGGTGGATCGGCCCAAGGCTGGATTCGGTGTGCCGATCGGAGACTGGTTGCGCGGGCCGTTAGAGCCCTGGGCTTCAGAGTTACTACGACCGGAACGTCTACAGCGGGAGGGGATCTTTAATCCCGCTCCGATTACACGACTGTGGGACGAGCATCGGCGAGGTGAAGCGGATTGGCGGTTTCAGCTATGGGCTGTACTGATGTTTCAATCGTGGTTCGAGCAGTCGGGCGTACCCGCGTCCACCACCGCATGCATCTCAGACCATGCGACTTGCTGAATCGATTCAGATCCACCCACGCCACCAGTAATAAATGCCGGCTCAACCGGTCGATGCAACACAACCACTAAATCTCTCTGCTGGAGTTTCAAACTCCAGCGTCTGACGGTGCCGTCCGTTGAGCTTCCGGGTCGTCGAATCGAATAACGTGCGTGTTAGATGCCGAATCGTTCGAGCCGTCTCACATTAAGCGAGCAGCGGGGCCCGAGACATCTACCCTACAACTCGCCGTATGGTCATCGGCACAAATCACCCGAGCACGAGTCGCGTGATCGGTTTCGAGTTACGCCTGGAGCTCAAGACGGACCTCCGCAGCCACTGTGAACAGATATGCAGACGCACTTCTGGCTTCGTAAAGATCTCGGATCTGTTTGAGTACCGTGTCTGGCCGCTCAAAGAGTTCCAACTCATCCATGTCTTGATTCGACAGGTTCGTAACCTGGTAGGTCTGGGCCGATAGCGCCGAGGCAACAGCTAATTTGAAAGAAAGGGATTAGGGCGTGACGAACACCTCGGTGTACGGTCACGCTCGCGCAGCGGGAACCAAGCGTTGATACATGTCCAACCATTTCTCTCGGACGGCTGGCCAACGATACCGCGTCAGCTCAGCGTGACCCGCAGTCGTCAACCGCCGGACCAACTCAGGGTCTTCCAGGAGCCGAATTGCGTGTTCCGCCATAGCGACGTCGTCGTCGAGACCCACCAACAGGCCAGTTCGATCGTCTTCAAGCAGATAAGGGATTCCGCCTACCCGAGTGGCAATCACGGGAATGCCAGCCGCATAGCACTCTAGTAGTGAACCTGGCATGCAGTCGAAGTTCGGGCAGGTCCAATAGATGTCGGCATCGTCATAGGTCGCACCGATCATCTGCTGCGCCACCTCACCGATGAACTTCACCTGACGAAGCTCCAGTTCCTCCACCATTCGTTCGAGTTCAGCTCGCATCGGTCCATCGTGTGCAATGATCATCGCCGCAGAAGGATACCGACTCTGCACACGCTGAAAAGCACGCAGCACACACGGTACGTTATAGAGTTCTTCAAGTCGGCGGTTGTGAAGAAATACGGGTCTCAGTTGTGTGCGCACCCGGTGTTTGAGGTGCTCGGTCTCAATCACATTCGGAATATGCTCGGAGTGCAATCCGAAGCGGGCGAACACTGGAACAAGATATTCAGACGGCGTGACGATGGCGTCGGCCAAATGCATGATTGGAACCGTCCAACGCCATCGACGCAGATGCTCCTCCGCACGTCCGTCTCGATAGTTCAGGATCGATTTCTTGCCAAAGATCTTTGCTACCAAGATGGCTGGTACAGGCGCCCACAGGAACGAAAAGAACGATGCGCAGAAGACGTGAATGATGTCGCATCGGAAAGCTCGGCGCACCAGCAGGACGCAAAAGCACGCAGTCCTGGAGACCGTGCGAACGTACCGAATACGTTCGAGGATTGCGAAAGGTCCCGGCAACTCCTGGTCCATCGCCAAGAACGTAATTTCGATGCCTGGCTCGCGACGAAGGTTCCGCAGTAGTCGCTGACCCTGGATCGCTTGACCACCGACTAAGCGCATCGAGGGTGCGACCAGCAGTACTCGAATTTGCTTTTGCATATGTGCGGTCAGTGGCGGCTAAGGACGATTTAATAGTATCGAACTCGTCCAACCGGAGCCGCCGCCAGAACCATCGCAGAAAGCAACTGTGCCGCCACGGACTGGTTCCATCGAGGCATCAGAAAGGCGTGTGTAAGTGGTGGTGGCGACCGGCGCTCTCACGCTACAAGCCTCACGGTGTGGCTCGCAGCGCATGATAGACTGGCTACGCCGCAATGCACTGCGCCGAGCATCACATCCTGATCGCAGGGCAATGGCTCTGGGACCTTGTTGATAAAGAAACGGCGACTCCTTTTGGCGGTTAGCGCGCTGACGCTTGGCGGTAGTGAACGGCAAGCAGCGGTCGTCGCCTGCAACCTCGATCGAGATCGGTTCGAGACTCACATCGCCTGTCTGCGGTCGGGTGGAATCCGCACGGCGGCAGTCAATGCAGCTGGCGTGCCGGTCCACGTCTTTCCTGTCTCCAGCTTCCGTCGCCCGCATGCGGTGGTTCAGGGCATTCGCTTGGCTCGCTTCATCCGGCAACAGCAGTTCGACCTCGTCCATTCCTTCGATCCGCCTGCAACAGTGTTTGCCACGCTGTTCGCGCGACTGAGCCGCCAATGCAAAGTCCTCTCCAGCATGCGCAGTCATCGAGACCTGAGGAGTGCCGGAATGCGACGACTGCTACGCGTTACCGATCGATTGGTCGACGGCATTGTCGTCAACTGCAAGTCGGTAGAGGCCCATTTGCAGAACGATGAAGCCGTTCCTGCCGATCTAATCCATCGTTGCTACAACGCCCTCGACGCAGACCAGTTTCATCCTCGAGATCGCGCACGTGTGCCGGAGTTTCGCGGCGGCGAAACGGTCATCGGAACCGTGTGCAGCTTGCGCCCAGAGAAGGGTCTGCGGGTTCTAGTCGACGCGTTCGCGCGCATCAGTCAGGGTCGCGGAGATCTACGGCTCGCGATAGTCGGAAGCGGACCGGAATTAGAGCCGCTAGAGCAGCAAGTGGCCCACTCCGACTGTTCTGATCGTGTCGTATTCGTCCCGGAAGCAACGGATGTTGCCCGGCTACTTCGAGGAATCGACATCTTTGTGTTGCCTTCCGATTCGGAAGCTCTATCGAACTCTCTAATGGAAGCAATGGCGTGTGGATGCTGCCCAGTGGCGACAAGAGTTGGCGGCAACGTGGAACTCATTGATGAGGATCGAACTGGACTGCTATTCGCTCCAGGAGACTCTGCCCAACTGAGCGCCTGCCTGAACAAGCTGCTGGACCAACCCGGCATGGCAGCGGACATGGCTCAAGCCGCCCGAAACCGCATGGAGCGTGAGTTCTCCATGACCACATCGATGACTCGAATGGAATCGATCTACGAGACCATTCTGGCAGGCTAGGCTGCGGTCGGACCACTTTGGCCTGACAGTGAGCACCAGGCTGGTTGAGTCCCCTCAAACTACGAAACGACTAAGGGATTCCCGTGTTTACGCTTCTGCGGATTTTTGCGACACTCAGTGAAGTTGTCGACTGATTCAGAGCCTCGTCCCAAGCACGATCCGGAGTCAGCTCCGACAACCACTTCGGGACCTGTCACTAGCCTCACCCATCGCGCGTCCTGGGTGTTCCTTGCGCGGCTCCTCTCGTTCGCTTTTTCCATTGTTCTGCCGCTGTTGTTGACGCGCCGCCTGAGTCAAGAAGACTTTGGTGTCTACAAGCTGGTCTTTCTAGTCATCAACACCGCAGCGGTCATGCTGCCGCTAGGCGTCTCCATGAGCGCCTACTATTTCCTGTCGAGGGAAACCGAGGACCGCAACGCCACCGTACTCAATATCCTGCTGTTCCTGACCGCCACGGGAACGCTCGGCGGGCTATCGGTCACGCTGTTCCCCGGAATTCTCACCTACATTGTAGGCGACGCCAGTCTTGAGTCACTAGCTCCCTCGGTCGGCCTGCTGCTAACGCTCTGGATCATCGGGTCGTTTCTACAGATCGCTCCGATCGCCAATCAAGAAGAGCGACTAGGCAGCATTCTTATACTGGGCAGTTCGCTGAGCAGGACAGCGATGTTGGTAGGTTCTGCGGTACTAATTGCAACGGTGCCAGCGCTAATCGTCGCGGCGCAGCTGCATGCTACGGCTCAGATCGTAGTACTGCTGTTTTACGTCGTGAGTCGATTCCCTGGGTTCTGGCGAGCGTTCGATCTTCGAATGCTGGGGCGCCAGCTGGCCTATGCTTTGCCCTTCGGCGCATCGGGGCTGCTCTACACGTTTCAAACTGACGTCCATAACTACTTTGTCTCGCATGAGTTCGGCCCAACTGTCTTCGCAATTTATGCAATTGGATGTTTTCAACTTCCTCTGGTCGGGATGCTAACCGACGCGGCCGCAAGTGTCCTCATTCCACAAGTCAGCCGATTTCAGAGAAATGGAGAGACCGAAAAGATAATCCACCTCAGCTTGCGTGCGGGCCGCAAGCTAGGTATTGTGCTTCTGCCCTTGTTTGGCTTTCTCACCATTGCGGGAGAAGAGTTCATCACCGTTTTGTTTACGTCACAGTATGTGGAAAGTCTGCCGATTTTTAGAATCAACTTGGTGATGCTACTGTTCGGCATCATTCCTACAGACCCCATCATTCGTGCGTATCCGAAGTACCGGTATTGGATGTTGACACTAATGGCGGTTCTGACCAGCGCCTTGATGGCAGCCCTAGTCTGGGTCACTCCCCAGTATGGGATGGTCGGCGTCATTGCTACAGTCTTAGCGGTTCGCCTAACCGCAAAGGTGTCCGTTACGATCGGGCTCGCACGCTTGCTTGGCGTAGGACGCGCGCACGCCTACTTGTTTGGAGATACGGCAAAGGCCTTGATCGCGACGGCGAGCGCGATGTTGGCAGCTGGCCTCCTTAGAGTCGCGCTCCTAGACGTAGTCCCGATTGGGCGACTGGCGGCGTGCGGCGGGCTGTTCGGTCTGATCTACGTTGCACTGCTAGCCTGGCAACGCGTGCCCGAGCCGGACGAAGTTCAGGCGCTCAAGAAACTCGCACTGGCTCCGT
Organism: Bryobacterales bacterium; assembly: GCA_963667885.2. GTDB lineage: Bacteria > Acidobacteriota > Terriglobia > Bryobacterales > UBA6623 > CAMPKL01. The sequence continues at coordinate 1,128,967 of CAXWPK010000006.1, read as the reverse complement.
TGCAGTTAGCGCGGCGAATACGATGAACGCCTGAAGTTGGGTATTCGCTAGATGCTCCGAAACAACCATCACGGTGCCACTTCCCACGAGCGGCCCTAGCAACCAGAATCTGCGTCATCAAATAGTGACAGTTGTCGCCAGTTCAGCAAGTCTTCATCCATACTTCCCGAGTAGCCAGCTTGCAATGAGTCGTCCAAAGCCGCAAAGGTGTCGTCTTCCGAATCGAGAGTCTCCGGCAACAGCAACGACGACAAATGATGTTGCTCCGCGAATTGGACAACTTTGTGGTCGTACGGCATCAACGTCACCGGCTTACGAAATCCGGTGGCGAGCACCGCCGCATGCAAGCGCATCGCGAGGACAAACCGGGCACCGGAGAACTGGGCCGCAGCACGCTCTGGATCGCCGGACCAAGGCAAACTGCTCGCACGATGTTTTTCTAGCATGGACGCCATAACGCGTTGGTGGATCGAATCGTCTGACTCCTGAGGTGACGACTGAAACGGTAGGAATCGAATATCGAGATCGGCCTCGCGAGCCAAACGGTCCAGCGCCAACGCCAAACGATGCAGACGCCCGTCGTCGAGGCGGTATCGCCCGTACACGTCAGAGTTGGCACGAAGGCAAACCAACATGTACGAGCGTTGATTCGATGTACAGGCTAGACGGTGCTGTTCGAACTGAACGGGATCCAGAAATTCTGTAATGTCGTTGACGATATCGCAAGCTTTCTGAACATTCTCCGCCGCACCCGCCTTCTGACAAACGGCGACTGAACGCGAGTCGCGGACGATAATGCTTCTCAGGCGAGGCAAGATCGTTCGCAGACCAAAGCGACCATAGGAAGTATCCGGCCGCCCGATTCCTACATTGACCATAAATGTTGGTTTACCTAAGACGATCCCGAGGATTAACTTTTCGAGCGTATAGACAAACTGCTTCCAGCCGTTGTCGTCGCGCAGCAAGTCACCGCCGCCGACGATAACAATATCGTGGCGGCGGAATATTTGAATCAACTGCCATGCACGCCCCCGAAACCAACTGTCCTTGATCGACCAGACTGGAATAATCGGAATGTTCGACTCCGCCGGCAATCCGTGGTCGCGTGTAATCGCATCCGCGCCCTCGCCGATGACTGTCGTCTCTATTCCCTGGTGGCGAAGCCACTGCGTTATGGTGAACAGCATTAGCTCATCACCAAGATTGCCCACGCCATAGAAGCCAATCAGCACTGCCTTACGAAGGGTTGACATAACGGGAAACTCCCCTAGTTGGCCTTGCGCCGATCCGCCTGGGTCGGCTTCCACAAATCCTGCGGCGGTACGAAGAAGATCTTCAGGGCATACACAGCGGCGAGCAGAAACGACCCCAACACCCGACTCGGGTTCGACAGGCGCTTGAGCAAGCTACCTGCTGGAATCCAAGGATCGATGAGCGCCAGTAGGTACAACGCTGTTTGGCCCGCGACCGCGATTACACCCCATGGCCCAGGCAGGAAGAAGCTCGCGACGAACAATGGCACCAGAAAGAAAGGCAGCAACAGTCTCAACACTTTGTAAGACAGGTAGTGGATCCACATCCTGTTCTTGAACGTAATCACCGCAGGCAACAGCCACATGAGTTGGTAGTTTCCCGCAAGTGTGCGAACCTTCCGGCGGAACTCAGTGGCAACATCCATCGCTACGTCATACGCCTTCGCTTTGTCGTTGAGGACCAGACGATAGCCCCGGAGAAAGGCCGTCAGCGGCAGGTACATGTCGTCGAGCAACGTCTCGGGCGGGACTTCCTGAAACAAGGCCCGCCGCATGGCGTAGAACGGACCTGTGGCGCCGAGCATTGAATCGAACCGCGAAAGATTCTTACGAATCCATGACTCATAGCGCCAGTATATGCCGACTGTTTTCTTCTCGCGGGTCTCGGAGTCCTCGATCAGCAGTTCCCCGCTCGCCACTGCCACGGATGCATCCCCGAAGCATCCGACGAGTTCGCGGATACTGTCGCGGTCGAGCCGCTGCCGCACGTCGGTCAAGATGAGGATCTCGCCGGTGCAGTGCTTGATGCCGGCGTTAAGTGCTGCCGGTTTTCCACCACGCGGTACTCGTGTGAGCTGCACCCCACGTGAGGCATAGCCCGCCACCAACTCGTCTGTCTCGTCCGTTGACGCGTCAGAGACTACGACCACGTCAAGGAGTTCGGCAGGATAGTCAGAGGCCAATACCGAGTCCAACTTGTCGGTGATAAAGCCGGCACCGTTGTAGACAGCTATCAGCACGCTGACCGAGCGCAACTTCGTGTCCGTCTTCACCGGATTCGTGCGCCAAGAGGCCAGTGCCGCCAACAATAGCGGGTACCCCAGCACACAATAAAAGCACGCCGCGCCAGCAGTCAGGAAAACGATGATCGCCCACAATTGCATCGCTTGCCGTCAGCCCCTGCTGCGCCACACGCGCGCCAATCCGATCGCTAGGGGCTTCGAGATTCCGGCCACCCCCAACAGCAGAGAACGCGACGTAGAACGCACCAACTCGTTCGCCTTTCTCACGCACTCGAATGCTTCGTCCCAGCGCCCCTCGTCCATGAGACTCTTCGCAAGCTCATGATGAACTCCCGCAGCGTATTGTTCGTCTGAGCTCCGAATCACAGGCAATAGCTCGTGTTTTTCGCCAAGACTTGCAGTCAACTTCCTATAGGCCTTAGAAGCTCCTTCACTCATTCCAGCGATGTCGGCGCTCAAACTTGCGGGCCGATGCTGACGCCTCGCGAGCACCTGATCCTGAAAGTCAAACTGTGCACCCCTCGTTGCCATACGAAGCCACAAGTCAAAATCCTCGGCACGCCTCATTGACACATCAAACAAGCCTGCACCAATAACGGTCTCCTTTCGGGCGACTACCGTGGAAGTTACCGGGACATTCTGTATTCTGATCAACGATTCCAATGTCACGGGGCGTCGCGGGGGATAGAAATCGAACTGGGTGCGTTCATTAGCCGAGGCACCCAGTCGAGAACAATTGCACCACACCAGGTCGAGTTTGGAATTCCTCCGAAAGCAAGCTACTTGGGTTGCCAGAAACTCTGGCTCCCAAATATCGTCGGAGTCCAAGAACGCTACAAGTTCTCCCTGCGCGGCCCGAATGCCCGTGTTGCGGGCCGACGAAGGCCCACCGTTCTGCTGAAAGATGTATCGAATTCGGTCTCCATAGCCCGCAAGCTCTCGCTCGAAGGACTCGGTATCATCCGAACCGTCGTTGACCACGATCACTTCGAAATTGGCATACGTCTGGCGGACCACCGAATCGATGGTCTGCGCAATGTATGCCGCAGCATTGTATGCCGGAATGATCACGCTGATGAGCGGTTCGTGGTCCGTCAGCATGCTCGTACAGACCCTCCCACGCTCCTCAAGGCGGCAGCATCCTCCACAAGAATGGCTTGCATGCGGTCTAGCAGGTAGATCCGGAAGGCCAACGTATAGGGGTCAACTGATCTCCGAGCCACCGACTTTCGCAGTAAGGCTTTGGCTCGACGTGGTGTCCAGCGACTGACAACAGTCCGTAGCATCGATGGGCGACTGAAGGAACCGGTAGGCGCCACGGTCAGGGCATGGAGTGCCGTACTCCGTAGCCCAGTTGGGATATCGGCAGCACTTGCACCGGCGCCGGACAAGGCATCGAGCAAGAGTTGGCGCATGGAACTCGAAGCCAAAGCACCTCTCATGTCCGCGATTGCAGGTTCAGTTGCAAACGGAACATCGGGCGAAAGACCTTTGATCAGCCTGCGGTAGAGGACCTTGTTCGTCCTCAGGTCATCAGGGAGCATCCGCACAAACTCGACAACCTTGTGTGACAAGTACGGATTGGCCACCTCAACGTAGCCAACCTTCAGGTCGGTCAGCGCGGCCAATATCGTTGGAATCCTAAAAGAGTGGTACAAACGGTCACGCCATGCAGGAAGGGTCTCGTCCGGTCGACGAGTCAACTGTTCCGGCATATCTTGCGCGGGAAAACAGTCCTCGTACGGCTTCAAGTTCGAGAAGTCCGCCATCCATTCCATACCGGCCGTCGCGCGAGCTTGATCTTCGGTGGCACACGTCTGCCAGCCAAACCCCTCATCCCCACGGACGATGCCCTCGAAGCCAAGTTCGACGAGTCGTCTCCAGATGGCAAACCCATCCAAGTAGCCCGTCACGTGATCGACTCTTCCCTCGCCTAACCGGAGAAAGCGATCGAGAATCACCTCAGACGGCTCACCGCTCGCGTCCGTGGTTTCGTATGAATGATCGAGACCAAGGGTCTGGGCCAGTTGCCGAGCAATCGTGGCGTCGTTGCCAGGTCGCCCCATGGATGAAGCCTGTCCCCAGGTCAGGGTACGCAACTTGCGGCCTGGTCCGAGGAATAGCAGAAGACCCCGGCTGTCATAACCACCGGAAAGAGGAACGATCCAATGCCCAGCGTCAAATGCGTACTTGCTGATGCTCGCGCGCAACAACGTCTCAAGTTCGTCTCCTGGCGCCATTCTGGCCGGAGTCGTCCTTGCCCGGAAGACGACAGGCTCGGTGATACACGACACTTTCCAACTTTGGCGGTCGAGATGCAAGCGCGAATTCGGTGGGACACAAGAGAGTCGTCGATCCCAGGATTCCCCGGGAGCTAGGCAACCGGCCGAGAGGACCCAAGGGAGAACTCGGTAGTTGGCCTCGAACGACCCCAGCAACATGATCAGCGCCCGCTGCGAGGTCGATGCGAGCAACGCCCGCTCGCCGTGGAAATACCAGATCGTCCTAGAAGCCAGGATGTCCGTGCATAATTCAACTGCAGCGGCGCTCGCGCGGAATAACGCGTAGGTCCCCTCCGGCACGGCAGCCTCCGGTACGGCCCAATCTCTTCCAGGCTCGGCGAGCGCTCCGATCGCCACACTGCCCCCATCCCGCAGCAGGAACGATGGCGGCGTGACTACCGTGTACCGGACTCCGTCGTCACTTTCTCCCAGCAAATAGGAAGTTTCGATATTGTCTGGGGCAAGCCGCCGTGAAACAGACTCAAGCGCATCGGTCCACTGATCGCCATCGCGTTCCGACCGTGGACATACATAGACGATCTTCGCCACTTTATCCTCTTCGAGTCGTTCCCAACCTCAACGTCGCAAGCCCCAGTCTAGGCCACCAACGGCCTCCAGCGACGCTGTACCCGGCGGCGGGAAGAGAGTACCCGACACAGATTGCCGAACCGGTGTATCCGGGTCACTGGGAGCGTCGGCGGACGCGGCAAGACGGCAGAGTGAAGTTCTAAGGACGCATGTACTTCCTCTCCGAGGCTTTGGCTGGCGAGACCACCGCTTGGGTCGAGGTCGCCGAGAACATCTGGCAGATCTGGTTCGGCCCGGTTGAAGTCGCTCTCTACGACGCCTCCGAGAGGACTCTCTGGCCCCTTGGCTCGACCGTTAGCGGCCCCCGCGGGGGCCGCTAATCTCTCCCCTATACTGCTACCCATCAGACCGGTCGTTCACAAGTACTGCACCTACGCCTGCCCACCCTATTCGGTTGAATAATTTGGACGACACGCTCGGATCTACCGTCAGTTTGCCCGTTTCGGCGACTGCGATGGAAGCGATTAGCGGCAGGCGTCAAGAGGCTCTTAAGGAGTCCTGGAACCGCGCCCTGAAGCGGTCCCATCTACTAGGACACTCCCGAGCATCAACCGCTAGGAGAGAACATATCTCATGTATACTGATCCCGTGCAGATACACGAGGAAGAGGTAGTCGATCTCGAACGATACATCGAACGCCATGGTCACGACGACCTAACTGAAAAAGAGGCTGAGTACCAGACATTCATGCGTCTGTTGGCACCCTACAAGAAGGTGGACTCGACGACTTCGGTACTCGAATTTGGTACTGGAACTGGCTGGTTCCCGTTACTCTGCAAGCAACACGGAGTGCCTTTTAAGGGCCTCGAGATTAGCCCGCAGCTTGTCGACCGTGCGAAGGAGCTAGGACAGCGAACCGGACATATTCCAGATATCGAGCTTGGCAATATCGAAGAAAGTGACATTGGGGGCGAAGTCTATGACGTTATAGTCGCTTCAAGTGTCTTCGAACACGTCGAGCATTGGCGTCGGGCTCTAAAGCGAGTCTATGCTGCGCTTCGCCCGGGTGGAGTACTGTACTTCGAGTCGACCAACAAGTTCTGTCCGAAGTTGGGGAGTACGATGTCTTGTTCTATAGCTGGTTGCCGGACGCTGGTCGCTGCTGGCTGAGACGGAAGGTTCACGGCGATGACGTCATGAAACTAGGAATCGACTTCAATCAGTTCCGGTACCCGCTGCGGCGGCGAGAGTTTAGGAGATTAGGCTTTTCCCAGATCCATGACCGCGTCGATCTCGCAGATTTGGAGCACATCAGCGCGCCCGGAAAGGCTCGGATCGCGGATGCCGCTAAGTCGATAGGGCTAGTGCGTGCCGTGGTGCTGACGTTCTGCGACGTTACGCGTTTTGTTTGCGTAAAGCCGTCTCGGATCGAATGAAGCTGGCACACAATCCATCCGTTGAATATGGGCCTCACGTCGATGGCAGGCGGCCACCGTCTGCGCTGCCGCGTTCCTTCGTGACACCGTCCGAAGCACTGGGTTCACTCGTTGCTACGGCCTTCCTGTTCGTGCTATTCAGCCGGATTTTTGAGTTCGCCCTGACCACCCTGCACATTCCCCTCATTCTGTCTATCTCAGCTCTCCTGTTGGCTGCGATAGGCGGGCGGCTGTTCCAGAAACTCAATCAGCCCACCACGACCCTGCTGTTGGCGCTGACTGCATGGATGCTACTTGCTACAGTCTTTAGCGTATGGCGAGGAGGCAGTGCGGACGTCATGCTGAATCGCTGGCTCAAGAACCTGCTCGTCTATGTTCTCGTGGTCGCCAATATTAGGACGATTCCGCAGCTCTCTCTCTTGCTCAGGATCTTGGCGGGGGCGTTCTTGGTGGTCGCTTGGTTTGGGTTATGGATCGGCCAACTGTCCGGTGCGGGGCGATTAGCGCTGCCGACTGGGGTGTATGCTAACCCGAACGAGTTTGCCCTCGCTCTAGGCTCGGGGCTGATTGTGTTTTTGGTGGTCGCCATGAGTCAAGGAAGATCATGGTTCATCCGACTGTTTGCGGTAGCTGTTCTTCCGGTGCTGTTCTATTTGCTTCTCGAATCGGGCTCCCGCGCCGGTGTGATCACCGCCTTGATGGGTTTGGCATATGTTTCTTTCACGAGCACGCTGGCCGGCAAGCTCAAGGCTGTCGGCATTGGCTTGATCGTCGGCGTGATTGGGTTGTCGTACTCAGGTACGACGACGTTGGAGCGATTTGGGCAGGCACTTGGGTATAGCACCAGTCAATCGCGGGTAGTGGGCGAGGTCGACGGATCGACTAGCGAACGCATGCAGCTGCTTGAGGATAGCTTCTGGCTAACTGCTCAGAACCCTGTTCTTGGCGTTGGTCCCGGCATGTTCATGATCGCCCAGAACGATTTGGCCAAGGACAGAGGTTGGCACCGGGGTAATTGGAGCGGCACACACAATACGTACGCGCAGTTTGCAAGCGAGGCGGGGATCCCGGCACTGCTACTCTTCTGCGGTATCGTCATCATGGGGTATCAGGGGCTCAGACGAGCTGACGAGCTAAACAAAGCTACGCCGAACCCCAGACAGAAGCAAGTACGAGCGATCTGCCAGACTGTGCAGGGCTTGTGGGTGCTGTACATGGTCTCGTTTCTGTTCTTCCATTTCGCGTATTCGTTCTTTATGTGTGCGCTCATTGGAATTACGACGGCAACCGTGTCGTGCATCAATCGGGAGATTGGCGGAGCACGGTTCCAAACTGCTCGAAGCGCCCGATAATAGGGACCTGGGTTGCGTTGCCAGCGCGAGCGGTTGAGTTTGTGCTTGAGACACCGCTGACCGGAGGCTGCATCAGATTGCCGAGTACTACGAGGTCATCGTCGCCTTGAGAACGCCAGCAGAGCTTCTCTTTCGTCTTCGCCAAGAGCTTCATAACTTTCGAGGCTACTTGGTTCCTCCTCGTCTGCCTGGTTCTGCTTTGGAGTGTCAGATGGAGCCGATTCTGCCAGACGGTGGGCGGGTCGCGAAGGAGCTGGCAGGAACGGCCTACGCGTCGGGTGTAGTCGCTGGCGCAGACCAAGTACTCAAACATGAGTTCCCTCTGCTAGGTCGCAGCGTTAGTACCGGGCCGGACATTCGTTGGGATCGAGATCACGTCAACGACATCGAATGGTCCGGATCCCACTTCCTCCGGCGTATCCCTTATCTCGACAGCGACCGCGTTGGAGACCACAAGTTCGTTTGGGAACTGAATCGGCACCAGCACCTGGTATTGCTTGCGCAGGCAAGACTGCTGACGGGAAGACAGGAGTATATTGCCGAACTAGAAGTGCAATTGGTCGGTTGGATTGGTGCGCATCCCTACGCCCGAGGCATGCAGTGGGTGAGCGCTCTAGAGGTGGCGTTCCGCCTCTTGTCTTGGCTGTGGGTTTGGCACCTCGTACACCGACAGATGAGCGTGGATTGTCGACGGCTACTACTTGTTGCGATCTGGCAGCACGGAGTATTCCTCGAACGAAACCTTTCCGTCTACTATTCGCCGAATACTCATCTTCTCGGCGAGGCGGTTGCGTTGCATGCCGTGGCTCGCCTGTTCCCGGATTTGCCCGGATCCGAGCGTTGGCGAGAGCTGGGCCGACAGGTAGTTCACGAGCAGATGGATCGCCAGATCCGTGGTGATGGAAGTCACTTTGAGCAGTCTTCTTACTACCACGTCTACGCTTGCGACTTCTTCCTATTTCACACGGTGCTCGAAGAGGCCCCAAACGGTTACCGAAAGAGATTGCGTCAGGCGGGCCAATACCTGTGGGACCTGATGGGCCCAGCAGGTAGGATCCCGTTCCTGGGTGACGATGACGGCGGGCGACTTTTTCATCCTTACGGTGAAAGGTCGAGCTTTGGGCGAGCTACCTTGGTAGCGTTGGGGGCATACTTTGACGAAGAGCAGTGGCGCGGCTCAGTCGACGAGGTGGCGGAGATCGGAGCCTGGTGGCTCGGATCGGCCGTGCTCGTTGGTGCACGTGATGGATGGGTGCCGTGGGGAGAGAGCTCGGTCTATTCAGATGCCCGCGTCATCACCTTGTGGCGAGATAATCGCCAAGTCATTATCGACGTCGCCGGGCTTGGAGCCACACCCGCCGGCCACAGCCACGCACATGCGCTGAGCATCGTCGTGCGCGACGGCGAATACGAGCTGTTAACTGACCCAGGTACATATACCTATGCCGGTAGCGCGCGCTGGAGATCTGTCTTTCGTAGCACGGCGATGCACAATACAGTTGTGATTCCGGGCTTTGACCAAGCTCGACCTGCCGGGCCGTTTCGGTGGGAGCAGCGACCGGAATGCAAAGTCATCGAATCGGGTCCCCACTTCGTCGAGGCTGTCTGCGAATACGCAGGCTGCACTCATACGCGAAGAGTCGAGCTCCACTTGGCTCGCGTCGTTGTAATCGATACGGTTGAAGCGCCTACGGGCACGCCGAAAGTGGAACAGCATTGGCACGCCGGAGTGGGAGCCCTCCAGCAAGAAAGTCATGTCTTTGCACTGGGTCACGGGGCAACGCTGCATCTGTCGGATCAGCTCACGATATTTCACGAACGAGGAGGCGATACCGGCTGGATTTCGCCGGTGTACGGCCTGAAGTCAGAGGCCGATGCTCTGCGCGGTGAATACGGTGGAGCGTATCCGGTGAAGCTCAAGACGGAAGTGGTATTTGGACCGACTGCCTAGTGCAATCGTGGGCGCGGAATCCGATTCTGATGCCTATGGCGCGTGGTGGGACGCGCCGGTGATCCGAGTAATTGAGCGTGGGGCCTAAGGTAATTCTGTTACCCATGTGCTTGGGCGTTCACCACTGGCTGCTGGAAATCCGACGATGGCGGACTCGCTTATACCCGATCGACGCCTGGCCGAGAGGGCGGATGTCCGGAAATGTCCGCTTTCGTCGGTGAATTCATTCCTAGATCTATTGTTATCAACAACTTAGATCAATTTCTAGCGGACAATCGTGGACATTGACGGACATCTGCGGACAAACCGGGCCGCGAGCAGGACATTCGGGGTCGATCCGCGGACGACGACGGTCATGAGTGACGTCAATTTGTTAGACGAGGACGGTGAAGCTGGTTTCGTCGCGGACGACGGGGCGGTAGAGGGTGTCGCGTTCGACGGGTTCGCGACCCGCTTCGCGGATGAGATGGAGCAGGCGTTCGCGGCTGAGCGTTTGCTCGACCGTTGCGCCAGCGTCGTGGTAAATCTTCTCTTCGACGACCGTGCCGTCGAGGTCGTTGGCGCCGAAGCGTTGGGCGACTTGAGCGATCTTGGGCGTCATCATCACCCAGTAGGATTTGATGTGCGGGAAGTTGTCTAAGAGCAGGCGCGAAACTGCAATGTTCTTGAGGTCTTCGAAGCCGCTGGTCGTCCGGAGGTGGTGCATGGCCGTGTTCTCGGGATGAAACGCCAGCGGAATGAAGGTCTGGAAGCCCCCGGTCTCGTCCTGCAACTCACGTAGCTTAATGAGGTGGTCGACTCGATCTTCTTCGTTTTCGATGTGACCGTAAAGCATGGTGGCGTTGGACTTGAGACCGAGGTTGTGCGCAATGCGTGCGGTGTCGATCCACTCTTGTCCGTCGATCTTGTGGTCGCAGATGATGCGGCGGACGCGCTCAGAGAAGATCTCGGCACCACCGCCGGGCAGCGAGTCGACACCAGCTTCTTTCATGCGAACGAGACAGTCTTTGATACTGAGCTTGCCGCGTCGTGCGAGGTAGCCGACCTCGACCATGGTGAGGGCCTTGAGATGGACTTTGGGGAAGCGCTCTTTGAGGCCTTCGATCAGTTTGCAGTACCACTCGAAGTCGAGCTCCGGGTGCAGACCGCCGACGATGTGGAACTCGGAGACGGCCTCGGTGTAGCCTTCACCCGCAATCCGCCAAGCCTGTTCAAGTGACATCTTGTAGGCGTTTGGGTTGCGAGTCTGGCGTCCGAAGGCACAGAGCTTGCATGCAGCGACGCAGACGTTGGTCGGATTGATGTGCCGGTTGACGTTGAAGTACGTTACGTTGCCGTGCAGCTTTTCGCGAACGGTGTTGGCGAGATGTCCGATCGCCAGTAGGTCAGGAGAACGATAGAGAGCGATGCCGTCTTTGAGGCTAAGGCGCTCGCCAGCGGTCACCTTATCGGCGATGGGGCGAAGCTTCGGGTCGTCGAAATGAGGTGTCATCGCGGAACTCGGAGGTTCTCAGAATACCATGAGGGCAGCTGAAGAGGAGGCTGGCTATTGACGCTCTAGCCTGACGACGGTCTCGATGTGGTAGGTCTGCGGGAAGAGGTCGATTAGCGTGAACGAGCCGATCTGGTAACCGCCGTCGAGCAGTTTGCGGAGGTCGCGAGCGAGTGTCGCAGGGTCGCAGGACACGACACTCAACTGTTTAGGAGCGATGCGAAGCAGTTCGCGGACGACGTCTTCCCCAAGTCCTGCACGAGGCGGATCGGCGACGACGAAGTCGACCTCGTCTTTGAAGTTGCCTAAGAATTGATCGACGTTGAGGTGAACCGACTTGACCTTGACGTCGGCGCGCTCGGCGTTGAACTGCAGGCTACGCATCGCTGCGGGGCTCGAGTCGACACCCGTGACCGTGTCGAATTTGCGCGCTAGAGGTAGGGTGATCAAGCCGACACCGCAGTAGAGATCGAGTGCCGTGGAACCGGTTGCCCCTTCGATGGCTGAGGCAGCGAGGCGCTCGGCAATGAAGCGATTGACTTGGAAGAACGATCGGCTACCAACACGGAAGACATCTTCGCCACAGGTGTAGTCAAGATGGGCACCGGGCAGGAGTCCATCGATATTCTCGGCCGCCCATTCGAAAAAGTTCTTGGCGAGTGGGAGGTCGGAGGTGATGACGTTGAGTTGTACGTCTGTCTCGTTGGTGAAGAACTCAATCTCTTTGAGGAACCCGGGGAAACGGCGTTCGCCGGACATCCGCAGAAGTGCGGCGTGGACCTCGTTGAGCTTAGGCGAGTTGATGGGGCACGAGTCGGTGGGTACCAGTGTGTGGGATCCGGCTTGCAGGAACCCGATATCCGCCTGCGGGCCACGCTTGACGACACGAAGCTGAGTTCGATTGCGATAACCCCAGGGCTCGGACGCAATGCGTTCGATCTCACCGTCCCACTCGATCTTGCCGATGCGAGCTAGCGTCTCGCGAAGAATGGCCTCTTTGTAGTCGAGCTGTTTCTCGTAGGGGATGTGTTGGTAGTTGCAGCCTCCACAGCGGGTAAAGACAGGACAGGTGGCGTCGACGCGCTCCTCGGATTGCTGTTCGAAGGAACTCGGTTTCGCGCGTACGAGGCGACCTTTCTCCCGTACAACATTGGCAGTGAGCTTCTCACCGGGAAGGGTGAAGGGGACGAGGACCGTGCGGCCATCCAGTCGAGCTAAGCCCTCACCGCCATAGACGAGCTTCTCAATTTCGATATCGATTTGGGACACAGCTTCCAGGATACCGGCTTAGCCTCCACTGAGGGTGCCGCGGAGTTGCTCTCGGGAATGGCTGGGTTGAGGCCGCCTACGCTCACGGGGAGTTAGCTGGCGACGAATCCCGCCATGACAGGAGGCAGTAAGCCGGTTGCATCGAATTCGAGTTCGTGGGGTTCGCCGATGATCTCGAGGTCCGGGTTGTCGGAAACTTCGGGGATGAGGGCTTCGCTGATCTCGAACTCACCGAGTTCCATCGTGTTGCGGATGCGCGCAATGGAGCACTGGAAGGGATCGAGCTTGCCGCAGGTCATGATGATCTTCTCGATACAGATCTTGTCTTCGGGGAAGTGCGGCGGACACATTGTGCTGAGCAAAATCGAAGAGGTAAACGCATTGACCCAGGTCGCCGGAAAATCGACCTTGTTATAGAGTCGATCGGAGATGACGTCGCAGAGTCCGATGCCGGTGGCGTTGCCGCCGCTCTCGGGAGTGAGGTCACGGGTGAAGACGCGCTGGATTTTGACCATACCGGGCAGCGTGTTACGCCCGAGTAGCCCACGGTTCATCACCTTGGTGTCGCTGCCGGTACCGGAGATGTTCTTTCCCATCTCGTCAATGATGAGCAGGTCGATTTCGGAAAACGGCAGCCCAGCTTTCCAAGACTTGGTCCGCTCAAGGAGGACTTCTTCTTCGGCGAGCATGCCTTTAGCACCTAGTGCATGAACTTCCGCCGTATTGTGGTGGGCGTCTTCGAGGATGGCGAGCCCGCCGAGCATGCGACCGGTGTCGAGTACGACTTTGCCGACCGACCGGATGACTTGTTCCAAACCGAGCCGCAGGGCGAACGAGTGATAGCGCTTGGCACCCTCCCATTTGCCGAGTCCGATGGCCATCATCTTGTAGACGCCAGACTCGATCTTGCCCTCGAAGCTGGTGTGCCACTTCACGCGGCTCAGTAGCATGACGCCATCGGCCTCGTGGGCCTGGCGGTCCATCGAGACAGAGATGCCTTCCGGGGTTTCGCCGATCTGTACGACATCGAGCGAGCTAACGACGGGAACGCCCATGGTCGCTTCGGAGATGCCGTAGTGCGCCAGGACATTCGCTTGGCCCTCGGCACTGGCACCGCCATGGCTACCCATCACCGGGATGATGAAGGGCTGGCAACCGCGCTCGATCCAGAAATCGACGACGGCCCTGGCCATGATGTCGATGTTGCTGATGCCCCGACTGCCAACGCCGACAGCGATTCGGGCACCCGGCTTGACCTCTGAAGTCCATGTAGCTGTGCGCATGGATTCGAGGGTGGCTTCGCGGACATCGGAAAGCTTCCTTTCCGGGAACCGTTGACGAACAGGAACAAGCTTTTGGAGATGCATTAGCGTGTTCGATTATAGCCGCTTGCGACGACCGCCCCAGGCGATGGCCACCAAGGGAACAAACGTCAGCAGCCCGCCGGCCACACCGAAGGCCCAGGTCTCGGACCAGAGGTGCCAGTAATCGTTGATGCGGACATTCTCTGGTACTTCTTCGTCATAGAGTAAGTTCACAGTCGTTCCCGGCGAGAGGTCAGCTCCAGGTAGGCGTATACGGATTTGGTCCCCTTGGAAGGTGGTGAAGCTTACGACGGGATCGGTATGAGACGGGTCTCCTCCGATCGGCTGCAAGGCGACGACATGGGCACGAATAGGCCATGCGTTTTCGAGGAAGACATTCCGCTGCTGGAAGGTGTGCCACGCCACGGTGAGCAGTGCCAGTCCGAGGCAGACCGATCCGACGACGGCTACCGTTGCCAGAGTCTTCGCCGATAAGCGGAAGCCCATCGAGAGATTGTAGGTCCTGGTTGGGGTGGGCCGCGCGAGGGCGGCGCTGGTAGAATTGGAAGCGACTTCCCTGTGGGGCCCTTAGCTCAGTGGTTAGAGCTGCGGACTCATAATCCGACCAGTACTCCCCGTAAGTCGTTGATAATCGAGTGTTATCAGTGAGTTACGGCGGCTCAGCTTTGGCTCCCGTTGGCTGGAATTGGTGCAATTTTGGCTGTTCTTGTGCCCTCGCGGGCACAGTTCTGGGCACGACGGCGGCGAATTACTCTAGGCCGCGTCATGGGCAGCCTAAGGGACACAGCCTTCCAGCCGGTGAGGACCTAGCGCCTGGCTACAACTAGGATTCGGAAGACAAGCTCGGAACGGTTGGGGTCGTTCCGGGAAATACCTCGGGGACATGGCAAAGGCCGCTACGGCTATGACGGGCCTGGGCCCTCGGAGCTTGGTGCGGTTCTTCGCTGAGTCCAGCCTTGCGTTGGAAGAGTCGCCAAGACGCCCAGTCCTCCTCGCCGAGAATCAAGCGGTCGAGCTCGTAGTCCCAGAAGACTTCGAGGGATTGCCCCTGAGCGTCGTCATCGGCGCAAGAGAGGCGCTGCCGGTGGTGTCGACGATCGGCACGGCTCCCCTTAGTCGAGGTCTAGATCGTCCTCGTCGTCGTCCATCGGCGCCCGGACCGCCCCCCCGGCAGGCGAGCGGTAGAGCTGGTCCAGTATTGCGGCCATCGCATCTATAGCGCGGCTCATTTGCAGGCAAAGCGGGTTCTTAACCGGGATTCCGCTCGCCCCTTTGATCGTGGGGAACGATCCGGCGGCGGCCCATGCCAGCGCCGCCTCGGTGTTGAGCCTGTCTTGCAGCAAGTAGAGCCGCGTTAGTTCGCCGGCTCGGACGTTGACAGGTAGCCCGGACGTCGCCAGATCGTCGAGCATCGCCCGAAATCGTATCTTCTCGTGAGCCGTGAGGTCGTAATGTGGCTCAATTGTCTCGATTTCGACGTCTCTAATGGTTGTCGGTGATGCCGGCACGAGTTTTTTTATCCTGGCGTACGGTTGCCGTCCCGCCTGAGACGGTCTGGAGGGCCTTCAATCTTAACTTTCCGAGACCCCCCCTTCCCTCGGCCGGGTCGCCGACCGATCGATTTCGCGTCGCCTTGCGCAGCGGTAGGTCTCGAAGTCCAGCGTCGGACTAGTCCAGCGTGGAAGAAACTACTCTCGGAAACGGGCCGTCTTGACCCGATGCAGACGTCCAGATTGGGTCATTTCCTACAATTCCGGTGGTCTCAAGCGGTCGACGCAACACCTGGCGCGAAGGGAGAGCGTGAAGCGTAAGCCAAAGAAAGTAAAGGGGAAGCGGTGAGGACGCTTCGCTCTCATCTGCATGCCATTGCAGTGTAACGAGTTACGCGATTGCGCTTAGCAGCTTCCGCTTGTAGGCAAGCCCCTTGCCGCTCTCATCGCTAAGACATTTCTGTTGAACGACTTAGCCCTAGTGTTGCGTTGACCGGTTGAGCCGGCACCCAATATAGGAAGTAACTCATCGCCGCTAGCAACAGCCCTTTCAGGAGTACCAAGAGGGTACAATCCCCCTGTCATGATGGTCGGCCAGAGCATTAGCCACTACAAGCTCGTCTCGCAACTCGGCGAGGGCGGTATGGGTGTGGTCTACAAGGCCGAAGACACCAAACTCAACCGCCAAGTGGCGCTGAAGTTCCTCGCCCAGCATCTGCTTGACGACGAAGAGGCCAAGGAAAGGTTTCTGCGGGAAGCCCAAGCAGCAGCGGCGCTGCACCACCCCAATATCTGCCCGGTTTATGAGATCGATGACGTCGATGGTAAGACGTTCATCTCGATGGCGTTTCTCAAGGGCGAGACGCTGGAAGATCGTATTGCCAAGGGCCCGCTCTCGCTCAAAGACGCACTGGACATCGCTCGCCAAACCGCAGATGGACTCGAAGCAGCGCACGAAGCGGCCATCATTCACCGTGACATCAAGCCCGCCAACATCATGGTGGATGAGAAAGGCCGCACGACGATCATGGACTTCGGCCTCGCTCGCCTAACCGAAGCCTCGCGCCTCACGAAGTTCGATACGGCGATGGGCACGGTGGCTTACATGTCTCCTGAGCAGGCGCAAGGCATGCAGGTAGATTCTCGTTCAGACCTCTGGTCTCTCGGCTGCGTGCTGTACGAGATGGTGTCGGGTCAACGGCCTTTCCAAGGGCAGTACGATCAAGCGCTGCTGTACGAGATCTGCCACGAAGAGCCTGCGGCACTGACGGGCTTGCGGACCGGCGTGCCGATTGAGCTGGAGTTGCTGACAGGGAAGTGTCTCGCCAAGGACCGAGACGATCGCTACCAGTCGGCCAAAGAGATTGCGGTGGATCTGCGGATGCTGGCAGAGAAGCTGAGGTCGGGCCGCTCGACGATCTTGCGGACAGGTCAGATGTCTGGTGCCGTCCCCGCGACAATGACGGCAGCCCAGACGGTCAATCCCGCTGAAGCGCTGCCGGCTGATGCTGTGGTGATGAAGCGGAGCAGCCAGCGAGCATTACAAGGGCTGGCCGCCCTGTTCGCCCTCGCATTCCTCAGCGTGACGGCGATCCACTTCACAGAGTCTCCGCCCGAGGCCCCTGAGACACCCCTTCGGCGTTTCTCGTTTGTCCCTCCACCTGGACTCACCATCGACGGAATTTCCGCTGGACTCGCGATCTCTCCCAACGGCGGACACCTGGCGTTCACCACTGTTGGCACCGACGGCGGACTTTGGGTGCAGGACCTCGACCAAAACGAGCCGCGCTATCTAGCCGGAACTGACGGTGCGCGTCTGCCCTTCTGGTCGCCCGACAGCGAGTACATCGTCTTTGCAACGGACGTCGAGTTGAGACAGATATCCGTTCACGGCGGCGCCAGCGGCCTCGTTTGCGGTCTGCCGGGCTTGTTCTTTCAAGGAACCTGGAGCCCTGACGGCGAGTCGATCGTCTTCGCCTCCACCGGAGGGTCAGCGCCAGGATCGCTTTTTGAGGTGCCGTCGCAAGGCGGCACTCCCGAAGAGCTAGTCGTTCCGGCGGATGTCGGTGAAACCGGGGGATTTGCTACTCGCCCAGCTTTTGTTTCGTCCGGGCGTGATCGCATTCTCTTATTCACGGTAGGCGCCGCCCTGGCCAGCACGATGTATGCCAAGAACCTCGATACCGGGCAGACGGCGGCGCTTGGTCGGGGAGATCGTCCGATCTATTCCGCCGCGACCGGTCATCTGATCTATCAGTCCGACCGGGACGTCTATGATCTCTGGGCGCGGCCTTTCTCGCCCGAGACGCTTGAATTTACTGGACCAACATTCCCACTCCAGCAAAACGCCCGTCAACCGTCGCTCGCCCATGACGGCACGCTGGCGTTTCTAGACGGCTCGGGCAGTACTGGCGCGGTGACTCTCGTCTGGCGCGACCGCGCTGGGACACTCTTGGAGGTCGTCGGCCAGCCGCAACCGACTATGTTCCACCCCGCCCTTTCACCCGACGGCCAGCGGATCGCAGTCACGTCGCTGGAGATGGGCGACCCAGATATTTGGGTTCACGATCTGGTCCGCTCTACCAAGACTCGATTGACGTTCGATCCAGGCTCTGAACGAACCCCGACCTGGTCGCCTTCTGGTGAAGAGAGCGCCTATTGGCTCCAGGACACCGAAGGATCGAACCTGAAGAGCACCGCTGCCGATGGCACCGGTGAGCCGACCGTTCTGGTGGAGTCGCCAAATGTCCTGAGCAATCCTTCCTGGTCGCGCGACGGTCGCTACCTCGTCTACGAGGAGGTCAACCCGGAGACCGGACCGGATATCCGTTACGTCCAGATCGAGACGGACGGCAGCGCTTCTGAGCCCGTAACTTTTCTCGCCACCTCCGCTGGCGAATACGCCCCGAAGCTTTCGCCGGACGGTCGCTTCGTGGCCTATGTGTCCGTCGAATCGGGCCGCGATGAGATCTATGTACGTCTATTTCCCGAGGGCACCGGGACGAGGCAGGTATCGGTCAACGGCGGAGTAAGGCCACGCTGGAGCAGCGACGGCACGGAGTTGTACTACGTGCAGGGTAGTGCCCTGATGGCGGTGTCCGTCTCGACTGGGCAAGGGGTCACGCTTGGTCGGCCGCAACAACTGTTTGAGTCTCCCGAACTGGCCATCGGTGCTAGTGCCACGAGCTATGACGTCTCCGCGGACGGGCAGCGGTTCATTATGGTCGCGCCCGTCGAAGACGACGATGAAGATGCCGCGCCCCCCAAGATCCGCGTCGTCCAAAACTGGTACGAAGAGTTCCGGGATCGGGAAGAGTAGAAGCCTTCACAATCACAATCACGACCTCAATCGGCCGTTGCGAGTAACTTCCTACAAGTCCGAGTGTAGGAAATGACCCCGGAAACAGCTCCTTCTAGCCCTCTAGAACCACGCGAAACGTGTCATTTCCTACAGTTCCGGTGGTCTCAAGGGGTCGATGCAACACTTCACCGAGAAGGAGAAGTGGATGCAGAAAGAACAGAAGGAACAGACGAGGAAGAGGCGAGCGTACACGGCGGCGGAGTTCGCTGAGGTATGGGATCGTTGGCGACGCGGGGAGTCGTCGAAGAAGATCGCCCACGGGATGGACAGAGGGGCGTCGGTCTACCCGCTGCTGCTGCGTTACGGCGGCATCCGCCCGCGAACGCGCTGCCGCTCGCCTCAAGCGCTAACGCTAGCTGAGCGGGAAGAGATCTCCCGAGGCATTGCCTGTGGAGAGTCGCTGCGACAGATCGCCCGCAGGCTAGCTCGTGCGGCATCGACCCTGAGCCGAGAGATCCGCCGCAACGGAGGTTCTAACCGCTACCGAGCGGCAGAGGCGGACAAGCAAGCCTGGAAGCGAGCGCGGCGTCCAAAGTCGTGTCGGCTGGTACGCTGTCCTCAGCTACGCCAGTTGGTAGAAGAGAAGCTGCGCGAGGACTGGGCTCCGCAACAGATTGCCGGCTGGTTGAAGCGGACGTATCCGGGTAGCGAGTCACTTTACGTGTCACACGAAACGATCTATCGCAGTCTTTTCATCCAGGCCCGCGGGGCTTTGAAGAAAGAACTGACCCTGTGTCTACGTTCCAAGCGTACGATTCGGCGTTCTCCGCAGGCCAGCCGCAAAGGCCGCGGCGGCGGACAGATTCGAGATCTGATCTCGATTAGTGAACGCCCGGCCTCGGTGGAAGACCGGGCCGTACCCGGTCACTGGGAAGGGGATCTTCTAGCCGGATCGAACAACACCTACATCGCTACGCTGGTCGAACGTCACACCCGTTATGTGATGTTGGTGAAGGTCTCCGGCAAGGACACCGCAACCGTCGTATCGGCACTGATCGCGCACGCCCGGCAGCTGCCGGGCGAACTCTACAAGTCGCTGACTTGGGACCGCGGGCTGGAGATGGCCGACCACAAACGCTTCACCCTAGCGACGGACATCGACGTGTACTTCTGCGATCCACAGAGTCCTTGGCAACGCGGTTCGAACGAGAACACGAACGGTCTGTTGAGACAGTACTTCCCCAAGGGAACCGACTTATCCGTACACTCACAAGAGCACCTGGACAGGATCGCTCGCAGGCTGAACGGTCGGCCCCGCAAGACGCTGGAGTTTGAAACGCCGGCAGAACGATTTAGCGCGTGTGTTGCATCGACCGATTGAGCCGGCACCCAATATAGGAAGTAACTCATCGCCCACACTGGCAGCCCTTTCATGAGCACCAAGAGGGTACAATTCACCTATCGTTGTCATCGGGAATTTTCTTTCGATCGTGACTGCGTAGGGCGACTCGAATTTCGCTGCCAAGCGTACCCTCAGGGGGGCGAGCATGAACAAACTGAGCACTCGAATACTTGCCGTGCTAGGTCTGGCGATTCTGGCCTGTTTGGCAGGGCCACTGCAGGCCCAGGACAAGCCCAATATTGTCCTTGTTTTCTTGGACAACTTCGGCTGGGGTGAACCCGGCTTCAACGGTGGCGGAATTATACGGGGCGCGCCTACGCCGCGCCTAGACAAGTTGGCTTCTGAGGGCTTACGCCTGACCAACTTCAACGTTGAGGTGCAATGTACGACTTCTCGATCGGCCATCATGACCGGCCGCTATGCCATCCGGAGTGGCAATGGGACGGCCCCTCTCGGCTCAGGCGTGTATGGTCTGGTTCAGTGGGAGATCACGATGGCCGAGATGCTGTCGGATGCTGGCTATACCACCGCGATGTTCGGGAAGTGGCACCTGGGCCGCACCGATGGCAGGTTCCCCACCGACCAAGGGTTTGACGAATGGTATGGAATACAGAACTCCACTGATGAGTCAGCCTATCCCCAATTGGAGGGTTTCGCAGAAAGTGGGGTGGAAGAAACCTTCGTCCTGGAGTCGAGGAAAGGGGAGAAACCGCGGAGCGTGCGCCCGTGGAATCTAGAGTACCGTGCCCTCATCGATGGTGACCTGACGACCAAGGCGATCGACTTTATGACGCGCGAGTCAGAGAGCGGAAAGCCCTTCTTTCTCTATCTTCCTTACACGGCGACACACTATCCGACGGTTCCCCATCCAGATTTTGCCGGTAAGACGGGCAACGGTCGTTGGGCGGATCTCCTTGATCAGGTCGACCACTACAATGGAATGCTCTTGGATGCTATCGATGAACTCGGCATCCGCGACAACACGATCTTCATCTTTACAGCTGACAACGGCAATGAGGCAGTGCCGCACGGAAACAGCACTATCAGTATCGACACAAGCAATTCAGGCTCCGCAGGCCCCTGGCGCGGTACGTTGTTCACCGGCTTCGAGGGAGGCCTCAGGGTCCCCTTCGTCATCCGATGGCCGGGCAAGATTCAAGGTGGCACTTCCAGCAACGAAATTGTCCACGAAATGGACCTCTTCCCTACTTTTGCTCGAATAACTGGAGGAACTGTGCCAGGGGATCGAGTCATCGATGGTGTAGATCAGTCTGACTTCCTTCTAGGCAGGCAGCAGAAATCTAACCGCGAAGGAATGATCGTCTACATGGGTGAAGAGATCTTTGGCGTCAAGTGGCGAGATTGGAAAGTGAACTTCAAGGAACAAGACACTGTGTTCGGCGAGACGCGCACCTACGGAACTCCGCGGGTCTATAACCTCCTTACCGACCCACAAGAAAGAGAGAACGTCCTCTTTCCGCACACCTGGGTTCCGAAGGCAGCGTTGGGCCAGTTGGCAGAGCACCTGGCTTCGTTGGGGGCACATCCGCCGATCAAGCCCGGAACTCCTGATCCGTATGAACCACCCGAGTAGCACCCTGGTGCCCGGCCCCGAAAACCTCGCCTTGTTCGATATGCACGAAACGGTGACCGGGTCATTGGTGCGATGAATCTAATTCATTACCTGAAGTACTCGCTCGCCATCCTCGCTGCTGTGCCTGTGAGCGCCCAGTTCGGAGGCCACAACCTGCTGGGTGATTTCGGTCTCAAATCAGGAAGCCAGGCACCTCCGGGTTTCTACGCTGGCTACATGATGAACCGCTATTCCACAAACACGCTGAGGGGGCCGTCCGGTGGCACCCTCCCTGGTGACGGGGAGCGTACGTTGACCACATACGCCCACATGGGAGTTGTCAATTGGGCTGCGGATAAGAAATTCCTGGGGGCGAACGTCGGCGGGATGGTCGCGTTTCCCGTCGCGAACCTGGCGCTCGACTTCCCCCGTCTGGACTTTGGCCCTCTGGGCTACGGCTACGCCGACACCTATGTTCAGCCCCTAAACCTAGGTTGGCAGACAGCGCGTGCGGACTTTCTCGCGGGGTACGCTTTTTCGGCCCCAACCGGACGCTATGAAGTAGGAGCTAACGACAATCTAGGGCGTGGCTTCTGGTCACATGAACTTACCTTTGGTTCTACGGCCTACCTGGACTCCGCCAAGACCTGGCACGTCGCTACTACTGGTTTCTACGAGTTGCACACCAAGCGGGAAGGAGATGCCGTTCAGGTTGGAGATATCCTGACGCTTGAGGGTGGCGTCGGCAAGACGGTGAGGCAAATCATCAACGTCGGTGTCGCTTACTACGCCCAATGGAAACTGACGACTGATGAAGCTCCAAATCTGGGGACTCTGGCCGACCCCGTGGCCGATGTTGCAGGCCAGATTCTGCGTACCAAGCACAAGGTGTACGGTATCGGCCCGGAACTCAACATCTTCCTCCCCACGAAACTGGACGGCAACAATGTGGAGAACGGCGTTAGCCTTGCCGTGCGCTACTTCTGGGAAACCGGTGCGATCAACAAGACGGAAGGTGGCGGTCTTGTACTCTCATTGGCTTACCTGTTCTGAAGAAGTTCATACCTTCGAGGGTGTGAATCGCCGCGCTGGTCGGCTCGTTGGGAGTAGCTTCCTACGAGTCCGCATCGAGGAACCAACCCCTTGAAACAGGTCGTTTGGACGTTCTGGAGACCCCAGATCGGGTCACTTCCTCGAATTCCGGTGGTCTCAAGCGGTCGACGCAACACCCGGCGCGAAGGGAGAGCGTGAAGCGTAAGCCAAAGAAAGCAAAGGCGAAGCGGCGAGGACGCTCCGCTCTCATCTGCATGTCATTGCAGTACAACGAGTTACGCAATTGCGATTAATGGCTTCCGCTTGTAGGCAAGCCCCTTGCCGCTCTCATCGCTAAGACATTTCGGTTGAACGACTTAGGCCTAGTGTTGCGTTGACCGGTTGAGCCGGCACCCAATATAGGAAGTAACTCATCGCCGCTCCTGGCAGCCCTTTCGTGAGCCCCAAGAGGGTACAATTCCCGTGTCATGATGGTCGGCCAGAGCATTAGCCATTACCGCGTTGTCGAGAAGCTCGGCGAGGGGGGCATGGGTGTCGTCTATAAGGCCGAGGACACGACCCTCGAACGCGCTGTCGCCCTCAAGTTCTTAGCCGATCACCTGCTCAACGACGATGAGGCTAAGGAGCGCTTCCTACGCGAAGCAAAAGCCGCTGCTGCTCTCCATCATCCGAACATCTGCCCTGTTCATGAGATCGCGGAAGCCGACGGTAAGACCTTCATCGCGATGGCCTACCTCGAAGGTGAGTCGCTGGAAGAGCGGATTGCCCAAGGCCCCTTTTCAGTCAAAGACGCCCTCGATATCGCCCGACAAGTCGCTGATGGGCTAGACGCCGCTCACGAAAAAGGTGTATTTCACCGAGACATCAAGCCCGCCAACATCATGATCGATGCCAAGGGCCGCGCCACGATTATGGATTTTGGGTTGGCGCGGTTAACCGAAGCTTCGCGGTTGACCAAGGTTGATACGGCGATGGGCACCGTCGCCTACATGTCTCCCGAGCAGGGCCAGGGCATGGACGTCGACGGAAGAACTGACATCTGGGCATTGGGCTGCGTGCTGTACGAGATGGTCTCCGGGCAACGCCCGTTCCAAGGCCAGTACGACCAGGCGCTGCTTTATGAGATTGTCCACGAGGAAGTTGCGCCCCTCACGTCGATCCGAGCTGGTGTGCCGATGGAGTTGGAGTTTGCTGTCGGCAAGTGTTTGGAGAAGGACGCGGACAGCCGCTATCAGCATGCCAGTGACGTTGCCGTCGATCTGCGTAATCTGCAGGACAAGTTGAGGTCGGGACGCTCCACAATCTTGCGGACGACTCCGATGACAGCGGGTCAGACGGTGAACCCCGCCGAGGCGCTGCCGCCTGATGCCGTTGTCATGAAGCGAAGCAGCCAGCGAGCACTGCAGGCCGTGGCCGCCGTCGCCACGTTCGCCCTACTGGCCCTTGCCGCGCTGCACTTCCAGGAAGCGCCACCTCTGAGCCTACCCACGGTCGAATTTTCCGCCGCGGCGCCCGAAGGTCTGCGACCCGGGCAGATGAGTCTGTCTCCCGACGGCCGCTACCTAGCCGTGTCCGGGTCAATTGGAGATCCAGAATCGCTTTGGGTGCGTTCGCTGGATTCGGACGAATGGCGGCAACTCGACAGCACGGCAGGGGCGACCTTCCCGTTCTGGTCTCCCAACAGCGAGGAGATCGGGTTCTTTGCCGACGGTCGACTTAAGAAGATCAGCGCTGCGGGCGGCCCTCCGCAAACGATCGCGGAAGCGAACGACGGCCGTGGCGGCTCTTGGGGTAAGGACGGCACGATCTTGTTCGCACCACTGCCGTTCGGTCAGATTCTGCGGGTCTCGGAATCGGGAGGGGAACCGTCGCCGGTGACCGAACCAACCGGGAACGATGATGTGGCTAGAGGGTTTTCTCAACTGCTGCCCGACGGAACACACTTCCTGTACGCGGATCGTCTCGCTCAGGAACAGACTGGGATCTACCTGGGCTCGCTCGACGGAGGTGCTCCTCGGCGCCTGCTTCCCGACAGCTCCAATCACCTGTATATGCCTGGTGCGGACGGGTCCGAGCGGGGATTTTTGTTGTTCGTGCGAGAGGGGGTGTTGATGGCCCAACCCTTTGACGCCGCGCGGCTGGAGTTGGCCGGAGGCGCTGTTGCTTTGCCGGTGAACCCCGCCAGAGACAACCTTGCTCAACTGTACGGGTTTGCGGCCTCAGACACCGGGCTGTTGGCGCACTCCAGTTCGACGCAAGTCGGGCCGCAGCGGCTCGTTTGGGTCGATCGGACCGGGGAGGTCGTGGAAAGAACCAACCTTGTCGCCACCGACATCAAAGGGCACCGCCTTTCTCCAGACGGTCAGCGCGTCTCCTATAGCGCCCTCGAGGGAGTTAACCAAGATGTGTGGGTTTACGATTTCGAGCGTGAGACGCACACCCGCCTGAGCGACGATACCGAAAATGGAATGGCTCCGCTGTGGTCGCCTGACGGCCTGGAACTTGCCTTTCGCAACCTAGACGCCGGTGGCCTGGTGATGCGACTCTCCGACGGCTCGCGTCCAGCCGTCCAACTCCCTGCCGAGGGTCCTAACCTCTTCGGGTCGGATTGGTCCGCGGACGGTAGATTCTTGCTCTATTCGTGGCAGGACCCCGAGAATTCTCACGATTTGTGGTTTCTCGAACGAGCGGGAGCGGGAAACGGTGGCTGGGAACCGCGAGTCTTTTTGTCGACGCCAAGTCTGGAAAAGGCAGCGCGTCTTTCGCCTAACGGGCGGTATGTTGCCTACGGTTCAGACGAGTCGGGCCGAGCTGAAGTCTATGTGCAGCCGTTTCCCGACGGCGGCCAACGAACCACCGTTTCGACGGGAGGCGGAGGCACTCCTGTGTGGAGCCGAGATGGCAGCGAATTGTTTTACGTGGCACCTGGGCCCGCGCTCGTTGCGGTCCAAGTCAGGACGGATGGGGAGTTCTCTGTGTTGAGTTCGACGAAGCTGTTCGAGAGTGCGGGCCTGACGACGGGCGCTCCCGGAGCGCCTTTCGACGTCTCTTTGGACGCCCAGCGCTTCCTCGTCACGGAGAGCGCCGACGGCGACACCCAGAGGGCGGACTCGTCGATCCGCTTCATCCAGAACTGGCCCGCGAAGTACCTGCCAAGACGGTAGATCGGCCCTCTTCAGCACCGTCCACGGGGCAAGGGGGCACCCCCTTTGGCCCCCCGTAGCCATCTCGGCTGTCGGAGAGGACGGTGAAGACGCGCCCCCAAGATCCGCATCGTCGAGAACTGGCACGAAGAGTTCCGTGATCGGGAGCAGTAGAAATCCTCGGTTTCAGCCTCCGAGTTTCCTCCGTTCTGAGTAACTTCCTACAAGTCCTGCCGGCTCAACCGGTCAACGCAACACTAGGCCTAAGTCGTTCAACCGAAATGTCTTAGCGATGAGAGCGGCAAGGGGCTTGCCTACAAGCGGAAGCCATTAATCGCAATTGCGTAACTCGTTGTACTGCAATGACATGCAGATGAGAGCGGAGCGTCCTCGCCGCTTCGCCTTTGCTTTCTTTGGCTTACGCTTCACGCTCTCCCTTCGCGCCGGGTGTTGCGTCGACCGCTTGAGACCACCCCGCATCGCGGCAACTACCCCCAGTCACCGTCGAACGATGCAAACGTGTGCTGGGGGTCGGTGCCCCATTTCCACACCAACATCATGGGTTCCGCCCTGATCGGATCATCACCGATGATGACGGACCACACGTTACGACCATCGAGAGGCTTCGGAAAAGCGGCACGAATCCCTGCACCGCTTAGCAGGGTCGGCAATACGTCGTGGATACTTTGAGGCGGCGCGGTCGCTACTTTTCGATCACCGGCAACACTAGGTGCGACACCTTCGCTCCGCCGTGGTAGACGGTCTGTTCCGCCTTGACGATCTCCGCGCTCGTCCCAAACGCTTTGCCCGTATTGGGGTTGCGATTGAACTGCGGGAAATGGCTGCTGGTGATGTGTAGTCGCACGCGGTGGCCCTTCTGAAAGAGGTTCGCCGTGCCGATCAGGTCGATTTCAAGCTCGTAGACTTCGCCCGGATTCATGAGCTTGGGCTCTTCGAGGCTATCGCGATAACGCGTCCGCAGGATACCTTCGGCCATGTTGATGGCGCGGCCGTCCGGGTAAACGTCGATCAGGCGCGCGACAAAGTCGGTGTCGACGGCGTTCGATGAAGCCCAGAGCTTCATCTTGACGGGGCCTACAATCTCGAACTCATCCTCGATGAAGTCTGAGGTGTAGACGAGGATGTCTCCACGGCCCTCGTTCGGGCGCTGATCTTGCGGGCCCGATGGTGTTCCCACTCCACAGCAGTTAGCGCCTCCCAGCGAAGGCACGGGATTGGCTGGATCGTAGACGTACTGATCAGAGTCCGCGCCGGACGGCTTGTCCCACGCAAGCTTGCCGTCCCCATGCGAGCCGTTGGCGGATCCGTCGCTATCGATGTACATCGGGGTGTACTTGGTTCGGGCCAGGGGATACTCGTTCTCGAAGCGCCACTCGTTGCGCCCCATCACGAAGACCTTAACCGGCGGTTCCTTGTCGAGGCCGTTGTCGATGCCCTTGAGCCAATAGTCGAACCATCGCAGCTCGATCGCCGCCGTGTCGGGCAACGCGGCCTCTCCCCAGTCCATCGCGCCGACCTTTTGTCCCGGACCGTGCTCCCAGGGGCCGATCATCATGTGGCTGCCCTTACGGGCCTTCTCGGTCGCCCCTTTCGTGGAGACCCCGGTGTAGCCACGCAACGTGCCCTGCGCAAAGATGTCGAAGAAGCCTCCGAGCGTGTGGACGGGGACTTCGATCTCGCTGAAATGTTCCTCGACGGAGACTTTCTTCCAGTAATCGTCGTAGTCGGTATGGGCGATCCAGTCACGGTAGAACTGCGCGTTGCGGCCGGCCAGCTCCTGCATGCTGTCCAGCGGTAAGTGCCACACCATTTCGTCGTAGCTGATCGACTGGGATCCGTCCGCCGCGGTGTGCATCCCGGTGTTCTGCATGATGCGCGATTCCTGTCGTACCGGCCCCCAGCCGAAGTTAAAGGCCAACCGCCAGCCGCCGTTGACGGTCACCCAGTCGTGGTAGATGGAGGTCGACGCGACACGCGGGAAGATCGCGACCAGATGGGGCGGCTTGGCCTGAGCCGCCCGCCATTGCACCTGCCCGAGGTACGAGCCGCCCGACATCCCGACCTTACCGTTCGACCATGGCTGGCTCGCCGCCCATTCGACGGTGTCGTATCCGTCTTCGATGTCGTCTCGGAAGGGCTCCCAACGTCCCTCGGACTCGTGCCTTCCGCGGACGTCCTGAAAGACATAAACGAACCCGCGACGCGCAAAGTAGACGGCCGCGGCGTAGGCGCTGGGAGCCCGTTCGGTGGAATAGGGCGTCCGCGATACGATCACCGGAAACTTGCCCTCCTCGACCGGCCGGTAGACATCGGCGAAAAGAACAACGCCGTCTCGCATAGGGACCGCGACGCGGTTGTCGAGACGGATCTCGTTGGTGGGCGGATAGTCGACGGGGAACTCGTGCTGGGCGGCAAGCCCATTGGCCGCTAGCAGCCCCAGCGCGCAGACGCTACTGACCGTATGGAGAAAAGTTCCGATACTCAAAATCTGCATGGTGGAATTCCTCGGTTAAATCGTAGCCCGAATCAGCCTCCCACCCACGCCCCGCTGAGTAGTTTCCTAGAAGTCCTGCCGGCTCAACCGGTCAACGCAACACTAGGCCTAAGTCGTTCAACCGAAATGTCTTAGCGATGAGAGCGGCAAGGGGCTTGCCTACAAGCTGAAGCCACTAATCGCAATTGCGTAACTCGTTGTACTGCAATGACATGCAGATGAGAGCGGAGCGTCCTCGCCGCTTCGCCTTTGCTTTCTTTGGCTTACGCTTCACGCTCTCCCTTCGCGCCGGGTGTTGCGTCGACCGCTTGAGACCACCCCGCATCGAGGAATCTACTCTGACGGACTGACACAGGTTCACGGCGAGCGGTAGCATGCCGCTCACCATGAAACACCGAACCCACCACTTTTCATCGAAAGCTCTACCGGAGCTACAAACAGCCGCCGAAGCCGTCTTGACGCGGCTCACCTCGGATTGTTCCAAGCGATCCTATCGGAGCGCGATCAAGCACTTCGTACGCTGGTATTGCGCCAGTCCCAAGCTGGCCTTTGACCGCAGAACAGTCGTCTCCTACTTGGCAGAGTTAGAGGAGCGAAGACTGGCTCCTTCCACCATCGGCGTTCGTCTCGCCGCCATTCGGGCCCTGGCATCAGAATGTTGCGAACTCGGCCTGGTCGGGGCCGAAGCTGTTGCTGGGATCGCCCGTGTCGCTGGGGCCAAGCGCTTGGGAACCAGAGTGGGTAACTGGTTGAGCGCAGAGCAAAGCCGAAGACTTCTCGAATCGCCAAACCAGCAATCGAGCCGTGGTCTGCGAGATCGAGCCATGTTGGCGATGATGCTTGGTTGCGGATTTAGACGCAGCGAGTTGGTCACTCTCAACGTGGCACACCTACGTTCACGAGAGGGGCGTTGGCTGGTGGTCAATCTAATCGGCAAAGGCAGAAGAATGCGGACGGTTCCCGTTCCTACTTGGGTGATGACCCGCGTGAATCAGTGGATCCAAAAAGCTCAGATCACATCTGGCCCGCTGTTTCGACCGATCACGAAGATGGGTGTGATCTTACCCAGGCGGCTATGCGACCGGTCGGTCTGGAACGTGGTGCATGAGCACAGCGGCCGCGAGGGGTTGCTGTCGATTGCCCCGCATGACTTGAGACGAACTTGCGCTCAGTTGTGCTTTCGATCAGGCGGAGCGTTAGAACAGATTCAGTTCCTACTGGGACATGCATCATCGCAGACAACAGAACGCTACCTGGGCTGTCGGCAAGAGTTGGTGAGTGCTGTCAATGACTCAATGCCGTTGGCGTTCCGCGCTCGGCTGACTGCGTCTTGAGGATGGCCCTGGAACTCAATCGGCTGAAGAGCGACTCAGCTCGAATAGAATCGACGACAACCATTCCGGCTCACGAAGTCGGAGTGCCGAAGAGAGCGCTTCGGTATAGAAGCGGTCATCCGTGCCTTGCGGGGTGCGAGACAACTCCTCGAACACTTCCGACGCGCCAACCCAGTCGTCGCGTTCGACGGCTTGTTTGAGCAGTTCGAGTTTTGCCCGATCGAACATTGTGGCAGTCTACCTCTATGGGCTCACTCATCGTTGTTCGCCTGCGGATCCCTGTGAGCTAACGCACGTCTGACAGTTCGACCTAAATAGGTCATTGCCTACATGCGGGGTGGTCTCAAGCGGTCGACGCAACACCCGGCGCGAAGGGAGAGCGTGAAGCGTAAGCCAAAGAAAGCAAAGGCGAAGCGGCGAGGACGCTCCGCTCTCATCTGCATGTCATTGCAGTACAACGAGTTACGCAATTGCGATTAGTGGCTTCAGCTTGTAGGCAAGCCCCTTGCCGCTCTCATCGCTAAGACATTTCGGTTGAACGACTTAGGCCTAGTGTTGCGTTGACCGGTTGAGCCGGCAGGACTTGTAGGAAGTTACTCAAGATCGAGCGCTGACGGAGCGTGGGGGACCACGGGCGTCGCAGCGCTAGACTGTCCATTGGCGTGGTGACCGCCCCAGTCATCTTCGTCGTAGCGCCGACCGTCCTGGTCAAGCTCTACGCGGCTAGCTCGGTCCGAAGGGGACTGGAACCCGCCTACATCAAGTCTTGTTGGGTCCCAGGCCTCCTCCTGGCTTCGACCTACGTCGTGCGAATTCCGATCATGGACCGGCTAAGCTATGCCGCCGCCTTGGTGTTGCTCCTCGCACCGCTTGCAAGTCTGATTTGGACTGTGATCGGATTCGTGCTGCTCGCTTCGGCTCGCGAGCGGGGAAGCCGGTTGGTCCCCCTTAGGCTTGCGCCGATCGTTGCCAGCGCTCCGTTGCACGTCATCGTCGTACTGACGCTCGACATATGGGCCTCATGAGTAACAGCGAGGCACAAACGCCCGCCGCGAGAGCGCCATTACCGGGATCGTTCCCTACAGGTGGTGCCAGCTCAAGCGGTCGATGCAAGACTTCACCGAGAAGGAGATGCCGCCATCGACTTTTCTAGAGGATTAGTTCGCCGTGTTGCTCCATGACACTGCTGCAGCCTTCTCGGCTGGGTAGGCGACGACGGTCCACTGACCGTCAACGAGAAATGATGGTGTTGTGGCGGTGAAAGGCTCGATTTCGTACTTGCCTGTCCGAAACTCAGCAGCATAAGGACTAGGAAGCAGAGCGAATTCGTACGTCCCCGGAAAAGCGGAGACAAGTTCTTCTCGGCTCTTGAATGGCTCGTCTAGATCGCTCGCCACAGTCAACTCCATCACGATGATCGGGCGCTGGCGCTCCAATGTCTCTACAAGACCTGCCAGCACGCTCTTCTCGTAGCCCTCGACGTCAATCTTAACGAGGTCCACACGCTCGACTCTTTGAGCCCTTAGGTATTGGTCACCCACGACCACTCGCAATTCAGTTACGCCGCTCGACCGATCTTCGAACTCGCTGACAAAGCTCCCCGTTCCTTGGTTATCATGCGGAGGTTCGAAAAACTCTAGCACCTCATTGGTTGCACCCAGTCCGATCGGATGAACCACGACGTTGTCCAGCAAGTTCATTTCGATCCCTTTGCGAAGCTGCTCCAAAACCGGAGGGTAGGGTTCAAAAGAATGCACCGTAGCCGCGTGCCGTGACATGAAGAGAGTGTGTTGTCCGGTATTCGCGCCGATATCGAGGAAGACGAGATCGTCGTCTTCCAATAGCTCAGCAGTGTCTCCCAACCAATGTAGCAGCGGCTTTTCGAACGCCCCGAAATAGAGAATATGAGCGTCAATCAGATTGTTAGACACGCCGTGGTAGCGCAGACCGTAGAAATCGGTGACGAACTCAATGTTGCGGGCGGTAAAGCTAAAGCGCGCAGAACACCGCGATCTCAAGGAACTCCGAAAATTATCGATGGCATCGTAGTCCGCGGATGAAGCCAGAACACCGCGATAGTGGATCACCAGTAGCGCGCCAAGCAGCAACGTCAAGGAACTGAAAACGACGAAAATTATCTCGACATCTTTTAGTTTTCGCATCGCGTGTACAGGTGATTGCCGCAGGATGAAGCCACAGTCATCGTGCCATGGGTCCTTACAAAGCGCAATGGGTTCACCCATAGGCTCACGCGTGTCAGCTCACCCTCTCAGTAGCCTGAATAC
Source organism: Bryobacterales bacterium (assembly GCA_963667885.2). Lineage (GTDB taxonomy): Bacteria > Acidobacteriota > Terriglobia > Bryobacterales > UBA6623 > CAMPKL01. The sequence goes on along the minus strand of CAXWPK010000006.1, from coordinate 1,096,961 downwards.
CGCCATTGAGACTCAACGCAACACTGAGCGATTGATGGAAGCGCTACTAGGCCGTGCTCTGAGTAATTTCCTATATTGGGAATTGTAGGAAATGACCCGATCCGGGTGTCTCTAGAAGGTCGAAACGGCCTGTTCAAGGGGTTGGTTCCCCCACATGGTGCTGGTAGGAAATCTGGGAAGTACCGCTGTGTCTCGGCACCTGGAAAGTCAACCGCGTTGATTGCCAGCGAGTCGTTGGCGGCGGTCAGCTCGCTACCTGGGCCTGGATTTCGCCGTCCATACGAACCCCAGCTCATCTAGCCTGCGCCGACGGTCCGGCGAGAGGGTGTTCTTGTTTGTGCGCTGCGTGCTAACCCAGATTCCCAGCCGGTAGCCATCCGCCGTTCTGAAACTCTGAGGAACCTGGCAGTGGCCTTCACGCTGTTTGTAATCAACAAGCTGGCCATAACCTTCTTCCCACTGCTGCTTGAGCGGGTCCCGTACAAATCCCAACTCATCGAGCCTGCGCCGGCGTTCTGGCGAAAGCGCATTCCTACCGTTGCGTTGGTTCTGAGCCCAGCTTCCCAGCCTGTAGCCATCTTCCGTTTTGAAACTTTGGGGAACTCGGCAGTCGTTGTTGGTTTTTCTGTAGGTTTGGAGACGAGTGAAGCCTTCTTCCCAGTGTCGTTCTCTTACGTTCCACACAAATCCCAGCTCATCCAGCCTGCGCCGACGCTCTGGTGACAGCGTGTCTTTCTTTGTGCGCTGTACGCCAACCCACTGTCCCAGTCGGTAGCCGTCGCCCGTCTTGAAACTCCGAGGAACCAGGCAGTCGTTGTTGGTTTCTCTGTAGCGTAGGAGATGAGCGAAGCCTTCTTCCCACTGTAGTTCTCTTACATCCCACACAAACCCCAGCTTATTCAGCCTGCGGCGACGTACGTCTGACAGTGTGTCTTTCTTTACGCGCTGTATGTTGATCCAGGCTCCCAGCCGATATCCATCTTCCGTGTTGAAATCGAAAGGAACTAGACAGTTGCTGTTGGATTCTCTGTAGGTCTGGAGACGAGTGAAGCCTTCTTCCCACCGCTGGTCCCGTACATCCCACACGAATCCCAACTCTTCCAGCCTGCGCCGGCGCTCTCGTGACATGGTGGCTTTCTTTGTGCGTTGTACGCTAACCCACAGTCCCAGCCGATGGCCATCTTCCGCTTCGAAACTCCGAGGAACCAAGGTGTCATTATTGGCGTTGCTGTAGGCGCGGAGCTGAGTAAACCCTTCTTCCCACTGTTGTTCTCTTACATCCAACATTAATCCTAGCCCATCTAAGCTGCGCCATTTCAGGGGTCATTGCCTACATTCGGGACTTGTAGGAAGTTACTCCGTGGTCAGGCGTTCGCCCCCACGGCGGCTACAAGACATGACCGCCGCCAATCTCCTGATGAAGCGCCCTGCCGCCTGGCCCCGCCCAGTTTCACCGACCGCTCATGAACCAATGCCAGGCCATGGGTCAGATCCGACTTGAAGAGCCGATCTACTCAGCACCGGGCTCACGCGGAAAGGTATCGTGCGCTGAGGGTCACCGACTCTCGGCGAGTTCTAACGCTTGATCTGCCGCACGAGCCGCCCACAACTCGTGCCTCTGCTTCTCACGAATCGTGAAAGCGATCATCGAACCGTCCGACGACCATTCAGGCCCAACCGGTGCTGACTGATAATCCGGCGCGCCGGACCAAATAACACGGTGTGAACCTGTCGCACGGTCGACAACCCACAATGCGATTCGCCGTTCGGCCTCTACCGGCGCGGGCCATACCAAGAAGCGACCGTCGGCGGACCATGCCGGCCTGGCTGTCGCTGCCCCCGGAAGTTCTTGCTGCAACCGCTCCAAAGCCTGCTTGGCGATCGGAGCGCAGACAACCTCTTCCGCAATGTTCGTAGCGATTGATGCAGTCATCAGGCATGCTCCATCTCCCCAGGCGATCTCTTTTCCGTCGGGCGAGAAGCTACAACCATTCAGCCGGTTACTCCTCGCCACGGTGTGAAGAGCGCCATCGGCAATACGCACAACATGCAATCCGTTCCGCTCTGGGTCACCGAGTGGTAACTGCGCGCCCGTCTCAAAACAAGCCTGATCTCCCGCAGGCGACCAGTACCCAGCCGTAATGATCTGCTCTCCACCTGTGAGGGCGCTGGCAGGGACTAACACTGAGCGTTCGCCGGTCTCCAGATTCACTCTATAGAGTGAGATGCCTTCGCCATCGGGGCCTGCGACCAGTGCGTCACGATAGTCCGGACCACGAGCGTTGAATCTTTGTGAAATCGCTGGCGGATCCTGCGGCAAGGTGCGGATTCGTTTCCGCCCGCTCCGGAGGTTGTGCTCGACGAATGAAATCCCGTGCCTGGCTCCCAAAGACCTGTCCCGGTAGGTGAGCGTTGGCTCGCCAGCAACCCAATGCATGATCGAAGTCCCCCTCGGAAGCTCCATCAATGGCTCGCGACTCTCGCCGACCCGTGAATCAGAGGCGATGACGATTCCGTGGCGATGTAGCAGGCTGCGGCCATACAAGACAGATCCATCCGAAGTCAGGCCGGGACGAACAACTCGGGAGTAGCCCTCAAGTTGAAGGATCATCACCGACCCACTCGTCGGTATACCGCTTTCCGTATCCACTTCCACGGCCCGTAAAGCGAGGCTCGTGCCCAACGCGTTCAGTTGACCCACATAGTAGATACGACGCCCGTCCTGCGACCAAAACGGCTGGAACTCCGCAGCAGAATCGGCGGTCACGCGAATCGGAGGCTGGCCTCCGTCTAGATCCGCCACCCAAATCCTGGTGCTTCCGCCAACGAGCTTCGCAACGTAGCTGACGAATTTCCCGTTGGGGGAAATTGCTCCAGGTTGGACGTCTGGCGGAAGGTCACGTAGCTGCTCGAGACCGTCCTCCTCAACCGTTCCGTCGGACGAAGAAACAAAATACAATCTCCGCTCGCGGTCCTGGACCAATAGCCGGGTGCCGTCAGGTGACCAGGCTTGAGGCCGCAAAGGGGAGTCAGTTTGCGCCAACGACACCCGCGTTCTCGCCTGATCGACCTCGATCGTCCGAAGGCTCCAAAGTCCCTGGTCGGACAACGTGGCCACTGCCAACCGGCGGCTGTCCGCCGACCAGACCGGTGGCGACGAGCGCGCTCCCGATAGGAGGACATCCTCATTGCTAGACAGGTCTCGCAACCGGAGGTGAATCGTCTGGTTGGTGCGGTAGGCGATCCTACGTCCGTCTGGAGAGGGGTAGGCACTGTGAAACACCATGTCTGGTGCCAATCGCTCAAACCGCAGGTCTGAAGTAGAACGATCACCGGTAGCAGGTAGCTCGGACCCGAAATATGCCGCGAGTCCGACACTGGCAAGAACTGCAGCCGCAATTGGTGCCGAGTATGTTCGCCAAGTCTTGGTGCTGGCTGGTTCTGAACCGTTGACCCCTGTTTCGGTCCTCTGCTCTAGCCAGGCGTCGAGTTCAGACGGGAAGGCATAGAGCATCCCGCGAGATGCCGTCATTCGCCGGTGAACGGGCAGGCCCGCTTCCCGCTCCCAGCGCTGCACTGTGCGCACTGTGCAGCCCATGTGGACTGCGATCTCTTTCCAGGAGACCAGCGATTCCTCACGAGGCAGACGCGCAGACACACCGTTGTCGTCCGGACTGCTCATTCGCACCCCGCGCGTAGTCTACCCCGGATTTCTCATCAGTCCCGCACCAAATCACGCAAAAAAGTTGGACATTGACCCAATGTCGTCTCATGTCGCTTTGCAAATCACAGCATCGGGTCTATAAGACTCACAGGCGCTGTCGGCCCTCAGCGGTGCGGAAGATTCGAGAGCCGATTGAGCCGTCCATGAGAGAGCCGTTCGCGCCGCTCGGTCCAAGCTGTGGCCGACCGCCGCAAGGGCGCGCTCTGAGAGCCGCTGCTCCTTGGTATCGCGAAGCGTCTTCGACGTTGACCTAGGTCGCGTTTAGCTCGGTCGAAGCCGGTTGGTCAGAGGCGAAAAGATTAAAGGAGATGAGATGTCGAGAAAAGTTACGATTCTGCGCAGACTAAGCGCAGCGCTCATTGGGTTCTTCGTCCTCGGCGTCGCCCCGCTGGCAGCGCAGCAGTGTTTTATAGGGTCGTTCTGTGATCGGGACGGTGACGGGTTCATCAGGGATCACAAGAGATGCACGAACTGCTTGGGCCCGCCAGTGCTCGACTGCGACGACGGCGTCTTCAGCTCCGATAACGACTGTTCCGGCGGCGGTGAAACCACCGAGGATCCCGATGAAAGGGTGCGGGTCTCGGTTGACGTCGACAGCGCGATCCAGGACGAAGGCAAAACGCTCCCCACATACCCCTTATACAGCTGCTTAGCCAACCGGACGGTCGACTACTGGAACACAATAGGCGGCGGCCAAGACATGAATTGCGAAGATCCCAGGACTCAGCGCGTGAGCAGCGCCATTGTCAATCGTCAAAACTTCCACTTCAACACCTTCGGCTGGCCCCGTCCGGCGAGCCTACACGACAACACCACGAAACGTTTTGTCACCGTCGACTTCGGGGCTGGGTGTGTTGTACCGGACATCTACGCGGAGATCTATGCCAACGCGTGCCAGCCGTCCAACACGGACTGTTTGGCTTCCATCCCGCCCGAGGCCACGATTGCCTGCCAACAGAACCTAGAGATATTCTTTGAAACTCCCTATCCTTTCAGCGGATTGCCGACGACGGATCCCGCTTTCGAGATCGAAATTCAAACACCGATGGTCAAGAAGAACGGTCGTCATGTGTGGCAGACTCGATTCCGGTTGCAGTATGCAGGTGGAGCTGAAATCACTCCTGACACTGTAGATGAAAACCGCTCCACGTTAGAGAGCGTGGGTGCAGCGACCCTGGTGCGCGTAAGCGACGGTCAGGAGTGGGAGGTAACGACCCCCTTGGAGTGGGACTTACAGCGAGTATTCTGGAGTGGCAACGATAGCGAATGCTGCTTCGAAGAATGGCCGCCGCCGACGACCCCCTGACGTAGCGGTCGAGTTTTCACCAATGCATCCGAGCCGGCCAGCCTCATAGTAGGTAGCGACGTAGCTCGACTCGAGAATCCCTCTCATGGCCTGAACGTGGTGGCACCGACCACGGAACGGAAGTTGTAGCGTTACAGAACCGCTAAAAGGGCCGCGGGCCGGTGCTCCGAGTTACTTCCTATATTGGGGGTGGGTTCAAGCGGTCGATGCAACACTTCACCGATAAGGAGAAGTGGATGCGAAGGAAGCAGAGGAAAGAGCGAGTAGCGCGAGGCTACACCGAGGCCCAGCGGGCAGAGATGTGGGAACGCTGGAGTCGAGGAGAGTCGATGAAGGCGATTGGACGCCTATTCGGCAAGGAAGGAGGGTCGGTCTTTGGGCAGCTTGCGTCCTATGGCGGCATCCGTCCTCGGCCGCGTTGCCGCTCGCCGTTGGCGCTGACGCTAGCCGAGCGAGAAGAGATCTCCCGAGGCGTTGCAGCGGGACGATCGATGCGTTCCACCTCACGGCTGCTTGGCCGTCCGGCATCGACAGTCAGCCGGGAGATCAGCCGCAACGGCGGCAGCTCCGCCTATCGGGCAACCGAGGCCGAGGAGCGCGCTTGGGGTCGAGCACGGCGGCCCAGACGCTGTCGGTTGGCCTGCTGTCCGCGGTTACGCCGACTAGTCGAAGAGAAGCTGCGCGAGCACTGGGCTCCGCAACAGATCGCGGGATGGCTGAGACGCACCAACCCGCAAGATGAGTCGCGTTACGTGTCACACGAAACGATCTATCGCGGGCTGTACGTCCAGCCTGGCGGGGGTTTGAGTAAAGGTTTGACGCGACATCTACCCTCCAGGCGCACGATTCGCCGCTCCCGACATTCCACCCGCAAAGGCCACGGCAAGGGTCAGATCGCCGACATGATCTCAATCCACCAGCGTCCGGCTACAGTCGAAAACCGGGTTGTACCGGGTCACTGGGAAGGCGATCTGATCTCGGGAGCGAAGAACAGCTCCATCGTGACGGTGGTCGAACGTTCCACGCGTTACTTGGTGCTGATCAAGGTATCTAACAAGAAGACCGAAACGGTTGTCTCGGCTCTGATCGAACAGGCCAAGAAGATCCCCACCGAACTCTACAAGTCACTGACGTGGGATCGAGGTTCGGAGATGGCGGACCACAAACGGTTCACTGAGGCGACCAACATCACCGTCTACTTTTGTGATCCGCAGAGTCCTTGGCAACGTGGATCGAACGAAAACACGAACGGACTGTTGAGGCGGTACTTCCCCAAGGGAACCGACTTATCAGTACACTCGCAAGAACATCTAGACAAGATTGCGCGGAGGCTGAACGAACGGCCCCGCAAGACGCTGGGGTATGAAACCCCAGCAGAACGTTTTAACGCTTGTGTTGCGTTGACCGGTTGAACCGGCAGGAAATGTAGGAAATGACCCCATCGGGGAGCCCAAGAAGGGCAGAAAAGGACTGTTTCAGGGGTTGTTTCCGACAACCGAACTTATGGCAGCGACCCGCAGTAGAGCGATCAGACGTGTCGATTTTGGAGAATCCGACCGCTCACAATCGCGGCCAACTTGGGCACCGTAGCGCTTAGAGCGGAGATTCAAGACGGCATCTCTCCGGCCTGTCGCAGTTTCGCCGCGAGCGTGTCGAGGGATGCTCCTCTGTGGTGCTCGTCGACCAACACCACGGGGAGCGTGGAGTATCCCAGCGTAGACAGTGCTTCAGCTACTTCCGGACTCCAGTTTCCCCGCGGGACCGCCACGACTCGGCCAACGTCAGGCAGGGTCGGCAGCTCGACACCGGCGCGGTTGACGGCTTCCAGGGCATCCCGGCCGGCACGCTGCCGTTCCGAGCATTCCGCGGCGAGTATTGCCACGACTGCGGTCTTTACTTCGCGCAAGTCATTGAGAATCGACGCCGGCACGCCCGCTCGATTGCCAAGCATCAGGCGACCATCGGTGAGACGAAGCGCCCCACCGTGATCGCGAATGGTGTTGATCAATAGGACCGGACTCATACTTCGATCTCGTCCTCAGGAGGCGGGCCCAACTTATGAGGGGAATTTGCGTCCGCACCGTCCGCATCGCCCAACCGACTTCTACCCAGTCCCTTAGCTGCGGACGGTTGATGTTGAGCTACCGTCCGCTCAGAATTACTTTGCGTCCGCCCGTAAGCCTTTGGTTCACAGTTACCTGAGCGGTTTGCGGACGATGCGGACGGCGAAATGCTCTCAGTTTCTGGAGGGCGTGCTGCTAGCCTGATCATCCGCGTCCGGGTGTGCCCCTCTTTAAAGAACTCGATATTGACCCCGAGGTGCCGGAGTGGCGGCGCAACTCGGCGTAGCCGTCCGGATAGTGCGCGTGGCGTCGCAGGCCACTTCTTTGAATTGGCGGTTTTGTCGCCGGCAATCTTGCAGAGGCGTTCGAGCATTTCCGAAGCCGTACCCTTCCACGGACCTTGCTGGGCAAGCTGTCGGACGGCCTCCGCCACCATATCGCTCTCGACCACCTCCGCGACTGCCTTCGAACGATTCCCTTCGTAGGCGGCCATGAACCCTCCGTCGGACCATAGAGATCCGTCGCCGCAGGCCACGGCAAAACTCGCGAAATCGGCCATTCGAGGTAGCCGCTCGAACTGGACGGAGTCGAGCCGATGCAGGCCGCGCACAAGCCCATCGAGCAGTAACCCGAGCACCTTTGGCGCAGCCGCCTCTAGTCTGGCCTGCAGATAGTTCTCCGGTTTGCGGTCAGCCTCTAGAATCGGCTCCAACATGACCACAATCGAGCGGTCAGCTAGATCTGGCCGAGTCGCAGAGTCTTCGATACCGTTCAAGATGATCGGCTTCATCGCCTCAAACATCGTCTCCTCGTCGTTTTCGTACAGCGTCCGAGTCGTCAACCCTCCGCCAGTAGCGAGACGGCAGAGTGCGTCGAAAATCCAAGGTGAAATGCCACTTAGGTTGTCGTAGTTCAAAACATGGGAATGGCTAGCCGCGATATAGAGATCCCGTTCGTTGCGTGGCAGGGTGCGGAGCGGAACGCGGTTCGGGTCGATCAGCGAACGAAGAGTCCGAGCAGCCGTACTTTTCGCGCTACCCTGTTCGCCACTAAGCGATAGCAGCGGAAAGGGTCCCGTGGGACGCAGCGCGGCCAACAACCAGGCGGCAATCAGGATTAAGTCGCTGGAATCTCGAACGTTCAAAAGCCCTTGCAGGTCGTCTAGCTTTCCGCCGGCCGCGGGCATCGGCAGCGGCAGCATCCCAGGAGAACGCTGAAACCGAACTGGAGGCCTGGAGACGATCCGCCATCCCCGCGAATCAACTTCAACCGCTTGCCAACTGTCGTCGCACAAGTCCAGGTACAACTTTCCTTCCGCTTCGGCTGTTCGGGTGAAGACCTCTCGGCGGACAACCGGCTCAGCGAAGCGAGCGTTCGCCTCGAGCGTTGCGATCGCGGCGGTCATCGCTTGGGCGCTAGGTGTGACCTCTCAATAGGTTGTTCATTCGGTCCCGGACCAGGGAAGCTGGAGTTATCCCACAACAGCAACCTTGGAGAGACCGAATGAACATCCACAAGAATGCACGATTGACGCCTTATTTGCGAGTGCGGATCGTCGAGCGCGTCCTCGCCAAGCAGCAGACGCCACGGGACGCCGCGGCGGCCTGTGGCGTCTCACTGAGAACCATCCACAAGTGGCTGGCGCGCTATCGCAGCGAGGGTGTCGCCGGTTTGCACGATCGTTCCTCGCGACCGCACCGCAGCCCGCGACGGACCTCTCGGGCGCTGGTCGAGCGCGTCATTTCTCTGCGCCGCCAGCGTTGGACCGGCCGACACATCGCCCAGGCTGTCGGCCTCTCGCCCGCTACCATCAGCCGCATCTTGCGCCGCGCCGGCCTGAACCGTATCCGCGATCTCGAACCTGCTCGGCCCCTGCGCCGCTACGAACATGCCGCCCCCGGCGATCTGCTGCATCTCGACATCAAGAAGCTCGGCCGCTTCCTCCGCGCCGGTCATCGCGTTACCGGAGATCGCTCTCGGGCCAGTCGCGGCGCTGGCTGGGAGTTCGTGCATGTCGCTATTGACGACAACTCCCGCCTCGCCTTCTCTCAGATCCTGCCCGATGAACGCAGCCACTCCGCGGTGGCTTTCCTCGACGCCGCGGTCGGTTACTACCGCTCCCTCGGCGTCCCCATTCGTCGTTTGCTCACCGACAACGGCTCTTGCTATCGCTCGCGCCTCTTCCGCGATGCTTGCCGTCGTCTCGGCATCCGCCACCGCTTTACCCGTCCTTACACGCCGCGCACCAACGGCAAGGCCGAACGCTTCATCCAGACCGCTCTGAGAGAATGGGCTTACGCTCGCTCCTACTCCTCATCCCAGCAGCGCGCCGCTCATCTGTTACCCTGGCTCCACCATTACAACTGGCATCGCCCCCACGCCAGCCTCCACTACCTTCCCCCTTTCTCCAGACTCCTGATTCCCATGAACAACCTCTTGAGGCTCCACAGCTAGGGCACTTCCGGCGGGTGAGGTAGTACTTGTGTCGCAGTAAGCTCCTGTAAGACTTTGAATTGACCTTCATCGTGCACCGTACGACGCCGTTGTCGATATCCGCGAACGCGACGTCATCGTCAACAAATAGCTGGCTGCTACCGAGCGCGATTCCTACGACGACGTCGGCTTGATTTTGCTGTTGCCGGGCCTTTTCGGTCGAACGGATCGCTTCGTCCCAATCGACGCCCTTGATTAGTTCAAGAACGTAGTCTGGCCCCTTGTTGGCGAGCAGATCGTCGATGCCTTTACCGTCGTCGAGCGACCAGCGCAGAACGGCAACTGTCGCGCCGCGCCGCCGTAGTTCGTTGATCAAAACCCTTTCGGCTGTTTCAACCGATGGATTTGTCGTGCTGTCGGCATCGTAGGCAATCAACACGCGTCGGCGGTCCCAGTTCACAAGTTCGAGATCCGGAATTGGCCCCTTGAGGTCCTTGCGCTCGCCATTCGGCCCCTCGGTCTTGCCAACGGTGCCACGAAAATTCCAGACACCCGGGATTGCGATGGCTGCAAAGCGCAACTCGGTTGACTCATGTCGAGCGAGCCGGTCCAAGGCTATGGCCTTGAATTCACCTTCGGTAAAGATGATTGGCAGGTCCTTGTCCGCGACCTGCTCAGGCGTCAGCCGCGCCGGAAAGTAGATGAGCGAGCTACGTCCTGGCGGCGACAAGTACTTCGCAGTTTCCCGGGTCGAGCCGTCCGGGAGGTACTCCATGTCGGGACTATCGCGCCGCAGCCGACATTCGCGCACGGTGGTTTCGCCGAGCCGGATGTAAGGTATGGCGAGTCCGGCGAATGATGAGCCTGGACGATCTCGCCGACCAACCAACTGGGGACCTTCGGTCGCGTCGACCCGCCGAATGCGGGCGGCATCGGCTGTCGCCCGGTCGATCCAGCGCTTGGCAAGTCGATCGTAGTCTTGATCGGTCAGACCGGCGGAGTGGCTAGCCGGTTGGACCGGCGTGCCAGGTGGGTCGTGTGGTGTCTTTGCCATGAATTACTCGACTCCTTCTGCTCCTCGAGCGACGTGTGGATTTGCTGTTGGCGATTGAACGTCCGGCAGTGCCCTTTTCATTCGGTGCGTACGAGTCCGCCAGATTCGATCAACTCCATCCACCGGGAACGGTTAATACGAGTCATCGGAGGACCGAGACGCTTCCCGCATATGGGTGGCCTCGCAATCTAGGTGCGCAGGCTAGTTCCGCCCAGGCCCACCGGTCCGACACCGGTGATCCTGAGCTCGCGACCGTAGACGTTCTCGCACCGCCGCTCGGCGCTAGCAAAAAAGCATTCAAAAGTGTTCGGTCTCCTTATTGGCGTCGATGAATTCGTCCAGATCTTTGCGGTCAATCAGAATTCGGCGCAGCACTCGGCCATCCTTGGTTCTCGGTTTGGGTAGCTTCACCGATGGCAGGACTCCATTGAAGACCCACTCGCGAACAGTCCAGTAGCTGACTCCGAGGTACGCAGCTGCGCTAACGAGGCCCATTAGCCGTGACCGTTGAGTAACATTTTTCTCCACCGCTCCACGGTCCGTTGTCTCCCTACTCGGGGTGGATTGGAGTACCGTAGCGCCTGGAGTTTGCCGTTGAGTCATCGCTCGCGCGCTCCGGAGCCGTCCGGCATCAGACGGGCCCGAATCGTGAGCCGCTCTCGACGCCATTCGCGGCTCGTCATACCCGACTGGCGAAACAGAATATCGTCGTTGTCGGGTAAGCGACCACCCATCATCCACATCGAATCTGTGATTTCGCGAAATCCGCTGCCGGCCGCTGAGGACATCATTTGGAACTCAGCGTCGTTCTTTAATCTCGCTGGATAGTGAAAACGATAGGGCGGTGATGTGGGAGTCTTCGCCATCGAGATTATTCCCCCCGTCCGGTATTGGCTTTCGCGGCCGCACGAATGGCCTTCAATTGCTCGACGTCACGCTCCGAGAAGATTCGAGTACCGTTTTTGCTTCGCAGCGCCGCTAACTTACCGGATCGTTCCAGGTGGCGAACCGTTGCGGGAGTAAGTCCGAGCTCGCGTGCGGCCTCTGAAGTTGTGAGGAAGTTCGTCATGATGCATACATGCTGCCGGAAGCCGCTACCTTTGTCTAACACTGAGTGTTATATTAATTATTAGATGGCTCGTTCCGACTACACACTGAGTGACCAACTACTGTTCTCGGGAATCGACACCCAACTAAGCGGCGACGCGGTAGCCTCGGCCTCAGGGACGTACGAGTTTTCGAAGGAGATCGAACTCGCGAACGGGATCGATTTAGAGGCTCGAACCTACCCGACGGTGTCCGTCTTTGGCGAATACACAACACCCTCCGCCTACAAAAACCGAATCGCTTGGCCGTGGTCGGGCGAGGACGGTCTCGTCCTCTCCTATCCAGGATCGCTTCGGACGACATTGACCAGTTCTCCGAAGAAGGGACGCTGCCTCACCGAGTTCATTGGGCTAGCCACCGTAACGGATGATGAATTCGCTCACTCGGTACTGGCGTTTGCGCGCCGGTGGGGCCCGCTCGGAATCTGCGAACATCGCATGCCGTCGGGTCACCATAGGTACGATCTCTGCGATCCTCTAGCTGTGGAGCCTCAAGAGGTTGTTCATGGGAATCAGGAGTCTGGAGAAAGGGGGAAGGTAGTGGAGGCTGGCGTGGGGGCGATGCCAGTTGTAATGGTGGAGCCAGGGTAACAGATGAGCGGCGCGCTGCTGGGATGAGGAGTAGGAGCGAGCGTAAGCCCATTCTCTCAGAGCGGTCTGGATGAAGCGTTCGGCCTTGCCGTTGGTGCGCGGCGTGTAAGGACGGGTAAAGCGGTGGCGGATGCCGAGACGACGGCAAGCATCGCGGAAGAGGCGCGAGCGATAGCAAGAGCCGTTGTCGGTGAGCAAACGACGAATGGGGACGCCGAGGGAGCGGTAGTAACCGACCGCGGCGTCGAGGAAAGCCACCGCGGAGTGGCTGCGTTCATCGGGCAGGATCTGAGAGAAGGCGAGGCGGGAGTTGTCGTCAATAGCGACATGCACGAACTCCCAGCCAGCGCCGCGACTGGCCCGAGAGCGATCTCCGGTAACGCGATGACCGGCGCGGAGGAAGCGGCCGAGCTTCTTGATGTCGAGATGCAGCAGATCGCCGGGGGCGGCATGTTCGTAGCGGCGCAGGGGCCGAGCAGGTTCGAGATCGCGGATACGGTTCAGGCCGGCGCGGCGCAAGATGCGGCTGATGGTAGCGGGCGAGAGGCCGACAGCCTGGGCGATGTGTCGGCCGGTCCAACGCTGGCGGCGCAGAGAAATGACGCGCTCGACCAGCGCCCGAGAGGTCCGTCGCGGGCTGCGGTGCGGTCGCGAGGAACGATCGTGCAAACCGGCGACACCCTCGCTGCGATAGCGCGCCAGCCACTTGTGGATGGTTCTCAGTGAGACGCCACAGGCCGCCGCGGCGTCCCGTGGCGTCTGCTGCTTGGCGAGGACGCGCTCGACGATCCGCACTCGCAAATAAGGCGTCAATCGTGCATTCTTGTGGATGTTCATTCGGTCTCTCCAAGGTTGCTGTTGTGGGATAACTCCAGCTTCCCTGGTCCGGGACCGAATGAACAACCTATTGAGAGGTCACAGCTAGCGCACCAAGATTTTCTCTACACTGAGCCCCTTGAAGCCTGGCGTCGATACTTGAATCAGGCAGTAGGGATCCTGCGAGTCGCGGCCAAACTTTTAAGCGACAAGCCAGGGCGTGAAGAGGATTGGGCCGCTATCGATGCCGGTGAGCCTCGAAACAAGGATCCTTTCGTCCAGGCGGATTCGTATCCGCTAGGCGCAGGTAGGGCTGACGCTAGGGGCGATTTGGGCCACGAACAGTGGTTGTTAGATACCGCCCTCAGACGGTGGCAGCAATACGGACGGACTCGAATGCATCCGTATTCACACCCGCCGGGGTCGGGGAACTTGGCGTCGAGATTGTCGGCCGACCTCACGGTTGCGATCCTCGGAAACGGCGGCGTCTATGAGTGCGCGGGATGTGGAAAGCCGTTCACATCCCAGGGTCGCAGGAGGGCCGCCAACCGCAACAAGTGGTGTGGGGACCCGGAGTGCAAGCGCGAACGGAACCGCCGTAACGTCAAGCGCCACTACGAAAAGACCAAGAAGAAAGGAGGCAACTAGCATGGGCTCAATCTACAGACGTCGATACAAAACCAAGTCCGGCGAAATCAAAGAGTCACCAACCTGGTGGCTGAAGTACTACAGAGACGGTCGACCGCTCCGCGAAAGCAGCGGCAGCAGCCGGGAAGGCGACGCCAAGCGGTTGCTGAAGCTTCGCGAAGGCGACATCGTCAGGGGTGTTCCGATCACACCACGGGTTGGACGAATCAAGTTCACCGAGTTGGCCAAGGCCGTAGTGTCGGACTACCGGGTCAATGGGAAGCGATCGCTGCGAGATCTCGAAATGAGACTCAGGCTGCACGTTGGACCCTACTTCGGCGCACGCAGAGCCGCGTCGATCACGACAGCCGACATCAACAGGTATCTTGCCCTACGACAGGAGCAGGGTGCCGCGAACGCGTCTATCAACCGCGAGACAGCAATCGTGAAGCGGGCATTCACACTGGGTCGACAGGCGGGCACGGTCATACATGCACCGCACATTCCGCGGCTGAAAGAATCCAGACCGAGGGCGGGATTCTTTGAGAGAGATCGCTTCGAATCGCTGCGGCGACACCTGTCACCGACCCTGCGGCGAGTAGTCACATTCAGTTACCTGACGGGCTGGCGCGTCCCAAGTGAGGTGCTTACCCTCCAGTGGCGTCAGGTCGATTTCAAGGCGGGGACCGTCACGCTCGATCCTGGAACAACGAAAAATGACGAAGGTCGAGTCTTCTACCTTCGCGGCGAACTCCTGGCTGTACTCGAAGAGCAGCGGGCCTTCACGGATCAGACTCAGCGCGAGCTAGACGTGATCATTCCATGGGTTTGGCATCGACCGAGCGGCAGGCGAATCGTGGGGTTTCGGAAGGCCTGGTCGACTGCGTGCCGCAAGGCCGGAGTGCCAGGTGCCATACTGCACCATTTCAGAAGAACGGCCGTTCGAAACCTAGTCCGCGCTGGTATCCCGGAGTCGGTAGCTATGAAGCTGACCGGCCACAAGACCCGATCGGTTTTTGAAAGGTACAATGTAACCGCCACCTCGGATCTCCAGGACGCTGCCGAGATGCTCGACCGGTATCACATTGCTGATGGGCACGAATCTGGGCACAACGGGGGTCAGAGACAGGCAAACAGACGAGTTGAATCCTTCTAAGTTATTGATTCTATTAGTCACGGGCCCTTAGCTCAGTGGTTAGAGCTGCGGACTCATAATCCGTTGGTCGCAGGTTCAAATCCTGCAGGGCCCACCATTTAAGTCAATTGTTTGGCGGTTGCCGTGCCGGTTGCCGTCGGTGCCGGAGCGTGATCGTTTCTTGTGCGGCCTCTCGCCAGATCCCGTGCCCGCGCCCGACGATAGAATAGGTGAGTTATCGTACAATCACTGACTTGGGTCCAGGTGGAGCCGCTCTTTCGTGTCTGAGTATCAAACGGCCCATCGCGAGGAAATAGCCGCTACCGTTGCTGGCTCCGAGCGCCCGCCCGACTCCGATTCCTGGTATCTCGATCCGCTGGCGGCTCTTCAGAAACGAGATGTTCACCTGGAACTCGTTCGTCATTGGGCGAGTGATCTTCGTCCGAGGGTAGTCGTTAAGACGGATGCCTTCGAAGAGGCCAACGGCGACGACCGTGTACTGCCTCACGTCGATCTGGGGCAACGGCTGTCGCTTGGGTTCGACGTCGAGTATCGTACGGTCGCCAAGGCCGAACGCCGCCACCAAGACGAGGCCCCGAAGTTCATCAACGCGGACGCGCGGGCCTTGGCCATCCGTTCCAATAGCGTCGACCTGATCATTTCGACTTCGACCTTGGACCACTTCGAAACTCGCGAAGAGTTTGTGGCGTCGATCCGCGAGTTCGCGCGAGTGCTGCACTCAGATGGGCGGATGATTTTCACGATCGATAACCCTTGGAATCCGGGATACGTTCCGCTGTACGCCCTCTTTCGGCTACCCTTTGCTCCTTTCGAGCTTGGCTATACGCCGACCCGCACGAGACTTGACGCTGACCTGCGGGATGCGGGCCTGACTCCAACGGCCTGGCGACCGATTATCCACAACCCCCGCTTGATCACAACGCTATTCCTTTTGGCCTTACGAAAGATGTTTGGGGCCTCCGCTGACGGTATGGTGTCGGGTTACCTGAACCTTTTCGCGAAGTGCGAATTTCTGCCGACCCGTTGGTTTACCTGCGTCTTCATGGCGGTCTGTGTCACCAAGGACGAGACGTCTTAGGGCCGGATCTGCAGGCACGAGCCGATCGTTATTTAGGCGCTGAGCGGCGCTGTCAGCGTACGTGATGCGTTTTCGCGACGGTTGTTCTCTGGTTAGCCTCCTGTAATTGCCGCAGGCTCGATCCTTGTCGCGATTGGTTCGGGGCAGGGGCCAGTGGATCTCGTTGTTGGAACACTCAGATACCCAATGCAGCCGACAACCGATCTGGATGAACACACCTTGCGTCCCGGTCCGTCGAGAGCGGAGAAACGTTTGAGTCCTATCTGCTGCATGCCTCTCACGGTCAGGTGGTTAGCGTCGAATAGCGGTGGTCTAGGAGACGGCTGCCGTCTCTGATGAGGCTTCTGATGATTCGCTCCCCGGCGCAAAAGCTGGCTTGGCCAGCATCTGCATCCAGACGCGGCTTTCCTGTTCCGCGGCGAAAGTCTCGTGCCAATGGCTGCGGAAATTCTCGATCAGTGCATCCTGTCGTTGGTGGAGGGCGGCATCGACTTCCTGGCGTCGATCGCGGCGCACCGCCTTCTTGAGAATGGCCGCTGCGGTCTCGCAGTCGTTGATCATTCCCAAGATGTCTTGCAACCCACCGAGCAGCTGCAACTCCTCCCGTAGGTTCTCTCCGTAACAGGGGGCAAAGAGTTCTAACGTATAGCGGAAGCGTTTGCCGAGAATGCGGAACGCGTGCAGGCTCTCAATTGTGGCGGCAGGCGCGGCGGCCTCGTGGCCAGCTTCAAAGTATTCCTGCGCCATTTCTGGAAGAAGAGCCGCAGAGTAGCTGGCTGCTGTTGGGCTCGGTGCTGCCGACCGCGCTGCTCCGGCTAGTCGAAGCGCGCGCGACCAGTCCGCTGCGGGAGAACGTTTGCTGAGGTGCTCCAACCGCTGGCTCAAATTGGCGGCGGACTGTAAACGCCCCTTCTCGACTCGTGCCAGCGCCTTAGCCGAGAGCCCCAAGCCGACTTCAGCCGCCAAGGCGACCGCAATGTCGCGATCACGCACGCCACCAGCCGCCTTGCGCAAGCGTTTGGCCTTTTTTTGGACCATTGCCACTCCCCGCGGAAAAGTGCGGAAAAGTGCTCGGCAAAGGCGTCGAGTGCACTCCAAAGCCGTCTAGCTGACACTCGCAGCCGGTGAACGGCGTCCGCTTTCGGCTTTTGCGAAGTCCGTTCCACGAGGAACGCCAGTCGTTCCACCCGTTGAGCCACGACTCTTGTCGCGTACTCGGTGAGCCGCTGGTTGGGGCTGAGGCTGGTGTGAGAAGAAACCATCGCGGACGTTCGGTCCCGGTACAGATGCTAACAGGAGATTGCGACGGCGAGAAGGCCCTGGTAAGACGGGAATGATGGGCGCACGTTGGTAAGCTTGAAGTTCATGTCGTTTGACTTGTTGGTTTTTGATCTCGATGGGACGCTCATCGATTCGGCGCTCGACCTGGCGCTCTCTGTCAACGCCTCTTGCATTGAGATCGGCTATCCCGAGCTTGAACACGATGTGATCCATAGCTATGTCGGGAATGGTGCTCCGATGCTCATTAAGCGTTCTCTCGGCGAAGATGCTCCAGAAGTTGATGTCGACGCGGCCTTGGGCATTTTTCTGAACTACTACAGCGACCACATGCTCGACAATACGCGCCTCTACCCAGGGGTTGGCGAGTCGCTCGACGCTTTTCGGGTAGCTGGCAAGAAAATGGCCGTGCTGACCAACAAACCCGAGCAGTTCAGTCGGCGCATCATCGACGGCTTAGAGCTCACTGATCACTTCTTCCAGGTGTATGGCGGAGACACGTTTGACGAAAAAAAGCCCGACCCCGAAGGCCTTTGCCGTCTCATGGACGAGGCAGAGGTGGAGTCAGAGAGGACCTTGATGGTCGGCGATAGCTCTGTCGATATTCTGACCGCGGTTAACTCTGGAGCGAAGAGTTGCGGTGTGACCTATGGCTTTCGTCCCGAATCCCTCAAGAATCCGGTACCGGACATCCTCGTTGACGCGATGCCGGAGCTTGCCGAGCGTATCGGTTGCGCGGTGAAAGTCGCCTAGGGCTGCTCAACCTCTTCCCACAGGTTTCTGAGGAAGATAGCTCCTTCAGTCGCGATGTCGTCCGTAGATGGGGCGAGATCTCGCCAAATCGCGGTTGCCGCAGCCAGGTCTGACGAACTGGCGTTGAACGATTCGATCGTCAGCCATCCGTCGTATCCGATATCGCGCAGGGTCGTTAGAGTGTCCCGCCACGGGATGTGTCCGCTCCCCGGTGTGCCTCGATCGTTCTCGCAGGTGTGAACATGTTTGAGGTGATCGCCACACGCTCGGTACGCCGCCGGGACACTCTTGTCTTCGATCTTCGAGTGGAACGTGTCGAGCAGGATGCCGATACGTGGGTGCCCGACTTCCTCGCAAAGACGAACGGCATCTTCGGCCGTGTTGAGGAAGTAAGTTTCGAAGCGGTTGATCGGCTCAATAGCCAAGTCGATGTCGGCATCGTGCGCTAGTTTGCCTAAGTGGACATGAAACTCGACTGCGTGACGCCATTCCTCAGCCGTCCTGCGCCGACCAGGTAAGAAGCCGACCGGTGAGTAGCTAGGGCCAGCCAAGATCTCAGCGTTGACTTCAACCGCTTGAGCAAAGACACGCTTCCAATGATCTCGCGCTCTTGATCGTTCCGCGGCGCTATCGCTCAACGGGCTCGCATCTGCTGGGCAGATCGAACACATCGTTGCCGCCAACTCCCAGTCACGGCAAGCCTGCTTCACCGCGACCGCGTCGAACGCCGACGGGTCAAAGCAAGGAACTTCGATGCCGTCCACGTTGGCTTGCCGCAGTTGGGCAAACGGAACCAGCGACGGCTCGAAGGCGATCGACCAGATTAGAGTGTTGACGCCGAACTTCATTGCGTCCGGCTGTCCCTGTTAAGCCCTCTTGATTGACGAGATCACTACCGGCTCTACGGGTACGTCATCGTGCATGTGCTTGCGGATTGTAGCAACGCCACGGATCGCATCGACAGTATCCATGCCATCGGTCACCCTGCCAAATACGCAGTAGCCCCAGCCGCTGTTGGTCTTGCTGCGGTGATCGAGAAAGGAGTTCGTGTCGACGGTGTTGATAAAGAACTGAGCGGTCGCACTGTGCGGGTCTGACGTTCTCGCCATGGCGAGGGTACCGCGCTCATTCGAGAGACCATTGTCCGCTTCGTTTTCCACTGATATTTTGGTGGGCTTGTCGTTCATATCGGCGTCCATGCCGCCGCCCTGGATCATGAACTGAGAGATGACGCGATGAAAGATCGTGCCGTCGTAGTACTCGGAGTCTACGTGCGCGAGAAAGTTCTCCACCGTCTTTGGAGCCTTATCCGCAAGAAGCTCGACAGTGATCGAGCCCTGTGCTGTCTCGATGACGATGACGGGATTTGTTGATTCAGACAATGCGATTCCTCTCTAGTTACCAAGCCGTATGCTGTTGATGGTTACGGTGCCGACTGGTACGTTCTGGTAGCGACCGCTGTTGCCCGTCGGGACTACGGCGATAGCGTCGACCACATCCATGCCCTCGACGACACGGCCAAACACGGCATAGCCCCAGCTACCCGGCGAGCGAGCGCCAAAGTCCAGCATACGGTTGTTGCCGTGGTTGATGAAGAATTGTGCCGTGGCGCTGTGAGGGTCACCGGTGCGAGCCATCGCGATTGTGCCGCGTGCGTTCGTCTCGCCGTCTCTCGATTCGTTCTCGATAGGTGCCCGTGAGTTCTTCTCGGTCATGTCGGGATTGAACCCGCCACCCTGAATCATGAAGTCGGTGATCACCCGGTGGAAGATCGTTCCGTCATAGTACTTGTCGTCGACATAAGCCAAGAAGTTCTCCACCGACTTCGGTGCTTTGTATTCAAATAGCTCGATCCGGACCGTTCCCATGCTGGTCTCCATGACGACCACCGGCGGACCTGCGGGTGCGGTCTCCACGACCGGCGGTGGCGCCGGAACTTCCGCCACGACGACAGGCTCTTCCACTACCTCGGGTTCTGGCTCTTCGGCCACTTCTTCTTCCGGTTCCTCCGCCTCTACCTCTACTGCTTCCTCGACAGGAATCTCCGGTTCAGCGACTGTTTCGGGCTCTGGCTGCGACCCACAAGCGGCCAAAAAAACCAGCAGAGCAACTGCCAGCACGAAATAGTAACGACGCGTCATACTCTTCCCTCCGAACCAGGAACAAGGCTCAAGTGTATCAAGGAAAAGAGGTTTCCTGCCTGACGCGGCCCGATCGAAAGGCCGAGAGCGATACGATGGAGTCTTGCCACCATGTCCGCTGAATTAGTCTGTTTCAACGCCGATTGCTCGGCCCGGTACCCGATCGACGAGGTCATCTACGAATGCCGTAAGTGTGGCGGATTGATCGAGGTCGAGAACCGTTTCGACGCCGACCCGAGGCAGTTGACTGATTTGTGGGACAGCCGCGCCGCCAGTCGTGACCGGCTCGATGTTTCCGGCGTCTGGCGCTTCCGAGAGATGCTGCCGTTCGTTACGGATCTGAGCCACGTGGTTTCACTCCAGGAAGGCAACACGCCGCTGTTTGATGCGCCTCAGGCCGCCTCGTATGCGGGAGTTGACGGGCTGCAGCTGAAGCATCAGGGCTACAACCCCACGGGCTCGTTCAAGGATAACGGCATGACGGTCGGGGCGACCCAAGCGAACAAGCTCGGCATCAACCGGGTCGCTTGCGTCTCGACTGGCAATACCTCGGCATCCATGGCGGCCTACGCCGCTGTTGCTGGGATGCAGTCGATCATCTTTATTCCGAACGGTAAGATCTCCTACGGCAAGCTCGCGCAAGCGTTGGAGTATGGCGCGTTGACGATTCAGGTGGAGGCAAACTTTGATCAGATTCTCGCCCTCGTACGGGAGTTGGCGGCTGATCTCGGAATCTACCTGCTCAACTCGATGAATCCGTTCCGCGTCGAGGGGCAGAAGTCGATTGTGATCGAGATGCTCGATCAGCGGGCATGGAAGGTTCCCGATTGGATTGTGCTTCCCGGAGGCAACCTCGGTAATGTATCGGCCCTCGGCAAGGGCCTCCGCGAACTGCTGGAAATTGGCATCATCGACCGGTTGCCTCAGGTCGCCGTTGTGCAGGCGGCAGGGTCGGCCCCGTTCTATGACCTATACAGCCAGGGATTCGAGGGCGAACTCAAAGCGGTCGAAGACCCAGAGACCCTAGCGACAGCGATCCGAATCGGTGCCCCGGTCTCCTGGCCGAAAGCACGATTTGAGATCGACAACACCAAGGGGACTGTCACTTCGGCCACCGAGCAAGAGATTGCTGACGCAAAAGCAGTGATTGGTCGCTGCGGCATCGGCTGTGAGCCTGCCTCTGCCGCCAGTCTAGCGGGACTCAAGAAGCTGATCGCCGGCGGGACGATTCCTTCGGACTCGGATGTCGTCTGTGTCTTGACGGGACACCTGTTGAAAGATCCTGATTATGTCTACAACTATCACACCGATCAGCTGAAGACGCCCGGTGGCGATTCGATCACTTCGACCTTCGGCAACGCTCCCATCCTGATGCCCAACGACCCTGCAAAGATCGCCGCGTTCCTCGATAGCCCAGAAGCTCGACGCACTTGATAAGGTGCACTTGACGGTCTGCAGCCGTTATCGCATTGCACCCAGCTACGGTGTCGGATCAGATCTCGGACGCGAGTCTGGCCCGCGGAGCCCGTGTGGGGTTCGACGGCGTAGGCCGCCTCGACGGGGCCGAATCGCCGTGTCAGACCATCGAGTACCGTCTCTGGAGTACGGCCCAGTATCGAGCTAACAATCTTTACGCGGCCGTCCGTCAGCCGGGCGACTACACAAGCGGCTGGCCCCTGGCCGGTCCTGCTAGCCGTATCAACGACTTGGAGTAGATGAGCCTCTTCGATTAGGAGATCAGGCAGCTTCGTCGGAACCAACACCGGTTCTCTTATCGGCCCTCGCCAGTGGATCTAGCGCTCGAAACGGATTGTCTGCTTCTCGGCGTGGCGATCGAGTCCCAGTCGGATCAGCCGATCGATCAGCTGTGGATAGGCCAAGCCCGTCGCCTCCCACAGCTTCGGATACATACTGATCGAGGTGAACCCCGGCATGGTGTTGACTTCATTTAGCAAGAATTTGCCGGTCGCGTGCTCCAGGAAGAAATCGACTCGAGCCAGCCCTAGGCATTCCACCGCCTGGAAGGCCCTGACTGCGAGTTGCTGCGCCTCGGCCAACTGATTCGCAGTCAGTTCAGCGGGGATCTCTAACTGTGCCGAGTCATCCAGATATTTCGATTCGTAGCTATAAAATCCTGAACTCGGAATGATCTCCCCAGCGATCGACGCTTCAGGATCGTCGTTGCCGAGCACCGCTAGTTCGATTTCTCGGCCATTGATCGCGGGCTCCACAACGATCTTGCGGTCATACGCGGCTGCCGTCTTGAGCGCCTGTTGCAGCTCCGTGTCGTTGCTCGCCTTCGAAATCCCCACCGATGACCCCAGGTTGGCTGGCTTGACGAAAACCGGATAGCCAAATTTCTCCACCGCCTCGCGCCAACGGGTGCCTACCTCATTGCGGAGTAGAGAGATGTGGTCGACGCACGGCAGGTCGCGCTCATGGAAGAGCCGCTTCATCACGTCTTTGTCCATCCCGCAAGCGGACCCCAGCACGCCGGACCCTACGTAGGCGACGTTCGCTAGCTCCAGCAGTCCCTGGAGTGTCCCGTCTTCGCCGAAGGTGCCATGGATCACAGAAAAAACAACATCGGCCCCCACGCTATGGCCTGGTTCAGTCTCAATCCGGAAGGGCTCATCCGTAGAAAGTGACCGCTGCGCCTCCTCTGGAAGCATGGCGGCAGAGGCGGTCGGCGAGAGCCAACGGCCATTTTTAGCGATTGCCGCTGGTACGACGTCGTAACGATCTCGATCGAGCGCAGCGACCACCGAAGCAGCCGAACGGATGGACACTTCGTGCTCGCCAGAGCGCCCACCAAATAGAACCGCGACACGGGTTTTAGACATGAAACAACATCAATCACCAGCGACACGCCGCAGCTCGCCCAGGGACTTCTCGTCATGGTAGCCAAGCGGTTGGTCCGGTTGGCAGGTTTGAAGTCCTGAATCGCGTAACCAATTCGGTCAATCCAGCGCCTGAGCTAATACGGGGTTAGCCCTACCGAGGATTGCCCTGAATCCTGCTAAGTTATAGATTCCGGGGAATTTCTTGCGCTTCCCCAGCGCGATATTGATGTATTTGAGGCGAGTTGAGTGCCAAGCTGGACGAAAAAATTAATTGCTGTGATCATCGGCGGGGGCCTGGTCTTCCTGTTCGGCACACGTGTGTACGACGCACAGCAGCAACAGTCCGTCGCTAAGAAGAAGAAGGGTGGTAGTCGCACGATCGGGGTGGATATAGCCACTGTGCTAGAGGGTCCCGTGGCGGAGGAACTCGTCTTGACGGGCGCGCTCAAGCCCAAGGAATCTGTTGACGTCACGCCACAAAGCACAGGACGTCTGCGGCACAATTACTTCCAGGTGGGGGATCGCGTCCGCGAGGGCGCTCTCGTCGCCGAGCTTCAAGACGACGAACTCCAACAAAGGGTTCGACGAGCCGAGGCTGCGATCGCGGTGAGCGCCGCTACCGTTCAACAGCGCGCCTCCGAACTCGATAACTCCAAGGCGAATCTTCGACGCGCCGAACAACTTTTCAACGAGCAACTACTGTCTCCCCAGGAGTACGAACAGCAGAAAACCGGTTTGGCGACGATGGAGGCCCTGCTGGCGCTGGCACGAGCGCAACAGCTGGAGGCTGAAGCAGAGCTAGAGGAACTGAGAATCCAGGTCAGTCAGACGAAAATTTACGCGCCGCTCTCCGGTGATGTTGCCATCCGCTATCTCGATGAGGGCGCCCTCGTTAACCCGACGACCCCTTTGATTCGGGTCGTGAACCTATCGTCACTCGTGACGCTGGGCAACGTGCCTGAACGCAGCGTCGGCCGGCTCCGGGTTGGCATGGCGTCGGAAGTCCGGGTGGATGCGATCCCCGACCAGGTTTTCCGCGGCAAGATTGCCCGTATTGCCCCAGTATTGGACGCCGCAACACGCAGCGCCTTGATCGAGATCGACATCCCCAATCCAGATCATGTTCTTCGAGCGGAGATGTTCGTTCGCATCAACCTGGATCTCAGCTCAACGAGGCCAGCAAAACTGATTCCGCGTGATGGCCTCGTCTATCGTGGTACACAGTCTGGAGTATTTGTGCTTGACGCGCAGGATCGCCCTGTGTTTCAGGCGATTGAGACGGGTGTGACCACTGACGACGATCAAATTGAAGTGATCAACTTGGCTGTTGGCACCAGAATTGTCGGTCGAGGCGCGGGGATGCTCCGAGATGGGGATAGGATTCGGGTGGCGGGTGACCCTCCGGCCGGAACGCGCAAGGCTGAGAATGGTGGCTAAAAGAGCCGTCAGAATGGAAGAAATAGGATAACGTAGACAGCAGTTTTGCCGTCTCTAGATCTAGACCGCAGACAACTTCGCCTGTGATCCGCTTCCGAAGCGCGTAGATTAGTATTCAACAGGTTTGTTTTCATGAGCTTACCGGAGTTTTCGATCCACCGACCCGTGACCGTCCTGATGGGCTGCTCGGTTGCCATCCTACTCGGCGTTATCTCGTTCATTGAGATTCCTGTCGACTTGATGCCCGAAACGGAGTATCCGACGATCACTGTCTCCGCTGCCTATCCGGGTGTCGCTCCGGCTGAAATGGAGACTCTGGTGGCGCGTCCGATCGAGGAAGCGGTCGCATCCGCACCCGGCGTTGAGGAGATTACTTCCACCTCCAACGAGGGCCAGGCGAGCGTCCGAGTGCGCTTTCAGTACGGCAGCGATCTGGACGAAAACGCCAATGAGTTGCGGTCGAGACTGGACCGCATCAGACGCCGACTTCCTGAAGATATGGAACCGCCGACGATGTACAAATACGATACATCGCAGTATCCGGTGATGTACATCACGGTGCGGTCAGATGAGATGGATGCGAAGGAGTTGAGGCACTTCGCGGAGCGAAGTCTACAGTTCCGGCTAGAGCGCGTACCCGGCGCGGCACAGGCGAGGATTTACGGTGGGCTGAGGCGCCAGATTCAGGTCGAACTTAACCTGGCTAAGCTCCGTGCATTGAATCTATCGGTTGCGGACATCGTCACAAGGCTCACCCAAGAGAACCAGAATGTACCCGTTGGGCCGGTACGAGAAGGTCGCTATGAGGTCCTACTCCGCAGCGAAGGGCAGTTCCAGAGTCTCGAAGATATTCTGAACGTCGGTGTGACGACTCGCAACGGCGTATCGGTCCATATCCGTGATATCGCGACCGTCATCGACGGGCACGAGGATATTCGATATATCCTCGCCGTCAATGGCGAGCCAGCGATGCGGATGTTCATCTACAAACAGTCTGGAGGGAATACCGTTAAGGTATCGGACGCAGTATTGAAAGAGGTCGCACTGATCAATGCTGACTACCCGAACATTGTTGTTGAGGTGCCCTGGGATTCGGCGATCTTTATTCGTTCCGCCATCGCCAACGTACAGACGGCTACGTTGGCTGGTGGCTCGCTCGCCATATTGGTTCTACTGTTTTTCCTTCGGAGCTTTACCGCGACTCTCATCATCGGTATCGCGATCCCTGTCTCTGTGATCTCGACGTTCGCCTTGATGTACTTCAACGGCTTCACGCTCAATACCGTTAGTTTTGGTGGCCTGGCCCTAGGCGTCGGCATGCTTCTCGACAGCTCCATCGTGGTACTAGAGAACATCTTCCGACACCGCGAGCAGGGAGCCTCTAGGCACGATGCCGCCGTGGTCGGTAGCCGCGAAGTCACTATGGCGATTACGGCATCCACGATGACGACGATTGCTGTGTTTGTGCCCGTGGTCTTCATCGGTGGCGTCGCTGCCCAGACGTTCCAGCAGCTGGCCTGGGTCGTCTCGTTTTCGTTGATGTGTTCACTACTGATTGCACTCACTGTCGTCCCGACCCTGTGCGCCCGCATGTTGCGAGGCTCCAATGCGACGGGTGTCCGGAGCGGGTTGGCAGGCAAGTTGGGCAATTTGCAGGACTCGATGACAGCGAGCTACCGCCGCACGTTGGAATGGGCGCTGAGCAATCGGTTAATCGTGACCGGCACGGCGGTGGCTCTGATGGCTGGTGCCGTATACATCATGCCGTTCATTGGCGTGGAACTGCAGCCAGAGGTCGACGAGGGCCAGATCCGTGTGTACGTCGAACTCGAACCGGGCACCCACGTGGAAGTTACCGATGAATTCTTGCAGCGGCTGAGTACTAACATTCGGGAGAACGTCCCCGAAGCAACGTACGTCATGACGGAGGCCGGTTCGAGCAGTACTTACCGTTTCCGAGGGATGAATACAGGATCATTGAGGATCGACCTGGTTCCCTCCTCCGAGCGGGAGGTCACCGCCAGCGAAGTGGCGGGCCGGATTCGAACCCTTGTTCAAGTGGAGCCAGGTGTCGTGGTTCGTACTCGCGTTCAGGGCGGCAGCTTTCGACGCCGCGGCCAAGGTGAAGAGGATCGCCTAACCGTTGAGGTTCGCGGTCATAATCCGATTATCGTGGACGAGTTGGCCCGTCAGGTCAGGGACGCCATGACGGACACTGCGGGTGTGACGACGGCGCAAATATCCCGTCAACCCGGCACCCCGGAAATGATCGTTCGCGTAGATCGTGCCAAGGCCAGCAGCATGGGCCTGCCGATCTCCACTGTTGCGCGAGCCCTGGAGACAGCCATCGGCGGAACTCGCGCGTCGATGTACCGACAGGAAGGCGACGAGTACGACATTATCGTGCGCCTCCGCGAGGAGGATCGCCTCAACGTCGATCAGGTCGGTGAAATACCAATCACCTTGCCGAACGGCGAAAGCGTCTTAGCACAGACCCTCGTTCGGACCGTGCGTCAGGAAGGACCTGTGGAGATAACGCGCAAGGATCAGCAGCGAATGGTTACGGTCGCTGGCACGATAGCGGATCGAGACTTGGGCTCGGTTGTTGCCGACTTGCGCACCAAGGTTCAGGACATCTCGCGGCCCCGTGGTTACGAGATCGTCTTTGGTGGCGAGTACGAAGAGCAGGAAGAAGCTTTCCAGGCAATGAGCTTCGCGGCGTTGTTGGCGCTGG
Organism: Bryobacterales bacterium; assembly: GCA_963667885.2. Classification (GTDB taxonomy): domain Bacteria; phylum Acidobacteriota; class Terriglobia; order Bryobacterales; family UBA6623; genus CAMPKL01. The sequence goes on along the minus strand of CAXWPK010000006.1, from coordinate 1,069,821 downwards.
CCTTGGTCTACATGGTCATGGCCGCCCAATTTGAATCCTTGCGCCACCCGTTCATCATCTTATTCTCGATTCCGCTGGCAGCTGTGGGCGTCACAATCGTCCTGTTCCTCACGGAAACCACCTTCAGCATGCAGGCATTCTTAGGGCTGATCGTCTTGCTCGGCGTCGCCGTCAACAACGCGATCGTACTGGTTGATTATGCCAATCAGTTGGTGCGTGACCACGGTATGGAACTTCGTGAAGCGGTCGTTACAGCCGGGTCTCGTCGCTTGCGTCCGATCCTGATGACGACCGTAACTACCGTGCTTGGCTTGTTGCCGATGTCTCTCGGGCTTGGTGAGGGTGGCGAGTTGCAGGCTCCCATGGCACGGGTGATCATCGGTGGCCTTCTCTCTGCGACCGTAATCAATCTGGTCTTTATCCCCGTCGTCTACTACACCGTAGAGCGGCTGGCGGCACGAGCCCCGGCTACGAGCGTCGACACGCCTGAGCTTCAGCCGCTGTCTTCGGGTGACTAGTAGTCAGCTTGCCTAGAGAAAGAACCACCAGTCGCGGCCAACCCCATCGGCCCACACGACCGCTGCGAACAGTGCTGCGTTGGTTACGGCGTGGGTCAATATGAGTGATCCAATATGGCGTCGCTTGTACAGCCAAAGGTTGTAAATGACTCCGGTGGCTGCCGCGACCGGCCACTCCCAAGGCGCGTGGGTAAAAGTAAACCACACCAGCGTGAACAGAAAGCCTCTCCAAGCGAACACGCCGATCGGGATCGAACGAAAGCTCTCATCGGTGTCGTAGACCTCGGCCTCGCGCATCAGATAGCTCCTCACAAGTAACTCCTCGATAAACGGAGTTACGAATGCGAAACCGGCTAGCCGCAGCGCCAACATTGACATCCTCATGTCAGGACCCACGGATTCTGGGTTAAATGCCGCGCTTGTGTCCTCTGGGCGCATCCCCTCCCACAGAATGTAGGGAGCCATCCAAACACCTGCGACAGCCAAGCCTACGGCAACGTCGGCCAAGTTGCCAGCACCCAGTTGAAATCGACCTAATTCCGGATAGCATCCCCGCCGCTGAAAGTACGCGAACAGAAGCAGTGGTGCGAGCACTTTCATCGCCGCCAATCCTAAGGCCGAAGACTCGGGGAGATAATCACCTGCCGCCAAGACCAAGGCGAAAGCGATCATCGGAGCAAAATAGGGAAGCCAGTCTGGAGTTTGACGCATATTCGGGCGGGTGTTGCTGCTCCAACCTCGTGGCAACAGGTGAAACAGCTACGTTAGGCGACAACTGGTAGGCAATTCAACCGCAAAGTGTAACCAATGGCCCGTCGCTTGATTCGTGCGTCCGGTTGACGCCATGCCAAGGGCCATTCGAGCATGGAGAGATGCAACCCAACCCTCAGGTCAATATCATTAAGGATCCCGACTACCGGGACGGCTACTCCAATAGTGTTCAGGTGCGGGTGAGCTTCTGGGACTTCTTCCTTCAGTTCGGAAAGATCGGTGCCCAATCGCCGGAGCAGGTGGACCTCAACGTCTTTCAGGGCGTTTATCTGAGCCCACAGCAGGCCAAGGCCTTGTACACAGTACTGAGTGAGAACCTCAAGCAGTATGAGCAAGCGTTCGGCGAGATTAAGTTCGACGCCAACCGGACTCGACCTGAAGCTATCCAGTAGTTTTTTGGCCGCTAGGCCGCCTGCGCTGAGACGGTGGTTGCCTCGTCTTCTGTCTTGACGATGACCTCTTCCACCTCGCCCCGCCCCGGGTGATAGTCTGAAAGTTCATTCAGCAGGACCCGCAAGGTCCACTGCGTCACCTTATCGGCGAACAGGATGACCGCGACACCTGACGCGGTGATGGTCAACATTAGGGAGATACTCATGATTCTTGTCGTCCTCCGAGATTACGGTTGGGGGTAGATCCCAAGAAACTGTAGTACTAGGTTGCGGCGGTACCAAAGTTCGGTCAACTGAGGAAAGTTCCTAGAAATCAGGACGCTTCGCCCCTGCCCATCGCTTTCGTATACTTTCCTTGAAGGTTCCAACCGCGTTGAATTGGCTTGATATCGTCATCGCAGCAATCCTGCTCTTTTCAGGTGTCGCTGCTCTCCGCAACGGAATCACGCGGGAGATCATTCGTCTCGTTGCCTTGGCGGTAGGTGTCATTGGGTCGTTGTGGTTCTACGATCAGTTGGCCGTCGAACTGACGTTCATCGACAGCACCGCGCTCGCCAAATTTGTGGCTTTTCTGTCGATCCTGGTCGGCTGTGTAGTTCTCGGAACGCTTATCGCCTGGATACTAGACAAGTTTTGGGGAGCGACGGGGCTGCGTTGGTTTGACCGACTACTCGGCGGAGGATTCGGTCTGGTCCGTGGCTGGATCGCGGCGACCGTCATGCTATTGGGCTTGGTCGCGTTCGTGCCGATTAAGGGAGTGGAACGCGCCGTCGCAGAGTCGAACCTGGCTCCGATGGTGCTGCACGGTGCCCGCGCAGCTACCTATCTGGCACCAGCGACTTTACGGCGGGCCTACAGCGACAACTTTGAAAAGGTACGCGAAACCTGGAGCAGCGCGACCGAAGACAAGGCTACGATTTCTCGCCCCTCGGTCCCGCCCGTGAAGCCAAGCCCAGGTCGCTAGATGTGGATTGCGCGGCCATCCACCGCGAATGCCGCCTCTTTGACGACTTCAGCGAGCGTCGGGTGCGCATGGCTTGATCGTGCGATGTCTTCGCTCGATGCGCCGAACTCAATAGCGACCACCGCCTCCGCGATCAGATCACCAGCGCGGGGTCCGATGATGTGGACACCGAGAACACGGTCTGTTCTCTTGTCAGCCAATATTTTTACGAAGCCATCGGTCTGAGCCAGGGCCTTGGCTCGTCCGTTCGCGATGAACGGGAACTTCCCCTTGTTGTAGGCGACACCAGCCTCTTTCAGTTGCTCTTCGGTCTTACCGACTGAGGCGACCTCTGGGTGTGTGTACACTACGCCAGGGATCGCATCATAGTTGACGTGTCCATAGCCGGTGACGATCTGCTCCACACAGGCAATACCCTCTTCTTCGGCCTTATGGGCGAGCATCGGGCCCTCAATCACGTCTCCAATGGCGAAAACGCCTGCGGCTGCTGTATTGAAGTGGTCACCCACCGGTATGCGCCCACGATCGTCCAATGTGATGCCCGCCGCGTCTAGACCGAGTCCGTCCGTGTTCGGTCGACGGCCAACAGCTAGCAGTACACGGTCGCATTCGATGGGGTCTTGCTCGGCTATCGCCACGACACACTTAGTCTTGCCAGTGAGCTTAGCGCTGGACACCCGGGCACCCAAACGGAACTCGATTCCTTGCTTCTCGAATATGCGGTGAGCGGCCTTTGCGACCTCAGCATCCATTCCAGGGAAGATGCGGTCCAGGAACTCGACGACGGTCACTTTCGCTCCCAGTCGCTTCCATACCGACCCCAACTCAAGTCCGATATAGCCCGCACCGATCACGACCAGGTGCTTCGGAACGGTGGGGTAAGATAGAGCCTCGGTCGAGGTGCCAATGAGGTCTCCATCCAATTCGACACCTGGCAGCGTTGCTACCTTGCTACCGGTCGCGATGATGATGTTTTTACCCTCAAGTTCTTTAGGGCCATCTTTGGTTTCGACCGTCAGCTTACGGTCAGCCTTCAATCGGGCGGTTCCGGCATAACTGGTGATCTTGTTCTTCTTGAATAGTCCCGCGACTCCCTGCGTTAGACTCTTTACGATCTTGTCCTTGCGGTCGAGCATCTTGTCCAGGTCCAGCATCACCGAGCCGACATCGACGCCATGCTCCGACAGCCCCTTGCCGCTCGCTTCGACAAAGTGTTCGCTGGACTCAAGCAGTGCCTTCGAGGGGATGCAACCGACGCGCAGGCAGGTCCCGCCCAGTGCGAGCTCCTTCTCGATGCAGGCCACGTTGAGCCCCAGTTGTGCGCCACGTATTGCTGCGACGTAGCCTCCGGGGCCCGCGCCGATGACGATCAAATCGTATTGAGTCATGGTCCTATCCAAGGGACAAGACTCAGCATGCCTCTGCTTGAGAGACCAACCAGATCTTGTGCCATTCCTACGAAACTATACTTCTAGGAAAATCCGTTCGGGGTTCTCGATCACATCCTTGATGCGTTTCAAGAACGTGACCGCCTCGCGACCATCGACGACGCGGTGATCGTAGGTGAGCGCGACGTACATCATCGGCCGCACAACGACTTCCCCGTTCTCGACAACCGCACGGTCCTGAATCGCATGCAAGCCGAGAATCCCACTTTGGGGTGGGTTAACGATCGGTGTCGAAAGCATCGAACCGTAAATACCACCATTCGAGATCGTGAACGTTCCACCCTGTAGCTCTGACAAGTCGATCTTGTTCGCTTGCGCCCGTCGCGCGAAATCGCCGATCGTGCTTTCGATTTCAGCGAAGCTCATGTTTTCCGCATTGCGCAGGATCGGCACAACCAATCCGCGTCCGCCGCCCACTGCGATGCCAACATCGAAGTACTTGCGGTAAACGATATGGGTTCCTTCAATCCGTGCGTTGACCCCTGGGCACTCTTTCAGCGCTTCGACCACCCCTTTCACGAAAAAGGACATGAAGCCCAATTTCACGCCAAACTTATCGAGGAACGGCTCCTTCCAACGCTTCCGCAAGTCCATCACGGTCGACATGTCGACCTCGTTGAATGTGGTGAGGAGCGCCGCCGTCTGTTGAGCGTTGACGAGGTTCTTCGCGATGACCTTCCGCATGGGAGTCATCGGAACGACTTCTTCCTCCCTACCAGGAGACGAAACAGCCACTGGCGGCGCTAACGGTTTGGGCGGGGCCGCCTTTGGTGTAGGAGCTGGTTCGGGTGGAGGAGTTATCGCAGCCTGCTGGGCGTCGTCCTTTGTGATGCGGTCGCCCGGACCCGTTCCCTCAACGCTCGCCGCGTCAATCCCCGACTGGCTCAAGACTCGCTGCGCCGCGGGCATAACCCGTGGGTCGTCCGACGCTGACTTGGGGGCGGGAGTTTCATCTTTCGCGGCTGTCGCCAGTTCCGCCGCGGGCTTCGCCGCCCCGTCCTCCGGTGCCGAGGCTTCTTCCATCAGGCCGATGACATCGCCGACGGCGGCCTCGTCACCGTCGTTCTTGATGATCTTGGTCAGGATGCCAGCTATGGGAGAGGGCAGTTCGATCGCTGCCTTGTCCGTCTCAATCTCCACCAGCACTTCGTCGACCTTGACGTAGTCGCCGACGCTCTTGCGCCACTGGCCAATCTGAACCTCTGTGATCGATTCGCCCGATTGGGGGACTTTCAGTTCAACAGACATTTTCAGAACGAGTCCTTAACTATTACCGCTCTTGGTTGAGCGCCTGGTCGATAATCTGTTGCTGCTCCAGCCGGTGCGATGCAGCGGAGCCGGTCGCCGGGCTCGCAGAAGACTCCCGCGATATTAGTTGCAGGTCGCGCCCAGCCATCGAATTGCAGAACCGCAGCCGCAGATAACCCCAAGAGCCCATATTCTCAGGCTCTTCTTGCACCCATACCACCGGAAGATCCTTCGCGTAAGGTGCGAGGGCCGCCTCGATCTCATCCTCACGTAGCGGGTAGAGCTGCTCAAATCTCAAGATCGCTACGTCTTCCCGGCCTGCTTCCGTGCGGCCCCTTCTAAGGTCATAGAAGATCTTGCCCGAGCAACAGAGAATCCGCTTGATCTTGCTCGCGTCTTCCGAATCATCGGCCAAGATCTTGTGGAAGCGGCCTTCCGTCAGGTCCTCCAAAGGCGAGATCACCTCCGGATGCCGCAGCAGGCTTTTTGGTGTCATCACCACCAACGGCTTCCGCCACGGGCGGATCACCTGACGGCGAAGCGCATGGAAATACTGCGCCGGCGTCGTCGGGTAGATAACCTGCATGTTGTCTTCCGCGCACTGCTGCAAGAAGCGCTCCAGACGCGCACTAGAGTGTTCCGGCCCTTGACCTTCAAAGCCGTGTGGCAGCAGCAACACCAAGCCGCTCAGCCTGTTCCACTTGTCTTCTGCGCTTGAGATGAACTGATCAATGATTACTTGCGCCGCATTAACGAAGTCGCCGAACTGCGCTTCCCAGCACACCAGTCCATCCGGCCAATCGAGCGAGTAACCATAATCAAAACCGAGGACGCCAGCTTCCGATAACGGGCTGTTGTGAAGGTCCAGCACGCCCTGTTTCGGCGCCAGGTGCCGCAGCGGCACATAAGAGTGGCCGAACTCCGTATCACGTAAGACCGCGTGGCGATGGCTAAATGTGCCGCGCTCACTGTCCTGTCCAGAAATTCGTACGCGGTAACCCTCGACCAACAGCGACCCAAACGCCAAGGCCTCACCAGCAGACCAGTCAATTGGCCTTTCGCCAAGCGCCATCGCGTGTCGATGCTTCAGTGCGCGCGCAACGCGAGAGTCTGGATGAAACTCCTGCGGTGTCTTGCTGAGCTTCTCAAGAATCGCCGTCAATCGTTCGTACGCGACCTTCGTATCCCGGTTTTCAACTTCGGTTTCGGGGCCACCCTTGACACCGGCCCAAATACCTCGCATCCCGTCCACGTCGTAAATAAAGTCTTCACTTCGAGCTGCCGAGAGTTCACCGTCGAGGACCTTTCGCCGTTGATCGACGATCGCTTCAGCCTCGCCCGGCTTGAGACCACCTTGGGCTACCAAGTGGTCGACGTACGCCTCACGGACCGGCTTCCTTTTGGCAATAGCCTTGTAGAGCAACGGTTGCGTGAACGACGGTTCGTCGCCTTCGTTATGACCATGACGACGGTAGCCGTACATGTCGATCACCACGTCGCGTTTGAACGTGTTGCGGAAGTCCATCGCCAGGCGAATCACCTGAGCGACCGCTTCTGGATCCTCTCCATTCACATGCAGGATCGGAATCTGTAGCATTTTGGCAATCCCTGAGGCATAGAGCGAAGAGCGCCCTTGCTCGGGTGGCGTCGTAAATCCGATCTGATTGTTGACGATGACGTGGATCGTTCCACCAACCGTGTAGCCGGGGAGTTCGCTCATGTTGAGCGTTTCTTGCACGATGCCTTCGCCAGCAAACGCCGCATCGCCGTGAATCAGGATCGCCATCCCGCGCCGCCGTTGGGTGTCGCGAGCGCGGTCCTGGCGGGCACGGAGTCGACCTAGGGCTACCGGGTTCACGAACTCGAGATGACTAGGGTTAAAGCAGAGCGACAAGTGGATGTTGTGGCCTTTGGACGTCTTCCAAACGCTGGAGTAGCCCAAGTGGTACTTCACATCACCCCGACCCTCATACTTGTGCGGGTCGACATCCTCGAACTCTCGGAAGATATGCTGGGCGTTCTTGCCCATGATGTTCGACAGCACATTCAGCCGCCCACGATGGGCCATGGCGATGATGATGTCGTCGATGCCGCTGTCGCCAGCTCGCTCAATCGTCAGATCGAGCAGCGGGATCAGTGTCTCGCAGCCTTCAATCGAAAAAGTTTTCGCTCCGACGAATTTCTTCTGGACGAACTCTTCGAAAATGACCGCGTCAGTCAGCCGAGTCAGAATGCGTAGCTGGCGGCCACGGCTCAGTTGCAGCCGATTGCCCGCACCCTCCATGCGTCGTTGTAACCACTCGCGCTCGGTCAGATCGTCGATGTGCATGAACTGCACACCGATCGACCTACAGTAGGTCTCGCGCAGCCGCGCGATCACTTTGCGCGGCGTGTCGGCGTCACAGCCAGACAGCGTTTCCGGCGAGATCGCCTGGTCGAAGTCCGGCTCCCACAGGCCGTAGTAAGAGGGGTCCAATTCGGGCGGAGAAGACCGTGGCAGCCCCAACGGATCCATCTGGGCAATCATGTGACCGCGCACACGGAACGCTCGTACCACTTTGTCCACACGGTCTTGCAGTCCCACGGCAGTCGTTGCAGACGCGCCAGTTGCGGGCCGGGGAAGTCCCTGGACAGACTTCTCTGATTCTGCGGGAGGGTGGTAGGTCGACGGAAGTCGACCGTTGTCTCTTGGCGTCTCCTCAGGGGAGATCTGACCAAAGTATTCTCGCCACTCGTCGGGTACGGACGAGGGGTCGCGCTCGTAGTCAGCGTAGAGGCCTTCCACAAAGGCCAGGTTCATATCAGCCGGCCAGTCAATCTGCTTCGCCATGGCGAGGGTTTGCGGTACCGACGTTGCCGTTAACAGGGCCGACGGCATCAACCGCCGGACGTACTCATTTCATAACATCACCCGCACGGCGCGGGGTCAAGCGTTCGGACCCCGAAACCGAGAGTTTCACATGATGTTCTGGTTACTATGGTCGGATCAGGTCGGCTACGACAATAGGATGAAAGGTCTAGAGTGATGAGTCAAACCACCATAGGACCGTTCGAAGCTGGGACGGATCGCGATCTATTTCTGATCTGCGGACCCTGCGTGATCGAGTCCGAAGAGCATGCACTGACGATGGCCCGGCGCATCCAGAAGGACTTCGAGGCCAGCGGCGTACCGGGCGTCTTCAAGGCGTCGTTCGACAAGGCCAATCGCACCAGCATCGCGTCCTATCGCGGTCCTGGGCTCGAAGAGGGTCTGCGGATTCTCCAGCTCGTCAAACAAGAGACCGGGATGCCGATACTGACCGACGTCCATGAACCGAGCCAGGTCGGCCCCGTGGCCGAAGTCTGCGACATTCTGCAAATTCCCGCATTTCTTTGCCGCCAGACAGACCTGTTAGTCGAGGCAGGCCGCACCAACTGCGTCATTAACGTCAAGAAGGGCCAATTTGTACAGACCGGGCGGAAGGGTAACAGGTTAGACCGGGCGGATAGGTAACACCATGGCGAGATGCCATGGAAGGAGACCTATCCGATGGAAGAACGCAAGAGATTCATTGAAGACTGGCTGCGAGCGGGGGCGGCGACGAACGTGGCGGCGCTGTGTCGACTCTACGGGATCAGCCGCAGGACCGGATACAAGTGGTTAGAACGCTTCCGTCAAGGCGGTTGGCCAGAGCTGGAAGACCGCCCGCACGCGGCACACCGTCAGCCCGGTCGGATACCCGAGTCGGTCGAGCGACGAGTGATAGAAGCGCGTCGGCAGCATCCGAGTTGGGGGCCGAAGAAGCTCAGGGCCTGGCTGGAGTCGAAAGAGTCACAGACAAGCTGGCCAGCGGCGTCGACGATCGGCGACGCGCTGAAGCGAGCCGGACTCGTTCGCGGGCGCAAGCGGATGCGGCGACTGGCCGAAGCGGCACCCAGTCCGTTGCGCGAACCCGAAGCGCCCAACGACCTCTGGACGATCGACTACAAGGGGCAGTTTCGCACCGGCGACGGCGTGCTGTGTTATCCGCTAACGGTCGTCGACGGATATAGTCGTTTCCTGCTCAACTGCACCGCACACGTGGGCACATCCTACGCCGAGGCCCGCCGAGGCTTGGAGCGGTTGTTTCTGGAGCGCGGGCTGCCACGAAGGATACGCTCAGACAACGGTTCGCCGTTCGCCTCCATCGGCACCGGACGCTTGAGCCGGTTGAACGTCTGGTGGCTGAAGCTGGGCATTGCGGTGGAGCGCATCGAGCCGGGCAAGCCGCAGCAGAACGGTCGCCACGAGCGGCTACACCGCACGCTCAAAGCCGAGACAGTGAGACCTCCGGCTGGCGATCGTCGCCGACAGCAGCGCCGCTTCGACCTCTTTCGTCATGAATACAACCAAGAACGTCCGCATGAAGCGTTGAGACAGCGGCCCCCGGCGGCGTTCTATGCACCAGCAACACGCGCCTATCCCAGCGAGCTTGCTGATCTGGATTACCCGGGGCACTGGGAGCGCCGACGAGTGCGCCACGACGGACGCATCAAGTTCCTCGGCGAGAAGTACTTCCTGAGTGAAGCGTTGGCTCGCGAGTTGGTCGGGCTAGTCGAAGTGGACGAAGCCATTTGGCAGATCTGGTTCGGTCCGGTGGAACTCGCCTTGTTCGACGCCGCCAACCGCGTACTGTGGCCGCTCGGCTCGGCAGTCAGTGGCCCCCGCGGGGGCCACTGACCACCGCCTATACTGTTACCCATCCGTCCGGTTTAGAGTGTTACCTATCAGACCGGTCGTTCAAATTCCTCGCCCCCTGGGACATGCGTTACGCGGTTGACAAGATCACCTCTGCGGGCAACGATCGCATCATCCTAACCGAGCGGGGCACCAGCTTCGGCTACCAGAACCTCGTCGTCGACTTCCGCAGCGTCAAGATCATGCAAGACCTCGGCTACCCCGTCGTGCTCGACGTCACTCATAGTCTGCAGCTCCCAGGAGCCGCTGGCGGCAAGAGCGGCGGTCAACCCGAGTACATCGAAACCCTAGCCCGCGCCGGAGCCGGTGCAGGCGTCGACGGCCTCTTCTTCGAAGTCCACGATAACCCCGAAAAAGCGCTCTCCGACGGAGCCAACGCGCTCCATGCCGATCAACTCCCGGACCTACTCACCAAGCTCAAAGCAATTGGCACCCTCGTCCGTAGTTGGTAAGGATTACGCTTTGTGCGACCGGTCTGATGGGTAAAAGAACGGACCGGACGGATGGGTAACAGGTCCGTGCTAGCAGTTGCATGCCAGCCGTATGTGATGACATCCGGTGGCGGATGGTAATGCGTTGCTCCATTGTGGCTTGGGTTTCACCTTCTAAGGCCGCACTTAGGGGTTGTAGAGTGGTCGTCGACTGTGGAAACTTACAGTCATGTTCATCCGACTCGGGCCGAGCCGCTCAACGCGACTGATCCCTCTACTCTTGTGCCTTCTGATCGTTCCGTCGTCCGCGCTGGCCCGGACCAAAACGGACATTGTGGTGATGAAGAATGGGGATCGGATTACCTGCGAAATTAGGGAGCTAAAGCATGGACAACTTGTGGTCAAACCGCCGTATTAAAACGCTACCCTGGCGATCGACTGGGACGCAGTGGACGTCATCGAGAGCGAGCAGATCTTCCAGGTAGTCTTGACCGACGGCGAGCGACTGAACGGCAGCATTCAACAGACGGCGTTGCCTGATCCGGACCCTTCGGGGCAGGAGTTCATTGTGAACGGTGTGAACCAACGGGAATCGACGACCCACGACGAAGTCGTTTCGATTGATCAGCTTGAACGCGGCTTCTGGCATCAGTTGGACTTTGACATCGATTTTGGTTTCTCCCTCTTGAAGGCTAATAGCGAACGTCAGACCACGCTCAATACCAGCCTCAAGCGGTTGTCGCGAAAAAATCTGGTTCAGATGAGTGCAAGTTCGTACCTGACACGAACAGAAACCGCGCCGGATATTACCCGCAACAACGGTAAGATTTCGTATCTACGGCTTCAAGGGAACAGTTGGTTCATCGGTGGATTGGCGGACTTTCTTCAGAATAATGAGCAACAACTTGATCTGCGTACCACCGTTGGCCTCATCGCTGGAAAACGTGTGGTCTCAAAGGCGGCTCACTCGTGGGATCTTTTCGGAGGTGTAGCCCTCAACAGCGAGCAGTTTACCGACGAATCAAGAAAAAACAATACGGAGCTGATTTTCGGCACGACCGCCTCTTGGTACCAGTTCGACTCTACGCAGTTCGAAACGGATTTCAAATTGTACCCGAGCCTGACCGACCCTGGCCGCTTCCGTATTGACTTCAATACCAGCGCCTATCTGGATCTCTGGAGCGATTTGTACTTCCGCTTAACCTTCTATCAAAACTACGACAGTCGGCCTCCAGTGGATGCATCCGGTAGTGACTACGGCGTGACGACGACGTTCGGGTGGGATTTCTAGGGACGCTATGGGTTCAACATCGGCAACGCTTCCAACTTGATGGGCGAGTGATTAGCCATTCCCTGGCTGCGTACGTCCGCTAGCGAATGATAGAAGTTCGTCCAATGTCTCGGGGAACGAACGCTTCAGCGAGGCTAAGATAGCCTTTGGTGATTCGGTCGCGGACCTTCGCGATTTTCTTGATTTGGAACACGAACTGACAGATGAAGATGTGGAACGGGCGAGTGGAGTCTATGCGCCGTACTCTCGTAAGAGAAATCTGGCGAAAACCTGCTCCAGCAGATTTTAGTATTTTGTTGGAAATTTGGCTCAGTTTCAGGCGGCGCGCTTCGACGTTGGCTACGCTGGCCGTCCTGTTGGCAAGTGTGGCCTGTGCTCCAATCGATCCTGGACCGATACAGGTCCAACGGGAGGGAGCTGACGGGCTTTCCTTCGTGGCGAACGACACCTGCGCAGAGTGTCACCAGCAACAGTTTGAGGAGTGGAACGACTCCCATCACGACGCGGCTATGCGTCACGCCGACGCTTCCTCTGTTCTCGGAGACTTTGGAGATGCGACCTTTACGCAGTTCGGTGTTGAGTCCCGATTCTTCCAAGAGGATGGCAGGTACTACGTCACCACTGAAGGTGCCGACGGTGAACTGGCTCAGTTCGAGGTCAAGTACACGTTTGGTGTTGAGCCACTACAGCAGTACCTGATCGGGTTCCCGGGCGGGCGCTTGCAGAGTTTGTCGATTGCCTGGGACGTGGAAAACAAGCGCTGGTTCCATCTCTATCCCGACGAACGCATCTCGGCCGATGATCCGCTCCACTGGACGGGGCGACTCCAGAACTGGAACATGATGTGCGCGGAGTGCCACTCGACGAACCTCCAGAAGAACTACAACGCCGATACGGATACCTACGCCACGACCTGGAGTGAGATCAACGTCAGCTGCCAGGCTTGCCACGGACCAGGTAAAGCCCACGTGGACTGGGCTCAATCACTGCCTGAGGGTGTCAATCCCAATACTGACGAGCGGGGATTGGTTGTCAACTTCACGGGAGCCGATCCGCGCTACGAAGTTGATAGCTGCGCACGTTGCCATTCGAGGCGACACCAGGTCAGTGCCTCAGACCAGCACGGACGGCCGCTATTGGATGACTTCCTGGTCGCTACCTTGCGTGAGGATCTGTACCACGCGGATGGACAAATACTCGACGAGGTCTACGTTTACGGCTCATTCGTACAGAGCAAGATGTATCACGAAGGCGTGCGCTGTTCTGACTGTCACAGTCCTCACAGTCTGGAGCCCTACCGTCAGGGGAACGATCTCTGTACGCGATGTCACCAAATGGTGCCGCCTGAAGAGTTTCCAGATCTGCAGGCAAAGAGCTACGACACCCCAGAACATCACTTCCACCCCCAGGATTCGACCGGCGCCCAGTGTGTCGAGTGCCACATGCCTGCCAGCACGTATATGGTCGTCGATCCTCGCAGGGACCATAGTATGCGAGTCCCTCGCCCTGACCTATCAGTGAAACTGGGGACTCCAAACGCGTGTAATGATTGCCACGAGGATGAGACGCCCGCGTGGGCGACCGCTGCGGCGGACCGTTGGTATGGGCCGGAGCGGCAGCCCCATTTCGCCGCCGTAATCGCTGCCGGAAGACAAGCCCTGCCGGGCGCCCAAGACTCGCTACTGGAACTGGCGAAGGACGTTGAGCAACCAGCCATAGCTCGGGCCACGGCCCTTGACTTGTTGCTCGGATACGCGTCAAATGATCTTGCTGATTTGCAGCCTCTGACTGATGACGCGAGTCCTGTCGTGAGAACCAGGGCTGTCGCGGCGCTCCAGGGAATTCCCCCCGACCAAAGCGTGGAGGCGTTAGGGGCCATGCTTGATGATCCGGTTCGCGCAGTACGGATTGAGGCCGCTCGGGTGCTGGCTTCGGTGCCGCGGTCGCTCCATGTCTTGATCGATCGCGAGGCTTACCGGGCAGCATTCGCTGAATTTGAAGAGGCTCAGTATGAAATGGCCGACACGCCTGGAGCCCAACTCAACCTCGGAGCGGCGTACGCCGGGCAAGGTAACGTTTCTCTTGCGGAGGAACGCTATGTTGCAGCGATTCGCTTGCAGCCCAGCTTCTTGCCAGCGAGGATGAACCTCGCGACACTCTACAACCAACGTGGTCGCAACGCTGAAGCGGAAGAGCTACTGCGCGAATCGGTCCGAATAGCTCCTCAAGAAGGCGAGGTCCACTACTCCCTCGGTTTGCTCCTTGCTGAAGAGCAAAGAATGGAGGAGGCTGCTGCCAGCCTGCAACAGGCGGCTCAGTTGCTTCCTGAGCGGGCCCGTGTGCAGTACAACTATGGGCTGGCGCTACAGTTCTTGAATCAGCGCCCCGGGGCTGAAGCGCAATTGCTTCGCGCGCACGATCTCGACCCCACTGACCCAGCCATCTTGAGCGCCGTAACGACCTTTTACCTGCAAGACCAGAATTTGGGTGAGGCTATCCGCTACGCCGAACGCTTCGCCCAACTGTTCCCCGACTCACCAGAAGCGGAGCAACTTGTCAGTCGGCTTCGGGCGCAGCTTGCGGGGGAATAGTCGGTTTGCCAGGCGTCTAGTTTTCTGCATTGGCACCGACTGCCATGCGCTCTTGCTGCCGTTCAACGATGAGTTTGTACGCAATGTAGTACTTGTAGATATTGCTGACGTATTGGACCGTCTCCTGTCCAATTTCACGAGCGGCAATCACTTCCACGTTCTTAAACCACCGGTTCGGGTCGAGGCCTTGCGCTGCGGCCTTGCGCCTTAGCCTGCTGATTCGCGTCGGGCCGCCGTTGTAGGCGGCAAATGCCAAGAGCGTCTTGTTGAGGCCATCGATCTCGGGATCGTCGAGGTAGTGGTCGATGATGTACCGAAGGTATTTAGTCCCGGCGTGAACGTTGTTCTCGATTTCGCTGATGTCGGGGATGTTGATCGGGGGGCCGGCTGCGGTTTGCGGGAGAACCTGCATCACCCCTATCGCGCCTACTCGGCTACGTAGTTGCTGGTCGAGTCTCGATTCCTGGTAGGACTGAGCCATGATCAGAAGCCAGTCGAAATCGTAGGTATCAGAATATTGTCTAAACAGATCGACCGTCGCTTGGAATCGAGCCATATCTTCCCTTGACCCTGGGTTGGTCACCCATTTCGTGGTGCCGAGATATCTTTTCAGCAGGATGTTACCGAAGAGAGTCCCTGCGCGATGACCATGGATAAACTCGTTGACGACATCCATGAGTTGGGGGCTGTCCTTTCGCATGGCCCAGGCGATGCTGCCACCTTCTCTGACGGCAATGTCATGGTGGACCGTGATCTGATCGAAGACTTGCTCCCAGAGTTTGGCCCGAAAGTCATCCACAACGACTGCAGGCAGCAGATCTGCGTTCACCATTTCGAGCAGGTCGCCATCCTCAAGGTTCTCGTCAGCAAGTTGGATGTCCACCTGAGGCCTTCCGGCTTCGCTGAAGCTGGCGTTGAGCCGAACGAGACTGTCGTAGTAGCTGCTAGAGCGTCGTACATAAACCTGCTGCCCTGACAGATCATCGATCGATGTCAACTGCGGAGCGCTCGGTCCGGTGATAACGACCTCCTTCACGTTGCGGACGCCTGCGTCTGAGAAGTCGACTAGCTCTAGGCGTTCAGGTGTGACGGTGAGGCTCGCCGCCGCGATGTCGCCGGTGCCTGCGGCGATGGAAGACACCAGTTGATCACGGCGAACAGGGATGAACACGATGTTGACCTTGTCTCGCCCGGGGAGCTTTGCGTTCAGAAAGCGCTCGAACTCGACCATCGCTTCATAGGTGGCCCCCCTCTGTTGCGCCCCATCAAGGAAGTACAAAGTCTTACTCGGTACAACAAGCACCCGAATGTATCCGCGCTCGACCATGTCTTCAAGGTCGAGGGTCGAAGGCTGCCGTAAGGCGCCGTATCCCGGCAAGATTTCAGCCCCTGGTTCACCCGTTCCAAGTGCCGCATCATCGACTGAATCCGCATCAGACGGAGACGTTGCGTCAGGCTGAGACGCGCCGACTGCGGGCGTGCGATCTTGCTCTTGGGCCGATCCCCCGCATCCAAGAAGCAGCCCAAGCAACAAGACCTGAATGTGAAGCACGGCACGTAATGGTTGCATGAGTCCTCTTCAGAGTGGGGGATGAACGACGTTTGGCCTAAGTACTTGGTCATCGTACCGGAATAAGCGCAGTGAGAGAAGGCGTATCTGATTCTGCGATTGGTCGTGTCAACCGTATACGTCTACGGCACTTGTTTGAAGGCGTAGGCGGGAGACGGCAGCTAGCGGGATGGCGTATTCGGATAGTTGGTTTCTGGCGTGGAGTTCACTTTCGAGGCTTCGGAACTGCGGCAACCTAGGAGCGGCGAGATAGTGCAACAGCGATCCGTTCGCCAAGCCCTTCTTGTCGGGTGCTCTCACGGGCTGCGGAGTACCATGCTCCGACCGGCTGTCTGCCCCTTGTCGAAAGTTCGTTCCCAACAGGGTGCGGTGCAGACTGATGGCGGCCTCTCAACGACACGCGTCGAGAGCTATACTTGACAGATCAATCCGCTCATAGTCAAATGAGCGAGCCCGCCGCATGTTGGATGAGAGTTCGGCGAAGGCCCCCCCGAAACTGAGGAGCCAAGATTTCGTTCTCGTAATGTTGTGCGTCGAAGATCACAATTTGATCGAACAAGGGAGTCAATCACATGAAACGGCTGCTCGGTATCCTCGTCCTTTGCGTTCTCGCGACGCTACCTGCCCACGCGCATGATGGCTGGCACGATCTCTTCGACGGCAAGAGCCTTGATGGCTGGAGCCTTGTCAACGGCTCAGCGAAGTACAGTGTCGAAGATGGCGCGATTGTCGGGACGTCGGTATCCGACTCGCCGAACAGTTTTCTCGCAACGGACGAAATCTTTGGCGATTTCATCTTGGAGTTTGAGGCCAAGCTCGATACTCCCCTGAACTCTGGTGTTCAGTTTCGTGGTCTCAGCACGCGTGAGTATCGAGACGGCCGTGTGCATGGATACCAACTGGAGTTGGACTCCAGCGAACGCGGCTGGACCGCTGGTATTTACGACGAGGCACGCCGTGGCTGGCTCTACAGCCTCACGCGCAATCCGGCCGCGACTGCCGCCTACAAGTTTGACGAATGGAACCGTTATCGGATTGAGGCTATCGGTGACAGCTTGCGCACCTGGGTTAACGATGTGCCGGCGGCCAATCTCGTCGACCGTGAGACAGCGGAAGGATTTATCGCTCTACAAGTTCACGGGATCGGCAAGGACGAGAGCAAACTAGGCAAGCAGGTTCGCTGGCGGAACATCCGAATCAAGACCTCGGGCCTAGATGCGGACCGTCGCGCCGACGGTGGCAGCATCGAGGAGTTTAACTACATCCCGAACCAGCTCACCAATGTGCAGAAGGCCGCGGGGTGGAAGTTACTGTGGGACGGCAAGACCACGCAAGGCTGGCGTGGCGCGAAGCTGCCAACCTTTCCTGAAAAGGGATGGGAGATCAGCGACGGTGTCCTGAGCGTCGTGGCTTCCGGAGGCCGTGAGGCTCGGCACGGCGGAGACATCATCACGGTCGAAGAATTCAGTGAGTTCGAGCTTGAAGTGGACTTCCGTATTGCAGATGGGGCCAACAGCGGTATTAAGTACTTTGTTGACCCAAATCTGTTGAAAGGCGACGGATCCGCCATTGGACTGGAGTTCCAAGTATTAGATGATGCGCTTCACCCGGATGCCAAGATGGGCGTTGCCGGAAACCGCACCATGGGGTCACTTTACGACCTGATCGCAGCGGTCAACTTGAGCGAGCCTGGACGGACTGCAAAGCGCGTCAACGGAGTTGGCCGTTGGAATAGGGCGCGTCTGGTAGTGAAGGGTACGCACGTGGAGCACTGGTTGAACAACTCCAAGGTTGTCGAGTTCGAGCGAGGCTCGCAGATCTACCGAGCCCTCGTGACACACAGCAAGTACGCGAAATGGCCGAATTTTGGCGAGTGGGAGAAGGGACCGATCCTGTTGCAGGACCATGGTGACTTGGTTGCGTTCCGCAGCATCAAGATCCGCGATCTATCAGGTAAATAAGGAGCATCGCAATGACGACACGTCGACACTTTTTAGGGACCGCGGCAGCTGCCGCCGGTGCTCTTTCGTTCGCGGCGGGCAGCTACAGCCGCATCCTGGGAGCCAACGATCGGGTAAACGTTGGCTTCATGGGGACGCATAGCAGGGGCAAAGGGCTTTTGAAGTCCTATATGAAGGTCGGCGGTATCAACGTCACGCACATTTGCGACGTAGATAGTCGGGTACTCAAGCAGTCGGTAGCGGACGTAAAGTCTGCCGACCGCCCGGCGCCAAAGGCGGAGACTGATATTCGCCGGGTGTTGGAGGACCAGTCGCTCGACGCGATCGTGATCGCGGCCCCGGACCACTGGCATGCACCCGCCGCGATCATGGCCCTCGAAGCTGGAAAGAATGTCTACATAGAGAAGCCGTGCGGCCAGAATCCGCGCGAAGGTGAGCTTGTCGTGGCGGCGCAGCAGAGGTACGGCAAGGTCGTACAGATGGGAAACCAGCAGCGTTCGTCGAACGAATCGAAGGAACTGTTCGGTCTGATCCGAAATGGTGTTCTCGGTGACACCTATCGAGCTGAAACCTGGTATGGCAACGACCGCACTACGATCGGCAACGGGAAACCGGTGGACGTCCCGGATTGGCTGAATTGGGATCTATGGCAAGGGCCTGCCCAACGCCGCGCGTATCACGATAATTACGTGCATTACAACTGGCACTGGTTTTGGCATTGGGGCACAGGCGAGTCGGTCAATAACGGCACACACGAACTTGATGTCGGGCGCTGGATGCTTGAGGAGAACTTCCCGGAGGAAGTCTCGACTGAAGGCGGTCGCCACTTCTACCAGACGGACGACTGGGAGATGTACGACACGTTGGACGTCAGTTTCCGGTTTGCCAGCGGGAAGACGCTCACCTGGAGCGGCCAGAGTTGCAACCGGGTGAGCCGGTTTGGCCGGGATCGTGGAACGATCGTGTACGGCACGAAAGGCTTCGCAATCGTTGACCGATCGGGTTACGAGCTCTTCGGTCTTGACGGAAAGTTGAAGAAATCAAACTTGCTGAAGGAGAAGACGAGCAGCTCCGACCTGGTGGGCGCCGGCTCCCTCACCGATCTCCACATCGAGAATTTCTTGGACAATGTCCGTGGGACGGCCTCAACGCAGAGTTCGCCCATCGCAGAGGGACACAAGAGCGTGCTCTTATGTCACCTCGCCAACATCGCCTACCGCACCGGACGCACCGTCTCTTGCGATCCAAAGAATGGTCACGTAGCCGGTGCCGACGCGAAGGCATTATGGGGTCGCAAGTACGAAAGCGGCTGGGATATGGTCAGCTGACCTGTTGATCGATATGCGCGGTGGGCGCCGGTCACGGCGCTCACTGCGAGTCGATTGTCTTCGGCAGGCGGTCGCGAAACTTCGGCACGATTACTTCTTGAGTAAAGTTATCGTGCATCTGGAGCGCGGTCATCGCTTTGTTCAACTGCATCCTCCCGACGATTGCTCGGATCTGCTGCAGACCAAGTTCGCCCCACTCTCGGCGCTCCGCATCTGTGGATGCTAGGGGCAGCGAGCCGCCATGGGCCAGCACGTCAGAGATCCACGAGCCTAACGTGAGGCTGCCGGCGTAGCCCAACTCGCGTAGTTGCGCCAGCCCTTCATTCTCAGGTCCGCCGCCTGCGTCGGCAAAGGTGTCCGAGCCGTAGTCGCCCTGGAGCGGGATATCCTCTAGGCGACCGGTAATCGCATGCGCACCGTAAATCGTGTGCGATCGGTCTTCACGACGAATATCGAGTTTGACCATGTGCTGGTCCATGTCGATGAAGAGAATCGGCACTCGCTCCTCCTCGAAAAACTGCCGTGCCAACGTACCAACAGTGAGAGCGGCGGGTCCGTGACTCACGGAAATCCTGACCTGGCGTCGGAACCCCTGTCGCAACAACGAACGCGCTAGCCCTTTCAGAAACGCCAACCCTTGCGAAGGGGACATATAGATCGTCGATGAACCCACGACGGTCGTCCCGGGAAACGAATGTGCCAGGCCGGGCATATACAAGCCCCCGGTTTCCTCCGCCATCACCGTCGCAAAGCCCAGTGCCGAGACGTAATCTCGATCGCTTGGCATGATGCCGTTCGCCTCGACGGCACCCACCGGAATGAAGATGATGTCGCTGCGCTCCAGCTGCCGCCTGGTTTGAACTTCACTCAAGCGGGTCGCGGCTCGAGTGTGCAGATCGCGCACCTGGGCGAACGTCGAAGCGCCTGCCGCCAACAAGAAGCCTATTCCAATCGCCGAAGCGAGCCTTAATTTGTTCATCTATTGTCCATCCTTGCTCTAGCCCGCTGGAGTATACTTCGCCGACCGGCCAGGGACAAGGTGGCTCCTCGGAGCTACTGGCCCACGAACACGTCTTCGTTGAGTACCTGGCCGTTCACGGAGTAGTGGCGCATGACGAGCCTGGGCTTGTTCTCGGTGCGCTCCACAGTGCCGGACAGGAAGCCGCCAACGACGTTCAGATAGACGTGCTCACTGGTCCGTCGGTCCTGAGAGAACCCGCCCGCATGCTCGTCGCTCCCAGGGCCGCTCGAATACTCCCGAAGCCCGGTTGCATCGTCGCGCGAGACGTACTGCCAGTGTCGATCGCCACATATGACGACGACGTTACCTAGCCCTGATAGGAACTCGCGTACGAGATTGCCTTCATGCGTGAAACCGGCATTGGCGTGATTGTCGTTCTTGTTGGTTCGATCTGGACCCACGATTGGCGTCGGTGAAATCAGCACGCGGAAGGAGGCATCCGACTCGGCCATCGTCTGCTTGAGCCAAGCAAACTGTTCAGTCCCCCAGATCGTCTTGTCAGGCCCATCTTCACTGTCGTTTGGTGAGCGGAAGTCTCGGCCCTCCACCATCCAAATCTGAAGATCCTTGCCCCATCGGACAGTGCGGTAGGTGCGCTCGCCCATCGGAACCTGTTGTCTGAAGACCGCGAGCCCCTGAGCGAATGTGAAGTCGCCCATGAACTTGGTCTGCATACTCGGCCAAGAGTCGTTCATGAAGACGTCGTGGTCATCCTTGATGAAGTAGCTCGCCGTCTTGCGGTGGAACTCGACGTTGGTAGGCAGGCTATACATTCGCTGCCAGTGCCAGTGTGCTAGCGGCAGAGTCTTGGCCAGGGAGTCGTAGTAGAGGATGTCACCGGTGTGGACGAAGAAGTCTGGATCCAGCTTCGACATCTCAGCGTAGATCTTGTAGCCACTGCCAGCTAGGTCGAGATCGGGGTATGCGGTGCCGGTCGTGACCGTGAATACGACCTCGGTCTCTTCAGTCGCGGGGGGCGCTGTCCGAAACTCGCCCTCGATGACAGCGCTCACGCCGGCTTGCGAGTCACTACGGCCCTCGACGGCAATCTCATAACGAGTCGCCGCTTCCAGTCCGGCTAACTCGATCTGCGTCGTAAAGTCGGCATCGCGGTTGACCTCGCGCCAGACGCTCTCAAGCCAGCTTGCCGATCCCTCCGAGCGATAACGTACTCGGACTTCACCCGACGCGCCAAGGGCGGCGCCCTCTATCGTTGTGACATCCCCTCCGGCCGGGAACGTCACAACCGGCTCTGTGTCTGGGCGGCCCCTACGAGGCACCAACTCGCCCGACTCCGGGTCCATGTAGTTCACGTCCGGCAGCCCGCCATCTGTGCCGATGCGCACTGGGTCGCGGGTCAACCGGGCCCAGATGATCGCGCTAGACGAGTCAACTTCGCCAATCTTGATACCCGTCGCCAGGTGGACGGGAGCACTGGGCGGTGCGGAGGCGCAACCTGCTGCTAGCAACGAGAGAATAAGCCATGATCTCGACATTGCGCGAGATCATAACACGTCAGCAAAAGGAGCCTTCACTTCTTCCGACGCTTTGTTCGGCTGACCTGCCGTTCTTGTGAGGGAAGGGCGGCAGTCTCATCGCCCTTCATCTCCGCTGTGCGCGGCCGCCACTCAGCGAGAGCACAGCTCGCCGCCGCTGCCACGACGCACATTGCCCCCAAGGGGACCAGCATCACCCCTAACCCCGGATCGCCGTCGTAGATATACAACCCGCCCAAAAAGAACCCGGCTGGCATGAGGGTCGTCCCGGCCAATAGACAGCGAGAAGCGAAGCTGCCGCGCTGGTCGTCTGCGGTAACAAAGAGCAGCGCACCGAAGGCCAGATTGACCACGGATAAGAGCGTTCCATGTGCGTGAGCCAGCGTGAACATGAGGCGGCGCGTTTCATTGGCCTGTTCGAGGTACCAGCCTACCTTTAACCCGTGCAAGCCTTCGAGCACGATCCCCAGCGTTGCGAATAGCGCGAGGGACGTCCAACCGAAACGGCTGTGAAATCGAGCGAGGTCACTGCGAGGTGAAGACATGGCGACAGGTCGTACTACTCTACGATGTAGACCGGTCGATCGTCCCGTCTTTGGAGCAGGCGTTGTATCAAGCCGTAGTCGAGCTGACCGTCGGCGCTGTACAAGCCCGTGGCGTCCCGTGCGTCGCCGGTGACCGGGCGTCGGCTAGCGCGCGCAGCCGCATCCGCCAGTGCCGTGGGGCTTGCAAGGTAGTCATAATCGAAACCTTCCATGCCTGGCAGCTTGCGAACGGCCCGTCCCGCACCGTAACGAACGGCGTCGTAGGGGTCCTCAAGCAGCGGAGCCAACACCGGCCCCATCCAATCGGTTCCCGCAGCCGTCTGCGTCTCGGGTTGACTGGTGTTCCAAGCCGAGATTGCGCGTAAACCTGCGTCCCCGGCTAGCAACCATAGCGGTCCCGAGGCGACTGTGCGTTGGAGATCGTCTAGATCCGGTGATCCCATGCCATACCAGTTCGCTAAGAAGTCCGCAGTCCACTGAAGGGTCTGGTCCATGTGACAGAGGTTGCAGGCGTTGGGTCGTCCTGTCGAGATCTCACTCGCGACCGACGGGCTCGAAACGGTGTGACTGCGCGACGCTTTGAGCAGTCCATAGCTCGTATGCGGCATGTGGCAGTTCATGCACCGGCTTCCGTCGGATTCTGCGGCATGATGCGTATGGGCTGCCGTGTTCGCCCGGAAACCGTCATGACACTGCAGGCATGCCTCGTCGGCGTCCATGCCTGCCTGCAGCTGATCGTTTGGGTCGCTATCGTGAATCGAGTGACAGGACATGCACGTGAAGCTCTCGTCTCGGTAGCAAGGCGAAGCGACTAGCCCGTTGTACTCCCGACCGACGACTCGGATCGTACCGTCGCTCCAGAACCACTCATCCAAGGAACCCGGACGGTCGCGAACGAACTGTTCCATGAGCGGCGACTCGGACAGTGTCTCGGGCTGTACGACGTAGATGCCGTCCGAGAGGTTGTCACCCGGTCGAAAGGGTATGCCGTCGACGAACGATGCAGCCCAGGCCTCGCCGTCATATTGGGTATGGAGCGAGTGGCACCGCCCACAGACCTGGGCACCTCGTCGGCCAGCGATTTTCAACGGCTGAACGATGCTCTCATCCGAGTCCCCGGACAGGTGATAGCTGTAGCGCCGGATCGGGTCGCGATTCGCCGCGATGTGCTCATCGGCGGGACCGTGGCAAGCCTCGCACGAGATCCCAGGCTCCGCGAGAAATGTACTTGGTTCTCCGCTCCCGCCAGGCTCATAGCCCGGACGGCCTCCGGTTGTGTGACAAGGCAGGCACTCTCGATTCCAAACCTTGCGGGGTTCGACCTGATTGGGAGGATTGAGAAACACCGAGACACGCGGGACCCACCGCTGCTCGTCCCGGAGATACACGAACGGGAGCATGTTGAGTTCGCGGCCCTTACCGTTGGAGTACCAATAGAGCTGGTAGTGATGCGACCCGGTCGACATGACGATCTGCCGGGAGACCACCGGTATCGTCGAGGCTAGGCTTTGAGCCTCATCAATTGCTCCCGACTGTGCGAGAGCGATCACCTCGTCTACCTGGTCCGGGTCAGATAGATCGACTCGAAACTCATCTCCAACTCGGTGCAGCCAATATTCGCGACCGTCGAAGTACAAGGTCAGGTCGTCAAAGTCTCCGATCACCGTTTCAGGAGCAACGACTTGCGTCATGGTGCGGTGGTAGCTGCGGCTCCACGACGCGTGCTGATCTGGATGGCACGGCCGACAGGTTGTTGAGCCGACGAAGCCTTGATCGGATGTGAAGTTGGATTCCGCTAGCGTCGCTGGCCGATTAGTCGGAGGCGGAATCGCGGCAGGCGGGGTCCAAAAGGAATATGCCCCCGCTGCCGCGAATACAAGAAGTCCGCCCCAGAGGTGAGGGCGGCGATGAGGAGACGATTTGTAGACGAGCCATGCGGCTGCGAGCACAGCCGCTCCAAAGAGTATTAACTCCCAGCCCATATTCGTCCGTTGGCCTACTACTGTACAGACCGGGCGGAAGGGTAACAGGTTAGACCGGGCGGATAGGTAACACCATGGCGAGATGCCATGGAAGGAGACCTATCCGATGGAAGAACGCAAGAGATTCATTGAAGACTGGCTGCGAGCGGGGGCGGCGACGAACGTGGCGGCGCTGTGTCGACTCTACGGGATCAGCCGCAGGACCGGATACAAGTGGTTAGAACGCTTCCGTCAAGGCGGTTGGCCAGAGCTGGAAGACCGCTCGCACGCGGCACACCGTCAGCCCGGTCGGATACCCGAGTCGGTCGAGCGACGAGTGATAGAAGCGCCGTCGGCAGCATCCGAGTTGGGGGCCGAAGAAGCTCAGGGCCTGGCTGGAGTCGAAAGAGTCACAGACAAGCTGGCCAGCGGCGTCGACGATCGGCGACGCGCTGAAGCGAGCCGGACTCGTTCGCGGGCGCAAGCGGATGCGGCGACTGGCCGAAGCGGCACCCAGTCCGTTGCGCGAACCCGAAGCGCCCAACGACCTCTGGACGATCGACTACAAGGGGCAGTTTCGCACCGGCGACGGCGTGCTGTGTTATCCGCTAACGGTCGTCGACGGATATAGTCGTTTCCTGCTCAACTGCACCGCACACGTGGGCACATCCTACGCCGAGGCCCGCCGAGGCTTGGAGCGGTTGTTTCTGGAGCGCGGGCTGCCACGAAGGATACGCTCAGACAACGGTTCGCCGTTCGCCTCCATCGGCACCGGACGCTTGAGCCGGTTGAACGTCTGGTGGCTGAAGCTGGGCATTGCGGTGGAGCGCATCGAGCCGGGCAAGCCGCAGCAGAACGGTCGCCACGAGCGGCTACACCGCACGCTCAAAGCCGAGACAGTGAGACCTCCGGCTGGCGATCGTCGCCGACAGCAGCGCCGCTTCGACCTCTTTCGTCATGAATACAACCAAGAACGTCCGCATGAAGCGTTGAGACAGCGGCCCCCGGCGGCGTTCTATGCACCAGCAACACGCGCCTATCCCAGCGAGCTTGCTGATCTGGATTACCCGGGGCACTGGGAGCGCCGACGAGTGCGCCACGACGGACGCATCAAGTTCCTCGGCGAGAAGTACTTCCTGAGTGAAGCGTTGGCTCGCGAGTTGGTCGGGCTAGTCGAAGTGGACGAAGCCATTTGGCAGATCTGGTTCGGTCCGGTGGAACTCGCCTTGTTCGACGCCGCCAACCGCGTACTGTGGCCGCTCGGCTCGGCAGTCAGTGGCCCCCGCGGGGGCCACTGACCACCGCCTATACTGTTACCCATCCGTCCGGTTTAGAGTGTTACCTATCAGACCGGTCGTTCACGACGACGCAGAGCCCGGCGATCTCCTACTCTCACGTCTTCTCTCCGACGATGGTTTATGAGGGTCGCTTCGGAATCGTGAGAAACCGCAACGACGCCATTAACGCCGACACGGGCCTGACGACATCCGCCGACATCGGAATCCCCGGTGTCAATATCAGCGAATGGACGAGCGGCCTGTCTGAGATTCGCATCGACGATTTCACCCGTCCGGTGGTGGGCTTCTCGCCATCTCTGCCGTGGGCGCGTTCGGTAACGTTTTTCGGCTTTACCAACAACTTCACGAAGACGGCGGGCAACCACATTATTCGTTTCGGCGGCGAGATGCGGCGTGAGCGCAACGATCTGTTGCAGACACAATCGTTCAACCCGCGAGGCCGCTTCATGTTTGAAGAGGGTCAGACCGGCACGGTGGAGGACACCAACCGCGGCAGGGGCAACTCCTATGCCAGCTTCTTGCTCGACGTTCCGGATCTTGCCGGGCGCGACATCGACGTACAGTTTCCGACTCGCCGTGAGTTGATCTGGGCGACCTACATCCAGGATAAGTGGCAAATCAGTCCGAAGCTGACGCTCGATCTTGGCATGCGTTGGGAGATCGAGATGGCCTCGGTTCCGCGTGGTGAGGGTAACTACTCCAACTACATCATCCAAAACAACACGCTGGAGTTGAACGGTATTGGCAGCAATCCCTTTAACAACGGTATGCAGAACGACATTTGGGGTCTTGGTCCCCGGCTCGGCCTTGCCTACCGGTTCGACGAGAAGACGGTGATTCGTGCAGGCTACGGCATCAGCTACATCAACCGCCGGATGGGCCAGCAGAACTTCCCCGTCAAGCAGAACAACTCGTTCAACGCGGACAATTCCTTCGTGCGGACCCGCTCGATGGCGGAGGGCTTTCCTGACTTCGTGCAGTTCGAGATTCCCGACAACGGAATCATCGATCTGAGCCTGCCCGAGAACGCTTTGTTCGCGGCGCAAAGGTTCACCGCCGTGCGGCCCGACCAAGTTCGGCCGTACGTGCAGAGCTGGAACTTCGCGATTCAGCGTGCGCTGAGTGGCGGATTCGTTCTGGATCTCGCCTATGTCGGCAACCGCGGCGTACACAACCTTAGCGGTTGGAACTACAACGCTGGCCGTGTCATCGGTGCTGGCAATGCTGGCCGTCCGTTGGCGGGACCCTATGGTCGCACTCAAGACACGAACCTGCGGCTCGCCACCAACACCTATTACCACGCCCTCCAAATGAAGTTTGACCGGCGCTTCTCGAACGGCTTTGGTATGACCACGGCCTACACCTTTGCCAAGGCCATCAACTTCTCCGACGATACCGGCGGTCTCTCGATCGACGGTCTGACGGATCAATACATGAGTTCCAACAAGGGCCGTCAAGGCACTGATCGGACGCACGTCTTCACTCAGAGCTACTCCTACGAGATTCCTCTCGGGAGGGGCAAGAAGTATCTGCAATCCGGTCCTGGGGCTTGGATCCTGGGCGACTGGCAGGTTCAGGGCATCATGAGCCTCATGACGGGTGCACCCTTTACCATCACATCTCCAGGCTCGACGCTCGACGCGCCGGGTAACCAACAGCGCGCCAACGTTCTGGGCACGCCAACCATGTTCAACGAAGTTGCTGGCCCGGGTGGAGACGCCTTGTGGTTCAGCACGAATTCGTTCGAAACCCCTGCTCAAGACACATTCGGAGATGCTGGCCGTGAGAACATTGAAGGCCCGGGTTATGCCAACATCGATTTCTCCATCTTCAAGAACTTCCCGGCAGCGTTCATCAACGAGGAAGCCGACTTCACCTTCCGGGTTGAGGCTTGGAACTTGACGAACACGCCGCACTTCCGTAATCCGAACGGAAGCACGTCAAGTGGTAACTTCGGTAAGGTCACCAGCGCTGATAACGACAGCCGTCAGTTCCAGCTCGGTCTAACTCTTCGTTTCTAACTACTAACCCCTCACGACGCCCGGGAGTCTCCGACTCCCGGGCGTCTTTTCATTTACGGCGTACTATGTCACAAATGATTTTGCGTCTGTTGGGACTCGACTTCCAAAGACTGGCTCTCGCCTACGAAGGCCGCGACGAGTTGCTGGCTAGCGTCACGCTGGCTCGCGTGCTCAATGAGGTATTGGCGGAGCAGCGGGCATGACGCGCCGCAGCTTTCTTGCCGGTGGCTTGACGACAGCGGCAGTCGGTGCGGTCGGCCAGGAACGGTCGATGCCGCTTGGCTACAACACCTATTCGATACGCTCGTTGGATTGGCACGACGACCGGCTTGTGGACTTCGCGGTCGAGAACAAGCTGGACGCCATCTTCCTCCAGGACACGAGCGATCCTCGCGCGTCGGATCCTACGCACTGGTCTGAACTCCGCGCGCGAACTCGTGACCTAGGCCTGCGCCTGGAGACGGGTGGCAGCGCCGTTCTCCCCCGGTCGCCTGAAGAGTTTCCGCAGAAGGTCGAATACCTTCGTGCTCAAATGCGCCGCGCGAAGGGGCTGGGTTCGCCGCTGGTGCGGTGCCTATTCGCAGGAAACCGGGCTGGCCTTCCGCCTGGGACGATCGACCAACATATCGAGACCATGGTTCGCTTGCTTGGTGAATTACGTTCCGAGGCACTGGATGCGGGGATCAAGTTCGCGGTAGAGGTGCATAAGGATCTCCAGGCCTGGGAGTTCAAGATGTTCCTCGACGAGGTCGGAACCGATTTCGTTGGCATCTATCTGGACACCGGCAATCCCGTCTTCGTCCTCGAACACCCATTGACGACCGTGGAAACGCTCGGGGCCTATGCGGTGACGCTGCACCTGCGTGACTCGGTGGTCTATGAACACCCGCGCGGCGTTGCTGTTCACTGGGTGCCTTTGGGCGAGGGCGTGGTCGACTTCCACGCCGTCATGAACAAGGCTCGCGTACTGTGTCCCGATGTTTACGTGTATGCCAAACCGATCACCGGGCGCCCCGCCGAGGTGTTGCCGTATCTCGAACCGGAATTCTGGAAGTCGTATCCCAACGCGCGCGCGCGGGACCTAGCGCGTTTCCTGTCGCTCGCCAAGAAGGGTTTGCCGTACGACAAGACGATCGTCAACGAAGATCTTCGAGGCCGCAAGATTCCGGACTACTTGCTCCCGGCGATCCAGCACCAGCAGTTGGATCACATGGAGCGCAGCCTGCGATACGCCAAGGATGAGTTGAACCTCGGCGTTCGCTGGAGAGCCTGAGGGTCTCACTCACGATGACCAGATTCCTGGAGCTGATCTGGATTACCCAGACGCCGATTTGACGAGGCAAAACAGGAGGCCGCTGACAAGATAAGTAGCGTTCCTGGTCCGCTGCTGCTGTGGCCTTCACGGAGCGGGTGTACAGGGTTCAACGCAAATAGACGTGGTGCTGGGGTGGCGGAACTGTATACTGTGGCCGTGCTGAGACTAGACTCGAAATCCTGCAAATGGAGTTTCTGCAGGAATAGGCGTAACGCGCCCAGGAGGACGTGTTGGTGGTCGAGCGACTAGACGTTCGACGTGATCATGTTGTTAGCCAGACCGGTGAGAGTGGCGTTAGGCCCCATCGGAGAGCGCGGAATAGAATCGTGAGCTAGCGGAGAAGAGTCGGCCAAATTTCTGACGGCTCGACAAGTGTTTCGACGAAGGTGACGCGTGAGTACTCTGCTGAAATTATCCTGTTGCGCGGCACTTACGGCGTCACTTTGGGCGCAAGTGCAACCCAAGACGGAGGGGCATGAATCCCTTGCGGACGAATTGGGGAGGGCGACCGAGCCCGGGCAGGCCTCAGCTTCGACGCCACAAAAGAACCCGTTCGAATCCGAACAGGATATTCAGGCGGGAGATGATTCCTTCCAAACGCACTGCTCGTATTGCCACGGGGCCTTTGGAGAGGGCGGCCGCGGGGCGGACCTAACCACTGGCCTGTATCGTTACGGCGGCTCCGATGTTGACCTGTTCAGAACGATTCTCAACGGGATCCCCGGGTCCGAGATGGCGCCCGCGCGGGTGAAGGAGGACGACTTGTGGCGGATCGTCGCCTTCGTGAAGAGACTCGGCTTGGCGATGCCCGAGGAGGTTCCTGGCGATCCGGCGGCAGGCAAAGTGGTGTATGAGAGGATCGGATGTTCCTCCTGTCATATCATCCACGGCGAGGGCGGCATACTGGGACCGGAACTGACCGATATCGGGCGACGGCGCGGCTTGTCGTTCCTTGAAGAATCAATCCTAAATCCCGAAGCGGATCTGCCCACGAACTACCGGGGCACTCGATTGCTGACGATTGCCGGGCAGGAAGTGGTCGGAATCCAGCTGAACGAAGACGACTATTCGATCCAGATCCGCGACATCAGCGGCAATCCGAGGTCGTTTCTAAAACACAATCTCACGCGGGTCCAAAGGGACAAGCCGTCGCTGATGCCTGACTATCGGTCGATTCTGAGCGCGAATCAACTCGAAGACTTGGTCGCCTACCTGGCATCTTTGAAGGGGACTCAATGAGGTCGACGAAAACCTGGACATTCTGTGGTGTGGCTCTGGCCGCGGCCGCCATTACGGCGATTTCCCTGAGCGGGCAAGGGCTGCCAATCACTTTCGAGCGGCTTCTGAATTCCGACAAAGAGCTGGGCAACTGGCTGATGTATTCACGGACATACAATGGCTGGCGGTTCAGCCCGCTCGATCAGATCAACGCGGAAAACGTGAACCGTCTGAAGGTCAAGTGGCTGTTCCAGGCGCGGAGTCAGGAAAAATTCGAGACGACGCCGCTGGTAGTAGACGGCGTCATGTATCTCACCCGACCCGAGAACGACATCTTTGCGCTAGACGCCGAAACGGGGCGAACCCTGTGGACCTACAGCCATCGAAATCCACCAGCAACGTTCAACTGCTGTGGCCGTGTCAACCGGGGACTGGCCATTTTAGGTAATAGCCTGTTCATGAACACGCTGGACATGCATGTGATCGCGGTGGACGCGAAGTCAGGTCGAGAGTTGTGGAAGACCAAGATATACGACCACACCGCGGCAGGGGGCTACGCGTCGTCCGGCGCGCCACTGGTCGTGAAGGATAAGCTGATCGTCGGTATGGCGGGCGGTGAGAACGGCGTAAGCGGCTTTCTTGACGCCTACGACACTGCAACCGGCAAACGTGTGTGGCGGTTCCATACGATCCCGCAGCCGGGCGAGCCGAATTTTGGGACGTGGGCGGGAGACTCTTGGAAGACCGGGGGCGCTTCCACCTGGAACAACGGATCCTATGATCCTGAGTTAAACCTCGTGTACTGGGGGACCAGTAACCCCTGGCCCGATTACAACGGCGATTTCCGCGAAGGTGACAATCTCTACTCATGCTCTGTGATTGCGTTGGATGCGGACACAGGGGAGCTGAAATGGCACTTCCAATTCACTCCTCACGACCTGCATGACTGGGATGCCACCCAGATACCGATCCTCCTGGATGCGGAGTTTCGCGGGCAGCCGAGAAAGTTGATGCTTTGGCCCAACCGGAATGGGTTCTTTTACGTGCTCGATCGAACCAACGGCGAATTTCTCCTGGCCAAGGCATACGTGAAGCAGACTTGGGCCGAGGGAATCGATGAAACCGGCCGACCGGTCGTGACTCCCGGCCATGAGCCGAGTCCCGACGGGATCACTCACATTTGGCCTGGAGTGGATGGCGCGTCCAACTGGATGTCGCACAGCTATAGTCCGATCACAGAGTTGCTCTATGTGTTCGCCCGGGAAGAGCGCCGGGTTTTCACCAAGTCAGGGACTCCGCGCCCGCCTACCACGGAACCAGCCGATGAAGCTGATGATGATCGCGTAGCCCGGAGACGGGCGTTCCGCCGGTCGCGGCCCCGCCGGTTTGCTCCAGAGGAAAGCTGGGGCAAGGTAATCGGCATCGAGCCCGGCACCGGCGACATTAAATGGGAGTACCCGGTAGTATCTCCACCCTGGGGCGGCGTAATGTCCACCGCGGGGAATTTGGTTTTCGGCGGGACTCTAGAGGGCAACGTATTCGCCCTGGATGCCCAGACCGGTAAAGTCTTGTGGCGCTTCCTAGGCAACGATCGGGTCTATGCTAGCCCCATCAGCTTTCTCAGCAGGGGCAGGCAGCACGTTTCGCTGGCTACCGGAGACGTTCTGATCACGTTCTCTCTCGATGGCGAATAGACGCCTTATCGCATTTGAACCCGTCGCGGTGGGTCTCGACCCGGACCTCTGAACCGAACCGCCTTCCCCGGTCAATCCGTTGACTAGCAGGCCTCACAGCCGCCAGCATAGGGCATGCGTTGTCTACCGATGACCGCAATGGTCCTTTTGCTGGGTTGCCAACCGGACCAATCGCCACCCCCAACGGCCGAGCCAAAGATCATCGCTCATCGTGGCGGAGTTGTCGGCGACGAGTTCGCCGAAAACAGCCCCGCCGCCATTGACGCTGCCGTCGAGCGCGGTTACTGGATGGTGGAGCTTGACGTTAGAGAAAGCCGAGACGGTCGACTTGTCGTGCACCACGACGAGGACTTTCGACGCTTCTTCGGTGACGAGCGTCGTCTGGCCGAGATGAACTGGGACGAGATCTCATCGCTGCGAGCAACACCCGGCGACTCACGACCGCAAACCTTCGACGAGATGGCGGCACGCTGCAAGGGCCGTATTCAAGTCATGCTCGACACCAAGCCACCAGAGCATTCCGAGGCGTTCTATCAGGCCATCGAAGACTCCCTACGTAGCAACGGATTGTTGGCAGGCGCCTACATCATCGGCACTGAGCAGTCCCGAACCAGGTTTCACGGCAAAGCTCGTATCGGCGTTGATCGCAAGAAACTACGAGAAGCAGTCGAGAGTGGCGAAGACGTAGTGCGCCTCTATTTTCTATTCGAGCACGGCCGCGATCTCGACGCCGAGACGGTTCGGTACGCCCAAGACCTTGGCGTGCCAGTTGTCCCGTCGATCAACATCTTTCACTACGACGACCTGCCTGACCATCTCTCGGCCGCAGAGGACGACGTCAGACGCATGCTTCAGTTGGGAGTTGAAGAATTCCAAATCGACTCACCGTATGATGTCTGGCTGAGACCCTGACGAGTCGCGGCGCCATGAATTAGTCGGAAGAGTTCCGCGATCGCGATTAGTGGCTTCCGCTTGTGGGCAAGCCCCTTGCCGCTCTCGTCGCTAGGGCATTTCTGTTGAACGACTTAGGCCTAGTGTTGCGTTGACCGGTTGAGTAGGCACGCAATATAGGAAGTAACTCATCGCCGCTCCTAGCGGACCTTTCGTGAGTCCCAAGAAGGTACAATCGCTCCACCATCAGCCATTACTGCATCGTCCAGAAGCTCGGCGAAGGCGGCATGGGTGTTGTCTATAAGGCGGAGGACACCGCGCTCGAACGTACGGTCGCCCTTAAGTTCTTAGCCGCGCACCTGCTCACGACAACCCGATCTCTCTTGACGAGGCCTACCCGAAGCTGAAGGCCCTCAGTGGCGCTGCAACCCAGCTTCGTCTCGAGCAAGAGCAGAACTAGATTATTTGTCCGATTAGGCCGGTCTTGCTATGCACCGGGTTTCCTGACCTCACAGCCGTGGACGTGAGCTAGACTCACGTAGGAGCGCTCATGTCGAGAATCATAAGCCGCCGCACAGCCCTCGCTAGGTTGGGAGTGGGTTGCACAGTCGCTAATCTGCCGGGACTTTCGAGCGAGCGATCGACGGTCCAAACCGTCACAGGCCCCCTACCCAGTTCTCGGCTCGGCGTCACTCTGATGCACGAGCACATCGTCACCGATCTTCGTGCCCCCGAACAAAGGCGTGCGGGGGACTATGACCGCGAAGAGGCCTTCCGGGTGGCCCTGCGGCATCTGAGCGAACTTCGAGAAGCGGGCTGTGCTTCGCTTGTCGAAATCACCCCCATGCACCTTGGCCGTGACGTGCACGTCCTTCGGCGTCTATCGAAAGCATCTGGCCTTAACATAGTCGCGGCCACCGGGATCTATGGTGCGGCCGAGGGCAAGTTCGTTCCCGGCCACGCCTACCGAGAGACCGCCGAGCAGTTGGCCGAACGATACATTGTTGAAGCACGTCAGGGAGTTGGTACGACTGACGTCCGCCCCGGAATCATCAAGACGGGTGTCAACAGACGTACGCCACTTCCGGCTCTAGAGCAGAAGCTCGTTCGAGCAGCGGCACTGGCACACAAGGCGACGGGACTCACGATCGCATCTCACACCGGACCGGGTTTACCGGCGCTGGCCCAATTGGAGATCCTTGCGGAGATGGGCGTCCCTCTCTCTAAGTTCATCTGGGTGCACGCCCAAAACGAACGAGATCACGAAATGCACTACAAGGTGGCCCGAGCGGGAACATGGGTCGAGTTCGACGGCTTGAGCGAGAACAGCCTGGACTGGCACCTTACCTGTGTTCGGGCGATGGCGGAGGCAGGCCTGTTGAACCGCACTCTTGTTTCTCACGATGCGGGATGGTACCGGCCTGGCGAGTCCGGCGGAGGCAGATACCGCGGCTACACCTTGTTGTTCCGAGAGTTCCTTCCTGGGCTGCGTCGATCTGGTTTCTCAGATGCCGAGATCGACCAGTTGCTTGTCGTGAATCCCCGTGAGGCGCTTGTGTAGACACGGTTCTGCGTGGCCCTTAAAGAACGGACCTGCTTGCAACCTACGATCTGAGAGGTGTCTCTGACGCATAGGCAACGACTGGAGCTTAGATGTATCGCCGGACGGCCAGCGGTTTGTCTTCGTCAAAGACCTGGGGTGGAGCCAAATGGCATCCAAGTTGTCCAGAACTGGTAGGAAGAGTTTCGGGATCGGCAACACTAGAAACCGCCAGAATCGTAGCCTCAATCGGCCTTCGCCGAGTAACATCCTACACGTCCGGATCGAGGAAGTGACCTGCCACGGGTCCCCTTGCCCCCCTGCTAACCTAAAGGCAGAAAAGGCCCGCTCTTACGAGCGGGCCTTTTCTATTTCCGATGGAAGCACCCCTATGCCGGAACACTACTTTACGACCACCTCAAACCAGACCAACGCACCGCCCTACTCGCCTTACTCAAAGGCGATCCGTTTGACGCTATCGCCGACCGGCTCGATATCACGACTTGCACTCCTTCGCTGGCGTCGACAACCCCTTTTTCAAGCCGTCCACGCTGCCGCGCAGGCCGATTTCTTTAGCGCTTGTCGCTCCGAAATCACCCGCGCCCGAGCCGCCGCCTTCGGATCTCTCCATCAGGTCGCCCGGTCCTGCTTCGATACCGCCACTCAAATCCGAGCCGCCACCACCCTGCTCGAGCACCTCTCCCGTCCAGAAATGTCCGCAAAAACGCCGCCCAAACAGACCCAGGCCAATATTATCAACAACTTAGAGCACTTTTCACCGGGCAACGGCGGACATCCACGGACATTCGTGGACAAAACAGGTGTTCCGACGGACAATCGCAGCACCACTAGTGCCCAGCGCGGACCGTATTGAATGAATAACCGTTCCCTCAGCGACGCTGGACTATAACGGCGACGGTCGAGAGGACCTCGTGTGGGCAGAGTATTCGGATTTCTTGGCGGTCGGCTCTGCGGGGAGCGGGCAAACGGGGATCGACTCTCCTCTTCGTCTTTTTCGCAACGCCAGGAGCGGAACGTTCGAAGCGGTGGACTTGCCGGGTCTTAGCGAGCCGTTTGGGGCGTTGGACATCACGGCGGGCGATGTCGACGGCGATGGTCTTCCCGACTTGCTACTGGCGAGTGGATCGTTGGGCCACAATCGCCTCGCGACCGCAGCGCTATTGCTGAACCGAGCGGACAAGACGTTCGAAGTCGGTGCCCAGTTCCCGTCCGCTCAGGCGCCAGTGAGTTCGACGGGTGTCTCGACCGTCGACATTGACCAGGACGGTCGGCCGGAGATCTATCTGGCGGGCGATGGGGCTTTCGGCGAGTCGGACTATGGACGGTCTTATCTTCTGACGTTTGGGCAGTGACAGGCCGCGCTTCAGGGCGAACCGCCTCGGGCTCATAAACCTGACAGTATCCTGAATAGGGTAATTATGGGGCCAGGGCTATCGCGGCGAAGAGCCCATAGCGACTACGAGGAAGCTAGTGTGTCTGGAGATCTTTCGCCCAACTACGGTTCCTTTGGTACCACTCGACAGTTCGACGAACGCCGTCCTCATGGGAGACCTGCGGTGCCCAGTCGAGCAGTTGGCGAGCTTTCGTGATGTTGGCCCAGGTTCGAGTCACGTCGGCGCGATGCATCTCTTTGTACACGATAACTGCCTTCTTGCCGACAAACCTCTCTATTAGGCGAAGCGAGTCCATCAATACAACCGGCTCGTCCGAACCTAAGTTGATGACCTCGTAGCCCAACGGCTTGAGACCAGCAACGGTGCCGCGCGCGATGTCATCCACGAAGGTAAAGTCACGTGACTGCGTGCCGTCGCCATAGATCAATACAGGCCGATCTTCGCTGATCCATTGCACGAACCGGAAGATGCTCATATCGGGTCGACCCGACGGGCCGAAGACGGTGAAGTAGCGAAAGACCGTGACGTCGATACCGTAGAGATGGTGGTAGGTATAGCAGAGCGCCTCGGCGGCTTTCTTCGAGGCGGCGTAGGGCGAAAGTGGCTTGTTCGTATCCGCATCCTCGCTGTAGGGAACTTCATTGTCTTTCCCGTAGAGGCTGGAGGTTGAAGAGAGGATGAACTTCTTCGTGCCCGAGTTACGACAGGCTTCTAAGAGATTGAGTGTTGCAGTCGTATTGGTCTCAATGTAGATCCACGGATTCTCGACGCTCTGGCGCACACCCGCGCGAGCGGCGAGATTGATCACCGCTTCATACGGACCGTAGTCCGCGAACGTCTTATCGACGAAACCGCGATCCGCGATGTCGCCCTTTAGAAAGGTAAATCCATCCCGGCCCTCAAGCGCTTTCAGGCGGACATGCTTCAAGCGCGGGTCGTAGGCGTCGTTCAACGAATCGACACCGACGACGCTGTCGCCCCGGTCGAGCAAGAGGTTCGTCACGCGTGACGCGATGAAGCCGGCAGCGCCGGTTACAAGATAAGTGGCCACAGCCTATCGGTTTCCTAGAGTCGAACGATCTTCTCGTCGTCAAAGTCGCGCAGAGCGTTGCGCGAATCAACGATCAGTTGCGAATGCGCCACCACCTCAGCGTAATCGAGTTCGCTGTGATCGGTAATAATCACCACGCAGTCGGCTTCCCCAATGGTGGAAGACATGGGAGAGGCCTTAAGGATTCCCGACTCCACTTTGATCTCCGGGACGAACGCATCGCTGTAGGTCACCGTACCGCCCAGACGTTGCAGTAAGGCGATGATGTCGAGCGCTGGCGACTCGCGGACATCTGAAATATCACGCTTATAAGCCACGCCGACAATGTGGATCTTCGAGCCGTTCACTGGCTTGCGCGCCTTATTGAGCGCCGACTGCACCTTGTTTACGACGAACTCAGGCATCTTGCCGTTGATCTCGGACGCTAGTTCGATGAAGCGCGGTTCGTAACCGGTCTGCTTGATCTTCCACGAAAGATAGTGGGGATCGATCGGAATGCAGTGTCCCTGTACAGACCGGGCGGAAGGGTAACAGGTTAGACCGGGCGGATAGGTAACACCATGGCGAGATGCCATGGAAGGAGACCTATCCGATGGAAGAACGCAAGAGATTCATTGAAGACTGGCTGCGAGCGGGGGCGGCGACGAACGTGGCGGCGCTGTGTCGACTCTACGGGACGCCGCAGGACCGGATACAAGTGGTTAGAACGCTTCCGTCAAGGCGGTTGGCCAGAGCTGGAAGACCGCTCGCACGCGGCACACCGTCAGCCCGGTCGGATACCCGAGTCGGTCGAGCGACGAGTGATAGAAGCGCGTCGGCAGCATCCGAGTTGGGGGCCGAAGAAGCTCAGGGCCTGGCTGGAGTCGAAAGAGTCACAGACAAGCTGGCCAGCGGCGTCGACGATCGGCGACGCGCTGAAGCGAGCCGGACTCGTTCGCGGGCGCAAGCGGATGCGGCGACTGGCCGAAGCGGCACCCAGTCCGTTGCGCGAACCCGAAGCGCCCAACGACCTCTGGACGATCGACTACAAGGGGCAGTTTCGCACCGGCGACGGCGTGCTGTGTTATCCGCTAACGGTCGTCGACGGATATAGTCGTTTCCTGCTCAACTGCACCGCACACGTGGGCACATCCTACGCCGAGGCCCGCCGAGGCTTGGAGCGGTTGTTTCTGGAGCGCGGGCTGCCACGAAGGATACGCTCAGACAACGGTTCGCCGTTCGCCTCCATCGGCACCGGACGCTTGAGCCGGTTGAACGTCTGGTGGCTGAAGCTGGGCATTGCGGTGGAGCGCATCGAGCCGGGCAAGCCGCAGCAGAACGGTCGCCACGAGCGGCTACACCGCACGCTCAAAGCCGAGACAGTGAGACCTCCGGCTGGCGATCGTCGCCGACAGCAGCGCCGCTTCGACCTCTTTCGTCATGAATACAACCAAGAACGTCCGCATGAAGCGTTGAGACAGCGGCCCCCGGCGGCGTTCTATGCACCAGCAACACGCGCCTATCCCAGCGAGCTTGCTGATCTGGATTACCCGGGGCACTGGGAGCGCCGACGAGTGCGCCACGACGGACGCATCAAGTTCCTCGGCGAGAAGTACTTCCTGAGTGAAGCGTTGGCTCGCGAGTTGGTCGGGCTAGTCGAAGTGGACGAAGCCATTTGGCAGATCTGGTTCGGTCCGGTGGAACTCGCCTTGTTCGACGCCGCCAACCGCGTACTGTGGCCGCTCGGCTCGGCAGTCAGTGGCCCCCGCGGGGGCCACTGACCACCGCCTATACTGTTACCCATCCGTCCGGTTTAGAGTGTTACCTATCAGACCGGTCGTTCATCCCCCCAGCCCCGGCCCCGGATAGAAAGGCATAAAACCAAACGGTTTCGTAGCTGCGGCATCGATAACTTCCCAGACGTCGATGTCTACTCGATCACACATCAGAGCCATCTCATTGGCAAGCCCGATGTTAATCATCCGGAAAGTATTCTCCAGCAGTTTGACCATCTCGGCAACACGAGTCGAGCTGACAGGGACGACGGTGTCCATCACTCGACCGTAGTAAGCAGCACCGATCTCCGTGCAAGTAGGCGTGATGCCGCCGATCACCTTGGGGATCTGCCGCGTACCGTATTTCTCATTGCCTGGGTCCACTCTCTCGGGGGAAAAGCAGAGGAAGAAATCTTTGCCCACCTTCCGGCCACCAGTCTCGAGGATGGGGAGTATCGCCTCTTCGGTGGTTCCAGGGTAGGTGGTCGATTCGAGAATCACCAACGCCCCAGGTTTCAAATGCGGAGCTAAAGCCTGGGCCGATTCAAGTATGTAACTCAAGTCAGGGTCTTTGGTCTTTCGCAGTGGTGTCGGTACGCAAATGCTGATCGCGTCGCAGGCCGCGAGGTCTGCTTCTTTCATCGAGGCCAACAGCTGACCGTCCGCGACCAGGCGCTTGAATATGGCGACATCCACATCGGGGATATAGCAGTCGCCCGCAGTGATAGCGGCAACCTTCTCCTCGGACTTGTCGATACCGATGACCTGATAGCCAGCCCGGCCTAGTTCACAAGCTAGCGGCAGACCAACATAGCCTAAGCCCACCACTCCCGCAACCGCCTCACCACTAAGAATCTTTTCCTGTGCGATCCGACCCAACGAAGTATTCGGCATCTGTTCGTAGGCTCCCCCTCCTCACTGTCGCTTCACTTGTAATTGTACGATGTCGGTCTTAAGGCCTAGATCCATCCGCGATAGTCTCCGAATCGTAGCCGAGAGCCCACTCCCGCTAGACTGCATCGAGCGCGTGCTCATCAGACCGTTGCGCTGGGCGCACTGTCGGCCTACTCGCGAGTGGACCACCGACATCGTCCGCTTTCGCTTACGTCACGAAGATAATTCGAATAGCGAATAAACCTAGGTTCCCTTGAATTCAGTCGCTGAGCGAGCAGCTTCTACAAACTCTATCATTGAGCAGTGGAGGCGGCTGCGCGGAGGTAGCTGCGACGACGTTCCGCAGCTTCGACGATGTGCGCTTCGAATTCCTGAGCCACGGTTGGCCATGAATAATGAGCAGCCACCCACTGAAGTGCGGTGGTGCTGAGGCGTTCTCCGTTCGAAGGATCATCTAGCAGATTGCAGATCTTCTCAGCAAAGGCGGTCGCGCTGTCAGCTAACAGGATGTGGTCGTCGTCTTCCAACGCAAGTCCCTCGGCTCCGATCGTCGTGGATATGACGGGCGTCCCAGCGGCAATCGCTTCATAGATCTTGAGGCGCGTTCCTCCACCAATCCTGATCGGCACGATAGCCGCACGAGCACCCCACAAATAGGGACGAACATCGGGTACGGTTCCAGTAACAGTAATCCCCGACTCGGCTTGTGCTAGTCGTCGAAGTGCCACCGAAGGAGAGCGGCCAACAATAGCAACACTGCAAGATGGACGCACCCGGTGGATCAAAGGAAGCACTTCGTTGATGAAGTACCGCATGGCGTCCTCATTCGGCGACCAATCCATCGACCCTACAAAGACCAAGTCATGCTCGTAATCGCTTGGGAGGTTCGAGGACTGTCGAAAATAGTCGATGTCAACACCGGTCGAGACTGTGCGCACGTCATCATCCGAGAGTCCAAACCAGGACTGCATCGTCTCAGAATCCTTCTCGGAGACAGCGATTACCATGTCTGATTCGTGGCAAGCTTGCTTTTCGAAGTTGATCATACGACTTGTCTGTAAGCGGAGGTAACTCCGACTCAGAACGCTAGCTTGAGAGAGACGTCGTCTCCATATCTCTGATTCGACGTTGTGCTCAAACAGGGTCACGCCGTTGAGGGTGGGGAAGTTATGAGCCACGGCAAGAAAGTCACAGACGATGCAGTCGAAAGACTCGTCTCTCACAGCGTCGTCAAGATACCGGCGCATTTCATCAGCGGAGAAACGACGAATAGAGACAGGCGTGCTAGAGAAGAGGCCACTCCATAACTGAGCGAAGAAAGACGGTGTCCCTTTCGAAGGTAGCCGCAACTGATACGCCTGACACTGCGAGCTGTATTCCGAAGCCCGTGCTGGTCCCTCGCCCCCGCCAGAGTGGTCGAATGTCACGTAATGGATCTCGTGGCGCTTGTGGAGTTCCATCAGCGTATGGAGAGACCGAATCTGGCCGCCCTTAGTCGTCGGGTGCAGAAAGTTCGGTCCGACCCAGAGGATTTTCATCGATCGAGACCCACCGCTTCGGGAGCTCGTTTCAAAAGGGAAATGTCGCCCCAGATCTGCAGACTCAGCAAACGCCAGATGCGGTCGGTTGCATCTTGTTTTCCGCTGCGGTGTGCGTCGAGCAGCTTCTCGAACGCTCTACCGTCGACAACATCAGAGAGCAAGCTGCCCTTCTTTTGCAAGAGACGAGCCACTGCCGCTGAGGAGTTGCCCTGTCTGAGCCACTGCTTAAGAGGAGTAGGGAATCCCTTCTTCGTGCGGTAGACAACTTGCTTGGGAAGTAGATCTTCTACGGCCTTCTTGAGTATGTACTTTGCCTCGCCCCTCGAGATCTTGAGGCAATCATCGAGAGAAGCGGCAAACTCGACGAGACGATGGTCGAGGAACGGTACACGACTCTCGACGGACGCTGCCATGCTCATTCGATCCTGCTTGTGCAGAAGCTCAAGCAGGTAGGTGTTCTGGTCAGCAAGTAGGAGCCGTCCCAACGGCGAGGAACCTTGGCGCTCCAGGTAGCTCAGCGAATTGCCGTAAACGCGCTCAGGCGAGACGTCTGGCAAGGTCAGCAGTGAGGCGAGCTCGGAGTGCGAAAAGGCGCAGTAGTAATTGTCGAGGTAGATCGATTCGACGTTGATGTCCCGCCCAACCACCGTATGCTGAACCTTCCGCCTCAAGTCGGCGGAAAGCAACGACGTACGAGCCACGATGCCACGAATTCGCGCTCGGATCACGGCGGGCACATGCTGGTAGACCCCAGAAATAGCCTGGTCATTCAAATTGCGACGATAACGCTCGTAGCCACCGAATATTTCGTCACTGCCCTCGCCCGTTAAGACGACCTTCACCCGCTCGGATGCGGCGCGCGAAACGAAATACAGCGGAATACTAGAAGGCCAAGCGATAGGTTCATCTTCATGCCAGACCAGTCGAGGCAGTGCATCGAAGAACTCTACCTCAGACACCGTGACTTCGTGATGCACGCTGCCGATAAAATCAGCGGTCTCACGGGCGTGATGGAGTTCGCTGTAAGCCGCTTCTTCATAGCCCACCGAGAAGGTTTCAACCGGTGCGCTGCGCAGTCGCTTCATTATTGCCGCGATGACAGCAGAGTCGATTCCACCGCTGAGAAAAGTACCGAGGGGAACGTCGCTCATCAATCGGGCGGAGACACAGTCTTCAATGAGCGAACGACAATCTCGGACGCTTTCAGCGAGTTCGTTGGCGCCTCCCGGTGCAATCGCTGGCGCTTCCCAGTAAGTTGCTTCGTGCATTTCCCACCGATCGCCTGAGAGGTCCAAAGTGAGTGTGCTTGCTGGAGGCAATTCGCGTACTCCACGAAACATGGTTTGGGCTTCGCTAACGTACCCAAAGGCCATGTACTCAGGCAGCACGGATTGCTCCAGGTCCCGAGGCACGGCCGGGTGCTCCAGTACGGCCTTGATCTCAGAGCCAAATACAAATACCTGTCCGTCGTAGTAGTAGTAGAACGGCTTGATGCCCAAGCGATCTCGTCCGACGAACAGCCGTTTCTTGCTCGAATCCCAAATCGCGAAGGCGAACATGCCATTGAGCTTCTCAACGGCATTCACACCGTATTCTTCATAGGCGTGGAGAACGGCTTCCGTGTCGCAGACTGTTGCGAATCGGTGTCCGCGGGCTTCGAGTTCGGGCCGTAGACGCGAGTGGTTATAGACCTCGCCGTTGTAAACGATGACAACCTTGCGATCTTCGTTGTACATCGGCTGCACACCAGCCGCCACATCGATTATGCTCAGGCGTCGGTGTCCCAGACTCGCACGTTCGTCGCGGTGATACCCGTAGCCGTCTGGACCGCGATGAGTCAGGACATCGGTCATTCTTTCAAGGACCGTGTCGTTGACTTGAGCGTCGGAACAAGCTGTCACATATCCGGCTATTCCGCACATGGCTCTGAAGCCAGAGCTTCATCGTGGTGATGGGGCACGGAGTCGGAGGCAATCGGTTTACTCGAACACTCCTGGTCTCGGTAGGCGAGACGACCAGCCATCGCACCGACAAGGTTAACGATTGGCAAGCCAGCAGACGCTAGCGTTTCGAGGTCTGCTTCTGAGGGCTTCTGCGTTACCACTAAAAAGTCCGCATCTCGAATCATCTGATCCAACGAAGGTTTGAGTAACTTCGCGATATGAGGGATTGCGTCCAACACAAAGCTACGATTAGACCCGTATATCTCTTCGATGCGAAGACGCGGATCAAATACGCAAACACCGCGTCCCTTGCCAATCAATTCCTCCAAGAGGTTGACCACTGGGCTCTCCCTGAGGTCGTCCGTATTCTCCTTGAAGGTTAGTCCGAAGACGCCGATGGTTCCGGTCGGTAGACTCAACACCTTTGACACACCCCGTCGCTGGTGCTGCTCGTTGCTCGGCAGGACTGACTTCAGTAGTGGCAGCTCAAGGTCTAGCCGCGAGGCCTTGTAGTTGAGAGCACGCAGGTCTTTCGGCAAACAGGAGCCGCCGAAGGCGGGGCCCGGCTTGAGGTACGCACGGGATATGTTCAGACGTTCGTCTTGGCAGAGAGTATCCATGACCTCGGCGGGGTTGATTCCCAACTCTTCGGCCAGCGTGCCAATCTCATTGGCAAAGCCGATCTTCACGGCGTGAAAAGCGTTGCACGCATACTTGATCAGCTCAGCGGTACGCAATGACACGTGAGACACCGGCGTATCGAGAGCCTCGTAGAGGGCGGCTACTTGTTGCGATGGTTCTTGTTCGCCGCCAATCACGATAAGTGATGGATCCGAGAAATCAGCGACGGCCGTCCCTTCTCTCAGGAACTCGGGATTCGCCACAATTGCAACATTTGACTGGTCTGCGAATATCGGCTCGACGACTTCGTCGCAAGTGCCTGGGAATACGGTGCTTCGGACAATGACTGTGTACGGGCGGTCTGTCTGGGCAAGTGCCTCGGAAACTTGTGCCGAAACCCGTCTCAGTTGGTCCAGTCCAATATTGCCGTTCTGCGCTGACGGCGTACCGACACAAAGAAAGGCGATATCAGATGCCTCGACCGCCTCGGCGGTCGACAGCGTAGCGGTGAGCCGTCCCTTCCGAACACATTCGCCAACAAGACTCTCGAGATCCGGCTCGAAGAATGGCGATTTGCCAGACTGAATGGCGTTCACCTTGTTCTCGTCGAGGTCCACCCCAATCACGCTATTGCCTAATTTAGAAAGGCAGGCTGCGGTCACACAGCCGACGTAGCCAAGCCCAAAAACAGCGATCCTGCACTGTTGATTTCGCACGAAGCTTCTCCCTGATCATTGTGGCATGGGGGGCTCAGTGGAAACGGCCCGCTCTTTCGAGCGGGCCGTTTCTGCTTCGAGGTTAGCAGGCTGGTGCAAATGAGCTACTTCCTACGAGCGGGGTGGTCCCGAGGGGTCGATGCCACACTTCACCAAGAAGGAGGATCGAATGCGAGAGAGACAGAGGAAACAGAAGCGGGAGCGGCGAGGGTACACGGCGG
The DNA here is from genome assembly GCA_963667885.2 of Bryobacterales bacterium. Taxonomy (GTDB): domain Bacteria; phylum Acidobacteriota; class Terriglobia; order Bryobacterales; family UBA6623; genus CAMPKL01. Next base: position 1,025,435 of record CAXWPK010000006.1, on the reverse strand, counting down.
CGGAGCTGGCCAAGGTGTGGGATCGCTGGGGCGACGGGAGTCCTCGATGCGCTATTACGCCGACGAGGACAATTTGGTTCTCGTGAGCCGATTCGGTAGTGGACAAGAAGCTCGTTGAAGGGTTCGAACTGTGGCGATTGGCTGTTGACCACGGAGATCCAGAATTTCCATTCAGGGGACGGTGATCTCAACGGGCAACAGCCAGCTTGAGACCTGGGCTCAGACACGGTTTGTTCCATGCGCCAGGAACCCGAGGAAGAGCGACCCGTGGTCGATCGAAGGCGGCGGCGCGCCCGCTATTTCCAGATGCAGGAGCTTCAGGATGCCGTAGCATATCTGGATGGGCCGTTTAACTGTGATGACTCTTGGCGTCGCTCTGCTGCTGACGGGGTGTGCGCAGAAGCGCGTGGGGATTCCGGTAGCAGCGGTAGATCCTGGCAAGAGTAAGTTCGTCGCCCACTGCGCAGGATGCCATGTGATCGATGCGGTCACCACCGGTTATGCCCCGACGCTGGAAGGCACCGCCTGGGTAACTGGCCCGGAAGGCTGGCTCGTCAGGATAGTCTTACATGGCATCGGAGGCCCCATCGTGGTCGCGGGCACGACTCACAATCTATCCATGCCGGGTTTCGCGCCGATCTTGACGGACGCCGAAATCGCATCCGTGGTGTCCTATGCTCGCAGCCGATTTGGCGGCATCGATACACCTACATCGGTGGCAACCGTCCATGACATCCGCGTGGCAAATCAAGGCCGACAGGAATATTGGACGGTTGCCGAATTGCTCACGTTGCGGTGAGGGGCTACTGCTTGCGCCCCACTCCGAACTCGCTACCCATTTCGACTACCTTGCCGTCGCGCATGTGAACTTCAAAAAACTTCGAGCCGCTCACCGGTACTCCATTTTCGTCCCTCAAGATGGTCGCGATTTTCTTGGTTTTTGCATCGAAGACTTCGGGAGTGTGGGAATAGGCGTACTTGCCATCCAGGCTAAACGAAATCCATCCGTGGCCTTTGATCGAGAGGTCTGTGACCGCGCCTTTGGGTGTAGGCGGCACTTTCGTCGCGTCAAACACGAATAACGTCTGGCCTCTTTGATCACTGATCCACAACTCGGTTTCGTCGGGCGTGAGCGCGGCACCGTGGGTCCGGTGGGGGATCTTCTCGTCGCCCGCAAACACACGGGCTACCACCTTGCCAGTATCCAGATCCAACATATCGAAGCCCACGTGGTTACCGAGGCAAATGTAGGCGTAGTGGTTCTTGCTATCCACGGTGAACGGGAAGATGGCTCGCTCGCCAACATCCTTGAACTGGCGGACGACACTCTCGTCCTTCGTGTCGAAGACGGTGAAGGTCGTTTGAGTGCCCAGGAACAGATACTTGCCATCCAGACTCACCAGGGAGTTGTGCGCCGCGGGCCCTACTTTGACACGCTTAATTACATCCCCGTTGGCTGCATTTGCAACGATCATGCCGCCGTCTTCACCTAGGTACCAGAAGCCCGTCGGCATGTAGATCTTCTTGCCATCCTGAGTTACCGACGATCGGTCAGCTCCAGCCTCAAAAATCTTATCCCAAATTATCTTTTCCGATTCCAGATCGAAAGAACCGACTCGGCGGCTGGTGAGGGAGAAGAACGCGCTGTGGGTCGCCAGATTGGGGGTGAAGCCGCGAAGCCCTTCCTTGAACTCCGGCACCTCGATGCGCCGGACGAACTTGTGCCCGTCATCGATGTTGAACACCAGAATGCCCGGCCGGCCTTCCGTATAGATTCCTTGAGCCGCGTCAGGCGTGCTCATGTACAGATAGCGCGTGGTTTGGCCGGGTGTCCCTTTGGGGGCCTGGCTCGATGCGATAGCAGCGAATGCTAGGAAGATCGCCGTGAACATTGTCATTATCTTCATGCGCTGGATTCTACGCTTCGGAAGCGTGAGTGTCAAACTCCCCAACTGGGTCACGTAGGATATGACCGTAGAACATCGGCTGGGTCGAACAAGAACGTGCCTGAACAGATCAGAGTGTGAAAGTTTCCTCAAAAATGCTGGAAGTCCGGACAGGCCCGTATCGTCGAGTCATTTCCTGCAAGCGAGGGGGTCTCAAGGGATCGATGCAACACTTCACCGAGAAGGAGGAGTGGATACGAGAGAATCCGAGGAAACAGAAGAGGAAGCGGCGAGGTTATTCGGCTTCGGCGACTTCTTTTTCGAGCAGGATCTTCTGCGCTGCCGCGCAGCTCTGCATCACCTGGAAGTAGCGCTGCACCGCGTCGACGCCGATTTCGTACGGATGGGGCCCGTCGCCGCGGCCAGCGAACATGCGGTTGCGGTCGACGGCGTGGTCGTTAGAGGAGTGATTCGATAGCAGCACGGTTGCGTTCGTCGTCGCCGCTTGCTCAGCGATGTGCTTCTGAGAGGCCATGTAGACGCCGAGTTGGGGAATGCCTAGCTCGGCCGGGACGGTGGGGAAGTTGTACGATGTGCCGCCAGAATACGCCACCTGCACGGGCCGTCCCTGGTCGAAGACCGTGAAGGTGTAGGAAAGCGTCCCCGGCGTGTGGCCCGGCGTGAGCCAAATGTTCAGCGTCGTATCGCCGAGCGTCAGCTTCATCCCATCCGCGGCCGTAAGGTTCTTTGTTGGCGCCATGGTCTTGAAGCGATTGGGGTAGGTCTGGACTGTGTCCCAGTCGGGGCCGCCCATGACGACCTGCGCGTCGAAGCGCTTTTGCAGAATCTCGGCGCCGCCGATGTGATCGCCGTGGGCATGTGAAATCACAATGTACTTGATGTCGTTCGGGTCGAGTCCGAGCTTCTCTAGTCCGCCGACGATCAACTCCTCGGAGTTGTACGGGTAGATGGTGTCGATTAAGATGATGCCTTCGCTCGTCGTCAGCGCCCACGAATTGTGACGCCTGCCACCGACGAAATAGAGGTTGTCGAAAACTTGGGCGGGCTCGGCGTACCAAGACTCGCGCGGCGGAGCAGCGCTGGGGTCGAGAACGTAGCGCGCAGGGGTATCGCTGGTTCTCACCGGGTTGCGCGGCGATTCGACACACAGCGACACCAGCAATGCCGGGTGATCAAAACCGGCTTGCTGCTTGGCCTCGACGATCTTTGCGTGCATTTCCGCGTCATAGTCGCGGGTCGTCTGGGCGGAGGCCGTCAGAGCGGCGGCAAGGATGAGGGCGTGTGCACAGAATTTCATGGGTTTCTCAGACCGCTAGATGTTAGCAGTTCTGTGCTCGAAAGTAGACCGCGCTTGCGTTCCGAACAGCGATCGCCTCCCAGGCCCTAAACAGCCTGCTCGACCGTCTGTTTTCCAGTCGCCAGGCATCACTTTCGAGAACCGGGGTGGATTCAAGCCGCCGGACTTGTAGGATGTAACTCAGAGTAGTGACCGCAGTGCGAATCGTCAGCCGAGACGAACCCGATGACAAACTCTTCCGGCCTTGAGAGAAACCTGGGGCGACCGCGACGAGTCTCTATGGTCATGCGCTGGACGTTTGTCGTGCTGGGGGTCCTGTGGATTGCCGCCGCGACCGGCCTTGCGCAAAGCCCGGCGGGCCCCATTCGTACGAGGCCGCAGCCGACTGCGACACCCCGGCAGCGGTTGCCGCCCGCTCCGCGGATCGGGCGACAGCCGGTGGAGTACGACCGCGAGCCAGTCGGTTACCGGCCGCCTTCGGACCCCGTACTCGTGAAGGCCATCGAGGCCAACAAAGCGTTCGACCAAGAGCTGCCTAACTTCCTGTGCCAACAGTTCATGACGCGGTCGAGCAGCCGTAACCTTGGCAAGAAGTGGAAGGACGACGACGTCGTCGAGGCCGAGGTTCTTATCGTCGACGACCACGAGCAGTATCGCGACATCAAGATCGACGGGCGGCCTACCGGTGTGAAGGATCTTTCGCAGATTGGCGGGGTGTGGTCTATGGGCGAGTACGGCACGGTCGCCTGGAACCTGTTCAACCCGCCCTCCCGGACGCAATTCACCGAGGAGGGTCCTGATACGGTCGGCGACAGACCGACGCTCGTCTACAGATATAAGATCGAGCAGGAGAACTCCCGCTGGAAGCTCCACATGAACGGCCAGACGTATTCCCCCGGGCACCACGGCAAAGTCTGGATCGACCTCGAAAACGGACGTGCCCTCCGGGTCGAGATGGAGGCGACCTTCCTACCCTATGACTTTCCGTTGTGGACCGCCGAGGGCGTGCTCCAGTACGAAGATGTCGAGATCGACGGACAGAGCTATCTACTGCCAGCCATGGCTGAGAACACGGTCTGCGTGCGGGATTCCGCCGTCTGCTCGCGGATCAACATCGACTTTCGGGACTACCAGAAGTTCTCGTCCGAGTCGACGCTATTCACGACCGACTCGGACATTGACTTTGGGCAGGCGGTACCGGACGGGCGTGAGCCCCAGTCGGAACCGGAGGATTAGGCGCAGGACAGCGATCTTGCATTCGCCTAGTCTGTGGGCCGCGCAATCGGTAACTTCCTATGTTGGGTGCCGGCTCAACCGGTCAACGCAACACTAGGGCTAAGTCGTTCAACAGAAATGTCTTAGCGATGAGAGCGGCAAGGGGCTTGCCGACCAGCGGAAGCCACTAATCGCAATTGCGTAACTCGTTGCACTGCAATGACATGCATACGAGAGCGAGGCGCCCTCGTCTCTTCCCCTTTACTTTCTTCCGCTTACGCGTCACGTTCTCCGTTCGCGACGGGTGTTGCGTCGACCGCTTGAGACCACCCTATCCGGGGACTCTAGAGGGTCGAAACGGCCTGTTTCAAGGGGTTGCTGCCGCGACCCGGGGTGGTCTCAAGGGGTCGATGCAACACTTCACCGAGAAGGAGAAGTAGATGCAAGAAGAACAGAAGGAACAGACGAGGAAGAGGCGGAGGTACACGGCGGCGGAGTTCGCTGAGGTGTGGGATCGCTGGGGACGCGGAGAGTCGTCGAAGACGATCGCCCGTGTAATGGACAGAGGTCCGTCGGTTTACTGGCTGCTGTTGCGCTACGGCGGCATCCGCCCGCGAACGCGCTGCCGCTCGCCTTAGGCGCTGACGTTGGCGGAGCGGGAGGAGGTCTCCCGAGGCCTTGTCTGTGGGCAGTCGCTGCGACAGATCGCCCGCAGGCTGAGTCGTGCGCCATCGACCCTGAGCCGCGAGGTCCGCCGCAACGGAGGTTCGAACCGCTATCGGGCGGCAGAGGCGGACAAGCAGGCCAGGAAGCGAGCACAGCGTCCCAAGTCGTGTCGGCTGCTACGCTGTCCCCAGCTCCGCCAGTTGGTTGAAGAGAAGCTGCGCGAGGACTGGGCTCCGCAACAGATTGCCGGCTGGCTGAAACGGACCTATCCGGGCCGCGAGTCACTTTACGTGTCACACGAAACGATCTATCGCAGTCTTTTCATCCAAGCCCGTGGGGCTTTGAAGAAAGAACTGACCCTGTGTCTGCGTTCCAAGCGCACGATTCGCCGCTCCCCGCAGGCCAGCCGCAAGGGCCGTGGCGGCGGACAGATTCGAGATCTGATCTCGATTAGTGAACGCCCGGCCTCGGTCGAAGACCGGGCCGTACCCGGTCACTGGGAAGGGGATCTTCTAGCCGGATCGAACAACACCTACATCGTCACCCTGGTCGAACGTCACACCCGTTATGTGATGTTGGTGAAGGTCTCCGGCAAGGACACCGCAACCGTCGTCTCGGCGCTGATCGAGCACGCCCGGCAATTGCCGGGCGTGCTCTACAAGTCGCTGACTTGGGACCGCGGGCTGGAGATGGCCGACCACAAACGCTTCACCCTAGCGACGGACATCGACGTGTACTTCTGCGATCCGCAGAGCCCCTGGCAACGCGGATCGAACGAGAACACGAACGGTCTGTTGAGACAGTACTTCCCCAAGGGAACCGACTTATCAGTACACTCACAAGAGCACCTGGACAGGATCGCTCGCAGGCTGAACGGAGGCCTCGCAAGACGCTGGAGTTTGAAACTCCAGCAGAACGTTTTGACGCTTGTGTTGCGTTGACCGCTTGAGCCGGCAGGAAGCGTTGTAGGAAGTTACTCGGCGTGAGGTGCTTCGCGCTCGATATCGAGCCAAGAGCGTAGTCAACATGTAGAATTCCACTAGTAAAGGCAGGGCTCCATGACTGACATCGACGCGATCAAGGCCGAAGCCGACAAAGGAAATGCGGACGCTTAGTACAGGCTTGCCAATACCCTGCGGCAGGACGAGGATTCCCCGAAAGCCTTAGTGCGCGAATGGTTTCAGAAAGCGGCTGATCAAGGGCACGCCGAGGCACAGTACGTGATCGCTACCGACTTCCTGGAAGAATACGATCCCGAATCAAAGTCCCTGCTCTTAGCCGCCGCTGAGCAAGGGCATGCCGCTGCATGTATGGACTTGTGCTATTTCGAGATCGAGTGGGGGCCCAATAAAACGTGTCCACCGCAGGCGGCGCAAAGAAGTGGTTGCAACCTGAACCCGAGCCACTACACTGTGGGAAATGGAAATCAAGGCTCCGATGTTTCACACTTCCCGCAGGAAGATTTCAAGCTGCAACCGATTTCCGATGGCTATAGCCATGGGCCCGACTATTTCCGCATCGCGCATACATGGATGAGTCGCACGATCTGAATGTTCATGGCGGTCTTCCCGTGCATGGGGCCATGGGGGCGGCGGCTCGGGCGTTCGAGGTGATCTCGATTCTCGTTTGCTTGGCTCTGATCGGCTATCACACGGCGGCGGCGGCGGTTTACGGCGCGTTCGATTGGCGGGCGCCGATTTGTTTTGTGGCGGGAGTGATATGCGCGGACTTTTTGTCGGGGCTGATTCATTGGGGGGCTGACAGCTACTTCACGGTGACGACGCCGTTTGTGGGCAGGAGACTGGTTTGGCCGTTTCGCGTTCATCATGTGAATCCGGATGACTTTTTGACAAGGGATTTTGTGGACGCCAATGGCGACGTGGCCGGCGCAGCTGTTCCGTTCTTATTGCTGGCGTTTGTGATTCCAATCGAGGAGGCGGACGGCTTGGCGGCTCTGTGTTTCTTGTTAGGGCTGACGGCGGTTGGGTGTTTTGTGAATCAGTTTCATCAGTGGGCGCATATGAAATCCGCGCCGAGACCGATTCGATGGTTGCAGAGGAGGGGCCTCGTGCTGTCGCGAGCCCATCTAAGGCATCATCAAGAGCCGTTTGCGACGGACTACTGCATCGTCACCGGCTGGTGCAACCCTATGCTGAATAGAGTCGGGTTCTTTCGACGGCTGGAGGCGCTGATCCACCGGCTGACCGGATGGGTTGCCCGCGAAGATGACCAACGGTTCTACGAAACGGTCCGCAAATCCGACTCGCGAGCCGCTCGGTAGGCCACGCCTGAAGATTGGCGAGGGCTATATCAGCGGCTACCTGTCGATCCTGTTCGGGTTGATTTCGCTTGGCGGCGTCGGGTGCTTCCTTTTCCCCGATTATTTGACGACGCCAGGGTTTCGAGAGCAGTATCCGTTGGATCTGCTACGCGGCCTGCTGCTCGGTTGTCTTCTGTTCTCCTTCCTGTTCGCGTTGCTGAGCTTGGTGCTGTGCCGGACGAAGGTTCTTTCTCTGATCGGCGCTTTGACGAGCGCGACCGCGATCCTTCTAGGCGGGGCGGGAGTCGAGATCAAGCAGTTCGATCAACCCGGTTTCTTCATCAGCCTCGACTGGCTGATCCTCGATTTGCTGGTGTTGGCGTTGATCTTTATACCGCTGGAGCTGTTCCTGCCGAAGAGGCTGCGGCAGTCGAAGTTGCATTCGGAGTGGAAGACGGACTTGATCTACTTCGCGATTGGGCATCTTTTCGTCCAAGTAGTCGCGGTAGCGGTTCAGTCTCCCGCTAGTTATTTCTTTGGGGGCCTGCCACTGGGCGGACTGCGCGAATGGACCGTCGGCTTGCCCTTTTTGGTTCAGCTACCGATGGCGCTGGCATTGACGGACGTGTTCCAGTGGACGATCCACCGGCTATTCCACGCCGTGCCGTACTTGTGGCGATTCCACGCGGTTCACCATTCGATTCGAGCCGTGGACTGGCTGGCCGGGTCGCGCCTTCATTTCGTGGACATCGTCGTCACGCGTGCGTTTTCATACACGCCGCTCTATGTGCTGGGGTTCTCGACCGAGGTCTTCTATTTGTATGTGGTGGTGGTGTCGTTACAGGCTGTGATGGCGCACGCGAACACCCGCATCGAGTTCGGGCCGTTGAAGTATTTGCTTGTTACCCCGCAGTACCACCACTGGCACCACTCAGACGACCCTGAGTTCTTCAACAAGAACTTTGCGATCCACTTTCCGTTGATTGACTGGATCATGGGGACCTATCACTTACCGGGGAAAGAGTGGCCGGAATCGATGGGTTTGGGGGGCGTGAAGCTCCCGCAGGGATACTTGCGGCAGTTCGCCTATCCGTTCTTTGAGGACCCAAGCGGCGCCGGCGAGGAGGGCTAGGCCCGATCGCACATTTCTCACCCGCCCGTCATGTCCGCCGGGCCGGCCATAGCAAACGATAAAAACATTGGGTGCCTTCTAAACGATTGGCCTGCCAGGTGCCGCCACGCGAAAGCATCTGCCGAAAGCTTCGTTCATATCGCACTTCCACGAACGGTCCCATGTCCGTCAGGACCTCCCGAAATCGCCCATTCGAGCCGTCCGACGGATAGATGTTCGTAATTATTTTCCCGCTGACCCAACCACCCCCTGAAACCCCTCGAAGTCCTTTAAACAGGGCCTCAGAGCCACTCCAAGGCGTTTTCTAGGGGAAGGTGGACCAAAGGTGCCTGGAGATTGAGGCCTGCTGAGGGCGATGAACCGAAGTTGGGGTATCCGAGGACTGGCATGGGGCTAAACGCTCTCCTGAGGCAACCTGTGCCGAAAGAGGGTCCTCATGCGCACCGGGCGGCCCGTGTAACCGAACCGCGTATGGTGCCAAAACACGACCGACCGATTCTGACCAAGACGTCGCAATTGTAGCGCTATGCGATCGCTGAAAGGCCTGTCCCTGTGGGCTCTGAGTAACTTCCTATATTGGGGGTGGATTCAAGCGGTCGACGCAACACCCGGCACGAATGGAGAACGTGAAGCGTAAGCCAAAGAAAGCAAAGGGGAAGCCGTGAGGACGCTTCGCTCTCATCTGCATGCCATTGCAGTACAACGAGTTACGCAATTGCGATGAGTGGCTTCCGCTTGTAGGCAAGCCCCTTGCCGCTCTCATCGCTAAGACATTTCGGTTGAACGACTTAGGCCTAGTGTTGCATCGATCTATTGAGACCACCGGACTTATAGGAAACAGAACTTTTCTGGTCTGATTCGAGGCAGTTGGTGGGGCGAACCGTTAGCTGGGAACGAGGAGCCTGTAGATCAATCGTACGGCGGCAGCCTCACTCCCAGAACGACGCGCAGATAGTTGATGTTATGCGCAATATAATCATCGACGGCGAGTTTCATGTTTCCGCCGATGGCGTCGAGGCCGTCGTCGCCTTTCCTTGGGGGGTTGAGGTCAAAGATGGCCCAACCCTTGTAGTGCCGGTCACGCAGCACTTTGAAGACGGCCGGGAAATCGACGCCTCCGCCGCCCATATTGTGGTAAACGCTTGCCACCGCATGTTGCTCCCGCGTTGGTGTGGAGGTGTTGCCGCGATACTTGGCGTATGTGTCCTTGAGATGGATCTCGGCAACGCGCGGGAAATAGTCGTTGATGATTTGCGCCGCGTCCGCGCCGCCCAAGACGATGTGTCCGGTATCAACCGTCATCCAGACATAATTGGGATCGGTGAGTTCCATGACCCTGCGGATCTCTCCTTCCCGTTCCATAGGCCCCCAGATATGAGGGTGCGGTGCCAGTCTGATTCCCATGGCAATCGTTTGCCTGCCAATCTCGTTGAGGGTGTCGGCTAGTCTCTTGAGCTGATCATCGCTGGGACCGCCGGGCGGACGTCGGCCCATGTTGACCTTCCATTGCTTGCAGCCCATCGGCTGGAGCAAATCACGGGCGTAGGCTACATGATCGGCGATGGTTTTGGGGATCTGGCCCTTGTCGATGAAGTTTGTCGACTGGCCGCTCTCGCCGTTGGACGCGTCGATGAATGTGACACCCGCATCGTCGAAAAGCTTCTTGAGCGCCATCGGATTCTTCCGATACTTCGCAATGGTATTCGCGTACGGCTCGATGCCCTGCAGTCCCACGGCGGCTACTCTCTTGATCCCCCACTCGATATCGTGGTGTCCGCGCCAGAGGGAACTGGTGGTCCCGTAAAGAATGTCTGGGTTGACGGGGTCGAGCGGCTGATGAGAAACCGCACCCCGCGCCTCAGATGGTGCTACGAGGCTCGCAGCGGCCGTCATGCCGGATAATGCCAGAGCGGAAGACACGAACCCCCGCCTCTTGAGCCCGTGCTCAGTAACTTCTACAGCCATGGTGCCTCCGCGTTTGACGGTTGTTGATGGTACGCACAGGTATCGTAGTTCGCCTGACAAACCGTAGCAACCTTTTTCGCAAGGACCGGGGAACAGGAAGTACGGTATCATCGCGGCCGATGCGTGTATCGCTACTACTGCTTCTTGCTTTAGGCGTTCCTCTTTGCGGCCAAGAGGCCAAGAACGTCGTTCTCTTTCTCGGCGACGCTGGCGGTGTAGCGACGCTCAACGCCGCGAGCCTTCTCGGTCACGGCGAGCCGCTGAAACTCTACATCCAGACCATGCCCAACATTGGCTTGTCCGACACTTCGACGGCCTCGCAATGGGTCTCGGACTCGGCCGCCGGAATGACGGCTGTCGTCACCGGACAAAAAACGCACAACGGCGTCGTTTCCCAGGGACCGGACGCAGTCCGCAGAGAGAAGGACGGCGCAGTGCTCAAGACCATCTTGGAGTACGCCGAACAGCACGGGCTATCGACGGGCGTGGTGACCAACATGAACGTGACCGATGCGACGCCCGCCGCCACCTATGCCCACGTCAACAACCGCGGGGACTTTGCACGGATCTTCCGACAGATGCTTGATCCGCGCTTTGGTGATGGCATCGATGTCTTGATCGGCCCTGGGCTCCCGGCCATCGATGAAGCTCTAGCGGAGGAGGACGCGAGTGTGGCCGAACTGATGAAGGGGGGTGGCCGCCCACTTTATGACTCGCTCGACGCCATTCCAGACGATGCCCGCCGGGCAGTCGCGCTGTTCGAGAGTCGCGACGATTTCAGCCTGCCTCAGGCCGTCCAGCGCGCCATCGCCATGTTATCGAAGAATCCGAATGGCTTCTTCCTGATGGTCGAGGGTGACATGCACACCTCCGACGTCGAAGCTGGCCTGCGCCGGACGCTCGAGCTTGACGACATAATCCGCACGACGGCGGAGCGCTTGCGCAACGACGAGACCTTGATTCTATTCACCGCCGACCATTCGTTTGACCTCCGCGTACACGGCGGCATGCGCGGCGATCCCCTGTTGCAAGATGAGGAGGGAGCCACAGAAGACGGCACGTATCGAGGCGAAGCTGTGCGCATGGACCGTACCCACACCGGCGAGGAGGTTGTTGTCGCCGCCCAAGGCCCCGGCGGCGAGCGCGTGCATGGCTACATGCCGAACACGCAAATTTTCCACATCATGATGCAGGCGTACGGATGGGACAAGGACACCGAGTGAGCCCCGGACGGTCGCTAGCTCGACGGCCCGTCATGCCGGGTATCGTGATGTTCCTGGTCAGGACGACCGCCGGGCTGGCCATCCGAAGCCCCAGCCCCCAAAACATCCTCCTTGTTCCCCGTTTTAGTCTGCCCGTTGGGCAGCGTAGTCCATTACGATATTTGCGGTAGCGTCGTCATCATTCGACGCGCCAGGAGGGATACAGCAACTATGGCAAGCAATCGCGGTGTGGCCTATATGAGCCCCGGTAACGTAGAGGTCCAAACCATCGATTTCCCCAAACTTGCGTTGGGAGATCGCGCCTGCAATCACGGCGTCATTCTCAAGGTCGTCACGACCAACATCTGCGGCAGCGACCAACACATGGTCCGCGGACGCACGACGGCTCCCGCAGGCCTAATTCTCGGTCACGAGATCACCGGCGAAGTCATCGAAGCAGGCAGCGACGTCGAGTACATCAAGGTCGGTGACCTCTGCTCGGTGCCGTTCAACATCGCCTGCGGACGCTGCAAAAACTGCAAAGCCCAAAAGACCGGCATCTGTCTCAACGTGAATCCCGCTCGTCCCGGCGCGGCGTTTGGCTACGTCGACATGGGCGGATGGGTCGGCGGCCAAGCCGAGTACGTCATGGTGCCGTACGCCGACTTCAACCTGTTCGCGTTCCCCGACCGCGACCAAGCGATGGAGAAAATCCGTGACCTTACACTGCTGTCGGATATCTTCCCCACCGGCTATCACGGTGCCGTCACCGCAGGCGTCGGCCCTGGAGCGATCGTCTACATTGCAGGAGCCGGTCCGGTCGGACTCGCCGCCGCCGCTGCCTGCCACCTGCTCGGAGCCGCCTGCGTCATCGTTGGCGACTTGATCCCCGAACGCCTCGAACAAGCCAAGAGCTTTGGTTGTGAGACGGTCGACTTGCGCAAGGACGCGACTCTGCCCGAGCAGGTGGAGCAGATCGTCGGCGTTCCCGAAGTCGAGTACGGAGTGGATTGTGTTGGCTTCGAAGCACGCGGCCACGGGTCCAATTCTGGTGTCGAACAGCCCGCAACCGTCTTGAATGCGCTGATGGAACTCACCGAAGCCGGAGGCGGTGTCGGTATTCCCGGCCTCTACGTCACCGGAGACCCTGGCGGCGTCGACGAGAACGCCAAAGTCGGCAATCTCGGCATCCGCATTGGCCTCGGCTGGGCCAAGTCGCACCACTTCACCACCGGCCAATGCCCCGTGATGAAGTACAACCGGCAACTGATGAACGCGATCCTTTACGACAAGACCGAAATCGCCAAGGCCGTCAACGTCCAAACCATCACGCTGGACCAAGCACCCGGTGGATACAAAGACTTTGATCACGGGGCCGCGACCAAGTTCGTCATCGACCCACACGGTTCCGTCGCAGCTTAGGCTGCGGCGCAAAGGAGGGGTCCGCCCACGACGTCGGGCTCCTCCGAATCTTTTCCATCCCGCAAGCATCTCTGCCCAGGTGACTGGTACCACGTCGCCTGTCACCGCACCCTCCATGTAGACATGCCACAGGTCTGTGTGCCACACTCATGTGGCATCTCAACAGGAGTGGCGCGGATGGCTGATTCAAAACTGGACCTTCTTCAAGGCACGCTAGACCTCATGGTGCTCCACACGCTGGAGACCATGGGCTCACTGCATGGCTATGGCATCGCCCGAAGAATCGAGCAGGTGACCGATGACCAAGTCCTGCTCAACCAGGGGACCATCTATCCGTCCCTGGTGCGCCTTCAGCAACGTGGGTGGATTTCCTCCGCCTGGGGAGTATCGAATAGCAACCGCAAAGCGAAGTTCTACTCCATCACCAAGGACGGTAAGAAGCAGGTCCGTGCGGAGAGAGCCAACTGGCAACGGTTTGCAAGTGTGATGGGACAAGTGCTGGCATCGGGAGAAGGCGGGACACAATGACCGCCCTCCGCCAAGCATGGGCCCGCGTCGTGTCGTTCTTTCGCAAGCAAGAACTCGACCACGACTTCGACGAAGAACTGGCATCCCACATCGAACTAGCCACTGAAGAGCATCTGCGGCAGGGGATGAGCTTGCCAAAGGCTCGCCGTCAGGCCCTGATCAAGCTCGGCGGGATTGAGCCTTCCAAGGAGGCCCACCGCGACACACGAGGCCTTCCCTGGCTCGACGGCGTCTTGCAAGACCTTCGATATGCGGTGCGGATGATGCGGCGCAGCCCCGGATTTACGGCGGTGGCGGTGCTGTCGCTGGCGTTGGGGATTGGCGCCAATACTGCAATTTACAGCGTGATGAACGCGGTCATGTTTCGTCCGCTGCCGGTGAAGAGTCCCGGGGATCTTGTGATTCTCAGTTGGCGCGCCAAACAAGGACCGGAGAATAGCTCCCCCGAACCTCCCGGAATCAAAATCGTTGATGGCAACGTTTATACCGAGCCCGGCGGAGCGCGTGTCAGTTCGGACTTCCCATGGCCTTTCTTCCAACTCCTCAGCAAGCAGAACGACTCCTTCGCAGAGCTGTATGCGTATAAGGATGCGGGACAGCTCAATCTTGCGGTCGGCGGTGCGGCGGAACTCGGAAGAGTGGAATTCGTCTCGGGTAACTTCTTTAAGGGCCTGGGAATCGATGCGGCGGCGGGACCCCTCATTGTTGAGAGCGACAACGTTCCAGCCACATCCGCCGTGGCAGTGCTCGACTACCGTTACTGGTGGGACCGGTTCGGAGGAAGCGCGGATGCGATTGGCCAGACCGTTCGGATTAGCGAAGTGCCGTTCACGATTATTGGCGTCGCGGAACCTAAGTTTTACGGGGTCGCCGCTGGGTCGGCTCCCGTAATTTATGTTCCGCTCACGAGCCGTCAACCGGTGGCGCGCAATACCGGATCACTGGATGAAGAGCTAACGGGTGGCATGTTCACAGACCCGAAATATTATTGGGCCGATATTATCGGCCGCCTGCGTCCTGGGGCGACGATGGCGAGCGCCGAGGTCGAAATCGCAAACCGATTCCGCCAGTATGTGCTTGGCTCGGTGTCGGAGAGCGAGGCCGCGAGTCAACGGGATTACTTCCCGGTTCTGTGGTTGGAAGAAGGAGCTTCAGGTTCTGGATCGCTGCGGCGCCAATATGCGAAACCACTGTTCGTGCTGATGATGATGGCGGCGTGCATTTTGGCGATTGCGTGCGCCAATGTTGCCAGTCTACTTCTGGCGCGGGGCGCCGGCCGGCGGCGCGAGATCGCGTTGCGCCTCAGCCTGGGCGCGAGCCGCATTCGAGTATTGCAACAGTTGCTGACCGAGAGCGTGTTGCTGGCGCTGATGGGCGCGATTGTGGGTGGGGGCGTTGCCGCAATAGGGAGCCGGTTTCTTCTCTGGCTGCTGGCTGCGGGCCGCGACGATTTTCAGATTCGTACGGTGCTCGACTGGCGCATACTGCTATTCACCATTGTGATCGCGGTAGTCTCCGGGATCTTTTTCGGATTCGCCCCGGCGCTCGAGTCCACGCGCGCCGACATTACGCCGTCCATCAAAGGAACGGGCGCGGCCGCCCGGCGTGGACGGAAACACCGGGCTGGAAGTTACGTTCTTGTGGTGGCGCAGATCGCGCGCGCTCTGCTGCTGGTGCTGGGCGCCGCGCTCTTCGTTCGAACTCTGCTAAATCTCCGTTCGGTCCAGCTTGGCTTCAACGCGGAAAATGTTCTGACGTTCAATTTGAATGCGAGTAAGGCTGGATACAAGGGCTCCGCGCTGATCGCGTTCTATGCGCAGATGGAAGACCGGTTGGCTACGCTGCCCGGAGTTCGCGCTGCCACTGTAACGGGCGCGCCTTTGGCGGCCGACAGTTCGTTCCGTACCCCCGTTACCTATTCGGGAAACAAAAAAGGTTCGGGGAGTTGGTGTGCGGTTGGCCCGACATTCTTTCAAGCGATGCAGATTCCAATCCTGCGCGGGCGCGCCATTGATACGCGCGATGTGGAGAATTCTCCGTTAGTTGTCGTGGTGAACCAGGCCTTCGCCGACAAATATTTTCCGAACGCGAATCCGGTGGGAGAACACATCAAAATTGTCGATGGGACGGACGTGACGATTGTAGGAGTGGCTAAGAATATTCGCGATTCGCTCAAACAAGAGGTTTCTCCGTTCGTCTACATCGCCTACCGCCAGAACTATTTGATCGCGGCTTGGCGCGGGATGTACTTCGAAGTGCGCACCGCGAGCGATCCAGTCTCTTTAGCGCAGACGATCCGCAAAACGGTTTATGAAACAGCGCCGAATGTTCCGGTCGCCGGTTTGATGACGCAGATGCAGCGAATCGATAACTCGATCGGGCAAGAGCGCACATTCGCATATCTGTGCACGGCCTTCGCGGTTCTGGCGCTCGCGATTGCCTGTGTGGGCTTGTATGGCAGCATGGCTCATTCGGTGTCCTACCGGACGAACGAGATCGGCATCCGGATGGCTTTGGGCGCTGAGCCCGGACGTATCCAACGAATGGTCCTGCGCGAGACTTTGCTGCTCACTGCCGCTGGAGTCGCGATCGGCGTTCCCACTGCACTGTTCTTGAGTCGCTTCGCGCAGGGCTTCTTGTATGGACTGGAGCCCCATGATCCATCAACCATCGCCGTCGCCGTGATGGCGCTGGCAGTCTCTGGCGGAATCGCAGGTTACCTGCCGGCGCGCCGGGCGGCGCAAGTCGATCCGATCACTGCCCTGCGCCACGACTGAGGAGCGAACCATGACCGCACTCCGCCAAGCTTGGACCCGCGTCGTGTCGTTCTTTCGCAAGCAAGAACTCGACCACGACTTCGACGAAGAACTCGCAGCCCACATCGAACTGGCGACGGAGGAACATCTGCGGCAAGGGATGACCTTGCCAGAGGCTCGCCGTCAAGCCCTGATCGACCTCGGCGGAATCGAGCTTTCCAAAGAAGCCCATCGGGAAACACGCGGCCTGCCCTGGCTCGACAGCATCGTCCAAGATATCCGCTTTGCCATTCGCTCCTTGCGGCGCAGCCCCGGAGTGAGCCTCACAGCCATCGCTACCATGGCCGTCGGCATCGGCGTTAACGCCACAGTCTTTTCGGTGACGAACACAGTCCTCTTCAAAGGTTTCCCTTCGGTCGACAGGAACGATGGCATCTTGTACCTCTCCAGCACCGAAGGTTGCTGCGTCTCCTATCCCGACTTCGTGGACTGGCGCGATCAGGCGACCTCGTTCGAAGGGATGGCCCTCGTCCACGGTCTTGGAATCATCTTGAGCGACGGCATCAGCGCCCCGGAGCGCTACCAGGCGACCGAAGTCACGTCCGATACTTTTAGGCTCGTCGGCCAAAGGCCACTCCTTGGCCGCGACTTTGCGCCCTCCGATGAAATTCCCGGCGCCGCTCCGGTCGTGATCCTGAGCGATGGCTTCTGGGAACGCCGCTACGCCAAAGATCCGACGATCATTGGCCGTTCCGTAAGGATCAACGGGGCCCCGACCACCGTGATCGGCGTCATGCCGCAAGGTTTTTCCTTCCCACAAAAACAGGATGTGTGGGTCCCGCTCGTACCGACTTTCGAAGTCCTCCAACGAGACAACCGCAACACCTGGTTTGTGTTTGGACGCCTAGTCGAGGGGGCAACCATAGACAGCGCACGCGCCGAGATGGAAACCATCGGACGCCGCCTTGCCGCCGCCTACCCTCTGACCAACCGGGATTATGCCTCTCCCGTCGTCCGCGATTTCAATGGGTTCTTCATCGGCTCGGCCGAGAACCTGATCTACACCGCCATGTGGGGCGCTGTCGGTTTCGTACTGCTGATCGCCTGCGCTAACCTGGCGAACCTCCTACTGGCGCGCGCCATGAGCCGGTCCCGAGAAATCTCGATCCGCGTCGCACTTGGGGCGGGGCGGTGGCGAATCGTTCGTCAACTGCTCACAGAGTCTGTGATTTTGTCGGGCTTGGGAGGGCTGCTCGGCTGGTGGATTGCCAAATGGGGAGTACGCTTCTACGAACTTGCCAATCGGGGTCCTGGTTTGATCTCCTGGCGCATCCTCGACTATGCAATGGACTGGTCAGTCTTGCTCTATCTCACGGCGATCTCTGTCGCTACCGGAATCCTCTTCGGACTTGCGCCTGCTCTGCGGCTCTCAAGACTCGACGGGAACGCTGCGTGGAAAGACGGCGGCCGAGGCGCGACGATCGGAAGTCGTCGCAAGCGTCTGTCCTCGGTCCTCGTCACGGCAGAGATGGCCCTGGCCGTCGTACTGCTGGCCGGCGCGGGAGTGATGACCCGCAGCATGATGAACCTCGCCACCGCCGATCTCGGCGTTCAAACAGAAAACGTCGTTACTGCCCGGATACAGCTACCTAGCGCCCGCTATCCAGACGCCGAGGAGCGAATCGCATTCTACGATCGCTTGGAAACACGCCTCGAAGCTATCCCCGGCGTGGAGTCGGTCGCCTTGGCGAGCGTGCTGCCGGCTTGGCGCGCGGGGCGTTCCCCGTACGAAGTCGACGGCGCTGAACCTACCGAGGAGCGTCCAACGCTTTCGCCGATCGTTGTGAGTCCCGATTACTTCCAGACGATGGGAGCGGAGATACAGGAAGGCCGCGAGTTCAATGACGCCGACGGCGTTTCGGGAGCACCGGCGGTGATTGTGAACCGGAGGTTCGCGGAGCGATATTGGCAGGGAGAAGAGGCTGTCGGCAAGCGTCTTCGGTTTTTCGTGGAAACCGAGACGGAACCGTGGCTTACCGTAGTCGGCGTCGTCTCGAATATCGTTCAGAATGACTTCATGCGGCAGCAGTTTGAACCGTTGGCGTATTTGCCCTACCGGCAGAGCCCGGCGCACGCTATGTGGCTTGTGGCGCGAACGGATGTCGATCCCGGAAGTTTGGGAAACGATTTGCGGCGCGAGGTGCAAGCGTTGGACTCGGAGCTTCCCATTTGGCAGGGCCCTTACGAACTGACCGACCGTTTGGCCGAGCTCAATTAGAGCACGGAGCTCTATGGCCGGATGTTCCTCATCTTCGCCTTGATCGCCTTGCTGCTGGCTTCCGTTGGCCTGTACGCCGTCATCGCGCATTCGGTGAGCCAGCGCACGCAGGAGATCGGCGTTCGGATGGCGATCGGTGCGACGGCGCAAGACATTCGCCGACTCGCGATCAAACAAGGATTACTCCCCGTGGTTATCGGCCTCGCCACCGGACTCACCGCTTCATTCGCCGTTAATCGCGTCCTAGAGGCTCACCTTGTTGGAGTTTCCTCGGCCGATCCGCTCACCTTGGTGGTCGTATCGACCGTGCTCGTCTTATCCGCCGCTCTCGGTTGCTGGATCCCCGCCCGTCGCGCAACCTGTGTAGACCCCGTTGTCGCGCTGAGGCATGAGTAGAGTCAACGCAAGGCCCAGCTCGCCTTCCAAGTTTCGCCGCCTTGTGTCCGTCCGCACCCTTGACTCATAGTGGTGGGTTCGCCCGCCCATGAATCTGCCAGCTCTGTTTTCGTCGTCTCTCAAGATCGCTGCGGACCGTCCCGGCCTTGAGTTCAACGCCGAAACCTACACCTTCGGACGCCTCGACAAAGAGTCAGATCGCCTCGGCAATTGGCTTCTCGGTACTGGCCTCAAGCCCGGCGACCGTGTCGCTGTCTATCTCAAGAACAGCCCCACGCTGATCCTGATCTATCTCGCCTGCGCCAAGGCGGGATTCATCTTCACGCCGATCAACATCCTCTACCTCCAAGGTGAAATCGCACACATCCTCTCCGATGCCGAGCCGCGCATTGTCTTCGCCGACCCCGAGTCCCAAGAGCTTGTAGCGAGCGCGATGCCAGAAAACTCGATCCGACTCCAACTCGCCAACGAAGTCGATCAGCTGATCGCAGACACGCCACCAGCCGGATTACCGCCCGAGCCCCAAGAGGCTGACATCGCCGCCCTCGTCTACACCTCCGGCACGACCGGCCGCCCCAAGGGTGCGATGCTCACCCAAGCGAACTTCGCCGCCAACGCATCGAACCTCGTCGAAGCCTGGCACATGACTTCCGACGACCGGCTGCTGCTCGCGCTGCCGCTCTTCCACGTACACGGCCTCGGCAACGGCCTCCACACCTGGCTGGCGCTCGGCTATCGCCTCCGCCTCATGGAGCGCTTCCGCAAAGAGACCATCGTTGCCGACCTGCTCGACTTTCGACCAACCGTTTTCTTTGGCGTGCCGACGATGTACGAGCGGCTACTAGAAACTCCACCCGAAATTGCCCGCGAAATCGGCAACTCCGTGCGGCTGTTCGTCTCCGGCTCCGCGCCGCTCCCTGCTGCTACCCACCGGAAGTTCGAGCAGCTCTTCGGCAGTGTCATACTCGAACGCTACGGCATGAGCGAAACCCTCATGAATGTCTCGAACCCACACGACGGCGAGCGCCGTCCCGGGTCGATCGGGTTTCCCTTACCCAACGTCTCCATCCGCATCCGGGACCAAGCGACGGACGCAGAAGTCGAAACTGGCGAAACGGGTGAGCTCCATATCAAGGGCCCCAATGTCTTCAGCGGCTACTGGCGACAAGATGTAGCCACCCGAAACGCGTTTACGGCGGATGGCTACTTCCGTTCGGGCGACCTTGGCGTCCGCAGTGAAGACGGCTACATCACTCTCCAAGGGCGCGGTAAAGAACTCATCATCTGCGGCGGCTTCAACGTCTACCCCCGCGAGATCGAAGAGTTCCTCGCCAAGCAACCGGGCGTCAGCGAAGCCGCTGTCGTCGGGGTCAAAGATCAGCTCAAAGGCGAGCGCCCGCTGGCCTTCATCGTTTCGTCTGGCAAGGGAATCGATTCAGATGCCCTACGCACCGCCTGCCGCGAAGGGCTAGCATCTTTCAAGAATCCGAGCTGCTTCGTCCGAGTCAACGCCCTGCCGCGCAACGCCCTCGGTAAAGTGCAAAAGCACCTTCTTCCCGTGCCGCAAGCCTAGACCAAACAGATGGACTTCCTCACCGCAGCCGCCTACATCGTCATGGCCGTGCTCGTCGTTGCCAACGTGCTGATCGTGCGGCGCATGAAGATCACCGTCCGTGACGAGGACGACGAATAGCCCGATGGCCACGATCCTTGAAAACTGGCCCATCCTGGCCGTCCTCGTCGCCTATCTCCTGGGTTGTCTCGCTATTGGGCGGTACTTCGAAAAACGTGCCGCACGTGGTGCTGCCGATTTCTACGTCGCCAAACGCCAGATCCCCGGCTGGGTCGTCTCGCTCGCTTTCTTTTCTACATTCGCCAGCACCAACACTTACATCGGACAGGCCGGACAAGCATTCGCCGCCGGTCTCAGCTGGGCCTGGGTCGGCGTCTTCTGGACCATCTTCTGCATGGTCTCCTGGCTCCTGCTCGGGCCACGCCTACGGAATCAAACGGCCGGTCTCCGCTCGCTGACCATCCCCGACTACTTCGACTTTCGCTACCAGAGCCCACTCTCGAAGGCCACCCGACTGCTCGCGGCAGCGACCGTCGTCTTTGCCACGATCTGGTACATGGCGGGCATTGCCAAGGGCTGTGCTCACCTGCTGGAGTCGGTCCTCGGTGTCCCTTACGGCTGGGGCGCGATGATCCTGCTCGCCTTCACCTGCATCTACACCGTGCAGGGCGGCATGTATAGCGTCCTCTGGACCGACGCTATCCAGGGCGTGATGATGTTCGTCGTTGCGATCGTGATGGCCGCCATCCCCTTCGTTTACGTCGGCGGACCGACAGAGCTGATGGCGCGTATCTCAAACGTCACCCACGTGACTGCCGCGGGAGTGCCCATGGGCAATGGTCTCGTGACCTTCGCTTCCCTGGTTTCCTTCACCTACATCCTCGGCATCGGCCTGTCCGTCGGTATGAAGCAGATCGCCGAACCGCGTTGTCTTGTCCGTTTCTACTCAGTAGACAATGCCAAAGGCATGCGCTTCGCCATGATCTGGACGCCGATATTCCTCGGCATCTCCCTGATCTGCGTCATGGGACTCGGCGCGCTCGTCCACGCCATGGCAACAGAGCAAGAAGCCGCCTACCTGATCTCCAACACGGACGAAGTCATCGGCTTCATGCTCGCTAAGTTCGACAATGCCGCCGTCAGCGCCATCTGCATCACCGGCCTATTTGCCGCTGGCATGTCGTCTCTGGCCTCGGTTATGCTCATCGTCGGTACGTCCATCGTCGGGGATATGTGGAATGTCTGGAAGCCGATGCCTGCCGACAAGATCGTTACCCGCACTCGCCTCGCGATCGTCGGCTACTGCGGTCTCGTCTACCTCGTCACGATCTTCCCTCCCGCAGGTATCGTCGAACTCACTAGCTTCTCCGGTGCCGTATTTGCCGCTGGTTTCTTCCCCGCCGTCTTCGGGGGCCTCTACCTCCGCTGGGGAACTGGTCACGGAGCCTTCTGGTCGATGCTGATCGGCATGGCCGCGACGATCATCTGGCGTTTCGGCATCCGCTTCAACGTAGCTGGACTTCAAGACGTCCACGAAATCATCCCGGCCTTCTGCCTCTCCCTCATCGCCTACCTTGTGATCAGTCGCATGACATCAAGCTACCGCCCAACCGAAGCCCACCTCGACAAGATCTTCGGCACCTCAGGCTAAGCGCTTAGCGACGCCGCGATCGATCCGACCCTACAGTAGAGCCACTGATGAACGGTTCTTCAGCAAGTTCGATCTGCGGGCTGGCCAAGATTCACTGGCACGACAGGCACGGCGTCAAAGCCTGTTCCGCGATCGTATTCGAGCAGGAGTCCCACACGATGAGAGTCTCCACAACCTCACCCCTGCCGCTGTTCACTCGCGTAAGGCTCGCCCTCGGTGGACTGGAATACCTCGCCCAAGTCGAATCGGTGCGCGCCAGCGATCAAGGCTATGAGGCGGAGTTGGCACTGCAAGAGACCCGACGCGTCGACGAACGCATCGCTCACGAAGCCAGCATGCTACTGCGACCCACCACCTCTGATGGCACCAGCTCAGTAACAGTAAGAGCCACCAACTACTCAAGCGGCGGATTCCAAATCGCCTCCGATGAACCCTTGGCTGCGGACCGCGCCATCCACCTCACAGCCGACGGCATGGAATACTACGGCGTCACCCGTTACTGCCATCGCGCCGCCTCGGGTTACCTCATCGGCATCGAACTCGTCGAACCGCCCGTGTTCAGTGACGAATAGAACCCCCACCCCAAACGTCATCGAGCGGTCTTAACAACACACGAAACCGTAGCCGTACACGACTGACCCATGACCCGAAAACGAGATAGTAGGTAAGTTGAGGGAGGAGGGGCGCAGACGGTTCTCCTAGAGCGAGAAAGAGGAGGATCGAGAATGCCGAGAAAGCAATTCACCGAAGAACAGATCATCGCGACGCTGAGGCAGGCCAAAGCCGGGATGCCGGTGAGTGAAGCCTGCAGGGAAACGCAACGTGGCGTGTTGGGCCGAACGAGCTTTCCCACGGAGTGACCGCCGCGCCTGCAGGCTGGCATCCATCGATCGATCCACTCGCCGCTACCCAAGCCGCAGCCTCCGGCTGAACGCGTCAACCAGAGCTGGGCAATGGATTTCGTCTCCGCCCGGCTGGTCGACGGTCGACGTTTTCGCGTTGGGACGCTGGTCGATCTGTGGACCCGCGAATGCCTACCGAGGCCGCTATTTCCCCTGCCGAGAACCGCTTCGACCCGACAATCCTCACCCTCGTAATGGCTTTGTTTTCGGGGGCCGGTCACCATGTCCGCCGCCGTTTGGTCGTTACAGTTTTCCCGACATCGCGGGCAAAAGACCTCGAGGCCAGGCACGTGCGCAGTCGCCGAGCGTCGGAGTGTCAGGGCCGTCAGCTTGTAGCGCCTCGGTGCTGCTCCCGTGTTATCAGCAAGATACATCGTCCTGCACCCACGCCCGGAATGTTACTAACCCCTCATCACTTCCCACACGCGCGGATTTCGAGTAGTGTCACAACCAGTCGTCGACCGGTATACGTCTCGACATCCGGATGGACTCGTTGAGCGAGTTTGATCAGGCGAGTGCGGACTCTGGCAAGCAACGACCAACAGGACTTCAGGGATTGAATCAACTAGGAGAAGGGGAGAACACCGATGAGACTGTCTAAAGCGAAAGTAATGCTCGTGTTCGGAACTGCAGTTCTGTCGCTCTCCATGTGTACGACAGCCGATCCACAGCAAGAACTCGACCGCACGATACTTCCGATTCAAGCGCCGGCCCGCGATCCCATCACCGAACTCGACGCCCGGAACGCGACAGCCCCGCCACCGTTCGAGGTCAAGATGCCGAGTAGCGCTCCCAATGTGGTCATCGTATTAATCGACGATATCGGCTTCGGGGCCGCGACCAGTTTTGGTGGTGCCATCGAGACGCCGACCCTAGATCGTCTTGGCCAAAATGGCTTGCGTTACAACCAATTTCATACGACGGCGCTTTGTTCGCCCACGCGTATGGCTATCTTGACTGGCCGCAATCACCACTCGGCCAACGCCGGCTCGGTCATGGAGGTGGCTACCGGGTTCCCTGGGAATAACGGCCAACGACCCCGGAGCGTCGAGCCAATGGCCGAGATGCTTCGGCTTAACGGTTACAGCACGGCGGCCTTTGGTAAGTATCACGAGACCGCTCCATGGGAAGTGAGCGTATCGGGCCCGTTTGACCGTTGGCCGACCCGATCGGGTTTCGACAAGTTTTACGGATTTATCGGTGGCGAGACCAATCAGTGGGCACCATTCATTCACGACGGGACGACGCCTGTTGAACCGCCTGACGATCCGGACTATCACTTCACGACGGACATGACCAACCAGGCGATCTCCTGGATGCGGTACCAGCAATCCCTCACGCCGGACAAGCCCTTTTTCGTCTACTTCGCCACGGGCGCCACACACGCACCCCACCACGCACCGAAAGATTGGATCGCCAAGTACAAGGGACAGTTCGACGGCGGCTGGGACGAGTACCGCCAAAATACGCTGGCCCGCCAGATCGAGTTGGGGGTGGTGCCAGCAGGCACGGAACTCGCTGCCAAGCCGGAAGATATCCCGGCCTGGGACTCGCTGTCGGCCGACGAGAAGAAAGTGTATGCACGACAGATGGAGGTATTCGCCGCCTTTACTGGGCACACAGACCACGAAGTCGGCAGATTGTATGATGCGATCGACGACATGGGCGAAGCGGATAACACCCTCTTCATCTACATTTTCGGCGACAACGGCTCCAGTGCGGAAGGTGGCCTAGCCGGGACGTTCAACGAAATGATTGTGCTGAACGGTTTGGCTGACTCTGTGGAGGATCAACTGGAGCGCCTAGACGATTTCGGCGGTCCCATGGCATTCAACCACTTTCACGCCGGTTGGGCTCACGCCACCAATACACCATTCCAGTGGACCAAGCAGGTCGCCTCACACTACGGCGGCACTCGGAATCCGATGGTTGTTCACTGGCCCGATGGCATTCAGGCGAAAGATGAAGTCCGCTCACAATGGCACCACGTGACGGACATCGCTCCGACTGTGATGGAGGCAGCAGGTTTGCCATTTCCTACCTCCGTGAACGGCGCGGTACAGAAGCCGTTCGAGGGAGTGAGCCTGCTCTACTCATTTGACGATGCCGATGCGGCGGACCGTCACACGACGCAGTATTTCGAGATGTTCGGCAACCGCGCCATCTACCAAGATGGCTGGGTGGCGGCCACCAAGCACAGGACGCCGTGGGCGTCGGCGCCGGATGGACCACTCGATCAGGATAAGTGGGAGCTGTACAACGTATCGGAGGACTTCAGCCAGTCGAACGACCTCGCGCCCTCCAACCCCGACAAGCTCGGCGAGATGCAAGACCTCTTCATGGAAGAGGCCATTAAGTACAACGTTTTACCCTTGGACGACCGAGTCTTCGAGCGCTTCGACGCTTCGGTCGCCGGACGTCCCGACCTCATGGGTGACCGGACGTCCCTGACTATGTACGAGGGCATGACGGGCATCATGGAGAATGCCTTCCTCAACGTGAAGAATCGTTCTCATTCGATCACGGCCGAGGTCGAAATCCCGCAGGGTGGCGGTGAGGGAGTCAACCTTTGCCAGGGCGGCCGGTTTGCCGGTTGGAGCCTTTACATGAAGGACGGCAAGGTCTCGTATGTCCACAACTGGTTCGGCAAGGAGCGGTACACCGTCACCGCCCAGCGGCCGCTTCCTCCGGGCAAGGCCACGATCCGCTACGAGTTCGCCTACGAAGGCGGCGACAAGCCCGGCATGGGCGGCACGGGCACAATCTCCGTCAATGGGCGGCAGGTGGCCGAGGGCCGGATCGAGAACACTGTGCCGTTCCTCTTCTCCGCCGACGAGACCACTGATGTAGGGGTGGACAAAGCCACGCCGGTGACCGAAGACTACGAGGAACGCCACAACGAGTTCAACGGCAAGATCGAGCAGGTGACGGTCGAGTTGATGTAGCGGGTGGATGGGCTTGCACGCGGGCTACAGCCGCCGACCGAAATCGGAAGAGTCCGTTCGATCGCCACGGGGCGCGGTGACTCGTGTCTCGCTGGCGAACGAACAGGGGAGCTAATCGTACATGAGCAAACTGAGTGTTCGTATTCTTGCAGTACTAAGTCCAGCAATTCTGGCGTGTCTGGTGGCACCATTACAGGCTCAAGACAAGCCCAACATCGTCCTGGTCTTCATGGATAACTTCGGCTGGGGGGAACCCGGCTTCAACGGTGGTGGCATTATACGCGGCGCACCCACGCCGCGACTAGACAAGTTGGCTTCCGAGGGCCTTCGCCTGACGAACTTCAACGTTGAGGTGCAATGTACACCATCTCGGTCAGCCATACTGACTGGCCGCTATGCCATACGAAGTGGTAACGGGACGGCCCCGCTCGGCTCGGGTGTGTATGGTCTCGTGCAGTGGGAGGTCACCATGGCCGAGATGCTGTCGGATGTCGGCTACAGCACGGGGATGTTCGGGAAATGGCATCTGGGCCGCACGGACGGCAGATTCCCGACGGATCAGGGATTCGATGAATGGTATGGCATACAGAACTCCACTGACGAATCGGCCTATTCTCATCTGGAGGGATTCGCTGAAAGTGGCGTGGAAGAAACCTTCGTCCTGGAGGCTCGGAAGGGTGAAAAGCCGACCCGCGTGCGCCCGTGGAATTTGGAGTACCGCGCTCTCATCGATGGTGACCTGACGAGGAAGGCTATCGACTTCATGACGCGCAAGTCAGAGGCCGGAGAGCCGTTTTTCCTTTATCTTCCCTACACGGCGACGCACTATCCGACGATTCCCGACCCAGAATACTCTGGCGCAACGGGTAATGGCCGTTGGGCGGACCTCTTGCATCAGATCGATCAATACAACGGGATGCTACTCGATGCTGTCGATGAACTAGGCATCCGCGACAACACGATCTTCATCTTTACCGCCGATAACGGTCATGAGGCAGCGCCCCATGGAAATAACAGCACCAGTATCGAAACCTGCTACCCAGGTTCGGCAGGCCCCTGGCGTGGAACCTTGTTCACAGGTTTCGAAGGGAGTCTGCGGGTTCCTTTCGTCATTCGGTGGCCGGGCCACATCCCGAGTGGCGCTGCCAGCAATGAGATCGTCCACGAGATGGACCTCTTCCCTACATTTGCCCGAATTGCGGGTGCGACGGTGCCGGAGGACCGTGTCATCGACGGTGTGGATCAGACCGATTTCCTTCTCGGCAGGCAGCAGAAATCCAACCGCGAAGGGCTGATCGTCTACATGGGTGAAGAGATCTTTGGGGTCAAGTGGCGCAACTGGAAAGTGAACTTCAAGGAACAAGATACGGTATTCGGCGAAACGCGTAGCTATGGAACTCCACGGGTCTATAACCTCCTCACCGATCCGCAAGAAGGAGAAAATGTCCTCTTCCCCCACACCTGGGTTCCGAAGGCAGCTTTGGGACAGTTGGTGGAGCACGTAGCCTCGCTGAAAGCACATCCGCCCATCAGGCCCGGAACTCCTGATCCGTATGAACCACCCGAGTAAAACTCTGGCGCCCAGCTTCGAGATCTGGCCTGATTTGACGTGAGGGCTACCGATTCACAAATCCTGAGCTAAGCGAGGATGTCCGTGATCACATTCCCGGCGACGTCGGTCAGCCGGAAATCGCGGCCGCTGTAGCGATACGTCAGTCGCTCATGATCGAGCCCCAGCAGGTGCAGGATCGTGGCGTGTAGATCATGTGGGTGGACGGGGTTCTCCACCGCCTTGAACCCGAACTCGTCGGTCGCGCCGTACGTCATGCCGCCCTTCACGCCGCCGCCAGCCAGCAACGTGGTGTAGCCGGGCACGTTGTGGTCACGGCCCTTGCCGATCTTCTCAAGGCCGCTGTTCTGGATCATCGGCGTGCGTCCGAACTCGCTGCCGATGACGAGCAGCGTCTCGTCGAACAGCCCGCGCTGCTTGAGGTCTTCCACGAGCGCGGCGATCGGGCCGTCGGCCTCACGTGCCAGCTTGCCGTGGACGAGGATGTCGTCATGGCTGTCCCACGGCTGGAAGTTCCCGTAGTACACCTGCACCATGCGCACGCCGTGCTCGACCAGCCGCAGCGACATTAAGCAGCCACGACCAAAGTCGCTGTCGCCATAGCGTTCGCGCGTCGACGCCGATTCCTTGGAGATGTCGAAGACCTTCGGCGCCTCGGTCTGCATGCGGTAGGCGACTTCCATCGACTGGATGCTCGCCTCCAGTTGTGGCTCGTAGCCAAGCCGATCCAGGTAGCGACTGTCGAGCTTGTCGAGCAGCTCAAGCTGCCGTTGCTGCTCGTCCGCGCTCATCGTGTGATTGCGAATGTTCTGCAGCAGCTTCTCCGGGTCGGTCTCGCCGTTCGGGATGTAGGCGCCCTGGAAGGAGTTGGGCAGGAACGCCGACGACCACAGCACCGGCCCCATCACCGGGTAGCCGGGACACAGCACAACGAAGCCCGGCAAGTTCTGGTTCTCCGTGCCCAAGCCGTAGGTGACCCATGACCCCAGCGACGGCCGTCCCGGCAACTGATGGCCGCAGTTCATCAGCATCAGCGACGGCCCGTGGTTACCGTTGTCGGAGTAGCAGGAGCGGATCACGCAGAAGTCGTCGATCGCGTCGCCGACCTTGTCGAAGATCTCCGAAACCTCAATGCCGCTCTGGCCCCGTTTGCGAAAGGCGAAGGGCGACTTCATCAGGTTGCCCGCCGCGCGGTCGGTCTTGATCTTTGGCCCTGGCATCGGCTCGCCGTCGCGCTTCTGCAACTCGGGCTTGGGGTCGAAGGTGTCCACCTGCGAGAGGCCACCGTTGAGGAAAAGGAAGATCACGTTCTTCGCGCGCGGGGCGAAGTGCGGCGTCTGACTGACGGGGCTCGCGGCCAGCGACCCGGCGAGGCCGACCGAGCCGAACCCGGCGCCCATCATTTGGAGTGCATCGCGTCGTGTCATCGCCCCTCCTTGTCCACTCTATTGCACCGACCGGAACTCGCTCGACCCGATCAGCGCCTGCGCATATCGCGGCCAGGCCTGCTGGCCGTCCCCCAGGTACTCCAGTCCGAGCTCGACTTCCGCCTCGCTCGGCGGCCGTGCGTAGAGCAGTTCGTAGGCCCGCCGAATCCTCTCTTCGTCTCCGCTCGGCGCCTCCGCGCGGACCCGCTCGGCGAGAGCCTTGGCCTGTGCCACGACGAACGGATTGTTCATGAAATAGAGCCGCTGCATCGGCCCCTGCGTCCGCGCCCGCTTCCCGCTGGTTGCGTTCGGGTCAGGAAAATCAAATAGCGCCATCGAGTGGTCCGGCTGCGTGCGACCGACGTAGCCATAGATCGCTCGCCGCTCGAGCTCCACGCCGAAATCGCCGGGCGGGCCGCCGACGCTCCGATCCAACCGTCCCGAGACAGCCAGGATCGAGTCGCGTAGTGCCTCGGCGTCCAGCCGCTCGACCAGGTTCGCCCGCCAGTAAAGCTTATTCTCCGGATCGACGACCGCGTTTCGCTCGTCGTACGCGACGCTCGACTGGTAGCTCGCCGACAGCACGATCTCGCGGTGCAACGCCTTCATCGACCAGTCGTTCTCGACAAAGCTCGCCGCGAGGTAGTCGAGTAACTGCGGGTGCGTCGGACGTTCGCCCAACTGACCGTAGTTGCTCGGCGTTGCGACCAGACCGACGCCGAAATGCGCCGTCCAGATACGGTTGACCATCACGCGGGCCGTGAGCGGATTCTCTGGGTTGACGATGGCGTTCGCCAATTCGAGGCGTCCGCTGCCCTCGGTGAACGGCTCGGGTTCGCCGTCGCTCAGAATGTGTACGAAGCGGCGCGGCGCTGGCTCGCCCAGATTTTCTTTGTCCCCACGGATCGCCACGCGCAGGTCTTCGGGCTTGTCCTTGTCGCGCATTCCGTGAATAAACGGATACTGCTCCGGCAGCGCCTGTTCGAGTTCCTTGAGCTCAGCTCGCAATGTATCCAAGCGCCCCTGCCACGGCCCGCTGAGGAAACGGTCGATCTCGAAACCTTCCTTTTCGCCGAAGTAATAGACGCCGCCGCCAAACTTAAAGCCGCTCGGCGAGTAGGGATTGAAGGCTAGATCCCGCCACAGGTACCACTTCTTGAGATCGAGGAACTCAAGATTCGTGTACTGCCGCGTCTTTTCGTCCGCCACGCCCTTGGCACCGCCCAGCCGGACGTAGTTGATGTCCTCGATTTCGGTTTTTTCCTTGTCGATGGCGATTGCCTGCTCCTCAAACGCGTTCGCGGCGGCGCGAACCTCTTCGTCGGAGCCGCCGCTGTCTATCACGGCAAACCAATCCGCCAGGAAGGGATGCTCGACCTGCGTATCACGTAGATACTTGACCCAGCGGCCCAAGATCTCCGCGTCTAGCCCAGCGAGTTCGGCTGCGAGCGCGGCGTCGGCGCTGTCCTGGATCACCGTCCGCGACGCGATCATGTAGTCATCGGTATGAGTAAACAGGATGTTGCGCAGAGAGACGCTCTGCTCGTCGATGAACTTGGCGACCTCGGCCTTCTTGTCGTCGACGGCGGCGTTGGCGTCCTTCCAATGCTGTACCTCTTCATCCGGCGCCAGGGGATACTCGTGCAACTCGCTGCTGTCGAAGACACCCTGCAAGGAGTAGAAATCCTTTGTCGGGATGGGGTCGTATTTGTGGTCGTGACACTGCGCGCAGCCAACCGTCAGACCGAGGAAAGTCTTCGTCGTGACATCGACACGATCGTCACCGCGCGGGTAGAGCGCCAGGAAGCCGAGCGCTGGCAAGTGTTTCTCGCGATCGGGCTCCGGGAGCAGGTCCGCCGCCAGTTGCGCCCGAACGAACTGATCGTAGGGCAGATCGTCGTTCAGCGCCTGAATCACCCAATCGCGGTAGCGGAAGGCATTCTTGTAAGGCGCATCGACCGTTGTGCCGAGCTTGCCGTCGGCATAGCGGGCGAGGTCGAGCCAATAACGACCCCAGCGCTCGCCGTAGTGCGGGGAGGCCAACAGCCGATCGACAACCCGTGCAAAGGCTCTGGGCGAATCATCGGCAAGGTAGTCTGACACCTCTTCCGGCGTCGGCGGTAGGCCGATCAGGTTGAGGGTCGTGCGTCGGAGCAACTCGCGCTTCCCGGCCCGCGCGACCGGTGCGATCCCGGCGGCTTCGAGCCGCGCCAACACAAAGCGGTCGATCGGAGTCTGCGTCCACGCCGCATTCTGGACGGCTGGCGGTTCGGGATTGCCAACCGGCTGATAAGACCAGAACGCACGCTGTTGAGGCGAGACCCGGTATTCGGTGGAAGCAACGTCCGGATTGAGCAGGGCCTCGTCGTCGGTCACCGGCCAGATCGCGCCCGCGTCCACCCACCTCCGCAGGTCTTCGATCTGCTGGTCGCTGAGCTTCCCGGCGGGCGGCATCTTCAGCTTCTCGTGGGTGCGGCTGACGGCCTGAATGAGCAGACTCGCCTTGGCGTTGCCGGGACGGATCGCTGGACCCGAGGCGCCGCCGCTCACCGCACGTTCTCTTGAGGTCAGCTGTAGCCCGCCCATCTTGGAAGCGGTGTGGCAGGCGTAGCAGTTCTCGGTCAACAGCGGCCGGATACGGCTTTCGAAGAACTCCGCATCGCCCGGTTCGGCGGCCCGAGCAATGATGGTAAGGCTCAGCAGTGCGAACGTGGCGGCAAGGATTGGCAGGCGAAGATACACAGGCGTCTAACCGCCGCCGTGAGCGGCAGTGTCCACAGCGTACTTCCTCACGCGGGCCAGATGTCAAGGGCGCAGCAGAATTAGAATCGGGTGGCGGGGAAGGACCCGGCCATCCCGGTGTGGGCGCGGCAAGCCATCCAGTCGCAATTTTCCATTACTCAAGGTCGAGAAACAACGTCACCCGCACGTGGACATCCGTCCTCGGCCTGATGCCTTCGGCGGTCCGGTCGTATGCAGTGACAACGGTGTTGGGGGTGATGCGCAGATGCGGTGTGACCCGAAACTCAACTCCCCCGATGAAGAACGTCGCCCGCGCGCTCGGATCGAACGGCAGGTAAGAGATATTGTTGCCCTTGGGGCTCGGCTCCATGATCCGGTCGACCCGTCCGATCAGAGATGTTCTTGAGCTCAGCCGATAGACCGCGAACGTCGATGCGAGTTCCAGCTGTGGATCATCTTGACGGTGCTGATTCGAGTACTGGAGCCCCCATCGCAACTTCTCCGTCTGGTAGCCGCTAAAGACCTGGAACGTGGAACGGTTTGTCGGACCTTCGAGTCTCTCGTAGTCGCTATAGAAATCGAAGGTCCAGTGTGATGTCGGTTTCCATGCCACCGCACCCATCCACCTTCGCCCGTCGCCTGTCTCATTGCCAAAATTAAGACCCTCTCCAACCATGGCCCTGTAGCTGAGCGAACCACTGCCGTTGAGCGGACCCTTGACGGCCACACCGGTGTCCCGGCTAGCCACGCCCTGCAGGTCCATCGGCGTCCGGACCAGAGAGCGCAAGCCCCAGATTGACTCGATGAGATCGAACGTCGGCGGCGGGGATAGCCCGACAGTCAGGCGATGCCGCCCCAGCTTCCGGCCCACGTAGAGGTCTTTGACGTCGACGTCGAAGGTGTAAGTCTCGAACTCACCCGCCTGGTTGGCCTCGAATCGGACCCGCCCGAACCAGTTCTCGCTGAAGTCGGCGTTGAACGTAAGGTAGCCACGACGCAGAACTAGCCCGCTCGCCCCGTCGCCTTCGTCCGTGTGGTGGCTGGCAACCTCATAGAGATCACCGAACAGTAGCCCACCGACTCGAAACTTAAATTTCGGGTCTGCCTGAGCGCCCGCGTCGGGAACCCAGCATAGCCCAGCTACGACGCAGACCAGCGGACCAATACGGGACAACCTCATGGCCGAAATCGGGATAGCCCAATTATTGTGCCGTAGCCGCCTTGAAGAGTAGTTTCGTGTGCGGTCACCCTTGACAGTTACCTATCATGGATGTCCAACAATTGTCACGCCGTGTGATCCAGGTGACTCCGAGTATCTGCGAGTGAAATGAAATCGTTCAACGTGCGATCAGCTGTCCGCCGCATCAGCGTAACCGGGTGTATTTTTGGAGCGCTGCTGCACCACGCGGACGCCCAGCAACCGGCACCGATTGCACGTCCGAACGTGTTGATGATCGTGGCCGATGACATGAACTGGAACAGTCCCGCTTCCTTTGGCGGTTCTCCCGAAAACATCACGCCGAATATCGATCGGTTGGCGAATGAAGGCATGCGGTTCTGGCATGCCTATGTCAACGTAGCGGTTTGCACTCCTTCCCGATCGGTCATGCTGACCGGTCTCTACCCGCAGCATTCGGGGGTTGAAGGGTTCCAGCGAATCCATGCTGGCACGCCAACTCTACCCGCGATTCTTAGCCAGGTTGGTTATCTGACAGGAACCGTCGGCAAACCGCTTGGACAACAGGAGACCTTTCGCTGGTCAGTTACCTATCGCTGGCAAGGAGCCGGTGACGAAGATATGTGGGGTCGCGACCCTGCCGTCTATCGCCGCTTCACAAGATCGTTTCTCGACATGGCCAAGGCGTCTGGACAGCCGTTCTTTCTGATGGCCAATTCCCACGACCCTCACCGTCCGTTCGCCAATAGTGCATCGGAGAGCCGACGGTTTGATAGACCGAACTACGAACGGGCAGAACCCTCGCGGACTTACAGCCCCGAGGAAGTTACGGTCCCAGGTTTTCTGCCAGATCTTCCAGACGTGCGCCGCGAAATCGCTGACTACTCGTCGTCCGTCCGCCGTTTCGACGACACCGTAGGCGTGATTCTCGATGAACTTCGTATTGCCGGATATGAAGAAAACACGATCGTCATTTTGCTCTCGGACCACGGCATGCCGTTCCCGTTCGCGAAGTCCAACAGCTACTTGCACAGCACTCGCACGCCGCTGATCGTCCGCTGGCCGGGACGTGTGAAACCCGGTACCGTCGATCGCGAGCACATGGTATCGACTATCGATCTAACTCCGACGATTCTTGCCGCCGTCGAGGTGCCAGCCAATCGTTGGACAACGTTGGGCGCGAGATCCTCTTCGCTATCAGAAGCCGAAGGCACTTGGTTTGATGGCCGTTCGTTCCTGCCCATCCTCGATGGAGAAAGGCCAAGCGGACGCGACCATGTTTTTACCCAGTTCAACCACATTCATGGCCGCCGGCCCTATCCCATGCGTAGCGTATTGACCAAGCGCATGGCCTATATATTCAATCCTTGGTCCGATGGTGAGCGCGATTATCGTGCGGAACCCCTTAGCGGCCTGACCTTCCAGGCCATGCAGCAAGCGGCAGCTGACGACGAGGCCATCGCGAACCGCGTCCGGCATCTGCAGTTTCGGACCGTCGAGGAGCTATACGACCTAACCGTTGATCCCGACTGCCTGCACAATGTGGTGAACCAGGCCGAATACCGTACCGAGCTGACCGCTCTGCGGGCACGACTGCGTCAATGGATGGTCGACACAAACGATTCGGCACTGTCCGCCTTTGAGGAACGCGACTCAGCGACTGCGCTTGAAGATTTCATGAAACGGTATTTGAACCGCGCCCAGCGCGAGATGGATCAACGACAGCTCTACGAAGAGGGGACCGGCTACCGTTTTTGACGAATCCTGGGATGTTCGAGAGGCCGTCTAGTGCCTGACACCGATTGGCCCGAAGAGAATGCCACGCTTGCCCCAGGCGTTGACCTTCCAACCGAGCGGGTGGTCTCAAGGGGTCGATGCAACACTTCACCGAGAAGGAGAAGTAGATGCAAGAAGAACAGAAGGAACAGACGAGGAAGAGGCGGAGGTACACGGCGGCGGAGTTCGCTGAGGTGTGGGATCGCTGGGGACGCGGAGAGTCGTCGAAGACGATCGCCCGGGTAATGGACAGAGGTCCGTCGGTTTACTGGCTGCTGTTGCGCTACGGCGGCATCCGCCCGCGAACGCGCTGCCGCTCGCCGCAAGCGCTGACGCTAGCTGAGCGGGAAGAGGTCTCCCGAGGCCTTGTCTGTGGGCAGTCGCTGCGACAGATCGCCCGCAGGCTAGCTCGTGCGCCATCGACCCTGAGCCGCGAGGTCCGCCGCAACGGAGGTTCGAACCGCTATCGGGCGGCAGAGGCGGACAAGCAGGCCAGGAAGCGAGCACAGCGTCCCAAGTCGTGTCGGCTGCTACGCTGTCCCCAGCTCCGCCAGTTGGTTGAAGAGAAGCTGCGCGAGGACTGGGCTCCGCAACAGATTGCCGGCTGGCTGAAACGGACCTATCCGGGCCGCGAGTCACTTTACGTGTCACACGAAACGATCTATCGCAGTCTTTTCATCCAAGCCCGTGGGGCTTTGAAGAAAGAACTGACCCTGTGTCTGCGTTCCAAGCGCACGATTCGCCGCTCCCCGCAGGCCAGCCGCAAGGGCCGTGGCGGCGGACAGATTCGAGATCTGATCTCGATTAGTGAACGCCCGGCCTCGGTCGAAGACCGGGCCGTACCCGGTCACTGGGAAGGGGATCTTCTAGCCGGATCGAACAACACCTACATCGTCACCCTGGTCGAACGTCACACCCGTTATGTGATGTTGGTGAAGGTCTCCGGCAAGGACACCGCAACCGTCGTCTCGGCGCTGATCGAGCACGCCCGGCAATTGCCGGGCGTGCTCTACAAGTCGCTGACTTGGGACCGCGGGCTGGAGATGGCCGACCACAAACGCTTCACCCTAGCGACGGACATCGACGTGTACTTCTGCGATCCGCAGAGCCCCTGGCAACGCGGATCGAACGAGAACACGAACGGTCTGTTGAGACAGTACTTCCCCAAGGGAACCGACTTATCCGTACACTCACAAGAGCACCTGGACAGGATCGCTCGCAGGCTGAACGGTCGGCCCCGCAAGACGCTGGAGTTTGAAACTCCAGCAGAACGTTTTGACGCTTGTGTTGCGTTGACCGCTTGAGCCGGCAGGAATTATAGGAAGCTACTCAAGAGCAATCGAACGCCGGTCAACAACACCTCGGATTGCGAGAGCCGCAGAGCGAGTTGGAATGCTCGTTGGAGCCTGTGCACCAACGCCGCCCAGAGCGCATCGGGGTTCACCCGGTGAAGTACGACAGAATCAGTGCGGGTTCGATCACAAGGTTGATAGCGCCGTGAGCGATGACGACCGGAAGCAGGCGGTAGCCAGACAACTGGAACGCCCGAGCGAACAGGGCGCCCAGTAGGAACGTCCCTACCACTGGCGACAGAACCTGGACCAGCCCGGCCCCACTCTGTGCGGCCGACCAGGAGACGTGCGCCAGGCCGAAGAGCGCGCCGGACACGAGCACTTGAACGGTCGGGGAGAGTCCGCCAGCTTTGAGGCGCGTCAGGATGTATCCGCGGTAGAGCAGCTCTTCTCCTACCCCTCCGCCAATCGCCGTCGCGAGGCTCATGTACAGATTGAATAGGGATGGTTCCCAGATGAGCGACACGTCGCGGATGTAGAAGGCCGTGAGGATCGTGATCTGCATGCTGGCGGTGATAACCGCAAATATCCAACCCGGGCGAGCCGCCGGTGCGAGTAGGTTTGCAAACAGGTCACGGATGATCCGGCTGCGAAATAACAGCACTAAGGATCCTAGGTAGATGACCCAAACAGCGATCGACCGGGCAACGGCGGACGCGAGTAACTCTTGATCCCCCTCGAAGATCCAACCGAAAAACGCGATGTCGCCCGCCCCGACGAAGACTCCCCTCGTTACCAGGTATTTGCCCAGCCACGCGATCAGGAGCACCTCCGCGAGCGCCCTGAGTCTCAGAAGCCGGCCGGGCGCCCATGTCTCTATACTCATCGCGGCGAAGTATCGCACGACACGGGGCAATCCGGCGGGAATGCGAGACATCCATGATAGGTAGAAGTCAAGGATGTCCCGAAAAGCCAAGGGGTCATTGCCTACATCCGGTGCCGGCTCAACCGGTCAACGCAACACTAGGCCTAAGTCGTTCAACCGAAATGTCTTAGCGATGAGAGCGGAGCGTCCTCGCCGCTTCGCCTTTGCTTTCTTTGGCTTACGCTTCACGCTCTCCCTTCGCGCCGGGTGTTGCGTCGACCGCTTGAGACCACCGGACTTGTAGGAAGTTACTCGGCGAAGGCCGATTCGGGACAGAGTCCTGATCCGGCGTTGTGGCTGGCCCGGGGCGCTGCCCTGCGGCAACCGGGAGAGCGTCTCAAGCAAACCCGGTTGGCGCCGGAATCACCCGAAACACCTTCGCCGAGCGCTTGCGTGCGATGGCGTTAGGGCACGCTACAATTGCGGCGCCGCTCCTACGGCAGCCGTTGGTGTTTGGGGAATACCTAAATATTCCCGTACCCGGCCTTGTCATCGAAGCTCTCGCATGTGCGGGAGAACGGTGGGGGCGGTGCAACCTGTTCGGGCTTGACGCACAGCGGTGCGTTAGTAGACTCAGTGCAGATATGCATCGCGTGCTACTCCTTGCAGGATTGGGCTTGGTTGCCACAGCGGCACTTGCCGGACCTCTTGAGTTCCTTGTGCGGGACAACAGCACGGGATATTTCGTCGTCGCTAGCGTGAAATACGCCCGCGCTGAAGACGGCTGGAGTAATCCGGTTCCAGCCTACACCGACTCTTCGGGCTGGTTTCGGCGCACGGTGCCGGATGGATACTACCTCGCAGAGGTATCAGCGTCGGGCTACAAGAAGATGCGGTGGGCCCCCTTGGTACGTCCCGGCCGGGCAGTTGGTAGGCACACGATGAGGCTCTCCCGCAAGGAACCGCCCTACGAATTCAGCGACGAGCGAGTGGATCGGCTGTTCCAACCCGGGCGTTGTCTGCTGCACGGCTTCGTTCTTGACGCCGACACGCTGAAGCCCTTGCGTGGCGTTGTGGTCGAGGCGAGCCCGTCGGGACTTGAGGCTGTTACCAACTCGCGCGGCTTTTATGAGACGTCAATACCCGTTCCCATTGCCGAGTACCCCATGATCGATGAGGTGTTCCGGCTTCGCGGCTACGGCACCGTTGCAAATCGCAACATGCTGGTCCATGAGGGCGCTAACTGCGGAGGTGGTGCGGAGATGATCCGCGGCGGGCCGCCCGTTGAGAAGGACCTAACCCATAGGCACCTTCGGCCCGCCCCGTCCCCGCCGGTACAAACGCGCGAGGTCCGACCGAATCCGTCTCGATTCAGGCGACCTCAAGCCATCATGGACTGGCTACACGGGCCGCGGCCCGACTAGGCGGAGCGTACACCCGCACCATTGCCCGGGCCCGGCCCTACGGCGAGGTCATCTCCAACGCCATCTGAAGGCGCCCTCGTCGAACTTCTCGACGATCGTCCGAAACGGTCCGCCCGACCATGATGATGGAATTGTCGCGTCAAGGTCGTGCTGGGAGCGCCTCCAGCCCGGGCGATGAGTAACTTCCTATATTGGGGGTGGGTTCAAGCGGTCGATGCAACACTTCACCGAAGAAGGAGAAGTGGATGCGAAGAAAGAAGAGGAAAGAGCGGGTAGCGCGAGGCTACACCGAGGCTCAGCGGGCGGAGATGTGGGAACGCTGGGCTCGCGGAGAGTCGATGAAGGCGATTGGACGCCTATTCGGCAAGGAAGGAGGGTCGGTCTATGGGCAGCTTGCGCCCTATGGCGGCATCCGTCCTCGGCCACGTTGTCGCTCGCCGCTGGCGCTGACCTTGGCTGAACGAGAAGAGATCTCCCGAGGCGTTGCAGCAGGACGATCGATGCGATCGATCTCCCGACAACTGGGGCGAGCGGCATCGACAGTCAGTCGGGAGGTCCGCCGCAACGGAGGTGGCAGTGCCTATCGGGCAACCGAGGCCGAGGAGCGGGCCTGGGGTCGAGCGCGGCGTCCCAGACGCTGTCGGTTGGCCTGCTGTCCGCGGTTGTGCCGACTGGTCGAAGAGAAGCTCCGAGAGCACTGGGCTCCCGAACAGATCGCCGGTTGGCTGAGACGTACCAACCCGCAAGATGAGTCGCGTTACGTGTCACACGAAACGATCTATCGCGGCCTGTACGTCCAGCCTGGCGGGGCTTTGGAGAAGGGACTGACGCGGCATCTCCCTTCGCGGCGCTCGATTCGCCGCTCCCGACACGCCACCCGCAAAGGCCACAGCAAGGGTCAGATCGCCGACATGATCTCCATCCACCAGCGCCCGATTGTGATCGAAGGTCGCACCGTACCCGGTCACTGGGAAGGCGATCTGATAGCAGGAGCAAAGAACAGCCATATCGTGACGCTGGTTGAGCGTCACACCCGCTACGTGATGTTGGTGAAGGTCTCGGGCAAGGACACGGCAACCGTCATCTCGGCGCTGATCGCACACGCCCGGCAGCTGCCGGGCGAACTCTACCAGTCACTGACCTGGGATCGGGGACGGGAGATGGCCGACCACAAACGGTTCACTCAGGCGACCAACATTGCTGTCTACTTCTGCGATCCGCAGAGTCCCTGGCAACGCGGCTCGAACGAAAACACGAACGGACTGTTGAGGCGGTACTTCCCCAAGGGAACCGACTTATCAGTACACTCGCAAGAACATCTAGACAAGATTGCGCGGAGGCTGAACGAACGGCCCCGCAAGACGCTGGTGTTTGAAACCCCAGCAGAACGTTTTAACGCTTGTGTTGCGTTGACCGGTTGAGCCAGCAGGACTTGTAAGAAGTTAGCCCACCCGGGGCCATCCGCCCCGCAGTTCAGCACGCGCGGCTGCTCCATCAAAGAGAAAGTTCGTCCTCGCGGGCTTCGTCGGAGCGGGACTGGGCGTCTGCTACGGCGTCGGAACTGTGGCGATACGAAGACCATGACGGTGGTCGTTGCCAAAGACGTCGACTAGTCAGTTTTCGAAGGGCCGGCCGGGACGTGCCCGCACGGCACCCACGACCATCGCGGACTTAGAACGACAAATTCAAAGTGAACTGAAACGAACGTCCTTCATTTAGCGTGTTCGTAATCTGAGCGAAGGTATTGTCGTTTAGGCTCTTGCCCGGTTCTTCGAACTGCGCATGGTTCAAGAAGTTCAGCGACTCCACTCGCAACTGGAGCGAGGTATCTCCCTTCAGTCGGAAGCGCCGTGCGAGTCCGACGTTGACGTTGAAGATTCCGTCCTTGCGGAACGTGTTTCGCCCCAGGTTGCCGGAACTCTGGTCAAGCGTCGGAAACGAAAACGCCGAGCGCGGCAACAGTTGCCCCGCTGTATCCGGGTGGTCGATCTTCGCTCCGAGCACAGACGGATCGACAACATTCGGCCGGTCCGAGCTGGAGCCATCCAAATTGCCGAAACCGGGCGCGTCCGAGCCCGTATCGAGCGTGAATGGCGTTCCCGTCTTCAACAGCATCACGCCGGTCGCTTGCCACCCGCCGATGATCGAGTCCACATATCGATTTCCTGTCCCTTGAGAAGGCGTCTCGTATGCCGCATTGATCAACAGTGCGTGCGGCTGGTCAAAGCGACTCAACCCTTTCATCGTCCCGTGGACATTGGACTCGCTCGGGCTCAGGTTGCGCCGCGCGTCCCGGCCGACTGCGGTGTTCGTGTAGTCCGAACCCAGATCAATGGCCTTGCTCCACCAGTACGAAGCGTTCAGGTCCAGACCAGCCCAGTTCGGTGCCCGCAACGTAATCTTCGCGGCGTCATAGAACGCCCGCGAGCCGTTCAAGATGTGAAAAACATCAGCGTAACGCGGGTCGGGGCGCCGGTCGTTGGTATTGGATGTCGTCGCCTCGATGCCCTCGACGAGCCGAGCACGATTGTCCGTCCAACCGGTCAGCAGCTTGTGCGAACGGCTCCCCACATAGCCCAGCTCAAGCACCCAATTCCCGGTGGGACGCAGTTCCCACGTGAAGTTGTACTGATGCGAGTAAGGAGTCGCCAGCTCCGGATCCAACAAGTTAAAGTCCGTCCGTTGATCTGGGTTGGTACCGCCGAGCTCAAAATCCTGCAGCGGGTTCACCAGAGTCGGCGAGTCAATGTTCAGGGTCAGAATCTCTGGCGGGTTGAACCGCGCTCGCATGTAAGTCGTCGAAAACACCTCGCCGTACTGCAGGCCGTAAGAAGCCCGAAACACACCCCAGCGATCATGAAGGCGATATGCAAATCCGAGCGCCGGGGCGATATTGTTGCAGTCGCAGTCGTACGGAATTCGGGAGAGGTGATTGACCTCGCTGGGTGCGGGAACCAACTCATAACGCGCACCGAAGTTAAGCGTCAGTCGCCGCGAAGCGCGCCACACGTCTCCGACGAAGAAGTTAGGCATCCAAGATCGAAAGCCGCGGGTTGCATCACCGATGCCCCGAAAGTAGCTGCTTGGAGTCCCCAGGAGTAGATTTTCCAGACGAGTACGTCCGAAGTCGGCTTTGAAAAAGAACGCACCACGATGTCGGTTACTCTCAAAACCGTTAATC
Source organism: Bryobacterales bacterium (assembly GCA_963667885.2). Taxonomy (GTDB): domain Bacteria; phylum Acidobacteriota; class Terriglobia; order Bryobacterales; family UBA6623; genus CAMPKL01. Next base: position 983,886 of record CAXWPK010000006.1, on the reverse strand, counting down.
TGCCGTCTCGATAGGTCGAAGCCAGCATACAGCGTGTGGTCGCCACTGGTTCGTTGAATCCGTCCCGCATAACGGAATATGTTTTGTGCCCGGTCGAGGGGCACCGTCGTCGAGGGACCGATGAACGTCATCGTGTTGCCGAAAAAGATCAGCGGCCCCAGAGAACTGTTATCGGGGACCAGCACCGAGCTGACCCGGTTGTAACCTATCGAGAAATCGGTTGACGTCGTCGGATTCCAGGTGCGCGTCCACGTCACCCGTGCATCGTGATTCTTTGTCGTCGTGTCCGGGTTCTGACCGCCCACCAGCTGAAAGGCGTCAACGCTTTGCAGCGTTAGGTTGTATCGAAAGATGAACCGATCTTTCTCCCCGGCCGCCTGATCATACGTCGCTCCTGCTCGGTGGTCGTCGATGTTCTGCGGCGCGTTTGTATTCAGCGCACGCTCATTGATGTCGGTCCGATTCGGCAGCTCGTCTGGATAAGCATCGAGAATCGATTGCACAATTGCGCGTGTTGCGGGATCCGTCGCTGTCGGAGTCCTCTCGTTCGCCGCAGGCACCAATATGTTCCCATTCACCTGCCCGCGCAGCTTGCGCTGTCCTCCGGTTAGGGTCAGGTTGCCACCCTCCCACAAAGGCGTCGTGAACGTACCGCCATAGTCGTTGGAACGAGCTGGCTGCACGCCCCCCACCTGGAAGAACGACCGCGCACTAAAGATACTGTTGCCGTGAGTCCAAGAGGCGTTGCCGTGGATACCCCGCGACGACGAACTCCTCACATGCAACGGCCCGGAAGGCGCTCCCCCAAACTCTTTGCCAAAGTATCGACGCTCCGCCTGGAACTCGCGAACGATCGTGGCCGTCGTGCCCATCCGGACGTTCAACTCTTTCAGCACGTTGTTGTCGATCAGAGTCAGACTAACGTTCTCGTTACGGCGTCCCTCACCACTGGCGGTGTCGACTTGACCCAACAGGTTGAGCGTCGTCCGCTGCGATGCTTGCTCCGGTTCAGCGAGAACCAGCTCAGGCGTTTCAGCCGCCTCGGTGGTGGTGTCGGCGGTCGAGGGTAACTCATCGACGATCTGTGCCGTCGCCTCGCCTGCCAAGCAGGCGAGCGACAGAATCAAGACGAGAAAGTGGTGGGGAGAAGAGAATTTCACCTAAGTTGTCGGTCCTATTTGCCATCATATCGCGGGCCGTCGGCACGGGCGCGGCGAGTAGCACCGGCTTTCGCGATTGAAAATGTAGGGACCTTCGGCTGCGCGACAGCGCTGAATAGCGGCGGCTGAGGTGAGCGGGGCCCCCCACTGAGCTTCTCGACGATCTTGTAATGGCTAATGGCTTGGCCAACCATCATGACGGGGGAATTGTAGCTCTATGGGGCTGTTGAAAGCGCTACTAGGCTGTGCTTTGGGTAACTTCCTATATTGGGTGCCGGCTCAACCGGTCAACGCAACACTAGGCCTAAGTCGTTCAACCGAAATGTCTTAGCGATGAGAGCGGCAAGGGGCTTGCCTACAAGCGGAAGCCATTAATCGCAATTGCGTAACTCGTTGTACTGCAATGACATGCAGATGAGAGCGGAGCGTCCTCGCCGCTTCGCCTTTGCTTTCTTTGGCTTACGCTTCACGCTCTCCCTTCGCGCCGGGTGTTGCGTCGACCGCTTGAGACCACCGGAATTCGCGGAAATGACCCATTTTGAGGGTCTCAGAGGGCCAAAACAGGCCGCTGTGAGGGCCGGAAAACGTACGGGCACTATCCCGGCGAGAAGCGCGTTGTGGAGCGTATGAGGGCTCTGAGAGCCGAAGGCGTGGCCTATGACAAGCTGGCCGCCCAGTTGACCTCAGAGGGCTTCAGAACACGGAAGGGAACCGCGTGGCACGGGTACAGCGTACAACGGATACTGGCGCGTTCTCTGAGCCCAGCGAGCCAGACTAGGACTGCGGTGACTGTATAACATAGATGCTGCACGGTTTCTCTGTCTCTGGTCCGATCAGAATGCCCCTTTCGTAATGTCTACGACGTTTATGCCCCCAGTGCCTGATTTCGACTTTCAAGAACTTGGGCTTGGCGAGGTCGGGGGAAGTGCTTACGTGCAGTTACAGAAGCGGCTTGCCGAGATCGCTGACCTGGCGTCTCGTGAAGATCTGGCGAGACGTGGCTCACACGTAAACTTCATCCCGGCCTTCACTGAGTACGCAACAGCACTGCTGGAGTGCTACGCCACGTTTCTGGTGGCTGAGAAAGACCCCGACGTATCTAGCAACTTGCACACCTTTGCCAGTTGGCTAGTGGCAGCCGTCATCGCTCCTCACCCCCTCACAGCAAGACCTGAAGAAGATGGATTACCTGTGCCTTCGGGCGAACCCTCCAGCGGTGCCCTCAACCGGGAGGATCACTATCATGATGAGCGGCATCGGTGCAGCCAGGATGGACTAGATTGGCCGAAGGACGAGCTATACGAACCCTTGCTATATAGCGATCTTCACCCTGAGTACCTGTGGGAAGAGAGTCTCGCTCGGGTGCTCAATCTAACGTCGGTCAAAAACAAGTTGCCGGAACGGTACATGTCGCAGTTCGTCTATATTTTTCGCAGTGTGGAGCGATGGGAAGAACTGAACATAGAAATCTGCACACGACTTGCACCTCGCGTTCACGAGTTGATTGCGGAGCATGGTTCATCTCGAACTGGGTCCAAAGACGCTACAGCCAAGCCTCAAATGGATCGCTCTGCGTCGTTCCCGAAGTTGAATAACTTCACTGAACTCAGGATTCGCGTGATCAGCGATGAGGATCTACAGGCTTGGTGGGAGCCCGACGGGTCCGCTGGATGGAACTTCAAGGTACTTGGGTTCGAGGATGAGCGAGGAAGCAACAATCCCAACAAGTTATGGCATTTGCTCCAACTGTTTGCTCTTAAGGGAGAACTGGAACGGCCTCTGGGAGACGACGGGGCATTGGAAAAGAGCGTAAGCAGGCTCAGAATCCACCTCCGCAAACTCTTCCAGACCAAAGACGACCCGCTGCCATTCGATCGGGCAGCACGAAGCTATTCCCCTACGTTCAGAATCTCCTCTAGCAAGCCAGATTCGCTGTAGCCCCGCTCGCAGAAATTTCGGCAACGTTTTTCAAAAAACTTTTCAATCCTCTCCGAGTGCTTCTGCCGCCCACGACAGAGTGCGATGAGCGGTTCCTCGGTTGAGGACTCTCGCCGAAAACAAGCCCGTTTGCCGACTTTTCGCAGGTAGGGGTTATGACAACCCAAAACACTGAAATCAACCTTACCGATTCTTCAAATCGCGTCTTTGCGGGAGGTGCCCGATGAGCGAGAAGAATAAGCAACATATCCCGACCTCAAACATCGCGAGGGCGATAACACTGCACAACAGCTTCGCGCTAGATCGCGGGGGTAGGATGCACTTCTATAGCAAGGGCGTTTACATCCCTGAGGGCGAGGACTTCGTCAAGAAGGGCTGTCTCGCCTTCCTTGAGGAGGAGGATCGGTCTAATGAATGGACCAGCCGTAAGGGGCGCGAAGTCCTTGAGTGGATTCGACTCAAATCCGGCCAGCTTTTGGAGACCCCGCGTTCCGACGTACTTAACGTCCAGAACGGGCTTGTGAATCTCGCCACTGGCAAGCTGCAAGCCCACACACCGTATTACCTCTCGAAGGTCCAGATTCCCGTCTCGTTTGACCCGAAGGCCGAATGCCCAGAGTGGGACGCCTTCATCCACCAAGTGCTCCCGGGGTGTGAAGACCTTTTCTGGGAGATCGTCGGGTATGTACTTGTGCCTGACTCCCAGGCCCAGAAGATTCTGCTGCTCTACGGTCCCGGAGGCAATGGCAAGAGTACGTTGCTGCGGGCTTTGGAGTCGTTGCTGGGGCGCGAGAACGTCTCCAACAAGACTCTTGAAGACTTGGCGTCCAACAGGTTCGCTAGCGCGGACCTTTACGGGAAGCTAGCCAACATTTGCGGCGAAGTTCCGGCGGCTCCGATCAAGGACTCCGGTCAGTTGAAACAACTCACGGGCGGTGACGAAATCAGCGCCGAGTTCAAGTTCAAGAACCCGTTTAAGTTCCGAAACTTCGCGAAGCTGATCTTTTCGGCCAACGAGCTTCCAAAGTTCAATGACTCGTCAGACGGTCTTTGGGATCGGTTGCTGATCGTGCCGATGGAGAAGAGACTACGGTTTAGCGAATCAGAGCGTTCCCAGTCAGAGATCTTGGCCGCCCTGGCTCAACCAGATGAACTCTCAGGAGCCTTGAACAAGGCGCTAGAGGGTCGCAAGCGGCTTAACACCAATAAGCGGTTCAGCGAGCCGGAGCGGAGTAAGCAGTTGCTCTCCGACCTTCGTGGAGCCTCCGATCCGGTAGAGGAGTTTCTTCGGGCCGAAACCTTGCCCAGCGGCGAGGTAGAGACTGCCAGGTTGCGGGACACCTACAACCAGTGGGCACGTGTCGATGGCCTTCCAGAGCTTGATCGTGCCCAATTAGGCAAGGCGTTAAAGCGTTTGAGACCCAACGTCAAAAGGGGCCGACGTGGACCGCAATCAGATCAAACAAGCGTATACCAGGGGATCTCATTGGCCCCAATCGACTCCGGTAGTAAGGGTAGTAAGGCAAATTCAACTACCTAGGGAATTTTGGAGGAGAAGTAAAGAGAGAAGAGATAAGTAGTGTCCAACTGCTGTGCTACCCGTGCTACGGAGTCCACCGCACGAAAGGTCCAGAACAAGCACCCATCCGCCGCGAGCCATGCCTGATACACTCCATATCGTCCAGCCAGACGAGCCTTCAACCAGAAGGAGTTGGAGAACTATGGCTCGTAGACGAAGGGGACAATTCCCCATACCTAGAGAGGAGAAAGGACAGTGGAAGATTCGTTACTACACAGATGTGGCTCAGCCGGACGGGACAGTCCGGCGGCCACGCAAGACCAAGTGTCTCGGGAGAGTCAAGGATATGACTCTCACAGAGGCCAAGAAGGAAGCCGCAAGATTCCTGCAACCGATCAACGATGTTGAGCCGGGAATCGAGTACGCGGAGAAGACCTTGAACGAACTAATTCATCGCTGGCGAAGGGACGTGAAGCCGAATCTGAAGGTCTCGACACAAGACCACTACGAGTGGATGTTTAAGCGGATTGTTCCTCGCTTCGGCTCGATGCCTGTCTCTGAGATTGAGAAGGCGGACGTTCAAGCGTTCCTAACGGCTTCGGTAAGGGAGTTGGCACCTGAGTCGGTCCGAGGCCTTCGGGCTCGATTGAGGGGGCTTCTCTCAACGGCGGTCGAATGGGAATGGATACCGGATGGTAAAAACCCAGCGGCAGGTCGTCTCAGGCTCCCGGAGCGTGTGCCAGTTCGCGAGTTACGCATTCCGACCTCGACCGAGTTTCGGAAGCTTGTCGGTGGCCTTGACCAACCGTATCGGGCGATCGTGCTCATCGCAGGTCTAAGCGGCCTGCGCAGAGGGGAACTTGCTGCACTGCGCTGGAACGATCTCGAAGGCACCAAGCTTCGTGTCGACGAGGCGGTCTATCGGGGCCATCTGGGAACTCCGAAATCTCCAAAATCTCGCCGCGTCGTTAGCGTTCCGCCGCAAGTGCTTGAGGTGCTTGAAGAGTGGCGCGTCCAATGCAAATTTACTCAACCCGAGGACTTCATGTTCTCGATTCGCACGAACTCACCGATTGACCTCAACCGGGTATTGGAGAGGTTGATCAAACCAACAGCCGAGAAGCTGGGACTACCTCGCTTCTCATGGCATGATTTCCGGCACGCTTATACGACGTGGGGCCGTGAGGCTGGAGTTGAAGCCGAGGTCATGAGAGACCAAGTCGGTCATGCTTCGGTTGCTATGACCCAGGACGTTTACACGCATTTTGGAGATCGCACCACTGCGGCGAACCGCATCGGCGCTTACGTATTCGCAGAAGATGATACGGACCAAGCCGCATAACTGGAACCCTTAATGGAACCCCCACGAATGGAGCAGAGGGCTAAGTCATTGAAGGAAATGGTCGGGGCGCGGAGATTCGAACTCCGGACCTCTTGCTCCCGAAGCAAGCGCGCTACCAGGCTGCGCTACGCCCCGACACGGGAAATAACTCTCCGATGATACCGGATTCCGCGGCCTTCTGCGCGATGGGCTACCGCCAGCCAGCGCCGTGCTTTTGGAGGTAGTCGACGATGTCGCGATGGCCGCCACGGGCGGCGAAGGCCAACACCGGTTTGTCTTCCTTGCCGTGATGGATGTTCACGTTCGCGCCAGCCTCGACCAAGACCTTGACCGCGTCTAGGTGCCCTCGGTCAGCGGCGAGAATCAACGCCGTTGCACCCTCGTATTGGCTTGCGTCCACATCGGCTCCACCATTAGCGAGAGCGCGGCAGACTTCGGCATGCCCGTTTTGGGCAGCCCAGGTCAGGGCCGTATCGTCCCAATCATCACGTGCGTTGATTCGGATGCCCGACTCGATATACCGGCGGACTGCTGCCGTATCGCCAGCCTTGGCCGCATTGAACCAGGCGGGATCGGTGTAGAGTCCGACCACCTTCATGAGCTTGTTCGTCCAGGTCATGCTGCCCCCTAAGCCTAACAGTCCGCGCCCGCTTAGTCTTGCGCTAGTCCCTCGTAGCCGACGACCAACAACGTCAGATCGTCGGATTGGTCTTCCCCCTGGGTGAACGAGATGATCTCATCCATCAGGCCGTCGTGCAGTTCCTGCACGGGCATGTGTCGAGATCGCCTGACGAATTCCGCCAATCGATTTTCGCCGAAACGATCCTTGGCTGCGTTGGCGGCCTCGGAGACCCCATCGCTGTAAAGGACGAGGCGGTCACCAGACCGGAGTCTTAGTTTTTTGGCCGGGAAGACCGCGTCGGGGAATAGGCCTATCGGCACGGCGGTCGGTTTCAGCCAATCGATGTTGCCATCGCTTCTGACGATGAGACCCGCGCAATGGCCTGCGTTGACCCAGTGACCCTCCCCGCTGCGCCGAATAATCCCGCAGAAAGCAGTCGTAAACCGGGCGTTGCGAGACCGTTCGGAGATGTAGCGGTTGATCTTCGCGACCGCATCGGGCAGATTCTCGCTCGATGCAGTAGCGGCGAAGAATGCGCCCTGCAGTAGCGACGACATGAGAGCTGCCGAAACACCCTTTCCCGATACGTCCGCCAGGACCACGCCCCATGTGTCGTCGTCCAGCTCGATGACGTCGTAGTAGTCGCCGCCGACCTGAAAGCATGCTTCTGAAGAACCAGCCGCCACGAACCAGCCGCTGTTTGGGAGCTTCGCCGGGAGCAGTGCTTGTTGAATTTCGCGGGCGATCTGTAGCTCCTGCTCAAGATCGTGGCGCCGGCGGCTTTCGCCTAGCAGCCGGGCGTTCTCGAGTACGGTAGAGATCTCGATTCCGAGCGATTGAAGCAGCTCTCGATTTCCCTCCGCCAAGTTTGCGCCAACTTCACGGGTATCCATGTAGAGAACGCCGAGCGTGTCTTTGGACTTGGTCAGCAGGCTAGTCTCGTTCTCCTGGCCGATGCGGATGCGCACAAGGGGTACGCAGACAACGCTGCGCAATTCGAGAGCCATCACGGTGTGCCCTTGCTCAAGCGCGTCCGCATCCGCTGCGGGATCGAACGACATCGCGAACAGCTCAGAACGGTTCCTGAGAGCCGTCTCGATCACTGCATGGGGTACCTGCAGCGAGTCGGCAGCGAGAAGCTGGCCATCACGATCGCGGGCTATGCGGACACCCAGAGTTCCGTCCGCTTCATTCAACATGAGAAACCCGCGTTCGGCACCGGTGAGTGACAAGGCTGCATCGACAGTTGCTGCCAGTACGTCTTCCACCGAGCCCGACGACTGTAGTGCGCGAGCAACGTCGAGGACGGCGCTTAGCCGCCCTAGGTTGCCGCGGCGCTCGGGCATCTCGGCAACTTTCTTCAGCAAAGGGGCCGAGTAGGCGGGGTCGTCTCCAACGAACAGCGCGTAGGAGTCCTCAATTCCGAAATCGATACGATCGCGTAGACGCAGTCGCGCGCGCTGCACTCTTCTGCCGTTCACGAACACTCCGTGGCGGCTATCGCAGTCTTCGATGTAGTGCGCTCCGTCTTCTTCGAGGACCTGCGCGTGATTCCTCGAAATGCGACTGTCGCTCAGCGAGAGCTCCCGGTCAACGAGGCGACCGATGCGAAACGGGCTGCGGTCGACGCGCACCTGCTGTCGCTCGTGATTCGGAGAGATGACGGTGAAAATCATGGCCGCGTAGTTCGACCGGGGGCGTCTGGTTTCGCCGCACGGTCGGCGACAGGGGGTCTAGCCGACGCCTTTTTCACTCGAGTGAACCGTTTCTTTGCCTTGGCAGTCGGCGCAAATTCCGCCCACTTCGGTGCGCGCGACGGCGATCTTGAAACCGAGCGAAGCCGTAATCTGCTCGCGGAGAGCTTGGATCGGGGCTCCGAAGAACTCTTGAACCGCACCGCACTTGAGGCACACCACGTGAGCGTGCTCTCGTTTGAGACGTGTCTCGTAGTAGTGTTGCTCGCCTTCGTAGTGCAGCAGGTCGAGTTCGTCGATCAACCCCTCTTGTTTGAGTACCTTGAGCGTGCGGTAGACAGTGACCCGATTGATCTTGGGATCGCGCTTCTTTGCCAGCTCGAATAGTTGATCGGCATTCAGATGCCGATGCGCGTTGTCGATGATTTCGAACAACAATTCACGCTGTCGAGTGAGCCGGATTCCGTGCGCCCGCAGGGGTGCGCTAGCTGAGGATTTAGTTTCCAAAACAGGCTCTCGAACGCCCTCATCCTACCATAGGGGAGTCGAGACTCTGACCGTTTGACGAATCCCCAGAGGATCCGTGCGCGTCTATTCAATTAGGAGGTACTTGCTGTGTTTCACCTAGAACGGATGGTCTATGGACTTCGCGGGAGGCGGAATCTATAGTAAGAGTTCTAGCAGCTAGAGGCAGCAAGACAAGAGACGTGATCAAGAAGATACAAGACCCATCCGACATCATTGACCCGAAGTTGATGGCTTCTGCCAAGAAGGTGATTTTCGAACCTTCGATGAGAAAGACGTTTGACTGTAAGGTCTGTGGCGAGCCTGGCGCGAGCCAGGAGTCGGAAGGTCTCTGCTGGGTTTGCCGTCGTCTCAAGATCAGCGCGTGGCGAGAAGTTGAGATGCAGCTTCCGATGAACGAGTAACATCGCCTTCGCAGTAACAAATTCTCAAGGCCGCCCGTTGCATCGCACCGGGCGGCCTTCTTGTGTGTGATTAGCCCGATTTATCAGCTAGAATGGCATTCAATCGTACTGGAGCCCCCACCATGATTCATCGTCTGTCATCTGTCATCTGTCTCGTTTTTCTCAGCTTCGCGGCTGGGGTAGCTCAGAACTCGCATCCGGCGACCGGCTATACGGATACCCCCTTCTTGCCAGGCGGTGAGTGGCGTGTACACGATGACGCACGGCCACGGCCTCGGGTAGTCACACCCGGTAGTTTCCCTACCGACGAGCAGCGCGGAGACGCACCTTCGGATGCCATCGTGCTCTTTGATGGGACTGATCTGTCGCAGTGGCACAGCTGGCGGGGGCCGTTTGGCATCGAATTTTATCCGCGGTACGACACGGGGACCATTGGCGATCCGATGTGGAAGGTCGAGAACGGCTACATGGAGGTCGCCGGAGCCGGGAATCTGATGTCGAAGCAGAAATTTGGTGACATCCAGCTGCATGTGGAGTGGGCGTCGCCCGCAACGGTCGTCGGGGCTAGCCAAGGCCGAGGGAACAGCGGAATCGCTCTATTTGGAACCTACGAGATCCAGGTCTTGGACTCATTCGAGAACAAAAGCTACGCCGATGGCCAAGCCGGGGGCATTTACGGTCAGTACCCGCCGCTGGTGAATGCCTCACGAGGCCCCGGTAAGTGGCAGGCCTACGATATCGTTTTTGAGGCACCGCGCTTCTCGGACGGCAAGCTGGTGAAGCCAGCCTACGTAACGATCTTTCACAACGGAGTGTTGCTCCATCATCGTCAAGAGGTTCTCGCGCCCACCGGACACCGCGTGAGATCGGAATATGTGCCGCACGAGGCGGAGGGACCGATCCTGTTGCAGATGCACCGCAACCCGGTCAGGTATCGCAATGTTTGGGTGCGGCGTCTCAATCTAGACGACAAGCCCTAGTCTGCGTCTACCAGATCCAGACCCTCACGTCTTGATCGGGCATGCTCACATTGACCACTTGGGTTCGTGAGATGCCGTGCAGCATTCCGGCCAATTCGCCGATCTGGAGCTGTCCGTCGCCTACCGCCCGGGCTGCACGCTCCAGTGCTGAAACGGGAACCTTGACCCGCACCACCTGATCTCCGTCGACAACTGAGATGTCGACCAGATCACCTGTCTTGCGGATCGATACGTCGAGATCGGACTCCTCTACGTGGAGCAGTTCGAAGTCCGGGGCCTGGGCGAGTTCGTCCACCAGCGGGAGAAGTAGGGGCAAGAACTCCTTAGCTTCGGGCGGCAGATCGACCTCGTCAACGTAGATGTCGCCTACATGGAGGGCGATGTCAGCCAAGAAGATTGGGGCCGGGATGAGGACCTTGATCCCTTCCTCGCGGTCGTCAACGTAGACGACGACCCGACTTTTGGCGACTTCATTCCTCGCTTCATGGATGCGATCGAGACTCAATGCGCCGACAAGCCGAACACGATTGCGTTCTATCGCAAGAAGACGAGCTATCTGCTCAAGCATGGCCCGCTAGCAGACTTCTGCCATGAAGTTCTTGCCTGCTGCGGCAGTTCTGATTTGCACACTCACCGCGTGGGCGCAGGAACAGCCGTCGCTTGAAGAACTCATCCAGCGTGCACAGCGGGGCTATGCGATAGCCCAGTACCGTCTCGGTGGGATGTACGCGACAGGAGTTGTCGAGTAGCCAGTCTTGGATGTAGAATCCGTCCATGAAGTTGGCGCTTGCGGTTATCTGTCTGATTTTCGCCCTGACAGCGTGTAATTTGGAACTGGGCCCGGAGATTGACGATCTCATCGTCCCAGCGAGGAAGGGCGATTTCGATGCCTACGGGTTTAATACCTTGTACAGCAACGATGAAGCGGTCAAACGGATACGCCTGGCCGCCGAGCAGGGCAACGCCGAGGTGGGTCAAAGATACCATTGGGCTGGTTTTGCTCGTGGTACGGCTGATCTATTGCCGAATCTCAGCTTCGACAGTAGCATCGACGACGAGCACTCTTCGAACCGATGAGCAACCATAACTTCGTCGTACGCAATCTATGCCCGGCCTGCGGCAGCACGGCCATGGAGACCCGCTACCATCGGTCCTTCGATTCGCCGGACATTACGAACTACTTGACCGAGTTCTATGGAAGTCAGGGGGGCGTGGAATTCGAGTCCTTGCGAGGCGCCAATTATGACTTGCGCAAATGCCTCGAGTGCGGCTGCGTCTTTCAGAATGAGATCCTCAATGACGAATATATGGAGCGGCTGTACGACGCCTGGATTGACCCCGACTTCGCGAAGGAGAATAACAGGCCGACATCTCTGAACGAGGCTTCCTACCTCGCCCAGGAGATCATGCAAGTGATTTCGTACTTCGGCAGGCCCGCGTCTTCATTGAAGTTCCTTGACTTCGGCATGGGTTGGGCTGAGTGGTCTCTCATGGCCAAAGCGTTCGGCTGCGCCTCGTACGGCGCCGACTTGTCGATCGAACGGGTTGCTCACGCCAAGGCCAACGGGATCGCCGTCGTTGACCTAGACGAAATAGAGGGTCAAGACTTCGATTTCATCAACACCGAGCAGGTGTTCGAGCATATTCCAAATCCTCTCAACACGCTTCAACATCTCTGCCGCTCTCTCCGACCTGGCGGGATGATCAAGATCAGCGTGCCAACGGCATACGACATTGACCGTCGACTTCGGAGAATGGACTGGACAGCCCCAAAGCATACCAAGTATTCTCTGAACCCAGTGGCCCCGCTGGAACACATCAACTGCTTTCAGCGCACCTCCCTGGTACGAATGGCACAGAAGGCGGGGCTGTCCGAGACCCGGATACCGATCCGACTGCAATATCAACATTCCGCATGGTGTAGCGCGCGGCAGGCGATCAAGAGCGCTTTGAGGCCGATCTACCGAGACTTGCTGAAACGTCAAAATTGCGTCTTTTTCAAAAAACCCTGACATCGTTACCCCGGCCTACATCGGCGTGCAACGCTTCGCGCAGGTGGGGAATCGGCGGATTGAAGCCGTGCTAGTGTAGGTCGCCATAAGTTCTGCAACAAATGGAATTGTCTTGGGGCCAAAGGGGACGGGAAGCTGTGAACAATTGCCTTCCGGCGTCTTTCCGCCAAGCTAAGTTCCTTGTTTGCCATGCTAGATTCTAGGGCAAGTTGATTTTTCCACGGCTTCCGGAGCACTTTACAAATGGTGGCCTAAAGCTTCAGATGCGCCATTCTAACCCCTGCTTTCGGTCCACAGCCACGGCGAATCCGCAGAGTCCACAACCACCCCCGCGCTAAACTACAAGTCCCGCCCGGGGGGCGAAATTGGTAGACGCAAGGGACTTAAAACCGATGGGCGGCCTCAACACCAGGGGCCGCCTAAGTCGTTATAGGCCAGCTACTTACAAGATTACGAAGGGTTTATGGAATCGACTGTTCGGGAAGTCTGACTAGCGGTGTCTAGCCCTGTCGCACACAGACTCCCCCCAAAAGTCCCCACAAGGCGCGGACGTCTCGGCAACTGGTGGCGTCTCGGCTTGGGGCCGCCGAACCGATCTTTGCGCTGGGTCACTTCCTCGATTCGGGGTGGTCTCAAGCGGTCGACGCAACACCCGTCGCGAAGGGAGAACGTGACGCGTAAGCGGAAGAAAGCAAAGGGGAAGAGACGAGGGCGCCTCGCTCTCGTATGCATGTCATTGCAGTGCAACGAGTTACGCAATTGCGATTAGTGGCTTCCGCTGGTCGGCAAGCCCCTTGCCGCTCTCACCGCTAAGACATTTCTGTTGAACGACTTAGCCCTAGTGTTGCGTTGACCGGTTGAGCCGGCAGGACTTGTAGGAAGTGACCCGGTGTCGGCAGCCCTCGGCAGACCATGCTAATTCTGTCGGATCTGCTTGCTGGAACAACAGCTCCATATTGTCGCGGCTAAGAGGTTGCTCCAGAGCATCACAGGACGAGCGACTTCGTTCGCGGGGATTCGCCCCAGATCGCGGTTCAGGCATTCCACTTGTGGAAATGAGCCTTCAGTCGCTCGATCGTGTCTCTCCACCTCGGCGCGGTCGGCTGGCAAACCGTGTTCTGATTGCCGAATAGCCCAATTTCATTGAAGGCCTGATTCTCAGGAACAGTGTCGAGCCAGTCGACCCGGACGAAGTACTCCGACTTATCAGGGTCATCTGCATGGAGTAGGTAGTGATCGGCGAAGCGATCGGCGTCTCTGCTGAGTACGTCCAGAACCGGCCGCTCGCCCGTCTTGGTCCGTACGATGAACTCGTTTAGAGGTTTCACTTCCTCGGTAACCCTGCCCACGCCGACGTATCCGACTTTGGGGATGTAGACCCAAACGCGATCGCCTGGCGAAAGAAGCTTCAACGTCTGGCTGTACCATCGGCCTCCGCCTCCGCCGATGAAGCCGTACTCTCGAGCGTCCTCCCACGAGCGGGAATCTCCGTACGAGACGTAGTATTCCCCGTTCCACGGCTGCTTTTCGCCTTTGGTCTTGCTCGTACTGACTACATTCGCCTGAGTCTCGCTGGGGTCGATGAGCCACGCACGGCTCAGCAGCTGCTCGTTGCCATTCTGGAACACCTGAAAAAACACCACGTTGATCGCGATGTCGCGTGCGTTGAGATATTCGATGATCCGCTCGGTTGCTGCATCGAGTGCCGCTGCCACGATGACGACCTGGTGCGACTGGTTCAAGGTCTCTTCATCCAGCTCTGCTCCAAACCGATCTTGAAAATCCCTGCCTAGGCTGTTGCCGCTAGAGAAACGTTGGTAGATCTGAGAGATCGTCTCAGCGCTCAACTCCTGAACCCAAGATGCGTAGTCCAGAGCTTGGGCGACAATCTCACGCGGAGTCTGGTCTCTCTTAAGTTCAATCAGTACTAGTGAGCCGTCCGGGGCAATCGCTAGCAGATCGATTCGGCCCCCATAACTCGTTCCAACTTGGCGGCCGATTAACATCCATTCGCTCGAAAGAATACTTGAGTCGCTCGCGATCATATCCTCGAGCTGTTGCTCGCTGTCCAAACGGGTGGGCGATAGCGCCTCGGGTCGTTGTCCCACTCTCCAGATCGTGTGCTGAATCGGCATAGATGGTTCGGTGTCCTCAAGAATTCAGGTGGCGGCTGGCAATCGCCTGATATATGGAACTGGCAGTGTGCCGATAGAGGGCTGTTGGCGCATGCATGGAGGTGGTGTGCCCTCGCCGAGTTTCTCGACGACGCGGTAGTGGCTAATGGAGGAGCCGATGTGCACGACGTCGCAATTGTACCTTCCTGGGACTCACGAAAGGGCTTCCAGGAGCGGCGATGAGTAACTTCCTATATTGGGTGCCGGCTCAACCGGTCAACGCAACACTAGGGCGAAGTCGTTCAACAGAAATGTCTTAGCGATGAGAGCGGCAAGGGGCTTGCCGACCAGCGGAAGCCACTAATCGCAATTGCGTAACTCGTTGCACTGCAATGACATGCATACGAGAGCGAGGCGCCCTCGTCTCTTCCCCTTTACTTTCTTCCGCTTACGCGTCACGTTCTCCGTTCGCGACGGGTGTTGCGTCGACCGCTTGAGACCACCGGAAATGTAGGAAATGACACATTCCGAGTGGTTCTAGAGGGCCATAACGGCCCGTTTCGGGGGTCATTTACTCGAACCGGACTTGTCGGAAGTTACTCAAGAGGCATGACAGCGGCGCACGACATCGCGAGTGAACCGTTCACCTTTCAGCGCGTGCGTCGGTGAAACAGACTGCGGAATAGTGTTTCACTTGCTCTGCAGGGCCCGCTAGCTGTGGAGCCTCAAGAGGTTGTTCATGGGAATCAGGAGTCTGGAGAAAGGGGGAAGGTAGTGGAGGCTGGCGTGGGGGCGATGCCAGTTGTAATGGTGGAGCCAGGGTAACAGATGAGCGGCGCGCTGCTGGGATGAGGAGTAGGAGCGAGCGTAAGCCCATTCTCTCAGAGCGGTCTGGATGAAGCGTTCGGCCTTGCCGTTGGTGCGCGGCGTGTAAGGACGGGTAAAGCGGTGGCGGATGCCGAGACGACGGCAAGCATCGCGGAAGAGGCGCGAGCGATAGCAAGAGCCGTTGTCGGTGAGCAAACGACGAATGGGGACGCCGAGGGAGCGGTAGTAACCGACCGCGGCGTCGAGGAAAGCCACCGCGGAGTGGCTGCGTTCATCGGGCAGGATCTGAGAGAAGGCGAGGCGGGAGTTGTCGTCAATAGCGACATGCACGAACTCCCAGCCAGCGCCGCGACTGGCCCGAGAGCGATCTCCGGTAACGCGATGACCGGCGCGGAGGAAGCGGCCGAGCTTCTTGATGTCGAGATGCAGCAGATCGCCGGGGGCGGCATGTTCGTAGCGGCGCAGGGGCCGAGCAGGTTCGAGATCGCGGATACGGTTCAGGCCGGCGCGGCGCAAGATGCGGCTGATGGTAGCGGGCGAGAGGCCGACAGCCTGGGCGATGTGTCGGCCGGTCCAACGCTGGCGGCGCAGAGAAATGACGCGCTCGACCAGCGCCCGAGAGGTCCGTCGCGGGCTGCGGTGCGGTCGCGAGGAACGATCGTGCAAACCGGCGACACCCTCGCTGCGATAGCGCGCCAGCCACTTGTGGATGGTTCTCAGTGAGACGCCACAGGCCGCCGCGGCGTCCCGTGGCGTCTGCTGCTTGGCGAGGACGCGCTCGACGATCCGCACTCGCAAATAAGGCGTCAATCGTGCATTCTTGTGGATGTTCATTCGGTCTCTCCAAGGTTGCTGTTGTGGGATAACTCCAGCTTCCCTGGTCCGGGACCGAATGAACAACCTATTGAGAGGTCACAGCTAGCCGGTGAGTTCGCACTCCTCCCAGCCGTCTGGAACGCCTCAGACGAGCCGGTTCGGACCCGCTCCGAACGTGGTGTACACTGCTGTTTTAGGCGCTTTTGCACAGCACCTCCCTCGCTTGCAACACTATTCCCAATCGCGTTGAGTGCCCGAATATAGGCCGCTTTGAGGCGCCAGACGATCGCTACCTTCGTCGGGTGCGTAGCTCTTGGGTTTTGGGTCAGCGTTCGCACCTGCTTCGGCGAGTTGCTCCCTGTAGTCGAATGACCCTAATTCTCACCAGAGCCTCAAAGAATTATGTGGTGCAGGTCATAGACCGTCTGGTGACACTCAGCGGGAAGGCTTTCGACGAGGTTGCAAACAAGAACCTCTTATTTTGCGCCAGCAATGCAATTGTGGCAATGGGATACACCGGCCACGCATTTATCGGAGATGTTCCAACAGACCAGTGGATTGTCGAAACGCTAACGGGACAAGTATTCGACAGGGACCGGAAGCCGCCAGCACTAAGCTTTGTTCAATCGCCGAAGATCGATCTGGGCCGAGTATTGATCGCCCTCAAAGATGCGCTCGACAACGCCCCGGTCGCAACGAGACTTAAGCTCGACTGGGTCTCCAATCCGTTTGACCTGTGCGTAGCCGGATGGCAGTGGAAGAAACGGCGGTGTCGACCAATTATGGCGAAACTTAGCAAGCCAAGACACAGCCGCAGGTTCCAATTGGCGTACGCACCACGGCACTCGTTCTACCCACAGACACCAGCAACGAAGCAGGGGAACGCTCGTTTCATGGTCAGCGTCGCCCCCGCAGATAACATTCTTCAGGAAGAGCTGCAGCAACTTGTGGCGGAGCTCCCCGACCGTACGTTAGATGAGGCTGAAAGGATACTGGTTGGCAAGATTCGGGACGTTTCAAACCGTTTACCGGTAGTAGGGCCGCATTGTTTGAGCATCGTGCTGTATCCTCCCTCGGTCGCTCGAGTCCGTGTGCGATACATGCCCTTGAGGGGACCCAGTCAGGCTGACCTTGTCGGACCCTCGGGCTCGAAGTCGACGATTCCAGTTGCCTACTCGCCTTGGGTCGTCGGCCCCAATCTTATTGCAGCTCCATCGGTGTTCTCCGGAACCTTGAAACTTGGTCTAGATCCGTATACGGTTGGTCTCGAAGGACCACGCGGCTCGTTGGTGTACATGAGCGGACAGGCACGTCCTCAGTTTCGAGGATGACTGACTCCGTCAACCATTGTTGGGCTTGATGTCGCGGTGGACAATCGCCTTTTCGTGAGCCGCCTCAAGTCCGTCGGCGACTTGGCGAGCGATATCGAGGGCATCTTCGAGGGCGAGCGGACCAGGAGTGATGCGCGCTTCAAGCGACTCGCCCTCCAAGAAAGCCATCGCGATAAAGGTCTTGCCATCGGCCGCGGCGATCTCATAAACAGGACAGATATTCGGATGATGGAGAGCCGCTGCAGCTTTCGCTTCGCGCAGGAATCGGTCCTTCGCATCATCATCGTTGAGCAGGTGATCGGCTAGGAACTTGAGTGCTACTGGGCGCTCAAGTGTGGTGTCTTCGGCCGTGTAAACGACCCCTTACCGCCGTCGCCAAGCTTCTCAACGATGCGGTAGTCCGAGATGGTCCGACCGACCATGACGCGGGGATTGTAGCGATTAGGAGCCACTGAAACGTCTGCCAGCCGGTGCTTTGAGTAACTTCCTATATTGGGTTCGAGGAAGTGACCCCATCGGGGAGCCCAAGAAGGGCAGAAAAGGCCTGTTTCAGGGGTTGTTTCCGACAACCGAACTTACGGAGGCGACCCGCAGTAGAGCGATCAAACGCGTCGATCTTGGAGAATCCGACTATTGCGACCCCGGCCGACTAGGTCGCCGTAGGGCTTAGGCCGGAGTTTCAAGATGGCATCTCTCCGGCCTGTCGCAGTTTCGCCGCGAGCGTGTCGAGGGATGCTCCTCTGTGGTGCTCGTCGAACAACACTACGGGGAGGGTGGAGTATCCCAGCCTAGACAGTGCCTCGGCGACTACCGGGCTCCAGTTTCGGCGCGGAATGGCCACGACTCGGCCAACGTCAGGCAGTGTCGGTAGCCCGACACCGGCGCGGTTGAGGGCGTCCAGGGCGTACCGACCGGCGCGCCGGCGTTCGGTGTCGGCTTCTGCCTCAAGTATTGCGACGACTGCGGTCTTTTCTTCGCGCAAGTCTTTGGGAATCGATGAGGGCAAATCCGCCCGATTACCAAGCATCAGGCGACCATCGGTGAGACGAAGCGAGCCACCGTTATCGCGAATTGTCCTTATGAGTTGATCCGCGCTCATATTTCCATTTCGTCGTCAGGAGGCGGACCCGATTTATACGGGGAATATGCGTCCGCACCGTCCGCATCTCCCAACGGACTTGTTTTCAGTGGCCTAGAGGCGGACGGTAGAGGTTGCGCTCCTGTCTGCGTAGAATCGTTTTGCGTCCGCAGCGGCGGGACCGCGGACGCTGCGGACGGTGAGGCCTCTTCGTCGTGATTTTGCGTCAACCTTTGCGTCCGCCCGTAAGCCTTTGGTTCACAGTTACCTGAGCGGTTTGCGGACGATGCGGACGGCGAAATGCTCTCAGTTTCTGGAGGGCGTGCTGCTAGCCTGATCATCCGCGTCCGGGTGTGCCCCTCTTTAAAGAACTCGATATTGACCCCGAGGTGCCGGAGTGGCGGCGCAACTCGGCGTAGCCGTCCGGATAGTGCGCGTGGCGTCGCAGGCCACTTCTTTGAATTGGCGGTTTTGTCGCCGGCAATCTTGCAGAGGCGTTCGAGCATTTCCGAAGCCGTACCCTTCCACGGACCTTGCTGGGCAAGCTGTCGGACGGCCTCCGCCACCATATCGCTCTCGACCACCTCCGCGACTGCCTTCGAACGATTCCCTTCGTAGGCGGCCATGAACCCTCCGTCGGACCATAGAGATCCGTCGCCGCAGGCCACGGCAAAACTCGCGAAATCGGCCATTCGAGGTAGCCGCTCGAACTGGACGGAGTCGAGCCGATGCAGGCCGCGCACAAGCCCATCGAGCAGTAACCCGAGCACCTTTGGCGCAGCCGCCTCTAGTCTGGCCTGCAGATAGTTCTCCGGTTTGCGGTCAGCCTCTAGAATCGGCTCCAACATGACCACAATCGAGCGGTCAGCTAGATCTGGCCGAGTCGCAGAGTCTTCGATACCGTTCAAGATGATCGGCTTCATCGCCTCAAACATCGTCTCCTCGTCGTTTTCGTACAACGTCCGAGTCGTCAACCCTCCGCCAGTAGCGAGACGGCAGAGTGCGTCGGAAATCCAAGGTGAAATGCCACTTAGGTTGTCGTAGTTCAAAACATGGGAATGGCTAGCCGCGATATAGAGATCCCGTTCGTTGCGTGGCAGGGTGCGCAGCGGAACGCGGTTCGGGTCGATCAGCGAACGAAGAGTCCGAGCAGCCGTACTTTTCGCGCTACCCTGTTCGCCACTAAGCGATAGCAGCGGAAAGGGTCCCGTGGGACGCAGCGCGGCCAACAACCAGGCGGCAATCAGGATTAAGTCGCTGGAATCTCGAACGTTCAAAAGCCCTTGCAGGTCGTCTAGCTTTCCGCCGGCCGCGGGCATCGGCAGCGGCAGCATCCCAGGAGAACGCTGAAACCGAACTGGAGGCCTGGAGACGATCCGCCATCCCCGCGAATCAACTTCGATCGCTCGCCATCCGTCGTCGCCCAAGTCCACGTACAACTTACCTTCCGCTTCGGCTGTTCGGGTGAAGACCTTTCGGCGGACAATCGGCTCAGCGAAGCGAGCGTTCGCCTCGAGCGTTGCGATCGCGGCGGTCATCGCTTGGGCGCTAGGGCACTTCCGGCGGGTGAGGTAGTACTTGTGTCGCAGTAAGCTCCTGTAAGACTTTGAATTGACCTTCATCGTGCACCGTACGACGCCGTTGTCGATATCCGCGAACGCGACGTCATCGTCAACAAATAGCTGGCTGCTACCGAGCGCGATTCCTACGACGACGTCGGCTTGATTTTGCCGTTGTCGGTCCTTTTCGGTCGAACGGATCGCTTCGTCCCAATCGACGCCCTTGATTAGTCCAAGAACGTAGTCTGGCCCCTTGTTGGCGAGCAGATCGTCGATACCTTTACCGTCGTCGAGCGACCAGCGCAGAACGGCAACTGTCGCGCCGCGCCGCCGTAGTTCCTTGATCAACACCTTTTCGGCTGTTTGGACCGAAGGATTTGTCGCGCTGTCGGCGTCGTAGGCGATCAAGACATGTCGCCGCTCCCACGTAATAAGGTCGAGGTCCGGAATGGTTCCTTTGAGGTCCTGGCGTTCACCATTTGGCCCCTCGGTCTTGCCAATCGTGCCGCGAAAATTACAGACGCCCGGGATCGCGATTGCTACAAAGCGCAGCTTGTCTGAATTGTGGCGAGCCAGCCGATCCAGGGCAATGGCTTTGAATTCGCCTTCGGTGAAAATGAGCGGCACGTCTTTATCCGCGACCTGCTCTGGCGTCAGCCGCGGCGGAAGGTAGATGAGCGAGCCGCGGCCCGGCGGGGATAAGTATTTGGCGGTTTCCCGGGTCGAGCCGTCCGGGAGTTGCTCTAAGTCGGGACTGTCGCGCCGCAGGCGAATTTCGCGCACGGTAGTTTCACCGGGCCGGAAATAAGGTATCGCCAGTCCGGCGAGTGATGAACCATGGCGGTCTCGCCGACCAACCAACTGTGGCCCTTCGGTCGCGTCGACCCGCCGAATGCGGGCGGCATCGGCTGTCTCCCGGTCGATCCAGCGCTCGGCAAGGCGCTCATAGTCTTCGTCGGTCAGACCGGCGGAGTGGCTAGCCGGTTGGGCCGGGGTGCCGAATGGGTCGTGTGGTGTCGTTGCCATGAATTTCTAGGCTCCCTCTGCGCCTCGAGAAAGGCGTGGATTTGCTGTTAGCGAATGAAGGTCCGGCAGCGTCCTTTTCGTTCGGCCCTCACGAGTCCGCCAGAATCGATGAATGCCATCCACCGAGAACGGTTGATGCGAGTCGTCCGAGGACCGAGACGGACCACGACTCCGGGCGGGAGTTTCCGTTGGCGAATCAGCTCGTAAAGAAACCAGGGGGTGAGGCCGAATTCCGACGCGACCTCCGGGATAGAGGCTAGCGGTGTCTGTTGACGACTAAGAGCGTCTGAGGCGGCGGTGGGGTGATTTGTTTGTACCATCGAGTTCGACGATGGCACCGAGTTGGGACTGAGTAAACACTCTTGCGGAAATCAGGTATGACAGTCGGCCAATTGTCAGTGACAGTGGGCCAAATGTCACAACTACCATTTCCATTTTGTATTACGCGCAATGGTACGGGCGCAGCAGTTACACAGTCTGGCTGTCCGTTCTTGTGCGGCGGTCTTCGAGAGCCTGCGGTTAGTGTAATGAACGTTGTCAAGCTCCTGCTGATACGTAGCTGCCTTCTGTCGTCGCTGAGCCTGCGATCTCTTGCGGCCCTCGCGGACCTTCTCGCCGACAACCGCGTCCGCGTATAGACCTTCATCGTTGGCTAGGTGCTGGATTCGGAACCACGTCAACATGGCTTGCTGTCGGTTCCCCTCTCGGATGCTGGTGCGGCACCAATCGATAGAAAAGAGTATTTCGCGTTTTTGGTGAGACTCCGGTAATCCTCTAGCGAAGATCTCTAACCCGTTTAGACCAGAGGCCATCGTGGACGGCGCTGGCGTTTTTCCAGGAATCGCGGCTGCCGTGGGTTCCCTTGTGTGCCGTTTGTGTGCCTGCGCAGCTTTCTTCGCCAATCTTTCGCCCTCGTGGCAATCTTAGCAGAGCACAGAACCCCTTGTTAATCAATCCGTTAACATCGCGGCAATCTGCAGCAATCCTGTGGAATTGGCTTCAGGTCCTAGTGAGAATTAATTCTCGTGGAGGTTCAAGTCCTCTCTTGCGCACCACACACTCCATCGGACACTAATGCGGTTTCGGCTGCTCGCGAATTGCGCGAGTTGACAAGGCCCTCTTCGTCGACGGCGTAAACTCGAATGTCCCTCGAAATGTGGGCTAAGACATGGCTACAGTTAGATACATGGTCGATGACGTGGAGGCCGCGATCGCCTTCTATACTGGGCTCCTTGGGTTTGAGCTCAAGCAGGATTTCAGGCCCGCGATCGGCATCCTCGTAAAAGACGACCTTGAGCTGTGGGTCGCTGGCCCACCTGCCTCGGCCCAACGGCCAATGCCGGACGGCAGCCAACCCGCACCCGGTGGATGGAACCGGTTTGTCGTCCGGGTGGACGACATCGCGGCGACCGTAGCTGCCCTGACCGAGGCAGGCGCGAAGTTCGGCAACGAGATCATCTCTGGTCCGGGTGGGCAGCAGATCCTCGTGGAGGACCCGTCCGGGAACGCCGTCGAGATCTTTCAGCCGGGCTAGTTATCAGTTGCGGACTGAACTGTTAGCCCAACAGTTAGAAGAGTCCGAATGTGACGTCGGTGTAGCGAACCTTGTCCGACATGATCTCGGATGGCTGCAAGTTCGTCTGATGCGCCAAGAGGCCGTTGAGGATGACCAGCGAATCGCGGATCTGTTACCCATGTGTTTGGGTTCTTCTGTTACCTATGTCCCTGTACCCCCGCTGGAACCCGGTGCTCACGCCCCCGGGGCTCGGGTTGGGCGATATTAGTGGTGCCTCGTGCTTGGTGGATTGGGATGACCGAGGGTGTCGGCAGCTTGTTCTGGCTGTCTCGTTAATGGGCCCGCCCGCGTATAATACGCCCAGCCGTAAGGCCTGGAGGGAGAAATGCCTACTCGTCGCACATTCGTCAAGACTGCCTCCGCTTTCCTCTCACCGGCTCTTCTCCGCTCGGCTCGGGTGAACGAGCAGCTTACCGTCGCCATGGTGGGCTTCCGAGGTCGAGGCCGATCGTTGCTTTACGGTTTCGCCGAGATGGAGGATGTCCACGTCAAGACGATCTGTGACGTCGATCAGCGCTTGTTTGATGAGGCCGCCTCCGCAGTCGACGACCGCCAACACCACCGACCCGCAGTCGAATCCGACTTCAGGCGGCTGCTCGATGACCCGGACATCGATGCCATTGTGATGGGCACACCGACCCACTGGCACGCGATCCCGACCATCCTCGCCTGCCAAGCCGGCAAGCACGTCTACGTGGAGAAGCCTGCCGGTCACAACATCGTCGACGGTAGGGCGATGCTGGAAGCGGCGCGCAAGTACGACCGCGTGGTGCAAGTCGGCATCCAATCGCGTAGCGGCCTCAATTACGAAGAGGCTTGCGAGTATATCCGCACTGGAGCACTCGGTAAGGTGGTCTTTGCGAAAGCCTGGGAAAGCGCGCGGCAAAAAGGCATTGGCCGCCCCGCGGACACTCGTGCGCCAGATGGTGTGGATTACGATATGTGGCTGGGTCCGGCGCCCAGCCGTCCCTTCAACCCTGTACGATTCCACGGTAATTGGCGCTGGTTCTTCGACTACGGGACAGGCGACTTGGGCAACGACGGAGTCCATCGCGTCGACTATGCGCGCAGGGGCTTGGCGGCCGCTTTCGAGTCGATGGGCAAGGTATTGCCCGACTGGCCGACAGCGGTATCCGCCTCGGGTGGCAAGTTCTTCTTCGACGATATGCAAGAGTGGCCGGATACGCTGGTCGTGACCTGGGACTATCCCGGCGCGACCTTGATGTACGAGATGCGCAATTGGCAGCCCACGCCGATGGAAGGCGAGTCCGAGGGTGCGGCTATCTACGGCGAAAACGGCTACGTGGTCATCGGCAATGGCTCCTGGCGCGCCTACGACGAGAAGGGCAAGGTAGTCGCCGCTGGATCAAGTCCGAACAGTGATGACGACGCCCGTATCAAGCGTGACATGCTTGAGGCGATCCGCGACGGGCGTAAGCCAGTCTGTGACATCGAAATCGGTCATGTGGCATCGGGGTTGATTCACCTAGGCAACATTGCTTGGCGAACCGACCGCAAGTTGCATTTCGATGCCGAGACCGAGAGCTTCGGAGACGATGCGGAGGCGAACCGCTTGCTGGATCGCAACTATCGCAGACCCTGGGTGCTGCCGAAGGTCTGATCGAGTACGACGCGGCCACGATGTGACGGGCTGTTTTGAACGATTACGAACCTCTTGCCCCGTAACATCTGTTTCGGTCCAGATACTCCTGAGGATCGAAGTCGTTGACAGCCCTGCACGATGCGCCTGACAATGATGTTGACTCTTTGTGCCGTAAGAATCGGCGATTCATACGTCCTTGCTAGTAGGGACGGCGATGCTGTGCGAAGGGTCGGGGCTTGTTTTGAACAGCTTTGACACAGGACATGGCGCTGCGCGAGAGACCGAAGAGCTCTTCGCCGAGAACCGCGATAGCCTGGTACGCTACCTGCGACATCATTTAAGCGACTTCGCAGTTGCAGAGGACATTGCTCAAGAGAGCTTTATCCGCTTTTTCCAGGCCCGCACTCAGGGCGAAGATGTTACCCAACCTCGTGCATGGTTGTTCCGTGTGGCTCACAACTTGTTGGTCGATTTTGGTCGCAAGAAGAAGCCGGACTTGTTGGATTCAGACGGTTGGCTCCGCGTAGAGCGGCAAATCGGCGGGTCGACAGATGGGATGGAAGCTCGAGCCGAAGTGCTTGGGTTGCCGTGGCACAAGCTAACGAGACTAGAACTACAGTGTTTGCAACTTCGATCCGAAGGACTCAAGTTTCGCGAAGTCAGCGAAGTCTTGGATATTTCGATCTCGACCGTGGCGAGTTATGTCGCGCGGGCGTTAAAGAAGTTGCAAGAAGGAGAAAAGAGAGACGTTGAAGCATCTGAGCACGGAAGAACTACTCCTAATAGCTGACGGGGAACTGCCAGCGAACGGAGTGGGGCACTTGGGCGATTGCGTCGAGTGCCAGAGTAGTCTCGGCGAGCTGCAAGGCGAGCTGACGGCGATCTCCTCTGCTCTGACGGCTCCCGCGTCGGGTGATCCGGGTTCTGAGCAATCTTGGTCGTGATCCGGGTTCTGAGCAATCTTGGTCGCGGCTAGAAGCAGCGATTTCGCGGGTCTCCCAGACCCAAGATCTGCACCTCTCCCCAGAAGAACTGCTGCTGTTGATCGACGGCGATCTGACTTCTGGTCGGGCGGAACACGCGAAGCGTTGTGCGGGCTGTGGATCGGCCCAGGTCGAAGTGCGACATCTGCTGTGGAATGTTGAGTCTGAATTGCGTGCGATGGCGCCGAGCGAGTCGCTCGAACGTCGTATGGCCGCCGAGCAGGCTCTGAAGCTGCACCTTTATGCATCGAAACCGAAGGTCGTTTCCTTCCCGGTGCGAAGTGTTGCACGCTACGCTGCTGCCGCTGCGGCGCTGATTTCTGTTGTCGCTGGTGGGTGGCTGTGGAATCTGTCGCCTGTCGATGCCCCCCAGGCTGTGATTGGCGAGGCGGTACCGATGGAAGCGCCGGTCTTCACGGCGGTCGTCGCACCTGATGAGCCCGTACTTGAGCCAGCGAGTCTTTTGGCTCCGCTCGTTGTGGTCGGCGAAGTTGAAGCCGCTACGGCGCAGCTGCCGCCCGCTCGATTTAACTTCGTATCTGAGCGATTGATCATGATGCCGGGGGCACAGGTGATCGCCACCGCACTTCCGACTCTGAGACTGCTGCCGGTCTCGCAAGCAACGATTGGGTTCGCCTCACTACCGACTGTCGCGCAGCCGCTGATCGAGACCGAAGAGACCTTCGAAGCTCTACCGAGTGAAGCCTACCTGGCCGTGCTGGAAGCGCGCCGGTGGCAGCTTGAGACCGACCTGTGGCGCGAAGACGTTCGACCGACTTGGCGCGACGGTCACTTGGCCTTTGCCGGTTCTGTCGAGAGCCCCAGTGCCCGCCAACGTTACGTCGCTGCAATTGAGCGGCAGGCGGATGGACGTCCGGTTGGCTTCGACCTGTCGATTCGACCGGTCGCCGACTCTCAGCACGGACGACTCAACCAAGAAAGCCCGACTGCAGTGGGCGGCTTGGTACGAACGGCCCTGATGGAGCACTATCGGGATGCTGCTCGGCGCTCGTTCCAGTCGACGGAGACGTCAGGACTTGAGTCGGAGATCGCCCGCTACGTGAGCGAAGTCTTTCGTAGTCAAAACGATCTCGAGGTCACGCATACCAGTTGGACCAGTTGCTGAATCACTCACCGGAGTCGCGGGTCGCCGGTAATTCCGCTGCCAAGACTCTGGTTGCCGGTCTGATCCGCTTCCACGTCGAGGGAATGGGGCGTGGAGAGGCGGCGATTTACGATTCCCTGTCCGAGGCCCTGCCGCGCCGCTACTGGCGCTATCAGGGTGAGCGAGACGAGTCGCTTGCTGGCTCGGACGGCCTGCGCGCAGAGAGCAGCGGATTGCTGCAAGATGTGCTCGGCTTGGAACGGACCCTCACCGTCGTCCTCACTGGATCGCAACAAACAGTGGCGTTTGCCGAGGCTGGCACCTCATCCGGCGAATTGCTGCGCCGGATTCATGATCGGCTCGATCGGATTAAGGATCTCACCCGCTCGGCGCTGTAGCGAATGGCCATGGGCCGTCGCGCTTCTGTTTCTCTCCTTGGATTGATCGCGTTCCTCGCGACCTCCGCTGTCTGGGCTGCGGGATCGTCCAGTGTGGCAGGCACCATCTATGGCGAGGGCCGGGTGCCACTCGAAGATGTTGAAGTTGGCCTGATCAGCCTCTCGACAGGCAAAACGGTTCTCACCCACACCGATATCGCTGGCCATTATGGATTTGCTGACCTTGCGAGCGGTGAGTACTCGCTGTACTTTGAACTGGCCGACTACGCAATTCAGCGGATTGGCCCATTTGAGCTGTTACCCGACAGCCCGCGCGAGTGGGTGGTTGAGTTGGAGCGGCTTGCGGCACCGTTGACTCGACCCTTATCGGGACTCGACACGATTTCGGTGGAGTACGGCATGGTGCGAGAGCAGGTGCAGAGTTTGCCCGTGTTGTTAGGCAGTGAAGGGCGCACGGCTGTTGACAAGCTCTTGCCGCTGGTCCCAGGGTTGAGCCCGGTCGACTCGCTGGAACTGGACGCGATGACCGGTCGATCCTCCGCAGTCTCGGCCAATGGGTCAAGACGCTCGGCGATCAACTATCAATTCGACGGCGCGCCGAATAATGCGCAGAACCGCCTGACCGGATCGCAAGCCGCCACGTTTGCTCCCGTACCCGATGCACTTGAGAGCTTTCGCGTAATCACACACACTTACACAGCGGCTGAAGGTCGCAATGCCGGTGCGGTTGTGCTGGCGAGTTCCCGGAGTGTTCGAGACCGTTGGCATGGTGGCCTTCGTGGTTTCTACCGGACACGGGGCAGCTCGATCGAATCCTATGACGGCTCGAACGATTCGCTGAGTGGTTGGTCGGGTGGCGGCCAGATTGGCGGTCCACTGTGGACCAAGCACAATCTGAATTTCTTCTTTGACGCGGAGGGCTGGACAACTGAACAGCGCCGTTTGGCGACGACGTCGAATATCTTGACGATGGCTGAGAGGTCGGGGAATCTATCGGCTCTCGGGGTGCCGGTGGTAGACCCAACGACGGGCCAGAATTTCCCCAACGGGATCATTCCCCAAGATCGGCTGGATCCGTTGATGCAGAAATATCTCGATACGTTTCTGCCAGCGCCCAATGCGGGGGAAATGACATTCAATGGCAGATTAGATCTGCCGTCGGACGGGCAGACGCTGCTCGCCCGAGTGGATAAGGGTTGGCGTCAGTTTTCGTTGAGCGCGAGCCATCTCACATATCGAGCGAATGGCGAGTCGCCGTTGACTGGCGTCGCCCCAGGGACGATCGCTGACCGCCGACAGTTATCTAACAGCGCGCGTATCGCTTTGACACACACGCCATCTCCGGCGCTGGTACAGAGGACACAGGTTTCGGTCCAGCGTCTGTCGATCGCCCTTTGGCAAGGCGTCCCTGAGTTTCGCAATACGACTGCGAACGAGTTCGGGTTCAACTTCGCTGATTTTGGATCAGATCCGGCAACGATTCCCGATCTGACTCTCTATGACGATTCAGGCGCACAGCGAATTCGAATCGCTCCATTCTTGTCTTCGGAGGAGTCGATTCAGACGACGTGGCAGCTGCGACACGACGTCGAGTGGCGTTGGGGTGACTATGCGGCACGCTTGGGCGGTTCTTACAGCCAAGGCACTTGGCCGTTCCGCAACACGGACAACTCCGCTGGAAGCTTTAGCTTCCCTACACCACCCGATCCGCCGGTGAGATCCCGGCCGAACGGTTTACGCGACTTGCTGCTCGGGCGCCCCGGTGAGTATCGCGTACAAACTCCGCGCGATTTGAACCTGCAGTGGCACGAGTTTGCACTCTACGGTGAGGCTGAGCTACGCCCCTTACGGAGTCTGCATCTGACTCTTGGAATGCGCTTCGAATCGCAGCCACCCGCGGTGGACACGCAAGACCGCATCGCAGCATTTCGGTCTGGGGCCAGAAGCGAGCGATTTCCAGAAACGCTTCGCAACTTGATATTTCCTGGCGATATCGACGGCGAGCTAGGTGAATTACCGCGATCAACAGTGGAGTCGCAAGGACGGCACTTCGCGCCTCGCGTAGGGCTGGCGTGGTCGCCTACCTCAGACAGTCTGCTGACGCGGGTCTTGATCGGCCCCACCGGGCGGTCTGTACTGCGGGCTTCCTATGGCCAGTTCTACGATTTTGGGGCTTTTGCCGGTTCGAGTGCGGCGGCTCTGTTTCAGGCGACCTACCCGCCGTTCAGTGTTGACAACCGATTTGATTTCTCTCGCACGGGCACTATCGGAAACTTTGAAGCGCCCCTGTCCTCTATCCCGAATGGCGATGCAGTGAACATCGTGCCGACCCAGGTGAGCTATCCGATCTTGGTGTTCGACAGAGGTTTTCAAAACGCGTTGGCTCATCATTGGAACTTCGGACTACAAAGACCGTTGCCGGGCGGTGTTAATCTCAGCGCTGTCTATGTGGGTACCCGCACGGTGCGCTTACAGCGCCAGCGGGAATTGAACGAATTCGTCCGCAATCCCGCGTTCCCATTTGCGTTTGTGCGGAACATGAGACGCTTCTCGGCGTTTACCGACATCCGCCAGTTGGAGTCGAGTGGAAGCGGTCGCTACAACTCACTGCAGGTGCGAGCGAATCGCTATCTGCGGCGGGGCCTTGCCTTTGATGTTAGCTACACCTGGTCGCGGTCAGACGACAATGGATCGAGTGTATTTGGAGAGGAGTTGGCGACTGAAAGTTGGTCGGTCTCCAATTACGATCGGCGGCACAATTTTGCGGCGGCGTGGGTGTGGCAGCCGCGCTTGCCGCGCGACTGGTCCAGTCGCCTATCGTTCTTGGACAACTGGACGGTGAGCGGAGTTTGGCGGCTACGATCGGGCCTACCTTTAGATATTCGGCAAGAAGAGGATCCGACGTTTACGTTTGTGCGGGTTGGGCGGCCCGACATTGTTGCGCCCTTCGAGTCGCTAGACCCCTCGGTGGTACGCACCTTTACTTTGGCCGACGGGCGGACGCTGACGGGTCGTTTTGCGTTCGACCCGACGGTATTTGAAGCTGTGGAGCCCGGTACGTTTAACCAGACTCGTATGGGGAATGTCGGGCGGAACGCGTTTCGGTCGAGGGGCTATCAGCAGTGGGACGTACGGCTGTCGCGGTCAGTAAATGTTACCGAGGGCGTGTCAGCCGAGTTTGGCCTCGACATGATCAACGTCTTTGGCAATAAGAGCTGGGATGCGCCTTTCTCGACTCTCGAGGACGCGTCGTTCGGAATCGTTCGCAAGAACGGGATAGGCAGAAGCTATCAAGCCGTCGTGCGGCTGGATTTCTAGGCGGGTCGGCGATGATCGCCGTCTAGCGAATCTGGTCGAGTTCGCGGCGCAATTTATCGGGATCGAACTCAAGCCCCGCACGAGAGTACTCAAGCAACCCCTGTCTGCGGAGGACGCTCATATGCTGTGTGACAATCTCCCGAGACGTCCCAACATGACGAGCCAGTAGCTCATGCGTTAGAGGCATCAGCCGGATCTTAGACGACCCGTTGTTCTCGCCGAAACGCTGGCCCAGGCGAAGGAGAGCCTTCACCAGTCGCCGTGGGATGTGGTCGTTGGCGAAGCTCTCGATGCGGCGGTCAGCTTCCACCAACTTCCGCGCCACCATCCTCATGAGTGCGGGGCTTAACTGGGGAGTGCGTGCAATCAACTTGTCTAGGTCGGCGACGTTCCATTCCATGATCTGGCTCCGCTCAAGAGCGATGGCTTGCTCGCCGCGCTCGCTAGCGTGAAGCAGGCTGGAAATGCCGAAGAACGATTCGCGTGACTCGACTTCGATGACCGTCTCTCTACCAGTTTCTGACGAGATTCGGCTGATCTTGACTGCACCGTCGACCACCAGATAGAGGCTTTCCGCCGGGTCTTCTTGAGAGTAAATTGTTCGGTGTCGCTCAAACCGCTGGAGCTTTCGCCTGGGCAGCAGCGCCAAAGGATCCTCCCAGACACCCGACCTTGGAATCGTAGTGGTAGCAGCAAGAGCCATAGCAGACATCCCGTTCACTACCGAGGGCTAACCTCAGTCAGCAAAATCAGCGGGGCTTGGCAAATAGGCGCCCGGACTAACGTCCGTTTTAGCCCCTCATGTTCTAAAGACTACGGTTTGGGTGCCGAGGTTTCTCCCTCTGGAAAGGAAAAACAAAAAAAGCAACTAGAAGTGTATTAGTCGCTTGGAATCAATGACTTACGGATTACTGAGTTTGGAGGAAAGAGCCTCTAAAAGGCGGTCTTTGACGGCTTCGGGCATCGGATGACAATCGTAACGCTGAATTATCTCGACCGTTTTCTGTGTTTCGTCGAGCACAACCCAACAATTGGGGCACTTCGCGAGATGCGCTTCAAAGGTCACCCGGATCTCTGAAGCAAGATCGCCATCGATGTATTCCGACAGGTCATCTAGAAAAGATTGACAGGTGATCTTTTTCTTAGCCATGAGAGTTCAACCGTCCCTTGAGTTTGTCGCGTAATTGGAGCCTGGCACGGAGAAGCCGAGACTTGACGGCCGAAACAGAGAGCTCAAGCATGTCCGCTGTCTCTTGTGTGGAGAGGCCCTCCACGTCGCGTAGAACGAAGACCGTCCGGTAGCTCTCCTCAAGGGAGTCGATTGCGGTTTCGAGCATCCTCCGCGTCTCATCTCGGCTGAATTCTTGCTCGGGGTCGTCGTCGAGAGATTCAGCTTCTCGGCGGACACTGCCGTCGTCGGTTTCGATCTCGGCATCGAGTGAGACGGTCTTGCTGTTCCGCTTCTTGCGCAGGCGCATCAGCGCCTCGTTGACCGCGATGCGGACAAGCCAGGTGTAAAACTGTGCTTCTTCGTTGAACTGATCGAGTTTGGAGTAGGCCTTGTAGAAGGCGTCCTGTAGAACGTCCTCGGCGTCTGCGTCGTTGCGCGTGATGTGCCGCGCGAGGCGAAAGACCTTGGAGGCGTGGCGATTGACGAGTTCGTCGAATGCGGCACGGTCACCCGTGCGCGTACGAGTGACCAGCTCAAGGTCTTCGACGTCAGGTTCTACTGTCACGGACTCTGGCATCAGTGGGCTCCCCCTTATTGTGGGGCCCGGGCGACGAGGGAACAAGTATCGCGACGGGGCATCGCGGAGTATCCACCGGGCAAGCAGGATACAATCGAAGGCTTGTAGCCACTGACCACAAGGTTTCACGAGTTAAGGAGTAGTGATCTCATGTCTTTTCGAAGCACCCTTCTACCGATTTTCGCCGCGACCATCGCCCTGGCTGGCTGTGCTGGCAATGCGCCCGTCGCCGAGCCTGTGCCGGTTGCCGAAGTCGTTGAAAGCAAGCTGATACACTGTTTTGCGTTCACCGCAATCGAGGAGGCCACGGACGAAGATTGGCAGGCCTTCTTTGCCGCCACTGACGACCTGCCGTCTCAGATCCCCGGACTGAATAGTGTGACCCACGGCAAACTGACGACACCCAACGTTGGCGGCGCTGAGCGTGACTACGGTGTCTGCATGGCGTTGACCGATGAGGCCGCCCGTACCGTCTATGGCGAGCACCCCGCGCATGACACCTGGGTCGAGGCGTATGCCAAGGTTCGCGTGTCGGGCACGACTACCTTCGATTACCTAATCGACTAGATTCGCGATGGGCGATCCAGTTGAACTCGCTCGCATCAACTTTCGCTTTGAGTGCCAGTCCGGCTGCGTGAACTGTTGTGCGCGGCCGGGCGAGGTGTTCTTAACGGAAGAGGATCGCGAGCGCATCGCTGGGTATCTGAGCCTTGCCGTTGAAGAGTTCTCCGAGCGGTACTGCGCTCCAGATGATGGCAAGGGGTCAAGGCTGAGTATTCCAGCGGCGGAGAGTTGCCACTTCCTAGAGGCCGAGGGTTGCCGCGTCCATGACGTGAAGCCACTGCAGTGCCAGACGTTCCCGTTCTGGCCCGAGACGGTCTCTACCCGCAAGACATGGAAGGGACTGCGCGGCTATTGCCCAGGGGTGGGGATCGGCGAGATCCTGCCGATTGAAATGGTTCGTGCCGAGGCGCAGAAGAGCGCCGACGCGTTCCGCGAATAGCGCTTAGACGCCTTTGGTCTCGGCCCCCCAAATCGTCTTATGCAACTGGTGGCCGAACCGGACGCCGTCGAGGCCGTCGTCAAGCATCCACTGAGCCATCTCTTGCAGCTCGATCACCCCATGCACCGGCGAAAACGTCGTGGCGACAAAGCGTTGTTCGAGGTTGTGTTCGCGCGTGAAGTCGCGGGCAAACTCGTAGTCTCGACGTGTTCCAATGACGAACTTGATTTGATCGTGTGGACTCATGAGGTCGAGATTTTCTAGCCGGAAGGTGTCAGCTTCTCCCGAGTCTGGGCACTTCACGTCGACGACCTTACGGACCCGGGTTGGCACCCGGTCGAGTGGGCGTTCGCCGCTGGTCTCAAGCATCACATCGAAATTGGCTGCCAACAAAGCGTCGATGAGTGGGTAAACCTCTTGTTGCAGCAGAGGTTCGCCGCCGGTGACCTCAACCAGGGAGCCGCCGAGGCTCTTCACCTCATTGATGACTTCGGCAACCGTCATCCGCGTGCCACCGTGGAACGCGTACTCGGTGTCGCACCAGGTACATCGCAAATTGCAGCCCGTTAGACGAACGAAAGTGCAGGGCAGACCAGCGTAAGTCGATTCGCCCTGGATCGACCTAAAGATCTCCGTGATGTACACGTCCTTATTGTAGTTTTTGCCGACGGGCAACCAGGGGCACCCGCCGCTAGAACGAGAAACCAAGAGTCGACAACAGGCCGTAGTCGTTGCGGAGGACGTTCTCTTGGGGCGGCCTGCTATCGAAACGGTCGAACAGACGAAGATTCCAGGTGAAGCCAGCAACCAGAGGGATCCGCACCTCGGAATCGTACTCGATACGATAGCGTCCAGTCTCGACCAGGTTGGGATGCGCGGTGAGCCTCGTACTGAGTCGAACTCCCCACAGGGCGGACGATTTCCACTCAAAGCCAAAGAGCCCTTCGCCGGTGCTTGAGCGGGGCAGAGTTCCGCCTTCTTCCGTACGGAATTGCTCATTGGTCCACGTGAGACCGCCCAGCACGTCGAATGTTCTCTCTCGTCGGTTCACGACCTTCCAACCGAAGCCTCCACCCAGTCTGGACCGCAGATCAAGACGCTGCCTAAAGTTGCGCTCAAGGGCCACCAGGCCGAAGGCAAAAACGCGAGAACTCAAGAAACGGTCGTACCGGGTGTTGAGTGCGTGACGGGATTGGCGTTCGGCGTCATCGAGCGTTGCGAAGATCGAGTCCAAGTCGCCGTGAATTGCGTATTGGTCTTGGCGGTAGTCCGCGCGACCGCTCAGCGCTACTTGAGTTTGATCGGAGTTGCCGTGAGTGAAGCTGTAGCCGAGACCGACCGTACCATCTAACGTGCTCCAGAAGCCGGGGGGCTTATTGTCCTCAAGGCGCACGATTTCGGTCACCAGTGAGGCAGGGGCTTCTTCTGCTGCTTCGTCTCCGACGATCCGTATGTTGCCGTTTTGTAGGTGAATGGTGCCTTGCAATCGGTGCCCTGTTTCGGTCTCGAGTTGGTAGGCCGAGTCGGAGGTGATTTCGGTAATCTTCTCCCATTCGATGAGAATCGATCCGGCGTAGGAGGTCTCCAGGTGGAGCTTGCCGTCCTCGAGCTTTCGGATCTCGCCGTTGAGGCGGTCGCCCGTTTCGACGACGACGGTGTCTGCGTGCGCTGCAGAGAGCGCCAGGAGTATCAGAAAGAAACGCATGTTGACGTGCTCAAACAGTCAGCAAAATTCAGCGGGTCACTTCCCATGCCAAGTGGGCCAATTCCGGCTTGATTAGCTTTTCCCAAGCCAGCCGGACGGCTGCGGGGGACCCGGGCGTCGAGATGATTACCTTGCCACGATAGACCCCGGCCGTCGCGCGGGACATCATTGCGGCCGAGCCGACCTGTTCCCAGCTCAGCATGCGGAAGATCTCGCCGAATCCGGGCAACGTCTTTTCGAGTTTTCGGTCGAGAACATCGAAAGTCCGATCACGCCGCGAAACGCCGGTACCACCGTTGAAAAAGACGACCTGCACCTCATCGGCCGAGGCCAAGCGCTCTAGAATCTCGTCGACCTGCACGGGCTCGTCACGGACGATGGCGGAGGAGTGAAGACGGTGCTCGGACGCCTCTATCTGCTCGCGGAGATAGCGCCCGTTGACGTCGGTCTCGGGCGTGCGCGTGTCGCTGACGGTCACAATCGCAACGCAGACCGGGCCTCGATCTGAAGCCTGCCTCTTGTGTTGTTGTGCGCTAGGGGACGACACCGAAGGGATAGCCCTATTGTAGTACCCGGTCATTGCGTGCCGAGCATGCACGGGACCCTCAGCGCCAGCGCTCAGTTCGGCTCGGACGAAGCCGATGGTCTAGTAGACGGGCGGCCTACCTCCAGCTGGTTCAAAACAACACAGAAAAGAGTTGTTTTGGGTCAAAACCGGCTGGCATACTGACATTACCGACCCGCGATGAATAGACACCGGCTGAGTTCTTTCTTTCTGCTGATCACTTGCTTGAGCGTTTACGCGACCGCGCCTGCCGCGAGCCTGCGAGCGACTCGCAGTTCGCAGTTGGTCCAGAACCAGCGAGCAGACGAAGATCAGCTGTCTCGTATGGAAGGCGCCGCAATGACTGCGCGTTGGGTACGACTGCAACTGCTCGAACCGGTTCCTGTCAAGACGTCTGGCTACTACCTGCATGCGGTACGGGAGCAAAACCGCTACCTCCGACCGTGGACTCGGCTGTTCTTATCGAGACTCAGCAGTCAGTACCGTGCGCGGTTCGGCAAGCAGTTGCGGGTGACCAGCCTGCTGCGGACCGCGGAGTATCAGCGGAGTTTGCAGGGCCGCAATGGCAACGCAGCTTCCTCGAAAGGGCCCAAGCGTTCGGCGCATCTGACCGGCGCTAGCATAGACATTTCGAAGAAGGGTATGACCGGAGCCGAGCGGCAATGGCTGCGGCGGGTGCTCACCTCGTTACGGGGCAACGGCTACCTCTATGCAATTGAGGAATACCAACAGCCGGTGTTTCACATATTGGTCCACCGCAAGTACGCTGACTACGTGAAGCGTAAGACGGGCTCTCCCTGAGGCCCGAGCAACCGAGCCCACGGATCGCGCGTAGTATCATAAGCGTGCGTCTGCCCGTGGGCGGATGGCGTAGAAGGAGCGTAGCTCGTACTCATGACTTCTCCAGTGAAAATCGGCGTTGTATTCAGCTCGATGTTGTTGACCATATTGCTCGTTGTGGGCGCGGTCATCGGTCGGAGTCAGGAACCGGGCGGCGACAGCGCCTACCGGCCACTCTCGGTCTATACAGAGGTTCTAGCTCACATCAAGAGCGATTACGTCGAAGAACCGGATATCCAGAAGGTCACTGGCGGCGCGTTGCAGGGCCTCGTGGAATACCTGGATCCCATCTCAAGCTATTTGCCGCCCGAGCAGTTCGAGGAATATCGTGTGGCGCTCAACAACCCGGATGGTGGAACTGGTCTCGCAACAGGTCTCGTTGTTCAGAAACGTGGAAGCGTCGCGGCGATCCTTTCCGTTATTCCTGGTTCGTCGGCGTATCGGGCTGGTCTGCGCTCGGGAGATCTGATTGAAGCGATTGACGGCGTCAGCACGCGGATGCTGGCACCTGCGATGTTACAGGCTCGTTTGAGCGGCGAATTGGGTTCGACGACACGGCTCCTCGTTCGGACGGCGAAGTCCTATGACGAACCGCAGGAATTTATTTTGAGCAGGGAAGCGGTACGATTGCCTACTCCTGAGTCTGAGATGCTGGCCGGCGGCATCGGGTACGTCGACCTCGATGTAGTGGATGAGGAGCTGATCGGCGAGACGGCTGACGCGATCCGGTCGTTGTTGGGACGGGGTGCGACAAAGATCATTCTTGACCTCAGGGAAAATTCGTTCGGTGACCACGCTGCGGGCTTTGCCTTGGCAGATCTTTTCTTGAGCGACGGCGAGCTGGGTTCGGCGAAAGGGCAGCACTATCCCGAGCAGCAGATTGAGGCGACGGCAGACGTCCTGCAGGGTAATTTCGAGCTTGCGGTGATTGTCGACAGCCGCACCGCAGGTGCCGCCGAGATCGCCGCTGCGGTGCTGCACGATCGTGAGCGGGCCCAGATTGTGGGCGAACAGACCTACGGTATTGGCGCGGTGCAGAAGAGGATTGAACTTGACGACGGTGCCGTTCTGATCCTGTCAGTCGCCAAGTACTACCGCCCTAACGGCGAGACGATTCACAGAGAGGGCCTGTCTCCAGCGAACGAGCTGACCCCGGCGGATTCGCGCAAGTGGCGCGACCCGGAACTGGTGGACGACCCGGACCGCGAGGACCCGTTTCTCAAGATGGCGCTGGAAGTCTTGTCGGCGGCTTAGTCCTCTTGGGACAGGCGTTTGGCTTTCGCCAGCGCCGAATTGAGATCTTCCGCTACTCCCTGAGCGACATCGGCGGCTGCGCCCCGGAACTTCGCGCCGCTGCTTTCGCGTGCCGTAGCCCAGACGACTTCACCATTTTTTAGGACGATTCGAACTGCGGCGAGGGCCTCATGCTTGCGGTCTCGGCGGTTGGTCTCTTCGTTGTCTCCGACGCCGAACGACGCCGAGCCGAAGTTGGACTCACCACTTTCGCGTCGGCTCGACGAAGTGGCTCCCCGGACGTTAATACCCTCGCGATACCGCAGGTAGTCGGTGTAGATGAGGTCTTGTGCCGAACCGCGGACGTAGGCGTCGGCGGTGGCCGGATTTTCCACAATCACAAACAAACCGTGGGAGTGGATGGCTGCCACGAGCAGATCACGAATGGCGTGAGAGCCTTCGCCCTCCAGGTCTTCCACGTAGAGGGTGTGGATCGTAGCTAGCTTCTTAAGTTGCTCTTCAGCGAGAGACGTGGGAAGCCGCGGGTCGGCGGCATGGAGCGATACGACGCAGACGGCGGCTAGTATCGCGACGCGGCGAAGTGTGGTCATAGTCCACCTGCCTTACGGGCTTCTTCGTCTTGGTACTTGATGCGCAGCCCCGTTCGCGCCGAAAGCGCTGCCAGCGTGGTGCGTACGATCTTCTTGCCGAGCTCAAAGACGGCTACTTGAGCGACCCCGCTCTCGTCCACGAAATAAATTGTGAGGTAGTGTTTTCGCTTTTTAGAAAGCAGGAATAGAGGCGAGACGACGATGGCTAGACCCAGGCGCCGGCCAGATTTCTGGCCGTACTCTAGGCTGCGGATGGAGTTGTAGGCGACTTCAACGTGGAATCCGTGGGCATCGAATACTAATCGGTCCGGGGCCGTCAGCATCAACTCGCCGGGCTGGTAGAGCTCGACATCAGAGAGTGTTCCGCCTCGATAGGTCGCCTTCCTTGAGGGGACTCCGGCCCACAGAGGCGACGAAGCGGCGTTCGTCGATAGAGAGAAGACGAGGAGGCGAATTATGGCCCGCCGGGTCATCATTCGCGTAACTCGCGAGCCTAGGATGGCCTACTGGCCGCCAGAAATCAAGCGAGTCGTGCTGGGTTACAATCAAAGTGCCCGTCCGCGCCTGTCTCCATAACAGTAAGAGCTAGATCTATGACTCGTTTCATGATTCGTGTATCACTACTTGTGCTTGTCTTGATGAGCGCGGCTGCTTCGTTAGTGGCAGCACCTCAGCTTCGGTTGCGCATGCCAGGCAGTCAGCCTGCAGAAAATCCTTTTAGTCGTGCTATTTGGGTGGCCTCGGGCACTAGCGGTCCTGCCAATCTGGAATTCCATGCCTACAACGTAGGGGATGGTTCTCTGGACGTTCAAGCCAGCGGCTCCGCTGCGTGGATCACTCCACAGGTAGATGCCGCGGCGCCTTGTTCGTTCGATACAGACTTGACCTGCCGCCGCGTTCGGGTGCTGTTGGCGACTGGAGCACTCGCTGACGGCACCTATGAGGGTGTGGTGACGGTTACTGCTACCGCAGCCATCGACTCTCCGCAGACGGTTCCGGTGAAGATCTATGTCGGGGGCAACGTCCCGTCGGACATTCACTTCTATGTACCGCCGACGCCGGGCTCTAGTGATTTCATCGTGTTCCAGACACCAGGCCAGCAAGGGCAGCCGCCGACGGACGTTGTGGCTGCCGGAAGTTTTCTCAGTGTGTCGGCGTCCCACAACGGCTCGTTCCGACAGGTTTACGACCATCGGGTCACAGGCACGTATCAAACCGGCGGCATCGGTGACCAATCGGGCAGCGTGACGGTAAGTGGCTCTGTCTTCGCCGCCGACAATGGCAACGTCCCGGTCACGCTCCACGTGACTAACGCCCCGATTGGTCAGGTGAGTTCCCAGCAGGCCACGATCAGCGCTGCGGAGGGCCTGGACCCGCCAGCTTTTCGGGTAACGGTATCGAATAGAGGGTCCGGGGCTCTGACCACATCGAGGAAGCGGCGCCGACAGCAGATCGCCGGTAAGTGGCGGCATGTTCTTAGCGGCGCAGGGGCCGAACGTCCCGGTCACGCTCCACGTGACTAACGCCCCGATTGGTCAGGTGAGTTCCCAGCAGGCCACGATCAGCGCTGCGGAGGGCCTGGACCCGCCAGCTTTTCGGGTAACGGTATCGAATAGAGGGTCCGGGGCTCTGACCAGCACGGATGTCGCGACTGATGACGGTGGTTCCTGGCTTTCCGCGAACTTGGTCGGCAACAATGCCTACGATATTCAAGCATTGGTGGATGGGCTGGCTGCGGGCACATACCAAGGCACGGTCTTGATCAATTCGAACGCGGCCAATTCTCCGCATCGAGTCCGAGTATCACTGCAATTGGCCCCACGGACTGGGCCGATTTCGTTCTACCGCGGCACCGTCAATAGTGCCAACTTCGAGCCGACCCGACCGCTGGCTCCGGGTATGATCGCCAGTGCATTTGGTGCGCAACTATCGGACGCGGTTGTTTGGGCGCCTGCGGTTCCACTCTCGACGGACTTGGGTGGAACGAAGGTCTTGATCGACGGTATCGAGGCTCCACTATTCTTCGGGTCGTATGGCCAGGTGAACTTCCAAGTGCCGTATGAGGTTGGCTTCGGACAACGAACGCTCCAGATCATGCGGGATGGGCAGATGGGCAATTCGATTTCGATCCAGGTCGATAGCTTCTCTGCTGGTATCTTCCGCATAGGAATTGGCGAGTACGGAGCGATCCAAAACTTCAGCCAAGGTTTGAAATTCCCTATCCCGACAGCCATCGGGCAGCAGTTTGGGATATCTACTGCTCCGGCTCTACCAGGTGATGTCTTGATCATCTACGCTACCGGTTTGGGGCCGCTGGACCGCGTGGTGGAGAGTGGTGCAGGTGGTCCGAGCAGTCCGCCTGCGCGAGCCGTAGTTATTCCAAAGGTCAACTTTGGTCCGAGCTTCGCGGGGCCGTTGGTCGATCCGTTTTTCGTTGGCCTGGTCCCGGGATTAGTGGGCTTGTTCCAAGTCAACGTCGTCATTCCGTCCAGCATGGCGACCAACGACCACACCCCAGTGACGCTGGACATCCCAAACAAGGCCTCGAGCAATCGCGTCGAGATCGCGATTCAGTAGTCGAGTGACCAGAAACGGCGATCGCGGATCCTATACCCGCTCTGAGGGTCCGCGGCTTGCCGCCGCTATAATGCGTCTGACGCCCGAGTTCTTTTCGGGCTGCTGTCTAGTCGGTCCCAACAATGCTCAAGTTCTTACTCGGCGTCCTTAGCGGGGTCATCCTCGTATTCTTCGCGATTGGGCTAGTCTTCTTACTACTCTTGGTCGCAGCGGGTTCGTCTGGGCCGACCATCGCTGACGATGCGGTCTTACAGATTCGCTTGTCAGGCGGCCTGCCGGAACACGTTGCAGAGGATGTCTCGTTCGCTTCCTTACAGGGGCAAACCCCAGTCACGCTACTCACGCTATTGAAGGCGATCGAAGAAGCGGCAGAAGACGACCGCATCAAGGCGTTGGAGATCCGTTTCGACGGTTTGCGGGCTGGCTGGGCCAAGGCGCAGGAGCTTCGCTGGGCGATCGATGGATTTCGGGCTAGTGGCAAGCCGGTCTACGCTTATCTCAACAATTCAGGCATGCTCGACTACTACGTGGCCAGCGTTGCCGATGACCTGCGTGCGGCGCCTGAAAGCGTGCTTGATGTGAAAGGCCTGCGTGCTGAGGTGATGTTCTATAAGGACTTCTTCGACAAGCTTGGCGTCGATATCGAAATGGAGCGCATCGGCAGATTCAAGAGTGGCGCGGAGCCCTACTCCCGCTCCGGGATGTCGGACGAGTTCCGCGAAGTGTTGGACGTGATGCTGGACCAGTACATGGACCAGTTTCTTGACGGCGTCGCGGAGCGGCGTGGCTATTCGCCGGACGAGTTGCGCACCTTGCTCGACGAGGGGCCGTTCTTGCCAAATCGTGCGGTCGAGGTTGGTCTGATTGACGGAACCGCGTATCCCGATCAGTTGAATGACTTGATGAGCGAAGAGCTCGAACTGGATGAGCTGAATAAGATTTCTCTTCGCGAATACGTCGCGGCCGGTGCCGTGACCCTCGAAGAGTCGTCTTCAAATCGAGTCGCCGTGCTGTATGGCGTAGGAACGATTCTGCGGACCAACGGCGGGCTGTTCGGCGGTGACAGGGTGCTGGCATCGGATGCCTTCAATCGGACGGTACGCCAGCTTCGCGAAGATGATTCGATCGACGCAGTCATTCTGCGGATCGACTCGCCGGGCGGTGACGCGATTGCGTCGGACGAGATGTGGCGAGAACTCAATTTGCTCGCCGAGGAGAAGCCGATCATCGTTTCGATGTCAGACGTTGCCGCCTCGGGTGGTTACTACATGGCGATGATCGAAGATGCTCCGATCCTGGCCTACCCCGGTACGGTGACGGGATCGATCGGTGTCTACTTCGGGAAATTGAACCTGCGCGGACTCTACGACAAGCTGGGCCTGAAGAAGGAACTTATTTCGCGGGGGCGGTTCGCGGCGATCGACAGTGATTACCTTCCCTTGGGAGAAGCTGGCCGCGCCAAGCTCCGCGAAGGGATCGAGAATGTTTACCAGGGTTTCGTGACGAAGGTGGCGGATGCGCGTGGTGAAGAGTACGACGCGATCCACGAAGTGGCGCAGGGCCGTGTTTGGCTGGGCATCGACGCGCTTGAGAACGGGTTGATCGATGAATTGGGTGGCTTCAATCGCGCCATCGAATTGGCGAAGGAGAAGGCGGACATCGACGAACGTGACGATGTCAGCCTCGTGATCTACCCCGCCACGAAGAACCTGTTGGAGGTCTTGCTTGAGGGCGAAGGATTGCCTCAGGTCAATCTGTCGCTGGGTGGAATTGAGTTGCCCACGGTGGTCGATCCACGCCTGCCAGCACTGCTTGAGGGTGGGATGCTGGCGCTGACGCCGTACTCTCTGACCGTGCGGTAGTTTTACGCGGGTGGCTCGTAGTCGCCGTACTCCATCACGGGATCCGGTCCGTGGCCGTCGGGTGTCTTGATGACCTGGATGATTTCCCTGTCGGCCACAGAGATGACGTAGATCTCGTCGCTGTCTTGGACGCCAAGGAATGCGTACTCGCCATTCTTCGAGAGCGTGCAAGACAAAGGCGGTCCGCCTAGTTCGACGCGACCGGTTTCTTCGAGCGTCGCGACATCCGCGAAGGCTGCGAATGTCGCCTCTCCTCCGATCGAGTACACCAGCGTCTGCTCATCCGGAGTCAGATTGACGCGATTGACGCCAAGACCGGTTTTGACCTCACCGACGAAAGTCTTGCTGGCCGTGTCAATGACGTGGATCGTTCCTCCGTCCCGACAGGCGACGTAGTAGCGAGAGCCATCGCTGTTGAGTACGCCGCCTTGGGGTCCATCGCAGCCCGTAAGGTTGATGATCTCGCCGGACTCGATGTTGATGGCGGCGACGTTGTTGCTGTTCGTGTTGCTCGCGTAAGCCCACTCACCGGCGGCGTCGAAGGTCACCATGTGGGGAGCTTCACCGCCGTTGTCATAGGTCCGAATTACCGAACGACTCTTGAGATCGACCAGCACGAGCGCGTCGGGGTTTTCCGAGGTGACCAGCAAGTGGTTGGTCGCCGGATCGAGTGACATGCCGTGGGGACGGTGATTCTCGCCAAGGGATATTTCGCCGACCTTGGTGCGGCTTTCCAGATCGACGATCGAGATCGTGTTGCCGCCGGGGCCAGTGTAGTCCATCCACAGCACACCGTTGTCACTGACGTAGAGATGGCGACCATCGGGGTCCAGGACCATTTCGTGAGGCGTCTCGCCGACCGCTACTCCTGCCACTCGTGTGCCGTCGGAGGTGTAGAAGCCGACTTGGCTCGCCTTCTTTTCGACCACGACCAAGGCGACTGCGACCTCAGGCTCAGGCGCTGTTTGCTCGGGAGTCGCGCAACCGAGGCTCAGGAGGACGATGGCGGCCGTGAGAAGTACAGATGCGTGTCGCATTAGGGATTCAACAAGAGTAGTGGATCGGGAGAAGCGCCTTCGTTTACGGCGATCGTACGAATGATCGACTGGTCGGGGATCGACAGCATGTAACAGACATCGTGGTCCTGGGCGCATGCGAGTGCCGTCACGCCGTCCTCGGCCATTTCGAGCGATACGGTAGGGCCAGCCGTTGCGACTCGTCCGACTTCCTGCATCGCATCGAGATCGGCAAAGCCTACAGCCTCGCCTGCGAAGAGCCCGTAGGCGATCATACTACCGTCTGCGGTCACACCACAGCGAACGGGCTGGCCAGGAGTTGGAATTTCGCCAAGGATCTCCCATTCGGACGTATCGATGGCTACGATCTTGTCGTCGTCTCGGTGCACGACATAGAGGGTTGAGGAGTCAGGTGAAAGGCAGGAACCTTCCGGCCGGTCACCGGTCTCTAGTAGTTCACGCTCGCCGGTCTCGATATCAATGCGGGCCACGGTGCGGGAGCGTGCGTTTGATACATAGGCTTGCGTGGAGTCTGCGCTGCACTGGACAATGTGCGGCGTCTCGCCACCGGTATCGAAAGTGCGGACGACACTCCGTTGCTCCGTGTCGATCACGAGCAACTGGTCAGGAGCTTCGCTTGTCACAAGCAGCGTCCCGTCCGCGCAGAGGCCGATGCCGTGGGGGCGACGCCATTTGCCCAGGTCAACCTCGCCGATTGTCGCTCTACCCGCCACGTCGATGATGGACACTTTATTGCCACCTTCTCCGGCGAACTCGATCTGCATTACACCGTTGTCGGTGACGTAGAGCCGCTCGCCGTCTGGCGACAGCACGATTTCGTGCGGGTGATCACTGACGGCGGTCTCGGCGACCAATTCGCCGTCGAATGTATACCAAGCGATGGTCTTCGCGGCCTTTTGCGAGATCAGCAGAATCGGCTCGTCAGGGGGTATCTCCGATACCTGTTCAGTGCCGCATCCCATTCCTATGACAATGATCATAGTCAGCAGGTAGCCGGACGAGAGTTGTTTCAGCGGGCATCTCACGAGGCACACGATAGCATTCCCACGTGTTGGTCGCTACCAGCCGAGAATCCATGCAAACATCAGCGGCGCGACGATCGAGGCATCGGACTCGATCATGTAGGCGGGCGTGTCGACGTTAATCTTGTCCCAGGTGATTTTTTCGGTCGGGGGAGCACCGGAATACGAGCCATAGCTGGTGGTGGAGTCACCGATTTGGCAGAAGTAGCCCCAGTGCTTGGCGTCGACGTGGAGATCTTGACGGATGAGTGGGACAACGCAGATCGGGAAGTCTCCCGCGATGCCGCCACCAATCTGGAAGAATCCGATCGAGGCATCCTTCGATTCGTCTGTATACCAGCGGATGAGTTCCAGCATCGTCTCCACGCCGCCCCGGACGACGTGCGGGCTGCTGATCTGGCCTTCGTAGCAGCGAGCTGCAAAGACGTTGCCAAGGGTGGAGTCTTCCCAGCCGGGAACGAAGACCGGGACTTTCATTTGCTTGGCGGCAAGCAGCCAACTATCCGCCGGGGCGATCTGAAAATTCTTGCGGACGTTCTCGCGTTCGAGCGTACGCCAGAAGAACTCCGCGGGCAGACAGGATTCACCGGCCGCATCGGCGGCCTTCCACTCTTCGAGCATTTCGCGCTCGATGCGGCGCATCGCTTCGTCCTCTGGAATGCAGACGTCTGTCACACGGTTCAGGTGC
The DNA here is from genome assembly GCA_963667885.2 of Bryobacterales bacterium. Lineage (GTDB taxonomy): Bacteria > Acidobacteriota > Terriglobia > Bryobacterales > UBA6623 > CAMPKL01. The sequence continues at coordinate 939,064 of CAXWPK010000006.1, read as the reverse complement.
CTGTCGAGGAGGGCCTGGTCGGCCTCGGGTGTTTGGCTGCGCCAGTTGGGGACGCGCTCGTAGTGATCGTGTGCGACGAGGTTGAAGACATCTTCCTCAAGGTTGGCACCGGTGCAACAGATGCCGTGAACCTTGCTCTGGCGAATCATTTCGGCAAGGGAGACGCCGATCTCAGCGGTACTCATGGCACCGGCGAGGGTGACAAACATCTTGCCTCCATGTTCCAAGTGCCTCACGTAGCCCTCGGATGCTTCCTTCAATGTCGCGGCGTTGAAGTGGCGGTAGTGGCGCTGAATAAATTTGCCGACCGGTCCAGACATATCGTCCAACGTAGCGGCTGCCTCGCCGAGTTCGCAACAATGGCCAAATGCACGACCTGGCTGACGGACGCATTCTGGTTACCGGTGGGGCGGGCTTCATCGGAAGTGCTCTGATTTGGGAGCTGAATCGCCGGGGCCTGACCAACATCCTCGTCGCCGATCATCTGCGGACGACGGAGAAGTGGAAGAACCTCGTGCCACTACGGTTCGATGACTACCTTGAGGCGTCTGCGCTAGAAGGATTGATCGACCAGCGCTCCGCGGCACTCGATGATATTCGCACCGTGTTCCACCTGGGCGCGTGTTCGGCTACGACAGAGACTGATGCCGCTTATCTCATCCACAACAACTACGAGTACACAAAGAAGCTGGCGGCATGGTGTTTGGAGCGCGAAGCGCGGTTTGTCTATGCTTCCTCCGCGGCAACCTACGGTGGGTTGGAGGAGGGGCTCAATGAGACGCGTCCACTGGAGAGTCTGCGGCCACTGAACATGTATGGGTACTCCAAGCACCTGTTCGACTGCTATGCCGAGCGCAAGGGATTCCTCGACAAGATCGCGGGGCTGAAGTTCTTTAACGTTTACGGCCCGAACGAAGACCACAAGGACGACATGAGGAGTGTCGTCCACAAGGCGTACCATCAGATCCTCGATACCGGATCCGTGAGTCTGTTCAAGAGCTACCGGCCTGAGTTCGCGGATGGCTGCCAGCGGCGTGATTTTCTCTACGTCAAAGACGCCGTTAAGATGACGATCTTTCTGGCCCAGCACGCCGATATCGACGGCCTCTACAATCTTGGCACCGGGTCTTCGCGGACTTGGCTAGATCTAGCGACAGCTATCTTTACCGCGCTGGGCCGCGAGCCAAACATTAAGTTCATCGAAATGCCGGAGAGGCTTAAGGGCAAGTATCAGTACTTCACTCAGGCTGAGATCGGCAAGCTGCGGACTGCGGGTTTTCGCGATGACGTGACCTCGGTGGAGGACGCCGTTAAAGACTACGTTGTGAACTACCTCGTGCCCGGCAGCAAGCTGGAGCCGTAGTGTCCCTTTTAGTGGCTACCCCAACCCATCTTGGTGCGTAGTACGTCGAAGAAATGCACCTTCTCGGTTTCGATGATGCGCGCGGAGTGACCGGCCTTCTCCGCGATGATATGGTCGTTGGGTCTCAAGTTGAGCCCGACTTGACCATCTACTGTGAGGAAGGTGCTGTCATCGCCGCCGACGAAGACGATCTCGAACTTTGAACTCTGCGGTACAACCACCGGCCGATTCGAGAGAGTGTGGGGGCAGATGGGAGTGAGGCAGAAGCCTTCGACGGTCGGTGCGATTACGGGGCCTCCTGCCGCGAGCGAATACGCAGTCGAACCTGTCGGCGTGGACAGCACTAAGCCATCGGCACGGTAACTGCACATGAACTCGTCATCGACGAGGACCTCGATCTGAAGCAGTCGAGCCAACGCTGCCTTACTAACGACAAAGTCGTTCAAGGCGTTGTACTTCGCGATGATCTCGCCGTCGCGAACTACTTTGCCCGCCAAGACAGTGCGCGATCGGATTCGGTAGTCACCGGCGATTACCGAGGAGAGCGCGTCGAATAACTGTTCTGGACCAGTCGACATCAAAAAACCCAGGCCACCCAGATTGACGGCGAGTAGCGGCGTCTCCTTGCTCCCCACCCCGCGGGCCGCCGAGAGCAGCGTCCCGTCGCCTCCCAGCACAACGATGAAATCGAAGTCTCGGTCAATCTGGGCTCGGTCGAAGCCGCCTTTCTTGGTGAGGTAGTCGTGCGTGACGCGGTCGCCCGTCCACTCCACACCCCCCTGACCGTCGAGCCACTCGACAAGTTCGCCTAGCAGCTGCGGCAGGTCGGAGCGACCAGGTTTCGAGACGATGCCGATCTTCTTACTCATGAGTTCGGTTTGTGTTCACAGCCGTACAGCAGTATCTCGCGATTTCCCTGTGCGCCTTCAACCGGGCTGTCCATTTGTTGAATGTTCTGGAACCCCAGCGCATCGATGGCACTTCGGACTTTATCTGCCGCCGCTTGCCGGACTCCGTCATCTCTGACGATGCCGCCCTTGCCAACTTCACCTCGTCCGGCCTCGAACTGCGGCTTCGCCAGAACGACGATTGAGGCATCGTCGGCCAGTAGCGGCTCGGTAGGAGGCAATACTAGCGTCGCAGAAATGAAACTCACGTCGCAGCATACGAAGTTAACCCGCTCGGGAACGATATCAGTGGTGAGCCGCTTGGCATTGACCTGTTCGTGTACGATGACGCGTCGATCGTTGCGGATGCGCCAGTGGAGTTGATTGGTGCCGACGTCCACCGCATAGACCTTGGCGGCACCATGCTGCAGCAGGCAGTCGGTGAAGCCACCGGTGGAGGCCCCGATGTCCAGGCAAACGGCGCCCTGCACGTCAACACGGAATTCGGTCAAGGCTCCCTCAAGCTTGAATCCGGCACGGCTGACGTATCGCGGTTGCTCGCCTAGTAGCCGAACCTTGCACTCTGGGTCGACGGGGCGTCCGGGTTTGTCGACCTTCTGCTCGTTGACCAATACTTGACCCGCCAACACCAGCGCCTGGGCTTTATTGCGAGATTCCGCCAACCCACGGTCCGTCAGTAGTTGGTCGATGCGCACTCGATCCTTCATGGAGGCGACTCCCACCTAGGCAGAGCGGTCGACAATTCGCTCCGCTATTCCCCTGAGCCACTGTCCAGACTCGCCAAAGGAGTCGACGGCAGTGAGGGCGGCGGCGAGCTGCTCTCGTGCGAGTTCCTTGGAGCGGCCCAGGCCATAGAGGGCCGGGAACGTCGCTTTCTGCTGCTCGGCGTCCTTGCCAGGGGTCTTGCCAAGGCTCTCGCTCGTGCCCTCGATATCAAGAATGTCGTCGACGATCTGGAACGCTGTACCAATCGCACGCCCGTACTCGGTCAAGCTGTCGAGCTGCTCGTCAGAGGCCTCGGCAAACATGCCGCCCATGCGGACCGAGGCCTTGATTAACGCGCCCGTCTTCGAGCTGTGAATGTAATGCAGTCGCTCTTCTTCGACGGGTTCTCCTTCCGCCTCCAGGTCCTCCATCTGGCCGCCGATCATGCCGTTGACCGTGCCAGCGGCGGCGGACAGTTCCGCGATCATCGCGACCCGGACGGCGGGAGAACACTGTTCGCTGTCGGCCAGCACTTCAAACGCTCGTGTCAGCAGCGAGTCTCCAGCTAGGATTGCGGTCGCTTCGCCGAATGCTTTGTGGCAGGTGGGTTGGCCGCGGCGGTAGTCGTCATTGTCGAGTGCTGGCAGGTCGTCATGGATCAGCGAATAGGTGTGAATGAACTCAAGCGAGCAGGCAGGTCCAGGTGCGCCGTCGCTTCGTCCCACTGCCTCAGCCGCGGCGCAAAACAGGATCGGGCGAATCCGCTTGCCACCAGCGAACAGGCTATGCCGCATCGCCTGATGGAGCGTGGTGGGACGTTTATCCGCAGGCGGAGTTAGTCGATCGAGTTCTGCTTCAATCGTCTTGCGCTGGCCATCAAGGTATTCCGCCAGCGTCACTCACTGCTCCCGTCGTTGGGCTCGAACGGTTCGGCTTCGATCTTGCGACCTTTCTTGAGTAAGATCTCGATGCGGGTCTCGGCCTCTTCGAGCCGGGTACGGCATGTATCGCTGAGGTTGACACCCTTCTCAAAAAGGGCTAGCGATTCTTCGAGAGGAAGATCCGCGCTCTCCAGCTGCTTGACGATGGACTCAAGATCGTCGAGCCCTTTTTCGAACGAGAGGTTCGCTGCCTTAGGTTTCGCCATTACGGGACCGCTCTCCCAATTGTATGCGGATGAGCAAGTCGGTCGCCTCGGTCGATCCCGGTAGAATGGGGGCTGATGGCTAGTCAGTCTCGAACGGCGACGGTGGCAGGCGAGAAGCTTGCTGCACTAGAGTCTGCCCTCGGCTCCGTGATTCGGGGTAAGCCGGAGGCCGTGCGGCTGGCGGTCGTGTGCCTGCTTGGGCACGGGCATCTACTCATCGAAGATGTGCCTGGCGTCGGCAAAACGACCCTGGCTCATGCGTTGGCTAGGGCGATCGACTGTGATTTCAACCGTTTGCAGTTCACCTCCGATATGCTGCCGACCGATGTGCTGGGCGTGACGGTTTACAGCGCCTCCCGGGAGGAATTCGACTTCAAGCAGGGGCCGATCTTTACCAACCTGCTATTAGCGGACGAGATCAATCGCACCACTCCGAAGACCCAATCTGCTTTGCTTGAGGCGATGAATGAAGGGCAGGTGTCGATTGAAGGGGCGTCGCAGCCGTTGCCGCAACCGTTTATGGTGATCGCGACTCAGAATCCTGTCGAGTATCACGGTACGTTCCCACTTCCCGAGGCTCAATTGGATCGCTTTCTCCTGCGGATCAAGATGGGGTATCCAGACGTTGAGAGCGAGAAGGAAATTTTGCGGGCCGATGGATCGCGGCTGGAACCGGCTGACCTGCATCCTGTCATGCACGCCGTGGATGTCCTCGACCTACAGCGGCAGGTTCATGAAGTCCAGGTACATGAAGATGTATTGGATTACGTTTTGGCCATCGTGGGAACGACCCGAAACTGCCCGCATCTGTCGTTGGGCGTGAGCCCACGTGGGTCGATGGCGCTCCATCGTGCCGCGCAGGCGGCGGCTTTGATCGACGGTCGTAATTATGTGACTCCGCACGATGTGAAGAGCCTCGTGAAACCAGTTTTCGCCCATCGCATCACTGTCGACGGCCGTTTTGGTGCCGAGGCGGATGAGATCGGGCGGTCCGAGCAGGTTCTAGATGAGATCCTCGCTTCGATTCCGACGCCTCTTTGAGATGAGGGGTTTCGGGGTGCAGCCAGCTGCTTTCACCAGGGCCCGACGAACAGTCGGCGACCAGCGGGGAGCTCGCACTCCGGCCACCTTCGTCAAGTTGATGTCTTGGGGCGGGGCTTAGGTCCATCCTTGGCAAGGGTCAGAATGATGAATCAGATATCACTGCGCCCCTCTCTTGTTGCTCGCTCTCTTGGTCTGGTGGCCCTTGCTTTGGTTCTGGCTAGCACTGCCGGGAGGCTAGCGGCTCACCTGATTCCGAATCCCTATGTTCGTAGGGCCGCCGTGATGTTTGATGTCGATTCGGAGGGCAACTTTCCCGCCGCCTTCTCCGCGCTGCTGCTGCTATCCGCGGCTTTCCTTCTCGCCACCATCACCATTCTCGAAAGAAGGCGTGCTGGATCTCCTGTGTTGCATTGGGCGACGCTGTCGACTGGGTTCTTCTTGATGGCTTTTGACGAGGCGTTCGGATTCCATGAAAGACTGACTGCAGTGGTGCGCGATTGGCTCGGCGGCGAACATTTTGGCATCTTTAATTTCGCTTGGGTCGTTCCAGGGATCGCGCTCGTTGTCGTTCTAGGGCTGTTCTTCGCGAGATTCCTAGCGTGTCTCCCGGTAACAACGAGGACCTCTTTTTTGATAGCCGCGATGTTCTATCTCGGGGGTGCAATTGGACTGGAGCTCGTCGGGGGTCTGTCTTTTGAACTGCATGGGCCGAGTACGTTTACGTACAACTTGATTACGACGATCGAAGAAAGCATGGAAATGACCGGTGTGATCATTTTCATTTGGGCGTTGACGGTCTACATGGCTGCCAACTACCGAGACGTGAGCTTCAGATTTGAAGAAAGCGTTGGGGAGTTTCGGGATCAGGTTCCGGGCGATCCATCCCGGTAGACGGCTGCTCCCGCTGCCGATGAAGAGTCGCACATCCGCTCCATCGAGCGGCCTCAGCCTCCAGGTGTCAGCAGAGAATGGTTATGGTTGAAAGAGTATGCAGACCGCGATTATTGGACTTCCCCAAGTAGGAAAGACTTCCCTATTCACGATTCTTACCGGCGTAGCCAGCGAAGGGCGAGTGGGCTCGACGAAGCTCCAGATCGGCGTCGCGAAAGTTCCCGACAGGCGGGTCGATGAGCTGGCAAAGATTTTCGAGCCGCCCAAGTTAACCTTCGCGACGGTGGACTACGTCGACATGCCCGCGATGTCGCGCGAGGCCCTTCGTGAGCCCAGCTACATTGCTAGCCTTCGCGCTGTTGATGCATTCGCTCATGTGCTGCGCTGTTTCGAGAGTGACGTGGTGGCGCACGTTGACGGTTCTAACGACCCGGAGCGCGATTGGCAGAATGTCGAGGCCGAACTCATCCTCAATGACCTGCAAGTGGTCGAGAACCGGCTTGCACGAGTCGAAAAAGACCTCAGGAAAATCCGCAACCCAGATCTGCCCAAAGAGAAAGAACTGCTGGAACGTTGCCAGGCCGCCTTGGAAGCCGAGCAGCCTTTGCGGGAACTGGAGCTCGATGTAGCCGACCAGAAGAGGCTGCGGGGATTTCAGTTCTTGTCTGAGAAACCGATGCTGCTCGTCCTAAACCTGGGTGAGGAACAGGGACCGGAACTGAAGCAGATCGAAGAGAGCTACCGCGGTGAGTGGCTCGCGAATAAGCCTGGAGTCTCGGTTGTGGCGGTTTGCGGTTCGGTGGAGGCCGAGCTGGCGGAACTCGAGCCGGAAGAATCCGCTGACTTGATGGAGACCTACGGACTCATCGAGCCCGGCTTGGATCGAGTAATCGAGGCGAGCTACGACCTCCTCGGTCTGATGTCATTCTTGACTGCGGGTGATACCGAGGTGCGCGCTTGGACGATTCCGAAGGATTCGACGGCCGTCAAGGCGGCGGGCGCGATTCATACTGATTTTGAAAAAAAATTCATTCGAGCCGAGACGATCAACTGGGAACGATTGATCGAGCTAGGCGGCTACAGCGGCGCCAAGGGCACGGGTGAGCTTCGGCTTGAGGGCAAGACCTACATCGTGCAAGACGGCGACGTACTTGTCATTCGCCACAGCTAGCAGTCTGAAGCCTGGCCGGGTCACAAGAATTCCAGGGCAATTCAGGCTTCTTTTGGGTCGTTTCTCGGGTTTCCTACGGAGCTGGAAACCGCCCGTAGATTGCGGACGTCTGACATACTAAGAGTGCTAGAGGAAGTCGTAATGGTGACCTACAACGAGTCAGGCGTTGAACTCATTCAGGCGCGCGGAACCGAGGGACGGTTCCAGTACCGCGGGCGCACGGTGCGGTTGGGCGTATTCAATGAAGACGACGTCTGGTACATCGGTGTTCACGAAGCCGCTGGCGGAAAGCTGGCACGGTTGACCCTTGAGGACGCCCGGACCATGAAGGAAGCCAGCGACATGCTGAAGTACGGTTTCTTCCTCGACCTCAGCCAAGACGACGAACTGTTTGCGTGCTTAGAGGATGCGAACCTGCTTTCGGCTCCGGCGCTAAGCGCCCGCGCGACCTAGCTCTCGCGCCACTCTTCTTCCAATTTGCGCGTATACTCGCCCGAGGCAAACAGGGCAAAGGGGAAGTTCGCGTACTGCAATTCCGGCCCCTTATCGACATCTCGCCACGCGGTGTAAGCGTAGTCGGCGTAGCGGTAGTAGTGACGCAGGTAGCGTGCCTGCAGCATCTCGGGCGACGGTGGCAGCCGGAACTGAGTGAAGATGCCGATCGACCGTGAGAAGATCCTCGCGTACTCCACCACTCCCCAGCCACGCAACTTCGTCGCCACGTCGTCGGGAGTCTGCTCGATTAGCAGCCGAGCAAAGCTTTGACCAGGCAGCCGTAAATTGGCCAGCTCAGGGTCTCGTCCACAGGTGTCCACACATTGGTCAAGCCAACGGCAGATGTCCTTGCCCACATAGAACAGCATCCGAAATTCGGTAAAGCGACCCTCGATCATCTGGCGTTCGAGGGCGTCCTTCTCTTTTTTCGGAGCTCCTTCGTCGTTCATGATCGACAGCGAAGCTCGAGCACTTTCAAGTACCTGGGCAGTTGCCGCTGACTCGGTGAAGGGGTGCAAAATCAGCGGAGGCAGCGGGTGCGCGGAAGGAAGTTCGATTTTTTGTCCCTGGGCCACGATGATCGCAGTTCGCCAGTAGGCACGGCCCCAGGCGAACTTGGTGGCAGTATCCCATATCCCAGGGGGTACCCACACCGGGCGGGGGGTTGAGAAAATCTTGGAAACACCCTTAGAACGGTACTAATTAGAGAAGTAGGCGACCGCAGCGAAGATTCTCGGCTGACCCGCCAGATTAGCGAAGATGGCAGCAGGGCTCTTTGTTCGAAGCACTGACTTATCCCATGACGCGGCGAAAGAATCTTAGCGACTTCTCCCAGGAGTTCCGTCCCATGCTGGGCATTGCGATGCCTGTGGTTGCCTCTGAACTCGGCTGGATGGCGATGAGCGTGGTCGACACAATGATGGTCGGGACGCTTAGTGCCGAGGCGATCGGGGCAGTCTCGATTGGCACTGCGCTGTTCTACTCGGTTGGCGTCGTCGGAGCGGGAGCACTGCTCGGTCTCGATACCGTCGTTCCCCAAGCGTTCGGTGCGAAACGGATAGAGGACTGCCATCGCGCGCTATTTCAGGCGGTCTACGGAGTGGTGCCGCTCGTGATCGTTCTGATGCTCCCCATGTTTGGTGTCGTCGCGCTGCTACCCCAAATGGGTCTCGATCCGGAGGTGACCGTGCTCGCTGGATCCTATACCGAGGCCTTGTTGTGGAGTACTGGCCCGCTGCTACTGTTCATGGCATTTCGGCACTACTTGCAGGGGATGAACCATGTCCGGCCGGTGATGATGGTAATGCTCTCGGCGAACGTCGTGAACGTGGTCGCGAACTGGGTGTTCATCTTCGGTCATCTCGGTTCGCCTGCCTTCGGCGTCGCCGGGGCTGGGTGGGCGAGTTGCGCTTCACGGGCCTACATGTGCGTGGCCCTCCTGGGCTACCTGCTCTGGCAGGCGCACCGTGACCGGACGGGCCTTTTTCAGGCGAACCGGCGATGGGACGGCGCGCTTGTTCGCCGACTCGCCAAACTGGGTCTCCCGGCCGCTGCGCAGCGGGGGCTTGAGATGGGGATCTTCGCTGCGTCGACGTTCTTGATCGGTCGCTTGGGATCGGTGCCGCTGGCTGCACACCAGGTGGCGCTGCAGGCCGCCTCGGTGACCTTCATGGTGCCGCTAGGGATCTCGACCGCAGCTGCGGTACGGGTGGGGCAGGCGATCGGCCGCGGGGATTCTGTTGGCGCTCGCCATGCTGGTTCGATGGCGCTTGCATTGGGGGGCATCTTCATGACCGTGGCCGGGTTCTGCTTCGTTGCGTTCCCAGGCATCATCGTCGGCGCCTTTTCCCAAGATCCTGCGGTGCTCAAGACCGGAATCGTGCTGCTAGCGGTGGCAGCGGTATTCCAGCTGTTTGATGGATTTCAAGTCGTGGCGACCGGAGCCTTGCGAGGAGCCGGGGACACCAGGACGCCGATGCTTGCGAACCTCGTGGGGCACTGGTTTGTCGGCCTGCCCGTCGGTTGTTCGCTGGCTTTCGGGCTCGGTTGGGGTGCGGTTGGCATCTGGACGGGGCTCTGTGTGGGGTTGATCCTGGTTGGCGCCTATCTCGCCTGGGTCTGGCGTGTCCGGGTTCACGATCTCCCGACGGCTCACACGGACTGACGCAGTTGGTTAAGCAAGGCGACCGCGTGTCGGATGTCGGCGCGCTGGGCTTCTCCGACGATCTCGCGCTCGATAACCAGCGGACCGCGGTATCCGATCGCGGACAGCTTACGGACATAGCGTTCCATGCCGACCTCTCCCTGACCAAGCGGGGTCTCGCTACCCAGCTGGCCTGGCTCGGTTGGCGCAACACCGTCTTTGCAATGCACACTGATGACCCAGTCGCGAACAGTTTCGAGCGCACTCATCGGCTCTCCACTGCCGTAGAGCACCATATTGGCAGGGTCGAAGTTGACGCCTAAATTCGATCGGTCGACGTCAAGGATGAAATGTCGCAGCGCCTCAGCGGGCTCCTGTCCAGTTTCGAGAGCAAAGGTTTGACCGTAATTCGCGCAACGGTCGCAGATGCGGCGGACAAGGTCACGGATAGCCACGTAGTCGGGGTCCTTAGTGTCCTCGGGCAGGGCGCCGATGTGGGCTGCGAGCCCGGGAATTGATAGCTCGGCCGCGAAGTCGCTCACTTCGAACGTCCGTTGCTCACGCTCCGCGCGTGTTGCTGTCGGCAAGTAACCGACGGTCCTTTCGACAGCCTCCACATCGGCGTAGCTCTCGCCGGAGAACGAAACCACGACAGTGACGACGGTGAGGCTGTTCGCGCTGATCGCTGTCCGCCATAGTGATCGGCTTGCGGCGCTGAGATCGGCCTCGCCATGCAGCCCGAGTTGTCCGCACCTGACGCCCAGCGAGACGACGGACTCGACGATTTCCGCCGGCGGTTTCTCTTCGCCCAACTCACCACCAGCCCAGAACAGCAGTCCTACATCGAGCGGTTTCATACAGGTACCTCGTCGCCAGTCCGGTTGCGCGACAGGTCTGCAGCCCGCGCGATCGCCGTCGCTTCAGATGATTCTTCGGGGGGGCAAACGGTCGGAGGTCGTCCTGCCGCGCAGGCGGCGACAAACGCCGCTAGTTCGGCCTCGAAAGCGTCGCCGTCGGAAGTCTCCACCAACTCAGACCCTCCGTCAGATCGATACAGCGTTAGGTCATGGCCACCCGAAACGAAATCGAGTGTCCCTTCTTCGCACACCAGCGTGAACTCCATCGAAAACGGATAGCTATCAGGGTGGTGCCAGCCGCCAGATATGACAACTTGAGGCGAATCGGGGCCGTAGTCCAGGCGGGCTTCTATTATGTCGATACCCCGCGAGGGCTCGTCGACTCCGGTTGCTTGAACACTGTGGGGTATGCCAACCAGCTGACGGCAGAAGTCGAAGTCGTGGATGAGCAGATCGAGCCCCGCCCCGCCACTTTTCGATTTGTCTTGCAGCCACGCACTCCAGCCAGGGGCTCCGCATTTGCGCCGCAGGAATGCCGACCGCAGCTTGCCCAGGGAGCCGGAGCGGACCAATCGCAGCGCAGTGACGTAATCAGGCCAAAAGCGCAGGACGTGGCCCACCATGAGGACTTTTCCGCTGCTCGCCGAGGCGTCGAGCATGCGTTGGCAGTCGGCGGCGCTCGTCGCCATTGGTTTTTCGACGAGGACATGCTTACCCGCTTCAAGCGCCGCCACCGTCTGGTCCGCATGCAGAAAACTCGGTGTGCAAAGATCGACCGCATCGATGGTGGGATCAGCGATCAGCTCATCGGCTGTTCGATAGCGACTGGCTGCCCCGAAATCCATGAGTTCACCTGACTTATCGAGGTTGCCAGCGATTGCGCTCAAGTCGCCCGTGAGTTTCGCGGCGTCGCTGCTGGCGACAGCGGCGAGTTCCGCGTTGCCCACCGACTGCCAGGCGCGCAGATGCGTAGCGCCCATGAATCCCAAGCCGACAACGCCAATACGCATGGGTGTCAATTATCCCGACCAGCAGCAGGCGCTGTAAAGGCCCTAGAGACCGGGCAGTCGCGTGCCTTCTCTCAGCGCCGTTGCGAGGGCGTCGATTTGCGTATCGATTAGGTCTCTCGCCTCACAGTAGGCACCAATCGGTAGGCCAATCGGGTCAGGGATCTCCCAGATCAACACATCGCCCTTGTATTCGGGGATAACCGAAAAAACTCCGTGGCCGCTCATGTTGACGATAAGGTCGGCGGACGCCCAGTCGGACGTCGCTAGCCGCTGTGGGCGCTTCTCTGGATCCAGCTCCACGTCAGCTTCTTTGAGGCAAGAGAAGGTCAGCGCCTGGACGATCGAGGCGGGACCGAGCCCGGCGCTGAAGCCGTCCATGAGGTCGGGATATTTGGTGTTCGCGATCGCCTCTGCCATGGGACTACGGCATGAGTTGCCGATGCAGACGAATAAGATGCGATAGCGTTTGGAGTCGGTCATTCAGAAGCCTTGTGGACTTTGTCCAAGAAGAGTTGGTGGATGCGGCGGTCGGCTGTCAATTCCGGATGAAAAGAGCAGGCCAATGCCGAACCCTGCTCAACCAGCACCGGGACACCGTCATCCGAGATCAGAGTCTGTACACCCGCGCCCGTCCTGCGAATGATGGGCGCGCGAATGAACATCGCTTCGACGATTCCTGGTTCTGTGCGAGCGATGAAATCGTTTTCGGGTTCCAGGCGACGAATCGAACTATCCGCCTGGCGACCGTAGGCGTTGCGTTCGACGTCGATGTCCATAAAGTCGAACGAGTCCTGCACTGGGCCGGTCACCCTACGGGCCATCAAGATGGTTCCGGCGCACGTGCCCAACAGTGGCTTGGACCGAGCGAACTCGCGCAACGGCTCGGCCAGGCCGTCTTCGAACAGTTGCTTGAGGATTGTCGTGCTTTCTCCGCCAGGCAGGATGAGCCCGTCCACGAGAGCTAGGTCTTGCACGGTTCGGACCGCCAGCGATTCCGCGCCAAGCTCACGCAACGATCGCTGATGAGCGGCGAAGTCACCTTGGAGCGCGAGGACGCCGATTCGCATCAGCTTAGTCGCCGCGCGTCGCCATCAGCTCTTCGGGCGCGAGCTTCGTGACGTCGAGACCAGGCATCGCTTCGCCCAGGTCTTCGTGAGCTTCGAGCAGCTTGGCGGGGTCATTGAAGTGAGTCGCTGCCTTAACGATGGCCCGCGCCCGACGGTCCGGATCTTCGGACTTAAAGATTCCAGATCCCACGAACACCGACTGGGCACCGAGCTGCATCACGAGTGCGGCGTCAGCCGGAGTGGCAATGCCACCCGCCGAGAAATTCGGCACCGGCAGCTCACCGTGCTCGGCAACGTATTGCACCAGCTCCAGCGGCGCTCGCAGTTCCTTCGAAGCGACCACCAATTCTTCCGAGCGTTTGACGGTCAGCTCACGCATCTCTTTTTGAATCGTGCGCATGTGGCGAACCGCCTCGACGATGTTGCCCGAGCCAGCTTCTCCCTTGGTGCGAATCATCGCCGCGCCTTCTGCAATCCGGCGCAGTGCCTCTCCGAGGTTGCGGGCTCCGCACACGAACGGAACCTTGAAGGGGTGCTTGTCGATGTGATGGACATCGTCCGCCATCGTGAGTACTTCGCTCTCATCGATGTAGTCGACCTTGAGAGCCTCTAGGACACTCGCTTCTGTGAAGTGACCGATGCGGACTTTTGCCATCACTGGGATGCTGACGGTCGCCATGATCTCGCGCATCACTGCGATGTTCGACATCCGTGCTACGCCGCCCTCTTTGCGAATATCAGACGGCACCCGCTCCAACGCCATCACGGCGTTTGCGCCCGCATTCTCGGCAATCGCGGCCTGTTCGGCATTGGTGACGTCCATGATGACGCCGCCCTTGAGCTGCTCGGCTAATCCGATCTTGAGGCGAAACTCGTCCGTTAGGTACATCTTCAGTCCTTCTCCAATACTCCATGGTATCGCCCGGAGCCGCACGGGCCAACTTGCTGGTCACGCCCTACTTCAAGAACGGAAGCATTTGTTTGAACTCCGCGCGGCGTGCATCGCCGAGAAGTTCGTAGATCGCCATCTCGACTGACGAGATCACGATTCCCGTACCGCGCATCCGTTCGATGCCGAGGGCGTGGTTCGCTGCGGAGCGGGAGCCGATAGCGTCCGCGGCGACGTGTACGTCGTAACCTGCCGCCAGCCCGCCCAGTGCGGTCTGTAGGACGCAGATGTGGGTCTCGACACCGACGAGTAGCAGTGACGCTCCAGCGGGCATCCTTCGCCGGACAGCCTCAATGAAGGGCTCGTGGCCGAAGCAACTGAAGCAGACCTTATCGATCGGCTCAGCGTCAGTCGCGGCGGATATCTCGGGGACTGTCGGACCGAGACCTTTCGAGTACTGCGTGGTGAGAAACGTTGGCAGACTGAGAATCTTCGCCAGCTCGAGTAGCTTGTGCGTATTGGTGAGAATGGAGTCTGCACCGTCGATCGCGGGTACGAGTTTCTCTTGCAGGTCGATGACGACCAGCGCGGTGGAATCCGGCTTCAGGAGTGAGTTGGCTGACATTCTTAGAAACCTTGCACGGCCATGTCGGCTGCCCAGAAGAGGAAGAACAGTACGCCGATCACGCCGTTCACCTGGAAGAAGGCGGCGTCGACTCGCGAGAAATCATCTGCTGAAACAAGGCTATGCTCCCAGGCCAATAGAGCGGCTGTGACCGCGACTCCCGCAAGTGCAATTCCACCAAGATCGCTGAGTGATCCCAGCCAGAGCAGCAAACCAATCATCCCGACATGAAAAACCCGAGAAAGCCGCAGCGCTCCGGCCGTACCCAACGCCACCGGTATCGAGTGCAGGCCTTCTTGCCGATCGAATTCCAAGTCCTGACACGCATAGATGATGTCGAAGCCGCCGACCCACAGCATGACGGCGGCAGTGAGTAAGGTGATGGGCCAGTCGAACGTTCCGCGAATGGCGATCCACGCGGCGAGCGGCGCGATGCCGAGTGCTAGGCCGAGGAGCAGGTGCGCCAAAGCAGTGAAACGCTTGGCGTAGGAATAGCCGCAGACGATGATTAGTGCGACTGGACTGAGCACCAAGCAAAGCGGATTCAACGCTGCGGCGCTAGCGACGAAGATGGCCGACCAGAAAAGAATAAAGCCCCAGGTAAAGGCCCGCGACACCTGCCCAGCAGGAATCGCACGCATACTCGTACGAGGGTTCTTGGCGTCGATGTCGGCGTCGACCACGCGATTGAAGGCCATCGCCGCGGATCGAGCGGCGACCATTGCAACTACGATTAGCCCGAACTTGATGACCAATACGTCATTCGGAAGGTGAGAGCCGCGCACCGCGAGCAGCGCGCCCGTCAGTGCGAAAGGCAGTGCGAAGATCGAGTGCTCGAACTTGATCATTTCGAGCACGACACGAGTTTTTTGAACGACGGCTTGCATGAAGGCTGGGGTCAGGCAACTGACCTCTAGCCATTATTGCGCTGCCTTGATACCCGCGAGGGCTTGCTGGGCTTGTTCGGTGAACGGACCCGGGTTATTCACAGCTTCGGTCATCCATTCCGTGGCCTGGCGTATGTTGTCGCCTTTGATGTCTAACTGCACGTAGCACACGCCCAGGTAGTAGGCCAACACGTTGTACCGCGGACCGCCTTCTGCTTTCATCACGTCAACCGCCTCCAGCAAATGCGTTCGACCTGTGCGGAAGGCAGGCTTTGTATTCCGACCGGCCCACGCGCGGCCAGCGGCGAAGTTGGCGTAGGCAGTCATCCGCGTCTTATGGGATTCCCACTGGTCGTCTGCCATACCGGCGGGCTTTTCCTTCGTCTCGAGAATCTCAAGGGCCTTTTCAGCGTGGGCCTGGGCGGCGTCGTTGTCTTGCCTGGTTAGAGCGTCTTCCGCAAGCGTGTAGCGGTGGGACTCGTCTTCGATGCCAGCATCAACCGCCTTCTGCGTCCATTCGACCATCTTGGCTGCGTCACCAGCCTGTTGGTAGGCCTGGATGTACTTAGCCTCGATGTTCTGAGCGTAATCGCTGTCGGCATAGTTCGTGCTCAGACGGTCCAGCCAGGCGATCTTTTTTGCGGGATCTGCCTCACCTATCAGCGCGGTATTCGACGCCCAGGCGAGCCAGTCTTTCACACCGCTGGCATAGGCTCCTTTATCCCCTTCAGCATCGGCATCAGCCTCGGCCAGGGGCAGCGTTGCATCCACGGACGGGCCAAGATCGTCCCAACGGGCAAGAGCGAGCAGTGCCTGATTGAGCCGGTGACGCACTTCGACATCGTCGCCGACAATCTCCACCAATTCTAGTCCAGCGGCGGCCGCCTTCTCGGGTTGTTCCCCCTCGGTTGCGGCAACCAGCATCATGTAGAGCACATGCGGACGATAGGTGCTGTCGGCGTACTGTCCCAAGAAGTCATCGAGCGTCGCTATCCTGCGTTCGAGGTCTACGGTCGTCGCCGCACCGTAGGCTAGCGCGCCGTCGGGCTCCGCAGCGTTGATTTCTGGATTCCGAAACTCCACTTGGGCGAACGCGAGAGTCGAAGCGAGCAGAGCGAAGGCGAGTATTGTGGACAGGCGTTTCATTGCGTAGTCTCCAGTGAGCACATCCCGAAAAGCACTGTCATGCTACGCCAATCCGGAACTCGAATCAAGGTGTCGCCTCGGTCTCACCGGCCTTCGATAGAATGGGCTTCGATTGTCGAAGCTTGGAAAAGTTGAAGCCGTAAAGCTCGTGAAAGAGTTTCGAGGGACCAAACGCCGACCCGGTTTGGGTGGTGCGGTGCGCGATCTCTTCCACCGCGAGTACTCGTCCATGCGAGCAGTGGACGATATTTCCTTCTCGATCGAGCCGGGCGAGATGGTCGGCTATATCGGTCCGAACGGTGCCGGCAAATCGACGTCGGTGAAGATGCTAACGGGGATTCTGACGCCGACCTCAGGTGAGGTTAGGGCCAATGGCTTTGTCCCCTACAAGCAGCGGATGGCCTATGCCGCGACGATCGGCGCGGTGTTTGGGCAGCGGACACAACTTTGGTGGGACATTCCCGTCATCGAGTCATTTCGATTGCTGAAAGAGATCTACTCGGTCTCGGATAGCGACTACAAGGCTCGAATGAGACAGTTCGACGACATCCTCGGACTCAGTGAGTACATGTCGCAGCCTGTCCGCAAGTTGAGCCTCGGGCAGCGGATGCGTTGCGACATGGCGGCAGCATTGCTACACAATCCGCCGCTGTTGTTTCTCGACGAACCCACAATCGGCCTCGACCTATTGGCGAAAGAGGCGATCCGCAAGTTCCTCAAAGAGACCAACCAAAAGTTCGGCACGACGATGCTCCTGACGACGCACGACTTGGTTGACATTGAGGAGTTGTGCGATCGGTTGATGTTGATCGACCACGGGCGCATCTTATTCGACGGTCCGCTCAGCGAGTTGAAGGCACGCGTGGGGCAGCAGTCTCAAGTCCGCTTTGACTTAAAGGACTCTGAACAGGCCAACGCCATCGAAGCATTGCAACTCGATGGTGTGGCGTGCGAAAAACGTGATCCGTTGACCTGCTCGCTGGTGTTCGACCGGGATAGGCATACGACTGGCGAACTGATTCGCCAGGTCGTTGCCGTTGCGGACGTCAGAGACATCGTGATTGAAGAAGAATCGATCGAATCGATCATTCGACGCGTCTATACCAACAGCGCGGTGTTGCAGCGCGACGGCGATTAGCCAATTGCGGCGCAGACAGCTTTGCCCACTTCTTCCGTCGTTGCGGGCGTGCCCTTCGGTCTCAGATCGGCGGTGACGTTGCCGCTCGTCATGACCGTTTGCATGGCGGCTTCAATTGCCAGCGCTTCTTCTTTCAGTCCGAAGCTGTAGTTGAGCATCGCCGCGGCAGAGCCGATGGCAGCCAACGGGTTGGCCTTGTTCTGCCCAGCGATGTCTGGGGCCGAGCCGTGTACCGGCTCGTAGAGTCCGCGCCAAGCACCCGACGGCAGTGGATCGCCAATCGAGGCCGACGGCAGCATGCCGATCGAACCAGCCAGCACCGAAGCTTCGTCGCTCAGGATGTCGCCGAACAAATTCTCGGTGACGATCACGTCAAAGCTAGTCGGGCGCAGGATCAGCTGCATGGCGCAGTTGTCGACCAGCACGTGCTCCAACTCGACGTCGGGGAACTCGGGCGCGATCTCATTGGCGATCTTGCGCCAAAGCTGAGAGTTCTCAAGCACGTTGGCCTTGTCGACCGAAGTCAGCTTCTTACGGCGGCCTTGGGACAGCTTGAACGCCATCCGCATCACCCGCTCGACTTCTGAGCGGCGGTAAACCATCGAGTTGATGGCCGTTTCTTCGCCGTCGATTACGCTGATGCCACGTGGAGATCCAAAGTAGAGTCCACTAGTCAGCTCGCGGACAATCAGGATGTCGGTGCCTTGGACGATCTCGTTCTTCAGCGGCGATGAATCGAGCAAACTCTCGAACGCCTGTACCGGGCGGAGGTTCGCGAAGACGTCGAGGGACTTGCGAATACCGAGCAGGCCCTTCTCGGGACGCTCCGACGGTGGGAGCTCGTCGAATTCGGGCAGACCGACGGCACCGAGCAGCGTGGCGTCGGCTGCAAGAGCCTTCTCTCGGGTGTCATCGGGAAACGGGCCGCCCGTCTCGTGGATGGCGATGCCGCCGAGCAAGCCTTCGGTCCGGCTGAGTTCGTGGCCCCATTTGGCGGACACGTGTTCGAGGACGCGAATGGCTTCGTTGGTAACTTCGGGACCGATCCCGTCCCCGGGCAGAACAAGAATATTGAGCTTCATAGCGAAACTCCATTGTACGAGCGAGCGCGGTTGGCTCTGCAACACCGGTCGGCGGGTGGCCTACGTTGCTGGCGTACGTGACCGCATGGCAGGCCGACATTCTGTATCGCCAGCTTATTGAAGCGGGGGCGCGAGCGACGGTTGATTCGGCGGAGCGGTTCAGTGAGTCAGAACTTGCTGGCATTCCTCGTCGTTTTGAGCTTCGCGCACCGGCGACTGGCTGTCTGGGAGTGGGGGCCGGAGTTCTCTTGTTGGTAGCGCTACTGTTCCTAGTCATTTAGGGCCGTCAAGGGATCTTGCCCGCCGCTGGGCGGCTCGAATAGAATAAATCTGGTATCCCGCTACAAACCAATAGCTTACGAGGACTCTATGTCGACTGACCGCAGCCCGAAAAACACCGATTCTCAACCTGAGATCAATCGCCGTGGTTTCGTCAAGACTGCTGCTGCCGTGACTGCCGCCGCTGCGGCTGTGACGACCGAGGGGCCGTTCGTCAGGAAGGCAAAGGCCGCCGAAGCCACTGTTCAGTACGGATTCATTGGGCCTGGCAGCCGCGGGTCACGTCTGCTGACGCGGCATCTCCAACATATCCCGACTGGCGAGTGTGTCGCGATCTGTGACATCTACGAGCCCAACCTCGAAAAGGCGATGGACGTGTTCCGCAACAAGCCGGACGCGCCGACTCCGAAACCTTACACCGATTACAACGAGCTGCTAGCGGATCCGAGTGTCGAGGCGGTCTTCATTACCGTACCGCTCTACATGCACTATCCGGTCATGCAGGCGGCGCTCGAAGCGGGCAAGCACGTCTTCTGCGAGAAGTCGCTGGTCTTCACTCCAGCCGAGGTCCACGGACTGCGCGTCTTGCACGAAGCGAACCCGGAGTTGACGATCCAGGTTGGTCTGCAGCGGCGCTATAGCGAGTTTTACGCGGCGGCCAAGAAGCTGATTGATGACGGTGCGATCGGCAAGATCACACACGTTCAAGCGCAATGGCACCGCAACGGCAACTGGCGCCGGACGGCGACCCCAGAAATGGAAGAGCAGATTAACTGGCGGATGTATCGCGAGTACTCTGGCGGCTTGTGTGCGGAGCTGATGTCGCACCAAGTCGATATCTCCGACTGGCTGATCGGCTCGTCTCCCCAGAGCGTGATGGGTGTCGGCGGCATCGATTATTGGAAGGATGGCCGCAGCATTTATGACAACGTGCAGCTGATCTTCGAGTATGCGGGCGGCGAGAAGCTGCAGTACAGCTCGATCACGACCAACCGTCACCTACAGGGTCGTCGTGGACCGGGAGACGGTTGCCGAGAACTGATCATGGGAACCGACGGTGCCATCGAAATTTCGCTCGTGCCGAACGGTGACGGTATGCTCTATCTCGACCCGATGCCACTGCACATGGGCGACGAAGAGGAAGGTGGCGAGGCTTGGACGGCTGGTGCCACGGTCGCGTCCGACATGCTCGAACAAGGTGAAGGTCTCGCGATCATTCCCAACATGATTGATCTCGAATCGGACGAAGTCGGCTTTGTCGCCAAGGAAGTCGAGTACGCCAAGCGCTGGATGTACCGCAAGGGTATTCTCACCCCGCAGGCTTCGACCAACGCCGAGTACGTCGAGCTAGAAAGCTTCCTCGACGCAGTGCTAAACGGCACCAAGCCAAAGGCGGACGTAGAGGTCGGCCTGCAAGATTCGATGGCAGTGATGCTCTCGAACCTCGCCATGGACGGAGAGCGCAAGATCTACTTCTCAGAGATCGAAGCCATGGGCCGCGACGGCGTCCAGGTTTCAGAAGCTCGCTCGGGCACTCGCGCCGACGACTAGGTGCCAGAGAAGCGCGTCCGAGTTGGGGGCCACAGTCTCAGCGCAAAAAAGAAGCTGTCCCCTTCAGCGCCGACTCTTCAACTCCGGGTCCGGCGATTCCTCCAAGAACTTGGCCCAATCGCGGGGCCTTCGGAACTCCGCACTCGTAATCGTCCATAACCGGTTCAACTCGTTGAAGAATTGAAAGTACTCACGTCCCATCCTTTCTTCTTCTGCAGTTTCTGGTTGGTAGTCCACATTCTTCCATTCACTGTTGAAGACCGGGATCCTGGGGACAGGCACCCTAATTGATTCCGCGTCCCCGGGCCACTGACATCAAAGGGCTTATCCCTTCGTGGATGAGCACAACCGTCGTTTTCAACTACGAAATCAACGCCGTAATTTATTGAATTGTTGAGGGTTATGTCGCTCTGCCACAAGGCCCCGAAAAGCAATTAGGGTGCCTGTCCCCCGAACCTCCAAGCAGCCTCTCACGTTCCGCGAGATCTTCTTGTCGAAGATCATTTTTGGGGTGTGGAAGAAGGTCAAGTCGATGTTCGCCCACTGTACGATCTTGCTCATTGTCGACAATAGGCGAGTGCAACTGGCTGCGTAGCAACACTGGATGACGGAAGCACCACTTTTTCGTCGTTGGCGCGACAAGTTGACAATGCCCTAGTGTATCCGAACGTCGGCCTCGCGGTTGATTTGAATTTCGAGCGCCAGGACCAGACCATTGTGACACTTCACAAACTGTCACACCACAGCAAGACACGAAGTTCCCCCCGCTCTAAGCTTCGAGACATGACTGCGGCTAAACCGAGATTCGAATTAACCAGATCAGGCAGCCCGCACGATCGGCGTGGCTCGATCGGCGCCGACTAGGACGCCGAGAAGCTGTGAAGCTGACAACAAGATATTGGGGGAAGTTGACTGAAGTGGATCCCCTACTTGGAATGAATCGGAGGATCTAGCTATGTACTCCTTTGACAGTATGCGATCGTTAACAACTCTCTTTCTATGCTTGACCATTGCTCTCCTGACGGCGACTGCTATCGGCCAACATCAGCCGGTGGCTACCTTGCATGTGCTCCCCAAGGTGAAGGTGATCCAATTCAGGAGCGATGTTCCTCTGGAGACCTTTCACAAAGCTGTGCCTGCGGTAACTCTCATTGATAAAAAACTCACAAGAGAGGGGTTTCGGGCCCTACCAGGGCCAAAGAACACGGTGGGTAGGGCGTTTGAGTTTGAAGTGCCGGGCGAGAAGGGTGAGGTAAGGGTCTTTGGCAAGAAATATGTGCAGTCGGGCTCAAATGACCTCATTGCTGTCGTCCGAATAGGTATCAGCTCGACAAGTCGATCTTTTGTCACGACCGCTGCCCTGCGGTCTAGCGGCGGCACAGGGAAGTACATGGTCTCATTTGTGGAAAAGGATCCA
This sequence comes from Bryobacterales bacterium, assembly GCA_963667885.2. Taxonomy (GTDB): domain Bacteria; phylum Acidobacteriota; class Terriglobia; order Bryobacterales; family UBA6623; genus CAMPKL01. The sequence continues at coordinate 917,249 of CAXWPK010000006.1, read as the reverse complement.
ATTGATCCGACTCATGGCAGACCAAACCCAGAGACCGCCGGCGGATGTTTTGATTGCCCGAACCCTCCCGGATTCCCAGGCTGTTGCATTCCAGCGCCTGGTGGGACATGGGATCCTACCTTTTGGAATTGTCCTCGAGCAGTCTTAGACGTTGTGGTCGACTGTGTATTTTCTGACAACCTCCTTCAGTGTGGAGCGACTCTAGCGGGAATCGCGGCTTGGTGCTGAATGACCGTCGGCGACTTCGTCCTAGGCCGACCAGGACTGCTTTTATCCAGGTCAGCCTAAACAGCAGTTAGCGTAACGGAGATACTGACTCCAGGAAAGCTCAGATAGAAAAGGAGAGACTATGCCGCACGAATGCGATGAAATACGAGATGCCATCGAGTCAATCGAACTTCAAATACAGCTGCTAGAGGCGGACATTCGAGAGGCTGGCCCGTTAACGAAGCCCGGACTCTTCGCACTGAAAGAGAGTGCTGCGGAAGATCTCAGGCAGAGGCGACGCGATCTTGAGGTCTGCGAGGCGGGTGGCGAGGACGATGGCCTGCCCTTGCCGTCAAATATTCCAGGGATCCCAATTGTGGGGCTTGAGGTTAGTCAAGGACTGCCGGGGTACGATCTCGTTGCCGGGAAGGACACTCTGGTCCGTCTCTTCGTGACCGGTCAACAGGGTTTCCTTTTTCTGACGACTCCTCCCGAGGGCACCGCTACGGTCCCTGTAAGCGTAACTGATGCCCCGGCTAGCTGTGGAGCCTCAAGAGGTTGTTCATGGGAATCAGGAGTCTGGAGAAAGGGGGAAGGTAGTGGAGGCTGGCGTGGGGGCGATGCCAGTTGTAATGGTGGAGCCAGGGTAACAGATGAGCGGCGCGCTGCTGGGATGAGGAGTAGGAGCGAGCGTAAGCCCATTCTCTCAGAGCGGTCTGGATGAAGCGTTCGGCCTTGCCGTTGGTGCGCGGCGTGTAAGGACGGGTAAAGCGGTGGCGGATGCCGAGACGACGGCAAGCATCGCGGAAGAGGCGCGAGCGATAGCAAGAGCCGTTGTCGGTGAGCAAACGACGAATGGGGACGCCGAGGGAGCGGTAGTAACCGACCGCGGCGTCGAGGAAAGCCACCGCGGAGTGGCTGCGTTCATCGGGCAGGATCTGAGAGAAGGCGAGGCGGGAGTTGTCGTCAATAGCGACATGCACGAACTCCCAGCCAGCGCCGCGACTGGCCCGAGAGCGATCTCCGGTAACGCGATGACCGGCGCGGAGGAAGCGGCCGAGCTTCTTGATGTCGAGATGCAGCAGATCGCCGGGGGCGGCATGTTCGTAGCGGCGCAGGGGCCGAGCAGGTTCGAGATCGCGGATACGGTTCAGGCCGGCGCGGCGCAAGATGCGGCTGATGGTAGCGGGCGAGAGGCCGACAGCCTGGGCGATGTGTCGGCCGGTCCAACGCTGGCGGCGCAGAGAAATGACGCGCTCGACCAGCGCCCGAGAGGTCCGTCGCGGGCTGCGGTGCGGTCGCGAGGAACGATCGTGCAAACCGGCGACACCCTCGCTGCGATAGCGCGCCAGCCACTTGTGGATGGTTCTCAGTGAGACGCCACAGGCCGCCGCGGCGTCCCGTGGCGTCTGCTGCTTGGCGAGGACGCGCTCGACGATCCGCACTCGCAAATAAGGCGTCAATCGTGCATTCTTGTGGATGTTCATTCGGTCTCTCCAAGGTTGCTGTTGTGGGATAACTCCAGCTTCCCTGGTCCGGGACCGAATGAACAACCTATTGAGAGGTCACAGCTAGCGATGGTGGGCTTACAGGGCCGCTCTCCCCTGCGACGCTTGATCTGGCGATTCTTACCATGGCTCGTCCGGGTGGGCCGATATTCAGAGTTCACGCGACGATGCCCAGGTTCTTCAGCAATCCCGGCCAGTCATTCTCGGAGTTTCATAACGTTAACTTTTACGTGCCCGGGGAACAGCTGTCGCGTGAAGGACGGTACTCGCTGATGGCTGAGTTCTATCGCGAGGGACAGATCATCGCCCGAAGGCAGCTCGGAGTCTTCCAGTTTCGCAGGACCAAAGACATTCGCTTGTTGGTAGTGGTGGAGAATGGATCGAATCGAGAAAAGCCGATGACGCACGAGGCCTGGACGGCGGTGCAAGATGCTCTTGAGGTGCTCGGTCGGAGGTTTCCGGTTCGGAACGGCGTAGGCCCTCTCGACGGCTTCCAATCCAACGGCCTCCGTTATCGGATCAATCCCGATCCACTCAGTGTCGGCTTCGATGGTGGGTCCATCGTAGAGGGGGCCGCGATGGAACAGATCCTTGACGAGTTTAACGAGCGCCAGGCAGTTCGCCAGCGGCCCGACCGAGCCGACCACATCCTGTCTGTACGCATAGCACAGAATCCCAGTGACGCTGGCTTCGGCAACCAGCAGGGTCGCTTGGCATCGATGGTCTACTGGCCCAATAACCCGGGGCGTTTCCCCTCGCTTGTGTGCCAGGAGGTGGGCCACCTGTTCGGCGCTTCTGTTCTTGCCCCAAGCAGGCATTCCCCAAACCTCATCATCAGTGATCCATCCGCTTTTGACCTCGTGAACCGTCGGGCGATCCCCAGCCCGCGGGTGTTCATGGCTGGCCTTCCGCCAGACCCCGCAGACCTCCCCGACTTCTACGCCAGTGATTGTATGTTTGAAGTGCCAGACTGGAACGCAGTGAGACTCGCCCTTGATCCGGGACAGTGAAGCTCAGTTGTCTGTACCCCGTAGTGTCCAGAAACTCGATCGGCCCCTACCGGACGGAGTTGTAACAACAGCAAGCATGCGGGGGTACTGTCAAGTTAACGGCCCGAGAGTTGCACGGTACTCGGCTCGCAGGCGGTAAGTTGTTGTTTCTTGGTCCTACGACGGGCTATTTCTGGCACGACATCGCCGTGATTTCTCTTAACTTGACAGTACCGTTTGGATGGCTGATCGTGGGTTTCAAGAGAACAAGGTCCCGTGATGACCCGACTTGCCCATTCCTTCGGAAGTCTTCCCGGTGATCGCCGCATCTGGAGTAACTTCCGGCAAGTCCGGTGGTCTCAACGGATCGATGCAATACTTCACCGGGTCGAAGGTGCGGTCGAAGGTGAGTCGAAGGGAGTCGAAGGTGACAGCCAGGGAACCCATTTTCAACCGCAAACGTTCTCAACACTGGCCCTCCAAGCGGCGTGGCCGCCGATGTAGCTCTCGGCCACGGGAAAACCCTTGCACGCCCTGTTAACCTGAAATCAGAACGGCCCGCTCATTCGAGCGGGCCGTCTTCGTTTTCGCTGGAGAGTATCCCGAATTGCCACGATCACTGCCCGACAATCAACCCTGCTCGATTTCGCCTCATGGCCGAAAATGTCCGCAATATCAGCCTCAAACCAGTCCCAACTCAATTTTTTCAACAACTTAGATGCAAAACCGCCGGACAAACGCGGACATTGACGGACATTTGTGACCAAAATCGGTCGTTAGGCGGCCACTTGGGGGACACCGGCGGTCAGTTGTGGCCCTGCTTCCTACGAAACCGGACGCCGCAGCGCGATACCCAGCTCCGTGAGTTGCTTTGTCGGCACCGTGTTCGGGGCATCGCACATGACGTCGGTCCCTCTCGCGTTCTTCGGGAAGGGGATGACGTCGCGGATGGAGGTCTCGCCGACTAACAACATGATGAGGCGGTCGAGTCCGATGGCGAAACCGCCGTGGGGCGGCGTGCCGTACTCGAGGGCATCCCATCTGTCACCTTTGGGTGGTCACCTTTGGGTGAAAGTATGGGTAGGGCGCTATGCTCTTCGGAGCAGTGATTTAGCAGATGCTTCTGGGACTAGCGTGCAAGAACGACGAACGGTGAAGCTTTGAGGGTTCCGAACCGCACCATGTCAACTATCTTTTACCGAGCGGTCGGAATGGCACCGTACGGTGGTGAAGAGGCTTGTGGCATGCCGTGAGACTCTTAGCGTACTCAATTTCGATAGCGCTCCTCCTCAGTGCGGCCAACGCTGCGCCCCAGACCACGGGCTTTGCCGTGTCTGGACGGGCGCTGAACGAGACCACGAGCAACGAAAGCTTCTCCGTTCCAGGCGCGGAACTGGAGCTGATCGATGTATCTCCCGACTCGGCATTACCGATGCGGACTGGCACGGCAGACGCGAATGGAAATTTTCAGTTTGAAAACGTGCCGGAGGGCTGCTACTTCATTACTGGCCGCTCCGAAGGCATGCAGGGGCTGAGCGATGCCTTCTGTGTAAGCGCTCAAGGGGAATCGCCGTCGGTTTTGGTCGACATGCGACTTGAAACGATCGTCGAGTCCATCGAGGTGTCGGCATCGGCGTCGATGGTTGCGATCGCCCCAACCCAAACTTCTTCGGTTGGTTCGGTCGGACAGATGGCCATCGACAATGCTCCCAAGGCTAATCGCAGTTTTGAAGACGCGCTGCCACTCATTCCTGGTGTGTTTCGTGGCCCGTCGGGTGAGATCAACTCAAATGGAGCGAGGGCATCCCAGAGCGGTATTCTTCTCAACGGCGCCAGTGTCAGCGACCCGTTCACAGGACAATCCGAGGTGAACCTTCCAGCCGACGTTGTAAGCGTTGTCGAAGTACTTTCAAGCCCTTACGACGCGGAATACGGAGGCTTTATCGGCGCGGTATCCAAAGTGGAGACCAAGCGCTCGAACATGACTAAGCTGAATGTGGCGCTACAGAACTTTAACCCAAGGCTGCGAAAGCGCGACGGCAGCATCATGGGCATCGAGTCCGCAACGCCTCGGCTGACTCTGACCGGACCGATCAAAGAGGGGAAGCTCGCATTTCTACATTCCACGGAGTATCAATTCGTTCGAACTGAGCAGGAAGATGCCAATCTTGACCCACTTGCCCGAGATGTTGAACGTGAGGCCCTGAGTGTATTCACGCAGCTAGACGCAACGCTAACGGACAAGAACGGACTCACCATAAACTTCTTGGCCTTTCCCGAAAAGCTTAACTTCTTCGGGCTGAACGCTTTTAATCCACAGGAGGCAACTCCCGACCTCAGGAGGAGGGGATTTCTTACAACTGTAAAAGATGTCCATCAGTTCCACAACGGTTCGACATTGATCTCGCAGGCTGATGCACAAGACCTCAGCTCAGACGTTAAGCCTCGTGGCTTCGCCGACTACTCCGTCGGTCTTGAGCGGGCTACGGGTGCGTTCTTCCACCGTCAGCGACGCGATTCGTCACGTGTCCAAGTGTCGGAATTGTTCCTTGCTCGTCCCCTTAAAGGGTGGGGCGACCACCAGCTGAAGTCTGGCTTCACAGTGTCGAGGGAGCAGTTCCGGGCCGATTTGTCATTTGAACCGGTGACGTGGTTAGGGGTGCAGGACCAGCTAGTTAGGCGATTGGAGTTTTCGCCACCGGCAGAAGTTGACGCCTCGAAGATTGACTACGGATTGTTTCTCCACGACAAGTGGACCGTCACGCCAAACCTTACACTTGATCTCGGACTACGTCTTGAGCGAGACTCGATCGCCGCTAGACACAACCCGTCGTATCGGTCGGGGTTCGCCTACTCTTTTGGAACGGTATCACGAACTGTGTTTCGGGGAGGAGCTGGACTGTTCTTCGCCCGCTCAAGCCTCTTGGTGCCAACTTTCTCGAGCTGGCCGCTTCGCACGGAGACAGAGTTATCTCCAGGCGGTTCTCCGATTACGCGATCGTTCGAGAATATTACAGTTGCCGATCTCAGGAACCCTAAGAGTCTCGCCTGGAGTCTACAAATCGAAAGAGAGGTTTCGGCCGACTTGTTTATTCGGCTCGGCTATCAACAACGACGAACGACTCAGAACTACACGGTGGAGCGGCTAACTGACACGCCTATCGGGAACGCTCTACTGCTGACGAACAGCGGCAGAGACAGCTACAGAGAGTGGCAGGTTACAGCTCGCTATCGCCTCCCCGTGAACGGGCATCTGACCGGGTCCTACGTTCGGTCGTCCGCGGTCGGCGACTTGAATGATCTCGGATCCGTGTTCGGCGCGGTGCCGGCGGCCCTCATTCATCCCAACGAAATCGCGCCACTCGCATTTGATGCGCCGCATCGGGTTGTTGTCTGGGCGGACTTCGGACTTCCCTTTGATCTTCGGGTGGCTCCGGTCGTCGAGGTCCGGCAAGGGTTCCCCTACTCAGTTGAGAACGAACTGCGTAACATCGTTGGAGCGCGCAATCGTGGTGGTAGGTTTCCAGCCCGCCACACGGTGGACTTCCAAGTTACCAAGCGATTCAGCCTTACTGTTCGCGGAAAGAAGCGCAACGTGCGCTTGGGTGTTCGTATGTTCAACCTAATGAACTCGTTCAACCCGCAAGATGTCCAATCGAACATAGCAAGCCCTTACTTCGGAACGTTTTACCGGGGGGTAAAGCGCAGAATACGAGGTGTCCTGGAGATCGGAAACTGATGGCCCAGCTGCATCGGTACTGCCGCTGGCTTGAGCAAGTCCGCTCGAAAGGTCGAAGGTGAGGGTCGAAGGTGACAAATGGGATGAGAGGGCTGGTTCTACTTCAGCAGCGGTAAGCTGCAGAGCGCATTCAAGAAGATGCAAAGGAGAACCAGCCATGAGGAAGCATAGCAACAAGAAGACAACGAAGAAAGCGGCGGAGCCGCAGTGGAGTGTCGGTTTGGATTTGGGAGATCGCAGCAGCCATTACGCGATCGTCGACCGGGACGGAGAGCTGATCCAGGAAGGCGAGTGCCGCAACACACCGACGGGACTAGCGAAGGCGTTCGCCCAGATGCCAGCGTCACGGATCGCACTCGAGACCGGTTCGCAATCGGGCTGGATCGCCCGCGAGTTGACCCAGCTCGGACACAAAGCTCTGGTCGCCAACGCCCGCGAGTTGCGTGGGATCTGGGGCAGCGTGCGCAAGAACGACCGGCGCGACGCCGAGAAGCTAGCGAAGACCGTCGGGGTCGAGGAAGTCGAAGACGCTTGGCGCTTCTGGTTCGGCCCGCTGCCGCTGGCCTGGCTCGACGCGCGGCAGATCAGCGATCCAAAAGCCAAGCGCGACAAACGCGGGAAGGGACGCTGGAAGGCGACATTCTTGGACAGCTCTCGTCGCCCAAGAACAGGTAACGGGAAGACGCGCTCTTCCCTCCATCAATACCCCTAAACTGTTATCTATGTGCTTGGGTAATTGTGTTACCCATCTCCTTGACCGCTCACTCCCGCAGCCCCTGGCGCGCAGAGCGCCAGTTCATCGGCTGCCACGGCGGACCTGGCGTTAGGTCCCGAGAGGACCATCGTGAGCCAGAACCTACCGTACTCGGTGTTGAAATACAATCGATTGGCAGACAACGTCGGGCCATCCATCTTTCTCGGCACCGTCCCCTCGATCACTACCGGCATCGACATCGCAGTCCACTCCGGAATCACGCATTTCAGATTGCCAGCAAGAATATTCGCGACCTCTCCGACGGCATCCCGAAGGTCCTCGTCATTGGGGTCAGGGGTAGCCAACATGCGGGCAGCAACGACCTGTGCCAAAGAAGGTTCAAAACCCGTTAGTACGAAGCCGTCCCAACCCCCCGTCAGATGGATGACACCGACGACAGGCCCCAGACTACTCCATTGATCGACGCGGATCGGGGAGGTCCTCATCCCCAGCATGGATTCGAAAAGCTGTTGGACAGCTTGCACAGCAGATTTAGTCTACAGGTGCAGCTCAGCAATATGTCCGCTCATTCTTCTCCCCCGAATCAGCCACCTATTCTGGGTTTTGATAGACGATTGCTGAACCGACTGTCTTGCGCTGATAGACGGGATCCAAATTCAATATTGTCTCGCTCAAGCCCAGAATGAGATAGCCCCCGGGCTTCAACCGCCGCCGAATGCGGCGTAGAATACTCGCTTTCGTCTCTTGGTCAAAGTAGATGAGAACATTGCGGCAGAAGATGATATCGAAGATAGCGAGTGGACTCATGTCGCCCAACAGATTGAATTGCTTCCAGTCAATCATCTGTCGCAGCTCCGGCTTGGCCACCCAGTCGGTCTCCACCGGGTCGAAGTACTTGACGAGGTAGCGCGCGGGCAGGCCGCGATTCACTTCAAGCTGTCGATACCTTCCAGAACGACACCGCATAAGCATTTCGTCGGAGATATCCGTACCTAACACCTCTAGGTCGCAGCCCCGGATGTTCATTTCCTTCCAAAGCATCGTCAGACTATAGGCCTCTTGGCCAGAAGAGGAGGCAGCAGACCAGATCCGCAGCTTCTTCGTCGAAGCGGACTTGGTGAGTTCTGGCAGAATACCTTCGCGCATCGCTTCAAACGGGCGCAGGTCACGGAAGAAGAGAGTCTCGTTGGTCGTCATTGCCTCGACGACCTTCGTGCGGAGCGCTTTCGCCGAGACCGCCCTCATGAGTTTGCACAGGCTGTCGAGAGTGTCCAGCCCCTCGCTGCGGGCCACTGGTGCCAGCCTAGACTCGATCAGGTAGCTCTTGGTTTCGTCCAGCACGATCCCGGATTCCTCGTAAACGGCGCCGCAAAGGAAATCCAAGTTCTCGCGTGAAATATCGGTGGATACCTTCCGAATCGAAGCGGTTCTCTCTGAAGCACTCATCGCTTCGTTCCTCGCGCAAGAGCGGTTATCGTCGGAGCGATGTCGCTGAGGCTAGCTACGATATCAGCCAGCCCCGCATCGACGACGTACCCCGGCATGCCCCAAACGACGCTGGTTGCTCGGTCCTGGGCCAAGACGGAAGCACCAGCGGCCTTGAGGCCTTGGGTGCCGCTGAGTCCATCTCTGCCCATACCGGTCAACACGACAGCTAGAGTATTGCGCCCGTATGTTTCGCCCACCGAACGGAACATGACGTCTACCGCTGGTCGACAGGAGTTCTCGGGAGCTCCGTCGTCTAGGGTCGCAACGACGGTGCCTTCAGACGACTTGAGTTTCAGGTGATAGCCGCCCGGCGCGATTAGGGCCAGCCCGGGCTCTAGTACGGAGCCCTCGACCGCCTCCTCGACCCGGATCTGGCTCTTGAGCGCCAGTCGCTCCGCCAGCAGTCGAGTGAACATCGGCGGCATATGCTGCGTAATGACAATCGGGCTCGGAAAGTTCTTTGGTAGCGCGGACAGTACTTGGGTCAAGGCCGTGGGGCCACCTGTCGACACACCAATCGCTACGACATCGATCCTTGCTGGGCGGTGAGGGGCACGGCGCGGCCGGGTCAGATCCCGCCCTTGAGTCGGCGTTTCGCTGATAAAGAACTGCAGGATCTTTGCACCTAGTTCTTTCCGTAGCCTATCAAGCGTCGTGTCCGATGAAGAGGTCCGCGCGGGCTTGGTAACATAATCGTCCGCACCCAGGCTTAGCGCTTCGAGAGTCGTATGGCCGCCCCGCTCGGTAAGCGTGGAGAACATCACCACACGAACCATCGATCCGCGATCCCGCAATGCACGTAACGTGTCCATGCCGTCCATTACCGGCATCTCGATGTCGAGAGTCACAGCATCTGGCTTCAGCCGGTCAATCTTCTGCAGAGCGATCTGGCCGTTCGGTGCTGTGCCTACTACCTCGACGCCCATAACCTCGCCAAGAAGCTGCTCAACAAGTCGCCGCACCACGGCCGAGTCGTCGACGATCAGGACCCGTACCGGGTTATCCGGTGTGCCTAGTTCTGTTCTGTGAATTAATTGGGTCTGCATTCAAATCTTTCTAGTCGACGATTCCGAGCAAGCGCATTTTGTCGTGCAGAACCTCTTTCGTAAAGGGCTTCATGACGTATTCGTCCGCCCCCGCAGTGAGGGCCTTGACCATCTGGTCCGCCTCAGTGACGGAAGTGACCATCATCAACTTGACACCCCGCCAACGCCCATCGGCGCGCACTTGGTTTACGAACTCAAGGCCGTTCATCTCGGGCATGTTCCAATCGACCAGGACGACCTCCGCTGGCGGCTGCATGTTGATCAACGTCTCCAGCCCCTCACGTCCGTTCTCGGCCTCTGAGACCTCGAATCCGAGCTCTCGAACGACCGAGCCAAGAATCCGTCGAATGGCTCTGGAGTCATCGATGATTAACGCCTTCTGCATGATTTCCTCTCATCCCAGCGAACAATCACCGCCAACACTCCGAAAAACAGACAGGCGAATAGGTCCCAAACGTCGCCGACTTCGCCTGTCCATTTGTCTTGTGTGGGCATGTCTCAGCCGATCGAGTTTTTACACCTTGAACCGCTCGACCAACGCCTGGAGTTCTGTAGCCATCTCAGAAAGACTCCTCGAGGCCGTGAGCGTGTCATTGGCACCCTGCGTCGTATCGCTCGCCGCTTGAGCAACGCCGCTGATGTTCTCGCCGATCTCCGCGGATCCTCGCGCAGCCTGGCTTACGTTGCGGCTGATTTCGTTCGTCGTCGCCGTCTGCTCTTCAACAGAAGAAGCGATGGTGTTCGAGATGTCGTTGATCTGGTTGATGATCGTGCTCACCTCGCCGATAGCGGTAACCGCTCCCTGGCTACCGTCCTGAATCGCTTCGATCTTCTGCGAAATATCTTCAGTCGCCTGCGCGGTCTGCTTGGCGAGTTCCTTGACCTCGTTAGCAACAACCGCGAAGCCCTTACCGGCCTCGCCTGCCCGTGCTGCCTCGATGGTCGCATTCAGCGCTAGCAGGTTCGTCTGTTGAGCGATCGAAGTAATCACCTTGATGACCTTGCCTATCTCAACACTAGAGTCGCCAAGATCTTTGATCGTCGAGTTCGCTGACTCGGCCACATCAACTGCTTGCTTGGCGGTTCTTGCCGCCTCCGACGAGCTGCGAGCAATCTCGGCGATGGACGCCGTCATCTCTTCCGAACCGGCTGCTGCTGTCTGAACGTTCTCGGTCACTTGTTCGCTCGCAGCCGAAACGACACCGGCCTGCGTGGAAGTCTCCTCCGCATTACTCGCCATCTGTTGGCTGACGGATGTCAATTCTTCCGACGACGACGCGAGTCGTTGCGCGTTTTCGGTCATCTTGCCGAACGTGCCACGCAGATTCTCAAAGAAGCCTTTCAGTCCATCACCCATCTGGCCAATGGCGTCGTCGCCGGTAACCGTAATCTCTGTCCTCAGGTCACCTTCCTTGGCTTTGTTGACGACGTCCAGCATGCTGCCGACCTTCTCGCGCAGCTCGCTAGCTTGCTTCTGCTCGCGCTCCTGCGCATCCTTTTCGCGTTGTGTGGAGGCACGCAGATTCTCGAAGAAGCCCTTCAGTCCGTCACCCATCTGGCCAATGGCGTCGTCGCCGGTAACCGTAATCTCCGTCGCCAGGTCACCTTCCTTGGCTTTGTTGAGGGAGTCCAGCATGCTGCCGACCCTATCGCGCAGCTCGCTAGCTTGTTTTTGCTCACGCTCCTGCGCATCCTTTTCGCGTTGGATAGTCGCCAGACGCTCGGTAATGACTTCCCATGTCGCCATGGCACCGAGGTAGTTACCTTCGCTATCCCGGATCGGACTGATAAGCAAGTCCAAGGTCTCCGGTCCGACTTGGATATTGGATTGAATGGGTAGTTTCGAGGGGCCTCCAAGAATGCCCCGCTGATGGGCCGGGTTCTTGTGGAAAATATCAATCGTTTGACCGATCATGTCGTCAACCTTGCAGGGCAGAAACTGTTCTAGAGTCTTCAGCGTCTCGCTTGAGGCCGGATTCATATATCTCAGAATCATGTCTGGCGTGGCAAACATCGTGTTGATGGGTGAGTTGTCCATCATGGAGGTCACCCGCGCCGCCTGTTCGGTGAGTCGGAGCTTTTCCGTGACCACTTCCCAAGTGACCATCGGTCCGATGTACTCACCCTGGTGATCGCGGATGGCGCTCACCAGCAGCTCCAGCTTTTCGGGGCCGACGTCGATGATCGCCGTGTGAGGCAAATTCGACGGATCCGCCAGCATCGCCCGTTGATGCGCCGGGTTCTTATGGAATATGTCAATCGACTGGCCGACGACTTCGGCCGCCTTGCACGGCAGATACTGTTCGAGGGTCTTGAGCGCCTTGAGCGACGCCGGGTTCATGTAGGTGATATTGAGGTCATGGTCGGCCTGGATCACGGCGGTCGGAGAGTTCTCGACCATCGACTGAATTTGTGCCGCCTTCGCCTCCAGCTGCAACTTCTCAGTGATCACTTCCCAGGTCACCATCGGTCCGATATAATCGCCATCGTTGTCCAAGATCGCGCTCACCAGCAGCTCCAGCTTTTCGGGGCCGACGTCGATGATCGCGGTGTGTGGCAAGTTCGACGGATCCGCCAGCATCGCCCGTTGATGCGCCGGGTTCTTATGGAAGATGTCGATCGACTGACCCACCACATCGTCCGCCTTGCACGGCAGGTACTGTTCGAGGGTCTTGAGCGCTTTCAGCGACGCCGGGTTCATGTAGGTGATGACCAGGTCATGATCCGCTTGGATGATCGCGGTCGGGGCATTGTCGACCAGTTGGCGCATCATGTCGACCGCTGGCTTTTCTGCCACACTCGTAGGGCTATTCGTTTTTGCCATAACTTTCCTCTGCTCTCCTTCTACTCCCCTCGCTAACTGGGCCAAACCACCGCCCGACTCTTTTCTCGATTTGGTTTCTACGATCTCGGGTGCCAACGACGCAACAAGCTGAATCGTTTCGTCGACCAACGGCTGCGGGATGCCCAGATCCTGTAACGTTTCCGTCAGGTGCTGGGCGGCTCGCGAAAAATGCTTCTCTTCGATTCCCATCCCACGGTGGGCTGTTCGCATGTCTAGACCGTTGTAGTTGGCCGGGCCGCCAAGTACCTCGGCGAAGAAGTCTCGTTGTTGCGCCTTCAGGCGCTCTAAGTTCGTGGTCTTGAAAAAGCGTTTGAGCCTGCGGTCGCGGAGGACGCGCTCATAAAAACTTTCAATGGCCGCTGCGATCGCCTCGTCGCCGCCCAATCGGGCAAACAGAGACGCTTTCTTTCGGGCAGACGGCTCTTTATTAGTAGTCGACAACTCTTACTCCTCGTTCACGCTTCTAGTATTTGATCGGTCTCCAGGATCAATAGCAGTCGATCTTCCAGCTTGTAGACACCCTCAAGCATTTCCCGAGCTGCAGGTTCTAACGTCGCCGGCGGGGGTTCGAATCCTTCCGGGTCGACGGCGATCACATCGCCAATGTCGTCGACGAGCAAGCTTACGGCGCCGTCGTCGCGTTGCAGCACCACATTCATCGGCGCCTCGCCCTCTGTGCGGTGAGGCAGATCCAAACGGCGCCGCATGTCTAGTGCTGTCACAATCTGTCCACGAAGATTGATCAGCCCCTCGATGATGCCGTCCGATCGCGGTACGGCCGTCATCTGCTGGTAGCGGAGGACCTCCTGGACTCGGAGTACATCGACTCCGAAGAACAAGTCATCGACGACAAATGTGGCGTACTGTCGGGTACCTGCACGTTTTTCCATAATCACTACCTTGAAACCGCTACTGTCTCGGCCTGAGCGACTGACCGCGCCAGCCGCGCGACTGAATCCAACACCGCGTCGCGATCCTTCTTGTCCCGTAATTCGTTGAACGCCAGATCCTCCCGCGCTGCTTCATCGGTGGGATCGCTATCGTCGCTGAGACCCAGCGCCGGGATGTGACTAAACTCCGGCGTCTGTCGAAGCTTCTTCAGCAACTCGTAGGAACCAGATTGCGGGAGATCAAGGCTGCTCACCACGACATCAATTACGTCCTGGCCGAGTCGCTCGACGGCGGCTTTCGCGTCGGGGGCCTCGACGACGCGGTATCCAACCATCTCAAGATCCCCGCGCAGCAGTCCTCTCGCGAAAGGCGAGGAGTCGACGACGAGCACACGAGTGCCATCTTCGCGGTCTGAGCCTCAAGCAGCAGTATCTTTCTTTACGTACCCGATCAGATGGCGTACATCGATGACGTCAGTGATTTGGCCACCAATCACGACCGAGCCGATGAGGCCAGCTGAATCGCTGCGCGTACGTATGGAGATTGCCTCTTCGACGATGTCGACGATCTCTTCGACGATCACACCGAATCTGGTGGCACTGGCACTAAAGACGATAACCTGGACCTTGTCGGCAGAGGTGGATGAATAGTCGCCCACGCTATCGACGTAGTCGCCCAACTGAATCAGTGGCAGGACTCTGCCTCGGTACTGAACCACACTGCGGGAACCAGATGATTCGATGCGGTCACAAGAGAACTCCTCCAACCGGTCAACGAGAGCCAGCGGGACCGCCAATCGACGGCTATCACCGCACCGGAACATCAGCACCTTCTGACGATCGCCCTCACCTTCGAGGCGAGCGTCGGGCGAAGAGTGTGCCGTGTCACGGCCTTCCCCAAGTACCTTGCCCGCATGAGCCAAGCCCATCACGTCCAAGATCAGGGCAACGCGACCGTCGCCCATTACCGTGGCTCCGGCATAGCAACTCAGACCTTTCAGTAGCTTGCTCAGCGGCTTGACGACGATCTCGGCGGTGTCGCGGACGTCATCGACCACGAGACCGAACGTACGTTCGTCGGCCTGCAACACAACGATGTTGATCGGCTCATCCTCCTCGCGATCAGTCGGTGGCAACCGTAAAGCGTCGTGGAGGTAGATGAGTGGCAGCAGTTTGCCCCGGAGTCGGTAGACTGGCGCACCGTGGATCGATTCGATCTGCTGCTTTCCTTGTCCCGGTTCAACGCGAACCAACTCCAGCAAGTTGACCTGAGGAATCGCGAATCGCTCGTGGCCGCAGGTCACGACTAATGCCGGAATGATCGCCAGTGTCAGTGGAATCTTAATGCGCAGCATCGTGCCTTGGCCGCGCACGCTCTGGATGTCGATCGAACCTCCGATCTTCTCGATGTTGGTGCGGACAACGTCCATGCCGACGCCACGCCCAGAAACGCTCGTTACTGATTCCGCCGTGGAGAACCCCGGCAAGAAGACAAGCTTGACGAGCTCGGCCTCGCTCATCCGCTCGGCGCGTTCGGGCGTCAACAAGCCTTTTCCAAGAGCCTTTTCTTTCACACGCTCGACGTCAATGCCGCCGCCGTCGTCAGAAATCTCGATATTGACCTGGCCGCCCTCGTGGTAAGCACGCAGTAGAAGGCGGCCTTTCGCTGGTTTGCCAGCAGCGAGACGCTCCTCGGTGGATTCGATGCCGTGATCACAAGAGTTGCGAACAATGTGAGTCAGCGGGTCCTTGATCGCCTCGACGACCGTCTTGTCAAGCTCGGTCCCCGCCCCCTCCATTACGAGTTCAATCTGCTTGCCGAATGCCTGCCCTAAGTCGCGAACTACTCGTGGAAACTTGTTCCAGACCACCCGAATCGGCCCCATGCGCGTCTTCATGACCTTTGCCTGCAGTTCGGTCGTAATCAGGTTGAGCCGCTGCGAGGTCGCCACGAACGCAACGTCTTCTTGCGTCGTCGTGAACTGCAGGATCTGATTGCGAGCCAGCACCAACTCGCCGACCAGATTCATCAAGTCGTCGAGAGCTTCGACACTGACACGAATATTCGAATCAGCGACCGCCGAACGCGCCGGTTGTGCCTCCGCGTCTTGCTTGGCCTGGACTGGCGGAGTCGCCGAGCCTGACGTCGGCGGCTCAGGTGCTGCTGGAGGCAGAGCTGCCGCAGCCTCTTCTTCGCGATCCGGCTGGTCGGTGGCCTCGTCATCCGCTTCTTCAACTGCGGTGGCGTTGCAGGCTGTCTCCAGCCGCGCCACCAACTCCTTGCAGTCGTCATTACCCTCTTCGCTGGTGCTTTCGATCTCGGCAAGGATTCTCTTGACGGCGTCAAAAGTCTCCAATAAAAGATCCGTCAGCTCATGCGTGAGTTTGCGATCGCCGTCGCGTAGCTGGCTAAGAATGTTCTCAGCGTGGTGTGTAATGGCTCCGAGGATGGTGAAACCCAAGAAGCCGCTGACTCCTTTGATCGTATGGATCGCCCGGAATATGCTCGACAGCAGATCCTGGTCGTCCGGGCGTTCTTCGAGGGCCACGAAGTCGAGATCAAGCTGAGCTAAACTCTCGTTGCTTTCGATAAGGAATTCTTCGATGATCTCTCGCTGGTTGTCCATTTGGTGGTGTGAGTTATTCCTGTTCCCGATAAGGCTCATCGGCTGGCCGCACCCCTTCTTTAGGAGCTGCGCACGATAAACGTTGCGCCCCGACATGACCCTATGAGGCAATAGGGCTGGTCCTTCGAAAACTCCATGCGATGCCCCTAGACCACACCCTCCAGACGGCTATCATCGGTGCCGGTCTGATGGGCGAATGGCATGCCCGCTACGCTTCGCGTTGCGGTGCGCGGATAGTGTCCGTGGTGGACCCCGATGCGTCGCGAGCGCAAGCGTTAGCCGCCAAGTTCCCCCGCGCGACAGCCTATTCCACGCTAGCCGCATGTTTGGGCCAGAGCGATGCACGCGTCGCTCACGTCTGCGCCCCGACCGATCAACACTTCGCCCTCTGTAGCCAAGCGCTTGAAGCAGGCCTCCATACGCTGGTCGAGAAACCTGCCGCATCGGATGCCCTCCTCACCGAGCAAATGCTGACGCTAGCCCGCGACCGCGACAGGTGCTTCGGCGTCTCACTCCAATTGAGATTCCAGGACGGCTTTCGAGATCTGCTCAGGCGGCGAGAGTCCCTCGGCGACCCGATTCGCGTCGAGTTCCGTGCAGCCACCGCCGGGGGGGAAGATTTAGATCAAGCGGGTCGTCGACAGCTATTGTGGGAAATCCTGCCGCACCCGCTATCGGTATTTGCAGCCCTCTTTGGTGCCGCGGCCTGGGAGGCCAACTGGCATGTCGACCGCGCAGACGATCAAGGGCTCGAACTTTTGGCCGAGATCGACGGGGTCCGCTGCTCGATTCTTCTCAGTCTGCGAGAGCGTCCGCGGAACCTGAAGCTTGAGTGGCGAGGTAGCGAAGGCCGCGCCGACATCGATTTCTACCACGGCTACGGGGCGGTTCATCGCGGTGCGAATACGCGCTCGGACAAGCTCGGCCGACCGTTCATTGAGGCAGCAGTAAACCTGGGCCAAGCCAGCAGCAACCTGGCCCGCCGAACCCTCCGTCGAGAAGCAGCCTACCCTGGGCTGTCCACACTCCTATCGCAGTTTTACGCGTCGCTTGACGGCGGGCCGCCCCCACTCTCGGCGGAAGAAATTCTTGGCATCGCTCGGATCGCCGACTCCGTCCGCAGCCAGACTGCTGCCTAAACCCCTGATCTGGGTAAATTCCTTGATTGCAGTAACTTCGAGTGCCCTGTCGTCGACTCTTTAGCAAGTCGTGTGCGCTGAGCGCACCGTGAGGAGGTTCGTTGCTATGCCGTTGAGAAAACCATCCATCGTCTTTTTTGCCCTACTCTTGACCGTCCCGATGTGCTTCGGAGCTGGTTTGGAGAGCCTCAAACCGGGCGTTGCAAATCTTGAGTCCGCTGGAGTCTTGGCCTTTGGCCCGGAGGGTGTACTATTCGTCGGCGACTCGCAAGCCGGAGCCATCTGGGCGCTCGATACAGCCGACCGCGAACCGGGTTCTGGGGCCGTCAATCTAGACGCAGCTGACACGAAGATCGCCGGGGCACTCGGCCTGACCCCTGATCGCATCCTGATCAACGACATGGCGATCAACCCGATTTCGAAGAAGGCCTACCTTTCGGTTTCGCGTGGGCGCGGACCCGACGCGGCAGCTGTCATCCTCAGCGTGGATGCCTCCGGTAAGATCGCCGAACTCTCGCTGAGCAACATTCCGCACTCAGTCGCCAAGTTGGAGAATCCAGTCTCCGCTGACGCCAAGGACCGCCGCGGCAACTCCCTTCGCGCCCAAGCGATCACTGACTTGGCCTTCCTCGACGGCAAGGTTTTTGTCGCTGGACTGTCAAACGAGGAGTTCGCCTCCAACCTACAGACCATCCAGTTCCCGTTCGCCGCAGCTGGCAAAAGTACCAGTGTCGAGATCTATCACGGCAACCACGGACGCTGGGAAACGCGCTCGCCGGTCCGGGCCTTCATCCCCTACGAGATCGGCGAGCAGCCGCAACTGCTGGCGGCCTACACCTGTACGCCCCTCGTGCAGTTCCCCGTCGATCAGTTAGAGACGCAGACCAAGGTCGTCGGCAAGACTATCGCGGAACTCGGTAACCGCAACCGCCCACTCGACATGATCAGCTACTCGAAAGGCGGCAAGAAGTACATCCTGATGGCCAACAGCTCGCGTGGTGTGATGAAGCTCGACGTCAACAACCTCGAGGCTCAGAACTCCATTACCGAGCCGGTGGAAGATAAGGAAGGCGTCAGCTACGAGACGATCGACTCGCTAGAAGGCGTGATGCAGCTCGACCGACTCGACGACACTCGCGCCGTCATTCTCTCCCAGAATGGCGACCGACTCGACCTGCGCACCATCGCCCTTCCGTAAGGGTGGCCAGAAGAACCTCAACACGGGGGTAGGCCGGGCTCCAGCGCCCGGCCTATTCCTCCACCCTACGCCGTATGTCGCGCCGACTTCAGTTCGTCCTTGCCGCCAGCATCTTTCTCTCGCATGGCCAGGCGCAGACTCTTTCTCTCGACGCTGGAGCGGTCGTCGCCAGCGACGCCAAGGCAACACATTCGCTGGAAGTCTATGTCGACGGCCTCGATGGCGCGCCAGCTCTGATCGGAGACTCGACCTTCAGCAACGGCGTGCTGCGCTTCGAACCCCGGTACCCTTTGGCACCGGGCATGAGCTATCGCGCCGAACTCCACAAGTCATCCGGTGATCCCATTGTTCAGGTGTTCGAGATTCCCAAGACGGCAGTGGGTGACCCCACTCATCTCGAAGCGATCTATCCTTCCGCGGATACTCTGCCAGAGAACCTATTGCGCGTGTACCTGCACTTCTCTGCGCCTATGAGTCGAGGAGGCTCCTACAGCCACATCACTTTGATCGAAGACGCGACCGATCAGCGGGTTGAGCTGCCGTTCCTAGAGCTCGAACAAGAGCTCTGGGGCCCTAACGGCAAGCGCCTCACCGTTCTCTTCGACCCGGGCCGGATCAAGCGAGGTCTCGTGCCCAATATGGAAGAAGGCCTGCCGCTGACTCCGGGCAGGTCCTACCGCCTCACTGTCTCGTCATCTTGGCTCGACGCCCAGGGTGAACCCTTGGCCGAGACATTCGAAAAGCGGTTCACCGTCACCCCGGCGGACTACAACTCGCCAATGCCACCGCAGTGGAAGGTCTCGGCACCAGCGGCGGGCACAACCGATCCGGTCGTCGTCGCTCTCGGTGAAACCGTCGACCGAGCTTTGGCGTTGCGACTCATCGACGTGCTCTCCAGACGCCGAGCCCTTGTCGTTGGCAAAGCCTCTCTCACTGATCACGAAACCCTCTGGTCCTTTACTCCTGAGACGCCCTGGCGAGCGGGGCGATACCGTCTCCGAGTGGACGGGACGCTCGAAGACCCATCAGGCAACTCCGTGCTTCGTCCCTTCGAGGTCTCGCCCGACCAGCCCCAGCCGCCGTCGATACCGAGCATCTCATACCTCAGCTTCGAGGTCCGATAGGCCGGTACGTCTAGGGCTCCCCCCACAGCAGCTGTTAGTCTGGGGTTTCGCCGATGAAAATCATCGACATCCTAAACAACGGTCAACGCACCGTCTCATTCGAGTTCTTTCCGCCCCGCACCGACGAGGGTTTCGACGATCTATTCAAGACCATCGAAGCGCTGAAACCACTCGACCCGAGCTACGTCTCCGTCACTTACGGTGCTGGTGGCTCGACTCGCCGCAAGACGGTAGATCTCGTCAGCCGCATCAAAAATGAGATAGGCATCGAGTCGATGGCGCATCTCACCTGCGTTGGCTCCACTCGGGACGAGATGGCAGATGTTCTAGCGACATTCGAAGAGAAAGGCGTCGAGAACGTGCTGCCTTTGCGGGGCGATCCACCCCGAGGTGAGGAGTCATTCAAGCCGACACCCGGCGGATTCGCATACGCTAGCGAACTCGTCGATTTCGCGAGAACCCGGTATCGGTTCTGTCTGGCTGCAGCCTGCTACCCCGAGAAGCACCCCGAGGCCGCCACCGCCGACGCCGATTTGGAGCACTTGAAGGAGAAGGTCGACGCGGGTGTCGATTTCCTAATTACCCAGCTCTTCTTCAACAACGAAGATTTTTACCGTTTTCGTGACCGGGCAACGGCGACCGGCATCACCGTACCAATCGTTGCTGGCATCATGCCGATTCGCAACGTGAAACAAGTCAAACGCTTCACGCAGATGTGCGGAGCCTCGATCCCCCCCGATCTTCTCCACAAAATCGAAGCGGTCGAAGACGATAATGAAGCGGTCGCCCAGATCGGCACCTACCACTCGACTCGTCAGTGTGAAGACCTCCTCGCTCACGATGTCGCAGGCCTGCACTTCTACACGCTTAATCGCTCCACCGCGACGCGTGCAATCGTGCAACAGATCAAGGGTCTGCTGTAGTTCCCCTGTGGGCCGTCGCTAGACTAGAGCCGATGAGGCTCTTGCGCCTAACGGCTCTTCTCGCCATCCCCTTGATCGCATTCGGTCAACCGTTTGCGGGTCGTCGCCCGAACGGATCCGCGATTCTTCCTAACGGCTGGCCCATCACGCCGGCTGGCCAACAGATCGAGCTCAGCACGCTGCCTATTTCGTTGGAGCTGCACCCCGACGGCAAGCACGCCTTTGTCTTGAACTCGGGCTACCTCGCGCCCACTATTAGCGTCGTTGACCTCGACGCGGGCGTGGTTGTTTCAGAAACTCCCGCACCCGGTGCCTGGCTGGGCCTTGATCTCGATTCCAAGGGCGAACGCCTCTACGTCTCGGGAGGCTCACGCGGCTCCGTGCTGGTCTACAGCTACGCCGATGAAAAACTAACGCCGGTGGCCGAACACTCGGTGATTGAAGGGTCACTCGACGACAACGACTTTGTTGGTGACGTCCTCCTATCTCGTGACGAAAGGTTCCTCTTCGCTGCCAACTTGTTCGACGACTCCGTTTCGGTCACCAACCTCAGCAGTGGCCTGCGCGTTCGCACCTTTTCCACCGCCGCCCGTCCCTACCGTCTTCAACTCGGCCAGCGCGGTGAAACACTCTGGGTCAGTCACTGGGGCAACTCATCAATCGGACTCTATTCCCTTCCCGACGGGCGCGTGCTTGAGAGAATGCCCAGCGGCAGTTTGCCGACTGACCTAGTTTTGCTCGAAGGCAGCATCGAGACTCACGAGGACGAGGGCCTACCTATCACGGCCCGGCTATTCGTCGCCTGCGCAAACACGAACGACGTGTGGGTCTATGGGTTGACCGCAGGTGACCGCGTCCGTTTGCTAGAGCGTATCTCCCTCGGCCCCGGTGATAATGCCCCAGCCGGAACCGCGCCGACAGCTCTCGCTCTCAGTCCAGATGGACAGCGCCTCTACGTCGCCGCATCCGGCAATAATGCCGTGGTGCTGGCTGACGTCTCGGGGGCGCGAACCACCCTGGTAGGCGCAATCCCTACCGGCTGGTACCCAACAGCCGTCGCAGAGCGTGCCGACAGCAGCCTCGTCTATCTCAGTGGCAAGGGTAGCGGTTCGATGCCTGCTCCGCGTGGCCCCAACCCCACCGACCGTGGCTCTGAGCAGCAGTACACGGCCGCCATGCAAAAAGGGACTCTCGGTCTCCTGCCTCAGTTGGAACCCGCACAACTCGCCGCCTTAACTCAACGAGTCACCGAAAACATTCTTTACGACGACCGACTCGTCGAAGACGCTGGCGTGCCCGCAGCAAACCCCATTCCGACACGTTCCGGCGAGCTGTCTCCGATCAAGCATGTCGTCTTGGTCGTGAAAGAGAACCGTACTTTCGACCAGATTCTCGGTGATCTCGCCAACGCCGAGGGCAACTCAGATATCGTTGTCTTCGGCGAAGATGTCGCGCCGAATCACCGTCGCCTGGCCGGGCAGTTCGTCCTACTCGACAACTTCTATGCCGTCGGCGACTCCAGCGCAGACGGGCAGAACTGGTCCACCGCCGCCATCGCCAACGACTTCGTCGAGAAGTTGTGGCCAACCGTGCTGGGCCGCCGCTTGAACCTCCGCCCATTCGAAGGCGGAGATACCGCCAGCTTTCCACCAGCCGGTTATCTCTGGTCCAACGCTCTTTCGGCGGGCCTCACCGTCCGCAACTACGGACTCTTTCAAGGAACCATCGATACGGGCCTTGATCCGATCTCCGCCCCCGATTACCCCGGCTTCGATCTTACGGTTCCCGACGGCAAGCGCGTCGACCTATTCCTGGCTGACTGGGGGCGATTGGAGCAAGCCGGAGCATTGCCGTCGCTGATGCTCGTCTATTTACCGAACGATCACACTGCGGGCCGCTCACCAGGCTATCCCTCCGCCCGGGCGATGATGGCCGAACACGATTATGCTCTTGGTCGGCTCATCGAAGGCGTCTCGCACACCGCATCATGGGAAAGTACCGCCGTCTTCGTGATCGAAGATGACGCCCAAGACGGAGCCGACCACATCGACTCCCATCGATCCGTCGCATTCGTTGCGAGCCCTTACGCCAAGCGCGGAGCAAAAGACTCCACTTTCTACTCAACTCCATCGGTCTTGCGCACCATTGGTCTCATCCTCGGACTGCGACCGATGACCCAGTTCGATGCCGCCGCACTACCAATGTGGCGCAGCTTCACCCCAGAACCAAACGTCGAGCCCTACGAGGCTGTACGACCCAAACAAGAGTTCGACCAGCAGAATCCCGCAGGCAGCGGAACTCTTCCGCGACGGGTTCAAATGAATCTCAAGCCGCCTGCTACCAGTCACTTAGGGCCTCTTTAGGGTTCGCTATCATGGGAGGCTCATGGCTTCTCCAATCAACATCGGCATCGTCGGTCTCGGCAACGTCGGCGGGGGAACGCTCGAAATCCTCGCCGATAACTGCGACCGCATCTCTCGAAAGCTCGGTCGCCCTCTCGCCGTCAAGGCAATCTGCTCGCGCTCGATAGCGGAGTCCGTGCCAGCTGCCGCCAATCATTTTCCCGACGCTGTTCGGACAGCAGATTGGCGCGAGGTCGTCAAGAATCTCGACGTGCAGATCGTGGTCGAGTTGGTTGGCGGCACGACGGTTGCCAACGAGATCATTGAAGCCGCAATCGCGAACGGCAAGTCTGTCGTCACCGCCAACAAGGAACTGATGGCCCAGCGCGGAGCCGAGCTCTGGCAGCTCGCCGATGCGGCCGGCGTTGGACTGGCGATGGAAGCCAGCGTCGCTGGTGGCATTCCGATCCTAACCGCGCTGCGAGAAGGCATCGCGGGCGACCGGATTGAGAAGATCCTGGCAATCCTCAACGGAACCTGCAACTTCATTCTCACCGAGATGGAACGTCGCGGCGAATCGCTCGAAATTGTCTTAGCTGAAGCCCAGCAGCTCGGTTATGCCGAAGCCGACCCGACCGCGGACATCGACGGTTTCGACGCACGGTCCAAACTGGCGTTGCTGGCCGCTCTAACGTTTGGCGTTCGCATCAAACCCGAATCGATCAGCACCGAAGGCATCCGGCGGATCCGTGACATCGACTTCCTCTACGCCAACCGACTCGATCACACTGTCCGCCTCGTCGCGTCTGCAGCGGACTACCCCGAAGGGCTGTTTCTTTCCGTCAGGCCCGCTTTGCTGCCGCGCCAAGCTATCCTGTCCAGTGTCTCCGGGTCTTACAACGCGATCTGGGCTGCCGGGGCGCACGGTGCTGACACTTTCCACTACGGACGTGGTGCGGGGCCAACTCCGACCGGTGTCGCTGTGGTCAGCGACTTGATCGCGCTCGCACGCGAATTGGTAAAGGGTGAGCCGACCCATGCCTCACCCTTCGCTCATATCGACCTTGAAGAGCGTGAACCCACTTCGCTCGAAGAAGAGGTCCGGGGATACTACCTGCGCTTCCGCGTGAGAGACAGGCCTGGCATCATCGCTGAACTCGCTCGGCTGCTGGCCGCGGCCAACATCAGCGTGGATGCCGTCTTGCAAGAGCCCAGCTTCGACAAAGCTGATCTGCCGTTCGTGATAACAACCGAACCTGCGCCGCGCCGCGCCATCCTGCAGGCGGTAGCCAGTATGGCTCGCCTCGATTTCTTAGTCGATCCACCTCTTGCGTTGCCGCTCGAACCCGGAATAGGTAGCTAATCCGCATTCGCTGCTGGCTTTTTGGCCTAAGTTGGCCGATAATCGATCGGCAGCAAGCAATTTTAATGTCTCTCGGAAAAGTATTACGTCAACGAAGAATGTGTCCCGATGGTCGGAGCGTCATTGTCGCTATCGACCATGGCAATGCAGCCGGAATCGTTCGAGGCCTTGAGAATCCCATTGACGCCGTTAAGACAGCGGCACGTTGGGGTGCGGACGGTATTCTCGTCACGCCAGGAGTGCTCGACATCGTTGCCGAAGAGATCGGCGAACTGGCAATCATCCTGCGTATCGACGGCGGCTCCACCACTGCCGGTCCCGGTGGCCCGATGAGGCTCATGCGTACGGTCGAACAGGCACTCCGGATGGGTGCCGACGCAGTCGTCATTAACGCCACCATCGGGGCCTCCTATGAGGCGGACGAACTGGAGAAGGTTGGTCGCGTAGCCGCCGCCTGTGAAGAGTGGGGCGTCCCGTTGGTCGCCGAGATTCTCAGTGAACGGATGCTGGCAAATCATATGGATTTCTCCGGTTCGGGTGATGCGGTCCTCCCTGACGACATTGACCAGGATGTCTCGCTCGCCTGTCGCATCGGAGCCGAACTTGGTGCCGACCTGATCAAGACCCGCTATCCCGGCAACGAAGTTGCTTTTCGGCGAACAGTAGCCGGTTGCGGTCGACCGATCCTTGTAGCGGGTGGCCCGATGCGCGGCTCCGATCTGGTTTCCA
Source organism: Bryobacterales bacterium (assembly GCA_963667885.2). Lineage (GTDB taxonomy): Bacteria > Acidobacteriota > Terriglobia > Bryobacterales > UBA6623 > CAMPKL01. The sequence goes on along the minus strand of CAXWPK010000006.1, from coordinate 892,377 downwards.
CTCTCATCCTTGCCGATGAATCCATGCGCACCGGGGCAGCTGGCGTCGTCTTCGGTCGCACTATTTGGCAGCAACCCGACCCAGCTGAAGCTCTGCGCGCGGTTTGTGCCATCGTCCACGAAGATGCATCGGTCGAAGAAGCACTCAACGTGTCCATCGAGAACTAGCGGTTCGCTCATGACCCCTCCAGCGCTCCCGCGCGTCGGAATCTCATCCTGTTTGCTGGGCGAAGCCGTCCGCTACGACGGCGGCCATCGCAAGCAGTCTGACCTGCTCTTGGCCCTGGAGGGACAAGTTGAATGGGTATCGATCTGCCCTGAAGTCGAACTCGGACTCGGCGTGCCGCGCGAAACTATCCAGATCGAAACTCAAGGGGCGGAGCTCCGGCTGATCACGTGTGAAAGTCGCCAAGACCTAACCCGAGCCATGCAGTCTTGGGCGAGAGAACGGATCTCTGCACTGAAGGCGCAGCGAATCAGCGGCTATGTTCTCAAGGCACGCTCACCGAGCTGCGGAATCAGCTCCGTCAGGGTCGAGGGCCTCAACCGGAAAGTCTCTGGAATGTTCGCCGCCGAGCTGGCCCGACGCCTGCCCCAGTTGCCCCTGGTCGAGGAAGGGGACTTGGAGCGAAGCGCCGATCGCGAGCTATTCCTCCAAAGGGTCCATTCCTACTACCAACTATGACTTACTAAAGTAATCGGCTAGTTGGTACCTCAGTCCCTAGTTCTTGACCGGCATCTCATCTGTCGCGTAGTCTGATCCCGTACCCCTTCGAAGAATCCCGCCGAATGCGACTCGCAACCATCGTTCTCTGCCATCTATCGCTCGTCGTAGCGCCAGCTCTTTTCGCGAGCAGTCATATCGTCGAAATCGGCTTGGTTGTATGCCAGCACCAGACGGTCGCTGCTCCTGTCGTCGTTCTCGCCAGCGTTCAGAGTTCAGAGATTCTCGTGCCGGTAGCATCGCTGGACCTGCCACCTGAAGGTTTACCACCTCAAGAGGGCCGACCGTGCGCCGAGGTGCTTTCTGATCTCACACGAGAAGGCTACGAATTAGTCGCCGCTACGCCGATTACGAAACGCTTGCCGCCGCCGAGGGAGAATTTCCTCTTACGGAAGCCCCCTACCGTCGAACGGCTTGAGTGGACGATCAAGCTACCCACTTCGATCGCACTGCTCTCGTGCGAACCACTGTCGGATGCCGTCGTACTGTTTTCCGACGGAGCGAACCCTTCCGACTTCTTTGTTCCGCCAGGAACGTCTTGCACCGTACACCTCGCCGCGCTCCTCGTTCAGGGCGGCGAAATCGTTAGGCGCAATGTGGTGGCCCCCGCTGGCGTCATCCCTCCCACAGGCTCCGTCTCTATGCGCATCGCCTACGAGTTGAGACGGAGGTTGCCGGAGCAGATCCTGCCGAGACTTCCGCGGACCAACAACGGTCGTGACGGGCTGCAGTAGTCTGCTAGATCCGCGACTGAAGATTCTTCAGTTCGCGAATCGCCGTCTGCGCAACCCGTGTATCCGGGTCACTCGTCAGCCGTTGCATGTGAGGGAGGCTCTCGCTGGTCCCCGATCGCGCTACCACTACGGCCAATTCTAGCTTCTGTCCGCGCGTACCGTTACTCATTGGCGCGTAGAGTTTCGCTAGGACCTCTGGCTTGCGAGCAAGTTCGATCAAGAAAGCGCGAGCTTCACCACGATGGACACTCGAGTCCAATCCATCCACCAGATAGGTAACTTTGTTCAGGTCACCCAGTTGCACCGCTGCAAACGCCATCGATAGTCGGGCAGACTCTTTCTTTTCGGATGCGAAGGCGTCGTTAATCGTCCTCAGGTCATCCGCGTCGCCGCCACGACCCAGACCTTCCGCAGCCGCGGCCCTCATCTGCTCGTCCTTGTCGCGCAAGAAGGTCAAGAACGTGCGGTCCTCGCCGTTATCGCGAATCTTTGCCAAGGCAACCAGAGCTGCTCGGCGCACACTCTTTGATCGATCCCCTGTCGCGAGTCGTACGAGATCGCCGACTCCATCCTTCGCCTGAAGCTGTCCAGCCGCGTGGGCCGCCACTTCGCGGACATCGCTATCGGTAGAAGACAATGCGGGCACGACTGCGGGACCGGCGCTCAGATCGCCGATTTTCTCCAGAGCCCTCAGGGACTCGATAACGATCGTGGAGTCGGCAGCGCTCAAGGCCTCCGTCAGCTGCGGTACGGCCTGAGCACCCCTCAAGATACCCGCCGCGCGCGCGGCGTTGGCCCGAGAGGCCATACTGCTTCCACCGCTGATCAGCGGCGCGATCGCGAGGGTATCCGCCTCCATCACCTGTATACTCGGCTGAACGACGAGTGGCTCGGGACTCGAGAAACGTTTCGTCACTTGAGTGCCGAATGACTTCACGGAGTTGAGCCAACCGAACTTGACGTATCCAGGGATGTAAAAGTTCACCAGTCCATCGACTGCGGCCGACTGGATGTTTGGGTCCGCATCCTTCGTGGCGGCACGCAATGGTTCGAGACACTGCGGCCCTCCGAGCTTAATCAGGGCAATGACTACTTCGCCCCGAACGTCCGCGGATGGGTCACCTACCAGGGGACTCAAAGCCTCGCACGACCGGGCCTGGTCGCGGTCACCTGAAGCGAGTGACTTAACAGCCTTCTGCCGAACCTTGGGGTCCGTACTGTCCAGATCCTGGTGTTGAGCGAAAAGGCTAACGCCAGCGAGAAAAGCAAATAGGAGTGTGAAGCAGAGGGGAATTCGTTTCATGGGATGCAAACCTTAAGGGCTTGACCCGCATTATACGTATTCCAGCTGTACCTGTTTCTTTACGATGCCCGCTTCGTAGCCAAGATCGAGCATCAGTTGTCCTGACCGCAAGACTTCTGGATCCATGGCCGTCGTGTGGTGATTGACGTACATGCCGACAAACTCGTCTGCATCCTCGTTCGACAAGCCGCGTCCAAACTGGAGCGCATACTCCAGCGCCTCGGCGCGATGGTCCAGCGCATACTGGATGCTCTCGCTCAGACAACGGCAGGATTCTTTTTTCACGTCCTCTGGCAAGTGGCGCAGGATTACGTTGCAACCCAGCGCCAACGGCAAGTTGTGCTTCTCTTTCCACCAAGCGCCAAGATCCAAGATGTTCTTGAGTCCCGAACTGCCCCAGGTCAGCTGACCCTCGTGGATCACGACACCCGCGTCGACCTCACCACTCTCGACAGCCGGCATAATCGCGTCGAAGTCCATCACCACTGCTTCGAAGTCAGGCTCATATAGCCTCATCGTCAGATACGCCGAGGTCATCAGACCAGGGACACCGATCTTCTTGCCCTTGAGGTCCTTCGGTTCCGCCACCGCCTTCGTCACGATGATCGGACCGTAGCCGTCGCCCACGCTCGAACCCGCTGCCGTCAAAATGTACCTGTCCGAGACGTACGGATACGCGTGATACGAGATCGCAGTCATGCCATAGCGCCCTTCGCGGGCGGCCACGTTCAGCGATTGGATATCGCTCAAAACGTGTTTGAAGTCCACCAGTTCCGAGCTGACGTGTCCCTTCGCCAGAGCGTAAAACATGAAGGCGTCATCCGAGTCCGGACTATGCGCAATATCGACGAGGTGCTTTCCGTTTTCCATGAGGGGGTACCGCTTCGCTACAGTGGGAAACTGCGGACCTAAGCAGAATTCCACTGTATCAATATGACTGACTCCCCCGCATTCGCCGTCGCCGGTGTCCCCGACCTGTTCTTCTCTTCGAAGATCACCGGGACTGCCAGCCATCTCGGACTCAAGATCATCCTTGCCGGAAACACCGCGGTCCTGCTCGCACGGGCCGCCGAGGGAGCTGCGGTCATTTTGCTTGACCTGTCCGCGACACAGCTCGACCCGATTGGAATGATCACGAGTCTAAAAGCTGACCCAGCGACGGCCAAGATCCGCATCGTCGCCTTCGCCAACCATGAAAACACGGTGGACATGCAACGCGCCCGCGAGGCTGGCTGCGATGAAGTGATGACGCGCGGCGCGTTCTCCAGCGCCTTGCCGACGATCCTGCAGAGCGCCCTGTAGCCTGCTGATGGCCACTACTTCTCGGCACCGACTTCTCAAGGGCATGCTGGCCCACTACCCGTTCATCCTGAAGAACTTCAGAACGTACTTCTCCAATCTCTACCGCCGCAAGGTTCTCGGCTCTACCGTCGTCGCGCCCTACTCGGCGATCTTCTACGCCACCCACAAGTGCAACCTCGACTGCTCCTATTGCACCCAGAAGAACCCCGAAGTCGTCTCTGAAGAGCTGGACACCGCCCAAACCATCGAGATCCTCCGACGCATCCGCAAGGATGTCGACACCCTTCTCATCACCGGTGGCGAATGCCTCATGCGACGCGATATCGAGGAACTTGTTCATGCGGCCAAGCACGACTGCCGCTTCCGAACGGTCATGTTGGTCACCAACGGCGTGTTACTCGACAAGCGGCAAGAGATCTTCAACGATCTCAGCGGCCTCGTAGTCAGTCTGGACGCTATCACTCATGACCCTTCCGAGCCACTCTCAAAATCTGCGGCAATCCCAAAAGTGCTCGACAACCTCATGCTGGCGAAGAGCCGCATGGCCCCAGGTGCCATCACACTGAGCTGCGTCCTCGATCTTTGGAACATCACGGAGGCCGAGAAAATTCTTGAGTTCTGTCGCGAACACGGCTTCCAATTCTCCGTGCAGTCCTCGCAGAACAACGGCAAGCATCCCAACTTCGCCTTTCTCCAAGACGACCGCTATCAAGCCTTCGTCGACAAGCTCATCGACATGCGCAAGCGCGGTGTCGCCCGCATCAACGGAACACCCAAGCTCCTCAATACCCTGCTGCGCTTTGAGGAGTTCAAGTGCTACCCGACGATGTTTCCACGGATCTACCCGAACGGAGATGTCTTCTATCCCTGCGAGGTTCTCCGCAAGATCGCCGGCAACGTGCTCGAAGATGGTTCGATCTCGGCGGCATTCCGACGCGGCAAGAAGCTCTACGGCGAAACACCTGCCTGCAAGAACAACTGCTTCCTCTTCGGCAACGTCCTCTCGTCCTACTACGTGGAAGACTTCTGGGGCCTAGCAGGCGACACCATTCGGCGCGGCTAACGCAGAAAGTTCACGCTCAACTCGACTAGGTGCCTGGTCGGTTGAGGACGTGAAGCGCGTCAATCGCGGCACCGCTGCGGAGACGCTCGCGCACGCTATAGATGCCGTGCGCCGCCGTCTCCGCCAAGTGCTTGTGGAACGCCCCCTGGTAGCGAAACCATAGTTGCGTTCCGTCGTCCATCGTGAGTTCCAAGTCCGACCAGGCACTCTGGTCTACCGATTCTTCGCGGACCGGCGGGTCTTTCGCCTCAGACACATAGATCGGCACGTAGAGTTCACCCCCGACCTCAATACGCTCGATGCGTCTGATATCAATCGCCGAGTGCACCTCACCGTCGCCGTCTTGCGGGACCACCATCATGTGGGGCGCTCGGATCAGCAGGTAGAGTGGCCGATCAGCGCCAAGCGGCTCGGAGCTAGAGAGCGTACCGCCCGCTAAGACACCGCCGTTCAGTAAGTAGTCGGCGCGATGCTTACGCTGCAGCTTGCGCTCACCATCTGGGTCCGCCAAAGGACTCAGTACCATTCCGCAGATGAGTGCTATCACGCCTATCGCGCCCGGCAGAACTCCCAGCCAGCCAGCGCCCCAAGCAAGCGCCAACGCGGCTCCCGCAACGATCAGCACAAGCCGTACTGACTTCCACCAGTCTTTCCTGCGCCAGCGTCGCACCAACGGCAAGACCAGTACAAACGAGAACAGCACATAGAGGATTGCGCCAAGCCAACGCGGTACACCAAACGGCCGCAATGTGTCGGCCGTCCGGCCTGATTCCAGTTGTGGATCAGCAGGTTTCGTCCCCTGACGCGAAGCGTTCATTGTGGTGCGCTAGACTCCCAACTCTTGCTCAAAGATCGCACTGATCTCCGAGCAGAACCGTTCGACATCGTCCGGATCCTCAGCCTCGACCATGACGCGGGCCAACTGCTCGGTTCCCGAGTAGCGAACCACAATACGCCCCCGATCGCCCAACTCCTGCTCGGCGGCAGTGATCGCAGCCGCAATGCGCGGCTCGTCTTCAATCGGAGGTTTGCGAGACACCCGCACATTCACGAGCTTCTGCGGAAACACCACCAGCTTCTTGCGTAGCTCACTCATCGGAGCGTTTGATGCCGCGAGAATCTCAAGCACCATCCGAGCTGTCAGCATCCCGTCGCCCGTATTTGCAAACTCCTTGAAGATCACGTGACCCGACTGCTCACCACCGACCGCAGCCTCACTCGACAGCATCTCTTCGAGCACATACTTGTCGCCGACCTGGGTCCGCGTCAGGCCGATGCCACGATCCTTCAGCGCCTTCTCCAGGCCCATGTTCGCCATGATCGTCGTCACCACCCGATCGCCTGGCAATCGCCCTTGCGACTTCAACAGTTCTCCAGCAAGCAACAGAACGGCATCTCCATCGACCTCGGCACCGTCATCAGCGATAAACAACGCACGGTCGGCATCACCGTCGAGCGCAATACCCAAGTCCGCACCGGTCTCAAGCACCCGCTTTCGCAGCTTGTCCAGGTGCAAAGAGCCACAGTCGAGGTTGATGTTGCGCCCGTTGGGTTCGTTGAAACAAATCTCCGCCTGCATTCCAAGGGCACCAAAGAACTCACCGGCAAACTGACTAGCAGCACCGTGAGAGCAATCTACGATCAGCCGCAGTGGCCTGAGCTCCGACGCCGGAGCCCCTGCATGCACCAAGTGGTCCAGGTACTGCTGCGCCAGCGCAAGATCCACGGCAAGGGGCGCCCGCGTCGGCTCGACCCCGTCCTCCAACTGCGTCAGAATTCCCTCTTCAACGCCGTGCTCTTTGCTATCAGGGAGCTTGAAACCCTCGGCCCCAAACACCTTGATGCCGTTGTCTTCGTAGGGATTGTGCGACGCCGAGATCATCACACCCAGGTCAAAACCCTCTCGTGACGTAACAAACGAGACCCCCGGTGTGGGCAAGACTCCGGCCAAGACGGTCTCGACGCCACGATCCCGCAGACCAGCAGCCAAGTACTCGGCGATCTCGGTTCCTGATTCGCGAGTGTCCATACCCATCAGTGCGCGACCGTGTCCGTTGAGAAGGTCTCCCAATGAACGGCCCGTCGCGTACACCGTGGCCGCATCGAGCGGATATTCACCCGCTTTGCCCCGAATGCCATCTGTCCCAAATAGTTGTTTCGCCATCTATTGTTTCTTCCGGCGATCGCTAACGCCGCCGCATCTACACTTCAACACGAACCACCGAGAAAGTGTGGTCTCGATCCAACGTCATGCCTCAGTCGGCTGACGTCAATGGGGTCAACCACCACCCTGCCGTTAGAATCTACCTGTATCCCCAGTCAGTTCTCGGCAGTCGTCGTCGGACTCTACGCCCCGTAGGTTCAGGCCGAGTCGACGATCTGGTCCAAAACATCGGCACCTGCTGTATGGGATCACTACTGTTAGAATGCGGTCCGTATGGCTCGTTGGATCTCTCATTGGACCGCTATTGGATTCGCATTGGCCACACTTCCAGCAAGCGCCCAGATCGTCGTCAAGCAGCCGACCTTCGAATATCCCGAACTGCCTCCGGTAGCTGCCGTAGAAGAGAAAGCACCCGAGCCCGTTGCCCCCCTTGTGCCCACCTACGAAGGCCCGCTCATCTCTCTCGCAACGAGCTGTGAAATCGAACGCCTCCAGTACGCGGGCATCCGTTGTTCAGCGGATCAACCGTGCGAATTCTTCCTCGAACTCGTCTCCGTCACCGCGGAAGGGGGCTGGGTCGTCCTGGCGGGTGAGATTCATACCGCCGACGCGACCTACGAATCTGTCCTTCTCTCCAGCAGCGACGGAGGGCACACCTGGACCGAATCAGCCGAACGTGCGATCTCTGGCGGTATCGAGGCCATCACCATCGTCGACGGCGAACATGCGTTCGTCGCTGGCCAGCAAGGCGATACAGCCACCGGTGAACATCCGTTTTTGGTGACCACGGACGACAGCGGAGAAAGTTGGGACTTCTGGATGGTGCAGGCGGGTGGCACTCCGGCCCAGGGGCTAGTCGTCGATTTTCAGGCCGATTCGCCCAAGCACGGCTTCCTCATCCTCGAGTCGCTAGCCGCGACCGGCGACCCGTTTCAGCTCCTTGAAACCTACAACGCCGGACGATCCTGGAGTATTCGTCAGATCTCCGCCGAAAAGCCCGAAGTCCCCGGACCGCGCCGCACGCTAGCGATCGAAGATTGGCGACTGCGAGCTGATTCCGCATCTGGGCAGTACGTCGTCGAGTTCAACAGCTCTTTCGAACTCTCCGACTGGGCCGAAAAGGTCCGGTTCGACTACGTGATCGGCACCTGCCCCTAGCCGCCTGAAACCGTCCGGTATGTTGGCGCGTCACTCCCCTAGCTGGAGCAAACGCGCCATGAAGTACGTACAAATCGGCATCCTAGCCTGCTTGGCATCCATCACGGTCCTTCTCGGTGCCATCTACTGGGAGCGACAGACGCCCGAAGTCGTCGACATCGCTGCGGTGGAAGTAGCCCCGCCACTCCCTGACAGCACCCTAACTCCACCAATCATCGATGTACCCGAACCCCAGTCCAAAACCCGACCCGCTCGAGCCGAGATTCTCCACATTCCGCCAGCCAAGCGACCATCTCCCGTCCCGGTCGAACCGCTCGATCCGGCCCCGACGCTCGAAATAGTCCCGCCCAATGCGGTGATCCCAATCGTCGCACCTGATCCCATCGCTGAACCGATTCCCGAAATACCCGAGCCGCGCACCGTGACCCTGCCAGCAGGTCTAACACTCACCGTGAGACTCGATCACACTCTGTCAACCGAGCGAAATCAGGCAGGAGACGACTTCCAAACGACATTGGACGAGCCCCTCATCATCGACGGTCTTGTCATCGCAGAGAAGGGTGCTCAGGTCGAAGGGCGAGTCGTTCGAGCCGATCGCGCGGGTCGCGTCAAAGGTCGTGCCTTCCTCGCGCTAGAACTCACAACGCTCGCGACCCAAGACGGCCAACTCATCCCCATCGAAACGCGCATAACCGATCAAGAAGGGCCTAGCTCGCAAAAGAAAGACGCCGCTCAAGTCGGTCTTGCAGCCGGAATCGGTGCCGCCATCGGAGCCGTCATCGGCGGTGGAAAAGGAGCAGCGATCGGCGCGGCGACAGGAGCTGGCGCAGGCGCGGGAACCGTTGCCGCAACACGCGGCAAACCCGTCGTCCTCCACCCCGAAACCCGACTCGAATTTCAACTCAACCTACCCGTCACCGTCACCGAGCAACTCCCCCGCTAACCGCTTGCGCGGGCCCGCCTTCGCGGGGTGCGACCCTTCGGGTGGCTAGTGCTGTTCAGCGGTCAGTGATCTTTGAACGCCTGCCCAGGTGACTGGAGCTGCGTCGCTTGTCAGCCTACCCACCGATGCCTGCCGGGGTGACTGGCACTACGCTGCCTGTCACCCCATCGCTCTAGCTCCAGCCCACCACCCCCAACCGAGCCGCGCACGCAAGTAAGCGGGTTCTCCCCAGCGGCGCAACCCATCCCGTCCCATGAACCTGCGCCCCTCTTCTCAGGCCCGTTAACGGGCCTCTCCAGGTAGGCCAGTCCTTCTAGGGCTGGTTAACGAACGCCGAACGCCCCCTCCTTCCCGGTCCCGCGTCAGCGCCGCCCGTCAGAACCGCGAACGTACGAGGCTGTGTGAAAACTCATCCGCGAAGCGAGGTAGAGGGGAAGGCATCAGGGAAAAAGTGGGAAGAGCGGTGCAAGAAACCAGGGGCGACAGCCCCGGAGCTAACTCGCGGCAACTTGGCGGCGGTTATAAAGGCGGGTCAGGTTGTAAGCGGTGGTAGCAAGAGTCCATTCGACGCTGACCGCCGCGAGGCCGCGCCGCCGAAACCGGCGCAGGCCGCGTTGCTGCTTCAAGACTCCAAACACCGACTCCACCAACGCCTTGCGACGCGCCATCGCGGTACGTCCTGGTGGGGCGGTCAAACGCTCTCGTATCTGCGCCAAGCCCGGTGATCGCCGCCGCTTCCGATGGGCCATGACCGGCGGCGGGACCTTGTCCGCCAACGCCTTCGCTAACACCGCATCCGGCACATACACCTGCACGCCAGCAGCTTCTACTTGCTCGATCTGCCCTCTGTGGAAGTATCCGCTGTCTGCCAGAATCGCCTTCGGTCGTTGCCCGCATTCTCGCTCCACCGCCTGCATCATCGGCACCAACGAGCCGTTATCGAAGCTGGACTGATGCACCCGTTGCGCCACGATGAAGTGATCGTCGGAGACCGCGACCTCGCCGCTGTATCCCAAACAGAAGCCGCCGCGTCGACGCAGATAACGGCTCTCGGGATCACGGCGCGAACTGCGCTTCTGCCCCGACTTGCGGAGCTGTTTCAACTGCTGTGGAATCTCTTCGAGACGCCGCCGCCAATCTACTGGTGCTGCCACAACACCGCCACTAGGCTCCTCATCGCGATCGCATTGCTGTTGCCAACGCCTGATCCGTTGCCGAATGCGCGCCCGCTCGCGACGTAGTTGCTCGACCGTGTCGCTGCGGTCCGGAGAAGCCTCGGCTTCGACACGCGTCGAGTCGATGGCGACCCGCCCCAGCCGCCCCAGGCCGAGGCCTCTTGCGGTCTCGACCACTTGAGTGAAGACATCGTTAAGCGCTCGACCGTGGCGTCGTCGAAACTCGTTGAGGGTCCAGTGGTCGGGCTTCAGACTTCCCGCGAGAAAGCGGAACCCGAGGTCTTCGCGGATGCGCTGTTCGAGTTTGCGCGACGACGTTACGCCCAGCGCGTAAGCGTAAAGCCAAACCTTCAGCATCAACTCCGGCGGGTAGGCGGGCTGTCCGTCGTCGGAATACGCCGATTCGAATCGGCTGAGATCCATCCGCTCGACCGCTTCATCGAGAAAGCACGCCAGATGCTCTTCGCCTAACTCATCACTGATGCGCGGCGGCAACAGCCAGGCTTGGTCCGGGGCGTAGTCCTGAAAACGTGCCATGCATCTTTGGTAACCCGCGACCCGCCCCGTTGCTACCTTTTTCTTGATTGCTATTCACACAGACTCTTGCGTCCATGGTTGTTACTGGAGCCCCAGAGGTTCGCGGCTGTCAGGTCATCACGGTTTACAACAAACTTTGCGTCAAGGGCCTTGCGTCTGTGCGAGGCATCGTGGATAATCGGATGGCGAATAAATGGCGAATAAAATCACGTGGTCAAGAGCTCGACAATTGCGGACTTGCGCTCTCTGCTGCAACGGCAGGGGTTTGGCTCCGCTGCGTCTCGAGTTGAGCTAAACGAACCCGAGGTCGCCGCTTCAGGATTCAGAGAAATTGATGATTTGTTGGGGGGAGGGATCTCTCGTGGAGAGATTCTGGAGTGCTGCGGGGGGCCATCCTCGGGCTGCACAACACTGGCTCTCTCCGCTCTGGCGCAGGCCACAGGGCGGGGGGAGCAGGTGGCTTACATCGACGCTTCAGACAGTCTCGACCCGCGCCAAGCCGAGCAAGCCGGAGTCCAACTGGACCATCTGTTGTGGGTGCGTTGCGGGGCACAGAAGCGCTCCTTTGATTGGCGCTCTCGTCGATCTACTCGCTCCGCTCAGGTTTGGAAGGCGACTCAGTTGGTGGCTGCTTCGGGTGGTTTCGGGTTGATTGTCCTCGACCTCATTGGCTTGCCTCTGTCGCAACTGCGCGACTTTCAAAACTTCCCTTGGTTTGGGCTGAGGAAAACCATTGCAGAGAGTCCTACTGCAATTCTGGCGCTTTCGCCTGAGCATGTTGCTGGAACAGTGGCGTCGCAAGCACTCGTCTTAGAGCGTGAGAACGTAGGCTGGCGTGGTGATTCTGGTGTGTCGCTTAGGCTGACAGGACTTTCTGCACAGGCGAAACTGCTGCATCAGCGCCGCAGCCGTTTCGGCCAAGCGGTCTCTTGCCGCTTAGAGGCACAGCGGTGAAACTCTACGCCTGTCTGCGCATAAATGATTTTGCTGTCGCTGTCGTTCTGAGAAAGAGTCGTAGCTTGCAGTCTTTGCCTGCGCTTGTCTTGAGTGGCGTGGCACCCAATGTCTACGTCTATCAGGTGAACGCTGCTGCTCGTACAGTAGGCATCCGCGAAGGGATGACGCTGCGCCAAGCCCAAGGGCGCTTCGGGGTAGGTGAACGTAACGGGGAGTTGTTTGCTGAACTGCGGAACGAGCAGGACGAGCAGCAAGCGCAACGGGAGTTACTGGAAGTAGCGCAGCAGGTTTCGCCGCGTGTGGAAGATCGTGGCCCCGGCTTGCTGTTGTTGGATCTGGCCGGTCTGCCTGATCCGCACACGGCAGGTGGCAAGTTAGCGCACTCGGTCGAGGCGCTTGGTCTGCCTGCAAGGGTGGCGACATCCGAGAATCGTTTCGCAGCCGTCTCGGCAACACGGGTAGAAGCGGGCGTCACACATATCTATCCGCATGAGGTGAAGGGATTCTTAGAGCATTTGCCGATCGGCGTGCTGCCTCTCATCGCAGAGGAGCACAAGACATTGCAGCTCTGGGGCCTGCGAACGGTCGGCGGGTTCGCTCGTCTTTCGGCAGACTCTTTGACCGCGCGTTTTGGCGAACGCGGAGCGTTTTTAGCCAAGTTGGCGAGCGGTGAAGACGATTCACTTTTTGAGGCGTGGGAGGCCCCACACGATTTCGAAGAGAGCGTCGACTTCGACTGGCAGGTCACCGATCTCGATCCACTGTCATTCTTGCTGGCTGAACCGCTCCGCAAAGTCTGCCAGAAACTACGACAACAAGGCTCAGCGGCTGAGAACATCTCCCTCTCGCTCAAGCTCGCAGATGGCTCGCGCTGTGAGCGTAGTGTTGCCTTGTCTCATCCGCTGACGAACCACGATGTCCTGCTGAAGCTGATTCGCTTAGAGTTGTCGGCGCATCCAACGGGCAAGGCGGTAGAGGGTCTGACCATCACCGCTCAACCTGTACCGAGGAGAGAGCTACAGCACGACCTGTTTTCTCTCTCTCGTCCGAGCCCAGAGAGGCTGGCTGTCACCCTCGGACGCCTGAAAGAGCAGGTCGGTCTCGAGAATGTCGGTGCGCCAGCAGTCAGAGATACGCACCAGCCACGCGTTTTCTCTGTGACGCGATTCAACCCCAAAACCCTCAAACAACAGACGCCGCTCTCCGCCCTGGGCTTTCGTTGTTTTCGACCTCCTATTGAAGCGAAAGTCCTTGAAGAACGGCATCAACCGGTGCATGTGAGTAGTCGCATCGTCGGAGGCCGTGTTCATAAGTGCGCAGGCCCTTGGCGGATGAATGGCGACTGGTGGTGGGAAGAGGGCTGGAGCTTTGCCGAGTGGGACGTTGAGTTGCACAAAGGGCTCTATCGTCTCTGCTGTGAGTTGCCGTCGCAAACGTGGCGGCTCGTTGGGGTTTATGACTGAGCGATGTACGCCGAACTCCATACGGCGAGCGCCTTCAGTTTTTTGGAGGCGGCCTCGCTACCAGAAGATTTGGTCGACCGGGCACAGGAGTTGGGCTACTCCGCGATTGCGTTGTGCGATCGCGATGGCGTGTACGGCGCACCACGCTTCTACAAGGCAGCGAAGGCGGTCGGGCTGCACCCCATCGTTGGCTGCGAAATCTCTCTAGCGAATGGCCGTCGCTTGACCGTATTGGTCGAGAACCGTAGAGGTTATCAAAACCTCTGTCGCCTACTAACGCGGATGCATCTGTCCAGCGTGAAGGGCAAGGGCCGAGCCCTGTGGAGTGATATCGAATCCTACGCCGATGGGCTTGTCGCGCTGATTGACGACATGCGTGATGGAGACCGTATCTGCTCGATCTTTAAATCGCAAAACGTCTACGTCGAACTTCAACGGCACTTCCGTGATGGCCAAGAAGCAGAGAACCAAGCGCGGATGGACTTTGCGGGTTGTCACCATTTGCCACTGATCGCGACCAACGGCGTCCGCTATGCACGGCGCTCGTCTCGGCAGTTGTTTGATGCCCTTACTTGTATTCACCACAAGACGACACTGGATCGCGCCGGACAGTTGCTGGAGCTGAACACAGAGCGTTGCCTGAAGTCTCCGGCGGAGATGACGCGGCTGTTTCGAGATGTCCCGGAAGCAATCCACAACTCGATGGAATTGAGCCAACGGCTGCAGTTCACGTTGGAGGATTTGGGATACCGCTTCCCGCGTTACCCGTTGCCGCCGGGGGAGACCGCGACCTCTTACCTCAGGCAGATCACCTTCCAAGGAGCGCGTGAGCGTTATCGCGACTCTGCGCTCAAACAGCGAGCCTGGCGGCAGATCGAGCACGAGTTACAGGTCATCGAGAAGCTACAACTCGAAGGCTACTTCCTCATCGTCTGGGACATCGCTCAGTTCGCCAAACGCAGCAGCATCCTCTGCCAAGGCCGTGGCTCGGCGGCGAATAGCGCGGTCTGTTACGCGCTCGGCATCACGGCTGTCGACCCGGTGCAGATGGAGCTACTGTTTGAACGCTTCTTGTCAGAAGAGCGCGGCGAGTGGCCAGACATTGATATGGATTTCCCCTCGGGCGCTAAGCGTGAGAGCGCGATCCAGTACGTCTACGATCGCTATGGCAAACACGGTGCGGCGATGACGGCCACCGTCGTTTCGTACCGCGATAAGAGCGCCGTTCGCGAGATTGCCAAGACGCTGAGCTTTTCAGAAGAGAGCATTGAGCGCCTAGCGAAGTGCATTCATTACATGGATGCGACTGACGACGGCGAGCACACCGCCGAACAGATCCGCATGGCGGGCTTTGACCCGACGCAGTCGAGGTTTCGGCATCTCGCTCGACTCTCTCGCGAGATTCAGAATCTGCCGCGCCACCTTTCGCAGCACCCAGGCGGTTTAGTCATCTGCCAAGGGGAACTCGACAGCGTTGTCCCGCTTGAGAACGCACGTATGCCCGATCGTCGCATCGTGCAATGGGACAAAGAAGACTGCGCCGACCTCGGCATCGTTAAGGTTGACCTGCTGGGGCTCGGCATGCTCAACGCGCTCGAAGAATGCACCGCGATTGTGAATAGCCGTGGTGCGAATTTTGATCTTGCGCACGTTCCACCCAACGACGAGAAGACCTACAAGATGATCCAGGCGGCGGACACGATTGGGGCTTTCCAGATCGAGTCGCGTGCTCAGATGGCGACGCTGCCACGCATGCGACCGCGCTGCTTCTATGACCTTGTCGTCCAGGTCGCTATCATTCGCCCCGGTCCCATTGCTGGAGACCTGGCGCATCCCTTCTTGCGTCGCCGTATGGGGCGTGAGCCAGTGACCTATCCGCACCCGTCGCTCATCCCTGTACTCAAGCGAACACTGGGCGTGCCCCTGTTTCAGGAGCAACTACTTCGCATGGCGATGGCCGCTGCCAACTTCACAGGTGGCGAGGCAGAGGAGTTGCGCCGTGCAATTGGCTTTAAGCGTTCTACGGAGCGGATGAAGCTGATCGAGGTCAAACTACGCAAAGGGCTGCGCGCCAACGGTATTCGCGGGGAGGAGGAAGAGCGGATCGTCAAAGCGATCACCGCGTTCGCCTTATTTGGCTTCCCCGAGTCTCACTCTGCGAGCTTCGCGTTGCTGGCTTACTCAAGCTCGTACCTCAAGGCGCATTACCCAGCAGCATTCTACGTGTCACTGCTCAACGCCCAGCCGATGGGTTTTTACAGTCCGGCAACACTCGTCAAAGACGCTCAGCGACACGGCATTCGCGTACGACCGATTGATGTCGCCGTTTCTAATCACCGCTGCCGCGTCGAGACGGACGACCGTATCCGCATCGGGCTCAACTATGTTTCGGGACTGACCGCTACGTCAGTCAAAAAGATAGTGGAGCAGCGCGCACGGCAAGAGTTTCGGTCCATTGATGATTTCACTCGCCGTACGCAGCTTCGCAAGCAGGAACTCGAAACCCTCGCCAAAGTGGGCGCCCTCAACTCTCTGGGCGAGCAAGTGCATCGCAGAGACGCTCTTTGGCAAATCGAGAAGGCATGGCGCTCACGCGGACCTCTACTGGAGTCTTTAGAAGAGATCCCAGAGCCTTCACCTCTCTCTGCCATGACTCCAACCGAGCGGCTCGATGCGGACTACCGTGGCGTTGGACTCACTACCGGCCCACATCCAATGCACTATCAGCGGAACCGTTTGCGCCAAATGGGTGTGACCGTTGCCGCTCAACTTCCGACTCTGCAGAACGGGCGACCGGTGAAGATTGCTGGCATGGTCATCACGCGGCAGCGGCCCATGACGGCCAAAGGCTTCGTGTTTCTATCACTCGAAGATGAAACGGGCGTCTCGAACGTTGTCGTCCGCCCACCGATGTTTCAGCAATACCGCTCTCTCTGGGTCAGCGAGCCAGCACTACTCGTGAACGGCATCATCCAAAAGCAAGACGGAGTGATCCATATCCGAGCAGATGATGCTCAGTCTCTTGAGATGAATAGCAGTACTCCTGCTTCGCACGATTTTTACTAGACCATACGGCTCCAGCTATCAGAAGCTACTTCATCCAACTACTCAAAGCGACGGCCGTTGAGTACGGTGCAGCGTTGGGAGGCACCCGGACCCTCGATATGTACGTTCGTTCCCAGGGCGCAGACGGTCTTGAGGTCATGCTCACCGAACGGCTGCTGGAGTGAGGTTTAGGCGAATCTACTACGTGGCCTCGGGCGATCGCAGTCTGCTAGCGAGGAGGATTAACCTTCCGGATACTTCATGGTCAGCGGATCGGGCAGCGGGATCATCTCGATCTCGTTGTCGTCGTTGAGCGATTGGAAGCTATAGTCCGGCTCGTCAGGGTTGCCAGCCTTGACGGCATCGGTGGCACCAACGGCCAGGATGACCGCCTGCTCGGGTTTGAGATAGGTCTGGGCGACACGCTGGATGTCGTCTGCCGAGACCGCCGCAATGCGATCGCGGTAGTTCTGCCAATAGCCCTCTTCACGACCGGTGTATTCGTCAGCGGCGAACGTACCCGCGACCTGACCAGCAGTGGCAAAGAATCGAGGGAATATCTCGATGTTGTAGTTGTGCGAGAGTTCAAGCTCTTCGTCCGAGACCTTTTCTTCTCGGATACGCTGCATCTCTTCGAGAACGATCGTGGCGGCCTGCGCGCAACGGCCATTCTCAGACTGGAAAGCAGCAGAGAAGAGGCCCGGATAGTAGGTGCCCGGCGTGATGCTTGAACTGGCAGAATAAGCCAGTCCTTCATCCGAGCGCACGCGCGACATGATGCGTGAAACGAACGAGCCCCCGCCGAGGATATAGTTCATCACGCTGGCGGCGATGTGGTCGGGGTTGCTGCGGGCGATGCCGAGATGGCCGATGCGAACCTGCGCCTGGTTTAGGTTCTCGTCGACCTTGTCGACCATGTAAACCCCTGGGCGCGGGTGGTGAGTCGGCGCGGGAATCGCTGGCGCAGCACCGAGTTCGGGCCAATCACTCGATGTGAGATAGGCAGACAGCTTGTCGAACATCTCGTCGGTATCGAAGTCTCCAGAAACGGAGAAGATGAACCGTGACGGCGAGTAGTTCTGGGCGTGGAATGCGGCCATGCGCTCGGCAGTGACGCGGCCAACAGTATCTTCGGTGGACTGACGGGTCGTGAAGTGGTTGCCGCGCATGAGGCGGGCATACTCGCGGTTCACGATACTGCGGGTGCTGTCGTTGCGACGTTCCAGACCTTGCAGAGTCCGCGCAACGGAGAGTTCTAGCTGCTGCGCATCAAACCCTGGATGCATCAGCATGTCGAAGAACATCTCAAGCGAGCGGTCAAGATTCTGCTTGAGGCACCCAACGCTGGCGGACGACGACGTTCTGCCGACGCTACAGCCAATCTGAGTCGCTAGAAAGGCCGCTTCTTCATCGAAATCGGTGAACGAGATTGACTGCGTTCCACCGGCACGCATCTGGGAACCGGTGAAACTGGCGACGTCGATGTCTTCATCCGGGACGAGGTAGCCACCGGTTCGGATCGTGACGGATACGTCGACTAGCGGGAACTGATGATCCTCGACGAGATACGCGACCGCTCCACCAGGTAGCTCGCGCCGATACTGTGAAGCTTCGGGCGGCTGAAACTCGATCGGCGAGAACTCCAGCAGCGAAGGATGCGCGGGAATCTGAGCGGAGGCAAGCTGCGGGAGCGCTAGGGCTCCACCGGCGGCAGCCGTCATCCAATCGCGTCGTCTCATTCCACTTCTCCTTCGCTATCTTCTGTCGCTGGCACAAAATCTTTCGGGTAATAGAGCCCCACCGTCCGGTTCTCACGAGTGAAGTACTTCTTCACAACTCGCTGGACGTCTTCGGCGGTTACCGCCTGGATACGCTCGGAGAAGCGGTTGATGTTTTGCCACTCACCCAGAGCTTCGTACTGGAGCAGCTGAATCATGAGGCCACTCTTCGACTTCAACCGCCGGAAGTCACCCGCCAGCTGCTGGTTCTTGATCTTTTGGAGTTCCCTCGCGGTGACCAACTCCTCCTTGAGCAGCTCCATCTGTTCGTAGAGGCCCTGCTCCAGATCCAACAGTTGATTGGGGTCGCGAGCGACTCCAACTAACTCGAACATGCCGTCGTACTTGAGGCCGTTGACCCCGCCGCCCGCTTGAACCGCGAGCTGCTGTTCGAGGATCAGCGACTTGAAGAAGCGTCCGGTGCGACCGTTCAGAATACTGCCCAACACGAGCAGCGGCGGTTCGTCGACGTGAGCGTCAGGAGCGGTGTGGTAACGAATGCGGACCGTCGGTCGAGTCTCGGCGTAAGCGATCATGCGTTTTTCAGCGAGCTGTTTGATCTCGCGGGTACGCATCGGCGGCGGTGCCTTTTCCCCGCGCTGCAAGCGGCTCAGATACTTCTCTGCTAGAGCGATGGCCTCGTCTGGCTGAAAGTCGCCAACCAGCACCATGGTGAGGTTGTTCGGCGCGTAGTAAGTGCCAAAGAACTCCAGCGCCTCTTCGCGAGTGATGTTCTCTACGTCGTTGGACCACCCGATGACAGGCCAGGAGTAGGGTGACGCCTGCCAGAACATTGCGTCGAACTGCTCGTTGATTCTCCCGGTCGGGGTGGAGTCGGTACGAAGGCGTCGCTCTTCTCTTACGACATCGCGTTCGGCGTAGAACTCGCGGAAGACGGGATTCGCCAAACGATCTGACTCCATCCAGAACCAAAGCTCTAGCTTGTTTGCGGGGACATTGACGAAATACGCGGTCATATCGTTGCTGGTGAAGGCGTTCATGCCGGAACCGCCTTGGGAGGTGTAGATCCGAGTGAACTCGTCCTTGACCAGCAACTCGCTCTGAACCTTGAGGAGATTCTCAAATTCGGCAAGCAACTCTTGATGCCGTTCGCTGCGATTATCGGCAGCGGTAGGGTCCTCGATCTGCCCGACGCGGTAGGACTCAACCAGAACGGCTTCTTCCTCCCTAATCTGGGCCTTGAGATCGTCGAGCTTGGCGATAAGCTCTAGGTCGCGGTCAATATCTTTTGTGCCAAGTGTGTGGGTCCCCTTGAACATCATGTGTTCAAACAAGTGGGCGACACCGGTGACGCCGGGGCGTTCATTGACCGAACCAACGCGAGCGACCCAGCCGCAGGAGATGTTCGGATCCCCCTCCCTGGGCACAAGTAGAAGGCGCATCCCGTTATCGAGAATGTGTTCCTGGACCTCCACCTCCTGAGCAGGTGCGACCCAAATTGAGCCGAGCAGGATGAGCAGGGCGAGCAGTCGAGTAGTCATAGCGTGTCTTGATTATGACGGCCAGATAGTCGGTTTGGTCACCTGACATTTACGGAGTCAAGTGCCGAGATGACTCTTAGAGGCCAAATGTGAAGCTATTCGTGCCGTAGAGCTTCTAGCGGCTTCTGATCGAGCACCTTGTGACTCGCTAGCCAACCCGCAATGTTGGCGATGAACGCGGTCCCCAACACGGTCGTCAGACTCGCAACGGCGTCGAACTCGAAATTAGCGTCGAGGACGTTGTGGAGCAGCAACGCGGTGAATCCAGACGCAAGTAAGGCACCCATCGCTCCAGCGACAAAGCCCAGGACGAGAAATTCCACTGAAAAGATCTGAGCAACCTTGCAGCGGGTGGCGCCGAGGGTCTTCAAGATGGCGGTTTCGCGGACACGGCGGAATCGGGTGGCCATCACGCTGGAAGACAGAATGATAATGCCGCCGAGGATCGAAAAGGCCGAGACGAACTGAACAACCAGAGCGATCTGGTCGACGACGTCTTGCACAATCGACAGCACATCAGCAGCATTGATCAACATGACAGTCGGAAAGAGTTCGAAGGCATCTCGTTGGAGCTCGGAAGCCTTGTCTGGTGCGATTCTGACTCCCCCGAAAAATACTGCCGGACGACCCTCAAGCGCTTCCGGGCTTAGCGTGAAGTAGGCGTTCGAACCCATTCGGATCGACTCCATCCGAACGACCGCAGCCACGGTGGCGGAGACACGTTCGGCACCAACCATCCACTCGAGTTCGTCACCCGGAATGATTCCGAGGGTCTCGGCGGCATCGTCCCGAACCGCCGCGAAGTTGCCCTCTTGATCAGCGGACCACCATTCGCCGTCAATGACCTCGAATTCTTCCGGCTGCTCGTTGAACCAAGTTATTCCCCGACTGGTGCGATACCGATTAGCGTTCTCGTCGAGCTGGAGATCAGCTAGTTCGACGCCGTTGATGGCGCTTAGTCGTGCAGCGACGGAGGGCACCAACTCAACGTCTCCCTCAACGCCGGGGTAGTTCTCGAGGAGATTTACCAGTCCGTCCCGCTCGGCGTTCGTGACGTTAATCAAGAAAACGTTCGGCATGTCAGGCGGTGCGCTGCGAGACATCTGGGTCAGAACAGACGTCTGGATAAGAAAAACAGACAGGGTGAAGGTGACCCCGACGCCGAGAGCCACGAGAATCGCCTCAGCATGAACCCCGGGCCGGTAGAGATTGGCGATTCCATGTCGCAGCACCGTCGGCAGTCGAAAGGGCAGCCACCCAGGGAGACGCTTCAAGATGCGCAGTAACGCCCAGGCCGTGGCCGACAAGACCGCCAAACTGGCGAGAAGCCCGCCCGCGAACCACAATCCGAGGCGCACTGAATCTCCGAGCCAAGCGGCGGTCGCGGCTAGGCCCGCGGCGACAAACAGTCCGACAAAGATTGAGTCCTTCTGGGCAGCAAGTTTCTGACGCCAGGGTTTCCGCAGTCCTTCCAACTCGCGCCGAAAGATCAGCGCGGGACGAACATGGCGGATCCCGAGTAACGGTGGCAAGCTGAACAGCAGCGTCGTCAGGATACCGATCAGCATGGCCTGCAGGGCGGTTGCTGGCTGCCAGCCGAGCTGAGGAGCATCGGGAAAATAGTTCGCGATAAGCCAAGGCGCTCCCGCTTGCACGAGAAAACCCAAGAAGACACCGAGGAGGCTCCCGGCTAGTCCGAGCCCCAGTGCTTGAACGAGATAGATACGGATGATCTGCGAAGAGCGGGCCCCGACGCACTTCATGATCGCGATCGTGTCGAGCCGCTGCTGCAGATGCGAATGCATCGCCATACCAACACCCAACGCACCGACGATCATCGCCACGAGGCTCACCAAACTGAGGAAGTTCGTAGCGCGGTCGAGCCCGCGCCGAATCGTCGGATGAGTCTCCCGAAAATCAGCGATGCGGCGAGGACGAAACGTGCGCTCCAAGCTCTGGCGAGCATCTTCGATCGTGAGCCCTTCGTCGGGCAGTTTGAAGAGAAATCGTTGGGAAGCGCGGCTGCCTCGTACAATCAGCCCGGTGCGATCGAGAGCTTCGTGGCTGAGCATTACGCGCGGCCCCACATTGAGACTGCCGGTCATCCGGTCGGGCTCGACTGCGATCGTTGCGACGATCTCAAAAAAGGCGTTGCCGAGTTTGATCTCTTCGCCAACCGTCGCACCAAGCCTCAACAACAGGTCATCGGTGACGATGATTCGGTTGGCGTCCAGTGTCTTTGAGGGATCGGTCGTGGGCCTCGTCTCCAACTGGCCGTAGAACGGGTAAAGCGCCGGGTCAACCGCCTTCACGCTGACCATCAAGGGACGGGCGCCCACCTCGGCAGTCATCATTGAGACCGTTTCTGTGACACGCGTCACCTGCGCTCCTTCAGTCACCAGCGAGTCGATCGCGGCCTGCTCACCATCGTCGGGAAGGCTGAAGAGCCGCAGCGTCATGTCGGCGGCCATCAAGGTCCGCGCATCCTGGAGCAGCATGTCCCGGAATGAAGCGGAGAAGCCGCGCACACCGCTCAGCGCACCGACTCCCGCGGCGACAGCCAAAATGACAAACAGAAACTTACCTGTCGAGGAGCGGGACTCTCGCCAAGCGATCTTGAAGGCGCTACGCCACAGGCGAGGAAGCATGGGATGTACTCGATTCCGTGGACGTCAACTCGTCGGAGACGATGAGGCCGTCTTGAAGCACAATGACGCGATCCGCTCGCTCGGCGAGCGCTTCGTCATGGGTAACCAGCACCAGGGTGGCCCCCTCTCGACGGTTGAGTTCGTCGAGCATCTCAAGGATGTGGGCACCGTTGACGGTGTCCAGGTTGCCGGTCGGTTCGTCCGCCAAGATCAGTGGTGGGCTAGATACAAAGGCCCGCGCCAGAGCGACGCGCTGCTGCTCGCCGCCGGACAACTGAATGGGATAGTGATCGTGGCGGTCAGCCAGTCCGACAGCATCGAGCAAGGAGCGCGCTCGGTCGACCCCATCATCGCCCTTGCCCACGAGATCGAGCGGGAGCAGAACGTTCTCCTCCGCAGTCAGTGTCGGTACGAGCTGATAGGACTGGAAGACAAAGCCCACTTTCTCAGCTCGAAGGACCGCCATGCGGTCTTCGTCGAGATGACTGATCTCTTCTCCGTCAATCAGAACGGCACCCGCGCTGGGCGAGTCGAGACCCGCCAACAAGCCAAGAAGCGTGCTCTTGCCACTACCCGAAGGTCCTCGGATGGCGGCGAATTGACCGCGAGGAATAACGAAGTCGAGACCCCGCAAGATACGGACCTCGTGGGTACCGCTATGGATCGTTTTCTTAAGCCCTTGGACTTCAAGAATGGGGGTGGGATTCGACACTGTCCGTGGAAAGAAATTAGTATGACATGCAGTGAGACAATTACTTTCTTCCCTCGCGGTGCTATTGCTTGCGGGATGCTCCGCAGCACCGGCTCCGCAAGAGGATGCACGACCAGCTACCTCGACGGTCGCGGAAACCAGGCCTGCAGTTCCGGCGGACGCGCCCGTTCTGGTCACTTTCGGCGATAGCCTTACGGCTGGCTATGGCTTGGCTCCTGAAGAGAGTTACCCTTCGGTGCTACAGAATTTGTTGGCGGAACGAGGCACACCGTATCGTGTGATCAATGAGGGAGTCAGCGGCGACACGACAGCCACTGCACTCGCCCGAGTGGATGTGGCGGCAACTCACGAGGCCGTCCTTGCCATCATCGCGATCGGGGCCAATGACGGACTACGAGGTCTACCTGTCGAAGAAATGGAGGCCAACCTCCGCGAGATCGTGCGACGCTTCCAAGTCGCCGGACGTCGTGTGGCGTTGGCTGGAATACGCATACCTCCCAACATGGGTCCTGAGTACGTAGGCCAATTCGAAGCTGTTTATCCCCGCGTAGCTGAGGATATGGATATTCCGTTGCTGCCATTTCTACTGGAAGGAGTCGCTGCTGATCCTGATCTCAATCAAGACGACGGCATCCATCCCAACAGTGCGGGTGCGCGAATCGTAGCCCAATCGGTCGCTAGCTTTGTCGAGCCCCTTCTTAGCGAAGCGGTGGTGGCTGCGGAATGATCCGCTCGACGCTCTTGGTTGTGGTTTGCGGGTTAGTCGCGATTGGCGTCGCCTACTGTGCGCTCGTCGCATTCAAGGGACGCAAGGGCGCGCTGTCAGTGCTCTTCGGACAAATCCAACGCGAGCAGGTCGACTTTGCTCAGTTGCGCCTCAAGAGTTCGCCCAACCAATACCTCATCTGCCCCGAGGGCTACTGCTCCGAGCAGGCCCACTCTGTCGCGCCGGAATTCTCGATTTCAGCAGACCAGCTCCAGGCGGCCTGGTTCACCGTGATCGAAGCGCAGCCAGCGACCGAGGTCATCGAGAGGAATGAGGGCGAACGGCAATTCGATATCGAAACACTCACACCGTTGGTGGGGTTTCCCGATACGGTGACTGTGCGGTTTATCGAACTTCCGGACGGTCGGTCCACTCTGGCTATCTATAGTCGGTCGCACTATGGGAGATCCGATCTGGGCGCCAACAAGAAACGAATAGATCAGTGGCTTGGCCAGGTCAGCGGCCAAGTCCACGAAAACGACTGATATGATGACCATGACTTCTTACCGGCAGCTGTTATGAAGACAGGCCTTTTCGCGCGACCAGGACTCCTCGCCGCACTTCTTATCGTGGCGACGTTGCCGTTTCTCATCGCGCAGTCCGGCAACCTACAAATTAAACCGATTGCGGACGCGACGCGGTGGAACATCCTGCGGCCCGTTGTGCGCGGTGAGAGAGCGGCTGTCGCGGCAGGCACCCCGCTCGTGACCGATGCGTCCATGCGGATTCTCCATGCCGGTGGCAACGCCATAGATGCAGGCGTCGCATCGTTGTTCGCGGGAAGCGTGAGCGAATTCTCGCACTTCGGATTCGGCGGCGAAGCTCCGATCCTCATCCGAACTCCCGATGGCGATGTCGTCAGCATCGCCGGAATCGGCACGGCACCGCAGCTGATGACGCGGCAAGTTTTCTTGGATCGTCGGATCTCTCCCGAGAACGCGGAAGAGGCTGATAGACGCGGGCGAGATCCAGGCCCTATACCGTCCTACGGGTTGCTGCCCGCGGTTGTCCCCGGCATGGTCGACGCCGGGCTACTCGCGCTGAAGCAGTACGGCACGAAGTCTTTCGAAGAGATCATCCAGCCAGCGGTGGATATGGCAGACGGGTTTCCCATCGACCGCCAACGGACGAACTCGATCGCTCAGGCAGCCCAGTTTCTCCGGCGCTTCCCCACCTCCCTCGCGGTCTTCTCGCCCAGCGGCTCTCTCCCCTCGCCCGGTGATATTTTTCGGCAGCCGGACCTCGCTCGCACGCTACGCGGCATGGTTCGAGCCGAGCAACAGGCACTCGCTGCAGGAAAGAACCGCGAGCAAGCGATTGACGCGATTCGCGATCACTTCTACCGAGGTGAGATAGCCCGCGAGATTGGCGACTTCGTCAAGCTCAACAAGGGTCTGTTGCGCTACGAAGATATGGCAGCCTTCCGGCTCGAAGTCGAGGAACCGTTGATGACGACATTCCTCGGGTACGAAGTCTATAAGGGTTCTTTCTGGACCCAGGGCGGCGTAATGATCGAGGCTTTGAACATCCTCGAAGGCTACCCGCTGCGCGAGCTCGGATGGAATTCAGCGGAGTACATTCACTACGTCACCGAAGCGTTGAAGCTGGCCTACGCAGACCGCGATAGCTGGTACGCCGATCCGAAATTCTTTGACGTGCCCGAAGAGCTACTAACGAAGGCGTACGCAGCCGAGCGACGCAAATTGATCGACGCCACCCAGTCCTCGAAAGAATTTCGGCCTGGTCAGTTTTCGGAGAGAGTCCCGCCTCACCCGTCACGTTACGCGGAAGATTGGCGTCCGTTGACCGATGCGCTGGCCTCCCACGACACGACGGCACTGGCTGTAGTGGACAAGGACGGTTGGATGTTCTCGGCAACGCCATCCGGCGCGTGGATGCCGTCGGTGATCGCCGGAACGACCGGAATCCCGCTGACTCAAAGGGCCCAGAGCTTTCTGATGATCGAGGATCATCCCAACGTCGTGGAGCCCGGCAAGCGGCCTCGCATCACGCTTACCCCGACGATCGTGACGCGGCACGGAGAACCCTACATGGCGATGAATACGCCTGGGGGCGATCAGCAAGACCAGGCGCTGCTGCAGGTTCTGCTTGACGCAATTCTATTTGGCTTCAATGCAGAACTCGCCGTCGAGGCACCGCGCATCCAGACGCGTCACCTGGTCGCCAGCTTCGACGACCACGCGATGGATCCCAACCTACTCTTGCTCGACGAACGAATTCCCGAGAGCGTTTTCAGGCGGCTGACGGAACTCGGGCACGAAGTCGAGTGGCGTAGTCGCTGGGATTCAGGATCGGCTCCGGTCGCGTTGAAGGTGCTCGATAACGGCGTCATCGAGGCCGGTGCCGATCCTTACGGCTTCCGGTACGCGGACGCCTGGTAGCGTTCTCAGATCCCCACTCAGGTTGGCTATAATTGGGCTCTTACCCGCGCGCGGGAGCCCTAACAATCATGAGTGAAGCTAAACGTTTTCCTAATTACATCGCCGGCGAGTGGGTCGATTCCGACCAGACCTTCGAGAATCGCAATCCGGCCAACCAAGACGACCTTGTTGGCGTCTTTTCGAAGGGCACCGCAGCAGACGTACTTCGCGCCGCTGATGCCGCGCAAGAGGCTTTCAGCAGCTGGTCGAAGCTCCCCGCCCCGGCGCGCGGCGGAATGCTGTACAAGGTCGCAGACATCCTTGAGAAGAATCTCGACAGCCTGGCGCGGGAGATGACGCGTGAAGAAGGCAAAACCTTCCCCGAGGCCAAGGGCGAGACGATGCGGTCGATCAACATCTTCCGCTACTTCGCCGGTGAAGGCTCCCGTCAACCCGGACACCTGGTCCCCTCCGAACGCCCCAGCGTGTTTATGTTCGCTCAGCGCAAACCGATCGGTGTCGTCAGCCAGATCAACCCTTGGAACTTCCCCAGTGCGATTCCGGCCTGGAAATTGGCCCCGGCTTTGATCGCTGGCAACACCGTACTGCTGAAGCCTGCTTCTGCCGCACCTCTTTCCGCCTGGCGGATCGTCGAGGCTTGCCATGAGGCGGGTATCCCGAAGGGCGTCGTCAACTTCATCGCTGGCTCTGGTGGAGAAGTTGGAAACGCCATGGTGGAAGCGGAGCCGGTCAAGGCGATCTCGTTCACCGGTTCTTGCGAAGTCGGCAATGCGCTCCACGCCAAGGCTTCGGCGCGGCGTCTGCGGATTCAGTTGGAGATGGGCGGCAAGAACCCCACCATCGTGCTGAACGACGCGAACCTGGCTGAAGCGGTTGGCTCTACCGTCAACGCTTCGATGTTCTCGACCGGCCAAAAATGCACGGCTACCAGCCGCGTGATCGTCGAAGAAGGCATCTACGACGAGTTCGTGGCCGCTGTAATCAGTGCCGTGAAGGCTCTGAAGGTCGGCGACGGTCTCGAAGATGGTGTTCAGATCGGGCCCGCGATCGACAAGAGCCAACTCGACACCGATCTGCGTTACTGCGAAATCGCGAAGGAAGAAGGCTGCACGATCGAGTGTGGCGGTCGAATTCTCAACGAGGGACCTTTGAGCAACGGTTTCTTCTTCGAGCCGACGGTCATCACCGGAGTCGACAACTCGATGCGAATCGCCCGAGAAGAGGTCTTTGGACCCGTCTTGGCCGTCATCAAGGCCAAGGACTTCGACGACGCGATGTCGATCGCCAATGACACCGAGTTCGGTCTGTCGGCGTCGATTCAGACACAAAACGTCTCTCGCGTCTTCGACTTCATCAATAACATCGAAGCCGGGCTGATCACCGTCAATCTCCCGAGCGCCGGTGTCGAGTACCAGCTACCGTTTGGCGGCACCAAGGGCTCCAGCTTCGGACCGAAGGAGCAAGGGCCCGCGGCACTGGACTTCTACTCCGACTGGAAGACGATTTATCTAAAGTACTAGCGGTGCATCTGCGGCTCGGCGTGGTTGGCGCGTGCACGGTGCGCGTACGCGCCAGCCACGCCCGCCAAGCGACAAGGATTCTGGTTACTAGGAAAGCTCATGAAACTCACACAGGTTCATCAGGACGGCCAACTCGTTGCCGCAATCGTGGAAGGCGAAAAATACCGCCTCGTGCCCGGGCAAACGACCGCCTCGCTGATTGTGCAAGCGGAGATTTCGGGCAAACCACTCTCTGCCATTGCTTCCGCTCTGGCTGTCGACGAACTGATCGAAGCGAAAGCAGGCATCCCCATCACCCCTCCAGAAGTTTGGGGAGCCGGATGCACCTATGCGCCAAGCGCGGAGTTCCGTGACACGCAAGTGGGCGAAAAAGAGGGTATGTACGCCTACGTCCACAATACCGACCACCGGCCGGAGCTATTCGAGAAGGGTGGCCCGCGAGTTTGCGTAGGACCCAACGAGGGCATTGGCATCCGCAGCGACTCGAAGTTCACTGCTCCAGAGCCCGAGCTGGCACTCGCCGTGAACTCGAAGGGAGAGATCCAGGGCTATATGGTTGGCAATGACGTGTCCGCCTGGGACATCGAGCGAGAGAACCCACTATATCTGCCGCAGTCCAAGGTTTTTGACCGCTGCGTTGCGCTCGGTCCGGTGCTCGTCACCCCCGACGAGATTGCGGACCCCTATGCGCTCGACATGACCTGCACAATCACGCGCGACGACGAGATAATCTTCACCGGCTCGTGCTCAACGCGGCAACTCCGCCGTAAATTCGAAGAGTTGGTGAAGTACCTCCTGCAGTCAAACAGCGTTCCCGCGGCGACAGTTTTGTTCACGGGAACCGGCATTATCGTGACGCAAGAGGCAGCACTCGTGCCAGGAGATATTGTTGCAATTTCAGTTCCAGAAATCGGAACACTAGCCAACCCGGCCGTTACGGTGTAGACTCGCCCCACGGGGCTTGAATGAGCTACGAACACGCCAAGGCAGAATCCATCGCGCAGGCGGAGATCATCCCGCCCGGCACCGAAGAAGAAGACGACGCCCGTGAGCCGCGGCTGATGGAGTTGTATCTCGATACCGACGAGACTTATCGCTGGTATGAGGAAGACGCGGCGAGCGAAGTGGCATCAGATTCGCTCGTCGGAGCGCTCGAAGAGGCGAGCGCTTCGTGGCACGGTTTCCAACTCGTAGAATTGCGCGGACGGACTGTCGAGCCTGATATCGAAGTCGAAGAAACCTACGCGGCGGACGAGATCTCCGAGCGAGAACCCGACTACGAAGACGAGTAGTCAGTTCTAGCCGTTGGTCAGATAGGCGAACCGAGCCAGGAAGAGCCCGGCAAGTACGTACACGAGCCAACCTACCTGGCGCCCCTCCCCTTTGAATAGCTTGAGTCCGGCGTAGGCAATGACGCCAATCGCCAGCCCGTTGGCGATCGAATAGGTCAGCGGAATCGCCAGCAGCGTCAAGAAACTGGGTAGGCCGACGGTCACGTCGTCCCAGTCGATCTCGCGGACCGTCGTCATCATCAGAGCCCCGACGACGATCAGCGCAGGAGCAGTTGCAGCACTTGGTACTGTGCCAACGAGCGGGGCCAGTGGCAATGCCAACAAGAACAACAGCCCGGTTACGACCGCAGCCAAGCCGGTACGGGCACCGGCAGCGATCCCAGATGCACTCTCGATGTAACTCGTCACCGTAGACGTGCCGCAAACGGCTCCAGCCATCGTTGCTGCCGCATCGACGCCAAGCATCTTCTCCACTCGCGGTATCCGTCCATGCTCGTCGGCAAGACCGGCCTTCTTCGTAATGGCAACAACGGTGCCGAGCGTATCAAAGAAGTCCACGAAGAGAAAAACGAAGACGATGTCGAGGAGCCCGAGACTCAGGGCACCGGGTATATCGAGCTCAAAAGCCGCCGCCGTCATTCCAGCCCAGTCGAGCGGCGTTGGAGACCAGGCGGAAAGACCTGTCGCCATAGCGATCGCAGAGGCGGTCAGCACGCCAATCAAAACCGCTCCAGGTACTCTGCGCGACTCAAGCGTGGCGATCAAGAGCAGACCTCCGATTGCTAGCAAAGCGTTGGGAGAGGAGAGATCCCCCAAGCTGACCATCGTGGCGTCATCGGGCACGATGATGCCCGCGTTTCGCAGCCCGATCAAAGCCAAGAACATGCCGATTCCCGCGGCGACGGCCGGAAACAGGACTCGCGGCATCGCTTCGAGAATCTTTCTTCGAAACCCTGCAACGGTTAGCAGCAGGAAGACTACGCCGGAAACGAAAACCGCGCCAAGGGCCGTGCGCCAATCAACACCCATGCCACCGACAACGCTGTACGTCAGGTAAGCATTGATCCCCATGCCGGGGGCGAGTGCGATCGGATGATGCGCCCACAGACCCATCAACAAGCTGCCAAAGGCAGCCGCAACACAAGTAGCCGCCATGGCAGCCGGGTAAGGGATACCCGCGTCCGACAGGATGGATGGATTTACGAAGACGATGTACGCCATCGTCGCGAACGTCGTTGCGCCGCCGAGAAGTTCTGTACCAAATGACGATCCGAGTTTCGTGAACCCGAAATAGTCATCGAGCCGTCGCTGAAACGAGTTCACCTAACAGCCCGCCTCACCGCATTTGACCAGCGAAAATTCGTGCGAGCTGATCAGCTTCGTCTAAAGGCAAGCCAACGATACCGGCAACAGCCCTGCTCTTCGGGAAGATGAACCACGGTTCACCACCTTCGGTTCCAGTGAAACCTCCGAAGTGCGGAACGAACTTCGGGTCCGTAAAGTTCCCCTTGATATCGAATGCCGCGAGACCAGCTTTTTCGGCGGTCTCGTAGGTGATCAAAAAGAGGGAGTAGGTCTTGCCGTCATGGTCATATTCGGCCACGTTGCCAGCTGGCAGAAAGTCCCGACCGAGCACGTGGTCCTCGGTAATAGAAGTCTCGACTAGTCCTTCTTCCGGAAACCGATGACTCTCATCTCGTGGAGCTGGCGGTCGCTCGACTTTCTCCACCACCACGGGAGGAGGCTCAGCCCTGTACAGACCGGGCGGAAGGGTAACAGGTTAGACCGGGCGGATAGGTAACACCATGGCGAGATGCCATGGAAGGAGACCTATCCGATGGAAGAACGCAAGAGATTCATTGAAGACTGGCTGCGAGCGGGGGCGGCGACGAACGTGGCGGCGCTGTGTCGACTCTACGGGATCAGCCGCAGGACCGGATACAAGTGGTTAGAACGCTTCCGTCAAGGCGGTTGGCCAGAGCTGGAAGACCGCTCGCACGCGGCACACCGTCAGCCCGGTCGGATACCCGAGTCGGTCGAGCGACGAGTGATAGAAGCGCGTCGGCAGCATCCGAGTTGGGGGCCGAAGAAGCTCAGGGCCTGGCTGGAGTCGAAAGAGTCACAGACAAGCTGGCCAGCGGCGTCGACGATCGGCGACGCGCTGAAGCGAGCCGGACTCGTTCGCGGGCGCAAGCGGATGCGGCGACTGGCCGAAGCGGCACCCAGTCCGTTGCGCGAACCCGAAGCGCCCAACGACCTCTGGACGATCGACTACAAGGGGCAGTTTCGCACCGGCGACGGCGTGCTGTGTTATCCGCTAACGGTCGTCGACGGATATAGTCGTTTCCTGCTCAACTGCACCGCACACGTGGGCACATCCTACGCCGAGGCCCGCCGAGGCTTGGAGCGGTTGTTTCTGGAGCGCGGGCTGCCACGAAGGATACGCTCAGACAACGGTTCGCCGTTCGCCTCCATCGGCACCGGACGCTTGAGCCGGTTGAACGTCTGGTGGCTGAAGCTGGGCATTGCGGTGGAGCGCATCGAGCCGGGCAAGCCGCAGCAGAACGGTCGCCACGAGCGGCTACACCGCACGCTCAAAGCCGAGACAGTGAGACCTCCGGCTGGCGATCGTCGCCGACAGCAGCGCCGCTTCGACCTCTTTCGTCATGAATACAACCAAGAACGTCCGCATGAAGCGTTGAGACAGCGGCCCCCGGCGGCGTTCTATGCACCAGCAACACGCGCCTATCCCAGCGAGCTTGCTGATCTGGATTACCCGGGGCACTGGGAGCGCCGACGAGTGCGCCACGACGGACGCATCAAGTTCCTCGGCGAGAAGTACTTCCTGAGTGAAGCGTTGGCTCGCGAGTTGGTCGGGCTAGTCGAAGTGGACGAAGCCATTTGGCAGATCTGGTTCGGTCCGGTGGAACTCGCCTTGTTCGACGCCGCCAACCGCGTACTGTGGCCGCTCGGCTCGGCAGTCAGTGGCCCCCGCGGGGGCCACTGACCACCGCCTATACTGTTACCCATCCGTCCGGTTTAGAGTGTTACCTATCAGACCGGTCGTTCACCCCACATCCCCACAGGCCGCAAATAACGATTGCTAATCCGAGATATCTCATTTGGCCTCTCAACGCATCAGTGACGCAGGTAGATTCGGAGTGTGGTGAAGAAACCTTACTTCATCCTCGGTCAGAGCCCGGTCGAAGATTGCTAGCTCATCGATCAGTCCGACATAGTTTACGCCTAAGCGGATCGTCGATTGCACCGGTTCCACGGAAAGGTCTCCAGCGGCGCCCTGCTCCAGCCCGTTGAGATAGAGCTTGGCGGTCGCTTCAGCCGATTCGTTAGACGCGAAGGAAACTGCGACATGCAACCATTCCCTTTCACTCATTGCCGTGAGCGAAGTTTGAATTTCCTGCCCCCAGACCATCACAGCCATCTGTGAGGGTGTCAGAGCAACCGAGACTGCAGGCTCACCTGAGTCTGCCGGAACGATCGCGACTGGGATACCGGCGTATTTGCCCGGTTGTATCCAGAACGAGACCGCCCCGCCAGCACTCCAAGGAGCATTGCCGTCAGCGGAATAGAACACTGCTTGAGAGAGCTCGCCGTTGAACGACAACGCGTGCCCCGAAACCCCGGAGTCATAGGCGGTCTCAACATTCTGCCCCCAGTACCAAGGACCGCGATCCGCCAGCTCTTCGTAGGAGGGTGCGGAGTAGATTCGGCGGTCATCGCGCGCAAAGGCGGCGTCCATACCGTCCTCAAAAGAAGCATAGAAAGCCATCGCGCCCGCTAGTTGGTCAAGCTGCGTCTGATCGGGAAAACTAGCCTCGTCGGACGAGCTACAGCCCAACAAGACACAGCCCAGAAAAACAGCAAGAGTTCGCGCCATGCCCCACAGTTTACTCGGCGAGCAGCGTTCAGCTAGTAGTGCCGATTGTCCGATTTGCCCGCCAGCACGTACAAGGGGTGTTATGGTTAAAGAGACGAATCTACGAGCCGCGCTCCCGCAGCGGCCCACGGCGGACAACAGGATCTTCTTCTGATCCCGCCGGATATTTCCCAGTCTTACCTGTCGCTGTTGTATAGGTCTGAATGAGTTGGGTCCCCGCTTGTACGCGAGGATGCCCAAAGCGACGATTTTGTATGTCAGAAAATTCTAACGGGACGCCGAACGGCTTCGAGCACTTTGAGCTTGAGCCTTCCGTCCAACGCGGCGTTGTTGCCGCCGGGTTCAACGACCCACGTCCGATTCAAGCAAAGACGATTCCCGCCGGCCTCGCTGGCGATGACGTCCTAGGCCTCGCCCAGACCGGCACCGGCAAGACCGCTGCCTTTACTCTTCCCATTCTCCATCGCCTCGTAACCGATCGCCGACCCGGCCCCCGGGCTCTGATCATCTCTCCCACCCGAGAGTTGGCGATGCAGATCAACGAGGACATCAAGCATCTGGGTGAGTTCACTCGCGTCAAGTCGGCGACGATCTTCGGCGGCGTGTCAGCTGGACCGCAGATCAGTGCCCTGAGAAGGAAGCCAGATATCTTGGTCGTCTGCCCAGGCCGTCTACTCGATCTCTACGAACAAGGCGCTGTCGACCTAAGCCGTATAGAGGTTCGTCCTCGACGAAGCCGACCACATGTTTGACATGGGCTTCTTGCCCAGCATTCAACGCATCATCGGGTTAATACCTAAGAAGCGCCAGAACCTGCTGTTCTCCGCGACGATGCCCCCGGCGATTCGAGGTCTTGCCAACAAGATCCTGAACAAGCCAGTCGTGGTCGAGCTCAACCGCCCCGCTCCAGCAGAAACGATCGAGCACGCGATTTACCCCATCCCCGCAGCGCGGAAGTTGCTGCTGCTTCGGCATGTATTGAACGAGCCGGACTTTGAGTCCGCCATCGTGTTCTCCAGAACCAAGCACGGCGCCAAGAGACTCGCCGATCAACTGACGCGGCATGGCCACAACGCCATTGCCCTGCAAGGCAACATGTCTCAGGCCCAGCGTGACCGTGCCATGGGTGGGTTTCGACAAGGGCGATTCAACATCCTTGTCGCGACTGACGTTGCTGCGCGCGGCATCGACGTAGCGGATATCTCGCACGTCATCAACTTCGACGTACCCACGACGCCCGAGAACTACACTCATCGCATCGGCCGTACCGGGCGTGCAGAGAAGTCAGGCAAGGCCTACACCTTTGTATCCGGTGCCGAGCTTTCAGCCGTGCATGCAATCGAACGGCTGATCAAGCAAAAGATCGAGCGCCGAAAGATTCCGACTCTAGACGAAGCGTCTCTCCCGACGGCACCGCTGCGCGAGAAGCGAGCCGTTTCCTCGGCACCGAAAAAGGCCGTGCAAGAGAATCGGTCTGGCGGCGGAGACGGGCACGGTCGCGTCCACCGTAAGCGTTCGCGTACCAGGCGGAAGCCAGGTACCGGTTCCCGTCCCACGGGCTCGGGTTCGCGCCCTACGGGCAACAGTGCCCGCCCCTCGGGTGGCAGCCATAGACGACCAGCCAACAAAGCTAGCTAGTACCTGGCATCACTATTCAGATGAACTCAGCCCACGCCTAAAAAACGTGGGCTGAGTCGCTTAGTTGGCAAGACCCCTTCCGCACGATGAGGGAGGCGGGTGATATGATGAACGCCGCCAACCCCAAGGAACTAACAATGAAGACCATCTGGATACTACTCCTAGCCACCGTCCTATCGACAACCGTCCTCTTCGGCGAAGGTGTCGAAGATGAGGTCTTGCAAGCTGAACGGAACTGGGCAGCCTCGGTAGTGGCTGGCGATTTTGATCGGGTAGCAGCGCTGCTTGACGACACCTTGATCTACGCCCACTCCACCGGAATCATTGAAAGCAAGGACCAATACCTCGGCAAACTTCGGGCCGGTACTCAGCATTACGCCTCGATCGAACACGAAAAGACAACCGTGAGAGTTCATGGCGACGCAGCCGTAGTCCATTCGATTGGAGTCATGACGGGCCAGAATGCGAGTGGTCCTTTCAACGATCGACTCATGATCATGCACACATGGGTAAAGACGGATGGCAAGTGGCTCCTTGGCGCCCACCAGACGACCAAACTCGTTGAGTAGCCAGTATCGCTTGCTAGTCTCAAAGCTCTGATATGAGCTTGAAGAAAACGCCTATTACCGTCGCTCACGGTGACGGTATCGGACCGGAGATCATGTCCGCGGTCCTCAAGATCCTTTTCAAGGCCGGTCGGCAGCTAGGGAAGCACGGCATCACGCGTGTGCGGGAACAGGATCTTCTAAATAGAAGTAAGTATGGCTGTGGCGGCCGATAAGGGCGTCACCATGGCGATTGCAGTACCAAACGGTCTCCCTACTCCGGCAAGGCATCTTCTAGCGGCATTGACGTGCGGTGACACGAGAATCCAGACGTCATTCAAGCGGACGCTAACTCGCGCACTCGAGGAAAGCTCCCTCGGCTCCCCCGTCAACACCCTCCGCGTGGAGGAATTAGAGGCTTTGGCGGGACTCGCTGAAGGATTCGGGCAAGCCGGGCAAGCCGTGGCCCCAAGCCGCCGGAGGGCGCTAGAGCCGACTCTGCGACACCTGCTGGCTAGGGTGCTGTAGCAGGCACTTGGCGATCAGGCCGAGGACTCGATCGGAGTAGGCTCCAGGGCCGCTGGTTGATCTGATCGCTGAATTGCTCCAGATTCTCTGAAGTGGCGCGGAAGTTCGCGATCGTCTCCTCGATGTTCGAATTGTTCATAACAACCAGAGCGCGAACATCTTCGAGCAACGCTTTTGCCTCAGCCAGAGTGGCCTCAAGCGCGGCCAAGTCTTGCTTGATCGGCTCGCGAGTTTCGTCTACCGTGCGGTTCACGTTCAAAACTGTCGCGTCAGCCGATTCGGCGACCTTCTTGAGCGCAGCAACAGTTAAGTCGACCTTGTCGAGCATCTCGATCACCTGAGTTGTGATTTGGTCGAATTTTGGGCCTTGGGCCGCAATTAGGTCGTTTGCACCCTGCAGCATCGACTCGACGTTCTGCTGATTCGTCTCGCCGGTTAATTCCTGCAAGTTCTCGGTCAGCGCTCGGATATCCTCGACTAGCAGGGCCACGTCATCGCGTAGGGCCAGCATGACCGTGTTGGCCGTCTCGCTGATCTCCACGACCTTGGAAGTGATGTCGCTAAAGCTGGTGGTTTCTTGCGATGGGATCGTACCGCCCGGGGGAATCAGGGCAGCACCTTTCTCACCGGGGGTTATCTCCAAGTAGTTGTCGCCGAGGGCGCTTAGGCTACCGATCTTAGCGATCGATTGCTCGTTGATCGGCACCTCGCTGCGGACCTGAAAAACCACTTCGGTCGTCGTCGGATCCTCAGCTGACGGGTGGACGTCAGAGATGACACCAGCCTTTCTACCGCCATAGCGGACCAGGGTTCCGGAATCGAGACCGCCCGCGAACTTGAAGTAGGCGTAGTACTCGACACGACCACCACCGAACTCCATCGTGGCGACCGAGAGGAAAACGATGACAAAGATGATCATCGCTCCCACGACAACGATCCCTACCTTGACTTCATTAGCCATCGCGACCGCTCCAGGATATCAGTCACACGGCAACGTCGCAGGCGAGAACGAGCCACGGGGTGCGTGCAGCCGAGACCGATCAGTCGGCCGCAGCCTTCTCGTAGTCTTTTGTATCGGCCTCAGATGGGGTTGACACGGGGCCAGCTTCGATGCGGTGATCCTCGGCGATGACGCGCGGGGAGAGTCCTTCTTTCTCGAACTCTTCAGCGGCATCCACGCCCTCTGCCGTGATTTCGTAGCGCCCATTGTTAGACGCATCGACGTAACTCTTGCGGCGCAGGTACCACAGTGAGAACTCCAGATGCTCACGTGGTATTCCGAGCAGCTCTTCCATCTCAAGCAGCGTTACACCAGCACTCTCCGGCGCTTCTACGCGTTTGGTGTATAGCGAAGAAAGAATCGCCGCCTTTTTTCGCTTCTCGCCTTGCATGCCTTCGCCAGACACCGGCTTAGAGAACACCCGCCAGCGGACGCGCTTCTGCGTTTGGTAGCGAATGTCGTACTCGGCCCTGCGAGCGGGATCATTCAGCGTCTGGTACGCCCGTAAAATCGTCTGAAATGAGGAGGAATCGCCCGTATCTGGATTGTCCGGGTGATAGCGCTGAGCCAGCATGCGGTAGACACGATGAATCATCTCCGCATCGGCATTGGCGCTGACCTGTAACAACTCGTAGTAGTCGACAAAGGAATCGTCGGCAACAGCGTTTTCTGACTCGCCCGACTCTGACTTGGGACTGTCTTCGAAAGTACAGCCAGCCCGGTAGACTCCGTCGCTAATTAGCCGACAGTGCATCACCTGCACAATCCGCTGGTGCTCGCCGTCGGGTGCGCCCGGAATCGCGGGACCCCACACGGTAAGCTTTGCACCAACGACCATTGGATTCGCGGTCTCAAACCCGACGCCCCACTCACTCACGTCGGTGAGCCGAACCTTACGAGTCTTCTCAGACCCGTCCGTCAGCTCGATCATGATGTGAAGGTCGTCGCAGACCGGCGCTTCGTTGCGTGGTCGACGTCTTCGTTCCTTGCCCATAATGTCCCTTCGATCATCCGCTGGGCGGTTAGCTCGTTGAGTACAATGACTGCTGGCTTTGTGGGGGAGATTGTTCCGAATGAGAGATCCGCGAATTACCTTAGTTCTTTTGCTTGCCCTAGTCGCTTCCCTCAGCCCTGGATGCGGGCGATCGGACCGGACAAGAATCGTAGTCATACCCAAGGCCACCGCCCACGTCTTCTGGCAAACCGTGCATGCTGGAGCGGTCGCGGCTGCGAATGAAGCTGACGTCGACGTCGAGTGGCTGGGGCCAGCTGCAGAGACCAATTTCGCCCGACAGATTGAGATCGTAGACTCAGCAATTACTTCCCGGGCGGATGGCATCGTGCTGGCACCGACGGAGGCGACCTCCTTAGTGGGCGTCGTCGAGCGAGCTTCGAGGGAAGGCATCCCTCTCGCTGTATTCGATTCTGGAATCGACACCGATGACTACGTCTCCTTCGTAGCCACCAATAACTACGAGGCCGGAGTGACGGCAGCGCGTGAGCTCGGGGCCCTACTCGACGGCCAAGGCACCGTCGCCATCGTGAAGATGGTCCCGGGGTCAAGCTCCACGATGCAGCGAGAGAAGGGCTTCGAAGACACCCTGGCAGCAGAATTCCCGGGGATAGAAAAGGTGGCCGAGCAATACTGCATGTCGGATGTCGCCAAGGCTCTATCGGCTGCCGAGAACATGCTGACAGCTCACCCGGATCTCGACTCGATGTTTGCTTCGGCTGAGCCAGCAACAGTCGGAGCGGGACGAGCAATAAAGGGCCGTAACTTGACCGGGAAAGTGAAGTTCGTTGGCTTCGACTTCAGCGCCCCGATCGAAGAAGACCTACGAGGCGGCGTGATCAACGCGCTGATCGTGCAAGACCCGTTCAGCATCGGCTACCAAGCCGTGAAGGCCGTGCTCGCTAAGATAGCCGGCGAGACACCATCAAAGCGCATCGATACGCCAACCACGGTTGTGACGGGCGAGAACCTGAACTCCCCAGCAATCGATCGCCTGGTACACCCCGACCTCTCCATGCTTCGCTAGCTGTAGGCTAGTGCCGGAAGTGCCGCACGCCTGTCAGTACCATTGCCAAACCAAGCCTGTCGGCAGCATCGATCACTTCCTGATCTCGCTTGGAACCACCCGGCTGTACCACGGCCGTCGCGCCAGCCTTAGCCAGCTCTTCCACGCCATCCGCGAAGGGAAAGAATGCGTCAGACGCAACCACAGATCCCGCAATTGGGAGGTGAGCACGCTGCGCCCCGATGCGCGCGGAGTCCACACGACTCATCTGACCAGCACCGACGCCTACGGTCTGGCCAGGAAGCGCGTAAAGGATTGCATTGGACTTGACGTGCTTGACAACCTTCCAGCTAAACCTCAGCGCGACTTCCTCCTCCGGTGTAGGAATACGCTTCGTCACGACGTTCCACGCTTCGCCGCTGCTGGCCTCTCGATCTTCGGTCTGGGCGAGAAAACCACCTGAGATACTCTTGATCACCAAGCCTGGAGGGGACGGTTTCATCTCCAGGAGACGAATGTTCTTCTTGCGCCGCAGTACCTCAAGAGCATCCGGAGCGAAGCCAGGAGCGGCAATTGCTTCGACAAATAGCTGCGCCATCTCCTCGGCCGTTTCCCTGTCCACCTCTCGGTTCACCGAGATCACCGACCCAAACGCCGAAACCGGGTCGCATGCAAGCGCCAGGCGATAGGCTTCAGCCAAAGAAGACTGCTCGGCACAACCGCACGGATTGGTGTGCTTGATAATCGCCACCGCAGGCTCATCGAACTCCTCGATCAGAGCCCAGGAGGCGTCGAGATCTACCAGGTTGTTGTAGGAGAGCGCTTTGCCGTGCAACTGCTTCGCTGAGGCAGCACCGACTTCGCCCGAGCCGTAGAGCGCAGCCTTCTGGTGCGGGTTCTCTCCGTAGCGCAAGACGGCCCGACGAGGTGCCAGAATGTCGAGGGTTGGAGGAAGCATTTCATTGTCACTCGAAATCTCACCCGATGGCGAAAGCCCAGCAAGTGTCGTGCTGATGGCCCGGTCGTAAGCAGCGGTCACGGCAAATGCTTGTTGAGCGAGCCTCCACTGGGTCTCATTCGACAGCGCGCCGTCGTTCGACTCAAGTTCATCGGCGAGGGCATCGTAGTCTTCCGGGGAGGTCACTACGGCGACATCGCCGTAGTTCTTCGCTGCCGCACGAATCATCGTTGGTCCGCCAATGTCGATGTTCTCGACGATCTCGTCAAACGCGACGCCCGGCTTGGAGGCCGTCTTCTCAAAGGCATACAGATTGACCACGACCATATCGATCGTGCCAATCTCATGCTCTTCAAGCGCGGCCATGTGCTCGGCGTTGGAGCGAATTGCGAGGACTCCCGCAGCCACACGTGGGTGCATCGTCTTGACGCGACCGTCGAGCATCTCTGGGAAACCAGTGACCTCGGAGACGTCGCGAACATCCAAGCCGTTCTCGCGCAGCAGGCGCGCGGTACCGCCCGTCGATATCAGCTCCACGCCGTTGGCGGCCAACCGCTTGGCAAAAGGTGCGAGACCGCTCTTGTCGGTCACGCTGAGGAGGGCTCTACGAATCAAACTCATGATGGGAAGAACTCCAGTTTACCCCTCCAGCACCGTCAAAACAGCGCGGGCCAGGGTGCTACAATCAAGCACGAGTCATGGTCGTCGGGCTGGACTTTGTTCATGGGCCGCGGTCGATCAATATTTCAGGCGGAACGTCGAAAAGTGTCGATCATCGTGCCCGCCCACGATGCGGCGCAGACGCTACCGCCATGTCTAGAGGCCATCTCCAGCTCCACGATCGAGCCGTATGAAACGTTGGTCATCTGCGACGGGTGCACCGACAAGACGGCTGATATCGCAAGGCAGTACGGAGCACGGACTATCGAGTACGCCGAACGACAAGGGGCATCGTATGCTCGCAATGTGGGTGGCGCCGCGGCCCATGGCGACATCTTCTTCTTCATCGATTCAGACTGCGTCGTGCTCCCCGACACTGTTGCTATCGGTGCTCAAACGATTCTAGACGGTGAACAGATCATCTTCGGCTCCTACAGCCGTGATACCCGAGTGTCTGGATTCTTGACCAAGTTCAAGAACCTTCAGCACCACTACACCCATCAGCATGGAGCTGACTACCAGACCACATTTTGGAGCGGATGCGGTGCGGTCACGCGAAAAGTGTTCGAAGATACCGGCGGGTTCGATGTGGACATTCCCTCGTGCGAGGACATCGAGTTTGGATCGGCGGCGATCAAGCAAGGGTATGAAGTGCGCCTAATCCGAACCATGCAGGTCGAGCACTTGAAGCAGTATGACTTGCTCGGTCTGGTCCGATCGGACCTATTGCAACGAGCCGCCCCGTGGACCCAACTCATCTGCTCGGGACGTGTGGAGATGGGAGCCCTCAACACCGATTGGAAGGGGCAGGCAAGCGTTGCCGCGACGGGCCTTGTGATACTTGGGCTGCTCGGATCACTCTTTTGGCTGCCCGGCCTTGCAGTCGCGACAGCTGCCGTGCTCGCGCTCGTCGCGGCGAACCTGGGCCTGCTGCGGCTACTGCGACGCGAGCTGGGATGGGCTCTCAGTATCGTCTCGGTCGGCTCACTCTTGTTGCACTACTCGATCTGCGGACTCGGCTACGTTATGGGCCACTTTCTACCGAGACTCCCGCGTTCTCGAACGGTCATTTCGCAGTACAGCTGGGTAGAGAGTGGATTGCCAGAAACTTATTCGGGCATAGCAGCGAAGACTTCTCCGTAGGGTCGCCATTACGCCGGGACCGAATTCATCGAAATTTCTTGTGCGGCTAGAGACGTGAACCTCAACACCGAAATCCAACAGCTACTGGCTAGTTTCAACGTTCCCGAAGATGTTGCGGTGAAGATCGCCACGGCCACCGAAAACTTGACGAGGGAAGGAATCGCCCCAGGCATTCCCGTTGGCGAACGGGCGCCCGACTTCGCACTGTCCGATTCACGCGGCAAGGAAATTCGTCTGTCGACGCAGCTGAAGCGCGGGCCTGTCGTCCTCTCGTTCTTTCGTGGCGCTTGGTGCCCCGTCTGCAATCTCCAGTTAGCGGCCTTCCACCGTGCTCTGCCTACGATCAAACGACTGGGCGGAACTGTCGTGGCGATCCACCCAGATGCAGAACAGCTACTCGAAGACCCTCCCGATGGCTTCTTCATCCTTTCCGACCCCAAGCAGGCGGTAATTCGGAGCTATAAGCTGCAGTACGCGGTCTCACCCGAGATCCAAAAACTCTACCCTGGGACCTTTGGCGTGGATGTCTCCACGCACAACGCCAACGGCTCGTGGAGTCTACCCGTTCCGGGCACGTTTATCGTCGGGAAAGATGGCATCGTCAGACGGCAACACGTTCGGGCGGACTTCGCGCTCCGCATGGAACCGGCCGATGTAATCGAAGCCCTCGAAGCCCTTCACCATGAGCAACCCGATCCCTCATCTCAGTCGTAGCGCTGAAGATGCCCGCCTCACCCCGCCGAGAAACCCTGGAGAAACGGGTTCCTAAGGCGCTCACGCCCAATTGTCGTTCCTGGGCCGTGGCCCGGAAAAACTGCGGTGTCATCAGGCAGGGTGAGTATCTTGTCGCGGATCGAGTCGAGCAGCTGCTGCGTGTCGCCGCCGGGCAGATCCGTCCGGCCAATGCTGTCTCGGAAGAGCGCATCTCCGGCAATCAACCGCTCCTTGCTCGGAATGTAGAGGCTAACGCTACCGGGGCTGTGGCCGGGTGTGAATAGTACCTGTAGTTGGTGGCCAGCAAGCTCAACCACGTCTCCCTCATCGTAGTAGTGATCGATCCCTACTTTTTCCGTGGTCTCCGAACCGAGCCAGGCGGCTTGTTGGTCTAGCGAGTCAAGTACAGGAATCTCTAGACGGTGGAGCCACGTCGGCGCACCGGTCGAACGCTTCAGGTCCGCAGCCCGCCCGATGTGGTCAAAGTGCGCATGCGTGAACAGGATCTTCTCGACGCGGAGGCCATGGCGCTCAATGATCTGCTCGATATCAGGAATGTCGTCACCTGGATCAATCACAAGAGCGGTCTTCGACGCCTCGTCTCCAAGGATCTGACAATTACATTGCAGGGGACCGGTAGCTAGAACTTCGTGAATCATCTCAACTCTCTCCACTTGCACCGTCAGGCTAAGGCCTCTCACCGACCGTCGATATACTGAGGTCTGCGGCACCCGCATTCTTTTGTGCCCGCACCCCTGAAATGAGTCCTGGTTATCGAGCACTACGAGAGCATGCAGCTTGGTTTAGTATCTCTGACCGCGCCCGACTCCGGCTTACCGGAGGCGACCGTATACGACTTCTCCACGCCCTGGCAACCAACGATATCGACGTTCTCGGCCCGGGCCAAGCGACAGAAACCTTCTTCCTCAGCCCGCAGGGTCGTATCTTGGCCCGCTGTCGCGTCTACGTCTCGGCTGACTCGGTGCTTCTTGAGACAGATGAATCGAGTAGGCAACCGCTGCTTGACTACCTAGATCGGTACATCATCATGGACGACGTCACCGTCTCGGATGTGACGGACTCAACCGAGGCTGTAGCGATCGAAGGCCCGCAAGCGAAGAGGGCTCTCACTGCCGAGATGGCCGTGCTGGGTACCGTGCATGACTCCTCGCTGACCGGTGCTGGCGGCGTTTGGATTGAACTTGAATCAGAGAGTGTTTCTCAGCTACTTGAGTTGCTAAAAGTCGCCTCAGTCGTAGAAGCGAACCAGGACGACCGCGAAGCCGTCCGGGTGGAGAACGGTATCCCCGTTCACGGAGTCGACTACACCAACTCCAACATCCCCCACGAAACTCAGCTACTCGACATCGTCTCTTTCGAGAAAGGCTGCTACATCGGGCAAGAGATCGTAGAGAGGGTCAAGTCGCAGGGGCAAGTCAACAGGATGTTGAGCCCGATCGAGTTGGATACGGGAGAAATCCCAACCGATCTTGAGGTCCACGTCGGTGATCGTACGGTGGGCCAAGTAACGAGCCCGATCGTGTCACCACAAACGGGCAAAGTCCGTGGCTTCGCCATTCTACGACGTGTAGCGTTTGCCCCCGAGAGCGAGCTGACGGTCGGAGGACAAACCACACACATT
This sequence comes from Bryobacterales bacterium, assembly GCA_963667885.2. Classification (GTDB taxonomy): domain Bacteria; phylum Acidobacteriota; class Terriglobia; order Bryobacterales; family UBA6623; genus CAMPKL01. The sequence continues at coordinate 848,446 of CAXWPK010000006.1, read as the reverse complement.
CTGCCTGGCCGTGATATCCTAACAAGGTAGTACGGCTGGCGCAGCGGTAATCACCGCAGACGCTTCAGTCTATTTGTGTTCAGCGACTGTTGGCGGCACTTGCTGCCTGGTTGTTTGTGTGCTGTACGGAGGTTTTAGTTATGGCTCAAGTTTGTGTAGTGACCGGCAAGAAGCCGATGTTCGGCAACAACGTGTCGCACGCCAACAACAAGACGCGTCGGCGCTTCAACCCGAACCTGCATAGAAAACGGTTTTGGGTAGAGACGGAAAATCGCTGGGTGCGCATGAAAGTGAGTGCCAAGGGCATGAAGATCATCGGCAAGCGCGGCATCGATAGCGTGCTCGCCGAGTTGCGCGGTAGAGGCGTCAAGATCTAACACCGCATCCGAAAAAAGAACTTCCGAACGCCGCGTCTCGAAAGAGCCGCGGCGTTCGTCTGTCTAGACACGGATTCCGATTCGCCACAGAATGTAGCTGACCGTTTCACGCGCGAGGCGCTTCGTGCGTGCCCAGGCGTTGCCATCCTCTCGCGAGTTACGGGGAGAGCCATACACAGTTAGGCCGTGTGCCTCCAGCATCTTCTTGGTCCGATGAATGTGATAATCGTCGCTCACCACGATGCAGGAGGATAGCTGCATCTGGTCCATCATCTCGGCCACGGCTGCGGCACTCTGCATCGTCGATTGGCCACTCGATTCCACACTGACCTTCTCGACAGGCACCCCATTTTCAGAAAGGTAGCGGCGACTCACTTCCGCTTCAGAGAACTTCGCACCAGGTCCCTGGCCGCCTGTGGTGATAATACGCGGAGCTAGTTCACGCTGATAGAGAGCGAGAGCATGGTCCAGTCGCGCCTGGAGCACTGGAGACGGACGTCCCCAGTACTGGGCAGCGCCCAGCACAACGATCACGTCGGCAGGCCGCGCCTCATCGACCTGAGCTTGCAGCCATACCTGATAGAAAACGAACGAGAAGCAAGCCGCACCAACAACAACACACAGCGCGACAATACGCCTAAAGCTTGAGATGTAGTTAGCCGACGTCATCGGTCTCATCGCCAGCGGCACGCAAGCGCCGTCCCCAATCATAATGGACGCATCGGCCTATGGGTTCGACTCAGTACTTTCAATTAGCTAGCCATTCAAACAGTCCAATCTTCAAGTGCGAATTTCCAGTCCATCCAACCCCCTAATCAAATCGATCCGACGAGCTGCCCGACGAAGCGGATTGACCGACGACGGACTGGCACTCGCTGAATCTCCCCATCTACTCGAGGAGGCTGTAAAATCGGGGCTCACGGTCGAAGCGACCCTTCTGGCTGAGAGTGCCATCGCTGCCGTGGGCGAAGTGGCTCAGCGTCTCCATCCCGGTTTCCATACGATTCCCGACAAGCTGTTCGCTGAACTGTCTTCGACCGAGAATAGCCAAGGGCTCATTTCGCTGGTGCGGTTGCCGACACATGAATGGGACAGCGTCCTGGGAAACTCTGAGCGTGTCGTGATACTGGACAGCGTTCAAGACCCCGGCAATGCGGGAGCGATTGTCCGTTCGGCCGAAGCATTCGGTGTCGATGGAATCGTTTTTGGGCGAGGTACAGCATCACCGACGAACCCGAAGACCCTCCGGGCATCGGCCGGCTCGCTCTTCCGTATCCCATTTGTGAAAGCTGGCCCCATCGACCGCGTTCTGGATTCGCTCCAGTCCGTGAACTTGCCGCTCTTTGCTGCCACCGCGCACGACGGAGACCCGTTGGGCCATGTGGACCTCAGCCGAGCGGCCATCGTAATCGGCTCTGAGGCCCACGGGGTGTCGCCGGAGTACCTCCAGGCTGCGAGAGCCATTCACGTACCGGTCCGAGGCGTGGAGTCTTTGAATGCGGCAGCGGCGGCAGCGGTTATCCTTTACGCCGCCGCGGAGCAACAGAAAAAGCAATAATAGGCGACGCAATGTCATCGCCATAGAGAAAGCCCCATCGTCGAACCGACGATGGGGCTTCACTGTTCAGACTGTGCTGATCTCTTAGAGGTCCGCCAGACGCCGACTCGACTCGCTGAAGCGGTCGACCTCGACACCCATCCGGTCCATGATGTCTAAGTACAGACTGCTCGCGTGACGATTCTCGTTGCCGCTTTCGAAGTAGTCCAGAATCCGACCGGTCTTCAACGATCCGCCAGCCCGACCTGCAAGCAGAATCGGAAGCTGCTCGGCGCCATGGCTATCGCCGTCAAATAGGCTGGAGCACAGCATCATCATCGAGTTATCGAGCAACGTACCTTCGCCCTCGTCGATTCCCTTCATGCGATCCAAGATATAAGCAAACTGCTCGACATGGTACTGGTTCGTCTTCAGGTACATCGCCTCAAGTTCGGGCGCCTTGCCATTGTGTGTCAGATCCAAGTGCAGCGCACCCTTGACGCCTTCAAGGAACTTGAAATTCATCTGCGACAGATCATTGTTGAGCATCAATGTCGCGATGCGCGTCTTATCCATCTGGAACGCAAGCACGATGAGATCGAGCATCAACTTCATGTGATCTGGGACGTGCTGCGAAAGCCCTTCAGCCGGCCGCTCCATGTTCGGTTCGCTGAGAGTTGGCTGCCAGCCCTCAAGACGATGTTCCTTCGACGCTTGATCGATGCGCTTTTCGATGTCGCGAATAGAATCGAGATACTCGTCGAGCTTGCGCTGATCGCTGCTGCTGACGTTCGACTCCAAGCTGTGCGCCTGTTCCAACACCGAATCGAGAATGCTGCGATCCAGTTCACGGCCACGCCCGTCACCCACGAGACGTTGGAAAGCGCGCGCCGGATAGATCTCTTTCGTAGTTGGCCTAGAGTCCGTGGTCCAAGAGATGGACGAGCCGTAGATCATCGAGAGCCCGTCCTCAAGACGCAACTCGTTCGGTTCGATGCCGAGCACTAAACTCGGCACGGCGGTCTCGCTACCGATCTGGTCGGCCATGACCTGATCCATCGACTTGCCACAGCGGATCACGCTCGGGTCGAAGCTAATCAAACCGCCCGACAGCATGCTCGGCGAACGGCCTAGATGAGGACTCTTCGCCGTGAAGGCATCTTCGTTGAAGAGCCCACGGATGAAGTTCATGTCCTTCCGGTGAGGCATCATTGGCCGCAGACCCGGGCCAATTTCCATCTCGCCATCGCGGTCCTTCGCCCACCAGTGGATCGGCTCAACACCATTAGAGAAGAACACGCAGCCGAATCGGACGGGCGGCTTACCAGCCGCTGCGGCCTTCTGGACTTCGCTGCCGCCCTCTGCCCCTAACAGGGGGACCGACTCCATCCATGGCAAGGCTAAGGCTACGCCAGCCCCTTGCAGGAAACGGCGGCGAGACTTCATATGGTTGCTATGAATCTCTGTGGACGTCTTCATTCTTCACCTTTCCTTCCGGGAGTCTAAACCGGTGCGTTCCTATTATGAGCAGATGCCACCAGATCGGCCTCTTCGATTCGGCGATTGCGGAATTGACGACTGGTAACGATGTCCGCGGCTAAGTCAGAGAAGCTCGCATCTCCACCGGCTTCGCGCAGGGCGTCGATTAGCGGCTGATCGGATGCGAGAACGGTTCTGCCTAGGGCGTAGCCGACCATCTTCGCCGAGAGGGTCTTCAATACCTGGGGCTCGTTGGTTTCTAGATAGGCCATGAGGCCATCGATTCCCGCGATTTCCGTATCATCGGCGAGCGTAGCAGTGTCTTCGATCGGCAGTCCTTCCGAGTAAGTTTCTCGCCACCGGCCGATCGCATCATAGTGCTCCAGTGGGAATCCCAACGGATCAATGCGCGCGTGACAGTTCGCACAGGTCGGATTGGCCTGATGGGCCTCCAGCTGCTCGCGAATAGACTGCCCTTCGAAGGCCTTGTCGTCGTTCGGAATGGGAGGCACGTTAGCGGGTGGCGGCGGGACGGGAGTACCCACAACTCTACGGAGCACCCAGTCGCCGCGCTTGACAGGGCTGGTGCGAAGTGGTGCCGACGTCGCGGTCAAGATCGCTCCCAAGCGAACGAGTCCACCGCGCTGGAAACTTTGCGCGTCATCAACTAGCTCTGCCGCGTCAGTCGATGAGACCTCTTTCTCAACACCGTAGTGCTCGGCCAATTCCTTGTTCATGAAGGCATAGTCAGCAGTCAGGATTTCGCGTATCGGGCGGTCATTGCGAACTATGTATTCGAAGAACGAGACAGCCTCATCGTACATCGCAGCTTTGATCGAATCTGTGAATTCAGGGAACCGATCCGTATCGACGCCACGATACTTATCAAAGCGATAGAACCCCAGCCACTGGCCGAAGAACTCGGTCGACAGGCGGCGGGCCTTCGGGTCGGCCAGCAGGCGCTTAACCTGTCGCTTCAGATTCTGGTCATCGCTGAGCTCTCCAGCGGCGGCGGCGCGGCGCAGTTCGTCGTCCGGCATAGACGACCACAAGAAGTAGCTCAGCCGACTGGCCAATTCCCAGTCCGACACAGGACTGATGCCAGCCTCATTCGTCGAGTGCTCAAGACGGTACAAGAATGCCGGGGCTACTAAGATTCGAGCCAGCGTAGCCTGGATCGCCTCACGATGCCCCAGGCCCGATTCGTCCCGAAGCCCTCGGTAGAAGGCCCGCAGTTCGGTCTCCTCGGATCCAGTGAGGGGACGCCGCCAGGCGCGACCGGCAAACTCCACAACATCGTCGACATGACCCGGCTGACCTTGTTGCTGGGCATCTACCACTTGCTCATAGTCGGACTTCAGCCATTCGATATAGCCACGTGGTTCGGGAGCCAAGGACTGAATCCAGTCTTGGTCGATGTCCGCCGTTCGTTTCCCGGCAAGGTCAACGCCGAATTTGCCAGCTACAAATCGCACGCGCACGTCGTGGTATTCCCAGGATCCTTTTAGGTCCGCCCAGGCCTCATCTAACCGCTTCCGCGTCGAATCGTCGAGCATCTTCTCCACGAGGAAGTCGTCTAGGCGGTAGTACTTGACCATCAGGTGAAATTCGTCTCGCTCCGGCTCGTTGTACGTGCCGTTATAGGGAGCCGGTATCGGATCTCTGTCCGATGGGTTTGGCTCACGATGCGAAACCTGCGGTAAATGTTCGCCAAATTCCAGTACCTGGTCCACCCATTTCTGATAGCCCGCGCTACTCGCGTCGCCCATCAAAGCCGAAGAAGGTCTCCCGCGCATTCCGGCGTTCGTGATCGTGGCAATAACCACGGCGTCACTATCTGGCGCGGCCTGGAGTTCGGCTTCCAGCCGGATTCCAAACCGGCGGTTCCCTTCCGGCAGAGGCACTTCAAAAGTGACCGAAGACCCAACCGTCATCGCGAAAGCGTCTTCATCTATCGCAGTCCCATTGGGGCCCTTGCCGAATTGCAGTTGTTCCAATACTTCGACACTCAGCAATCCCTTCAGCGGCAAGCCAGGAGCATTGCGATCACGATTGGGCCCCGCAATTCGTACTGTGCCACCCTTCCAAATCACGACCGGTTGGTCTCCTGCCGTGGGATTGGCCGCTATGACCGAAATCATGACCGTCGAATTGCCGCCACGATTCGGACGGCTTGCAAATCTGAATTTGTGTTGCTTAACGGCCTGGAGTTCTGATTCGGTAAGTACAAGTGCACGTTCGTCGCCCGCGCCGCCAGCAGCTAGCTCACCGGCACCCATCAGCCAGCGGGGCCAGAAAATCATCGCCTCCTGTACCTTGAGGCTGCCAGCTAGAGCTTCTTCTAGCAACTGATCCGATTGAGTCGGAGTTGGAAGACCTTCCCAAAGCGAAACGATCTCCGTCGTAGGGTAGGTGAGATCCGGCGCCGTCACGACCGACCAGATATGCTCGGCGAACCGCGGACTAACACCCTCTCGCTCTGCAATTTCCGTGATGGTGGCACCCGGCTCTTCTAGAGTCTTGCGATGCTTGAATCGCCAGGCCACATAAAACACCCGCGAATAGCGGTCCATCCCGTACGGACGTCCCCCTTCGCCGGACGCTGACCTGAAACCATTCTCCCGGTAGATCTTCTGAACACGATTCAGGGCCGAAAGCTCCAGGCCAGTCAAGCCTGGGTCGGGATAAAAACCCAACGGACCGGCACCGATAACGGCGTGGTCGGCGATCAGTTTGGCGGCTTCCAGATAGAGTTCCAGCTTGGCGTCCGCCATGAACTGGACGCTGCCGAAGTTGGCAAACCCCTCACCGCCGACCGCTTCCCCCTGAAATTTACGAGCCAGGTCCAGATCTAGGCCCGTAAGATCTTCGATCGTGTAGGCGTATTCCGCGCTTGTCAGCTGGCGCACGGTGACACGGCCAGGATCTCCCGCATGCTCTCGGGTATAGGTCTCAAGCTCTGAGCGAATCCAGCTCACCACCTGCGCCCTTTCCTGGTCGGTCGGCTGGGGCATCGCTGCGGGAGGCATCTCGTGAGCCTCAAGAGCCGCCGCCACCTTTTCCCACTGTTGGAAGCTATCAGCCACCGAAGCCTGGCTCGATATCCGCTCCAAGCTCAAGCCGCCAAGCGACGTCGAGTCGCCATGACACTGAAAACAATACTGTTGTAGCGTCGGCAGGGCCTCGCCGTCGAGCGCCTGCACAGGACTACATACCACTAAGGCGGCGACCAAAGCGCACAGCAACGACCACCGGTGGCCGCCGTCCGCTTCGTGTCGGCCTAGAAGAGCACTCAGAAAATTCATAACGTTAACGGAAGACGCAAAGCGACCCATCCCATTCTACGGCACGTAGAGGCAACGGTCCAGATCAATTCGCGATGAATTCGGCCCCAGATTTGCGTCCCACTATCTGAGACGACCTATCGCTCACAGTTGTTACAGCTTCAATTGTTGGCCGATTGGCCAACCTGCCGACCCGGCGGATTACCGCAGTCTTGGTTGCCAGAAGGCATTGCGATAATGAGTCCTTATGGCTCGACCAAGACCGATCGTACTCACCGTCATGGACGGCTGGGGACACAACCCCGACCCCAAAAACAACGCGGTAGCCATGGCGAACACACCGAACTTCGATCGGCTTTGGAAGCAGTACCCGCACACCCTCATCCGTACCGATGGGCCCTTCGTGGGCCTGCCCGATGGGCAGATGGGCAACAGCGAGGTCGGACACCTAAACATCGGGTCGGGCCGCGTCATCAAGATGGAAATCACTCGCATCGACGAGTTAATCGCCAGCGGTAACGTCGGCAAAAACCCGGCCCTACGAGGCGCAATGAAACATGGCGCCTCGGCGCGACTGCACATCCTTGGGCTCTGTAGCGATGGCGGAGTACATTCTCAACTGAGCCACATCATCGGCCTCGTCGAGCTCGCCAAGAACCAAGGCGTTCGCGAAGTCTTCCTGCATTGCTTCACCGATGGCCGTGACACGCCTCCCGAGAGCGGCGTCGACTTCATCGCCGAGCTCCAACACAAGCTGGATCAGATTGGGGTCGGCAAGATCGCGACGATATCCGGTCGCTATTTCGCCATGGACCGCGACAAGCGCTGGGAACGGGTTGAGAAAGCGTTCGACGCTCTCGTTTTGGGCCAAGGCGTCAAACAGACTGACCCCGTCGAGGCAATGAAACGCTCCTACGAACGCGGCGTGACCGACGAGTTCGTCGCACCGGTCGTCATGACGGATTCCGATGGCTCCCCGGTCGCACAGATTCGCGACGGTGACGCCGTCTTGTTCGCGAATTTCCGCGCCGATCGGGCCCGCGAGATCACGCTAGCCCTGACCTCCGACACCCTCGAACAGCCCTTGCGGGCTAAGGCGCCGAAGAACCTGCACTACACAACGATGACCGAGTACGACGCGACCTACTCGTTTCCGGTCGTGATCGAAAAGCACTATCCCGAACATGTTCTCGGGGCCGTTTGCGAGTCACACGGACTGCGGAATCTTCGCACCGCCGAGACCGAGAAGTATCCACACGTCACCTACTTCTTCAATGGTGGCCAGGAGAAACCGTTTCAGGGTGAAGAACGCGAAGTCGTGGCGTCTCAAAAGGTCGCAACCTACGATCTCGCGCCCGAGATGAGTGCAGCCGGTGTTTGCGATGTGGTCGTTCGCGGAATCGAGAGCAACTCGTTCGACATCATCATCGTGAATTTTGCCAATGGAGATATGGTGGGTCACACGGGAGTGATCCCTGCAGCCGTAAAGGCGGTCGAGACCGTTGACGGCTGCCTTGGTCGCATCGAGGAGGCCCTGAAGCCGTACGATGCCGCCTGGATCGTGACAGCAGACCACGGTAACGCCGACCTGCTGGTCGACCCCGAGACCGGACTGCCGCATACCTATCACACGACTTTCCCCGTACCGCTCATCCTGGCGAGCAACTACTCAGGACTACTCCGTGACGGGGGTTCTTTGAGAGACATCTCGCCGACCATTCTGGGCATCGCTGGTGTCGAGCAGCCCACGGAGATGACCGGCCAGGACCTGCGGGCTACGACTTGAACGCAAAACGGCCTGCCCGGAGAGGGCAGGCCGCCAGCCGAAACTCGATAGGTTTCTAAAGTAACCCTTTGACAGCCGCGACGATGTGGCTGGCAGAGATACCGTACTTCTCTAGTAGCACCGCCGAGGGTCCGCTGCGTGCGATCTCACGCACGGCGAGCTTGCGCACTTTGACATTGCCTTCTTCGGCAAGCGCAGAAAGCACCGCGTCGCCCACACCGCCGACCGGGTAGTGATCTTCGACAGTGACTACCTTACCGCCGGTAGCTTGCGCAGCGGCGACCAACGTGTCTTTGTCGACCGGACGAATGCTGAAGAGGTCGATCACACGGATCGCGATTCCTTCTTTCGCCAGTTCGTCGTAGGCCTTAAGCGCCTCAAACAGCGTGACGCCCGCGCCGACGACGGTGACCTGATCGGCATCGCTCTGCTTAACGACCTTCGCAATACCAGGCCCAAACTCTTCGTCCGGACCATAGATCACTGGCGTGTTCGGACGGCTCGTGCGGACATAGCATGGGCCGTCGATCGCAGCGACAGCCTCGATCGCCCGCCAGGCGCTAACCGCCTCACTCGGGTAGAGCACCGTGTAGTTCGGCTCCACGCTGGTCATGGCCAAGTCTTCGAGACCCATTTGCGAGGGGCCATCTTCACCGATCGAAATACCCGCGTGGGTTCCAACCAACTTGACGTTCGTCTTGCTGATCGCCGCCATACGAACGAAATCGTAAGCACGCGTGAGGAAGCAGGCGAAGGTCGAGGCGAAGGGAATCTTACCCCGGCAAGCGAGCCCCATCGCGGTGCCGACCATGTTCTGCTCGGCAATAAAGCCTTGGAAGAACCGACTGGAATCGACATCTTCGAGATCTTGCGTGAACGTGGAGTTCTTGACGTCAGCGTCGACCGCCACGACGCGCGTATCGGCTTTCGCCAAGGCGCCCAACGCCTGACCAAACGCTCGACGAGTCGCTACCAGATCGCCCAGCGCGTAAGGCGGTGCGCCAGCCGAAGGTGCTCCAGCGGCAGCGGCAACCCCATTCGCCGATGGCAGGTTCGGTGTCCACTCACCACCCGTCTTGAGCAGTTGGCCCTCCAGTGTCTTGAGCACCGCCTCGACTTGATTAGACGCCACTGGCTTGCCGTGGTAGCCGTTCTCGTCTTCACCCGGAAGGCCCTTGCCTTTGAACGTCTTCGCCAGTACAACCGACGGCTTGCCCTTGGTGTTCGCTGCTTTCGCGTAGGCGGCGACGAGCGCCGCTACGTCGTGGCCATCGACGACGATTGCGTGCCAACCAAACGCCGCCCAGCGCGCCTTGTGGGTGTCCATGTCGTGCTCAAGCATCGTGGGAGAACTCTGGCCCAACCGGTTCACGTCAACCGTGGCACACAGACTGTCCACGCCTGCTTCAGCTGCAGCCTGGATCGATTCCCAAACCGAGCCTTCGGCGATTTCGCCGTCACCCATCAGCACATAGGTGCGTTGTGGCGTGCCATCGAGCCGCGCCGCAAGCGCCATACCAAGACCCACTGAAAGTCCTTGACCCAGTGAACCGGTGGCGACATCCACGAACGGCAGCGTCGTGGGCGGGTGCCCCTCCAGATCCGAATCGATCTTACGCAGGTTGAGCAGGTCGGCCTCGGGAATCAGGCCCGCCTCACACCACGCGGCGTACAGTACCGGAGCAGCGTGGCCTTTCGAGAGGATGAAGTTGTCGTTCGCGCGATCCGCTGGGTTCTTTGGGTCGTAGCGCATCGCCGAGAAGAACAGTGCCGACATGATTTCAGCAGCGGAGGCGCACGTCGTTGGGTGTCCGCTGCCAGCCGCATCGGTCGAGCGGACCGAGTGGATCCGCATCATCGTGGCTTTGTCTTTCAGAAGGGCAAGCGTATCACTGCTAAGAGCGTCTGACATAAATGGAATCTCCAGGATGTCGGAACGCCGTGGGCACAATCCGACCGGTGGGCCTCAGCAGCAAACGTGCCAAGCCAGATCTTCTATCGTACCGTTTTTCGACGTCGTTTAGCCGGAGGATCAGGAGCCGGGAATTACCGCGGCGCGCGTCTTCGTTTGGATTCGCAGGACGAGCATGTGGGCCGTGATGTAGAGCGTGGAACCATCGTCACCCCAAGCGCAGTTCGCTGTCCGCTCGCCGGTTTCGATGCGCCCCAGCGCCTTCCCTTCTGGAGAGAACACCCACACGCCCCCAGGACCGGTTGCAAAGAGATTGCCGCGCTCATCAACCTTAAAGCCGTCCGGGTTACCCGGCAGACGGCCCGTGTACTCAGTCACGTCGTAGAACACTTCACCCTGGTCGAGCGTTCCGTCCGCCCGAACCGCGTATCGCATCCAAATGGCTCGATCGGGATCAGACTGCGACACATAGAGAACCGACTCGTCTGGCGAAAATGCCAGCCCGTTCGGCTTATCCAACTCAGCAGTCAACAACTCGACCTCGCGCCCGGGCGAAACACGGTAGACACCACAGAAATCGAGTTCCCGCCGGGTGGTGTCTTCGTACCGATCCGGAATGCCGTAGGCAGGATCGGTGAAGTAGAGCATCCCGTCGGACTTGTAGACGAGGTCATTCGGGCTATTGAACCGCTTGCCCTGATAGGCGTCGGCAAGCGTCATCTTGCCACCGTCTCTATAGAGGCGTGAGACGCGACGGTCACCATGCTCGCAGGCGATCAGACGCCCCGCCGAGTCGAGCGTCATGCCATTCGAGCCTGGCTCCAATCCGTAATAGGTGTTCCCGGTGTAGCCAGAAGGGTGCAAGAAGAGGCTAACGCCTTGACCCTCCTTCCAGCGGAAGATCGAGTTGCGCGGGATGTCAGAAAACAATAGGTAGCCGCCATCTGCTACCCAGATGGGACCCTCTGTCCAGGTAAAACCGTCCGCTAGTTTCTCAAGTCGCGCGTCGGGCGCGATCAGCTCGTCAAGAGCTGGGTCCAGACGGTGGATCTTGCCAACAGATGGATATTCGCTCATCATTCTTTCTCTTTTCTGCGTCCGCGATTGCCTGATTCCCAGTCATCCCACAGCCCAAGAAACTTCATCTGGGCCTCCAGTCCCGAGCGCTTGAGCATGGCACCAACGCCCTCTCGATCGAGCCGAGGGCCAATACCGTCCGCCGACTGGGCGATCCCAAAAACCGTCGCCGCAGCAACCCGCGTGTTGGCGCGAACCCGGTGGATATTGACCTTGTCAAAGGTGTCAACTTCCGAATGGTACGGCACGACGTATGATCCCGTATCTTGGATCGCGACAAGCGCCGGGACTCCTTCGATCTGAAAATCAAAGTGATCACTGCCGAGAAAAGCATCGCGGGTGTGCCTCATCCCACGCGCCTCGTCTAGCCGCGACATGGCGTCTATCAGGCCAGCCTCTAGCTCGGGACGCCCGCCGAGCGAGTACCCCTGAATACGATCCTGCCCCATGTCATGCACGATCACCGCCACAACAGAGTCCAACTCGTCACGATGACGACGCACATACGCCCGTGAGCCGAATAGCCCCGACTCCTCACCATCAAACAGAACAAAGCGTATCGTGCGCTTGGGCCGCTTGCCCGAAGCGGCGATGGCACGAGCCGCCTCAATCACCACAGCGACGTTCACGCCGTTGTCGAGGCACCCTGTTCCCAGATCCCACGTATCGAGATGGGCACCGAGAATCACTACTTCCTGCGGTCGCTCGCTCCCTCGAATCTCTGCAACCACATTCGCGCCCAGAACAGGCCCGCCGATCTCACTCGGGATCGAGACCTGAATATTCACAGTTGACTTCGACTCCAACAGTCGACCGATGCGCAGAGCATCCTCCCGCGCAATCACTGCACTAGGGACTGGATCGACCTGGGCGTCGACGGTGTGGGTATGGCGAAACAAGATGCGATTGGGCTTGATAGAGGCAAAGAGAACCACTGCAGCTCCGACATCTCCCGCCTCGCGCATTGCCCAAATCGCGCGGCTCTGCTGCAAACCCATCGCGTAGAACGTCTTGGCTTCATCGAGCAAGACAAGTACGGCACGGCCCTTCGCCGCTTTTCCCAAGCTCCGCACGCTTCCCTCGCCTAGACCGTCAGAGAGCACCAGCTCCAGCTCCTGATTCCGGCTACCAGGGGTGGCGGGCGACCAGGCCGTCGAAGCAGCTCTCACTTCAAAGGGCACTGGTGCCGTGACCCGGATCTCCGCACCGCCGTCGCTCCAAGACCGCGGAAGCTCAAACGTCTCCAGCCAGGCGCTATCGGTGGAGGCATCTTGGAACTGACCAAGAGCCCACTGTGCCGCCCGCTGCATGGCTGCGCTTCCAGTTGGCCGAGGACCTAGCACGTCACACAGCGTACGCAGATTCTGCTCAAGAAACGGTGAAGCGTCGACCTGCCGAAGGACATCCGGGTCGGCAACGACCGGAGCATTCCCCATCATCAGCAGTAGGGTTAAGAGCGAAACCACTCGGAGCCGCACCATGACCGGTGATCTAAAGTCCCGTAATGAAGTTCGGGCCATCGTTGTCCAGCTCATCCGCCCGTCGCTCGAGGAATTGTCGGACTCGAGGGTGCTGACTACTCTTGATCTCCTCCACCGAACCCTCGGCGATAATTTCTCCCTTGTACAACATGCACATCCGGTCAGCGATCAGAAAGGCGCTCGTCATCTCGTGAGTGACGATCACGATCGTCATCTTGAACGCTTCTTTGAGGTCGAGAATCAGTTCATCGATTCCCGCGGCGATAATCGGATCAAGCCCCGCTGACGGTTCATCAAACACCAGCACCTCGGGATCCATCGCCAAGGCCCTCGCAACCGAGGCACGTTTCCTCATCCCGCCCGAGAGCTGCGACGGCAGCAAGTCTTCAACTCCAGCGAGACCGACCTGCCCCAACTTTATCTGGGTCATGAGTCGGATGGTGGGCTCGGCGAGTTTGGTGTGCTCCCGAAGCGGCAGCGCAACGTTGTCGCCTACGGTCATCGAGTTAAACATCGCAGCACTTTGAAAAGAGACTCCCATCACTTTTCGCATCGCGGTCAACTCGCTATCCGAACAAGTAGTGATGTCGACGCCCTTGAAGTAGATGTGCCCCGAGTCGGGCTGACTCAGGGCCATGATGTTGCGCAACAGCGTCGTCTTGCCCGATCCACTACCACCGAGGATCACCATCGTGTCCCCTTCATAGATATCGAGGTTAATGCCCTTGAGCACCTCGCGGTCACCGTATCGGACTTTTACGTCCTGCACCGAGATCAGTGGTGGTACGCCGTCGCGTAGCCGATCTCGAAGGGCAGGATGGATATCGGCTTCACTCATCGCCAGAAAAGATAGAAGAAGGTCGTCGCCATGAGGTCGGCAAGGACAACGAGAAAGATGGACTTCACGACGGCTGCCGTCGTCGAACGCCCCACCCCAACCGGACCGCCCGAGACCTGAAAACCCTCAAAGCAGCCGACGTGAACAATGATCGTGCCAAACACAATCGCCTTGACCATGCTCGATATCACATCACGTAACTCCAAGACATCCAGAGTCGCTCGAAGATAGACGGTCATCGACATGTCCAGTGTGAAATACATGAAAATTCCGCCCGCTAGGATGCCCGACGTTACCGCGGCGATCGTCAAGCACGGCATCATGACCATCATCGCTACGTACTTCGGCGCCAGCAAGAACTCGATCGGGTCGATCGCCATCGAACGGAGAGCGTCGACTTCTTCGGTGACCACCATAGTCCCTATCTCAGCGGCGAAGCTCGACCCCGAGCGGCCGATCACGACAATCGCCGTCATCAGTGGACCCAGCTCACGGGTCATACTCACGCCCACTAGGTTGATGACGAACTGCAAGGCTCCGAAGCGTCGCAGCTCGGCACCGCCTTGAAACGCCATGATGAGACCAGTTGCTGCCGCAATCATGCAGACGACCGGCAAGGCGTCAAAGCCGACCACCGCCATCTGCTCGATCGTCGCCTTCCAGCGAAGTCGACTTCCGGTAACGGGATTGACTCGATAACTGGAGCGCAGTCCCTTCCAGAACTGAATCGCCAATCCGCCAACGTACGAGACCTTCTCGATCGTGGAACGCCCTACGGATGCAAAGAAAGTCATGGGAAGCTCAAGCGCACCCGCTGAGTGCTAAACGACATCCTCAGCGCTGTCGGCAATTTCGAAGACGGCGAGCAGGCGGGTCAGCTCTAAGACATGTCGCGGGGCTTCATTAAGACCAGCCAACACGAATCGGGCATCGATCTTTTTGGCCTCTTGCAAGCCCTCAACGAGGCTGGCAATGCCGGAGCTATCGACATACTGCACACCGGACAAGTCGACGATCACGGTCTCTTGCCCGCGCTGCCGAAAAAGTTCCAGCACGGTCTGTCGCAGTTTAGGCGATGTATACAGATCGATATCACCCGTCACCTCGACGACTGACCGCTTCCCTTCCCTCTTGACGTTGATATCCATAGGAACCTATTTGGGTGCTGACGCCGCAAGACGCTTTCTCATACTCACGACGTTTTCATCGCCGTCCCGACAATACTCGATCTCGTCCATGATTGTCTTGATCAGAAACAAGCCGCGCCCACCGGGTCGCAGTTCGTCCGGTGCCAAGTCGGGCACTTCATCTGGATCGAACGGCCGACCGTCATCGCGAACCTCGACCTCCAAGTATCCATTGCCGGTTCGGCAACAGAGTCGAAAGTTCTGGTCGGATCGCCCTTCGTAGGCATGCTGGATCACGTTGCCTACCGCCTCACCGACAGCCAGAGTAATGGCATCGCCGTCTCGGGCGTCGAAACCGGCTTCACGGGCGAACTCCAAGACCGTCTGCCGGACCAGCCGAAGCCATCGGGGATGGCTCGCGATCGTTATCTCAATTGCATCGGCCATTCGCGTATGTCACTCGATCCAGTGTGGGTGGTCAGCCTGTTTTCAAGGGCAAATTATATCATGCAGACCATCTGTTTCCCTGATGGCCCACGGAGCTGATACGGTAGCGAAAGTGTCTGTTTCACCAGCTCGTCGTGCCGCTTTCGGATCTCTCCTGCGCATTTCGCAGACCGGTGCCTTCGCCGACGAAATGATCCATGGGCCGCTCTTCTCCGACCTGAGTACCCAAGACCGAGCCCTCGCCACAGAAATCGTCCTCGGGACTCTGCGCTGGCGCGGCGTACTCGACACACTCATCGGCACCACCCTCTCAAGGCCGCTCGCCAAGCTCGACACCGAGGTGCTGACGGCGCTCCGGATCGGTGCCTACCAGATGCGGTTCCTCGACCGGATACCCGACAGAGCCGCCGTTTCCGAAAGCGTCGAGTTGATCAAGCGAGGCCCCAAGCGATCCGCTTCCGGCCTCGTCAACGCCGCCCTGAGAAAGCTTCCCGCTCGACCGTCACAGGAAGTCGAACTCGACCTCGCCCTACCGGAATGGATACGCCAACGCTGGGATAGTGTGTACGGCGTCGAGATCACGAAGCAGATGGCGACCGCTAGCCAAGCGCACCCCACAACCTACTTGCGGCTATCCGCACGCGTCGACGAACACGAACTGGTTGAACAGCTTCACGGTGAGAGCGTCATCACTGAGCCAACCGAGCTACCGACTGCACGAAAACTCATCTCCGGCCGAGTCGAGCAGACATCCTGCTGGAACAAAGGGCTCGTGCGTATCCAAGATCTCGGAGCACAACACATCGTGCCGATGCTCGAACTAAAGAGTCATCACCGACTACTCGACCTCTGCGCCGCGCCTGGCGGCAAAACGGCCCACGCTGCTTCGATTCGCGGCACATCTCGTGGAATAGTCGCGGGCGATCGTCACCTCCACCGACTTGGTACGATGCGCCGACTTTCCTCCGAGTCGTTCGACCTGGTGGTTCTCGACGCGGAACGGGGCCTGCCGTTTCAAGCAACGTTCGATCGAGTCCTCGTCGATGCTCCTTGCTCTGGCACCGGAACACTAGCCCGCAACCCCGACCTCACTTGGAGACTGCAGGCGTCGGACCTTCCAGCCCTTGCCAAACGCCAGCGACGGATTCTCACTGCCGCGCTCAGCGCTCTCGCACCGAACGGGATCGTCGTCTACGCCACCTGCTCCGTCGAGCCAGAAGAAAACGTCGATGTCGTACAGGCGGTTCTGGCTGAGAATCCCGGCTGGCGCATCAGTCGCCAGCTAGAGCGGCTTCCTGGTCGCAACGCCGGGGATGGTTTCTTCGCAGTGCAGATCGTGGCTGGGTAGCTGCGCCGCTAGTAGCCTGCAGCGATACCGTCTTTTCTCAATTCGGTACCGCCTATCAACCGTCCAGACTCCGAATCGATTTCGATCGCCTGATAGCCGCCGAACACCCCGCTAGCCTGAGTGACCTTGTGGCCGCGGTCGACCAACTCTTCCACGACCCCGCGAGGCACACCGGACTCCAACGCCACTCCCTCATTCGTGTGGCGGAAGCGAGGCGCATCACCCGCCTCCTGCACGTTCATCCCAAACACCAACCGATTCAGTAGTACCTGGGTGTGCCCCTGTGGTTGCATCGCGCCACCCATCACCCCAAAACACAGCCAGGGTTTGCCGCCGCGAAACGCCATCGCTGGAATGATGGTGTGATACGGGCGCTTCCTCGGGCCTATCTCGTTCGGGTGACCGGGCTTCAAACTGAAGTCCGAACCTCGGTTTTGCAACAGTACACCCGTTCCCGGCACGACAAGTCCCGATCCGAACGCAGCACGGATCGAGTTGATGAACGAAACAGCGTTGCGTTCGCGGTCCACGACCGAGAGGTACACCGTGTCACTCGCCCCATCCAAGCTACTCGGGTACTCAGGAGCCGCCCGACGGAGGTCGATACGCGAGCGTTGGCGAGCCGCATGCTCCTTGGAGATCAGCTCATCAACCGGCAGCTCCGTCTGCTCCGGGTCGGCGAGCCAACGGTCGAGATCCCCAAACGCCAGCTTTTTCGCCTCGATTAGCAGGTGCAGATAGTCGGCCGAGTTGTGCCCCATCTCTTCGAGCTCAAACAGTTCCAAGATGTTCAGCATCTCCAGCGCCGCGAGACCCTGCCCATTGGGCGGCAGCTCGTAGAGCGTCACATCACGGAACGTCGTCGAGATCGGCGTAACCGCGTCAGAGCGCTGGCTAGCCAAATCACTCAACGCCATCGGCCAATCCAAATCATTCAGCAGTTTCACCATGGCCTGACCGGCCTCTCCCTGGTAGAAAGCGCGCGGACCTCCCTCCGCGATGTCTCGCAACGTCTTAGCCAAGTCAGGGTTGCGGAATACCTCGCCAGCTCGGGGCGCAGTCCCGGTGCCCTGCAGGAAGACGCGATTAAACTCGTCATCACCTGCGTACTGCCGACCGAACTCCTCCCAATCACCGGCAATGATCTCCGTCACGGCAAACCCTTCCTCGGCATGCCGAATCGCTGGCGCGAGAACCTCGGCGAGACTCATCGAGCCATGCGCTTCGAGCAGCGTCGCCCAGCCATCCACCGCACCCGGCACGGTCACTGAATACGGCCCGGTCGGTGGAACTCGGTCTAACCCCCGATCACGCAACGACTCCGCCGTCACCGCCTGCGGCGAGAACCCACTCGCATTGAGGCCCACCAACTTATCGGTCTTCGACACATTCGACAGCGCGAACACATCGCCACCC
The DNA here is from genome assembly GCA_963667885.2 of Bryobacterales bacterium. Taxonomy (GTDB): domain Bacteria; phylum Acidobacteriota; class Terriglobia; order Bryobacterales; family UBA6623; genus CAMPKL01. Next base: position 830,337 of record CAXWPK010000006.1, on the reverse strand, counting down.
AAGCCCGTCATCATCGGCTCAACGACAGCCAACACAGCCGCCGTCGCCACCGCCGCGTCGAATGCATTTCCTCCGGCCTTGAGGACATCAAGGCCCGCTTCGGTCGCTAGTGGTTGGCTGGCCGCCACCATGCCGTCCGCCGCCGTGACAGGCTCTCGCCCAGGCACAGCAGGCCCATACGGTCGGTCAACAAGAAACGCCAGCGGCCAACAGAAACAGAAAACTGTCGTCCAATCGAATGAAATAACTGCCTCGGTGATCACCGTTGGATTCTACACAGTTAGACCGACGCTATGGGACTTCCGGCGCTATACTGGGCGGTCGTTATGAGAAAAACACTGCTTGTACTGGCGTCCGCTTTTCTATTGGCCTGCGGCGGCGGATCCGAAAATATCGAGACCTCTGCTGCGGAAGAGTCATCCAAGCCGCTTGAGATCTACTGGATCGACGTCGAAGGAGGTGGCGCGACGCTTATCGTCACTCCAGAAGGCGAGACGGTTCTGATGGATGCAGGCTACCCCGGCAACGATGATCGCGACGCGAAGCGCATCGAGCATGTCTTGGAGCATGAAGTCGGGCGAAAAGAACTGGACTACTTCATCACCTCGCACTACCATGGCGACCACTCAGGTGGCCTCCCTGGTTTGGCTGCGCTGGTGCCCATCAAGCAGTTCATTGATCACGGTGACAGTATCGAACAAGAGCGGGGCGAGCGATTCCTTGCCCTCTGGCAGAGCTATCTCGAGGTGACCGGGAATGAGCGCACGATTGTTTCTCCCGGTGACACCTTGCCAGTTTCGGGCGTCGATTTCCTATTTGTCACCTCCCGCGGCGAAGCCATCAAGGAGCCTCTGGGTGTGGCTGAAGACAATCCCTACTGCGCGGATGCGGTCCAAAAGGACGTCGAGCGTAACGGCCCAGAGAATGGCCAGAGCGTTGGATTCATGGTGCGCATGGGAGACTTTGAGTTCCTGGACCTCGGTGACTTCACGTGGCCCGAAGAACTCAAGGCTGTCTGCCCGCAGAATGTGTTCGGCAAGGTCGACCTGTATCAGGTGACGCACCACGGCATGTTCATCTCAAATGCGCCTCCGCTGATCAACACCGTTGCCCCGCAGGTCGCCATTATGAACAACGGCCCGCACAAGGGTGGCGACCCGTTGGCCTACGCGGCCTTGATGGAGACACCTCGGCTCATCGACCTCTGGCAGGGCCACAAGGCGTTGCATGAGGGTGACCCGCCGAACACCGACGAAGACAAGATTGCGAACCTGGTCGACACTGACGAATGCGAAGGGCACTGGATCAAAGCGACTGTGCAGCCTGACGGCTCCTTCACGATCTTGAACAGCCGCAACGGCTTCTCGAAGACTTACCAGTCGCTCTAGCCGATCACTGGTGATCCGAAATGCGGCCCGCTATGTTTCGTGCAAGCGGGCCGCAACTTTTTCGGCAACATCGTTCGAGGCAGTGACGATCAGAATCGTATCGTCACCCGCGACCGTCCCGATCACCTCGGTCCAGCGGGCATTGTCCAACGCCAGAGCCAACGCATTCGCCCCACCCGGACGTGTCTTCAACACAACCAAGTTTTGGGCTGGCGTGGCTTCGGTGAAGAACTGGCGAAGGACCTGGGACAATGCGTTGCCATCTGACTGGCCCAACGCCTGGCCTGGTTCGCGATAGCCTTCAACGGTCTTGAGGACGCCTAGTTCCCGCAGGTCTCGCGAAAGCGTCACCTGGCTGGTCTCAACACCACTGGCACGTAGCGCCTCAGCTAGCTCTTCCTGCGTTCGGATCGAACGCTGTCCGATCTCATCGAGAATCACCGCCTGGCGCCGTGCCTTCGTCATCCGGTTTGGCGCATCTCCCCAAGTCGAGCTTCAGCCGCTGCGAGCGAGCGCGCCACGGTCGCTGGTGCCGTGCCACCCGGCGGTGTGTGATTCTCAAGAGAGCGACGGGCCGACAGCAGTTCAGCCGCCTCGGCATCAAACTCGGGAGCGATCTCACGTAACTGCTTCAGCGTCCAATCCGAAGGCTTGCGGCCCTGTTCAGCACTCTCCAGCACAAGTGCCCCAACAATCTGATGGGCCCGATGGAAGGCGACACCGTTCCGAGCCAAGAACTCAGCCAGCGCCGTCGCACAGGTCCAACTCTCGGCCGCCGCCTGTTCCATCACTTCGGCGTTGACCTTCGTTGTATCGACACAGAGACGAATCACCTCAAGCGAACCCGCCAAGTGGTCAGCCGCATCGAAGACGCCTTCCTTGTCCTCTTGCAGGTCCCGGTTGTATGCCATCGGGAGTCCCTTGATCACAACCATCAGCGCCTGTAGGCTTCCGATGACACGGCCCGATTTTCCGCGCACCAACTCCAACGCATCTGGGTTGCGCTTCTGCGGCATCAAACTCGAACCCGTCGTCACCTCGTCACCAGGTTCGAGAAAGCCGAACTCCTCCGACGTATATAGAATCCAGTCCTCGGCAAGCCGACTAATGTGCAGCATCGTCGTCGAAGCCGCGTAGAGAAAGTCGAGTGCGAAATCGCGGTCCGACACCGCATCGAGACTATTCGCCGTGAGTTTCGAGAAACCAAGATCCTTTGCGATCGCTTCCCGGTCATGCGGAAAACCCGATCCCGCCAACGCACCCGAGCCGTAGGGTAATGCATCGGTTCGTCGGTACGCGTCCGCTAGCCGCTCATGGTCACGAGCGAACATCTCAAAGTACGCAAGGCAGTAGTGAGACCACAGCACGCCTTGCGCCCGCCGCAGGTGCGTATAGCCGGGTAGCATCGCCGCAGGCTCTCGCTTGGCGAAGTCGATCAGCGACTGCATCAGGTCGACAAGTCGGCCTTGGCTGGCCCGAATCTCGTCCTTTACCCAGAGCCGAAAGTCTGTCGCGACCTGCTCATTACGACTGCGACCCGTGTGTATCCTTCCAGCGAGCGCCTCTTCCTTCTCACCCAGCTTGCGGATGACGAAGGTATGAATGTCTTCGTCGTTTGCACCGGTGAAGTAGTCGGGCGAATTAGCGTCCTCCAGCATTTCGTCAAACGCCGCCTGCACCTGCTCCCGTTCTTCGAGCGAATAGATGCCGACCCGTTCGAGTGCCGCCGCCCATGCTCTGGAGCCCACGACGTCCGCTTCAAACAGACGCTGATCAAAGTGGAGTGACCCCGAGAACCGCTCAAACAGTTCGTCTGGACCCGCCGCGAATCTGCCGCCCCAGAGCTTCACTTTTTCCGAGCCTCCCGCGTCACCGCTGCGTGGACACGAATCGGCAAGCCCGTCAGGTTGATGAAGCCTTCAGCGTCCTTCTGGTTATACTCAGCACCCATCGTGAAGCTAGCGATCTCTTCCGAATACAGCGAGAACGGTGACTTCCGGCTCATCACATCGAGACGTCCCTTGTGCAAGCGAACGACAATTTCGCCGCAGACGTTTTGCTGGGTCGAATCGACAAATGCGTCAAGCGCCTCGCGCAGCGGAGTAAACCACTTGCCGTCGTAGACCAATTCGGCGTAGTCCAACGCCAACTTCTGCTTGTAGTGCATCGTCGCCCGGTCGAGCGTCAACGACTCCAACTCGCGGTGGGCGAACATCAGAATCGTGCCGCCGGGTGTTTCGTAGCAGCCCCGCGATTTCATACCGACGAAGCGGTTCTCGACCAAGTCGATTCGTCCTATTCCGTGGCGACCGCCGAGGTCGTTCAGCTTCTCGACCAACGTCGCGCCACTGAGTTTCTCGCCATTGAGGCTCACTGGCCGTCCCTGCTCGAAAGCGATCGTGATGTCGAGCGGCTGATTGGGCGCGTTGTCTGGGTCGACGCTCATCATCCAGGCACCGTCAGACGGCGAGTTAGCCGGATCCTCCAGCTCCGCTCCTTCATGCGACACGTGCCACAGGTTGCGATCTCGACTATAGATCTTTGCCTTGGTCTGCTGCAGTGGAACGCCGTGTTTATCGGCATAGTCGATCGCATCTTCGCGAGACACGATGTCCCATTCGCGCCAGGGCGCAATCACAGGCAAGTGGGGAGCCAAGGCCTTGTAAGTCAGCTCGAACCGCACCTGGTCATTACCCTTTCCGGTAGCTCCGTGACAAAGCGCATCACAACCAGTCTCAAGCGCCACCTCGACCTGAACCTTCGCGATCAGAGGGCGCGCGATGGATGTTCCGAGAAGGTACTTGTGCTCATAGATCGCGCCAGCACGCACCATCGGCCAAATATAGTCCGACACGAACTCCTCACGCAGGTCCGCGACGCGACACTCAGACGCTCCACTCTCAATCGCCTTTTTCTCCAGGCCATCTAGCTCAAGGCCGCCCTGTCCGACGTTCCCGCAAATCGCAACGACTTCGCAACCGTAGTTCTCTTTGAGCCACGGAATGATAATCGAGGTATCGAGGCCCCCGGAATAAGCGAGAGCAACTTTCTTAACTTGCATCGAGTGTCTTCCTTGTTCGTCGTTTGTGATGACGGCCCGTCGGCGTTCAGCCGGCCAGTAGCATCATCAACAGCGCTTTCTGCGCATGGAGTCGGTTCTCAGCCTGATCAAATACGGCCGACTGCTCGGATTCGATCACCTGATCGGTGACCTCTTCGCCGCGAAGAGCCGGCAGGCAGTGCATGAACACAGCATCGGGTGCCGCAAGCGCCATCAGGTCGGAGTTGACCTGGTACTTCGCAAAGGCGATTCGTCTCTCCTGCGTCTCGCCCTCCCAGCCCATGCTCGTCCAAACGTCGGTATAGATCGCCGCCACTCCCTCAACCGCGGCAGAGGGATCGGTCAGTATCGAAATTTTCGCTCCCGTCGACTCCCCCAACTTTTCCGCCTGAGCCACCACGGTAGTGTCGGGCTCGTAGCCTGCCGGACTGGCGAAGTTCACGTTGACCCCAAGCGCCGCACCGGTCAGCAAGAACGAGTGGGCCACATTGTTGCCGTCACCAACATAAGAGACCGTCAGCCCGGCTAACCGCTCATGCCGTTCTCGCAAAGTTAAATAGTCCGCTAACGCCTGGCAGGGGTGGCACAGCCCACTCAACGCATTGACAATCGGGACCGACGACCAGGCAGCCAGGTCCGTCAAAGTGTCCTGCGAAAACGTCCGCGCAATGACCACGTCAAACCAGCGGTCCAGGTTCCGTGCCATGTCTCGGGCCGGCTCGCGCTCGCCGATACGATCGCCCTTATGGTCTTGAAAGACCGCATCTCCTCCCAACTGCTTCATTCCCAACTCGAAGGTGACTCGGGTGCGCAGCGAAGGCTTCTCAAATAGCATCGCGCCGTAGCGGCCGCGCAGGACGTTGCTGAAGTCCCGAGGATTCTTCTTGACGGCAAGCCCCAGCTCCAACAGCTGACGCGTTTCATCAGGTGTGAGGTCGGTGTCGATCAAGAAGTGATCGGTAGCTAGGGATGGGATCGCCGCAGGAGATGAAGACATGGCAGTGAACTGCATAATTATTCAGGTATATGAATAATATAACCTGTTGGCCCATCCCGGTCAATCGTTCGTTGCGGCGAGGCCCTCGTTCGCGGTACAACATCTCCCTGGCTGCGGACTGCGGCGCAGATCAGACTCAGTCCCCTCGGGGGTTTTTGTGGAATACGTACTCGACCGCATCTGGCCGTTCTTAAGGTGGCGCAAGCAAGACGTCCTGGGCCACCTGTTCGTCTCGGCCATACTCTACTGCGGCATCGTCTACAACCCGTGCGAGGGCCTGGCCGCCGCCGCTTGGTGGCTTACGATCTGCCTCGGCTGTTCTGCTCTGTCCTGGCTTCGCAGCTACCGCGTGTTGGGATTTCTGTGCGCCTATATGATCTTGCCAGTCTTCGCTGGCGCTGGCTATGGCCTGTTCAAGGCGTTGGGACTCGCGCCGTAGCTCGACTCGCGACTAACGCGACGATAACCGCCGTTACCGCTACAGCCAAGTTGTGAAGCAGGTCCATGTAGGCCATGAACCCCTGGTCGAGATCCAACATCAGCCGTCCCATTAGCAGCCCCGAGTCGTACCATACCCAAGCCACTCGGCACCCGAAGATGCTGGTCACCACCACAGCAAAAGAAAGAACATCCACTCGGAACAACCTCTTCGCTAACAACAACGCCACCGCCGCAGCCGTCGCATTGCGAAGAAAGAACCAGTTCAGGTACTCCTCCCTCACCACGTCGCTGAGCGAGTAGCCCAGACCAAACGCCCAGTACAGCGCGAAGTAGCCCGCCAGATGGAAACCGACAGCCGCTGCCAGCCCGGCCCTACGATCCGGTGAGGCCCAGAAACTACCGAGTATTGCCGCCAGGAACCAGACCGCCCAAAGTAGCCCCACAAGCATCCGTGACCGCCGCCCATCGGCTTGGAGCACCTCTCGGTCGGGCATTGCCGACCGCACTACGGCGCGTTGTTCGTCCGCACGCTGCGCCAACGCGACGCGTTCCGCTTCCGTCAGCTCAAGCGCTTGCCACAGAACCTCTCCTTGGCTGTTCGCCGGCAGGGGCAAACCGAGAAGTCCGCTGATCGTTGGCGCTACATCAAGTTGCCGGGCCGTCCACCCAGAACTTCGTGCAATGCCTCGCCCCGCCAAGACCAATGGCGTCAAAACCACTTCCGGCTCGCTGCCCCCGTGACCGCCCTGGCCTCGTCGGTGGATATGGCCATGATCGGCAATCACCAAAAACGTCGTTTCGTCCGTATCGAGTGCCTCGACGATCAACCCGAGACAAGCATCAACCGCAGCGACTACTTCTCGATACTCATCGGACTCACCACCAAAGTCATGCCCCGCCTCGTCGGTGGCGGTGAGTCCAGCGATAATCAACCCGCTCTCTATGCCAGAAAGCGTAGGCACCATCTCCGCGCAAATTTCGGTCTGCCACTCGATCAGGCGGTCGACGTTGGGCGAAGGGCCAAGTTCCTTGTCAAACGAGAAGACCCGCTCATCGTCAATGTAGTCACCAAAGGCCCGCTTCCAGAAGTAACTGCCATAGACCGCGACCGGAAGGCCCTTCTCTTGAGCAATGGAGAAGATCGAGTCGACGAGAGGCGGGCTAAACCGGGAGTTATTCGTCACTCCGTGGACTTCGGGCCCAGCGCCAGTCGAGAGAGTCGCCCGACCAGGGTTCGAGAGCGATGGCAGCTCAGTGATCGCGACGCCAGAAGAACCCACCTCAGCAAGAGCCTGCAGCTCGGGCATTCCCGCCGCTGCATCCACGCGAATGCCGTCGAGCACGACCAGCACGAGGCGGGACGTTAGAGCCGCACCAGATGGCAGATCCGCCTCGATCGCATAGTCACTTTGGTATTGAGTGACGCTCTTCCAGGCCGTGTCGGCCAGTAGCGCCCCGCCTACTCCCAGCAACAGCAAATAGCAGGCAATGACGAGCGTCTGGCGGCGAGGTTTCACTAAAGAATTCTAGCAGCGCCCCCATCGCTACTCGACTGTCACGCTCTTAGCCAGGTTTCTCGGCTGATCCACATCGCAGCCGCGAATGACGGCGATGTGATACGCGAGCAGCTGGAGCGGCACAATCTCAATCAGCGGCAACAGCAGCTCATTGGTAGCGGGGACCTCGATTACATCCTCAACGATTTCGCGGAGCTGTTCGTCGCCACGGTTGGCGATACAGATCACGCGACCGCGACGCGCCTGAACCTCTTGGACGTTCGAGATCGTCTTCTCGTAGCGGATCCGGCTGTCTGGATCGTCTGGATCGTAAGTCGCAATGACAACGACCGGGAGCTCTTCATCGATGAGCGCGTTCGGACCATGCTTCATTTCACCAGCCGGGTAGCCCTCGGCGTGAATATACGAAATCTCTTTCAGCTTAAGCGCACCCTCAAGAGCAATCGGGTAATGGATGCCGCGCCCCAAGAAGATGAAGTCGCTCGCCTTGTGGTACTTCTGCGCCAACGCCGCACATTCATCCGCTGTCCGCAGCACCTCGGCGATCTCGTTCGGCACAACGAAGAGCTGACCGATCAGCTTGCGAGACTCTTCTTCATCGAGCCGACCGCGAGCTTGACCTATGTGGACGGCCAACAAGAATAGTGCAGCCAGCTGAGAGGTAAACGCCTTCGTTGACGCGACCCCAATCTCTGGACCCGCGTGAGTATAGATCGTGCCGTCTGTCTCTCTGGTGATCATCGCTCCGATCACGTTGCAGATCGCGACGGTTGGCGAACCTTTCGCGACGGCCTCGCGCTGGGCCGCCAGGGTGTCCGCTGTCTCACCCGACTGGGTGATCAGGACGGTCAAGATGGAGTCGTCCAAGATCGGATCGCGATAACGAAATTCACTGCCGTAGTCGACTTCCACCGGCACCCGCGCCAGCTTCTCGAGCATGAACTTACCAGCCAATGCTGCATGCCATGAGGTTCCACAAGCCACGATCCGAACGCTCTGGAACCCCGCCATCTGCTCCGACGTGACACCTAGGTCGTCGAGAAAAACTTCGCCCGTCTGCCGATTGACGCGGCTGACCATCGTTTCACGGACCGCATGCGGCTGCTCATACATCTCCTTGAGCATGAAGTGCCTGTGGCCGCCCTTTTCCGCCATCACTGGATCCCAGGCTACGTGCTCCACGGGACGCTCAATCGCCTGGCCGTCGAAGTCGGTTAACCTCACTCCATCCGATGTCAGAACGGCAATGTCGCCGTCAGACAAGGTTAGAATGTCGCGAGTGCGGTGCAGGATCGCAGGGGTGTCCGATGCCACAAAATACTCGTCTTGCCCCAGACCGATCAACACCGGCGGGCCTTGCCGCGCGACGACGATCTTTCCCGGATCACGTCGAGAAACTACTGCCAGCGCGAATACTCCGCCCAGACGTTCAATCGTCTCTCGGAGCGCATCTTCCAATAAGACGCCGTTGTTACGGCTGTAGCAGTCGATCAGATGCGCGATGATTTCGGAGTCAGTATCGGTGACAAAAACATAGCCTTCCTCACGAAGCTGAGCTCGCAGTTCCAAGTAGTTTTCGATGATGCCGTTGTGGACGACGACGATGTCGCCAGATGCATCTCTATGCGGGTGCGCGTTCTCCTTGGTGGGCTGACCGTGAGTCGCCCAGCGAGTATGGCCAATACCGCAGGTGCCCTCAACCGGTTCCGCCCGGATCACCTCTTCGAGCATCCGCAACTTACCAGCCGCACGACGGACGGCAAAACCGGAGCTGTTGTTGCCTACGGCAATGCCAGCGGAGTCATAGCCTCGGTACTCAAGACGCCGTAGGCCGTCAATGATGATCGGGGTGGCTTCGTGGGGGCCGATATAGCCAACGATTCCGCACATACGCTGTCTTCCCTATTCCTCGAACTCGACGGTGAACTCCTCTATGACAGGATTCGCAAGTACATCGTGGGCAAACTTGTTGGCCTCGGCTTCCGCCTCGGTCGCGTCCGTCCCATCTGCGAACTCAATCTCGAAGAACTTCCCTTGCCTCACGTCCTGGACGCTGGCATAACCGAAGTTGTTCAACGCGGAACGGATCGTACGGCCTTGGGGGTCGAGTACAGTTTTCTTGAGTGTAACGTGGACAACAGCGCGCATAAGTCGATTGTATTCCTTAGGATGGGGGCTCGGACATACGTAGACGAAAAGCCTCTTCTAGCGAACCACGAACCAGCCGTTCAGCAAGTCCGGTTTGTTGTAGGGGAGGTCCTGATCGTCCTCTCCCCAAGCCAGCACCCGCCGGCCTGAATGGGTCACGACCGCGTGGGCCGCCGCCGTGTCCCATTCCATCGTTGGTCCGAGTCGCGGGTAAACATCTGCTTTACCTTCAGCCACGGTACAGAGCTTGAGCGAACTTCCCATCGCGACAAATTCGACCTCGCCGTACTCTGACTTCATTTGAGTGACAAAGTCGTCTAGCTCCTGGCTGGGATGGGAGCGGCTGCCAACGATGACGATCTTCTCCTTGCCTCTCTCATTAGAAGGGTTCAGACGGACTGGCTCACCAGTACCTTCTTGCTTGTACGATCCATTCTTCGATCCAAAATACATCCAGTCGAGATAGGGTGCATACACCACCCCCGCGACAGGAACTCCGTCTTCCATCAGAGCGATATTCACCGTGAACTGACCGTTTCGCTTGACGAACTCCTTAGTACCATCGAGCGGATCGACCAAGAAGTACAGGCTCCAGTCCTTGCGGATCTCGTAGGCGGCGTTGTCGCCACTCTCCTCTGACAATACGGGGATGTCGGGGTAGCGCTCCTCCAGTCGTGACAGGATAATCCGGTGAGACCGCAAATCCGCTTCGGTGAGTGGCGAGGAATCAGACTTCGTCTCGACCTCGAACTCCGTGCCATAGACCTCAAGAATCGCGGCTCCCGCCTCACGCGCCGTGGCAATCAAAAAAACGATATCAAGTTCGTTCGAAGAGTGCATTCCGTACCGATGATTATCGCTTGATTCGCGCAATTACGGCCCAGTGCTCTTGCTAGACTCAGCGTGTGAAACGGTGCCTGCAGTTTCTGATGCTATGCGCCACTCTGGCGGCATCATCGCTGGCGCAAAGTGAACGGGTCGTCCTCACGCAGGAAGACTTGCTGCGAATGGCCGACACCGGCCTTCCCGTGTCACTGATCGTCAAGGTCATCGAATCCGCCGACGAGGTCCCCGTCCTGCAACCAGAGGATGTTACCAGCCTCGCGCAAAAGGGCGTGCCCGTCGAAGCTTTGGAGGCTGTTGTCGCTCGAAAGGTTCGCGTCGCCCCGAGCAATAGCTCAGCTAGCGAATTCATCGCCAAAGGTAGCGTCATCGTAACGGCGACACTAGAACACCGAAAGGGCTTGCTGGGCTCAATGAAAAAAGATTCCGCGGCGTTCGCCGTCTACTGGGGCGCAGCGGCACTTGATGCGGACGGCAAGACGATGCCCGTCAAGTCCTGTACGAAGCAACCCGTCTGTTGGTGCGTCTCCGCGACCGGTGAAAAGACATGCGTCTCTCCCGGTGAGGCGGGTTGGGGAGAACGATTCTCCTGCTATGAGGCGATGGAAATGGAGCCTGGCCAGAACATCGCCATTCTTTCGCTCGACACGCCAGAGGGCATGGCCGAACTGCGCGTCTATCCGTTCTACATGGTTCAAGACAAGGACGGAGCCATGCGACTCACCTCTTGGGACGCAGATGGAACCGCCGCTTACCTCAGTGTCGAGCCCAGTGGGTCTTCGGATTACGTGGCGGAAGCTGGCCTCATCTTGAGCGTCGGTCGCAGTGCGAGCACCGACCTCGACCTGCCCGTGCGACGCTTCGCTTCGAGTGGAAGTCGTCCCGGCGCAGCCGGGCGGATTGCGATTAAGGGGTTGAGGCTATCGACGACGCCACTACCGCAGTCGTGCCAGCCGTAGTTAGGCTGACGGCAAAGTCCGCAGCAGCTTCTTCGCTCTCCGGACCCATGGGCGCTCTTGTCTTCGCAGATGGCGCGGCAGACCCGTCTGCTTCGAAATGACCTCCTCCATCAATTGCCGCGCCTGAGCCGTTTCGCCTTGGTCTGCCAATATCTTCCCCAGCCCGTAGTTCGCGGCCGAAATTGGGTTGCGATCAAGAATCGACCGGTACACCGTGGCTGCATCCTGCTGGCGGTCTACTGTTTCATAGCAGCGAGCCAGCGCAACCTGAGCCTGATGCATCTTGTAGTGAGGCTCGATATCGATGATGGCCTGCAGGTCGTCGATGGCCGCCTCGTATTGCCGCAGTTCAATGGACGAGAGAGCTTTTCCGTAGTGGCTATCCTGGTCACCTTCATCGCGTTCGAGAGCATCGGTGTAGAGCTCAATTGCGCGGGCGTGGCTGCCTTCTAGCGCATAGATAGCCGCTAACTGCCCGAGAGCCTCTTGCGAAGGGCTCTCTCTCACTAACTTCTCGTACCACTGCTTGCGACGACGACGCTCCCACCTCTCGATAACAGGCAGCTTCCATTGCATGCCCGGCATCACTTCCACAACGAAATAGACCACGGCACCGATCGGGCCAAAGAAGAAAATAACGAAGAGCCAATAGAACGCCGGGCGATGGCGAATGAAGTGCACCACCATCAACACCTGGAACAGGACTCCGATGCTCCAAAAGTTGAAGCCACCCAATAGGAGGTATCCAAGCACTGGGTCTAGCATGCCCTAATTCAGACCCTGCGGAAAGGGGGCAAGGAACCCGCAAGGACATCAGCATTCACCCGAATACGCCCCACAGGCCAGACGATCACCACCACCGAGGACCACCACCGAAACTCCCCCACCAGCAACAGAGCCGCACCCGTGAGACTCCGGCTGAAAGCCGGGCTCCGTCCTCTGTTGCCGGACCTACCGCCGCAACGGAGAAAGGGCGTTGTCCCCTCTTTCCTTGTCCCCTCTTTCCCCTGAGCCGGCACCCATTATAGGAAGTTACTCATCGCCGCTAGCGACAGCCCTTTCAGCGATCGCTTAGCGCTACGATTCCCGTGTCGTGGGCGGGCGAGAGCATCTCGCATTACCGGGTCGAGGAGAAGCTCGGCGAGGGCGGATTGGTAGTCGTCAACGAATGGAAGACGCGCGCCTGCGCCGCCCTCAAATTCCTGCCCGCTGAAGCCCTCGGCTGCAACGTGGGTACGAGTCTCTGAGCCTACTCATGCCGCAATGCGATCATCGGTTCGACTTTCGTGGCTCGACGAGCCGGTATGTAGCAGGCCAGCAGAGCCACGGCAGTCATCACAATCGCAACAGCAACAAAAGTCGCGGGATCAGTGGGCGTGATTCCATAGAGGACGTTGTCGTTCCCGCTGCTCTCGATCGATTCAGCTGGCATGAGCCCGAACGCACCCGTTAGGCGGGTCAAGATGAAGGCTGCCGCCAAACCCAGCGCCACTCCGATCATGGTCAGCGCTACGCCCCATCGCATCACAGCCTTGAGGACTTCGCTCGACTGGGCGCCCAGCGCCATTCGTATTCCGATTTCGTGTGTTCGACGAGTGACCGAATGCGCCATTACTCCGTAGACTCCGATCGCCGAAAGGATCAGGGCCAAGCCTGCAAAAACTCCCAGCAATAGCGTGTAGAAACGCGATTCGCCGGTCCAAATCAAATAGAATCGATCCATCGGCGCGACCGCGTAGATTGGCACTTCGGGATCAACACCGGCAACCGCGGCGCGGACGGCAGGGATCAAGGCCGTCGCTTCGGAAGCAGTTCGTACCGCAAATGACATCCGTAAGAGGCGGCCCGAGTTCATTCCCTGCTGTTGCACTCTTGGGACGTATACGGCCGCCCACGGTTCCTGCTGCAGGCTCCAATCTTGAATGTCGCCTACAACGCCGACGACCTCCAGCGGTCTGCCGGCAGCCCCCCGCCGGCGGGATCGCAGGGTGAGCTGCCTGCCAATTGGATCCTGATCAGGCCAATGGCGGCGAGCCATTCCCTCGCTGACGATGACGACACCAGGCGCCTCAGCGGAATCCTGCGCGGTGAAATCTCGGCCTCTGAGCAATGGAATACCCAAGGTTTGGAACAAATCTCCCATCACGACCTTATGTCGTACACGTGCTTCCGGGTCCCATCGACCCCGTTCCCCGCGGTCCTTAGGAGGACGACCGTCGACCCCTACATGACTGTTGAAAGTGTAGTGACTTAGGGGAAGGAACCCGATCGCGGCAGCGGATTCAACGCCTGGCACAGCCCTGACTCGTTCGAGCACTTGCCGGTAGAAGTTGATTACCTGCAAATCCCCACTGTACTTCCCAGATTCGTCCGGGCTTCCGAGGCTGTTCGCGTACTCTCCCTGTCTGAGGTCGACTCTAAAAGTCAGCACATCGTCTGGGTTGAAACCCACGTCGACCGACTGTAGACGCACGAAGCTGTTGATCATCGAACCGGCTCCGATAAGCAGGACCAGCGCCAAGGCAACCTGGGCGACGACAAGTAGAGAACTCGACCTTTGCTGGCCACTGTCTGGCGTTGTTCCCCGGCTTGCTTCGCTCAGATTATGTTTCGAGCCCTTGAAGGCAGGCGCGATCCCAGCCACTAGGCCGGTCAGCAGGGAGATCAGCAGCGCGTAGCCGAGTACATCTCCGTCAATGCCCGCTTCGTTCATGCGCGGGAAAAAGCGACCGTCGTCGAACTGGTGGTTATCCGGACTAAATGCCAGCAGAACCTTGAGGCCGCCATACGCCACGGCGACCCCCAGCGCTCCCCCAGCCACAGCGAGCAATGTGCTCTCAGTGAGGAGCTGTCTCACCAAGCGCCAGCGGCCAGCCCCGAGAGCCAGCCGAGTGGCCATCTCTTTTCGCCGAGACGAACTCCGCACCAGAAGCAAACCGGCAACATTGGCGCAAGCGATGAGCAAGACGAATCCCACCGCACACGAAAAGATGAACAGACGCTCCCGAAGGAGAGCTCCGGTGAACGGTGCCTCGTGCAGCGGCATCACTATGACGCTCGAATCGGCGTCGGTCTCGGGATACTGCTCCGCACGCCGCGCGGCGATCGTTTCCATGGCGACCTGCGCTTGCCCGATCGAGACGCCAGGCTTGAGGCGTGCGAACACCGGCAGGAATCGTGACGAGAGCCTAAAGTCCGCGCGGGCGACTGCCCATATCTGCGCTCTCTCGTCGGCGAAGACGAAGCCTTGGGGCATGACGCCCACAACCGTTGCATTCTCCCGGTTGATCCGCAGGTTCTTTCCGATCGCGTTCGGATCTTTTTCAAAGAGTCGCTCCCAAAGACGATAGCTCAGGATGACAGTGGGTACCGCTGAGGCCACCTCTTCATCGGGTAGAAAGTTTCGCCCCAGGATCGGCTGCACCCCCAGCAATGAGAATAGCGAGGCCGAAACACGCCCCTCCTCGATGTTTTGGGCACCGCCGTCGTTCTTCACGGTTAATGTCACGCCAGTACGCCCGCCACCCCAATAGGCCATTCGCTCAAAGACCGGATTCTCTTCCTCCCAGGCCTGGTATTCCGCAGCCGACGCGGGCGGCTGGTACCAACGAGAGTTTATAAGCACAATGCGCTCGGGGTCTTCGTACGGCAATGGGCGCAGCAGAATGGCGTTGACGACACTGAAAACAGCCGTGTTAGCCCCGATGCCCAAGGCCAGCGAGACCACTACGACAGCGGTGAATCCCGGCTTCTGGCAGAGGGAGCGTACGGCATAGCGGAGGTCGAGAAAGGTTGTTTCTAGAAAGCTGACGCCACGAGCGTCGCGGCACTCTTCCTTAACTTCTTCGACTGCGCCGAAGGTAAGCCTTGCTCGCCGCCTCGCCTCTCGCCGCGACATGCCCTCTCGTCGATTGGCTTCGACTTGATTCTCAAAGTGGAAGCGCACCTCCTCGTCGAGTTCCGCTTCCATCCGGTTGCGGCGGAAGATGGCCCGCAGGCGGTAGATCAAGTCAGGGAACATGGTAATCCTTTACGCGGTATCTAGGACCTGGCCGACGACGACGATCAACTTGTGCCAGGTTTCGGTTTCGGATCTCTTGCCGAAAGACTAGTGGCTGCCGAGTCATCGGCAAGCGGAGAAGGCGGCAGAGGGCCGATGTCGTTTTCTGCCGCTGTGATCTTAAGGCCTTCTCAGGCGGTCAGGTGAGCCAACTAGCCCCAAGATGCCGTTACCAGGGATGCTGTGCAACATCGGGGCGGGGAGTCGCCGGAATATATACCCCGGACGCCTCTGCCCGTTCCGGCGTCGTCCGGCCCGGCAGGCCGACCGTTGCCGCAAGGCTCAACAGCAGCGCTGTCAGCGCGAGGACTAGAGCGGTTTCTTTGACCAGCCGAGCAAGCATCGATGTAGTACCTAGTCGCTGGCAGTTACGCGGTCGAGGAAGTTGGAAAGTTTCCAGACTTCGTACTTGCGACCGCCCGCTGAAAAGACCACTCGCTCGCCGTCCGGGTGGACGTTGATAAGGTAACTCGGACGAGAGATGTAGTCCACTGACAGCTCCGTCTTGCGGGGCTGACCGCCGTCAGCAGCCAACATCCAGAGATCGAGGTGATTGGAACCACCTTCGGCAGATGAAGGGCGCCAAAACACAACGTTTTTGCCGTCTGGCGTCCAGGAGTTGGTCACGAAGGTTGAGTTGTTTCGCGGCAGCTCGGCAAGTTGGGCCATTCGTCCCGACGCAATGTCCATCACGGAGATGGTGATTAGGTTTTCGTCGCGGCGATTGTCTTGGAGGACTGCGAAGCGCTTTCCGTCCGGCGAAAGCGATATGCCGGCCCGGCTGCCCGCCGGCAGGATCTCGCGCTCTTGGCCTGTGACGAGATCGTGAACGCGGTGAGGGCCCTGCGTGCCCCAAGACGTGCGGTAGTACACGGCGCGGTCATCGTTCATCCAACCGAAATTGCGGCCGTTGCCGACCGAGGTGAAAAGCAGTTCGATGGCGCCGTCCTGCAAATTCAGCCGGTAAGCCCCGGAATCGCCTGCATCGTTGCCTGATTTGAAGAGCAACGATGCGGAATCGGCGGACCAATCAAGGTCGATGGGGTAGTTGAGGTCGTTCACTTTGTAGGTGCGTTCCTCGCCGCTGCTGAGTTCGCGAATGACGATCGGGCCGCATGCTCGCGTGCTGTGGCAGAAATAGGCGAGCTTGCTGCCGTCGGGCGAATAGACTGGATCGCGATTGTCGCCCACGGCGCTCACCGCGACCGCGGTCGGCTGCTGCATGAGGCGCCCGGTAGAGAAGTCCATTCGCGCCTCCAGGATGTCTTTCGAGCCGGCTTGTTTGAGGTAATAGAGATCGCCGGTGGGGGACATTCCGACGGCACCTGCTGGAGCCAGGTCGTTGGCCACGAGTCGCGGTTGGCCAGTTGCTCGCCCGTCGCGCACCGCAAGCGCCCAGAGAGACTGAGCCGAGGTGCGTGAGCTGCGGAAGAGCAGGTGGGAACCGTCCGCCGTCCATGCCACGGGCGTGTCGTCGGCAGGATGCTTCACCACGCGCGTCTCAGTTGAGCTGTCGGCTGCAAGCAGAACGATGTCCTGGGGGGCGGTGGGGCTGTCGGAAAAGCCGACGGCAACCCAGCGGCCGTCGGGAGACGGGAGGGTGATGTCAGAAAAGCGGAGCGCCCGAATGTCCTTCGTTGTGCCTTGCTCCAGGTCGGCTACGGCGAGATGAGCATTTTGCGCGAGACCCGAGACGTAGCCGAAAAGAATTTTGGTGTTGGACAGCCAGCCACGGACGTCGACATATGACGACGCATTCGTTGGAGGTTGGAAAACTGCGGCGCCGTTGTCCATCTGCCCTTCGGCCGGTACGGGTCCCGCTCGCAACTCGTAGATGCCGAGTTTGCTGTTCATCCAAGCGGATGCGATTTTTGTGCTGTCCGGTGAGACTGCGGCGGTTTCGACGTACGAATCGCTGACATCCCAATCGCCGTCGTTAGTGAGAATGCGGCTGGCGCCGGTTTGCACGTCACGCATCCAGAGTTCTCCCGTGCTCCAGTCGGCATAAGTGATGAATTTGCCGTCGGGCGAAAGGCGGCTTGAAGTGTCGGCGGCAACGTCGGTCCATTCGGCTTCCATCCGCATGGAGCCCTCGGCGGCCTCGGCAGTTGGAGCATCGGGGTTGAGGATCGGGCCGTAGAAGAGGGTAACGGTCGCAGCGGCCAAGGCGGCGACGGCAGCCCAGGTGCGGGGCCGATTCCAAGCAGAGACTTGGGGTTCGTCGGTGGCCTGCGTGGGACGGTCGGCTCGCCAGGCTTCGAGTTCGCTGGGGTAGGCATAGACGCTGGCCTGTTTGCGGTCGGTGTGCCGGCGAATCGGGAGGCCTGCTTCCTTCTCCCAGCGGTGTGCGGTGCGCACGTCGCGTTCGAGGTAAGCGGCGATTTCTTTCCAACTTTGGAGGGGTTTCTCGTCTGTTTGAACGCCCAAGGAGATGGGTAACAGAATTACCCAACCACATAGGTAACAGTTTAGGGGGTTGATACAGGGGAAGAGCGGGTCTTCCCGTTAGCTGTTCTTGGACGGCGGCGGGAGCCCGGAGGGCGACCGGAGCCGTCCAAGAATGACGCCTTCCAGCGGCCTCGGCCACGGTTGTCACGTTTGGCTTTTGGGTCGTTGACTTGCCTCGCATCGAGCCATGCCAGCGGTATCGGACCGAACCAGACCCGCCAGCCGTCTTCGATTTCCTCCACCCCGACGGTTTCGCCAGCCAGTACCTCGCCCAGAAACACCCATCCGAAGCGCCAGCTGATATTGCCGTGTAGGTCTACCTTGCGTCTCAGAAATCCTGTCGGATACTCAATCTCCGGCAATCGTTCGGGAAACCTCCGCAACGAAGGTTCGTACACACTCGCAGGCGTTGCCATCGCCAGCGCTTCATGCGGACGCTGCTCGTTATACATCTGCCGAAAGCGGTCGAACGCCTGCTGCTGCGCCCTCGCGGATCGTGCCGGAGGCTGCGCGGTCTCTTGCTTCAAGGTCCGATGCATACGCTCGTGCATGATGCCCAACCGCAACCACCACACGCTCAACCGCGAGAGTCCCCCGATCCCGGTTGAAGCGAACGGCGAACCGTTGTCTGAAAGGATGCGCGCCGGTAAACCGTACTCGCGGAAGCTCGCTTCCAGCAACGGGCGGATGAACTTACCGCCGGTCTGATCGACCGCTTGGCAACGCAGCAGATACCGTGTATGGGTGTCGGAAAGCGTCAGCGGATCGCAGCGTTGGCCATCGCCAGTCCGAAACCAGCCCTTGAAGTCGATGGCCCAAACTTGATTCGCGGCGCGTGGTTGGGTGAGCTCGCTGGACGGTGTGGCACGACGCCGTCGCTTGTGGGGCCGGGTCAGTCCGAAGCGTTGAAGAATGCTTCCAATCGAGGAGGTCGAGGGCCAGCGGCGTTCGCGATGCTCGCGTTCGAGCCAGGCCTTGAGCTTGCGCTCGCCCCAACTCGGATACCGCGCACGCGCTTCGAGAATCCCTCCAAGCGTCTCTTCATCAACGGCGTTGGGCTGATGCAGCGGCTTGCGCGAGCGGTCCGCTAATCCGGCTAACCCGTGCAGTAGAAACTGCTCGTACCACTTGTAGCCGGTCTTACGGCTCACGCCGTAGCGCCGACAGATCTCGGCTCGCGAGCGTTCACCGGCTGCGAACTCCTCGACCAGTAACAGTCTTTCATCCTGCACACATGTCTCCTTCCAGCCCACGAAAATCCCTCCTTCGAAAGAGTGATTCTCGCCGATCTGTTACCCATGTGCTTGGGGTGTTCTGTTACCTATGTCTCTGGGTCGTACCTGTTTCGGGGCGGTTCATCTCGGCTCTCCTGCAGCCAAGACTATCCCTCGCGCGGGCTCCGAGCAAGCGGTATAAGGTGCCAGCGGGCATTTGTCCGCTACCGCCACGAGATCCGGGCGATTTTGGCGTCCGAAAATCGGTTTAAAGGACCAGCGAGCAAGCACCCACTTGTCGGCAGCCGTCAGAGCTGCCGCGTCGGTCGGACCATATTTACTGACATCTGGAGTAGCTTCCTACGAATCCGGTTCGAGGAAACAACCCCTGAAACGGGTCGCTACTCTTGCCGGTGCGTGGGCCTACGCCCAGTCCATCAACTCACGCGACTCGATCTTGTCGTCGTCAAGCTCCATGCCGAAGCCCGGACGATCCGACAAATCGAGATGTCCATCGACAACCACCGGAGGGTACTTGTCGAAGAAGTAGTAGTCCCGCATCTTCTTGATCAGCACCTCGTTCAGCGGGCAAGTCATCGGCGACTGGCTCGCGGAAACGTGAAGCGCCGCGTGGATATTGTGCCCGTGCGGGATCACATGTGCGTCAAACGCCGAGGCAATGTTGCATATCTTGACCAACTCGCTCGTGCCACCACACCATTCGGGGTCGGCCTGCACCACGCTGATGGCCTCCGCTCGCAAGAAGCGCTGCACTTCCCAGCGACCGTAAAAATGCTCGCCGGTCGCAATAGGAATTGTCGTCTCACGCGCCAGCGCCGCGAAGCTCTCCATCTTGTCGACGTGGAACGCCTCCTCCAACCACCGGGGACGATACTGTTCCACCGCACGGCACCAGTCGCCCGCATAGTTCAGATCCCACCCCATGAAGGCGTCGAACATGATGTCGACTTCCGGCCCGACCGCTTCGCGCAAGCTACGGCACAGCGCAATGTTCAGGTCGAGCCCCTTCTTGCCGTCACCCGGCCCGTAAGCCAAGAACCATTTCTGGTGCATGTAGCCTTCGGCTTTGAACTTTGCCGCTTGCTCGCCAGCCGCTTCTGGCTCGACTGAGTAGCCCAGGCAACTGCCGTAGACGGTTGCCTTCTCGCGCGTCGGGCCACCGAGTAAACGATAGACCGGCGCCTCAAAATAGCGTCCACGCAGATCCCACAGTGCGTTATCGACGGCGCTGATACCCATCATGTAGTGGCTCGACCGCGAGTGCCGATTGAGCCGGAACATCTTGTCCCAGATCGTCTCGACCGACAACCCGTCCATGCCCATGATGAACGGCTTGAGCTGCCGCTCGACGACGACACAGGCCTCGTTGTCCACCGGACCGTAGATGCCATCGAGACCCTTGTCGGTCTTGATGATGAGGTAGTTTGCCGTCTTGCGAATCGTTCCTCGTTGGCCCTCGGCGGGCTCGCGATAAGGCGCGGGTCGATGCTCGGGATAAATGTGCAGCGGCCGCGTCTGGCCCTGGCCGTTGATTCCGGTGATCCCTTCGTAAGAACCGCGGAAGCGCCAAATCTGAACGTCTGTGATCTCTAGCTGTTCGTTGGCGGCAAAAGCGAGCGCGGGAGCGCTTAGAGCGCCGAGGAATGTACGTCTTAGCATCACGCCGTGAATTGTAGCGCGGTCGGTTGCGCTATGCTCTGTGACGTCCAAGACCGGAGGTACGTGATGAAATTTCGACTCCTCGCCCTTCTAATTACTCTCGCAGCAACCGTGTCCGCGCAACAGAAACCCGAATGGGGCCTGATCATGAACCTACCGGGAGCGTTCGAGGGCTACACCCTGTTCCCGTCTGGCGAGACGACCTACCTCATCAATATGGAGGGCGAGATCGTCCATCGCTGGGAGCACGAGGACAAGGCCGGAAATTCCGTCTATCTACTGGAGGATGGAAGGCTTCTCAGGCCCATGCACGTTCCGGACAACGAAGTGTTTGGTGCGCCACCATACGGCGGCGGGCGGCTCCAGATCATCAGCTGGGACGGCGACGTCGAATGGGACTACCGCCTCTCCACTTCCCGTCGGCACCAACACCACGACATCACGCCGATGCCCAACGGCAACGTCCTCGCCCTGGCTTGGGAGTACAAGAGTCGCGCCGAGGCGATAGCCGCTGGGCGTGACCCCGAGTTGTTGGAGGGAGGCAAACTATTCCCCGAAAGTCTCGTCGAAATCAAGCCCACTGGTCCCAGCAGCGGCGAAGTGGTTTGGGAATGGAGCCTATGGGACCACGTCGTTCAAGAATTTGACGCGAAGAAGGAGAACTACGGCATCGTGGCCGATCACCCCGAACTACTTGACGTCAATAGGGTGCTGGGCAAAGGTTCCGACTGGAATCATGCCAACGGAATCGACTACAACTCCGAACTTGACCAGATCATCATCAACATGCGCTCGATGAGCGAGTTCATGGTCATTGATCACTCGACCACGACCGAAGAAGCGCGCGGTCACACCGGCGGCAAGCAGGGCAAGGGTGGCGATTTCCTTTACCGGTGGGGCAACTCGCAGGCGTACGAACGCGGTGGCGAAGAACAGCGGACGCTGTATGTGCCGCACAACCCCCATTGGATTCGGCCAGGACTATCGGGCGCCGGTGAAATCCTCGTATTCAACAACGGCCGCGAGCGCCCCGATGGAAACTGGTCTTCGGTGGATCAGTTGCGACCGGTCATGACGCCCACCGGCGGCTATCACTTGGTAACTGGCAAGCCCTACGGTCCGACTGATCTGACTTGGACCTACGCCGCCGACCAGAAGGAAGAGTTTTACTCGCATTTTATTTCTGGGTCGCAGCGCCTACCCAACGGCAACACCCTCATCTGTTCGGGGGCAAAGAGTCGTTTCTTTGAGGTCACACCCACCGGCGAGATTGTTTGGGAGTACCGCTCCGCGTTCAATCGGCCCGACGCGCCCGAGTCACTCGGCGGCTTGCTCCCTGACGGCGAAACGGCACCCGCGTCCGACGATCCGGTCATGCGAGGTGTCGGCGTCTTTCGAGCGACTCGCTACCCGCCGGACTACCCTGGGCTCGCTGGTAAGGGGCTATAAGCCGAGTTCCCCGCGATAGAGCATTTCACGCGGTTTGAACTTCGCGCTCACCGCATACTCCTCAGCCACGAGGTCAAAGACGATGTTTCGGTCTTCGACGCTCAACCGATTGCTACGCGGGAAGTAGAGGTCGATCCCTGGCGTACCCGGCTGCGGACGAACCTCGATGCGCTGCGCTCGAATCGAGGCGCGGCCTTTCGGGGTCAGCCTAGCAGCGGCGCGCAGTCTGTCGGGCGTAGCCGCCAGCTGAGCCATCCCTGCTGGCACATGCGTCAGCGAAATGATGTAGAACTTCTCCAACAGGTCCGGGCGCTCCTCCATATGCTGTGCCCCCACCCGCGCAAGCGCCTGCCGTACGGGCAATGCACTGCTCCATCGAACAAGCACATTTCCCTTTGGAAAGGCAGCCGACTCCAAACGATCGTTCGCAAACGGGCTGCCCCATCCGCCATCCGGCAAGCTAATGCCACCGGGGCCTGACGTTCGACGCCCTTGACCGGGGAACCCGATGCCACCTCGGCCACGCGAGCCACCGCCGATGGGCGAACTCGTGTCGCCGACGAAGGCTACGTCAGCTTCCCTAGCCCACGGTGAGTCAGTCAGAATCTGCTCGACCTCCGCTGTGGTCCAGGCGTCCGGGCCCTTCTTCTCCCAGAAATCAGCCGCGAGCAGCAGTACTGCTCCAGTAAACATCAAGGCCGCCCCACGCGTGAGTCGTCTCCGCATAGCTTCAGGCAGTCAGACGCGACCGCTAGGCTTGCGGGTACGTGTTTTCGCGTTAGCCAGCCATCCGCTG
This sequence comes from Bryobacterales bacterium, assembly GCA_963667885.2. Classification (GTDB taxonomy): domain Bacteria; phylum Acidobacteriota; class Terriglobia; order Bryobacterales; family UBA6623; genus CAMPKL01. Next base: position 807,336 of record CAXWPK010000006.1, on the reverse strand, counting down.
GCGTGCCGACTCTTTCCGGCCCGACGCGGGCACGAGATTGCCGATCTTGCCGAGACCGAATGGCGGCATACCGGAGTACACCGCTTCGTACTGACCTGGCTTGATCTTGTAGGTCTCGTGCCAGATGCCGACATCGCCACGGCTGGCGCCGAGTCGCTTGTTGAACGCGACCCAGGCGGGCCAGTGTACTCTATCCTGGGCTCGGGCGTACCGCTCGAGATCCTCGAACGAGCGCCAGTACTGCACCATGAGCCCGAGCCCGATGCCGTTGTGCCCCAGGAAGCCAGACTCAGGATCCGTTTCGAGTTCCTTAATCATCTTGGGCATCGCCAGCAGCACCGGGAGCCATTTGTGAATCTTCCACGGCTTGTTGATCCGCAGCCCAATCAAGAACACGACGAACTCGCCGTCCATCTCTGCCGTCATGCGTTGATCGATCGTCTTGGCCATCGTCACTGCCTCCTCGTCGATTGTGGGCATCCGTTCTACATTTGTCGAGCAATCTTCGTCGATGGCGTGTAAGCTAACGCCGGAGGACTACCATGCCCAAGTATCTATTTGAAGCAACCTACTCTGACGAAGGTCTGACCGGCCTCGCCGCCGACGGGGCGGCCAAGCGCCAGCGCGACGTCAAAGCTGCCTTCAAGAGTCTCGGTGGCAAAGTCGAGACGTTTTACTTCAGCTTCGGCGACGCGGACGCGATCGTTGATCTTCCCGACAATGCCTCTGCCGCTGCGGCGTCCATCATGGCGACGTCCGCTGGAACGGCGAGTGTTCGCACGACACCCCTGCTCACCGTGGCCGAGGCAGACGCCGCGATCGCCAAGTTGGCCAAAGCAAAGTACCGTCCCCCTGGCGGCTGAGAAAAGATAGTTGTTACCCGCCCTTAGCGTCTAGAATTGGGGGCGGGAAATTCAAAAAACAATGTCAGACACTCCATGGCCGCGCAAGACGCGGGAAATGCACAGCAACCACTTCGATTCGACCATCTGGAACGATCTCAAGTTCCGGGACGACGATATCGTCATCGGCACCTACGCCAAGTCGGGTACGACCTGGGTGCAGCAGATCATCTCTCAGTTAATCTTCAACGGCGAAGAGGGGCTGCCGGTGGCCGAAATGTCACCGTGGATGGACCTGCGTATTCCGCCGAAGCAAGTGAAGCTGCCAGAGGTCGAAGCCCAGCAGCATCGGCGTTTCATGAAGACGCACCTGCCGGTCGACGCGCTGACGTTTTCGCCTCAGGCGAAGTACATCTATATCGGTCGCGATGGCCGCGATGTGGTGTGGAGCATGTACAATCACCACGCCTCCGCGAACGACGCCTGGTATGACGCGCTCAACAACACACCGGGCCTTGTCGGTCCGCCGATCGGTCAACCTGCCGATACGGTGCACGAGTACTTTCAGGAGTGGTTCGCGCAGGACGGCCATCCGTTCTGGCCCTTCTGGGAAAACATCCGAACCTGGTGGGAGATCCGCGACCTGCCCAACGTGATGTTCTTGCACTTCAACGACCTCAAACGGGACATGCCAGCAGAGATACGTCGCACGGCAGCCTTCCTAGAGATCCCGATCGATGAGTCTAAGTGGGATGAAATTGTTGAGCACTGCAGCTTCGACTATATGAAACGTAACGCCACCCAAAGTGTGCCGCTTGGTGGTGCGTTTTGGGACGGCGGCGCGAAGACCTTCATTCACAAGGGCACGAACGGTCGATGGACGGACACTCTCACGCCGGAGGAGAACCAGTCCTACGAAAAGAGAGCCGTGGAAGAACTTGGCCCCGAATGCGCCAACTGGCTAGCGAAGGGCGCGGTCCCGTCCTAGAAAAACCAGCGCTCGATCGCCCAGTAGATTCCCATCGAAGCGATGAGTCCCGATGCCGGAACGACGACTAGCTTGCGGTAATCGTCTCTCTTGCGCAGCCAACCAACGGCCATGAATGCGAGCCCGACAACCGCCAGTTGGCCCAGTTCGACGCCGACGTTGAATGAGATCAGCGCGGGCACGAACTGCTCGCGGGGCAGGCTTATACCCTGCAACACACTGGCGAATCCAAGCCCGTGCAAGAGCCCGAAGCAGAACACAATTGCCGGCCTCCACGAGTGCAGCTTCGAAGTGAATATGTTCTCGATCCCGACGTACGCGATCGAGACAGCGATCAGCGTCTCGACGATGCGGGAAGGCATCGAGACCACATCGAACATCGCCAGAGCCAGCGTCACTGAGTGGGCGACGGTAAACGCGGTCACCTGCAACAGCAGCGGCTTCCAGTGGGCACTCAGCAAGAACAGGCCCAGCACAAACAAGATGTGGTCGAGCCCGAGTGGCAAGATGTGTTCGAAGCCGAGTACGGTGTAGCGCCACAGCACGTCGAGCGTCGACTGCGTCTGCTGGCCTCCACCGATCTCATACGGCACGCTGTCTTCGCCCGGCCCGAGAGTGAAGGTCGCGGGCTTCGGCGCCGACGGGTCGAAAATCGTCAAGCTGACGACTTTGAAAACCCGCGAGGCTCCGAAAGTGAACTGCGTAGCATCGATCGGAACCTCCGCGTTCACTCGCGCCAACGTGCCCAGCACCGTAGGCGTCTCGGCTTCGGTAGCTGCGGCGGTACCGTATTGAGGAAACTCAACGGGCGGCATCTGCTTTTCGCCATCGAAGCGAATCCGCATGTAGCGTTGGATGGATCGCTTGGCCTGGGCGACCGCCGCGTCAAACTCTTCGGGAGACAGTGCTGCCATTTCCTCGACAACGATCGCCGAGTCGGTCGACGGCGAAAGGCCGAGCGCGAGCGCATCAGCATCGACCGACATGTCGATTTGATAGCTGCCGTCTCCGCGGAAGATCACCGCGACCTCAGTGACAGTGAAGTCGTGCGCCAGGGCACTTCCCGCGACCAGGAGCAACAAGGCGAGACGGACGATGAAGGTTCGAGCGGGCACGGTCGTTAATCGACCATGGTAACCAGTGCCGCAGCCTCGGCGATCTCTGGATGTTGAATCAATCCGCCCAGGTGTGCAGCCCATAACAAGATGCCGAAGACGATGAGGTTCGAGACCAACAGTCCCCAGCGCAGAGCGGGTGCTGCCGGTTCATCCTGTAGCTCTTGAAGTAGCGCGACCAGCGCCCCAATACCGGTCAGCGTGTAGAGCAAGAATGCCCCACGAGCAACCAGCGCATGCTCTTCCACAACATCCTTGTCGAGGTCGACCTTGAGCAACTCAAACGCCTCGCCACCAGTAAAGTAGCTGAGTGCCGCAGTGACCGCGCAGAACACAGTGAAACCACAGGCAATCCGAAAGACAAGGTCCGACCGCAAGCGAAGTCCTAGCGCAAAAAGCACTAAGCTAAACAGCGCCCCCACAACAGGGAAGTGCGCCAGAGCCAGATGGAGTTGCGGCCAATTCATTGTGGCAGCGGGCGGGTGGAAACAGCCCACTCCACAGTGCGGTCTTGCTCGCACCCATTCCGAAGTTGCTGTTGCCGGTCCACAACGGCCGCTCTCGCACGTCTTTCGTATGTTGCCGGTCCACAACGGCCGCTCTCGCACGTCTTTCGTATGCCGATCCAATTCCGCGTTTCATTGGTCGCCGAAGCTTACAAGACTCTTCGGCGTTCATGCAAACATGGAGAGCACTCGCGCCGAGCCGAACGACCAGAACTGAGCAACAGCCTGTCCCCACTCCCAGCGGCGGTTGCGGGTCATTCCCTCGATCCGGACTTGTAGGAAGCTACTCGGCGAAGGCCGATTCTGTCAGATCCTACTGCTCCCCATCCGAGACCTTTGTATTCCGGTTCTAGATGACGCGGTTCGATGAGCTTGAAGGATTCTCCCGTGTGGTTCTAACTCCGTAAGGGGCATGGCAACGGGGCGACCAGCGTCCGGTGTTCGTGCGGTACCCTTTGCGAGTCAAGAAGCATGCACCTCCCCAATTCCTACAAGTCCTATTCGTTACAACAGCACTTAAGGAATGCTGTTGGCATGGCGGGCGCCTATCTCTTCCGCCGAATGAACCGAAGTACAAAGTACATCGCGTTCACAGGAAGCTTCGGGAAAACAACGAGCCGCGACTGTCTTGCCGCGATCCTGCGATCGGCGTATCCCTCGGGAGTTGCCGTCACGAGCGGGAACTCGAGCTTGGGCCTTGCGAAAGGATTGATGGGGGTGAAACGGAGCGCGCGATTTGCGGTGGTGGAGATTGGAATCAGTGAAGCGGGAGAGATGGACCGCCGAGCAGCCTTGGTCCATCCTCACATAGCGGTGATCACCAAGGCAGGCCTTGCCCATCCGATTGGGCTTCCGACGCTTGAGATCACAGCACACGAGAAAGGACGGCTGCTTTACGGCATGCAACCCGGCGGCATGGCGGTGTTGAACGGGGAGGACCCCTTCGTTCGTCGGATGTCGGCGCCACAAATCGGCAAGACGATCTACTTTGGAGACTGCGAGGGCAGTATTGCGCGAGCCCGGGAGGTTCACAGTTCGCTCGATGAAGGCTTGCGGTTTCAGCTTCTGTCGGTCGCTGGCGAACGGGAGATTCAACTGGGCCTCTTCGGCACTCACTGGGTGACTGCAGTGCTGGGGGCGATTGCCGCAGCAATTGCGCTGGAGGTTCCACTCGACACGATTCAAGAGGCGCTTGCGGGGGTTTATGCACACAAAGCCCGCATGGAACCTATTCTTCTTCCAAACGGCGCGATCGCCATCCGGGATGAGTACAACGGGTCCCTGCCCTCGTTCGAAGCGGCGATCGCATTTCTGCAGACGGTGCAGGCCCGGCGACGCTTCGTGATCATTTCGGAGATTCGGCATCTGGAAGACACCACCACGGAGCGATTCGCGTGGCTGTCCCAGCGGATCGCGGCGGCGGCGGAAGGCGTGATCTTCGTCGGGCCACACGCAAAGCTCGCCGCTTCAATGGCGCGCGAAGCAGGGATGGATGCGGACCTGGTTCACGGCTTCAAGGATCTTCAGGACGCTGCGGCTGGCTTCTCTTCCATCGTCGGGCCAGGAGATGTTGCTTTGATTCGCGGTCGAAGCATTGATCACCTAACTCGGCTGATCTACGCTCAATTTGGAACCGTGGACTGCTGGAAGACCAACTGCTCCCTCATCCGGGTGTGCGACTATTGCGAGAAGCTAGGGGCGTCCGATGGGGCGGGACTGCCGGTGCAACTGCCGCGAATTCGCTAAATCTGGAGACAACCTTCCTGCGTCCCAAGCGCCGCAAGGGCTGCTCGGTGCGGCGACGAGTTACTCCCTATGTTGGGAATTCGAGGGAATGACACATTTTAAGGGTCTCTGGAAGGCTCAAACAGGCCTGTTTCGGAGGGCTGTTTCCTACAAGCGGCGCCAACGAGCCGGCTGCCCGCTGGGAGAATACCTGTACGCCGCGTTCACTGCCGACCGGTCGTAACAGCTTCAGACGGATCGACGCCTGAGTCAACTTGTTCATAGTCCAGCTCGGAGCCGCCCATCGAGTGCGGGATGAGATAGACGGCGCTCATCACTACCGCCGCGACCATGACGACCGCACGGCTGATGCCTTCTTTCTTCTTGGCCTTGAAACCAATCACCGCGCATGCCGTCACCCACGCCAGCCACATGACGAGCATTTTGTTGTCGGTCCAGTCCCCTCCAAACGGGAAGCCTGTCCAGTACTCCCCAAACGCGTACTTCTGGACAATCGGCCCGAGCACCATCCCGCCAAGCGTCATGCCGCAGAGCGAGATCCAAGCCCACAACCTCATGCCGAACGGGGCGAAGACGGCGCCGAGCCCGGCTCGCATACCGATCAGCACCGAGAAGAACATCATGAAGACGTGCGGCGCGAGGATCGACGTCGGGACATCGTCTTTGAAGCGGATGATGACGTGTTCGTCGCTGGGGATTTCGATCGTCGAGCCCTCGGGCGTGAAGAGTTCGATGTAGTATTCGAGCTTGCCCGCCGCTGGCTGCGCCGGTAACAGACCGACGAGCACGTTCTCGTCGTCTTCACGCTCACTCGCCATGGGAACGGCGGCGAAGTCATCCGCGGTGCGATAGCGCTTCCAGAAAAGTGTGCCCGCCGCACCGTCACCGGGGTCGGGCAAGATGGCACGTGCCGCATCATTCGTCTTATTCGACCAGTCGCTGCGGATCAGATGGTAGGCGTGATCGATGCCGCCCGCAGCAAACTCTCCCTTACGCGGATAGGTCGGTCCAGTAGAGCGTTGGTAGACGACCGCAGCCAACATCAAGGCAACCGCGCACACCCAAAGAGTGGTCCGAATCCAAATCGACGGCTTCTTACTCATCCCGGTCTACGAGTATAAGAGTCTCAGCGCCTAGATTGGACCGCTTCGGCGGCACCGCGTGCAAGTTCGTCGCAACGATTGTTGTCGTCGTGGTCGGCGTGTCCCTTGACCCACTTCCAGTTGACAGTGTGCTGAGCCAGCGCCACGTCTATCTTCTGCCACAAATCTTGGTTCTTGACGGGCTTCTTCGCGGCGGTCTTCCAACCTCGACGCTTCCATCCAGACATCCATTCAGTCACGCCATTCTTCACGTACTGGGAGTCGATCTCGATCGAGATCTCGCACGGCTCTTTGAGAATTGTCAGGCCTTCGATGACGGCCGTCATCTCCATACGATTGTTCGTCGTCGCGGGCTCTCCGCCAGAGAGTTCCTTCGTCTGCGAATTGAATCGAAGGATGGCAGCCCAACCCCCAGGCCCAGGGTTTCCCAGGCAGGAGCCGTCGGTAATGAGTGTCACTTTCTTCACCATCCGATTGTAGGTGCCTTGACAGGATGCTTGTACTTTGGTATTTCTATGAATATAGAAATATGGAAACAGCTACCAAGACGAAGCGTCAGCAGCCTACTTCGGCGGACGTCGTTCGATGTGCAGACATGTTCAACGCATTGGGTGCGGAGCCGCGCCTGCGGATCGTCCGAGCGCTGTTGCGAGCGCATCCGGACGGCATGGTCGTCGGCGATATCCAAGCCCAATTAGAGATACCGGGATCGACGCTCTCGCACCACTTGGAAAGGCTCAAGCACGAGCGACTGATCACGATGGAGCGGCAGAGCAACTTCTTGCGCTACCGCGTGAACGCCGAGTCGCTCGAAGAACTCCTGACGTTCTTGATGGCCGAATGCTGCTCGAGCGGCCAGGTTGTGAAGGTCGAAGACGTCTTGGCCTGCTGCCCGCCTCCCAAGAAGAGGAAGAAGTGAAGATTCTTGTACTGTGTACTGGCAACTCCTGTCGCAGCCAGATCGCGGCAGGCTACTTGCGTAGTTTTGATTCGCGGCTGGAAGTAGAATCCGCTGGCTCGAGGCCAACTGGGCAGGTCAATCCCTACGCGATTCGAGTGATGGACGAAGCGGGGATCGATATCTCAGATGGACACCCGAAGAACGTCGAGCAGTTTTTGGATGACTCGATCGACTACGTCATTACCGTCTGCGGCAATGCCGAGCGGGACTGCCCAGCGTTCACAGGAGACGTGAAGAACCGCTTGCACATCGGTTTCCCAGACCCTGCGGATGCGACCGGCACCGAAGAAGAAATCTTGGATGTGTTCCGGAAGTCTCGCGACGAGATCGAGCGACGATTCCGCGAGTTCTATGAAATACAATTGCGAACCGAGTTGGAGGACTAAATCATGACAGGCAAATCAGCAGTTGAGTTCGCGACTGAGGCTCGACTCCACGTCGCACTCGAATCAGCGGACGTCGAGAAGTCGACCGAGTTCTACTCGACGTTGTTTGGCCAGGCGCCGTCAAAGGTACGGCCCGGCTACGTCAAGTTCGAGGTGGCATCGTCGCCGGTGAATCTGACTCTCAACCAGTCGAGCGGCGATTCAGCCCGAGCGCAGGGCGTCTCGCACTTCGGTGTACAGGTGAAATCGACCGACGCGGTAGCTGAGCTGAAGCAGCGCTTCGAAGACGCTGGCGTCGACATCCGCGTCGAAGATAACGTGACCTGCTGCTATGCGGTGCAAGATAAGGTCTGGGTGAGCGACCCGGACGGCAACGCTTGGGAAGTGTTTGTCACGTTGGACAATGATGCCGCCGGACCCGAAGATCCGGCGGCGGCTTGCTGTACAGGCCTTGGAGCGGATCTAGTCAGTCTTTGCTGAGATCAATTCCGTTGGCGCGAGCTGTGCAATCAGGTCTGCGGATTGCCGCAGCCAATCCAGTGGGTTTGGGGTTACGGTGGGGGTCTGGACATGCGCCTCCCGCACAACAGCGTTGACGGCCTCGACTCCTCTGCCGTCTTCGGGCGAGAAGATCGTCGCGATCAAGATCGCGGCCGCCGGAATCACCATTGCTGTGAAAAGCCTTCCCATTTTCTTGCTTCACAGATAGAGACGAGATCGAGAGCGAAACGGTTCACTTGGACGACGCTTCTTGCGAGGATTTGACGTTCTGCTTACGTGCAGTTAACAAACGGACCGCAGAGCGCACGCGGTTCCGTCGCAAATTGCGGGGTAGAATGTTGTTAGCCGTCTGATCCAGGCGGCTAACAACGTTATGGACTCAGCTAATCAGCCGCGCGCGCTTGAAGGTGACTTGACCGCTCAAGGAGCGCGTATTGGAATTGTTGTCAGCCGTTTCAACAGTTTCATCACTGAAAAGTTGTTGGCTGGTGCGCTCGACGCCATTGCTCGATCGGGCGGCGATATGGGCGCGGTGAGCGTCGCGAAGGTTCCAGGCTCGTTGGAACTGCCGGTAGCTGCTAGAACGATGGCCGAGAGCGGTTCTTATGACGCGGTAGTCTGCCTCGGCGCCGTGATTCGAGGTGAGACCACTCACTACGATCACGTCGCTGGCGAAGCCGCGAGCGGCATCGCCGCGGCGAGCCGCGAGACGGGTGTGCCGGTAATTTTCGGCGTCATCACGGCAGAGACGGTCGACCAGGCCATCAACCGGGCTGGCGGCAAGAGTGGTAATCAAGGGTTTTCGGCTGCCATGACGGCGATCGAAATGGCTTCTCTCATGAAGAAGCTCAAGGCCTAGCGGATATTTTCATGCCTTCTCGACACCGTTCCCGGGAACGGGCGCTGCAGTTGCTCTACCAATGGGAGTCGAGCGGCGAAGCTCCCGATGCAGTAGTCTCCGCATACTTCCAGACGCTATCCGACTCGATTGGCGATAAGCCTGTCAGTGATGATCAGTTCGCTGAAGATCTCTTCTATGGAGTCACCCGTAGCTCCAAGTCGATTGATGAAGTCATCGAACGCCATGCCTCGAACTGGAAGTTGGAGCGCATGGCGGCGATTGATCGCAACGTTCTGCGGCTAGCGATCCACGAGATGCAGCGCGGCGACACGGTCGCGGCGGTTGTGATCGATGAGGCGATCGAACTGACGCGGCGCTTCTCTGGCGACAAGGCATCGAAGTTTGTCAATGGTGTGTTAGACGCGGTGCGCAAGTCGATGGACGCGCCAGCTTCTTAGATACGTAACTCCCGACGAAAACCTTAGATCAGGTGGTAGTAGCCGTCGCGCTCAATCAGCTCGACCGGCATGTCGAACAGCGTCGAGAGCGAGCCGTTGCTGAGGATTTCGGTCTTCGCGCCGTCACCGAAGACTTTTCCCTTCTTCATCAGGATGATGCGATCGATCTCGGGAATAATGTCAGGTAGATGGTGCGTCACCATGATAATGCCGACTCCAGATTGGGCGATCTTACGGAATACCTGACGCAACTCGTGCGCCGAACGCATGTCGAGGCTATTGGTCGGCTCGTCGAGGATCAGCGCCTGCGGGTCGTGGACCAGAGCGCGTCCCATAAGGATGCGGCGTGACTCGCCCGACGACATTTCCGATACGCATCGGGTGGCGAGGTGCGCGATCTCAAGCAGATCGATCACTTCGTCGGTCTTGCGCTCCATCTCCGGCGTGACGATGTTGTGCGGCCAGAGCTCCAGTGTCGAGAAGAAACCCGACAGGATAACGTCCCGACCGACAGCAGGACGCAGGCTGCGGCGCAGCAGGTCGTCGGAAACGATGCCGAGTAGCGGCCGCAGCTCGAAGATATTCCAGTTGGATTTTCCGAGGATGGTCAGCTCGGAATCGGGGTTGTAGCGCGGGTGCAGTTCGCGGGCGATCGTGCGGATCAGCGTTGATTTGCCACAGCCGTTAGGGCCAATCAGAGCGACATGTTCGCCAGCGGGAATCGATAGGTTGAGGCCGTCAAGAGCGCGGGTTTCTCCGCGCGAGACCGTGATGTTCCGGCAGTAGATGAGATCAGTGGAGGGCATTTGAGTCGAATCGACCAGTGTACCCACTAGCTGTGACCTCTCAATAGGTTGTTCATTCGGTCCCGGACCAGGGAAGCTGGAGTTATCCCACAACAGCAACCTTGGAGAGACCGAATGAACATCCACAAGAATGCACGATTGACGCCTTATTTGCGAGTGCGGATCGTCGAGCGCGTCCTCGCCAAGCAGCAGACGCCACGGGACGCCGCGGCGGCCTGTGGCGTCTCACTGAGAACCATCCACAAGTGGCTGGCGCGCTATCGCAGCGAGGGTGTCGCCGGTTTGCACGATCGTTCCTCGCGACCGCACCGCAGCCCGCGACGGACCTCTCGGGCGCTGGTCGAGCGCGTCATTTCTCTGCGCCGCCAGCGTTGGACCGGCCGACACATCGCCCAGGCTGTCGGCCTCTCGCCCGCTACCATCAGCCGCATCTTGCGCCGCGCCGGCCTGAACCGTATCCGCGATCTCGAACCTGCTCGGCCCCTGCGCCGCTACGAACATGCCGCCCCCGGCGATCTGCTGCATCTCGACATCAAGAAGCTCGGCCGCTTCCTCCGCGCCGGTCATCGCGTTACCGGAGATCGCTCTCGGGCCAGTCGCGGCGCTGGCTGGGAGTTCGTGCATGTCGCTATTGACGACAACTCCCGCCTCGCCTTCTCTCAGATCCTGCCCGATGAACGCAGCCACTCCGCGGTGGCTTTCCTCGACGCCGCGGTCGGTTACTACCGCTCCCTCGGCGTCCCCATTCGTCGTTTGCTCACCGACAACGGCTCTTGCTATCGCTCGCGCCTCTTCCGCGATGCTTGCCGTCGTCTCGGCATCCGCCACCGCTTTACCCGTCCTTACACGCCGCGCACCAACGGCAAGGCCGAACGCTTCATCCAGACCGCTCTGAGAGAATGGGCTTACGCTCGCTCCTACTCCTCATCCCAGCAGCGCGCCGCTCATCTGTTACCCTGGCTCCACCATTACAACTGGCATCGCCCCCACGCCAGCCTCCACTACCTTCCCCCTTTCTCCAGACTCCTGATTCCCATGAACAACCTCTTGAGGCTCCACAACTAGCGTGGGGGCTTGGCCCGCCTTCGCGGGGTGCGGCCCTTCGGGCGGCTGGCCTCCACTACGGACGCAGCGGAGAGGCCTCTGGCGTTATCCTTACCGCGACTGGTAAACCAGTCAAGGATTCAACGTCATGAATACGAAGCTTGTTTGCGGACTCGTTGCTATCGGCTTGTGTGCCGCTGGGAATGCCGAGGACTCTCGGCCGTGGTCGGCCGACCCCAAAGTCGTCGAGGAACTCAGTGAGCGAAGGCCGGAGTTCAACTACCACGAGTCGAAGGTGCCGACCTACGAGTTGCCGGATCCGCTGAAGACCCGCGACGGGGCTGTGGTGAACTCGGCCGAAATGTGGGATGCGAAACGGCGTCCGGAGTTGCTGGAGCTGTTCCGGGATCAAGTTTATGGGCGGCGCCCGGAGACGAAATACTCGGTGTCGTTCCGGGAGGAGTCAGAGGTGACCGATGCCTTCGACGGGTTGGCGACGGGGCGTAGCATGGTCGCGACCGTCACGATCGCGGCGCAAAGTTTCGACTTCCCGTTCGTCGTGTTCATTCCGAACGACGTGCCGGGCAAGGTTCCCGCTGTCGTCCACATCAACAATCGCTACTTTGTGCCGTTGGATACGGTGCTGGATGAACACGATCCGTTTTGGCCCGTGCGAACGATGATCGAACGCGGGTATGCCACCGCGTCGTTTCACACGTCGAATGTCGACCCCGACGACAAGGACGGATATGCCGACGGAATTCGCTCATTCCTTGCGGACGGCAATCCGCTGACTGACGATGCGTGGCGGGCCCTCTCCGCGTGGGGCTGGGGCGCGAGCCGGGTGCTCGATTACCTAGAGACACTGGACGCAATTGATGCGACACAGGTGGCGGTGAGCGGGCATTCGCGCGGGGGCAAGGCATCGCTCTGGGCGGCGGTGGAGGATACGCGGTTCGCGATTGCTTACAGCAACAATTCTGGTTGCGGGGGCGCGGCGCTGTCGCGACGGCAGTTCGGTGAGACCGTCGCCCGTATCACCACGGCGTTTCCCCACTGGTTCTGCGAGAGGTTCTCGAAGTACGGTGGTCGGGAGGATGCGCTTCCGATAGACCAGCACGAGCTGCTCGCGTTGATCGCTCCACGCGCCGTGTACGTTGCCAGCGCGGATGTCGACCTCTGGGCCGACCCGAAGGGTGAGTATGCGGCGCTGCTGGCGGCGGGGCCGGTATTCCAATTGCACGGCAAGCAGGCGATCGCAGACCCAGAGATGCCTGCGCTGGGACAGCCAAGACACGTGGGGAGTACTGGCTATCACATTCGGACCGGAGGTCACGGACTCGGGGATGAGAGCTGGGGATACTTCCTCGACTTCGCCGATTCCCATCTGAAGCACTGACGGACTAATTGGTGGGGTCAAAAACTTGAACTCGTGACGTTTGCACTACCGAGCGAACGGCCTACTCGATCTGCACTTTCGCGAATACCGGGTAGTGGTCGGAAGGGTAGCGGCCGTCCAGATTGTGGGTCACCGTCTCGGCCTCCAACACCTTGATGTCACCGCGGTAGAGGAGCCAGTCGATGCGGCGGCCTTCGGTGTTTCCGCTCCAGCGGCTGGAGGTCGTTTCCGGGCCGGACTTCACCTCTGTTTCTATCCAGGCATCCCCGAGCGGAGGAACAAGGACCTTGTATACTTCCTCGCGAGCCGGGGCGTTGAAGTCCCCCGTCATGATGAATGGTAAATCGGTCGGCAGGGCGCGCATCCTATCAGCAATCACCTTGGCGCACTCCACCCTGGCGGCATGGTCCTGGCGCCGATGCGGAAAGTGTGTGTTGTAGAAATAGAACCGTCGGCTGGTCTCGATCATCTCGAACAGCCCCCAGGTCACCATGCGAGGCAGACTCACATCCCACGACATGCTGGCCGGGGTGTCGGGAGTTTCCGACAACCAGAATTCGCCGGACTCCACCAGGCGCAGCTTGCTGCGCTTATAGAAGACACCCATGTGCTCGTTTTCGTGATCGCCCCGGCGGCTGACGCCAAACCAGGTGTACTCGGGAAGCTTCTCGACGATGTACTGCCCTTGTAAGTAGAACAACTCCTGAGTGCCCATCAGATCAGGATCTTTCAGGCGAATGGTTTCCACGAGAATGTCGCGCCGGTTCTCCCAGACGTTGGGACCGTCATTCGGCGACGGGTACCGCACGTTGAACGACATGACATCGAGCGTCTGGGCGTAGCCGGGTGCGCTGAGCACCAGCAACAGGACAATCCAAATCTTCATCGCGGCAACCTCCTGCCATCCGGCACCAAGACTACCAAAAGAAACTGTCCCGTGCGCCCGTCAAAACACCTTCTACCAACCTCTATCCATGACGGTCCCCGCAGTCGACCGCCCACGCCAGCGTTGGCGGTTTGAGGCACGAATCTTGACCGGATGCGTCCACTAGGAGGCCTGTTCTGGCCGCGGATGTCCGCAAATGTCCGCAATCTGTCATTGAATGTCCATGATTGTCCGCGAGGAGTCGACCTAAGTTATTGACAACACTGGATCAGTTGTCGCTTTCGGGATGTTTTGTGGACATTTCCGGCCCAGTAGCGTGGGGGCCTCTTAGGGCGTTCAGCAAGACGTGCGTTCCCGCAGCGTTGACCGCGTCTAGCCTAGCCAGACCTCTTCTATCTCTAGGTGTAGCACCGGGGACCAAGCTTTTCGGGCTGGGTGCGGGTGCCTGCGGGTGGTTTGGCCGGTCTGGAAGCGCAGCCTTGTCCGGTTTGCCCCTCGGTTTGCCACCCAGCTATGCTGACCGTGCCTGGATGGCAATACGGAAATCTTGGGTTGAGGGTTCAGACCCTTTTGGTCGAGGAATGGAACAAGGCAGGCAGCGAACATGCGGCTAGGAGTTATCGCGGAAAACATCATCGAGCGGCTGGCTCTGAAGTCCAACGCAGTTCCGGAGCCGTTGCTCGAAACACAGATGGCGTTCAGCATGGCGCGCTCCATCATGGTGGGCGTGAAACTCGGTCTGTTTGAGGCGACAAGCGACGGCGCACGATCAGCGGCAGACATCGCGAAGACCTGTGGCACGAATCCAGGTGCCACCGAGAAGCTTTTGAACACACTCACAGGATGTGGTTACTTCAAGTTTCGCAACGGCACTTATGCGCCAACGCCGAAAACAGAAAAGTGGTTGTTGCGCCGCTCCCCACAGAATCTGTGCGACAAGTTACTGTTCCAGTTCTACGAGTGGGACATGGTCGAAGGATACGAGACGTTTGTGCGCACCGGAAAGCCAATGGCTGGGCACGAAGGGGTGCAGGGGGACGACTTCTGGAACATCTACCAGCGCGGCATGCGGAATCTCGCGGGACTCGCCGCAGGCGAGGTCACCGACCGTTTCACGATGCCGTCGGGTGCGCTCGGACGGCTCCGTTAAGTTTCGAGGGCGCACACGCTTCTTGGGCGAGGCCTTAGCCGGTGAGTTGACCGGCTGGGTCGAGGCGGATGAAGACATCTGGCAGATCTGGTTCGGTCCGGCCGAGCTGGCCATCTTCGATGCCTCAGCCGGAGCCATCTGGCCGCTCGGCAAAACGGTTAACGGCCCCCGCGGGGGCCGCTAACCTCTCCCCTATACTGTTACCCATCCGCCCGGTCGCACAGTACAAGGCCCCAACTACCCATTCGCCCGGCATGGCGAGTGCGACCACGGTTGGTCCCGCAGCCCACTTCCCATTTCCCGATCTTGAATTCGCCTCTGATGGGAATGAAAAAGCGGGTCCGACTCCAATGGTGAAACCCTTCGTGTTCCCTGGGACGAAGAAGGCCGAATAATTGATGTCCCCTAGGCCGTTTACCGAGTCGTCGGTCCCAATAGGCTGACGGACCACCGGGATAATGGCTCGTGACACCAGGCTGAGGTCGTCGCTTAGATTGACCGGCACCACCGGTTGAATGAGGAACGTATTGTTAACGCGACGTGTGTCGGCGGCCCCGAAGTTCGTATTGTTCTGAAACGGTAAGACGATCATCGATGAGATTGGGTTCTGGGATGCTTTCGCCAAGTCCGCCTGCGACACTGCGGGAGCCGCCGACGGGGCCTGGGCGTATCATACTACCCACCAAAAACACGGGTACCAGCAAGAGCGTCCATTGCTTGGTGAAAATTCGCATTGCCTTATTCCTCCCGATGATTCTGTCTAACCACCGACATTCCGTCCTCAAACTCCTGTCCGTACGATCCAGCCGAGTGACAGCAGTCCTATCGCCACGATCCAACTCCCTGCCACGCGCACTGCGATGCGGGTCCAGTCAGCGCGGAGGGACGCCACGAAGGCCGACGCGAGTGCCACGCAGACGAACACTCCAACCGCGATACCCAGTAGTCCTTGCCCACCGAGGTTCGCTGCGGACATCGCTGATCCGTTGAGAAATCCGTGCATAAGACCCATCGCCACGGCCAGCGCTTGCACGACCGGCAATGACAGGCTCCTGTTGGCTGCGATCAATACTCCAATAACCAAGTAAGAGAGCGTCGCTAGAAACGGCAGTAGGACCTCTCCAGATTGCAACAGCCCTATTAGCCCCCCAACGCACCACGCGGCTGGAAGTATCAGAAGCGCCGAGCGACCGAACTCTTTTCCCCTCATACCCGCGAAGATGGCTAGTGCCAACACGAACAAGAGGTCCTCAGGAGTCAAGAAGAGGTGAGAGGCCCCGTCATAAACTGGCCCAAAACCGGTGTTAACGAGGTGCGCGTATCCGACGGAGGGGATCGCAGCCAGCACCGCCGCCCCGATTCCAGTCTTCATAAGAAGTCGCCCAGTCATCGTTCACACCTGCTAGTCGAACGCCCGGCAGAGGAACAGGGCACCGGCCAGGCTGACGACACCACCACCAGCGCGAAGCACCATCTGACCGGCGGGCCATCTATGGATCAGTCCGATCGTGATCCCCAACGCATGGAGCGTCCCCGTTGCCATCACGAATCCGATGCTGTAATACAAACCGCTGCTCCCCAGTGGAAGCTCCGTCCCGTGAGCATGCCAGTGAAATATGGCGAATACGCCTACGATGACCGCGGCGACCCACAAGGCGGGCTTCATTTCCCCGAGCACCATCGCGCCGAGGACGACAGCCGAGACGGCGATGCCAATCTCCACGCCCGGCAGCGGGAAGCCAATGAGACCAAGCATCCCTCCGAACGCCATAACTATTGGAAAGGTGACCGGCAGCACCCAGATCGCCGGAGGACCCAGCTGCGCGCCCCAAATACCAACCGCGACCATCGCGAGCACGTGATCCCAACCCGCCATGGGGTGCTGTAGGCCGCTCCAAAAGCCAGTAGCCTCGCCGCCTTCGACGTGCGCCAATGCCGTCATCGGCGC
Source organism: Bryobacterales bacterium (assembly GCA_963667885.2). Taxonomy (GTDB): domain Bacteria; phylum Acidobacteriota; class Terriglobia; order Bryobacterales; family UBA6623; genus CAMPKL01. The sequence continues at coordinate 790,656 of CAXWPK010000006.1, read as the reverse complement.
CAACAGCAACAATGCCATTGCCGGGCCGACGCCGCGAGCGATCCGCAGAACAATGGGGAGTCTTTCGGAGTTGCACGTCATTACGAGACTCCAAACAACATGGCGGTGCGTTGAATTGTCCAAAAAGCACCGAGCGAGCCGACGGCATACCCCGGCGAGAGCTCCACCCAGCGCGGCCAGCGCATCTCAAGGACGCGGAACGATCTCTCAAGCGCCAAGATCAGGACGACGAAGAAGATCTGTCCCAGTTCCACCCCGACGTTGAACGAAACGAGGGCCAGTGGTATCTCGGCGGTCGGTATTCCCATCGTCGTCAGTCCGCTGGCAAACCCGAATCCATGCAACAGCCCAAAGGCGAACGCCACCACCCACGGATGCCGGATGGTCAGGCTGGATTGCCCGCGCCACGCACGCACGATCTCGGGTCCGAGAAACAAAATGCTGAGCGCGATCGCTGCGTTGAGCGGCGGACCTGGAGCGCTGGCGTAACCAAGCGTGGCAATGCCCAACGTGATGCTGTGGGCAATTGTGAATGCGGTAACTGTCTTTACCAACATCCAGCGGTCACTCACGATCAACAACAGGCCCAGAACGAAGAGCAGGTGATCGATACCCATAACGATGTGTTCGATGCCTAAGCTCATATAGCTCAGGATGGCGGTCGTCACGTCCGGCGAGCCGCCAATCGTCACCGCCGGATTCGAGGGGCGCAGCAAGTGAGTTTGCATCGTGCCGTCTAGAAATTCCACTCGAATGAGCACATCGGTCATTGTGCTGCCGAGCCCATCCACCGCAACGGGCTGGCCGCGCAATCCGCCTTCGCACTGGATGTTCCAGCGCTGAATAATGGCACCTGGGGTCGCCGTGGTCGAACCGGAGTCGGTCGCCGCACAATTCTCGGGAAATACCGGATCGAGCTTGAGTCGCATCGTCCCAGCCGCCGGACCCTTCCAAAGAACCCGGTAGCTGTCCGTTGCCCACTCCTTGATCTCAAGATACCCGGGCCGGATCTCGTGGGCCTCCAAGTTGGAGAGCGATACGGTCCCGAGCAGGACGAGCAAGATCGCCGAGATGAGCCGTCGGATCATCATTTCGGCTCTTCACCGCTAGCCATTACGTCGTTTTCAGGCGACTCGGCTTCGATGATTACGTCGTAGCGGGCCCGCAGGTCGGCATAGAATTTCTCATTGAATTCCTCTCGCCGTCCGTCCTTGAAGTCCACTAGGACACGGTCTTGCACCACCTCGAACTCTGGCATCATCCCCTCGATACGCTCGTCAACGTAGACCAGGTGGACGCCGTATCCGGAGAGCACCGGTCCGTGCCAAACCCCGGTCGAGAGACCGGCGATATTTTCCACGAACCCACGGCCGAATAGCTTTGCGATCTCGGCTTCGGTTCGCTGTGGGTAGTACTGCTGGAGCATGAAGGGATCGCCGAAGCGGCCCATGTTTTCGCTTGGACGCCCCAGCGCATCCAGTTTGGCCTTGATGATCTCCGCATCCGGGAGCGTCTGGTCTTCTCTCAGATCCGGGTCGACGAAAACTTGTGTAAAGGTCATCAGGTCGGGTTGCCGGTACTTGGTCGGGTTCTCCTCGAAGTAAGCGCGGAGTTCGTCTTCCGAAGGCTCTATGGCGTCAACTAGATCTTGGGACAAGAATTCCAGCTTCTGGACCATCCGGCGGCGGATGATCGTGTCGTCCTTGTCGAGGCCCATCTCCATCGCTTCCCGATAGAACACGGTTTCGCGAACGTACTCCTCAACAAGACCATTCCACTCGGCGTCAGTGGCAGGTCGGCCCCACTGCTTCTGCCACATGCTGTCCATCCAGGCGAGTTCGCCTGAGCCGATCACGATGGTGTTGGAGGAACGCTCGTCCGCCCCGAACCAGCCGTAGCCGAGAAACAGCACGGCCCCGATGATTAAGAAATGGACGAGCGGCTCCCGCACCGCCCGTCGCAGACGACTGCTGGTCATTCGTGGCGTCCTCCTTTGGCCAGCATATCGCCAGGGTCCTCGGCTCAAGGCATGATCTGGCGCAGCCCAGGATAGAAGGGCGCCCTTTTCACCAGGTCCGGGGCCGGAGTGTACCAGATGGGGGACGTCCAGGCACGCTCCTGGATCGACGCTGCGGTTCCCTCGGGAATCGGAACTCCGAGCGCGACGGCGTCGTATGTCGACCAACGCGGCGTGGGAATCTCCAATACGCGCACGTAGTACACCGCATGCTGGCTAGCTTCAAAGTCTGGGTCGGTCCACACTGAACTTAGTTGACTGTCGCCGATACTGTTCGTGTAGGTAGCGTTCTGGACATTGACTGTATTCCCCACGGGCGGAGCCTTGCCGGTGGTGGCGTCGACCGTGCGGTTATCCGATAGCGCCACATCATAGACCTTCTCACGGGCGTGGCCGTCTTGGTACCAGCCCTTGATGATCTGCACTCGATCGAGGTCGCCACTCTCCGGGTCTTTCAGCGCCCAAACCACGAACGTAGGCGCCGTCGCGTTGTTCGGTTTTGCGGCCAGGTCTCCACCCATCGGGACACCACCGGCATAGGCCTTCTCGACGAAATCGGAGTCGGTAGCAAGGTTGTTCGAGTAGTTCCAGGCACCGAAGAAGCGCACCCGAATTAGCGGACCGGAGGTGCCTAACGTCTCCTTGCGCTTGATCGCGTCAAAGATCGACGTCCTCGTGTTCTCCTCCGCCCAAACGCCGGTAGCGCCGGGAGTCCCGAACTCAAGAGCGGCTTCGCCAGCCGTCGAGACCGCGCCTGACAAACGACGCTCGGGGGTGTCGTCAGTGTTGCCGTGGACGCCGGTGTAATTTGACTCCTCGTTGTCGGAGAAGGCCGTGTGTGCGTCAGCGCCAGCCACGATTCCGAATTTGAATGGATTGGCGCCCAGATACTCCTGGAAACCGACCCCGTCGGTCAGAGCCTTGCGTACGTAGCTGTTGTCAATCTTGCCGACAACACCTCCTGTTCCAAGCAAGTGTGTGAACAACTCGAATCCGGCGAACTCGTCGTTCGGAGAAAGGGCCGGGTGGGTATCGGATTGCCCTTTGGTCTGGAGAATCTCCGTCGCCACCTCGTTCCTGGCTCGCCGCTCGGCCCACCTCCGACTGATCGGGGTACCGTACGACGTGGTGTTGGCGTACATCATGCTGTCGCTGACGTTAGCGTTGTGGGGTATGGCAAAGTTCTCATGGCCCAGGTTGCGCTGCGTTTCCAGCCAGGTCCACAGGTCCTCGGCCTTATCCGAATCAACGCTGGAGAAGGGCATGTCAGGCCCCTGATCGTCACGGAAGAAGACGTTGCGGTGCAGGTTCCGGCCCCAGGACATCGACGTCCACTCGTATGCGATCAGTGTCGTGAAGTTCCCTGGATCGTTGTGCTTATTACTGACCTCTATCTGGCGCCGCCAGACTGAACGCTGAGCTTCGAGGTCACTGAGTACCTGCGCGGCAACGGACGATCCCCGGTTTCAATCCAAATCTGCCAGTCCACATCTGGAGTTCTGAACGCCAGGTGATGACACATCTCGCCGTTTACTTCTACGGTACCTAGGTAGATTCCAGATTCGGCGGCTTCCAGAAGCTCGTCGGCCGGGTTGTCGTACAGCAGGTCGGCCCCTGGCACCTCAAGTCCGAGCTCGTCGCGGATGTGTTCCAACATTCCGTCCAGATTTTGACCGAATTCGTGCTGAGCGTAATACCCGTCAGACTGCCCGTTTAATGTCAAAGTCTGACCGTCGTAATAGAATTGCAGCTTGCCCATATCGCCGGTACGGTCACTCCGCACCCGGTTGGGCCTCTTAACGGAAACTTTGCTGTCGGCGAACATCGTGAGCGTCTGATTTCCAGCTATCACAACATCTTGGGTGTTCGACGCTGTATACGTGAACTGATTGAGCCCCGTCATGTAGGCGCTCATGCTCTCGAGCACCTCGGCGGCTTTGGGATCGATGCCCCCCTGGCCTTCTACTGTCGTCCCCAAACCAGCGACGAGCGCTGGGGTACGACCCAGAGACATAGGTAACAGAACACCCCAAGCACATGGGTAACAGATCGGCGAGAATCACTCTTTCGAAGGAGGGATTTTCGTGGGCTGGAAGGAGACATGTGTGCAGGATGAAAGACTGTTACTGGTCGAGGAGTTCGCAGCCGGTGAACGCTCGCGAGCCGAGATCTGTCGGCGCTACGGCGTGAGCCGTAAGACCGGCTACAAGTGGTACGAGCAGTTTCTGCTGCACGGGTTAGCCGGATTAGCGGACCGCTCGCGCAAGCCGCTGCATCAGCCCAACGCCGTTGATGAAGAGACGCTTGGAGGGATTCTCGAAGCGCGTGCGCGGTATCCGAGTTGGGGCGAGCGCAAGCTCAAGGCCTGGCTCGAACGCGAGCATCGCGAACGCCGCTGGCCCTCGACCTCCTCGATTGGAAGCATTCTTCAACGCTTCGGACTGACCCGGCCCCACAAGCGACGGCGTCGTGCCACACCGTCCAGCGAGCTCACCCAACCACGCGCCGCGAATCAAGTTTGGGCCATCGACTTCAAGGGCTGGTTTCGGACTGGCGATGGCCAACGCTGCGATCCGCTGACGCTTTCCGACACCCATACACGGTATCTGCTGCGTTGCCAAGCGGTCGATCAGACCGGCGGTAAGTTCATCCGCCCGTTGCTGGAAGCGAGCTTCCGCGAGTACGGTTTACCGGCGCGCATCCTTTCAGACAACGGTTCGCCGTTCGCTTCAACCGGGATCGGGGGACTCTCGCGGTTGAGCGTGTGGTGGTTGCGGTTGGGCATCATGCACGAGCGTATGCATCGGACCTTGAAGCAAGAGACCGCGCAGCCTCCGGCACGATCCGCGAGGGCGCAGCAGCAGGCGTTCGACCGCTTTCGGCAGATGTATAACGAGCAGCGTCCGCATGAAGCGCTGGCGATGGCAACGCCTGCGAGTGTGTACGAACCTTCGTTGCGGAGGTTTCCCGAACGATTGCCGGAGATTGAGTATCCGACAGGATTTCTGAGACGCAAGGTAGACCTACACGGCAATATCAGCTGGCGCTTCGGATGGGTGTTTCTGGGCGAGGTACTGGCTGGCGAAACCGTCGGGGTGGAGGAAATCGAAGACGGCTGGCGGGTCTGGTTCGGTCCGATACCGCTGGCATGGCTCGATGCGAGGCAAGTCAACGACCCAAAAGCCAAACGTGACAACCGTGGCCGAGGCCGCTGGAAGGCGTCATTCTTGGACGGCTCCGGTCGCCCTCCGGGCTCCCGCCGCCGTCCAAGAACAGCTAACGGGAAGACCCGCTCTTCCCCTGTATCAACCCCCTAAACTGTTACCTATGTGGTTGGGTAATTCTGTTACCCATGTCCTTGGGCGTTCACGCTAAGCCAATCACGCTGCCCGCTAAAGATGACTTCCATGGAAATTTCATTTGTCCTCCTTTTCAGCGGCCCCGCTCACCTCAACAAACCCATTCGGAGGGTCCATCCAGATGCCAAGACCAATACCAACCAACGACTCGAGATGAAGCTACACCCATTCGGGCCGTCCGGGAAGTGATGAGGGGTTACTAACATTGGGATGAAGGGTGTTGAGGCGGCGGAACACACTGAAAACACGATAGATGCACATCACACAACTCGGCCCAGCCAGAAAAAAAGGCTTTGCGGCCAGTGAATCGAGATCTTCAGGCTTGCGGGATCACCCCTGAATCGTCGAGGATCGAGTACTCATCCACGACCGCGAGGGCTGCCGTCGACCGCCCTCGCAGGCTCAGCGGTAGCTAAATAGGTGAACAAACAGGAATAAGGGCGGATCGTAGCGCATCAGTTCGCTAGGGAACATGCACGGCTGAAGCCCTTGCCAATCCAACAGGCCACCACCCAGCGCATTTCGCTGGATGGTGGCCTGACAGAGACCGGCCTACTAGCTCTAGGGGGCGCCCATCAACTTCTTCGGGCTGGCAAGGGCCTGGCGATGAAGCAGCTCGGCCTTTAACACTTGCACCTCCAGTGTTGCCTTTGCTTCTTCGATGTCGGGTGTGCCCGACTCGTAGCTAGCGTTGACAACCCGATCAGCGGAGGCCAACCGAGATCTTCCAGTTATCCTTGGTGGGTAATTCGGGTGTACGTCACGGTCTCCCCGGGAGTCAACTTTCTGCTCGAGCCTCTTGTAGTCGGTAATAGCACCCTCCCCTCCGCTTGACGTCCGCTGTAGTGCCCCGCTCACTGCTTCTCAAAGACGCCAAGCAGTTCTTCGCTGCCTTTCGACGTTATGATTACTGCGTCGATCCGTAGGGTCTTTCCGTCTTCCGACAACGTCCACAACTCATCAATTTGGGTATCAACGCCGTCGATCATGTGGGTTGCGCTTAGCATCAGATGGTCGCCAAACCACCTTGCATACCCTGTCGTCTCAACCCCCGCGATCGTGAAAACAGCCTCTTCGCCTTGGGTTAGCAAACGCACCTCACCGGTCTGCTTGCCAGCTGACGTCCGGCTCTCGATCGCGATGACAAGCCGAGGGTCGTCGTGAGTAATCTCTCGGATCACGGACGTGCGATTCGAAAGTGGACCCAGATAGCTCGCTTCGACATTGAGCACCCACCTGCCCGAGTAATTGGGACGGGCAAAAGACTCAAGGGCCCCGACCGAGAGAACGGCGACCGACATCAAAAGGCAGGTAAGCACTCGAATCATGACGCGCCTCCACAAAACCTAGTTACGGACTGGCAGGAAGTCGTAGAACACGGCCGAATCCCCTTGATCCTCGGCCTTCGCCTCGAATATTTTCACGATCCGGTCTCTACGGTTTAGTACGGCCTCGATCTCATTGTTTGTTAGGTAGGGCCGCAGTTCTTCTTGCAGCGTCGCGGCATTCAAGACCTGCAAGGCTTTAAACAGTTGGCGATCACATCTCAGCAGATCCCGTTCACTCTTCAACTGTTTGTGGGTCCGGAATGCCCGAGTGTGGTCGATCATATGGAGTTCCCAGCTGTTGTCAATGACCAAATTCCCCAGATTGCGATCAGTGTTGTAAATGAGCTGGTCGAATACCCTGACGATGTACATTTGCTCATTCCAGCGGTCAGGATTAGGCGGTTTGGCCTTCGCGAAGAACCTCTCCTTCTCGGTCATCAACACGTCGTCCACCCACCATGTCACGGCGGAAGATTCGCCCTTAACCTTTCGATCGACCGATGGAGGAATCATATGCGCTAGCCCCAGCATCTTGCCCAACCGATAGGCAGCTATGTTTGCTTTGTATGTGTCTTTGAAGTTGATTTCGGTCCCCATCGTGGTCACTTTGGTCATCTTGAACTCATCGATCGACTGAATTGAAGCATCATGCGTCAACTGACCGTCGGATAGAGTCCCCCGCGATGAACGTGTAATACCTTCCGATAGCGTACGTGTGCTCACAATTTTGGCCGAACTGAGGAATGTCTCCTGTTGCTCAATTGAGATCTGAGCACCTAGCGTCAATGCCTGGCTCAGGACAAACAGAACGACTATCCAGCTTGGGTGAAGTGCCCTTTCATTCATTGCCACCACCTTGGGACTCAAAATCTCTCTGAACGACCGGTCTGATAGGTAACACTCTAAACCGGACGGATGGGTAACAGTCGGTGGTCAGTGGCCCCCGCGGGGGCCACTGACTGCCGAGCCGAGCGGCCACAGTACGCGGTTGGCGGCGTCGAACAAGGCGAGTTCCACCGGACCGAACCAGATCTGCCAAATGGCTGTCCACTTCGACTAGCCCGACCAACTCGCGAGCCAACGCTTCACTCAGGAAGTACTTCTCGCCGAGGAACTGATGCGTCTCGTGGCGCACTCGTCGGCGCTCCCAGTGCCCCGGGTAATCCAGATCAGCAAGCTCGCTGGGATAGGCGCGTGTTGCTGGTGCATAGAACGCCGCCGGGGGCCGCTGTCTCAACGCTTCATGCGGACGTTCTTGGTTGTATTCATGACGAAAGAGGTCGAAGCGGCGCTGCTGTCGGCGACGATCGCCAGCCGGAGGTCTCACTGAGCGTGCAGCCTCGTGGCGAGTTCTGCTGCGGCTTGCCCGGCTCGATGCGCTCCACCGCAATGCCCAGCTTCAGCCACCAGACGTTCAACCGGCTCATCCGGTGCCGATGGAGGCGAACGGCGAACCGTTGTCTGAGCCCTTCGTGGCAGCCCGCGCTCCAGAAACAACCGCTCCAAGCCTCGGCGGGCCTCGGCGTAGGATGTGCTCGGTGCAGTTGAGCAGGAAACGACTATATCCGTCGACGACCGTTAGCGGATAACACAGCACGCCGTCGAAACTGCCCCTTGTAGTCGATCGTCCAGAGGTCGTTGGGCGCTTCGGGTTCGCGCAACGGACTGGGTGCCGCTTCGAATCCGCTTGCGACGAGTCCGGCTCGCTTCATCGCCGATCGTCGACGCCGCTGGCCAGCTTGTCTGTGACTCTTTCGACTCCAGCTGAGCTTCTTCGGCCCCCAACTCGGATGCTGCCGACGCGCTTCTATCACTCGTCGCTCGACCGACTCGGGTATCCGACCGGGCTGACGGTGTGCCGCGTGCGAGCGGTCTTCCAACTCTGGCCAACCGCCTGCGGAAGCGTTCTAACCACTTGTATCCGGTCCTGCTGATCCCGTAGAGTCGACACAGCGCCGCCACGTTCGTCGCCGCCCCCGCTCGCAGCCAGTCTTCAATGAATCTCTTGCGTTCTTCCATCGGATAGGTCTCCTTCCATGGCATCTCGCCATGGTGTTACCTATCCGCCCGGTCTAACCTGTTACCCTTCCGCCCGGTCTGTACACTCCCGCCTCCACTTGTCGCTGAAGTGTCGGCGAAGTCCGCGCCCAGTGCCAAGGCTGACTGCCACTGGGCTCCCGCAGTGTAAGGCCTCAAACGAGCGCAGAGCACACCAAATCCGATCAGCCTGAGTACGGTTGATAAGATTCGTTAGCCCGCTCTTCGTCCTCTCCGCCTTCGATCTCGTGAGCCGCGTCCAGGAAGTCCCGAAGCCGACCGGCCCATTCATCGAAAGCTGATTTGGCCGCCTCAAACCTCTCCATACGGGAGAAATGCGTGGCGCTGACCTGCGCGCCTGACCCAAGAGTCGCATTGTCCACCGCCGCGGCGATCACTTCGCCGCTCTCGGAATCGACGAGCTCAAACTCCACAATGACATCACTGATGTTGATGCTTCGAGCCAGCGGCTGGGCCGTCTCATCAGACAGCTCCCCGCCTATCGCTCCCTCCCCCACGTCCACGCCGACCAGCGCCGAACGCAGTCGTAGCGCGAGTGGATTTGGTTCATCAACGATTGGGAACACATCGGCAACCGCGCTTGTAATCGCATATTGGAAGTACCCTGTCAGGGTCGATAGACTCTCTTCGGGAATCGACGAAGGGTCGCCGTCACTAACTACATAGACTTCGACCGGATCGACGATCATCGCCACGTAGTTCCTCAGTCCCTGTAGCTTGTCGGGATGAATGTAGGTCAACGCACCTTCTATGGTCGGATGGGGATCCAGATTCGAGTAGTCGGTTAGGAATCCGGAGTTGTCTTGGCCCGCAGGCACCCTTTTTGCAGCTGGCGCAGAACCCGTCGTACTTGAGGTGCTAGCTGGCTGCTGAGAGCAAGCCACAACCAGCACGGCGACCAGAACCGCGGATAGCAGACACCAGACAACCTTTCTCGTTGAGTAGTTTCGAATTGTCGACATTGTCTTACTCCTTCTATTCATCATCTGGCCATCATCAATTCTTCATCCCAGGAGTCACCCTGAGTAAATTGAAGACGTGAAAGGCACCTGGAATCGTGTTGCACTGGATATTTGCAAGTTCGGAGTCCGCCTCCCTCGCCACGTTACCTAGAAGGATGACGTCGCCGTTCTTGACGCTGATCTTGATGGTGGAACCACTGCCCCAGAAGTATCTGCCTAGAAGACGCTTCAGTCTGGCGCTGGCCTGGGCGCGGATATTCATATCGTTGGGTCCCATCGGCAGCACCTCAAGATTGTTCGTAATCTTGCCAACTCCTTCGATCTCCTGAACCCGTCGATAGGCCTGTTTCCGGTTGTTCACGCGCACCGTCCACCCAGTCAAAATGACGTGGTCGTCGGCCATGGTGAACGAGATAAAGTCGAATTGACTGACATACGGCATCATCGCCAATGTATGGCGAACCTGCTCATATACGGGATCCCCGCTACGCCGATAGTGGCGTACTTCCATCAGGGTAGTGGCTACCTCGTCGGCGGGAATCGCGCTACGCTCGACGGGCTCCACCGATTCGACCTTTATGGTCCCCGCTTTCACTTTCAATTTTCCCGTGACCTTGGCGAACTCGCCAACCGTCTTCTTCGCGGCCTTGGGATTCTTTACCTCAAAGACCCCACCATCGGTACCTCGCAGTACGACGGGATTGGACCCGTCCTTGGCGGTGTTTTTGCTGCATTCAATCCGCTTGTCGGTGATCGGCCCCACCATGACGTGGGCGCATATATCCGAATCCACATAACCGTGAAACGTTGCGTCCACGGCCTTTTCAGCCAGGCCGATTCCGGTTCCCAGCAGCAACCCGGCGAGCACCAAACCGAACCTGATCATAACGGTCCTCCCTTAACTTTCAGTTCTCTGCGGCACGGACCTGGTCTCTGATTCACCCTCTGCTTCTTGTCCCGCTCGCAGCCGCACACTATCCGACAGCACGCCAACTTGATCTTGTTGACCTCCAGAAGGGTTCGAGATTGAACTCTCGCACCACTTGCCAATTGAGCCTACGGGAAAAGAGGTGCTAAACCAAGTGATTAGGGGTTAGTAACATTCGGGAGGGGCTGATGACATCCGCAAAACACTGAAAACATAGGGCCTGCCCTCTCGAACAGGTCAGCCCGAGCCGAGCCGATTCCGCGAAAATCACCCATACGCCGGTGCCGAGCGGCTCTTACGAAGTAGATTCTCCCGAGTGATCGATGACATTCGCGATACGACGACACCGGTCCCGCACCAGGGGAAGGGTTGAACTGCGTCTCGGAATGTGCGGTCAGCCTCGAATCACGGTATTCGGCTCTCCGCAGTTGGTAACCGACCCGCCGACAGTCACTAGGGTCGGCCGATAGGCAATCCGGTTCCTCGCTTAGTAGGGAACTCTACCCCGTCGTCCGGCGGCATTCTCCTCATCGAGGGTGTCGCCGGACGGCGGGCGCGGGAACCGTCGTGTGATTGACGCCATGCTCGGTGGTGCTCTGGTTGTGGATCGTCCGGGTGACGATTCGACTGCCGATCGCATCTTCGTGCTCGAGCGTTGGAACGGGCCGACACGGACCGCGATTAACGGCAAGTCGTGGCCGTATACAGAGCGGATCGATGCTGAGGTCGGCAAGCCGGTCCGGTGGAAGATTGTGAACGCGTCAGATCTGAGCCATCCGATGCACCTGCATGGGTTCCACTTTTCGCTCGACGCCGAGGGCGACGGCGAGAACTACACGGTCTTCGAAGAGGACAGCAAGCCGGAGGAGTTTACGCATTCGGCGGACATCGCCGAGACGTTTGAGATGACCTGGGTTCCGAAAGAGCCAGGTCGCTGGCTCTATCACTGTCATCGCATTCCGCACATGAGACTGCCGGTGCCGGTGGATCCGAATGACGTGCCATCGCCCGCGCACAACGACCACGATCACCACCACATGCACGGCATGGATTCCGATTACCTCGGTATGGGCGGAATGATCTTAGGCATCACCGTCGCAGGTAATTCGGAACTCGATACTGTCAACGGGTGGGAACCAGCGCAGCGCCTGGCGATGGGCGTCAGCAACCAGAACGGGGATCGGCGGTTTTATGAGATTTCGCTGAAGGATCGGTCATCAACAGACGAGGCGGCGGTGAGCAGTGGGCTAACCGGTCCGCTGCTGGTGGTGACCGAAGGGCAGAAGACCGAGATTGCGATCACCAACAACTTGCAGCAGCCGACCAGTATTCACTGGCATGGGATTGAGTTAGAGAGCTACTACGATGGCGTCCCGGGATGGGGCGGGGTTGGTGACAAGCGGTCCCCGGCGGTCGAGCCCGGCAAGACGTTTACGGTGCGGCTGATTCCGCAGCGGCCCGGGACGTATATGTATCACACGCACTGGCACGACGAAGCGCAACTGACCGGCGGCGTCCACGGGCCGATGATCGTGTTGCCAGCGGGCGAGAAGTACGATTCCGAAACAGACAAGCCGTTCTTGATGAGCTTGGGACCAAGCGAGCCCTTCGGCTCGGGGCTGCTTTTGATGAACGGGTCGCCCCAGCCAGCGACGATGCGACTCAAGGTCGGAACCACTTACCGCTTCCGGTTTATGAATATCACTCCGACGATGGACAACTTGCAGATTTCGCTACGAGGCGCCGATGGTCCAGTGAAATGGCGACCGATCGCGAAGGATGCGGCCGAGGTACACAATACCGGACTACGAAAGGCGGATCAGCACATTGCGGTCGCCGAGACGTTTGATTTCGAGTGCCGAGCGACCGGCGCAGAGGAGTTGAGGCTTGAGGGTGTGCAGCCAGGAAGTAACCGCCGCGTTGTGCAAACGTTGATTTTCGGGGAGTAGTGGCGTGGGGAACAACATCGGGCGCTTGCTCGTAACCTAACCGGGAGTAATCGCATGCCTTGGCAGATTCTAATGTCCCCAGCATTGTTGATCGTGCTCTCGATCCCACTGATTGTCCGCAAGGTGCCGCCAAATCCGCTCTACGGCTTTCGTACGTCGAAGACGCTATCCGACGCGGGTATCTGGTACGAGGCCAACGCCGGAGCGGGATGGGACATGGCGTTAGCGGGGGCGGCCATGTTGGTCTTGGTCGGACTGAAGCCTTCGATCGCCATCCTTAGCAGCATGAACACGGGTACGTTCCTGATGACAGTTCAGATGCCCTTGTTGGGTCTGGCTGTGGCTCACAGTTTCTGGCGCTTGCGGAGACTCTAGGAGGCAATCGCCTGCCTGGTCGAGTAGTTGTTTAGCGACACCTCGTTGGCCCCTAGTCTCTACGGTGTCTCGTTGGTGCCCTCAGCGGGGGTACCGAACATGATGTCGAAGATTGGCGCACAGTAATACGTCGCGAGCGCCATCCCCTCCAGCGGCTTCACAATTCCTAAGCTCTCAAGCTTCTTCAGATCGGATTTCGCTGTTGGGTAGGTGACGCGGGAGTCGTTCTTCACGCCCTTCACCGTGACCGTGGGGCTCATGAATAGTCGGTCGACTAGGCTTGCGAGCCTGACGCTGCCGCCCCTCACATTCTGGAGTCGCTCATGGAAGTCGCGGTACAGGCTCATGAGTTTGTCGCAGCGTTTCTCCGTGTCGGTCGCTTGAGCAATAACACCGTCTAGGCAGAACTCGATCCATCTCTCCCAGTCGCCGTGTGTGCTGACAGCTAGGAGTAGGTCCATGTAATCTTCCTTTCTTCGCTCGAAGAATGCGCTCATGTATAGCCATTGGCTCGACAACTCGCACCACTCAGCAATCGTTAGTGAGAGGAGCAGTCTTCCTACGCGGCCGTTGCCGTCGCCGAACGGGTGAATCGTCTCGAACTGATAGTGCGCGATAAACGCTCTGACGAGAGGATCGAGATCGCTATTCTCGACGTGCAAGTACTTCTCGAAAGCGTCGAGAACTTCCGGCAAGTGTTGGGGTGGAGGTGGCACGAACCTGGCTGGCTTGCCGATCTGGTTCTGCGTCTTCCTGAACTCGCCGGGTGTCTGATTGGAGCCCCGAACGCCGTCCATCAGGACTCCATGGAGCTGCCTGATCAGCCGCAGAGAGAGAGGTAGATCCGTCCCTCCGTCCAGCTTGAGCCGCAAGGCGCGGCCATAGTTGAACACCTCGCGGTAGGCATTGGTTGGATCGGTAGCGGATGTCGGATATCGCGGGTCGGCCTGGAACAAGGCCTGCTGGTGCGGGTCAGTGATCGTACCCTCCAGTTGAGAAGAGAGTTGCGCCTCCCTTTGCTGAATCGGAGCCAGGAGGATTTCGGGATTGGGTAGATGTTTGCCGGTTCCGTCCAAGCTGGCCAGGCAGGTTCGGGCTCTCACGAGTTTTGGCCACAGACGTTCCGGCCATTTCCAGTCGGGGGGAAGAGGGTTCGGCACAAAGGCGCAGAGCGTATCTGGGCTGTCGCTTGTTGTGCGAACCAGGCTGCCGACGGCTGATGTGCTGAACTCTTCGCGGTCCATGGAGCTACAGTGAAGCCGATTTCACTCTAACAGATAACAGTAAAATATCACACTAGAAATTTTACTGTTATCTGTTAGAGTTGCGTAGTCGCTCGGAGTCGAGACAACGAAATCTCTGCCTGTCTCTGGTCTCCACGATCCAAGAGACTTACTAAAGCCTGGGTAGCATATGGACTCGAGTCCAGTACCATAATGAACGTAGCCTTCAATAAGGACGGACTTCGGATCTGAATAGAAGGCTGCCTGCAATATGACGGATCTTTCCCACCGGGCAGGGAGCTACGAACTCCAACCGTCCAATTACCAGGCTTTCGTTCCGGCGAAGCTTCCGCCGACCGCGTCTCCCATCCATCTAGCAGGGGAGTTGCAGCCGCTGCTGTCACAGGCGGATCGAGCCCTTGGGCGCCTAGACGGATCGGTTCTTACACTGCCGAACCCAGATCTGTTCGTCTTCATGTACGTACGCAAAGAGGCTGTCCTCTCAAGTCAGATCGAGGGCACTCAGAGTTCTCTCCGAGATTTGCTTGCGGCTGAAGCAGATCTGCTGGGCGGACCAAAGGACGTTGATGAAGTCATCAATTACGTCAGTGCCATGAACTATGGACTGGAACGTCTTGCGAGCCTGCCTATATCAACTCGGTTGATTCGCGAGATTCACGAGAAACTTATGGACGGCGTACGAGGGGGCCACCTAGAGCCAGGATGTCTCCGCACGACTCAAAACTGGATCGGCCCATCGGGCTGCAGCTTGTCGGAAGCCGTTTTCGTTCCGCCGCCGCCCGGTACAGTTCTCGACGCGCTTGGCAATCTTGAACTCTTCCTTCATCAAACCGACGATCTGCCGCTCCTCGTGAAGATCGGTTTGGCCCATGCTCAATTCGAGACGATTCATCCTTTCTTGGACGGTAACGGTCGTGTCGGGCGACTGCTCATCACCTTCCTTCTCACCGAACAGGGCATCCTCAGCAAGCCTGTGTTGTACTTATCGCACTACCTGAAACGCCACCGACAAGCCTACTACGACCATCTACAGCGAGTCCGCGACCATGGTGACTGGGAAGGTTGGCTGGCATTCTTCTTGCGCGGTGTAATCGAAGTTAGTGCGGAAGCGACGGCGACGGCTGGACGGATCCTCGCGCTGCGTGAAGAGCATCGTTCGGCGATCGCTAGCCACCTTGGTCTAGCAGCTGGCAAAGGGCATACGGTCTTAGAGGCCTTATTCGACCGGCCCATTGTGACTGTGAATCAAGTGCAGCAGATCACGGGCACGACATACACCGCAGCCAATAACCTGGTTGCGCGGCTCGTCGAACTCAACATTTTGCAAGAGATGACAGGCTACGCTCGAAATCGCCGTTTCCGCTACGAGCCTTACATCGGACTGTTCGCGTCCAGCTAACCAGCGGTGCCGCCTTACAGAGCTCCAAGTCGCTGTGCTCTAGAGTATCGCGGTAGATCAGCCCTGTGGAGTGCGAAAGACTGAGCCTGGAAGTTGTGAAAGAATCAACTCGCCCGGAACCCAGTGTGGCAAACAAGGGACTTAGCCTGAAGGAAAGGGGTCGCAAGGCAATTAATTCATAGCTTCCGGAGCCCAAAAGAAACAGCACCCTCAAACGCCTTTACGGAGTGAGACGGCGTCTTCGCTGGGGAAATCGTCTGGCACGGGGTAGCTGACTGCGCCGGTGGCGAGCCATTCGGTGGCGCGGATGAGGCTGGTCTGGAAGCTTACGCAGCGGACACGATCGGGTATGCCGTCGTCTGTCTTCCAAATGTGTCCGAACGACGAGCTGTAGACCTGGCCCTGGCCATAGTCGACAACCCACTCCAACGGCCAATAGGTGTCGGTGGCGATGTGCCGTCCGTAGGTCAAGACCGTCAGTTCCTCAGCCGGACCGCGCGCGTGCGTATAGACCTCGATGTCGGGGGTCATCCACCGCTGCGGCATGCCGCTATTCATTGGATGGTCGTTGAGACGAATCACCAGCGTGTCTTGGCGCGGGCCGTGGCTGGTGCCCTCGCCCGCACCTGCGGGAATGCGCTCGATCGTTCCGTCAGCTTGGAGTTGGAGCGCGGGGCCGTGGTCCTTGTCTCGCCAGCCGAGGCCGATCATGCGGTCGTACTCGGGCCAGTGCGGGAACGCGTTGTTCGCCGAGTGGTAAACGAGTAAGCCGCCGCCGCCCCCGACGTAGGACTCTAGGTCGCGCTCCACCTCTTGCGGCCAGCGGATCTCGGGTTGCTGGATATTGTTCATGTTGAGCACGACGACAGCGTAGTCGGAGAACGCTGGCCGCCACTCTTCGCAGCCGGGTGCGTCTGCTTCGCCGGGCGATGTGGAGACGGCGACCTCAAACATACCCGTCTCGAATAGCGTCGCGTCGATGAAGGCGGTTGTCTTGCGCCAGTCGTGATTGCTAAACCCGTCCACGATCAGGACCTTCGATTTCCGCGACTCCGCGCAGGCCCCAGCAAGAACGGGAGAAAGAAGGATGCTTCTACGAGTCAACTGCATTTGCCTTGCAGGCAATGATCTCATGGACGAAATTTCGTGAAGCTGTACGAGACAAACGCGCCCTCGGTTCAGGGCTCGACGATCTGGAAGCGTTGAATTCGGCGCCCTTCCTGCTCGGCCACGTAAACGTTGCCGCTAGAGTCGACACCGATGCCATGCGGCAGGGTGAACTGGCCGGGATAGCGGCCCGGCCCGCCGCCAAAACTTGACAACTGTTCTCCCGTCCGGCGGTCGAGCACGACGACCTTGCCGCTGTTCTGGTCCACGACGAACATCAGGCGCTGTTCCGGTTCGGGAGAGAATGCCACAACGACTGCCGTTCCTCGGGTTCCGCTCGGCCGCCCCGCAGGAGACGTCATCGGCTCGAATGCAACATCGATGCTGCGAACGAAGCCGCCCATTCTGTCGAAGACCTGGATGCTGTCGGTTCGCCGATCGCACACGTATACGAGATCGCCAGCGAGCCTTAAGCAGTGCGGCAAGGCCGGGATGTCCCGCTGGGCATCGGTACGGCGCAGCCGCCACTGGCGGAGGAAACGGCCCTCCCGATCAAGCACGGCGATACGCTCATTGCCGCCCGGCAACTCGCCGTCGGCGACATAGATCTCACCGGTCGCGGGGTCTACATCGATCGCCGCCGGCAGAAAGAATTGCGCCCCATCTGAGTTCAGAGGACGACCTGTACGCGACCCGTCCGAGGAATCGTAGAGACCTGACTTGCCGATCTGCAGTAGTAGTTCGCCTTCGATCGAGTACTTCTGCACGTAGCCGGTGCCAGCTGCCACGATCCAGACGTTATGATCGCGGTCCACATGGCAATCGTGAAGACGATCTCCCAACAGTTTCGGATCTCCCCAACCGCGAACTACGTTGCCATCGGGATCGAACTCAATCACCGGAGGCGCAAGCCGGGCGCCGTCCAGATCTTCCGGTACGACGTTCTGCCGATTGAGTACGAAGACGTGGTCGCGGTCATCGATGCACATGCCGCCGAGGCCACCTGTGAGCCAGTTTTCACCGAGCGGCAATCGTGGCCAATTCGGGTCGACCTCATACCGCAGCGGCGCACTCGTCTGCGCGGCCAAGGAAACCACCGAGATCAGCAGCAAAAGACAAGTTGGAGTAATGCGAACGTAGTTCATGGCTGATGGCGAAGCAACACGGAAATTGTACCGTTCGCGAGGGATGAGTGGGCCAGTTCAACTGCGGTTAGCTACGCCAACAGTCGATGGCGCCCCACCATGCCACGTAACCATTTCGGAAGTTCAGCGTAAAATTAGTGAGGGCGATCGGCCGTCGCCGTTCCTGGGAGATGTTCATGAAGTATTCCGCTCTAGCAGCGATCGCGCTGATTTCTGTTGTCTTCAGCGCGCTAGTCGTGGCGCACGACACAACCGACTCGGTTGTGCGAGGCAGCAAGCAATTCAGCGAGAAGGTACTGGTCTCTGGCCTAGCAGGGCCTTGGGAGCTGACATGGGGACCCGACGACATGCTCTGGGTAACCGAGCGAGCTGGCAAACGCGTCACCCGTATCGATCCGGTCAGCGGCGAGCAGAGCGTGGCGATCACCATCGACGAGGTTTCCGCACCCGGCAATCAGGACGGATTGCTGGGTATGGCCCTTCACCCCGAACTGCTCGAGAGCAGTGGCAAAGACTTCGTCTATGTCGCCTACACCTACGTCGATGAGGGCGAAGGGGCGATTCCGGCGTTCGCCGATCCGAACAGTCGCTATCGCTACCTCTACATGAAGATCGTGCGGCTCACCTACAACAAGGCAGATGGAACGCTGTCTAATCCCGTCGAAGTGATCACCGGGCTGCCGACGGGTAACGACCACAATGCCGGACGCCTGAAGATCGGTCCCGACAAGAAGCTGTACCTCACGATCGGCGACAAGGGGAACAATCAGCTCGGCAATTTTTGCCAGCCCATCGAGTCCCAGCGCCTACCGACCCAGCACGAGCTCGACGGCGAAGATTACATCTCCTATGTGGGTAAGTCCCTGCGTCTCAATCTCGACGGTTCCGTGCCTGGTGACAACCCGGAACTCGATGATGTGGTGAGCCACGTCTACACCTACGGCCACCGCAATCCGCAGGGACTCGACTTCGCTCCGGACGGCACGCTCTATTCCACCGAGCACGGGCCGAAGACCGATGACGAGGTCAATATCCTCAAGCCAGGTGCTAACTATGGCTGGCCGCACGTCGCCGGCCGGCAGGACAACAACGCCTATGTCTTCGCTCGCTGGGCGGAAGCGACCACGCCATGCGCCGATCTGAAATTCAACGACCTGGCGATCGATCTGTCGGTGCCGATTGAGTCCGAGTCGGCCTTCGCGAAGCCCTTCGTATCGCCGATCGCAACGATGTTCACGGTGCAGAGCGATTTCAACTTTGAAGACCCTGTCTGCAAAGGCATCAACTATATCTGCTGGCCAACCGTTGGCGCTTCGAGCGTCGAGTACTACCAGTCGGAGGGCGACGGCATTCCGGGCTGGGACCAGGTCCTGCTGGTGACGACGCTCAAGCGCGGCTCGCTTTATGTCGCGCCCCTCAATGCCGAGGGACAGGCCACGGCGGGTCACATGCACCGTTACTTCCAGTCCGACAACCGACTCCGCGACACTGCCGTCAGCCCTGACCGCAAGACCATCTATATCGCCACCGATGCGAGGGGGCTCGCCGAGGCGGCTGCCGGCGGCACCACGAGGTCGATGCAGAACCCGGGGGCGATTATCGCCTTCACCTACGAGGGCGAGGGTACGGCTACCAGTGAGACAACAACTGAGGAATCGCGACAAGTGAGCGAATCGGAGAGTTCTAGCGCTGCTCAGTCCGCCTCCGCCAGTCACAATGTCGCTGCTGGCATGCCACCCCAGTTCACCGCCGAGCAAGCTGCGACGGGTAAGACTGCTTACAACACCAACTGCGCGGTGTGCCATGGCAACAATATGACCAACGGCACGTTCGGCACTCCGCTCGCGGGCAGGTATTTCAAGAGTGAATGGTCCGGCAAGACGGTGCGGGCATTTTACGACTACGCCAAGACCATGCCGCCGACCGCTCCGGGGTCGCTGACCAACGACACCTACACCGATATCGTCGCCTACGTACTCGAGACCAATGGCGTTGAGCCCGGCGACACCGAACTAGCCGTCGACGGTGAAGTGCTCCGCGAAATGACGATTCAATAGATGCTGCGGTGACGCCGGATTAGGCCTGTCGTTCTACCGCTCGCTCGTAGAGGTGGCGTCTCACTTCAGCCCGCTTTGCGGCTAAGACGCACTGCTCCCACGGGTGGAACGAGATTGGAAGTTAGGCCGCCGCCCGACACCGTCTGTTGCAACAGACGATGCCGAACGGACGGTTTGTGAATCCCAACTAAGCGGGGAACCACCAAAGTATTGGGCCGGCCCTGAGGAACTGCTCCCTCGTTACGCTGTTGGCATTTTGGTAGGCCAACTCACCGAAGGTTTGTTTCCCGACGTCTGGAGACGCTAGCTAACCTCACAAAAATCTAGCGCGCTTCTGATTTGAGGGTGGCACATGGGGTCAAGCTTTTCGGGGTGTTTTGGAGGAGTGGTGGACGTAAGTTCTTTGTTTTGTTGGTGGACGTTTATTTTTTCGACCGTCACAGCATCGGATTCCTATCATGGATGTCCCGGATGATTTCCCGTCCCCCATGGCTGTTCCCTCAATCTATTCGAGGAATTCGGGGCTGCGCCCGGCGCTCGCGGTGATAAGTCCGGCGAATTCTCCGACGGTGAAGGCCATAGAGAGCCCGAACATGTATGGTAGGGCGCGAACCCAGGGAATCGACCGACGCCCGAGTAGCGGGCGCACGGCCGTGAGCAGCAGCGTCGGCGGGGTCCGCAGACAGCGCGCCATGCGCCAGAGGCGCCTCGGGACGCTTACCGTGTCCGCGAGCATGCCTGTCGTCGAGCGGCCGTTGTGATAGTGCGCCGCGAAGGTTCCCCGTAGGCCCATCGACTGCACATGAGTCGTCTGGGGACGGTCGTCGAAGCGGACGCGGCGGGAGTTGACTAGTTTTTCCAGCAGACGAGTTTCAATCCAGCCGGCTCGAAGCGGGCCGGGCGGCACGACGTCTCGCCGGAGAGAGAGGTTCGCGATCGCGGGGCCGCGCCCAGGAGCGTGAGTCATTGGCGGTAGGAAGGGAGCAAGCGTACATAGGTAGTTCGCCCAGTCCAACGACGTCTCTTGGGATCCGTTGAGCACGGCTCCGGCCACGACGCCAGCGTTCGGGTCGCTCTCGTGGGCTTCGAGAATTCTTTGGCACCAATCGGGGGCAGGGATGCAGTGATCTTCGAGCCAGGCGACGATCGACCCGCTGGCCTCGGCTGTTGCTCGCGCACGCAACGCGAACACCGATGCTCCGGGGATTACGACGTGGCGCAGTTTAGCCCCAGCCGTCGGCAAATCGGCGGGGACTCCCGCCGCAGTGCAGTCGGCGATCAGTATTTCGGCGCCCAGCCGGTCGCACTGGGGTAACAGGACGTCCAAGCATGGCCGCAAGAAAGGCCATGGGTGGGTCGTAGAGACCACAACCGAGAGCGGGGTCGGGCGCGACATGAATCGAGAGCGTAACAGATATTACGTGACTCCCGTCCGGATTGGAGGCACCCGGAACTTCCGGGTGCCTCCTTGACAGTTACCTATCAGACCGGTCTGTACAGACGAAAGGCACCGGGCAGCAAACGGAATTGGGGCCTCTCTGGTGCGTGCTCGCTACGGGGAAAATGGGCGTCCAGGTGACAGGCACCAGAGTGGGTGCTGTTCCAAGGGATGGCCACCTGAAGGGCCAAAGTCTCGTGAAGGCGGGACAAGCGCAGCGCTAGCGGCTAGACTGATCGTCGAGGTTTCAACTGATGAGTAGATCAACTTGGGTTCGTCTTGCTGGCGTTGCAGTCATGTTCAGTGGGTTGTGGGTGGCCTTCACTCAGCAGGCGCCGCCACTGCGGATTGAGCAGGTGCGCGACAACCTGCACGTCATCTACGGTTCGGGTGGAAATGTTGCGGTGCTGACAACGCCAAACGGAGCCGTATTGGTCGACGACAAGTTCGACCGCAATGTGCCGGAGATTCTTGCTCTGGTTAAGACGGTGACATCCGAGCCGGTGCGATACGTCTTCAATACGCATCATCATGGGGATCACAGTGGCGGCAATGCTCAGCTGGGGCGGTCCGCGCAAGTGATCGCGCACGAGAACGCTCGGGACAATATGGCTGGATCACCTCCAGAGTCTCTGCCTAGCTTGTCGTTCAGCGACCAGCAGACACTCCACCTTGGCGGAATGGAGGTGCGAGCGTTGCACTTTGGTCGCTCCCACACCGATGGCGATGCGGTTATCTATTTCCCGCAGCTCCGGGTCATTCATACCGGGGACATGTTTGTGCGCGGGGCTCCCTTCATCGACTACGCATCGGGAGGAAGCGCGGTGGAATGGGACGACACGTTGAATGAGGTTTTGCAGTTGGAGTTCAACACAGTCATCCCGGGCCATGGTGATGTGGGCACTCGCGAAAATATGACGGAGTGGAAGGCCGACTTTGAAGACTTTCGCTCGCAGGTTCGCCGGATGGTCGACGACGGCAAGACGGCTGAAGAGATCGAGGCGGGTGTCGATTTCAGTGACTTGAATGGTTGGTCGATGAGTGGCTTGCTGCAGCGGTCTCTGCCTGGATTGATGCAGGAACTACGTTGATTGTTGGCTGGCGATGGCTGGTTTTTCGGATAGCTTAGCCAGTGTGTCGCGTCCGGCATGGCGTGCGACCCGTAGTAGTCGTTGAAACGCGAGAGCCGTCAAGAAGGCGTCTCCGGCGGCGGTGTGGCGATCGTGCGGCTCGATTCCAAAGATTCGAAGCAGGGCGTCGAGGGAGAAATCGGTCATTTCGGGTAGCGCGCCGTCTTGTGCAAGCAGTAGAGCCAGCTCGGCGGTGTCGAGTGTTCGGTTGCCGATCGCCACGTCGAATTCCCGGGAGCAGGCCGTATCGAGTAACGTGACGTCGAATCCGACGTGATGGCCGACGAGCACCGCATTACCGAAGTATTCGAGCGTTCGGACGAGGGCTTCGCGTTCGTCAACGCCAGCAAGAGACTCTTCGCGCGTGATCCCGTGGACGGTGACGGCTGCGGAGTTGTAGCGCTGGCGGACAAGCAACTCGATTGAATCGTCTAGTTGAATTTCACCTGCGACGATGGCAACTCCCCCTAGGGCAACGGTGTGTGCCTGTCGTGGGTCTAGGCTCGTGGTCTCGGCATCGAAGGAGACGAACCGCACCTGTTCTGGAGGGCAATCGTCGGCCCAGCCCTTCGACAGTGCCTGGCGGTAACTGCGGGCGACGTTCTCGCTCGACTCGCTCATTGTTTAACTTCGGCCTGGAAGTACTCGCCGGTGAGCTCAAGAAGCTTGAGGATGGATCGGAAGGACCCCTTTAAGATCTGTTGGTCGTACTTGCTGAGTGACGATGGTCGAATGTGAACGCCGTCGTCTCCGGCCGCAAGACCAGCACGTCCCCGCTGCTGAAGCGTGACCCGGTAGGCCTCTTTGGCTGCCTCGAAGGTGTCACGACTAGCTGGGAGCAGTTCGCTAGCACCAGAGAGCCGATCGAATGTACTGGGCTGGCGCGTTGCTCCGGCCAACCCGAATGCGCGAGCGGAGTCGATGAGGGGAAAGACAGCGCTGCGACGTAGGTCTAGCGTGTCGCTCTGGTTACCGCCTTCTTCCACGACAAGGCCTTCGAAAAAGGTCAACGGTGGCATCTGGGCTAGGCAACTGTTGGCCAGCAGAGCCAAGAACTCAGGATGGGCTACTGCCTCGCCAAGCATCGAATCGCGGAGTTCATCGGCTAGCACACGATCTCCGTAAAACGCGCGGAAGTCGAAGAAAGACCGGGACGTGTAGATGTTGTTCTCAGCGGGCTGCGAGACCCATCCGTGAAATCGCTGTTTCCATTCCGCGAGCGACAGACGTACGCCTGGATCAATGATTCGCACTGCTGATTCGGAGAATCGGAACCCGGACTCTTCGAGGCCGGAATCAACCCGCCGGGCAACTCTCGCGAACCACTGGTCGGCCTCTAGCCGCTCTTGCTCGGACACGTCTTCAATGACGAGTCCGAGGTCGACGTCGAACCAGGTCATCAGCTCTTGGCGCCCGGCACCGCCGAAGAATAGCCAGCAACTGCGAGCCGTCGGGCGATGAAGACCAGCATCGAGGGCCTCTTGCTCAGCCAGTTGGATCAGACGAGAGATCACGGCACCATAGAGTTCCCCCGATATCTGCGCGCACCACTCGGCTCGAGACGCTTCGCTGAGCGCTTCGAGAATTAGGGCCTTACTGCGTTGGACGATTCGAGCCAGCTGTTGAGCGTTGTCACAATTGCTAGCCTCCGCGGCGAGAAGGGCGGGGTTGACTCCCGCTACCAAGGAGAGGTCGTTAGCAGTGATGAGGCCGATCGCCGGTGAGGTTACGTCGCCGTCAGCCGTCAGAACGATGGGGCGGCCTTGGTTACGCATCAGCAGTAGCGCGTAGTCGCTGGCCTCGAGGCCCGGCCTCGCGGTTGTTGGGGCTTTGATCGACTGGGTTGGGTCGAGTGTAAGGTCAGATGTGCCATCGGCGATCCGCGCCACGAGATCATCCGTTGTGACGAGCCCGACGGGTCTTTGCTGCGGGTCTGCGATGACTACGGCAGCTGTGTGGTGGCCCTGGAGAGCGATGGCAGCATCACGCAGCGACGCCGAGTGACTGACGACAGCCAAGCGACGTACGGACAACTCTCTCAGCGAGACTGGGTCGCCGGGAGTGACGCCCCAAGTACCAGCGACACTTTCGGTTCGAGCGGGAGCGGAGGAAAAATACGCGGTTAGGTAGTCGGCGACGTGCCGGTACTTGTCGACGATCTTTTCGAATTCAGCGGCCGGAAATCGGTACATCAGTACGTCTCCGGCTGTCTTCGCTGTATAGAGATAGTGCTCGGCATTGACGAAGCGTCCGATGCCGAGAAGTTCGCCTTCACCCAAACGGTCTCGGAGTCGCGTACCGGATGGAGTTTCTTCGTGCAGTTCGACGGTGCCTTGCTGAATGATGCTGACGTAGTCCTTGCGCGGCTCCCCTTGCCGGAAGATATATTCGTCTTGTTCGTGGAACCGTACCCTGCCGGACCCGGCCAGCGTCAACAGGTCGGACTGTTCAACGAACTGAAACGGCGTGTGTCTGCTCAGGAAGTCAGCGACGCGGTAACGAATCGTGGAAGTATTCACAAGCTCAAGCGGCTCTTTCTTGCCCGCCCCGATTCTCGCACAGGAGGTCGGACTCCGATGTATGCTCTGGTAGTCACGGTTTGGCCGTCGAACGCAGCATACTGATACGACTCGGCTAACCTAGATTTGACCCGACAGCGCGAAGACATATGAAAGACCTCTTCCGTCGTTTGAGCCGATGGGAACTTCTCCTGTTGGCTCTATTGATCGCCTTCCTGGTTCTGCGGCCCCTCGAAGCGTGGTCGACTACCGTGCTCGGCGTGCGTACTGTCCTCCAGTACGCGATCTACGGTATCGGAGCGATCGTTCTGGGACGAGCGCTATTCCGGCTGTTCAGAGTGCTGACGAGGCGTCTTCTCTGGCGGGTTCGTCATCGCATGGCGGCGGTATATGTGTTCCTGGGCGCCATACCCCTCATACTCGCGTTCTTCCTGTTCGCTTTTGGTGCCTACCTGCTATTTGGCCCGCTGGGTGCCTTCATGGTGACGAACGAAGTGGAGAAGCGCGCTGAAGCGCTGTATGCCACGGCGGACTCGTTGACTTGGGAACTTCGCAACGCTCTCCCCGAAGATCGTAGAAGAATCGGCGGTCGCTTCTTGGCAGACGCCCAGCAAAGGTATCCGGGTCTGCTGGTTAGGTATGAGACACCGAACGGGCCCGTCGTGACGGTTCCGGAAGGGTTCAGCATGGACCCACCACCGTCGAGCCTTGAAAATTATCGAGGAGTCGTGCGACGTCAGGGCGACTACTATTTGGCGGCGTACGCGGAGTACGAGACTGGCGTTCCGTCGCTGCTGCTGATGGTCCCGCTGACAGAGGAGTACTTACTCGACTGGTTGCCCGGTTTTGGCGTTGTCGAACCCTCTGGCGGTTATGTAGATGCCCTGGAAGCAGTCGACCCTGGCCAGCCGCGATCGGTTTCAGCGCCGGTGGATTCCGGGAGGGGGCGGGTGTCCCGGGGAACGCCGATGCAGATTGTACAGACCGGGCGGAAGGGTAACAGGTTAGACCGGGCGGATAGGTAACACCATGGCGAGATGCCATGGAAGGAGACCTATCCGATGGAAGAACGCAAGAGATTCATTGAAGACTGGCTGCGAGCGGGGGCGGCGACGAACGTGGCGGCGCTGTGTCGACTCTACGGGATCAGCCGCAGGACCGGATACAAGTGGTTAGAACGCTTCCGTCAAGGCGGTTGGCCAGAGCTGGAAGACCGCTCGCACGCGGCACACCGTCAGCCCGGTCGGATACCCGAGTCGGTCGAGCGACGAGTGATAGAAGCGCGTCGGCAGCATCCGAGTTGGGGGCCGAAGAAGCTCAGGGCCTGGCTGGAGTCGAAAGAGTCACAGACAAGCTGGCCAGCGGCGTCGACGATCGGCGACGCGCTGAAGCGAGCCGGACTCGTTCGCGGGCGCAAGCGGATGCGGCGACTGGCCGAAGCGGCACCCAGTCCGTTGCGCGAACCCGAAGCGCCCAACGACCTCTGGACGATCGACTACAAGGGGCAGTTTCGCACCGGCGACGGCGTGCTGTGTTATCCGCTAACGGTCGTCGACGGATATAGTCGTTTCCTGCTCAACTGCACCGCACACGTGGGCACATCCTACGCCGAGGCCCGCCGAGGCTTGGAGCGGTTGTTTCTGGAGCGCGGGCTGCCACGAAGGATACGCTCAGACAACGGTTCGCCGTTCGCCTCCATCGGCACCGGACGCTTGAGCCGGTTGAACGTCTGGTGGCTGAAGCTGGGCATTGCGGTGGAGCGCATCGAGCCGGGCAAGCCGCAGCAGAACGGTCGCCACGAGCGGCTACACCGCACGCTCAAAGCCGAGACAGTGAGACCTCCGGCTGGCGATCGTCGCCGACAGCAGCGCCGCTTCGACCTCTTTCGTCATGAATACAACCAAGAACGTCCGCATGAAGCGTTGAGACAGCGGCCCCCGGCGGCGTTCTATGCACCAGCAACACGCGCCTATCCCAGCGAGCTTGCTGATCTGGATTACCCGGGGCACTGGGAGCGCCGACGAGTGCGCCACGACGGACGCATCAAGTTCCTCGGCGAGAAGTACTTCCTGAGTGAAGCGTTGGCTCGCGAGTTGGTCGGGCTAGTCGAAGTGGACGAAGCCATTTGGCAGATCTGGTTCGGTCCGGTGGAACTCGCCTTGTTCGACGCCGCCAACCGCGTACTGTGGCCGCTCGGCTCGGCAGTCAGTGGCCCCCGCGGGGGCCACTGACCACCGCCTATACTGTTACCCATCCGTCCGGTTTAGAGTGTTACCTATCAGACCGGTCGTTCAAGATGCGCCGCCCTGCCCCCACTCATCCGTTGGATTGGCGGATAAGCTGGACAGCGGAGACTTCGGTACTAGATTGGGAGACCGGGGAGAGGACTCAGGACGACGTCTTCGATCTTACGACCCGCGCCAGTGCCGTGACCGGGCTACTCTTTCGCAACCAGTCGTCCGAAACCGAAGTCATGGCTCGGAATGTGGGATATGTGCTGTGGGCGTTGTTTGGATTTACCGTGACGGTGTCCACCGTGATTGCCGTCTCACTCACGCGCACGATTACCACCTCAATCAACGAACTGTATATCGGTGCGAGGCACGTCAGTGAGGGCGACTTCTCGTATCGAACACCGGTTCGCGGGCATACCCAGCTGACTGAGTTGGCGCGATCGTTTAATTCGATGACGGGCTCGATTGAGCAGCTGATAGAAGACTCCCGAGAACGGCAGAAGCTCGAATCTGAGTTGGCGATTGCCAGCGAGATGCAGCGACAGCTGTTCCCCAGGGCGTCGCCCAAGCTAGCTGAGATTGATGTCTTGGGAGTCTGTAAACCGGCGAATGTCGTATCAGGTGATTTCTACGACTACGTTGACCTGGATGACGGCCGGGTGGCGATCGCCTTTGGAGACGTCGCGGGCAAGGGAATCTCCTCAGCCTTGGTGATGGCTGCTGCCCACTCCACGATTCGCACTCAATTGGGCAAGCTCAGCGGTGGGGCTGACCTGGAGAAGGGAGTTGTTGAGATCGTGGCCGAGACCAATCGGCAACTGTTTGAAGGAACGGCTCCCGAGCTGTTCACGACGCTAGTTTTTGGCGTCTACGATGTTGCGGAGAGCGAATTCACCTATGTGAATGCGGGGCACTTGCCCCCGTTCTTGATTCGCGATGGAGAGATGACCTTACTGGACGTCACCGGAGTAGTGATTGGTGCATTTCCGAATATGGAATACGAGAGTCGCAAGGTCCACCTCGCAGTGGGTGATTTGCTGGTTGCCTTCACGGATGGGGTAACTGAGCCGGAAAACTCCTATGGGCAGGAGTTTGGCGAAGATCGACTTTGGGAGTCGCTCAGGCGGGATGTGGAGCGCCCGGTCGAAGAGATTATTGCTGCTGCAATGGACGAGGTTGTCGCGTGGACGGATGGACCGAGGCAGCAAGATGACATGACGATGTTACTGATGAGGAGACGAGCATGAGCCGTCCGGTGCGGCAGATGCTGCTCATCGTCAGTCTGCTCAGTGCGGTGCTGGCGATGGGCACGGTGGGCTTCCATGTCGTCGAGGCATGGAGTTGGTTTGACAGCTTTTATATGGCTCTGGTGAGTCTAACTACGGTGGGCTACGAAGAAGTTCATCCACTCACAGAGTCGGGTCGAATCTTTAACTCCGCGCTGCTGATCGTTGGCGTTACAGTGGTGTTCGCCTCGATTGGCATCATGAGCGACCTGGTTCTGCAGTTAGAACTTGGGAACTACTTTGGACGTAGGCGGACCATGCGCATGCTCGACAAAATTTCAGATCACTACATCGTTTGCGGTGCTGGCCGAGTTGGGCGCGGCGTAATTGCTGAGCTAGAACAGGCAGGTTCAAAGGTCGTACTAATCGAAAGCGATACAGCGAAGGCCGCGTGGGCGGAGGAGAGAGGAATTCCGACTCTGATCGCCGATGCCTCCGAGGATCAGAGTCTGCTTCAGGCGGGGATAAAGAGGGCTCAAGGGTTGGTCGCCGCGATCGGTAGCGATGCGGAGAACGTCTACGTCACGTTGTCTGCTCGGGTATTGAATCCGGAGATCCGAATAGCTGCTCGCGCGACCAGTGATCAGGCGGAAGAGAAATTGCGGCGTGCTGGTGCGTCGACTGTTTTCACATCCTATACGTTCATCGGGCACCGGCTGGCGCAAGCGCTGCTACGGCCCCACGTGGTGAGTTTGCTTGACGTCACATCGGCGCTGCGCGGCAGTTCAGATTTAGAAATTGACATTGAGCAGATGCGTGTCGGGGAGAAGAGTTCTTGCGTTGGGCAGACGATTGAAGAATCGGGATTACACCAGAATTTTGGAGTTATCCTGC
Organism: Bryobacterales bacterium; assembly: GCA_963667885.2. Lineage (GTDB taxonomy): Bacteria > Acidobacteriota > Terriglobia > Bryobacterales > UBA6623 > CAMPKL01. Next base: position 761,287 of record CAXWPK010000006.1, on the reverse strand, counting down.
TTGCAATCACGCGAGCCGATGACGACATGAAGTTCAACCCGTCAGGGAAGACCCGGATCGAAGCAGGCAATGTTCTGATTGCCATGGGCGATCGCTCGATGCTGCAAAAAATGGAGCAAGAGGTGGAGGACTAAACGGTGAAGCGCGTTCTAACCGCCTCGGAGATGCGTGAAGTCGATCGCTTGACGGTTGAAGAGGCGGGGGTCTCGAGCCTGCTCCTGATGGAGAATGCCGCTGCACAGGTAGTTCGTGCGCTTGAAGCGGAGTTCGCGCCGCTCGGTGAGCATCGAGTCGTTGTGCTTAGTGGCAAGGGGGCCAACGGCGGCGACGGACTGGCTATCGCACGGCAGCTTCTAGTGCAGGATCTTGCAGCCGAGGTCCAGGTTGCTCTTGTGGCTGATCCCTCAGAGCTCCGTGGTGACACTGCGGCCAATTGGCGAATGGCCGAGGGCGTCGGTGTGCCGATGACGGTTGTTCCCGACTGGGCCGGCTGGCAGGAGTTTCGGGAGCAGGTGATGCGATCGACGCTGGTTGTGGACGCCTTGCTGGGTACAGGTCTGGAGGGTGAGGCGCGAGGTATGGTCGGTGACGTGATCGAGGACCTTGGTAAGAGCTACGAGCATGTATCGTTCGCCGCAGTCGATATGCCTTCGGGAATGCCATCCGACGGCGGCGATCTTCCCGAGCGGCGATGTCCAGCGGACCTGACGGTCACGTTTACGGCCCCGAAGATCTCTCAGGTCGTCACGCCGGGTTGTGACCATCTAGGAACTCTACGCGTTGTGCCGATTGGTACGCCGGAACGTTTGATTGACCGATTGGAGGGCGCGCCGCTGTGTTTGCTGGAGGCGTCGGAGGCTGAGGCGCTGTGTCGCCCCCGCAAAACGGATTCCCACAAAGGCAGCTTCGGACATGTGGGTGTTGTAGGAGGCTCTCGCGCCAAGCCTGGTGCCGCGATCATGGCGGGAATGGCTGCGGCACGGGCCGGGGCGGGTTTGACGACTGTAGTCACCGCCGAGTCCGCGACTTCGTCCGTTGTCGCCGCCGCGCCGGAACTGATGACGGTTCCGGTGGCCGAATCCGAGGATGGGTCGATGGACCCCACGGCGTTTGATTCCGGCATTCTCGATGGATTTTCCGTCATGGTCGTCGGCCCCGGCATTGGCGTAGGGAATGACGCCATCAGACTTTGCCAGCGGCTGGTGCGGGACTCGACGCGGCCTATGGTCGTAGACGCGGATGGAATAACTGCTCTGAGTCGAGAAAGCGAATGGAGCAGCGGTTCGGCGGTTCTGGTGCTCACACCTCATCCGGGTGAGATGGCTCGCCTGCTCGGGACGACGTCGGCAACCGTCCAGGCAGATCGGACCGGAGTGGCGCGCCGATTTGCCGCCGAGCGCGATGCTTACGTCGTGCTCAAGGGAGCGAGGACTGTGGTGGCCGCACCAGACGGTCGGGTCTTTATCAATCCCACGGGCGGCCCAGGGATGGCTACGGGAGGCTCGGGCGACGTTCTTGCTGGGATGATCGGCGGACTGCTTGCGCAGTTTCCCGGGGTTGACCCCGCCATGGTGATTGGCGGTGCTGTTTACCTGCATGGTCTGGCGGGCGATTTGGCGACTGCGAGACAAGGCGAGCAAGCGATGCTGGCAACCGATATCCTGGAGTTCTTGCCGCAAGCTGTGCAGCGCGTCCGGCGTGGCTAGGGCGCGCGGGTTCGTCAAAGTTCCTCGGAATGATTTACCTCACCTCGTCTGCCGATGAGACGATCGCTGTCGGTCGCAAGATCGCTGACGATATCGATGCTCCGCAGCTCATCTTGCTTGAAGGAGATCTGGGGGCGGGCAAGACGACGCTAGCCAAGGGCATTGTGAGCGGGCTGGGCGCGGCGAGCGAGGATGACGTTTCGAGTCCCACGTTCGCCTTGATCCAGGAGTACGGATCGGGCCCGGCTGTCTATCACATCGATCTCTACCGTCTGGACGACAGCGCCGAGTTGGAGTCTCTCGGACTGGACGACATTTGGGATCGAGACGCTGTCGTCCTGATGGAGTGGGGGGCGCGATTTAAGACCCGCCTACCGACGGACCTGATCGAGATTTATCTGCGGCATCTTGAGGGTGATCATCGACGGATCGAGGTTCTTGATGCGGGGGCAACCATATATTGAGCGAAACGGGCATCCCGGAGTTTGAGATTGTTGCAGAGTGTCCGCATACGCGGGCCCGTGCGGGGTTGCTGCATACCGCGCACGGCGTGATCGAAACGCCCGTGTTCATGCCCGTGGGTACCTACGGGTCGGTCAAGTCCATGACTCCGCGGATGCTGCAGGACGACCTGGACGCTGGGATCATCCTCGCGAATACCTACCATCTGTTCTTGCGCCCAGGGCATGAGCTGATCGGTCGTCTGGGCGGACTGCACGGTTTCATGTCGTGGGACCGAGCGGTACTGACGGACTCTGGCGGATTCCAGGTGTTCTCGTTGTCTGGTTTTCGGAAGATTCGCGAGGAGGGGGTCGAGTTTCAGTCGCACCTGGATGGGGCGCGTCATGTGTTTACGCCTGAATCGACGGTTGATGTGCAGCGGGCGTTAGGCAGCGACATCATGATGGTGCTCGACGAGTGTACGCCGTATGAGGTCGACCGTGACTACGCTAGGCAGTCGATGGAGCGGACGGTGCGTTGGGCGGTTAAGGCCTTCGAGCATTGGCGCGAGGGGGCGGACCCAGAGCTCGTGCCGAACCCACGCCAGGCGCTGTTCCCGATTGTGCAGGGCGGCATGCATGCGGACCTGCGCCGTGAGTGTGCCAAGCGGCTGGTCGAACTCGATGCCGCTGGATACGCAATGGGAGGACTGTCTGTCGGAGAGCCCAGAGAGTTGAGTTATGAGATGGTCGAGGCCACCGAGTCGACCCTCCCCAGGAGCAAGCCGCGATATGTAATGGGTGTGGGGATGTTGCACGAGTTGGGTGAATACGTCGCACTCGGAACCGACATGATGGACTGCGTCCTTCCCACCCGCAACGCTCGCAACGGATTTTTTTTTACGAGTGCGGGGCGACTGGTGATCAAGAATAGCCGCTACTGTGATGACCGGCGTCCGATCGACGAGAGGTGCGATTGCTACTGCTGTAGAAATTTCTCCCGAGCCTATCTGCGCCACCTGTTCATGTCTAAAGAGATTCTTTTCAACACTTTGGCATCACTTCACAACCTACACGCCTATCTTGACACCATGAGACGCATTCGCCAAGCTATACTGATCGGTAATCTTCCCGAGTGTCTGAGCCGTCTCCGCTCCATGGCAACTGAGAGCGATTGAGCCCTCTTCGGTTCTAGTTGGTCAGAAACCACAGGAAACCGCAGATTTAGTTAGACTGGACCTCGTCTTGAGCACATGAGACGTGCGCTCGACAGAGAAGTATAGCCACAGCCGTTTGATCAGATGAATGCCATAGCGTCAATCCCTGCCTTGCTGCTCCAGTCGACCGGTTCGGGTGGAAGCATGCTGATTCCCATGGTCGCCATGGTGGCCATATTTTATTTGGTGCTGTTTCTTCCGATGAGGCGGCGGCAGAGGAAGCTCGATGAGTTACTCGGGAACTTGAAGGCTGGCGACAAGGTCGTGACCAACGCAGGCGTCATCGGCGTGATCACCGGGTTGACCGATAAGACCGTGACGTTGCGGATTAAGCCTGACAACGTGAAGATCGAGTTCGCGAGAAGCGCCGTGAACGGCATCGCGGAAGAGGAAAGCAAAGCATGACATCACGCATGTGGACTAGGATCGGGATCACCCTGGCGGTGACCCTGATCGGTCTCTATGGGATTTTCGGGCTTCCGGCGTCGCTAGACGAAGCGAAACAGAACGTCGCTGACCGGATACCCTTGGGGCTCGATTTGAAGGGCGGCACTCACCTGATTCTTCAGGTTCAGGTGCAGGACGCCATCCGAGCCGAGGCTGACTCTACGATTCAACGGCTCCAGGAAGAGTTTCGCGTCCAGGGCATTGCAACCGGACCGGTCACTCGGAACGATCCTCAATCCATTGAGGACGCTGACTCGATCGAGATCATGATTACGGATCTGCCCTCGGAACGCGCTGGCGACTTCCGCGACACGGTTAATCTGGTATTTCTCGATTGGATCGCTAGTTCATCCGACTCAACGACGTGGAGCCTCAAGATGCGTCCGGCGGCGCTTTCTCGCCTCAAAAGCGAGACGTTGGCACAATCAATTGCGACGATTGAGAACCGTGTCAACGGACTCGGCCTGACAGAGCCAGTCATTCAGCAGCATGGACGCGCTGATGCGGAGCACGAGATTCTCGTGCAGCTCCCCGGCGTCGACGATCCGGGTCGGGTCATCCGTATACTGCAGATGTCTGCGCAACTGGAGATTCAGGATGTTGTCAACGGACCATACCTGACCCGTCAGGCGGCTCTGGCGGCTAACTCTGGCGTGCTACCGCCCAACAGCGAGATCTTGCCGTACCAGTCTCGAGACCTTAGCGGTCAGATGGGTGAGCAGTGGTACATCCTAAACCGAACGGCGATTGTTGGCGGTCGCGATCTGCGAAATGCTCGTGCGGCGCGAGACACCCTGTCAGGGCAGTGGCAGACTTCATTTACGTTGTCCCGGCAGGCGGGGGTCCGGTTTGGCCAGTACACTGCTACGAATATTGGATCTCCGCTTGCAGTCGTGCTGGACAATCGCATCATGAATGTTGCGACGATCCAGGGTCGTATCGACTCTGACGGCGTGATCAACGGCCTGAGCGGCGAGCCGGAAGCCAGCGAACTGGCATTGGTCCTCCGGACCGGGTCATTGCCCGCGTCGGTGAGACCACTTGAGGAGCGTACGGTTGGTGCGTCTTTGGGGGCTGACTCGATCCGCCAAGGTGTCTCGAGTGCTCTCTATGGGCTTGCTCTGGTCGTGGTTTTGATGTTGCTCTACTACAAGGGTTCGGGGATCAACGCGGTGGTGGCTCTGGTGTTGAACTTGATCATCCTCGTCGCATGTCTGAGCTACTTTGGATTCACGCTGACGCTACCTGGTATAGCTGGAATCGTCTTGACGATCGGCATGGCGGTGGATGCTAACGTGCTGATTTTTGAGAGGATACGCGAAGAGTTACGGACAGGGAAGGGCGTGGTTGGATCGATCAATGCTGGCTTCGGCAAGGCAGTCTTGACGATTGTCGATACGAATCTGACCACGATCATTGCGGCGGCGTTCCTGTTCTTGTTCGGTCGAGGCCCGGTACGGGGCTTCGCCGTCACTCTTGGGATAGGCCTTTTAGCCAACCTGTTTACTTCGGTTTTCGTATCCCGATTGATTTTTGACCTCACGGTTTCGCGCAAGCAAAACGTGAAGGAGCTGAGCATCTAGGTCTGCTTGCGCTAGCGGATTGCGCCTAAGAGGAAAACAGTCCGAAACTAGGGAACTTTTTGGAGGTCGTTGGTGTCTGTGTATTTGGACCCACGACGTGTTTAGTCGATGCAGCTTTTCACTGATTCAAAGTTCGACTTCATCGGTCGACGAAAAATCTTTATGGTGTTGTCCATCGTGCTGATTCTGGCGGGGCTCGCCAGCGTGGCAATGCGGGGTGGCCTGAAGCTTGGGATTGATTTCAAGGGCGGAACGTTGGTTTACGTCAAGTTTCAGCAATCGCCCGATGTCGATGCAATTCGCCAGGCCCTGAACGCGGCCAGTCTGGACGTCGCAACGTTGCAGCCGTTTGACGACGGCAATGAATTGAAGATTGATTTGAACCTTCAGCCGAGTGAGGAGGCCGGTCTTCCCGTAGCGGGCCGAGACCAAATCGTATCCACGCTTCGGGAACTGTACCCAGGCGAAGCGGGCAAGGTTGACTTCAATAACGTCGGTTCTGAGGCTCTTGCTTCCGCGCTGCGTTCGAGCAGTGCATCGAATCGGTTTGGCTACGACCAGGTTTCCGACATCTCCACGAGTCTGATTGCTGCTCGCGACACCGCCCATGGGGGTCTTGTGGTAGACTTCGCCGAGCTGGCTGGCGTCGAGGGCGTGAACCCTGATATCATGTCGGCGCTTCGTGAGACGGCATTCTTGGGCGCATTTGCAATCAGGGGTGTCGAGGTCGTCGGCCCGAAGATCGGTAGCGACCTCCAGTGGCAGGCCTTGCAGGCTACATTGGCTGCGTTGGGCGGGATGCTCTTGTATATCGCCTTCCGCTTTGAGTGGATCTACGGGCTAGCGGCGGTTGTAGCGGTCTTCCACGATGTTTTGATTACGGTCGGATTATTTTCGCTGTTTGATCGCGAGATCGAGTTGACGGTTGTTGCGGCCTTGCTAACGCTAGTGGGCTATTCGATGAACGACACGATCGTGATCTTTGATCGTGTCAGGGAGAATCGTAAGATTTCGCGCCGGGTTGGCCTCGCGGATCTGTTGAACCGAAGTATTAATCAGACTTTGGCTCGTACGGTCTTGACATCCGGCCTGACGTTTGTTGCAGTGTTATGTTTGTTCATCCTCGGTGGCGAGGTGCTGCGAGGCTTCTCGTTCGCTCTTGTGGTTGGAGTAATTGTAGGGAGCTACTCGTCGATCTTCGTTGCGAGCCCGATTTTGCTCTGGTGGCAAGGCGCGGCTGCGCCGGGGGCGCGGAAGGCTTGAGGACGAGTAGAGAAGATTGACTAAGGTTTAGGCATCATCGTCATGGGACGTGTGGGTGCCAGGTGAGGTGAGACGTATGTTTGAACAGAGTTTACTCCAGAAAAAGAGCAACTCGACGGCGGTCATGGTGTCGTTCGTTTTTCAGTGTGGGCTTATCGTAATGGCATTGGTGATTCCGCTGCTCAATTACTACGAGATCCCCCTGACCGATTTGGGGGCGATGTTGGTGGTGCCGCCACCGCCGCCACCGCCACCACCACCACCGGTGGAGGTCGTCGTGCAGCAGCGGGCCCCACAGCAGTTCAACGTCATCACCCAGCCGAAGGCGATTCCGGACAAGGTCGCCATCATTGACGAGCCGCAGACTATCTCCGGAGTAGTTGGTGGTATCACGACCGGTGGCGCTTTCGGCGGTGGAGTTCTAGGATCTTTTGTTGCGAATGTGCCGACCGTGGCCCCGCCGCCACCGCCACCGCCAGTAAAAAAAGCCCCTCCGAAGCGTATTCGGGTTGGTGGATCGGTTCAGCAGGCCCGGATGTTACGTCGCGTCAACCCGGTTTACCCGCCCTTGGCTAAGTCGGCCCGCATTCAGGGCACGGTTGCGCTCTCGGCAGTCATCGGCAAGGACGGTCGCATCGCGGAGTTGACCGTTGTTTCCGGCCACCCCATGCTGATCCAGGCCGCCCTTGGGGCGGTGCAGCAGTGGCAGTACAAGCCGACATTGCTCAACGGTATTCCCGTGGAGGTAGCGACACAGATAAACGTTGTGTTCACGCTGGGGCGGTAGTCGAACAGGTCACTCAAGTCCGAAGTTCGGTCTGAGTAAGTAGTTATAGGTAAAGAGTTTTCTACAGACGTAGATGCCGAGGCATCAGGTTTGTGGCAACCATGAACGGGTCGGTTTGTGACCCATTTAATCGTCTGATCAGGAGGAAGGTTTACATGTTTGGTGAGTTTTCGATTTTTGGATTTCTGCTATTGCAGACTGAAGTTGGGTTCGACATGATCTCGATGTGGAACCAGATGAGTTGGGCGGCAAAGGCTATCGTTATCGTTATGTTTCTAATGTCGGCCTGGTCGATTGGGATCATGATCGATCGAACTTTGGCGTTCAACGCGGCGAAGAAACAGTCGCGTCAATTTGCTCCCGCTGTTGCCGGTGCCTTGCGTGAAGGCAAGCTCGGCGAAGCTGTGAAGTTGGCGGAACGCTACAAGAAGAGCCACCTGGCGAAGGTGGTCGTTTCTGGCCTCCAAGAGTTTCAGGCGCATGGTATGACCTCGGAGATTCCGGGTGAATTGATCGCATCGTCGCAGCGTGCGCAGGAGCGGGCCTCGGCCATTGCTCACGCGGAGCTGAACAAGGGGTTGAGCGGTTTGGCTACCATTGGTTCCACCGCGCCGTTCGTTGGTCTGTTTGGGACGGTTGTCGGCATCATTAACGCCTTCCAGGGTATCGCGCAAGAAAAGTCCACTGGTCTAGGTGCGGTTGCTGGCGGTATCTCCGAAGCGCTTGTCGCTACGGCTATCGGACTGTTTGTCGCCATACCCGCTGTGTGGATGTTCAACTACTTCAACTCCCAGGTTGAGGCCTTCGATGTTGAGATGGAGAATTCCAGCTCCGAGTTGCTCGACTACTTCCTGAAGCGTGCGGCGAAAGCCGCCGGGAACTAGGAATCGGCGGGGAACGGAAGAAACCAAACCGTTTGTGGCTAGCAGCCCGACCTTGGGCTGCTAGCCGACAAACGAAGGAGTAGGATTTATGGCGCGGAAAAAGTCCAGATTCAAGTCACATGGTTCGATGTCTACCATTAACGTCACGCCGATGGTCGACGTGATGTTGGTGCTACTAATCATCTTTATGGTGATTACACCGATGCTCTCCAAGGGCGTTAGCGTCGACATGGTTCGCGCGCGTAACCCGATAGCCATGAAGGCAGCGGATCGGGAAGATGCGGTGCTGGTGGCAGTTACCCGCGACGGCCAGACCTTCTTGGGTCGTCAGCGTATCGCTGACGTCGATTTGGCTACACAGGTAGGCGATATTATTAGCAACCGTTTGGATAAGACGGTCTATATGAAATGCGATGCCCGCTCTAGTTATGAGCGCGTCGTGGAGATTGTAAACATCTTGCGATCTGTCGGCGTCGATCAGGTAGGTCTCTTGACGGAGAAAGACGAGTCGAATGTCGCGCCGGTGATCAACTAAGCGAGTAATTTGGAGTTCGTTGCTGCGCTGCAGTGCGCGCCGAACCTAGCCGGAGGAAAACGATATGAGTATGGACGCAGGCGGCTCCGGAAGCGGACCGAATAGTGACATCAACATGACGCCATTGATCGACGTCTTGTTGGTTCTCTTAATTATCTTTATGGTGATCACGCCGCTCACGCCGAAGGGCCTCGATGCGCTCGTGCCTCAACCCAATGAGGACGACCCAGAGGACGCGCCGCCGCCCGACGAGCGAACGGTGGTCGTATCTGTCTCAGCAACCGGCGCGATCATGATTAATCGAGATCCTTCGCAGTGGGAGACGCTCGAAACGGACCTGTACGACATCTTCAAGACTCGCGCCGAGCGTGTGATGTTTGTTCGCGGAGATCCTTCACTGGACTACGGGGAAATCGCACGCGTCATTGACATCGGTAAGGGCGCTGGTGTCGACAAGATTGGACTGATCACGGAGGACCTAGACCAGGCAATGTAGGCGTCTTGGGTGTGAACCCAAGGGTCTGTTGCCTGATTAGGAAGGCGGTATCGAAATGAAAGTCGTTAGAAGTTTCACGATCGTAGCCCTAGGTGCGACGATCTTACTGTCGCTGGGTTGTCAAGAACAAATCAACTACCTCAAGGCCCGTAGCGAACTGAATAAAGGCGTCACATCTTTTGCGGCCGCGAATTATCAGGCTGCCGCGATTCAGTTTGGCACCGCCATGGAGTTGGACCCCGAGCTGACCGCCGCGAAGGCTTATCAGGCCTACGCTTACATGAACCAGTATATTCCGGGCGCCGAGTTCCCCGAGAACCGCGAGATCGCGCAGCAAGCGATTGACGGTTTTCAGGGTGTTCTGGACACGGACCCGAGCAACATGCTGGCAGTTTCTAGCTTGGCGTCGCTCTACTTCAATATGAAGGAATTTGAGACGGCCGAGGAGTGGCACAACAAGAGAATTGAGCTGGCAATGGCTATGACGCCGCCCGATCCGGGCGCGGCTGAATCTTACTACACCATCGGGGTGATCAAGTGGACAGAGTCCTACGAACCCCGCATGGCTGCCAGGGCTGAAATGGAGATGGAACCGGGTGCGCCCGGTCCACTTACGGACGAGGATCGGCGACGCGAAATCGCCGAGACCGCTGTTCCCGCAATTAATGAGGGTCTCGATGCATTGCAGAACGCCCTGGACATCAACCCAGACTATGCGGATGCCATGATCTATCTAAACCTCCTCGAGCGTGAGCGAGCTGACTTTGCAGAATCTGCCGAGGAGTACGAAGCGCATACGGAAAAGGCGAATGTGTGGGTTGAGCAGGCGTTGGCAACCAAACGTCGTCTCGCCGAGGAATCGACTACAAACCAGTTCGCTCCTGAAGAATAGCTGTTCGGATTAGCCGCCGATATAATGAGCCCTGGAGCCCACAGATTTGGGTTCCAGGGCTTTTCTTGTTTAAGGTCCGTGCTCTGGACTCATGTCGACGCAACAAATCCATAGCGAGACCAGCCCGATCCCTCCCGGGCTACTAGCGCGCTTCGACGAGCTCAAGGCCGTACTCCAAGAGCAGCGGCCAGGAGAGAATTTCTCTGCGCTCGAAGAGGCCTTCCTGTTTGCCGCAGAACGCCACGGCACCCAAACGCGGCAATCCGGCGAACTCTACGTCGCTCATCCTCTCGAAGTCGCCCACATTCTCGCGTCTCTACAACTGGATACCGTGTCTCTTATCGTGGCGCTATTGCACGACACGCTAGAGGATACGTCGACAACCGTGGAGGAGATTCAACAGCGCTTCGGTCCTGAAGTGGCGCGCTGCGTCGATGGGGTTACGAAGCTCAGTCGGGTTGCCTACTCCACCTCTGAGGATCGGCAAGCGGAAACCTTCCGAAAGATGCTGCTAGCGATGGTCGAGGACACTCGCGTGATCCTCGTCAAGCTGGCGGACCGCCTACACAACATGCGGACGTTAGATCCCCTGTCGTCCGAGAGGCAGCGCCGCATTGCCTCCGTGACGTTGGAGATTTACGCTCCGATCGCTCTACGCCTCGGAATGGGAAAGATGCGAAGCGAGTTGGAGGACCTCGCGCTCTCTTATTTGGAGCCCGAAGCCTATCAAGAGATTACGCACTACATCGAGTCTCGCCGCGAAGCGAGCGAGAGCTTTTTGGCGGAAATCAAGAGCGAGATTGAGCAAAGACTAGCTGCCGCCGGGATCCATGCCGCAGTCGCTGGCCGAATCAAGCGCCCCTACTCGATATACCGGAAACTACAACGACAGAAGATTCAGCTCGATCAGGTCTACGATCTCCTAGCGCTTCGCGTGATCACGGACTCGAAGCAAGATTGCTACGCAGCTTTGGGTATTATTCATGACGGCTGGAGACCGATCCCTGACCGTATAAAAGACTTTGTTGCCATGCCGCGGCCTAACCTCTATCAGTCAATACACACTTCCGTAATTGCCGAAGCTGGACAGCGCTTCGAGGTGCAGCTCCGGACTCAAGAGATGCACCAGATGGCCGAGGAAGGCATCTGCGCCCATTGGAAATACAAGGAAGGCAGGGCAGGCCCCGATGGGGATGACGGCCGCATTAGCTGGTTACGCCAGTTGGTTGAATGGCAACGCGACCTCGAGGATCCGGAAGACTTCCTCTCCACCCTAAAGATCGACCTCTATCCGGAGGAGGTCTACGTCTTTACGCCAAAAGGAAAGCTGATTGTCCTACCACGCGAAGCGACGCCGATCGACTTTGCCTATGCGATTCATACCGAGGTGGGTCACAACTGCGTAGGGGCCAAGGTGGACGGTCGTATTGTGCCGTTGAAGTACCGGCTGGGAAACGGTGACATGATCGAAATCGTAACCCAGAAAGGCCGCAAGCCCAATGCTGACTGGCTGTCCTTCGCGAAAACATCTCGGGCCCGGCACAAGATTAAGCAGTGGCTTAATGCGGATGGCCGAGGGCGTGCCGAGGAGCTAGGCGAGAAATTGCTGGACCGTGAGATGCGCCGTCTCAAGATTTCGACGAAGCAGTTAAAATCGGCAGAATTAGACAGCGTCCTACATAAACATGGCTTCTCCCGTCTGGCTGACCTTTACGCCGCACTGGGATACGGGCGCTATGCTGCGCGTCAAATCGCTGAGAAGCTAGCTCCCGCCAACTCTGAGGTGCCAGCCATATCAGGCGATAGCGCGAGCCCCGAGCCTGTTGCGATTGGCCAAGCCAGCTCTGGTGCCCTCAGCGTCAAAGGAGTCAATGACATCCTGGTCTATCGGGCACGCTGCTGCAATCCGATTCCTGGGGAGCCGATCGTAGGATATGTAACCCGAGGCAAGGGGGTAGCGGTCCACGCCAAGGGCTGCCCGAACGTACAGAACCTGATGTACGAAGCCGAGCGACGAATTGAGGTCGTTTGGTCGGGCTCCGATAGTGAAACCTTCCTCGCCAAGCTCTCGATTTACGTCGATGACCGACCGAACATCCTGAACGACATCACGAGTATTCTCTCTGATGAGAAGCTCAACATTACGAAGGTTGAGTCACGCAGCGGATCCGGTCTGGACCGTCCTGCATGGATCAATATCACGCTGGAGTTAGCGGACATCTCTCAACTTGAGAAGATTATGAGCGTCATTCGAGGCCTGCCCTACGTCCGTGAAGTGAGTCGCAGCGCTCGTCTGTAATACTGCGTCAGCCCGGTCGGGCGAAGTGGTGTAATGGTTGGACTGTGCGGCTTGCTACTTGGAATGTCAACGGGCTTCGTGCCCGGCTCGATTTCGTCCTCTACTGGCTGAAGGAGCGCCAACCGGATGTCGTCGGACTACAGGAACTTAAGCTGACCGACGACCAGTTCCCGCACGAAGTTTTCGAATCGGTTGGATACAACGCTGTAACTCACGGGCAGAAGAGTTGGAACGGGGTTGCGATTCTCAGCCGTCAACCGGCCGAGAACTGCCAACGTGGATTGCCTGGTGAGGAAGACTTTGGTTCCCGATTGATCACCGCCGATGTAGGCGGACTGAGTTTTACGACGGTTTACGTGCCGAACGGAAAATCGATCGAGCACGACGACTACCGAAAGAAACTCGTCTGGCTGGAGTCTCTTCATGCCCATCTGGAGCGGCAGTTTGATCCGAGCAAGCCCAGCGTGCTTTGCGGGGACTTTAACATCTGCCCTGCTTCGATCGATTCTTGGAACCCGACTGCACACGCCGGCAAGATCTTTCACACCGAGCATGAGCGCCAGCGACTGCAAGCTATCCTCGACTGGGGCTACGAGGATGTCTTCCGCAATAAATTTCCAGATGCCCAAGAGTTTTCGTGGTGGGACTATCGTGGCGGCGCTTTCCACCGGAAGATGGGCCTGAGAATCGACTTTCTCCTCGCAACCGCTACGGCCCTTTCTCGCGTTAGCAGCGTCGAGATCGATCGGCAATACCGCAAGAAGAAGGATGGGCTAACGGCCTCGGATCACGCTCCCGTGATCATGGAACTCGACTAGAGCCTTCTTGTCCCGAGTAGCTGAGCTATCGATTGCGAGCTGTTCAACCTGATGCATTCCGCTCCTCTGCAAACGCGGATTTGAACGCCGCGAATCGACTCGGTAGGTCCACGCTGAGTTGCTGACCAAAATCTCACACGTGATGTTTCCTCAACCGGGCGGCTCCTGAACAATTTGCGCTACTATTGTCTGTTCCTAGCCGTCGGGATTGTAAACAGGTGCTAGTAAAGCGACATGCCCATGCGACTTCCGGTGTGGCCAGAATCGGTCGACGTGGGCTGCGAGCAGTTGGCGTCACAGGCTCGACCAACACGGGCACTGCGTGTGCATGTAGTGCTATAGATGTTGCGACCCAGCTGTAGCCTCGCTATTCTGTCTGTGCCTGTACGGCGACGAAGCGAACTCGATATTCGGAGTAAGCGCAAACATTAGTCACAAGGAGGCCCGAAACGGCAATGATCACTCTTACAAAAGGTCCGGCGACTCGACTAGCCTGGCATCCAACCCTGCAATACGCTCTAGCAGTCGTGGTCTTAGTTGTTGTAGGCGCAGCCTGTACAGGCCCGGCGAGTACAGAAGCCCCTGCTGAGGCTATTCTCGAAGAACTCGCAGAGATACCTGGCGTATGGCCACCGCCGCCGTCGGAGGCCTTCGAGCCTGATTCGACGGTCACCGAGCTAGGATCGGACACCGAGGATACCGAGTACTGTGGCGATACGACAATTTACGACGACGATCGGCTAACTGTTGCCGCTGAGGGCGAGGCACGGGTCGGCTACGTCGTGTGTGACGGTGAGTTCACATTGCCGTACAACATTTTCGCCATCACTAGAGCGGGCTCTGGGTTCGTCAACAATGCGTACGAGGTAGTCGCCTTCGACGATTCCAGTACTCACATCAAAGTGATTGGCGACGAGAACCACAGACTCGTTTATGAAGTAGACAAGGACGCGCTGTACGCCGGGCTGGTAGATTTCATCATGACTCCTACCTACGCCGGAACGCGGGTGCTGTACAACGGCAAGATTTACGAAATTCGAGCGGACGGTCTCTACGTCGACAACCAACAAGTGAGTCGATTCGCCAACTAAGTGTTGCCCGTATTCGTGCTGTGTGGAACGGCGTGTTCTCGACAGTGGATACTCCTGCGTGCGAGAAGTCCGCAGGGACGTCTTGCCGAACACCAAGGGACTGGCGTGTCGGGAGAGTCACTTGAAAGTGGCTGAGAATTTGGTATCCAGAGTTGCCCGTGGCTGCGGTTGAGTCGGTAGCCGAGTCAACTGTATCCGTCTGTGGTCGGTACTCCGACGGAGATCGGCGCTTAGGCCTTGTCCGCGACGAGGAATAGGTAGAGCAGCGGCAGGTACACAACCGAGACACGGAGCAGCATCCGAGCGTTTTCTTCGGTTCGCTGTCGGGCCATCCGAACGCCAGCGGCTAGATACAGGCATCCAAGCACAACTGCTGCCGTACCGTAGACAGGGCCAGCGAGCCCCAGCATCCAAGGTGCCGCACTAACGGGAATCAAGTTGAAACCATACAGCACGACGTGCCGACCGGTGCTAGCGCCGTCCTTTTCAACCACCGGAAGCATCTTAATCCCAGCACGTCGATACTCGTCGCGGTACAGCCAGCCGATGGCGTAGAAATGAGGGAACTGCCAGAGAAATAGAATCGAGAAGAGAACCCATCCCCCGAGGTCCACTGTGTTTGTCGCGGCTGTCCAACCCAGCAACAGAGGTGACGCACCCGGTAGCGCCCCAACGAACGTTGCCAAGGGTGACCGGACCTTCAGCGGTGTATAGATGGCAACGTAGCTAATGACAGTCGCGGTGCCGATCCACGCTGAAACCGCGTTGACGAGGGCTGCGAGGTAGAGAACCCCGCCAACCGATATAGCGAGTCCAAACCAGAGAGAACCGTTAGCGGTGACCCGACCCGACGGCAGTGGTCGGTTCTCAGTCCGTTTCATGCGAGCGTCGAGGTCTCGCTCCCACCACTGGTTCAGTGTTCCGCATCCAGCGGCGAGTAGAGCTGTGGCAAACAGGGTATGCAAAAGCTGCGTGAAGTGCAGCGGAGATGGCGATCCGACATAGAAGCCGACTATCGTCGACATCAAAATCAACCAGATAACATTCGGTTTAGTTAGTTCGAAGTAATCCCAGACCGGCGCCGTAACCGTGGAATTGCTACCCGATGCGATGTCGGTTTCGGGGCTCATGGCGTGCTATGGGTCTATATTCCGAAGGTGAATTCAGCAGTTCCGCTCTCTCCGGCGGCCACGCTGATCTCAAAATCTTGCGTCCCAAAACGCTCGTGGACAGCCTGCAGCGTGTAGTCACCCGGCGGCAGTCCTTCGATCGAAAATGCTCCCGTTTCGTCCGTGATGGCAAAGAAGGGATGGTTCGACACGTTGACGTAAGCTCTCATCCAAGGATGGATGTTGCATTTGACCGGAATCATCAGTTCAGGCTTAGAGAACGTCTCCGAGATTACCCCAGCTCCAGCTGCCTGCGACTTATTCCACTCATTGTTGGACCGAGGTAGCGGGTGAACATTGTGGAGCGTCGGGTCGCTGTTCGAGACCTCTAGCGTTTGTCCGACCTGGATGCCGACCACATGGGGAACGTAGGCACACCCCGTTTGGTCGATACGTACCGGTTCGGCGGGCACCTCGAATGCCTTGTCCTCAAGTCCTGTCGTGACGAATACAAACACGTTCTTCAGCGTACCGTTCTCGTTGACAGCTACCGTTTCGGGATAGACCGGTCCATCTTGCGTCGCCTTGCAATCTTCATCGCCACCCATGTTGATGGGGACGAGTTTAGGCGCTTCGCCAGCGAATAAGACCGTTCCAGAGACCGCCGCAGCGACTGACGGATCGACTTGGAAGACCTCTTGCGGAGGCGCTTCAGCCGCTGTCTCCACTCCTGTTTCGCCGCTGCCACACGCCGCAATGACCAAAACAAAGACGACGATGAGAGGGCTGGCAAGTACAGTTCGATGAGGCATGACGATCACCCCCTATTGTACCGTTCCGCGTAGGCGAGCGTGCTGCGGCCTCATCCCTTGAGCTGGTTCTCCAGAAACGACTCTGCGCGGGACAAATCCTCAGGCGTATCGACGCTCAGTCCCAGATGGTCAGCCGTTTCGACAACACGGATTCGCTTGCCGTGTTCGATTACGCGCAGTTGTTCGAGGCCTTCGGCCTGTTCGAGTGGCGTGGGCTCCAGTCGCGAGTAGTCGTTGAGGAAGCTCTTGCTGTAGGCGTAGAGCCCGATGTGTTCGTAGGCACGGGGGGCCACAGGCTGGTTCCTGGCAAACGGAATCAGAGACCGCGAGAAATAGAGCGCGAAGCCAGCTTTGTCGACGACAACCTTCACGACATTCGGATCGTTGGCGTCGCGGTCGTTTTCGATCGGCCTCATGAGCGTAGTCATCTCGATATCTGGCTCGGATCGGAAGGGCTCAACGAGTTGGTCGATCACTAGGGGCGAAATAAAAGGCTCGTCACCTTGAATATTGACGACAACGTCTGCGGTCGTCGCAGCCGCAGCCTCGGCGACACGATCTGTCCCTGACCGGTGGTGTGGCGAGGTCATGACCGCCGTTCCTCCGAAGCCCTCTACCGCGCTGAAGATCCTCTTGTCGTCGGTCGCGACGACTAGAGTCGTCAAAAGAGATGACCGCAAGGCTCGCTCATAGACATGCTGAATCATCGGACGGCCGCCAAGAAGTGCCAGCGGCTTTCCTTCAAAGCGGACGGACTGGAATCGTGCTGGGATCACTCCGATGACGTTCATAGCGAGAGGGTCTGGAGGCGCGTGCTACAGTGGCGCTTTCAGGTTGCCCATTCTCCCATGTCTGGCGAGAAATTCGAAAAGTTAATTGCTATCATGGCCCGTCTACGTGCGCCTGGGGGGTGTCCGTGGGACCGAGTACAGACGCTTGATAGCCTGCGTCCGTACCTCGTCGAGGAGACGTACGAGGCACTGGACGCCATCGAGCGGAAGGACTGGGGACACCTGTCTGAAGAGCTTGGCGACGTCCTGTTGCAAGTGGTGTTTCAGGCCCAGATCGCTCACGAGGAAGGGCTGTTTGAGATTGATGATGTCGTCGATTCGATATCCGAAAAGCTCGTCCGGCGGCACCCGCATGTCTTTGGAGAGGACTGCATTGACTCGCCTGAGCAGGTCGTCGTGCGTTGGGACGAGATCAAGGCGCAAGAGAAAGCGGCCAAGTCGGCGACCGAGACGGAAGGGCCCTTGCTTGAATCCGTCTCTCGCCATCAGCCAGCACTGCTGGAAGCCTATGAGGTTGGCAAGAAAGCGGCCAAGACTGGCTTCGATTGGTCCCGTTTAGAGGATCTTCTCAGCAAGCTTAACGAGGAGCAGGCTGAGATCTCAGAGGCGGTCGCGACGGAAGATCGTGACGCGATCGAGGACGAGGTTGGCGACCTCCTGTTCATGGCAGTCAACATCTCCCGCTATCTGAAGATCCACCCGGAGATGGCGTTACGCCGGGCAAACGCGAAGTTTCGCCAACGGTTCACCCACATCGAACGGAGCCTTCACCAACAAGGCCGCACATTGGAGCAGGCATCCATCGACGAGATGGAGACGTTGTGGCAGCGTGCGAAGCAGCGTTGATGGATCTTACTCTTGAGTTGGGCGAGATGACCGCGTGAGCGGTTTGACGAAACCGGGACCGGCACTTCTCTGGGGCCTTGTCAGCATCATGGTGGTGCTGTGGTCGGTCAATCCGGTTGCCGGAAAGATTGGCCTTCAATATTTTCCGGCGCCACTGTTGGTTGCCGTTCGCACATCGATCGCTGGCCTGATAGTCCTGCCTGCCCTGTGGAGATCAAGACGTCTCATTGCCCGCCGAGACTGGCTGAAGCTCACGCTGCTAGGCGCTGGTCTGCAGGTTGGCAATCAAATTCTCTACGTGAACGGGCTCGACCGTACAAGCGTTGCCCACGCGGCGTTCATCTATAGCGCGGTGCCGGTCATTATCCTGCTACTGGCGGCGTCACGAGGCCAGGAGCGGATTACGACACGAAAGGTACTCGGCATGTCGATCTGCATTGCGGGTGCGCTGTGGCTTGCCAGTGATCAATCTGGCAGCGGGAACCCCACCCCACAAGGCGATGCGATCTTGGTAATCGCTGGACTTCTGTTTGCGTCGTTCACGGTGTTCGGGAAAGAGATGCGGGATCGCTACGGAGCCGTGGTACTCAATTCGCTGGCGTATGTCAGCGGAGCCTTGCTCCTTCAGCCGATTATCTGGATTGTCTATAGCGACGTCTCCCTGACGTCAATCCCCACCGATGGATGGCTGGCAGTCGCGTACATGGCGATCTTCCCGTCGGTGCTGGGTTACCTGATCTACTACTGGGTGTTGGGGCATGTCCCTGCATCCAAGATCGCGGGCGTGCAGTACCTCCAGCCGCTCACGGCCACGAGTTTGGGATGGCTCTTTCTCGGCGAGTCGATCACGCTCACTTTGGCGCTGGCGGGGGCCGTGATCATGGCCGGTGTCTATATAGCGGAGCGACGCTGACCGAAGGTGATCGTTCTAAACTAGACTGCGGGGTTCGTCGTGGCAGTACTAGAGAAGTCCCATCAGGGTCCAGACGGAAAGATTCGTTGTTGGTGGTGTGAATCGGAGGCAGCGTTCCTGCCTTATCACGATGAGGAATGGGGTTTCCCAGTCGACGATGATCGACGACTGTTCGAGAAGATCTGCTTGGAAGGGTTCCAGGCCGGGTTGAGCTGGCGAACGATCCTCAATAAGCGGGACAACTTTCGACCGGCCTTCGCGGATTTTGAGATCGATAGGGTGTCCCGGTTCACGGCCGGGCGAGTAGAGAAGCTGCTGGGGGATAGTGGGATCGTTCGCCATCGCGGGAAGATTGAGTCGACGATCAACAATGCTCGTCAGGCTCGCGTCTTGTCCCGGGAGTTTGGTTCGTTGGCTGCCTACTTCTGGCGATACGAACCCTCCCCGGCGAGTCGACCGAAAAAAGTGACGCATGAGGCGCTCCTGAAGATGGCGACGACGCCCGAATCGCATGCGCTCTCGAAGGACCTCAAGAAGCGTGGCTGGTCTTTTGTCGGACCGACGACGATCTACGCGTTCATGCAGGCGATGGGCCTGGTGAACGACCACCAAGAAATCTGCGAAGTACGCGTTGCCGCTGAGCACGCCCGGCAATCGTTTCAACGACCCTCATAAATATCCATGCGCATTGCAGAAATTCGTGACTCAACCGTTCCGATCTCGTCGGAGATCAGCAACGCCTATATCTCTTTCTCGTCGATGCGGGTATCAGTGGTTGCCATCGTTTCCGATGTCGTCCGCGACGGCCGACCTCTCATCGGCTACGGCTTCAACTCGAATGGCCGCTACGCACCTCAGGGAATCTTGCGAGATCGGATGATTCCGCGCTTGTTGGGGGCGAAGCCAGAACAACTACTGGACACGCAACGCGACAATCTCGATCCGCTCAAGGCATGGTCGCTGATGATGTCGAACGAAAAACCGGGAGGACACGGCGAACGCTCGGTGGCAGTAGGCGTCCTCGATATGGCGCTGTGGGACCTGGCCGCCAAGATTGAAAACAAGCCGCTCTATCAGCTGTTGGCGGAGCGCTATCGGGCTGGCCGTTTCGATTCGGACGTGGGGGTCTACGCCGCAGGCGGCTACTACTACCCAGGAAAGGGCGTTGAGCAGCTGGTCGACGAGATGAAAGGCTACGTCGATCTTGGCTATGAGACGGTCAAGATCAAGATCGGTGGCGCATCGATCGAGGGGGACCAGGAGCGTATAGAAGCCATACTCCGTGCTATTGCTCCCGCCCGCTTGGCGGTGGATGCCAACGGACGGTTCGATCTCGACCAAGCTCTCGCCTATGCCGAGATGCTGCAGCAATATGATCTCGTCTGGTATGAAGAGCCCGGAGACCCTCTGGACTTCGAACTCAATGCAGCCGTTGTCGCTGCCTCGAACACCCCTATCGCCACCGGAGAGAATCTATTCTCCATGCAGGATGCGCGCAACCTGATCCGACACGGCGGAATGGACTCTGCGCGGGATTGGCTTCAATTCGATCCGGCATTGAGCTACGGACTGCCTGAGTATCTTCGTACCCTAGGAATGATCGAAGAGCTTGGATGGTCTCGCCGCCGATGCGTACCGCATGGAGGTCACCAGTTTGCTCTCCATATTGCGGCAGGCCTTGGCTTGGGCGGCAACGAGGCGTACCCAGGAGTCTTTGAGCCGTTTGGTGGCTTTGCCGATGACATTGCGGTTGAGAATGGCCGCGTTCGTCTGCCTGACGCTCCTGGAATTGGGATTGAGACCAAACGGGAACTAGCAACAGTCTTCGATGACCTTGTCGGGTAGGAGAGTACGTGATCAGCAAGAACGAACAGCTTACTCCGGATACGGACCTGGGCAGCCGATTTGAGGAGGCTTTGGCATGGGCCTCCACGCTCCACCGCGGTCAGGCTAGAAAAGGTCGGGCTGTACCTTATGTCGCACATTTGCTGGCGGTATGCGCGCTGGTCTTAGAGGCAGGCGGCGACGAAGACGAGGCGATCGCGGCCCTACTGCACGACGCGGTTGAAGATCAGGGCGGCGTTCCCCGATTGAATGAGATTCGCGATCGATTTGGCGACCGTGTTGCTGATATCGTCGACGGCTGTACCGATGCCTACGAGACTCCGAAGGGTCCCTGGAGAGAGCGAAAAGAAGACTTCATTCGTAGTTTGAACCAAGCTCTGGATTCCGTGCATTTGGTCGTCGCTGCCGACAAGCTGCACAACGCTAGTAGCACGGTGGAAAGTCTTCGGGTCGAGGGCCCGGTCGTTTGGGAGCGGTTTCGCGGAAAAGAGCGCGCCATGTGGTACTACACCGAGGTGACGAGCGCACTGGAACGCCGGGGAGATAACCTACTACTCGGTCGTCTTCGTCGCACGATAGCCCTTCTCGAGACGCTGTGAGCGCGTCCCGCCCTTGCGGCGGGATAATGAGACCGATGCACCCATTTGTTCTCTACAACAACCGGATCGTTGCTGCCGATGAAGCGATCTTCAACCCTGGGCAGATCGGTCTGCTCTGCGGTTGGGGTGTGTTTAGCACTCTCAAAATTCACCAAGGAGTGCCCTTCGCCCTGGAGAGACATTGGGCTCGATTGACTCGTGATGCCGAGTTGATTCACGTTGAACTTCCGGTGGACATCGAGACCGTGCGCCATGGTTTCGATGAGTTGTTGACCCGCAACCAGGCTCGGGAAGCAACTGCGCGGATCTGCATCTTCCGATCTCGCGGCGGTCGCTGGGAAGGAGCTAGCCCTGCGCCTGTGTCTGACTGGGTCATCTTGACTGATGACCTTGCGCCCTGGCCCGGATCTGTCGCGCTACAAGTGAGAGAAAACGGTCGACACGCGGCGTCACCGTTTGTGGGAGCCAAGACTCTGTCTTGGTCGACGAACCTCACGATGTATGAAGACGCTACGAAAGCGGGCTTTGGCGAAGTGATCCTGCTAAACGAGCGTGGTGAGGTGACCGAGTGTACTTCGGCCAATATCTTTGCGGTGATAGATGGTGTTACCTACACCCCGCCGTTGAGTTCTGGTCTCCTGCCAGGAGTGACACGTGAGGTCATGCTTTCCGCGCTGCCTCCCGAACTTCGCGTGCAAGAGCGAGTCCTTTCGGTTGAAGATCTCTGTGGTTCCCAAGAAGTCTTCATCACGTCATCGACTCGGGAACTGCTGGCCGTGGATCGGATAGGGGACAAGAAGCTAGATGCGGCCGAGAGAAGTTTGTGGCCTCGAATGGATCAATTGCGCGCGGGATTGCGCGAGTATATGCGCCGCTACACGGATGCCCAGTTGGCCTCCAAGTAACGCTTACATCAGTTGTGCCGCGGACTCCCTCACGAGGGACACGACCGCATGAGCTTCGGCCGCTTCGCCTCGTCCACAGGGCCCCACTCCCTCGGAGGTTTTCGTCTTCAATCCGATTCGTTCGGCGTCGATCTTGAGAATCCGGGCTAGGTTTTTCCGGATCGCTTGCCGATGAGGTAATAGCTTCGGTCGTTCGAGAACAACGACCGCATCGACGTTCACGATGCGAAAACTGTAGCCCGCGACGAGCTCCTGTGCATGCTGTAGAAAGACTTCGCTGTCGGCGTCTTTCCACTGCTGATCGCTCGGCGGAAACAACTCGCCAATGTCTCCGAGGCTAGCGGCTCCCAATAGAGCGTCCGTGATCGCGTGCATCAAGATGTCCGCGTCGGAGTGCCCCGCGAGGCCCTTCTCAAAGGGAATCTCGACGCCACCGATGATAAGTTTTCTATTTGGCTCCAACCGATGCAGGTCGTAGCCAATTCCAGTACGGAATTCTTGAGTCATGTGCCCCCTACTCTTGTTCGGCCGGGTTGTCCAGGTAGAACTGCGCGAGCTGGAGATCCGCCGGGCGAGTGATCTTGATATTCCGCGGGCTGCCCATCATGACATGGACATCCTCACCCGAGTGCTCAACCAGACTGGCCTCGTCTGTGCCGGTGAAGCCGTCCCGCTCGGCGATGACGTATGCTCGCCGAAGAATCTCGGTGCGAAACGCCTGAGGAGTCTGCGCCAGCATAATGCTCTCCCGCGGGAGGGTCGCATGCACCATCCGCTGGTCGACACGTTTGACGGTGTCCACCGCCGGGAGTCCTAGGATGACAGCCCCGACCTGCTTCGCTTGTTCTACTACCTGGTCGATGAGTCGCGGGCTTACGAACGGCCTGACCGCGTCATGTACCACGACAATGTCTACGTCGTCCGGTGTGACCTCGAGGCAATTGCGGACTGACTCCTGACGAGTGTTTCCGCCAGGGGCGAGGCGAACTGGTTTTGCGAACGTCTCGCTTTTCAGAGCCGTCTCTACGGCTTCTCGATCGTCTCCACGTACAGCCAGTAGAACCTCGGAGATACTGCGGGCCGCTACAAATCTTCGAATCGTCTGCACGAATACAGGGGCGTCCCCTAGGGTCAAAAATTGCTTGCGGGCGCTGGACTCTGGCGCTGAACGCCCCATACGCGTACCCAAGCCTGCGGCGGGAATGATCGCAACTGTCTTCATCGTTCTAGTTCGGATTGGCGAGCGTCTGGCTGGTCAGACTGCGGGTCGCCTTGCTCTAGTTTGCCAAAGATCATCTTTCCAGCACTGGTTTGGAGGACGCTCGTCACAATGATATCGGCTCGCTTTGAAATCAGGTGACGGGCATGATCAACGACGACCATCGTGCCGTCATCCAAGTAGGCGACGCCCTGGTTGTGCTCTTTGCCTTCCTTCTGAATGAGCACGCTCATCGACTCGCCAGCCATCATGACAGGTTTCACTGCATTGGCTAGTTCGTTGATGTTCAACGTCGAAACGCCTTGTACCGCCGCTAGCTTGTTGAGGTTGAAGTCAGTCGTGACGATCTTGCCTTCAACTTCTCTTGCCAACTCGACGAGCTTCTGATCGACTTCCTTGAGTTTCGGGAAGTCGCGCTCGGTGACCTCGATCTGAAGATCGCTGTTTTCCTGCAGGCGACGGAGCATGTCCAGCCCCCTCCTCCCCCGGTTTCTTCTTGCTGTGTCGGATGAGTCTGCGATCGCCTGTAGCTCCCACAGCACGAACTGGGGGATCAGGATCGGCCCGTCGAGAAAACCGGCTTCCGCGATGTCGGCGATGCGACCGTCAATGATCACACTCGTATCCAGTACCTTACTGGTTACATTGGACTCGGTTTTCTTTTGAAATACTCCCAGCGCACTCAGATTCAGTGATTCCCCCTGGGCTCCACCGACCGCGACACCTAAGTACGCGCCCAGTACGAGAATCAAAATCTGCAACGCAGCTGACGTGCCATCGCCGATCGCGGATCGAAGGACAGCGGCCGCTAGGGCTGCCCCGGCGACGCCTAGAAGCATCCCGATCGCGCCGCCGATTACGCGGCTGAGTGCGGCGTGGCGTAAGCGCATCTCAGCGAGCATGATGAGTGCCCCGCCAAATAAGCCAAGGCCAATTGCACCGCGTAGAGAGGTGTCAAACGGGCGCACGTCTGCCACGATCGCGGCAACGACCACGACGAGCACTCCACGGAGTACCCACAGATCCGTCATGGTGCGCGACGCTCCCTAACCGAGCCAGAGTTCCCGTACCAACATAAAATCTTTCGATCCAAACACATCAGATACTGCGACAGCCCCGTTCGAGGGTGCGGAAATGCCGTCACAGTATATCACCGAGGTGTCATATACCCACCGTATTTTGGGCCTAGCCAGCGCCATCCTCACCAGCTACAAGCTGCTACCGTGGTGGTCAATGCGAGTAGCGTTCATTGTGCTGATTCTCTTCCTAGGGCCGTCATGTTCCGAGGTCCCGCCGTCCGCCGAAACGACGAATTCTTCCGTGGAACAACCCAGGAACGATCGCGAGGCCATACCGTCTCTTGCGCCCGATGGCCATACTCCCGCAGCGGTCTTAGCCGGTGAGACGCTGTATCTATCTGGCCAGTCGGACGCCGACCCCGTGACCGGAGACCGCCCTGGCGAGACTGATGCGAGAACCAGGCAGGCAATGGACAACGTTGGAGCGGTTCTTACAGCAGCGGGTATGGATCACTCGCACCTCGTCAGTTGTCGTCTTCAACTCGCGGACATGGACGATTACCAAGCCGTTAACTCCGCCTATGCCAGCTACTTCTCAGAGGCTCAATACCCGGCCAGGACGACAGTCGAGGTGGTTGCTCTTGCCGACGAGGCGAGTATTAATGTCACATGTGTCGGGTATCGTGATGCTGCTGGGACCAAGGTTGTGAGGCCCCCAGCCGACGAAATCCCTCCGGCAATGGGCCCGTATTCGCCAGCCGTGATGGCTGGAAATACTCTCTACCTGTCGGGTCAGGGAGGCCGGGATCCTCTGACCGATGAGATATCCGACCGAGCCTCCGATCAAACGGACCGAACTTTGGAGACGATTCGAACCACTCTGCGAGCTGCGGGATTGGGGCTAGAGAACGTCGTCAGCGCCTATTCTTTTCATCCTCATCCTAGCGACGCGCAAGCGATTGAGTTGCGCTTGTCTGGGGCGTTTCCGTCTGGTACCGCGCCGATTCGCGCGAGGGTCCCGGTTGGTCGCTTGCCGGGTGATATCGCCGTGGAAATCACGTTCGTCGCGGCCCAGGGCCGTTACTCCATTACCCGATTGCATCCGGTCGGTCAGTCGCCGAATACGGGTTCGAGTCCAGCTGTACTCGCTGGCGAGACGCTGTATCTTGAAGCACTGGCACTGCCCGAGTCGGGCGCTTCCCTAGAAGAGCAATTCCGCGCGATCATGACCCGTCACGAAAGCAATTTGAGCCTCGCGGATATGGACTTGGCGAACGTCGTCTACGCCGACCTGTTCTTGAGTGATCTGGCCGAAGAAAGTTCGCTGAATGCGCTTCTTCGCGAGTACTTCCCCGCCACTCCGCCGGCAGTTACCGTCATCGGTGTGGGCCCGGAGGCTGGGGCCAAGGTCATGGTCGGACTAATCGCGGCTCGGTGAAGCAGCCACCCTACTTGGGGTCTCTAGCCACGAGTTGGGCCAGCTCACTCAAGAATTCCTGCTCATCTTCAAATTCTCTGTAAACAGACGCAAACCGTACGTAGGCGACTTTATCGACGTCTCGCAATCGGTTCATGAGGAACTCACCGATGCGAGACGTTGAGCACTGCCGTTCAACGGAAGATGCGACGTAGTTCTCCGTCGCGCTAACGATCTCTTCCAACTGAACCATACTGACCGGACGCTTCTCGGCAGCTCGTAACAGGCCGCTGAGCACCTTCTGGCGCTCGAACGGTTCGCGTCGACCGTCCTTCTTGATGACCATGTAAGGGATCTCGTCGATTCGCTCGTAGGTGGTGAATCGCCGATTGCAATCGAGGCACTCTCTACGACGCCGAATAACGTCGCCTTCCTTACTCTCGCGCGAGTCGACTACCTTATCGGATGTGATACCGCAAAAAGGACAGAGCATGGGTCGGAGTTAGTTGCCGGATCGAGCCGGAAATCCCTACTTCTTCAATTCTACCGCGAGTCACGGTTGTGCTTGTTTCGTCGGATTCGGCTCGCAGGTCCAATCTTCTCAGTGGACGGCTCGATCGTGGCGCTGGCCCCGTCATCGAAGGCCGTTTCCAGCCAAGGAGCAAGCACTGCTGCAGCGGCCACGATGGCCAGCGGGGCGATCTGGGCGAGCACTCGATCCGCTGAGGTTTCAAGCCACCAGCTGATCTCGTTGCGACCTGTAGAGTAAGCGAGCAGTGCGGCAGCAATGTGCGCCAGAACGAGCGTGCTGGGAGCCCATCGAGCCAAGGATACGCGGCCTACCATCGCGATCGAGCAAGTCGCTAGAAAAAGGGGAAACGCTAGTGCGAAACCGTTCGGCGAAAGCGCTTTGCTTGCCATCGTTCCCGCTGCCGTAGTGAACAGTCCGAGATCGAATCCAGCGCCGGGGACGAAGCCCGCTGCTTCCACTCCATGAGTCGCTCGTACAGCGAACCAAGTGCCTATCAGCAATGTGGGAGGTGCCAACACCCAAACCCAACTAACTGTGCCCCTTCGACGACTCACGAGAGTGGCGACCGCAATCGCCATGAAGATTGCCAAGAAGACCTGTCCCTCGTTCTTCGTCCAGGCTGCCGCGGTTGCCGCAAGCGAACCCGCCGCGAGGTCGATGATCTCTGCGTCTCGTATCCAAAGCACCAGGAATCCGGCAGCCACAACGAAGTAGGCTGACAACGCGGTGTCCGCGTAGCCTGCCCAATCAAAGGCCGTCCGTTGAACCATCGGCGTCAACGCCACGAGAGATGCGGTTATTCCGGCGGTCGTCGGGCCAGCGAGACGTCCTATGATCCACCACGACGCCCCTATCGTGGCTAAGAAATACAATGGCGAAGTCAGTTTGGCGCCGTGATCGGCCAGCGTGTCAGACCACTCATAGAGCCATGTCGAGTACAGAGGAGTCAGCAGCGGATACCCGGGTTGCCCGATGAACTCTACCGAGCGAGACAGGTAGTCTGAGATGTTGCCGTCGAGGTAGAACGCCTTCGCCTTGAACAGCCAGATCGCCCAGGCGTCCCAGCTTTGGCTATTCAGCGTCATGGAGCGCTCCATTGGCAGCCATAACGCCATGACAATGCTTGTAACGCCCAGAGCCAAGACTGCCCCAGCAGTTACCTGAATCGAAGGCATCGGACGGCCGCGCATTGTCGACCAGACGGCGAACACAATCCAAGGAGTAATCGCCAGCACGGCATTGAGCGGCAGCCCGACTACCGAAAAGACAAACAACTCGACGGATAGCCCGAAACTAGCCGCTAGAAACCCAAGAGCGAGCCCACTGACCAGTCCAAGATTTAATCGATGCGGCAGGCTCAGCCAGCCTAGCAGTGCTGTTAGTGCTAGGCCGAGGACAATCATCGCGCCGCGTAGACCTCGACGTTCTTTCCCTGGTGAGCCAGCTCAAGGGGAGCTAACCGAACCGACAGCGACTCCTCGTTCCATTCTCCGGAGAACGGCGAACTGTCGAGATTCGTACCGGTGTCACGAAACACTGCGAGGTACTCGCAGTCGTTGGAGGCCGCCTCAGAGTCAGGGGTCACTCGAACCCGGCGTGGATAGAGCAAATAGTCCAGTCGGGCGTTGTAATACGCGATCGCGTCTGGTCCCGCGTACGCGAGAACAACGACGCAGTCGTTGGCGGGCACCACGGAGGCGATCTCGTGCGCCACGTCGAACGCGGGGTAGTCGAGGACACTGGCGCGTTCGGCCACCGTCCGATCAGCCAACATCCCTCGAAGCTGGCTCGATCGTCTCCATTGGTCCGTAAGCCCTGGAATGGTAATGCCGACCCACACTACCAGAACGGCGCAGACTGCCAACTGTATCCTACGGCGGGTCAATCCCGGAATATATCATGGGCTAACGCCTCTTCCTAACCGCATATGGCAATCGCTCGACTCACCCGCTATGCGCCCAGTCCAACTGGGTATCTCCATTTGGGGCATGTTGCTCACATGCTCTACGTTTGGGGAACTGCGCGGGCGTGCGGTGCTGAGGTGCTTTTGAGAATGGAGGATCACGATCGAGGGCGCTGTCGCCCTGAGTTTGAGAGCGCTCTCGTGGAGGACCTCGCCTGGCTCGGATTCCAAACAGTGAACACTCTTGACACCGTGAGCGATTACCGACAGAGTGACTGTGGCGCTCGCTACAAGCAGGCATTACAGCAGCTAAAGCACGCCGCCCACGTATACGCGTGTACCTGTTCACGCCGGGAAATCGCCGCACGTTCAGCGTCTGGTGATGATGGAGCGTGGCCCTACGATGGCCTTTGTCGATCGGCCAACCACGGATGGGACTTCGCCGTGACGCGCCTGCAGCTAGAGACTGGTACTGAGATCTTCGTTGACGGCTTACTTGGCGAGCAACGCCAAGAGCCCAGCAGTCAGTGTGGTGATCTCCTGCTGCGCGACCGCACGCAACAGTGGACCTACCAGTTCGCCGTCGTTGTCGACGACCTCAGCCATGGCGTCGACCTCGTCGTGCGCGGTGAAGACCTGCTTTCCTCCACTGGCAGGCAGATTCGTCTCGCTAGGTTACTGGGACACGAGCAGTCGCCGCTGTTCTTGCATCATCCGCTCATTCGAGACCAAGCTGGCTCCAAGCTGAGCAAGAAAACTGCGAGCGGACCTATCCGTGAGATGCGGCGGGCAGGACGATCTCCTCACGATATTCTGGGTGCGGCCGCCTACGCGGTTGGGCTAGTGAACGAGGATGACCCACAAGACCGCGAAGCGCTGCTTGACCGGCTGGCCGCGCAGGTCCTTGCCAAGGCTGATTGGCCTCGACGTTAGCCCGCTGCGAGTCGGACGCCCAGCATCAGTAGGACGCCGAGAACCACCAGTCCGACTTGAATGAGAGCTTTTCGTCGTCCTCTCTCGCGATGGAGTTCTGGGATGAGATCCGCCGCCGCAATATAGAGGAAGTTGGCCGCCGCAATGGGCAG
This sequence comes from Bryobacterales bacterium, assembly GCA_963667885.2. Classification (GTDB taxonomy): domain Bacteria; phylum Acidobacteriota; class Terriglobia; order Bryobacterales; family UBA6623; genus CAMPKL01. The sequence goes on along the minus strand of CAXWPK010000006.1, from coordinate 731,834 downwards.
CAGGTAGGCCACAAACGTTTCGGACTGAGACCCAATGACGAGACTGAGAACCGCTCCAAGAATCGCCATTGTTGCTGATAGAAAGTTAAGGAACAGCGCCCGTCGTACGGTTAGTCCGCCATTCACGAGTACTCCGAAGTCTCCAATTTCTTGAGGAATCTCGTGGATGGCGACGGCCAGTGTCGCGGCGAGGCCGACGGAGACGTCTACTTGGAAGCTAGCGGCTATCATCACCCCGTCGACGAAATTATGCAGTCCGTCACCGATCAGATTCATGGCCACGACAGGGTGTGGGCTGTGGCTCTCCGCGGAATACTCTTCCTCGCCATGATGGTGGGCCCAAAGAAACTTTTCCAGGGCGAAGAACACGATGAACGACCCCGTCAGCAGCAGAAACAGAGGCAGCTCTGCCCCCAGTTCCTCAATGGCACGCGGGAGCAGGTGGAGTAGCGCGCTCCCTAACAGGCTGCCAGCAGCCAGGGCGACCATATGGGGAATCAGCGCATCCAGACCGCTTTTTCTCCTGGATAACGCCAGGAGGCCGACGAACGACAATATGCTGAGGCCGGCCACGCTCGAAAGCGTGATCACCCAAAGTTCTAGAGTTTCTGTCAACGGAAGCCCCTTCAGGCGAATCTCCCAGTGTAGCGATCTGCCGAGGCTAGCTGTTTGGTCAGGATGATCGGGCTATACCCAGTAAGTCCGGTCGAGGCTGCGGTATTGCACGGCCTCGGCCAGGTGGCGAACACCGATAGAGGCCTCGCCAGCCAGGTCCGCAATGGTTCGCGCGGTCTTGAGGATTCTGTCGTGAGCCCGCGCGGACAGCCCCATGCGTTCGACGGCCGCTTCAAGCATCTTCTCGCCCGCTGGGTCAAGCTTGCACAGCCTCCGAATTTCTTTCGTGGGCATGCGGGCGTTCGCGAACCCTCGCTTATCCTGGATCGCGCGCGCTGCCAGTACCCTCTCGCGAATCTTGGCCGATGATTCAGATTGTGGCGTCGAGTGGAGTTCCCGATACTTCACCGGAGGAGTCTCGACATGGATGTCGATACGGTCTAGGAGTGGCCCCGAGATCTTCCCAACGTATCGCTGGATTTGGGGAGGAGTACATCGACACTCCCGGTGAGGATCTCCGAAGTAGCCGCATGGGCAGGGGTTCATGGCCGCGATTAGCATGAATGATGACGGAAAGGTGAGGCTCACAGCACCGCGTACGATCGTGATGTTTCCGTCTTCGAGGGGTTGTCGCAAGAGCTCAAGAATGTTGCGCGGGAACTCCGGAAACTCGTCGAGGAATAGTACCCCGTTGTGAGCCAGACTTACTTCCCCCGCACGCGGCATACCCGAGCCTCCACCGACTAGGCCCGCGTTTGAAATGCCATGGTGTGGCGCGCGAAATGGTCGCTCTCTCAATAGGCCGCTGTTCGGGCCGAGAGCACCTGCCACGCTGTGAACTGTCGTCGTCTCGAGCGCCTCGTCCAGAGAGAGCTCGGGTAGGATTCCCGGTAGCCGCTTCGCTAACATCGTTTTCCCCGAACCGGGTGGTCCGACGAGCAGAATGTTGTGGCCGCCCGCTGCGGCAACCTCTGTTGCGCGCTTTACGGTCTCTTGTCCGCGGACATCACTGAAATCCAGATAGGGCACACTAGGCCGGTCGTTCTGACGAACTCCGTTTGGTCGCACGGCTTCGAAGCTATCGCCGTCAGAGAAGAGCTTCACTACTTCAGCAAGATGCCGGAACCCCAGCACCTCAACGCCCTCGACCATCGCCGCTTCGCCCGCGTTCTCCGCTGGGACGATGAGTTTCGACACCCCAGCATTCCGCGCGCACACCGCCATCGGCAGTGCTCCGCGGATGGGACGCAAGGTGCCGTCTAGCGAAAGCTCACCCGCTACCAGGTACTCAGAGAGTGAGTCACATGACAGCGAACCCATTGCCCCCAGGATTCCCAGTGCAATCGGCAGGTCAAAGGCCGCGCCCTCCTTTCGGATATTCGCTGGGGCGAGATTGATGGTGACAGACTTCCGTGGGTAGCCGAACCCCGAGTGGACCAACGAGGACTTGATACGTTCGCGGCTCTCTCGGACTGCGGCATCAGGCAGACCGACCGTGACGAAGACGCCAGGCTGACCTTGGTAAAGGTCGACTTCAACGTCGATCGGCAATGCTTCGACGCCATAGAGCGCGGCGGTGCGAGTCTTGAACAGCGGCATAAGCGTCTCTTATTGGTGGACCGTGGGCGGATGAGCGCGGCGCTCCTCGATGAGGCGCTGCCGCCGCTCGAATGCGATTCGGCGGTTGTACAGCGACCAGAGGCAGAGCAACACCGCAACCAGCGCCCAGGACGCAACCCTAATCCAGGGCATCTTGGAATACCGTCCTAACTGAATTGTGCAAAGAAGTCAGCCGCGACCGGGCTGACGAGGGTGAACTCGCTGCGGGAGCTCACCGCGTAAGTATACAGGGACTAGGTGCTCTCCGTAGCGCTTGGTGTCGACACTCTTGAGAATTCATTTCGAAACAGGGCACCCCAATGCTTCGCGAGGCAGACCCGCATCTCGGCAGTCTGATCCGCGCCGTTTGAGACGACGGTGTCACACATCGTGCCGCTCTCGATAGAAAGTGACTCGGCAGGGCCGAGGTTACGGAGGCTATTGCGAAACAGGCCTTCACGGGCGAACGAATACATATCTCCGGCCAGAACAAGATACCCGCTGCCAAAGCGCGGTCCGCCTGCGTTGGTCCAAGCAAATCCCCGATAGACTTTGACACCCTGACTGCCCAGGTCGCTCTTCGCTAGTTCTTGTCGCAACCACTCAGGAGCGTCTGGCTCAAGCCGAGGGTGGACGCCGACTGCGGTCGAAAGCATGCCCCAGAAACAGCTCAACAGGAATCTGAGTGTTCGCCAAATCGTCGGTGCTAGGTATCCCATGATGCAGACGAGTGTTGTCATCACCGCCAGCGCCGCCCACGGATACATGAGAGTGAGGGCGGTTAGGCCGACTACGCCAACATCCTCGGCAATACTGATCACAGAGTGCGTTGTCGGCTCTGGCACCGTGTTCGCCATCATGCGAAACCCAGCTTTAGTGGAGTGGGTTCCCAGGGCGATGGAACCGCCGATGAGCATCGCCGCAGCTTGCCCGAGTGGATTCAGTTCATGCGCGGCACCGACCGCTAGCAGGGCTCCGCCTAGGGGCCGAATGACGGTGTGCAAGGCATCCCAAACCGTTGCCACGAAGGGGAACTTGTCAGCCAGGAACTCCAGTGCGTACAGAATGCCAGCCGCGCCTAAAACCCAAGGGTTCGACAGGCTCTCAAGCGGGGCAGGGAGGTTCTCTACCAGGCCAAACCGCTGGGCCAACCCGACGACCAGCACAGTGGCGTAGAGATTGATACCGGATGCGAACGAGAGCCCAAACGACGAGATCAGTGTTTCCCATCCGGTCATGTCGCTCGGCGATCCTCCTCGCGATTCAGTCTTGAAGCTGGCTGGTCGAAATACCCTTGTCGATCAGCATCACCGGGATTCCGTCGTCGATCCGGTAGATCGTCTGGTCGTCCTCAGTGACGAGACCTTCTTGGAGCGGCTTGTCGACCGAACCGGAGTCGACGTACTTGACCTGGCCCTGGGCGATGCGTGTGTTCAGTTGCTCTAACTGTTCATCCCCCAACATGACGACCGGAACCTTCGTCTTCGGGCAGCACAGAATCTCAAGCAAATCGTTGCTGATTGGCACATGGCCTCCTCATCTCAGCGCACTAGGTCATAGGTGCGCGGCATCCATCTTGTTCCCGGCGAGGAACTGTCCCTATGCTAACCCAGCGCCTCGTGCCGCCGAACTGCGACTAGCGGCTGGTCATGGCACTAAACAACGATTCGTACAGTTCGGTGACCTGCTCCCAGTCGTAACGGCTCCGCACCTGGGTCTCTGCACGCTCGCCCCACGTCTTCAATTCGCCAGCGGGCATGGAGGCGATTCGTCCGATTTGTTCCGCGAGGCTCTCTTCACTGCTACCAAATGGAATAGCCGCCTCACCTGCGACCTCTATGTTTTCAGGGGTCGCCAGGTAGAGTGTTGGAGCCCCGCGTCCCATGCCCTCGATCAACGCGGGGTGGGTGCCCCCAACATCGGTCGCGTGAATGTAGGCCAAGCAGTGTGATTGAAGCTCTCGATAGCCTTTCCCGTAGATGCCACCTGGCATGACGATGCGCGGGTCGCTCACCTTTCTCACGGATTGGATGTACTTGTCAGCATAGGGCGCATCGCCTACGAGCACTAGACGCTGTGGCACTGACGTTTGCGCGAAGGCCCGCGCGACCAGCAGAGCGTTGTTCTCGGGCTCCATACGGCTGACATACAAAAAATATTCGCCGCGCTCCAGGCCCAGAGCTTCAAGCGTGTCGACACTGGATTCCTTCTCGAAATCTGCCCCGTATGCAATCAGGTGAGACTGTTTGCCGTAGCGTTCCGCGTAGTAACGCTGGATGACTCGTGCATCCGTGATCGTCTCGGTCGGCAGCCAACAAGAAAGCTTCTCGGAGATCAGGTACCAGACTTGGCCCAGCTTGTTCCACTTTCGGCGGTCTCGTTCTAATCCGTCGACGTTGAGCGCGGTCGGTGTGCCGAGTAACCGCGGGGCGACCGTGAAGATGGCGTTGGCACTGTTGCAGTACAAGATGAGGTCAAAGCGCCGAAAGAGCGCATGGGCCGTTGACAGTGCGGTGTGGGCCAGCGTGTCGAGATACTTGTGCGGAATCGTGGGTAGAAACTCAAGGTCAACACCGCGATAGGGTGACTCCCGGGTTTGAATGTGGTTCGTCCGGCAATAGACGACAACCTGGTGCCCGCGCTGGATGAGACGCGTCGAAAGTTCTTCGGCAAACGTCTCAAAACCGCCGTAGTTGGCGGGAATGCCGCGCGTGCCTAGCAGGGCGATGCGCACACGCTCTCCATTGCCTTAGGTCTCGGTAGGTACGTGCGCTTTCGACTCTTTCGCGGCCACCGAGAACTCGAACGGCTCGCTGACTGGATGGAAACGGAACCATCGTGCCATATAGGCGTCATCGACCCGCCTGCGCGCCTGGATATCTTTTCTCTTCGCAATCGTCTTCTTGAAGTCTCGCGCCAGCAGCGAAAAAGCTTCAAGTGACGAGTGCTCCGCGACGAGGCAATACGACAAGATTCCGATATCTCGAAACGTGATCGCGGCGAAGTGGCGCAGATACAGTTTCGGCGTGATGTTCTTGATCCGCATCAAAAACCGATTCTTCACCGAATGCATGTTGATCTCGGGCGCGAGCTGCCGACGCATGCCCGGGCGGAGCTTGCGTACGTGGTAGCCGCAGGCGGTCGGATCGTATACGCATCTCCAGCCCAGTAATTGGGCACGCCATGCTACATCGGCGTCTTCGCGATACGTAAAGAAGTCAGAATCGAAGAATTCGCCGTCAACGGAGATATCCTCGATCATCTCTCGCCGGTAGCAGGCTGCCGCTGCCGTTGCTCCAAACACGTACTCGTGGCTGCGGTAGTGGCCGTTGTATCTTTCGAGGCAGCCTCGATCGAAGTGTCGGAGCATCGGCGTGAAATACATTCCCGTCGAGTCGACCATCTGCTTGTCGGGGATACTAAACGACGCGTCGACCATCAGCAGCTTGCCGCACAGCGTGCCGACAGACTTGTCTGCCGGTGCCGTTACCATCAGCCGTTCAACGAAGTCCGGCAGCAGCATAACATCGGGATTGAGCGTTAGAACCCACTCGCCCTTGGACATCGCGATCGCCTGGTTCTGCGCTGCCGCAAAGCCCGTGTTCTCTTCGTTGTAGACGACCCTGCAGCGGTCTTCGAACGGTTCTAGAATATCGACGGTTCCGTCGGTGGATGCGTTGTCCACAACGATCACCTCGATCGACGAGTGAGCCTGGTCGAGGACGGACTCAAGGCAGCGACGAATAAAGCGACCGCTGTTGTAGGTCACTACCGTAACTGAGACCAGAGGTTTGCCGTTCATCTATCTCTCAAGTGGCCGCCTAGGCTGCGGACGTCCGGTCGACATTGCTCGCTCCTGAATCAGAAGTGGAACTAGTAATTGAGCCGATTAATGTCATGCGCATGGCCTGAAAATACGCTTGTCTCTGCGGTCGATTGCGGCGGCTCCACCCGGATGCAATCCCGCGCAACGCCAGTCCAACGACGACGGTCGCTCGAAGATAAGTTGCTGAGAGGGGATCGAAATGCTTCGTAGCAAAGCGTAAAAGACTACCATACCAATACTTCTGCTTCTGTGGTAGCGACAACGATGATATGGAATGGGCCCCCTGGTGGATAGCCTCGCATCCGGGCTCGTACCAGTTGATATACCCAGCCGTCGAGGCTCTGAGGCAAAAATCGACGTCCTCGAACCAGATCGGGTAGAATCCCTCGTCGAACCCTCCCAATTCGTCGAATATCGACCGGCGAAACATCATGAATGCTCCAGCTGGCTGGTCGCAGGACTGAGACCTATCATGGTCGAAGCCAGCCATGCGATAGCGCCCATTCACTGGGTTTGATGGCCACAGGCGATTGATCCCGAGGGATTCGAAGCTCAGTATGGCCAGAGTTGGAAAGCTCCTCACGGCAAACCCTGCCTGCACGTTGCCGTCCACTCCGAGCAGCTTGCCTCCGACCACGCCAACTTGCGGTTCCAGGGCCTTCTTAGCCATGGGGCAAGTTGAGTCAATGCGACCCGTAGGGGCGGCATCGGGGTTGATCAGCAGGATCAGGTCCGCCGAACTCGCGCGGACGCCCTGGTTCACGGCGGCCGCGAATCCCAGGTTGGCCTTGTTGCAGATCAGCTGGGCCTGCGGGGTGCTGTGTCGAACTGCCTCGACGGTGTGGTCGTGCGACGCGTTGTCGACAACCACGACCTCGTCGGGACCCTCGATAAGCGGCAGACAGTCTGTCACCGCCTGCGCTGAGTTGTGGGTGACAACAACTGCGGCGACCCGCGGGTTCATTCCTCCTCCCTCGCCGGAGCCCTCACCAGTTTGAAATACCACCTCCAGTAGCCATCAAATCCCGTTTCTTGCTGGACTCTCAGGATTTCGGTTTCCATGGCGGACAGTACTTCAGGTAGTCTATCCGCCTTCTCTCGCAAACCCCTAGCCTGAAATCGACTTTGTCTGGCGTGCCGCAGCCCGGAGGCCATTCCTCTCATCCAGGCGACGACTCGACCGCGCGACATGGCCATTGCAGCCCAGAGCAACTGGGCCACCAAGATGTTCCAGCCGTATCGGAAGAGAAGTTGGGCAGGGTAGTGCTTGGCGAGCAGTAGTATCTGGTGAGCGGTAATCCATTGGACCATCGCGGGACTCCACGCGCGCCCCGTAAGACTTCCGTGGTGGTAGGCTCGGGCCTCTGGAACATAGATGCCGCCAAGTCCTGCCTCGACCGCACGTAGTCCCAGGTCGACATCCTCTAGGTAAGCGAAGAAGTCCTCGTCGAATCGACCTACTTCGTCGAAGAATTCGCGCCGAAACAGCGTGGCTGTACCTGACGGAAAGTAGGTTTGTCTCGGGATATCAAACTGCGGACCTTCTTTGCGGCCATGCCCAATTCGCCAAGAGGCTCCGCCACGACAGACGGCGTCGCCGGCCCCATCGATTCTGCCGCGCTCCGCGTAGCAGAGCGTTTTGCCGCAGGCGAACCAAGACTGCTCGGAAGCCTTGAGTGCCCGAGTAATTTGCACCAGCCAATCGGGCGCCAACTCGACATCGTCGTTCATCACGACGATGTCGTCTCCACGGCTCAGGTCTATGCCCCGGTTCACCGCCCTGGCGAACCCCTCGTTCCTTGCGAGCCGGACAGTCCGGTAACCGGACGCCGCTGCCCAGTCGACCGCGCCGTCGATCGAGGCATTGTCGACCACGATCACTTCTATCGAGCAGTCTTCTGGGGTGTCGAGGTTCTCAAGCGACTGAATTGCCGCTTGTAGCATCGCTAGGTTCTCGCGATGGGGAATGACGAAAGAGACCGTCAAGTGGGATCGCCGAACTCTGCGCCGGACTCAGATAGAGTCGTAACCCATTGATAACACGGACCGACGGGCAAGGCAAGATACCGGCCTCTCGGGTTCCTCAACTGCTGGCCTTGAAACTTGTCTGCGCGGCTGCAAGACTGAGGACACTCTCGGGTGTTGTCGTCACGGTCCAGTTGCGACCTGGCCGAGTGCCTGCGCATCCAATAGACAGGAGGCTACGAGGATCAGCTCCATGCGTCGAAGAACTTTACTGCAACTTCCTCTCTTGGCTGGGGCTGCGTTCGACCAGGCGCTGCAGGCAGCCGAGAGGCAGCTGGAACCTCAGTTCGATCTGCCCGGCTCACTCCGGTTTGGCGTGATGGGCGATAGCGGGTCCGGCAAGTCAGGGCAACTTCGGGTCGCGTCACGCATGCGCAACTGGCACTCAAAGCAGCCCTGGGATTTCGTCGCGATGATGGGCGACAACATCTACGAGAACGGCGAGCCGAAGTACTTTGACTCGAAGTTCGTCGATGTCTACCGTGAAATGATCGAGGAGGGGGTGCCCTTCCATGCAACTCTCGGGAATCACGACGTCCGCTATCGCGATGGTCGTGACATGGTTCAGGAAGAAGCTTTTGGGTTCGTCGGTCGCAAGCCTGAATACGAATTCTTCGCTGGACCGACGTTGGCGGACGGAAAGCGGCTCGCCCGGTTCATTTGTCTAAACACTAACGACTGGATCGACGCCATCGATGGGCAGGATCGCAAGACCCAGGATCGGCTGCTCGGGTCTCTAAGAGAGCGCCTGCGCGACGCAGACAAGAGTCACTGGAATATCTTCTACTTCCACCAGCCGATTTACTCCTTCGTCAAGCCAGGCCTCTTGGGGATCATTTCTCGCGGGCATGGTGGCAGCGAAGCCCTGAAGCAAGTCTTGGAACCGGAGATCCGCGAGTACGCCGATCTAGTTATGGCGGGGCACGACCACTTCTATCAGAAAGTTCGACCGCAGCACGGAGTTCATCACTTGATCTCGGGGGCAGCAGGCAAGCTTCGCAAGGGCGGCGATAATAGCAACCCTCAGGTGGAGTCCGGCCACCAGGAGTTTCACTTCATGGACTTCAGCGTGGGAGAAGATTCACTACACTACCAGGCCATCAATGATCGCGGACATCGAATTCACTCCGGTAGAATCGACAAACGCGGGGCACGACGGCTCGTCGACATAGTCGGCTGAATCCGCACCGCTCCCTAGCGGACTGCGGCGGTTTCTGGGCTCACGAGGGCCAGAAACTCCGGCATCTCGTACAGCGGATGAAATGCCGGGTTTTCATCTGCCCTCTTTGCCCGACCATACCCTTCTTCCATCGACCGTCGGAGGTAGATTACCGCACGGTCGAATTGGCCGTTCTCCGTGAATGCTTGGGCGAGGTAATAGTAGTACTTGCCCCGCTCTTCCACGGTCCGATTCTGAAGCGAGGTGCCGCCACGCGCTCCCGCCTCGAAGATCTTAGGATCGAGTTCCAAGGCTCGCATGTAGGCGTTTGTCGCCTTTTCGTAACGACGTCGAGAGAAAAAAGCAGTGCCGAGGTTGCTGTAGGTCGATGCGGCGTCGGGAGTGATCTTGAGGGCTTTCTCAAACGTGCGTTGGGCTCTCTTGAAGCGGCGCTCGGCCAGGTAGATCGTCCCGAGATTATTCATTGCCTCGGAATACTTCTTGTCGAGCGCCGATGCTTGCTCGTACTGCCGCTTCGCCGGGCCCAGCATTTCCAATAGGTGGTAAGAGATGCCTAATTTATTGTGAACCCGTGCGTCGCTAGGGGCCTCCGTTAGAGCCGCACGATAGGCGTCGATCGCTTCGCGGTACATCTTGCGCGCCATGAAAATGTCGCCCCGCCTTTCGTTGGTAATCTGCGTCGCTGTGGGGACCGGTTGGTTTATCTTGTTCGTCGAATTGATGAGCTGCGGAAAGAGCAGCAGGACTCCGAGCATCGCCGATAACATTACGTCCTCCCGCCTTCAGGGCCGATCTCTCAAGATTGGTCTGGAGGAGTATCGTTCGATGCTTACTCTACCACTCGTGCAACTGAAACGGCGGAACTAGATCGCTCAATCGTGAGCGTGTAGCTACTTTTGGAAGATGCTCAATACACGCCGGAGAATCCCGTCTTTCTTGCGCGTGTCGGGGCGAGGCGATGGTTTTTGGCTCGTCGGAAGTTGCACAACGCTATCCTCCCGGACTGTCGGGCGCTCCAGCTCCAGCAGCTCGGATTCTACAAGGTCCGGCGTGCCACTATCCCAACCAGCCACGTTGGTTGCTAGCATCATCTGCCCACCACTACCGTGGAAGCGGCAGAAGGTCGTCGGCTGTGACCCTGCTACAAAAACTTCCTTCTCACGCCGGGGGCAGGCATAGGTCGCCAGTTCCCCACTATCAGGATCTAGTTCAACCGCCACGACGCCTTCCGGGACCTTGAACTCTCCAGGGTTCTTGTAGGCCCGCAGTTCGTGCGCCGCCTTCATGAACTCAGCCCAGATAGGGAGCGCGGAATGGGCACCCTCCAAGCTGAGATCGACGTTGTCATCAAAGCCGACCCATACGACACACAGAAGGTTGTTCGTGTAGCCTGCGAACCAACCATCGTCGTCCGTGCCCGTCTTTCCGCCCGCGGGCTCCCTGAAGTCGTGAGCAAAGCGTGCACGAACTCCAGTGCCGCGGTTGAGTACATCCTCAAGCATGCTCGTCACGATGTAGGCGACTCGCGGGTCCATGACGTCAACATCTTCTGGCTCTTGCCGGTGCAGTACGTTGCCTGTTGGATCGCGGACCTCCCGCACAAAATAAGGGCGTTTCATCACGCCACCGTTTACAAACGCCGTATAGGCTCCTGCTACCTGGAGCGGCGTCGCCTCGTAGGATCCCAGTGCGATGGCTGGTGTTGGCTGAATGTCGTCGCCGATCTCCGCCCGCACCGCCATATCCGCTACCCGGTCGTAGCCCACCAACTGCGCGACCTTAACCGTCGAGACGTTGATGGATTTCCGCAGTGCTTCACGGAAGCTGACGAGCCCATAAATCGAATTGCCATGATTGGCCGGGTTGTAGGGCTTCTCATCAAACCAAAAGGTAGTGGGGACATCATCCACTTCGGTGGCGGCAGTGAACACATCGCCAGGCGTGTAGAGCGGGGGAGGGTCCTCGGCATCTTCGTAAAGTTCTGGATAGAGTTCCGCCAGCCGCATGCGCTCGTCATCAAGCGCCGTGTCGATCGCAGCGGCATAAACAAATGGCTTGAACACCGAGCCGGGTTGCCTCTTGGCCAAAACGCGATTCAATTGACTCTGCCCGTAGCTTCGGCCGCCGATGATCGCCTTGACCTCGCCAGTCGACGGATCGAGCGCCACCAGCGCCACCTGCGCCCGCGGAGGCTCCTGGTCGCCCCAACGGCGTTGTGCCGCGATCTTCTTATCGACCTCCACCATGCCGACTCTCACAGCCTCCACTGCAGCTTCCTGAAGCGATCGGTCCAAAGTGGAGTAGACCAAGTAGTCTTGAGTGATCAGTTCTTCGGTGTCGAAGTGCTCTCTAAGATGGGCGTTGACGAGGTCAACGTAGTAGGGCGCCTCGGTCGCCTCGAAGTGCCCCTCTGCCAGGTCCAATTCCGCTGCATTCGCTTCCTGAAACTCTGCTTCGGTAATGAACCGATGCAACCGCATCGCCCGCAGCACCTGGCTTCGTCGGTTTAACGCCCTTTCTGGATGCCGATAGGGGTTCAGGTAGCTTGGCCCCTGCGGAAGCCCAGCGAGAAGCCCAGCCTCGGGAAGATTAAGGTCACGGACATCCTTGTTGTAATATGCCCGAGCTGCCTCGCCCATGCCCATGACATTGAAGCTGCCCGACCGGCCCATGAAGATCTGATTCGAGTAGTACTCGAAGATCTGCTCCTTCGTCAGTCGGATCTCAAGCTGCAACGCGATCAGGGCCTCTGCCGCCTTGCGACTGGGCGTCTGCTCAGGCGTGAGGAAGAAGTTCCTGGCCAGTTGCTGTGTCAGCGTCGACGTGCCGCGCGGTTGCTTCCAAGCGACAAGACCATCGTATGCCGCCTTGGTGAGCCTAATCGGATCGACGCCCCAATGGGAGAAGAAGCGGTGATCTTCGATCGCTAGTACGGAATCTACAAGGACTTGAGGGTAGTCTTCAAACTGAAACAGGCGCCTCTTGGAACGCTCGGCGTCAAACAGATTCGTGATGACGACCGGCTCAAGTTCGTACGCCGTCTGCGGCGTGTTGTCGTTCAGAGAAACGATGCGACTGATCGCGTTGTCTTCGAAGTAGACAACGGCAGGCTCTTGAGCAAAGTAGGAGAGGGTTCCCGGATAGATCTCAACCGCGTTGTCCTGCACCTGAAAACTGCCAATCGGGTTGTGTCGAGAGTCAGAGTAGCCAGCTTCACGCAATCTGGCGAGCAACTCCTCAATCGACCCCGCATCTTCAATGAAGATGGGCTCGGCGGCAGAGAGTACTTTGGACGCCCGGTTGAAGGGACCCGCCGCAAGTCGCGAGTCGACCACCTTCGCGTACTTCCACCAAAAGTGCCCAAACACTGCTGCTCCGCCTATACCCACCAGCAGTACAAGGCCAATAAAGACCTTGCCGACCGGTGAACGCAGAGCGCGTAGAAGCGTAGAGAACGAGAACAGCCGTTTGCCCGAACGTTGAGACTTGCGTTTACCCATTGGCGTTTTCCTGTCGCCTTGAATCGGGCGGTCTCTCGGGCGCGGAACCAGGGCTAAGCTGCTGATAGGCCTAGTCTTTCCGCAACCAGACTGACGACTGCCTCAAGTCTAACATCCGTCGACTGACCGGTGGAACGGTCGACCAACTCCACGTTGCCCTCGCCGACACCTCTCCCGATGACGATGCGGTACGGAATGCCGATGAGATCCGCGTCCTTAAACTTGACCCCCGCTCGCTCAGCCCGGTCATCGAACAGCACGTCCATTCCGGCTTTGCCACAGGCATCGTATATCTGCTCAGCAGCCTTGGCCTGATCCTCGTTCTTCAGATTGACCGGAGTCACGACCACCTCAAAAGGAGCGATCGCCGCTGGTAAAGCCATGCCGCCGTCATTGTGGTTCTGCTCGATCGCCGCAGTCAGAATGCGCTCCAATCCGATGCCATAGGAGCCCATGATCGGCGTCGTTTCCTTGCCGTTCGAGTCCAGCACTCTCAGCTTCATCGATTCCGAGTACTTGTAACCCAGCTTGAAGATATGGCCGATCTCGATACACTTCCGTAGTCGAACGGGCGCGCCTGATTCGATGTCCAGATCGCCGTCTTCCACCTGACGCAAATCAACGAAGCGAGCCTCAAAGTCACGGCCGGGAGTCACGTGTCGAAGATGTTTATCATTTTCGTTCGCCCCGCAAATCAAATTCTTGCGACCTTCGAGCGCAAGGTCAGCCAGGATCTCCAGATCCTTAGGAGCCCCCACCGGCCCCAGCGAGCCCGCATCCGCCCCCAACAGTTCAGTCAATTCTTCTGGATGGGCAGCCCGCAGTTCACTCACTTCGAGCAGTACCTCCAACTTCGCTTCGCTGAGTGTGTGGTCGCCTCGTAGGAGTACCAATACCGGCTTGCCGTCTGCGGCCATTACCAGTGTCTTGATGTGCGATGTCGTCGGCTGGCCGTCGAACTCAGCGACCTCCTCGATGGTCTTCTTTCCTGGCGTGTCGAACTTCTCCATAGGAGAGTCGTCAACTGCGTCATCAGGAGCCGCTTTGGCGTGCGCTACGGCCTTCTCTAGACTGGCCGCATAGCCGGACTCCGCGCATTCAACAACCCAGTCTTCGCCAGCATCAGCGGGCGCGACGAACTCGTGAGACTCACTTCCTCCCATTCCACCCGAGTGGGCCTGAATCGGTAGATAGTCTAGCCCGCAGCGCGAAAATATTCGGCAATAAGTGTCGTAATGCTTCTGGTAGCTCTCATCGAGCCCAGCAGCATCCAGATCGAAGGAGTAGGAATCCTTCATCGTGAACCGACGCACACGCATCAGTCCGGCCTTTGGTCGCGGTTCGTCCCGGAACTTAGCCTGTATCTGATACCAGATTTGTGGCAACTGCTTGTAAGACCGCAGTTCCCCTCTGGCCATCCACGTCATGACCTCTTCTTCGGTCATCCCCAAGCAGAGTTCGCGCCCCCGACGGTCTTCGAGGCGGAACATGTCGCTACCGATCGCGTCCCATCGACCACTCTCCTTCCAGATTTCGGCCGGATGCACCTCGGGGGTATAGACTTCCTGGGCCCCCATGGCGTCCATCTCTTCCCTGACGATGCGTTCGATTTTGTTCAGCGAGCGCTTGGCTAGGTAGAGGTAACAGTAGAATCCAGCGGCGAGCTGGCGGACGTAACCGGCGCGAAGCAATAGCTTGTGGCTGACAACTTCAGCCTCAGCAGGTGCGTCGCGGAGGGTCGGGATAAACAGACGGCTCCAGCGCATAGGGGGTGAAAGACCAGGGTTCTGAGACACGGCCGAATGGCCGTAAGCTGTTGATTCTAGCATGCTAGAGTCGGCCCCGGCCTCGCCGCATCGGCGATGAACGGCCCAACTGCCGTCGACGAATAGCCCGATAGTGATCGGTCGAGGCGGCGGGTTCAGAGTCGGCTACAAGTGTTGCCTCACCGGGAGGCACGAGCATCCCTTGTTCGTCGGTGACCCACGAGATGCCGTCCGCCGCTAAGCTGACGGGGTAGAATACGATTTGCCCGTGGAACAACAGAAGTCAGAACCCTCTGCCGAGAAACTGCCGGCCAAGAAGGAAGAAACCGCTGCTCGGGGCGTGATCGCCGAGTGGACCGTAACGATCCTGCTGCTGCTGTTTGGCACGACTACGCTAGTACAAGCCTTCGTGATCCCTACCGGATCGATGGAGGACACCCTCCTCATTGGCGACCATCTACTCGTCGACAAGCTCGCCTACGCCCCATCTGATCCGCTGGCGTCTCGACTCTTGCCTTACCTGGACGTCCAGCGGGGGGATATCATCGTTTTCCGGTATCCTCTCGATCTTTCGCAGACTTTCGTCAAGCGTGTCATCGGAGTCCCGGGTGATCACATTCGAATTGTCAACAAGATCGTATCCATCAACGGCAGCATAGTCGCCGAGCCCTACGTGCTCCACAAGTCTGACTACATCGACCATTACCGGGACAACTTTCCCTCACCTGCGAACGGGCAGGTTTACCCGCGCGCGGTGGAGATGCTGGATCAGAACGTCTCCAGTGGCGAATTGGTGGTGCCGGAGGGTTCCTATTTCGCTATGGGTGATAATCGCGACCGATCACTCGACAGTCGATACTGGGGGTTCGTTCCGCGTGAAAATATCATCGGCAAGCCGCTGATTGTCTATTGGTCTTACAACGCCTCCACGCCAGAATTGAGTAGTGGCATCTCGGCCGCCCATCTCAAGGACCTGATGTTCAACTTCTTCTCCAAGACTCGCTGGGCACGAACCTTCCACCTGATTGACCCCTACGAACTTGAGAGATGAAGAACGCGCTGCTCCACGCCGTCATCCTCGCTGGCGGTCGAGGCACTCGTTTCTGGCCGAAGAGCCGCACCAAGACCCCTAAACAGCTACTGCCATTCAATGGCACGGCTTCTCTGCTACAAGAGACCGTCAGTCGTCTGGCCCCTCTCGTTCCCCCCGAGAGGGTTTGGATACTTACTAACGACGTCCTGGCCCGGGCTGTCCGCGGGCAGTTGCCGACGGTTCCTGCGCGTCAAGTGATCGCCGAACCGGTACAGCGCAACACCGCACCGGCCATTGCCCTTGCCGCCCGGCTGATTGCCGAGCAAGATCCTGACGCCGTGATGGGCGTATTTCCGTCCGACCACCTGATCTCCAAGCCGAAACCGTTTCTGCAAGTTGTGTCGCGTGCTGCAAATGCCGCGCGGAAAGACCTGTTGGTCGTCTTGGGTCTCGAACCGCGGTGGGCTGAGACCGGCTACGGCTATATTGAGTTTCCCAAGGGGACGAAGCTCGGCAGCACAACCGAGGTCCCTGTCAAGCGCTTCTGCGAAAAGCCAGATCGACGGACAGCCGTGCGCTTCCTCAAGGCGGGTCGCTTTTTCTGGAATAGCGGCATGTTCATCTGGAAGGTAGCTACCATCAACGACGCGATGGACACCTATCTGCCGAAAACGACCGCCGCTTTGTCGATCCTGCCCGCCCTCGGCTCTCGATCCTTTCGGTCCGTGCTGAAGGCTGCCTATCCGAACTGCGACAACGTTTCCATCGACTACGGCGTTCTTGAAAAGGCTTCGAATATCGCAGGGTTTCCCTGTAAGGACTTTGGGTGGAACGACATCGGAAGCTGGCAGGCGGCATATGAATTGGGCCGCAAGGATAGTGCAGGTAACGTAGCCCAAACCGCCCTCGAAGCGCTCGGTGCGACCGGCAACTACGTCGACGCACCAGGCAAGGTCGTCGCCTTGGTGGGCGTAAAAGATTTGGTCGTCGTCGACACTCCTGATGCGCTCTTGATCTGCGCTCGTTCGGAAGCCCAGAAAGTTTCCGCGATGGTGAAGGCTCTAGAACAGGCGAAGCGGGGATCACTGCTCTAGAAGATGTCTGCCCAACGGATTCGATGGCGCTTCCCCGGCGGCTGGAAACGATCCGCCGCAGCTATCCTGATCGGCAACCTGCTCTATTACGCAGTCGTTGACGCGCAGATGCCCCCAGCCAGCCAGCAGCCACTAGGTGTGGACTGGAGCTTAGGTGTCGATTTCTTGATTTGTGTCGTCGTGTACCGGCTTACGACACGGTTCTGGTAGCCGCTGGCCTGAGCCGGGCCCACAGGTCGTGGAGTTCTTCCACATCGAGCTGCTGAGCTCTGAGCCCCGCCTCGGGTTGTTCGCTAATGGTCGCCTTGTCGTAGATCGCGGCGAGATTGTTCAGCAGCGTCTTCCGGCGGTGGCGAAAGGCTGTTTCCAAGAATCGAATGAAGCCTCTGTCCAGCTTAGCGTCTGACTTGGGAGTCAGCCGGATGATCGCGGACTGGACTCTAGGCGGTGGTCGAAATGCGCTAGGTGGCACCCGAAACATCACCTCTGGATCAGCCTGCAGCCGTACGAGTGCACTCAGGTAGCCGTAGTCGCTCGTGCCCTTTCGCGCCGCGATCCTCTCGGCTGTCTCTAGCTGCACCAAAAATACCGCCCGCTCCAGGCAGTCGCCAGCCTCAAGGGTCTTCCTGACGATCGGGGAAGTGATGTAATACGGTAGATTGCCCGCCAGCACAGCAGTTTCGCCGCCCGTGAGTGCGCGCAAGTCGACGTTGAGAATATCGTCATCAATCACTTTGAAATTGGGCTGATCAGCGAACTCCGCACGTATGCGATTCGCCAACTCAGAGTCCAGCTCGATCGCCAAGACACGCGCTCCAGCCGCCAACAAGCGCCGCGTAAGCGCGCCGCGACCAGGACCTACCTCGATGACCAGCTGACCGGGTGAGAAGGCGAGCGCGTCAACAATGCGATCCAGTACCCCCGCGTCGTGAAGAAAGTGTTGACCGAGCTTTGGGCGCCGGGGCCGTCCCATCGGCTTCTTCGAAGATGCCACTCAGCCCTTCACTGTCGTGAAAGTGATCAGGACTTGACCTAGCACGGGCTGGCCGAAGAACGTCGCGGGAAAGAACTCGGCAAGTAACAACGACCGTGCGATCTCTGCTCGCAGTTTCATGTTCTGCCGTTGCTCTTCGAACAACTCGAAACCGTACATGTTCCCGCTCTTGTCGATGAACACCAAGACAGTCGTGTCTTCACTAAACGGGTTGAGTGCTGCAGTCGGAAGCTCCGCGGAGCGAACAAATCCATTGGTCAGGTGTGCGAGGGGCACGTCATCCATGGCTCGAACAGGCGAGACCAATAGGTCGGGCATGATCGCGCTGAATAGGAGTATCGTGGTGAGCGCTCCGCCCAGCGTACGGACTGCCATCGGCCGCATACTTTCTCTGAAGGCGGTTTTCCAACGGTTGATTCTTCGTTGCCACGGGTTGCCTCGAGCGAACTCGATAGACATCGCCACACGAAGCTGCGTGCCGAGAGTTCTTGGGGGCTCGGGAGCGGGGAGCAGGCTGAGGGGCGATCGAGCCCCGTCCATGACCTCTGAATCTCGCAAGCAAGCCGGGCATACCTGAAGGTGCAGTCGCAGCGTGAAACGCTTCACGCCCGATAGTTCCCCATCCGTATAGGCTTCTAGTCGTTGTTGTACCCAGGAGCAGCGCATTACATCACTCCGTTGTCTGCAGTTGAGCTCCGCCCACGGTGCTCGACATCCGTCGCCGTAGTGCGACTCTCAGAGCCTCACGGCCCCGCAGAATCCTAGACTTTACTGTCCCAAGAGAAACTTCAAGAGAGGCTGAGATCTCGTTGTAGCTCAGACCTTCCAGATCCCGCATGACGACGGCCGCTCTGAGCCTCTCATCGATATCCCGCAGTGTCTCTGCCACCAAATCCATTTTCTCGACATGTTGGTACCGCTCAAACGGTCCCTGCCGACTGTCTCGTAGCCAGTCCCAGGTGGAAGAACTTCCTCGGCCCCCGGTGTCTAGCGAAACTTCCGCGCTGCGATGGCGACTGAACCACCGGCGCCGGTTTGAGGCCTCGTGGACCGCAATGCGATAGATCCAAGTCTTCAGCGTGCTATCGCCGCGGAAGTCGTCGATGTTGCGGAACACCTTGACGAACACTTCTTGGGTGACATCAGGTGCATCGTCGGGGTTGTCTAACAGTCGGTAAACAAAGCCATACATCGGCTTTTCGTACCGTTCGATCAGCTCGGAATAGGCCTCGGGCTCCCTGCACTTGAGGCGTCTAGTCAGACCCGCTTCTGGATCCGTTGGACCGTACTCTGCGAGTAATGAGTCGAAGATATGCACTGATAAGATCCGAGCTGACTATAGGCTACCAGTCGTCGAGGGCGCCCGCAAATGGGCTTTATTCCCTTCTCGTTGCCTATCTAGACACCGCCAGAGGCCTCGAAGTTCCCTAAATAATTGCCGACCGAGACAGATTTCCGCCGTCAGAGCACTCGTCGACCTCACGAAAAACACTCAACGGGCTTCACCCCGTTGACTCCGTGCGCCTAAAATGGGTCCTATTCGTGTTTCGTCTCTTTCCCATCGTCATTCTTGGGTGCGTTCTTAGCGTCTCGATTCAAGCCGAGCCAGCGCGTCGTGGCTACACGGTGCGCCCCTACGCCGACTCCCCGGCAGGTGACTGGTCCAGCGGAGAAGATCCATCCGTTCGTCAGGCTGCTGTCGCGGCACTGGGACGCCTCAACGGCTCAGTCGTTGTTGCCGATGCCGATACCGGTAGGGTTCTCTCGATGGTCAACCAAAAATTGGCCCTCTCCGACGGCTACATCCCGTGTTCGACGATCAAATTGGTGGCAGGACTCGCCGCACTCAGCGAGGGACTCATTGAGCCTGCCGAAAAGGTTTACTTTCCTGGCGGCTGGTTCATGACCCTCGTTCATGGCCTCGCGATATCAAACAACGTACTGTTCGACGATCTCGGCGAGCGGCTCGGCTTCGGACGATTTCAGCGCTATGCCCGCTGGTTCGGTTTCGGCGAGAAGGCGGGTTGGAATATCCCAGGCGAGCAGCTCGGCAAGTTCCCTGAGACTGAGCATCGCAGCGGAGTTGGGCGCATGACTACCTTCGGAGACGGCATCTCCGTTACTCCTCTGCAGTTGACCGCTTTCGTGTCGTCCCTTGCGAACGGTGGCACCCTCTACTACCTACAACACCCGGCTGATTCGGCCGAAGCGGAGGCTGTGGAGCCTCGCGTGAAAAGGCAGCTCGCGATCGGCGGCTGGTTGCCCGAGATCGAGAAGGGCACGGCGAAACGGGCGCGAGTGTCCGGTACGTCACTGTGGGGCAAGACGGGTACCTGCAGCTTGAACCTTCGGCGGTCGCGGACTCGCCTGGGTTGGTTCGCCTCCTACTCACGTGAGAATGACCAGACTCTGGCTGTCGTGGTCATGCTTCGGGGCGGGGCCTCGATCTCTGGTCCTCTCGCCTCGGAAGTCGCTGCCCGGTTCTTCCAGAACCTCCGCCAATCCAAGCCCGGCATGGGCTCCTAGTAGTTAACACTTGTAACTTGCACTTTTAGGGCTCGGTCATTATAATTTCCCGCGTAGCCAACCCGACACATCAGCCACTAGGAGTTACTTCCCAAATGAGACCTCTTATTCTCGTTGTCCTCTTAATTACTGCAATTGGTCCCGCCGCGAGGGCTCAATCCCCGCTTCTTGACCAGGCTCGTGCCCGGTTCGAAGTAGTGCCCGTCAGCCCACCAGCGATCCCTGGCAACCCATTGACGCCAGAGAAGATTGAACTCGGCAAGATGCTCTTCTTCGATCGGCGCCTGTCGCGTAGCTGGCTAATCAGCTGCCATTCGTGCCACAACTTGGCCACCGGGGGCGTTGATCTGCTCGAAACCTCGATCGGGCACGGCTGGGCCAAGGGACCGAGGAACAGCCCCACTGTCCTTAACGCCGTCTTCAATGTCGCGCAGTTTTGGGATGGCCGAGCCAAAGACCTCCAAGAGCAAGCCAAGGGCCCTGTGCAAGCAGGGGTCGAGATGAACTCGACACCCGAGCGGGCTGTTGCCACTCTCAAGAGCATGCCTGCATATGTGGAATCTTTCGAGTCAGCGTTTCCTGGTCAAGCGGAGCCTGTCAGCTTCGACAACATGGCCTCCGCGATAGAGGCATTTGAGAGCACTCTATTGACCCCGTGGTCTCGCTTCGACCGTTACCTGAGTGGGCAGGCTGATGCCCTCAACACAGTGGAGCTGCAGGGCCTGGAGTTGTTTCTCAATAAGGGCTGTGTCAACTGCCACAACGGGGTCAACGTTGGCGGAACCGGGTACTTTCCGTTTGGCGTCACCGAGAGGCCCTCCGAGGATATCTTGCCCGAAGCGGACTAGGGTCGCTTCGCGGTTACCCAAGCCACTTCAGATGAATACAGTTTCAAGTCGCCGACCCTGCGCAATATTGGGCTCACTGCCCCTTACTTCCGTTCCGGTAAGGTCTGGGATCTCAAACAGGCCGTCGCCATCATGGGCGTCGCGCAGCTAGGTTCCGAACTCGGTGACAGCGAAGTGGACGCCATCACCGCTTTCTTACTAACACTCACCGGAGAGCAGCCGATTATCGAGCATCCCGTCCTCCCGCCGCACACCGATCGAACTCCACTCCCTGAGTCGGGCCCGACCGCCGGTGCCGGGCACTAAGGCAGGTAGAGTAGGCCCTTGGCTAGGGCGATCAGAGCCGCGACAACGCCGAACGACAACACGAGGCCGTTGATGTCGATGCGGAACCTTCGATAGAACGCTCCCAATCCTTCGCTGAGACGAAGGTTGAACAGGTGCACGAACAGCAAGTCGTGGCCGTCTTCGTCGACGCTTACTTCCTCGCCGCTCTCGGGATCGAGCCGTGTCGGTCGATCCAGCCGAGCGTAAAACGGACCCGTCCGATCTGTTGATTCCGGTGCGGTTGCCAAACTGGCCACCACCAGCGCGGCGAAACCAACCACTAGCGCGATTCCAAAATTTGCGGCTTCCCACTGCAACAAGACACCGTAGTCGCTCCAGGTCAGCCAGAAAAACGTCCCGCTTGAGCAGAGCAGGCTAGCCAATGCGCCCCAACGATTGGCCCTTCTCCAACTGATCGCGCCAAATAGGCTGATCCCCATGAACGCTGCGATCGTCTCGGTGAAAAGAAACGCCTGTAGTACGCTGTCGACAAACAGCCCAAAGACAACCCCAAGGATCGTTATCGTCACTCCTGCCACGCGACCGACGTTCAAGTAGTGGCGGTCCGGCTTAGCGTCGGTGATGTAGCGGCGGTATAAGTTCTGGGTGAACAGGGCACCGCCGTCCACCGTGAATGCCGACCCGGTCGACATATTGGCTGCCAGCACGCTCGCGATCATCAGTCCGACCGCGCCTGGGAATAGCAACTCCCGAGTCGCGTACCCAAATGCATCCTCCGGGTCATCGAGCACGCCACCGTTCTGCACCAACATCGCCGCAACGATCACACCCGAGAGAGCCCAGCCGATCGTACAGAAGCGCTTGACGAAGTTGCCCGCGGCCATTCCCATCCGGCACGAATACTCATCGTGCCCGGTCCCCACGCTCGCCAAGATATGCGGCTGCGCCACGATTCCGATTAGACCGTTGACGGTCAGCATGAAGATCGTAAAAACCCCGACGTCACCGGGTGTCACCATCGACAGCATTTCGGTCGAGAGCGACTCCCGAATTCCTGCAAAGCCACCCACCTTCTCTAGCCCCAGTGGGATCAGCAAGAACGACAACGCGATGATGAAAAAGCTCTGAACGAAGTCGGTGTAGGCTGCGGCGATCAAGCCACCGAAGAACGAATAAATCAAGAACGTGCCAGTCATCACCAGCACGACCGTGTTCGGAGTCACCGTGCCGCCCGTCGCGACCGCCACGAGCTTTCCCGCGCCCTTCAACATCGCCCCCATGTTGAAGACGAAGAAAGCCAACGCGAATACCGTGTAGACCACGCCCATCCAGGCCCCGTAGCGGTCTTCGTAGACCTCTCCCGTCGTGGTGCGCTGGAACCTACGGAACAACGGAGCAAGCAGCCAGTAGAAGGGCGTAATGAATAGGTTCTTCCACTGGTACCAGATACCCGAGTAACCCGACTGGTAGACTTTACCGGCAAGCGAAACCGGCATTTCGGCATGAGTGCCAACGCCGAAAGCCTGAGCGATCACCAACCAAACGCTAAAGCCCCGGTTGCCAATGAAATAGTCTGCGGTACCTTTGACTTTGCGTGCGGCCCACAGCCCCACTGCGACCACCAGCGCGAAGTACGCGAGGATGACGGCCCAGTCGAGGCTATGCAGCGTAAGCCCCATGAGCTAGTCCAAACTTGACCCCGTCGGCGGCGTCAACGGGCGACCCTGCACTCTACTGCCCGGGCTCAAGATGCTGGGCCAGATAGAGCCCGATGCCCATGTCTGCGATGGACTGAAGCTGCGCTTCGAGCCAATCGACGTGGTCTTCTTCGTCTACCAAAATCATCTCGAAGAGTTCCCGAGATCCGTTATCTCCCGCCTCACGAGCCTCCGCAACCGCAACATTCAACTGCTGCACCGCGTCGTATTCGACTTGGAGGTCATTCTCAAGCTGCGTCTTCACGTCTTCGCCGACATTCAGCGGCTTCAGTTCACCCATCGACGGAACTCCGTCGAGGAAGAGAATCCTCTCGATGAGCTTCTCCGCGTGCTTCATCTCATCGA
The DNA here is from genome assembly GCA_963667885.2 of Bryobacterales bacterium. Lineage (GTDB taxonomy): Bacteria > Acidobacteriota > Terriglobia > Bryobacterales > UBA6623 > CAMPKL01. Next base: position 708,477 of record CAXWPK010000006.1, on the reverse strand, counting down.
TGGACTGACGCCTCACATAGCTGCTCAGTTTCTTGTAACCCCAGTTCTCTTCCATCTCCGCGTGGATGAAGTACTGGTGAATAGCGGTGAACTCCGCGATGAGTGTCTCGTTGAGGCGGGCGATGATCTGGTCGTTGCCTTTCATGGTGACGACTATTGTAGACCGACTACGGCCGGAAATTACGAACGATCAGAATCGGTCGACTACTTGGGGTCGGCGTTGGAAATGCCGAGCGACTTCATTTTCCGATAGAGATGGCTACGTTCAAGTCCCAGAGCTTCCGCCGCGCGCGTCATGTTGCCCCCCACGGAGTCGAGAACCTCCAACACATAACGCTTCTCGTAGGCGGTGCGAGCTTCCGCAAGGGTCCGAAAGTCGCCTGAACTAGCCCGCATACTCGCCCTTCTGGTATCCGGCGGTAAGGGCAGGTCGTCCGTATCTACGCGGGCGGGCTCATGCATGATGACGATTCGCTCCATCAAGTTGCGAAGTTCGCGGACATTTCCCGGCCAGGCATAGCTCATCAGCGCCTCAATCGCGTCTACCGAGAGATGTTTTGGCTTCCGAGCGTAGGCCTGACAGAATTCGTTTAAAAAGTATTCCGCCAGTCGTGGAATATCCTCGGCCCTCGATCGCAGTGGCGGCACGAAAAATGGGATCACATTGAGCCGGTAGTAAAGATCTTCGCGGAAGTTTCCGTTAGAGATCTCTTCATCGAGATCCTTGTTCGTCGCGGCGATCACGCGCACATCCACCTCGACGTGCTTCCCAGACCCAACCGGCTCAAACCGTTGGCCTTCGAGGGCTCGCAGTACCTTTGCCTGCGTATTGAGGCTCATGTCGCCAACTTCGTCGAGAAACAGTGTGCCCCGGTCAGCTTGCTGGAACTTGCCGGTCTTATCTTCCATTGCGCCGGTGAAGGATCCCTTGACGTGACCAAAGAGTTCGCTTTCGATCAACTCTTCGGGAATCGCGGCACAGTTCACTTCGATGAACGGCTCATCGGCCCGTAGGCTTCGCGTATGCAATGCGTGCGCAACCAGCTCTTTGCCCACGCCGCTCTCACCGTAAATGAGCACACGACCGCCCGTCGGTGCCATCAGCTCCAACTGTCCACGAAGCGCCTTCATCGGCACGCTGTCGCCGATGATGTTGTACGATCCGCCTTCCGCGCGAAGTTCCCGGTTCTGACGCTCCAGACGGCGGTGAGCAAGTGCGTTCTTGACTGTGACGGTCACCTTTTCGAGAGAGAGTGGCTTCTCTAAAAAGTCGAATGCACCCAACTTCGTCGCTCGAACCGCTGTTTCGATTTTTCCGTGCCCCGAGATGACGACCACGATCGGTCGCAGGGCCTCATCCAGCTTCTCGATACGCTCCAGCGTTTCAAGGCCGTCGATTCCTGGCAGCCAGATATCCAGCAGCACGCACTGCCAGCCCTTGCGCTCCAGTGCCTCCAAGCAAGACTCTCCCGATTCCACCGATTCCACGGCGTATCCTTCGTCGGTCAAGATCTCGGTCAAGGAACTGCGGATGCCCGGCTCGTCGTCGACTACAAGAATGCGTCCGTTGTGTTTCACGTCTCGTCAGTCCCAACCAACGCGGGAACTTCCACGGTGGGCAACTCTACAATAAACCGTGTGCCAGCAGGCCGGTTATCTTCCACCCGAATCGTGCCGCCGTGTTCGCTGGCGATCCGACTGACGATCGCCAACCCCAGTCCCGTGCCGCGCTCCTTCGTCGAGAAGTAGGGTAAGAACAGCCGCTCTTTGTCTTTGGGCGAGATTCCGGGACCAGAATCCGCAACCGTGAGTACCACACTGCCTGGTGTCTCGGACACGGCTGTCCTCACCACGATCTCTTTCACCAAGCCCCCTTCTAAAGCTTCCGCGGCGTTGTCAATTAGGTTCACTGCCAACCTTTTGAAGTGTTGCCGGTCGATCATCACCGGAGGCAACGATGGAGCCGTCTCGACGCGCAGTCGAATATCGTTGAGACGCCCTTCGAAGACCGCGGCCGCCTCAACGACCGCTTCGTTCAGGTCGCCCTGTTCCAGGTGAGCTGTCGGAAACTGTGCCAGCTCCGCGAATTCATCGACCAGCCGTCGCAGGGTTTCTACCTCCCCGATAATCGTCTGCGTCGAGCGTCCAAAGCTCTCGCGCAACACTTGCCGTGCATCTGGATCGCTGGTCTCTGCGAATTTCGCAAGTAGCTTTTGCATCCGTTCCGCGGAAAGTGCGATCGGCGTCAACGGATTCTTGATTTCGTGGGCAACCCTGCGGGCGACCTCCGTCCAGGCCTCCTCTTTTTGGCCGTGTAGAAGATCTGTCGTGTCTTCGACCACGATGACGTAGCGCGCCAGGCCCTTTGTGGGCGTCTCATTCTCTTCCAGCGACGTCACCGTCACCGCCAGGTGTTGGATGCTGCCTTTGCCTTGGATCTCAAAGGCCCGTGAGGCCAATCCTGTCCTCCTGGCACGTTGCAACATGTGGTGCAGATCGTCGCGATCTTCAGTTGGGAACAGATCGTCGATACGCCGTGGCTCTTGGTCCTTCAATAGTCGAAATATTCGACCCACAGCCGGGTTCGAGTTGAAGATCTCGCCGAACTCATTGACCGACAACACCGCTGGCGTAACGCTTTCCAAAATTGCATTGATCAGGCGGCGTCTTGAATCGATCTCCGCGTTCGCTTTCTCTAACTCGTGGTTGCTCGCTTGGAGCGCGCTGGTCTGTTCTTCTAGCCGCTGAGTCATGTGGTTGAACGAAGCGATCAGTCCACCCAACTCGTCCATCGCTGGAACATCAACCCGATGTTCGAGGTGACCGCTTGAAACCTCGGCAGTCGCGTCGATCAAGGCTACGATCGGTGCGCTGATTTGTCTCGATAAATACAGTGCCAGCCAGACGGATACGAACAAGACAAAGATCGCAATCAGAGCGAGCAGACCCAAGTAGAAATACTTGAACGTCGTCCGTTCCGCCTCGACGATCCGGTACTCTTCGAACAACTCCTCCATCGCCGCGCGTCGAGACTGAATCTCGTCTGGAATACGCCAGGCCACAAAAACGAGCCCAAGTTCGTAGCCGTTGGCCCTCACTGGCGCCCTGCCCCACACCAAATCGCCCAAAATTCCTGAGGCCAACGGCTCGGTCTCGTCATCTAATAGGCGCCACTCGACGGCCCCCGAGATTAAATCGCCTGAACGAACTTCCCAAGTCGCCCGAGTCTCACCCGCTGGCAAGAAGCCCACATATTGAGCGTCGAGCCCCCTGAGAATCTCCGACAGTTCGGCGAGTGCACCTTCCGATGCCGCTTCAAGCTGGAATGGGCTGGCCGCAAGCGGAAGTGCCGCTGCCCGAGCAGCTTCGGCTTCCATCTTCTCCCGCATGATCCGATTCATCTCTTCGAGCATCGCCTCTGAGTTCGCTAGAATCTGTGGCGTTTGCGAGAACAACCACTTGTCCAACGTCCGGCTCATGATCGTGAATGAGAACACAACCATGGCCACGACGGGCACGATCGAGAGAACCAACGCCCCGCCAACCAATTTCGTCTTGATGCGTGAACCGAGCCGCCCCTGACGCCGTTCGACGTAGAGCTTGAGCAGGTTGCGGAAGAGGATGAAGCCGAGCGCCAGTACGCCCAACGCAACCAGCGTGAGCATGCCCCACAGCACAAATCCAATGGCGGTATTATCTGGACGGAAGTCCCCGACGCTCAGGGATGTGTGCCAGAACGAAAGCCCGACCAGCAGGGCAAACAGTGCGCCCAGTAAGGCTAAGTAGAGTCGTTGACTTCTTTTGGGCAAACCGTCGTCTCGTCCCTCGAATTATACGGGGAGCTGACGGAATCTCAACCACCCCAACTACAGCGAGAACCGGCCACTACCGGTGCCGCTGTGGTTTCGATTCGGATCTGGACCTCTTCCTGCCTCTCGATTCCTGCCGACTCCGAGAGGGTCATCAAACTCCAGTTCCTCTTCCCTGAAGACCATGCCTTGGACGAGAACCATGTCCAATTGGGTGCCCTGTTCGAGAATCGCATCGGGCCCCCGAGAGATCAAGACTCCGATCAACCCCGCAGTCGCACCGACCGCAGCACCAGCCGCAGCGCCGACTACCGGCCCTAGCGGGTCGCCGATCGCTCCAGCGATGACGCCGACCGATGCTCCGGCAGCCGCGGCTTCACCCACCGTCCGCGCATCTTGGCCCTTGCTCCCTTCGCTCGAGACCTTGCCTTCCTCTCGATCAAAGCCCTCGGGTGCTCGCCCGTCGAGTGCCCCTATCCGTCCGACGAGATCGCGAATAACCCCGTTCGGGAGGATCATTTGCTCAAACCGAACGTAGAGCTCGCCCTTCCCCTTCACGCGCCCTGGACGTTTCAGGCTCGTTACCCGCCCAGATACGTAGGTTCCCGGAGGGATCACGATCTTGCCATTGACGACCACCGGATACATCGACTCAAGGTAGACCAAGTCATCTGGGTTCGCGTGCTTCGTGCTCACGCTATTGAGCAACACCAGCGGAACCCGAGTGCCAATCGGAATCAGTACCTGCCCTTCAGTCGGAGGTGCCGGGCGTTCGGTCAGGATGGCTGGCTCCAACTCGGGAGCTTCGGCTTGCGGCTCTGCACCCATCAGAGGCGTGACCAATACCGCGGCAGTAAGGACGACTAGTAGGCGCATAGGTGAACTCCCCGACAATCTTATCCCCAGTTCGTAGTACGCGGCGCACACCAATCCTTAACTCTTAAACGCATGGGCTCCGAATCGGTTACACGCTTATTCATTTGGCGCGTCTACCGAGATCGTAACCCCCATCTGACTTCTCATTCCGGCCACTTCTACAACCACCTCGTAATCTCCGGTCGGCAGCGCGTCGGGAAGGCGGATGTTCACCTGCTGGAGTCCGGCGAAAAACGGAGCTTGGCCAACGTATAGGACGTTTTCTCCCGGCAGTTCCACGCCATCCAGAAAGACGCGACTCGGTAGCGTGAGAGACGCAGCGAAGGGCGGCAGCTGCCCTTCTTCGACCGGTGGCTGCGTCGGACCGAATCCCGTGCCGAACAGCACCACAGCCTCACCCGGTACGGCCGGGGTCGAGCCGATCAGGTCGCCGCGTCCGACGACCGAATAGTCCGTATGCGCCACAACCGGAAACAGCCCTGGGGCCGACTCCCGTACATAAACATCGGTCTCTACCAAGTCCTGTAACCCTTCTCGAATCACGGTCAACTTCCACGGCTGTGGACGACCGACCAACGACGCGGGAACCTGGGCGTTGATTTGCGTCGGAGAGACGAAGTATAGAGGGGCGCCTTGGCCGCCAATGCGTACCGACACGCCGCCCAAGTGGAGCGGAAGGCGTCCTGCCTCCAGCGTGTCGGTGGTCACTGCCTGCGTGCGCAGAGCTAGATCGACACCGAAAATCGAGATGATCGAATTCGGCGCAACAAAGTTGTCCGGAGCCGGGACAAAGCTGGCTGCATTGACGATGCCGCCAGCGTTAATGAAGGGGATTTCCTTCTGCCCTTCTTCCGCGGCGAATAGCATCGCCGCTGTCGCCCAGAGAGCGACCCAACGGTGTAGCTGCAAGAGGTGCCGCTAGTTTAGCGGTTTGCGCCGCGACGTGCAGACGTCTTCTGGTGAGAGGTTCCGTCGTACACTAGTACGCTCGTGTTCCGCAAGATTCTCATCGCCAATCGAGGTGAAATCGCCGTCCGCGTGATCCGAACCTGCCGCGCGATGGGCATCCCCAGCGTGGCGGTTTTCTCTGAAGTCGATCGCACTGCGCTCCACGTTCGACTCGCCGACGAAGCGCTCGCCATCGGTCCCGCTCTGGCCGCCGAGAGCTATCTATCAGTGGAGCGCATTCTCAAGGCCGCCCAGTCCGCAGGTGCTGACGCCATTCATCCGGGCTACGGGTTCTTGAGTGAGAACGCGGCCTTTGCGAACGCTTGCAAAGATGCTGGCATCACATTCATCGGGCCGCCTGCCGAAGCGATGGAACTCATGGGTTCGAAGACGGCTGCCCGACAACGGATGGAGCAGGCCGGTGTCCCTGTGGTGCCCGGCAACAGTCAGCCGCTCAGCGGCCCAACCGCCCTCGCACTCGCCGAGACCATCGGCTACCCCGTCATGCTCAAGGCCTCCTCCGGTGGCGGCGGCAAGGGCATGAGACTCGTACACACCGCCGCCGAATTGCTGTCTTCGCTCAAGCGCGCCCAGTCCGAAGCGCAAGCTGCCTTCGGAGACGATAGCGTCTACCTCGAAAGAGCGATCGAGCGTCCGCGCCACATTGAGGTTCAGGTTCTAGCTGACTCTCACGGCAACGTCATTCACCTCGGCGAACGCGAATGTTCGCTCCAGCGGCGCCACCAGAAGGTGATCGAAGAAACCCCGTCGCCCCTGTTTGTCGATCGTCCGGAAGGCCGCAAGGCCCTCTGCGAAGCAGCGGTGCAAGCCGCTCGCGCATCGGGATACGTTAATGCTGGAACGGTAGAGTTCTTGGCCGACCAAGAAGGCAACTTCTACTTTCTCGAGATGAACACTCGACTCCAGGTCGAGCACCCTGTAACCGAGCTGGTAACCGGAATCGACCTGGTCGCCGAGCAGATCCGAGTCGCCGCTGGTGAACCGCTCAGGCACGCCCAATCGGACATCCGCTTCACCGGTGCGGCTGTCGAGTGCCGGGTCTATGCCGAAGATCCCACCAACGGCTTCTGCCCTTCGCCGGGGAAAATCACAACACTCCGCGAGCCCGCCGGTCCAGGCATCCGAATCGACTCCGCTGCCTATCCGGGCTGGGAAGTGCCTCTCGAATACGATCCGCTCATCGCCAAGCTTTGCGCTTGGGGTCCGACCCGCGACGAAGCTCTCGATCGCCTCCGCGCCGCCCTCGCCGAATACCAGGTCACCGGCATACAGACCACCCTCGGCTTCTTCCGCGACGTCGTGGATGACCCGGTCTTTCGCAGTGGTGACCTCGACACGGGATTCATCGCACGGTTCTTTGATCGCCAAGCCGCCGAACCTGATGACGTACCAACCGATTCACACATCGCAGCCCTATTCGCGCTACGTGAGGCCTCCGCGAAAAAAACTTCTGGAGTCACGTCAAAACGTCCTACCTCCGGCTGGCGCTCGGCGGCACGAGCGAAGATGGTGCGGCCTCGATGAAGCTCCAAGTCATCATCGATGGCCATGCGTACGAATTGGAGACGCCGCCCACTGACCGCACCAGCACCCAGCGCACGCTGATCATTGACGGCAAGTCCCACGAAGTCGACATCGTCCGAGTGGAGCCGAACCTCTACTCGGTGCTCATCAACGGCCAAAGCATAGAAGTGACCACCTCCGACGACGACTACGTCTGGGTCGATACCGAACGTTTGACTGCTAGCCAGCGAGACCCGCGCCAGTGGACGCAAGGGCAGTCGTCCGACTCCGAACACGGAACGGTGACGATCAAGGCAGCGATGCCCGGCAAAGTAGTCGAAGTGCTCGTTGAACTCGGAGAAATGATCGAAACAGGGCAGGGCCTTTTGGTAGTAGAGGCCATGAAGATGCAGAATGAGGTGAAGGCTCCCAAGTCGGGGGCTGTTCAGGCCATCCGTGTGGAAGTCGGTGATGCCGTGAGTGCTGGCCAAGCCCTAATAGTCGTGGAATAAGCTACAAGATGCCTGTCGATCCGAATTGTGCCGAATGCGAAGGCACCGGTTGGAAGCAAACCGAGAAAGACGGGTTGACCGCTGTTGTCCGCTGCAGCTGCTCGAAGACAGTGCCCCTTGCCGGCCGCCTCGCCCAAGCAGGTGTGCCTCAGCGCTTCAACGAGTCCAGCTTCGATAATTTCTCCTGTCGATTGCCCGGCGACCCCAACGACTACGACAAGCTTTCGGCGGCGATGCTCCCAGTACGGCATTTCGCCTCTGAGTACCCCACCGCGAGCTATCGCGGCATTCTGCTTCAAGGCCCCCCTGGGGTAGGGAAGACCCATCTTGCCGTTGCCGCCCTTAGACGGCTCCTCGATCGAGGTTTCGATGCTGTGTTCTTCGACTACCAAACCCTGTTGCAGCGCATTCGAGACGGTTACAACCCGTCCTCGAACTCCAGCAACCGTGAGGCCTACCAGACAGCTCTTGATGCCGAAATCCTACTGCTCGACGACCTCGGAGCCCATCGCGTCACCGACTGGGTACTCGACACCGTTACCGCGATCATCAACCACCGCTACAACGAGAACAAGCCGATCATCGTGACGACCAACCTCCCGCTGCGCGAACGCGGTGATGCCGTTGCGCATAAAGATCCGACCAGTGGCAAGTACAAGATTGACGATAGCCTCGGCGACCGCATCGGCCAGCGCGCCGTCTCACGCTTGTTCGAGATGTGCAAAGAGGTTCGCATCACCACCCAGGACTACAGGCTACGTCCGCAAGCGCCCCAGCGGTTTTAGAACCGTGGTTCGTCGATCACGGCGAGGTCGTAAAGTGCTTGATACCCGGCGGCAGCGCGGTCAGCGGCAAACGTCTCTGTCTTCGGGTACAGATTCGCGAGCATCCGTCCGTACGAAGTTGGCCTCTTGGCGTAGACCGCCGCGGCCTTGCGCAGTGAATCGTAGAGCGCTTCCGCCATCGCCGCATAGAGTGGGATGCCGACTCTCTCGTCGGGTCCTGCCATAGCCACCTCGGGCCAGCTCGCACCCAGCGGAAGCTTTTCTCGAAACAAGAACCCTGTTGCGCGCGACTTGCTCTCGTTGTAATCAGTAACCTGATCTGTCAGCCCGCCAGTTGCTCTCGCGATGACCGGCGTTCCCGCTAGGTAAGCTTCCGTCGCGGCCCCAAACGGCTCGTAGAGCGAAGGCATCACCGCATACGTGGCTCCCGCCATCGCTTCCATGTAGCCATGCTCCATGCGGAACGGGTAGACCACCACATCTCCCTTGCGCTGCTCGGCCAGCGCGGCGATGTCAGCGGTCCATTCCTCCGTACCGGGTCCTACAATCGGCGTCAGCACGAATTTCGCCGCGTTGCGCGGAACGCCCTCGATCGCTCGGGCTAGCAGATCGAAACCCTTCTGTCGGGGGTCCATCCGTCCGAACATGAGAAATACCGGCACTTCAGCAGGCAAGTCCATGAGTGCCCGACCGGCCCCGCCGTCGAGTCCTCCCAGAATTCGCTCGTCCGCGTATTCCGCCAAGACTTCCAGCATCCGCCGTCGATTCGGAGCCTTCTCGGCAAGAATCTTCTCTGGTGCCCCCGCCGCAGCCGTCCGCACAGCCTCGGCACTAAAGGGTGCCTTCGGCTCACCAAACAGTGGATTGTTGATTCCGACGATGCCATGATCGGCATAGACCGCCTGCAGGTGGCCCGTGAAGTGCCGAGTTTGCAGTGGATCAGTGGTCAACTCGCGCGCAAAACCCGGACTCACCGTCGATAGCGGTGCGTCGGTCAGCGCAATCATGCGCTCATAGAAAGTACCCACACCAAACGGCCAGTGTTCATGCCCCAATCGGCTCGTGATCCACGACAAACTGTCGTCTGGCAGCGCTTGATCGTAGGGGTTGTGCGAGGTCAAGACGGTCGCCGCCGACTCCAGCACGCCATCCAGCAGCGCCTGCTTTACCGATAGCGCCGACGCGGCTAGCTGCCAATCCTGCGCATGGACGACCACATTGTTTTGGAACCCAAGATGGGCTAGCACCTGCGGGACACTGTTCGATAGAAACAGCGCATCCCGTACCAGGTGTTGAGCATCTTCATACGCGTAGGGGTCTTTTCTAGACGGACCGCCCGGCGAGTCAAACAACCCCCACGCCTGCACGTAGATCCACCGGTTGCCTAGGCCGTCGTACTGTTCAAACAGATCTGCCTTCGTCTTTCCACTCGTAAACGGTACTTGGATCTCTCCCAGGTGGTCCAGTTGCCCGTAGTCCGGCGTCGTCGCCAGATTGCGGTGGAATGGCGAAATCAGTACCGTTTCATCTCCAGCGGCGCGCAGCGCGGGAGGTAAATGCGTGGCGACGGCGAAAACTCCGCCAGCTCGTGCAAACGGGTTCTCGAACACGCAGTAGGCGACGACTCGCTTGCCCCTTCCAGCCTCCCGTCGGGCGAGATCGAGGCGTGCGCACTCTTCTGGGTCAAACAGGGCGGCCAGCCCTGCCGTGTGGGGTTGCCAAGCGCGCAAATAGCTCTGTGGGGTGTCCATCCGGGAAGGTAGAGCGTACCAGTCTGAGCCAGCTACGGCTACTCGGAATTGACCTGACACGGCTCAACGGGGAACCATGATGGCTTGCCGGTTACCTGGATCATAGCCTTCAAGGCGGCTGCCGCGATCACCTGGCGTGGCCTCGTCGCCAACCTCTGCATTGTCTTGGCGGCGATCGCTGTCAGTCTAGTCGCTGGCCTTGAGATTGGTGTTCAGGTCGCGGGGCTGACCAGCTTAGCGATGGAGTGGAGTCACCCGTTTAGTACTTACGTGGCGATCGCCGAACTCGGCGCCACTGTTTGGGCAGTGAAGCGAGCCGTTGAGGTTTCCCTCGTCACCGCACCGCATCGGTTATCTCTATCCGAGGCACTGGGTGCGACATGGAGCTTCGCCTGGAGGCACTTCGTTGCCGTGTTCGGCGCTGCTGCTCTGCTCTACCTGCCGATTCAGCTCGTCAGCGATGGGGCCCTGGATGCCCTTGAGACGCCAGCTCTGGCTCTGCTCGCACTCTGGTCTTTTGGCCCCAGCTTTATCTGGGCCGTTCGTGGCATGCTGCGCGTCGAGGCTCAGCGGATGTCGATCCTCTCCTCGTGAGTGTCGATCGAGCGACGGTACACTAGTCGTTTCTACCTCGATTCATGAGTCAGTCCAACTTCCAACAAGCCCAGGCCATCATCGATTTTCCCGCTAAGGAGCGCGAGATCGCCGAGTTCTGGAAGGACCACGGTATTTTCGAGAAGAGTCTCGAGATCCGCAAGGGCCAACCTCAGTTCACTTTCTACGAAGGCCCGCCAACCGCCAACGGCCTGCCCCACAATGGCCACGTCCTCACACGTGTCTTCAAGGACGTGTTCCTGCGCTACCGGACCATGTGCGGCCAGTACGTGCCCCGCAAAGCAGGCTGGGATACTCACGGGCTGCCCGTCGAGGTGGAAGTCGAGAAGGAACTCGGCATCCACGGCAAAGAGGCCATCGAAGAGTACGGCGTAGAGCCGTTCATCGTCCGTTGCATCGAGTCCGTCTTCCGCTACACCGAAGAGTGGGAGCGAATGACCGAGAAGGTCGGCTTCTGGGCCGACCTCGAAGACGCCTACGTCACCTATCAACGCTCCTATGTCGAGAGCGTCTGGTGGGCACTCTCCGAACTGGTCAAGAAAGACCTCCTCTACAAGGGGCACAAGATCGTCTGGTGGTGGCCTCAAGGCGGCACCGCACTCTCTGCTGGGGAAGTTGGTCAAGGCTACAAAGAGGTCGAAGATCCTTCTGTCTACGTGACGCTCCCGTTGGTCGAAGACCCCAACGTCTCCTTGCTGATCTGGACGACCACGCCCTGGACTCTTCCCTCCAACCAATACGTCGCCGTCAAACCCGACTTCGACTACGTGCAGGTCAAGGACGAAGATCGCAGCCTCATCATCGCGGCTGCTCTTCGCGAAACCATAGAGAAGAAGATCGGCCGTGACCTTCCCGTCGAGAAAGAGTTCAAGGGATCCGAACTACTTGGCAAGGCGTACCGCCCGCCCTTCGATTACTTCTACGGGCAATACAGCGACTTGGAGGTGGTCTCGGCCTCAGGACAAAAAGAGAAAGCGCTTTGGAAAGTGCTCGCTGCCGACTTTGTCGAACTTGAGACCGGCACCGGGCTCGTCCACGAGGCGCCCGCGTTCGGCGAGGTCGATTTCGATCTGCATCGCGACACCGTCGACTCCTATTCCGAAGGAGGCGATGCCGTTCCCCTGCTGTGCCCCGTCAAGCCCGACGGCAAGTTCACAGACGAAGTTACAGACGTTGCCGGCGAGTGGGTCAAAGATGCCGACAAGATCCTGATTCGCCTACTCAAAGACCGTGGCTTGCTACTGCACCGCGAACAGTACAAACACGAGTATCCGTTTTGTTGGCGTGCCGACGACGACCCACTCATCCAGTACGCCCGTCCTGCCTGGTTCATCAAGACCACGGCCCGTAACAAAGAAGTTCTCGAAAACAACTCTGCCATCCGGTGGCTACCCGAGCATATCGGCCAAGGTCGTTTCGGCGACTTTCTTCGCAACAACGTCGACTGGGCCCTTTCTCGCGAGCGCTACTGGGGCACGCCGCTCAACATTTGGATCAACGACGAGACCGGACGCATGCAGTCGCCTGCCTCCGTCGACGAGATCGTCGCCAAGAACCCCAACGCTTTCGATCACTGGCACACGGCCAAGGCTGAGAACCCGTCTCTGTCCGAGCACCTTATGGTCCATAAGCCGTGGATCGATGCCGTCACCTGGCAAGAGACCGACGAGCCCGGCGTCTACCGGCGTGTGCCTGAAGTCATCGACTGCTGGTTCGACTCCGGCTGCATGCCGTTCGCCCAGTGGGGCTTCCCCCATCAAGGTGCCGACAAGTTCAACCAATCCTTCCCCGCGGACTACATCACCGAAGCAATCGACCAAACTCGCGGCTGGTTCTACTCGCAACTCATGATCTCGACGCTGCTCTTCGACAAGGAGTGCCAACAGCGTCTCGGGATGACCCCTCCACGGGACTACCCGCACCCCTTCAAGACCTGCCTCGTCCTCGGCCACGTCAACGACCCGAGCGGCAAGAAGGAATCGAAATCCAAGGGTAACTACACACCGCCCAACGCCATCCTCGATAGCGTTGCGCAAGACTTTGCCGTTGTTACGGCCGACGAATGCGGTGTCACCGTCAGATTGGGAGAAGCGCTCATCGCCCGCGAAGACTTTGAAGCTCTCGACCTCAAAGCCGGCCAAACCATGAAGGCGTACCGACCGGGCCAGCCCGACTCCACGGTCGAGCTGGCCGTGCAGCCGGGCAAAAAGATGCCACGCCGCGTCGTTGTTCTCTCGGACGCCGACCGAGAGACGCTGGCCGTCACGGCCAATCCGAAAGGCAAGGAAGTCACACCGATCGAGGTGCCCCGGCTACCCACCAACCAGCGCGTCACTATCGAGAGCCCTGTCTCGTCCGCGCCAGGAGCCGACGCCTTCCGCTGGTTCTTTCTCGCTAGCTCGGCGCCGTGGAACACACGGCGGCATTCGCTCGCCAACGTGCGGACGATCCAAAAGGATTTTCCGCTCAAGCTTCGCAACGTCTATTCCTTCTTCACGATCTACGCCAACATCGACGGCTTCGACCCTGCCGAGCACCAAGGACGTCCTCTTGCTGACCGCGCACTGCTGGACCGCTGGATCCTCTCAGAGTTGGAACTGACGACCCGTGCCGTCCGCGAGCGCATGGATGACTTCCACGCCTTTGAGGCGGCTGTCGCCCTCGGCTCGTTCGTTGACGCGCTCTCGAACTGGTATCTGCGCCGCAGCCGCGCTCGCTACTGGAAGAGCGAATTCGACGCCGACAAGCAAGACGCCTACGCCACTCTCTACGAGTGCCTTGTCGTCGTCACCAAGCTGGCGGCACCCTTCACGCCGTTCATGTCCGAGGAGATCTACCGCAACCTCGTCTGCGGCGTGGACTCCAAGGCTCCCGAAAGTGTCCACCTCGTCGATATGCCAGTGGTCGATGAGTCACGGATCGATCTCCAACTCTCTGAAGAGATGGCGGTCGTGCGTAACGTCGTTTCCCTCGGTCTACGCGTCCGGACCGAACATAAGATCAAGGTGCGGCAACCTCTCGCCAGTGCCGAAGCTGTCATCAGCGACGCCGGACTTCGCGAGCGGGTGGCGGCCCATACTCGCCTCGTCGAAGAAGAACTCAACGTCCACGAAGTTTCCTTCGTCCCTCCCGAAGAAGCCCACGTTCGCTACGTGCTCAAGCCGATCTTCCGCCGCCTCGGACCCCGTCTAGGTAAACTCGTCAAGGCCGCCAAGCAGGCCTTTGCGGCAGTGGACGCTAGCTCGCTGCGCAGGCAGCTGCTCTCCGAAGGCGAGGCTACGATCGAGATCGGCGGCAATGAGGTTCCTCTCGAACCTGAAGATGTCGAAATTCTAGTCGAGGCCACCGATCATTTTGCGGCTGCCGGAGACAGCTCAGCGGTTGTCGTTCTCAACACCGACCTCAACCAAGAGCTTCTCGACGAGGGGCTCTTCCGCGAGATCCTACGGCGTATCCAAGACATGCGCAAAGACCACGATGTCGAATACACCGAGCGCATCTGCGTGCATCTCAACGGCTCCGAGCGAGTCAAGCGCATCGCGGAAGCCAATCGCGGTCAGCTGATGGCCGAGACCCTCTGCACGGAGTTTCTCGTGGCTTCTACCAACAGCGATGTCGAGTGGAAAGAATTCAAGACATGCGCAAAGACCACGATGTCGAATACACCGAGCGCATCTGCGTGCATCTCAACGGCTCCGAGCGAGTCAAGCGCATCGCGGAAGCCAATCGCGGTGGAAAGAATTCATCATTGACGACGAAGAACTGCGCATCGCCCTGGTTCGAACTCACACCAGCTAGCCATGCTGTTCGACCGAAGTACGGGCGGACGCGCTTGGGTCTTGGGGTAGGGGTGAGGGGTGCGCGCCCGCCTAAGAGTGGTTACTTGACAAGACGCCGTGTACCTCGATTTGGTTAGCTCCCATCTGAAATTTTCTGTCGTGGCCGTAAAAAACAATTGACGCCCCGTCTTGTTCGCTCTAGAATCGAACAAATGACGAACACAAAGAGAACGCATGGCGAATCAAACCTTCGAATCGGGACGGCCGGTTGGTCCTACAGCGACTGGAACGGCACCGTTTACCCATCGAATCGCCCCCACGGATTTCACGAGGCGGCTTACCTCGCCCAATTCTTCTCTGTTCTAGAGATCAACTCGTCGTTCTACCGTCCATTACGCCCGGAAGTCTCCCGCGTCTGGGTCCAGAAGTTGGCTGGTGCCCAGGGCTTCGAGTTCACCGCCAAACTTCATCGAAGCTTTACGCACGAGGGCAACTTGGACCCCGCAGCGATTCGCCAGTTCGACCAAGGCCTGGAACCGTTAATCGACAACGGCCTGCTGGGATGTCTGTTGGCTCAGTTCCCCTGGTCCTTCCGCCTCAACGCCGAGAACCTCTCTCACGTCGCTCGTCTGGCCCGCGCCTTCTCGCGCTATCCGCTGGTCGCCGAGTTCCGCCACGCTAGCTGGAACAACTCCCGCGCTCTGGCTGCTCTCGCTGAACTAGGCATCGGATTCTGCAACATCGACCAACCGCAGCTCAACCAGTGCATGCCACCCACTGAACATGTGACCTCGCCCATCAGCTACGTTCGCTTCCACGGTCGCAATTACCAAGAGTGGTTCAACCAAGGATCGCCTCCCGCCGGTCGTACCGCGGCACAGGCTCGCTATGACTACCTCTACTCGGCACAGCAGCTAGCGAAGTGGCGTCCGCGCCTCGACAAGCTCGCACGCTCGAGCTCGATTGCGAGAAAATCTACGTCGTCACCAACAACCACTTCGCTGGGCAGGCCGTCGTCAACGCTCTGCAGATCGAATCGATGGTCCGTGAAGAGCGTGTCGAGACTCCTCCTGCCATCCTCGACCGCTATCCCGAACTCAACTGCATCGCCCGTAACCAACCCTCTCAGCGCTCTCTTTTCTTTGAAGGCGCGAAGGATACCCGCGATGCGTTCGGTTACTGGATGCCCCCTCGGCCCGCCGCAGCGGCTGCCTACGCCAGCGCCTAGCACTCGGGAGCTCGCTGCCGAAACAGCGAAACACTCGGTACACTGGGCCTTCGTCCTGTGGCGATGAAGATTCTAGTTTCGGCCGGGGAGGCGTCGGGCGACCGTTATGCGGCGGAGCTTGTCTCGGAACTGCGTCAACGCCTTCCCGATGCGGAGTTTTTCGGCTCCGCGGGCCCTCACATGCGTGACGCCGGAGTCGAGCCTATCATCCGCAGTGAAAGCCTTTCCGTCGTCGGTTTACTCGAGGTCATTCGCCACATCCCTCGTATCTATGGCGAGTTTCGAAAGCTGATCAGCGAAGCCGAGCGGAGACGGCCCGATCTCATTATCCTGACCGACTCGCCCGATTTTCATGTTCGCGTCGCCAACCGCCTGAAGAATCTGGGCGTGCCCATCATCTACTACGTCGCACCCCAGTTCTGGGCTTGGCGGCAGTGGCGCGTCCGCAAATTTCGTCGGCTCGTCGACCTTCTGCTCTGCATCTTCCCCTTCGAAGAACAGTTCTTTCGCGAACGTGGGGTCGAGACGACCTATGTCGGCCATCCCCTCGCCGACGTGCCGCAATCGGCCATGTCCCGCGAGGAACTTTGTGAGAGGCACGGTCTCGACTCAAGTCTGCCCATCGTCGCCCTCCTGCCAGGTAGTCGTCGCGGCGAATCCGCCCGCCATCTTCCTTACCTGGTCGATGCTGTGGCCCGAATCGGTACGGCACGAGCCGCAAATTTTGTCCTTGCAGCATCTGCAACGATCGGCTCTGAATTTTTTCGGCAACGCATTTCTCCCGAGAACGTCCGTATAGTTGAGAACGATACACAGAACCTACTGCGGTTCGCGGACGTGGCGCTCGTCGCCAGTGGAACCGCGACCGTGGAAGCCGCCCTACAAGGGACACCCATGGTGGTCTTCTACCGCGTCACTTGGTCGACATGGGTTCTGGGGAAACCGTTAGTGAGGCTTCCTTACTACTCCATGGTGAACCTCTTGGCGAAGCGCGAAATCGTTCCCGAATTGATTCAAAGCGACTGTACCGGCGAACGCCTCGCTGCTGCGGCGCTACGGCTGCTCGACGAGCCCGATGAGAAGCGTCGTATGAAGACCGACCTGAGCGAGTTGCGCAAGAGCCTCGCCGGAGAGGTGCCAGCGGCAAGAAAGGCGGCGGAGGCGATATGCAAACGCATCGAATCGATGGCAAGTTGAACAATTCCCGCGTGCTGGCCAGCGAGCGAGTGCGGACACATCCGGCTGCCGGGATCCGACGCCTCTTCTGCTTCTCCACGGCGTTGGTGCTACTGATACTGGCCGTCCAAGCCCTTCAGGCTCAGACCTCGTCGCGCCCGTTGCTCGATGTACAGTCCTACGAAATTGACGCTCTCGTCGACCCGATTTCGCGAACCTTGCAATCGCGTACGACCGTGCACTTTATCGCACGTGACGAGATCAGCGAAGCGATCTTCGAGTTGCACAATGGCCTGACCGTCAGCCAAATAACCGACATCGACGGCAACGTGGTTCCGCACTCCCGTTTCGAGCCAGACTTCACCATTCGGGTTCGGCTCAATGAGCCGCTGGAGCAAGATCAAGAGTCTCAACTGACCTTTTCCTACTCGGGGCAAATCCTTGGCTACGAAAACTCTCCCATTGAAGGTGTCGATGTTGCCAACCTCAACGATCAGGGCGGCTGGCTGCTCTATCCTTCTCGTTGGTTTCCTGTGAACGGAATCGAGGCCGACCAGTTCAAATCCAATATCAAGATCGAAGTTCCAACCGGCTACTCCGCCGTCGGGAGCGCATTCGGTCTGCGGTCCGATACGCCAAACGGCACTCGCTTCGAGTTCGATTTCACGCAAGACTCTTTCCCAGGCTCCGTCGCCATTGTCACGGGCGAGCCGCTCAGCGTCTCCACCGAAGGCGGTGCCATGCGGGTCTATCCGGCGAGCATGTCTGAAGATCTAGCCCGTCAATATGGCGAGGCAGCTGGGGAGATGGTGACCTTCTTCCGAGACATATTCGGACCGCCCTACTCTGGATCGCTGACGATAGTCGAGACCGGACAGTATGCACCCGATGGCTACGCCGCGCCCGGACTCATCTTTCTGAGCCCCTACGGTATACGCAACTCGCTTAACCGCCAGCTGCTGGCGCGGCAGGTAGCGCACCAGTGGTGGCGCTCCATGGTAACTCCGGGTAACCGCAACCATCTGTGGCTCGACTACGGCTTTGCCTGGTACGCCGCGCTCCTTGAGACCGAAGCGTATGAAGGCGACCAAGCATTCGATACCGCGATTCAATCGACCCGCGTCGAAGCTCTGACCTACACCGAGATTCCAATCATTCAGGCGGGTCGGCTTCCGATGTTCTCGTCCGAACTCAATGCTCTCGCTGGAGCCAAGGGTGCGATGGTTCTTCATATGCTCCGCTGGGTGCTGGGCGACGACCAGTTCGTAGCGATGATGCGCGAGATGGTCGAGCAATTCACCTGGAAATCGGCCGTCACCACCGACGTGGAGGAAATCGCCACACGTCTTGGCAACCGCGATATGCAACCCTTCTTCCTGCAGTGGATCGAGGCGAATGCCACACCCGAATTCAAGCAGGAATACACCATCTACCGCCTCGGCGGAGGCCAGGGGTTTCAAGTTCTCGGAAAGGTCATGCAGGACATGGACACCTTCCGTATGCCCGTCGAACTCAGAATCGAGACCGAGGGTGAACCCGAGTATCGAACCGTGGAAGTCAGCGGCACCTCATCCGACTACACTGTCGATGCTTTTGGAAAACCCAGGCGGGTCATCCTAGATCCAAATCACATCATCCTGCGTTTTGACGACGACATCCGCGTTCAAGTTGCCATTCGCAAGGGTGAGCAGCTGGTCGAGATGGGTTACTACACCGAAGCTCTCCAGCAGTATCAAGACGCCCTAGATATCAGCCGCTATAGTTCGTCGGCGCACTACCGCATTGCCGAAGTTTTCTTCACGCAAAACAACTATCAGTCGGCGGCGAATGAGTTCCGCGAGGCGCTCAACGGCGACCAGGAGCCCGAGTGGACTATCGTCTGGTCACACATCAATTTGGGAAAAATCTTTGATATCACTGGTCAGCGCGAACGTGCGGTCAATGAGTATCAACTCGCTATTCGCACCCGCGACAACACGACAAACGCCCAAGACGAAGCGCGCAAGCTGCTCGAGACGCCCTACCGTCGGCCCCGCCGCGATGAGCGAATCTTCTAGTCCCATTCGATTTGGGGAGCCCAACTCGCTACAATTGAGGCGTAGACAACCATGGGACTCCTCGACGCAATCCGCCCGAAGTGGAAGAATTCTGATGCCGACGTACGGCTAGCCGCCGCCAAGGAACTCGAAGACTCCGCGACGTTGGTCACCATCATCATCGATGACACCGAATGGTTCGTCCGTCACAACGCCCTGATTCGGCTCCGCGAACTGAACCCCGATCAGAAGTGGTACTCCAAAGTAGTGCGTGAGTCTGGCGACGAAGAGATCCGTCGCAAGGTCGTCAAAGTCATGACCGAGGTTTCTGACCTCGAATGGGTCGCGCAGAAGGATCAATACCAGTATGTTCGCGATGCCGCCGACCACCGCCTGGCGGAGATCAAAGACGACACCTGGGGTGGCGAAGGCGACCTAGCCCGCTAGCCTTTCCTGCCCTGAGCGGTGCTAATCCACCGACCCCTGGTGCGCTCCAACCGATCCAATCTGCACCGTAGCCTCTAACTCACTGATTTGAAACAGCAGGTCCGTTAGGCCCTCCGTTTGCTCTCCACAGTTGCAGCGTCCGTCAAGGAGGTACGCAACATGCGCATTCAAACGATTCTGATCATTAGTGTCCTGGCTCTCTCCGTCGGACCACTTGCTGCCGCTCACCGCCATGGTCGCGACTGCGGACACCGCTTCGATTCTCACGCAGGCGGCTGGATCTCCGTCCAGGCAGTCACCCCGTTTGGCTTCGGTGTCGTGCATCGCAGCTTCGCCGACAATGGGTACCAACGTGATTTTCGCCGCTTCCAACACGGCAAGAAATACTGGAAACGGGTTCGAAAGCAGCAACGAAAACACAATCGTCGCTTCCATCGTCAGGGCCATCAACACGGCCCGAACCGCTGGCGGTAGCCGAGTGGCGCGGTCGAGTCGGGCGCCAATTGCCGACTCGACCGCCAATCTTTATCTCTTGGTGGGTTACAACAACCGTTCCATCAGGTAAAATCACCCTGGACCCCGTATGCCCCGAAATCCCATCTCGCAGGCTGTAATCGTCGTTGTTGTTGCCCTTCCCACGCTCGGTCTGTTGCCGGGCCAACAGGCGAGCCCTGACGAATTTAAGGAGCGCGTAGACGTCGTATTTTCAGCAAGTTGCGCCGTCTGTCACAGCTCGCAAGTATCATCTGGCGGACTAAATGTAGGTAGCTTCCTGTCGCCATCCTCCGTCGTCGACAACCGCGACGAGTGGGAGTTGATTCTCCAGAAGATGGAATCCGGCGAGATGCCGCCCTCATCGATGCCGCGAATCGCGACAGCCGATCTTGAGGCATTTACTTCGTTCGTTCGTTCTGAGTTCGCGATGGCTGACGCGAGCATCAAGCCCGATCCTGGGCGCGTGACCGCACGCCGACTCAACCGTACCGAGTACACCAACACCGTTCGCGATCTTCTCGGCGTCTCCTTCAACGCCCGCAACGATTTCCCCACCGACGATTCTGGACATGGTTTCGACAACATCGCCGACGTACTAACCATCTCGCCCGTCTTGATGGAACGCTATATGGCGGCAGCAGAGACCGTCGCTTCCCGCGCCATCGGTGCCGATCCGCTCCCTGCGAAGCCTATCGAGTGGCAGTATCACGCCAAAGACAAAGCGATCCAGCGTCTAGACGTCAGCACCATCCAGGCGCAGCACCGTGTCAACTGGGATGCTGAATACATCATCCGCCTCGGTCTCCCGGGTGAGCGCGCCGAAGATGCCGCGCCGGTTCAGCTCGGATTCTGGATGGACGGAGAACTGCTCCATCAAATCACCGCGGAGACCAAGCCTTCCGGACTGGAATACTTCAATCCGATGTCACTAGAGGAGTTCCGCCTCCTACTACCTGCCGGTGACCACACATTCCGTGCTGGCTTCATCGATGACGAGTTCGTCAAGTCGCTCACTGAAGAAGATCACTACGACCGCAAGAAGAACAAGTACCTCGACTCCATCACCTTCGTCGGCCCGTTCGAGACGGACGCGGAGCCCGAGACGCGTAAACAGATTCTGACCTGCGACCCGGCGTCAAGCTCTGCTTGTGTCAATGACATCATTTCCCGACTTGCTCGAATGGCCTATCGCCGACCGGTCACGCCGACCGAGGTATCTCGCCTCGTGCATTTCTCAGATCTCGCCACGAAAGAAGGCCTGACCGCCGAGCAGGGCATCCAACTCGCGATCCAGGCGATGCTCGTGTCTCCGCACTTCCTCTTCCGCATCGAGCGCGATCCCAATCCTACCGACCCAGAAGCGATGCACGGCGTTTCAGACATTGAGTTGGCGTCGCGTCTCAGCTACTTCATCTGGAACTCCATGCCCGACGAAGAACTGCTCAGCCTGGCCGAAGCAGGCCAGCTCAGTGATTCCGATACGCTTCGGAACCAAGTTGACCGTATGCTCGCCGATCAAAAATCGGCGTCCCTTGCCGAGAGCTTTGCCGGTCAGTGGCTCGAAATTCGCGCGCTCGAGAACGTCAACCCCGACCCAGACAAATTCCCCGATTGGAAGCCGGAACTCCGCGATGCGATGAAGACGGAGACCACTCTCTTCTTCGAGGCGATCTTGAAAGAGAATCGACCGATGGCCGAGTTCCTCGACGCCGATTTCACCTTCCTGAACGGTCTACTCGCCAAGCACTACGGCATTGACGGTGTGGACGGTCCCGACTTCCGCCGTGTCGATTTGGTCGGCGCCGAGCGTGGTGGCATCTTGAGCCATGCCAGCGTGCTGACCGTGACGAGCTATCCGACAAGAACTTCGCCCGTCATTCGCGGGAAGTACGTACTCCAGAACATCCTCGGAACGCCATCACCACCTCCTCCGCCGAACGTGCCCGCGCTCGACGAGGAAGCGGTTGGCAAAGGCGCATCCCTGCGCGAGCAGATGGAGGCCCATCGTTCCAATCCCGCCTGCGCCACATGCCACGCCCGCATGGATGCGCTCGGTTTCGGACTCGAGAACTACGATGCCATCGGCAGGTGGCGCACCGAGGACGGTGACTTTCCGGTCGACGCTAGTGGCGTCTTGCCCAGTGGCGAGTCCTTCGAGACCCCAAAAGAACTACGAGCGATCCTGCAACAGCAGCTGCCGGTGTTCGCTCGCAACCTCACCGAGAAGATGTTGACCTACTCGCTCGGGCGCGGCCTAGAGCCCTTCGACCGTGCTACCGTCAACCAACTGATGGCGCGCCTAGAAGCCGATGACTACCGCTTCCAGACGCTGATTCATGAAGTCGTGCAGAGCCTACCTTTCCTTGAGCGAAGAGGCGAGGCCGTGAGCGAGACCAAGGAGATCGCACAACGATGACCACCCCTAAGAAACTCGCCAGACGTACTGTTCTGCGAGGCATCGGGGCTGCCGTCGCTCTGCCCTTCATGGACGCGATGGTACCTGCGCTATCGTCTAACCCTCTCGCTAGCGATACACCCGTGCGCATGGCGTTTGTCTACGTGCCAAACGGCATCGACATGGCTAACTGGACGCCAGACTACACCGGCACCCTCAAGGCGTTGCCGCGCATCCTCAAGCCAATGGAGCCGCTCAAGCAGGACATTACGTTGCTCGGTAACCTGACGCAAAACAACGGCCGCGCCTTGCTCGACGGCGCTGGCGACCATGGACGTTGCTGCGGTGCCTATCTCACCGGCGTTCACGTCAAGAAGTCCGAGTACGACATTCATGCCGGTGTCTCGTGTGACCAACTCGTCGCGAACGACGTTGGTCAAAAGACCGCCTTCCCGTCGCTGGAAGTTGGCCTCGAAGACGCCCGTCAAGCAGGTAACTGCGACTCGGGTTATTCCTGCGCCTACACCAACAACCTGGCGTGGCGTAGCGAGACTCAGCCATTGCCACCGATGCTCAACCCGCGCGATTTGTTCGAGCGACTCTTCGGCGTGGACGCACACCTAACTCCAGAGGAACGAGCACGTCGCAACGGTTTCCGTCAGTCGATCCTCGACTTCGTCTCCGAAGACACCAAGAAGCTTCAGTCCGAACTCGGGCCCACCGACAAGCGGAAGCTTGACGAATACCTCTCTTCGATTCGTTCGATCGAACGACAGATCGCTCGCGCTGAGGCCGACAACGCACACATTGACCCCGGCATCAGCAAGCCCTACGGTGTGCCGACTGATTTCGCCGAGCACTTCAAGCTGATGACGGACATGATTACCGTCGCCTTCCAGGCGGATCTGAGCCGCGTGCTGACCTTCCTCGTCACTCGCGAAGGAACGTCCAGACCCTACCGTGAGATCGGCATCCGCGACGGCCACCACCCGCTCACTCATCACCGAAATAATCCAGAGCTGCTTGCGAAAGTGACGAAGATTAACAGCTATCACGTCGAGCAGTTCGCTGGTTGGATGAACAATCTCAAGGCCATCGATGAGGGCGGCTCCAGCCTACTCGACAACTCGATGATCGTTTACGGCGCTGGCTTGTCCGACGGCAACCGCCATCTGCACCACGATCTTCCCGTCATGATGGTCGGCCGCGGCGGCAACCGCCTCAAGACCGGTCGCCACATCGTCTACCGTCGCGAGACGCCGATCACCAACCTCTACCTGTCGATGATGGATCGCATGGGCCTCCACATGGAGCAGTTCGCCGACTCCACCGGACACCTCAACGGCCTCGACCTGACCTAGCCGCTAGCGCGGCGCCAGTCCCGCCTGCG
The DNA here is from genome assembly GCA_963667885.2 of Bryobacterales bacterium. GTDB lineage: Bacteria > Acidobacteriota > Terriglobia > Bryobacterales > UBA6623 > CAMPKL01. The sequence continues at coordinate 684,711 of CAXWPK010000006.1, read as the reverse complement.
CGGGGTGTGGCCCTACGGGTGGCTAGCTGCATGTGAGTCTTCCAGGGACGGCCATCCACGCTCGCCTAGGTGACTTGCCCCGTGTTGCCGGTGACCCTCCCCCGACGCCTACTGACCGAGACAGTAACTCAGGCACTCCACTTGTCACTCTGCGCTTCGGCGATGACTCATTTCCTGCATTCGGGGTGGGTTCAAGCGGTCGATGCAACACTTCACCGAAGAAGGAGAAGTGGATGCGAAGAAAGAAGAGGAAAGAGCGGGTAGCGCGAGGCTACACCGAGGCTCAGCGGGCGGAGATGTGGGAACGCTGGGCTCGCGGAGAGTCGATGAAGGCGATTGGACGCCTATTCGGCAAGGAAGGAGGGTCGGTCTATGGGCAGCTTGCGCCCTATGGCGGCATCCGTCCTCGGCCACGTTGTCGCTCGCCGCTGGCGCTGACCTTGGCTGAACGAGAAGAGATCTCCCGAGGCGTTGCAGCAGGACGATCGATGCGATCGATCTCCCGACAACTGGGGCGAGCGGCATCGACAGTCAGTCGGGAGGTCCGCCGCAACGGAGGTGGCAGTGCCTATCGGGCAACCGAGGCCGAGGAGCGGGCCTGGGGTCGAGCGCGGCGTCCCAGACGCTGTCGGTTGGCCTGCTGTCCGCGGTTGTGCCGACTGGTCGAAGAGAAGCTCCGAGAGCACTGGGCTCCCGAACAGATCGCCGGTTGGCTGAGACGTACCAACCCGCAAGATGAGTCGCGTTACGTGTCACACGAAACGATCTATCGCGGCCTGTACGTCCAGCCTGGCGGGGCTTTGGAGAAGGGACTGACGCGGCATCTCCCTTCGCGGCGCTCGATTCGCCGCTCCCGACACGCCACCCGCAAAGGCCACAGCAAGGGTCAGATCGCCGACATGATCTCCATCCACCAGCGCCCGATTGTGATCGAAGGTCGCACCGTACCCGGTCACTGGGAAGGCGATCTGATAGCAGGAGCAAAGAACAGCCATATCGTGACGCTGGTTGAGCGTCACACCCGCTACGTGATGTTGGTGAAGGTCTCGGGCAAGGACACGGCAACCGTCATCTCGGCGCTGATCGCACACGCCCGGCAGCTGCCGGGCGAACTCTACCAGTCACTGACCTGGGATCGGGGACGGGAGATGGCCGACCACAAACGGTTCACTCAGGCGACCAACATTGCTGTCTACTTCTGCGATCCGCAGAGTCCCTGGCAACGCGGCTCGAACGAAAACACGAACGGACTGTTGAGGCGGTACTTCCCCAAGGGAACCGACTTATCAGTACACTCGCAAGAACATCTAGACAAGATTGCGCGGAGGCTGAACGAACGGCCCCGCAAGACGCTGGTGTTTGAAACCCCAGCAGAACGTTTTAACGCTTGTGTTGCGTTGACCGGTTGAGCCAGCAGGACTTGTAGGAAGTTACTCGGCGACAGTCGATCGAGACTGCGATTCTGCGAGCCTCTCCTACTCACGCTCGCGGAACTCTTCGTGCCAGTTTTCGACGATGCGGATCGTGGGGGGCGCGGCGGCGGCGCCCTCGACGGGTCCGACCGTCACGAATCGTTGACCGTCGGCCGAGACGTCGTAGCCCCCACTGCCGCCGGCTGCCGCTAAGACTAAGCCAGGGGCCTCAAACAATGGTTGCGGCTGCCCCAGAGTGATAGCCGATTCGGTCGAGACCGAGACCGCCATCAGCGTGTCGCCCTCGACGTAGTACAACTCTCTGCCGTCGATGCGCCAGCGCGCCTGCTGTCCGCCGTTTACTGACACTTGCCGCTTGCCGTCGCCGCCGGGGAACGAACTCCCAGCCAGCGCCGCGACAGCGTTGGGTCTTGTCGGAGGTAATGCGATGACCGGCTCGGAGGAAGCGGCCGAGCTTCTTGATGTCGAGATGGAGCAGATCGCCGGGGGAGGCATGTTCGTAGCGGCGCAGGGGCCGAGCAGGTTCGAGATCGCGGATACGGCTGAGGCCTTCGCGGCGCAAGATGCGGCTGATGGTAGCGGGCGAGAGGCCGACAGCCTGGGCGATGTGTCGGCCGGTCCAACGCTGGCGGCGCAGAGAAATGACGCGCTCGACCAGCGCCCGAGAGGTCCGTCGCGGGCTGCGGTGCGGTCGCGAGGAACGATCGTGCAAACCGGCGACACCCTCGCTGCGATAGCGCGCCAGCCACTTGTGGATGGTTCTCAGTGAGACGCCACAGGCCGCCGCGGCGTCCCGTGGCGTCTGCTGCTTGGCGAGGACGCGCTCGACGATCCGCACTCGCAAATAAGGCGTCAATCGTGCATTCTTGTGGATGTTCATTCGGTCTCTCCAAGGTTGCTGTTGTGGGATAACTCCAGCTTCCCTGGTCCGGGACCGAATGAACAACCTATTGAGAGGTCACAGCTAGCGTCCCCAGTCGACTGGAAACAAACCTTCGGTGAGTTGGCCTACCAAAATGCCAACAGCGTAACGAGGGAGCAGTTCCTCAGGGCCGGCCCAATACTTCGGTGCTTCCCCGCTTAGTTGGGATTCACAAACCGTCCGTCCGGCATCGTCTGTTCGAACAGGCGATGTCGGGCGGCGGTCGACAAATGTGGACATGCCAGCAACAGAGCCGCAACCGTGAGAGACTGTGTGAAAACAGAACGAGAAAAAGGTTGCAACGGAACGGGTCGCGGGTTACCAAAGATGCATGGCACGCTTTCAGGATTACGCCCCGGACCAAGCCTGGTTGTTGCCGCCGCGCATCAGTGATGAGTTAGGCGAAGAGCATCTGGCGTGCTTTCTGCATGAAGCGGTCGAGCGGATGGATCTGAGTCGGTTTGAAGCGGCGTATTCCGACGACGGGCGGCCCGCCTATCCGCCGGAGTTGATGCTGAAGGTTTGGCTTTACGCTTACGCGCTGGGCGTGACGTCGACGCGCAAACTTGAGCAACGCATCCGCGAAGACCTCGGCTTCCGTTTTCTCGCGGGAAGTCTGAAGCCCGACCACTGGACCCTCAACGAGTTCCGCCGCCGCCACGGTCGCGCGCTCAACGATGTTTTTACGCAAGTGGTCGAGACCGCGAGAGGCCTTGGTCTGGGACGGCTGGGGCGGGTCGCGATCGACTCGACGCGCATCGAAGCCGAGGCTTCGCCGGACCGCAGCGACACCGTCGAGCAACTACGTCGCGAGCGGGCTCGCATTCGGCAACGAATCAGGCGTTGGCAACAACAATGCGATCGCGATGAAGAGCCCACCGGTGGCACGGCGGCTCCTGCGGATTGGCGACGGCGACTCAAGGAGATACCGCAGCAGTTGAAACAGCTCCGCAAGTCGGGACAGAAGCGCAGTTCGCGCCGTGATCCCGATAGTCGTTATCTGCGTCGGCGCGGCGGCTTCTGTTTGGGATACAGCGGCGAGATCGCGGTCTCCGACGATCACTTCATCGTGGCGCAACGGGTGCACCAGGCGGCGAACGATAACCGGTCGTTGGCGGCCATGACCGCAGCGGTGCGACAGGAGTGCGGGGAGTATCCGACAGCGGTGTTGGCCGACTGCGGTTACCACACGACCGAAGAGATTGCGGCGGTGGAAGGACAAGGCGTCGAGACTTATGTTCCCGACAAGTGCTTGGCGAGAGAGTTGGCGAACGGCAAGCCAGCCGGGCCGATGAGTAAGCGGCAACAGCGCCGCAGTCCGGGGCTACACGAACGACGCAAACGGCTGCGTGGACCAACCGGACGCACCGCGATGTCGCGTCGCAAGGCGTTAGTCGAGTCGGTGTTTGGAGTCTTGAAACAGCAACGCGGCATGCGCCGGTTTCGGCGGCGCGGCCTCGCGGCGGTGAGCGTCGAATGGACTCTCGCCACCACAGCTTACAACCTGACCCGCCTTTATAACCGCCGCCAAGCGGCGACGAGTTAACTCCGGGGCTGTCGCCCCGGTTTCTTGCACCGCTTTTCCCACTGGCCATCCCGCTCTTCCCACTTTTCCCTTGATGCCTTCCCCTCTACCTCACTTCGCGGATGAGTTTTCACACAGACTCGTGAGGTTGCGATTTCCTCCCCACACAGGCCGGAGGTCCATCAAGGCCACACCCGGCGAAGGCCGGACAAGCCCCCACGCAAGTGGGCGGGCTACTACTGCTGTTGCAACGCCTCTTGCTCTTTTTTCAGGCGTTCTGCTTCAACCCTCTTCTTCTCTTCCTCAACCAGTTTGCGGAACCGTTCTGGTATCACTCGCGGCGCGGGCTCCGCACTCACAAGCTCGCGATAGGCTGCGATGATCGCGTCCTTCTGCGACGCGTCGGCCGTCAGGTAGCGGTGCTTGCCGTCGGCGGATGGCGTGAACTGCGTACGACCATCATCCAATACTTCAATCGTCCCTGGCTCCGACATTCCAAAGTGCCCAGCATCTGGACGCGCACCGTAGAGCGCTGCAGCCAGATCCCAAGCCGGTGCGTCGTAAGGCATCTCGCCATATGCGCGGTACGCATCTACCGCTGGATGCTTATCCGTCCAGCCAAAATCATTCTCGATACTTTCAGCGGGGTAGGGAAGCTGTTCGCCCAACTCAAATCCCGCCGCGACGATCGGAGTTGGCCAGTCGCGGAACAGCGTCTTCGCGGCGTCAATATCGGCCTTCACGTTGTACTCAGGATCGCCGGTCGGATACGCCCCACCCATGACAGAAAGAAATTTCACCTTCGCGGCGATCAGCTCTTTCGCCCCGTTGAGGGACAACACTTTCGCCAGATTCGTAGCAGGCCCAGTGAGCACGACGATCACATTCTGGTCGTGATACGCCGTTAGCGCATTGCGAATCAATGCCGCCGGGTCCGCCGTGTCGACGACTGCCTTGATCTCCGAGCGGTAGAGCGGTTCGCCGTCAGCATTCTTCTGTGCCAGCACTTCCGCCAACTTGTCGGCATTCCTGGGCTCTGGACCCGACTCAGCGAGACCGGTCGCGGCGGTTCGGTCACGACGGAAACGGACCGGCAATTCGCGATTACTTATCGACGAGACAAACCGACTATACGCCTCACAAAATGCCGCCGCCTCAAGGCTCGGCGTGCTCAGACTCACCGACTGGACTACGGTCTTCACATCATCTCGACCCTGTGCGCCATAGAGCAACGCCAACGCCAAAACGTCGTCAATGCTGTTGCCCATGTCGCAATCGAAGATGATGCCGAGCGGTGGAAGTTCGTTCGTAGAGGCCTGCATGCGATGTCCCAGATCAGGATATCAATACAAGATCGCGAAGCCGCCCTCATCTAGCGCAACCGCCGTGCCAAAGCTCCAGGCGGGCACTCCAGCAGTACTGCCGCTCTCTTCTAGCGGTTGTCCATCGCGATCGAACAACTGCCAGTAGAGCGTCCCGTCCTGGCCCCAGGATTCAGTCTCCGTCCAGGCCAGCAGTGTCTCGCCTCTGGAGTTCTGAGCCAACGAAGGATGCTTGCGCGCTGAGGCCTCTCCCGGTGCCGCTACCGGGTCTGCGGCTGTCTCGCCCGACGCTATGTCAATTGGCGCAAACCACACCTGTCCGGCCGTCTCCCAAGCGACGAGCAAGCCCGCCGGACCTTCTGCATACGACGCCGAACTCATGGGACATGAGGAAATCTTCCAAGGCTGGAGCATGTTGCTCTCGAACGTGTCTCCATAGTCCGACGACGTCAGCAGAAACCCATCTCGGTTCTCAATCTCTCTCGCGGTCCGATAGAACACCGCGAGCTGCCCCTCATCGCCCACATACAGATGCGAACTACAGCAGCCGCATGCACCTTGCTCTGGATCAGATACCGCCCGCTCTTCAGGGAATGACACTCCGTTGTCAGTCGATCGTGTCAGCCAAACTTGGCGACCCGCCTCTCCCTTGCCTGAGCCAACAGTGGACCCGTGCCAAGCGGCATACGCATTGCCTTCGTCGTCAACGCCTATCGTTCCTCCGCCATCGAGCGCAAACGTCTTCTTCATCAGGTTGCGCTGCGGTGTGAACTCACCGTTCTCACCCAACTGCGAGTAAAGAAACGGCAGCCCGTTGTGGGGGCTATTTTCTGCCTGCTCTGGGTTTAGCGGGCCTTTCGGTAATGCCGAACCAGAGCCGTTCCAGGCGACATGCACCCGACCATCCTGGCCGACTGCAATCTCCCCGCCACGGATCGTACCTCCCGAGACCGCACTTCCGTCTTGGCTATTCACGCGTATCGGACCCGAGAACGTCCGCATTCCGTCTTCGGAATGTGCATAGAAAAGGTTGCCGCCTGAATTCTCACCCGAATACGAAAGCAAATGTGTCACTCCATCCGCGACAACGACTCGCGGCTGAATCTGCCCGTCAAAGAGTTGAACCAGACGCACCGACGATGAAGGTGCTTCATCACCGCTTCCGCAGCCCGTCGAGGCCAGCACCAAGGCAACACCAAGAACCTGAATTAGACGTATTCTCATTGTGGTTTCCATCGCTACAACAGCCGTTTCAGTAGGAACTTCGGCGGCGCTTTGCCTTCATCCTCGGGTCGCACCCGAAGCACGTAATTCGCACCGCTGACCGCATCCACGGCTCCGGTTCGTTTCCTCGTCAACTCCAGCTCACCGTCGAGTACTCGCCCGGCGTAACGGTAGCTCACGAGGTTCACTTGATTGCCAGCCTGCTCGCGTGCGACCACCACGAACACGACTTTCTCGCCCTCGATACTCCCTTCGGTAATGGGACTACTGCCGTAGTCCTCGTAGAGCTTGCCACCCAGCGCCGCCCCGTCTTGAACCAGTTGGAACGAGACATCCGTCACACCTCGCCGAGCTGGAACCTGGCCCATCCAGATGCCAGTCAGGTCTGCCGCGACGAGCCCAGGCGCGAGCGCCAGCACGCCGGTGACTAGGGCAAGCAGTTTCATCATCGGTTCGCCTAGCTCGAAAGCAGTCCCGGCAAATGCCCAGTGCTATCGGCGAAGCGTTCGACCGGCGTGCCAAACGCATCCAGCATCGAGAACAGCAGGTTGGATACGGGCGAGTCTTCGGGATAAACCAAGTGCTGACCGCTGTTGACGCGACCGCCACCTCTTCCACCTAACACCAACGGAAGTTTGTGCGGGCTATGCCGGTCCCCGTCACTAAGCGCTGAGCCAAACAACACCATCGAGTTGTCGAGCACGGTCGATTCGCCCTCTTGCATGTTGCCGAGCTTCTCTAGCAGGTAGGCGTACTGCGCTACGTGCCAACGATTAATCAGGTGGTACTGGTCTAGCTTCGATGCGTCCTTGCGGTGGTGAGAAACATCATGATGTCCAGCGCTCACGCCATCTAGCCAGCGGAAATTCACGTTGCTCACCGAGTTGCCAAACATGAATGTGCTGATGCGTGTCGTGTCGCTCTGGAACGCTACCGCAATCATGTCGAGCATCAGACGAACATGTTCTTCGTGACTCGTTGGACCATCCGTCGGCGCTCCGTTCGGGTCAATCTCAACCAGCTGCTTCCACGGCGTTTGCTCGCCACTGTTCGCTCGCTCAACGCGCTCCTCTAGCGACCGCATGACCGACAAATACTCATCGAGCCGCACCTGATCAGCGGCGCCGACCTGTTTCCGTAAGTTCTTGGCATCTTCGAGCACTCGATCCAGCAGCAACGCATCCATCTTTGCTTCGTTGCCTTGCGGACCCGACGCCGCACGGAACAAACGCTCGTAGACCGAGCGCGGATTCAGCTCCCTAGCCAACGGCGTCGTCGGCGTGCTCCAAGAGATGTGCGAACCATAGATTCGGGTGTAGCCCACTGCGGCGTCATTACCCACCGCGACAGGCGTGATCCCCAACTCCAACGACGGCAGCGGCGTTTCATGCCCAACAAGCTTCGCCGCCACCTGATCGACTGAGACGCCGTTGCGGATGTCCGCTCCCTGCGTCTTCTTGATCCGCGCGCAAGTGAGGATGGCCGCCTCTTTAACGTAGTGGCCATCACCGTCCTTCGACTGCTCGTTCCAAAGATTACTCAGGACGGTAATCGAGTCCTTCACCTTCGCGAGCGGTTGCAGGGTCGGCGAGAGTTCGAACTCGGGTCCCACGCCCATCGGCACCCATTGGTCCACGTTCACGCCGTTCGGCATGTAGAGCATCGCCATGCGCACCGGAGCCTTGTCGGCCTCAGGTGCTGACTTGGCCATCGCCTCCAGCCAGGGCACGCTCAGCGCCACACCGGCACCGCGCAGTACTGTTCTCCGTGATATCGATGGCTTTGCAATCATGGTGCTGCTACCTCTCGCGCGGAAGCTTCTTGATAGAGAAATGGTGTACTCAACACAACTTCCTCGATCAGTGTAAGGGATTGGTAGTCGTTTTCCTTTACTCTTGCGACTATTTCGTCAACCGTGCAGGAGTCCCGCAATGTCAGTCCTCGTCCTAATGCGTAGCCCAACATCTTTCTTGTTAGGTTGCGGATGAACAAATCCTTGCGTTCCAGCAACGCCTCGCGTAGGCCTTCCGGGCCGTGGAACTGGGTGCCATCCGATAACTCCGCCGACGCATCGAGCGGCGTGCCAGCGTAGTCATCCCGCCAGCGTCCGAGGGAGTCATAGTTTTCGAGAGCAAACCCCAGCGGATCGATTCTCGCGTGGCAACTCGCGCAAACCGGATTCTCACGGTGCTGCGTCAGCAATTCACGCATCGACTTCGGAGTCGCGGCGTTGTGCTGCTCCTCCAACGCGGGCACGTTCGGCGGAGGAGGAGGAGGAGGCGTGCCCAAGATCGAATCCAACACCCAAGCGCCGCGCAGCACTGGGCTCGTGCGATAGGGGTAAGACGACACCGCCAATACCGCGGGCATACCGAGCAAGCCGCCGCGATTCGATCCCACCGGCAATTCCATCCACCGTGGATCCTTTGATTGCTGGCGCTCAAATTTCAGCCCAAAATGCTTGGCGAGAGTGCCCGTCATGATTGTGCTGTCCGAGTCGAGAAAACTCAGCAGCGAATGATTCTCTTTGAAGATCTCGCGGAAGAAGAACACCGGCTGCAGCCGAATATCAGCCCGCAACTCCTCGTCAACCTGGTACCGAGGGAACAGCGCGGCATCCTGAACGACCGGTCTGATAGGTAACACTCTAAACCGGACGGATGGGTAACAGTATAGGCGGTGGTCAGTGGCCCCCGCGGGGGCCACTGACTGCCGAGCCGAGCGGCCACAGTACGCGGTTGGCGGCGTCGAACAAGGCGAGTTCCACCGGACCGAACCAGATCTGCCAAATGGCTTCGTCCACTTCGACTAGCCCGACCAACTCGCGAGCCAACGCTTCACTCAGGAAGTACTTCTCGCCGAGGAACTTGATGCGTCCGTCGTGGCGCACTCGTCGGCGCTCCCAGTGCCCCGGGTAATCCAGATCAGCAAGCTCGCTGGGATAGGCGCGTGTTGCTGGTGCATAGAACGCCGCCGGGGGCCGCTGTCTCAACGCTTCATGCGGACGTTCTTGGTTGTATTCATGACGAAAGAGGTCGAAGCGGCGCTGCTGTCGGCGACGATCGCCAGCCGGAGGTCTCACTGTCTCGGCTTTGAGCGTGCGGTGTAGCCGCTCGTGGCGACCGTTCTGCTGCGGCTTGCCCGGCTCGATGCGCTCCACCGCAATGCCCAGCTTCAGCCACCAGACGTTCAACCGGCTCAAGCGTCCGGTGCCGATGGAGGCGAACGGCGAACCGTTGTCTGAGCGTATCCTTCGTGGCAGCCCGCGCTCCAGAAACAACCGCTCCAAGCCTCGGCGGGCCTCGGCGTAGGATGTGCCCACGTGTGCGGTGCAGTTGAGCAGGAAACGACTATATCCGTCGACGACCGTTAGCGGATAACACAGCACGCCGTCGCCGGTGCGAAACTGCCCCTTGTAGTCGATCGTCCAGAGGTCGTTGGGCGCTTCGGGTTCGCGCAACGGACTGGGTGCCGCTTCGGCCAGTCGCCGCATCCGCTTGCGCCCGCGAACGAGTCCGGCTCGCTTCAGCGCGTCGCCGATCGTCGACGCCGCTGGCCAGCTTGTCTGTGACTCTTTCGACTCCAGCCAGGCCCTGAGCTTCTTCGGCCCCCAACTCGGATGCTGCCGACGCGCTTCTATCACTCGTCGCTCGACCGACTCGGGTATCCGACCGGGCTGACGGTGTGCCGCGTGCGAGCGGTCTTCCAGCTCTGGCCAACCGCCTTGACGGAAGCGTTCTAACCACTTGTATCCGGTCCTGCGGCTGATCCCGTAGAGTCGACACAGCGCCGCCACGTTCGTCGCCGCCCCCGCTCGCAGCCAGTCTTCAATGAATCTCTTGCGTTCTTCCATCGGATAGGTCTCCTTCCATGGCATCTCGCCATGGTGTTACCTATCCGCCCGGTCTAACCTGTTACCCTTCCGCCCGGTCTGTACAATAGCCGGCCCCAAGAAACTAAACCATTTCTAGGGTGAGGATTGTCCGGTCGAAGCGGTTCTCGGGGTTTCGGTCAGTTCTCACCGAGGGATTCGCCGGGCGGCAACTTAACCTTCCGAATTGCCTTCCCATGAACGCCAGTGCGTCCGATCATGCCCTCGCGCTAGCGACCCGGAGATCCATCGCGGCGCTAGTTGAAGCGAAGACCAACCACTACCGCTCGCTCAGGACGCGCAGTTCGTCAGCGGCGTCAGCTTGAACGTACCAACGTCCGCGCGCCTCCCACAGTGGTACTTTCCCAACACAAGGCTTTCGATCGAAATCCCGGTGCATTTGTCTCCAGTGTGCATCCGCTAAGGTCTACTCGCCTGAACGCATCACTCGAATCGGACATGAAGTCGACCGGGACTGGCCCATGACTCGTGCCACCGATACTCGCGTCCATGCTAGATAGGGAAGAGTTCCGCCCGACGCGAAGACTGAAACGTCCCTTGGAATCCGTACGGCCTTCTGAAACCGTCCGTGAACCGCACACGCAATATAACCTGATTTTTTCGCTCGGCACGTCTCCCGATGACAACACAACCGTTCCCGATAGCACGGTAGGCCACTCGACGTGCCTTCGTTGGGCTTGCTGAGCCCAGACTGTTGTGGCCAGAGAGGCCGACAGCAGCGCCCCTCCTATGACGGCCAACAGCGTAATTTCTAACTGTCTCATTAGTGTCCTCCCCTTTCCCTCCTCGATTCAACGAATGAAACTTGAAGTTTCATTCGTCCGACCATTCCGGATCTCACGCCGGTTTGAATTGCGGTGGCCGGCGGGACTATCCAATCGTCGAGACCAATGCCGGTCAATGCCTTGTTTGAACCTACTCCGATTCTGGCGGCCCAGAAAGTCATCAAGGGTTAGTAACATCCAGAGGGGGGTGATGAGCGGATGTAACGCACTGAAAAGAAACAAGCTGTTCCTTGAGAAGCTCGCCTTGCCCGGCACAACTGGCGCGTTCCCACTTCCAAAAACTCATTTGGTCACCCGTTCCGGTTTGACTGCACCAAGCAGATGGAGCCACGCAACGCCGACGAGACGGACGTCTTGGCACTAGCAAGACCGCGCGCCGCCCGAAGGGACACACCCCGCGAAGGCGGGACCAGCCCGCGCTAGCGGTGCGGTGGTAGAATCGCGGTCGAAGTGAAGCGTGTCGCAATACTTACTCTGGCTGCGTTTCTGACGACGCCCGCGGCCCTCGCGACTGAAGCCGATCAGCGCGCCGCCTACTGGGCCGTCGGCCTCGGCGGACGCGTCCATCTCAACGCCGCCGACGACTGGATCACGCAGATCCGCGATCTCCCCACCGACGACTTCGTCGTTACCGCCGTCGATCTCATTGGGGTCAACATCGAGCCGCCGCAGCTAGTCCAACTGAAAGACCTGCGATCACTACGCTCGATCGACATCGCTGGCCCCACCTGGAGCCGAAACGCCGATGGCGGCTGGGATGGCAGCAAGGAACTCGGAAATTTAGCCGCGATCGATTCGCTTGAACGCATCTCATTTAGCTGGCACTTCCTCGACGGCCTCCGCTTCACCGATGAAGGCCTCGCCGCCATCGCACCACTCACCGGGCTCAAAGAACTCGTCGTCTGGCAGTCCCAGATTCAGGGCTACAACCTCGCCAACTTCGTCAACCTCGAAAAACTCGACGTCTCACGCACCCCCTTCGACGACAAGGGCATGTCCAACCTCGCGGGCATGAGCCAGCTACGACGCCTGCGCGCTGGAGACACCCTAGTAACCGACGCTGGCCTCATCCACCTCGCCGACCTGACCGAGCTAGAGGAGCTAGACCTCGCTGGCTGCTCGATCAGCGACACCGGCCTGCCCTCCCTCGCCAACCTGAAGAACCTACGCCGTCTCAATCTGAGTGGTGCCGACGTCACCGACGCCGGTCTCGAATTCATCGCCGGACTGCCGAATCTTGAGCAACTGAACCTCTACCGAACCCGCGTCACCAACGCCGGTCTATCGCGGCTGCAAGCTCTCCCGAATCTACGCAATCTCGACCTGCGCTATTCACGGACGACCGAAGCAGGCGTTCGGAGTCTGCAGCAAGCCCTACCGCAACTCGCCGTAGCGTTCGTCAATCAGAGCCCCGGCGCGGGTGCGGGGCATCCGGAGCCTCCCGCAGACGGGAATATCGCTGCTCTCACCGAGTGGATATCGGCTCTAGGTGGCACGACAACCAACCTCGACGCAGTCGATCTGTCAGCCACGAGCACCACCGACGAGGACTTGGATTACCTGGTCTACCTGCGGGAACTATCCGACTTGAACCTCTCGGCAACGCAGATCAGCGATATCGGGTTGCGACGCATTGGCACTTTTTCCACGCTGCGCGAACTCGACCTCGACAACACACTCGTCGGCGACGAGGGCATGAGAAGTCTCGCGAACCTACCCGCCCTCGAACGCCTATCACTGGCAGACACGCTCGTCGAGGGTCCCGGCCTGAGCGGTCTCAGCAGCACACTGATCGAGCTCAACTTGGACGGCTCACCCGTCGGCGACGTGGCGTGCGAACTCACCAGCCGACTCCCCGCTCTGCAAACACTTTCTCTGGCGCATAGCGACGTTACCGATGACTGCTTCCCGCTGCTGGGAGACTTATCCGATCTCAAGTCGCTCGACCTCAATACCACCGATACCGGCGATCGCGGGCTGTTGGCCATCTCCACGCTGGCCAGCCTTACGAGCCTGTCGATCAGCTACACGCGCTTCACTGACGACGGCGTACCCGCTCTCGAACGACTCCAGAATCTCACCGATCTTCATTTGGTACGCACCCGCCTCGGCGACGGTGGCGCAGCCTCGTTAGCAAAGCTCACCAAACTAGAAGTGCTCAATATCGAACACACCGAAGTCGGCGACGAAGGCATGGCGCACCTGGCAGCCCTGACCGAACTGCGTCGCCTCAACCTCGACAACACACACGTCACCGACACCTCGGTCGAGGCGATCAGTAAACTGCAGAAACTAGAGTGGCTGAACCTCTATCACACGCTCTTCACCGCAGACGGCTACCAGCGCCTCAAGCGGGCGCTACCCAACTGCGAAATCGTGTTTGACGAGAAGTCACGTCGCATCAACCGGAGGAGAAGCTAGCGATGATCTCCCGCCGCCGACTCTTACTGACCGCCCTCACTGCTGCCTCCCTGCGAGCCGCCGACGATGTCGCCGCCCATGTCGAGCGCCTCGGAGGCACCGTCGAACGCAATACGGCCGGTCAAATCACGGCCGTCGACCTGTCGGCTTCCTGGGCAAATGACACCGATCTGCTTTGGCTCGCCGACATTCCGTCACTCCAGAAGATCAACCTCAGCCGCACTCGCATTACCGGAAAGGCCCTGGAACCGCTGCGAGCACTGGCCCACGTCCAGAACCTGCGACTCCAGTTCGCGGAATTCCTCACGGCCACTGATATCGGACACCTCTCGTCGTGGCGAGAACTCCGATCACTAGACCTACGAGGCACGCGTGTCGACAGCGGCGTCTTCGACCGGCTGATCCCGTTGGTCTCGCTGCAGTTTCTTGACCTATCGTCGACCGAAGTCGACGACGAGGGCTTTGAGGAACTCGCGGCCCTTGGAAAGCTCGCCACACTCCGCTGCGGAGCAAATCGTCTCAGCGGCTTGGCTTTGACCGTGCTCAAGGCCGTCCCGGCACTGCGGCACTTGGATGTCGGTGGCTATCAGCGCGTCGACTCTGGGCTCTGGGGCCTCCCGCTCACCGAGCAGAACCTAGAGCGACTAGGCGGACTCACCCAGCTCGAATCGCTCTCGCTTCGCGGTGCCAAACTCACCGATCGAGGGAGTGATCGCCCGGGTAGCGATCTCGCCATCAAGACCGAGATCGTGGGACTCGAAGCGCTCGCGCCGCTAGCGAACCTTCGCTCGCTTGACCTTGGAGATTTGCCGATCAAGAGCGCCGATCTGTCATGGCTGTCCTCTCTCTCTCAGTTGGAAGAACTCGACATCGACGGCTCCTACCAAGTCGACGACGCCACCGTGCCGGCGCTGCTGGCTTTGCGCAATCTGAAACGCCTAAACCTCTCGGGTACCGTCTTCAGCGATACCGGTCTCAGTCAATTGGCTGAACTGCCCTCGCTCGAACGGCTCATCGTCGGTGGAACGCAAGTCTCCGGAAACGCCATCGCCGCGTTTTCGCAGCGTCGTCCCAACTGCCGCGTAATATCGTGGAAAGCCAGCTAGACGATGTCGCTGAGCTTCTTCTCTGCCGTCGGGAAATCGATTTCTCCCGCCTCGAGAACTTCTTCCGCTAGCGTCGCGTAGAGATCGCCCAGTGAGCCAGTCGTCCGTGTGTGAAGACCGGTCTTCATTCCGCCCGCGTGGCCCGCGACAAGCGCCGCGTGGCCATTGTTCTTGTGCGAGTTCGCCTCGGCGTGCTCGTGCACAAACAACAGACAGGTGTTGTCCAGGACCGTGCCATCACCCTCGGGCGTCGCTTTGAGCTTCGCGACCAGGTACGCAAACTCCTCGACGTGCCAGCGGCAGATGTCGCGCAAAATGCGCGAGCCACGTGGCGTCTCGACCTGACCGTGTGTGTACTCGTGATGACGCTCCGATGTGTGGCCGAGCCAGGGGAAGCGCGTGAGACCCTGGCACTTCGTGAGCATGTACGACGCTACCCGAGTCTGCCTTGACGCAAAGGCATGCGCCAATAGATCCGATTGCAATTTCGCGATACGCGGCCAGTCGCGCATATCCCCGCCCTCGGCAGGGCGCTCGACAACCGTCTGATACTCCGGCGGCAAGCTCGTGATCGAACGCTCAAGCTCTCTGACCGACGCCAGATACTCTTCGAGTCTTTGGCGATCAACCGCACCAAGCCGATCATTCAACCGACGTGTATCTTCGCTGACCGCATCGAGCACGCTCTTCTGTCGGTCGATCCAGCCTTCTTCCTTCTCGCCAAATAGCCGATCGAACAGCCGGTGCGGCAACGTCTCGGGCGGCAGCGGACGATCACGGTCAGCCCAGCTCATATTGCGCTGGATCGCTTCACCGAAACACTCCTGCGAGACGCCAAGCTGCAGCGAACGGAAGCGGGACTCTCCACCAATCTTCTCCGCCAATACTTGATCGAACGATGTTCCGCCCGCGCCGCGACCCGTGTACACCTGGCCGCTAAGCAACGCGCTCATCGACGGGTAGTGACTGTTACCCGGTCCGGGCAGTCGAGCTGCCGGGCTATCCAGCCCCGTAACGATGTGGACGTCGTCGCGCAGTTTGGCCAACGGACTCAGACAAGGCGTGATGCGATAATCCGAGCCGGTCTCCGCCGGAATCCAATACTTCTCGGAGATGCCGTTGCCGTTGAACCAAAAGACGAACCGCTTCTCAATTTCCGACTTCGTAGAACCCGTGGCGGCATACGCCGTACCACTGACGTTAAACATCGCGTCCAGGGCCGGTAGTCCAACGCGGATCGCGAGTCCGCCCGCCGTGGCTCCCTTCAAGAACGAGCGGCGAGACAGCGCTAGCTTCGGTAGATGCATTTCAGTCCGTGGCTCCGGTGAAGGGCTCAGAAACAGCTACCGCGATTATAAGCTCACGAAAGTCGAAATGTGCAGCTTCAAATCGTTTATAAGCTGTCTCGATCGTCTCTTGATCCGCATCCGTCTCGTGACGCCCCAGCGCGTACCGGAAGAGCTGCTTAACGATGCAACGGCGACAAACGGGATCTTCGGATAGTACCCGCCCGGCCTCGCTAGGCGTTGAGAACTCCGACCCTTCGATGCCGTAAATGTAGGCATCTGAATCGATTGGCAATTCGTACTCGGTCGGCTTCTTCTTTCGCCCGGTGCGGAGTTCGTCCGTCGTCGGGCGGATCGTAACGTGCTGCGTCTCGCGATATCTTCCGATCGCATCGTAATGCTCTAGCCCAAATCCGATCGGGTCCACCAATCGGTGGCAACTCGCGCACGTCGTACTGGAGAGGTGAATCTTCAACTGCTGGCGATTGCTGAGCGGCTCTTCGTCAGTTACCGGTGGCAGCGTTGCGCTCACCCCCGGGGGCGGCGGCGGCATGATCTGGCACAGGAACTGTTCACGCAAGAACTTGCCACGCTCCGTCGGCGAGCTTTCCCCTGGCTTGCTCGTCACCGTCAAAAAGCTGGCCTGCCCGAGGATGCCAGCACGTCCGCTGTCTGCTGGTACGTCGACACGTCCGAATACGTCTGCTGGTGCCTCGATACCGTACAACTGAGCCAACGACTGATCCACGAACGAGTAATCCGCGGAGAAGAACTGCGTGAAGTCTTTGCCTTCCCAAACGAGGTCACGAAACAGTCGTCGAGTCTCCTCCGCCATCGAAGCCGCTAGCTCGACGCTGAACTCCGGGTAGAGGCGACTGTCTCGAACCGACAGCAGTAGACGGTCAAAGCGCATCCACTGGGCGAGGAAGTCGTCGAGAGAATCCTTCGCTCGCGGGTCGGCCAACATCCGGCGTACGATTCGGTCAATCGCAGCTGGGTCGTCTAAGTCACCGTTGTCAGCGGCATTCAGCAAGTCCACATCTGGAGTCGTGTTCCACAAGAAATAGGCGAGCCGACTGGCGATGCGGTGCGGACGGGAGTCTTCGTGCCCGTAGTAGAGAAAGTTAGGTGACTGCAACATCGCCTCGACAACGACTTGCGCGCCAGAGTGAAACGCCTGGTCACGCTCCGCCGCGGTTGCGAACAGTCGGCCATAGCTCCGCAACTCCGTCTCGGCGAGAGGTCGCCGAAACGCCCGGCGCCCAAACGCCTTTAAGAACTCATCACGACACATCGCATCGTCGGTACCAGTCGGCTCACACGGAATCAAATTTTGCGAGTCACCGGCGAGAAACGCACCCCGCGCCAGCTTGCGTGCGGCGCTATTGTACGCCTCAGTCAGGATCGGCGACGCAGCCTGACCACTAATCTGATTGCTGAAGCCATCGATATAGTCTTCAGGCGGAAAGTCGTCGGCGGGCCGCGTCTGACTTCCCAACAAGTCGCGAACGGAGTTGTTGTATTGCACCTGGGTCAATCGCCGAACCGTTCCAGCGTGCGAGACCGCCGCTCCGCCAGTCAGCCTAACGCGGCGTTCCAGCTCTGCTGGTGTGAGGCCCACGAGCGCCTCGATCCACTGCTGGAGTACCACGACTTCTTCCGACCCCGGCCGGATACGCTCTCCCCCTGTGTGCGCGATCGTCCCAGTCGGCTTGAGCAGCAGCAGCGAGTTCTCCCTATCAGCCGGAGAGACCAACGAACGCAGCGAGTAGCCGAACCGCAAAACCCGGTCAGCCTCAGCCCCCTCCTCCGGGAACTGTATTCTGGTGCTCGTAGCGATTCCGTTGTCGTCGTGGCACAAGCGACACTGCGCCGCCTCAAGAATCGGGTAGAGCCGATCAACGAAAAGGGCGCGGTCCTCTTCTAGGGACGCGGAAGCGGCAATGAGCGGCACCAACAACGCCCAAACAACTATCGAAAACCGTCGCATGAAGTCGGTCTGATTGTACCCGAGCCAGCCGGGTCCGCGAGCCCTCGCATGCTACTATTCCTAGCGGCTGACGAGGCCGCCAGAAGGAATCCCATCATGCTAAAGAAACTCACTCTCACTGCCGTCCTGATCGTTTGCATTGCCGGAATATACGCTGCCGACGGCGACACGTCGTTCGCGGTTGACACCGCCAGCATCGAACAGCAACCCGCCGTGATCCCCGGAATGCCCGCTGGCATCCTCATGAAGCCGCTGCACGAGAACCCGCGCACCAGCATGAGTTCGTCGATCATTGCTTATCCAAAGGGGTTTCGTGAGCCACGCCACTACCACGAGACCTGTGGACACTACATGTACATCTTGAAGGGCCGCATCAACTCCCCCGAGGGGGTACTGACCCCAGGAATGTTCATCTATGCCGCGCCAGGTGAACGTCACGGCCCGTTCAACATACTTGAGCCATCCGAAGCGTTGTTCTTCACCGATGGGCCGTTCGACTTCATCGTCGATGACGTGGAATAGCGCACAGCCAGAGACTTCTTAATGCACAGATTATTCATCGCCACTCTGCTCTTGACCCTGCCACTCACGGCGCGCGACCCGCTAGCTGAAAGGATCGCCAACGCCGACCCCGCCGAGTACACATCGCGGATGGGCGTTCACGAAGGTGCCGGCGGTATGAGCTTTGGCACGCTGATTCCGGGCTCGGCCTTCACGACGAATCTATTCTTCGTTCACCGTGGCACGCTGGCACCAGGAGGCGGAATCGGACACCACTTTCACAACCATATGGAAGAAATGTATTTTATCCTCGACGGTGAAGCGGAGTTCACAATAGACGGCCGTACAGCGCTGATCCAAGGTCCTTCTGGGGTGCCCTGCCGCATGGGGCACGCCCACGCGATCTACAACCCGACCGACAAAGCCGTTCAGTGGATGAATATCTCTGTCACCACCCGAAAGGGCAAGTACGACGCATTCAACACAGGCAACGATATGGTCGGAGCCGAAAAGGACAAGAAGCCACTCTTCATCACGGCAACGTTTGACAAGTCACAGTTACGCCCCGTCAACGAACTCCACGGTGGCAAAGGCACCGTTCAGTATCGACGCACGCTCCAGCCAGAAGTTTTCTACACCAACTGGTCTTACGTAGACCACCTCGTTCTGCCTCCGGGGACGTCGGTCGGCAAGAAGCGCCACCCGAGCGTCGAGGAGATGTACTACGTCCTCGATGGATCTGGCGTTGTGACGATCAACGATGAGTCGGCCCCGTTCGGCAAGGACGATGCGCTCGCGGTTCTCCTGAATGACGTTCACTCGCTGCAGAACGACGGCACTACAGATCTGGAGTTGATCATCGTCGGCGTCGCCACCGAGAAGTGGATGCTCGACACGATCGAGGTCGAGTAGAGGCTACTCCCTGGCCTCAATCAACTTGGGATCGACTTGCTCGGAGTCGCCCTCTTCAAGCTCAATGCTGACGCCTCGCCCCTCGAACGGAGCAAGCACGTTCGGGTCGAGCCACGCGGTCATCTGAATCTGCTCCCAGGCAAAAACCTTGTACCGACCGGGCGCGATTCCAGACAGGCCAAACGCGCCGTTTCGATCCGTCGTCGCATGTCTGAACAGATGGGTTCTC
The DNA here is from genome assembly GCA_963667885.2 of Bryobacterales bacterium. Taxonomy (GTDB): domain Bacteria; phylum Acidobacteriota; class Terriglobia; order Bryobacterales; family UBA6623; genus CAMPKL01. Next base: position 665,163 of record CAXWPK010000006.1, on the reverse strand, counting down.
TGGCGGTCGTCAGGAACGAGAACAACTTCAACGCCCCAGAGGCCCTCGCCATCGCGAACCATCTGTCCCGCGATGCGCGCGCTGTTGGCACTGAGGAGGATTTCTATCTCTCCACCGTCCTCTTCGAAAACGAGCGGCGCGCTTAACGCGTCTTGCCCCTTATACCGGGCCCGTTTTAGATACAGATCCCCTAGGCTGTCAGCCTGAATGCGATAGGCACGTGGCCACACGCGTTCGAACGTGACCCTGCCGCCATCAAGCAGGGGTGAGTCAGGTCCAGGGTAGTTGAACGCACCGTCCGGGACCAGAGTGAATCTCGGCGGCATGGGCAGGGCCTCGAAGTCCCAGTCGCCCTCGATCGCCACTCGGCCCGGAACCGGAAATGTCGGCTGCGCAGTGATCAGCATGTCTTCGATCGGCTGGTCCGTCAGCTCGAAGTCGTGGACCGCGTTGCTGGGCGATTCGCGATCGTACGACATAACCTCGACTCGATAGCTGCCGGGACGGAGGCCCACGTGCCCAAATCGCCCCTCCAGACTGACGTAGCCCCTACGTAGCTCCTGCTGTCGACCCGGCCGTGTCCGATCCAAAAGAGAGAAGTGACCGGCGCTTATGGCTTGGCCAGTCGCACCGTCAATCGCCTGGCCTGAGATACGAAGCAGCTTGGACCGACTCATCCGAAAATCGACGCCTGTCATCTCCGCCTGACCGGACAGCTGGAGCAGACTGGCCTGGGAGTCATCGTCTCCGTTTGGGTAGTAGGTCATGCCATAGACGGCGGCCAAGTCGTCCACCGTTCCCCTATCGGTTTTGGCCCGTAGGTAGTAGCCACCTGGCGACAGACCATAGAGGCGATAGTGCCCTCGGTCGTCGGTTCGTCCGAAGTTAACGACTTGAATCGTCTGATACCCATCCCTGTAGACGGTTCTCACCGCCTCTACGAGCAGACCGTGAAAAGGGTCACCGTCCTCGTCAAAGACAGCTCCACTGACGGCCGCCGCAGGTTGCATGCCGAGAACGAGATCGTCGATCACAGCTCCGGGCCGAACTTCGACGCGCAGACGTGCCCGGACGTTCTCGGCTGGCACATATCCATTGAGCTCCACGCTCAGACGGTAGCGGCCAGGCGGGACGTCTTCAAATACGAACTTTCCCTGGTCGTCGCTGCGACGCCTAAAAGAAGCAGTACTCCCCGGTCCGTCGCCAGACAATCTGATCAACGCCTTTGCCAACGGCTCCTGCGTCGTCACGTCGATGACCGTCACGGTTACGCTTGCGTTGCGTGGAGGTAGGTCCGCCTCACTCGCAGCCGGCTGGGCCGATAGCAACGAGCCAAATAGAATCACCAAGTAGAAGAGCCCCAGACGAACCACGCCGAACCTCCCACACCAGCAAGCGTCCGCAGCTTACTTGACGCCGAGCATGGCGTCAACGGGGCCGCCGGTGACCCTAGAGTAAAACTCCGTGAAGCCAGCGCCTCGAACAAGTTCTTCGTACTCGGACGTCGAGCGTTCACGGCCCTCGGCGATTACCAACATGTTGAGTGACTGCAACAGCGCCGTCGTTGGTCCGTCTTTCTTTTCATTGAGCAGATGTTCACAGATGATCACCGCTCCGCCTGCGGGTAGTGCGTCGTAGGTTTTCTTAAGCAGAAAAACCACCTGCTCGTCCGACCAGTCGTGAAGGATACGTCCGAAGCCGTAGATGTCGGCTTCAGGCAGTGGGTCTTTGAAGAAATCACCATCGACAGTACCGATACGGTCACTGAGGCCTGCCTCTTCAATCGAACGAGCCGCAACCGGGGTCACTGACGGCAGGTCGAGGACACAAGCGGTCATATCGGGATAGCGTTCGCAGGCGGCGATTACGAGGTGCCCCGTAGCTCCGCCGAGGTCAACCATATGGCGATACCTGCTCAGGTCGAACGACTGCACAGCCAGCGGCGAGCTAATCCGTCCGTAACCATTCATGCCGCGTAGAAATATCTCTTTGTCCTCGTCCGTCTTGAAAAAGTGATCGAACACTCCATCTCGACGACCGAACTCCTGCTCCCAACGGTTGGTACCTTCGCGGATCGCGTCTTCGAGATGCGCCCACAGAGGGTATTGCATGCGATCGGAACAGAAGACGTAGCCAGCCAACGTTTCGGGACTTTCGACGCGTAGATAACGCTCCGAAGCTTCGGTGTTGCTGAAGCGGCCGTCAGCGTCTTGCGTGATCAGATTCTTGGCCGAACAGACCCCCAAAAGGCGCTCTAACGCATGTTCGGCGCAGCTCAGATCTCGTGCAAGTTCTGAGCAGGTCGCGGGTGACTGATGCAGACGGTCGAATATGCCCAAAGAAACGGCGGCAAACATCGTCTTCGACAAGCGGAAGCCGTCGAGAATTTCTACGATGCCGGAGATATCGGGTGCGGGTTGGTCGCTGGGCATCCATCCATACTACTTCGCAGTGACTAGGCCAACAGTGGATTCACCAGTTCGCCATGCACGTCGGTGAGCCGGAAGTGACGACCTTGGAACTTGAACGTCAGCTTCTTGTGATCCACACCCAAACAGTGCAACGCCGTGGCGTGCAGATCGTGCACGCTGACCGGGTCAGAGGCGATATTGTAAGAAAAATCATCAGTCTCGCCGTGAATCACACCGGGCTTCACCCCGCCTCCGGCGAGCCACATCGTGAAACACCGTGGGTGATGATCTCGCCCATAAGTCTCGTCGCTTAACTGGCCCTGGCAATAGGTCGTACGGCCGAATTCCCCGCCCCATAGAATCAACGTCTCATCAAGCAAGCCGCGACGGTCCAAGTCCTCCACCAAGGCGGCTGAGGCTTGATCGGTGTCCTCACACTGCTCTCGCAAACGATTTGGTAGATTCGTGTGGTGATCCCAGCCACGATGAAATAACTGAATGAAACCGACACCGCGCTCGGCTAAACGACGCGCTTGCAGACAGTTTGCCGCATAGGTTCCGGGCTTGCGCGAATCTTCGCCATAGAGTTCAAACACCTCTTCCGGCTCGTCCGAGAGGTCGGTGAGTTCCGGCACCGACGTTTGCATGCGGTAGGCCATCTCATACTGCGCGATGCGGGTCTGGATCTCGGGATCCTGTGTCTCCTCGTAACGCATCTGATTCAGTTCGGCGAGATCGTCAAGAAATCCGCGGCGATCTGCCGCGCTAAAGCCATCCGGGTTAGACAGGTAGAGCACCGGATCTCGACCCGCTCGAAACTTCACCCCTGCGTAGCGAGTGGGCACAAACCCAGAACCCCATAACCGGCTATAGAGTGGCTGGCCCTTGTTCTTCCCGTAAGACGTCATCACCACAAACGCCGGTAGATTCTCGTTGGCGCTGCCTAGTCCATACGCCAGCCAGGAGCCGAAGCTTGGACGTCCAGCTAGTTGGTGACCGGTCTGAAGAAACGTAATCGCCGGATCATGATTGATCGCTACGGTATGCATCGAACGCACGAACGAGAGCTTATCGGCGATCTTGGCCGTATGAGGCAACAACTCGCTGACCCAGGCCCCTGATTGCCCGTGCTGTTTGAAGTCGAAGTGCGATCGCGCGACGGGAAAACGGGCCTGCTTGGCGGTCATCCCCGTGAGCCGCTGCTTGCCACGTACGGAGTCCGGCAGATCCTGGTCGTGATACTGCGCAAGCGCTGGCTTGTGGTCGAACAAATCCATCTGAGCCGGACCACCCGACTGGAACAGGTAGATCACTCGCTTGGCCTTCGGCGCAAAGTGCGGCAGCCCCGCCAGCCCACTCGACTGGGCAGCGGCTTCGCCGCCAAGCAGACTCGCAAGCGCCGCAATGCCGACGCCTTCGCTCGTCCGGCTAAAGAAGTGCCGACGTGTGAGAAGCAAGCTATGGTCGTCGATCGGGTTCATGGCATCAATTACGGACTGGTAATCGTCTCATCTAGGTTCAGCATCAAACTCGCCGTAGCGGCATAGGCGGCGTGTTCACTGACGTCCAGGGTTTCGTCGCGCACGCGTTCTCCGACCGCTACATACACCAAAGCCTGATCTGGCTCCGATTGGTAGCGGTCCAGGTAGCGCCTGAAGCTCCTGAGTAGCACCTCAATCTCGGAATCGGTCGGCCTACGAGAAGTAACCAGTCGGAAGCCGTACTCCAGGCGCTCATTCACACCCTCGCCGCCTTCGTTCATCATTCGCTCGGCCATCACCCGAGCGGCCTCGACATACGCAACGTCATTCATCAGATCAAGCGCCTGCAGAGGCGTGTTGGTACGCGTTTCTCTGACGATGCATGTCTCACGAGGTGCGGCGTCGAACGCCAGCATCGACGGTGGCGCTATCGTCCTCTTCCAGAAGGTGTACAAGCTCCGGCGATAAAGGCCCTCATCCTTGTCATGCTCGTAAGCCTTCCAGTTCGACAACTCTGTCCACAGGCCGGGTGGCTGATAGGGCTTCACCGAAGGGCCGCCCAATTCTTCATGCAACAGCCCCGCTACCGCTAGAGCCTGGTCGCGAATCGACTCGGCGGGCAGGCGTACACGCGAGCCTCGCGATAGCAGTCGATTCTCCGGGTCCTTTTCAATCTTCTCGGCGGTTGCCGCCGAATCCTGGCGGTACGTCGCCGACATGAGAATCGTCTTCATCAACGCCTTAACATCCCAACCCGACTCGACGAACTCCACCGCCAGCCAATCGAGCAGCTTTGGATGGGTCGGCCATTCTCCCTGCGAGCCGAAATCCTCGACGGTCTTGACGATGCCAGTCCCAAACAGCATCTGCCAGAAGCGATTGACCGTTACGCGGGCTGTTAGTGGATTGTCTGAACTGACGATCCACCTCGCCAGGTCGAGCCGATTCGGCACTCGGTCGCCCTCCAGCGGTTGCCGAAAAGCCGTCGGCATCGCGGCGTCCACCGCAGCGCCCGGTGCATCATAGACACCGCGAAGGAGCACATGCGCCTCGCGCGGCGGCTCCATCTCACGCATGACCATTACCGTCGGGAACGAGCGATGTAGATCTTCACGCTCAAGTCTCAGGTCTTGAAGCCGAGCCCAATTCTCTCGGACCAGCGGGCTGGCACTCTCAGCCAGATACGCCCATCTGAGCTTGTCCGCCTGTGGTGCACTTCTCGTTGATAGTGGAAGCTTCGCGATTTCCGCCACCGTCTCCGCGACTGCAACGACCGCGATTTCCCGGTCAGAGAGCCCACGATTGTAGACTCGGGCATCCCGCATCTGGCCTTCGAAGCGGTCGTCAACGGTCGGTCCGTAGCCAAAGCGCAGCGGCTCTTCCTTTTCGATGGTGTTGTTGTTTGAGTGATCGATGATCGTCTTCAACGGCACCGGCATGCCGTCGACGTAGATCTTCATGCCTTTGGCCAACCTTGAGCCGTCGTAGCTCGCTGCGACGTGCGACCACTCGTTCAATGGAATCTCTTCGAGCGTCTCAACGATCATGCGGTCATCGATATCAACAGACTCCATTCGCAGCTGCAACTTGCCGTCAACCAAGAAGAATCCGAATCCCCTATTCCCGCGTACGCTCGCGCTCGGTTTGTATCTGCCGATGAGGCCACCGGTCGCTTGATCTGGCTTGATGCGCACCGCCAACGTATAGGGATCGAAGAAGTCAAAGTTGGTATCGTTCGCCAACTCCTCAAGCCGCTCGCCATCGAATAGCTCTGGTTCACCAACGAATCGACGCAATACCAGGCGCTGAACGAACTCCCACTCAGATCCCTCGGCGTCCCACCGCTCCACTTCCCTCGCAACGCCGTCCATTCGGTCGTCGATCAGGCTTTGAATTTCTGCGATCTTATCGTCGAGGGCTGCCAGTTCTTCCTTCTGAACGCGAGTGGGCGCAGCCACTACTGGCGGAGTATTGCCATATTTGAAGTAACGCCCCCGGTCGGGAATGTTGTTGAAGAACGCGTAGAACGAATAGAAGTCTTTCTGGCTGATCGGATCGTACTTGTGGTCGTGGCATCGGGCGCAGCCCATCGTTAGACCGAGCCAGACCGTTGCCGTTGTGTCGACGCGATCGACGACATACTCGACGTGATACTCCTCCGGCACGATCCCTAGCTCGCCGTTACCGCGATGATTCCGATTAAACCCGGTCGCAATGAGCTGGTCCACGGTCGGGTTAGGCAATAGATCACCCGCTATCTGTTCGATCGTGAACTCGTCGAACGGCTGATTACGGTTAAACGCATCGATGACCCAGTCGCGCCAGCGCCACATGTCGCGCTCTTCATCGTTTTGATATCCGTTGGTGTCGGCATAGCGCGCGGCGTCTAGCCACCGATATGCCATTCGCTCCCCGTAGCGGTCCGAGGTCAGGAGTCGGTCGACCACCCTCTCGTAGGAGCCCTCTGAGTCATCCACCAAGAACGTGTCCACCTCCGAGGGAGTCGGCGGCAGCCCGGTGAGGTCCAGTGATGCCCGGCGGATCAGCGTTTCCTTAGACGCATCTGGGGCTGGCTCCAAGCCGTCTTGCGCGAGACGCTGCACCACGAACGCATCGATAGGACTTCGAACCCAACCGTTGTTAGCAGCAGCACTCGGCGCGGTCAGCTTCTCCGGTTTCTCGAATGCCCAGTGGCCCTTCCACTCGGCACCTTGCTCGACCCAGCTCCGCAACGTGGAAATTTCCTCGTCGCTCAACTTCGCGTGTCCCGCGTAGGAAGGCGGCATTCGACGAACCGGATCATCGGAAGTCACTCTCTCGATCAGGGCACTCGCATCTGGATCTCCCGGGACGACCGCTCTGCCACCCGACATCAACGCCACACTGGCTCCTTCAGCGGTATCCAGCCGCAGCGGAGTCGAATTGTTCTTTGAATCTGGTCCGTGGCAGAAGAAGCACCGATCCGATAGAATCGGCCGTACGTCGCGGCTAAACTGCACGTCTTGGGCAGTCGCTGCGGCGCAGCAAACGAACACACAGAAGATATATCGCAAGAGCATCTCTGTCGCGGAAATCATACCGCAGCCAAGCAAGTCAGTGGGCGCTAGCACCCTCAACCCGGCCCCCACGCGCCGCAATCGGAATTGTGGCGGTGCAGCCCGCGTGAAGGTATACAATGTCCTCGCAGTCGAGATTCCACTATGCTCCTCCTTCTAGCCCGTACAAGCCTCTTCATCCTTGCAGCGGGGGCGCTGATTGCTCAGCAACCCACGACCCCGCCCGAGTTGGACTTCGACTTCTTCAAGGAACGCGTGCAACCGATCTTTCTTGAGAAACGTGCCGGGCATGCTCGATGCATTACATGCCACGACCATCGCACTCCACCGTTACAGGAACTGACGGTGGGTGCGGCAACCTGGGACGACGAACAATCGCGCCAGAACTTCGAGATGTGGAAGCTGTACGTCGTACCGGGTGAGCCCATGAAGAGCCGCGCCTTGTTGCATCCTCTGAGAGCGACTGCGGGCGGCGATAGCTTTCACGCCGGAGGCAAGCATTGGGAGACGCAAACCGACCCCGAGTGGCAGATATTCGCAAATTGGGTTCGCGGAGCGAAGCTCGAAGAGGCTCCCGAGGCCGAACCAGCGACGAGCGTAGCACGTGTCTTCCAAACGAACGCCGCTGGCGACGACATTCACGTCATCGACCCTGCAACGAACAAGGTGGTCGGGATGATCGAGGGCATCGAGGTCCCGCACGGCATCACGATTGCTCCTGACGGAAAGCGGATCTACGTCACCAACGAGTCGATCACCAGCCTCGATGTAGTGGACGCTGTGTCCTTTGAGGTCCTACACCACATCGCATTGTCCGGTCGGCCCAACAACGTCGCCGTAACCAACGATGGCTCCAAGGTTTACGTCGCGATCCGAGAAGCACCAGGTGCGGTCGACGTCATCGACACCGAGGCGCTCGCCAACGTGAAAAGCGTCCCCGTACAAGGAGAAGTTCACAACGTCTACGTAACTCCAGATGGAAAGTACGCGGTCGCCGGATCGATTCAAGGCAAAACGATCACCGTCATCGATACCGCAACCGACAAGGTGGAGTGGATGATGACCCTCGATGCTGGAGTACGACCGATGGCGTTCATCGAGAACCAGGACGGCTCGACGAAGGAGATTGTCGTCCAGCTCTCTAATTTCCACGGAATGGCGATCGTCGACTTTGCCTCTCAGAAAGTACTCCGGCGCATCACTCATCCTGACCCGCCGGGGCATGTAAAAGAGACGGACGGCTTGCAGGGCTCGCCCTCGCACGGGCTAGTGATCACGCCCGATGGCAAGACGCTTTGGGCGACCAGCAAGTACTACCACGCCGTGATCGCCTACTCGCTTCCTAATTACGAGCTGATCAAAGTGGTCGATGTCGGCCTGCATCCAGATTGGCTCGCCGTCCCACCGGATGGCAAGAACCTCTACGTCGCTGTTGCGGGAGACGACCTTACGGTGGTCGTCGACAACGCCACGATGGAAGTCATCGCGAAGATCCCCGTGGGTTTCGTGCCGAAGCGCGTGGCGGCCGGTATGATCGCCATTAAGGAAGAGGAAGTGCCAGCGGAAGAAGAATAGCGGCTACTTGCCACCAACGATTTCGCCGTGCGGCTTGCCTTGCGTGATCTCCTCGTAGGTGAAGACGACCTGCTGCGGGAAGGGATCACCTACCCAGTTCTGAACGGCTTCTGGCAATTCGACTGAAGTCGAGACAACCTGATCGCCATCGAATTCAACGAGATCGTCGAGCGTGTTGCCCCCGGCGATTGCGCTCGTCAACGCGGAGTGAATCTCCCGGAAGAATGTCTGCTGCCAGTCAAGCAGTTCGCGCCCGCCACGTCCACCGTGACCAGGTAGAACCGTGTCGAAATCGAGGCCTTTGGCGCGCTCAATGACATTCGGCCAGTTGCCGATGTTGGCGTGCCCCATGAAGTTGAACGGCCCATTCGTAATCGCATCGCCAGTAACGAGAATGCCCTCATTCGGCAAATAGGCGAACCCATCGCCCCGAGTATGCGCCCAACCGAAGAAGTGCAATTCAATCCGGCGCGTATCGTCTTCAATCACATAAGGAATCTGGCTGAAGACTTCCATCGGGGGCTCGGCAGTCTGCAGACCGAGTGCTGCAACGTCAGGTCGACTGGCGGCGGCTCCCTGCCAGCCCTTCGGTTCGTATCGGGCTATCTCTTGTAGGACCGTGTGATAGGCCAGGGTCGTGGCCCCAGCCCGGGTCCAAACGGGGTTGCCGTAGAGATGATCGCCGTGGTGGTGCGTGTCAAAGACATACTTCACCGGCTTGTCCGACACCTCCTTGATCTCTTCCATCACCAGGTTCGCGCCGCTAGGGAAATTCGCATCAATCACGACGAGGTAGTCGGCCATCTCGATAATCACGTTATTGCAGTGGCCCATGTCACGCTCGCCTAGTCGGAACCAAACGCCCGGCGCGACCTCTTCGAGATTGCTCGATTGAGCGTTGCTCCCGGGTACCCATAAGGCGACGGCGAGCATCCCTGCAAATGTCGCGGCGAGCACTACACGCGTGGCGAGGGAGCGAGGGTTGGGGCTACTAGGCATCGGGCAGAAGTATAGCCAACTCAGTGGGTTGGGTCGAAACTCGCCCATACCGTTGATAACGCTCCAGTTACCAGAAACAGAGTGGCGACGCATCCGATGATGCCGGTGAATACCGGTTATCGCGGCACGCCATCGGCACACGAAAAACTCAACTCGCTGTTGGGGTAATCCCTCGAATACCCGGAGAGGGTGTGTGACCACCACGTTGCACTCCCCCTCCGGTTTACTTTCGAGGTATGCCGTGAGCGTAACACAGGTTAGACCAGGACAAGCATTCAATCCGTATCGCCAATTCAACGGTGCGTTCATCCCAGAGGTCATCTTGGAAATGAAGGGCGTCTCGCCCGGCGCAAAGCTGATATATGGCCAACTGTCGCGCCATGCCGGGAAGGATGGCAACGCGTACCCGTCGTATAAGACCTTGGCGCGGGCGATAGGCCTCAAGGAACGCCAGGCCATGCGCCTGGCTCACGAGCTGAGCGACGCCAAGCTGATCGAGATCCGCAAGCGGACGGACGGCGTGGGCAGGCAGCGCTCGAATGCGTTCGTTTTCCTCTGGCACGAGGCGTTTGAACCCCGCGCTCCCGAGGTCAAATTGGAGGGGGAAATCGTGGACCCCCGGGGTGACGAACCTGACAGGGGGGAGGGTGACACATCTGACACCCCCCAGGGTGACGGATCTGACACCCATAAGAGAGTAACTTCTGAAGAGAGTCATATAGAAGAGAAACACACACAGCAGCAGCAATTACACCGTCCTTCTACGCGCGAGCCGTCTGCTGCTGAGGACTCTTTCGAGTTCAAGAAGACACTCCAGACGCTTCGCGGGAGGTTCCCCATTACCGAGGCCCATCACACTTGGGCGACCGTATGCCGCAACAGCGGATTCAGTGACGATGAGATCGACAAGGTCATCAACTGCTACGGCTCGGTAGTCAAGACCTTCGAGCCGAATGCCAAGTCACCGTGGCTCGTCGTGATGGTCGCCGTCGCGAAGCTCAAGCGGCGGAGGGAGACCGAGCAGCCAGCGTCAACAACCACCTACACAATCAACAGTGTGAAATCGGCACTGACACGTGCATTGAATTTCGACGACGAGGCCCCGGCGCAGCTGGAGCCCATGGCAAAGTGCGGTGACACGCAGATCGAGCAGGCTGCACTCCGAGCGCTTGCGCTTGTGAGGGGCACCAAGGCGGCGGCAGCAGAGACCGTCTTCAAAGCCACCCATCCTTTTGGACAACTGCCAGTAAGCCAAGGCAGCACGGCGGAGCTAGACCAAGCACGCTGGGCGAATGCGAAATTGGTGCATTGCTGCGATGACGAGTTGTTCGAGCCTGACGACTTGTGGGGGGCAGGCCCTTGCTCACAGTGCGACGGGGAGTTTGTCCTGCTGTTCGAGAACGGCGAGCAGGACTGCGCCACGTGCAGCTTGGCGGCGCTCTACAAGCACAACAAGCCTTTGGCTCAAGAATATGAGCGGCAGACCGCTGAGCCGGGCGGGTTTGGTTCCGAGGCAGGGCCTGACGAAACCAGGGCGCTGGCCGAAGAGGCAGCACGTAGGAGCGTCCCGGTGGACGATGTGCCAGCGAAGGATACTACAGAGGTCAGAACGCCGCTCAGGGGCTCTCACAGCGGCCAGACGGCGACCAATCAGCACGGGAAGCCCTCTGCGACTGCTGAGCAGGTCACGGGCGACGCACAGCGGGCCTACCAGCGATTGGCGGATGCGCCTTGGAGTGATCGCTACGGCGAGTTCGACGGGCAGGCGGTTGCATGACGCTAGTGACTCCTTCGAATCTCTCATGGAAGTGTAGCTCTCGTGCAGCCAATCACGGTAACGAGCGAACCATCAGACGAGGAAGTTTGAGAAGCCGTCGAACGAAAGAAAAGCGGAGTTATCTTTCGTTCGCGCAACAGTTAGAAACGCGCCCGTTGGGCGTTGTGATCGACGCCAGCCGTGGGCGATAAATCACAGCCCGCACCCCTCCGGCATCTCTTGGATAGCTAGACTGTCTTGATGCACGACCGGGCAAAGCTCGCACTCCTAACCCAAGCTGTTGAACGCGACGACTGGACCGCAGCGGCGGATGTTTGCTTAGAGCTGTCTCTCGCAGCCAAGGGTACGGATGACGTGTTCTACACCGAAGCGCTTGCGTCTGCGGTTCGACTACGGGAATCGGAATGGCTATCGTCGGTTATTCACGAGCTGACTAGAACTGCCGCTGACTGAGCGCCCGGACGTGGAATCACGCGCGTAGGATTTACGGCAAACCTGCAGGGCCTCGTTTCGAGTCATTTCCTACATGCAGGACTTATAGGAAGCTACTCGGCGTGGGCCGATCGAGACTACGATTCTGGCAGTGTCTACTGCTCCCGATCTCGGAACTCTTCGTACCAGTTCTGGACGATACGGTGACGGGAAGTCAGCCTATCCCACTTTCATCATCGGTTCGTGCTTCATCGCTGCGGCCCGACGGACGACGCTAGACCTGGTCGCCATCTTCACCCGGTGTTAGTCGCGCCGAGTCCTCGAACGGCGACCGGCTGCTCCTGAACCAATCCCGCCATCGAAGGGCATACTAGGTCTCAGTAGATCTTCGAGGTACCGTTTCTTCTCCAGTGGCACCCAGCGTCCGGTCTGTTCGTGCTGGCGTACAACCTGGGAAACTCCCTGCGGCGAATCGCACTGCCGGCGAGCGTCAAGCATTGGACGCTCACCACACTGCGGGACAAGTTGATCAAGATCGGCGCGAAGGTCGTACGTCACGCTTGGTACGTGACGTTCCAATTGGCGGAAGTGGCCGTCCCGCGTCGTTTGTACCGGGCGATCCTGGAGCGGATACGGCGATTCGCTGGGACGCCGCCGAGGGCAGCTCCGGCACGATGGGGATGAAGTGCTTGCCAGCCAACTCACGAGGCGGAACCAGCGACATCGATATGTGCCCAGCTTCGCCGAAGCGCGTCCCGACCGGACCCCAAGGCCTGTTTGGGGGTCGCAATCCGGCCGTTTCGGACCCCACTCCCGTGCGGGTACGTCAAATGTGGGCCTGGTTCACCGAAACGGAGGTACAATCGCACTCATAGGGCCCGGCGATGGAGCCGGCGAAGGTCAAATGGGAAATGTCGGTCAAAGGAGCTGGTGTCGGTGTGGGTTTAGTGGTCTTGCCCGAACAGCTCGGGGAACAGGAGTAGCTCTAGGTCGTTCAGCCGGTGGAACGTGTCCGGATTCCGTGTCTGCACGTCGGCCACGTCGGAAACGTGTTTCACGTGCTACAGGTCGATTGAAACAGCCGCCAGACGCCGTATCCGATTAGCCCATACATGACGCGGCCGTCGGGACCGACAGATTACAAACTTCCCCGGTGACTCAATACTTGGTAGTATTCTCGGCTCAAGACAGGCCATTTCAAGGATTGTTCTTCCCATCATTGAGGGCGAAGTAATGAAACGTGCGATCATCACCCCGGCGCTGCTTGCGCTACTGTTTGCCGGCTGCACAGCAGAAAAATCGCAGACACCTGCCGATTCCGCGTCTGCCACCAGCAGGCCGAACATTCTGCTGATCATCGGCGACGACATGGGGTTTTCTGACGTCGGCGCCTTCGGTAGTGAGGTTTCCACGCCTAACCTGGACGCACTCGCAGATGAAGGTCTGAGCTTCACCAACTTTCATGTGGGAGCTACGTGTTCTCCGACGCGGTCGCTCCTGCTGACCGGTGTTGACAACCATCGGAACGGTTTGGGGAACATGCACGAGTTCCTCGTTGAGGCTCAGAGAGGGCAACCGGGTTATGAGGGCTACCTGAACAACAGTGTCGTTACTATCGCCACTCTCATGCGCGACGCTGGTTACAGAACGTCCATGGTGGGCAAGTGGCACCTCGGCGCCGACGAAGGGTTCCGGCCACACGATCGCGGCTTCGACCAGACCTATACGCTGATTCAGGGCGCAGGCGACAACTACAGCTCGACTACGGCTGGAGAGGGTGAATTAAGCGAATCGCTAACGTTTACCGCCAACGGAGAAATCGTAGAGCGCCCCGACGGTATCCACTCGAACGAGCTCTATGCCGATAAGCTTATCGGCTTCCTCGATTCGGAGCAGAATTCTGATCAGCCGTTCTTCGCATATATGTCGACGCAAACCGCGCACTGGCCACATCAGGCTCCGCGGGAGTTCATCGACAAGTACCGGGACGTCTACAGCGCAGGGTGGGACGTCGTTCGCGAACAGCGAATTGAAAAGCTGAAGGCGCTCGGAATCCTGTCAGCAGACCATCCGGCATCGCCGCGTTTTCCGGGCGTTCCGGCCTGGGACGCACTTCCGCCCGAGGTCCAGCTGGTTCAGGCGAATAGAATGGCTGCCTATGGCGGGATGATCGATCACATGGATGTGCATATCGGCCGTGTGATCGACCACCTGAAGGAAACCGGCCAGTACGACAATACAATCATCATTTTCCTGACGGACAATGGACCCGATTGGAGCCAGCCGAATGTTGGGGGCGGTGAGGAGTGGTATAACGACAAGTATCCGAAGACTGCGGTGGAAGAAATCGGACTGGAAGGATCCTTCTCGTCTTACGGCCCGCCCTGGGCACAGGTCGCCGCGGCACACTTGAGCGGTTTCAAGACGTTCTCAACCGAAGGCGGCTTGAGAGTTCCGTTCATTATTCGTTACCCGGAATGGTTCGAGGCGGGTCGGACGAACGAGTTCGTTTACGTTACCGATCTGTCGGCCACCCTGCTGGAGATCGCCGGTGTCGAGCACCCGGGGACCAGCTACGAGGGAAGAGAAATCTTTCCGATGAACGCGAAGAGCATGTTGCCGTTCCTCCGGGGCGAGACATCCACTCACCGTGGCGCGGACGAATGGCTTGGCTATGAGCTGTTTGGAAACTCCGCGGTTTTTCAGGGTGACTACAAGGCATACCGGCTTGGGGCATGGCTGCAGAGCGCTGGCGTCCAGAACGCGGGCCAATGGCAGCTGTACAACTTGGAAGCTGATCCGTCTGAATTGCACAATCTGGCGGAGCAGGAGCCCGAGCGTCTCGCTGCGCTGGTGGCGCTTTACGCAGAATACAGTGAAAGCGTGAGTGTCATCGACGTGGGAGCCGATTTCAATCCGGTGTCGGTCATCGCCGGTGGGAAGTAGCTAGTCGCGTCGGGTCAGAACGATGAACGCCAGGGCACTCTTCAAGGCGTCGTCAATCGTTGAGGTATCGATTGGACTCGCGTTGCTCGTGGCACCGTTGTTCCTGGCTGGGCTGCTGCTGGGCGACGAATTGGACATTAACAAAGAGGCCGCCCAGAAAAGGGCGGCCTTTCCCCGCTCTTGATCTACCCGAGCCTCGGCCCGCGCGGTGCCCTCAGCCGCCGCAGGACCAGCTCACGGCTGACCACGTGAAGCGAGGCTTTCGCCGTAGACACAAAAATAGGTCGATTAGAACCGTTTTGTCACATCTTCGAGGTTTCGCCTGGGCCGTGGCCTGTCGTGCTTCGTCGCCTACGGTTCGCACCACATCACGACCAAGGGATGGGGGCGGGTCCAATCCCTAACGCCTTTGCCAGAGACCGCTCCCGGTAGGCAATATTTCTTGCGTGCAATTCAGCTTTTGAAAAATCGAGAACTGGCGCTCCCAGCCCCAGATTGGGTTCTTGCCTACATCCGGTGCCGGCTCAACCGGTCAACGCAACACTAGTCCTAAGTCGTTCAACCGAAATGTCTTAGCGATGAGAGCGGCAAGGGGCTTGCCTACAAGCGGAAGCCATTAATCGCAATTGCGTAACTCGTTGTACTGCAATGACATGCATACGAGAGCGAGGCGCCCTCGTCTCTTCCCCTTTGCTTTCATTGGCTTACGCTTCACGTTCTCCCTTCGCGCCGGGTGTTGCGTCGACCGCTTGAGACCACCGGACATATAGGAAGCTACTCGGCGAAGGCCGATCGAGGCCTGCGGATTCCTGACGCCCTAATCCCGACTGCGGTAGAGTTAGACACCCGCGATGGATGAAGACGAGAAGCAGCGGCTGGTTGAAAGCTTGGCTGGAGCCCACTTGAGCGTCTCCGAGGTTCTCTCGAAGTTGCGCCGTGAGCTTGCGCCCAAGGCCCCGGCGCTCAAAGCCGCGGTGAAGGCGGAGCGGGAGTTATTTAAACTAAAGCGACAACTGCAGCAACTTGACCCGGACGATGCGACTCGATCAGAACCGTTATCCGGGGTCACTCGGGGCGGCAAGCCGGTCGATCTAGACAAGTTGCGCAAGCGACCCGATTAACTCTCAGGACGAGAAACAACGATCGCGAGCACGCTTGGGGCGCACCCAAAGTGGTTCGCTTCGAGAGTAGTTTCCTGCATTCAGGACTTGTAGGAAGTTACTCAGCGAAGGCTGATCCAGACTAAGATTCTGGCGGTTTCTACAGCTCCCGATCCCGGAACTCTTCGTACCAGTTCTGGACGATGCGGATCTTGGGCGGTAGCGGTTCGCCCTGCTCGATAGGGGAGACGGTCACAAATCGTTGGCCGTCCGCGGAGACGTCGTAGGCTGGGGGCGAGCCACGCTGCAAAGGCGAACAGGTATGCGACTCCAAACAGCATTGTCGCCAAGGCTGCGAGGGTGTCATTTATCGTGGTGTCAAACCACTTCATTCACAGCCCAGCAACCACCCCCACGACGACGAGGCGAGACATCCAAGAGCCAGCGATAGCCAGAATTCGAGCAGCGGGTGGCCCCAGTGGAGATCGGATGACAGCTCAGATGGGGACGGTTGCTCATTCTTGAGGCTCTTTATTTCACTCACCGCCTTGCTGGTAGATATGTATGTGATTCTTACAGTTGCCTTTGTGCGCCATGAATCCGAACCCTAGATTAGCCTGGGCGCGATCGTGGTAGAAAAGATACTCGCAACCATCAATTTCCACCACCTCAACGTCCCCGCCGCGGATCATCCGGTCTAGGCTAATCTCTGCCGGTTTCTCGACAGAGCTGTCCTCCTCCGTTGGTGCCGTAGCCTGGCCACAAGATTGAATCACCCACGCGGCGAGCACCAGCGCAGCAGCCTTGAATCGTTTGTGGTCCATGAATGGCCTCCCTCCTCAGCGAACAATCGATTTGGCTCACAATTCGTTCAGCGGAGTTGCCGATGAACAGCCCGGGCCCAAGGAGTCGCCTACCGTGTGTCGGCCACCTCCTGCAGTTCTGGATACTAGTAGTTGTGGGCAACAATGACGGAATTCTTCTCTTGGGCCAGCCTTCGCACTTCCTCCCCCATCTCGGCCAACCGTTGCACATACTCTCTGGAGTAGCGGCCCGGATACAGGCCCTCCGCTAACCTAGAAAAATCCTCATGCCAGTTTTCAAACGGCATCTTCATCTGATGCCGTCTGACCGGCGGGGGCGCCCTTCCGTCGGGCTTTGGCACAGATCCGATACGAGCAGTGGCGATTTCCAGCGAGCAAATGCGAAACACGGGTGACCTTAGCGTTGACCAGGTTGCGGACCAGACACAATTCCTCGTCACAGGCTTCAGGGAAACGCTTGGCTACGTCGCGAATGGCGCAGTTGCCGAGTGTCAACAAGAACTCGTCCGGGTTCACGAACTCCACCTCGGCCATGTAGCCGCATTCGGTTAGCACAGCCGCCACGGCCGACACCCGTTGCTCAAATTCTTTTCCTTTCGTCCGTCCCCTGTAGCCAGCCTCCATGCTACGCCGCCGCTGCCGAAAAACTTGCTTGACCTTTTCCGGACCGTCGAGCTGAACCAGGAAGGCGTGAAGGAATAGCTTTTCCGTTGGCCAGCGACAGAAACGGGCAGCGTTCTCGCGGTTGGAGGCAAGGTGGAATTGGAAGCGGCGCGGCAACGAGCGGCCCCGGGAGCCTGATCGCGCTAGCGATCAGCGGTTTGTAACTGTTCTCCTACGCCGGAGCGAGTCGGAACATGCGTTGTAAGTTGAACGTCATGGCGGCCCACAACGCTTCGCAACGCACCTTCGATAAGCCGCGTGTCGAGAACCGTCTGAGCTTCAGTTTCTGCTTGATCCAAGCGTTCGGAAACTCGATCAACGGCGCTCGTTGTTTGTAGATGGCTAGCGCTTCGGGCTGCTTCATCTTCTCGTCAAAGCGCTTGATCACTGGGTCGTGGATGCGTACCGACGCCGACCGTCCGCCATTCTTGAGATTCAGCTCGGGACAACAGCGTTCCCGTGCCGGACAACTCCCGCAGTCTTTCGCCGCAGCCCTATAGACGTGAGTCTCGCAGCCTTTCGGTCGACTGGTGTAGCGATAAGGCAGCCGTTTCCCCTCGGGACAGATCATCTCGTTCGCCTGCTCGTCGTAGCCGAAACGGTCGAGCAGATAGTCTTCGTGACGCCGCGCCGCAGGCGCTGCAAAACCTTCGTTGCGGCCGGTCCAGGTGGAGTAGTAATCGATGCCTCGCTCGTCCATCTCGACAACCGAAGCGTTGTTGGTATACCCGCCATCGGCCAGGCACTGCGGCGGATAACGTCCGTTGCGGCGACGCAAGCGATCCATAGCGGGCGCGATCTGTTGGCCGTCTTGCGGGTCGTTGACGACTTCTAAATCGGCGATCAATCCGTGCTTGGCGTCGGCGGTGATCTGCACGTTGTAAGCCGGAGCGATGCCGCCATCGTGCATCCACATGAAGCTGGCGGTCGGGTCGGTCGAGGACGCTTGCGGCTCCTTGCGCTTGTCGCCTTTCTTCGCCGCACGCAATCGCTCGATCTCTTCGAGCGCCTCTTCTAAGCGTTGTTCTTGCTCGCGAGCACCACGTTGTCGAGCGGACGCTTCGCGCTTCGTCGTCTGTTCCTCCTTCTCTTGCCGCTCCAACTCGCGCAAGTGACGGCGGGCCAGCTCCAGATGCGCCTCGATCCTGCCGCGTCGCCGGAAGCTCTTCTTGTTGACATCAGCCCGGATCTTGGTGCCGTCCACCGCCACGCGTTCGAGTGTGATCAGACCCTTCATCGTCAGCATCGCCAGCACTTGTTCGAACAACTCTTGCAAGGCCTTGCCGTGACCGACACGGAAGTCCGAGAGCGTGTGGTGGTTGATCGGACGCAAGCCAGTCAGCCATTCCAGCCCCGGCTCGTACTCCATCTGCCGCGCGATCTCACGCGCCGAGTGCAGGCCTTTGGTGTAGGCGTAGAGCCAGACCGAAACCAGCAGATGCGGCGAGTGCGCACTGCGTCCCACCTGCCCCTCGACCGCTCGTGCCTCGCTCTCGAAGCGCGACAGATCGAGTTGATCGACAACGCGCCAGATCTTGCGTGCCGCATGATCCTCGTCGACTAAGCGATCGACATCGAGCGGTCGCAGAACCTGTTGGCTGCGGTTGATTGGGATGTAGCGAGCGGCAGGGCGATCCGACATGCCTTATTATCGCCAAGTAATTGGTGTAATAGAGCATCGGAGGGCTATTTATTCCCAGCTTCCAGGCTCGCAAGCACCTCGGTGGCCACCCCTGCATAGTCGCGTGGGAAGTGGCCATCTCCCTGTTCGGTGAGCGAGTGCACGGCTGCCGGCCGGCCCCTGGGGCGCCGCTCCCATCGGGCCTGGGTCAGGCCTTCGCTGCTGAGCTTTAGCAAATGCCGTCCCACCGCCATGGTCGTTAGGCCGCAGAACTTGGCAATCGTCTTTGCATCCGCTTTTCCTTGCCTTTTCAGGAATTCCAGAACGAGCTGCCTGGTCGATTCCTCTCGAGATCTCAACGTGTCGATGTTGTTAGTCATTGGTTGGGGTTTCGGCTCAACCGCCGTTCGAGTTCTTTGGGAACTGCTCGGCACCAATCTCGCCACTCGGGAACTGGGTCCTGACGATGAGCGCATATCGCCTGGCCGGTTTTCTCACGGGCGTTTCGGTCATCCTGCGAGCGGCCTTCTTGACCCATTTTCGGCGCTGAGAGTCCGGTTGTCTGCCACCAGCCAGCTTCTCTGCTTCCTGTCCGCGACGCCATTATACTAAACTTAACAACTATTTATGTTGATCAAATGTTCGGAACCTGCTACAAGGCAGGCTGAGGAGCGGGTCCCGCCACAGACCCCGGGGCTGCAGGACCCATCTGTCTTGCAAGAGTCGACTTCGAAGGAAGAGCACGATGAAGACCCCTGCTGGGGAGCGCCGGAAGAAGCGTCTCCGCCAGAGGACAGCATGCACTTGTACCTCAGGGAAATGGGTGCGATACCGCTGCTGCATCGGGACGACGAAGTCCGGCTGGCCAGGAACATGGAGGGTGGCAGTCGACGAGTGAGGAAGACGCTCTCGCGGACTCCTTGGCTTTGGAAAAAGGTACTCGACGAAGAGCTGAGCGAGAACCAACGGGGCCGCCGGTCTGTTCTCGCTCTCGAAACCGGGGACGGTTCTTTGTCGGCGAGGAACCGCGCGCAGGCAAGGCTCCACAAGAAGCTTATTGTGGTCGCCAGATTGGTTCGAGAGTTCGAGAAACTGGCCGCTCGGAAGCACCGCAGTTCGCATGCTGGCGTCGCCCTTCGCCGCAGAGGCATCTTGCGCTCGGCAAGGTGCAAAGTCGCGATATCGCGCGCCATTCGGGACATTCCCTTCCACCTGGATGCCTGGAGGGGATTTGCGGTCGAGTTCCTAGACACACCACAGAAACTCCTCGGCGCTGAGCAGAAACAGGCGAGGCGTCCACAGGGTAGAGACAGGAGTGTCGGCGACGGAAAACTTGGTAAGATCAGCCGAGTTGAGATCGGCATGACGGCGGCGGAGATCCAGTGCGCCCAACGGCAGATCCGGGCGGGCCAGGCCCAGGCCGAACAGGCCAAAACGGCCCTGGTCGAGGCGAACCTACGTCTGGTCATCTCAGTCGCCAAGAAATATGTGAATCGAGGCCTGCATCTCCTGGATCTAGTCCAAGAAGGCAATATCGGGCTGATGCGCGCCGCTGAGAAGTTTGATTACCACCGAGGCTTCAAGTTTTCGACGTACGCCTGCTGGTGGATCCGCCAGGCTGTGACCCGCGCCGTGGCGGATCAGTCCCGACTGGTGCGTCTTCCCGTCCAAATGAACGAGCAGCTCAACAAGTTCGTGCGGGCTGCACAGCAGCTCGAGAAGGAGCTGGACCATACGCCAATTAATCAAGAAATAGCGCAACGAATGGCGGTGACAGTCGAGAGAGTGGAAACGCTGCGTGGAGTTTCCCGGGGCCCCCTCTCGCTGGAAACTCCGGTGGGCCGAGATGGCAACGGGACCCTCGGCGACGTGCTCGAAGATCGCCGCCTGTCCTCCCCGACCGAGCAGCTCGTGGCTTCCGACTTGGGGGCTAAAACCGCCCAGGTACTGGCAAGGCTTTCGCCCAAGGAGGAGAAAGTAATCCGCATGCGGTTTGGGATCGGTTTTGACCACGAGCACACGCAGAAAGAAATTGGCAGCAAATTCGGGCTGACCCGGGAACGCATTCGTCAGATCGAGGCTCAGGCCTTGGAAGGACTACGGGACTCCCGCCGGGCTCCACTGTTGCGGCAGTTACTGGCGTCGAAATCGTGAGAGCGCCTTTGGGAGAGGCGCTGAGATTCGGTGCCTTCACGGAGGTGCAGCAAACCCGGAGTCGGCCCAGAATCGGTTGTTGAACTGAGACCCGACTAAAAGCTCAGAAGGAGGTCGGGAAGATGGCCTACATTATTGCCGAACCATGTATCGGTACGAAGGACACATCTTGCGTCGATGCTTGCCCGGTGGATTGCATTCACCCGAAGACGGACGAGACGTACGAAGATGGCCGTCCTGGTTTCGAGAAGGTCCCGCAACTCTATATTGATCCAACCGTGTGCATCGACTGTGGGGCGTGTGTACCGGTGTGCCCAGTCGAGGCGATCTTCGACGAAGCGGATCTACCGGAGAAATGGCAGCACTTTGTTGAGATCAATGCCAACTATGTCGATGACGAGCAGTTCCAAGCAGATAAATACCAATCAGCGGAGTAACGCGCGCAGCAGGCGGGCTTTCACTTCCTCCTCGTCGAGCGTTTCGCGAGGCAGAAACTTCAGCGCGACGGTGCGGCGGAGTTGGGTGTCCTCGTCCTTATAGACGACACCCATATCGCCCTCGCCGAGCTTCTCAACGATCTTGTAGTGACTGATGGTTCGGCGATCATGGTCCGCACCTAATCTGCGTGGATCGTAGCGCTAAGGAAGTGGCGAAAGGGCCGCTGCCCAGTGCTCTGCGTAACTTCCTATATTGGGGGTGGTCTCAAGCGGTCGACGCAACACCCGTCGCGAACGGAGAACGTGACGCGTAAGCGGAAGAAAGTAAAGGGGAAGAGACGAGGGCGCCTCGCTCTCGTATGCATGTCATTGCAGTGCAACGAGTTACGCAATTGCGATTAGTGGCTTCCGCTGGTCGGCAAGCCCCTTGCCGCTCTCATCGCTAAGACATTTCGGTTGAACGACTTAGGCCTAGTGTTGCGTTGACCGGTTGAGCCGGCAGGAATTCGAGGAAGTGACCCAATCTGCGTACCCACAGAGCGCCGGAAAAGCCTGTTTCAGGAGTCATTTCCTACATGCTTGTAGGAAGTTACTCGCTCCAGGCCGGAAGGCAGGCGGCGCGAGGGCACGCCATCGCGCGCAACTCGGCGCAGAAAGCGCTGTCGAGATACTCAGCGAGAACGATAAAGTAACCACTTCCACCGGAGCCGACTTGCGCTACTAGGGCTCCTGGGTGGTGTAGCCGGCAGCGCATTGGCCATTGTTGCGATTGAAGTGTTGAAGAGTCTGGGGCCCGCTGTCTTGCCAAGGCTTGAGGAACTTAAAGCTGATGAATCGGTATTCCTGTTCACATTGGTTGTCTCGGTTGGAAGAGTGTCGAGTTCGTTGTTGTCAAGTACGTTTCGGCTGAGAATGCGATCGAGCTGATTCTCCCCGTGTCTCGCTAGCGAGCGCCGGAGCGTCGCCATAACCGGACGAAGCGTCTAGAATGTAGACAATGCACGACATGGGTTTTCTTGGGCTTCAGCGGATTGGCGGGTTCCTTCACAAGGTTTTGGACCGGCGGCCGGTAGTTCCTCTCGGTCTTGTGGCCATTTCCTTGTCGCTTGGCGTCGCTGGCGGTGTGGCCGCTCCGATTGACTTCCAACGGCAGGTCAGGCCCGTATTGTCGGATGCTTGTTTCCAGTGTCACGGTCCTGATCCCGCGACACGGATGATGGATTTGCGTCTGGATATCCGTGAGGGCGCGTTTGGCGAGCGTTCGACGGGTGTTCCGATCGTGCCGGGCGACCCGGAAAAAAGTCTGATCTATCAGCGGATCACTCACGAGGACACCGTGCGGCGCATGCCGCCCGAGCATTCTCATAAGACGCTCACCGATGACCAGATCAGCACGATTCGGGAGTGGATCGAGCAGGGCGCCAATTGGGAGGAGCATTGGGCCTTCACGGCGCCGAGCCGTCCGGAGCCGCCGCGAGTCGAGAACGCCGCCTGGGTCAGAAATCCGATCGACCGGTTTGTGCTGGCGAAGCTCGAGGCCGAGGGCTTGGAGCCCGCGCCCGAGGCAGACCGCCGGACGATCGCGCGCCGGGTGGCTCTCGATGTGACCGGGTTGCCGCCGAGTCCCGAGCAGGTCGAGACGTTTATCGAGGATGATTCGCCGTACGCCTACGAGAAGCTTGTCGATCGCTTGTTGGCGTCGGAGGCATACGGCGAGCACCGCGCCCGCTACTGGCTCGACGCGGCGCGATACGCGGACACCCACGGCCTCCATCACGATAACTACCGCGAGATGTGGCCGTATCGCGATTGGGTGATTAGCGCTTTCAACCAGAATCAGCCGTTTGATGATTTCACGGTCGAGCAGATCGCGGGTGATCTGTTGCCGAACGCGACGAAGGAGCAGGTGGTCGCGACGGGATTCAATCGCTGCAATATCACTACGAGTGAAGGCGGGTCGATCGAAGAGGAAGTCCTAGTGATGTACGCCAAAGACCGCGTCGATACAACGAGCACGGTCTGGCTGGGCCTGACCGTGGGTTGCGCGACGTGTCACGACCACAAGTTTGACCCGATCGCGCAGCGAGACTTTTATTCGATGGCCGCTTTCTTCCGAAACACGACGCAGCAGGCGATGGATCTGAATCATTACGACACGGCGCCGACGCTGATTCTACCTCCGATGGAAGACCAGGCTCGCTGGGATGAGCTCGACACGGAAGAGCCGCGGGCGCGGAAGAAACTCGCGGACGCTCACGCCGACGCCCAGGGTGATTTCGATCAGTGGCTGGCGTCACGAAAGAAGAACGCGATTGATGTAGACCGGTTTGACGATTCGGAAAGTTTGTCGCTGGAGTTGAGCAAGCGCGCCCGGGTGCGGTTGGGCGCGAAGACCGGGTCGTTGAAGCTTTCGAAGGCGGCGTCGGTGAAGGGCCGGGGATTAGAGTTACCCGAAGAGGGGTTCGCGGAGGTAGCCGGGTTGCCTTCGTTCTTGACGGATGAGCCCTTCACGATCTCGGTGATCTTTCAGTTGCGGGAGGGTGCGAAGAGTCGCGTGCTCGCGGCCCACACCGATCCGGATAAAGAGGATCGAGGCTGGAAGCTGACCCTTTCTGAGGGGCTTCCGAGTCTGGAGCTGATCGCGAAAGACCGCCATACGATCGGCCGTAAGGCGACTGGGGATCGAAAGGTTGAAGTCGGAAAATGGCACCACGTTGCGGCAACCTACGACGGAAAACGGCGGCGTAGCGGCATCACACTGTTTCTCGACGGGAAGCCGCTGCCGGCCGAGAACTTTGGGCGCGAGTTGCCGACGTTGCGAGGTTCGATTGAGACGGACGCGCCGCTGCTCTTGGGCGCCGACGAGAACGAGGACGGGGAAAAGAGCCGGTTCCTCGATGGGGCGATTCGCGACTTTCGCCTTTTCCGCCGCGCCGTGACGGAGCCGGAGGCGGCGTTGCTTGCCCGCTGGGATGTTCTCTCCTCCGCGCGAAACAAGAAGGCAGGCCGTCTTTCGGACCGAGAACGACAAGCGCTAGAGATCTACTATCTCGTGCGCCATAACGGGACTTATCAGGAAGCAGCGAAGGAGCTTGCGGCGTTGCGGGACGAGCGGAGAGCCATTCTTCATCGCAGCGCCGTGACCCACGTGATGAAGGAAAAGGAAGACTCGGATCCGATGGCCCACGTCTTGTACCGCGGTATGTACGACCAGCGGCGGGACGAGGTGCGGCCCGCGACGCCGGGCGTCCTGCCGCCGATGCCGGACGCGTTTCCGCGGAACCGGTTGGGGTTGGCGAAATGGCTCGTGAGCGATTCGAATCCATTGACCGCGCGCGTGACGGTGAATCGTTTCTGGCAGGAAGTGTTCGGGACGGGTTTGGTCAAAACGGCGGAGGACTTCGGGTCGCAGGGCGAGTCGCCCTCGCATCCTGAGTTGCTCGATTGGCTCGCCGTTGAGTTTCGGGAGTCGGGCTGGGACATGAAGCATATGTTTCGGCTGATACTGACGTCGGCCGCCTATCGGCAGTCCGCCGCTGTGACCGATGTAAAGCTGGAGCGGGATGCGGAAAACCGGTTGTTGTCGCGAGGGCCGCGTTTTCGGATGGATGGCGAGATGGTTCGGGACTATGCCTTGGTGACGAGCGGTCTGCTGTCGAAGCGGATCGGGGGACCGAGCGTCAAGCCCTATCACCCTGAAGGCGTGTGGGAAGCGGTTGCGATGAATGGCAGCAATACCCGCTTCTATCAGCAGGATGAAGGGGAGAGCCTCTATCGCCGCAGCATGTATACGTTCTGGAAACGGGCGGCGCCGCCCCCGTCGATGGTGACATTCAATGCGCCGACGCGCGAGTTTTGCAGCGTTCGGCGGGAGCGGACGAATACGCCCTTGCAGGCTCTGCTGACGCTCAATGGCACGCAGTTTTTCGAAGCAGCACGGCACTTGGCGACAAATGCGGTTGGTGTTTCGAAGGATTTGGATGGGCAGCTTGACTACATGTCGGAGCGGTTGCTTTTGAGGGGGCTGTCGCGGAAAGAGCGAGAGATAGCGCAGCGTGCGTACAGGGACTACCTGCGCTACTACGACTCGAATCCGGACGCTGCCGGGAGGGCGCTGTCGGTGGGGGATTCCGAACCGGACGCGGGGCTTCCGAGCGCCGAGTCGGCGGCGCTAACGATAGTGGCGAATCAGCTTATGAATCTCGACGAGGTGCTGAACAAATGAGCGATCGACGAATGTACCCCGCGAGTCTTTGCGACGAAGCGGTCCGGGTCGAGACGCGGCGGCAGTTTTTTTCGCAGGGAGCGCGCGGCTTGGGCGCGGCCGCGTTGGCGAGCTTGATCAGCGAGAACGCCGGGGCGGCGGCTCCTCGTCTCGATACCTCCGGCGGTCTACCGGGTTTGCCGCATTTCGCCCCGAAGGCGAAGAGGGCGATTTATCTGCATATGGTGGGCGCGCCGCCGCAGATGGAGACGTTTGATTACAAACCGGCGATGAACGACTGGTATGACAAGGACCTTCCGGATTCGATTCGAAAAGGGCAGCGGCTGACCACCATGACCTCCGGCCAGGAGCGCTTTCCGATTGTTCCGTCA
Organism: Bryobacterales bacterium; assembly: GCA_963667885.2. Taxonomy (GTDB): domain Bacteria; phylum Acidobacteriota; class Terriglobia; order Bryobacterales; family UBA6623; genus CAMPKL01. The sequence continues at coordinate 639,091 of CAXWPK010000006.1, read as the reverse complement.
AAGTTCGCGTTCAACCAGCACGGCCAGAGCGGAACCTGGGTCTCGGAGCTACTACCCTACACCGCGCGCATGGCGGACGATCTCGCCGTCGTTCGTTCCATGTACACCGAGGCCATCAACCACGAGCCGGCGATCACTTTCATCCAAACCGGACGCCAGGTACCCGGGCGACCCTGTATCGGCACGTGGGTCACCTACGGACTCGGCAGCATGAATCGCGACCTCCCAACGTTCGTCGTCCTCCGGGCCAGCCACTCGCACCCGAAGGCGGGCGTCCAGGCTATCTCGGCTCGTTTGTGGAGTTCCGGCTTTTTGTCGTCGGAGTACGCGGGCGTCGCCCTTCGCTCCGGCGCGGATCCCGTGCTCTACATCAACAATCCTGATGGTGTCCCCGCCGAGATTCGCCGCCGTATGCTCGACTCGCTCGGCGAGATGAACCGCCTCCGCCATGAAGAGATCGGCGATCCCGAAACGCTGGCCCGCATCGAGCAGTATGAGATGGCTTTCCGCATGCAGTCGTCTGTCCCCGAGCTGACAGACCTCAGCAAGGAATCGGAATCCACCCTCAAGATGTACGGCGACGACGTGCAGTCACCGGGCACGTTCGCCCACACCTGCCTGATGGCCCGCCGCCTCGTCGAACGCGATGTCCGCTTCGTGCAGATATACCATCGCGGTTGGGACGTCCACGGCCGGTTGCCGCAGGTCCTTCCCAGCCAGTGCAAGGATGTCGATCAGGGTGGTTGGGCCCTGGTGCAAGATCTCAAGCAGCGCGGCCTACTCGATGAGACGGTCGTTATATGGAGCGGCGAGTTCGGCCGCACCGTCTATTGCCAGGGCAAACTCACCAGCGAAACCTACGGCCGCGACCATCATCCGCGGTGCTTCAGCCTTTGGATGGCGGGCGGGGGCGTCAAGGGCGGCGTCGTACACGGTGAGACCGACGATTTTTCTTACAACATTGTCCGTGATCCGGTGCATGTGCGAGATTTTCAGGCGACCTTGCTTCACCTGTTCGGCATCGATCACGAACGATTCACGTTCCGGCATCAGGGGCTTGATAAGCGCCTGACGGGCGTAGAGCCGGCTAAGGTCGTCAAGGCGATCGTTGCGTAGGCTGAGCGCTCATCTCGGGAATCGCCTACGGCACACAATTCGGATCGGGGTTGACGGCAATGACTGTCAGATGTTGTCGAATCACTATCCTGACGTTTTGTCTTTCTGTCACTTGGGCGAGTTCAGCTCGTGCCCAGCTCGAATTCCTGGCTGTGGAGAAGGGAATCGTCGAAGAGCGATTTCGGCGCACTAAGTTTGGAAACGGCAAACGGGCCAAGGAACTGGTAAAGCTGTCTTCAACGCGGCAATTGTAGCGTCAAGCGTGCGCTGGAAGCGCCTCCAGCTTGGGCGATGAGTAACTTCCTATATTGGGTGCCGGCTCAACCGGTCAACGCAACACTAGGGCTAAGTCGTTCAACCGAAATGTCTTAGCGATGAGAGCGGCAAGGGGCTTGCCTACAAGCGGAAGCCACTAATCGCAATTGCGTAACTCGTTGTACTGCAATGACATGCAGATGAGAGCGGAGCGTCCTCGCCGCTTCGCCTTTGCTTTCTTTGGCTTACGCTTCACGCTCTCCCTTCGCGCCGGGTGTTGCGTCGACCGCTTGAGACCACCGGAATTCGCGGAAGTGACCCGTTTCGGGCCTGATCCGAGGCAGTTGGGAGTGCAAACCTTAGCCGGTATCGCCCCTCAACACGGAGGCGCAAAGTCGAGTTAGCTAGTCAAATGCTCAAGTATCGGCTACTGGAATCGCCGGGCCTGGCGTGCAAATAGGCACCAGTCGTGGCGACGCTACCGTGGCCCAAGGTTTGTTGCACCAGGTGAATTGGCGCACCACGATCAAGCGCGTGCGATGCGTGCGCGTGTCTCAGCCAATGCGGCGAAACGTCCACTGCGAGCCCGATCCGCTTGGCAGCGGCTCGTACGACGCGCCAGGCCTGAGTGACTGAAAGCGGGCTACGTTTGCGGGACAGGAAGACCGGAGCGCCCGGCTCGGCATCATCCGGTATGAGTGATTGCAAGTCGGACCAGAGGCTCGCTGGCAGTAGAACGGCACGCGTCTTATGGCCTTTGCCGAGTACCGTCACCTGCCCAGCGTCGTCACGGGCTTGCAGGTTGCGACTGCGTAGCCCGCATAGTTCGGAGACGCGGAGACCTCCACCGTAGAGTAGCCGCAGCATCGTGCGGTTCCGGGGAGAAGGCTCCAGAGCGATCATTCTGTGAACGTCTGACTCCGACAAGATGCGCTCGGCGCGGACATTCTGAATGGGCGGCAGCTTAATCGCGGCCCCAACGTTGAACGGGACATAGCCGAGCTTCGAGGCGAATGTCAGTAGCGATCGGACCACTGCAAGCTTCCGAGCCCGCGTTGCTGGCGCACCATGGAGCGAGTCTGAGAACTGCTGTACGTCGGCCAGGCGGATCTGACGGATGGATACGCCGACGAAGACCAAGAAGCGTGCTGAGTCCCTTTCGTAGGCTTTCCGCGTAGTTGATGGTCGCCCATGTAGCCATAGCCGGAGCAACTCCGCGTCCGAATCGGCTTGCGACGGAGTGACCGCCCGCGGCTGGACTAGGGCCAAGGCCACAGACGGCTGCTCGGTTACGGAGCCACCGAACGCAATAAAACCATTATTTCGTTGCGTTGGGGTGGGCTCCTCGTTGACGCGGTTATTCGTCGCATCCGCCGGGTTTGTTTGATCCTGGCTCAACGCTACACCCCCTCGCTTTCTTTAGCCAGACACGAGGCGAAGTCAGCTGCTGGCCCGCGCCGACGCACGTAGTAAACCTGTGAACCGATCAGTAACCGCTCTTCGGTTATGCGACCGATTACATACACCTGCCGCTCCACCACGACGCAGCCTTCGTTTTCCGTTTCCGGGTCGTCCGCTAGTAGGTCCAAGATCTTGTCGGCCAGACGCTGTTTCATGTTCAAGCGGCCTTCGATCTGATCATGGAGCGTTTGTAGGTTCTCGATGTCCACCTCGGTTATTCGCGTCGTTGGGAATTCGGTGACCATGGTTGCCCCCTATGCTGCCTTCGACTTGCGCGGAGCGCGCTTGGCCGCAGGCTTGGTCGCCTTCTTGGCTTTCGGCGTCTTCGCTCTCGGCACCGCCTTGGCTTTGGGTGCTGGCTTTGCTGACTTGCGCTGCGCTGGCTTCGCAGGCTCGGCAGCTACTTGCGGCTCTGGCTCCGCTTCCGACTGAGCTGACCGGTCGATGGGAATGATCGAGAATCCACCTACTGGCCAAAAATCGTCAAGGAAGACATCGACCGCGACTGCGTACTCATGCCGGGCCTTACAACTCACGCTGCTATGTAGCCTTCCGCCGTTGCCGGACCTGGCAGGCAGAGTCCGGGCCATCATGCGAATTGTTGCGGTGCTGGCTTCCAGGCAGCGTTCCACGAGGGTCATAAGCGCGTGTTCTCGTAGCTCGCCCTTCTCGCCGTAGTCGTCGATCAGCACGGCGATGGCGCAGCTCTGGAGGTCCGAGCCACCGCGCCCCATTACACGCTCGGTCCATTTGGTCAGAATGTCTCGCATGAAGGCGACGTCGCAGTAGTCGGCACGGTCGAAGAATTCTCCTATTTGGCCGAGGGCCTCTGCCTCGTTGATTAGCTGGTGTCTGTGGATCATTTGGGTGCTCTCCTTTTGGGCCAGATTGGCCCGACTAGTGATGTATCTACACTATATCACTAGTACTGAAACACGTCAAAACAATTCGCTTGACGCCAGTACGAAACGGCGACCACGATGCCTTATTCAGAGTGTTCGGATTGGCGACGCCGACGTGTTTCCCACGCCTTCTTTGCGCTGGCCTTACGGTCTTCGGTGGTCAGCTTTTGAATTGCGACCTTCCCGGCATGTATTGCACGTGCTTGCTTGGTTTCTACGCTCTCTGCTGCCCTGGCGTTCCGCCCGGCGCGTGAAGCCAACGCTGGATCGGAGAATGGCGTGGCTGGATTCTTGACTAGTTGGCGAGCCATGCGCCCGACGGCACTCCTCACATCGGTGACGTTGGCTGGCTCGATGCCGTCTTCTGTTTCTACGTAGATCGGGCCACGGTCGCCGACGATGTTCGCACCGTCTAGGTCTTTGCGCGTCGCCGGTTTGAGCCCGCTCTTGGTCTTAACGACCAATCGCCCGCGTTTGGCGATCATGGAATTGCTACCCACGCCTTCATGGTAGCCCGCGTGGTCACGTTGTTCTAGTTGGTCGCAGTTTGAGCCGGAGCCGATCGGCTAGTCTTTCATTCTGCCTGAATAGCGGATTCAACTTGTCCCGATCTCTGAGGCCATCTAGGTCCTGATTGCCGGTCTTTTTGCGAAGGATCTCTAGGACAGTCTTGCCTAGCACCTGGTACTTGATTAGACGATCGAAGTGCTTGGCGTCCGGTGCCCTCGGGCTTCTCTTGAGATTCATCGCCACTGCCGCCTTCTCTAGATCGTCTAGATACTGAGTCTTTGCGCGGTTTGCCCACGTGTTCCACGCTGTTCGAGTTTCCCGTTGCGGATTCCAACCCCTAAAAGTGAATGGCTCCTCGCCGAAGTGCCCGTTCTGAGCCCAGATCGGGTTCACCATCCACTCGCTTGTTTCGTCCTTGGACCGTCGTCGCAGATTGAAGAGCGCGGACTCAATGACCCAGTGCGGCGCGTCGTCCGCTGCCGTCAGGTTGTGGCAATCGATCCACTCGCGAATCGCACCGCCGAGGCGCACAGCAGTATGGCTATCGTCGTCGGGCCAGCCAGCATAGACTTGAGACGAAATCGCCCGTGGTAAGTAGAACTCCGCGCCCGTGTCTCCATCGTCGTCCCACGTTACAGAATCGCGATAGCGGGTATTTCTATTCGCCTGAATGAAGTCGGCGAACAGATCGCTGGCTCGATCGAAAAGATCATCAATGACATGGGGAGCCACCCGTTCGACCGCCCGAAAGAAATGTCTTCGGAAGAGCCACCGCGTTGAGAGCCGACCGTCCTTCGATGAATGATCATGGAAAGAACCATAGGGCCCATCCCCTCTATCCTCTTTGGGGTTGGACTGTCGCGAGAGGTCGACCGCACTGTCGATGAAGGAGGCCGTCTCCTCGGCGGCCATAACCCGTTGATCCACCAGAAGGCTAGCAAGTCTTTCTTTGAGGGCAGCGGCCGCTGGGCCTAGCGGGTCCTCAACGTTAGCCAACTGAGCTAGTATTCCGCTCTCCCAGGCAAGCACCAGCCCTGCCACGTTCTGTTCGTCAGTGGACATATCGCTCGGCAGCGATTTGTCCGTTGTCTTCGTCATTTTCAAGTGTTTCCCTGAATATAACAGGACTTCCGACGGAGGAAAAACGATGGCACAACCCGAAACGATACTGCGATCCATCCCAAGCGCATGTGAGGCCTTATGTATTTCTCGATCGCGCATGTACTTGCTAATCAACGAGGGGCGAATTCCCACGGTGAAGCTCGGACGGCTTGTAAGAATTCCGGAACGCGCACTTCGAGACTTTGCGGACAGCCTCTCCGATTCGGTTGTGCCGCCCGCACCCCGTGCCGACGTTGCAGTTGAGGCGCAGGTAGCGCAGTAGGGGAGGACCAGGGAAGTGACGACATCGCTAGCGGTTCTCGATGAATCAGCATCCCTGCCTGCCCTGGTAAGGCGAGCTGCGTCTCAACTAGCCAGCGCGACGACAGCGGCAGAGGTTCTCGACGCTCGGGTGATGGCATCCGTCGCCTACGACGTAGCCAAAGCAGCTGGCAGGCTCGCCAAAGCTAAGCAAGCCCACGACGATGTTATCGCTGCGGTCTACCGCGCCCAAGCTGATGCTCTTGAAATCGAGAGCATGGCGAAGCGTAGGCTGGCCGATGAGTACGACGCGGCCCAGGAGCGGGGTGAGGTGGCGGGGCAGGGAAAGCCCGGCGTAAACATTCCAGACGAGAAGGTTTTGCCCACCGTCACAGAAATCGGCCTAACCTCCAAAGAAGTCCACGAGGCTCGCCAAATCAGGGATGCGGAGGAAGCCGAGCCGGGGATTGTGCGGCGCACGTTGGACGATCTTATCGCGGCAGGCGAAGAGCCTACCAAGGCAGAGATCGTACGGGCCGCCAACCGGATCAAACAGCAGAAGCGGGATGAGAAAAGAGCCGAGCGACAGGCGCGAAAGAGCACCGTCCCGGCTGCCGACTCTGGCGAACTGTACGAACTCCACCACCGCGACATGCGTGAAGGTGTTGAGTTTATCCAGGCGGAATCCGTCCACGCAATCATCACCGATCCGCCTTATGGCCGCGAGCACATTGAACTCTACGAAGAGTTGGCCGTCCTCGCGGACCATGCGCTGATCGACGGTGGTTCCCTGGTGGTGATGTGCGGCCAGGTCATTCTCCCAGAAATCCTGGCTGTGATGACACCGCACATCACCTACCACTGGACGATGGCCTATCTGCTACCGGGCGGAAATGTCCAGATGTATCAGAAAAAGGTCAACAACCAGTGGAAGCCCATTATCTGGTTCACCAAAGGCAAGTACGAGGGCGACTCACTGACGGACACTGTGACCAGCAAGAGAGCTGCAAAAGACGATCATGATTGGCAGCAATCCGAGTCAGGCATTGTCGTACTGGTCGAGAGGTTTACCGACCCCGGCCAAGTAGTCCTTGATCCTTTTCTTGGAAGTGGCACAACCGGTGCCGTGGCGGTTCGTATGAGCCGCCGTTTTATTGGGGTAGAGAACAGCGAGGAATCATATGAGATTTCAGCGCAGAGGTTAGCGGGGGTATTGGAGGCGGGATGAGCAAGATAACGCGACCTAACGTTTACACGGATGCTGTTTTGGCGAACGAGCCCGGAGGGTTGCGGTGGGCAGTAGGGAAGGAAAACGTATGACCGAAACTGAACAACTGAAGGCCGAAGTTCAACAGCTACGGGCCGAGCAGGACGCTCGAAACATCGACGATGCGTTTAAACGCGATCTCGACGCGGCAACGAAAGAGGTCGGCGTAACTCTCAAACCCGAAGCTATTGAGCTGATTAGGCCGTACCTGGAACTGGGGATGTTCGACGGCGAGGTTCGTTCAGGAAGAGACGAATTTACACCTCTTCGCCAGTCTCTAGTGAACTCTCTCAGGCGGGAATTCAAGCCTTACGTCGACCGGATCGGCAGCGGATCGGGCAAGTCGGGCTCCTCATACGACCCGAGTACGTTCGTTCCCGGTCGAGCCACCAAAGAAGATCGCCAGAACATGAGGGATTGGCTGCAAGGCCAGGTCTGATGGCAGCACCTATTCCAGCGGCCTCGGTAGAAAGGGTTAATTCAAAGGCCAACTCTGACGTCGTCTTCGTCGTGCGCCGAGGGGCTAGCCTCCGCGAGCACCTCCAGGAGTGTGGCACTCAGCATTTTCGGGAGATGGAGATCGGCTACCGGCGGTTCGCGCCACAGTTGCAATTCGCCCTAGAGAAACATGACCCGACAATCATGGTCGACTTGACCGTTGCCCTCAAGTGCTATTACACGGCGGCGATCATCGCACTACTGAAAGCCGGGATCGTCCATGTCGTCGGAATGAAAGACCACCCAGTGTCGGGCGGTGAATTCGCCAACACCGCTTCCGCGGAACTGATCGAAGAAGCACACACCCTCATCGTCAACCGCATCCGCGAGCTTGACGAGCCAGCAGGCCAAGGGGTGGTTGTAAATTGACAGAACGGCTCAAATTGATCCTGGACATTATCGTCCGGAACCAGCACGGGATTCGCCGCAACGTCGCCGACTTGCGCAACCTCCGCACCGAAGTTGTCGGCTCGTCGCGTCCGCTCGGTACGTATGAGCGCCACCTGGATTCGATTGGTCGCCAAGCTACTCAGTCGGCGGGCCAAGTCGCCAAGTTACGGCGTGAGATACAAGACACGAACCGCGTAGTCCTCACGAACAAAAGCGGCACTATCATCGGCGGTAGTGGCGTTGGCGCTGCGTCTGGCGCTGCTAGCGGCGTGGCTCGGTCCGCGGCGGCTGGTGCGGCTGGTGCGGGCTTGCTGTCACGCGGTCTAGGGATTGGCGCCGGTGTTTTCGGCGGCGTAGCGGTCGCTCGCGGCGCTGCCAGTCTTGTTGGTTCGCTGGTTGATGTCCAGGTTCAGATGGAGGGCATGGCCTCCACTATTGGCGTCTTGAGCGAGCGATTCGGGCTTGCACAAGATGAGATAGCAGGCACCGAGATCCGCCTGAAAGCCATGGGTGCGACTACGGTCCAAGCCCGCGTCTCGATGCGGGACTTTATTCGGGCCGGAGCGACGCAGGCGGAAACCGTAAAGCTCGTTGGCTTGGCATTTGACTCTGCCGCCCGCCAAGGCCTGACGATCGAAGATGCCATCAGCCGACTGACCCGCGCCACGCTGAAAGCGGAGCCCGAATTGCTCGACGAGTTGGGCATCGTCATCAATTTGACGCGAGTCTACAAGGCGTACGCGAGTGCTCTTGGTATCACCAATGCCAATGCTCTGACCACGGTGCAGCGATCGCGCGCCATGGTGGAAGCACTCGTCAAACAGTCGGAGGCCGGTGGCGAGTTTGCAGCTCAGTTGAACACGATCGCTGGCACGATGGTTAAGGTCGACCAATCGGGCAAGCTGGTACAAGAGCGACTGTCAAGCATCTTCAGTGGCGAGATCAAGGCCGCCGCGGATGCGTACTTGTTTGTCGTCAAGGGTATAGCCGACCACCTGAAGGAAATTGAAGCGCAAGGCCAGTCGCAGAAGTTTATTGACCAGACTCTACCGGTAGACCGCAAGACCCGGAAGCCTATAAGGGACATCAGCAACACAGGCTTACGGCTGCCCGGTGGAACAAGTACGGCGCTCGACAATGCCCTGGCGATCATTAGACTGTTCGAGGGCAAAGAGGCAGCGAAAGCGCGTCAAACGAAAGAGGGCCAGCACCTTCAGGCTGGTTCAAGTCTTCAGTTCACCGATTTAATTCCTAAGCTCGTCAAGACGTACGAGACGGACCTTCTAGCAATTCGTGAAGCCGAAGGACTTGCAGTCTCAAAGCAGATAGAGGCAGCAATAAAGGCTGCTGATGATCTCCGCGACAAGCAAGACCCCATCGCGCGGCGCCTCATCGAGAGCCTTGTGCTAGATGGCCGTAGCGGTATCGGCCTCATCCGTGGACGGCGAGACCAGACGCTCAGTCGTCTCGAAGGGGCTAGCCCCGGCCTCTTGGCTCAGATCCGAGGCGGATTCAAAGCACAGGAAGTACGAGAGCTACTCCGATTCCAAGAGAGCATCAAGCCGGTAGAGTTTGAAGGCACAGAAGTTCAGCCGACAGTGCCCGAGTTCAGCGACAACGCCAAGCGCGGGCAACAACAAGCGATCAATCGAGCACTACAGTTCGCGCAGGCCGGACAGAAAGACCGCGCAGACCGCGCCCAGCAAATACAAACTATCGCCGACGCAGAGGCGCAGATTATCCAGCTACGCTCGCGAGACGGCTCTGAAGTTCGCGATGTGCTGGCCTTGCGATTGCAGGCCGCTAGGGACATATTCGCCATTGAAGGCGATATGTCACACCTCAGGCTAGAAACACTACAGGCTGAGAAGGACGCACAGGTACAGCTCGCCCAACTAGAGCGCGAACGCATCGACCGAGGCCGCACGGCTGCGGAGTCGGCCTTCGACGCGCTGATTTCCAACGGCAGCGGCGGCTTTGACGCTTTCATCAAGTCGCAGACGCTGGGTATTGGCCGTACGATCACGGGCAACGCAGCCGAGTTATTCCTGAGCAATTCGGGCACGTTGGGCATCGATACGCTATTTGGCGGTCAGTCGAAAGACGGCAAGCTCAACAAATTCGGCAAGCTGCTCCAAGACACACCGTTCGGCACGGACCCAGCCGACCTGGCACGAGACCGCAATACGATATCGATCGACGCCAACACGCTTGCGAATGATCGATTGACCAATGCTCTATCGATCATTGGCAGTAGCGGTGTGCCTCTCTCTCCGCTCAGTAGGGGCGTTGGCGAAGGACTCAGGCTTGAGGGTTTGGATATCTTCCGCGAAGAGCAAGCGGAGGCCTCCAAGTCCAATACAGCCATAGCCAAAGAGACAAACCAGCTTCTATCTAAGATCACGCAGACAGCGATCTTCGCAGGCGCAGCGACTCACGGCATAGTCGGCGGCGTTCGTCGTGGTGGCATAGGTGGCGCGGTACAGGTGGGCGGCGGCATCGCGGCGGCGGCGTCAGGAGGGCTCAAGCTACTGGACAAACTATCAGGACTAGCTGGGCCGCTCGGGATCGTCGGCCTCGCTGCCCCCCTAGTAGCAGGGCTCTTCGGCGGACAGGATCCACTCAAACGCGAGCACGAAATCCAGGAAACGCTGAAACGTCACGCCTTTCAACTGCCCGACTCCGAGTCTCGTCATTTCGACACTTTCGGCCGCTCGGTGGATACCAGCAACAACGCGATCCGCACAGTCAACATCACCATCAACGCGCTCGACAGTCAGTCTGTGATGGACCGCTCGGCTGATATCACAGAAGCGGTACGTACCGGGTTCAACGCCGACGGCGGGGCATTTGTGGGTGACTTGCGGACACAGTTTGAGGGGTAGCGAGAATGACCAAGCAAGAGATCGACCAAATCCGGCGTGGGGCCAAGTCTGCGGAGAAGGAACTAGTTCGCATCTTGGCCGTCATCGAGCGAACGGATCAGTTTATGGACGGACGGAGTGGCTGGCGAACGGTTAATCGCAACATGGTGAACATGGAGGGCAGAGTTCAGGCCCTTCTTAACTTCGTCGAGAGCGACCAGGCCCTGACGCAACCTGACAGTAGCGCACGCAACACACGCAGATTATGAGAGGCAAATGTTGACGCAAGAAGAAACCAGGCGACGAGATGTCGCCATTCTAGAGAAGCTCGGCGTGACGCCGGAGAAGGTTATACAGGAGCTGGCGTCGATCGCGTTCGCCCGCCCCGACGATCCGGCCATAAGTGGCGATGACAAAGTGGCCGCTCTAGCCCTACTGGCACGCATTGACCTGCCGTATCGAGAAGACAACCAAGACTCAGATATCACGCGCGATAGCGTGCTTGAGGAACTCACCCGCCTCGCAACCTACGACATCCGGAACGTAGGGGAGACGCGGGAGACTACCGAGTGAAGTTCACCCCAAAACAGGCCAAGTTCATCGACGAATACCTCATCTCCCTGAACGCTACGAAGGCCGCAATTGCCGCCGGATACGCCGAAAAAGCGGCCAGAACCATCGGATCTGAAAACCTGTCAAAACCTAACATTTCCGCCGAAATCGCACGTAGGCAAAAAGCGGATAGCAAGCGCATGGATATCGCGAAGGACCGCGTGTTGCAAGAGCTTGCTCGCGTCGCCTTTTGCGACATCAGGGACATCATCCGTTGGGTGACGGTTACTGACAAGGAGACCGGGCAAGAGCGCCAGATCGTCGGCCTCATTGATAGCGACGACATCAGCGATGACGCGGCAGCTTCGATCGCGGAGCTGCGCCAAACGCGTGATGGCATCGTCCTGAAGATGCGCGATAAGCTGCCCGCACTAGACAAGTTGGCGAGACATCTTGGATTGAACGTGGCCGAGGGCGACGAGCCACCGAAACGCCTGATTATTTCATGGCTCGACGATGAAAACGAATAGACAGCGATACCGCAGTCGTCGAGCTGCGGTATACGCCCAGCCCTTCGCAGCGACGGTTCCACCGTGCGAAAGCGAAGTACCGGGGGTTTTCTGGACCTGTCGGTTCTGGCAAGTCCAAAGCTCTCGCCTACGAGTCGATCCGGCTCGGGTACGTGAATGCTGGATTGATGGGCCTGATCGGTGCTCCGACATATCGAATGTTGCGAGACGCCATGTTACCGCTGTTGCTGGAAGCGCTTGAGGAAAACGACCTGCCATATACGTTGAACAAGTCATCGATGCAATTGACGTTGGAAGACCCCGGCTCGCCAATCCTGCTCCGATCACTTGATGATCCCGAGCGGCTACGTGGTTCTAACCTGGCATGGTTCGGAGTGGATGAGTTGACGTATTGCTCCAACGACGCTTGGACGCGGCTGCAGGCCCGCATGCGCGAGGCCAGAGCAACGGACCGTCGTGGCTTTGCTGTCTGGACGCCGCGCGGGTTTGACTGGGTGTACAAAGAATTCATAGGCCCAAAAAAGAAGGTCTCGAACGAAGCGATCATCGCTAAGCCAGGAGAGAACGCGGGCATTGGCATCGCCGCCGACTACTACGAAGGCCTGCGCGAATCCTACTCAGAGAAGTTCTATCGCCAAGAGGTCTTAGGCGAATACCTCGACATGTTTTCGGGCCGGGTGTACTTTGCATTCGACCAAACCCACAACGTCGAGAGCCTCGCCTACGTATCGCGACAACCGCTGTTCCTAGCTTGCGATTTCAACATCACACCCATGGCCTGGGTGATCGGGCAGCGGGTCACGAACGAAACAGGCATCGAAAAGATCCACGTCTTACGTGAGGTCGTACTCCGTGACGCGTCAATCGACGATGCTGCCGCGTTCGCGATTGATCGCATTCAAGAGCTTATTCCTACGTGGGAGGGCAACGTCGAGCTTCAGGTGTACGGCGATTCATCGGGGAGTGCTCGGGTGCGGTCTGCCGCTACCGGCGCGGCTAAGTCGGACTGGGAAGCGGTGAAGCGGAATCTACGGCGTGAGCCGTGGTTAAAGCCTAGTTACCACATCCCGAGGGCGAACCCAGCCGTAAAAGATCGCGTCGAGGTCGTTAACCGGATGTGCTGCGATGCGACGTCTGATGGCGTTAGTCGTCGTCTGCTTATCGACCACAGATGTGAAGGCCTCATCGAAGATCTGAACCGCGTTGCTTGGAAGTCTGACTCTCATGGCAACATGGCAGCCATTCTCAATAAGTCGAACCCGGATCTTACGCACTTATCAGACGCGCTCGGCTATATGATCCATCGTGAGTTCGGGGCTGGGCGTAGCCGAGTTAGCGGAATGCAGCAGAGTGCTTGGTAAGAGAGTGTCGAGACACCACCAAAGTTTGGCGGATCGGCAGGCGGCCATGAAGGCCAGCCGAACTGTCGACCCCGCCGCCCATCGCGAGCAGCACCGCAAGCTGAGCTGGTACGCGAAGCGCTGGGACGTCGACCCGGAAACGGTGAAGCGTTGGGTCCTCGACGAAGGCTATGCCCTGAACGCTGGTTGCCGCGGACGGGCCCACCTGCGACTCCCCGACTCAGTAGCGCGACAGGTCTACCTGAAGCGGTTACAATCCGCAGTGCCCATCCAGGGCGGAGAGGTAACAGCGTGAACAGACTGAATCTACAGCGACGCCACGAAGGACACTGCCGCTATCACGGCAAGCCCCGGAGTTGGAGCCGTCGCAACCCCAATAAATGTGCGTGCCCGATCCACTGTGACGGCACGCTCAGCGGCAAGCGCGTGCGAACGTCTTTAGAGACCCGAGCCTGGCACGATGCAGAGGCCACACGGCTTCTGTGGGAGCGTTCGGGTCGAATCGTACAGCGATCGGCCAGCAATGGCGGGAAGACGTTCTCAAAGGCGTTCGCCCACTTCGAAAAAGAGAAGCGCGAAGTCGACGAGATCACCGATGAGACATGGCGCAAGTACAAGGCGCTCGGTGAGAAGCTCGAAGATTTGCTAGAGGACCGCATACGCTACGTCGACGAGATCACCCTCGAAGACCTCGATGACTTCGTTCTCGAATCGAGCAAAACCCAGCAGAGCAGTACGCTTGCCGAGACCGTTCGCAGGCTCAAGCACTTCATCGATCACTGCGAGCGGCACGACTGGATTCGGTTGAGCCTGAGCCGCAAGCTACGCATCCCGAAGGTCATACGGAAGTCGAAACCAGCGTTCACCCAACAAGCCATGGCTGCCATCCTGAGCCATTGTACGGACCCGATGGACGCTGCCTTCGTGCTGTTCATGCGTTACACGGGGTTCGCCATCGAAGACGCGTCCAACTGTCCGAAGGACCACCTAGGACCGCTGGAGCGGTGTGAGCTGCCAGACGGGCGGCTCGTAGAGGTCGCGAGGGTCTGGACGCGACGTGCTAAGCGTGGGGAAGCGGCTGAGCCTGTTGAGGCCTGGCTGCCTCGTCACGTTGTCGAGGCGCTTGAGGCGTTCCCCCATCGCAGCGGCACGCACTGGTTCAAGTCCGACAGATCTAGTCGCAAGTCCGCGCCGAAGACGATGGGCGCTCGGCTACGAAAAATATTCAAACGTGCAGGTCTGCCAGACGGGCATTCCCATCGTTTCAGACGTACCTTATCAACAGCGGTGCTCGACCAAGGCCGCACGATGGAGGATGCTGCGACGCTGCTGGGCAACACGCCACAAATTGTGGGGCGGCACTACGCTCCGATAACGCCAAGACGGCTATCCCGTGCGAAGGAAGCCGCCGCCATGGCATTGGTCGACGATCCATTGGTAAGCACCTCTGGCACGTCGACGGCACACGAGGGATTAACCCGTGCGAATTGAGTTGATAACAAAAGAGTTATCAGTGACGGTGTGGGTGGGGTCGACACCTACGTGCGGATTCGACTGCATGCGCTGCAACCGCGATCGGGCGATATGATTTCACGATCGAACCACTCCGCTTGCACAGTTGGTACAACGACCAGATCTACGTTCACGGAACTAGCCTCGCCGAACGAACGACCATGGACTCCGACGGTGTCTAGGCCTGTTACACCACATGGCCGTGCAGCAGTAAAATGAGTGGTTCATGCAAAGAACGATCTCACCTGGACAGCATGCTCACGGAACGGTTCGACTGCCTGGCGACAAGTCCGTCTCGCACCGCTACGGGATGCTGGCGTCCATCGCGAATGGGACTAGTGAAATCACTAATTACTCCACCGGTGCGGACTGCGCCTCGACTCTCGCATGCATGCGAGGGATGGGCGTAGAGATCGAACAGGACGGCACGAAAGTCATCGTCCACGGTGTCGGTCTCGACGGGCTGACTGCGCCTAGCGAGCAGCTGGACGCGGGCAACTCCGGGTCAACGATTCGGATGCTGTCGGGTATTCTCGCTGGGCAGAAGTTCACGTCGACGATTGGCGGCGACGAGTCGCTGTCGAAGCGTCCGATGAAGCGCATCATGACTCCGCTTGAGGAGATGGGAGCCCACATCACGGCTACTGGCGACGGGTTTCCTCCCCTCACGATTGAAGGCTCACCACTAAAGGGAATTCACTATGAGCCACCGATGGCGAGCGCGCAGGTAAAGACGGCCGTACTCTTCGGTGGCATCTACGCGGATGGCACGACCTCGGTGCGCGAGAGGGCACAGACGCGCAATCACTCGGAAATTGCGCTGGAGGCGTTGGGAGCCGACATCGAGTGCAGCGGGACGATGATCCGCATGAAGGGGCGTCCCAACTTGAAGGGTCGCGAGTTGACCGTACCCTCCGACCTGTCTTCAGCGGCGTTTTTCTTAGCCACGGCTCTGATGCTACCGGGTTCAGAATTACGGATCGAGGATGTCGGCCTTAACCCCACTCGGACGGATTTGCTCGACGTGCTCCTTGAGATGGGAGCCGACATCGAGATTCTGCCGCATGCCAGTGCTGGGGCTGAACCGCTCGGCACGCTGGTTGTACGCGGTCAGGACTCAGCCGCCACTCCGGTATTGCGAGGAGGCGTGATCGAGGGGTCTCTCACCGCAGGGGTTATTGACGAAATACCGATGCTCGCCGTGCTGGGAGCCGCTAGCTTGGAGGGCCTGGAGATCCGCGACGCCAAAGAACTTCGCTTCAAAGAGACCGACCGCATCGCCACTGTCGCCGACAATCTAACTCGGATGGGGATCAAGGTCGAGGCTTTCGACGACGGCATGCGTATTCCGGGCGGGCAGCGCTTTCAACCTGCGGAACTGGACTCGTTCGGCGACCACCGCATCGCCATGGCATTTGCCGTGGCCGCGCTGCGCGCGCCGGAGCCTTCGACCATGCTCAACGCCGAGGCAGCGAACGTGTCGTTCCCCGAGTTTTACGATCTGTTAGAGTCGGTGGTCTCGTAACCACTAGGTGATGGGCTTCGCGATTACGTCGTGGGCCCCACGTGGCAACAGCCAGTCCGTCGACGTACCAAAACCGCTCAGGACGGCGGCACCCAGAGACAAACAACAGAAGATAGGAAATGCGATAAACCAGCCGATCACCGGGATGGCCTGAACGAACGTGATCAAGATAGATCCCAGGACCGTCGCGCCGATTCCGTTGCCGCCTTTTATCATGCCGCGTCCTACCCAAAAGCTCACGCCCGTGTAGCCAACAGCGGCAACGATGAAGAATGCCAATGTAGTGAGCGACTCCATACCGCCCGGAAGCCAGAAGAAGAACAACGGCATCATCACGGTCAAAATGATCGAGCCAAGCCAGGCGCCTATTCCGACCAAGAAGCACATGCCCGCTCGCTGATTCACCGTACCCGCGATCACTCCAACGCGCTCATGCCCCAAGATCACAAAACTGACTAACGAGACAATGGGCCATAGCATCAGAGCCAAGACCAGCAGCACCACGACCACCGCCACGACTCCAGATATGGCGCCGCGCCATGTGCCTTCCGGCATCTCTTGGCTCTGATTTACATCACCGCCAACAGTGACATCGTCCCCTCGATTGAACCCTCCAAAAACGGTTACCACGTCGCCGTCGATCGTGACGCCATCGGCGCTGTCAACGCCGCCAAATACGCTATGGACGTTGCCACCGATCACTGCGCCTTGCTGCAGGGTCGTGCCCCCAAAGACGGACACCGTGTCGCGCTCGACCGGCCCCGAGATGGTTAACGATCCTCCAACCGCCACGACCTGACCGGTCGCCTCACCATCCATCGAGACTGAGCCTCCAATGGCGACTACGTCCCGGGCAAAGGCACCCTCGGCAATCGTCACAGAGCCGCCGACTGCGACGGCATTGCGCACCTGGCCCTCAACGTAGACCGAACAGCCTACGCAGACTACGTCATCGAGTTGCTCATCAGCGGAGACAAAAATGTCGTCGCCCACCATGACGCGTTCGTCTGCGGCCAGGCCAACGCCAAGCGCAAGCGAGAGCAGTACGACACGGATAACCAGTTTCAATTTCAATGGCGATTCCTACTGCATGTTACGGAGTTCAGGAGCCGAAGTTCCATCATTCTCCATCATCTAGATACCTCTCCGATAGGCCCTGATAGGCATCGATACGTCGGTCGCGGAGAAATGGCCAGCTTCGGCGGGCCTCTTCGATGCGGCTGAGGTCGCAGGATGCTAGCAAAACAGCCTCTTCTTGGCCCGCTTCGGCGATGACGTCGCCCAGCGGTCCACAAGCAAAAGAGCTCCCCCAGAACTCGAGACCTCTGTAGTTGGCGGGGCGCTCGGCAGACGTAGCCAGAGGTGTTTCGACGCCAACACGGTTGATTGCGGCGACGAACAAACCGTTCGCGATCGCGTTTGAGCGCTGCACGGTGCGCCAGGCGTCACGCTGCTGCTCGCCCGATTCGTCTTTCTCATTAGGGTGCCATCCGATTGCGGTCGGGTAGACGATGATCTCAGCGCCCGCCAGTGCAGCCAAGCGCGCTGCTTCCGGGTACCACTGATCCCAGCAGATCAAGGGCGCGATTGCGCCATAGCGGGTCCGAAAAACCCGAAAGCCGAGGTCGCCCGGAGTGAAGTAGAACTTCTCGTAGTAGAGCGGGTCGTCAGGGATATGCATCTTGCGATAGACACCCAACAACGAGCCATCGGCGTCGATCACGAACGACGAGTTGTGATAGATCCCTGGTGCGCGCTTTTCGAACACCGAGCCGACAACGACGACTTCCCTATCTCTGGCGGCAGCACAGAGTGCCTCCGTCGTTGGCCCTGGAATCGGCTCGGCGATCTCGAAATGGTCGGCGTTTTCTTCTTGGCAGAAGTACTGTGAGCCAAATAGCTCTTGTAGGCAGACGACCTGCGCGCCTCGGTCACCGGCTTCTCCGATCTTCGCGAGCGCCTTTCCCAGATTCAGTGTAGGGTCGGCGTCACACGACA
Organism: Bryobacterales bacterium; assembly: GCA_963667885.2. Taxonomy (GTDB): domain Bacteria; phylum Acidobacteriota; class Terriglobia; order Bryobacterales; family UBA6623; genus CAMPKL01. The sequence goes on along the minus strand of CAXWPK010000006.1, from coordinate 620,988 downwards.
TCTGGACCAGTCCCAGGGTCACGGCTGTAGACGATTGCGGCACGGCGATAGTGACCATGATTTCAGGGCTTGCTGGCGGAGTCAAAGCCGAGGGCACGGGATAATGACTTGATGGAGCCCCCAGCCCTCCTGGCGCACCTTCGGAAACAGCCGGATGGTCGAGCCAGTTTCAAGCACTTGGTCAAGACGCTGCGGCTCAAAGGCCCCGACCGTGCTGCCCTCCACATGGCTTTGGACCACTTGGCAGCCGAGGGCAAGATCTTCGAGACGCGCCATGGGCACTACAAGGTCATCACCAAAGACAGCAAGTTCGTCAGCGGCGTCTTCAGCCAGCATCCGTCAGGGTTTGGATTCGTGATCCCAGACCGCGCCCTCAAAGGTGCCGAGGGCGACATCTACATCGGCGCCGACTCGACGATGGACGCCATGCATGAAGACCGCGTCTTGGTGCGAATCGTGCGCACGGACCCACGAGGCCGTGTTCAGGGCCAAATTCGGCAAATCGTTGAGCGAACCCACAGCGAACTGGTTGGAATGTTTGTTTTTGGTGAGCGCGGTTGTCACGTCGAGCCCCACGACTCGAGGATTCCGGGCAACGTAGCGATCATTCGTGGCAAGGAACTGCCACCACCGGATGACTACGAAGAGCGCCTAGGCAATGCGACACCTCCCAAGTTCGACAAACCCGAGGACCTCGACGGCATGATGGTCACCGTGGCGCTCAGCGAGTTTCCGACGCGCTATACGACTGCGCGAGGCAAGGTGTCTGAGGTGCTCGGCTTCGAAGATGACTTCGGGGTCGATGTCGAGGTGATGATCCGCAAGAAGCACATCCCTCATCGCTTCCCAGCCGACACTTTGGAAGAAGCTGCAGCGGTATCGGAGGATATTTCAAAGCAGGAGATCGCGGCGCGGCGCGACTTCCGTGATCTGCCTATTGTCACGATTGATGGCGCCACGGCACGGGATTTCGACGATGCGATTCTCGTCGAGAAGCGTGAGAACGGCGACTATGCGCTACAGGTCCATATCGCTGACGTGAGCCACTACGTCGTGCCCGGCTCAGCACTCGATCGTGAGGCGCGTCGTCGAGGTACCAGCACCTACTTTCCTGACAGGGCAGTCCCGATGCTGCCGACGAAGCTGTCGACGGGAGTTTGCTCGCTGAATCCGGGCGTCGACCGTTTGGTGCTGTCAGCACTTCTCGTACTCGACAAGGACGGGCAAGCGAAGAAGGCGGAGTTCTGTCGCGGTGTGATTCGAAGTGCAGCGCGAATGACCTACATGAAGGTATTTCGCGTTTTAGAGGGCGACGAGGACGCCTGTCGGGAGTACGGCAAGTTGCGGGAACAGTTCGAGTTGATGCGCGAGCTGGCGGAAATCCTGATGGAGAAGCGTCGGCGGCGCGGCGCGGTTGACTTAGACCTGCCTGAAGCAGAAATTATCTTCGACGACGAAGGCCGCATGACGGGCGTGAAGAAGGCGGAGCGCAACATCGCGCACCGCCTCATAGAGGAATTCATGCTGGCGGCAAATGAGGCTGTCGCAGCCCATCTTGAGGATGCCTCGGCGCCCTGCCTCCACCGGATCCACGAAACGCCCAGACCAAAAAGCATTCTGGAATTTGAAGAGATCGCACGAAGCTTTGGGCACACCCTCGGTATCGACACCTCGAATCGAACTTTTCACCGCAACCGCAAACGGAGGGATGGCTCGAAGCCACGACGCGACACGCACACCCAGCCGAATGTGTCGGTCAGCTCCAAGGACTATCAGAAGCTGACGGACCGCATTAAGGGCACTCCCGAGGAACGGATCATCAGCTATCGCATGTTGCGTTCGTTCACCCAAGCACGCTACAGCGAACTGGCGAAGGGGCACTTCGCACTCGCGACCGATCACTACCTGCACTTCACGTCGCCGATTCGCCGCTATCCCGACTTGGTAGATCATCGGGTCCTAAAGGCGCTGCTCGACGGCGACGGGGCAACCCCATATAGTGATGGACCCAAATCGCTATATACAACCGAAGAAGTGGCACAACTTGCTGATGAAACCTCTCTCACGGAGCGACGCTCGGCCGGTGCGGAGCGCGAGCTAATTTCATGGAAGAAAGCCCGCTTTATGGAGGAGCATCTCGGCGAAGAGTACGATGCCATGATTGTCTCGGTCAGCGAGAAGGGCATGTGGGTGGAACTCGAAGACTTCTTCGTTGAAGGGTTCGTGCCAGCCGACGCATTTGCCGGCGAGAACATCTACTTCCGCGAGCGGCAGCAAGTCCTATTTGGAGCGACATCGAAGACGAAGTATCGTCTCGGCGGGCGAGCCCATGTGCGTCTCGACCGCATCGCCTGGGACCGCCTCCGGCCCGAGTTTACTTGCTTGGGCGTTCCTGCAATGTCGTAGCTCGCTTCTTCACAGTCGAACAGTACGAGCCGTCACACTCTCCGAAATAGATTGAGGTTCGCACGCAACAGGCGTTTCATCCCGCAGTGGATTGTTCGGGGACACGTCACTATCGCCCATAGCCGTTCGGCCATCATTTACGCCCACTTGGTTGCGGGGTGCTAGTGCGGGATGATGGGTGTGCCCAGCGGTGGATTGATACTGGTCCTATGCTTGTGCGGGAGCCCCACCTTCGATGCTTGTGCGGGAGCCCCACCTTCGATGCGATCGCAGTCTCGATTCAGCCTAGTCGCCGCAGTTGCGGGATGGTTCGTTTTCTCACTCGCGCTCTACGCAGGAGATGCGAGAAGGGCCACCGTATATCATCTGCAGGACGATGAAACCATTCAGCTTGACGGCATTTTGAACGAGCGCAACTGGCGAGAGCAGCCAACTATCGGAGGGTTTATCCAGTCCGAGCCGCGACCAGGAGAGGATCCCAGTGAGCGAACCGAGGTTCGCGTGGCCTACGACGAGAACGCTTTGTATATAGCTGTTCATTGCTTCGATAGCTCGCCAGAAAAGATCGTGGCTCGAGAGATGAGTCGTGACGCTAGATTGTTCAACGATGACAACATTCAAATCGTACTCGACACCTTTGACGACGGCCGAAACGCGTATTATTTCCAGACTAACGCTCTAGGAGCACTGGTGGACGGCCGCATCACCGAGAGTAGTCGCCCTGACACGAACTGGGACGGCATCTGGAATGTACAGGCTCGCATTGTGGAAGACGGGTGGACCGCCGAGTTTGAAATTCCGTTCAAGACGCTGTCATTTCAGCCAGGCAATTCGACCTGGGGGTTCAACGTGGAGCGCCGGCTGGCGCTCGTGCGAGAACGCTCTCGCTGGGCTTCGCCATCACTTGACTTCCGTATTAACCAGGTTTCGATGGCCGGAGCCATTGATGGGTTTGAAGGTTTGTCTCAGGGCATCGGTCTCGACATCAAGCCGTACGGTTTGATTGGCTTCGCCCGTGACATTGAGGCAGACGATCGCACGACAATCCCAGCCGATGTCGGGGTAGACATCTTCTATCGCGTCACCCCCAATCTGGTCTCAAGCACGACCATCAATACGGATTTCGCGGAGACCGAGGTCGACACCCGCCAAGTAAATCTGACGCGGTTTTCTCGCTTCTTCCCCGAGAAGCGCTCATTTTTCCTCGAAGACGCTGGCATATTCTCCTTCGGGCTAGGCGCAAGACAGAGAGGATCCTCAGGAGGAAGCAGTAGTGGACGTGGGCCACGGCCCGATTTGGTGCCGTTCTTCTCACGCCGAATCGGACTCGTCGACAACGAAGTGGTCCCTATCTTGGTTGGTCAGAAGCTAACTGGGAAAGTGGGTCGCTTTGACGTCGGCATTCTAGACGTGGTGACGGGCGAGACAGATGTATTGGCTCGTCAAAATCTGTTTGTGGCCCGCACGAAAATGAACTTCTGGCAGGAATCCTACGTTGGCGCGCTGGTGACTCATGGTGACCCCAGCGGAGAAACGAGCAACAGTTTAATCGGTGCGGATGTGAAGCTGTCGACGTCCAATTTCCTTTCGAGCGAGAAGCGTGTCGCCATGGAGATGTACGGCTCCAAAACCCAGACCCCAGAATTACTGGACGACGACACGGCCTACGGATTCCGGGTTAGCTACCCAAATGACTTTGTATCCGCGGAATACCAATGGCAACAGATCGGTGAAAATTACAATCCCGAGCTTGGTTTCGTTTTGAGGAATGGAATCCGAAAAACCTCTTTTCGCGGCGCACTTAATCCTAGACCCGAGAAGTGGAATATCCGCCAGATGCGGTTCTCGACGTCGTTCGAACAGTACTACAACATCGCTCACCAGACCGTCGAATCCAGGGAAGTGAGTTTCACCCCGCTACGGTTCGAATTCGAAAACGGAGCAAATCTCAGCTACCGGGTCCGTTCATTCTTAGAAAGGCTTTTTGAGCCATTCGATATCACCGATGACGTCATCATTCCGGTTGGAGACTACACGTATTTAACCCACCGTTTTGGTCACCGCAGCACCCCGACCGTACCCTGGCAGTACGATATCGACTACGAATTTGGCTCGTTCTACTCCGGCCACAGCAAGCAGTTATCAGGGGAAGTGAGTTGGCAAAATGCCAGCATAAGTGTCTCGGCGGAATTTGACCAGTACTGGGTGACCCTAGCGGAAGGCAGTTTTACTACGCAGCTGGCGCTGTTCCGATTCGACTACTCGTTCAGCCCCCTGACAACCGTGTCCAGCTTCGTCCAGTATGATACGGAGTCTGGGAACATCGGCCTTCAAAGCCGCCTGCGCTGGATCATCAAGCCGGGCAACGAGGTCTTCTTCGTGGTGAACCATGGCTGGCAGCGAGACATTTTTGACCGCTTTGAGTCGAATACAACGGACGTACGGGCCAAGATCAACTACACTTTCCGTTTCTGATGTCGCTGGTCTCCGCCTTCCAGACGGCTTGCGCCGACGCTAGTCAATTTCAGCCTCCCGCAGCTGAAACCTAATGACTACTCCCATCCGATCGCACGGGTCAAGGTAGACGACGAGGAGGCACGTCACCATGATCCGTAACTCTCCACACAGAACTCTATCGAAATGTTGCAGGGTATCGAAGTCGCCGGATCTTGGCATAATCGAGAGCCATGCTCGATGAACTGCTTGACCTGCTTGAACGCGCGGAAATTCACGATCTGTCGCAGCCCTACTTTGTTGGGATGCCACATCACCCGGCGCACCCACCGTTTCAGTACAGCTTGGGGAAGGCCCACGGTGAATTCGTTCGCTCCAACGGCAGCAGCGCGGCGCTCGACGCCTTCGCATTAGGCGGGCATGTGGGTACCCATATCGATGCGCTCAGCCACTTCTCGATGTGTGGCAGGCTGCATGGTGGAATCGATGCTGCTGAGAACCAGTCCTACGCCGAGGGCATGACGGCGCACAGCGTCGATACGATCAAGCCGATCCTACGCCGCGGCATCTTGCTCGATGTCGCGGCGTACGAAGAGATGGACGCCCTACCTGAAGACTTCGTGATCGATGCCGAACTTTTGGAGAAGGTCGCCGAGCGCCAAGAGACGGCAATCCGCGAAGGCGACATCGCGCTGCTCCGAACGGGTTGGGCCATCTACTGGAGCGATGCCCGGCGCTACATCAACGGCCTGAAGAACCCTGGCGTGAACCTCGAAGCGGCTCAGTGGCTCAGCTCCAAAGGAGTGTTCGCAGGCGGTTCAGACACAGTCGCCTTCGAGCATCTGCCCAGCGACACGATGCCGGTTCATGTTCACCTGCTGGTGGAGAAAGGCATCCACATCGTCGAAGCACTGAACCTCGAATCACTCTCCGACAACGAGCAGTATGAGTTCGCGTTCGTGGCAGCGCCGATGAAGGTCAGAGGCGGCACCGGCGCCCCGATTCGTCCGCTCGCCGCAGCATTGTAAGAAGATTATTGAAGCCAGTCGCACGGCTCGTTTTCAGCACAAAAAAATACGCGCAGACCTTCGGGCCTATTGCTAGATTCAGCTGCCCAGCCCTTTCCGTTTACGAACAATGCCGTCGACCAGACCTCACTGTCGAACGCAGAGGCAGCGATTACCGACACCGCGAGAGTGCCCGCGGCGGGCATGCCCGTGCGTGGATCCATGATGTGGCTGTAGACGACACCATCGACGGTGAAAAATTTCTCGTAGGATCCCGAAGTCGAGAGCGACGCATTGCGCAGGTACTCGGTGGCAACAACGCGATCTGAGCCGGAGGGATCGCGAATCTCCGCCTTCCAGCCGCGTGGTTCATCCGGTGGAGAGCCCAAGCCGTAGAGCGTGCTCGAACCGGCGCTGACCATCGCGGAGCTGATGTCGTACTCCCGAAGCAGATCGACCATTCGCTCGGCAGCGTAGCCCTTACCGAATCCGCCCGGATCTAGCTCGAGGCCGCTACGGAGGAACCGCACCGTCTGCCGGTCCGAATCGAGTTCGAGATGAGAGTAGCCCACACTGCGAAGTGTCCACCAAATCGAGAGCCGCCACGGAAGGGTCCCCTTCCCCTTATAGAAGCCCCACGTCTTCATCAGCCGACCAACAGTAGGGTCAAAGGCGCCGTCGCTGAGGCGGCTGTATTCGAGGCAGCGTTCGAGTACCGCGAACAGCTCGGAGGAGGTCTCGACCGCTGCGCTACCAGCCTCGCGATTTAGCTGGCTGAGCTCGGTCTCGGGTAGGTAATTACTGAGCAGCTGGTCGACTCGGCGGGCCTCGTCGAAGGCGGCGTCCGCCACCGACGCGAGATGCCTCTTCTCGGCACCGTACAGCGCGACGCGAAACTCGCTACCCATGATCCTCGCCGAGGCTTCGTAGCGCTCCAACGGCGGGGCCGCTTGCAAGAACGGTTGCAGCATGACAGCGAATAACACCACGCCCATGCCGCCGCGTTTCCTGATGCGATCCAGTAGTGTGTTGATCCGTTCGGAGTTCTGTTTGCCGCGATCAACCATGAACTTCATGCGCGGTACGCGGCGAATGCGCATGCGCTGAAAGAGCTTGCGGCGTAGCCAAGGCTCGGCCTGCTGGAGCGGCTTGACGAGTTCCTTCTCGTCGTAAGGCTGATCGGGAATCGCGGGGCTGACGAAAACGCGGGCAGTGCTCAGGTCCGGGGCTATGTCCACCCGATCGAGAAATACGGAAGGAGCCGGTCCTTCCGGCAAGCCCTCGAAGAGCAAGTTGCTCAACTCGCGGCGGATCTCTTCAGCGGCTCTGTCGCGTCTATGACTCATAACGGGGCGCTAGCAAAGTATCTCAATTGAGGAATCGACGAGTTCCCCCGCGAGAAATTCTTCCGCTGCTCCCTCGGCGCGTCGGAGCACGGAGTCGACAACGGCACCATCAGGCCCCACGGCAGCCACCGCCACCTGGGCGCGCTGCCAAGAGTCCAGATGATCCGTCTCGGCAACACTCACACGAAAGCGATTGCGGAGACGGTCTTTCAACGCTCGTACAACCTGCCGTTTGTCTTTCAGCGACTGCGCGTCACTGATCAAGATTTCGAGTGTTAACAACCCGACGGCAGGCAAGCTAAATCACAAGCTCCTGAGCAACTTCCTTGGTCTGGAACAGTTCGATCACATCGCCCTGCTTCACGTCATTGAAGTTCTCAAAACGAATTCCGCACTCTTGGCCAGCGCGCACTTCGCTGACTTCGTCTTTGAAGCGCTTGAGCGAAGCCACGGTGCCTGTATGCACGACGATGTTGTCGCGAACCAGTCGAGCATGGCTGGTTTTGCTGGCTCGGCCCTCCTCTAACAGGCAACCCGCCACGGTACCAACCTTCGAGACGTGGAAGATCTCTTGAACGTTCGCACGGCCTTCGAAGGTCTCCTCGATGATCGGGTCGAGGAGACCAGCGAGCGCCTTCTTTAACTCATCATGCAACTCGTATATCACGGTGTGCAGACGAATTTCGACCTTCTCTTTATCGGCCAGCCTGCTGGCACTACGTTCGGGACGAACGTTGAAGCCAATCACGATCGCATCAGCCGTCATAGCCAACAGGATGTCGGATTCGGATACGGCACCCACACCGGTGTGAACCAGTTTGACTTCGACTTTATCGTTCTTGAGTTTGCGGAGAGTATCCTCAAGGACATCCAACGAGCCTTGTACATCAGCCTTGAGCACGATCGGGAGTTCCTTGATCTCGCCACGCTTGAGGCGATCTTGGAACTGCTCCAAAGACAGGTGCGAAGACTTCGCGAGATGCTGATCGCGCTCTTTCTCTTCGCGGAACCCAACGATCTTACGGGCTTTATCGATGTCGGTGGTGACGAGCAACTGATCGCCCGGTTGGGGCAGTCCGTCGAGTCCGAGAACCACCACGGCAGTAGCCGGCCCAGCCTCTTTCACCTGTGCACCGTGATCGTCTAGCAGCGCACGAACGCGACCAAACACTGATCCGACGAGGAAGTAGTCACCCACACGCAGCGTACCGTTTTGGATAACGACGGTAGCAACGGGTCCCTGACCACGATCCAACTTCGCCTCAAGCACGGTACCCACCGCCATTCGGTCCGGGTTTGCCTTCAACTCGCGCATTTCCGCGACGAGATGAACGGTCTCCAACAGCGTATCGAGGCCTTCTTTGGTGATGGCCGAAACATTCGTCATGATCGTGTCGCCGCCCCAGTCTTCGGAGAGCAATCCACGATCTGACAGCTGTTGCTTGACGCGATCCGGCTGTGCGTTGTCTTTGTCGATCTTGTTGACCGCAACAACGATCGGCACCTTGGCCGCCCGGGCGTGATCGATTGCCTCAAGCGTCTGCGGCATCACGCCGTCATCAGCTGCGACCACAAGAATGACAACATCGGTGACCGCCGCTCCCTGAGCACGCATGCGAGTGAACGCCTCGTGACCTGGTGTATCGATGAAGACAATTTTCTTATTGCCAGGGAGAACAACGGTTGAAGCACCAATAGCCTGCGTGATTCCACCAGCCTCTCGATCCGCGACGCTGGTCTCACGAATCGCGTCGAGCAGAGACGTTTTACCGTGATCAACGTGGCCCATGACCGTAACGATCGGAGCACGAGGTTGAAGCTGTGCGGAATCTTCGGCGAGATCCGTCTCGAGTTCGGCCTCTTCCTCGAAGGTCAATTCCTCGACGGTCGCACCGAAGTGCCCCGAAAGATCCTTGATCATCTCCATCGTCAACCCTTGGTTGATGGTGGCGAATAGACCTCTCTCAAACAGCGTCTTGATGATCAAGTTCGCCTTCATCCCTAGCTTCTCAGCTAGTTCTTTGACAGTCGCGCCATCACCGATGACGATCTCCGTGTTCTCCGCCTTCGGCGGTGCTTGAGGAGCCCGTGTCTGCGAGCCTCTCAGAATTTTTCTCTCGCGCTCGGCCTCCGGATCACGCCGACGTGGTGCGCCACCAGGACGCCTTCCGAAACCACCGGGACGGCTAAATCCACCTGGACGGCCCGGACCACCGGGGCGACCAGGGCCTGCGGGACGACCCGTCGGCATGCCCGGCATCGGACCACCCGCTGGCGGGCGCGGACGCTGATAAATCGGCTGCCCCGGAACGATCGAAGGCGTCGTCCGAGCCTGAGGTGCGCCTGGCCCTTGTGGGCTCATGCCTGGACCCGCCACACGGGGGCCAGCAGGCCGACCAGGACGCGGGCTCGGCGAAGCTGCCGGGGCGCCAGCAATTCTTGGTGCTGGGCGACGCATCTGAGGCGCTTGAGGCAGTCGAGCCGCGGGCCTGACTGGACGTACGGGACGGCCCGGGGCCGTGGGCGCGCCGCCGGGACCGCGGGCCTGACGACTCGGACGCGGCGCGGCAGCACCAGGAGTCGGACGCTGCGGAGTAGATGGCACAGCACGCCTTAACGGCGGTGCAGGGCGGTTTGCCGAGCGTCTCTGAATCTTCGGAAGATCGGGTGTGGGCGCAGCGGGAGCTTCGGGACGCGCCGAAGGCATCGCGGGCGGCGGGGCGGCCCGTGCCACCGGGGCCGCGGGCATGGCAGGCGCAGAAGGTTTCGTAGGAGCGGCGGGAGCCACGGGGGCAGCCACTTTCGGCGGCGTAGCTGCAGCAGCAGCCGGATTGGGTGCCTTAGCCAGCGGAGGACGCAGCATTGGTGACCTGATCGGGCCGCCACCACGACCAGCAGGAATCGAGGGACGCACGGGCGTTTTAGCAACGCCCTTGGGAGCCGGGGCGGCAGCACGACGCGGCGCGGGCAACTCCAACTCTGGTAGCTTCTCTGGCGTAGAGGAGGCTGCGCCTTTCAGGCGTTCACGCAGTTTTTCGGCTGTCGCGTCATCGATCGAACTCGAGTGGGTCTTCTTCTCCGCAACACCGACAGCCGGCAACAACTCGATAATCGCGCCTGCTTTGACCTCTAGTTCTCTCGCTAACTCGTTAATCCGAATCTTAGTCGATGTCCGTACCAAACTGCCTCCGTGCGCCTGTTCCTAGTTCACATCGCCGCTAACCCTCTTTTGTGTCACGGGGTTGGTCCTCTTCGGCCTCAGCCGGAGAAGACACTGCCGCTGTTGCCTCTTCGGCGCCAGGTTCGTCGCTATCGCTAACCGAACCCGAGTCGTCGTCCGCCGTCGCGGCGGGAGCCACGGAGACACGCGGCATACTCATCGTATCAAACTCATCAAACGGAATTTCTTCTTCGTCGTCATCGTCTTCGACGGCCGCACCCTCTTCTGGCAAGCCAGGCATCACAAAAGCGCCTGCCGGAACCGAAGCGGCGGCGGCATCCTCTTCTTCGACATAGCCTTCTTCGCCAGCCTCGGCAACAACCGCCTGTTGTAACTCGAACTGCGCGTAATAGCCATTTACGGCCAACTGAATTTGCTCCAATACCGCGGCATCCATGCCTTCTATTTGTTGGAGCTGCTCGGGTGTCATGTCAGCTAAGGCTTCAACGGTCGCCGAACCAGCTTCGATCAGCTTGTCGGCGAGTTCCTCACCCAGTCCAAAATCGATCAGGGCGCTAACCGGAGTGCTCGATCCGCTCAGAGCTGACATCGCATCTTCCATTTCGACGCGCTTATCTTCTTCGCTCTTGATGTCGATCTTCCAGCCCAGCAGCTTGGCAGCCAGCCGAACATTCTGGCCCTTTTTGCCAATCGCCAATGACAACTGCATGTCCTCGACAACCACTTCAAGGTGCCGCGCTTCTGGATCCACAACCTGCACACGCGAAATGCGTGCCGGACTCAGCGCCCGAGCCGCGAGTTCGATCGGATCCTCGGAGTACTGAATGATGTCGATCTTCTCGCCGCGTAGTTCGCGAATGATCGACTGCACACGCATACCCTTCATGCCGACGCAAGCGCCGACCGGGTCGACATCGCGATCGTGCGATATCACGGCGACTTTCGTTCGCTCGCCAGCCTCACGCGCGCAGGCCTCGATCTGGACCGTACCGTCATAGATCTCGGGAACCTCTTGCTCGAAGAGTCGGCGCACCAGCTCTTCGGACGCACGAGAGACGACCACCGCCGGGCCACGGCCCACACGCTCGATCGACTTGATAATCACTCGCACGCGGTCGCCAATCGAAAAACTCTCGAGCCGCGACTGCTCCCGCCTCGGGAGGCGCGCTTCGGTACGTCCAAGGTCCACAATCAAGTCAGGTCCCTCGTTCCGCTTGATCGAACACGTCTCCAAATTGTCGATACGGTCTTCGAATTCGGCGCAAATCGTGTCGCGCTCGGCTTCGCGGATCTTTTGGAAGATCACTTGCTTCGCCATCTGAGCCGAAATGCGGCCCAACTGATCGGTCGGCTTCGGGAAGCGTAGTTGATCACCAATCTCGGCGTTCTTGTCGATCTTTCTGGCTTCGTTGATCGAGAGTTCGCGGGCGGCGTCCGCGACGAGTTCGGAGACCGTCTTGAGGCCAAAGACCTCGACGTTGCCGGTTTCTGGGTTGACCTCGGCGATGAGTTCTTCGTTGGAGTCGTAGAACTTGCGCGTGGCGACAAGAATGGCCGACCGCACCGCCTCCACGACGATTTCCGTGTCGATTCCCTTGAGCTTGCTGAGATCCTCGATCTGTGAATAAATCCCTGGCATCTTCTGCTTCCTCGTCGGTCCCCTCTATATCTCGATCACCAGACGGGTCGTTCGCACTTCGTCGTAACGCAGTTCCACAACCTCGTCGAGATCCAACTCAACGGAAAAACGGTCCTCTTGGGGGTGACTCAACACCCCTGTGTATTGGTGGCGACCATCTTTCGGTGCCCGTAGCTTCACCTTGACCTTTTTCCCCGCAAACCGCTCGTAGTCCGCCGGACGCGTCAGCTTGCGATCCAGCCCAGGTGAAGACACTTCCAACTGATAGGCCGCGCCCGGCACCACATCCTCTGCATCGAGGATCGTGGACACCTGCCGAGACACCTTCACACAGTCGTCGATCCCCACGCCGCCCTCTTTGTCGACAAAAATCCGCAACGAGCCGACGATTCCCAGAACTCATCCACGAGACTTCGACGATCTCGAGGCCTTCGTAGGCCGCAACGCGCTCGGCAATGGCCTTGACGCGCGATTCTATGCTTTCCGCTAACTCAGACATCTCGTCGATGCCCGTCCGTCGGGACGAACCCGCCTTCCGAGCAATCCTCGAAAAAAGTGGGCTCAAGCCCACTGGTCAACGGCGACTATCACCGTCCGACACTGTCAATTATATGCCTGAAATGGTTCTAAAGCAAACAGGGCTCGCCAGTTGTGGCGAGCCCCGAAGTCCTTGACAGCGAGTGCGGTGTCTAGCTGTCGAGTTCGCGGCGAAGCGCTTCGCCACCGTTCTTCCAGAACTGAAAAAGCACCACCAGGTCGGTACCGAGTGAGAAGTGACGGACACCGAGGTCTAGGTAGTACTTCGCCTGATCGACGCTTCCGATCTCGGCCCGTGGCGGCACACCAGCCTTGAGACAAGTCTGGATCACCTCTTTCTCAACCGCCTTGGTCTCCGGGGCACCTTGCGCACCGGGATTGCCGACGCTCCAAGCGTAGTCTGCCCCGCCCCACTGGATCATCTCGGCGCCGGCCTCGAGCAGCTCGTCGAGCTGTTGGACAGCGGTGTCTTTCTCGATCATGAACGCGGCGACGATGTCGCGGAGCGACTGAACCGTCTCCGGGCAGGTGCCGTACGTCATGAAGGTATTGCGTCGATTCACCACGCCGTAGCGACCGCCATCCTCCGGTGTGGTCGGACGAATCGCCGCGATGCACTGCTTGGCTTCCTCTACCGACTCGACGTTGGCGAACAAGATGCTGTTGAACCCGGAGCCAATGGCGCGCTGCGTCAGCATCGGCTCAAACTCGTGGTCGACCTTGATCATGCCGCCCAGGTTGTAGAGCTCAAGCGTGCGGCAAAAGTTCTCCATGCCGTCGAGATCCCACGGCACATACTCGGCGGCGTACTCGATGTAATCGAACATCCCCGTGTGGCCAACAGCTTCAACAACGCTCGGCCAAGCGCTATAGAGACGAGTGCAGAGAGTCGGCTTTTCAGCCTTCAGCAGCGTACGTAGTTTGTTCTCACGCATAGAGCAACCATGCTAGCGCAGGTGGAGTTTTCGGCATCCACCTGAGCAGCGCACCTCTAGTTGACAATCTACCCAGCTCCGTCTATGGTTCTAGTAGAAAGTCTACTGAACTACTTATGGCACGAAAACACTCCGACCCGAACCGCAATGACCTCCTTCAGGGGACCCTGGACATGCTGGTCCTTCGCACGTTGTTATTCGGCCCGGTCCACGGCCACGGGATCGCCGTTTCGATCGAAAAGACCTCCGACGATGTCCTTCAAGTGGACCATGGCTCTCTCTATCCGGCGCTTCAACGGCTACAGGTGATGGGGTGGATTGAGGCCGAGTGGGGCGTGTCAGAGAACAACCGTAAGGCCAAGTACTACTCGCTGACCGCTGCGGGAAAGAAGCAGCTGTCGATCGAGTCTTCGAGATGGGATCGGCTGACTGAAGCCGTATATCGAATCATGCGTCCGGCCAACGACGATGTTTAGCCCTGGAGAGGCGGCAATGGATTGGTTTCGGCAATTTAGATTTCGGCTCTCGCGGTTGCTCAATCTGCCTGCCTCACAAGAAGATCTAGCCGACGAAATCCAGAGCCACATCGAGATTGAGATCGACGAAAACATCGAGCGGGGGATGTCACCGACCGAAGCCCGACGAGCAGCGCGGCTAAAGTTCGGCAGCATCGCCACGGCACGGGAAGAGAGCCGGGAAGCCTGGGGCTTCGTCTGGCTAGAAACGCTCTGGCGGGACGTTCGATTAGGAGCCCGCGTACTGGCCCGGCGGCGTGGGACCACTGCATTCGTCTGCTTCCTTCTCGGAGCAGGCATCGGCCTCAACACGATGATCTTCACGATCGTCAATGCCGCGTTCATCCGCGGGCTTCCTTACGAGGACGGCGAGCGCATCCTCTCCCTGGAGAGCCGCCAAACCGACAGTGGGCGTAACCTCAGGACGACCTCTATCCCAGACTTTCTGGATTGGCGCCAGCAAACCCGAGCCTTCGAGAGCTTAGGCGCATACACCTCGACCTCGTTTAACCTCGCCGACGATGAGTCGGCCCCGCAGCAAGTGCGAGGGACTGCGATAACGTTCGATGGGTTCGAGATCCTACGAGTCGATCCGCTGCTGGGCCGTGGTATCTCCGAAGACGATAGTGAGCCGAATGCTGAGGCCGTCGTTGTGATTGGCCACGCCATCTGGCAAGAGCGTTACGGCAGCCAGCCGGACGTCATTGGCAAACATCTCCGCATCGATGAAGAGGAGACAACGATCATCGGCGTTATGCCACCCGAAGTCCGCTTTCCCAATGGCACAGGCCTCTGGATCCCGCTCGTCACCAAGGGCCACAGTGATCGCGGCGACCGGGGTTTGGGTAGCCGTTTGACAGTTTACGGTCGCCTGGCCCCGAACGTCTCGCACAGTGAGGCGGAGACTGAGATGGGGCTAATCGGACAACGTCTGGAGGCACAATACCCAGACACCAACAAGGATTTCGGGATTACGGTCCGTACCTTCAACGAGAGAGACAACCGCGCAATGAAAACGGTCTTCCTGGCAATGCTCGGTGCCGTCTGGTTCGTGTTACTTATCGCTTGCGCCAACGTGGCGAATATTCAACTGGCGCTGGCAATCGATCGATCGCAAGAAATCTCGATTCGCACCGCGCTCGGCTCCGGCAAGTTTCGTATCTTTCGCCAACTGTTGGTGGAGAGTCTTCTGTTGGCGGCCGCAGGAGGTGTGCTGGGCCTCTTGTTCTCGCAGATGGGCGTCCACTACTTCAACGTGGCTACGGCCAACATGCGTCCTCAGTGGATCGATTACTCTTTTGACACGTCGGTTTTCCTTTACCTGATGACCATCTGCATTTCCGCCAGTGTCTTGTTCGGCTTGGCTCCGTACCTCCACGTTGTCAAGCGCAACCTCAGCGCGGGCCTCAATGAAGGCCGTGGACAGACCACTGGAAACAAAGTCCGGGGTTTCAGCTCGTCGATGGTCGCTGGCCAGGTCGCCCTGACGATTGTTCTGCTTGTTGGAGCCGGGCTCATGATGTTGAGTGCCTGGAACGGGCACACCGCGGACCTGGGTGCCAAGACGGACGGCGTGCTGTCGGCTAGCATCAACCTCAAGGCGGCTCGCTATGCCGAACCCGAGCAACGCTTCCGGTTCCATCGGCGGCTACTCGAACGGGTAACCGAGCAACGCTTCCGGTTCCATCGGCGGCTACTCGAACGGATCAAGGCTCTCCCGGGCGTGACTTCGGTCGCTAGTGCATCACACGAGCCCGGTCGCGGAGCCAGCCGGGCCGCCGTCACTGTCGACGGTACGCTCGAAGACAACCCCAATCAGCGCCCTCGCGAAGCCTCCATCGTCGTCAGTCCCGGATTTTTCAACCTCTTTGAGGTGCCGGTGCTCGAAGGCCGTGACTTCGGACCGTCAGACACTCCAACCTCGCCCAAGGTCGCCATCGTCAATCGGCGTTTCGCCGAGAAGTACTGGCAAGGCGAGAACGCGATCGGTAAGCGTATTCGAGTCGGTGATGGTTCGGGCGACGAGAACCCTTGGCTGGAGGTCATCGGAGTGGCGTCCGATGTCGCCAAGTGGGCAGAGTTTGGGTTCGAGCCGATCATCTACCGCACATTCAACCAAGAAGCTTCTGGCCGTCGCCGCCTGTTGGTGAGGATTTCGGGAGACACGGCGGCCGTCGTTCCGCTCCTCCGACAGACCGTCGCGGACCTGGACCCGAACCTTCCCCTTTACGCAGTTTCCCTCTTGGATGAGCGCCTTGCCGCTGAAAAAGGCGCCCCTCTGTTCGCCGGTCTATACGCACTATTTGCATTCACCGCTCTGGTGATCTCGGCTGCTGGCGTCTTTGGCCTAGTGGCGTACTCGGTTCGACGTAGAACGTCTGAGTTCGGTATTCGAATGGCTCTCGGCGCTGCCCAGTACGAGATTTTGCAGCTGGTTCTGAGGCAAGGGATGTGGCACGTCGCCATCGGGGCCCTTGTGGGGATACCGTCGGCCTACGTCGCAGCCCAAGTTATTGAGAACCGGTTAGTCGGAGTCTCCGCCACGGATCCCACTGTGCTCGCCAGCGCCACCGTCTTCGTGGTCTTTATCGCGGGGCTGGCCTGCTGGTTTCCAGCTCGACGAGCGGCCTCTATCAGTCCCGCGACCACACTGCGCCACGAATAGCCATTCGCAGCCGCTGAAAGGGTGTCTGCTCGCTGCTTTGAGCTACTTCCTACATTGGGGGTGGAACCGGCGAGGACTTGTAGGAAGTTACTCGACACGGGCGATCAGCACGCCGATTCTGGAGAGCCATTGAAGTGCATCTCTAGTTGACAATCTACCCAGCACCGTCTATCGTCCTAGTAGACCGTCTACTGAACTACTTATGGCACGAAGACACTCCGACCCGAACCGCAATGACCTCCCTCAGGGGACCCTGGACATGCTGGTCGTACGTGTTATTTGGTCCGATCCACGGTTGAGGGATCGCCAAGCGGATCGTACAAGTTGTTGACGGTCTGTTTAAGCTACGCCAGCCACGGGAGAATTATTCACCAATGAAGATCAGATTTACTCTCATTCTTGTTGCTCTGTTCACTCTGGGTGCCTCAAGCCCAGCCCCGGTGCAACTGACCAACCTGGAGCTTGATGTCTTGGACAACGTGTGGCTCGATGGCGATCGCCTGGCCTTTCGGGTCTCTGAGGCTCGCCAGGGCGCGGACCTCAACGGTGACAGCGATACGCTCGACTCCGTGCTGCACGTGCATGACTTCGGAACCGGGCTGACCAGCAACCTGAAGCTTGATGTTTTGGACAACGTGTGGCTCAATGGCAACCGCCTGGCCCTGCGGGTCTCCGAGGCTCGCCACGGCTCGGACCTCAACAGTGATGGCGACACGTTCGACTCCGTGCTGCACGTGCATGACTTCGGAACCGGCGTGACCCGCAACCTAGAGCTTGATGCATTAGGCGACGTTTGGCTCGACGGCGACCGCCTGGCCTTTCGGGTCTCCGAGGCTCGCCACGGCTCGGACCTCAACGGTGATAGCGATACACGCGACTTCGTGCTGCACGTGCACGACCTCGGGACCGGGGTGACCAGCAACCTCGAACTTGCCGCAGCCCAAGTTTGGCTCGATGGCGATCGCTTGGCCTTTCGGGTCTCTGAGGTTCCTCAGGGCGTGGACCTCAACGGCGATGGCGATCAGTTCGACCTCGTGCTGCACGTGCATGACTTCGGAACCGGCGAGACCAGCAACCTGGGGCTTGCTTCAGAAGGCGTTGGGCTCGACGGCGACCGCCTGGCCTTTGGGGTCGGGGAGTTTCGCCAGGGTGCGGACCTCAACGGCGATGGCGATAAGTTCGACCTCGTGCTGCATGTGTATGACTTCGAGACCGGCGTGACCAGCAACCTGGGGATTGCTTCAGAAGGCATTTGGCTCCATGGCGACCGCCTGGCCTATCGGGTCTCCGAGGCTTCCCAGGGCGCGGATCTCAACGGCGATAGCGACACACTCGACTCCGTGCTGCACGTGCATGACTTCGGGACCGGGTTGACCAGCAACCTGCAGCTTGATGGTTTAGACAACGTTTGGCTCGACGGCGACCGCCTGTCCTTTTTGGTTGATGAGGATTCTCAGGAAGCGGATCTCAACGGCGATAGCGATACGGACGACTTCGTGTTGCACGTGCATGACTTCGGAACCGGGCTGACCAGCAACCTGGAGCTTGATGCTTCAGGCGGCATTTGGCTCGATGGCGACCGCCTGGCCTATCGGGTCTCCGAGGCTTCCCAGGGCGCGGATCTCAACGGTGATAGCGACGAGCGCGACTTCGTGCTGCACACGGGAACGTTCCCGAGCTTTGCTTCGGGCGCACTGATGCCGCTAGCTGCGGGAACGCCCTCGGGTGCGGGGTCGCCCTAGCTGTACGCAGTCGAAATGAACGGAGCGGCAACTGACTCTTCTAACGCTCCTCGAAGATGTCGAGGGGCAGAATCGCCGTGACTCCCACATTCGGTGCGTCGACGAGTTGGGCGATTCTCAAGTCCACCGCAATCGAAGCAATGATATAAGCCTGTTGTTTTGTGTAGCCGCGAGTCTCGGAAATGTAGTCGATCATCTCCAACAAGGCATTCCGCGCGGCCAACGATATATCCTTCGACAAGTTCTCCAGTTTCGCTACCTTTTCAGACCCTAGATATTGCATGTCGGGCGGGACTTCCCCCTTTTCTTTGATGGGAAAGCCGGTAGTCGCGTAGAAGGTCCGAGATGGGATGTCGAGTAGGGTCGACGGTCCCTCGTAGTGAGGCCCGCGACTCAACGACGGGCCGTCTTTGATCAACTCTGTAGTCAGCGTGACGGTCGCATCCATTTCGAGCGCCGTGCCCGCAACCTCACCGTCACCTTGAGCGAAGTGTAGATCGCCGACCGCCAGTCCGCACCCTTCCACGTAGCAAGGCAGGTAGATTGAAACTCCCGTCTGCAGATACCTGATGTCCATGTTGCCGCCGTGCTCGCGCGGAGGAATCGTACGCAGACACTCGCCCGCATGGCTGCCACCCTCCCCACACACCTCTTGGGGAGAAGCGTGTGTCAGATGAGTGGGCGGCATGACGGCACCTCCTTCCTCCAGGAGTTCTGCCTCTCGAGCCAAGATCTCGGCGTGCTGCTCCGGCCCCGGCAAGACGGTCACAACTCCGGGAAAACTCCGGTTGGGGATGCGCACACCCGGCAGGTCGTCGGACACAGCGTAATCCCGGTTCAGGCGCCACACGACCCGCAGTGGCCCCTTGATCTCGTCGCTGACAAAACCGGCAGGCGAAATCGAAGTCCACGCCCACGCTCCTGGCGCGATGTCGAGGATTCGGACCTTCAGCACGTCACCCGGCTCCGCGCCCTCGATATGTACCGGCCCGGTAAGGGAATGAGCCGTGCCGACCCCGGCGTCCCCTTCTCTAGGGTCCGGCGGCGCGCTGGGGTCGATGGCGAAATCAAGGGCGTTCCGAGAGTGGAGTACGATGGTCGCTCCCGGTTGTGCCCGCACAGCCATCGGAATTGCAGGATGGAGGCGGTTGATGCAAGCGGCGTCTTCCAGACAGTTGAGTGACCGGTCGCCAACCTCGACGATGTCTTGGGCCCAGGTACCGACCGGCCAGCTGGCCAGGAGCAGCAACGCAAATCCGACTGTCCACCTTCGATTCGTTAGTCTGTCGATCATTGTTTCTCCTGCTCCCTATCCTTCATGCCCATGTCGCCTCGCCAAGACACGGGAATTGTAGCGCTAAGCGCTCGCGTCGTCACCGCTCGCATTTTTCATGTCGTGCCATAGAAAAGGCCAAAGCGCTCTACAGATCAGACTGACTCGCCAAGAGCAGCCGACATCATCTCTCCGTCCTTGTTCATGAAGTGAGTCCGATAGACCTCGACATCGAACCGCTGAGCGGAAATGACTTTGGCCATAGGTACCACCATTGCGAACTCGCTCCGGTCCACCGATCCGTCGAGGTAAAGCTTGTCGTAGAATTCGGTGAATTCCACCCGTAGCTCGGTCGGGGTGCGATAGCCACTCCACAGCGGCAGCAACGCGACGTAGTTTTTCTCGGACCGCTCTAGATTGGGAGCATCAAGAACCAAGGCGACGTAGACCTTTCGACTCTCCATCGTCAGAAGGACCGGAGAGCCCGCACCGGCAGAACGATAGAACAATCCCGTGAGAAAGTCACCACATTCTTCAAGGTTCTTTTCCTTGGCGCTTTCTTTGTCTACGAAGTAATTGACGACAACTGCCAGCAAGAACGGCAATAGCAGCGATCCCGTCGCGACCCCGATGAAGTCGAACGGCCAGAGGTGGCTGAGCCAGGTTTGCATCGCGAGCCCACGAGGATACTCGGCTACTAGAACCGCCAAGATGCTCGACAGAGCGACCAGCCATACCCGTGCAGTGCAGATGCAAGGAGAAGTCGATAGCCGTCGTAAGGCTGGTAGTGAAATCGTAGGACGTGAGTCCGCCGAATGAATACGTATCCCCCTAGCAGGGGAAGTAGGAGTAGATTCCAGGGCACGGAGTTCAGGGCCGCTGCCGCGTTCGATTAGCCGGAGCTCTTGACAACCGTGAAGCCGCTACGAGTGGTCGCCATCTTTCGGATCATCGTTCGCACAGACTCATTCTTAAGAAGCTTCGCGGCATCGACGACGGTTCTCCCGTCCCGCCGAGTCCTGGCGAAAGACTCACTGGAGCCCTTCCTTCTGTTCTGTGCTTGCTTTGGCATAATCATGCGCTCCATCCCTGGGGAAGTGCGTGCAATAGGAGCATACCACGCCGGTGTCTGC
The DNA here is from genome assembly GCA_963667885.2 of Bryobacterales bacterium. Lineage (GTDB taxonomy): Bacteria > Acidobacteriota > Terriglobia > Bryobacterales > UBA6623 > CAMPKL01. Next base: position 600,155 of record CAXWPK010000006.1, on the reverse strand, counting down.
GGCCAATCTCCGCTGACCAGTGTAGAATCATCGCCATGAAGGCTCTGCTAGCAGAGGGGTTGGGATGGTTAGGTGCGTAAGGTCTGATTCCGCAGTCAGGTGACCGCTAGATTGGTGCCTCGTCTTTGTGGAGGAGAGCGCTCAAGTAGAGAAACGCCCGCTCCCTTGTGGGCGCTGCGTCTGTCATTGCAAGAGCGGCTCGGAGCACGTCACGGCGGCTGACTTGACCGATGAGCCGACCATCGGGCAACAGCACCGGTAGGCGTCGCAGCTCCGACGCACCGAAGATCTGCACGATATCGAGTAGCTGATCATCCGGGCCGATCGTTCTTGCGCTCTTGTCGGCGACACTCTCGATAGTCCGGCTTGCCAACGACTCCTGCGCCGCCGATGCCAAAGAGCCGGTGGCCCGCATCAATTGAGCACTCTGAAGGACTTCGCGACGGCTTACCTGGCCGACCAACACACCATCCTGTATAACCGGAAGGCGACGGTACACAGTATTCAAGAACGTTCGCGTGATGGTGAGGAAGTCCGTCTCCTCGCCAATCAATCTGCCCTGGTCAGGATCCATGTGCGCAGCGATGCTACCGGTCGGGCGCTGTTCGTAAACAGCATCCAGTAGCATGCGCATGCTGGTCTTCTCAGAGAACACACCGAGGTAGTGACCTTCGGCGTCGACCACGGGTGCGCCCGAAACGCGGTGTTCGATCAACTGCCGTATACCTTCAAAAGCATCGGTTTCCGGGGAAAACGTGAGCAACCCGGTCGACATGAGGTGCTTGGCCCTAACGCCCTCTACATGCGCTTCGGCTGCGGCGGCGGTGACTGTTTCCATGCAGCATCGTTCCGAGAACATGCCCACATAGCGGTAACCCTGAGTGACGATCGGCGCACCGGTAACGCGTTTCTCCAATAATCGATCGGTGCCGTCAAAGATACCCACATCCGGCGCCAACGTGGTGAGGTCGACGACCATGATGTCTCGGGCTACGCGAGGTGATGGGACTGCCATGGTGGTAGGAATATAGCAAACAGCTTGCGGCGCGGCATCTCATTCGCGGTCGATCTGAACCCAGATGGCGCGATGGTCGGAGAAGTCTATCGGTTCGACGCCCCATTGGGTGCTGGCCAGATCGCGTAGGTAGATCCAGTCGATGCGGAAGCCGAGCTGGTCGTGGGTCGCTTCGGAGCCGTCCATGGGGGTGGAAAAACCGTGCTCGGACAACATGTCGTCGAGCGGTCCATGCTGGTCTTGTGCCCAAGGAACGAACAGCATGTGCCCGATCCAAAACATGGGATTGGTGTTGAGGTCGCCGCCGATCACCGTCGGACCCGAAAAGCTCTCGGCCGCGGCGACAATCGGTCCGATTTGGATGACACGCTTGCGAGCATTGATGCGCGTGTCGAGATGCACATTGAACGTGCGCATCGGTTCGGCGCCTGGGACAGCGATCGTCGCTGCCAAGGCGTGGCGGCAGCGGGAGCGCACGTTGAGGTTGAACGTCGGCAGCCCGAATGCCGTGGCGTCGGTGATGGGGTACCGACTCAGCAGAGCCAAACCGTCGACCTTACCGTTGGCGCGCGGTTCGGTAGTCGAACTAAAGATGGCATGGACGCCGAGTTCAAGCGAAAGGTTCTGCAGTAGGCCGTCGGTGCTGTTCTCGTGCAGAACCTCCTGCAGCAAGAGGACGCCTGCCGCTGCCAGAGTGCTGTTGCCGCGAATCTCTTTTAGGATTCTCTCGTAGTCCGTCACCCCGGCCATGTTGAGTGACACGATGGTCAGGGGGCCGGTTGGTGGGGGTTGCAGGCTTGCGTTCGTGATCTCGGTGACGACGGGTTCCCGGCAGGAGACGGCGTGGAGATCCGAGCCAGCAGCCACTAGCGCTGCGAGCGCGAGTAGCTTGAACACCGAATTACGCAACACGATACTGCTCTATGGCATCTTCGTCGAGCTCAATACCGAGCCCAGGTTCTTGAGGGATGTCGAGCATGCCGTCTCGAGCGACGATGCGTTGCTTGGTGATCTTGTCGCGCAGCGTAGTCTCTTCTTCAGCGACGAACTCGAGGATAAATGAGTTGGGGATCGAGTTGAGGAAGTGGAGCGCGGCAGCGACGTTGATGTAGGTCGTGAAGCCGTGGTTGACGACCGGTAGTCCGCGATCAGCTGCGAGGCTCGCGACCTTCATCGCCTCAGTGAAGCCGCCTACTCGCGTGAGATCGACTTGTACGATGTCGATTTTGCCGCGATCCATCAGTTCGACGAAAGAGAGACGGTTGCTTTCTTCTTCCCCTGCGGCGATGCGAACGTCCACCGCCTCGGATAGCTTGCGATAGCCATCGTAATCGTCGGGTGAGAGGGGTTCTTCAAGCCAGAAGATATCGTGTTCTTCGAAGGCTCGGGCTCTCTGGATTGCGGTCTTGGCGTCCCATACGAGACCTGCGTCGACGAGTAGATCGGGGCCATCGCCGAGGCCTTTGCGGGCCTCGCGTACCAGAGCGATGTCAGTCTGGGCGTCACGTCCCATGGGATCCCAGCCAAACTTAACGGCGGTGAAACCCTTGTCGACGTAGCGCTGGGCGAGTTCGCGTGTGGCGTCTGGGGTAGGACCCCATAGAGAGCTGGCGTAGGGGCGAATCTGCTGGTGAAAACCGCCGCCGAGGAGTTTCCAGATGGGCAGGCCGAGTGCTTTGCCTTTGATATCCCAGAGGGCGATGTCGATGCCGCTCATGGCGTGGAAGCCTGCCCCTCGGCGGCCACCGTAGATGTTGCCGCGGTACATCTTGTGCCAGATCTTCTCGGTCTCAAACGGATCCTCTCCGAGGACGAGTTCACGCAAACCACTAACTGTGGTGTGCGAAAACGGGCCTTCGATGGCACCCTTCACCGCCATCGGATTGGAGTCGACTTCACCGATGCCAGTAATGCCTGCGTCGGTATGAACTTTGACGATAAGCGCGTCTTGGCCGGAGTCGCACTGCTTTTTGACCTGCGGCAGGCGGAGATAGATGGCTTCGACGTCGGTGATCTTCATATTTAGTCCGGTGGTGCCGCCCGGGTGCGCCTCATGCCCTTAAGTGCTTGGTATGTTCGGGCGTTCGCGATGGTAGTCCGTACGTTCTCCGCGAGAGCGGTTCTTGTATTCCTTCACCAATCTCCCGAAAGCGGCGACAACTGCCTCAAAGACGACCTTACCTTTTTCAGCGGTGGCGATTGTCGCGTCGCCGTAGACTCCGCTCTTGCTGAACCGCGTCCATTCATCCATCAGACGGACTGGCGATCCGTTCATGAGATCCATCCAGATGAATTCGGATTCGGGCATGCCGATGTCCTTGACAGCTTTGTCCATTTCGACTTTCTCGGGCGCTAGGTGGAGATAGACGGACGTTTCCAATTCGGCGGCGTGGGCCATGCCTTGGCGCTCGGATTCTCGTATTGCATTAATCTCCTTGGCAGCTAGGCTGGGCCAGATGAAGCATGCACACAGGGCGTCGGTCTCAAGAATGGCGCGACGGGCGACGAGCTCAAGAATCGGCATATTGGACCCGTGCCCGTCCGCGATCAGGATGCGTTCAAAACCGTGATGGGCGACGCTTTTGACGATGTCCAGTACGAAGTTGAGAAGGTGCTCCTGGCTAACGTCGATGGTACCGGTGAAGTCCATATGGTGGGTTTCGAATCCGTATGGAATCAGCGGCATGAGCAAAATGTCGTCGGGCGACCGCTTGGCAGCCTCCTCACAGATATTCCAGATGAGGTAGTTGTCGACGTCGAGCGGCAAGTGGTACCCGTGGTCCTCCACCGAACCGATGGGTAAGACCACGACCGGCTGATCCTTCACGCGTTCACCCAACTCGGGCCAACTGTAATGGTGATACAGGTATCGCTTCCTCGGCATATCGCGTTACTCCTCCAGCCGCTGCTCTGGATCGATGACACACCAGAAAAGGGCACCTACACAGTAGACGATCGCGGCAACGAAGAACATGCTGTGGAAGCTGCCGAAGATCGTCGCAAGCCACGCTGCTGAGATCGGAGAAATCATGGCCGAAATGCTGGACGCGGTATTCATAAACCCCGTGGCCGTGCCGCCGTAGCGATGGCTGATATCGATGCAAGTCGCCCAGGCGATCGGAAGAGTCAAGTCGTGCGCACCTTGAGCGAAGGAAAGCCAGAGCACTGCGGAGAGTCCGCTATCTGCTTGAGTCGCCGCGGCAAACCCGAGTCCGGCCAATGCGAATCCGGCAATGCCAATCAACCGGCGTCCCCAACGTAAACTTTGAATTTTGACGACTAGCCAGTCCGAGAAAGTTCCCCCAACCAAACAGGCGACGGCACCCACGCCGAGTGGCAGGGCAGAGTACAACCCAGACTGAGCGAGACTCAGCCCATGCTCCTGGACCAGGTACGTGGGGAGCCACGTCACGAAGAAGAAAAAACCATAGGCGGAACAAAAGTACATGCCGAAGAGAGCCCACAGGTTGCGACTGCGAAACAGTCGTCCCCAGGGGATGTGGGCCGGGGGCGTCTGATCGGCTGGTTGCCCAAATTGGATGTAGTTGAGCTCGGCTTCGTTTACGGACGGATGCTCGGCAGGGTCGTCTCGGTACCAACGCCAAAACAGGGCGGTCCAAACGAGCCCGACTAGGCCAAAGACGGCGAATGTCTCCCGCCATCCGATCTTGAGAATGAGTATCGCCGCAAGCGGCGGTGCCAGGGACCCGCCTAGGCGGGCACCCATCCACATCAATCCGTTCGTTCGGCCTCTATCCTGACTAGGGAACCAGCGAGACAGGGCTCTGGCTAGCGTTGGGAAAGCGCCGGCTTCGGCTGCGCCAAACACGAACCGAGTAACGAGCAGAGAACCGTAACCCCTAACGGCGCCGGTGAGGATAGTAAACAGGGACCAACAGGCGACAATCCGCGCGAGAAGGCGCTTCTGGCCGTAGCGGTCTCCGGCCCAGCCCATGGGAATCTCGAACAATCCATATGCCAGGGCGAATACGCTAAATACGTAGCCCATCTGGGTGAGGGTCAACCCGAGCTCTTCACGCATCGCTGGCGCTGCCGCCGCAATGCATACTCGGTCCAGGTAGGTGATAAACGAAACGCTGAAGGCAAAGCCGATCACGACACGCCGGGCGTTGGTGGCTCCAGCGGCTGGCCGATGGAATCCCTCGGTGGAACTATTCATGGTTGGCGACAAGTACGGCTGAGAGGGTAGCAGTTCAACCTAAGACATGGGCAGTACAGGCAAGGAACAGTGCCTCAGATCGCTCGAACGTCCACGCGAGCCGTTCCCTGGCGGCAGGTCCCGTTCGTGAGGGTGCCGCAGTCGGCGGTGGTGCTATGATCTTCCGCTAGTACACGAGTCACCAAGCTGGCTGCAGAGGATAACTATGTTGCGCTTTTCACTTCTCACTTTGACCGCCATTCTGTTCGTGGCCGCTCCGGTTGCTAAGGCTCAGAACTCCCTCAGCGCCAGCGAGGCGCAGCAGGGCTGGAAGCTGTTGTTTGACGGCAGCACCCTCAATGGATGGGAGCAGCGCACCACAAGCCAACCCGACGCGACACCTGACTGGACAGCGGCGGATGGGGCGATGCTGTGTGGCGGTACGGCGCCTAGCTGGATCCACACGAATGACACCTACACCGACTACACGTTGAAGTTGCAGCTCCGCGGTCCACATCTGGTGAATAGCGGGGTGTTCTTGCGGTCGCAGAAAGAAGGTGCGCCGCACATTACCGGTTACGAATTGCAGGTGTGGGACAAGCAGCCCGCCGGTTACAACACCGGCAGTCTGGTCGGGGTGGTAATCGCGCCTCCCGCGACGCTATTGGCCGACGAGTGGAACCAGTATGAGGTCACGATGAAGGGTGACCGGATCGAGGTTGTGATCAATGGCAAGACGGTGTTGCTGGCGAATGATGGGCTGCATGCGTCGGGCGTGATTGGATTGCAGTGCCAGCCGGAGCAGCGGATCGAATTCAGGAATGTGAAGCTGTTGGCGCAGTAGGGATTGGGTGCTGGGAAGAGGCCCGCTCTCTTGCGTTCGGGGTTCGGATTGCGCGCAGTGATGATGGATTCTGATTCGAGTCGACGACGTTTTTTGAAGACTACTGGTGCTGTTGCGCTTGCTAGTGGATGTGCGGCGGCGGATCAAGAGGCACCGGCTGACAATACGGCGGAGCCGTGGACTCCGCGCGTCAGCGAGAACATCGGCAACCTTGAGGACACGACCCTCGCCTGGATGGCGCAGTTGGGCTTGGAGTGGGTGGTGTTGCAAGGCACCGACTGGGTCGATGCGGATGGCAAAGGCTACTGGACGGTCGAGGATCTGCAGCCGCTACACGAGCAGTGCGCGAAACACGATCTCGGGCTGCACTCGTTGATGATTCCGCTCAACTGGCTGATGAGTCCGATGCTAGAGAAGCCGGACCGCGACCAGTGGTACGACAACATCAACCGCAGCATCCGAGCAGCGGGCGAGACCGGCGTGGAGATGATCGAGTGGCGCTGGTCCCCGGACTTCAAATGGGGCGATGACGTCGGCTACTACCAGACAGAGGGCCGGGGTGGAGCGACCTACAAGGCGTTCGACTATTCGCGGGTGGCCGATCGGCCGCCGTTCGAGGACGTGGGCGAAATCTCGCGCGACCAAATGTGGGGCCGGTTGCTGGAGTTCACATCTGCTGTGATGCCCGCGGCTGAGGAAGCAGGGGTTGTGATGTCGCTGCATCCGAAAGATCCGCCGGTCAAGCAGATGCGTGGCGTCCATCGGCTGCTGACGAATACCGAAGAGATTGAGGAGTTTGTCGACCTGGTCGATAGCCCGGCCAACGGATTTACGTTCTGCCAAGGGACGGTGACCGAGATGGGGGTGGACGTCCCGGACGCGATTCGGCGCATCGGCGGGCGCGGGAAGATTCACCACGTACACTTCCGCGCGGTGCGCGGCAGCGTTCCACAGTATGTGGAGACGTTCATCGACGAGGGAGACGTCGACATGCTCGACGCGATGCGCGCGTTTCAGGAGGTCGACTACCGAGGCTCGATGGTGAGCGACCACACGCCGCAGGTCATTGAGGATTGGGGCGGTGGTCTGGTTGGGCGCTCTTACTCCCAAGGCTATATTCGCGGATTGGTGCAGGCCGTCAACGCGGAGGCATCGGACGCATGAGCGACCACGCGACCCGACGCGACTGGATGCTGGCCGCTACGACGTTTGCCGCAGCCACCGCCGCAGCGCACGCCGCAAAGGCGCAAGGGACTACCTCGGTTCATCGTCTGAAGGTCGGCAAGGGGTTGCGGGATCTTTCGGACGAGACACTGACATTCTTCAAGCAGATGGGGATTGAGCACGTCACGATGCCGACCCGACTCAACCTGACGCGTCGCAAGCGTGGGCTGGTGCCTTCGACGGATGGCGGTCCGCGGAATGATGGGCTGCTGCGCCCATGGGATGCCGATGATCTTAGGCGTATCAAGGATTATCTGGGCGAGCGGGGTTTGACGGCGGGCATGGTTCATCTAGGGCGGACCTGGCGTGTGCTGCATGGTCGGCCCGATGCGGCGGAAGAGATCGAGAACGTCAAGAAATCGATCCGCGCGGCGGGTGCTGCTGGCATTCCGGTGGTCGAGTACAACTTCACTCCGCTACGAGCTTCGGAGGGGTATGCGAGCGAGACTGGTCGGGGCGGAATCCGACTCCGCAATTACGATTCGGTTCGCACAGAGAACGCTCCCCCGCTCGACAATGTTGGCGAGCACACTCGCGAACAAATGTGGCAGCGGCTAGAGCAATTCTTGAAGGCGATTGTCCCCGTTGCCGAGGACTCGAACGTGAGGATGGCGCTGCACCCGAATGATCCACCGATTCCGAGTTACCGAGGGGCCGCGCAGCCGGTCAGGACGATCGCGGATGAGAAACGCTTGATCGAGACCGTCGATAGCCCGTCCAACGGCATCACGCTAGACACCGGCGTGACGACGCAGATGGGAGAAGACGCGGCCGAGGCGATCCGCTACTTTGGGTCGCGCGACCGCATCAACCACGTACACTTCCGCAATGTGCGCGTGGATACGCCGTATTACAAGTACCTCGAAGTCAGGCACGACGAGGGCGACTGCAACATGCTGGCCTGCATGAAGGCATTCAAAGAAGTCGGCTATCGCTATCTGATCATTCCCGACCATACGCCGGGATTCACGAACGACTCGATTGGATCGCAGTTGGGGTGGGCGTTCGCGATCGGCTACTTGCGTGCGCTAAGACATGCGGCAGAGAAGTCGGCGCAGGCGTAGTCCCCCGACTAGGGGACTCAAAGACCGGAAGATCGAACAGTCGGCGGTGCCAAGACCGTTGCATCGGACCCCTGGCTCGACTACTCTAACGGTGCCCGAACGGCTTATCATCTAGGCTATTCGGCGCTTAACCGACGAGTTGGGAAAAATGCAAAGCTGGATCGTGAATATGTTGTCGGCGCTTGTGGCGGCCCTGCTAGCCACCTCTCCGGTGTTCGCGCAGGTTGAGCCAGTATTCGCGACGTCTCAGAGCGAAATCGATTTCTTCGAGAACAGTATTCGACCGATCTTCGCCGTTGAATGCGCGGGTTGTCACGGTGCCCAATTGCAGATGGCGGACCTCAATCTGACCACTGCGGAAGGGTTCTTCAAAGGGAGCGCGCGCGGTGCGATAGTCGACCCGGAGCGGCCAGCCGAGAGCGTGTTGCTTCAGGTCGTCGGACATCAGGGCAAGGTAAAGATGCCGCCGCCGGGTCCGCTCTCACCCGAGAACGTCTCGGCGCTCGGCAAGTGGGTCGAGATGGGTGCTCCATGGCCGTCCGACGACTCCGCAGCGGTGGTCGCGCCTAGCGACGGAGCAAAGCCTGGTCTTTGGGCGTTTCAGCCGGTGAAAGATCACGAGCCCCCGAAGGTGGCCGATCAGGACTGGGTGCGGACACCCATCGATCGCTTCATCCTCGCAAGGCTTGAAGACAAGGACGTCAGGCCGTCTGCTCCCGCCGAGAAGTTACAGCTACTGCGGCGAGCGAAATTCGATCTCCATGGCCTGCCCCCCAGCGAGCAAGAGATCGAGGAGTTCCTCTCTGACACGGCGCCCGAGGCGATGGCTCGACTGGTCGACCGCCTGCTGGCCTCGCCTCGCTATGGCGAAAAGTGGGGTCGCCATTGGCTCGATGTCGCGCGATACGCTGACTCGACCGGACTTGATGAAGACTATCGCCTGCCGCACTCGTGGCGATACCGCGACTACGTGGTCGATGCGTTCAACCGAGATCTACCGTTCGATCAATTCGTCCGCGAGCAGTTGGCCGGTGATTTGATGCCCGCCGATGAGCCGGGCGATATCAACACGCGAGGCATTATCGCCACCGGCTTTCTGGCGCTGGGCGTCAAGCCGCTGGCGCAGCAAGACAAGATGCAAGTTGTTTACGACGTCGTAGACGAACAGCTTGATACGGTGTCGAAGGCCTTCATGGGCATGACAGTCACTTGCGCTCGCTGCCACGATCACAAGTTCGACCCCATTTCGACGAAGGACTACTACTCCATGGCGTCGATCTTCGCCAGTACGAAGAGCTTCGAAGATGCCGAATCCTTTGTCTCGGAAGTCTACTTCGCCGCGCTGGTGGAGCCAGAGATTTATGAGGTCTACCGAAAGGAGCAGGAGCGCCTGAAGGCGCGGAGGTACTCGATCGAATCGATCCGAGACCTCGGTGTCGCCGACTACGTTCAACGGACGTTAATTCCACGTCTGCCCGACTATATGATTGCCGCCCGTCAGGTACGCGAGGATGGCGTGCCGACGGCGGCGGCCAGGGCTGAGCTTGACGAGGGAGTTCTCCAGGCCTGGATCGAGTACCTCAAGCCAGGGCAATTTCGACCGTACCTAGACAAATGGGAGCGGGCGAAACCGTCGGAGTGGCTGGCTGCCGCCGAGGAGTACCGCGAGCTCTACGCGACGACATCGCAGTGGTGGTCCACCGAGTTAAAGTCCTGGGGCGCTGAGGCTGAAGAGGCGATCCGTGCGGGCGACGACGCGCCCGACAAGCCAGCGTTTGATCGCGGGGGCATGGAACTGGAAGGGCGCTTCTTCTTAGAGGTCAGCTCCGGCGAGGGGCCCTTCAGCGTGGCTAAAGAGGATCGCGAGTCGATCTTGTCTGATGGTGTTCGGGCGCGTTTGACGTCGTTGTCGGAGGAGTTGGAGGCTTGGACGAAGGCCGCTCCGCCGGAGCCTCCGCTGGCTTGCGCTATCGCTGAGGGTGAGCCAGTCGATCAATCCGTCTTTGTAGGGGGCAGCCACAAGAATCCCGGAGAGACGGTCCCAAAACATTTCCCGGTCGCCCTGCGGGGGGCATGGCAGTCGCCGATCGAGAGCGGTAGCGGCCGCAAGGAGCTTGCCGATTGGCTCGCCAGCCCGGATCATCCCCTGACTGCTCGCGTCTATGTCAACCGAGTTTGGCAATGGCATTTCGGCGAGGGTCTCGTGCGTAGTTCGAACAATTTTGGTTCTACCGGTGAACAGCCGACCCATCCGGAACTGCTCGACTACTTGGCCAAGCGCTTCGTCGAGAGCGGTTGGTCGACCAAGGCGCTGCATCGCATGATCATGCTGTCGAGCGCCTATCAGATGAGCAGCCAGTCTTCAGAGGCCGTTAGTGAGGCGGACCCAGAAAATCGTCTGTGGTCCCACTTCCTTCGGCGCAGACTCACGGTCGAGGAGATGCGCGACTCATTGCTGGCGCTGGACGGCTCCTTGGATCTCACGATGGGCGGTAGGATTGACGACGGCCTAAAGAAAGACGAATATGGCCCCGACGCAACCTTCAATCCAGACTCGGTTTCTCGTAGGACGTTATATCTTCCGCTTGTTCGCAACAAGTTGCCCAGTTTGTATCGGCTATTCGATTTCGCGGACGCCGGAGCCAGCTCCGCACGCCGCAACGAGAGCAACATCGCCCCTCAGGCCTTGTACGCCATGAACAGCGACTTCGTAAAGAGCCGTGCATACGCCTTGGCGGAGATCGTAGTCCGCGGCAGCGAAGACGACGCCGAGCGACTCGAACGCGCGTATCGATTGATTTTGGGCCGTGCCCCCGGCGGGGGGGCTGAGCCGAGCATAGAATATGTGAGGAGTTACCCGGCTGGGGACGCAGAGGGCGAGAGCACTCACCTTGCGGGTTGGGCGAGTCTGTGCCGCATCCTCATGGCTTCTAACGAGTTTCATTACGTAGACTGATGGCGAACATAATCAAGAGCGAGATGATGAAGAATATCAGCCGACAAGGAATGTCTCGGCGAGCCGTACTTCGCCAGGCGGCATGTGGGTTTGGAACCCTCGGCTTGTCTTCTCTACTGGCCCAGGAGCAAGCTCTCGCTGCGACAGGGCCAGGTAATCCGCTGGCTGCCAAGGTGCCACACTTTGCTCCTCGGGCCAAGCGGGTGATCTTCGTGTTCATGCATGGCGGTCCGTCTCACGTCGACACGTTCGATCCAAAACCCTTGCTCACTCGCGACAATGGCAAGCCGATCCCGTTTAAGCGTTCGCTTACGTTCGCGGAAGACAAGTTGGGTGGACTGATGAAGTCCCCGTGGGAATTTAAGCAGTATGGCCAGAGCGGAATCCCTGTCAGCGAACTGTTCCCGAAGGTGGCGCAGCACGTCGACGACCTTTGCATAATTCGCTCCATGGTCAGCGATGGCGTCGACCACGGCGGTGCCGTGTTGCAACTGCAGACCGGAACCATCAACTTCACTCGACCCAGCATGGGTGCGTGGAGCTTGTACGGGCTCGGGACAGAGAATCAGAACCTGCCAGGATTCATCACGATTATGCCGTCGCTCTACCACGGCGGTGCCAAACACTGGGGAGCGGGTTTCCTACCGGGAGCTTACGAGGGCACACCGCTGGGCAACGACAAGATGGCGGCCAAGGATCTCATGGACGAGCCGATCGAGCACCTTTTGGCCAATGGTGTGACATCCGATCAGCAACGTTACGAGATCGAGATCCTGCAGAAGATGAACCGGCGACATGCCCTGGAGAGAAACTCCGACCCAAAGCTCGAAGCCCGCATCCAGGCATTTGAACTTGCCTCACGCATGCAACTCGAGGCGTCGGAAGTCTTTGCCGTCAACACGGAATCCGAGGCGACGAAGAAACTCTACGGCCTCGACAACGAGGTAACCCACGATTTTGCTTGGCAATGCCTGTTGGCCCGTCGTCTTTCCGAACGCGGCGTCCGATTCGTGCAGTGCTCGCACAGCTACAAATGGGACCAGCACACCGAACTTGCACGCAAGCACTCCCAAAACGCTCGGGAAGTCGACACGCCCATCGCAGGCCTGCTGACAGACCTCAAATCGCGCGGTTTGCTCGACGACACACTCGTGCTCTGGGGCGGCGAATTCGGGCGCACTCCCTTCGCGGAGCGTGATGGGCGCGACCATAATCCCTACGGCTACACGATGTGGATGGCTGGCGGCGGAGTCAAACCTGGGTTCATCTACGGCGCTACGGATGACTACGGCTATCACGCGGTCGAAGATCGGATGCACCTCCACGACCTGCACGCTACCATCCTGCACTTACTCGGCTTGGATCACGAGAAACTAACCTACCCCTTCGGTGGTCGAGACTACCGTCTCACCGACGTACACGGTGTGGTTGCCCACAAGATCCTAGCGTGAGGATTGATCGGCCTGAGTTGGTATCCTCTGCAGTTTTGATAGCGTATAAAGTTTGTGCCAGAATCTCGTCTCCAAGATCCCTACCTACTGACTTCGGAAACGGTTGAGAATCCGCCAACCACGCTGTGGGGCGCGCTTCGTCGGATCGGACCGGGCCTCATCCTAGCGAGTGCGATCGTCGGCTCTGGCGAACTGATCGCTACAACGGTCCTCGCCGCCGAGCATGGCTATTCGCTGCTGTGGCTCATTCTGCTGAGTTGCGGCATCAAGATCGTTGTTCAAAACGAGATGGGCCGGTACGCGATCGCAACCGGAGAGACGGCATTGGAGTCGTTCAACCGCGTCCCCGGACCGCGCTGGCGTGTTTCATGGGTCGTCTGGCTGTGGTTTGTGATGTTGCTGCTAGCAATCTTCGCGGTGGGCGGAATGTTGGGCGCCATCGGTGAAGTCCTGCACATGATCGTGCCTGCCGTCCCAATCGTGGCCTGGGTCTGGATCGTGAATCTCGGGACGATCGCATTGTTGCTCGTCGGCCGCTACAGTTTGATCGAGCGCGTCTCAATGGGCTTAGTTGCTAGCTTCACTGCTTTAACGGTGAGCTGTGCAGTTGTGCTGCTCAAGAGCCCGCAGTATTTCTCTTGGACCGATGTCGCTGGCGGCCTGTCGTTTTCCGTCCCAGAGGGAGGCATCGTCACGGCAATCGCAGTCTTCGGCATTACCGGAGTTGGGGCTAGCGAGTTGGTTATCTACCCGTACTGGTGCATCGAAAAAGGCTACGCGCGCTTCGCGGGACCGCTCGATGGCAGCGCTGCGTGGACACGCCGCGCCAAGGGTTGGGTGGGGGTCATGAGCGTCGACATATTGAGCTCGATGATCATCTATACCGCGTCGACGGTTGCGTTCTATCTGCTAGGCGCGGGCATCCTGCACGGGATGGGTGTGGTGCCTGAAGGTTCGGAGATGGTCGCCATGCTCTCCAATATGTATACGGAGACCCTAGGGCACGCGTCGAAGTTTCTGTTTCTCGCCGGAGCGGTTGCCGTCTTCTACTCCACCGTGTTTGCCGCGACAGCGGCGCACAGCCGACTGTGCGCCGACTTTGTTTCCCTGCTCGGAGTCTTTGACAAACGGAACTACGCCGCGCGTCTAGTCGCGACGCGGATCTCGGTGGTAGTCTTACTCGCTCTACCGGCAACAGTATTTATGTTTATTCGGGAACCGGTCTTAATGGTAAAGATCGGGGGCGTCGCTGAGGCGCTCATGCTGCCGGTCATCGCGTTTTCGACTGTCTATCTGCGCTATGCGCATTTGCCGAAAGCGATTGTGCCCAAGGGGTGGCTCACTCTCGCGTTGTGGATTACCGCGGCTGTGATGCTCCTCATGATGGGGTACTCGATCGTCTTGCAATTGGCAGGCTAGCCGTCTAGCCACCATCAACCGGCCGCTTCCTACTGGAGGTGCGGTGGGAATAAGGAATTATGAACATCTCTGACATTGAAGTCATCAATCTACGCTTTGCCTACCCCGAGGAGAACGGATTTCATTACGCCGGTGGCTATTGCACGGGTCGGCTCACGTCTCTGGTACGAGTTACCACCGACTCAGGCATGGTGGGGATCGGGTCAGTCTATTCGCACCCAGAGATGGTGCGCACCGTTGTCGAGGGACAGCTCCGCGAGCTTCTCGTAGGGCGCGATCCACTCGAAACCGAAAGTGTTTGGGAACAGTGCTACAAGGTCACGCGCTGGTACGGACGCAAGGGCGTGGCGATGTCGGCGCTCGGCGGCATCGACACAGCTCTCTGGGACATCCGCGGCAAGGCCGCTGGCAAACCGGTGTACCAACTGCTGGGTGCTCAGCGTCACTCAGTAGCTGTCTATGCCAGTGGGTTGCTCTGGAAGGATGATGTGAGCGAACTCCGCGAGGAGGTCGCCCGTCACGTCAAGAACGGCTTCCGCGGCGCCAAGACTCGGCTCGGGCGCCACTACGACTACGATTATGCTGCCGTCCGAGTTCTACGTGAAGCGCTCGGTCCAGACCGTCGTCTGATGATCGACGGCAATGGTCGTTACTCGCTAGCGCAGGCCGAGCGCTTGCTGCCCGAGTTCCAGAAGGCCGACATCTATTGGCTCGAGGAACCGTTCGTTCCCGAAGCCGTGGATGACTACCTGGCGCTACGCCCCAGCCTAGGAAACATTCCGCTGGCCGCTGGCGAGAACGACTTTGGTGTTCAGGGGTTTCGCGAACTGATGGACCGCAAGATGGTCGACATCGTTCAGCCGGATTGTTGCCGGGCTGGGGGCGTCACGGAGTGTCATCGTATCGGCCTGATGGCGAGCGAAAGAGGCATGCGGGTCGCCACACATACTTGGAGTGACGCGGTCGCGCTGGTGACCAATATGCACCTAATCGCTTCATTACCAACTGGGGTGACAGTCGAAATGGACCAGACGGGTAATCCGTTTATCGATGATCTGTTGGTCGATAGGTTGCAAGTTGTGGACGGCGAACTCGCACTACCCCAGCGCCCCGGTCTCGGCATCGAGTTAAACGAGGAGGTGCTGGAGCGCTATACGATCCCGGCGAACGAGCCGATACCTGAAGGGAACTACGCCGACATGGTCTTTGGTCGCGATTACTATGGTCCCGCCGGGCCGTACGAGGCGGACAAGTCGACCTCGGCTACCGGTGCTGATCCGGTACACCAAAGCTAGTTGTGAGAGCGGGTCGACTTCAAAATCTTTCCGGGTAACGCTCCCGTGTGTTCGCTCTCGTTGACGACAACTTCCCCACTGACGATCACATAAGGAATCCCTACCGGATACTGATGTGGGTTCGTATAAGTGCATTTATCGGAAATCGTCTCCGGATCGAATATGACTAGGTCGGCAACCATTGATTCGCGGATCATTCCCCTATCCGTCATCCCCATCTTCTGAGCGGGGAAGGAGGTCATTTTCCGTACGGCCTCCTCGATAGAAAGAATCTTTATTCCCGCATCCTCGTCCGCCTCGGGACGGGTTTCACCGCGCACATATTTACGGAAAACGATAGGAAAAGCCCCGTAAGAGCGCGGGTTTGGGGTCCCTTCCCCAAATGTCTGGATACTACCGTCAGACTCAATCATCACCAACGGGTTCGCGACTAGGATGCGAAGGTCGGGTTCATAGTGGTGCTGTAGCACGATGCCCTTGCTTCCTTCGTTCTCTACGAGAATGTCAAAGGCTGCTTCGACGGGCTCAATTCCCCGGGACTTGGCAATCTCTTCCAGCGATATGCCGTCGATAAATATGTGATCGGCGAGTCCATCGGCGATCAGTGTCGGTGTACAGACCGGGCGGAAGGGTAACAGGTTAGACCGGGCGGATAGGTAACACCATGGCGAGATGCCATGGAAGGAGACCTATCCGATGGAAGAACGCAAGAGATTCATTGAAGACTGGCTGCGAGCGGGGGCGGCGACGAACGTGGCGGCGCTGTGTCGACTCTACGGGATCAGCCGCAGGACCGGATACAAGTGGTTAGAACGCTTCCGTCAAGGCGGTTGGCCAGAGCTGGAAGACCGCTCGCACGCGGCACACCGTCAGCCCGGTCGGATACCCGAGTCGGTCGAGCGACGAGTGATAGAAGCGCGTCGGCAGCATCCGAGTTGGGGGCCGAAGAAGCTCAGGGCCTGGCTGGAGTCGAAAGAGTCACAGACAAGCTGGCCAGCGGCGTCGACGATCGGCGACGCGCTGAAGCGAGCCGGACTCGTTCGCGGGCGCAAGCGGATGCGGCGACTGGCCGAAGCGGCACCCAGTCCGTTGCGCGAACCCGAAGCGCCCAACGACCTCTGGACGATCGACTACAAGGGGCAGTTTCGCACCGGCGACGGCGTGCTGTGTTATCCGCTAACGGTCGTCGACGGATATAGTCGTTTCCTGCTCAACTGCACCGCACACGTGGGCACATCCTACGCCGAGGCCCGCCGAGGCTTGGAGCGGTTGTTTCTGGAGCGCGGGCTGCCACGAAGGATACGCTCAGACAACGGTTCGCCGTTCGCCTCCATCGGCACCGGACGCTTGAGCCGGTTGAACGTCTGGTGGCTGAAGCTGGGCATTGCGGTGGAGCGCATCGAGCCGGGCAAGCCGCAGCAGAACGGTCGCCACGAGCGGCTACACCGCACGCTCAAAGCCGAGACAGTGAGACCTCCGGCTGGCGATCGTCGCCGACAGCAGCGCCGCTTCGACCTCTTTCGTCATGAATACAACCAAGAACGTCCGCATGAAGCGTTGAGACAGCGGCCCCCGGCGGCGTTCTATGCACCAGCAACACGCGCCTATCCCAGCGAGCTTGCTGATCTGGATTACCCGGGGCACTGGGAGCGCCGACGAGTGCGCCACGACGGACGCATCAAGTTCCTCGGCGAGAAGTACTTCCTGAGTGAAGCGTTGGCTCGCGAGTTGGTCGGGCTAGTCGAAGTGGACGAAGCCATTTGGCAGATCTGGTTCGGTCCGGTGGAACTCGCCTTGTTCGACGCCGCCAACCGCGTACTGTGGCCGCTCGGCTCGGCAGTCAGTGGCCCCCGCGGGGGCCACTGACCACCGCCTATACTGTTACCCATCCGTCCGGTTTAGAGTGTTACCTATCAGACCGGTCGTTCATCGGTACCGGCGTGTTGTGAATATCTTTCTCTTCAAAGACGTGCCGTCTGCATATCGCTCGCTTTTCTGGATCACCAAGATACTCAATTACTGTTGTGCTGCCGCCATCCAGTGCTTCGTTGGGCAGCATGGTCTCGAGACCGGTTGCCCCGCGCACAAGCGGTGGGGTGTCAGTAGTCACGTCCAATCCCCGGGCCCGCGCGGCTTCAATCAGCCTCAAGGGGATGCCTTGGGCTCCCCAATTGGGGTAGTGAGACTCCATGTGGGAGATTTGCACGGCCACTCCCGTCTGATCTCCGATGTCGATCGCCTCTTCAATAGCGGGACGCCAGGTCGCGGCGTCTCCCCTGATATGAGACGTATAGAGACCATTGTGTTTTGCCACTACCTTGGTGAGTGCGACGATCTCTTTCGTGTCCGAGTAAATACCAGGGGCGTACCCTAGACCGGTGGACATGCCCGATGCACCCTGCCGGAGTAGCTGGTCGACCAGCTGAGTCATTTGGGACATTTCGTCGACAGTGGCCAACCGGCCAACCGGACCCATGACATACTCCCGGAGGTCCCCATGACCGATCAGCGCGGCCACGTTCACGGATACACCTTGGCGCTCAATATGGTCAAAGTATTTGGTAAATGTTGGATACTCCTCACTTGGGACGACAGAGTGTCCACAATTTCCTATGACGATAGTCGTCACGCCCTGTCGTATGTAGTTCTCCGCACGCAGATTGGTTAAAACCTGCTGATCCGAGTGGTTGTGGATGTCAATAAATCCAGGGCTCACGATATGACCGGTGGCATCGATCGTCCGTGTAGCCGTAGCGCTGGACAAGTCCCCCAACTCGACAATCACGCCGTCCTTGACGCCGACATCTCCAGGGAACCAAGGATTACCTGTACCGTCCACGATGTGCCCGTTCTCGATGATGAGGTCAAAGGTCGGGCCATCGTTCTGACCGTAGGAGGTCAGAGCGAACGATAGCGACAGGACGAAGAGGCAGGCAGTTAGGTTCAGGCGATTTCTCATAGTTCTTACCCCGTACTACTTATGTCTACGAAAGGAGGAGCCGCTGACAACATTCCTCACGACCGAAACGACAACGGCAGCGAGAAAGAGACGATATCACAATGCACACTCCGGTGACCGTGTTCGGTCTCGTCCGATGTCTCCGATCGGGACATCCAGCAGATCCAGGGTAGGTGGCCCGCCGCTAGCGCGGGCCTGTCCGCTTCGTGGCCGCTTGCGCGGTGCTGGTCTCGCCTTCGCGAGGCGCGGCCCTTCGGGGGAGTTGGAATCGTCGTGGGGTGCGGCACCGGAACCCGGCGCTTACGCCCCTGGGCTCGGGTTGGCCAGTGGCTGGATGGACCTCCGGCCTGTGTGGGGAGGGAATCGCAACCTCACGGTTGCGGCTCTGTTGCTGGCATGTCCACTGATGTGGAGCGGCGATGCGTTGGACCGCCGCTTGGCGGCCCTGCGTGACTACAGGACCGCCGAAGCGACGGTTTGTGAATCCCATCTAAGCGGGGAACCACCAAAGTATTGGGCCGGCCCTGAGGAACTGCTCCCTCGTTACGCTGTTGGCATTTTGGTAGACCAACTCACCGAAGGTTTGTTTCCAGTCGACTGGAGACGCTAGCTAACCTCACAAAAATCTAGCGCGCTTCTGATTTGACAGTGGCACAGGGGTGCAAGCTTTTTTGGGGTGTTTCGGAGGGGTGGTGGACGGAAGTCCTTTTTTTTGTTGGTGAAGATTTATTTTTTCGACCGTCAATCGGCGGATGTGCGTGCCGCTGGTCTGAACCAGCCGTAGAACGCCTGGCCTCGATGTTAGCCCCGTCAACGGGGCTGAAGAGAGAAAGAGCGAGCGCTACTGCTCCCGATCTCGGAACTCTTCATGCCAGTTCATGACGATGCGGATCTTGGGAGGTGGTGCGTCGTCGTCGCCCTCGACGACCGTGGTAGTCAAGAAACGTTGACCGTCGGCGGACACGTCGTATAGCGGCCAGGCGAAAGCAGTTGAAGCGCGCAACAGATCCTCTGACTCAAAGAGTTTCTGCGGCTGCCCCAGCGTAAACCCTGACTGGGTTGAGACTGGGACCGCCATCATCGTTTCTTCGCCTTCCACGTAATACAACTCCCCGCCATCGCTGCGCCAGCGCGGTTGCGTTCCTCCGTTCACTGACGCCTGCCGCCTCCCGTCGCCACCTGGAAACGAACGCACGTAGATTTCGTGGCGCCCCGATTCGTCGGAGACGTAAGCCACGAAGCGGCCGTCGGGCGAGAGCTTCGGCGACTGCTCTTGGGCAGGCGTGTTAAGAAAGGTGATGGGATCGGAAGAGTCGCCGTCTGACCCGAACTCCAGGTAGCGGATATCGCGCTGAGTTTCAGGGTTCTCCTCGTGGTAGGCCAGGTAACGACCGGCGCCCGACCAGTCCGGACTCATCGGGTTGTAGCTCGACTCAACCAAAACAGCGGGCTCGCCCGTGCCGTCCGCGGCCTTCCTCATGAGGCTTCTCGCTGAGAGCGTGTAGACGATCTCTCGCCCGGAAGGCGACCAGATCGGGACCCACTCGCCCAAAGCGTCAAACGTCAATCGCGTCGCCGTGGAACGAGTCAAGTCCTGAATCCAGACGGCGGGGGATGAGTCCACTGTCGTCGCAACCCAGCGACGGTCGGGAGAGAGGGCGAACTCTCTCAAGTTCAACTGCGGCTGGCCGACGGTCTCGAGCACCTCTCCCGCGCGGTTCCGCCAGACCAGAGTCTTCATGACGACGGTCGATCCACCCGGCTGATCCAGATAGGCCAGGGTGCCGTCGCGCGAGACTCCGGCGGCTCGACCAGCGGTGCTGATGGGGAATGCGTCCCCGGTCGGCTCCAGGGTCTCAAGAGAAAAAGGCCAGGCCCACAGTCCGCGCTCGTTCTCGTCCGTGGGCCCGTGGATCAAGTATCCGTCCAGCGAGTAGACCGGATCGGAGCCGGGACCTAGTTCGTGCCGTTCGCCGGTCTCTAAGTTCAACACTGCCACCCATTGATTGCTAGGTCCGCCTTCAGCTGTGTAGACAAGCGCGGGAGGCCCGCCGCCGGCCGGTAAGAAATGTGGGTAGAAAGAGTAGGGGCGAGGGCTGTCCCTGGAGTCAACCAGCAACCGCGGCTGGCCGCCGCGGGCGGCGATCTCATAAAGTCGCAGGCCCGATGAGAACACTATGCGCTCGCCATCGGGGCTCCAGGTTCCCCCAAGGAAAGCGAACTGGCCGCTGTCAGGCAGTGAAGAGAGCGTAATCGGATTGCCACCGTCGATCGAGACTCGCTTCAACTCGCTATTCGTGGCAAATCCGATCGAAGAGCTGTCGGGCGACCAGAAGCCCTCAGTTGCCCCCGTACTACCCGGCAGTTCACGCCCCGACTCGTCGTTGAGTGATCGCAGCCAAAGGCTGCTTTCCCCGTCGGTCTGGGCTGCATAGAGGATGTTTTTCCCGTCCGGGGAAATGCTCGCTTCTCCGCTAAAAAGGAACCTATCAAGGAAGCCTTCTGGAGCGAATGAGAAGCGCGTCACGGGCTTCTCGGGCGGAGTCTGGGTGAAGTAGAGAAACGCGAAGACAAGCATCGCAAGTGTCGCTACGGCAGCCACGGTCTGTAGTGCTCGCTGGCTAGTCCGCGGCATAACCACCGCATCTGGCGGCAATGCGACAGCAGGATTCACCGTCTGGCTCGCCGCCGTCATCGTTGCGGGGATGCTAGCAGTCAGATTCGTCGTCTGCAAGATCGTCGAGCGACCGGACTTCAACTTCTCGGCTAAGGTTCGCAACTTGCGGGAGACCTCTTGCGCGGTGCCGGTACGATCGTCGCGATCTTTGACTAAGCACTCGTTGACGATGAATTCGAGTTCAACCGGTACGCCGGCGCGTAAACCCGTCAGTGCCGCTGGCTCTTCGTGAACGATTTCGTAGAGCAATGCCTGGTCGTACTGACCTTGGAAGGGTCGTTGGCCGGAGACCATTTCGTACAACACGCAACCGAGCGACCAGAAATCGGAACGACTGTCGACCTCCATACCCTGAGCTTGTTCGGACGACATGTAAGCGACGGTGCCCATCGCGGAGTGAGTCTTGGTGAGGCGCGAGGCTTCGGTCAGGCGTGCCAAGCCAAAATCCATGATCGTAGCGCGACCCTTAGCGTCGACCATGATGTTCGCTGGCTTGATATCGCGATGAACGATCGCTGCTTCGTGAGCTGCCTCTAAGCCATCAGCAACTTGACGGGCTATGTCGAGAGCGTCCTTGAGCGATAGCGGCCCGGTCGCGATGCGATCTTCGAGCGTCTCGCCTTTGAGAAACGCCATCGAGATGAAAGTCTTGCCATCGACTTCTGCGATTTCGTAGACGGTGCAGATGTTGGGGTGGTCGAGTGCCGCCGCGGCTTTGGCCTCACGCAGGAAGCGCTCTTTGGCTTCTTCGTCGTTGAGCAGATGCTGGGCGAGGAACTTGAGGGCGACGGTGCGTTCGAGGGTGGTGTCCTCGGCCTTGTAGACGATGCCCATGCCGCCTTCGCCGAGTTTGGCGACTATGCGGTAACGGCTAATGGTTTGGCCAACCACGATGGGGGGATTGTACCGCTTGGGGAGGTGTAAGGCTAATGTTTTGTGTGTGGTTTAGTACGGAGGGTTGTGGGTGTTGGTTGCGCGACCGGGGAAGAACCCGCTTACTTGCGTGCGCGGCTCGGATCGGGGTGTGGGCTGGCGGATGTGGTGGAGACTTGACACTAGAACCCAGCGCTTACGCACTTGGGCTCGGGTGGGCCACCAACCTTCGAAGTTCCTGATGTTTGGATCATTGGGTTTGGCGTGCTCGGGGGACAATCGTTGGCGGCGAGGGTGGGAGGGAGGGGAGCGGGTGGTTGGATCGGTCCCGGGGCTTGCGCCGCCGGGCTAACGACAGGTCGCCCCGCTGGGGCTGGGTACGCTGACGCGGGACCGGGAAGGAGGGGGCGCGGCGTTCGTTAACCAGCCGTAGAAGGACTGGCCTATCTGGAGAGGCCCGTTAACGGGCCTGAGAAGAGGGACGCAGTTTCAGGTGAGGTGGGGACAGTCCACGTAGGGACAGTCCTCGGCGGCGAGGGTGGGAGGAGAGGACGGGGGATATGGTGTGAGGTGGGGCGGTTGCCGAAATCGGGGGATTGTGGCGTCTGCGGTGGTGCGACGCCATTGGATTGAGTTCGTTTGAGCCCGCACCACCGATCGGTTGGCGCGCAGACCGCTCTATCTTTCATAATAGGAACTCGTCGGGCGGTTCTTGACCCCCTGGGGAGTGCGTTCAAGAATCCATGATTAAGGTACAAGGCGTCACGAAGCGCTATGGCCCGGTGACCGCGGTTCGTGACATGAGTTTTGATGTCGCGGCGGGTGAGATTGTCGGTTTCCTAGGCCCCAACGGGGCTGGCAAGACGACGACAATGCGCATCCTGACAGGCTTTTTGCCGCCTACCGAGGGCACGGCAGAGGTCGCGGGATACGACGTCCAGGAAGAACCGATCGAGGTCAAACGACGGATCGGCTACTTGCCCGAGAGTCCGCCGGTTTACCCGGAGATGGAAGTCAACTCCTACTTGGAGTTCGTTGCCCGGCTGAAAGGCATCCCCAACATCAAGATCTCCGCGGCAATAGACGCTGCGCTAGACAAGACTTCGATTGGCGATGTTCGCGGAAAACTCATCGGCAAACTATCGAAAGGCTACCGGCAGCGGGTCGGGCTAGCGCAGGCACTGATCCACAACCCCGACGTGCTGGTTCTCGACGAGCCGACGGCGGGTCTTGACCCAGGCCAGATTCGCGAAGTTCGCGAGTTGGTAACTTCGCTGGCGGGCGACCACACGATCATTCTGTCGTCGCACATCCTGAGTGAAGTCGCCGACACCTGCGGGCGCGTGATCATCATCAGCGAAGGTTCAATCGTCGCGACCGACACGCCCGACAACCTCACCGCTCGCCTGCAAGGCAGCGGCGGAGCGGCGGAGCTTGAGATTGATGGCCCGGTCGAAGAGATCGAGGGCCTCCTGGCCGAGATCAACGGTGTTCAGAGCGTTTCGCGAGGGCGCGATGTCGCTGGGCATTCGACGTGGCTGGTGCAGTCGGGAGAACAGGGAGACCCACGAAGCCAGCTGGCGCAAGTGGTCGTCAATGCTGGCTGGGGGCTCTACGGCATCAAGCAGGTCGGCATGTCGCTCGAAGATGTGTTCTTGAAGCTAACGGCATCCGAGAAGGCATCGCCGGTTGAGACAGCTCCAGTTCCGAGTACCGTGGCCGAGGAAAAGGACGGCGCGGAATGAGGAATGTTTGGACGATCGCTCGCCGCGAGTTGCGAGTCTACTTCACATCTCCGATCGGCTACATCGTACTGGCGATGTTTGCGCTGATCTTTGGCTGGTTCTTCGTCAATGCACTGATCATCTTTAGTCAGGTGAGCGTGCAGGCTGCGATGCAGCCCGACATGGGAGGCCTAAACGTCAACCAGTACATCGTGCAGCCGACTCTGGGCAACTTCACCATCATTTTGTTGTTCTTGATGCCCATGCTGACGATGCGGCTATTCGCCGAAGAGCGACGTCAAGGAACGATCGAGTTATTGCTGACGTCGCCGATCAAGGACTACGAAATTATCTGGGGAAAGTGGTTGGGGGGCATGTTGCTCTACGGCTGCATGTTGCTCGTCGCGTTGGTGAACTTTGGGGTCCTGTTTTTCTACGCCGCTCCGGATTGGAAAGCGCTGATGGTTGCTTACCTCGGGCTCCTGCTGATGGGCGGCGCGCTGATGGCATTGGGCGCGTTTATCTCGACAACGACCGAGAACCAGATCGTTGCCGGGTCGATTACGTTTGGGCTCTTTCTATTGCTCTGGGTATTGAATTGGGCAACGCAGTATTCAACTTCGGCGTTTGGCGAGCTAGCTGGTTTCTTGGCGATGCCACCGCACTTCGAGCAGTTCTCGAAAGGCGTCATCGAACTGAAAGACACGGTGTACTTCTTAAGCGCCATCGCGCTAGGGCTCTTCCTAAGCAAGAGATCACTAGAGTCGGTTCGGTGGAAGGCGTAGATCATGGCGAAGTGGTTCCAGTCTAGGCAAGCACGAGCCGGTAGCTATTCAGCGACCTACGTCGTTGTATTCGTTGCGATCTTGGCGATGGTCAACTATCTGGCGGTTCAGTACAACAAGACGTACGACGCGACGGAGTTGAAGCTCTACAGTCTCTCGGATCAGAGCTTAACCGTTCTCGACAACCTCGAGAGCGATGTCACTATCTATTACTTCGATGAGACGATGCGATTCGGTTTGGCCAGGGACAGCCTCGTACGATACGAGAACGCGTCGAGTCGTGTGAACGTGCGCTACATCGACCCCGATGCGAACCCGGCGGTCGCGCGGGCGATGAACATTCGGACCCCGGGCACGACGATTGTCGAGATCGGGCCGAGCCGGTCCGAGGCTCCCTCATTTTCAGAACAAGACATTACGAACACGATCATCAAGGCGGTCAAGGGTGAGGTGAAGTCAGCCTGCTTCTTGACCGGCCATGGTGAGGCCGCGATCGAGGACGCCGACCGGTTGGGCCTCTCGGGCGTGGCTGGTGAAGTCGAAGCGGCGAACTACTCGGCGCGAGCGATCTCGCTCGTCGAGTCTCCCGAAATTCCATCGGACTGCAGCGTCGTCATCGTCGCAGGGCCAGACTTCAGCTTCGTCGAGCCTGAAGTCGAATTGATACGAGCCTACGTCGATGGCGGTGGACGCCTCCTGCTGATGCTGGATTACGATTCCAATACGGGCCTTGAGGATTTGCCAGCGAGCTGGAGCATTGAGGTCCACGAGGATCTGATCATCGACCAGTCGGGAATCGGACAGCTACTGGGTGTAGGCCCCCTGACGCCGCTCGTCAACCGATACGATGCGGAGCACCCGATAACGCGCGTCATGGGAGAAGACATCGCGACGTTCTTCCCGCTGACGCGCAGCATCGCGGCGACAACGGAGGCGAGCGGATGGTCGGCGACGGAACTCGCGCTCACCAGCCCCGCTGCATTCGCTACAAGTGATTTCGTCATTGAGAACGGTGAATTAACGATCAGTGAGACGGCACAGGTCACAGATGGACCCATCGCGGTCGCCGTCGCCTCGTCACTCGACGTCGAGATTCCAGAAGAGGGTGCTGACGCCGTGCCTCAAGGGCGAGTGGTCGTCACCGGCACATCTCGCTTCGCGCGGAACGGCATGTTTGCTCTTGGCGCCAACCGCGACCTGCTCCTCAACACGCTGAACTGGCTCACGTCGGACGAGGATCTGATTTCGATTCGACCGGTCGATCCCGAGTCGACGCCGATCGATCTGAGCACTTCGGAAGCCATCCGACTCCTTGTTGGTCTCGTCCTTGTACTGCCGTTGATGATCATTGTTGCGGGCGTCCGGACGTGGTGGGTGCGACGATAAGTTTTCCCGTCGATCGGCGGACGCAGCCGTGTCGATTTTTTGATGAGCCGATTCATATTGAGCCTGCGTCATGAAGCAAAATCCCTTGTTAGTCGCGGTCCTAGCTCTTGTCGTGCTAGGCGGCTTTGTTTACTACACGCAAGAGAACCCTCCCGAGCCGGAGTCCGATACGGTCCCGTTGGTTCGAGTTGAGGAAGAGACGATTCGGCAGGTGACGGTGGAGAAGCCTGGCGGCGAGACTGTCGTTGTGCAACGTGACGCCGATGAGCCTTGGACATTCGGTGCAGGTGTCAGCGTACCGGCAGACGATTCGGCGATTAACCTGATGGTCACGAATCTGGCCTCGTTGGACGCTGCCCGCATCGTCCAAGAAGAGGCAACAGACTGGGCCGCGTACGGCCTGGACGGCACCGGTCAGCTTACGGTAACGATGGAGGCAGGCGAGGTCGCACCGACGTCCATTACCTTTGGGGATGCCACGCCCACGGGCTCCTCCGTCTATGCGCGCCTAGAGGGCGATTCACGCCTCTACACCATCTTCAGCTACGCCCGAGATAACTTTGACAAAACAGTTTTTGATTGGCGCGACAAGCGCTTCATTCGGGTCGACGAAGACACGGTAGCGAGCCTCTCGGTCGCCGTGGGCCCGCGCAGCATCGAGTTTGCGAAAGACGTGCTCGATTGGCGGATCACCGAGCCAGCTGAGCTGAGGGCTGACCGGCGTGCCGTGGGCGACTTGATGCGAGAGCTAACGAGCGCGCAGATGCGCTCGGTCTTAGTCGAAGGGGACGAGAGGGATGGTGATGAGTTCTCCGTCACGCGCCCTTATGCCGTGGCAGAGATCGTCGACGCGTCGGGCTCGCATGTGTTGACGATTGCCGAGGGCGGGCCTAGCGGCTACTACGCGAAGAGTTCCGATCTGCCCGGCGGCGTCTACGAAGTACCAGCGACTTTTGCCGAAAGCCTCGACAGGCAACTCGACGACTTCCGTGAACGAAGTCTCTTTGATTTCGGATTTGGCGATCTAGACCACATTGAGATCCGTGACGGAGACAAGCGGGCGACGATCGAGAAGCGGGAGTCGGAGTGGATTCTCACGACCGACGGCGGCCGCCAAGCATCAGCGGAGAAGGTGCAGACGTTGATCGACGCGCTGCGGGCGTTGTCCGCTGTTGGCTTCCCCGCGAACGACGCGGACGCACAAGGCCGTTACGGCCTAGCACCTCCGGTGATTGAGGTCGAAACAACGATCGCGCTGGGGGAGCTGGCACCGGAGAAAGTGCTCATCAGCGACCCGACCGCGGAGCAAGTCTATGCATCGCGAATGGGCGAGGGCCCAACCTATGAGGTCGAGAAGTCGGCAGCGGAACAGATCCGCCAAGCCATCGACGACGTGCTGGCGCCAGACGCCGAGGAAGAAGAAATAGCGGAAGAGGAATAGGGCAGCTCCGGTCGCTCACGCAAGCGACCGGAGCACCACGTTGAGAAAATCAGCCGGTCATCGACGCAAGGAACTCTTTGTTGCTCCTCGTCTTTCCCATCTTGCCGACAAGCAATTCGAGAGCTTCGACCGGCGACATCTGACTGAGCACCTTCCGCAAGACCCAAGTCCGTTTGACTTCGTCCTCGCTGAGCAGCAGCTCTTCCTTGCGGGTACCCGACTTGTTGATGTCGATGGCCGGGAACACGCGCTTGTCAACCATTTTGCGGTCGAGCAAGATTTCCATGTTGCCGGTGCCTTTGAATTCTTCGAAGATCACTTCGTCCATGCGGCTACCGGTATCGACGAGAGCGGTGGCCATGATGGTGAGAGAGCCGCCCTCTTCAATGTTGCGGGCAGCACCGAAGAAGCGCTTTGGGCGTTGTAGGGCGTTCGAGTCGACGCCGCCAGAGAGGATCTTGCCGGAAGCAGGCACGATCGTGTTGTAGGCACGAGCCAGGCGCGTGATCGAGTCGAGCAGGATGACGACGTCGCGCTTGTGCTCGACGAGACGCTTGGCCTTCTCAATGACCATCTCCGCTACCTGTACGTGGCGTGTCGCGGGCTCGTCAAAGGTGGAACTAACGACCTCGCCGTTCACCGACCGCTGCATGTCGGTCACTTCCTCGGGTCGCTCATCGATCAGCAAGACGATCAGCATGACCTCGGGGTGGTTAGTAGTGAGCGAATTGGCAATCGACTGCAGCAGCATCGTTTTACCGGTGCGAGGCGGCGCGACGATGAGACCACGCTGTCCTTTACCGATAGGCGTCATCAAGTCCATGACGCGGCCCGAGCGATTCTCCTTGGTCGTCTCCAAACTCAACCGTTGGTCTGGATAGAGCGGCGTGAGGTTGTCGAAGAAGACGTTGCGCTTGGTGAAGTCCGGGGTCTCGAAATTGATCGCCTCGACCTTGATTAGCGCGAAGTAGCGCTCGCCGTCCTTGGGCGACCGCACTTGGCCGAGAACGGTATCGCCGGTCCGCAGATCGAAGCGGCGAATTTGGGACGGTGACACGTAGATGTCGTCCGGGCCCGGGAGATAGTTGTACTCGGGAGCGCGGAGGAAGCCGAAGCCCTCGGGCAGCGTCTCAAGAACGCCTTGCGAGAAGATATTGCCGCTCTTCTCCGCCTCGGCCTGCAAGATCTTGAAGATCAAGTCCTGCTTACGCAGCCCGGAGATGCCTTCGACCTCAAGTTCTTTGCCCAACTCATTGAGTTGGGCGATATTCATCTCTTTGAGGCTCGCGAGATCAATCGTGGGACCACGCCGATCGTCGTGCGGTTCTTCGCCTTGATCATCAAGGTCTTCGCCATCGTCCCGTGGCTCAGCTCTGGCTTTGCGGGGTGGACGGTCTCGCTTCTCAGGACGTTGACGCGACTTGCGGACCTCGCCGCGTCCACGGGAACGCTTCTCGGGCTTGGCTTCGGCCTCGGAGGTTTCTTCGCTCTCGGCAGCGTCTCCAGCTACGTCTTCGGCTTCGGTAGTAGTGGCTTCTTCGACGTTGTCGTTCGAAGTGTCTTGGTTCAGGTCCTCAGTGCTGTCTTGCACGGATTCCTTTTCGGTTGACGACATAAGGGATTTTGAGAGGTGAGATCTCGCTCGTGGAAATGGATTATCTGGGAACTGCCACGAGCCTTAACGACCCGTAGCCACACGTATGCCGTCCCAAAGGGCGGCGACTCCATCACCGGTAACCGAAGAAAAGGCTATCGGTGGATAGAAGTCCTGTTCGATCTGTCGCACAGCCTTTGCACGCTGCGACCGCTTTAGTTTATCAGCCTTTGCCGCAACCACAAGGAAAGGTTGTTCATTCTGTAATAGCCAGTCCATCATTGCTCTGTCGAGAACAGTCGGTCCATGGCGGATATCGACGATCAAGACGACGAGCAACAGAGGGTCTCGATCGGTGAGGTAGGTCTCAGCGAGTTGCTTCCACTGCTCCATCGCCCTCTTGGGGGCCTTGGCGTAGCCGTAGCCGGGAAGATCGACGAAGTACGATTTTTCATCGATGCGAAAGAAGTTGATGGTCTGTGTGCGACCCGGTGTCGAACTGGTGCGCGCCAGATTTTTCTTGACGATCGGCTCGCTGCCCTTGCGCTTCTTACCGCGCAGCAGCAGGGTATTGAGCAGACTCGACTTTCCAACGTTGCTGCGTCCAACGAAGGCCACTTCTGGCAAACCATCGCTCGGGAAAAGGTCCGGGGATGTGGCTCCGATCACGAATTCAACAGACATGAGTTCTCGGGGAAGGCACGGGCGGGAACGCCTTGCATTCGAGAGTACAATACGCCGGTGACTTTTCGTCAGACAATGAACGCCCTGAAGGCGGCGGGACCTGCTCAAGTATTCGCTCTAGCTGCGGCGAAGAATCCGATTCCCGACGTCGTCGGTCAAATCAGACCACCCGTTAGGAACGTAGACGCTAGAGTAATGTGCGCTGTCGCTGCCGGAAGCAGAGCTGAAAAGGATTTCATCGGGCGGAGACGCCGCGGCGGTGACGCGCACGGTCACAGTCTCCACTTCCCTGCCCTGGTGGGAATAGCCGTAGGATTGGCGATGATAGGCCTCGAATCGGTCGCGGTCGCCCCAGGGCAACCGTAACTCGTAGCTTTGTCCGGTGTATCGGAGATCTACGTGGCGCTCAAGCGCGACATCTTCGAAACCTTCTTCGGTCATCTCAGCGCGTGCGCGCGCTTCGAGTTCGGCGAATACGGCCTCGGCGGACCGCCCGAGGGCGCTAGCAGAATACTCACGGGACACACCGGCAGTCAACATCCCGAGGGCGGAGAGAACGCCCGCGTGTACGGGTACCAACACGGTGCCAATCTCGAGTCTGTCGGCGAGTTCACAGGCGTGCTGCCCTCCGGCGCCACCAAAGCTAACCAATGCAAACTCACGCGGGTCGTGTCCACGCTCGATGGAAATACGGCGTATGGCTCGCTCCATATTGGAGTTGGCAACGTCGATGATCGCCTTCGCGAGGTCTTCGGGTGAAGCGTTGGCCTTAGATGCGAAAGTAGCCATGTAGCTTCGAGCACGGTCAAGGTCGAGTCGCATCGCACCCCCCAGAAAGCGGTCGGGGTCGACTCTGCCGAGCAGGGCGTTCGCGTCGGTAACCGTGATTTCATCGCCTGAGCCGTAGCAGACAGGTCCGGGTGCGGCTCCGGCGCTACGCGGACCGACGCGCAACGCCCCCGCGGAATCGAAATAAGCGATCGAGCCGCCGCCCGCGCCCACCGAGTGAATGTCGAGCATCGAGATGCGAATCGCGCAGCCACCAATCTCGGTCTCATTGGTAAACGGCAGGGCTCCATCGTAGAGAGCCACGTCGGTAGAGGTGCCTCCCATGTCGAAGCTGATTATTCGTTCGAGACCAGAGACTCGGGCGGCCTGGATTGCTCCCCGGAGGCCGCCAGCGGGTCCCGAGAGGACCGTGTGAACAGCGTGGGTGCCAGCTACCGAAGCGGATATCACGCCGCCGCTCGACTGGAAGACACGGATCCGAGAGCCCGCCTCGGCTTCAAGTCGGGCGAGGTAGCGCGCCATCAACGGCGAAACATAGGCGTTGACGGCTGTCGTTGAAGCGCGCTCGTACTCACGGTATTCGGGAAGAATTTCGCTCGACAACGCTACCGCGAGACCCGCTGCGCGAAGGCGTTCGCCGACTAACCGTTCGTGCGATGCATTGGCGTAGGAGTGCAGTAGGCAAACCGCGACCGATTCGACGCTAGCTCGGTGCAAGTCGGCTGCGAGCCGATCGACAGCCTCAACCGACAGCGATGTCTCGACCGAGCCGTTCGCTAGGATCCGCTCGGGCAATCCGAAACGCAGCTCTCGCGGTGACAACGGCTCCGGGCGCTTACCCGACCAGGCATACAACTCGGGTCGATTCTGACGACCGAGTTCAAGTAGGTCCTCGAAGCCAGCGGTCGTGACGAAGGCGAGCCGGGCGCCTTTTCGCTCCAGCAGTGCATTAGTGGCAACCGTTGAGCCGTGTACCACCTCCTTGGAGTGCTGTAACCCGGCGAGAATAGCCTCGGACGGGTCGGCGGGGGTCGAGCGGAGTTTCAGCGTTTTCAGCGCACTGCCGTCCGCGTAGACGAAGTCCGTAAATGTCCCCCCGGTATCAACTCCAATACGCACCCGAACTATCGTACGACGTTGGCTGGCATGGCTGGCTGACCGTCCGAATTAGCTGGACACGGGAGTCATCCACGTGGAAGAATGATGGTCTTACCTGTGTCATGCGATTGCGTCGTCGAGCAGTAGTGGGGTTTCGATTTACGGCGGGCTAAGCCGCCCGTAAGGCACGTTCGATTCGTATTCGCGCAGTACCCGACACCAGAAGTCGCCCACTCTGCTGAGTGGGTTTTTTCGTTAGAGGTTTAGTCCAGATATGATCATCTCAATGCGGCGAGGAGCCACCAAGGAACAGGTGGAGCACATCTGCAAACGTATCGAGGACTTGAAGTTTAAAGTTCACTCGATTCAGGGGGAAGAGCGTGTTGTGATCGCGGCGGTCGGCACGGGGGATGTTACGCACGCGATCGAATCGTTGGCGTCTTCGCCAGAGGTGGAAAGTGCAGTGAAGATTTCAGCTCCGTACAAGCTGGTGAGTCGCCAGGTGAAGAAAGAGCGCACCGTAGTCACTGTCGCTAACGGTGGCTCGTTCGGCGGCGATGAATTTGGCATTGTGGCCGGTCCGTGCTCGGTAGAAACCGAAGAGCAGATCATGTCGTCGGCAGAGCAGGTCGCCAAGTCAGGCGCGAAGTTCTTGCGGGGTGGGGCCTACAAGCCTCGTTCATCACCGTACAGCTTCCAGGGATTGGAAGAGAAAGGCCTGAAGCTGTTGCGCAAGGCCGGTGATGCGACGGGGCTAGCTGTCGTGACGGAAGTCATGACGGTGACGAACGTGGATCTCGTCGCGGAGTACGCGGATGTGCTGCAGATCGGTGCGCGCAACATCCAGAACTTCCCGCTGTTGAAAGAGGTAGGTCGCGTCAATCGGCCGATCGTACTGAAGCGCGGGCTTTGCGCCACGTTGGAAGAGTTACTGCTGTCGGCGGAATACATCCTGTCGCACGGCAACCCCAACGTTGTTCTCTGCGAACGTGGCATTCGGACGTTCGAGACGGCAACGCGCAACACGCTTGATATTCAAGCGGTACCAGTTTTGCGGCAGATGACGCACCTTCCGATCGTGCTGGATCCAGCCCACTCTTCGGGCATGCGTTCGATCATTCCCGCGCTGACGCGCGCTACTGCGGCGGTAGGAGCGGACGGCATGATGCTCGAAATGCACCCGGATCCAGAAAAGGCCTGGAGCGATGGCGCGCAATCGTTGACATTTGACGAATACGCCAAGATGATGGACGAACTCCAGCCCTACGTGGAACTTTGGAAAAAAGACCGCGCACGCGAACAAGACTAGTCGCCAAGCAATAACCGGATACTTCAAGAGCCTCCTACCGATCGGCAGGAGGCTCTTCTCGTACCCGATGACGACGAAACGAGACCAAGTGCCGTGTTAACCTGGACCCTTCTCAGCCTATGGATTCGTGTCTTCATTCCGGCTTGAAATGGCTGATGCGCTCGGGCATCCAGCACGACACCGGTGCGGTATTCGCCGAGTACGAAGCACTGACGACCTCGTACACCCGCGTGTCGACGGAGGCTGCGGCTTGGTCGATCCAAGCGGTGTTGGGGCTCGGGGACCCGCCAGACCAGGAGAGACGGGACGTTGCTATAGCGGCAGGCCGCTACATGATGGAACGGTCGTTCGACATGCAGTCGGATCTGTTCGTGGACGACCCGACCGTTGAGAACCGCCAGGCAAGCTTCGCGGGCTGTGCGAGTGCCCTGCGGGCATTGAGCGCTCTCAGAAGAGCCACCGAAGACAAAGCCTACGCCGAGTGTGCGGATCGATGTGCCCGATCAATACTGGTGCGGATGACTCGTGTGGATGGATCGTTCTTCACTCACTTCGAGTCAGGTCCCCAAAGAGCAGTCGGTGACGATGGCGGCCCGGAGCAGCTAAAGGCGGCCGCTGCGTTCATCGAGTTGGCTGAAGACCAAGGCATAGCAGAACTGCGCACCGCCGCCGAGCGCCTACTTGAGTTCTCGCTGCAGCGCCACGAGGCTTTCATCAATCAGCCCGCTGAGGATGACGCTAAGCGTCTGGACCAACTGCACCGGTACGCTCTTTTCTTAGAGGGATTGCTGCCGTTCGCCGCCGATCAGTTGGAAGCTAGCGCAGCGCTTCAGTCTGGGATTGTCCGGCTGGAGTCAGAGACGAAGAGTATCGCCGCTGATGAGCGACCGCCACAGTTTCTCGGGCACCTCATGCGTCTCCGGCTACTAGCCGAAACGTTAGGCTTGGCGGAGCTCGACAAGGGTCAGGTTGAGACGGAAGCTGACCTACTCGCCGAGTATCAGTTACAGACCTCAGATCCCTCTCTCGATGGTGCCTTTGGCCCCACCCGAGACGTGACCGAGCTGGGCGTATCGTTGCCACCCCACCCAACTGTCGTTTCGCTACAAGCACTGCAGTTTTGGGATGAGACGGAAACGGATGGATTCCGCCGCACGTGGCGAGACTTGATCTAATCCCTACAGCTTGGCGTCTGTATACTCAGTAGGTTCCACGGAGAAAGTTAACCGCATGTCCCGTTTCGCGTTACTGCTTGTCTTCATACTTGCCACGATGCCTCTTGACGCACAGTCTTACAAGTCGACTAGAACCGACATTGACGGTGTGGATGTCGTCCAGCTTGAGAGCGCTGACGGCAACGAGCGCGTGTCGGTCGCGGTGACCCGCGGCAATTTGGCTTATGAGTTCTTGGTGAACGGCAAGAACGCCTTCTACTCACCGATGGAGTCACTCGCGGCCTTTGCAGAGAGGCCGAGGTTGATGGGCAACCCGCTGCTATGGCCGTGGGCGAATCGATTGGATTGGGACGGCTACTACTTTGACGGCAAGGAGTACCACCTGAATCCCGCGCTTGAGAACGTTGGCCGTGACGGCAACCAGCTACCCATCCACGGACTCGTTAAATTCAGCGAACTGTGGGAGGTCGTCTCACTTGGAGCGGACGAGGATAGTGCTTGGGCAACGAGTCGGCTGGAGTATTCCCTCCACCCCGAGTTGGCCGCGCAGTTCCCTTTCGCCCATCGCCTAGAGATGACCTATCGGCTATCAGGTGGGTGGCTCGAGGTGACGACACGGATCGACAACCTCTCGCAAGCGAAGATGCCGGTGTCGCTCGGGTTTCACCCGTACTTTCAATTGCATGACGCCCCTCGTGACGAGTGGACCATTCGCATCGCCGCTGAGGACCAGTGGCTGCTTAACGACCAGCTAACGCCGACGACCGAGACTCAACCGACGGCTGAGCAGTTCCCGAACCCGCTCCATCATCCACTGGCGGGACATTCAGTGGACAACGTGTTCGGCGGACTCGTCCGTGATGCCGACGGCAAGGCGCGCTTCTCGATGCAGGGGCGTGACGAGCGGATCGACGTGTTCTTTGACGAGAGCTTCGACACTTCCGTGGTCTATGCGCCACAGGGCCGGGCGTTCGTGTGCTTCGAGCCGATGGTAGGGATTACGAACGCCATGAACCTTCAGCATCGCGGCGACTACGACGCGTTGCAGTCGATTGACGCTGGCAAAACGTGGGAAGGCACGTTCTCAATCCATCCTGTCGGTTTCTAGCCCACCTTGACGCCACATTAGCGGGGCCGTTACTGTAAGATTCCTTACGTTTGGGCTGCGCGGTTACGGTTCGTTTCGCCGTAACAGCGATTGATTGATTTCCGCAAGATAGAGAGTTCCGCCCAGCCGCTGCCCCGACGCGGAGATTGGTATTTGAATAAACCGAAGTACATCACCCGAATCGACAACATCCCCCAATTATCGGACGCCGAAAAAGCGGAGTTAAAACCCGTGAGTGAGCAGTTCGTATTCCGTTCCAACGACTATTACCAGGGATTGATCGATTGGGATGATCCCGCCGACCCGATTCGCCGCCTCATCGTCCCGATGAAGGAAGAGTTAAGCGGGTGGGGCCAGCTCGATGCTTCTTCTGAAGAAGCCTACACCGTCGTCCCCGGGCTTGAGCACAAGTACGGTGACACGGCGCTGCTGCTGGTCAACGACGTTTGTGGTGCCTACTGCCGGTTCTGCTTCCGCAAGCGACTTTTCATGGACGACAACGATGAGGTCGTCCGCAATATTAGCGAAGGCCTTGCCTACATCCGCGATCACGAGGAGATTAACAACGTCTTATTGACTGGCGGTGATCCGCTGATCATGTCGACCACCAAGCTGGAACCGATCATCCAGCAGCTCCGAGAGATCCCACACGTTCGGATTATTCGCATCGGCTCGAAGATGCCCGCGTTTAACCCGTTCCGCATCATCAACGACCCGAGTCTGCTTGAGATGTTTGAGAAGTACTCCGGGCCTGACGTAGGGCGAATCTACGTGATGGCCCACTTCAATCACCCGCGCGAGCTGACCGCGCATGCTCGTGAGGGACTCGACCTGCTGCAGAAGGCCGGTGTTACGACGATCAATCAGACCCCGATGATTAGAGGCATCAACGACAATGTCGAGACGCTACGAGAGCTATTTGAAGAGCTTTCGTTTATCGGCGTACCGCCTTACTACGTGTTCCATTGCCGCCCGACAGAAGGCAATGAAGCGTACTCGATGCCGATTGAAGAGGGCTACCAGATCTTCTTGGAAGCCCAGCAGAAAGCTTCTGGTTTAGCTCGACGGGCACGCTACTCGATGTCACATGCGACCGGGAAGATCGAGATCGCGGCATTACTCGAAGACCGCATCGTATTTCGGTATCACCGCGCCGCAGACCCAAACATGGAAGGCCTCACGTTCGACTTCAAGCGGAATTCGAAGGCGCAGTGGTTTGACGACTACGCCGAAGCGGAACAGTTCGCCAGCCTGGCCAGCGTAACCGTGCCCAGCTAGTCGAACGGCGATTAGAGTCGCACGACGATCTTGCCCATGTGCTGGCCCCGCACGATGTACTCGTAGGCCCCCCGTGCATCATCAAACGGCAGAACCTTGTCGATCAGGGGCTTGATGGCATGGAGTTCGATCGCCTGGATCAGCGCCTGGAACATCGTGCGATTACCGACGTAGATTCCGTTCATCGTCTGCAAGTTGCGCATCAGCGCACTGGCCGCCGGATTCTCAGCGCGACCGGTGAGGACTCCAATCAGGCTGATCGTACCTCCGATCTTCGCTGACTTGAATGACTTGGCGAGCGTACCTGAGCCGCCGACCTCAATCACGTTATCGACGCCGAGCCCACCGGTGAGTTCGCGCACGGCTTTGTCCCAATCTGGCGTGTCAATGTAGTTGATCGTCTCGTCCGCACCCAGCTCGCGAACGCGCGCTAACTTGGCGTCACTTGAAGAGGTCGAGATGACCCGCGCACCGAAGGCCTTGGCCAACTGCACGGCGAAGATCGACACACCGCCGGTACCCAGCGTCAGCACGGTCTGGCCAGATTGCGTGTTGGCGCGGGTTAACGCATGCCAAGCGGTGACCGCGGCGCAAGGCAAACATGCCGCCTCCTCGTAGCTGTATCCTGCCGGGATTTTCACCGCTCCGCGTTCGCGGAACACGACGTACTCCGCAAGAACGCCGTCCAGCCCGCCGCCGAGTGCCGTGCGGAACTGCGCCTCTGTGGGTGTGCCCGTTTCCCAATCTTGAAAGAAGCAACCGGCGACTTTGTCTCCTACGGCAAATTCGCTGACGCCATCGCCAATCTCAACAACTTCACCGGCACCGTCAGAGAACGGAATCAGTGGCGTTTTGTTATTGCGCTGGTATCCGCCACGAGGCATCGAGAGATCGCGGTAGTTGATCGAGCAGGCGTGGATGCGGACGAGGATCTCTCGTGGACCCGGTTCGGGCTGCGGCAGCTCCGTTTGCTGAAGCGCATCGAGGCCGGTCGGAGCAGTGATCTGGTAAGCCTTCATGTTATTGATTGTGTCGAAGCGGTATCGAGGAGCGTTCGCAGGGCGGCCTGGTCTCTGGCAGCAGGCATACCCCAGCCGTCTTCGTATCGAAAGATCTCCTGCGCCGAGGTGGCATGCCACGCGCCATCAAGAACATCGATACGATCGACGCCTACGAGTGCTGGATGCGGTTCTCCGCAAGCATGGGCTATTTGGAGCATCTCCTTTCGGAGCGAGCAGACGTAGTTGGCCAGGCGTGCCGATTTGAGAGTAGGGTCGACGCCCCGGATCAGCCAGCGATTTTGAGTAGCGACTCCCGAGGGGCAGTGGCCTGTGTGACACCGTTGGGCCTGGATGCATCCAATCGAGATCATCGCTTCGCGAGCGACATTGATCATGTCGCAACCCAGGGCCATCGCGAGTGTCGAGACCTCGGGGAAACCCAGGCGACCAGATCCGATCCACACAACGTCCTCCGCGAGGCCTCGCTCGGCAAAGACCCGATAGACACGGGAAAAGCCGATTCGGAACGGTAGCGCGACGTGGTCGGAGAACACCAATGGTGCCGCTCCGGTACCCCCTTCCCCACCGTCGATGGTGATGAAGTCGACGCCGCGTTGACGAGATTCCATCTGAATCGCAAGATCGAGCCAGAAGTTCAACTCGCCAACCGCTGATTTGATTCCAACAGGAAGACCGGTCTCGTCGGCAAGAAGCTCGACGAAGTCGAGCAAACTATCGATATCGCCAAACGCCTGGTGGGCCGACGGGCTGGCGCAGTCCTGTCCCATCGGAATACCGCGAATCGCGGAGATCTCCGCCGTGATCTTGGCCGCGGGCAACATGCCACCCAGGCCGGGCTTGGCCCCCTGGCTCAGCTTGATTTCGATGGCCCGAATCGGATTCGCAGCGACAACCACCTTGAAGCGTTCGAAATCGAATCGGCCGTGGGAGTCACGGCAGCCGAAGTAGCCGGTGCCGATCTGCCAAATTAGATCGCCTCCGTGCTGGTGGTAGGGCGTCACGCTCCCTTCGCCGGTGTTCTGTAGACAATCGGCGATGGCGCAGCCGCGGTTGAGAGCCTCGACGGCAGGGCCGCTGAGCGAGCCGAAGCTCATGCCGCTCACGTTGACGATGGAATGAGGCCGAAACGCTTGGGCGCGACCGCGCGGCCCGCCCAGAACCTTGGCACAAGGTAGAGGGCACTGCTCGCTCTTCGACTTCGGACCGGCAGCGAAGGGGAATGCGCTCTGCTTGATGATGATGTAGTTCGTCGAGAGGTCGAGATCGTTGTCGGTACCGAAGCCGAAGTAGTTGTTCTCGCGCTTCGCGGAGGCGTAGATCCAGCGGCGCTGGTCGCGACTGAAGGGTCGTTCCGAGTCGTTGTCCGTGACGATGTACTGGCGGAGTTCGGGACCAATCGCCTCAAGAAAATACCGAAAGTGGCCGATTACAGGGAAGTTACGGAGGATCGCGTGCTTGCGCTGGAGCAGGTCGTGGACGACAACCGCGATGAGAAGGCCGCCGACGCTGTAGAGAATCCAATGCAACTGCATCGAGATGGCCCGGACGCCGATTATTGCACACCCTACCAGTCAACTCGCTTGGTGCTAATTGATACAAAACTCGTGAAGTAGCCCCACGCCGAACCTAAGGAACTGTCTATGAAATTACAGGTTGCTCTTCCAGTACGAATGAATCGCCCAATGTCGTCGCTGTTGGTCATGACCCTTCAGCTAGTTGCTATCGGACTCTTGGTTGGGGGCACGGCTGCAGCTCAAACCGCCCGCCTCCAGTGTTCGTTGTTCGAGACGCCCTTAAACGTGCGGGCCGAAGGGCAAGCGGAGTTGTTGGGCGACATCAACTACGTTTGTCAGTCGAGTGACCTCGGCTTGCCAGGTCCAGCCGCGAGCGTGATCGTCAATATGCTCGTTGATTTGAACGTCCCAGTGACCAACAACATCAACGGAGTGATCACTGATGCGGTTCTGATCGTCAACGAGAACAACTGTACCAACCCGTCAGTTGTCGGCGGAGCAACCAGCTGCGGCAGCGGCGCGTATCAAGATCCCCAGTACGGCGAACTGCTCAATGATGGACGTACCATCGCGTGGGACAGCGTAAGCGTACCGTTCCCTGGAGAGTTCAACGCCAGCCTGGGCGGGCCTAACCCAGACATCACCCGTATTCGCATCACCTCGATGCGAGGCAACGCGTCGGTTATGGGGCTACCCGATGGGGGGGACAGGTTCCCTATCACCGCAATTCTAGAAACGCAGCCTCCGACGGGTTTCGGTTTGAGCCCGCATATACTCAACGTTGGCTATGCGCGTCGCGCTCTAGCCCAGATCGACGTGGATTTGGTTCAAGGATTGCAGTGCGTCGACGATGATGGCTCGCAGATCGCAACGCTCACGTTTAGTGAAGGATTCGCGTCGGCATTCAAGACGACTGGGACCCCCAGCTTCGTCCCTCAGATGAGGTCCTGGGAGTCCGGCTACCATGCGCCCTGGTCCAACAATGGTGCTGGTGCGAGCCAGGCAACCCAATTCCTGGTGAGCTT
Source organism: Bryobacterales bacterium (assembly GCA_963667885.2). Classification (GTDB taxonomy): domain Bacteria; phylum Acidobacteriota; class Terriglobia; order Bryobacterales; family UBA6623; genus CAMPKL01. Next base: position 560,287 of record CAXWPK010000006.1, on the reverse strand, counting down.
TAGCGATATTCCAGATGGCGTGGCGGTGAAAGCCCGTAAATCATATTCGTCATATTCGAATGCAGACAACCTGCTGATCACACTACTCGGCGAGACTTGCGGCGACCCTTCCGAATTCGAGCTAGATCCTGACTCAGACGGCAATGCTGAGCTGGCGTATCGGGTGTGCGATACGAACCCCTTTGCTCTGGAAACAATCGAGATGGGCTTCACTACGGAGTGGGACCCCGGGAACCCGCCAGCGTTCGGCGAGGCGACACTCGGTGTCAGCTTCCACCCAATAGGCGGGTCAGGCTTCGCCAGCGCCGAAGATCCAGAGCCTCGCTTTGTCGAGCGCCAGGGCGACGAGCGAGACAACGTTCGCCGTTGCCTCCATGCAGCGGTGTATTACGACGCTCCACTTCCCGTTCGTGAGCGACCAGGGGAACAGCACGACCCGCATCGTAATCTCCAACGATTCTGATCCGACCGTTGCAGACTATTGCGAACTGCAATTTGAGGGCACCGACGAGATCGGAGACCCGGTGGGCCTTTTCCTGAATTCTACGGATGTTCCGGGCGGGGGGCAGCTGGACATCGACCTTGCCGAGGGAGCACCGGCCTACGGAGTTCCGGCGTTACCAGGCTTCGAAGGCGCGCTGACCGCGTTATGTGGGTTCTACCCCGGGGCGAGCATCTCGATTACCAAATCTGCGGGAAAAGGCAAGTCCCAAGCGTTTTCGGAGAAGCGGGACGCGCTCCTGTCCCCCGCAGCCCCCATCTATTTACCCTCGACGATGCTTCTGTTCCCTTATGGCTCGAACCGGGGTAATCGAGATACCGAGATCGCCATCCACAACCCGTGGGGGCTCAACGCCGAGGATGGTGCCTACGTTGGCTACTGCGATCTTCAATATTACAGCGATGGTGCACCTCCCCCAATGACGGTTGGCCCGTTCGGTCAAGGTGAACAGGTTGTCTTAACTCTCTCGGAGGTGGCGCCGAACTTTGAGGGCTACGTCGCAGCATCATGCGACTTTGGGCCCACGGGGTTCGCTCGGCTTTCGCTGCCAACGAGGGGTGGGAAGAAGTCAACGCCGTTATACGGGTACGGACTGAAGCCGAGCTATGTAGACCCCAGTGACGGCGCAAGTTCTTCATCAATGCTCCTGCCCTGGGTGAGTAGTCGAGATGGCTTTGAGACTCAGATTGTCATCTCTAATGCAAGCGCCAATCCGTTTGGTGACGCCCCCCAGAACGGTTCCTGCACGCTCGCCTATCAGGGCGACGCGCTCAGGCCGGTACTGCCGCCACAGAACGTGCTAGTCAACGCCGGTCAGCAATTCGTGTTCGATTTGGCGGACGGACTATCACTCAGCATCACTGGCGCACCTGATTTCGAGGGCAGTATTGGTGTTTCTTGCGACTTCCCGAGGGCCTTCGGGTACGCGCTCACATCGAAGGCCAAAGGGAACAATAACAACCCCAACAAGGAGTCAACACTTTCCCAAGAGGCGGAAACCATAATGCTTCCGCGCAGCATCGATCCTGAGCCTGTCGTTTATCCCTTTGTGAGCAATCGGGACGGGGCCGATCGCGGCATTGTGCTCGTGAACACAACGGGCGACGCGTTTGGTACGACCGCTGCCGATGGCTCCTGTGTGTTGTCGTATGCGGGAACTATCGAAGACGGAGGAACGGTGCCAGCGGACGCTGACATTGCTCTCGTCGCCGGCGAAGCGGTGCGCTTCAACCTCTCCGAGGGACTTGTAAGTAAGGGCATTCCGGCAGCTCCTGGGTTCGAGGGATTTCTCAAAGCAGACTGTGACTTTCCGCTGGCTCGAGGCACGGACTATCGTATCCAGCTTGGGGGTAGGGACAAGTGATACCGCATCGGCTCACGCGCGCTTCCTACCAGCGCAGGCGATGCAGACCGGGGCTTCTGGACGAACGTCGAGTCTCGCCTCGGAGATCTCTTCTTCGCAACGTCGACAGTAGCCGTAGGTTTCGGCTTGGATGCGCTCCAGAGCGGCGCGGACTTGGCTGAGACGGCCCTCGTTACGACGCTTGATCTCTAGCGCCATCTGCTGAGCCAACATGGCGTCTTGCCGAGTAAGGCGCCCGATGGCGCGGTCAGGCGACACGGGGTTGGTGTTCTCGGCACCAGCGACCAACGCCTCTCGCAGTTCCGCCTCCAGGTCCTCAAGAAGCCTGCGGTAGCGCGCTAGATCGATGGACTCCATCTCGCATCCGAGGCTAGCATGACACGCTGAATCGTCAGCGCGCCGGAACCGCGTGTTGTGGCGGTCACCCATGAAGAGTTCCCTGACACGAAAAACCACGAGCACCTCAAGCTCCCCGCGGCACTTCCTGTATTGCTAATCACCTAAGTATCACCAGGCAGGATCGCAAGGGCCCTGATTCCTGATAGCATTTCATCGATGCGACAGATTCTGACTGACTCCGAGGTACTTGAAAACAAGGCCCACCTAGATAAGACCGTCGACTTGGTCGACCAGCTGATCGATTTGACGCTCAATCTCCGCCAGAGCGGACATCCAGGCGGGTCTCGATCAAAAGTTCATCTGTTCTTGAGCATGGTGCTGTCAGGAGCGATGCGGTTCGACGTACGTCGCCCAGAGTTACCGTTCGGTGACCGGTTCGTCCTCGGAGCCGGACACTGTACACCGCTGCTCTACTCGGTGTTGGCACTGCTGAACGAGTTCATGCTGGCGGCTCACAAGTCGACGGGTGAAGATCGCTTCAAGCTGAACGACGACCCTCATCGCGTACTCGTCGCCCACGACCTGCTGGACTTCCGACGCAACGGAGGACTCGCGGGCCACGCGGAAAGTGAGGGCAAAACACTATTCATCAAGGCGAACACAGGGCCCTCCGGACACGGTGTGCCCGCTGGAGCAGGCGAGGCGATGGCGCTTGTTCACGCAGGCGCGAAAGACGTGAACGTCTTTGCCATGGACGGCGAGGGCGGCCTATCGGCTGGCTCGGCACACGAGACGAAGAACTCAGCATTCGGACTGGGACTTGAGAACTACGTGATGCTGTTGGACTGGAATGACTTCGGAATCGATGACACGCCACACTCTCGCGTAGTCAACGGGACTCCAGAGACGTGGTTCAAACCCTATGGCTGGCGCGTTGAGGGCACCGAAGACGGTACGGACTTTGTAACGCTCATCCAGGTCTTCCGCCACCTAATGACCGACCCCAACAAGAATGGTCGGCCAGCGATGTTGTGGGCGAAGACACGCAAAGGCCGCGGCTACGGCGTCTACGACAACAAGTCGCACGGCGTGGCTCACAAGCCGAACTCCGATCTGTTCTGGGAGACGAAGCGTCCGTTCCAAGAAAAGTACGGTGTGGCGTTCGAGGGTTTTGGCGAGGCGGCACCAGACGCCGCAGCGTTCCGCGCGCAGACCAAGACGAACATCGACCTCGTGCTGGACGTGATGAAGAAGGACTCAGAACTGGTCGAGTTCATCACCGGTCGCCTCACCGTGACAGCCGATGCCGTACCAGAGAAGCCCGCCGGTATGTGGTGGAACGCCGACGTCGATCCCGCTCAAGACGAGCGCATCCTAGACGTGTCAAAGTACCCAGCGGAACTGTTCGCCAAACCGGGTGAGAAGCAACCCAACCGCGCCGCGCTGGGCAAGTGGGGCGCCTACGTCAACGCCGTCTCAAACGACGTAGCGGGCCGTCCGTTGTTCCTGGTCTGCGCGGCGGATCTAGCTGGATCCACAAACATCGCTGGCTTCGCCAAAGGGTCGGATGGCTTCGACGGATTCGGCTGGTATGACCGCGACGAGCACCCCCACGGTGCGGTCCTGCCACAGCAGATCACCGAGTTCACGAACTCAGCCATCACGTCGCACCTCGCGACGGTCAACTTCGCCAAGGACTGCACCGAGAGGTTTGTCGGCTACTACGGCGCCTGTTCGACCTATGGCTCCTTTTCGTACCTGAAATACGGACCGATGCGGCTGTTTTCGCAGCTCGCCCAAGATTCGCAGATCAAGGCAGGCAAGGTGATCTGGATCGCTGGTCATTCCGGTCCGGAAACGGCCGAAGACTCACGCACACACTTCGGCGTGTTTTCGCCTGGCGTGACTGACCTGTTCCCGCGAGGTCATGTCGCTGATCTGCATCCCTATGACTACAACGAGGTGCTGGCGATGTTGGCCGCGGCGATGAGTCACGACGCCCACGTCATCGCCTTGCACCTGACGCGCCCTGGTGTGAACATCGTCGATCGCGAGGCGCTCGGCGCCGGATCATACCTCGACGCTGCGAAAGGCGCGTACGTCTTGAAGGGGTGGGACGATGCGGCCGGGCCCCGGCGCGGCACGATCATTTTCCGCGGCACCAGCCCAGTCAAGGCTGCCTTCGAGCTACTCCAGGACCATCGTGGCGAGCTGCCTAACGTGCGCTTCGTTGCCGCACCCAGCTACTACCTGTTCGACCAGCAGTCCCAAGCCTATCGAGATTCCGTCTTGCCGTGGGAAGACTGGCAGAACTCGATGGTCGTGACCAACAACGCTCGCCGATCGATGCATGAGTGGCTTGCGAACAAGGTCTGTGAGGAGTACACGATCTCTCCCGACCATGACAATCGCTGGCGCACGGGCGGCTCACTCGATGAAATTCTCGATGAGTCTCACCTGACCTGGCCTTGGATACTGAAAGGCATTCAACGCTTTGCCGACGATACCGACGAGCGGCTTGCACGAATCCGCGCCTGCTAGTAGACGTGGATTCGGTCACTAGCGCGCTAGCGTGAAGTTCACTTCAATCTGCGTATCGACAGGTACGGGAATGCCGTTGAGCACCGTCGGTCGGTAGCGCCATTGGCTGACAGCGGCGATGGCGGCGCGGACGAGTAGCGGGTGCCCTTCGATGACGCTCAACTCGGCGATTGTGCCATCGACTGCGATGACAGCCTGCAGTCGCACGATGCCGCTAGTTGTGGAGCCTCAAGAGGTTGTTCATGGGAATCAGGAGTCTGGAGAAAGGGGGAAGGTAGTGGAGGCTGGCGTGGGGGCGATGCCAGTTGTAATGGTGGAGCCAGGGTAACAGATGAGCGGCGCGCTGCTGGGATGAGGAGTAGGAGCGAGCGTAAGCCCATTCTCTCAGAGCGGTCTGGATGAAGCGTTCGGCCTTGCCGTTGGTGCGCGGCGTGTAAGGACGGGTAAAGCGGTGGCGGATGCCGAGACGACGGCAAGCATCGCGGAAGAGGCGCGAGCGATAGCAAGAGCCGTTGTCGGTGAGCAAACGACGAATGGGGACGCCGAGGGAGCGGTAGTAACCGACCGCGGCGTCGAGGAAAGCCACCGCGGAGTGGCTGCGTTCATCGGGCAGGATCTGAGAGAAGGCGAGGCGGGAGTTGTCGTCAATAGCGACATGCACGAACTCCCAGCCAGCGCCGCGACTGGCCCGAGAGCGATCTCCGGTAACGCGATGACCGGCGCGGAGGAAGCGGCCGAGCTTCTTGATGTCGAGATGCAGCAGATCGCCGGGGGCGGCATGTTCGTAGCGGCGCAGGGGCCGAGCAGGTTCGAGATCGCGGATACGGTTCAGGCCGGCGCGGCGCAAGATGCGGCTGATGGTAGCGGGCGAGAGGCCGACAGCCTGGGCGATGTGTCGGCCGGTCCAACGCTGGCGGCGCAGAGAAATGACGCGCTCGACCAGCGCCCGAGAGGTCCGTCGCGGGCTGCGGTGCGGTCGCGAGGAACGATCGTGCAAACCGGCGACACCCTCGCTGCGATAGCGCGCCAGCCACTTGTGGATGGTTCTCAGTGAGACGCCACAGGCCGCCGCGGCGTCCCGTGGCGTCTGCTGCTTGGCGAGGACGCGCTCGACGATCCGCACTCGCAAATAAGGCGTCAATCGTGCATTCTTGTGGATGTTCATTCGGTCTCTCCAAGGTTGCTGTTGTGGGATAACTCCAGCTTCCCTGGTCCGGGACCGAATGAACAACCTATTGAGAGGTCACAGCTAGTGCGGGTAGCGATCGCGATCTGTGGGTACACCGGCTGAATACGTCGTAGGATTTTGGCAGCCTGGATCTGGCTGCTGACTCGGATAGCGACCGGCTCAGGCGTCGGTTCCGGATCGGGTGCAGGCGCTGGAGGTGGAGTAACCGTTGGGTTGGAGACTATGGAATTCACCACGGTATTTCGAGAGCCGTCTGATAGGCCATAGGGAGAGGATTCGACGGCAGTGATGACGGGCGGTGGGTCAATAACTCGAGTCACTTCGGCCGGGATCTCACGCGGCTGCCTCAATTCGGTGGTGAACACCTCTGGCGGGGCCAATACTCTCACGGGTGGCGGAGGCGGTGCGGATCGCGGCGGCCTCGGAGCCTCTAGCGAGACTAATGCGGCGCTCAGTGCAGGCATCAGCGGCTCGCTCAGCAGTGGAACAAGGATCGCGACGGCAACCAACAGCAGCTGCGCCAGCAGCGAAACACTAAACGCCCAGGGGCGACGGGACTCTTGGTCCCCTGATAAAACGGATCTTTCAAACATGACTCTCCTCCAGGGTGTGTGGACCCAGTAATGGGAGAGCGCAAAGTAAACAGCCGGCAGTCGTCTCGTTGCTCTTCTATTAAGACAGACACCAAGTCACGTCAATAAGTTCCGCAACAGCTAGGATGGTAAGGCTTCTCAAGACGCCCGACCATCTTCGATTGAAAAGGGGAATTCTCAGGTGCGCCACTTCTTTATAGTTCTTGTTCTTCTAACACTCACGCTCTCTTGCGCGAGCCGTGATGCGGGCGATCCGCTGCAGCCCGGCTACAACACCTTCTCGAAAGAGCAAGACATTCAGATCGGCAAGGAATACTCTGCCGAGATCCGCAAGCAAGTCGACGTCATCGACAATCCGCGACTACAGGAGTACATTTCCACCATCGGCATGCGTCTGGCTGGCCAACCGCAGGTGGACGACTATCCCTATGACTTCACTCTGATCAACGAGCCGTCGATCAACGCCTTTGCATTGCCGGGCGGTCCGATCTTTGTCCACTCCGGGCTTGTCGACGCAGCAGACAACGAGGCCCAACTGGCCGGTGTGTTGGCTCACGAGGTCTCGCACATCGCCTTGCGCCATGGCACGAGCCAAGCCTCCAAGTCTCAGATGATCCAGCTACCAGCCGTCTTGGCAGGGGCCGTGCTGGGAAGCCGAGGGGACATGCTTGGTCAGATCGGTCAGATGGGCGTAGGCTTAGGCCTCCAGGCCTTGATCACCAAATACTCACGATCAGCCGAGAAGCAGGCAGACGCTCTCGGCGCGCGCATCATGGCGCAGGCAGGATATGACCCACTCGAGATGGCCAGGTTCTTCGAGAAGCTGGCCGCGACCGGAGGCCCGCGTCCGCCAACCTTCTTGTCGACGCACCCAGACCCGGGCAACCGTACGCGTCTCGTGCAAGAGGAGATGGCGACCTTCCCGCCAGCGGAGTACGGATACGCCACCGGTGACTTCAATCGCTCGAAGACCGTAATCGCGCAGTTACCGCCGCCCAACCGCCCTGAGCAGGAGGAAGAGGTCACAACTGCGGCAGCCGCTGCCAACTCTTCGCCTTCAGCTCCGAGCGGCACCGCCCTTGAGCGATTCGACGCTCGCACCTTCTCCATTGATCGCCCCCAAGGATGGGAAACGTTTGGAGGACAACAGGCGGTCACGATCGCCCCCCGGCAAGGGCTTGTCCAAACCCAAAATGGTGGTGTCGTGATTGGCTATGGAGCGGTGATCAGCCGCTACGAACCGCGCTACCGCTCGGATCTGCTGAATGCGACCTGGGAACTCGTCCAACAACTGCAAGAGACAAATCCGAACCTCCAGGTTACGCACGCTCCGCAGCGGCGTCAGATCGACGGATCGCCCTCGATGATGGTCGGCCTCACGGGTCGCTCACCCTACGGAGGCGCGGAGCGCAACGTATTGCTGACGGTCGCTAGACCCGACGGCCTGTTCTACATCGTCTTTGTCGGGCCAGATCGGAACTTCGACCAGCTCGAGCCTGCCTTCCAACAGATGTCGGGCCAGATCGGAACTTCGACCAGCTCGAGCCTGCCTTCCAACAGATGGCGAACTCGGTCCGGTTTCGCTAGACCAACTCGCCGCGGCGGGCCCGCTCAAGGATATGGTCGGCGGTCCGCACGGTGAGCGCCATCATCGTCAGAGTCGGGTTCTGGCAAGCAACCGAGACGAACGCGGCTCCGTCAGTCACGAAGAGGTTCTTTACTTCGTGGGTCTGGCACCACTCGTTGAGAACCGACTTGCGGGGGTCTTTGCCCATGCGTGCCGTACCAACCTCGTGCGTCTTTCCACCGGGCCAATGCGGCTTGGTGGTAGATACCGAAATATCTTCCGCGCCAGCTACGCGCAGCATCTCTTGGCCTTGCTCCATCGAGTGACGCCACAGCTTCATCTCGTTGTCGCTCCAGCTCGCGCTGATGCGAAGTGCGGGGATACCCCAGGCGTCACGCACCTCGGGGTCGAGCGCAACGTGATTCTCCCCACGCGGGAGGCATTCGCAAAAGCTCGAAAGGCTCATGCGATACCAGTCGTCGCTCGATTGAATCGACTGTTTGTATTCAGCACCGAACCCCGGTCGCGAGGCTATCGCCGAAGCGCTGCCGTAGTTCGCCGAATGCCGGCCCTGGTAGCCATAGCCACGTAGCATGCCATCTTCGTTGGTCTGATCGAGGTTGAGGAAACGTGGGATATAGATGCCGGTCGGTCGCTTCGGAGCCCCCGTCCAGGTGTGTTGTTCCTTCACGGGCAGTACGCCAGACATCCCAGCACTGAGATGATCCATCAGGTAGCGACCGAGTGTGCCGCTTGAGTTGCAAAACCCTTCGCCGGAGTTGAGCAGAATGCGGGTCGATTCGAGCGTGGAAGCACACAGCTGTACCGTCTTGGCTCGAAGCTGACGGGACTCGCGGGTGAGACGGTCGATGTAGGTAACGCCTTGCGCCAGCCCCGTGTCGGGGTCGGTGTCGACGTGCGAGACAACAGCGTCTGTGATGACCGTGCAGCGACCCGTGTTGAACGCGTCGGCGATCGTCGTCCAGGGACTTGAGAAGTAAGAGAGCGTTATGCAGCCCTGTTCGCAGGGTCCACAATAATGGCACGCAGCGCGGCCATTGAGGTCGCGAGTCAAGGCTGCGACGCGACCCATGATGACGCGGCGATTCAGGCTCTGCTCAACGCGCCGTTGGAAGTGTTTCTCACCACAGTTCATCAGCATCGGCGGCTGCATGATGCTGTCGGGCAACTGCGGCAGGCCCTCGGCGCTACCGCTGATGCCAACATAGCGCTCGACCTGCTCGTAGTACGGTTCCAACTCTTCGTAGCTGACCGGCCAATCTTCGCCAAACCCGTCGCGGCTAGCTGGTGCAAGGTCCATCGGGCTGTAGCGGTAAGACTGGCGTGCCCAGGTGAGCGTACGACCGCCGAGCTGCCGACCACGTGTCCACTGATAGGGCTTGTCGGACGGGGTCGTGTACGGATTCTCGATATCGTTGACGAACCACTTGTAATTCGATTCGCGACAGGCATACTTCATTGCCTGAATCGGGCGGTCGCGGGCGATTTCGGGCGAGGCCCAGCGGTACTTGAGGTCGTACGGCTGGACGTGTTCGGTGAACTCACTCTTTGTCGTGGCCGGTCCAGCTTCGAGCAAGGCGACGTTCATGCCAGCTTCGGCGAGTTGTTTGGCCATCCAGCCGCCAGTGGCACCAGAACCGACAACAATCGCGTCAAAGATTTCGGGTTGTTCGATGATCTGCATCTGTTCGCTCGAAAGCCAGATTAGCAGAGCAGATGCTTGCGAGAGCGTTATCGATCGCCTGCTAGCCTCGCCGCGCCACGGCGAGCGGTCGGGAACCCGACTGGCGCGAGCGATCAATTCGGCTAGGCAAGTTCTTCGCGGCGGGCCCTCTCGACGATATGGTCAGCAGTCCTCACGGTGAGGGCCATCATCGTCAGCGTCGGATTCTGACAAGCGACCGACACAAAAGCCGCTCCGTCAGTCACGAAGAGGTTCCCCACTTCGTGAGTCTGACACCACTCATTGAGCACCGACTTGCGCGGATCCCTACCCATGCGAGCCGTGCCAACTTCGTGCGTCTTGCCGCCAGGATTCGTCGGCTTTGTTGGGACGGTAATATTCTCCGCACCTGCCGCTCGCAGCATCTCTTGCCCGTGTTCGATCGAGTGATGCCAAAGTTTCATGTCGTTGTCGCTCCACGTCGCGCTGATTCGCAGGGCCGGGATACCCCACGCATCTCGGACATGAGGATCCAAGGCCGCGTGGTTCTCCCAGCGAGGCAAGCATTCGTTGTAGCTGTCGACATTCATTCGGTAAGCGCCGTCGTTGCTGTGCACGGATTCCTTGAAACCTCGGCCGAAACCCGATCGACCAGCGATCGTCGATATGTTGTTGTAGCGGGAGGCGTGGCGCGCTTGGTAACCGTAGCCGCGGATAAGACCGTTCTCGTGATAGCGATCCAGGTTCAGAGTGCGAGGGATATAAAGACTGGTCGGTCTGATTGGCGCGCCAGCCCACGCGGTTTGTTCCTTGATCGGCAACATTCCAGTCAGATTGGCGGTCACGTGGTCCATAAGATAGCGTCCGAGGGCACCGCTGGAGTTGCAGTAGCCTTCGCCTGAATTGAGCAGTATCCTCGTCGACTCAAGAGTCGAGGCACACAGCGTGACGACCTTGGCGCGGATCTCGCGATGCTGCCGAGTGAGGCGATCGATGTAGGCCACGCCCCGTGCCTTCCCGGTATTAGCATCCGTCTCAACGTGCGAAACTACTGCGTCAGTGATCACAGTGCAGTTGCCCGTCTTCACAGCGTCGGCGATGGTTGTAAAGGGGCTTGAGAAGTAGGAGAACGTCGCGCAACCGCGCGCGCAAGGACCGCAGTAATGGCAGGCCGAACGACCGTTGTGGTCGCGCGTCAAGATAGCGGTCCGACTGATTAGAACCCGCTTCCCCATCGCGCTCTCAACGCTCCGCTGAAAGTGCTTCTCGCCGCAGTTCATGCCCATCGGCGGCTGCATGATGCTGTCGGGTAACTGTGGTAGCCCTTCGGCGCTACCGCTGATGCCGACGTAGCGCTCGACCTGCTCGTAGTAGGGGACGAGATCTTCGTAGGTGATCGGCCAGTCTTCGCCGAATCCATCACGGCTGGCAGGAGCGAAATCCATCGGGCTGAGACGGTAGGATTGACGCCCCCAGGTGAGGCTACGCCCACCGAGTTGACGCCCACGCGTCCACTGATAGGGCTTGCCCTCGGGATACGTGTAGGGGTTCTCAATATCGTCGACGAACCACTTATAGTTCGACTCGCTACAGGAGCCCTTCATCGACTGGATCGGGCGGTTGCGCGCGATCTCGGGAGAAAGCCCGCGGTAGCGCAGATCATACGGCTGGAGATGCTCGGTGAAATCCGCCGGAGTGACTTTCGGGCCCGCTTCGAGCAGGGCCACCTTCATTCCAGCCTCGGCGAGTTGTTTGGCCATCCAGCCGCCAGTGGCACCAGAACCGACAATAACGGCGTCAAATATTTCGGGTCGTTCGATGATTTGCATCAGTTCGCTCGGAAGCCAGATTAGCAAAGCGAGGGCCGTCACCGGCTGTATTGGGCTCCGGTATACTAACTGGCTAAAGGGTTCCGATCAATGAGACTACTGCAACTCCTTTGTGTACTAGCTATTACGGCGGTTTCGGTCGCTGCTCAAAGTCCAACCGACGTTGAGTTCTTCGAGAAAAGCGTTCGACCTCTGCTCGCCGAGAAATGCCAGATATGTCACAGCGCCCAATTGGCCACATCGGGGCTAGATCTTTCTAGCGGCGAAGGTTTCATGAAGGGTGGCGCGAGCGGCCAGCTCGTGTCACGTGATTCGCTTTCCGATAGCTTTTTGCTCAACGTCATCAGCTACTCGGGCAACTTAAAGATGCCTCCGTCCGGGAAACTCGGCGATGAGCAACTCGCCATCCTCAGAGACTGGGTCGGGCGTGGTGCGCCATGGCCTGGAGTGCAAGCGGTTCAGCCATCCGCATCGGCGAGCGAAAGCACCTTCACGACAGAGCAGAAAGAATACTGGGCCTTTCAACCAGTAGAGGATCCGATGCCACCTCGGGTTCAAGACAAGGCTTGGGTTCGTAACGACATCGATCGTTTCATCTTGGCCAAACTGGAGTCGGAGAACACGACGCCATCCTCCGCCGCGGACCGGGCGACACTGTTGCGGCGCGCCTCGTTTGATCTGACAGGCCTGCCGCCGAGCACGGAAGAGCTTGCAGCCTTCCTCGCCGATGATTCGCCAGAGGCGTTTGAGCGGGTAGTGGATCGACTGTTGGCTTCACCGCGTTACGGCGAGCGTTGGGGTCGCCACTGGCTCGACGTTGCGAGGTATGCGGATTCGACCGGCAATGACGAAGATCATCGCTACCCCTACGCCTGGCGCTACCGCGACTACGTAATCGATGCGTTTAACAGCGATCTGCCCTATGACCAGTTCGTTCGCGAACAGATCGCTGGGGACCTCATGCCCGCAGCCGACGGTTCGGAAATCAACCGCCGCGGCATCATCGCCACGGGACTGATCGCCCTCGGGCCAAAGGCCATCGCCCAGCAGGACAAGACGAAGATGTTGTACGACGTCTACGACGAACAGGTTGACGTCGTCTCCAAGGCATTCCTCGGTCTTACGGTCACGTGCGCGCGCTGCCACGACCATAAGTTCGATCCGATTCTGACCCGTGACTACTATTCGATGATCAACTTCTTCGCTAACACGAAGAGCTTCACCGACCCCACCACTCACGTCGCGAAACTGCTGTTCGTTCCGCTAGCCCCCTCTGAGCTCTGGAACTCTTACCAACGTGAGCAGGACGAGATTCGCCGCAGCAAGGCAGAACTCGCCGCCGGACCTCAAATAGACGTGGAGGAGCACGTAGCTAGGTTCGCCAATGACATCCCCGCATACCTAGCCGCCGCGAGAGAAGGCTCGCCCAGCACCGCTGGCTTGGATACAGCGATGCTTGAGCGTTGGTCGAAGTTCGTCGCGTCGAAGCAAGAGGACAGACCGTATTTGGAAGCATGGAAAAATGCCAGCCCCAACGATCGAGGCACGGAGGCCGAAAAACTAGCTACGGCATTCAACAACTCTTTCGAAGATTGGCGAAAGAAGACTAAAAAGTACCGTGAGGCCTCTGCCAAGCCCCTGGAAGCGATCACGATGGGGGCGCCCAAGGCGCCTCGGCTGAAGCGTGGTGAAGACCCGCTTTTCTACGACCTCTACTTCGGCGACGACGGCCCGTTTTCCTACACTACGGACGAATCCCAGGCGACCGTGCTACGTCCGGAGACGATCGAACGCAGTGCAGAATTGAAGCTTGAGCTTGCCGCGTTGGAAGCATCAGCGATGCCGGAACCAGACAGGGCCTGCGCCGTCGTCGATGGTGGTGCGAACGGGGTTCTAGACCAGCGAGTCTTCATTCGCGGCGATTACAACAGCAAGGGCGAACCTGCGCCAAAGGCTTTTCTCGCGATCTTGGAAGGAGTGGAGCAGGAACCGGTGCAAACCAATGGCAGCGGCAGGCTTGAGTTGGCGGAGTGGATGACCGAATCTGACCATCCACTGACAGCGCGGGTCATGGTAAATCGTATTTGGCAGGGCCACTTCGGTGAAGGTCTGGTTCGGACTCCAAGCAATTTCGGCCTCATGGGCGAAAGGCCGACTCATCCGAAGCTATTGGACTACCTCTCGAGACGGTTCGTCGAAGACGGCTGGTCGATCAAGGCTCTTCACAAGCGCATCATGCTGTCAGCCGCGTACCAGATGTCGAGTGAAACGTCCGCGTACCAAGCCGAGTACGATCCCGAGAATCGCTTGATCAGCCGCTTCAGCCGGCGACGTCTGGCCGTCGAAGAAATCCGAGACGGACTGCTCATGATCGGAGGAGCGCTAGACGTGACGATGGGTGGCACCTTGCAGGAAGGATTTGGGACTGACGGTGAGAATTCTAATTCGCGACTCAGCCTGAACCCGGACGACTTAACCCGCCGCACGGTGTACATCCCCCTACGACGTGCGAATCTTTCGACACTGTTCAACATCTTTGATTTTGGTGACGCAACCACCAGCCAAGGCAGACGCGCTGTAACCAACGTTGCGCCACAGGCGCTCTTCATGATGAATAGCGAGTTCGTTTCGCGACAGGCTCGTCATCTGGCAGTGCAGACTCTGTCTGAGAGCCCAGAAGCGGGAGAAAGAGTGCGGCTCGCTTACATCGCGGCATTGAATCGAGAGCCGAACGCAGCCGATACGGATGTCGCATTGACCTACATCGCAAGCGTCCGAGAGCGCTTCGAGGAAACTGACGAACTCGGCGCCTGGCAAAGCTTCTGCCGCATCTTGTTGGCGTCGAATGAGTTTATCTACGTGAACTAAATGGAAACACGCAAGGCCTTTCAAAAAGTTCTTAAAGAGAAGCGTGCGACACCGCTGTCGCGAAGGGCTTTGCTGCGCGACGGTGCCCTGGGATTTGGCTTGCTCGGGCTGCAAGGGTTGCTGGCGGCCGACGACTCGACAGGTAATCCGCTCGCCCCAAAGGAGCCCCACTTCAAGCCCCGCGCCAAGCAGGTCATCTTCCTCTTTATGCACGGCGGGCCGTCGTCGATCGATACGTTCGACTACAAACCGTACCTGGTCAAGCATCATGGCGAACCGTTGCCAATTGAGAGACCGCTGGCATTCGCGGACAGCAAGGTCGGTCCGCTGACGAAGCCGCAGTGGGACTTCAAACCGGGTGGGCAGTGCGGAACGTTGATCAGCGACCTCTTCCCTCACGTCCGCGAACGAGCCGATGACCTTTGCGTGATCCGCTCGATGGTTGGCGAGGGTGTAGATCACGGTGCCGCGTTGCTGCAGACCTTCACCGGATCGAGTACGTTTACGCGACCGAGCATGGGCTCTTGGGCGCTCTACGGACTCGGGTCAGAGAACGATAACCTGCCGGGTTACATCACGATCAAGCCAGCGTTGGGACATGGCGGATCAAAGAATTGGTCTTCCGCGTTCTTGCCCGGCGCCTACCAAGGCACGGCAATCGGCCACTCGGGTCTGAATGTCGACGACATTCAAAGTGAACCGATCGAGTACCTCATCAATAAATCACTGTCGGCGGATGAGCAACGGTTCGAACTGGACATGCTGCAGAACATCAACCGCAGGCATGCCGACATCAACGCGAATGATTCGCAGCTGGAAGCGCGCATTAATGCCTTCGAACTCGCATTCCGAATGCAGCTACAGGCACCCGAAGCCTTCGAGGTCGAGCGGGAGAGTCCAGAGACGAAAAAGCTCTACGGGCTCGACAACCCGACCACCGCTGACTTCGCCTGGCAGTGCATCTTGGCGCGTCGCCTGATTGAGCGCGACGTTCGATTCGTGCAATGCACGCACTCCTACAAGTGGGATCAACACTCAGACCTAGTTGAGAAGCACACGGCGAATGCCGCTGAAGTCGATCAGCCTATGCGGGCGCTGCTCGCTGACCTCAAGGCACGCGGATTGCTCGAAGACACGCTGGTCATTTGGGCCGGTGAATTTGGGCGTACGCCAGTGTCGGAGTCAGGCAACGGGCGCGATCACAACCCTTACGGCTACTCGATCTGGATGGCTGGCGCAGGCGTCAAGCCCGGTATAGTCTACGGCGCGACGGATGAGATCGGCTACCACGCCGCCGAAAACCGCATGCACATCCATGATTTCCATGCGACAGTGCTTCACATCCTGGGCATGGATCACGAGAAGTTGACTTACCCCTACGCGGGTCGCGAATTCCGACTCACCGATGTCGCTGGAAATGTTCACCACGACATTCTTTCCTAGGCTGCGAGAGACTCCGTAAGGATGGTCAAACCGCCTGCCTTTTACCCGATCCTGTCGCCAGACTTGATCGTCACCCATGGGCTTGACCCCATCGAAGTGACCAAGGCTCTGTTATCGGCAGGTGCTAAGTGGCTACAGTTTCGGCACAAGGGGCCGTTCACGCGTCCGGTCTTCGAGCTGGCATCCCAAGTCGGCCAACTGGTCCAGGCGAATGGGGCCCAATACGTGATCAATGACCGTGCGGACGTCGCTCTTATGCTGGGAGCGGATGGCGTACATGTCGGGCAAGACGACTTGCCTCCTGGCGAGGTGCGCCAGCTGGTTGGCGATCAGATGTTCATCGGCTACTCCACACATAACGAAGCGCAGCTCCGCGCCAGTGATCGTGAGCCGGTCGACTATCTTGCGCTTGGCCCATTGTTTAGAACTTCATCAAAAGAAAATCCGGACCCGACCGTGGGCATTGCCGAGTTGGCACGCATCCGCGCTTTCACATCGAAGCCGTTGGTCGCCATTGGTGGCATTACGCGTAAGAACGTGAGCGAGGTTTTCGCGGCGGGTGCGAATTCGGCAGCGGTGATATCGGATTTCCTGGCCGACGACTGGCGACGTTCCATCGACGACTGGTCGGCAGTTTCGGCATAGTCGACGCTCCGCTGTGGTATATTTTCGTATTCGTCGAACGTCGAGGGAGTCTAGATAAGTGGTTGCACCGCGCGCACAGTGGAATTCTAAGCTCGGCTTCATCCTCGCGGGTGCGGGCGCAGCGGTCGGACTAGGCAATCTTTGGAAGTTCCCCTATATCGCTGGCGAGAATGGCGGCGGCGTCTTCATCCTGGCTTACCTCGCCTGCGTCGTCTTCATCGGCCTGCCTCTCATGGCGGGCGAGATCATCATTGGCCGCGCAACGCAGAAGTCGCCAGTGGGTGCGATCCAATCGCTCACACACAAGGGTAGTTTCTGGGTCAGTTTTGGCTGGTTGACGATCTTAGCCGCCGCGTCGCTGCTTAGTTATTACAGCGTGATCGCTGGCTGGGCGATGTATTACGCATTCATGTCCGTAACGGGTGAACTCACTGCGGCTGGAACTGTTTACGGCGATGTGTTCAACGCGACTCAGGCGTCGGTTGGTGTCAATCTGTTTTGGCATACAACGTTCATGGCCCTCACGATCGGAGTGGTGCTGGGTGGTGTTTCAAAGGGGTTAGATCGCTGGTCCCGGATATTGATGCCAACGCTGCTCATCATGTTGGCTGGCCTCGTCGTCCACTCGTTGTTTCTTGAGGGGTTCAGTCGTGGCTTCGACTTTGGGATCGGTATTCGACCCGAAGAGTTCCGGGCGACCTCGATGCTGGCTGCCGTCGGGCAGGCGTTCTTTAGCCTGTCGATCGGCATGGGGACGATGTTGACGTACGGCAGCTACCTGAAGCGGGATGACGACATCATGGGGTCGTCGATCCAGATCTGTGCACTGGATACAGTCGTCGCACTGATGGGGTGCCTGGTGATCTTTCCGATCATCTTCACCTACCCGGAGTTGGAACCAGGACAGGGCCCTGGCCTACTCTTTGCCAGCATCCCGACCGGAATGGCTCAGATGCCGTTCGCGGGCCTGCTGCTAACCGTGTTCTTCTTCTTGCTCGTTTTCGCGGCGTTGACGAGCGCCATCTCGTTGCTTGAAGTCCCTGTCTCGTTCCTCATCGATCGCTTCGGCTGGACTCGTAAGAAGGCCGCGATGGTGGCTGGCGGTGCCGTCTTCCTCTACGGCGTACCATCGGCCTTGAGCGGGATCGAGGGAAGCATCTTCTCGGGATTCATCTGGCAACTGGACGGGATCGTCTCGAACTACATGTTCCCGTTGAGCGGCATGGGGCTTTCGCTGTTCGTTGGGTGGCGCATGCCGGATACGCTTCGACACGATCACTTCCTCTCCGGCAGCAAGTTCAAGGTCTTCTACAAGGCCTGGTTGACGCTACTGCGATTCGTCGTGCCGGTCGGAATCGCGATCGTATTCTTGAACGCCATCGGCATCGTCTAGGCCGTGTCGCCGGTTCGCTAAACTGGCGGCAGGTTCCACTGCTATCTGTAGCCGCTCTCGATGGATTTCGCTCGCGAAGTAAAGTCTCAGGTCGATATCGTTCGCGTTATCGGCGATTACGTGCGCCTGAAAAAGGGTGGACCGGACCGCTGGATGGGCCTCTGCCCGTTTCACTCCGAAAAAACACCCTCATTCTCGGTTCACGCGCGGCTCCAGATTTTCAAGTGCTTCGGCTGTGGCAAGGGCGGCGATGTCTTCAGCTTCGTGATGGAGCACCAAGGGCTGACCTTTCGTGAGGCCCTGGAACTCGTCGCGGAGCAACATGGCATCCCGATGCCGGAGCGCCGCAACCCGGAAGCGGCAGACGCGGAGGCGACGAAACGCGAGGCAATCTTCCGAGCGCACGAGATCACGCAGAAACACTTCGCCGAAACGCTGCTATCGCCGCAAGGCGAAGAGGCGCGAACCTACCTCAAGAACCGTGGCCTTGATCGCGAGGCTGTCGATCAGTTCGGAATCGGCTACGCGCCGCGCGGCAACGGCCTCATCGATCTGTTGCGCGGTCAGGGACTAGCGGAAGACCTGCTCGTCGAGTCAGGACTCGCCGGTAAGCCCGAAGATCGACCGGGCCTCTATTCGTTCTTCAGAGACCGCATAACGTTTCCCATCCACGGTCACACCGGTAAGGTCATTGGCTTTGGCGCGCGAGCGCTACGTGACGGCCAAGAACCCAAGTACCTGAACTCGCGAGAGTCAGCGATCTATAACAAGCGCACCGTGCTCTACAGCATGCATCGTGCCAAGGAGGGCATCCGCAAGCACAACCGTGTCGTCCTCGTCGAGGGATACATGGACGTCATCGGAGTCGCTCGCGCTGGAATCTCGGAGACGGTCGCGTGCTGTGGCACCAGCCTGACCGCGCAACATGCTCACACCTTGAGTCGCCTGGCCGACACGATCATCATTAACTTTGACTCGGACAAGGCTGGCCAGGCCGCCGCTGAACGATCGGTGGAAGTGCTACTGCAAGAGGGGCTAGAGATTCGGGTGCTCCAACTCTCAACCGGCAAGGATCCAGACGACTTCTGTCGCGAGCAAGGCGGCGAGGCCTATCGCGAGCTACTTGATAAGGCGCCTAGCTACTACATCTGGCTGGCGGATCGAACAAGAAAGCAGTTTGATCTCAGGACGACCGAGGGTCGCATGAAGGCGTTCGAAGCGCTGCGGCCAGCAGTCAATCTCGTTCCCGATCAGATCAAACGCGCGGCGCTTGTCGAAGAGCTCGCGTCTCACCTAGGCGTCAGCAAGGGGCTCATACTTGAGGAGTTTCGCAAGTCAGCGGTGGAGCGGCGCAAGCAGCCATTACAGGCAGCGGTTGTTTCGCTCGGCCCAAGCGAGCGCTTGCTGCTCGAACTATTCCTCGAATCTTCTGCGGCGCGCGACGAGATGCTATCAGACGCGGAGGAGTTAGCCCGTGCGCAGTCGCAGCCGGTAGCTGCGCTATTCACCGCCCTCATCGCAGCGACCAGCTCTGAAGAGCAGTTTGAGTTTTCCGCCTTCGAAGCACGACTAGACGAAGCCAACCGGGAGCTGCTCAATCGCCTGGTTTTTGACCGCGACCGCCACGCCGTCTCGATCGAAGCGGGACGTGAAGCTCTCGCCGCACTGCGTCAGCAGGCGTGGGAAAACGACTACCGCGCAGTTCGCCACCAGATCGCAGAGGCGGAGAAGAACGGCGACCGCGAACGAACTGTGGAATTACTCACCAATCGAATGGAGTTAGAGAAGAAGCTGTCTGAGCTGCGCGGTCGATGACCTGCCCAGTTGCCCATCGATTCTTGTGGTGTCCCGCGCTTTTGCGGTCACTGTTGTAGAATGGATACGGTTAGTTAGGGTTAGTCCGCTGCGAGTCGGCGTTTGTCAGTAGACAAACATATTTTGACTTAGGCAGCTCATGGGGGGGATGTGGACGAAGAGAGCCAAGAGCGAGAGGGATCAACAGAAACGGTTAGTCGTTTCTTAAAGGAACTCAGCTCTGAAGACATCAAGGAAACCGACACCACTGACGACGACTCGCCCGAGTCGCCCGACAGTGAGGATGAGGCTCCGACTAAACCAGCCGCCGTAGCACTCGACCTCAGTGTCGGGCCATCCGACGGTGCGGCCGATCCTGTCCGCACCTATCTGCGTCAGATGGGCAGTTCTCCGCTGCTCACGCGTGAAGGCGAAGTATCGATCGCAAGGCGGATCGAGAGGGGCCGCAATACGATCTGGCGTGGCGTATTCCGTTGCCCACTTACGGCGACCGAATGTCTGAATTTTCCTGAATCGATCTCTTCTGGCCAGCGCTCGATTCGCGAAATCTGCGTCCTCGATGACCCGAAAGAAGGCGAGTGGCAAGAACGCGTTGAGCGTCTGACAATCGAGCTTGCCGAAATCGACCAGCGAAACCAGGCGATTCGACAGAATCAACTCAAGCTACGGGCAATTCCGCAGAATCGTAAGCGCAAGGAAGCGCTCAAGCTTCGCTGGAAGATTGGTCGTCAGCGTATTGAGTTGGCCCACATGCTGGCCGCCGTTCGTTTCACGCCTGACGAGATCAGCCGTCTAGCTGGCCTTGTCGAGCACAGTCTTAAGTCGATCAAGGCCCTGGAGCACCCACTAGCGCAAGCACAACGGGACTTGGAAGAAGTGGGGTCAAGTCGTAGCGAGTACGCTCGCCAGCTGGCAGCCCAAATTCAAGAGCTGAATAGCTTCATTCAAGAGATTGAAGAAGTTTGTGGGGCCCCTTCTAGCGAGCTACGGACCACGGCGCAGCGTATTCGTCGCGGTCGTGATGTTTCCGGCGTCGCTACACGGGAGTTGATTGAAGCCAACCTCCGATTGGTTGTCTCGATCGCGAAACGCTATCTCAATCGCGGCATGCACTTTTTGGATCTGATCCAAGAAGGCAACATCGGATTGATGAAGGCCGTCGATAAGTTTGAGTGGCAACGCGGCTACAAGTTTTCAACCTACGCCACCTGGTGGATCCGTCAGGCGATCACTCGGGCAATCGCCGACCAGGCGCGGACGATTCGCATTCCTGTCCACATGATCGAAACGATCAACCGCCTTGTGCGTACCTCGCGCCAGATGGTGCAAGAGCTCGGGCGCGAACCGACAATCGACGAGCTGGCGGCGGCCATGGAGATGGAACCGGCCAAGGTCCGAAAAATCAAGAAAATCGCTCAAGAGCCAATTTCGATAGAAACCCCCGTTGGCGAGGAAGACGAGAGCCATCTCGGAGACTTCATTGAAGACGAGGCTCAGCAGTCCCCGTCCGACGCCGTCATCAATCTCAACCTCCGTGCGCAGACTGCGCAGGTGCTCAAGACATTGACGCCCCGTGAACAGAAGCTCATTCGCATGCGCTTTGGCCTAGAAGACGGCAGCGAGCACACGCTCGAAGAAGTCGGCCAAAGCTTCGCGGTAACGCGAGAGCGTATCCGTCAGATCGAAGCGAAGGCTTTGAGAAAGTTACGCCACCCAAGCCGCAGCAAACAACTCAAGACTTTCGTTGAACCGAACCACGGCACCCCGAGCTAGTTAGCCCGGAACGCAAGCGGGCCACTAGCTGGGTAGTTCGTGTATTCGCGAACGCTAGACTAGCTCCAGCTCGATGGACCCAGTAGCGGCGTCCACACGAGTGATCTTGAAGGATCGGAGTTCCCCGGTCTGCAATTCGTCCGATGCCTCACCCGACCCGCCGCCAGCGTCACCCTTCCAGGCAGCCTGCAACTTAGCGGTCAGCGACGAGACGTCCGCGTCACTCGACTCGTCTGTTGTTGGCACCGCCTCGGCCTCTTCAACCGCGGCAGGCGCGGAGATGGTGCATACGCCCTTCACGCCCTCGTCCAACTCCACCTCAATCTGGCTGTCGTTCACACGCAGTACGCGCCCACTAACCGTATCGCCTACCTGGGCCGTCTTGACATACTTGTCGATCTCCGTCGGCTCGAGTTGTTTCATGCCGAGCTTCAAGCGACGTTTGCCTCGATCGATCTCAAGGATCTTCACCGATATAATTTGCCCTGACTTGACGATCTCGTTCGGGTGGTTGAGGCGACGCTCGGACGTGATATCCGAAACGTGCAGGAGACCCTCGACCCCCTCAACAACCTCGACGAACGCGCCAAAGTTAGTGGTCTTCCGAACCGTACCTTGGACGACTGAACCTACCGGGTGTTCCTTCTCTAGCTGCTCCCAAGGATCGCCGAGCGCCTGCTTGAGGCCCAGAGCGGCACGTCTCTTGCCTGCGTTCAAATCGAGAATTACCGCCTCGACCGTCTCTCCAACGGAGAGGACGTCGCTAGGATGCTGGATTCGCCGCGCCCAAGACATCTCGGAAACGTGAATCAAGCCTTCGGCACCGGGAACCAATTCGACAAACGCACCGAAGTCTTTCAGCCGCGTCACCCGACCCTTGATACGATCACCAACGGCAAACTTCTCCGCCAAGGCAGTCCAAGGATCATCTTCCAGCTGCTTGCGACCAACCGCGATGCGGCGGCCTTCCTCGGCGATGCGAAGGACCTCGACGTCGAGTTCGTCGCCAAGCTTCAGTTCGGAACTGACGTTGTCGACGCGTGCCCAAGAGATGTCGCTGATGTGGAGCAGCGCGTCCACGCCACCGATGTCGACGAATGCACCGAAATCGCGGATGTTGCGAACGATGCCCTTGACTACGTCTCCGACACTCAAGCCTTCAACAATCGCGCGCCGCTGGTCGCGTCGTTCCTCGTCGACGATCGACCGCCTATCCAGCACAACATTTCTGTCTTCGATATCGAGCTGGGCAATGCGGAAGCGAATCTCTTGTCCGATCAGCGCCTCCAGGCTCTCTTGGTCTCGTTCACCGGACCGAGAAGCAGGGAGGAAGCCACGGGCTCCGCCTACGTCAATCGCAAGCCCACCCTTGACCGACTCCAGGACTTTGCCGACGAGAACCGACCCCGCCTCGAACGCGCCTTCGAGTTGATAGAACTCGCTGGGGCGCTGAGCAGCCGTGCTCTGCAGCTCGATGTACCCTTCAGCCGAACGGCCAGAAATGACCACTTCGATCTTGTCACCGGGATTCCAGTCAGGCTTCTCAGCTCCACGACCCGACGGGTAGGCCAAGAATGCCTCTGCCTTGTCACCCACATCGACAAACACGCCATCACCACGAGTGCTGACGATGGTGCCCTCGATGATGCCACCCTCAACCTCTTCAGGCTGAGCCGGAGAAGTCATCAAAGCCTCTAGCTCGTCTTCATCCGGAATCTCGATGTCGTCGTCGTCGAAGTCGTCACCCGCCGCTGGCATCGCAGGCATTGCGGGCATCGCGGGCGCGTCAGACAGGCCGCCGCCTGGTGGCTGCGTCTGCGCCACTACGTCTTCTGCGACCGGTTCAGCCGGACCTGGCTGTACCTGTTCACCCTGATCTACTCCCGCCCCTCCCGGGTGCGAAAGATCCTTGGGCGCCTCATTGGGAAGTGCGGGGATCTCCGAATTCACTTAACTACTACTCCTAACTGCTCGAAACTACCGTATTTTCCCATAGAAGGGCAGCGAAAGCACAGCCCCGAACCAAAGCGGGCCCAACTAGCTAGCCGCGGCCGCCTCGTTGGTCGGTTCCATGCGATAGAAGCTCAGTACGTTTGAGCCCATCCGGCGGGTTCGATAGCAAGTCAGCTCATCGAACTGATCGGGCAGCTTCAGCTTGCGATCGTGCTGCACAACCACCAGACGCGGCTTCTTCTCGACCAGCGCGGCCATCGTCGCCAGGTAGGCTTCGTGGTCCGGGTAAGGGGCTCCAACGAACCAGACGTCCGCCTCGAGGCGAGGCAATGCCTCCAATACCGGCGAACGAACGACCAGCGCCTCGGCCTCGGCACCGAGCAGTTGCAGGTTGGCCGAGATCACTCCCGCCGCCGATCCGTTCTGCTCAACGAAGATCGCCTTCTTCGCACCACGACTCAGAGCCTCAATACCGACGGCGCCGGTCCCGGCGAACAGATCCGCAAACACAACGCCCTCGATCTCGAACTGCAAGATGTTGAACAGCGTCTCTCGCATACTATCCAACATCGGTCGCGTTTTACGACTCTCGGGAGATTGCAGAACCCGCCGCCTGTACTTACCGCCAATCACTCGCATCTTCACCACCGTAGCAGTGTGCGTTGATACGCTGGCAAGATCGAAGAGCTTGCCTCATCCGCCAGCGATCACCCACTGCTCGTCATTCTCGGGCCGACCGCCTCGGGGAAAAGTTCTCTAGGGCTCGCCCTCGCGAAGAAACTCGACGGCGAGATTATCAGCTGCGATTCCGTTCAGCTCTACCGCGGATTCGATATCGGCTCGGCAAAGACACCGGAGAGCGAGCGCCAAGGCATCCCGCATCACCTGATTGATGTGCTCGATCCAACCGAGATAGCTACTGCCGCCGACTACGCACGCATGGCACGCCGAGCGATTGCGGAGATCACTAACCGAGGCCGCGTCCCGATCATCGTCGGCGGCACGGGACTGTATCTCCGTGCCACTCTCCACGGCCTGTTTCGTGGTCCAGGACGCGATTCGGTTCTACGCGACCGTCTCGAACGAATCTCAAGCGAGAAAGGCCCTGAGCAACTCCACCGCATCCTCGCAAGACTCGACCTCGACTCGGCAGCGCGGATTCACTACAACGACCGACCGAAAGTGATCCGGGCGATAGAAGTCTGCCTGCTCACACGGCAATCCCTGTCGGACGCGTTTGAGCAGGGATCAGAGGAAGCCCTTTCCGGCTACCGCATCGTGCAAATCGGATTAGCCCCGCCGAGAGAAGCACTCTACGAAAGGATCAACCAGCGTACGCGTAAGATGTTCTCTGACGGATTAATAGAGGAAGTCAAAACACTGCTCGACGCGGGCGTCCCAGCAGACGCGTGGCCTTTCGGCGCGGTCGGCTATAGGCAGGCACTTGAGGTGATTCAGGACGGTGTAGATCGCGACGATGCGGTCGAGGTGGCTGCCCAGGCAACGCGCCGCTACTCCAAGCGACAAATGACATGGTTCCGCCGACAAGAACCCACGACAGCCTGGCTAGAGGGCTTCGGCGACGAGGTACCCATCCAAGACGAGGCCCACCGCCTCGCATCGAAATGAGTCGCGCTGCCTACTGTCACTCCCGATCCCGGAACTCTTCGTACCAGTTCTCGACGATGCGGATCGTGGGGGGCGCAGAGTCGGCACCCTCGACGGGCGCGATCGTCAGAAATCGTTGACCGTCGGCGGAGACGTCGTAGCCCCCATTGAGGCCGCCTCCCGTTCGGGTTAAGGCAGGGGCCTCAAACAACTGTTGCGGCTGCCCCAGAGTGAACGCCGATTCGGTCGAGACCGAGACCGCCATCAGTGTGTCGCCCTCGACGTAGTACAGCTCTCTGCCGTCGCTGCGCCAGCGCGGTTGCGTTCCGCCGTTTACTGACACTTGCCGCTTGCCGTCGCCGCCGGGGAACGAACGCACATAGATCTCATAGCGATCCGACTCGTTGGACTCATAAGCCAGAAACCGACCGTCGGGCGAGAGCTTCGCCATCGGTCCCCAACTCGATATAACGGATATCGTTCCGCGAGCCCGCCGCCGGTTCGAATTCGTCATAGACCAGATAGCGACCGTCATGCGACCAGTCGGGTCTGTTCAGCGTAGCTTCGGCCTCCAGTAGCACAACGGCCTCGCCCGTGCCGTCCGCCGCTCGGCGCATCAGGCGGTGCGGCTGCCCCATGTATTGGTAGACGATCTCCCGGCCCGAGGGCGACCACGCCGGAAAGACCTCGCGTTGGTCTTCAAACGTCAACCGCGTCTTGGTGGAGCGCGTCAAGTCGTGGACCCAGATGTCAGCATTCCCGCTCTCGGCAGAGGTCACGGCAACTCGCTGGCCGTCGGGCGAGAGCGCGGGAGCCCCGATGGTCGGCTGCGGCTGACCGACGGCCTCCAGTAACTCGCCCGTGCGGCTGCGCCAGACAATCTGGCGGGTGCCGGCTGCTGGACGATCGGTGTACACCAGCGTTCCGTCTCCTGAGACACTGGCAATCCTGCCAGTTTCATCAATCGGAAACGACTGGCCGGTCGCCTCCAACGTATCGAGAGAAAAGGGTAAGGCCCGCAAGCCTTCGCCCGGGCCGCTCATGAGCCCATGTATCAAGTAACCGTCAGACGAGTAGAAGGGCGCACTGCCTGGTCCCAACTCGCGGCGTTCGCCGGTTTCGAGATCCATGACCGCGAGCACTTGATCAGGCGCGCTCACTGCCGCTGAGTACGCAAGGCCGTGAGACCCACCGTGGGTGGGTAAGAAATGAGGGCGGACAGATTGGGGCCGCGGACTGTCACCGGGATCAAACAGCAGCTCGGGCTCACCGCCGCGGGAAGGGATCTCATACAGGCGCACGCCTGAGGAAAACACGATGCGCTCGCTGTCGGGGCTCCAGGTTCCCCCGAGGAAGGGGTAGTTTTGCCCCGGCAACTCACAGAGCGTGATTGGGTCTCCGCCATTGATCGAGACTCTCTTCAATTCGGAAAAAGTGGCAAAGCCGATCGACAGACTGTCTGGAGACCAGAAGCCCCTATTGATCGCTCCTGCCGTGCCTGCCAATTCGCGGGCGGACTCGTTCTCAAGCGATCGCAGCCAGAGGCTACCTTGGGCACCGGTCCCGGTCCGGAAGAGGATGGACTTGCCGTCTGGAGAGATGACCGAAGTGTCTTCGGCGTATCCGTCTGGCGCGAAGGAGAAGCGTCGCACGGGTTTCTCGGGGGCCTCGGGAGGAGCCTCGGTCAGGTTGAACGCCAATAGACCGAGGAAGGCGACGGCGAGGACCACAGCGGCGGCCTGCAACGCCCGCTGGCTGCTTTGTTGCACCACGACCGCACCAGGTGGCAGCGTTTCAGTTGGGCTTGCCGCGCCGCTCGTCATCGCGCTTCTTTGACCCGACAACGCCTTCCGCGCCCCACTACTCTGCTTTTGGAGTACACGTAGATCGGCCAGAAGATCATCCGCGTGCTGGTAGCGCTCGTCTCGATCCTTCGCTAGGGCCTTGCTCAGTAGCCGATCAATCTCCGGCGACAAGCCTGCGCGTTGCGCGGTCACCGGCTCGGGGTCCTCATTGAGAATGCCGTAGCCGATTGCCTGTTCGTAGTCCGCCTCAAACGGAGTCTTCTGCGTCAGCATCTCGTACAACACGCAGCCCAGCGCCCAGACATCCGCACGGCGATCGACGTTTCTCCCTTCGAGTTGCTCGGGGGCCATGTAGGCGGGAGTCCCTAGCGTCGTGCCACTTTTGGTGAGCTTCGATCTGCCTGCTAGCGCGGCCAGCCCGAAGTCCATGATCTTCACCTGACCTTTTGAGGTCAGCATGACGTTGTGCGGCTTGACGTCGCGGTGGACGACTCCGTGTTCGTGCGCGTCGTGTAGACCTTCAGCAATCTGAGCGGCCATCGCGAGAGCTTCGTCCAGGGGCAGCGGGCGTTCCTTGATCTTTTCCGCCAGCGAGGGCCCATCGATGTAGGCCATCGCGATGAAGGTTTCGCCGTCCTCTTCATGGATGCCGTAGACGTGACAGATGTTGGGGTGATCTTGGGCGGCAGCGGCTTGCGCCTCACGAATCAGTCGGGCTTTGACCTCTTCCTCGTCGAGTGTTTCTCGGGACAGAAACTTCAACGCAACGGTTCGGCGGAGCTGAGTGTCCTCTGCCTTATAGACGACACCCATGCCGCCCTCGCCGAGCTTCTCGACAACCTTGTAGTGCAATATGGTCCGACCGACCATGACTCAGGGATTGTAGCGCTAAAGAGAGCGTGCAAACGCGCTACTGCGACAACAACTATTAGTACGGAAAGAAACTAATTACCTTGGTCGAATCTTCGACCCAAATATTCGGCTGTTTCTCGCCGTTGATAGTGAGCTCGATAATCGCTCCTGTCGGCTGTGTATAAGACCGGCCCAACTCGAAGCTGCGGATGGCCCCTAACGGGCTCTCTGGCCCCCAGTCGTCGAGAAACTCTTCGTACAGGTAGTCGCGACAGGGTTCCTCGACCGAGCAATCCCAGTACTCGTAGCCTTCGCCGAAGCGCTGCTCCTGAACCACGGTTAGAAACTGGCGGACCTGCCGCTCTTCAATCCAATTGCGGAAGAACAGCCAGTAGAAGCAGTACCCGATAAGAGCAGCAAACGCCGCGTACACCAGGCCTTTGACGATTCTGTCAAAGACACTGGGACCCCGTGCGTAATGCTCCAAATAGCCCATGAGGGGGCGCCCGATCAGCTAGTTGGCCGCCGCCGGGTGCGCAGTATCGTAGGCGGCGGTGGCGGCGGTCGTGACGTCGAGAGTCGGGTTGGAGACGTAGACCGTCGCACTGTTGACGACCATGTCAAACCCTTTCTCCACCCGCAGCGCCTCAAGAACGATTCTCATTTTGGTGGCACCTCTCTGAAGGATTCCGTCGCGGCGAAAATCAATCGCCGCCTGCAGGTCCTCCCGATCGCGCTCGAACCGGCGCTGCAACAGAGCCGCTTGCCCTTCTAAGGCTGCCTGCTGCTGTGCGTCCGTCGCCGCGGCGAGGTTTTGTTGGGCAGCTGCAAGCTGATCAGCGAGTGCCGTCAGCTTGTCCTGCCGCGGAGTAAACTCGGCCTCCATCTTGCCAGCCTCGACCTGCATTTCAGCGGTCGCCACCAGCGCCGCCTCGAAATCGATGAAACCAATCTTCGACTGTGCCGAGAGCGGCTGCACCGCGCTCATCATCACGGCGACAGTCGCCAAGCACAGAGTTGCAAAAATCTTTACGCGCATTGTATTCAGACTCCTCGTACTAGGCTCGGTCGATCTCGACCAGAGCCAAACGTCATTATAGTCGCGGTATTAGCTTGCCTAGCCCGACCCGAGCGACTTCGAAATATCGCTGTACATCACAAAAGCAAACAAGAGCACGATGAATACGAGCCCCGCTTGCAAGATGCGTTCCTTGACGGCCAAGCTGACATCACGGCGGATCACGGACTCAAACAGCAGCAGCAATATGGAACCACCGTCCAGTATCGGAATCGGCAGTAGATTGAAAATCCCCAGATTCAGGCTGATTCCAGCCATCAAACCGATCAAATCCGGCCATCCTCGACGCGCCGCTTCACCCGAAAGCTCCGCAATACCGAGCGGACCCGATAATGTCGTTGCGGGCACGCGCTGCTCGACGAGACCGCGTAGAATGCCAAAGATCAGCGTCGCATTCTTGCTGTTGTCATCAATCGATTGAAGTAACGCCTCACCCAGACTGAGTTCCCCCACAATCCTCTCGTGGTCGGCCATGAGCCCGACGCCGATACGCCAGGCAGGGTTCGTCGGGTCGGTCTCGTCGTAAATCGGCGTTACCAGCGTCGTTACCGTTTCGCCGTCCCGATCCAGCGTGAACTCGACCTCGGTTCCGCCCAGCGATCCGATGCGGTCGATCACCTCTTCGACCGCGACAATCGCTTGGCCATTGATCGCTACCAGCACGTCGCCACGCTCGATGTCGGCTTCCGCGGCAGGCATCCCGGCCATCGAATCCCCGAGCAGGATCGGAGAAGCCTGTGTCCAACCAGCCTCGCCAAGCCCTCGCTCATCGGCACCGATTGCCAGGGACAGTTCGACCCCCGCGCCATCACGTTCGATCTCGACAGGAACAGTTGAGTTGGTTGCCGCGAGAACCGCCAACTTGACCGCCTGCCAGTCTTCCGTGGACTGTCCGTTCACGGAAACGATTAGGTCGCCCTGCTCGACCCCCGCTTGCGCCGCCGCCGAATCGAGCACAACGTAACCCACGACGGCTGGCTCATTCCAAAACTTCAGTCGCTCGAAATGCACCATGTACATTCCAGCCATCAACGCGACAGCCAGCAAGACGTTGAAGAGTGGCCCCATGAATAGGACGACCAGGCGCTGCCAACGCGGCTTCGAAAGGAAACCGTCCGGGGCGACCACGACACCGTCTTCGCCGACGCTGTCGCCCACCAATTCGACGCCAGCCATCTTCACGTAGCCACCCAGCGGTAACAAGCAGACCTTGTATTCGGTATCGCCATACCGAAATCCGAATAGACGACGACCAAAGCCAATGGAAAAGGATTCGACCCGAATGCCAAAGTAGCGCGCGGCCAGGTGGTGCCCCAACTCATGGATCAGGACGAGAACGCCGAGAACGAAGAGGAACGCTAGTGTGTTTTCAAGGAAGCCCATGTCACGTCGTGTCCTAAGTCCTGGCCCCTACAGCGAGCTCTCGTGCCAATGATCGAGCCACCACGCGGGCATCGCGGTCTACCGCTAGCGTCTCCTCGATCGTGGCGACCGGGGCTAGCGCGGAGCGCTCCAGCGTCTTTTCCACAATCACGGGAATCGCCGAAAACGGCACTTCTTCGCTCAGGAAAGCCTCGACCGCGATTTCGTCTGCTGCGTTTAGGACGCAGCCAGCCACGCCTCCGGTTTCAATTGCAGAGTAGGCCAGCCTCAAGAGAGGAAACTTGTCGAAGTCCGGCGGCTCAAAATCCAGATGCCTCACTTTATCCCACTCCAAGCGGCGATCCTCAAGACCAAGCTGGCGATCCGGGTAAGACAAGGCATACCGGATCGGCATCTTCATGTCCGGCGGGCAAAGCTGGGCGATCACTGAACCATCACAGTACTCCACCATCGCATGCACGATCGACTGTGGATGCACCACGACCTGAACCCGATCGGGGCCGAAGTCAAACAGGTGGCAAGCCTCGATCACCTCGAAGCCCTTGTTCATCAGTGTCGCTGAGTCGATCGTAATGCGAGCACCCATCTTCCATGTCGGATGGTTGAGTGCCTGGGCCGGTGTGATGCTATCGAACTCCGCTCGCGGCGTCGTACGAAACGGTCCGCCCGAAGCCGTGAGAATCATCCGGTCAACCTCGGTCCGCAACCCTGCTCGTAGGCACTGGTGTACGCCGTTATGCTCGCTGTCGACTGGCAACAGCGCGGAGCCCGACCGCTTCGCCTCGGCCATGACTAGGTCGCCCGCCGCGACGAGTGTTTCCTTGTTCGCCAATGCCACGCGCAGTCCAGCACTGACCGCCGCGTGCGTCGCTTCTAGCCCAGCGACGCCGACGGCCGCGGACACCAATGTGTCGCACCCGCTATCGCACGCAGCGGCAAGATTACCCTCGGGACCAGATAGGATTCGAGGAGAGTAGCCCGCGATCCCGTCCACAGCCGACCGCAGCTGCGCAGCGAGCGAATCGTCGGCGACCGATAGCAGTCCGGGACGGAACTCCGCCGCCTGGACTGCCAACAAATCGACGTTGCGACCTGCCGTCAATGCGACGAGCTGCACGTCCCCCATCTCGCGGGCGACCTGCAGCGTATTGCATCCGATGGACCCCGTGGATCCGAGTACAGCGACCTTCATTTATAGCGGCAAAAACCCGTCGGGAGACGACATCAGATTACCACATGGCCTCGTCATGGACGGGCACGCGGACTGGAGCTGACAGGGTTGAAAGGTGGGGCGCCGGGAAGGAACGAGGGTCTTTGGGGTTGAGGTTAGTCTCGCTGTGGTGGGGGTGCTCCCCCCCGGCTTGATCTAAGAATACCAAAGATCATAGTAACGCGCAAGTCATTCTACGGTTTTTCGAAGGATAGCATCGAAAAATCCGCCAGGATCGCTCCGATAAAGGACTTAACCACTTATAAATCAGCAGGTTACAGAAATACGGATTTCTGTACGATGCCCTATGATTCCACCTAGACCCACCGCTCCGGTGGTGGGCCTAGGGAGCAAAATCAGCCCTTAACTTCGACGCCAGCGAACTCTTCGAAGAGCTTTACCGCTGCGGCGATATCTTCGTCGCCGTAGCCCTTGGCCACTCCAGCCGCGAACATCTCGTGGACGAGCGCCGTGCATGGTAACGGTACGCCCAATTCGCGACCGGACTCCAGCATCAAGCCGATGTCCTTCATCATCCACTTCAGGGGGAAGGCCGCATCGAAATTGCGCTTGAAGATTTGGGGAGCCTTGAAGCTGATCAAGCCTGCCTTTGCTGCGCTATTGTCGAGCACCTCGAACATCAGGTTGGGGTCAATGCCCGCCTTAGTGGCCAAGACAATGCCTTCGACGAAGCCCTGCAGCATGTTCGCGAGAACCAGATTCTGCGACAGCTTCGCATGCAGGCCCATCCCTTGGGATCCGCAGTAGTAGAAGTTCGAGCCCATCGCTTCGAAGTATGGCTTGACCGATTTGAAGACGTCCTCTGGGCCACCCACCATGAAGGTCAGCGTCCCCCCTTTGGCACCTGGCGTCGAGCCAGTGCAGGGCGCGTCCAGATAGCTGGCGCCCTTGGCCTCAAATGCGGCGGCAGTCTTTCGAGCCACGGACGGAGAGATCGTCGAGCAATCAGCCACAACGTTGCCCGCGCTAATCCCTTCGATGACGCCGTTCTCACCGGTCAGGACCGACACCGACATTTCGGTGTTACCTACACAGAGAAAGATGCAGTCGGCAAACTCGCCAACAGCCTTCGGCGTCTCGCAAAAGACACCGCCCTTTTCCTCGGCAAGTTTCTTCGCCTTCGCGGTCGTGTTGGTCCATAGAGCAACTTCGTGACCAGCGTCGATCAAGTGCTCCGCCATCGGGTATCCCATCAAGCCAAGTCCGAGGAATCCTAGTTTCGCCATGTATCCATCTCCTTCAACAGAATCGGGGTAGATCGACCAGAGCAGCGCGATGCCCAGTGCCTCGGATCGACAGAGAAAGTCCGTATTCGGCCCAAAACAAGGAGCCGAAGCGTCTAATTGTAAGCGTTCAGAACGCTATGAGACAATAGCGCAGGTCAACGAGACAAGATGAAAGAACGCCTTCGAGAGATCTTCCTAGACTCAATCAACGAGCTACGCATCGACCGAGTAATGCGCTCCGCCCTCAGGTGCCAGGACGGACACCTGCAAGTGGGCGACGAATCAATTGCCCTGGGTGACTTCAAGAAGGTCATCGTCATCTCAATCGGTAAAGCCGCTGGAAGGATGGCCGAAGAGTTCGTCAAGATCGCGGCGCCACAGAAGGTATCTGGCGTCGTTGTGAGTTCCGTCGAGACGACAACCGCGCCGCGCTACTTCGTTCGCTACATCGGCGGCCACCCCTACCCCAATCAAGAGAGTTTTCACGCTGCGTCGGTGGTAGAAGAACTTGTTCGCGACCTCGACGAGCGGCACTTGGTGGTTTACCTACTGTCCGGAGGCGGCTCCGCTATTTGCGAACGGCCCATCAACGACAGCATTAGCTTTGAAGACTCCCGCGAGTTCTTCCGACTACTGGTCACCTGTGGCGCCGACATCGTTGAGATCAACACTCTGAGGAAACACTTCTCCGCCATCAAGGGAGGCAGACTGGCCACCCAGGCGTACCCCGCCCGGCAGCTCACTCTTTTCATCTCGGATGTGCCTGAAGGCCATGACTCTAGCGTCGCTTCCGGGCCCACCATGGCCGATCCCTCAACCATCGACGACTGCTACCGCATCGCGGAAAAGCGCGACCTAATGGACAAGCTTCCCGACTCTATCCGGAAAATTTTCGCCGACCAAACGATCGAGGAGACACCCAAACCGGGAGACGAACGATTCGCGACGAGTTCATATCACTCCCTGCTGAGCAATAGCGCGGCGGTAGCAGCGATTGAGCGGCGCGCGCTCGAAGCTGGATGGCAAGTCGAAGTCGACCTCAGCGTCGACGACCTTCCATTGTCCGAAGCGGCGGACATCCTCCTCGCTCGTCTCGACCGTCTACGCGCCAAAGATCCGACGCGACCGGCTGCCGTGATAACAGGCGGCGAGCTTTCTAGCCCCGTACTGGGCGACGGCCAAGGCGGACGCAATCAAGCATTCGTATTGGACTGCGTTCCGAAGATCGCGGGTCGCAACATCGCCGTGATCAGTGCCGGGACTGATGGCATCGACGGCAATTCGCCTGCCGCGGGCGCGGTAGCTGACGGGCAAACACTACTTCGAGCCGAGCAGTCCGGCATGTCAGTCGAAGACTATACTCGCCGCTCAGACTCTTACCGTTTCTTCAAGGCTCTCGACGACGCTCTCGAAACCGGACCAACCGAGAACAACGTAAGAGACATCCGTCTGCTCACCGCTTGGTAGCCGAGTCGATGCCGGACCCCTGGCGCATCTCCTTGCACGGCGGCCACTCGGGCGAGTTCTGCGAACACGCTCAAGGCACTCTCCGCAGCGTCGTGGAAGCGGCGGTCGCCGCCGGGTATCAGACCTTCGGACTCAGCGAGCACGCCCCCAGAAGCCAAGAGCGCTTTCTCTACGACACCGAACGGGAAAAAGGCTTCACCACGGGGCGGCTGCGAGAAGACTTCGACTCCTACGTGACAGAAGCAAGGTCACTGGCCGAGGAGTTCTCCGACCGCATCGAAATTCTCGTTGGTTTCGAGTCAGAGGTGGTCCCGGTGACTGACTACACCGAAGAGATGCTCCGCCTCCGCGACAGGTACTCTCTCGACTACATGGTGGGTTCAGTTCACCACGTTGGTGAGACGCCGATTGACGGTTCTATCGATGAATTTCATCGGGTCGTCAAAGAATCCGGTGGGCTAGAAGAGTTGGCCATCCGCTATTACGACACCGTCGCCGAGATGGTGGAGCGCCTGCAACCAGAGGTCGTGGGACATCTCGATCTCGTTCGGAGACACGCGCCGCTCGACGCTGATCTCGAAACCACTCGTATTCAAACAGCGGCGCAACGAGCGCTCGAATCCGTGAAGGCATCTGGATCGATACTCGACCTCAACACCGCTGGCTGGCGTAAGGGACTCGGCGATCCGTATCCACGCCCATGGCTGGTCCAACGGGCCGCCCAGATGCGTATCGGATTCTGCTTTGGCGATGACAGTCACAACTCCAGCCAAGTTGGTAGCGGAATTGATCAAGCGCGGGACTATTTAATTGAATTGGGTGTGACAAGCATCCGGTCTTTGAACCGAAGCAACGGCAACGTCACAGCAAGAACAGTACCGCTCATATAGGAGCGACGAGAACGGTCGATACTGCCTAGCGGTTGCCCTTCAACAGGCCATATCCCATCGTAAAGAGCCCCGAGATCATCAGCGCCACCATCGCGTTCCGTGGGATGACGTTGTCGTAGTAGAAGAAGCAGAAGACCCAACCGATTGTGAGAAATACGCCAAGAATGAACATTTCGACTCGCTCCTATACCTAGGACCTCTCTGAGTCTAGGTCCCGACTCAGCCAGGGCAACTCATGACTTCGACCCATTGTTCCCCTAGAAGGGCTGTAGCACCGCAGCGATATTTCTGGTCTGCGAACTTGGGAAATCACCCGAGCCCGAGCAGAACTTGGGTACCCCTCCGAACAGGAGTTGCCGCTATGCGGGTGCGGCACCAGCGAAGCGAAGAGCCGTGCTTCGCGCCAAGCGTGATCTCGAGCACCCATTTCGTAGTCGATCTGGAGTGGAGGCTGCACGAAAACTCTCCTCTGCCGAAAGCACTGGCCACAGCCTGAGATGACAGCTAAGCTGCTGATAGAGAATATCTGGCCCGGTAGCCACACGCTTGCTGTGGGCTCCGCCACCTTTGACTCCCTTTGACTTAATGCGGAACGGTTGATCAGGCTTGCAAGGAGGCCTCACGATTATGAAGCGACGCGAACTTCTCAAGCTGGTTCCGGCGGCAGCCGCAGCAACCCTCATGCCTTCGGCGTCGGCTGCGGCGCCGAGGTCCACGGGCGGTTCGGCGCGCATCAAATCGGCTCTCTGTGCTTATTCGTACCGCGAGCAACTCGAAAGCGGAAAGATGAGCTATGAGGACCTGGTCGACGTAGCGGTTGAGCATGACATTGACGGCCTCGACCTGACTGTATATTGGCTCCCCAAGACAGGCATGGACGAGCACTTGCTCTCGCTTCGGCGCAAAGCGTATCTAGCCGCGGTTGAGATTCCGGCGATTGCGATTCGCTCGAACCTCTGCAAGGGCGATAGCCGACAACAACAGATGGAAGTGGCCTGGTTGAGCCACTGGGTAGACGTGGTGAACAAGCTGGGAGCGAGCCACATTCGCGTATTCGGCGGAACCGTTCCCGAGGGAGCTACAGACAATCAGGCAGCGGGATGGGTCGTCGAGATCCTGAAGCGCGCCGCCGAGTATGCAGGCAAAAAGGGCGTGATCTTGGGTCTTGAGAACCATGGCGGCATCACTCTCCATGGGGAGCGGGTCGTCGCAATCGTGAGGGCGGTCGATAACCCTTGGGTTGGGATTAACCTCGACACGGGAAATTTCAAGCGCGACCCCTATCGCGAGATCGAATTGTGCGTGCCGCATGCTGTGAATGCGCAGTTCAAGACATCGATAAGTTTCGAAGACGGTCGCCGCGAGGCTTGCGATTGGGAGCGCGTCATGAAGATGTTCGCCGCTACTGGATACAAGGGCTACGTGTCGCTCGAGTACTCAGACGTAGAGCCGGCTGAGACGGCGGTGCCAAAGTATCTGGGCCAACTCCGCGACCTCAGCAAGAAGTATTCCACTTGAAGCACGGCCGTATGCCGAGTAACTTCCTACAAGTCCAATATAGGAAGTTACTCATCGCCGCTCCCGGTGGCCCTTTCAGCGGCTACTCAGCCCCAGAATAGGCGTTGGATCCGCGCGCGGATGAAAGAGCCCTAGTTGCCGCTCTAGCATCTAGAGGGCGCGGTTGAGAGCGCAACAGGTGGTATTTAGGGCAGCGTAGCTGTATGCTGGCACAGTGCTGGGCCCCACCGGAGCGCTAGCTCATAGGAGAATAAAAGATGAGAATTTCTGTCCTACTTCTACTAGCGGGCCTTCTTGGACCCGTGCTGTCCATTGCAGGTGATGTGCCTGCGGCAGCCGATCAGATTGCTCTCGCCGTCCTGGCTGCCCCTGAGGAGTCTCGTGCTGGCGCCGGCGTTTGGGGCTATGACGACAGCGGGAAATTTGTAAACCTTCGCAAGGCGACCAACGACTTCGTTTGCTTCGGGGACGATCCCGCACGGGAAAAGATCTACGCTGTTTGCATGCCAAAGGACGTGGAGTACTGGAACCTCCGCCGTAGGGAGGTGAAAGCTCAGTGGACGGAGACTAAAGACGTTTTTAAGGCTCTTTGGAAAGAGGTCGAGAGCGGCAAGCTCGCGAAACCGCCGGCGGCGTCGACTATTCACAGGCTCCGGGGAAGCAGCTTCGACGCGAGCACAGGAAGGGTCTCCGACTACCGATTGGGTTGGATTGTCGCCATGCCGAACGCCACAGCGGAATCGGTCGGGCTCTCCGCGAAACGAGCGACCGAGACACCTTGGCTGATGTACGCAGGAACTCCCGATGCTCACATCATGGTCCCAGGTCGCGTGACAGAGCAGCCTTGAGGACAGGACTCTGATGGCAGCAGCGATAACGACTTTGGACGGATTCAAAGCAACCTAGGTGACACCGCTTGAGCCAGCACCGATTCGAGGAAACAACCCCCGGAAACGGGTCATTCTTGGCCCCTTAAAGACGCCCAGATCGGGCGGTGGGAGGCTGTTGACCGTCGAACTGACTACGGGGAGCGCTTCCCAGCTCACTGCTCTTGTTCGTAGACCAACTTCCCGCCGAGGTACGTCCGCTCGACTTCGATCTCCCGCACCTGGTCGAGCGGGCACGTGAGGATGTCGCGATCTAGAACGATTAGGTCGGCTAGCTTGCCCGCTTCTAGAGAGCCTCTTTCGCGCTCGGTGAAGGTCAGAAACGCATTGTTGATGGTGTAAAGTCGGATCGCCTCTTCGCGCGTTAAGCGCTGCTCGGGGTGGACAATCGATTCGGTCCAGCGCGGTTGACGTTGCAACGTGATCGACATCCCAAAGAACGGGTTGTAGGGGTTGATTGAGCGCATTCCGCCGATCTTCTGCATGTGGTCGGACCCGCCTCCAACGATCACTCCGGCTTCTTGCAGACTCTTGTAGGGTTGAAAGTAGCTTAGCCGCGCGTTGCCGAACTGCTTAAGCAGCGTCGCTCCGTCGCGCTCGAGCCACGCCGGCTGAAGGTCGGCGACGATGCCGATTTCGGCCATCTTCTCGATCGCCTCCGGGCTCATGAAGTTGGCATGTGTGATGCACGGCCGCATCTCGCGCACGCGGAACTCGTCGTTGATTTCCTCGTAAGCGTCAATCAACGCGTGTACGGCGCCATCGCCGACGGAGTGTGCTGTCGGCTGCAGGCCGTGGGTCAAAGCGAGCCGCGTAATCGCGTAGGCCTTGCCGGGAGGAACGAAGCGCAGGCCGCGGTAATTCGGGTCGGTGATCGAGTAGACTTCACTGACGCCCCAGGGTTCGCGCATATAGGCGCTGCCGGTGAGCATGCCGCCGTCCATGAAGAACTTGACGCCGCGTAGCCACAGCATTGGGTTGTAGCTGTGCTTGGGGTGGCGGGAGAGTTTAGAGATAGTCGCCTCGATATCCTCGAGCGGCAACTGAGCGTTGATCGCGTAGCTCAAGAAGACGCGCACGGTCAGCTCGTTGTCATCGAGCAGGTCTTCGTACAGGGTCACCGCATCCGCGCTCGCGTTACGGTCGACGATGCTCGTCAACCCGACTTTGTTGTAATCGGCGATGAGTTGTTTGAGCCGCCGACGTTCGTCCTCGCGGGTCGGCCGTCTCTGACTCTCGCGGAACTTGATCAAGTGCGCCCCGCTGCGGATGATTCCTGTGGGCTCGCCGTTCTGGTTGCGTTCGATACGGCCGAGCACACCTTGCGGAATGCGAAAGTCCTTGTCGATGCCACTGAGCTCCAGCGCCAGTGAGTTGAGCGAGGCGTCCGGGCCGGTGCGGAAGTAGATGGCGTGCATGGGCGCGACTTCGTCAAGCTCGGCGCGGGTCGGATAGCGTTGCTCGCGCAGGCGAGTGATGAAGACCTGTTGGAGGCGAATCCACTCTCCTTCAGGAACTACCTTGGCGCGCTCGCGAAAGTAGTCCAATACGTCGGCGATCGTCTCCATGTCCGGTACCGGGTGGTCGAACTCGTACATGGCCGCTCCGGTTGGGTGGGTATGTGTGTCGATGAGACCGGGCAACACAGTTTTGCCCTGGAGGTCGATCGATCGCGTCCGCGGGCCGGCCAGCGCTCGTACAGCCGCGTTGGAGCCGACGGCCGCGATTCGACCGCCTTCGACGGCGAGGGCCTCGGCGATGGAGAACTGCTCGTCGACGGTGACGATCTTGCCGGAGTGAAAAATCAGCTCGGGTGGCGCCGCAGCGACGTAGGCGGGTAGCACGAACGCCCACAAGGCTAGAAAAGAAAGCCGTCGAGATCGCATGGATTGATCTTAACTTAGAGGAGTTTGGCTGCCGTGTACTGGAAGCGCACTGAGTCGAATTCGGAATGACGTGTCCGGTTGCAGTCTTGATTGTCGCGGCTTCCACGCTGGCCGCCGCTGAACCGCGGTTGTCCGAGTGACGTCCACGGCAATGTGATTTGAGACCGGTTCACACAGAGTGAGCTAGGCGATGCGGCTGGTTTTAGGTCCCGACTCAGCCAGGACAACTCATGAGTTCGACCCATTGTTCCCCTAGAAGGGCTGTAGCACCGCAGCGGTATTTCTGGTCTGCGAACTCGCGATTTCACCCGAGCCCAAGCAGAACTTGGGCACCCCTCCGAACAGGAGTTGCCGCTATGCGGGTGCGGAGCCAGCGATGCGAAGAGCCGTGCTTCGCGCCAAGCGTGATCTGAAGCACCAATTCGTATTCGATCTGGCTTGGAGGCCACACGAAAAATCTCCTCTGCCGAAAGCACTGGCCAGACCTTGATGTAACAGCTAAGCGGCTGATAGAGAATGGCTTACTCGGTAGCCACACGCCTGCTGCGGGCTCCGCCCCCTTTGACCGGCTTTGACCGCTTAGCAAGAGAAGCTGTCCCCTCTGGCTCCGAGGGTCAGCCGCCAATGCTCGTCATGCGTGAGGACGCTCGGGCGGCTAGGAAGACGGCGACGGCCAGGAGCGCGGCTCCCACGGGTACGAGGTAGACGCCAAGGCCCGGGTCGCCATCGTAGGCGAACAGCCCGCCAAGGAAGAAGCCCGCGGGAAGGAGGATGCTAGCGCCCATCAGAGCCCGCGAGGCGATCCCGCGCAGGCGGTCCGGCCAGACGGGGTTCGCGTTCAAGAACGCGGCGAGCGCCAGGTGCAGCAGCGACAGCAGCGTGCCATGGGCGTGCGCCAGTGTCCACATCAGGCGGCGTGTCGCGCTCGATGCATCCAAGTAAAAGCCAGCCTTGAAGCCGTGCAGAGCCTCCAAGAAGACGCCAAGCAACAGAAACAGTAGGAGCGACCACCAGCCCCACCGAAAGTGAGTTTGAACGAGACCGCGATGCGCTACGTCGAGCGGCTCGCTTCGGTCCGCGTCATCGGGTACGCCCGAGTGGTCGGATTCATTCATGACTTCTCTTTTTCTTCTCATTCGGCCAGGATGATCCGCCGGTTGTCGCGCTCTCGGTAGAGTTCCTCGAAGCGTTCCACCCAAAGTTGTCCGGGCGCTGCGATGAGAGTCTCCGGGGGAGCGACCGCCCCATCGGCGACCCGCGCCGTGACCCACCGTTGCATGAAGTCACGGCTCACCCGCGCGCGGTCATCGGCAGGGCCGCGATAGTCGAACGGAGCTGGCCCGTCGGTGATCTGTCGCAGCGAACGATACGCGATCAGGCGGGTGGCGGAATAAGGGTCGACCAGGAGACGGGCGAGGTATGGGGCGACCCAACTGTCGCCCGACGTCTCGAGCGCCCAACTCTGGCCCATGTGCCAGGCGACGATGGAGCGCTGAGCGGCATCACCCCGAAGCGCCCAGAGGACGGCGGCGGCTACCTCCTCGTGCTCGTCGTCCAGGTCAGGGGCGGGGGCTCCGTACCACTCGGTGAGATGTTCTGCGGTCCACGCCAGTGTCTTGTCCAGATGGCAGAGATTGCAGGCGTTGGGCCGTTCGGCCGTCGTCTGTCCCGACGCAACGGGGGAGTTCACGCGATGCGCGCGTGCAGCCCCGAGCAGCGCGTAGCTCGTGTAGGGCATGTGGCAGTTTTGGCAGCGACTGCCGCTACTCGTGGCGTCGTGGAAGGTGTGCCCCGCGACTCGATCGCGGAGATCTTCGTGGCATTGGAGGCAGGCTTCGTCTCCGTCCATGAACGGTGCGAGCTGGTCACGCGGTTCGTCTCCGTGCATCTTGTGACATGACAGACACGTCATCTCGCCATCCGTGTAGCAGCGGGAGAGGATCATCGCGTTGTACTCTCGACCCCCAATGCGGGCGGTCCCGTCTGGCCAGAACGCGTTCTCGTTCTCAGCTCCCATGGTGACCTTGAAATGATCCTCGAGATCCTTGCCGGCGCGGAAGGCCATCCAATCACCACCGTAAAACCCGTCATGAAATGTGGCGAAGGAATGACATTGACCGCACACCCCCGAGGAGCGTTCCTTGGTGAGTCGCGCCGGGTTGACGATGGTGGGGTCGGGTACGTCCGAGGCACGCATCCGGTGCCGATGGAGCGGGTTGTGATGCGAGCGAATGTGTTCCTCGGCCGGACCGTGACACCCTGCGCAGGCGATGCCTAGCTCGGTGACCTCAGTCTCCCAACCCCCCGAATCGAAGTCGAAGTTCGGACGCGGACCGACCGAGTGACAGCGAATACAGTCCCGGTTCCACTTCGTTTGCTGCTGCGTCCAATCTTCCGGATGAAGAAACGAGTCCTCCGATGGAATCCAAACCCCGT
This sequence comes from Bryobacterales bacterium, assembly GCA_963667885.2. GTDB lineage: Bacteria > Acidobacteriota > Terriglobia > Bryobacterales > UBA6623 > CAMPKL01. The sequence goes on along the minus strand of CAXWPK010000006.1, from coordinate 518,523 downwards.
CCGCGATCTCATACACCCAGGGAAACTGTACGAGCGAACCATCCTGGTCCGCCATCCAGTAGATTTGCTGGTGACGAGATCCCGTCGTCATCATGACGCGCTGTGGCTGCGAGACCTCCACGACGCGCGAGGGATCCCCGGGCTGTACCTCGGCGATCCAGAACTCCTCGCCGCGACGATCGACGACGAAGGTACGTCCTCGATCTTGTAGATGCCGGCCATCGAAAGGCGCGACGACGGTGTCCGGACCAGCCACTTGCGTCATCGTGCGGTGGAAGCTCTTGTGCCAGGTTTCGTATTGCCCGGGGTGGCAGCCCTGGCATGAGCTGGATGAGAACATGCCGTCCTGGTCGGTTCGGACGGGCAGTGCGCCCGTGAGCTCGCTGTCCGGTTCAGGTCGACGCACAGCCACAGCCAGCAAGACGAGCGACAGGAAGACGAACCCCAACAGATGGATGCTCGCTCTACCCCGGCGCAGCGACAACGCTATCAGCGGCAGAAGGGCGGCAACGAGGACCGTCGCAACAAGTAGGTTCTCAGTGAAATGAATGAGATAACCCCTATCTGGTCAACGTGTGCGAGCTGTGCGGTGAACTTGACTTGCTGCTCACAATGCCCGTTATGCACTATTCCTGGCGGCGAGCGGCAAGGCTCGGACGCGGAGAGGGACATATGGGTAGCCAGGTGAGGACCAAGACAACAGGATCCGGTTCCCGGAAATCGTCTGATTCGGAGTCCGGCGATCAACTGAGGTGGACCTTGATCGCATGGGCCGTCGTCGCTGTCGGGGGTGTTGCGTTGGTTCTGCCGCGAGGGTCGGACGCGCCCGACACAGTAGCTCCGACGGAGATCCGGGTTTCCGTGTCCAGTTTGGCCAATCTCGGAAACCTTGCCATGGAGGAACGTGCGTCCGATCCCGCCGCACTCGAACGAGCGCTGGATCACTTCTGGCGCGGCCATGAGTCGGACCCTGATCACCTGGGCGCACTCTTTGGGCTGGCTTGGGCGAGGCAAGCAAAGGGTCTCCCGGAATCCGAATGGCACGGGCTTTACCAGCAGACGGTGGCCGACACCTCTATTCTCGCCTATCTCTCGCTCTTCAACCTCGCCGTCGCCGAGAGGGAGGCTGGGAGCTACCCCGAAGCCGTCGCCTTCCTGGAGCACGCCCTGCGGGTGATGCCGGAGCGCGCGGACGGCTGGCTTGCGCTAGGAACGAACCACGTGGCCATGGGAGACAACGCGCGTTCCGTCCTGGACTTTCAGCGAGCGGTCGAGCTAGCCCCAGATCACTCCCAGGCCTTCTTCCGGCTCGGCCAGGCTCACCGTGCTCTCGGTCAAGACATCGAGGCGGAGGCTGCGTGGAGTCGAGCTCTTCAGCTAGACACTGGGTGGGAAGGTCGGATAGAAGCGGCCCGGGTGCAATGACCGGCTTTAGTGCACGAATAGGAAAACCCGAATAGGAAAACCAGGGCAGGCTACAATTCTGCTGACGCAGCGCGGGCCTTAGGGCGTCCGGGACCATTGGACCACGGTATGCGGCCCAACTGGTTTTCCAGCCTGCGAGCATAGGGGCTATCTTGGCTCCCTTTTCGTTGTCGGAAGTGGCGGCTGAAATCGACATCCTGTCATGTATACTGTCGGCGCAACCAGGCCTCAGGCTCCTGATCAAGGGAGGATTCTGCGATGACTACGAGAGTGTACGCAACCACAAGCGGCATTATCTTTGTGCTGGTCGCTCTAGCGCACCTGAGTACGTGTAGCTGCTCAATGGGACATGCTCGTCGGTAGCTGGAGCGTCCCGTCTTGGGTGAGCCTGGTCGGGGTCGTCGTAACCGGCTGCATGGGCTACTGGGGACTTCGGATTAGCGCGGCGCGGTAGCGACGCGCCCTTGGGTGCGGCGATGGCGGCTATTCATGACGCACGGGTACGCTATTGAAGGAAAATTCCATGTCTGATCGAGGGAGGAACGAGGGGATGTCCGATCAATGGCTGTTCAAGAGTGAAACCTACGACAACTGCAACTGCGCTGTGAATTGTGGTTGCCAGTTTAACTTGCCGAGTACCCATGGCTATTGTCAGTCGGCCTTCATCGGCACCATCGTCGAAGGCCATTTCAAGCGTCCCCTTCAAGTCGTCCCCTTCAAGTCCGGCGCTCGAAGCAGGCGGGGATTGTTTCGAGCCTTTCAATGATCGCTCCTACTGTTCCTCTACACTTTAGGCAATGGACTGGTCGGCGGTTTTGGCTGCTTTCTGGCAGTGGCTGCGTCTGAATGCAGCGATCATCGTAGCCCTCTGCTCCCTCGTCTTCACGATCTGGCATGCGCGCCGCGTTCAAAGGCACTATCGGTTGAGTGTTCGTCCCCATCTGCAGTTCGATCTCGTTCTACTCACCTATGGCAACAAAGCAGCCGGCCTCTACCTGTCGAACAAAGGTCTGGGACCTGCAAGGGTCGTCGAGATGACTGTGCGTTTGGATGGCTCGGAGAAGCTCCACTCGAACAGCTTTGTCGCCCTGCAGCAAGCGTCAAAACGGTCCGGCGTGGAAGGCGTGTTCAGGCTGCATGGTCTCGACCCTCGCGACGCCTTAGACCCAAAGGAGGAACTCGGTTTGGTGGTGCTGCGCGAAGAGAAGGACCTGCCGAATCTAAAGCCGTTCCTCGACAAGCTCAGGGTAGAAATCGACTACGAATCCTTTTACGAAGATCGCCATACTGTCGCTTGGAAAGGCCTGAGCACCGGCGGGACGACCGGGAAAGCCGGAAACGAAGCCTCAGAGTGAACACTTTCCCAGCAAAGTGTTCACCTTTTCGGATTCGCAGCCAATCAGGCCCCAAACCGGCTATTTTGGGCTAGAACGCTGCAAAAACAGGCTCTCAGAGCCCACTCACGGCCTTGCCGGCGCTCGTTTGGACCTCCAGAACCTTGGTTGTCAGGGTGTTTTGATGCGCGCAAAGTGAACAGAGCTCTAGCGAACTGTTCACTCACAACGATATCGTGCTGTGGTCGTGGCTCTTGAGTAACTTCCTACAAGTCCGGATCGAGGAAATGACCCTGGAGGAATTCCGGGGCAGCCTCGTAATTAACACTTGTAACGCTGACTAAGCCGCTTGATCACCGAAATCAGACCGAAACCGTTCTTCTTCAAGTCTCCGATGATCGTCTCTTGAATCATCAGATCGCGGGCCAGCCGGTGCTGTGACGGTCGAAAAAATAAATCTCCCCCAACAAAACACAGCACTTACAGCCACAAGACCCGCGAAAGCGGGCAAAAATCTTGCACCCCTGTGCCACTGTCAAATCAGAAGCGCGCTAGATTTTTGTGAGGTTAGCTAGCGTCTCCAGACGTCGGGAAACAAACCTTCGGTGAGTTGGCCTACCAAAATGCCAACAGCGTAACGAGGGAGCAGTTCCTCAGGGCCGGCCCAATACTTTGGTGTCTCCCCGCTTAGTTGGGATTCACAAACCGTCCGCCCGGCACCGTCTGTTCGAACAGACGGTGTCGGGCGGCGATCTAACTTCCAAACTTGCTCCACACGTGGGAGCAGTGCGTCTTACCCCCGAAAGGGGACGAGTCCGCGCTAGCGGCCGCGAAGCGGCGGCCAAATGAGCAAAGAGTTAACTAAGAGCACGATCAACCGTATCAGCATCCAACTGCCTTAACGGCCAGACACTTCGCTACTCAAGTGATGAATTTCGCCAATGGTGACACTCAAGTTGTATCGCCCCCACACGTCCAGCCCGCCGTTCACGAGCGACAGTTTCGTGAATACGGGAACGAGCGATTCTTGAAAGCTATTGGTCTGCCAGGCGGCCTTACGCGAGTAGGTCTTGAATGACTTCGCCTTCGACATCCGTTAACCGAAAGTCTCGACCACTGTGACGATAGGTGAGTCGTTTGTGGTCGAGTCCCATCTGATGCAGCATCGTCGCGTGCAGGTCGTGAACGTGAACGGGATTCTCCACCGCCTTGAAGCCGAACTCGTCGGTGGCACCATAACGGACTCCGCCACGGAAGCCGCCGCCGGCGACGATGGTGCTGAAGCCGTGGTTGTTGTGGTCGCGTCCGGCTTGTAGCTTGGTGACGCCAGCGACTTCGACGGTCGGCGTGCGACCGAACTCGCCGCCGATTACTACGATCGTTTCGTCCAGCAGGCCGCTTGCTCGCAAGTCTTGGATGAGTGCGGCCATCGCTTTGTCGGACGTCGCGGCTAGCGAGCGCATGCGCTGCACGTCATCGTGGGTATCCCACGGCTGCATGTTGCCGTAATAGACCTGGACGACGCGCACTCCGCGTTCGACGAGGCGCCGGGCGACGAGGCAGCCGCGAGCGAACTCGCCGTCGCCATAGCGCTCGCGGGTTCGTTCGCTTTCGAGCCGGATGTCGAAGGCGTCGGTAGCCTCGGCTTGCATACGATAAGCGACTTCCATCGAGTGAATGGCTGCTTCGAGCTGCGGAGCAGGGCCTTCTCGCTCAAGCTGCAGCGCGTTTAGATCCCCTAGCAGCTCAAGCTGTTGCTTCTGCTCCTCGGCTCCGATGCTCGGGTTCTTGAGAAACGGAACAAGTTTCTCGGGCTCGATCTCGGTATTGCGAACGTAGGCTCCCTGATAAGCCCCCGGCAGATACGCGGAACTCCATAACTGGGGTCCGACCACGGGGTAGCCGGGACACATGACAACGAAGCCGGGCAGGTCTTGGTTCTCCGTCCCTAGGCCGTACGTCAGCCACGATCCATACGATGGATGGCCAGCGATCCGCTGCCCGCAGTTGAACATGAACAGCGACGGCTCGTGAAAAGGAACCTCCGTGTGCATGGAGTTGATGACCAGACATTCGTCGATCACCGATCCCAGTGCAGGAAAAATCTCGCTAATGGGAATCCCACTCTTACCCTGAGGTCGGAATTCGAACGGCGATTTCATCAGCGCACCGGTCTTTCGTTCGGTCCGGAGATTGCCGCCGGGGAAGGGCTTTCCGTGGTACTTGTCCAGTGCCGGTTTGTAGTCGAAGCTATCGACGTGCGACGGCGCCCCGTTGAGGAATAGATGAATGACGTGCTTCGCCTTGGCCGGGAAATGAGGCTCTTTCGGCATCAACGGATTCGTTGGTGTCTGCTCCGCGAGAAGTTGGCTCAGCCCGACCGTGCCGAGACCGGCTCCGGTCATGCGTAAGAGGTCTCGTCGGGAGTATCTATTCCACATAGCGAAACTCGTTGGAACTCAGCCAGACGTGTGCGAGTCGGGTCCAGGCGTTATCGGACTTCTCCAGGAACTCTAGCGCGAGCGACATCTCTTTCTTGCTTGGTGATCGCCCGTACAAGAGCCGATGAGCTCGCTCGATCTGACTTTCGGGGCCCGGGCCAGCATCCGCCAGGACGCGCTTGGAAAGAGCTTCGGCGCTCTGCATCAAGAACTCACTGTTCAAGAAAAACAGGCCTTGCAACGGCGTATTGGTGTCGACGCGACGCGGGCTAGTCTTGTTGGGGTTTGGAAAGTCGAAGAGCCCGAGTCGCGCATCGAGGCTACGGCGGCTAACAAAGCGGTAGACGGTCCTGCTGCTCTCATCGACGCCCCAGCCGTGGGGCGGACCGCCCGGAGTCTCGACCAGCCGACCGGATACGTAGAGGAGCGAGTCACGCAGGCTTTCGACGTCTAGGCGTCGTCGCGTAGCCCGCCACAACAGCTTATTCTCTGGGTCTACTTCGTAGTTGGCGGCGATGTGCTGTGCGCTGCGGCGATAGACGTCGGTTAATAAGATCTCGCGGTGCAGCGCCTTGACCGACCAGCCGCTCTCGACGAAACGGGCTGCCAAGTAGTCGAGCAATTCCGGGTGTGTGGGCCGCTCGCCCATCACACCAAAATTGCTTGGAGTACCGACGATGCCCCGACCGAAGTGTCCTAGCCAAATGCGGTTGGCCATGACCCGGGCGGTGAGCGGATTGTCTGACGAGGCAATTTCACGCGCCAACTCTAGCCGTCCGCTGCCGTTGGTGTAAGGTGTGGGTTCGTTTTCCACCAGAATCTTCAGAAAATGACGCGGCACCTCAGCGCCTAAGTTGTCTGGGTTGCCACGAATGTGGACATGTTCGTTCTTGGGATCGTCGACGTCGGAAATCATGTGATGGAACGGGTATTTCTCTGGCACATGAGATTCCAGCTCCTTGACGCGCTCGCGGCTGTCGTGGATGTGGTCTAGCCATACACCGGACAGAAACCGCTCCAGCGCCTCTCCCTTGTAAAAGAGAATTCCCGTCTCGGCTTCCGCGGGGATCTTGCGACTATTCGCGGAAGCGAGGTCGCTCCAGAAATAGAACTCTTCGCGGGGCAGAGCGAGTTGCTTGGTTCGCCTTAAGTTGGAACCGGACTTGTCGCCGCCAAGCAGGATCTCGTTCTGAAGCTCGATGTCCTTCTTTTCCGCGATAACTTCGACTAGCTTCGCTTCGATACGGTCAGCGAATCTCCACACGTCAGCTTCAGAACTCCGACTAGTGAGCAACGTGTGCCACTCATCGAGCAGCTTGTGTTCCTTTGGCGTGCCATTCAGGTAGGCCACCCACTGCTCAAGCGTTTCGCGGTCGAGCCCCGCGTCACTCGCTGCAACCTCGACGGTGGCCTGTTCCGAGCCCGAGATGCGCCACGCACCAAATATGTAGTCGCTGGTTTGTGCCGCCAAGGCATCGACGAGTTGGCGCGACTGCGTGGTCAAGAATTCGTCTAGCTTGGCTTTTGCGTCGTCCGCAAGGGCCTTCTTGGACTCATACTCCTCGACGACATCGCGGCTAACCAGCGGGTGCTCATCGAGCTTGGTGTTGTTGAACACGCCGAGGAGGGCGTAGTAGTCCTCGGTCGGGATGGGATCGAACTTGTGGTCATGGCACTGAGCGCAAGCGACGGTAAGGGCCAAGAATCCGCGACCGACGACATCGATGCGATCGTCTTGGAATTTCGGACTCAGGCCGAACATTCCGAGACCAGCGATGAGGTCCTCCGTGGGTCGTCCCTTGCGGTCGTCTTCTGTTAGAAGGTCTGCAGCCAGTTGAGCCTTGACGAATACGTCGTAAGGCATGTCGTCGTTGAAGGCTTGAATCACCCAGTCGCGGTAGCGGAAAGCGTTGGGATAAGGTTCGTCTTTGGTGGAGTTCAAGCGGTCGTCGGAATAACGAGCGACGTCGAGCCAATGCCGCCCCCAACGCTCTCCATAGCGTTGTGAAGCGAGCAGATGGTCAACGACATTCTCAAAGGCCTGCGGCGATTCATCATTGAGAAACGAGTCGACTTCTTCTGGCGTTGGTGGAAGCCCGATCAGGTCGAAATACACGCGACGCAGTAAGGTTCGCCTATCGGCAGGCGGCGCCGACGCCAGATCCTTGTTTGCCAGACCAGCGTTAATCAAACGGTCAATTACAGTGCCTTCGCCTGATGGCGGGGTCGGTTTCGCGACAGGTTGGAACGCCCAATAGGCTCGATGCTGCGGCGTAATCCTGAAGCTGCCGCCGGTGGAAGTCGTCGTAGTTGAGGACGACCCCGGCCAAGCGGCGCCAGCGTCGACCCACTTCGTGAATATTGCTACCTGCTCCGCTGTGAGTTGCTCGGACGGCGGCATCTTCAGTTGCTCGTCGTCGTAACGAACCGCGCTAATGAGTAGACTCCGTTCGGGTGCCTTCGGTTCGATAGCTGGTCCTGAGTTGCCACCTCGTAGAAGGGCTTCGCGAGATGTCATCTCCAGCCCGCCCATCTTGGTTTGGGTGTGGCAGGAGAAACATTTTTCCGCCATGAGGGGGCGAACTTCGCTCTCAAAGAAATCGACAGCGTCATCCGCGACCGCGTGACTCGCCGAAGCCAACAAGAGCATCAGAACCACAGACAGTACTCGCATCACTCGCAACTGCAGAAAGTCTACCTCAAAAAAACGAGGGGAAACGAGGGTACGGAGCCCGATTGATCAAAGCCAATCGGTGACATCCATAATAGGACGGGATGTCGCTCCGGCCCTCCAGCGTTGCCTCATGCTCCGGACTGCGCTAGAATGTCCAGCGCTGGATGCACGCAGATCCAACGGACACAGTGGGCGGCCCCAGCCGACTCTGACATCGAACAAAGCGGGGCTGACTGACGCACGGATGGAGGTTCTCCAAATGAGAAGTCTGATTACGCTACTGCCGATTCTCGCCATCGCCCTGGCCACCGTTGCGCCAGCTCAGGATGGAACATACAAACCCAAGCGCATCAACAAAGCGATTGAGCTGCTGGAACAGGGACAGCCTGTCTATTACACCGGCTCGCACGACGGTACGAACGCCACCTTCGAGCAAGGCAAGCTGGATGCGCAAACCTGGGCCGACTACATCAACTACGACATGGAAGTCGGGCCGTGGGACGTTGCGGGCCTGAGGGAGTACATGAAGGGCTTAGTCGCGGGAGGCCCCACGCGCAGCGGACATCGCACTCCAACCGTGATTGTGGTCTTGCCCGTACGCGGCATCGATGAAGCCACCATGCGCGCCAACGCTTGGATGATTGAGCAGGTGCTGGCCACCGGCGTCCATGGCATCCTCTTGGCTCATGCGACCACTGGTGGCGCCATACGCGCCATGGTGGAAGCGGTTCGGTATCCCAACCGTGAGGAAGGACCGGAGGGTGTTCGAGGCGCTCACGGGGCGTCAACCGCAGCCAAAATCTGGGGCGTCTCCACGCAGGAGTATATGCGCAGGGCGGACGTGTATCCGCTCAATCCAGAGGGCGAAATCCTGCTGGGAGTGAAGATCGAAGACAAACGCGGGCTCGCCAATCTGCATGAGATCGTGGAATCTGCAGGCCTCGGTTTCGGTGAAGGCGGCCCCGGTGATATGGGGCTGTCGCTCGGATACACACGGAGCGATCCCAGACTGCAAGAGATAGAAGAGAAGATTTTTGCGGCGGCCAAGCCCTACAAGCTCTTCTGGATCGGGATCCGCGGCAACCAGGTGGAGGAAAGTATTACCGCTGGCCGCATGATCGGATCCGGCGAGGCGACAGCGGAGGCAGGCCGTAAGTACACCAAACGGAGCATGCCGTACTAGCGCTTGCCGCTACTCACGCTGCCGCCGACACTAGCTCTGAAACCGGTCGCAGAATCAACTCACCCGAGACTCGCGACGGTAACCCCGTGAGAATCACGCAGCTGAGTCGGCGCGCGGGGTCGCACCACGAACGTGTTCCGGTAGAGCCGCCGTGGCCGAACGTCGAATCGGCACAGCCCGCCGCAAAGCCGGAGCCGAGTTGGAAACCAAGGCCACGCGCTGCCGACATTTCGGGCGTATGGTTGCTCGTCATTGAGCGCACCGTCTCGGGCTGCAAAATGTGGCTGTCCGGCTCAAGGAACGAGCGCAAGAAACGTTCGATGTCTGGGGCAGTCGAATGTGCACCACCCCACGGCGCCCCAAGATCGCGCCAATAGGGGCTATTCCAATCCCACGAACGCGTCGAGGGATCGCCTGCTCCGCCCTCGGCTGCGGCGAACTCGACCTGCGAGGTCATCACGTCCTCTAGCTCAAACGGAGCCAGTCCCATTACGGTCTGATTCATCCCCAACGGCTGGAAAACTTCGTCGCGTAAGAAGTCGCGGAAGCGCAACCCGGTGATACGCTGCACCACTTCTGAAGCGAGCAAGATGCCCATGCTCTGATAGCTGTACTCGGAACCCGGCGCAAACTTCAGCGGCACCTGAAGGGCGCCAGCGACGAACTCCGACAGCGGCGCATGAGCTGCGCGCAGCTCGTTATTGTTCGGCAACTGGTCCGGCAGTCCCGAGGTATGCGTGAGCAGATGCTCGATCGTAATCAGCTTGCGGTCGCCTTCCGAAAATTCAGGAATAAACTTGTTCACCGGGTCGGAAAGGGCCAACTCGCCACGGTCCACGAGAAGCATCACGCCAGTGGCTGTCATGGGTTTCGAAATCGAGGCGATCAGAAAAACCGCGTCCTCAGACTGAGCTTCGCCGAAGGCACGTCGGAACTCTTCGCCACCGTTGTTGACCGCTAGCGTCGCGGCAGTTAGCTTGCCAGAGTCCACCTGACTTTGAATGAGATCCGCAGCCTCATCAAGAGGCGTGGGTTCGGGCGCTTTCGCGCATCCGAGAGAAGCTAAAAGGGCAGCGGAGAGAAGGTCACGGCGACGCATGTGAGCGGGATGATAACACGCAGGGCCGCGATCCAAGCGCAGCTCAGGCTGACTGGTCGACCTTCCAAGTCTCTAGCCGCTGGAAGTCGGTCCGGGCCCATCTCTCACGTATTTCACTCATCTGCGCTTCGCTGAATTGCTGGTTAGCCATGCTGACGGCGATCTTGACGTCGGTCTCGACTTGCTCCACTGTCTCGCAACCGAGAATAGCGGTCGAAATCGGAAGCGACCAGACATAGCGCAAACATTCTTCGATTGAGCCACCATTCTCCGAAGGGAGTTGGCCCACGCCGGTGGTCTTCATCGCGATAACTCCCATCTTCTTCTTGAGAGCCGCGGGAAGGGTCGTGTGCTCGAAGGAGAATTCCTTGTTGGCACCGTCGGATACCGAAAGAGGCATGAGCACGGTGTCCCAGTCATAGAGACCCATCATGCGCTTGAGCACACGCGGGTCCATGTGCCCGGTGAAGCCGACGTAGCGGATCTTGCCTTCCTTCTTGGCCTTCTCGATCATCTCCATCACTCCGTGCGGCCCGAAAGCGAAGTCGATGTCTTCGTCATTCATTACGTTGTGTACTTGGTAGAGATCAAGATAGTCGCGATTGAGAGCAGACAGCGACTGGTTGAGATCGAGCTGCGCATGGGCGCGGGTACGGTGGCGCGTCTTGGTTCCAAAGATGACGTTCTGCTGAACGTCCTTGAGCGCGATGCCGTAGCGCTTCTGACTCAGAGCGTAGGCACCGGCTCCGGCGGTGTCGAAATAGTTGATGCCAAGGTCGTAGCAGCGCCGGATCGTATCGAGAGCCTGCTTTTCGTCGCGTACGTTACCGGTGCGGGCACCACCGAGGCCCATGATGGTCACCTCGAGGTCGGTCTGGCCCAACCGCCGCTTCGGAATCTCTCCAAACTCCTGCGCGGACGCCGCAGCCGCAGCGAGACTAAGTCCAGCAGCGGTCTTCACGAATTGGCGGCGAGATTCAGACATCAGCTTGTACTCCTCCTGACGGGTTAGCGGTAGATTAGCACGCGCATAGTCCGGCTCTGGCCCTCGAATAGCTCTGCAGCTTTGACTCAATTACGTGTGGGGCTGCGTATCTCCGCACAATTCATGTACATACATGATTCCAAGGGAATTGTAGAATCGACGGTTTGGAACGTCTGGTTAGCGATTTCTGTCCCTGTCGCATGCGGACTGAGCACGAACTTTGGCACAATCGGCTCGGGGAAGTTGGGCTGCGTGGGCAGTATTGCGTGACCGTCACCCGTTGCGGTCAGCAGTTGGGAGGTATACTGCTTGAGCACTTCTGGTAAAGGTGTTTCTGTCGTAGGCTTAGCGAGGGGTGAAGTCCCGTAATCTGATACGTCCGAGGTAACCGATCGGCGCCTCAATACCATGGTTTTCGTGGACATGAGCGGAGAAGAGGAAGACGACATGGAGATCGCCCGATGAATACATTTCTTCGTCTTTCAGCGCTCGCCTTTGCCCTTTTGTTTGCCGCACCCGTGGAAGAATTGCACGCCATCCTCGGAAAGTGGTTGGGTAAGGATGGCTACGTTACCGGCACGGCCATCCGTGTCGCCCGCCGCTCCGCGAGACGGACTACCGACCGAGTCGTAAGTCTGGTCGCCGAGGACCCGACGACGACGGCCGATGTTTCCGGGATTGCCATCGGCACCGCCGTGGCCGCCCTGCCGCCCGATTGCGTCAGTCAAGTCATAGACGGACTGACCTACTTCGATTGCGGCGGCATTTACTACCAACCGCAATATGCAGAATCCATCCTGGTCTATGTGGTCGTGGTGCCGCCGCAATAGTGGGAATCCCTTCTTTTCTAAAGGCCAGGAGTCCCAAGTAGGGGTCGAGGGACAGTCCATTCCGTATCGCCTGTATTACAATCTCCAGACGATGCGCGTTGTCCTACTCCTACTCCTACTCCTACTCCTCTCCACCGCAACTCTGCTCGCTCAACAGGGCATCACGGTCGAGCCGTGGGGCAAGACTCCTGCTGGCGAGCATGTGCAGCTTTACACCCTCACCAACTCGATCGGAGCCGAAGTCCGCATCGCCACTTATGGTGGGATTGTTGTCTCGCTCACAGTGCCCGACAATTCCGGCGTGCTCGGCGACGTCGTTCTCGGCTTTGACTCGCTCGATGGTTACCTCGGCGAGCAACCCTATTTTGGCGCCTTGATCGGTCGCTACGGTAACCGCATTGCCAAAGGGCGTTTCGCGATCGATGGTCGAACCTACTCGATCGCGACCAACAATGGTCCGAATGGTCTACATGGAGGTCCCACCGGATTCAATCGCCGGGTCTGGACCGCAGCACCCTTCGACGCCGAAGATGGTCAGGGCCTCGCACTGACCTACGTCAGCGAAGATGGCGAGGAGGGCTACCCCGGTACGCTAACCGCCCGCGTCCGCTACACCTGGACCAACGAGACCGCGCTCCGCATCGAATACGCCGCTGTCACTGATGCACCAACTGTTCAGAATCTGACTAATCACTCCTACTTCAACCTTAAGGATGCTGGTAAGACGGACGCACTGGGCCATGAAATGCAGATATTCGGCGACCACTATACGCCGGTTGACTCGACGTTAATTCCGAACGGTGAGATCGCTCCGGTCGAAGGCACCCCGTTTGATTTCCGCGAACCCACCGCGATCGGTGCTCGCATCGACCAGAACGACGAGCAGCTCGGCTATGGAGGCGGCTACGATCACAATCACGTCCTCAGCCGCCGCACAAAGGACGACCTCGAACTCGGCGCTCGCGTCTACGAGGCGACCACTGGACGCGTCATGGAACTGTGGACCACCGAGCCGGGCGTGCAGTTCTACACCGGCAATTTCTTAGACGGCACAAACACCGGCAAGGATGGCATTCAGTACAACAGGCGTGCAGCCTTCTGCCTCGAAACGCAGCACTATCCGGACTCGCCCAACCAGAAGACGTTTCCTTCGACCGTGTTGAGACCCGGTGAGACGTATCGGTCACAGACGGAGTATCGGTTTTCGGTGCGGTAGGAACGAATTACGCCACTTGCCCAGCACAGAAGCCAGACGCCCAAGCCCACTGGAAGTTGAAGCCGCCTAGGTGACCTGTGACGTCGACCACCTCGCCGATGAAGAACAGGCCTGGAACCTTGCGACTTTCCATGCCGGCTCAACCGGTCAACGCAACACTAGGCCTAAGTCGTTCAACCGAAATGTCTTAGCGATGAGAGCGGCAAGGGGCTTGCCTACAAGCGGAAGCCATTAATCGCAATTGCGTAACTCGTTGTACTGCAATGACATCCAGATGAGAGCGGAGCGTCCTCGCCGCTTCGCCTTTGCTTTCTTTGGCTTACGCTTCACGCTCTCCCTTCGCGCCGGGTGTTGCGTCGACCGCTTGAGACCACCCATCGTCTTGGAAGATAGTTCGTCGGGGCTGACGGCGCCTGCGGTGACCTCGGCCTTTTCGTAGCCTTCGGTGCCGGTAGGCGTCAGCTCCCAGTGGTGGACCTGGCGTTCCCAGTCGTCTAGCCCTTGATTGGTCCACTTGGAAGGGGCGTGATGCTCTAGCCAGCGATCGGTGAAGCGTTGAGGCAAGATCGTGCGAAGTGCGCGCTTCGCCGCCGCCAGATCTCGGGGAGGGTCCGGGATACGTAGTGGAGCTGTAACCTCGTGACCGGGGGCAAGGTCGATTGAGATCGGTTGTGACGAATCCCAGTACGACGAGATCTGCAGGATTGCCGGACCACTGAGACCTCGATGGGTGATTAGCATCTTCTCCCGGAAGGATTGTTTTCCAGCCGAGACGATCACCTCTGCCGACAGACCCGATAGGGAGCAATAGCGTTTGCGGTCGGCGGCGCTCAACGTGAACGGCACGAGCGCCGGACGCGTCTTTTGGAGTTTCATGCCGAACTGCTGTGCCAACTCATGCCCGAACGGCGTACCGCCCATCTTTGGGATCGAAAGACCACCGGTCGCCACGACGAGCGCTGGTGCGCGGAACTCGGTGTCGTTCGCTCGAACAGTGAAGCCGTCGGTATTGGCGACTTTCTGAATGTGTGTATTCAAGAAAGTCTGCACGCTTGCGTCGTGACACTCTTGTTCGAGCATGTCAGTGATCTGACGAGCGGAGCCGTCGCAGAAGAGTTGGCCGAGGGTCTTCTCGTGATAGGCGATACCGTGCTTTTCGACGAGATCGATGAAGTCTTGCGGGGTGTATCGTGCCAGGGCTGACTTACAGAAATACGGATTGGCGGAAATGAAGTTGTCTGGCTCGCAGTACAGGTTCGTGAAGTTGCAGCGCCCGCCGCCAGAGATGAGAATCTTCTTGCCTATTCGGTCGTTGCGCTCGATCACGGCCACGCGTCGCCCGAGCTTGCCTGCTTCTAGGGCACACATCAAACCTGCGGCACCGGCACCCAGCACGATGACATCGAAGCTCTGTTTCAACACGTTCGTCTCATGATTTCGTACGTAAACCTGCCTGAGATGTCTCTTCGGGGCACGTTTTGGCCGCGAGTATTCGCAAATGTCCGCCGATGTCCGCAGGGAATGGGTCTAACATATTGATAACAATGATCTTGTGCTGCCTGGAGACAGGGTGGTCTCAAGCGGTCGACGCAACACCCGGCGCGAAGGGAGAGCGTGAAGCGTAAGCCAAAGAAAGCAAAGGCGAAGCGGCGAGGACGCTCCGCTCTCATCTGCATGTCATTGCAGTACAACGAGTTACGCAATTGCGATTAATGGCTTCCGCTTGTAGGCAAGCCCCTTGCCGCTCTCATCGCTAAGACATTTCGGTTGAACGACTTAGGCCTAGTGTTGCGTTGACCGGTTGAGCCGGCAAGTCTTAATGGACATTTTCGGACAGAACGTAGGACCGATAACGTGACGACGGGATAATTTCATCGGCAACTGCAAACGGCCCGCTCATAAGAGTGGGCCGTCCTGGTTCTAGGGTAGCAAGCCGGGCAAGGCTTCCCCATCACTCGACCGTGGCACATCTGGCACGCACGCAGAAAACCCTCGACACGAGGTAGCCAAACGGTGATCATGTTTGCCGATTAGCTAAGAGGGGACAACGCCCACTTTCTGCATCCTCGGACAGGCAGGAATTACAACAGCTTCCTGTCCGCTACTGGGCAGAAGTACCTGCAATGAGTCGAGCGGTTCTTCGGGCCAAACGAATGCAGTCCGGGATTCCGATGCCTTCATAGGCGTTTCCGATCAGATGGAGGCCAGGCAACACCCCGGCCCTACCCCGAACCTGCTCGACAATTTGCGCATGGCCAACCGGGTATTGCGCCATCGCGTGATCCCAGACGGCCACTCGGGAGCTAGCAGGGTCCACCGTGAATCCCATCAACCCTTTCAACTCGGTATCGATCTCCCTGGCCAACTCTTCGGGAGGCTTGCTCATGCGTTCCCGTGCCTGCGCTCCACTGAGGAAGCTCCGTAGTAGCGCCCTGTTGGAAGGCACACGGTCGTTGAACTTCGTGCCGACCCAGGTGCAAGCCGCTAATGGCCGCCCCTCTGCACGGGGCACCAAGAACCCAAAACCGTCCAGTGGGTGATCAAACGCGGGCCGCTTGTAGACGAGACCCACCGTAATCGACGACCCATAAGGGATCGAGTTCAGCGGCTCCACAATCTCCGAATCGATAGGTTCCAGAAGACGTCCCGATTCATACGCAGGCACCGCCAGCACCAGGGAGTCGGCCTCGACCGTGGAGTCTTCCATCTGGACGGTCCAGCCATTCTCCCCACGACGGACCCCAGCGACTTTGGCTTGAACCCTCCGAGCCTTGCCGTCGATGCGCGAGACCAGAGCGTCTGTCAGAGTCTGCATGCCGCCGCGGAGAGTGAGGAACAGCGGCTTCTTCGACACGCCCTTCGGCGCAGCCTTCTTCATCGCCGCCATCAGCCCGCGCGAAAGACTGCCATGGCGCGTCTCGAGTTCGACAAAACGCGGCAGTACCGCGTTGACACTGAGATTCTCGGGATCCGCACCGTACACCCCAGCCAGCATCGGCTGAGCCAGGTACTCGTTGACCTCACTGCCATAGTGATCCGTGACGAAATCCGCGACACTACGATCCGGTTGAGCGGCCCGTGGTCGCCGCAGAACCTCCGACGCCATCCGCAGCTTCGCACCAACGCTCAACATCGGCGAACGCAGCACCGGCCAGATCCGCGTCGGAGCCATGAATTGGATACCTTCGGGAATTTGAACCAAACGACCCTTGCGGAGTACAAACGTACGCCGCCGTTCATCGTTCGAGCCGATCACTTGATCTTCTAGACCGAGTTCCTTGATGAGTTCGAGCGCCCACGGCTTCTGCGCCAAGAAGCTATCCGGGCCAGCTTCAACAAGACAGCCGTCAGCGTGCTCGGTCCGAATGACGCCGCCGAGAGTTTGCGACGGGTCGATGATGGTACAGGTGATACCCGCCTGCACAAGCTCGTAGGCAGCCGCCAGGCCAGAGATCCCACCACCAATCACGACGACGGATCGCGCAGGAGAGTCGTCGGATTGGGAGCGAGAACTCATTCCGCCAACTGAAATTCTCTGACCGCTCGCACGACAGCCTTTACATGCTCAACCGGCGTTTCGGGGATGATGCCGTGCCCTAGATTAAAGATGTGCCCGGGCCGACCGGCAGCTCTGGTCAAGATCTCGTTAACGCGGCTCTCAATCTCAGCAGGGGGAGCCAATAGCGCGATCGGGTCCAGGTTTCCTTGCACCGCCGCCTCATGATTGATCGAGGCCCAGCCCTCATCGAGCCTAACCCGCCAGTCTAATCCCAAGACATCCGCGCCGGCCTGGTGCAGTAGCGGATTGTAGGAGCTAGCACCGGTCCCAAAGTAAATCACCGGGACGCCGATATCCTGAATCTGGCGAATCAACTTGCGCGTATGCGGCAACACGTACCGTTCATAGTCACCAGGAGACAACGCGCCGACCCAACTGTCGAAGACTTGGATTACGTCAGCGCCGCCCGCTACCTGACTCGCGGCGAACGGCGTGATGACTTGCACGATCTTCTCCATCAGGGCATCCCAAGCCCCTTGGTCCGAGTACATCAACCGCTTGGCCACGGCATAGTGTCGCGACCCGCCGCCTTCGATCATGTAGCTCGCCAAGGTAAACGGAGCACCTACAAAGCCGATCAGAGCTTTCTCCGCGGGTAGAGCCTCCCGCGTCAGCTTCAAAGCTTCACCGACATAGTCGAGTTCCGCGACACGATCCACTTCGAGTCCATCGATATCTTGAGTCGTCCGAACCGGGTTGTGAATCTTAGGACCATCACCCTTGACGTACTCCAGATTCAGCCCCATGGGCTCAAATGGCAGTAGCAAATCCGCGAAGATAATCGCCGCGTCGACGTCCAATGCCTCAATCGGCTGCATCGTCACCTCTGCAGCGATTCGCGGCGTCTTGCAGATATCCAGAATCGGATAGTCTTTACGGATCGCCCGGTACTCGGGCATATAGCGTCCAGCCTGGCGCATGAACCAGACAGGAGTACGGTTGGTGGGAAGCTGACGGCAAGCCTGAAGAAACAGCGACGACATAACGAATGAACGACCTACAGGGAGTGATCGGCGCTCAAGTGGCAAACCGCCACCACGAACGCAGTCTTTCCAGCATACCCGGAGGCTCGGTCTCTTCGACAGCTGGTGGCGGTCCTTCAAGAATTACCGGTCGTCGCTCAGTAGGAACTTCGTCCACTCGCACCACGCGCGCACCACGCACTTCGTAGGTACGCAAGAAGAACCCCTGGTCTTTTTCGACGAGCACGTCAAACTGCGCTTCCCTGCTCTCGTTAGGCGGTCGCACAACAATCGGCAGAAAACCCCGCAGCCCTCTCTCTAGCTTGATCGTCTGGTAAGCGTGTCTGCGAGTGCTCCACCGAAAGACACGAATGCGGTCAAAATCGACTTCCCTATTGCGGCCTGGAGACTGCGCCCACAGCCAGGTCGTTTTCGACTCCGCCAACGTCGAGTCTTCAATAGTCCCCAACGGAAAGTACGCTGTGATCCGTCGCCCTTCGGCGTACTGGGCGACCTCTACTGGGATTCCGGAGTAGACGCGCGTCTCAATCAGCCAGCCAGAATGGCCAGTAGCGAGACGCACAAGGAACCAGCCCTCGGTACGAACATCGTCCGCCACCAACCGTCGCGCTAGTAGCTCCGCAGGTTCGTCCGGCTGCAGCTGATAGATCGTCTCCGACTCTCTGGCAGGGTCGAGATGAACATTGAGGATGTCCAGAGCTTGCACGGTGCCCTGGGAGATCAGATCTGCCGACTGCTCCATCTGCCAGTCCATTCGGACTCTCGTGTCTGCGGTGACCAGGGCATACCGGCCAGTCCAACCCTCTACGTCGTCAGCGGTCCGAATGCGAACGGAACCACGATATTCTTGGAGGATCTCCAACTCGTCGCCCAGCTTCACCGTCCTCAATACATCGGAAGTCGGCGCCAATTCGGAACGAATCGGCAGACCGTCACGGGCGACGTGAGCCATCTGGCGGGTGTCGGCTACCTCAATAGGTTCAGCACAACCCCACCCCGCTACAATCAACGACAGCCACACCGACGCACACAACACCCTATGCGGCAGCCATCGCCGCCGAACAGCACTCACACCAGCTGGCTCGCAACAGAGCCAAGAACCGCTCTCAAACATTAACGTTGATCTTTGATCTCGTCGTCAGCTTACTAGAAAACGATGATGGGGTGATAAAGAGTCGGGAGTTTCAACTCTCCGATAGCGAGCAAGCGCCCTTCCGGACTGATCGCCTTCACTCGCTTGGCTGGAGTACTCGATGGAAACGCAGCGATCTCGAAGTCCCTGCCGTTGGCAATTCGCCCAGCGGCGGTGTGATCAACTCGTTGAGCGGGCATCTCAGGAAGCAGGTCAGCCGGAGCGACCATCGCTTCCTCCAGACGGCCTTCGCCACTCAAGGTCTCAAGTTGCTCCGTTGTTCGAGCGTCGGCAAGACTAAACTCACCAACCGCCGTCCGGCGCAATTCGTCTACATGAGCACCGCAGCCAAGCGCCCGCCCAATCTCATGGGCGAGCGTCCGAATGTAGGTGCCCGAAGAGCAGCGCGTACGGATGTGAAACCGGTCGGCTTCAATCGCCAACAGATCCAATTCGTAGATCTCGATTTCGATCGGCTTCAGGTCAACCGGTTTCTTCTGCCTGGCCAGCTTGTAGGCTGGGACGCCGCCGATCTTCTTAGCCGAAATCGCTGGAGGCATCTGCAGTTGTACCCCCCGGAACCCGGTAAGGATCGATTCAAGGCGCTCACGGTCAAGTCGGACGTCTAGCCGCTCCCCAATAATCTCACCGGCCCGGTCGTAGGTATCCGTAGAAAAACCGCACTGCACCCAAGACTCGTAGGCTCGATCGTGACCAAGAAAAAACTGGGAAAGCCGCGTCGCGGTCCCAATCACCAAAGGCAGCACACCGGTCGCGATGGGATCGAGCGTCCCCAAGTGACCAACACGACGCGTACCCGCAATCCGTCGCATCGCACCCACCGCCCCATGCGATGAAATGCCACTCGGCTTGTCCATAACAATGACCCCGTCCATTACCTCCATTCTAGGCGGTCGCCTAACTCCTAGACGCGAATAGTAACGCTCAAATCGGAGCCGGGGAAGTCGGTCCCAACCGAAGTGATATTCAGTCGCAGCTGAGACGATTCTTGAAGTATCGGCAACTCCACACCGTTCAAAACGCCGCTCATCGTCTGGCCCGCAGAAACCGTTAGAGTGGCCACAATAGTAGTGTCCTGTCGGACCTCAATCACCACGTCAGCACCCGTCGGGGCCTGTTTCAGGTGGGCGAAACAGTCGTGGATGGCAAGGTTTTCCTGAACTGTCAGGTTCGCCGTAGCGTCTGATAAGATCGCCAGCGGTCCCTCGTACTGCAGACTAAACTGCCCGCCGTGCAGAGTACGCAGTCCCTTGTCAGCCAGTTCAGAGTAGTTGGCCGAGCCGACTGGGCTATCTCCCAGAGAATTGGTAACAACCGCGTCGACGCAGGCGATCCGCAGTCCGGGCATCCAAGCCACATGCGACCACTCCGCCGCTGCTGGCGTCCCAAAGATGCCGCGCGGGAATGCCACCGTCTCGGTGCGTCGTGCCAAACGGTAGAGTGATTCTCCAGCCGGATGCGCAACGGCAAAGCTGCCGCACACCCCTCGCGTCACTGTGTACGCAAGGCCGTCTGGTTGAACGGCGTCGACCAGGACTATCTCGCGGTCCACCTGAATCAGGTCTCCAGGCAAAGCAAAACCGACCTGGCTCAGCGGCAAGGTGTCTGCAAACTCGTCAACGCCAGTAGCAAGCAACAACTGGCTAGGACCATTCAGTTCATCGCGATAGCTAACCGTGAACCGCCCAGCTGAGATCGTCTGCGTGTCTTCTAATATCGTGAACCCGAGCCCACTGAAGACCACGTTGCCATCGCCAAACACGTTCGCCGAAAAACCCGGAACCGGTGGTGGGTTCCGATCCACCACACCGAGTTCACCGCCGCCGATCCGCCATCGCGTGACGATGGCCAAACCTTCGAGTGACTCAATATTCTGCGCGTTGGCCGACCGGCCCGTGACCTGAACAACACGCCCACCCAAGTTCGGGATCGGAAACCTAGCCGGACTACTCCGGGCACGCCCGCCAAAGTGCCAGGTATTCTCCGAGACAACAAAGACGGAGCTCAGATCGGGCTCCAGCTCCCACTCTGGAACCACGAAGAGGTCTGTCGCCGTATTGCTCGTGACAGTCCGCTCTTGTCCAGCCCCTTTGCCTCGAATAATTCGAACCGAGTGCCCAATCAACGAATCGATCGTTAGGGCCAAAGCCCCGCTGCCAATAGAGTCCGGGCCGAAGACCGAGGCAAATTGCTCTTCGTAGTCCTCGATGCGCCAGTAGAAGTTCGCGTGGTCGTAGCGCGGGTCCGGAGCCCCGCTAACATCTTCGGTCAGACCGTTGTCGACGAATGAAGTCGCGATTGGCTGGGCAGCAGCGATGCGATGCAATCGAGTCGGTAGATCCCCTCGATAAACGTCAAATGCGACGGTGTCGATCGAGAAGCCCAAGCCCGTCAGCTGCACGGAGTTCGTCGATCCCCCAGCAGCCGTGATCGCGCGGATAACAAACGAAGGGTTACTCTCCAAGCCGTCCGAGTCGATCGCCGTAAGCGCGTAGTAGAACGTCTCGCCCCCGTCCAACGTTCCGCCGCTCGCCGAAACAGTGGGCTGCAGATCAACGATCGGAACACTCGCCGCCAGTGACCGGCCAGCCTCAGGAGCATTAAACCCGACTTCAATCTCTGTCAGAACCGCGCCGTCAGATCCGCTACTGACAAACTCCTCGATGTAGAACGCCTGGTCGCCGAACTCATCGTACTCGTATCCATAGAGCGGCACCGGCGTGCCGGCGCCCACCTTGGACTGCGGTCGCGTCGGCGGGACCAGTGTGAGTTGGCCGTTGGTGTCGTTGTACCAAGCGTCGTCATGTACCTGGGCCGTAATACGAACCGTCCGGTAGTTGGGGCCCGGCTGGATCTTCAAGATGCGGAAGGTCTGATTCAGCAGTCCCTCCTTCACGTACGTCACCGCAATCAGGTCGCCGACGTGCTGTCCCAGACCCTTCACGCTCGTCTCGAACTCGACGAAGCGATTCCCCTTGATCGACCGATCGAGGAAGAACTTCATGATCCGCGCCGACTGGTCATACGTCGGCAATCCGTCAGCAACAAGCCGTCCCGTAATCTCCTGCCCCGTACGAGCGATATCGTCCGTGTCAACCAGTTCCAGGCTGTCCTGCTGATACTCGTTGAACTCATCGGCGAACTCGATCGAAAACCGATTCGGTGAATCGGCGATCGGCCTCGAGAAAAGCCGCAGTGCTGGCGAGTCGTCTGGCCGTCTCAATATCGCTGACGGAACCAACGGATCCGAGCCGTCCGTGTAGACGTAGGCCGGCCAACCTCCGTTCAGCATCGTCGTCGCGTTCGATCCTTCCGGTTTGGTCGGCTGCTGCAACAGGACGGAGTTCTCCACATAGACTGCCAGGCGTCCATCCTGCCGGTACGTCAGCTGCAGTCGGGCACCATTGCGAACACCACGAATCACATCCGCCGCCGTTCTTCGCGAACGGATCACCATGTTGCATCGAAAGCGCTCCTTCGAGATCGGGTTTCCCTGATTGTCGGTCGCGGCAATTGTCTGATCGCAAAACGCCGCAGCCACGGTGAAACTAGAGACATCAATCTCATTCTGCTTCCAGCCGCTACGACGCAGCACATCCAACAGAACCCAAGCCGGGTTGTTGCTAAAGGCGAACCCCAGCGAACTACCAACTGCGTCGAACCGCTCCAGCCGCAATCCACGGAGCAGAACCTTCACGCGAGGCAGGCTACGACCGTCGTTGATCTGATTCGGCACCACCACCGACAGGCACGCCATGCCGCCGTAAGGATCGCCAAGCGGCGCACCCCCAGGAGCCGTAAAGTTGAGATTAAATCCACCAATACGTCCACCATCGGCAAAAAGATTCCACCACCCGCTCGGCGTCATGTCCCGCCCGGAGACGCCGACTGGAATCTCAATATCGTTGACCAGCACTTTCAGGACGGCATCGATCTTTCCCAGTCCGACTAACACCTCCATACGCGTGAGGTTGCCATCGTTGCGCGCAAAGACGATCGGCGCATCGAGCCAAACCGTGCCGTACTCAAGCGGCACAAAGTCGTTGTAGCGAGCTTCGTTTCCCGAGACATCCGAGGTCCGATATCCCTTGTCTCCATGCCCTCGCACTAAGATGGTCGCTGGCACAAATTCGATGCCACCATACCGCCTCGTCATTGCGCCGGAGCCGTCGGTCGAAAACATCCCGCGAGCCGTACAATCAGCCCGCGTGAATGAGCAAGAAGTAAACGGCTGCCCTCCGACATCGAGATTCCCCGCGCCGCCAGGCTCACCTGCGGAGTAGCCACAAGCGAAGAACCGCGAGTAACCACCATCCGCACCACCGCTTACCGCCTCGGAGCGCTGTGCCGCGTCCTCCGGAAATCTCCAAGGGCAACGCCGCTGTATCCTCACCGTCGGCAGCAGCACTCGCTGCATGCTCATGCGGTTGATGGCAGACAGGCGAACGGTCGCTTCGGCAATTTCGTCGGGTGGGTTCAAGATGCCCTGAAAGACAGTCGCTTCCGGCGTCACCGCTGCGTCGGTTTCGAGGTCATAGAAGACGAAGCGGGCCTTTAACTTCGCTCCGCGAAACCCAACCGCGGAATCGATCTGAGAAAAGCGCGAGTCCGCATTGCCGAGCGTGAGCGCAATGCGAGGGATCGCGTCAACTCCGCTCTCGCTTGCGGCTTGCACCTCGAAGAAGTTGTGCCTAACCACCCGCGCGTCATACGACTCGCCTGAAACTGTCACATTGTGGGTCGACCAACGCTCCACCTGCCCATCGGCAAGCTCTGCCTCGAATAACAGTAGTGGAGTCAGTGCGTCGCTTTGTTCTTTTAGATTGGCGATGGAGTCCATTGAATTCGCAAGGTCCCTGAGTTCTGATTCGGAGCTGTGAGGCTTTCGATAAGCGAGTCTTGGTCGAAATAGGCGTTGGCGAAGATGCCAGACTGCTCTGTCGTGCGCTTGTAACTCGATCGCCCGATCTGCGGTTCGACCTGCAAGCCATACACTGTGACCGACGCGCCTGCCGGCCCGGCGACGTCAAGCACCACTTGGTCCGCCGCGGACGTCAGACGCCACGGCAACTCGTATCGTCGCCAGATATCGTCGGCAGCCACGGCCACCTGCTTCGACTGCCCCGCACCGTCCGACATCTTCAGCACTACCCCGGTCGAACTACTCTTGAGCCACGCCGACGCGACAAAGGCACGTGACGCTGGTGCGAGTAGGGTCTGCGAAATCGTCCAACCGCTCCCATCTGACAGACTCGTCGCAGCTATGCCACCCTTCGGGTCCAGCGCGCCGCCCGAGACTTGGAGCCCAACGCTTTTCACCCAGACGTCTTCTCCCAGCAAATCCGACCAAGCCAGCAGATTCGATCCGGGCTCGACGAACGTAAACGGTAGGCGTCGACCACCCGTCTCCGCAAAGAAGTCTCGGACCGCCTGCCACTCAACATCTTCTAGATCCCCAAGTGGCAACTCCCAACTACGTCTCTCATACGGAACATCCCCGAAGTCGATCTCATCGCCTCCCGGCAATCTGTTACGAACAGACCGGTAACGGATCATTCGCCGCCACGGAAACTGAGCGGCCGCCCCGCTGGCAAGCTCTGGAAACACCCTCATCGCGTCTCCGTCACAGTGAGCACCGTTCTCCCGTCGAACTCGTCGACGGCCGAGACGCGAAGCTCGTCGTCGTCAAAGCGGCAGTTTGAGACGAGCTCACCGGTCATCGGGTCCTCAAAGTCGAACCGCCCAAGCGAGCCCCGCATCGCGGTAAAGAATTCGATCACTTCAGCCATCTCCGATTCGTCCAACCGCGACAGGTTCAACTGCCAGCGCCTTAGCGACCCGCTCCCGTCCATGTAGAGTTGTCTGCCCATATCGAGAAACTGAATCGTTTCCGCGGGCCAACTCAGCTCTCGAAAAACCGGATACTGAGTCAGCGCCCCGGTCTTCAGCTTTGGGAAAGCAACAACCATCTATCTCGCCCTGGCCTCCGAGATGTCCGCCCGTGTGCCAGCCGACAGCAGCGGGTGAATCACTCGCGGCCGGATGCCTTCCTGCAACAGCCGCACCTGATAGTTCGCAATAACTAGATGCGTGTAATACACCGTGGTATGCGCGTTCATCTGAAACTCCTCAACTTGCGAGTCCAGAAACATCGCCATCCATCCCCAGCTCCTGTGTTCGTAGTAGCTAGGCGCACCCATGTCCCACGCATCGAGAACTTCAGCGGCGAGCCGCAGCTCTTTCTTGCTGGCCCACGGCGGCTGTCCAGCCTGCTTGAAGTTCTTCTTGTCCTGCTCCCACACGATGACGTCGTGCTTCCAGGCGCGGCGAGTCTGGTACCCGGTCTTCTCGGGTCGAGGGCCAAAGATCGCCTCAAACCCTTCCGGCAACACCTCCGCCGGTGCTGGCTTACGGTCCATTAAAAGCCACGGCTCGGGACCGCTAAACGGATTCACCAGCCACCACTCGCCACCGTATTCCGACGGTGCCTGACGGTACGGCCCGAGCGGCGCCTTCCAGCTCTCCGGCACTTCTTTCGGTCGAGATATCATTATTCCGTTCTCCCTAGACCTCATCCACCACGTCGTTCAGTGGATGCATGTGCAACATCGCGCTCCGCACTGCACGTGCGATGTCGTCCGACCGATCCATAAAACTCTGCGAGTCCATCGCGCTGACGTTCACCACGACCTGTGGCACGCTACGCACCTCACTGCCTACGCCCCGCACCGCTTGTGGCAAACCCTGTATCGGTCCGTCTACATTCGCCGCACTCAAGTTGAGTGGCGCAGCAGGTTCGAATCGCTCAAACTTCGGGGCCTCATCATCGTCACTGCCACCACCAAAAAGCTTCGCCACTGACAGCACCAACGGGGCAAGCCCAAAGCCACTCTTAAGCAACGACCCGAGTCCCCCACCAGAACTGAGACCACCCAACGTGCTATTCGCGAAGCCCGGGAGACTACGCCCCAGAGAAGCAAATCCTTCCTGGATCGCCTTCGCGCTATCGCCCAGCCCTGCTCCTAATCCGCGCAGTTCTCCCGCTGTAGAGTTGAGCGCGTTCTCCAAGTCTCGCGACGCAGCCGACGGCAACGCCGTCGCCGCGGACTGTCGTCGCAGTTCCGCCGCCGAAGGGCGACCCACACCTGCCCTTCTCAGC
Organism: Bryobacterales bacterium; assembly: GCA_963667885.2. Lineage (GTDB taxonomy): Bacteria > Acidobacteriota > Terriglobia > Bryobacterales > UBA6623 > CAMPKL01. Next base: position 492,482 of record CAXWPK010000006.1, on the reverse strand, counting down.
TCTTCAGTGAGTTCGCTCAGCGATCTCGCTGCATCTTTCAGTTCATTCGCCACGTGCGCCTTCCTTCACCAACTCCACCTCTCTCGCCAACACGACAAACGCATCCACCACTCGAGCCGGGCGATCGACCGTCGCAGCACCACGGCCCAACTGCTTCTCGGATAGAAACTGTTCCAAGAGCGACCGACTATCAGCCGTCACCTGACTGACTGGACACTCCGTACTCGAGACACGCCTCTCACCCTGCCGCCCCAATCGGCTCACCCATACCGGGCTCGCATCTACTTCGTACTCATGCGGCAACCACCCGCAGCGTCTGCGACGCTCCAAACCTAGGCTGCGGCATCTATCGCACTTCCACTCGGTCTGGCCGCTGTGGGCGAAGTGAAAGGCGACTCGGAGTTTTTTCTTTCTTTCTCCGACAATCCAGCGCTCCCGCGCACCGCAAGCAGAGCTTCCTGGACCAGCGCCTCTGGCCCACTCTCGATCAAGGAGATTGGCGTGGCAGTCTCACCGTCGATCTCCAGTCCCTCGATTTCCTCCAGTCCCCACATCAGGAACTCGCGATCGATCGCCGCGCCGAGCGTGGTGGCTTCCGCCACCACCTCGGGTGTCTGTTCACCGGCTTGCATAAACTCCAGCCGCGCCAGCGAGTCGCCGACCCGCTTCATCAGTTCAAGACGCCGCCCAAACGACATGCACCGAACACGAAATCTCACGCCCGACGCCTCGCCCGACTCGCTCCACAAGAAGCTCTGATAATCCATAAAGCCTCCTTACCCGAACGCCAGGGCGATCTCGTCATCCACGGAACCCTGCGCTCGCGAGTTCTCAAACCGCCACCGCAAGATGCGATCCGAATCGTCAAACCGCGGCAACTCCGGGACCACTGTCGGCAGGTGTACGCCAAGCATCTGCCCCGCCGTCTCACCCAGTTGAAACATCACCTGAATCGGCGTCTCCGCCTGAGCCGAAGCAAACAAGCTCCGCGTCGCTGCGTCATCGGTCTCAAATAACTCGAAATCCGCCGTCACGTTTCTCACGCCCGGTGCAATGCACTGTGGCACGGTAGTTCCGAACTCTCGGTTGCGAAGATCGATGTCGTTCTGCAGCCGCACCGCCGCATTGGTCACGGTGAAGTACTTCGACACCGGTGCCCCCAACCACGCCTGACCCAAATTTCCAGGAATCGGCGCCGGATAGTCACCATCTAGCGCTGGCTCACTTGGAAACGACGTCAGTCCGCCGTCTCTCGAAGCAAACGTCTCGCTATCAACGATGTCCTGTGCCTCGCCGGAAAATTGCAGTTCGTGATAGTCGGCGTTGACGCGGATCTCCAGCCGATCCACCGTCCCTCCCGTCAAGATTCGCTGCACCGCCGTTGCCGGATCCCAATAGTCAAAGACCGATACGCTCGGCAACTCGTAGGCCGGGAAATAGGTTACTGCGGGTGTCAACGTCGCGCCAGACGTCGGCGCACTGGCGAACGGCGCGTTCACCGTAACCTGTGTCGAAGAGTCCACCGTGGCGATAAACCTCAACTCCCCGTTGAAGCCGAACGCCTGCCCCTTCACCAGCCCATGTGAAGTGCCAAAGTTGATCTGGGTCGCCGTAGACCCCGACCCTGCTGTCGCTCCAGCGAACGTCGCCGGAGCAGCACCCAGGCCTGCCTCCACAAGCGGCCCCACCGCCGGAGGACTACTCGGAGTCGCGTTCTCGACTAGATAGGTCTCCATCGAGAACTCCGTCCGACGTCGACTCCCCGGAGCCAGCCCCGTAAAGGTCCGACCTCCGGTCTTGTCGCGCCTCTTTCGCACCTCGCGCCGTTGCGTCATCCGCAAAGCCACGGCTGACATACGGTCCGACGCATCGATCCCCGGCACCGCACCGTAGGTAGACTCCAGCCCCGTATAGAAACGGCTCTGGCTGGAAAGCACACAATCCGGCATTCGCTCTTCTCCTCATTCCCAAGCCCACGCTACGCGTGCGCCAATAGCTCAATCTCAATCCGCGCCGACTGCATGAAGTTGCGCCCCGCCACTCGCGCCGCATCAAACTTCGTCTGATAGCGACCGTCGAATGCCGCGTAGTCGGTCCACTTCCCACGGTGTTGCGCAAGCGTGTCGCCCACGGCCTCCGCCAGTCGGGCCGCCTGGCCATCCAACAAATCGAGAGTCTCTTCGCTCGCCCGTACTTCGGCCGTCAAGAACACCCGCCCAGAGAACTCGCTGAACTTTGTCTCCAAGCGGTTCTCAATACGACTGCAATAGAGAAACACCAGCGGATACATCAGATCGGTGTTCTTATCACTCGCGTCGGCGGCAAAGTGACGCGTGAGAACGTTCTCCGCGTCCACCGTCTGCGGTTCAACCATGTCCCGCAGAGCAATCGCGTACAGCTTGTCGTTGAGGCCACCCGGCTCCAACAACAACGCCCGCATCTTCTCTATCGCAGCCAGCGTCAGATTTGGCACTCGTCTTATCCCCTCTGCAAAAACTTCGGAGCCGTTCGATACATCTCAGCTGGCTGGCCACTGCCCAACTCCGGGCCGTCCACGACACCGCCGACCGGCATCACCCAGCTGTCGCCCACACCCAGTGGGTTTGCCGTTTGGCGAATCGCTACCCCAGCCGCCTGGCCGACATAGACATGCCATCCTCCAACCCCCGGCGGCACCGAACTCGTGGTGAGTTTAAGAGCCTGGTTTGCCGTCGTCTGCACCGCGCGCTCCCCGCTCCCCGCTCCCTCCACCGCGTCGCCGCCAACCCACGTCGTCCGCACATACAAAGACATTGCTGGCAGCGTAGATGGCTCAAATCCGATCAGCGGCTCCGGAGCTCGCGGAACAGGTGTTGTCGCCAGTCCCACCCCGGTCTGGAACAGCAAGTCCGAAGCCCACTTCGCCAGTTCCTTGTACTCCCGCCACTTCGGCAAGTACTTGTCTTCGATCTTGCGCCCGTGCGCATCTCTGAAGAACAACGCCAGCGATTGGAACGTGTGCCAAAGCCTCAAGGGCGGCGTCACCACCACCTGGTTCAAGTCAAACCGTGGGGCACTCGTCTCCGCCCCGGTAGACTGCCAGCTCGAACCGCGAGCCAGGTAAACATTCCCTGGCCGTCTGGATGTCGCCTCCAGTTGGGCTCCGACTTCCGTCTGAGCCAACTGCAACTTCACTCCCAGGTCGATCCGCAACGCTCCCGCGACATCGAGCAGGTCGGCTTCATACCCGAGCAAGTCCGAGAGTTCCGAGACAAGCCCATCGGTAAACAGCGCCATCTCTCTACTCCTTGCGAGCCCGACCGCCGCGCGTCAGCGAACGCAGTTCCGCGTCGGTAATCACGCTGAACTGAATCTGGGATGACTGGCGGCGTTCTTCCTCGACCTTCCGCGCTTTCTCTGTGCCAAGTCGATATTCTTTGGCCTCTTCCGCGGATGCGATCTCGGCAACGCCATCTGTCACCATGCGTGCCGCCGTTGCGCAAGTCGCTTCGCTCAACACGCCACCTCTGCCCCCGCTCTCGGTCGACAGACTCTTCACCACCACGAACTCGTCCAGCGTCTCTTGTAGTTCCCGAATCTTCCGGTAATAGCCCTTGAGGTCCATCCAATCTCCTTCCCGTAAAAACGCGAAGAGGGGTTTTCGGGAGACCGAAAACCCCTCTTCGCCAGCCTCAGCGCGAAACCCTACGATTCGATTTGTACGCCAAACTCCGGTCGAATCACCGCGGCGCCATACAGCACGTCCACGATAAACTGCTGAGCCAACGTATCCGGCTGGTAGCTCATCACCACCCGCATGCCAAAGTTGCCGAGCTCCGCGTATTCCGCGATCGCTCCGGTTCCCGGCAGAGGCTGGGGCAAACGGCGAACCACCAATCCGATCGAGTCGCGTGCAAAGCCCACGTTGTGGGTCGTCGCCGGACCAGAGCCGGTCTTCTGCACGAACTGCGAACGGAAGACCGTGAAGTCTTTGATGCGACCAACCGACCGCTCACCAGCGCATTCACGCCAGCCTCGCCAGCCGACTGATACTCGCTGAAGCGCGGGATCTGACGCAACGCCGAGTAGGCATCCGCATCAACCATAAGATGCTTCGGCTGACTCGCCGGAACTTTCGCCTGGAACAGCGCGGTCTCGGCCGCATCAATATCCGCTTCGGTCATCGACACACCCGGAGTACCCAGCGTCGAATTCACCGTGAATTGCGGATACAGGTTCAATAGGTCCGTCTCAATTCGCTCAGCGATGGCAACCACCGCCGGCTCCATGTAGACCTTCAGCAGGTCAGGAACCGCCAGGAGTTTCGTCACATCCGGCACCTGGAACGTCGCTTCAGCGTGCGTGTTCAGTACGATCTGCGCGTTCCCGACGTTCGGATTCTGCGTTTGAACCGTGCCACCCTCCGCGATATTGTTCGCGACCATCGTAGGCGCGATCGGAATATTCACCGTATCGCCAGCCTGGCCCAACACCGGTTCGTAGTTCCGGTTGACCAGGTTTCCCATCACCAAGTTGCCCATCAGAGCCGGCAGCGCATCCGCGGCCACCAACTTCACGATCGCCTGGGCAACATTACTTGACGTAATTGCAGGCATTTACTCTCCTTCCTCTTTCACTATTTACGTGACGGGCCGCCGCGGCGCCGCCTCTTCTCTCCCGGTGCTACCACCGGGGATCTCCCGACCCCATCAGCCGCGCCACCTGTTTCCAGGCCGCCCGCGACTCATCTCGGCTCATTCCGGGTCGAATACTCTCCAACTCAAATCCCGACTGCGACAGCTCTCGCGAACCCGCCGCCGTCGCTCCCGAACCCCCAGAGATCCGCGGAGGCAAAAACTCCGGGTTCTCTCCGACAAAGCTGTCCAGATAGTCCTCAAGCGACAACCGCCGCCCGTCCATCTCGCCAAACAGCTGACCGTCGTCGCCTCGAGAAATGTCTTCCTTCACCAGCCGCAGCGCCAATCGTGTTTTCTTCACGCCGCGCTCTTCCAGCCCTTCGCGAATCACACTTAGCCGCTCGGTCTCCTCGGCTTCTTCTCGCCGCACACGGTTCTCGGTGGCAATCTCATTCAGCTTCTTCTCGCCGCACACGGTTCTCGGTGGCAATCTCATTCAGCTGCCGCTCCAACCGTTCACGCGTCGCTCTTTCGCGAGCCAACTCCTGCCGGTACTGCGTCTCCGCATCGCCCTGATTCGGATCGTTTCCGCTCAACTCCGCCTCCATCTCCCCTCCCTCAAACGCAAAGGGGCGCCGCCTCGGGAGCGCCCCACCCCGCCGTCATCGCAGCAACTCGCTACACTTGCAACCCACGCTCGATCTCCTGGATCACGGCGTTCTTGGTCTCCTGCGTAGCACCTTCGAGATACTTCAACGCAATCCGCTTCTGGACCTCTCTTCCCAGCCGCGGCGAATGGATACCCGCTTCCCGCAGACCCACCGCCGCCGCGAGTTCGTCACTAAAGTCCTTCGCACCGAACTGATCCATTCCCGTGATCTCGAACCGTACATCGTCCTGCCGCGCCTTCGCCGTCAGCTCCAACGTCTGCCGCAAGAAGTTCTTTACCGAAGCCCAGGGTAACAGATGAGCGGCGCGCTAAGGCGTAGCTGCGCAGCACTTCCTGCGTCACCGCAAAGTCGCGCTCCTTGCTCAACCCCGACTGACCCAGGTGCTTCGCCTCGCGGCCGCCAGCTTGGTTCACCAAGTAGCAAACTCGGTAAATCTCATCCTTCAAGCGGTCCAAGTTGTCCGCCGCAATCTCAAAGACCTTACCCTCGGGCTCCGTCCAGCCAAACTTGTCGTCCGGGCCCAGTTGCAAGTAATAGGCCTCGCCCACCACCTGCTGCCATTCGCGATCCGAATAAATCACCGGCATCGCGAACAAGCCCATATGCAACGCCCACGACAGAGCATTCGACTTATTGAAATGCTCCTCCGCCACCAACGCCGCCTTATTCACCAACCACAGCCCGTCAGACACCGTCATCTTCACGATCGGCGTCCGCCCAACCCCAGCCAGCGCATGCCGCCCTTCACTCACCAACTCCACACCGCCGCCCACGGCAACTCCCGTCGCCTCGGCACCGCGTCGCCGACGATACGACCGGAATGTCTCCCTGTCGTAATACAACCAGCGATCTTCGATAATCAGCTCCGGTTGATCGAACGCCGCCTGGTAGGACTCCTCTGTCTTAATCACCGCCCAGTCCAGCGCGCCATGTGAGTCCGTCTTCCAGTTGATGAGGTCCATCGGAGAGAAACGCGCCAGGTAAGCCCTCGACTTACCCAGCGCATCCTCTTCCGCCCGGTTGTGCGCCTCTCCCTCGACTCTCGGGAAGTCGATTAGCAGATGACTTTCACCTAGTACCAACGTCTCGACAAACGCCTTCCGCGCCGTCTCCAATAGACTCGTTCCCCTACAGTCACAGTCCTCAATGAACTGCGAATAGAAGTCCCGCGTCTTCGAATCCGCCGTCTCCACCGCTATCCGTGGCTCCGCCCTGAAAAGCGCCGCCGCATACCAGTCCACGCAAGATCCCAGGTAGTTCTCATAGAAAACTCGCCCCAGCCTCTCCGCATAGACGTCGCTCGGTTCCTTCTGACGCCGTGTCAGGTACTGACCCGCATTCCGCCGCAACTGTTCGCCGCCGACATAAAAGTCCCAATAGCGACGCCACATATCTTTGCGGTCGCGATAGCGGCTGTGCTCCGTATTTAACGCTTCAATCACGCTTCCTCCACCGACTCACTAAATCAGCCGCTGTCCTCTTTCTCCGACCTTCTCGCTCGTCCGCAACTCCTGCCACAGCAGATACCCCAAGGCATCCGACAAGTGCGTCAACTCCGCTTCGCGGTCCTTATCAATTACGCCACTATCCGGCTTGTACGTCACCTGTTCCAAGTCGCGAATCACACGCCGACAACTCCGATCGACCAGCAACCGTGTCTCACCGTCAGCACTCTTCAACGACGCATTCACCAAATTGATCCGATCCCTCACCGGCGGATTCGAACGCCGTGTCGTCACCACTCCGTTCAACCTCCGGTTGTTCCGAAAGAACCCCCGTATCAGCTCGAAGTCCGAAAACCGGCTCACCGAATGCCGCTGCTCACCACTCGCATCGCCGTAAACCTTCACGCCACCACGATGCTCGCCGTACCGCCGTGCAAACTCCTCGCAAACTTCCGGAGTCGAAGACGTCGTCAGATAAATCTCATCCAACACATGCACCGTGCCATCACGCTTCTGTGCAATCACAGACGCCATCGGATTCACATTGAAATCCCATGACCAAATCAGCGGCTCGTCTCTTTCGACTTCCCACTCGCCCGTATTCCTTTCTCGATCAAACGCATAATAGACCTGACCCGCTTGAATATTGAGATAGCCGCCCAGAACTTCTTGCTGATAAAACGCATCGTCATAACTTGCCTTCAGCTGGTCGTAATAGTCCGGCGCCGCATCCAGCAGATACGTATTCTCAAACGCCTCTGCCTCAACCAATCCATACCCTTCCACCGGCTCACCGACAAACCGCCGATAAACCCAATCGAACCCCTTCGGAGTCCAAACAGCGAAACCCCCAAGCTCCTCAGCCTGGGGGTCTCTCAGTCTCGCTTCCAGCCGTGTCCAAGCATCTTCCGAGCGGTACGTCAGCTCGTCAACGCCAAACCACGCCAAGTTCGAACCGCGTAACTTCTCCGGGTCATCCAGTGACCGAAACAAGATCCTCGATCCGCACTCCAAAATCGTCAGCGTAAAGCTCGATCGGTTCAGCTCATATCCAATCTCATTCGCTCTCAGAATCTCCTGGAACGCGTCCAAAGTCGCGTCCCGCAACATGTTGTAAGTCGGCGCTCCAATCAGCCCCGTCCGCCCGTCATTCTTAAACGCAAGGTCGATCGCCTCATGGCAGAGCGCCGCGCTCTTACCCGAGCCCACCGGACCCGAGTAACCCTTAATGCGCGTCTCTAAGTCATGGAAGCGTCTCTGCGACGGCAGCGGATCGTAATTGATTATTCGCCTGGGTCGTTCTTCTTCATCTCGTCCAGCCATATCACTCGAAGCTTCTTCGGAATCTCTTCCTCATCCCCGCCGTACTCCTTGTAAAGCTTCAACAACTGCACAACGCCGTCGGACGCCGATTTTGAGAATTCGCCGTCACCCGCCATCGACGCCATCGCCTTCCTCATCGCCGCATCGAGCAGTTTCTGCGGCGATATCTTGCCCTTGATCGTGTTCATCTCCCCCACCAACGAAAAAAGACCGGCAGCGCTTTCCAGCGCCCCGGCCCTTCCTGATCCAAAGCTAGCACCCCCCACCAAGCCTTTCCGGGACACCAAAGCCCTAACTCACTCATTCCAAACGAAATAAAAAATGAAAATAACCGAAACACCCCATCCAGCAACGCTCTTCGTGCAACCTTCCGTCCATCAGTTGACGCCGCCCCCCACACAACAGAGCCGCACCCGTGAGGGTGCGTCTACGGCAACCAGCCGTCCTCCAGCGAGTCCTGTCCAGGCCTCAACCATCCCCAAATCACCCCTCCCATTCCCGCGTCAGCGTCCCAACCTCACCACCAACCCCGTCCTTCCCAACTCGACGCCCCAACCATCCACGACCAGCCAACCCGAGCCCAGGGGCGTGAGCACCGGGTCCTCACGCCAGCCCCCTCCCCAAGGACAGCCCACCCTTGACCGTCCACGAACCACCCACCAACCTCGCCCCAAAAAAAGGAAGCCCCAGGCAACACCCAGGGCACAACAACCCAAACCTCCAACATCCGTCGACTATCCCAACCAACCCACACCACCCCTCCGGTCTCCCGCGCAGCGCTCTCAGCCCCAGCGGGGCGACCTATTGTTAGCCCGGCGGCGCAAGCCCCGGGAAAACCAAATCCCGCGCCCACACGCAACACTCCCGCGTCCGCGTCCTCTTCCCCTAGAGAACAGCCACCCTTGGCTGTCCACGCACCACCCACCAACATCACCCCAACAAAAAGCCCCAGGCAAAACCCAGGGCACAACCAACCAAGCCTCCGATCTGCTATTACCCGTCCTCTCCCAACAACCCGCGCAACCGTTCCAAATCCTTCTCCACGCTCGGCAGTAACCGCCCAGCAAACCCGGGCGACCGATTCCTGTGCTTCCGAAACAAGTCCACGGCCTCCTCGTGACATTTCACCGCCAAACGAAAATCGCCTGCTGCCTCGGCCTGCTCGCCCATCAGACTCAGGCTGAGCGCGAGGTCCGGTTCGTAGCGCTCCGGTGTCTGCTTCGACAACCGTCGACGAATTACCACCGCCTCGGCGATAATTTCGCCCGCTTGCTCTCCTCTCCCTCGCTCGCTCAGGCGATCCGAGTAGTTGGTCAGGCATGAACTGAGATCCGGTTCATATCGTTCTGGCGTCTGGACAGCTAGCCTTCGTCGAATCTCTACCGACTCCTCTATCGTTTCCAGAGCCTCAACGCCCCTCCGCTGCTCACCCAGACGCTTAGAGTAGTTCGCCAAACTCACGGCCAGGTCTGGCTCATAGCGCTCGGGAAACTGAATAGCCAATCTGCGGTGGATCTTCACGGATTCATCGACTGCTTTCAGAGCATCTTCACTCCGCCCCTGCACACCTAAACAGTTCGAATAGTTGGCAAGACTACGGGCCAGTTGTGCCTCGAACCGAGTAGGCAACCGTCGATAGAGCGTCACTGCCGCCTCTGCCGCTTCCAGTGCTTCTTGCCCCCTCCCCTGAACAGTAAGATCTACCGAGTAATTCATCTGACTTGTCGCAAGCTCCGGTTCGTAGCGTTCCGGCAATCCGCGATAGATCTGCACCGCCTCCTCGATCGCTACCAGTGCTTCGGTCATTCTTCCCTCCTCGCCTAGGCAAGCCGAATAGTTCACTAGACTCCCCGCCAGCTTCCCTTCAGCATCATTCGGCTGCTGACTTGCCAACCGGCGACGAATATCCACCGCCTCCTGTATCGCCTCCAGCGCCTCCCTATTCTTTCCTTGTACTCTCAGGTGAACCGATCTATTGTGTAGAAGCTCCGCTCGCATCTCCTCGTCCAGCCCGGGCCCATCCAGTAGCAGTCCCCCAATGACGTCGCCCAGCATGACCGTCCCAGCGACCCTGGGCGCCCGAGTGACATACTCCAGCGCCTGAGCCCGCTCTAACTTGCCCGCCACCATCCCCGCCAACCATCCAGCAAATCGCTTCTCCTCCCACCCATGTATTCGGCGGATATCGTAATCAATTCGCTCCGCCGCCGCTAGCCACTCCAAGCGCTTCTCCTCAGGCACGGTGCTCAGCGCACCCCACAACCACTCTGGGGCCTTCTTTTCCCACTCGCGAAACACCTCAAACACTAATGCCGCTCCGAGTACATCGGGCCGCAGCGGATCGAACCGATGATCCTTCTTGTTCCACCAATCCAAACCTCTCGCCCAACCAACCACACCCTCATCCGACGGGAAAACAAGCTCATCAGGCGCAAGCTCTTTCAAATTCTCCAGCGCCTCCGCGTCCAACCCACTCCGCACCGTCGCCAGCGCCACTAGCCGCTTTACCAACGGGTTCTTGTCAGCACGTCCCCTCTCCTTGCCAAAGGTATCCATCCTCCGAGTCTCACGTTTGACGAGTGCACTCATCACCTCAGCGGCGGACAGGCCAACCTCAAACCCGTCCCAATCTCCGCCTCGACGTTCCGCCTCAAACACGCAATGCAACGCCGCAGCCGTCACAAACAGTGGCAGGTGAAACAGCCTCTTGTCGGGTCCACCATCCAACCACTTCTCCAACTTCGCTGCCGAAACCTCGATGACGCCCAGCCCCCTTGCAGCGGCACAGCTATCGACGGCGTTTGTGAAGAGCTGGCTCGCCTGAGGCGTATCGAGTTCCAACAACGTCAGAGGCTCTCGAATCTCTCGCACTCCTCCGATCTTGTTGTCGATCGCACTAAACCTTTCTTCCCAGTCTTCCTGGGAATATCGCGAGACAAGCAGGGCCCGAACCGGCCCTGCGCCGTCTGCGACGTCATCGACCAGAGCGTTCAAGAGTTGCTCGGCGCGGTCAAGGTTGTTCTCTGGGTAGTCAACGATCAAGAACAAGCATCGATGGTTCGCCGTTGCCAGCAGTTCGTGAGCATCATCCCTGGCGAGGCCTGCCGTCCAGCCCTCGCCCGCCAGCTTGTGTGCTACCTCGGCAGCCAGACGAGTCTTTCCAACACCACCCGACCCACTCAAGAACCGAACCTTAACGCCCCCTCCATTCTTCGCCCAATCAAGCAGGTCTTGCTCCTCGTCCGCGCGTCCGACAAGCGTCTCCCCCAACCGCCAGTTCCAACTCAGGAGATCCCGGACGTCTGTGTCGCGTTCAACGGTCCTCCATATGATTGGCGTCACCGGATTCGTTGATTTCTCGAGGCCTGCCTGCCGTGTCAGGTAGGACAACACAAAACTACCGGCCGCCAGCAACAGCATCGGGACCTGAAATATCAACTCCCGTCCCTGAAGCCCCTCGGGATACAGTCCGAGTTGGATGGCCGCGATTCCGGCGAGCAGCGCTAACCCCAGCGTCAGGCCCATAGCGCCGAATAGCCGGTTTGGCTTACTTATGTCCATCCGTTCCGCAATCCTATCACCCGAACCACAACCACTTGTCCTTTTCGATCTCATGAGTTCGAGTGACAGGCACCCTAATCGCTTCGGACACCCAGTCCTCGCCTCCAAACATCCGGTTTCTTGTCATCAGGGGCTGATACGTTTCGTCGCGGAACACAGATGCGAACCCAGGCGGCCCAGATCGATCTACGGTGCCTGTCCCTGGAACCCCGATCGTGTAGACGAGCCGCACCTTGTTCCACAACGTCCAATGGCCGATCGCCTACAATGGCGGCTACCCACTATGCGAAAAATCAGTGTGTTATCAGCTCTCCTCCACGCCGTCGCGATCATTGCCCTGGCACAGGGGGCCGGATCTCGTCCAGTGGCACAGTCCGGTCCGCCGCCGTCCTCTCTTCTTCCAAGTTCGGATCACGACGTAGTACTTCTCTGGCCCGATGGAGCACCAGGATCGGAAGGCAACACGGCAGGTGAGAAATTCCGGATTGTGGGCGATAAGTTGGTCGTCTCCAACGTGCATCAGCCATCGATCACGCTCTACCTACCGCCCTCCAATCTGGCGACGGGCGCGGCCGTGATCGTCGCACCCGGCGGATCGTTCCGCGAGCTCTGGATCACTCACGAAGGCTACGGGCCAGCCGACTGGCTAGCCCAGCGAGGCATCGCCGCCTTTGTGCTGAAGTACCGCCTACAGCGGTCGCCCGATTCTACCTACACCACGATGGACCACTAGCTCGCCGACATTCAGCGCGCCATCCGCACGGTCCGCAGTCGCGCGTCAGAATGGGGCATCGATCCGGACCATGTCGGCGTCATGGGTTTCTCAGCCGGAGGCTCGCTCGCCGGTCTGGCAGGAACACGCTATGGCGACCCGGTGGCGAATCCCGTCGACGACATTGACCACCTGAGCGCCCGGCCCGCTTTCCAGGCCCTAATCTACGGAGCGCCGTTTACTGGGCGGAGGAAAGCGTCCGCGCCTTTGACCAAGGACACCCCTCCGGTCTTTCTAGCCGCGGGCGGCAACGATACATACTTCGACGACTACTCGGAGGCCTATTCGGCGCTAGTCGAGGCGGGTGTGGACGCGGAACTCCACATTTACTCCGGCATCCCCCACGGCTTCGGCCTTCAGGCATCCAACCCGCCAGGCGTCGCCGGTTGGCTTAATCTATTTCGCGATTGGCTGTTATCGCAAGGGATGTTGCAGCGCAACTAGCCACGAAGGCTCGAAGGACGAGTCGGTTTGACGGTCGAAAAAATAAATTTCCACCAACAAAACAAAGGACTTCCGTCCACCTGCCCTCCAAAACACCCCAAAAATCTTGCAGCCCCATGCCAGGCTCAAATCAGAAGCACGCTAGATTTTTGTGAGGTTAGCTAGCGTCTCCAGTCGACTGGAAACAAACCTTCGGTGAGTTGGCCTACCAAAATGCCAACAGCGTAACGAGGGAGCAGTTCCTCAGGGCCGGCCCAATACTTCGGTGCTTCCCCGCTTAGTTGGGATTCACAAACCGTTCGCCCGGCATCGTCTGTTGCATCAGACGGTGTCGGGCGGCGGTCAATAGAAGTGGACATGCCAGCAACAGAGCCGCAACCGTGAGGTTGCGATTTCCTCCCCTCACAGGCCGGAGGTCCATCAATACCCACCGCGAAGCGGACAAGCCCGCGCTAGCGGCCGCACCCGGCGAAGGCCGGACAAGCCACCACGCCAGTGGTCTAGGCTAGGCGGTTGCCGAAGGCAGCGCGTCCGGCGTAGACGGCTTTGTCACCGAGTTCGGCTTCAATCTCAAGCAGGCGGTTGTACTTGGCGGTGCGATCAGATCGGCACAAGGAGCCGGTCTTGATCTGGCCCGACGCGGTGGCAACGGCGAGGTCGGCGATTGTCGTGTCTTCTGTCTCACCCGAACGGTGAGAGATGACGTAGGTGTAGTCGTTCTCACGCGCCATCTTGATGCAGTCCAACGTCTCGGTCACGGTGCCAATCTGATTGAGCTTGATGAGAATCGAGTTGGCCAGACCTTTGTCGATGCCTTCTTTGAAGATCTGGGGGTTAGTGACGAACAGATCGTCTCCAACCAACTGAACCTTGTCGCCAATGTTGTCGGTCAGGATCTTCCAACCGTCATGGTCGGTCTCGCCGCAACCGTCTTCGAGAGACACAACCGGGTAACGCTCGCACCAGTCGGCCCACATGTCGGCCATTTGAGCGGGTGAGCGCTTGGAACCGTCGGAGTCGGCAAAGACGTACTCGCCATCTTTGAACAGCTCGGACGCAGCAGCGTCAATCGCGATCCAAACCTGCTCGCCCGGCACGTATCCAGCCTTCTGGATGGCCTCAACCAGTAGCTCCATCGGCTCTTCGTTCGACTTCAACTGCGGAGCGAAACCGCCCTCGTCACCCACGGCCGTGGTGTAGTTCTTGCTGCTGAGAATCTTCTTCAAAGTGTGGAAAATCTCGGTCGACGCTCGCAGTGCTTCGCTAAACGTCGGCAGGCCGACCGGCATCACCATGAACTCTTGGATGTCGACGTTGTTGTCGGCGTGTTGTCCACCGTTCATGATGTTGCACATCGGTACCGGCAGCGTAAACGGCTGGCCGGTCGAGAGGCGCTGGTAGAGCGGCACTCCGGTCTCGATCGCCATCGCACGAGCGCAGGCCATCGAAACACCGAGCAGAGCGTTAGCACCCAAGCGGCTCTTGTTCGGAGTGCCGTCGAGCTCAAGCATCTTCTCGTCAAGCGCGCGCTGGTCGTCCGCAGCTGTACCTTGCAGCGCCGTGAGAATCTCGCCGTTCACGTTGGCAACAGCCTTCTGAACCCCTTTGCCCATGTAGCGGCTCTTGTCGCCGTCACGCAGCTCGATCGCCTCCAGAATTCCCGTCGAGGCACCAGACGGAACGCCTGCCGAAGCAGTGGCACCGCTGGCGAGAGTCGCCTTCACGTGTACGGTCGGGTTGCCGCGAGAATCGAGAATTTCGAGCGCTTGAAGGTTTTTGATCTCAGACATGGAAGCCTCAGTGGGTCAGTAGCAATAGTTGGTAGGGAACAGCGAATTCGCGGACAAATCCGCCGCCGAAAGGAACCCTTAGCTTAGCACTTCAGCGATTATCGTTAGCTGCTGTTCGCCTGGTCGCGAAGGTCTCCGATAGCACGGTTGGCACTGACTTCACGGGCAGCATCGCCGGGCACGGCAGCGATCAACGTCTGCCCTGCCCGGGGTATAAACGGCTGGCCCGCGTCAACCATGCCGAGCTGATGCCCCTGGTTGATGACAAACAATGGCAAGGCTTCTTCACCGTACAGCTCTTGAAATTGCTTGTATGTAAACTTCTCGGTAATCGGAGTGGTCTTGATCGTCCAACCGTCGGAGAAGAGTTCACTGAGCTTGGAGTAGGTCAGATCTGGGTCGAACAGATAGCGCCCCTGCAGGTGCTCGGGTGAGACGCCGTGTCGACCACTCTCGCTTCGCTCGGGAGGCAATTGAAAGACATTGGAGCGTCCGAAATCTTCGTGGAAGTGAATCGCCGACAGCGAGTTCGCCTCGTCGTTGGGCGTGACTGCAGCGAGTCGACCGATTCCATAGAGATTGATGTCATCGAGAACGTCTTGCGAGAGCACGGCTCCGTAGTAGGTCGAGAGACCTTCAAGCCGCGCTGCTGCAACGTTCTTCCAACTACTATCGGCCAGAGCTACGTGGAAGTCGGATTTCTTGAGGGCGAGAGCGATCTTCCGCGCCCATTCGTGAGCGCCGACGAACAACACACCCTGCGGACTGGGCTCGGCCAAGCCCAATCTCTTGGCCAGCGGAAAGGCCGTCAAGCCGTAGATCGTGACCGTCCCGATGATGACGATGAAGGCGATCGGAGCAAGTACTTCGGCACCTTGGACGCCAACATCGGCCAATCGCTCAGAGAAGATCGACGCGATGGCGGCGGCGACGATGCCACGCGGTGCCATCCACATGAGAAAGCGACGCTCGTTGCCCTTCAACGGCGAACCCAAACAAGACAGCCATACCGAGGCTGGACGAGCGATGAACAGCAGCACGGCCAAGAAGGCCATCGACGGGATCAAGACGTCGTAGATCGCTCTCTGCTCCAGCCGGGCCGACAGTACGATGAACAGCGTCGAGATAATCAGCACCCGCAGGTGCTCTTTGAACTCGACGATGTGGCGCACCGGTGTGAACCGCTGATTCGCCAAGACGATACCCATCACGGTCGTTGTCAGCAGCCCCGATTCCGGTTGAATGTGGTTCGAGATCGTGAACGCGCCGAGGACGACGGCGAGCGTGAACCCAGCGTCCAGGAAGTCAGGTATCCAATGGAAATAGAGCAAGAGCAACGTCAACGCAGCGAAACCAGCGCCAACGCCGATACCCGTCAAGACACTGTAGAGAAACTGCAGCGCGGCTTCGTCCGGTCCACCGCCCCTGCCGCCAGCGATGATTGCCTCGAATACCAGCACGGCGAGAATGGCACCGACCGGGTCGTTCAAGATGCCTTCCCACTTGATGGTGTTGCGGATTCGCGGCGAAGGACGCACGTGCCGCAGAAGAGGAATGACAACCGTCGGACCGGTGACCACAAAGACAGCACCCAGCAGCAACGCCAGCTGGAAGTCGAGCCCAAAGATGGCCCACGCCGCCACTGAGGCGATCGACCAGGTCACGATTGTCCCAATCGTGATCAAGTTGCGAACGACCCCGCCAATCTCCCTGAGTTCGCGGAGATTCAAGGACAACCCGCCCTCGAACAAGATCAGGGCGATGGAGAGCGAGACGAAGGGCCTGAGGAAGTTTCCAAACAGCTCGTCGGGTCGAAGAAAGCCAGTGACAGGGCCGGCCACGATGCCGCAGATGAGCAGCAGCAAGATCGCAGGCAGGTGTAGCCGCCATGCCAGCCAACGAGCGGCGACGCCCAGCACCATAATTACGGTCAGCCCGATCAGGTAATGCTCTTCCATCGCGGTCTTCAAGGTAGCAATCCCAGCCTCGGCAACGTCACACGCCTGCCTATACTGGATTGGGACTTTTGCAACGATGATCGAGAATCAGACTCGTATTCGAGCGCGCTATGCCGAGACAGACCAGATGGGCGTTGTCTATTACGCCAACTACTTCGTGTGGATGGAGGTCGCGCGAGTCGAGTACTGCCGCGCTGTAGGTTTCGAATACGGCGATATGGAGAAAGAGTCGGGGGCCCTGTTGGCCGTGCTTGAAGCCAACTGTCGTTATCGGGCACCGGCTCATTTTGACGAGTCCGTGGAAATCGCTTGCCGGTGTGTGGAATCAAAATCGCGAACGATCCGTTTCACCTATGAGATGAGAAGAGAGCAGGATGGGAAGTTGCTGGCGACCGGCGAGACTCTGCACGTCGTCGTCAATAGGTCGGGACGCACCATCCGGCTACCGGAATCCTACAGGCGCTACTTCCCGCTAGGAGGTCACCGTTCTTGACTTTGCCCAGATGTGTATGCGACGTTTGCGAGTTCGACGGCAATCGGGCTTAGTGGTTGAGTTGGGTCCGAGCCGATCTCTCGATGAGCAACTGTAGGCGATTAGAGTTGAAGCTGGAGAGCGTAATCTCCACCGTAGACGCGGCGGAGTTGTGCGCCAAAGGGTTGGCCCGCGAAGGCGGCTTTAGCGAAGAGCAGATCGATCGGCTGGGCATGGCGGTCCGAGAGGCAGTTGCGAACGCCGTCACGCATGGCAATGTCTATAGCGCCGACAAGCGCGTTCACTTCAGCGTTGAGGTGGACGAAGGCCGACTTGTTGTCAGCGTGAAGGACGAAGGGACCGGGTTCGATCCCAGCGAAGTCCCTGACCCAACGTTAGTCGAGAACATTTTGAAAGCGTCCGGGCGGGGTCTGCTGATGATGCGCTCGCTGGTGGACGAGGTTGAGTTGCGCAAGCTATCGCCGAGGGGCACGGAAGCCGTGTTGACATTGCTCGGCCCGACGGGAATCGAGGATAAGGGTAAGGAGGATTAGAGAAATGAGTTTAAGCATCGAGACACGTGAAGTAGACGGAGTGGTGGTCGTCGACCTAGGTGGTCGGATCACGTTGGGCGAGGAGTCTTCAGGCAAACTGCGCTCCACCGTTCGTGACCTGTTAGCCAACGGCAACAAGAACATCTTGTTGAACCTCGGAGACGTCGATTACATCGACAGTTCCGGACTGGGCGAACTGGTGTCGAGCTTCAGCACTGCCTCCAGCCAGGGTGCCAAGGTGAAACTGCTGAACCTGCAGAAGAAGGTCAAAGACCTATTGCAGATCACCAAGCTCTACACGGTATTCGAGGTGTCCGATAGCGAAGCGGATGCCATCCTAAGCTTTTCGTAGACCACCGGGATTCGAACAGAGCGGCCGCGTGGGTGCAATACCCACGCGGCTGTTTCTTATTCGGCCTCACTCGACCACCAGTGTCGGATTCAGTGCTACGGCGCGCGATATGTTGGCAAAGTTCGGGGAAGTCGCCATCACCATCTGATGGATTTTTTCGAACTGCTCGGTTGAGCCGTCCCCTTTGATCGAGACGGTGTAGGAGAGAGAGTCATAGCCAGGATTCACGGTCGAGTCTAGACCCAGGAATCCCCTCAGATCAATCTCTCCCGAAGTTTCGATCTCCAGTTTCTCCAACTCGATTCCTTCAAGCGCACAGAGCGCGGCGTAGCCCACGATCATGCAGGCGTTGAGAGCGGCCAGCAGGTACTCCTGTGGGTTGGGGTTCGTGTCACTGCCGCCCAACTGCAGCGGTTCGTCTATATCCATCGTGAACGGACGCATCACTTCTTCGCCGCCAATCTCGAATGAACGGACGGTTGCCCTGTTGCGTGTGCCACCCTGCCATGTGCTCGCAACGCTCCAGCGGGTTTGACCGGCGTCAGGGTCATCCTGCACCGCCATCACAAGCCCCATGACGTCGTCGACGTTCAATCCGTTGACCATCCGGTCGGTTCCTACAGTGCTAGTAGCCATATCGATTCTCCTTATTAGCTTCAAATTGATCTCAGTTGGACAAAAAACCAACCAGTTGGTAAAGTTATATCGTTACTTCGAGCATCTGTCAACAACAATATGAGATTTTTTCAGATCGGCCACCGACCTCTTTTCTCCTTGACTAAACATACCGTCTAGTCTGTATACTTACAGGTATGGCATCCAAGGGAGAGGCGACGAAAGACAGGATTCTGGCAGCCGCTGAGGAGTTGGTGTTTAACAGTGGCTTTGCCGGCACATCCCTCGACGAGATCATCGAACGTGTCGGGGTCACGAAAGGCGGCTTCTTCTATCACTTCAAGAGCAAGGCCGACTTGGCGCAGGCGCTAATCGGAAGGTGGGCCCGCAGCGACCACGAGTTATTCAGCCAATTCTCGGATCGGGCGACAGCGCTAGCTGACGATCCGCTGCAGGACGTGCTGCTTTTTCTAAAGCTCTTCGAAGAGTATGTGGACGGCCTGGCCGAGCCGCTGCCCGGGTGCCTCTTCGCTTCCTATACGTACGAGAGCAGCCAGTTTAATGAGACGGTTCATGAGATCGTCAAGACGGAATTGGACAGATGGGGCGATCTGTTTGAAGACAAGTTCGCAGCGTTAGTGGACGCTCGATCGCCACGCATCCCGGTGACGGCCCACGAGTTGCGGGAGGTCGCCATGTGTAGCATTGAAGGGGGGCTCGTGTTGGGCCGGGTGTATGGCGACCGCAAGCTTCTGATGCGGCAGTCCGAGCAACTCCGCAACTATGTCCAGCTACTCTTCAGCGACAACTAGTCGCTAGGCAGTTCACGCTCGTTCCAATAGAACAGCGCGTTGAATACCATCTTGAAGGCGGCGTTGGATTGACCGCGATACTGTGGGCGCACGCCGAAGAGTACGAAGTGCCCGTCACCACTTTCCACATCAACCACGGCGGGTCGGTTGGCGATATATTGAGCCCCCGCCAGCCAACCCGAAGCCAAGATGTCCGTGGCTGGATACCGAGCCACCACCCGTACGTTCGAGTCGCCCGGCCGGGTCGGGCGGAACGCGGGACCCGACTCAAACCACAGCGCCTCTCGCGGGCGCATCCCGAAGCAGAGCGGGTGCGAAGCTTCGATGTCCACGTTCAGCAACGCTCCTGGAGCGTAGAAGAGTTCATCAGCGACATCTGCCAAGACGTTCTCCACTGGGGCCCCCAAGCGTTCGATCACATAGGAGGATGCCTCGTTGAAGGCAACAACGGTGCCTCCGCGACGCACAAAAGCTCTCAGCGCCTCAGCACCGCGGCCACCGATTCCGCCAGTATAGGCAGGCGGCATCCGTGCCCCGTCATAGCTGGCCCCTTCGACGTACCCAGCATGCAATACGCTCGGACTCGTGTCGGGAAGGATGAGTACGTCGAAAGAGTCAGAAAGCTGTCCGCTCCGTATCCGAGTGTTGTTCACACTTTCGAAATCGAACTCGTACTGCTCCAACACCCAACGGGTCCAACCCTCATCGGCGGTGGGAACGAAGCTCTTGTAGATCCCAATTCGTGGCCGACGAAGCAGCCGGTAGGCCCCTAGATCAGTGGGCGCAGGAGAAAAGTCGACCTCCAGCTCTTGAGCCAACTGTTCAATCAACTCTCGGGATTCGGCATCAGCCCGGACGAAGAAACGCCCGTTGGTCTCGTCACGGAAGACCTCCCTGCCAGCACGAAGCATTCGGTTCACGACGATCCAGGAATTGCCGTAGGCCGGAGAGAAACTCAGCACTTCGCTATCTCCGACCGTCGCGGCCGACGAAGGCAACTCAGAAACGATCTGCATCGGAGCGTCGAGAGGCGCGTCTAGACGCACGACGTTGACGCCCATCAGCAGCGGCAATGAGTGGGCGGTAACGTCGTAGGGGCGACGCGGCGGACCGCCGGGATACTGACTTCTTTCTGGGTAGCGCTGCGGCTCCAACAATGTCTTGGCGAAAGACGAATAGGGTTGATCCATACGAACCACATAGTCACCCTCTGTGAAGCTTCGATTGCCGACTGAAAAGTCGCTCGACGCACGAGAGACCTCGACCATCCCGAACTGAAGCGTTTCAAGCAAGCGGGTCAGGGCATTCGGATCATACTGCTGACGCGGAGCCACAAACGCTGTCGGTTCTTGTCGCTCAATTGCTCGGCGACTAATGCGATAGGCGTTGCGTAGCAACTCATCACGCCGTAAGGCAGCGGAGTACAAGACCGATTCAAACGCGATGAGCTGGTAGTCAACGATGTGGCGCAGTTTCCATTCGCCGCCGGGCCAGGGCTCTAGAAAATTCCAACTCGCGCGTTGGGCGTTATAGCCCCGAGCCTTGGTCTGGAGGGACGAGAACTGCGTTTCGACCGGTGTTGCGTACCGCACCGAAGCGGACTCGCTCAACAGCCGCACACCTCCGTGATAGCTCTGATAGTGCCGGGCAGGCGCGAAGTAGTCATAGATGCCGTTGATCACAACTCCAGTCTTGCCGGCGGCCGTCAGATCGACCGCCATCGCTGTACCAAAGGCATTGGCCTGTTGAGCGATCAGCGGGTCGATGTTGGGGTCGATCGGATCGTCCCAAGGCGGCACAAACATGCGAGCGCCACTGGAGGACATCTGATGGATGTCGTAGACAATCTGCGGACGCCAGACGTTATGAATCTTCTCTACTGCTAGCCGCGTCTCTTGTTGAGTAAACGCATACCAGTCGCGGTTGTTATCGTGGCCAACGTAGGGGTGATAGAGCTCGACCATCGCGGCGCCTTCGTAGGGCGTATCGGTCCAGCGGTCGTACCAGTTCTTGACCTTGTCGACGCCGTCCGGGTTGAGCGACGGTACGAGCAGGAAGATCACCTCGTCGAGGATCTTGCGGTTGCGCGGAGTGTCTTCGGTGAGCAGCCGGTGGACGTACTCCATGGCCGTCATGGTGGAAGCCACTTCTGTTGAGTGAATCGAACACGTAATGAGGACAACAGCCTTGCCGCGTGGAATCAAGAATTCTGCCTGCGCTGGTGTCGTGATGCGCGGATCAGCGAGCCGTTCTTGAATGCGTCGATAGCCTGCTTGCTGGCTCAGGTTCTGTGGCGAGGAAATCGTGACGAGGGCGAAGGGACGATCTTCGGTGGTGCGTCCGAGCTCTTCATACCGCACAAAGAGGCTCTCGGCGGCGACGGCACGATAGTAGGAAATGACGTCAGACCAGCCGACGAGTTGGCGATCGGCCCCCATCTGGTGACCGAAATGTTCCGCGGGAGAAGGGATCTGGGAGTAGGCGAGCGCGGGGCTCAGCAGTAGGCCCAGCAATAGGAGCACTCTCGCCATCTCAATACTATACTCGCGTGGCTGAAGACGCTAGACGATCCAACCGCCGCCGATGACGCTGTCGCCGTGGTAGAACACAGCCGCCTGCCCGGGGGTGATCGCTAGCTGTGGTGCGTCGAACTCGACGGCGACGCGGCCGGGGTCCGCGGTCGGGCGAATCGTCGCCGCACGAGCGCGGAACTGGTAGCGGATCTTCGCCTTGACCCGGAGCGGTTCGTCCAGTCGAGGGATGGAGATCCAGTTCAGGCGCTCGATTTCAAAGCTGGTGCGATGTAGCGCCTCCTTTGAGCCCACGACAACCTCGCCGGTAGCAGGCCGTATCTCGGTCACATATGCCGGCTTACCCAAAGCGACACCGAGCCCTTTTCGCTGACCCACAGTGAAGTGATGCACGCCGCCGTGCTCGGCCAACTCATTGCCTTCGGCATCGACGACAACACCCTGAGAGACCGTTCTATCACCCTTTTCGTCGAGGTACTTTTCGACGAACTGCGCGTAGTCTCCGTTGGGGACGAAGCAGATCTCGCGGCTCTCGCCCTTGTCAGCGACCGGCACGTTGAGTTTGTGCGCGAGTGCGCGGACTTCGTCTTTCTGCATGCCGCCCAGGGGGAAGGACGAACGCGAGAGTTGATCTTGGGTCAGGCCGAACAGGAAGTAGGACTGATCGCGGCTCTCATCGACACCCTTCCGCAGGAGCCAACGACCGGTCGTTTCGTCTCGCTCGATGCGGGCGTAGTGACCGGTGGCGATCGTCTCAGCACCGACCTGCTTGGCCATGTCGAGGAACTGATCGAACTTGATGAGGTTGTTGCAGATCGTGCACGGGATTGGCGTGCGTCCCGAGATGTAGTCTTCGACGAATGGCGCGACGACTTCTTTCTCAAAGCGGTCTTCGAAGTTCACGACATAGAACGGAATACCGACCGTCTGGGCAACGTGGCGGGCGTCGTAGACGTCATCGAGCGAGCAGCAACGGCCAGACGCACCACCTTCGGGGATGAGTTCCGGGATACGCTGCTGATTCCACAGCTGCATCGTCATCCCGACGATGGGCTGGCCCTCGGCATGCAGCATCGCCGCGACGACGGAGCTATCGACTCCTCCGCTCATCGCCACTGCTATGAGGTCCTTAGGCATCGGTTTGTGCGGGTGCCAACGCGCGAAGGCGTTCGACGACCTGGGGCAGCATGTCAAGGAGTGATTCAACCTCAACCTCAGTTGTGCCTTTCCCGATCGAGAAGCGTAGGCACGACCGAGCAGTGGACTTGTCGAGTCCGATCGCGAGCAGGACGTGGGAAGGCTCGACCACGCCGCTGGAGCAAGCGGCCCCGCTCGCAACCGCGAAGCCCTTGAGGTCGAGAGCGATCAACAAGGGCTCGCCCTCGATACCGTTGAAGCCGATGTTCGTGGTGTTGGGAGTTCTCGGGCTGTCGGATGCATTGACCCAGCAGTCAGCGACACTTTGCAGGATGCCTTGCTCCAAGCGATCACGCAGAGCCCCCTGGCGGTCGGCTTCGGTAGCGAGATTCTCGGCGGCAAGCTGTGCCGCAGCTCCCAAGCCAACAATGCCGGAGACATTCTCGGTGCCCGGACGACGACCGCGCTCGTGCCCCCCACCGAATTGAATTTTCTCGATGTCGACGCCGTTGCGGACGTAGAGAGCCCCGACGCCTTTGGGCGCGTAGAGTTTGTGCCCGCTCAGTGCGAGGAGGTCCACGCCGAGAGCAGCGACATCGATGGGGAGTTTGCCCGCGCTCTGCACCGCATCGGTGTGGAAAAGCGCGCCCACCTCGTGCGCAGCCTCGGCGATCTCGGCGATCGGCTGAATCGTCCCCAACTCATTGTTGGCATGCATCACCGAAACCAGCACGGTCTCGGGACGCAGCGCCGTGCGAACGTCATCGAGTGCAACGATGCCGCTCGGACCGACATCGACGTAGTCCACCGCTACACCTTCGTACTCAAGTTGTTGGCAGGTCTGCAACACGGCTGGGTGCTCTATGGCGGTCGTGACGACGTGCTTCTGCTCGCCCTTGGCGGCTCGGACCGCGCCGAGGATCGCCAGATTGTCGGCCTCGGTGCCACTACCGGTGAAGACCAGTTCCTTCGAATCACAATGGACGAGCTCGGCAACTTGTAGCCGGGCTACTTCGACGAGACGGCGGGCGTCTTGGCCGTAGCTGTGGATGCTAGACGCGTTGCCGCTGACCTCACGGAGCGCGGGCATCATCGCGTCGAGGACCCGGGGGTCGATCGGCGTCGTCGCGTTATGGTCGAAATAGTGGCGTTTCACGTGAGTACCCTGCCAGTATTGATTCTAACGTGGAGCAGCCCCAGTCCAGCGGCATCGTCACTTTGACGACGGACTTCGGTATCGTCGATCACTACGCGGGTGTGATGAGAGGCGTGATTCTCTCGACCTGTCCGGCAGCGACGGTCGTCGATCTGACGCATGGTGTTGAGCCGCAGCAGATCGAGCAGGGTGCGTTCCTCTTGGCTCAGGGGTATGCGGCGTTTCCCTGTGGATCTGTGCATGTGGCGGTTGTCGATCCGGCTGTCGGCACCGAGAGACGATACCTGGTCGCGATAGCGCACGGACACTACTTTGTGGGGCCGGATAACGGCGTGCTTTCGCATGTCGTGGCTGATGCGGCCGCGAAGGTGATTTCCGTAGACGTGGCACGTGTATTGCCGCCCTTTGAGAGCCGGACATTCCATGGGCGCGATGTCTTTGCACCGCTAGGGGCTAGGATCGCAATCGGCGAGAGCATCAGCAATTGGGGCGAACGGATCGCCGACTACGTGCGACTGCCGTCGCTGGAGCCAGAGGTGCTGGCCTCGGGCCGTTGGCGCGGTCGTGTTCTCAACATCGACCGGTTCGGGAATTTCGTGACGAGCCTCAGGCCGGAGCTGATCAAGTCGTTCGAGGCTGGTTTTGTGCTGCGGATTGGTGAGGTGGAGATCACGCGGCAAGTGGGCGCTTACGACGAGGTGGATGACAATAATCCGTTCGTCATCACCGGTAGTGCCGGCTTCTTGGAGATCTCTTTACGGCAAGGATCGGCGGTAGACGCGATTGAAGCCGGGCTTGGAGACGCGGTTGAACTGCGCGACGATTCGGTAAGCTAGCCCCAAATCTATGGAAACCTTTCTCGATTGGCATGGCGCTCTAAACGGATTCGTGTGGGGCGTACCAATGATGGTGCTGCTGATGGGTGCGGGCGTATTATTTACGTTCGCCACTGGTGGAGTTCAGTTTTTCAAGCTTGGCTTCGCGATGCGGACTGTCTTCGGTATGGGCAAAGGTCCGAAGCCAGCGGCGGCGGAAGGAACGGTTACTTCATTCCAGGCGCTGTCTACTGCGTTGGCTTCGACGGTTGGCGTCGGAAACATCGCTGGTGTGTCGACGGCGATCAGTCTTGGCGGGCCGGGGGCATTGTTCTGGCTTTTGGTTTCGGGCGTGTTGGGCATGGCGACGAAATTCGCGGAGATCACCGTCGCCCTCAACTACAGAGAGGAAGACGAGGGCGGTGTGATGCGCGGCGGGGCCATGTATATCCTGTCGCGTGGATTGGGACTGCCGTGGCTGGGTGCGATATTCGCTGGTCTGACGGGATTGGCGGCGCTCGGCATCGGCAACATGGTGCAGGCAAACTCAGTCGCAGATGCCGCGCAGTCGAGCTTCGGAGTCCCAACCTATGTCACGGGGATCACGCTGGCGGCTCTGACGGCGGTGGTCATCCTCGGTGGTATTCGACGGATTGTCGAGGTCACGCAGGTGCTGATTCCGGCGATGTGTGTGCTGTATATCGGTGGCGCGCTGGTGATTGTGTTGCGGTTCGCGCCAGAGATTCCCGGTGTGATCAGCCTGGTGCTGAGTTCGGCCTTTGAAGGTCACGCCGCGGTTGGCGGATTCGCTGGAGCAGCTGTGGGGCAGGCGGTACGGTTTGGGATCGCCCGCGGACTATTCTCGAACGAGGCGGGTCTGGGCTCGGCGCCGATCGTTCATGCCTCCGCAGTCACCGATCATCCGGTTCGGCAGGCTCTCTACGGTGTATTTGAGGTCTTCGTCGATACGATCGTGGTCTGCTTGCTGACGGGCTTAGTGATTCTCTCGACCGGCGCGTGGACGAGCGGCGAGACGGGTGCGGCGTTGTCGTTGCAGGCGTTTGAGATTGGGCTACCCGGTGCGTGGGGCGGATTGGTGGTTAGTGTCGGACTGATATTGTTCTCGTTCTCGACGATTGTCGGCTGGGCGTTCTACGGCGAGACGGCGGTGACGTATCTTTTCGGTGCGGCAGCGAAGCTCCCGTATCGGGTCATTTGGTGCGGGTTTGTCTACCTCGGCGCCACCGGGGCGCTGACCCTCATCTGGAGCGTGTCCGATACGTTGAACGGGTTGATGGCGATCCCCAACCTCATCGCGGTAATCGGATCGCTGCCGTTGCTTCGGCATCTGGTGAAAGAGTTCTTCACCCAGCAGGACAGCTAGAGCCGAGGCATGCGCGAGAAGACCGGTGGCTTCGAGTGGTCGACGCCCGTTGTCTGGACCTTGCGCCGATAGACCTTGTCGCCGGCGGTCACGTAGAGATAGTCGCGGTTCGGCCCACCAAAGGCTACGTTTGAGAGCGGGGCGGGCTGCGGCGCTGCAAGGATGAGATGTACGCGACCAGATGGATCGGCGATCTGCAACCCCATTTCGGTGGCGATATAGAGCATGCCAGTGCTGTCAACGGCCATGCCATCCGCTCGGGTCCTCGGCGCGTTATCGGACATGTGAAGGTGCGTCATCTGCTGTTTGTGGGCCAGTGACCCGTCGGGCTGGATCTGGAACGAGTAAACGAAGCGCCCGCTGCTATCAGCGACCCAGAGCAACGATTGGTCTGGGGTAACGATGATCCCGTTGGGTCGGGTGATACCTTCATCGACGATTCGCGCCTCACCCGTTGTGTCGACGTACCAGACCTTCGAGCCCTGCGGATCGGTGAAGTAGTAGTCGCCATCGGCGAGCACGACAATGTCGTTCGAGGCAACACCGTCAACGAGAACTTCTTTAGTTCCTGTAGCCGTGTCGTAGCGAACAATCTGATTGGCTCCGCCAGCGCAGCCGTACAGCAAACCGTCGGGGCCGAACATTAAACCGTTGACGCGCCCAGTATTCTCGGCAAACAGTGTCACGTTACCGTCGAGATCGACCTTGTGAATTCGACTGCGGCGGAGGTCGCTGAAGTAGAGTTCGCCAGCTTCATTCACGGCCGGACCTTCGGTGAATTCGTGGCCTTCGCTGACGAGTTCCCAACCTTCTCCGGGTACCACAACGTCCACGCGGCGATTCGGGGCGACTCCGGGCTCGATCGGTTCTGGGTAGTCGCGCCACAGCCAGGTCAGGACATCGGGCATCGCCGGGCCCAGGTTCCTCGAGCTATGCCCTCCCTCATCCCAAAGATGGTTCACATCGTATCCGGAGAACTCCAGTGCGGAGAGCATCGTGAGGTTCGCTAACCACCAGTCGCCACCGTAAATGTTCTGGTCGTTGGAGCCGTCGTGCAAGAAGACGCGAATCGGCTTGGGCTCAAACTTTCGGACAAGGGAAGGAAAGACCTCCCCGCCCCGCAGCGACACGAAAGTGCCGACTGCGCTGATGACTCGCCGGAAAGCGTTGGGGCGTTCCCAGGCGACGTTGAACGCTGCAATTGCACCGCTACTGCCACCGGCTATGGCGCGATCGTTCGGGTCGTCGGAGAGGTTGTAAGACTTGGCAATCTCGGGAAGAAGTTCTTCGAGCAGAAAGCGCGCGTAGCGGTCTCCCAGGCCGTCATATTCGAATGAGCGGTTGGGACGGGCCCACGCGCCCTCCGTTATGGGCGGCACTATGCCAGGCGTAACGAAAATACCAATCTGTACCGGCACTTCACCGCGATGAATGAGATTGTCGAGAGTGGTCGGAACAGCCCAGCCGTTCTGCGCGAGCCTCAATCCGTCATTGACCACGAAAACGGGAGTGGGTCTCGAAGCATCGTACTGCTGCGGGACATAGAGATGATACTGACGCACGGTGCCGGGAAAGATCTCACTACGCCATTCGAATGGCCCCAGCACTTGACCTTGGGGGACACCCTCTTGCGGCAGAGTGTCCGGGTGGGGTGCGGCCTCATTTTGCTGAGCCCACATGGTCGCGGCAAGCAACAAGGCACAGAGCCAGCTAGACAAAAACAGGGTGCGTATCACGACGGTCTCCGTGGCTAATAGTGAAGTTCCATGTCCAAGCGCCGCTCCGCTTGGAGGCATCCATAGAGTAGTTCATCAATTGCTGAGTCGGACGGCTAATCTTCGTCTTCTTGAGCGCCCGCCAGTCGATTGATCACTGAGAGGTCTTCGAGCGTGGTGATGTCACCGCTCACTTTGTCGGTGGTAACAATCTCTCGCAGAAGTCGTCGCATGATTTTTCCGGAGCGGGTCTTCGGGAGAGCGTCGCTAAAGCGGATCTCTGCCGGACGGGCGAACTTTCCAATCTCTTGCGCTACCCAGTCGCGCAATTCGGCGGTCAACTCGTCGCTCGCCTCATTGCCTCCCTTGAGGGTTACGAAGGCCACTACCGCTTGACCAGTGAGTTCGTCTGGCTTGCCGATCACGGCCGCCTCGGCGACCAACGGGTGCCGCACGAGCGACGATTCGAGTTCGGCGGTAGAGAGGCGGTGGCCGGATACGTTCATGACGTCGTCCACACGGCCCAGCACCCAGATGTAGCCGTCTTCGTCGCGCCGCGCGGCGTCGCCGACGAAATAGCAGCCAGGGATCTGGCTCCAATAGGTCTTTTCGAATCGGTCGGGGTCGCCGTAGAGCGTGCGGAACATCGCTGGCCATGGCTGCCGTACGACGAGATAGCCTTCGCCGCCATTCGGTACGGAGTTGCCCTGCATGTCGACGACGTCTGCCTGAATTCCCGGCAGCGGGAAAGTGGCAGAGCCGGGCTTCGCGGGGGTTGCGCCCGGCAGCGGGGTGATCATGATGGAGCCAGTCTCGGTCTGCCACCAGGTATCGACGATCGGGCAGCGTCCACCGCCGATGACGCGGTGATACCATTCCCAGGCTGACGGATTGATCGGTTCGCCGACTGATCCTAGTAGCCGTAGCGACGTGAGATCGTGCTTCTCGGGATGCTCGTCACCCCACTTGATGAAAGCGCGAATAGCGGTCGGCGAAGTGTAGAGGATGTTGACCTTGTACTTCTCGATGATGTCCCAGAAACGGTCGAACTGCGGATAGTCCGGGGAACCCTCATACATCACGGTCGTCGTACCGACCAGGAGCGGTCCATAGACGATGTAGCTGTGGCCGGTGACCCAACCGACGTCGGCGGCGCACCAGTAGATGTCGTCATCGCGGATATCAAAAACCCACTGCATCGCGGCGGAAATTTGAACTTGGTAGCCGCCGGTCGTATGAACGATGCCCTTCGGTTTGCCGGTAGTGCCCGACGTATAGAGCACGTAGAGCGGGTGCTCGGCGTCGAGTTCCGTGGGCGGGCAGTCATCGTTTGCGTCGGCGAGGAGCGTAGCCCAGTCGTGGTCGCGACCTTCCATCATGTCGACGCCGTGCTTGGTCCGCTCGTAGACGACGACATTCGAGACGCCGGGGCAGTCGACAAGGGCATCGTCAACTGCCTGCTTCAGTGGGACGACCTTGCCGCGACGATAACCGCCATCAGCCGTGATGACGAGCGTGGCGTCGAGGTCGAGGATGCGGGTCTTGAGAGCCTCGGCAGAGAAGCCCCCAAAGACGACCGAGTGCGGGACACCGATCCGGGCACAGGCGAGCATGGCGATCGGCAGCTCGGGCACCATTGGCATGTAGATGATGGCGCGGTCGCCGGTCTTGTAGCCTAGCTTGAGGATGACGTTGGCAAAGCGCTTCACTTCGCTCGTGAGTTCTTCGTAGGTGAGCGTGCGCTGGTCGCCGGGTTCGCCTTCCCAGACGATGGCTGGCTTGGAACCGCGGCCCGCCTCGACCTGGCGATCGAGGCAGTTGTAAGCGACATTGGTCTTACCCCCGACAAACCATCGGTAGAACGGAGCCTCGCTGGAGTCGAGTGTCGTGTCCCACGGTTTGAACCACGAGATGTTCTTATTGGCGATGCGAGACCAGAAAGCCTCTGGGTCGGCCTTCGCCTCATCGAACATCTGCTGGTAGGCGTCCATGTCGCTGATACGCGCTTTGGATGCAAAGTCTTCTGAGGGAGGGTAGAACTTCTCGATAGCCATGGGTTTTGGACGCCGAATCAATGGCGATTTCACAGCATACAACAGGACGTCAAAGCGAGAGCCAAGGACAAGAAAGAGGGGCCCCGCTTTCGCAGAGGCCCCAACCGAATCGAATTCAAAATGGAGGTCAGTTCAAAACGACCATGCGCGAGGCAGCTCTCATCTGGAAACCGTCCCGGTCGCTAGTGAACAGGAGCTTTCCCAAGACCATAGAGAATGGGTAGGTAGCCTGGACACGGACGAAGCTGCCCACGCGGTTGTCCGGGGAATATGTGGGAGTGACGGTGATTTGGCTAGGGTCCAAGCCGATGGCTTGAGACTTGACGCGAGCGATGATTTGGTCGGTGGTCACGGCATTGTTTTCGCCATGCACCATGGCGTAGCGTGCGCCTTGGCGCGTTGCGTGAGCCAAAGTCGTATAGGCCCACATCGCTCGCGAGAACTCGAACAGGCCAGCCATCATCACGACGAATAGGATGAAGACGAGCGAGAACTCGACCATGCTCTGTCCTCGGCGACTGCCAAACGGACGGCATCGTTCGTTTCTGGAGTCCATTAGTGTACTCATCTGATAGGTCCTCTGTATCTGCTACTGCACCCGTATCCATCGACGCATGTTGATCGGCGTCGTACGAGGTATTCCTGGGTACCAACCCAGCGTGGTGAAGTCTTTTTGAACGCGGGTTCTCATGTAGACACGCGGAGGCCCGTAACCGGGGCACGATGTAGTACAGGGATCGATGATGGTGCCGTCCGGGCAATCGCAGAGGCGGTCCGCACTGGTTGTGTGACCGTCCATCTCAGTCGAATCTTGGGCGGCAACGTTACGCATTCCGGCGAAGTCGACGGAGTAGCGGATGTTCTGGGCACCGTAATAAGACCCTGACGCCGCAGCGTTGGATGCGATTGTAGACTCGAAAAATAACCGACTAAAGTCGACGGCCGCCAGGACCATCGTCAGGAAGACCGGGACGCAAATTGCGAACTCGACTATGGCATTACCGCGCTTGGAGCGGAAGATCTGAATCAGAGGATGTCTCATTGCTTTACTCGGCTACTCGATCAGAGCCACTCGGAAGATTGGCGGTGCCGTCGCCGGGTCGGTGGGTTGACGAATGAACCTATTACCGCTGCCTCCAACGAAGTCGAGCGTATCGGCGATGACCATCGCCCAGGCGTCGTTCGTACTGGCGTTACCCGCGACTTGAATGTGCTCGTTCGGGAAGTAAATCGCTCCTTGGAATATCGAAGTGTTGCCGCCCACGATCTGATTGCCGGGGTTCCAGCTGGGGTTGCTTCGAGACCCGAAGAACAGGATTCCTCGGTAGGGGTCATTGGCAGCCGTCGGGGCAGACAACTGCACGTCGCCACCGGTGATGGTGACACCTTTGGGCTGCGTGCCAGTCGGATTGAAGATGAAGAACGTGACACCGGTTCCGCGGACGATTCCGCCGTTGATCCTTAAGCCGTTGGTGATGACATACAAACCAGGGTTAAAGGTATAGGTTCGGAAATTGATATTGATGGGCGTGTTGATGACACCGGGGCTATAGGTATTGGTCGGGTTATTGAACGAACCCAGCCCAGGCCAGGGGTCGGGCTCATCAAGCGTCGCCAAAGGGTCGACGATAGGAGCCATTCCGATTTGTGTGCCACCGGTGAAATTCAGGCACGATCCGTTGATACCGCCTGTACAGACCGGGCGGAAGGGTAACAGGTTAGACCGGGCGGATAGGTAACACCATGGCGAGATGCCATGGAAGGAGACCTATCCGATGGAAGAACGCAAGAGATTCATTGAAGACTGGCTGCGAGCGGGGGCGGCGACGAACGTGGCGGCGCTGTGTCGACTCTACGGGATCAGCCGCAGGACCGGATACAAGTGGTTAGAACGCTTCCGTCAAGGCGGTTGGCCAGAGCTGGAAGACCGCTCGCACGCGGCACACCGTCAGCCCGGTCGGATACCCGAGTCGGTCGAGCGACGAGTGATAGAAGCGCGTCGGCAGCATCCGAGTTGGGGGCCGAAGAAGCTCAGGGCCTGGCTGGAGTCGAAAGAGTCACAGACAAGCTGGCCAGCGGCGTCGACGATCGGCGACGCGCTGAAGCGAGCCGGACTCGTTCGCGGGCGCAAGCGGATGCGGCGACTGGCCGAAGCGGCACCCAGTCCGTTGCGCGAACCCGAAGCGCCCAACGACCTCTGGACGATCGACTACAAGGGGCAGTTTCGCACCGGCGACGGCGTGCTGTGTTATCCGCTAACGGTCGTCGACGGATATAGTCGTTTCCTGCTCAACTGCACCGCACACGTGGGCACATCCTACGCCGAGGCCCGCCGAGGCTTGGAGCGGTTGTTTCTGGAGCGCGGGCTGCCACGAAGGATACGCTCAGACAACGGTTCGCCGTTCGCCTCCATCGGCACCGGACGCTTGAGCCGGTTGAACGTCTGGTGGCTGAAGCTGGGCATTGCGGTGGAGCGCATCGAGCCGGGCAAGCCGCAGCAGAACGGTCGCCACGAGCGGCTACACCGCACGCTCAAAGCCGAGACAGTGAGACCTCCGGCTGGCGATCGTCGCCGACAGCAGCGCCGCTTCGACCTCTTTCGTCATGAATACAACCAAGAACGTCCGCATGAAGCGTTGAGACAGCGGCCCCCGGCGGCGTTCTATGCACCAGCAACACGCGCCTATCCCAGCGAGCTTGCTGATCTGGATTACCCGGGGCACTGGGAGCGCCGACGAGTGCGCCACGACGGACGCATCAAGTTCCTCGGCGAGAAGTACTTCCTGAGTGAAGCGTTGGCTCGCGAGTTGGTCGGGCTAGTCGAAGTGGACGAAGCCATTTGGCAGATCTGGTTCGGTCCGGTGGAACTCGCCTTGTTCGACGCCGCCAACCGCGTACTGTGGCCGCTCGGCTCGGCAGTCAGTGGCCCCCGCGGGGGCCACTGACCACCGCCTATACTGTTACCCATCCGTCCGGTTTAGAGTGTTACCTATCAGACCGGTCGTTCACCGCCTGGGGTCCCCACCCAGGTCGCAGTGACGCAACCCGCAGTCGAAGGAGAATTGATCGCGTTGCCAGCGGAGGAGTTGGAAACGACGCCACAGTCAGCATCTAGCGTCGAGGCGCCGGTGACACGAAGGGCCGCCCCGACGGTTTCATTCAGGGCGACTATGCAAGGGTCGCCGCCGATGACCATGCCCGCGGTAGAACGTACTCGAACGATACTTTGGTTGCGGGAAACTACTCTCATAAACGTCGTCGGGACGGTCTGCTCAATCATCACCTCAACGAAATTCGGGTTGCCCGCTTGAGGACCCGAGGCGGGCGGATTATTTATCGTTACGGTCGAGTTGTTCGCGTCGTATCCATTCAAGTCAACGTCGTACCGAGCGGCGGGCTTCACCTCTGTGTCTGGATCGCGGTGGGCACGTTTTAGCTCGTGTACCCCAGCAAATGCGCCAGCATCAGCCGCCGCCTGCATGTGACGTTTTTCAAAGTAGATGCGACCGCCATCAAAGACCAGTCCTAGCAGCGCCAACATCGTAGCGAAGCCCAAGACGAACAGCATCATTGTCTGGCCGCTCTTGTTGGCCATTCTCAGGGCTTTTCTTGCGTTTCTGTCTCGACTAATTGGCGCGAACATTTTGAGAGCTCCTTGAAATCGCGATTCGCTCGGCAATGGTCAACTCGACTTCACTCCGAGGTACGGCAATATCGAGTATTCCAGAGGGCCCCAATACCCTCAACTGGGAAACTCACCCATCTGTTGGTCATAACTGGACAAGTTTTCGCCGTACAACTGGAGGGGGCAATCTACTTAGACCAACCACCGATTGCGTCATCACGTACTAAGAGTCCGCAGGCGCTAGCAACGCGCTGGAGCTTTGCTATCGTAGCCTCTGATGCGCGATCCGAAGAGCCTTCGTTCCCACTCCTGGTTCCATGGCAAGGAGTACTACAACTTCGGTCGCCGTGCCTGGCTGCGGTCAGAAGGGTTTGGCCACAACATTTTCGAGGACAAACCCATCGTCGGAATCTGCAATTCCTGGTCGGAGTTGAACAACTGCAATGTCCACCTGAGGCAACTGGCCGAGGCGGTGAAGCGCGGCGTCTGGGCCGCGGGCGGAGTTCCGCTTGAGTTTCCGACTATCTCGCTCGGCGAGATGTTCATGAAGCCGACGACGATGTTGTTTCGGAATCTGATGGCGATGGACGTGGAAGAATCGATCACGGCCAACCCCATCGACAGCGTCGTGCTGCTAGCAGGCTGCGACAAGACAACACCAGCGCAGCTGATGGGTGCCGCTTCGGCTGACGTGCCCGCCATTATGGTGACAGGCGGGCCGATGCTAGCTGGCCGCTGGGGCAAGCAGACGCTGGGGTCGGGCACGGATGGGCGGCGGCTTTTCGATGACTACCGTACCGGTCGCATCGGCGACGAGCAGTTGGCGGAAATCGAAGGTTGCCTGTCGCGCAGTCATGGCCACTGCACGGTGATGGGCACCGCTTCGACGATGGCATCTCTCGCCGAGGCGATGGGCATGATGCTGCCGGGAGGCGCGGCCATTCCCGCCGTCGACGCTCGTCGTGCCGCTCTCGCCGAGGAGAGCGGTCGCCGTGCGGTCGAATTGGCTTGGGAAGGGCTGAAGCCCTCGGACATCATGACGCGCGACGCGATCGAGAACGGTGTGCGGGCCGATATGGCGATCGGCGGTTCAACCAATGCCGTTCCGCATCTGCTCGCTATTGCGGGCCGCTTAGGCGTCGACCTCACACTGGCTGATTTTGACCGGATCTCTCGGGAGACGCCGTTCATCACGAACGTGAAGCCCTCGGGTGAGCACGTGATGGAAGACTTCTTCTACGCTGGCGGCCTACCGACGGTGATGAAAGAGTTGCTTCCGCTGCTGCACGGCGATGCGTTGACCGTCAACGGCAAGACGCTGGCCGAGAACCTGAAGAATGCGCCCGACCCGGACCGCGAGATGGTGCGTCCGCTGGATGACCCGATCCACAAAGAAGGCGGCACGGCAATTCTCTACGGCAATCTCTGCCCAGATGGCGCGGTGTTCAAACAGACCGCCGCATCGCCGCATCTCTGGAAGCATCGCGGCAAGGCGGTCGTGTTTGAGACCCATCGCGAGATGCTCGATCGGATCGACGACCCGGATCTCGCAGTGGACAAGGACTCAGTGATGGTGATGAAGAGTGGGGGACCGCTTGGCGGTCCAGGATTCCCCGAGTGGGGTCACATTCCGATTCCGACCAAACTGCTGAAGGCGGGGGTCAAGGACATGTTGCGTATTTCGGACGCTCGCATGAGTGGGACGAGCTTCGGTGCCGACGTACTGCACGTGTCGCCTGAGTCGGAGGCTGGTGGACCACTTGCCGCTGTCCGAACCGGGGATGAGATCGAGCTCGACGTGGAAGCGCGCACACTGACACTGCTGGTAGATGCCGACGAGATCGAGAAAAGGCTGGCCGCGTGGAAGCCTCGGGCTCCACACTACAAGCGCGGCTACGGCAAGCTCTTCCTAGATACGGTGACTCAGGCCCACGAGGGCTGTGACTTCCGGTTTCTTCACAAAGAGCGAGAAGAAGACTAGCCCGCACGCCGGGTATCAGCCGAGATAGGCTCGACAGGTTGCGGCGTAGCTTTCGGACTCAGGTGAGGTACGCCCCCCGACTCGACCCACTGAACGCCCTCAGCAGTGATGGAGTAGTCGCCAGCGTTCGACGTTTTGATCAAACCACTTGAGCGGAGGAACCAGACAGGAAACTCTAGGTCGTCGATACGGCAGTTCACAGCCCTGGCAATCTCGGCTCGACCCATTTCTGGAGTTCGGGGGTCCGTAATCATGGGGTTGTACAGAGCAGAAACCACCGCCTGACGAAGCTTGATTTGGAGGCGAACGTCATCTACTGTCGCATCGAGTTCTACGACGATCTTGTCGATTGGCGGCTGGCCGCTGCGCGCCGAACCGCGGCGCTCTTGCTTGCCTGCTCGCGACGGCTTGGAGCTGCTCCTTTGTTTATTCCAAAGCGCGTCGTACTCAGCACGCTGGGCGGGGTCGACGAGGGCGCGGTAGGCGGCCTTGGTTGTTTCGTACTTCTCTGCATCCACGGTGTCGGGGTTCTTCGGCCCGTAGCGCGTTAGCATCAGCCTGACGGCCCACTCCACCATGGCGCGGTCCGCTTGCGGACTGACCATCAGAAAGTCATAGTAGTCAACGAATTCTGTTTCAGACAACCAAAGTTCTCCCGAGTGACGATGACGCGGAGTCTCTACTCCTGGTGGTAATTATCGGTCCCAAATTGAGAGATCGACAATTCCACCAAAGCGATAAGTCGATCGCCGTTTCGCTGTACAACTATGGTGCTAGAGTGCGGTCCGGCATCTCTAAGGGTTTTACCGGACTATCAGACGGAAAGCACCCTTCGTCCAACAGCCAGTGTCTCCAGTCACCTGGACTGCTAGGGACGACGGAGTTTGTAGATGGCGTCCGAGCCCACGATTCCGTTCTCGTCTCGTGTCGCGACGAACGTCCAGCGACGGTCCGGCGTCCATTCCAGTCGGAATGTCTGTTGCCGCGATGACGAGAGATCGTAGGTGTAGATGAGCGTCACGTCTTCCGCTAGCGGCTGTTCCGTCGAAATTCGGGCTGCGGGGTCCGCGCCAACGCCGCCAGCGCCAGGATCCACTTTCAGTCGACTAACTCCAAAGAATCGCTGCAGTCCGGGAGATACAGGACGACTCTGCACGGCATTGGCCAGGACGTTGTTGGCACCGGTTTGGAAGAGCGACTGCTGCTCAATCCGCTGACGGGAGGAGTAGAGTGGATCGGTGGAGGGATCTCGCCCGACCGCAATGAGATTGACGAGTTCGGAGAACGCCAGGGGAGGGTCCGAGCGGTAGCTGACGTTTAAGCGTCGCGCGGGCCCGGCCAAGATC
This sequence comes from Bryobacterales bacterium, assembly GCA_963667885.2. GTDB lineage: Bacteria > Acidobacteriota > Terriglobia > Bryobacterales > UBA6623 > CAMPKL01. The sequence goes on along the minus strand of CAXWPK010000006.1, from coordinate 455,353 downwards.
AGCGCGATGTCGATGCCTCTCATGCGGGTCTCCATCTCGAAGTCCAACAGGGGCTCCACTCGCACGGGATTGCGGAACTCAATTTGACCGCGGTTGATTGCGTAACGCGACCCGTGGAACGACATTTGACCTTGTGATATATCGATTTGTCCTAGCAAGGACCGGTTGCCTAGCGTGCCGACGACGCGCAGGTCGATAGCTGCAACGACATTGCGAATCAATGGCGTGTTGATCTCTACCCCAGGAGCAGAAGCGACGTGGACGTTGACCTGCACGCTATGGAGGGGAGCCGACTGAGAGGAGGTCGGTGTTTGCGGTCGCAGACCGGACATGAGCGAACTCAGAGTCGTCGTCCTTAGCGTCGACAATCGGAGGACCATCACCTCGCCGCTGAGCAAGCGCTGATCGGCGCCGCCGGAGAAAACGAAGTCGCCGTCGACGAGGCTCACCACACCAACCGGGTAGCGCACTCGAACACCTTCTGCTCGACCGTCTAGCCGAAACTCATAGTCTTCGGGGTCAATGCGACCTCCACCCGAGACCGTCAGAGCGCCACCGCCGGAGATGGCTCGCAGCTCTTCGATGCGGAATTCCCGGCCAACAAATTGAACTTTCCCATTCACCGCGCTGAGCCCGGCAGGGAGTTCCGCCGACTGCAAGACGCCGTCCTGAATCACCCACTCTCCCTGGATACTGGGGTCGGTCAACGGTCCAGTTAGGCGGACCCCAATAGTCGAACGCCCGGACGCCGTGAGCATGGGGCGGAACTGTTCGAGAGCAGCTAGATCGAAATCACCATCGATGCGGAGATCGGAGTCGACGCCAGGTGCCAAGCCAACCGCGCCGGTCAACTCGACATTGGCCCCCGTACCCTGCAACCGCATGTGATCGAGACTCAGCTGACCGTCGGAGAAAGTCCATCGCATGGGGAACGGGTTGTAGAGCTCGTAACCGACGGCAGATCCCGGCAGATCGGCGATCTCAAGTCGTAACTCGCTGAATAGGCCCTCGCCGTCGGTGTCGGAAAGAGAGTTCAAAGACCCGCGGAACTGCGCTTCACCGGTAGCCACACCTGTGGGGCCGCTTGCGCCCTCACCGGCGCTTGAGATCAACCCGCCGATGGCTAAGTTCTCGAAGCGGATGTCGGTCGCGAATCCAAGCTGAGCGATGTCGACGGCCGCAGATCCGCTGACAGAGCCGTTCAGCGGCATACCCGAGAGCGTTAGGTCGATGCGATCACCGCTGCTCGTCGCCTCGCCGCTCCAATCTCCCAATAGAACTTCCGACAGTTCCAGACCGTGCATCCGCCATGATCCTTCGACTGCAAGCGCATCGAAGCTGGTCGGCGAGTCGGCTGGCGAGAACACCCCTTCCGCCGTCACGTCGAGGGATAGTTGACCGCGCGGTTTGGCTGGGCGCTCACCGAAGATCGGGGCCTCTTCCAGCTTCATGTTCGAGCCCACTATGTTGAGATCAAAGGCCCGCTCATCCACGAGGTAGCTGCCCTCGCCCGAGAGCAGTGCGTCACCGCGACGAACTTCGATACGAGTTGCACCCAGGCGGCCCGACTCGTAGGCAATGGAGCCTGTCAACGAATCGAATGGGAAATCCGCCGCCGATCCGTCACGAACGAGGAAGTCGGCGGTACAAGCAAGTGAATGCCAGGGGCCCTGAAACTCAGCGGTAGCCTCCAGTGAGCCTGTGGCCGCAGCGGTAAGCCCTGTGATCACGGTAAGCCTGGAGGCGTCTAGCTCGGTTGCCTCGGCGTGAAGGGTGAACGGCCAATCGGACGGCGAGCCGTCCTCATCGATCGAAGCCGTGGCGGAAAACTCGATCGAGCCGGTGCCGTCCGCGGCACGCCCGTTGCGGACAACCAGCTGTCCGCCGAGCAAGTCCACGCTAGCTGCCAGACGCTGCCAACGGTAGTCCCGATACCGAATCGCGCCAGTCGACACGTCCGCCTCAACTCGCACATCGGAGAACGGGAAAAGGCCGGTCGGACTCGAAAGGATCAGGGTCACCGCAGTCGCACCTTCAAGTGCGAAGGGGAGCGGACCAGAGGAGTTGTCGACTACGGCGAGTAGTGCCTCAACGCCTCGGTGGCTATCCGCCCGGATGTCGAGCACCACTTCGGTTGGCTCCGAAGCGCTCAGCGTTCCGCTGGCCGCCAACTCGATCCCCTCGGTGGCAATGTCGAATCCGTGGAGTTGGAGTTCGCCGTTGCTCGAGGTGTACTCAAATGCGACTTGGCCGGTCACACCCGGCGACACCACATCGTCCGGATCAGCGAAATCCAGCGAGGATGACAGTTGGAGGCCCGCTCGCTCGGACGCGGTAAGTTCGTAGGGTCCGGTCGCCAACGCCGCCCAGGGGAAGCGCGTCGTCACCGTCTGCGCGATGGCGTCCACGCCGACGGCTTCCAAGCGCCCCGCGGACGTTAGCCGCCACTGCCCTTGGAGATCCGTGACGTTCGCCCGCCCCACGACGGTACCGTTCGCTAGAGAGAGGTTCAGGCTAGATACTTCCAGGGTGTCGAGATCACCGGTAAACGCAGCATCCAAGCGCGCGTCAGTTATGGCGCCGCTCGGTCCTTCGACGCCGATCTCATAGACGCCCAGCGTCCCCGTATAGGACACTGGCTCGCTCGGTGTTCTAGTGATGGAGCCCACGCTTGCGGCTACGCCCTCAATCGCCCAACCGTCAGGCAAGCCGGGAAGGAAGCTCGCGAGAGGGCCATCGAAGGAAAACTCAAAGTCGACGACCGGGTTGGCAACCGGTTGCGCACTGCCGCTGCCGTTCCAAGTGCCGAAGTTCGCGGTCACGAACTCGATCTGGCCAACTACCAGGTGGTCCCCACAGAGTCGAAGTTCGGAGGAGAGAGCGCTATCGGAATACCAGTCTTCCGAGGCTCCCCGAATGTTCTGCGCACTGGCGTTGAACTCATAGCAACCCTGTTGGTCGAGTTCAGCCGTCAAGACTACCTCGTCGGCCGAGAGGTCGAGATCGTAAGGCTCTCCGTTGAAGATGAGGCTCGCGCCCGTGACGTCGAGATGCCCCAGCCCAATATCGGTCAAGCTCAGGGAGGACCCAACCTCAGTTTGGGCTGGCCAGTTCGTCGAGCCATCCTCCGCAATCTGTAGACGGAGTAACGGGCTCTCCAAACCAAGATGATCGAGTCGGACACGGCGAGACAGCAGCGACTCAATGCTCAACCCAAGCGATACCGAGGGCAATTCGGCGAATGGTTCCGATTGGTCGGGTCCGGTGATTCGCAGATTAACCAGATCCACGGTCATCGACGAGGGATCGAATCGCAGCGTGTCTAGTTGCACATTGCCGCCGGTCGCTTGCTCCAACTCGGCGATCACGCGAACCCGTAGCTGCTCTTCAAACCAGTCGCTGCGAAGCGTGATCTGGACTCCAGCCCACGCCACCATTAGAAGCACCAGGCTGCCGATAGCCATTTGCTGCCAAGACGGTCGTTTCCATGACCACGACATTAGAGCTGACCTCCTGGCGCGGCAACGGCAGCACGATCGATGGGTCGCAACCGGACGACGCGATTATCTGCCCGAAGCTGCCTGATGTGCTGCTCCAGCCGCCTTTCGACAGTCACAGACAGTAACTCCTCCCGAAGTTCCGCGCTAATTTCGTCCAACTCGGGGGCGTCGCGATTGGGAACTCGCCCGTACTTCGAGGCATACAGCTCTCGAAGTGCCGCATCGTCCACCGTCTGCCCAATCCGGAACCGAAAGTGGACATAGCGAGTGAACTCGACTTGGCTCACGAAGAAGTCGAGAGCTTGCTCGGCGCTGACGTCGTACTTCTCAAGGGCAGACGCGAAATCTAGTTCGCCGAAAACTTGTGTCTTGAGTTGGGCCAACGCCTCGCTGCGTTCATCGAGAGACACAGGTGGCAGACCCGTGAGTTGGATGTCGCCAGCGATGAGACGTTGATCGATCAACCGAGAGAGCGATGCTTGGCGCAGCTCCAGGGTATCAACGTAGACGATGCCGTTCGCCATAGCCTGTAACCGTGCTTGGAGTGCCACCTCGCTCGCGGTGATCGATTGATCTCCGACGATAGCTACCGAACGGTCCACAAACTGGGCCGAGATCGAGGAGCTTATCACGACGACCGTAATCGTCAGGTGGGCAAGCAATGTTTTCAAACAAATCAAAACGTTTGCCCCAGCGAGAAGTGAAATTGAAAGTTTGAGAGTTGTTGCTCAGTTCTCACTATAGTCGGCGGCAACCCGCCGCCGGAGTCGTGAATTTCATCTCGGAAATACCTGGGCGGATTCAAGGCGTAGCCGACATCGACGCGGATGGGGCCGATCGGCGTTTTATAGCGGAGCCCCGCGCCGACCGCATGAACCATATAGTCAAAACCGACGGCCTCTTCCCCTTGTGAAGTCAAGCCGGTAGGCTGCTTCACACGGAACGAAAAGTTCGACAGTCTCGAATAGACGTTTCCCGCATCGTGGAAAAGGACGCCCTTGGTGCTTTCTCCCAGCAGCGGGAATCTTAGCTCGACGCTATTGAGAAACTCCACTCCGCCCCCGATGGGACCGCCCGTCGTCAAGCTGCGTGGACCAGCCTCGTTGATTGCGAAACCTCTGTTCGAGGACGCGCCTCCACCAAAGAACCTCTCGACGAGGGGGATGCGATCGTCTGGCTCACCAAAGGGAGTATCGACCGGCATTTCATTGGCAGCCGGAAACTCCACCATCGGCCCCCAGGGGATAAAGAAGCCCACCTGAGTCGTGCGGGCCAAGACGACTCTCCTCGTCAGGCTGTAGTAGGAGCTATTCTGCCCGAAAACTCTGAAGAAGTTTGGCTCGGAGCCCCAGTACTTGGAGGCAAAACTCAAATCGATGCTGTTAAAGATTCCCTGTGTGGAGTCCGTCGGATCATCGCGTCGGTCCTGGATATAGGTACCTGCTAATAGAGCGGTGCGGACCGCTCGCTCATCGGGCGGAACCAACGAGGGGTCTACCGATTCATCGAGAACAGTCCGCCTATACGTGTAGCGATAGAGCGCGGTCGACGGTCGGCTGAGATTCTGCTCCAGCTGGAATACTCCCTCTATTTTGCGTCCGGCGAACGTAGAAAAATTTTGGAACCGGTCGAGCAAGGCGCTGGTAAGCATCTTCCAGTTCTCTGAGCCAGTCCAACGTGGATTCTCGTAGGAGAATAGTATTCGCTGCTGTAGTTCGGAGAACCGAGAGCGCAACGACAAGGTATGCCCCTTCCCCCGAACGTTAAGTCGAGTTACCTCGACCGTGGCTCGCGGAACGAATCGGGAATCTGATTCACCAACGTTCTGAGCGACGTTGCCGTACTCACCGCCCAGGCCGAGTCCGTAAGTCCATCGCCTCGCCTCCTGCAGTTCAACTAGTAGTGTCTTCGTGTCCTCGCTGCCCTCGGGGTTCTGAACGCGGATGTCAACCTTGGTGAAGATTCCGAGGTCGTAGAGTCTCCTCTGCGTCTCGAACATGGCTGTCTGGGAGAGCGGCACAGAAGGAATCAGTAGGATCTGATCGCTGACCAATTCCGGTTGGGTGTGATTATAGCCGTCGACGATCGTGCGATCGACGAACAGCCGGTCCCCTTCGACGATGTCGTAGGTGAGTTCCACTCGGCCAGGATCGTCGGTCGGAGTCACTGTCCAGGAGAACGTAGCATCCTGGTAGCCGGAATCAAAGTAGTCGCCGAGGATCAGGTCTCGATCGGTTGCTACCTGTGCTTCACTGAAAGCCTGCCCTTCAGCGGAGGCGAGTTCGAAGTAGCGATCCGCTATCGGGTACACCTCGTCTCCATGGACTTCCAGTCGGCTGACGATCGTCGGCGTGCCCTCGTCTACCGCGATCGAAAGTTCGCCCACCCCACGATCGGTGTTGAGATTGGTCGTAATTTCAACATCTCGAAAGCCGTTGAGCAGGTACAGGTTCCGGAGGGTGTCCACGTCTCGCTGGAGCAATCCGGTGCTGTAGGAGCCGCGACGCTGGCGCACGGTAGCCTCCCTCACTAGGATGCGCTCCCGAATGGTCTGCATGTCGAAGTATCGTACGCCGCTGATATTGACACTCGCGACTTTCATGCGGCGACCGCGATCGACTCGGTACACAACGGTCGACTCTTCTGGACGGGCGCGCTCCAGCTCGTATTCGACATTCGCGTCGAGAAACCCCTTGAGCTGCAAGAAGTCCCGAAGGTTGCGGGCACCCTCGGCTATGAGGCCAGCATCTGATGCGCCCTGCTCGTATACCGGTAGCAATCTGGTCTTACGCCGGTCGCCGAGTTCAAGGCCCTCGATTCGAACCTGAATAATCGGTCCCTTGGTGGCGTTGATGACAAGATCGATCACGTTCTCATCTGCAAGATAATCGCGGGTGGCAACAGAGATCTCGGCCTGCCAGTAGCCCTGCTTCCGCAACACCGTTCTGAGTCTCTCTAGGCCCCTTTGCAGACGCTCGAAGCTGAACTCCTTGCCAGGCTTCCACCCAGCGATATCTCCCACTTCCGACGCGTTCCAATCAGAATCGCCTGTCAGCAAGAGCCTCCCAAATCGCGCACGAGGCAAGTGCCGTGCGACGAACCGGATCTCTGCCTGCTGGGTATCCGGGTTGTGCTGAACCTCAGCCGCGATTAACGGGCTCATGAGACCGTTGACGATCAAGAGCTCCCGCAGGTTGCTCAACGCCTCCGCCTGTCGCCTCGGTGTGTAGAGCTCCCCAAGGCGCAGACCGGTGGCATTCACCAACTGATTGACATTGGGAGGACCGTCAACGCCCTCTACGGTGACAGCTCCAACGAACCAATTTGGCTCCGTGTAGAACGTCACGATCGCTCCAGCAGGTCCCACAGTCGCATCAACTTCGATGTTCGCGTAGCGTCCGGTAGCGAAGAGATTGTGGATGGAGAGACGGACATCAGCCGCCGTCAGTGGCTTCGCTACTTCGACGCGAAGCAAGGGACGCCGAGCCAACTCCGCCAACGGCTGAGTGGACGGGACGAAGCGAATCTCGGCGACAGACTGGCCTTCCCACTCTGCTGGCAAAGCGGCCTGCGCACAGAGCAGCGCCGTCAGTAGGACTACTGAATACCGAAGCACTGCTATCGGCATTATAGGACGGTAGGCACCGCGAAAGCGTTGCATCCGAACGGTCTTTCCCGTGCGTTGGTACGATCAACGGATGGCCTCGGGCGACCGAGTGATGGAGAAGTATTCTCGGCAAGCCCTCTTTGCTCCGTTAGGAGAAGAGGGCCAACGGCAGCTAATGTCGTCCCGCGCCGTCATTGTCGGGTGCGGTGCGCTGGGGAGCTTCCATGCCGCTGCATTGGCACGTGCCGGGGTGGGGGAACTCACGCTCATCGACCGTGACTATGTGGAGGAGAGCAACCTGCAGCGGCAGTGGCTCTACGACGAAGCCGATGCTCGTGAGGGGATGCCCAAAGCGGTCGCCGCCAAGCGCAAGCTAAGCGAGACCAACTCTGACATCTCGATCACGGCGGTCATCGCGGATGTCGATGCGACCAACGTCGAACAGCTACTTGACGGCGCTGACGTCATCCTGGATGGCTCCGACAATTTCGCCGTTCGGTATCTCGTCAACGAGGCTGCGGTAAAGAGCGAGACTCCCTGGGTCTACGGCGCCGCTGTGGGCAGCTACGGGATCACCGCCACGATATTGCCCGGGCGCACGCCGTGCCTCGCCTGTTTGTTGCCCGAAGCTCCCGGTGGCGTGCAGCCAACCTGTGACACTGCGGGTATTCTCAACGTCGCGGCCTCGGCGATTGCCTCATTCCAGGTAGCCGATGCGTTAAAGATCCTCAGCGGTCACATCGATGCAGTCGAACCGCGGCTGCTGACTCTCGACGTATGGCAAGGTCGTCCTCAGATGGTCACAACAGGGAAGCCCGACCCGGCGTGCCGCGTGTGTGGACAACATCAGTTTGACTTGCTAACCGCTGTCTCGACACGCCCCAGTGCAGTCCTTTGCGGTCGGAACGCCGTGCAAGTGGCTGGTGACTCCTCCGTTGACCTGCTTCAGTTGGCCGAACAACTCAGCGACCACGGTGAAGTCAGAACCAACGAATACGCTCTGCGGTTCATCGCACCGCCTTACGAGATGACTGTATTCGTCGATGGGCGAGCTATCATTAAGGGGACCGACGACCCGGCTAAGGCGAGAAGTCTCTACTCAAGATTCTTGGGCCGTTGAGTCACACCCCAAGACACTCGCGCCGCGGCAGTCGCCGCTAGCGCTGCTCCCATCCAGACATGCCATCGATCGGTGAAGGACCCTCCTTCTAAAGGACTGGTGTCGTTCAAACTAGACACCAAAAGCGTCACGCACCAGTACGCCGCCGTCAGCGCGCAAAGCGTCAGCAGGATCGCCGTCATCCGACGGATCATCCCGACCCCAGAATTTCGCAGGTACCGACCGAAAAGCGGAGGACTTCTGCGGATGATGACTTTCACGGCGCGACAGGCTCCTAGGTTCACTCTACAGTTCTGAGCGGTGTCACGGCGCAATCGGCTATCTTCAAATCGTTCGCCAATATTGGGCCTTGATGCTGCGCGCTATCCTCACCTATCACTCGATCGACGACTCCGGCTCTGTCGTATCGACTAGCGCGGCAGCCTTCGAGCGGCAGGCCGCCAGCCTTGCTGCCCAAGCAGTCGTCGTGACCCGGCCCGAGCAAATCGCAGCCCGAAGCACTGGAGTGTATCGACGCCTATTACTTGCAGCAATCATTCTGGTTTGATCGACTGTTTCAGCCATCCGGGCGTAGCTATGTAGGCGGCCGGGCGGCGGCACGAAAGTGGAAGCAGCGACTATTCCGCTGAGGCGAAGCCGCTATTCAGACTCAGACAGCAGTTGCTCAATGAAGTGCGTGTCGTAGTCGCCTTTCGCAAACGGATCAGCCGACAAGATTCGCTGTTGCAGCGGAATCGAGGTGTGGATGCCCTCGACGATGAATACGCTCAGCGCCCGTTGCATCCGTGCAATGGCTTCGGTGCGATCCGGGGCATGGACGATGAGCTTCGCGACGAGGGAGTCGTAGTAGGGGGGCACAAACCAGTCGGAAAACGCCGCCGAGTCCACTCGTACGCCGATACCTCCCGGCGGTACGAACTTGGTGATGAGACCCGCTGAGGGTGCGAAGGTCTCGGGGTTTTCAGCGTTCACCCGGCACTCGATCGAGTGACCCTTGATCTCAATCTTTTCAGGCAGTACGTCTTCGATATGCGCACCGGCTGCGAGCAGCAGCTGGCTCTTCACCAAATCGATGCCCGTGACGACCTCGGTAACCGGATGCTCCACCTGAATCCGCGCATTGAGTTCGATGAAGTGCAGGTCGCCGTGCTCATCCATCAAGAACTCGATGGTTCCAGCGTTCGAATATTCGATGGCAGACAGCGCACCCTCTACAGTCCTGCCGATGCGCTCGCGTAGTTCGGAGTTAACGCGGCTCGACGGGGCCTCTTCGAGTAGTTTCTGGTGGCGACGCTGAACCGAACACTCGCGTTCGCCCAGAGACACGACCCGTCCATAGTTATCGCCCAGCACCTGGAACTCGATGTGGCGCGGACGGTCGATGAACTTCTCGATGTAGACATCGGCACAACTGAAGCTCACAGCCGCCTCGTTCTGCGCCTGGTGATACAAGTTCTCGAGTTCACTGCTGTCCCGGACGACACGCATACCGCGTCCACCGCCGCCAGCGACGGCCTTAATGATCAAGGGATAGCCGATCTCGTCCGCGGCCTTTTTGGCATCGCCAACCGTTTCTACCGGCTCCTCGGTACCAGGCAGAATCGGAACACCCGCTTCACGCATGGCACGCCTGGCACGAGCCTTGTCGCCCATCAAGCGGATCGCTTTCGAGGACGGACCGATGAAGGTCAGCTCGGAGACCTCGCAGACTTCCGCGAATGCCGGGTTCTCGGCCAAGAATCCGTATCCAGGATGCACGGCATCAGCACCTGTGATTTCCGCGGCACTGATAACGGCCGGAACATTAAGGTAGCTGTCGGCTGCCTTGGCAGGGCCGATACAGAGTGCCTCATCGGCGTGGCGAACGTGCAGGGCGCTACGATCAGCCTCGGAGTAGACTGCTACGGTCTTAATCCCGAGATCCTTGCAAGCGGCAATGATTCGAACAGCGATCTCGCCGCGATTGGCTATGAGAACTTTCTCAAACATGAGCGGTCTGGCGAGAGCTTAGGCAGGACGGATACCAAACAGCGCCTGACCGTATTCGATCGGCTCACCATTCGACACAAAACGCTTGGCGATGACCCCGTCGGTCTCCGACTCGATCTCATTCATCAACTTCATAGCTTCGATGATGCAGAGGGTCTTTCCCTTTTCGACCGTATCGCCAATCTCCACGAAGATCGGCGAACTCGGCGAGGCGGATTCATAGAAGGTCCCGACCATCGGTGAGGTGACCATGACGAGATCGTCATCGGCCGAATCGCTTTCCTCGGCAGCTGCTGGCACTGCCGCCGGTGCGGCCGCGGCCAGAGCCTCGGGAGTAGCCGCCGGTATTCCACCACCGCCGGGTGCGACTACGATGTAGGGCGGCGCGTCGCTGGTGTCGGCCGATTTGCGGCAGATCTTGATCTTCTCGTCGCCCTGTTGAACCTCTAATTCCGTGACATCACTGTCCGCAATCAGTTCGAGCAACTCTTTGATGTGGTCGAGGTTCATTTGGTAAAAACTCGTCGGTCAAATCGGCCTAGAGGATTCGCAACTCGCGACTCGTCGGAGTAAGTAACTCGCAGCCGTCGGCACCCACAACGACCACGTCCTCAATGCGCACTCCGCCTAATCCCTCGATGTAGACGCCCGGCTCGATCGTAATCGTCATACCTGTCTTGAGACGCGTCCTAACATGGCTACCGATTCGCGGCAGTTCGTGGATTTCCAATCCCAGACCATGCCCGGTAGAGTGTACGAAATAGCGATCTAAGCCTCTCTTTGTGAGCACGGAACGTGCGGCCCGATCCACCGTCGAACAAGCGACACCCGATCGAACCGTTTTGATCGCCGCATCCTGGGCTTCGCGAACAGCATCGACCATCGATAGCTGCTCAGACGACGGCAACCCCAGGGCGATCATGCGCGTCATGTCGCTCGCGTAACCGTCGAGTATAGCACCGTGATCAACCACAATTAGCGCGTTACGCTTGAGCTTCACGGGCCGTGGCATGGCGTGTGGCCGAGCACCGTGCGACCCCGAAGCCACGATAGACGGGAACGCCGCGCCCTCTGCTCCGCGTCGCCTCATCTCGTATTCCAGCTCGCATGCGAGGCGCTCCTCGGTCCAAGTGCCCCGAATCCTACCGACGACGGCTTCAAAAACTTCAGAGTTCAGGGCCTCGGATCGGCGAATTCGGTCGATCTCGTCCGCTGACTTAATCGCTCGGAGTTCTTCCACAATACCGTCGAGAGGCCGGATCTTCTTCCGGATCGCACGCAGACGTTCGTAGGATTCGAGCGAGAGCCGGTTTCGCTCCACGCCGATCCGGTAGAGCTTCCGCTTTCGAACGTCGTCGAGCAGCGCCTGCAAGGGGTCACTCTTTGATACGGTGACGTCGATCCCCGAGGTTTGATCAGTGGCCTGCGACTCGTAGCGCCCGTCGACGAACAACGTCGTACGGTCGGACTCGACCAACAAGTGCCCGGCACTGCCGGTGAACCCGGTGAGATAGCGGATGTTCGGAAGCGCCGAAACGTAGAAAGCATCCAGGTCTTCTCTGAAGGCTTGGCGCCGGAATCGACGCCTTGCTACATCGTGGGCCGTCATGGAGCCGGAGCCAGCTTGACAGAGATGCCACCAGATGCGGCGGTGATCTCGATCGGCCCCTCATTTCGGGCGGTCTCGACCACGATACGCACAATCGGCGGGTCGAAACTGTTCTGAGCGACACGAAGCTGGCTAATGAGAGGATGCACATCCGAGCGGCTAAGTTCGGCAGCCGAAACACGTAGTTCGGCGTCTTCTAGATCCAACACCAATCGGTCGGGGTTGTTGACCCAAAAGGAGCTATACTCGGGCGCACCTTCAACATCCACGAATACCTCGATCGCCTCACCCCACTCAACCAGTCGCAAGCCCGTTACGGAGTAGCTGGGCGAATCGCCGAAAGCCGAATCGGCGCTGGACTCATCGGGAGGAGCGGGAGTAGCCGCAGCTGCGGCAGCCCTTGCGGGATTGGGCACGGGCGCGGCTGGCTCCGCACCGGAATCAGCCAGTTCGGGATCCGGCGACGGTTCAATCGTCGGTTCGGGTTCGGGAGCGGACCTGGCGGCAGGGGGCGGACCGCCGGGCCGTTCATAAACCGCCACATAGGTTTCGTCGGCTGGCTCTTCAAAGACGCCGAACACTTGGGCCGCGATAATTCCGCCTCCGATCGCTACAAGCGCGACTGCCAAGACGAGTTCTCTCTGGGTCAAAAACTTGGAGGAAATCCCGTCCGTGGTCAGCGCTGGGGGCAGTCGATCAGCCGACCCGGCTCGGCCTTTGAGTAGATTGATCCGAATCATACGTCGACGAGCCCCTGGAGGGCGAGGCCAGCAGCAACAGCGAGCGAACACCGATGTTCCGCGACGACCTGCCCTGGACCAGCCCCTGGAGAATAGCTGATACGTAGAAAAGGGTCCATCTCCTCAACCGGCTTGCCCGTTCTTCCGAGGATCGATTCCTTCAATTCGGTCGCACCCGCGGCACCGCCAGAAATGAGAATACGTGAGACGTCGGAGGGTCGAGCGCGCAACTCTATTTGGTCCCAATGCAGATCGAGTGCACTAATGACTCGTTCCGGAACAGATTGTACAGCGACTGGCCAGTCTCCGTTGATAACGACGTCCCGACCGTAGAGGGGAACCTCGCCGCGCATCAGAACCATTGAAGCGCGCTGCGCTCCCACATGTACCAGCAACACCACGTCTTCCGTGCCTGGCTGATAGCTAAACGAGTAAGCGTTGGCGAGTGCGCAACTCTGCGTCTCGATACTCACGGGCGTCTTTGAAGAGAGCCGCACGGTTTCCCGAATCCAATCGATGCTCTCCGCCGGTGCCGCTGCCCAGACGGCTCCGCCCGGAACCTCCTGATATCCGCTACTGGCGGAGTCCGGCGGATACGAGAGCGTCTCCGCAATCTTGTCCTCGACAAACCTGTCGAGGTCCACGTCTCCGAGGCCCTTCGTCTCGTCCATCTGGCAGAACACTCGGTCGCCTGACACGGCGCTCGCGACGCGTTGATCCTGCATGGAATAGTCGCTCCAGAGTGATTTCAGCGCGCGGGCCACGGAAATGCCATCGGTCAACACCCCCGCAGTCACAACGCCCGGAGGGGTGGCGGCTAGCGCAGCTTGGCGGAGAACGATGCCATCGGCCTGACGTTCGAGTACGACCGCCTTGATCATCGTAGAGCCAACGTCGAGACCGGTCATTCGGGCGGCGCGACCAAAGTTCGGCAGGATCTTCTTGCGCGACTTTGGTCCCGCTTCGAGCTCATTTGGACCGTCTTCAAAAAGTGAATTCATGTGGGCTACAACTTCAACGAGGCACGTTCCGAACCATGTCTTCGGCTAAAAGTCGAGCTCGATCCGACAAACTCCGAGCAAGCTCCAAATCACGACCACGAGCCTCATCGACCTGCAGCAAGAATGCCCTCACTCTTTCTACCTCCTGCCGTTGGTTGGCGGTCAACCGCAGCCTAGCCAGCAAGTCGAGACTACCCCGAGCGGCAAGAACGTTCTCACTGATCACCCGATTATATTCCCGCTTTTGGGCGCCCGTAAGTAGCCGACCGAGCTGGGGAACCGCAGCTGGCGGAGGCGGCGTCTGCACTCTCGGCACGGTCGGCTGCGGAGCGGCAGCGGGCGGCGAAGGCTCTGGAGCGGGCTGGACAGGGCCCATGACTGCTGTCGTCGTTGGCCGGGGAGGAATCGCCGCCTCAGGCACCGGCTGAGCAGGAGGTAGCACCACTTGCGTTTGTGGAACCGAGAGAGGTGCCTCCGGCGTCGGAGACGCCGCAACAGTGCTGGGAGTGGTGGGCACGGAAGCGTCCGCTTGCTTACTCGCGCACGAACTGAGAACCGCGAGGGAAACCAAGACAGCGACCGCCAGGGCGGCTAGGCGACGCTCACCGCTGGACTTACGCGGCATTCTTAACTCGTCTCCTGCGATGGCAGAGCATCGTCCCGAAACCCCGCGAGTGCCAGGCCGGAGCCCTGGCTGGCAGGTATGCGAACTCGAAACTCGGTGCCTTGGCCAACTTCGCTGACGAGGTCGATTGTACCACCGTGTAATTGGACGATTCGAAAGCTCATCGCCAACCCAATACCCGATCCCTGCTCCTTAGTCGTGAAGTACAGTTGAAAAATCTTCTCCCGAGATTCCTCTGGGATTCCAGCGCCATCGTCCTTGATCTTGACCAGCCAACCCTCGCTCGTCGGTTCCAGACACAGTGTCAGCGAACCGCCCTCAGAGGTCGCTTGCACACCGTTGACAACGATGTTGAGTAGGGCCTGCTTGAGGAGGTCGCGATCACCACGAACGATGGCCTCTTCACTAGTGGAAGCAAAAATAACCTCGATGCCCTGCGTCTTCGCGTCCAGACGAACCAGATCGGCAAGTTCCTTGACCAGCACCGCCAAATCGAACTCAGCCAGCTGCAACTCGACCGGGCGAGTGAAGTCCAAGAATGACTTGACCACTCGATCCAACCGTTGGATCTCTCGAGAAATCACCGCAATTTCTTCGGCACCCGTGCCATCGTCCTCCAGCTTCTGTTTGAGCACTTCGAGGTGGAGCGCAATTGAGTTAAGTGGGTTCTTGATCTCGTGCGCAGCCCCGCTGGTAAGTCGACTGATCGCGGCCATGCGAGTCGAGAAGTCGAGTTGCTGCTCAATCTGTTTTCGAGGGTCCGCCTCACGCAAAGTGACGAGCGTCCCCATACGCCCGTGTGTGACGAAGTTTTCGACCAGTTCGATCGAGACCAACAAGTTTTTTACTAGCTCGTCGTCTCCGTCGAGAGTCACGGGATGATCCTTGGTCTGACGCCGCAGTTTGACCGCGCTCTGCACGAGGGAACCCAGTTGCGAGGAGTCCGGGAAAACCTCTTCGAGGGACTGCCCCATCAGCTCCCAGCGACCGCCACCGATCAACCGCTCCACTGCCCCGCCAGCCATCACCAGTTTGTCGTCGGGGCCGAACATCAGCACGCCTTCTTCGAGCCGGTCGAGAAGCTGGTCCATGCTGCCGCGCAATTCCTCAGTGTCGGCTTGCGCTCCGCGGAAGCGTTCGCCGAGCAGGCTCAGCTTCGATTCGACCGCAGCCAATTCCTTGGTTTGACTCTGCTGCCCGCCACCGTCATCCTGTTCCCCCCTCGTGATCCGGTCGATCTGTTCGCCGATCTTCTCAAATGGCCTTACTGCCAATCGAGAGACTACGATTGCCGCCAGAGTCGACAAGAGCAGCGCCACAATCGAAGCAAGCGCCAACGGCTTCAGCGGCTCTAGGGAGTACTCGCGCATGAGCAGAGACGAGACGACCATGTGAATGGTGAAGAGCGGACGGTCCTGGATCCCCAGTTCGCGCACCACGTCGTAGTCGTGATTGGCGGAGAACGTCTCCACAAAACGGGCAGCGAGGTTACGATCCTCGAACTCCTCCAGCGGCGGCAACGGATCGATCTGTTCGCCCGCCCGCGAGTCGATCGACGCAGCCAGAATCTCACCGTCTGGACCGGTAATCAAAGCTTCGATCAACACCGCCGAGTTGGCCACCAGATTAGCGAGTAGGTCGGCGAGTTGCTTGTCTTCGGCGATAGCGAGAATATAGGCGTCGGCAACCTCGTCTGTACAGACCGGGCGGAAGGGTAACAGGTTAGACCGGGCGGATAGGTAACACCATGGCGAGATGCCATGGAAGGAGACCTATCCGATGGAAGAACGCAAGAGATTCATTGAAGACTGGCTGCGAGCGGGGGCGGCGACGAACGTGGCGGCGCTGTGTCGACTCTACGGGATCAGCCGCAGGACCGGATACAAGTGGTTAGAACGCTTCCGTCAAGGCGGTTGGCCAGAGCTGGAAGACCGCTCGCACGCGGCACACCGTCAGCCCGGTCGGATACCCGAGTCGGTCGAGCGACGAGTGATAGAAGCGCGTCGGCAGCATCCGAGTTGGGGGCCGAAGAAGCTCAGGGCCTGGCTGGAGTCGAAAGAGTCACAGACAAGCTGGCCAGCGGCGTCGACGATCGGCGACGCGCTGAAGCGAGCCGGACTCGTTCGCGGGCGCAAGCGGATGCGGCGACTGGCCGAAGCGGCACCCAGTCCGTTGCGCGAACCCGAAGCGCCCAACGACCTCTGGACGATCGACTACAAGGGGCAGTTTCGCACCGGCGACGGCGTGCTGTGTTATCCGCTAACGGTCGTCGACGGATATAGTCGTTTCCTGCTCAACTGCACCGCACACGTGGGCACATCCTACGCCGAGGCCCGCCGAGGCTTGGAGCGGTTGTTTCTGGAGCGCGGGCTGCCACGAAGGATACGCTCAGACAACGGTTCGCCGTTCGCCTCCATCGGCACCGGACGCTTGAGCCGGTTGAACGTCTGGTGGCTGAAGCTGGGCATTGCGGTGGAGCGCATCGAGCCGGGCAAGCCGCAGCAGAACGGTCGCCACGAGCGGCTACACCGCACGCTCAAAGCCGAGACAGTGAGACCTCCGGCTGGCGATCGTCGCCGACAGCAGCGCCGCTTCGACCTCTTTCGTCATGAATACAACCAAGAACGTCCGCATGAAGCGTTGAGACAGCGGCCCCCGGCGGCGTTCTATGCACCAGCAACACGCGCCTATCCCAGCGAGCTTGCTGATCTGGATTACCCGGGGCACTGGGAGCGCCGACGAGTGCGCCACGACGGACGCATCAAGTTCCTCGGCGAGAAGTACTTCCTGAGTGAAGCGTTGGCTCGCGAGTTGGTCGGGCTAGTCGAAGTGGACGAAGCCATTTGGCAGATCTGGTTCGGTCCGGTGGAACTCGCCTTGTTCGACGCCGCCAACCGCGTACTGTGGCCGCTCGGCTCGGCAGTCAGTGGCCCCCGCGGGGGCCACTGACCACCGCCTATACTGTTACCCATCCGTCCGGTTTAGAGTGTTACCTATCAGACCGGTCGTTCAGTCCAAACCGCTCGGCGGAGGCTGCATTCTCTGAACGGTGGCCTGCGCCCGGGGGAGTAAGAAACTCTCGACCTGTTGCGCATTGTCGTTGGCGGCCCGCCGTGCGTCACCAAAACTTGCCTGCAGCGTGGTCCGGAAAAAGAGGACGGAAAGCAGTACGACGATCGCCACAACGAGAGTTACGATCGAAGCAACTAACCTGGCGCGAAGAGACATGTCGACACTCAGGCCGCGGGCCTAGGCGATCTCCTGCTGCCCGTACTCTTTGACCTTGTTATGCAGCGTCTTGAGGCTCACTTCAAGAATCTGCGCGGCACGCGTCTTGTTGTTTCCCGTGTGTTCTAGGGTCTTCAAGATCAGCGCTTTCTCTCCTTCCTTCACCGTTGTACCGACGCTCAAGCTAATCGAGTCCGGATCGGACGCGTCCACGGCGGTAGCTTCTCCGTCGCCAAACCCGATCAGGTGACTGGGCAGGATGACGCCTTCTCCTGCAAGAATCACCGCTCGCTCCAAGGCGTTGCGCAATTCTCTGACATTCCCCGGCCACGAGTACAAGCGGAATCGCTCCAGCACTTGCGGATGCAGTTCAGTCGCCCGACAGTCGTGCTTCTTGTTCAGTGCGCGGATTAACGCCTCGGAGATTGGCAGTATGTCTTCCTTTCGCTCTCTCAAGGGCGGCAGATGAACATGAAAGACATTGAGCCGATAGTAGAGGTCCTCGCGGAGTTCGCCGTCGGCAACGCTGGCGGCGATTTTCCTATTGGTCGCCGCGATCACGCGGACGTCGATATCAATCTCCGTGCTACCGCCCAAGCGTCTGATGCTTGACTCCTCAAGCACCCTCAATAACTTCGCCTGCGTCCCAATCGGCATATCGCCAATCTCATCGAGTAGCAGAGTGCCGCCGTCGGCAAGCTCGAAACAGCCCGCCCTTCGTTGCAGGGCTCCGGTGAAGGCACCCTTCTCGTGTCCGAACAGCTCGCTCTCGATCAACGACTCTGGCAACGCCGCGCAGTTCACGGCGACGAAGCTGTTCGACTTGCGCGGACTCAGATTGTGAAGGGCGCGAGCAACGAGCTCTTTTCCGGTACCGCTCTCGCCGGTGATCAACACCGACGCCTTGCTCGGTGCGACTTGTCGCAAGACTGAGAACAGCTCTTGCATCTGCTTCGACTGGCCAACCAATTCGTCGAGAACACCCTGGTAGCTGAGCTCGCGTTGAAGGAGTTCGCGCTCTTCGCTGAGGCGACCTTGCGTCGCTGCCCGTTCGAGCAGCGTCCGCATCGAGGCCGCCTGAATCGGTTTTTCGAGAAACCAAAATGCGCCCAGATCATGGACCGTCTTAATGGCATTTTCGATGGTGCCAAATGCGGTAAGTACGATCGTCGTTGGGGCGGTGCCTTCACGGGAGAGTCGTTGGAGCAGCTCAAAGCCATCCATGCGGGGCATATTCAGGTCGGTGACCATCACATGCGCCCGAAACTCGCCCAGCTTCTCCAGGGCCTCTTGACCATCAGCGGCTGTCTCCACCTCATAGCCCCATGAAGAGACTAGGCTTGAAAGACCGCGCCGCTGATCGTCCTCGTCGTCAACGATAAGGACGCGGGTTTGCCTCACACCATCAGGTTCGCTCATCGGCTCTATTTTAGCTGTGTGCGCATAACGCGCTGTGCCGTGCTAGTTTGTGAAATATGCGGCGATTACTCGGGCTACTTGTATTGACGGCGGCGGTGGCATTCTCAGCTGGTGAACTATCCAACCGCCGCGCACCTGGATTCTCTCTCCCAGACGTCGAACTCATCCAACACGACCTGTACGACTACCGCGGGAAGGTGGTCATATTGAACTTCATGAGGACCGAGTGCCCACACTGCAAGGTATTCTCTAAAGTGCTCAACGAAGTGGAAAAACACTACGGCGGCGCCGTAATAGCTCTGTCGGTCGTTCACCCGCCCGACAGCCAGGCTAACGTTCAGCGCTACATGGCGGAGAATGGTCTCTCAACGAAAATACTCTTCGATTCTGGCCAGGTCGCAGCCTCTTATCTCAAACTCACCCCCCAGAACCCGTCCTTCGCAACGCCCTACTTCTTTGTAATCGATCAAGAAGGGCTGATCCGCGAGGACTACGGCTACGAACCGCTGGCCCGTAGGATCTTTGAAGGTGACGCCATCTATTCAATCCTGAATCGCTACATCGCACCGACCGAGCTTGCCAGATCGGCATCCGCCGCGACCAGCGATTAGAGTCCGAGTTCGTGGCGGATGAACTTCGCTGGCGGGGAACCGTGCGATAGAACGGTATCGTGGAACGCCTGCCAGTCAGTAATCTCTCCGTTCCGCGCTTCCCAAGCGTTGCGAATCTCCCAGACCTCTTCGTTGCCGACGAAGTAGGTAGACAACTGGCCGGAAGTTAGGCTGGCGCGCCGCCACTTCCCTGCCGCCTCGCCTTCCTCCTGAAATCCCTCGTTCATCATCAGATCCATCGCTTCTTGTTCTGTCATCGATCCGGTGTGAATTTTCTGATCTAAGATGGCGTTGATCACGGCACGTGTGTACATCTTGAGCTGCTGCATCTTGACCTTTGCACCACCGAGGCCATGCTCGACAAGTAGCTGTTCGGCGTATACAGCCCAGCCCTCGACAAACGGTCCGCTGTAGAAAACGTGGCGCGTAAGAGTGGGCGCCTGAAAGCGATTTGAATGGGCGAGCTGGACGTAGTGTCCGGGCATCGCCTCGTGTACAGTCAGATCGAGCAGCATGTAGTCGTTGTATTCGCGATAGAGGGACTCGGCGCGTTCTACTGACCAATCCTCCGGCGTGGGAGCAATGGCATAGAAGGTCTTGCCATTCTCTTCCAGAGGACCAGGAGAATCGCAATAGGCGGTCGACACTCCCCGTCGAAACTCCGGCATGACGATAATCTCGATGGGCTCCGCGGGCAGGCTAACAAGTGCGTTGTCGTCGACGAAACGAGTGGCCTCCGCCAGCGTATTGCGAGCGTCCTCGACGATCGTGGCGTCGGTCGGGCGATCTTTCGCGAGGCGGTCTAGCGTGTCGCGGATCACCTGTCTCTTGTCAGCTAAGTCGTCATCGGTGGCGTTGGGATGCTCGCCGCGATAGAGGGGAAGAGCGGTTTCGTAGAGAGCTTCTTGCGTCTCCTCCAGACGTGCTTCGGCCCGCGATAGGATGTCCTCCATCGACAGATCCGAATGCAGGGTAAACGCCAACTTGCGCCGGAACTTCTCCGCACCCAGCCGGAAGTCCCCATCAGAACGTGGCAAGAGATCAGTCTCCAACCATTCACCGTATTCCTCGAGCGCCGCAATGGCGCTATCCCGCACCGATTGCATCTCTGCTTTCAGCTCGGGGTAAGTGGCAAGTCGGTCTTCGAGTTGATCGCGAATCAGCGATATGGTTCCGGGGTTCTGAATGATTGCCGTCTCGGTGTGGACTTGGGGTGGATTCTGCAAGTTGTCGCGCGCCGCCGCCAAGACAGCGGGCACCTGACGCAGCCGCCCGGCGACGTTGCGCAGGCGCTCCTCTTCTGGAGCGAAATCACGCGAGAGAAGTCCGTAGATCGAACCACCGACGTTGTAGAGCAGCGGGTTCCACTCGTACTCTCGCAGCTCTTCGGTCGCAAAAATCGATTCTTCGATGCGGTTCTTTAGAATTGCGAAGTCGGTCGCGTTGACTGGACTCAGGCGGCTGGGATCGAGAGCTTCAAGCATTGCCAGGTAGCGATGCTCCATCTCGAGCGAAGCCTCTATGCCTACCTGCGAGTAATCGCCTAGTCGATCATCAAAGCGGTGGTCGCCCAAGTAGGTCGCCCATTCGGGGTTGTTTTCGAGAAACTCCTCCAGGTACTCCGTGGCGACTGCCTCGAACTCAGCGTCTTGAACAGAAGGCGACGCTCGGTCGAAGTCGCAGGAGGCGAGCACGAGTACGGCGATGACGGTGGCAATCGTTTGAAGCATCACCAGAAAGGATAGCTCCGTTCGTGAACCGATCCGCTTACAACACCCCTACGGCAACGGTCAGCGCCCGCGAACGTACGCCGCCGATCTCGATGTCGATCGTCACGTCTGAGCCAGGCTGAGCGTCGGCGGGAACTTCGACATTGACCTGATACACCCCGACGAATCCCGGTGCGAGTCCAGAGAACGTGACGGATACCGGGTGACCGTTGAGCCGAACAACGGGCTCAGTGAGAGTGACCGACAGAGGAAACGCCGAGGCCGCCGTGCCGGTGGGAGGAGTGTTCGAGACAGCGCCCAAACCATTGACGTAGAGCGACAGAAACTCACCTGGTCGCACTGGACGCGAATTCGGGAACGCACCCTCGGGTGCTGCCAACACGTTGCCAGCTCCAGCGATAAGAGCCGCCGCTTGACCCGACCCGCTGCGGTCGGTAGAAAAGATTCCCGGACTGTAAGCGACGAGAGGAATCGGTTCGGATCCCGACATCACTGAGCCGATCAGTACCTTCAATCCGAGAGATCCCATCCCAGCCAGTTCCCAGGGGATCTGCAAGTTGTGCTGGCCTTCAGAACTTAGGAACAACGGTGCCTCAAGGTCTGGACCGACGACAGCAGAGGCCGCACCAAGAATCGTCGGCAGCGGCTTGAACGCGGCAGCCTCCGACAGAAGAGCAAGGTCGGTTCCAAAAATAGAGGCAATGGAGCCTGGCGCAACTCCGAGGCTCGGATCGAAAGAAGCAGCGTCAACGATGCCTCCAACAGCCACCACGGGCGCGATATCACCCGGGTCGAGCACTTCGATGTCTCGCGGCTGGCTGGTTCCACCGCCAAGGCCTGACGTGAAGACATCGATCACCCCAGTCGAAGGCGATTCGAGATCCTCTGCGGTCAGCGTGACACGCACACGAGAGGTGCTCACAAACTCTGTTGGACGAGCCATGCCGTTCCAACGGACCTCGGATCGTGGCACAAACGTCCTGCCGTCAACAGTCAGAGTCACGGCTGGCGATCCCGCTGCCAATGCGCTCGACGAAACAAGGCGCAATTCAGGGGCACGAGTCGGAGCAGTGAAGCGCACGACCGAACCGGTCATAAATTCCGTGAAGAACAACTCGCCGGATTCGGACTCACCGAAGCTGGTCACTTCACCTACATCTTCGAACGCGTCAATCTCCGTCCACGTACCCGCGTTCTCTTGCAAAACTGTAATTCTCTTGCGGCAAAAGTCCCCAAAAAAGTAGAGGCCGTAGAGCTGTGGGTAGCGCGAGCCACGATAGCGATAGCCGCCGATGATGGCGTTGCAGTTGTCAGCGACGTGCTCGACCTCAAAGATCGGTAAAGCAAGAGAGGGATTGTCGCATATGAACTGATTCCCGCTGTTGCACTTGTTGCCCTCAAGAATATTCCAGCCGTAGTTCTCGCCGCCGCCGCTGGAGAAGGGGATAAAATCGATTTCTTCCGCTCTTTGAAAGCCCACGTCCCCGATGAAGGCGTCTCCGGTTTCGCGATCGAAGCTAAAGCGCCACGGGTTACGCAGGCCATAGACCCATATCTCACCGCGAGCGAGTGGCACGTTTACGAAAGGGTTGTCGGAGGGGATTGCATAACCGCTAGGAACGCCGATATCAATGCGAAGGAGGGAGCCGTGGAGGCTGCGGAGATTCTGGGCTTCGGCTTGAACAGCGCCACCGTCTCCCAGCCCCACGTAGAGCATGCCGTCTGGTCCAAAGTGCAACTGCCCGGAATGGTGGCTCAACCGGTCACGCAACACTCGGTTGAAATGTCGGGAGATCGAAGCAGCGAAGCCACTGAATTGCGTCTCGTCACTGCAATGACATGCATACGAGAGCGAGGCGCCCTCGTCTCTTCTCCTTTGCTGTCATTGGCTTACGCTTCACGTTCTCCCTTCGCGCCGGGTGTTGCGTCGACCGCTTGAGACCACCGTGGCTGACGCTCGGTTGCGGGACGAGCAGGATGATCTCCTCTGAGTCAGGATCCGCTCGATTCGGATCATCCTCGGAAACCCGAAAACCAGCCAGGATGTTATTCGCATTACGGTCCGTATAGCGGACGAAGAAGCGACCATTCGAGGCATAATCTGGATGAAACGCCACACCTAACAGCCCGTCTTCGGAACAGCAGTGGACCTGATCACTGATATCGAGAAAGGGCTCCTCCAGGAAAGTACTGCCCACCAGTACCCGGATCGTGCCGAACTGAGAGATGGCAAAGAGACGACCGGACCCGTCCCCGGCGTTGGTGACCTGAGTGGGGTTCTGGACACCAGCAGCGACGGGCTCGAACTGCAGACCGTCAGTTGGGGACTGTGCTAATACCGCCGACGAACTCCAGATAATGCCGAGTAATACAGATAGGGCAGAGCAGCGACAATAATTAATCATGACGGTTTTATCTAGCCGCCAAGATAGCAAACGAAAGGGTGGCGCGCGAAGGAGAAAAGTGATCTTCGATACGTCCGAACGTTGCGCTAGGACTCTTCGAAGAAAGAACCGATCGTTCGGAATTTCTGGTAGCGGGCCTCGCGTAGGCTGTCGCCGTCCACTCCGTCTAGTGCGTCGAGATTCCGAGCGATCGCATCGCCAAGCAACTGAGCCGCCGCATCCCAGTCCGTGTGGGCACCGTCGCCAGGCTCATCGACGATCTCGTCCACCATGCCGAGCTTGAGTAGGTCTGGCGCGGTTAGCTTGAGTGCCTCGGCGGCCAGCTCCGCCTTCGTGGCGTCGCGCCACACAATCGCAGCACAGCTCTCTGGTGAGATCACGCTGTAGACGCCGTTCTTCAAGATCAACACAGAGTTGCCGACACCGAGGGCCAACGCACCACCGCTGCCACCTTCACCGATGCAGGCAACGATCACTGGCACCGTCAATTGCGCCATCACATACAGATTGCGAGCAATCGCCTCCGCCTGGCCGCGCTCCTCGGCGTCAATGCCCGGATAGGCACCGGGCGTATCAATCAAAGCGATGATCGGTCGGTCGAACTTGTCCGCAAGGCGCATCGCGCGAAGCGCCTTGCGATAGCCCTCCGGCTTCGGCATCCCGAAGTTGTGCCGCATGCGGGCTTTCGTGTCGCGGCCTTTCTCTTGGCCGATCACCATCACTTGGCGCCCGCGAAAGTCGGCTAGTCCTGTCATGATCGCCGGGTCGTCGCCGAACAGTCGGTCACCACGAATCTCCGCGAACGACGCAAACATCCGCTCGATGTAGTCCACCGCGTGAGGGCGCTCGGCATGCCGCGCGAGTTGGACACGAGCCCATGCACCGTCAGATACGGGGCCAGGACTGTCACTTTTTTCTGGGTCGGACATGCGCGGTTCGAACGACCATTATCGCGCAGGAATGCTGTGCCCGGGCTAACCCGCAGCCAGGATCTCGACCGAGCCCTTGCCGCAGATTTTTTCGGCCGCCTCTCGGAAGGCCTTGTCTCCGCGTACGCGATCGGCGAGGTCGTAAAGCACCATGTATTCCTTCTGGCGCAAGATTCGCAGTCGAAGATCCGTTTCACCGGGCTTGTCGTCAATCAAGGCACGTAGCTTTGCTGAAACCTCGGCGCCACTACCCGAGTCGTTGCCCAGACGAATCGTCAACGCCACCTGTGCCGGAACGTTCACCCGTGTGTTATAGAGCGCGACGATTTCATTCACCGAAAGCTTGGGTGGTGAGGAGTCGTCCTTGCGAACCTGCCCGCGTAGCAACACCGGTCGATCATTTACCAACTCTTCGAATAGGCCCTCGTACTGGTTCGCGAAAATCAGAATCTCGGTACTGCCTTTTTGATCTTCTAGGCTCGCCACCGCCCACGCACGGCCCTCGCGATTGCGCTTACGTTGAATGCCAGTGAGAACCCCGCACATCGCGGTCTCCAAACCCTTGCCCTTTCCCGCGATAGAGACCGAGTCGCACTCTGCCAACTCAGCGATCCGATCCTCATACTCCTCCAGCGGATGCCCCGTCACATAAAACCCGAGCATCTCTTTCTCGTGCGCCAAGCGGGTCAATTTGTCCATCTCTGGCACGGTTGGAAGACTCATGCCGTCACTTTCTTCTTCTTCAGACGGGGCACCAAATAGCCCCGCCTGGCCGACCTCTCGGTCGCGAGCAGTAGCCTGCCCTGTTTCAATGGCACCATCCAAACCGGCCAACAACTGAGCGCGGTGGCCCCCGAGCGAGTCGAGAGCACCAGCTTTCGCCGCGCTCTCCAACATGCGCTTATTGATCTTGCCCCAGTCGACCTCTTCGCAGAAGTGGAACAGCGACTTGAACGGTGTATCGAGTCGCTCTCGCGCCTCAATCACTGCTTCTACCGCGCCCCGCCCAACGTTTTTGATCGCCCCCAACCCAAAGCGCATCGCCGATTCACCCGAGGGCGTGAACGCCCAGTAGGACGAGTTGACATCGGGCGGCAGAACATCAATATCCATGTCGCGGCACTCATTGATGTAACGCACGACCTTATCGGTGTTGCCCGACTCTGAAGAAAGCAGCGCCGCCATGAAGTACACCGGGTAGTGCGCCTTCAGATAGGCCGTGCAGTAAGCGACGAAGCCGTAGGCCGCCGAGTGCGATTTATTGAAGCCGTACCCAGCAAACTGCGCCATGAGGTCGAACAGTTTTTCTGCCTTGTGCTTCGCGAAACCCTTCTCGGCGGAACCTTGCAGGAATCGCGCCCGCTGCTGGTCCATGACGGACTTCTTCTTCTTGCCCATCGCACGGCGCAGCATATCTGCTTCACCGAGCGAATATCCCGCGACGAGATTCGCGATCTGCATCACCTGCTCTTGGTAAACAATGACGCCATACGTCTCTTCCAAGATCGGTTTCAGCTCGGGCAGCAGGTAAATGACTTTCTTGCGACCGTGCTTGCGCTCGATGAAGTCCGTCACCATGCCACCCTGGATCGGGCCAGGCCGGTACAGCGCGTTCAGAGCGATCAGGTCCTCCAAGCGTTCCGGCACATAACGGATCAAGATGTCCCGCATGCCGCTCGACTCAAACTGGAAAACCCCAGCGGTCAGGCCCTTCGCCAACATCGTGTACGTCGGCTTGTCGTCCAGCGGAATGTCGTTGAGTTCCAGGTCAACGCCTTCGCCCTTCTTGAGCCACGCGAGCGCGTCGTCAATGACGGTCAGGGTCGTCAGACCCAAGAAATCCATCTTGAGCAGGCCTAGGTAGTCCAGGCCCTTCATGTCGTACTGCGTGACGATTTCGTCTCTGGCCGTCTTGTAGAGCGGCACCAAATTAGTCAGTGGTTCCGGCGCGATGACAACGCCAGCGGCGTGAACAGACGGATTGCGGGCTACGCCTTCAAGACGCAGTGCGGTCTCGATCAGCTTGGCGACCTTCGGGTCCGACCGCATCGCCTCTTTGAGCTTCGGCTCCTGCTCGATCGCCTCGGCCAACTTGATGTTCAGAACATTCGGCACCATCTTGGTCAGCTTGTCGACCTCGGCGAACGACATATCCATCACCCGCCCCACGTCCTTGATGGCCGCCTTCGTCGCCATCGTATTGAACGTGATAATTTGCGCCACCTGCTCACGCCCGTACTTTTCGGTGACGTACTTGATCACGTCACCGCGCCGATTCATGCAGAAGTCGATATCGATATCCGGCATCGAGACGCGCTCGGGATTGAGAAAACGTTCGAAGAGCAGCCCGTACTGCAACGGATCGATGTCGGTAATCTCCATCGAATAGGCCACCAGCGAACCAGCTGCAGAGCCGCGCCCCGGGCCGACTGGAATCTTTCGTCCCTTGGCATAGCGGATGAAGTCCCAGACAATCAGAAAGTATCCGGTGTACTGCATCTGCTGGATCACGCCGATCTCGTAATCCAAACGCTCGTAGTACTCCTCAATCGGCCGGTGCAGTAGTCCCTTCTCTATCTGGTGCTCAAGATACGCTCGGCGCTTCTCTAGGCCCTGGCGCGCCACATACTCGAAGTACGTCGCACTAGTCTGTCCCTCGGGAACCTCAAAGGCTGGGAATGGGTTTGCGATCTCTTTGATTTGGAGATCGCACATCTCCGAGATCTCCCACGTGCGGTTCAGTGCGGCTTCGTCGCCACCGAGCGCTGCCAGCATCTCTTCACGAGACTTCAGGTAGAACTCATTTGTGCCAAACTTCATGCGGTTCGGATCACTTAGAGTCTTGCCGGTCTGAACGCACAGCAACGCTTCATGCGCACTGCAGTCGTCTTTCGTCAAGTAGTGGGCGTCGTTGGTGGCGACGAGCGGGATTCCCGTCTCCTGACTGAGCCGATGCAGCATCGGCAGAAACTTCTTGTCGAGATCGAGACCGTGGTCTTGAATCTCGATGAAGAAATTCTCTTTGCCGAAAATGTCCGCATAGAGGTAGGCCAGGCGGCGCCCCTCTTCGTAGTCGTCCTTTTCGACCATCGCCTCGGCCAGTTCGCCAGCAAGGCAAGCCGAAGTGCAGATCAGTCCCTCGGAATGCGCCGCCAGTAGGTCTTTGTCGATACGCGGCTTGTAGTAGAAGCCTTGCAAGTAGCCGGTCGAGACAAGCTTAATGAGGTTGCGGTAGCCAGCCTCATCCTTACAGAGCAGCAGCAGGTGATGGTAACCACCGTGCTCCTTCTTATCTTTGTGATCGCCCTTGGCGACGTAGACCTCACAGCCGATGATCGGCTTAATGCCCTTGGCGCGCGCCGAGGTGTAGAACTCAACCGCGCCAAACAGATTGCCGTGGTCGGTAATCGCGAGCGCTGGCCACTCCTTCTCCTCTGCCAGCTTCATCAACCGGGGAATATGACAGGCCCCATCGAGCAGCGAGAAGTCGGTGTGGTTGTGGAGATGGATGAAATGACTAGCCATGCGTGAAGGCTGAGGCAAATATCGATGATCGCCTCGGTTTTATTCTAGGAGTCCCCGACCGGCGCGACAACATTCCTCTAACCGACTCCCTCTGCACCGGTTACACGACTGCCTGGCTGCTTGCGCGGCTACTTCTGCTTACCCTAAGGTCTGACGATGTTCGTAGGCGCGGTGCCGTAACGATGCACGAATCTAGGATTTATGCTGCAGCGGCATCGGTCATTCCGGCACAATAGCACCATGCTTCGACGCATCCTACTTCTCGCTACATCCGCCGCGCTGCTCTCTCCGCTAGCTGCCCAACCCGTAGCCGACCGCTGGGAGAAAGATATCCAAGCGTTTGAGGCGAACCAAGATGCGATCGAGCCAGCAGGCGTCGTCTTTATCGGCAGCTCCAGCATCCGCCGCTGGGACATCGACAAGTGGCTCCCCGAGCTCAACGCCATCAACCTAGGCTACGGCGGGACCGTCACATCGGACATCCTCCGCCACGCCCCCCGCATCCTGCTGCCGCTCGAACCGCGGCTGGTCGTCATCTACGTCGGTGACAACGACATCGGGCGCGGTGGGAGCCCCGACCAGGTCGTCGCTGACTTCCAGCGGCTGACGGGGTTGATCGAACGAGAGTTGCCTTCGACGAAGATCATCTTCATCTCGCTCAAGCCGAGCATCGCTCGCTGGGATTCCTGGGAAAAGATGCAGATGGCGAACGCAAAGATCCGCGCGATTTGTGACGCGGACGATTCGCTGGTGTTCGCCGACGTCGGCCCACCCATGCTCGGGACCAACGGAGAGCCGAAGCCCGAGTTATTCGTGGAAGACGGTCTCCACATGACCGATGCTGGCTACGACACCTGGGCTGACGTTCTGAAACCGCTGCTGTGACGGCAGAACAACCTTGTCAGTCGCCACTACGTTTAGCCAGAAGCGGGCCGAACGCGGTTGGAGTCGGCCCGCTTCCTAGATATCTTCCGGTCGGCCAGCCGTGAATCCGCCATCCACCGCCAACGCCTGCCCGGTGATGAACGCTGCGTCGTCTGACGCCAAAAAGGTCACTGCAGCCGCGATGTCATCTGCGGTGGCGAAGCGCCCCAGTGGGTGCATCTTGCGAATCTCTTCGGCGCGCTCGGCATCCGCAAATAGTCCTTTCGTCATCCCCGTATCCACAAAGCCGGGGCAGATCGCGTTCACACGAATGCCTTCTGGCGCATAGTCCAGCGCCATGTTCTTGGTGAGCGTGATCAGCGCGCCCTTGGATAGTGAGTAGGCAGCCCTGTTCCGCACGCCCACCAAGCCCACAACCGATGCGGTGTGGATGATGACGCCACCGGGTCTCGCCAGGTGCGGCAGTACGCTCTTGGCGCACAGAAACGCACCGCGAATGTTCACCCGCAAAATACGGTCGAGTTCGTCGGTATCTTGATCCCCCACACGCTCACGGACGGCGATCCCAGCGTTATTGAACAACACGTCAATCCGCTTCACGCGGTCTGTCGCCGCGCTGGCAGCCTCACGGCAGGCGTCCTCGTCAGAGACATCACATTCTAGGGCGAATGCGCTCCCGCCACACTCTTCAATCAGCTTGACGGTCTCTTCGGCCGTTGATCGATCGATGTCGACCACAGCGACCGTCGCACCTTCACTGGCGAAGCGAAGCGCAGCAGCTCGACCGATCCCGGACCCAGCTCCAGTTATGAATACAGACTTCCCAGAGAAACGCACATTACCCCCATCCCAGCCGCAAGCCGAGGAGACCTACTGCGCCATGGCTTTCCTGATCGCGGCCACAATGATTGGTTCCATGATGGCGTAGCCAGCGGCGTTGGGATGAATACCGTCGGTGCTGAGACCTTCGAGCATCTCGCCCTTCTCGTCTGACATGGACGAGTGGTAATCGGCATAGACGCAGCCGCGCCCCTCGCAGTAGCCCTTCATCCACTGGTTGACCGCCGCCACTTTAGGGGCTGGCTCCTTCCCCGGTCGCCAGGGGTAGTCGTAGGCGGGCGTGATGGAAGCGAAAATGACTTTGATTCCTGCTGCCTCCGCAAGTTGAGACATCCCCTTCAGGTTGGCCGTGATCATGTCGATTGTCGACGGACCGGTGTTCCCAGCAATGTCGTTCGTACCGGCGTTGATGACCACCACATCCGGTTCAAGCTCGATCAC
Source organism: Bryobacterales bacterium (assembly GCA_963667885.2). GTDB lineage: Bacteria > Acidobacteriota > Terriglobia > Bryobacterales > UBA6623 > CAMPKL01. The sequence continues at coordinate 425,149 of CAXWPK010000006.1, read as the reverse complement.
ATCTTGATGGAAGCGCACCAGCATTTGGGGCGTGGTCTGGCCGCTGATTCCGCGACCCGCATACCCTCGACCTCTAAAGAACGCCCCGCCACGACGAGGCCAGGCGTCCGTAATCGAATCTCCCATGAATACAACCCGATAGGAATCAGGATAGGACCAGATGAGCTCCGCATTCGCCTCACGATACCGCCGCAGTCCGGCCCAATCGTTGTGGATACGCTCTTCCGCCGCAAGCCGACGAGCCTCGATTTCTTCAGGAGTGCGTTGCGGAGCTTGCGACCAAACAGGGGCCGCGACAAGAACAATCAGTAACGGTAAAAGCACTCTCATTGGCGTGACTGTAGCACCGTCAGTTGAGCGGAACAACACGTGAGCGGAAGGGCTAGTACGCCAAGACACGCCGCATCTCAGCCTCGACGTCTTCGGTCTGTGGCAAGATTTCGCGCTCAAGCTCCGGACGGTAGGCTACCCAGGTGTCCATAGCCCCGATGCGACCAACCGGCGCGTCGAGATAGTCGAAAAGCTCGTTCGCGATGCGCGCAGAGATCTCGGACCCGAAACCCCAGCTCAGCATATCTTCGTGAGCAACGATCACGCGGCTGGTCTTCTTCACGGACTCCGCAATCGCGTCCCAGTCGTAGGGGCTGAGCGAACGCAAGTCGAGAATCTCTACAGAACTACCGGTCTCCTCGGTGATCTTCGCCGCCGCCAGCATCGATTTGTGGACCAAGGCACCGTAGGTGACAATCGTCAGATCACTGCCCTCTTGCACCTTGGCAGCCTTACCAAACGGAACCATGTAGTCCGGCCCGGGATGCTGGCTGCGGTTATAAGTCTCGCGATAAAGCCGTTTGTGCTCCAAGAACAAGACCGGGTCATCACAACGAATCGCGGTCCTCAATAGTCCATTCGCATCCGCGGCGTTTGACGGGAAGACAACTCGCAAACCGGGGATGTGCGTGAATGTCGATTCGCCTGACTGCGAGTGATACACCGACCCGCCATTCAGGTAGCCCCCAATCGGCACACGGATCACGTACCCTGCCGAAAAGCCGTTGTTCGACCGCCATCGCAACGACGCGAGTTCGTCGCGAATCTGCATCATCGCTGGCCAAATGTAGTCGAAAAACTGGATCTCAACAACCGGCTTCAAGCCACGAGTCGCCATTCCGGTTCCACGACCCACAATGGCTGCTTCCGCGATCGGCGTGTTAAACACGCGGCGGCCGCCGTGCTTACGTTGGAGGCCAAGGGTCGCCTTGAATACGCCACCCTTGCCCTTGACCTGCGCCATGTTGTCTTCGCGACTACAGTCCGCGACATCCTCTCCAAAAACATAAACGTTCTCGTCGCGCGCCATCTCATCGTCGAGACAGGCATTGATCAGGTCGACCATCGTACGCGGATCGCCATCTAGTCTCGGCTCTGTCGAGAATGCATCCGAGGTCGGATCGACATCCGGCGAATAGAGGTACTCCATCGCGGAACCGGATTTGGGCGGTGCAGATGCTACTGCTGTCGCGGCCGCCTCTTGAACCTCTGCCTCAATGCTGGCTTGAATCTCAAGCAGTTCCGTTTTCTTGGCTATGCCCTCTTGCAGTAGAACGTCAGCGAAGCGCTGAATCGCATCGCGGCAGTCCTCGTCTTCACGCTCCTCCGGCGTCTTGTACGACGCCTCATCGTCTGACAGCGAGTGTCCGTAGGGGCGCGTCACGTGCGCGTGGACGAGCGCTGGTCCCTTGCCATCGCGACAATGTTGGAACGCTTCCTCAAGCGTCGTGAAGCTCGCCTGGAAGTCGCTGCCGTCGGTCTCGTAAATTGACAGACCGGGGAAGTTCTTCAGCAGCTTCGAGATGCTGCCGCCGGGTGTCTGCGACTCAACTGGAACCGAAATCGCATAGCCGTTGTCTTCGATCAAGAACAACACCGGCAGCTTTTCCAAGCTGGCGGCGTTAATCGATTCCCAAAATTCGCCCTCGGAAGTCGAACCCTCACCCGTGCATACCACGGTGACCTCGTACTCCTCGGCCTCGTCACCTTGGGCCAATCGGCTCGCGTGAGCGCATCCAACCGCCTGAACGCACTGCGTGCCCGTCGCGCTCGATGGCGACACGATGTTCAGCTTCGGGAACGACCAATGCGTCGGCATCTGGCGCCCACCCGAAGCCGGGTCATCAGCCGCGCCCACGGTCTGGAGTAACATTTCGAGCGGAGTAACGCCCAAAGTTAAGCAGACCGCACGATCGCGGTAGTAGGGGTAGAGCCAGTCGACACCCCTGCGCATGTGCATTCCAGCGGCAACCTGGATCGCCTCATGGCCCGCGCAACTGATCTGGAAGTAGGCATGGTTCTGGCGCTTGAGAATGATCTCTCGGTCATCGAGTCGCCGGGACAGGTACATCAATCGATAAACCTGAAGGAGGTCATCGGACGATAGCCCGACAACCGGCGAAGTATAAGATGTCCTTAGCCGACTACGCTCGCTCATGAACCACGGGACACTATAACATGGCAATGAGTCACGGTTCACCGGAACTCGCGTAACAAATCCGTAACTGGTATATTTTTCAGGTACTTATGCCGAAGCGATGGACACAAAAGAATGTGCTTCCGGCCTTGATGGCAGGACTAGCAGCCGTGCTTCTGTTGCTGGCGGCGCTTCAGTACCGCTGGATCGGCGAGATCAGTGAAGCAGATAGCGATCGACTCAGACGGGGACTCCGCGTCGCCGCCGAGCAGTTTCGGCGCGACTTCAATCGAGAGTTGGCCAGTGTGGCGGCAGCCTTCCCGCTGCGGCCCGCAGCGGTCGCTCGACGCGACTGGGAGCCATTAGCCGAAGACTATGCTCGCTGGGTGGACACTGGCCAAGGCGGTCTGCAAATCGAGGGTGTCTACGTCCAGGAAGCTCCTGATAACGACGGTACAGTCCACACGCTCAGGCTCAATCCTGACGCGGTTCGATTCGAGCCGGTCGAGTTCAGCGCGGAGATCCAGGGGTTTTTTGATTCTCGGCGTGATTCGCCGCGAGGGTCACGCGGTGGGCCGATGCCGCCGCGTACCTCACTCTGGGCTTTCCTGCCAGGGGGCCCGGCGCTGTCCACTCCGCTAATCGGTGGTCGAGGCCCCCGAGGCCGCGGTCGCAGTCGAAACGGAAGCGGTCGACTGCTGGTCGTGCTCGACCGAGAGGCACTCTTCCAGTCCCTGCTACCAGAGATCGAGAGTCGTTTCGTCGCCGCCGATGGTGATCAGCCGTATCAGCTTGCTGTACTCGACCAAGCGACATCCGAGGTGCTTTTCTCGAACGCTGACATTCCGGCCCAAGATTTTTGGGAAGCCGAACTACAGGTCCCGCTCATCTATTCTGGCGAGGATCTCATGGCGCGGTTCGCCGCCCGGCGCGCCCGGTTCCTGCGCCCCGATCCGATCGCGCCGAATGAGCCCCCTCCAGGCGAGGGGCCGGGAAATGGGCGTTTTTCCCCCAGGACGGTCGTGACTTCGCCGCCAAACTCAGCAGGCTGGATTCTGGCGGCACGCCACAGTGGAGGGTCTCTTGGTGAAGTAGTATCTGGACTGCGAATGCGCAATCTGGCCATCAGCTTCGGCATCCTCCTGCTGCTATCGGTCGGCATGGGGCTCGCGCTGCTCTCGGCGAGACGCGCGGAGCGGCTAGCACAGCTTCAGATGGAGTTTGTAGCAGGCGTCTCTCACGAGTTGCGCACTCCTATCGCCGTCATTCGACAAGCCGCGGATAACCTCGCCGAGGGAATCGTCTCATCCACTGAACAAACCCGCGAGTATGGCAGACTGATGCGTGCAGAGGGCCGACGCCTCACCAACATGGTGGAGCAGACTCTACAATTCGCCTCCTCGCAAGCCGGAAAACAGCGGTATGCGATCGATTCGTTCTCGCCGACCGAACTCATCGCTCAAGCCGTGGAAGGGGTCCGCCCGGAACTTTCGGAGGCCGGAGTCGATTTGGAGATAGACAACAGCGACCACCTGCCAGCTGTAAAGGGTGATGCAGGTGCCATAGCGCAGTGCGTTCGTAATCTGTTGAGCAACGCCATAAAGTACAGGGGTCAGTCAAAGAAAGTCACAGTGTCCGCCACGACGGAAAACCAATTCGTGCGAATCGACGTGAGCGACTCCGGCCTGGGAATCGATGCCGAAGACTTGCCGCACATTTTTGACCCCTTCTATCGAGGACGCCCGGCCCTCGACGAGCAAATTCAAGGCAGTGGCTTGGGACTTAGCTTGGCGAAGGAGGCAGCCGAAGCCGCGGGCGGAAGCTTGGATGTGACAAGCCATCTCGGCTCCGGCAGCATCTTCACTCTGCGGTTACCCATTTCCACCGACGACGAGGTGTCTGCCTAATGGAACAAAAACTCCTGATGATAGAAGATGAGCCGGGACTTCGGCTCACCCTAAGTGATCGGCTACGTGCCGAAGGCTACATCGTCGAGACGGCTTCCGACGGCCTCGAAGGGGAAGAGAAGGCACGGGATGGCGAGTTTGACGTCATCCTCCTCGACGTTATGCTCCCGGGCAAGGGCGGTTTCGACGTTTGCCGAGATTTGCGGCAGCAAGGTGTGGCCACGCCGATTCTGATGCTGACCGCTCGAGGCCAAACAATCGACAAAGTCCTCGGACTCAAGATCGGGGCCGACGACTACCTCACCAAGCCGTTCGAGACGATGGAGTTGCTCGCACGAGTCGAGGCTCTATTGCGGCGCAGCGCCGCGCCAACGGCGTCCAATGCTGCAACGTATTCGTTCGGCGACGTGAAAGTCGATATCCGGCGAACAGAAGTGCGTAAGGGTGACAACGAGGTTTCGCTCGCGGCAAAAGAGTTTCACCTGCTGAAGTACTTCTTAGAGCACCGCGGCGAAACGCTCTCGCGAGACGTTCTACTACACGAGGTATGGGGTTATCAGTCCACGCCGACAACGCGGACCGTCGATGTTCACGTAGCTTGGCTCAGACAAAAGCTTGAGGACGACTCGAAGCACCCGGAGTGGATACTGACCGTGCATGGCATGGGGTACAAGTTCGCGGAATGAAAGGCGTTAAGTCGGTTTTACCGCTATTTAACGATCTCATAACACCCGAAACCGGCGAACTGACGTCTTCTATAGTGAGAGTCGCAATTGAGAGGCGACCGACAGATTGGAAAGGAGATCAGATCATGACAAGACTCGTAGCAATCATCGCCTCAGCCGTCTTTGCTGTCACTCTATTTGCTCAAACCCCAGAGGGTGGCCGCGAAGGTCGGCGCGGCGGACGCAGCCTCGGCGCACTGGTGGAACACCTCGGTCTAACAGAGCCTCAGACAGCCGCGCTCCGCGAGTGCAACCGGGCTCTGCGTGAAGAGGTTCGCACCATCATGCAGGCGGCCCGAGAGGAACGCTCCGGAATTCGCGACGAGTTGAATCAGGAGAATCCGAATCCCACCATCGTCGGCCAGGCTCTCGTCGACGCCAAGGAGACGCGTGAAGCGATCAAGGCGAAACGCGAAGAGTACCGTGCCAAGGCAGCGGAGATCTTGACAGACGAACAGCGGGCAGATCTCGCGGCGCTCCAACTAGTGCTCGATCTGGCTCAGACCGCCCGACAAGCAATTGCGGCCAATCTGCTTGAAGCCCCCGAAGGCACGATGGGTCCTGGAGGCCACACGGGACCGCGTTCTGGTGGTCAGCGTGGCGGACAGCGAGGCCCTCGACGAGGAGCCGGACCCGGTGGCCAGCAGTAAGCATCTCCTGAGCTAAACATAGGAAGGCCCGCAGGCGATTGCCCGCGGGCCTTTTCTTATTTCGACCGTCTAGCGGCGACCGCCCCAGCCGAGCGCGCTGGCCAATGAAAAGGGACGCGGCAACCGACCTGGTCGAGGAGTCTCGATCCGCTCTCCCCAAAGAGCGGCCCAGGGATGATCGATGAACAGCTGACGGGCTCTGTCGGGACCCCAGCGATAGATTGCGAATTTGTAGGCGTCATCCAGCGAAGGTCCTCGCTGCCCCGCGGAGCGAGCATCAGATACGACGAAGTGGGCCAAGTTCGCATCGAGTAGGGCTAGCGCACACTCTTCGGCTCGTGCGCCGTTATGCCCAAACAACGAGCCAGCGCCGACGGCGATTAGAGCACCACCTTTGACCCAGTGCCGTAGCCGCCGCAGGTCTCCACGCATCGTGACGGAGGTCTCTGGCAGCGACAAGATTCCCCGATACCCGACCTCCCGAATGACACCAAATAGTTTAGCGACACCCCTCGAGACAGCGCTGTTCGTTGGTTTTAGTAGGAGGTATCGCCGTGAATTGATCGAATAGCGGCTGAGGTCAGCCACCACGTCGGCAAACGTCTCGTGCGAGAGGTTCAGCACCGCACCGGTGTGAATCTGGAGCCCGTCGCCGACCTTCTCTTGCAGTGCCTTCGCCTTGGCGTCTACGTCGCCACGGTCGAATCCAAACTTAGGATCGCAAGTAGGAGTCGCTACTAGTTCCCGTGTCCCCGCCTGAAGTGCCGAACGGCACATCTCGACGGCGGTCGCCTCGTCGGCGGCCCCATCGTCAAGACCAGGAAGCACATGCGATTGCAGGTCAACCACGCTAGTCTACTCAACCGTGACCCAGTTCCTATCCTCGGCGGCTTTCTCGATCGCATCGAGCACGTTCTGATTGCGAACACCGTCTTCAAAGTCAGGCTTCACGGTACGGTCTGTCCCCAAGGACATCACGAAGTCGTAGACGCTATGAGTAAAGCTGTGCTCGTAACCAATGATGTGCCCGTCGGGCCACCAGTGACCACCGTAAGGATGCACCTCATCGCAACAAATGATCGTGCGGAAGCCCTGTGCGTCCGCAGCGTCATCGACGGAAAAGTATTGCAGGTTGTTCAGGTTCTCTAGGTCGAAGACAACAGAGCCCTTCGAGCCATTGATCTCGAAGGTGTTCTGATTCTTCCGCCCAGTCGCGAAGCGAGTCGCCTCAAGCGTGCCAATGGCCCCTGCTTCAAATCGGATGCAAGCCGCGAACGCATCGTCGACGGTGACCGGTTCAACCCCGTCGCCCCGTAGCGCCGGACGCTCTTTGATAAATGTCTCGGTGACGGCCGAAACGTCGCTGATTTCGCCGCACAGACAACGGCCGAGGTCGATGATATGAGCGCCGAGATCACCTAGCGCACCCGAACCGGACGACTCCTTGTCGAATCGCCACAACCGTGGGAGATCTTCCGACATCGCCCAGTCTTGCAGGTAGCGGGCGCGAAAATGGAAGATCCGCCCCACGCGTCCGTCTTCGATGAACCGCTTAGCTAAACTCACCGCTGGAACCCGTCGGTAGTTGTGCATCAAGAAATGCCGCACCCCCGCCTTGTTGACGGCGTCCAACATCTGCTTCGCCTCGGCGACCGTGTTAGCTAGCGGCTTCTCACAGATGATGTGCTTGCCGTTCTTGGCCGCCTCCAGCGCCATCTCGCAGTGCATGTGACCGGGTGTCGCGATATCGACAACATCGATGTCCTCGCGAGCCATCACTGCCCTCCAGTCGGTCGAGGCTTCCTGCCATCCGAGAGTTTCGCGGGCGGACTCCGTCTCCTCCGGGTTGCGGCCGACGATCGCCGTCATCTCAATGCTAGGTGCATCCGGGAAATACTTATTCACGTTCCGATAGGCCTGGCTATGAGCCTTGCCCATGAACTTGGTACCGAATAGAGCGACACGAATCGACATCGTGGGTATCTTCTCCTGAACTAGAGCTATGAGAGTCTCGGGTGACTCCGACGTTAAATGAACATCTCGTCGTCGCCAGTCGCCCGGTCAACCGTGGGCCGACGGGACGCTCCCGACAAGTGGTCCAGGACGGCGGTCACTGCGGATACGACACCGCGAACTTGACGGATCGGCTCAAGAATCGTCTTCTGGACGATCGCGGTTGTCTCGTTCACGCGTTGCAGAGTCGTCTCAACACTGCCATCGACGCGCTTGGCTTGGACCCGCGCTGTCTGTGAGAGGTCTTCCAGTAGGCTCTCGACCGTGGTCATCTGTTTGCGGCCCGACGCGGTCAGTTCCTTCACGTCCACCAAGATCTCTTTGGTCTGCTCGCGAGTCTCTTCGAGGGTTTGCCGTGCTGATTCAGCCAACGGCTCGCACTTGTCCATGAATAGCACGGCCCGCTCTCGCATCGCCTTCGACGATCGGTACATCCCGAGCACCATACCAGCCATAATGACCAGCGCGATCGCTGCCACACCAGTGAAGGTGGCCATGATATACAGCAGCAGAAGTTCTCGGTCCATCGCGGGGTCAGCTAGGCAGCCAGCAGATTAGGCTTCGGACGCCTTGGGGGGGGCATCGACGGGAGCCTCGGGATCGCTCTCGGTGGCGTCACGATAGGCCTTGCGACCAGCCTCAAGAGCCGCCGCGAGTTGTCCTCGTTGCGTCTCGACCGCACCGCGGCCTTTGTCGATAGCGTCTCCAGCGCGCTGCTTAAGCTCGGTGCCGCGCTCGCGGGCGAACTCGCGACCCTCTTCGGTGCGCTGCTTGACGTACTCACGGCCTTCGCCAGCGCGTTCGCGAACATATTCGCGCCCCTCACCGGCCCGCCGACGAACGTAGTCTCGCCCCTCATTCGCACGAACGCGTAAGTCCTCTCTCGTTTCTTCTCCAGATCGGGGCGCATAAAGAATGCCCAATGCCGCTCCAACCCCTAGACCGCAAAGAAAGTATGGAAGTTTGGATTCTGACATGGCGCAACCCCTTACCCGTGGCGTCAAAGTCACGCCAACGTACGCTGATAGTATCACATGGCCCACCGGCGTCTGAAGCCGCGTGAACGGTCTCGTTACTGTTCTTCGATTAACTCTAGAAGCACGCCATCAGCGCCCGAGGGGTGAACAAAAACATACCGATATCCCTCGGCGCCTCGCTGAATTTCGTCCGACACCAGACGCCGACCCGAAGCCTTTAGCCGCTCCACGGTCGCATCGAGATCCGGCACTTCCAGCGCGATGTGATGGATTCCAGGACCCCGTCGCGTCAAGAATCGAGCTATCGGCGAATCCGGCGAGGTGGCTTCAACAAGTTCGATGCGCGGGTCTCCGACCGGTAACATCGCAACATTCACCTTCTCTGCCGGAACTTCTACCCTCTTAACCGCTGGAATACCCAACGCGTCCTCATAGAGCACCAGGGCTTCGTCGATCGACTCGACAGCTATCCCAACGTGATGGAGCTTGGCGGAAGGCAAACCTCTATCTTCTAGCGGAGACCCGCGCGACGCAAGGCGAGCCTAAAGATCAGGTTGCAGTACCCAGACCGCTGGCTCTTTGGCGCCGGCCTCGCTGTGACGCTCCGTGACCAGCAGATTGGCACCCACAAATGTCAGATCGGCTGGCTGCATGCCAACAGACAGCGCCGCGGCCTGCACCGCATCTCGCTCTCCGCAATCAGCGCCACACCCGGCGATCGTTCGAATGATCCCGTCGGTGTCGATCACTCGGACGCGACCGTTGCCGCTGTCGGCGACGTACAGATTGCCGTGCGGGTCAGCGGCGAGGCCAAGTGGTGTGTCCAGTTGCGCACTCGTCGCCAGCCCACCATCGCCAGAAAACCCCGCGCCCGTTCCACCCGCAACCAACTCCCTTAGCCCATCGCGCGTCATGCGGTAAATCCTGTGCATGACGGCATCAGACACGTAGTAGGAGCCATCAGCGTCGCGCGCAACACCCGAAACAACAGACAGTGCATCGTCTCCACGGGCGTCGTCTGAAGATAACAGCGAACGAGCTGACCAGGACACCGTGGCCAACGGAACATCGAGCCTCTCAGCCACCTGAACCGATCCATCGTCATAGATCAGAAAAAATAGTGGTTGCAGCGTCAGTCCGTAATGAACCGGGAGAAAGATGGGGAGAGCCGCAAAGAACGCGAGCAGCAATACCGCTCCGATCTGCATCTTCGGATCCTCAGCTAACTGAAATAGCCAGTGACTGTGCGTCTGCTTTTTCTCGCCACTATGTGGGGAAGAATCACCGCAGGCAACGCAATACTTCTTGGCACCTCGAAGCATCCCACCGCATCTACCGCAGTAGTGTTGCAACGTCTCCCAATCAGAGACGAGAGCTGTCGTCGCCTCTCCGCAGTTGTCACAAAACTTCGCCTTGTCGGCAAGATTGTGCTTGCATTCGCGGCAAATCGGTGCCGATTTCAGTTTTTGATCAGGCTGTACCTGCGCACTCATTCGCCAGTTCCCCAGGCGATTCTAATCGGCCAACCGGGAGTTGTGAGGTAGAGGGAAACTCCTAGGGGATCTGGGCAGAACGGCCTATGTGACTCAGCCCGTCTCGCTATTCAGCCGGTAGATCGCTGTGGCCCATCAGGTACTCGTCCACTGAGCGGGCGGCCTTGCGGCCTTCTGCAATCGCCCAAACGACCAACGACTGGCCTCGACGGGCGTCGCCTGCAACAAAGACCTTGTCAACCGACGTACGGAATTCACCAAACCCTGCCTGGACGTTGCCGCGCGGGTCATAGTCAACACCCAGCTGATTGAGGAACCCTTCCTGCACCGGGTGAACGAAGCCCATCGCGAGCAACACCAGATCAGCAGGAATCTCAAACTCCGATTCGGAAATCTCTTCGGACCCAGACCGCCGTCCAGTCGCGGGATCAAAGTCCTTCCATTCCAGCCTTACACCACGAAGCGCCTTGATGTTACCGTTGCCGTCGCTGATAAATTCCTTCGTGCTGACCGCGTATTCGCGTGCGTCGCCTTCGACGTGGGAGCTTTCCATCGTAAAGGTGAAGGGCCAGAGCGGCCAGGGCTGCGCTCCCGGCTCGTCGCGCGTCTCGGGCGGCTGGGGCATCAGCTCAAACTGCTTGATGGACGCCGCTCCCTGCCGCCGTGACGTACCCAGACAATCCGCTCCGGTATCGCCGCCACCAATAATAACGACGTGCTTGCCTTCGGCTGTAATGTCGAACTTCGGGTCGACCGGGCGGCCGCCCAAGCGACGATTCTGCTGAGGCAAGAACTCCATCGCAAAGTGAACACCCTTCAAGTCGCGACCAGGAATCGGGAGGTCGCGCGGCTGCTCGGCGCCGGTCGCGATGAGGACCGCGTCATGCTGGTCCGTCAACTCTTTCGCCAGTACGTCGACTCCAATATGGACGCCACAGCGGACATCAACGCCCTCGGCCTCCATCTGTTCGACGCGACGCGTGATGTGGTGCTTCTCCATCTTGAAATTCGGGATGCCCAGCGCCAACAGCCCACCGGGAACTTCGTTCTTTTCGAATAGAGTGACCGTGTGGCCAGCACGGTTGAGCTGCTGGGCCGCCGCCAAGCCAGCCGGACCAGAACCGATCACGGCGACCTTCTTGCCCGTCCTTGTCGCAGGCGGATTCGGAACAATCCAACCCTCTGCCCAACCCTTGTCTACGATCGACTTTTCGATCGATTTGATCGTGACGGGATCGTCGTTGATGCCTAGCACGCACGCCGATTCACAGGGCGCGGGACAGATGCGACCGGTGAACTCGGGAAAATTGTTCGTCGAATGCAACTCACGCAGCGCGTCTTTCCAACGACCCTGGTAGACCAAGTCGTTCCAGTCGGGAATGATGTTGTTGATCGGGCAACCAGTGTGGCAAAACGGAATGCCGCAATCCATGCAACGGGCACCCTGCTCAGTGAGTACGCTCTCTGCCGTCGGTTCGTAAACTTCCTTCCAATCCTTGATGCGAACGAGTACATCGCGGCCCGTGGGGGCCTCGCGCTTGTACTCCATGAATCCCGTAACTTTACCCATTGTTCACTTACCTGTAAGCCTATCGATTCCTTTCAGGCCTACGCTTGGGCCAGCGACGAGCCGCTCTCCGCCAATGCTCTTTTCAGCTCTCGGGGGTATATCTTGATGAACTTCGGAACCATCTGTTTCCAGTGCTCCAAGACCCACTGACCCTTCAGGCTCTTCGTGTACTCGACGTGACGTTCGATCTGCTGGCGAACGAAATCGAGATCGGCCTCGTCGCGGAACGGCTCCAAGTCTACGTCCGCGTTGTAGATGCAACGATCCTCGAAGTCTCCGCTCTCGTCGAGCACGTAGGCGATACCGCCCGACATTCCAGCCGCGAAGTTGCGACCGCACTCGCCCAAGATGATCGCTCGACCATTGGTCATGTACTCGCAGCCGTGATCGCCAACTCCTTCGACCACGACCGTCGCGCCGGAGTTACGAATGCAGAAGCGCTCGCCAGCCATGCCGTTGACGTAAGCCTCGCCGCCCGTTGCACCGTAGAACGTTACATTACCGACGATGATATTCTCTTCAAAGACGAAGGTCGAACCTTCCGGCGGCGCGACAATCAGCTTGCCGCCCGAGAGTCCCTTGCCGAAGTAGTCGTTCGCATCGCCGCGGACCGACAGCGTCATTCCCTTGGATGTCCAAGCGCCAAAGCTCTGGCCAGCCGCGCCTTCGAAGTCAATCCAGATGGTGTCCTCGGGAAGACCTTCCGCGCCGTACTTACGGGCGACTTCCGCCGAAAGCATCGTCCCCACAGTACGATTTGTGTTCTTGATCTTGTAGGAGAAGTGCACTTTTTCGCCCTTGTCGAGCGCAGGCTTCGCCAACTTGATCAGTTCGTTATCGATCTGAAGTTCGATACCGTGATCTTGCTTACCGGTATGGCGGCGCGATATCGAGCGGTCGACTGGGGGATCGTAGAAGACGCGGCTAAAGTCGAGTCCCTTCGCCTTCCAGTGCGTGATCGACTTCTTCGTATCGAGCAAGTCGACGCGGCCAATCAGGTCATCGAGTTTGTGGAAGCCGAGTTCCGCCATGATGGCTCGAGCTTCTTTAGCAACGAAGAAGAGGAAGTTGATGACGTCCTCGGGCTTGCCGTCGAACTTCTTGCGAAGCTCTTTGTCCTGAGTCGCAATACCGATCGGGCACGTATTTAGATGGCATTTGCGCATCATGATGCAGCCCATCGCGATGAGCGGCATCGTGGCAAAACCAAACTCGTCGGCGCCCAACAGCGCCCCGATAATCACGTCCCGACCAGTCTGCAGCTTGCCATCTACCTGCACACGTATCCGACCGCGCAGGTCGTTCATCACCAAGACTTGTTGCGTCTCAGACAGGCCCAATTCCCAGGGCGTACCCGCGTACTGAATCGAGCTGATCGGACTCGCTCCGGTACCGCCATCGTGACCGGCAATCAGCACGAGGTCCGCGTGGCCCTTCGAGACGCCCGCGGCGACCGTACCGACTCCAACTTCGCTGACCAGCTTGACGGAGACGTTGCCATGGACGTTGGCATTCTTTAAGTCGAAGATCAATTGAGCTAGATCCTCAATCGAATAAATATCGTGGTGCGGCGGCGGAGAGATCAGCCCAACGCCCGGAGTGGAGTGCCGCAACCGGGCAATCGTTTCGTCGACCTTGCCGCCAGGTAACTGTCCGCCTTCTCCCGGCTTCGCTCCCTGCGAAATCTTGATCTGGAGTTCATCGGAGTTCACCATGTAGTGAGCAGTGACTCCAAAGCGACCAGAAGCAACCTGCTTGATCGCCGACCGTCGGTTGTCGCCGTTCGCGTCAGGCACGAAGCGCGCTGGGTCTTCTCCTCCCTCACCCGTGTTCGATCGCCCGCCGATGCGGTTCATGGCGATCGCCAACGTCTCGTGCGCTTCCTTGGAAATCGAGCCGAAGCTCATCGCGCCGGTGCAGAAGCGCTTGACGATCTCACTCGCTGGCTCCACCTCATCGAGCGGAACCGACTTGCCAGTCGACTTGAACTCGAAGAGCCCCCGGAGCGTGCACATATCGCGGTTCGCGCCGTTGATCGCTTCCGCATACTGCTCGTAGGTGGCGTAGCTGTTCTGCTTCACTGCGTGCTGCAGCGTAGAAACCGTGTGCGGGTTGAGCAGATGTTTCTCACCGCGTACACGGAACTGATACTTGCCGCCAACACTCAATTTGAGCCTTGAGTCGGTTGCCGGGAGATACGCCTGCCGGTGACGTTCGAGCGACTCCTTCGCCACCACGGCGAGATCAACACCTTCGATCTGCGAGGCCGTACCAGTGAAGTAGCTGTCAATGAGCTGGCGGTTGAGTCCCACCGCTTCGAAGACCTGCGCACCGTGATAGGACTGTACAGTTGAGATGCCCATCTTCGACATCGTCTTGAGCAGTCCCTTCCTGATCGCGGTCCGATAGTTGCCAATCGCGCCGTCGAGGCTTAGGCCAGACGTCAGCTGGTCCGCACGATGCAGGTCGTCTAAACTCTCGTAGGCGAGATACGGATTGATCGCGTTGGCGCCGTAGCCAATCAGCAGGCAGAAATGCATTACTTCACGCGCTTCGCCTGTCTCAACGACGATGCCAACCTTCCGCCGGACCGCTTCACGAATCAGATGATGATGGACAGCGGCAGTGGCTAACAGAGAGGGGATCGAGGCGTGATCGGCATCGACTCCTCTGTCAGACAAGATCAGCACCCCGTAACCGGAACGTGCAGCCGACTCCGCGTCAGCGCACAACTGATCGATGGCCGCCTTGAGACCAGCTTCACCGTCCGACGCCAAAAAGAGCGTTTTCAGAGTCTTTGCGCCGAAGCGCATGGTGCCTTCGCCGGGCTCACCCACCGCGCGCAGCTTCTCAAGGTCCTCGTTGGTGAGAATCGGAGTCTTCACCCGAACCATATGGGCGTGGCTCTCTTGTTCGTCGAATAGACTGCCTTGTGGCCCGATGTAGGAATAGGTCGACATCACCAGCTCTTCACGAATGGGATCGACCGCCGGGTTTGTGACCTGCGCAAACAGCTGCTTGAAGTAATTAAAGAGCATCTGCGGACGGTCCGACAAACAGGCGAGCGGCACGTCGACGCCCATCGAACCGGTCGGCTCGACTCCCTTCTCGGCCATGGGGGCTATTAGTACTCGGATGTCTTCGAGGGTGTAGCCGAAGGCGCGCTGGCGCTCGATCAAGGTGTCAAAATCGGTTTCGCCAATGTGCTCCGGCGTCACCATATCGTCCACATCAACTAACTGGTTCTCAAGCCATTGCCCGTAGGCTTGGCGCTCAGCCAACTGCTGCTTGATTTCTTCGTCGCCAATGATGCGGCCCTCGTGCGTGTCAACGAGGAACATGCGGCCCGGCTGCAAGCGACCCTTCTGACGCACCTGCTGCGGTTCAATCTCGGCAACCACGCCGGTCTCCGATGCCATCACCACGAGATCGTCGTGAGTCACCCAGAACCGAGAAGGACGCAGGCCGTTTCTGTCAAGATTGCCACCGACATACCGACCGTCTGTGAAAACAATCGAAGCGGGACCATCCCACGGCTCCATCATCGTCGCGTGATATTCGTAGAAGGCCTTCTTGTCGGCTGGCATGTGTTCGTGCGAACTCCACGCCTCGGGAATCATCATCGCCAACGAGTGAGCTGGAGTCCGACCCCCTTGGATCAACACCTCAAGAGCGTTGTCGGCCATCGTCGAATCCGAGCCGTCCAAGTCGATGATCGGTTTCAGTTTCTCGATGTCTGAACCGAACAAATCCGACTCAAGCGTCGCCTCGCGGGCGCGCATCCAGTTCACGTTGCCGCGAACCGTGTTGATCTCACCGTTGTGCGCCAAGTAGCGGAACGGCTGGGCACGCTCCCAAGTGGGGAAAGTATTGGTAGAGAAACGTTGGTGGACGAGCGCGATCGCGGACTTGAAATCTTTGTCGTGCAGATCGGAGTAGTACTTGGGAATCTGAGGGGCAATCAGCAACCCCTTGTAAACGATCGTCTTCGACGACATCGTCGCGGGGTAATAGCGCGAAAGCTGCTGCTCCACCGCAGCCGCCTGCGTCCGCTTACGAATGAGGTAAAGCTTGCGCTCCCAATGGTCTGCGCTCAGATCCTCAGAGCCCTCGCCGCGCCCGATGAACACCTGCTCAATCGCCGGCTCCGATTCGCGGGCTAACCAGCCGATCGCGCCAGAGTTGACCGGAACCTCTCGCCAGCCGAGAACCGTCTGGCCCTCTTCATGCACGATCTGTTCCACCATCTGACGAGAGTGCAGTCGGTCTTCGCGATCCTTCGACAGAAACAGCATGCCGACCCCGTAGGCACCCGGTTTCGGCAACTCAAACCCTAGACTCTTCGCTTCTTTGGAAAAAAACTCGTGTGGAATCTGGACCAACAGACCTGCGCCGTCGCCCGTATCTGGATCACAGCCACACGCTCCGCGATGGGTCAGATTCACCAAGACCTCGACGCCCTGGTCGATAATCTTGTGACTCGCGCGCCCCTGGATATCGGCGACGAAACCGATACCGCACGCGTCATGTTCAAAGCAAGGGTCGTAAAGGCCCTGCTTCGGCGGCAGTCCAAATCGAGACATATTCTGTTTTCTCCCAGGCGCGCTAGCAGCTAGAAACCAACCCCGTCGTTGGTCCTGTAACACCGCTGGAGAAGCTATACTCCGCCAATAGACTCGGCTTGAGTGTTAGCGAAGCGCACGTTTTCGCTGATCGGAGATTAGACCAACATAATAGCAGAGCAAGTCAAGAGCTCTGCACTATTAGATGAACTAATACAGAAAGGCTGCTGGGTAGCCGTCTCGGCTCAGCGTCGTGAGTTGATTACCGCGATCGCTTCGGAGATGCGTCCGGAGAGTGAGTTGAGCCGTGCCACACCGGATTCTACATCTTGGATCCCAGCCTCGGAGAGGATGCTGGCGAGCTCTGGAGCTTCGGAAGTCTCGACGGTACCGTAACCGATCGCGGCAGCCAGACGATCAGAAGCCGCGATGAGTGAGACCAGGCTGCCAGGCTCCAAATCCTCTTCATGGTGGCGAGCGATCACTTCACACATGTCTTCGGGTAACTTCCAACTCGTGCAAAGCCATTCGCCAGCACTGCAATGATCAATCTCGAACATGCGCTGCTCGGTGGCACCCAAGTCGAAGTCGTTCTCTTGGACGACTACACGAGAGCAAGTTGTCGTACTCGTCTGGAAAGCAGGTCAGCAACGCTAGCCGCCCCACGTCGTGGAGCAGACCGGTTGTGTACGCACGGTCCTTGCCTTGGTCGGTCAATCCCGCCAGCTCCTCCGCAATGAACGCACAGGCCACGCTGTGGTTCCAGCAGCGCCTCATCCCCTGGTGGTTCATGAAGTTCTGCGTAAACCGACCCAGCGATACAGTCAGCGCCAGTCGCTTGACTGCATCACCACCCAGTACGACTACGGCGTGAGAAACACTATCCACGTTCCGGCTCAAACCGTAGAGAGCAGAGTTCGAGACCCGCAGGATCTCCGCCGAGAGCGCAGCATCCATGCGCAATAATTTGACCACCTGTTTGACCGGCATATCGGAGTCCAGCAAGCCCATCAGTTGCAACGCGACGGCCGGAAACGGTGGCAGGTTCTTGATGGCCCAGGGCTGCCCGCTGGGCTCTGCAGGCTTCGAGTTCGAAGAGGGCGCGGTGGGCTGAGACAGTGCCATGGTGGTCTAACCTCGAATAGGTCTAGCGCATCTATCGGCAAAACCGTGTGACTCTTATAGTCTTCGCGACCATGGAGAAGACAACCTTAGTGGAAGTCCAGAATCTGAGCTTCCGTTATGCCGACGGCACCCAGGCGCTAAACGGTATTGACTTTCGTCTCCACGAAGGCGAGACCGTCGCCCTGTTTGGCGCGAATGGCTCTGGGAAGACGACGTTTCTCCATCTACTCGTAGGCCTATTGAACGGCGAGGGCAGTATCCGCGTAGGTGGTCGCGAGATCAACAGCGGTTCGGTCGAGTTCGCTCGGACCCAGATCGGACTCCTCTTCCAAGACTCCAACGATCAGCTGTTCATGCCAACCGTCGAGCAGGACGTCGCGTTTGGCCCATCGAACCAGGGCCACGCCCAGCCGGAAACCGAGCAGCGTGTGCGAACGGCGCTCGACTCGCTAGGGCTTTCGAGCCTACGCGAGCGCGCTCCGCATCACCTCAGCGCCGGGCAAAAACGACGCGCGGCGCTGGCCGGGATCCTCGCAATGGAGCCCCGAGTCATCTTGTTTGATGAACCCGCGACGTTTCTCGACCCGCCGTCACGCGCCGATCTCATCCAAACCTTACAGACACTGCCGCAGGCGAAAGTACTCGTCACTCACGACGTCGATCTCGCGCAAGCGCTCGCCCACCGCGCCGTCTTCTTCGAGCAAGGACGCATCGTCGCCGAGGGGTCCGTCGACGATGTCGCCCGAGAGCAGTCTTGGCTGTAACATTGGTTCCGTGGGCCGCTACTTACGACTGTTCGGGCAGTACTTCATTCAGTACTGCAAAGTGCGGTTGGAGTACCGCGCCGATCTCATCGTCTCGGTCATAGCCACTCTCGTCGCTACCGGCCTGGGCATCGCGCTGGTCTTGATCCTCTTTGGCGGTGATCGTGTCGTCGCCGGATGGAGTTCCGACGAGATCCTATTCCTCTACGGGTTCGGCCTGATTCCGCTGGCGCTATTCAATACGATTAGCGTCAATCTTTACTACTTCGGACAGCTCTACATCATCGAAGGCAAATTCGATCGTGTTTTGTTGCGACCGGTTCACTCACTGTTTCAGGTAATGAGCGAGCAGTTCCGGCTCGAAGCTCTAAGCGATGCGCTCGTAGGCCTCGTCGTCGTCATTTACGCCGGGCTACAACTCAACCTCAACTTCGGCCCGCTTGAGATCGCCGCTGGCGTGGCAGCCGTCATCTGCGGATTCATAATTTATCTCGCCGTGTTCCTCTTGCTCACATGCGTCTCATTCTGGGTCGAAGATCGCGTCGGGATCATCCCGCCTGTCTACAACCTACTCACTTTCGGACGCTACCCCTTGGACATCTACAACCCGTTGATCAAGGTGCTGCTCAGTTGGGTGATTCCGTTCGGGTTCGCGGCCTTCTATCCGTCGGCCAGGTTTCTCGGACACGACGAGTACGCCAGTTATTTTTCTGTGATGCCCTTGGTTGCAGCGGCCTTTTTGACGGTCGCCGTCGTCGTTTGGAACCGTGGCGTCAAGAACTACGCCAGCACCGGGTCCTAGTCGCAGGTCACCGCAACAAGCGGCGCGACGCGTCGACCGCAGCAGCGAGAAAGGCCGCCCCAACACCGCCCTGGTCAGGCAGGCCAACCAACTCGGTCCCGGTGAGGACGGCTGCGGTAAAGCCTTCCAGATGCCACTCGCCGACCACCAAGGCTGGCAAATCCGTAGTCTCTGGATAGGGCCACGGCGACACATAGAAGTATGGCTCCAGATAGCTACCGTCTCCGGGACTGAGGCCAACTCCAACCGACTTCCCGCCGCCCAGATCCAATGAGACCGCTAGATCAAAATGATGGGGCCAGCAACGCAGTTCAGACGCGCCTTGATTGCGCCTGCGCACCTTCCGGAGCAACAGACCCGCATCTTCGTACCAACGCCCGAGTTCACGTACACCCAATATATGGCCCTGGGAAAACGTAGCTCCGGCACCGAGCGGGTTCTCAGGGATTTCATAGTGCAACTGCGTAAGGTCTTGCTCAACGGGACTCCCAGTTCGTTCAGCGATCGCCGAACCAAGCCAGGCGTAGGCGTCAGCGACGGTCAAGCCATCGAGGGGTTGTGAGGCCAGGAACTGATTCTCTTCATCCAGTAGCAGTAGCCGAAACTCGTTGAAGTCTAAGGCCGCCCGAAACGGATGCTCGCCGGGAGCGACGCGGCTCGTCAGGGCCGCAAGATCAGAGAGCCAACCGAGGCTCGTGTGGCTGTCGTCATCTCGCTTCGGCAAGAAGACTCGCCCCACAGCCGAGACCACCTGAGCAGCATGGTGCAGCTGGAGGCGGGCGTCAACCAGGGCGCGCGGCTGAGGGACACCCAGCCTATTCCAATTCTCTATATGACTCGGCATGCGGGCGCATTTTGAGTCTAACTATAGGCTAGTGTGCCGAGCTAAAACTACTCGACGATGCCAAGTTCGCGCAAACGACGGCCCATTTCGGGCTCTTCGAGGTCGATCAAGGTAAAACGATGGGTGACAGCGCCATCACTCACCGTCGCCGCGTAAGGCACGTCAGTAAATGGAAAAGTCTCTTTCAGCAGATCCAGATCAGGAGAGAGCTCCACCATTCCGGCGAGCCCAGCGTCCTCAAGAAAGCCGGGTCCGAAGTCGTAGTCTTGGGTTGGCACGCCGATGAAGTCCGCTGAAAACGTGTACTTCGACAAATCCTGACCGACGGCCAGGCAGTGCATGCAGGTCGGATTGAAAAAGTAGATCAAGACCTTGCCGCGACGCAACTGATACTGTTCGCCCTCAACAACGATCGTCGCCGGAACGTCCGTACCCCCCGCAGGTCCAAACTTGTCATAACCCAACCCGACCGCGGCGAGAGCGATGATGCCGAAGAGTACGAACCTCGTCTGCCGTATCGCCACCATCTTAGGAGCAAACCACGCGGCGATCAGCGACGCGACAACCATCGCTCCGTCACTCCAGAAGAAGGCCGGACCGACCGCGCGCTCAAGCCAAGGGAAACAGCTGCAATCTTCGCCTTGCAACGCCGTGTAATTCAGCGCCATATAGGCCATGAATCCGAGCAGCAAGGCAGTAGAAACCAAACCGCCGAGCCGACGCCACGCAGGGCGCAACAAGAGAACTCCCGCAAACAGTTCACTAATCGCGACAACCAATGTCGCAGGCAGCGTCAGTGCCGAAGGCACCAAGAGTTGAGCCAGCTTAACCTGAAATCCGCCAATATCGCTGAGCTTGTAAACTCCCGCCACCAACCAGGCAAGAGCCATGACGCCCGCACAGGCCCAGCCAAGCGCGTTCTGCCAGCCTTGTAGTTTCCGTGAATCGTTCATAAGAAAAGAGTTCGACGGACGAACGCCACGTCGGTTAGCCCCAGTATATCGACCAGGTGATACATTCGAAATGTTGGTGAAAGTATAGTCAGCCATGGAACCATTGCCGATCAGCCTAGAGCACGTCGCGTCTTGGTCTAGACTGAGGAGCGATCCGCGGAGAGTCGAGAGCATACAAAGCAAGCTAGGAGAGAAAAGGCGCTTCGTGCGTGCTCTCGACAACCATGCAACCTAGCGGCTCCAGAGAAACAACTTTCTTACAGTGGAGCGACATCCGTCGAATTACAGTCCTTGCCGGAGGCGGGCTAGCGACCTCGTTCGTGGCCGAAGCAGCCTCCCCAACAGCCGCTCGCGCCCTACTCGGCCTCTACCGCTACCTCCAGCCCACCACACTGCAGCACCTAGAGGCGAAGATGCGGACCGCACTGCCCGCTAGCGCCTGGCCGAACCCGCAGGAGGTCGCCGAAGCACACGTCCTCATGCGACTTGAGGACATGTGGGGACGTCTACGTGGCATGCGGCGCTTCGGCTGGAACCCTCAAATTGAGATGGAAGGGCTAGACCGATTGGAACCAGCCCTTCGTGACGGACGCGGAGTGATCCTGTGGAGCATGCGCTTCTCTAGCGCCACCGTCATCAAGAAGGCCTTCTATGACGCAAGGATGCCGTTAGTGCATCTAAGCCGCGTAGATCACGGCTCACCAACAACCACCCAGTTGGGGCTCGGAGTCGCGGCGCCCCTCTACTGTCGCGCCGAGGATTGCTATCTCAAGGAACGTGTGCAGATCCCGCAAGGGAACTCGCTCGGCTACGTGAAGGTCCTCACGGAGCGGTTACGCGCTGGAGAACTCGTCTCGATGTTCGGCGAGCACGCCGGGATCCAAAACTTCGAGGCGGACATCCTCGGAACGAAGATCCAACTTGCGCTCGGAGCGCCATCACTCGCCCGGCTAGAAAATGCGGCATTGTTCACCGTGGCCCCGATCCGCATCGGACCGTTCCACTACCGCATCGTGATCGATGAAGAGATCCCGGTCGACCGAGACATGCCGCGCCGCAAGTTCGCGGCAGTAGCCGCACAGGAGTACGCCCGTCGACTCAAGGCAAGGATTTTGCGCCACCCAGCAGACTGGCAAGGTTGGCTCTTTCAGGATTTCTAGAGAGCCGCCAGCGATGCTAAACTGGCGGAGTTCCCTTCCTCTCGCTGGAGTGGCGGAATTGGCAGACGCACCGGACTCAAAATCCGGCGCCCTTTACCGGGCGTGAGGGTTCGACCCCCTCCTCCAGCACCACCATATCACCCTTTAGAATCAACAACTTACAAGGATTTAATTTGCTGCTGTACGAGAAATGTATGGTAGGTCGTGCTAATCTAGCGCCGCAGTTAACCTCACAAGACGACAAGCCATCGGCGCCCTGGGCAGCGCAGCTCTCTCCGCAAGCGGCTGTGGCCAAGCGGCACCCGCTGAGCCCCCCAACATCCTCTTCTTCTTGATCGACGATCAACGCAACGACACGCTCGGTTGCGCTGGCCATCCGATCGTCCGGACACCCAACGTCGACGCGTTGGCACGAGACGGCGTGCGGTTTTCGAACGCTTTCGTAACGACGCCGATCTGCGCCGCCAGCAGGGCCTCGATCTTCACCGGACTCGTCGAGCGCACTCACGGCTATACCTTTGGCAAGCCCCCGGTGTCCGCGCAGCATCTCGCCAACGGCTACCCGGCGTTACTTCATGACGCTGGCTACCGAACAGGATTTTGCGGCAAGTACGGCATCAACCCCCGGCAAGAGCAATACTTCGACGAATACGAAGAGATCAATCGCAACCCCTACTTCCACGAGCAACCCGACGGTTCGCTGCGCCACGAAACCGAGCTCTGCGCCGACTTTGCCGAGCAGTTCATTGCAAGTTCGGACGGCCCGTTCTGTCTATCTGTAAGCTTCAACGCAAGCCATGCGGAAGACAGTGATAGGAGGCCCGCGATCGGCCACTTCCCTTCTCCGAAAGCCGTCTACGGCATGTATGAAGACATCGCCATGCCTGCGCCGCGACTCGCCGACCAGAAGTATCGAGACGCGCTGCCTCACTTCTTAAAAGAAAATTCCCTCAACCGCGAACGCTATTTTTGGCGCTGGGACACGCCCGAAAAATACGAGGCCAACCTACGCGCGTACTTCCGCATGTTGAGCGGCATCGACGGTGCCATCGGACGCGTCCGCGCCGCACTCGAGACAGCCGGCACCGCCGACAACACGATCATCGTCTACATGGCGGACAACGGCTATATGATGGGCGACCGCGGAATGGCGGGTAAGTGGAACCACTTCGAGCAATCGCTACGGGTGCCCTTGATCGTCTACGATCCGCGTGTCGATCAATCGCAAGAGTTCCGCACCGACGACGCGATGGCACTCAACATCGACCTCGCTCCAACCTTCCTCGAATGGGCCGGACTTGAAGCATCATCACAGCATCAAGGCAGCAGCCTCGCGAGCCACGTTCGGGGAGAACAACCCACCGAGTGGCGCAACGACTTCTTCTGCGAACACCTCATGGAGCGTGAGCAAATCCCGAAACACGAAAGCGTCCGCGGCGAACGTTACGTTTACGCTCGCTACTTCGGACACGACTACGAGTTCCTCCACGACCTACAAACCGACCCCGACCAACTCATTAACCTAGCGACGGACGAAGCGCACGCAGCAACCCTCAACGAAATGCGCAACCGCTGCGACGAACTCCGTGACTCCTACGGTGGCCCCTACCGAAGCCCCATCGCCGTCTAACCGACCTCGCCCGCAAAGAAAATGCCCACCATGATCGATCGCCGCCAATTCCTGCTCGCTGCCGCAGCCGCCCCCGTCGCGCTCGCGTCCCCTGTTGAAGACCTCTGGGGCGGACCCGTCATCGACATTCACGCCCACACGCGCCGAGATGCCGACGCCAACGCCGCCCACTGCGACGGAGCCGGAATCTCTCACGCCGTCCTCCTCACGAGCACCAACCAACTCGCTGGAGCCCGCGCCGCCCAAGCCGCTCACCCGGACCGCTTCGTCTGGTCCGCCTCAACCGACGTCACCCAACCCAACGCAGCGGACATTCTCACCAAAGGGGTCAACGACGGTGCCATCGCCTTCGGAGAACTCAAGAACGCCGTCCAAGCCGATGGCCCCGAATTACAACGCCTCCACGCCCTCGCCGCCGAGTTGGACGTGCCCATCATGGTCCACTTCCAGGAGTACCCGAACTCGCCGCAAGGCGTCTTCTACGCCGAGGGCATCACGAAATTTGGCAAGATGCTCGAGAAGTATCCCAACACCAAGTTCGTCGCCCACGCCAATAGTTTTTGGGGCAACATCAGCGCAGTCAACGACGCGAACACGAATTACCCGACAGGCAAGATCACTCCCGGCGGCATCTCCGACAAGTTGTTAGGCGACTACCCCAACCTCTTCGCAGACCTCTCGGCCAACTCCGGTAACAACGCCCTCTCGCGCGACCCCGAATTTACGGCGGGCTTCCTCAAACGCCATCAAGACAAGTTGCTCTACGGCAGCGACTGCCCCTGCCTCGACGGCAAAGGCAAAGGACGCGACACCGGCCGCCTCGTCGGCAAATGCCTATCCCACGAAACCCTCGGCATCATCAAGCGGACAGCCTCACCCGCCGTCTTCCGCAAAATCGCCTGGGAAAACACCCACCGCGTCTACAGGATCAAGGCCTGAGCCTCTCGCGTATCCCTGCCCCAGCTGATTAACCGGACCTCACCAACCCGAGCCTGGGACGGAAGTCCCAGGTCCTAGCCCCCGCCGACTCACATCAGACCGCCCCATCCCGTCCAGGTCAGCCCCCACCCAGCATCAGCCGCCTTCAGGCGGCCCCGTCAATCTCAACCCAGCAAGAATCCAGGCGTTGTCCCTCTTTCCGCAGCCCCTTCCGCTTGACACCAAACCCGCTTCGCTGTTCCGATTGACCCTGTCATGGAACGACGAAACTTTCTCTCCATTGGTGCCGCCGCCGTCGCCCTTCAGGGTTGCCGAGCGCCCAGCCCCTCCGCCTCCGCCGTCCCGCGGAGCAAACGGCCGATCCGGATGCATGTCGGCACGCAACACTGGCGTCCGACCCCTAAGGACCTGCAGTTCATCAAGCGCCACGGGGTCGACCACATCGCTTGCTGGCCGCTCGAGGTCAACAGAGCCACGATGGCCGACGACTTCTCCCGCGCCCGCGAGCAGGTCGAGAACGCCGGCCTGCACCTCGATGTCGTGGCGCCGCCGCTATTGGGGGCGGCGCCCGCGGCTGCCATCCTGCTTGGCAAAGACCCGGACCGCGATCGCGAGATCGAATACATTCAAGACCTCATCCAAGCCTGTGCCGCCAGCGGCATTCCCGCTTTCAAGTACAACCAGCGGGTGTTGTTCGGGGTGCGATCCGGACTCACGCCAGGGCGCGGAGGGTCGATGTACAGCACCTGGAAGTTCGAAGAGGTCAAGAACGATCCCCCGGAGCCGGAAGTCGGCGAGGTCGACGCGGAAACGTTCTGGGAGCGCATCACCTACTTTCTCGATCGCGTCATCCCGGTCTGCAATGAATACAAGATCCGCGCCATGTGCCACCCGCACGACCCGGGCGTGCCTCCCGCCGGCTACAAGGGGGTAGACCGTGTACTTGGCACGGTGGACGGACTCAAGAGGTTCGTATCGATTCAAGAGAGTCCCCACCACGGCCTCAATCTCTGCCTCGGAACGACCGCCGAGATGCTCCAGGACCCGGCTCGCGAGCTGCCCGACGTGGTCCGTTATTTCGGCGAGCGCAAGAAGATCTTCAACATCCATTTCCGCAACATCCGCGGCAAGCGCGACGACTTCATGGAAGTGTGGCAGGACGAGGGCGACATGAACATGGTGGAGCTCGCCAAGACGCTCTACGAAGTCGACTACCCTTACATGCTGATGCCGGACCACATGCCTCGCCACACCGACGACCCCAACCAGTACCAAGGCTTCGCCTGGGGCTACGGCTACATTAAAGGCGTCCTGCAGGCTCTGGAGACACTCGCCTAGCGTCTTCCCAAACGGTTCACATCCGCCCTGTGGTGACGAAAGAAGTGCGCGTTGTCCCGTCTTTCTCCAAGATCGGGGCCTTAGCCCACGTGGCTCGTCCCAACACCGACCGACGCGACTGGCTACCTGAGCCATGGACGTCAGTCCATGATTGCCGCACCCCAATACATCATTCAGCCAACCCGAGCCCAGGCGCGTAAGCACCGGGTCCGAGTGCCAAGACCACCAACACCAGCCCGACACGCCCGCAACAGAGTCGCAGGCGTGAGCCCGCGACTACGAAAACCAGCCTACCCTCGCACGTCAGTCAGTCCGCACCGCAGTCGCCCACCGCTGCTACCCGCGCTAGTCGTGCCATATCTGGTGGCTGCGAACATATCGCTCCTGGTCTAATCGGACTCCGTCCCATTATTCCCACCCTGGCGACGATGTTTGTACCCGCAGATCACTTTCGCCATCTCAGGAATCCAGGGGATGAGCAGTTCACTGCCTGGATCGGAGAGTTCGAGCGAGTAAGCTACTTCCACATTCGACGCAACACTCCCATCATTAGTCTCCAAATGAAACGAGCCAAGTTCCTCAGTGAGCCTGGCACGCGCATCTGCAGTGCGTTCTACGATCTCGTTCACGTCTGCCAGCCGCTCGTACCCTGCCGAAAGAAGCGGGTCAAGTAGCACTCGAATCTGGCCGTCCCAGTTTTCGACGGCCCGCTGCGGAAATTTCCATCTAAGGTATTCCTTGAGGCTATCCAGGTTGAGCTCGTTGTTCAAGAACTCCGCCGGTTTGCCAACCGACTCGCGGACTCCGGCAACGTACGCCTCCCGTTCTTCCCGGATCCGTTCGAACTGATCGTCGACAGTCTCGAACAGGCCAGCCAAGCTGTTCAACTTTCGCTGGAGTTGCGTGGGCACCTGCGAATCGCGCTTATAGACCATATGATGCTGAATAATAGCCCAGGCATCTTGCACTACGGTTCTAACCTGTACCTCGCATGGCAGGTGCTTAAGGTCGTCGTAACGCGCGCCGGAAGAATTGAGTCCGAGCCGGACAACAAAGTGACGCGCACCATACCCGAAGTGATCAACACCAAGTTCATCAAGCTTGTCGACATCCTCCAGGACAGTGAATTCAGTCCGGATAACCTCGGCCACTTTTTCAAGTTCTGATCCATACAGGCACACAACCCTGACACCGGCCAGGTCGGTTAGCTCCTCAAGTGGATCGGTGTACAGTTTCCTTTGAACCTTCTCCAGGACGCTCTCAAGCGTTTTCGCCCGAGAGGTAATCGAAGCCGTTTCGACGCCTCTAGTAGCGAGTCGCTTTCGGAGGATGTAGGCGACTTCTCCACACAACTGTTCGTAATCAGGTCGGATCTGCAGAACACGCCTGACGGTGTCGGGGTCGCTACGCCAAAGGTCTTCAGTCGACCCGGATGACTGTTTCTCGACCTTTCGGGATCTTGGTTTCTTGGCCATCTTGCCCGCGACCATACTGCAGAACTAGCGAAGTAGCGTCTGGCTCGCCGACAGGGCTAGACAGATATGTCGCTCTCAATGCAGCACATTGACTATGGCAGATCACTGGAGGAACTGGGGCGAGAGACCGGTGACGGGAGATCGACGAATCGGGGAAGAGCAAATGGATACAGGTAATTGGCGGCAATTGATAGTTGGAGGAAAACCTGGGGGGAATCCGGGACTGGAAGCTGTGAATAAATAGCCCTCCTAGACTCTACCACACGAATTACTTTGCGATAATAAGAGCCGAACGAGACAACCAGGAAACTATCCGTCTAGGACGGGCAGCCGACGTCCATTTGCGCATCTCGCGCCGTTTTCGCCGACGAATGAGGGTTCGAGGCGAGCTAAGCCGTCCGTGCAAGCCAGATTCCCGGATCTCCCGCTTCCTCGCTAGATTGGCTATGCTTGCCTGGCCGAGAACGCTATCAGCGTTATTGAGGCCAATAGATGAAACATACCTTTGCGACGACGGTGATCGGGTGGTTCTTCTGCCTGGCAGGACTCATGATGTGGTTGGGCTGGATGATCATGCCGGTCCACATCGGCGTCTACTTCGAGCCAGGAGACTTCGCGGCAATCCACGAACATTTTCATCTATGGATCTGGATGTTCCGTGTTCACCTATTCGGGTACGTCGTCGCGGGCATGGCCGTCGTCGCGTTGGCTGCGGTTTCTACCGAACCGGACGTCAAAGCCCTCATGTTCCCGGGCGCGGCGGTCGCGATGGCGGGTCTTTTCGTAGGAGCCCTCGGAGCGGCGTTCTATTACCATCACGGCGCATGGGGAGCTATCGAGCTGAGCCAGCAATCTTTTCAAGGCGCTACCGAGCGCATCGCGGCGTTGCGGTTGGACACCGAATACGTGACGTGCCTAGTTGTGGAGCCTCAAGAGGTTGTTCATGGGAATCAGGAGTCTGGAGAAAGGGGGAAGGTAGTGGAGGCTGGCGTGGGGGCGATGCCAGTTGTAATGGTGGAGCCAGGGTAACAGATGAGCGGCGCGCTGCTGGGATGAGGAGTAGGAGCGAGCGTAAGCCCATTCTCTCAGAGCGGTCTGGATGAAGCGTTCGGCCTTGCCGTTGGTGCGCGGCGTGTAAGGACGGGTAAAGCGGTGGCGGATGCCGAGACGACGGCAAGCATCGCGGAAGAGGCGCGAGCGATAGCAAGAGCCGTTGTCGGTGAGCAAACGACGAATGGGGACGCCGAGGGAGCGGTAGTAACCGACCGCGGCGTCGAGGAAAGCCACCGCGGAGTGGCTGCGTTCATCGGGCAGGATCTGAGAGAAGGCGAGGCGGGAGTTGTCGTCAATAGCGACATGCACGAACTCCCAGCCAGCGCCGCGACTGGCCCGAGAGCGATCTCCGGTAACGCGATGACCGGCGCGGAGGAAGCGGCCGAGCTTCTTGATGTCGAGATGCAGCAGATCGCCGGGGGCGGCATGTTCGTAGCGGCGCAGGGGCCGAGCAGGTTCGAGATCGCGGATACGGTTCAGGCCGGCGCGGCGCAAGATGCGGCTGATGGTAGCGGGCGAGAGGCCGACAGCCTGGGCGATGTGTCGGCCGGTCCAACGCTGGCGGCGCAGAGAAATGACGCGCTCGACCAGCGCCCGAGAGGTCCGTCGCGGGCTGCGGTGCGGTCGCGAGGAACGATCGTGCAAACCGGCGACACCCTCGCTGCGATAGCGCGCCAGCCACTTGTGGATGGTTCTCAGTGAGACGCCACAGGCCGCCGCGGCGTCCCGTGGCGTCTGCTGCTTGGCGAGGACGCGCTCGACGATCCGCACTCGCAAATAAGGCGTCAATCGTGCATTCTTGTGGATGTTCATTCGGTCTCTCCAAGGTTGCTGTTGTGGGATAACTCCAGCTTCCCTGGTCCGGGACCGAATGAACAACCTATTGAGAGGTCACAGCTAGTGCGCTTTGCGCGAGTGTTTTTCGGTTTGGGACTGGTAGTCCTAGCGGCTGGTTTGCTGCGATGGGGCATCCTGCCAACGGT
The DNA here is from genome assembly GCA_963667885.2 of Bryobacterales bacterium. Lineage (GTDB taxonomy): Bacteria > Acidobacteriota > Terriglobia > Bryobacterales > UBA6623 > CAMPKL01. Next base: position 395,719 of record CAXWPK010000006.1, on the reverse strand, counting down.
CATCGCTGGAACGGCAGCACTACTCGGCGTAGCTGGTATGGCGCTGACGATGGCATTTCCCGACGAAATGACCTGGTACGTTCCGCTGTTCCACATGAACTGCTTGTGGCTACTGACGACCGGCCTGACGGTCTTGCGCCAAGCCTCGGGTTTGGAGGAACGCCCATCCACTAATTCGTAGAATCGATCCTCGATCCATCTCCCGCCGAGGCCCTACAAGAGTTCCCCCGAAATTGTTCAGGGCTCCGTCCCCTTTTGGCCGCTTTTGGCCGCTTTGGCCGTCAAGCCAAATGCCGGTGAAAGGCAACGCCACGAGACAGACACACCACTGGAGTGGCTGAGTTCCCGATCTCTGACTGTCACCTTGGGATCGATGCGGCTCATGGATGTCACCGGTTGGCTCCGATTGGCTCTTCCCGCCGGATCCAGTCGTATGGGATGGCTGGTCGGCGGTAACAGTCATCTGGTATGGATGATGCAATCTTCGCGTGCAGGGCGGGTAGTTTCGACCAATGGAGTCCGGGCGCAGTGTGATGGGCAGTGTGATAGCCGAGGTTGCCGGTCATCAGGTTGTAGCCCGGGTGGAGAATGTTGTAGGACGCTTCCCCATGTTCGCCGCCGTCCAAACCTGCGTGGTGAAAATAGCTCGCCCAGGCCGCCAACCATAGCGACGTCAGCATCGGCCCCACAAAGACGAACATCGCGTTGTAAGGCGATTGCCACAATGCCAACCCAACGCAGCCTAAGGTCACCAAGAGCATGGTCACGAACACCCGTAGCGCTCGGCGGTGACCGCTGAGGCCATTGCGGAGCGCTATCGGGTAGGACAACGCGGCCGTCCTGAAGGCGAACCCTATTGACGTCATGGGCTTGCCGCTGGGTAAATGCCAGGTAGCTTCGTCCTCGCCCCCTCCGTCGAGGTAATTGCGATGATGACCGACGACGTGATGCAAATACCATGTGTGCGAAGTTACGCCGGTCTGGAGGCCTAGGATCAACTCGAGCGGACGGTTCAGCATCCAATGCCGAAAGATAGGTAAGTGTTGATGGTGACGATTCCAAGCACCGATCCAGCCCTTCGGGATGAGCGTAGCGGCGAACCAGCAGGGCGCAATCCACCAGGCGTCAGCCATCGCGTAGACCGCTACGTCCAGACAAAACAGCAATAGGATCAGCAACAGAGGCACACGGTCTTCTGAGTATCTAAGCAACATGGATATTTAGTGTTCCTAGCCAAAACCTCACGACACAACCGACGCTCCGACCGCGCGCGTGCCGGAAGGACATGAGTCTCCTGACAGGTCACGATCTTTGCCGCTGGGGAGGGGGGCCGGGGCAGCTACCTAGCCATGATAGATCGGTGACTGACGTGCACACCGAAACTGCAACAGAGAAACTAGTGACAGTCTTGAAAGGGGGAAACCGAACCCAAGGTGACCGGAGACCGTCCCACCGTGACCAAAGGTGCACCTTTGGGTCGAACTCCTCGACGGGGAATTGAGGGACGGCACCGTGTGATAGCATCGTGCGATGTTTCTACGGTGGTCGCTCGCGATCTTTTTGGCTCTCTCAACGCTGGGCTGCGGAGACGGGAATGGAGGCGTAAATACGGATCGCCTTCCCAACGTTGTCCTCATCTTCATCGACGACATGGGCTATGCAGACATCGGTCCGTTTGGGGCCGAGGGTTACGAGACTCCTCACATTGACCGCTTGGCGGCCGAGGGTCGCATGTTTACCGATTTCTATGTATCGGCGCCGGTTTGCTCGGCCTCTCGAGCAGGACTTCTGACCGGGGCATACAACGTGCGCGTCGGCATCAATGGGGCCCTGCGGCACAGTGCGGACTTTGGTCTCAATCAAGACGAGACGACGCTCGCGGAAATCTTTAAGCAAAAGGACTATGCGACCGGGATCTTTGGCAAGTGGCACCTCGGGCACCATCCCGTACATCTGCCGATGAATCACGGGTTCGACGAGTTTTTTGGGTTGCCGTACTCCAACGACATGTGGAATTTGGATCCCATCGACGGGCACGAGCATCCGACGCTGCCCCTGCTTGAAGGCGGACGCGTCATCGACACGGACGTCACACCAGAAGACCAGGAAGGACTGACCACGCGGTTCACCGAGTACGCCGTCGACTTCATCGATAGGAACAAGGACCGGCCGTTCTTCCTGTACGTGCCGCATGCGATGGTTCACATACCGCTCTTTGTCTCAGACAAGTTCCGCGGAAAGTCAGAGCGCGGAATCTTCGGAGACGTCGTCATGGAAGTCGACTGGTCGGTTGGCCAGATTATGGGCGCCTTGCGCGAACACGGCTTGGACGACAACACGATGGTGATCTTCACCACCGATAACGGACCGTGGCTCGCGTACGGTAGCCACGCCGGGTCGGCAAAGCCACTGCGCGAGGGCAAGATCACAACGTTTGACGGAGGTGTTCGGACGCCTACCATCATGCGGTGGCCCGGGCACATCCCTCAGGGCACGACGTCCGACGAGCCAGCAATGACGATCGACCTGTTGCCAACGTTGGCCAATCTGATCGGAGCAGAACTGCCAGAGAAACAAATTGACGGAATGGATATCTGGCCGCTGATCAGCGCTGAGCCAGGTGCGACCAGCCCGCAAGAAGCATACTTCTTCTACCGATCCAGGGGGTTGCAGGCCATGCGAATGGGGAACTGGAAACTACACTTCCCCCATGGATACATCACGCTAGGCGATCAGACGACCAGAACAGACGGCTTACCGATCACGTACGAGCGGGCGGAGATTGGGCTTTCACTTTTTGACCTCGCAGCAGATCCCGGCGAATCGGTCAACGTAGCCGAGCAACATCCTGAGGTCGTCAGCCAGATGGAACAGATCGCTGATCGGATGAGGGCTGACCTTGGAGATGCGTTGACGGATCAAGAGGGACCCGGTCGCCGACCAGCCGGAGAACTTGAACCCGGTGACCTGAGGTTCAACTGGGTGCCCGGAAAGCCGATCGACCCGATAGCCCACTAGCTGTTTCTGGGGGAGTTCGGGGAGTTCCGGGTTCCGGGACAGGAAGGCCCCTCTCCAGCGTCAGCGTCTTCAGCCCCAGCGGGGCGACCTATTGTTAGCCCGGCGGCGCAAGCCCCCGGGCAGCCAATCCCATCCCCAACACCGATCCCGCGTCAACGCCGCTAGCCCCAGCGGGACGACCTATTGTTAGCCCGGCGGCGCAAGCCCCGGGTAACCAACCCCATCCCCAATACCGTTCCCGCGTCAGCGTCTCCCCCGCAAGGCACTCCCCTCTTCAACCCCGTTAACGGGGTTCTCCCCCTAGGCCAGTCCTTTTAGGACTGGTAGACGAACACAGCCAACCCCATCCCCCTCAGCCCGCTTCAGCGGGCTTCCCCTCCGATCCGAACCGCAAATCCTCGGAGTTCGGAGTTCGAGGGGTTCGGGAGCCACCGGAGAGTTCAACTCATTGAAGATGCGGATGTTAGCGGACTAGCACTCGGGTCAAGATCGGCGATTGCGAGGATGTCCCGGATCTCCCCGACCCCAGCGCACTTACAGGGTCGTAGCGTCGTACCCCTGATGATCGATCCGTCCGCACCGTGGAAAGAATACGCGGTCGGCCGCTTCCGCAGCGGCGACACGATCCGCTCAGAACACCATCGCTACAGCGAGTACACCAATAGCGAGGGCGTGGTTGAGGCTCGGATGCTATACGACCACGATCATGACCCGCACGAGAACTCGAATGTCTCCGAGAGCCCCCAACAGGCCGCGACGGCGAGCGAACTCGCTGACCAGCTTAGACGACGGAAGGAACGCAGCCAACCGCAGACGGGCAGCCAGCAGGGCGTTTCGGGACTCGAAGCCGTGAAGGAATAGCACTTCTAGCCACTGCGAGTCCGTCGATCGGTGTCGAGCTGTTGAGACGACGAGTCGCGAGTAGCAACAGTTCCGCAGCACTTCGATCGCCAGATGCAAATTCCCTGACTGTCCACAGGTCCAACTACGCGTCCTACAAGCCCGCGTCAGCGGCCTCTCCTCCCACTCTCGCCGCCGGGGACTGTCCCTACGTGGACTGTCCCCAGAGCACCGCGCTCATCCGAGCCCCAAACGCCAGAGAGGGGGTTCTTCCCGCACTTTCCGGCCGACGCACCGGTCCCTGGTAGTCACGCAAGCCAACACCGGGCCTACTGCCGCAGCGGAAAATGGGCGTTGTCCCCTTTTCTCCCTTTTCTCCCCTTGAGCTACCTTGGACCTGATTGGCTTTCCCGCGTCGGAATGTCGGAAAGTGGGCGTTGTCCCCTCTTCCCCTCGGATCAATGGCTCTTGGGCTTTCTCTGCCGCTTTCCCGGTGGTTGGTAGAGCAACTCAACCTCGGCTAGGATCCGCTCTCTTTCGGTGTCTGGAGTGAGCTGTGGCGAGGCTGGGTCACGCAGTCGGCTCTCAATCTTACGCCAAGCTGGGGAGAAGTCCAGGTCCGGGTTGTCAGCCCACGGAGTTTGCACCGCTGGAAAGTCAAACGCGTTCAGTAGCTTTAGGGTTGTCATACAGGGCACTACCGCAAGTACGAGCATGCGCGGGCCGATTACGGTTGAAATTTGGACGAGTTCGTTCAGATGTTCGTGGCCAGCATCCGGTTCTAACACAAGGATTGTCCGATCTTCTGAACGCTGGCTGAAGCGGAGAATCGTGGTAGCCGTTGGGTGCGAATACTCGCACAACAAGGCATAGGCATCTGTGACTTCGGGGATATCTTCGATAAGTGCCGCAAGGTACTCCTTGGCAGTCTTGGCTTGATGCAGCCGAGGTGCCGTCTCATCTCGTTCCAGCTTTCGGGCGTATGTGAAGTGGATGAGCGAGTTCTCTACGTCGGGTAGCAGGGGACACATGCCGTCCAATGTGCCTGTGATCGCAGGCCGGACAAACGAATGACAATCAGCAAGAGTCGGCGCAACATTCGCGAAGGCTTCATAGGTGTCCGCGGAAGCCTCGATCAAACCCCGCAGCGCTGCGGCGAGCATGAGTACGTTGCCATCCGAGTGTGCTCGCTTAGCGCCAACGATCCACTCCCTCAGCCGGAGTAGTCCTGCGGAGGAGCCGAAGTGGGCTCTGTAAAGTAGCTCACTCCAGTAGATTCTATTTCTCTCCGTGAGTTGTTCCGTTCCGTTGAACTCATCCATCGGGGCGATTCGGTAGGAAGTTCTCGTGCTCGAAACAGAGAACGAGTCGAGCAGTGAGATGAGCCGCTCGGAAGAATCGCCGAAGAGTACTTCAGATTCTTCGTGGAGTGAGTCTACTCCCTCCTGGGCAATTGGTGTATCGCCACAGCATTTCTTAAACTTCTTCCCGCTACCGCAAGGGCACGGGTGATTGCGACCGACCTTGGCCATGATTCTTGGGTTGTTTCAAACGGTTCTTGACTGATCTCGGGCAATGCCGAATAGCCCCAATTGTAGTGTCAACGCTACGGGTATTGCGGGACATCCATGATAGGAATCTGTCAAGGATGGACGCAGTTATCCTCATGCCGGGGGGAGAGACCAGCGTGGGTAGTCACGAGATGAGCGAAGGGGTCGAAGCCTTTTTCGGGGGTCAACAGCAAGCGTGACCAGACATCCATGAGCCGCATCGGGTGGAGTTGAGTCCACCGTCGCGGAAGTTTCAGTGTGGGTAATAGCCCGCCGGCCTCGAAACAGCCTCAGCGGTCGCATCGGGCCTTGCGGCCTTCGCGCAGTCCCAGATTCGCGAGGACCGACGGGCGGCTTGTCTCCGACTTCGCTCGGAATCTTGTTCTCCTTCAGGCCGCTCGCGCCCGTGGCGTGAACGGTTTCCGCGAACGATCAACCGCCAACAGGTAATCGACCAGCTTGCGCGCCACCGCCAGCGTCGCGCGGTTGCGCGATCCCCGCAGTAACTCACGTTCATGCACAGCCTTGAGTTCCGGATTGAAGCGTGGTGCCAGCTTCGCCGCCTCGACCAACACCCGTTGCAAGTGTTTGTTGCGTTGCTTCGATAGTGGTCCGCGTTGGTCCTTGCCTGCTGACTCACGTTGCGCCGCGCACAGCCCGCAGTAGCTCACCGCGCAGCGGACCGAGCCGAAGCGTTCTGCCTCGGCAATCTCCAGCGCCCAGGTCAGCGCCGTCACTTCGCCCACGCCGCGAATCGACCTCAACAGCTCCACCCGTTCGGCCAACAGCGGATGCCGCTCCAGCCCTTTCAGCAGACGCCGTTCGAGGTCTTGAAACGTCTCCAGCATGCCACGACTAATCGCCAACAGCTCAATCGCCGACTCGGGCGTATGTTCCAAGCCGTCGAGCAACTGATAGAAGTACGACTTGCCGTGCAGCCGACTCTTGACATACTCCTCGCCGCACTCCATCAGCACCCCGCCGATGCGATTCTTCAGCCGCACCGCTTGTTGCACCAGCAGGTTGCGGTAGCGCAGGACGCGCCGCAGCTGGCGAATCTCGGGCGGCGCCATGTAACTGACCGGCAGCAGATCGCAACGCACGAGATCGCAGATCTTCTCGGCATCGATTTGATCGTTCTTCTTCTTGGCGCAGCTGATCGCCTTCAGCATCGCCGGATGGGCGACTTGCAACTCAACGGCATGGGCTTCGAGATGGTCGTAGATCCAGCCGGTGAATAGTGTTGCTTCGAGTGCTCCGACCCACGGCCCCGGCAACGCTTCGGCCCAACTCGTTAAAGCTGCTCGGGTCGCCGCGATGCTGCCCGCCGCGACCTTCTCTCCCGCCGCCGTCTTTACCGAGTAGCTGATCGTTTTCTTGTGGACATCGAGTCCAACGTAGTAGACACTCTCCATGGAATCCTCCTGGGTACGACTCGAGGCGCGCCGCTCCGCGGCTCGTCCTCGCTTCTTTTGTCCTCCAGGAGGATTCTTCCGTGCCATCTCCTATGCATTGAAACAGCCTCGCAATTAACACATGTAACGCGGGCCAATCCGTGACAGGCAAGAAGCCTCCACACCCCATCGATCTAGCTCCACCCACAACAGAGCCGCAACCGTGAGAGACTGTGTGAAAACAGAACGAGAAAAAGGTTGCAACGGAACGGGTCGCGGGTTACCAAAGATGCATGGCACGCTTTCAGGATTACGCCCCGGACCAAGCCTGGTTGTTGCCGCCGCGCATCAGTGATGAGTTAGGCGAAGAGCATCTGGCGTGCTTTCTGCATGAAGCGGTCGAGCGGATGGATCTGAGTCGGTTTGAAGCGGCGTATTCCGACGACGGGCGGCCCGCCTATCCGCCGGAGTTGATGCTGAAGGTTTGGCTTTACGCTTACGCGCTGGGCGTGACGTCGACGCGCAAACTTGAGCAACGCATCCGCGAAGACCTCGGCTTCCGTTTTCTCGCGGGAAGTCTGAAGCCCGACCACTGGACCCTCAACGAGTTCCGCCGCCGCCACGGTCGCGCGCTCAACGATGTTTTTACGCAAGTGGTCGAGACCGCGAGAGGCCTTGGTCTGGGACGGCTGGGGCGGGTCGCGATCGACTCGACGCGCATCGAAGCCGAGGCTTCGCCGGACCGCAGCGACACCGTCGAGCAACTACGTCGCGAGCGGGCTCGCATTCGGCAACGAATCAGGCGTTGGCAACAACAATGCGATCGCGATGAAGAGCCCACCGGTGGCACGGCGGCTCCTGCGGATTGGCGACGGCGACTCAAGGAGATACCGCAGCAGTTGAAACAGCTCCGCAAGTCGGGACAGAAGCGCAGTTCGCGCCGTGATCCCGATAGTCGTTATCTGCGTCGGCGCGGCGGCTTCTGTTTGGGATACAGCGGCGAGATCGCGGTCTCCGACGATCACTTCATCGTGGCGCAACGGGTGCACCAGGCGGCGAACGATAACCGGTCGTTGGCGGCCATGACCGCAGCGGTGCGACAGGAGTGCGGGGAGTATCCGACAGCGGTGTTGGCCGACTGCGGTTACCACACGACCGAAGAGATTGCGGCGGTGGAAGGACAAGGCGTCGAGACTTATGTTCCCGACAAGTGCTTGGCGAGAGAGTTGGCGAACGGCAAGCCAGCCGGGCCGATGAGTAAGCGGCAACAGCGCCGCAGTCCGGGGCTACACGAACGACGCAAACGGCTGCGTGGACCAACCGGACGCACCGCGATGTCGCGTCGCAAGGCGTTAGTCGAGTCGGTGTTTGGAGTCTTGAAACAGCAACGCGGCATGCGCCGGTTTCGGCGGCGCGGCCTCGCGGCGGTGAGCGTCGAATGGACTCTCGCCACCACAGCTTACAACCTGACCCGCCTTTATAACCGCCGCCAAGCGGCGACGAGTTAACTCCGGGGCTGTCGCCCCGGTTTCTTGCACCGCTTTTCCCACTGGCCATCCCGCTCTTCCCACTTTTCCCTTGATGCCTTCCCCTCTACCTCACTTCGCGGATGAGTTTTCACACAGACTCTCACGGTTGCGGCTCTGTTCCACTTTTTTCAACTTTCTTCACCTCATGAAATCAATAACTTAGCCTCACCACGCGCCTCAAAAGCCCCGAAAAGCGATTAGACAAGAGGTGAGAGGGGAGCGGTTTGCTACACCTAGGATCAGAAGCGCGCTAGATTTTTGTGAGGTTAGCTAGCGTCCCCAGTCGACTGGGAATCAACCTGCGTTCGCTTGCTGAACAGCTTCGGACGCTGGCGCGGAGTTGGTCCCTCGAAGCCACCGGCGGATTCGAGGCGCTTCCCTGGAGCCTTCTTGAGAACGCTGGCTTGTCCGTTGCCGTGGTCAACCCCAGACGCGTTCGCCACTTTGCGCGTTCGCTCGGCCTCCAGGCCAAGACAGATCGCCTCGATGCGATCTTATTGGCACAGTTCGGCGAGCGTTTGCGCCCTGTGCCCACACCACTTCCAGCAGCACACGTACGCCACTTTCAACAACTGCTGCGCCATCTCGTGGAAGTCGTAGATCAACGCGCTCGTTGGCGCACCACTCTGCATCGCGCCCCGGAACCCGCGCGTGCCAGTCTGCAACGGTTGATTGCTTCGATCAGTTCCGAGATTCGTCTGCTGGAGCAACAGCTCGACGAAGCAGCATCCTCTTCGCCGGAGTTGCTCGCACTCACACGCCGCCTACAAACTGCTCCCGGCATCGGTCAAAACGGCTTGGCTGTTGGCCGCCGAACTCCCCGAACTCGGGAGTCTCAACGCACGTCAAGCCGCAAGCCTCGCCGGTCTTGCTCCGCGTGCCCGCGACTCCGGCAAGTACCGTGGACGCCGAACCATCGGCGGTGGCCGCCCTCGCGTGCGACGCGCCCTGTTCGTCGCCGCTTGGAACGCGCGGCGCGGCGACCCTGGCGTCGCCGCCTTCTACGATCGTCTCTTGGCCGCTGGCAAACCTCGAAAAGTGATCAACATTGCCGTCGCTCGTAAACTCCTCGTCGCCCTCAACTCCATGATCCAACACCAATCCGACTGGCACCCCGCAAGCAGCTCTTGACACAGTCGCTTGACACGGTTTGCTACACCTAGGATCAGAAGCGCGCTAGATTTTTGTGAGGTTAGCTAGCGTCCCCAGTCGACTGGGAATCAACCTTCGGTGAGTTGGCCTACCAAAATGCCAACAGCGTAACGAGGGAGCAGTTCCTCAGGGCTAGCCCAATACTTTGGTGTTTCCCTGCTTAGTTGGGATTCACAAACCGCCGTCTGGTGGTCCCGCGGTACCGCAGGGCCGCCGGGCGGCGGACTAACAGCAACTCCCCTATGGGACAGTCATGCTTGACGGTCCCGACCACTACCATCACAGGCCGCAGGTCCAGCCCCAAGTGGATAGGCCCTCGCGCTAGCGAGGCCGGAGGTCCATCTCGGTCCCACTGCCACACCCCACCACGACACCAGCTCCCCCGAAGGGCCGCAGGCTGGCACCACGCAAGTGGCCCGCGTAGGCGGGACAGGCCCCCACGCCAGTGGGCGCTAGTGGGAGCGCTGCGCTAAAGTGCTGACTCGGAGTCATCCCGAGCGCATGCCCCCCTCCACCAACCCCGTCGGACACAACGGCGTCACCTTTGACGTCGACATCGCCTGGGGCGAACGCCACCTCGACCCCACCAAGACCCCCGTCAAGAACTGTCACGAGATGGTCGTCGACCGCGACAACCAGATCTACCTGATCGGAGACCACACCGCCAACAACGTGCTGGTCTACGACACCGACGGCAAACTCGTCCGCACCTTTGGCACCGAGTACCCCGGCGGACACGGCATCGACATCGCCACCGAGAACGGCGAACAGTTTCTCTTCCTCGTCGACCCCGGCGACACCGGGCGTACCGCCAACGGCTATCGCGAGTCGGGACGCGTCGTGAAGACCACCCTCTACGGCGAAGTCATCTTCACCATCGGCCACCCGCTCACCATCGGCGTCTACGAACCCGGACAAGAATACCGACCCACCGAAGTCGCCATCGCCCCCAACGGAGACATCTACGTCGCCGACGGCTACGGCTCGAACAACATCCTCCACTACGACCAACACGGCCGCTTCATCCGCATGTTTGGAGGCCCCACCGACCCCAACCCCGCCGCACGACTACTCAACGCCCACGGCGTCTGCCTCGACACGCGCAACCCAGCCGAGCCCGTCCTCGTTTGTACCTCGCGAACCGACAACCAGTTCAAAACTTTTTCACTCGACGGCCAACACCTCCGCACCATCGACCTGCCCGGTGCCTACGTCTGCCGCGCAGTCATCGACGGCCCCCTACTCTACGCGGGCGTCTGTTGGTCCAAGGAAAACGGCACCGGAGAACGTCTCGACAACTCCAGCTTCATCACAATCCTCGACGAAGACTTCCACGTCATCTCCAACCCCTTCGGCTCCGAACCGGATTACCTCGACGGCCAACTCACTCCGCTCTCGCAGCAACCCGGCGTCACCGAAGCGTTCCACATCTACCACGGACACGGCGTTTGCATCGATCAGGACGGCGACCTCTACCTAGCGCAGTGGAATGCGCACCAGACATACCCGCTCAAGCTGACGCGCAGGTAAATCTCACGCCGACGAAGAGAAATAGCCGTTGACATCGACTGGTCTGCCCTTGGTGTGATCAATATATAGGGCTGAGATGAGTAACCCAGAACATGCCTCTGGCCGAGATCCGATTCTTGGCTGCGTCGCCGACGACGTCACCGGTGCAACGGATCTAGCCATCAATCTGGTGCAGGGCGGACTGTCGGTCATCCAGATCATGGGAGTCCCCACGAGTGAGGAACTCGATCAGATCGACGCGGACGCCATCGTCGTAGCACTGAAGTCACGCTCCATCCCAGCAGCCGAGGCTATCTCACAATCCCTCGCCAGCCTCGAGGCGCTGCGCCGCATCGGAATCGATCGATTCTTCTTCAAGTACTGCTCCACCTTCGACTCCACCGAACAAGGAAATATAGGCCCGGTCGCCGAAGCGATGATGGACGCGCTGGGGGTCGAGCAAACGATCTTCTGCCCCGCGCTCCCACGAAACGGACGCACCGTCTACCAGGGACATCTCTTCGTGAACGGACGCTTGCTCAGCGAGTCGGGAATGGAAAACCACCCACTCAATCCGATGACCGATCCCGACCTGGTGCGTTTTCTCGGCAAGCAAACCAGTCAGAACGTCGGCTTGCTGTCCTACGATTCGCTCGGTGCCGGTGGCGACAACATAGTCAAAGCACTCCGCCGCTTGGGGGAATCTGGGCTCCGCTTCGTAGTCACTGACTCGTGCGACGACAAACATTTGGCTACGCTCGCTCAAGCGGTTGCCGACATGAGGCTTGTCACAGGTGGTTCCGGAATCGCCAGATACCTACCAGCCGCCTACCGAACAATCGGCTTGCTCGAGTCGCCTCCAGATCAACCCCGATTGCCGGAGGTCGACGGCCGCAGCCTGATCCTGTCGGGCAGTTGCTCCACAGCCACCAATCAGCAAGTTCAGTGGATGAAGACGCGATGCCCGGCCTGGAAGATCGATGTACCCGCGATCATCGATGACTCGACTCAGGCACTTAGCGAAGTGCTGAGCTGGGCCAAGCAAACGGACTCGGATGAGACCCTGCTCATCTATTCGACGGCATCGCCAGACGAAGTGAGCCAACTACAAGACCAGTTCGGACGGGACGCGGTCGCCCAAGCGATCGAGAACTTTCACGCTTCAATCGCAGCCGCTACGGTTGCCGACCTCGGAGTGCGACGACTGGTGTTAGCTGGCGGAGAAACTTCCGGTGCGGTCACGACAAGGCTGGGCGTTCGCGCACTCCGAATCGGACCCGAAATTTCAGCCGGGGTGCCATGGACGGTATCGATCGGCGAGACACCACTCGCACTCGCTCTGAAGTCGGGTAACTTCGGAGGCGAGAATTTCTTTGAATCTGCACTGGAGATGCTGCCATGAGTGAACGAGACCTTCGCGAGCGGATCGCGATGCACGGCAAGTCGCTGTTTGACCGTGGCTTTACCGGCGGCAGTTCTGGCAACATCAGCGTTCGACTACCTGATGGCTTACTGGTGACACAGACCAATTCGTGCATGGGCCGACTGGACCCAGATCGAATATCAAAACTGACCTGGGATGGCGAATTGCTCGAAGGCGACAAACCCTCCAAAGAGGCGTTCCTTCATCTCTCGGTTTATCGATCTCGCCCCAACGAGAATGCGATCGTCCATCTACACTCGACCCACTCCGTGGCAGTCTCGTGCTTAGCGGACATCGACGAGCAAAACGTGTTGCCCCCGATCACGGCCTATTACGTCATGCGAGTCGGAACACTTCCACTCATCCCGTATTACGCACCGGGAGACATGGCGCTCGCAGAGGCCGTAGAGAAGGCGGCGAACGCCTCGCGAGCCGTCTTACTCGCAAATCACGGGCCGGTAGTTGCTGGCAAGGATTTGGACGCGGCTGTCTACGCTACGGAAGAGCTAGAGGAAACGGCTAAGCTGTTCCTGATGCTGCGAGGTCAAGCAACGCAATTCTTGACGGAACAGCAATGCCAAGAGCTTCGAGAACGTTTCCCGTCCTAGTTGGCTCTTCAGACGTAATCTTGATCGATGATGTTTTCCTGAGACAGCGCGAGTCTGTCATCGGTAGCAACGAATGAGTTCTTATCAAATCACTCTACTTCCCGGCGACGGTATCGGTCCCGAGTGCATGTCCGCGGCGCGTACCGTGCTCGACGCACTCGCTCTCAAAAGGCCGGACCTCAAGCTAGACTTCACCTCACATGATGCAAGCGCCGAGCTTTATCGCAAGACCGGAGTCATCATGCCCGAAGAGGTCCTCGAAGATTGTCTAGCCGCTGATGCGGTACTACTAGCTGCGATCGGCCTACCAGACGTTCGGTTCCCCGACGGCACTGAAGTGCAACCTCAGATGATGATGGGCTTGCGTCGAGCGCTCGAACTCCATTCCGCGGTTCGACCAGTCAAACTCTACCCCGGAGTGCCCTGCGCATTGAGAAATACCGGTCCCGGCATCGACTTCGTTGTTATTCGAGAAAACCTAGAGGGGCTATTCGCTTCGTTCGGTGGCGGTTCCGTCGTAGGGGACGAAGTCGCGACAGATACGATGGTCATCACTCGTAAGGGAACCACGCAGGTGTCCGACTACGGCTTCCGCCTGGCCGCACGCCGCAACGGGCGCCCGAGCGACGGCAAGAAGATGGTCACGTGCGTCGATAAATCGAATGTGTTTCGTAGCCTGGCCTTCTTCCGAAAGGTATTCTTCGACGTCGCTCAAGCGCATCCAGACATCGAAGCAAACGCCGTGTATGTCGACGCCATGAGTCTCTTCATGGTGCAGAACCCTTGGGACTTTGATGTCCTCGTGATGGAGAACCAGTTTGGCGATATCCTCTCTGATCTCGCAGCGGGAATCGTCGGAGGCCTAGGCATGGGACCGTCCGGTGAAATTGGTGAGCAGCACGGTATGTTCCAGCCCTCGCACGGGTCGGCTCCAACGATCGCCGGGCAAAACGTGGCAAACCCGCTCGCGACGATTCTTTCCGCAGGGATGATGCTCGACTGGTTGGGCGACAAGCACAACGATCGCGTGTGTACAGATGCCGCAGCCGACATCGAACAAGCCGTGACAACGGTCTTATCCGTTGGCGACATCCGTACGCCGGATATCGGTGGGACGAGCACGACGAGTGAAGTAGCGGCGGCGGTCGCTAGTGCTCTATCATCGCTGCCGACGAACTAGTACGAAATTGAGAATGATTAAGTCGATCGCGTAGCGGCGACAGACTAACTTGGTAGATGCTGCGGGAGTCGTTATGACTAAGATGCGTTACTTGTTATTCGCTCTTGCGCTGTCCACATTGCAGGCAGCGCCCACTGTAGAGCCAGCCAACCCCGTGCGATGGCAGGCCGTCACGCTGACCTTCGACGGTCCCCAAACATCCGAGACCGACACTCCAAATCCGTTCACGGACTACCGCATGAGTGTGACGTTCACACGCGAGGGTGCGAGCGAGAGCCTGACCGCGCAAGGCTTCTTCGCCGCCGACGGCGATTCGGCAAACTCGTCCGCGAAAGCCGGCGACAAGTGGCGCGTCCACTTCACCCCGCCTGAGCCTGGACGATGGAATTGGTCCACTTCGTTTCGAACAGGTACCGATGTCGCCTACGAGTCCAGCGTGACAGCAGGCCAATCAGCCGCGTTCGACGGTGAGTCGGGCTCGTTTGACGTCGGCGCTGCTCCAGCGAACGCTCAAGGATTCCAAGCCAAGGGATATCTGCAGTACGTCGGCGGGCACTACCTCCAGTTCCAGAATGGTGACTACTTTCTCAAGGGCGGCGCCGACTCGCCCGAAAACTTCCTCGGCTATTACGATTTCGACGACACCTACGACACGGCCAACCACGGCCGCATCGCCAATGATGAAGGGACCTTCATTCACCGCTACGAGCCCCACGCTCGTGACTGGCGGGATGGCGACCCCACCTGGGGCAACGGCAGGGGCAAAAACATCATCGGCGCGCTGAACTACCTCGCTTCGGAGGGAATGAACAGCGTCTACTTTCTCACTTACAACCTAGACGGCGGTGACGGAAAAGACACGTGGGTGTGGAGTGATCCAGAAACACGCGACCGCTTCGACGTCTCGAAGCTAGCGCAATGGGACGTCACGTTTTCTCACATGGAGCAGTTGGGCCTCATGATGCACGTCATCATTCAGGAGACCGAAAACGACGAGGAGATGGGCGGTGGCCCAGAGCTCAACCGTGAGCGGCAATTGTATCTCCGCGAATTGGTCGCCCGCTTCGGTCACCACTTGGCAATCGTCTGGAATCTCGGCGAAGAGAACGACACGCCGAGGCCAGATCGGCTGGAGATAGCAAGCTACATCAACAGCCTTGAGGCAGTCACACACCCGGTGACCGTCCATACGCACAATGCGCGCGCCCTGCGGAGCTACACAGGGCTCATCGGCAGGCCCGAGTTTCACGCTACTTCGATCCAGGGCCACATGGAAGACGCCAACAGTGAAGCCGTCGCACTACGGTCACGTACAGCCGCATCGGGGCAACCGTGGGTAATCTTTCACGACGAGCAGTCACCTGCCTCAGTTGGTGTGATGCCAGACTCCGCCGATCCCAATCACGACAGGCCTCGCCGCTATGAGTTGTGGGGCAATCTGATGGGCGGCGGCGCGGGCGTCGAGTGGTATTTCGGCTACAACCACGACCACATGGACATCAACTTAGAGGATTGGCGTTCCCGCGACATCATGTGGGATCAGACACGCTATGCGTTGGAGTTCTTCCAGAACCATCTGCCATTCACGGAGATGTGGCCCGCAAACGACCTGTCCACGACCGAGGGCACCTACGTGTTCACCAAGGAAGGCGAAATCTACACGGCCTACTTGCGAGAAGGCCATGACACTCAGCTGGCTCTTGGATCGGGCCGCTACTCCCTACAGTGGTACAGCCCGCTTAGCGGGGGCGCTCTGATTTCGGATGATGCCATCACGGTTGGCGAGGGGTCGATGCGCGATGAGGGGACTGTATCGCTCAGACCGCCCTTGCCCGGCAAAGACTGGGTGGCTCTAATTAAACGAGTCGGCGACTGAGTTCTCTCGACTAAGCTCCCACTTGATCAACGAGTAATAGCTGATCTCCGACTGCGCTAGCTCGGTTCATGGGGCTGGGTGTGTCTGGCTCCCTCGGCTCCTCGCGAGCAGGCCCGGCTGGACCTTCTGCTTAGGCACAGTCTTGGGGTTGCCGCAGACAAGATATAGGTTATGAACAGCTACTATATAGATTATGATTCGATACCATGAGGAGTATCTGCCAGTTCAGGGTAGTTACGACAGATTCTGACCATGTGTTACATATCATGAACAGGTTCTGTATCGTTTACAAGAAGTTCCTAGAAAGGCCTCTAAGCGACTCTGAGATGAGGTGCGGCTCTGGATAACATGAAACAGCGTGGGCCGTACAAGATGCGGACAGTCACCCAGATGACGGGATTCGCTCCACCGTTGCTCCGATCGTGGGAGCGGCGCTTCGACCTGCTGGACCCCCTGCGAGGCCCCGGAGGGCACCGTCTCTACACCGAAGAGGACCTGAAGGTGCTGCTGGCGGTCAGAGAGCTGCTCTCAGCCGGACGGTCGATTGGCGAGATCGCAGGCTTCGGCCGCCAGGCGCTGCTCGAGGAAGAGGGACCTGTCGCTACCGGGCGTGCCCCGGGCGACGAGGACACGGCCGAGGCCGTCCACGTGCGACTGCATCGGGCGGAGTCCGTAGTGCGAGCTGCGGTGGCGATCGACGCACCAGGAATCAATCGGGTCCTCGACGAAGCGTTCGCCGCCACGTCGCCGGAGAGCGTCATCACTGCTGTCATCCTGCCGGTCGCGCGAGAGCTAGCGGCCATGTCCCTGGTTGGCAAGTGCAGCAAGGCTAGCGAGAATCTGGCCAATGAAATTTTCTGTCACCGGGTGCGCAAGCTAGCAGAGGCCGCGCAGCCGAGTCGCTCCGATTGGGCACCAGTGATCGTCGCCTGCTTCCCGGACGAGTATCAGCAGTTGGGGGCATTGGTCTCAGCGTTCTGGCTCTCCCGCGCGGGCTTCCGAGTGACCTACTTGGGACCGTCGATTCCACTTGACGACCTCCGCACCGTATGGGACACGCTTCACCCGGCGGCCACAGTGCTGTGGGTAACGAAGAAGGTTGGCTACGACATCCGACGATCCGCCTTGCGGCAACTGCTCTCCAAGACTCCCGACGGGATGCCGGTATTCGTACAAGGCGAAGGCACTCCCGAAGATGACGCAGGCGCCGAGGACACAGGAGCTCGGATGATCTCGCCGAATACCTTTATCAATAAAGCGATGACCCACATCATCGACACGATACGCGAGCGCGGTCGGCGAGTCGGCTAGCCACTAATCAGCAGCACGAGCTACGCCCTCCGGGTGTGGAAAGGATACCGATCGCCGACTTCGTTCAGGTAGCGAATGATTTCGCCATCGAGGTCGCTCATCAACGAGGCGCGCGTTGGGTCGTCGGCCAGGTTGTGCTGCTGGTAGGGATCTTCCTGATTGTCGTAGAGACACCAGCGACCAATCTCGCCAACAGCGTAAGTGTGACGCTTCGTGCGAACTCCTCGAAAGATCGGTGCGGGGTGGTTGTGCCCACCAGACGCGTGATCCTTCTGCATGTGCATGAGAAACGCCGTCTCGGGCGATTCGATGGTGTCGCCGCGGACAGCACCCGAATGATCTCGTCCTCGGCAGTGGCCTGGCACTGACAGTCCCGCAAGTCCACACAACGTCGGATAGATGTCGATGGTGGAGAGCAGCACGTCAGACGACTGCCCTCTGCCGCCGCGTAGTGGGTCACGCACCACGAATGGCACATTGCACGACTCCTCGTGCGGAAGGCGCTTGCCCATGCGACCTTGCGCGCCAAGCATCTCTCCGTGATCGGAGGTGTAGATGACGATCGTGTTGTCCGCTTGGCCGGTCTCTTCGAGGGTCTTCAGGACGCGACCCATCTCGGCGTCGATCGCCTCGATGTGTGCATTGTATCCTGAGAGGTTTTCGCGTACCGAATTCGCGGGTCCAGTCACCCTGCGTTCCACTTGTTCGCCTGTGTTAGGACGGAGTTGTAACGACCGTGCGTCGTACTTCTTCATCAGCTCGGGAGGCGCATCACGGAAGGGCGGATGCGGAGGGTTCCACGAGACGACAAGCATCCAAGGCTCGTCGCGATTGCGTTCGATAAAGCCAACCGCGTCGTCCGTCATCCGCTCCGCGTTGTATCCCGCCGGTGTATTTCTCTCACCGGTCTCACGGTCGAAGGTGTAGGAACGATCGAAATGTGGATTCGTGTTGTACCACGCCATCCAATCTGAAAAACCGTGGCGAGCAGCTCCTGCGGGTTTGATCGCCTTGCCCTCGGTACCGCGCGCATCCAAATGCCATTTGCCGACGTAGCCGGTACGATACCCTCCCCGCTCAAAGACCTCACCAATCGTGGTTTCGTCTTCCTTCAAAGGAAAGGCGTTATCGATGATGCCCGTCTCCTGCGGCCAGCGCCCCGTCATGAGGATGCCGCGATACGGCGAGCAGACCGGGTAGTTCGAGATGCAGTTCGAGAACGAAACGGACTCTGAGGCGAGCGCCTGCAACACCGGTGCTTCAGCGTCGTTGAACGCCGCGCCAGGCATGGAGCAGGCCCGATGTTGATCGCTGAAAATGTACAGCACATTAGGCTGGCGATCGCGCTGAGCCCGTGCCCCGGTGGCTAGTGCCGCCGCAGCGGTTGCTCCTAAGAATTGGCGTCTTGAGGTATTCACCGCGACTGATTGTATCGCAGCTAGGCCGAGGTGACTCCTCCCGGCAGGCGTTCGCCTCTCCGTTAGCGCTACAATCCCCGGTATCGTGATCATCGGCTCGTCGATTAGCCATTATAAGATCGTCGAGAAGCTCGGCGAGGGCGGCATGGGTGTCGTCTACAAGGCTGAGGACACCCAGCTCCGCCGAACCGTTGCGTTGAAGTTCCTCTCACGAGATACGCTGGGCGAAGACGAGTTCAAGGCCCGGCTGATCCGTGAAGCGCAAGCCGCCGCCGCCCTCGATCACCCCAACATCTGCGCCGTCCACGGCATTCACGAGGAAGAGGGCGAGACGTTCATCGCGATGGCCTACATCGATGGGCCGTCGCTAGCGGAGAAGATCAAGGAACGCCCGCTGCCGCTGGATGAAGCCCTCTCGATCGCCGCCCAGATCGCCGAGGGGCTGAACGAAGCTCACGAGCAAGGCGTCGTCCATCGGGACATCAAGCCACAGAACATCCTGCTGACCAGCAAGGGGCAGGTGAAGATCCTGGACTTCGGACTGGCGTTACTGACCGGCTTTTCGAAGCTGACCAAGTCGGGAACTACGTTGGGAACACCGGCCTACCTGTCCCCGGAGCAACTCGAAGGCAAGAATGTCGACCGACGGGCCGATGTCTGGGCGCTGGGCTGCGTGTTGTACGAGATGCTGACGCAGAAGACTCCGTTTGAGGCGGACTACGAACAGGCAATCGGCTACGGCATTCTCAACGAAGATCCCGAACCGGTGACAGCGCAACGCGCCGGTCTGTCGCCGGAGATCGATCGGCTATTGAGCAAGGCCCTAGCGAAGGATCGAGACGAGCGCTACCAGCACGCGGATGATCTTCTGGCCGATCTACGTGTACTCCAAAAGCAGAGTAGTGGGGCGCGGAAGGCTTCGTCGGGGCAAAGAAGTGCGGCGACATTGGCTGTGAGCCAGTCGATGAGTGCTGTCGATGCACTACCACCTGATGCAGTGGTCGTGCGCCGGGGTAGCCAACGAGTCGAACGCGCCGTGGCTGCAGTGCTCGGAATCGCATTTCTTGGCCTCCTGGCGGTCCACTTCAACCAGGCTCCGCCCGAGAAGCCTGTAACGCGCTTCTCGTTCGCTCCAGAGGGCCTCGGTGAAGCGCGCATTTCCCCGGACGGCGAGTACATCCTCTATACGGCCCAAACAGCCGGGGAAAGCAGCCTCTGGCTGCGATCTCTCGGTGATGAGTCAGCACGTGAACTTCCGGGGACGGAAGGGGCGATCAGCGGGTTTTGGTCGCCGGACAGCTCGTGGATCGGATTCGCTACCGCAGGCACTAGTTGGGAATTGAAGAGAATCTCGATCGCCGGCGGCGGCGCGATCACACTCTGTGAGTTGCCAGGCCGTGGCAAATACGGTTTTGGGGGAGGATCGTGGAGCCCCGACGACGAGCGCATCGTGTTTTCCTCGGGCTTGCAGATGTACGAGATCGCCGCGCGTGGCGGACAGCCGCAGTTACTGTTCGACTCCAGCGACAGTCCTCGGCCTTATCCCGTCTACCCTCACTTCTTGCCGACCGGCAGCGGATCTGCGGCGCTCGTCTACGCGGCGGCGCTATCCCCAGCAGAACCTTGGGTGGTGGTGTTGAATCTGGAGACCGGCGAACGGCGCGAGCTCGGTCCCGGCTCCAATGCGGTCTACTCGCTGGACGGTTACTTGATCCACGGGCCCACCGACGAAAACGAGCGCGGATTGTGGGCCTGGCCTTTTTCTCTTGAGACCCTGGAGCCAACTGAGGACGCATTCCCGATCAGTACAGTCGGTCTAGCGGCCACGGTCTCCCGCAACGGCACATTGGCGTATCGGGACCAAGCGGGAAGCGGTGCGAACCGGACTCTCGTCTGGCGCAACCGCGCGGGCGATCTGCTGGAGACAGTCGGCCAACCGCAGGACATGGTACAGCCTGCCCTCTCGCCTGACGACCAACGGATTGCGGTGATGTCTATCGAGAGCGGAAACCCTGCCATCTGGGTTCACGATCTGATCCGTTCGACCAAGACTCGGTTGACATTTGAGAAGAGGGTG
Organism: Bryobacterales bacterium; assembly: GCA_963667885.2. Taxonomy (GTDB): domain Bacteria; phylum Acidobacteriota; class Terriglobia; order Bryobacterales; family UBA6623; genus CAMPKL01. Next base: position 374,834 of record CAXWPK010000006.1, on the reverse strand, counting down.
AAGTCTGGCCGACTTGGTCGCCCTCGGGGCGGGAGATCGCCTACCGGAAAGGAAGTAGCCTGCTGACCAAGGCCGCGGATGGGACGGGTGAGGCCGTTGTGCTGGTGGAGGCCGAAGGCACGTTGGTCAGTCCTGACTGGTCGCGTGACGGTCGCTATCTGGTTTACTACGAGGTCGACGAGGAAAACGGCCGAGGTATCCGCTACGTGGAGCTTCAGGCCGACGGCGACGCGTCTGAGCCCGTTACGTTTCTTAGTACGCCCGCCGACGAGCTCAGCCCGAGGCTTTCGCCTGATGCACGCTTTCTGGCTTATATATCGGACGAATCGGGCCGCGATGAGATCTATGTGCGTCCATTCCCCGATGGCGCTGGCAAGTGGCAAGTGTCGGTGAACGGCGGGACGGATCCGCGTTGGCGCAGCGATGGCAGCGAGTTGTTCTACTTGGAGGACACGAGTTTAAGGGTGGTCTCCGTCTCAACCGGAGAGGGATTCACTCAAGGCCAGCCGCAGGTACTCTTTGAATCCCTCGATCTGGCCCAAGTTGGAGGTCGCGCGTATGACGTCTCCGCCGACGGCCAACGGTTTGTCACGACCGCACTGGTCGAAGGAGCCGAGGCGGCCCCTCCCAAGATCCGCGTCGTCCAAAACTGGTACGAAGAGTTCCGGGATCGGGAAGAGTAGAAGCCTTCACAATCACAATCACGACCTCAATCGGCCGTTGCGAGTAACTTCCTACAAGTCCGAGTGTAGGAAATGACCCCGGAAACAGCTCCTTCTAGCCCTCTAGAACCACGCGAAACGTGTCATTTCCTACAGTTCCGGTGGTCTCAAGGGGTCGATGCAACACTTCACCGAGAAGGAGAAGTGGATGCAGAAAGAACAGAAGGAACAGACGAGGAAGAGGCGAGCGTACACGGCGGCGGAGTTCGCTGAGGTATGGGATCGTTGGCGACGCGGGGAGTCGTCGAAGAAGATCGCCCACGGGATGGACAGAGGGGCGTCGGTCTACCCGCTGCTGCTGCGTTACGGCGGCATCCGCCCGCGAACGCGCTGCCGCTCGCCTCAAGCGCTAACGCTAGCTGAGCGGGAAGAGATCTCCCGAGGCATTGCCTGTGGAGAGTCGCTGCGACAGATCGCCCGCAGGCTAGCTCGTGCGGCATCGACCCTGAGCCGAGAGATCCGCCGCAACGGAGGTTCTAACCGCTACCGAGCGGCAGAGGCGGACAAGCAAGCCTGGAAGCGAGCGCGGCGTCCAAAGTCGTGTCGGCTGGTACGCTGTCCTCAGCTACGCCAGTTGGTAGAAGAGAAGCTGCGCGAGGACTGGGCTCCGCAACAGATTGCCGGCTGGTTGAAGCGGACGTATCCGGGTAGCGAGTCACTTTACGTGTCACACGAAACGATCTATCGCAGTCTTTTCATCCAGGCCCGCGGGGCTTTGAAGAAAGAACTGACCCTGTGTCTACGTTCCAAGCGTACGATTCGGCGTTCTCCGCAGGCCAGCCGCAAAGGCCGCGGCGGCGGACAGATTCGAGATCTGATCTCGATTAGTGAACGCCCGGCCTCGGTGGAAGACCGGGCCGTACCCGGTCACTGGGAAGGGGATCTTCTAGCCGGATCGAACAACACCTACATCGCTACGCTGGTCGAACGTCACACCCGTTATGTGATGTTGGTGAAGGTCTCCGGCAAGGACACCGCAACCGTCGTATCGGCACTGATCGCGCACGCCCGGCAGCTGCCGGGCGAACTCTACAAGTCGCTGACTTGGGACCGCGGGCTGGAGATGGCCGACCACAAACGCTTCACCCTAGCGACGGACATCGACGTGTACTTCTGCGATCCACAGAGTCCTTGGCAACGCGGTTCGAACGAGAACACGAACGGTCTGTTGAGACAGTACTTCCCCAAGGGAACCGACTTATCCGTACACTCACAAGAGCACCTGGACAGGATCGCTCGCAGGCTGAACGGTCGGCCCCGCAAGACGCTGGAGTTTGAAACGCCGGCAGAACGATTTAGCGCGTGTGTTGCATCGACCGATTGAGCCGGCAGGAGCAGTAGGAACTACACGATCCGCGAGAACATTCAAGCCACGCCAAAGCCGGACCAGTCTCCCCACTTACGGGAACAACCCTGGCAGCCATCGCGGCGCCAAGGCCGCGGGAAATGCGAGGCGCAACGGGGCGCGTGAGCTATCTGAAGTCAGTACGCCTCTCGCAACAAGCGCGGAGACGATTCGCCTGGCATGCCGCTCGCCCGCGCCGACAATTCCCGCGACATCTCCGCGAAGCACTTCACCGCGATAGAGCGCCGCTTCAAGGACAGAAATTGCCTGAGGCGGCAGGGCATCCAAACGAATCTCTTCCTCAGCCCACAACACGACACGCGTACGCAAACGTCGCGGTTCCACAAGCTGCTCCATGAACGTTACCTGGTCAAGGCAGACAGTCAGGAAAAACTTCGTGAACTCCGCCAGAGCCTCTTCACTCAGGTGGCCCCTGCCGTCCAGGTCGTTGCGTCTCGTTTGGTCACAGCGAACCAGATGTTGCTTGTACGCCTCAACGTTGCGAGCCAGCCCTCGCGCAACCGACCAGATCGCACCGGTGTCTAGGGCCTCTGTCAAACTCGCATGCGACATGAGGCGAGCCACTCGACCGTTGCCATCAAGAAATGGATGGATCCACAACAACCGGTGATGCGCGGCGGCACCGCCCATCACGGATTCCGCTTTTCCAAGCTCACCGTACGCCGTCTCGAAGCGTTCCATGAAGCGCATCATGGCCCCCGGGCTGACGGCGACATGACTTCCCACCTCGATGTCGCGCTGGCGAAACTTGCCAGGTATCACGCGAACTCGCTCGCCCGTCGCTGAATCCTCGACGAAGAGGAGATCCTCAGGCAGCAGTTCGCAGAACCGCCGATGGATCTCACAAACCCCTTCGAGACTCGCCGCTCTCCCTCGCAAAGCGCCATCATCGATCCACTCTTGGACCGCGATGTGCGCCCGCGCCTCTTCTTGTAGATCGCGCTTCCGTTCGTCGCTGCTGTAGTCCTCCCGAAGAGCTCGTTCGATGTCGATTGGATGCGTATCGTGGCCCTCGATCAAGTTCGAGTAGTAGCAGTTCATCGCCCGCACCATCTCAGCGAGGGAGCGGATCAGACTCGGCGGTAAGCTTCCGCGAAAACGAGCTGACTTCTGAGCCAGCTCAAACGCAAGTTCGACAAGCTCGCCATGGTGGCGAGAACCTGAATCGATCAGCAACGGCTCCATCAGAGACGTTGATTCCTGACGATCGAGCACTGATATGTCCGGTTTCATGTCCGGTTTGTACTTCTCTATAACACTGTATCATAAACATCTTACAAGACATGGAGCCGAGATACACCGCATATGAAGTCCGGTTCCCTGTCCGGGTTGTGAGGCGCGGCGAGCCGTTCTCGCACCCTCGACTCAAGCCACGCCAAACCCGGGCCAGAAGGTCGCCAGCAAGTAGCCCGCCGCGATGATCACGACTAAGACGAGACCGGTCAGCCAGAGCCCCCAGGCAAACATCGTTTTCAGATCAACACCGTAGCCCGCGGCAACTGCTGGGCCGCCGGCCGATGACGGCAGCAAGCATCCCGGCTGACCCGTAATTGTCTAGCTAGTGTCTGGCTAACGCCCAGCATGCAGCTGCCGCTCGAAGCGCTCTCAGCCGCATGCTGTTGTTAGCTGATCACTTTGCCCATGACCGAACAAGGTCCTCGTTTGCCTACTTCATTTCGATCTCGACGATGTCACCAGGTATCCAGTTACCGTTGAAGCTATCTGCTTCTGGGCCATAGATACGCAAGACAGACCACCAACCTTTGCCGGGGATGGTTTTGACCCACATACTTTCCTTTCCTACCGGGGCATTTGGGCCGAAGTAGAACGTGTAGGTTTGTACAGACCGGGCGGAAGGGTAACAGGTTAGACCGGGCGGATAGGTAACACCATGGCGAGATGCCATGGAAGGAGACCTATCCGATGGAAGAACGCAAGAGATTCATTGAAGACTGGCTGCGAGCGGGGGCGGCGACGAACGTGGCGGCGCTGTGTCGACTCTACGGGATCAGCCGCAGGACCGGATACAAGTGGTTAGAACGCTTCCGTCAAGGCGGTTGGCCAGAGCTGGAAGACCGCTCGCACGCGGCACACCGTCAGCCCGGTCGGATACCCGAGTCGGTCGAGCGACGAGTGATAGAAGCGCGTCGGCAGCATCCGAGTTGGGGGCCGAAGAAGCTCAGGGCCTGGCTGGAGTCGAAAGAGTCACAGACAAGCTGGCCAGCGGCGTCGACGATCGGCGACGCGCTGAAGCGAGCCGGACTCGTTCGCGGGCGCAAGCGGATGCGGCGACTGGCCGAAGCGGCACCCAGTCCGTTGCGCGAACCCGAAGCGCCCAACGACCTCTGGACGATCGACTACAAGGGGCAGTTTCGCACCGGCGACGGCGTGCTGTGTTATCCGCTAACGGTCGTCGACGGATATAGTCGTTTCCTGCTCAACTGCACCGCACACGTGGGCACATCCTACGCCGAGGCCCGCCGAGGCTTGGAGCGGTTGTTTCTGGAGCGCGGGCTGCCACGAAGGATACGCTCAGACAACGGTTCGCCGTTCGCCTCCATCGGCACCGGACGCTTGAGCCGGTTGAACGTCTGGTGGCTGAAGCTGGGCATTGCGGTGGAGCGCATCGAGCCGGGCAAGCCGCAGCAGAACGGTCGCCACGAGCGGCTACACCGCACGCTCAAAGCCGAGACAGTGAGACCTCCGGCTGGCGATCGTCGCCGACAGCAGCGCCGCTTCGACCTCTTTCGTCATGAATACAACCAAGAACGTCCGCATGAAGCGTTGAGACAGCGGCCCCCGGCGGCGTTCTATGCACCAGCAACACGCGCCTATCCCAGCGAGCTTGCTGATCTGGATTACCCGGGGCACTGGGAGCGCCGACGAGTGCGCCACGACGGACGCATCAAGTTCCTCGGCGAGAAGTACTTCCTGAGTGAAGCGTTGGCTCGCGAGTTGGTCGGGCTAGTCGAAGTGGACGAAGCCATTTGGCAGATCTGGTTCGGTCCGGTGGAACTCGCCTTGTTCGACGCCGCCAACCGCGTACTGTGGCCGCTCGGCTCGGCAGTCAGTGGCCCCCGCGGGGGCCACTGACCACCGCCTATACTGTTACCCATCCGTCCGGTTTAGAGTGTTACCTATCAGACCGGTCGTTCAGGATCCGTCTCCGTTTGCCTCTAATTTATCTATGTGGGAGCGCATTGCTGCCCGATTCTGATCGGTTTCAATAAGGACGCGGGAGTCACTATCATAAACTGTATTTGACCAGAAAAGACTGGCAGGCACTGGACCGGGAATATTTAGCATGTAGGACTTATTGCCGTCAAAGTATGCACCATTTCCATCACGGTAAGCGACAAAGTAAATCGAGCCCTTACCTATCAGACCGGTCGTTCATACCAACACCCCGCTTACCGATCGCTGCCGAAGTGCCATAGCCGATGTAAAAATACTCGTCGTTGACTGTCAGGTCGAGGTATTCTTTAGGCCCAAAGTCCTGCGTCTCAGGGCTAATGAGCTGTACCAAAAGCCACTCCCACGAGCGCCCCTTCCAAGCGATATATTGAGGTTTTCTCTTAGCGTATGAACTGACCCTCATCTCAGCATTTGCGATCTTGCCCGCTTGTTCAAGTATGCCTTGCGTACGAGCATCAGGGTTAAAAGGCATGCCTTTTTTTATCCCTAACTGTGCAAGAATTCCAAGCGTGGGGCGGAAACTGGCCGGGGCCGTCTCTTTCTGGATCACGGCGTGCAGTTGTTTCCAGTACTCAATATTGTGCTCCCAAGTCAATATCGGCAGCGTCAGGCGTCTGGCGCTCACATCAATGTAACGATGTTTGACTGGCTGACCGGATTTAGATAACGGGTAGATCTTGATGTCTTCGGACGCCTTGATCGCCTTGGCGACATCGCCGCCAATGGGCATGATGCGAACGAACACCACTACAAATCGGGTTTGGCTTCGACCAACATAGTAGCCACTAGGCACCTCGCCTTCGTAGTCGGGAGGGAGAATTAGATGTTTGCCACCCTTTCCCTTATCCGGCCCTATTATGCCCATGTCCAGAACCCAACGCATATTGTGATCGTCTACAAAGCCGATGTACGGACCCTTTGGTATCTCCACTACCATCGGCCCCGATAATTCGAGGTCTACCGTGGTCAAAGCGTAAGGCGTGTCGGCATTGGCAGCAGCGAATTGTTGTAGCGGCGATGTGGCCATCACGTGGCCAACTTCGTTAATCACGGCGCCGTTAGACAACATCTGTTGCATGACGGCTTCGGATTGCATGGTGCCAAAGAAAAACTTGTAGGCCTCAATGGCACGGCGGAGGTCGGTGGCGTCGTAGACGTTGTCCGTGGTGACGGCGGTGGGAAAGCCACGCTCGAACTCCAAGGGCGATTCTGCGGTCTGCGCCTGAGTGGTCGTTACGGCAAGCGCGCAAATGAGCGCGGCGAGCGAAACAGCGAGTGAGATGCCCGCTTTCTTGACTAGTCTGCTATGCATTTCCTCTCCTCTCTATCTATTCCTTCCTAAAACCAACTTCGAGAAACTCTGGATCTTGTTGCCTCGGCTCGCAGTGCCGGAGCTTCATTTAGTGAGGCTGCGTGGACGATGAACCGCTGTGGAGTGGGGCCCGCAAAGTAGAACGGGTAGCACGTCACCAGCGTCAGCGAATGGTCATCACGCGACTGCAGAACATGCGTATCTTCGGGCTCCCCAATCTCGGTCTCGGCGACGCGGAACCGTCACTCGTCCGAAGAACTCGCTCAGCGAGTCCACCCGAGTGCCAAGACCGCGACCAGCCGACATTCGACATCAGAAAACTCCGCCAAAATCACGCCGAGAGCGAGCCTCGCTGTAAGAGCGGGCTCGGGCTGATCGAAGTAAAATCGACCGAGCCGGTAGCCAGCCAAGAACCTGCCCACGGCAACGCCTCGTCCAAAACTGGTACGAAGAGTTCCGCGACCGGGAGCAGTAGGGTTAACTCCCACTTGATCGAAGCCTGCTCTTATTGCTGACTTCGCAACACGACGACTACCGCCCGAGTCGGGAGAAAGCTCAGGCAACGCCAAAGCCGAGCCAGTAAGTCGCCAACAGGTAGCCCGCCGCGATGATCACGACTAAGACGAGACCGGTCAGCCAGAGCCCCCAGGCAAACATCGTCTTCAGATCAACACCGTAGCCCGCGGCGACGGCAGGGCCGCCCGCCGATGACGGAAGCATGAATCCGCAGTTGCCCGCGACTGCGACGATATAGACGAATGGCAACGGGTTGAGCGCCAAACTCTCAAACGTGCTGATCGTAATCGGGACGACGATCGCAACAGCAGCAGTATTGCTGGTGATTTGCGTCAGCACCACGGTTAAGAACGAGAAGACAACGACGGCCAAGAAGCCACCATCCCCCGCGAGAGGAATCAGTGCCTCGGCGACGAACTGTGCGGTGCCGGTTCGACTCAGGATTTGGCCAAGCGCCGAGCCTCCGGCGAACAAGTAGATCAGCCCCCAGACCATGTGCTTTTGCGCGTAGTTCCAATCGACCAACGGCTCGCCCTTGTGACGGACGGTGAAGCTCAGAACGGCGAAGGTGAGGAAGGCAAACGCTGGTGTCAGACCGGGTAGCCACGACGCATAAAACTGGCGCGTAAAAGCGAGTAGCGTCGCACCTGCAAAAAATGACAGCGCCCATTTCTCAGGGACCGACATCGCACCGAGGGCACGCAACTCACCCGAAAAATATTCACGTGTTCCCTCAACTTGCTTTCGCTCCGGGCGGAACGCGAATCGCATGAACAAGAAGGCCGCCAGCGCGATGAGCAGGTTCAATACGAACAGGCGCGTGACCCATGTAGTGAAGAGGAACTCGCGGCCAATGACTTCCTGCTCAAGGAACTGCACAGTCAAGAGATTCGGCGCGCCACCGAGCGGTGTCCAGGCTCCACCCACGCTGGTACCCCAGGCGACAGCGATCAACAACGCGGTAGCGAAGCGGCTACTGCCGATCTCTTTGATATCCATGAACCGCAGCATCGCCACAACGACAGGCATCAGCGTGGCGGCAACGACGGTGTTGGGCAGCACGGTACTGAGCACGGCGGCGATGCCAAACCACGCCATGATCTGTCCGCGGGAACTCGTGCCAAGACCGAGCAGCGACACCAAGGCGATACGACGGTCGAGCCCCCAACGCTTCCAGGTGGTAGCCAAGATATTGGCCCCCAATAAGAGGATCACCAATTGCTGCGCGTACGCTGGCAGGATGGTCGTAACCGGCAGGAAGTCGAAGACCGCCAGAACAGCTAGTGGCAGTAGTCCGGTGACGGCGAGGTGGACGGGTTGAAAGATCCACCACCAAGACATCCAGAGCAGCAGCCCGATACTGCCACGAATCGGATAAGGCACCGAGTCCGGCAGCAGGACGAGCAGCAGTAAGAAGACGGCCGGGCCGCCCAGTAGATGAAACGTATGCTTGTGTCGTTCGGGAATCACGCTTTGATCGCGGCGTCCCACGCTTCGGTGTACTTGTAGCCGCTACCTGTGTTGAAGATGACGACGGTTTCGTCGGCGGCAATCTTACCCGCCTCGACCAACCTCTCAACCGCGACCACGCCCGCGCCTCCCTCGGGCGCGGCGAAGATGCCTTCGAGCCGTGCAACTTCGAGACAGGCGTCCATCATATCGTCGTCGGTGACGGCGATCGCCGTACCGTTGGTGCGATAGAGATCGGCGAGGATGATGAAGTCACCCAGCGCCTTCGGCACCCGCAGTCCAGAAGCGATGGTGGCCGCATCCTCCCACATCGTCGAGACGTCGGCGTGCTGTTCAAAGGCCTTGACGATGGGAGCGCAACCCGCAGCTTGAGCGGCGATCATACGCGGACGCTTGCTGCCAGTCAGCCCCATCGCTTCGAGTTCGTCGAACGCCTTGCACATACCGATCAGTCCAACGCCACCGCCGGTAGGATAGACGATCACGTCGGGTAACGTGCCGCCGAACTCTTCCCAAAGTTCGTAGCCCATCGTCTTCTTGCCTTCGATGCGATACGGCTCCTTCAAGGTGGAGACCTCGAACCAACCTTCGGCGGCCACATGCTCGGCGATGTACTTACCGCAGTCGGAGATAAGTCCGTCGATGAGTCGCACATCCGCACCAAACGCGCGGGCTTCGAGAATGTTGGCGGCGGGAGTGTCGGAGGGCATGGCGATCACACACTTCATACCCACGTGGGCGGCATACGCGGCAGCAGCACCACCAGCGTTGCCAGCAGTCGGCAAAGCGATGACTTCGATACCCAACGCGTGCGCCATCGTGACGGCAGCCGAAAGACCGCGAGCTTTAAAGGAGCCGGTCGGGTTCTGTCCTTCATCTTTGACGTAGAGTTTTTCGAGCCCGAGGCGTTCTCCGAGCCGTCGTGTGTGGACCAGTTCCGTCATGCCTTCGCCCAGCGTCACGGGGTCAGCTTTGGGCATCACCTCTTCATAACGCCAGATCGTATTGGGACGCCCTTTTAGGGCATCGAGGGTCAGTGTCTGCGCCGCTTTATCCAGGTCATAGCGAGCAAGTAGGGGCAGTTTGCAGGTCGTGCAGAGGTTCTGTGCAGGGCTGTAGGGGAAGACTTTGTCGCATCCCGGACGCGAGCATTCAAGGTGAGTCATGGCCGATGGCATAAGCAGGCAAGTCTAGCAAACGCGAGGGCTTTTGATCTCACGGCGCGCGGTGATGCTCGTTGCGCTAACTAGGCTGTGTGACGCGCTAGAATCGTGGTCCAGGTGAACGTATTGGTGACACGAACTTTGGGATTGATCCTTGTGCTGGCCGCGACATGCGCGTCGCAGGCGCAAGACACACCAGGGGAGACCGCATTTCAGACGCGGTGCGCGCTGTGCCACGCCGGAGACGGCAGTGGCTCCGATCGGGCACCCGCGATCCTCGATTTCATTAACGAGAATTCGGCGGAGCAGCTCGGTGCATTGATCACCGAGGGTGTTCCGACTCGCGGCATGCCCGCCTTCGATCTCTCGCCGGAAGAACTTGAGCCGCTGGTCGATTTTCTGGAGACGCTAGTACAGGGGCCCGAAATAGCAGCGGCCCTCGACGACGGCCCTCAGCATGGGGACCTGTTGCTGACGGATGGCCGCACTCTATCGGGCTTGATCTTGAACGAGAGTGGTTTCGACGCACACATTCGGACCGCGGACGGTACGATCCATCGGCTGCGCCGTGAGGGCGACGCTTTCCGCGAGGCACCGTTGGATCCGCACGTTGATTGGGCGAGTTACAACGGCAGCGATACGGCCAACCGACACAGTCCGCTTGACCAGATCAACCGAGAGAACGTGAGCCAACTTCGGCCGGAATGGTTCTTTCCGATTCCCGGGTTGCGGATGATTGAGGGGACTCCAGTAGTGGTGGCAGGCTTGATGTACGTGACGGCACCGAACCAGGTTTTCGCACTCGACGCCGAGACGGGTCGTGAGATTTGGAGCTATTCGCAGCCGCGCAACGAAGGGTTGATGGGCGACGCGGGGATCGGGCTGAACCGCGGGGTGGCCGTGCGCGGCGACATGCTGTACACGGTGACCGATCACGCCCATGTGATCGCGCTCAACCGATTCACCGGTGAACTGCTGTGGGACCGCGAGATGGCTGACCACCGCATGCACTACGGTGCGATCGCCCCTCCGCTTGTAGTCGGTGATCTGGTGATAGTCGGTATGTCGGGCGGCGATACGGGATTGCGCGGATTTCTTGATGCTTACGATGCTGTCAGCGGTGAAATGGCTTGGCGGTTCTGGACGATACCTGCCCCTGGTGAACCACTTTCAGAGACATGGGGAGATGCCGAAATTCTCGAAAAAGGTTGCGGTGCGACTTGGCTGACCGGCAGCTATGACGCGGAACTTGATTTGCTCTATTGGGCCGTCGGCAATCCTTGCCCGGACCTCAACGGCGACCGACGACCAGGTGACAATCTCTACACCAATTCCGTCGTGGCTCTTCGTCCGAAGACGGGCGAGTTGGAGTGGTATTTCCAGTTCACACCTCACGATACACACGACTGGGATGCACAAGAACCGCTCGTTCTCGTGGACGAAGTTTTTCGAGGCGAGCCACGCAAACTACTGGTGCAGGCCAATCGAAATGGGTTTCTCTACGTGCTCGATCGCACGGATGGCGAGTTCCTGTTGGGCGAGCCGTTTGCCGAGCAAACTTGGGCGAAAGGCATCGACGCAAACGGTCGACCGATCGTGCTGGAGGGCTCTGATCCGACCGAAGAAGGGACGGCGACCTGCCCGGCAATTCGTGGTGCGACGAACTGGATGGCCACGGCGTACCATCCGGGGACGAAGCTGTTCTATTTGCTTGTACACGAGGCGTGCAACATCTATACGAAAGATGACCGTGCCTGGCAGCAAGGTCGTAGTTGGCTCGGCGGCACGATCCGTCTCACTGACGATGCGCTAAATCAGAAATTCATTCGCGCACTCGACATCCAGACCGGGGAGACGGTTTGGGAGTATGCGCAGATCGGTGAAGCGGCTACCTACTCTGGCGTTCTATCGACTGACGGAGACCTGGTCTTCTTCGGCGAAGACAGCGGTGCATTTGCGGCGCTAGATGCCCACACTGGGAAGCCGTTATGGCACTTTCAAGCGAACCAGGACTGGAAGGCATCCGCGATGACTTACATGGTCGGCGGGCGGCAGTACGTCGCGATCGCGTCGGGAATGGGGTTTTGGGCGTTTGCGCTTCCGAATTAGTTTTCCTGGCGAGAGTGGGTCGTCTGGTATTCTCCGTGTCGTCATCGGGCGTATCTGGGAGCTGTACAAAAAGTGAATCATGCACCGTTCCGTTACTAGATTGATCGAAGTACTGGCCAGCATTGGAGCGCTGGAGTCCGACACGGACCGCGAGGCGTTGCACAAGCGATTTTTGGTGTACGTCGCGGTGCTGATGTCTTGCGGCGGGCTCGTCTGGGGATCGATATGCGTCTATCTGGGGCTGTTCATTACCGCAGCGATCCCATTCGGCTACGTCGCCCTCACCGCCTTTAACCTCACATACTTTTCAGTTACAACTCAATTCAGAGTCGCTCGATTCATTCAACTCTTGATAAGCCTGCTACTCCCGTTCCTATTTCAATGGACCTTGGGAGGTTTTGTTCCTTCTGGCGTCGTGATGATGTGGGCGATGCTGGCGATCCTCGGGGCGCTTACGTTTCAGGAAATAGAGATCACGCTGCGTTGGTTTCTGGCGTACATCGTTCTGACTGTCGCCTCCGGCGTGTTCGAGGGCGAAACGGCGACGCTTTTCGTCTTGAACGTAGTCGGCGTGTCAGTCATCGTATTTGGACTCATGCTGTACTTCGTTCGTAGCAATGAAATTGCATACGATCAACTTGCTCAGGCGAACCGGGAATTGGTCAACTCGCAGGTGGAGTTGGTCAGAGCGGAAAAGATGGCGTCGATCGGCGCGCTGACCGCCGGAATCACTCATGAGATGAACACTCCTCTAGGCGTGATCAACAGCAACGTTGATGTCGCGAGTCGATGCGTAAGTACAATTACAGATGCCTTGAAGGAAGGTGGGCGCATCGACCAGCTCGACAACAGCGAACAGGTGAAGCGTTGTCTCGACCTCCTTCAGACGACCCATGCCGGCACTGTCGAGAGCAGTGCGCGCATCACCGGTCTCGTCGATAACCTGCGAAGGTTTGCGAAGCTGGACGAGGCCCCGCGCCAGAACGTCGACCTTCACGAGGGCATCGATAGCGCGCTTGAGCTATTGAAGCCCGACCTCGGAGATCGGATTGAGGTGGTCAAGAACTACGGAGATATTCCGCGCGTCACCTGCTATGCCAGTAGCCTGAATCACGTATTCATGGACGTGCTGCGTAACGCCGCGGAAGCGATCCGTGGCCGCGGCACGATTGAGGTTCGATCTCGCGTTGAAGCTGACGAGATACAGATCCAGGTGATCGATTCTGGAGTCGGGATGTCGCCTGAACAAGTACAACGAATATTCGACCCAGCCTTGAACCGGAGTGGGACACGCGCACGAGCGGGGCTCAGCCTCCTCACGTCGCATGGCATCTTGCGGCAACACAACGGCGAGATCCGCATAGACAGTCGTCTGGGCGAAGGAACCACAGTGACCGTGGCCCTTCCCACCGCTAGCGCGCCCGCTGCCGCGGATCTGGCCCCTTCGGGGGAAAGACGCACTACTCCCATTGGCGGAGCAAGTGGAAGTCGTTAAATCGCGGCCCGACACGGCAATCGAGGGCGATGTATGCATCCGTCGATCAATTTTTGCCGTTCTGGCAGAGCCAATGAGGTGTGCTCCGGTCACTTCGCGAGCGGGTCGGGGCGAAGTTGGAAGTGCATGACCTTGCTCGTCGTCCCTTTGCCGCCTTCCATGTGAAAGGGCCCTCGTGTGCTCACTGTCGTCCACAAGCCCCTGCCCTTCCAGCCGGCGTTCGCGTCGTCGATCCGGCCATCCATCCATTTCGTGTAAAACCCCAACGGATAGGGGACGCGGAGAACGATCCACTCACCGTCCTTCAGAACCAGCAGCCCTTCGGACGCATTGCCGGTGTTAATTGGGATGTTCGTGCCCAGGCCCAACGTGTCGAACTGATCGACCCAGGTGTAGTAGCTGGCCTCAGCGCTACCCGATTCCGAAACACCTTGCATCTGTGGTAACGGCTCAGGGTAGAGCGTCCATCCCTCGGGACAGTGCTGCCCGGTGGCCTCTGGCCCGTTGAGCGGTCCCTTACACTTGCGGCGATCGAAGCTGGCCATATGTCCACTCGCCAAGGCCGCCCAGGCGACGCCGTCGCGGTCAACATCCATGCCGCGGGGTGAGTACCCCTGGACGGCGGCATTGGGGTTATTGAACGGCAACTCGTAGACTTCCGCCAGTGCAGTCTCGGGCGGGTTCGTCCCTGGATCCAGCCGCACGACGGAGCCGGGGAAGCCTAAGACGGATCCCCAGATCGAGCCGTCCGGAGCGGGGGAGACGGCATAGAAGGCGGCGCCGAACCGCTTGTCCTTGGCCGGGTCGACTGGTTGGTCGGGCTCCACATAAGCGTCCCGCTTGCCATTGCCATTGGTGTCCATGATGAGCGCGGTCCAGCCCTGCGACTTCTCCTCATCTCCCGTCTCGTCGAACATCTTCCTATCGAGCCAGCCGACGACCTGGCCGCCGCCGCTTGTCCAGAGCGTGTTGTTCTCATCCTCGGCAAACATCAGGTGATGCGTGCTGAAGCAGGTGCTGATGTGCGTGAGCTCTTCGGTTTTCGGATCGTAGACGGCCAGGTGACGGCTGGCCCTTTCGAGTGGGAACAACTTGGCCGAAGGGTGGCTCGAACCCACTTTGCAAAAGTCAGGGTTGTCGCGCGGGCGCACCGCCGAGGTGATCCAAACACGGCCCAGCTCATCGAACATCGGATTGTGCACGTTGTTCTTGCTATTCCAGATGGCTTCATCGCCCCAGTACGGAGAAGGTTGCGCCACCGTCTGCTGTGCCGCCGGCGGCGTGTTCGGGTCGCGGACCGTTAACTTGACTTCACTCCGGGAGTGGCTCACCGGATCCAGAACCGGTAGGTAATCCGCGCTCGCCTCAAGCGCACCGTAGATAAGACCGTTGGCGTTCAGCGTCGGATCGCGCCGGTCTGTCGAGACCTGATCGTGGAGGTAGGCCTTCGGGTCGGCCCAGTCCCACTGGGTGATGACGACGTTGCGCTCCAGGCCCTGGGGCCGCGGTGGTGCTTCTGGCACCTCTCCCGCGGCCACCCGATCAGTCCAGTCCGCGAATGCCTCTAACGCAGCCTTCGTGCCGATCCGCGCGAAACCACCGGCCATGCTGCCGCCAGCCTGCCCAGAAAGGATGCGCCGCTCCCACGCCGCCTGCGAGGACGGGAAGCTGCCTAGAGCGTCAGGGATCTCCCGTGTCGCCTTGTTGCCCAGTTGGTGACAAGCCGTGCAGCTACCCGACTTCACGTTCTGCAGCCACTGAGACTGCGTTTTCATGTTTGGCGATATGCCGTTGCCTTCGGGCCCTGTACCAGGGAATTCGCTCTTATCCGGCGCGTGGAGCAGAGAATACCAGTAGCCGGCGGGGTAGTATTGCGCCGCCGCCGCCGCATTGGGCGCCACCACCGCCGTCAGGTTCACGGTGTTGCCCGGCTCGGCCTCCACCTTGGCAGAATCCACCAGACCGTAGCCACGCACCCACACGGCGTAGTTCGCGCTTGGTAGGTCGGGCAATAGGTAGTGCCCACGATCATCGGTGACGACGATCTTGACGAACTTGGTGGGCAGATCGGTCGTTTCCGCGATCACCCAGACGCCCGCTTCCGGTCCGTTCGCGCTGCTGACAACCCCGCCGAGATCGTCACTGTCGATCGGGACCGTTTGCTGGCAACCCACCACAGCCAGCGAGGCGCTCAATAACACGGCAAATCCAGCCGCTAGTATGCCTCGGTAGGCGAAGGACCGCACTCTCGTCGTCCTCATGTCTCTGCTCCTGTCGTCGTCTGTAATTAGCGCCCTTGCCTGATCAGCAAGACCTGAGGCGGATTGTACTGCGATCCGACTGCTGGCGGTAACAATTTTTGCACCCAAATTGGCGAGAGCTGACAGGCGAGAGCTAACAGCCAGGAATCTGGTCGTCAAAACCGCTCCGGTAGCGGGGATCCATTCTTACGACGCTGCGATGTGGGCCGCAGAGCGCATCCGCCGATCGAAATTGGCTGGATCTAGCAGACCTTTCTGGGTGTCACATTCAGCTCAACTTCAGCCACATTCCTGGTGTCCTCTCGCTCCCCAACTGATCCGGGCGGCTGCTTAATTCAGCTGAGTCGGCCCCCTCACACCTTCAAGTTGCAGTTCCTCTTGACAAGCTCGGTCGACGGGAGTATAAAACAGGTGAACGGTGAGTTTGAGGAGGTACTCAAGCCACTTAAAATTGTTCAGAAAGGAGATACAGATATAGATCTACCGGTCGTGAAGCGGGTGGCTACGAACAAGGACTGATCGACTGCAACAGGTTGCGAAAGCACCTGAATTGCAGGACCTGATAAAGACGAGGCCTTTTCGCTTTTATAGCGATAGCCGAGATGTAATATCTCTTATGCCGTCAGGTGTGGTTAGTTAGGACGTGGTCGCCCGCTTTCCATTTTAATTCGATAGTTTCTTACTAGGCGGTTACCGCTTCTTTGTGCCCAACTCGTTAGGCGCACTCCGCATTCTTTGTTTGTCACCGTTATTTCCTTTTAGATCTTTGAGCGGAATTTCTTCGATAGCCTCACCCAAGGCGATCATATCGGCAGAACTTAGTCCGCCCATGCAAGGCGATTCCAGTCGTTGTCCCGGCGACCACTTGAGCTGGTAAGACTTGTCCGAAGTTTCTCCTTGTCTTCCGCTTCGCGGTCGGGATCCATTGTGTCTGCGTACGATCAGTTCCCATAAAGGCTCGGCAATCTTTCGCTGCGGTAAACAGCCCATCCGATCGACTTCTCTTGTTCCGAAGAGTCAACAATGAGCTCGAAGACTTTCTCGGGGCGATCAGTGTGGGTCACTTCCACAATGCGAGCCCAGTGATGGCCGCCGACAATTTGGGCGGACGGACGGCCCTGCTGGTCGCGAATGCGGCCTCCATCGGTAATAAGCACATTGCCAGTTGCAGGTAATCGATCGGCCTCGCTGATGAACGGAGAGTAGAAGACGTCCTCGTCAGGGCCGCCATAGCTCCAAACCTGGCGAACGGTCATCGACTCCGCATCAATCGCATACTCCACTGCACGACTGTAGCTTTCGCCGGGCTCAGTCTGGGGATGCGGCGGCATCGCACGAAAGTTGCCATTGTCGAAAAGGATCAGAGAGCCACTCGCGTCTATCTCGGCAGCGTGTTGGTGATACTGCCACTGAAGGTCACCTTCGGGCTCCAGTAGATACGGCTTCCACGGTTCGCCCCAGCCTTCGTGAGTCCCAAGAATCCAGTTCAGTTCACCGGTTTCCCGCGAGAAACTAATTACAGCCTCCTGGTGCCTCAACGAGACAAGAATGGAATCTGTATCAGCCACGTAGAAAACGCTATTCCCGTGGGCCCAGTCTTTGGTCCCGTCCAAGACGTCCACGTATGCCCACCGATCCCAAACACCGCTCAGTGACTCGTAACCGAGCCGCCGTACGTCGAGTAGATCCATCAGCTTCCACTCGTTGACAATAGATCCGTCCCGGGAAAACTCTACGACGACATCACCGATCACGTTAGCCGCAGCCTTCGGCGCGTTCTCGTCGTCAACTTTAGTCGGATAGTCCTCGATTCGGCGCATCTCCGTCGAGAGAACGAGTAGATTCCCAGACGGCATCTCTTGGATATCGTGATGAAAAGTGTCTGTCGTCACTGGAATCGAACCTTCCGGGACCTCCGCGTTTGCTTTCTCGTTCGGGTGCGTTGAAGCGTGCCAGTGAGCCACGACGTTGCCGAGCATGTCGATCTCTTCGGCCCGGTGGTTGCCGACCAACTGCAGCATGTTGCCGTTCGACATACGGTGAGGGTCTTCAGACATGTGGTCACTGCGGCGATACCAGACGACCTCTCCGTCTTCGTCCACCGCTATAGCAAGACCAAACTCCTCGTCTGTGGAAGCTTCCTCCGGCCAGCGCATCAACGCGAAGAGCGTTACGCCGGACTCCATCTTCTCGGGACTGCTCACAGAGACTTCGAGCGACGGGAAGTCGTCTGGAAGCGGAGCTGTCTCGAACTGAAGAGGTATCGTGGCCGAAGTATTCCCGGCCGCGTCCTGGGCGCTGATTTCAACGACATGTCGGCGATCGGGTCTAAACCCGAGCACGGCAACGGAATGCTGCATCACTAGATCGAGAGAAGTCGGTATGCTCCACTGACGGTCGCCGTCACTGACGTGGATCACCAGGGCGGCAGGCTCGTCGGTGTCAGCGGAAACTATGGCGGCCAGTGGCACGGAGCTGTTCGGATTCGTGGCAATCGTGGGAGTTGCCGTGAAAGTCGGAGCGGTGGCGTCGCCGCAACCAGCACTGAGGCAAATCGCGGCGAAAACAGACAGAGCCGTGAGCAGACGTTGAAGGGTCATGAGTGCCTCAATTTGATCGACGCGATCAGTGCCAGCAACTGGAACCACCAGGCCCAGAACGATAGCACAGCCCGTCTGAGGTCATGTCATATTCATTGCGGATGTGTGAATGGCTCAACAGCATAGGCACACGGCCCTGGTCAAAGGGGTCGAAGCCCACCAATGTGCGTCGGCCTGATGTGTTACCTATCCGCCCGGTTTGTACATCCCCTTTGCCACGTCCCCTTCGCCCCGAGTCAGCGCAGCTCTCGCCCAATTGATCTAAAATCGACGTTCATGCGCAAGATCACCGTCGCCATCATCTTCCTCGCCTTTGCCGCTCTTCTCGTCGCGCAGCGCGGCGAGGTCGATCCCAGAATCACGCACGGGCCGATGCTGGGCCGCATCAGCGCCGACCACATCGGCGTCTGGGCGCGGACTTCGCGGCCTGCCGAATTTCGCGTGTTCTATGGGACCGACCCCGACCGACTCGATCAGGTCGCCGGGCCGGTCGAGACATCCCTCAGTGACGACAACACCGGCTGGCTGATGATCGAGGGGCTTGAGGCGGACACAAAGTACTATTACGAAGCGACCACGCGTGACCGACCGGTCGGTGTCGTCAACCGTCGCGGCAACTTTCACACGCTGCCCTCGCCGGAGGGTGCCCGCGACCCCGAGACCAACCCCGACGGTCTGTTTAACTTCCGCTTCGAGTTCGCGACCGGCAACAACCAAAGCAACGGCCCAGCTCTGCCCGCCTTTCAGACAATGAATCGAGAGCTGATCCGCGACGACGAAAAGCACAAGGTCGACTTCGCCATCCTCAATGGCGACTGGCTCTATGAAGACGACCGCGACTACCCGGTCGACGCCTGGCGCGGACAGGTCGGGATCGACGCCGCGCAAACGCCGCGCGAGGTTTCGCTGATGCCCTACATCGTCGGCGTGTGGGAGAACTACAAGACGTATCTGAGCCGCGGTGTGCCTCTCGCGGATTGGCACCGTCACATTCCCTCCTACTACACCTACGACGATCACGAGGTACTGAACGACATCTACCGCATGGGCGAGGTCGGGGTCGTCGAGCGGAAGCCTGTGTTTCGCGATCCGGCGCTGACGGCTTGGTACGACTACCTGGCCTGGAGCAACGAGGTTCCGCCGACGCAGCCGATCCTGTTCGGCGAAGCGTCGTTCGAGACTGGATCGGACGTGCTGACCGACCGTCAGGCGAACTTCTCCCAACTCAAGCTCGACGAGTCGGCCACCCTGCACGTCCATTGGGGCGAGAACGCTGGCGAGCTGTGGGGCACGGTGTCCGAAACCGAGGGCGGCGACCCGAACGCTGGCGTCTACGAGATTGTTGAGGTTTTGGACGACAATCGCCTGCGCATCAGTCCCAAAGCAAACGCCAGCGGTTCGCAGACGTATTCGATCGGGCGGCGCAGCTACTTCAAGAAGCGTGTCTCGAACGTCGACATATTCTTCCTCGATACGCGCACGTACCGTCAACAGCACGACATGGCGGATGTACGCAACCCGGGCCGGTCGATGATCGGCGAGCAGCAGCGCAAGTGGCTCATGGACGAGATGAGAGCCTCGGATGCGACGTTTACGTTCATCGTCTCGCCGGTCAACTTCACGATTCCGCACACCGCCCCGCCGACCGCGGGGGGGATGGCGGACGAGGGCAAGGACGAGGCCTGGACGGTTTTCATTGAGGAGCGCGACCAGCTCATTGACCTGTGGGACGAACTCGGCAAGCCGGTGATCGTGATCACGGGCGACCTGCACAACAGCTTCGCGATCAAGATCTCGGACAACGTGTGGGAGTTCGCCGGTGGGCCGCACAACTCCGGGCAGCATCCGCTGACCAGCGAAGGGGATCGGCCGCCGAACGGGCCGTATGAGTACGCCGGCCGCGAGGTCGAGATCCGCTGGTCGAGCTTTGTCAGGTCGGATACGCCAAACCGTTTTCGCAATCGGGTAATCTATTGCGTGGCTCAGATCAACAATGTCTGGCAGGGCCCGGGAGAGGACGGCAACCCGCGCTGGGTGGAGTATCCCAAACCGCAAGTAGTGATGCAGTACTACGACGGGCGGACGGGGGATTTGCTTTACGCGGAGTCGATTCTGGCGACCAAGTAGCCAAGGGCAGTTTCTGACATGCGGTGCGACGACCCCTTCCCTTTGCCCCCAGAGACAGCCTCTGCCCTTAACCGCAGCTTCGGCCGAAGCGGCCGAGCTTCTTGAGCCCTATGCAACCGATCGACGACTGGCCAGAAGTCATCAGAAATACATCCTAGCTCAAGCTACTTCAAGTTCCCCAGAGACCGCGAGCTTGGATGTACGCCCGCTAGATCGCTCATTCGACAAGCGTTGTGCGTCGCACATGGCCCTAAGCATTAGTTCGCGGTTCATCCCGGCCCTCCAATCTCACACCCCTTCGCCTAACTCTTCGGCGATTCTCTGACGAAAATACTGAGATTCTACCGACGTGGGTTCCGCGACTACGCCCCGCAAGGGCTGACCAGGCCGTTGAAGGCCCGTCAACAAGTACCGCCCCGTAGCATCCAACGGACGGCATTGATCGACAGTTACGGGCCGAACTTGAAAGTCTTCTCGCACCGGCACCTCAAGATCGAAGTTATCGCTTACCACGTGCCAGTGAAAGTGGTCTATGCAAGCTGCGGTAGACTCAAGACATCCGCCGTGCTCAAAGATACGAACCGGTCGATTCGGTAGAAGTCGTCGGTGCCGTAGCTCCTCCAACAGATCGAAAAGCGCAGTTCGCTCGCAAGACGTCGCGTCGCTAAAAGCACCAAAATGACGACGTGAGATCAAAAGAATATACGGATAGACCTGGGGACCATAGCCCGGGACAGCGAACATCTGGCTGTTCGCTGCCAGGATCCGGCCCTGGTAAGGCCAGGCCTCCCCGAGAAATCCGTTTGCGGCCTCAGGCTTCCGAGCCTCTAAGCAAAAGACGCACATACTCGCCGCAGCACTCGGTCGTCGTCCCTGGTGTCCCAATCAATCACGCGAAACTTTGAACCGACAATCTTATACTCTAGGCTAATCGCACCGCCAGAGACATCTTCCAGAACACCAACTAAGCGCTCAATCGGCTCGCGACTGGCTTCAAGCAGTAGCGTCGACTGCCTAAATTCGGCCTCCAACTGACTGAAACCAATCGACCGATCAGCCGGGAGGCGTACTTCGTCGATCCGAAAGCGCCGCCCCCATGCGACTCTCGACGATCGAAGGTACCCGTGTCCCATGTCTACTCTGGCACCCTCAATCGTTCTCGGGCTGGCGCGCCACACCTGCTCAAGCACCTGGCAATTAGGCGCGGCGGTCGAATCGTGTACAGACCGGGCGGAAGGGTAACAGGTTAGACCGGGCGGATAGGTAACACCATGGCGAGATGCCATGGAAGGAGACCTATCCGATGGAAGAACGCAAGAGATTCATTGAAGACTGGCTGCGAGCGGGGGCGGCGACGAACGTGGCGGCGCTGTGTCGACTCTACGGGATCAGCCGCAGGACCGGATACAAGTGGTTAGAACGCTTCCGTCAAGGCGGTTGGCCAGAGCTGGAAGACCGCTCGCACGCGGCACACCGTCAGCCCGGTCGGATACCCGAGTCGGTCGAGCGACGAGTGATAGAAGCGCGTCGGCAGCATCCGAGTTGGGGGCCGAAGAAGCTCAGGGCCTGGCTGGAGTCGAAAGAGTCACAGACAAGCTGGCCAGCGGCGTCGACGATCGGCGACGCGCTGAAGCGAGCCGGACTCGTTCGCGGGCGCAAGCGGATGCGGCGACTGGCCGAAGCGGCACCCAGTCCGTTGCGCGAACCCGAAGCGCCCAACGACCTCTGGACGATCGACTACAAGGGGCAGTTTCGCACCGGCGACGGCGTGCTGTGTTATCCGCTAACTGTGACCTCTCAATAGGTTGTTCATTCGGTCCCGGACCAGGGAAGCTGGAGTTATCCCACAACAGCAACCTTGGAGAGACCGAATGAACATCCACAAGAATGCACGATTGACGCCTTATTTGCGAGTGCGGATCGTCGAGCGCGTCCTCGCCAAGCAGCAGACGCCACGGGACGCCGCGGCGGCCTGTGGCGTCTCACTGAGAACCATCCACAAGTGGCTGGCGCGCTATCGCAGCGAGGGTGTCGCCGGTTTGCACGATCGTTCCTCGCGACCGCACCGCAGCCCGCGACGGACCTCTCGGGCGCTGGTCGAGCGCGTCATTTCTCTGCGCCGCCAGCGTTGGACCGGCCGACACATCGCCCAGGCTGTCGGCCTCTCGCCCGCTACCATCAGCCGCATCTTGCGCCGCGCCGGCCTGAACCGTATCCGCGATCTCGAACCTGCTCGGCCCCTGCGCCGCTACGAACATGCCGCCCCCGGCGATCTGCTGCATCTCGACATCAAGAAGCTCGGCCGCTTCCTCCGCGCCGGTCATCGCGTTACCGGAGATCGCTCTCGGGCCAGTCGCGGCGCTGGCTGGGAGTTCGTGCATGTCGCTATTGACGACAACTCCCGCCTCGCCTTCTCTCAGATCCTGCCCGATGAACGCAGCCACTCCGCGGTGGCTTTCCTCGACGCCGCGGTCGGTTACTACCGCTCCCTCGGCGTCCCCATTCGTCGTTTGCTCACCGACAACGGCTCTTGCTATCGCTCGCGCCTCTTCCGCGATGCTTGCCGTCGTCTCGGCATCCGCCACCGCTTTACCCGTCCTTACACGCCGCGCACCAACGGCAAGGCCGAACGCTTCATCCAGACCGCTCTGAGAGAATGGGCTTACGCTCGCTCCTACTCCTCATCCCAGCAGCGCGCCGCTCATCTGTTACCCTGGCTCCACCATTACAACTGGCATCGCCCCCACGCCAGCCTCCACTACCTTCCCCCTTTCTCCAGACTCCTGATTCCCATGAACAACCTCTTGAGGCTCCACAGCTAACGGTCGTCGACGGATATAGTCGTTTCCTGCTCAACTGCACCGCACACGTGGGCACATCCTACGCCGAGGCCCGCCGAGGCTTGGAGCGGTTGTTTCTGGAGCGCGGGCTGCCACGAAGGATACGCTCAGACAACGGTTCGCCGTTCGCCTCCATCGGCACCGGACGCTTGAGCCGGTTGAACGTCTGGTGGCTGAAGCTGGGCATTGCGGTGGAGCGCATCGAGCCGGGCAAGCCGCAGCAGAACGGTCGCCACGAGCGGCTACACCGCACGCTCAAAGCCGAGACAGTGAGACCTCCGGCTGGCGATCGTCGCCGACAGCAGCGCCGCTTCGACCTCTTTCGTCATGAATACAACCAAGAACGTCCGCATGAAGCGTTGAGACAGCGGCCCCCGGCGGCGTTCTATGCACCAGCAACACGCGCCTATCCCAGCGAGCTTGCTGATCTGGATTACCCGGGGCACTGGGAGCGCCGACGAGTGCGCCACGACGGACGCATCAAGTTCCTCGGCGAGAAGTACTTCCTGAGTGAAGCGTTGGCTCGCGAGTTGGTCGGGCTAGTCGAAGTGGACGAAGCCATTTGGCAGATCTGGTTCGGTCCGGTGGAACTCGCCTTGTTCGACGCCGCCAACCGCGTACTGTGGCCGCTCGGCTCGGCAGTCAGTGGCCCCCGCGGGGGCCACTGACCACCGCCTATACTGTTACCCATCCGTCCGGTTTAGAGTGTTACCTATCAGACCGGTCGTTCAGAGCGCGGCCCCGCTCCCCAGCAGTTGTGAGAATACTAATACAGCGATCTACTGCGGTCGATTTTGGCTGGAGAAACGGAGAACTCAAGGCCTGTAGCAGCCTAGCCATATACATCGTCGTGGTCCAGCACTCTTCGCGAGTTTCGGCCAGCTTGGTGGATGAGCTACAACTCTCATCGAGTACGGGCTGGCGGTGATAGTGAAAGACAGCCGTCCGGAGGGCGGTCCAGTCGCTCCGCTCGCCGAGACACTGGGTCGCTCTATCCAACAAACCGATTCCATCGCAGGATGCGTAGACTCCCGCCCGTTGCGCGTGGTCCCATAGCTCCTGCCAACCGATCCCGTCATCGTTCCAATCCGACGGGAGCGTCCCGTTCGAGATCGCGCTCATAGCTAGATCCAAAGCCTGGTACGCTTCATCTTTGAGCTGGCCAACCGCGATCATCATAGTTAGGTCTTGTTCTTTGCAGAACTAGAACAGTCTAACGAGTATTCCTGCACGATGTCGTTTCGATAGCGCCTGAATCGTAGAATACTTAGTGGCTTTCTAGCCAGGAAAGTCAACCTACCGGATAACTACGAGGTCAGAACGCGGTTCATATTCCCCATTTGAACAGTTTTCGTCGAGTTCTACCCGGAGGTTGAGATCGCCCGAGATCCCTTGGCCACAGAAAAGGCCCGCACTCAAGCGCGGACCTTTCGGTTAGTACTGCGGGACGTCGGAGTCGACGTCTTGGCTCCAGCGGGTGATGCCGCCGGTTAGGTTGGTCACGCGGGAGAAACCCATGTCCTTGAGTATTCCTTGGGCTTTGGCGCTGCGGCCTCCCATCTTGCAATGCACGATGATGTCGGCGGTGGAGTCGAGTTCGTCGACGCGCTGTGCGACTTCGCCTAACGGGATCAGCGTTGAGCCTTCGATCTTTGCGATGTCGTACTCGTGTGGCTCGCGGACGTCGAGGATGAAGATGTCATCACCGTTGTCCATGCGCGCCTTGAGTTCTTCTGGAGTGATTTCGTCCATGTCTCCCTGTTCCTCCGCTTCGGCGGCAGCCTGCTGCGGGATGCCGCAGAACTGCTGGTAATCGATTAACTCGGTGACCGTCGGGTTGTCACCGCAAACGGGGCACTCGGGGTTCCGCCGGAGCTTAAGCTCGCGGAACTTCATGTTGAGGGCGTCGTACAACATCAGACGCCCGCTGAGTGTTTCGCCCTTGCCGAGAATCAGCTTGACCGTCTCGGTCGCTTGGATTGATCCGATGACCGCGGGCAAGATTCCCAGCACTCCGCCTTCGGCGCAGCTCGGAACGAGACCTGGGGGTGGCGGCTCGGGGTACAAGCAGCGATAGCAAGGCCCGTCTTGGTGATGGAAGACGGTAGCCTGCCCTTCGAATCGAAAAATCGAGCCGTAGGCGTTCGGCTTGCCGAGCAACACGCAAGCGTCGTTGACGAGGTAGCGCGTCGGAAAGTTGTCGGTGCCGTCGACGACGACATCGTAGTCTTTGATGATCTCGAGCGCATTTTCGCTGGTGAGCGCGGTCTCGAACTTCTCAATCACGAGATTGGGATTAATGTCGAGCATCCGATCGGCGGCGGAGTCGATCTTGGGTCGACCGACGTCCTTCGTGCCGTGAATGACCTGGCGCTGGAGGTTGGTGACATCGACGACGTCAAAATCGACGATGCCGATCTTGCCGATGCCAGCGGCGGCGAGGTACAGACCTAACGGCGCACCGAGGCCGCCGGTGCCGACCATCAGCACCTTGGCACCCTTCAGGCGGCGCTGCCCCTCCATACCCACTTCGGGCAGGATGAGATGCCGACTGTAGCGCAGGATCTCTTCGTTAGTCAGTTCAGGCAGCTCCGAGGCAGGAGTCTGCGGGGTGATCGCCATGGTTACCTTCCTCCGGCGATGGATGGGACGATCGAAACCGTATCGCCTTCCTTCACCGGCGTGGCGTCGCGGTCGAGATAGCGGATGTCATCGTCATTGACGTAGACGTTGACGAAGCTGCGCATTTTGCCTTCGTCGTTGAAGAGCTGCTTCTTGAGATCGGGATGCGCTTCGGTCAACTTCGCGAGGAGTTCGCCCGCAGTCGTTGCGTCCATGTCGACCGAGTCGGCTCCACCGACGTACTGGCGCAGGGGTGTGGGGATAAGGATTTTCGCCATCGTTACTCTCCGTGTACTAGTTCTTCTTTGTCCGCATGGTTCTGGTCCGCATCGGGCAGCCAGGAGTTCGCGTGGTCAAACTTGCCCTTTTGGATGGACAGGACCACGAACGAATACCAGGGACAAGAGTTCTTCAAATCCGTTTCAGAAAAGTAGGCATCGCAGTCGGGGTGCGAGTGGTAGATGCCAATCATTTCCTTGCCTTGCTCGCGAGCGGCGCGATCAGCCTTCATGAGGTGATCGGGGCTCAGCTGATAGTAGGCACGCTGGGAGCCTTCGGCAGAGTTTTCGAGCTGGAGCGCCGACTCGACAACCTTATTGCCATCGGTGATCGTACCGATCATGGCACCGACGCACTCATTGGGGTACGTCGCCTCGGCGTGGGCCTTCATTTCGGCAAACGGCCGTGATTCGATGCTCAACATTGGTCAGTCCAAAACTCTTCGCTGAGGTACTTGTCCGCGGCATCGCAAAAGACGGTGACAAAGACCCCGCTGCCAACTTGGCGTGCGACCTTTAGCGCAGCCACGACGTTCGCTCCTGACGAGACGCCGACGAGTAAGCCTTCCTCAGTCGCGAGTCGCTTGACCATCGCGTAGGCGTCTTCGGTGTCAACGGCGATGTTGTCGTCCGCGAGTTCGCTGTCGTAGATCGCGGGGACGATCGCGGTCTCAAGATGCTTGAGCCCCTCAAGGCCGTGAAAGCCAGTGGACGGCTGCATCGAGATCAGCTTGACGCCTGGCGCGTTCTCGCGGAAGTAGCGTCCGACGCCGGTGAAGGTGCCGGTTGTACCGAGGCCGGTGACAAAGTGCGTGATGCGGCTTTCGGTCTGCTCCCAGATTTCTGGCCCGGTGGTGCGGAAATGCGCCAGCCAGTTGGCGGGGTTGCCGTATTGGTCCGGGTAGAAGTATTTCTCTGGGTGGGCGTGATACTCAGCCTGGCAAGCGCGGATCGCACCATCCGTGCTTTCACCAGCGGGCGTCAGAACGAGCTCCGCACCGTAGGCCCGAAGCATCATCTTTCGCTCGGGCGAGGCATTCGCAGGCAGGAAGAGTTTGACCTTGTAGCCCTTAGCGGCGCAGATCATCGCGTAGGCGATGCCGGTGTTGCCGCTAGTGGCATCGATGAGCGTTTTGTCGCTAGTGAACTTGCCGGTCTGTTCGCCGTCGAGAACCATACTCAGAGCCGGACGGTCTTTTACAGAACCGCCGGGGTTGAAGTATTCGGCCTTGGCATAGATCTCCACACCGGGCAGATCGGCCGCTACTCGGTTGAGCCGAATGAGGGGCGTATTCCCGATCTGGTCGAGGATAGAGTGAGACGTTTGTTGCACTTGTGTGACGGTAGACATCGCTCGCCGAGCCCCGTTTCCCGGCCTTCGCGAGTGCTCAGCAAAGGATTTTCCAGTGTAGCAAGGGAGAATCTCGACTTTCCCGCTAGAGATGGAGGTGATGGGCTCTCTTGTTGGATGCGGAGAGGGTGCTGAAGTTGCAAGGAAAGCGACCGGGATGATGCCCCGGTCGCCGTGTATCTGGGAGGCCGATTCAGAACTGCAGTGTCTCGATGAGACTGTTGAGTTGCTGCTGCAGGGTGACTGCCGCGCGGCGCAAGTTGGACTGCTGATCGCGGAGGGCGACGAGGCGCCCTTCAAGAGCGGCGAGTTGCTCGGCGTACTGCATTACTTTGTCCTGTTGGCCAGCGACGTTCCGCAGCGTCGAAATGTTGCGGCGTAGGCGATCTTGGTCTTGCGCGAACTCGTTGACGCGCTGGTCAACGAGCTGTTGCTCGACCTGGTTGTCGGTGAGCTGCCGTTTGAGGGCGGCAATCTGTTCGAGCTGCGAGCGACCGTCGGCGTCAAGATCTTCGTTGCGGACCCAGACCATGATCTGGTCGTAGTTCAGATTGGTGATTCCAATGGTTTGGGAGTAGACGCGCTCCTCGACGATGGCGTGACTGACGGTCGAGTCGGCATCGACTTCGACTTCGAAGCGATAGGAGTCGGCGGTCGTCTCCTCTGCTTCCATGTCGACGAGCTTGTAGCCCGGACGAACCGGATGCTCGATGATGATGGTCTTCGCTTCTGAATCGACGTTGCGGATGGTAAAGGTCTTGGTCTCCCGCTGGGCAGTCTTGGTGGTGAGGATGCCGCGGTTGAAGTGAATCTCTTGCTGCAGCTTGGACTCGGAGTCGAATTTCGTCGTGATGCGTGTGCCGAGGTCGACGGCGTAGCTGATGAGACGCTTGTCGCCCGCCTTGATCGTTTCGACGAGTGCCTCGCCCGCGTAGGCACCAGCGTCGTAGACGGTGATCGCGCCGCCGTCGAGCGTCGCACCGGAACCATTGGTGATTTCGGCGGCAGTCAGCGGATGCTGAGAGCCGCTCGATTGGTCGTAGATAAACAGCCGGCGGGCCGGTATGCGTTCACGGAAGAACGGCAGCATGGCTGACTCGCTCTTGCGAATCGTGACCGGATTCTCGATGGAGTATTCGAACAGGTCTCCGAGGTCGGCCTGGACAGCGATGGCAGCGACGGTGGAGGACATTTCCCGACGGGAGACTTCGTCGAGGTCTGCCATGATCGCCCGATTGCCAGCTACACGCTGTCGGTAGGCAAGAGACTCAGCGGCAGGCGCAGCGGCTGACATCTTGGACATCGCGTCTCTTCTGCCGTTGGCAATCCCACCAACTACCCCAGCGAGCACTGCCGCTCGCTCTTGCTCGTTACTCTCGATCGCACCACCATGCACGGTCGGTCGCCAGGCACGGTCTTGCGCCAATTGAATTACTGGCCGCTGTAGATAGCGCGGCGCATAAAGACTACTGATGAACGAAACAGGCAGCCCCGACACGAGCGACAGTTGCACGTTTTCCCAGTCATCGCCAGAAGTATTGTCGACAATCGCCCAGCCTTCGAGTAACGGGTCGCCGTCTTCACCGAAAACAAGCCGGTAACTACTTTTCCAGATCGGCGTGGGCGTGATGTACCCGGCGATAACGCTGCTCGCTCCACCTTGGGATTCGATCGTGAGCGTACGGCGGTCTGTATTGCGCGAACGCGACAGCACGGCCAGGTAGTCCGAGAACTGCGTTTGGATCTTGGGATCGACAAACCGGATCTGCGACGCTGCAGTCGGGTCGACCGTACGCAGGCTGCCGCCGGTCAGCAGCACCAGCTGCTGAATTTCGATCCGGTCTTCGCCGCCGACAATGCGACGTGCGCTAACGATCGTGCCCGTGAGTCCGCCCGAGCTCATCGTTAGCTCGATTTCGGCACCCTTGAACTGGTCGAGGATGTCGGGCACCGAAACATGTTGGCCGATGCGGAAGGGGAACACTTCGAGCCGCTTCGCCAGCGGGTCCGAAGAATCGTAACGGATGCCGGTGACGCCGTCGCCACCGCGCTGCTCGATGGTGAGCGACTTCAGAACATCGTCCATCTCGGACGCTTGGAATTGCAGAACCGCTGGATCGCCGTCTGATACCTGCCCGGCACGCTCAAAAAAGCCGACACCGTGTTTGTAGAGGACAACGCGCGTTATGTCCAGATCGGCGGCCGATAGGACTGCCGCCGCCAAGAAAAAGGCAAAAAGAACTCGCATCACTGATTCGCTCCTTACAGTCGTCCCCAAGACTCCTGACAATAGTGAAACGCGCGAGAAGGCCTAAACGTGCAGTAAATCTCTCCGTTATTTGCGGAAGCTCGCTGACAGAGTCTTCTTGCGAAGCCGAATCGACTCGGGTGTGACCTCAACGTACTCATCATCGTTGATAAACTCCAGCGCCTGCTCAAGGTTGAGAAGCCTTGGTGGCACCAGGCGAATCGCTATTTCTGCATTTGAGGAACGCATGTTCGTCAGCTTTTTCTCGCGCACGATGTTGACGTTGAGGTCTCTGGGTCGCGCGTTCTCGCCGATGATCATACCCTCATAGACCTCGGTGACAGGGCGAACGAAGATTTCGCCACGCTCTTGGAGATTGTAGATGGCGAAACCGGTGGTCTTGCCCGCTCGATCAGAAACCAATGCGCCTGTCGGCCGCTCGGCGATGTCGCCCTGCCACGCGATGTATCCGGCGAACAGCGAGTTGAGGATCGCCGTACCTTTGGTGTCGGTGAGAATCTGACTGCGGAGGCCAATCAGACCGCGCGAGGGGATCTCGAACTCCAAGCGGACGCGTCCCGAGCCGTGGTTGACCATTTTGGTCATCTTGGCCTTGCGCGAGCCGAGCTGCTCGATGACAACGCCCATAAACTCTTCCGGGGTATCGACTGTGAGGTGCTCCAACGGCTCATGCAAAGTGCCGTCGATCTCTTTGGTAAGGATCTCGGGCTTGCCGACCATCAACTCGAAACCTTCGCGACGCATCGTCTCGATCAGGATGGCAAGTTGGAGCTCACCACGACCCAATACACGGAAGGCGTCCGGGGAACCGCTGTCTTCGACGCGGATGGAGACGTTGGTGAGCAGCTCTCGGTCGAGCCGCTCGCGAATATTGCGGGAGGTGACGAGCTTGCCCTCTTTCCCGGCGAACGGCGAGGTGTTGACGCAGAACGTCATCGCAATGGTCGGCTCGTCGATCTGAATCGGCGGTCGCGCCACGGGGTTCTCGCCGTCGCTGACAGTCTCACCGATAGTGATGTCCTCAACGCCCGCTATGGCGAGCAGCTCACCGGGGCCTGCCTCGGTTCGATCGATGCGGTCGAGACCCTCGAAAGAAAATATTTTGGTGATCTTGGTCTGTTGAACCGAGCCGTCGAGCTTGCAGATGGAGACCTGATCGCCGTGACGCAGGGTGCCTTGGAAGACGCGCCCAATTGCGAGGCGTCCGAGGTAGTCGTTGTAGTCGAGGTTAGCGACCTGCATCTGCAAGGGGGCATCGGGCTCGCCCTGCGGCGCGGGCAGGTGCTCGATGATGGCGTCTAATAGGGGCTGCAAGTCCTTCCCTTCGTCGGTTAGATTGGCTTTCGCGAAGCCCTCCCTGGCGACCGCATAGAAGACAGGGAAATCAAGCTGGTCTTCTTCGGCATCGAGATCGATAAAGAGGTCATAGACTTCGTTCAAAACTTCTTCCGCGCGGGCGTCTTGGCGATCGATCTTGTTGATCACGATGATCGGCGTCAGATGGGCTTCAAGCGCCTTGCCGAGGACGTAACGCGTCTGGGGAAGCGGACCTTCACTGGCATCGACGAGCAGCATCACGCCGTCAACCATCTTGAGGGCGCGCTCGACTTCGCCGCCGAAATCACTGTGCCCCGGCGTGTCGACAATGTTGATCTTGTGGCCCTTGTACTGGACGCCGGTGATCTTCGAAAGGATCGTGATGCCGCGCTCGCGCTCCAGGTCGCCAGAATCCATCACGCGCTCGGCAACCTTCTGGTGTTCGCTGAACACTCCGCCTTGTTGGAGCAACGCATCGACCAAGGTCGTTTTTCCGTGATCGACGTGGGCAATGATGGCGATATTTCTAATAGAATCGTTAGTCATAGGAACCTTGAGACAGACCTTGCCGTCTTTCTAGCGCAGGAGCGTCGTGTGGCCGCCCCGTCCGCGGCTCGATCGCTTCAGTTTTGTTCGAGTGGGGAGCTCAACGTGCAATCAGAAAAAGCGACATTCGCGGCCGGTTGTTTTTGGGGCGTGGAACACGCCTTCCGTCAAATCCCTGGCGTCTCGGACGCCGTGTCTGGATATACAGGTGGCCATCTAGAAAACCCTAGCTACCAGGACATCTGCTCCGGCACTACCGGTCATGCCGAAGCGGTCGAAGTCACATTCGATCCCGAGTTGGTCAGCTATCCCAAGCTCTTAGAGGCTTTTTGGGGGATGCATGATCCGACCACCGCCAATCGGCAGGGGCCCGATGTGGGACCTCAGTACCGCTCGGCGATCTACTTTCACTCTCCGGAACAGGAAGCTGCGGCGCTCCAGTCCAAGGAAGCGACCCAGGAAAGCCTGCTAGATCCCATTGTGACTGATATCGCAGCAGCAAAGGTGTTCTGGCGAGCAGAAGACTACCACCAGCGCTACTTCGAGAAGCGCGGCATCGCCGTCTGCCACTAAGGGCTTGCCGCGAGTTGCGGGCGTTGTGGAGCGCCGATGTCGGGTGTGTGGTCGGAGTTGGCTGCCTGACTGCTTGTTGTGCCCATGAATCTCCGTGGACATGCGCCTTCGTCCGGTGCAATTCGGTCTAAGTTGTTGAAACGATAGAGTCGTGGGTAATTCTGGGCCATACGGGCGAATGTTCCCGGACGGGAAACGGCTGGTTTGCTGCTTCTGGATCGTCGCACAGAGAAATTCTATCGGTGAAACGACGACTGCCCGCTCGGTTAAGCCGACAGTTCCTGTTCTCAGGTTACCAAGGGCCCCCAGAACTCCGAAATCGGGCTCCATCCCCTCCTACTCAAGATCACGAGGCCGAACTTCCGACTCTTCTCGCGTAGCGTCTGGATGTTGAGGCGACAGTTGTCCTCGGGGAAGAAGATGTCTTATCGGTTCTTGCCCCGATGGGTAGCATGATACGGGACGCTTCCCCAAAAGCACGCGACTGTCGCGACATGGATGTTCGCCGCTACTCAAGTAGAACCAGTCGTCTCATCCGATTTGTCGCCTTTGTCTTTTTGGTTTCTGGATAGGAGAAGCCCGACGGACCAGATGCTGTCGCTTTGCGATCGGCGCTTTGCCTGTCGTACGCTGGTCTCTTGATCTCGCCGGCTTCGGCAGGCATTTGACTCAAACGTGTAGAGAGGGTCTACTCCCATGTTCTTGAAGGAACTGTGTCTCACGAACGTCCGCTGCTTCGACAGTCTCCGGCTCTCCTTCGAGGACGACGCGACCGACGAGGCCGAATATGGCGCGATCCGTCATTGGACGGTTGTGCTGGGGGAAAACGGAGCTGGCAAGGGTACTATTCTTAGGGCGATTGCCCTCATCACAGCCGGGAGCGATGCCCTCAGCGAGCTCTTGGTCGAACCGGACAGCTGGATTGGGTACGGCAAGAAGTTCTGTAAGATCGAAGCTACTCTCATCACCAAGGAAAACGAAGAAAGACAGGTGGGCCTGCGGATCGACCGCGGTGACAGAATCTCGCAAGTGATCAAGCGAAACAGTGCCAGCCTAGAGCTGCTAGACGCTGCGTTGGAGCACACGGATCGAAATTATTTCGTGGTCGGTTACGGCACTTCCCGGCGGCTTAGTTCCGGACGCACCCGTAGCGAGAAGACGTCCTTCTTCCATGCGCGAGCGCGGAGCGTGGCGACCTTGTTTGATTCCGAGGCAACGCTGAATCCTCTCGAGTCGTGGGCCATGGATCTCGACTATAGGAAGGGGTCTGGCGGACTGAAAATCGTTCGGGACACGCTTCGTGTTTTTCTACCTGGCGTCAAACTTAGTCGCATCGACAAGCGGAAGAAACGCTTAATGATGAAAACGGACGATGGAATTGTACCGCTTCAGAACCTGAGCGACGGCTACCAGAACGTCGCAGCATGGGTCGGCGACCTACTGTATCGAATCACCAACGTCTTTGACGACTATAAGTCGCCTCTAAATGCACGAGGCGTCTTGATGATCGACGAAGTCGATCTTCACCTTCACGCCAAGTGGCAACGCACATTAATCGACTTTTTGGGAAGCCAACTGCCTAACTTTCAAATCATAGCGACGACGCATTCGCCAATTACGGCTCAGCAGGCGGGGGAGGGCCAACTTCACTACGTCAGCAGGACAGGCGGCAAGACCAGCCTAGACAAGTTCGCAGGCGATCCTCAGATGCTGTTGGTGAGCCAACTTCTGCTCACCGACATCTTTGGAGTCAACACCGACGAGTCCTTGGAGGTGGAAGACATCAAGAGCCGGTACCTGAAGCTACGCGCAAAAAAGGGAAAATCCCGGAAAGAGCAAGGCGACCTCAAACAGCTGTCGGAACGTCTGAAGGAGATGCCCTCGGGCGGTCCGAGCCTGGGGATTCCGGAGAAACACCTTAAGCTCTTGAAGAAGGTTGAGCTTGAACTGGCAGCGAGCAAGGCATGATCCCGCTACTTCGAGATCGGACGGTCGAAGCTATTGACGCCGATTTTCTGCCAATAAAAAAGGACGTCCACGAAAAGACTCTCCTCTTCGGACGACGCGAGGCCCTGATCGGAGGGCAGAGCCAAGGGTTCAAGTCAGCGATCTGGAAAAAAGCCAAGGAGCAACTCCTCGCGGAGACATCGGGGAAATGCTCCTACTGTGAGGCCCCCACCCACGAAGTCGCCTTTGGCGACGTCGAGCACTATCGACCAAAGTCCACCTACTGGTGGTTGGCATACAATTACGACAACTACCTCGCGTCGTGTCAGCTCTGTAATCAGAAGTTCAAAAAGGCGAAGTTCTCAACCGCAAGGGCAAAGCTCCGCGGTCCGGTAGTTCGAAAGAACAGCAAAGATCAGACTCTGATCGGTAAGGTCGGCAGTTTGGGTCCTGACCCTACCGATCAGATTCAAATAGAAGGATTTCGAAGTCTTCACGAACAAGAGCGTCCGCTGCTGCTGAATCCGTATTACGACCAGCCGGATCTCTTTTATGCGTGGGAAGCGGACGACTTGGTGAGAGAAGTTCGCCTAGCTCCAGCCTCTCCCGGGGCGGCACCGTTTGTACGAGCTGCGATTGAGGACTTCGGAATCAATAGGCCCGAACTCCGGCGCTCACGTTACTTGCAGTATCGGATTTATAGAACCTTCCGACGCGTTCTGGATGACCCTGGCATGGACGTCGCCATTCGGCAAGAAGTCAACGGTACCGTGGCCGAAATGGAGAGCGCTGGCTCGCCCTATGCAGGCATGGTCCGTTTTTTTTCTCAGTGGGCGACTGCGGATCTTTGAGCATTGCGTGGCCGAGCACGCGAATCTGAACGTTCGAGGAGTAGATGGGGTGGACGCTGACGCGGGTGACGCCCTGTGGCCTTCGGGGCTCGGTTGAGGGCCAACACACCCGGCGCGGGCGGGACAAGCCTGAGCAAGCGGGACGAGTAGAATAGGGCATCGTGCTGAGACTGACTTGCTTCGTTGTTGTTTGCTTGGCGCTGGTCGCTTGCGCACCCCCTAGTTCTATGGAATCCGCTGCTGCTCCCGAAGATCGGGATATTCACTCCTACGCCAATCCGTCGGAGGTGCGCGTAAATCATGTCGCGTTAGACCTGGATGTCGACTTCGAGGCGCATCGGCTGGAAGGAACCGTGACGCTGGCGCTAGATGGCTCCGCGGCGAGCCTCGTCGTCGACACGCGTGATCTGGAGATTGCGGCGACGGAAGTCTCAATCGATGGTGCGGTTTTCTCGGCGACCGAGTTCAAGTTGGGTGACAGCGATCCCGTATTGGGCGCCCCGCTGACGATTCAGTTGGTCGACGGTGCATCGCATGTTCGTATTCGCTATGCGACCAGCCCAGGCGCGAGCGGCCTGCAATGGCTAGAGCCGGCCCAGACGGCAGGCGGCGAGTCACCGTATCTCTATTCGCAGTCGCAAGCAATTCATGCGCGGAGTTGGATCCCGTTGCAGGACACGCCATCGGTACGTGCAACCTACTCGGCAGTGATCCGGACTCCTCCGGGGCTGTTAGCGGTGATGAGTGCCAGCAATGAGCCGGATGCGGAACGCACGGGTGAGTATCACTTCGAGATGCCGCAAGCGATCCCGTCGTACCTGATCGCGTTGGCGGTAGGTGACATCGCATTTGAGGCGATGAGTGATCGGACGGGCGTCTATGCCGAGCCGTCGGTGGTCGAAGCAGCAGCCAGCGAGTTCGCGGATACCGAACGCATGATGCAGGCGATCGAGCCAATGTTTGGGCCTTATCGGTGGGGCCGCTACGACATCCTGGTGCTACCGCCGAGCTTTCCGTTTGGCGGCATGGAGAACCCACGGCTGACGTTTGCATCGCCGACGCTGATCGCGGGCGACCGCAGTTTGGTTGGCGTTATCGCGCATGAGCTGGCCCACTCGTGGTCGGGTAATCTTGTCACGAACGCGACTTGGCGCGATTTTTGGCTGAACGAAGGATTTACGGTCTATCTCGAGAACCGAATTCAAGAGGCAGTCTTTGGTGCTGAGCGGTCGGCGATGGAGGCCTCTCTTGAGGTGACTGGCCTACGTGAAGATATGGCGACGCTGCCCGAGGCGGGCGAGATCTTGCATGTCGATTTGACGGACCGAGACCCCGATGACGGGTTCACGCTCGTGCCTTACGTGAAGGGCATGCTACTGCTGCGGACGATGGAAGAAGCGGTGGGCCGCGAGCGTTGGGACCCGTTCTTACGCGGCTATTTCGATGAGTTCGCCTTCCAAAGTATTACGACAGCCGACTTTGTGACGTATTTGACAGCGAACCTGCCCGAGGCAGCAGCGGCGGTTGATCTCGAGGAGTGGATTGAGCGACCGGGACTGCCAGCAGATGCGGTGCTTCCCGAGTCAGATGCGCTGGCCCAAGTGGAGCGGGCCCGCGAGTCTTGGCTGGATGGCGCGGTCAGCGCCGCTGAGTTACCGATGGGCAACTGGTCGACACAAGAATCACTGCATTTCTTGAGCACGATGCCGGATGACATTTCGGTAGAGCGTACGGCGGAACTCGACGCCGCGTTCGAACTGACCGAAGCGCAAAATGCCGAGATCATCGCGCGTTGGCTACAAGAATCAGTTGAGCGGGGGTATGAGCCCGCGTACGCCCGGCTAGAGCCGTTCTTGACGAGCGTCGGTCGCCGCAAATTTTTGACACCGCTCTACGAAGCACTGGTGAAGACGCCGGAAGGCAAGCAGCGCGCAGCAGCGATCTACGAGAAGGCGCGGTCCGGGTATCACCCTATTGCGCAGGCAACGGTTGATCAAATCTTAGCTGGCGACTAACGGACGACTTCCGGGTCGAGCTGTTCACCCTCACTACGAGCAACGAATGACGCGCAGGAGAGGTCTCCGGTGACGTTGACCATGGTGCGGATCATATCGAGGAGGCGATCGATTCCGAGAATCAGAGCGATTCCGGAGGCGACTTGATCACCCAGTCCAACCGACTGCAGCACAACGATCAGCATGATGATGCCGGCACCGGGGACGCCAGCGGTCCCGATAGAAGCAAGAGTGGCGGTCAGCACGACGGTGAGTTGCGCACCGAAGTCCATGGGGATGCCATAGATCTGGGCGATGAACATAACAGCCACGGCTTGGTAGAGGGCAGTGCCATCCATGTTGATCGTCGCGCCGAGAGGTAAGACAAAGCTCGACACCTCCTTCGAGACACCGAGCTTGGTCTCGGCGGTAGTGATCGTGACAGGCAGCGTCGCGCTTGAAGACGAAGTCGAAAAAGCGAACAGCCATACAGACGAGATGCGGCGAAAGAACATCGCCGGTTTGAGGCGAGCCGCAAACCAGGCCATCAAGCCAATCGTCCCGAACATGTGGAGCATCAGGCCAGCAATGACTACTAATGCGTAGACGAGGAGACTACGCAGCAGATCGAGACCAAATTGAGCAGTGATAGCCGCGATCAAGGCGAAGACGGCGTAGGGCGCGGTCTTCATGATCCAGCCGATGATGACCATGGAGGCTTCGTTGACGCCGTTAAAGAACGCCATCACCGGCTGCTTGTTCTTTTCTGGAAGCGTACTGATCGCGGCACCGAAGATGACCGCGAAGAAGATCAGGGGCAAAAGCTCAAACTCGGCGGCAGACTGAATGGGGTTGCGCGGGATGATGTTGAGCAGCACGTCGACCATTGGCGGTGCCTGGGCGGCGATCTCCATTTGACCTTTGGCTTGGCCTTGGAACTGGGCGGATAGAGCATCACGAGTGGCCGTATCGACTCCACCACCGGGCTGGAAGATGTTCGAAAGAAGGAGTCCAATAGAGACGGCAATGGCGGTTGTCACGAGGTAGTAGACGAAAGTCTTACCGCCGATGCGCCCGATCTTGCGTACGTCTCCAAGCGACGAAGAGCCGACGATCAGACTGGCGACGACCAGCGGGATCACAATCATCGTAAGCGCCCGGATGAAGGCGGTCCCGATCGGCTCGAGAGCGACTAAGAATGCGACGAGGGCGTCCGCTCCCGCTAGGTTCGCACCCGCGCCAGCGACCGCTCCACCGATGAGTCCGATCAAGATTTTGGTATATAACTGCATTTCAATGCCCTAGATGAAGCAGGGACAGACGATCGTAGCAGACTGTAAGGGATTGCGGCGCCCGATGGTTTCAAACCACATGCCGTGAGGCCTTTAGGGACCGAGTGGCACAAGGAAAGCTACCAGGGTTTGGCGGTTGCAGAAGGATTTAGTAGCCCCTTGAACTATTTGAGAAAGGGGACATACGGCCTAAGAGGTTGGTACTAAGGCAATCTGCGTAATTCTCCCGATGCCCATAGGCTAAACTTCCACACCTCACCCCCTTTAAAACCCGGTGACCGCAAGACTGACGGGTCGGTGAAAATCTGTGCATACGGCGGCCTACGGCCAGCTGCGGATGTCTCCATTGGTATCGGATAACCACCTCGCTGAAAAACCCTCCGTCTCCACAGACGATATGACCCTGTTGCGGGAGGCTGCAGCTTCCCATAAGACCGGCGACAAGGAGAAAGCACGGGCACTGCTACGACAAGCAGCAGAGATCAACCCAAGCAACGAACTCGTTTTGCTGTGGCAAGCCTCGCTGGCGCAAACGGCTGTTGAAGCGATGACAGCGATCGAGAAGGTACTCGATCTCAACCCGAACAACGACAAGGCAATGGGCTGGAAGGTGAAGCTCGAAGCCAGATTCCCGTCCGTCGCAAGGCCAGCCAGCAACGGGCACGCAAACGTCGTAACAGCAGCGACACCGGTGGTTGAAGAGTCCGAACCAGAAGCAGAAGCGGTAGTCGAAACAGTTGAAGTCGAGGAGACTACGTCTGAGATCGACGACCAACAGGTAGCCGAGTCGGTGGAGGAAGGGCCGGATGTCACCGTCGACGACGAGGCGGCAGCGGCGGAAGAGGCCGCGTCGGTTAACGACGAGTCTGCGGCGACCTCTATAGAAGAGGGTCTCGAAGCGGCAGAAGAAGAGTCCAAAACAGTTACCGTCGATCGGGAGTCGGAAGAGAAGCTGGAAGAACTGATCGCGGAAGCCGTCAGCGCTGAGACCGACTCCATCGAGATCGACGAAGAAGCAGACTCCATCGAAAAGGCTGAGAGCGATTCCGACGAGGCATTCTACTCGATCGTTGCAGGAGACGAGTCTGACGCCGAAGTCGAGGTTGAGGCAGTAATCGAAGAATCGGCGGAGACAGTAGCGGAAGAAAACGACTCAGCAGAAGACTTCTGGAGCCAAGCTTCCTTCGAGGAAACGGCGGAAGAGGAGACTGCCGATCAAGACACCGACGAAGAGCCGTACGACTCGACGGCCCGAGCGCTTGAAGCGCTGGACCAGCATGTGTCAGAGGCGATCGTCGACGAAGAAGACGACGATCCAATCCGACGATTGCTCGCTGAAAAGAGCGATGATGCCTCGGCAGAATCTTACGAGTCTCAACCGGATTCCGTGGACCCGTGGGATAGCGCCGAGATCGAGACGGAATCCCTTGAATCAGAAGAGGAAACGACTTCTGACGACGCGACCTTGCTCGCGATGCTCGCTCAGGACACCAGCGCTCCCGAAGAGACGGACGAGAATGTGGACGCGGGATCTCATGGGGTAGTCGAGACTATCGTGAACACGCACTGGGAGTGCCCGCTGTGTGGTCAGCAGTCTCATCGTGTCGAACCGTCGTGCCCCACTTGCAAGTCGATCGTCGATCTGACTCGGGTGCCTGACATGGCGCTCAATGAAGGAGTAGACCGGGTTTCCCTCAAGCGCTTGGTCGCTGACTGGGAGGATCAAGTAGACATGGAGCCGGATGCCGAACTCTACACGAAGATCGCACTGGCCTACCTGAACCTCCGTCAGTCGAACGCGGCTCTGCCGCATCTGCTTTCGGCAGCACGGATGGATCGCGAGAACGACGCTCTGGCTGGCGCGCTGGAACAGGTCTCCCGCCGCCCGCTGATCCTCGTCGTCGACGATAGCCGCACAGTGCAACGCATGGTTCTCTCGACGTTAGAGAAAGAACTATTCCGGGTGCAGATCGCAGAAGACGGTCTGCAAGCATTGGCAAAATTGAATGACGAGACCCCGAGCCTGATCCTTCTCGACATCACGATGCCGCGGATGGATGGCTACCAGGTTTGCAAAGTCATCACGGGCAACGATATGTTCAAACATATCCCGGTCGTGATGCTGTCGGGCAAAGATGGCTTCTTCGACAAAGTACGCGGTCGGATGGTCGGCGCGAAAGACTACATCACGAAGCCTTTCAAAGCCGACTTGCTCGTGAAGACCGTTCGCAAACGCATCGAAACCCCGGCAATCTAGCACAACCGATTGCTACCCGTCTGCCAGCGTTCGCTACTATCGCGAGTGTGGCCGACTCACTTCCACATCAGGCCGGTCTGAAAAGGCACGACGACGCGCGGATCGAACGTTTGCCGGTAGCTGTCGCTCTGGATCGCGTTCGTAGTGTGTACAACGTCGGTGCCTTCTTTCGTAGTGGTGACGCAGCGGGTATCGAACGCCTACACCTGTGCGGGTACACCGGCACGCCTCCTCACAAGGGAATAGCTAAGACGGCCCTGGGGGCAGAAGAAAGCCTCCCGTGGGATCACCGCGACGACCCAGCGGCGTTGGTCGAGGAGTATCGTGCCAAGGGCTGGCAAACGGTCTCGGTTGAGACGTCAGATGAGGCAACAGACCTTTACTACTGGACGCCTCGCTTCCCAACCCTGCTCCTATTCGGCAATGAAGTGGACGGGCTTGCGCCCGAGGTGCTGGACGCGACGGACGTCCACGTGCGGATTCCCATGTTGGGCATCAAACAATCTCTCAACGTTGCAGTAGCTGGCGGCGTCTTACTGTTTGAGATGCTGCGCAAGTACCGGCACAACGGGGCGGCAACCGCAGAGTTAGACTTGTAGGAGTGAGTATTGAGTCGGGAGAGTGTGAATTCTGATTCGCGGATTCGGGTTTACCGCTGTCCGAGCCGGAGCTAGCAGAGGAACCTGTCGAACACTGACTCGGCGTGCGTCGAGCGATACAGGGAGCATGTAATACGTGAAAACCAAAGTTCTGATGGTGGCTAGCATGCTCGCGGCTGCTGGCGCCGTGGTAGCCCAGGGCGTTGGCGTCACGCCATTCGCCAACGGCGAGACGTTGCGATATAAGATTGTCTGGCCCAGCGGCTTACGTTTGGGCGAGGCGGAGTTTAGCGCACATTCGAGCCAGGCCGGCTGGGCCTTTTCAGCCGATCTGTCAGCGAACCTCCCTGCCCTGCAGATCGAGGACGAATATCGGTCCAATACCGATTTTTCTCTTTGCTCGGCTACGTTCGTGAAGACCGTCTCCCATGGAGCCCGCAAGCAACACGAAAAGGTGGAGTTTGATCAAGACGGCAACCGAGCGCTGCGCCGCAATCTCGCTGACGGGACGACTCAAGACCTCATGGTTCCACCGTGCGCCCGTGACGCACTGGCATATCTCTACTACCTGCGACAGGATCTGTCGCAGGGCCGGGTTCCACCGCCGGACGACTTCAACTTTGGGACTCAGCTGCAGATCAGCGTGAGCTACGTCGAGACCCGGGAAATCGAAGCACGCGGAATAAGACAAAAAGCAGACAGGTTGCTGATCTACGTCACCGGAGGAGAAAAACCGATTAACATTGAGGTCTTCTTGGCGAAGGATGACGCCCGAACGCCGCTATTGCTGCGCGTACCGTTAGAGTTGGGCACGTTCTCGCTGCAGCTAGTCGAATGAGATTAGCGGTCTTCACACCACTGCCGCCCGCAACGAGCGGAATCGCGGACTATTCACAGGCGCTGCTGCCGCATTTGGCCGCCCACGCGCAGGTGGAGGTTTTTGTCGACGACGGTTATGAACCAACAGGGTTTGGCGATACCCACCCGATTCGTGTTCGCAACAAGTCCGAATACCGCCCGGAAGACTTCGATGAGACGCTGTTTCAGTTCGGAAACAACCCGTTTCATGTCTATGTGTATGACCAGGCGCTGAAGACTCCAGGCATCCTGCTGATGCATGAGTACAACATGCACTACCTGGTCACCGACGCGACCATTGCGCGATTCGGCTGGGACTCCTACCTCGAAGAAGTAGCGCACGAAGGGGGCGATGTTGCGGTGGCCCACGCGAAGCGCGCCCAGTTGGGGGAAGTACAGCTCGATCATCATCAGCTAGCGATGAATCGACGGATATTGGAGTCGGCCAAGGCCGCCATCGTTCATAGCGGTTTCATGGTGCGAAAGCTGGGGGAAGCGAACGTCGGCCTTCCGATTTATCAGATTCCGCACGGGGCATGGATTCCGCAGGTACACCGAGCTGAATACCGGCAGCGGCTAGGCATAGCAGCCGATACGCCCCTGATCGGCATATTCGGTTTTCTCAAGCCGTATAAGAGAATTCGAGAAGCTTTGCTGGCGATGCAGTGGGTGATTCGATCGCATCCGCAGGCTCAGATGGTTTTGGTCGGCGAAGAGCACCCGGAACTGCCGGTGCGACGGATGATCGAGGAATTGGGACTGGGCAACAACGTCCGCCTGCTCGGGTACGTGCCGATCAAGGAATTTGTCGAGTACATTGGTGCCTGCGATATCTGTCTGAATCTGCGATATCCGA
Organism: Bryobacterales bacterium; assembly: GCA_963667885.2. Classification (GTDB taxonomy): domain Bacteria; phylum Acidobacteriota; class Terriglobia; order Bryobacterales; family UBA6623; genus CAMPKL01. Next base: position 332,048 of record CAXWPK010000006.1, on the reverse strand, counting down.
CGGCAGGAGAAACTTCGGGTACGCTTCTCCGCGCACTCGGCCTCGGGAAAGCGGTCATCGTGTCGGATCTCGGCTCATTTTCGGATCTACCGGACGACATCTGTCTCAAGGCACCAGTCGACGACAGCGAGGTCGACTTCATCGTGGAGTACATCAACCTACTGATCGAGCGGCCCGAGATACGGACGGTGATTGGGGAGCGGGCACACAAGTACGTTGCAGAAGAGTGCTCGTGGGACCGGGTCGGCAAGCGATTCGTCGACTATGTTGCGGCTGTCCATCGAGGGCAGCCGCTGGACGACATCGAAGAACTCGAACGGGTCGCAGCGCCACGAGCCAACACCGGGTTCGTTGTGCCGCAGCCGGGTCCAGACGAAGAACTCTCGACCGACGGCACGGAGTTGGCGGAGCATATTCTCAGCTTCTGCCAGGACGAGGCATCGGTGGGCTACGTGAAGACTCACTTGACTCGACTCACTCGTACGCTGAAGATCACTCCGCCCGGTGGGCCAGACGACGCGGTGCTGGAGATGGGAGCGTACATGCACATTACCCCGGCGCTGAAGAGCGTGCTCGGGTACGGATCGGTGCGGGGTTGCTACTTGGGGCCCAAGGGTGAGACGAATCACAAGGAGACGGTCTCTTCGACGGGCGAGTCGTTTGAGTGCGACATCGACTTGTTCAACGCCGAGAAGGACGGCTACCCCTATCCAGACGAAAGCTTCGCGACGGTGCTCTGCTGCGAGTTATTGGAGCACCTCTATGACGATCCGATGCACTTGATGTCGGAGATCAACCGTGTATTGCGCGTCGGCGGCCATTTAGTTCTGTCGACGCCGAACATTTGTAGTCTGCGCGCGACGGCGGCGGGGCTACTCGGCTATCACCCGGGACTTTTCCATCAGTACATCGCCCCTGACGAGAACGGTCAGGTCGACCCGCGACATGCGCGGGAGTATGCACCGCGTGACCTGCAAGAACTGATGGAAGCGGCCGGCTTTGAAGTGATTCGACTTGAGACGGGGCCGTACGGTGAAGAAAACGAGGGGCAGCACGCTTGGGTAAAGAACTTGCTTCACCGGTTTGAATTGCCAGATCAATTGAGAGATGACTGTCTCTATGTCGTTGGACGCAAGACCGGGCCGGTCCGAAGCCGGTACCCGATGGCGTTGTACGCTCACGGCTAGTCAGAAACCACGGCCATGACCGCCCGTTACAGCGCAGTGTCTGCTTCGGTCGTCGACCTCACTCTGAAGGTCACGGCGACTATCCAGAATTGCAGCAAGAGAGAGTGGACTGCGGCGCGGGACGATGGCCTGCAGTACCAGGTGCGGGACCAGAATGCAGAAGTGCTCTTCGAGGACGGGATCCCTGCGCTGTTTGGCGGGCCGATTCCTCCAGACGTTTCGCATCCTATTGAAATGACCGTCCCGCTGCCTGCCGAAGACGGCGAGTATGCCGTATTGGTGTCGGCGGTCAGCGGCAACGATGGTTTTCTGTCGGACGCCAGCATGCCAGCGCTGTCGTTTGCCGTATCGGTATCAAACGGTAGCGCGGCGTTGGTTGGGCAGCAGACGACGACGCCGGGCGCGCTGCGCAGGCGAAGGTTCATCAGGAGTATCGGTCGAGCGACGGTGTACCCGTTCCGCTCGATTTGGCAGAACCGCTCCCTGATTCGATCGATGGTTCGGAGAGATATCGCGGGACGCTACGCAGGTTCCCACGCGGGGGTCTTCTGGACAGTCATCCACCCGTTGCTGATGATGCTGACCTACGCGTTCGTCTTCGGATTGGTGCTGCGAACCCGCTTTGCGAACGACGATCGACCGAGTAGTTTCGTGCTGTACTTTCTGGCCGGAATGCTGCCATGGCTACCATTCTCCGAGGCGATCGGGCGGGCTCCGACGGTCGTCATCGAGCATGCGAACTTCGTCAAGAAGCTGGTTTTCCCACTGGACATTCTCCCTATCAACGTGGTGTTCGCGGGTCTGATTAGCCAGTTTTTTGGGATCGGTATTTTCTTCGTCGCGCTAATGGCGTTTGGCCGTGAGATCCACTCGACAGCTCTCTATTTACCGCTACTGCTAATCCCACAAATATTGCTGACACTGGGGCTGAGTTGGCTGCTGGCGGCGTTGGGCGTGTTGTTCCGCGATCTTGGTCAACTGATTGGCTTCGTGGTGACGGTGTGGTTCTTCGTCACCCCGATTTGCTACGACGCGTCGGCACTACCGCAAGAGTATCTTTGGTTGTTTGAGAAGAATCCGTTCTACGTACTGGTGGGTGCGTACCGGGCAGTCTTGCTGGAGCATACCGCGCCCGAGTGGCAACCGTTTGTGTGGCTGTGCGTGGGGTCGGCGATGATGTTCTTGTTAGGGTACGCATGGTTCTATCGCATGCGTCGACAGTTCGCGGACCTAGTTTAAGTCGGAGGCAGTTGATCCGAGTTGCTCAAGGCGAACAACATCTCGAAGGTCTACCGGATCTATGATCGACCGGTCGATCGGATTCTTGAGACGTTGCCATGGGCTCGTCCGCGGCACTCGGATTTTCCAGCGCTGCATCCGTTGAGCCTGGAGGTCAGTCGGGGAGAGACACTCGGGATTGTGGGGCCCAACAGTTGTGGCAAGAGCACCTTGCTGCAGCTATTGACGGGCATCATCGAGCCGACTACTGGAAGAATCTTCAGAAAGGGTCGTACGGCGGCACTGCTCGAACTCGGCGCGGGATTCAACCCGGAACTTTCGGGAAAAGAGAATGTCTACATCAACGGCGAGATTCTAGGTCTGAGCCGCAGCGAGATTGATGCTTCGATGGCCTCGATTGAACGCTTCGCTGGGATTGGAGCATTCATCGAGCGGCCGGTTAAGACTTATTCGACCGGCATGCACGTGCGTTTAGCGTTCTCGGTAGCGATTCATGTCGAACCCGAAATTCTGATCGTTGATGAGGCTCTGGCAGTTGGGGATGCTGTCTTCGCCAACCGTTGTATCCGAAAGTTCGAGGAGTTGCGAGAGAACGGTGTGACGGTCGTCTTGGTGTCACATGACCTTGGGCTGGTCAAGCAACTGTGCGACCGGGCGATTTTCTTGATGGAGGGTCGCGTCGAGGCAGAGGGAGAGCCGAGTGACGTGATCAATCGTTACGTCGGTTCGGTTCTTGAGAGTCAGAAGGCGTGGCAGATAACCGAGGATGCGTCACACGATCTAACTGTTTCGCATCGCCACGGCGATGGGGCGGTCGAGATCCGGGCGGTCGAGCTTTTAGGCCAGGATGGCTCACCCACCCGTGCGATTCGAGCAGGCGAGCGCGTCACGGTTCGGGTTCAGGCACACTTCCATCAGGAGCAGGAAGAGCCGATGGTGGGCATTCTGATTCGCACGCGCAACGGACTTGACGCATTCGGGACGAACACGAGAGAGGAAGGAGTTCAACTGCCGCCCTGTAAGTCAGGGGATTCGATTGAGATCGAGTTCTCGTTCGAATGCCGTTTGACTGCGCAGGAATACACGTTGACGGTCGCTGCACAGCACGCCTCGGGACATAGTCACGATTGGCTCGACGATGCGATCGTTTTTCGGGTGGTGGACACGGCCAAGCGGGCTGGAGTCGCCAACTTGCCAACCAAGATTTCTGTTTCTCAGGTTAGCTAGCATTTCTTGCTGAGTTCCCAGTTGGGGATGTCGCCTTGCTCTAATGGACCTATGCGTGGAGTCGTCTTAGCAGGTGGGTTGGGGACGCGTCTTGATCCCCTCACCCGTATCGTCAACAAACATCTCTTGCCGGTCTACGACAAGCCGATGATCTATTACCCGATTCAGGCCTTAGTAAATGCGGGAATCGAGGACATTTTGATCGTCGCAGGCGGCAACAACGCCGGTGACTTCTTACGGTTGCTCGGCAACGGGAAGGATTTTGGTCTGAAGCACATCGACTACACGTATCAGGATGGCGAGGGCGGAATCGCTGAAGCGTTGAGTCTGGCCGAGCACACAGCGCGCGGTCAGAGCATCTGCGTGATTCTCGGTGACAACATCATTGAGAAAAATATTACCGACTCGGTAGCGGACTTCCGCAAATCAGAAAAAGGCGCAAAGATCCTCTTGAAAGAGGTTCATGACCCAGAAAGGTTCGGCGTCCCGGAGATCGACGGTGACCGAATCGTTCGCATCGAGGAGAAGCCCAAGAAGCCGATGTCGCCCTACGCGGTTACGGGCATCTACATGTATGACGCGACAGTTTTCGAAAAAATTCGGGCTTTGACTCGTTCGGATCGTGGCGAGCTGGAGATTACGGACGTCAATAACCTGTACATCGACGAGGGTTCCATGACATGGGCGGAACTCGACGGATGGTGGACGGATGCGGGGACGATCGATTCGCTGCACCACGCCACGAATCTGGTCGCCAAGACGGGTGCGAACAAGCTGGGCTGAACTGGAATCGTCCGGGTACCGAGACTGATCTGGGCGGTCGATACTGGCTGCTAAACGTGGTACCATCTGCCCGCTAAACTTTCGTGGGACGCTTCTAGGCAGTTAGAAGGGAGGCGCACATGCTGGAAGAATTCAAGAAATTCGCCATGCGCGGCAATGTCGTCGACATGGCGGCTGGCATCGTTATCGGCGTTGCGTTTGGCAAGATTATTGGTTCGTTGGTTAAGGACGTGCTCATGCCGCCGATTGGCATGCTCGTCGGCGACATCGATTTCTCGCAGCTATTTATCAATCTCGGCGACAACACCTACGCGACTCTGGCAGAAGCTCAAGAGGCAGGAGCAGCGACGATCAACTACGGCATCTTTCTGCAATCGATCTTCGATTTCATCATCGTGGCATTCGCAATCTTCATGGTCGTGAAGCAGATGAATAAGTTGAAGAAAAACGAACTGGAAGCGGCTGCCGCTCCTCCGAAACCGACCAAAGATCAAGAACTGTTGACCGAGATTCGGGACTTACTGCGGAAGTAGTTCGCCGAGGTTTGCGTTGACACTAGGGAGGCTATGACTCTTGGATAACTTAGACTTGCTCCGCTCGCCGGAGATGCTTGAACTCGTCGTCTCTTATGGTGTACGGGTGGTCGGTGCGGTGGCGCTGCTGTTCGTCGCTTGGATTTTCGCGGCCTGGGCCAGGCGACTCACGAGGAAACGTCTGACTCAGGTAGATTTTGACCGGACACTGACACAATTCTTCTCCAACTCAGTTCGCTATGTACTGCTCATCCTAGCTGGACTGTCCTGTCTACAGTTATTTGGCATCAACGTCACAAGTTTTGCAGCGGTGATTGCCGCGACTGGGTTCGCCATCGGCATGGCATTCCAGAACTCACTCTCGAACTTTTCGGCGGGAATCATGTTGCTGGCATTCCGTCCCTTTAAGGTGAGCGATGTAGTCAATGTGGCTGGCTATACGGGCACGATCGCTGAGATTGAGCTGTTCAAGACGATGATGGATACCGGGGATAACCGGCGGATCATCGTCCCAAATTCGGTCGTCTTCTCATCAACGATCGAGAACCTTTCTTTCCACAAAACTCGGAGGGTCGGCGTGGGTGTCGGTACCGATTACGGGTCGGATCTCGACGAGACCCGCGCTGTACTGGAACGGGTCGCCAATGAGGTGTCGACCAAGCTGCCGGGCGAGGACTCGCAGGTTGTCTTAGTTGAGTTGGGAGACTCGGCGATTGCCTGGCAAGTTCGCGTATGGGTCGACGCGGCGAACTACGGGGCCGCGAAGCAAGAGCTGACGCGGGCGGTCAAGGTTGAACTCGACAAAGCAGGGATCGGTATTCCCTTCCCGCAGATGGACGTGCATTTAGACGGCAGTGTGAACCGTTAGCGAAGGCTCTCGCGTAGTCGAGCGTCCACGCGCTCTGCAGCTGCGACCAATCGGTCGGGGTTGTTCAAGAGGTTGCGGACGCCATAGTCCTGCAGTTCTTGGTAGAGCACCTGGGCCGCGGCTAGCGCCAAGGAGTAAGCGATGGACGCTTGTCTTGTACCCAGTCGCGCCCAGCCTCCATCGAGTTGGGCTAGTGTCGGCAACTGATCTGCTTGGTTGAGTTGGGTGAGGATGTCGCGGGCCTGGGGCGTAAGCGTTCGGCCCGAGATCTTCTGAGCCATGCCCTCGTGAAACCAGGACGGCCACGGTCCCCGACGAGCGAGGCAGGCGTGGACAAACTCGTGGGCGAAGGTCTGTCGGACGTATTGATCGACTTCGCCTGACGGCGGTACGGCGATGTGGATGCGACCGTCGTAGCGACCGCCGCTCCATTCGGCAGCACCGGTCGCTTGTTGGTAGTTCTCCTGCGTCCGCACGATGACGCTAATGCGGTCGTTGAACTTGCAGCCCAGTTGGAAGATGACCTTGTTGATCTGCGCCTCGAACTCTTGTGCCAATTCGCGGGCCGCTGCATCGGGGATCGCCGCTCCCTCGTATCGCAAGGCGAGCCTCATTCCATAGGTCGTTTCGCTGGCTTGATCGGTCTGTAGCTCGCGCTCGATGCGGCGGCGCACAGCGTCGAAAGATGGATTGGGCTGAAGAGCCAGGGATCGTTTGAGATAGCGAAGGGCTTCCGGACGACGATCTCGCTGGAACGATGCCATGCCCGCTAGCCCGAGAAGGACGGCGTCATCAGGGTTCTCGACCAGCGCGTGCTCAAGCGCGGTGAGGGCGTCTTGCGGACGTGTCAACTTGAGCGACGCCTGGGCCGACAACACGGCGGCATTGCGATCCGTGGCTGGAACGCCTGAGTCGCGAATGAGTATAAGGGCGCGGTTCGGGTCGTCATCTCGCAAGGCTTCAGCAGCTGCCTGGAGCGCAGCGCTATAGGCTGCGACGTCAGTGACGGGTAGTTCGACCTGGGCCGGTGCGACGGGCAAAGTAGACGAAGTTGGCCCTCGACTCGACGCAACCACGGAGGAGGAGCGGCGCAGCTGTTCGATCTCATCGAGACCGGCAAGAGACTCCTTGTTAACGTAGCCCGAAAGCTTGCGTCCATCGACATCAACGGTCACTGAATGACACGTCGTAGAGGTTCCGGCGATCGAGAAACGCAATGAGACGGTTGTCCCTGGCTCCAACTCCTGGATTGCCGAGGAGTCATCACCGCAAGTCGCTAACAGAGATGCGCCGTCTTCGGTGACGCCGAGGTCTGCCGCAACGGCCGGAAAGTGAGTAAAGACTCCGACTAGGAGGACCCTGAGAAGACGATGGCTGGGCATTCTTGCTCATACTAAGCCAGTAGTCTAGAAAAGTCTCTCGGGAAAACTCCTGAGGGAAGGCTAAAACACCTAGACGCACCACTGCTAGAATTGTCATGGTTTGATGCCCATGATCTCCCTTCCCCGACAGCTCACCCTCACCCTGCTCGTGGTCGTGTCCGCGGTTGGCCTTTACGCCGATATTGGTGACGATGCTCAGACCGTTCTGACCGCGAACTGCACGGTCTGTCATGGAGCAACACTGCAGCAGTCGGAACTTGACTTGAGTTCTCGGGAGACACTTCTCGCGGGAGGAACGCGCGGCCCAGCGGTTAGCCCAGGAGATGTGGAGGCTAGTCTGCTGTGGCAGATGGTCAGTGGGAATTCTCCGATGATGCCTCCTGGGGGCCAGCTTTCGGAAGCGGATCTTGAGACAGTGCGTAGCTGGATTGAAGAGGGTGCATCGCTGCCAGAGTCCGGGGCCAATGCCGCCGAAGCTCCTTCGAACGCCTTGGCCGCACTTGAAGAACGGCCAATCACCGAGGAAGAGCGTTCTCGGTGGGCATTCCAGCAGCCGCGGAAGGTCGAGTTGCCGTCGGACTCGGCGAACCCGGCTGATGCATTCCTCGACGCGGCGCTAGTAGAACAGGGACTTGTCGCAGGGCCACAGGCAGGGCGTCGTACGCTGATCCGGCGCGTCTATCTGGACCTCATCGGGTTACCGCCCACACCGGAGGAAGTTCGTACGTTCGTCGAAAATGACGACCCGGGGGCGTGGGAAGCACTGGTGGACCGACTACTTGCCTCGCCGCATTATGGCGAGAGGTGGGGGCGACATTGGCTCGACCTCGCGCACTACGCCGACTCCGGTGGATACGAGCGCGACTTCGACTGGCCAACGATGTGGCGCTATCGCGACTACGTCGTTAACGCGTTCAACACGGATAAGCCCTACGACCTCTTCATTCGCGAACAACTCGCTGGGGATGAGTTAGATCCCGATAACGCGGAAGCTCAGATTGCGACGGGGTTCCTGCGAATGGTCCTGGACAACAACGTCAAGGACGAGCGTACGCGGATGGATGAGTTGGACGATAACGTGGCAACGACGTCTTTGACGTTTCTGGGCATGACGGTTGCGTGCGCGCGTTGTCATGACCACAAGTTCGATCCGATTCCACAGAAAGACTATTACCAGATGCAGGCTGTGTTCTTTCCATCGAAGGAAAAGGACTACCCGCTCGTCTCGGCCGAGGAAGTCGCCGCTCATGAGGCTGCGCTGCAAGCGATTGACGACCAGCAACAGCCGCTCAAGGACGAAGTGGGCGACATTGAAGCCCCGTATCGCGCCCAGATATTTGAGGAGCGCCTAGACGAGTTACCCAGCTACTACCGGCAAGCCTGGGAAACTCCGGCGGAAGAAAGAACCGACGGACAGAAGCTCAACGCGACGCAGGTGGCGGTGCTGATAAAACAGATCAAGAAGCCAGTAGTCATCGCGCGTCTGACCGATGCCGAATCGGCACGCCACGGCGAATTGGTATCAAGAATCGAAGAACTCGATCAGCAAAACCCAGAGCCTTTCCCTAGCGCTCGCACCGTTGCCGAGGAAGGTACGGAGGCACCGCCGTCTTACTTCTTACACCGTGGCAGTCCGGGGTCCAAGGGATCTCAGATGGAACCGGGAGTACTGACGGTGGCGGCCAGAGGGCCGGTGGAGTTCGCTCCGCCACCTGCGGAGGCGACAAGCAGTCACCGCCGACGACAGTTCGCTGAGTGGATAGCCTCGCGAGAGAATCCGCTGACGGCTCGCGTGATGGTGAACCGCATTTGGCAACATCATTTTGGAGAGGGAATCGTCCGGTCGGCGTCGAATTTTGGGATCACGGGCGAGCCTGCCAGCCATCCCGAGTTGCTCGACTGGCTAGCAGTTGACTTCATGGATCGAGGCTGGAGCATCAAGCATGTCCATCGCTTGCTCCTGAACTCGAAGGCGTATCAGCGCTCCAGCGATGACATGGCGGCGAATACTGCTATCGACCCCGACAACCGACAGTTTTGGCGGATGCCGCGACAGCGCCTCGAAGCAGAGATTATCCGCGATCAGATTCTTGCCGTTGCCGGAACATTGGATAAGAAAATGCGCGGTCCAGCGGTGCGACCGTTTATCGACCCCAGCCTGTGGCAATCATCCACGAGCCGCGTGTGGGACGGCAAGGAGATCGGCGACCCGGAAACGATGCGGCGTAGCATCTACGTTTTCTCTAAACGGTCGATCCGCTATCCAATGTTCGAAGCCTTTGATCAGCCAGACATGGCCAGTTCTTGCGCACGCCGCAACACGTCGACGGTGGCCCCCCAGGCACTGTTGATGATGAACAACGCGGAGTTGTTTGCTCAGGCGAAGATTTTCGCTCAAAGGCTGCTCGACGAGGTCGGTGAGAGCCCTGAGGCGCAAGTCGACCGGGCATTTGAATTGGCGCTTGCACGATTACCGCGTGCCGACGAGCGAAGCCGCTCAGCGGCCTTTGTACGAGAGTCGCCAACAGGGTTGGTCGACCTCTGCCAGACGCTGTTTAACCTGAACGAGTTTGTTTACGCGCAGTAGCTGCACGACCTTCAGGCGTCGAGCAGGTCCCGGTCGCGAACGCCGATCAGATAGAGCAGTCCATCGAGGCCGACGGTCGATATGGCGCGCGCCGCTTTCTCCGCGACGATTGGTTTGGGATGGAAGGCGACGCCCAACCCAGCCACAGCTAGCATCGGCAGATCGTTGGCCCCGTCGCCCACCGCGATGGTCTGATGCAGGGACAAGTTTTCGGCTATTGCAATCTCTTTGATAATCTCGGCCTTTCTCTCGCCGTCGACGATCGGTCCGATCACCTTGCCGGTCAGCTTGCCATCGCGGATTTCGAGTTTGTTGGCGTAGACATAGTCGAAGCCGAGCTTCTGCTGGAGTGCCGAGGCAAAGTAGTCAAACCCGCCGGAGACGATCCCTAGCTTGTAGCCCAGACGTTTGAGAGTAGCGGCAAGGCGTTCGGCACCCTCGGTGAGTGGCAATCGCTCAGCGACACTAGCGAGGACGGACTCGGGCAAACCTTCGAGTGTCGCTACCCGACGGCGGAGGCTGTCGGAAAAATCGAGTTCGCCACGCACAGCGGCAGCGGTGATGGCGGCAACTTCTTCACCGGCACCTGCTTCTTTGGCCAGTTCGTCAATGACCTCGGCCTGAATCAAGGTTGAATCCATGTCGAAGACGACGAGTCGACGACTGCGCCTATAGAGATCGTCCACCTGAAAGGACACGTCGACACCCGTCTCGTCGGCGATGTCTAGAAGGGTCGTTCTCAGAGCCGTCTCGTCGGTTACCGGACCCGAGACGGCGAATTCGACGCAGGCGCGGGACGTGCCGTGATGAGTGTCTAAGCTGGAGCGTCCGTAGAGACGCACGATCTGGTCGATATTGAGACTGGCGTCGGACATGGCCTGGGCGACTTTTGAGACATGGTCAGCGGTGAGCTTGCGTCCGAGCAAAGTGATGATGTGACGGTCTTTGCCTTGCTCAGCAACCCAGGATTCATAGCGTTCCGGCTCGATCGGAGTGAACGTCACGGCGACGTTGAGGCCGTGCGCCGCGTAGAGCACTTCTTTGAGGATTGGCGAGGACTTGCTTTCTCCAGGAATTGCGACGACTAGCCCGAGAGATAGGTGGTCATGGATGACGGCCTGGCCGATGTCGAGGATCTCGGCACCGAAGCCCGACAGTACACCGGTCAATTGGGCAGTCAGGCCGGGCCGGTCTTGGCCGGTCACGTTGATGAGAAATACTTCGCGCACGGGAACTCAGAGCCGGATGGCTCTCTACCGATCTTACGACGCAGTTGAGGTACGATGTGACCGTAGCCGCGCCATGAAACCAGTCTTAGCCTACACACGACGTGATCTCTTGCAGCAGCTCGGCGGCGGGCTTGGCAGCATTGGGCTCGCATCGCTACTGAGCCAGGACCGGCTGCTGGGAGCCGATGGCGTGCCGCACTTCGCACCGAAGGCTAAACGAGTGATCTCGATCTTCTGCTACGGCGGGCCGAGTCAGATTGATACGTTCGATCCCAAGCCCGATCTCGAAAAATATGCGGGCCAGGCGATGAGCGGTGTGGGTGACTTCACGGTTTCACAAGGCAACCCGGGGGGCTTGATGCCGTCTCCGTGGAAGTTCAAGAAGTACGGCCAGAGTGGTACGGAAGTGTCTGAGTTGTTTCCGCATCTGGCGCAACAGGTCGATGACCTCGCGGTGATTCGGTCGATGTACGCGATCTCGAACGATCACGGTCCCGCACTCTACCAGATGAACACCGGCACGTTGCTCGCTGGCCACCCTAGTGTGGGCAGCTGGTTGACGTACGGCCTAGGCACCGAGAACGAGAACCTGCCGGGCTACGTGATATTTACCGATCACCGAGGCGGTCCGATCAACGGAGCGCCCAACTGGGGCAATGGTTTCATGCCAGCGGCACACCAGGGAACGCAGTTCCGCGCAACCGGCGATCCGATTGTGGACCTGAAGCCCCCGAAAGAGATGACTCCCGCGCGGCAGCGGCGCTGGCTGGATTTATTGCAGAGTTTCAATCGCGAACACCTCGAGCAGAATCCGAACGACACCGAACTGTCGGCGCGGATTCAGAGTTACGAGTTGGCGTATCGGATGCAGACCCACGCCACGGACGCAATCGACATTCGCAAGGAGTCGGAAGCGGTCCGGCGACTCTACGGGCTCGACCAAGAACCGACGCAGAACTTTGGTCGTCAGGCACTGATGGCACGCCGATTGATCGAGCGTGGTGTCCGCATGGTGCAGATCTATTCGGGTGGTGGCAATCACGAGCCGACGTGGGATCAACACTGGTCGCTCCGCAAATTCCACTCGCAGCACGCGTCGGAAACGGACCTACCGATTGCAGGGCTCATCAAAGACCTGAAGTCGCGGGGCCTCTTCGATGAGACGCTAATTATTTGGCATGGCGAGTTTGGTCGCATGCCAATCTCGCAGCGCCTGGATGGGCGCGACCACAATCCGGACGGCTTTACGGTTTGGTTGGCGGGAGCGGGCGTCAAAGGCGGCACGGTAATTGGGGCCACCGATCACTTTGGGTTCAAGGCCGTCGAGAACCGAAAATCGGTGTACGACCTGCACGCGACGATTCTTCACTTGATGGGTATCGATCACGAACGATTGACTTACGCCCACAACGGTCGGAATATGCGGCTAACTGACGTCCACGGCCAGGTGATTCACGAAGCATTGTCTTAGGGGACGCCACGATGGCTGCGGACGCGGTAGAGAGAGACTACACCAAGCTCACGTTCGGCGAGTCGATCGCTTTGATGGAGCGTGTCTCCGCCGAGGTGCGGAGCGACTTCGATTCTCTGTCGACAGACCAACTGAATTGGAAGCCCGAACCGAAGCAGTGGAGTGTCGGCGAGTGCTTGGAGCACCTGATTACGACGAATGACCTGTACTCGGCGATTGCGGAGTCGGTCCTAGCGACGCAGCATCGAAGGCCTTTTCTGAGTCGGATTCCGGGCTATGCGGGTATCTGCGGCCGAATGCTCATTCGGGCGGTCAGCCCAAACGCGCGCAAGGTTAAGACGCTCTCGGTCTTCTTTCCCGGTCGGTCAGCGGGGGATGCTGACGAGATTGATCGCTTTGAGGAGAGCCAACGACGCTTGATGAATTTGATTCGAAAGAGTGAACCGCTCGACCTGGAGGAGACGTTCATTGCCTCTCCCGCGACGTCGATGATCGTCTACAGTCTGATGGACGGTTGGCGGCTGTTGGCGACACATGGGCTACGCCACCTGGAGCAGGCTAGAAGGGTCTGCGACGCTCCGGGGTTCCCGATGTACCAAGCATAGGAAGGGCCCGGGCGGTCGAGTATCATGGAATGTGTCCCGGCCCCAGGCCTGGCGGGTTGATCCCGAGGCACGGACCCGTAGCTCAGCTGGATAGAGCAGCCGCCTCCTAAGCGGCAGGTCGCGCGTTCGAATCGCGCCGGGTCCGCCACTTCCCCGAGTAGGACGCTCCTACTCATACACCTGAAATACAACGGGTTAGGCTCCATCGGGGGCCTAGCCCTTCCCTTCTCCACAACTAGGCGGCATGTCGCAATAGAGCGCACGCCTGCCCTTGATCCAACGGCAAACAACCAGAAAACAACCAGCGGCACGCGAGTCGTCTATCGCGGCGCACCCGTGCGCCTTCTCTCACAACTCAACGGGGGCACCGTCTCCCAAACGCAAGAAAGCCGGACCCCATCACAGGTCCGGCTTTCGTTTTCTAGCAACCACTCAACACCCGATCAAGAGCATAGAGAGGAAATCGCTACATGGCTACCCTATCACATTCGACTGCAAACGCCGAATCCCAATTCAACCAAATCCTAGACCGAGCAATCACGCGGTCATCCAGCGAAGGCCGAAGTAATGCCTGTTTCGGCATGGCCTGCCAACTCCGCGACAACGGCTTCACACAAGCCGAGGCGGAGAACGCAGCAGAAATCTACGCCAGTAGCGTAGGCGACCGAACTTACACGCCACGTGAAGCTATCAGCACCGTGCGATCGGCTTATCGGCGACCACCACGAGAAGCGTGGTCGGGAACACGAAGTTCATTCAGATCGCTACGTCCACAACTGGTCCGAGCGCAATCAATCGCACGATTCCGCCACGAGGAGTTCCAGCGACTCATGGCGGCAGCTCGGGACAAGGCGCATCTGGAGCGAATCGTCCGCCGGCGAGCTTTGGAACTTGTCGGGGTGTTCGACTTCATCTGTCCCGATTGGCAGGTCATCGACCACTTCTGCATGGCGGACAAGGAGGCCGACAAGTTGTTGGCCGTTGCGGATTGGGTGCAGACCCAGGCTACTGCCAACGAAATTGAAGCCTACCGTTTGGGGGTTTCTCGATGAATGCCACAGAAGCCGCCGCCATTGTGAAGAATGTCGTCTCGATGCCAAGCGAGGCCCGATCCGGCTTTGACACACAACCTTGGCCCGAGCCCGAACCCCTGCCCGATAGTCTGCCTCCGGTGCAGGGGTTCTCGAAAGACCTATTGCCAGAGTCGCTCTTGCCGCTGGTAGAGGACGTAGCCGAGCGCATGCAGGTACCGATCGACTACCCGGCGGTAGTGCAGGTGCTGTGCATTGCCGGCGCGGTGAACCGCCGAGTCACCATGCAGCCCAAGGCCAGCGACACGAGCTGGGTCGTCGTCCCGAACCTGTGGGGTGGCATCGTGGCCCCTCCTGGATATCTCAAGTCGCCCGTTATCCAGGCGATGACTCGGCCGCTGAACCAGATTCAGACAGAGTGGCGATTGCAGCACGAAGAGGGACTGAAGAACTACGCCTACGAGAAAGAGGAATACGACCTTCGTCACGCAGCCTGGAGGGAGCAGTACAAGTCCGCTGCCAAGAAGGGCGGTGGTCTCAAGCGGTCGACGCAACACCCGTCGCGAAGGGAGAACGTGACGCGTAAGCCGAAGAAAGTAAAGGGGAAGAGACGAGGGCGCCTCGCTCTCGTATGCAAGTCATAGCAGTGCAACGAGTTACGCAATTGCGATTAGTGGCTTCCGCTGGTCGGCAAGCCCCTTGCCGCTCTCATCGCTAAGACATTTCTGTTGAACGACTTAGCCCTAGTGTTGCGTTGACCGGTTGAGCCGGCAGCACAACCGGCAAGGTGGCACCGGACAGGCCGCAAGGTGAACCCGAACCACCGAAGCTGCGGCGTCTCATCATGAACGATGCAACGTTCGAGGCTCTTCACCAGACGATGAGCGACAACCCAGCGGGCGTCCTGGTCGTGCGGGACGAACTCCCTGGCTGGTGGAGCCAACTGGATCGTTCCGGCCGTGAAGGGGAACGAGCCTTTTGTCTGCAAGCTTGGAATGGGGACACCGGGCACACCATAGACCGGATTGGGCGCGGCACGATCCATGTCGAGGCGTGCTGTATGTCCATGCTCGGGGGAATCCAACCAGGGCGGCTCCGCTCCTACCTACCCGAAGCCGTCAAAGATGGTCCGGGCAATGACGGACTGATCCAGCGGTTCCAGCTACTGGTGTGGCCCGACACAGCGCCAGCTTGGAGTTACGTTGACCGCGTACCCAACCAGCAGGCAGAGCAACAGGCGATGCGCGTGCTCGGTCAACTGGCATCGGTCGATGCGGAAGCTCCTTTAGCATTCCGCTTTGCACCCGAGGCCCAGGAACTCTTCATCGAATGGCTCGCGGAGTTGGAGTCAAAGGTGCGCCGAGAAGACCTCCACCCGGCCCTGACTTGCCACCTCAGCAAGTACCGCAGTCTCATGCCTTCTCTGGCGGTTTTGTTTGAGCTGGCGGACTCGGTAGGAGACAACCGTGATACCGACACCGTCTCCCTTCGGCACGCTCAGCAGGCGGCGGCTTGGTGTGACTACCTGGAGTCTCACGCCCGGCGGATCTACTCCTGTGTTGTGAATCCGCAACTGCGGACCGCGCGAGATCTGGCGCACAAGCTCAAGCGGCAACAGGTTGGAGTCGATGGCGCGTTTTCCTGTAGGGACGTGTACCTCAAGGGATGGAGTGGTCTGGACTCGCCCGATGGCGTGAAGCAGGCGCTCGAAGTCCTGGAAGATGCCGGATGGGTCCGGCGCCTGTTCACAGAATCGAGTCCATCTGGGGGTCGTCCGACTGCCCGGTACGAAGTGAATCCCAAGGTGGTGTCAGCATGAGCACCCGCTGGATGAGCTGGGAACCCAAGGGGCGTATCTCGACGGATCCCCCAAGATTGGAACCTACAAAACCATCAAAACCGGGTTCTGTAGGTTTTGTAGGCTCGGTTTCTGAGGAATCTGCCAAGATAGCGGTCGGGCAAGAACCCGGAACTTCAAGGCAGAGCGTGGACCGAATGCATGGCCGTGCCGCCGTGGACCTGCTGAGCCGGGCTGGCGCACGGATTCTGCCGCACCGTTTGCGGACGATCGTGGTTCAGGAGGCATCTGACACCACCGAGCTGCGGCGAGCATTGGCTCTTCTCGGTTACGGCGCCTACCGGGTCGTGCATCTCGACCATAGGTACAAAGGCCAAGGCATCGCTGTCGTCGAGGCTGCCCTGCGAGCGGCTGGAGAACTGCCGTGCTGAAGCTCTGACCTAAACGCTGGACGAGCGACACCGAATCAGGCAGTACTCAGGCGAATCCTAAGGTCGCGGGTCCTTCTGAGCGATCCATCCCGCGCGGGTGGCGTCATCGCGCCACTTTTCTAGTGACAGCACTTCGAAATGGGTTGCCAAACGCACAGGAAATGGCCTCAAAGCCTGCTTTGGAGCGTGCGCACACCGTTTAAAATGGGTTTCCATTAAACAAAGCGCATCGGCGGCAAAGCATTGAAAACTCAGGACTTAGGTGCAGTTTTCCTTATGGCAACCCATGTTCATTAAGCACCAAAAGCGCACAAATGCCGGCGGAGCAAGCCACCGAAGCTCCAAAACCTCCTTTTCGGCCTGCACACACAGCCCTTAAAAGGGTTGCCAGTAGCCACTGCGAAATCAGGTGTAAAGCGTTGAATCTACAGAGTTTAAGTGTGTTTTTTCCGAGTGGCGACCCCCTGAGCGGAAGGTGGAAAAGCACATAAGCACCAACGATCGACAGGTGCGGCTTCGAAGCACTACGGCTACCTCGAATCAGGCCCAAAACGTGTCATTTCCTACAAGTCCTGCCGGCTCAACCGGTCAACGCAACACTAGGGCTAAGTCGTTCAACAGAAATGTCTTAGCGATGAGATCGGCAAGGAGCTTGCCGACCAGCGGAAGCCACTAATCGCAATTGCGTAACTCGTTGCACTGCAATGACATGCATACGAGAGCGAGGCGCCCTCGTCTCTTCCCCGCCGGGTTTACTTTCTTCCGCTTACGCGTCACGTAGCGATCGGCAAGGGGCTCCGTTCGCGACGGGTGTTGCGTCGACCGCTTGAGACCACCCCCAATACAGGAAGTAACTCGAAGCCGGTTTCCGTACTGAGAAGTCGCGACGTGGTGAGGAATGCGGTCGGGCCCAGGGCCAGACACCGGGCTTCAGCGGCCAAGGCGCACCATCGGTCGCCACTACGGCGTCGCGCGTTCGGCTTGCCGACAGACGGCCCCTGGAGCGTAGAGTTGGGCCTCGCTACTTGCAACGGACGATTCGATCGCCGGGCCGACGGGGTTTGTGGCGCCGGACCACGCAGGCCCGTCAAGACATGTGGTCCTCACGGTAGTCTCGGCGCAAAAAGAAATCACTGTCCTTGACGATCACCACGATTGCCAGAAGTGTCAAGAGTCCCGTCTGGATGACCTTGCTGTCCGGATGCGTCGCGAATACTTCATTGAAGCACCCTGCGGTGATGTGAAACACAATAGCGACAAGTATGCTGCGGTGCGTCTTGTAGTACAGCCAGTTCATCAGGATCACATAGGGAAAAAGGCTTACCGCGAAATTGAGGCTGTACAGCAGTCCGGTCTCCGCCACGTTACTGTGGTAGTAGTCCTTGATGAAGGACAGTGGCAGGTGCCAGAGCACCCAGAACACGCCGAACACCAGTGATGCACTGAGCAGGCTCATACGCCGCCGCAGACAGTCGGTGCCATAGGAGTGCCACGCCAGTTCCTCTACCATGGGAGCCAAAAAGAGCAAGAACCACCCCGGGAAGATTCCGGCCGAGAACGACGACCCACCCGAAAGACTGAACTGATCAGCGCTATATCCGAAAAGCAGGGAGATCACCTGCGCCAGAAGGATGCTGGCAAGCATGAGAAAACAGGCAAGAAAGAGATAGAGTGGCCTGACGCCCTTGATGCCGATCATTCGCCGTTTGAGATCGGCCCGCAGGTCAGCGTGTGGCCAGATCATTTGGAATGCAACCAACGTCGGAGCCAACAGCCCGACAACGCCCAGAACCCCGACCGCTGCGGCGAGATACTGGTTCGTCGGTGTAATGTGGCTCAGGTACGCTGCCGCAAACCAAAAGGCCCACGGGATTGCGGTTGACAATCCGTAAAAAAGAACTGGACGACGATACTTCTCAATAGTCATAGATGCTCGCGCGAAAAGGAGAGGCCTTACGCCGCAACTGTACCGCCGCGCGATCTCAGTATCTACCAGCTTGCGCCGTCGGCTCCAGTTGATGTAGCGCACCCTTTGGTTCGACAGGCAACGTTCTTCGCGAGGGTCTTGAAGCGCTCGCCGCCGTGGACGACCGTGATCGTCGCGTTGCCGCCCTGGCTGGTGTTCATGTCCTGCACGATGCCAGACTTTCCTGCGTGTGTGCCTCCTATCACGTCGCTGAGGACTGCCTGAAGGCCCTGAGCATGCTGACCAGCCGAGTAACTTCCTACAAGTCCTGCATCGAGGAACCAACCCCTTGAACAGGCCGTTTTGACGCTCTGAAGACCCTCAAATTGGGTTGTTTCCGCGCACCCAATATAGGAAGTTACTCAAAAGACGGCCTGGAGGCCCTTTCGGGCACGCGCTACGGCACCTGTGCCTCACTGCGGCCGGCACCGCCGACGACACCTTCCGCATCAGGCTCTGGAATCAGGCCGCTGGCGACGGCGTCGTCTACGACAACGGAACGAACCAAGCTTTGGATGGCGCTAGCATTCTGATTCACACCAAAAAATGGGCAACTACCAGGGCATCTGGCGGTTCTTGTAGCGACGACCCTTATCGGCTACGGCCGGGGTTTGCCCAACCCCGCTGATTCTGACGCCTCGGTCGATCAACTGTTCGACGTCGTTCTCGCGCATACCGCTAAGGAACGCGAGACCGTTCTTCTTGCATGCGCTGAAGACTTTCGCTCGCGCATCGCGCATCATCGGATGCAATTGATCGACGGCAGTGTGTCCGTCGGGCAGGGCAAGCGAGATGCCCATGTCTCCAGGGCCCCACTCGGCGAACGCGATGCCGGGAACGGCGGTCACCTCGTCGGCTCTGAGCAACGCGTGACGGTCTTCGACCTTGAGTCCCAGCATGAACTCGCCGTTCGGGTTAAGAGGCCAGGGATCGGCCTTCGCCATGTACTCCGCAGCTGAAACACCCCAAATCCGGGATGCGAAACCTTGGCTGCCATTACCCAGCAGGCCTTCGCCGATGGCGGGAGATACAGGTTGGGCACGCGGATAGCGCAACGCTCGGACCAACCACTGCACGGCCTCGGGATCACGCGCATGGCAGAGCAAGATGCCATGGATGCCACAAGCCATCGCTTGCTGGGCGACCCAGAAGTTCGCTTCCATATGCGCGGCGGAGACGCCGATAATTGGCAATGTGGCAATGACGGGAGGGATGCGGTGACCACTCTTGGTTGGGCCGCCGTCGACTAGGCCCTGCATGAAGCCGCGGAGCAGCGTGAAGTCCGGCGGCGAATGCTCCATGTCGTAGTTGATGTAGTCGCCAGTAGTTTGGGAGAGAGCCTTGCCCTCGTCGTACCCACCCCTGCCGCTGGCATAAAAGACCGGCTGATCGTCGGCCAGAAGCTCGATAGCTTTGTTGAGCCGTTTAGGTTTGTAGTTCGCGTTCCCGCCGGGTGCCGCGCTTGCGGTTGCCGCAGCTGCCGCAGCGAACATGGGTGCGGCGAGGAATTCTTTGCGAGTCATGGGAAAGAGGCCTCCTTGTTTGAATTGGGGTTACTAATTGATGACCGTTCGATGGATCTCCAAAGCTGCCGAGCCTCCAGTTCCGAAGGTATATTGGGGGGGCCCGACGGCATGATAGTAAGGCATCCGTGCTCTGGAGGGTTAGCGAAATCGTGCGTCTACAGCCCGGGCTAGACTCTATTCGGCCAGGAATACCGTCTCACTCTTGCCGGAGGGAGGTCATCGGCTCGACGCCAGCGGCCCGATGGGCGGGAATGTAATGGGCCGCACGCTGAACGGTGTCTTACCAGAAACCGATCCCCGAAAGCATCGTTGCGTTCGACATTCCGGTTGTAGTCAGCAACCCTCTGAGAACCGTCCCCTTGGCCGCGAGAGGCCCCTAGCTCGAGTCACTTCCTCGAATTCCGCTTCAGCAGAAGAAGAAGAAGCAGAGGAAACGCTGCCGCTCGCCGCAACCCCTCGTGCGCCATCGACGCTGAAACGCTGCCGGCTGCTACGCTGTCCCCAGCTATGCCAACTGCGAACAGAAGCTGCCTTCTGGCCGTCTGGAGACCCCCAGATCGGGTTGGTTCCGCGAAGTCCTGCCGGCTCAAGCGGTCAACGCAACACTAGGCCTAAGTCGTTCAACAGAAATGTCTTAGCGATGAGAGCGGCAAGGGGCTTGCCGACCAGCGGAAGCCACTAATCGCAATTGCGTAACTCGTTGCACTGCAATGACATGCATACGAGAGCGAGGCGCCCTCGTCTCTTCCCCTTTACTTTCTTCCGCTTACGCGTCACGTTCTCCGTTCGCGACGGGTGTTGCGTCGACCGCTTGAGACCACCCCCAATATAGGAAGTAACTCAAAGCACCGGCCTGCGACCCTTTCGCTGCGCGATGGCAGGAGGGCTAAACCGTGTATGTCTTCACAAAGTTGGAGTCAGGATCAAATCCCAGGCCTGGCCCCGTCGGCAGGGCAACCGCGCCGTCGGCCACCAGCGCATTCTCACCGTACGGCAGACCTTCGAGTTTGAAGTAGGGAAACTCGACCGCGCAGCTACCTTGCCAAGCGGCGGCAAGATGCAGCGAGGCCAGAAAGCCGGGCCCATGATAAAAGCAATGCGGAACATAGGGAGTGTTTGCCAGATCGGCGAGGGCCATCACTTTCAGGGTTTCGGTGATTCCACCGATCTTGATGACGCTCGGCTGGAGATAGCTGGCCGCACCTGATTCCCAGAGGTGGCGAAAGTCCATGGCGCTGATACAGTTCTCCCCCGCCGCAATCGGTATAGTCGTCTCGGCCGCGATTTGCGCTAGGCCCCGGTAATCCTCGGGTGGCCATATAGGTTCTTCGAGCCAGACGAGGTCATATGGCTCCAGCTGGCGAGCCATCGCCAGGGCCTCGTGCGTCGACCAAGCCCAGGCCGGATCCAGGCGAATGCTGATCTCCTGACCGACCGCGTCGCGGACCGATCTTACCGGTGCGACCTCGCGTTCGTGCAACTTGAGATGCCGATAACCCAGCTCCACAGCCTCTGTGGACTTGTGAGCCGTCACTTCCGGATCACCGAACTGGGGGAGGCTCGCATAGACCGGCAGGCTCGTTCGTGTCGTTCCTCCGATCATGCGATGAACCGGCATTCCCGCGTCCTTGCCCAAAATGTCCCATAGGGCGATGTCCATGGCCGAGACCGCATAAGTCAACGGTCCATTCCTCGTGTTTCCCATGGTCTTCTTGACCTTGAGCATGAGATCGGAGATAGAGGTTGCATCCTGACCAAGGCACACGGGAGCGACCGAATTCACGAGCGCGTCCCGCGTTGCATCCGCGAGGCACAGGCTCCAGGCTTGCCCCCACCCGAGCAGGCCGCTGTCGGTTTCGACTCGCACCAGGACCATGTCGTTCAACCCGCCATGAACTTCTTCTCCTGCGTATGGGATCCGCAGGTGAAAGGTGTCGATCTTGCCAATCTTCATTGCTCCAACCTCTTCCATAGGAACGCTCTCATGGAACTCTGGAAGAGTCGACGGGATCGGGAATGTCCAGGCCCATGTGGCGAGCCATCAGTCCAAATTGCCCGAACACCATCTCGGCTCCATACAGAACATCGCAACCCGCCCGTGACGCCGCCGCCAGCCATGGCGTTTCTCTTGGTTCGGTGACCACGTCGGCCACCAATGTATCGTGTTCTAGCGATTCCGTCGGATAAGGCAGCTTCGGATCGCCGTTCATTCCGACCGGCGACGCGTTCACGACCAAGTCGAATCCTTTGAGGTCATTGAGCTCGAAAGCAATCGCGACCGCCGGGTACACCTCCTTGGCGACATGCTCTATGACGGCATGCCGTTCCCGTCGGATTTCGTGCACCACAATTCTTGCGGCTTTGGCTTCCGCCAGCGCCTGGATGATGGCACCCCCGGCTCCCCCAGCACCAATCACGGCGACACGTGTGTCCTTCACCTGCAGGTCATGGTGCGCAACCGCCACCAGAAATCCGAGACCGTCGACCATATCGCCAATCAAGCGATCATCGTCCCTACGAACGACGTTGACCGTCGACAGCTGCTGGGCCCGAGTGGTTAACTCGTCCATGCATCGAGCAGCGGCCTGTTTGTGGGGGACGGTTACGATACCGCCCTGGAAATTGGGTGTCACTCTCATCATTTCGAAGAAGGCGTTGACCCCGGAATCAGGTAGATCGAACGGCACCATGGTCGCATCGATTCCGTTCGCCTCAAAGTAGCTGTTGTAGAGAGCCGGCGACTTAACCTGTGTGATCGGGCTTCCGATCATGGTGTAGAGATTGGTGATTCCGGCCGGCATGCGCGCGGCAATGGCCTCAGGTGACATGACTCGTCTCTTTATCCATTAGGTCAGAGCACGCGCAATAGGCTGTCTTGGACCAACGAGACCCGCCACTCCAGGTATTGCCGATGCGGTAGACGACAGATGTCAGCGCGCTGGGTGTCAAGCGTCGAAATCGGTGGGATCGAAATAGGAACAAACGTCCTGGAATTTGCCGCCGCGAATTGTGAACACGTTACAGCCCTGAAGGCTCCCTGATTTCCCGTCGCCCATGTCGAAGTGGAGCGTGAATTCCACCGTAATCCGCTCGCCGTCGTCAGTACTTCGCACGATCTCCACTGATGCCTTGGCATCTCCTTTGAGGAGTCTCTCGTAAAATTCTCTCAGCGCTTCGGCTCCTTGGAGAGCCCCCGAGATCGGCGACTTGAAGGTCGCGTCCGCGTGGTAGCAATCCAGGATTCCATCCACGTCTTTCTTCGCTTCTTGATCCCAGTAGTGGCGCACTAATTCGAGGTTATTCATGGATGTAAGCATGCCTAGTCATGATGCCCGTCCGGCGACGCGCGGCCTTCGCTGCAACTCACAACTGCTTTTGTCGGCTCCGGCCAGATCGATACCGCCCCGCTCGATATTGCCACCCCCTCACCGTGACGTTCCTTCGGTAACGAATTGGTGCTGACTCGTGTGAGCGTCCGGCAACGATAGCAGGATCAACACTATCGCAGTGTACAAGCAGCACAGTTCGATAAGTCGTTGCTCTTCGGAGTTATCGTCTTGGATCATGATCTCGACCTGCCGATTCTGTCGCTTGCCTTCAGTCGTATCGATTGGGCAACCGGCCACGTCTCGCCAAGGCCGAGGTTTGCGGGTGGCGACGATGATAACAGGATCCGGGACGGAGAATTCCGAGATCGGGGGAAATAGACTCCTCTGAACCGGTTCCCGCACTGCCTCTCTTGGGGTTACTTCCTATATTGGGTGCCGGCTCAACCGGTCAACGCAACACTAGGCCTAAGTCGTTCAACCGAAATGTCTTAGCGATGAGAGCGGCAAGGGGCTTGCCTACAAGCGGAAGCCATTAATCGCAATTGCGTAACTCGTTGTACTGCAATGACATGCAGATGAGAGCGGAGCGTCCTCGCCGCTTCGCCTTTGCTTTCTTTGGCTTACGCTTCACGCTCTCCCTTCGCGCCGGGTGTTGCGTCGACCGCTTGAGACCACCCCCAATATAGGAAGTAACTCATCGCCGCTAGCGACAGCCGTTTCAGCGAGCGGTTGACGCTACAATTGCGACGTCTTGCACATAGGCTCCACCATCAGCCGCAATAACGTCTTAGTGTCTCAAAAACCCTTGTGTAGAACGTCCCAAGGCCCTATTCAAAGGCCTCCGAGCGGTTTCAGGCGGTCGATCGGTCAGGGTGAAATACTCACGCCCGACCAGGGACTTGGTACTGACTCGACTCATCCGCACTGTAGCTCTTAGACGCCCCGTACACTGACAACTCGGGGGGGCATTCTCGCTATCAGGCTGGCGGATGAAGAAGGCGAGCCGCCCCATCGGAAGCTTGATGGCGCTCAAGAGCTAGCACGACGGACGCTAGGAAACAAACCGATGGGGCGGCGCGTTTCCTTGAGAAGTACGCTTTGAGGTCAGCAGTGACACCCCAAAGTAGACCAAGAATGCGACCGAGGTGCCCACGTACACTTCGTGCCAACTCGTCCAGCCGGCGTATCGCGCAAGGTACCAGGCGATGACGACTACCGAGCCGGCGACGACGCAGGCCACCGCGCCCGTCGGCGTGCCGCGCTTCCAATAAAGCCCCACCACCAGCGTCGGCAGGAAACAGGCCGCGTACAGGGACCCGGAAAACGCGGTGATCTGGACAATGTCAGCGAAGGGATTCAGAGCCACCAGCATGCTCACCAGCGACAGCACAACTACCCACAACCGCGTGCGGCGGATCGCACCTTGATCTTGGTCGTCGGTAATCACGACGTCACGGCTCATCGATGACGCCGCTACCAGCAGGACGGAGTCGAGCGACGACATCGCGGCCGACAACAAGACCAGTAGGAAGAAAGAACTCAATACGGGGCCGAGCACTTCTACCGTGCCCAGCAAGTACGGCATCACGTGATCGGAGTCCGCTATATTGCCAGCGGGAATCAGCGCGTGTGCGAAGGTCCCGAGGGGCAACAAACATAGATAAGTAATCAGTATGAGGAGTGGCGACACGATCCGCGCTACTCGCAGGGCTCCTTGATCCTTGAGGCCGTCGATCCGCGAGAGCTGCTTCGGATCGACCAGTAGCTTCATCGCACCGGCAATGGACAGGCCGAGAATGGCGCCTAGGGGCATGTTGCCCTGCCAAGACACCAGATTGGGGTCCTGGTGGCGGACGGTTTCCAAGATCGCTGTCAGCCCGCCGCCCTCCACGACGACGGCGATGAACAATGCGACGCTGCCAAAGGCCATCAGCAATCCTTGCACGGCATCGGTGAGCACCACGGAACGAAAACCGCCTGCCAGCGTATACGCCGTCACCACTACGCAGATCGCAGCTGCTGCCAGGCGGTACTCCAGGCCGAGAAACTGCTCCAAGGCGAGCGCTGACGCCTTGTAAACGGCGACCAAGTAAAGCCCAGACGCTACGAAGATCACCAGCGCCGAGATCCGACGCAGCGCCGGGGACTCGTACCGCCGCCCCAGAAACTCGGCCAGCGTCAAGGAGTCGTACTCCCGGGCCATGGTGAAAAAACGCGGCGCGACAACGTACCAGGCGAAGTAGCACGCGGCGATGATCACCACGCCCTTGACGTACCAGATCAGCCCAACATCCCAGCTCTTGCCGGCATGTCCCACAAAACTGTTGGTGCTGACATAGGTTGCGTAGAAGGACAAGCCGACGACCCAACCGCCCAAACCGCGGCTGGCGATCAGGTAGTCTGCCACACTGTGCGTGCGCTTCTTGCTCGCCCAGCAATGATGCGCCAACATGGCCAAGTAGCCGACCATGAAAAGTAATTGGAGCCAGTGTTCATTCAGCCAATTCATGGGGAAGTCTCCTACTGGCTAGGACGCCACCCTGCGGATGGCGGACCGCGAGAAATGAAAAATGAAGCGTAGACCAATGGTTGGTTTACTTGCCGTCCTGGTCAGCCTTGCGATCCTTGGCGCTCACCCGAAGAGGAGATATACGACAGCGAGAATCACGGATACGGTCCCCCAGATCAAAACCCACAGCGAACTGCTCTGCGCGCGCTGCTGAAAATGGGAAAGGGCGTCCGATCTACTTCCAAACCAAAACAGCGAGTCCGAGTCGTCCCGGAAGTGAACGCAGCCTTGTCGGACCGTGAACCGACCCAAGACGAATACCTCGTTCCCGAACTCCTTGAGGACGCTCTCCTCCCACCAGAGGAGGGGGCCCCTAGCCCAAAGGAGCGCCGCCAGGCGCTCACCATAGAGCGAGGTTAGACGATCGAAGGGCTTTGACCTATGCTCTACGCGATCTCTAGGTTCTTCTGGATCTTGGGGAAATTCGCGATCTTGGGGAGAAAGGAGTATGAATGTGAGTATGCTTCTGGGTGTGTTGTCCTCCGGCGTGTTGTCCTCGAACCTGTCTCCTGTGGTGGTCCTTCCTGGCCAATAGAACCAATAGAATTCGCGTAGTGCCTTCGGCGGTCGGAACGGATCGAAGGAGGCCAGGGCGAGGCCTGTACCATCATCGACCGCCCACGGCACCCACTTCGAGTCCTCGATGTAATTCTCGTCGGGGGTTTCGCCATCACCCGGGTCATATACCCGGACCTTATAAGCGACGCAGGAGCTACCCGTGATCGGAGCTGTCAGACGTGTCGTCTCCCTTGCCACGACGCGGCCCTGCACTGCATGGGTTGGGCCCTGCACTGCATGGGTTGGGCAGAAAGGGGCAGCTTGATCTGCGGTGGAGGATTGGACCACGTCGGCGATGGTAGTCACAGGGGTTTGATGAATCAGGCGGACGACCCTGTGGTGTCGAACCTTCGCCCGAAACGTAAGGAGAGCCAGTAGCAGCGCAAGACCAGCGCCTATCCCGATTAACACCATGTCCCCCCTCCTGCTCCGAGCAGTTTACGATTTGGACAGCACATTTGTTGCTCTATGGAGGAAGACGACAAGGGCGCAGAAACGGACTGCGGGAAATGCAAACAGTCAGCGAGTACGGCAGCTGACCCGGAACGGAAACCAAAAAGCTGCAAGCGAAGCTTTCGGCTCCTAAGTCCAAGCAGCGGACTTCTCGATTCTCGATCACGCTCAGCTTCCTGACGCATATGCGCAGAAATCAACATCCTAGGCCCAACGCCTTGCAGTCCCAAAGCACCCGGCCGTCCCAGTCCAGTCCCGGGACGAGAAGTCTTCAGTCACTGCGGTCCATCTTCGACGAGCTGCCGTCTTTCCTTGAAGAAGCCCTCCCTTCCTGGCGTCAGCGTCGGTTGCCCCGATATACTGTGCCTGGCCGGGGCCGGAAGGATGCCTCAGCCTTCAAGCGGCCCAGAGAGTCGACCCGATGAACAACGAGTTCGATTCAGCAACTGAGCCAGATCGGTTGGACGAAGTTCTCGCCGAGTACATGGAGGGGGCCGAGACCATCAAGGACGATCCGTCCGAATTGTGCGCCCTCCAGGAAAAGTGCCTCGACGATCACCCCGACTTGGCCCCACAGCTGATAAGCCACTTTGAGAACGAAAGCGTAGTCTTATCCGATCTCGGGGGCATCCCTTGCCGCCTGCCCGACTTCGGCAGGTACTCGCAGATCAAGTACCTGGGCCACGGGGGGATGGGGGTCGTCTACAAGGCGTTCGATCAAGAGTTGAAGATTTCCGTAGCCCTAAAGATGACTTGCCGGGCCACCTGATCACGGCTGAGGAAGTGAGCCGTTTCCGGGTTGAAGCCCAAAGCATGGCGCAGCTGCGGCATCCCAACATCGTGCGAGTTTTCGACGTTGATGAGCACGGTGGACGACCTTTCTTGAGCATGGAGTTGGTCGAGGGCGGGAGTCTGAACGATCATTTGCATCGCTTTGCCGCTGACCCGCGCTTCGCCGCCGAGTTGATGGTGGACGTGGCGCGCGCAGTGCATCACGCGCACCAACGCCGCATTCTGCACCGCGACTTGAAACCGGCCAACATCTTGCTGGACAAAGACGACAGGCCTTATGTGACTGACTTTGGTCTGGCCCAGCCGATTGGCACGGACGGAGTACAGGCGGAGACCGCGGCGACATTGAATCCAACGAGCCCGGTGTACGGAACGATCGCCGGCACGGCCAGCTACATGTCGCCCGAACAGGATTACGGGAAAGGCGTGACAACCTTGAGCGACGTGTACGGGCTTGGAGCGATCTTGTATGCGCTACAGACGGCTGAGCCTCCGTTTCGCGGTGAGACGGTGGAACAAACCCTGCAACAGGTGAAGGATCGGAAGCAGAAACCGAAGCCGCCGCGCGAGAAGAAGCCGAACATCGACCGAACGCCGGAAGCAATCTGCCTCAAGTGCCTACGGCATGAACCCAGAGAGCGCTACCGGTCCGCCGAGGGACTCGCAAAAGACCTCGAGCGTTGGCTGGCCTACCGGCCAACGGAAGCCAGACCGCCATCGATCGTGGGGCGCTCGCGGCTCTGGAGCCGGCGCAACCCCGTTGGGGTGGGTCTCGCGGTCATGGCCGTGGCCTTCCTGACATCGGCGGGTCTGGACATCGCCGAGAGGCTGCGGGAGCCCGCCCGCGCCCAAATGGCCTGCCGGCTCAACCGGTCAACGCAACACCCGTACTAAGCCGTTCAGCTAGAACGCGTCAGCCTCAGAGCAGGCAGGTGGTTTCAGGGTCCGGGGTGCAACCGCGTAACTCCTTGTAACTCAATGGCGTGCACCTAGGAGTCAGGTGTTGGCGCTGTTTTCTCTTTCATCTCAACCGGTTACGTCTTGTCTTCTGGCTTCTCGCAAGTGTTGCGTCGACCGCTTGAGACCACCCCCTTGCCCGGCAGGAAGCGGAGACTCTCCACCTCCGACTGATGCAGCTGAGTCAGGCGGTCGCCGCAGCCGCGGGGACCCCAGAAGTCAGCGAGTTCCTGACAAAACGAAACCTGACCGGCCTGCAAGCGCTTATCGAGGATACCGGGAACCGGCGCGTGGACCTCAACGGACGATCGCCGTTCGAGAGCTGGTTCGTCATTGACGACCTGGATGGGGAGATCGTGGCGCGATGGCCGGCGCTGGCGCCGGAAACTGAAGGTAAAGATCTCAGGGGCCGCGACTACTACAAGGGCGCCGCACGCGGAACAGGGGTTTACACCTCACGGGTGTTCAAGGCCTTCTCTGACGAGTTGTACAAATTTGGGATAGCGGCTGCGGTAAGGGACGGCGAAAAGATCGTCGGCGCCGTCGTAGCGTCGGTCACCACCAGTCAGCAGATGGGGCTGCCCGAGATCGCGAGCGGCGAATTTACTACTGCCCTTCTCGCACGCAAAGACCCGTTTCTCGCGGATGGAGAATCAGCTCGCCCGCACGGCGCCTCAGAATTCCTGGTTCTGCTGCACCCGGGCTACCAGCGTGGAACAGACCCCGTGTGGATTCCAGAGGACCAGGCGGAGACGATTCAGGGAGGTGTCTCGGATGACTACTATGATCCCGTTGGCTTGCTGAACGATCCGGTAGCCAAAAACTATGGGGGGCGCTGGATCGCCAGTTTCGCTCCCGTGGAAGAGTCTGAGTTTATCGTGGTTGTTCAGAGGCGGTACAGCCAGGCAATCCCGACCGAATTGTGGCTCGCCCTGGCCTTGTGCGTCGTAGGACTTTTCGGAGTAGTAGCTGTGAGATACCTCTTCACCGCTTATCGCAATAGGAAAAGGACGCGACAAATCTCGAGCGAGAAGCATCGCAGCGCGCGTACTACCGAGCTGGGCTAGCCAGCGAAGCCGGTATGTCCGGCTACCGCTGCGGTAGTTCACCCCATTTTTCAGCTCGTCGGCCCGCTAACGCCTCATAGGTCAAAGGCTCGAAACCTTGTCGCTGGGTTTCCGCGGTCCACCTCAGAGCGTTTGTCGTCCCAGTACGTAGGAGGGCGACATGACAGATGAAGGCCAAAGGCTCTGGCAACAAATCAAAGGTTTCCGATTCGACGAGGGAAGCTCAGCATTTCCATTCGCCGCGCGCCTCGCCCGAGACAACGATTGGTCCTATGGCTTCACCGTCAGAGTCATCCATGAGTACCGCCGGTTCGCCTTCTTGGCAGTTGCTGCCGGGCATCCGGTGACGCCGTCGGACCAGGTCGATCAGGCCTGGCATCTTCACCTGCTGTACACCCACAGCTACTGGGAGAGTTTTTGTAAGAAGGCGCTCGGACGACCCCTGCATCACGGGCCCACCAAGGGCGGCGAGAGAGAGAGAGAGAAGTTCAACGACTGGTACGGCAGGACGCTGGAGAGTTACCGCCGCTTCTTTGATCACGACCCGCCAACCGACATCTGGCCCGCACCCGACATTCGGTTCGGTGAAGACATCCACTACCGCCGCGTTAACTCGAAGCGGTGCTGGATCATCCGCAAGCCCAGGCTACCGGGACCGGGGCTCGCGCGATTCTTTGTCGCTGCAGTTCGAACCCTCTGCAGCGCTACACGACTGACCATGCTCGCTCCTAGGGAGCAGGCCGACATAAGGAGATGAATGCCATGTTGAACCCAATCACGGACCTCGCCGCAGTCGAGTTCTTGCTGTTTTACGCAATCCTTATCGCAGCGACGACGCTGCTCTGCTGGTGGTTCTCCCGCCTTGGCGACACCACGTCTTCCTTGCCCGCGCCAAGCGTTCCGAGCCCGTTAGATCCGTACGAAATCGCCTACCTGAGAGGCGGTGAGGCGGAAGCAATGAAAGCGGTGATCGTGGGGCTGCTCCAGCGCGGCTACCTGCAGCTCGATCATCGTGAGTTCATTTCTGGCTCTGGGGCAACCTGCCAGCAGGCGCTCGGCCACCCAGATGTGGAGAAACTCTCCGGCCTGGAGCTATCCGTCTTTGAATGGTTCGCAGAGCGCCGCACGACGCAAGAAGTTCGGAGCGAACTACCTGGGAACGTCCTATCCCATTGCCTCTCCTATGAAGAGAAGTTTCAGCACGAACAATTGCTGACCTCCGACGAAGCCGTATATTCGGCGCGAATTTCATTTCTCGCGGGCGCGGCTGTGATCGCCGTGGTGGGTGTCTCGAGAGCATGGGTTGGTTTGACTAGCGACAGGCCGATCGGATTCTTGCTGATGATGGCTATCGGCGGCTTGGCTGTTCTGTGGAGTTGTTGTACAGCCCCTCGCCTGAGCGATCGGGGCCGGCGCTACTTGGAGGGGCTTTCAAGGTCGTTCAAATACCTCAAGCCCTACGCCGAACCGAGCACGACAACAAGCGGTTCAACCCTAGGAGCCATGTTGCAACAACCTGCCGTCAACCAGTCTGACTTTCTCCTGCTCGTCGGAGTCTACGGCCTGGAGCTGGCCGGATACGGTTTCTTGGAGAATGCCCTTGAACCAGAGAAATCGGGCGGGGCAGGCGGTTGCGGCATCAGTGGTTACAGCGTCGGCGGCTGCGGCGGCTGCGGCGGCTGCGGCGGCTGCGGATGACCAGGGCAAGCGCCGGGATGTGCATCCTCACCGCAGATCTTTCAGGCGTTCTCGCAGCCCACTGAGGCCGCGTCGAAGCAGACCGGCCACCGCCGGCTTAGTCCGCCCCATTCGCTCGGCGGTCTCAGACACCGAGTAACCACTCAGGTGATGCAGCTCAACGACTGTGCGTTGGTCTTCAGAAAGAGCGGTCAATGCGTCGGTAAGACGTATCGCTCTTTCGTGCCGCCCAACACGTTGACTGGGAGACGTCTGGTCCGCGGCGAGCCTTTCAATGCGCTTGATGGAGTCATTGACACTCTCTTGGATCGACCGCTCCAATTCGGCGTCGCGCTTGCCTCGATGCCAATAACGAAGAGCGTCAAGGAGTTGGGTTTCGAGAATCTTTCGCAGCCATGCTTGAAGCTCCGCGCTCGTGGTCCCTTGAAACTGGGGCAGGGCCTTGTGCGCTCGCAACAAGGCGTCTTGGACAACATCCGACGCCTCGACCTTCTTGGCCGCCGGCCCCCAATCCCGAAGGCTCATCCGAGCCAGCACGAGCAGATAGCTTCGATAACGTTCCGGCCTGAGATGATCTGTCGGTTCCACGGTTTTCGTGCGCCTCTACATTATCAGGACGGCAGCGCGTCGGAAACTGGACCGCTCCTTACCCAATCCCAGCTTCTGTTCTCCTGCCTGACACATAAGCATTGAAAAGTGTTGAAGCGATCACATGAGCTACCGGCAGCTTCGCTCCCGCTTCGATGGCTTGCGGATGGGAAGACCTCTCGATTCGCCGTCGGATCCCTTAGGAGATCGATGGTAGCGACGTTGCCGGTTCGGTCCGTTTCCGTGCGTTTGTCGTCTTGATATCTTGTAGGCGCAAGATGACACGTGCAACGACAGACGAACTCCGGCCAGAGCGGTATCGGAGTTACCTTCTTGTGTTGGCTCGAATCAACCTTCGAACCTGGGGACCGGTGGCGCATAAGGTGGATGCCTCCGATGTCGTGCAGGAGGCGTTGTTGCAGGGGCATGTGGCGCTGTCTCAGTTTCGCGGGACGACCAGTGCCGAGTTCGAAGCGTGGCTGCGGAAAATTCTGGGCAACAAGCTCACTGACGCTTTCCGTCATTTCGGTCACAAAAAGCGGGATGCCGCACGAGAGCAGGCGATCCACCAGGTGCTGGACGGGTCCGCTACGCGTATCGTCGAGTTGGCCGCGGACCAAACATCCCCCAGCCAATATGTCCTACGAAACGAAGGAGCGATCCGCCTTGCCGACGCCTTGGAAGCTCTTCCTAACGACCAAAGAGAGGCGGTCGAACTCCATCACTTGGCGGGGCACTCGGTTTCCGAAGTCGCCGAGCAAATGGCTCGTACGAAGCCAGCCGTGGCCGGTCTACTCCGACGCGGGCTTAAAGCGTTGCGTGAACGCGTCCAAGACTTGGGTTAGTCTCCGTTGTGAGGGCAGGACAAATATCGGATTTAGATGAGCCAGGAGGAGCACCATTCCGACGAGAAATAGACCCAGCTGTCCGAAGTGCGGCACTCATGCGACTGCCCGCATCGTGTACGGCTTCGTGGACGTCTCGGAGCCATCCTTGCGCGAGGAGTTGGACAGTGGCCGGG
This sequence comes from Bryobacterales bacterium, assembly GCA_963667885.2. Lineage (GTDB taxonomy): Bacteria > Acidobacteriota > Terriglobia > Bryobacterales > UBA6623 > CAMPKL01. The sequence continues at coordinate 299,153 of CAXWPK010000006.1, read as the reverse complement.
CTGTGTTGGGCGGCTGTGTTATCTCCGAAGAATCGAAGGATCGGCAGTGTCTCGATTGTGGTCACGAATGGGGCACGAAAATGATCGACCGCATGGAAGCTCACGACAGGAAGCTCGCGGCAGAACGGGCGGAGTGCGATGCCCTTGCCGCCAAGAGGGGTGTGTGGGACGCGCAGGTACGATCGAACCGTTGGACCACTTGTCCTTATTGTGGATCGAGTTTCGCGACCTACGCCGCTATGTTTTGGGATGGACAAAAACATCTGCCATGTGGGACGAGGTTGCGTCTTCACGTGCTGCCATCCACGCCGGGGGACCATCAACCACGCAAACCTCACAACTTTGTGAATGGTGTCTGCACACAATGTGCTCGCAGCAAGATCGCCACCGAATTCTTCGAGTGGGGCTGCAATTGATTCACACGCCCCGTCATCGCGGTTCATTCCCGTGCGATTGTCGTCCTAATCCTTGAAGACAAGATAAAGGCTCCCGCAGGGCCTTCAACTTCAAATGAAAGGAGGAATTTACCATGAGTTTGTTTGACGAGCCAACTGCAGAAGGTACGAGCAAACTGATTCCAAAGGGAGTCAGCACAGCGGGCGCTGAAGGGTTGAAGATTTTCGGTGCTGGGGCGTGGAAGCTTTTCAGGTTGCTGCGCTTCAAGCGACTACTCTGGATTGGAGCCATCTTGGCGGTCGTCGCAATCTTGAATCGCGGACTTGTCGCGACTGTCGAAACGGGCACCTTCCAAGTGAGACAAATGATTGTCACGGGCGAATTGAGCGCCAAGTTGGAGCCCGGAATGTGGTTGAAACTCTTCAGCAACATCGTAACGTGGCCCAAGGCGGAGACGTTTTTCTTCACAGACAGCGAGGTGTCAGGCGAAGAAATTGACCGAGCCATCGAGGTCCGATTCAATGACGGCTCCCTATGCGATGTGTCAGGAACATTGCGGGTCGTCCTGCCCATATCTGAACAGCAAGCCATCGACGTCATGACGAAATATGGGTACGCCGACTACACAGATCTGGAGCAGAAACTCGTCCTTCCGGTTGTCCGCAACGCGCTTCGTCTGACGGCCAATTTGATGTCTGCCCGAGAGTCGTATTCGGAACAACGCTCGGACTTTGTCTTCTGGACGTGGGACCAGATCCAGGATGGGGTTTATGAAACGGAAGAGGAGACGCGGAAGGTTGTCGATCCGGTTTCCGGGCAAGAAGTAACCAAGAGTTTCAAGATCATCAAGCAGGACGCTATGGGAAATCCGGTCCATCAGCGCCATCCGCTGGAGGGGCTCGGCATCACGTTGACGAACTTTGAGGTCAAACTTTTCGACTACACCGAAAAAGTGCGAGCTCAGATCGGCACCCAACAAAGCGCCCTCATGGCGGTGGCTACGGCCAGAGCCAAGGCCCAACAAGCTGAGCAAGAGGCCCTGATGGCCGAGGCGGAGGGCAAGGCGAACGTAGCTCGGGCCCGGTATGAGGAAGAGGAAAAAAAGATCAGAGCCATCGTCGCCGGGCAGCAGCGTCTCGAAGTCGGTCAACTCGATCGCCAAGCGGCAGCCGAAAAGAAGCAGGAACAAATTCTGCTCGGGCAAGGTGAGGCGGAGCGAAAGCGATTGGTCCTGCAGGCGGATGGCGCACTGAAGCAAAAACTAGACTCCTACGTACGGACCCAGGGACTCTGGGCTAGTGCGTACTCCAAGCGCCAAGTCCCCTCTCTGATCATGGGCGGAGGAGGCGCGGGGGACACCGACACTGGGTCCACTGACTTTGCACAGATGATGCAGCTTATGGTTGCCCGGCAGATGGGACTGGATCTTTCGGTTCCCAAGGGTGCGACCCGAGGCACCCAGTAAACCGGAGGCGGAGGTCGTAGCGACATGAACCATGAGGAAGTCCGGGCTAGACAACCAGGAGAGAAACGAAAGCGACAGCGAGGACGATGCCCGCGCCACCCGCGATTCGCATCGTCCAGAACTGGTACGAAGAGTTTCGGGATCGAGAGCAGTAGAAGCCTTCACAATCACAGCCTCAATCGGACTTCGCCGAGTAACTTCCTACAAGTCCGAGTGTAGGAAATGACTCCTGAAACGGCTCCGTCTTGCCCTCTGAAAACCCGTGAATTGGGTCATTAAACCACCGTACCTCAATGCGCGAGAGAGCGGATGGAATCGGTGACCGCTACGACGAACAGAGAGGACCAATTCTGGTAGCCGTCCGGGATTGATCTGCTAGTGTAGGCCCGACGCTACCGTGCCCGACCGGCCATGAACTCTTATGAAATTGCTCCAATCGGCCCTATTGATCATTTTCCTGCAATGTGTTCCTGCTGTAGCCGAGACCCACTCAAACGCCTATGTTCTGGTCGCACCTGGCGTCGTGACGGGCGCCGGCTTGAGCGATCCCGTAGTCGAACTCGCTCTCGGCGGTGAGGCCGTGTTTGCAAAGACCTTCGGTCTTGGTGTCGAGGTCGGTGGGTTTGCTCTGGACAAACGTGTGGACTCTGTCTTCGGGATTGCGTCCGTGGCTGGCTACTATCACTTCTCGCGGAGTGACTCGAAATTCGACCCGTTCGTGACCGGCGGTTACAGTGCCGTGATTCCCAGTGGGTCCAGCCTCGCTAACTTCGGTGCGGGTGTGAACAGGTGGTTCGCTCCGCACCTGGGTGTCAAATTCGTGTTCCGCGACTACTTATATTCCGGTGACGGCCAAGTCAACCTAGCCAGCTTCGGCGTGGGCTTGCTGTTCCACTAGCCCGCACCTCCCCAACGGGCCGAATTAGTCGAGGAAATACCCGGTCCAGCCCGTAAACCCAACCACTTCTGCGATGTTGCGAGCGCGATCACGTGCGGGAGAGCGCCGCCGCCGCGTCCACCACAATCCGCATCGTCGAGAACTGGTACGAAGAGTTTTGGGATCGGGAACGGTAGAGACCCTCCAGAATCGTCGGGCAGATCGCCCCGTTCGGAGTAACTTCCTACAAGTCCTGCCGGCTCAACCGGTCAACGCAACACTAGGAGAAGTCGTTCAGAAGAAATGTCTTAGCGTGAGAGCGGCAAGGTTGGCTTGCCGACAAGCGGAAGCCACAATCGCAATTGCGTAACTCGTTGCACTGCAATTGAGTGCAACGAGTTACGCGGTTGCGCCCTCGGACCGCTTCCCCTTTGCCTTCTTCCGCTTACGCGTTCACGTTGAACGGCTTAGCGCCGGGTGTTGCGTTGACCGGTTGAGCCGGCACCCCGAATCGCGGCACCTACCCCTTGAAACAGGCCGTTTGGACGTTCTGGAGACCCCAGATCGGGTCACTTCCGCGAATTCCTGCCGGCTCAAGCGGTCAACGCAACACAAGCGTCAAAACGTTCTGCTGGAGTTTCAAACTCCAGCGTCTTGCGGGGCCGACCGTTCAGCCTGCGAGCGATCCTGTCCAGGTGCTCTTGTGAGTGTACGGATAAGTCGGTTCCCTTGGGGAAGTACTGTCTCAACAGACCGTTCGTGTTCTCGTTCGATCCGCGTTGCCAGGGGCTCTGCGGATCGCAGAAGTACACGTCGATGTCCGTCGCTAGGGTGAAGCGTTTGTGGTCGGCCATCTCCAGCCCGCGGTCCCAAGTCAGCGACTTGTAGAGCACGCCCGGCAATTGCCGGGCGTGCTCGATCAGCGCCGAGACGACGGTTGCGGTGTCCTTGCCGGAGACCTTCACCAACATCACATAACGGGTGTGACGTTCGACCAGGGTGACGATGTAGGTGTTGTTCGATCCGGCTAGAAGATCCCCTTCCCAGTGACCGGGTACGGCCCGGTCTTCGACCGAGGCCGGGCGTTCACTAATCGAGATCAGATCTCGAATCTGTCCGCCGCCACGGCCCTTGCGGCTGGCCTGCGGGGAGCGGCGAATCGTGCGCTTGGAACGCAGACACAGGGTCAGTTCTTTCTTCAAAGCCCCACGGGCTTGGATGAAAAGACTGCGATAGATCGTTTCGTGTGACACGTAAAGTGACTCGCGGCCCGGATAGGTCCGTTTCAGCCAGCCGGCAATCTGTTGCGGAGCCCAGTCCTCGCGCAGCTTCTCTTCAACCAACTGGCGGAGCTGGGGACAGCGTAGCAGCCGACACGACTTGGGACGCTGTGCTCGCTTCCTGGCCTGCTTGTCCGCCTCTGCCGCCCGATAGCGGTTCGAACCTCCGTTGCGGCGGACCTCGCGGCTCAGGGTCGATGGCGCACGACTCAGCCTGCGGGCGATCTGTCGCAGCGACTGCCCACAGACAAGGCCTCGGGAGACCTCCTCCCGCTCCGCCAACGTCAACGCCTGAGGCGAGCGGCAGCGCGTTCGCGGGCGGATGCCGCCGTAGCGCAACAGCAGCCAGTAAACCGACGGACCTCTGTCCATTACACGGGCGATCGTCTTCGACGACTCTCCGCGTCCCCAGCGATCCCACACCTCAGCGAACTCCGCCGCCGTGTACCTCCGCCTCTTCCTCGTCTGTTCCTTCTGTTCTTCTTGCATCTACTTCTCCTTCTCGGTGAAGTGTTGCATCGACCCCTTGAGACCACCCCCAATATAGGAAGTTACTCAAAGTACCGGCTGGAGGCCCTTTCACCGATCGCATAGCGGTACAAGTCCTCGGCTCTGGACATTGGTTGCACTATCATTCACTGCAACGTCGCCAGGCGAATCGACGATAGTCACGGCGATGTGATCGATGATGCCTTAGAACATCGGGCGCTACGGCGCGGATGCTCTCCAGATCCTGACAAGGGATTCTGAAAAACGTACAAACGAAGCGCGCTTTTGGAGGGAGGCAATGGTCGTTGCGACGTTGCTCCACGCCAATATCCGCTCCGCTGTGGAGCTGCACGCCTGTCGAAAATCGGACTGCGGCCGGGCGCAAACCTCAGTTGGCCGGAAATTGTGACAATGCTCATCAAACCAAGTCATACCTATTGGTCTCGCCCCCTACAAAAGGAGAACGTCGGAGCTGCAGACGCTGGTCAACGGCTCCGCAGGGTCTCCGGCGGATGAATCAAGCGCGGTCAGACTAGTGCGGGCGCACCAAGGGCGGCCCGGCGGACGCAATTTTCTCAAAATATAACTTGACAGCGTAGCTCACATAGTTGTATATACAACATAGAACAAAACGATGTCACCCAAAAACTCCACAGCCGTTGCCGAAGCAGCCCAGACGATTTCGGCCAATTGCCTCGCTGCGCGGGTTCGTCTGCTGCACCGAACCATTACGGGCATTTTCGATGAGGCACTGCGGCCGCTTGGATTGACCGATGCGCAGTTGACCATCCTCGTGGTGGTTGCCAATCGCGGCCCAGTATCCCCCGGCGCCGTCTCTCGGCGGCTGAACATGGAGAAATCGACCATCAGCCGGAACATCGCTCGGATGGACAAGAACGGCTGGCTGACAGTGGCTGACGGCGAGTCGGGGCGTGAGCAGAGGCTGACCGTCAATGCGAAGGGTAAAGCGCTACTCGTGAAGACGCTCCCGGTATGGAACGAGGCGCAGACCAAGGCCAAGGCGGTGCTGGGCCAGAGCGGCGCCGACTCGCTCCGCAGCCTGGGAAACGCTGTATGGAGCCAGCTAGGCCGGGAGTAGAGCCGGGAGCTTTTTTTTGAAGCATAAGTTGTATATACAACATAATAAACAGGAGATGAGGAGAACAGACTATGACAATGCAAGACAACCACAAGCCCAGGATTCTCGTCACTGGAGCCACTGGCAAGACCGGAAAGGCGGTCACGGGCCAGCTCCTCGACAAGGGCTACCCGGTAACGGCGCTCGTCCGCCGCGAGGACGATCGGTCCGCAGCTTTGGCCAGGGCGGGCGCGACCATTTTTGTCGGGGACCTGATCGAACCCGACGACCTTCGGCAAGCAATGCGGGGCGTCCAGCGAGCCTACTTTGTAGCACCTTGGACACCGACCCAACTCCACGGGGCGATGAACTTCGCAGTTGCCGCAGTAGACGCCAAGCTTGAAGCCGTAGTGGCCATCACTCAATGGCTGGCGCAGCCGAATCATCCGTCGGTAGCGACGCGCCAGAGCTACCTTACCGACCGGATTTTCGACTGGATGCCGGGCGTGGATACCGTAGCAGTCAACACCGGCTGGTTCGCCGATAACTACATGGGCGTTCTGCCGATGGCTGCGCAGCTCGGCATCTTCCCGTATCGGCTCGGCGACGCGAAAGTCGCGCCGGTATCGAATGAGGACGTCGCCCGTGTCGCGGTCGGTGCGCTGGTCAATCCAGCGCCGCATGTTGGCAAGTACTACCGCCCGACCGGACCGGAGCTTCTGGGTCCTGACCAGTTGGCCGCAACCTTCGCGAAGGTGTTCGGGCGACCGGTCCAGTATCAAGAACTGTCGGAGCGGATGTTCTTCAAGGCGGTCAAGTCGCAGGGATTAACCGTGCATCCCCACCATATGGCTCAACTGCGCCTCTACATTGAAGATTATCGCCGCGGCAGCTTCTCGGTCGGCTCAGTCAACGACACGGTTCGTGAAGTTGGGGGCTCCGAACCCGAGGACTTCGAGACTATCGTGCGTCGCTACGCCAAATCGAATCCCATGAGCAAGCCGAGCCTGGCAAACAAGCTAGGCACGGTCGCGGCATTCATCAAGATCCTGCTCACGCCGGCGCCAGACCTGCCTGCTTACGACAAAGCTCAGCACCAGCCGCTGCTCAGGGCGCCTGAGTACGGGATCGACAATGCGGCCTGGCGTGAGACTCACGACGTGACGGGCGCCTTCGGCACGACCAGCGCACACAACCGTGGTCACATTGATGTGCCTTCGCAGGAACAAGCCGTCCCCACGGCCCCCTTTTTTAAACCGTAATGTGCATATACAACCAACTAGAGAGGACAATCCAATGAAAGAAGACACCAGCAATCCCAAGATTCTCGTGACAGGCGCGACCGGCAAGACCGGCTCAGCAGTGGTCGAGCAGATGCTCGATCGAGGTTTTCCAGTGAGGGCGCTAGTTCGTCGCTCGGACGAGCGCTCAGAGCGGCTCGAATCCATCGGAGCTGAAGTGGTCGTCGCTGATCTGCACGACCTCAACTCCATGCGAGCGGCGGTAGAAGGCGTTCGCCGCATCTACTTCGTGTACCCGCCGCAGGGCGAGTTGCTCGTGGAAGCCACGACGATCATCGCAGTGGCCGCCAGAGACGCGGGTGTCGAGGCTCTCGTTAACATGTCGCAGATCTCTGCCCGGCGAGACTCCGAAAGCCCTCTCGCGCGCCAGCACTGGCTTTCCGAAAACATCTTCGATTGGGCCGACATTGGCGCGGTGCACGTTCGCCCTACCTTCTTCGCGGAGAATCTCGTCATCATGGGTGCTGAGACGATTGCCGCCGCCGGCAAGCTCTACCTGCCCTATGGCGCGGAGAAACACGCCCCTGTAGCGGCGGCCGACATCGCCCGCGTCGTGTCGGGCATCCTCGCCCACCCAGCAGACCACGTCGGTGAGCGATACGTCGTAACGGGACCTCGTAACCTCTCGTTGACTGAGATGGCCAGCGTGATCTCGCAGGAGCTCGGCAAGCCGGTCGAGTACGTCGACCTTCCGATCGAGGCCTGGGCCGAGGTGCTCGCTGAGGTTGACGGCATGACTAACTCGCTGGTGTCCCACCTCAAGGCGGTGGCCGTCGATCACCAGAACGGAGTGTTCCGCGGCGAGACCGATGTCGTCGAGCGAATCGGCGGTCAAAAGCCGCAGCCGCTGACGGAATTCGTTCGCGAGCACCGGAATCTGTTCGGCGCCGAGAGGGCGGTGGCGTCATGAGCCCGCCAAGCGTCGCCATCTCACAACGCCGTGCACCGCCCACGGCGCCCAGCGTGCGCACGTCCGTCACGGCAATCGTGATCCTGTGGTTCGCCGGCGTGGTCGCCGCGCACTACGCCGGATTGCTCCGCGCGGGGCCGGGCAGCCTGCCGATCCCCTTCGGCGTCGCAATCGCCGTCCCGATCGTGATCTTTCTCGCATCGTACTGGGCGGTCCCGCGCTTCCGAGCTGCGGTGCTCGGCGTCGATGTTCGGCTCGTGACCAGCCTCCAGGCCTGGCGTGTCGCAGGCTTCGCCTTCCTGCCGCTGCTCTTCTTCGTCCACCTGCCGGGACTGTTTGCGTGGCCCGCTGCGCTCGGCGACGTCGCGGTCGGGCTTGCGGCGCCCTGGGTCGTCTGGCGCGTCGTCAAGGACCCGGGCTACGCATGGACCCGCGGTTTTGCCGCCTTCCACTGGCTCGGCCTCCTGGATGTAGCGAGCGCTCTCGGAACCTTCACGATCGCCTCGGGAATCATCCCGGGGCTGACCGACCCGACGAGCGTGGCGATCGAGGAGATGCCGCTCTCGTTGATCCCCGGCTTCCTCGTGCCTGCCTTTGTGATCATGCACGCGGTCGCCCTGTTGAAATTGCGCGCCCTGCGCCGGGCGGCTTGATCTCACTGAGACGCAAAGGAGAAAATCATGGAAACGCAACAGATATTCGTACTGCAGTTTGTTTTGAGCATGGTGGCCTGGGGAGTGGTCGCGAAGTGGACGTTCGCTCCGCCGCTGGCGCAAATGGCCCCCGCGACGGCACTGTCTTGGCTGGCCCTTCCACACACATTCCGTCACGTCGGGATGGTGTTCGTCGTCCCTGGCGTGGTGGCGCACGAGCTTCCAACAGGATTCGCTGTACCGGCCGCCTATGGCGACTTGGCGACAGGAGTATTGGCCCTTGTCGCTGTCCTTCTGCTTCGGGCGAAACAGTCCGGGGCTATCAGCCTCGTCTGGTTATTCAACATCGTGGGCGCACTGGATCTTGCGAACGCGCTGCGCCATGTTGATGTCGTCTCGGGATTCGGATCCGCCTGGTATATTCCGACGATGCTCGTGCCGCTGCTTCTCGTCACGCACTTCATGATGTTCGCGCGGCTGGTCAGAGGCGCGGGCGAGGGTGGCTGGCATGGAAGCCCGAGGGGCATTATCAGTTTGAGGGCATGAGCGGCACGCTATGAACGCCTCAGACTTCCGCTGCAGTCGGCGCACCGTACCCTGGTCCGCACTCGGGCGTTCGCCAAATGGGGTGCGGCGACGCCGCTGGCTGAGCGAGGGCCGGGCTTCGGCCTCGTGGGGGATTGGGGTGCGAAGCGTCAGCTTAAGTTGACAGCGCGTCGATTACTCCCGATAACCGCACTGACCACCCTTATGACTGGAGGTCAAGACAGCCCGAGCATCAGGCCAACGCTTCATGACGATCTCGCCCGTCGAAGACGATGAAGAGTCGGCGCCTCCCAAGATCCGCGTCGTCCAGAACTGGTACGAAGAGTTCCGGGATCAGGAGCGATAGAAACCTCCAGAATCCCACCCTCGAATCGGTCTCGCCGAGTAACTTCCTATAAGTCCGGTGGTCTCATGCGGTCGACGCAACACCCGGCGCGAAGGGAGAGCGTGAAGCGTAAGCCAAAAAAAGCAAAGGCGAAGCGGCGAGGACGCTCCGCTCTCATCTGCATGTCATTGCAGTACAACGAGTTACGCAATTGCGATTAATGGCTTCCGCTTGTAGGCAAGCCCCTTGCGGCTCTCATCGCTAAGACATTTCGGTTGAACGACTTAGCCCTAGTGTTGCGTTGACCGGTTGAGCCGGCACCCAATATAGGAAGTAACTCATCGCCGCTCCTGGCGGCCTTTTCGCGACGGCCTGGCGGGGTAGAGCACCGTCGTCTCTTGACACCTTACTTACTAGTTGGTAAGGTGTCAAGCATGGAAGCCGTCTTGGGTCGCAAAACGCTCATCGTGCAGCACGCAGAGAAGCTCCTAAGAAGAGTTGGATTCGCCGCGTTTAGCTACCAGGACCTCGCCGACCTTGTCGAAATATCGAAGCCGGCGATTCATCATCATTTCGCGACCAAAGAGGATCTCGGCCTACGTGTTATCGCCTACTACGAGGAGCACCTAGATGCGATCGTCAATATGGTGTCCGGGCAGCCAGGTGGTCCTGGAGCACGGCTTCGAGCCTTTATTTCCGCAGGAGAGGAGCAGGACTCGTCCGGCGAGATCTGCCCGCTGGGGGCGCTTCAAGTCCACTTCGAGACCTTTCCACCTTCGATGAAACAGGCGACGATCGACCTCACGGAGCGAATGCGCTCGTGGGTCACGGGGCTCGTCACAGAGGCACGATCAAGCGGCGAAGTGAAGGACTGGGGGACAGCTCAGGAACAGGCTGCCCTTATCATGTCGGCCCTGCAAGGCGGACGTCAGCAGGCCAGAGCGTTGGGCCCTGCTGCCTTTGACGACGTATCCAGGAGCGTTGAAAGAGCGTTGTTTCGGCGCGCCCCGTCGAACAGGGATAGCGGGCCGGACGGGGCTCAACTTGACGGCTCATCGACATACTAACCGGTACGAAAGGAAAGAAAATGATCAGAAGCAAGGAATTTGACGAGGCGACTGAGGTCGTGTCCCCGGACAAATGGACGGCAGCCCGAGTGGCCCTGCTCAAGAAGGAAAAGGAGTTCGTTCGCATGCGTGATGAACTCAGCGCTCAGATCCGGGCCCTTCCGTGGGAAAAGGTGACGAAAACCTACGAGTTCGAAGGACCGGGCGGGCCCGTTGGTTTGGCGGACCTATTCGGGTCGAAGAACCAGCTAGTGGTCTACCACTTCATGTTCGATAGGAGCTGGGAAGAAGGCTGCCCGTCATGTTCGTTCGTGACGGACAGCTTGGCGCCGACCGCTGTGCCCCTGGCTGCGCGGGACGTTGCTGTAGCGCTCGTGTCGCGGGCGCCGCTTGAAAAACTGCTTCGGTTCAAGGAACGCATGGGGTGGCCGTTGAACTGGGTCTCGTCGATGAACAACGATTTCAACCCTGATTTTCAGGCTTGCACCGATGTGGTAGACGACAACGGACGGTATTACTACAACTACTCCATGATGTCGCTCTACCCGCAGGGAGAGCAACCGGGTCTGAGCGTATTCGCTCGGGACGAAGCCGGGCAGATCTACCACACCTACTCCACATACGCGCGAGGACTCGAGACGTTCTTGACAACGTACAGGGTGCTCGATGTCGTGCCGAAGGGTAGGGATGAAGAAGGGCTTCCGTGGGGAATGTCCTGGGTGCGACATAGCGACCGATACGAAGACCAGCCTGCGAAGGCCGTCGGATGCTGCCACGACTCGTCACCAACATCCTGACGGGTCCTTTGGGAATGGGTTGCAATGCAATGCGACCCTGCCGCTCGGCGAGAACGGGGGCAGCAGAGCGCCAGGGAGCATGATCCGGGAGGGGGATCGTCCCGGCCCGCAGGGCCCGAGGGCTGCACAAGCGCAGCGCGGAAGCATAGGGAAACGCGGTCAGGCGGCGCAGCGAACCCTTGCGTGCGCGAGGGGAGCCCCATTAGCTGCTGGTTTCCGTGTTTCCGTGTTTACGCTTTTGAGCGAAAGGCATCGTCCATCGTGACATTAAACCCGCCAACATCAAGGTGGACCCGAAAGATTGCCGCCGCCGAAGCCGCGCACGCCGGCAAGGTTGCTGACTTTACACTGTTCGATCCGCCTTTTCGCTGGACGACACCCCGCGATTCCTGCTGACCGAAAGTGGTTCCGCAATTTGGCCGTGGCCTCAATCCTTGTTGAGACGCTTGAAGACATGGACATCCAGATGCCTGACGCGCAATTCGACCTGTCGAAGGTCGTTATCGACTGACGTCTGCCTACAGGACCTGGGCCCGACGCATTACGGCTTCGCACTTCTCGCGAATTTCCGTAGCCACCTCGAACGGGTCGCCGTTGACGAGTTCCGAGCGGAAAAGTTCGACCGAAAGCGCGCCGGTGAACTGTTTCTCGGCGAGCTTCTGCAAGATGCGGACCACCGGTGCGATGCCGTCGCCGGGAATGAGGCGCGAATCGTTGTTGATCAACTCGCGTGGCCCGTCGAGTAGATCTTGGAAATGCGTGTGCGCAAGTTCGCCTGGTTCAAGTAGGTCAAGGTCTTCGAACTTGCTCAGTCCCGACCAGAAGTGGAAGAAATCGAGCATCGGGCGGACGTTCGGATGCGCTGCCGCACGAATGACGCTCAGCGCGGACGTCAGCGTGGCCAGATGCCTTGACGTGCGGGTGAACTCGATCATCGCCGTGAGGTTGAACTCTTTGGTGATCTCGCCAACTTCATGGATGCAGCCAGGAGTGGCGGCGAAGTCCTCGGCTGTGACTTCCCGTCGGGTGCCCGATGCCGCGTAGAGCTTCTCTAGACCCAGGTTCGCGAACTGCTCGCAACGCCTTCGCCAGTACACGAGCGCCGCCGCCCGTTCGGGGCCGGGAAGCCAGAGGTCTGCGTGGTTCGCGGCTGCGTTCACGGGTGTGAGCCCGAGGTCACCGATGAGGCGACCGGCTGCCGCTAGCGTATCGTTCTCGAGGAACCCGTCGAGCATACGGTCGTTCAGTTCGACATACTTGATTCCGGCTCTAGACCAACCTTGGAGTGATCCGCGGAATCCCGCCCCACGGGAGGTGTTTTGGTGAATAGAGAGCAGCATTTTTCCAGGAGCGGCGGATTGCGCGCGGGCGATCTGCGCTAGCGGGGCTGCTAGAGAGGCTAAGACAAATGTTCGTCGAGTGGGCACGGATGTACTGTAACTCCAATCGTGTGCTGGTGCGGACTAATTTGTGTACTTCAGAGAACTTCGGGTAGATCGCTCACATCGTCGATGACGGACGAACGGTTCAGTTCATGTTAGGCCCGGCGCTTACGCTCCTGGGCTCGGGCGGGCAGGTACCGGGATGGACCTCCGGCCCACTAGCGTGGGGACCTGTCCGCTTCGCGGCGTGCCGACTGCTGGAGCGGTTGGTTGCTGAGGTGGTCGAACGTGCTTCTTAGCTGACTCCTTTCCTGTTAGTCCGACGCCCGATGCCCCTGCGGTACCGCGGGACCACCAGACGGCGGTTTGTGAATCCCAACTAAGCGGGGAAACCCCAAAGTATTGGGCTAGGTGTGACCTCTCAATAGGTTGTTCATTCGGTCCCGGACCAGGGAAGCTGGAGTTATCCCACAACAGCAACCTTGGAGAGACCGAATGAACATCCACAAGAATGCACGATTGACGCCTTATTTGCGAGTGCGGATCGTCGAGCGCGTCCTCGCCAAGCAGCAGACGCCACGGGACGCCGCGGCGGCCTGTGGCGTCTCACTGAGAACCATCCACAAGTGGCTGGCGCGCTATCGCAGCGAGGGTGTCGCCGGTTTGCACGATCGTTCCTCGCGACCGCACCGCAGCCCGCGACGGACCTCTCGGGCGCTGGTCGAGCGCGTCATTTCTCTGCGCCGCCAGCGTTGGACCGGCCGACACATCGCCCAGGCTGTCGGCCTCTCGCCCGCTACCATCAGCCGCATCTTGCGCCGCGCCGGCCTGAACCGTATCCGCGATCTCGAACCTGCTCGGCCCCTGCGCCGCTACGAACATGCCGCCCCCGGCGATCTGCTGCATCTCGACATCAAGAAGCTCGGCCGCTTCCTCCGCGCCGGTCATCGCGTTACCGGAGATCGCTCTCGGGCCAGTCGCGGCGCTGGCTGGGAGTTCGTGCATGTCGCTATTGACGACAACTCCCGCCTCGCCTTCTCTCAGATCCTGCCCGATGAACGCAGCCACTCCGCGGTGGCTTTCCTCGACGCCGCGGTCGGTTACTACCGCTCCCTCGGCGTCCCCATTCGTCGTTTGCTCACCGACAACGGCTCTTGCTATCGCTCGCGCCTCTTCCGCGATGCTTGCCGTCGTCTCGGCATCCGCCACCGCTTTACCCGTCCTTACACGCCGCGCACCAACGGCAAGGCCGAACGCTTCATCCAGACCGCTCTGAGAGAATGGGCTTACGCTCGCTCCTACTCCTCATCCCAGCAGCGCGCCGCTCATCTGTTACCCTGGCTCCACCATTACAACTGGCATCGCCCCCACGCCAGCCTCCACTACCTTCCCCCTTTCTCCAGACTCCTGATTCCCATGAACAACCTCTTGAGGCTCCACATCTAGAGACCCCCAAATTGTGTCATTTCTACATTTACTGCCGGCTCAACCGGTCAACGCAACACTAGGCCTAAGTCGTTCAACCGAAATGTCTTAGCGATGAGAGCGGCAAGGGGCTTGCCTACAAGCGGAAGCCACTAATCGCAATCGCGTAACTCGTTGCACTGCAATGGCATGCAGATGAGAGCGAAGCGTCCTCACTGCTTCCCCTTTGCTTTCTTTGGCTTACGCTTCCCGTTTCCCGTTCGCGCCGGGTGTTGCGTCGACCGCTTGAGACCACCACCAATATAGGAAGTTACTCAAATGCCCTCTGGTCCCGTCTCATGACGCACGCTGATAGTTTGGCGGACACTCCTCCAGAGGTGATAATGGCGCCGTATGACGTGGTAGGGTAGGTCTGTTGTCGGCGCGGCGGGTCACTCTGAGGGGCTCGGAACTCTCACTGAAGGCCATGGCGGCGTGCGGGGTAGGTAATGCGACGGGTGACAAGCGTAACTGGCTTCCTCTCTCTTCTCCTGATATTTGTGTGCAGGGCCCAAGGAGGTGACTGGCCCACCTTCGGTCATGATCCGCAGCGGACCGGATGGGCTGTCGATGAGAGGTCTCTCAGTCCCGATACGGTCCCGAATCTTGAGTTGAAATGGAAAACCAAAGTTGACAATCAGGGCTCCATGCTCTTTGCCTTGATGGCTCCCGTTGTGGCCGTGGATGTCTCAACCCGCCTCGGAGTAAGAGATGTGGTTTACATCGCAGGCAAGGAGGGGAAGGTCTTTGCTCTAGATTCCGAGTCAGGAGAGCTTATCTGGGAGTGGGAGGTTCTCTCCTTCGCACGGCCCAACAACTTGGGACTCCAAGGCACCCTCTATTGTCCAAATGGCGTCAACGCGACACCCACCTTCGACGAACGGACCGGCATCCTCTATACGCTCGCCGAGGACGGCGCGCTGTACGGCCTGGACATGGGGAGCGGGAAGGTGCGGTTCGGCCCCGTGCAATTTGTCGCTCCCTTTGCGAAGAGCTGGAGTCTGAACCTTGTCGAGGATAAGATCTACACGACGCTTGCCCAGGGCTGCGGAGGCGGGCTGGGCGGATTCTATTCCATGGATATCAGCGACCGGCATCACCCGGTCGTGCGGCAGCTTCTGCTGTCGAATACCACCACCGGGGGAATCTGGGGCCGTGGCGGCCCGGTCATTGGGGAGGACGGCCGCGTCTACGGTTCCACCGCCGATGGGCCCACCGATCGCCGCCTCGGCGACTACTCGAACGCCGTCGTGGCCGCGTCCCTCGACGAACTCCACCTTGAGGACTATTTCCTGCCTCACAACTGGTGGGAGATCTATCGCGAGGATCTGGATTACGGTTCCGCGAGCCCGGTATGGTTCGGCTGGCGTGATTACAGTCTGCTGGCCAGCGGCGCGAAAGAGGGCGTCCTTTATCTGCTCGATGCCGACTCGCTCGGCGGCAAGGATCATCAAACGCCTTTGATGGCGGGGATCAAACTGGGGAACGATCCGAAATCTAGCACATCGCACGGGATTTATGGAGGGCTCTCCATGTGGCGCGACGAAGAGGGCGACAGCTGGCTCTATGTTCCCCTCTATGGCGCGGCATCCGAGTCGGCGCCGGAGTTTCCCATTGGGCATGGCGACACGCCGGACGGCAGCGTGATGGCGTTCAAGGTGGTCCCTCACGGTGAAACCACCAAGCCGGCCCTGGAGCCGGTTTGGGTTTCCGCGAACTTCAAGGTACCGGACCCCGTCGCTATCGCGAACGGAGTAGTTTTTGTCCTAGAGACAGGTGAGAACCCTGATCAACAGGGTGAGTGGAATACGATCGGTGAAATCGGCGGCCGCTTTGCGAATACAAAGCCCGCGGTTCTGCACGCTCTCGATGCCCGAACTGGAGAGGAACTCTACAATAGCGGTGACGCGATGGATACCTGGGTTCATTTCAGCGGGCTGGCGATCGCCGAGGGCCGCATCTACTCGGTGGACTACGATTCCAACGTCTACTGCTTCGGGCTGAAAGGGAAGTAGGTCTCTTCGGAGAGACTCAAAGCTTCAATCAGAACTAGGTCTACGACGGGGTGACGCCCTTGGACCTGGCAACCGAGTGACGTGGACCAGCGCGACTCAGCCTGGCGGCGCTAGCTACGAGCCAGTCGCTTGGGGGCGACCTGATGCTGATCCGTGACTATCGGTGACCCTCCTGGAGTAGCTTCCTACAAGTCCGGTGGTCTCAAGGGGTCGATGCAACACTTCACCGAGAAGGAGAAGTGGATGCAGAAAGAACAGAAGGAGCAGACGAGGAAGAGGCGAGCGTACACGGCGGCGGAGTTCGCTGAGGTGTGGGATCGTTGGCGACGCGGGGAGTCGTCGAAGAAGATCGCCCACGGGATGGACAGAGGGGCGTCGGTGTACTCGCTGCTGTTGCGTTACGGCGGCATCCGGCCACGAGTACGCTGCCGCTCGCCGTTGGCATTGACCTTGGTCGAGCGGGAGGAGATCTCCCGAGGCATTGCCTGCGGGCAGTCGCTGCGACAGATCGCCCGCAGGTTGAGTCGATCGCCATCGACCCTGAGCCGGGAGATCTGCCGCAACGGAGGCGGAGATGCCTACCGGGCAACCGACGCTGATGAGCGAGCCTGGGGTCGGGCTCGACGGCCGAAGTCGTGTCGGCTGCTACGCTGTCCCCAGCTCCGCCAGTTGGTTGAAGAGAAGCTGCGCGAGGACTGGGCTCCGCAACAGATTGCCGGCTGGCTGAAACGGACGTATCCGGGCAGCGAGTCACTTTACGTGTCACACGAAACGATCTATCGCAGTCTTTTCATCCAGGCCCGCGGGGCTTTGAAGAAAGAACTGACCCTGTGTCTGCGTTCCAAGCGCACCATTCGGCGTTCTCCGCAGGCTAGCCGCAAAGGCCGCGGCGGCGGACAGATTCGGGATCTAATCTCGATTAGCCAGCGCCCGGCTACAGTCGAAGACCGGGCCGTGCCCGGTCACTGGGAAGGGGACCTGTTAGCGGGATCGAAGAACAGCTACATCGCCACCCTGGTCGAACGTTACTCGCGTTATGTGATGTTGGTGAAGGTCTCTGGCAAGGACACCGCAACCGTCGTCTCGGCGCTGATCGCGCACGCCCGGCAATTGCCGGGCGAACTCTACAAGTCGCTGACTTGGGACCGCGGGCTGGAGATGGCCGACCACAAACGCTTCACCCTAGCGACGGACATCGACGTATACTTCTGCGATCCGCAGAGCCCCTGGCAACGTGGATCGAATGAAAACACGAACGGTCTGTTGAGACAGTACTTCCCCAAGGGAACCGACTTATCCGTACACTCACAAGAGCACCTGGACAGGATCGCTCGCAGGCTGAACGGTCGGCCCCGCAAGACGCTGGAGTTTGAAACTCCAGCAGAACGATTTAACGCGTGTGTTGCATCGACCGATTGAGCCGGCACCCAATGTAGGAAGTAACTCATCCCACTGACTGCAGGCCCGTTCAGCAGGCCGGTAAGGATACAATTGCCCCGTCGTGGCCACTCCGTGACGGCGTGACTCCCCGGTGCGGAAAGGAAAGAACGATCGATGACCAGGACTCTCACCGCCGCCGTCTTCCCGCTGCTTTGGCTCGTTGTCGGCCCCCAGGTGTCGAACGGCCAGGACGCGTCCAGCGTCTCTATCTTCGACGGGGTGTTCACGGAAGCGCAGGTGAAGCGGGGCAAGACCGCCTACGAAGATCAGTGTGCGTCATGCCACGGTTTCGATCTCATCTCGCCGTCCGGCGCCCCGAACATGGTCATGCCGGCGTTCCGATTCGGGTGGCACGGGAGGACGATCGCACAAAAGCTTGAGCAGATCCGCACGACGATGCCGCAGGGCTTTCCGGAAAGCATGAGCGACCAGGAGTATCTCGAGGTGATCGCCTACATACTCGATTTCAACGGGTATCCGGCAGGAGACCGGGAACTCGATGCCGATCAGACGGAGGTCCTCGAGGGGATCGTTATCGAGCCGTTGCCGTAAGGACCTGCACGACCGCGGCTACTCTGCGCCGTCCCGGGCGGCGTCGATCCCGGCGATGCGGCCGTATACGAAGCATCGTCCCAGGCCGTGCTGTCCATATCCTCCGGCAGCCTCGCCCGCGGCATAGAGACCCGGAATGACTTCGCCGTGCACGTTCATCACCTGGGCCTTCGTGTTGATCCGCACCCCCGCGTAGCTCTCGTGCACGCACGGCGTGCCCCACGCCGCGTAGAAGGGCGGCCGCTGGATCTTGTAGCGCGGGGTTGGTTTTCCGAAGTCGTCGTCGACCCCGGCGTCCACGAAGGAGTTGTAGCGTTCGACCGTTTCACGCAGCACGCCCCCCGGCATCGGTCGCCACTGGTACTTGTTATCGATGCTCACCGCAAGTTCCTCGAGCGTATCGGCAGCGTAAAAGTAGCCGTCCGGGTCCACGTCGGGCGGAGTGACGTTCCACCCCTCGCGCTCCACGCCATCCGCGTCGAAGATCGCCCAGACCGGCCCGCCTCCGTTCAACTTCTTCCGGTCGCCAGTCCACGCCATGGCCGCGGCGAAGTACTCGTAGTCGCGGGGGCCTACGGTCTCGTTGTAGAACCTCAGGCCGTTCTCCTTGACGAGGATCACATCCTGCCAGTTCCGCACGCTTAGGCCGGTCGCCTTCTCGCGGAAGAAGTTCGGGGCGCTGGGCGGGAAGGCCAGCGCGTGGTAGTTGGAGCGGGTCGCGAGGCGGCCCTTGGAAAGTTGGGCGTCTGCCTCATTCGTCTGGATCGCGGTTCCCCAAAGCGATGCTCCGACAGCTAGAGCGGCAATCGGCCCATCGCCGTTCAATTCCACCCAGCCGTCGCCGTGCGCCTGGTACTCCTCGGTCAGCCTGGGGTCGAAGATGCGGCGGAATTCGACGTTGCCCGCATGGGTCCCGGTGGCGAAGATCACGCCCTTCCTGGCCCGGATGTTCGTCGTCCGGTCCTGCGGCTTGAACCACTTGTCCACCTCGACGGCCGTGATCCCGAGTACGCGCCCCGCTGCCGGCTGCTCCCGAATGAAGCTCGTCAGCTTGTGCTGGAGCAGGATCTCGACGCCCTTCTCCCGCGCGCTCTTCTCCAGCGGCCTCATCAACCCGGAGCCCAGCTGAGCGGGGATGATGACCTCGCTCTCGATCGGCCACTGGCGGGGCATCGGCCGCCGCGGCACGGAGTCCAACCGGTCGGGACTGCGACCTTCGAGCGACTGCCAGTCGACGCCGTTGTCGGTGAGGAAGTCGAAGGTCTCGATCGACTTCTCAGCGTAGTTCCAGGCGAGTTCGCGGTCGTTGTAGCGGTTCCTGGGTCGATCCTGGAGGCACCAGTCGTAGAAAACCTGTTCGGGCGAGTCTTCTATTCCGGCTTCCTTCTGGAGCCGCGTCCCGCCGCCCAGATAGACACGGGCTCCGCTCAAGATGGCGCGGCCTCCGATGTCGAAGTTCTGCTCGACCAAGACCACGGACGCTCCTTCGTCCCTGGCGCCGATCGCGGCGGCTAGCCCCCCGGCCCCGGCGCCGACGACCACCACGTCGAACTCCCGGTCCCAGACGGTCTCCTGGGCGTCAACGGGCTGCGGGATCAAGCCGGCGACGGCCGTAGCGCCAACTCCGGCGGACGTGCCGGTCTTGATGAAGTCGCGCCTGGTCTTGTTCTTCGCGTTCACTCTCGTATCCCCCAATCTGGATCAGCCCCTCTTCGAAGCGGGCGGCAATAGGGATGGCCCGCCCCGGACATTCTATCGATGCTCCCGTTTGCCCGCAATTCGATTGGTCTTCGCCGAGTCACTTCCTACAAGTCCGAGTGTAGGAAATGACCCCTTGAACAGGCCGTCGACGCAACACCCGGCGCGAAGGGAGAGCGTTGACACTCTGAAGACCCTCAAATTGGGTTGGTGCCGCGAATTCCCATAGTCGGAAGTAACTCGGAGTACCGACTGGCGGCGCTTTCGCGCCGCTCATGGCGTTACAATGCCCCTGTCTTGCTCATCGGTTTCACCGTTGGCCACTACAAGGTCGGGGAGAGTGGGATGGGCGTCGCCGAAAAGCCCACGGGCACGACGCTGGAGCCCACTATCGCACTCCACGGACAGGCCGAGAGGTCGGCTCGCCCTGGGACAGTGGAACTCAAGGGGAAGCAATTCGGACTGATCATGCGAAATACGTTCAAGATCGTCAACATTCTCTTGGTTGCAGTCGCACTCGTGGCTGTCAGTGAGAACGCCTGGTCGCACCCGGAGGATGACAGCCTTGTCGAAGAAGCACTTCATGCACTTGAGGAACAAGGCGAGATCACGGAGGCGATGCACACCGTCTTCGACCAAATGTACGAGAACGGAAACGCCGATAAGCTTGCGCACTACCTGGATAGTCTGGCGAAGCGTGGAGAAATCACTTCGGACACCCACGTCTACTTGGAGACGGTGTTGCGTGCGGGAGTGCCCGAGGAGGGCTCCGGGCTCACGACTGCAGCACCGGCCTCTTATACCGGCAATGGCAACGTCACTCTGCTCGGAACCCTCAACCCCCGTGCACCATTCAGCTACTACGGCGACAATTCCTCCACGGGGCAACTCTACGAGGGGATCTGGGGATACGCCTCAGGTGGTCGAGAGTACGCTCTTCTCGCGCATAGCCAGGGATTATCCATCATTGAGGTCACCGACCCGATCAACCCGGTGGAGTTGCAGTTCATTCCCAGCGCCGGCGGTCGAGTCCATCGCGACGTCGATACTTACTACGATTCCGGGTCGGGAAAGACCTACGCCTACTTCGGAGGGCAGGAGGGCGCCAATCTCTACTCGATCGATCTTTCTTATCTGTGGAGCACAATTCCGCCATCGGGAATTGTAGACCTGGGCCGGACCAACTGGACTCACACGCTGCAGGTGAGCGACGGACTACTCTTTGCCAACAGCGCCGGAAGCAGCCTAGGTTGCCAAGTATTCGACTTGCAGGCGAATCCGTCCAATCCACCGTTGCTGATGCCGGATTGGAGCGGTCCGAGCCGCGACTGTCACGATAGCTTTACTCGTGACAATATTCTCTATTCGGCGGATGGCTATAGCACCCGCTGGAGAATCGCGGACATCACAGGAATCCGAGGTGGGAGCGACCCCACATTGCTGGCACAGACGGATGTGAAATCCGGGATGTACGCCCACAGCGTGTGGCTCTCGGATGATTCGCAATACCTCTACGCCTTTGAGGAGTCCAATATTGAGGACATCAACGTATTCGATGTCTCCGATCCGACCAACCCGGTGAACGTGACTGCGTTCCAGTGGTCTGGAGACCCAACTGGGAACTCCATCGTCCACAACGGCCAAGTCAGGGGCGATCTGCTGCACGTGGCCTACTACGAAGCGGGGTTCCGGGTTTTCGATATCTTGGATCCGGCCAATCCGATCGAGGTAGGCATGTACGAGACATGGAGGGATCCCGACGGCGACGGAACATTTGACAAGTCCATCACTGGTGCCTACAACGGCGCGTGGAACGTCTATACCGGCCTGCCGTCCGGCTACGTATTGGTATCGGACATGCGTTCAGGACTTTTCGTTTTCCAGATCACCGCTCCGTCGCCACCTCCGCCTCCGCCTCCGGTGGCCTACAATCTGGCCGCAGCTGACTTCACGACTACCAGAGGTACAGTGAGCGGGACGTATATGGATACGCACGCGCAAGACGATGTGTACCAGGTATTGACGGAAGAACAGCAAGGTCGAAATTCCCGAAAAGCCCGCAGCCTGGCCGACCATACTTGGACGTTTGATGTGTCGTCGGGGACGGCCTATCAGTTCATGGTGGATGCGTATCATTCACCAAACGCCGAAGGCGATGACTATCGGTTCTCGTATTCGCTCGACGGCGTAGTGTTTGCACCAATGCTGACGGTCACTAAGACGGCGGATGACGACTCGGAACAAACTTTTGAATTCCCCGAGGATGTCGCCGGCGAGGTCTATGTTCGGGTCGAGGATACGAACCGTTCACAAGGGAACAACTCCCTTGACACTGTCTACGTTGACTGGATGTCGATCATGACGGTGAACGGTGGGGCCGACGTCTTTCCACCCGCGCCGCCAGCGGGGTTAACGGCCACAGGGGCCGATGGCAGCGTGAGTCTGGATTGGGTGGATAGTAGTGAGTCGGATCTTGACGGATACGAGGTATACCGCTCACAGACGAGCGCTGGACCGTACACGAAGCTCACGGCGTCGCTGCTGTCGGCTAGCCTCTATCAGGACACCGCCGTAGTCAACGGGACGACGTATTTCTACGTGATCACGGCGGTTGACCTCACCGCGAACGAGAGCAACCCGAGCACGGAAGCGTCAGCGACTCCGACGCAACAAGGTGTTCCATCAAGCATGCACGTGGCCTCGGTTGTGACCTCGACTTTCAGCGCGGGCCAAGGGCAAAAGCGCGGGCAGGCGGTGGCGACCATCGTTAACAACCTGGGCGATCCGGTCGGGTTGGCCATGGTAACTGGGGTGTTTAGCGGCACGTTCAGCGAGTCCGATTCCGGCCTGACCGGTCAAGACGGCGCAGCGACAATCACGACGGCAGGGCAGGTCAAAGGAAAAGTTTCGTTTACATTCTGTGTGTCCGCGGTGACGCTCGCTTCCCTCACCTACGTACCCGCCGACAACTCCGGTGGCGTGGCAACTTGCGTACCGTGACTAATGTTGAGCCAGCACCGGATGTAGGCAATGACCCCCGAAACGGGCCTTCCCGACTCGCTAAACGGGCCCAAATTGGGTTGGTGCCGCGAATTCCGGTGGTCTCAAGCGGTCGACGCAACACCCGGCGCGAAGGGAGAGCGTGAAGCGTAAGCCAAAGAAAGCAAAGGCGAAGCGGCGAGGACGCTCCGCTCTCATCTGCATGTCATTGCAGTACAACGAGTTACGCAATTGCGATTAATGGCTTCCGCTTGTAGGCAAGCCCCTTGCCGCTCTCATCGCTAAGACATTTCGGTTGAACGACTTAGGCCTAGTGTTGCGTTGACCGGTTGAGCCGGCACCCAATATAGGAAGTTACTCATCGCCGCTCCTGGCGGCCCTTTCAGCGAGCGCTTAACGCTACAATTGCGACGTCTTGATCATTGGGTCCAGCATCAGCCATTACCGCATCGTCGAGAAGCTCGGCGAGGGTGGCATGGGTGTCGTTTATAAGGCGGAGGACACGACGGTGGCACGGATCGTGGCACTTCAAGTTCCTCGCCGCTCAATTGCTGAGCCAATTGCCAGTTGTGTTTGCCTTTCCGCATGGCGCGTGTTCTAATCAGGCGCGGACAGGCAAGGAAACTCCCATGAAACGGCTCCCGTTGGTTCTATTGGCGATGGTAATCATCGCTCCAGTCGGCGCACAACTGGTGCCACCCAACGAGGCTGGCGTCGCCATGGGGCACGTGCATCTCAATGTTCCAGACCCCGAGTTACACCGGCAAATTTGGATCGACCATTTCGACGCGGTCCCGCTCGAACGCGAGGGGCTGA
Source organism: Bryobacterales bacterium (assembly GCA_963667885.2). Taxonomy (GTDB): domain Bacteria; phylum Acidobacteriota; class Terriglobia; order Bryobacterales; family UBA6623; genus CAMPKL01. The sequence goes on along the minus strand of CAXWPK010000006.1, from coordinate 275,602 downwards.
CAGGTGTCAAGATCCCCGGGATGCTGCTGCTGTTTCGCCAGGAGGAATCAACCGGCCCCAGCGAGGAGACCGTACTTCATCACTTCGGGCTCTTGGTTCGCAGCCGAGCAGAAGTCTTGGAGCGGTGGCGTGCGGCCGGACTGGAGGCACTACGAGAGTTCACGGGTCAAGCAGGCTTCCCCAACGCTATGATCCGGGCGCCCGACGGCATCACAATCGAATTGCAGCAAGAGGTCGAACAGCCCGAAATAGCGGTTGCCCACCATCTGCACTACTTCAAGGATGGTCACCTGGCACTCCGCGCTTGGTACGTAGACACGTTCGCCGCTGTTCCGGGCAGCCGCGGACGAATCGCCACCGCCGACTTACCGGGTATCAATTTCAGCTTCAGTGCCGGCAGGCGAAACAGCCCCGTGGCCGTCGGGACTAAAGGCCGCGCGCTCGATCACATCGGTTTTGAAGTCAGCAACCTTGAAGCATTCTGCAAGCAGCTAGAGGCCAAGGGCATCGTGTTCGACAGCCCGTATCGCGAGAATCCCGACATCGGCGTGGCGACAGCGTTCTTCACCGACCCTTTCGGTGTCTACGTTGAACTCACGGAAGGATTGAGGCAGTACTAGCTCGCCGAGTGTATTGCCACCGCCGCTTCCTCTGAGCCTTCTTTGGCATCCACTCCTCCTTCTCGGGGAAGTGCTGCATTGACCACTTGGGACCACCCCTGACTATCGGAAGTGGAGACCAGTGCGAGGAGTTGCGAGTCCCTCGTTCAGTCTCGGCTGGCGATCATGTCCGTTGCCGATCGCCAGCACTCATCCCGTGGCCGCTCCGAAGGCGACTCGTTGCAACAGGTACAGGGTGAGGTGTATAGTCAGCGCACGAACGCGACGCAGGCATAGAAGCTACACCGTTAACGAAGGTCTCGTTCCTCGAGGAGATTTTTTCATGAGCACGTCTATTATTCGGTGTGAGCGGGGCGTCTTGATCGGCGCCAGCCTCATTGTCTTACTAGCCATCGGATTGGCTGCCGCAATCCCGGCAAGCGCACAGTCCCTAGAGGGTTACATCGGCGGTAAGGTGACAAGCAGTCAAGGTGCAGAAGCGGGAGTGTGGGTCATTGCCGAAACAGATGATCTGTCCACGAAATTCGTCAAGATCGTCGTCACCGATGATGAAGGCCGCTTCGTGTTGCCCGAGTTACCCAACGCGAATTACGAGGTCTGGGTTAGAGGTTACGGCTTAGTCGACTCGGAACCAGTTGAGATGAGACCGACGACCGAGCCGGTTGCGCTTAAGGCTACCGTCGCGGCGACGCCCTTAGAAGCGGCACAAGTGTACCCCGGCAACTACTGGTTGTCTCTGCTTGAACCCCCGGACAAGAGCCTATTCCCCGGAACTGGCCCTGACGGCAACGGCATGGGAGTTGCGATGTTTAGTCAAAGCCATTGGCTCAACTCTTTCAAGGCGAATTGCAATTTCTGCCACCAAATCGGGAACAAGGCGACTCGAGATGTAAGCCACGTGTTTGAAGCGAAACCAGAACTCAAGACGCACGCGGAGGCGTGGGAGTGGCGTCTCGGTACAGGTGTCCGCGGCACTCAAATGTACGGAGTGCTGAACATTCAGGGCCAAGAAACGTCGATTGATGCCTTCTCGGCCTGGACCGAAGCCGTCGCATCAGGCGCGTTGCCGCCGGTGCCACCTCGACCGTCAGGTATCGAGCGCAATCTTGTGCTGACCCAGTGGGACGTAGGTAGTGACCATACGTTCATGCATGACTTGGCGTCTACCGACAAGCACCATCCCAGCGTGAATGCGGGCGGTCGCGTCTACGCCGCTAGCTCCGGACATGGCCAACTCGTCATCATGGACCCGCGAGAGAACTACACTTTGGCGCTGGACATTCCAACGCGCGAACCCAGGGATCAAGTGCCCTCGCGTTTCCCGGCACCCATGCGTCCGTCCATGTACATTGGCAATGAACACATCTGGTCCAACCCTCCCTACAATCCGGCTGATCCGCACAACCCCATGCTCGACAGCAAGGGCCGCGTCTGGCTGACATCGAAGATACGCGGCAGTGAGGCCGCGGCGTGGTGCAGCGATCCCTCGAACAAGTACGCCGATTGGTTTACACCCCGCAGGGGCGGCAGGCAGGCGTCGTACTACGATCCCGAGACGCGGACGTTTACGCTCATCGAAACTTGCTTCGGCACACACCACCTGCAGTTCGATAACGATCCGAATGAAACGGTCTACTTTAATGGTGGCGGCGCAGGGTTTGCCTGGATCGACACCAAAGTCTACGACGAGACCAAGGATGAAGCGCAGGCGGTGGGTTGGTGCCCGACAGTGGTTGATACCAACGGCGACGGCGTAATCACCAAGCCGTGGAATCAGATGGGCCGCGAAGGCGCGCTATATAGAGTCGACAACGCGGATGGCCGAGAGACCGGACAGGGTGGAGGGGACTTGGATCCCGCGCTTGATACCCAGATCAACTTCAGCATGTACTCGGTCATCCCAAGCCCTGTGGACGACTCCATATGGGGCGCATCACAGACTTACCCCGGATACATCGTGCGTATGCAGCGTGGCGACAACGCTCCGTCTAGCTGCAAGACGCAGATCTTCCAGGTGCCTGACCCTGGCTTCGATCCCAGGGGAATCGACATTGACACCAACGGCGTCGTCTGGACCGCGCTGGCTGGAAGCGCCCACTTGGCCAGCTTGGATATTCGCAAGTGCGAGGCGGTAGAAGGTCCCGATAAGCCGGACGGCAGCGACTGCCGAGAAGGCTGGACGCTATATCCGGCGACCGGGCCGAAAATGAAAGGTACGGACATTGGTGCCGATTTCTACTATTACAACTGGGTCGACCAGCACGACGTAGGCGGCTTCGGTGCGAACACACCGATCGCTACCGGGTCGAACTCCGATTCGCTACTGGTGCTGAACCCAGAGACCGAAGAGTGGACCACGCTACGCGTACCGTATCCGCTCGGCTTCTTCTCGCGCGGTCTGGACGGTCGCATCGACGATCCCGACGCCGGCTGGAAAGGCCGTGGGATCTGGGCAAACTACGGCACGAACTATATCTGGCACACCGAAGGTGGCCACGGCACCAAAGGTAAGTTCGTCAAGTTCCAGATCCGACCCGATCCGCTAGCGCGGTAGAAACTGCCGCAACGTCGCACGGGGACGGATGGATAATGGCCCGTCCCCGGGTGTTTTCGTAGGGCAATGGTGCCCGCACCTAGCCGGGGCATAGCTGAGAGTGTGCCTAGGCAGGAGCCCATTGACGTGCGCACGTGAGGTCCCGAGAGTTGGCTCTCAGCCGTGTCGCAGGGTTTGGCTCGCGGTCTGAATCTGCCTTCGGCGAGCAACGTCCGCCAAGTCCTGCATCGAGGAAACAACTCTCTGAAACGGTCCGTTTTGACCCTCTGGAGGCCCCCCAAGCTGATCGACGATGCAATGCTCGCGATCGAGCGCGATCACCCGAAGCTCAAAGCCAAACTGCCTCGCGACTACGCGCGGCGAGGCATAGCAGCAGAAAGGATGGGGGGACTAATCGACCTGGTCGGGTCTATCGCCATCGGGACGGATCAGGCTCGCGCCAAGGATGTCCTCGGAAGGGTCTACGAGTACTTCCTCGGGAAGTTCGCGGCGGCGGAAGGCAAGCTCGGCGGCGAGTTCTTTACACCTAGTTCGATCGTGCGGCTACTGCTTCACGAACTTATGGAGCGCTGGCTTGACGGTATCGGCAACCCAGATGTCACCATTCGGCGCGACGGTCATGTAGTGCGCTTCGCCAAATTCGCCAAGGCCTTTGCCGGGCTGACCGGTTCGGCCGAGCGCCTTCCCATTCTTGTCGAGGCGCAGGATCTCGCCCGCGAAACCACTGGCCAGATACATCTGCTGGTCCGAGTGAAGGTGCAAACCGCAAGGCAGCCCTTTGTAGGCCCACTCTTTGATGTACTTCCCGTCCTCATCGAAGATCTGCACGCGACGGTTCTGCCGGTCGGCCACATAGAGCAACCCGGCGTCATCGCCCACAATCGAGTGCGGCGTATCGAACTTGCCGGGAGCCGTCCCGGTACCACCCCAAGACGTCAGCAGCTTCCCGGAACGGTCAAATTTCAGGAGACGCGGTTCACCACGGCCGTGGCCCACCAGGATGAAGATCTCTCCCGCCTTGTTGACGGTCAGATCGGTCGGCTCGTTCAGCAGGCCCGCGCTCGCCTCACCCGGCTGCCCATGGGTGCCGAGGGTCATCAGCACTTCACCGTCCTGGTTCAGCTTCCTCACCGTGTGGCCATTTACGTCGGTCGTCCAGATGTTGCCCTCGGGGTCGAGACGCATCCCGTGGGGCCTGACGTACTCGCCCTCGCCGAATGCGCGTACGAAGCTGCCGTCGGGATTGAACTCGAGCAACGGGTGTGGGCCGCGGTTGAAAATCAGCAGTGTGTTCTTTGGGGTCCAGACCACGCTGGACGGGGCGCCCATCTCGATGTTCGCGGGAATCTGCAAACCGTGAGGGACCGCTGTATAGCCAAGCGGCGGCGCGTCCTCCATCTGCGCCGGATCGGGCGCATCCAGGACCTGGGCACGAGCGAGGGTCGAGAGCCCCAGCGTCAACGCAACACTGAGTGCGAGCGGTGCGAGCGTTCGGGCAACGCGACCGGATAGCAACATGGTGGCTCCTCGAAAAATGTCCGTGAATCGCGTGTATTGTAACATCCGGGTGGGCTCGATCAGATGGTGGCGCTGCGTCAGGAATAGGCCCGCTACTGCTGCTCCATTGAGAGAGATCCGCTCGAAAGTTGCGGTGGCCCGATTGATGGCCTCGTCGGCTTGCGCCGAGTAACTTCCTACAATTCCTGCCGGCTCAAGCGGTCAACGCAACACAAGCGTCAAAACGTTCTGCTGGAGTTTCAAACTCCAGCGTCTTGCGTGGCCTCTCGTTCAGCCTGCGAGCGATCCTGTCCAGGTGCTCTTGTGAGTGTACGGATAAGTCGGTTCCCTTGGGGAAGTACTGTCTCAACAGACCGTTCGTGTTCTCGTTCGATCCGCGTTGCCAGGGGCTCTGCGGATCGCAGAAGTACACGTCGATGTCCGTCGCTAGGGTGAAGCGTTTGTGGTCGGCCATCTCCAGCCCGCGGTCCCAAGTCAGCGACTTGTAGAGTTCGCCCGGCAATTGCCGGGCGTGCTCGATCAGCGCCGAGACGACGGTTGCGGTGTCCTTGCCGGAGACCTTCACCAACATCACATAACGGGTGTGACGTTCGACCAGCGTAGCGATGTAGGTGTTGTTCGATCCGGCTAGAAGATCCCCTTCCCAGTGACCGGGTACGGCCCGGTCTTCGACCGAGGCCGGGCGTTCACTAATCGAGATCAGATCTCGAATCTGTCCGCCGCCACGGCCCTTGCGGCTGGCCTGCGGGGAGCGGCGAATCGTGCGCTTGGAACGCAGACACAGGGTCAGTTCTTTCTTCAAAGCCCCACGGGCTTGGATGAAAAGACTGCGATAGATCGTTTCGTGTGACACGTAAAGTGACTCGCGGCCCGGATAGGTCCGTTTCAGCCAGCCGGCAATCTGTTGCGGAGCCCAGTCCTCGCGCAGCTTCTCTTCAACCAACTGGCGGAGCTGGGGACAGCGTAGCAGCCGACACGACTTGGGACGCTGTGCTCGCTTCCTGGCCTGCTTGTCCGCCTCTGCCGCTCGGTAGCGGTTCGAACCTCCGTTGCGGCGGACCTCGCGGCTCAGGGTCGATGGCGCACGAGCTAGCCTGCGGGCGATCTGTCGCAGCGACTGCCCACAGGCAAGGCCTCGGGAGACCTCTTCCCGCTCAGCTAGCGTCAGCGCTTGCGGCGAGCGGCAGCGTACTCGCGGGCGGATACCGCCACAGCGCAACAGCACCGTGTATACCGACGGACCTCTGCCCATCACCCGGGCGATCGTCTTCGATGACTCTCCGCGTCCCCAGCGATCCCACACCTCAGCGAACTCCGCCGCCGTGTACCTCCGCCTCTTCCTCGTCTGTTCCTTCTGTTCTTCTTGCATCTACTTCTCCTTCTCGGTGAAGTGTTGCATCGACCCCTTGAGACCACCCCGAATATAGGAAGTTACTCATCGCCGCTCCTGGAGGCCCTGTCAGCGATCGCATAACGCTACAACTCCCCCATCTTGGTAATCGCTTCCACCATCAGCCAGTACAAGACCCTCCACAGCTCTGGAAACGCGGGATGGGGGGGCTAGCTAGGCCGAGGACACGCGTCTCCGTATGGCAACGTGGCGTCGTCCCTTGCAGTCCCGACTGAAGCTGCCCCATAGGTATTCGATCCATTGTTCTGGAGCATGCGCTTGACAATCCTGGGGACGGACTCGATACTACCCATAGATTTCCTATGGGAACGAAGACACCACCGACGAGAACTGAGATCCTGCGTGGAACGCTCGACATGCTCATCCTCCAGACGCTGACGCTGGGAATGCTGCACGGCTATGGGATTGCGCGACACATCCAGCACGTCTCCTCCGAGGTACTGCAGGTCGAGGAAGGCTCGCTCTATCCGGCTCTGCAACGGCTACTGGTAAAGGGCTGGGTGGTTGCCGAGTGGGGCCATTCGGCCAACAATCGCCGCGCCCGCTATTACCGTCTGACCCCCGCGGGTAGGAAGCAACTCGTCCTCGAGGTCTCCAACTTCGAGCGGGTTGTCGAGGCAATCGGGCAGGTGCTGCAACCGGCGGAAGGATAGCGCCCTGGCATGAACAAGATTGGCGAGATCTGGCGACGATTGGTACTGCTCACACGGCGCGAGCAGTTGGAAGAGGAACTCGGCGAGGAGATGCGGTTCCACCTGGAGATGAAGATCCAGGACAACATCGAGGCTGGGATGTCGTCCAGCCAGGCCCGCCGCGCTGCCTTTCTCCAGTTTGGAAACAGGACGTTGGCGCGAGAGGATAGCCGCGAGTTGTGGGGTTTTGGCTGGCTGGATCGATTGGGGCAGGATCTGCGCTTTGGCTTTCGGATGCTGGCTAAAAGCCCGGGATTTACAGCGGTCGTGGTGCTCTCGCTGGCACTGGGTATTGGCGCCAACACGGCTATTTACAGCGTTGTCAACACCGTACTGTTGCGGCCACCGCCGTTCAAGGACGCTGACCGAATAGCACTAGTCCCCCTCATTTATGAAGGCGAAAACGAAGGGGTGCCAGCGAGTGCCGTCGTGTTGGCATGGGGCGAGGAGGCTCAGACTCTGGAACTCGCATCCCACGCCAGCAATTTTGTGTCAACGAGGCCACTCCTAGTCGACGGGAACGCGGCGTGGTTTGGACAACAAACGGTCGGCCGCGACATTTTCCAAGTTTTGGGTGCGGAAGCCTTCCTGGGTCGCACATTCCTTCCAGAAGATGTAGGGAGAGACTGGAGCACGACCGTCGTCATCAGCCACGGAATGTGGCAGCGCGTCTTTGGCGGCGATCCCAAAGTAATCGGTCAGACGTTGCAGGAGCCGGGCTCGACGCAGAACATAACGGGCTCACTGCTTGAAATCGTGGGCGTCATGCCTCCCGATTTCTGGATCTATCCTTGGACTGCGGATGTGGATCTGTGGCGGGCCAACCAAAGTCCAACTACATGGGTGTGGCCAATTGTGCGGCTGAAACCATCGTCCAGCGTTGATGAAGCCCAGTCAGAACTCTCCGTCATTGCAGGACGTGTTGAAAAAACTTTCCCAAGACCTGATGCTCCCCACAGCTACAGGATTCGGCCCTTCAGCCGAGAGTTAGCTGGAAGGTATGGGGGTGCTCTGAATCTACTTCTCGGCACCGTGGCTTTTGTCCTGCTCATCGGCTGCGTGAATGTAGCCAACTTATTGCTGGGCCGTGCAAACCGGCGGCACAAGGAGTTTGCCACGCGGGCCGCTGTGGGGGCTGGTCGCTCTCGTTTAGTCCGGCAGTTGATGACTGAGAGCGTGCTGCTGTCCGCGTTGGGTGGCCTAGCCGGCCTGGCTGTAGCCTTTATTGGGATCGATCTTTTTATTCTGCTTGCCCCGCACTGGTACCCGCCCTCTGGACAGATCAGCATCGACGGAGGAGTGTTGGCTTACACGCTCGGGATCTCCGTGCTGACCGCGTTTTTGTTTGGGCTGGCGCCAGCGTTACGAGCTTCCCGACCGGATCTTAACGCATCGCTGAAGGAGGGGACTCGTCGTTCGACGGGAATCAGCCGTAGAAGGCCGCTCAGGGTGGCGGTGGTAGCCCAGACGGCCCTGGCCGTGACGTTGCTTGTTGGCGCCGGACTGATGCTATCGAGTTCCATCCGCATGCTGTGGGCCGATCGTGGATTTGAGTCTGCGGACGTGGTTGCAATGGATCTTAGGCTAACGGGAAGCAAGTACCAAGCGCGCGGCGGGCAAATACAGCCAGCGGCGATGGCGTTCTACCAACGGCTTCTCGACAGAATCCAGGCTTTGCCCGGAGTTGTGTCGGTGGGCATGACAACCTATGGCCCTTATCGCAGGTTGGGAGAGGGCGGTGAGCGCCTGCAGGTAACGGGACGTCCACACTCTTCTGCTCTTTACAGTGAAGTTGGTGGCGAGTACTTCAAGACGTTAAGGATCCCGCTCATGACGGGCCGCATGTTCACTTCACAGAATTCAGAAACAGACCGATCTGTCGCTATTGTCAATCACCGCCTGGCACAACAATTTTTTCCGGGCGAGGATCCTGTGGGAAAGATCGTAGAGTCCCCCGCTCCTGGCGAGACGCGGGAAATTATCGGCGTGGTAGGAAATGTCGTTAATTCATTAAGGGAGGGGTCAAAGCCAGAAATCTACGTCCCAGTTCGCCAGTACACCCACTCTAACCGGCGGTTTCTTGCGTTGAGAAAAACCTATATGATCCGCACTTCGGTAGAGCCGATGAGCTTGGCTGAGTCGCTCCGAGGCATCGTCTCTGAACTGGACAATGAGATCGCGCCGATTTCGATTGCGCCCTTGGAGTCGGTCGTCCGCGAACAGGCGGGGAGGCCGACCTCTTCCTCGGGGTCGTCAGAAGCGCAAACGGTAGACTTCTACACTCGTCTGTTGTCATTGTTCGCCAGCCTGGCTTTGTTTCTGACGGCCCTTGGCCTATACGGCGTCATCGACTATTCGGTCTCACAGCGCACTCATGAATTCGCCATACAGCTGGCGTTGGGGGCAAACCGCGGTGAGACCTTTCGCAATGTTTTGAAGGAGGGCTTGGCCCTGAGTCTGGTTGGGCTGGGAATTGGCGTCGCAGCCGCTCTCGCGCTCGGACGGCTGCTCGAGAGCCAACTCTACGGCGTGGCTGCCGCGGATCTAACAACCTTCGCGGTCGTAGCTGCAGTTTTGATTGGCGTTGCACAGCTAGCCGCGTACCTTCCGGCGCAGCGCGCGGCAAATGTTAGTCCTACGACTGCGCTGCGGTGCGATTAGGCGTTTGTCGGTATATGAGGGCTTGGGTGTCGAGAGAACGCTCCCGAGATTCTTGACGCGAACGCATCGAATCTTGCCCACCTGCCGCCCGAATCGTCCGGTGGTGGCACGAAGAGTTCCGCCATCGCGAGCAGTAGGAACCTCGGTTTCAGCCTACGAGTTTAGTGTCGCTAGAGTAGCTTCCTACAAGTCCGGTGGTCTCAAGCGGTCGACGCAACACCCGGCGCGAAGGGAGAGCGTGAAGCGTAAGCCAAAGAAAGCAAAGGCGAAGCGGCGAGGACGCTCCGCTCTCATCTGCATGTCATTGCAGTACAACGAGTTACGCAATTGCGATTAATGGCTTCCGCTTGTAGGCAAGCCCCTTGCCGCTCTCATCGCTAAGACATTTCGGTTGAACGACTTAGGCCTAGTGTTGCGTTGACCGGTTGAGCCGGCACCGAATCGCGGAAGTGACTCCTCGAAGGGCTGGCCCGATTCGCCCTCTGCCGACCCCCAAAGCTCAATGTGCTCGGAGGAGGAACGAGATCAGACGTGGCAGAGAAGGCAGAAAACAGTTGCGCCGGAGGTGCGAGCGCGGCTACGCTACACCCGTCGGGATAGCCAAAATGGAAATCCTGGACAAAGAGCAGGCAGCAATGGGACCTTCCTGGGCCCGCTGGAGACTAAAATGATCCGATATATTTTCGCTGTAGTTGCTGCTGTTGCACTCAGCATGGTTTTTACCCCGACGCTGGCGTTCTCTCAGACCGGGGGGACGGCTGGCCAACCGGAATCACCGGGTTGGTTTATCCAACCGCCGCCCCAACCCGGTCTCCAGAGTGGCAACGACGGTTTCAACGCCTGCACCGACGATGTTGTTAAATACTGCACAGGCTTAACCGCTGGTGCGGCGGGGGTATGTCTCAAGGAGAATTCGGCCAAGCTTTCAGCGGCGTGCAAGGCCGAGCTTGTGGCGCCTCGGTTGGCCCAGCCCACGCCACGGTGCACGGGCTCGCCCGTTTGCGGTAATCGAGCCCCCGACGCGCGCCGGGAACTCGAACGGGTGCAATGGGAGCAAGCACTGGGTTACACCCACGAATACCCATTTACGGATTTGCCCGCCGCCGGGGGCGGGGTCTCGGCGGTCGACATCGATTCGAAAGGAAACTTGTGGGCTTTTCAGCGCAACGCTGTCGGAAAGCCGCAGTTGTTTAAGTTCAACCCGGATCACAAGCTAATCCTGTCCGTCGGCGATGACGTCATCGGCCACAACTACAAGGCGCACGGCATCAAAATTGACGCAGAGGACAATGTCTGGATCTGCGACGCGAATGGCTCCACCATCAAGAAAGTAAGTCCCGAGGGGAAACTCCTCATGACTCTCGGTGTGAGGGGCGAAAGGGGGGACTGGATCGAGGACAAAGGGCAGAGGCTTCTCTGGCAGCCGGTGCACCTCGACTTCGCTTCCAGCGGAGATATCTATATCTTTGAGGGTCATGGGAACGAGAGCCCCAATGACGTCGGTTTCTCTCCAACCAACAACATAGGCGCCGGGCGCGTCATCCACCTCGATAGGAATGGCAAATTCATCAATCAGTGGTACGGCAACAGTCGAGGACCAGGAAAATTCGCACAGACCCATGGTTCAGCCGTGGATCCCAAAAACGGCGACGTTTATATCGGCGACCGCGAGGAATACCGCGTTGTCGTCTATGACGCGAACGGCAAGTTCATCAAGACAATCCAAATGAGAAACCTCGTTTGCGCCATCGCTTTTGACCAGCAAGGCCAGCTGTGGATGGCGTCCGGCCAGGATGGCCAGTTCTTGAAATTAGACCGGGATGGCAATGTACTCGGTGCCGTAGGTAACGGAAGGGGTAGAGGCCCCGGCCAGTTTATCGAAGCCAGCTACTTCGCCTTCGATTCGCAAGGCAACCTATACGCAGGCGACACGAGTGTCGGTAGGATCACCAAATTTGTCGCGCCCAAGTAGGCGGGAGGAGCAGAAGGCCACTAGGAAAGATCTCCGCCCGCGCCACGTTTCTGTTCTCCGCATGGGTAGGACGGCTCTAGGTCCCAGCCGACGCCCGGAGCATCGGGCGGCAGCGTGTAGATTACCTTCGGGGCCGCGCTTGCTAGTGGTCGGCGATGCCGCCGTCGGAGAACCTCAACTGCTGTCGCGGGACCGGCACGTAGGAGTGGCGTGAGCCGATATCTTCCTTGAAGTCGCCCCCCAGCCCCGGCTTGTCGGGCGCTTGGCCATCCCGAGTAGCTTCCTACAAGTCCGGTGGTCTCAACAGGTCGATGCAACACTCGGCGCGAAGGGAGAACGTGAAGCGTAAGCCAAAGAAAGTAAAGGGGAAGCGGTGAGGACGCTTCGTTCTCATCTGCATGCCATTGCAGTGCAACGAGTTACGCAATTGCGATTAGTGGCTTACGTTTGTAGGCAAGCCCCTTGCCGCTCTCATCGCTAAGACATTTCTGTTGAACGACTTAGCCCTAGTGTTGCGTTGACCGGTTGAGCCGGCACCCAATATAGGAAGTAACTCAAAGCCGCTCCTGGCGGTCCTTTCATGAGCCCCAAGAGGGTACAATTCCCCTGTCATGATGGTCGGTCAGAGCATCAGCCACTACAAGATAGTCGAGAAGCTCGGCGAGGGTGGCATGGGTGTCGTCTATAAGGCAGAGGACACCAAGCTCAACCGGCAAGTGGCGCTGAAGTTCCTCCCTCGCGAAACCCTTGACGAGCAAGAGGTCAAAGCCCGCCTGAATCGTAAAGCGCAGGCGCAGCGGCTCTCGGTCACCCCAACATCTGCCAAGTCTTTGGCATCCATGAAGAAGCTGGCGAGACCTTCATCGCCATGGCCTACATCGACGGGCCATCTCTAGCGCGGAAGACCACTGCCGCAGGCGTCATCCGCCACGGCTTCTACAGGACCAAGCGCGGCAAGCGTCGTCGCTATCGATGCCGCGAATGCGGCCAGACCTTCTGCGCCAACATTCGATGGCGGAAGCACCAGACTGCTCGTCAACTTGACAGTACGGAGCAGACTCGATCAACTGGGATTTGTGTTGGATGCAAGAGAACAACAGTGGGAAGAAGGGCTTGCTCAGCTCCGCGCCTACAGCAACGCCAATAACGACACCTTGGTTCCTCAGGATTTCGAAGCGGAAGATGGCCATCGACTGGGAAAGTGGGTTAGCGTACAGCGCACAAAGAAAGACATCATGTCACCAGAGCGCCGGCGGAGGCTGGATGAGCTGGGATTCGTGTGGGATGTACGAGACCAGCGGTGGGATGATGGCTTCACTCGTCTCCAAACCTACAGAGAATCCAACGGCGACTGCCTAGTTCCTTTCGAATTCAATACGGAAGATGGATATCGGCTGGGAGCCTGGATCAACATACAGCGCGTAAAGAAAGACATACTGGCAGACGTACGTCGCCGCAGGCTGAATGAGCTGGGACTTGTGTGGGATGTAAGAGAACTACAGTGGGAAGAAGGCTTCGCTCACCTCCGAGCCTATAGAGAATCCAACAGCGACTGCCAGGTTCCTCAGAGTTTCAAGACGGGCGACGGCTACAGGCTGGGACAATGGGTTAGCGTACAGCGCGAAAAGAAAGCCACCCTGTCACCAGAACGTCGGCGCAGGCTGGATGAGCTGAGATTCGTGTGGGATGTAAGAGTACAACATTGGGAACAAGGCTGCGCTCACCTCCGAGCCTACAGAGAATCCAACAGCAACTGTCTAGTTCCTTTCGGTTTCAAAACGGAAGACGGCTACAGGCTGGGAAACTGGGTCCACACTCAGCGAGCATACCAAGACGGACTGTCAGCAGAACGTCGGCGCAGGCTGGATGAGCTGGGATTTGTGTGGAAGGTGACGTAGACAACCACGTAGCGAGTCGCCCACCGTCAGCGAGCCAAGATGCTTTGGACGCTGAACCCGTGCCACGCGGTTCCTTTACGGGTTCTGACGCCTTCGGCGGTCAACTGTTCCGCTAACTTGTCGTAATCTGTGCCATAAGCCCTCAGAGCTGTCATACGCTCCACAACGCGCTTCTCGGCGGGATAGGGGCCGTAAGGCTTGCGGCCCCCACAGCGGCCTGTCTTCGCCTTCTTTCGATTCCGTGCGCCGCGCAACTGCATGGCGATCATGGTTCTCATCGTGTTGCGCGTTCGCGCCAAACAGCTGTCCCACAAGCGTCCGCTTCGGATCATCTGGAAAGAACTGCGGTAACGCACCAATTCTGTGGTGGATAATTACATCCGCACGACCACAAGCGAGCGGTCGTGGGTCTAAGTTATTGAAAAGTGGCGGGCACGACGAGACTTGAACTCGCGACCTCCGGCGTGACAGTTCTGATCGGGCCCCTGCAAGCAAGCGCATGCGGAAGCATACAGCTACATGAACGGCTAGGCAACACGTCTAGCAACGCACTGAGAGGCGGCACATGGTGACACGAATGGTGACATTCTCGTGCCCTGCCCAAAAGAAAAGGACCGGCACGAATGCCGGTCCTAGTTTCATTGCCCTGTTGACGCAGGACAGCACGGTTGGTCTGGACACCAACATTGTACCACCATGTACTCGGAATTTCCAAGTACAATCTGCTGTTCTCGTCACGGGGCCTTACCAAAGAGGTTCCAGTGAAAAAGCAATCCGTTCCGACATCACACAATCAGAATTCCGAGGGGCGAGAACCCCGTCCCGCATCATGCACCTCTTCGATTCGATGGCCAGCGTCAGATCAAATGGCCATCATTCGAAAATCTGTCCGTCGATTCTGCGGGGGGAACGCGACGGCTGCAGCCCTCCTAAACGAACTGGTCTTCATTCGGGACTGTCGGATCTCTGTTGGCGAGCCTGAGTGGTTCCAACGAAAGGCGGCCTATTGGATCGATGCGCTCGAAGGCGTTTCGGCGTCCGAGAAGACCATCCGCAAGGGCTTCGGCATTCTGGTGAAGCTCAGATTCGTCGAGGTCCGGGACGAACGGGGGAATCAACGCGGCTCGTGGTACCGGGTCAACGGCGAGACCCTGCAAACGGCGTTGGATCACATAGGCAAAGATTCCGCAACTGTCGCCGACGAGCCCAGCATTGAGCCGGAAGAGACCCCGGGAAAAACGACCAGGGTCAAGCCCACCCCGGCAGAATCGACCGACCACCCCGGCACTATTCCCGACCACCCCGGTAAATTTACCGACCACGTCGGGAAAAACGACCGGGGTTCATGCTTGTTATATACACGCGCGGGAGAACCTCTTCAAGAACCTTTTGAGAACCAAACAGACAGAGAACCTGACCTGTCTGATTCCCCTTATGACGAGAAGACGGACTGGGATCGGCTGCTACAGGCCATTCACACGATCCCCAAGTTCAAGACATCCACTCGTCGAGGGCAGAAGTGGGAGCAGAAGGCCAGCGAGTCAGGTATCGCCCCGGACATACTCGCGCAAGCGATCGAGCGGCGCGGTGATGAGCTTGCGGTAGAGTGCAAATCGCCAGTCCGGTTGATCGAGAAGGCGGCGGAGCTGATCGAGTCGGGCAGATCGGGGATCAAGGTTCCTGATCGGTACTCGCTCATCGGCGTGCGGGTCGCGCTAACCCGTGCACTGAACTTTTACGATCCCGCCGTGCCGCTGCTGGAGCGCATGGCCGCGTGCGGAGACGGGCAGATCGAGCGGGCGGCGGCTAGTGCGCTTGAACGTGTCAGGGCCGAAGAGGCGGCACGTAGGAGCGTTCCGGTGGACGATGCGCCAGCGAAGGACGCTACAGCCGGTCGGATCGCCGCTCAGGGGCTCTCACAGCGGCCAGACCGCGACCAATCAGCACGGGAAACCCTCTGCTACTGCTGAGCGGTCCACGGACGAAGCACAGCGGGCCTACCAGCGATTGGTGGATGCGTCTTGGAGCAACCGCTACGGCAAGTTCGACGGGCAGACGGCGGCGTGAGGCGCGGGTACGCCATCGCTCCGCGTTGGGTGGTTTCAGGGAGCTGTCCTGCTTCTCTTCCCTCACTGGTGGCCGCTGGCGTCACGCCCCGGCTGTGGGAAGTAAGCGATCTTGTGTCTCTGCTGGAGGCCAGGGAATCAGAGGGACAGAGAGCGGCCTAGAATAGAGGGGCTATGCCCCTCTCAGACGCCGATTTGACCGCCATTCAGCAGCGCAACGAGCGCCGCAAAGAACTCAAAGCAGCCGCATCCGAGGGCCCCTGGGGGTACGACTCCTACGGGTTCGTCAACCAATCAGAACGTATCCCGTTCAACCGCCGTTTGGGAATTTTGATTCGCCCGATGACCTGGTTCGATTCACTTGGCGGCCGAGTTGACGAGGGGATAAACAAGTTCAGTCGGAAGGTGTTCGATCAAGGGTATCGCGATGGTGAGTACATCGCCCGTAGTCGTGACGAGCAGTCCGAGCGAGACATCGACACCCTCTTGTCGGAAGTTCTCTCATTGCGAGCAAAATCAAAGTAGCCCACCACCTGAAGACGTGACCTTTGACAAGCACGCGTTCCTAGATCGAGCCCTCCGAGAGATAGAGCCGGAGGGCCGCGCCTAGCGGCTTAAACATGACCCCGTTAAGGACTCGGCTTTCGCATGCCTTCTAGCACTGTCGTCGGTTCGCTATCATGCGCGAACTATAGCGGCTTCACTGATGAGTACCGAGAAGACCCCAATGTCGACAGGCTTTCCGACTTGGCGCGCCCGATTGCGCTTCAGGATTCGGCAGAAACTCAATGTCGATACGAACGAACATCGACTTAGAATCTCGGGTCGCGACGTTGTCCTCGCCGCCCCGAGGCCGGACGCCAAGATCTGCGAGAGCGAGTGGCTAGTCATGAACGCCCGTGGCTTCTCCTCCGAAGAGGAGGCGCTGCGGTTCGGGACGAGACTTAAGGCCGCTCTCGAACTCTCCGCTGTTGCTGCCCGTGTCGGCATAGACGCAGGGCACGACCATGCAACTTTGCAATTCAGCAAAGGGCTCAGAGAGGCGACTGCTAGGAGTGCGGGTGCAGACCTGCGTGACAACATCCACGGCTTGGACGTGTTCCCCGACAACCCGAACGCCTTGATCATAGATCTCACGGCGACGGGAACCGAATTGTCGAACCCTCACCCGTTCCTTACCGATCTCGATGAGTTGGTCAAGAACTCCGTTGAGCCTTCGCAGCGTCTCCGAGAGGTTGTTCTTCTAATGAACTATGCCCTCATCCTAAGCGAGCCCGTGGCGCAAGTCGTCATGGCAGTTGCGGCCGTCGAGTCGCTGAGCCACGGCGAAACATGGACTACTGGCCAAAAAGAGCTTCTCGCTGCAGCTGCCGAAGCCGCTGAACGGTCGACCGAAGGAACGCCCGCAGACCGTGAAGAGGTGGCTTGTGCAATACGAAGGATGCATCGGCTGTCATTACGGCAAAGCGTATTCCGGTTACTCGATCGCTTTGAATTGGCGCACCTGAGAAAGCGCTGGGATGAGCTCTACACCGAGCGCAGTACGCTGGTACACGGCCTAAAGCCGAAGCCAGGCGAAAACTACGCCGATCTTGCGAATCGGACCGTCAGCCTCTGCGGCCAGATTGTGCTGAAAGCTATTGCCGTGCAAGTCCCGATCGTCGATCGTCACTCGGCGAGGTTTTACGGCGGTTGAATGGAGCCTGTACCGCAGCTGGGACTGGCACCGCTGCTGTGGGTAGCGTCCGACCGAACGAAAGAAAAGCGGAGTTATCGTTCGTTCGCGCAAAGTCGTGCATCGACCGTTTGAGACCACCGGAATTGTAGGAAATGACCCAATTCAACCCTGATTCGAGGTAGTTGGACGTGTAGAACGTGGCGGGAGTCACCCGTCGAAGGCGACACGATGAGCCGAGAGCAGTCGTCAAATGCTCAATTACCAGCGGCTCGGATCACCGGTTCCCTCGCCAGCAATCGCGAGATAGTAGCGGGGTGGACCTTAAACAGCCGTGCAGCGTCCGCTGCCGTCTTGTCACCATCGGAGACCATCTCTCTGATCTCCGCCTGTTGCTGGGGCGAAAGCTTGGGACGGCGACCGCCGATGCGCCCTTCTGCGCGCGCGGCATCCAACCCCGCCTTGGTCCGCTCCTTGAGCATGGCCCGCTCGAACTCGGCAAACACCGAAACCATGTGCATCATCATTCGTCCCGCCGCGGTCGTCGTGTCGATCGACTCGGTCAAGCTGCGGAACCCGGCCTTGGCCTCCCCTAGTCGTTCCATCAGGATCAACACGTCACGTAGCGAACGCGAGAGCCGGTCCAACTTCCAGACCACAACCACGTCGCCCTCTCGCAGTTGTTCGAGAAGCCGGTGGAGTTGGGGCCGGTCCCAGCGTCCGCCGGAGGCCTTCTCGCGATAGATGCGCTTGCACCCGGCGGCTTTGAGCGCGGCAACCTGGACGGCCGTGTCCTGGTCGTCAGTGGAGACTCTTGCGTATCCGATGAGCATTGCATAAATATATCGCGAATCGATCTAACTATGCAACACCTTTTTGCAACGATAGAGTTCCTGCCGATTGGCACCGGTCGAGTTGTTGCGAAAACATTCGTTTGTGCAACGTCTCAGTCGCGGGGCTCACCGCGAGGCCGACGGGCCTTCAAATAGTAGCTGCCGCGACCCGGGGTGGTCTCAAGGGGTCGATGCAACACTTCACCGAGAAGGAGAAGTAGATGCAAGAAGAACAGAAGGAACAGACGAGGAAGAGGCGGAGGTACACGGCGGCGGAGTTCGCTGAGGTGTGGGATCGCTGGGGACGCGGAGAGTCGTCGAAGACGATCGCCCGGGTAATGGACAGAGGTCCGTCGGTTTACTGGCTGCTGTTGCGCTACGGCGGCATCCGCCCGCGAACGCGCTGCCGCTCGCCTCAGGCGTTGACGTTGGCGGAGCGGGAAGAGGTCTCCCGAGGCCTTGCCTGTGGGCAGTCGCTGCGACAGATCGCCCGCAGGCTAGCTCGTGCGCCATCGACGCTGAGCCGCGAGGTCCGCCGCAACGGCGGCGCTGACCGCTACCGAGCGGCAGAGGCGGACAAGCAGGCTTGGAAGCGAGCACAGCGTCCCAAGTCGTGTCGGCTGCTACGCTGTCCCCAGCTCCGCCAGTTGGTTGAAGAGAAGCTGCGCGAGGACTGGGCTCCGCAACAGATTGCCGGCTGGCTGAAACGGACCTATCCGGGCCGCGAGTCACTTTACGTGTCACACGAAACGATCTATCGCAGTCTTTTCATCCAAGCCCGTGGGGCTTTGAAGAAAGAACTGACCCTGTGTCTGCGTTCCAAGCGCACGATTCGCCGCTCCCCGCAGGCCAGCCGCAAGGGCCGTGGCGGCGGACAGATTCGAGATCTGATCTCGATTAGTGAACGCCCGGCCTCGGTCGAAGACCGGGCCGTACCCGGTCACTGGGAAGGGGATCTTCTAGCCGGATCGAACAACACCTACATCGTCACCCTGGTCGAACGTCACACCCGTTATGTGATGTTGGTGAAGGTCTCCGGCAAGGACACCGCAACCGTCGTCTCGGCGCTGATCGAGCACGCCCGGCAATTGCCGGGCGTGCTCTACAAGTCGCTGACTTGGGACCGCGGGCTGGAGATGGCCGACCACAAACGCTTCACCCTAGCGACGGACATCGACGTGTACTTCTGCGATCCGCAGAGCCCCTGGCAACGCGGATCGAACGAGAACACGAACGGTCTGTTGAGACAGTACTTCCCCAAGGGAACCGACTTATCCGTACACTCACAAGAGCACCTGGACAGGATCGCTCGCAGGCTGAACGGTCGGCCCCGCAAGACGCTGGAGTTTGAAACTCCAGCAGAACGTTTTGACGCTTGTGTTGCGTTGACCGCTTGAGCCGGCACCCTTTCCTTGGCCTCTTCGTCGTCGAGAAGATGTTGGGCGAGGAACTTCAGCGCCACTTGGCGGTTGAGTTTGGTGTCTTCGGCCTTGTAGACGATACCCATACCGCCCTCGCCGAGCTTCTCAACGAGCTTGTAGTGGCTGATGCTCTGGCCAACCATCATGACAGGGGGATTGTACCCTCTTGGTACTCCTGAAAGGGCTGCCAGAGTGGCACTAGAGTTACTTCCTATATTGGGAAATGCGGCACCAACCCAATTTGAGGGTCTTCAGAGCGTCAAAACGGCCTGTTCAAGGGGTCATTTCCTACACTCGGGGTGGTCTCAAGCGGTCGACGCAACACCCGGCGCGAAGGGAGAACGTGAAGCGTAAGTCAATGAAAGCAAAGGAGAAGAAACGAGGGCTCCTCGCTCTCGTCTGCATGTCATTGCAGTGCAACGAGTTACGCAATTGCGATTAGTGGCTTCCGCTGGTCGGTAAGCCCCTTGCCGCTCTCATCGCTAAGACATTTCTGTTGAACGACTTAGCCCTAGTGTTGCGTTGACCGGTTGAGCCGGCAGGACTTGTAGGAAGTTACTCACAGCCCCAGCCGATGTCGCCATTGTCTAAAGCTTGGTTTGCAACTATCCTGTCGTGACTACCGGCGCCGCTAGCCTATTCGCTACTGAAGGCTCGAAGGAGACGATGCCAGGCGCGGACCGCAGTGTCGAAGGAGTCGATTCTGACACGCTCGTCGAGGCCGTGTGCACGGGACTCGCCCTGCTTCCGCGCTAGGCCAGAAAAGCCGTAGACCGGAACACCGACGTTGCGAACCCAGAGCCCGTCGGTTGCGCCGGTCGATTGACTCGGTACAACCGGTACCGCCCCCCAGAACTCCGCCGAGATCGCCTTGAGCGTCTGCATCACATCTTCGCGAATCGGAGAGGGCGGAGAGGCTGCGCCGCCGCCTCCGACGCGCGTGATCTTGACGCCGTCGTTTGCAACGACCTCGAGCAGCGCCGCTTCCACTTCGTCGGGCGTACGGCCGGGCAGGATGCGGCAGTTGATGGTGGCCTTAGCGGAGCGCGGCAGGGCGTTTTCAGCCACGCCGGATTGCAGCATCGTCGCGACGCACGTCGTCCGTATCGAGGAGTTGAATCCAGGGTTCTCGGACGCCCATAGACGCACGGCTTCGGGGTCAGGCGAATCAGCGGCGATGCGTTCGAGCAGCTCCGCTTCGCTTCCCTCGGCTATCTTCGCTCGGGCTCGGATGGAGGCGTGAACGATTTCGTTCATCTCAACCGGGAAGCGGTGATGACTGATCTTGAGCAACGCTTCGGCCAGTTCGTAGATAGCATTGTCGGGTCGCGGGCGAGAGCTGTGCCCGCCGGGGTTCGTTGCTTCCAGTTCAAACGTTTGGTAGCGCTTCTCGCTCATCTGGACGCCGACGCTCCTGGGTCTTCCGTCGTCGTTGAGCGAGACGCCACCGCTGTCGGTGTTGATGGCCAACTCGGCGTCGATCAACTCGAAGCGGTTCTGTGTCACCTCCTTCGCGCCCGCCATGCTGGTTTCCTCGTTGCCGGTGAGGAGCATGATAAGGTCGCGGTCGGGCTGGTAGCCTTCGCGCTTGAGGCGGATGAAGTTGGCGATCAAGCTGACGGCGCCTGTCTTGTTGTCGCTTGTGCCGCGTCCGTAGTAGTAGCCGTCGATCTCAGCCAGAGTGAACGGGTCAGCTTGCCAGGCGTCGGGATCGGCGTCAACGACATCGACATGGGCCATGAGCAGCAGGGGGCGTCGCTTGCCGGTTCCCAGGTAGCGGACGACGAGATTGGTGACGTTCCCGGTGGGGACGAAGTCGATCTGGTCGAAGCCTTCCCCGCGCATCCGCTCGGCGACGCCTTCTAGCAGCTTGACGGTATTCTCCGGGTAGACTGAGCTAGATCGGATACCGACCAGTTCAGCCAGCAGCTCGCGAGCGAGCGCTTCGTTGGGGTTAGATTGCGCAGTCAGTGCGGCGGCGAAGACTAGCCCGAGAGCTATCCCCACCACATTTCCGATTCGGCTAGATGTGTTTTGCATACGTCAGAGTCCAGTTCGATCGGCGAGCCCACTCTGTCCAGCAGATAGACGAGGCCGCCCTGAACAGAGATTCCCCGCCGACCCGTGGTGAGTATGGTAGCTGAGAGGCTCCACTGGGACAAAACGACCGCTTCAGGGAGTAGTTGCCTCGATGCGGGGTGGTCTCAAGCGGTCGACGCAACACCCGGCGCGAAGGGAGAACGTGAAGCGTAAGCCAATGAAAGCAAAGGGGAAGAGACGAGGGCGCCTCGCTCTCGTATGCATGTCATTGCAGTGCAACGAGTTACGCAATTGCGATTAGTGGCTTCCGCTGGTCGGCAAGCCCCTTGCCGCTCTCACCGCTAAGACATTTCTGTTGAACGACTTAGCCCTAGTGTTGCGTTGACCGGTTGAGCCGGCAGGACTTGTAGGAAGTTACTCGGCGAAAGCCGATCGTGACTACGATTCAGGCGGTCGCTACCGCTCCCGATCCCGGAACTCTTCGTACCAGTTCTCGACGATGCGGACGCTGGGTGTCTCCGTTTCGTGGCCGTCCGCGACCGGGGTGATCGTAACAAACCGTTTGCCGTCCGCAGAGACGTCGTATATCGCTCCGGGGCCCCCGGCGGCGAGGCTTAGTTCCTCAAAGAGCACCTGCGGCTGCCCCAGCGTGAAACCCTGCTCGGTTGAGACGGGGGTCGCCATCAAAGTAGACGTGCCCCGCTCGACATAGTACAACTCGTTCTTGACTGGGGACCAACGAGGGTACCTCCCGCCGTTGACAGATACCTGCCACTTGCCGTCGCCGCTGGGGAACGGACGTACGTAGACCTCATAGCGTCCCGATTCGTTGGAGATATAAGCCAGGAAACGTTCGTTCGGTGAGATCTCCGGGGAGTGCTCAGGGTCGCGCCGAAGCTCTACTGGGCACTCCGTATTTCGGGAGCGACTCAGCACCAGGTCGGCATGAAGGGTTCGGACACGATTGTGGCGATCAACACGGATGAGTCCGCGCTGATCTTTGAGATTGCGGACTACGGCATTGTGCGTGACATATTCGATGTGATTCCCGAGTTAACCAAACGACTCGACCGCTAGCGCGGGGCGGAGCAAATGAGCCGCATCACGGCGAACCGGAAGCTGGTGTGGGAGATCGCCGATACCTGCATCATCAAGGTGCCCTATGTCCTCGCGTTGACCCCCTGGTGGCGAACATGAGCTTCCCGAGCTGCGCTGCTACAACAAACGTGGCACCGCGCAGCAGTGGATCAAGGAAGGCAAGCAAGCCAGGAACTGGACGCATCTACGGTGCCATTGCTTTCGCGCGAACGAAGTGCGGCCGCAACTCGCCGCGTTGTCGCCCGCGTCGGGAAGGTGATGCGACGAGCCTCGCAGAAGCAGGAGCGCGAACTTACGCAAGCAGGGACGCATAAGTATCGTCAATTGTCTCAAAAGAGGAGAATTGAGGCCGAAATTGGCTGCGATGAAAGAATATCATTGCATGGCAAATGCGGCTCGACTACCCTAGCCGTACTAGCCGTGCCGGGAAGGCCAAAGACGCGATCCGCGGTCAATGATGTTCCGCCGGGTGAGCCCGTTGATGGATGCTGACCCTGCTCGTTAGGGGGACTCATGGGGCAGCACGACGCGGACTGTTCGTTACCTGACAGGAAGAAGAGAGTCGCTGCGCCGGGATCTAACGGCCGCTTGCTGACGGTCTTGACCTTGATGGCAATGGCCCTCGCCCCTAGTCTTGCGGCGCAGCCTTCACAGATCGGCGAATGGGGTCCGTTGATCGAAGGCTTTCCGGTGCCCGCAGTGCACTCCATCATGCTTCATACGGGAAAGATCTTGTTCTTTCGCGGCGACGGCGAGGATGAGGGGGGAGTTGGCGATTACAAGACTCATTTGTTGTCTCTGGACACGAACGAGTTCGAAACAATTTCAATGGACGCCAACCTATTTTGCTCCGCTCACACTTTTCTCCCGGACGGGCGAGTCCTGGTGGCTGGCGGTGAGCTCGAAGAGAACCTCGGGCCAGCGCATGTTCACATCTTCGACCCGATAACGGAAAGGTGGTACCGACAGCCGGACATGGCGGACGGTCGCTACTACCCGACTAGCGTTGCGATGGGCGACGGCACGACGCTGATCTTCGCAGGCCGCGATCCGGACGGCGGCAAGAATCCTCGCGTCGAACGATTCATACCCGGTGGCGGACCCGACGGCGACAACATAATCGAGTACATCAACGGGTCGGACCGCACGATGACTTGGTATCCGCGCATGCATCTATTGCCTTCGGGCCGCGTGGTTCGCACGGGGCAAGAGGAAGAGACGTTCGAGTTCGACCCGGTCACTGGGAATTGGGATTTCGTCGCCGACACCAACCACGGCGAGCGTTATTGGGGAACCTCCGTCATTCTGCCGCCCGGCTTCGAAAAGATTCTGATATTGGGCGGAGTGAATCGTAGTCAGTCATCATTTGCGACCAATACGGCCGAGATCATCGATTTCTCGGAGTCGTTCCCCTCGTGGCGATACACGAGTCCGATGAGCCTTCGCCGGATGCACCCCAACGTCGTCGTTCTGCCCGACGGCAAGGTGTTTGTCGCTGGTGGCATGGAGGACCAGGCGAACACGCTTCCCGTGTATGAGTCGGAGATATTCGATCCGGTGACGGAAGCGTGGACGGTGGCGGCGTCCCAGGACAGTGTTCGGCGGTATCACTCCTCGTCAGTTCTGTTGCCGGACGCGCGAGTCATGTGGTTGGGCGCTCACGCGGGGACCGGCGGCAACGACAGTTCGACTGCGCAAATATACTCGCCAGCCTATCTGTTCAATGGTCCCCAGCCGTCGGTGCAATCCTCTCCGGAGTCGGCCGACTACGGCGAAACGTTTTTGGTCGATACCGCGCAAGCTTCCGACATCGAGTCGGTCGTACTCATTCGTCCCAGCGCGACGACGCACTCGATCAATATGGCACAACGCTACGTGGCGATGACATTCACGCAGGCCGACGCCAACTCTCTCGCGGTGACCGCGCCGACGAACCCGAACGTCGCACCCCCTGGGTACTACATGCTGTTCATCGTCGACTCGGAAGGTCGACCGTCCGTCGCGCCGTTTGTGCGTCTCGGCGGCGATCTCCCGCCGGTCGTCGAGGCCGGGCTGGACCAGGAGATCATCCTTCCGGGGTCCGCTGAGCTCGACGGAACGGTGGTCGACTACAACGGGAATCCCGGATTGAGCACGCAATGGACGGTTGCGTCAGGTCCTGATTCGGTCCTGTTCGGCGATGCCAGTCTCGTGGACACGACGGCTACGTTCTTTTCGCCGGGTCTGTATACCTTGCGTCTCACAGCCGTAGACGGCCCCTTCACCGTCGGCGGCACACTCACTGTGACAGTGCATCCAGAAGGCCGTGTGGTCGTGGGTGTCGACGTATCGTCCGACGATGCCGAAGAGAAGGCCGATGGCAGCATTACGTTGACGAGTCTCGATCTCGAAATGACCGACTATGATGCCAGCGGACCCCACAATGCCATAGGTTTGCGCTTCAACAATATCGACATCGCGAACGGAACGCAGATCAGCGCCGCTCACATCCAATTTACTTCGGCTCAAACGAGCTCGGTAACTACAAACCTGACGATCAAGGGCCACGACACCGATCATGCAGCCCCTTTCACGACTTCACTGGAGAACTTGACTTTGAGGACGACAACGACGGCTCAGGTCTCGTGGAGTGTGGCGCCATGGACCGTCGGTCAGTCGAGTGTTGCGCAGCATACGGCTAACATCGCTCCGATCCTTGAAGAGATCGTTAACCGACCGGGTTGGTCGGCCGGCAATTCGATCGCAATCATGATCTCGGGACCTGGAAACAGAGTCGCGCGCACCTATGACCAGAATCCCGCTGACGCGGCGGTGCTGTACGTCGATCCGGCTGGCTACCAGGCTTGTGATGACGGTCTGGACAACGACAGTGATGGATTCATCGATTTTCCGGCGGACCCAGGGTGTACGACTTCCGCCGACCCTTCCGAATGGGAGGCGTCCCGCGTCTGTGACGATGGGCTGGATAACGACGGTGACGGATTCATCGATTTTCCCGAAGACTCCGGTTGCGTCAGTCTCTTCGATGGCTCCGAATCGGAATTCGAGTCGATCTGTATCGACGGTCTGGACAACGACGGCGACGGCCTCATCGATTTTCCAGCGGATCCGGGCTGCGTGGACGGGGATGATTCGACCGAAACCGCCGCTGGCTTAGTCTGCGACGACGGCCTGGACAACGACGGCGACGGCCTCATCGATTACCCAACGGATCCCGGATGCGACGGCCCGACTGACCCGTCGGAGATCGATGGGCTCATCATCATGGACTTCTCCGTCATTAATGGCGTGGACGATGCGGAAGAAAAGCAAGACGGCAGCGTCACAGTGACAAGCCTAGACCTGGAGATGTTCAACTACGATGCAGGCGGTCCGCACAGGGCCGTGGGCTTGCGCTTTACGGGGGTCAACGTGCCACAGGGCGTTGATATTACAGCAGCGCATCTTCAGTTCGAGGCGGCCGCAACAGACACGACTGCGACGTCCATCACAATCGAAGGGCAAGCCACGGACAATGCCCCGAGCTTCAGCACGGCGTTGGACGATGTCACCTTGCGGCCAACGACTGGGTCGTCGACGAACTGGTCCCCGGCGCCTTGGATCGACGGGCACGCCGGACCGGACGAGTCCACGTCTGACATCTCGGATATTATCGAAGAAGTCGTCGGCCGCGTCGGCTGGGTTCCCGGCAATGCACTGGCGTTGATTTTGACCGGCTCGGGGGAGCGCGTTGCGGCAACGCACAACGCGTCGCCAACTTCCGCTCCAACCTTGCACGTCGAGTACGTCACCGCGTCGCCGAACACGGCGCCGGTTGTGACCATCACCGCTCCGGCCAGCGGCACGAGCGTCGACGAAGGCACGGGACTCACTTTCACGGGTTCGGCAATCGACGTCCCGGACGGCGACTTGAGCGGCAATATCACGTGGAGTTCCAACCTCGACGGCGGTCTCGGAACAGGTTCGAGCGTCGCCGCCACCTTGTCGGTGGGCGTGCACACGATCACAGCTTCGGCGACCGACCTGGGCAGCTTGACCGCTACGGACGCGATTGGCGTAACCATCACCGCGTCGCCGAACACGGCGCCGGTCGTTACCATCACCGCTCCGGCCACCGGCACGAGCGTCGACGAAGGCACGGGACTTACTTTCGTGGGTTCGGCAATCGACGTCCCGGACGGCGACTTGAGCGGCAATATCACGTGGAGTTCCAACCTCGACGGCGGTCTCGGAACGAGTTCGAGCGTCGCCGCCACCTTGTCGGTGGGCGTGCATACGATCACAGCCTCGGCGACCGACCTGGGAGACTTGACCGGCACGGACGCGATTAGCGTCACCATCACCGCGCCACCGGTGAACACGGCGCCGGTCGTTACCATCACCGCTCCCGCCAGCGGCACGAGCGTCGTCGAAGGTTCGCCGGTGGCCTTGGCCGGTACGGCGACCGACGTTGAGGACGGAGGTCTGAGCGCCAGCATGAACTGGGCATCCAGTGTGGACGGCCCTCTGGGAACCGGCGCGAGCCTCAGTGTCGTGTTGTCCAAGGGGCAACATACGATTACGGCGTCAGCGCTTGATGGCAGCGGCCTTCAAGGTACGGATCAGATCAACATCCACGTTCGGAGAGGTGGAGGGCGGCAAAGATAAATCGGACGGCAGGACGCGCGCCCGATAAGCGCGATAGTCGTTCAAGCAGAAAGACGCGGGATTGGCTCACAATCATTCCGTTCGTTGCGGCGATTCATGGTAACCTCAGTCAGCGAGTTTCGCCGCAGCGTCCCCGCATGCGTCAGCGGCAACAGAGGGAGTTTCCCTTCGGGAGTACTCTCGCGATCGTGGTGATCCTAGTCGCGATTGGCTACCAGCTCTTCACTAAAGTGCGGCCTTCTGATCTCGTGGCAGATCCGGTCGCGGTTAGCCCCGGCGATGAGATTATCCTTCCGACGCCGGGAAGTCCCGCATGGAAATCCCGGTAGAATCGCCCGCGATAGATCGGATTTCTCTTGCCCCACGAACTACCTCCAGACAATCTAAATGAGAGTACAGCGGATACCGGATACATTTAGTTTGTCAACAGGAAAGATCTGTTCAGGGCGGCCGACCACGACATCGCAATTGTAGCTCTAAGGAACTGCTGAAAGGGCCGCCAGCCGGTACTCCGAGTTACTTCCGGTATTGGTTGCGGAAGTGACCCGATCCGGGAGTCGCCAGATCGTCAAAAGGTCCTGTTTTCAGGGGTTCTTGCCTACAAGCGGTGCCGGTTCAACAAGTCCAAGCAGTGACAGCGGGTTCTCAGTCTGCGGCGACGACACCCAAGCCGTGATCGTAAAGCCGATGGTGAAGCGCGAGCATATCGAGTCCGAAGTCGCTCTTGAGGTCGCGCCAGACGGTATGGCTGTGGTTGTTGCGGCCCTGGGTGTTGTCGTACTCGATGAGAAACCCCGGGCCTTGCACCCGGTAGTAATCGCCATGGCCAGGCTCGATGTTGCCCGCCCAGGCAAAGTAGATCTGGTCCCGCGGTGTATCCTCGACGGCCGTGAGGCGTTTGGCGGCGATGTCCGCGGGAACGTTGGCGGCGTACTCCGCGATGACATTCATCAGTGCTTCGGCTTGGCCTCCACTCATCTTGGACGCCTGCAACCCGCGCGGGGCACCTTCCAGCTCAGCCCTCAGCGCGACTCCGGTCACAATGTCGCGATAGGCCGCGTCATCGATGAGCGCCTGCTTGCGCTGCTCTTCGCTTAGCGACTTCATCAGATTTCGCGCCAGATCCTCTTCGCGTGCAAGAGCGCGCAAGCCGGTTCGCAAGCCTTCGCGGACTTGGTGGGGGTTGGCCCCGAAGAACGCCGGCGAAGTGCCGATTAGCACTCCCTCCTTCATTGTGAAGCTTAACGACACGTGGTGCCCCTCCACACGCAGGCCCCACGTCCCGGTCGTTGACGGTTCCCCGAAAAAACAATAGTAATAGCGGTCGGTATCACGGCGGCCGGTGGTGTCTTGCTCCCTCGTGCGCAAGATTTCCTCCAGGCTCATAATCGTAGTTGCCTTGATGAAGCCCGCCCGGCTGAGACTTGCGCTCAGCAGCGCATCGGCCAGTCGGCGTTGCGGCGGCACCATCTCTTTGTAAGTCAACCCAGGACGGCCGTGCTTGTAGGTGTTTTCATAGCCGCCGTCAGGCACGAAATGCCAGCTCACGCGCTTCTGATCGTTGAAGGCGAGGATAGCTTTCGACTTCTGCTCCTCGTTGAGGGAAGCAAGGAAGTTCTGAGCCGCCCGCACCATGGCGTCCTCCGTCTTCAGTTGCTCGTACGCCACCGTGATGCCGGCTGCACAAAGCAAAAGCGTTGCTACGCGAATCCAGGCGTTCTTGGTCATGACTGTCTCCTCGGCTCGGGCTGGTTGAGTATACACCCGCAACGCTGGCCAGCCACGGCAAATCCTTGAGGCATGAGTCTGCTTCACATTGGTTAATGTGCTGTACGAAATGGTCTTCGGCCAGCGCCCACCAAAACGTCGAAATTGCGGCTCTACAGGACTGCCGAAAGGGCCACCAGGAGCGGCTATGAGTAACTTCCTATATTGGGGGTGGTCTCAACAGGTCGATGCAACACTTCACCGAGGAAGGAGAAGTGATGCAGCAGAAGAAGAAGAAGCAGAAGCGGAAGCGGCGAGCCTACACGGCAGCAGATCTGGCTGAGTTGTGGGATCGCTGGAAACGAGGGGAGTCATCGAAGACGATCGCCCGGGTGATGGGCAGAGGAGCGTCGGTATACACGGTGCTGTTGCGCTGTGGCGGTATCCGCCCGCGAGTACACTGCCGCTCGCCTCAAGCGCTGACTCTAGCCGAACGCGAGGAGATCTCCCGAGGCATCGCCGCCGGGCAGTCGCTGCGACAGATCGCCCGCAGGCTGAGTCGTGCGCCATCGACCCTGAGCCGCGAGATCCGCCGCAACGGCGGCGCTGACCGCTACCGAGCGGCAGAGGCGGACAAGCAGGCTTGGAAGCGAGCACAGCGTCCTAAACGCTGCCGGCTGCTACGCTGTCCCCAGCTATGCCAACTGGTCGAACAGAAGCTGCGCGAGGACTGGTCTCCGCAACAGATCGCTGGCTGGCTGAAGCGAACCTATCCGGGGAATGAGTCCAATCAGGTGTCACACGAAACGATCTATCGCAGTCTTTTCATCCAAGCCCGTGGGGCTTTGAAGAAGGAACTGACTCTCTATCTGCGTTCCAAGCGCACGATTCGGCGCTCCCGACATGCCACCCACAAGGGCCGCGGCGGCGGACAGATCCGCGATCTGATCTCGATTAGTGAACGCCCGGCCTCGGTCGAAGACCGGGCCGTACCCGGTCACTGGGAAGGGGATCTTCTAGCCGGATCGAACAACACCTACATCGCCACGCTGGTCGAGCGGCACACCCGTTACGTGATGTTGGTGAAGGTCTCCGGCAAGGACACCGAAACCGTCATATCGGCACTGATCGCGCACGCCCGGCAGCTGCCGGGCGAACTCTACCGATCGCTCACCTGGGACCGCGGACTAGAGATGGCTGATCACAAGCGCTTCACTCTAGCGACGGATATCGCCGTGTACTTTTGTGATCCTCAGAGCCCCTGGCAACGCGGATCAAACGAAAACACCAACGGTCTGTTGAGGCAGTACTTCCCCAAGGGAACGGACTTGTCGGTACACTCGCAAGAGCATCTGGACGCGATTGCACGCAGGCTGAACGGACGGCCTCGAAAGACGCTGGAGTTTGAGACTCCTGCCGAACGCTTTGACGCTTGTGTTGCATCGACCGGTTGAGCCGACAGGAATTCGAGGAAATGACCGAATTCACGGGTTTTCAGAGGGCAAGACGGAGCCGTTTCAGGAGTCATTGCCTACATTCGGTGCCGGCTCAACCGGTCAACGCAACACTAGGCCTAAGTCGTTCAACCGAAATGTCTTAGCGATGAGAGCGGCAAGGGGCTTGCCTACAAGCGGAAGCCATTAATCGCAATTGCGTAACTCGTTGTACTGCAATGACATGCAGATGAGAGCGGAGCGTCCTCGCCGCTTCGCCTTTGCTTTCTTTGGCTTACGCTTCACGCTCTCCCTTCGCGCCGGGTGTTGCGTCGACCGCTTGAGACCACCGGACTTGTAGGAAGTTACTCTGCGTTCGGCTGCTGCCGCGCTTAAAACCCGAATCAAGCATGCCCTCTGTCTTGGTCCTGGGGATCGCCAGTGACGAATCCGGGCTGACCTACAGTGAATCCTCAGGCATCGTCGCGTTAGATCCAGCAGAACCATTTTCTGAGGAGCCCCCTGATTCAGACCGCCGCCTTTCTCGACCCGGACCGAGCTTCCAGGACTGCTCTCAGCCGACCTGAACTCCATAACTGCAGGGCCCCGGGGGCCCTCGGGGCGAGTAGGCCGACGGATCAAATGAATCTTAATCGTTCACTCAATGGGCGGTCGAGGCCGATTTCTACGCTTGGACTCTAGCTCGCTGCCGACCCGGTCGAGAGTACAACGGCCCAACTTCGGTGCCGGAGTACGGATCGCGAATGCACCTTTCAGTACTAACAGAAGATTGAGACCGATGGTCCATTGTTCACGGGGAGTCCTGGCCATCCCATGTGCAGTAAGAGCATACTTGAGTCTCAAAGTACCTAACAGGAAGTAGGACTCACATTTCGAATAGATCTTGCTAGAGTTGGGCGTATCTCCGCTTTCAGGGGGCCAGTGGACAGTGCCTCGGGGTTGGACCTCACAC
The DNA here is from genome assembly GCA_963667885.2 of Bryobacterales bacterium. Lineage (GTDB taxonomy): Bacteria > Acidobacteriota > Terriglobia > Bryobacterales > UBA6623 > CAMPKL01. The sequence goes on along the minus strand of CAXWPK010000006.1, from coordinate 244,383 downwards.
TTGAACGACCGGTCTGATAGGTAACACTCTAAACCGGACGGATGGGTAACAGTATAGGCGGTGGTCAGTGGCCCCCGCGGGGGCCACTGACTGCCGAGCCGAGCGGCCACAGTACGCGGTTGGCGGCGTCGAACAAGGCGAGTTCCACCGGACCGAACCAGATATGCCAAATGGCTTCGTCCACTTCGACTAGCCCGACCAACTCGCGAGCCAACGCTTCACTCAGGAAGTACTTCTCGCCGAGGAACTTGATGCGTCCGTCGTGGCGCACTCGTCGGCGCTCCCAGTGCCCCGGGTAATCCAGATCAGCAAGCTCGCTGGGATAGGCGCGTGTTGCTGGTGCATAGAACGCCGCCGGGGGCCGCTGTCTCAACGCTTCATGCGGACGTTCTTGGTTGTATTCATGACGAAAGAGGTCGAAGCGGCGCTGCTGTCGGCGACGATCGCCAGCCGGAGGTCTCACTGTCTCGGCTTTGAGCGTGCGGTGTAGCCGCTCGTGGCGACCGTTCTGCTGCGGCTTGCCCGGCTCGATGCGCTCCACCGCAATGCCCAGCTTCAGCCACCAGACGTTCAACCGGCTCAAGCGTCCGGTGCCGATGGAGGCGAACGGCGAACCGTTGTCTGAGCGTATCCTTCGTGGCAGCCCGCGCTCCAGAAACAACCGCTCCAAGCCTCGGCGGGCCTCGGCGTAGGATGTGCCCACGTGTGCGGTGCAGTTGAGCAGGAAACGACTATATCCGTCGACGACCGTTAGCGGATAACACAGCACGCCGTCGCCGGTGCGAAACTGCCCCTTGTAGTCGATCGTCCAGAGGTCGTTGGGCGCTTCGGGTTCGCGCAACGGACTGGGTGCCGCTTCGGCCAGTCGCCGCATCCGCTTGCGCCCGCGAACGAGTCCGGCTCGCTTCAGCGCGTCGCCGATCGTCGACGCCGCTGGCCAGCTTGTCTGTGACTCTTTCGACTCCAGCCAGGCCCTGAGCTTCTTCGGCCCCCAACTCGGATGCTGCCGACGCGCTTCTATCACTCGTCGCTCGACCGACTCGGGTATCCGACCGGGCTGACGGTGTGCCGCGTGCGAGCGGTCTTCCAACTCTGGCCAACCGCCTTGACGGAAGCGTTCTAACCACTTGTATCCGGTCCTGCGGCTGATCCCGTAGAGTCGACACAGCGCCGCCACGTTCGTCGCCGCCCCCGCTCGCAGCCAGTCTTCAATGAATCTCTTGCGTTCTTCCATCGGATAGGTCTCCTTCCATGGCATCTCGCCATGGTGTTACCTATCCGCCCGGTCTAACCTGTTACCCTTCCGCCCGGTCTGTACACACTGTGGAAGCGGTTTCTGGCACGGGATGAGTTCGCGCTGAGTATGTCCAGCCTGAGATCATGCGATGTCTCGGACGGCCTGAGGTCGCCACTAGCCCCAGAACACCATGCGGTTTTGCTGCTATAGCCTAGGCCATACATTCGGGAACGGCAACGCTCCGGTTCGGGCGCTTAAGGACGTCAACTTTGAGACAAAAGCAGGGGAATTTCTCTCTGTCGTCGGTCCGAGCGGTTGTGGAAAGACCACCCTACTGATGATTCTCGCTGGGCTGCTTGCACATTCCGATGGCACCGTCGAGCGAATGCCCTCTAACGGAACCAGTCGAGCGTTGTGCGTGTTCCAGGAACACGGGCTGTTTCCGTGGATGAATGTTATCGACAACGCATGCTTTGGCTTGGAGATGCAGGGAGAGCCGTTAGCGGTACGGCGTCGTGCGGCGATGGAACTCCTGCAGCGGTTCGGACTGGAAGGCCGTGAAGACGCGTATCCAAATCATCTGTCGGCAGGAATGAAACAGCGTGTCGCGGTGATCCGTGCGTTCATCAGTCGTCCGTCGGCACTTCTGATGGACGAACCCTTCGGCGCGCTGGATTATCAGACGCGACTGGTACTGCAACGCGAGCTGATCGAGTTGTGGGAACAGAATCGACCGGGGGTGGTGTTTGTCACACACGATATCGACGAAGCCTTGCTGCTCAGCGATCGCGTGATCCTCCTTTCCGGCCAGCCCGGAACCGTCGCCGACGAATTCCGAGTGCCGCTGCCGAGGCCCCGCCGTTCGGAAATGGTGATGGAACCCATGCTCCTCGAACTGAAGCGCAGGGTGCTCGATCAGCTTGCACTCTGGGACCGAGGGTGACCGAATATGACTCTCGCTGACAAATTTGGCCACTACTGGCAATTCACTCTCGGAATTAGCGAGCTCATCCGAGAGCCGGTCCCGACCAACTGGGAGGAACGGATGCGTGATCAGTTGGAGAATCGCGAGACTCGTTGGTTAGCCACGATTCGAAAAGGGATTTTCGATCGACCGGATCATCCCTACACCCGGATGTTTGAAATCGGCGGATGCTCCTATGAAGAGCTCGAACGGTCAACGCTTTGCAATGGGCTCGAAGCTACGCTCGAGCAGCTCGTCGCCGCGGGAATCTTCCTGACCCATGACGAGTTCAAGGGCAAGCAGCCGATCGTGCGATCGGGGCAGACGATCGCCGCTACCACGGCTGACTTCGCGAACCCACTGGCCCGGGGAGGCTATGAGGGACGTAGCAGCGGGAGTCGTAGCTCGGGCACCCGAACGCGAAAGACAGCCGCCTCTTCCTGACCCATGACGAGTTCAAGGGCAAGCAGCCGATCGTGCGATCGGGGCAGACGATCGCCGCTACCACGGCTGACTTCGCGAACCCACTGGCCCGGGGAGGCTATGAGGGACGTAGCAGCGGGAGTCGTAGCTCGGGCACCCGAACGCGAAAGACAGCCGCCTTTCGGATGTACTCGGTAGGCTATCAACGCTTGAGGGAAGTCGAGTTCGATTTGGCGCAGCGAACCCACATTGCGGTTCGCCCGATTTTGCCTTCCGGTCTGGGAATCACCGGCAGCATCCGAGCTTCCAGGACGGGCCGCCCGTGCGAGAAATGGTTTGCGATCGCTGGCGGAGGCTCCAGTTCGCTCCACTACCGATCGCTCACAAGTTTTCTGGTTGCCGCGGCGCGGCTTCAGGGCGTTCAAGCACCGTTCCCAACGTACCTGCCACCCAATGACTTTAGCGCGCCCGCCCGCCTCATTGCGGAGAAGCGACAAGCAGGCGAGAAGTGTTATATCAGCTCTTTTGTCAGCCCCTCAGTCCGAGTTGCGGCGGCGGCGCGAGACCTCGGACTCGACATCAGCGGGACGCTTTTTCTAGTGGGCGGTGAAGCCTTGACTCGGTCTAAGCGTGAGCTCATCGAGTCGATCGGTTGCGAAACAACGGCCGGCTACACGGCGAGCGAGACCGGCCCGGTGGGCAACGCTTGCCGGAGCATGACGGGTAATTGTGTTCACGTTTTCAGCGACGCGATTGAAGTAGTGACCCGGAAACGAGCAGCACCGTTTTCAGGCATCGAGGTAAACTCCCTGATGTTCACGGCGCTGCTGCCGATGGCGCCCTATCTCTTCATCAACGTGGAGATGGACGACGAGGGAGTCGTCGAGGAGTCCACTTGCGACTGTGTGTATTCCCGGTTTGGTTTTCGCAAGCAAATTCGGGATATGGCGAGTTACGGCAAGTTGACTGGCCAGGGTATGACGCTAGTAGGAACATCCGCGGTTGAGATTTTGGACAAGGTCCTCCCGGCGCGGTTCGGCGGTGCGCCGACCGACTATCAATTGGTCGAACAAGAAGGTGACGGGCAGACACAGCTCACTCTGCGTGTCAGCCCCCGGGTGAAGGCTGTGCCTGACGACGTCAAACGGACATTTCTGGAGTCGCTGCCCCAGTTCTACGGTGGGGCGTTGGCCAAGCGAATCTGGGAGAACTCGGCAGGGATCCACGCGGTGACGGCCGAACCGGTCGCCACTAGCTCCGGCAAAGTGCTCTCGCTTTACTTATTGGGCCCGGAGCAACGAGGCGAGGCTACCGGTAAGGGAGGTAAGGGCGCATGAATCGCAGGTCCTTTTTGCGGCGAAGCGCATCCGTAGGTGCAGCGGCATTCGCAGCCTGTCGGCGACAGGACTCAAATTCCGGTCTTCGGCTGCTCAACGTGGCCATCACGCCCAGAACATCGATGAGCGGGCTCTTCGTGGCCGTGGAACGCGGCTATTTCGAGGAGGGAGGACTCCAGATCGAGACTCACCCGGTCAACCGCAGCCCCCAGAGTATCCCGTTGGTTGCGGCCGGGAAAATGGACGCCGCTCTGCCCTCGATCAACACAGCCCTGGTGAACGCGGTTGCGAAGGGCGCGAGACTGGCTATCGTGGCCGCCAGGCAGACCCTCGGCGCCGTGTGCGGTCGGTCGAACACAATCTTCGGCAGCGCGGCGACGTTCCCCGAAGGGCTAAGCGATTTGCGGCAACTCAGGGGAAAGAAAGTGTCCATTTCGGGAAGACAAACCTTTACCGAATTTTCGCTTGACGTCCTACTGGGCTCGGCCGGAATGACATCGGATGACGTCGAGATCGTTCCGCTTAAGCAGGCGGAAGCGATTGCAGCCATATACGGAGGTCGTATCGACGCCCTTATGGCTTCTTACTTGCGAGTGGATCCCACAGATGTTTCCGAGAGATTCGTGCGCGGACCACAACTCGCGGACTTGATACCCGATTTACAGAGAGGCTTCATCGTGTTTGGACCGACGTTGCTCGATGGCGATGTCGCAGTGGGCGCGAACTTCCTCGAAGCTTACCTTCGTGGAGCAGCGGATTTTATCGATGGTTATATACCGCAGTTCTTTGACGACCTGGCCAGGGCGGAAGGCGTCGAGCCGTCGGTGGCCCGAGCGCAATGTCGAGACCTGATGGTCGAGGGCGGAGTTATTGACCGAAAGAGCATCCAGCGGTTTGTCGATTGGACCGTCCAACGCGGCTACTGCAGCCAAAGGCCAGGACTAGACCAACTTGTCGACGAGCGCTTCGTGAATCGCGCCCAACTGAGGCTCAGGAGTCGCGCTTGAGTCCGCACGTGATGCATGCGGTACCGGCAGGCTGCCTCTCTTGGGGACGGTGACGGCAGCCCATGGGGTTTCCAGCGTTTTGAGCAAAGTATTTTCATTGGTGTGGTCTCCTCTGGCGATTCTGTCCTCTTGGCAGCTTCTTTCCGGATCCGGAATCCTCGACCCGCTGTTTTTCCCCCCTCCGCTGGAGCTCTTGGAATCTGCCGGGGAGATGATCAGGAGCGGCGAATTAACGCGGCACCTCGCGGCGACTCTGAGTCGGATGATCCAGGGTTTCGCGTACGGGACGTCCGTGGGCGTTCTCTGCGGTGTCGCCATGGGGGCCTTTCCGACAATTAGACACGCCCTAGATCCTCTGATCTCGGCGTTATGGGCTTCTCCGAAGCTTACGCTCTTGCCAATGTTGATCATCATCGTAGGCATCGGCGACGCGCCAAAGATCATTCTGATCTCTCTGGGCTGCTTCATCCTAGTCGCGCTTCACACGCTAGACGGCATGCGAGCGGTAAACCCCGCCTATTTATCCCTCGCCCGCAATTATGGGGCGAGTTCCTTCGCCGTCTGGCGCAAGGTGTACCTGCCGGCCATATCGCCAGCAGTATTCACGGCCGCTCGGCTGGCTTTGGGACGCGCCCTTACACTGACCGTTTCGGTCGAGTTGGTGAACTCGGCAGAGGGCATAGGCTATTTGGTCTTCACCGCGTGGCAGGGGTTCAACATGGACAGACTCTATATCGCGATCGTAATCACGGCCGGTATGGGCATGTTCTTCCACGCCTCACTGCGATTGCTCGAAAAACGCTTAATCGTTTGGAGATAAGTCATCCGTGCCTCATCTGAGAAATGTTTACCTTGTCCTATGTGTGGCCGCCGCACCACTTGTGCCAAGTGGGTTCGCGCAGACGGGAGCGATCGAAGGAATCGTCACTGATGCTACCGAAGCCGTCGTTCCGCAAGCGTCCGTGACTGTCTCGACGGTCGATACGGGGCTGGTCCGCAAGCTATCAACGAACTCCCAGGGACGTTTTGCGAGCCTCGCTCTTCCGCCCGGCGACTACGTCGTACAAGTTGACCACCCGGGGTTTCGGTCCTTTGAACGCAGAGGAATTCTTCTGTCGACTGGACGCACCTTACGGCTCGATCTCCAGATGGAACTGGGGGAGAGGTCCGAGTGGGTCGTCGTCGATGGCCAGGCCCCGCTGGTCAGCGCCAGTGTGGCTGACTGGGGCGAACGCGTCACGCAGGACGAGCTAGGGTCGCTGCCATTGAACGGTCGCGATTACTTCGAACTCGGAGCCCTTGAAGCTGGTGTGCTTCATACCGGCTCGTCGCGCCACGAATGTCAGTCCGATGGTCGCATTGAGGCACGAGTAGGCTCAGAGACTCATGCCCACCTGGCAGCCGAGGGCTTCGGTGGGCGAGAACTTGAACACGGCCCAGGCGCGCGTCTTCCATTTGTTGACAACTACCAATCCGCCCTCGCCGAGCTTCTCATCGACCCGATAGTGCGAGCTGGTTTGGCGCGTCCACAACAGGGGAATTGGAACGCTTAACGCTCTGTGAAAGCGCTACCAGGCCGTGCTTTGAGTTACTTCCTATATAGGGTGCCGGCTCAACCGGTCAACGCAACACTAGGGCTAAGTCGTTCAACAGAAATGTCTTAGCGATGAGAGCGGCAAGGGGCTTGCCGACCAGCGGAAGCCACTAATCGCAATTGCGTAACTCGTTGCACTGCAATGACATGCATACGAGAGCGAGGCGCCCTCGTCTCTTCCCCTTTGCTTTCATTGGCTTACGCTTCACGTTCTCCCTTCGCGCCGGGTGTTGCGTCGACCGCTTGAATCCACCGGAAATGTAGGAAATGACCCGATCCGGGTGTCTCTAGAAGGTTGAACCGGCCTGTTTTAGGGTTGGTTCCCCCACATGGTGCTGGTAGGAAATCTGGGAAGTACCGCTGTGTCTCGGCACCTGGAAAGTCAACCGCGTTGATTGCCAGCGAGTCGTTGGCGGCGGTCAGCTCGCTACCTGGGCCTGGATTTCGCCGTCCATACGAACCCCAGCTCATCTAGCCTGCGCCGACGGTCTGGCGAGAGGGTGTTCTTGTTTGTGCGCTGCGTGGTAACCCAGCTTCCCAGCCGGTAGCCATCCGCCGTTCTGAAACTCTGAGGAACCTGGCAGTGGCCTTCACGCTGTTTGTAATCAACAAGCTGGCCATAACCTTCTTCCCACTGCTGCTTGAGCGGGTCCCGTACAAACCCCAACTCATCGAGCCTGTGGCGACGCTCTCGTGACAAGGTGTCTTTCTTTGTACGCTGTTCGCTAACCCACTGTCCCAGCCTGTAGCCATCTTCCGTTTTGAATCTCTGAGGAACCAGGCAGTCGTTGTTGGTTTCTCTGTAGCGTAGGAGCTGAGCGAACCCGGCTTCCCAATGTTGTTCTCTTACATCCCACACAAATCCCAGCTCATCCAGCCGGTGGCAACGTACGTCTGACAGGTTGTCTTTCTTTTCGCGCTGTACGCTAACCCATTGTCCCAGCCTGTAGCCATCGCCCGTCTTGAAACTCTGAGGAACCTGGCAGTCGCTGTTGGATTCTCTATAGGCTCGGAGGTGAGCGAAGCCTTCTTCCCACTGTAGTTCTCTTACATCCCACACAAGTCCCAGCTCATTCAGCCTGCGGCGACGTACGTCTGCCAGTATGTCTTTCTTTACGCGCTGTATGTTGATCCAGGCTCCCAGCCGATATCCATCTTCCGTATTGAATTCGAAAGGAACTAGGCAGTCGCCGTTGGATTCTCTGTAGGTTTGGAGACGAGTGAAGCCTTCTTCCCACCGCTGGTCTCTTACATCCCACACGAATCCCAGCTCATCCAGCCTCCGCCGGCGCTCTGGTGACATGATGTCTTTCTTTGTGCGCTGTACGCTAACCCACTTTCCCAGTCGATGGCCATCTTCCGCTTCGAAATCCTGAGGAACCAAGGTGTCGTTATTGGCGTTGCTGTAGGCGCGGAGCTGAGCAAGCCCTTCTTCCCACTGTTGTTCTCTTGCATCCAACCTAAATCCTAGCCCATCTAACCTGCGCCTGACGTTCTGGTGACAGTTCGTCTTTGAGGGCGTGCTGACTCGAAGCCCAGCTTCTCAGCCGGAAGCGCGACGTGGCTTTCGCACCAATACAGCTGGCAACTCTGTTTGCGGCGTCTCTTGATCGATGGGCTGAAGACGATGCAGTGTCACCAACTTTGTAACCATTCGTTGCCTCCGGATCCGCTTTATTGCGCTGCAACACACGTGCGAAGGCCCTCGATGCAACGGTTTGCGCTCCAGTGCGCCCTAGCCATCAGAACTGTCACGCCGGAGGTCGCGAGTTCAAGTCTCGTCGTGCCCGCCATTTACAATTTCCTGGCTCCACAACTGCCGCGGTCAAAGCTACTGAAGGTCTTCCCAAGTCTTCGGTTTCCACTCTTCAGCTAGGAGTTTAGCTTCGGCGAGCTGCGTGGGCAACAGGTACTTGGTGACAGTATCTCGGGCGTCAGCGAATTGCTGCGCTCGGTCTCCGCCTTCCCTCGACGCGGCTAGGCTAAGCCACACGTGTGCCTGCAGGCGATCCCGCGTGACGCCTTCACCGTTCAGATACATCAAGCCGAGGTTGGCTTGGGCAGTTGCTTCACCCTGCTCTGCAGCGAATCGGTACCATTTGACGGCTTCCCTAGCGTTTCGCCGCGTGCCTTCGCCTGAGTCATACATCAGGCCCAGATTTGTCTGCGCTGCCGCCTGGCCCTGTTCAGCGGCGAGCCGAAACCACTTGAACGCCTCGGCGAAGTCCTGCGCCACGCCAACGCCGCTCGAGTACGAACCGCCAAGGTTGTACTGCGCATCCGCGAGCCCTTGCTCAGCAGCGCGCCGAGACCACATGACCGCTTGGGCAGCGTCCTGAGCCGCTCCAAGCCCGTTGGAGTACATCGAGGCGATCCTGTATTGAGCGTCTGCGTCACCTTGCTCGGCGGCGAGTCGAAACCAATTGAAGGCCTCGGCATGATCCTTCGTCACGCCCGCGCCGTCGAAGTACATCGCACCGAGATCCTGTTGAGCAGCCAGGTACCCTTGCTCGCCAGCCAGCCGGAACCACTTGATAGCCTGGCCGTAGTCCTGCGTCACACCAAGTCCATTGGCGTACGATCCGCCCAGGCTGAACTGCGCCTCTGCCAGACCTTGTTCGGCGGAGACACGTGACCACCTGACCGCCTGGGCGTAGTCCTGCGCCACCCCTTGGCCTGTCGCATACATGAAGCCCAAATCGAGTTGTGCGTACGCGTTGCCTTGCTGGGCAGCCAGGCGAAACCACTTCACCGCTTCGACGGCATCCTGTGGAACGCCTTCACCTCCAACGTATATGAGGCCGAGATTATACTGTGCCGCGGCATCGCCCTGTTCGGCCGCCAGCCGAAACCATTTGGCCGCTTCGGTGTGATCTTGTGGCACGCCGTTCCCACCGGCGTACATGATTCCCAGGTTGCCCTGCGCGTTGGCGTAATCCTGCTCGGCGGCGAGCCGCAACCGTTTGAGTGCCAAGCCGTAATTCTGCGGGACCTCTCGACCGTTGATGTACATGAAGCCGAGGTTGTTCTGCGCCACGGCGTCGCCCTGTTCCGCACGCTGGATGAGTTCTTCGAGGTTCGGCTGTTCTTGCGCCCACGCCGCCAGTGCACAAATTAGAACGCCAACGACAAACAAATGCCTCATGGAAGAATTCTACCGGGAATCCCAGGCCCGAAGGATCCTTCACTTGGCTCGGGCCCAAGTACAGCGTCAGCCACTGAAGCTCCTCCCGCGTCTTGCCCTCCGACGAACATCGCGCCAAGGTTGAACTGGGCGAAGGCGCAGCCCTGCTCAGCGGCGTACCGTAGCCACGTGGCGCCCTGCCCATTATCTTGCGCGGCTAGCCCGACGCCGCTAGAGATCGACGAGTATCGCCGCCTGACGGCGCAATGCCTTCGACCATGAACTCTCACTTGAGACCGATCCCAGTCCGTCTTGAGATGCCGCAATGGGACACCGAGAAGGGTTGCCTGTTCGGGCTCCTCTCCAGATGGTCGCCGCTTGACGGGTGAGAGCCGAGTGGGCTCCCTCGGAATAACGGGGCATTCATGAGCCGAGGTACAATCGAAACCGAGATTTTATGGCCCAGCCTGCACACACACCCAGCGAGCTTGAACGCTTCTATGGTGCTCGTTTCGAGGGCCAGAAACACTACCGTGAGTCGGTTTGGCGGGTCCTCGTTGAGGATTGGTTTTCCCAATGGACAGCGAACGCGGAGAGTGTGCTTGACCTTGGTTGCGGCTTCGGCGAGTTCATCAATCAGGTGACGGCTCCGAAGAGGTTCGCCATCGACCTGAACCCGGCGGCGCAATCGCACCTGGCGGATGACGTTCAGTTGTTTCCGCAGGATTGCAGCGAACCTTGGCCCCTCGCCTCCGACAGCTTGGACGTGGTATTCACAAGCAACTTCTTTGAGCACTTGCCGTCCAAGAAAGCGCTTCTCCGAACCCTCCGGGAAGCTCGACGATGCCTTCGACCCGGCGGACGTATCGTTGCGATGGGACCCAATATCCGCTATGTTCCGGGGGCCTATTGGGACTTTTTTGACCACTACGTGCCTCTCACCGAGCGCTCGTTGGCCGAGGCCGTTGAGGCAGAGGGTTTCAAGTGCGAGACAGTCGTTGACCGGTTTTTGCCTTATTCCATGTCGCAGGGTGGCCAACCGCCGTTGTGGACGTTGCGCCTCTACCTAAGACTGCCCCAGGTGTGGCGATTTTTCGGCAAACAATTCCTCGTTGTAGCTGCCAAGATCTAGCTCCGAGATCTTTGGCATCGCGCGATGACGTTGATGTCTAGCCGTTCCGCTCTCGGGCTGTACGACACGTGGGGACATGCCCTGTTGGGCCGCGCGCGGCCCGGCACCGAGGTAGGGATTGTAGGAAGTGCTTATCGCCCTGTAACCGGGCTGCCTTCAAGAGTGTAGAATTCGACTTCGTATTCGTCGGAGTAGTAGTCTTCCGTTCCAACAAACGAGAATGACTCGATGCTGTCCGGGCCCGAAGAGTCAGAGTTGCTAGCCAGTAAGCGTGCCACTTCGTCCAAGCTCGCTGGCAGTGGACGTATGAGCGTGGGATAGTCCATCACATTGAGAATCGCGCGATGCTCTACGGAACTGCTGTCTCTCCTTTCGTATCGTTGCGCAATGGCGGGCACCTGGAAGAACGTCTGCGCCATGCGTCCCGAGAGGCTGAGAGATCGTCGCACCGCAACTAGTAGTGGCCTGGCTTCGGAAGGTATCTTGATCGCCTGCTCGCCGTGAACGACTTCCGTACTTAAGAGATTCGGTTCACCGAAACGTTCCGCGTTCCGGCGTGTCAGCAAGAGCCACGGTCCCTCCTGCAGCTCGGCGTCGTACCAGCGCCAGACTTCCAGCCAAGAGCGCGGAGCCTGTGTTAGGGGGTGACGATTATCGATCGCGCTCCAGTCCATCAAGAGGACTTCTGGGCCATCCTCTCGATACCAATCCGCGCACAACTGGTCCAAAGCTGCTGTGAAGGTGGCATAGACTTGCGGCACCGGGACCAAACGAAGGTTCAGGTCGTCGATGATGGCGAAAGGATAGTTCGATCCAAAAAAACCGACAGGTCGGGAGCCAACTTTCTCGCGGATTCCTATTGGTAGACGCTGTCCCTCGAGTTGGACAGCACTCTGACTCAACAGGTCATTCTGAGCCTGCTCCACATCCAGCGCACGTTCTACGTGCTGCATCGAAGCAGCGCCCGAGAAGACCCGGCGATACGCCGTGGCCAAATCACTCCCTGGGCTGGACCAATAAAGCATAGCGGTCTGGGTGAAAAACAGGATGACGCCCGATCCGAGGGCGAAGACGACCCAACTTAGGGCAGGCTTCGGAGCCGGACGCTCACGGAAGGCGAGAAGGCATCCCATGACCAGTCCTGCGAGAGAGAAGAACGCGGGCAGGTGCATGAAGTCGAGTCGGACCCCCATGTGTTTGAAGCTGAGCCCCACTGGCAACAGAAAGATCGCCATCAGGGCGAACGACCCGTCCCTGGTCTTCCATCGTTCATGCAACAGCAGTGCTATACAGAGTCCTACCTCTGCAGCTGCTCCTAGCGTTATGTTCAGTGGTACGCCAGTGGCTGACATGGCTGTGCTGTAACCGGCTGAGAATTCGCCCAGGCCCCAGAGGTACCCCTGCAGGCCGCGCCAGGACGGATTGTGCATCCAGTAGAATCCAATGAATGACAATGGCGCCGCTACCGTAACTATGGCCAGAGCCCAGGCGCCCTGCCGCCTCGATCGATACAGCATTACAGCCACAGCTCCGACGAGGCCGCCAGCTATCGACACGGCGGCGCTGAGCTTGAACATCGCGGCCAGTCCGCATGCGACTGAGGCGAGCGAAATACGTGGCAGCCAATTCTTGGCGCGTAGTGACGACGCCAGCAGTAGATAGGCCAGAAAGGCTATGAGGTTCTCAGTGCCACCCAAGTTGAAGTGAAGCAGAGGCCAAGCCATCGCTGTCGACAGGGACAGAGCTAATAATCCGCCCAAGGGTAGAGCCTGAATGAAGAAAAGGTCGACCGCGACTGCGGCTACCGCTGCCCACAGGGCCGACTGCATGGCCAGCGCCTCTCCGAGATTATCCCCGATCGGCAACGGGCTACCGAGATAGGCAAAGGGACCGTAGGTCCAAAAAACGTTCTCGCCAAACTTCAATGATTGGTCTGCTGCGACATTAATCGCTAAGACCCAGGACAAGTCCAGATAGTCCTCGAAGTAGAAGAACTGGATCGGACATGTTACGGCCAAAAAGTAAGCAAAGAGTGCGACACGCAGCACTGTCTGAAACGGTTTTCGTGCCTTCGCGGGAGCGGAGCCAGTCGGCAAGGCATCGGTGTCAGGCATGGTGACTCTAGCTGCCTCGAACAAATATAGGCTTCAAAATCGCTTCATTCTCACCAATCCACCGATGAATATCTGTGACGACATCGAGAGGGCTGCGCTCGGGGTGCCATCCAGCCACCGCCTCAACGTTCCTGCAGTCCGAAATGTAACTCCGGATGTCTGCCTTTCGATCTACGAGATCGGGCTCGATCGGAATCGTGTGCCCACTGACCTGCTGGCAAATTTCGGTCAACTCCAACAACGAGACGCTGCCAGCCAACCCACCGCCAAGATTGAAAGTCTGATTGCCATACACTTCGAAACGCCGCAACTGATCGACGAGCGCAGTTGTGAGGTCATCTACGTGGAGAACATCGCGGACCTGTTTGCCTGAGCCTCCGAAGCCGATGTAGCGCAGCGGTGTCTCAAAGTAGTGGCTCGCCGCCCAAAGCGCCACAACGCCCTGGTCACTTTTCCCCATCTGCCACGGACCAGAAACCAAACCGCACCGGCTGATCACGTAGCGCAAGCCGTAGGCGTCCGCGTATTCTTCGATCATGAGTTCGGCGCAGAGCTTCGTCATGCCGTATAGCGAACGCGCCCCCTGAGTCGAAAACGATTCGCTGATTCCGAGTCTCGAAGCACCTGATGCGTCCTGTTCGTTATCCAATTCATATCGAGTCGGACGTTCATTGAACTGGAGCTTGTTCAACGAAGCGGTAGGATAGACGCGGCTCGTGGAAAGAAAGAGGAGGTCCGCTCCAGTCCGTCGGGCCAACTCAAGACACTGATAGCAGCCCATTAGATTCGTGTTGATGAGATAGTCGGGAGACTCGTTGTAGCCAGCCAGTACCGATGACTCGGCCGAACACTCGACGATGATGCGGGGGTCGATCGCCTGCAGGTCTTCCGGGTTGCGAATATCGCCGTGGCAAAACTCTACGCCTGCCGCGGTCAGACGAGGCACGTTGAGTTCACTACCGCGGCGGCGGAGGTTGTCGAGAGCGACTATGCGAGCGTCGGGGAAGGATTTCCGAAAGGCTAGGGCGACTGAGGAGCCGATGAACCCGGCTCCACCCGTGACGAGAATGGTCTCAGGCATTCTTTCTTTCTTCGAATCCGCGCTCGGACGGCAACACTTCCGAGTCGGTTCGACGATTGTAGTCGTTTCGGGACAGATGCTTTTCAAGCCAAAGGTACAGCACGATGAATAGGTAGCGACTGCCCATCTCCTGTATCTTCAGCTTCGACACACCGACAGCGCGGTTGCGCCAGGTAATCGGAACGACTGCGTAGGAATAACCGCGGATAATCGCTTTTAGAGGCATCTCAACTGTCAGGTTGAAGTGGCACGAGATGAGTGGTTGCAGGCCTTCTATCACGTTGCGCCGATAGCACTTGAAAGCGTTAGTCGTGTCATAGAAGCGTATTCCGAACAGTAGCCCGATGAAGTAATTTGCCATTCGGTTCAAGAGGAGCTTGTGCGGCGGGTAGTCGATTACCTTTCCGCCCCGCATAAACCGGGAACCGAACACGCACTCATAGCCCTCATCGAGCTTGCGGTAGTAGGTGACGAGGTCTTCAGGGGAATCCGAGCTGTCAGCCATGAAGATCGCCACAGCCTCGCCGCGACTTCGGCCAATTCCAAAGGCGATGGCGCACCCGAATCCGTGTCGCCCAGAGTTGCGGACTGGGTGTACCTCGGGACAGGATGCCACGAGCCCGCAGGCAACATCATAGGTGCCATCCGAGCTGCCGTCATCGACGATCACCACTTCGAATGGGATATCTTCGCTCCGAAGATGTTCGACGAGGCCATTAACCGTCGGCTCTAAACAGCCAGCTTCGTCGCGTGCCGGAATGACGATAGAAAGCAGCATTAGGCGGTGGTGTGCTCGACACATCGACCGACGGTTGCCTCGAAGATCTCCTGCAGAATGCTTTCCATTCCATAGGACTGCTTCCAGCCTGGATAGTGCTTCCGGAACTTGTCCGTAGAACTTACCCACCAGATGTGGTCGCCGCGCCGACTTTCTTCCGAATACGTCCAGGAGAGCTTCTCACCGGTGATCAACTCGCTCATCTTGATCGCCTCAAGCATCGAGCAGTGGCTGAAGCGGCCGCCGCCAATGTTGTATACCTCACCGGAGCGGGGGGCCCGGTAAAATTCGTCGAATGCCGCGACCAGGTCGGCGCTGTGAATGTTGTCGCGAACCTGTTTCCCCTTGTAGCCAAACACCGTATAGGGCTGGCCCGTGGCCACACATTTCATCAAGTAGGAGAGGAAGCCGTGTTGTGGGGCACCGCTGTGAGCCGGGCCGGTCAAGCAACCACCCCGAAAGCACGCCGTGCGGATTCCGAAGTAGCGACCGTATTCCTGGACCAGAATGTCAGCCGCAACCTTCGAGGCCCCGAACAGCGAATGCATCGTCTGATCGACGCTCATCGACTCGTCGATGCCGTTCTCGTACGAGTGTCCAGATTCGATCTCGTAACGGGTTTCGTGCTCGACCAGCGGTAGCAGGTTAGGGCGATCACCGTAGACCTTGTTGGTTGACGTGAAGATGAAGACTGCATCTGGAGAAAAGTTGCGGCAACACTCAAGCAGCGTCAAAGTTCCGTTCGCGTTGACCGTGAAATCGGTATGGGGGTCCTGTGCCGCCCAGTCATGCGACGGTTGTGCGGCCGTATGGATGATCAGATCCAACGAGGAGCCGTACTCGGCGAAAATCTGCTCCATTGCAGCCTGATCTCGAATGTCGGCGTCTCGAAAGACATAGTTAGGATGCCGCTCTCGAAGCGCGTCGAGCTGCCATTGGGTGGAGGCTTCGGGACCGAAGAAGCGTGCGCGCATGTCGTTGTCGACACCCACTACAGTCTTACCCTGCCCCGCGTAGTAGCGGACAGCTTCTGAGCCAATTAGGCCATGTGAACCAGTAACGAGGACAACACTCATTGCTTAACCAAACCACCGTCGCGGGGCTACCGGTATTGAATCATGGCGACGGAGCGTGAAATATAGGGTTTAGACACGAGGGGGAGCTCGGATCTCATCTACTATTTCGCGGTCCAAAACCGCCACAGTCTCGTCGTGCCCGCCACTTTTCGCTCACATCCCCGTAGGTGCCTGTCTCTCTTGGGGGTGGGGTAGTTTACCGAGGCGCTGCTCGTTGCCTCGACCGACTACAGCCTGCTATCGCCTCATATGCTGGTAAGATGGCGACCGAGGTGCATGCCATGTGCGTTGTTAGGCCCCTATTAATTGGAGCGGCCCTTGTGGCGTTAGCCGCGAGCGCTTTCGGTCAAGGCCCCGGGCAGCGGCCCGCAAGAGTCATCTCTCCCGAGGTGGGCGACGACGGCAAAGTCACGTTCCGGCTCCGTGGACCCGAAGCTACCGAAGTGGTTCTCGATGCTGAACTCGCTGGCGGAGAGCATCCGATGACCAAGGGCGACGACGGTACTTGGACAGTCACTATCGGTCCACTCGATCCGGAGATCTACGAGTACACCTACCGCATTGACGGCGTCAACGTGACCGACCCGCACAACGCTGCGGTCAAGATATGGATGGGAGGTAACGCCAGTGTATTCGAGGTCATGGGAGACGGACCTGCCTTCTATGACCGCCAATCCGTGCCGCATGGCGACGTTCACATTCACCGCTACGACTCGAAGTCGATCGGCCAGCCGCGTCGGATGCACGTCTACACGCCTCCTGGCTACGAGAACGACACAGAACAGCGCTACCCGGTTCTCTACCTGCTACATGGATCAGGCGACGACGATAGCACCTGGATACAGGGCGGCAGAGCCGATATCATCCTCGACAATCTGATCGCGGAAGGCAAAGCGGAACCGATGATTGTCGTCATGACCAACGGTCATCCCACGCCCTGGGGAACGCGACGAGGCGGCAACACCGGACTCTTTGATAAAGACATCGTTGGTGATGTCATCCCCTTTATCGACAGCCGCTACCGCACGAAAAGCGACCAACAATATCGGGCGATCGTCGGCTTGTCGATGGGCGGCGGCCAATCACTGAGTGTTGGCATGAACAATCTCGAGCTGTTCGACTACGTTGGTTCCTTCAGTGGAGCGATTTTTGGGATGGAATCGAATGAGGCGATGCAGGCCTTTCTCAAGAATCCGGAGCACTCCAATAGCAGCTTGCGGCTTCTCTGGATCGGCTGTGGTGAAGACGACTTCTTGCTCTCGCGCAACGAGAGTCTCAATGCGTCACTCAATGAGGCGGGCATCGAACACGTATATCGCATTACCCCGGGCGGCCATGCCTGGCCAGTTTGGCGCGGCTATCTGCGCGAGATAGCGCCGTTGCTATTCGCCGAGTAAGAGTAAGTGTCTGGCCGCCGCGTGAGAAACTCGCACGCCGCTACCCAAGCCGCAGCCTCCGGCGGAACGCGTCAACCAGCGCTGGGCAATGGATTTCGTCTCCGACCAGCTGGTCGACGGTCGACGCCGAACTCGCTGCCGTCGTTGTTCGCCGCAGCGCGCTCGAAACGATCATCGTCGACAACGGACCGGAGTTCAGTTCACGAGCGATGGAGGCGTGGAGCGAAGCTGCGGGCGTCGAGTTGGCGTTCATCGAACCGGGCAGGCCAGTGGAGAACGCCTTCATTGAAAGCTTCCACCGACGATTGCGTGACGAGTTTCTCAACGTCGAGATCTTTCTCGATCTGGCGGACTTAGCGTGCAAACTCAAACACTGGCGCCGCGACTACGATCGCTGTCGCCCGCCTAGCGCTCTCGCCGATCAGACGCCGGAAGAGTTCGCGCAACGGCAAGATCGCGCCGCTGCAACCATTTTCAAGAGGAGCTATCAGGAGCCACGGTAGGCCTACCGAGGCCGCTATTTTTCCTGCCGAGAACCGCTTCGACCCGACAATCCTCACTCTCGTAATGGCTTTGTTTTCCCGGGCCGGTCAGCCAACCGAGTTCTTCCAGTTACCCTTGGTGGACAATTCGGGGGCACGTCAGTCCGAGGCTCGCTTAGTCGCTGTGCTAGACTGAGAGAAACGGGGTAACCCCTTTAAGAATCAACGAGGTCCGTATGAATATCCGAAGTCTAGGTCAGCTCGCTCTCTGTATAATTGTTTTGTCGTCCGTACCCGCTTTCGCTCAAACGAAGGTCGCTATCGTCAATATGGAAGAGGCGATTTCACGCACTCAAGAGGGTCAAGCCCTGATGCTGGAATTCCAGCAGAGGTACGCTCCGCGGCAGGCAGAGATGGAAGTTTTACAGAAGGAGATCCAAGACCTACAAGCGCAGCTCGCCAGCGGCGCCAACACTCTGAGTGATGAGGCGCGGCGCGATATTGGCTTCAACATCGAACAGAAGCAGACCCAAGGACAACGCATGCTAGAGGACGCTCGCGGTGAGCTGGGCCAGGAGCAGAATCGCATTTTCAGCCAGGTCGGGAACAAGATCGTCACCGTGATCGACAAATACGCTCAAGCGAATAGTCTCGACATGGTGCTGAATATCTCCACGCAGCCGAATCTGGTGCTGTTCGCGATCAATGAGGTCAACATCACTCAGGCCGTAATCGATGCATACGACGCGGAGTACTCGCCAACATCCGCGGCACCGGCCCCTGCTGCGGCTACTCCTAGCCCCTAGCCCCTAGCCCCTAGCCGCTGGCGGTTTGGCCTAAGAGCTTCACTGGGCGCTCGATCTAGGTCAGGCGTCCGTTCTCGTTTCGAGGGCGTGAGTTATGTCTGCCGATTGGGGTGAAACCCCTGGGTCGATCTGAGCGTCTAGATGTTCAGGACGACAATACTGTCTCGGAAACATTGTTTGACAGGGTTGAAGTTTTCGGAAGAGTTGGTGTATCCTCAGGTTGCATCGTTCGTCAATTCGTTGACCTCTCCCTAACGGACGACTTCTGACAATTTGGGAACCCTGTCGGCTTCCCTGGTAGCGATTAGCTGCAAAACCTAGACCCTGACAGGCCAAGAATGCCCTCAGAGGGTCACCGTAACTAGATAGTCAAATCTTTCATATGCACGAGCAATCGAACCGTAGGAAACCATCCAAGGGCGGCAATCGAAGGAAAGGACGCAACGGTAACCGTGGCCCTCAGAACGGTAACCGCGCAATGAATTCCGGTAACGGCGGTGGCCAGCCCACTGGCGGTGTCGGCGTTTGCGTTCGGTGTGGACACCCCGCGCCGGATGGCAAGATGTGTACCTTCCACAAATTGTTGTTGAATTCGATCCGCAACGATTTCGGGAATAAACGCTCGAGCCGAATCCACACCCCGCCCTCGCCTAACGGCTACTGTTAGTCGGCGCAACAGTCGACCTGAGCCTCACACGGCCACCGGCGGTGTGAGGCGTAAGCTAGCTACGTACGCTGTTCGGGCTGCTTCTATCTGCGGGTCTGCGGGCCACGCTTGAGGTCGTCTGATAGCACTATGGCTTCAGCCACCTGCTTCATCGTCAATCGCCGCTGCCTTGCCTGGCGCTGAAGGGTGAGGTACGCCTCTTCTTCCGACAGACCGATGTCCCGCTGCAGCAGTCCCTTAGCTCGCTCCACAAGCTTTCGTGTCTCAAGCTGGTTCTGCAATTCGCCAAGCTCATCATCGAGTCGGGCTAATTCAATCTCAGATCCGACCAGATAGCCCACAGCCGCCACGAAGTTAATCTCTCGACGGGTGTGCATGTGCGGCATGCGGTGCTGCAGGTTGATTACGCCGACGAGCCTGCCGCGGCTGACGAGAGGAACAGAAAGAAAGGCCTCGTACTGATCTTCAGGTAATTCCGTGAATGCCAGAAACCGGGGATCCCGAGTGGCATTTCTGGCGACGGCGACGGGCTTGAGGTGTTCGGCGACCCAGCCGGTGATTCCTTGGCCGACTTTCAGAGTAATCTGATCCAACGCCTCGGGATGGCGATTCTTCGAGGCCCTGAGACGTAGCTGGTCATTTTGCAGGACATAAACAAACGTCGAGTCGGGTCCGATTACGTTGTGAAGGAATTCGACGACGCGATCCAGCACGGTTTGAAGTGGTTCCGCAGCTGCCAACCGACTCCCAATTTCATGGAGAAAATCGAACTCCACGTCTGTCGCGCTGGGTTGACCCGGCGCGACTACGCCACCATCTGACGGATTGCCCATATCTCTAAGCTAGAGCGCGTGATCGATGAAGTCCAATAGACGTTTGTTATCTCGCAAATAACGCCGTAAGTGCCTATTCTTCAACGCTCTGGGGAGCGATCAGAATAGGGTGGGCCGCCTTCAGATCCGATTGCGAGAGATGTCGTGGGCTTCGCTTGCTGGCGCGCTGCAGTCACTTGGCCCGTTTGGCTCCTTCCTGATCCTTGCTCGGCTCGCTACAGCCGATGAGTTGGGACGCTATTCACTGGCTGTCGCGATCACTGTCCCGGTCTTTCTTGTTGCTCGGATGCAATTGCGGCAGGCGGCAGTGGCCGACCCCCATGGCGGTGCCTCGTTTGGTGACTATCGGGTTCTGCGACTGATCGCGGTGACGATTGCGCTGGCAGCAACTTGGGTATTGGCTCTGCTATTTGATCCAGAGGTTTCCGCTGTGATCTGCTCGTTTGCACTGGTACGGTGGGCCGAGGACGTTGGAGATATTCACTATGCGCCTCTGCAGCGAGCCAGCCGATGGCGACGCATCACCGCTTCGCAATTGCTCCGCCTAGTCGGGGGGCTCACCCTGTTGGCCGTGGGATGGCGGCTGGTAGGCCTGCCGACAGCGCTGGCCTACGTGGCGCTGTGGCAGGGTGCTGTAACGCTTCTTGTCGACTCGCCGGTCGCGCACTCTCTTGAGCCGGGTGGATTAGCCTGGACGCGGGTGCGCCGTCTTTGGCGACTGAATTGGCCGCTAGGTGGCACGGCCGCCCTCATCAGCTTGATGTCGTATACACCCCGCTATGCGCTGTCGTGGGCGGGTGGTGAGACCTTGGTTGGCGACTACGCCGCGCTCGGCCAAATCGCTCTGCTCGGCAACCTCGTCGTTCAGGGCGCGGGGCAGGCGTCGCTTGCGCGGCTTGGTGCAGGTTTTGTCCGCGATCGTGCTCAGTTTGTCCAGGTTGTCCGGGAACTCTTGCCGGCTCAACCGGTCAACGCAACACTGGACGTTCGGGTGCGCAAGGGGTTTGCGTCTTTGGCGTTACTGAATTGCAGCCGCCTCGTCTCTTCCCCTTTGCTTTCTTCGGCTGGCACGCGCCGTCCCTTGAGACCACCCTCGCTTCTGGCAGCTTGATGTCGTATACACCCCGCTATGCGCTGTCGTGGGCGGGTGGTGAGACCTTGGTTGGCGACTACGCCGCGCTCGGCCAAATCGCTCTGCTCGGCAACCTCGTCGTTCAGGGCGCGGGGCAGGCGTCGCTTGCGCGGCTTGGTGCAGGTTTTGTCCGCGATCGTGCTCAGTTTGTCCAGGTTGTCCGGGAACTCTCGCTTCTGGCAGCTGCTGTAGCGCTATGTGGCATCGTGGGTGCGGTGTTGTGGGGAGATCTGCTGCTGGCGGTCATCTTTCAACCACGGTTCGGTAATCTCTCTACGGCGCTGGTCGGCATGATGGGAGCATCGTTGTTTGTCTATGCTGCGTCGGTGTTTGGCTATGCCCTGACTGCCGCCGGGGTGAAGGCGCCGCAATTAACTATCTTTGGCGTGTCTCTGGCTGTTGGCGTGGGAACCTCATTCCCTTTGAGCGCGGCGTACGGCCTGCCGGGTGCCGTTGCCGCTAACGTCTGCTGCTGGGCTACAGCGGCGGTGTTGTCAGGCTGGCTGTTGAGAAATGTTTGCCGAGAAGGAAACAGAGGTGAGTCGCCGCGTGTGGGTAGCCTCGACCACCGGGTCGATCGAGGCAGTGCGGTATAACAGCCGGATGGGACGACTCCTGGCGTTAGCCATCTTGTTGCCACTGATTGGGCTGGCTGACTGGCCAGAGTTTCGGGGGCCGACAGGGCAAGGTATCGCCGCTGTCGACGAGGCTCCACTCCACTGGACCGAGACGGAGAACGTCGCGTGGAAGACATCGATTCCAGGGAGGGGCTGGTCGTCTCCGGTGATTCGAGACGGGGTTGTTTGGCTGACCACGGCGACAGAAGGCGGACTCTCTTTGCGGGTTGTCGCGGTCGATGCCACAACTGGCGAGGTCACTCGCGACATAGAGGTGTTTCGGCTGCAGGCAACGTCGAGGAAGCACGACAAGAACACCTTTGCGTCGCCCACACCCATTCTTACCGAGGATCGGGTCTACGTTCACTTCGGAGCCAGAGGCACCGCCGCACTCGATACCGACGGTAATGTCTTGTGGCGCAACAGCGAGCACCGCTACGAAGATGTCCATGGGTCCGGAGGCTCGCCAGTACTATGGAACGACCTGCTGATTATCAACTGCGATGGAGCCGATACCCAGTACGTGGCCGCCCTCGACGCGGCGAGCGGCGAGACGGTCTGGACCGCGGACCGCAAGGCGAGTCGCTTTTCGTATTCGACACCGCTGGTAATCCCTCGCGGCGAGTCGGGGTCGCAGGTCGTCTCGGCAGGTGCTGACATGGCTGCGTCTTACGATCCGGCTACTGGCGAGGAGCTTTGGCGGCTGTCCTTTGACGGCTTCTCTGTCGTACCCCGACCGGTCTACGGTAATGGCCTGGTGTACTTGACTACCGGATTCTACAATCCGATTCTTCTTGCGATCCGGCCGGATGGCAGCGGCGACGTTAGCTTGACGCACGTTGTCTGGCAGGTGAACCGTGGCGTGCCACTTACGTCGTCGCCGCTACTCGACGGCGAGCGTATTTACATGGTCAGCGACTCGGGAATCGCCTCGTGCTTTGACGCGTCGAGCGGTCGAGAACTTTGGCGGATGAGGATGACAGGAGCCTATGCATCGTCGCCTGTTCTTGCTGCGGGCAGAGTCTACTTCACCAACGAGGAAGGGCAGACGACGATCATCGAATCGTCGAACGAGTATGTTGAAGTTGCTCGTAATGAAGTTCTCGGTCGAACGCTCTCGTCACTTGCGTTCTCTGACGGGGCGATGTTTCTGCGCAGCGATACGACGCTCTATCGCATCGAGCAGTAGTCGCCTGAGAGAATAAGGGCGCGATGGTCGACAAGCGTTCTCTCAAACAGTCGTCGCTGGTGCTGATGGGCGGACTCTTCGGTCTGACCATGGCCGTGATCGTCCTCTTTGTTCTTTCCAGTCGTGTGGATCGTCTGGAGCAGCGGCTGGGCCAGGCCCAGCAACGCGAGAGTCAATTACGTGTCGAAACGGCCGAGGCGAACGAGCGCTCAGCCGATTACGCCGCGATGGCCGCCGACGCCAAGGACCGTGCTTTCGAGGCGCAAGGGGAGTTGAGCGCCGCGCGGAGCGAGCGGACGCGTGCCGAATGGGATCGCGAACTCGCTCGGGAGATGGCTGATCGTGCGCAGCGAGATTCTGCCCTGGCGGAAGCCGATGCGGCGCGGATGCAAGCCGGTTTAGACAATCTTCGAGCCGCACGGCGGCGTGAACTCGACCGCATGCGAGAGGCGTTGGCGCAGATCGTCGAAACCGAGCGCACCCCGCTTGGCATGGTGATGCGGTTAGGCGAAGACGCGCTGCGGTTTGGGTTTGACGACACGACCATTCGAGATGAAGATCGCGAGTTGCTTAGTCGCATCGTGGGGGTCCTGCTCGCTTCGCGCGGTTACCGGCTCTACATCGACGGCCATACCGACGACGAGGGTCCTGCTGTTTACAACGAAGATCTTTCGCAGCGACGCGCAGCTTCGGTTCGCGCCTACTTCACGGCTGCGGGTATTGCTAAAGAACTGACTGAGTCTCGCGGATATGGTGAATCGAACCCCCGGCGGAACGGCAGTGATCTTGAATCGAAGCGTGCGAACCGGCGAGTTGAGATTGGGCTCGTCGATACGGTAATTGAATACGAAGGCGAAATCGGCCCCTAATGTCCCTAGTCACACGCCGCTTCGGCGCCCACACATCTATTGCTGGATCGCTAGCGAACAGCGCCAAAGAGACGATTGATCTGGGCTGCTCCGCGTTTCAGATATTCACGCGTAGTCCGAGAATGTGGAACTCGGCACCGCTGAAGCCCGAGCAGATTGAGCAACTCCGGGCGCTGCGAAAAGAGCACGATCTTTGGCCACTCGCGGTTCATGCGAGCTATTTGATCAACCTAGCGGCGGTCGCCCCGGACAATCATCAGAAATCGGTGAGGGCGTTCCGCGACGAAGTGGAGAGGGCCGTGGCGGTCGGTGCAGACTGCCTCGTGTTTCATCCTGGCAACGCCAAGGGACAGGAAATCCCCGATGCGATCGAGATCTTGGGGAAGTCGTTTGCTGAAGCCGTCGACGGCATCGATTGGAACGGGCTGACCGTGTTGCTTGAAAACACAGCTGGCGGTGGCGCGTCGCTCGGGCGTAGCTTCGAAGAGCTGGCGTCGATCCGGGCTGCGATCGACACTGAAGTGCCTGATGCGCCCGTTGCCTATTGCATTGATACCTGCCACCTCTTTGCCGCTGGTTACGATATCTCGACCGCGGAGGGGCTGGAGGAGACACTCGCTGCTATCGAGGCCACCATTGGTCTTGACGAGGTGAAAGTGATCCACACCAACGATTCGAAGGCGAAGCTCGGGAGCAATGTGGATCGTCACGAGAACATTGGCGAGGGGCAGATTGGCCTCGAAGCATTTCGGCGCATTATCAACCACCCCGCTCTTCGAGATATGCCATTCATTCTTGAGACTCCTCACGACGAGGACGGTACGCATCGCCGCAACACCGCAATGCTCAAGAGCCTGGCACAATGAACTGATGGGGAAGCCATTCACTGAACTCGGAGACACTCACGTTGAGTGGATCAAGAAACAGCGGATGTTTTTCGTTGCTACCGCACCGACCGCGGAAGACGGCCTGCTCAACCTATCGCCCAAAGGCTTGGACTCGTTCAGCGTCATGGACCCTACGACGGTCGCCTATCTCGATCTTTTCGGAAGTGGCGTGGAGACGATCGCGCATGTCAAACAGAACGGACGATTGATCATCATGTTCTGTGCGTTCGATGGTGCGCCGAACATCTTGCGCCTGTGGGGGCGCGGCGAAGTCGTCGAGCGCGACGACCCGCGATGGGGCGAGATGCGGGCGCGCTTCCCTGAAATGCCAGGCGAGCGCTCGATCATCGTGCTACACATTTCGCGCGTGCAGGACTCGTGTGGATTTGGCGTACCGCGCTACAGCCATGAAGAAGATCGTACGACGCAAACCGATTCGGCGTTGAAGCGTGGCCAGAAAGGCATCGACGAGCACATCGCCGAGAACAATAAGACAAGCATTGACGGTTTGCCAGGCTTGATCCCATAGCCTGCTGATCCGCGTTACCAGAAACAGAAACATGCCCGAGAAGTCTTACCGACCGCAAGAAATCGAGCCGAAGTGGCAGCACCGTTGGACGGAGTCTGGTCTCTACCGGACCTCGACTGACGCTTCAAAGCCGAAATACTATGTCCTCGAAATGCTGCCGTACCCGAGTGGAACGCTCCACATGGGGCACGTCCGCAACTATTCGATTGGCGATGCGTTGGCACGCTACAAGCGCATGCAGGGTTTCCGCGTCTTGCATCCGATGGGTTGGGACTCCTTCGGACTGCCCGCGGAGAACGCCGCGATCAAGAACAAAATGGATCCTGGCGCCTGGACGCGGTCGAACATCGCGAGCATGAAGCGACAGTTGGCGTCGTTCAGCTTTAGCTACGACTGGGATCGCGAAATTTCGTCTTGCGAGCCCGAATACTATCGCTGGAATCAATGGTTCTTCATCCAGATGTGGAAGAAGGGCTTGGCTTATCGCAAGAAGAGCCGCGTCAACTGGTGCAACGAGTGCGGCACGGTACTGGCGAACGAGCAAGTCGTCAATGACTGCTGCTGGCGGCATGAAACGCTGCCCGTCGAGCAGAAGGAACTGGACCAGTGGTTCTTCAAGACGACCGCTTACGCGGACCAGCTACTCGACGATCTCCATGAGATCGAAGACGGCTGGCCTGACCGCGTCGTGGCGATGCAGCGCAACTGGATTGGCCGCTCCGAAGGTACGGAAGTTGACTTTCAACTCGACGGTTCGGACCAGAAGGTGCGCGTATTTACCACGCGCGTCGATACGATTTTCGGTGCGACCTGTGTGATCCTTGCGCCCGAGCATCCCTGGGTTGCCGAGTTCGGTCTTGAGGAGCAGGTAAAGCCTCTGATCGCGTCGCAGCGGGCGCAGAAGAACGATGACCTAGAGAAGGACGGGTTCTTCACGGGGCGCTATGCCGTTAACCCCTACGGTGGCGAGAAGGTTCCGATCTGGGTTGGCAATTTCGTCCTGATGAGCTACGGAACCGGGGCGATCATGGCCGTTCCAGCGCATGACCAGCGGGATTTTGAGTTCTGCCGCAAGTTCGATATTCCGGTTGTGCCGGTCATCAAACCAGCGGGTGGTGAACTGCCGAAGGCCGACGAGATGACCGAAGCCTATGCCGAATATGGTACGGCGGCGGTCTGTGGCGATTGGAGTGGTTTGCCCAGTGCAGATGCGAAAGCGCAGATGACGGCGTTCGCTGAAAAGGAAGGTTTCGGCAAGGGCTCGATCACCTACCGCTTGCGCGACTGGGGTGTGTCGCGACAGCGCTATTGGGGCACGCCGATCCCGATGATCCACTGTGAGAAGTGTGGCGTGCAGCCGGTGCCGGAAGAAGAACTCCCTGTCTTGTTGCCAGCCAACGTCGAACTCACCGGTATTGGCGAATCTCCGCTAAGCCAGGTTCCGGAGTTCATCAACGTGAAGTGCCCGGAGTGTGGTGCGGACGCCAAACGCGAAGCCGACACGATGGATACATTCGTCGACTCATCGTGGTACTTCTATCGCTACGTCGATCCGAAGAACGATAAAGCGCCGTTTGCGCCAGCAGCCGCGGCGGCTTGGTTTCCGGTCGACCAATATATTGGCGGAGTCGAGCACGCCGTACTCCATCTGATCTACTGCCGCTTTTGGAGTAAGGTCATGCGAGATCTTGGTCTGGTGACCTGGAACGAACCGATCACGCGGTTGTTCACGCAGGGAATGGTGATCAAAGACGGTGCCAAGATGTCGAAGAGTCGGGGTAACGTAGTGAGCCCGGAAGAGATGATCCAGTCCTACGGTTCAGACACGGCGCGAGCCTTCTCTCTTTTCGCTGCTCCGCCTGACAAAGATCTCGACTGGCAAGGCTCCGGCGTCGAGGGTATGTCGCGTTTCTTGGCTCGGGTGTTCCGGCTGGTGACCCGCCATGCCGATTCGGGTGCGGCCCCGTCTTCGGAAGCCACCAACGATGCCGACAAGGCCATATTGTGCAAGCTGCACCAGACGATCGAGAAGATCACGGCCGACTTTGAGTCCCGATGGCACTTCAATACATCGCTCGCGGCGATCATGGAGCTGACCAACGACCTCTACGCACGCGAGTCCGAACTGTCGGATGGAGTGCTTGCGGAGACGCTACGCAAATTAGTGCTGCTGCTTGAGCCTTTCGCTCCTCACATGTCCGAGGAATTGTGGCAAGAGTTACGCGAGCAGGGGCCCGTGCTTGACGTAGCTTGGCCAGAATTCCGTCCGGATCTAGCTGAAGAGGATTCGTCGGATATCGCCGTCCAAGTAAACGGCAAGATGCGCAGCATGGTTACCGTCGCGAAGGGTGCTGAGCAAGACGTGGTGATGGCCGCGGCCCAGGCGGATGAGAACGTCGCTCGTCACCTCGATGGCAAGAACGTCGTGAAGGTGATCCACATCCCCGACCGCCTTCTCAACCTCGTCGTGCGGTAGATCGGCTCTGAAAGTGCCGAAGAGTGTTTTGGGCTGACAAGGACGAGGGCGATCGGTACTGACTCCCAACTACACTAAGAACGCTCATGAGATTGGTTTTCGTCTTCAGTCTGTTTCTAGTGGCTGCCCTTCCAGCCGCTGATCTGGAGTTTTCGCACCAGTTGCATTTGGGTAACGGACTGACCTGCACGGTTTGCCATAGTTCGGCACAGCAGAGCCAGGCTGAGACCGACCACCTGTTGCCCCAGGCAGAACTTTGTCTGGCGTGTCACAACGGGCAGACGGCTCCCGATATCGATGTGACCCCGCTCCGCGAGAGCACGGCTGTTGAGCGCGTGTTTCGATTCAGCCACACCAACCATCTTGAGCGTGGCAACCCGGCGGTGGCGATTGCCGAAGCGATTGATTCGGGTGCCTACCTCGGCTTCGTGCCAGAGATCCGCGAGCACCTCAATACGGACAATTCCTGCGTCGGCTGCCATCGCGGTTTAGAGGATGCGGTAACGGTCGATTCTTCGATTCACTTGCCGCGGATGTCGGACTGCTTGGTCTGCCACAACAAAATCGACAACCCGTTCACGTGCGACACCTGCCATGCTCCCGGTTTCACGTTGAAGCCGACGACCCACCTGGCGAACTTCATCGACATCCATTCTTCGGGGGATTTGGAGTACGACAGCCGTACCTGCGAAGTGTGCCACGCGCGCAAGTTTACCTGCATGGGCTGCCACTAGTCTAAATAAGTTATACTTATGTAGACGACCCGTGAGTATTGCTCATTTTAAAGTCTTCCGCGACATCGCCCAGTCAAAATCGATCTCCCGGGCGGCTGCTCTCAACAGCATCAGCCAGTCTGCTGTCAGCCAGACGGTCAAGGTACTAGAGAAGCAGATGGGTGTCGAATTGGTCGATCGCACGACGCGACCGCTGAAGCTGACTGCCGCAGGCACGATCTATTACGAAGCTTCACGGGACATCGTGCGTCGGCACGAAGAGATGGAGGCGCAGCTTGAGACGCAGAAGAACGTCCTCTCCGGCTCGATCCACGTCGCTTCAATCTATTCGATCGGACTCTACGAAATAACGCAGTACAAGGAGCGGTTCTTGGCTCTTCATCCAGAGGCAAGGATACATCTAGAGTTCATGCGTCCAGATAAGATTTATGAGGCCCTACTCGCTGATCGGGCTGACATCGGACTGGTCAGTTACCCGACGCCGAGCAAGTCGCTGAGCGTAATTGACTGGCGCACCGAGCAGATGGTGCTTGTCTGTCACCCGGACCACGAGTTGTCTGACCGCAAGACGATTACCCCACAGGATCTGGCGCGCCGGGACTTCATTAGTTTCGATCAGGGACTGTCGATTCGTAAGGCGCTCGACCGCTTCTTTAGGGAGCACGGCGTGGCGCGTGGGGTGCAGCTGGAGTTTGACAATATCCAGATGATCAAAGAAGCCTTGTCAATCAATCAGGGTGTGAGCATCTTGCCGGAGCGAACCGTTCGTCAAGAGGTTGAGGATGGGCGTCTCGTCGCGGTGACGATTCAGGCTACCGAACTGGTCCGTCCAGTTGGTATCCTGCTCAATCGTAAGAAAAAACTGTCACGGACAGCGGAAGAGTTCTTGGACTTCTTACGCGGTAACGTGAAGGCCGAGGCTGCTTAGGCAGTCTGTTGGCTAAAGATAGCAAAGGAGAATTCAGATGATCCGACTGATTTTTGCAACCCTTCTCATCATTTCGTGCTGGGCCTGTTCCGGTGCGGACCAGGCTACCGAATCAGCTGCGCCAGAGCCGACGGCTGAGGTGCATGAGGCGCCAGCACCCGTCGAAATGGACGTCGAGGAACTCGCTGCTCGGCTCGAGGCAGGCGAAGACATTTACCTGCTTGACGTGCGCAATCCCGATGAACTGGAAGAGCACGGAATGATCGCCGGTTCGGTCAATATCCCGATCGATGAACTCGAAGCGCGCTTAGACGAGGTGCCCGAGGGCAAGACGATCGTAACCTACTGCATGCGTGGCGGTCGTGCTTCGCGCGCGGCGGATCTCCTGCGAGATGCCGGTTACGACGAGCCGATCGAGTTCGGTGGCATTACTGCGTGGAAGGAAGCGGGCAAGCCCGTCGTGCAACCGGGCGATTAGCTCGCTGCTGTCAAGGACAAACGAATGTCAGAAACCGCTGTAGACAGCCGACCGTTGGTCGGAATCATCATGGGCAGTGACTCGGATCTACCGGTCATGAAGGCCGCCGCCGAAGTCTTGGAAGAGCTGGAAATCTCTTACGAGGTCAAGATCTCATCGGCACATCGTACGCCGGGCAGCTCGCACGAGTTTGCGACTACGGCCGTGGAGCGCGGACTGGCTGTCGTCATCGCTGGTGCTGGTGGTGCTGCTCACCTGCCGGGTGTGATCGCCGCTTCCACGCCGCTGCCGGTGATTGGCGTTCCGGTTAAGGCGATCTCTTTGAGCGGTTTAGATTCGCTGCTGTCGATTGCCCAGATGCCTCCTGGCGTGCCCGTGGCTACGGTCGGCGTTAACGCCGCCAGAAACGCAGGCATTCTTGCCGCCCAAATCATCGGCGCGGTGGACGTTGATGTTCGCGAGCGGGTGATTGCTTTTAAGGAGCGGCTGCGCGACGGCGTCGAGGCGAAGGCCGCCAAGCTGGAGGCAAACGGCTGGCGGGCTTACCTTGAGGGCTAGCGAATCTGAGGCTCCCAGATATCGTCGGGTAGAGCCGTGCCGTAAAATGCAGCTGACCTGATGAGGCCAACCAAGCTCACCTGGTGTCCATCGTAAGTCCCGCAACCCAGAATCCAAAGGCCCGGTACTGGCGGACTTGCCACCACCGTCGAGAACCGCTGGAGTAGCGCCAGTTCTTTCTGCCAGCCTGGCTCTGTAGCGGTCGAATTACTCAACTGCGGGCGCGGGTTGCTGAGTGGTCTGGAGATTCGGGTACGACCAGCGAGATGTGCCCAGGGCGTCCGAGTTGCGAACGCTGAGCGACGATGACGCCGACTCTTCCTTTGTTCGCTTGGAACTGGACGTCATCGATGTCGAAGGACCGTTGCCAGCCGAAGCGTTCCCCGGAATCGGTAAACCAGTCGTAGAGGTCATTTGCACGCAGCTCTCGCAAAGTATCGTCATAGCGAGGCACGACGTGCTCACCGCGGCCTAAGCGTTCGAGTGCGGCATCCTTCCACCACACACGAGGAAGATAGGCTCCGGCGAGATAGCAATAGTCGTAGGCGTAGACATTGCAGTAGGTTGTCGCACGTCGGGCAGCGTAGCGGGCGCTAACTTCCACGTTGAGGTAATCAATGATGCCAGCCAGTTGGCGACACCGTTCGTCGGATCGACCTGCGGTCAACCGCGGGCGATTGGGATCGCCGATCGGGAAGGCTCGACCTGACGTCGTCAGTGGCGTAACCTCCGGTCGATCCTCTCGGAGATGCACCGGTTCCACTCGATCGATTCCTGAGATAGCTAAGACCTCCGACGTCAAATAAGCTCCATGCACGAATCCCGTGACGGGCGCTCCCCCGACTACGGTGTCGGCATGCTTCCAGGGAGTCACCGCTGAGTCTCGTGCCGTGACCATGTGCCCTTGAGGCAGAACGGCTAATCGGTTGGCGGGAGAGACGCGGGGCTCAGAGCGCAGATTGAGGGCAGTAGCGGCGACACGGAGTTGCATAGGTACGTGAGCGAGGGCGCCCTTTGCTTCAGGATAGATAGCCCCTCCAAGCTTTCTGGAGCCGGTGGCTGCTAGCAGCCGGTTCTACAATGGGGGCTTGAGGTACTTCCTCTCCACGCGGACTCCACTAGTTACGCGGATTCTGCTTATCGAGAGCGGTTCACGGGAACTAGGCGAGCAGGCTATCAAATGCTTGCGTGGTGCGTTTGGCACTGCCGTACCGGTCGACGTGCTCGGCTGCCGTCCGTCGCCAACGATGGGCGCGGATAACTACATCAATGTCTCTGAGGCCCACTCGATATCGGGGCAGTTGGCCATTTTGGGGCGGCTGCGTAAGGGGGGCTACTCGGTGGCGGGAGTGCTTTCGTCTGGTGATCCGACGATGGCGCTGTGGAAGTGGGCCGCCGTTCTCACGGTGCCAGCGAAGTTCCTCGTGCTCAATGAGAATGTTGATTTTTTCTGGGTCGATCGCGCTCACTGGTCTAACGCGGCGGCGCTACTGCGGCAACGAAGCGGTCTAGGTGGCGAATCGACCGTGCGTGCGATGGCTTTTTTTGCCGCGCTTCCGTTTGCCGCTATCTTCCTGCTTTCGTACGCCGCTTGGGTTCACGCGGGGCGGGGCGTACGCTCAATGTTGGGCATTCGGCCCTCGGTCCGTTCGAACTGAGTTGTGAATCTTCCGATCTATCTTGACCATCACGCGACCACTCCGGTCGACGGTCGCGTGATGGAGGCGATGCTTCCGTACTACGGGGAGATCTTTGGCAACGCAGCGAGCCGCAATCACTCATTCGGCTGGAAGGCACGCGAGGCTGTGTCGCACGGTCGTGATCAAGTGGCGGCGCTGATCGGGTCGAGTTCTCGGGAGATCGTCTTCACCAGTGGAGCCACCGAGTCCAACAACTTGGCGATTCGTGGTGCGGTTGAGGCGACCGGTCGCGCCAGTGGCCGGATCATCACTTGCGCCACCGAACACAAGGCCGTACTCGACCCCTGTGTACGGCTGAAGCGGTTGGGCTTCGAGGTCGTCGTATTGCCTGTTGACTCCGATGGCTTTCTCGACGTGGAGCGGCTACGATCGGCGCTCACCGACGACACCATCCTTGTGTCGGTGATGTACGCCAACAATGAGATCGGCGTGATTCAGCCCATCGCCGAGATCGGTGCTGCAGTGCGTGAGACGCGGGCACTGTTCCACGTAGATGCGGCCCAGGCCGCGGGCAAGATTCCGGTCGATGTCGAACAGGACTCGATCGACCTGCTATCACTGACGGCGCACAAGATGTACGGCCCCAAGGGCATCGGAGCGCTCTATGTGAGGCGGCGTGGTCGGCGCGCTGAGATTGTGGCTCAGATGGATGGTGGCGGACACGAGCGGGGCCTGCGGTCGGGCACCCTAAACGTGCCGGGGATTGTGGGGCTCGGCGCTGCGTGTCAGATCTCAGTTGACGAGATGGAATCGGAGGCTCAACGCCTTTCGGAACTCCGCAACCGATTGAAAAATAGGCTATTTGAGTCTCTTGAGGGCCTTAGGGTGAACGGCTCCATGGACCGCCGCTTGCCGCACAACTTGAGCATCGGATTTTCGGGTGTTGACGGCGAGTCGCTGCTGATGGGACTCGATGACATTGCCGTCTCGAGCGGCTCCGCCTGCACGTCTGAAATTCCAGAGCCGAGCCATGTACTGCGTGCTTTGGGCGTACCCGAGAAGCTTGCACACGCGTCCCTGCGGTTCGGTCTGGGCCGTCAGACGACCGAAGAAGAGGTCGACTATGCCGTCGAGAAAGTCGCTTCTGTCGTCACTCGTCTACGGCAGATGTCTCCCTAAGAGTTCTTACGTAGGATGTTTCCCGGAGCGGGGGAAGGGGAAACCCTTACGGACGGCTTGAGGTGGCTCGCGGGACACTGTTCAAGGCCCCCGAAAAGCGGAGGTATTGTCTGGCGTGCTGACAGCATTTATTCTCGGGACGAATGCGTCCAATGTGGACTACTTTCATCGCTGTTGTCTCGGCGTTCGAGACATCTCCATCCCACACATACTCGACGTCCGCCCTCCTCTGCACCAGCTCGTGCGGATGCTCAATACTCACTTGCCGCAAGTGGTATTTCTTGAAGTCGATCAACAGGGTCAGTCTTTTCAGACCGCGGTGGATATCCTTGTAGCCGCACCCGATACGACCGTGATCGGCTTCGGACACGAGGCAAGCGACGAACTGCTGGCCGAAGGGCGAGAATTCGGCATCGAAGATATTCTCCCCGCTCCCTACGAAGATCGAGAAGTCTTTGTCGCCATTCAGACGGCGATGAAGAGCCCGGCGAGCCCGTCGCGACCTGTGGTGGCTTTTCAACCGGCGACAGCAGGGTGCGGAGCCTCGACGATTGCATTGAACGTCGCCAGCACTCTTGCGAATCAGTTCAAGCGTAAGGTGCTCTTGATCGACGCCGACCTGCGCTCTAGTCCGCTGCCGTTCTGGTTTAACCATGACCCTGAGCCCACGATCGTCGAAGCGCTCAATGCTTGTGACAATCTCACCGAGCGGAGCTGGCAGCAGATGATTTGGAATGCACGTGGAGTTGACATGCTGCTTACCGGTCGTCATCGCAGCGTCGCGGCACCCTCGTTTTCGTCGTGGGACTTCCTGCGAATGCTTAGTTTCGCGACGCGTCGTTATGATTCGGTCATCATCGATTTGCCCGAGGTGATCGATGATGTCCTTGGAGTTGTCCGAGAGCGCGCGGATTTCAAGTTTGTTGTCTGTACCCCCGATCGCATATCCGCAGCGATGGCACGGCGTCGTATTGACGAAATGGAAGTGGGTGGCGCAGAGGCGAAGAACGTCGGCATCATCGTCAATAAAGTCGCCTCGAAGCGCCTCGCCAAGGTGAAAATTGAGCAGATCGCTCGCCGACCCGTTGCGCTGGAGCTTCCGGTCGACGACGATCCGAACGCCGAGAAGTCACTCTTGGGCTCTTTGTTGCAACGCCGCTCGAAGCTCGTGAAGGGTTATAAGAAGTTAGCGGAAGCCATCGATCGGCAGGCCGTGACTCGTCGTCCGGTCGGTATGGCCAAGGCCACCGAGGACTTCGTTGCCGGAGTGGCGCGTACGGCTAACATCCGCTGACACCGATATTTGAGACTGCTAGGTGGCTAGTGCTCCATTGACTTGAGAATCGATTGCAGGATGTCGTCTTCGGTCTTCCCCTCTGCATGAGCGTCAAAGTTAAGGATGAGCCGATGGCGAAGGGCGCTGTTCGCTAGGCCGCGAACATCTTCTTCCGCCACATTGAGACGGCCTCGGATAAGCGCCCGGACTTGCCCGCACTGCAGCAAGGCTTGCACACCACGCGGGGAGGCACCGTAGCGCACATACTTCCGAGCCGCCTCGTGCGCCTGCGGGTGATCGGGCTGGGTTGCCAGCACCAAGTCGATGGCCAGGTCGCGCACATGTGGAGCGACCAACACCTTGTTCGCTTGTCGACGGATTTCTAAGATCTGCTCGCCGTCGATCACCTGTCGAACGCTTGGCTGTTCAGCGGCCATGGTGCGCTCGGCGATCGTCTGTAGCTCAGCTTTGCTGGGGTACTCGACGAGTATCTTCAGCACAAAGCGATCCAACTGAGCCTCGGGCAGAGGGTAGGTACCCTCCATCTCAAGTGGGTTCTGTGTCGCCATTACGAGGAACGGATTCTCCAGACCGTGGGTGTCGTTGCCCGTGGTGACCGTCCGTTCCTGCATCGCCTCTAGCAGCGCCGACTGGGTGCGCGGCGTGGCGCGGTTGATTTCGTCGGCGAGCACCAAGTTGGCGAAGATAGGGCCTGGCTCAAAACGGAGGGCGCGTTCGCCGCTGGCACCGCCGTTCATCACCATGCTGCCGAGAATATCGGCGGGCATCAGATCAGGAGTGAACTGGATGCGGGAGCACTTCAGGTGCATCGCCTCGCCCAGCGTCTTGAGCAACGTTGTCTTGCCAAGTCCGGGTACGCCTTCGAGTAACACGTGGCCGCCAGCGATCAACGCGATGAGCACGCCCTCGACAACATCTTCGTGGCCAACGATGACTTTGCCGATCTCATCGCGAACAGCTTGCAGATGTTCAGAGACGGCGGGAAGGGAAGTGTCAGGTGCTGCCATGCTTACTCTTCTTTCAAACGGATCTCTCTGAAGTAATTCTCGACGAACTCTTGGTAGGCTGCTGGTGCCTCGTCGCGTAGCGCCAGCCCTGAGTTATCCCGATGGCTGCCTTGCTGGAGCCGGTACGGCGTCGCTGCAGCGGAGGCTTCACCGGTTGTGGTCTCTACCAGCACATCGCCACTCAACTCTTCGGCGCGTCGTAGGTAGAACTCTTCGAGTGCTTCGAAGGCGGCCTGTTGCGCCAATCGTTTCTCAATCTCTTTGCTGCCCTCGCCGTCACCCGCAGCGCCTTCGGACTGCCCCTCGCCCTCATTACCAGATCCAGAGTAGTCGCCACCGCCCTGAGCCGCCTGCATGGGATTTTCGGATTCGGACTCGTCGGCCTCCATGGCGGCTTCGGCTGGTGCGCCTTGCCCATTCGCAGCTTCGGCACTTCCTTCTTCGCTGGCTTCTGGAGAGTTCTCAGCATTCGACCCCTCCTGTTGCGAGCCGGGGTCCTGTTGGGCTGTTTGGGGGCTCTCGGGGTCTCTACCTTCGCTTAATCGCTTGAGAGCCTCCTTAAGCCGGTCTAGCAATGAGTTCGACTGCTGGCCCCAATCGCCGTCAGCGTCTTGCCGTTCCATTGACTCAGCTTGACGATCGAGATTGGAGCCCTGCTCGTCGGGTGAACCTTCGTCGCCTGCTGGGCCTTGGTCGTCGCGGCTGCCAGGTTCTTCGAAGCTCAGCTGGTCCCCGGCATCGGCCTGCGCATCGAGACCCTCGACCTCTGGGGCCGCGCTCGCTCCGTCTTCACCGAGTGCCGCAACTGGGTCGATATTGAGAGGCGTGGGCCCCGCGGCGTCTCTCGCCTCCGCCAGCTGTTCGTCTGATCTCGTGGCGTTGCGATCTCCATCTGCTTCGCCGTCGGCTCGGTCGGTGATCAAGGCGGCGGCGAGTTCTTCACTCGATTCACCGGCCCATCCTGGAAACAGCAGAGGTGGCAGTGATGACTCCAGAGCCAGCTGAGGCGCGACGCTATATCGGACCCCGACCAGGGATGCGACCGCCAGCAAGACGGCTGCGGCGCACCATGCCGCGACAGGAGTTTTCAGTGCTACCGCTTCTCCGGCAACTCGGCCCTCGGCCGCACGGGCTGCCATCTTCCGCTGGGCTCGGACCCCGTCGGAACTGGCGTCTGCCTCGCTGCCGAAGTAGCAGGCCGTCGATACCTGGTCGGCGCACTCCCAGCTCCGATCGAGAGCTTGGGCAATCTCGTAGTCCGAGGTCTGCGACTTCCGCCAGATTGCGGTGGCGGTCGCGATTCCCCCGATCAAGCCAACCCAAAGCAGGGCGGGAGGGAACCAAGTCGAGCCAAAGAGTAATAGCAACAGCGGTCCCAGCAGGGCGACTGCGACGGCCCAACCTGCCGCTCGTGCCATCAATTGCCAACGAGCGAGCTTGCGGCCATCGGCCACGGCACGATCGACTGCGTCTGTTGCATGCGGAGGAGAAAGCATCGAGATCGCCTAAAGGACCACTCAATTATAGTCGCCGTCCTGGTGCCCTCTAGGTGGTGTAAATGTATTGATTCGTCCGCAGTGGTGTGGGCCAACAGGTGGTTTCAGCCGTCAAGGACCAGCTGCTGCGTCTCACTCACTTCCGAGAGCGATACGACTTGGTGCTTGACCTCCGTTCGCCCGCTCGCCTGGAGACGCCGCGTAACGTTGAACCGGTCACGGTAGAGCGTGATCGGTACCACACGGTCAGCCGTTTGGAGTTGGCTTAGCGCCGTCTCAGCCCGCTCCCGACGCGCCGGTGGTAGATCGCCACGAGTCGATCTCCTACCTGGAATCCGGCATCCTCGAAAGCTCCAATACTCGTCTTCCGTTCGCTACTCCTCGCTACAGTAAGTTGCCAGCGATTATTCCGGGAAGGCGGAGCTGTCAATACCGGGGATCAGCCGCAGGGCGTTTTTGTAGTACACCTTCTTCAGCACGTCGTCTGGTAGACCCAATCCGTAGAGCTGCCAGTGCGCGTGATAGCGGCGGTAGTAGTCGAAGTACTCGTCGGTCGTTTCGAAGACTCGCCAGTAGTAGGGGAACTCGCTGGGGGTGAATGTGTCTTTGCCAAATAAGATCCGGTCGGCATACTGGATCATGAACGCTCGTCCGGAGACCGGCACCCGTCCAAACTCGTAGAGCACTGCCGCGATATCCACGTAAAGATTCGGGTTGTCGTCGAACATCTTGCCGAGACGCTTGAGATCGTTGCCGTGCCAGCCCATGTGGGCGTAGATGAAGTTCACGTCCGGGTGGCGCTGCATCATGCGATCGCGCTCGCCGATCAGCTTTTCAAAGCTCGGCTCCGGCGGCCGCTTTCGGTTAGGCCTCAGCTTCAGCTCCAACCAGCGCTCGTTGAACTCATCATGTGGCTTGAAAAACTCCGAGGGCTCCCCGACGTGGATCAACACAGGGATGTTCTCTCGGGCGCAGATCTCGAATACGGGAATAAGCTTTGGGTCATCGACCGTCATGCGCTTGCCATTGCTGTAGCGCACGCTCATGCCGAAGTTCTTGAAGAATTTCAGGCCTTGCGCCCCGTTCTCAATGTCACGAGCTAGGCCTGCGGCGGCTCTCGTCCCCCAGTCGACGGCGTCGATGCCTTCAAAGTTCAGGTTGGCGAAAACCGCGAAGCGACCTGGATACGGCCCGTGACGAAAGGTCTCAATAGCCTGCTCAAGTCGAGCTCCGGTGCCGCCACTCAGGTTGACGAGCACCTGCAAGTTCAATTTGTCCATCTCGCCGACAACTTCGTCGAGCCGCTCTCGCGAACTGTTCGGGCGATGGTGGCTGTGGACGTCGATAACGGGGAACTTCGCCATCTGGACGAGGTGCTCATCGACCACAAGCGTCGAGCGAGGAGTCCACTGCTCGACAGTTAGTTCTTGGGCGAGAGCCGCGACGGCTAGTCCGGCTAAGAGGAGAATAATTTTCCAACGCATTGCTCGCTCAGGCTAACATGACACAGGTCTAATAGCCTCATGTCGATCGTAGTGAAGCAAACTGATCTCGACACGTTCGAAGTTGTCGTCGCCGGTGACACTCCCACCAGTCATACGGTTACCGCGTCAGAAGAGTACGTCGAAAAACTCACTCTCGGACGCATTTCCGCGATGGCGCTCGTCGATCGATCGTTCGAGTTCTTGCTCGAACGTGAGCCCAATACGAGCATTCTCCAACGTTTCGATCTGCCGGTGATTCAACAGTACTTTCCTGAGTACGAAAAGATCATCTCTGAGTCCCCCGATAGCTAGCGAGTCCGGTTCAAGTCCCTCTCCGCTCTGGCCGATACGAGAGCTTGAGGGTGTGGGAGCCCCGACTCTTAATGGACCTCGCGACCGTAATCGGCATCGTACTCTGCATCGTCCTTATCCTGGCGTCGATTCTGATGGGTGGCTCGCCGATCATTTTCGTCAACGTCCCGTCGATGCTCATCGTGGTCGGGGGCACGATCGGCGCCACTCTGATCAGGAACCCGCTCGCGGAGGTGATAGGTACAGCCAAGATCGTCGCGAAGGCCTTCACCGTCAAATTGATTGAGCCGGTCCCGCTTATCGCACGGATCGTTGAGTTCTCGCGCAAAGCACGCAAAGAAGGAATGCTGGCGCTTGAGAGTGTCGATTGCGGCTACGACTTCCTACAAAAAGGGTGGTCTCAAGGGGTCGATGCAACACTTCACCGAGAAGGAGAAGTAGATGCAAGAAGAACAGAAGGAACAGACGAGGAAGAGGCGGAGGTACACGGCGGCGGAGTTCGCTGAGGTGTGGGATCGCTGGGGACGCGGAGAGTCGTCGAAGACGATCGCCCGTGTAATGGACAGAGGTCCGTCGGTTTACTGGCTGCTGTTGCGCTACGGCGGCATCCGCCCGCGAACGCGCTGCCGCTCGCCTCAGGCGTTGACGTTGGCGGAGCGGGAGGAGGTCTCCCGAGGCCTTGTCTGTGGGCAGTCGCTGCGACAGATCGCCCGCAGGCTGAGTCGTGCGCCATCGACCCTGAGCCGCGAGGTCCGCCGCAACGGAGGTTCGAACCGCTATCGGGCGGCAGAGGCGGACAAGCAGGCCAGGAAGCGAGCACAGCGTCCCAAGTCGTGTCGGCTGCTACGCTGTCCCCAGCTCCGCCAGTTGGTTGAAGAGAAGCTGCGCGAGGACTGGTCTCCGCAACAGATTGCCGGCTGGCTGAAACGGACCTATCCGGGCCGCGAGTCACTTTACGTGTCACACGAAACGATCTATCGCAGTCTTTTCATCCAAGCCCGTGGGGCTTTGAAGAAAGAACTGACCCTGTGTCTGCGTTCCAAGCGCACGATTCGCCGCTCCCCGCAGGCCAGCCGCAAGGGCCGTGGCGGCGGACAGATTCGAGATCTGATCTCGATTAGTGAACGCCCGGCCTCGGTCGAAGACCGGGCCGTACCCGGTCACTGGGAAGGGGATCTTCTAGCCGGATCGAACAACACCTACATCGTCACCCTGGTCGAACGTCACACCCGTTATGTGATGTTGGTGAAGGTCTCCGGCAAGGACACCGCAACCGTCGTCTCGGCGCTGATCGAGCACGCCCGGCAATTGCCGGGCGTGCTCTACAAGTCGCTGACTTGGGACCGCGGGCTGGAGATGGCCGACCACAAACGCTTCACCCTAGCGACGGACATCGACGTGTACTTCTGCGATCCGCAGAGCCCCTGGCAACGCGGATCGAACGAGAACACGAACGGTCTGTTGAGACAGTACTTCCCCAAGGGAACCGACTTATCCGTACACTCACAAGAGCACCTGGACAGGATCGCTCGCAGGCTGAACGGTCGGCCCCGCAAGACGCTGGAGTTTGAAACTCCAGCAGAACGTTTTGACGCTTGTGTTGCGTTGACCGCTTGAGCCGGCAAGGCATCTCGCTCGCCGTCGATGGGCTTGAGCAGGAAGAGATCAAGTCGATCCTATCCAATGATCTGCAAGGCACGGTGAGTCGCCACAAGCGCGGCCGAGAGATTCTCGAGGGCATGGGTGCGTCCGCGCCAGCCTTCGGCATGATCGGGACCCTAATCGGCTTGGTGCAGATGTTGGCATCGATGGACGACCCTTCAACTATCGGGCCGTCCATGGCTGTTGCCCTTCTCACCACCCTGTACGGCGCCCTCATCGCGAACGTTATTTGCCTACCCTTGGCCGATAAGTTGAAGGTACGGTCGCGCGAAGAAGTGATGTCGATGAGTATCTGCCTCGAAGGCATTCTGTGTCTCTCTCAGGGAGACAACCCCAACGCGATCGATCAGAAGCTCAAGGCTTTCCTTTCTCCGTCCGCCCGCGAACAGAAGCCCGAAGAGAAGCGACCGGTAGCGGAGCCGGAGGAGCAGGCAGCCTAGCCTGAGATGCCATGGAGCCCGAAGTTGACGAAGCACCAGCTGGTGCCCCGGCGTGGGTTGTCACATTCGCTGACCTCATGTCGCTGCTGCTGACATTCTTCGTGCTGCTATTGTCGTTCTCAAGTACGCAGACTGCGAAGTTCGAAGCGATCGCCGGTGCCATGAAGAACGCGCTGGGATTGCGGTCAGAGTTGGATCTCTCGGACCGCCCCGAGCGTCGCGAGCTGATTGAGAGCCTAGATAATCAACGAGCGCAGAAGGATCAGCCTATCCCTGGTGGGCTAGCTGTGGAGCCTCAAGAGGTTGTTCATGGGAATCAGGAGTCTGGAGAAAGGGGGAAGGTAGTGGAGGCTGGCGTGGGGGCGATGCCAGTTGTAATGGTGGAGCCAGGGTAACAGATGAGCGGCGCGCTGCTGGGATGAGGAGTAGGAGCGAGCGTAAGCCCATTCTCTCAGAGCGGTCTGGATGAAGCGTTCGGCCTTGCCGTTGGTGCGCGGCGTGTAAGGACGGGTAAAGCGGTGGCGGATGCCGAGACGACGGCAAGCATCGCGGAAGAGGCGCGAGCGATAGCAAGAGCCGTTGTCGGTGAGCAAACGACGAATGGGGACGCCGAGGGAGCGGTAGTAACCGACCGCGGCGTCGAGGAAAGCCACCGCGGAGTGGCTGCGTTCATCGGGCAGGATCTGAGAGAAGGCGAGGCGGGAGTTGTCGTCAATAGCGACATGCACGAACTCCCAGCCAGCGCCGCGACTGGCCCGAGAGCGATCTCCGGTAACGCGATGACCGGCGCGGAGGAAGCGGCCGAGCTTCTTGATGTCGAGATGCAGCAGATCGCCGGGGGCGGCATGTTCGTAGCGGCGCAGGGGCCGAGCAGGTTCGAGATCGCGGATACGGTTCAGGCCGGCGCGGCGCAAGATGCGGCTGATGGTAGCGGGCGAGAGGCCGACAGCCTGGGCGATGTGTCGGCCGGTCCAACGCTGGCGGCGCAGAGAAATGACGCGCTCGACCAGCGCCCGAGAGGTCCGTCGCGGGCTGCGGTGCGGTCGCGAGGAACGATCGTGCAAACCGGCGACACCCTCGCTGCGATAGCGCGCCAGCCACTTGTGGATGGTTCTCAGTGAGACGCCACAGGCCGCCGCGGCGTCCCGTGGCGTCTGCTGCTTGGCGAGGACGCGCTCGACGATCCGCACTCGCAAATAAGGCGTCAATCGTGCATTCTTGTGGATGTTCATTCGGTCTCTCCAAGGTTGCTGTTGTGGGATAACTCCAGCTTCCCTGGTCCGGGACCGAATGAACAACCTATTGAGAGGTCA
This sequence comes from Bryobacterales bacterium, assembly GCA_963667885.2. Classification (GTDB taxonomy): domain Bacteria; phylum Acidobacteriota; class Terriglobia; order Bryobacterales; family UBA6623; genus CAMPKL01. The sequence continues at coordinate 202,104 of CAXWPK010000006.1, read as the reverse complement.
CAGCTAGAGCGCGAACTACAACAACTACTGGCACAGCTGGGCGGTAGCGGCCGTGCGACCGCCGCCCTCACAGGCGACGGAATTATTCTCAACATCAGTGGTGACCTCATGTTTTCCTCGGGCTCCGCGGTCTTGAGTCTAGAGGCGGTTCAGATCCTCGACTCAATCGCCGATTACGTTCTTCAGTCCACGCGACCTGTAGACGTCATTGGACACACCGACAACGTGCCCATCGCGACAGCCCTGTTCCCTAGCAATTGGGAGCTGTCTGCGGCGCGGGCTGGCAGTGCGGTGAGGTATCTGACCGAGAGAGGTGTCGAACCAGATCGCCTACGGGCCATTGGACGAGCCAATACGCGGCCGCTCGAACCAAATACAAGCGAGGCGAAACGCTCGCTCAACCGGCGAGTGGAGTTCATCTTTAACCTTCGTAAAGAGCCGCCAGACAAGGAGGCGAGCGATAAGCGACCGCCACCGCGAGAACAGCCATGAAGAACAAGAAACTGCTGATCGGCCTTGCCGCCGTTCTGCTGATTGGGGGCGCCGCAGGTGTGTATTTCTTCCTGTTCGGCTCCAATGCGGTCGATGAGGACGCCCCGCCAGAACCCGCTGCCCTCGTTGAACTCACCCCCTTCTTGACCAACATCGCCGACCAACATAAGGCTCGCATCGAAGTTGCTCTGGCGGTTGCTCCCTTGGGGCTGTCTGAAGTGATCGCCGCCGATCCGTTCCTCGTCGCTCGATTGCGCGACAAGATCCTCACCACGCTGGCTGCGAGGACGTACGAAGAACTTAACAGTCCTGCTGGCAAGGAGGGACTTCGCGAAAAGATTCGAGCTGCCGCCCAGGAGATCATCACCGAGGGCGAAGTGCAGGAAGCTCTATTCGTCGACTTTGTCGTCCAGTAGGTGATCGACCCCTATTTGCGCTGGCTTTCAACTTCAACCGGCCCGCCATCGAGCCCGTTGATGCGAATAATACCCTGCCGCTGCCGTTGGGGCCGTGGTGCGGTTGGTTCCACGGCAGCGCTGACACTGACTGTTTCACTGGGCTGCATTCTCTTTTCGGCCATACGCTTGAGTACGTGACCGGGGAGTCGCAGCGATGCCGTAACCGTTCGTGCCCCTTGCTCAATTTTCAGACTCCGAAAGAACTCGGCGGCATCTGGATCTTGTTGGGCACTGGCTGAAACCATCATGAGCAACCCTTGTAATGTTTGGTACAGAGTGATGGATTCCTGGTTCGTGAGCGACCGAAGTTCCATGCCCATCTGCAGGTCAGATCCAAGCGTGAGCCCCATTCCAAAGGCGTCTAGATTCGCGATGCTCCTCAGGCCCATCGGGTCTGCTCCCGCATGCGGCATGTCAAAAGGTCCTTTGGCGGCGACCCATATGTGGTGACCGGCCGTATTCGACATCCAACCGTCGACCTCGGAAGCGAACCGGGATGTGAACCCGGACATACGGCGGTCGATCACACCGCGAACCTGGTCAGGCGATCCGAGAGCAACGTAGTTCGCGTCGAGTTGTACGAACGCACCCGGCTTGTCAGTGCTGTCGACTCCATGCAGCGTGAACCCGTGGTAGTTCTCGCTGGTGCAGCCGCTCTGGCAGACGGTCGCGATCCAGCCGTCGTCGCTGAAATCCCCGCGTACTAACAGCAGCCCCTTGGATTCTTCTCGTGCGGTTTCGACGTCGCCCACGATCAGGACTTCTTGAATCCGAGAGAGAGGATTCGGCCCCAGAGCCTGGAGTTTGGAAGTCCAGTCGGGGTGTTCAAGCTGGGCCTTGATCATCGCCTCTTGGGCCAACGGCGAGTTGGTGAGCGCCTGTACGTCGATGCCGACGACGAAGTTCGACCCCGGCTCCGCCATGCCGAGCAGCGCCGGATCGGCTGCAGAACTAGCGGGCACCAAGATCGTGGCCAACAAGAAGAGGGTAGAAAGTGTCGCCAGGCGTAGCGTGCGGGACATGAAGAGCCTCCGTCCCTGAGAATACGCCTGAAGGTGCTCTGTGTCATATCGGAGAAAGCCCTTACCCCCAGACAGAGCCGGTGCCCGTTGTTACACTGATATATTCTCGATTGAGGCGCTTCGGCGGTGGCTGAAGCAGCCTAGATTATCCCAGCGAAAGGAAGGATTGCTCTTGGTCGTTCAGGCTATACAGTTGCGGGTTGGCATGCTCGTGAAGTTTAAAGGCGAGATCTGCTCGGTTTATCACACCGAGCACCGCACGCCCGGCAAGGGTCGCGGGTTTGTACAGGCTAAGTTCCGGAGCCATCGCAGCGGAGCTATTAGCGAGCACAAGCTAGCTTCTTCGGATAGTTTCGAGAGAATCTCGCTCGAACCTCGGAAGATGGAGTATCTCTACGGCGAAGGTGACCGTTATCACTTCATGAATACCGAAACCTTCGAGCAGGAGGAGCTCACCACCGACCTGCTAGGTGATCAGGTCAATTATCTGATCGCGAACATGGTCATCGAAGTCCAGTTCCACGAAGGAACCCCGTTCAGCTTGAACTTGCCCTCCAGCGTTGATCTGGAAGTCCTCGAAACGACTCCGGCCATTAAGGGAGCGACGGTGACGAACGTGACCAAGCCCGCGAATACGGAGACAGGCCTGGTTGTTCAGGTTCCGCCATTCATCAAGGAAGGTGAGAAAATCCGAATCAGTACCGTTGACGGTACCTACCAAGGCCGCGCCGGTTAGTCGAAACCATTGGGGAGCCACCTTTGCGCGGTGGTGTTGCTCCTGCGCCGGACATTCGTTACTCTGGGTGTGTCTGCGCGCTGGCGTAGCTCAGTTGGTAGAGCATCTGATTTGTAATCAGAGGGTCGGGGGTTCGAGTCCCTTCGCCAGCTCCATCCACCGGGTGTAGCTTTCGGGGCGATGGCTGACGCTTTGGACATGGGCGGGGGTAACTCAATTGGTAGAGTCACAGCCTTCCAAGCTGTTGGTTGCGGGTTCGAGTCCCGTCCCCCGCTCCAAGAGCACTGCGGGGTTTGGTCCAGAGGGTCGCATCAGCCGCTAAGCCGATGTAGCTCAGTTGGTAGAGCGCGTCCTTGGTAAGGACGAGGTCACGGGTTCAAGTCCCGTCATCGGCTCCACGTATCTCGTGAGAGATCGTCTGGAGCAGACAGGAAGGTTTTTCGGGCGCTGCGGAAGCCGCGCACGCATGTTGGAACAGGTTTGGACGGGTGGCCGAGTGGTTAAAGGCATCAGACTGTAAATCTGACGGGCTTAGCCCTACGGAGGTTCGAACCCTCCCCCGTCCACCACAAGAGTTGCCTCGATTAGCGAGGCGCTGTAACGGAGAAGAACGGCATGGCGAAAGAGAAATTCGAACGGACGAAACCGCATGTGAACGTCGGGACGATTGGTCATATTGACCATGGCAAGACGACGTTGACGGCGGCGATCACGAAGGTGCTGGCGAAGCACGATCCGTCGAACACGGTTAAGTCCTTTGACGAGATCGACAACGCGCCGGAAGAGAAGGCGCGTGGAATCACGATTTCGACCGCGCACGTCGAGTATCAGACCGACAACAGGCACTACGCGCATGTCGATTGTCCGGGTCACGCCGACTACATCAAGAACATGATCACCGGAGCGGCGCAGATGGACGGCGCCATCCTGGTGGTGGCGGCGACCGATGGACCGATGCCGCAGACCCGGGAGCACATTCTGCTCGCTCGCCAGGTGGGTGTGCCGTATGTCGTCGTGGCGCTGAACAAGGTCGACATGGTCGACGACGAAGAGTTGCTGGAGTTGGTCGAGATGGAAGTGCGGGAGCTGTTGTCGGAGTACGACTTCCCGGGCGATGACATCCCGGTGGTGCAGGTATCGGCTCTGGGCGCCTTGGACGGCGAAGAGAAGTGGGAGAAGACGGTCGACAATCTGATGAAGGCGGTGGATGAGTACATCCCGACGCCGGAGCGTGAGATCGACAAGCCGTTCCTGATGCCGGTTGAGGATGTATTCTCGATCTCGGGTCGTGGCACGGTGGTGACCGGTCGGGTCGAGCGTGGGCAGGTCAAGGTCGGCGAAGAGATGGAGATCATCGGCATTCGCGACACCCAGACGAAGGTCGTGACCGGCGTGGAGATGTTCCGCAAGCTGCTCGATTCAGGTCAAGCGGGCGACAACGTCGGACTGCTGATGCGTGGTCTCGACAAAGAAGAGGTGGAGCGTGGGCAGGTCGTGGCGAAGCCGAAATCGATCAATCCGCACACGAAGTTCAAAGCGGAAGTGTATGTGTTGAAAAAGAGCGAGGGTGGTCGCCACACGCCCTTCTTCAACGGCTACCGGCCGCAGTTTTACTTCCGCACGACCGACGTGACGGGAGTGGCGAACCTGCCCGAGGGCACCGAGATGGTGATGCCGGGCGATAACGTGACGATTGACGTGGAGTTGATCCACCCGATCGCCATGGAGAAGGGCTTGCGCTTCGCTATCCGCGAAGGCTCCCGCACCATCGGCGCGGGTACTGTCGCCGATATTGTCGAATAGAACGGGTTGTTAAGCCGATTGGGAGCTAGCTATGGCGCGTGACATCATTACCTTGCAGTGTACAGAGAGCAAGGATAGGAACTATACTACGACGAAGAACAAGAGGAAGAGCCCCGGTCGCCTGGAGCTGAAGAAGTTCTGTCCTCGTTGTCGGCGGCATACGCTGCATCGCGAAACGAAGTAGGCACAGAGGTTCGTCCCCCAAAGCGTTAGGGGCGTCGGTTAACGGTAAACCAGCGGTCTCCAAAACCGCCACTGGGGGTTCGATTCCCTCCGCCCCTGCCACTACTTTTGGAGATAGATCGCAATTGGGCCGCTCGCTGCGGCAAGTTGGAGTGTGTGCGTTGGAAGGTTGGGTAAGAGATTGATTCATGGCTTCGGGAAATAAAAAACTGGCTGCAAGCGGAAAAGCCGTGGGGGTTCCCTCCAAGGGGCCGACAAGTTGGCTGCCGCGTTTTCGGGCATACGTCGAAGAGCTGAGGCACGAGATGCGTTTGGTGACGTGGCCGAATCGCAATCAGGTGAGAAGCACGACGGTAGTTGTGCTGGTGACGGTTTTTGCATTCGCCGTATTTTTCGGTGTAGTTGATTTTGTGCTGGCAATGGGTCAAACCGAACTCTATCAGCGCTTTAGGTAGGACTTGTGAGCGAATTGGAACCAGTTGATGGCGTAGAAGCTTCGGGCGAGACACCAGAAGAGTCGGTCGTATCGCAGGATGCGGCGGGCGCTGATATGTCCACAGATGACTCCTCGGTTGAGGATTCCGCTGCTGAAGCGGCATCGGAAGGCGATGTGGTTGTCGAAGCCGAAGCGGTCGTTGAAGGCGATGTCGTCGACGAAGCAGGCGCGGCTCCCGGTGTTCCGGGGCTTGATTGGTACATCATTCATGCCTATTCGGGCTTCGAAAACAAGGTTCGCGAGAGTCTGATGACTCGCGCTGACGCGTTTGGTCTACGTGATCGCATTGGTGAGATGCTGATCCCGACCGAAGACGTTATTGAGTTGCGGGCGGGCAAGCGGGTGACGACTAAGCGTCTGCTCTATCCTGGGTATGTTCTGATCCAGCTCAACCTGGACGACGAGATTTGGCATGTGGTGAAGAATACGCCGCGTGTGACCGGGTTTGTTGGTGGTGGGCACAAGCCGAATCCGTTGACGGCGGACGAGGTCAATCAGATCCTGTTTCGCCAGACCGCCTCGGAAGATCGCCCACGTCCGAAGATGTCCTTCGAGCGGAACGACCAGGTCAAGATTATCGATGGACCGTTTGCCAACTTCACTGGCACGGTTGAGGAAGTGAACGAGGATCGCGCCACGCTGAAGGTGATGGTGACGATCTTTGGGCGCGGTACACCTGTGGAATTGGAATACTTTCAGGTGGAGAAAGAGGCTTAGCGGAAGATGGCGAAGAAGCAAGTTGCAAGCCAGGTAAAACTGCAAATTCAGGCGGGGAAGGCGACGCCTGCTCCTCCCGTCGGTCCGGCCCTAGGCCAGGCTGGTGTCAACATCATGGAGTTCTGCAAGGCCTTTAACGCCAGAACGCAGCAGCCCGAATTGATGGGCCTCTTGGTGCCGGTCGTATTGACGGTTTATAGTGATCGTTCCTATGACTTCATCACGAAGACGCCCCCGGCCGCTGTGTTGATCAAGAAGCTAGCGAAACTGGCCAAGGGTTCTGGCGAGCCGAACCGCGACAAGGTAGGCAAGCTGACCGTAGCTCAGGTGGAAGAGATCGCGAAGCAGAAAATGCCAGATCTCAACTGCCACACGATTGAGGCAGCCATGGAATGCGTGCGAGGTACTGCGCGGTCGATGGGTGTCGAGGTAATCTAGAAGATTCTGTTTAGTGACGCGCCGGTGTGCCGGCGACTTTGGGAGGCTTGCGGGCCGTTTGGCTTCGCAGCCGTTTGTACCACGGAGGATATATGGCAGGTAAGAAATACCGCGCTTTCGCGGAGAAGTTAGAAGATCGTCGTCACACTCTTGACGAAGCGATCCCTCTACTCCAGGACAATCAAGACTCGAAATTCGACGAGACTGTCGAGCTTCATCTCAGCCTTGGCGTCGATCCGCGTCATGCGGATCAGATGGTGCGTGGCACTCTGGTGCTGCCTCACGGTCTTGGCAAGTCGAAGACTGTTCTTGTAGTTGCGGTTGGTGACCTGGCCCAACAGGCCAAGGATGCTGGCGCTGATCACGTAGGCGGCGAAGAGATTGTGGCGAAGATCCAGAAAGAAAACTGGCTGGATTTTGACGCTCTTGTTTCGGCCCCTGACATGATGCGTCACGTTGGCAAGCTGGGCCGTCTGCTCGGTCCGCGTGGGTTGATGCCAAATCCGAAGACTGGAACCGTGACGACGGATGTTGCTGCGGCGGTCAAGGAGATCAAGGCTGGCCGGATCGAGTTCCGCGTCGACAAGGGTGGCGTCATTCACGCACCTGTGGGCAAGCTGAGCTTCGACGCTGACAAATTGGTCGACAACGCCAATGCGCTGATCTCTGCGGTCGTTAAGGCGAGGCCCGCTGCGGTGAAGGGAAAGTACGTCAAGAAGATCACGTTGTGTTCGACGATGAGTCCGGCGATCCCGTTGGATGAGTCCGAGTCGAACAAGTAGGGGAGGCGAAAATGAAGACGAAAGCTCAAAAGACTGAAGAACTCGCCCTCCTCAAAGAGACTCTCGCGGAGAACTCCGTCTTGCTGCTCTGCAGCTTCAAGGGGCTCGCTGTCGAGGGCGACAACGAACTACGCGGTGAGATTCGCAAGAATGGCGGCGGCTACCGGGTGATCAACAATCGCTTGGCCCGGATCGCCGCAGAGGGCGAATCCTACGCATCGACGTTTGCCGGACTCAAGGGCATGACCTCTTTGGTCTATGCCAAGGATGACCCGGTGGGCCTGCTGAAGGCTCTTGTCGAGTATTCGGAAAAGAATCCGGCCTTCTCGTGTAAAGCGGGTTTGGTTGAGGGTGAAGAATATGACGCTGACGACCTCGTCAAGCTTTCGAAGATGCCTTCGAAGGCCGAGGTTCAAGCGAAGTTGCTGTACATGCTGAATGCGCCAACGCAGCAACTGATGGGCGTTCTCAAGGCGTCTGCGCGAGACATCGCTACCGTTGTCCAGAAGGGCGTAGAGGAAGAGAAATTCGCGGACTAGCGCCGGTAGCGGGTAGGAATAGAGTTTTTGTGTTGGCGGACTGTTGCCGCCGCTCAACAGAGTTAATTTTGAACGTTGAAGGAACGAAGGAGCGATCCAGCCATGGCCGATATTGCTGCTCTTGCTGAACAGATCCAGGGTTTGACCCTGATGGAAGCTGCAGATCTGGTGAAAGATCTCGAAGAAAAATTAGGTGTGTCCGCCGCGGCCCCCGTCGCGATGGCGGCAGCGCCTGCCGCTGGCGGTGAAGCTGCCGAGGAAGAACAGACCGAGTTCACTGTTACCTTGAAGGCCGTCGGTGCCAACAAGATCAAGGTGATCAAGGCTGTCCGCGAAGCCACTGGTCTTGGTTTGAAAGAAGCCAAGGGTCTAGTTGACGAAGCTCCCAAGGCCATCAAGGAAGGCATCGCGAAAGACGAAGCTGACGCGCTGATGAAGACTTTCGAAGAAGTCGGCGCAGAAGTCGCACTGTCCTAGGGGCTCGTGGCTTCCTGGATCGGATATGTTGACTCTCTAGCGCCCGGTCGGGACGCCTGGGATCCGCTGTGTCTTCTTGCGTTTGCAGTTCGTAACTGCTAGCATGCATAGGTCGTAGTAGCGGCACTTGGCGGAAGCTCGTTCGGTAGAGGCAGCTTTATTTGCTCCAGTTGAATACGCGAAGGTGTAGCTCGTCGTGGGTCGAGTGCGCCCTCTCTTTATTGCGCGTCCGTTCTCAGCCACAGGGGATAGTGGGTTTGAGATTCGGGCGTTTTCCTATCGGTTCAATTCGGAATCGACGATTCGTAACTGCTTGTTCGCAAACTCCTGTGTTCTTGCTGTGGGACCTGGCGCGCCTCGGGCGTAGTCGGCTCTGTCTAGCGGCGGCTGGAGGGTGCGAGTAGATGGGCTTGGGAGTTACAGATGGCGACTAAGGCAAACGATTCTTCGATCAGTTCAAATCCGTTGAGGGTGGACTTTTCCAGGATTCCGACTACGATTCCAATTCCGAATCTGATCGAAGTGCAGCAGGCGTCGTATAAGCGCTTCCTGCAGATGGAACTGTTGCCCGGTGAGCGGGACGACACGGGTCTTCAGGCGGTCTTTAGTTCCGTGTTTCCGATCAGCGATTTCCGCGGTCTGAGCGAGCTGCAGTTCGTCGACTACTCAATCGGCGATTGGGAGTGTAAGTGCGGGCATCTACGCGGTCTACATCACTTGCGCTCCACCTGCTCCCATTGCGGTTCGACCATTAAGACCGACCCCTACGGGCCGTCAACAACCGCTTGTGGCGAGTGTGGAGAATACAACGCCAATCGGGTAACGTTCTGCACCAAGTGCGGCGACCCGGTCAGCATGAAGCTCAAGTACGACGTCGACGAGTGTCAAGAACGGGGCATGACCTACTCCGCTCCTCTGAAGGTCACCATCCGGCTGACGATCTTCGAGAAAGACGAAGAAGGCGAAAAATCGATTCGCGACATCAAGGAGCAAGAGGTCTTTTTCGGTGAAGTCCCACTGATGACCGGCAACGGTACGTTCATCGTGAGCGGCACCGAGCGCGTCATCGTTTCGCAGTTGCATCGTTCGCCAGGCGTCTTCTTCGAGTCTTCCAACCGCAAAAGTTATTTCCTCGGCAAGATCATTCCTTACCGCGGTAGCTGGGTTGAGTTTGAGTACGACCAGAAGAACCTGCTCTACGTTCGTATCGACCGCAAGCGAAAGTTCCTGGGTACGATCTTCCTACGTGCGTTGGGATTGATGTCCGACGCCGATATCCTGAAGCAGTTCTATAAGGTTGACTCGATTTCGATTTCTGGCTCGACCCTGAATCGACAGGTCTCCGAGAACCTCCTTGGTGTTCGGATGTCGGATGACGTCAAGGACTCCAAGGGTAAGCTGGTCGTCAAGAAAGGTCGCAAGGTAACCCCGCTGGCGTTCAAGGAGCTTCAGAAGGCCAAGATCAAGAGTCTGCCCACTTCCCCGAGTGACCTTGAGGAAGCATTGTTTGCCTCTGATGTCGTCAACGAAGAGACCGGTGACGTGCTGGTTGAGGCGAACAGTCCGGTTGTCGCAGACAAAATTGCTCAGTTGATCGAAGCTGGCGCCAAGGGCTTTGAGGTGATCTTCCCGGAAACGGATCCCATCGGCGTCACCTTGTCCGAGACCCTCAAGAAGGATTCGATCACGACGCAGCACGACGCGCTGATCGAGATTTACCGCAAGCTTCGTCCCGGAGATCCTCCGACCCTCGACACGGCCACGCAGCTATTCCAGGGCATGTTCTTCGACACACGCAAATACGACTTCTCGCGTGTCGGTCGAATGAAGTTCAACATCAAACTCTATGGTGATGAGAACTCCACGTCACTCGACAAGAGAGCGCTTGATGCCGATGACTTTTACGCCACGATCCGCTACTTGATGGAACTACGCCGCGGCATCGGCGACGTCGACGACATCGATCATCTCGGTAACCGCCGCGTTCGCGCAGTCGGCGAGTTGCTGGAGAACCAGTTCCGCATCGGCCTGGTCCGTATGGAACGGGCGATGAAAGAGAAGATGAGCGTCTACCAAGAGATGTCGTCGGCTATGCCCCACGATTTGGTAAACGCTAAGCCGGTCATGGCTGCAATTCGCGAGTTCTTCGGGTCTTCGCAACTCTCGCAGTTCATGGATCAGACGAACCCGCTGTCAGAGATCACGCATAAGCGCCGACTGTCCGCTCTTGGACCGGGTGGTCTATCACGTGAGCGCGCTGGCTTTGAGGTCCGCGATGTTCACACGACTCACTACGGACGTATCTGTCCGATCGAGACGCCTGAAGGCCCCAACATTGGTCTGATTAGCTCATTGAGTTGCTTTGCGCGTATCAACGGATACGGATTCATTGAGAGTCCGTATCGTCGAGTCGAAAACGGTATCGTCATTGACGAAATTGTGGTCTCGCACCCGGGTGCGACGAAGCGCAAGGTCGGCGACGTCATGACTCGAGTCGAAGCTGAGGAGATTAACGCCAAGCTTGCCAAGAGCAAGCAGGTGATGCAGTACGATCCGTACTGCCACTATCTTTCGGCCTGGGAAGAAGACCGCTACACGGTTGCGCAGGCTAATATTCCGGTCAGCGAAAGCGGTCACATCATCCCCGACTTCGCCAACTGTCGCGTTGCCGGAGACTTCCAGCTGAAGAAGCGCGCTGAGATTCAATACCTCGACGTCAGTCCCAAGCAGCTCGTATCTGTTGCGGCCAGCCTGATCCCGTTCCTTGAGAACGATGACGCCAACCGCGCCTTGATGGGCTCGAACATGCAACGTCAGGCGGTTCCGCTGCTACGTGCCGACTCTCCGATCGTCGGTACCGGCATGGAGCTGATCGCGGCCCGAGATTCCGGCGCAGTCGTCATTTGTCGTCGTGACGGTCTTGTCGACTCGGTCGATTCTGAGCGCATCATCGTACGCGTGGAGGGCGTCTCTCAAGAAGGCGCGATGTCGCGTGAGGTTGGCGCCGACATCTATCAATTCGTCAAGTTCCGCCGCTCTAACCAGAACACCTGCATTAACCAGAAGCCTGTCGTCAAAGAAGGGCAGCGAGTTCGGGCAGGTGAGGTTCTTGCTGACGGTCCTTCTACCGAGAAGGGCGAGCTGGCGCTAGGCCGCAATGTCTTGGTCGCCTTTATGCCTTGGCGCGGCTACAACTTTGAGGATGCCATCCTTGTCAGCGAAAAGCTCGTTAAAGAGGACTACTACACTTCGGTTCACATCGAAGAGCTTGACGTAGAGGCTCGTGACACGAAGCTCGGTGCCGAAGAAATCACGCAGGATATTCCCAACATCTCAGAAGGGTTTCTCCGGAACCTCGACGAGAGCGGCATTATCCGCATCGGTGCCCAGGTCAAGCCGGGCGATATTCTCGTTGGCAAAGTGACTCCGAAGGGCGAGACTCAGCTCACGCCAGAAGAAAAGCTGCTGCGCGCCATCTTCGGTGAGAAGGCAGGCGACGTCAAAGACGCCTCACTCTATAGCCCTCCCGGTATCGCGGGCATCGTCGTCGACGTCAAGGTATTCGCTCGCAAAGGTGTTGAAAAAGATGAGCGTGCTCTGCTCATCGAGCAGCAGACGGTTGAGCGCCTACGCCGCAACCTCGATGACGAGAAGCGCATACTGTTTGACGAACGCTCGAACCGCCTAGAAGGTTTGTTTGGTGGTCGTGAGTCGCTCAGCGACCTGCACGACGAAAAGACGAATCACAAGTTGGTCGGCAAAGGTGAAGAGCTTACCCGCCCGATCCTTGAGACGATGCGTGCCCGAGACCTGAAGCGACTCCGCGTCAGCGAAAAAGACCCTCACTTGAACGACCGCATCGACGAGATCGAGGAGATGACGATTCGTCAGATCCAGGTTCTTGAGAAGTTGACTGACGAGAAGATCGCAAAGCTGAAGAAAGGCGACGAGCTTTCACCTGGCGTCATCAAGATGGTCAAGGTCTACATCGCCATGAAGCGTAAGCTTCAGGTCGGCGATAAGATGGCTGGCCGTCACGGGAACAAGGGCGTTATCGCTCGCGTTCTGCCTGAAGAAGACATGCCTTATCTGCCTGACGGGCGTCCGGTTGAAATCGCCTTGAATCCTCTTGGCGTTCCCAGTCGTATGAACGTCGGACAGATTCTTGAGACTCATCTCGGTTGGGCTGGCGAAGCATTGGGACTTAAGTTTGCTTCTCCTGTATTCGAAGGTCCTGGTGAGAAGGTCATCAAGGAATATCTTGAGAAAGCTGGTCTGCCTCGATCCGGGAAAATCCAACTCCGCGACGGACTTAGCGGGCAGCCGTTTGAGCAGGAGACGACGGTCGGCATCATCTATATGCTGAAGCTGAGCCACCTCGTCGATGACAAAATTCACGCGCGTTCGATTGGACCATACTCGCTAATTACGCAACAGCCGCTCGGCGGCAAAGCGCAGTTCGGTGGACAGCGTTTTGGTGAGATGGAAGTGTGGGCGCTCGAGGCCTACGGTGCCGCGCATATCTTGCAAGAGCTACTAACGGCCAAATCGGATGACGTCTACGGCCGCGCCAAGATTTACGAATCGATCGTAAAGGGCGAGGCAGCGATGGAGCCGGGTGTTCCCGAGTCCTTCAGCGTCCTGATTCGTGAGCTCCAGTCCCTGTGCCTGGATGTCGAATTGGTCAAATCGCAACAGGATGTAATCGAGACGGCCCTGGCCGCGGACTAAGAGAACCAGGGAACGCGGAGTGCGTTCCTAGAATGGGCCTTGCGGGGGAGTGATCGGATATGCCCGCACCGAGTGAAAATGCTCCCCTAGCGCTAGATTGACTTTTGGAGGTCGCCCCTTGTTTCGACGTTCCAGCCCCTACGACCACGTCAGCATTGCCAACGACTTTGACTCGATTCGTATTGGCCTAGCTTCACCGGAGAAGATCCGGAGCTGGTCGCATGGCGAAGTGAAGAAGCCAGAGACGATCAACTACCGCACGTTTAAGCCGGAACGCGACGGCCTTTTCTGTGGTGTGATCTTCGGCCCGGTCAATGACTGGGAGTGCTCCTGCGGTAAATACAAGCGCATGAAGTACCGTGGCGTGGTCTGCGAGAAGTGTGGCGAAGAGATCACGCTCAGCCGGGTGCGCCGCGAACGCATGGGGCACATTGAGCTCGCTTCCCCCTGCTCCCACGTCTGGTTCTTCAAGGGCTTGCCAAGTCGTATCGGCCAGCTGCTCGATACGACGTTGCGCGACCTCGAACGCGTGCTCTACTACGAGGCGCATATTGTCGTCGAGGCTTCCGAAGAAGTGGGCGTCGCGGTTGGCGAGATCATTGCCGACGAACGCAAGCGTGAACTCGATCTGGAGCACCCGGGCGACTTCGTCTCCATGATGGGCGCTGCTGGCGTCAAAGAAATCCTCAAGGGGCTTGACCTTGAGACAATGGCCGTGGAACTGCGTGATTCGATGCGCAACGAGACTTCGCTCCAGAAAAAGCTGAAGTTTGCACGGCGCCTCAAGGTTGTCGAGTCGTTCCGTAGGTCCGGCAATCGCCCAGAGTGGATGATTCTGGACGTCCTGCCGGTACTCCCGCCGGAATTGCGCCCGCTGGTACCGCTCGACGGTGGTCGTTTCGCCACCTCCGATCTAAACGACCTTTACCGTCGAGTGATCAACCGCAATAATCGCTTGAAGAAGCTGATGGAGCTGAGCGCTCCTGACGTCATCGTGCGCAACGAAAAGCGCATGCTGCAGGAAGCGGTAGACGCCTTGTTTGACAATGGTCGTCGCGGCCACACCCTGCGTGGCGCCAACAACCGCCCGCTGAAATCGCTATCGGACACCCTGAAGGGTAAGCAAGGCCGCTTCCGGCAGAACCTGCTCGGAAAGCGCGTCGACTACTCAGGTCGTTCGGTCATCGTTTGCGGTCCGAATCTCAAGCTCAACCAGTGCGGCCTGCCCAAATTGATGGCACTTGAGCTCTTCAAGCCGTTCATCTATCAGCGTCTCGAACAGCGTGGACATTGCACCACAATCAAGCAAGCCAAAGAGCTGGTCGAACAGCACGATCCGGTCGTCTGGGACATTCTCGAAGAGGTCATTAAGGACCACCCGGTTCTATTGAACCGCGCGCCCACCCTTCACCGTCTCGGGATCCAAGCATTCGAACCAACCTTGGTCGAGGGGAAGGCGATTCGCCTCCATCCCCTCGTCTGCCCCGCGTTCAACGCGGATTTCGACGGCGATCAGATGGCCGTCCACGTCCCGCTGTCGCCTGAGGCGCAGATCGAGGCCTACGTGCTGATGTTGTCCTCACACAACATCTTGTCTCCCGCGAATGGCGCTCCCATTACGACACCGTCACAGGACATGGTGCTGGGCCTGTATTACATGACCCGGGAGAAGAAGGGCTCACTCGGCGAAGGTCGTACTTTTGGCAGCGTCGAAGACGTGCTCTTCGCCCTCGACATGGGAGTGGTCGAGACGCTGACTCCCATCCGTCTCTACTACACGGGTCCCGTGATGGATCTGGCAAAGTCGTTTGACGATCAGAAGATCAGCCAGATTGAGCCGGTCCACTACCGTAAGCAGCATCTGGAAACGACGGTCGGGCGAGTCATCCTTAACGAGCACCTACCGGAAGGGCTGCCGTTCATCAACGGTCTGCTGAAGAAGAAGGGTGCCACCGAGCTGGTGTCTTACTGCTACCGTACTCTCGGTCGCGAGAAGACGGTCGTGATGCTCGACGAACTCAAAGCGCTCGGCTTCCGTTTCTCAACACTTTCCGGTCTGTCGATCGGCATCGACGATATGATCGTGCCTGAGGACAAAGAGGCCCGAGTCAAAGAGGCTCAGAAAGAGGTCATGGCTGTCGAGCAGCAGTACCTCGACGGTGCGATCACCCACGGTGAGCGTTACAACAAGATCATTGAAATTTGGTCGAAGGTTACCGAGCAGGTTTCCGATCAGATGTTTGCGCGCATGGGCGAGATCGACAACGACGGAGCGGAGATCAACCCGATCTTCGTCATGGCCGACTCTGGTGCTCGTGGTTCGAAACAGCAGATTCGTCAACTGTCGGGCATGCGCGGTCTCATGGCCAAGCCGTCGGGCGCGATCATCGAGACTCCAATTACTGCGAATTTCCGCGAAGGGCTCAACGTTCTTCAGTACTTTATCTCCACTCACGGCGCCCGTAAGGGTTTGGCCGACACGGCGTTGAAGACGGCGGATTCCGGATACCTCACCCGTCGTCTAGTCGATGTGGCACAAGACGTCATCGTCAATGAGACCGACTGTGGCACCACCGATGGCATTTGGGTTGAGTCGATTGTTGAGTCGGGTGAGATTATCGAGGCATTGCGCGATCGCATCGCTGGCCGTGTCGCCTCGGAAGACATCCTCGACTATGAAGGTGAGACTCTCGTCCGAGCTGACCAAGAGATTACCGAGGAGCTGGCCTCTCAGCTTGAGTCGGCTGGCATCGAGCGCGTCCGTATTCGGTCCGTGCTGAGCTGCGAGTCCGAGCGTGGTGTTTGCCGTCTTTGCTACGGTCGCAATCTTGCGACGGGGCGCTTAGTCGAACGTGGCGAGGCCGTTGGCGTAATCGCCGCTCAGTCGATTGGTGAGCCGGGCACTCAGCTCACTATGCGTACCTTCCATATTGGTGGTACCGCGACACGAGTCTCTGAGCAGTCAACGCAAGAAGCTAAGACCGCGGGCTTTGCCAAGTACATCGGCGTTAAGGCCGTTCGCAATCGCGACGGCGAACTGATCGCTATGAACCGCAACGGTATTGTCGGCGTCGTCGATGAGAAGGGTCGCGAAATAGAGCGCTATCAAGTGGTCTACGGCGCTAAGTTGCGCGTTGAAGATGGTGCGGACCTCCAAGAGAACGAGCGACTACTTGAGTGGGATCCGTATACGTTTTCGATCCTCACCGAGGTTAGTGGCTTCTGTCACTTCAAAGATCTACAAGAGGGTGTCACACTCCAAGAGCAGGTCGATGAAGTCACGGGCATGTCGCAATGGGTTGTCGCGGATTCTCCCGATGATCAGAAGCAGCCCATGATCGAGATCCATGATTCTAAGGGCAAGCTCCAGCACAAGTACCTGATCCCGACGAACGCTCACGTTATGGTCCGTGACGGTGAAGCGATTCACGCCGCTGACGTTCTAGCGAAGATCCCGCGTGAGACGACGAAGACCAAGGATATTACCGGTGGTCTACCTCGCGTTGTCGAACTCTTCGAAGCACGTCGCCCACGTGAGACGGCTGTGATGAGTGAAATCGATGGCATCGTCCGCTACGGCGAGTTGGCCAAAGGGCAGCGCAAGATCTATGTCGTGGCTGAGAACGGTGAAGAGAGCGAGTATTCGATTCCTCGCGGTGTTCACATCAACGTTCAAGAGGGCGAGCGGGTTACCGCTGGCGAGCCTTTGATGGACGGTCCCCGCGACCCGCACGATATCCTGGCCGTTCTCGGGGAAAAGGAACTTCAGAAGTACCTCGTCAACGAGATTCAAGAGGTCTATCGCCTTCAGGGTGTTGCCATCAACGATAAGCACCTCGAGACGATTGCTCGTCAGATGATGCGCTGGATCAAAGTGGAAGATGTCGGCGACACCGAATTCCTATTGGATGAAGTCGTCGATAAATTCCGCTTCCGCCGGAGCAACGATAAGACCTCGGCGAAAGGGGGAACCCCGGCTATCGGACGTCCGCTGCTGATGGGAATCACCAAGGCATCGTTGGCAACCGACTCCTTTATCTCCGCGGCTTCCTTCCAGGAGACGACTCGCGTGCTTACCGAAGCCGCGATCTCCGGTAAGGTCGACTACCTCCGCGGACTCAAGGAGAACGTCATCGTCGGTCGCCTCATTCCTGCCGGTACGGGATTGAATACCTACCATAACGTCAAGCTCGAAGGCGAGGACGAGGTCGAGGAGTTCGCGCCAGAAGTGGAATACCTCGGAGGCTTGCCGACCTATGGCAGCGACCTTGGCGATTTCCCTGCCACCTTGAGCGATGACGAGTCCAAGGGCATGCAAATCGAGACGCCAGACACTGCTGGATAGCCAGTCCGGTTTTCTCGACGAAAGATAGGCCCCTTCGACTTTCGTCGGAGGGGCCTTCGTCGTGCGTGAACGCCGATCACTGCCGTGGCTCGAAATGCCGCAGGTAGGGCAAGAAGGGTGTGACCTGGAACGGTAGCTTGTCTTCGGCTGTACGGATCTCAACCGGCTTCAGCTCTCGAAGAGATACCGCGTTCGACCAAGGGTCAAGTCGCACACGCGATCCTAGCGGCAAAGCCGCTATCTGGTCCAGAGAGTCTTCATCGAGATCAGGCGCCGCGCCCGCAACGCGTTCTAGCCGCTTCATCTTGGCTTCCGATGCCAAAGCGTTGCCAAAGTTAGACCGGATGAGTTGCGGCAGTGTCGGGGCCCGGCTGGCCAGAGCCTGCAGAAACAGGCCCGCGTTCGCCAACTTCCCGGAGTAGGAACTATTCTCTAGTAGCTGAACAGCCAGCCCACTTGCCTCGAAGACCTCGTCCGGCGGTCGGTTTAGTCGTAGTCGATCGAGAATTTCTGTGTCTTCAAAGATGGTTAGGTCGCCGAAGCCGAACATCGTGTTCATGCGGTGTCCCAGTACGGCGTGCGCGAGTTCGGTTGAGAGCGCCATGGCCAGGCTTGCTTCGTCCGGCAGCACGTCGATCAGGCCGCGACTGACGACGATCGCTTGCCCGATCGAGAACGTTTCGAGCGGCGTCGTCAAGAGAATGCGACACTCGATCTCCAAATCTAGGCCGTTCGTGGCCATCAGGTTGCGGACGACCGTTTCAGCGACTTCATCGACCGGCCCACGAGGGGCCAGAAGGCCTGCTCTCTCCAGCCTTCGCAATACGTTCTGTTGCGCTTCATGTCGCCATTTTCGCTCTGCTTCTAACGGAGTCGACTCCTCGGCTCTGGTTCGACTCGTGGCGTCTTCCTGCTCGATCAAGATCGCTGTCAGCTCGTCGACTTCGTCACTTCGGATGGGTTGATAGTTCCAAAGCCGCGCCTGGGCGCTAAACCGGACACCCATGGCGCCTGTCTCGTCTTCGTCCTGTATGTAGATGTATGCCGGGGCCCAGAAGCCGTCAGCCGCATTGATGCGCCAACTGTCAAAGTGGAAAAAGACGCCATTGCGGGCCACCCCAGAATAGGTACCATTGAAGCGGACAATCTGAGCGCTCCGCTCCTCTACCCAGATGCGACCAACAAATCTGCCCGGTTTATTGGTACGGGGCTTTACCTCGAACACGAGCGTTCGAACCTCTCCCAGAAACTCGCGGCGCTGAAAAGAGAACTCGTAGGATGTCCGATCAAACGAGAACGCGTCGGGCATGATCATTTGAGCGAAGCCGCGGGACAGCAAGCCCACGCTGCCTCCGTGTCCACCAAACTTCGACTTCCTACCTTTCACGATGAATCCTTCGCTCTCCGTGAACGAGAACCACTCCAGCCCTCCGTCTCCGACCGAAACCCGGCCGATAGCGTACTGGTCGCTGGCGGACCTCTTCTTCCGCCCTAAGCCTGTACCCGTTTGGACGTAGATCTCCATAATTGGCTGATAGGCCTGCATGCGGCGCAAGAAGTTTTCCTCTCCGGCCACGATGCGATCGAGCAGCCTCTCAACCAGGTCTGATTGAGTGGGTGCTGGCTCGGCAGCCACCGTTGTTGCGGAGGAGAAGAATAAGCAGCTGGCGAGTAGGTAGTGAAGGCGGAACATAGTGATGTTGCTCTAGTAGGCTAATTCGAATCGGATTCGGACCTGCGCTATGTAGTCGATTGGCTGGCCGCTCCGGGTAGCGGGTTCGAAACGAATCGCCTCGGTCGCCTCAAGTGCGTGTCGATCAAGCCCGTAGCCGAGTCCGCTGACGAGCCGTAGTGTTTCAACCGTTCCGTCCGCGAGAAACCGTACGAGAAGGACGACTTCCCCTTCGATCCGCTGGGCCAGTGCCTCGTCGCTGTACCGTGGCGAGGGTCTCCAGACGACCCGTACCTGCTGGTCCACCATGTCGCTAGTCGCGGCGTTGTCTGGGTCGACAGTACGTGCAGGCTGGCGCTCGATCGCTCCAAAAGTGGTCGCCTCGACAACAATCGATTGCGGCAGGCCGCGTTCGGTTCGGGTCGTCGCGAATCCAGCACCTCGGACCAACATGGCGGATCGTTGCACACCGGATCCCGTGAGCTGATCGAATCCTGTGGCCTCGTACTGCGCACGCGTGTGCGCGCCGCCGCCATATTTCCTGACCGCACCAAACACACCTTCCTGGACTGCTGCGATCGCCAGCTCGTCCCGCGTCGTCGACACCTTTCCGAATCCTGCCTCGATGGGTGCGGGCAACTGTACCGATTCCAGCAGCTGCTCGACCAGATTCGGGTTATGAGCTGGGGGTGCTTCAACCACCCATGCTGGGGGCTGTGGTACTGCGGTGATCGGCGTGGGCTTCCGCTTGCGTATCGGTGAGGGGGGCTCAAACCGTGACCGCTCGGGCGCCTGTTCTGGGGCTCGATGCTCTCTTCCCGGCTTCCGCGTTAGACGTGGCAGAGTCGGTGGCGGTGAAACCCTCACAACACTCACGCTTGGCCAGTTGAGCGCTGCTGGAGTAGGGTATGTGACTCCACCCAGCAACCAAACGGCGACGACGACAGCACAGTGACCTGCCAGGCTTGTCCAGCGAGCAACTCGTTGTCGGCGGGAAGTGTTACTGCGGGAGAGAGACTCAAACATAGGGCCGATCACACGGAAGGCGTTCCTTCTGCGTATATCGACGGTTCGAGCCCAGTAGTTGATACCTCAGCGGAACCGCTCAATCATTGCGACCGCCAGTCATTGCCTTGTCGTATGCAGCAATGACTAGAGCTGCCGCGCCGTCTTCGCGAATTCTCCCCTGCGATATCCAGATCGCTCTTTGGCAGACCGATTCCACGCTACCGAGTTCATGGGAAACGAACAGTAGGGTCGCACCACGGTCGACCAACTCGTCGATCTTACCGCTGCACTTCTGTTGGAACGCGGCGTCGCCCACGCCCATCACTTCATCGAGGACTAACACCTGTGGCTCGACATGGATTGCCACCGAGAATCCCAACCGCGCTGTCATGCCACTTGAGTAGGTACGCAGGGGCTCGTCGATAAATCGACCCACCTCCGCGAAGTCGACAATCGAATCGAACTGCGAATCTAGTTCCTTCGAACTAAGTCCCAGCAATGACGCATTGACGCGAATATTCTCTCGCCCCGTAAGATCGTCGTGGAAGCCGGTGCCCAATTCGAGCAACGCCCCGATGCGCCCGGAGGTTTCGACCGCACCCGTTGTCGGAGTCGTCACACCCGCGATGATGCTCAGTAGAGTGCTCTTGCCTGCTCCGTTGCCGCCTACGATTGCCACTCGTTCGCCAGATTCCACGCTAATTGAGATGTCGTTGAGCGCCGTGAAGTGCTCCCGAGTTGACCTCACCGTGCGGGCAGCCTTCTGCGCCAATAGCTCTCGACCATGGTGCATCTTGTACCGCTTCGTCACGTTGCTGAGTCGGATGACGGTCATCGGCTTCCTACAAGTAGTCCGCGAAGTTGCGCTTGAGACGGCGAAAAATTAGCCCGCCGATAAGCATCGTTCCGATTGAGACCCCCGCGAACTTCACCAACGTCGATAGGTTGGGCGGCTGTCCATCCAGCAAGATTGTCCGCAATAGTAAGATCACTGCCGCGACCGGGTTCAGTTCATAAATCCAGGCGAAGCGACCCGGAACATCGTCGAAGCCATAGAAGATTGGCACCAGCCAGAACAAGACAAGGTTCGTCGACTCAACAACGTAGCGCATATCTCGTAGATAGACATCGAGGGCGGATGTCGCCAAAGTCAGGCCCGCGACGAATACGAGTTGTACGGCCACCACACCGGGTAACCAGATCCAACTCCAAGACGGGCCGATGACGATCCCGACTGCCAGCAGCAGTAGACCCACCTGAATGAAGTAATGTAGCGAAGTCGCAAGTACCGTCGACAATGGCAGCAGTTCCCTCTGGAAAGGAACTTTCTTGATGAGCTTACTGTTCTCGACGATCGAGTTCGTGCCTGTGGACCCGGCAAGCGAAAAGAAGTTGTAAGGCAGAATGCCCACGAGAACAAACAGCGGGAAGTTCTCCCGCGGGTTCTGCATCAATGACGTGAAGACGAACGTGAGTACGCCCATCATGACCAACGGGTTCACCAGCGACCACAGAATGCCCAAGGACATGTTGCGGTAGCGGATCTTAAAATCCTTCGCAATCAGATTACGAAGGATAAATAGAGAGTCCCCGGAGTTGGCGGGCATCAGCAGGTCGCGCCTAGCCGGTTTGTGAACCAGACCGTCAGCGCAGCCCTCTAATGTACTAGAACCTGGGGTAGTAGCGCGTGCTGGCTAGTCGAGTTCTGCCGGCGAGCCTGGGGTTGCCTGAATCACATTCAGCAACACCAAATCGGCCGGACGGAAACGCATCTTCGCCAACTGTTTCGGAGAGGTGTCGCTTTCTCCCAATCGCTGCAGCACGAAGCTCTTCAGCTCTTGAGCCGACAACCCAAGCAGAGAAGCCGCCTCCTCAAAGTTGAAATCGGACTTGCCCGCAGGCAGGCTGAGTGGTGTGTGGCTCATTCGATTGGTTTCCGTTGTGGCGAGATCTCTCCCTCTATGCCGCCATTTTAGGCCTGGCCTAGCCACCGTCGGAATCCGCAGATTCGCCTAGTTGGATCGAGGCCTTACCCGATCCTTGTCCGCCTCCCACCGTAGATCGTTTCTTACTCCCAGTACCAAGGGAGTAGTGCAGACGTGGTGCGACATAATACCCTACTCAACGAATCGGAATAGGAACACTAGGGTCACGACTACGAGAGTATGCGTAGTTGCCGCAGGTACTACGGAGCGTGCCTCACGATAGGCGTTGCCATAGAACCAGCCAGCCACCACCGCCACCAGCGCGAACCGCCAATTTGGATAGAACCGGAAGGATAGGTGAACTGCCCCAAACGCCAGCGCCGCTATCGCCTGTGCCGCCCACGGGCGGTATAAGGTCTTCTCTAGTAGATTCTGGAGGATTCCCCGGAAGCACAACTCCTCCGCCAGCGCGGTCGCCAAGAAGATGCCTAGTACCCGGCCCACAAACTCACCTGCAAGCCTCCAGTCCAGAGACTCTCTCGGTGCCCACTCAACGAGTCCGATGCTGAGTGCCAACGGGATGCCGATCGGAAGGAAGTAGACGTAGTGTTTGGCCCCAATCCTAAAGTCCGCCCAGCGCGGCATGAACCGGAAATCGGTATCTGGGATCTTCCGGAGCGATAGATACGCCGTGGCTCCTACGGCGATCACCATGAGCTTTCCCAGAATGTCGAGCCTCGGTACGCCCTCTGGACTCGGGAACGCTTCTTGGAATAACCCAGTCAGACCGCTAATCACCGGTGAGGTCAGTACAACGATGACGATAAAGTCCTGCCAACCGAACCGATCCGGCCGCGGTGGTGTAACAACGAAGAGCACAGGCGCGATGGCGGCAAACGCCAGCAGGACCGCGAAACTCTTCCCCGAGAACAGTCCCAACGGGACCGAGTAAATCAGGTACGGCGTAACCCCGCTCATGACCAACAACACGGCGAGTTGCTTGGGGCTGAAGGCAGCCTCAACGCGCCTTCGTGTTTCCGGGAATCCCGGCAGCAGATACAGAGCCGCCTGCACCAAGAAAGCTATGATGATGGGGGTCGAGATCGCTAATGAGATTCCGAGTTGGCCACCGTAGATGACCCCTGCGGATGCCAGAAGGATACTGAGAGCGATGACGGTTGTGAAGTATGCGCCTAATCCGCCAGCTTTGTGGCTATGGGGTTCCGGTCGCAATCCCCCATATTAGAACAACGTCTTCGGGGCGGCCGCTGCTTTCGGTGGCCGGCTTACGCCGACGGCTAGAGCGTCCATTCCCTGGCGGCGTCATCGTCCAGTTGCCCGCCTTGACTGCGGAAGAGGTGCAAGCGTTCCAGGTAGTGAAGCGCTTGTTCGCGCGTACATACGCGACGTTGTCAAAAGTTCGCTGGCTGCGCGGACTGCTGCTCACCATAGGTCCGTACTTCCAGGTGACTTGTACGAAGGCACCCGTGCCGGGTGAGCAGCGCTAGTCTTTCTTCGCGGTGGGCTTGGAGTCCGACTTCTTGGACTCTTTCTTGGCTTCTGACTTCTTCTCGGTCTTGTCGGACTTGCTCTCCGTTTCCGGAAGTTTGCCGCCCTTACCGTAGTCGTTTACGTACCAGCCAGCTCCCTTGAATTTGATGGCTGGCGCAGAGAGAATCTTCTTGATATCACCTTCGCACTCAGCGTCCTGGTCGCAGTCGGGGCACTGAGTCAACGGAGCATCAGAAAATTTTTGGATCACCTCGAACCGCTTCTTGGTTCGGGCGCACTCGTATTCGTACAACGGCATGGATAGTGAAGGGGCGAAAAGGTCCGAGAAGGTACTTCCCGGCGACGACTTAATTGTATCATTTGGCCATACGGCTCCGGTCGCGTTGGCTGTCGGAAGACTGCTGCGTTGGGCCTCGAATGACGGTCCCGTTCCCATGACAGATCAGCAACTTGAGGACCTGGTAGCGCGCATAGGCGACGAGATGCTGAGCCGTCTTGGCCTGACTGGGGCTGAGTCTGCCGCGATGGCGCCTACGGTCTCCGGAGCTAGTTGCGCCTCCGGCTGCAAGACGGTCGCACCGCCAGGGGCGACGCCGCCAAATGGTTGGAGCTCACGCTCAATCGAGTTAGACTGCCGTGATGCTCGACTTACCGCAACTGAACTAAGCGCTATATGTCTGAAAGCGCGTACCCTGGAGTTGGGCGCGGTGAACGTCCTCCCGAACCAAGTGCTCGCCGCTGAGCGCTCTATACGCGGCTCCACGGTTCGCATTGTGGCCTCGGTCGGTTGGCCCCACGGCGCGACCTCAACCGGCGCAAAAGCCCTAGAGGCGGAACTAGCTGTGGGCCAGGGAGCCGGAGAGATTGAGCTGGTCATGCCGATCGGCCTCCTACTGGCGGCGGAGGATGACCAGGTATTTGGCGAGTTGCGGTTCATCGCTGAGTTAGTACACCGCGCAGGCAAGACGATGACAGCAGTAATCGAAACGACGGGTGTCGACCAGTCCCGCCTCATCGCGGCGTGCGCACTGGCTCGCCTTGCCCGCGCGGATGCCATTTGCGCGGCGGCTGGTCTTACCGGTCACGGCACCGTCAGTGCGGAGGCGGTTGGACTGTTCCGCAAGGTCGCGGGCGATGATATGCAAGTGAAGGCTTCGGGTGACGTCTCCTCCGAATCTTTGGCACATGTGCTCGCTTCTGCCGGGGCTGATCGCGTGACGGTGGCCTCACTTGCTGTCGCATCTTCACTAGCGACTACCGCTGCGGACACACGCTAATGGACTCCTCCCGCGGATCCCTTCACTCGCGTCCTGATCCCTTTCAGATTCTTGCTGAAGCGTCGGATGTCGCTGCCAATCACGCGCTCGACCTCGACGATCTGTTGAGGGCACTCGCTGACCTAATTCGTAAGGTCGTCGGCTACCAGTTATTTGCGGTGCTTCTCGCGGACGACGATGGAGCTCTCGCCATTCGGTATTCGATCGGCTACCGCGCCGAGCTATCGAACAGGCTCCGAGTGAAGCTCGGAGAAGGCATCACCGGCACAGCCGCTGAAACACGCACCACAGTGGTCGTGAACGACGTGGCCAAAGATCCACGCTACCTGCGGGCGATCGATGCCGTCCGCTCAGAAATCGCTGTTCCGCTCGTTGCGCGCGGCAAGTTGGTTGGCGTGGTCGACTTGCAGTCGTCTGCGACCGGTGCCTTCGGCGAACAAGAGCGCAACCTGCTAGAACTCATCAGCTCTCGCTTCTCCTTGGCGATCGACGCCGCTGGACTTTACGGCGCGATGGTTCGCAAGAACGAGACGTTGACCACGTTAGCTGAGATCGCTCGCGAGTTCTCATCGATCCTCAATCTCGACGAGCTGCTCCATAAGATCTCTGACCGGATGCGCAGCATCGCGCCATTCGACGCGTTGGCGATCTTTCTTGTCGACGATGGAATGCTTCGGCATTACTTCGGGGCTAGTTTCAAGTCCCGCGTCGACTGGCAAGACATAGCTATAGGCGAGGGTCTCGTTGGGCATGCCGCTGCGGATGGCAAGCCGACCCTGGCACGTGATACGTCCAAGGACGATCGCTACGTTGAGCTTGTTCCGGGCATTCGATCAGAAACACCGGTGCCGCTGATCTTGAAGGATTCCGTGATCGGCATACTTGATCTGGAGTCGGATACCGTTGGTGCCTTCGATGAAGAGCTTGTACAAGTGCTTACGCTCCTCGCTCCGCAGATAGCGTCGGCCATCGAGAACGCTCGACTCTATGAGCAGGTCGAACGAAACCAAGAGCGATTGCGAAAAGACCTCGAAGCCGCCCGCCAGCTTCAGCAGAGCTTACTGCCCCACTGTTGCCCGACGTTCGGCGGTGTAGAGATCGCTGCGACGAATGTGCCAGCCACAGAGGTATCGGGCGACTTCTACGACTTCATAGTCGACGGCGAGAACAGCATCGGCATCTGGAACGGCGACGTCAGTGGCAAGGGCGCCGCTGCCGCGTTGTACGCAGCGGTCTCAAGCGGGCTGCTTCGCACTCTAGCTGTGGACAACTCGAACCCCTGCCAGATGCTGGCACAGTTCAACACCGCTCTTCTCGCGAGGCAGTTAGAGACGCGCTACCTGGCTGGCCTCTATGCCGAGTGGACTGTGGCCGACCACACCCTGACCGTGGTTTCCGCCGGACAGCCCCGCCCGATCGTACGAAAGCAAGGCAAGGTTGAGACGCTGGACATCGGTGGCATTCCGCTGGGTTTACTGCCAGAGAGCAAATACGATCGAGCCGTCGTCCGCCTCGACCCAGGCGACTGGTTTGTCACCGCATCCGACGGTATTCATGAAGCCCGCGACGCCAAGGGCGATGAGTATGGCGACGAAGGGCTGCGCAATTTCGTCACGGGGCTGCCAGACGACTCCAGCGCGGAACAAGTCGTCTCTGCCATCCTGAAAGACGTGGCCCGGTATAGTGGGCGCAAGTCGCCCGCCGACGACCAAACCGTCATCGCGGTTCGGGCGGTCTAAGGCACAGCACGAGAAGGGAATGGGTATGCCGCTGTCGGGCTTTGATCGTCGCGAAGGAGAACTTTTTTGTGAAGGAGTGTCTCTCTGCGCCATCGCCGGGAGGGAGGGCACTCCCACCTACGTCTACTCGGGCACCGCGATCCGCGACAACTACCGCAGCTACGACACCGCGCTGGCCGGTCTGTCGCACGAGATCCATTACGCGGTAAAGGCTAACTCTTCACTCGGCGTTCTCGCTTTGCTGGTGCGTGAGGGCGCGGGTTTTGACATCGTGTCTGGAGGCGAACTCTTCCGAGTTTTGCAGGCTGGCGGCTCCCCTGAGAGGGTCGTATTCTCCGGCGTCGGAAAGTCCCGACAAGAGATGGCTTACGCCCTCGAACAGGGTGTCGGTTGGTTCAACTGCGAGTCCGAGGCTGAGCTTCACCTCCTCGCCGAACTGGCTTCCGAGGCGGGCTGCGCGCCATCGGTCGCGTTGCGGGTCAACCCGAACATTGACGCGGACACACACCCCTACATTGCGACCGGACTCAGTGCTCATAAGTTCGGCATCGACATTGCCGAAGCCGAGCGAATCTATCAGCGAGCCGAGGAGTTTGGACCCCTGCGGATCGAGGGCGTGAGTTGCCATATTGGCTCGCAGATCTTCGACACACAGGCCTTCTTCGACGCGCTCGATCTGTTGCTGGCCCTCATCGATCGGCTTCGCCAGGGTGGATCGCACATCTCCCAATTGGATCTCGGTGGTGGACTCGGTATTGCGTACAGGGACAGCGAAGAGACTCCGGCGATTGCCGCCTACGCCGGAGGTCTAGCCACGGCACTCGACGGTACGGGCCTGAAGCTAACTCTTGAGCCCGGCCGCTCGATCGTCGGGCAGGCGGGCGTTCTTCTGATGAGCGTGCTGTACCGCAAGCCGACCGCTACCAAGACCTTCGTCGTCGTCGATGCGGCAATGAACGACCTCATCCGTCCGGCGCTCTACCAGGCGCATCACGAGATCTTGCCCGTGATCGACCGTGCCCGCCCCAACGTCCGCGCAGACGTGGTCGGTCCGATCTGCGAAAGCGGAGACTTCTTGGCCAAAGACCGCGATTTGCCTGACGTTGAACCTGGCGAGCTACTCGCGGCTGCCACCGTAGGTGCCTACGGCTCCGTGCTGTCGTCGAACTACAACTCCCGCGGACGAGCCGCCGAAGTCTTGGTAGAAGGCGACCGCTGGCGCGTCATTCGCGACCGCGAGTCGCTCGAAGACCTCACCCGCGGCGAGCGAGTCTAGCCGCTAGCTGTGACCTCTCAATAGGTTGTTCATTCGGTCCCGGACCAGGGAAGCTGGAGTTATCCCACAACAGCAACCTTGGAGAGACCGAATGAACATCCACAAGAATGCACGATTGACGCCTTATTTGCGAGTGCGGATCGTCGAGCGCGTCCTCGCCAAGCAGCAGACGCCACGGGACGCCGCGGCGGCCTGTGGCGTCTCACTGAGAACCATCCACAAGTGGCTGGCGCGCTATCGCAGCGAGGGTGTCGCCGGTTTGCACGATCGTTCCTCGCGACCGCACCGCAGCCCGCGACGGACCTCTCGGGCGCTGGTCGAGCGCGTCATTTCTCTGCGCCGCCAGCGTTGGACCGGCCGACACATCGCCCAGGCTGTCGGCCTCTCGCCCGCTACCATCAGCCGCATCTTGCGCCGCGCCGGCCTGAACCGTATCCGCGATCTCGAACCTGCTCGGCCCCTGCGCCGCTACGAACATGCCGCCCCCGGCGATCTGCTGCATCTCGACATCAAGAAGCTCGGCCGCTTCCTCCGCGCCGGTCATCGCGTTACCGGAGATCGCTCTCGGGCCAGTCGCGGCGCTGGCTGGGAGTTCGTGCATGTCGCTATTGACGACAACTCCCGCCTCGCCTTCTCTCAGATCCTGCCCGATGAACGCAGCCACTCCGCGGTGGCTTTCCTCGACGCCGCGGTCGGTTACTACCGCTCCCTCGGCGTCCCCATTCGTCGTTTGCTCACCGACAACGGCTCTTGCTATCGCTCGCGCCTCTTCCGCGATGCTTGCCGTCGTCTCGGCATCCGCCACCGCTTTACCCGTCCTTACACGCCGCGCACCAACGGCAAGGCCGAACGCTTCATCCAGACCGCTCTGAGAGAATGGGCTTACGCTCGCTCCTACTCCTCATCCCAGCAGCGCGCCGCTCATCTGTTACCCTGGCTCCACCATTACAACTGGCATCGCCCCCACGCCAGCCTCCACTACCTTCCCCCTTTCTCCAGACTCCTGATTCCCATGAACAACCTCTTGAGGCTCCACAGCTAGCGCGGCGCCTGTCCCGCCTTCGCGGGGTGTGGCCCTTCGGGGGAGCAGCATCCAACCGAGCCCTGAACGCAAGAGAGGGGCCTCCGCCCACGTTTTCAACTGTTTTCAAAAACTTTCCCCAACAAACCAAAGGACTTACGCCCACAGGACCCACGAAAGCAGGCAAAAAGCTTGGACCCCCATGCCACTGTCAAATCAGAAGCACGTTGGCGCTTGCAAGATTCGTCCAACGTCCCCGGTGCACAGGGAACCGAATCTTGGGCTCACTATCCGGCCATAGGGGTAGTAGCGAAGAGTGAAACAGTCACTAGGGTCGACCCATAAACAATCCGGTTCCTCGCTTAGTAGGGAACTCTACCCCGTCGTCCGGCGGCATCCTCCTCACCGAGGGTGTCGTCGGGCGGCGGATTAAGATCTACCAACCTCCACATCGAGGTTGCGATCTCTTCCACCGCTCACCCATCCAACCCCAGGCCGGAGGTCCATCCCGTAGGGCCAAAACCCGCGCAAGCGGGCCGGAGGTCCATCAATAGATCCGCCACCCGAGCCATGGGCGGGAGCCCATGGTCCCAGCGGGGGGGTACGACCCAGGCTCCCGCCTGGGGCTCAGGTGGGGCGGTGGAGAGGGGTTTGGGAGGTGGTTTGGGGGACAGTCCTCGGCGGGCATCGGTGGGTGTTGGGATGAAGAGGTCGCGGGAGCCGTTCTGGAGGTGCGAGTAAGCGAGCGGTGTTTGAGGTTTGGGTTGTTGTGCGCTGGGTTTTGCCTGGGGTTTTTGTTGGGGTGTGGGTTGGTGGGTGGTTCGTGGACAGCCAAGGGTGGGCTGTCCCCTTGGGGAGGGGGCCGCTCTCTTGTATTCGGGTTGGCTGGTTGTGGATGGTTGGAGCGCTGTCCCTAGGCGCATCCCGCCGACGTTGCGTGGTCTAATCGAGTCGCTCTATCGTGTGAACAGGATGGAGGATAGTGAAATGAACTCGGTTGAGACATTTAGAAAATTCTTCGGTTGGTGTACCGTCATCAACTTCGGCATCTTCTTGTTCACAGCGGTTGCCATCTTATTGATGCGCGACTGGATGTCTGGGCTCCACGGCTCGATGTTTGGGCTCGATCAGGAAGAGGTATTAGAGTCGTACTTCGCCTATCTGGCGAACTTCAAGATTGTCATCATCGTCTTCAATCTGGTGCCTTACTTGTCGTTGCGCATGATGGGCGACGGCGGCTAGCGCATCAGTCCGACGTTAGCGACGCAGCGAGCGATAGTGTCTGTTCCCCGCTCGCATCCACGATCGTGATCGTGCCATCGGCTACAGTGACGGCACCGACGCCCGCGAACCCTTCGGGCACCTGTACCAGGAACATGACGAAGCTGGTCTCGAATGTCGACTTGGCTGGTAGCCATTGATAGAGCGGCGTGTCGAAGAGTTTCCCATCGGAGATAACCGTGCGACGCGGCAGGTCAAAGGCTTGAGTGCCGAACTCGAGGCCTCGCGCCAGCATGCCTTCCGCCGGATAGCTCTCCCAGGTCTGCATCCAAGGGAACTCCGACGTGTTGTAGATGTAGCCCAGCAGTAGCCGCTTGCCGGGGTGCAGCGCGGTGACCCAGGCCTTGTCGCCGCTCGGCGTCATCAGGTGTCCTGTGTGGTCGCCAGAGCCGAGTTCCACCGGTGCGGCCCGCAGGTCAACGGCCCCACCTTCTACCGTCGGGGCCATCGGCCATTCGAACTCTTCGCCCGACGTAATCCGATGGCGGCGTTCGGCAGTCTCAGGTGCTTTGTACGGGCGTGTCAGCGCGCGGTTAGCGGACATGTCAACGACCGTTACGCCTGGTTCCAGGAATGGCGAACCGATTGTGGCGTGTTCGGCCCAGTTGATCGGACGGTCGAATCCGAGGTGGCTCTCAAGCGAGCTGTTGACGTAGACTACGTTCTCGCCGTCTACAACTCGAACCGTTCGGCGTAGCGTCTCTTGCACGATCGGTAGTTCGACGGACTGAACGAGCGACGCGACGGTGCCTTCCTTCGTTGAGGCAACCGTTTCCCACGGCAGTCTGTAGGCTTCACCGTGATTGCCGAGACCTGCCTCGCGCTCCTCGTCAGATACTCCACCGAAGCCATCGACGCAGACGAAGTGCCCGCCGTAGCGCCCAGTTTGGGCAGGCTCACCCGCTTCATATGACTCGCGCAGAGGTGCCCACAAGGGGTTTAACCGCTCCTCGTCTGCCTTGAGCACAAAGCTGACAAAGGGCCCGCCGGTGGCCAGAATCTGAAGCTCGAAGACGTCGTTCTCCATCTGTATGGCAGGGAGTCCGAGGTACTCGGAGTTGGCCTCAGCAGCTGGCTCCGGCTCACTAGTTGGCGCGGACGCACAGGCAGAGTAACTGAGCAGGGCGACTAGCGTAGCGGCGACTACATACGGAAGGCGGGCATTAAACACATGGGCGTATTGTAGGACGAAAGCGGTCGAGCACGGGCCCGCTACTCTGTAGCGAGAGAGGCTGTTATCGAGACACTCTCACCAGAGCGTTCGTCTTGAATCGCAATTGTGCCATCTGAGATAGTGATCGTGCTGACGCCTTTGAAGCCTTCCGGCGTGCGAACCAGGAACATGATGTAGCTGGTTTCGAACGTCGACTTGGCTGGCAGCCACTGATAGAGCGGCGTTTCGAACAGCTTGCCGTCAGAGATGACGGTCCGTCGCGATAGGCCAAAGGGTTGGGTGCTGAACTCCAGGCCTCGGGCCAGCATGCCTTCGGCGGGGTAGCTTTCCCAGGTCTGCATCCATGGGAACTCAGCCGTGTTGTAGATATAGCCCAGCAGTAACCGCTTGCCAGGGTGCAGAGCAGTGACCCAGGCTCGGTCACCGCTTGGGGTCATGAGGTGGGTGGTGAGATCGGTGGAGCCCAATTCCGTGGGCGCGGCCCGTAGATCAACCTGACCGCCCTCAGCCGTCGGTGCCATCGGCCACTCGAATTCTTCTCCGGAGGCAATTCGTCGTCGGCGGCCTTGCAGGTCGCGTTTGTCATATGGACGAGTCAGCGCCCGATTCGCGGACATGTCGACGACCGTGACGCCGGGCTCTAGGAACGGCGACCCGATGGTCGCATGTTCGGCCCAGTTGATCGGCCGGTCAAACCCAAGATGGCTTTCCAGCGAGCTGTTCACGTAGACCACGTTCTCGCCATCGACGATACGGACAGTCCGGCGGAATGTTTCTTGGACGATCGGCAACTCGACCGATTGCACAAGGGTTTGGACGGAGCCTTCTCGAACGGAGGAAACCGTCTCCCACGGAAGACGATGAGCCTCGCCATGATTGCTCAAGCCAGCGGCCTGTTCTTCTTCGGATGATCTGCCAAATCCATCCACACAGACGAAGTGGCCAGCCGACACGCCAGCCTGAATGGGCTCTCCTGCCTCGGAGGCTGCTCGAAGAGGCTCCCAGAGCGGGGTCAACTCCTCTGTATCCCCTTTGAGGACGAAGCTCACAAAGGGCCCGCCGGTAGTGAGTATCTTGAGTTCGAGTATGTCGTTCTCAAGCAGGATGGCCGGGAGCCCAAGATAGTCGGAATCCGCAGTCGATGGAGGAGGGGTAACCGGGCCGCTTGAGCAGGCTATAAGCCAAAGTAGAGCGACGAAGCTCACGATTGATGAATAGCTGTGTCGGGCAGGTGGCACGCGCATATTGTACAGTTTCCGACACCCGACAAAATCTGCACCTGTATCGCGCTGCCCGCATCAAATAAAATGGGACTTCACCTCAAGGAGATTGCTGGAAGCATGCGCAAAGTTGTCATCATCGGTTCGGGCTGCGCGGGACACACCGCCGCCATCTATTCTGCCCGGGCAAACCTGGAACCACTTGTCATTGAAGGCCTAGAAGCTGGTGGCCAGCTCGCCATTACGACCGACGTAGAGAACTTCCCCGGTTTTCCCGACGGCATCATGGGTCCCGAACTGATCGAGAACATGAAGAAGCAGGCGCAGAAGTTCGGGGCCGAGTATAAAGCGGGAGACGTCACCAAAGCTGACCTTTCCCAACGCCCTTTCAAGCTCTGGGTTGGTGACGATATTATCGAGACGGAGACCGTCATCATCGCCTCCGGTGCGTCAGCACGCTGGCTCGGTATCGAGTCCGAGCAGAAGCTCATCGGCCACGGCGTCAGTTCTTGTGCCACTTGCGATGGCTTCTTCTTCCGCGATCAACCGGTGACGGTGGTTGGCGGCGGAGACTCCGCGATGGAAGAAGCAACCTTCCTCACCAAGTTCGCCTCCGAGGTCACTTTGGTTCATCGCCGCAACGAGTTCCGCGCCTCGAAGATCATGGCCGAGCGCGCCGAGAAGAACGAGAAGATCAAGAAGACGACCCCGGTCGCCGTCGAAGAAGTTCTCGGCGTCGACGAAGGTGAAGTCAAGGGCGTGCGGCTCCGCAATGTGGAGACCGGCGAGACCTGGGACCACGACACCGCGGCCCTTTTCCTCGCCATCGGGCACATCCCGAATACGACTGTCTTCAAAGGCCAACTCGACCTGGACGACGACGGCTACATCGTGTCCCACGGCGGTGGCAAGACCAGCATCGAAGGCGTGTTCCACGCCGGTGATGTGGAGGATCGCGTCTACCGCCAGGCGATTACCGCAGCCGGTGCCGGCTGCAAAGCTGCCATCGAGGTCGAGCGTTACCTAGCCGACAGCGAATGACTTTGAGGTGAAGTGTTCGGTCCATGGACAGGGCCGAACACTTCGCTGTTGGTTGTCGTATCCGCCCTAGCGAAGCAGCTTGGCCATCTCGGCGCCGTTGGTCCGTCCGCCGACCGAGTCGCTGACCTTCTGGTAGATGATCTTGCCACTCTCTTCGATCAAGAACGTCGACGGATACGCCGTCTGGCCCTTATCGTCCCAGCGGACGCCGTAGAGGTTCGTCACGTCGAAATCCGGGTCGAGGAGCATCGAGAAATGCTCTGGGAAGGTCTTGTCCTCGACGAACTCTTTCGCACGCGACTGCAAGTCATCGGATGGTCCTGGGTAAACGAAAAGAACTCGTGCGTGCGCTTTTGCAAACGCGTCAGCGCTCCCTAAGAAATCATGTACCTGACGGCTGCACACGGGGCACTGCTTCACTGGGTAGCCGCGCAAGATCACCAGCGCCACCGGTCCCTGATCGATAACGCTAGAGAGTTGGACGTCGCCGCCGGCGAGCGACCGAAGTGTGAAGCCGGGCGCGTCAGCCCCCACCGAAGGCGATTCTGCTCCTAAAGTAGCGGCGGCCAGTGCCGCCAATAACAGCCACCGAGATGAAATAACGAAACTGCGCATTGTCCAATCGCTCCTCAATCCACTTGTCCAGCCAAGATGCCGCAACGGCACAAAGATTATATTCGCTAGCGCACCTCCGCTGGTCACGCTAATTTTTCAGAAAGGAACCTCTGTAACTTCATGTCTTGAGAAAGGGACCGCAACGCGTTCCGCGCCGAAGACTCAACACGTGGGCGGCAGATGCCGCTCAACCGACAGGAGTTAAGAATCTATGCGCAAGTTCGCTTTCCCCACCATCCTGACCGTCGTCCTGGCTGTTGCCTCCGTTCTCGTCGCCCAATCGCACGAGCCTGCACTCGGCGGCTACTGTCCCGTCGCCTACAAGGCGATGAATAAGGCCGTCAAGGGCGACGCCAAGTTCTCGAGTATGCAAGACGGCCACACGTATCATTTCGTCAACGCTGACGCCAAGAAGATGTATGACGGCGACGCTGCCGGTTACACGCCCGTCTACGACAACTACTGCGCCACTGGCGTCGCCAAAGGTATGAAGATCGTGTCCGACCCGAAGCAGTTCACTGTCTACAAAGGCAAGACCTACGTATTTTCATCTGCCGACGCGAAGATGATGTTCGACGATGCCAAGCCGATGATGGTTGCGGACGGAACCAAGAATTGGCAAGCAGTCTCGAAGAAACCTGTCACGAAAATGTGACAAACGATCCTCCCCTGGGTCGTCTGGACTCCTACCTGGGCGGCCCTACTTTCCTATACAAAACGTAGAGAAGATATTGTTCAAGATGTCATCGACGGTCGTCGCCCCAGTTACCGCGTCGATCGGGCGCAACGCACTGTAGAGATCGAGCAGCAGCATCTCGTGGGGCGTGTCGTTCGTGATCGCTGTGGCCGCTTGATTAAGCGACTCCAACGACTCCCGCAGCAGCTGTTCATGGCGCAGGCTCGTAATGAACGCGCCTTCCTGCTCGCGCTCCGGTGCCGCCTTTGTGGCGATCGCCGCTCGCAAATCGTCAATGCCTTCCCCTTGAGTTGCGGACACCGACACGTAGTCGTCGACACCGTCCGCTAATCGGCCGAGATCGCACTTATTGCCGACCGCGATACCCTGGCCGCTGGCGTGCGCCTTGTCGAGCAGCTCGCGATCAGCAGCATTGAGAGGCTGGGAGAGGTCAAACACCGCGAGCACGATGTCCGCGTCAGCGAGCGCCGCCCAGCTACGCTCTACGCCCTCGGCCTCGATCACGTCCGCCGTTGCCCGGATGCCTGCCGTGTCGAGCATCTTCACGGGAATACCATCGATCTCCGCGAACTCGCTCACGACATCCCGTGTCGTTCCGGCCAGCGGCGTCACGATGGCGCGATCTTGCTGCAACAGCCGGTTGAACAGGCTCGACTTGCCCACGTTCGGGCGGCCCAAGATAGCCAGCGTCAGCCCACCGCGAACGACTTTGCCATAGCGGAAACTTTCCGCCAGTGTTTCCACCCCTTGCTGAACAGGGCCGAGCCTCCGCAACAGCTCCGCATTTGAAGCCACGTCAACGTCGTCCTCGGCGAAATCGATTCCGGCTTCGAGCAATGCGATCAGGTCAATAAGTCCCTTCTTTAGAGGTGCCAGCCGTCGCGACAGCGCCCCGTCGAGCTGCTGTGTCGCGACCCGCGCCTGGTAGACGGTCGTCGCGTCGATCAAGTCTCGGACAGCCTCAGCCTGCGCCAAATCCAAGCGCCCGTTCTTGAACGCCCGCAGTGTGAACTCGCCCGGTTCGGCCAGACGTGCGCCGCAGGCGAGTGCTCGCTCGACCGCTAGCCGCAACACTGGCGGTGAACCGTGGCATGAAATCTCGACGACATCCTCAGCGGTGTAGCTGTGCGGCTGGGGGAACAGTGTCGTCAGAGTCTCATCGACCTTGTGGCCCTCGTCATCGACCAGGTCGGCCAACGTTGCTTTTCGCGGCTCAAGACCATCGCTGCGGAGCCGCAAGATCTTACCCGCGATACTCAGCGCGTCTGGCCCCGAAAGGCGCACGACACCAATGCCTCCGCGCCCCGAGGGTGTGGAGATCGCGACGATCGTATCGTCTTGATGGACGGACTCGGGAATCATCGCGAGCCTAGGCTACCAGCCCATCCTCTCGCCCAACGCCGTAATGTGCCGGATATGGTGTGCGCCATGCCACGCGTAGCAGCTGATGTAGACGCCAACCGTCAGCTCTCCAATCTCTGGATGCAGCAATCGCCTCAATCCATGCCTGCACCTGGTCGGCTGTCACGGCGTTTGTCGGCCTATCCCAATCCCCCAGCGAATACCGCAACTGATCTACGATCATCACCCCATCATCGCTCGGCAAGCGACGCGCCCGCGAGGACGCCGCTTGCCGTCGGTTTAGCCTGCCCGATACTCGGACCCCAGCATCGACATGATGACCACTGACTCGTAGCCAGCTGGACCCTTCACGCATTCCCGCAGAGTCCCTTCTTCAACGAAGCCCTCAGAGACATACAGTGACCGCGCCCGTTGATTGAAGTCCTTCACGTCGAGCCACAAGCGATGTGCGCCAAGCTCCCCAAACGCATACTGCTGCAACAGCCGCAAAGCCTGCCGCCCAATACCGCGATTCTTGGGGCCGACGACGATTCTTCTGAATTCGATGTTGCGGTGTGGCGAGTCGATTCCTGCGAATAGGATGAACCCGACTGTCTCACCGTCGTCAACAGTTTCGATTGCAAGGTGCAACTCGTCGGTCTCACTCATCGCTTGAATGTGTCGAGACTTACTCCAGGACTCGACGAAGCGATCAGAGGCCGCCGCTTCCTCAATCGCCATGACGAACGCAAGGTCTGCCTCTGCTGTTAATCGGAACGCTACGGAATCAGATTTCATCAACATCGCAACCCGTAGGGTATCCGACCACCGATACACGCGGAACACGTTGCTACGACGACACCACTGAGGGTTGCGCCTCGACATCACGTTCACCGAGGACTCCGCATGGAAGGACACAAGACGTCTTGCCGTGATCGCGTCACTCGATTCGGCAGGCCTAGTAGCTAGTTGCGCGTCAGGACCTCCAGCCCGGGTCGGCTCGACTCGACTGGACCAGGTCTGGGGTGAAGGTTCGTGCGTTAGGATAGTGCCGATTGAACGCCTGGCCTGTGGGTAGGGAGAATCAATGGACCTAAGCGTGAGGCCAGTCGAGTTAGACGATGCGGAGCAGGTCCTTGCGATTTTGAACCCGGTCATTGCCGAAGGGCGCTACAGCGTCTTTGACAAGCAGCTTACGATCGAGACCGAGCGCGACTACATTCGCAACTTACCGAATAGAAGCACCTTCCTTGTCGCCGTCGACGAGAACACCGACCATATTGTCGGCTTCCAGGTGATCGAGGCGTTTGAAGCCGCCTATACCGGGGCCTTCGACCACGTGGGCGTTATGGGTACTTACGTCGCTGAAGGCTATCGACGCCAGGGTGTAGCCCGCGCTCTATTCCCTGAGTCCTTCGCGGCTGCTAAGCAGGCGGGCTTCGAGAAGATCTCTACCTACGTCCGGGCCGACAACCCAGCGGCGCTCGCCACCTACCGGGCCCACGGCTTCTCCATCGTCGGTACCGCCAAGCGTCACGCCAAACTAAACGACCGTTACATCGACGAGATCCTCATCGAAAGGGAACTGTGAACAGGGAGACGATGTCCGCAGCCCCCCAGATGGCGTACAATTCGGGATTCCCTACACCCGTTATGAGCATCAAATCAGACAAGTGGATTCGGCGCATGGTTGCCGAGCAGGACATGATCGAGCCGTTCGAGTCAGGCCAGGTGCGGCACGACGGTGATCGCAAGCTAATCTCCTACGGCACCTCCAGTTACGGCTACGACGTGCGGTGCTCGAACGAGTTCAAGATCTTCACCAACATCAATACGACCATCGTCGACCCGAAGAACTTCGACGCCCGTAGCCTGGTCGATTTCGTGGGAGATGAGTGCATCATTCCGCCGAATTCATTCGCGCTGACCCGCACCGTCGAATACTTCAAGATCCCGCGTAACGTGCTGACCGTCTGTCTCGGAAAATCGACATACGCACGCTGCGGCATCATCGTCAACGTCACCCCGCTCGAGCCCGAGTGGGAAGGCCACGTCACGCTCGAACTATCGAACACCACGCCGCTGCCCGCCAAGATCTACGCCAACGAAGGCGTGGCACAGTTCCTCTTCTTCGAGTCCGACGAAG
Source organism: Bryobacterales bacterium (assembly GCA_963667885.2). GTDB lineage: Bacteria > Acidobacteriota > Terriglobia > Bryobacterales > UBA6623 > CAMPKL01. Next base: position 163,940 of record CAXWPK010000006.1, on the reverse strand, counting down.
TCTGCGAAACTTCCTACAAAGATCGTGCGGGCAAGTACCAAGGCCAACGTGGGGTCACGCTGCCCAAGACGTAGCGCCCGCGCTACTGCTCGGCCATCATTCGCTCGAACCCGGTATAGGGGTCCCACTGCGGATCGCGACGGTGTGCAGGTATTTTGTCGAGGGCGGCTCGCAGTTTCGGGCGAGCTGCTTCAGCTTCCGGCGGTCCTTCTCCCGGAGCAAACGGATGCTCTTCTAGTACATCTGCTGGCACATCATAGAGCCGCCCGTCGTCGTACAGCTTGAAGCGCTGGTCACGGGCCCACAGGTCCAGATGAGTGAACGCCTCTTTCATCGCGCCGGGCCGCGGGTCATGCCAGCAGACGATGACGTCTTTGGTCGACCCACCCTCGCCCTGAATCAACGGCAATAGACTCACCCCGTCCACCGGCTGCCCGTCGGGAGACTGCGCGCCGCCGATATCGAGGACCGTCGCGTAGAGATCGGTCGAGTCGACCAAATCGTCCAAGACTTGTCCGGCGGCGGTGACGCCCTTCCAGTTAATGACCAGCGGCACCCGCGTGCCAGCATCAGTTGGAGCCCCTTTGCCCCCCTTGATTTCTAGGTCACCCATCATCGAGCTAGTTTCCCGTGGAGACCCGTTGTCGCTGTAGAACACGATGATCGTGTCTTCCCGCAGTCCCAGCTCGTCGATCTTGTCGACTATTCTTCCGATAGCGAGGTCCATGTGCTCGACCATGCTGCCGAAGTGTTTGGGGTCGGTTTCGAAGCGATCCCCGTCAGTCCACTCTTCACTTGCGGGTGCTGGGTTAAAAGGGCCATGCGTCAGTGCCATCGGGTAGTAGACGAAGAATGGATCGTCTTGATTCCGCTCCATGAATCCGTTGATGTAGTCGACGTAGAGATCCGGTCCATACGTTCCCTCCGTGTCCGCAACGGGCTTGCCATTGTCCAAGATGACTGGGTCCGGATATCGCGAACCCTTCACTTCCGTGTCACCGGCGTGCCACAGAAACCACTCATCAAATCCGGCATCCTCCGGCTTCATCCCGAGTCCACGGAACTCCGGTTCAAACTCAGGCGGATTGTAGCTGGTGAGCTGCCACTTGCCCGAAATACAGGTCTTGTATCCAGCCTCTTGCATCTGGTGTCCAAACGTACGCTCGTTCGGTGGCATGATGCCAAACGCCAACCAGTTGCGGTAGTTGTACTGCCCGGTCATTAACTGGATCCGCGTTGGTGTACAAAGCGGCTGGGCATAGGCATGCTCGAAACGCATTCCTGTCGCGGCGAGTTCGTCGATCCTGGGCGTCGCGTAAGACGTGCCCCCATAGGCTTGGATGGCGTCGTACCCGAGGTCGTCGGCCATGATCATCACGACGTTGGGCTTGCGCGTCCGCGCTTGGGGCTCATCTTGGTTGCCGCACGCAAGCCAAGTCGCCGCCAATCCGCCACCAGTTGCCGAGAGAAATCTACGTCGCGAAGTAGTCATCGCCATCGATTCTAGCTCAGTCGCACCCAGGGTTGGGGCCTGCGGCCTGTCCGTCTAGCAGCTTGTGTATGGCAAATGAAAAAGCGGCTCCCGTCAGGGGGAGCCGCTTTTGTGGCCAGTCGATTGTCGCCTCGACCTAGTCGTAGTATTCCAGGCCCAAGTGCGTGATCAGGTCTTCGCCTTTCATCCAACGCAGGGTGTTCTTCAACTTCATCAGCTGAATGAACAGATCGTGCTCGGGGTAGAGACCCTTCGCGGCCATCGGGGCTTTGAAGTAGAACGACAGCCATTCTTGAATGCCCGACATGCCAGCGCGTTGAGCCAAGTCCATGAACAGTGCCAGGTCAAGCGCCAGCGGCGCGGCCAGGATCGAGTCACGGCACAGGAAGTTGATCTTCAACTGCATCGGGTAGCCCAACCAGCCAAAAATGTCGATGTTGTCCCAGCCCTCTTTGTTGTCCCCCCGCGGCGGGTAATACTCGATGCGAACCTTGTGATAGTAGTCGCCGTAGAGCTCGGGGTAGTGCTCTGGCTGAAAGATAATGTTCAGCGCGGAGAGCTTCGAGTCTTCCTTTGTTTTGAAGTTTTCAGGCTCGTCGAGCACTTCGCCGTCGCGGTTGCCGAGGATATTTCCCGAGAACCAACCCGACAAGCCCAACATGCGCGACTTCAGGCCCGGTGCAATCAACGTCTTCATGAACGTCTGGCCCGACTTGTAGTCCTTGCCAGCGATGGCGACGTTATTCTTCTTCGCTAACTCTTGGATCGCCTCAAGGTCGACGGTCAGGTTCGGGGCCCCATTCGCGAACGGCACACCCGACTTGATCGCGGCGTAAGCGTAAATCTGACTCGGCGCAATGTCCGGGCTATTCTCTTCGAGACCTTTCTCAAACGCCGCCAACGTCTCGTGAGTCGCAGTCGGTCTCTGGAAGATCTCCGTCGATGCACACCAGACCATCACGCAGCGAGCCACGTCGTTGTCCTTCTTGAACTGTTCGATGTCAGCCATCAACTGGTTCGCCAAGTCCATTTTCGTCGAGCCAGTTTTCACGTTCGGGCCGTCAATGCGTTTGGCGAAGCGCTTTTCGAAGACTGCCTTCATCGGCTTGATCTTTTCGAGTTGCGGCTTGACCTGATCCATCAGCGTGGGGTCGAGCACTGCGGCATTGCTAGCGGATTCGTAGCAGTTGTCCTCGTAGATATCCCAACCGGCGAAGACGAGATCGTCGAGGCCAGCCAGCGATATGAAATCCTTAATCGCCGGATTGTTGTTGTCCGTACGCTTGCCCAAGCGGATATGGGCCATCTGCGTGAGAGAACCAATCGGGGAGCTCTTGCCTTGCTTGATTAACTCGACTCCAGCGATGAGCGTTGTCGCGACGGCACCGAGGCCGGGCAACAACACACCGAGTTTCCCCTCGGCGGGAGCGATCTGAGGCGTTTCACGGACGGACATTCGAAAAAACTTCTCCTTGGGGATCTACGGTCTTGGCCCGAACAGCGATGTCGCTGACGATGTGATCGGTCAGTCAGAGACGGACCAAAGTCCGCTCAAGTTCCGATTGAAATTCTAAGACAGACTGAGCAATCGCAGGACCATCCCATTGTAACGAAGCGGCCACGGTCTCGGCGATGGCGAGCGGCCAATCTGGGTCGTAGTCGGCTTCGAAGGCGAGGCCGGTGCGGCGCAGAAGAATGTCTCCCAGGGTGCGCGCTTTCTCATGCTCGACGGTATAAAGCACCTCTGCGACGGTGGCTGGCGCTCCTGGGGCAGCGGGTTTCATCATCACGTCGGGGTCACGCTCGATCATCACGTCGATGTCACGGGCTCGACCGCCATAGAGTTCCGCCAGCCGTGTATCAGCCGAATAATTGCGCCCCGGCATCACCGACAGCGACCCCGGATCAGGAATGCCCATCTTGGCTGCCACGGCAGTCATCGTCGTTGCAGCGAACGAGCGGGCCGTCGTCAGCTTACCGCCGACCATAGAGAGTAAACCCGGGACGCCCTCTTCCGCCTCGTGGTCGTAGACCGCATGGTCGCGCGAGGCGCTGTTCAAGTTGCTTGCGTCCGCACGCAGCATGGGACGCGAACCGGCGTAGGCGTAACAAATGTCGTCTCGCCCGAGTGTCGCGTGCGGGAAGAGCTGGTCGAACTCGGTGAGCAGGTACTCGATCTCTGGCTCGGTCGGTATGACTCGATCCGGGTCACCGTCATACGGCGTCTCGGTGGTTCCGATCAGATAGAGGCCGCGCCAAGGGACGATAAAGAAGGGCCGCTTATCTGAGCGGGCCTCGTGATAGACCGCGTTCTGCGGCGCTCCGGGGAAGGGCCGCGCGATAATGTGCGCCCCGTTCAGCCGCGTTAGCAGCGGGCGATCCGAAGTCTCCGATCGAAGCAGCCCGCGCACTTCGTCTACCCATGCACCCGCCGCGTTGACAACAACCTTGCCGCGAAACTCTTCCTCGCCGCACTTCACCCCGACCACCCGGTCACCGTCTCGCAACAGCTCCGTGACCGGTGTGTGATTGCGGACAGTAGCTCCGGCGTCTTCGGCACGCAACGCCATCTCGACACAGAGCTTCTCTGGGTAGGTCGCCTGGCAATCGAAATAGCGGAACGCGGCCCGTAGGTCGACACGGTCGAGTCCGGGCTCAAGAGCCTCGATCTCGCTCGCGGCGATGCGCTGGCAGCTGCCGAGTTCGCTGTCTCTCGCCAGCAGCCCATACATCCGCAGGCCGATGTGAACGTACCAAGGTGGGCGCGAGTCCCCTTTATAGACGGGAATGACGAACGCCTGAGTGTCGACGATGCCTGGAAACTCATCGAGCCAGGCCCGACGGTCATGCAGTGACTCTTTGACGACGCCGAGTTGGAAGCTCTCGAGGTAGCGCAATCCGCCGTGAATCAGGCGGGTCGAACGCGAAGTGACGCCTGCCCCAAAATCATCTTTTTCGAGTAGCGCCGTCTTGAAACCTTGTTCGGCCGCATGCCGTGCCAGCGAGCAGCCGTTGATGCCGCCGCCGATAATGATAACGTCGTAGAGGTCACTCACAGAGGTAGCTTGGTCGGATCAACCCAGAGGTTCCAGCTTAGCCGCGTACGCTCCCTGTTCGCATGGGTAGCGGTGTTGCTGTTCCTGTGTCCGGGGCTATCGGCCCAGGTTCCGCGCCTCACTATCTGGATTGTTGCGGACCAATTCCGCGCCGATTATCTCCAGTACTACGAATCCGATTTCGGGACGCGTGGCCTTCGTCGGATGCAGTCTGAAGGCGCGTCCTTCAGGCGAATGCGCTTCCAATACGGTGCGACTTTTACCGCTCCAGGCGCGGCCACTCTGGCGACCGGTGCATATCCCGAGACGCACGGCATCGTCGCGAATTCCTGGTACGACAAGCAGTCTGGCCACATGATTCATGCAGTGGGTTCAAAACAGTTGCCGACCCCGGTCGCCTTGAGCGGTTCAACGTTGGCCGACGAACTCAATCTTGCCACCGCGGGCCAATCGCGTATCGTTGCGATTGCCGATGACCCGCGATTGGCTGTCCTGCTGGCAGGCCACCGTCCGTTGGCGTGCCTATGGAGAGGTGCCGAGGGTGAGCTGCGGTCATCCGCTTACTACACGCCAATGCCGCAATGGGTCGCTGAGTTTGCCGCGGCCAACCCAATCGCCACTGAGTCTCGTCGTGAATGGCGCGCGATTGGGGCCGCGGACGGCGTTCCACCATTGCGGGTACTAGCTGGCGATCGCTATCTCGACTACTACCTCGCTTCACCGTTCGCGGTAGAAGACATATTTGGTCTTGCTCGGACTGCGATTGAACGCGAACACCTCGGCAGGGACTCCGTGCCCGACCTGCTCATCTTAGGTCTGGGAGCGCCGGGGCTGTTGGGCCTGGAGACGGGTGCCTACTCTCCGCTGATGCGCGACCTTGCTGTCCGACTGGATGCTGACATCGCCAGCTTGTTGGCCTGGCTCGAGGATTCCGAACTGCTTGAGGAGACCGCGATCGTTTTCACGGCGGCACATGGAATTCCGCCACAGACGACCGACATCGCGCGCGCCAATCTCCCTGGCGGCAGCGTGGTGGGCGATCGGGTGGCTCAGGGCATCAATCTAGCGCTAGAGATCTTTCCTCGTGTGCAGGTCGAGAAGTACGTGTTCCCGTTTGTCTCTTTCAACGTGGCGTTTGGGGCAATGCCAGCGGAGACACGAGAACGCGTGGTACGCACTGCCGGAGCGGCTGCCTTGGAGTTCCCAGGCGTCGAGGCCTACTACGCACCCGAGGCGTCTTCTGCTGTGGGGGGCAACTATAGGCGGCTTGAGCGGGGGTTCTATGCGGGCCGCTCGGGCGATCTGGTACTCTCCTACGCCCCCTTCTACGCGGAGCATTATGGCGACGGACGCGGCACGTCGTCGGGCTCGCCGCACGTGTATGACACCGACGTGCCGTTGCTATTGTTCGGACGCTGGTTTAGGCCCGGTATCAGTGACAACGTCGCGGACGCCGCCTCGTTAGCACCGACCCTGGCTCGGCTACTGGGAACGGCGCAACCGAGTGGCGCTCACGGACAGGTCTTGACCGAGGCGCTACGTTTGACCGACCCCGCACGCGTCGGGCCACCTCTGCCTGCTAGCCGTTAGGAATCAAGTGGCAGATCTTACGACTCAACTCTGCGGGCTCACTCTCAAGAACCCCGTCATCGCATCGAGTGGCACATTTGGGTATGGCATTGAGCTCGAATCGATTCTCGATCTCAACGCGATCGGCGGATTCGTAGTGAAGGGCCTCTCTCGCGAGCCGATTGCGGGCAATGCCGCCCCGCGCGTAACCGAGACGACCTTGGGCATGCTGAATTCGATCGGTTTGCAGAACGTCGGCGTCGAAGCGTTTGTTCGAGACAAGCTACCGAAGCTCGCTCAGTTCGAATCGGCAGTCTTCGCGAACGTCTTTGGCTACGAGCCCGCCGACTACGTCGAGGTCTTGACCGTGCTCGAAGATGCCGACGGATTAGCTGGCTACGAACTCAATGTGTCTTGCCCCAATACCAAGCACGGCGGCATGCAGTTCGGAGCCGACCCGCAGTTGCTTGGAGAAATGGTAGCGATGGCGCGGCAAGCGGTCAGCAGCCGTCCACTGATCGTCAAACTCTCGCCCAACGTCACCGACATTGTCGAGATGGCGAGGGCCGCCGAGGACGCTGGCGCTGATGCAATCTCACTGATCAACACCGTTCAGGCGTTGGCGATTGATGCCCGCACTCGCAAGCCCAAGGTCGGGGCAGGGATGGGCGGCCTTTCCGGCCCTGCCATCAAGCCCATCGCACTTCGAATGGTCTACCAAGTCGCGCAGGCTGTGAAGATTCCCGTAATCGGAATGGGCGGCATCGCCAGCGGCGAAGATGTCGCGGAGTTCCTGCTCTGCGGTGCGACGGCGATCCAGGTCGGCACCGCGTCTTTCTGGGACCCGAAAAGCCCCACTCGAATCGCCAGCGAGTTCGCCCACTTCCTCGACGACACGGGCGTCCGTGCAGCGGCCGATCTCATTGGTCGGCTTGAGATGCCCTAGCTCGAAGACTTGAAGTCTGGTCCCCGTCTAAATGCTTCGAACTTTCCGTTCTTTTCTGCCAAGAGACCTTGGGTAAGTCGGACCTCTAGCTCGACGGGATAGTCGAAGGCCGCCATCATTCCTTGACGTATCGCCTCGATCCGTTGATCTGAGAACTCCCTGCGTGGCTCAATCAGCACCTCGACGCGTTGCGGAGATAGCTGAGTGACCCGGTACGTTCGCGTTCTGTCGGCGCCAATCGTATCGAGCGGTACCGAGACGATGAACGGGTGATACGCTGAGCCGTCGGGCCGTTCAAATAGCTCCTGTACTCGCCCCAGAAGTTGTTGCAGCGTACGACCGCTGGCACCGCAGTGACATCGCTCTCCCGGCACCAGCAGGTCTCCCAACCTATAGCGAATGATCGGCATCCCAAACGAATGCAGCGCCGTCACTACCGCCTCGCCTTGCTCGCCGACACTGGCGGGACGTCCGTCCGGTCGCAACACTTCGATCAATGCGGATTCTTCGGCGAGATGAAAAATGCCGCGACGGCATTGCAGAGCGAGAAGATTGCACTCATGAGCTCCATAGGCGTCATAGACCGGTTTCCCGAAGCCCGCCTCAATGCGTTGTCGCAAAGGCCGGGTCAATGAGTCCCCAGCCGCAATTACGATGCGGAGTTCGGGCAGGGCCGGTCCGAGCTCTTCAGCAACATCCGCGAGACTGCATGGGTATCCAGTCAGGACGTTGGGGTTGGTCCGCACGACCTCTGCCGCGATCTGATCTGTCGCCAAGCGACACTCTATATGTTGCTTACGCAAGATGCCGAACCTGCCGACCGTGCCAGCAGACCACATCTGGTCACCGCCATACCTGATTCCCACTCGGCGGTCGCTCAAACGAAGACCATGCATCTTCATCATTCGCCGAATGCGTATCGCCTGAAGCAGCCGGTCCTCAAACGCCGTGCGGCGAATCGTCAACGGTTGACCACTGCTGCCACCTGTCTCGTGGCAGCGAAGTTTTGGCCGATCGATGTCCTCCGCAATCTAATCGGAACCGGCGTCCTGTAGCTGCTCTTTCGAAAGGATGGGCAGACTGTGGAAGTCGTCGATCGAGCGCAGGTCTCCTGGCGTCACCCCGGCAGCTCCGCAGAGCTTGCGGTACATCGGTACGTGTCGCAGAGCGTGTCGTGCGAGTTCTAATGCTCGCGTCGCTTGAAACTCCGCCGCCTGCTGTTCGTTCCAGGCGTGACCGTGCCAAGCAGCGCTCGCGCTGTCGGCGAGATGAAGGATGTTGCCCACTCGACTAGGCTACAGGAGTGCTGATCGAACCGCCTTCAGGTGTCAACTCAAGTTGGCTCACAAGCCAGTCGTAGTACCACTTGATGGCCCACGGTATCGTGACGATAGGTATGCAGAACGCTACCAGGACGATGGTTCGCCACAGGACCTGGTGACCCGCTCCAAGGAACCGCAAATCGCCGCCTGCGTCCCGTACATGGCTGGCGACCCAGTCATAGAACCCAGCCATTGCCCAGGCCCAGCCGATGATCGTCAAGATCGAAACCGACACGAGCAGGTTCCAGCCGATGAATCCCCATACTGAACCATCGAAGCGCCATTTCTTTCTGTCCAACTCCAAGTGGTCAATGAACCACTTCAACCATGCCCAGCTGAGGGCAAGGATGGCCGCCTGGGCGAGGACGCTCGTGAGCAACAGCAACAGCTTTGATTCCTCTCCATCCGCCGAGAGGCCTATTCCGAGCGCAACAGCGTTGACCAGCACGTAGAGCGCCACAAGTTTCCAAACGTTCGCAGCGGTGCCCGAAAACTTGAAGCGCTCTCCCGTGGTGGCCTCCACCTCTCCGGCCAGCCAGCCGGAGAACCACGACGCCGTCCATGGGACAGGCACGATAAACGGCGCCGACAGCCCGAAGAGCAAGCTACGGCCAAGGAGTCCCAGGGCACTTGCTTCCAGGCTCAATCGCAAAGGACCAGCGCTTGCTTGCTCGCCGACAGTCGCTGGTGCGGCACCAACTGGAGCACCGCAAAGATGGCAAAAGACGGCACCGGTTTCGACGGCGGCTTCACATGAGGTACAAGTCATGGCATTCCTTTAGTCTGAGGGTCCCAACCCAGTGAACCTTAACAGCATTGGCTGAGCTACTGCCACCTGTAGTGACCGCCTATAATGGCGATTTGATTGATGTAATTGCCTCGATTCGTGTCAAGGACGGCTGCCTGCAGCAGTTCCTAGAGCGGTTCCACGCCAACGTCCCCAGCGTTCTCGCTGAGGATGGCTGCGTTCACTACTACCCGACGGTCGACGCTGACTCCGGCCTGCCGCCGCAGCAGAAAGACGCTCAAGTCATCACGGTCGTGGAACAGTGGGAGAGCATTGAGCATCTGCACGCCCATCTCAAGGCCCCGCACATGTTGGCCTATCGTGAGGACGTGAAGGATTGGGTTGAGAGCCTGAGCCTGAAAGTCCTGAAGAAAGCCTAAGGCCCTGCGCCATGCAGCTTCGTAGGCCTGCCGCAACTCCGTTGACCCCTTTCGAGGGTGGCTAGCGCTATCCTGCTTTCTAATGCAGCGACCGACCGCAATCCTGACACGATTTGAACTGTTGCCCGTTCGAGCGACGAGCCGCACGGTATGGTTGTTCGTCCGGCTGTGGACCGACGAAGGTGTAAGCGGTATCGGTGAGGCATCGGACGCCTTCGGATTCGCGGGCACATCGGCTGAAGAGATTGAACGCATGCGCGTCGAACTCGGCGGCTTCTTCGATCTGATCAACGGCGGCTCGCCTCTCGATATCGACTCCTTCCGCGACCAAGGCATGTCACGGGCGCGATCAGGCGGCCTGGTTTCCGCCACCGCATTCAGCTCTATCGAACAAGCGCTATGGGACCTGTCGGGCAAGCTACGCTGCGTTCCGACTTACGAACTGTTGGGCGGAGGGCTGCGCCAGAGCCTGGAGGTCTACGCCAACATCAATCGTGCCTCTTTGCCACGCACACCACAGGGATTCGCGAACACTGCTCGCCGCGCTGCTGTCGGCGAGGATGTGGCGGTACTCGTCGATTGCCATAGTTTTTTCGACGTCGCTTTGGCAGAAGAGGTAGCGAAGAGAATCGAGCCCTACGAGATTGCTTGGTACGAGGAGCCCGTTGCGCCGGAGCGTGTCGCGACGACGAAAGAGATTGCCGATCGGGTGATTCAGCCGATTGCTGGCGGCGAGCTGCTCTTCGGGGTGGAGGGCTTTGAGCCGCTATGCAAGTCGGGAGCGGTCGACGTGATCATGCCCGACGTCAAGCACTGTGGCGGCCTACAAGAGCTTATGCGCATTGCCGAGATGGCGCATGCCAACCGTGTCGCCGTAGCGCCGCACAACCCGAGCGGCCCAGTGTCCACCGCAGCGAGCGTTGCGGTTTCGGCGGCCATTGGCAATTTCAAGTCACTTGAACTCCAGTGGGGAGAAGTCGATTGGCGCTCCGACGTGATGGTTCCGCCCGAACAGTTCATCGACGGCACCATCGGTGTCCCCGATCGCCCTGGCTTCGGCGTCGAACTCAACGACCGGGTTGTGGCGGAACACCGCGCCTAGCTGTGGAGCCTCAAGAGGTTGTTCATGGGAATCAGGAGTCTGGAGAAAGGGGGAAGGTAGTGGAGGCTGGCGTGGGGGCGATGCCAGTTGTAATGGTGGAGCCAGGGTAACAGATGAGCGGCGCGCTGCTGGGATGAGGAGTAGGAGCGAGCGTAAGCCCATTCTCTCAGAGCGGTCTGGATGAAGCGTTCGGCCTTGCCGTTGGTGCGCGGCGTGTAAGGACGGGTAAAGCGGTGGCGGATGCCGAGACGACGGCAAGCATCGCGGAAGAGGCGCGAGCGATAGCAAGAGCCGTTGTCGGTGAGCAAACGACGAATGGGGACGCCGAGGGAGCGGTAGTAACCGACCGCGGCGTCGAGGAAAGCCACCGCGGAGTGGCTGCGTTCATCGGGCAGGATCTGAGAGAAGGCGAGGCGGGAGTTGTCGTCAATAGCGACATGCACGAACTCCCAGCCAGCGCCGCGACTGGCCCGAGAGCGATCTCCGGTAACGCGATGACCGGCGCGGAGGAAGCGGCCGAGCTTCTTGATGTCGAGATGCAGCAGATCGCCGGGGGCGGCATGTTCGTAGCGGCGCAGGGGCCGAGCAGGTTCGAGATCGCGGATACGGTTCAGGCCGGCGCGGCGCAAGATGCGGCTGATGGTAGCGGGCGAGAGGCCGACAGCCTGGGCGATGTGTCGGCCGGTCCAACGCTGGCGGCGCAGAGAAATGACGCGCTCGACCAGCGCCCGAGAGGTCCGTCGCGGGCTGCGGTGCGGTCGCGAGGAACGATCGTGCAAACCGGCGACACCCTCGCTGCGATAGCGCGCCAGCCACTTGTGGATGGTTCTCAGTGAGACGCCACAGGCCGCCGCGGCGTCCCGTGGCGTCTGCTGCTTGGCGAGGACGCGCTCGACGATCCGCACTCGCAAATAAGGCGTCAATCGTGCATTCTTGTGGATGTTCATTCGGTCTCTCCAAGGTTGCTGTTGTGGGATAACTCCAGCTTCCCTGGTCCGGGACCGAATGAACAACCTATTGAGAGGTCACAGCTAGCTCACTAATCAACCGTATAGAACTCGTACTTCAGCGTCCAACGGTCGGACTGGCCTACGTCGACGCGGATATCAATATGGGGCTCGGGGCAGAGCGTCGTGGAAGGCGACCAGAACAGCAGGCGCGAGAGCGGCTTGTCACCGGTCAGCCGAACACCCGCTTTGACCTTGCTGTTCTCGATCGTGAACCCGTGGTCCGCGGCAGAGTCGCCGTAGCCGCTGAGCAGAGCAATAATATTGTCCCCGTCCGGGATGTTCTGGCTATAGACCAGTGACGAGCCGTCCGTTGTGGCGAAGCCCTTGAAATCCCGATCCGCAGCGATATCAAACGGGAAACCAACCGAAAACTCGGGTCCCGTGGGCCGTCCGTCGAGCACGAAGAAATTGTGGTTGTAGACGCTAGTCTCTATTCGCTTTGTGCCCAAATTCGTCAGCGTATGGTCGATCAAGAGTTCGGGATGGCCAGGGGTGAGCGTCATCCGTTTGGTGAGTCGGTAGCCGTAGCCAGAGTCTGAGTCGATCAGTTCGTGTGTGAACTCGATCCAGTTTGGGCCGCGCTCGATGAACCACTCGCCGTAGTTGGTGACTTCGTAGGTTTTGAATCGGTCGAAATCTTCTTCTTGCGGCTTCGTCAGTGCGCCAACGCCAATGCGTACAAAACTACCGCCGACACTAGCATCGTCGTAGCCTAGCCCCTTGCTATCGGTCCAGTACTCCTCGACAGGGCCGGTAATGCGGTCGTGCAGGTACGGATCATCCGACTGCTGCCATTCGCCAAAGTATTCATGCCCGTTGTAGGTCAGGCTGTAGATCACTCCGGACCAATCGAAACGAGTCCCGCGGTAGTAACCCTCTTCGACATCGGGCAAGTAGATCTGGGCCGTGATGGTTCCGTTCCGGATTTCGGCAGAGGGATGGTCGGCGGCGGAGACGATGCTAACTAAGCCGATGACGAGTAGAGCGAGTGCGGGCTTCATGTGGGCGATTCTACAGCACCAGAGGGGACTGCGCTCATAGAAACTACGAAAGGGGCCGCAAGTTGCTCCTCGCTGGCAGTGGCATGTACTCGCGCTGCCCAGTTCCTCTTTCGATAACGGATCTACTCTTACCCAGAAGAGCTCGCCAAATAAAGATAGAAATAGCCCGTTCGGTGTGGCATACTTCACCGCACACGGCTCCCATGCGGGGCCACGTCCACTCCACATAGAGTGTTTCGTATTTGCCGTAATTCGTTGACTGGGGAGTTCTCGATGAATGTTCGACTCGCGACCAGTGTCGCCCTTGTACTCACTGCAGCTTGCCCGTTGGCTTTCAGCCAGGTGCCGCCGCCAGCTGATCCCGAAGCCGTTCTGTCTGATGCCTATCAAGGCAAGAGCTATTCGCCGTACGCAGGCCGCGGGTTCCCGATCTTGCCGCTCTGGGGCGACTCGCATCTCCATACCGCCTTGTCGATGGATGCTGGTGCGTTCGGCAATCGGCTTGGGCTGCGTGACGCTTACCGCTTTGCCCTCGGCCAGGAAGTAGTTTCCTCGACTGGCATACCCGTCAGGTTGTCTCGCCCGCTCGACTGGTTGGTGATCGCCGATCACTCCGACAATATGGGGCTTTTCCCGGATCTAGTGGCAGGCAAGCCCAACATCCTCGCTGACCCTACTGGACGAGACTGGTACAACCGGATACTGGCAGGCGACGGTGTGGGGGTTGCCCTTGAGTTGATTGGAATGTTCTCACAAGGCAACTTTCCTGAGGGTCTGACGTACGCGCCCGATTCTGCGCCCTACAAGTCAGTATGGGCAGACACAGTCGCCGCCGCCGAGGAGTTCAATGATCCAGGGCAATTCACGGCTCAGATCGGCTATGAGTGGACCTCACTTGTGCAAGGCAATAACATGCACCGCGTCGTCATTTATCGCGACGGCGGCGACAAGGCCGGGCAGTTGGTGCCCTACACGACGATGGCCCCACAGGGTAGTGCCGACCCTCGCGACCTTTGGAAGTGGCTGACGAGTTATGAGGAGCAGACGGGTGGCGACGTATTGGCGATCGCGCACAACGGCAACCTCTCGAACGGAATCATGTTTCCGCTGGATGCGCAATGGAATGGCACGCCGTTAGACAACTCCTATTTGACCCAGCGTGCCACTTGGGAGCCGCTCTACGAGGCGACTCAGATTAAGGGCGACGGCGAAACCCATCCGTTCCTTTCGCCCGAGGACGAGTTCGCTGACTACGAAACTTGGGCTATTGGCAATCTCGATGTCTCCGTCGCCAAGACCGACGACATGCTGGCTGGCGAGTATGCGCGCGAGGCACTCAAGCGTGGTCTTGCAATCAAGGCCCGAACTGGGGTCAATCCCTACAAATTCGGCATGATCGGTTCGACCGATAGCCACACGTCGCTAGCGACAGCCGAAGAAGACAACTTCTTTGGCAAGCATTCCGGTGCCGAGCCAAGTCCCGAGCGGATGAGTCATCCGTTTATGGAGACCGACGCAGGCATCATCATGGGTTGGCAGCAAGTGTCATCCGGTTTGGCGGGGGTGTGGGCCACCGAGAATACTCGGGAGTCCATCTTTGACGCGATGTCGCGCAAGGAGACCTACGCGACAACAGGCGGTCGCATGCTCGTTCGCTTCTTTGGCGGCTGGGAGTACACGGCAGCCGACGCCCAGAGTCGCAACCCTGCGTTCGCTGGTTACGCCAAGGGTGTCCCCATGGGCGGCGATTTAACCCAAGCGCCCACAGGCAAGTCGCCTACCTTCTTGGTGGCGGCCATGAAAGATCCGATTGGTGCCAACCTCGACCGCATCCAGGTCGTTAAGGGCTGGCTTGATTCCAGTGGCGACACCCAAGAAAACGTCTATGACGTCGTGTGGTCAGGCGATCGGACACCCGGTACTGACGGCAAACTGCCTGCTGTCGGCAATACGGTTGATCGTGCCACCGCTACCTGGACCAACACGATCGGGACTCCCGAACTCATCACTGTCTGGACCGATCCGGACTTCGACGCCGACCAGCGAGCGTTTTACTACGTGCGCGTGCTTGAGATTCCGACGCCGCGCTGGTCGACATACGATGCGTTCCGGTTCGGCATTCCCATTCCTGAAGGTGCGCCGGTCTCGACGCAAGAGCGCGCTTACACCTCGCCCATTTGGTACACGCCGTAGGGTCGACCAAGCGAGACCCTGTCGTGGTGCTAACTTGTGAGGGAAAAAGCAGAGGGGAGTACTTTATGAAGATAACCAAGCTACGTTTGCCTGCGCTGTGCGCGCTTCTTGCTGGGCTGAGCCTTGCGCTCGCCACGTTCGCTCAGCAGTCGGCGAGCAACCAAGTCGGCGAGATGACGCTGCAGGCCAAGGACGCCGACGACATCTTCAAGCCGCGCGGCTACTCCCCCTACGCCGGTCGCAACTTCCCGACACGGGTCTATTGGGGCGACACCCACGTACACACGAACCAATCGCTCGACGCCCGCGCGTTTGGTGTCTTGCTCGATCCAGAAGTCGCCTTTCGCTTTGCCCGGGGTGACGAGGTTACAGCGACCCACGGCCAGAGGATGAAGCTCTCTCGCCCACTGGACTGGCTCGTGATCGCCGATCACTCGGATGGTATGGGCGCGATGACCGAGATCGTAGCTGGCAACCCACAGCTACTAGCTGATGAGACCGTACGCGATTGGCACAACCGGATCAACGAAGGCGGCCGGACGGCGTTAGATGCCACGATGGACATCATCAACTCGTTCGCCTTGGGAAAGATACCTAAGATCCTTCTAGACGAGGGGTTTTCGAGTACGGTCTGGAACCGCTATTTGAAGACCGCTGAAGAGTTTAACGACCCAGGCCGCTTCACAACGATCATCGGTTACGAATGGACATCCACCGAGGACGGCAACAATCTCCATCGCAACGTGCTCTACCGGGATGGCGCCGACCTAGCGCGCCAGATGCTTCCTTACACCACCTCCGAGAGTTTCAACCCGGAGGACCTCTGGAGTTGGATGCAGAGCTACGAAGACAAGACCGGCGGGCGCCTGTTGGCGTTGGCCCACAACGGCAACTTATCGAACGGCATTATGTTTCCGGTCGAAACAAACCCCGCGACCGGCCAACCGCTAACCGCCGACTACGCGCAAGACCGAGCCCGTTGGGAGCCCCTCTATGAGGTGACCCAGATCAAGGGCGACGGCGAAACCCATCCGCTGCTGTCGCCGAACGACGAGTTCGCGGACTATGGAACCTGGGATCAGGGCAACCTCAATCTCAGCGTTCTCAAGACGGACGACATGCTCACGCGTGAGTATGCCCGTCAGGCTCTCCGTGATGGTCTCAAGCTCGAAGCGGAATTCGGAACGAATCCGTACAAGTTCGGCATGGTCGGCTCCACGGACACGCACACTGCTCTCTCCGCGGCAGCGGAAAACAACTTCATCGGAAAACACTCCGGGAATGAACCCAATCCGGAGCGAGCGGAGCACATCATCGGTCAGTTCGGCGATCGGAAGTACGTCGGCTGGGAGATGGTGGCGTCGGGTTACGCCGGCGTCTGGGCGACGGAGAATACCCGAGAGTCCTTGTTCGACGCGATGATGCGCCGTGAAGTCTATGGCACGACTGGTCCGAGAATGTTGGTGCGACTCTTCGGCGGATGGGATTTCACTGCCGCTGACGCTACTTCCCGGCTCCCTGCCGACGCGGGTTATTCAAAAGGCGTAGCCATGGGCGGTGACCTGACCAACGCCCCGACCGGGAAGTCCCCAAGCTTCTTGGTGGCGGCCATGAAGGATCCCTACAGCGGAAATCTCGACCGGATTCAAATCGTCAAAGGTTGGTTGGACGCCAACGGAGAAACCCATGAGAAGGTCTACGACGTAGTCTGGTCAGGAGATCGCCGACCAGGAGCCGACGGCAAGCTGCCAGCCGTAGGGAGTACGGTTGACGTCGAGAACGCGACCTGGACCAACACGATAGGCTCCGCGGAACTCATCACCGCTTGGACCGATCCAGACTTCGACGTCAGCCAGCGGGCATTTTACTACGCTCGGGTGTTAGAGATCCCAACCCCGCGCTGGACCGCCTACGACGCCAAGCATTTTGATATTGAGCTGCTGGACGAAATTCCTATGACCACGCAAGAGCGCGCTTATACTTCGCCGATCTGGTACACGCCCAGCAACTAAAAGTTCAACTACGAAGCAAGTGGTTAAGAACCGCGAGAAGGGAGATCTTTGATGAAAGCCACTTCCGTTAGAAGAGCACTGCTAGCGAGACTCCTGGCGGCCACGGGCATCGGCGGCGCCTTCCACCAGACCGACCGGAGACCGAAATGACTGAACAACCTGAGCCTCAAAAGAATTCAGCAGGCGGGATCATTGCGAGCGTGCTACTGTTCGGCCTCGGCTACGCGGTCGTTCGCTATCACATCGCGGGCCCGGTTCCTTGGAAGGATCTTCCGTTTTTCATCCTAAACAAGGGTATTTCGTTAAGCGCCTTTATATTGCTGACGCTTAATTTCGGCTTTGGTCCCTTGAATAACCTCGGTGTCAAAGTCCCCGAAGGTTGGCTTAACGCGCGCAAAGCATTGGGCATGACGGGGTTCCTGCTCGTGCTCATTCATGCCTTGATGAGCTTCTTGCTCTTCAGCCCCGCAGTCTACGGCAACTTCTTCGAGGCGGATGGAACCCTGACGCTCTTGGCCGGCCTCAGCATGCTGGGCGGTGTTCTGGCCTTCGTCGTTCTCTGGACTTACAACCTAAGTTTTCAAACACATCTGCGAGAGGACAAGGCCTTCATCGGGTTCATTACATCTAGACGATTCCTACTAGCAGCGATGACGCTCGGCGCGGCTCACTTGTTCTTTATGGGCTACGCAGGCTGGCTAAATCCCTCTGGCTGGTACGGAGGGCTACCGCCGATTAGTTTGGTATCGTTTGCGTTCTTTTTGACCGGCTACGTAGTCAATCTGTTGGGCAGAAAGTAGGTAGGAGCGGGCATGAAATCTGAGAGCAACGAAACAGTTGAAACACAATCAACCTCGTCGATTCGCATTTCTGCTGTTTGTGGCAGTATGAGTGCCGGAAGCGCCACGAAGATGGCCCTGTCGCTTGTACTCAAGGGGGCCTCGGATTACGAAGTCAGCACGAGCTTAATAGAACTGCGCGATTACGAACTGCCATTCTGCGGTGAATGTGACGAGGAGGATTACCCCCCGGATGTCTCACGATTGCGCAAGGAACTCAAGGAGTCTCAAGGGATCATCCTTGGCACCCCGGAGTATTATGGCAGTCTTACCGGTGCCTTGAAGAACATGCTCGATCTAACTGGCCCCGAGGCGTTCGAAGGAAAGATTGTCGGGCTGGTGGGCGTTGCTGGCGGTCACACCGGCGCCATCAAGTCGCTGAACACGATGCGGATTATTGGCCGAAACTTGCATTGCTGGGTGCTGCCCCAGGAAGTCTCAGTCGCCGATTCGTCCAGAGTCTTCAACGAGGACGAATCGGTGACAGATCCCGCCATTGAACACCGCCTCCTGGACATTGGCCGCCAGGTGGTGAAGTTCGCTACGCTCCAGCAAAGGATTCGCCAGGATGAATTCATCAAGCTGTGGGAAGGTCTTCCCACTTGGTAAGCGCCGACCGCCTACGAGGCAAGTGAGATCGGGAACGGCACGGAAGGAGATCTTTGATGAAAGCCATTCCAGCTATGAGAGCACTGCTAGCGATCCTCCTAGCCTCCACGGGCGTCGGCGCCGCCTTCGCACAGACTGGCGCTGGACATCCGGAGGATATGCCCGAGCCACAGAAAATCTACTCACCGTATGTCGATCGAACGGCAGCTGATTCCAACCTCGCCGAAGGCGTCTATTGGGGAGGATACCCACCTACACACTTCGTATTCCACCGATGCACGGCCTACGATGCCAAATACTTTGGCATCGACGTCCCGGACGAAGTGGAGATGAAGCCCCAGCAGCGGGCCTGCACCTCGTCGATCTGGTACACGCCTTGAGGCGATTACTTAAAGAGCCCCTCGTCCATTTTCTGCTGGCGGGTCTCGCGCTAGTCGTCATTTATCAAGTGAGCGGCTCGGGTGACCTCGCCAACTCGAAGACGGTGGTCGTCGATAAACAAACGCTGCTAACCTTCATGCAATACCGTGCGAAGGCTTTTAATCAGCAGAGCTTCGAAGCGCGACTCGACGCTCTTACTTCGGAGCAGTTGCAACTCCTCATTGACGACTACGTCCGCGAAGAGTCGCTCTACCGCGAGGCGCAGGCGATGCAGCTGGAGCGCAACGACTACATCATTCGGCGCCGACTAATCCAGAAGCTGGAGTTCATTACGAAAGGCTTTGCAGACGCGTCGGGCGGGCCGGTGTACAGACCGGGCGGAAGGGTAACAGGTTAGACCGGGCGGATAGGTAACACCATGGCGAGATGCCATGGAAGGAGACCTATCCGATGGAAGAACGCAAGAGATTCATTGAAGACTGGCTGCGAGCGGGGGCGGCGACGAACGTGGCGGCGCTGTGTCGACTCTACGGGATCAGCCGCAGGACCGGATACAAGTGGTTAGAACGCTTCCGTCAAGGCGGTTGGCCAGAGCTGGAAGACCGCTCGCACGCGGCACACCGTCAGCCCGGTCGGATACCCGAGTCGGTCGAGCGACGAGTGATAGAAGCGCGTCGGCAGCATCCGAGTTGGGGGCCGAAGAAGCTCAGGGCCTGGCTGGAGTCGAAAGAGTCACAGACAAGCTGGCCAGCGGCGTCGACGATCGGCGACGCGCTGAAGCGAGCCGGACTCGTTCGCGGGCGCAAGCGGATGCGGCGACTGGCCGAAGCGGCACCCAGTCCGTTGCGCGAACCCGAAGCGCCCAACGACCTCTGGACGATCGACTACAAGGGGCAGTTTCGCACCGGCGACGGCGTGCTGTGTTATCCGCTAACGGTCGTCGACGGATATAGTCGTTTCCTGCTCAACTGCACCGCACACGTGGGCACATCCTACGCCGAGGCCCGCCGAGGCTTGGAGCGGTTGTTTCTGGAGCGCGGGCTGCCACGAAGGATACGCTCAGACAACGGTTCGCCGTTCGCCTCCATCGGCACCGGACGCTTGAGCCGGTTGAACGTCTGGTGGCTGAAGCTGGGCATTGCGGTGGAGCGCATCGAGCCGGGCAAGCCGCAGCAGAACGGTCGCCACGAGCGGCTACACCGCACGCTCAAAGCCGAGACAGTGAGACCTCCGGCTGGCGATCGTCGCCGACAGCAGCGCCGCTTCGACCTCTTTCGTCATGAATACAACCAAGAACGTCCGCATGAAGCGTTGAGACAGCGGCCCCCGGCGGCGTTCTATGCACCAGCAACACGCGCCTATCCCAGCGAGCTTGCTGATCTGGATTACCCGGGGCACTGGGAGCGCCGACGAGTGCGCCACGACGGACGCATCAAGTTCCTCGGCGAGAAGTACTTCCTGAGTGAAGCGTTGGCTCGCGAGTTGGTCGGGCTAGTCGAAGTGGACGAAGCCATTTGGCAGATCTGGTTCGGTCCGGTGGAACTCGCCTTGTTCGACGCCGCCAACCGCGTACTGTGGCCGCTCGGCTCGGCAGTCAGTGGCCCCCGCGGGGGCCACTGACCACCGCCTATACTGTTACCCATCCGTCCGGTTTAGAGTGTTACCTATCAGACCGGTCGTTCAGGAGCCAACCTTTTGGAAGTCATGGCCGGAGTGAAAGAGGCTGTCAGACAGGTCAACGAGCAAGTCGCGAATCCACAAGGATTGAACCTTCAACTACTGACGGATCAGACCGACTACGTCTACGCCGCTATTGAACTATTGACTAATGCAGTGTACGTAGGCGCTGGTCTCGCAGTGATTGTCTTGCTTCTCTTCCTGCGTAGCTTCACATCGACGTTGATCATAGCGATAGCCATGCCCATCAGTGTGATCGGTACGTTCATCGTGATGGACTTGGCGGGGCGCTCATTCAACGTGATCAGCCTGGCAGGCCTCGCCTTCGCCATCGGTATGGTCGTCGACAACTCGATCGTTGTATTGGAAAATATCTTCCGCCATCGCCAGATGGGAGAATCGCGGGCGCAAGCGGCATATGAGGGAGCCCGAGAAGTGTGGGGTGCCGTTCTAGCCAGCACCTTGACGACCGTCGCAGTCTTTTTGCCGGTGATCTTCATTGAGGAAGAGGCGGGACAGTTGTTCCGCGATATCGCTATCGCTATTAGCGCCTCCGTAACGCTGAGCATGATTGTAGCGATCACGGTGATTCCGGCTCTTTCGTCTAAGTTCCTCGGTCGATCCTCCGTAAAGTCGGCCTTCAAAGAAGGACTGATGTGAACGACCGGTCTGATAGGTAACACTCTAAACCGGACGGATGGGTAACAGTATAGGCGGTGGTCAGTGGCCCCCGCGGGGGCCACTGACTGCCGAGCCGAGCGGCCACAGTACGCGGTTGGCGGCGTCGAACAAGGCGAGTTCCACCGGACCGAACCAGATCTGCCAAATGGCTTCGTCCACTTCGACTAGCCCGACCAACTCGCGAGCCAACGCTTCACTCAGGAAGTACTTCTCGCCGAGGAACTTGATGCGTCCGTCGTGGCGCACTCGTCGGCGCTCCCAGTGCCCCGGGTAATCCAGATCAGCAAGCTCGCTGGGATAGGCGCGTGTTGCTGGTGCATAGAACGCCGCCGGGGGCCGCTGTCTCAACGCTTCATGCGGACGTTCTTGGTTGTATTCATGACGAAAGAGGTCGAAGCGGCGCTGCTGTCGGCGACGATCGCCAGCCGGAGGTCTCACTGTCTCGGCTTTGAGCGTGCGGTGTAGCCGCTCGTGGCGACCGTTCTGCTGCGGCTTGCCCGGCTCGATGCGCTCCACCGCAATGCCCAGCTTCAGCCACCAGACGTTCAACCGGCTCAAGCGTCCGGTGCCGATGGAGGCGAACGGCGAACCGTTGTCTGAGCGTATCCTTCGTGGCAGCCCGCGCTCCAGAAACAACCGCTCCAAGCCTCGGCGGGCCTCGGCGTAGGATGTGCCCACGTGTGCGGTGCAGTTGAGCAGGAAACGACTATATCCGTCGACGACCGTTAGCGGATAACACAGCACGCCGTCGCCGGTGCGAAACTGCCCCTTGTAGTCGATCGTCCAGAGGTCGTTGGGCGCTTCGGGTTCGCGCAACGGACTGGGTGCCGCTTCGGCCAGTCGCCGCATCCGCTTGCGCCCGCGAACGAGTCCGGCTCGCTTCAGCGCGTCGCCGATCGTCGACGCCGCTGGCCAGCTTGTCTGTGACTCTTTCGACTCCAGCCAGGCCCTGAGCTTCTTCGGCCCCCAACTCGGATGCTGCCGACGCGCTTCTATCACTCGTCGCTCGACCGACTCGGGTATCCGACCGGGCTGACGGTGTGCCGCGTGCGAGCGGTCTTCCAGCTCTGGCCAACCGCCTTGACGGAAGCGTTCTAACCACTTGTATCCGGTCCTGCGGCTGATCCCGTAGAGTCGACACAGCGCCGCCACGTTCGTCGCCGCCCCCGCTCGCAGCCAGTCTTCAATGAATCTCTTGCGTTCTTCCATCGGATAGGTCTCCTTCCATGGCATCTCGCCATGGTGTTACCTATCCGCCCGCTCTAACCTGTTACCCTTCCGCCCGGTCTGTACAGATGTCGCGGCTCGGAGAAAAGGCGACGAAAGGGATTTCTGAACTTGTTTACTGGCTCTGCGGAAGCACTCTACGGCGTATTGTCGTTGTCGCGGGCTTCACCGCCGCCGCTGTGTTCGGTGCGCTCCAGCTCATTCCACCGATCGAGTACCTGCCAGCGGGTAACGCGAATATTATTATCGGCAACGTATCGCTGCCGTCTAACTACAATCTTGACTCGGTGGAAGCGATGGCCGAATACGTCGAAGAAGCCATGGCGCCTTTGCAAGACTGCACCGCCGAAGATCTCGACTGCCCAGGCGGCGGAGTTGGCATTAATTTCTTCGTGAGCCGTGGATCGGGTATCTTCTTCGGCGCCATCGCTAACGACCCGTTAAGGGTGCTTGAACTCGTCCCCGTGTTGCGAGGCGCACTTGCCAACATGCCAGGCGCCATCGGTGGATTTCGTCAGTATAGTCTTTTCACAACTGGCCCTGGTGGCGGCGCCATCGACCTGGACATCGTCGGGCCCGACTTTGACCGCCTACGAGACTTGGGCGGAGTCCTGCTTGCTCGGCTCCAGCAAGAAGTGCCAGCGGCACAAGCGCGACCGCTAGGGAGTATCGATGGGGGCAAGCCGGAAGTGCGCATCCGTCCCCATCGTCTGCGCGCCTCGCAGCTCGGCATTAGTGCTCGCGACCTCGGCGTGACCGTCAACGCTCTCGTGGACGGAGCGAAGGTTTCGGACTACCAGTGGCTCGGGAAGCGCATCGACCTGAAGCTAATAGCAGACGAAGGCTGGAAACATCGCACGCAGAATATTGGCAGCCTGCCTATCGCTGCTCGGGATGGTCAGCTGGTCACCCTCGACACAATTGCGAGCATCGAGTTGACGAGCGCGCCCGCCTCTATCGGTCATCGAGAACGTCGACGCTCGATGACGATTCGCGTCGTCCCTCCTCCGGGACAGCCACTACAATCTGTGCTGCAAGACATCGCCGACAAGGTTATCGCGCCCCTCACTGAAGAAGGTGTATTAGGCGGTGCCTACCGCGTTATCCCGCGTGGTTCGGCCGACAAGCTTACGGCAGCCTGGGATGCCCTGAACTTCAACCTCATTTTCGCTGTCGTCATCACGTACCTCCTCATGGCCGCGCTATTTCAAAGTTTCGGCTATCCGTTCGTAATCCTCCTCAGTGTGCCGCTGGCCGGTTTTGGTGGCCTTCTCGGCCTGAACCTGATTAACAAGGTCTCCTATCAGCCCTTAGACATACTTACGATGCTGGGCTTCTTCATCCTGGTCGGTACGGTCGTCAACAACGCGATTCTGATCGTTCACCAGGCGCTCAACCACATGCGCGAGGAGGGAATGGCCCCTCGCGATGCTATCCGTGAGTCCACCCGCACCCGCATCCGTCCAATCTTCATGAGCGTGATGACCAGCGTCTTCGGCATGGCCCCGCTTATTCTGTACCCGGGCGCAGGTTCAGAGCTTTACCGAGGCATCGGCAGCGTCGTTATCGGCGGATTGTTGGTCTCAACAGTGTTCACGCTCATACTTGTACCGGCGATGTTTAGCCTGTTCCTCTCCGCCAAAACGACCATGACACAGGCGATCGGTGCCGTTTTCGGCTCGCCCAAACCTGCTTTTGACGGCGACTAGAGCCACGATATTGTTGGCGGCTCGAATAAGGTCGTGTCAATACACGCCGACCGCGAGCAACGCCCCAACTCCCGTATTGACTGGTTTAGCGGGCACTCGTCTTCGGAAGCAATATTTCGCACATTTGGTAGCGGCCTGGACTTAAAGTCCTTGCGACGTTATTGGGTTTACAAGCGGCCTCGACAAAAACGTTGAGAAGCGGACGTAGCCTTACGAATTTGACCCAACCCGAATGACAACCCTTGAATTTCTATGGTTTTCGGGTATAACTTAACGCGGGGAAGTTGGGGAAAGGGGTTAATTCGTCCGATCGAAAGACGCAGGAATGCTGACGATGATCTCTGGAGTGAAACCCGGCATGCGACTCGCCTGGGCAGCATTGGCGCTCCTGCTCTCGACGATACTGCTAGTCCCTAACCAGGCCCTCTCGCAGAACATCACAGGCACCATAGTTGGGAGGATCACGGACCCGAGCGGCGCCGTCGTCGCTGGCGCGGATGTGAGGGCAATTCACGCGGCGACCGACGTAGTTGACTCCACCGCCAGCGATGACACCGGCTTCTACCGCATTCCCAATCTGTTGCCAGGTGAATACTTCGTCGAAGTCGAAGCGTCCGGCTTTCAAACGACCAGGGTCACCTCCCAGCGCCTGAGCGTTGCCGACAATCTACGCCTCGACGTCCAACTGCAGCTCGGAACCGAGACTTTCGTTGTCACTGTCGAGGACACGGCCACCGAAGTCAATACCGAAGACGCCCAACTAGGCAAAGTGATGCGCGACATCGATGATCTGCCGGTGCTTTCGACGGCCAACGGTCGCAACGTGCTTCAACTAGCCCTCACCCAGCCCGGTACAGTTCCAGCCGTCAATGGCTTGGGCTTGACCATCAACGGCCAACGAGCTAGGCAGAATCATTTTGTGGTCGATGGAGCAACTACGAATCTGTCGCACGACAACTGGCTCTCCACAACCGGCAACGCGATCTCACCAAATGCCGTTGAGGAGTTTCGCTTGGTTACTGGGCCGATGAAGGCCGAATTCGGCAGGAGCCCTGGCGGAACCCTGGTCATCACCACGAAATCAGGTGGCAACGAGTTCCACGGCGGGGCGCACTACGTCTTTCGCAACCGACGCCTCAATGCGGTTCCTTTCTTCAACAAATCGGTCCCAGGAGGGACGCCCGAGAACTTCGGAAACGGACTGCCCCGCAAGCCTGATTACAAGGCCAACGACTTTGACGTCAACCTAGGAGGGCCGATCAAGCGGAATAAGACGTTTTTCTTCGCATCCTAGCTCGGGTTCCGCCGCCGCACCGAAGTCGCCCGATCAGGCACTGTCCCCGATGAAGCCGAGCGCCAGGCAATTGAGGCGCATGGCACCCCGCAAGCGCAGGCACTACTCGGGCTACTGCCGCGTGCGACTCACGGCAATGTCGCCGTGAGCAACATCCAGAGCGACCGTGATCGCGACCAGGTACTATTCAAAATCGATCATCACTTCGCTGACTCGAACCGCCTGGCGGTCACGTACTTCGGCGAAGATTCGAGAGGTATTAGCCCTGCGGAAGGCTTTTTTACGCCGATTTCAGCACCCGGGTTTGAATGGTATAACAAGATTCGAACGCAAAATCTGATCGTCCGTGACACGCACGTGTTTAGCCCAACTTTGTTTCAGGAACTGCGAGTTGCGCTGCAGCGCGTAAGTGGAGACGTCAATATTCCTGCGAATCCTGTCCCACTGAGCAGTCTAGGGCTGGACGCAATCGTTCCCGACATTCCCGCCACGGCGTCGGCTCCTATCGTCGCTATCGCAGGCTTCAGTGATTTCGGAGACCAGGGCATTCCTGTTACGTTCTCCAATCCAACTCTGCAAGTTGTCGACAATTTGAGTTGGATCCGCGGGCGTCATGCCCTCAAGTTCGGCGGCGAATTTCGGTCTACACCGCTCGATGCGACATATTCGATCTTCAACAACGGTGGCATGCTCGTCAATGGCGCTGGCACCGGGTTCTTCGGCGTTCCTCAGATCGAGGGGCTTTCGCCGGCGCTGAACGACTTTGCCAACGGCTTCGCCTCCTTGTTCTTACAGGGCTCGTCGGCAGACACCAATGGCCGCACCTGGTCCATAAACGCATTTCTCCAGGACGACTGGAGGGTCAGGAACAACTTGACCTTGAATCTGGGGCTGCGCTGGGACTACAACAGGGGCTTAACGGACGAGCGAGATCGCGTGGCTGCCTTGCGGCCAGGGCAACAGTCATCGGTTTTCCCGGATGCTCCCGCGGGTTTGGTCTTCCCCGGCGACGCGGGCATTTCGCGCTCCACTTATGGCGAGGACTGGAACAACTTCGCTCCGCGATTCGGTTTTGCGTGGGACGTTCTCAAGAACGGAAGGCTGGCGCTGCGGGGCGGCTATGGTCTGTTCTATGAAATTCATAACTTCCAGCTTGTAGGGGACGCAATAAGGACGGCTCCGTACGTCATTAATCCGCAATCGTTTTGGACTGACTACGCGAACCCTTGGGAAGGCTCGCGGGCCAATCCTAGATCGCAGCCATTTCCACATGTGCCGCCCGAACCAGGAGACAGTTTTGATTTCGCCGCGCTTGCGCCGCTCGGCATCGGAAGCCTCGATCCCAATCTGCGCACGCCCTACAGCCAGCAGTGGAGCCTGCAAATCCAATATGAGCTGCGAGATAACTGGCTTCTCGAAGTGGGGTATGTGGGTGCCAACGGAGTCAAACTCTACAGCAAACAGGAGGGCAATCCGGCGATTCCCGGCCCCGGGGCACATAGCTTTAACACCGATTTCCGGCGGGTCCTCAATCAAGACCATCCCCAAGGAACGCCGTTCAGCAATGTCCCAATCCGTCGAAATGATCGCAACTCGAACTACAACGCCTTGCAGGTCAACCTGACCAAGCGGTTCTCAAGCGGATTTCAGATGACACACGCTTACACGTGGTCGCACGCCATCGATTAGGCATCAGAGCAATCGATGAATGATCTTCCGTCGGACGGCCTAGCTCGCCGGGGCCACGCCGACCACGATCGCCGCCAGGTCTATGTCGGAACCTATGTCTACGAACTCCCCTGGCTCCGCGACCAGACGAAGACGCTCGACCGTGTCTTGGGAGGTTGGGGAGTGTCGGGTATGACGATCGTGCGCAGCGGTGCTCCGTTCAACGTGCTTGAGCCCGATGACCGCTGCCTCTGCGGCATGTTCGGCGTATCGACGCCCGACTACTTCGGAGGCGACATTGCCTTCCACGACCCCCGCTCGACCGACGCCGTTCCCGGTCGTCCAAACTCCTGGTTTGACGGCAGCGGTGGCGGTACAGCCACCGCCGCTGCTAATCCGTATTTTCGTCGGGTAGGCTCTGGAGCAAGTTACGAGCTAGGCGCAGGGAGATTCGGAAACTTTGGACGCAACGTCCTGCGCGGCCCAAACTTCATCAATTGGCAGCTGGCTATCTTTAAGCGGACACGGATTACCGAGAGGCAGAGCCTGGAGTTCCGGGCTGAGTTCTTCAATCTCTTCAACCAGGCTCAGTTCAAGAATCCGATCGGTGACATCGCATCGGAGAACTTCGGGCGTGTCCTCGAAACGTTTGATCCACGGGTTATTCAGTTTTCTTTGCGGTACCAGTTTTGAAATCGAGCGATGTTCCACCGACTGTAATGTCGGTCGCCATAATTAGGCGTTTACTCGCGCCGGGGTGATAATAGCGCCGTGCCAGCACAAAGGCAGCCAATTCCATTCGGAATCTTCGAGGTCGACCTCGCGAGCGGCGAGCTCCGCCGCAACGGTGTGCGGGTTCACCTGCAAGAGCAACCGTTTCAGGTTTTGGCAGCCCTGCTTGAGAGTCCCGGCGAGATTGTCACCAAACAAGAGCTGCAAGAGCGCCTTTGGAAGGACGACACGTTTGTAGACTTCGATCGCAGCCTCGCGACAGCGATCAACAAAGTCCGCCAGGCGCTGGGAGATTCTGCAACAAGCCCGCGGTTCATCGAGACGGTTCCGAAGCGCGGCTACCGATTCATCGGTCCCGGTGCCGTCAGGCACGGCTCATTCCCCCGGACAAGCACCACGAGACAGCGACTACTCTGGGCGGCGTTTGCGATTGGGCTAATCGCGGTCACCGCTGGCCTCTACGCCGGTCTGTGGAAGCCACAGCCTGAGACGGTTTTCAAGCCGATGGAGGCCGTTCCATTCACCACAGATAGGGGGCTCGTAGGCAAGCCTACGTTCTCCCCCGACGGCACCTATGTGGCCTACGACTGGAGCGGTGAAGATCAGAGTAATTGGGACATTTATGTCAAACTTGTCGGTCCCGGTGAACCGCTGCGGATAACGACCAATGACGCCTCCGACTACGCCTACTCTCCCTCGTGGTCGCCGGACGGTACTCGGATCGCTTTTTTCCGTGGAAACCCGGTAAGAGGTAAGGTAGGCGTTTATATCATTCCCGCTCTTGGTGGGCGCGAGCGCAAACTGGCGGAGATACACCAATCCGCGCTCGCCATGCAGGTAGGGACTTGTTTGGATTGGTCCCCAGACAGCCTCTGGCTTGCTGTCTGTGATGGGCCGTCGCCCACGGGACCGTTCCGCTTGTTCCTGCTTTCGGTTGGAACAAGTGAACTGCGCCAACTGACCACGCCTGCTGCTGACGGCTCGCCGAAAAGCGACATCACGCCCGCGTTTTCACCCGACGGCCGTATGATTGCCTTCGCGCGGGGTGGTCCCGCGCCAGTGCTTGAGATTTATCTTCTGGACCTCGGCGACGATTTTACGCCTCAAGGTGATCCGAGGCCGCTAACCGCTCTGGGAACATTGGCTCGCGGGCCCGTCTTTCCGCCGATGGCCACGACATCATTTTTAGTTCCGGCCTTCCCAGCGACCTTTGGCGAGTGCCTATATCTGGCGATGCACCGCCCCAACGAATGCCGTTCATAGGCCACCCCGGTCGGGACCTAGCTGTGGAGCCTCAAGAGGTTGTTCATGGGAATCAGGAGTCTGGAGAAAGGGGGAAGGTAGTGGAGGCTGGCGTGGGGGCGATGCCAGTTGTAATGGTGGAGCCAGGGTAACAGATGAGCGGCGCGCTGCTGGGATGAGGAGTAGGAGCGAGCGTAAGCCCATTCTCTCAGAGCGGTCTGGATGAAGCGTTCGGCCTTGCCGTTGGTGCGCGGCGTGTAAGGACGGGTAAAGCGGTGGCGGATGCCGAGACGACGGCAAGCATCGCGGAAGAGGCGCGAGCGATAGCAAGAGCCGTTGTCGGTGAGCAAACGACGAATGGGGACGCCGAGGGAGCGGTAGTAACCGACCGCGGCGTCGAGGAAAGCCACCGCGGAGTGGCTGCGTTCATCGGGCAGGATCTGAGAGAAGGCGAGGCGGGAGTTGTCGTCAATAGTGACATGCACGAACTCCCAGCCAGCGCCGCGACTGGCCCGAGAGCGATCTCCGGTAACGCGATGACCGGCGCGGAGGAAGCGGCCGAGCTTCTTGATGTCGAGATGCAGCAGATCGCCGGGGGCGGCATGTTCGTAGCGGCGCAGGGGCCGAGCAGGTTCGAGATCGCGGATACGGTTCAGGCCGGCGCGGCGCAAGATGCGGCTGATGGTAGCGGGCGAGAGGCCGACAGCCTGGGCGATGTGTCGGCCGGTCCAACGCTGGCGGCGCAGAGAAATGACGCGCTCGACCAGCGCCCGAGAGGTCCGTCGCGGGCTGCGGTGCGGTCGCGAGGAACGATCGTGCAAACCGGCGACACCCTCGCTGCGATAGCGCGCCAGCCACTTGTGGATGGTTCTCAGTGAGACGCCACAGGCCGCCGCGGCGTCCCGTGGCGTCTGCTGCTTGGCGAGGACGCGCTCGACGATCCGCACTCGCAAATAAGGCGTCAATCGTGCATTCTTGTGGATGTTCATTCGGTCTCTCCAAGGTTGCTGTTGTGGGATAACTCCAGCTTCCCTGGTCCGGGACCGAATGAACAACCTATTGAGAGGTCACACCTAGCGATCTCCCACCGGGGCAACCGGGCGGCCTATGTAAAGCCCGGGTCAAGCACGAACATCTGGCGGTTCGATCTTCCCGTCTCGCATCCCGCTGGAGCAAGGGCTGTGGAGGCGATCGTCTCAACCAGTATTGACTTCGAACCACGGTATTCCCCCGACGGTACCGAAATCTCGTTCGTCTCGGATCGCTCGGGGAACATGGAGCTATGGAAGAGTGACGCCGATGGCAGGCGTGCCGTTCAGCTGACCGCATTCGACGGTCCGGCGGTAGGGGCTCACAGATGGTCTCCCGACGGGCAAAACATTGTATTCATATCGGTTCTGGCGGGGCAGGCTGACATCTTCGCCGTCAACTCCAGCGGAGGTGCCACTCGACGCTTGACGAATGACCCGTCGCAGGACGTGTATCCGTGGTGGTCGCAAGACGGAGAGTGGATTTACTTCGACTCACAGCGCACCGGAGAATTCCATACCTTCAAGATGCCAGCTGCGGGAGGTGAGCCGGTTCAAGCGGAAACAGATGCTATCGGTCAATCGAAGGTATCGCCGGACGGAATGGTGTTGTACTACGCCGAAAAGGAATCACCGTACGCGGTGTGGAGCGTTCCGCTCGCAGGGGGCGAACCAACCCAAGTCGTCGACGCAACGCTGCGAGGACAGTTCGATGTCGTTGCGGACGGGATCTATTATGCTGTCCAACGAACCTCGACGGAGCGCTTTTCGGTTCACTTCTTGCGTTTCGCCACCGGCGCCGTGGAGCCCATCTTTCAGGTAGACGCGGAGATTTCCACTGGCATTAGCGTCGCCCCTGACGGCCACTCAATCCTGTTCGGCCAAGAACACTATGTCGCCAACATTATGCTAGTCGAGAATTTCCGCTAGCGCCTCGCGTCTCGGCTGTTGAAAGCTAGTAGGGGTAATTCCGATAAGTCCTCGATTGCCGGAAGTAGCGAGCCCTGGCCATTCCGGAGGCTGGGCAGCCAGGGCAGGCAGACGCGGAGGTGCGGGCCGGGGCGGCGCTGAGCTCGTCAGTTACCGTCAGCCCACGTAGTCTCCAGAGGTCACTTCATTCGGGGCGCGTCGCTCCCCCGGCCTCGTCTACGTAGCGACGGCTGAAGTTGAATTCTAGTCAAACCATCTTTCCGCAAGCCCTCCGCTGAAACTCTCCTACTGCTGAAGGCAACGGTCTAGCGCGTGTGTCGCAGCTGCCCCTCGAGTGGGTGCCAGCCAGCGAACCTGACGTCTCGCCAATTCGGACTGGACAAGCCAATGTCATGGGTGTAGAGTGTCTACATCTAAATGACACTAACGAAAGACGGCCCCCACCTCGACCTGCTGCAAGGCACGCTCGACTTGCTCATCCTTCAGACCGTCCGTCGCGGCCCGCAACACGGGTACGGGATCAGCAAGGCCATTCGGGCCGGGAGCAACGAGTTGCTTCAGGTGGAAACAGGCTCGCTCTACCCGGCCCTTCACCGCCTGGAGAAGAAGGGTTGGGTTTCTTCAGACTGGGGCACTACCGAGAACAACCAACGCGCCAAGTTCTACGAACTCACCGCTCATGGTAAGCGGCAGCTTGTTATAGAGCGATCTCGTTGGATCGAAATGGTCGAGGCTGTTGGCACCTTGATTAAACCGCAGGGGACCGAGGCGTAGATATGTGGTGGAAACCCCTGACTGGGCGCCAGCATGATCAAGATATTGATGAAGAACTAGAAGCTCATCTCAATCTGGCGACCCAAGAGCGCATTGACGGTGGTGAGTCTCCCGACCAAGCCCGGAGAGCCGCGCGACGTGAACTGGGAAATGTAGCGCTTGCAAAGGAAGACACGCGCGCCGTGTGGCATCGAGCGCTGATTGACCAGACTCTTCAGGACTTCCAGATCGCATTCCGACGCATGAGGACGAAGCCTTGGAGCAACGGCCTGGCGATACTGCTGCTCTCGGTGGGTGTTGGAGCAAGCGCTGTAGCCTTCACAACGGTTCGAGCAGTGCTCTTTCCGCCACTCCCCTTCGATGACGCCGACCAAGTTGTGGTGCTCCACCACCGCGGCGAGGCGGGTGGCCAAGAGATGAACTTCCCTGGCGCCTTCGGTCCTGTCGACTTCTTTCAACTGCGCGAACTTCGGCAGGTCTTCCGCCAAGTAGATGGGTG
Source organism: Bryobacterales bacterium (assembly GCA_963667885.2). Classification (GTDB taxonomy): domain Bacteria; phylum Acidobacteriota; class Terriglobia; order Bryobacterales; family UBA6623; genus CAMPKL01. Next base: position 131,780 of record CAXWPK010000006.1, on the reverse strand, counting down.
GACGCGGACGCAGGCGATCATAACCGGTCCGAGCCAAGCCGAGGCGACGTTGGTCGAGTATGTGACCAGCGGTCTTTTTGAATTTATCGATGCCGACGCCGAGTTGGGGCGCGTATTCGCCGAGGAGGAATTTGAGGTGGGGGCGCGGGACGTCGTCGTCATCAGCAACGAACTGTCGCAAAGGCATTTCGGCTCCGCGATGCCGGTTGGCGAGTCGCTCCAGGTCGATGGCAAACCCCACGATGTGATCGGCGTGATGCCACAGGGCTTTCAGATCCCCCATCCGCTGCGGGCCGATGTGTGGCTCCCGCTTCGATTCACCGAGGATCAGAAGGCTGGTCGACGTGGTTTGCCGGTTACCACCCTAGCGGAGTTCAGGCCGGGTAGCTCCCCGTCGCAGTCAGAACCGGTGCTCTTGGAGTTCAACGACCGCATGAATGAAGAGTTCGGTATGGGGACGTTTCGAGAACTGCGGTTGATCGCGACGCCGCTTCGCAATGTTTTTGCCGGTGACATTGCGCCCACGCTTTGGACGCTATCAGCGGCGGTCGGGCTCGTGCTCTTGATCTCCTGCGCCAACGCTGCATCGATTCTCGTAGCGCAGCTCCTGGTGCGCCGTCGTGAGATTGCGATGCGCTCAGCGCTGGGTGCCGCACGCGGGCGACTTCAGCGCCAGTTTTTCGTTGAGGCTTTGACTCTATGTGGTCCGGCCACTGTCGGCGCCGCCCTGTTTGCCTGGGGTTCGTTCTACGTTCTGCAGGCGTCGGTCCCCGCTCTCTTGCCGGGGTCGCCACTCCCTACCGCCGCAGTACCGGGGTTCGAGGACGCCGTCCTCAACGAGACGACACTAGCGTTCATTGCGACCGCTGGATTCTGCATCGCTGCTCTCGTGTGCATTCCGCAGCTCGTCGTCGCGGCGGCAACACGGTCGGAGGAAATGATGAGATCGGTGCGTGCGGCACCCCGCATCGAGGGCGGCGGCTCTCTCCGATTTCTCAGTCTCGGCCAGATCGCGGTTACGACGACGCTACTGATCGGAGCGGGGCTGCTCGTGCGCGGATTTAGTGAACTGGCAAGCACCGAACCCGGCTACGAACGCGAGGGAATCGTTGCCGTTCGTGTGCCACTCGGTCGGCACAGATTCGGACCTGGTGAGGCGCAAGCGCACTTCATGCGTCTGATCGCTCGAATCGAGAATCTTCCTGGCGTCGCTTCCGTCGGTTTCTCGCTTGGATTACCTACTGGTGGCCCCGCTAAGGGCTTTCATCCGATCGAGTATGGCCAAGAGCCGGTTTATGGCGAGGTCCAACCAGTCGGCTTTGAAGTCGTGAGCGACAACTATTTTGGGACTCTCGGCATCCCGCTCGTCGCTGGACGGATGTTGGATGATCAGGATAGCGGCAACGGACCCCTAACCTTGATAGTCAACCAAGCCCTAGCTGATCGATTCTGGCCTGGGGAGAACGTTGTCGGGAAGCGTCTGCGTTTCCGGCAGGGTGCGGAGATTGTGGGTGTAGTTGGCAACGTTAAGGTCTTTGACGCGGAGTTGGGCGACCGGAGTCGTATCGATCCGGCGCTGCTTGAATCCACCCCGATCGCCTATCAGTCGATACGCCAGGCCAACGGCACTCCATTCGGCTCGATATTTGTTCGAACGAATGTTCGGCCGGAGTCGCTCTCGCCATTGCTGATTGAGGTGGTCCTCGCGGCAGCGCCTGAACAGCCGATGCCGACAGTCCGAACCCTTGAATCGTTGTATTCGGCTGGAGTTTGGCGTCCGCGCCTGGCAACGCGGCTGATGGGTGGCTTTGCCTTGATCGCCTTCCTCTTGACCGCGGGCGGAATCTACGGAGGTGTCTCGTTCGATGTGGGTCGGCGAACGAGCGAAATCGGTCTGCGGATGGCTCTCGGTGCGACCGCCGATCAGCTCGTTGCGTCCTTTGTAAAGGGTGTGGTCGCGCTCGCAGTCGCAGGAACAACGATTGGTCTAGTTGCGGCGATCGTGGGGTCGAGAGTCCTCGAAAGCCAGCTCTACGGGTTCTCGGCCACCGATCCCGGAACCTATCTCGTCGCGGTGACGGTAGTTCTGTTATTCAGCGCGACAGCTGGCGGTGTTGCCGCGATCCGAGCCGCCCGAGTGGACCCGCTGGTCGCGTTGCGCCAAGAGTAGCCAGCGGGGCTTGAAGAAAACACAGTGACTCAAATGGGGTTGCTCGACACACACGAATCCCACAACTCGCTGACCGTGAGCGCGGCCAAGGCGGGAGCTGAATGCCTAGCTGCTGTTGGGGTCATTGCGTTGATCGGTGCTGTCGTCTCAGGCCAAGAAAGCAGCCCGGTCGAGACAGCAATCGGTGCGGCGGTACATCTAGGACTCGTCTGGCTAGCTGCGATTGTCATCGTGCCTCGGCTCATGAGTCGAGCAGGAGTCCCGACGGTTAGCGCGGCTGCCAAGAACTTTGTTGCGGCGAGCGTGTGGCTCGCGCCAGTTGCGTTGTTCTCCGTAGCTTCGTCGTGGTGGATTTTGCCCGCCACCGGAATATTTGCCGTACTGGCTGCACGTGCATTCCGCGCTTTGCCAGCCGTCTCAGACGACCCCCAGAATGACGATGCTGATACCGATCACGGTCTTTTTCTGCTTCCCGTTCGACCCCGAGAAGCCGTATGGCGATCGGCGGGGACAAAGGCGGCGAGTTGTGCTGGGTACGTTGGCGTCGTGGCTGGGCTGGCCGGGGGCATCGCCCTCGCCGCGCTGCTGATTGGGGTGGCCTGCGCCATCATCGCGTGGTTTGTATTCTCTCAGACTCAGCGGACGCGGCCTCGTATATCGGCCACGCTAACCGCAGCCCTCGCCGCAGTGATCCTGGGTACTTGGTGGCAGGGCGATGGCGCTGGTTGGGCGCTGATGGGCTATCACACAGAAGGAGACATTCTGGAACGAGACGGAGTGGGACTCCATACGAGCATGGTCTTGCTCGCGGACGAGCGACTGACATCTCAACTAGTCGCGCCGCCAATGCTAAGCCGCGCCGCTGCTAGTCAGACCCGTAGCTCGCTGCTCAGTATCCCGTTTACTGGCGAATACTGGTTTTTCCCGTGGCCTCTTAGGCGCCCCGGCCAGAGTGCGTCCAGAAAGCATGGCAGTCCAACATCGCTAGCGTACACGTTGTTCGACGCCAACGCTCTTGTGATGCAAGCCCGACAGCGGCTTGGAACGGCGATCGATCTAGGGTGCTGTCGTGCAATCGATGTTTTCCTCGACAGTCGAGAGTTGCGACCAGAGACAGTGTACGTCGAGATGATTCTAATTGATCACTCTAGACCAGAAACTCACCGGATAAGCCTCGGACATAGAGCGCTGTCACCTCCAGTGAACAATCGGGCAACGGTGCGATTCGACGTTGCGTACGTTTCTGAGCTGCTGATCTTCGATGAGATCTTAGTCTGGTTTCATCTGGCCGAGCCTCGCCAGAATCATAGCGCTAGAATCGCGGTTGATCGATTCGATCTGGTTCCTTAGCTCAGACACGGATAAGGAGCGCTCCACAGAGTCGAGCATCCAGTTCCAGCTGTTGCTGCCGACCCGCCCTCGGGCAACATGGCCCACAGGCTCCGCCAAGAAAGCTTGCACCTCTATGCACAACACTGAAATCAGAACCGCGTTCGTCGAAGCGGGTGCTAGTGGACGTCTGGGCGAAGAGGACTGTCGGGCGTCATTCGCGGTCAAACGAGGCACCGCATTGGACACCAGCGGACCAGCAGCGGACATGTAAGCCTCCTTCAGTGCTCAAGCAAGAGCCCTACGAGCGAGTGCTAGTCTTCCGTGTTTGGCAGCTTAATTCCGGCGTTGCGGGCGTAGATTTTGGCGACTGCCGAATCGTCTTCGCGACCGTGTCCAGACGCCGAGGCGGCTACGAACTGTTGTAGCGCCGCGGCGGCCAGCGGGGCGGAGAACTTAGCCGCTCGAGCGACGTCCGAGACGATGCCCAAGTCCTTCACGAAGATATCGACCGCGGAGTGGGGAGTGTAGTCGCCTTTGGCGATATGGGGGCCGCGATTTTCGAACATCCAGCTCGACCCGGCACATTTCGAAATGACTTCGACCGTCGTTGACGGATTAACGCCCTGGCTTATCCCGAAGGTGATCGCTTCGGCGGCGGCGGCGATATGCACTCCGGCTAGCATCTGGTTGATCACCTTGAGTGCGGAACCCGCTCCGGCCTCGTCTCCGAGCCGGAAGACGGTCTCGGACATGGCGTCGAGCGCAGGCTGTGCCGCATCGAAAGCGACTGCCGAACCCGAGGCCATCACCGACAGGGCGCCCTGCGCCGCCTTGACCGATCCGCCCGAAATAGGCGCGTCGAGATAGAGGATTCCCAACTCGGCGCAGCGCGCTTCCGTTTGTCGTGCAAAGTCCGGCGACACGGTCGCACAAGAGACGACGACAGCACCTTTTCGCAAGAGACGTGCCAAGCCGCTCTCGCCGAAGAGCACGGTTTCTGTTTGAGCGGCGTTTACGACGACGATGACAGCGATGTCGAGCGATCGCCCGACCTCTTCAAAGGAACCGCCGTGCCCGCCCTCGGCGCAGAGTGCGGCGACGCGGCTTTCGTCGACATCGAATCCGTGAGTGATGAGCCCAGCGCGGACCAGTGACCGAGCCATGCCTCCGCCCATGGACCCGAGGCCCACGATACCGATTGTTGAAGTAGTTTCTTTCATTCTCATGTCTCAATCGCGGCTGATGGGAGCCGCGTGTCGGTCAAGAGCAAGTATAGGAAATCGAAACATTAAGCAGGTTCTTGCAACCCTCAGTGACGTCGCGAGGGTAGGACTTAGGTAGCTTCACAAAGGATGTGGTTCTAAACTTGTCGCTGTGATATTCTCTGGCGGTCGTAGGTGTTATCGCTTCTCGGAATCAAAAGTCATGACTCGTCTCATTCTGCTCGCTTCACTTCTGGTCGCCACGCTGTCAGCCGCTGACCTAGCTGCGACGCATGACATGAAGGAGAATCCGCTGTGGCCCCGCCATGTCATCGAACAGGGCTTCGCCTCGCGGACGGCTATCGGCGGCGATGTCACCGGAGACGGGAAGGCAGATATCATCACCAACTTCAACGGCCACACTCGGCTGTATGTAGGGCCGGACTTCACGCACGAGATCGTAATAGATGAGACGCGGAATGTGATGCACTCCGAGCTAATCGATGTCGATGACGATGGAGATCTCGACTATATTGGGGCCGTGTTCGATGTCGGGCCGGTGTTCTGGCTTGAGAACCCAGCAGATCCGCTCAAAGACGTCTGGACCCGCAGGATCATCGACGGGGCCGTGACGGGTATCCACGGGTTGATTCAAGGAGATATCGACGGTGATGGCAAGGCTGACCTGGTCGGCAATAGTTCCCTGGCGGGACGTTTCCCGGTGTCGCTCGTATGGTGGAAGATCCCCCCGCATCCACGTCGCAATACCACCGGGTGGATTCGCAACGTTTTCGCGGATGGCGATGCCCCTGGGCGCTCCCACTACACGGGTGTCGGTGATTTCAACGGTGACGGGAGAATGGATATATCCGCAGCCGCCAAGAACGAGCCACAAGGTAACTGGTTTGCCTGGTGGGAGCAGCCAGCGGACGGGTCGGTGCCGTGGACGAAACATGTGCTCGCCGAAGATGAGTACGGCGCTACGAACATTCTCGGTGGTGACTTCAATGGAGACGGCGTGACCGACCTCTTCGCCACGAGAGGGCATGGCACAGGCGTGCTCTGGTTTGAGGGCCCGGACTTCGTCCAGCACGAGGTCGATTCAGAGTTGGCGGCTCCGCATAACCTGACCGTGGGCGACATCGATGGAGATGGCGACCTCGACGCCGTAACCGCTGCCAAGGTGAGCTTCGTCGTCGCTTGGTTTGAGAACGACGGCAAGGGCAATTTCGAGACGCACCACATCTTTAGCGATCAAGGCGGCTACGACATTCGACTCGTCGACCTCGACGGCGATGGAGACCTGGACGCGCTTGTCGCGGGTGACGTGAGTTTGAACGTCGTGTGGTACGAGAACCGTGTGAACGAGTAATACGCTATTACTCGGCCTTGAGCGTGGAGGCGGGATCGACGCTAACCGTGCGCCGAGTTGGTAGATAGCAGGCGAAGAGCGCCACGGTAGCCCACGCAAGCGGGACGCCGGCGACGAAGATTTCGGCCAGCGAAGAAACGGTAGAGGAGAAAGCGCGTCATTGCGTAGGCTCCCGCGAACCCTACGGCACCGCCTACCGAGACACGCACGGTGTCTTCTTTGAGGATGAGCCTCAACATCTGGTCTCGGTTGGCTGGGACTCACCGATTTCGACCGTCTATCCCTCAGTGTTGCCCGTTGTCGGGCGCCGAAGGTCCATCTGGTGTCGGTTAAGTAGCGCGTCTGGCGAGTCGACGTTCATTTTATACGAAACAGGCCTCTTACTGACCACGACGGTGATGCTAGGTGGGAACACTGCATCGTTGTCGTGAGCAATGCGGGCTCGATCTGAGATCATGGAGCTTCGGTAGTTGGTGATGAGTCTAATTCGTTCGTTATTATTCGCGCTAGCATTTTCGTCGTTGTTGGCTGCCCAGCAGGCTGCCCCGACTGGGGTTGAGGCTTCGGACGGCGTCTATACGCGCAAGGTGGGTTTGTCGTGGGACCACGTTCGAGACGCGGTCTTGTATGAGGTGCTACGTAGTGAGTCGGTGGATTCGGCGCAAGCGGTGTCGGTGGGGACGACAGCGTCGGTAATTTTCTACGACCCAACGGCGACGGCGGGCCAAACCTATACCTATTGGGTGCGCGCCCACGGCGCGAACGCTTCGAGCGAATTGAGCGCACCCGACCAGGGGCTACGTGCGGTTGGAAAAGAGGTGTTTGACGGCTTTCTCGTGCCACTGGAGCCGCCTCCGGTTCCAGCAGGGAATCCGACTACCGGTGCGAAGGTCTACCTGGGCAAGGCATTGTTCTGGGAAGAGCAACTCTCGTCGACTCGCACGGTGGCTTGCGGGACTTGCCACCAGCCACGCTTTGGCAGTTCGGACCCGCGCTCGGCGACGAACCCAGAACTCGCCGCGCACCCTGGTGCGGATGGCGTATTTGGCAATGATGACGATGTGATTGGCTCGCCCGGTGTACCTCTGAATCTGGTGGATGGATCGTACGCGTGGTCCGAGACGTTCGGGTTGCGCCAACAGGTCACCCGTCGCAAAGCGCAGTCGGCGGTCGACTCGGCTTACACAGAGCTTGCGTTTTGGGATGGCCGAGCGACCGGCGACTTGACCGACCCCGTCACCGGAGAGGTTGTGTTGGCGAGTGGCGCGGCGCTGGAGAATCAGGCTCTAGGTCCGTTGGCGGATTCGACGGAGATGGGTGCTGTAGGGCGCAAATGGAACGATATTGTCGCTCGTCTGGCGGCGTCGAAGCCGTTAGGGCTGTCTCCAGCGGTACCGATGCCATTGGCGACATGGATTGGCGACCGAGGCTACCCGGAGTTGTTTGCCGAGGCATACGGCGACGCGGAGATCACGCCGCCTCGCATAGCGATGGCGATCGGTGCCTATGAGCGGACGCTGTACTCGGATAGGACGCTCCACGATCAAGCGATCTCCGAGATCCGAACGATGGGGCAGGCTGAAGATCGCGGAAGCCGCCTTTTTGTCGACGGGAACTGTCGGCTTTGCCACCAAACGACTCTATTTACCGACAATCGATTTAAGAATATCGCGCTGCATCCAGAGGGTGGCGACGAGGGACGATTCGCGATCACGGGAGACCCACGCGACCTGGTGGCATTCAAGACGCCGACACTATTGAACGTGGCGTTTCGCGGGCCTTTCATGCACGACGGCAGTCTGGGGACGTTGCAAGACGTGGTGGAGTTCTATAACCGGGGCGGAGACTTCGATGCCCCGAACGTGGAGGTTCTCATCCAGCCGCTGGGTTTCAACGATGGCGACAAGGCCGATTTGATCGCTTTCATGACCAACGAACTCACTGACCCACGCGTTCCTGCGGAGGCCGGGCCGCTTTTTGATCGACCGATGCTGTACGCGGATTCGGCACGCGTGCCCGAGATCGTCGGCGACGGAACCCCTGGCTTTGGTGGCGTAGTACCCCAAGTCATTGCGCTTGAGCCGCCCTTTGCCGGGAACCCGAGCTTTACCGTTGGTCTTTACGATGCTCGACCGGGTCGGACGGCGTTCTTGGTAATCGATGACCAGATACCTCCACTGAGCGCCGTGATCGCACAAGCCACATCCGCGGCGCGTGATTTCTTTGAAAGGGAGGTTGCGGCGGAGGGGTATGCGTCCGCGGTAGTTCCGTTGCCGGATGAAGCGGGCCTCACGTTGTTCGGTCGCTGGTACGTTGCCGATCCCGCAGCTTCCCTAGGGAGGGCGATGACGCCAGCGTTTCGCATACAGCTATTCAGCACCGGTGGGGCTGTTGTTGACCCGGGTGCGATTGCGAGCGTATCGTCGGCCACTCTAGCGCAAGGAAATGTTGCGCCGGAATCGTTGGTGAGCGGGTTCGGTAGTGACCTGGCGGCGTTTGAGGAATCTGCCTCGCTGCCGTTGCCGACGGTGCTGGGTGGAGCGAGTTTGCTCATCAAAGACCGCACGGGAGCTGAGCGTTTGGCGCGACTGATCTATGCGTCGCCGACGCAAATGAACTACGAAGTACCGGCGGGGACTGCGTCGGGCGAGGCGTCGTTGACGGTGCTGCGAGGCGGCGTGGCGGTGGCGGCCGGGACTATCCAGGTCGCGGATGTGGCACCCGGGCTGTTTGCGGCGAACCGGAATGGCACGGGGCCAGCAGCGGCACTGGCCGTACATGTCGCTGCTAGTGGAGAGCAAACGGCGGAGCCCACGGCAGTGTTTGACACGGGTCAGGACGAGTTTGTGTCGAGCCCTATCGACATGGGGCCGGAAGGCGATGAGGTCTATCTGATTTTATTCGGCACCGGAATACGCAACGGCGAAGATGTGAAGGCGACGGTGGGTGGCGTGCGAGTCGAGGTTGTGTACAGTGGGGAGCACGCGACTTTTGCGGGACTTGATCAGGTCAACATCAAATTGGCCCGCAGTTTGGCTGGCAAGGGTGACGTAGAGATCAAGCTCTCGGTGAACGGCGAAGCTTGCAATATCGTGCGCGTACGTATCGACTAAGTCGCGGTATACTGCCGGTCGCCATGGCGACATTATCCGCGACCAGAAGAAAAAGGCTCGACACACAAGGGTTGGTTGACGTCGACGACGCGACGTTGGCATCGGTTGGGCGCTGGATGGGACTTGCCTTCGGGGTCTGTGCGACGTTAGCAGCGGTGGGAACTGCGCTCGCGTTGCCGTTGTTTCTCTGGTTCCTGGTGCCGATCGCCGTGTTGGCAACGGTGTCGCCGGTGCATCCAGTCGACTTCATCTACAACCATACGGTGCGCCATGTGACGGGCACGCCGTCGATTCCCAAGCGTGCGATGCCGACTCGCTTCGCCTGCGGAGTGGGAACGGTTTGGATGTTGGCGACGATTTGGGCGTTTGAGTCAGGAAATACGGCCCTTGGCTATGGCCTTGGTGGTGCGCTGAGTTGCGTGGCTTTGTTGGTAGCCACGACTGACATTTGTATTCCGTCGATGATCTACGGGGCGATCTTCGGTCCCACCAAGCCTTGCTCTGCCCGATGAAACACGTTGCGTTGCTGCGTGGGATCAACGTTGGCGGCAAGAATAAATTGCCGATGAAGGATCTGACGGAGCTGTTCGTGGACGCCGGCTGCTCCAGGGTAGAAACATACATTCAGAGCGGCAATGTGGTCTTTGAGGCCCCAGACGTGGTGCTGAAAGGATTACCAGAGGCGATCAGCGCGGCGATCTTGGATCGGTTCCGCTACACCGTTCCAGTGATTGTAAGAAGCGCCACGCAGATGGCTGGCGTAGTCGAGTCGAACCCATTTCTCAGGACGGAACCACCCGAGAATCAGCTGCATGTTTACTTCCTGGTGGAAACGCCGGGCGCGGCTGCTGTGGAATCACTCGACCCAGACAGGTCTCCGCCCGATGAATTCGCTGTGAAAGGGCAGGAAGTATATCTGCGGTTGCCGAATGGCATGGGCCGGACCAAGCTGACGAATGCCTACTTTGATTCAAAGCTAGACAGCACTTCTACGGCACGGAACTGGAAGACGGTTCGTCAGCTTGCTGCAATGAGCGCTGGCTAGTTCACGGTGCGATGCTTGTCGACCCAGTAGGCCCAGACGATGAGCAGCCACTGCGCCTGACCCATCCAGGCTACGGCGTCGACGCTTGGTGGTGGCGGCCCGAAGATGCTGCTGAGGTACACGACGGCGAGGAAGGCGATCAGCGACCAGAATCCGATGGAACCGGTGCGGTCGAGGCTTCGGGTTGTGCGGGTATAGATCCAAACTCCGGCGGCGAACATCGTGGTTTCGAGCGCGAGGGTTGCGAGAAGGGAATTCCACAGGCCGAGGCCGAACAAGGGGCTGTCGCCGGGGAAGAGCGGCAGGTCGGGCTGGTGCATCAGTAGGTCTAAGAACCAGTGACTGACGACCGCTAGCCCGCATACGATCGCGCCGGTGCGTGACTTACTGATAACCCAATAGACGGCGCTGAAGAGAACGCCCCATCCCGCCATGGTGAGGAGGCTGTGCGAGATGGGGTAGTCGACGAAGTGGAGTGGTACGACGTTGGTGATGCCGGGTGAGATCTCGACATGCTCCACGCCGAGCAGCAGTAGGGTCGGCCAAAGAATGTCGACGAACTGGACGGCCAAGAAGAGCGTGCCGAGGGAGACAGCGGGTGCGACTCGCTTGAGACCGAGACCAAGGCCGAAGTGTCCGATGAACATTGACGGCTAGTGTGACTGACGGGCGATCGATCGGCAATACTTGCGGCGAAGAAAAAGCGGGAGCGGTCGATTTACGTCCACTCCTGTTTGGTTGTTGCTGTTCAGTACGGGGGCGGGGGAGTGTTGCGATAATGGCGGCGATGTCTCACCGAGCCCTCCACGTCCGTGGCACCCTTCTCGCTATTGCGCTGCTGATGATTCCGTTGGCGTCGGCGGTTGATCCGGTGCGGGTCGGTGTAGCCGGACTAACACACGGCCACGTCAATGAAATCCTCCGCTACGACGGCGACGAGATCGAGGTCGTCGGTATCGCCGAGTCCGACCCGGTCGTGATCGAGAAGTACCGCATGAAGTACGGATTCTCGATGGACATGGTCTACGGATCGGTCGCGGAGTTGATCGACGCGACGCACCCGGATGCGGTGGCGGCGTACAACGCCATTTCCGAGCACCGTGCGGTCGTCGAGGAGGCTGCACCGCATGGCGTGCATGTGATGGTTGAGAAGCCGCTGGCTTTCAGCATGGAAGACGCTCGGGCGATGAAGGCTGCCGCGGACTCGGGTGGCATACATTTGCTGACCAACTATCAGCCAACGTGGTGGAATGCGGTCCACGAGGCAAAACGCATTGTAGACTCGGGCCAGATCGGAGACATCCGCAAGCTGGTCGTTCATGACGGCCACCGGGGTCCGCAAGAGATTGGTGTGGGCCCGGAGTTTTTCGCGTGGCTGACGGACCCGGATAAGAACGGCGGCGGGGCGCTAATTGACTTCGGTTGTTACGGGGCGAATCTAGGCACGTGGTTGATGAATGGCGCCCGACCGATCGCGGTGACCGCTACGACGCAGCGGATCAAGCCGCACATCTATCCGAACGTCGATGATGAAGCTACCATCGTGGTGGAGTATCCAGAGGCCCAGTTGATTATTCAGGCCTCGTGGAATTGGCCGTTCAGCCGCAAGGACATGGCCGTCTACGGCGCGAAGGGATATGTGACGCAAGACAGTCCCACGAAAGTGAGCGTACACCTGCCCGGTGATGACACTCCTACAAGCCGGGATTTAGAATGGCGGGAAGCCCCGTATGCCAACCCTTTCTCTTACCTGGCGGCTGTCATCCATGGAGACGTTGATCCGGCGGGAAGCCTTTCGGGGCTCGACACCAATATGATGGTCGTCGAGATTCTTGATGCGGCGCGGGAGTCGTTGCGAGTTGGTGCACGTATCAGATTGAGGTAACACGATGAGGTCAACTGTTCTACTACTGCTCTGCTGTATTCCCACTTTTGCGCAAGAGGCTGGATTTCAGTCGCTGTTCAACGGCGAAAACCTGGATGGCTGGGTGCTGGTTCACACCGCGAACTCCGGGCGCGGCTATGTCGTTGAAGACGGCAGCATTGTTTGCCCGCGAGACGGTGGCGGCAACTTGCTCACGATGGGCGAATACGGTGACTTTGTTCTGCGGTTAGAGTTTCGGACTGAGCCGGGTGGCAACAGCGGCGTGGGAGTCCGGGCACCGTTGGAAGGCGATATCGCCTACGTCGGTATGGAGATTCAGATCCTCGACCACGATCACGCCCGCTACGCGAAGATACAACCCTGGCAACGGCATGGCTCCGTCTATAACGTCCACGCCGCGCATGCTGATGCGCTGCGTCCGGCGGGTGAGTGGAATGAGCAAGAGATTCGCGCTGACGGTGAAAAGATCGTCGTCACACTCAACGGTCAAGTGATTACTGACGCGGACCTGAGTACGGTAACCGATCCGGCGACACTGGCAAAGCATCCTGGTATACGTCGTGAGAAGGGGCGTATCGGGTTTCTAGGGCACGGCTCGCTGGTCGAGTTCCGCAACATTCGAATCAGCGAGATTCGCTGATCTTGCTGAGTTGACGAGAGCAACGTGTCTCAACCTCAGCTCTCGGTCGTGATCGCTTGCTGGAACGGTTTCGAGGGGCTCAAAACTAGTTTTTCGGCGTTGAATAAAGCGCCGGTGAGCGGTCTCGAGGTAATCGTTGTAGCGAATCGCGACTTGGAGGTGTGGCCTGACCGCTATCGGTAGGTCCGTTTCCTGCGCTTACGAAGCGGCCCAGTTGCTCGGGTCGTATACCTGCTGATGTATGGCCAGTATCTCGGTCTCGCGGCACGGCCATTGGTGGAAGACTTCGCGGAGGATAACGGCTCGTACAAGGCCTCGACTCTCGCTCGCTATCGAAACCAAATTCGAGAGCACGGGTACGAAGAATTTCGGGATTGAGGGGAGCAGTAGCCAGCCGAGAATCTCCGTGCGGATCACCCCATCTGGCGCTATTTCAGATAAGTTCGGACTGATCGGATGCGACGTGGAGAGAGACCAATAGAGGTGACTTTTAGAATCCGTGCCAAGCGTCAATCAAGTCTTCGTCGAGGGAGCTGAATCGTAAAGCCAACCACCCGCGTTCCCGTTCTCCGTGGATGCGAGCGTGATCGAGCATCCGTTGTGTTTGCCTTGGCCGTGCATTTGAGCGACAAATCGCATACAATGGCGCCCGTGAGTGTTGAGTGTTAGATCCGTTCTTCTACACCCCCTTCAATGAGGTCGCAATGAGTTTCTCCAATGTGAATGGTTCCCTCCTGTCGGCGCTGTCCATGGCGCTGGTCATGGCGATGTTGTCTCCGGCTAACAGCCATGCCCAAAACCGTGGACTCGGAGAGGATTTCGCTACCCGCTCGGTGGCGATGGCCAGCAACGGTATGGCCGCAACGAGCCAACCCCTGGCCACAACGGCAGCGCTGCAGGTCTTGATGAAAGGAGGGCACGCGGTGGACGCCGCGATTGCCGCCAACGCCGTCCTCGGGCTCGTCGAGCCAATTTCGAACGGCGTGGGAGGAGATCTCTTCGTCATCATCTGGGACAACGAGAACAAACAGCTACACGGGTTCAACGGCAGCGGGCGGTCCCCTGAATCGCTCACCCTGGCCGAGTTTCGCGAACAGGGTCTCGAAACGATCCCCAACATCGGCCCTCTGAGCGTGTCGGTACCTGGAGCGGTCGATGGCTGGTTCCAGATCCACGAGAAGTTCGGGCGCCTGCCGATGAAGGATGTCTTGCAGCCCGCTATCGACTATGCGCGGGAGGGCTTCCCGGTAACCGAGGTGATCGCCAATGGTTGGCGCGGCGGTGCCGAGCAGCGACGGGACTACCCCGGCTTCAAGGAGGTCTACATGCCAGGCGGCAAGACCCCCGCCGCTGGCGATATCTTCAAGAATCCGGCCTTGGCCGACACGCTGGAGACGATCGCCCGTGAGGGGCGCGACGCCTACTACAAGGGCGACATCGCCCGCACCATCGCACGGTACATGGAGGAGATGGGCGGCTTTCTTGCCTACAACGACCTCGCGACGCACAAGGGAAATTGGATTTCACCGGTCTCCACCGACTATCGCGGCTACACCGTCTGGGAGCTGCCGCCCAACGGCCAGGGAATCGCCGCCCTGCAAATGCTCAATATCCTCGAGAGATTCGACATCGCCTCGATGGGCTTCGGCAGCCCCGAGTACATCCATGTTCTGGTTGAGGCGAAGAAGCTCGCTTATGAGGATCGCGCCAAGTTCTATGCCGATCCGGACTTCAACCAACTGCCGATCGATTGGCTGATCTCGAAGGAATACGGCGCCGAGCGCAGCGCACTCATCGATCTGAACGAAGCGGCGCGCAAGTTCGACGCGGGTGACCCGAAGCTTGAGGCTGGCGACACGATCTACATGACGGTCGCTGACGGTGACGGCAACATGGTGTCGCTGATTCAGAGTAACTTCTCGGGCTTCGGTTCTGGAATGACGCCGTGGGGTCTCGGCTTCGGGCTACAGAATCGCGGTTCCCTCTTCAACCTCGAAGAGGGACACTTCAACACCTATGAGCCGGGGAAGCGTCCCTTCCACACCATCATTCCGGCCATGGTCACCAAGGACGACGAACCCTTCTTCAGTTTCGGCGTGATGGGCGGTGCGATGCAGCCCCAGGGCCACGTGCAGATCTTGGTGAATATGATCGACTTCGGGATGAACATACAGGAGGCTGGCGACGCCCCGCGCGTGCGTCATTCGGGCTCTTCGCAGCCGACCGGGCAGGTGATGACCGACGGTGGCACCGTACATCTCGAATACGGTTTTTCCGACGAGACGCTTGCCAAAGTCCTCCTTTTGGGCCACAAGGTCAAGGTGGGGGCTGGCGGCTACGGCGGCTATCAGGGCATCCGTTACAACCCGGAGACCGGGGTGTTCTTCGGTGCCACCGAGTCGCGCAAAGACGGCTTTGCGGCGGGCTACTAAACGACGAGCCAGGCGGCGGCTCGCCAGTCATGCGAATCGACGGAGAAGTTTGGTCCGGCTGGGCCCCAACCATTGGTCCGTCGTGGAGTGGTACCCCCTCACGTGCGCCGCGAAGCCACAAAGCGGAGTGGTTTCTGATATGATTGCCTCGCAAACAGGAGAGAGCCATCAACATGTCTAATAAGTCAACTCGGCGGTTTTTCATCGGAGCGGCGACAGCTGCCTCAGCCATGCGAGTGTGGGGTGCGAACGATCGAGTGAACGTCGTCATCGTCGGACTCGGCGGCCGCGGCAGGAGCCATCTGAACGTCTACTCGAAGTTGCCCGAGGCACGTGTTGTGGGCTTGTGCGACGTGAATCAAGCGGCCCGCGAGCGCGCGCAGGCGATATTGACGACCAACACCGGCGAAAAGGCGAAAGAGTTCGAGGACATGCGCGATGCCTTCGCTGATCCCAACGTTGATGCCGTGTCCACCGCCACGCCTAACCACTGGCACGCGCTCACGGCGATCTGGGCAATGCAGGCCGGTAAGGATGTCTACGGCGAAAAGCCAGCCAGCCACAACGTCTACGAGGGCCAGAAGTTGCTCCAGGTGGCGCGCGACACCGATCGCATGTTGCAGATCGGGTCCCAACACCGCAGCGAACCGTTCAAGATGAGAGCAATGGAGGCGCTGCAGGGTGGGTTGATTGGAAAGATTTATCAGGCCAAAGGGCTCTGTTATAAGCGGCGGCGATCGATCGGTACGAAGCCGGACACAGCGACACCTCCGGGCCTGGACTGGGACATGTTCCTAGGCCCCGCGCCGCTCCGGCCTTTCAACGAACTGCGATTCGCCTACAACTGGCACTGGTTCTGGGACACCGGAAATGGCGATATTGGCAACCAAGGCGTGCATCAACTGGGTATCGCACGTTGGGCCATGGGAGATCCCCAGTGGCCCGAGACGGTGAATTCCCATGGCGGTAAGTTCGTCTATGACGACGACCAGGAGACCCCGAATACGCTAACCTCCAACTTCGATTTCGGCGGCAAGGAACTGGTGTTTGAAGTCAGAGGATTGATGACCGGTGCGGAAGGCGCGGTGCCGCCAAAACGTGGGGCTCCAACACCCGAGGCGACGGCTCCCCAGGGGAGCACGCCTCTCAACATCATGATCGGGAACTTATTCCACGGCTCGGAAGGCTGGGCGGCGATGAGCGATCAGGGCATCCAGGTCTTCAAGGGCGACAGCAACGAACTGGTGATGGAGGAGCGTCCCGAAAAGGGACCCGACTACAATACGACTCGTTGGCACGTGCAGAACTTCCTGGAAGCCTGCCGATCAAGGAACTATGGGGACTTGAACAATGACATTGCCAACGCTCACGTGAGCGCGGCGATGTGTCACATGGCGAACATTAGCTATCGCGTTGGGAGAGGGCTGACGCTTGAGGCCGGGCCAAAGTTTGTCAACGACCCGGCGGCAAACAAGCTGCTGACGCGAAATTATCGCGAGCCGTACGTGGTTTAGCCTCGAATTCCGACGCCAATGCTTGAAGCTTGGCGCGACAGAGCATAGTTTGCGCTTGGCTGGTAACGCGTTTGGCCGAACGCACGTCTCATAGTGCCAGCATGCTCGGTACCTGCAATCGGCGAGAAAGGTGCAGGTCACTCTTGGTGGCGGGTACCGACACGGAAATGACGGGAGCCATCGTGGGAGACCACTTTCGACAACGCTCCGGAACGAAGCGCCCCACCTGCACCCGTCGTGCAGGAACGATAGTCGCGGCACTGTGCGGCTGGCTGTTGGTTGCTTCTCTATCTGCCCAACCGTCTTTTCCGACGGCTGACATTCCCGCTGAGGTTCTCACCTTGGTTCGCATCCAGCACCGGGTGCGAGAAAGCCTGGAGCAACTACCCAATCACACCTGCCGGCTCAACCGGTCAACGCAACACTAGGGCTAAGTCGTTCAACAGAAATGTCTTAGCGGTGAGAGCGGCAAGGGGCTTGCCGAGCCACTCGAAAGCCTGGAGCAACTACCCAATCACACCTGCCGGATGGATATCAGCCGTGCTCATTTGAGTAAGAAGGCTCGCGCCAAGGTTGAGAAGAAGATAGAGAAGCTTCGCCACAGTACGGTCGAAGGACTCACGACCTTTGATATTCCCTTGGACTCTTCTGATTCGGTGGCACTAGACGTCGCCGTGGTGGATGGCAAGGAGATATACGCATTTCCAGAGAGTTCGCGCTTCGAAGATCGCCCGCTGGGGGAGATGATCGGGCACGGAACAGTCTCCACGGGAGCCTTCGCCGCGCATGCGCGGGATATCTTCGTGAACCGTGTCGGGACTGTCGACTACGTAGGTGAAGAGAGCCTAGACGGCCAGCAGGCCCAACGGTACGACTACGAGGTTGCGTTGTTTCGCAGCGGATATAGCGTGACGAACAAGGGACGAAGCGCTACCGTGCCCTATCACGGCTCGTTCTGGGCCACGGTCGACGGCGATGAACTTCTCCGCCTCACCGTTCGAGCCGATGACATTCCGCTGTCCGTCGGCGTTGACGAGTTTTCCACGCAAATCGACTACCAAACCCTGCACTTGGGATCCACGCCGTTTATCGTGCCGCAGCGTACGCGACTGAGCATGTTGCTGAGCACCGGAGTGGAGAGCGTAAACGAGACACGATTCACAGACTGTCGTTCCTTCGTTGGCTCCTCCACCTTGTCTTTCGACGACTCCACGGCGCGCTTTTATGTGACCAAGATTGAAGTGATTGAAAACGTAGATGTTCCGCCCGGCCTGCATCTTCCGGTTCGGTTGACAACACTGATCGATTCCAAGACAGCCCAGGTTGGAACGCCAGTGGAGGCTGAGTTGACCCGAGATGTACCGTTCGGCACGGACTCCGTTTTGCCTAAGGGCGCGCTGCTGCGCGGCAGGTTGAGGCGATTTGATTACTACGGGGGCGCGGACGCGCATCACGTCGTCGGAATCTAGTTCCAAGAACTGACTTTCGACGGGAAACGCGCCATCGTGTCGCTGTCGCTTGAGCAGATTGCCAATGCGCTGGGAGTTCAGCGAGGGCCTCCAGCACCCACAATCGGTCGCTTTGGCACCAGTGGAGCAGGCAACTTTCCAACCGTCATCCGAAGAACCATCGAGACCTACTACGGTCAAGACATCCCTGGGGTCGGCGTCTTTTACGTTCGCAAGAAAACCTTTCGACTTAAGCCAGGGCTGAAAATGACCTGGCGAACGGGTCCTACGTCTCCGGTGTCCGAAAAGTGACTTAGGCGTCGGCCTGCGGGAGTTGCTTCCGAACCGCTACTCCATGAGGCAAACTACGGGCTCGCGGCACCTGCGCTATGCTATGCCCGCAATGACCTCTCGTCGCGATTTTCTCACCGCAGCAGTGCTCGCCTCCGCCCAAGTGGCACGCGGCCAATCAGACTCCTGGCGGGCGGGCTCGGTCGAACACCTGCTGCCGACCGCTTCCCACAACCGCATTCTGCTGAAAGCCTCTCTACGTAGTCCACATGCTAGCCCCCCGCTCCTTCGCGTCGGCGACCGAACGATCACCGGCCATCGTACGGATACGGCCGGTCGCTTCTGGAGCTTTGACGCGATGAACCTCGCTGCCGACGAGCCTTATCAACTCGAGCTACTCGACAGCCAGAATCGCGCGCTATGTGACCCGTGGACGGTGAAGACCTTTCCGGCTCCCGATTCGGAGCCTGATAACTTTCGGCTTCTAATCTACACGTGCGCTGGCGGCGATGAGCGTCTCGCTGCCCCGAGAGGTGGCTCACGATTCCTTCCGATTGCTATCCGTCGACGATTCTTCAAACGGGCTCTAGCGTTTCAGCCGGACGCGATGATAGCGAATGGCGATCACACCTATTGGGATTTAGACCAAACCGGTGCGCCACCGCCCTACACCGAGGATGTGGTGCGCGCGGTCGGTACTTTTGACCGCACTCTGCCCGTCTTTGGAACGGCGAACGAGATCGTCCATCAGCGAGTCGGCGAAGCTCAGATCCGCAGTCTCTACGGAAACTTGTTCCGCGAAGTACCGTCGTTCCTACTGCAAGACGACCATGACTATTTCGAGAACGACGACGCCAACCGGCAGATGGTCACGTTCCCGCCCGACCATTTCATGCTTCAGTTGGGACGATCCACCAGACGGCTCTACTTTCCTGAGTTCTTGCCCGATTTCAACCGCCCGCTCGGCCTGGCAGGGGCATCCGCACCCGATACGCCTGACGGCGTGGGCGAGAGCTACGGCACGATTCGTTATGGACGCTTGGCTGAGGTCTTGCTCTACGACTGTAGACGCTACCTGAGCCTTGCAGGTCCCAACGCCGTGATCGTTCCTCATGAAACGGAAGATTGGCTCATGGCTCGTATGGCCGATCGCGACGTGCACCACGTCGTACAGGTCCCGTCCATGCCTCCGGTGTGGAGTGCGGGGAAATGGGGCGACTGGTATCCAGATTTTCTCGATGCCCAAAATGTTCTCGGCGTTGAAGTGCCAAAGCCCTACTGGCAGCCGGGTTGGCTCGCACAGCATGATCGACTGATGAAGTCCGCCTCAGCCATGCCCGACCGAATTCCGCTAATTGTTAGCGGGGATATGCACGCCATCGCTGAAGCCGCTGTGCACCGCTCCGGTACGCTGGACCTTTCTGCGAATCCCGTCCACGTCGCATTGCCGGGCCCGATTGGTACCCTCAACGGTTGGCCGTCGAGGGGGCGTCGTACTCAGCCGCTGCCCGCGAACCACGTCGAGATCGATGCGTCGATTCCCGCGCTCGAAGAGAACGGATTTCTCATCGTGGACTTTACTCCCCAGGCGATGAAACTGAGCTTCTTTCGCTGGAGCCCTGCCCTGCCCGACACCGCGATCGACAACCTCATGCCATTCAAGGAAGTGGAACTCGCCCGTTAGCGGCTAGACGGCGAAGACCAACCGCAGGTGTCTCGTGTGGCCGGAGTCCGTTTGGTCAGGGGAGAGTCCCGATGGTCCCGACACCAAGCCCTTTCACAAGCCAGAAGCCCGACACAAGACATAGTTGGAGGGTTGCTCCCGCGAGTCGCGGCAACTGCGCAACCGGCAGGTCAAGGGTGCCGTACTGGCCAGTGAGTTGGTCGTGGAGGATCACGCGGACTGTCGTTGCTTCTGGCATGAGCTCCCACGAATATTCAATGCGAAACGGTTGATCTGGCTGCTCGGGGTTGTAGGGTAACTCCAGCGGCTTGCGCTTGATGGCGAACGCGCCATTGGGGGCTTTATCGACGATCTGCGCGGATACAGCATGCGGAGTGGACGAAGACCGATGCGCTCCCAGTATCGGACGAGTGCGGCTCCTCGAACGTTACTGAGTGGCCGATCTGGCAAATTTGATGGCCACGGTGCTACGGTCAGTTCACTTTTCTCTTGTCAAGGAGCCGAGTCTAGGTGTACCCTCTACTCGGTGGTGCTTAGTTTGCGAAGCCGACGACAACGCGGACAACGGATCGTGATGTCGACCTCTGCAGGCCCGCGCCCCACACTTAACCCAGGAGGCATGGAATCGAAGTGAACGACCCCTACGGTAGACAACTTGACTCGATCCTCCTGAGCTTGGGCACTCCTCGTCCTCGTTTCTGAGGATTTTTCCAGTCGTTTCCCGTACCGTGTAGGAGCCCCTCGTGGGTCTCTGCGAAGGGTATCGGCGTGCGCGTACGCGTTGCCATCTTGATTTCCGCCTGAACGAACAGGAGGAGACATGAAGCTACTTTATGACAAGATCCCGTATTGGGGCGAAGAGCCCGAGGAGCAGACCCAACAGCAAATCGCGGCCTGCGAGCGGACGTCGGATCATTGCGCCTTCATGGCCGATCATCATCTCGGTTATGCGGTACCAGTCGGGGGTGTCGTCGCCTATCGCGAACAGATCTCGCCGTCCGGTGTCGGCTTTGACATCGCTTGTGGCAACAAGGCCGTCCGGTTGGATGCCGACGCGCAAGAGGTGCGGCGCAACATCTCGACGATCATGGACGAAGTTTTTGGGACCCTCTCGTTTGGTATGGGCATGCGGAATCGCGAGCGCGTCGACCACGAGCTATTCGACGACGATGCCTGGCACATCGACGCGGTCAAGCCTCACAAAGAGCTGGCACGCAAGCAGCTCGGAACCATCGGTTCGGGCAACCACTATGTCGATCTCTTCGTTGATGAAGAAGATCGAGTGTGGATCGGTGTCCACTTCGGAAGTCGCGGGCTCGGGCATAAGACGGCAACTTGGTTCCTGCGGAAGGCAGGTGCGAAGGATGGCGTCCATGCTCAGCCAGCGCTTCTCGAGGCTGACTCGCAGCTCGGTGAGGAGTACATCGGTGCCATGGAACTCGCGGGCCGTTATGCCTACAGGGGGCGTGACTGGGTGTGCGACCGTGTGGCGAAGATTATCGGGGCCAAGATTGTCGAAGAGGTGCATAACCACCACAACTTCGCTTGGCGCGAGGAGCACTTCGGCGAGATGTTTTGGGTAGTCCGCAAGGGCGCCACGCCTGCGTTCCCTGGTCAGATGGGGTTCGTTGGCGCTTCGATGTCTGAGGATGCCGTGATCTTGAAGGGCAAGGAAAACCCTAGCGATGCCGGGGCCGAGGAGCAGCGCATGGCGATGTACTCCACGGTCCACGGTGCGGGCCGGGTTCTGTCGCGCTCGATGGCGAAGGGCAAGGTGAACAAGCGCACGGGTGAGGTTTACCGTGAGCCAAAGGTCACCTCAGACATGCTGCACGGGTCTGTCGCCGAGGCAGGCATCGTTCTGCGCGGAGCGGGCGTCGATGAGAGTCCGCACTGTTATAAGCGTCTCCCGGAGGTTCTCCAGGAGCACGCGGAGACGGTTGAGATCGTGCATCGATTGAAGCCGATCGGGGTTGCGATGGCAGGCCCCGAAATTTACGATCCTTTCAAAGACTGACCGGGCGGGGCCGTCTTGGCTCCGCCCTTGCGTTACCCTGGTCGAGATATGTCTTCCACAGCTTCTGAAGTTCTTGGTGCCCTTGAAGTTTGGCGTCAGGCCATGTTGAGTCGCGATGTCGATGCGCTCGACTCGATCTTGCATTCGGACGTGACCTACAGCCACTCGAATGCGTTCAACGAGAGTAAGGCCGACGCTCTCGCGGGCCTGCCAGCGTGCGCCGCGCAATCGATCGAGGTCACCGAACCGACCGTCCGCGTCTACGGCGATACGGCGCTAGTGAAGGCCGACGTCGATTTCAGGAACCTCATCGATGGCAACATCCAACATGTCCCCCTCAACGTCCTCCACGTATTCGTGAAAGGCGATTCGGGTTGGCTGATGGTGGCTCGTCAGGCGACGAGAAGGTCGTAACCGGTTTCTAGCAAGAGAAAACGGCGGCCCTCGGGGCCGCCGTTTGTGTGTCTGGTTGAATCGGTCAGCCCTACGCTGGCGATGGTTCGCCGCCTTCAAGTCCTGGTGTTGGCGGTACGTCGGGGCTGGCATCCTTGACGACGTCTGGCTTTGCTTCGCCTTCCTCGTCGTCTGACGTCTTCACAGGCGTCAGCGGCTCCAATTCCTTACCCTCAATCAGCGCCATCACTTCTTTGCCGTCGAGCACTTCTCTTTCGAGCAGCGCCTCCGAGATACGCACCATCGCTTCCTTGTTGTCTTCGATCAGCTTGCGCGCACGGTCGTAGCCTTCTGTGATGAGGTTTTTTACTTCGGCGTCGATGGCAATCGCTGTGGCCTCTGAATAATCGCGAGTCTGTGTGATTTCCCGTCCGAGAAATGGCTGTTCGTCCTTCTTACCGAAGGTTAGCGGACCCAGTGAACTAAGACCCCATTCGCAAACCATCTGGCGAGCCAGGTGG
Source organism: Bryobacterales bacterium (assembly GCA_963667885.2). Lineage (GTDB taxonomy): Bacteria > Acidobacteriota > Terriglobia > Bryobacterales > UBA6623 > CAMPKL01. The sequence continues at coordinate 108,721 of CAXWPK010000006.1, read as the reverse complement.
GTACTCTGCTGGATGTCGCTGCCTGCACCGGTTGTCATATGGTCGAGGAAGATTTCCTCGGCGATGCGACCGCCCATCAAAATCGCCAGTCGGGAGCGTAGGTAAGTACCTGTATAAGTGTGCTTATCGTCTAGCGGCAACTGCATGGTCACACCCAGCGCCTGACCGCGCGGGATGATGGTGACCTTGTGCAGTGGGTCCGCGTCGCCGATCAGAGCGGCCACCAAGGCGTGTCCTGCTTCGTGGTACGCCGTATTGCGTTTCTCATCGTCGGTGATGATCATCGAGCGGCGCTCGGCTCCCATCATGACGCGGTCCTTCGACACTTCGAAGTCGTACATCGTCACGACCTTGCGGTTTTGACGGGCAGCCAGTAGCGCTGCCTCGTTGGTCAAGTTGGCGAGATCAGCACCGGAGAACCCTGGTGTGCCGCGCGCCAACACGCTCAAATCAACGTCCTTCGCGAGGGGGATCTTACGGGTATGAACGCGCAGAATCCCTTCACGGCCACGAACATCTGGGCGGTTCACGATCACGCGCCGGTCAAAGCGACCAGGCCGGAGCAGCGCCGGATCGAGAACATCCGGGCGATTCGTCGCCGCCATCAGAATGACGCCTTCATTGGCATCAAATCCATCCATTTCGACGAGTAACTGATTCAGCGTCTGCTCGCGCTCGTCGTGTCCACCGCCGAGGCCTGCGCCACGGTGACGTCCAACGGCGTCGATCTCATCGATGAATACGATGCAGGGTGCAGACTTCTTGCCCTGTTCGAACAGGTCGCGGACACGGCTTGCGCCGACGCCAACAAACATTTCTACAAAGTCAGAGCCGGAGATCGAGAAGAACGGGACGTTCGCCTCACCTGCAACAGCTCTAGCTAGCAAAGTCTTACCGGTCCCTGGAGCACCCACCAGCAGCACGCCTTTCGGAATGCGACCACCAAGCTTCTGGAACTTCTGCGGCTCCCGCAGAAACTCGATGATCTCGTGCAGTTCGTCTTTGGCTTCATCCACGCCCGAGACGTCCTTGAACGTGACCTTCTTCTTCTGCTGTCCCGTCATCAACCGGGCGCGGCTCTTGCCAAAGCTCAAGGCCTTGTTTCCACCGGCCTGCATCTGCCGCATCATGAACAACCAGAACACGATGACGAGCAAGATTGGCGAGAAGCTAATTAGAGCCGTCAACCAGGGGGGGGAATCCGTCGCTTCGATCTCGATCGCCACGCCGTGCTCACTGAGCAAGTCCATGATCGTCGGATAGGCGGACGGCAGCACAACCGTGAAGTTCTGGCCGCTCTTGAGCATGCCTTCGACCTTCACGTCATCTTTGACCGTCACCGACTCGACGTTGTCGCTCAGGACCTCTGCTCGAAACGTGGAGTAGTTGTATTCCGTTGTATCGGGGCCCGCACCACTCTGCACCACATTCCAAAGCAGAATGACGGTGAACAGAATGACGACCCAGAATACTGCTGTCTTGACAGTCGAATTCACAGTACTTGTTCCTTACCGAAGACTCCCAGATGGAAACCCTCACTGTTTATAGACGCTTTGGACCCCGTATTCGATTCAGCGAATTCCTGGCCTGCGCCAGCAATTTCCCTTACTTCCTACGTCACAGCGGTTGAGGCCGCTACCGCTGCCGCAGCTAAGACGGCAACCACGGCATCTCTCGCCCTAATCCTTATCGGCCTTAGTCCAGCTGATCTCGGCGTTCTGGTTGCCCACAAGCCAGGACCTCATCTGGTGCAGAAGAGCCCGAACCTCGTTATTATAGCCCCGACTCAGCTGACTGGACACCGTCGCTGGATCAGCGGGCGACTCTGATCGAGAACATTACAGTCTTGGCCCTCGCGGTCCTAATCCTTGCTCCTCACCCGGACTCTCAACTATCAGAGGCCGTTTTGGTCCAGTCTTCGATTCGGCGAATCTCTCTTCCGTCGCTCAACACTTCTCTGATTTCCAAGATTTCAACCGTTGCGGAACTCGCTGCGAATGCCTTTGAGACCCCGAAACCACGGCTCCAGACAACTACGCCGCCAGCGGTACCTTGTCTTGATGACACCAATACCGGCCAACTCTCTCGATCCCAAGCGGGAACTCCCGAACGTCGGAACATTTCCCTAAGGGGGCGGTCCCCGCCCGATTCGGCGGTCCTGTCGCCCGAGTGCCAGGCGCGTAATTGTAAGGGACTAGCCACCTTGTCCCAGTCAAGCAGACCGTGACGGTCCGTGCTGTAACGCTCTGAGTCGCCATTCCGACGCGAGAGTCGCAGCATGACCCGCGAACGACCGTCTGGGGCGAGGAGGTCGGCATCCGGGGTGGCCAGAGTCGACGGGCGGGTCGTCGACACCAGGTCTGGGCGGTGCAGGCGCAGTACGTCGCAAGACCGTTGCGCGGCGAGACCCGGCAAGTGCGCCTCGTTGGGGCCCGACTGCTCGGTCATAGCCTTGAGCTGCTCGATTGCCGCAGTCCCCAACTGACGCCCGGGTGACTTGGCCTCACGTGCCAACCGGTCCAGGCAACGACCCAAAACGGCTCGGTCGAGTTCGCGGGCTATCCGGCAGTCGATCTCAATACCATCCGGCGTTCGCCTCGAAACGAGTGTTCTGATGGTCGCCGCGACGATGCGATCCCAGTAGGCTTCTTCGGAGGCCGCTTGGTCGCCCAGACGTGCCAGCGCCTGCTCCACTTGCGGGTTCCACTCCTGGGCCAGTTGCGGCATCAGATTGTGTCGGATGCGATTTCGAGAAAACCGGGTGTCTTGGTTCGAGGAGTCCTCACGCCACGAGCAATCCCTGCTAGCGAGCCACCGCTTAACCTCTTCCCGCGTAACGTCGATCAATGGTCGGACGATTCCCGGCTCGCGTACCGGACGGATGGCTGCCAGACCGGCGAGTCCCGTTCCACGCAAGACGCGAAACAACACCGTCTCGGCTTGATCCGAGAGCGTGTGCCCAGTAGCGATGCGATCAAATGTCCCTTGTGAGATCAGGCGCTCGAAGAACCCGTACCGTGCAGCTCGTGCGGCGGCCTCTAGGTTTCCGCCCTCTTGAGCGTCGACGGTGGACTCGTCACGCTCATACGGCAAGCCGAGTGCCTGCGCACGCTCTCGGACGAATGCCTCGTCTTCGGTAGATTCAGCGCCACGCAAGAGGTGATTGAAGTGGACGACGCCGAGACTCAAATCGAGTTTCTCGGCCAGCTCCGCCAGGGCTTCGAGCAGAGCGATCGAATCTGAACCACCGGAGACGGCCACACCCCAGCTCGCGCCAGGTTGTGCCATGCCGTAGCGATTAATCGTGCGTTGAATCTTGGCGAGCAAGTTGCCCTCATTGTAGGGGCGCCTGAGTCGGGCGACCGCTACTCGGGATTCACAATCATGACTTCAGACTCGACGGGCTGATCGTAATCGATGCCCTCGACGTCAAACCCAAACAGCTGGTTGAACGAGAGTCGGAACCCCGCAAAGTCCGAGAGATCTTGCAGATTCTCGGTCGTGACCTGGGGCCAAAGCTCCGCGACTTGCTTCTGCACGTCTTCGCTCAGTTCGAGGTCGTCGAGCCGGATCAGCCGATCGGCGTCCGTCTGGGGCTCCTTGCCGTCCGCGAGGTGATCGAGGCAAAGGCGACGCATCTGTTCGATGCAGTCCTCGTGAGTTCCCTTGGCTTTCATCACTCTGAAGAGCAGGCTAATGTAGAGCGGCAGCACCGGTATTGCCGAGGAGGCCTGGGTGACAACCGCCTTATTGACCGCGACCCAGGCGTCGCCACCGACTGATGTCTTGAGCAGCTCAGAGAGCGTTCCCGCTGTCGCTTCGAGGCCTTTCTTGGCTGCGCCAATTGTACCGCCACGATACATCGGCCAGGTGAGTCCGGGGCCGAGGTAGGAGTACGCCAGCGTACAGGCGCCGGGTGCCATCAGGTCTTCCGCGAGCAGCTTCTCGATCCACCACTTCCAGTCCTCGCCGCCCATCACCTTCACGGTGTTCGCTGCTTCCTCTTCGGTCGCTGGCTCGATGCTCGCCTCTCCCACTACTCCGGTGGAGAGGTCAATCGACCGGTTGGTGTAGGGTTCGCCCAAGGTCTTCAGCACCGAAGAATAGGTCTTGACAGAACGTGGATCGGTCCGCTTCGGGGAAGCCAGACTGTAGATCACGATGTCGACCTGGCCCAACTCCTTGCGGATCACGTCCGCCGATTGGGCTTTGAGGTCGTCGGAAAACGCATCGCCGTTGATACCGTATGCCCAGAGTCCATCCTCGGCAGCACGGGACTGCAGGGCCGCGGTGTTGTAGTAGCCAGCCGATGCGGTCCGCTTGCCCGAGGGCTCGCGCTCAAAGTAGATGCCCAGAGTCTTGGCCTGGAATCCCCACGCCAGAGCGATGCGAGAAGCCAGTCCATAGCCCGTCGAGGAGCCGATGATGAGCGCACGCTTAGGGCCAGAGATATTGTTGAGCGGCGATTCAGTGATGGCTTTGATCTGGCGGTCGACCACGGCAGCACAGCCAGCCGGGTGAGCGTTGGTGCAGATGAAGCCGCGCGAGCGTTGGCGGATGACTTGTTCCGGCATGAGAGTCGAGAATAGCAAGTACGACGAAGCGGTCGCTGCGGTCCCACGGCTTGACAACATCTGTCACTATTTGGTCGAATTCTGGTTCAGCCTCAAGTCGAGGCGCCATCAGAAATTCCCGTTTTTTCGATGAACCGTTGCTGCCCTGCGAGGCTCGCCCGATGGAGTGTGTTTAGTGAGCGTATCGCTTTCGCAACCGATACGCAGCCTTGGTGGTCCATCGTTGGAGAGCTTGGCCTCGGCCGAGCCAATTTGATTGGACCCCAATTACTAGGTTGGCGTTCTGGTACTCAGTTCTGGACAACGGCCGGAGCAACACGGTGATTGACATCAGCCGGGCATCGTTGCTCGCTGCGAACGAAAGGATAAGAGAGACTGCCCATGTTGGCTGCTGCCAAAGCTAAGATCGCCTACTTCTCGATGGAGGTCGCACTCAGCCCCGATGTGCCGACCTACAGTGGGGGGTTGGGCGTTCTCGCGGGTGACACCCTTCGAGCTGCCGCTGACCTAGGCATCCCGATTGTCGGCGTTACGCTGTTTTACCGCAAAGGCTACTTCAAGCAGACTCTCGACGAGGCTGGCCATCAGTCCGAGTCTCCAGTCGAGTGGGATCCCACGACCGACCTCGAACTGTTGGATCCGATCGCGACCATTACGATTCAGGGCCGTCCGGTGCATATACGTTGCTGGCGCTACTCCATCCAAGGGGTCACCGGACACGTCGTTCCCGTCTACCTGCTCGACACCAGCGTGGCGACGAACTCCGAGCAGGACCAAGGGATCACCGACCACCTCTATGGTGGGGATGATCGTTACCGGCTCAAGCAAGAGCTGGTTCTCGGCGTTGGTGGAGTCGAGCTGCTCTCGAAGCTCAACCTACGCGACATCGATCGCTATCACATGAACGAGGGTCACTCTGCTCTGCTGGCCCTGCGGTTGACCGAGCGCCGGTTAGCCAACAACGGGCACTCGCGTCCGACCGAAACTGATGTCGCGGACATTCGCAAGCACTGCGTTTTCACGACCCACACGCCCGTACCTGCCGGTCACGATGAGTTTTCGGGCGACCTCGTGCGAGAAGTCCTCGGGGAGGATCGCTCACGCCTCTTGTTTGCCACCGGGTTCACCGACCAGGACTCTCTGAACATGACCCATTTGGCACTGCATCACTCGAACTATGTCAACGGCGTGGCGATGAAGCACGGCGAAGTGTCGCGGCAGATGTTCCCGAAGTATCCGGTCAAGGCAATCACCAACGGTGTCCACGCGGGCACCTGGACTTCACCCGAGATCGCGAAGCTCCTTGATCGAGATATTCCCGAGTGGCGTCACGACAATATATATCTCCGGTATGTGATTGCGACTGACTTGAAAGACATTCGAGCGGCTCATCGGGCTGCGAAGAAGACCCTGTTCGACGAGATCAATAGTCAACTCGGCGTCAGTCTCGATCTTGATGCCTATACGGTCGGATTCGCGCGAAGAGCCACCGGCTACAAGCGCGCTGGACTGTTCATGAGCCAACCCGAGCGGCTCAAGCAGATCGCCGAGACTGCAGGGCCGATCCAAATCATCTACGGCGGTAAGGCGCACCCGAAAGACGACGAAGGCAAGCGCAATATCGAGCAGATCTATGCCAGCGCCGACGCCCTCAAGGAATCAGTCAAGGTCGTCTATCTGCCGAATTACCGATGGCGCTGGGGCGGTCTCATTACATCTGGCGTCGACTTGTGGCTCAACACGCCAATTGAGACGCGTGAGGCGTCCGGGACGAGTGGCATGAAAGCCGCCCTCAACGGTGTCCCTAGTCTCAGCACGCTCGACGGTTGGTGGATCGAGGGACACCTCGAAGGCATCACCGGTTGGTCGATCGTTGACAACGGCCAAGGCGAGGCCGGAGAAGTCGCGTCGATGTACGACAAGCTGGAGAACACGATTCTCCCGCTTTACTACAAAGACCCCGACGGCTACGCGAAGGTGATGCGGAGTTCGATTGCGCTGAACGGTTCGTTCTTCAATACACAGAGAATGCTGATGCAGTACATCTTTAACGCCTACACGATGCACCGACAGCTGGACTAAGCTACTGCAATAGGGGGAGTGCTCGGGCGACCGTGGCGTCGGAACTGCGTAACTGGGCAGCCTTCGTCAGAAGAGCTGCCGCCGCCAGTACGGTTGGATCGAGTTGGGCGTCCACGCGAGCACCTTCATCGACGTGGATGGCGGACGTGTAGACCGATTGCATCGTCCTGCGCTTCACGAACGGTGTCGCCCGCTCAAAATCTTCGTCCGTCGTCTTGATATCAAGCTCTTCCGCAAAGAGTCGGAATCGCCGGATGTCGGTAGTCGCCAGCTCCCACTCGGGTGGTAAGTCTCCGATGTTGCGCAACAGTTGTCGAGCGAAGCGATCAAACACACGGGCACTGTTCAGGTGTCGCTCGAAGTCCCCTACCAGCTCTGGAGCGATAGCCACATCCGGCTGAATTCCCGAACCGCTATAAACGACGCGGCCGGCGTCGGTCAGTCGCGCTTCCGAGTGATTCGGTTCGAAGTCCTGCAGACAGGGGTCTGCATAATACTCACCCAACGAAACCTCGTCGTAGTGGCGCTGTATCAAGCGTCCGCTAGGTGTGTAGTAGCGCGCCGTAGTGAGCACCATTCCCGCGGACTGCGGCAGCTGCAGTACCGTCTGAACCAGTCCCTTGCCAAACGTATTCGCTCCCACGACAAGCGCGCGATCATGATCTTGGAGTGCCCCGGCGACAATCTCCGAGGCGGAAGCTGATCGGCAGTCGACGAGCACAGTCATCGGATAATTGCGGTTGTCGGCCAGCGGTTCCGCGTAGTAGCGACGTTCGCGAGAGGCTCGACCGTGGTGAGACACGACGAGCATGTCCTCTTCGAGGAACTGCCCAGCGACATGCACTCCCGCCCCTAACAGTCCGCCGCGATTGCCGCGCAAATCAAGCACAAGCCCTTCGAGGCCCTGTTCGTTGAGGACTCGCAGTGCCTGGTCGACCTCGTCTGATGTGGTTTCGCCGAACGAACTGATGTGGATGTAGCCGATACCGGGTTCGAGCATGAACGACAGGGGGACCGTCGGCCGCGGGATGCTGTCGCGAGTCACGTCTAGCTCGACAAGCTGATTTTCGCCCTCGCGCTCTAGCCCAAGCCGCACGACCGTGCCGCGTATGCCACGCACGAGATTTGCAACCTCATTGAGCGAGTGTCCCTCGGTTGTCTTGCCGTCTACGACACGGATGGCATCGCCCGGCATGACGCCAGCCCGAAACGCTGGTGTCCCGGGGAACGGATGCTCGACGATCGTATCGCCGTTGAATAACGCGATCTGCATGCCAACACCGGCGTAGCTGCCAGCCTGCTCTTCGCGAAGACGAACGAATGGGGTGGGCTCAAGAAACTGAGAGTGGGGGTCGAGCAAGGCAAGCATCTGGGGGATAGCCCCCTTCATGACAGCGGATTCCAGGTCTTCGGCGTCGGCCGATCTGGCCTCGATTGCCGCCATCGCCATCTCGAATCGTGCGACCTCGCTACTGATGTCGTCGGACGGGACAACTCGACCGATTCGACTCAACGAGTCAGAAAACGAAAACCCGACAAAGCCCCCCAGCAAGACGACCACAGCCACTGCCATAACCGCTCTCACGCTGGCTCGGGATGGAATCCGAACTTGCACGATTCAGTAAGTAGTATACGGGCGACTTGAGTGACTTCGTTTCAGGTTATTGTTTTGTAGCCTTGCCAAATAAGGCCTCGCCGCCCGTGGTGGAACCCCAGCACTGAAGCAGGCGGCTGTACTACTGTGGAACGGCGGTGGCACGGTGGCCACACTGGTTAGGAGTGAATCATGAGTCGATCCCTCTTTTTTGTTGTAGCCGCTTCGGCGCTGATGGTAACGCTGGCGGGCTGCAGTACTGGTTCAAGTCAGACCGGCTCGCTTGACCGTTCGGGCGACGGCTGGTCCGTCCGTTCGCAGATTCTCCACGGCGGAAAACAGGAAGGCGTCCAACTAATCACGATCGACAGTGGCACCATGCAGATCGATGTCATCCCCACTCGCGGGATGAGCATTTTCGAGGTGCGTTACGGTGACATGCGTCTCGGGTGGGACTCGCCTGTCGAAGAGATCGTACACCCATCGCTGATTGACTTGGAGAGTCGTGGCGGCCTCGGTTGGCTGGAGGGATTCAACGAGTGGATGGTGCGTTGCGGGCTCGAATTCGCCGGGCACCCGGGCGCCGACGAGTTCGTCACCAACACCGGCGATATCGCCACGATGGACCTCACCCTCCACGGGAAGATTGGCAACATTCCGGCCAGCGCCGTCGAGGTGCTCGTCGACTCGCAACCGCCGTACCGTATTCGCGTCCGCGGCACCGTGTATGAGAAGTTCTTCTTCGGTCCTAAGCTCAAGCTCGTTTCGGAGATCTCGGTCGTGCCCGGAGAGGCGACCTTCCGTATTGATGATCGCGTCACGAACGAGGGCGCATTAGACCAGGAATTCCAGATCATCTATCACACGAACTTTGGCACCCCGTTGCTCGGCGATGGCGCAACGTTGCACCTGGCGGCGAAGCAGATCGCTCCGATGAACGATCACGCGATCCAGGGCATTGACGGCTACGCGACGTACGAAGGGCCGACGGCTGGCTTTATTGAGCAGGTTTATCTAATCGAGCCTTACGCCGACGGAGAGGGCATGTCTGGTGCGGTGTTGCAAAGCGCCGCTGGCGACCGTGCGGCCTCGATGAAATGGTCGACGGAGCAGCTGCCGTACCTCACGATTTGGAAGAACACCGCAGCGACCGCCGACGGTTATGTGACCGGTATTGAGCCTGCCACCGGTTATCCCTTCAACCGCAGCGTCGAGCGCGCCGCTGGCCGGTTGCCGACGCTGACACCGGGCCAGACACGGCGCTTCACACTGGATATTGGCTTGCACACGGGCGAGAGTGAGGTCGCGGCGGCGGTCGATACGATCGAGTCGATTCAAGGGAGTCGGTCGACCGAGGTACAACGTAACCCGCCGCCTGTAGAGACCCACTGATGTTGCGGAACGCGCAGCGGCCCAACTAACTGAAAGAAATGGCGTGCTCGGTAGACCGAGATGGACCTCCGGCTCGCTAGCGCGCCCACTAGCGTGGGGGCCAGGCCGCTTCGCGGGGAAGACGCACTGCTCCCACGGGTGGAACGAGATTGGATGTTAGATCGCCGCCCGACACCGTCTGTTCGAACAGACGATGCCAGACGGCGGGTTGTGAATCCCAACTAAGCGGGGAAGCACCGAAGTATTGGGCCGGCCCTGAGGAACTGCTCCCTCGTTACGCTGTTGGCATTTTGGTAGGCCAACTCACCGAAGGTTTGTTTCCAGTCGACTGGAGACGCTAGCTAACCTCACAAAAATCTAGCGTGCTTCTGATTTGAGAGTGGCACAGGGGTGCAAGCTTTTTCGGGGTGTTTTGGAGGGTAGGTGGACGAAAGCCCTTTGTTTTGTTGGGGGAGATTTATTTTTTTGACCGTCACAGCACCGGCTGGCCCGCGATCTGATGATTCAAGAGACGATCATCGGAGACTTGAAGAAGAATGGTTTCGGTCTGATTCCGGTGATCAAGCGGCTCCAGATCTTTGGGGATCTCTCTAACTGCCGAGTAGAGATAGAAGGCCGTGCAACACAGAATCCACGAATGGACCCAGAACTGGAATCACGGGTATCAGCAGGCTACTTGTCGGTAGCCCTGCCCATAGCGCGAACCGCCCAACGAACCCCCGTACACGCCTGGCGTCTTTCTTCTGCTCCTCACCTGCGCTGGTAGCACCTACAACGGAGGGGACTTCGGCTAGTTGAGAGCCCACCGTTGCACACAGCGCGGCGACACCGACGATCAAGACGACCAGGTAGATACTGAGCACGCGGCTGGGTTGGAAGGGATACGATGCAACACCTAGAAGGAGACACAGAACAGACGCCGTTGCCGTCACCATATGGAATCTATTCAGCTTAACTGCCATAGAGACGACTTTGGTGGGAGTCCAATCTCGACCAAGCAGGGTTGCCTCCCACAACAGATCTGCTTCGCCCGCGCTACGCATTTGCTGCGGCATAAGGTGCTGACTTACCCCCGCTTGGTCCCGCAGATTCTTGGCCCAGTGACGCAGGCCCTGAGCCTCTAGAAAAAGGTTTGTGCATGACATGATGACAAGTAGGACTCCGCAGGCCAATAGAATGTTGAGGACGTCCCCTACACCCCCGCTGGCCTCGAGCGTATGCAGGAAACGGCGGTCCTGGGTCGAGTAGAAAAACGTCAGGAGTATGAACGGCACAACGAAGAAGGCCCCGTAGGCCATCCAATGCCATTTGCTGTGAATGGACCCCGGCGAGGGGAACGTCAGCAAAGTTTGCTCAAACTTGCTCTGATTCTTCAGCGGAGGCTTGATTTGGGCGAATCTCTCTTTGACTATTCTTGTCACGCGGTGTGCAATCGCCGTGCGAGTTAGCAGCCCAACAATCCCGATGGGCAGTACGGCTCCGAACAGGAGTAGCGGAAGAATGGGAGACAATCCTGATCCGAGATTCAGCAAGCGGGCGCTACTCAATATTGCTAGCGGCGTAGTTGTCAAGACGAGACTATCGAAGTACATAAATGCGATGACGCTAACGAAGAATGGAACAAGCTGCAACCAGCGCGGGGGGTTAAGGAGTGAACCGCTCGACTCAACCCAGCGATCGGAAGAGTCGCTCTGTGGGACTCGCGCCATGTGCCGGCGTCGCCAGAATTGATAACCCGGTACCGCCAATGCGATCAAGAGGGGCGACCACCGGATCACAAAACGAGCGAAGTCACGGAATTTATCCAGCAACAGCCCGCCCTCCCCGTAATGTGTGGTGATAGCGATCACCGGTGAACCCATAAGCACGCCGCCCATAGCATTAGCAGGAGGTACAGCAGCCAGATTCGGGCACCCTCCACTGGCAGAGCAGCGTTGAATCCCGGTTTCACTAGGAGCCACGTACTGAACGACCGGTCTGATAGGTAACACTCTAAACCGGAATGGGTAACAGTATAGGCGGTGGTCAGTGGCCCCCGCGGGGGCCACTGACTGCCGAGCCGAGCGGCCACAGTACGCGGTTGGCGGCGTCGAACAAGGCGAGTTCCACCGGACCGAACCAGATCTGCCAAATGGCTTCGTCCACTTCGTAGCCCGACCAACTCGCGAGCCAACGCTTCACTCAGGAAGTACTTCTCGCCGAGGAACTTGATGCGTCCGTCGTGGCGCACTCGTCGGCGCTCCCAGTGCCCCGGGTAATCCAGATCAGCAAGCTCGCTGGGATAGGCGCGTGTTGCTGGTGCATAGAACGCCGCCGGGGGCCGCTGTCTCAACGCTTCATGCGGACGTTCTTGGTTGTATTCATGACGAAAGAGGTCGAAGCGGCGCTGCTGTCGGCGACGATCGCCAGCCGGAGGTCTCACTGTCTCGGCTTTGAGCGTGCGGTGTAGCCGCTCGTGGCGACCGATGCGCTCCACCGCAATGCCCAGCTTCAGCCACCAGACGTTCAACCGGCTCAAGCGTCCGGTGCCGATGGAGGCGAACGGCGAACCGTTGTCTGAGCGTATCCTTCGTGGCAGCCCGCGCTCCAGAAACAACCGCTCCAAGCCTCGGCGGGCCTCGGCGTAGGATGTGCCCACGTGTGCGGTGCAGTTGAGCAGGAAACGACTATATCCGTCGACGACCGTTAGCGGATAACACAGCACGCCGTCGCCGGTGCGAAACTGCCCCTTGTAGTCGATCGTCCAGAGGTCGTTGGGCGCTTCGGGTTCGCGCAACGGACTGGGTGCCGCTTCGGCCAGTCGCCGCATCCGCTTGCGCCCGCGAACGAGTCCGGCTCGCTTCAGCGCGTCGCCGATCGTCGACGCCGCTGGCCAGCTTGTCTGTGACTCTTTCGACTCCAGCCAGGCCCTGAGCTTCTTCGGCCCCCAACTCGGATGCTGCCGACGCGCTTCTATCACTCGTCGCTCGACCGACTCGGGTATCCGACCGGGCTGACGGTGTGCCGCGTGCGAGCGGTCTTCCAGCTCTGGCCAACCGCCTTGACGGAAGCGTTCTAACCACTTGTATCCGGTCCTGCGGCTGATCCCGTAGAGTCGACACAGCGCCGCCACGTTCGTCGCCGCCCCCGCTCGCAGCCAGTCTTCAATGAATCTCTTGCGTTCTTCCATCGGATAGGTCTCCTTCCATGGCATCTCGCCATGGTGTTACCTATCCGCCCGGTCTAACCTGTTACCCTTCCGCCCGGTCTGTACAGTACCGTAGGCGATAGCCAAAATGAGAAGTATCCCAATAGACCACCACGCTTCTGAAATCCTTAGGTTGCCAAGCGGCTCCAGTTCCACGTTTTCGGCAGGGCCGGCAAGGCCCCGCACATCGAGTAGAACCAGTTGATCGCGACCAACGGCCGTTACATAAATCTTTTTTTTCTTTCCCCCTTTCCCCCTGCCGGAGAGTAGTTCTCGGGTCGCCTTGAACACACCGTGCGCCTCGGAGGACGCGAAGCGGATCGGAACGCTCCCTCTGTCGCCTGTCTCAACCATGGAATGAGACGAAACAATTACCATTCCGCTCAGAGCGGTGTGAAGACTGGGATGAGTGATCAGCTCGTCAGCTTCCATCGTGAACAAGCGTACGTCCGGGGCGTAACGATGGATCTGCTCTGCTAGAAAGATCTTATCGTTCACGTTGGTCGCGACGATGCCGACGGCCTTGACTCGCTGGGTCGAGATGTCGCTTCCGATAATGCGTCTGATCAGCAGTTCTCCGGTCGCCGGAGTCAGCAAAGGGGAAGCGGTCCAGATAGCGTCGCTATTCTCGAGCGATTCGCCGAGGCTCAATGACAACCGGACATCGGTGCGGAAGACTTGATCAAGCATCGACGGCTCGTGCGATCGTGCGCCTTGACTGGCTTGTTCATAGGCGGTACGAAGACTAGAAATATTCATCGGGAACGGGATCGTCTTGAATCCGGTGCTGTCGGACAATCCGGGGCTGTAGGACGAGCCGTAGCGCGAAGATTCCTGAAGAATCACGGTCTCTTTCCGTTGTATGCCCAACGACGGAAGAATAACGCTCTCCAATTTGTCTTGAAGATCTTCGTCGAATACGGCCTCGGCCGAAAACTTGATCTTGATCCCTTCCTTGCTCTGGTCTTCTGCGTTGCCCAGCGTAACCCGTACTCCCTTGTTAGACGCTGTGCCTGAGCTAATCGTGAAGTAGCACGGTTTCGCATGGGTGCATCCTCGACGTTGGCCCCACGTAGCGAGAGCGGCCCTCATCGACGACGCGGATCCGGAAAAGGTCGGACCAAGGATATTGAGAGGTTTTTCGGCGGCGCTCTGGAAAGAATCCGCTACGGCCAATGCCGTTCGCAGGGCGGTTTCGTCAACCCCGCTGGCAGCCATCTCCGGTACTACAAGAACGAATAGTGACTCCTTCTCCGTGCTGTCGAACAACATCCATCCAACAGACGACTTCCCCTCGGAGGCAGAGGCTCTGCTTGTTTCCGATTCCCATGGGAAGTCGTGCGTCGCAAAAATGTAGTCTTCTCGATCAGCCGCGCGCCGCATTGCGGAGAGAAGCACGTCGAATCGTCGAGCATAGATCGGCGCAGCCGGGTTAGGTAGGGTCGTTATGAGAAACTCGGGCTTTCCGCCGATGCCTCGCACGACCTTTCGAATTCGTTCAAGTTCCCACAGGTGGGCCAGGTCGTCGGCACGCACCTCCCGCTGGCTCACAGTACTGCCACCGTTTTCGTGGAGGAAAACCTCCACTTTTCGATTGCGAAACCGATCGGTCTGCTCGGACTGGGTCTCGGGAGACGGCGCTGGGGGGTGTACAGACCGGGCGGAAGGGTAACAGGTTAGACCGGGCGGATAGGTAACACCATGGCGAGATGCCATGGAAGGAGACCTATCCGATGGAAGAACGCAAGAGATTCATTGAAGACTGGCTGCGAGCGGGGGCGGCGACGAACGTGGCGGCGCTGTGTCGACTCTACGGGATCAGCCGCAGGACCGGATACAAGTGGTTAGAACGCTTCCGTCAAGGCGGTTGGCCAGAGCTGGAAGACCGCTCGCACGCGGCACACCGTCAGCCCGGTCGGATACCCGAGTCGGTCGAGCGACGAGTGATAGAAGCGCGTCGGCAGCATCCGAGTTGGGGGCCGAAGAAGCTCAGGGCCTGGCTGGAGTCGAAAGAGTCACAGACAAGCTGGCCAGCGGCGTCGACGATCGGCGACGCGCTGAAGCGAGCCGGACTCGTTCGCGGGCGCAAGCGGATGCGGCGACTGGCCGAAGCGGCACCCAGTCCGTTGCGCGAACCCGAAGCGCCCAACGACCTCTGGACGATCGACTACAAGGGGCAGTTTCGCACCGGCGACGGCGTGCTGTGTTATCCGCTAACGGTCGTCGACGGATATAGTCGTTTCCTGCTCAACTGCACCGCACACGTGGGCACATCCTACGCCGAGGCCCGCCGAGGCTTGGAGCGGTTGTTTCTGGAGCGCGGGCTGCCACGAAGGATACGCTCAGACAACGGTTCGCCGTTCGCCTCCATCGGCACCGGACGCTTGAGCCGGTTGAACGTCTGGTGGCTGAAGCTGGGCATTGCGGTGGAGCGCATCGAGCCGGGCAAGCCGCAGCAGAACGGTCGCCACGAGCGGCTACACCGCACGCTCAAAGCCGAGACAGTGAGACCTCCGGCTGGCGATCGTCGCCGACAGCAGCGCCGCTTCGACCTCTTTCGTCATGAATACAACCAAGAACGTCCGCATGAAGCGTTGAGACAGCGGCCCCCGGCGGCGTTCTATGCACCAGCAACACGCGCCTATCCCAGCGAGCTTGCTGATCTGGATTACCCGGGGCACTGGGAGCGCCGACGAGTGCGCCACGACGGACGCATCAAGTTCCTCGGCGAGAAGTACTTCCTGAGTGAAGCGTTGGCTCGCGAGTTGGTCGGGCTAGTCGAAGTGGACGAAGCCATTTGGCAGATCTGGTTCGGTCCGGTGGAACTCGCCTTGTTCGACGCCGCCAACCGCGTACTGTGGCCGCTCGGCTCGGCAGTCAGTGGCCCCCGCGGGGGCCACTGACCACCGCCTATACTGTTACCCATCCGTCCGGTTTAGAGTGTTACCTATCAGACCGGTCGTTCAGGGGCACCCCACGGGTGTCAACTGAGCTGTAGGCACGCCCAGCATGGCCAGAATGTATGCGGCAGCGTTAGCCCTTCTCTCGGCGAGGGTCTCGTTATTTTCGTCTACACCACGTCGGTCCGAGTGTCCTAGCAGGGTTGCCGAGTATATAGGAGACTCGATTAGGAATTGTGCCAGCGATGCGACCTGATCGGATGCGGTGACCGTATCGCTATCTGGCTCGAACGGAAACTCCAGCACGAAATAGCCTTCGAGCGGGTGCTCACAGGGTTTGTCTTCCTCGATCACCGCAGCGTGCACGCCAGTAATGAGGCAAAACGAAAGGAGCCAGGCTGCGAGGTGATTGGACGACGATTTCATGACACGTAACCGGCCCAATAATTCAGACTACCTACGGCAGTCATCGAGAATAGACTGGGTTGTACCACAAGAAAGACCAGAAAGCGAGACAAATATGAGTCCGTCATGGGAATAACGACGGATCTTGGACGCGAAATACGCAGTTGGGCCATCGAAGCCGATCACATATTTGTGACTTGGAGCAGTCCAGCGCCCACTCCTTTCGGCAAACTCATTGCCTTTCATCGGCATTTCGCCTACGATCAATCGCCATGAGGCCCCACGTTCGTCCCTTAATCGGCCTTGCCCTGCTGCTTGCTGCGGTCGCCTATGCAAACACGGCCATCGAGCCGGTTCCACGGGACGGTGGCTGGATGGCGCGGCATGAGGGCTTTGTCGCTGAGGCCAATATGGGTGGCATCGATGTGCTGTTTTTGGGCGACTCGATCACTGATGGCTGGCGCAGGAGCGGCAAGGAGATTTGGGACCGTGAATATGCGTCGCTGAACGCCGCCAATTTCGGGATTGGTGGCGATCGGACCCAGCATGTCCTGTGGCGCTTGCGCAATGGAGAAGCCGAGGGTTACCAGCCGAAGGCCGTCGTGCTGATGATTGGCACGAACAATACGGGCTTTGAAGGTGGTGGGACTAAGCCGCGTAATTCGACAGCTGAGATCATTGTGGGCGTCACGACGGTTGTCCAAGATCTGCGGAGCGACTTTCCCGATGCCAAAATTCTGCTGCTAGCCGTTTTCCCGCGTGCGGAAAAGGGTTCCGCGCGGCGAGCGCAGGTCGCCGAGGTGAATCAGTCGATCGCCAAGCTGCACGATGGTTCGCACGTCCATTACCTCGATATCGGGGCTAAGTTTCTGGATGCGGAAGGGAATATTCCATTGGACGTGATGCCGGATTTGCTGCACCCGAATGAGAAGGGTTATCAGGTTTGGGCTGATGCGATCCGGGAGCCGCTGAAGGCGCTGTTGCGGTAGTGACGGCTCGCATTGGGGGAAGGGGCCTGAGGAGTGCGGGTGGAGGCGCTGGGGGCGCTGTTTTTGATTGTTCCCGGGGCTTGCGCCGCCGGGCTAACTTTATGTCGCCCCGCTGGGGCTCAGGACGCTGGCGCGGGCAGATGGGGCGGTCTGATGGGTGTCGGCGGTGCGCTAGGACCTGGGACTTCCGTCCCAGGCTCGGGTTGGTGGTTGCGCGATTGCTATGTGGGCGTTGTTTTTGATTGCGGGCTAACTTTTTGTCGCCCTGCTGGGGCTGGGGGCGCTGTCGCTATTAAATGCCGAAACAGGCTCAATCATGATGCTCCTGCAACGCGAGTGAGTAGCTTCCTGTGGGGTCGGCCAGGGGGCCGTAACTTTAGATCCGTGCCCTCGAAGTGGAACAGCGTAGGCACAATTCTCGGCACACTCCTCCCGCAGCTCGCAATGAGCAGGACGGGGGAACGCCCCTAATCAACTGATTCTAAAGGGGTAAGATGGCGCGCTCGGAAGGATTCGAACCCTCGGCCTTCTGGTCCGTAGCCAGACGCTCTATCCAGCTGAGCTACGAGCGCGCAATCGGGCGGGCACTTCCAATGTATCGACGTGGGCCGTGGGAGTCAATGAGGCGGCTGTCCTTTTCAGTGGCCCGCCGCGCCGGAATTTAGGATACTGTCCGCATGCGCAACAAGATCATTCGTACCGTGACGCTCGTAACAGCCCTCTGCGCCGTCGCGCTTCTCCCGGCGGAGAACGAGAAGCCGGTGAATTGGCAGGACTTAGATGCACCCTACGCAACGCCCTCGGCACAGAATCGCCCCCAAGTGATTACGCAACCCGATGGGGCCGTATTGAGCGTGCCCGCGGGCTTCAATGTGGAAGTTTGGGCGGAAGGCGAGTTTAAGCGTCCCCGCTATATGATGCTCGGACCGACCAACGAAGTCATCATGTCCGACGCAGCCCGCGACGGCGAAGGGGCTGTCTGGGTCATTCACGATGGCGTCATCAAGAAGATCATCTCTGATCTCGATCGACCGTTTGGGCTCGAAATGCACGAGGACTGGCTCTACGTCGCTGAGACGCTTTCGATCAAGCGGTATCGCTATGACGCGGAGAACATGGCCGTCACCTCGAGCGGCGAAGAACTCTATGCCATGCCTGAATTTGGCAAAGGCCACTGGACGCGCTCGCTGCGATTCGATCCCAATCACCGCAAACTCTACTTCAGCATCGGTTCGGAGTCGAACGTCGATCCCGACACGGATCGTCGCCGTGCGGCGCTGCACCGCATGAACCCGGACGGAACCAATCCCGAGATTGTCGCCGAAGGCCTACGTAACACGATCGGTCTACGCTTCCACCCGGTGACTGGGGATATATGGGTCTCGGTCCAAGAGCGCGACGGGTTGGGCGACAACCTGGTCTCTGACTTCGTTACCCAGATTGAGGAAGGCGGCTTTTACGGTTGGCCCTACGCTTACAGCGGACCCCATGAAGATCCGCGCCGCGAAGGTGAAGACACCGCACGAGTCGAGAGCACACTCTACCCGAATGTGCTGATGGGTGCGCACGTCGCCGTACTGGGCATGACCTTTTATCAGGGCGATATGTTCCCTGATAAGTATCGTGGTGGATTGTTCGTCGCCGAGCATGGTTCTTGGAACCGTGCCGACCGGACTGGCTACCGTATCGTCTACATCCCGTTTGAGAACGGCACGGCGTCGGGTGGACCAGAAGACTTCCTGACCGGTTGGATGTCGGGTCCCGACGTCCAGCAAGTGTGGGGACGCCCGGTGGCGGTGCTGACCCTGCCGGATGGCTCACTGTTGGTCTCCGACGATGGAGCCAACAAGGTTTGGCGGGTGAGCTACGGCGAGTAGCACGCACGTCACAGTTCGGACGGAAAGGCGGGCCTGTGCGGTCCGCCTTTTCTTTTGGGTTAGGCGCAAGCGATGTAGGGTCGCTCGCCCAGGCAGTCTTCGATGAGGCGCCGCGCGCCGCGCTTGCCTACATAGATCAGCACGAAGGCGTCATCAGGCATCTGATCGGCAGCGATGACAGGAACCCCAGCAATGTGCCATCCGATTTTCTTGGGGTCGATGTCGACATAAGCAGTCGGTTCGATGCCTTGCTCGGCGAGATACCGGAACCGGCGGCGGGCCGTGCGCCCCGCGCCCCAGACCACGACCCTTGGGTGCAGGGGATTATTCAGCAACAGCCAACGAGCGATGTAGGGCGCCTTGACGCGAAAAAAGGCATCGACGTCATAGCGTGGATCCGTCCGCGTAAGACGGTTGGGGCGATCACGCCAATCGAGTAGCGTCTCGGGGAGCTTTGCCATGCGGACCCCCGCGTCGAGCCATCGCAGCCAGAGCTCGTAATCTTCCGGAAACTCGCCGGAGCGGTAGCCTCCGTGTTGAGTTACGAGCTCTCGCCGAAACATCACGCTCGGATGAATCACCGGAGTCTCGATGAATCGAGCTTGCTCGATCTGCCCTGGCTCCAGCAGAGTGTTGCTCCAATCAACAAACAACGCGAGCCCTCGCTGCGCCTGGCGGTCTCCAGCGAAATGGACTCGCGAACTGACGAGAGCGATGTCAGGATTTGTGTCTAGAAAATCCGCCTGAAGTTGCAAACGCTCGGGCCGACAAATGTCATCAGCATCCATGCGAGCAACGTAGCGGCCTCGACTTACGGCAAGGCCGAGGTTGAGAGCGACGACAAGTCCCTGACCTGAATTCGCCTCGGTCGCAACCACACGCACCCGAGCGTCGCGGCTGGCGTAGTCGGCGAGGATGTCTCGGGTGCCGTCGGTGGATGCGTCGTCGATCGCGATGATCTCGAAGTTGGGATCTGTCTGCGCGCACAGTGAATCAAGAGCCGCCGTGAGATGCTCCTCACCGTTGCGGACCGGGACGACAACGCTGGTGCGAGGGCTAGGCAACTCACGCAGGATAGCCCGAGCGGCGAGTCAGAGGAGAGGTCGTACGGCGGCTTCGAGTTCTTGGTCGCTCATCTGACCCGGATGATAGAGCTTCACGATTCCCTCGCGGTCGACGATGACCAAGGTCGGTGTCGTCGACACGCCAAAGTTAATGAAGTTCGCCGTGCTCAGGGGTTTAGGCATCCAGTCCGGTAGCGGCTCTTGTAGTTGGCGGGTACCTTGGATGTAGGCGATCTCTTGAGCGGGCGTCGCGTCTCGACCTCCGGCGACGTAGCCATAGAGTCGAGTCGGACCGACAACCGTCAGACCCTGATCGGCATAGCGAGTGTGGAGGCGTTCGAGGCGTGGAATCTGGGCCTTGCAGTCGCTACACCAGTGCGCCCAGAAGAAGAACACGGCGACCTTGCCGTCGGTGTCGATGGGGCGCTCAGCGCCGATGAACCGCTCGACCTCAAGCCGAGGCATCTGTTTGCCTTCGAGCCCAATCAAGAGAAAATTCTTTTGAATGCGAGTCTCTACAGCGGTTCCGCGAAACCGATCGCGTTCGTCGCCGAGGAAAGCGATCGCCGACGCGCGGTCACCTTGTCCGGCAGCCGCCTGACCGAGTACTTCTATCGAGGCGCCGAGGGCAGTTTCGAGATTAGAATCGCTGTCCAACGCGACACCGTCGTCGATCAACGCCATGGAACCGTCGTACGCCTCCTGCGCATACTTCTGCGCGGTTGGCCAATCTTCAACGAAGCCGGCCCCGCGCGCTACCCAAGAAACTCCTGCTAGCCAGGACGAAGACTTCGTGTCCTCTCCTGGGCGCGTGCGCTCGATGAGTTCGACGGCTGCCGGGGCATCGCGAGCGAACGCCATGATGCGCAATCGCGTGTTTAGCCCAGCGGTTTGAGACGAAGCTGCTGTCGCGAGCAGCGCAAGAACGAGAAGAGTACGTAGGGCTGTCATTTGGCTGTTCAATAGAAGGGCGTCAGTACCCCCGGTAGGGTTTCTGCTGTCTTTGATTATCTTCGCTGGGATGGGCTGAGAAGTTTCACTCGGCGATCGTGTACCCTAGCAGGGCGATGAACGGCGACAAGAAATTTTCCGGCCCCTTGATGCTTGCGGCGTGTTTCTTCACGTTCGGTATTTCCACGGGGTTGCCCTATTACAATATTTCGTTTTTCTTCGACTACTTCCGGGACGGCCACGGCTGGACACAAGAGCTTGTCACGATGGGCGCTCCGATCGCCGTACTGCTCAGTATTTGGGCCGGTCCCGTAATCGTTCCGCGTGTCAGCCCGCGAATATTGATCATCATCGGAACCGGGCTAACATTCGGCGCTTTCCAATGGTTCGGACGGCTGAGTGGGAACCCGTACGAGTACTACGCTGCCTGGACCATGTATATGTTCGGCTACTTCTTGGCCGGTCCGATTCCGCATCAGATCATCGTCTCAAACTGGTACAAGCAAAGACGCGGAAGGGCGATGGGCATTGCTTACGTTGGTGTCGCGGTGGTCGGGTGGGCGGGAACCAAGATCGGACCCTGGCTGGCATCTCAGATGGAGTATACGGAAGCGCTGAAGATGATGAGCTTTATCTTGCTAGCGGCTTGGCCGATCGCGCTCTTCATCATCAAGGACAAACCCGAAGATATCGGGCAGCATCCAGATGGAATCGACCCTACAGCTGCTATCGCAGAGCAAGTCTCCGCATCGGTCGCGACCAAACAGGTGCGCAGTTATTCTTTCCTGATGAGCAAGCCATCGTTCTGGTTGCTCACTGCTGGCAGCGCGGCGTCGATCGGCTCAATCGCCTGCGTCAACTTCCTGATGAAGTTTGTATTCGAGGAGCAAGGCTTCGTCGAACAAGCCGCGAGAGATCGGGTATGGGCGGACGCAGCTGGTTTCTACCTACTGTCGAGTATCGGCGGACGACTATTGGCGGGCATATTGGCGGACAAGTATCCGCGTAAGTGGGTCATGCTCGCTACCTACGCCATCGTTGCGTTGTCGATTCCGCTGTTGTTCCTGGTGACGCCTGATAGCAGAGGGTTTGTGTACGTGTTCGCCGTCGTGTTTGGATTCGCCATGGGGGCCGACTATATGTTGATCCCTCTGATGGCTGCGGATCAGTTTGGATTGGCGACGTTGCCCAAGGCGATGTCAGCGATCTTGCCGACCGACACAATAGCTCAGTTCTGGTTCCCACGTGTTGTGGCTGGACTATCAACCGCGTGGGGTGGATACGGGTCGGCGCTATGGGCGGTCTTTGCCATGGCTGCGGCAGGTGCCGCAGCTATCGGCATGTTACCCAGGCACCAGAAACCTGTCGACGAGCCGCCTAGCTGACGGTTCACGTAACGCTGGTATGAGGTACCCCAAGACCGATAAGAGAATCCACTAGGAAGTAGCTGCCGGTGGATAGGGCAAACGATTGCTAGACAACGGGCTGGCGGAGTGCGGCCAACGACGGCAAGTGTACTCTCTCGTACGTTTCTCCGCTCGCGGGGTTATATAATGGCCAAACACAAAACGGCGGGAACTCTACCACGCCGTCTAGATCAGCAGGAGTCCTCGCAATGAAAACATGTCTTGGGGTGGCCGTAGCCATCCTCGCAGTTTGTGGTCTCGCCATCGGACAGCAATCCGACTACCAGGCCCAGGCGAGTGTAAAAGACATCATGGCTAAGATGGTCGGTCCGAACAACGGCCAACTCCGTGGGATGCGGGAAAACGGTCCCCAATCCGACGAAGATTGGGCGGCGGCGAGAACGGCTGCAACGATCATGGCCGAAGCCGCACAGTTGTTAGAGATGGGTGGACGCTCGAAAGATGGCGTCTGGTCGGACGCTTCAAGAGGGCTGACTAGTGCTACCGGGGCACTCGTGGCCGCATCAGACAGCAAGGATGTTGCCGCTTGGAAGGCGGCCGTAGGCAACGCTGGCCAGAGCTGCCAGAGCTGCCACAAGGTTCATCGCATCCGATAGGCGGCGATTTGTGAAAGTAAAGGCCCGCTGAGCATGTCGCTCAGCGGGCCTTCGTTCGTTCTGACTGCCTCAGCAGCAGTTGCTGCTAGCTCTGGAAGTGAGCCGCGTTCTTGTCAGTAAACTCCACCCACTTCTCAGGGAGATCCTCTTCCGCAAAAATCGCAGATACGGGGCAAACCGGGACACAGGCACCGCAGTCAATGCACTCTTCCGGATCGATGTAGAGCATTTCCTCTTTTTCGAAATTGTCCGCGTCGGACTTGGGATGAATGCAATCGACGGGGCAGGCGTCTACGCACGCCGTGTCTTTCGTCCCGATGCAAGGTTCCGCGATGATGTACGCCATACAGGCTTTTCTCCTTCTCGAACTTCCAGACTTCTAGCGTCGCACACGGGACGCTGCCTGTCCGCCCGATCCCTATACAGGAAGCGAATTATAGCAACTGCGGGGAAGGCGACGCATAGTCTTCGAAGCTCTGTACTTCTGCCTCTGCCGACCCTATTATTAGCCCATGCGCCGTCTTGTCCCGCTCACCCTGCTCCTGGGCTTGCTTCTTTCGTCGCAGCCTGTCTCTGGACAAGCCAGAGACCCTCAGGGTCTAGAATCGTTGGCGAACGACCGATTGCCGGACGGTTCTTCGCGGGAGTTGGCGATGGTCAAAGCGGATCAAGAGAAGTCTTTGGCCGATATCGCCCGCATCAAAAAGGCGGTCGCGGAGCTTGAGAAGGATCTATCTCGGAGCGAATTCTTGGTCAGCCTGGGAGCACTCGAAAACGCCAAGGAGATTGAGGAGTTGGCCAAGGACATCCAAGGTCGGCTGAAACGGCGACGATGACCACTGCCGAGCCGATTGACGGCGGGTTCAGATTAACCTAACCTAGAATTTGCGTGTTCGCTCTCGCGGGCACAGGGAGATCCACGGTCATGTATGCGATTTTGCAGACCGGGGGCAAACAATATGTTGCCTCCCCGGGCGAAACTATCCGCGTTGAGAAGCTAGCTGGCGAGCCCGGCGATTCGGTCGAGTTCGACCGAATTGTCACCGTGTCCCAGGACGACGGTGAGGTGCTGACAGGCTCCGATGTCGAAGGGGCCAAGGTGACCGGCGTCATTGGCGAGCAGGGCCGAGCCAAGAAGATCATCGTGTTCAAGTTCAAACGCCGCAAGATGTACCGTCGTCGGCGCGGGCACCGTCAGGACTTCACGGCGGTCAAGATCGAGAACATCACCGTTTAGGAGGAATCTGAGCTATGGCACATAAGAAAAGCGCTGGAACCTCTAGAAACGGTCGCGATTCCCAATCGAAGCGACTGGGCGTCAAACGCTTCTCCGGGGAGACCGTCCACGGCGGCACGATTATCGTGCGTCAACGAGGCACTCCGCTGAAGGCCGGCGAAAACGTCGGTCGTGGAAAAGACGATACGCTGTTCGCAAAGATCGATGGCATCATCCGGTTTCAGCGTAAGGGCCGGCAGGGCCGATTCGTCCACGTCGATCCCACGATCGGCGAAAGCGCGTCAGCCTAGGATCAGTTCGAGATTTCTTTGAGAGGCGGGGCTCGCGCAAAGCGCACCCCGCCTCTTTCTGTTGGCAGCAGTCATGTTTATTGATGAAGTCACCATACGGCTCCTAGCGGGAAAAGGCGGCAACGGTTGCTGTGCCTTCCGTAGGGAAAAGTACATACCGCGCGGGGGGCCTTCCGGGGGCGACGGAGGCAAGGGCGGAGACATCATTCTTCAGTCCAACCCGAATCACAACACGCTGCTGCACTTCCGGTTCACCCCGGAGCACAAGGCCACCCCTGGCCGTGCCGGAGAGGGCTCCAACCGCACCGGGAAGAGCGCAGACAACATGATCCTCCCCGTCCCTCCCGGCACCATCGTCTACGACGTAAAGTCCGGCGAGAAGCTTTACGACTTTAGCGAGGTGGACCAAGAATACGTTGCAGCTCATGGCGGGCGCGGTGGACGCGGCAATGCCCGATTCGCCTCGTCCACCAACCAAGCACCGCGACGGGCGGACCCTGGCGAGCCTGGCGAAGAGTTTCGGATACGACTGGAACTGAAGTTGTTAGCCGACGTTGGGCTTGTCGGCTTCCCGAATGCCGGCAAGTCGACGCTAATCTCGTTTTTGTCTGCTTCTCGCCCGAAGATCGCAGATTATCCGTTCACCACCCTTGAGCCCAACCTGGGCGTCGTGCGCGGTGAGGACGATGAAACGTTTGTCATGGCAGACATCCCTGGCATCATCGAGGGTGCCCACGAAGGGCTCGGGCTGGGTATCAAGTTCTTGCGGCACATCGAGCGTACCGGCTTGCTGCTGCACATGATCGACGTCAGCGAGTTCAGCGAACGCGATCCGCTGGAGGACTACCGCGTGATTATGGGCGAGCTCAGTGGCCACTCGGAAGAAATGCTCGACAAGACGATGGTCGTCGTCGCAAACAAGATTGACTCGTGCCAGGACCCGGAGCGGATTGCTAGCCTCGAAGCATTTTGCCGGGACGAAAAGATCCCCTTTGCCCGAATCTCAGCGGCAACCGGGGAAGGTGTCGATCCACTACGCCGTACACTAGCTCGAATGATTCGAGAACAGAAACGGGACGCTGCTCCAGAAGACGAATAATAGAGCCGTGAAGATTGCACTGTTCGGCGGAACGTTCGACCCGATCCACAACGGCCACCTGGCCGTGGCCGGAGAGGCGGCGGACCGCGTTGAACTGGACCGAGTCCTGTTCATTCCATCTGGCAGGCCACCTCACAAGAATCACGGGCCGCAAGCGACCTATGAAGACCGCTTCCGCATGGTAGAACTGGCCTGTTGCTGCGACTGTCGTTTCGAGGCGTCTCGGTTAGAGGACCCGGCAGAGCTGGGCGACGGCAAGACGTACTCGATTGACACCATCGAGAAGGCACACCAGAGTGCTGGTGTTGAAGACTCTCTGTATTTTCTGATTGGCCAAGATGCGTTCGACGAGCTCTCGATCTGGCACCGCCTGGAAGATGTCGTGCGACAGATCGAGTTCATTGTCGCCACGCGGCCCAGCACTGAGCCGCCAGCTGAGCCGGAAGGTGCTGCGGCATTGGCTCGATACCAGCACCTCGACGGAATTGAGATCCCGACGTCGGCTACCCAGCTGCGTGCGCGAATGGCGCGTGGGGAGAATATCGACGTCAGCCTACCACCTGATGTAGGCGACTACATCAGGCAGCATCGCCTATATCGATAGGTCCAGTAGCCTGGAAAAAGGGGATCGCCGAGCAGGCGATCCCCTTTGGTGCCCGGCCGCTCCCGTTTGTTTGACGGGGAAGGAGCGACGAGGCCGGGGAGGACTTGAATCCCGCAGACTACATGCCAGCGGAACCCGAGATCACGAAGTCAGGGTAGGCGCTGTTGCCGTGTTCACTGATATCGAGTCCTTGTAGCTCTTCTTGTTCGGAGACTCGGAGCCCAACAGTGGCATCAAGAACCTTGAACAATATGTAGGATGTCGCGAAGACCCAGAGGAAGCAGGTTACGATTCCGATGACTTGAACAGTCAGGGCACCCATCAAGTCATACTCACTTCCACTGATGAACAACTCTTCGTGAAGAAGTGCAGCTGCCAAGGTTCCCCAGACGCCGCAGACGCCGTGGACCGAGATGGCACCAACTGGATCGTCAATCTTGACCGCGTCGAAGAACAGTACGCTGTAGACGACGATGATGCCAGCAACTACGCCGATGATGATCGCACCCAGCGGGGTGCTCGTCGCACAGCCAGCAGTGATTCCGACCAGGCCCGCCAACACGCCATTGAGTGTCATGCCGACATCGGGCTTGCCGAACTTCTTCCAAGAGATCAACATCGCACTAATCGAACCGGCGCAAGCGGCCAAGAAGGTGTTGACGGCGATTCGCGCGATCGTGCCATCAGCAGTAGTCGTTGAGCCAGCATTGAAGCCGAACCAGCCGAAGAAAAGGATAAAAACGCCCAGTGCGGCCATGCTCATGTTGTGACCGGGATCGGACGAACCTTACCCTCCTTGGTGTATTTGCCGAGCCGCGGTCCGACGACCATGGCACCAGCAAGAGCAGCCCAACCGCCAACCGAGTGAACCACGGTCGATCCGGCGAAATCATTGAAGCCCATGTCGGCGAGCCATGCACCGGCGTTGTCGCCGATCAACAGGTTGCCCCAGGCCCAATGGCCAAAGACTGGATAGATGACCGCTGAAACAACGACACCGTAGATCAGGTACGCGCTGAACTTGGTTCGCTCCGCCATGGCGCCCGACACAATCGTTGCAGCCGTCGCGCAAAAGACAACCTGGAACATCCAGAACGTGTACTCCCACTGCCCATCAGCAGAACCGTTGTCAGCACTAAACAGGAAATGGTCGCCGCCGACCATCATGCCGGTGCTCATGCCGAACATCAGGCCAAAACCGATCAACCAATACGCCATCGCGCCCATCGACATGTCGAGCAAGTTCTTCATCATGATGTGAGCGGCACTCTTGGCTCGCGTGAAGCCGGATTCTACAAAGGCGAACCCGGCCTGCATCAAGAAGACCAATATCGCTGCGACTAGGGTCCAAAGGATGTTGGCATGGGTTTGCACCTGCGCCGCTGCCTCCACTCCATCCTGCGCCGAGGCGGTCGCAGTGGCTCCGAGCAACAACGCCGCAGTGGTCCAGTGCTTGGACCACGATCGACGGCTGTCGGCAAATTCGAGTCTCTCTCTACTCATCACGTACTGCTACGGAAAAATTTACTCTTGGAAACACTACTCCCATCGGGCGAATCTCAGGTCTGTACGACCCGAGACACCCCGTGCAGGGAGGAAACCTTTCTTGTTCTTGTAATTCCGACGTCAGGGTCAGAATGAACGGGCTGAGACGCTATGCGCCCAGACTTCTAGGACCGCCGGAACAGCGACTCCCAGAAGCTCAATTCCCGTGAGCACCGACTCAATCGAAGAGTCTTGCTCGGTGTCCAGACCAATATATCGATCTGGCCAGAGAGGCGGAAGCAGATAATTTCTATCCGCCCGATAAACGGCGCTGTTGCGACCCTCGTTCCGCGCCTTCGGCGCACGCACGATTGATACCCTAGAGCCGTGGGGCGCCGAACCTTCGAACGACTGGCTTGGGCTTTTTTGGCCTACTTGGTGGGCGTGATCCTGTTTGGCGCATGGGTGCGGATTACCCACTCTGGAGCGGGCTGCGGCAGTCACTGGCCCACATGTAACGGCACCATCGTTCCTCTGGAGCCCAGTCTCAAGACCGTCATCGAGTACACCCACCGCTTGACGAGCGGCCTCTGCGGGGTCTTCGGAGTACTGATGGTCGGAGCTGCCTGGCGGATCTACGGTCGGGGAGCCGTCCTCACCGGATCCATCCTGACATTGCTCTTCATCGTCTTCGAAGGTCTGGTCGGTGCAGTATTAGTATTGGGCGAACTGGTAGAGGACGACGCTTCCGTTGCGCGTGCTGTCGTCATCGCCGTCCATTTGGCCAATACTCTATTGCTCACCGCAAGCGCGGCGATCATGGCATGGGCCTCAGGGGGAAGAGACCTTCCGGCCTTCCGAACCGTAGCGAGATCATCGTTCGGACCGGCGCTGGTGTTAATTGTTTTGACCTCGATGACTGGAGCCGTTACCGCTCTAGGCGACACGCTCTTCCCGACCGAGCCCGCCCTTGGCCCCGGCTTGTTAGACAAGGTGCGAGAAGATCTCGACGCGGCGAGCCACTTCCTCGTGCGCTTGAGGGCGGTACATCCGGTAATTGCCGTCATCGTAGCTGGATTTCTCCTCAAGTTAACTTCTGCCCGTGCGTTCGTTAGTACGCCAAATGCAGCCCGGTCGTGGGCGCGCGCAGCGTTCGCGGCTGTCATCGCGACGGTCTGCCTCGGACTGCTCAATATTGCCCTTGCCGCACCGGGATGGCTGCAATTGGCCCACCTACTCGTCGCGCAAGCCCTTTGGGTCGCGGTGCTCCTGGCTGGGACCGCGGACCAGATGCGTCCAATCCGGTCCGGCTTGTCAGCCCCCTAACCAAGGTCTAGACTTGAGCTTCTTGCCCATGCAGGTGTGTGCATTATTCAGTCGACATGGGGCCGGGCTCGCACGACGCGCTGCCCTCCGATTGGCCCTGGCGTTGCTCGCCTTCTCCTCCTTCTTTGTCGCCACCGGCACGGAGCCGATCCCGATTCGCGTCGCGTCCTGGAATATGGGAGACCTCAGCGAACGGCCCGGTGGGAAGGCTGCCCACGCATGGGATCTACTCAGCAGCAAAGCAGATGTTCTGGCGTTGCAAGAATGCCCCACCCCCGACAGCAGTCTAGACCAACAGGAATGGTATGGAGTCTACGAGCACTCGAACGCCATCCTCTCGCGTTGGCCAATCATCCAATCAGGCCTCGTGGCGGCCAACCCCGCCTGGCCGCGCGATCTGCCTTGGGCCGATATCGAGCCTCCGTCGGGTCCGGCCTTCCGCATCTATTCCGTTCACCTGACCTTTCGGAGAGGAGGGACTCCGTTCCTCGCTCAAGCAAGAGAGGTAGAGGCCCGCAGAATTCTGATCCACGCCAGCGGCTTCGACGGACCTGTTGTCGTTGCCGGTGACTTCAACTCCATCGGATGGATTCTGGGGGGCCAAGCATCCGCACCCGCCATTCAACTGTTGCAGCTAAGTGGCTACACAGACGCGCTCGCCGCCATCGGTGGTCGAACGCATGCCCTGCTGGGACGAATAGACTGGATCTACACCAATGGGCTCCACTCCACAGAACCGATCCTCGGAGACTACGCGGGATCAGATCACCGCTGGCTCCTGGCCAACCTGTCTCCTAGCAAAGACGATCCCGTCCAAGTGCCGACCTCAGCAGGCAACAACAGTGTTGCTCTGCTCGCGGTGACTGCGCTGGGACTGTCGGGCATCGTGGTTTGGTGGAAGCGGCGGGTTCGCTTGGGCTCACCAACCAGTGCCGACTAAGCCTGAGGCCCGTTTGGTCGCGTCTGTTACTATCGGGCTCCATGTCGCGGATCGCTATCGCACTAGTAGCCCTGGTGCTGCTCGGTTGTTCGAATACAGAGCCCCTGACTCCGGTGGACAAGGCAGCGGAAGAGAGGGAGACCCTCCTACTCTCCACCGTCCACGTTGCCGATCCGCGAGTATTCGAGCAGTTGCTTGGCGGGTTTCACCAATTGGAAGGGGGGAGTTGGCGTTGGACCGAGCGGGAATTTTCTGTGCTGCTCGAGTCCCCTCCGCCAGTGCCGCTACATAGCTCATCGCTAGAGTTCCACTTCTCTGTCCCCGAAGCAACCATCGCAGCGCTGGGCAGCGTAACCATAACGGCAAGGCTCAATGGGGTAGAGTTGGGCTCCGAAACCATATCAGAGGCTGCTC
The DNA here is from genome assembly GCA_963667885.2 of Bryobacterales bacterium. Lineage (GTDB taxonomy): Bacteria > Acidobacteriota > Terriglobia > Bryobacterales > UBA6623 > CAMPKL01. The sequence goes on along the minus strand of CAXWPK010000006.1, from coordinate 78,288 downwards.
AAGATATCGTCTTCATCCGGCCAGTCCCCGCCGCGTTGCTAGAGATGCCGCCGTTGCGCGCCTCGTTTCATTTAGACAACGTGATGGCACCCACCCCGCAAGACCAAAGGGAACTCGGCATAATTGCCATCTCAATCGCCCTCAGGTAACGGGCAAGTAGTTTAGAATCAATAGAGTTCCACACATTCGGGGCGTGGCGCAGCCTGGTAGCGCGCCTGCTTTGGGAGCAGGAAGTCGCAGGTTCGAATCCTGCCGCCCCGACCAATACTTTCAACGGCTTACAGTTCCGCTCCATGCGTTGGGGTTCCATTAGGGGTTCCGATTAGGCGGCCTGTTCGGCTTCATCAGCCGCAAATACGTAAGCGCCGATGCGGTCCGCAGCAGCACCGTGATCTCCCAGATGAGTGTAAATATCTTGGGTCATAGCGACGGAAGCATGACCGACTTGGTCTCTCATGACCTCGGCCTCAACTCCTGCCATGCGGCCCCATGTTGTGTAGGCATGACGGAAGTCGTGCCATGAAAAGCGCGGCATGCCGAGTCGTTCGGCTACCGGCTTGATTGTCCTCTCCATCTCTCTGTTGAGATCAATCGGCGAGTTGGTCCGAATCGAGAACATGAAGTCCTCGGGTTGAGTGAACTTGCACTGTTCGCGCCAATCTTCAAGCAGGGCCAGTACCTGCGATGGGATGCTCACTGTACGGCGAGACTTCTTCGACTTGGGAGTTCCCAATTCGCCTCGGTACACAGCCTCATCAACTCGCAGCTTGGAGCCTACGAGATCGTTCCACCGCAACGCGGCAATTTCTCCGCGACGTAAACCGCCCAGTCCAGCGACAGCGACAATAGCCCGATACGGCTGGCGAAGCCCCTCCAGAAGCGTACGAAACTGCTGAGGAGTTGGAATAGGTCGTTGCCGTTCCAGACGCTCTGGAAGTCGGAGCCGACCGGCTGCCGGATTACGGCCTTCCGGTATCCATTCCCAGTCCGCTGCTGTTGTGAGTAGGCCGCGTAGACGAGCCCTGAGGTCATACACGGAGTCGGGAGCCAACTCTCGTGCTGAGGCCGTCAGGAACGCCTGAACGTCTCCCTTGTCGATCTCCGAAACGGGGATAGAGCCGAATCGACGAACAATCCGCTTGAATGCCCACTCGTAGCTGTCCCGAGTAGATCGCTTCAGGTTGGGCTTCACGTCCCTTCGCCAGCGTTGAATTAGTTCGTTCAAGGTTTTCTCCTGGTGCTCGATTCCCGGTTCAACATCGTTGATCGGTTGAAGGAACCGTGCGGATTCCTTCTTGGCCTCGGTAAAGGTCAACTCTTCGACCCTCCCGAGACACTTGGTTTTCTTGACTCTCTGGACTATCCCGTCCGGCTGAGCCACATCTGTGTAATATCTGATCTTCCACTGTCCTCTCTCCTTTCTAGGTGTAGGTGATTGCCACCTTCTACGACGAGCCATAGTTCTCCAACTCCTTCTGGTTGAAGGCTCGTCTGGCTGGACGATATGGAGTGTATCAGGCATCGGTCTCGGCGGGTGCGCACTCGTGCTGGACCTTTCGTGCGTCGGAGTCCGTAGCACGGGTAGCACAGCAGTTGGGCACTACTTATCTCTTCTCTTTCCTCTTCCTCCAAACTTTCCTAGGTAGTTGAAATTGCCTTACTACCCTTACTACCGGCGTGGCTCGGGACGTGCCCCACAGCAGACCCACGAGAACTGTACAGACCGGGCGGAAGGGTAACAGGTTAGACCGGGCGGATAGGTAACACCATGGCGAGATGCCATGGAAGGAGACCTATCCGATGGAAGAACGCAAGAGATTCATTGAAGACTGGCTGCGAGCGGGGGCGGCGACGAACGTGGCGGCGCTGTGTCGACTCTACGGGATCAGCCGCAGGACCGGATACAAGTGGTTAGAACGCTTCCGTCAAGGCGGTTGGCCAGAGCTGGAAGACCGCTCGCACGCGGCACACCGTCAGCCCGGTCGGATACCCGAGTCGGTCGAGCGACGAGTGATAGAAGCGCGTCGGCAGCATCCGAGTTGGGGGCCGAAGAAGCTCAGGGCCTGGCTGGAGTCGAAAGAGTCACAGACAAGCTGGCCAGCGGCGTCGACGATCGGCGACGCGCTGAAGCGAGCCGGACTCGTTCGCGGGCGCAAGCGGATGCGGCGACTGGCCGAAGCGGCACCCAGTCCGTTGCGCGAACCCGAAGCGCCCAACGACCTCTGGACGATCGACTACAAGGGGCAGTTTCGCACCGGCGACGGCGTGCTGTGTTATCCGCTAACGGTCGTCGACGGATATAGTCGTTTCCTGCTCAACTGCACCGCACACGTGGGCACATCCTACGCCGAGGCCCGCCGAGGCTTGGAGCGGTTGTTTCTGGAGCGCGGGCTGCCACGAAGGATACGCTCAGACAACGGTTCGCCGTTCGCCTCCATCGGCACCGGACGCTTGAGCCGGTTGAACGTCTGGTGGCTGAAGCTGGGCATTGCGGTGGAGCGCATCGAGCCGGGCAAGCCGCAGCAGAACGGTCGCCACGAGCGGCTACACCGCACGCTCAAAGCCGAGACAGTGAGACCTCCGGCTGGCGATCGTCGCCGACAGCAGCGCCGCTTCGACCTCTTTCGTCATGAATACAACCAAGAACGTCCGCATGAAGCGTTGAGACAGCGGCCCCCGGCGGCGTTCTATGCACCAGCAACACGCGCCTATCCCAGCGAGCTTGCTGATCTGGATTACCCGGGGCACTGGGAGCGCCGACGAGTGCGCCACGACGGACGCATCAAGTTCCTCGGCGAGAAGTACTTCCTGAGTGAAGCGTTGGCTCGCGAGTTGGTCGGGCTAGTCGAAGTGGACGAAGCCATTTGGCAGATCTGGTTCGGTCCGGTGGAACTCGCCTTGTTCGACGCCGCCAACCGCGTACTGTGGCCGCTCGGCTCGGCAGTCAGTGGCCCCCGCGGGGGCCACTGACCACCGCCTATACTGTTACCCATCCGTCCGGTTTAGAGTGTTACCTATCAGACCGGTCGTTCACGGCTACCGGGTGATGTCCACAATTCACCCCAAGGCTCCACGTTTCTCAAGGTGAGATGCAGTCGGTCCTGATCTTTCCAACAAAGAAAGGAATGTGGCAGGGCATCTTGCTAGTTCCTACAATCGGACGATCGATGATCGAGACAGGGCCATAGAGTTGCCCAGGCTCAAGGCCGAAGTTCGTATCAGTGGACCCATTACTTGCTAGAACAAGTTGAAGAAATCCGTCCAGGGCGCTGGCGTTGGCATTCATCTTTACGTCCGTTGTCAGCGGCGTCCTGAACTCATGAACCACCAAGACCGCTTTGCGCGCTCCCTGAAGATCAGCTTCCAGCAGCGTGCCGCCGAGGGCGGAAAAAAGCTGGTATGGCATTGACGTGATCTCGTCGGAGAGGACTTTGCGCTCATCGTCGGCGAATGCCGGAATTCCCAGCAAAGACGAAGTGAGCCAATCGAGTCTGTCGGGGAATTTGGTGCGCGGCGTGCGATTTCTGGCCGCCAGAAGTTCCGCGCCCACCGCTCTGCCGAACGACTCATCAGCCTTTGCTTCGATACAAATGCTGACGGTGGAGCCATCGTGGTCAGCCAGGAGCGCCAAATCATGACAACGCGGCCCACGGTTTGCAAATGGCAAAGTTGTCTCTAGTTGAGTGATTCCGCTACGAATTACCGTTCCTCTGGTTGATTCGTGCGAGTCAAGAAGCCGAAGCAACTCAGCGGGTACGCTCGGTTCGCCCCTTTCCATCCAAATCCGGCCAAGCTCGAACTCGCTGCGGCCCTCTTTCCACTGTTTGAGCTTCCGTCCGGGCGGCAAAGCAGAGGCTTCCCAATCTCTGAATGAGCGTATGGGAGTTTTTCGATCATACCCGCTAATCTCAACGGTTTTCATCGGTTACCCCTTTGCAAGTCGGGCAGCGCACGGATCAACCATATAGTACCGTTCTTGTTACGCTCTTCTACCTGGGATTGGGGTTCGATGGGGCGGCCACCCATTGCCTTGTGTACCGCCAACGGGCAGGCAGCGAGTTTTCGCACCACCTATCGCACTTGAGTGCGAGCGTCTCCGCCGCTTCTTAAGGCCGTGAGCGAGCCGATTCAGTGCGTTGCGAAGCGAGAAAGTCGCTGTTCAACACAACGGTTGTTACGAACAGCTATCCCTGTCAATACCCCTTGCGCTAGAATCGACGCATCTTGGTTGGGAAGACCATTACCCCCCCCAAGATAGCTGGAGAATTTTCCGCGCCGCAAAGGCGGAGCTCCGCCGTCGGATCTCCTTAATCCAGAAATCTGGAGGAGTTGTATATGAAGCTGAAAGTGTCGGAAGAAGAAGCACTGAACCGGCTGGAGTCAATCCCCCACGAAACCTGCCGCAAAGGGATCGAGAGGCATTGGCTCGTGAAGAACGGGGAGGTTAAAGCGCAGGATGTCTGCTGGCTGTTCTGCTGGGCGAAAACCGGCACGAATAGTCCTACGGCGGCCGCTGTATCAAAAAGAGTGTTCGAACAGCTGTTGCCCATAGATTTCGACCATTTCGATCGATGCGTTCCACATGAATTTGCTCGGACGACCCGCTATGCTTCCGGAGACTTCGAAATGGAGCTGGCAGCGATGCTGCGCGCCTAGGAGTAGTCCCCGCGTGTGAAGAATAGCCGAGCTGCCTCGGGCGGAACGGGGTTCTGTCCTCCCCCCTTATTCCACCTCGTCTCAGCCGTCTCCGGGGCGTCCGACGGCGTGCATGGGTCACTTTGCGGCTCGCTCAGAGCCACCTATGCGGTAGTGCAGTATGGTCCGACCGACCATGACAGGTGGATTGTAGGGCTAAGCGCTCGCTAAAAGCGTTGATGGGCTGTGCGATGAGTAACTTCCTATATTGGGTGCCGGCTCAACCGGTCAACGCAACACTAGGCCTAAGTCGTTCAACCGAAATGTCTTAGCGATGAGAGCGGCAAGGGGCTTGCCTACAAGCGGAAGCCATTAATCGCAATTGCGTAACTCGTTGTACTGCAATGACATGCAGATGAGAGCGGAGCGTCCTCGCCGCTTCCCCTTTGCTTTCTTTGGCTTACGCTTCACGCTCTCCCTTCGCGCCGGGTGTTGCGTCGACCGCTTGAGACCACCGGAATTGTAGGAAATGACACATTTCGGGGGTCTCAGAGGGTCAAAACGGTCCGCTGCGAGGGCCGGAAACCGTACGGACACTATCCCGGTGAGAAGCGCGTCGTGGAGCGAATGAGGGCTCTGAGGGCTGAAGGCGTGGCCTATGACAAGCTAGCGGCTCAGTTAACCTCAGAGGGATTTGCCACTCGCAAGGGAACCGCGTGGCACGGGTTCAGCGTGCAGCGGATATTGGCTCGTACGAATGGCTAATAATTCACTTGGATCATGGGGCCTTCAATTCCCTGTGGAGTGATGGTCCACTCGTGGAATCCGTTGGTGCCGTTCTTGGTATACGTGCCTACTGAATGGCGATTGTAAAAGTTGCCATCTTCGATGGGAAGGTTGTAGCGCCCTCGCATCCGGGCTGCTCTCTCGTCGTCGTAAACGAAGACAAATGAGTTGTGGTCGTTCCGAAATTCCTCTCGTATTTGATCGCCCAGGCTCCGGAGATCAGCCTCTGTCGCAAGTGAGTCGTCAATGACGATCGCACGGCCAAAGCCGCCGCTCGGGACCGGCCAACGTTCAACTTCCCGATACGCTATGCGCTGGATCTGCGGCGGCTCACGAGACGCCTGCGGTTTAGCTACTTCAGTCGATGTCGTCGGATCGGCTGAACTGTCGCTGTCACTGCAACCAGTGGCGAAGCAGAGAATCATTAGAGCTGATACGTATAGCATCCACTTCATCTTGTGCCTCGATAAGATCGACGAATTCGCCAAGCTCAGTTAACGCCAGTTTGTGACTGGGGCTTGAGGTTACCATCAGTTGCCCGTTGGGCGTCCGCCAGCCTGAGGGCGATGAACCGAAGTTGGGGTATCCGAGGACCGGACAAGGAGCTAAACGCTCTCCTGAGGCAACTTGTGCCGAAAGAGGGTCCTCATGCGAACTGGGCGGCCCGTGTAACCGAACCGCGTATGGCGCCAAAACACGACCGACCGATTCTGACCAAGACACCGGGATTGTAGCGTTCAGCGATCGCCGAAAGGGCCGCCAGGAGCGGCTCCGAGTAACTTCCTATATTGGGTGCCGGCTCAACCGGTCAACGCAACACCCGTACTAAGCCGTTCAGCTAGAACGCGTCAGCCTCAGAGCAGGCAGGTGGTTTCAGGGTCCGGGGTGCAACCGCGTAACTCCTTGTAACTCAATGGCGTGCACCTAGGAGTCAGGTGTTGGCGCTGTTTTCTCTTTCATCTCAACCGGTTACGTCTTGTCTTCTGGCTTCTCGCAAGTGTTGCGTCGACCGCTTGAGACCACCGGAATTCGAGGAAATGACCCAATTCACGGGTTTTCAGAGGGCAAGACGGAGCCGTTTCAGGGGTCATTTCCTACACTCGGGGTGGTCTCACGGTCGACGCAACACCCGGCGCGAACGGGAAACGGGAAGCGTAAGCCAAAGAAAGCAAAGGGGAAGCAGTAGGAATCTGCTATTGCTCAACGATCTAGTCTTCCGCTTCCCCCTTGCAAAGACGTTGAACCGTGATTGCAGGACTTGTAGGAAGCTACTCGATCTAGTCCTTCCCTCAACGTCCGTGATGCAGGACTTTCTGCTCGTCGGTGAGGCGCAAGAACCGGGCCGCGTTGTTGTATAGGACGTCTCGCTTCTGTTGGTTGGTCAGGAATGGCGCATTGTTGATGGAAGCTGTCGACCGTTCGATTAGCCCCGGCCATACCATTTGGTCACTGCCGAACATCACCCGATCGCCGAAGCCTGCCTCAGGGATTGCCTCCAGATAGCGATAGAACGCCGCTCGCGGGTGGCCCCACACGATGAAGCCAAGATCTCTAGCGTGAGCGCATTGTGTAGGCGGGCCCGAGAAGATTCACTGTTCGTAGTTTTCCGGGAGATAGCGCCTAGTCTTCAGGCAACGCAAACACGTAAAGAGCGTTACCAGTCGACGGGTGGCGAATGTCAGGCGCGATCAAACTGGGGACAACACGCGGGCTTCCACCCCCTAGCCCCGTGGGCACGGCGATGTACTGCCGGCCGTCTACTCGGAAGGTGATCGGAAACCCCTGAACGGAAGTGGCGAGGCGCGTCTCCCAGACGACCTCGCCCGTCTCGACGTCAACCGCCTTGAACTTGCGGTCGAGGTCTCCAACGAAAGCCAGCCCGCCCGCGGTCGACAGCACGCCAGTGAGAAACGGCGCCCGCTGCTCAATCGACCAGAGTTCCTCCATGGTGTTCACATCGTACGCCGCCAGTTTGCCGATATTCCCGTCGGTTCCGGGCATCTCGAACCAGCGCCGGTCCGCGGCGGCGCCACCCCCTCCGGCCTCGAACTCAATGATCCGACCCTTGATCTCCATACAACTTTGGCTCAGAGGAATGATCAAGCGTTCGGTCGGCTGGTGGTAACTCATCGCCTGCCAGTTGTGGCCTCCCTCGGTACTCGGGCACGCCGCGACCCATTCGTCGGGCTCGTTGTTGATGATGTCGGTGCGGTAGCGCGGCCTGCCGGTCTCGGGGTCAATGTGCTCAAAGACGTTTTGAAAAACGGTCTCGCGATGTCCGAGGTACTTCCCTGTTTCACGATTCAGCTTCCAAAGTATTCCTGGCTTTCCGATCGTGAATACAACCTTTTCGCCGGCTACATCGATAAGTACGCGTTCGAAGACTTCGTCCAGATCAAGCGCTTCGCCGGGCGCGTGTTGGAAATGCCAGCGCATGCTGCCATCGTCGGCGTCGAGCGCGAGGGTCGTACTGGTGTAAAGGACATCATCCAAGGGGCTGTTCCCTCGGCTGACTGGCATCCAAGGCTTGGCTTGTGCTACGCCCCAAAAAGTAAGATCTAGCTCAGGATCGTAGCTGCCGGTAATCCAACTTTCCCCGCCAGCTCGAAATAGATTCGGCAGATCTCCCCAAGTCTCGCCGCCGGGCGCCCCTTCACGCGCAATTGTAGAGCGCCGCCAGACTTCTTTACCTGTGTCGGCGTCGTAGGCGCTGATAAAGCATTTCTCCTCTCGGAATCGCGAGCAGCCAGTCATGCCCGAGACGACGTTCCCCTTGATGACGATCGCCCCGCTCGAGTTTCGGTAGGCGCCTTCGCTGCGGTCGCCAATCGTCGTGTCCCACAGCAGCTCGCCGCTACGAGCATCAAGGGCGACGATGCGAGCGTCGGTCGTCGAGGCAAAGACCTTGTCCTGGTAGATCGCAATGCCCCGCACTGCGCCCCCCACATACGGGCCCAGTCGATGTTCCCAAATCAGCTCGCCTTCAGCTGCATCGAGCGCCTGCACGACGTTCGAGCTGTTATGGAGGTACAGAACGCCATCGTGGACAATTGGCGCGGGCTCGCTGCGTCCGCCGTCGAGCATGGACCACGCCCACTGCAAACGCAACTCCTTGACGTTGTCCCGATTGATCTCATCGAGGGGACTATAGCTCCAAGCCTGGTAGTTCCGGCGGATCATCAACCAGTCGTCCGCAGGCGGATTCCGAAGCATGTCGTCGGTCACCGGCGAGTAGTCTTCGACGAAACCCTCAACAGTCAGCCCGATGACACCGCCGCTCGGCCCCGACGGCGCGGCGGGGGCTACCTCGACCGCTTCACGAACGGCTTCTGGCATCAGACCGCTGGCGAACTCACCGATCACCAGCGTGTTGGTCGCGGAAAGGGCTCTTTCACCCGGCTCAGCGCCGTTGGCGTGGAGCAGGAAGGCAATTAGGTCGACATACGTCGGGTCCCCCAAGCTCCCTGGGACGCCCGGAGGAAGCGGCATGGTCAGCTTGGTGTAAGTGATCAGATCTTGCGCGGTGCGCCTGCTCCACTGCTGGAAGAAGTCGCCGCCGACCAGGGGACGCGCCTCGTTCAACCCGCTCAGATCCGGCTGATGGCAATTCGAGCAATGCGTTTGATAAGCCGCTAGACCCGCTGCGGCCTGCTGCTCGGTGAACGGCCCCGGAATTTGTGCGGCGGCGTGCCCAGCCGCAAGCGCCGCGCCAAGCAAGATGCAAGACGTCGTGTTCAAACGTGTCACGGTAACAGCCAACCCCACAAGTTGCCATCTGGGGCGCTGGCGCTATGGATCTGTATGTAGAGGCGGCCGTTTCGCAAGCTTTCGGCCTGCGCGGCGTTCAGCTGTACCTCGCCAGAAATCTCCCCTTTCGGGGCAAGGGTGACCTCAAGTTCGCCAATCGCCAATCCGCGCACTCCCATCGCGCGACCCTCATGCAGGCGTGCAACGGTCGCCGCCCCTTGCATACCCGCGAACTGGCCACTGATCGAAAGACGGGTTCCGTCGAAAACGGCGGAGCCCGATCCGAATCCGGTGACCTCGGCGCGTGTTGCCACTTCGATCGGCATCGTGGCGAGACGGACGCGGAACCTCTCTTGCGACTGAGCGGGAGCCAAGAACGAGAGACAGAACAGCGCTACGCCGATTCGTTTGGTATGTGGCCCAAGATTCACCTGCCGCCTCCTGTCCCGCCGTGGCTGATGGTGGATCCGATGTGCAAGACGTCGCAATTGTAGCGTCAACCGCTTGCTGAAAGGGCTGTCGCTAGCGGTGATGAGTTACTTCCTATATTGGGTGCCGGCTCAACCGGTCAACGCAACACTAGGCCTAAGTCGTTCAACCGAAATGTCTTAGCGATGAGAGCGGCAAGGGGCTTGCCTACAAGCGGAAGCCATTAATCGCAATTGCGTAACTCGTTGTACTGCAATGACATGCATACGAGAGCGAGGCGCCCTCGTCTCTTCCCCTTTGCTTTCATTGGCTTACGCTTCACGTTCTCCCTTCGCGCCGGGTGTTGCGTCGACCGCTTGAGACCACCGGAATTCGAGGAACCAACCCAATCTGGGCCCCTTCAGAGAGCCGGGAAGGCCCGTTTCCGGGGTCATTTCCTCGAACCGGAATTCGAGGAAACAACCCATTTCTGTGTGATTTCATACATTCAGCAGAGCGTTTAGTGCCTGTGATGCATCGACCGGTTGAGTTGACACGGAATCGCTGAGGTAGCCTGATCCAGACGTCGGACGACCTCGTCTACTTGGCCGGTTGCTCCAGTTGAAGGAGCCTGCCAGCGACGGCCTGGCGGGCCTCGGGGAAGGCCGTCAACGCTTCCAGAATGATTGGCGCAAGCACCTGGACGTTGATCTGAGTCGAGGCACCATCGTTCAGCTCGCCCAAGAGCTTTCCTTCAAGCTCGAGCTGCTTCTCAACCCGATTGATGGCTTTGAGGCGCAAGTCGTGGTTGCCCCCGTCTCGAGCAGCACGCAATACGTCTTGCGTCTCGCGGTTGAGTTGCCGCAGGCGCTCAAGTAGCGAATCGCTCTCTACGACCTCCTCGGCTTCTTTCGCTTTTGCCAACTTCTGTGGGATGTGAGACTTCTTGTGGCGATGCAGAGCCGTAAACGATGTTCCGGTTCGTTTCGCAACATTTCGCAACGATTCCGAGGCTAGTAGAGCCTCGTCGATTTCTCGACGCTGAGCGTGATGGCAGATGGTGCAGGTGCGCGGCATGGATGGTCTTGGTCCTAGACCGCGCCGTAACCGTCCCGTTCCTTCAGCTCGCTGAGTCTACTGAATGCCGTCGAGTAGGCTCTAGGGTCGATCTCGATGCCGATGAAGCGTCGATGGTTCTTAACGGCCACTACGCCTGCGGTACCGCTACCCATAAATGGATCGAGAACGACCTGACCCGGATCTGAGAATCGATCGACAAGCTGCAGGCAGCCGGACTGGGACTGTTCGTATTCATGGTGTCGCTTCTGCTCATGCTCGCTCGGTAGGATATCCGTGTGGAAATCGCCGCGGTAGGTCCCCTTTGCGAATACGAGACCGGGCTTCCACCTGCTCCTAAACCTCTTATGGGGCAGCGGCAAATCGTCGCCAGGCATGTAGTAGGCCACGGTCCACTGGTACTTTATATGCGGCGTCATCACCGCAATAATCTCCGGCATAAAAGCTTGCCCGCAAAGCACGATGAGCCGTCCGCCTTTCACGAGGGAGTGGGCTGCAAATACCGCCAGTTCTTTGTAGAGAGCGAGATGATTCCTAGGGGATGGTGGTTCAGTCACGATGGCATCGACGGTACCAGGCTCGATGAACTCCGTCGCTTGGGTCATGTCTCGATTGTGGAGTTCGTAGCGGGCGGTGATAGGCGGTAGGTCCTCGGGAACCGAGTACTTTCTGTGACTAAGCGCATCCCTATACGCGTCTGTCTTCTGAAAGCTGGACTCGCGGGTGATTCGGAGGATCGCTCTTTCTCCACAAGCCATAATGTCAAGCTGCTCTTCAGGTGGCAGTGATGCGATCTCTGATGCAACGGAACGTGGAATATCGCCGGCGACTACTGCTGAAACAAGTTCCTCTACTCCGTCGCTCCCGACTTTTGCGGCCTCTTCAACAAAGCACGTCGCGACCCTCAGCGTACTGGCCGCCTCATCGAGTGAAACTCCCGAATTTTGCCGAGTATTGGGCGGGCGCCGCACAATCAGGTCCGTCAGACGTGCCGCTACCATCGTACGCTGGCAATCATTCAGAGGTCGCCGCTTGAGGTTGAGCCATACGACGAACTCTAAGATCGACTCATCGGACCCTTCGTAGTTTCGCGCTTTCACTTGCAGACCCAGCTCGGCGCAAGCTTTGACGCGATGGCGCCCGTCGATCGCTCGGCCGTCGCTGGTGATCAAGATCGCCTCGAGTTGGCCATGCTCCTTGATGTTAGATTTCAATTCCTGGAACTCACCTTCTGACATCGAAGGAAGTGCGTTTGCCGCCCAGTGGAAGATCACATCGTCTGGATCAATGATGCTGTCGAATTGCTTATTCATAACTATCACCTACGCATTTCTGTAACGTCCCGCCAGATCCCTCTACTCGTCACGGCAAGCTGGCTCTCTCGCCGCGACGTCACAATCGCCGCTGCTTCGCAGCAGTTGTCACAAGAGAAGTGAGCGAACGCTGCGGGTATGCGGCGACCGGATAGCTACCTAACCGCTCGACTCGTATAGCGCGAGAACCTCTGCCAGAGCTGCACGCTCCGCCACTTCGCGGCTTGCCCCGGAGTCAAACTCTCGTATAGCTGCGCGCTCATAGAACAAGGCGAGGTAGTCATCGATTTCGAGCGTGGACTCGATGGGCGGAGATGCAAAACCCACAGAACTGTCCCGCAGTCCTTGGGGCTGGACCTCACCCCACGGTGCACCAGATTCTTGCCGATCCTTGCCAGTCAACCCGGACGCCCGATCAAGCAGATCTGGACGTCGCATTAGTTCTTGGGTAACACGTGAGACGAATTGATCTCTTGTCTTCATCCCGTTGCCTCCAGGCTGAGCCTGCGCCTGATCTCGATCAAGTCTTCCAATCGCCCGTTCTCGATTTCTTCAATCAGTTCGTGCAGTTCGTCGCCCTTTTGGTGGTCGAGAGCATGAGACCAGATGAAGTCCCAGTGATCCTCACTTAGGCCGGTCGGGTTCGCCATCTCGTCCTGGGCGATGGCCGAGACCAGCCGCTCGTCTCGGTAGAAGTCGTTGCGCGCTTCCCGAAGACTGGTTAGCATGCGCTCTCGAGAGTCGGCGACATCTTCTGCCGTCGCTGCTGCGGTTGCACGACTCCTCGCGTATCTAACTCTTTCCGTCCGGGAAAATTGCCCGCGGAGAGTGACGCCAAGGCACCCGGCAAGCCAGCGAAGCGCTTCGCTGCGGCTACAGCCGATAACGCCTTCGACCAGGTCGAGGACGCCGCCCCTGACGTCGCATCGAAAGCAGTGGAACGCACCTCGATCAAAGTTGAATTTGCAGGTTGTCGGATTATGGGCGCCACAGATTTGACAAGCCGCCCGACCACGTTTGACGTCGAACCCCAGCTTGTTGACGACCGATGAAAAGTTGTGAATCCCAAGGTCCACGACTTCGCGGGCGGAATAGCTTGTCACGAACCGCCTCCCTGGGGGCGCGATGCGATCCATGCCTCCAAGTCAGATACCGAGTACCTGACCAGAGAAGCGAACTTCCGGAACTTGGGGCCGTCTCCGTTCAACCGCCAGCGGCGGACCGCGGCGAGGCTCACTCCTAGGTGTTGAGCTACTTCCCGATCAATTAAGAAGGTCTGCGATTTGTCCAGAGGCATCGTCACCAGCTATCATGTGGGATCATATAACGGAGACTCTAAAATGATCCAATCATGTGTAGACCAGGCCAAGACGGTGGCCCCCAGAAAACGCGTTGAACGACGGATTGGTAAGGTTCCAGACCAGATTTGGCAACTGCTGGACGAAGACGGATTCGTCGCGCCGGTATTGGCCGGGGAGGACGTTAGTGATTTCGACTTGCTTCTTGAGCGCGCCAAGACTCTCTTGGGCGGGCGAACCTACTACGAGCGCAATCCCCCTCCTAGCGTTGTGAAGCGTCTGACGCGGAAGAGAGATATGGATGCGTGGGAGGAGTCAATCTCGACGATCATGGCCCGAACGGCAGAACAAGATGGTGACGTGCAGTTGTTCAGATCTCGTCGCCTTAAGGGGAAGACGATCGCGCCCAGCGATGTGGAGGCCTGGATCCTCGGCGCTGATCGCGAAGACATCAATAGGCACCGGGAGCTGACCCTGGCGACACCGTTTGAGCACCTTTACTACCTAGTTGGAACCGATCTCCGGACCAGCAGAATCAATGTTGGCGACAAGGGCATCATCCGTGAACTGTTCGAACTCAGTACCAAGCTTGTACGGCGCTACGACTGGGTTCACGCTGACGCGACGATGTTCGTTCTGGCCGGAACAGAACCGAAGATCGCCCGTGTGCGAGTGAGACTGGATCTCAAGCGACTCTGGGCCGTGCTCTCACGCATACATTTGGAAGTCAACATTTTGACCAGTCCCGAGGAATTGTGTCGGCAGTATGAAGAGTTGCGACGCAATATACTCGGCGGCAAGCGGATACGGAATGTGGGAGAGAAACACGCTCGACTGGCCCAGTTCGCGGCGAGGATCGACAGACCAAGCCTCTCACGGGAAGACATGCTTGAGTGGAACAGGCTTCACCCGGACTGGAGGTACGCACGCTTCTCTAACTTCTCCCGAGACTGGAAGGTCGCGCAGGATCGAGTCCGCGGTTTCACGAAGCAGTTCAGGAGCATTGTCGACCCCTGGCTGGACTCGTCGGACGAACGGCCTGACACCGATTCCTAAGAAGCCTCGGTGCCTGCCGACTGTTCCAGCTCCGCACGGCGATTTCGCAACATACCGCAACGACTCAGAATGAACGCAGGTCAGCCGGAGCCCCGGTCCGGTCAATCCGACACCGGGTTGAGTGGAGTGCGTGGCTTCTACTTTGCCCTCGTGCAACATATTGTGACGTGGATTGTGACGTAACTACCGAATTGTGACGTGAATCTACGTGTTGCTACCGGGTGCTATGCTGTGATGGAAATCGCTTGAAAGCCTGTGAATAGGGCCTATAATATGCACTCGGTATCACTCCATCACGACGTGTATCAGTGCGATCACACACTTTGGGAGCAGGAAGCCGGGGGTTCGAATCCCTCCGCCCCGACCAATTTTTTCAATAACTTACGGCCTATTTTGGAATCTTCGAAAACCCCCTGTAGATAATTTTGTAGCTGTTCAAAGCCTCACAGATCAACAGGCGGTTCAGTGGACAAGACGTTTCGACTGGTTTCCGACAGGATGCCCTGTGTGCTTTTTGCTGAGGTCGGCGCGATCTCGCCACCAGAACGGCATTGTCAAGTTAACACCGGTGGACGACAATTGACCGATGGAATCACTGTATCGACGCCACCGCTTTCCCCCCGAAATCATCAGCCACGCCGTTTGGCTCTACCACCGGTTCACGCTGAGCTTTCGCGATGTCGAGGATCTTCTCGCGGAGCGTGGCGTCACCGTATCTTATGAAGCCATTCGATCGTGGTGCCGCAAGTTCGGACCCGAGTATGCCCGCAGCCTGCGGCAGCGGCAAGATCGTCTCGGCGATATTTGGCACGTGGACGAGGTGTTCATCACCATCCGCGGTCAACGCCATTATCTTTGGAGAGCCGTGGACCAGGACGGCGATGTGCTCGACATCCTGGTCACACGCCGGCGAAACAAGAGAGCCGCTAAGCGCTTCTTTCGCAAGGTCTTGAAACAACAGGGCAGGCCACCGTGGCAACTCGTGACTAATAAGCTGCGAAGCTATTCGGCTGCGCACCGAGAGGTCTTCCCATCCGTCACCCATCGAACCGGGCAATACGAATACAACCGCGCTGAAGTCTCGCACCAGCACACCAGAGAGCAGGAACGACAAATGCGTCGATTCAAATCAGCGCCACAGGTTCAACAATTTCTCTCTGTCCACGGTCCGGTTCACAATCTGTTCCGAGTTGCACGTCACCATCTCAAAGCAATCCATCATTGCTTGCTCAGGGAGCGAGCATTCACGGACTGGAAGAAGGCAACTTGTGCTTGCTGAAAGAGAGTAACCTCGGACGATCTCCAGGGCAAAACCGCCTCGGGCTCATTAACTTGACAATGCCCTCGGGACTGTTGCGGCCCCCGCGTTGAGGATCAATCTGGCTCCGGTCAAACTTGCACAGAGCAAGCACGTGGGCGGGTCCTATGGCTTCAACACCTGGCGCAGGCGTCGAGACAAGCCCTGGGTCGGAACGCGTTGGGGGGGCTTCGCCGCAAGTCTGGCGCGTACCACCTCCTCCGGAACGACGAAGGCATCCAAAACATCGGCGCTGAGCAATTCGTGGGCGAGGCTGTCGCTGAGTTCATCGGGATCGATTCCCAATTGGCGGTCAAGCCCCTGCTCCCGAATCGCGACCTGCAACCCTTGGTCTCTGATCCCTGTCCTGCGCACGTGGGGATCCGGGTCCGGCAAAGGTTCCCTGAGAATTGCCTTCGCGTCGACAATACCCGCTCCGAACTTGCCGTCGGGAAGGTGGTGGTCTGAATTCGCGGTCTTCACGAGCAGTTTCCGGAAGACATAGTGGATCTGATCGATTCCATACTTCTCGACGAGTTTCTCGCGGCCATGATATGCGAGCCAGATCGCCGCCACGCCAGCGGTCAGCGCCACCGCGTAGGAGGTACCATGGCTGCGTCCAACTTCAGGCCGCCCCAACCTATTGTAGTAGGCACGCCAGACGCTCTCGGCGGGTGCGGTGATGTCGACGGCCTCGCCGCGGCTGGAGCCTCTCCAGGGTTCCTTGTCGATGTTGCACCCGGCGACGGCGATGACGTCATCGTAGCGGGCGGGCCAAACCACGAGACGGACCTTGTTGCCCGCGGCCGCGAGGATGATGACGCCCGCGTCCGTGGCCCTCCCGACTGCCTTCTTCACGGTCGTGCTCGGCAGTCCGCCGAGACTCATGGAGATCACGGAGCACCCCACCCGCACCGCATAGTCGATGGCGTCGCGGAGTCGCCGCATGCCGCTCCAGATCAGTACGGGAGCGGGCCGGATCCAGCCCGGCTTCGTGACGCGCAGCGGGACGATCTCCGCGTGCAGGGCGGGTCCCCGGATCTGGTCGCCGTGGGCGCCGCGGCCGCTCATGATCACACTGGCGGTCGCGAGCCCATGGTTGCCCTTCGTGCTCGACGCGACCTCGTCCCGATCCAGGAAGTCGTAGTCGATCTCGGAAAGCACACGAGCCGGGTCCATCTCGTCGTGGGGCCGATAGCCGCTATCCGGATGTCCGATGCGGACATCCTTGCCGGGGAGCATCCCACCTCCCTCGATCACGGCCCAGGCCTCGGGCACGCGACACAGCTCGAGGCCCCAGCCCGGGACGTTACTGCCATTGAGGTGGTCGCCTCCGCTGCTCGAGGCGCGCAACGCTGCCGGTCTCTCGTCCCCGGCGCCGTCAGATTCACCCGCGACTGGGTTACTCAGAGACGGTTCCGCGAATGCGACCGACGAGTCCTCGGCGAGTGCGTGGGTGAGCTCCCAGGCTTCAGAGAATCCGACAGCAGCCGTGCCCTGGTAGATCGCGTCGAACTCGTGGGGATCACCCAGCACGCGTCGCACCGCCCAGGAGTCTCCGAGCACCGTCCGGGCTAGGCGCACCGCATGATCGATCACCTCGTCCTGACTGGACTCTAGGCGCAGCTCGAACACGATCGCGTCACAGTGGACAAGGTTCGTGTCGCGGATCGACGTCCGCCCGTCGACGCCCTTGTGCCGATCGCTCCGCTGGATGCCCTGATACTGCTGCTTCAGTCCCAGACGATCGGCGGCCACCGAGTCCCCCGGGTGCAGCCAGGTCTCGTGCCGTCCGGTTTCGGGATCGAAGAACCCAGCGTAGCCTCGCTTCGCAACGCGGAACGAGGGCAGGCTGGTTCCGAGAAAGTCGTTGTGATTCTGGTGCTCGTCTCCCTCGGTGAAATAGAGCGGCAGGACGAAGTTTGCGACCTCCACTTCGTCGATCTGGTAGGTGTGGCCCTGGACGACATCACAAAGCTCGTACCAGTGATAGACCGTGCGCCCCTCTTCGCCGGGGTCGGGATGCGGCCCCTGGGCGAGAAGGTTCGCCTCCGGGTCAATCGCCATCTCGAGAACCTCGTGGGAGAGGGTGACGCTCCAGGACTCACCGAGCTGCGCGGAGAGACGCGTGAAGACGAAGCCGAAGGGCACGCCGGCTCCGGTGAGCGCGTGGTAACCGAGGGCGTCGTCGACGTCCTCCTGGTCCCACAGATAGAGGACGGCGTCGCCTCGAATGTCGATAGGCGTTTCGGCGTTCGGCTGCGCGCCGGTCCAGCCCTCGAGCCGCAGTTCGACATCTCGATGCCAGTAGCGCTTGAAGTCTTCAGACATCTGCCGGTTGATTGCTCGGAGAGTCCTCTGGACATCTTCCTTGGCTAGCTGAGTGTTGTTGATGACCGAGATGATCATGACTTTGCCCCCTTAGCTTGGGTAGTTAGAGTTGCAATATACTTTCGTAAACCAGGCCCTTCCGGCTCATACGACCTTCTCCCTCTGAACTTCATCGAGAACTTCCCGTAAGAAGCCATCCGACGGTCTTACGTCAGTTAGAAAGGCGCCGAGACGAGAATCAGCAACGGTGTCGAGTTTATCGCACCCGTGCGACAATTGTAAGAAAAGATTAACTGTGTTCGGAAAACGGAACAAAACCATAGCGATCATGCATCGTTTCAAGTGGTACTTAACCCGTATGGCGGGCATTATTGCATCGCTGTGGCTACCGCTTATTTCATCGGGACGGAGAAAGGCGAAATCCCGCGGCTGTCAAGGGCAGCGCAAAATTGGACCAGCGTGGCGCCGTCGTTTGACCACGGCCCCGTCCGTTGTGCCTATCGTTTATTTCATCGCGACGAAGAAAGGCCGCATTCTTCCGGTACGGTCAAGTTGACGAGTGGTCGCGGCGAGTGGGCATGATTTGGGGATGAAATCGTCCCGGAATCCCTACGCTGGCTATCGTTATCCCGGCGAGGTCATCGCCCACGCCGTGTGGCTCTACCATCGGTTCTGCCTCAGCTTCCGGGACGTCCAAGACCTCTTGGCCGAGCGTGGAATCACGGTCAGCCACGAGGCGATTCGGCAATGGTGTCTCAAGTTTGGGCGCTCCTACGCTCGATCCCTGCGCCGACGCCAGGCAAGGCCAGGCGATACGTGGTTCCTCGACGAAGTCTTCGTCAGCATCAACGGCCAGCATCGTTACCTGTGGCGGGCAGTCGATCAGGACGGCGACGTGCTCGACATTCTGGTGCAGAAACGCCGCAACCAGCGGGCGGCAAAGCGCTTCTTCCTCAAGCTCCCGAAGGGTTTGCGCTACGTGCCGCGAGTGATCGTCACCGACAAGTTGGGTAGCTATGGAGCCGCTCGACGAGAGCTTCTGCCCAGTGTGAAACACGTCCAGGATCGCTGGTGCAACAACCGGGCGGAGGTCTCGCGCCAGCCGACCCGACAGCGGGAACGGCAGATGCGACGGTTCAAGTCGATGCGACACGCACAGTGATTCTTATCGAGCCATGGAGCGATCAACTATACTATTCCGACTCTGTCGGCACGGGCTGAAGGCGGAACACTATCGGTACTTACGAGGCAAAGCGTTCGCCGAGTGGCGAGAGGTGACGTGTGTTCAAAATGAGGGCTGAGAACGAAGCTCGCTCAGTTGATACCACGCCGCATTTTCGTCGTTGGCCCGACAAGTTCACAGTGCCGTCCGAGACCCTTATTCAACCAAAGCAGTAGAGGGTAGTAGGTTGACCTGCTTAGCCCACTAGTAACGTATGGAGGGCATCGAGAATGTGACTGTCGGTCTATTGGCGATTGGGCTCAATCAGCGGAAAGTAGGAGCATGGCACAGACGCAACAGGTCGAGTCGGCTGCTACCCGACGACCGAACATTCAGACGGTCCCCACGTCAGACAAAGATCGGGGTATTCGAGTGGAATGGTCCGATAGTGACGGCCTGAAGATGTCGTGGCGAATTGACATCAACCGCTACTACGGACGTGGCCTGCTCGGCGTAAGTGGCGCAGAGCTTCCCCAAGGGCGATGCGTATGGGAGCGCGAGGCCAACGCCGTGTATGGAGCCTACGTCCGCAGTTGTTTGCCGACTGGCGACAGCTTCGCGGTCGACCTTGAGTTCAGCAATATGGGGCGTCGCGGTGATGACCGTATACCGGTTGGCGACCCGATTGTCGCGACGTGGGAGGATCCTTCGCAGGGTGCGATGGTGACCGAAGGCATGGTGCTCGATGTGAGCGACGGCGGCCTGCAGCTTTCTCTCAACGAACGCGTGGCTCCGGGATCCCTGATTCGTATCAGCGGTGATGACTTTGAATGCCTTGGGAGTGCAAGCTACTGCATCCCCGCCGACGGTGGTCTCCGTGCTGGTGTACAGTTCCTCCAAGAGCCAGCGCTTCGCGAGACAGAATCCGTCGAGTCGATTGGTAGCTAACGCCGCTGCCTGTCGGAATCTCGATCAGTTGCGGCTCTTGGCGGAGTGAGGCTCAGCAGCTTCTCAATGATCTCTCGGTCGTCTTGATCGAACTGTCCCGCGAACCTTTCCGAGTCGAGGACTTCTTGTCTGCTCTCGGGTGGCGAGTTTCGCAGTCGTCTCACCGCTTGGGTAATGCTATTGCGACGCGCCCGAGGCAGCTCGCTCCATTCGCGATAGACCGTGCGGGCCTGCGACTGTCGGTTTGGCCCGAGACGACTGAACAGTTGATACCGCTGAACCATCAACTCTCGATCATTTGTAGGCAGTTTGTCGAAGCGCTCGAGTCGGGCTTCGATCGTTCGTCTTTGGGCGGTCGGCAGGCGCTGGAAGCGGCGATTGTTCGCGAGCATCTCCCGTCGCCTTGCTGGATTGACTTGCATGAGCCGCTGAACAAAGGCGTTCATTGAACCGCGAGAGGAGTTTGGTCGCTTGGGCTCTGCACGTCGAGCGCGATTATTTGGCGAGACGTTTTGCGCAGGCCGGAACGTGTCCCTCGGTTGAGCGAACCCTCGCGTGGGTAGCCACAGGGCGGCCAGTAGCAGGCAACCAGTGACCCAGAGGACCGTGACGGTTCGCCGTGGCATGGTTACGACCTTCCCGGGCTTGCAGGTTCAGGAAAGGCGTCGAAATTGACAAGCATCTCCATGTCGTCGAGAGCTCTCTCAATCTCTTCGTAGTACTCAGATTCCGGAGCTGACTTGACGGCGACTTGGGTGGGCTCCTGGGTCGATTCGAAGTCAAAGACAAGAGTGCCCAGGAGGAGGGTGGCTGCGGCCAAACCAGCCGTGAGAGCCGGCTTCCAAGAGGCGAACAGCAACTTATGCCAGAACGGCTGCACCTCCGCGTCGTGTTTGATGCGGGCGTAGACAGCCTGGTCGAAGTTTGACGACGGCTCCTCGGGCTCCCACAGATCCATCGCTCTGAAAAGCGCCTGCTGTTGTTCGAATAAGGTACGCAGCTCGGGTTCTTGGTCGAGCCAACGCCTGAACTCTAGCTGCTCCGCGTCGTTCATTGGCGGTTCGGTGGAGTTCAATATTCTGTCCACTACCTGTTCGCGCGTCATCGGGTCACCTGCGGTTGCTGGCTGTCGTTGTTAAGTAGGACTTCTTCTAGCCTGCTACGAAGAGTCCCATACGCTCTAAACAATAAAGACTTCACCGCGGAAACCGAGCAGCCGAGAGCGACGGCGATCTGGCTGTAGTCCAACTCCTGATACTTGTGCATGAGCACGGCCGCCTTCTGCTTGTCGGGAAGCGACGCGATGGCGTGACGAACCGCGATCAGTCGTGCGTCGGCTACGAGTTCTTGCTCTCGGTTGGGGCGGCTGTCGGCTGGCTGGATCGGCTGCTTGCCTTGTACTGACTCTTGCAGACTGCGATCACCGCTCTGAGGCTTGGCGTCGCGGATCGAGTTTAGCGCGACGCGGGTAGCGATGCGATAGAGCCAGGTCGTAAATTTGGCGGTCGGTTCGTAGCTCGCCCGGGCTTTGTAAACACGCAGGAATACCTCTTGCGCGAGTTCTTCGGCCACCGCCTGATTGCGTACCATGCGGGCAAGGTAGCCAACGACGGGACAGCGATACTTAGCCAGCAACTGATCGAAGCTGGCGGTATCACCCGCCCGGACCCGCAGCATCAGCTGAGCGTCTAGCTCCAACGCGATTTCAGCTCCCACAAGCTTGTTTAACACAGGCAGCGAACGAAAAGTTGCGCAAAAAAAGCGATGGAATCGCCAGTGATCGCGGAGTATCTAGAGCCTACCAGCGGTGGGCGATTTCGCAAACTGTGTTCCGCTCGCCACGGGGACCGCGATCGGGAACTCAGCAAGTTTCGAGTATTCAGGACCGTCTTTGGTCACGGTGCTGCCATACAGGCCGAATCGATCAGGGCTGATCACGCCGAACTCTCTGCTGGGTAGCTCTTCCACGGCTTTCCTCATATCTTCTAGCGGATGACCGTCGATGATGCGGCCGAGTGTGAGGTGGGGCTGAAAAGGCCGTACATCGGGAACCACTCCGAGGGGCTGGAGGACGGCATCTACTCCCGTCGCAAGTTGCCGCAGGACGGAAGTGTTTTCGGCACTGACCCAAAAGACACGGGGACGACCAGAGGTTGGGAAGAATCCCAGCCCTGCTAAAGGAACATTGAGCGGTGAAGACACCTGGACGCTAGACAGCGCTTGGATGATCGCGTCAACATCCTTCTTCGGCGTTTCACCGATGTATTTGAGAGGAAGGTGCACGTTTCGGGGATGCACCCACTGGACCGGAGCTACCGGTCCCAATCGGCGGACGAGTTCCGTCAAATTGGCAACAACTTTCGAATTTGGTTCAAGGGCGACAAAAAGACGCATGGACTTGGTGGACTCTCTCGGTCAATAGATATTTCGAATCAGGCCCTTGCGAGCCAGCAACGCCGGAGCCTTTAAGGCTTCTTGTGAACAGAAATCTGCTCGCGCGGCGGTTCGAGCGTGATAGTTAGAGTCTGCTCGGGCTGGTCTAGAACCAGATCAGCAGACCCGTAAGTCTGGTAGCCGGCGCTGATGACTTGAATCATATAGCGACCTTGCGGTATCGGGGGAAGTGGGGCGGTGCCCTGCATGCTCGTTCTCAATTGGAGACGAGACTTCCTCACCTTGAGCTTCGTGGCTCCCGGCTTACTTTTGATTTGACCAACGATGACGCTGGCTCGGGGGATCGGCTCACCGCCCTGGTTCTGTACGACGACGATCAGTTCCGTTAGGTCTGCGGCGGGCGCGACCGGGACGGCCACGACAGACACCACGAGCAGGAGCAACTTCAGTGTTGAATTCAGCACACGCATCAGAAAATAAAGCTGAGGGATCCGCGGTAAGAACGCACCGCAGGCATGACATAGATCGTTTGCCCGTCAACTCCCTCAATAGGGATGTAGCCAGCCTTCAGTAAATTGCGAATGTCCGCCGTCACTTCGAATCGACTGCCAGGTAGCGGGCCGGTCATCGGCAACGGCTGCCGGATCATGATGTTGAGCCCCGGGCTAGAGCGCGCCGAAAAGTCGTTGTAGAGGTCTGGTGCGATGACGGAGTCACGGCTCGCCCATTGGTAGCTTGCCACCGCACGGGTTCCGCTGTGCGCCGACTCTGCCGCGACTGACGCGACTATCAGATGGGCGCGAGAGACTTGGAGGTTTCTGCGGAAGTCGGATAGATCGAGGGATCCAATCGACTGCTCGCCGGGTTGGATGACTCCGGTATTGCCATATCCGAGGGCCGCTTCGAGGCGTTCTTTCAATCGCCGCGAATACGACACACGATAGCCGCGCATCGTGTGATGCCCTCCGTTGAGGGTGGACGCCTGCGAGAAGAGATCCGGCAGTACCTGGCCTGTGGCTTGAAAGGAGGCTGGGACAATCGCCGAAATGGCCGTGTCGGAAATGGCGTCCTGATAGATGGCCGCCTCAAGAAGTCCTTTTCCGAGCTGCTCTTTGTAGGCCACTTCGACATGTTCGGTTCGTTGAATCGTCGCACGACCGTCGCTCAAAGCAACACGCGGGAACATGCCAAGAGCGGACACTTGTTGGCGCAGATCTTCGGCGCTACCCTGAACCGCCATCTCAGGATGTGGTACGCCTGATGCGTAACGTACCTCGATAGTGCGTCTCGGTGATAGCTGCTGAACGATACGACCGTAAGGGCTAACGTAGTCGAGGCGTTCGAGGAATCGAACTGCTTCGTAAAGGAAGCCATACTCGACGGTCGTCGAATCGCTCACCTGTACCCGGTCGCCGAGCCCGAGCGTGAAAGTCTCTAGTGAGGGACCTTGGGCCCCGAGCTGAGGGTCAAGGAATGCGCGTTCGGATCCGGCAGCGGTGCGAAGTCGGCGAACCGTTAGGCTGACTTCCGGCGTTCCCAGGCCGATATCGCGCTCATAGGTGGTGCGGAAGGCGGTCGCCGGGCTCTGGCTGATCCCGCTGTAGCCGACGTTGCCGCTGAAAGTGAGACCATTGTTCCCAAATAACGAGGTCGCCACGGCGAAGGACGTGCCAAGGTCGGATTGATTGGATAGCGCCGATGGCGTCATGCCCGAGCCGCTGGTGACCTCAGCGTAAGCGTGGGTTTCCGCGAACGCGCCATTCACGCGACGGAGAATACGGCTTCTTTCGCGCTGTTGTTCGGCAGGTTGGAATCGCAACAGCGGTCTTGCGAAGTGAGCTGACCGCAGCGTCCACTCCCATTCATCGGTCATGTCGCGAATCTCGCCAGTTGCTGGCATGCTGAGTTGGAGTGTCGCGAAGATCGAACGAAGACTCACATCGAGAAGGGCTTGAACTCCCGCTTGAATCTGCACCTTGTTCTTGTTGAGAGGCAGAAACCGACCGAGTGTGACGCGGACCGCATACTCGCCGGGGAACAAGCCTTCGACCGAAAAGCGACCGCTGTGATCGCTGAAGACTCTCTTGGCTAGGCTGCCGTCGGAGGCGATGACCGCGATGGCAGCTCCCATCTGCGCGACGCCCTTTTCGTCCTTGACCCAACCTGAAAGAGATCCGGTAAATGGATCAGCCGCTTGAAGGCACGGAACTGCCAGCAACGCAGCGATGATCACCCCGTGAGCGACCGCCGCAACCCTACATAAATGGCCTTGATGCTTCATCGACGCTGCGACAGGCAGCCGAAACTACCCATCCTCTAGATTCTATAGCACTTTGAACGTCATGGACGGTGACACCGTCGCACTGTTTACGTGATCGGTCATCTTCAAACTGAGACGGTAGACGCCGGGCTCCAAAGAATCCAAAGGCAGCAGCTTCTCAATAACAACTTGCCGTGCGGAGGCACCGCGAATCGTCGAGACATCTTCCGTGAAGTCCAGCAAGAGCTCGTCGGGGTCGGACGCCTTGGCGATCTGATACGTAATATCTCCGTCTGGCATGCTCGTCACGTCATCCTCGCCGAGATTATAGAACTCGACATAGATACCCATGCGCTCGTCGGCCTTGAACTCTTGATTGATTCTCGGGCGCACCTTCGAAGCTCCCAGTACGAACTGACCAGCGCCGAGAGAGCGAGTCGGAACTCGCTCGATCTTGTCCGCCAGGATAACCGAGGAATGGGAAAGCGTTTCGCTGTCGAACTTAGGCACTTCTAGGGCGATTCGAGCGGTCCCTACGGTCCCCCCGACCACGTCTTTCACCACCAACTCAAGGCGATACTTGCCTGGTGCCAGGGGCAGCAATTTGTTGTAGATGGAGGAGCGCTCGGCCTCCGCGGCCAGTCGCTCTGGCGTGGTCTGAATGGTGACGGTTTCTTCGAAGTGCGTCTCAATACGACGGGTCATCGTCGTGATCCGCCCGAATATATTGACAGTTGCCTTGTGCAGGCCGTTGTTTTCGTCGAAGAGAAGATCCCGATTCTGAACTTGAATGGTGATACCAGTCAAGACCGACATATCGGTGATCTTGACGTAGGTCAGGTTCGAGTTGAAGTTGAGAGTGTTGTATTCAATTGTCGAGTCAACGATCGCTTCTAGATCCCGGAACTTCACCGCCGGCGGACGCATGATATCGGAGTAGAGCTGAAGGCGCTCGAATTGGTTGTACGACGAATGACGACCGATACCCGCCGCAGACGTCACGGTGGGGGCGTAGCCGAAGCCCGTGCGGCCCATGAGGCGGTCGGCACGAGTGGTCAAGCCCATCTGCTCCGAGAGTGTGGCGCCCGCGCCGGGAATATAGAGCAGAGCGTCCTTCTCCTGAGGATCCATCGTTAAGCGGTATTCGCCAGATCCGGACGTATCGACGAATTCCAGCATGACGTTCGTGCCAATGTTCTCGATGTAGCGATAGCGCCAAATTTCAAATGGGTAGGTTGAGGTCGTGCCACCGCCCTCGTCGAAGGGTCGATTGTAGGATCCGCCCGAGGGATGCGACTCCACTTCGTCTGGAGGGCCATACGCGATGTAAATCCGCCCACGGTCCATGCGCCAGCCAGGCTGACCGGACGCGTAGCGTTCGTTGGCATACGCGATGCGTCGATAATGCTCTTCGCGGAATTCGTTCTCGATCGAATCAGGAGTCGGATCACGGCGAATCCAAAACGATTCGATAAAATTCTCGCGTTCCTCGGGGGTGGCGAGTTCGACGAACGACTTGCGCTCTTCCCTCGAGATGATGTATTTGACATCCTCCTTGAGCCATTTGCGGAACGGACCCTGAAGCTCTTTTTCGAGCTTGCGGACTCGGCGCCGTTGCTGTCTGGGTGACAGCCCCTCTGGTTCGGCTTGGGCGTACAGGAAGGCCGTTGGCAGATCAACTGCAAACAAAGCCAACAAGAGCAGGGGAAGCAAACGTTGTAACGTCATTCCGGTGGACAACCTCTGTGAATCCGGGCAGAACAAGACCCCAACAAGCTTTCGCCTGGGTTCGGTTTGATTCTATGTCTTCGGCGAGCTAAGGTCAAGAATAGCGGGCATCGATCGCGACCGGTCCCACTCATCTCCTGTACCTGCCTTAATACGCCTGCGGTCTGGTAAACGTTTCCGTTTTTCGTCGGCGTCTTCCCGCAATCATGGGGTTCTCCGTGAAACGGTAGAGCGATGATGGGATTTGGAATATCCGTTGGTGGGGACGGCGGCGACCACTCAGTAGAATCAGTGACTTACAGCCGGCGCTCGTTGAATAGACGTGGCCCTCTAATTGCATCATGAATTCGAAGTGAGAGGATGGAGTGAAAACTCGTCCTCGTCCTGCTTATTGTGATTCAACTCCGTAAAGTTCGTCCCGGCACGGCAGCCCTCGTGGCGCTGGCAGTTCTACTGTCGGTAGCAGCGGTGGTCAATGTCGTCGACCGTAGCCATCCGGCTAGGCCGGACGACGGGGTTGTATGGGTCGACTCGCAGCGCGGCGTAGAAGCCGTGCGCGTCGATCCGCAGGGCCCGGCCGCGTCGGTGGGGGTGCGGTCGGGCGATCTGCTTCGGCAGGTGAATGAAAGTCGGATTGAGCGTGCTCAAGACGTCTATCGAGTATTGGGGGCGTTGGGGTCGTGGAGCCAGGCTGAGTATCGCGTGCGTCGGAATGGGGCCGATGTCGACTACCTGCTGGTGACCCGAGAGTCTCCACAGAGGCGGGCGTCGGCGGTTTTTCAGTGGATCTTGGGGTTGGTCTACTTGCTGATCGGAGCGTTTGTTTGGCGGCGCAGTCCGCAGACAGCGCTGGTCCGCCTCTTCTTCTCTTTTTCGCTCTCTTCGTTTGTGCTGTATGCCTACAGCTACACCGGAGACTTGGGCGCGTTTGATCGGTTTATCTATTGGGCCGATGTTTGGGCGACGCTGCTGACTCCGGCGCTTTTCCTGCACTTCGCAGCGGCATTCCCGTTGGGTTTGCATTCGAAGCGAGCGCGAGTAACGACTGCCGTGGGATATGGCCTGGCGGCGGCGCTGATCGCGGTCCGCCACATCACCGCTGCCGGGATACTGCAAACAGACAGTCCGGCTTGGGCCCTGCAGGAGTTGTTGGACAAAATCGACTACGGTGTTCTGGGACTCGGATATCTGACGGCGGCGGTGGTGCTGCGATTGGGCGGGCAAGAAGCCGAAGATCTGGTGATCCGCACTCAACGGCGCTGGCTATCGCACGGAGCGCTGCTGGGAGTCGCGCCGTTTCTGATTTTTTACGTCGTGCCATTCGTTGCGGGTGGTGTTCCAGGACCGAACCACACGCTTTCGGTTTTTCCTCTGGCCCTGATTCCACTGGCGTTCGCGTTCGCGATTGCGCGCCAACGGTTCATGGATATTCAGCTGTACATGCGGCGGGGTGCCTCATACACCTTGGCGACGACCGTTGTGCTAGCGACCTTCTACGTTGGCGTCTTTCTTCTCAGTGGTTGGTTTGAGTCGGGATCAGCTCTAGCCCCGGCCGCCTGGGTAGCTTCGGTGGTCGCCGCGGCCCTGTTGTACAACCCGCTGCGTCGCTACGTCGAAGTCTTACTCGATCGGCACTACCACCGCGAACGCTACGACTATCGGCGCACGCTGGCTGACTTTGCAGCAGAGTTGAGTGCGGAGACCAACCCGGAGAAGATGTTGGCGTCTCTGAGTGATCGCTTGACGAGATCGCTCGGTGTCAATCGACTAGCGATCTTTAGCTGTGGAGAGGACGGTGAGCCGCCAACGGTTGCCATGGCGCGTGGCATTGAGGCCACACCGGGGTTGGATCTCGGGTTCCTCAACGACGATCTCGTCGAAGGGCTGCGCTACCGCGTATTCAGTGACCCTCGGAATAGCCGGCTGCCAGCTGAGATCCAGAATCGTGCGGTGGAGACCCTGGGACTGCACTACTATGTGCCGTGCCGTGCGCAGGGGCGGACGATCTCATGGATTGGACTCGGTCTGACGGATGCGGATGAGTATTTGACGACCGAAGATCTCTCGCTGGTCGAAGCGGTATCGGGCAACTTCGCCATCGCTCTGGAGAATGCCCGGCTCTACCGCTCGCTTGAGCAGCGTGCGGCTGAGTATCAGCGGCTGAAGGATTACAACGAGAACATCGTTGAGTCGCTGCACGTCGGCATCTTGGCAGTGGATCTTGACGACCGCGTAGAGAGTTGGAACACACAGCTAGAGCTGCTGTTTGGTATTTCGAGGGCAGACGCGGTTGGCAGAAAGTTGGAAGATTTGCTGCCTTCGAGCCTCGTTGTGGAATTCGAGAGTGCCCGGGCCGACAGTGGTATCCACAGCGTCTACAAACTGGTCGTGTCACCAAGTGACTTCCCCGAACAGTTCCGGCCTGCCGCGGACAAGTTGTCCGGTCAGCACATTTTAAATGTGGGGATTGCTCCGTTGGTCGCGAAGGACTTTGAGCCGATCGGCCAGTTGATCATCGTTGATGACGTGACGGAGCGGGTGGAACTGGAGGAGCAGGTTCTGCAGGCGGACAAGTTGAGCTCGATCGGCTTATTGGCTGCTGGCGTTGCTCATGAAGTCAACACACCGCTGGCCGTGATATCCAGCTACGCCCAGATGATGGCGAAGCAGGTGGCTGGCGATTCTGTGCAAGAGCGGATTCTCGACAAGATCACCACCCAGACGTTCCGGGCCAGTGAGATCGTGAATTCGCTACTGAGTTTCTCGCGCACGGCTTCGAACGAGTTTGGCCCGGTGGCGCTCGACGAGGCACTCGAAGAGACGCTGTCGTTAGCGGCCCCGCAACTGAGGAAGGCTTCGGTGCAAGTCGAGACTGCGTTTGAGGCGGGACTGCCGGTGGTGAGGGGAGCCGGCAACAAGCTCCAGCAAGTGTTCTTAAATTTGGTCCTCAACGCGCGCGATGCGATGCCCGAGGGCGGCGTACTACGAGTCGAGGTCGGTCGGTCCGCAGGCTCGCCGAATGAAAGCGTGCGGATTGTGGTGTCGGACACGGGTGTCGGAATCCCCCAGGAAAAGTTAGGCAAGATCTTTGACCCCTTCTTCACCACCAAGGCTGCTGCTGGTGGAACGGGCCTGGGGCTAGCGGTGAGTTACGGAATTGTTCAGGAGCACGGCGGCTCATTGAGCGCGGAGAATCACCCCTCTGGCAAGGGCGCCCGGTTTACAATTGAGCTTCCGGTTGTGCCGAAGCCGATTCATGCCTGACACCCAGTCGCAGACCGTCGCCAGTAAGGCCCTCATACTCATCATTGACGACGAAGAGTCGATCCGCGACAGCCTACAAGTGCTGCTCACGATGGAGGGTTACCGCGTTGAAACCGCTGCCGATGCTGCCTCTGGGTTAGATGCCCTCGGGCGCAAGACCTACGACTTGATCCTGCTTGATCTGATGCTTCCGGACCGCTCGGGCCTCGAAGTTTTAGAAGAGGTTCGGCAGTACGATAGCGCGACACCGATCGTGATGCTCACCGCTTACGGCACGGTCGAAAGTGCCGTCAAGGCGATACAACTCGGCGCGGACGACTTCATCACCAAGCCCTGGAACAACGACAAGCTGGTGCTTGGCATTGAGCAGACGGTCTCACGGCGTCGGCTTGAAGCTGAGAATCGGCGTCTTCGCAGCGAACTGCAGGATCGCTACAGCTTCGACAATATTGTGGGCAAAAGTGACGCGATGCAGGCTGTATTCGAATTGGTTGAACAGGTCGCGCCGAGTCGTTCAACGGTGCTAGTCACTGGAGAAAGCGGAACGGGTAAGGAGCTGATTGCGAAAGCGATTCACGCTCGTTCACCGCGGGCCAATCGCCCGTTCATTCCCGTCAATTCTGGGTCGATTCCGGTCGATATTATGGATTCCGCGCTCTTTGGTCATGTGAAAGGCGCCTTTACTGGGGCAGCTTACAACCACAAAGGCTTCTTTGAATCGGCGGACCAGGGGACGATTTTCTTGGACGAGATCGGCACCCTCGGCAGTGAAACTCAAGCCAAGCTGCTACGGGTGATCCAGGACCCGGAGTTCACGCCTGTTGGCTCATCGGTGCCGGTTCGCGTTGATGTCAGAATCGTCGCTGCCACCAACGAAAATCTCAGTGAGATGGTGGCAGCAGGGACCTTTCGTGAGGATCTATTTTATCGACTGAATGTGATTGAGATTGGGCTACCCCCTCTGCGCGAGCGCACCAGCGACATTCCGCTCCTCATCCGCCACTTTTTTGATTGCTTCTGCCGCGAGAATGAGTGCTTCTTAAGTGTCGAGGGCCACTCGGAATTGGAGTTTAGCCCGCAAGCGATGAGCATGTTGATGGATCACTCCTGGCCAGGCAACGTTCGAGAGCTAGAAAACGCCGTCGAGCGGGCCGTCGTATTGGCAAAAGAGCCGGTCGTGTCGGTTGATGTGCTCCCCGGCGCGGTATTGGAGCGTCACGGGCTGAGTCCCCGTAAATTGCCAGTCAACTTTAAGCCAGCTGCAGGTGCCAGCTTGCCCGAAATGATAGAGGACGTGGAACGACGCTTGATCGTCGAGGAACTCAAGAAGTCGAACTGGAATCAGACCGAAGCGGCAAAGCGTCTCAAGGTGGCCCTCTCGACGTTGAACCAGAAGATCCAGCGGCTGGGACTTGACGTGAAAGCGCTCAAGGCTGCTGGCTAATCGGTGAAACCCATGGATAAGTACATCATTTGTGGTCCGCAAGGTTCGGGTAAGGGCACCCAAAGCCGGCTGCTATGCCAGGCCCATGATTTCGTGCATATTTCGATCGGTGACATGTTTCGCTGGCACATGGAGCATCACACCAAAATAGCTGCGAGGATCACGCGCATCATGCACTCGGGGCACTTGGTCTCTGATGAGATCGTCGAGAAAGTTATCCGTGAGAGGCTGCAGCAGCACGACTTTAACTTTGGGTTCGTATTGGACGGCTTCCCACGGACATTGCCGCAGGCGGAGTACCTTTTTGAAAACTGGGATGTGGATCGGGTGATCTACCTCGATATCCCGGATGACATCGTGTTCGAGCGAGTCATGCAGCGTGCGAAGAAGGGTCTCGGATCCGGTTTCACCAAGCGTGCCGACGACAATCCAGATGCCCTCAAGGTTCGGTTGGAACAGTACTATGGCAAGACGAAGCCGTTGTTGGAACTCTATCAACAGAAGGGTTGCTTGCTAACCGTCGATGGGACGAAGGAGATATCCGAGGTTTACTCAGACATCTCAGCCGCCCTGGGCTTTTCGGTGCCGAAGCCTTCCGCGCAGCGGATTGCTAAGGTTGAAGCGAGCGCCTAGCGGCATCCGTTGGCGAAATTGTACTCCACGGGTCGCACGGAGCGAGCGTCATTAGGTAAGAAGGGAAGGTATGTCCCCTAAGCATGGCAGCGCCTGAAGAAATCCCTATCGACCCGAAGGTGGAAGAACAGCAGGCACGTGCGCTGGCTGCCCGCTATCGCTATGCGTTCGTGGACCTCCCGTCGGAGCACATTCAGAGTGAGCTATTTCGGTCTATCCCCGTTGAGTTGATGTTTCGTCAGAACTTCGTGCCGTTGCACGAAGCGGACGGCATCTTGGAAATCGCGATCGCGGATCCGCGCCAACTACCGGCGTTGGACGAGATCTCCCTGCTGCTCAAGAAAAAGTTGCGGGTGAAAGTCGCGACCTTGTCTCAGATCAACGATCTACTGAAGAAGACCGAACAGTCGCAGCGGGTTCTTGAAGAGGTTACCGAAGGTTTCGTTCTGGACGTAGTCGGCGATGAGGACTCCGATGAGAGCCTGTCGATTGAGAAGCTGACCGGCGATGGGGACCTTTCCCCGGTGATCCGGCTAGTCGACACGACCATATTCAATGCGCTCGAGCGTCGAGCCAGCGACATCCATATTGAGACGCGCAACAACGAGGTGGCGATCAAGTACCGCATCGATGGCGTTTTGCACGATGCGATGCCACCGATCTCGAAGGACTGGCACGAGACGATCTTGTCGCGGGTGAAGGTGATGTCGGAACTCGATATCGCTGAGCGACGCGTTCCTCAGGATGGGCGTTTTCGGGTCCGCTACAAAGGTCGCCAGATCGATTTCCGCGTCTCGATCATGCCAACCGTCCACGGCGAGGACGCCGTGCTGCGTATTCTCGACAAGGAGTCGATGAGCGAGAAGTTCAAGCAGCTTTCGCTATCGGTCGTTGGTTTTTCGCAGGCAGACCAGAAGCGTTTTGAGCGCTACGTCCGTGAGCCCTACGGCATGGTTCTGGTGACTGGACCCACCGGCTCGGGTAAGACGACAACGCTGTACGCGGCGTTGAGCGAGATCCAGACCAGCGAAGACAAGATCATCACGATCGAAGATCCCGTCGAGTACCAGATTCACGGCATTACTCAGATCCCTGTGAATGAGAAGAAGGGTCTGACGTTCTCGCGTGGCCTGCGCTCGATCTTGCGCCATGACCCAGACAAGATCATGGTCGGTGAGATTCGCGACCCCGAGACGGCTCAGATAGCGATTCAGTCCGCGCTCACCGGTCACCTTGTCTTTACCACCGTCCACGCCAATAACGTAGTCGACGTGTTGGGTCGCTTCTTGAACATGGGAGTCGAGGCCTATAACTTTGTGTCCGCCCTGAACTGCATTCTGGCGCAGCGGCTGGTGCGCGTCATATGCGAACACTGCAAGAAGCCCGTGAAGTATTCGGACGAGGTGATCGAAGAGTCGGGAATGACGCCGAGTCTTTGGCGGAACTTTGCCTTCTACGAAGGCGAAGGCTGTATCGAATGCTCGGGCACCGGGTTCCGCGGCAGGACGGCGATTCACGAATTATTGGACTTGAGTGATCACATCCGTGAAATGATTCTTGAGAAACGTCCGTCGTCAGACATCATGCGAGCGGCTCGCGAAGAAGGGATGACCACGTTGCGCGAGTCGGCCATTGAGCGTGTCAAGAACGGCGTCACAACGTTGAAGGAGATTAACAAGGTCACGTTCATCGAGTAATCGATGCATGTGAGTCTGTGATGAACGCCCTACTGCGATCGCTGATCGAAGATCCGCCGCCGAAGCTGGTAATTGAGCTGACGACCGATGGGGTGGTCGGCGTGCTGCGTAATGGAGATGGCTCGACGATGGTCCAGCGTGCGGAGCGCAGTTTCGCGCCGGGCACATTAGAGCCAGCTCCGACACGTCCTAACATCGTGAACGCGGGCGAAATGGCTGCTGCGCTGGGTGCAGTCTTGGACGATCTTGGGCCGCGGAAAGGCTCTGCGACTGCGCTCATTTTGCCAGACGCGTCATCGCGATTGACCGTGCTCGATTTCGTCGATGATTCATTACCGAGCAGTTCCGATGACCGCCTGAAACGAATTCGTGAGCGGCTTGAAAAGGCAGTACCGTTCGACATCGATGCGGCCCGCATTTCCTTTCAGGTATCGAGTCTGGAGCAGGGCCATTCGGTGCTCGTTGTGCTGACGCCGGCGGAGATTGTACGGCAGTACGAGTCGGCCCTGTCGCAGTTGGGTCTCTGGAGCGGCTACGTTACGACGTCCACCGCGGCGGCTATGAACTTGTTGTCTGACGGCGACATGACTCTCTTTGCCAAGTTGGCACCTTCGGGCAATATGACTTTGGCTGCCATCGAGAATGGAGTGGTGCGCTTAGTTCGGAATGTCGACCTCGGTTCGCTGAATGAGTCTTCAGAGAGCCACTTGCTAGACGAGATGCTGGCGGACATTTATCCGACCCAGGTGTTCATTTCGGACACTCTTGGCCAGTCAGTCGATCGTTTGGTTCTTTGCGGATTTGGAGATTTGCTGACGCCAGCGCTGGCACGGTTTCCCAAAGAATTGGGGTGCCCTGTTGAGACGCTAAAGTCGGGTGAACACTCGGTGGAGCGCACCGACGCAGGTATTTGGGGGTACCTGAGTCTCTCATGAAGGTCGAACTCAATCTTGCGACGAAGCCCTTTGGTCGCTCCCGGCTTTTCTGGACGCTGAGCGCGGCAGCGGGTGCCGTTCTTGCCGTCATCGCAGTCGGACTAGTGTGGTCCTATTGGCAGTCGGGTCGGCTCCCGCCGGAGTTGGCTAGCCGCGAAGCGCAGCTACAGGCTGAACTGACCAAGCTTTCTCTCGATGAGAGCCAGGCGATGGCGGTTCTGCGCCAGCCCGAGACGATCGAGGTCTACGACCGCTCTTCGTTCTTGAATCAGTTGCTTACTCGTAAAGGGATTTCTTGGACGACGACGTTCGGGGATCTTGAGACGGTGCTTCCGCCGCGTGTACTCGTGATGCAGATACGGCCCGAGGTGACGTTTGACAACAACGTGCGGTTGGAAATGCAGGTCGGGGCTGAGGCCCCGGCGGACTTCATTGAGTTCTTGAAGGCTTTGGAGTCGTCCGACGTATTTGGCTCACCTAATCTGAGGGGCTACAACCCTCCCAACGACAACGAGCCATATTTTCGTTATCAGCTGATGGTGCAGTATGAGCAGCAACTCTAACGGCGTGGGGAGGTTGGCCAGCGTACCGCTGCGGCAACTGGTCGTGGTGTGTCTTGCCGTATTGGCGCTGTTCGATGTGGCGTTCTGGCTGTTTGCCGTGCAGCCTATGGCGTCACGTGCGGCGGATCGCGAAACGGCGATCGCTACGTTGGAGACGTTGGTCGAACAGAAGCGCGAGTCGGTTGGCAATCTTCGGGAGTCCGTGGAACGGGTTGCAGCGGCTCGCGAAGCGGGCGATGGACTCTTGGAACAGTTGACGTTCGACGGTCAGCGAACGTTCTCAGAGCTATTGACCGAACTTGGCGACGCGGCGACGCAAGCCGGTGTAGAGATTCGCGAGACCGACTATGCGACCGAAGGAATTGCGGGCAATGAGAACTATGGCATGGTGTCGGTGACGGCGAACTTCCACGGTCGCTACGAGAATCTCGTGAAATTGCTGAATCGCTTGGATCGTTCGAGCGACTTCTTGATCGTTGAGAGCTTGGCGGCTCGTCCGCGGCAGGAGACAGGTGATCTGCAGATTACGATGCGGATTGACACGTTTGTGAGAGAGCTATGAAGGTCGGCGCGGAAGATAAGACGAAGCTTGCGATCGCCGTGGTGCTTTCGGTTGTGGCCGTCGTCACCGTGTACGTGCAGTTCTTCACCGGCGACTCGGTCGTGGGTAGTGCTCCCAGGCGCGCGCCCGCAGCTCAAGCTGGCGGGACCGGTTCGCCTGCACAGGCACAGCCTGCGAGACGCCCGACTCGGCCCGTGGCTCGTAGGCGTGTGCAAGGAGTGGGGCAAGCCTTCCAGCCCGTCTGGGAGCGATATGAAGACGACGAAGATTTCAACGCTCTAGAAATGGATCCAACGTTGCGCACGGACCTGCTCGCGGCTGTCCGGGCGGTCGAATTCAGTAGCGTAGAGCGCAATATATTCGAATTCACCGCCAGGCGTCGCGAGGTACTAGCCCCGAGCGCCGAGGATGTTGCTCGGGCTGCCGCTCTCCAACAGGAGGCGGAGCGTAGCGCCGCTCCCGTGCCTGTCGATCCTACGGCACCGACCGAACCACGCGCCCCTCGACTGAGCTGGCGTTACTATGGCTTTGCCAACCAGGACGACGCCGACGACAAGCGCGCGTTCTTGTTGGACGGCACGGACGTCTTGATTGGCGGGGAGGGGGATGTCTTCAAGAACCGCTACAAGATCGTCCGCATCGAGCTGACTCAGATTGTGATTGAAGATATGCAATTCGAGAGTGAACAGCAGCTTTCGATCGAGGCACCTCAGGGATGAAGCGTGCGACCCAGCGGTCGGGTCGTGGCAACGAATCCGGCTACGCGCTGATTACGATCCTATTCATGCTGGGAGTTGTGGCTGTGATGCTGGCGCGCTCTCTACCGCGCGATGCGATGCGGGCACAGCGGACCCGTGAAGAGACGCTGATCTATCGCGGAGAGCAGTACGCACGAGCAGTGGAGCTCTATTTTCGCGAGCACCAACGGTATCCCGAGTCGCTCAACGATCTCGAAGAGACGGATGGTATTCGATTTCTGCGCCGTCGTTACCGTGACCCGATCACCGGCGACGACGAGTGGCGGCTGATCAAGATGGGTGCCGACGGTCGATTCGAAGATTCTCTGGTTTATGACACGGAGAAGGACGATCCGACTAGCGGGAGGGTGACGCCAGCGGCACAAGCCTTCAGCGCGGCCCAGGCGGCGCTGTCGAACCCTCAGCGTCAGGCGGTTCCGCAACGCGAGTCAGCGGCACCGACGAATCCGTTTGCGGCGGGTAACGGACGCTATGGCGGGGTGTTCCCGGGACTACCTGGCGCGGATCAAGATCCTTCGCAGCTTGGACCTGACGGCCAACCGCTGCGTGGCTCGGCGGTTGATTATTCGCAAGTTCGCCCGGGGCAGGTGCCGATCGATACAGGGCAGGATGTTCGGGCCATGGCTGAGCGAGTTGCTCAAGAGGCCTCGAACAATCGACTCGAGCGAGCGCAGCCTTCGGGGTTCCAACCTCCTGAGGACTTTGGTAGGAACTCGATCTCGCCCCAGGCCGGGAACATGATTAACCAGTTGCTGACAACACCCCGTCCCGGTGGTCTGGCGGGTTTGCAAGGGCAGACTTCGCCCCAACTACAAGGCGGCGCACAGGCGAGCTTCCAGGAAGGTATTGCGGGTGTCGCCTCGAAGTCGGAACGCTCGGGAGTCAAGGTGTACAAAGAGCGGGAGCAGTACCACGAGTGGGAGTTCGTTTACGACTACCGAGAGGATGCTCAGACAGTCGGTGCGGGAGCGCCTGGTGCGATTCCCCCTGGCGGTAACTTGCAACAGGGTCAACCTGACGTAACGCCTTCGGGAGTGTTGGGAGGTAACCCAGGTGCGCGGCAGCAGGATCCGAGGATCTCGCCGGGCGCAATGCAAGTCCCTGGCCAGCCGTCATTCCCGTTCGGGTTCGGCGGCACAACGCTGCCAGCCGGGGCTCCGCCCACGCAGCAGCCGGATACTCCCGAACGCAGCCGACGCTCTCGCCCTCGATCTCCCGCGCAATACCGGCCTGCTACCCCGGTTGCGCCAGAGCAGCTGCCCGGCGCGGATCCTGCGCAAAATCAAGGTCAGTAACCGCGCGGGGTGCTCACCGGTCGGGTTGTTGATAGAGGGCCCATTCTTCGATTAGTTGGGCGACGCCATCAACGGTTAGAGGTCGCCAGTCTTCATCTTGAGCGCGGAGCGCACGGAGGGCCCGTGACGAGACACGGCTCATATCGAGCGGTAGCGAGATTGACAGGATACGGCCTTGTTGGACGGTAGGGGGCTCGTATCGACCGAAGCGATCCCCTACCAGCAGCGTGAACTCCTCCAGCTGTTCGTCGAGACTAGCTCCCGTGCCGTAGTCCCATTTGGCGAAACGTTCAGCGGCGTCTCTGCCGCAGACCAGGAAGATCTCAGTACTGGGCTCGCAGAGCTGCCTGAACTCGCGCGCAATGTCAATAAATAGGCCGCCGGCGGTCAGCGCCGAGGCTCTGGCAGGCTTGGCTTCGATGGCTGCTTGGACCATCTCGATGCGCTGCTCCCGCGAGGCCCCGGCAAAGGACTTGTGCGGCAATTTGCGGGGAAGGGCGAACACGACTTGGTCGAGCTGCGCGGATTGCTCGGCGGCGACCGCCAAGGCAAGATGCGCGATGGTTGGCGGGTTGAATGCGGACGGTAGGATTCCGATTCGCCGCCGAGCGCTAGGAGTTCCGATGAGGTACTCAGCCAAGCGGCTCTCCTTGGTGTTCGATGCAGCTAGTAGGTGGCGCGTCCGCCGGACACGTCGTAGCACTGGCCTGTGACGAACGAGCAGTCGGGGCTAGCCAGGAAGTGAGCTACAGCCGCGACTTCTTCGAGTGTCCCGGGACGTCCCTTGGGGATGCGGGCCGTCATGTAGTCGACTTGTTCGGGTGTCAACTGCTCGAGGATCGGCGTACGAATCACCGCGGGGCTAATCGAGTTGACGCAGATGTTGTGTTGAGCAACTTCCTTCGCCAAGGACTTGCTCAGTGCGATAACCGCGGCCTTGGCAGCCGAGTAGGCTGACATGTTGGGGTTGCCTTCCTTGCCCGCGACAGACGCGATATTGACGATGCGACCATAGTCTCGTTCGACCATGCCACCGATGACTGCCCGGCAGCAGTAGAAGACGCCGGTCAGGTCGATATCGATGACGCTTTGCCAATCTTGATCGCTCTGTTCTGAAACTGGCGCCGCGCGTCCGGCGATGCCGGCGTTGTTCACGATGATGTCGATCTTGCCGAGGCGGGAGGCCGCTTCTTCAAACGTGCTGGCGACTGATGCGGGGTCAGACACGTCGAGCTGGATCCCGAACGCGTCGATTCCCTCTTCTCGCAGCTTGGCGGCGTAGCCGTCGGCACCGTCCTGGTTGAGATCGGCAATCGCTATGGTCGCGCCAGCTCGTCCCAGTCGGCGTGCGATGCCAGAGCCAATACCTTGGGCACCGCCTGTGACGAGAGCGCCCTGGCCTGTTAGATCGAAAAAGTTGGCTGACATGGTGGTAAGAAAATAGGGCTGACCTTGCGGTCAGCCCTCTGAGTTAGTCTTCTTTTGCTTCGTCCGGTGATGCTTCCGGTTCGGCCTCGGCTTCCGCGGCCGGAGAGTCTTCGCCTTCCGTCGATGACTCTTCGCTGGCTTCGGTGTCGTCGCCTTCAGCGGCAGCGGCTTCGACCACTACCTCTTCTTCGGCCGGTTTCTCTTTGACCAAGGGCTCGTCTTCGCGGCCCTCGGCACGTACTTCCACCTTAAAGGCACGTACTTCCACCTTCACCGAGACGCTAATGTCTTTGTAAATATGAACCTGTACGTCGTTGTCGGAAACCTCTTTGATGGGGCTGCCGAGGATGACCTGATGACGATCGACCTTAAAGCCTTTCTCGGCCATGAGGGTGGCGATGTCACGGGTTGTGACTGAGCCGAAAAGGATATTGGTGTCACCAGCGCGGGCAACGGCGCGAACCGTCAGCCCTTCCATTTTCTCGGCCAGTGTGTTGGCTTCGCCGGTCAGCTGATCTGACTCGCGTCCAGCCGCGGCCTGCATCTCTTCGACTTGCTTCTTGGTGGCCGCCGTGGCAGGCATGGCCAACCGTTGCGGGTATAGATAGTTTCTGGCGTAGCCGCCGGTCACCGAGACAATCTGTCCGCGGTCACCGAGCTTGCGTACGTCCTTTCTGAGGATGACTTGTTCTCTCATGCTCGCCTCCGGGTCTCGACTAGACTTCGCTGCCGCCGAACGGCAGCAGCGCGATATTCCTGGCCCTTTTGATGGCCCGTTTGAGTAGGCGCTGATTCTGGGCGCTCAGACCCGTATGTCTACGCGGGAGAATTTTTCCGCCGTCTCCCAAGAATTGACGAAGCGTATCGACTTCCTTGTAGCTGATGTGGTCAATCTTGTTGACGCTAAAGTAATCGACTTTCTTGCGGCGATAGAAACGACGTCCACCGCCACCCCCTGCGCCGCCGCCACGCGGTCTGTCGTCTCTGCGAGCACCTGATCCGTATTCTGCCATGATAATTCCCTCTTACTCGATCCCTGCCTAGCTCTCGCTCTTTTCGCTGTCCGCGGGCTCAGTGGCTGGGGCCGGGGACTCTTCAACCGGTGCAGCACTTTCAGCGGTTGGCTCGGTGGTGGCCGATTCTTCGCTGGCTGGGGCTGGCGATTCGGCTGCTGGCGTTTCGACTGCTGGCGTTTCACCTTCGGCTACCGGTGCGGCTGGTACCGCTGGAGCGCCGGGTGCGTCCGGGGTAGCTGGTTTCGGAGCTGCGGGGCGCGGGGCCGGCGCGGGCTTTCGGGCGAGTCGCTTTTCGCGTTTCAGGCGAAGCTTCTCAGCGCGCTTGAGTTCCTCGTCGATGCGAATCGTCAGAAACTTGATGACCGGCTCGGCTACGCCAAGACGTCGTTCAATTTCCTTCGGAATGCCGAGGTTGTCCTCCATGGAATACTCGACCAGGACGTAGTATCCCTGGCTAAACTTCTGGACCTTGTAGGCCAGCTCTTTCTTGCCCCACTTATCGATCTTGGCGACTTTGCCGCCACCCGATTCGATGGTTTCCTGCACCGCCTCGATTTGGGCGTCGATCTCCTCCTGCGGGAGATCTGGCTTGCAGATGAATATGAGTTCGTAGATTCTCATGCGTCCTCTTGTTTTAATTTCCTCCAGCGCGTCGGTTCGCAACCGACATGGCCTTCTCGGCGCCTTTAGAAATGAGGAGTCGAACGACATCAGCCGCCCGCTCCGTAATACCTTCTAACTCTTCTACCTCTTCGCGGTTCAGATGCCGTAAGACATACCGAGCCGCATCACCGAACGGTCGCCCTGGGTGGATACCCAATCGCAACCGCTCAAATTCCATCGTTCCGATCGACTGAATCACCGACGCCATGCCGCGATGACCGCCAGCAGAGCCTCTCTCTTTCAATCGCAACGAACCCCAGGGCAAATCGAGCTCATCGTAGATGACTAGAACATTCGACGGCTCAAGATCGTACTTGCCCAACAACTTCTTCGTTGGCCCACCACTCAAGTTCATATACGAGAGCGGCTTAGCCAACACAACTTTCTCGCCAGCGATCGCTCCCACTCCAACCAGCGCTCCGCCCTCGGGACGGGTGACGCGAATATTGGCATCTGCAGCTAATCGATCAATGACCAAGAATCCCAGATTGTGGGGAGTAAATTCATACTCCGGTCCGGGGTTGCCGAGGCCGACGATTAAGCGCATGGGGTGGTAACTCGATCAATTGCTAGCTGTCGTCTCCGTCTCCCTCGCCTTCCACGGCGGCTGCAGCTTCTTCGCCAGCGACGGCTGCCGCGGCTTCGTCTGCTTCGTCCTCTTCTTCCGTCCGCTTACCGACGAGTCTCAGTAGCGTCAGATCCCCCTTGGAGGCGATGGAGTACTTCTCACCGGCTTCGAGGTCGCGGACGCGAATCGACTGGCCGGTTTGCAGCTCGGTGATGTCGACGTCAATGGATGCGGGAACATCGTCGGGAAGGCAATCCACATCAATTTCTCGCACGATGGCGTCGATGAGGCCACCTTCGGTCTTTACGCCGTAGGCTTCTCCGGTCGGTTTGACGGTTACCTTAACGCGTACCTTCTTGGTGAGGTCGACGCGGCGCAAATCCACGTGGAGTAGTTTCCCGGTGACCGGGTCTGACTGCCAAGCAACAGCCATGGTCGGGCCTTCGGAGCCACCAGTCAGGTCGAAGACCCGATTGCGACCAGAAGTGTCGTTCAAGATGGCGACCATGGATTTCGTATTGAGCGAGATGGAGTCGGGATCTTTACCCAGACCATAGACAGTCGCCGGTACTTGGCCCGTCACCCGCAACCGGCGAGCAGCATTTTTGCCGCGCTCTGTCCGGGTCGAAACCTCAACTTGGGTATGCTCTATCATCTCGTCTCCTCGACCGCACTCCGTTCCGAAGGCGGAGTCGCCATCACTGGCCTTCAATCCTAGTCAAATAGCTCGCTAATCGAGGTCTCATCATGGATCGACGCAATTGCTCGCGCCAACAACTCCGAAACGCTCAATTGCCGAATCTTCTTACTTGCAACTGCCTCGCCGCGCAGCGGTATCGAGTCGCATGCGAGAAGTTCGGTCAACACGGACTCGTCGATCAGCTTAACCGCGTCGCCTGACAGCACCGGGTGCGTGCAACAAGCACGCACCGACGTGGCACCCTGAACCATCAGAGCGCCAGCCGCTTTACATAGAGTACCTGCCGTGTCGACCAGGTCGTCAACGATCAAACAGTTCCGGCCCTCAACTTCGCCGATGACGTGCATGATTTCGGCGTTGTTCATGCGATCGCGCCGTTTGTCGATGATGGCCAGCGGTGCCTTCAGTCGCTTCGCGAATCCACGGGCACGCTCGACGCCGCCTGCATCTGGCGAAACGATGGTCAGATTTTCGATTCCCTCGTTCCTCAGGTCGTCTGCCATTACGGGCATGCCGTACAGGTGATCGACGGGAATGTTGAAGAATCCTTGGATCTGAGCCGCGTGCAGGTCCATGGTGAGAACCCGGTCGGCTCCCGCCGTCTCAAGAAGACTTGCGACGAGCTTGGCTGAGATTGGGACGCGCGGGCGGTCCTTCCTGTCCTGTCGGGAGTACCCGTAGTAAGGCAGGACGGC
Organism: Bryobacterales bacterium; assembly: GCA_963667885.2. Lineage (GTDB taxonomy): Bacteria > Acidobacteriota > Terriglobia > Bryobacterales > UBA6623 > CAMPKL01. The sequence goes on along the minus strand of CAXWPK010000006.1, from coordinate 35,627 downwards.
CGTAATTCGCTTTGCAGAGGCGCGCCGCAAGGCGTCGATCATCAGCAGCAGCTCGAGCAGATGGCGGTCGACCGGCGTGCAGGTCGATTGAACCACGAATACGTCACGACCGCGAACGTTCTCACGGATCTGCAGGTAAATCTCGCCGTCGGCAAACGTGCGGATATCGGTGCGGGCCACATCGACCTGCAGGTGGTTGCAGATGCCCTCTGTCAACACAGGATTGGAGGTTCCTGAGAAGACGCAGAGACGATCCCGTTCCCGAATGGGAACAACTGCTGACAACGGGTCCATTGAGGTTTGCTCTAACCGACTATCCCTACCGCTCTAACGCCACGCTGCCGCACAAACCTTGCGGGTAACTGTCGAGACGACGAAGACATCGCCATCGATCTTTCCCAAGCGCTCTCGCACAACCTCAGCGGCCTGTCGCGTAGCGAATAGACCGAACAACGCTGAACCGCTTCCCGACAATGCAGAGCTACGTGCGCCGACTTTTTCGAGTTGCGATTTGAGAACGCCTAAGTAGGGGAATCGATGGAAGATGACGGCTTCGAAATCGTTTGTCAGTGCTCCCGCGAGGCTTTGCGCCGCACGAACTCTGGGCAGACCAATGCCCGAGCCGAAAACATTGATGATACGTCGTTTAGCGGTCACTGTCAAACCGTCGGCACGTGCCGTAGCTAGGTCTCGATAGGCCTCTGGAGTGGAGATGTGGAGGTTTGGGGCGAGCACCAGAAGCCACTGTTTCGGGAGCTCGGGAAGAGGGTAGACTTCATCGCCGCGCCCGACGCCTACTGAGCGGCCACCTTGGAGAAAAAACGGGATGTCGCTGCCGAGGTCAGCGGCAATTTCTACCAACATTTCGTGCGGCGGCGGCGTCTTGAGCAATCGGCAGAGGCCGACGAGCGTTGCGCCAGCGTCCGCGGAACCTCCTCCCAGACCGGCCCCTGACGGGATGCGCTTCTCAAGGCTAATCTTCAGGCGGCCCTTCTTGCCTGTCGCCTGGAGTACGGCCTCGGCGGCCCGGACGACCAGATTGTCGGGCGTTTCGAGGTCTTTGCGGTCGCAGCTGAGGCTAATGCCGCCCGGTCGACCCGGAGCCCATCGGAGCTGAACCCGGTCGAACAGGGAGATCGTTTGAAAGACGGTCCGTAGCTCGTGGAAGCCGTCGGAGCGCCTGTCGAGGATACGCAGGCCGAAATTGACTTTGGCGTAAGCGCGACCGGAAATCTCAGGCATGGCGATTCGAGCGCACTACTCGTCGTAGGAGAGGACGGAATGGATGTCGTAGCCGTTGAGCTTCTCGCGACCAGGAAGAAAGGTTAGCTCGACGACAAACGATAGCCCATGGATCTTGCCGCCCAGGCTCTCAACAAGGTCGCAGGTGGCGCGAGCGGTGCCGCCGGTGGCGAGCAGATCGTCAACGACAAGCACGCGCTGGCCCTCGCTGATGGCATCGGTATGGATCTCGACCGTGTCTTGTCCGTATTCGAGGTCGTAACTGATTCGGCTCTTTTCGGCGGGTAGCTTGCCGGGCTTCCTGACGGGAACAAAGCCGGTGCCGAGCCGAGTGGCCAGCATGGGGGCGAAGATGAATCCACGGGCCTCAATGCCGAGGACGATGTCGGGCGGGTTATCCGCGTAACGGGCCACCATGGCGTCGGTGAGCTCACTCAGACCGGTCGGGTCTTTGAGCAGCGTGGTGATGTCGTAGAACAGGATGCCGGGCTTGGGGAAGTCGGGCACTTCACGGATAAGTTTCTTCAGGTGGTCCATCGCGGAGTTGATCCTTCTAGCCGATTATCCGCGAATCTTGAAGTCGGCGGCCAGGCTAGGTGCGGCGTTGGAGATATCTAGGTCTTCAACGTGGGAGCCCGAAGGGCCTTCACGGAGCCGTTGCTCAATACTATCGATCTCGGAGGAGGGCCCTTCGACGAACGCCTCCACTCGGCCGTCGGGAAGATTTCTGACCCAGCCAGCCAGGCGAAAAGTAAGGGCCTGTTGGCGAACGAAGTAGCGAAAGCCGACGCCTTGGACGCGCCCAGATATGACGAAACGCTTGGCGTTGCGTGAAGAGTCAGTCATTCCTACTCCGAGTGTAGATTCTACGCGAGTGAGCAGAATCTATCTGGTCGAAAGAGCAGCGGGGCTGATCCGAGTGTTCGTAGACATTTGGAATTAGGGCTAACCGCGGTTTGGCACGTCTCGTGCGACAGGTTACGCCGTGGATCCGATCTGGGCTTCAGTTGTCATCGTCGCATCACTCGCAGCGTCCGTCGGACTGGCGTTCGTGATGGAGTGGGGTGCATTGGCTGTCATCTTGCGGGCGACAGCACGGGGACGGCGAAGAACAGAGTTGCTGGATCCTAGCTAGAGGTAGATCCTCCTGCGATTCTAGCCCCGCACGAGTCAGTTGATGCCCATTCGGCTGCTCGTTTGCGGGGCTTTTTTAACGACTTAGTGGCGACGGGCTCGCTTGGTTCGGTCGTGTACGCGGGTCAGATTGACCTTGGCCGGGCTACGTTTCGGTTTCGTGATCTTGAACGCACCGCTCCCCTGCTTGACTGCCTGATAGAGATTCTCTTTTTGCTTTTCTTCGGCCATGACCTCCATTCTAGTCGAAGCCTGGCTGTTGGGTTGCAGTCAGTAGGGATTCTGAGGGTTGCGTTCCAGCGCCAGACTCCAGATGTGCAGGCAGCAAGTGGTATGGTCACTACGAGTCCGCCACGCGTTGATCCAGCGGACCGCATGTGAAGATGGCTCTGCTGTAGAGGTAGAAATAGTGGGACGGCTCCCGTAACGAAAGGCGGAAGCTGGGCGAAGTTATCAAGATCGCGTCATCCGACACTGACGCAGCTGTGGTTGAACTGAAGCGTAGGTAGAGATTGGTAGTAGGAGAGTTTCGATGAAGAGATTTACGTTGACGGTAGCCGCCATGGTGCTCGCGGTAGGATCCCTGCTCGGGGCTGACGTGGACTTGACGCACGCGAAATGTCCGGTTGGAGGTGACCACGCCATTGCCGCAGTCGCCGTCGACTACAAGGGTGCGAAGGTTTACTTCTGCTGCGCGGGCTGTGACACAACCTTCAATGCGGATCCGGCCAAGTTTGCAGTCGAAGCGAATCATCAGCTGTTCGTGACCGGTCAGGCCACACAGACGGCGAGCCCAATGAGTGGCAAGGCGGTGAGCACAGACTATTCGCTCGAGATGGCTGGAGCCAAGGTGCTATTCGCCTCCGCCGCGGAGCGAGACAGCGTGGCCAACAGCGACGAAGATCAGCAACTGCAAAGTGTCTTCAATGAGGATGTTTTTGGCAAAGCCTTCCGCGTTGGCCAGTAGGAAAATCAAGACGCTGGCGTGATCTCGATCCGCCGGTCACACTTGGCGCAAATAGTGTAGTCGAGTGGATAGCCCGCGCCAAGTTGGATTGTCTGTCCACAGTTGCAGCTGAAAGCTTCCCAGTCCCCGGTGGCGCGCGTGTAGTGCTGCTGACCGTCTTCTGTACCGCTGGTCGACGGCAGGGACTGGCGTTCCTCTTGCTGCTCTGTCTCGGGTTTGGGGACGTCAAGGACTCGTCCGCATCGCGGGCAGCCGACATGGCTCGCCGTGGACTCGGGCGGCGTCTTCACGCGTAGTCCACAAAGGCACAGGATGGGTGTGAAGCCAGCGAACGAGTCAATCAGGTCAATAGCTGCGCGTGCGCGCTTGACGGCCTCGAACGGGTCTTGATTTGGATCGGCTTCTCGTGTCGCGAGGCGTTCGCCCGTGCGTGCCGCGAGTTCGAGGGCGGGCAGACGGAGCCGGTCGCCCTCTATCTTCTTAACGGCGGCTTCGTAGTCCACGAAGCTGGCCCCGCCTCCCATGGCGCGCAGGATGCGGACCCTTGAGTCGGTCGGGGGGTGAGTGGACGAGTATGCCGAAAGCTTTGTTGCCTCCAGCGGATTGACGATGTAGAGCGGAGCGACGGCCCCGTTGAGCTCTCCAACGGCGGAGGTCCTTTGGTGCACCACGACCTTCTCCAAAGCTGAGGCGAGGCCTTCGGGGTAGCGCGTGAACTGGGCGGCAGATGCATCGGCGAGGTACTCGCGGGTCCGAGAGCAGGCATAGTAAAGCATTCGGATGACGATCGGTGAGAGGATCGCGACGACGAAGGCGACCGCCATCAGGATGGCCACACCGCCACCACCGCCGTCCTTGCTGCGACCACCGCTAGACGAACGACGACCACCTCCGGCGAACGGGCCCACTCGGATGAAGAACCGCGAGAGGAGTTCGACGCCGCCGACCAAGACGGCGGCCTGGGTCATGAAGCGAATATCTTCGTTGACGATGTGGCCGATCTCGTGCGCGGCTACGCCTTGCAGCTCATCGCGGGTCAGCGTTCGCAATAGGGTGGATGTGAAAGCGACGGAGCTCTTGTCGGGGCTTCGACCGACGGCAAAGGCGTTGGGCGCGCTGTCATCGATGACATAGACCCGCGGCATACCGTTCATGCCAGCGGCGATCGACATCTCTTCGACGACGTTCCAGAGCCGCGGATGGTCCTTTTTCTCGATCTCGCGGGCGCCAACGGATCGCAAGATCGCACGATCACCGTCGACCGCGGAATAGATCCATGAACCGATCCAAGTCGCTATGCCGACGAGTACTCCGAAGAAGGCACCGATGAGTTGGTCGTCGATTGTGGGTTCCCCACGCCAGGAGACGGCAAGAATGCCAATCGACGCGCCGAGCGACAAGAGCACGACGCCCATCGCCAGCATTAGCCATGTTGAGCGGCGGCGGTTGGCGCGAATCGCTTCCCACATCGAGCTAGTTGAAGCTGACTTTCGGTGCTTCGCGTTCGGCGGCGATGGTGATCTCGAAGTATTCTTCGGCACCAAAGCCAAAGGTGTTGGCAATGAGGCTTGTCGGTACGGTTGCGATGGTCGTGTTGTAAGCCATCACCGAGTCGTTGTACGCCTGGCGCGCATAACCCACCTTGTTTTCGGTCGACGTCAGTTCTTCTTGGAGGGCTAGGAAGTTCTGATTGGCTTTGAGGTCGGGATACTGTTCGACCAAGAGCATCAATTTGCCGAGGGCTTGACCTAACGCGCCCTCTGCTTTGCCTTGGGCTGCTGGCCCGCTGGCGTTGACGGCGGCACCGCGGGCTTGTACGACCTTTTCGAGAGTCTCTTGCTCGTGAGTCGCGTAGCCCTTCACGGTTTCCACGAGGTTGGGGATGAGATCGTAACGTCGTTTGAGTTGTACGTCGATCTGGGCCCAACCATTGCGCACGATTTGGCGCAACGCCACGAGTCCGTTGTAGGCCCCAATGGCCCAGAATACGACAACCGCGACGATGGCTGCGAAGGCAAGAAAGAAGATCAGCAAAACACTCATTTCGTTGGAGACTCCTAGTCGGTTGTGGGCACGGGTGGCGGCTTGCGCCCCAGGATATCAGCGATTGCCTCGGCGGCGGCCGCCGATTCGCCTTCGGAGGGAGTGGCAAGGAAGGCTTCTATCTCGCCCGCGTCGAACCAAATGCCATGCCCAGCCGGGCAGCGGTCGAGCTCGATCGCGGATAGCACGTCAAGACGCATGACACGGCTGCACCGCGGGCAACGCCGTTTCGCTTTTTTCCCGTGAGGCCCTTTCTCTAAGGCTGCGGTCAAAGCGTGGGAGGTGGCGCCCGATTGTTCTGACAGCCAGGCAATCTCTTCTTCGTCGAGCCAGATGCCAGCACACGCTGGACAGCGATCGATCTCAACTCCGTCAAGTTCGAGCGCGAGGGCGGGCTCGTTGCAATTAGGGCAGCGCATGAGAAGGCGTAACGAGTTTAGACCGACGATAGCAGCGCGGTCGAGGAGAGAGCATCTAGACTGGACTTGCTATGAGAATTTCTCGTCTAGTGCTCGGCTCAATTTTCCTTGCTGTTCTGCCTACTGGGCTGGTTGCCGAAGACTGGTCGCAGTGGCGCGGCAACGATCGCCTCGGAGTCTGGAAGGAGTCGGGGATTCTGCAAACGTTCCCTGAAAGTGGTCTGCAGGCTACTTGGAGGACGCCGATTGGCAAAGGCTACTCCGGACCCGCCGTGGCCGATGGGAGAGTTTTCATTACCGAGTTTGAGGCTATTGGTCGGAATACCGGTACCGAGCGCGCGGTCGCCCTCGACGAGCAGACGGGTGAAATTTTGTGGAAGCAGGATTGGCCGATCGACTACACCGAAATCGACTATGACTTGGGTCCGCGGGCGACTCCAACCGTTGACGGCGATCGGGTCTACGTTATCGGTGCTGTTGGCGATCTGCTGTGTCTCGATGTAGAGACGGGCGACGTCATTTGGAGCGTAAATTTCACTGAGGATTTCGGCACTGTGGTGCCGGTGTGGGGCATGGTCGGGCATCCACTCATTGATGGCGACCGTTTGATTGCCGTGGTCGGCGGTCGTCCCGATGCGAAGGTGGTTGCGTTTGATAAGCGAACGGGCCGTGAGGTTTGGCGTGCGATCTCCGATGGTGGTGAGCCCGGCTATGCGCCGCCCACTTTGATTGAGGCGGGTGGCGTACCGCAGCTGATCATTTGGCATTCCGTGGCGGTTACAGCGCTGGATCCGAGTACGGGCGAGACGCTGTGGGAGCAGCCGTTTGAGCCCAATTACGCCTTAGCTATTGCGACGCCGGTTCTTAGTTCCCACGGACTTTTGGTGTCGTGTTTCTACAACGGGGCACGCATGTATCGTCTGGAAGATGACCGGTCGAACGCGGAACTACTGTGGCGCGGCAACAGTGACAGTGAGATCGCAACCGATGGCCTGCACACCATGGTGACGACACCCGTAGTCGATGGCGACTACATCTACGGGATTGGCAGCTATGGGCAACTGCGGGCGCTCGATGCGAAAACGGGAAAGCGGATCTGGGAGACTCAGGCGCTGACCGTGGAGAAGGCGCGATGGGCGTCGGCACAGATTGTACGTCACGAGGATCGATACTTCATCAACAATGATCGCGGAGAACTCGTCATCGCAAAGCTGACGCCCGAGGGCTACGAGGAAATCGATCGTACCGACGTGATGAAGCCGACTCAACCTCTCGGTCGTCGACGCGAGAAAGGTGCGGTCCATTGGACGCATCCGGCCTACGCGAATCGGCACATGGTGATTCGCAACGACGAAGAGATCGTGCGCTATTCGTTAGAAGCTGGAGAACCACGGTAGACGAAGATCTCGTGGATTGGAATCTCGGGATCGCTGTCTTCGATGGCGATCACTTCGATCGGCTCCCAGCCCGGCACCGGGAACTTGTACGCGACGACGCGGGTGTCGTCGCGTACCGTTTCGCGCAGAAGGGGTTCGAGTTTCAGGTAGCCTTCGGGAGTTAAGAAGGAGCTGATGACGTCCGCGGAAGCGAAGTCCGCTGTGAGCAGATCTTGGCTGAGGATACGGGCGCTATCGGCCAGGCCTGCTCTTCGGATGCGATTGCGGCTCACGGCGATGAGGTCGGGGTCAATCTCGAAGCCGGTTGAGTCGGCGCCGAAATCGCGAGCGCCTGCCAGAACGAAACGACCGTCACCTGACCCCAGGTCGAAATGGACCTCGCCAGCTTGGAGGTCAACTGCCCGTAGCATTCGCTGAACCACGATTTCAGGAGTTGGGTAGTAGGTGGCGAGAAGTTCGGCATCAACGGCCTCTATCTCGACGAGAGTGGTCGGCTCGGCCCGTGAGCAGGCCGCCAGCAGAACGATTAGAGCGATGGTGGCGAAAAATCTCAAGTATCGAGCGTACCGCAACGACGGGTCCTAACGACGGTAGAGATGAACCGAGTGCGGCAGTCCATCGATCTCGACTTCTTCATCGATTTCGATGGATTCATCGGGCTTCCAACCGGGGATTTTGAAGTCGTGGGAGACGACGAGGCTTCCCGGCTTCATCTGCTCTTCGAGAAGAGGCCGCAGTCGCGCTAGCGCCCGGGGCAAGAGATAGACCGTGATGAGGTCGGGCTTCGAATAGTCGGCCTCGAACAGATCTTGCGATTCGATCGTGGCAAGATGCGAGAGGTTGAGTCGTTCGATCTGTTTGCGGCTTACCGCGACAAGATTGGTATCGATCTCGTAGCCGACCGACCGGGCGCCAATATCCCTTGCGGCTGCGATGACGAGACGGCCGTCACCGGAACCAAGGTCGTAGTGCAACTGACCGGGCTTAAGCTCCCCGAGTTCGAGCATCTGCGTCACCACGGGCAAGGGCGAAGGATAGTAGGGCGCTACGTTCTCAGCCGTGTTGTCTTGGGCACTCGCGACGGGCACAAGCGCGAACAGCAGCAGAAATAAGCTGAATCGCCGTCGCATCAGGCGCAGTATAACGTTGGTTGTCGGACCTACGCCGATGCAGTCGTTAGAATAGTGCCGATGGACCTGAGTACCGTACGCATCGAGATCCCCGAAGGCTCCAACATCATTCTGGGCCAGTCGCATTTCATCAAGACGGTCGAAGACATCTACGAATGTATCGTCGGGACCGTGCCTCAGATGAAGTTCGGTATCGCCTTCAATGAGGCGTCTCAAGAGCGGCTGATTCGCCATGACGGCAACGACGACAACCTGGAGAGTTTGGCTGTCGAGTACGCGGAAGCTATCGGTGCGGGCCACATTTTCGTGGTCGTGATGCGCGATGGATTCCCAATCAACGTCTTGCCCCGGATCAAGGACTGCCAAGAGGTTGTACGGATATTCTGCGCGACGGCGAATCCGTTAGAGGTCATCGTGGCTCAGACGGAGCAAGGGCGCGGGGTTGTCGGTGTGATCGACGGTGAAAGCCCACTCGGTGTCGAGGGTCCAGAAGAGATTGCGGCGCGGAAGGGCTTCTTGCGCGCGATCGGCTACAAGCGCTAGCTACTGCTGGGCCCGGTATTCGTCGCGGAGGCGAATCGCCTCGTCAAAGAGATCTGCTGGTGCGAGCTGTCCGCGCATCTTGGCATATCCCTCCTCGACTTCGGATTGCCAGGCTTGGTGATCGACGGAGACGACGGTGAGGCCGCGTTGCTTCATCTCCGTGACGGCATCTTCGCCGAGTTGCCGGATCCGACCACGCATTTCTTCACCGGCCTTGCGCGCCGCTGATAGAAGTTGAGGGCGGAGATCTGCAGGTATGCGTTCCCAAGCGTCGGCGCTGATGACGGTTCCACCGATCACCGGTGCCCAGCGGATATCAGTCATGTAGGGCGCACGCCGATAGGAGCCGTCCAGCATCGCGAACAGCGGTGGCACGTCAATGGCCTCGATGAGTCCCGTTTGGAGAGATGTGAGCATTTCGGTCATGGGCAACGGCGTCGGGCGCATGCCGAAATCGCGGTAGAGACGTTCTGCCTTGGGGTCGCCAGCAGCGATCCACAGCTTCATGCCGCGAATGTCGTCGAGAGTCTTGGCAGGCTCCTTGGTGAAGAACTGCGCCCAGCCGCCGTCAGACCAGTTGAGGACGACGAACCCCTTGGCCTCTAGGCTGGCCTCAAGCTGGGGGGCCATCTTATCGCGGACGTAGTCTAACTCGACGTAATTTTGGAAGAGTAGTGGAATGTGCAGGGCCTCGATACTGCCGTCGATATGGGCGAAGCCGACGCTGGTCACCGCGACGGCCTGCAGTTGACCGATGCGGACCTTACGCAACATCTCGATGTCGTCGCCCAAGGAACCACCGGGATAGATGCGAAGGTCGACGCGGCCACCGGAGATCGTCGCCCACTGTTGCTTCATGCGGACCAGCACTTCGTACCAAGCGGAGTCTTTGGGAACGACGGTGCCGAGGTTGACTCGGATGGAACGGGAAGCCCGCTGCGCCGAGACTGGCATCAAGAGACCGACGAGTAGGATAGCGGCGCAGAGATTGCGGGTGAAGGTGAACATTAGAGATCTCCGGTCGCGCCGCTCGGATCTGGAACGATCAAGAATAAGTCTTCAATGCGATCGAGAAGCCAACGAGCGCGGCGTTGCGCGATCAGGTTGACTAGCCGGTGATTCGGATTGGAATCGGTGTCGATGGCCAGAGCCTTGTTCAGCATGGACCGGAACAAAACCGCGTCCTGCTCCGGTATGGCGACGTTCTCGGCGTAGGAGACGTAGAGGCTCGCGTCGACACCCAGGGAAAGACGCTCGGCTTTCTGGAAACTTTGATCGATGCTGGAGCGAGAGCCACCGCTGGGCTTCGCGCCTTCAAACGTCACGGCGAAGGCGTGAAGAGCCCCGGAGTCCCAGTCAGGATCAAGCTCGATGGCTCGGTTTAGCAGTGCTTCTACTTCTGGGATGCGCGAGAGCATGGCGGCGTCGTCTTTGGAGACCGAAATGGCGAGACCGAGAGCGGCGGCGGTCCAGTAGAGGAACGGCACGTCGCGGTCTGCCTTCTTGGACTTAGTGACGGCTACCGCTGCGACAGGGTTGCTCTGTAGTTGCGCGGTGAAGCCGGGATAGAAGCCATCGAGGCCACTCAGCCCGTATCCCAGGGCACGTGCGTAGAGTCGGCGCGCGCGAGCGCGCAGGCGGCGCCCTTCGTCGAGGTCGGCCTCGATAGTCTCTTCGGCCTCGAAGTCAACATAGCCGTAGGAGTAGAGCACGAAGCCACGGCAGGCGGTGATTAGCAGATCGGGGTCGTCTGGCACTTCGGCCAGCAGCGTCCCAACGAACTTGAGACTGAACGGCAGCGCATCGCCGACGAGTTCAATGTCCTCATCGGTCTCAAAAACAGACGGTCCAGAGTTGAGGGAGTCACCGACCTGTCTTATGGCGAACTTCTTGACCGAGCAAGAGGAGGCCGCGATCAAGCAAGCGAGGGCGCAGATGACGAGTGGCTTTCTCACCGGAAGACATCAGCATACAGGACGACCGGTGCGGCTATGCCCCTTGGTTGAGCCGTTCGGGCGTCTTGCCTTTCTGCCAGGCGTAAAGTCCACCAAAGGCGATGATCAGAATGACAGGTAGCACGGCCATGGTCTGCAGAGCACCGGAACCGGAGGCCGCTTGGACTTCGAGCCATTGAGCATTTGCGGTGGTGCCGGCTGCGGCGGATTGCAGCGCATCAAGAGACGCTCCGTCTGGCAGGTGTGCGGCGAGCTGCCTGTCATAGACCCAGCCAAGGAAGGGCTGAGCGATTGCGGTGGCACCGGCACCCACTCCACCGATGATGGCGAGACCAAGGGCTCCACTACGCGGAACATATACGGCGACAAAGCCAAGCATCGTTGGCCAGAAGTACGTGATGCCGACCGCGAAGACAACCGCCGCAGCGAGAGCGGCGTTGCCCACCGCCGAACTCAGCCAGAAGAGGCCAACCGCCGCAAAGATCGCGGAAAAGAGCAGCATCCCTGCCGGTGAAAGTCGTTTTTCTACCGGGCCAGCGAACATGCGTCCGACGGCCATGATGCCGTTGATGAGTACCAGGATCAAAATGCCCGGGACGCCGACGTTCGACAACAACTCGGCGATCCACTGGTTGGTTCCCAGTTCGGTAGCGGCGGTGAACAGCATGCAAATCGCCATGAAGATAAACAACGGCTTCAGGGCCGCTTTGAACATGTCTCCAGTCGAGATTCCAGAAGCGACTCGCTCGGTTTCCGGGAACTTCATGCCGAAGAACATGAAGCCATAAATTGCGGCGGGGATCAGCATGGAGGCTATCTTCAACTGCCAACTCATGCCAGCCTGGTCCATCAGGTAAGCCAGTAGCCCACCGATGACGATGCCGCCGGGGAACCAGACGTGGAAATAGTTCAGCTTGGTGACCTTGTTGTCGGGGTAAAGGGTTGCGATCAGCGGGTTGCAAGCGGCTTCGACGAATCCGTTACCGATGCCGACGAGTAAGGTAGCGATCAGGAGCGACCAGAATCCAGTAGCAAAGATGGTTAACAAGGCACCTGCTACGTGGCCAATAAGCGCCAGCGCAACCAGCCGTCCGATCCCGAGAACGTCGCACAACGGTCCCCCGATGATCATCGAGAGAAGGAATCCCCAGAAGGCCGCCCCAGTGATGAGGCCTGCCTCGGCATTGGTCAGCCCGAATTCCAGCGTCCAGACACCGAGAATTTCACCGCGGATGGCGAAGCTCATCGCGGTAACGATGAGCGCAATACAACTGGCGAGGAAGAATCGAGGGGCTTGCCGATGAGTACTCATAAGTGCAACCTGGTTGTCGGTGAGATGCGACCGCGTAGGTTAGCACAAAGATTCTATTGGGAGCGGCTACGATGACCGCAGCAACGGACGGCAGAGCAAGCCGTCCGTTGCTGCAGTAGCAGACAATAGCGGGATGGCGGAATCGATCGAGGGCAAGGTCGTGTTGGTGACCGGTGCGGCGAAACGCATCGGGCGAGCCATCGCTTTGGAGTTGGGACGGCAGGGCGCGCGTGTGGCGGTGCACTATCGGTCTTCGCAGGAAGCGGCGGAGCAGACGGCGCGGGAATGCGGTGGTCGCACCTTCCGGGCGGATCTGACCAGCGTCGACGAGATCCGAGTGTTGTTCAAAGAGATCGATGACTGCTACGACGGACAGCTCGATGCGTTGGTCAACAACGCCGCAGTTTACCAGCGAACGCCGCTTCTCGAAACGACGGAACACGAGTGGGATCTGATTCAGGACACCAACCTGAAGGCCTACTACTTCTGCAGTCAGCAGGCGGCACGGTTAATGCAGGCACGTGGTGCTGGCCGTATCTTGAACATGAGTTCGCTAGGTGGGTTGCGGCCTTGGGCTGAGTATGGACCTTACAACGCGTCGAAAGCAGGAGTGATCCACCTAACGCGATCACTTGCGAAGGAACTGGCCCCCGCGATTCAGGTTAATAGCATTGCGCCGGGTGCGATAGAGTTTGGCGACCCGATTCCGAGCGAGGTGCAGCGCCAGATCGACGCGACGCCAGCTGGCCACGCGGGAACTGGGCAGGACATCGCCGAAGCGGCAATGTACTTCTTGACCTGTTCACGCTACGTGACCGGACAGGTTTTGGCCATCGACGGTGGACTGTCGGGGCACACGGGTCTGGGTGGACCTTCGTTCGGTCGGTCCTAGGCGTCCACGGGCTCTTTGCGTCCGCTGACGTAGATCCAGAGACCGACGGCGGCGAACATGGCGATCGTGAGCGGGCTGCTGTCTAAGACCGGAATCGGGAACTGCTGGTCCGAGACGGTACGGGGGATCGCGATGAGAATGCCCGCAATGGCTTCTCCCGCGATGAGGCCCGATGCGATCAGCACGGCACGGTTCGTGGCTGCTTCGCTGTGTTTGGCGAGCGCGTGGGCGATGAGTCCGCCCGCGAAGATAGGCACGCTGAGTCCCAGTGGCAGGTAGATGCCCACGGCGACGGGCATCAGGTGCGCCCGAAAACGGACGTTGGATTTTTCTAGAAATCCGTTGAGGAACAAGAGTCCGAATGCGATGGCGGCCCCGATCGCCAGCATATTCCACGGCATCGAGCCCTCACCGAATAGCGCTTGAGCGATGCTGGCGAATAGCGTGGCTTGGGGGGCACGCAGCGAACCCTCGGCACCGGTCCCGATGCCGTAGGCGTTGTGGAGCAGGCCAAGTACGGGCGCGATGAGCAGGGTGGGAATCATGACGCCGATGAACTGAGCGACCTGCTGCCTCCAGGGGGTGGCGTGTACGAGGAAGCCGGTCTTGAGGTCTTGTGAGGTGTCACCGGCAGTCGCGGCGGCGCAGCACACGACGCCCGCAACGCCAAGCGCCGCGACGATTCCGGTCGTGCCACTCATCCCCAGTAGTAGCAGGACACCAGACGCGAACAGCAGGGCACAAATCGTCATACCCGAAACAGGGTTGTTGGAGCTGCCGACCAGCCCGACGATATAGCTCGAAACGGCCACAAAGAAGAACGAAGCGATGACCATGACGACCCCGGCGACGATGGCGACGGAGAGATCGCCGGTCAGGGACCAGTACAGTCCGATGGTGGCGATCGCCGAGAGAAGGAGTATCGGTAGGGTGTGTTTGGTCTGCAGGTCGAAGTCCGTGCGGTCGACCGAAGCGTTGGCTGTTCGGAAGCCCGCAGCGACTTCGCGGATGCCCTTGGCCATACCGCCTCGAATGCTCCACATCGAAGAGAGACCGCCGACAATCATCGCACCGACGCCCATGTAGCGAATCTGCTCGCTCCAGGCGGTCCAAGCTGCGTCGAGGGCCGACCCTTCGGGGACGGGGGCCGTGAGGTAGTAGATAGGGATTCCGATGAGCCAGCCGATTACGCCGCCAGCGAGCACGAGTGTGGCGACTTCGAGCCCGACGATCACACCCACGCCAAGCAGCGCAACAGAAACGTCAGTTCCGAAATACACGATGGTGCGGCCCACTCCGACGGCACCTTCGACGACCGGCTTGATGATGCCGACGAGGCCGTTCATCGATTTGAATACCAAGCCGCCGACAAGGGCCAAGAAAACAGAAGAAAGATTGCTGCCCCCGGTCTGACCGGCTTCGAGAACCCGGGCGCAGGCGACGCCTTCGGGGTAGATCAGTTCGTCATCTTCGACGATCAGCGTGCGCCGCAACGGAATCATAAACAGCACGCCCAGCACGCCACCCAGCAGGCCGATCATAGTGACCTTCCAGTAGGGAAAGTCTTGCCAGACACCGGCGATGACGAGTGCCGGGACGGTGAAAATGATGCCGGCCGCCACCGATTCACCGGCGGAGGCCATAGTCTGGACGATGTTGTTTTCGAGGATCGACCCCTTGCGCAGGATGCCTCGCAGGATTCCCATCGAGACGATCGCGGCTGGAATTGAGGCAGAGACGGTCATTCCCGCGTAGAGCCCCAGATACGTATTGGCTGCGGTCATGACGATGCCGATCAGTAAGCCGAGGGTAACGGCCCGGCCAGAGAGTTCAGCGAGATTGGTGTTGGGGCGGAGGCTGGACGATGGCATAGAGACGACTGCCATTGTATGACGGTGGTTGGAGTTGTCCTGCTTTCTCCGATTCTTCGGAGGACGCTCAGACGCGGGACGAGGCGTGTGACGGGTGCGGACTCGGGATCCGGGGCTGGCGCCGCCGGGCTAACAATATACCGTCCCTCCGGGGCTTAGGCCGCTGACGCGGGAAGCGGCAATGTACCGAAAGAGAAGCCGTTGCGCTCAGTCACCGCCTCTTTCCTTAGCCTAGACGAGTCTCTACGATGTTCACCAGAGCAGATCCCACGCTACCGGCTGAAGAAATACACCAAACGTTACGCACTCCCACGAGGGCTACCAGGTCATCGTCTCTGAGATCCTGACAAAGCCGCTCCACGCAGCCCGTTGGCACCACATCGCCAACGTGTTGTTCGAGATGAAGCAACCAAGATTCCAATGCTTCTCGGGCACTAGATGCGTGAACCTGAGCGACGGAGGTGCCTCCACGAAACTCCAAGATCACTGTAAAGCAAGGGTGGTTCATCGTCGACTTCCCCGACCTCTGTAGGATTCGAGGTCAAGTGGCAGCAAAACGCGTTGGATTCGGTCGAGCGGTAGATAGCGCGCCGCAGGTCTTTCTGACATGACCCATTCTCGCTAACTCCACCGCGCCTTCACCAATCCACTGGCGATCTATTCACTCCTTCCGGGCTCACGATTCCGCCTGCCGGATGGCTAAGGCCTAGACGTCGGATCATCAGTCAAGGCTACAGCATCGGGTGCTGAGTTCGGGCCCTGCGTGGGGCCAAGTACTCCCCTCTTCCCGGCAGCCGCGGATTGCCTGAAATAGTGGTGGCTCGGACACTCTATTGCAGTCTTGGGCAGAAAAGGAGGCCGCTTGAAGTCAGCGGTGGAGGACGCACAGAAGCGGGACGAGGGGTGCTCCAGGCGTGGGTCGGGGACCTGGGGCTGGCGCCGCCGGGCAAACGATATGCCACCCTTTGGGGCCCTAGGACGGCGACGCGGGAAGGGTGGTTTATCTGCCGAAGAAACCACTCTTGCGAATTGGGCGCGGCAGGCCGGGCCACTCAAGGAGTCGGAAGTGGTCGAGTGCCCAGAAGTGAATTTCGCCGGGGTTGATGCGCCGAGCTGCTAGAAACTCTCGCCTCCACGGCGTGCCGCCGTTGAACCACGGAATGAGATAGGCAACCTGATCGCGGGGCCAGTTGAACCCGTGATTGTCCGTCCACAACTGAATCGCCTCTTCAGCGAGATCGCCGTTGCGGAAGAATGCACCCCAGCTGAGCGCCTCGATCTTGAGCCGTCGGTTGGTATCGGCTGGAGTCATCCAGTTGAGAGGCGTCGAGACGTGGTGGTTGAGACGGCCGCCCTGTGGATAGGGCCGAGTTGCAGTGTGATAGACCGTTGGATGAAGGACGTCGAACGGGTAGAGCAGCTCAAAGACCGCGTCGGAGTGGGTCGCCCGTACGTCGGTGACGATCGAATCGAGATGTGCTGCTAGGCGGTCTCGGAGGAAGTCGGCGTCTTCGCCGGAGTTGATCGTCGGGTCGGAATCTTGGCAGGTGAACTTCGTTAAGGAGCGCCCCAGGGCAGCGGCGGCGTCAGCTGTGGTTTCAGCGTCGTAGAACGCCATCGAGCCACTGACGACTCGGGCATCCGGTGCCAACGAGACGGCTGCGCCTGTGCCGTCGGTGCTATCGAGATCGAACGCCGTGCTGCTGACTACCGTGACCGTATGAGTGCCTGAGCCCAAGTTCGGCGAGACTATGCCTGCTACAACGACCGTATCTCCGGTCGCGAAGTTGTTCGGTTCGGCTGTCGTGACTCGAATCGGTGCGGTGGCCCCGACGGACGAAATGTTGGCAGTGGAGTCGGAGAAGAACCACCAAAGATTCTCACCGAACTGGAGGGTGGTCTCAAGGGGTCGATGCAACACTTCACCGAGAAGGAGAAGTAGATGCAAGAAGAACAGAAGGAACAGACGAGGAAGAGGCGGAGGTACACGGCGGCGGAGTTCGCTGAGGTGTGGGATCGCTGGGGACGCGGAGAGTCGTCGAAGACGATCGCCCGGGTAATGGACAGAGGTCCGTCGGTTTACTGGCTGCTGTTGCGCTACGGCGGCATCCGCCCGCGAACGCGCTGCCGCTCGCCTCAGGCGTTGACGTTGGCTGAGCGGGAAGAGGTCTCCCGAGGCCTTGCCTGTGGGCAGTCGCTGCGACAGATCGCCCGCAGGCTAGCTCGTGCGCCATCGACGCTGAGCCGAGAGATCCGCCGCAACGGCGGCGCTGACCGCTACCGAGCGGCAGAGGCGGACAAGCAGGCTTGGAAGCGAGCACAGCGTCCCAAGTCGTGTCGGCTGCTACGCTGTCCCCAGCTCCGCCAGTTGGTTGAAGAGAAGCTGCGCGAGGACTGGGCTCCGCAACAGATTGCCGGCTGGCTGAAACGGACCTATCCGGGCCGCGAGTCACTTTACGTGTCACACGAAACGATCTATCGCAGTCTTTTCATCCAAGCCCGTGGGGCTTTGAAGAAAGAACTGACCCTGTGTCTGCGTTCCAAGCGCACGATTCGCCGCTCCCCGCAGGCCAGCCGCAAGGGCCGTGGCGGCGGACAGATTCGAGATCTGATCTCGATTAGTGAACGCCCGGCCTCGGTCGAAGACCGGGCCGTACCCGGTCACTGGGAAGGGGATCTTCTAGCCGGATCGAACAACACCTACATCGTCACCCTGGTCGAACGTCACACCCGTTATGTGATGTTGGTGAAGGTCTCCGGCAAGGACACCGCAACCGTCGTCTCGGCGCTGATCGAGCACGCCCGGCAATTGCCGGGCGTGCTCTACAAGTCGCTGACTTGGGACCGCGGGCTGGAGATGGCCGACCACAAACGCTTCACCCTAGCGACGGACATCGACGTGTACTTCTGCGATCCGCAGAGCCCCTGGCAACGCGGATCGAACGAGAACACGAACGGTCTGTTGAGACAGTACTTCCCCAAGGGAACCGACTTATCCGTACACTCACAAGAGCACCTGGACAGGATCGCTCGCAGGCTGAACGGTCGGCCCCGCAAGACGCTGGAGTTTGAAACTCCAGCAGAACGTTTTGACGCTTGTGTTGCGTTGACCGCTTGAGCCGGCAGGAATTCGAGGAAGTGACCCAATCTGGACCCTCTCAGAGGGTCAAGCCGGCCCATTTCCGAGAATAGTTTCTTCCAGGCTGGACTAGTCCGACGCCGGACTTCGAGACTTGCCGCTGCGCAAGGAGACGCGAAATCGATCAGTCGGCGACCCGGCCGAAGGAAGGGGGGGCTCGGAAAGTTAAGGCCGAAGGCCCTCCAGACCGTCCCAGGTAGGACGCTACACGAACTCCGCCAGAAAAAACTCATGAGCCCCGGCCCACATACCATCGACGAAACGCCACAGAGCACGATTCAAACGCCCGATGACCTCTCGGAGCGAGAAGGAATCCGGTTCCAGGAGATTCTCGTCGACTTAGCGGCGGCCGGGCTCCCTGTTAACGTTCGAGCGGCCGAGATCGCGCGGCTCTACCTGATCCAAGATCGGATCAATCGGCACGCGGCGGACCAGTGGGAGACGTCCGGATCGTTCCCCACGATCACCGGCGCGTCTGGAATCCCAGTCAAGAACCCGCTCGTTCTGGAAATGTCGCGCGCGCTGGACGCGATGGCGGCCCTACTCGAGCAGCTCTATCGACCGGCAACCGGCGGCGCCGTCCGCGCGCCGCTCGACGATGCCGACGACGACGATCTGGACTTGGACGACTGACGATGATCTCGTGCACAACAATTCCGGCACCATTGCCCAATGGCAGCTCGAACTTACCACCGATGACAACGTCGTGTCGGAACTCCCCGAACCGTCCACATACCTGCTCTTTGGTTTGGGCCTCGCAGCCTTGGCGTCTCTCCGCAAACGCCGTTAGGCGTACCCACCAGCGGCCCGGCCCCACGCGCCCCCTTCGGCCGGTCCGTTCTCGCTGTGCCTACAGGGGAATGTAGAAAACAACACCTTCAAGGGCAAATCAGATCCGATTCGGGAGTCATTGCCTACATTCGGGGTGGTCTCAAGCGGTCGACGCAACACCCGGCGCGAAGGGAGAGCGTGAAGCGTAAGCCAAAGAAAGCAAAGGCGAAGCGGCGAGGACGCTCCGCTCTCATCTGCATGTCATTGCAGTACAACGAGTTACGCAATTGCGATTAATGGCTTCCGCTTGTAGGCAAGCCCCTTGCCGCTCTCATCGCTAAGACATTTCGGTTGAACGACTTAGGCCTAGTGTTGCGTTGACCGGTTGAGCCGGCAGGACTTGTAGGAAGTTACTCCTTGAGCCCCTCGCCCCGCTTGATGCCATCGTCCGTACTCATGAAGAACTCCCAGACCACTTCCTTCCAACGGCGCATATTCTCCTTGTCAAGGAGAGCCGAGGGCGGGCGATGGGTATTCGCTTCCACGATATATGCTTCCATTCTTACCCCCTCGTTGCACCCCGGCCAGACCATATGAGTGACCGCCGCATCGTCGTCTGTCCCGTCGAGCGCATCGCTCCTCGTGGAGATGGCCGGCCCGCAACCGTTCACTTCGCGCCAGCGCTCCATCGCCTGTGGCTGAGAAACCCAGTCGAACCGGCCGCCCTCCCCACCCGTCCACTTTACGGCTGGGTCGCCTGCATCTTGAACGATCATGATTGGCACAGGCCGCGAAGGCTTGAACCCGCTGTATAGCGGGCGGGCAATCGAACTGGACACCGGCGCGATCGCCGTGATGCGATCCGCTGCATGCGCGGCAACCATGTGTGCCATCAGCCCCCCGTTCGAGTGGCCCGTGATGAAGACTCGGCTGCGATCGACCTCGATCCGGGCATCGAGATCCTCCAAAACCCTAAAGAGGAATCCCACGTCGTCCACGTTTTCGACTTGAGATTTGAACTGCTGATATTTTCGTCCGTCATTCCAGAAGCCTTCAAATGCGCTCGGCTAGACGACGACGGCGCGGTCGCGCTCCGCAAAAGCATCGAATCGGGCACGCCGGGACATCGCCCGCCCGTTCCCGCCGCCGCCATGCAGGACGAAGACCACCGGCGCCTGTCCGCCCTGTTTCAGGCTGTCCGGGATGTAAGCGGCGTAGCGCCTGGCCCGGCCATCCACCTCGAACTCTGTCTCAGTCAATTCTCCCTGAGCGAACAGGATGGCGCTCGGAAAGAGAACACAGTGGACCGCCAGCAGGGAGAACAAGGTAGGGGAAAACATAATAACTCCGAACTAAACTTCCCAGTAACTTGACAGAGCACAAGAGCTTCGGCGTATTGAGTTCTACTCATGCCTCATCGCCACCATGGGGTCCACGCTTGCCGCCCTGCGCGCCGGAACATAAGCCGCAAGCAGCGCGAAACCGACCAGCACCGCTGACACAGCAGCGAACGTAGCCGGGTCGGTAGACGTAACCCCAATGAGCTGACTTTCGATGAATCGTGTCAGAGCAAGAGAGGCCACCGCGCCGATTCCCAACCCAAGCAGGGTCAGCACAAGTGCTTCCCTCAAAACGTCTCGCAGGACATCGCTCCGCTGAGCGCCCAGTGCCATGCGAAGGCCGAATTCGTGGGTCCGCTGCGCAACCGAATACGAGATCACACCGAAAAGCCCCACCGCCGCCAGAAACAGCCCCAGCCCCGCGAAGATCGAGAGCAGCCGCACGTGGAAGCGTAACGATTGGATTTCTGAAACCGCCGATGCCCCCCACGCTTCTATGCCGGACGAATTGGCCACCGCCGTTTCCATGGTTTCGAAGTCGGGGGTCAGTTCCGGGTCGATGTCGGAAACAGCTTTGCGCACATCCTCAACCAGACTCATCCGTTCCGTCGCGGTCCGGATAACGAAATACTTCCTGAGGGTGTAATATTCTCCTTTGCGGGTCCGAGTGTATTGACGATACGGAACGAAGATTTCCGGGCGCCCCCCTCCTCTCACAAAGCTGATGATATCTCCGACAATCCCGACTATCTCCCGCGGTTCCTCATATGAATATGAACGAATACGGGGCGTCTGCAGGGACTTTCCGATCGGGTCCTCATTTGGGAAGAACTTGCGTGCCAAGGCCTGATTGATGATGGCCACTCGGTGTGAACCTTCGGTGTCTTGGCGGGTGAACAGACGCCCCCTAATTAACGGCGTTTCCATGGTTCCGAAGAAGTCCCCGCCCGTCTCGTTGTATTTCGCCATCGGGTCGTCAGCGGATGCGGGTTCGGCCCGGCCAACGATCCGAAAGAATTCTCCCCGACCAGGCTGGAAGATATAGGAGTTCAGTCCGGCGGAGACCACCCCGGGGAGTGTCTTTACTCGGTCAATGACGCGCTCGACGCGCGCCACGGCCCCGGGCTTCGGACGCCTGTGCTCTTCGTCCCAGTAGGCCTCTCCCCCGAGCCTGAAGGTCATCGTCAACAGACTTTTCTGGTTGAAACCGCGGTCGGCCGTTACCAGCCTGACGAAGCTATTGATCATGAGCCCGGCTCCGGCCAGAAGAGTCAAGGCAATCGCCACCTCCGACACGGCCAGGAGTCGTCGCAGCCTCCGTCGAGAGTCTCCTGCTGTGTCTCTCGCCCCCTCCTTGAGAGCTACGGTCAGATCCTGCTTGGAACTCTGGAGCGCTGGAACCAGTCCGAACAGAAGTCCTGTCAGCAGCGCGATCCCAAGCGTGTAGGCCAGCACTTGCTCGTCGACGCCAATCTCTTCCGACGGCGGATACCACTCCGGGGCGAGCATCGTGAACAGTTTGATCCCGCCATAGGCGACCACCGTGCCGGAGAGTCCGCCAGCTCCGGCAAGCAACGCACTCTCGGTCATCAGCTGCCGGACCAGCCGCCACCGCCCGGCCCCTAGAGCCGCTCTCGTTGATATCTCTTTGTGCCGCCATGTTGCGCGCCCCAGTAGCAAAACGGCGACATTGGCGCAGCCCATCAGGAGTACAAAGCCGACCGCACCCGACAGCAAGTTCAGGGTGCTCCCGTATCTATCGGCGATCACTCGTTTGAGCGGCCGAAGCTCAAGCCGTGCCGGGTACTTGGCATAAAACGCGTGCTTCTCAGTGTTTTCGGCAATGACGTTTATCTCCGCCTCGGCTTGCTCGATAGTGGTCCCCGGCTTTAATCGTCCGATCGGTTTCAGATAGCCCCCGGGATTCTTCACGGCGGCCCACAAATCCGCATCTGCCGTCCAGGGATGGACCCAGAATCCGGGCGGCATCACCCCGACGATGACATCGGAGGGACGGCCGTTCCCGCTTATCCCTCGGCCAATGACATCGGGGGCCCCACCGTAGTGACGCTGCCACAGACCGTGACTAATGATGACCTCCCCACTCTCCGCGGCGGAAAAATTGCGGCCCAGAACCGGGTTTGTGCCCAAGACCTGGAACAGATCTACTCCAACTGACAGCTCATGCAGCTCTCGGGGAACACCATCCAGCAGGTAAGGTCCACGCGTCGTGTAATTCCCTGCCCAGGACGTGAGCTCGGGAAGCTCAGCCTTTTCTCCCCACGCCACGGCCACCGAATGAGACGGTATACCGTCCCGTCCATCCGCAAGGGTGATGCGATGCATGCTCACTAACCGGTCCGGGTCCTTGAAAGGAAGCTGGCGCAGCAGAACGGCGTTGACGACACTGAAGATAGCCGTGTTGGCCCCGATACCCAACGCCAGCGAGAGCACCGCTATGGAAGTGAATCCCGGGCTTTTAGCCAGCATACGAAAGCCAAAGCGCAGGTCCTGCCCCAATCGATCCAGCCAGCCAAATCCCCACAACTCGCGGCTATCTTCTCGGGCCAACGTCCTGTTTCCAAACTGGAGATAGGCAGCGCGGCGGGCCTGGCTGGGCGACATCCCAGCCTCGATGTTGTCCTGGATCTTCATCTCCAGGTGGAACCGCATCTCCTCGCCGAGTTCCTCTTCCAACTGCTCGCGCCGTGTGAGCAGTACCAATCGTCGCCAGATCTCGCCAATCTTGTTCATGCCACGGCGCTATCCTTCCGCCGGTTGCAGCACCTGCCCGATAGCCTCGACAACCCGCTCGAAGTTGGAGACCTCGAGGACGAGTTGCTTCCTACCCGCGGGGGTCAGACGGTAATAGCGGGCGCGGCGATTGTTGGCCGAATGGCCCCATTCCGCAACCACCCAGCCCTTTACCAGTAGCCGTTGCAGAGCCGGATAGAGCGAGCCTTCCTCGACCTGCAGTACCTCGGAGGAGACGTGCTGGATGTGTCGCGCAATCCCATAGCCGTGCAGCATTCCCAGCGTCAGCGTCTGGAGGATGAGCATGTCGAGCGTTCCACGCAGGATCTCAGTTCTCGTCGGTGGTGTCTTCGTTCCCATAGGAAATCTATGGGTAGTATCGAGTCCGTCCCCAGGATTGTCAAGCGCATGCTCCAGAACAATGGATCGAATACCTATGGGGCAGCTTCAGTCGGGACTGCAAGGGACGACGCCACGTTGCCATACGGAGACGCGTGTCCTCGGCCTAGCTAGCCCCCCCATCCCGCGTTTCCAGAGCTGTGGAGGGTCTTGTACTGGCTGATGGTGGAAGCGATGACCAAGACCTTGACAGCCGTCCGCAATTCGATACGGCCCCGCTCAAGCTTGAGCGCCAGATTCTCTCCGACGATAAAGGCGCTGACGATGTAGGACTGTCCTGCGAAGACGCCAGTCTCGTAAACCGTGCAGACATTCGGGTGGTCCAGCTCCGCCGCTAGTGCCTCCGCATGCTCCTCGTCGTTATTGCCTCCTCCCGATGAAGCTGGCAACATCTTTAGGGCTACAGTCCGGTGCAGCCGGGGGTCTTCCGCTCTATAGACTTTCCCCAGTCCTTCACTGTCGAGTTCCTCGAGGATCCGATACCCCGCGAACAGTGTACCCGTGTCTTCCGCTAGTTCCGCCGCGCCGCGGTACTCGAATCTCGGAACGTAAGAGCCTTTTGGCAGCCGGATCTCTATCGGGTCATGCTCCCCTTCGACTCGATAGTAGGCTGCTAGCTTCTCGCGGAGCCGCCGTGCTTCGGAGCGAACGATAGTACTCAGTTTTGGATCGAAAGATTCCCGGCGCCCGAGGACATCGACAGCAATCACATAACCTTTGAGATTCTCGGAGTTGCCGTTCAGTGTTTCATCTACGAGAAACTCCAGGAGCTTCGCCATCTGCGCCGAACGGCCAAACGACGGGGATCGGACAATATTGCGCAGCTGTTCTCGTACCGCCGTCGCCGTCGGCGGTTCAAGGCGAGGTTTACCCCTGTACGTAGTCTGCTCCCCCATCCCCGACGTCCTAGTTCACATTCGACAAGAAGATCCAAACCATCTGCGCTCGCACGTACTTGGCTTTGACAGCACGTAGCTGTCAAAAATTCAGCACAGCGGGCCTAGCGTTCTAGCCTGCTTGTCCCACGGAATGATACAGCAAACCTGATCGTAGTTCAACGATCGACCATAGCCGGCCCCAAGAAACTAAACCATTTCTAGGGTGAGGATTGTCCGGTCGAAGCGGTTCTCGGGGTTTCGGTCAGTTCTCACCGAGGGATTCGCCGGGCGGCAACTTAACCTTCCGAATTGCCTTCCCATGAACGCCAGTGCGTCCGATCATGCCCTCGCGCTAGCGACCCGGAGATCCATCGCGGCGCTAGTTGAAGCGAAGACCAACCACTACCGCTCGCTCAGGACGCGCAGTTCGTCAGCGGCGTCAGCTTGAACGTACCAACGTCCGCGCGCCTCCCACAGTGGTACTTTCCCAACACAAGGCTTTCGATCGAAATCCCGGTGCATTTGTCTCCAGTGTGCATCCGCTAAGGTCTACTCGCCTGAACGCATCACTCGAATCGGACATGAAGTCGACCGGGACTGGCCCATGACTCGTGCCACCGATACTCGCGTCCATGCTAGATAGGGAAGAGTTCCGCCCGACGCGAAGACTGAAACGTCCCTTGGAATCCGTACGGCCTTCTGAAACCGTCCGTGAACCGCACACGCAATATAACCTGATTTTTTCGCTCGGCACGTCTCCCGATGACAACACAACCGTTCCCGATAGCACGGTAGGCCACTCGACGTGCCTTCGTTGGGCTTGCTGAGCCCAGACTGTTGTGGCCAGAGAGGCCGACAGCAGCGCCCCTCCTATGACGGCCAACAGCGTAATTTCTAACTGTCTCATTAGTGTCCTCCCCTTTCCCTCCTCGATTCAACGAATGAAACTTGAAGTTTCATTCGTCCGACCATTCCGGATCTCACGCCGGTTTGAATTGCGGTGGCCGGCGGGACTATCCAATCGTCGAGACCAATGCCGGTCAATGCCTTGTTTGAACCTACTCCGATTCTGGCGGCCCAGAAAGTCATCAAGGGTTAGTAACATCCAGAGGGGGGTGATGAGCGGATGTAACGCACTGAAAAGAAACAAGCTGTTCCTTGAGAAGCTCGCCTTGCCCGGCACAACTGGCGCGTTCCCACTTCCAAAAACTCATTTGGTCACCCGTTCCGGTTTGACTGCACCAAGCAGATGGAGCCACGCAACGCCGACGAGACGGACGTCTTGGCACTAGCAAGACCGCGCGCCGCCCGAAGGGACACACCCCGCGAAGGCGGGACCAGCCCGCGCTAGCGGTGCGGTGGTAGAATCGCGGTCGAAGTGAAGCGTGTCGCAATACTTACTCTGGCTGCGTTTCTGACGACGCCCGCGGCCCTCGCGACTGAAGCCGATCAGCGCGCCGCCTACTGGGCCGTCGGCCTCGGCGGACGCGTCCATCTCAACGCCGCCGACGACTGGATCACGCAGATCCGCGATCTCCCCACCGACGACTTCGTCGTTACCGCCGTCGATCTCATTGGGGTCAACATCGAGCCGCCGCAGCTAGTCCAACTGAAAGACCTGCGATCACTACGCTCGATCGACATCGCTGGCCCCACCTGGAGCCGAAACGCCGATGGCGGCTGGGATGGCAGCAAGGAACTCGGAAATTTAGCCGCGATCGATTCGCTTGAACGCATCTCATTTAGCTGGCACTTCCTCGACGGCCTCCGCTTCACCGATGAAGGCCTCGCCGCCATCGCACCACTCACCGGGCTCAAAGAACTCGTCGTCTGGCAGTCCCAGATTCAGGGCTACAACCTCGCCAACTTCGTCAACCTCGAAAAACTCGACGTCTCACGCACCCCCTTCGACGACAAGGGCATGTCCAACCTCGCGGGCATGAGCCAGCTACGACGCCTGCGCGCTGGAGACACCCTAGTAACCGACGCTGGCCTCATCCACCTCGCCGACCTGACCGAGCTAGAGGAGCTAGACCTCGCTGGCTGCTCGATCAGCGACACCGGCCTGCCCTCCCTCGCCAACCTGAAGAACCTACGCCGTCTCAATCTGAGTGGTGCCGACGTCACCGACGCCGGTCTCGAATTCATCGCCGGACTGCCGAATCTTGAGCAACTGAACCTCTACCGAACCCGCGTCACCAACGCCGGTCTATCGCGGCTGCAAGCTCTCCCGAATCTACGCAATCTCGACCTGCGCTATTCACGGACGACCGAAGCAGGCGTTCGGAGTCTGCAGCAAGCCCTACCGCAACTCGCCGTAGCGTTCGTCAATCAGAGCCCTGGCGCGGGTGCGGGGCATCCGGAGCCTCCCGCAGACGGGAATATCGCTGCTCTCACCGAGTGGATATCGGCTCTAGGTGGCACGACAACCAACCTCGACGCAGTCGATCTGTCAGCCACGAGCACCACCGACGAGGACTTGGATTACCTGGTCTACCTGCGGGAACTATCCGACTTGAACCTCTCGGCAACGCAGATCAGCGATATCGGGTTGCGACGCATTGGCACTTTTTCCACGCTGCGCGAACTCGACCTCGACAACACACTCGTCGGCGACGAGGGCATGAGAAGTCTCGCGAACCTACCCGCCCTCGAACGCCTATCACTGGCAGACACGCTCGTCGAGGGTCCCGGCCTGAGCGGTCTCAGCAGCACACTGATCGAGCTCAACTTGGACGGCTCACCCGTCGGCGACGTGGCGTGCGAACTCACCAGCCGACTCCCCGCTCTGCAAACACTTTCTCTGGCGCATAGCGACGTTACCGATGACTGCTTCCCGCTGCTGGGAGACTTATCCGATCTCAAGTCGCTCGACCTCAATACCACCGATACCGGCGATCGCGGGCTGTTGGCCATCTCCACGCTGGCCAGCCTTACGAGCCTGTCGATCAGCTACACGCGCTTCACTGACGACGGCGTACCCGCTCTCGAACGACTCCAGAATCTCACCGATCTTCATTTGGTACGCACCCGCCTCGGCGACGGTGGCGCAGCCTCGTTAGCAAAGCTCACCAAACTAGAAGTGCTCAATATCGAACACACCGAAGTCGGCGACGAAGGCATGGCGCACCTGGCAGCCCTGACCGAACTGCGTCGCCTCAACCTCGACAACACACACGTCACCGACACCTCGGTCGAGGCGATCAGTAAACTGCAGAAACTAGAGTGGCTGAACCTCTATCACACGCTCTTCACCGCAGACGGCTACCAGCGCCTCAAGCGGG
Source organism: Bryobacterales bacterium (assembly GCA_963667885.2). Lineage (GTDB taxonomy): Bacteria > Acidobacteriota > Terriglobia > Bryobacterales > UBA6623 > CAMPKL01. Next base: position 8,157 of record CAXWPK010000006.1, on the reverse strand, counting down.
CGCTACCCAACTGCGAAATCGTGTTTGACGAGAAGTCACGTCGCATCAACCGGAGGAGAAGCTAGCGATGATCTCCCGCCGCCGACTCTTACTGACCGCCCTCACTGCTGCCTCCCTGCGAGCCGCCGACGATGTCGCCGCCCATGTCGAGCGCCTCGGAGGCACCGTCGAACGCAATACGGCCGGTCAAATCACGGCCGTCGACCTGTCGGCTTCCTGGGCAAATGACACCGATCTGCTTTGGCTCGCCGACATTCCGTCACTCCAGAAGATCAACCTCAGCCGCACTCGCATTACCGGAAAGGCCCTGGAACCGCTGCGAGCACTGGCCCACGTCCAGAACCTGCGACTCCAGTTCGCGGAATTCCTCACGGCCACTGATATCGGACACCTCTCGTCGTGGCGAGAACTCCGATCACTAGACCTACGAGGCACGCGTGTCGACAGCGGCGTCTTCGACCGGCTGATCCCGTTGGTCTCGCTGCAGTTTCTTGACCTATCGTCGACCGAAGTCGACGACGAGGGCTTTGAGGAACTCGCGGCCCTTGGAAAGCTCGCCACACTCCGCTGCGGAGCAAATCGTCTCAGCGGCTTGGCTTTGACCGTGCTCAAGGCCGTCCCGGCACTGCGGCACTTGGATGTCGGTGGCTATCAGCGCGTCGACTCTGGGCTCTGGGGCCTCCCGCTCACCGAGCAGAACCTAGAGCGACTAGGCGGACTCACCCAGCTCGAATCGCTCTCGCTTCGCGGTGCCAAACTCACCGATCGAGGGAGTGATCGCCCGGGTAGCGATCTCGCCATCAAGACCGAGATCGTGGGACTCGAAGCGCTCGCGCCGCTAGCGAACCTTCGCTCGCTTGACCTTGGAGATTTGCCGATCAAGAGCGCCGATCTGTCATGGCTGTCCTCTCTCTCTCAGTTGGAAGAACTCGACATCGACGGCTCCTACCAAGTCGACGACGCCACCGTGCCGGCGCTGCTGGCTTTGCGCAATCTGAAACGCCTAAACCTCTCGGGTACCGTCTTCAGCGATACCGGTCTCAGTCAATTGGCTGAACTGCCCTCGCTCGAACGGCTCATCGTCGGTGGAACGCAAGTCTCCGGAAACGCCATCGCCGCGTTTTCGCAGCGTCGTCCCAACTGCCGCGTAATATCGTGGAAAGCCAGCTAGACGATGTCGCTGAGCTTCTTCTCTGCCGTCGGGAAATCGATTTCTCCCGCCTCGAGAACTTCTTCCGCTAGCGTCGCGTAGAGATCGCCCAGTGAGCCAGTCGTCCGTGTGTGAAGACCGGTCTTCATTCCGCCCGCGTGGCCCGCGACAAGCGCCGCGTGGCCATTGTTCTTGTGCGAGTTCGCCTCGGCGTGCTCGTGCACAAACAACAGACAGGTGTTGTCCAGGACCGTGCCATCACCCTCGGGCGTCGCTTTGAGCTTCGCGACCAGGTACGCAAACTCCTCGACGTGCCAGCGGCAGATGTCGCGCAAAATGCGCGAGCCACGTGGCGTCTCGACCTGACCGTGTGTGTACTCGTGATGACGCTCCGATGTGTGGCCGAGCCAGGGGAAGCGCGTGAGACCCTGGCACTTCGTGAGCATGTACGACGCTACCCGAGTCTGCCTTGACGCAAAGGCATGCGCCAATAGATCCGATTGCAATTTCGCGATACGCGGCCAGTCGCGCATATCCCCGCCCTCGGCAGGGCGCTCGACAACCGTCTGATACTCCGGCGGCAAGCTCGTGATCGAACGCTCAAGCTCTCTGACCGACGCCAGATACTCTTCGAGTCTTTGGCGATCAACCGCACCAAGCCGATCATTCAACCGACGTGTATCTTCGCTGACCGCATCGAGCACGCTCTTCTGTCGGTCGATCCAGCCTTCTTCCTTCTCGCCAAATAGCCGATCGAACAGCCGGTGCGGCAACGTCTCGGGCGGCAGCGGACGATCACGGTCAGCCCAGCTCATATTGCGCTGGATCGCTTCACCGAAACACTCCTGCGAGACGCCAAGCTGCAGCGAACGGAAGCGGGACTCTCCACCAATCTTCTCCGCCAATACTTGATCGAACGATGTTCCGCCCGCGCCGCGACCCGTGTACACCTGGCCGCTGAGCAACGCGCTCATCGACGGGTAGTGACTGTTACCCGGTCCGGGCAGTCGAGCTGCCGGGCTATCCAGCCCCGTAACGATGTGGACGTCGTCGCGCAGTTTGGCCAACGGACTCAGACAAGGCGTGATGCGATAATCCGAGCCGGTCTCCGCCGGAATCCAATACTTTTCGGAGATGCCGTTGCCGTTGAACCAAAAGACGAACCGCTTCTCAATTTCCGACTTCGTAGAACCCGTGGCGGCATACGCCGTACCACTGACGTTAAACATCGCGTCCAGGGCCGGTAGTCCAACGCGGATCGCGAGTCCGCCCGCCGTGGCTCCCTTCAAGAACGAGCGGCGAGACAGCGCTAGCTTCGGTAGATGCATTTCAGTCCGTGGCTCCGGTGAAGGGCTCAGAAACAGCTACCGCGATTATAAGCTCACGAAAGTCGAAATGTGCAGCTTCAAATCGTTTATAAGCTGTCTCGATCGTCTCTTGATCCGCATCCGTCTCGTGACGCCCCAGCGCGTACCGGAAGAGCTGCTTAACGATGCAACGGCGACAAACGGGATCTTCGGATAGTACCCGCCCGGCCTCGCTAGGCGTTGAGAACTCCGACCCTTCGATGCCGTAAATGTAGGCATCTGAATCGATTGGCAATTCGTACTCGGTCGGCTTCTTCTTTCGCCCGGTGCGGAGTTCGTCCGTCGTCGGGCGGATCGTAACGTGCTGCGTCTCGCGATATCTTCCGATCGCATCGTAATGCTCTAGCCCAAATCCGATCGGGTCCACCAATCGGTGGCAACTCGCGCACGTCGTACTGGAGAGGTGAATCTTCAACTGCTGGCGATTGCTGAGCGGCTCTTCGTCAGTTACCGGTGGCAGCGTTGCGCTCACCCCCGGGGGCGGCGGCGGCATGATCTGGCACAGGAACTGTTCACGCAAGAACTTGCCACGCTCCGTCGGCGAGCTTTCCCCTGGCTTGCTCGTCACCGTCAAAAAGCTGGCCTGCCCGAGGATGCCAGCACGTCCGCTGTCTGCTGGTACGTCGACACGTCCGAATACGTCTGCTGGTGCCTCGATACCGTACAACTGAGCCAACGACTGATCCACGAACGAGTAATCCGCGGAGAAGAACTGCGTGAAGTCTTTGCCTTCCCAAACGAGGTCACGAAACAGTCGTCGAGTCTCCTCCGCCATCGAAGCCGCTAGCTCGACGCTGAACTCCGGGTAGAGGCGACTGTCTCGAACCGACAGCAGTAGACGGTCAAAGCGCATCCACTGGGCGAGGAAGTCGTCGAGAGAATCCTTCGCTCGCGGGTCGGCCAACATCCGGCGTACGATTCGGTCAATCGCAGCTGGGTCGTCTAAGTCACCGTTGTCAGCGGCATTCAGCAAGTCCACATCTGGAGTCGTGTTCCACAAGAAATAGGCGAGCCGACTGGCGATGCGGTGCGGACGGGAGTCTTCGTGCCCGTAGTAGAGAAAGTTAGGTGACTGCAACATCGCCTCGACAACGACTTGCGCGCCAGAGTGAAACGCCTGGTCACGCTCCGCCGCGGTTGCGAACAGTCGGCCATAGCTCCGCAACTCCGTCTCGGCGAGAGGTCGCCGAAACGCCCGGCGCCCAAACGCCTTTAAGAACTCATCACGACACATCGCATCGTCGGTACCAGTCGGCTCACACGGAATCAAATTTTGCGAGTCACCGGCGAGAAACGCACCCCGCGCCAGCTTGCGTGCGGCGCTATTGTACGCCTCAGTCAGGATCGGCGACGCAGCCTGACCACTAATCTGATTGCTGAAGCCATCGATATAGTCTTCAGGCGGAAAGTCGTCGGCGGGCCGCGTCTGACTTCCCAACAAGTCGCGAACGGAGTTGTTGTATTGCACCTGGGTCAATCGCCGAACCGTTCCAGCGTGCGAGACCGCCGCTCCGCCAGTCAGCCTAACGCGGCGTTCCAGCTCTGCTGGTGTGAGGCCCACGAGCGCCTCGATCCACTGCTGGAGTACCACGACTTCTTCCGACCCCGGCCGGATACGCTCTCCCCCTGTGTGCGCGATCGTCCCAGTCGGCTTGAGCAGCAGCAGCGAGTTCTCCCTATCAGCCGGAGAGACCAACGAACGCAGCGAGTAGCCGAACCGCAAAACCCGGTCAGCCTCAGTCCCCTCCTCCGGGAACTGTATTCTGGTGCTCGTAGCGATTCCGTTGTCGTCGTGGCACAAGCGACACTGCGCCGCCTCAAGAATCGGGTAGAGCCGATCAACGAAAAGGGCGCGGTCCTCTTCTAGGGACGCGGAAGCGGCAATGAGCGGCACCAACAACGCCCAAACAACTATCGAAAACCGTCGCATGAAGTCGGTCTGATTGTACCCGAGCCAGCCGGGTCCGCGAGCCCTCGCATGCTACTATTCCTAGCGGCTGACGAGGCCGCCAGAAGGAATCCCATCATGCTAAAGAAACTCACTCTCACTGCCGTCCTGATCGTTTGCATTGCCGGAATATACGCTGCCGACGGCGACACGTCGTTCGCGGTTGACACCGCCAGCATCGAACAGCAACCCGCCGTGATCCCCGGAATGCCCGCTGGCATCCTCATGAAGCCGCTGCACGAGAACCCGCGCACCAGCATGAGTTCGTCGATCATTGCTTATCCAAAGGGGTTTCGTGAGCCACGCCACTACCACGAGACCTGTGGACACTACATGTACATCTTGAAGGGCCGCATCAACTCCCCCGAGGGGGTACTGACCCCAGGAATGTTCATCTATGCCGCGCCAGGTGAACGTCACGGCCCGTTCAACATACTTGAGCCATCCGAAGCGTTGTTCTTCACCGATGGGCCGTTCGACTTCATCGTCGATGACGTGGAATAGCGCACAGCCAGAGACTTCTTAATGCACAGATTATTCATCGCCACTCTGCTCTTGACCCTGCCACTCACGGCGCGCGACCCGCTAGCTGAAAGGATCGCCAACGCCGACCCCGCCGAGTACACATCGCGGATGGGCGTTCACGAAGGTGCCGGCGGTATGAGCTTTGGCACGCTGATTCCGGGCTCGGCCTTCACGACGAATCTATTCTTCGTTCACCGTGGCACGCTGGCACCAGGAGGCGGAATCGGACACCACTTTCACAACCATATGGAAGAAATGTATTTTATCCTCGACGGTGAAGCGGAGTTCACAATAGACGGCCGTACAGCGCTGATCCAAGGTCCTTCTGGGGTGCCCTGCCGCATGGGGCACGCCCACGCGATCTACAACCCGACCGACAAAGCCGTTCAGTGGATGAATATCTCTGTCACCACCCGAAAGGGCAAGTACGACGCATTCAACACAGGCAACGATATGGTCGGAGCCGAAAAGGACAAGAAGCCACTCTTCATCACGGCAACGTTTGACAAGTCACAGTTACGCCCCGTCAACGAACTCCACGGTGGCAAAGGCACCGTTCAGTATCGACGCACGCTCCAGCCAGAAGTTTTCTACACCAACTGGTCTTACGTAGACCACCTCGTTCTGCCTCCGGGGACGTCGGTCGGCAAGAAGCGCCACCCGAGCGTCGAGGAGATGTACTACGTCCTCGATGGATCTGGCGTTGTGACGATCAACGATGAGTCGGCCCCGTTCGGCAAGGACGATGCGCTCGCGGTTCTCCTGAATGACGTTCACTCGCTGCAGAACGACGGCACTACAGATCTGGAGTTGATCATCGTCGGCGTCGCCACCGAGAAGTGGATGCTCGACACGATCGAGGTCGAGTAGAGGCTACTCCCTGGCCTCAATCAACTTGGGATCGACTTGCTCGGAGTCGCCCTCTTCAAGCTCAATGCTGACGCCTCGCCCCTCGAACGGAGCAAGCACGTTCGGGTCGAGCCACGCGGTCATCTGAATCTGCTCCCAGGCAAAAACCTTGTACCGACCGGGCGCGATTCCAGACAGGCCAAACGCGCCGTTTCGATCCGTCGTCGCATGTCTGAACAGATGGGTTCTCTGGCGGTCGTCAGGAACGAGAACAACTTCAACGCCCCAGAGGCCCTCGCCATCGCGAACCATCTGTCCCGCGATGCGCGCGCTGTTGGCACTGAGGAGGATTTCTATCTCTCCACCGTCCTCTTCGAAAACGAGCGGCGCGCTTAACGCGTCTTGCCCCTTATACCGGGCCCGTTTTAGATACAGATCCCCTAGGCTGTCAGCCTGAATGCGATAGGCACGTGGCCACACGCGTTCGAACGTGACCCTGCCGCCATCAAGCAGGGGTGAGTCAGGTCCAGGGTAGTTGAACGCACCGTCCGGGACCAGAGTGAATCTCGGCGGCATGGGCAGGGCCTCGAAGTCCCAGTCGCCCTCGATCGCCACTCGGCCCGGAACCGGAAATGTCGGCTGCGCAGTGATCAGCATGTCTTCGATCGGCTGGTCCGTCAGCTCGAAGTCGTGGACCGCGTTGCTGGGCGATTCGCGATCGTACGACATAACCTCGACTCGATAGCTGCCGGGACGGAGGCCCACGTGCCCAAATCGCCCCTCCAGACTGACGTAGCCCCTACGTAGCTCCTGCTGTCGACCCGGCCGTGTCCGATCCAAAAGAGAGAAGTGACCGGCGCTTATGGCTTGGCCAGTCGCACCGTCAATCGCCTGGCCTGAGATACGAAGCAGCTTGGACCGACTCATCCGAAAATCGACGCCTGTCATCTCCGCCTGACCGGACAGCTGGAGCAGACTGGCCTGGGAGTCATCGTCTCCGTTTGGGTAGTAGGTCATGCCATAGACGGCGGCCAAGTCGTCCACCGTTCCCCTATCGGTTTTGGCCCGTAGGTAGTAGCCACCTGGCGACAGACCATAGAGGCGATAGTGCCCTCGGTCGTCGGTTCGTCCGAAGTTAACGACTTGAATCGTCTGATACCCATCCCTGTAGACGGTTCTCACCGCCTCTACGAGCAGACCGTGAAAAGGGTCACCGTCCTCGTCAAAGACAGCTCCACTGACGGCCGCCGCAGGTTGCATGCCGAGAACGAGATCGTCGATCACAGCTCCGGGCCGAACTTCGACGCGCAGACGTGCCCGGACGTTCTCGGCTGGCACATATCCATTGAGCTCCACGCTCAGACGGTAGCGGCCAGGCGGGACGTCTTCAAATACGAACTTTCCCTGGTCGTCGCTGCGACGCCTAAAAGAAGCAGTACTCCCCGGTCCGTCGCCAGACAATCTGATCAACGCCTTTGCCAACGGCTCCTGCGTCGTCACGTCGATGACCGTCACGGTTACGCTTGCGTTGCGTGGAGGTAGGTCCGCCTCACTCGCAGCCGGCTGGGCCGATAGCAACGAGCCAAATAGAATCACCAAGTAGAAGAGCCCCAGACGAACCACGCCGAACCTCCCACACCAGCAAGCGTCCGCAGCTTACTTGACGCCGAGCATGGCGTCAACGGGGCCGCCGGTGACCCTAGAGTAAAACTCCGTGAAGCCAGCGCCTCGAACAAGTTCTTCGTACTCGGACGTCGAGCGTTCACGGCCCTCGGCGATTACCAACATGTTGAGTGACTGCAACAGCGCCGTCGTTGGTCCGTCTTTCTTTTCTTTGAGCAGATGTTCACAGATGATCACCGCTCCGCCTGCGGGTAGTGCGTCGTAGGTTTTCTTAAGCAGAAAAACCACCTGCTCGTCCGACCAGTCGTGAAGGATACGTCCGAAGCCGTAGATGTCGGCTTCAGGCAGTGGGTCTTTGAAGAAATCACCATCGACAGTACCGATACGGTCACTGAGGCCTGCCTCTTCAATCGAACGAGCCGCAACCGGGGTCACTGACGGCAGGTCGAGGACACAAGCGGTCATATCGGGATAGCGTTCGCAGGCGGCGATTACGAGGTGCCCCGTAGCTCCGCCGAGGTCAACCATATGGCGATACCTGCTCAGGTCGAACGACTGCACAGCCAGCGGCGAGCTAATCCGTCCGTAACCATTCATGCCGCGTAGAAATATCTCTTTGTCCTCGTCCGTCTTGAAAAAGTGATCGAACACTCCATCTCGACGACCGAACTCCTGCTCCCAACGGTTGGTACCTT
>CAXWPK010000005.1:0-12527 GCA_963667885.2 Bryobacterales bacterium | reverse complement strand
ACTGTCTCGGCTTTGAGCGTGCGGTGTAGCCGCTCGTGGCGACCGTTCTGCTGCGGCTTGCCCGGCTCGATGCGCTCCACCGCAATGCCCAGCTTCAGCCACCAGACGTTCAACCGGCTCAAGCGTCCGGTGCCGATGGAGGCGAACGGCGAACCGTTGTCTGAGCGTATCCTTCGTGGCAGCCCGCGCTCCAGAAACAACCGCTCCAAGCCTCGGCGGGCCTCGGCGTAGGATGTGCCCACGTGTGCGGTGCAGTTGAGCAGGAAACGACTATATCCGTCGACGACCGTTAGCGGATAACACAGCACGCCGTCGCCGGTGCGAAACTGCCCCTTGTAGTCGATCGTCCAGAGGTCGTTGGGCGCTTCGGGTTCGCGCAACGGACTGGGTGCCGCTTCGGCCAGTCGCCGCATCCGCTTGCGCCCGCGAACGAGTCCGGCTCGCTTCAGCGCGTCGCCGATCGTCGACGCCGCTGGCCAGCTTGTCTGTGACTCTTTCGACTCCAGCCAGGCCCTGAGCTTCTTCGGCCCCCAACTCGGATGCTGCCGACGCGCTTCTATCACTCGTCGCTCGACCGACTCGGGTATCCGACCGGGCTGACGGTGTGCCGCGTGCGAGCGGTCTTCCAGCTCTGGCCAACCGCCTTGACGGAAGCGTTCTAACCACTTGTATCCGGTCCTGCGGCTGATCCCGTAGAGTCGACACAGCGCCGCCACGTTCGTCGCCGCCCCCGCTCGCAGCCAGTCTTCAATGAATCTCTTGCGTTCTTCCATCGGATAGGTCTCCTTCCATGGCATCTCGCCATGGTGTTACCTATCCGCCCGGTCTAACCTGTTACCCTTCCGCCCGGTCTGTACAATCCTGAGCCGGGCGCGAGGCCGTAGATCGGGAATTGCGAGAACTGGGGGGAATTGAAACGACGGCACTCGCCGCTGCCAGCGGAAAAGTCCACGCTATTGACAACGAGTGGCTCGGCTGCTGATCCCGGACTCTTCGAGGGCTTCATCAATGTCGCGGACAATCACGGGCCTACCAAAATACGACAAAAGACAGCAGCGCACCTGCCAGAACCACGGCGATCCCAAGAATCGCTGGTAGCGCTGAGTCGGAAGATGCCGGAGCCTCGAGCCCGCCGACGGCGAGCTGGGTCTCGTGTAGCCACCCGGTTCGCTCCAAGCGCAGCGCTTCCCCGACGGGTTCTTTGCCGCGCCATGCGGTGACCGCAGCCATGGAGCCCGCGGTTAAAACGAGACTCCAGATTGAGGTGGCAAAACTGTTGGCCATGCTCGCTGGCAACATTTCGGGCGCCACCAGTTTGACGGTTCCAAAGATGATACCGACGGCTAGCCCCCAGATAGCGCTTGAGCGGTGTGCCCGAGTAAAGGTGCCCATCAGATACACGACAAGGAGCGGCACGACAAACGCGCTGACCCAATCAAGGAGAACCAGCAGCATGCCTCTCCCTCCTAGCAGCAAGGGCACGAAGGCAAACGAGCCGAGAATGACTAGCGCGGTCAGGTAGCGGGCAATTCTGAGGTAGTGGGCATCATCCCGATCAGGGACGAAGACTCGCGCATAGACGTCACGTACAAGCAGCGCTGGCACAGTCGAACCAATCGAATCGAACGTCGAGAACGATGCCGCCGCTACGCCCGCGACGACGAGCCCACGCAATCCGTCCGTGGTTAACTCACGGACCAGCAAAGGAAACACCGCGTCGCGAACCTGCAGCTCTGCTTCGATGGGCATCAAGCTCAAGTCAGGATAGAGCGCGCGGCCGATGATTCCGATCATCTGGTTGGTGAAGTTGGCGACCAGAAGAACGGTGCCCGATAACACCACGGCCATCTTCATATCCCACTCGCTGCGCGCCCCAAACAGCCGCATCGACTGCGTGTGGTTGACGATCGAATAGCTCATGCCCATGATGATCCAAGTGCAAGCGACGATCCAGGCGGAAGTCGTCATTCCGCCTTCCACGCTGTCGGCGCCCACATGCAGGAACCGCGCTGCAAGGCCGGCATCGGCCATGTCGAGCCTAGCTTCGATACCACTCCAGCCCCCCACCGCGCTCCAGGCGAGCCAAAACAACGCCAGCGTGGACGCGACCATCACCACGCTCTGTAAAGCATCAGTGAAAGCTACGGATTTGAGTCCACCAAGAGCCGTGTAGAGAGTCGCGAAAATGGCTACGGCAACAACGACCCACCAGGCCGAGGAGCCCCAGCCGCACACGACGGCCAATACGAGGTAGAGGGTCGTAGAGATGATCCCCAGCACCAGCATGCGGTAGAGCGCCTGGACAAGCGCGCTGATTACACGCGTCGCTAGGTCAAATCGAGCCTCAAGATACTCGGCGTTGGTGTACATGCCAGCCCGATACATCTGGGGCGCGATGAAGTGGGCCAGCAGGAACCAACCAACGACCACTCCAACCCAGTTGGTGACCAAGTAGCTGATGCCAACCGCGTAGGTTCCGCCAGCGTCGGCGACGAGGTCGCTCGAATCGATGACAGTCGCGTAGAGAGACAGGCCAATCATCCACCAGGGCAGCGTGCGCCCGGCCAGGAACCAGTCAGCGCTGGTCTTGGTCTCGTTGCTTCGCAGGATTCCGAAAGCGATGATCGTGCCGTTCACGGCAAGCACGATCGCCCAATCGAGAAAAGACATAGGTTCGCAATGTTACCGAACCTAGCCGACTTGAGTAAATCGGAGATCTTATTGTCACTTCATCCACTTATCGTGTGATACGCTCAGCTCGTAATTTCGATGGAGTGTCGGCGGTCTTGAGTGGTGTCTGCGTGAACGCATGTTTAGGGTTGCTCCTAGCCATAGGTGTCATCCTGCCGTGTGCGATTGGACAGGACATCGATCTATTCGAGAAGCAAGTCCGGCCAATCCTAGCGAACAACTGCTATGCCTGCCACGGCCCCGACAGCGGTGACGGGCAGGCCGACCTGCGACTGGACTCTCTTGAAGGCATGCTCAAGGGAGGGCGTTCGGGCCCAGCCTTGATTCCGGGGTCGCCGGAGAAGAGTCTCTTTATCCACGCGGTGAATCACGACACGTTCGTGCAAATGCCGCCGAAGAAGAAGCTTCCGTTGGCGGAAATCGCCTCTCTCACTCGTTGGGTTGAAATGGGAGCGCCGTGGCCGGGTTCTAGGCCGGTTACCGTGGCCCGGGGCCCCCGGTCATCCGAGGAAGCGAATTTCAGCCGAGAGCAGAAGTCTCACTGGGCCTTTCAGCTCGTGCATGATCGGCCGATCCCGCAGGGGGTCGGCTCGCCAATCGACCGCTTTCTCCGAGTTACTCTCGGGGAAAAGGGTCTCTCGCCAGCCGAACCAGCTGACAAGCTGACTCTGATTCGACGGGCGACGATCGACCTTCACGGCCTCCCGCCAACCGCCGACGAAGTGGACGCGTTCGTAGCCGACCAAAGCCCCGACGCCTTTGCGAAAGTCGTCGACCGCTTGCTCTCTTCGCCACGCTACGGCGAGCGTTGGGGTCGACACTGGCTCGATGTCGCCCGTTACGCCGATAGCAACGGGATGGACGACAACGTCGTTCACGGCGACGCTTGGCGATATCGCGACTACGTCATCCAAGCGTTCAACGACGACAAGCCATACGACCAATTCGTCCGCGAGCAACTGGCCGGGGACTTGCTCACTAAATGGGGCGACGAAAACCGAGCCGAGGCGTTGATTGCGACCAGCTTCTTGATGCTCGGCCCCAAGATGGTTGGCGAAGATGACCCGGTCAAGCAAAAGCTCGACTTCGCCGACGAGCAACTCGCGACCACGACTCGCGCCTTCATGGCGCTGACGGTCGACTGCGCACGCTGCCACGACCACAAATTCGACCCGATCTTGACTAGAGAATACTACTCGCTACTGGGAATCTTTACGAGTACGAAGACGGTGCTGAGTTATCGGGTAACCTCCAAGCTCAACGCCGTCGCGCTCAATTCCGCCGAGGACGAGGAGCGCCTCAGCAAAGTGGAGGACTCGTTTGACTTCCACGACGACTTCGTAACGAACTCGAACCAAGCTACGACCCCCAAGGAAGTACGAGAGCAACATCAGAAAGCGATCGAAGCCGCCAAGAAGGAATACGAGTCAATACCCAAGGCGATGGCCGTCACGGAGGGCGAAATCGCGGACTTACCTGTGATGATGCGCGGCAGTCACCTGACGCCAGGTGAGGCGGCGCCTCGCGGATTTCCGTAAATTCTGGGCGGCGAGCACTCTGCGATCGCCCCGGACCGCAGCGGCCGCCTCGAACTCGCGAACTGGCTAACAAAACCCGACCATCCGCTTACTGCGCGGGTCATGGCGAACCGTATATGGAAGGGTCACTTTGGCGAAGGGCTGGTTAGGTCGACCGACAACTTCGGTCTCATGGGAGAAAGGCCTGACAATCTAGCCTTACTCGACTGGTTGGCAGCACAATTCATCGAGAGCGGCTGGTCGATCAAAAAGATGCACCGGATGATCATGCTCTCAAACGCGTACCAGATGGACAGCACGCCCAACCCGCGCTACGCCGAAGTCGACCCACAAAATCGGCTTCTTTGGCGAATGAATCGTGGTCGTATGGAGGCCGAGGTGATCCGCGACTCGTTGCTGGCGGTTTCAGGCCGGCTCGACGATCGGCCCGGAGGCAAAGCGATGGATCATGCCAACTTCGTCAATCTCAACGGCGAGAAGTCGCGGGACCCCGCGCTCTATCAGTCGAATCGCCGCAGCGTGTACCTGCCCGTCATTCGTAGCGCCCTATTCGAGGTATTCGAAGCGTTCGACTTCGCGAATCCATCGACGATAAACGGGAATCGAGCGACGACGACCGTGTACAGACCGGGCGGAAGGGTAACAGGTTAGACCGGGCGGATAGGTAACACCATGGCGAGATGCCATGGAAGGAGACCTATCCGATGGAAGAACGCAAGAGATTCATTGAAGACTGGCTGCGAGCGGGGGCGGCGACGAACGTGGCGGCGCTGTGTCGACTCTACGGGATCAGCCGCAGGACCGGATACAAGTGGTTAGAACGCTTCCGTCAAGGCGGTTGGCCAGAGCTGGAAGACCGCTCGCACGCGGCACACCGTCAGCCCGGTCGGATACCCGAGTCGGTCGAGCGACGAGTGATAGAAGCGCGTCGGCAGCATCCGAGTTGGGGGCCGAAGAAGCTCAGGGCCTGGCTGGAGTCGAAAGAGTCACAGACAAGCTGGCCAGCGGCGTCGACGATCGGCGACGCGCTGAAGCGAGCCGGACTCGTTCGCGGGCGCAAGCGGATGCGGCGACTGGCCGAAGCGGCACCCAGTCCGTTGCGCGAACCCGAAGCGCCCAACGACCTCTGGACGATCGACTACAAGGGGCAGTTTCGCACCGGCGACGGCGTGCTGTGTTATCCGCTAACGGTCGTCGACGGATATAGTCGTTTCCTGCTCAACTGCACCGCACACGTGGGCACATCCTACGCCGAGGCCCGCCGAGGCTTGGAGCGGTTGTTTCTGGAGCGCGGGCTGCCACGAAGGATACGCTCAGACAACGGTTCGCCGTTCGCCTCCATCGGCACCGGACGCTTGAGCCGGTTGAACGTCTGGTGGCTGAAGCTGGGCATTGCGGTGGAGCGCATCGAGCCGGGCAAGCCGCAGCAGAACGGTCGCCACGAGCGGCTACACCGCACGCTCAAAGCCGAGACAGTGAGACCTCCGGCTGGCGATCGTCGCCGACAGCAGCGCCGCTTCGACCTCTTTCGTCATGAATACAACCAAGAACGTCCGCATGAAGCGTTGAGACAGCGGCCCCCGGCGGCGTTCTATGCACCAGCAACACGCGCCTATCCCAGCGAGCTTGCTGATCTGGATTACCCGGGGCACTGGGAGCGCCGACGAGTGCGCCACGACGGACGCATCAAGTTCCTCGGCGAGAAGTACTTCCTGAGTGAAGCTGCCGGCTCAACCGGTCAACGCAACACTAGGGCTAAGTCGTTCAACAGAAATGTCTTAGCGATGAGAGCGGCAAGGGGCTTGCCGACCAGCGGAAGCCACTAATCGCAATTGCGTAACTCGTTGCACTGCAATGACATGCATACGAGAGCGAGGCGCCCTCGTCTCTTCCCCTTTACTTTCTTCCGCTTACGCGTCACGTTCTCCGTTCGCGACGGGTGTTGCGTCGACCGCTTGAGACCACCGCGTTGGCTCGCGAGTTGGTCGGGCTAGTCGAAGTGGACGAAGCCATTTGGCAGATCTGGTTCGGTCCGGTGGAACTCGCCTTGTTCGACGCCGCCAACCGCGTACTGTGGCCGCTCGGCTCGGCAGTCAGTGGCCCCCGCGGGGGCCACTGACCACCGCCTATACTGTTACCCATCCGTCCGGTTTAGAGTGTTACCTATCAGACCGGTCGTTCAACCGTAGCCCCCCAGGCGCTTTTCATGATGAATAGCGAGCTGGTCGAGCAGGCCTCGCGGAAAATCGCCGAGCGGATCGCCTCGCAAGAAAGCCCTGTCGAGGCCGCCTATCGCCTCGTGCATCTGCGTCCGCCAACGCGTCGCGAAACGAAGCGTTCGAACGAGTTTCTAGCGCGATACGAAGACGCAGTGAATGAACCCGACTCGGGTGAACGCCTAACGCGAGCTTTGCAGGCGTTGTGCCGCGTACTGCTCTCTTCTAACGAATTCATCTACGTGATGTAGAATCCTCGACTTCACCAGTCGGGATAGAGCGTAAAATGATGCTGACTCGATGATGACGATTTCCAGACGAGAACTGCCGAGCCAAATGGGCGCGGGTTTCGGCTCGCTGGCACTTTCTGTTCTGCTCGCCGAAGAAGCCGGTGCCGCTGGTCCTCTCGCCGTCCGCGCGCCGCACTTCGCGCCGCGCGCCAAGCGGGTCATCATGCTGTACATGTTCGGAGGGCCGTCGCATATTGACACCTTCGACCCGAAACCGATCCTCAACCGTGACAGCGGCAAGCCTCTGCCGTTTGCGGGTCCACGGGTGGTCTCATTTCCGCGCCGCGGTGGGGGCTTGATCGGTTCGCCGTTCGAATTCAAACAACACGGGCAAAGTGGTGCCTGGGTGAGCGAGCTGTTTCCGCACGTAGCAACCAAGGTCGATGACCTCGCGATTGTCCGATCGATGCACTGCTCGAATCCACGCCATGGCGGAGCGGTCCTTGAGTGGCATACCGGTAGCGACACATTCATCCGACCCGCAATGGGCTCCTGGATCACCTACGGACTGGGTTCGGAAAACCAGAACCTGCCCGGCTATATAACGATGAGTCAGGCTTTATCTGAAGGCGGCGCGAACAACTTCAGCTCCGCTTTCTTGCCAGCAGCGCACCAAGGGACCCCGCTCGGATACGGTGACGCCGACGCCAAGGACGCCAGATTCCCCTTCATCGGTGATGGGCGTAATCGGCAAGACCTCCAGCGGCTCGAACTCGACATGCTCGGCGACCTCTCAGCCGAGCATCGAGAACGCGTTGGCTATGAAAGCGAACTCGAGAGCCGCATCTCGACCTTCGAGCTGGCCTTCCGGATGCAGGCCGCGGCTCCGCAAGTCCAAGACATCAGCGCGGAGACGCCCGCCACGCGTCGGCTATACGGTCTTGACGACCCAATCACCGAAAACTTCGGCCTACAGTGCTTGATGGCGCGCCGGTTCTGCGAACGGGGCGTACGATTCGTGCAGTGCAACAGCAACGGTTGGGATCACCACTCCCACCTGAAGAAAGAAGTCACGGAGAAATGCGCCGAGACGGATAAGCCGATAGCGGGCCTTTTGACCGACTTGAAGAGCCGCGGACTCTTGGACGAGACGCTCGTAATCTGGGGCGGCGAATTCGGACGCACCCCAACAGCCGAGAACGCCGACGGCCGCGATCACAATCCGCACGGTTTCACGATGTGGCTGGCCGGCGGCGGAATCAAAGCCGGACTCAACCTCGGCCGCACAGACGAATACGGCTACTACAGCGTAGAAGACAAGGTTCATTTCCACGACCTACACGCGACGATTTTGCACTTGTTGGGTCTCGACCACAAGAAGCTGACGTATCGCTATTCCGGCCGGGATTTTCGACTCACGGATGTCCACGGCGAAGTCGTCCATCGGCTACTCGCATAGACGGGTCCGCGATTCGTCGAACCGCTCGACTCAGGTTGCGTTGTGGCAGTTTCCAATATTTCCTACCAGTTCTAGACAACGCAGATCTTGGGATGTGCCGTCGCCTCGCGGTCGCTCCACCAGCTCCGTTGAAGGCTCTGCTGGCACATACCGGAGGATCCTACGTGGAAGATGTGCGAACAATGTTGTCCGGCAGCACTCGACCGGCTAGACTCTACGTTCCGGGAAGACCGAAATAGACATCCAACATCCGACGGTTTTCCGCAAGGTTGACAACGAATCCCATGCAAACCATCACTCGCCAGCTCACCGCTCGTCTTTTTCTCCTGGCTCTCGCGCTGGCGCTTGTCCCCAATAGCGTCCTGGCCCAGCCGGAAGAGACCGACCCTAAGAAGCTCGAGTTCCAGGACATCGTCACGGCCATGCCCATGCGGATGGCACCGATGCGAGACGGCGTAAAGCTGGCCACCGACGTCTATCTGCCGAAGGATAAGCCAGGCCCGTTCCCGGTCGTGTTCGTCAAGACGCCCTACAATTTCAACAAGATCGAAGGTGCGACGCTCTTATGGGGCCTGGAGGCCGTCAAGCGCGGCTACGCCTACGTCGTCCAGAACGAGCGTGGACGCTACTACTCCGAGGGCGAATGGGAGATCCTCGGACAGCCGCGCGAAGATGGTTACGACTCGCTCAGCTGGATCGCCGAACAGGAGTGGTCGGACGGCAACATCGGTACGCTCGGGTGTTCCTCCACGGCGGAATGGCAGCTCGCGCTCGCCGCCAGGAATCATCCTGCGCACAAGGCCATGATTCCGATGGCGGCCGGTGCTGGCATCGGGCGCGTCGGCGAGTTCTATGAGCAAGGCACCTTCTATAAAGGGGGCGTCCACCAGACCCTGATGTCCGTGTGGCTTTACGGCGTGCAGCAGAATGTGAGGCCGCGGTTTCCGAAGAACCTCCCCGAGGAGCAACTGCAGCGGCTGCGGAAGATGTATGACCTGGCGCCCGAAATGCCCGAGACGGATTGGGCTGAGCACCTCCAGCAGCTACCAGCGGTTGATTGGCTGCGAAGCGCTGGCGCCAACGAAGGCCCGGCCGCCGAGCTACTGCAGCGCAAGCCCAATGACGCAGCCTGGTATCGAGGCGGTCTGTACCACGACAACGAGCCCTTCAGCGTACCCGCCTTCTGGTTCAACAGCTGGTTCGACATCAGCCAGGGACCGAATCTCGCTTTGTTCAACCACGCCCGCGAGAACGGCACAGACGCCGAGACTCGCGACGGACAATACGCCGTCATCGCTCCCACCCTGCACTGCGGGTTCTACCGTATCCCCGAGCACAAGGATTTGAAGGTCGGCGATCTCAACGTGGGCCGCCCCCATTTTCCGGTTTGGGATCTAGTCTTCGGGTACCTCGACCACTATCTCAAGGGCGATCAGAACGGTTTCCTCGAGAAGACGCCCCGCGTGCAGTACTACACGATGGGAAAGAACGAGTGGGCCTCAGCCGACGAGTGGCCCCCGGCGGCGGCCGTGCCGAAGACGTTCTATCTTGGTAGCGGCGGTTCCGCCAATAGCGTGTTTGGAGACGGCTGGCTCTCGACCGAGAAACCCTTCGGCGCGGTCTCGGACACCTACCCCTACGACCCGATGAATCCCGTGCCTTCGCTTGGAGGAGGCGTATGCTGCAACGGCAACTCGTCTCTCGGGGGGAGCTACGACCAGCGCGGCATCGAGGCTCGTCAGGATGTTCTGGTTTACACCTCCGAGCCCCTCGCCGAGGACACGGAAGTTACGGGAACGATTCGTGCGACGCTCTATGTCTCCTCTGACGTTAAGGACACCGACTTCACAGTCAAACTCGTAGACGTCCACCCAGATGGTGCCGCCTTCAACGTCGACGACACGATCCAGCGGGCCCGCTATCGCGATGGCTATGACAAACCAGTCTTCATGAAACCGGGAGAGGTCTACGAGATCGAGCCTACGCCTATGTCGACCAGCTACCAGTTCAAGAAAGGCCATCGTATCCGTGTCGAGGTCGCATCCAGCAAGTTTCCACAATTCATGCGCAACCTCAACACGGGCGGCAACAACTACGACGAGACCGAGGGTGTCGTCGCGCACAACACGATCCACCACAGCGTGGAGCATCCTTCCCGGATCGTGCTGCCGACCATGCCCTGAGTATCTGGACAAGATCGCACCGAAGCTCAACGGACGGCCTCGTCAGACACTGGGGCTTAAAACGCCCGCAGAACGATCTAATGCTTGTGTCGCATCGACCGCTTGAGCTGGCAGGACTTATCGGAAATGACGTCTCGGCGGCACCCCGCCGATGCCGTCACCAAGGAGTTTCATCTTAGGTCCGATGTTGGCGCAAGCGCTAGCTCTACGGAGCTAGCTACTTCCAGGTCACCTCCATCGCAACAAAATGGTCGAAGACCTTTCGGTTGGGATGATTGGCTTCGTTTCTCTCCGGGCTTCGGATATAGAAGTCAAGCTGCTGGAGAGCCGGATTCACGGCCCCCGCCTCGGACGTCTTGCCTTCGAGAGGGTAGCGCGCTACCAGGTCGCGGCCGCGCATGCCCTGGGTAACCATGAAGTGAATCTCGTAGTCCTCGTAGAGCGGCTTTCCGTTGAGAGTTGCGGAACCAATGCCCCAGCCAGCGACGTAGAGCAAGCTCTCCGGCCAGTTGCCGTCGCCGCAACCCGAATCGCCGTGCTCGAACAGGTAGGCTGCGATGCCGCCGTCCTGGCAAGGTGAGAACTCTTTGATTTGCTCAAGATCGATCGTGTATTTGCCTTCCGGCAACTCCAGTTCGACGCGAAACGTGCCCGTGTTGTCGAGCTCGTTAACGTCGATTTCCGCAGCGCCGCCGACTGAGCGAAGACTCTTGCCATCGTTGCCCATGTGATCCCAGGGACTTTCGTCGTTTAGCGTGCCGACCTGATAGATACTGGCACCTGAAATGATGGACCTACCGTCGTAGAGGTCGTGCTGCTCAGGGGCGTAAAGCTGCATCGCTGCCCCAGGCTGGGTGCGGGGCCCGCGCTCTGGCTGAGATTCGCCGACAGTCTCCGCCGGCGGAGCCGAACACGACAGCAAGAGCACAAAAGTCGTCAGGACAACGGAGCCTTCCTTCATGGCGGACAGATTAGCATGCACGGAAATCGTCGAGATTAGGCACCGAAGACACACCTCCATGTCTCCGAAGAACTGGATAGAGCAGGAAACCTCGGAAGCAACCCGACTCAGGCCTGATTACAGACAGCCGGGAGAGAAAAACCCCACCCGTCGGGAACAACGAGCCTCCACATCAATCGTACGGCGGCAGTCTTACGCCCAAAACGGCGCGCAGATAGTTGATGTTGTGCGCGATGTAATCGTCGACGGCCAGGTCCATGTTTCCGCCGATGGCGTCGAAGCCGTCGTCACCCTTACGCGGGCCGTCAACGTCAAAAATCGCCCAGCCCTTGAAATGTCGGTCACGCAGTACCTTGAAGACGGCCGGAAAGTCGACGCCACCACCTCCCATATTGTGATAGACGCTCGCCACGCGGTGTTGCTCTCGCGTTGGCGTGGAGGTGTTGCCGCGATACTTGGCGTAGGTGTCCTTGAGATGGATCTCGGCAACGCGCGGGAAATAGTCATCGATAATTTGCGCCGCATCCGCGCCGCCCAAGACGATGTGTCCGGTGTCAACCGTCATCCAGACATACTTGGGATCGGTGAGTTCCATGACCCTGCGGATCTCTCCTTCCCGTTCCATAGGGCCCCAGATGTGAGGGTGGGGTGCGAGTCTGATTCCCATGGCAATCGTTTGCCTGCCAATCTCGTTGAGGGTGTCGGCTAGTCTCTTGAGCTGATCGTCGCTGGGACCGCCGGGCGGACGTCGGCCCATGTTGACCTTCCAGTGGTCACAGCCCATCGGTTGGAGAAAATCACGGGCGTAGGCCACGTGATCGGCGATGGTTTTTGGGATCTGATCCGGATCGATGAAGTTGGTCGACTGGTCGGGCCCACCATTCGACGCATCGATGAAGGTGATACCCGCATCATCGAAAAGCTTCTTGAGCGCCAACGGATTGTTTCGATACTTCTCGATCTTGCCCTGGTACGGCTCGATGCCCTGCAGTCCCACGGCAGCGACTCTCTTGACCGCCCACTCGATGTCGCGGTGCCCGAAAATGGAGCTGGTGGTCCCGTAAAGAATGTCTGGGTTGACGGGGTCGAGGCCCGGATGAGAGATCGCGCCCCGTGCCTCGGTCGGCCCCACCAAACCCGCAACGGCGGTCACGCCAGACAATGCCAGAGCGGAAGACACGAACCTTCGCCTGTTGAGCCCGTGCTCAGTAACTTCTGAAGACATAGACACCTCCGTTCTTGAAAGTTG
>CAXWPK010000004.1:0-66945 GCA_963667885.2 Bryobacterales bacterium | reverse complement strand
GCCAGCCGGAGGTCTCACTGTCTCGGCTTTGAGCGTGCGGTGTAGCCGCTCGTGGCGACCGTTCTGCTGCGGCTTGCCCGGCTCGATGCGCTCCACCGCAATGCCCAGCTTCAGCCACCAGACGTTCAACCGGCTCAAGCGTCCGGTGCCGATGGAGGCGAACGGCGAACCGTTGTCTGAGCGTATCCTTCGTGGCAGCCCGCGCTCCAGAAACAACCGCTCCAAGCCTCGGCGGGCCTCGGCGTAGGATGTGCCCACGTGTGCGGTGCAGTTGAGCAGGAAACGACTATATCCGTCGACGACCGTTAGCGGATAACACAGCACGCCGTCGCCGGTGCGAACTGCCCCTTGTAGTCGATCGTCCAGAGGTCGTTGGGCGCTTCGGGTTCGCGCAACGGACTGGGTGCCGCTTCGGCCAGTCGCCGCATCCGCTTGCGCCGCGAACGAGTCCGGCTCGCTTCAGCGCGTCGCCGATCGTCGACGCCGCTGGCCAGCTTGTCTGTGACTCTTTCGACTCCAGCCAGGCCCTGAGCTTCTTCGGCCCCCAACTCGGATGCTGCCGACGCGCTTCTATCACTCGTCGCTCGACCGACTCGGGTATCCGACCGGGCTGACGGTGTGCCGCGTGCGAGCGGTCTTCCAGCTCTGGCCAACCGCCTTGACGGAAGCGTTCTAACCACTTGTATCCGGTCCTGCGGCTGATCCCGTAGAGTCGACACAGCGCCGCCACGTTCGTCGCCGCCCCCGCTCGCAGCCAGTCTTCAATGAATCTCTTGCGTTCTTCCATCGGATAGGTCTCCTTCCATGGCATCTCGCCATGGTGTTACCTATCCGCCCGGTCTAACCTGTTACCCTTCCGCCCGGTCTGTACAATGCGCTCCCACATAGATAAATTAGAGGCAAACGGAGACGGATCCTGAAGGACCGGTCTGATAGGTAACACTCTAAACCGGACGGATGGGTAACAGTATAGGCGGTGGTCAGTGGCCCCCGCGGGGGCCACTGACTGCCGAGCCGAGCGGCCACAGTACGCGGTTGGCGGCGTCGAACAAGGCGAGTTCCACCGGACCGAACCAGATCTGCCAAATGGCTTCGTCCACTTCGACTAGCCCGACCAACTCGCGAGCCAACGCTTCACTCAGGAAGTACTTCTCGCCGAGGAACTTGATGCGTCCGTCGTGGCGCACTCGTCGGCGCTCCCAGTGCCCCGGGTAATCCAGATCAGCAAGCTCGCTGGGATAGGCGCGTGTTGCTGGTGCATAGAACGCCGCCGGGGGCCGCTGTCTCAACGCTTCATGCGGACGTTCTTGGTTGTATTCATGACGAAAGAGGTCGAAGCGGCGCTGCTGTCGGCGACGATCGCCAGCCGGAGGTCTCACTGTCTCGGCTTTGAGCGTGCGGTGTAGCCGCTCGTGGCGACCGTTCTGCTGCGGCTTGCCCGGCTCGATGCGCTCCACCGCAATGCCCAGCTTCAGCCACCAGACGTTCAACCGGCTCAAGCGTCCGGTGCCGATGGAGGCGAACGGCGAACCGTTGTCTGAGCGTATCCTTCGTGGCAGCCCGCGCTCCAGAAACAACCGCTCCAAGCCTCGGCGGGCCTCGGCGTAGGATGTGCCCACGTGTGCGGTGCAGTTGAGCAGGAAACGACTATATCCGTCGACGACCGTTAGCGGATAACACAGCACGCCGTCGCCGGTGCGAAACTGCCCCTTGTAGTCGATCGTCCAGAGGTCGTTGGGCGCTTCGGGTTCGCGCAACGGACTGGGTGCCGCTTCGGCCAGTCGCCGCATCCGCTTGCGCCCGCGAACGAGTCCGGCTCGCTTCAGCGCGTCGCCGATCGTCGACGCCGCTGGCCAGCTTGTCTGTGACTCTTTCGACTCCAGCCAGGCCCTGAGCTTCTTCGGCCCCCAACTCGGATGCTGCCGACGCGCTTCTATCACTCGTCGCTCGACCGACTCGGGTATCCGACCGGGCTGACGGTGTGCCGCGTGCGAGCGGTCTTCCAGCTCTGGCCAACCGCCTTGACGGAAGCGTTCTAACCACTTGTATCCGGTCCTGCGGCTGATCCCGTAGAGTCGACACAGCGCCGCCACGTTCGTCGCCGCCCCCGCTCGCAGCCAGTCTTCAATGAATCTCTTGCGTTCTTCCATCGGATAGGTCTCCTTCCATGGCATCTCGCCATGGTGTTACCTATCCGCCCGGTCTAACCTGTTACCCTTCCGCCCGGTCTGTACAGATCCTAGCGACGTGTGGACTTCGTTCCCAAATGGCGGCGGCTTCGGCAAGGAAAGTTCAAGATCGGTAAACAACCAACGAACTTCAATACGCAGGTGGTCTGTCTTGCGTATCTATGGCGCAGAAGCAGATAGCTTCAACGGCCAAGTGGATACCTGGCGACTTCGTCGAGCTCCAATTACTGTTCCCGAAGTAGACAAACGCGCATCCTTGCTTCGGTCATGGGCAAAGCCGATCAGCTAACCAACAGCATGCGGCTGAGAGCGCTTCGAGCCGCGACAGCAACGTACTGGGCGTTAGCCAGACACTAGCTAGACAATGTACGGGTCAGCCGGCGAGGCTTGCTGCCAACTGTCGGCCATCGGCCCAGCAGTTGCCGTCGGGCTACGGTGTTGGTCTGCAAACGATGTTTGCCATAGGGGCTCTGGCTGACCAGTCTCGGCTTAGTCGTGCAGCATCGCGAAGGCGCTACTTGCTGGCGATCTTCTGGCCAAAGTTTGGCCACTGGCTCCGAGTCGAGGGTGCGACAACGGCTCGCCGCGCCTCAGCTATCCGGACAGTGAACCGGACTTGATATGCAGTGTCCCACACTCGGCTCGCCATGTCTTCTAAGATGTTTATGATACAGCTCGTTATAGAGAAGTACAAACTGGCCATGAAACCGGACATATCAGCGCTCGATCGGTCGCGGGTTCCATGTCGCTGATGGAGCCGTTGCTGATCGATTCAGATGCTCGCCAGGCCATCCCGCGCCTGTACATAGAACAGTTGAGTCTGAGCTGGACTCATAAGTCAGACTCGTTTTCGCGCCAAGCTTACCGCACGAGCCTAATCACGCTCCCTCGCTGACAGACCTTCGTTCCGTCGATGAACTGCTAGGCTACTCGAACTTGCCCGAGGACGACGATACGGCCGATCCAATCTTCCCCTATACCAGCTCGCCGGGAGGACTACAGCAGCGTCGAACGGAAGCGCGATCTCCAAGCAGAGGCAGCAGTTCTCACATCGGTGCGATCAAATACGTAGAAAAATCCGTTGCGATGGCGCTTTGCGAGCAGCAGTTTGCGGTTCGCGCCACGATAGCGAGCGTTTGAGAGATCCATCGGCGGTTCTGCGAACTGCTGCCTGAGGATCTCCAGTTCGTAGAGGATTCAGTGACGGGCGTGCGACTTCGCGTAATACCACTGGCAAGTTTCGCCGGTCGCTGACATCGAGTTGCCAAGTCACGGAGTCCGTCAGCCCGAGGGCCATTGATGCGCTTCATGCCACGCTTCGATCCGGCGTTCGGTGAGCTTGGATAAGCGGATTCCGTGATGGGCGCTGCACGCCGCAGAATCACCGGTTGTCGTGGATCCATCGGGATTTCGTGAGGTGCAACGGTCGAGTCCAGGCTCCCGCTCATGTCGCATGCGAGTATTGTTCAGAGGGCCTAGTTCACCGGTGCCATCTGGTCGGTTGCGCGAGAGCTGGCTCGCAACGGGTTTGAGGAACCGTCCAAGCAATTGCCATCTCGCGTTCGCCCGTGATCAACCGAGACGCAATGACCTGGACAGAAGGGTCCGCCTGCACTGAAGAGGCTCTGCCGGAGTTCACGAAATTTTTCCTGACTGTCTGACTTGACCATGTAACGTTGACGGACCAGCTGGTGGAACCGCGAGGTATTGCCGTACGCGTGTCGTCTTGTGGGCTGAGGAAGAGATTCCGTCAGGATGCGGTGCCGCCTCAGAGTAGTTTCTGTCCTTGTAAGCGGCGCTCTATCGCGGTGCAAGTGCTTCGCGGAGCATGTCGCGCGAATTGTCGGCGCGGGCGACCGGCATGCCAGGCGAATCGACTCCGCGCTTGTCGCCGAGTACGGCGTACTGACTTCACGGTAGCTCACGCGCCCCGTTGCGCCTGGCATTTCACCGCGGACATCTTGGCGCCGCGATGGCTGCCAGGGTTGTTCCCGTAAGTGGGGAGATTGGTCCGCCTTTGGCGCTAGCGTCCAATGTTCTCGCGGACCGTGTAGTTCCTACTGGTCCCGATCACGTAACATCTTCGTACCAGTCCACCACGACCCGGATGTTGGGAGGGGCCGCCTCAAGCTACTTCGACCAGTGATTGATCGGGACAGACCGTTGGCCGTCGAGCGGAGACGTCATACGCGCGATCTACAACTTGGGCCGGATCGTAGGGATTCAAAGAGTACCTGAGGCTCGCCTGTGAGTGATTGCCGCTCCGGTCGCGCCGTGAGTACCACCCTTAGGCTCGTGTCCTCCAAGTAGAACAACTCGGCTCGGCGATCGCTGCTCAAACGCGGATCGGTCCCGCCGTCCACCGACACTTGCCACTTGCCAGCGAAATCGGGGAATGGATCGGTCTCCATAGATCTCACTCGCGGCCCAATTCGAACGATCAGGTAAGCGACGAAAGCGTTCATCAGGCGAGTTGCTCTCCGGCACAACTAGTCGGCGGGCGTACTGAGAAACGTAACGCGGCTCAGACGACGTCGCCGTTGGCCTCAAAGCTCCATCGCTCACCAGGAAACCTCGGAATCGTTTTCCTCGTCGAGGTCCTAGTAAACCAGATAGCGACCGTCACGCGGCTCTCGTTGCAGGACTGACCAACGTGCCTTCGGCCTCCAGCAGCACATCGGCCGCACCCGTCCCAATCCGCGACGTTGACGACCTCAGCAGCCTACTTCCTTTCCGGTAGGCGATCTCCCGCCCCGACGGAGACCAAGCACGGCGTCAGACTTCACCCTCTGATCTCAAATGTCAGCTGACGACTTGAGTCGAACGGATCAGATCCGGGAACCCAGACTGCCAGGGTTGCCGCTCTCGATAGACATCACCGCAATCCGTTGGTCGTCAGTTCGAGAGGGCAGGCTGTACCATGTCCTGCGGTTGGCCGACTGTCTCCAGAAGATCGCCCTCACCGTTGCGCCAGACGAGTGTCCGCCTCGCAACGCTTCCCGCTTGGTCCCGATACGCCAATGTGCCGTTGCGGGCGACCGTGGCAGCTAGACCGCACAAAACTCACCGGGAATGCAGTCCTGCAGTTCAGGCTCCAGGGTCTCAAGATCGAAAAAGGCCAGGCCCACAATCCGCGGCTCGTTTTCGTCGGAATGGGCCCGTCGATCGAAGTGACCGTCCAGCAACTGTTGACGGGATTGGAGCTGCGGACCGAGCTCGCGCGGTTCGTTGGTCTCCAGATTCAACACCACGTTCCAAGGTCCTGCTGGGGATAGCGCCGTCGCCGTAGACGAGCGCCTGCAGCATCCGCTGCCGGTCGTCAAGATACTTCGGGTAGACGGTCTGAGGCCGAGGACTGTCGCTCCAGGCGACACAGTAACTGCAGCAGTCCGCCACGCGTGGCGATCACGTACATCTGCGAGCCCGAGCATAAATCTCGATGCGCTCCTCGTCGGGGCTCCACTATCCTCCCCCAAAACCGTATCGGTCGCGGCAATAGGCAACTCACAGAGCTGTCATCGCGCCGCCGCCAGCGATCGAGATTCTCTTCAATTCACCAACTAGTACCTGCGGTAGCGAATCCGATCCACGAGCTGTCCGGCGACCATAGCCCGCTGATCGCCCCTTCCGTCCCCGGAAGTTCACGTGCTGGACGATCATCTAGGCCGTAGGTGATCGCCGACCTGTGGCTGCTTTCGCCAGCTGTTTGGGCTGCTCACTCCCAGCGTTGGCTGCATCGCCGATACGGGCAGATGCTAGCACAAAATCGAGGCCCTCTGCTACCGAACGAGACGCGCGTTACAGGCTTCTGCAAGGCATAGTCTGGCTGAAGCCCATCCGTCAGGAGGCTCCTCGAAATGTACGATTCTCGACCACGGTGCAGCCATGGCGCGTCCGACTCGTTGCAGCGTACGCTGGCGCACGTCCACTGCATCAGGTGGTAGTGCATCGAAACAAAACGCGTTGTCTGGCTCACAGCCAAAGTCGCTTGCACTACGTTGCCCCGACGAAGCCTTCCGCGCCCCACTACTCTGCTTTTGGAGTACACGTAGATCGGCCAGAAGATCATCCGCGTGCTGGTAGCGCTCGTCTCGATCCTTCGCTAGGGCCTTGCTCAATAGCCGATCGATCTCCGGCGACAGACCGGCGCGTTGCGCTGTCACCGGTTCGGGATCTTCGTTGAGAATGCCGTAGCCGATTGCCTGTTCGTAGTCCGCCTCAAACGGAGTCTTCTGCGTCAGCATCTCGTACAACACGCAGCCCAGCGCCCAGACATCGGCCCGTCGGTCGACATTCTTGCCTTCGAGTTGCTCCGGGGACATGTAGGCCGGTGTTCCCAACGTAGTTCCCGACTTGGTCAGCTTCGAAAAGCCGGTCAGTAACGCCAGTCCGAAGTCCAGGATCTTCACCTGCCCCTTGCTGGTCAGCAGGATGTTCTGTGGCTTGATGTCCCGATGGACGACGCCTTGCTCGTGAGCTTCGTTCAGCCCCTCGGCGATCTGGGCGGCGATCGAGAGGGCTTCATCCAGCGGCAGCGGGCGTTCCTTGATCTTCTCCGCTAGCGACGGCCCATCGATGTAGGCCATCGCGATGAACGTCTCGCCCTCTTCCTCGTGAATGCCGTGGACGGCGCAGATGTTGGGGTGATCGAGGGCGGCGGCGGCTTGCGCTTCACGGATCAGCCGGGCCTTGAACTCGTCTTCGCCCAGCGTATCTCGTGAGAGGAACTTCAACGCAACGGTTCGGCGGAGCTGGGTGTCCTCAGCCTTGTAGACGACACCCATGCCGCCCTCGCCGAGCTTCTCGACGATCTTGTAATGGCTAATCGAGGAGCCGATGATCACGATACCGGGGATTGTAGCGCTAACGGAGAGGCGAACGCCTGCCGGGAGGAGTCACCTCGGCCTAGCTGCGATACAATCAGTCGCGGTGAATACCTCAAGACGCCAATTCTTAGGAGCAACCGCTGCGGCGGCACTAGCCACCGGGGCACGGGCTCAGCGCGATCGCCAGCCTAATGTGCTGTACATTTTCAGCGATCAACATCGGGCCTGCTCCATGCCTGGCGCGGCGTTCAACGACGCTGAAGCACCGGTGTTGCAGGCGCTCGCCTCAGAGTCCGTTTCGTTCTCGAACTGCATCTCGAACTACCCGGTCTGCTCGCCGTATCGCGGCATCCTCATGACGGGGCGCTGGCCGCAGGAGACGGGCATCATCGATAACGCCTTTCCTTTGAAGGAAGACGAAACCACGATTGGTGAGGTCTTTGAGCGGGGAGGGTATCGTACCGGCTACGTCGGCAAATGGCATTTGGATGCGCGCGGTACCGAGGGCAAGGCGATCAAACCCGCAGGAGCTGCTCGCCACGGTTTTTCAGATTGGATGGCGTGGTACAACACGAATCCACATTTCGATCGTTCCTACACCTTCGACCGTGAGACCGGTGAGAGAAATACACCGGCGGGATACAACGCGGAGCGGATGACGGACGACGCGGTTGGCTTTATCGAACGCAATCGCGACGAGCCTTGGATGCTTGTCGTCTCGTGGAACCCTCCGCATCCGCCCTTCCGTGATGCGCCTCCCGAGCTGATGAAGAAGTACGACGCACGGTCGTTACAACTCCGTCCTAACACAGGCGAACAAGTGGAACGCAGGGTGACTGGACCCGCGAATTCGGTACGCGAAAACCTCTCAGGATACAATGCACACATCGAGGCGATCGACGCCGAGATGGGTCGCGTCCTGAAGACCCTCGAAGAGACCGGCCAAGCGGACAACACGATCGTCATCTACACCTCCGATCACGGAGAGATGCTTGGCGCGCAAGGTCGCATGGGCAAGCGCCTTCCGCACGAGGAGTCGTGCAATGTGCCATTCGTGGTGCGTGACCCACTACGCGGCGGCAGAGGGCAGTCGTCTGACGTGCTGCTCTCCACCATCGACATCTATCCGACGTTGTGTGGACTTGCGGGACTGTCAGTGCCAGGCCACTGCCGAGGACGAGATCATTCGGGTGCTGTCCGCGGCGACACCATCGAATCGCCCGAGACGGCGTTTCTCATGCACATGCAGAAGGATCACGCGTCTGGTGGGCACAACCACCCCGCACCGATCTTTCGAGGAGTTCGCACGAAGCGTCACACTTACGCTGTTGGCGAGATTGGTCGCTGGTGTCTCTACGACAATCAGGAAGATCCCTACCAGCAGCACAACCTGGCCGACGACCCAACGCGCGCCTCGTTGATGAGCGACCTCGATGGCGAAATCATTCGCTACCTGAACGAAGTCGGCGATCGGTATCCTTTCCACACCCGGAGGGCGTAGCTCGTGCTGCTGATTAGTGGCTAGCCGACTCGCCGACCGCGCTCGCGTATCGTGTCGATGATGTGGGTCATCGCTTTATTGATAAAGGTATTCGGCGAGATCATCCGAGCTCCTGTGTCCTCGGCGCCTGCGTCATCTTCGGGAGTGCCTTCGCCTTGTACGAATACCGGCATCCCGTCGGGAGTCTTGGAGAGCAGTTGCCGCAAGGCGGATCGTCGGAGGTCGTAGCCAACCTTCTTCGTTACCCACAGCACTGTGGCCGCCGGGTGAAGCGTGTCCCATACGGTGCGGAGGTCGTCAAGTGGAATCGACGGTCCCAAGTAGGTCACTCGGAAGCCCGCGCGGGAGAGCCAGAACGCTGAGACCAATGCCCCCAACTGCTGATACTCGTCCGGGAAGCAGGCGACGATCACTGGTGCCCAATCGGAGCGACTCGGCTGCGCGGCCTCTGCTAGCTTGCGCACCCGGTGACAGAAAATTTCATTGGCCAGATTCTCGCTAGCCTTGCTGCACTTGCCAACCAGGGACATGGCCGCTAGCTCTCGCGCGACCGGCAGGATGACAGCAGTGATGACGCTCTCCGGCGACGTGGCGGCGAACGCTTCGTCGAGGACCCGATTGATTCCTGGTGCGTCGATCGCCACCGCAGCTCGCACTACGGACTCCGCCCGATGCAGTCGCACGTGGACGGCCTCGGCCGTGTCCTCGTCGCCCGGGGCACGCCCGGTAGCGACAGGTCCCTCTTCCTCGAGCAGCGCCTGGCGGCCGAAGCCTGCGATCTCGCCAATCGACCGTCCGGCTGAGAGCAGCTCTCTGACCGCCAGCAGCACCTTCAGGTCCTCTTCGGTGTAGAGACGGTGCCCTCCGGGGCCTCGCAGGGGGTCCAGCAGGTCGAAGCGCCGCTCCCACGATCGGAGCAACGGTGGAGCGAATCCCGTCATCTGGGTGACTGTCCGCATCTTGTACGGCCCACGCTGTTTCATGTTATCCAGAGCCGCACCTCATCTCAGAGTCGCTTAGAGGCCTTTCTAGGAACTTCTTGTAAACGATACAGAACCTGTTCATGATATGTAACACATGGTCAGAATCTGTCGTAACTACCCTGAACTGGCAGATACTCCTCATGGTATCGAATCATAATCTATATAGTAGCTGTTCATAACCTATATCTTGTCTGCGGCAACCCCAAGACTGTGCCTAAGCAGAAGGTCCAGCCGGGCCTGCTCGCGAGGAGCCGAGGGAGCCAGACACACCCAGCCCCATGAACCGAGCTAGCGCAGTCGGAGATCAGCTATTACTCGTTGATCAAGTGGGAGCTTAGTCGAGAGAACTCAGTCGCCGACTCGTTTAATTAGAGCCACCCAGTCTTTGCCGGGCAAGGGCGGTCTGAGCGATACAGTCCCCTCATCGCGCATCGACCCCTCGCCAACCGTGATGGCATCATCCGAAATCAGAGCGCCCCCGCTAAGCGGGCTGTACCACTGTAGGGAGTAGCGGCCCGATCCAAGAGCCAGCTGAGTGTCATGGCCTTCTCGCAAGTAGGCCGTGTAGATTTCGCCTTCCTTGGTGAACACGTAGGTGCCCTCGGTCGTGGACAGGTCGTTTGCGGGCCACATCTCCGTGAATGGCAGATGGTTCTGGAAGAACTCCAACGCATAGCGTGTCTGATCCCACATGATGTCGCGGGAACGCCAATCCTCTAAGTTGATGTCCATGTGGTCGTGGTTGTAGCCGAAATACCACTCGACGCCCGCGCCGCCGCCCATCAGATTGCCCCACAACTCATAGCGGCGAGGCCTGTCGTGATTGGGATCGGCGGAGTCTGGCATCACACCAACTGAGGCAGGTGACTGCTCGTCGTGAAAGATTACCCACGGTTGCCCCGATGCGGCTGTACGTGACCGTAGTGCGACGGCTTCACTGTTGGCGTCTTCCATGTGGCCCTGGATCGAAGTAGCGTGAAACTCGGGCCTGCCGATGAGCCCTGTGTAGCTCCGCAGGGCGCGCGCATTGTGCGTATGGACGGTCACCGGGTGTGTGACTGCCTCAAGGCTGTTGATGTAGCTTGCTATCTCCAGCCGATCTGGCCTCGGCGTGTCGTTCTCTTCGCCGAGATTCCAGACGATTGCCAAGTGGTGACCGAAGCGGGCGACCAATTCGCGGAGATACAATTGCCGCTCACGGTTGAGCTCTGGGCCACCGCCCATCTCCTCGTCGTTTTCGGTCTCCTGAATGATGACGTGCATCATGAGGCCCAACTGCTCCATGTGAGAAAACGTGACGTCCCATTGCGCTAGCTTCGAGACGTCGAAGCGGTCGCGTGTTTCTGGATCACTCCACACCCACGTGTCTTTTCCGTCACCGCCGTCTAGGTTGTAAGTGAGAAAGTAGACGCTGTTCATTCCCTCCGAAGCGAGGTAGTTCAGCGCGCCGATGATGTTTTTGCCCCTGCCGTTGCCCCAGGTGGGGTCGCCATCCCGCCAGTCACGAGCGTGGGGCTCGTAGCGGTGAATGAAGGTCCCTTCATCATTGGCGATGCGGCCGTGGTTGGCCGTGTCGTAGGTGTCGTCGAAATCGTAATAGCCGAGGAAGTTTTCGGGCGAGTCGGCGCCGCCCTTGAGAAAGTAGTCACCATTCTGGAACTGGAGGTAGTGCCCGCCGACGTACTGCAGATATCCCTTGGCTTGGAATCCTTGAGCGTTCGCTGGAGCAGCGCCGACGTCAAACGAGCCCGACTCACCGTCGAACGCGGCTGATTGGCCTGCTGTCACGCTGGACTCGTAGGCGACATCGGTACCTGTTCGAAACGAAGTGGACCAATTCCATCGTCCAGGCTCAGGCGGGGTGAAGTGGACGCGCCACTTGTCGCCGGCTTTCGCGGACGAGTTTGCCGAATCGCCGTCGGCGGCGAAGAAGCCTTGCGCGGTCAGGCTCTCGCTCGCACCCTCGCGTGTGAACGTCACACTCATGCGGTAGTCCGTGAACGGATTTGGAGTGTCGGTCTCGGATGTTTGGGGACCGTCGAAGGTCAGCGTGACGGCCTGCCATCGCACGGGGTTGGCTGGCTCTACAGTGGGCGCTGCCTGCAATGTGGACAGCGCAAGAGCGAATAACAAGTAACGCATCTTAGTCATAACGACTCCCGCAGTGTACAGACCGGGCGGAAGGGTAACAGGTTAGACCGGGCGGATAGGTAACACCATGGCGAGATGCCATGGAAGGAGACCTATCCGATGGAAGAACGCAAGAGATTCATTGAAGACTGGCTGCGAGCGGGGGCGGCGACGAACGTGGCGGCGCTGTGTCGACTCTACGGGATCAGCCGCAGGACCGGATACAAGTGGTTAGAACGCTTCCGTCAAGGCGGTTGGCCAGAGCTGGAAGACCGCTCGCACGCGGCACACCGTCAGCCCGGTCGGATACCCGAGTCGGTCGAGCGACGAGTGATAGAAGCGCGTCGGCAGCATCCGAGTTGGGGGCCGAAGAAGCTCAGGGCCTGGCTGGAGTCGAAAGAGTCACAGACAAGCTGGCCAGCGGCGTCGACGATCGGCGACGCGCTGAAGCGAGCCGGACTCGTTCGCGGGCGCAAGCGGATGCGGCGACTGGCCGAAGCGGCACCCAGTCCGTTGCGCGAACCCGAAGCGCCCAACGACCTCTGGACGATCGACTACAAGGGGCAGTTTC
Source organism: Bryobacterales bacterium (assembly GCA_963667885.2). GTDB lineage: Bacteria > Acidobacteriota > Terriglobia > Bryobacterales > UBA6623 > CAMPKL01. Next base: position 54,745 of record CAXWPK010000004.1, on the reverse strand, counting down.
GCACCGGCGACGGCGTGCTGTGTTATCCGCTAACGGTCGTCGACGGATATAGTCGTTTCCTGCTCAACTGCACCGCACACGTGGGCACATCCTACGCCGAGGCCCGCCGAGGCTTGGAGCGGTTGTTTCTGGAGCGCGGGCTGCCACGAAGGATACGCTCAGACAACGGTTCGCCGTTCGCCTCCATCGGCACCGGACGCTTGAGCCGGTTGAACGTCTGGTGGCTGAAGCTGGGCATTGCGGTGGAGCGCATCGAGCCGGGCAAGCCGCAGCAGAACGGTCGCCACGAGCGGCTACACCGCACGCTCAAAGCCGAGACAGTGAGACCTCCGGCTGGCGATCGTCGCCGACAGCAGCGCCGCTTCGACCTCTTTCGTCATGAATACAACCAAGAACGTCCGCATGAAGCGTTGAGACAGCGGCCCCCGGCGGCGTTCTATGCACCAGCAACACGCGCCTATCCCAGCGAGCTTGCTGATCTGGATTACCCGGGGCACTGGGAGCGCCGACGAGTGCGCCACGACGGACGCATCAAGTTCCTCGGCGAGAAGTACTTCCTGAGTGAAGCGTTGGCTCGCGAGTTGGTCGGGCTAGTCGAAGTGGACGAAGCCATTTGGCAGATCTGGTTCGGTCCGGTGGAACTCGCCTTGTTCGACGCCGCCAACCGCGTACTGTGGCCGCTCGGCTCGGCAGTCAGTGGCCCCCGCGGGGGCCACTGACCACCGCCTATACTGTTACCCATCCGTCCGGTTTAGAGTGTTACCTATCAGACCGGTCGTTCAGCAGCATCTACCAAGTTAGTCTGTCGCCGCTACGCGATCGACTTAATCATTCTCAATTTCGTACTAGTTCGTCGGCAGCGATGATAGAGCACTAGCGACCGCCGCCGCTACTTCACTCGTCGTGCTCGTCCCACCGATATCCGGCGTACGGATGTCGCCAACGGATAAGACCGTTGTCACGGCTTGTTCGATGTCGGCTGCGGCATCTGTACACACGCGATCGTTGTGCTTGTCGCCCAACCAGTCGAGCATCATCCCTGCGGAAAGAATCGTCGCGAGCGGGTTTGCCACGTTTTGCCCGGCGATCGTTGGAGCCGACCCGTGCGAGGGCTGGAACATACCGTGCTGCTCACCAATTTCACCGGACGGTCCCATGCCTAGGCCTCCGACGATTCCCGCTGCGAGATCAGAGAGGATATCGCCAAACTGGTTCTCCATCACGAGGACATCAAAGTCCCAAGGGTTCTGCACCATGAAGAGACTCATGGCGTCGACATACACGGCGTTTGCTTCGATGTCTGGATGCGCTTGAGCGACGTCGAAGAATACCTTTCGGAAGAAGGCCAGGCTACGAAACACATTCGATTTATCGACGCACGTGACCATCTTCTTGCCGTCGCTCGGGCGCCCGTTGCGGCGTGCGGCCAGGCGGAAGCCGTAGTCGGACACCTGCGTGGTTCCCTTACGAGTGATGACCATCGTATCTGTCGCGACTTCGTCCCCTACGACGGAACCGCCACCGAACGAAGCGAATAGCCCCTCTAGGTTTTCTCGAATAACAACGAAGTCGATGCCGGGACCGGTATTTCTCAATGCGCAGGGCACTCCGGGGTAGAGTTTGACTGGTCGAACCGCGGAATGGAGTTCGAGCGCTCGACGCAAGCCCATCATCATCTGAGGTTGCACTTCAGTGCCGTCGGGGAACCGAACGTCTGGTAGGCCGATCGCAGCTAGTAGTACCGCATCAGCGGCTAGACAATCTTCGAGGACCTCTTCGGGCATGATGACTCCGGTCTTGCGATAAAGCTCGGCGCTTGCATCATGTGAGGTGAAGTCTAGCTTGAGGTCCGGCCTTTTGAGAGCGAGTGCGTCGAGCACGGTACGCGCCGCGGACATGCACTCGGGACCGATACCGTCGCCGGGAAGTAGAGTGATTTGATAAGAACTCATTCGTTGCTACCGATGACAGACTCGCGCTGTCTCAGGAAAACATCATCGATCAAGATTACGTCTGAAGAGCCAACTAGGACGGGAAACGTTCTCGAAGCTCTTGGCATTGCTGTTCCGTCAAGAATTGCGTTGCTTGACCTCGCAGCATCAGGAACAGCTTAGCCGTTTCCTCTAGCTCTTCCGTAGCGTAGACAGCCGCGTCCAAATCCTTGCCAGCAACTACCGGCCCGTGATTTGCGAGTAAGACGGCTCGCGAGGCGTTCGCCGCCTTCTCTACGGCCTCTGCGAGCGCCATGTCTCCCGGTGCGTAATACGGGATGAGTGGAAGTGTTCCGACTCGCATGACGTAATAGGCCGTGATCGGGGGCAACACGTTTTGCTCGTCGATGTCCGCTAAGCACGAGACTGCCACGGAGTGGGTCGAGTGTAGATGGACGATCGCATTCTCGTTGGGGCGAGATCGATAAACCGAGAGATGAAGGAACGCCTCTTTGGAGGGTTTGTCGCCTTCGAGCAATTCGCCATCCCAGGTCAGTTTTGATATTCGATCTGGGTCCAGTCGGCCCATGCACGAATTGGTCGGTGTCACCAGTAAGCCATCAGGTAGTCGAACGCTGATGTTGCCAGAACTGCCGCCGGTAAAGCCACGGTCAAACAGCGACTTGCCGTGCATCGCGATCCGCTCGCGAAGGTCTCGTTCACTCATGGCAGCATCTCCAGTGCAGATTCAAAGAAATTCTCGCCTCCGAAGTTACCCGACTTCAGAGCGAGTGCGAGTGGTGTCTCGCCGATCGATACCGTCCATGGCACCCCGGCTGAAATTTCGGGTCCGATTCGGAGTGCGCGAACGCCCAGCCTTGTCGTGACCGCACCGGAAGTTTCTCCGCCAGCTAACACCAGTCGTCGCACTCCGAGGTCGGCAACCGTAGCGGCTGCGATTGAAGCGTGAAAGTTCTCGATCGCTTGGGCGACCGCGTCCCGTCCGAACTGGTCTTGTAGTTGGCTCACTTCGTCTGGCGATGCCGTCGAATAGATGAGCAGGGTCTCATCCGAGTCCGTTTGCTTGGCCCAGCTCAGCACTTCGCTAAGTGCCTGAGTCGAGTCATCGATGATCGCGGGTACATCGATCTTCCAGGCCGGGCATCGCGTCTTCATCCACTGAACTTGCTGATTGGTGGCTGTGGAGCAACTGCCCGACAGGATCAGGCTGCGGCCGTCGACCTCCGGCAATCGGGGTTGATCTGGAGGCGACTCGAGCAAGCCGATTGTTCGGTAGGCGGCTGGTAGGTATCTGGCGATTCCGGAACCACCTGTGACAAGCCTCATGTCGGCAACCGCTTGAGCGAGCGTAGCCAAATGTTTGTCGTCGCACGAGTCAGTGACTACGAAGCGGAGCCCAGATTCCCCCAAGCGGCGGAGTGCTTTGACTATGTTGTCGCCACCGGCACCGAGCGAATCGTAGGACAGCAAGCCGACGTTCTGACTGGTTTGCTTGCCGAGAAAACGCACCAGGTCGGGATCGGTCATCGGATTGAGTGGGTGGTTTTCCATTCCCGACTCGCTGAGCAAGCGTCCGTTCACGAAGAGATGTCCCTGGTAGACGGTGCGTCCGTTTCGTGGGAGCGCGGGGCAGAAGATCGTTTGCTCGACCCCCAGCGCGTCCATCATCGCTTCGGCGACCGGGCCTATATTTCCTTGTTCGGTGGAGTCGAAGGTGGAGCAGTACTTGAAGAAGAATCGATCGATTCCGATGCGGCGCAGCGCCTCGAGGCTGGCGAGGGATTGTGAGATAGCCTCGGCTGCTGGGATGGAGCGTGACTTCAGTGCTACGACGATGGCGTCCGCGTCGATCTGATCGAGTTCCTCACTCGTGGGGACTCCCATGATCTGGATGACCGACAGTCCGCCCTGCACCAGATTGATGGCTAGATCCGTTGCACCGGTGACGTCGTCGGCGACGCAGCCAAGAATCGGATCTCGGCCAGAGGCATGTTCTGGGTTACTCATCTCAGCCCTATATATTGATCACACCAAGGGCAGACCAGTCGATGTCAACGGCTATTTCTCTTCGTCGGCGTGAGATTTACCTGCGCGTCAGCTTGAGCGGGTATGTCTGGTGCGCATTCCACTGCGCTAGGTAGAGGTCGCCGTCCTGATCGATGCAAACGCCGTGTCCGTGGTAGATGTGGAACGCTTCGGTGACGCCGGGTTGCTGCGAGAGCGGAGTGAGTTGGCCGTCGAGTGAAAAAGTTTTGAACTGGTTGTCGGTTCGCGAGGTACAAACGAGGACGGGCTCGGCTGGGTTGCGCGTGTCGAGGCAGACGCCGTGGGCGTTGAGTAGTCGTGCGGCGGGGTTGGGGTCGGTGGGGCCTCCAAACATGCGGATGAAGCGGCCGTGTTGGTCGTAGTGGAGGATGTTGTTCGAGCCGTAGCCGTCGGCGACGTAGATGTCTCCGTTGGGGGCGATGGCGACTTCGGTGGGTCGGTATTCTTGTCCGGGTTCGTAGACGCCGATGGTGAGCGGGTGGCCGATGGTGAAGATGACTTCGCCGTAGAGGGTGGTCTTCACGACGCGTCCCGACTCGCGATAGCCGTTGGCGGTACGCCCGGTGTCGCCGGGGTCGACGAGGAAGAGAAACTGTTCGCCGTTCTCGGTGGCGATGTCGATGCCGTGTCCGCCGGGGTACTCGGTGCCAAAGGTGCGGACGAGTTTGCCGTCGGTGTCGTAGACCAGCACGTTGTTGGCGGTGTGGTCTCCGATCAGGTAGATCTGGTTGTCGCGGTCGACGACCATCTCGTGACAGTTCTTGACGGGGGTCTTGGTGGGGTCGAGGTGGCGTTCGCCCCAGGCGATGTCGACGTCAAAGGTGACGCCGTTGTGTCCGACGGGGTTGGTGGAGGGGGGCATGCGCTCGGGATGACTCCGAGTCAGCACTTTAGCGCAGCGCTCCCACTAGCGCCCACTGGCGTGGGGGCCTGTCCCGCCTACGCGGGCCACTTGCGTGGTGCCAGCCTGCGGCCCTTCGGGGGAGCTGGTGTCGTGGTGGGGTGTGGCAGTGGGACCGAGATGGACCTCCGGCCTCGCTAGCGCGAGGGCCTATCCACTTGGGGCTGGACCTGCGGCCTGTGATGGTAGTGGTCGGGACCGTCAAGCATGACTGTCCCATAGGGGAGTTGCTGTTAGTCCGCCGCCCGGCGGCCCTGCGGTACCGCGGGACCACCAGACGGCGGTTTGTGAATCCCAACTAAGCAGGGAAACACCAAAGTATTGGGCTAGCCCTGAGGAACTGCTCCCTCGTTACGCTGTTGGCATTTTGGTAGGCCAACTCACCGAAGGTTGATTCCCAGTCGACTGGGGACGCTAGCTAACCTCACAAAAATCTAGCGCGCTTCTGATCCTAGGTGTAGCAAACCGTGTCAAGCGACTGTGTCAAGAGCTGCTTGCGGGGTGCCAGTCGGATTGGTGTTGGATCATGGAGTTGAGGGCGACGAGGAGTTTACGAGCGACGGCAATGTTGATCACTTTTCGAGGTTTGCCAGCGGCCAAGAGACGATCGTAGAAGGCGGCGACGCCAGGGTCGCCGCGCCGCGCGTTCCAAGCGGCGACGAACAGGGCGCGTCGCACGCGAGGGCGGCCACCGCCGATGGTTCGGCGTCCACGGTACTTGCCGGAGTCGCGGGCACGCGGAGCAAGACCGGCGAGGCTTGCGGCTTGACGTGCGTTGAGACTCCCGAGTTCGGGGAGTTCGGCGGCCAACAGCCAAGCCGTTTTCGGACCGATGCCGGGAGCAGTTTGTAGGCGGCGTGTGAGTGCGAGCAACTCCGGCGAAGAGGATGCTGCTTCGTCGAGCTGTTGCTCCAGCAGACGAATCTCGGAACTGATCGAAGCAATCAACCGTTGCAGACTGGCACGCGCGGGTTCCGGGGCGCGATGCAGAGTGGTGCGCCAACGAGCGCGTTGATCTACGACTTCCACGAGATGGCGCAGCAGTTGTTGAAAGTGGCGTACGTGTGCTGCTGGAAGTGGTGTGGGCACAGGGCGCAAACGCTCGCCGAACTGTGCCAATAAGATCGCATCGAGGCGATCTGTCTTGGCCTGGAGGCCGAGCGAACGCGCAAAGTGGCGAACGCGTCTGGGGTTGACCACGGCAACGGACAAGCCAGCGTTCTCAAGAAGGCTCCAGGGAAGCGCCTCGAATCCGCCGGTGGCTTCGAGGATGACCAACTCCGCGCCAGCGTCGCGAAGCTGTTCAGCAAGCGAACGCAGTGCTTCAGATTGGCGCGGCACGCGGCCATTGAGGCTGACTTGTTCTGTTGAAAAGAAGAAGTCGACGTATTCCATCGACACGTCCAGTCCAGCGCAGTGCAAAACCGCAGAAACGGGCGTAGAATCGAGCATGATCGGGCTCCCTGTCTTGTGATACGGGCTCTTAGGCCCAAACGACTGTTCGGGTTCGATCAAGGCGTGCGGCGGCCTCACGCTTGACAACGGTCTTCTACGACCTCGTTTTCGGTCGAGTTACCGCCGCACCGAGGGGAGTCGGGCGGCCGCCCAGCTCCCCTCTCACCTCTTGCGTCCTAATCTAGCCCCATACAAGCTTTTCGGGGCTTTTGAGGCGCGTGGTGAGGCTAAGTTATTGATTTCATGGGGTGAAGAAAGTTGAAAAAAGTGGAATGGAGCCGCGAACGTTGGGTCGCGGCTAGCCGCAACCGTGAGAGTCTGTGTGAAAACTCATCCGCGAAGTGAGGTAGAGGGGAAGGCATCAAGGGAAAAGTGGGAAGAGCGGGATGGCCAGTGGGAAAAGCGGTGCAAGAAACCGGGGCGACAGCCCCGGAGTTAACTCGTCGCCGCTTGGCGGCGGTTATAAAGGCGGGTCAGGTTGTAAGCTGTGGTGGCGAGAGTCCATTCGACGCTCACCGCCGCGAGGCCGCGCCGCCGAAACCGGCGCATGCCGCGTTGCTGTTTCAAGACTCCAAACACCGACTCGACTAACGCCTTGCGACGCGACATCGCGGTGCGTCCGGTTGGTCCACGCAGCCGTTTGCGTCGTTCGTGTAGCCCCGGACTGCGGCGCTGTTGCCGCTTACTCATCGGCCCGGCTGGCTTGCCGTTCGCCAACTCTCTCGCCAAGCACTTGTCGGGAACATAAGTCTCGACGCCTTGTCCTTCCACCGCCGCAATCTCTTCGGTCGTGTGGTAACCGCAGTCGGCCAACACCGCTGTCGGATACTCCCCGCACTCCTGTCGCACCGCTGCGGTCATGGCCGCCAACGACCGGTTATCGTTCGCCGCCTGGTGCACCCGTTGCGCCACGATGAAGTGATCGTCGGAGACCGCGATCTCGCCGCTGTATCCCAAACAGAAGCCGCCGCGCCGACGCAGATAACGACTATCGGGATCACGGCGCGAACTGCGCTTCTGTCCCGACTTGCGGAGCTGTTTCAACTGCTGCGGTATCTCCTTGAGTCGCCGTCGCCAATCCGCAGGAGCCGCCGTGCCACCGGTGGGCTCTTCATCGCGATCGCATTGTTGTTGCCAACGCCTGATTCGTTGCCGAATGCGAGCCCGCTCGCGACGTAGTTGCTCGACGGTGTCGCTGCGGTCCGGCGAAGCCTCGGCTTCGATGCGCGTCGAGTCGATCGCGACCCGCCCCAGCCGTCCCAGACCAAGGCCTCTCGCGGTCTCGACCACTTGCGTAAAAACATCGTTGAGCGCGCGACCGTGGCGGCGGCGGAACTCGTTGAGGGTCCAGTGGTCGGGCTTCAGACTTCCCGCGAGAAAACGGAAGCCGAGGTCTTCGCGGATGCGTTGCTCAAGTTTGCGCGTCGACGTCACGCCCAGCGCGTAAGCGTAAAGCCAAACCTTCAGCATCAACTCCGGCGGATAGGCGGGCCGCCCGTCGTCGGAATACGCCGCTTCAAACCGACTCAGATCCATCCGCTCGACCGCTTCATGCAGAAAGCACGCCAGATGCTCTTCGCCTAACTCATCACTGATGCGCGGCGGCAACAACCAGGCTTGGTCCGGGGCGTAATCCTGAAAGCGTGCCATGCATCTTTGGTAACCCGCGACCCGTTCCGTTGCAACCTTTTTCTCGTTCTGTTTTCACACAGTCTCGTGAGGTTGCGATTTCCTCCCCACACAGGCCGGAGGTCCATCTCGGTCCTAGCGCTACACCCCACCACGGCTCTAGCTCCCCCGAAGGGCCACACCCGGCGAAGGCCGGACAGGCCCCCACGCTAGTTGTGACCTCTCAATAGGTTGTTCATTCGGTCCCGGACCAGGGAAGCTGGAGTTATCCCACAACAGCAACCTTGGAGAGACCGAATGAACATCCACAAGAATGCACGATTGACGCCTTATTTGCGAGTGCGGATCGTCGAGCGCGTCCTCGCCAAGCAGCAGACGCCACGGGACGCCGCGGCGGCCTGTGGCGTCTCACTGAGAACCATCCACAAGTGGCTGGCGCGCTATCGCAGCGAGGGTGTCGCCGGTTTGCACGATCGTTCCTCGCGACCGCACCGCAGCCCGCGACGGACCTCTCGGGCGCTGGTCGAGCGCGTCATTTCTCTGCGCCGCCAGCGTTGGACCGGCCGACACATCGCCCAGGCTGTCGGCCTCTCGCCCGCTACCATCAGCCGCATCTTGCGCCGCGCCGGCCTGAACCGTATCCGCGATCTCGAACCTGCTCGGCCCCTGCGCCGCTACGAACATGCCGCCCCCGGCGATCTGCTGCATCTCGACATCAAGAAGCTCGGCCGCTTCCTCCGCGCCGGTCATCGCGTTACCGGAGATCGCTCTCGGGCCAGTCGCGGCGCTGGCTGGGAGTTCGTGCATGTCGCTATTGACGACAACTCCCGCCTCGCCTTCTCTCAGATCCTGCCCGATGAACGCAGCCACTCCGCGGTGGCTTTCCTCGACGCCGCGGTCGGTTACTACCGCTCCCTCGGCGTCCCCATTCGTCGTTTGCTCACCGACAACGGCTCTTGCTATCGCTCGCGCCTCTTCCGCGATGCTTGCCGTCGTCTCGGCATCCGCCACCGCTTTACCCGTCCTTACACGCCGCGCACCAACGGCAAGGCCGAACGCTTCATCCAGACCGCTCTGAGAGAATGGGCTTACGCTCGCTCCTACTCCTCATCCCAGCAGCGCGCCGCTCATCTGTTACCCTGGCTCCACCATTACAACTGGCATCGCCCCCACGCCAGCCTCCACTACCTTCCCCCTTTCTCCAGACTCCTGATTCCCATGAACAACCTCTTGAGGCTCCACAGCTAGTGGGCCAGCTCGCCCTTCAGTTCAGCGAACTCCGGTGACGAGATTGGTGACACGCGATCGACTACGCACCGCCGGATAATTACGGCTTCACAATACTTCCATCCATCGCCCTGTCGAGCCGGTAAGCCCCACCATTGTCCCAAGGCTTGATCGGATGCTTCGCCGCCATCGCCTCGTCAATGTCGATGCCCAACCCAGGACGCCCACTGCCATAGAGATAGCCTCGTCGAATCTCCGCGACGCCGCTCATCATCTCGCGAACAGAATCCGGGAATCCGTTCTCTTCCTGAATCCCAAATCCTGTACTCGAAATGTCCACGTGATAAGCCGCTAACTGGTTGACCGGATCATTCTCTCCGCCCTCCTGGAAGGCCGTCTTCGAACCAAAAGCCTCACAGATCGTCGCCAGCTTCTTCGCGGGCGTAATTCCGCCGATGCCAGAAACCCGGCAGCGCGCAAAGTCGATTAGCCGCTCCGCAATCAACGGGATGTACTCAAACGGATGCGTAAACAACTCCCCAACCGCCTGAGGCGTTGTACACACTTGTCGGATACGCTCGTACCAGTCGACGTGCTCGGGCGCCAACGCATCCTCCACGAAGAACATCTGCATATCCTGCATCCGTCGACAGAACTCAACCGCGTTCATGCCCGTCAAATGTGAGTGCACGTCGTGGAGCAACTTCTGTTCAAAACCGATCCTGGCGCGCACCTGCTCAAACATCTTCGGAACGCGATCAACGTAAGTCTCTTCGTCAAATGCTGGACCGTCATATCCACCCTCGGGACGACTCCGCTCACCAGCGGGGATAAACCCGCCGCCACCATACCGCCCAAACTGCACTCGAATGTGCCGGTAGCCGTTCTCAACGCTCTCTTGGATGCGATCGAGCGCCTCCTCGACATCGTTGCCTGCAGCGTGGTCGTAGCAGGGCACCGCGTCCCGAGCCTTGCCGCCAAGCAACTCATAGACGGGCATGCCCGCCCGCTTGCCCTTGATGTCCCACAACGCCATGTCCATGCCGCTCAGGACGTTGTTATTCACCGGGCCATTGCGCCAGTAGGTCTTCACGTGTGCACTCTGCCATAGATCCTCAATCCGGTCGGGATCCTTGCCGATCAACCACGGCTTCAAATGGTCTTCTAGTGCAGAGACGACGGCATTGGTCTGGTAGTGATTGTTCGCGGACCCAACGCCGTACAGACCCGGCTCATTGGTGATGATCTTGACGAATACCCAGCGATAGTTGGCACCGCCACTGGTTTGGATCACCTTGACATCCTCAATCTTCAGGGGAGGCAAGCCGTTCGAGCGGCGTTCCACCTCCTGGGCAGCAGCCACGGAAATGGCAGGCACGGCAATCAGGCTTTTAGCGAAGAGTCGTCTGTTCATGACGTGCATCAGCGTAGCCTACACCCCGCCCCGTGGCCAACCCACCGTACGTTATACAATTACTTTGGACTACTTAGTGCGATACCTGGTCTTGCTCTCCTTGTGCTCGCTGGTGCTGCAAGCGCAGACCGAAGCCGAGCGTCTTTTTGTGGAAACAGTTCAGCCGCTGCTGAAACAGCAGTGCCTCGGCTGTCACGGTGAAGCCAACACATTCGCTAGGTTGGACCTCACCTCACGATCGTCAGCTTTGCAAGGTGGCAACCGCGGCCCCGCGTTCGTGCCCGGCGAACCCGAGGCTAGCCTCCTGGTCCGCTCTCTTGAGCACTCTGGGGACCTGAAGATGCCGCCTGGCGGTGACGACAAGAAGCTTGCGCCAGAATCAATAGCCGCCATGCGCGAATGGATTGCCGCGGGGGCACCCTACGCCACAGGCGAACAACAACAGAGCTGGGAATACGCGGACGAGGACGTATGGGCCTTTCGGCCGGTCCGCCCAGTCACCCCGCCGACCGAAGGTGTTGATCCAGCTCGGGTCAAGACTCCGATCGATAGCTTCGCGCTGAGTCAGCTGTCCGAACAGGGGCTAGCACCGGGTCCGCTGGCCGACAGGACGGACCTCATTCGTCGTATCACCTACGACCTGACTGGACTGCCGCCCACACCCTCGGAAGTCGACGAATTTCTCGCTGACGAATCCGACACAGCTTACAAGCGAGTCGTCGAGCGTCTATTAGCCTCGCCGTCGTATGGCGAACGCTGGGGCCGTCACTGGCTCGACGTGGCACGCTATGCCGACACCGCTGGCTACTCCAACGACTTCGAGCGCCCCAATGCCTGGCGCTACCGCGATTACGTGATTCGCTCGTTCAATCAAGACAAGCCGTACGACCGGTTCATCCTTGAGCAGATCGCTGGAGACGAATTCTGGCCGACCGACCCGGACGCCATCGTAGCGACTGGGTTCCTGCGCGCTGGACCTTGGGAGCACACCGGCATGTCGGTCGCAGCAGTTACGCGGCAGCTGTTTCTCGATGACGTCACCCACAGTGTCGGCACGGCATTCTTAGGTCTCACCGTCGGATGCGCGCGCTGCCACGACCACAAATTCGACCCCATTCCCACCAAAGACTACTACTCGATGCAGGCGGTATTCGCGAGTACGGCGTTCGCACGGCGTCCCCTAAATTTCGCCCCCTACGAAGCCGTGGCTGGTTTCGAATCGGGCAAGCACCGCTTCGAGAGCCTGATCGCTCGGCTAAACGACCGAATCGATGCGCTCCACGAGTCCGCTAGAGAGCGCGCCGCGAGCGAGCGAGGCAGCGAATACGCAGAAACCGCTAGTACCGGCACGTTGCAACGCTTTCTGCACGGAGACGAGGCAGAGACGCTGAGGCTTCTCCGGAAGCACCGGACCATGCACCAAGAGTCGATCCAGCGGTACGATCCGCTGGCCTTTTCGGTAACTAGTGGCCTCGAAGAAGAGTGGAACGATGTCGGCCCCAGTGGATCTGGCAGTTTCCTCAAGACCGGAGAGTACAGCGACGCCAGAACGCACGTACTAGTAGGCGGCGACGTCCAGGCTCCAGGCGAACCCGTCGAACCCGGAGTGCTTTCTGCCATCGAGCACTACTCCGGCTACGCCACACCAGCAATCCCCGGCACCACACATGGCCGCCGAGCGGCTCTCGCCAGTTGGATCTCTCATCCAGACAATCCGTTGACGGCCCGCGTGATGGTCAATCGCATCTGGCAATATCATTTCGGCCGAGCACTCGCCGATAACACGAACAACCTAGGCAAGATGGGCAAGAAGCCAACTCATCCCCAACTGCTCGATTGGTTGGCAGCTTTCTTCGTCGATCAGGGCTGGAGCATGAAGGCGGTTCATCGTGTCATTGTTCTCTCAGATACCTACCAGCGCTCCACCGAGCACCCTGACGCCAAGATCATTGAGAAGGATCCGGGGAATGTCTACCTGGCACGGTTTAGCCCACGTCGCCTGGAGGCGGAAGAACTGCGCGACAGCATCCTGGCCGTTTCTGGCGAACTGAGCCCGCTCCGAGGCGGCCCGGGCACTTATCCGCAGATCAACTCCGACGTAGCCCGTCAGCCGCGGCACGCGCAGGGAACGTTGCGTCCGGCCTATCACGCGTCACCGACCAAGGCGGAACGCAACCGCCGCTCCATCTATAGCTTCCAACAGCGCAGTCTGATCGATCCCCTGATCGAGTCGTTCAATGGTGCCCCCGTTGACTTGAGCTGTGAACGGCGTGAATCTTCTACGGTTCCTACACAGGCTTTCTCACTCCTCAACTCCGAGTTTTCAAACGAGATGGCACTGGCGATGGCAGCGCGAGTCGAGAAAGCAACCGACTCCCTCGACGCCCAAATCAAGTTGGCGTTCCGGCTCGCGTTCAGTCGCGCTCCAACCGCGGAGGAGCATCGGGACGCAGCTGCTCACATTGCGAGAATGCGTACCGAGCATGAACACAATCCGGCGGCTCCACGCTCTTCCGAGCCAGCGGCTGTGCATGAGATCACCAGCGAATTTACCGGTGAGCGCTACGCCTTCCGACAGGTTGAAGAGACCGTCGATTACGAACACAACCTGCACCCCAGCGAAGCTTCTCCGACGACGCGCGCCCTCGCCGACTTGACGCTAATGCTTCTCAACTCCAACGAGTTCGTCTACGTCTACTGAGCACAACCATGAGCCGCTCCCGCCATCGCATGCTGACCGCCTCGCCATCGCGTCGAGATCTGCTCTACGGATTGGGCATGGGCCTGGGGACGGCTGCCCTCTCCGCAATCTCCGCTAGTGAGCAGGCTCGCGCCGGAGTCCTCTCGCCAAAACCTGGCCACCACACGGCCAAGGCCAAGCGCTGTATCTTTCTCCTGATGGAGGGCGGCCCTAGCCATATCGACACGATCGATCCCAAGCCGCTGCTCGCCAACCTACATATGACGGAGTTCGCCAAGGAGCGCACGAAGTTCGAAGCCTCGATGAATACGGGCAAGCGCTACTTCGTCCAGAGTCCGTTCGAATTCCGTCCCGCTGGGCAATCAGGCATCGAGATCAACTCGCTGTTCGAAAGCTTTTCCGAGTGCGTCGATGACGTTTGCTTCTATCGCGGTCTCCAGGCTCAAAGCGTCAACCACCCCACCGCGCTCTATCACTTGAATACGGGCAATCGCTTCGGCGGCGATCCGGCCATCGGGTCCTGGGTCAGCTACGGTCTAGGCACCGAGAATCAGAACCTGCCGTCCTTTGTCGTGCTGCCCGATCTCGCCTACCCGCAAGGAGGCGCCGCCAATTGGTCCAACGGATTTCTGCCCGCGTATTACCAGGGGACGCCGCTGCGCTCTGAAGGTGCACCGGTACTCGACATGAATCCACCCGAGTACGTCGACCTGGCTCAACAGCGCGCCAACCTCGACTTCCTCGGCAAGCTCAATGCCGCACATCAGCAGCGGCACCCCGAACACGACGAACTCGCGGCCCGCATCGAGAGCTACGAACTCGCCTTCCGCATGCAGGCTGAAATGCCCGACGCCATCGACATCGACTCGGAACCCGAGTCAACGAAAGCTCTTTACGGAATTGGCGGCGACAACGAAGACGCCGACGCCATCGGACGCCGCTGCCTGCTTGCCCGCCGCCTCATCGAACGTGATGTCCGATTCGTGCAGGTCATCGTCGGTGGCTGGGACTCACACGACTACATTGAGAAAGCCCACGGCGCACGCATCCGCGCCATCGACAAACCCATCGGCGGTCTGCTCAAGGACCTCAAACGCACTGGCCTCCTCGAAGACACCCTGGTTGTTTGGGCTGGGGAATTTGGCCGCTCTCCCGACAACGGCGTCCGCGGCGGCGACAAAGCCTGGGGACGGGACCACAACGCGACAGCTATGGCCTGCTGGATGGCCGGTGGCGGAGTCCGTGCGGGAGAAGTCATCGGAGCCACCGACGACACAGGGCGCGAGGCGATCGAAACCGCTCACCCTATCAAGAATTTTCACGTCACACTGTTACACCTGCTGGGTCTCGACGACAGCAGGCTGACATACTTTGCACAAGGTCGCGACAAGCAACTCAGTCAGACCGGCGGCGAAATCATTCGCGACTTGCTGGCCTAGCCAATCTTGCGGATGATCGCCATCGCCGTGTCGTGTAACATCTTCGATACGTTCGACATCGTCTGGAGCGTCCGCTGCTGTTGCTGCAGCGCGTTTTGCAGATCGACATTCGCCCGCTGTGCGTTCGCATCTGCCTTATTGCATAGCACGACGATGCTGGCTAGCTCATCGACAACCGAGTCCACCGTGGCAGGCTTCGGATCGGTCGTCGTCACGGCTGGCACACCCGGGCGGTACGAGTCTGACAGCCTCACCGAGCGAATCATCAGTCCTTGTGTCCCCACGCCCCCTTCTAATCTGGCCTGCGTCTTTTCTAACTGAACCTTCGAAGCATGAGCAGCCTGCCGCTGCTCCTCGCGATACTTCATTCTGTCCGCCAACAGCTTGAGTTCCGGAGACCGCGCCACGTAGGTCCGGTTCACCACCCACCCCTCATGGAGGAAATAAAGCCTGAAACAGGCCGTTTTGACGCCCTGAAGGGGCCCCAATTGGGTCATTTCCTACATTTCCTGCCGGCTCAACCGGTCAATGCAACACAAGCGTCAAAACGTTCTGCTGGAGTTTCAAACTCCAGCGTCTTTCGAGGCCGTCCGTTCAGCCTCCGTGCAATCTTGTCCAGATGCTCCTGCGAGTGTACTGACAAGTCGGTTCCCTTGGGGAAGTACTGTCTCAACAGACCGTTCGTGTTCTCGTTCGATCCGCGTTGCCAGGGGCTCTGCGGAAGAAGTATACGTCGATGTCCGTGGCCAGCGTGAATCGCTTGTGGTCGGCCATCTCCAGCCCGCGGTCCCAAGTCAGCGACTTGTAGAGTTCGCCCGGCAATTGCCGGGCGTGCGCGATCAGCGCCGAGACGACGGTTGCGGTGTCCTTGCCGGAGACCTTCACCAACATCACGTAGCGGGTGTGACGTTCGACCAGCGTGGCGATGTAGGTGTTGTTCGATCCGGCTAGAAGATCCCCTTCCCAGTGACCGGGTACGGCCCGGTCTTCGACCGAGGCCGGGCGTTCACTAATCGAGATCAGATCGCGGATCTGTCCGCCGCCACGGCCCTTGCGGCTGGCCTGCGGAGAACGCCGAATGGTGCGCTTGGAACGCAGACACAGGGTCAGTTCTTTCTTCAAAGCCCCGCGGGCCTGGATGAAAAGACTGCGATAGATCGTTTCGTGTGACACGTAAAGTGACTCGCTGCCCGGATACGTCCGTTTCAGCCAGCCGGCAATCTGTTGCGGAGCCCAGTCCTCGCGCAGCTTCTCTTCAACCAACTGGCGGAGGTGGGGATAGCGTAGCAGCCGACACGACTTGGGACGTTGTGCTCTCTTCCAGGCCTGCTTGTCCGCCTCTGCCGCCCGATAGCGGTTCGAACCTCCGTTGCGGCGGACCTCGCGGCTCAGGGTCGATGGCGCACGACTCAGCCTGCGGGCGATCTGTCGCAGCGACTGCCCACAGACAAGGCCTCGGGAGCCTCCTCCCGCTCCGCCTTGCCGTCAACGCCTGAGGCGAGCGGCAGCGTACTCGTGGGCGGATACCGCCACAGCGCAACAGCACCGTGTATACCGACGCTCCTCTGCCCATCACCCGGGCGATTCGTCTTCGATGACTCCCCTCGTTTCCAGCGATCCCACAACTCAGCCAGATCTGCTGCCGTGTACGCTCGCCGCTTCCGCTTCTGCTTCTGCTTCTTCTTCTGCATCACTTCTCCTTCCTCGGTGAAGTGTTGCGTTCGACCTGTTGAGATCACCCCCAATATAGGAAGTTACTCGGAGTACCGACTAGAGGCCCTTTCAGCGATCGTATAGAGCTACAATTCCGTCCTATGATGGCTTGCTCCGCCGCCGGTTACCGCCGGGGTGTCGAAGAGCTTGGTGGTGGCGACAACAAACGCCGCTTCGATTTTTAACTGGACGAGTTCTGATTCAACGCGCTCGTCAGAACATATACTTCACGCCGAGTTGAATCGATCTCATCGCTCGGGCGGCACCGACTTGACCGAACGTGCTGCGGCGCGCATCTCTGGCAAGCGAAGTCCAATTCGGATGGTTGGCAAGGTTGTAGGCCTCGAACCTTAGCTGCAGTCTCTGCGTCTCGCTGATGGCCACATTTTTTAACAACGAGAAGTCCCAATTCACTAGACCAGGATTGGTGAGGTGAGAACGTCCAACGGTGCCGTGGCGATAACTCAGCTCAGGATTCGTCGTGTCAAACGCCTCGACGTTCCAATAACGCTCCGGCGTTGGGGCATCGATAATTGGGCTGATTCCGGTCGCATCGGGATAGTTAAGTACGCCCGTGTTGTTGCGAAAACCGATCCCAGTGACATGATTGGGAGAGCCTTCGGACACCGACAGAATCGAGCTCAGCTGCCAACCCTCAAGGGCCTTACCTAGGACGCCGTTACCTGCAGCAATAGCCCGACCCGGCCCGAACGGAAGCTCGTATATGAATGACGCCGCGAAACGCGAGCCTGCATGAAACTGTGAGAGCCCGCGCTCAGCCTGGAGGTTGTAGTTGTTGGCCGGGTAGAGGCGGTCCCCAAGAGGGTTGCGAATCGCGCTCGTGTCGTCGATCGCCTTCGACCAGGTGTAGCGAACCAAGAAAGTCGCGCCGTGGGACAGCCGGCTCTCAAGTTTCAGGTTCAGCGCATGGTAGTTTGAGTTGCCGACGCTGTCGACTTCTTGCACGGTGCCATACTCCGGCCACGGCCGCCGCGACGTCAGAGAACTCCCATCGTCCGGACCGCTACGGTTAACGGCTTGGTTGAAGGGCCGCATCCGCTCTAACTTGTGGCCACCGTTGCCGTGATAGCCAACCTGAACCAGGATCGAGTCGGTCAACTGTCGCTGGACGTCGAACATCCACTGAAAGACATACGGAGTGCGCCGACCGAAGATGTTGTTGAACAGGAATGGGCTCTGCAGACAGACGCCGTCCCACCCTGTGCACGACGCGCTAGCGACAGAACTCGCCCATGGATCGCTCAAATCAGAATCAGGCCGTTGCGGGTCTGCGTCGAATCTGTCTCTCCCGCTCAGATTGCGGGACATCTCGAACCTGGCGTTGCCGATATCTTGTGAGTAAAACATCCCTGCGCCACTTCGAATCGTCCAGCGGTTAGACGGGCTGAAGGCAATCCCCAAGCGCGGAGCCCAGTCGTTCCTATCGTCAGCGACGAGGCGTCGGCCCATAAACTGGTCGCCCACCTGCGTGGGAATCGCATCGTCGTAACGGAATTCTAAACCTTCGTAGAAATCACCGCTGCCGGGCCTCGTGAGAATGGGCGTCTGCGTATCAGCCAGCAGCCCGTCCGGCCCGGCACCCATATCGAATACCTGCGCGTTAATAATGCCCCTATCGTTGTCGTGGTAGGGCGGAGTGTATTCGTAGCGGATCCCGAGGTCAATCGTCAGCCTGGGAGTCAAGCGCCACGTATCCTGCAGATAGAACGCAACCGAGTTTGCTCGTAGCTTGGCGTCGTAGAACGCCGAAATTCGAGACGCCCTACCTGTCGCACCTATTAAGAAGTCCGCGAATGATTCACCCGTCGAGGCGAGTGACGACGGATCAGCCGTGGCATCACCGTAGAACGAGAAGTTGCCAGTCGCAAGGTGAGCACCCAGTTGGTTGTAATGGTCACGCCGGAACTCACCGCCCATTTTGATCGAGTGTGCTCCGGTAACAATCGACGTGTTGTTGATCACCTGCAGTGTCCGATCGCGGCCGGACCAGGGGCCGCCGCTGAAGGATCGGCCGAAGCGAGTCCAACCGTGATCCAGGCCTGATCCTCGGCACACCCCAAGCGGAAGGGTCGGCTGCGGTCAATCCACGAATACCGAGCTCCGAAACCACGTCGCGCTGGAAGGCAAAGTGATTGACTACGTCGTTGTCAAACCGGTTGTATCCGACGCGTAGCTCATTCAGTGCATGCGGACTGAGGCTTCGCGTGTTTGACGCCATCCATTGGTAGGCGCGCGTCTCGCTTCGGCTGGTTTGAGTCGGGAACGGTCTCGTCGGATCTGCCGACCTTTCATTCCCGTGACTGAATCGACCGAACCAACTGGAGCCGGGGCTCTCCTGAAAATCGAATCTCTGCAAGTACTGCTCCGAATCGCGGACGTGAAACGCCTCCCTGAGGTAGTTGAAGCCTGGGTTGGTTGTCGTCGCTTGAGGGTAAAACTCAAGCAAGGCATGGGCGATTGGATGTTGTCGACTCTGCGGAATGATCTGGTTCGGGAACGGCTCAGCCGATACGGCCTTCCCATCCTCGTCGAAGACTCGGGTGAGTGGATCGAAAACGCCCCACGGCTGCCCGCTAAAATCGCCCGTGCGAATGTCATTGCCAGGCACTCGCGCATTCGTCTGCGAGGTCACTTGTTCGCGTACTAACTCTGCATTGCTGAAAAAGAACAGCCTGTTCTTAACCAAGGGGCCGCCAAAGGTGAAGCCAAACTGATTCGTGGCGAACGGGCTCTGCTCACCTTCGAAGCGCCACGGCTCTGCATTGAGGTGATCATTCGTGTGGAAACCAAAGAGCGTCCCGTGAAACTGATTCGTTCCAGACTTGGTGCCCACGATGATCTGTGACAGGGAGCGACCGTACTGGGCTGAGTAGATTCCGGTCATAATCTTCACCTGTTGGATGGCGTCAATGGACGGTCGCACGAGGAAGGTATTGAAATTGAGGCCTGTGTTCTCGATGCCATCGAGCGTGAAGCGATTAGACTCCTGCCGTTGACCAGCGACGGCGATCGCCTGCTCAGAGCGCTCACCTCCCTGGCGTTGTACCTTGAGTCCAGCAACGCCCATGTCTGTCGCCACGTTTGATGACAACTTCAAGAGCGATAGGTAATTGCGATAACGTGTTGGGAAATCGACCAACTGTTGCTGGCTGATGACCGTTGAGATCGTAGCGTTGTCGCGTTGCACTAGTGGCTGGTCACCGACGACTTCTACCGTCTCTTCGATCGAGCCCACCTGCAATTCGAACGCAACGCGCGCGTACGATCCAAGCCCTACCTCGACAGCAGTCGTCGATTTGCTCTGAAAGCCCGGGAGGGAGGCAGTTACTGTATATTGCCCCGGTAGCAGCAACGGGATGACGTAGCCGCCCGTCTCATTCGTGCGGGTGGTACGCGTCTGGTTAGTCGCCTGATTGATCGCAGTGATTTCCGCGCCCGACAGGAGACCGCCAGACACATCACGAACGTAGCCGGAAATCTCGCCCAACGTCTGTGCACTGAGCGAACCGGCTACTGTCAATAACGCTGTTATGGCGAGGACTGTTAACTTCACCCGCATGGCGTCACGGGCAGATAGTAACAGACCAGTCAAGCCGCTGCGCGGTTCATTTCGTTTGTAACCTTGACCAACGTTGAGCTACGGTTCCTACGGAATTCCGACCGGAATCACCGGGCCTGCCGGAATGGACCTGCGATCGACCGTATACGTAGCCGTCCCCACCTGCGTCCCTGCTGGCACGAGGCCGTAGCTACCTAGACTTGTCTACTTCTCAAATCCGTCTCTTTCCTCCTTAGGTGCTGACAGCCCGAGTTAGGGCCAAGCCTGCTGGCTTAGATCAAACTCCCTCCCCTCAACTCAAGCTGAGTCGAAGCTCGTCAAGAGTTTGGGAATGTTGTGGAATACTTCGCAACAATCGCCGACCGAATTAAGGACCTCGACCGGCGGTAGGAGATCAGAAGTCGAACGGATCCTCACACTCGGCATATGGGTTTCCGTCGTCGTCTTCGCGGCACAAGTGAAGACGAAAGCCCATGTCGAAGACACCCACCTTGTTGCCGTTGAGCCATAGGCCGCAGCGCATCGCGTCCGTCGGGGGTTCCGGTACCGTCGGGGGTACCGTCGGGGGTTCCGTCGGGTTGTTGCGGTAGGCTCCCTCGACGAGCCACTGTACACAGCCCGGGTAGGCGTCTGGGTGCTGCATGCCTGCTATGCCTCCTACGAGCACCTGTCCTAAGCACGTAGCTTCAGCAAACGCCGTATGGTCGGAGGCTTCCGTGCCGAAGCTGCCGCTGCTCGACTCAGTGCAGGCCATCCGATAGTTGACGGGGTCCCAGCTAGGCCACAACGACACGCTGACGGGGACTGTTTCCCCCGTCGCCATGTCCCGATATCCCGGTTGGGAGCCATCAGAGTTGCTGCCAAACCACTGATCCGCCGGACACGTGCCGTCGCCGTTGGGTTGGCGGCAGTACTTGCGGCCCATAGGCATGAACAGGTGAGACTTCCGGATTGGGTTGTCGGCTGGCACCGAACCGTCGTCAAGCAAGAATCTGAAGTCGAAGGTCACCTCGCGCAAGCTCGCTTCGGTCTTCTTGCTATTCCTGCCGCCGCCGAGTTGAAGTGTGTAGTTGCCTGTCTGGGCCAGATGCGACCACCCGCCTTGCTCGCTGAGTTCGGCATCGGTGAGCGGTATCGCTTCGGGCGTCGGCGGATCAAGTTCATCAGTTGGATCAGTGATCGTGATCCGCCACGGACGGCCCAAGACATCGTCGTTTGGCTCGAACAGTGCGACGATCGGGAGGACTGGGTGATCTAAATTCTTGGGTTTATTTCCTTTCCCCCCGCCATCGGGCTTGGCGGCACTGACGGGGTTAGCAACGATCGCAGCCATGGCGCAGACTACAGCTACGACAAGGAACCCTGTCCATTTTGAAAGCTTCATGTGTTTTTTCTCCTTAGATGCTTCTCTGACCCGGTTCCGTCGGTTATCGTGCCGTACCCGGTCCAACGTTTGTGGTCGTAAGTTTGCCACCGAGCCGAAATGCGCACAACACAGCACGGTGTCAGATTTATATCAGATTTATATCAGTCTGCAAGCTGCTCATTTTAAGAGGTTTAGTGGGTGTCAATCCGGGTGTCGAGCAAGTTTTTCGGATCTCTACGAACCGCTACTGAATGGTTGTGGCTGAGAGCCGACGCTATAATCCAGCCATCGAGGGCGGCGATTGACTAAGGGTGGAGACAACGGGTTTTCGTCGAAGGTCCGTTTCGGAGATTTCGAGGCCGACCTTCGCACGGGCGAGTTGTATAGGCGCCGCAAGCGCATCAAGCTGGCCGAGCAATCTGTAAGGATCCTCGCGCTCCTGCTGGAGAATCCTGGAGAACTGGTAACCCGCGAGGAGATGCGTGCCAGGCTATGGCCGGAGCAAACCTACGTCGACTTCGACCGGAGCTTGAACAATGTGATCCTCGACCTTCGGCGTGCTCTCCGCGATTCGCCCAGACGAGCCCGCTTTATTGAGACCCTGCCCAAGAGGGGCTACCGTTTCATCGCTGACGTAGAGCGCGTCGAGCCCGACACAGGCAACAGTGACGCACCGGATCAGGCAGAAGTCGTCAGCCGCGCTAGACGGGCACTCTCCTTGGTGGGCCTCATCGGATTGCCCGCTGCTTTGATATGGGGTGCGACCGTTGCATTCGGACCTGCCGACCAAGCAGACCCCCTACACGCCCAGGAACTCGTCGGCGCGCTTCCGTCGGGACTGGCTCACGTATGGGGTGCGATTTCTCCTGACGGTCAGCAGCTCGCCCGCCGCGACGGCGACGACGGCCGCCTGTTTATAGAGGACCTGAGCACCGGCGAGAGCAGACTTCTAGTCGACGATCCGGTCCTCAGGACTATGGTCTGGTCGCCGGACGGAAGCGAGATCGCTGTGGTGAGAGCGCGCGAGGGTGATCACCTGCTGGAGGTGATTGACGTAGCCTCCGGCGAGAGCCGGCTGTTGCTAATAAGCTCGCCCGCCCCCACCGTCATCCCAGAGTATCGTGTCCCGGTCGCATGGGATGGTGTCGGCAATCGACTGCTCCTGGTGAGGTGGGCTGGCGACCGGGTGGAGGCTTTGTCGCTTGAGACGCTGGACCTAGAGCCACTGGACATCGGTGCTCGGGTAACGAGGGCTGCCGACCTATCGCCGGATGGTCGTTTTCTTGCTTCACCGAGTGGCCCCGGCGTCGATATCCTGCGGACCGACGGTGGCGGAGAGCCAGCCCGCATCCGTGCCTTCGACGAGCGGGCGACGCTCCCCGTTTGGAGCCCGGACGGCACGAGCGTCTTTTTCATGCGTCAATTCCGAAACAATTCCAAAGTGGAGCTTTGGTCGGCGTCGATTGACCGCGACACTGGCTCGCTGATCGGCGAGCCTTCTCTGGTTGCCCCATTGGCCACCGTGAGATTCGCAATCCAGCCTGTCGTCACTGAGAACGGAGAGTACGTTTGGGCACACCAGGATTCATGGAACAGCGCGCGCGTGATGGAAGTGGAGCCGCGAACGGGGCAGCCTGTCGACGACGTCGTCACGGACTTGCCGAGAGGCACCCACGCCGAGATCTGGTCGCCAACCGAACCGACGCTCTTTGCGTTCGACCGTACCCTCAACTGGCAGTTATCTGGTCTCGAATTGCTCCGCCGGTACGACATGGAAACTGGTCGCGAGGGTATTGTCCAGCTGCCGCGTGTAGGAGACCGGAGGTGGTACAGCAAAGATCTCACGAAAGCGCTCACAGTCGACAGATCCGACCGTCAGTCGACCGTCTATCTATTCGATCTAGTGAACGAAGAGCGCACCGAGCTTTTTTCATACGATTCGCGTATCTCGAGTGCACGGCTGTCGGATGATTCCGGTAGCGTTGCGTTCCGAGGGGGGGCTATCTTAGGAGAGCAAGGCTCGGTAGGCGTCGTCGACCTCGCTACGGGTTCGGTTCGAATGCTTTATGAAGGGGCGAAAGTGGAGAACCCGAATTGGTCGCCTAACGGATCAGAACTGGCCATTGCGGATCGGCCGTGCGTGAAGATCGTGCGCGTCGAGTCCGAAGAGGTCGAGACGCTTGCTTGTTACGCTGAGCCGCCAGAGCAGGATGCGGGTGTGAGAACAATGAGCCCACACTGGTCGCCCGACGGCTCGATGCTCGTTTGGGGAGCTTTGAATCCAGCGTTGCGGAGACATGAGATTTGGATTCTTGACCGGTCGACCGGAACCCATAACGTGATCTGGACCGGCGAAGAGGACTACAAGACAGAGGCAGGCCAACCAATGTGGTCCCCGGACGGTCGATTCATCGCCTATACGCTCGTCGACAACCCACCCGTTGAGATCTGGAAGCTGCGACATCCGATGCTGACGCCCGGAACTCCCAGTGTGAGCGATTAGCTTGCCCCTGATTCGACCAGCGGAATGGCTACCGATCTCGAGTAACTTCCTACAAGTCCTGCCGGCTCAACCGGTCAACGCAACACCCGTACTAAGCCGTTCAGCTAGAACGCGTCAGCCTCAGAGCAGGCAGGTGGTCCCAGGGTCCAGGGTGCAACCGCGTAACTCCTTGTAACTCAATGGCGTGCACCTAGGAGTCAGGCGTTGGCGCTGTTTTCTCTTTCATCTCAACCGGTTACGTCTTGTCTTCTGGCTTCTCGCAAGTGTTGCGTCGACCGCTTGAGACCACCCCTAATCGAGGAAATGACTCTCCACGACGGGCTTCCGTGACCCTCTGGACGCCCTGCATCGGGTTGATTGCTCTGGCGCGAATGATCTTCAGGATGTCCTTTCCAGCACAGCCTGCGACACGACGATGCGGTTTTCGCTTAAGTTGCGGACAACGTTGGTCATCTTGTCTAGAGCTGTTTCTCCCAAGAGCAGGTGCAAGCCCAGCGGTGGAGCACCGACCTCCTGAATGCGCCGCATTGTCTGGAGGAACCACTCGCGAGAGATGTCCGTGGTATCACGCCAGGTAATGATGCGGAAGCCGCTCTTCTCCAACAGAGCCTTTAGTGCATCGGGCGAGATGAGGAAACTCATCCCGGGCTCATTCGCCCAGGGCACGGGAAAGTGTGGCGGTCCCGCGGCGCCTGCAAGGATGTCATGGAAAACGAAACGTCCGCCGGGCCGGAGAACCCGCGCGGTTTCCCGGTATAACTCCGGTTTGTCCGCGATGTTCATCTGCACGTGTTGAGTCCAGGCGAGATCGAAGGTGCGGTCCTCGAAAGGCATTGCGGTCGCAGACTCGCAATGAAACTCGTTCAGCCCGCCTAGGCGCACAAGGCTCGAAAGCTCTCGGGCTATGTCACAGTATTCAGGAGTCAGGTCGACGCCTACGACGCGACATCCAAAGCGGCTGGCCAGAAAGCGAGCAGAACCGCCCAAACCGGATCCAATATCGAGCACCTTCCAGCTCTCTTGGATGCCCGCCATGTCCGCCAATTCGACTGTCGCCTCCCGTCCCCGAATGTGGAACTCATCGACTGCGGCGAGATCGTCAACGGCGAGTTCGTCGGTATTCTTACCTTGCTCGCGCAGGGCCCGCAGGATCGAGTCAAGCAGGCTGGGAAGCCCGTAGTGTTCCACGATAGATGACATCCGCATAGCATATCCCGCCGGGCGGCACAGGATCGAGTGGGCCCGACCTCAGTTTTGGAGCGTAGCCGCCGACAGCCCGGCAGATGAACCGAGGAGGGGTTACTGTCGATACTTCCTCTAAGCACCGCATGTAGGAAATGACCCTCCGTTCAAGAAATTCGGGCCGGAGGTTCTAGGTGCCACCAGACGCCATCAACACGTTCGAGCGAACGAACGATAATTGATCTTTTCTTGCGTTCGGCATCTACGCAATTGGCGCCGATGAGCCTTGACGCGGGTAGGATGGTTGGAACTCCCATTGCAGTTCGCGCTGCGTGGCGGTCGGGCCCTCGTTGGTGTGCTTAGCACCGGCGGGGACCGCTTACGTAGCGGGTGTTGGCGCTGGCCAAACCCTAAGGCAAGCCAATTCTGCTACTACGCTGATACCCGGCCATTAGTGTGAGCCTTGAGACCATACCTTGGAATCAGTCTTCCAGGGTTCTCCATGACACTGGATGACAGGCTCTCGGCGGGTCACGGGCGTCCCGCCGGGGGCTTCAGAACTTCTGGTGACGTCGCCAGCAGGATTCCTTTACAAGTGTAAAGCGCTGTCTCGGTTACCCTCAGACGAGCCGTTCAGGCAGATTCCTCTCTTCGTGAGCGGTTAGGCCCTCGTCCTATCCTCCCCTCTGACGGGGGCCTCCATAAATCGAGAGTCGAGTGGAGATGGCGACCGAGCACGATTCTGTTCTCGGCCGCGTGGTACTCGTCAGCTAGGCGGTGGGTAAGACATTCCCGTCTGGAATATCTGCCGCGCTTCGTGGACCTCTTTGGACGTGAGGCCGATGTCGGAGACGGTGATGATATTCTCGTCTGGAATATCGTTCTTCGTTGAGAAGGCCGCGCCGCCGCTCCTCGACGGTATAAATGTTCTCGTCTGGAACATTTTCCGGCCGGTGACGGTGGTTTCAGTATTCCCGTCTGGAATACTGAAATTCCTACCGCCACCATTCCGCGCCACCTCGCCCCGCTCCTGCGCCGCGTCATACTCGTCAGCCAGCCTACGCTTGGCCATGGCCTCAATCTCAAGCGCGTCAGCCTGAGCGCGGTAGACCGCAGCGATAACGTCGTCGTGCGCTTGCTTGGCTTTGGCGAGCCTGCCCGCAGTCTTGGCTACGTCGTAGGCGGCAGACGCGCTCACGCGGGCGTCGAGTACCTCTGCCGCTGTCGTCGCGCTGGCCAGTTGAGACGCCGCTCGCCTTACCAGGGCAGGCAGGGATGCTGATTCATCGAGAACGGCTAGCGATGTAGTCATACTCGAAACGGCTCCCTGAACGACCCAACGCGGAGCGACGGCGTACCCGCACCTCACGCCGCCACCACCTGCGGGCCTTTACGGGGCAGCGCTTCGGCCATCGCCACGGTTTCGTCAGGCCCTGCCTCGGAACCAATTCCGCCCGGCTCAGCGGTCTGCCGCTCGTACTCCTGAGCCAACGGCCTGTTGTACTCGTAGAGGGCCTTCAAACTGCACGAGGCGCAGTCATTCTCGCCGTCCGCGAACAGGATTACCCACTCCCCGTCGCACTGTGAGCAAGGGCCCGCCCCCCACAAGTCGTCAGGCTCGAACAACTCGTCATCGCAGCAATGCACCAATTTCGCATTCGCCCAGCGTGCTTGGTCTAGCTCCGCCGTGCTGCCTTGGCTTACTGGCAGTTGTCCAAAAGGATGGGTGGCTTTGAAGACGGTCTCTGCTGCCGCCGCCTTGGTGCCCCTCACAAGCGCAAGCGCTCGGAGTGCAGCCTGCTCGATCTGCGTGTCACCGCACTTTGCCATGGGCTCCAGCTGCGCCGGGGCCTCGTCGTCGAAATTCAATGCACGTGTCAGTGCCGATTTCACACTGTTGATTGTGTAGGTGGTTGTTGACGCTGGCTGCTCGGTCTCCCTCCGCCGCTTGAGCTTCGCGACGGCGACCATCACGACGAGCCACGGTGACTTGGCATTCGGCTCGAAGGTCTTGACTACCGAGCCGTAGCAGTTGATGACCTTGTCGATCTCATCGTCACTGAATCCGCTGTTGCGGCATACGGTCGCCCAAGTGTGATGGGCCTCGGTAATGGGGAACCTCCCGCGAAGCGTCTGGAGTGTCTTCTTGAACTCGAAAGAGTCCTCAGCAGCAGACGGCTCGCGCGTAGAAGGACGGTGTAATTGCTGCTGCTGTGTGTGTTTCTCTTCTATATGACTCTCTTCAGAAGTTACTCTCTTATGGGTGTCAGATCCGTCACCCTGGGGGGTGTCAGATGTGTCACCCTCCCCCCCTGTCAGGTTCGTCACCCCGGGGGTCCACGATTTCCCCCTCCAATTTGACCTCGGGAGCGCGGGGTTTGAACGCCTCGTGCCAGAGGAAAACGAACGCATTCGAGCGCTGCCTGCCCACGCCGTCAATCCGCTTGCGGATCTCGATCAGCTTGGCGTCGCTCAATTCGTGAGCTAGGCGCATGGTCTGGCGTTCCTTGAGCCCTATCGCCCTACCCAAGGTCTTGTAGGACGGGTACGCGTTGCCGTCCTTCCCGGCATGACGCGACAGCTGGCCATAGAGAAGCTTTGCGCCGGGCGAGACGCCCTTCATTTCCAGGATTGATTCTGGGATGAACGCGCCGTTGAATTGTCTGTACGGATTGAATGCCTGTCCCGGTCGAATCTCACGTTGGGCCTTGCTAGTCGTAGATGACCCGGTGCCGCTGGGGCTGGAAATTGATGACTCTCTCACTTGAACCTCGCTTATGAGGCCCCGTGACGAGAACAGCAGATAGCACTTGGAAAGTCCGAGTACTCGGTGGTATAATGTTGGTGTCAAGATCAACCGTGCTGCTCTGTTGTCGCAGGGCTAAGAAATGAGGGTCGGCGCCTATGCCGGCCCTTTTTCTGTTGGGGCGTGCGACGGGTGCCGATGCACTCCGTTCGGACGCCGTTAGCCGTTTCTTGAGGGTGTGTGACTGAAGGCGGGAAGGCGTAGACCGCCGTGACTCCCCGCCGTGGACGCATGAGTGCTTGAGATTTGATGCCGATGGGTGGACTCCTACCACCGATCTCCTGGCGGATAGCTGGCGAGAATCCGGCGATTTCGAGTGAATCCGATGCTCTATCAGATGTAGAGGGGTGCTTGATGACCCACAGGTCGGCACTTTGTGCAAGTATGTAACCCGCAATAGAATCAACGGGTTACGTACTTGTCCGGTACGGGATGAATTGGTAGGCGCGGCGAGACTCGAACTCGCGACCCACGGCTTAGAAGGCCGTTGCTCTATCCAGCTGAGCTACGCGCCCGAACCTTAGAATCAATAACTTGCGCTGATGCCATCTTGCCGTATTCGCCAACTGTGCCCGGATTCGTGCCCGTGCCGTTGTGAAAGTTGTTTAGCCTCGCTGCGGCGTTCTTGAGATTCTACGGACTGGTGATATTGTACCGTGTCAGCTTCATGCTGACCGGCTCTGGATCGCCAGCGCGGACGAGGTTCAACATCGCCATGCAGCGGAAGTCATGCAGCATGGATTCCGCCTTGATCTTTTTGATTCGAGGTTTTCCGTCGAGTCCTATAAGCAAACACTCCCGATCGCAAAGTTGACTTGACTCCATTGCAGCGTGCAAAGCTCTGGATCAGCTGGCTTCCGCCGCCGCCCGTGCAATATTGGACCAACTACAATTCGTCTGTTGCCCAGTTCCTACGTTCGACGAATGTTTGTGGCTCGATCGATTTCCGCTGCGCCAGGCGTCGGGCTTCTCGGCGGCTGGTCCAGAGAAGAATAGGTCCCACGAGGTTGGCGAACAGACGCGTAAGCAATCCAAACTCGCGTTGGATTTCACCACGTAGCGCCCGTATGTTTTCGCCTGCCCGGGGACTCGCCTCTCGCAGATACTTTTCCATCGCCCACAGCATGGCCGCATAGCCGCGCCTCAACTCGCGTGATTCACGACGGAAGCGCTCACGGATACGTTTGTCGGAGTACCTTCCGTACTTGCGCCAACCAAGAAAATCCGTGCGGCAGATGCGGAACAGTGACGGACCGTTGACCTCGAAATCACGCTTGAAGGCTCGCTTGAGCAATGTCTGAGACAAATCCCTTGAGATGAAGTCGTGCCGAAAGTTGAACTTGTACTGACCGTGGATATCCGCCGGGTCAATATCAGGCAGAAGCTTCCCCTTTTTCTGGATTTCTTGATGAAGCGGCGTCCCCGGCAAGGGCGTATAGAGCATGAACTGATGAAAATCTGTCGAGTGCGAGACCGCGTAATCGACCTCGGCTGGCAGGTTTTCGGGGGTGTGGTGCTCCAGCCCGATGATGGTCGAGCCGAGCACTTTGACGCCGTTCTTCTGCAACTCGGCCACGAGTTCCCGTGTGTCGACATTGCGCAGCTTCGCATAAGAGGAATTGGGCGACTCAAGCCCCATCCAGACCCACGAAACTCCAAGCGCTACGATCTCATCCATCGTGTACTTCCGGATGGCGCTCGCCGACGAGAAGACGTAGAGTGACCACGACTTGTCGTGCTTTTTCATCAAGTCCAACAGTTCGAGCGCGCGGCGGCGATGAAGCAGAAAGTTCTCGTCCATGATGAAGAAGGTACGGACGTCCTCTTTCTGCTCTGCCGCTTGCATCACCTCGAACAGATCTTTTCCGCTGTCGTAGAAATTGCGAAAGTTGCCTTTACCGCCGAAGAACTGCGAGGTCGCACAGAAATTACATCCCAACGGACATCCCACCGAGGGGATGATTGTGGCCGCGCGGGAGCCGCTGCCTGGCTCGGCCCTGACACCCAACGCACGCTGTCCAAAACCGGAGACGATCGAGGGGTGGCGTATCGGGGCACTTGTGTCCTCTCCCAAATATGCGCGCATCCACTCGACTCCCTCGCCGCGTACGATATGGTCGGCATCAACGGTTTCTCCAAGCTCGGGCAGCGCCGCTACGTGCCCACCAACCACGATTTTCGAATGTGGAGATATCTGTCTGATGAGGCGGCACATCTCACGGACCTTGCCGACATTCATCACGATCGAGGAGATGCCGACGATGTCGTACTGCTGTTTCGCAAGCTCCTCGCGAAATCTGTCGCGGGTCGGAAAATCAAGCAGGACAGACGGCGCCGAAATGGTCTTTTGGATGAACATCAACCCCCAGGAGCGATGAAACATGCGCAATGAGAAGGGCCCCTGTTCTCGCGTGACTTGGTTGTGATAGAGCTCCATCGGGTTGATGGATCGGCTGCCGAACTCGTCGTCTTGGGCGTAGGGTCCGAAGACTGAACTCAATAGCACGCGAGCTTTGGAGCCTCTGGGGTGTGGTGAAGGGTACATAGATTCTGTCGGCGAACGAATTCGTATGGAATAAAGGCGGCCGGTACCGGGGGGTGTGTGAGTACAGGTGAACGACCGGTCTGATAGGTAACACTCTAAACCGGGCGGATAGGTAACACCATGGCGAGATGCCATGGAAGGAGACCTATCCGATGGAAGAACGCAAGAGATTCATTGAAGACTGGCTGCGAGCGGGGGCGGCGACGAACGTGGCGGCGCTGTGTCGACTCTACGGGATCAGCCGCAGGACCGGATACAAGTGGTTAGAACGCTTCCGTCAAGGCGGTTGGCCAGAGCTGGAAGACCGCTCGCACGCGGCACACCGTCAGCCCGGTCGGATACCCGAGTCGGTCGAGCGACGAGTGATAGAAGCGCGTCGGCAGCATCCGAGTTGGGGGCCGAAGAAGCTCAGGGCCTGGCTGGAGTCGAAAGAGTCACAGACAAGCTGGCCAGCGGCGTCGACGATCGGCGACGCGCTGAAGCGAGCCGGACTCGTTCGCGGGCGCAAGCGGATGCGGCGACTGGCCGAAGCGGCACCCAGTCCGTTGCGCGAACCCGAAGCGCCCAACGACCTCTGGACGATCGACTACAAGGGGCAGTTTCGCACCGGCGACGGCGTGCTGTGTTATCCGCTAACGGTCGTCGACGGATATAGTCGTTTCCTGCTCAACTGCACCGCACACGTGGGCACATCCTACGCCGAGGCCCGCCGAGGCTTGGAGCGGTTGTTTCTGGAGCGCGGGCTGCCACGAAGGATACGCTCAGACAACGGTTCGCCGTTCGCCTCCATCGGCACCGGACGCTTGAGCCGGTTGAACGTCTGGTGGCTGAAGCTGGGCATTGCGGTGGAGCGCATCGAGCCGGGCAAGCCGCAGCAGAACGGTCGCCACGAGCGGCTACACCGCACGCTCAAAGCCGAGACAGTGAGACCTCCGGCTGGCGATCGTCGCCGACAGCAGCGCCGCTTCGACCTCTTTCGTCATGAATACAACCAAGAACGTCCGCATGAAGCGTTGAGACAGCGGCCCCCGGCGGCGTTCTATGCACCAGCAACACGCGCCTATCCCAGCGAGCTTGCTGATCTGGATTACCCGGGGCACTGGGAGCGCCGACGAGTGCGCCACGACGGACGCATCAAGTTCCTCGGCGAGAAGTACTTCCTGAGTGAAGCGTTGGCTCGCGAGTTGGTCGGGCTAGTCGAAGTGGACGAAGCCATTTGGCAGATCTGGTTCGGTCCGGTGGAACTCGCCTTGTTCGACGCCGCCAACCGCGTACTGTGGCCGCTCGGCTCGGCAGTCAGTGGCCCCCGCGGGGGCCACTGACCACCGCCTATACTGTTACCCATCCGTCCGGTTTAGAGTGTTACCTATCAGACCGGTCGTTCACCCGCTGCCCAATCCAATCGCTCGCATAGTCGCTGAGTAGGTCGTTAGTGTAACCGCGCACAACAGCTCGCGATCCGTCGATGTTTAACTCCGGGTCGAAGTAAGGGCCTTGGCCTTTGAAGCTGACCCAACGGTCGAAGCCTGGCCGCGGTTCGTCCTTGTCGTAACCCATGTGCCACTTACCGAAGAACCCTGTCTCATAGCCAGCCTCTTGCAGAACTCGCGGAAACGTCCATGCGGTCGGTCGAATGTCCCCGAAGTTGTCTCGAACGCCGTGGGTGTGGGCGTACTGACCCGTAAGAAAGGAGGCGCGGCTCGGTGAGCACAGCGAAGTCGTCACGAAGGCGTTAGAGAACCGAGCTCCTTCGCGGACGAGTCGATCCATGTGGGGTGTCTGTGCGAACGGATGGCCGGTAGCGCTGAGCGAGTCCCAACGCTGGTCGTCGGTCAAGACGAATACAAAGTTCGGCCGCCCGTCAATCCCCTGGGCCCGGAGGGCTGAGGATGCGCTCGCGGCAAGAGTTCCGAGAAGAGTTCTCCGTGTGAAATGCATGTTTGATCCCGGCGACAGTATAGCTGCCCCGGCATTCTCACAACAGCGAAAATGATAACGCCTACTTAACGGTTCACTCATCGCCTACCGGTGTTTGCGATGGTCTGCCGGAATCTCTCCCACAAGAAGCCCAGCGCATTCGCACCCTGCCACGCCAACAACAACGCACGATTCTGAGCCTGGCGCACCACACCGCCTTCGACCGTCGGCGTCAACCAGTTGTTCAGATTTGCATGGAAAGACACGTGATCCGAAAACTTGCCCGATCCCCGATCGGCCCGCGTCCGGTGATACTTCGCAGCCCCTCTCCCATAGCGAAAATGCTGCTGGCAAAACGACGCAAGCGTCAGCTCATGAGCATGTCGCACCACCGCGTTCGCTACGTAATGCATTGGTCGGGCGTCCCATAGCCAGCGGTCACAGAATTCCCGATCTTCTGAGGCAAACCAGAACGAGGGATCAAAGCCGCCAAGACTGGCAAAATCCGCGGCCCGTAATGCCATGTTGTTCGACGCCAGAAAACTCGCCCGATCGGGTTGGCCGTTGTAATGGCTATAGACGATCGCCTGAATCAGCTGACTCGCTTCCGAGCAGCGGTTCCCGTCGATCGCGTTGATGGTCCGACCACCAACGAAGGCTCCCGGCGATGCATCGAGCGCCTCGTTGAGAGCCGACAGCCATCCCGGGGTCGGGAGACAATCGTCATCCGTAAACGCCAAGTAGCGGCCTCGAGCGCAAGCCGCACCCGCGTTGCGGGCCGCCGCGGGGCCCGCTTGAGGCTGCTCCACAACCCGAGTTGCGATCGGCGACTCGACCTCCGCAACCACCGCCTCAAGGCCTTGTCCCTCTCCATCGGCGACGACGATCACCTCAAAGGCATCAAGCGGGAAATCCGTCTGCGAGATTGCTTCAAGCGCACTCCGCAACTTTTGGGGCCGATTGCGTGTAGGAACGATGACGGAGAACTCGAGCCGGCAAGTAACGGATTCTTCCGTACTCATCACGCGTCACTCCCCAACTTCGCTTGGAGCGGGTTCGGCGTAAACAATGCGTCGCGGTCCGCTTCGGTAATGTGGTCCACCCGCCGCAGTTCCAACGATGCGATCCGGTCCATCGTGTCGCCCGCGCCAATCGCATAGCCGACAAATTGCCCCACGCCGTCGAGACTCAGCCCTAGGACTAGATGCGGAAGCGTGCCGAGAAACGTTGTCATCGACCGTGGCGCCGCGAAGTACTCGCCCGTTATTCGAACGAGGCGCACCATCGGTATCAGCGGGCTCGCGACCGCGTAGACCAAACGCCGTCCCAGCGACCAACCTTTGCGCCGCTCCGAGGCAAATACACGCCCCTGCATGTGCTGCACACCAAACCAAGACGACAACCGAGAAAAATTCACGTGCGCCGTGCGAGCCTGTGCCGCGAGGTAGAGCTTTTTTCCCTTGTTGCCCAAATCGTAGTGCAACACGGTCTCTGCTTGTAGCCAATCCGCGAGCGAGTCCCCGTATGCCAGCAGCACGCTCTTCTTATAACTGCTGTTGTGCCCCGGCAGTAGCTCAACTTCGCCTGACTCACAAGGCTCCGACCAAGGCGAGTAACCGATCAAGAAATCCGCACGGCTTACGGCACTCTCGGGATTCGCATTGCCGACTTGAGGGCCAACCACAGCCCAGTTGTCCCGATGCGCCGTGACCAATGCTTCTGCCCAGCCCGGCTCGGGGAAACAGTGGTCCTCCCCAAGAGCAATAATTTCTGCTGCCGCGTGCCGGACACCGGTTGCATTCGATTCACCCATAGAAACGAACGAATCGATGATCACCAGTTGAACTCCATGAAGCCGATTCCGTAACGGAGCAACCCACCAGGGTTCATCCTGGGCGGGTCCTACCAGCACCAGCTCAATCTCTGGGCAGATCGTCTGATCGACCAAACGACAGATTGTCTGCTCCAGCGATTCGAGTGAGCCCATCGTGGAGAGAATCACGGAAATTGACGGTTGCGTACCCATCACTTTCTCGTTGAGGGCCTTGGGATGTCGGCGGAAGACAACAGTTCCTTGAGGTCGCAAACGACTTGGACGGCCGCACGGGCATCCTCCAAGCTACACGACGGTGGCGCACCTTCTCGCACCGTTTTCGCGAATTGCAACCACTGTCGCTGGTAGCTCTCGATGTATGCTCCACCACGTCGAGAAGTCTGCAATAGAGCGGGGAAACGTCGTGCCTGCTGCTTGAGTTGCTTCAGACGTGCGCCCATCCCTCCACCAAAGTCCGACGTCGAGAACTGCACAAGGCTGTCGGACTGATAGAGCGAAAACCGCAACCGACCACGGTCACCAAACACCTCCACTTCGTTCGAGTCAGCCGTGCGCTGGCACAGAGCCGTGGAGCAAACCGCTCCATCGTCGAGTACCCCTTGCAGCGCTACCGCCTGGTCGTCGGAAGTTTCCGAAAAACTCATCGCCGCACTAGCGGTCACTTCCCGTCCGGTCAGAAACCGCCAAAGGTCGATGTGGTGAATGCCCAATTCCGTCAGAGCGCCGCCGCCCATCTCGCGTCGCTTTCTCCACTCAGGCATCTCTCGCCCCAAGTTGAAACCAGCGGTCCAGACACTACGCACGAGCTGGACGCGACCCAGATCACCCGCCGCGATAGTGGCCTGTGCCTCTTCAACCAGTCGATGGCAACGCAGATTGTGCCCCACGACCGCCGGTGTCCCATGCTCGGTGGCGGCCGCCATGATGCGGTCGCACTCTTCCACGCTCAGCGCTAGCGGCTTTTCGATGAATGTCGGCTTCCCCGCTGCCAGTGCCGCGATGGCGATATCAGTATGGTGCGGCACCGGGGTACAGATCGCCACGGCTTCAACTTCCGGGTCCGCGATCAATTCACGGTAGTCCGCGTACGTTTTCGATATCCCAAACTGCTCTCGAACGCTCTCAAGTGCCGCCGCGTCAATATCGCAGGCAGCAACCGCTTGGATATCTGGAATCGACGAGAGGGCAGGGAGATGAAGGGCCGTGGTCGCACGACCACAACCGATGAAGCCGATAGCCAACATTCTGTCTATATAGGTCCTTTGGAGGAGGTGCCAGTATACCGTGTGCGTTTTCGATCCGATTCCCCAAAAAAGCGGCAAGAGATGGCGGCGACAGCGGCGGAGTGCTGGTAATTAAGCGCTGCGGCTGGCTCGGGGGATGGCGGAGGCTGAACGAATGGCCCCGCAAGATGCTGGAAAGTCATATTCCAGCTGAACGATTTAGTGTTTATGGTGCATCGACCGGTTGAGCTGGCAGGAGTTGTAGAAAGTTACTCGCGGAAGGCCGATTCGAGACTAAGATTCTGGCGATATCTACTGTTCCCGATCCCGGAACTCTTCGTACCAGTTCTCAACTACGCGGATCGTGGGAGGGGATACATCTATGTCGCCGCCATCGACAGGCGCAACCGTAACGAACCGTTGGCCGTCGGCGGAGACGTCGTATAGCGGCGCACCTCCACCTTGGAGATCTGGCGACTCAAATAGTCGTTGTGGCTGCCCCAGCGTAAACCGTGGCTCGGTCGCGACGGAAACCGCCATCAGTCCCCCTTGGCCTTCCACGTAGTACAACTCCTTGCCGTCGCCGCGCCAGCGCGGTTGCGTTCCACCAATCACCGACGCCAGCGACCTCCCAGCGCCGTCAGGAAACGGCCGTACATAGATCTCGGGTCTCCCGGAATCACTAGAAATGTAAGCCAAAAAGCGCCCGTCTGGCGAAAGTTTCGGAACGCGCTCGACGGCGGGCGTACTGAGAAAGGTGGTTGGCTCGGGAGCGTCGCCGTTCGTCTGTAGCTCCAGGTAGCGGATATCCACCCCCGAATCGGAGCTGCTCTCCTGGTACACCAAATACCGGCCGTCGCGCGACCAGTCGGGATCGCTGCCCGCCCCCTCAACCAGAACGACCGCCTCGCCCGTTCCGTCAGCAGCCTTGCGCGTGATGCTGGTTCCGCGGATCTGGTAGGTGATGTCCTCACCGGACCGTGACCAGGTCGGTGAGCCCTCATTCCCCTCATCAAACGTCAACCGAGTCTTGGTGGAGCGGGTCAGATCGTGAACCCATATGTCCCTGTCCCCACTCTCACTGGAGGACACCGCTATCCGCTGGCCGTCGGGTGAGATGGCAGGGTTTGCCATGCGCGGCTGTGGTTGACCGACGGTCTCAAGCAGATTCCCCTCGCGGTCCCGCCAGACCAGAGTCCAGCTAGTAGCACTCCCGGCATCGTCGCGATAGGCCAGCGTGCCGTTGTGCGAGACTGTGGCGGACAAACCGGCTGTGCTGATCGGAAACGCGTCCGCGGTTGGCTCAAGGGTCTCTAAAGAGAAAGGCCATGCCCACAATCCGCGTTCAGAGTTGTCGGGGGGACCGTGGATCAAGTACCCGTCCTGCGAGTAGATAGCCCGGCTACCGGGACCGAGTTCGCGACGTTCCCCAGTCTCCAAGTTCAACACCGCCACCCAGCCCTCGGAGGGGCCTGTGGACGCTCTGTAGAGAAGCGCCGCAGGCCCGCTGCCCGTTGGCAGGAAATGAGGGTAAACGGACATGGGCCGAGGACTGTCGCCGGAGTCGAACAGCAACTCTGGCTGGCCACCGCGGGCGGCGACCTCATAGAGCCGCAGGCCAGAGGAAAATACAATACGCTCACCGTCGGGGCTCCAGGTTCCTCCTAAGAAACCTGTGGTGCCGCCTGTCGGCAACTCACAGAGCGTGATCGGACTGGCACCGTTGGTCGAGATACTCTTCAATTCGAAGCTGCCACCGCCAACACCAAATCCGATCGACGAGCTGTCCGGCGACCAGAAGCCATAAATCGCTCCCGCTGTGCCAGGCAATTTACGTGCGGACTCGTCGCTGAGTGATCGCAGCCAGAGACGGCGGTCGTCGGTGCTCCCGTCCGCATAGAGGATGTACTTGCCGTCCGGGGAAATGCTCGCCTCACGGAGGCCCTCTGGAGCGAACGAGAAGCGCGTCACAGTTCGCTCTGGCGGAGCCTGGGTGAAAAGGACCGCCGTCACACCGAGGAAAGCGATGGCAAGCACTGCCGCCAGGCCGCGCTCTAAACGTTGGCGACCTCGTCGAACCACAACCGCATCAGGCGGCAACGCTTCAGCGGGTGCCACCGTCTGTC
Source organism: Bryobacterales bacterium (assembly GCA_963667885.2). Classification (GTDB taxonomy): domain Bacteria; phylum Acidobacteriota; class Terriglobia; order Bryobacterales; family UBA6623; genus CAMPKL01. Next base: position 17,186 of record CAXWPK010000004.1, on the reverse strand, counting down.
CCGCCGTCATCGTTGCCGGGACGGCGCCTGTTAGATTCGTGGTCCGCAGAATCGTTGATCGGCCCGACTTGAGTTTCTCTGCGAGAGTGCGTAGTTTGCGGGAGACCTCTTGGGCAGTGCCGGTACGATCATCGCGATCCTTGGCCAAGCATTCGCCGACGATGAACTCCAACTCCATCGGCACACCCGCTCGAATCGACGTCAGCGGAGCAAATTCTTCGTGGACGATCTCGTAGAGCAGCGCCTGGTCGTACTGACCTTGGAAAGGACGCTGGCCGGAGACCATCTCATACAGCACGCAGCCGAGCGCCCAGATGTCGGTGCGACTATCGACCTCCATGCCTTGGGCATGCTCGGGCGACATGTAAGCCACGGTTCCCATCGCCGTATTGGTCTTGGTCAACCGTGACGCTTCTGTCAGTCGGGCCAAGCCAAAATCCATGACCGTGGCGCGGCCTTTGGAGTCCACCATGATGTTGGCGGGTTTGATATCGCGGTGGAAGATGCCTTTCTCGTGAGCGGCTTCAAGGCCGTCGGCAGCTTGACGTGCAATTTCGAGAGCGTCTTTGAGCGTGAGCGGTCCCTGGGCGATTCGAGCTTCGAGTGACTCGCCCTCCAAGAAGGCCATCGCGATGAAGGTCTTTCCGTCTACCTCTGCGATCTCGTAGACGGTGCAGATGTTGGGGTGGTCCAGCGCGGCGGCGGCTTTCGCTTCGCGCAGGAAGCGTTCTTTGGCTTCTTCATCGTCGAGTAGGTGTTGGGCGAGGAACTTGAGGGCGACGGTGCGTTCGAGGGTGGTGTCCGCGGCTTTGTAGACGACACCCATGCCGCCCTCGCCGAGTTTGGCGACGATCTTGTAACGGCCAATCGTGGAGCCGATGACGATGATGGGGGGATTGTAGCTTAGAACCGCTCCCTGACGTTCACGGTTCGAATGGAGGGGCAAAGCCGGGCCGTTTGCTCATGCGGTCGATGTGGCACACGCCTTTTTGCACCGATGCTGTCCGTCCTTGGGCCCTTGCTCCTTGTGGGCAAACGAAGCCACGTTGTAAAATCGAAGAGGTCCTGCATGGGCCGTGGCTCGTTTCTCTTTTATCGATGAAGCCTACTCAGGAGTCGGACGGCATCGCCTCCGTGCTTGCCTCGCAGCCGGAGAGCGCCGAACTGTTGCCGGATCACTCCCCTGATCCTGGCCGCGCAGCCTTTGGGCTCGACATTCATATCTGGATCCGCGACATCTTCGTCTCGCTCGCCATTGCCGCTGTCGTCATCGTCTTCCTCTACCAGCCGGTAAAGGTCGAGGGCACCAGCATGATGCCCTGGCTCGAAGATCAAGAGCGCATCTTCGTCAACAAGTTCGTCTACAACTTCGACGAAGTCGGCAGAAGTGATGTGATCGTCTTCCGTTTTCCACTCGACCCGCGCAAGTCCTATATCAAGCGAGTCGTAGGTGTGGAGGGTGACATGGTGGAGATCATCGCGGGTCAGCTCTTCGTCAATGGCGCTCATGTCGACGAGTGGTATGTGCCGAGCGAGTATCAGGTCAGCTCGAGCCACGCCGCCATTGAGGTTCCAACAGACCATCTCTACGTCCTCGGCGATCATCGCAACACCTCAAATGACAGCCGCGTGTGGGGCACCGTGCCGCTGTCATCCGTGACAGGCAAGGCAGTCTTCGCCTACTGGCCTCTCGACCGCTTCGGAGTATTGGAATGAGTTTTGCAGCTCTGCTGGCCCTGGAAGACGGACGCGTCTTTCGAGGAAGGGGTGTAGGTACGCCTGCCGAGCGTGCCGGCGAAGTCGTCTTCAATACCGGCCTCACTGGCTACCAAGAGATATTCTCAGACCCGTCCTATACCGGTCAGATTGTGGTGCTGACCTATCCGCAGATCGGCAACTACGGCGTCAACGACGAAGATCGAGAGTCGCTGAAACCTTGCCTCGAAGGATTGGTCGTTCGAGAGTTCTCACCGATAGCCTCCAATCGCCGATCTCAGCAACCAGCGGACGAGTATCTGTCCGAAGCGGGTGTGCCGATCATCGACGGCATCGACACGCGGGCACTCGTTCGGCATCTGCGCGAGCACGGTGCCATGCGTGGAGTGATTTCATCGCTGGACCTCGACCCCGACAGCTTGATTCAAAAGGCACGAACGATTCCGAACATGGCTGGGCGTGACTTAGCCTCCGCGGTGAGCACCAAGGAACGTTACGAGTGGACCGATCCGGTACCGGCGTCGTCTCCGTCCGAGCACATCACGACTGCCGAGGAGAAGTTCCACGTCGTCGCCTACGACTTCGGCATTAAGCACAACATCCTGCGCCAACTGCGCGGCATCGGGGCGCGAACGACCGTCGTCCCGGCTGGAACTTCCGCGGCGGATGTCCTTTCGCTCAAGCCCGACGGCGTTTTTGTCTCGAACGGCCCCGGCGACCCAGAGCCGCTGCAGGCACAGGCCAAGAATATCCAAGGGGTTATCGGACGAGTACCGGTTTTCGGAATCTGCCTCGGGCATCAAGTGCTTGCGCTCGCCTCTGGTGCCAAGACTTTCAAGCTGAAGTTCGGTCATCACGGTTGCAACCACCCGGTACGCAACGAGCTGACTGGCAAGGTCGAGATCACGTCACAAAATCACGGTTTTGCAGTGGATCCCGATTCGCTGCCCTCAGCCGAGATCGAGCTGACGCACATCAATCTCAACGACCAAACATTGGAAGGTTTCCGCAGCCGCAAAGATCCGATGTTCTGTGTGCAATACCACCCCGAAGCGGCACCAGGTCCACACGACTCGGCCTACCTGTTCCAAGAGTTCCGCGAATTGATGGAAGGCCAACGCTAACGGCTGTGTACTGCTGATCGACGATGCCAAAACGGACCGACATTCACAAGATCATGATCATCGGCTCCGGCCCAATCGTGATTGGCCAGGCTTGCGAATTTGATTATTCCGGTACGCAGGCCTGCAAGGCGCTACGAGACGAGGGCTACGAAGTCGTACTCGTCAACTCCAACCCGGCGACGATCATGACTGACCCGGAGCTGGCCGAGCAGACCTACGTCGAGCCGCTTACCGTCGAATACCTTCGCGAGATCATTGAGAAAGAACGACCCGATGCTTTGCTTTCGACGGTCGGCGGCCAGACCGGTCTGAATGCCTCCCTCGCGCTCGCCGATGCAGGCATTCTCGAAAAGTTTGGCGTGGAAATGATCGGCGCGAACCGAGACGCTATTAATAAGGCCGAGGACCGTCAACAGTTCAAGGCGGCAATGACCAAGATCGGTCTCGACACGCCGAAATCACTCTTGGTTACAGATCTCGAAGCGGGCCTGGAGTTCTCGGACGAAATCGGATATCCGACCATCTTGCGCCCCAGCTTTACGCTCGGTGGTTCGGGCGGCGGCATCGCCTACAACCGCGAAGAGATGGTCGAGTTGCTGCGAATTGCGCTTGAGATTTCTCCGGTCCATGAAGTGCTCGTCGAAGAGAGCGTCCTCGGCTGGAAAGAGTACGAGATGGAGGTGTTGCGCGACGTCGCCGACAACTGCATCATTATCTGCTCGATCGAAAACTTCGACCCGATGGGCGTCCATACCGGTGACTCGATCACGGTCGCGCCAGCGCAGACACTGACGGATCGCGAGTATCAGTTCATGCGCGACGCTTCGCTCGCGTGCCTGCGCGAGATTGGCGTTGATACGGGGGGATCGAACGTTCAGTTTGCGATCGACCCGAAGACCGGCCGCCAGATCATCATTGAGATGAACCCGCGCGTCTCGCGCAGCTCGGCCTTGGCGTCGAAGGCAACCGGATTCCCGATTGCGAAGATAGCCGCGAAGCTGGCTGTCGGCATGCGGCTCGATGAGATCGCCAACGACATCACGAAGAAGACACCGGCTTGCTTTGAGCCGTCGATTGACTACGTTGTCGTCAAGGTTCCCAAGTGGCAATTCGAGAAATTCCCCGGTGCTGAGCCCGTCCTCGGCATTCAGATGAAGTCGATCGGCGAAGTGATGGCGATTGGCTCGACGTTTAAGCACGCACTTTGGAAGGCGATCCGCAGCTTGGAGACAGGTCGCAAGCCGGGTACCGATGTCTTCGACCCAGATCTAGTACGCAGCCGCTTGATCACGCCAACGCCGGAGCGACTCAGCTATCTCCGCTATGCGCTCGCACAAGGCATGACGGTCGAAGAGGCGCACGACCTCACTAAGATCGACCCTTGGTTCCTTGAGCAGTTGCGCGAAGCGATCGATTTTCAGGGCACTCTCGGGGACGACACTCTTGAGACCGTCTCGGACGAAAATCTGCGTCAGGCGAAGCGCTACGGCTTCTCCGACGATCGTTTGAGCCGACTATGGGGCGTGACCGAAGCTGCGGTCCGCGAGAAGCGCAAGGAGGCGGGCATCAACGCCGTCTACAAGCGAGTCGATACGTGTGCAGCCGAATTCGAGAGCTTTACTCCCTACCTCTACTCTGTGTACGAGGACGAGTGCGAAGCCGAGCCGACCGAACGCAAGAAGGTCATGATCTTGGGCTCCGGCCCCAACCGTATCGGGCAGGGGATCGAGTTTGATTACTGCTGTTGCCACGCCTCATACGCACTGCAGGAGATGGACTATGAGTCGATCATGGTCAACTGCAACCCCGAGACGGTTTCCACTGATTACGATACGGCTGACCGACTGTACTTCGAGCCGCTAACGCTGGAGAACGTGCTCAATATTGTCGAGACCGAGAAGCCGGACGGAGTCATCGTGCAGTTTGGCGGACAGACGCCGCTGAACTTGTCTCTGCCGCTCAAGGCGAACGGCGTTCCGATCGTCGGTACCGACCCAGAGTCGATCGACCTGGCCGAAGATCGCGACCGCTTTGGTCGCCTGATGGAGCAGCTCGACATTCCACAGCCCCCAGGTGGGATGGCGACGTCGGTCGAAGGTGCATTAGAGGTTGCGCAGGACCTCGGCTACCCCGTGCTGGTCCGCCCGAGCTACGTACTGGGCGGACGCGCGATGGTGATTTGCTATAGCGCGGCGATGATCGAGAGCTACATGCGCGAAGCGGTGGCCTACTCCTCGCAAGATCGCCCGATCTTGATCGATCGCTACTTGGAGAATGCGACCGAAGTCGATGTGGATGCGTTGTGCGACGGCGAGGACGTCTTGATCGCGGGCATCATGGAGCACATTGAGGAGGCTGGCATTCATTCCGGCGATAGCTCCTGCGTGCTGCCAGCTATGACAATCGGAGAAGAGCAACTCCAGACGATTCGCGACTACACGGTCAAGGCGGCCAAGGCACTCAACGTCGTTGGTTTGATGAATGTGCAGTACGCCATCTCCGCCGACGGCAAGGTGTATGTAATCGAGGTCAACCCGCGTGCGTCGCGTACAGTGCCGTACGTCAGTAAGGCCACCGGCTTCCCGGTGGCCAAGATCGCCGTGCAGCTGATGATGGGCCGCAAGCTGGCGGACATGCCCGAGCTGCCAAAGGGTATTCTGGTGCCGCACAAGGTGTGCGTGAAGTCTCCGGTCTTCCCGTTCAACAAGTTCCCTGGCGTCGATCCGATTCTTGGACCGGAGATGCGTTCTACTGGTGAGGTGATGGGCGTCGGCGAAACGTTTGGCGAGGCATTCTCGAAGGCGCAATTGAGTGCGGGCAACCCGCTGCCCGATGACGGCGCGTTGTTCATGAGCATCGGTGCCGAGCAGAAGGACGAGGCGGTCGAGATCGCCAAGAAATTTGCAGCGATGGGATTCGAGCTGTTCGGTACACGCGGTACCGCGGAGAGGATGCGTGCAGCCGGGTTGGACGCGAAGGTTGTCTTCAAGGTCAACGAGGGTCGTCCCAACGTGGTCGATCTGATCAAAGACGGCAAAGTGAGCTTGATCATCAACACTCCAGCCGGAGCAAGCGCATTCGAAGACGAGAGGGCGATTCGTCGAGCGGCGGCGGCGCAAGTGATTCCTTGTATCTCGATGCTGACTGCGGGGCGTGCTGCGGCGGATGGAATCGCCGCGAAACGCGACCAGGCGATCCAGGTTATGTCGCTCCAGGAATTGCACCAGGGGTAAACGATTTCTCCGACGGCGTTTGTGACGCTACCAAGACGCTTGTTATCATGGCGCGAACCACTATGCGCCTTTTCTTGCTCTCGTACCTGTTGCTGCTGCTTGCTGCCTGTGGGGCTACGCCCGATCCGCCGAACATCGTCATCGTCATTACTGACGATCAAGGCTATGGTGATCTGAGCAGCCACGGGAACCCGATTCTCAAGACACCGAATCTCGACCAACTTCGGAACGAGACCGTACGGTTGACCGACTATCACGTCGCTCCGACTTGTTCGCCAACTCGTAGCGCTTTGTTGACAGGGCATTGGACGAACCGCACGGGAGTCTGGCACACGATCATGGGCCGGTCGATGTTGCGGGAGAACGAGGTCACGATGGGCCAGGTCTTCCAGGATGCTGGCTACGCCACGGGCATGTTTGGCAAGTGGCACCTCGGTGACAACTATCCGTTCCGTCCAGAAGATCGCGGCTACGGCGAAGTGATGCGGAATGGTGGCGGTGGCGTGGGCCAGACACCAGATATTTGGGACAACGCCTATTTCGACGGCAGCTATTTCCATAACGGCGAGCGCGAATCGGTCAAAGGCTTCTGCACCGACGTCTGGTTCGACTATGCCAAGCGGTTCATCACTGCTCAGAAGCAGGCGGGGAAGCCTTTCTTGGCCTACATTGCGACTAACGCGCCGCACGGTCCGATGCATGCGCCGGAGTCGTCGAGCGCGCCTTACAGCGACCTGCCGGTTGACGTGGCCAATTTCTACGGGATGATCGCCAACATCGACGACAACGTCGGCGAGCTGCGGACGTTTCTCGAAGAGGAGGGGCTGGCTGAGAACACGATCTTTATCTTCACCACGGACAACGGTTCGACAGGTGGCAGGAACTTTGGTTCGCTCTTCAACGCTGGGATGCGCGGGAAAAAGGGAAGTGAGTATGACGGCGGCCACCGCGTGCCTTTCTTCATTGATTGGCCCGCGGGCGGAATCACCGGCGGTCGCGACGTAGAGGAGATCGCTGCCCATGTCGACGTGTTGCCGACGTTGATCGATTTGGCCCAAGTGCCAGGGCCGGAAGGCGTGCGGTTTGATGGCGTCAGTATCCGCAGACTTCTTGAGGGGCATGATCCAGAGGGCGTGGACAGGATTCTGATCACCGATTCCCAGCGTGTAAAAGATCCGATCAAGTGGCGCAAGAGTGCCGTGATGACGAATCAGTGGCGATTGATCAACGGCGAAGAACTTTACGACATGCAGGCGGACCCGGGGCAGCAGATCGATGTAGCCGACGCGCAGCCTAAGGCGGTACAGCGACTGCGAGAGTTCTACGACGAATGGTGGACTGAGTTGGAGCCGACGTTCGCTGATGCTGCTGCCATCTACTTGGGGCACCCGGCCGAAAACCCGGCACGATTGACGGCCCATGATTGGATCACGACCGGATCGACGCCATGGAATCACGCGCATATTCGAGACGCTCTGGCGGGCGATGAGAATACAGGTTTCTGGAACGTCGAGGTCTTCGCTGATGGCGAGTATGAGTTTCGTTTGCGGCGCTGGCCTGACGTTGCCGATACAGCGATCGACGCGGGCTTGCCTCCAGGTGCAGACGTTCCGGGAGTGCTGGCGTGGCGAGCTCGGCCTGGCGTGGCGGTCGCCGTGACCAAGGCGACCATTGAAATCGGCGATCAGCATGCTGAGCGCGCAGTCGCACCAGGCGACAAAGAAGCGGTCTTTCGGCTCACGCTGGAGGCTGGTCGAGCGCAGTTGTCAACTCGCTTCGAGACGGCGGACGGCCAAGAGATCGGCGCGTACTACGCCTACGTTGAGAAGGTCGATTAGGGTCGCAATTGTCCCCAGGACGGCCGTGGTTGGTCAGAATTGTCCATCGAACGTCCATGGATGTCCGCCAATGTCCGCGATTGTCCGGCGAAATCGGTGTTAAGTTGTTGATTCTATTAGATGTGGACGCTTGAGACGGTGTCAGAGCGGACATATTCGGACATTTGCCAACGCGGGGCTGGCGGTCCATTCGATTTTGATTCGTTCGGATCTGCCGCTCAGCCGACACAGCGTCCACTCGGTCCCCTTCACTTTCTCGGGCAGAGAAGGCCTCCTGCCTGACCGCGAGCCAGAGATATTCTTGGCTCAGTTGGAAGGACTGATTACGCGATTTCTGCGAATGCGAGCAGGTTGGCCCGGCTGCTTTTTGGCATTTCATCCAACCAACTGGCTTCTGAATTCAGTGTTGCACGGCGGTGCAAGTTTTCTTGGGGCAAGAAGCAACGTGTTGGGCCGAGCACTGGCGTGGCGAACCTCGTCACTTCCTGCAAGCAGGTGTCGGCTCAACCGGTCGATGCAACACTTCGCCGAGAAATGAAAAGGTGAAGTGTGTGCGGAAGAAACAGAGGAAAAAGTAGGCGCGACGAAGTTACCCGGTGCCATCTGCGTGAGACATGTCGCGAGCCAATTTCTCCATACCGGGACCAATGTTTGGGGTAAACAGGGCTTCGATTTCGGATCTGTATTGTCCGGCAGACGGCCCCTTAAGGGTGATGTGCTGCGTCAAGCGCGTTCTCGAATCGCCTAACGCTTCGAAGGTTCATAAGACTAGGCTTGGTCGCAGCGCAAAGTCCCGAGTTAACATAGGTGCTGCAAGCCCAATCGGGTGATGCCTCGTAGTAGGACTTTCATTTGCGGCACAAAACGACCTCAAGGAATCGTCGGCTTCGTCTGCAAGCCGTGTGTGCTCTCGTGCTGTTTTCGGTTGTCGGGATAGCGTGGACAGCACGTCGCGTGTCGGCCCAGGCCACCGACAGCACGGTAACGGCGCTCGAAGTATCGTTCGAGCAGCATGTGAAGCCGTTCTTGACGCAGAACTGCACGGGATGCCACAACGCGGATCTACCGACCTCGGGCGTCCGTGTGGACCATCTCGACGCGGCGCTCGCGGATCGACAGCTTCGGCTGTGGGAAGTCGTACAAAAAAGGATCGTTGATGAGACGATGCCGCCAAAGGGTATGCCGCAGCCGACCAGCGCCGAGCGTCAGCGGATAGACGAGTGGATCACTCAGGCCCTGGATGTCGCTCGCTCTCGTCCCCCGCTGAAGAATGGCATCGTGCGGCGTCTGACGGTTGCGCAGTATCGCAACTCCCTTCGAGACTTATTGCTACTGGACGACGATTTGACGGACGCACTTCCCCCAGACGCCGTCTCGAAAGATGGATTCGTGAACAATGCGGAGACGCTGCAACTGTCGCCATTACTGATGGAGGCCTACTTTGAGGTTGCTGAAGAAGCGCTCAATCGATCCATCGTCAATCCAGACTCGAAGCCCTCGATCCAGAACTTCCGCGTCGACTTCGGCGCGTCGGTCAATCCCGACCCGCTAACCGAAAAGTTAATTCTCGGGGCCGGTAGCAGGCTCCTCGACACTGCGGACTACATGGTTACGCAGCTGACGCCGAGTAAGCCATTCGCGTTCGATCCGTTTCGAATGCGCACCAAGTACCGGTTTATCGAAGGCTACCAGGGAAACGCCACGGTTCGTGGCTGGAGAGATTTCGACAGCATCTATCACGCGGTGTTCGCCGATTTTCGCGGTAGCAGCGGCTATCCCAAGGGAAGCGCTTACAGCACGGTGCCTGAGGGTCTCTTGCTGAGGCCAGCCATCCCCAGTGACGAGTTGTTCGGGAGCGATGGCACTTACGGGCCAAAGGCGAACTTTAAGATCTCGTTGCGCGAACTACCGGATCACGGGCGCTTTCGAATCACCGTCACGGCGGCGAAGTACAACGACGGCCTGATGCTCGATCGGACCGACCCGGTGCAATCCGCCGATGCCCTGGAAACTGTAATTACCAGTCACGAACCAGAAACTTCGCAAACGGTGGAGATCGACAAGGCAGGTGTTTACCAGGTTGATATCTACGAAGTGCCGCAAAGTGTGCCGTCGGTCGCCGATGGGTCGAGACTCGGCGAAGAGCTAGCTGGGTCATGGCCGTTTGACACGGACACGGCCGGCCGTTTTGAAGGCGATGCGCAGCTCATCGATTCGCCGTTTGGCAAGGCCTTGTCGCTCGACGGCAATGGTGACTCAGTAGTCGTTCCTCATCACGAAGGCATGAACGTTGGCGAAGGCGATTTCACGGTGGCAGCGTGGATTCACCCAGCTCAGTTGCGCGGAGCTGGACTCGTCGTTCTCGGTGCCTATGACCAGATGCCCGGCTGGCGGCTGGAGATGTCTGGCAACAAAGGTGCCCTGCGTATCTCGACGGTCGGCCCAGACAATCAAGCCAACGGGACGGTAACGTCACCGCCAGGAGCGGTCCGTGCCCGTGCATGGCAACATGTGGCGGCCGTCATGCGGCGCGGGGAGAAGGAAGCGCGACTCTATGTCAACGGCTATCCCGTAGCGATCGGGGAGGTTGGCGCGGCGAACCTAGACAATCCCGATGTTGCTCTCCATATTGGACGCGTATCGTACCAGCAATACTTTCGCGGCCAACTCGATGAGGTGCGCGTCTACAGACGAGCGCTAGAAGAAACAGAACTACAGGCGCTCTTGGAGCCCGGCCGGGCGCTCGCACTGCCTCCTCCTGAACTGCCCCAAGACGTGACTTTGACACTGGGTGACCGGGAATTCTCAGGCACGCTACAACAGCCCGCCTTCCTTGCGGTACGGCTAGAGGCGGGGGCGTTGCGAGTCGACGTCCAACGCACGGGTCTGCGGGAACTGGACCGCATCGTGTTGACTCCACTTGCTGCTGACCATGATGTCGCTGAGCGCGTTCGCACTTTCGAGAAACAGGTACCGCGACTGGGCGTGCATCTCGGCCTGCGTCGCGATTGTGGCAGCACATTCGCTCCCGTTGGTTCGCCGCAATCGGTGGCCAGCAATCAGCTCACCCAATTCGTGTTTGAGGGAGCGATCAGCGATTTCCCTAGTCCGGATGTCGAAGAGGGCAATGTCAACTATCTAGCGGGCTTCCGTGAAATCGCCGTCCGTAGCGAGTACACCGACGGTCGAGACATGCCGCGGTTGGTGGTCCGCTCGGTTGAGTTCGAGGGACCGCTCCACGAGACATGGCCACCGCCGTCGCATCAGAAGATTTTTAGTGATTTCGAACGCAAGGCCGACACATCGGCGTATGCGCGAGAGATCATTCGCGGATTCGCCACGCGTGCCTACCGCCGTCCGATTAGCGCTGCGGAAGAGTCGGCACTGATGGCGGTGTTCGAGAGATCACTCGAAGAAGAAGGCGGTTTTCAGAGAAGCGTGAAGGAAGCGCTGCAAGTCGCGCTGACGTCACCGCAGTTCTTGTTTATGGTTGAGGCGAGCCGCACGCCTGAAGCCGAGCCGATTGATGATCATGAGTTGGCTTCCAAGCTGTCGTATTTCTTGTGGAATGCTCCGCCCGATCGCACGACGTTGAATCTGGCCGCCACGGGCTCGCTCCGGGAACAGTTGGATGCGGAGGTTGGACGGATGGTCGACGACCCGCGATTCTCGCAGTTCATCGAGGAGTTCACGTCCCAGTGGTTGAGTCTTGAGAAGTTTGACGTGCTTGAGCCAGACCGGGTGCAGTTTCCGGCGCTCACGCGCGACATGCGTATACAGCTGCGGAAGGAACCGGTCGAATTTCTTCGCTACTTGATTCGCAACAACCTGCCGGTGCGGAACTTGGTTGAGTCCGATTTCGTCGTGGCGAACGAGGTTGTCGCGAGCTACTACGACATGGCTGGCACGACCGACAGTGGTTTTGAGTTTGTTCCGATCGTGCATGGTCGATCTGAACTTGGTGGTGTTCTCACGCAGGCGGCGCTCATGGCCGGACTGTCGGACGGACGGGAATCGAATCCTGTGAAGCGAGGCGCGTGGCTGGCGCGTAAGATCGTTGCGGAGCCTCCGGACGATCCTCCTCCGAATGTGCCGGACCTAGCAGCGGATGCAGAGGGCCTCTCGCTTCGTGAGCGGCTCGAACAGCATCGCAGTCTGCCCGGCTGCATGCAATGTCACACGAAAATTGATCCGTGGGGCGTCGCTCTCGAAGAGTTCGACGCCGGTGGACGGCTGAAGCAGCAGTCCGTGGACGCGCGATCCGTATTGCCCGACGGTACCGAGGTGTCAGGCGTAAACGAGCTGAAGCGGTATCTCAGTCAAGATCGCATCGACCAGGTAGCGTTCAGTGTTCTCAAGCATCTTGCCATATATGCGAATGGTCGAAGTCTGACGTACAATGAGCTCAACTTTTTGAAAGAAGACGGGTTAAGATTGAGGGCGAGCGGCTACCGAATGCAGGACATGATGAGGTACGTCGTCAACAGCAAGCTGTTCCTTGAGAAGTAGTAGGGAACAAAACAGTGATTTCGGAGACTTCGATGAGACCTGCGCTAAAGATCGACCGGCGAGCTTTCCTCCAAGGTATGGGAGGAGTGGCACTCGCTTTGCCAGCTCTCGACGCCATGGGCGCCGAAGTTACCGAGCAGGCTCCTCGACGATTTTGTGCTCTCTACACCGCGAATGGTATGTCACTCCCGAGGGCGGAGAACGCTCTCGCCGAGTGGAGCTGGTTTCCCACCGCCGAGCGCGATGGCGAATTCGTCTTTGGCAAGTCGACCGAACCGCTGAGCCCATTCCGGCAGCAACTCAGCTTCATGGGCGGACTTTACCACCCGAGCGGTCCAAAGTCTGACCCGCATACCTGTTCAGACATGTGGCTCACGGGCGCGCCGTTGTACAATCCGCAGCGGGCGGTCTACAACTCGGTCGGACTCGATCAAATTGTGGCACTGCACACCAAGCAGTACTGTAGGCAACCATCATTGGTGCTGTCGATCGATGCTGGTACCGGCTTCCTGTCTCGAACGGGTACGATCGCCTATAGTCTCGAAGGCAGGCCGATTCCGGCGGAGAACAATCCCCGTCGCATATTCGACCGTCTGTTTCGGGCTGATCGCGCTTCTCTGCAGTCGCAACGTGACCACTTGCAGCGGCGCATCAAGTTGGTGGACGCCGTTGCCGAGAGTGCGCGTTCCCTCGATCAGCAACTTGGCACCTCCGATCGGGAACGGATGGATCAGTACCTGACCTCTTTGAATGAGGTGGAATCGCGATTGATTGCGTCCGAGCGCTGGATCGACATCCCGCTGAAAGAGCAGGACTACTCGCATCTTCATCTCGACGCAACGTCCGAGGGAGAGCCCGCGGAATACTACAGCACGATGTTCGACCTGATCGCGTTGGCGTTCGATGCGGACATCACACGCTCGGTCGCGTTCATGCTCAATCGCGAAGACGGTATGGGTATCAGCGATACGTTCCCGTTCAAGTTGGGACTCACGAAAACACACCACAAGCTATCGCACGCCACCGACAAGGACGGGCAGCTGCAGTTTGCCAAGTACGATAGGTTCTTGAGTACGCAGTTGGCGCACTTCTTCGGGCGTCTGAACAGTTATCAGGATCGCAACGGCAGCGTGCTCGACAACACCATCGTGCTCTTCGGAAGTGGCGCGAGTACGACGCACACCCCGCGAAACCTACCGACACTGATCGCCGGTGGTGCCAACATGGGCCTCAAGCATGGGACGTATTGGCGCAATGGTGAGACGCGGATGTCGAACATGTACGTCAGCATCCTACGATCGCTAGGCGTCGAACAGGAATCGTTCGCCGATAGCACCGGTACGCTGAGCGAGTCGATCTTCAGTCGCGTCTAGGCTGGCGCCGAACCTCTAGGGCAGCGATTGTCGGATCGAAATCTTGGCCCCACTGTGCGACAGTAGATCCCGACCAGGCCAGAGCCTTCACCGGATCGGCCTGATGGAGGTGTATTGATGCAACGTCGTCGTTTTCTAACCCATTCACTGGCTGCGGCCGCCCTTTCGTCGGCTGCCGCAATGCCGAACTCAGCACTCGCTCTAGGCGGAGTAAAACGCCGCCAAGGAACGCGGATCAAGCTCGGCTTGAACGCCTACTCCTTCAATCAGCAGCTTCGATCCGGTGAGATGTCGATGGACGAAGTCATCGACTTTTGCGCCGAGTATGAGATCGACGGTGTCGACATGACCGGCTACTACTTCCCCGGCTATCCAGATGTTCCGAGTGATGAAGTGATCTACGCCCTGAAGAAGACGGCTTTCCTCAACGGCGTTACGATCAGCGGAACCGGAGTGCGCAACGATTTCGCTCTAGCCGACCCGCTGAGCAGAATGGGACACGTGCAGCTGGTCAAGGATTGGGTGGACGTGACGGCGAAACTCGGCGCGGACGTGCTGCGCGTGTTCTCTGGGAGGCGAATCGCGGACGGGCAGACTTTCGAGTCAACTTTCGAGTGGATGGTCCCCGCGTTCCAAGAGTGTGCCGCGTACGGCGAGGAGCGTGGTGTCATTATCGGGCTGCAACATCACGACGACTTCTTACAGACTGCCGACGAAACGATTGAGCTCGTCGACAAGGTCGACTCGGAATGGTTCAGCGTGATTCTCGACGTGGGAAGCCTACGTCGACACGATGTCTACGAAGAGATCGAGAAGCTCGTGCCCTATGCCTGCACCTGGCAAGTGAAAGAGGAAGTCTGGTACGGGGACAAGGCCGTTCCGGTTGATCTCCAACGACTGCGGGCCGTAATTGACAAGGTCGAATACCGCGGCTTCTTGCCGATGGAGGCGCTTGGCCGAGATGCCACGGTCGCCGCCAGAAGAAAGACGGTCGCCAACTTCATTACGCAAATTAGAGAAGCATTCCTCGCTTAGCTTCGAATCCTTGGCAGCGCAAAGCGAAGGTGGATAGGAGACAAGAGTAACCAGACCGACGGCGGAATTGAATGAAGTCGGCTACGCCGCGAGAACGGGGAGCATGAGCGCAGAGGGCTCCGGCCCCGAAACCGGTCTTTTCGACAGCAACTTCGGTCACATTTACTCGTGACGCAGAGAGCTGGCCGGATTTATCCTGGACGCTCTCACGGCAGGCCCCCAGGACGCTAATACCGCCGTCGCGAACAGCGAGATCACCACGACCGTGAAGGTGATCGGGTCGTTCGAATTGACTCCGTAGAGCAGGCTCTCCATTAGCCGTGTCAAGGCCAAAGCTCCAGCGAGGCCAACGACTGTTCCCGCCAATGCGATGCCCATTCCCTGCCGAACGATCATTCGAACTACTTGTTCACGCCTGGCTCCGAGCGCCATTCTAATGCCGACTTCGCGAGTCCGCTGCTCAACTGTGTAAGCCATGAGACCGTAGACGCCTATGAGCGCCATCAATACCGCTGTGACGGCGAAGCAGCCCAACAGGGCTAGGTTAAAGATGCGCGGAGCGATCGAATCCGAGAGCAGTTTCTCAAGAGTGGCGAA
This sequence comes from Bryobacterales bacterium, assembly GCA_963667885.2. GTDB lineage: Bacteria > Acidobacteriota > Terriglobia > Bryobacterales > UBA6623 > CAMPKL01. The sequence continues at coordinate 1,761 of CAXWPK010000004.1, read as the reverse complement.
GCGATAAATCGGCTGGGTTCGATCGATGTCGGAGACCATCTCACGAATCGAGGCGGCGATGGCGCGGGGCTCCGGTGCAGCGACTACCACTCGAATCGAGCGTACTATCGGTGCCATTTCGTAAGAATAGTAGACCTCTGCCGATGGGGCCGCGTCGAGTTGCCGGTGTTTGAAGTCGGCGACGACACCGACGATTGTCCCCGTCAAGAATGATCCTCCGATTCGCTTCCCAACGAGGTCGTCAGTGCCAGCAAACTTCTGAGCAAAGGTTTCGTTCACTAAGACGACGTCAAGTGCCTCATCGTCCGTGGGCCACCGTCCTCGAATCAAGCGGGTACCCATGGCTGGAAGGTATCCGGGCGAAACCATCCGAATCGCAGCGAATGAGGTGTCATCAGGCGATGTGAGACTGGAGCCCTCGACATCCACGGTCGTATTAATCGTACCGACGTCGATTCCTGCAGCTCGAACTCCGGGCACCTCGTTAAGTCGAGTAAGCAATTCTCGAATGTAAAGGTCCTTCGGAGGCCAGCTCTTGTAACGTGGCCCTACTAGAGGGATCTGCATCGAGAGGATCGTATCGGGAGTGAAGCCGGTTGGAAACTCGTTCATGCGCCAGTAGCTCTTGAGCATCAATCCGGCACCGGCCAGCAACACCAGAGCCAAAGCCAGTTGCGATGCAACCAAGAAGCCGCGAATACGCAATGGGCCGCTCCCAGCAGATGATCTTGCATCGCTCTTGAGGCTAGCCAGGCGACGGCTGTTTCTTGAGCGGAACGATCCCAGGGGAAAGAGAAGTTCTGTCAGGAGCGAGACTCCGAACGCAAACGAGATGACCTGACCATCGATCACAGCCTCACCTAGGCGCGGTACCGACCCGGAACCGAGTTGGACAACGATTCCCAAAGTCCCATACGCCATCGCCAACCCAGCAGCCGCTCCCAACAACGACAGGACCAAACCCTCAGTCAACATCTGTCGAGCCACTCGGGCAGGCCGTGCTCCCATCGCACTTCGAACCGCGATCTCTCGTCCTCGCTTCGATGCCTGTGCCAGTAGTAGGTTTCCGACGTTGGCTACAGCGATCAACAAGACGAAACTGGCCGCAGCGAGCAAGACGAGCAGTGCGTGGCGCGTACCGCCAACAAGCTTTTCCAAGAGCGGGGCAACTGTCAGCCGTGACCCGCGGAGCGGGTGCGGGAACTCCGCTTCAAGACGTGCGTGGATCGTCTGCATCTCCGCCCTGGCCTCTTCGATCGAAGTGCCAGATCGAAGTTTTCCGATCACGCCCACCCATCCAGGGGCCGGGCCTTGCTCTTGAACGACCGGTCTGATAGGTAACAGTCTAAACCGGACGGATGGGTAACAGTATAGGCGGTGGTCAGTGGCCCCCGCGGGGGCCACTGACTGCCGAGCCGAGCGGCCACAGTACGCGGTTGGCGGCGTCGAACAAGGCGAGTTCCACCGGACCGAACCAGATCTGCCAAATGGCTTCGTCCACTTCGACTAGCCCGACCAACTCGCGAGCCAACGCTTCACTCAGGAAGTACTTCTCGCCGAGGAACTTGATGCGTCCGTCGTGGCGCACTCGTCGGCGCTCCCAGTGCCCCGGGTAATCCAGATCAGCAAGCTCGCTGGGATAGGCGCGTGTTGCTGGTGCATAGAACGCCGCCGGGGGCCGCTGTCTCAACGCTTCATGCGGACGTTCTTGGTTGTATTCATGACGAAAGAGGTCGAAGCGGCGCTGCTGTCGGCGACGAT
>CAXWPK010000003.1:0-93196 GCA_963667885.2 Bryobacterales bacterium | reverse complement strand
ACTGTCTCGGCTTTGAGCGTGCGGTGTAGCCGCTCGTGGCGACCGTTCTGCTGCGGCTTGCCCGGCTCGATGCGCTCCACGACGCAATGCCCAGCTTCAGCCACCAGACGTTCAACCGGCTCAAGCGTCCGGTGCCGATGGAGGCGAACGGCGAACCGTTGTCTGAGCGTATCCTTCGTGGCAGCCCGCGCTCCAGAAACAACCGCTCCAAGCCTCGGCGGGCCTCGGCGTAGGATGTGCCCACGTGTGCGGTGCAGTTGAGCAGGAAACGACTATATCCGTCGACGACCGTTAGCGGATAACACAGCACGCCGTCGCCGGTGCGAAACTGCCCCTTGTAGTCGATCGTCCAGAGGTCGTTGGGCGCTTCGGGTTCGCGCAACGGACTGGGTGCCGCTTCGGCCAGTCGCCGCATCCGCTTGCGCCCGCGAACGAGTCCGGCTCGCTTCAGCGCGTCGCCGATCGTCGACGCCGCTGGCCAGCTTGTCTGTGACTCTTTCGACTCCAGCCAGGCCCTGAGCTTCTTCGGCCCCCAACTCGGATGCTGCCGACGCGCTTCTATCACTCGTCGCTCGACCGACTCGGGTATCCGACCGGGCTGACGGTGTGCCGCGTGCGGGCGGTCTTCCAGCTCTGGCCAACCGCCTTGACGGAAGCGTTCTAACCACTTGTATCCGGTCCTGCGGCTGATCCCGTAGAGTCGACACAGCGCCGCCACGTTCGTCGCCGCCCCCGCTCGCAGCCAGTCTTCAATGAATCTCTTGCGTTCTTCCATCGGATAGGTCTCCTTCCATGGCATCTCGCCATGGTGTTACCTATCCGCCCGGTCTAACCTGTTACCCTTCCGCCCGGTCTGTACACCCTCGGGCTCCGTCCAGCCAAACTTGTCGTCCGGGCCCAGTTGCAAGTAATAGGCCTCGCCCACCACCTGCTGCCATTCGCGATCCGAATAAATCACCGGCATCGCGAACAAGCCCATATGCAACGCCCACGACAGAGCATTCGACTTATTGAAATGCTCCTCCGCCACCAACGCCGCCTTATTCACCAACCACAGCCCGTCAGACACCGTCATCTTCACGATCGGCGTCCGCCCAACCCCAGCCAGCGCATGCCGCCCTTCACTCACCAACTCCACACCGCCGCCCACGGCAACTCCCGTCGCCTCGGCACCGCGTCGCCGACGATACGACCGGAATGTCTCCCTGTCGTAATACAACCAGCGATCTTCGATAATCAGCTCCGGTTGATCGAACGCCGCCTGGTAGGACTCCTCTGTCTTAATCACCGCCCAGTCCAGCGCGCCATGTGAGTCCGTCTTCCAGTTGATGAGGTCCATCGGAGAGAAACGCGCCAGGTAAGCCCTCGACTTACCCAGCGCATCCTCTTCCGCCCGGTTGTGCGCCTCTCCCTCGACTCTCGGGAAGTCGATTAGCAGATGACTTTCACCTAGTACCAACGTCTCGACAAACGCCTTCCGCGCCGTCTCCAATAGACTCGTTCCCCTACAGTCACAGTCCTCAATGAACTGCGAATAGAAGTCCCGCGTCTTCGAATCCGCCGTCTCCACCGCTATCCGTGGCTCCGCCCTGAAAAGCGCCGCCGCATACCAGTCCACGCAAGATCCCAGGTAGTTCTCATAGAAAACTCGCCCCAGCCTCTCCGCATAGACGTCGCTCGGTTCCTTCTGACGCCGTGTCAGGTACTGACCCGCATTCCGCCGCAACTGTTCGCCGCCGACATAAAAGTCCCAATAGCGACGCCACATATCTTTGCGGTCGCGATAGCGGCTGTGCTCCGTATTTAACGCTTCAATCACGCTTCCTCCACCGACTCACTAAATCAGCCGCTGTCCTCTTTCTCCGACCTTCTCGCTCGTCCGCAACTCCTGCCACAGCAGATACCCCAAGGCATCCGACAAGTGCGTCAACTCCGCTTCGCGGTCCTTATCAATTACGCCACTATCCGGCTTGTACGTCACCTGTTCCAAGTCGCGAATCACACGCCGACAACTCCGATCGACCAGCAACCGTGTCTCACCGTCAGCACTCTTCAACGACGCATTCACCAAATTGATCCGATCCCTCACCGGCGGATTCGAACGCCGTGTCGTCACCACTCCGTTCAACCTCCGGTTGTTCCGAAAGAACCCCCGTATCAGCTCGAAGTCCGAAAACCGGCTCACCGAATGCCGCTGCTCACCACTCGCATCGCCGTAAACCTTCACGCCACCACGATGCTCGCCGTACCGCCGTGCAAACTCCTCGCAAACTTCCGGAGTCGAAGACGTCGTCAGATAAATCTCATCCAACACATGCACCGTGCCATCACGCTTCTGTGCAATCACAGACGCCATCGGATTCACATTGAAATCCCATGACCAAATCAGCGGCTCGTCTCTTTCGACTTCCCACTCGCCCGTATTCCTTTCTCGATCAAACGCATAATAGACCTGACCCGCTTGAAGATTGAGATAGCCGCCCAGAACTTCTTGCTGATAAAACGCATCGTCATAACTTGCCTTCAGCTGGTCGTAATAGTCCGGCGCCGCATCCAGCAGATACGTATTCTCAAACGCCTCTGCCTCAACCAATCCATACCCTTCCACCGGCTCACCGACAAACCGCCGATAAACCCAATCGAACCCCTTCGGAGTCCAAACAGCGAAACCCCCAAGCTCCTCAGCCTGGGGGTCTCTCAGTCTCGCTTCCAGCCGTGTCCAAGCATCTTCCGAGCGGTACGTCAGCTCGTCAACGCCAAACCACGCCAAGTTCGAACCGCGTAACTTCTCCGGGTCATCCAGTGACCGAAACAAGATCCTCGATCCGCACTCCAAAATCGTCAGCGTAAAGCTCGATCGGTTCAGCTCATATCCAATCTCATTCGCTCTCAGAATCTCCTGGAACGCGTCCAAAGTCGCGTCCCGCAACATGTTGTAAGTCGGCGCTCCAATCAGCCCCGTCCGCCCGTCATTCTTAAACGCAAGGTCGATCGCCTCATGGCAGAGCGCCGCGCTCTTACCCGAGCCCACCGGACCCGAGTAACCCTTAATGCGCGTCTCTAAGTCATGGAAGCGTCTCTGCGACGGCAGCGGATCGTAATTGATTATTCGCCTGGGTCGTTCTTCTTCATCTCGTCCAGCCATATCACTCGAAGCTTCTTCGGAATCTCTTCCTCATCCCCGCCGTACTCCTTGTAAAGCTTCAACAACTGCACAACGCCGTCGGACGCCGATTTTGAGAATTCGCCGTCACCCGCCATCGACGCCATCGCCTTCCTCATCGCCGCATCGAGCAGTTTCTGCGGCGATATCTTGCCCTTGATCGTGTTCATCTCCCCCACCAACGAAAAAAGACCGGCAGCGCTTTCCAGCGCCCCGGCCCTTCCTGATCCAAAGCTAGCACCCCCCACCAAGCCTTTCCGGGACACCAAAGCCCTAACTCACTCATTCCAAACGAAATAAAAAATGAAAATAACCGAAACACCCCATCCAGCAACGCTCTTCGTGCAACCTTCCGTCCATCAGTTGACGCCGCCCCCCACACAACAGAGCCGCACCCGTGAGGGTGCGTCTACGGCAACCAGCCGTCCTCCAGCGAGTCCTGTCCAGGCCTCAACCATCCCCAAATCACCCCTCCCATTCCCGCGTCAGCGTCCCAACCTCACCACCAACCCCGTCCTTCCCAACTCGACGCCCCAACCATCCACGACCAGCCAACCCGAGCCCAGGGGCGTGAGCACCGGGTCCTCACGCCAGCCCCCTCCCCAAGGACAGCCCACCCTTGACCGTCCACGAACCACCCACCAACCTCGCCCCAAAAAAAGGAAGCCCCAGGCAACACCCAGGGCACAACAACCCAAACCTCCAACATCCGTCGACTATCCCAACCAACCCACACCACCCCTCCGGTCTCCCGCGCAGCGCCCTCAGCCCCAGCGGGGCGACCTATTGTTAGCCCGGCGGCGCAAGCCCCGGGAAAACCAAATCCCGCGCCCACACGCAACACTCCCGCGTCCGCGTCCTCTTCCCCTAGAGAACAGCCACCCTTGGCTGTCCACGCACCACCCACCAACATCACCCCAACAAAAAGCCCCAGGCAAAACCCAGGGCACAACCAACCAAGCCTCCGATCTGCTATTACCCGTCCTCTCCCAACAACCCGCGCAACCGTTCCAAATCCTTCTCCACGCTCGGCAGTAACCGCCCAGCAAACCCGGGCGACCGATTCCTGTGCTTCCGAAACAAGTCCACGGCCTCCTCGTGACATTTCACCGCCAAACGAAAATCGCCTGCTGCCTCGGCCTGCTCGCCCATCAGACTCAGGCTGAGCGCGAGGTCCGGTTCGTAGCGCTCCGGTGTCTGCTTCGACAACCGTCGACGAATTACCACCGCCTCGGCGATAATTTCGCCCGCTTGCTCTCCTCTCCCTCGCTCGCTCAGGCGATCCGAGTAGTTGGTCAGGCATGAACTGAGATCCGGTTCATATCGTTCTGGCGTCTGGACAGCTAGCCTTCGTCGAATCTCTACCGACTCCTCTATCGTTTCCAGAGCCTCAACGCCCCTCCGCTGCTCACCCAGACGCTTAGAGTAGTTCGCCAAACTCACGGCCAGGTCTGGCTCATAGCGCTCGGGAAACTGAATAGCCAATCTGCGGTGGATCTTCACGGATTCATCGACTGCTTTCAGAGCATCTTCACTCCGCCCCTGCACACCTAAACAGTTCGAATAGTTGGCAAGACTACGGGCCAGTTGTGCCTCGAACCGAGTAGGCAACCGTCGATAGAGCGTCACTGCCGCCTCTGCCGCTTCCAGTGCTTCTTGCCCCCTCCCCTGAACAGTAAGATCTACCGAGTAATTCATCTGACTTGTCGCAAGCTCCGGTTCGTAGCGTTCCGGCAATCCGCGATAGATCTGCACCGCCTCCTCGATCGCTACCAGTGCTTCGGTCATTCTTCCCTCCTCGCCTAGGCAAGCCGAATAGTTCACTAGACTCCCCGCCAGCTTCCCTTCAGCATCATTCGGCTGCTGACTTGCCAACCGGCGACGAATATCCACCGCCTCCTGTATCGCCTCCAGCGCCTCCCTATTCTTTCCTTGTACTCTCAGGTGAACCGATCTATTGTGTAGAAGCTCCGCTCGCATCTCCTCGTCCAGCCCGGGCCCATCCAGTAGCAGTCCCCCAATGACGTCGCCCAGCATGACCGTCCCAGCGACCCTGGGCGCCCGAGTGACATACTCCAGCGCCTGAGCCCGCTCTAACTTGCCCGCCACCATCCCCGCCAACCATCCAGCAAATCGCTTCTCCTCCCACCCATGTATTCGGCGGATATCGTAATCAATTCGCTCCGCCGCCGCTAGCCACTCCAAGCGCTTCTCCTCAGGCACGGTGCTCAGCGCACCCCACAACCACTCTGGGGCCTTCTTTTCCCACTCGCGAAACACCTCAAACACTAATGCCGCTCCGAGTACATCGGGCCGCAGCGGATCGAACCGATGATCCTTCTTGTTCCACCAATCCAAACCTCTCGCCCAACCAACCACACCCTCATCCGACGGGAAAACAAGCTCATCAGGCGCAAGCTCTTTCAAATTCTCCAGCGCCTCCGCGTCCAACCCACTCCGCACCGTCGCCAGCGCCACTAGCCGCTTTACCAACGGGTTCTTGTCAGCACGTCCCCTCTCCTTGCCAAAGGTATCCATCCTCCGAGTCTCACGTTTGACGAGTGCACTCATCACCTCAGCGGCGGACAGGCCAACCTCAAACCCGTCCCAATCTCCGCCTCGACGTTCCGCCTCAAACACGCAATGCAACGCCGCAGCCGTCACAAACAGTGGCAGGTGAAACAGCCTCTTGTCGGGTCCACCATCCAACCACTTCTCCAACTTCGCTGCCGAAACCTCGATGACGCCCAGCCCCCTTGCAGCGGCACAGCTATCGACGGCGTTTGTGAAGAGCTGGCTCGCCTGAGGCGTATCGAGTTCCAACAACGTCAGAGGCTCTCGAATCTCTCGCACTCCTCCGATCTTGTTGTCGATCGCACTAAACCTTTCTTCCCAGTCTTCCTGGGAATATCGCGAGACAAGCAGGGCCCGAACCGGCCCTGCGCCGTCTGCGACGTCATCGACCAGAGCGTTCAAGAGTTGCTCGGCGCGGTCAAGGTTGTTCTCTGGGTAGTCAACGATCAAGAACAAGCATCGATGGTTCGCCGTTGCCAGCAGTTCGTGAGCATCATCCCTGGCGAGGCCTGCCGTCCAGCCCTCGCCCGCCAGCTTGTGTGCTACCTCGGCAGCCAGACGAGTCTTTCCAACACCACCCGACCCACTCAAGAACCGAACCTTAACGCCCCCTCCATTCTTCGCCCAATCAAGCAGGTCTTGCTCCTCGTCCGCGCGTCCGACAAGCGTCTCCCCCAACCGCCAGTTCCAACTCAGGAGATCCCGGACGTCTGTGTCGCGTTCAACGGTCCTCCATATGATTGGCGTCACCGGATTCGTTGATTTCTCGAGGCCTGCCTGCCGTGTCAGGTAGGACAACACAAAACTACCGGCCGCCAGCAACAGCATCGGGACCTGAAATATCAACTCCCGTCCCTGAAGCCCCTCGGGATACAGTCCGAGTTGGATGGCCGCGATTCCGGCGAGCAGCGCTAACCCCAGCGTCAGGCCCATAGCGCCGAATAGCCGGTTTGGCTTACTTATGTCCATCCGTTCCGCAATCCTATCACCCGAACCACAACCACTTGTCCTTTTCGATCTCATGAGTTCGAGTGACAGGCACCCTAATCGCTTCGGACACCCAGTCCTCGCCTCCAAACATCCGGTTTCTTGTCATCAGGGGCTGATACGTTTCGTCGCGGAACACAGATGCGAACCCAGGCGGCCCAGATCGATCTACGGTGCCTGTCCCTGGAACCCCGATCGTGTAGACGAGCCGCACCTTGTTCCACAACGTCCAATGGCCGATCGCCTACAATGGCGGCTACCCACTATGCGAAAAATCAGTGTGTTATCAGCTCTCCTCCACGCCGTCGCGATCATTGCCCTGGCACAGGGGGCCGGATCTCGTCCAGTGGCACAGTCCGGTCCGCCGCCGTCCTCTCTTCTTCCAAGTTCGGATCACGACGTAGTACTTCTCTGGCCCGATGGAGCACCAGGATCGGAAGGCAACACGGCAGGTGAGAAATTCCGGATTGTGGGCGATAAGTTGGTCGTCTCCAACGTGCATCAGCCATCGATCACGCTCTACCTACCGCCCTCCAATCTGGCGACGGGCGCGGCCGTGATCGTCGCACCCGGCGGATCGTTCCGCGAGCTCTGGATCACTCACGAAGGCTACGGGCCAGCCGACTGGCTAGCCCAGCGAGGCATCGCCGCCTTTGTGCTGAAGTACCGCCTACAGCGGTCGCCCGATTCTACCTACACCACGATGGACCACTAGCTCGCCGACATTCAGCGCGCCATCCGCACGGTCCGCAGTCGCGCGTCAGAATGGGGCATCGATCCGGACCATGTCGGCGTCATGGGTTTCTCAGCCGGAGGCTCGCTCGCCGGTCTGGCAGGAACACGCTATGGCGACCCGGTGGCGAATCCCGTCGACGACATTGACCACCTGAGCGCCCGGCCCGCTTTCCAGGCCCTAATCTACGGAGCGCCGTTTACTGGGCGGAGGAAAGCGTCCGCGCCTTTGACCAAGGACACCCCTCCGGTCTTTCTAGCCGCGGGCGGCAACGATACATACTTCGACGACTACTCGGAGGCCTATTCGGCGCTAGTCGAGGCGGGTGTGGACGCGGAACTCCACATTTACTCCGGTATCCCCCACGGCTTCGGCCTTCAGGCATCCAACCCGCCAGGCGTCGCCGGTTGGCTTAATCTATTTCGCGATTGGCTGTTATCGCAAGGGATGTTGCAGCGCAACTAGCCACGAAGGCTCGAAGGACGAGTCGGTTTGACGGTCGAAAAAATAAATTTCCACCAACAAAACAAAGGACTTCCGTCCACCTGCCCTCCAAAACACCCCAAAAATCTTGCAGCCCCATGCCAGGCTCAAATCAGAAGCACGCTAGATTTTTGTGAGGTTAGCTAGCGTCTCCAGTCGACTGGAAACAAACCTTCGGTGAGTTGGCCTACCAAAATGCCAACAGCGTAACGAGGGAGCAGTTCCTCAGGGCCGGCCCAATACTTCGGTGCTTCCCCGCTTAGTTGGGATTCACAAACCGTTCGCCCGGCATCGTCTGTTGCATCAGACGGTGTCGGGCGGCGGTCAATAGAAGTGGACATGCCAGCAACAGAGCCGCAACCGTGAGGTTGCGATTTCCTCCCCTCACAGGCCGGAGGTCCATCAATACCCACCGCGAAGCGGACAAGCCCGCGCTAGCGGCCGCACCCGGCGAAGGCCGGACAAGCCACCACGCCAGTGGTCTAGGCTAGGCGGTTGCCGAAGGCAGCGCGTCCGGCGTAGACGGCTTTGTCACCGAGTTCGGCTTCAATCTCAAGCAGGCGGTTGTACTTGGCGGTGCGATCAGATCGGCACAAGGAGCCGGTCTTGATCTGGCCCGACGCGGTGGCAACGGCGAGGTCGGCGATTGTCGTGTCTTCTGTCTCACCCGAACGGTGAGAGATGACGTAGGTGTAGTCGTTCTCACGCGCCATCTTGATGCAGTCCAACGTCTCGGTCACGGTGCCAATCTGATTGAGCTTGATGAGAATCGAGTTGGCCAGACCTTTGTCGATGCCTTCTTTGAAGATCTGGGGGTTAGTGACGAACAGATCGTCTCCAACCAACTGAACCTTGTCGCCAATGTTGTCGGTCAGGATCTTCCAACCGTCATGGTCGGTCTCGCCGCAACCGTCTTCGAGAGACACAACCGGGTAACGCTCGCACCAGTCGGCCCACATGTCGGCCATTTGAGCGGGTGAGCGCTTGGAACCGTCGGAGTCGGCAAAGACGTACTCGCCATCTTTGAACAGCTCGGACGCAGCAGCGTCAATCGCGATCCAAACCTGCTCGCCCGGCACGTATCCAGCCTTCTGGATGGCCTCAACCAGTAGCTCCATCGGCTCTTCGTTCGACTTCAACTGCGGAGCGAAACCGCCCTCGTCACCCACGGCCGTGGTGTAGTTCTTGCTGCTGAGAATCTTCTTCAAAGTGTGGAAAATCTCGGTCGACGCTCGCAGTGCTTCGCTAAACGTCGGCAGGCCGACCGGCATCACCATGAACTCTTGGATGTCGACGTTGTTGTCGGCGTGTTGTCCACCGTTCATGATGTTGCACATCGGTACCGGCAGCGTAAACGGCTGGCCGGTCGAGAGGCGCTGGTAGAGCGGCACTCCGGTCTCGATCGCCATCGCACGAGCGCAGGCCATCGAAACACCGAGCAGAGCGTTAGCACCGAAGCGGCTCTTGTTCGGAGTGCCGTCGAGCTCAAGCATCTTCTCGTCAAGCGCGCGCTGGTCGTCCGCAGCTGTACCTTGCAGCGCCGTGAGAATCTCGCCGTTCACGTTGGCAACAGCCTTCTGAACCCCTTTGCCCATGTAGCGGCTCTTGTCGCCGTCACGCAGCTCGATCGCCTCCAGAATTCCCGTCGAGGCACCAGACGGAACGCCTGCCGAAGCAGTGGCACCGCTGGCGAGAGTCGCCTTCACGTGTACGGTCGGGTTGCCGCGAGAATCGAGAATTTCGAGCGCTTGAAGGTTTTTGATCTCAGACATGGAAGCCTCAGTGGGTCAGTAGCAATAGTTGGTAGGGAACAGCGAATTCGCGGACAAATCCGCCGCCGAAAGGAACCCTTAGCTTAGCACTTCAGCGATTATCGTTAGCTGCTGTTCGCCTGGTCGCGAAGGTCTCCGATAGCACGGTTGGCACTGACTTCACGGGCAGCATCGCCGGGCACGGCAGCGATCAACGTCTGCCCTGCCCGGGGTATAAACGGCTGGCCCGCGTCAACCATGCCGAGCTGATGCCCCTGGTTGATGACAAACAATGGCAAGGCTTCTTCACCGTACAGCTCTTGAAATTGCTTGTATGTAAACTTCTCGGTAATCGGAGTGGTCTTGATCGTCCAACCGTCGGAGAAGAGTTCACTGAGCTTGGAGTAGGTCAGATCTGGGTCGAACAGATAGCGCCCCTGCAGGTGCTCGGGTGAGACGCCGTGTCGACCACCCTCGCTTCGCTCGGGAGGCAATTGAAAGACATTGGAGCGTCCGAAATCTTCGTGGAAGTGAATCGCCGACAGCGAGTTCGCCTCGTCGTTGGGCGTGACTGCAGCGAGTAGACCGATTCCATAGAGATTGATGTCATCGAGAACGTCTTGCGAGAGCACGGCTCCGTAGTAGGTCGAGAGACCTTCAAGCCGCGCTGCTGCAACGTTCTTCCAACTACTATCGGCCAGAGCTACGTGGAAGTCGGATTTCTTGAGGGCGAGAGCGATCTTCCGCGCCCATTCGTGAGCGCCGACGAACAACACACCCTGCGGACTGGGCTCGGCCAAGCCCAATCTCTTGGCCAGCGGAAAGGCCGTCAAGCCGTAGATCGTGACCGTCCCGATGATGACGATGAAGGCGATCGGAGCAAGTACTTCGGCACCTTGGACGCCAACATCGGCCAATCGCTCAGAGAAGATCGACGCGATGGCGGCGGCGACGATGCCACGCGGTGCCATCCACATGAGAAAGCGACGCTCGTTGCCCTTCAACGGCGAACCCAAACAAGACAGCCATACCGAGGCTGGACGAGCGATGAACAGCAGCACGGCCAAGAAGGCCATCGACGGGATCAAGACGTCGTAGATCGCTCTCTGCTCCAGCCGGGCCGACAGTACGATGAACAGCGTCGAGATAATCAGCACCCGCAGGTGCTCTTTGAACTCGACGATGTGGCGCACCGGTGTGAACCGCTGATTCGCCAAGACGATACCCATCACGGTCGTTGTCAGCAGCCCCGATTCCGGTTGAATGTGGTTCGAGATCGTGAACGCGCCGAGGACGACGGCGAGCGTGAACCCAGCGTCCAGGAAGTCAGGTATCCAATGGAAATAGAGCAAGAGCAACGTCAACGCAGCGAAACCAGCGCCAACGCCGATACCCGTCAAGACACTGTAGAGAAACTGCAGCGCGGCTTCGTCCGGTCCACCGCCCCTGCCGCCAGCGATGATTGCCTCGAATACCAGCACGGCGAGAATGGCACCGACCGGGTCGTTCAAGATGCCTTCCCACTTGATGGTGTTGCGGATTCGCGGCGAAGGACGCACGTGCCGCAGAAGAGGAATGACAACCGTCGGACCGGTGACCACAAAGACAGCACCCAGCAGCAACGCCAGCTGGAAGTCGAGCCCAAAGATGGCCCACGCCGCCACTGAGGCGATCGACCAGGTCACGATTGTCCCAATCGTGATCAAGTTGCGAACGACCCCGCCAATCTCCCTGAGTTCGCGGAGATTCAAGGACAACCCGCCCTCGAACAAGATCAGGGCGATGGAGAGCGAGACGAAGGGCCTGAGGAAGTTTCCAAACAGCTCGTCGGGTCGAAGAAAGCCAGTGACAGGGCCGGCCACGATGCCGCAGATGAGCAGCAGCAAGATCGCAGGCAGGTGTAGCCGCCATGCCAGCCAACGAGCGGCGACGCCCAGCACCATAATTACGGTCAGCCCGATCAGGTAATGCTCTTCCATCGCGGTCTTCAAGGTAGCAATCCCAGCCTCGGCAACGTCACACGCCTGCCTATACTGGATTGGGACTTTTGCAACGATGATCGAGAATCAGACTCGTATTCGAGCGCGCTATGCCGAGACAGACCAGATGGGCGTTGTCTATTACGCCAACTACTTCGTGTGGATGGAGGTCGCGCGAGTCGAGTACTGCCGCGCTCTAGGTTTCGAATACGGCGATATGGAGAAAGAGTCGGGGGCCCTGTTGGCCGTGCTTGAAGCCAACTGTCGTTATCGGGCACCGGCTCATTTTGACGAGTCCGTGGAAATCGCTTGCCGGTGTGTGGAATCAAAATCGCGAACGATCCGTTTCACCTATGAGATGAGAAGAGAGCAGGATGGGAAGTTGCTGGCGACCGGCGAGACTCTGCACGTCGTCGTCAATAGGTCGGGACGCACCATCCGGCTACCGGAATCCTACAGGCGCTACTTCCCGCTAGGAGGTCACCGTTCTTGACTTTGCCCAGATGTGTATGCGACGTTTGCGAGTTCGACGGCAATCGGGCTTAGTGGTTGAGTTGGGTCCGAGCCGATCTCTCGATGAGCAACTGTAGGCGATTAGAGTTGAAGCTGGAGAGCGTAATCTCCACCGTAGACGCGGCGGAGTTGTGCGCCAAAGGGTTGGCCCGCGAAGGCGGCTTTAGCGAAGAGCAGATCGATCGGCTGGGCATGGCGGTCCGAGAGGCAGTTGCGAACGCCGTCACGCATGGCAATGTCTATAGCGCCGACAAGCGCGTTCACTTCAGCGTTGAGGTGGACGAAGGCCGACTTGTTGTCAGCGTGAAGGACGAAGGGACCGGGTTCGATCCCAGCGAAGTCCCTGACCCAACGTTAGTCGAGAACATTTTGAAAGCGTCCGGGCGGGGTCTGCTGATGATGCGCTCGCTGGTGGACGAGGTTGAGTTGCGCAAGCTATCGCCGAGGGGCACGGAAGCCGTGTTGACATTGCTCGGCCCGACGGGAATCGAGGATAAGGGTAAGGAGGATTAGAGAAATGAGTTTAAGCATCGAGACACGTGAAGTAGACGGAGTGGTGGTCGTCGACCTAGGTGGTCGGATCACGTTGGGCGAGGAGTCTTCAGGCAAACTGCGCTCCACCGTTCGTGACCGGTTAGCCAACGGCAACAAGAACATCTTGTTGAACCTCGGAGACGTCGATTACATCGACAGTTCCGGACTGGGCGAACTGGTGTCGAGCTTCAGCACTGCCTCCAGCCAGGGTGCCAAGGTGAAACTGCTGAACCTGCAGAAGAAGGTCAAAGACCTATTGCAGATCACCAAGCTCTACACGGTATTCGAGGTGTCCGATAGCGAAGCGGATGCCATCCTAAGCTTTTCGTAGACCACCGGGATTCGAACAGAGCGGCCGCGTGGGTGCAATACCCACGCGGCTGTTTCTTATTCGGCCTCACTCGACCACCAGTGTCGGATTCAGTGCTACGGCGCGCGATATGTTGGCAAAGTTCGGGGAAGTCGCCATCACCATCTGATGGATTTTTTCGAACTGCTCGGTTGAGCCGTCCCCTTTGATCGAGACGGTGTAGGAGAGAGAGTCATAGCCAGGATTCACGGTCGAGTCTAGACCCAGGAATCCCCTCAGATCAATCTCTCCCGAAGTTTCGATCTCCAGTTTCTCCAACTCGATTCCTTCAAGCGCACAGAGCGCGGCGTAGCCCACGATCATGCAGGCGTTGAGAGCGGCCAGCAGGTACTCCTGTGGGTTGGGGTTCGTGTCACTGCCGCCCAACTGCAGCGGTTCGTCTATATCCATCGTGAACGGACGCATCACTTCTTCGCCGCCAATCTCGAATGAACGGACGGTTGCCCTGTTGCGTGTGCCACCCTGCCATGTGCTCGCAACGCTCCAGCGGGTTTGACCGGCGTCAGGGTCATCCTGCACCGCCATCACAAGCCCCATGACGTCGTCGACGTTCAATCCGTTGACCATCCGGTCGGTTCCTACAGTGCTAGTAGCCATATCGATTCTCCTTATTAGCTTCAAATTGATCTCAGTTGGACAAAAAACCAACCAGTTGGTAAAGTTATATCGTTACTTCGAGCATCTGTCAACAACAATATGAGATTTTTTCAGATCGGCCACCGACCTCTTTTCTCCTTGACTAAACATACCGTCTAGTCTGTATACTTACAGGTATGGCATCCAAGGGAGAGGCGACGAAAGACAGGATTCTGGCAGCCGCTGAGGAGTTGGTGTTTAACAGTGGCTTTGCCGGCACATCCCTCGACGAGATCATCGAACGTGTCGGGGTCACGAAAGGCGGCTTCTTCTATCACTTCAAGAGCAAGGCCGACTTGGCGCAGGCGCTAATCGAAAGGTGGGCCCGCAGCGACCACGAGTTATTCATCCAATTCTCGGATCGGGCGACAGCGCTAGCTGACGATCCGCTGCAGGACGTGCTGCTTTTTCTAAAGCTCTTCGAAGAGTATGTGGACGGCCTGGCCGAGCCGCTGCCCGGGTGCCTCTTCGCTTCCTATACGTACGAGAGCAGCCAGTTTAATGAGACGGTTCATGAGATCGTCAAGACGGAATTGGACAGATGGGGCGATCTGTTTGAAGACAAGTTCGCAGCGTTAGTGGACGCTCGATCGCCACGCATCCCGGTGACGGCCCACGAGTTGCGGGAGGTCGCCATGTGTAGCATTGAAGGGGGGCTCGTGTTGGGCCGGGTGTATGGCGACCGCAAGCTTCTGATGCGGCAGTCCGAGCAACTCCGCAACTATGTCCAGCTACTCTTCAGCGACAACTAGTCGCTAGGCAGTTCACGCTCGTTCCAATAGAACAGCGCGTTGAATACCATCTTGAAGGCGGCGTTGGATTGACCGCGATACTGTGGGCGCACGCCGAAGAGTACGAAGTGCCCGTCACCACTTTCCACATCAACCACGGCGGGTCGGTTGGCGATATATTGAGCCCCCGCCAGCCAACCCGAAGCCAAGATGTCCGTGGCTGGATACCGAGCCACCACCCGTACGTTCGAGTCGCCCGGCCGGGTCGGGCGGAACGCGGGACCCGACTCAAACCACAGCGCCTCTCGCGGGCGCATCCCGAAGCAGAGCGGGTGCGAAGCTTCGATGTCCACGTTCAGCAACGCTCCTGGAGCGTAGAAGAGTTCATCAGCGACATCTGCCAAGACGTTCTCCACTGGGGCCCCCAAGCGTTCGATCACATAGGAGGATGCCTCGTTGAAGGCAACAACGGTGCCTCCGCGACGCACAAAAGCTCTCAGCGCCTCAGCACCGCGGCCACCGATTCCGCCAGTATAGGCAGGCGGCATCCGTGCCCCGTCATAGCTGGCCCCTTCGACGTACCCAGCATGCAATACGCTCGGACTCGTGTCGGGAAGGATGAGTACGTCGAAAGAGTCAGAAAGCTGTCCGCTCCGTATCCGAGTGTTGTTCACACTTTCGAAATCGAACTCGTACTGCTCCAACACCCAACGGGTCCAACCCTCATCGGCGGTGGGAACGAAGCTCTTGTAGATCCCAATTCGTGGCCGACGAAGCAGCCGGTAGGCCCCTAGATCAGTGGGCGCAGGAGAAAAGTCGACCTCCAGCTCTTGAGCCAACTGTTCAATCAACTCTCGGGATTCGGCATCAGCCCGGACGAAGAAACGCCCGTTGGTCTCGTCACGGAAGACCTCCCTGCCAGCACGAAGCATTCGGTTCACGACGATCCAGGAATTGCCGTAGGCCGGAGAGAAACTCAGCACTTCGCTATCTCCGACCGTCGCGGCCGACGAAGGCAACTCAGAAACGATCTGCATCGGAGCGTCGAGAGGCGCGTCTAGACGCACGACGTTGACGCCCATCAGCAGCGGCAATGAGTGGGCGGTAACGTCGTAGGGGCGACGCGGCGGACCGCCGGGATACTGACTTCTTTCTGGGTAGCGCTGCGGCTCCAACAATGTCTTGGCGAAAGACGAATAGGGTTGATCCATACGAACCACATAGTCACCCTCTGTGAAGCTTCGATTGCCGACTGAAAAGTCGCTCGACGCACGAGAGACCTCGACCATCCCGAACTGAAGCGTTTCAAGCAAGCGGGTCAGGGCATTCGGATCATACTGCTGACGCGGAGCCACAAACGCTGTCGGTTCTTGTCGCTCAATTGCTCGGCGACTAATGCGATAGGCGTTGCGTAGCAACTCATCACGCCGTAAGGCAGCGGAGTACAAGACCGATTCAAACGCGATGAGCTGGTAGTCAACGATGTGGCGCAGTTTCCATTCGCCGCCGGGCCAGGGCTCTAGAAAATTCCAACTCGCGCGTTGGGCGTTATAGCCCCGAGCCTTGGTCTGGAGGGACGAGAACTGCGTTTCGACCGGTGTTGCGTACCGCACCGAAGCGGACTCGCTCAACAGCCGCACACCTCCGTGATAGCTCTGATAGTGCCGGGCAGGCGCGAAGTAGTCATAGATGCCGTTGATCACAACTCCAGTCTTGCCGGCGGCCGTCAGATCGACCGCCATCGCTGTACCAAAGGCATTGGCCTGTTGAGCGATCAGCGGGTCGATGTTGGGGTCGATCGGATCGTCCCAAGGCGGCACAAACATGCGAGCGCCACTGGAGGACATCTGATGGATGTCGTAGACAATCTGCGGACGCCAGACGTTATGAATCTTCTCTACTGCTAGCCGCGTCTCTTGTTGAGTAAACGCATACCAGTCGCGGTTGTTATCGTGGCCAACGTAGGGGTGATAGAGCTCGACCATCGCGGCGCCTTCGTAGGGCGTATCGGTCCAGCGGTCGTACCAGTTCTTGACCTTGTCGACGCCGTCCGGGTTGAGCGACGGTACGAGCAGGAAGATCACCTCGTCGAGGATCTTGCGGTTGCGCGGAGTGTCTTCGGTGAGCAGCCGGTGGACGTACTCCATGGCCGTCATGGTGGAAGCCACTTCTGTTGAGTGAATCGAACACGTAATGAGGACAACAGCCTTGCCGCGTGGAATCAAGAATTCTGCCTGCGCTGGTGTCGTGATGCGCGGATCAGCGAGCCGTTCTTGAATGCGTCGATAGCCTGCTTGCTGGCTCAGGTTCTGTGGCGAGGAAATCGTGACGAGGGCGAAGGGACGATCTTCGGTGGTGCGTCCGAGCTCTTCATACCGCACAAAGAGGCTCTCGGCGGCGACGGCACGATAGTAGGAAATGACGTCAGACCAGCCGACGAGTTGGCGATCGGCCCCCATCTGGTGACCGAAATGTTCCGCGGGAGAAGGGATCTGGGAGTAGGCGAGCGCGGGGCTCAGCAGTAGGCCCAGCAATAGGAGCACTCTCGCCATCTCAATACTATACTCGCGTGGCTGAAGACGCTAGACGATCCAACCGCCGCCGATGACGCTGTCGCCGTGGTAGAACACAGCCGCCTGCCCGGGGGTGATCGCTAGCTGTGGTGCGTCGAACTCGACGGCGACGCGGCCGGGGTCCGCGGTCGGGCGAATCGTCGCCGCACGAGCGCGGAACTGGTAGCGGATCTTCGCCTTGACCCGGAGCGGTTCGTCCAGTCGAGGGATGGAGATCCAGTTCAGGCGCTCGATTTCAAAGCTGGTGCGATGTAGCGCCTCCTTTGAGCCCACGACAACCTCGCCGGTAGCAGGCCGTATCTCGGTCACATATGCCGGCTTACCCAAAGCGACACCGAGCCCTTTTCGCTGACCCACAGTGAAGTGATGCACGCCGCCGTGCTCGGCCAACTCATTGCCTTCGGCATCGACGACAACACCCTGAGAGACCGTTCTATCACCCTTTTCGTCGAGGTACTTTTCGACGAACTGCGCGTAGTCTCCGTTGGGGACGAAGCAGATCTCGCGGCTCTCGCCCTTGTCAGCGACCGGCACGTTGAGTTTGTGCGCGAGTGCGCGGACTTCGTCTTTCTGCATGCCGCCCAGGGGGAAGGACGAACGCGAGAGTTGATCTTGGGTCAGGCCGAACAGGAAGTAGGACTGATCGCGGCTCTCATCGACACCCTTCCGCAGGAGCCAACGACCGGTCGTTTCGTCTCGCTCGATGCGGGCGTAGTGACCGGTGGCGATCGTCTCAGCACCGACCTGCTTGGCCATGTCGAGGAACTGATCGAACTTGATGAGGTTGTTGCAGATCGTGCACGGGATTGGCGTGCGTCCCGAGATGTAGTCTTCGACGAATGGCGCGACGACTTCTTTCTCAAAGCGGTCTTCGAAGTTCACGACATAGAACGGAATACCGACCGTCTGGGCAACGTGGCGGGCGTCGTAGACGTCATCGAGCGAGCAGCAACGGCCAGACGCACCACCTTCGGGGATGAGTTCCGGGATACGCTGCTGATTCCACAGCTGCATCGTCATCCCGACGATGGGCTGGCCCTCGGCATGCAGCATCGCCGCGACGACGGAGCTATCGACTCCTCCGCTCATCGCCACTGCTATGAGGTCCTTAGGCATCGGTTTGTGCGGGTGCCAACGCGCGAAGGCGTTCGACGACCTGGGGCAGCATGTCAAGGAGTGATTCAACCTCAACCTCAGTTGTGCCTTTCCCGATCGAGAAGCGTAGGCACGACCGAGCAGTGGACTTGTCGAGTCCGATCGCGAGCAGGACGTGGGAAGGCTCGACCACGCCGCTGGAGCAAGCGGCCCCGCTCGCAACCGCGAAGCCCTTGAGGTCGAGAGCGATCAACAAGGGCTCGCCCTCGATACCGTTGAAGCCGATGTTCGTGGTGTTGGGAGTTCTCGGGCTGTCGGATGCATTGACCCAGCAGTCAGCGACACTTTGCAGGATGCCTTGCTCCAAGCGATCACGCAGAGCCCCCTGGCGGTCGGCTTCGGTAGCGAGATTCTCGGCGGCAAGCTGTGCCGCAGCTCCCAAGCCAACAATGCCGGAGACATTCTCGGTGCCCGGACGACGACCGCGCTCGTGCCCCCCACCGAATTGAATTTTCTCGATGTCGACGCCGTTGCGGACGTAGAGAGCCCCGACGCCTTTGGGCGCGTAGAGTTTGTGCCCGCTCAGTGCGAGGAGGTCCACGCCGAGAGCAGCGACATCGATGGGGAGTTTGCCCGCGCTCTGCACCGCATCGGTGTGGAAAAGCGCGCCCACCTCGTGCG
Organism: Bryobacterales bacterium; assembly: GCA_963667885.2. Lineage (GTDB taxonomy): Bacteria > Acidobacteriota > Terriglobia > Bryobacterales > UBA6623 > CAMPKL01. The sequence goes on along the minus strand of CAXWPK010000003.1, from coordinate 74,393 downwards.
CAGCCTCGGCGATCTCGGCGATCGGCTGAATCGTCCCCAACTCATTGTTGGCATGCATCACCGAAACCAGCACGGTCTCGGGACGCAGCGCCGTGCGAACGTCATCGAGTGCAACGATGCCGCTCGGACCGACATCGACGTAGTCCACCGCTACACCTTCGTACTCAAGTTGTTGGCAGGTCTGCAACACGGCTGGGTGCTCTATGGCGGTCGTGACGACGTGCTTCTGCTCGCCCTTGGCGGCTCGGACCGCGCCGAGGATCGCCAGATTGTCGGCCTCGGTGCCACTACCGGTGAAGACCAGTTCCTTCGAATCACAATGGACGAGCTCGGCAACTTGTAGCCGGGCTACTTCGACGAGACGGCGGGCGTCTTGGCCGTAGCTGTGGATGCTAGACGCGTTGCCGCTGACCTCACGGAGCGCGGGCATCATCGCGTCGAGGACCCGGGGGTCGATCGGCGTCGTCGCGTTATGGTCGAAATAGTGGCGTTTCACGTGAGTACCCTGCCAGTATTGATTCTAACGTGGAGCAGCCCCAGTCCAGCGGCATCGTCACTTTGACGACGGACTTCGGTATCGTCGATCACTACGCGGGTGTGATGAGAGGCGTGATTCTCTCGACCTGTCCGGCAGCGACGGTCGTCGATCTGACGCATGGTGTTGAGCCGCAGCAGATCGAGCAGGGTGCGTTCCTCTTGGCTCAGGGGTATGCGGCGTTTCCCTGTGGATCTGTGCATGTGGCGGTTGTCGATCCGGCTGTCGGCACCGAGAGACGATACCTGGTCGCGATAGCGCACGGACACTACTTTGTGGGGCCGGATAACGGCGTGCTTTCGCATGTCGTGGCTGATGCGGCCGCGAAGGTGATTTCCGTAGACGTGGCACGTGTATTGCCGCCCTTTGAGAGCCGGACATTCCATGGGCGCGATGTCTTTGCACCGCTAGGGGCTAGGATCGCAATCGGCGAGATCATCAGCAATTGGGGCGAACGGATCGCCGACTACGTGCGACTGCCGTCGCTGGAGCCAGAGGTGCTGGCCTCGGGCCGTTGGCGCGGTCGTGTTCTCAACATCGACCGGTTCGGGAATTTCGTGACGAGCCTCAGGCCGGAGCTGATCAAGTCGTTCGAGGCTGGTTTTGTGCTGCGGATTGGTGAGGTGGAGATCACGCGGCAAGTGGGCGCTTACGACGAGGTGGATGACAATAATCCGTTCGTCATCACCGGTAGTGCCGGCTTCTTGGAGATCTCTTTACGGCAAGGATCGGCGGTAGACGCGATTGAAGCCGGGCTTGGAGACGCGGTTGAACTGCGCGACGATTCGGTAAGCTAGCCCCAAATCTATGGAAACCTTTCTCGATTGGCATGGCGCTCTAAACGGATTCGTGTGGGGCGTACCAATGATGGTGCTGCTGATGGGTGCGGGCGTATTATTTACGTTCGCCACTGGTGGAGTTCAGTTTTTCAAGCTTGGCTTCGCGATGCGGACTGTCTTCGGTATGGGCAAAGGTCCGAAGCCAGCGGCGGCGGAAGGAACGGTTACTTCATTCCAGGCGCTGTCTACTGCGTTGGCTTCGACGGTTGGCGTCGGAAACATCGCTGGTGTGTCGACGGCGATCAGTCTTGGCGGGCCGGGGGCATTGTTCTGGCTTTTGGTTTCGGGCGTGTTGGGCATGGCGACGAAATTCGCGGAGATCACCGTCGCCCTCAACTACAGAGAGGAAGACGAGGGCGGTGTGATGCGCGGCGGGGCCATGTATATCCTGTCGCGTGGATTGGGACTGCCGTGGCTGGGTGCGATATTCGCTGGTCTGACGGGATTGGCGGCGCTCGGCATCGGCAACATGGTGCAGGCAAACTCAGTCGCAGATGCCGCGCAGTCGAGCTTCGGAGTCCCAACCTATGTCACGGGGATCACGCTGGCGGCGCTGACGGCGGTGGTCATCCTCGGTGGTATTCGACGGATTGTCGAGGTCACGCAGGTGCTGATTCCGGCGATGTGTGTGCTGTATATCGGTGGCGCGCTGGTGATTGTGTTGCGGTTCGCGCCAGAGATTCCCGGTGTGATCAGCCTGGTGCTGAGTTCGGCCTTTGAAGGTCACGCCGCGGTTGGCGGATTCGCTGGAGCAGCTGTGGGGCAGGCGGTACGGTTTGGGATCGCCCGCGGACTATTCTCGAACGAGGCGGGTCTGGGCTCGGCGCCGATCGTTCATGCCTCCGCAGTCACCGATCATCCGGTTCGGCAGGCTCTCTACGGTGTATTTGAGGTCTTCGTCGATACGATCGTGGTCTGCTTGCTGACGGGCTTAGTGATTCTCTCGACCGGCGCGTGGACGAGCGGCGAGACGGGTGCGGCGTTGTCGTTGCAGGCGTTTGAGATTGGGCTACCCGGTGCGTGGGGCGGATTGGTGGTTAGTGTCGGACTGATATTGTTCTCGTTCTCGACGATTGTCGGCTGGGCGTTCTACGGCGAGACGGCGGTGACGTATCTTTTCGGTGCGGCAGCGAAGCTCCCGTATCGGGTCATTTGGTGCGGGTTTGTCTACCTCGGCGCCACCGGGGCGCTGACCCTCATCTGGAGCGTGTCCGATACGTTGAACGGGTTGATGGCGATCCCCAACCTCATCGCGGTAATCGGATCGCTGCCGTTGCTTCGGCATCTGGTGAAAGAGTTCTTCACCCAGCAGGACAGCTAGAGCCGAGGCATGCGCGAGAAGACCGGTGGCTTCGAGTGGTCGACGCCCGTTGTCTGGACCTTGCGCCGATAGACCTTGTCGCCGGCGGTCACGTAGAGATAGTCGCGGTTCGGCCCACCAAAGGCTACGTTTGAGAGCGGGGCGGGCTGCGGCGCTGCAAGGATGAGATGTACGCGACCAGATGGATCGGCGATCTGCAACCCCATTTCGGTGGCGATATAGAGCATGCCAGTGCTGTCAACGGCCATGCCATCCGCTCGGGTCCTCGGCGCGTTATCGGACATGTGAAGGTGCGTCATCTGCTGTTTGTGGGCCAGTGACCCGTCGGGCTGGATCTGGAACGAGTAAACGAAGCGCCCGCTGCTATCAGCGACCCAGAGCAACGATTGGTCTGGGGTAACGATGATCCCGTTGGGTCGGGTGATACCTTCATCGACGATTCGCGCCTCACCCGTTGTGTCGACGTACCAGACCTTCGAGCCCTGCGGATCGGTGAAGTAGTAGTCGCCATCGGCGAGCACGACAATGTCGTTCGAGGCAACACCGTCAACGAGAACTTCTTTAGTTCCTGTAGCCGTGTCGTAGCGAACAATCTGATTGGCTCCGCCAGCGCAGCCGTACAGCAAACCGTCGGGGCCGAACATTAAACCGTTGACGCGCCCAGTATTCTCGGCAAACAGTGTCACGTTACCGTCGAGATCGACCTTGTGAATTCGACTGCGGCGGAGGTCGCTGAAGTAGAGTTCGCCAGCTTCATTCACGGCCGGACCTTCGGTGAATTCGTGGCCTTCGCTGACGAGTTCCCAACCTTCTCCGGGTACCACAACGTCCACGCGGCGATTCGGGGCGACTCCGGGCTCGATCGGTTCTGGGTAGTCGCGCCACAGCCAGGTCAGGACATCGGGCATCGCCGGGCCCAGGTTCCTCGAGCTATGCCCTCCCTCATCCCAAAGATGGTTCACATCGTATCCGGAGAACTCCAGTGCGGAGAGCATCGTGAGGTTCGCTAACCACCAGTCGCCACCGTAAATGTTCTGGTCGTTGGAGCCGTCGTGCAAGAAGACGCGAATCGGCTTGGGCTCAAACTTTCGGACAAGGGAAGGAAAGACCTCCCCGCCCCGCAGCGACACGAAAGTGCCGACTGCGCTGATGACTCGCCGGAAAGCGTTGGGGCGTTCCCAGGCGACGTTGAACGCTGCAATTGCACCGCTACTGCCACCGGCTATGGCGCGATCGTTCGGGTCGTCGGAGAGGTTGTAAGACTTGGCAATCTCGGGAAGAAGTTCTTCGAGCAGAAAGCGCGCGTAGCGGTCTCCCAGGCCGTCATATTCGAATGAGCGGTTGGGACGGGCCCACGCGCCCTCCGTTATGGGCGGCACTATGCCAGGCGTAACGAAAATACCAATCTGTACCGGCACTTCACCGCGATGAATGAGATTGTCGAGAGTGGTCGGAACAGCCCAGCCGTTCTGCGCGAGCCTCAATCCGTCATTGACCACGAAAACGGGAGTGGGTCTCGAAGCATCGTACTGCTGCGGGACATAGAGATGATACTGACGCACGGTGCCGGGAAAGATCTCACTACGCCATTCGAATGGCCCCAGCACTTGACCTTGGGGGACACCCTCTTGCGGCAGAGTGTCCGGGTGGGGTGCGGCCTCATTTTGCTGAGCCCACATGGTCGCGGCAAGCAACAAGGCACAGAGCCAGCTAGACAAAAACAGGGTGCGTATCACGACGGTCTCCGTGGCTAATAGTGAAGTTCCATGTCCAAGCGCCGCTCCGCTTGGAGGCATCCATAGAGTAGTTCATCAATTGCTGAGTCGGACGGCTAATCTTCGTCTTCTTGAGCGCCCGCCAGTCGATTGATCACTGAGAGGTCTTCGAGCGTGGTGATGTCACCGCTCACTTTGTCGGTGGTAACAATCTCTCGCAGAAGTCGTCGCATGATTTTTCCGGAGCGGGTCTTCGGGAGAGCGTCGCTAAAGCGGATCTCTGCCGGACGGGCGAACTTTCCAATCTCTTGCGCTACCCAGTCGCGCAATTCGGCGGTCAACTCGTCGCTCGCCTCATTGCCTCCCTTGAGGGTTACGAAGGCCACTACCGCTTGACCAGTGAGTTCGTCTGGCTTGCCGATCACGGCCGCCTCGGCGACCAACGGGTGCCGCACGAGCGACGATTCGAGTTCGGCGGTAGAGAGGCGGTGGCCGGATACGTTCATGACGTCGTCCACACGGCCCAGCACCCAGATGTAGCCGTCTTCGTCGCGCCGCGCGGCGTCGCCGACGAAATAGCAGCCAGGGATCTGGCTCCAATAGGTCTTTTCGAATCGGTCGGGGTCGCCGTAGAGCGTGCGGAACATCGCTGGCCATGGCTGCCGTACGACGAGATAGCCTTCGCCGCCATTCGGTACGGAGTTGCCCTGCATGTCGACGACGTCTGCCTGAATTCCCGGCAGCGGGAAAGTGGCAGAGCCGGGCTTCGCGGGGGTTGCGCCCGGCAGCGGGGTGATCATGATGGAGCCAGTCTCGGTCTGCCACCAGGTATCGACGATCGGGCAGCGTCCACCGCCGATGACGCGGTGATACCATTCCCAGGCTGACGGATTGATCGGTTCGCCGACTGATCCTAGTAGCCGTAGCGACGTGAGATCGTGCTTCTCGGGATGCTCGTCACCCCACTTGATGAAAGCGCGAATAGCGGTCGGCGAAGTGTAGAGGATGTTGACCTTGTACTTCTCGATGATGTCCCAGAAACGGTCGAACTGCGGATAGTCCGGGGAACCCTCATACATCACGGTCGTCGTACCGACCAGGAGCGGTCCATAGACGATGTAGCTGTGGCCGGTGACCCAACCGACGTCGGCGGCGCACCAGTAGATGTCGTCATCGCGGATATCAAAAACCCACTGCATCGCGGCGGAAATTTGAACTTGGTAGCCGCCGGTCGTATGAACGATGCCCTTCGGTTTGCCGGTAGTGCCCGACGTATAGAGCACGTAGAGCGGGTGCTCGGCGTCGAGTTCCGTGGGCGGGCAGTCATCGTTTGCGTCGGCGAGGAGCGTAGCCCAGTCGTGGTCGCGACCTTCCATCATGTCGACGCCGTGCTTGGTCCGCTCGTAGACGACGACATTCGAGACGCCGGGGCAGTCGACAAGGGCATCGTCAACTGCCTGCTTCAGTGGGACGACCTTGCCGCGACGATAACCGCCATCAGCCGTGATGACGAGCGTGGCGTCGAGGTCGAGGATGCGGGTCTTGAGAGCCTCGGCAGAGAAGCCCCCAAAGACGACCGAGTGCGGGACACCGATCCGGGCACAGGCGAGCATGGCGATCGGCAGCTCGGGCACCATTGGCATGTAGATGATGGCGCGGTCGCCGGTCTTGTAGCCTAGCTTGAGGATGACGTTGGCAAAGCGCTTCACTTCGCTCGTGAGTTCTTCGTAGGTGAGCGTGCGCTGGTCGCCGGGTTCGCCTTCCCAGACGATGGCTGGCTTGGAACCGCGGCCCGCCTCGACCTGGCGATCGAGGCAGTTGTAAGCGACATTGGTCTTACCCCCGACAAACCATCGGTAGAACGGAGCCTCGCTGGAGTCGAGTGTCGTGTCCCACGGTTTGAACCACGAGATGTTCTTATTGGCGATGCGAGACCAGAAAGCCTCTGGGTCGGCCTTCGCCTCATCGAACATCTGCTGGTAGGCGTCCATGTCGCTGATACGCGCTTTGGATGCAAAGTCTTCTGAGGGAGGGTAGAACTTCTCGATAGCCATGGGTTTTGGACGCCGAATCAATGGCGATTTCACAGCATACAACAGGACGTCAAAGCGAGAGCCAAGGACAAGAAAGAGGGGCCCCGCTTTCGCAGAGGCCCCAACCGAATCGAATTCAAAATGGAGGTCAGTTCAAAACGACCATGCGCGAGGCAGCTCTCATCTGGAAACCGTCCCGGTCGCTAGTGAACAGGAGCTTTCCCAAGACCATAGAGAATGGGTAGGTAGCCTGGACACGGACGAAGCTGCCCACGCGGTTGTCCGGGGAATATGTGGGAGTGACGGTGATTTGGCTAGGGTCCAAGCCGATGGCTTGAGACTTGACGCGAGCGATGATTTGGTCGGTGGTCACGGCATTGTTTTCGCCATGCACCATGGCGTAGCGTGCGCCTTGGCGCGTTGCGTGAGCCAAAGTCGTATAGGCCCACATCGCTCGCGAGAACTCGAACAGGCCAGCCATCATCACGACGAATAGGATGAAGACGAGCGAGAACTCGACCATGCTCTGTCCTCGGCGACTGCCAAACGGACGGCATCGTTCGTTTCTGGAGTCCATTAGTGTACTCATCTGATAGGTCCTCTGTATCTGCTACTGCACCCGTATCCATCGACGCATGTTGATCGGCGTCGTACGAGGTATTCCTGGGTACCAACCCAGCGTGGTGAAGTCTTTTTGAACGCGGGTTCTCATGTAGACACGCGGAGGCCCGTAACCGGGGCACGATGTAGTACAGGGATCGATGATGGTGCCGTCCGGGCAATCGCAGAGGCGGTCCGCACTGGTTGTGTGACCGTCCATCTCAGTCGAATCTTGGGCGGCAACGTTACGCATTCCGGCGAAGTCGACGGAGTAGCGGATGTTCTGGGCACCGTAATAAGACCCTGACGCCGCAGCGTTGGATGCGATTGTAGACTCGAAAAATAACCGACTAAAGTCGACGGCCGCCAGGACCATCGTCAGGAAGACCGGGACGCAAATTGCGAACTCGACTATGGCATTACCGCGCTTGGAGCGGAAGATCTGAATCAGAGGATGTCTCATTGCTTTACTCGGCTACTCGATCAGAGCCACTCGGAAGATTGGCGGTGCCGTCGCCGGGTCGGTGGGTTGACGAATGAACCTATTACCGCTGCCTCCAACGAAGTCGAGCGTATCGGCGATGACCATCGCCCAGGCGTCGTTCGTACTGGCGTTACCCGCGACTTGAATGTGCTCGTTCGGGAAGTAAATCGCTCCTTGGAATATCGAAGTGTTGCCGCCCACGATCTGATTGCCGGGGTTCCAGCTGGGGTTGCTTCGAGACCCGAAGAACAGGATTCCTCGGTAGGGGTCATTGGCAGCCGTCGGGGCAGACAACTGCACGTCGCCACCGGTGATGGTGACACCTTTGGGCTGCGTGCCAGTCGGATTGAAGATGAAGAACGTGACACCGGTTCCGCGGACGATTCCGCCGTTGATCCTTAAGCCGTTGGTGATGACATACAAACCAGGGTTAAAGGTATAGGTTCCGAAATTGATATTGATGGGCGTGTTGATGACACCGGGGCTATAGGTATTGGTCGGGTTATTGAACGAACCCAGCCCAGGCCAGGGGTCGGGCTCATCAAGTGAACGACCGGTCTGATAGGTAACACTCTAAACCGGACGGATGGGTAACAGTATAGGCGGTGGTCAGTGGCCCCCGCGGGGGCCACTGACTGCCGAGCCGAGCGGCCACAGTACGCGGTTGGCGGCGTCGAACAAGGCGAGTTCCACCGGACCGAACCAGATCTGCCAAATGGCTTCGTCCACTTCGACTAGCCCGACCAACTCGCGAGCCAACGCTTCACTCAGGAAGTACTTCTCGCCGAGGAACTTGATGCGTCCGTCGTGGCGCACTCGTCGGCGCTCCCAGTGCCCCGGGTAATCCAGATCAGCAAGCTCGCTGGGATAGGCGCGTGTTGCTGGTGCATAGAACGCCGCCGGGGGCCGCTGTCTCAACGCTTCATGCGGACGTTCTTGGTTGTATTCATGACGAAAGAGGTCGAAGCGGCGCTGCTGTCGGCGACGATCGCCAGCCGGAGGTCTCACTGTCTCGGCTTTGAGCGTGCGGTGTAGCCGCTCGTGGCGACCGTTCTGCTGCGGCTTGCCCGGCTCGATGCGCTCCACCGCAATGCCCAGCTTCAGCCACCAGACGTTCAACCGGCTCAAGCGTCCGGTGCCGATGGAGGCGAACGGCGAACCGTTGTCTGAGCGTATCCTTCGTGGCAGCCCGCGCTCCAGAAACAACCGCTCCAAGCCTCGGCGGGCCTCGGCGTAGGATGTGCCCACGTGTGCGGTGCAGTTGAGCAGGAAACGACTATATCCGTCGACGACCGTTAGCGGATAACACAGCACGCCGTCGCCGGTGCGAAACTGCCCCTTGTAGTCGATCGTCCAGAGGTCGTTGGGCGCTTCGGGTTCGCGCAACGGACTGGGTGCCGCTTCGGCCAGTCGCCGCATCCGCTTGCGCCCGCGAACGAGTCCGGCTCGCTTCAGCGCGTCGCCGATCGTCGACGCCGCTGGCCAGCTTGTCTGTGACTCTTTCGACTCCAGCCAGGCCCTGAGCTTCTTCGGCCCCCAACTCGGATGCTGCCGACGCGCTTCTATCACTCGTCGCTCGACCGACTCGGGTATCCGACCGGGCTGACGGTGTGCCGCGTGCGAGCGGTCTTCCAGCTCTGGCCAACCGCCTTGACGGAAGCGTTCTAACCACTTGTATCCGGTCCTGCGGCTGATCCCGTAGAGTCGACACAGCGCCGCCACGTTCGTCGCCGCCCCCGCTCGCAGCCAGTCTTCAATGAATCTCTTGCGTTCTTCCATCGGATAGGTCTCCTTCCATGGCATCTCGCCATGGTGTTACCTATCCGCCCGGTCTAACCTGTTACCCTTCCGCCCGGTCTGTACAGTGGCGAGATCGCGCCGACCTCAGCAAAAAGCACACAGGGCATCCTGTCGGAAACCAGTCGAAACGTCTTGTCCACTGAACCGCCTGTTGATCTGTGAGGCTTTGAACAGCTACAAAATTATCTACAGGGGGTTTTCGAAGATTCCAAAATAGGCCGTAAGTTATTGAAAAAATTGGTCGGGGCGGAGGGATTCGAACCCCCGGCTTCCTGCTCCCAAAGTGTGTGATCGCACTGATACACGTCGTGATGGAGTGATACCGAGTGCATATTATAGGCCCTATTCACAGGCTTTCAAGCGATTTCCATCACAGCATAGCACCCGGTAGCAACACGTAGATTCACGTCACAATTCGGTAGTTACGTCACAATCCACGTCACAATATGTTGCACGAGGGCAAAGTAGAAGCCACGCACTCCACTCAACCCGGTGTCGGATTGACCGGACCGGGGCTCCGGCTGACCTGCGTTCATTCTGAGTCGTTGCGGTATGTTGCGAAATCGCCGTGCGGAGCTGGAACAGTCGGCAGGCACCGAGGCTTCTTAGGAATCGGTGTCAGGCCGTTCGTCCGACGAGTCCAGCCAGGGGTCGACAATGCTCCTGAACTGCTTCGTGAAACCGCGGACTCGATCCTGCGCGACCTTCCAGTCTCGGGAGAAGTTAGAGAAGCGTGCGTACCTCCAGTCCGGGTGAAGCCTGTTCCACTCAAGCATGTCTTCCCGTGAGAGGCTTGGTCTGTCGATCCTCGCCGCGAACTGGGCCAGTCGAGCGTGTTTCTCTCCCACATTCCGTATCCGCTTGCCGCCGAGTATATTGCGTCGCAACTCTTCATACTGCCGACACAATTCCTCGGGACTGGTCAAAATGTTGACTTCCAAATGTATGCGTGAGAGCACGGCCCAGAGTCGCTTGAGATCCAGTCTCACTCGCACACGGGCGATCTTCGGTTCTGTTCCGGCCAGAACGAACATCGTCGCGTCAGCGTGAACCCAGTCGTAGCGCCGTACAAGCTTGGTACTGAGTTCGAACAGTTCACGGATGATGCCCTTGTCGCCAACATTGATTCTGCTGGTCCGGAGATCGGTTCCAACTAGGTAGTAAAGGTGCTCAAACGGTGTCGCCAGGGTCAGCTCCCGGTGCCTATTGATGTCTTCGCGATCAGCGCCGAGGATCCAGGCCTCCACATCGCTGGGCGCGATCGTCTTCCCCTTAAGGCGACGAGATCTGAACAACTGCACGTCACCATCTTGTTCTGCCGTTCGGGCCATGATCGTCGAGATTGACTCCTCCCACGCATCCATATCTCTCTTCCGCGTCAGACGCTTCACAACGCTAGGAGGGGGATTGCGCTCGTAGTAGGTTCGCCCGCCCAAGAGAGTCTTGGCGCGCTCAAGAAGCAAGTCGAAATCACTAACGTCCTCCCCGGCCAATACCGGCGCGACGAATCCGTCTTCGTCCAGCAGTTGCCAAATCTGGTCTGGAACCTTACCAATCCGTCGTTCAACGCGTTTTCTGGGGGCCACCGTCTTGGCCTGGTCTACACATGAATGGATCATTTTAGAGTCTCCGTTATATGATCCCACATGATAGCTGGTGACGATGCCTCTGGACAAATCGCAGACCTTCTTAATTGATCGGGAAGTAGCTCAACACCTAGGAGTGAGCCTCGCCGCGGTCCGCCGCTGGCGGTTGAACGGAGACGGCCCCAAGTTCCGGAAGTTCGCTTCTCTGGTCAGGTACTCGGTATCTGACTTGGAGGCATGGATCGCATCGCGCCCCCAGGGAGGCGGTTCGTGACAAGCTATTCCGCCCGCGAAGTCGTGGACCTTGGGATTCACAACTTTTCATCGGTCGTCAACAAGCTGGGGTTCGACGTCAAACGTGGTCGGGCGGCTTGTCAAATCTGTGGCGCCCATAATCCGACAACCTGCAAATTCAACTTTGATCGAGGTGCGTTCCACTGCTTTCGATGCGACGTCAGGGGCGGCGTCCTCGACCTGGTCGAAGGCGTTATCGGCTGTAGCCGCAGCGAAGCGCTTCGCTGGCTTGCCGGGTGCCTTGGCGTCACTCTCCGCGGGCAATTTTCCCGGACGGAAAGAGTTAGATACGCGAGGAGTCGTGCAACCGCAGCAGCGACGGCAGAAGATGTCGCCGACTCTCGAGAGCGCATGCTAACCAGTCTTCCGGAAGCGCGCAACGACTTCTACCGAGACGAGCGGCTGGTCTCGGCCATCGCCCAGGACGAGATGGCGAACCCGACCGGCCTAAGTGAGGATCACTGGGACTTCATCTGGTCTCATGCTCTCGACCACCAAAAGGGCGACGAACTGCACGAACTGATTGAAGAAATCGAGAACGGGCGATTGGAAGACTTGATCGAGATCAGGCGCAGGCTCAGCCTGGAGGCAACGGGATGAAGACAAGAGATCAATTCGTCTCACGTGTTACCCAAGAACTAATGCGACGTCCAGATCTGCTTGATCGGGCGTCCGGGTTGACTGGCAAGGATCGGCAAGAATCTGGTGCACCGTGGGGTGAGGTCCAGCCCCACGGACTGCGGGACAGTTCTGTGGGTTTTGCATCTCCGCCCATCGAGTCCACGCTCGAAATCGATGACTACCTCGCCTTGTTCTATGAGCGCGCAGCTATACGAGAGTTTGACTCCGGGGCAAGCCGCGAAGTGGCGGAGCGTGCAGCTCTGGCAGAGGTTCTCGCGCTATACGAGTCGAGCGGTTAGGTAGCTATCCGGTCGCCGCATACCCGCAGCGTTCGCTCACTTCTCTTGTGACAACTGCTGCGAAGCAGCGGCGATTGTGACGTCGCGGCGAGAGAGCCAGCTTGCCGTGACGAGTAGAGGGATCTGGCGGGACGTTACAGAAATGCGTAGGTGATAGTTATGAATAAGCAATTCGACAGCATCATTGATCCAGACGATGTGATCTTCCACTGGGCGGCAAACGCACTTCCTTCGATGTCAGAAGGTGAGTTCCAGGAATTGAAATCTAACATCAAGGAGCATGGCCAACTCGAGGCGATCTTGATCACCAGCGACGGCCGAGCGATCGACGGGCGCCATCGCGTCAAAGCTTGCGCCGAGCTGGGTCTGCAAGTGAAAGCGCGAAACTACGAAGGGTCCGATGAGTCGATCTTAGAGTTCGTCGTATGGCTCAACCTCAAGCGGCGACCTCTGAATGATTGCCAGCGTACGATGGTAGCGGCACGTCTGACGGACCTGATTGTGCGGCGCCCGCCCAATACTCGGCAAAATTCGGGAGTTTCACTCGATGAGGCGGCCAGTACGCTGAGGGTCGCGACGTGCTTTGTTGAAGAGGCCGCAAAAGTCGGGAGCGACGGAGTAGAGGAACTTGTTTCAGCAGTAGTCGCCGGCGATATTCCACGTTCCGTTGCATCAGAGATCGCATCACTGCCACCTGAAGAGCAGCTTGACATTATGGCTTGTGGAGAAAGAGCGATCCTCCGAATCACCCGCGAGTCCAGCTTTCAGAAGACAGACGCGTATAGGGATGCGCTTAGTCACAGAAAGTACTCGGTTCCCGAGGACCTACCGCCTATCACCGCCCGCTACGAACTCCACAATCGAGACATGACCCAAGCGACGGAGTTCATCGAGCCTGGTACCGTCGATGCCATCGTGACTGAACCACCATCCCCTAGGAATCATCTCGCTCTCTACAAAGAACTGGCGGTATTTGCAGCCCACTCCCTCGTGAAAGGCGGACGGCTCATCGTGCTTTGCGGGCAAGCTTTTATGCCGGAGATTCTTGCGGTGATGACGCCGCATATAAAGTACCAGTGGACCGTGGCCTACTACATGCCTGGCGACGATTTGCCGCTGCCCCATAAGAGGTTTAGGAGCAGGTGGAAGCCCGTTCTCGTATTCGCAAAGGGGACCTACCGCGGCGATTTCCACACGGATATCCTACCGAGCGAGCATGAGCAGAAGCGACACCATGAATACGAACAGTCCCAGTCCGGCTGCCTGCAGCTTGTCGATCGATTCTCAGATCCGGGTCAGGTCGTTCTCGATCCATTTATGGGTAGCGGTACCGCAGGCGTAGTGGCCGTTAAGAACCATCGACGCTTCATCGGCATCGAGATCGACCCTAGAGCCTACTCGACGGCATTCAGTAGACTCAGCGAGCTGAAGGAACGGGACGGTTACGGCGCGGTCTAGGACCAAGACCATCCATGCCGCGCACCTGCACCATCTGCCATCACGCTCAGCGTCGAGAAATCGACGAGGCTCTACTAGCCTCGGAATCGTTGCGAAATGTTGCGAAACGAACCGGAACATCGTTTACGGCTCTGCATCGCCACAAGAAGTCTCACATCCCACAGAAGTTGGCAAAAGCGAAAGAAGCCGAGGAGGTCGTAGAGAGCGATTCGCTACTTGAGCGCCTGCGGCAACTCAACCGCGAGACGCAAGACGTATTGCGTGCTGCTCGAGACGGGGGCAACCACGACTTGCGCCTCAAAGCCATCAATCGGGTTGAGAAGCAGCTCGAGCTTGAAGGAAAGCTCTTGGGCGAGCTGAACGATGGTGCCTCGACTCAGATCAACGTCCAGGTGCTTGCGCCAATCATTCTGGAAGCGTTGACGGCCTTCCCCGAGGCCCGCCAGGCCGTCGCTGGCAGGCTCCTTCAACTGGAGCAACCGGCCAAGTAGACGAGGTCGTCCGACGTCTGGATCAGGCTACCTCAGCGATTCCGTGTCAACTCAACCGGTCGATGCATCACAGGCACTAAACGCTCTGCTGAATGTATGAAATCACACAGAAATGGGTTGTTTCAATTTCGAGGAAATGACCCCGGAAACGGGCCTCCCGGCTCTCTGAAGGGGCCCAGATTGGGTTGGTTCCTCAATTCCGGTGGTCTCAGTCGACGCAACACCCGGCGCGAAGGGAGAACGTGAAGCGTAAGCTTCGCTCTCGTATGCATGTCATTGCACAACGCCAATTGCGATTAATGGCTTCCGCTTGTAGGCAAGCCCCTTGCCGCTCGCTAAGACTTTCCGAAGGCCTAGTGTTGCGTTGACCGGTTGAGCCGGCACCCAATATAGGAAGTAACTCATCACCGAGCGACAGCCCTTTCTTGACGCTACATTGCGAAGTCTTGATCATAGGATCCACCATCAGCCACGGCGGGACAGGAGGAGGCAGGTGAATCTTGGGCCACATACCAAACGAATCGGCGTAGCGCTGTTCTGTCTCTCGTTCTTGGCTCCCGCTCAGTCGCAAGAGAGGTTCCGCGTCCGTCTCGCCACGATGCCGATCGAAGTGGCAACACGCGCCGAAGTCACCGGATTCGGATCGGGCTCCGCCGTTTTCGACGGAACCCGTCTTTCGATCAGTGGCCAGTTCGCGGGTATGCAAGGGGCGGCGACCGTTGCACGCCTGCATGAGGGTCGCGCGATGGGAGTGCGCGGATTGGCGATTGGCGAACTTGAGGTCACCCTTGCCCCGAAAGGGGAGATTTCTGGCGAGGTACAGCTGAACGCCGCGCAGGCCGAAAGCTTGCGAAACGGCCGCCTCTACATACAGATCCATAGCGCCAGCGCCCCAGATGGCAACTTGTGGGGTTGGCTGTTACCGTGACACGTTTGAACACGACGTCTTGCATCTTGCTTGGCGCGGCGCTTGCGGCTGGGCACGCCGCCGCACAAATTCCGGGGCCGTTCACCGAGCAGCAGGCCGCAGCGGGTCTAGCGGCTTATCAAGCGCATTGCTCGAATTGCCATCAGCCGGATCTGAGCGGGTTGAACGAGGCGCGTCCCCTGGTCGGCGGCGACTTCTTCCAGCAGTGGAGCAGGCGCACCGCGCAAGATCTGATCACTTACACCAAGCTGACCATGCCGCTTCCTCCGGGCGTCCCAGGGAGCTTGGGGGACCCGACGTATGTCGACCTAATTGCCTTCCTGCTCCACGCCAACGGCGCTGAGCCGGGTGAAAGAGCCCTTTCCGCGACCAACACGCTGGTGATCGGTGAGTTCGCCAGCGGTCTGATGCCAGAAGCCGTTCGTGAAGCGGTCGAGGTAGCCCCCGCCGCGCCGTCGGGGCCGAGCGGCGGTGTCATCGGGCTGACTGTTGAGGGTTTCGTCGAAGACTACTCGCCGGTGACCGACGACATGCTTCGGAATCCGCCTGCGGACGACTGGTTGATGATCCGCCGGAACTACCAGGCTTGGAGCTATAGTCCCCTCGATGAGATCAATCGGGACAACGTCAAGGAGTTGCGTTTGCAGTGGGCGTGGTCCATGCTCGATGGCGGACGCAGCCAGCCCGCGCCAATCGTCCACGATGGCGTCCTGTACCTCCATAACAGCTCGAACGTCGTGCAGGCGCTCGATGCAGCTGAAGGCGAGCTGATTTGGGAACATCGACTGGGCCCGTATGTGGGGGGCGCAGTGCGGGGCATTGCGATCTACCAGGACAAGGTCTTTGCCTCGACGACCGACGCTCGCATCGTCGCCCTTGATGCTCGTAGCGGCGAGCTGCTGTGGGACACGACGATTGGCGACCGCAGCGAAGGCGCCTACCGAAACTCGAGCGGGGCGATCGTCATCAAGGGGAACGTCGTCTCGGGCATGACTGGCTGCTCGCGATTCCGAGAGGAGAAATGCTTTATCAGCGCCTACGACGCCGACACAGGTAAAGAAGTCTGGCGGCGCTCTACAATTGCGCGTGAAGGGGCGCCCGGCGGCGAGACTTGGGGAGATCTGCCGAATCTATTTCGAGCTGGCGGGGAAAGTTGGATTACCGGCAGCTACGATCCTGAGCTAGATCTTACTTTTTGGGGCGTAGCACAAGCCAAGCCTTGGATGCCAGTCAGCCGAGGGAACAGCGCCTTGGATGATGTCCTTTACACCAGTACGACCCTCGCGCTCGACGCCGACGATGGCAGCATGCGCTGGCATTTCCAACACGCGCCCGGCGAAGCGCTTGATCTGGACGAAGTCTTCGAACGCGTACTTATCGATGTAGCCGGCGAAAAGGTTGTATTCACGATCGGAAAGCCAGGAATACTTTGGAAGCTGAATCGTGAAACAGGGAAGTACCTCGGACATCGCGAGACCGTTTTTCAAAACGTCTTTGAGCACATTGACCCCGAGACCGGCAGGCCGCGCTACCGCACCGACATCATCAACAACGAGCCCGACGAATGGGTCGCGGCGTGCCCGAGTACCGAGGGAGGCCACAACTGGCAGGCGATGAGTTACCACCAGCCGACCGAACGCTTGATCATTCCTCTGAGCCAAAGTTGTATGGAGATCAAGGGTCGGATCATTGAGTTCGAGGCCGGAGGGGGTGGCGCCGCCGCGGACCGGCGCTGGTTCGAGATGCCCGGAACCGACGGGAATATCGGCAAACTGGCGGCGTACGATGTGAACACCATGGAGGAACTCTGGTCGATTGAGCAGCGGGCGCCGTTTCTCACTGGCGTGCTGTCGACCGCGGGCGGGCTGGCTTTCGTTGGAGACCTCGACCGCAAGTTCAAGGCGGTTGACGTCGAGACGGGCGAGGTCGTCTGGGAGACGCGCCTCGCCACTTCCGTTCAGGGGTTTCCGATCACCTTCCGAGTAGACGGCCGGCAGTACATCGCCGTGCCCACGGGGCTAGGGGGTGGAAGCCCGCGTGTTGTCCCCAGTTTGATCGCGCCTGACATTCGCCACCCGTCGACTGGTAACGCTCTTTACGTGTTTGCGTTGCCTGAAGACTAGGCGCTATCTCCCGGAAAACTACGAACAGTGAATCTTCTCGGGCCCGCCTACACAATGCGCTCACGCTAGAGATCTTGGCTTCATCGTGTGGGGCCACCCGCGAGCGGCGTTCTATCGCTATCTGGAGGCAAACCCTGAGGCAGGCTTCGGCGATCGGGTGATGTTCGGCAGTGACCAAATGGTATGGCCGGGGCTAATCGAACGGTCGACAGCTTCCATCAACAATGCGCCATTCCTGACCAACCAACAGCAGCGAGACGTCCTATACAACAACGCGGCCCGGTTCTTGCGCCTCACCGACGAGCAGAAAGTCCTGCATCACGGACGTTGAGGGAAGGACTAGATCGAGTAGCTTCCTACAAGTCCGGTGGTCTCAAGCGGTCGACGCAACACCCGGCGCGAAGGGAGAGCGTGAAGCGTAAGCCAAAGAAAGCAAAGGCGAAGCGGCGAGGACGCTCCGCTCTCATCTGCATGTCATTGCAGTACAACGAGTTACGCAATTGCGATTAGTGGCTTCCGCTGGTCGGTAAGCCCCTTGCCGCTCTCATCGCTAAGACATTTCTGTTGAACGACTTAGCCCTAGTGTTGCGTTGACCGGTTGAGCCGGCACCGAGTGTAGGAAATAACCCCTTGAACAGGCCGTTTTGACGCTCTGAAGACCCTCAAATTGGGTTGGTTCCGCGAATTCCTGCCGGCTCAACCGGTCAATGCAACACAAGCGTCAAAACGTTCTGCTGGAGTTTCAAACTCCAGCGTCTTTCGAGGCCGTCCGTTCAGCCTCCGTGCAATCTTGTCCAGATGCTCCTGCGAGTGTACTGACAAGTCGGTTCCCTTGGGGAAGTACTGTCTCAACAGACCGTTCGTGTTCTCGTTCGATCCGCGTTGCCAGGGGCTCTGCGGATCGCAGAAGTATACGTCGATGTCCGTGGCCAGCGTGAATCGCTTGTGGTCGGCCATCTCCAGCCCGCGGTCCCAAGTCAGCGACTTGTAGAGTTCGCCCGGCAATTGCCGGGCGTGCTCGATCAGCGCCGAGACGACGGTTGCGGTGTCCTTGCCGGAGACCTTCACCAACATCACGTAGCGGGTGTGACGTTCGACCAGGGTGACGATGTAGGTGTTGTTCGATCCGGCTAGAAGATCCCCTTCCCAGTGACCGGGTACGGCCCGGTCTTCGACCGAGGCCGGGCGTTCACTAATCGAGATCAGATCGCGGATCTGTCCGCCGCCACGGCCCTTGCGGCTGGCCTGCGGAGAACGCCGAATGGTGCGCTTGGAACGCAGACACAGGGTCAGTTCTTTCTTCAAAGCCCCGCGGGCCTGGATGAAAAGACTGCGATAGATCGTTTCGTGTGACACGTAAAGTGACTCGCTGCCCGGATACGTCCGTTTCAGCCAGCCGGCAATCTGTTGCGGAGCCCAGTCCTCGCGCAGCTTCTCTTCAACCAACTGGCGGAGGTGGGGATAGCGTAGCAGCCGACACGACTTGGGACGTTGTGCTCTCTTCCAGGCCTGCTTGTCCGCCTCTGCCGCCCGATAGCGGTTCGAACCTCCGTTGCGGCGGACCTCGCGGCTCAGGGTCGATGGCGCACGACTCAGCCTGCGGGCGATCTGTCGCAGCGACTGCCCACAGACAAGGCCTCGGGAGACCTCCTCCCGCTCCGCCAACGTCAACGCCTGAGGCGAGCGGCAGCGTACTCGTGGGCGGATACCGCCACAGCGCAACAGCACCGTGTATACCGACGCTCCTCTGCCCATCACCCGGGCGATCGTCTTCGATGACTCCCCTCGTTTCCAGCGATCCCACAACTCAGCCAGATCTGCTGCCGTGTACGCTCGCCGCTTCCGCTTCTGCTTCTTCTTCTTCTGCTGCATCACTTCTCCTTCCTCGGTGAAGTGTTGCATCGACCTGTTGAGATCACCCCCAATATAGGAAGTAACTCGGAGTACTGCCTGGAGGCCGTTTCAGCGGTCTCGTGGGACCTGACCAAAAGTCCTTTGGCATCGCTCAATGCTCTGTTACACTTACCGCCAATTGCTGGTTCCGACCGGCCCAACGAGATTGCTGTGCGCTTCCCCTGTTCTCTAACGCTGACCCTCGTAGTCGCCCTTCTCTGCCTTTCGGCCCAGCCCGCCGAGGCCCAACTCTTCAACAAGCTGAAGAGGGCGGTCACCAACGCCGCCGAAGACGAGACGGCGAATCAGTTGGACCGCATGGTTCGTGGCAGCGTACAGTGCGCGTTCAACGATCCCGTGTGTATCGGTGAAGCCGAGGAGGCAGGTCAGACCGTAGTGCTGACGGACGCCGACGGCGAACTGATCGTCGATGACGACGGCGCGCCGGTTAGTGACCCGGCGACCGCCGCCGAAATGGTGGGCGAGACGCCCGAGGCTGACGGCCCCATGGCTCCGGGTTCCGACGTTTGGGCGAACTATGATTTCGTCCCCGGCGAAGAGATTCTCTACGTCGACGACTTTACCGACGACGAAGCCGGAGACTTCCCCCGTCGACTCGAGTGGTTGCGCGGCAACATGGAACTCGTCGAGTGGGAAGAGCGGCTGCTGTTGCGTGCCACCGGTGAGAGCCAGTTCGCGATTCTTCTCGAAGACGGAGTGCCCGAGCAGTTCACGCTTGAGTTCGACATTCACGATCCGAAAACAGAATCCGGCACCGTCATCGTCACCGAGGAGGTGACTCAGAACGCTCGCGACCGTTACCAGAGCGCCCGCTTCAACTTTGGCAGTTGGCGCGGCTCGGGCATCTGGAGAGAACGGGAGCCTCTGTCGACAACCGAAGACGAGCGCATGGCGACCGAGATCGTCACCGCGCGCATCATGGTTGACGGCGCGCACGCGAAGCTCTTCATCAACGAGAAGCGCATCTCCAACGCACCGCGTATTGAACTGGCCCGCGGCGACAGGATTACGTTCGAGATGTGGGGCCGCGATGACCGCCCGATCTATCTCGGCAACATCCGACTTGCTGCCGGCGGTAGGGATCTCTACGACGACCTCATCGAGAAAGGACGCGTAGCGACCCACGGCATTCTATTTGACGTCAACAGCGATCGCATTCGACCCGAGTCGACACCAACGCTCGAAGAGATCGGCGAGATGCTGGCCGATCACGCGGACCTTCGGATCTCGATCGAGGGTCACACCAATGCCGACGGCGACGACGCCTCGAACCAGGCGCTATCGGATAAACGCGCGGCGGCGGTCAGAAGCTTCTTGATGGCAACCTACAGCATCGATGCTGGCCGCTTGGAATCGGCTGGAGTCGGCGAGTCGCAGCCAGTGGCTCCGAACGACACGCCAGAAGGCAAGCAACAGAATCGGCGAGTCGAATTAGTTGTGCTTTAACAGACAAGGGAGATACGGACATGACACTTCATCAGAAACTACGACGCACACTAGCAAACGCGACCCTATTAGTCGCCGCTGCCGCTCTCGGCTTTGTGGCCCCAGCCAATGCCGAGGTGAGGGTCTCTTTGAAGCTCCCCGACGCGACGATGAAGGCGCGCTCTATTTCTAACGAGGACCTTCGCAAGAACGGTCTGATGGTGCGGATGGAGGGTCAAGGTGACACGCGACTCGTCGTGTTCGCCTATCCGATCAGAGAAGGGAAAATTGGGAAGCCGTGGACCTCCAGACCCCTCCCCGAAATTGAAGGGAGCAGACTTGTTCCAGGGGATACGTTCCTTCCGGACGAACCGATTGTGTACGTTCCGGGAGATACATTTGTTCCCGGCGACACGTTCGTCCCCGGCGACACCTTTCTTACGGCCGAGGGCGTGCGTGGTTTCTTGCGCGACGTGAAGATGCCTCGGGACTGGTCGGGTTTAGTTATCGCCGTCTCGTCAACCGACAGCAAGACCGCTCGCGGGGTTCAGACGAATCCGCTCTTTTTCATGGGCGAACCTATGCCGAAGTAACACACACCGGCGCGGTCAACGGAGGGTCGATCAGCGGGTCGAGTCGGTCGTCCCGTAACTGACAGGGGGAGGTACGGTCATGACACTTCAGAAACTACGGCGCGCCCTTACAAACGCGGCATTGCTCGCCGCCGTGTCGGCCCCGCTATTTGGGGGCGCACAGTTTGAGATGAGTTCCCGCCCCTCCAGTACTGCTTCGCCAGTCTTGGCGGACCGCATGTCGGCTGAGGACGGTGCGTTGCGTTTTGATCAGCTCGATGCCAATGGCACCCCGACTCAGAGCATGATCTTCCGAAACAACGAGATGGTGATCGTCAATCACGGCGATAAGAGCTATCTCCGCATCACAGAGAAGTTTGTTGCGGAGATCGCCAAACAAATGGAACAAGCAACCGCCGCAATGAAGCAGATGCAAGAGCAAATGGCGAACATGCCACCCCAACAGCGGCAGATGATGGAGAAGATGCTCAAGGGGAAGATGCCAGGCATGCCTGCGGCGCTGCCCGCGGTGCGCCTGGAGAGGGGCGACGCGGGGAACTTCGAGTCCTATACCTGTAACTATTACAAGCTCTTCATCGGTGAGGAGTTCCAACAGCAGATGTGCGCGGCCTCTGCCGATCAGGTCACGGGTGCGGACGAGTTGCTAGCCGCCGCCAAGAACATGCAGGCATTCAGCCGTAAGCTGACCGAAGCGGTGCCGCAGATTCCCATGGGCGCTGCGCTCAATGGGACCTTTGACGTGATCAGCCAAATGGACGGATTCCCGGTAGTCACGCGCGACTACAAGGACGGCAGGTTGGTAAGTGAAAGATTCCTTTCGTCGGCGGAGACGGTGAGCTTCTCTCCCAACCATTTCTCTCCGCCGAAGGGTTACAAAGAGAAAGAGTTCATGCCGAGCCAAGGCCGTTAAGAGAAGGTTCCGGCGGTGTCGAATACGACATCGACGCCGGTCGTCCGGAATCGCCCGGGCTTGTCGAGAACCGGGCGATGGCTACCAGCGATACGCCAAACGGCAGGCAAAAGAATCGGCGTGTCGCGCTTGTTGTTGTTTAACCGGCACTGAGGCCTGGGGGACCATCCGAATCGAACGGCGCTAGACTCCGCGGCTGCAATGCGTCGGCGCAATCATGCGGACCGCGTCTCTCGGATGCCATGGCCCGAATACTACGTTTCCGCTGACGGTCAGCGATTCTTGACGCTCTCGCCTGTTCAACGAGAGCAGGCATCCTCCAGGGTCCGCGTCGTCCAGAACTGGTACGAAGAGTTCCGCGACCGGGAGTAGTAGGAAACCGCCGGAATCGTAGTCTCGATTGACCTTTGCCGAGTAACTTCCTACAAGTCCGAGTGTAGGAAATGACCCTCCGAACAGGCAGTTGCGTGCCTCCCGGTTGGACCATCGGGATTGAATGTCGGGCACAATCGTTGCCTCGAGGCCACGGCTTGGTCATCCTGCCCCCGCCGGAATGTGCTCCAAATTGGCCTGCCAGCGTCTGCGCTCGCGCGATCGTTACCCGCCTAGGATTGCGGGTCCTTTGGGGGTTCGTAACCTAAGCGGGTGGCGTCATTGCGCGACTTTCCTAGTGACAGGAGTTTGAAATGGGTTGCCACCGGCACCGGTGGCACCTGGAAGGGCCATGAAACCCTGTCTTTGAGCTACACACACAGTTTTAGAGCGGTTAACGGTTACCACTTCGGAGATCGAAGTCTCGTTGACTAATAACGATTTAGGTCTTTTGTTGCGTCGACCGGTTGAGCCGGCACCCAATAATAGGAAGCAACTAATAAACCCCCCTTTGAACGACCGGTCTGATAGGTAACACTCTAAACCGGACGGATGGGTAACAGTATAGGCGGTGGTCAGTGGCCCCCGCGGGGGCCACTGACTGCCGAGCCGAGCGGCCACAGTACGCGGTTGGCGGCGTCGAACAAGGCGAGTTCCACCGGACCGAACCAGATCTGCCAAATGGCTTCGTCCACTTCGACTAGCCCGACCAACTCGCGAGCCAACGCTTCACTCAGGAAGTACTTCTCGCCGAGGAACTTGATGCGTCCGTCGTGGCGCACTCGTCGGCGCTCCCAGTGCCCCGGGTAATCCAGATCAGCAAGCTCGCTGGGATAGGCGCGTGTTGCTGGTGCATAGAACGCCGCCGGGGGCCGCTGTCTCAACGCTTCATGCGGACGTTCTTGGTTGTATTCATGACGAAAGAGGTCGAAGCGGCGCTGCTGTCGGCGACGATCGCCAGCCGGAGGTCTCACTGTCTCGGCTTTGAGCGTGCGGTGTAGCCGCTCGTGGCGACCGTTCTGCTGCGGCTTGCCCGGCTCGATGCGCTCCACCGCAATGCCCAGCTTCAGCCACCAGACGTTCAACCGGCTCAAGCGTCCGGTGCCGATGGAGGCGAACGGCGAACCGTTGTCTGAGCGTATCCTTCGTGGCAGCCCGCGCTCCAGAAACAACCGCTCCAAGCCTCGGCGGGCCTCGGCGTAGGATGTGCCCACGTGTGCGGTGCAGTTGAGCAGGAAACGACTATATCCGTCGACGACCGTTAGCGGATAACACAGCACGCCGTCGCCGGTGCGAAACTGCCCCTTGTAGTCGATCGTCCAGAGGTCGTTGGGCGCTTCGGGTTCGCGCAACGGACTGGGTGCCGCTTCGGCCAGTCGCCGCATCCGCTTGCGCCCGCGAACGAGTCCGGCTCGCTTCAGCGCGTCGCCGATCGTCGACGCCGCTGGCCAGCTTGTCTGTGACTCTTTCGACTCCAGCCAGGCCCTGAGCTTCTTCGGCCCCCAACTCGGATGCTGCCGACGCGCTTCTATCACTCGTCGCTCGACCGACTCGGGTATCCGACCGGGCTGACGGTGTGCCGCGTGCGAGCGGTCTTCCAGCTCTGGCCAACCGCCTTGACGGAAGCGTTCTAACCACTTGTATCCGGTCCTGCGGCTGATCCCGTAGAGTCGACACAGCGCCGCCACGTTCGTCGCCGCCCCCGCTCGCAGCCAGTCTTCAATGAATCTCTTGCGTTCTTCCATCGGATAGGTCTCCTTCCATGGCATCTCGCCATGGTGTTACCTATCCGCCCGGTCTAACCTGTTACCCTTCCGCCCGGTCTGTACACTTGAGGCTCTTTCGGTAGTGTCGTAGAGCTACAATCGCGACGTGTTGATATCGTGCCAGCCATCTGCCAATTGGGCCTATCAGGCCTTGGCTAAGGCCTTCGATGGCTAGACTCGCAGCACCAGGAATGATGATGGCATCTGACTACCCGAAGATTAAAGAAGAGAACAAGACGGTCTATGGTACGGACGTTGGCGAGTTCGGCCGGGATGCGGCGGACCGGTATGCGGACCGCACCCATTTCATCATTGAGTTGCTCCAGAACGCGGAGGACGCGCTTGATCGCCCCAATGCCGGACGGGGCTCTCGACAAGTTGACTTTTTGCTCTCGAACAAGAAGCTCCGCGTGAGTCACTTTGGCGCGCCCTTCACAGAGGATGACGTCCGCGGGATCTGCAAGTTTTTTAGAAGCACCAAGGACTCCTCTGCGATAGGCCGATTTGGCCTGGGTTTCAAGTCCGTCTACGCCTTCACGGATCGCCCACAGGTCCACTCAGGCTCCGAGCACTTTGCAATCGAGAACTATGTCTGGCCTGTGCTCGAGAAACCGATTGTTATCGAAAAGGGGCAGACGATCATTGACTTGCCCCTTAGGGAAGGCGATGAGGCGGGCCATAACGAAATCGCCGACGGTCTCCGTAAGCTGGGTGCCATTCAGTTGCTCTTTCTATCCCGGATCGAACGAATTCATTGGGGCGTCGAAGGCGGCCAATCGGGCTCCTACGTCCGAACGTCGACCCAAGAAGACGGGGAAGTACGCCGTGTAACGCTCGTCACTGAGAAGTTGGGGCAGGAAGAAGTTCGCGAACATTGTCTCGTGTTTTCTCGCCCTGTGATCGCAGATAACGGATATCAGCACCGAGTGGAGATTGCGTTTACCCTCACAGACGAGGCGAACCCGCAGCTTCGTCCAATCCAGCACTCGCCATTGGTCGCTTTCTTCCCAACCACGTTTGAGACGAATCTCGGTTTCCTGGTGCAGGGCCCCTATCGGACCACTACAAGTAGAGACAGCGTGAAACTGCCGGACCCCTGGAACCAGCAGCTAGTGAGCGAAACCGCTTCGCTCCTTGTGAGCGCGCTGGAATGGATGCGGGACAACAACAACTTTTTGGACTCAGCGGCACTCCGTTGCCTGCCAATCAACGCCGAGAAGTTCAGCGATCAAACCATGTTCGCTCCGGTATTCAGTGCGGCGAAGGAGGCGTTGCGTTCCAAGCCGCTGCTGCCAATTTTTAACGGAGGGCACCTGTCGGCCGTGCGCATCCGAATCGCTGGCACGCGTGCTCTCCAGGAACTCTTCAGCCCTGAACAACTGGCGGTGGTTTTCGCGAACCAGGAAGAGATTGGTTGGCTGGGCGGCAACATCACCCAGAAACGTGAGCCGGAACTTTACAAGTATCTAAGAGGACAATTAGGGGTCCCGCAGGTTGAGCAAGGAACGATCATCGGAAAGCTCGAGAAGAGCTTCCTTGAAGCTCAGAAAGACGCCTGGATTGAGGAACTGTACGGATTCTTGGCTGGAGCCAATTTGAACTACTGCCTCAACGGCGTGCCGTTGATCCGACTAGAGGACGGAAGTCATGTGGAGTGTCTAGCCAACTCAACGCCCAGAGTCTATCTGCCAGGCCCGAAAAAGACCGCTTTCCTCACTGTGCGTGCCTCCGTGTGCGAGAGCAAGAAAGCCCTGAAGTTCCTTCAATCACTCGGTCTGAAAAGACCCGATCCGGTCGATGAGATCGTCGAGACGATCTTGCCCAAGTACCGGCAGGATAAGTTAGTTGGCCCTGATTCCGAGTACGAGGCCGATATTACTCAGATGCTTGAGGCCTTCGATACCGATTCAACAAAGCAGCGCGAAAGGTTGCAGGCGGCGCTTAGTGGGACAGCATTTGTAAAGGCGGTTACTGCCGAGAGTGGCGAACAGCGTCTTGCTAAACCCGCGGAGGTCTACCTAGCGACTGAACAACTTAGGGCACTTTTCAGCGGTGTGCCCAAGGTGCTGCTCCTCGATCACTCCTGCAGCTGCCTGGGCACTGAAGATGTCCAAAAGCTACTTGCGGCATGCGGCGCCGAGTCCAACCTTCGGCGCGTCAAGCTGGGCTCTTGCCACCTATCACCGGCAGAACTCGAGCAGCTCCGTCTAACAGCGGGCCAAAAAAGGGCATCTCCTGGGTCGACATCGGTAGAGGACTTCACGTTGTACGGGGTTGACGAACTCCTGGCCGTGTTGCCCAATCTCGATCCCGACATTAGGCGGGCCAAGGTTGCTGCGTTTTGGCGCGCACTCGCCGATCTGGAAATCCAGCGCGGTTCCAGTGCGTTCGAGGGCAAACACGAATGGAAGGCCAATCAGAAACGGTACAAGGCCTCCTTCCCTGCTCACATTCTTACGAGGCTCAACGAAGCAGCGTGGGTGCCTGATGCTGGCGGTTCCCTGCAGCGCCCCGAGCTGGTCCTCTTCGACGCTCTCAACTGGCCGTCGAATCCTTATCTAGAGAGGACGATCCCCTTCAAATCGCCGGAAATTGAGCAGATTACCCGGAAGCTGGACATCGAACTGGGGGTGTTCGATCTCCTGAAGAGTCATGGCGTGAATACGGTGGCCAAGCTACTAGAAGTATTGCCTCGGTGGATGGAGAACGCACCAGCGCCGACTGCCAACCTGTCGGCGAACGAAGGGGCGAAGTCTCATGAGGACCCTCTCGGCGACCCTGTGCGGTCGGCCCCAGGACTGACGGCGACGAATCCACAGTACAAGGATGCAGGCGATCCCGGTGTCGCAACCGGCGGTAACGATCCCGGAAGCGCGAGCAGCCGACAGTTCTACACGTACGTGAAGGTGGACCCTTTTGAAGGAGTGGCGGATGTCGACGGCTCTGCTCGTGCGGCGGAAAACATGGAACTCGAGCAGCGTGCCATTCAATTTATTCTCGATCAGGAGCCATCGTGGGAGCAGACACGCCGTAACAACCCCGGCTTCGATCTATTCGAGAAAGGGAAGGATGGTGAGACCGTCCGGTGGTGCGAGGTGAAATCAATGCAAGCCACCCTAAGGACCCAATCGGCAATGCTGTCGCACACGCAGTTCCGTTTCGCACAGAAACACGGCGAGGCGTACTGGCTGTACGTCGTCGAAAACGCAGCAACCGACAACGCACAAATTCGCAAGATTTGCAACCCGGCAGGCAAGGTCGACAAATTCTACTTTGGCAGGGGCTGGCAGGACATTGCGGAAGCGGATGCCAATCAGACGTCTGGAGACGACTGACGCGGACGTCCCCCTCAGACTCTGGAGTTTCAAACCCCAGCAGAACGTTTTAGTGCTTGTGTTGCAGCGACTGGTTGAGTCGGCAGGACTTGTAGGAAGTAACGTTGGGATGAGCGTCGAGGGATACAGAGTTGTCCGAATGGCTGTGCTTCTTGGCGTACTCCAGACTGGAGCATTTAAGTGCAAACATCTGGTTACACCCGCCCCGGGCCAGAAGTCACGGCTTTAGCCAATCACGATCCGGGCGCGCCAGTTGTCGCGCGTTGCAGTATGCCATGTCAAGCGTAAGGCAGGTCGAAGCCCGGTAGAAAGTTGGGTGCCTTTCAACGACCAGTGCTAGGTCTGCCCGCTCAGGACTATCCAAGCATAGCGGAAGCAGAAGCTGGACGCTGCCCCGATGGTACTGCGGTATCGCCGTCTTATAGTTCCTACGTACACGCTCTTTGGCGTTGTCAATTGCACCTTTAATAACCGTTTGTAGCGCATAGTCATTCATATCGCGATAATGTTCCGGCAACCTATCTCTCGGACTGTCTTCTATGAAGTGTTCTACATTAGGGCGGATTTCTTTGCGATGGTCGAGTACCAGGCACGAGGGATCGTTGAAGTACTCGGCAAGTTCCGGCAACTCCGAGAACTTCGTCAGCTCCCACTGACCCTTGCGGAACCACCCCTTGAAAAACCAAGGCTGGAGTCCTGGTTGACGGTTTACTTCAAAGGATGCGAAGAGTGGCTCTTGGTTGTTAGTAACAAGCCCTGTGTTGAAGCACGAGAACTGTCCGTCTTCGCTGAGCGTGATCTTGCGCTCCTCAGCAAGTCTTTTGTAGGTGTATTGCAAGTAGTAGAACAGCACCGGGTGAGGATGTTCGTCGGCGTGATATTGGTACGACCAGTTCTCCTCTTCGGCTAGTTTTCTAAGTTGATCTAGGTTGTCCAAGCCGAGTGGGATGAACGCGAAGTCGAATAGCTTTTCTGGAAAAGTACTCACAACAGATGGTCTCCTGCACTTGATGACTCCAGATGGGGCGTTTCGCGAGGGAGGACCTTCCGTGCGACGGTCCGGCGGAGCTGGGTATCCTCAGCCTTGTAGACCACACCCATCCCACCCTCGCCGAGTTTCTCGACGAGCTTGTAGTGGCTGATGCTCTGGCCGACCATCATGACAGGGGGATTGTAGCGCTTAGCGCTCGCTGAAAGGGCTGCCAACCGGTGCTCTGAGTTACTTCCTATATTGGGTGCGAGGAACCAACCCGATCTGGGCCCCTTCAGAGAGTCGGGAATGGCCGTTTCGGGGGTCATTTCCTACATCCGGGGTGGTCTCAAGCGGGCCGTCTGTTGGCCTTTTTAGACATCGACCCACACAGCGATGAGGGGCTGCGGGTGCGGACTGAGGTGTTGAGGATTGGGTGGAAGGTTGAGAAGAAACGCGCCGACAGATAAACTTCAGACAAAATTCACATCTCTGTCGATTTGTATTGACAGTACTGCGAATTACATCTACGATTGACTGTGACGGGCATGGTATTCACCAACGAAGACATTAAGGAGGCCACCGGGATCTCGCAATCCCGGCTCCACAGAGCCCAACAGCGCGGCGTGCTGAAGCCACAAAAGCCGGGGCGCAGAGGGCAAGGCGGCGGACCGGAGTGGTCGGTTGCCAATCTCGGTGCCGCATTTGGTTACGAGGAGTTCACGTCGATGGGGTTTATGCCGGAACGCCTCAAGCCTCTGCTGCGGATATATGAGGCGATGGAGGGCTGGGAGGCGAACCCCCAGCGATTGTCTACGGGCAAGCTATCATTCGATCCATCTGATTTTCCGAAGTACCTACTGTTTAACGGTACTGACGCAGTAGAGTCTGAGAGCCTTTTGCCCAGATACGGCCGAGACGGGGCGGCAGTGTTTCGGCTGGGCCGCCTCTATATCATTGGTCAAGTCGCCCAGTCGATCGGCAGCATTGCCTTATTCGCAGGGGCCCGTGAAGTCCCAGAGGCCGAACGGTTCACCGAATTCATGCGTATCGCCGAAGATCATGAATCCTATGGCAAGGCAGCCCTGGGACTGTTGTCAGACGCGAGCCGCGAACTGGTGGCCGACAAGGGCGTCCAGTGCGAGCAATGCCGGTGGACCTACTACATCACCCTGCAATGGGACGGCGAACACTGGACCCGGAGACGCCTACACGAAGATTATCTGACCTGCGGGAACTGCGGACATGCTAACCGCGGGGAACTTGCGACGGATGGCCCCGACCAGCCGGTGGACTTCCCCGACCTGCGTGTCGAGAGTCGCGGAGGCGGAAGCGGGAGGCTATTGAGCTTTCTCGGCATCACCCCAGGGAGTGCGGAGGCTAGCGATATCTGTCGTGAGATCAAGACGCAAGACGGAGAGTACTATCTCGCAGACCTCCACGAACTTGCCGCAGAAGACGTAGGTACGAGTTCTATGGGACGTACCAAACCGGAAGAGGACTGAGCATGGCGCGCCGATCCAAGGAACGGTGGGATGCGAACGCGGCAGCAGATCGTATCTCATCGTGAGCCTTTCAAACACATCGACGACTGCAGCGCCTAAAGTGGTCTCCATAAAGGAGGCCGAAGAAATGGCACGAAGTCGCAGATATCAGAAAGGACACCTCACTAAGCAGGGCGATTGGTGGAAGTTGAGGTGGTACGAAGGGGTCTTCGACCCAGTGACCTGCAAGGCGAAACGGAAGCAGGCAACGCCCTATACGATCGGGCGCTGTAGAGGACCGGGAAGCCTAACCAAGAGGGAGGCGGAGAAGGCACAACGCGAGAAGATGGAGCAGGTCAACGCTCAGTCAGGACCGCAGGCAGGAGACTCGATGGGTTTGATTGGCGAGTTCGTAGAGAAGCGATTCAATCCCGCCTACGTGACTGCATGCGCGAAGTCGGGTCAATTGCATTACAAGAACCTGCTGAAGAAGCACATTCTTCCTGCGTTCCGCGACATGCCACCCGACGAGTTGAAGGCAGACACCGTCCAGAAATGGATCAACACAAAGTCGAAGAAGTTTGGGAGGAACTACGTCACGCAAATGCGGAATTGTCTGGGAACCGTCTACAACTTCATGGCGCGGTGCGGGTATGAAGGACGGAACCCGGCACAAGGAGTGAAGATTCCACGCGAAGCCAGAAAGCCCAAAAAGACGAGGCCGTACAAACTCACGGAACTTGCAACGCTTCTACTGCACCTTAGCAAGCGTCCTCCGAATTGCCCGCTGTGGACAATGCACGTACTGGGTGCAACAACTTCCATGCACGGTGCCGAACATGCGGGGCTCAGAATTGAGAATGTGAACCTATCAGGCGAAGACGTGTGGATGGAGGACCAGGACGTTCCCCACGGGTCGCTCTATGTCCTGGGAGCCTACTCCAAGAA
The DNA here is from genome assembly GCA_963667885.2 of Bryobacterales bacterium. GTDB lineage: Bacteria > Acidobacteriota > Terriglobia > Bryobacterales > UBA6623 > CAMPKL01. The sequence goes on along the minus strand of CAXWPK010000003.1, from coordinate 43,549 downwards.
CGAGTACACCGAGGGCAAGAACGACTACCGGCATCGGGTCTTGCCAATACCTGACGCGCTCCACGAGAAGGTCCGGGCGTGCTTCTATCACCCCGAAACGGGCGAACTACGCGACCCGAGCGAACCGCTGTTCGTCATGCCCGGAACATGGCTTCGCCACAAGAAAGCGCTGCCCATCGACACCCAGAACGTAACGACGCGAGTCTTTAAGAAGATCGAGGCGAAGGTGGGGTTCGAGGTCAACTGGCACCGACTCCGGGCGACCTATGCAACGATCACGAAGACCCTGGGAATGGATGACCAGGACCGCCAAGATGCGATGGGCCATGCAACCCTCGCAATGACCGAAAGCTACACCGACCAGACGGAACGGATGAGGCTCGTCGGGAACAAAATCGCAGAGCAGATTATCGGCTCTGAGGCGGTGCAATGAGCGCCCGCCCGCATCCAAAACGACAGGTTGTAACCAGATAATAACCAGATACGAAACGAACGAAAACCGGCAATGATTGAGAACAAACAAGTTAGAGCGGCAGGAACGCTTTGTGAGCAGCCGCCTCCTAAGCGGCAGGTCGCGCGTTCGAATCGCGCCGGGTCCGCCATCCTGCTCCTTTACGTTGTCAGCGGAACATGATTGCCGCTAAGCTGTCTCCCGATGGCACCGATAGCGAGCAATACGTTTCCGAAACTTCACAATGCGACTTGGCCAGGTGTTGTGGGCAAAGGCCCGGACTCCGAACCGCCGATCGAACTCGATACGATGATCGCCCTGACGGCTCAAGCCGAGGTCGGCGGAGTGCGGTTCGATGGCATTGATTTGTTTCTTTGCCCTCCACACGTTTCGGTGGATAGTACCGACGACGAGCTGAAGGGTTGGACCGACAAGATCCAGGCGAAGGGACTCGTGATCGGATCGCTTGTGGCCCCGGTGTGGCCGCCTGCGGGGGGTGGAGCGGCGATGGATCCCGGGGAAGGTCGCAAGGAGTTCTTGTCGGTCGTTCGAAAATCGTGCGAGATCGGACGGAAGTTCAAGGATTGGGGGATGCGTCCGTCGGGTGTGGTTCGCGTGGACTCGGCGACTGGCGTCACGGAGTGGGCCGAGGGCAACTCGGACGCCAACACTCAAGCGATCGCAGAGACATTCAGGCAAGCCGCTGAAATTGCAGCAGACTACGGCGAGGCACTCGCTGCGGAAGGGGAGATCTGCTGGGGTGGCATGCACTCTTGGCGGCAGATGAAGCAGATGTTGGAGCTGGTCGACAAGCCGAACTTCGGTTATCAAGCAGACATGGCGCACAACCTGCTGTATGTAATGGGCTACAACGCTCCAGAAGATGCGATCTTACCGGACGGCTTCGACTGGAGCGACTCGGATTCTCTCGATGCCGCCTACAGGCGAGTTGCGGACACGCTGAGGCCCTGGACCATCGACTTTCACGTCGCGCAAAACGATGGGACCGTCTTTGGTTCCGGCTCGCATGACCAGACAGGTCGGCACTGCCAAGCAACCGACCCGACCGGAAAGCTAGACATCCCGAAACATGCGGGCTATTGGCTCAGAGATGACAGCGGGCAGCTGACGAAGCGGTGTCGTCATATTTGTTGGGACGGCTGCATGTTCCCGAACGAGGTTCTGCTGGCCCCCGGGACTTGGAACGATATTTTGGCGGCGATGATCTCGGTGCGCGACGCCCACGGCTGGTCCGAGTAGCCGGAGTCGGCGGACTAACCGCTTCATGAGGTCTGCGCCGAGACCGCACTTGGTTCCACTGGAGTGCGCTCGCCGTCTGCTGGCTGCGGCTCTAGTCCTCGTAGACTCGCTCTGCTTCTTGGAGCGAGACGCCGTAGTGAGTTCCACCGATCATCACGCCACTCATCACGCTGCCGCGAACCGTGAGATGGGTGCCATCGGCGGGGAGGCCTTGGCTGGTCAGCACAGTGATCTCGCCAGTGGAGTCGCTCAGCGTATAGATGCCGATGGACAGGAGCCCCATGCCCCCGGAGGCTTCGCCCTCCAATTCAAGCACCATCTCTCCGTAACGACCAGGATCTGCGACGACATCGCCGATCTGCAGCGACACCTCTCGCTGCCCGCAGGCCGTAGTCACGAGAAGGACAAGGCCGCAGAAGATGGAGATTTGGTTCATGCTAGTGGGCTCTTAGTGGGCATGGGCGAGGATCTGAAGTCGCGGACATTAGGAGAATCCTACCCAGGCGGTAATTATTACCGACTCTGGCGTCTGCCGCTAGCTTCAGTAACAAACTTGTTTTCATTGACTTCTAAGTTTGGCAAGCGAGATGCTAGCTAGAGATTGCGTCCCGAAGGGGAAGGAGTGCATCACTGTCGGGGCCCTGGGAGTCGAAGCGGCTGCGCCATCAATTAGTTCGAATCTACTACTGGTCGGGGCCCTGGGAGTCGTTGTCTCCATCAGCGGCTGCGCCACTAAGACGTTTGTTCGCGATACGGTCTCTCCGGTTGAGACGAAGGTCGGCGAAATCGATCAGCGTACCACTCAGAATACCGAACAGATTGGAAATCTGGATAGTGAACTGGATCGCGAAGTTTCGCGAATCGATGAGCAGCTAGCGACCGCACTCGAAGATGCCAAGACCGCAGACGGCAAAGCGGTTGATGCCCAATCAACTGCGGACCGAGCGGCAGCCAAGGCGAATGAAGTGGAAGCTTCGTCCAGTGCGGGATTTGACCGTGTCGATCAGACGCTTCGAGACATGGCGAACTATAGTCAGGCTGCGCACGAGGCGGTCTTGTTTGGCTTCGACTCGTCGAGTCTCTCCGACGAAGGAAAGGCTCAGCTAGCGAGTGTCGCCGCCGCCGCGGCTGGCAAGAACGTGTTTGTGATCGAGGTACGCGGCTTCACCGATAGCACCGGGTCCGCAGGCTACAACGTGCTTCTCAGCGAACGCCGGGCGGAAGAAGTGGTTCGTACTTTGGCGGCGGAGCACAACATTCCACTACGGGCTATTAGCCGTGTCGGTCTCGGTTCGATCACCGGTGAGAACACGCGAGAAGCGCGTGAACAGAATCGGCGCGTGGACGTAACCCTCTACGTACCTGCTAGCGAGCGGTAGACCGTTAGAAACGTCCGTAATGGCCACTGGCGGCACCGACGGGACAACCTGCTCGGTGCCGCTTCCTCCATTCTTGGAGCAAGGATAATGCCGAAGCTGCAAGTAGTTTTATTTGACTTCGACTATACGCTCGCTGACTCGTCAACAGCTGTCGTCGAGTGCTGCAACGCGGCGCTCAAGGGCATTGGCCTGCTGCCAGCACAACCTGAGCGAATCCATCGAACGATCGGACTGTCGCTACCCGATACTCTGGCCAGTTTGGCTGGAGAGGAGCACCGGCATCGAGCTGAGGAGTTTCGCCTGGCGCGGGCGCTCCGACGCGGTGATGCTGGAGAAGACCACTCTCTACTCGGAAACGGGCCGTCGACACACTTCAGTCTCTAGGCATGTCACTCGGAATTGTTTCAACCAAGTGGCGACAGCGCATTCTCGATGTGCTTGAAAGAGACGGTCTAGTCGACGCGTTCTCGGTTATCGTCGGCGGAGACGATGTGACGGAGCACAAGCCGGACCCCGAGGGATTGTTCGAGGCGATGCGCCTTCTCGACGTCAGTCCTGAGCAGACCGCGTACGTGGGAGACAGCCCGACTGACGCTCGCGCAGCCCAAAGAGCTGGTATCTCTTTTGTAGCAGTACTCTCTGGCGTCACGAAGACCCATGAGTTCGATGAGTTTAGTTCTCTCGGCATACTGCAAAACGTCGGAGGAATCAGCGCAGGCCTGCTTGCTCGCGCTGATACAATCCGGGATTGAGTACAGAACCCTCCAAGATCGCCACTCTGTTGGTCTCGTGCCGGGACCAGAAGGGTCTCGTTGCAGCGCTCGCGACCGCAATCGCAGGTGAAGGTTGCAACATTCTCGATGCGGACCAGCACACGGATCCGGAAGCGGATATGTTCTTTCAGCGCATCCGCTTCGATGTGTCTCACCTAGTCGCCGAACACGCCGCCATCGAGGAGGCGATCGAGAACGTTAGCCGTCGCTTCGACATGGAGACGAGCATGCGGTACTCGGGTTGCCCGAGGCGGGTCGCCGTGTTTGTCTCAAAGTACGATCACTGCCTCGTCGATTTGCTGTGGCGCAATCGTGCCGGTGAGTTAAACGCCGAGATTCCACTGGTGATTTCGAATCACAGCGACCTGGCCGAGACAGCCACGGGATTCGGCTGTCGGTTCGAGCACATACCGATTGAGGCGGCGAACAAAGCCGAGCAGGAGGAGAAGACGTTAGCGCTGCTTGATGAGAACAACATCGAGGTCGTGGTCTTGGCTCGCTACATGCAGGTTCTGAGTTCCGACTTTCTCGATCGAGCCGGGGTGCCGGTCATCAACATCCATCACTCGTTCTTGCCAGCTTTCGTCGGGGGTAAACCGTACCACCAGGCGTATGAGCGTGGCGTGAAGTTGATCGGCGCTACGGCACACTTCGTTACGTCACAGCTCGACGAAGGACCGATCATCGATCAAGATGTAGTGCGTTGTTCACATCGCGACTCGGTCAGGGATTTGATCAGAAAAGGTCGTGATCTCGAAAAGATTGTGTTGGCGAGGGCAGTGCGATCCCATCTTGAGGACCGAGTACTCGCCTACGGGAACAAGACCGTTGTGTTTGACTGAAACGTTCTATCGAACGCTCATGAAGTGCACGCTGAATAGTTGATTTTCGTCCGTCCAGACGCGGTCGGATTCGAAGCCAGCGTTAGCGGCCAATGTCTGAAATTCATCGACCGTGAACTTGTACGAGTTCTCCGTGTGGACCGCTTCTCCTTGGGCGAACCGGATCTCTTCGCTGCCGACGCAGACGGACTGATCTCGTTTACTCACCAGGTGCATCTCGATCCGGCCAGCGTCGTCGTTGTAAAACGCGAGGTGATCAAACGTCGAGAGATCGAAGTCAGCGTCTAGCTCGCGGTTGAGACGCGTCAGGAGGTTGAGGTTGAAGGCGGCGGTGACGCCCTCGGCGTCGTTGTAGGCAGCGTTGAGCTTCGCGTGATCTTTCTTGAGATCGCATCCGATCAAGAGAGCTCCTCCCGTGCCGAGCTGATCGGCGGTCGTGCGCAGAAAATCCTGGGCCTCGGCAGGCGCGAAGTTTCCGATCGTTGAGCCCGGGAAAAAGACCACCCGACGGCCAGCACCTTCTAGCGCCGCCTCAGGCAACTCAAGCGGTCGACTGTAGTCTGCACACACCGCATACGCGTCGAGTCGGGGATACAGGTCAGCGAGCCGAGCGGTCGACTCGATGAGGTACTCCTTCGAGATATCAATCGCTACGTAGCGGCCATCGCCACCCAGCGCGTCGAGGAGGATGCGAATCTTGCGGCTGGCACCACTTCCGTATTCGATGAGAACGCAGTCTTCACCCATCAGCTCAGCGATCTCGGGCGCGCGAGTCTCAAGAATGGCGATCTCAGTGCGCGTCGGATAGTACTCCGGCAGACCCGTGATTCGTTCAAAAAGTTCAGAACCTTTGAGGTCGTAGAACAGCTTCGGCGCCAGGGCCTTGGGAGTACCGCGCAAACCTGCGAGTACTTCGTCTCGCAGGTCACCCGCAGCTGGGTGCAAGTCGATGAAAGTGAGCTCCTGGGTTAGTGAAGTTTTCATGCACTCTGAGCCAGTCGGATCCCGCTGAAATGCCAACGGGCCTCGGGAGGAAAGAAGTTGCGGTACGTTGGCCTGATATGGGCCTGTGGTGTTGCGCAGGAACCGCCGCGCAGCACGAACTGATTGCACATGAACTTGCCGTTGTATTCGCCGATAGCACCGTCGGCAGGTCGATAGCCTGGATATGCCGAATAAGGGCTCGCTGTCCACTCCCAGACGTCGCCGAACATCTGCTGGACACCGGGGCCAGACGAGGCGGGTCGCGGCTGACAGGTCTCATCGATGTCGAAGAAATTCCCGTCTGCGGCAACATCGGCCGCTGCTAGCTCCCACTCGACTTCGCTCGCTAATCGCTTGCCAGACCAGCTGGCGAAGGCATCGGCTTCGTAGTAGCTGACGTGGCAGACCGGATCGGCCGCCTGGACCGGTTGCATTCCGGCAAGCGTGAAGTGGTGCCACGCTTCACCCCGCTGTTCCCAGTAGAGCGGTGCCTGCCAACGTTGCTCTTGTCCGAGCGCCCAACCAGCAGAGAGCCAGTGGCGGGCTTGCTGGTAGCCTCCATCGTCGATGAACTCTTGATACTCAGCATTCGTGGTGAGACGTGACGCCAGCCGATAGGGCGCGGTGTAGGTGGTGTGGCGGGGCCGCTCGTTGTCGAAAGCGAAGTCCGTCCCAGCCCAGCCAATCTCAACAACGCCACCAGGCTGGGCTTCCCATTTGAGTTCAGCCCCAGCGGCTGAGGGTGGAACCTGCGCCGCCTCATAGGCTGGCTTCATAGGATTCTCGGCGAGGATGTGTTTCAGATCCGACAGCAGCAACTCCTGATGCTGTTGCTCGTGATTCAGTCCCAGCTCGATCAGCGGGAGAGCCTTTCCCCACACGTCGGCGTTGGCCGACTCGATTAGCCTGCAAATGGCTTGATCGACGTGGCTGCGATATTTAAGAACCTCCGCCACAGTTGGGCGCGAGAGCAAACCGCGACGCGGTCGAGGATGGCGATCTCCCACGGCCTCGTAGTAGGAATTAAACAAGTATCCGAACTCAGGGTGAAACACTTGGTAGTTCTGCCAAAACTCACTGAGCAAAAACGTCTCAAAAAACCAGGACGTATGTGCCAAATTCCACTTCGGAGGGCTCGTGTCGGGCATCGTCTGTATGACGTAGTCCTCGACGGCGAGCGGTGCGCAGATCTCTTCAGAAAGACGTCGGACCTCTTCGTAACGCCGTAGAACGTCAACGCGGGAAGTTGATGGCGAAGAAGCCACAGGCATCTACGTCGGGAAACGCCTCTTCATGGTAGGAGCCAGAGGCCGAAGGGTCAAACGAATTCAGATACCTACCGAGAACGATTGGGTTTCACGTACCATTGAAGCGATGATCGAGCGACCCCGCAGAAACCGCTCAAGTCAGGCAGTTAGGAGCCTGGTCCAGGAGACGACGCTACGTCCCGCGAACCTCGTTTTGCCTGTCTTCGTCGAAGAGGGCGAGAACGTACGACGACCGATTCCGTCAATGCCGGGTGTCGTTCGCTACAGCATTGATGAGCTTGTGTCGGAGGCAAGGATTGCGGCTGAGCTCGGGATTGCGGGCCTGGCGATCTTCCCGGCCCTCGCGGACGAGCTGAAAGACTCTACCGGCACCGAGAGCTTGAACCCGGACGGGCTGCTGCAACGGTGCGTGCGGGCGCTCAAGGGTGAGGTGCCTGAGTTGCTCATCATCACAGACGTGGCGCTCGACCCCTACTCCTCGGATGGACACGACGGGGTCGTTCGTGACGGGGAAATCGTAAACGACGAAACACTCCCGCTTCTAGCGAAGATGGCCGTTGCTCAGGCGGAGGCGGGAGCGGACGTTGTCGCCCCATCTGACATGATGGATGGTCGCGTCGACGCGATCCGCACCGCACTTGACGATGCGGGGTTCACGAAAACCGCCATCTCCAGCTATTGCGTCAAGTACGCGTCAGCTTTTTACGGACCGTTCCGAGATGCGCTCGACTCTGCTCCGAAGAGCGGGGACAAAAAGACTTATCAAATGGATCCGCACAACGTTCGCGAGGCGTTACGGGAAATCGCGTTGGACGAAGCGGAAGGCGCGGACTGGATCATGGTCAAGCCAGGGCTGCCGTACCTCGACGTCGTTCGTCTCGCTCGCGAGGCCACGCCGCTGCCAATCGCTGCCTATCATGTGTCTGGCGAGTACGCCATGCTGCGGGCCGCTGCTCAGAACGGTTGGCTGGACTACGACAAGTGCCTGCTGGAATCTCTCGTCTGCCTGCGACGGGCTGGCGCTGACGTAATCTTTACTTACGGTGCGCTGGACGCGGCTCGCCTATTGGCCAAGTCGACCGACTAGATTCAAGCGATGGGGGAGATGGGCGGAACGATTCGCGATCGGCTGGAGCGTGTCCAAGAACGGGTCGCGAGGGCAGCGCTGAACGTAGGGAGAGATCCCGAAGAGATTACACTGATCGCGGTCTCCAAACGGAAACCGGCCACCGATATCGTCGCTGCGTATGAAGTAGGTCAGCGGCATTTCGGGGAGAACTATATTCAGGAGTTCCAGGCCAAGAAAACCGAATTACCGGAATTGCCTGGAGCCATGTTTCACTTCATCGGCAAACTTCAGAGCAATAAGACACGAGTCGCGTGCAACCTGTTCGACTCGATTCATACAGTGACTAGTGCCAAGCTGGCCCGGCGAATGGACGAGCAGTCTGCAGGTGATCGGGATGTATTTATCGAAGTGAAACTCTCGGACGAAGAGGCCAAGGGCGGTCTCGCTCCAAAAGAGGTTCCGCAACTCGCCGAGTTCATCCGGTCGAGCACAAAGCTGAATCTGCGCGGCCTGATGACGATGCCGCCGTGGACTGAAGATCCGGCGGTTGCTCGACCTTATTTTCAGAAACTCCGAGAGCTCGCCGATGCCAATGGCCTCAGTGACCTCTCGATGGGGATGAGCCGAGATCTGGAAGCAGCGATTGAAGAAGGGGCAACATTCATCCGCGTCGGAACGGCGATCTTTGGCGAGAGGGATTAACTGGCATGAGGCTCGCCTTCGTATCACCCATGCCGCCGTCGCCTACGGGAGTCGCTGAATATTCGGAGTGCATCGTCAGGGAGCTCCGACGGTTCGAGTCGGTGGATGCCGCCGAGTCGATGAGTGAGAGCCGTCTCGAAGAGTGCGACGCACGCCTCTATCAGTTGGGCAACAACCGACTACACGACGGTGCCTACGACGCCGCGCTTCGCATACCAGGAATCGTGGAGTTGCATGACGCCACGGTGCATCACTTGCTGCTTGGTCGACTCGACCGCGCAGGTTACGTCGATGAGTTTATTTATAACTACGGCGAGTGGTCGCGGGTGCTTGCCGGGCAGATGTGGGAGCGGCGCTCGATGGCCCCGTCCGAAGAGCTCTACTTCGCCCATCCGTTACTCCGCAGGGTGCTTGAGAAAGCCGAGAAGATCGTCGTCCATAACCCTGGGGCCGCGCTGCGAGCGAGAGAGGCCAATGCGGACGTGGAGACGGTACTGATTCCACACTACGTCGAGCCCGCGCCGGTATTTTCGCCGGATGAGATCGCGGCAGTGCGCCGCCGGTTTCGAGTTCCCGAGGGCGGGATTCTAATTGCGAGCTTTGGGTACCATCGTCCGCCGAAGCGCCTGCAGTCGATGCTGCGTGCCGCCGAAGAACTCGACACACCGCACCGGATCTTGATCGTTGGCGACTTTGTTTCGCCCACCTACGAAGCCTCACTTGAAGGGCTAATGGAGAAGACAGAGACTATTCGGTTGCCACACGTTCCCGACGAAGAACTGGCGCGGCTCGTGGCAGCCACTGATGTCTGCGTAAACCTCCGTTGGCCCACCGCTGGCGAGACTTCGGGCTTCGTGATGAAGCTCATGGCGGCCGGCAAGCCTGTGCTGGTCACTGATTGCGAGGAGAATGCCGATTTGGCGGAGAACTCCGTGTTTAAGATCGAGCCAGGCATCAACGAACCGGACATGGTTCGAGAGGCGCTCCGAGTGCTGACCGTACGCCCCGAGCTCAGGCAGGCAATGGGCGATCTTGCTCGGCAGCATGTCTTGCGAGAACACTCGCTTGAGCGAATTATTGGGCAATACCGCGCGCTCTGGAGTTAGATGATGTCGCAGGTCGCGCCCTGGAACCGAGACTTTTCTGAACCGCCGGTGATTCGAGGCTACCTACACCGACCCGCGGGGGAGCCTACGGCGGGCATTGTCTTGACCCATGGTGCTGGAGGAGATGGAAACTCTCCGTTGCTGGTCGCTCTATGCGATGTCTTTGCCGAGGCTGGCGTTGCTGCCGTGCGGTGCGATTTGCCGTACCGGCAGAAAAGCCCGAAAGGCCCACCGTCTCCGTCCGGTGCGGCGCTGGATAGGTGGGGCCTGGAGCGTGCCGTGGCAAGCTTGCGAGCAGAGATCGATGGACCTGTGTTCGTTGGCGGGTCGTCCTATGGCGGACGGCAAGCTTCGATGCTGGTCAGCGAAAAGCCAGGGACCGCCGCGGGACTGCTGATGCTGTCCTATCCCTTGCATCCGCCGGGAAAACCAGAGCGGCTGCGAACTGAGCATTTCGATGGTATCCGGGTCCCGACGCTCTTCGCTCACGGCTCGAAGGATGCCTTTGGTTCGGTCGATGAGGTAGAGACAGCGCTCCGGCTAATCGCGGGTCCAACGAGTCTCGAAGTCTTCGAAGGGGCGACGCATGGCATTGTTCAAAAACGCCATGATGCCGACTACGTCCGCCAGGTCGCAGGACGCATCGCTGAGCGGTTCCTAGCGTTGATGGCCGAGTCCGCCGCGCTATAGCTGACCAGTTGTTTCGTGGATGCGTATGAGCTGATTTTTCATGACACTCTCAAACGTCTGCGTCTCGCCGCTCGGCCAGGTAACCTCAAGGGTCTCAATCACCTCGTCTTGCCCGATTCCGAACGTTAGGACGGATTCACTTTGGGAGCAGTAGCTCGACCCACTCGCCGCAGTCTGAGTCTGCGTACCCGAGGCGCTGGTGAGCGTCACAGCAGCACCGAAGCCATTGCGATTGGAGCGATCTCCGATCAGTTGGATCGACAGATAGTTGTTCGCATTAGCACCGTCGTTACGGAAGAGCCGAGCCGGGCCGTTGTTGATCGATACAACGACATCTAAGTCGCCATCGCGATCGTAGTCGGCATAAGCCGCACCCCTCGCGACGATTGGTTGAGAGAGGTCCGGCCCGAGTGTCTCGTTAGCCAACTCAAACCGGCCCCGCTCGACGTTGCGGAACAGTTGCGGCGACTGAGCGTATGTCACTCGCGGCTGCACCGCGTTGATCTCTTCGTCCAGGTGTCCGTTGGCTGCAAACACGTCCTGCCATCCGTCCAGGTCATAGTCAAAGAAGAACATGCCAAACGTCAGTGCCAACAGACTTTCCCTGCCAAGTTCGCTAGTGGGCGCATCGTCCACGAAAAGGCCGGTGCCTTCGTTGTGAAACAGATTGACCATTTCGTTCGAAAAATTGCCGACAACTAGGTGAGGGCGGCCAGAGCGATCGTAGTCGGCGGCGGCGACACCCATCGCGCCGCGAGCTTTGCCGTCTTCGGCGAACGCGACACCGGCGGTCAGCCCCACGTCTTCAAAGGTGCCGTCCTGCTGGTTCATGTAGAGCTTGTTCGGCTCCGTGTCGTTCGCCTGAAAAATGTCCGACCAGCCATCTCCGTCGACGTCTAAGATGGCCGCTCCCAGGGCCTTGCTCGACGAATCGGCAATTCCCGCAGCAGATGCGATGTCACTAAATTTTCCAGCTCCGAGGTTCTTGTAAAGCTTCGACGGGTTTCCGGCGTAGGACTCGGGAGTACAGAATGTCTTGCTGTCGCCGTCGAGCGTACACCAGATGTCGGTCTCGGGACTCCACTGCACGTAGTTGTTGACGAGAATGTCGAGGAGGCCGTCGCGGTCATAGTCGAGGAACGCCACACTGGTGCCAAAGTTCGCGTTGTCAATACCGGCCTCGCCGGAAACATCAGCGAAGGTGCCATCGCCCTGGTTGTGGAAAAGGTGATCGCCCGCTAGCGCGGTGACGTAGAGGTCATCGAATCCGTCGTTGTCGTAGTCGCCGAAAGCGACACCCAATCCGTACATCGCCACGCCGAGACCCGCCGCCTGGGTGACTTCAGTGAACGTGCCATCTTGATTGTTGTGGTAGAGGTGGGAGGTCGGACCGTCGGATTGCGGCTCGAATGGCCCACTGTTGACGAAGAACAAGTCGGGGTACCCGTCGGCGTCATAGTCGATAAACGCGACGCCAGAGCCCAATGTCTCGGGCAACCATTTGTGACCACTTCGCCCGTTGTGATGGACGAAATCGATGCCCGCAGCAGCGGAGACCTCGACGAACGTCACCTCCGTTTCAGCCGCGACCGGAGACTCTGCGATCTCTTCAACACTGGCGCAGCCAACGCCAAAGCCCAGAGCCAAGGCAGCCACGAGCCCGCATGTGGCTGGGCTTCTCATCACGAAACAGAACGGCATATTCAGTGTTTTGGTCAATTACCGAACGTACAACGGGCGATTCAAGCGTAGCGCCGCGCGCCGCGTACGCGGTTCCAGCTCACGCTGGGCATCCTTCGGGAACGCCTCACTCTCTCCGTAGGGGTAGCCCGACATCTGGTGGAAGGGCAACGGCTCGACCGTATCACCGAAGGCGGTGTTCGGGTCATGTTCCTTGGCCCAGCCATCAAAGAACAGAAGATACTGGCGCGTCCAGCCCAGCTCAACAGGTGGCAGGTCACTCGGGAAGCGCAACTGCAGTTCATCGCCAGCAGCCATCACCACGAAGCGGTCGTCGACGGACGATAGGAGATCATGGACGTCGCCATAGTCCGTGTAGAGCCCCGGAGTGGGATCCCACGAAGTCGTCGTACTGACTTTCGAATAGATAAACTGTTCGGGCTCAAGCCGCTCGGGGTGAACGACGTTTTCGGAAAAACCGCGGAACCGCAACCGGGCCGAGTCCATCGCCAACTCTCTCCGCGCCACCGTAGCAGCTTCAACGCCATCGACTGCGAAGATTTCGTCCCAGTAGACACACATGTTCGTCAGGATGCGGAGTTCGCGGGACGCGGTCAGAAACTTGTCGGTTAGGTCGACGACCATGGTTCGAGGATTGCCGCCGGGCAGGCCGGGGTCGGCGTCGACGGTCATCCATTCGTCGTTCTCATCACGGACCTGCAAAACCGGTGGCTGAATGCGGTTCGTCTGTGTTTGCGAACCGGCAACGATGGTACTCGCCGCAGCCCAGTCGACCCAGCCGTGCAAGAACAGCATCGAATCTTGATTGCCTTCGAAGTCCTTGAGATCAAGCGTAAGAGTGTGTAGTTCAGCCGTATTGTTAAACGTTCGATCGAAGCTGTCGACATAGCGCCCATCGAGTTGCAAGATTTCGCCAAGGACATCATGACCGTCTTGGTCGACCGCTCTAGACGGTCTGATTTTCCGGTCTTCAGCAACGCCGTACAGCTCAAACTCAGGGAACGGAGGCGCCTTGAACTTTTCCGAGGTATAGAGATCGACATCGGTAGAGCGGTCGACCGCGATGAGTCTGATCTGATCGATATAGGCAACTTCGCGGAGCTCTTCGGTGACGCGCACTTCAAAGAAACCGTCCCGCTCAGCCAGCTGATCGCCTCGCAGCAGTACGTATTCGTCGTGGTCGACTGGGAAGAACTGACCGTTACCCAAGCTCGCCCCAAGAGGCGCGACTCCGAGAACCTCGCTGATGTACTCGAACTCTTCACCATTCCAGGTGTAGATCATCGGGCAGGAGCCTGAGAGGCGCGGCTGCTCCTGGATCTCAAGAACCTGATTCAGGTCAGCGACCTCTTGGTTCTGGATCAAGCCGTTCGGCCAGGTAACGCGAACCGTCTCGACGGTATTTTGTTGGCCCACGCCGACGACGATCGGATACCCCGGGTAGACGCGTTTGGAGTAGAGCCGCCCCGCCTTGACCTCGACGCGAGCGTCCGTACCGACGATGCGGCTCTTCACGCCCGTAAGTCGGACCGCGACCCAACGGTTGTCCGTCTCGGTCTGGTTCACTGCCAAGTAAACGCCGCCCGTGGCGTCGACGATGACAACATCAAGCCGACCGTCGCCGGTGGCGTCGAACTCCACGGCGGCCGTAGCGTCACTCGGTAGCCCCTTTGCGGTGCCTTCGGAGAAGCTCATCGCTCCTTCGTTGAAGTTCACGCTGCTGGCGGTCAACGAGTCACGCCAGCCGCGGTTCTGGGTGTCGATCCAGGCTAGCGTTCGGGGGATTCGGGAGTCACTGTGGAGTTCGCCTTCCTCATTGCGCAGGATGAGTGTCTCGCCGGTTCTAGCGGTAGCCGACACATCGAGATACCCATTGCTATCGAAGTCAGACGTCAGGAGATGCACCGGTCCGGCACCAAGAACCGAGTCGTCAATCGCTACGCCGTCAGCGAAGACTCCCAGTTTCAAGTCTTGGTGGACCACGACCGCGTCTTCGTAGGCAACGATCAGGTCGAGGCCGTTGTCCTCAAACAGTTCTACGGCAATCGCGTCAAGCGCCGTCCCGCGAGTGCCAAAGGGGAACTCGACTGTCTTGAAGCCTTCGCTGAGGGTTTGATCAGGATCGAGCGCGAAGCGGTAGAGACGACTTTCGGCGCCCAGCGCGAATAGGTCGTGATCGCCGTCGTGATCGTAGTCGTGCCAGAGGCAAGACTCGGCAGATTCGCTGCTCAATCGTACCGGGGTGCCAAACACCCCTTCGCTGTTGGCAACCACAAAGATGCCATCCGCTCGCGCGAGGCAAATATCAGGAAATCCATCATTGTTTGGATCCCCAGCAGAGGCGCGGCGGACGCCCGTCCAGTCTTGAGCAAGTGCCGGTTGCTCATCGGCGACCAGTTTGGTGCCGTCGCCCTGCAGCAATAAAACCGTGTCACTCGACCAGGCAAGAACATCGGTATTGCCGTCGTGATCAGCGTCTAGTAGCATCACGTCGCCGCCCGGACCGACCGTCCCGACTACAGCACTCTCAAAGGTGACGGTTGTCACGAAGTCGGCTGGCTCACTTGGCTCAATACGCTCGTAGAGCTCGGAGTAGAAACTCCAGTTGACGTCTTCGGTGAGGTCCGTGTCGTCCTGAATCTGCTTGATCCGCTGAAACTCCGTCAGATGCCTGCGGGCACCGGGTGGATCGGATCGTCGCAGCATGTTGAACAATTGAAAATGGGGTGCCGCTAACGATGGATCGAGTGCTGAAGCCCGCAAGAACTTCTCAGTGGCTTCATCCTCTCGGTCCAGCTGACGGTAGAGTTGCCCTAGGTGGTACTGCGTCTTCGGCTCGTTCGGATCGAGTTCGGCCATTCGCTCGAACTGCTCCATGGCGCGCTCGCTGTCGCCTAGCTGTTTATATTCGATACCGAGGTTGAACCACGTATGCGGCACTGCCGGATCCATCTGCTGCGCCTCTTCGAGACCCGCGATACCCTCTTCGCGAGTACCAGCCCGCAACAGTGCCAGCGAATAGTTGATCTTTTCTTGAATCGAGTCGGGGTTCAACTCCAATGCCTCGCGGAGCGTCTCGACAGCTTGCTCAGACCCTGTCGGGTTCTCGTAAAATGACTTGCCCAGGTTTCGCAGCTCCTGCAATCGTTCGGTGGCCACGGGGTCTAAGCCGGAGCCCCCGCAGGCGAAAAGTGACAGCAGCAGAAGAGACGCAAGTAGGGCGCGGTTCAAAGACATAGCTCTATGAGCTACATGGTAACGACTTCCCTGCCCGTGCCCCGGACGCGGCACCTGCCCTTGGGCTGATACCTTAAGAGCTGACTTACGATGCCTGCTGCTTTCGAAAAGACCTATTACATCGAGACCTTCGGGTGTCAGATGAACGTGCACGACTCCGAGAAGATTCGGGGCATGCTCTCGATGCGTGGCTATCAGCAGACGGTCTCGCCTGACGAAGCCTCGCTCGTGCTCTATAACACCTGCTCGATCCGGGATAAGGCTGAGCAGAAGGTCTTCCATCGTCTCGACACGCTCAAGCGGCGGTCCAAGGGCAAGAAGATCGGCGTTCTCGGCTGCGTCGCCCAACACAATGGCGAGGACATCTTCGAAGCCGCGCCTCACGTCGATCTCGTTTGCGGTTCCGCGTCGTACAACCAGCTGCCGCAGCTACTCGATCGACTCGACGCGGGCGAGAAGCGGGTCACGGGCCTCGACCTCGATACCGACGAGACCTACGACCTCCCGGCAGCGGAACGCGACAACCCGTACTCGGCGTTCATCACGATCATCGAGGGCTGCAACAAGAACTGTTCTTACTGTGTCGTGCCATTCACTCGGGGGCCCGAGCGCAGCCGTACGTCAGCCAGCGTGCTGGAGGAAGCGGCCCGAATCGTTGAGCGAGGAACCGGCGACATCACGTTGCTCGGCCAAACGGTCAACAGTTACCGCGACCCTTCTGAGGCAGGTTGGTCTTTCGCTCGGCTGCTTTCCGCGATCGGTAAGATCGATGGAGTTCGACGCGTCCGGTTTACGACCTCGCACCCGCAAGACTTCACGCCAGACATCGTCGAGGCGATCGGCTCGAACGAAAAACTCTGCGACTGGATTCATCTGCCAGTACAGTCCGGGTCAACACGGACCCTGTCGAGGATGCGTCGCACTTACAGCCGCGATCAATATCTAAGAGTCATCGAGATGATCAAGGCCGCACCGCGACCAATCGCACTCTCCACCGACATCATCGTTGGCTTCCCGGGTGAGACACAGCAGGATTTTGAAGACACTCTGTCCCTCCTCCAAGAGGTTGAATTCGACTCTTTGTTTGCCTTCAAGTACTCCGCACGGCGCGGCACCGACTCGATGGACTACGACGACCACGTGCCCGAGGTGGTGCAGAAGGAGCGGCTGGCCATACTACAAGAGCTGCAACGGCGCATTCAGCGTAGGCACAATGAAGCCCGACTCGGGATGCACGAGAATGCCCTCGTCGAACGTTTTCGAGATAAATTTCAGCAGTGGGTCGGACGAACGACTCAGAACCGCGTTCTCAACTTCGACGACCCGAACGGCGTAGCCCTAGATGAGAACCTTCTGGGGTCGTATTGCACCGTCCGCGTGACCAAGGCCGGCCCGCACGCCCTGATCGGCGAATTGGTCTCCGTCGATCACCGACCCGCTGGGTGTCAGCCCCAACCGGCGTTGCGGGTACTGCAGTAGCTACGACTTCTGGCAGCCTCCCTTGCCAGATCCTCGGCTAAAGGCGAGAATATCGACATGGAAATTGAAATGAAGATTCGCGGATTGATGCTGGATCCGGTCACCAATCTGCCAATCGTCATCCTCCGCAATGACGAAGGCAACAGCGTGTTACCTATCTGGGTGGGGGCCTATGAAGCCAATTCGATCGCCCTTGAGATCGAGAAGGTAGCGGCTCCCCGTCCCATGACGCACGACCTGATACGCAACGTGCTGGTCGGCACCGATGTGATGGTTCGCAAGGTCGTCGTCAGCGAGCTCAAAGACGACACCTTTTATGCGGTCATCTGGATGGAGAAGAACGGCGAATTGATTTCCGTGGATTCTCGGCCCAGCGATGCGCTGGCGCTAGCCCTGCGGATGGACTGTCCCATCTACGTCGAAGATGAAGTACTAAGAACCTCGAAGGTGGGCCAAGCCGTTAGCGACAAGGCTTCGAGTGAAGAGTTGCGGCGCTGGCTTGAGAACCTCAACGACGAGGATCTCGGCCAGTACAAGATGTAGCCCTTCGGCCACCGCTCCATGCTCGTCTAGGACTTTGGTCCAGCTGCGCGGACAGCGTCGCTCACTCCGTCCGCATATTTCTTGAAGTTGTCGGTGAACAAACCAGCGAGCTTCATGGCCGTTGCATCGTAAGCGTCTTTGTCTGCCCACGTGTTGCGAGGAATCAAGATCTCTGACGGCACTTCCTTGCATTCCTTGATGACGTCGAGGCCGAAGACTGGATCGACTTCTACCGGGGCACTCTCCAGCTCCCCCGAATAGATGGCGTCGATCATCGAGCGTGTGTAGCGTAGCTTCACGCGAGAGCCCACGCCATGGCCGCCACCGCTCCAGCCTGTGTTCACGAGCCAGACCTGGGCACCATGCTTGCGAACCTTCTCAGACAGCAGCTGAGCATATTTGCCAGGATGCCACACCAAGAAGGGCCCACCAAAACACGGAGAGAATGTCGCCTGCGGCTCAGTGACGCCGACCTCGGTACCTGCCACCTTGGCCGTGTAGCCAGAAATGAAGTGATACTCCGCCTGATCAGGACTCAGGCGACTGAGCGGCGGCAACACGCCAAACGCATCACAAGTGAGGAAAATGACATGTTCCGGATGAACACCGACGCATGGGATTTTGGCGTTGTCGATGAACTCGACTGGATACGATCCGCGCGTGTTCTCCGTGATGGAAGTGTCGCTGAAATCGACGTGGTGGTGCGCTTCGTCATAAACGACGTTTTCTAGTACGGCTCCGAAGCGCAACGCATCGAAAATCTGCGGTTCGGTTTCTCGTGTGAGGAACACCGCTTTCGCGTAGCAGCCACCCTCAATGTTAAAGATGCCGTCGTCGGACCAACAGTGCTCGTCGTCGCCGATCAGCTGCCGCTTCGGATCTGCGGACAGCGTCGTCTTGCCCGTGCCCGACAGACCAAAGAGCACCGAAGACTCGGTGCCGTCGGCAGAGGCCGTCGCGGAGCAGTGCATCGACAGAATGCCCTTTTTGGGCATCAGGTAGTTCATCAGGGTAAAGACACCCTTCTTCATCTCTCCCGCGTAATCGGTGCCAAGAATGACCATCTCCTGGCGTTCGAGGCTGAGATCGACGGTCGTCTTCGAAGTCATGCCACTGGTGTAGCGGTTGGCGGGGAACCCGCCAGCGTTGAAGATGACGCAATCGGGAGTGCCATAGTCCTCAAGTTGTTCGTCCGTGGGACGAATCAACATATTGTCCATGAACAGCGCGTGGTAGGGCCTGGAGCAGATCACGCGAACCTTGATCTGGTGCTTCGGGTCCCAGCCCGCGTAGCCATCGATGCAGTAAAGAACCTCTTGCGTGTTCAGGTAGTCCGTCGCACGTTCCAGGTTGACCATGAACACGGACTCAGGCAGCGGGAAATTGACAGCCCCCCACCAAACATTGTTTTCAGAGTCGACGTGCTGAACAACGCGCTTGTCTTTGGGAGACCGACCGGTCTTTTCGCCCGAGTAGGCAATCAGTGCGCCGGTGTCGGATATCGCTGCCCTCGGCTCACGACGAATCGCTTCTTCATAAAGGAGCGACGGCGCCGGGTTGCACAGAATCGTCTTTCCCGTGATGCCATGTTCAGCCAGACTAAATTCAGCCATTCTCACTCCCAAGTATCCTCAAGCCATCGGTGTTACGCATGCCCCAGCAGACGCATGTGCTCCACCATTAAACAACGATCCTCCACCACCTCAAGACCTGCTTCGCGAAGCAACCCGGCCGACCGGGCATCTCGAATTCCTTGCTGCATCCAGAATAACTTCGCGCCCGACTGAACGGCAGCGTCCACAAGCTCATTCACGAATTCAGTTCTGCGAAACACATCAATCAGATCGACCGGATCTACCGAATCTTCGAGACGGGCGAGGGAGGGCTCACCCAACGATTCTTTGATATTCGGATTCACCGGCACTATTCGGTAGCCGACACTCTGCAAGTAACGCGACACGCCGTGACTCGCCCTCCATGGCCTATCGGACAGGCCGACGACGGCGACGGTCTGGGCTCGCCTTAGGATCTGCGACACTCTTTCGTCGTTCACTGCGAGGCCTCTCCTTCCGGTCACTCTGAAGGCGTGCAATCTCTTTCTCGGTCAGCGTGCGGAACTTGCCTGAGGCCAACTTACCCAAGAAAACCGGTCCGATTCTTGTACGCTTGATCTTCTCGACCAACAACCCGAAACGTTCGAACATCCGACGGATTTGGCGATTGCGGCCCTCGGTGAGAACCACCTCGTACCAAGGGTTCGCCGAGAACTTCGTCAACTTAATCTGGGCCGGTGCTGTTTTTCTGCCATCCAGATAGATGCCTGCCCGCAACCGCTCCATCGCTTCGTGATTGAGTGATCCGTTAACCTTAACATGGTAGGTCTTGGGCATCTTGGACTTGGCCGAGAGAATCCGGTTAGCGAAGTCTCCGTCACTAGTCAGCAGCAGGAGGCCTTCGCTTGCGTAGTCAAGCCGCCCAACCGGGTATACGTTCCTGCCCGCTTTCCCCAGAAGGTCGAGTACTATCGGGCGTCCCTCGGGATCATGAGTAGAGGTGATGTAGCCTTTCGGCTTGTTCAGCATGAAGTAGAAGAACTCGGACGGCTGGCTCACGGGCCGCCCATTGACCATGATCTTGTCTCGATCGGGATCGGCCTTGGAGCCCAACTCCGTCACGATCTCGCCGTTGACAGAGACCAGGCCCTGGGTAATCAGCTCTTCCGCTCTGCGCCGCGAAGCAATGCCAGCTCGCGAAATGAGTTTTTGGAGTCGTTCTTCCATGGGATCGTCTGCGCCGAAAGTCTAGCTACTGTTGTTCGCGAGACTGTTCGTCCGCGACACTATCTGGCTCGGAGTCTATCGCGTTGCCCGCAGCCAGTTCCTTCGCATCCAGAAGGGTCGGCTGCGCTTGCTCTTCAAACTCCTCACCTAGCGCCGCCCGGCTCAGCTCTTCCAGCTCGCTGAGGTTCGGCAACTCCGCAACGCTGTCGAGCCCAAACTGCACGAGAAACTCTCGCGTCGTCTTGTACTGCATGGGCTTGCCGACGACCTTTTTGCGACCGGCTGCCGCGATCAATTTATGCTTCAGCAGAGTGTGGACGACGCCGCCAGCATTAACCCCACGAATCGCCTGAATCTCGGGAAGCGTGATTGGCTGCTTGTAGGCGATTACCGACAGAGTCTCCAAGGCGGGCAGTGATAGGCGAAGCTTGGTCTGTAGAGATTTTACGAAGGTGCGCACGGCATCGTGATGCTCCGCTTTCGTAAACATCTTGCAGCCGCCCGCAACCTGGCGAATCTCAATTCCGCGACTCGAGTTGCTATAAGACTCAATCAGCTTGGCGAGATCTTCCTTCACCACAGTGAGAGGTAATCCCAACCCTTCGGCGATCTGCTCCGGTTGCAGAGGCTCCTCGGCAACGTACACAACCGCCTCAATCAAAGCCCAGCGCTCCGACTCGTCAAGTAAGGGCCCGGTCGAGGGGGCTCGCGGAGCCTCGGCTTCCACCCCAGACTGCTCTCCTGTCATAACGTCGCTTACTTCTTCATTCATCGCAGTCTGCCCACAGGGCTACCTGTATTCTGAGTCGGCCCCCGTGAGCGGGCCGTCGTCGCTAAACACCGCATCAAACATCTTGTGCTTGCGGATCTCGATCGAACCGAACAGTTCCGATTGCCGGAGCGCGACGGCCTGTAGCTTCACCAGTTCCAGCACCGCCAAGAATGTGGCCACTAGCGCCCGCACACCAGGCTGCCGTTCAAACACTTCCCGCAAGTCGATGGCCCGGTCCTCGCTCAGCATCATGTTCTTGATGAACTCGATCCTGCTAGCGACCGATACCTCTTCGTCGGCTACGTCGTAAACGGGCCGATTCTTGAATCGGTCCAAGACCTCCTCGAAGGTCTTCACCAGATCAAACACGTCGGCCGAGATTCCTGGGCCGTCGTCATCGGCAAAGGTCGTCGCGGGCGGGTTCGACCAGACGTTTTCTTCGACGAGCCGCTTGTCTCGCAGCATCTGCGCGGCCTGCACGAACTTTTCGTGATCCAACAGCTGCCGTACCAGCTCGTCGCGCGGATCTTCCTGCTCTTCCTCGGAAACCGTCGGGTCCTTCGGGAGCAAGGTCTTCGATTTGATCAGAATCAGCGTCGACGCCATAAAGACGAACTCGCCACCAAGATCAATATCCAACTCCTTCGCCTGTCGGACATAATCCAGATACTGAGTCGTTATCTGGTGAATCGGTATGTCATAGATGTTGATCTTGTGCTTCCGGATCAGGTCGAGCAGCAAATCGAGGGGCCCTTCGTATTGCGCAAGCTCGATATCGAACGCGGCGCGCGGAGTCTCCTCGCCAGCTAACCGCTCGAAACCTAACTTGGTGGATTGCTCCGCACTTGCTACTTGTGCCTCCGGGACCGTCTCCGGCTCCGCGGAATCTTTGGGGGGAACTTCACTCACGGCGTCTCAACTTAGCCCAAGAAACGGCAACGCCCGGCGCATTCGCCCGGGCAGTACCGAACAAGCCTGTAGTGGACTACTCTACCATGCGGAGGGGACGTGGAAACAGGTTGAGGACTAATGCAGCACGGCCAAACTTACCCGGTACATAGTTCGTGAAACAGAGCTAGGGCAGCGACGCAGGCAGCCTTAGAGGTCTCGCCGGGAGGCTTTAGCACCGTCTTGTTTCGTGGTAGGAGACAACCGTTCAGCATTCCCACGTCCCATTGCGGTCGCAAGTTCGTCGAGTGATACGCGATCAGCTGTTGTAGTGGCACGATCTTGGATCATCTTGAGTCGCGTCGCCACCTCGTGTGGAACAACCCTTGCTGATCCGATCGAGTTTTCATCCGCTAGTCCAAACATGCCTCCAAAGCCTGCCAGCGCGGGCACCTCAGCGATTCGGAATCCTATCCAGAAGAACAGCAGCGCCGCGATTACGGAGGCGCACCCCAATGAGGTAGCGCCGATGGCCAATTCCAACAGAGGGCGTTCCAGTAGTGTTGCAGTGGAAGGCATGTGCAAGAGCCTATCACCCATACGTTGAACGGCTCGGGCCGAGACCGCAATAGGACTGTCGCACCACCTGCAAAGGGGTAAACACCCTAGAACACAAGACAACCCGCCGAACCAGTCGTTAGCATACGGACTGGCCCGATAGTGACCGCAGCCCTCATCATCCCGGCCCTCAATGAAGAGCAGGCACTCGGCCGGGTCCTCGAAGAACTTCCCGCTGAAACATTTGCAGCTGTCATCGTAGTCGATAACGGCTCGACGGACGGCACCGCTGTTGTAGCAACTGCGGCCGGGGCTACGGTCGTGGTCGAGCCGCAACGAGGATACGGTGCCGCCTGCCTCGCTGGTATCGCAGCACTCCCGCCAGAGATCGATGTCATCGTCTTCATGGACGCCGACGGCAGCGATGTCCCCGGTGAAGCTGATCTCCTTATCGAGCCGGTCGCGCGGGACCGAGCCGACCTCGTCATTGGCTCCCGCGAGCTCGGGAATGCCGCAGTAGGTGCACTTTCTCCCCACCAACGGCTTGGAAATCGATTCGCTGTTTTCCTTGTTTCAGTCTTTTTCGGACACTCCTACAGCGATATCGGGCCGTTCCGGGCCATCCGCCGCTTAAGCCTAGATCAACTCGAGATGCGTGACACGAATTTCGGCTGGACGATGGAAATGCAAATCAAGGCGATCCAACATGGATTGAGAATCGCGGAAATCCCAGTTACCTACCGCAAGCGGACGGCCGGACAGAGCAAGATTTCCGGCAATCTCTGGGGCAGTATCGCGGCAGGAGCCAAGATCCTGTGGACCGTCGCGAAGTACGCTGGCGGTCGCTCCTAGCGACCTGCCGACTTGACGCCTTCCGCCGAGTCTCTCACAATCAAATGGTCGCCATGAGAATTTTCGCAATCGTGTTGTTGTTCGCCACCGTTCTGTTTGCGCAGGATGAGAGCGTCAAGATTCGCCCCGGCGACAGCCGCAATGCCCAAGGTAAGCAGTTAGGCCAGATTCCCACCGGCGTAGTGGACGTCAAGAAGACCAAAGGCACCATCAGCCAAGTCGATCTCGTAGCGCGCACGGTGTCGATTCAGACAAAGAAGAACTCCGAAGATCTCGTACTCAGCTTCTCCCAGCCGCAAGGGCGGGAACAGATCAAGACTTCGAAGAAGGCCCAAAAGAAACTGGGCAAGAAACGCTTGCGTCTTGATGAATTGGTCGTCGGAACCCAGGTCCAACTCCGCTACTACCCCACGCTCGGGCAGATCATGGAACTGACGGTCGCAGCCAACTGAGGCTGGGACAGTCGTCCGTGCGGACGCTACTTGAGTTCGGGCGTATGCCCTAGTCCGGTATTCCTGCCCGGTCCTACTCTCCATTCCCACCCCTGGGGCAGAGTCTCCCCTTCGATTTCAGGAAACCCGCTCGACGTCGACCCGCAAGATCATCGCGCGCTCGACGGATTATCGGAAGCCTACATCGGCATGCAACGCAACGAAGGAGCAGCCGAGCACGCGCTCAAGGCGGTTGGACTAGTTCATCATCTGCCATCAGGTCACTTCCATCTCGGAATCGCCCTGGCTCGACTGCAGCAGCTCGACCGGGCCGTTCAAGCATTCGATCACTGCATCGCAATGGCACCACGGAACGCCGAAGCACGGCGATGGAAGAACAAGGTCCAGGATCTGGCAACGGTAGGCTAGTTCGGCCTCGGAATCGTCCGTGGACCGAACTCGCTCGTGATTGGCTTGCGACCGGTGAAGCCCTCTTCGACTCCATGCCAGTGGTCGATCCGCGGCTCGCCGAGCTTCCAGCACAGCAGCACTTCGCGCCCGCCGAGTAGAGCTGGAAAATCGATTAAGCCGATCTCGATGTCCTTAATCAGGACACCTGCAGCGTGGATCTCTTCGGCAGCCTGTTGGAGAGCGACTTCAGCACTGCGCTTCAGCAACTTCCGTTGCGCATAGTCAGCGGGGTCGATCTCCACACCGCCCATGTAGGTGATCCGAGAAGTCACCCTTTCAAGCGCCCCTTCGTGCCCAGCAGCCTCGCTATGAGCCTCAACGGCTGTCCGTATGAGCTGCTCGATCCGCGGCAACAATTCTTCCGCTTCTTGCAATGTGAAGTGACGGGACATCAAGTCGAGAGCGCTAGTGGCCCTGGGCCGAGTATATCAGCGCTTTCTAAGCGTACATTCCTCCGTTCACGCTAAGTGTGTGCCCAGTGATATACCGAGCCTCGTCGGTCGCCAAGAAGCAGACCGCGTGAGCGATATCACTAGGCGAACCGATCTGGCCCAGCGGAATCTTGCTCGTGATCGCGTCTCGCGCCTCGTCGCTGAGCGCTTCCGTCATGGCGGTCTCGATAAAACCAGGAGCCACCGCGTTCACGGTGATGCTTCTCGACCCCAACTCCTGGGAAAGCGACTTCGTCAAACCAATCAACCCCGCTTTCGACGACACATAGTTCGCCTGCCCTGGGTTGCCCGATAGGCCCACTACAGACGACACATTGATGATCCGCCCCCAACGCTTCTTCATCATGCCCCGCATGACCGCTTGGATACAGCGAAATGCGCCCGTCAAGTTCGTGTCGAGTACGTCCGACCAGGCTTCAGCGGACATGCGCATCGCCAAGCCATCCTTGGTGATACCCGCGTTGTTGACGAGAATCTCCACAGGTCCAAATGCCTTCTCCGCCTCGGCGAAGGCACCCTTTACAGATTCATTCGAGGTGACGTCAAGCGCAACCGCATGTGCCTCGCCTCCCGCCGCGAGGATCTCAGCAACGAGACTATCCAGCTTCTCCGCGCTGCGTGCTCCCACAACGACACGAGCACCCGCCCTTGCAAGCGCCAGCGCGCACTCTCTTCCGATGCCCTGGCTTGCGCCGGTAACGAATGCGACTCGACCTTTCATTGCTGTAGTTTCTCCAATCCCGCCAAGTCTCCCACAGCTGTACCTTTCAAGCTACGGTCAATGCTGCGCAGCAAGCCGGTCAACACACGACCCGGGCCGACCTCAAGAAACGAGTCCACCCCTTCGCCTGCTAACTTTGAGATCGACTGTTCCCACAAAACTGGGTTCGGAACCTGTTGCTTCAGGCCCTCACGCGCCTCGTGTCCGCTAACGATTACGGCCGCCGCGACATTATTCACCAGCGGGATGCTCAAGTCGTGGAAAGCGATCGCGTCTAACTCTGGAGCCAGACGATCTTGGGCAGGCTTCATCAGCGCGCAGTGGAACGGAGCGCTCACGGGCAGCATTACAGCCTTCCTGGCCCCCGCCTCCATTGATAGATCAGCTGCGCGTTGCACGGCAGCCGCATTTCCAGCAATAACGATCTGAGCAGGCGAATTGTAGTTCGCCGGGCTCACAATCTCACCCTCAGCAGCCTGCTCGCACACGTCTGCAACCTTGTCGGTCGCAAGCCCAAGGATGGCGGCCATCGCACCCACGCCCTCCGGCACAGCCGCTTGCATGAACTGCCCACGCCGACGCACCAGCCGCACGGCGTCGCCGAAAGTCATCGCCCCCGCGGCCACCAAGGCAGAGTACTCACCCAAGCTATGACCAGCCACAAAGGCGGGCTCAATACCCTTCTCCCGAGCAGCCATGTAAGCAGCGATAGAGCAGGTCAGAATTGCCGGTTGGGTATTCTCCGTCAGCCGTAGCTCTTCATCTGGACCCTCGAAGCAGAGCTTCGATAGGCTGAACCCCAAGGCGTCGTCCGCTTCTTCGAACACAGCACGGGACGCCGGAATCGATGCGGCCAAGTCTGCACACATTCCGGCCTTTTGGGAGCCCTGCCCCGGAAACAGCAACGCCAATTTCGACATGAACCCATCAAGCTAGCGGGTTTTGGCAAGTACCCGCAACGCGTCAGCTCCGGCGGGGCCCTCCCTCTCCGGCATTCACCCTTTTTCTCTCCCGAACCACGGGAGTCTATTTCGCACGGTCGTGAAGGCCATGACGGTTGCCGTCGTCGGACTCTTGGATCAATAACTTGACACGCCCCCTAATACTGGAAGCAGAAGCTCCTCCGGTCGGCGGCCCTAATTTCAACCAGACATCCACGTAACCTGCGCGGCGATGCCTTGTCATCTCTGACGACAGCGTCGTCGTGTGTCGACCGGAGGGCATCCCCCGAGGAGGCCCTCTCTTGGCCACAGAAGCTCTGAATAAGTTCGACCCTCGCCGCACCATGCACCTACGCGGCTTTGACCGACGCGGGGCTGCGGCCGCTCTTCACAACGCCACTGCAAGCTCGATTCGCTGTTCCGGTGTATTTCGGTCCCCGGACGACTTTGCCGTTCTCGTCCTCTTCAAGCGCGATAACATCTTCGAGCATCACTCGGTTCGTTGGTTAGAAGACGGCGACTTGTCCGGGATGACGCTGACCTTCGACTACGGCGCGGGAGATAGTCTCGCGCCACTGGACTCAAGCTTTTTCGAATCGATCCCCAACCGCAGCCTGAGCTTCATCCGCAACAACGGAACCGCTGGCACGACGCCGCTCTTCGACCACGCCACGCTCCAGTCCGGCGACTTCGATGTCGCCAGTGAGACGTTTCACTTCACTGAATCCGGTGGTGGGTTCAAACCCTACGACCGTATCGTCATCTGGTACCTCAACCTGGCGTTCGAATACTCGCCCATCAGCAAACGCCAATATGCCGCGTTCGCCTTCTTCAACCTCTCTGGTACCGGAGCCGAGCATTCGATCACCACCCCAACCCAAACCTATACCCACGTCCAACTATCCAGCGACGGCTCTGGCGATCTCGCCAACGCCCTCGTGGCACTGGTAAACACCGGTGCGGGCGATCCCGATGTCACCGCATCGATCGGGTCTCAGGGCCATGTTGTTCGACTCGACATCCTCGGTGACGACGGCACTAGTTTCAGCGTCAGCGCGATCGACGGGGGGTTCATCGGTGGAGGCACCGCGACACTCGATCACATCCAGCTCACCACGTTCCCTCTTCGGATCGCCGAGATAATCAATAGCTTCGACTGGAATGGACCCGCACCATCACTTGGGCTCATCGCCGAGGTCGCGGGCACAAGTCTCACGATCAAGGCCGCCCGATACGGACGCTGTAATGTCGACGCCCATGGCGTCACCGTCTCGTGGGCTTCCGGTCACAAGTTTCAAGGGCTCGCCGTCGGCGCGATCATCTACATAGACGGCGAGCCCAACACCGTAGCCAGTGTCACCTCCAACTCAACTCTTGGACTAACCACGCCCATGGGGTCCGCGCCACTAGCTGGCGTTCGTTTCCTGACCGAGCGGGGTGGTCGAGACGGCGACTTCTTGCGACTTCGGCGTCAAGCGTTGCGGCCACGGTCGGGGACCGTCGATGTCGCCGCAGGGGTTGTGACCTACGTCAGTGGCAACAAGTTCACGGGTTTGACACCAAACCGAGCTATCCGCATCAACAACGTGGACTTCGAGATCGCCTCGGTCGACTCCGCGACCCAGCTCACGCTCACCAGCGTCACCGGAACCGCCAACGGCGTCTCCTACGCCGCAACCATCGACGACAACGCTGGCGTTACCACCGCAGAAGATGCGCTTCAGCTCGCGGGCGGCTCGTCTAATGTGGTGTGGCGGGTCGCTCTCGACTTCTCGAGCACCCTCGTCAAAACGACAGGGGACAGCACCCCTAAGCCGGTCGATGATCTGTTCGAAGCCTGGCTGACTATCGCTCCACCACTGGCCGACGCGGTCGATTTCGTCGATGCCGAGTTCGATCTCGTCCTCTCGAATATGAGCGTATCGGACCCGAACAACCGTAGGCCGCTGAAGGTCGCTGGACCCGGGTCCATTCGCATCAACTCCCGCCAGCGTGACCTCAACTACGAGGGCAGCGGATGGGTCGAAAAATCCGGCTTCTACGACCAAGGCTTCGCTCGCGAGACCGCTGGCTGGGGCGACCGCGTCACGATCAAGTACCGTTGCCAGTTCACACACGACCTCTACGTCGGTACCGAGATCAGTGCGACGGGTTCATCGGTGACCGTGACGCTCGACTCAGATACACCCACCTCGCTCAACACGAGGTTGATCATCGAGCCGCCAATCGTGGCAATTCGCAAGGTGCGCACCGGTGTACCCTCTGGTATCCACGAACTCATTCTGACTTGCGATGGCAACGGTCAGTTCACCTTCGATCACATCGAGGCCGCCGTGCCCACCGACGTCCCTGGACCGGCTCAAATCCTCGGGGATGTCTCGATGGCAACCGACTGGGACACGGACGCGACTTACAAACTGCCGCCCGAGCGACTCCTCTGGCAACTCGACAAGTCGGGACTTCACGGGGACCTCAATCACTTTGTCGGCAACTTCTTCCACTACAACCGCCGAAAACGAGCCGGAACAGGGCTCCGCAATGAGGCGACAGTCACCTTCGGCGGCGTTTGGACCGCGGGCGCAGCAGTCATTCTCAACCTCGGCGGCATTCATGTCGCCAAGTCGGTCTTCGCAGGCGACGGCTCCGAGAGCATCGCCGCCCACATGGAGGCGTTCATCAACACGACCTTTGTCGGAGTTTTCGCCGAGCGTTCTGGTGCAGCCGTCACTATCAAGAATCGAGCGAATCTCTATGGTTTCGGGTTGTCTGTCAATGCCAACACGTCGCTCGCGGGTACCGTCGGCATCAGCGGGTCGCTCGCCAAAGGGAGCGAGGGCATATGGGAGATCGATGACACCGCCACACCACTGCTCAATCACGCCGCGACCAAGTGGCACAGCGATTTCTTCTCCCGGCTAAGCGCCCGTGGTCGCACCACAACCGTTGCCTACAACCTAGAGGCCTACAACCCACCCGAGACCGCATCCGCGCATTGGGCCGCGCGCTACTTCAACGGACGCCAGGTGCTCACCGACGTCGGCTTCGGCTCCGAGGGCGATGCGAAGATCCTCAGTGCGTCCAACTCTGCCCCGATACAGATCCGTGCCGACAAGCACGGTTACTCGACCGGTGACCGCGTCGTCGTATCCGACGTCTCCGGCAACATAGCGGCGAACGGCTCTTTCGCCATCACCGTTATCGGTCCCGACCTCTTCACACTGGACGGCAGTAACGGCACTGCAAGTGGCAACTACACAGTCGCCCCGACCGGCAACGACTTCGTCAGAAGAACGCTGAAGACGACGCACCTCGCGCCCAACCCGGTCGTCGCCAACTTCCTCAAGGCCGTCTACACCGAAACCGCCGACCTGATGGCAGCGGCTAACCTTCCAGTAAAGCTTGCCGGCTCAAGCGGTCAACGCAACACAAGCGTCAAAACGTTCTGCTGGAGTTTCAAACTCCAGCGTCTTGCGGGGCCGTCCGTTCAGCCTGCGAGCGATCCTGTCCAGGTGCTCTTGTGAGTGTACGGATAAGTCGGTTCCCTTGGGGAAGTACTGTCTCAACAGACCGTTCGTGTTCTCGTTCGATCCGCGTTGCCAGGGGCTCTGCGGATCGCAGAAGTACACGTCGATGTCCGTCGCTAGGGTGAAGCGTTTGTGGTCGGCCATCTCCAGCCCGCGGTCCCAAGTCAGCGACTTGTAGAGCACGCCCGGCAATTGCCGGGCGTGCTCGATCAGCGCCGAGACGACGGTTGCGGTGTCCTTGCCGGAGACCTTCACCAACATCACATAACGGGTGTGACGTTCGACCAGGGTGACGATGTAGGTGTTGTTCGATCCGGCTAGAAGATCCCCTTCCCAGTGACCGGGTACGGCCCGGTCTTCGACCGAGGCCGGGCGTTCACTAATCGAGATCAGATCTCGAATCTGTCCGCCGCCACGGCCCTTGCGGCTGGCCTGCGGGGAGCGGCGAATCGTGCGCTTGGAACGCAGACACAGGGTCAGTTCTTTCTTCAAAGCCCCACGGGCTTGGATGAAAAGACTGCGATAGATCGTTTCGTGTGACACGTAAAGTGACTCGCGGCCCGGATAGGTCCGTTTCAGCCAGCCGGCAATCTGTTGCGGAGCCCAGTCCTCGCGCAGCTTCTCTTCAACCAACTGGCGGAGCTGGGGACAGCGTAGCAGCCGACACGACTTGGGACGCTGTGCTCGCTTCCTGGCCTGCTTGTCCGCCTCTGCCGCCCGATAGCGGTTCGAACCTCCGTTGCGGCGGACCTCGCGGCTCAGGGTCGATGGCGCACGACTCAGCCTGCGGGCGATCTGTCGCAGCGACTGCCCACAGACAAGGCCTCGGGAGACCTCCTCCCGCTCCGCCAACGTCAACGCCTGAGGCGAGCGGCAGCGCGTTCGCGGGCGGATGCCGCCGTAGCGCAACAGCAGCCAGTAAACCGACGGACCTCTGTCCATTACACGGGCGATCGTCTTCGACGACTCCCCTCGTTTCCAGCGATCCCACAACTCAGCCAGATCTGCTGCCGTGTAGGCTCGCCGCTTCCGCTTCTGCTTCTTCTTCTTCTGCTGCATCACTTCTCCTTCCTCGGTGAAGTGTTGCATCGACCCCTTGAGACCACCGGACTTGTAGGAAGTTACTAATCCCTCTGGCAGACGGCCCTTTCAGCGAGCGCTTAGCGCTACAATCCGCGTGTCATGGTCGGTCGGACCATATTGCAGTACCGCATCACCGAGAAGCTCGGTGAGGGCGGCATGGGTGTCGTCTATAAGGCTGAGGACACCCAGCTCCGCCGGACCGTTGCGTTGAAGTTCCTTCCTCGCGAAACGCTCGACGAGGAAGAGGTCAAAGCTCGCCTGATTCGTGAAGCGCAAGCCGCCGCCGCACTCGATCATCCCAACATCTGCCAGGTCTTCGGCATCCATGAAGAAGACGGCGAGACGTTCATCGCGATGGCCTACATCGATGGGCCGTCACTGGCGGAGAAGATCAAAGAGCGTCCGCTGCCGCTCGATGAATCACTCACTATCGCCACTCAGATCGCTGAAGGTCTGCACGAGGCGCACGAAAAGGGAGTCGTTCACCGCGATATCAAGCCGCAAAACATCCTGCTGACCGCGAAGGGACAGGTGAAGATATTGGACTTCGGCTTGGCGTCGCTAACGGGAAGGTCGAAACTGACCAAGACTGGGACGACACTGGGGACTCCGGCCTACATGGCACCGGAGCAACTCGAAGGCAAGGGAGTCGATCGAAGGGCCGACGTTTGGGCGCTGGGCTGTGTCTTGTACGAGATGCTCACGCAGAAGACCCCGTTCGATGCGGACTACGAGCAGGCGATCGGCTACGGCATTCTCAACGAAGATCCCGAGCCCGTAACAGCGCAGCGTGCGGGCCTACCAACAGAGATTGATCGTCTGCTGAGCAAGGCGCTGGCGAAGCCCCCGGACGAGCGCTACCAGCACGCCGACGACATGCTCGCGGATTTACGGGTACTCCAGAAGCAGACTGCGGTAAGGAAGACGCCGTCGGGGAGTTCAACGACGTTGGCGACGAGTCCGACGGTGAGTGCTATTGATGCGCTGCCGCCTGACTCGGTAGTCGTGCGCCGAAGCAGTCAACGCATCGCACGCGCGCTAGCCGCTGTGCTCAGCATCGCTTTACTCGCTGTGCTGACGGTCCACTTCACCGAGGTCTCGCCCGAGCCTCCTCTGCGGCGCTTTTCGCTGGACACTCCTTCGGACCTCAACACCCTGCTTGTTAACGGGGGGATCGCCATCTCGCCTGACGGCAAGCACATCGCCTATGCCACCACCAGCGCCGCTGGCATGCTTTGGGTGCAAGACCTCGACCAAGATGAGCCGCGCGAGTTGGCTGGAACCGAAGGAGCGCGGCGGCCGTTTTGGTCGCCTGACAGCCAGTTCATCGCTTTCGCGACGGCAGACGAACTGAAAAAGATATCGGTGGATGGTGGCGCCATCGGGCTCATTTGCCCTCTGCCGCGCTCGAGTGCCTTTGGAGGGGCTTGGAGCCCAACTGGCGAGTCGATCGTATTCAGCGGCCGCGGCGGGCGGGGCGTGTTGCATGAGGTATCGGCGCAAGGGGGCGTCCCGGAAGAACATCAGGTCGTCCAGGCCGAGCTTGATGAGAGGGTGGAATTTGCAAGTGGGCCCCGCTTCTTGCTTGGAGAAGCCGGTCGCATCCTGCTGTTCACGGTTGGGAACTACGCGGCCGGCACGATGTACGTCAAGAACCTAGACACGGGGCAAACGGAAGTGCTGGGTCCTGGAGATAATCCGGTTTATTCAGCTTCGAGCGGTCATCTGATATATCAGCCAGCGCGCGGCACTCACGATCTCTGGGCTCGTTCGTTCTCTCGCCAGATGTTCCAGTTCACCGGAGTGGCGTTCCCTCTGCGAAAGAACGCCCAAAAGCCCTCTGTGTCAGAGGATGGCACGCTGACGTATCTGGATGGGGCTGGCAGCGCCGCAGCGAAGACTCTCGTCTGGCGGGACCGCGCCGGTGAGCTGCTTGAGGTCATCGGTCAGCCGCAGCCGCGCATGGCAGTCCCTGCTCTCTCACCCGACGGTCAGCGGATCGCGGTAACGTCTAACGAGAGCGGAAACTTCGACATCTGGGTACACGATTTGATCCGCTCCACCAAGACTCGATTGACGTTTGGTCCTGAGCTTGAAAACTTCCCGGCTTGGTCGCCGGACGGGCAGGAGATCGCCTATCGGATTCTGAATAGCGGGCGAAGGCGCCTGATGAGAAGGACTCGAGACGGCACAGGCGAGGCCGCCGTTCTGGTTGAGGCTGACACGGGGATGTATAGTCTTGAATGGTCGCGCGACGGGCGCTATCTCATCTATCGGGTGGGGAACCCGGGGAATATCAGCTACCTCCGGCTCAAGACCGACGGCACCGCTTCAGAGCCGATCACGTTTCTCAGCACACCCGCTCACGAGGACAATCCAAAGTTTTCGCCGGACGGGCGTTTCCTGGTATTTGTTTCCAACGAATCAGGGCGTAACGAGGTCTATGTGCGTCCGTTTCCCGATGGAGCTGGAAGGTGGCAGGTGTCGGTGAGCGGCGGAGGCCAAGCGCGCTGGCGCGGCGACGGCAGGGAGTTGTATTACGTGGAGGGTGACACACTGATGGCGGTCTCTGTCTCGACCGAGCAAGGGTTCGTCCTCGGACAGCCGCAACGACTCTTTGAGGACGAAGATCTGATCGCTGCCTACTCTGCGCCGAACTACGACGTATCCACAGACGGTCAGAGATTCGTGACGGTGATGCCCGTTGAAGAGGAAGAGCCGTCATCTCTCAAGATCCGAGTCGTCCAGAACTGGTACGAAGAGTTCCGTGATCGGGAAGAGTAGGCCCAAGATCGGCCTTCGCCGAGTAACTTCCTACAAGTCCTGCCGGCTCAACCGGTCAACGCAACACTAGGGCTAAGTCGTTCAACAGAAATGTCTTAGCGATGAGAGCGGCAAGGGGCTTACCGACAAGCGGAAGCCATTAATCGCAATTGCGTAACTCGTTGTACTGCAATGACATGCAGACGAGAGCGGAGCGTCCTCGCCGCTTCGCCTTTGCTTTCTTTGGCTTACGCTTCACGCTCTCCCTTCGCGCCGGGTGTTGCGTCGACCGCTTGAGACCACCCCGAATGTAGGCACCTACCCCTTGAACAGCCCGTTTTGACGCTATGAAGACCCTCAAATTGGGTTGGTGCCGCGAAACCCAATATAGGAAGTTACTCATCGCCGCTCCTGGAGGCCCTTTCAGGAGTACCAAGTTCGAATCCGCGTTGTGGCTGCGGAGATCCCCAATTCCAAGATCGTCTGCCAAGATCACCACGACGTTCGGCGGCGTGGATTCTTCTTGTGCGGAACAGCCAAAAAACTCGACGCCAGAGCAAGGGTGCACAGACATCGGCGGATAAACATCGCCTATGTCCTAATAGAAGACGCTCGGGTCAAGTGCGCCGGAGGCCGAAGCAGATCAAGTAGAACGCAGTACGGCTGTGCTCTAGGCACCACGAGGATATGATGTAGGTTGGCAATGTCGCGCGTGGTGAGAGAGGTATCCCCGAATCAATTTCTGGGAGGACTCTGCTGCTTGTTGGTTCTGCTGACCAGCACGCTAGCGGCCCAGTCGTCGGACGAAGAGAGCCCCACGACACCGTCTCCTCTGGAGACCACCACGGAGCAGAGTGCGCCTACGACCCAGGACTCCGAAGAATCATCGCAAAGAACTGAGCTGAATCTGCTTGGCCAAGTCGACGCTTCCAGCGGTGAGGGCCGCCGCAACGAGAACGTCAGCCTGACGCTCATCGATAACAATGTGCTCAAAGAGCTCAATCTCCGCATGGGAACGACCGCGACGATTGTGCGAGAGTTTCAAGCCAACCGTACGTATTTCGGAAAGGAGTTCGGCGGCACACCCTCAGCCCCACTACATGTGGGCGGTGGCGCTTCGAGGGACATCCACGGAGACGCCCACTGGACTCACGGCAACAGCATCTTCAGCGCG
This sequence comes from Bryobacterales bacterium, assembly GCA_963667885.2. Lineage (GTDB taxonomy): Bacteria > Acidobacteriota > Terriglobia > Bryobacterales > UBA6623 > CAMPKL01. The sequence continues at coordinate 8,655 of CAXWPK010000003.1, read as the reverse complement.
CGTTCGTTCTTCCAAGTGGGAGAGGTCCAACCGTCGAAATCAAACGATTACGGGGGGACGTTCGCCGCTCCGATTTGGACCGGTGGCCACGTTACGCTCGCCGGCGGACAGCGAAAGCTTCGCGGCCAGGTGAACGGCAACGTCCTCGTACCAGCGGCGAACGAGAGGGTGCCTACGACCACAGACCCTGAGACAAGGGCAATTGTTGACGATATTCTGTCAGCATATCCTGCGGAACTGCCAAACCGTACCGACATCAACGAGCGAGCGCTCAACACGAACGCGCCCCAGAACATTGACGACCACCGGGCGGGTGCTACGTATGAGCAGCAATTGGGTGACAACGATCGACTGATCTCTCGCTACAACCTAACGCTACAGAGTGTCGATGCGTTTCAGCTAGTGGGCGGGCAGAATCCCGACACGACGACGAAAAACCATGATGCGAGACTCACATGGAATCGCGTCTGGAACCCCAGCACAATCACCGACTTCACGGCGGGCTTCAACCGGGTTAGTTCAGTACTGGTGCCCGATGATTCTTCACTAGGGCCGTTTTATTACTTTGGCAGCACCTTGCAGTTCATCGGGCCCACCACCACGGTCCCCCTAGATCGCGCACAGAACACGTTTCGGTATGCCGGGCGCATCCAACAAACTAGTGGCAACCATACGATTGACGCTGGCTTTGACCTCTCAAGAAGACAGATCAACGGTTTCGAAAGTAACAGGCATCGCGGTCTCTTCAGGTTCGGAACAGACTTTGGTCGGACGGTCGTCGAAAACCTACTTGAGGGAACGCCGAGCCAATACTTTCAAGGAATTGGCAACGCCCATCGAGGCTTTCGGGCTAGCAGGCCGATGATCTATCTCGGAGACGTATGGCGTGCGTCTCCAAGCCTGACACTGAACTTCGGAGTTCGTTACGAGATCGCGCCCGCTCCCTTCGAAGTGGATGGGCTGACCGAGATCCCGTACGACTGTGACTGCAACAACCTGGCACCGACATTTGGATTCGCCTACAACGCGAATGACCGCTGGGCTGTCTTTCGAGCGTCATACGGGATTCACTACGGCGAGATATTCTCCACCACTTACATGCGCTCCCGGTTTAACCCGCCAGCGATCGTCAACTTCAACATTAGTGCCCCTGATTTGGTGGACCCACTTCAAGATTTCCCTATCGACGACATCGATCCGAACCAGCGCAGCGGCCTCACTTGGCTCGATCCTGACTTGGCGACACCCTATTCTCATCAATATAACTTCACCTGGCAGATGCGCCCAGCGTACGACTGGACACTGGAGATCGGCTACGTCGGAAGCCGTTCGCACAAGCTACTAGCCGGTTGGTCTACGAATCGAGCACGCCACATCGAGGGAGTCGAATCGACGACATCCAACATTAACGAACGGCGACCGGACCAACGCTATAACGAAGTAACTCATGTACTCAACGGGTCGCGCGCATTCTATGATGCGGCGAAAGTGACCGTGCGCGTGCCACGGTGGGCCGGGCTGAGTATCAATGCGTCCTATTGGTGGAGCAAGGCGATAGACCTTGGCGCGGACTACACGAATACAGCGGTCGGAAGTGATGCCTTCCGGAACCTAAGCCCCACCGAATTTGGCGTCCACGAGCGCATGAAGGGGCCTAGCAACTTCGACCAACCACACGCGTTGTTGTTGAACACGGCGTACGAGACTCCTTCGCGCGCAACTGGGAACAGCGTTGTCGATCGAATCGTCGGTTCGTGGCAGATGACTGGAGTTGTACTTCTCAAGTCCGGTAGTCCTTTCACGGTTCACTCGGGCGGAGATAGTCCAGGATTTGGCAACGTGGATGGCACCACCTCCGATAGGCCCAACGTCGTTGATCCTTCCGTTCTCGGAGCGAACGTGAACCATCCGGATACGTCACAACAGGCCCTGCCACGCTCGGCTTTCTCCTTCCCCGCAGTGGACCAGCCCTCCGGAAATCTCGGTCGCAACACGTTTCGCAAGGACGAAGTCTTCAACGTCAATATGGGCCTAGCCCGCCGCTTCCCCTGGAGAGGCGACATGTCGTTTGAGCTTCGCGCGGAATCTCTAAACCTGTTGAATCATGCACAGTTCCAGTCCCCGGGTTACAGCCTCAGCGATGACAATTTTGGGCAAATCACGAATACGCTAAACGATGGACGAACATTCCAGTTCACGATGAAACTGGCCTTCTGACTCGGGCTCCCGGCAACTGCGCCAAGCCGTTTTTCGGGCGACTAGAGCTCTGGAACGCTACAATATGACGAGTCCAACCACTCTCACGACACCGCCGGAGCCGCAAGAGTTCCGCCATCGCGAGCAGTAGGAACCTCGGTTTCAGCCTACGAGTTTAGTGTCGCTAGAGTAGCTTCCTACAAGTCCGGTGGTCTCAAGCGGTCGACGCAACACCCGGCGCGAAGGGAGAGCGTGAAGCGTAAGCCAAAGAAAGCAAAGGCGAAGCGGCGAGGACGCTCCGCTCTCATCTGCATGTCATTGCAGTACAACGAGTTACGCAATTGCGATTAGTGGCTTCCGCTTGTAGGCAAGCCCCTTGCCGCTCTCATCGCTAAGACATTTCGGTTGAACGACTTAGGCCTAGTGTTGCGTTGACCGGTTGAGCCGGCACCGAATCGCGGCAGCAACCCCTTGAAATGGGCGATTTTGGCTCTCTGAAAACCCCCTGATCGGGTCACTTCCTCGAATTCCCAATATAGAAAGTTACTAATCACCGCTCCTGGTGGCCCTTTCGCAAGTCCCATAGCGCTACAATTCCCCCATCATGGTCGGTCGGACCGTCAGTCATTACAGGGTCGTCGAGAAGTTCGGCGAGGGCGGCATGGGCGTGGTCTACCAGGCCGAGCGAGCGACCCTGGAGACCAGCGTCTCGCTCAAGTTCCTCGCCGATCACCTGCTCCTCGATGAAGAAGGGAAGGAACGCTTCCTCCGCTCGGCCAAGGCCGCAGCGGCGCTGCATCACTCGAACGTTCGCCCGGTTTATGAGATCGACGAGGTCGCCATTCGCACCTGGGGGCCGGGTCCATGCTTTCCCCGCAGGTTGGGCCATAGGAGGGATGCATCGTTTTGACTGGAGTATTGGGAGAGGGCGTACAGATCATGCTCGTGGGCATGTTGGTCGTCTTTTCCTTCCTTTGCCTATTGGTCATTGCGGTCATTGGGATGTCCCGATTGGCTTTGGCAATCGGGCCGCCGCCGGAAGGTCCAGAAGAGGAACCCCGCGAGGTAAGCCCGTCTGAGTCCGATATCGTCGCCGCCATAGCGTCAGCCCTCCACATGTACCGGAAAGGCGTCCAATAGACCTATGACAAAACCGTTAGCTATTACCGACGTTGTCCTCCGCGATTCCCACCAATCCCTCCTCGCCACCCGCGTTCGCATCGATGATTTGCTCCCGATCTGCGACAAGATCGACAAAGTAGGGTTATGGTCGGCAGAAGTGTGGGGCGGGGCGACGTTCGATGCATGTATCCGGTTCCTCGGCGAAGACCCCTGGGAACGGTTGCGGAAGTTCCGCAAGGCTCTGCCCAATACCCGGACGCAGATGCTGCTCCGTGGGCAGAACCTGCTCGGATACCGGCACTACGCCGACGACGTCGTTGAGGCGTTCGTGAGCAAAGCGGCCGAGAACGGGGTGGACGTATTCCGCATCTTTGACGCCTTGAACGACATGCGGAACATCGAGGTGGCGGTCAAGGCCACGCTCAAGGCCGGCAAGCACGCCCAGGGAGCAATCTCCTACACGATCAGTCCCGTCCACACGATGGAGACCTGGATCGACAAGGGTAAGCAGCTCGAGGACATGGGGTGCCATTCCATCTGCATCAAGGACATGGCCGGCCTGCTCAAGCCGTACGTGGCCGGCGAAATGGTGGCCCGCCTTAAGGAGACTACGGCGGTGCCGATTGCTTTGCACTCGCATGCCACGACGGGGATGAGCACTGCGGCGATCGTCAAGGCGGTCGAGGCGGGACTCGATATGGCCGACACGGCGATTTCGTCGATGAGTCATACCTACGGTCACTCCGCTACCGAATCGATCGTCGCCATCCTCGAGGGCGGCGACCGCGACACGGGGCTCGACCTGCACCTACTTGAGGACATCGCCGCGTACTTCCGGAACGTCCGCAGGAAATACGCCAAGTTCGAGGGGTCGTTGCGTGGGGTCGACTCCCGAATCCTGACCGCTCAGGTTCCGGGAGGGATGCTCACCAACATGGAGAACCAGCTTCGCGAGCAGGACGCCGCCGAACGGTTTGACGAGGTTCTCGAGGAAATGCCCCGCGTCCGAGAAGACCTCGGCTTCATCCCGCTCGTGACCCCCACCTCTCAGATCGTCGGGACGCAAGCGATCGTCAACGTCCTAAACGGCGAGCGGTACAAGGTGATCACGAAGGAAACAGCCGGTGTGCTCCGCGGCGAATACGGCAAGACTCCGGCCCCAGTGAACGGCGAATTGCAGAAGAAGGTCCTGAACGGGGACGATCCCGTAACTGGGCGTCCCGCCGATCGCCTTCAGCCCGAAATGAAGAAGCTGGCGGCCGAAGTCGATCAACTGTCCAAGCAGGAGGACTTCGACCGCGCGGCGGATCCGGACGAAGACGTGCTGATCTATGCGCTGTTCGCGAAAGTGGGCCTGAAGTTCCTGAAGAACCGAGATAACCCGTCGGCGTTCGAGCCTCCCCCGTGGCAGGCAGACGACGCCAAGGCGCCCGAATTCAGACGGGTGGCGGCCCAGGCGGCCACCGCTGACCAGGGACCTGCCCGCTACCGCGTCAACGTCAACGGCAATGTCTACGATGTCGAAGTCAGCCCCGAAGGCGCCGTCCACTCGGCGCAACCGTCGGAGGCTGCCTCTCAGTCGAAACCCAAGACACCACCACCTGGTTCCGGGACTACGGGCGAGCCACTTCCGTCTCCTCTGTCCGGAACAGTTATAGACGTCAAGGTTTTGCCCGGCCAGGAGGTTCAGGCCGGAGACGTCGTCCTCGTCCTCGAGGCGATGAAGATGGAGTGCAACGTCAGCGCGCACCGCTCCGGTCGTATCCTCTCCCTTGAAGTGAATACGGGCGACGCTGTGAAGACAGGCGAAAAGCTCCTGACGATTGCGTAGCGAGCGTAGCCAATGCAATCCGATATGATCCAGAGCCTGTGGGAAGCTACGGGAGTCGCCAACTTCGACGGTTTCGGCCCCGCCTTTATGATGCTGGTCGGCGCCGTTTTCATTTACCTGGCCATCGCCAGGGGCTTCGAACCGCTATTGCTGATCCCGATCGGTTTCGGCACCATCCTCAGCAACATACCGGTGGCCGACATGAGCGGCTCCAATGGCATCCTAGGACATCTCTACACGGTCGGCGTCACTTCCGGAGCGTTCCCCCTGCTAATCTTCCTGGGTGTCGGCGCGCTCACCGACTTCAGTGCGCTGATCGCGAACCCGAAGACGCTTCTGCTCGGAGCGGCTGCGCAATTCGGAATCTTCTTTACGCTGCTGGGATCGCTGGTGATGAGCGACGTGATTCCCTCCATCGAGTTCTCGCTGCAGGACGCGGCTGCAATCGGAATCATCGGCGGAGCCGACGGCCCGACGGCGATCTTTCTGGCATCAAGGCTGAGTCCGGATCTGCTGGGCGCGATTGCTGTTGCGGCGTATTCGTATATGGCTCTGGTCCCCATCATCCAGCCTCCGATTATGCGTGCCCTTACGACAGAAGAGGAGCGAAGGGTTGTTATGGAGGATCTCCGTCCCGTCACGTCGCTCGAACGCATCTTCTTTCCGTTCACGGTTCTGGTGGCGGTGATCCTGCTGCTGCCGTCCGCGTCGCCTCTGGTCGGGATGCTCATGTTTGGCAATCTGCTGCGGGAGGCCGGAGTGGTCAAGCGCCTCGCTGACACGGCCCAGAACGAACTGATCAATATCGTCACGATCTTGCTTGGTCTGGCAGTCGGTTCCAAGCTGCATGCCGAGGAGTTCCTCCGCGCCGAGACGATCGGGATTCTGATGATCGGTCTTGTGGCTTTCGCTGTCGGCACGGCCGCCGGTGTTCTAATGGGCAAGATCATGCACCGCCTGAGCGGCGGACGGATCAACCCGCTGATCGGCGCCGCCGGCGTTTCGGCCGTCCCCATGGCCGCCCGCGTGGTGAACCGTGTTGGTCTGGAATCCAACCCTAACAACTACCTGCTCATGCACGCCATGGGCCCGAACGTTGCTGGCGTCATCGGTTCGGCCGTCGCCGCCGGCTTCCTCCTCTCTCTTCTGAGCTGATTCCGAGCTCTCACGTTGGTCCGCAATGGGCGAGCGCTCTTACCTTACCGTCGCAATAACGTTGAAAGCGGTGGAGGTGCCACCAGGACAGGCGTGTGACAAATGCGAGACTCTCGAAAACCGCATGGCCCAGGGCCCGCTTTCGCTCGACGACGCCCTCGGTATCGACCGCCAAGTCGCCGCCGGATTAGAAGCGGTGCCGAGAGGATGGCGGAACTACCGGCCAGGTGCGAAGAGCGCCGTCACAAGGAAGAGAAGATAGCTATCGCCAAAGCTGAGCTACTGCGTCCTCCGTCGGGTAACTTCCTACAAGTCCTGCCGGCTCAACCGGTCAACGCAACACTAGGCCTAAGTCGTTCAACCGAAATGTCTTAGCGATGAGAGCGGCAAGGGGCTTGCCTACAAGCGGAAGCCATTAATCGCAATTGCGTAACTCGTTGTACTGCAATGACATGCAGATGAGAGCGGAGCGTCCTCGCCGCTTCGCCTTTGCTTTCTTTGGCTTACGCTTCACGCTCTCCCTTCGCGCCGTGTGTTGCGTCGACCGCTTGAGACCACCCCGAGTGTAGGAAATGACCCCTGAAACGGATCCTTCTAGCGTTCTAGAACCACCCAAAATGTGTCATTTCCTACAGTTCCCAATCCTCGCCAAGCAGCAGACGCCACGGGAGGAAGTAACTGGCTGGCGCGAGTACCGCGTTCGCCCAGGCTGTCGGCAGCCCTGAACCGTATTCAGCGAGAACGTCGCTAACGCGCCGCGGTCGCAATTCCGGATGCTATTGTGCCGCGCACGGCTCTGAGACCGTGCGCGCCGCATCTGACAAAAGATCGTAGTGTCGATGGTCACGACAACCGGCGCTAGTTCAAGAGCGGCAGGCCGAGCCGGTGCGGGCAGTGAGGTATTGGCAGATGTACCTGCGGCTCGATCCGACCAGTCCCTGGGCGGGGATTGCGAAGCAGCAACTCGACTCGCTGCTGCAGGTGAAGCGGGGCGGGGCCAAGCGGCAGGATTAGGGGCGGATGAACCTCGTCAGGGGGTCGGCGGAGGCAACGGACGAACTTCTAGAACGCTGTCTGGGACGTCCTCCGACAGCCGGATGCCGTTATCCTGGCACGGCTTTCCCCCTCTCAACGGTTTCGTGAACAACCCGTAGTTGAAGAGTACGTAGTCCGACCGGATCCCCAACGTTGACCGGGATATAGTCATCGCTGAAGCCTTGTAGTTGAATGGCGAATTCTACGGGTTGACCAGCGAGGTTTTCCCCTAGGATTCCGCCGAGATAGAGCGCTATGGCATTGGCAGCCTTGTCAATTCGTGCTCTGCCGCGTGGCACGACAAAGTGGTCTGGCTGTTGGAGGGCCCATCCACAAACTGCGAAGAACTCATGCCAACCGTCGCCTTCTCCGGGTTCGAGTTCTGCCCGATCCACGATCACCTGAGCGTCGCTTGTAGCGTGGGCTCGTAGAGTCCGCGTCCCTTTCGAAGATCAAGGTGCCCGTGTCGAACGGAAGGGCCGATTGTCAGCTCAGTCTGAAACTTAACTGGGTCGCCTGGGCCACCGGGGGCGTCGCACGAATTCGTGTGGTCGTGATCGCTGTCGTCGCAATCGACGTCAAGCCCCGGATTCTTTTTGCGGCAACTCCGGTGGTCCGGAAGAAGCCGTCGCATCGCTATCGCATTTGCCTATCACTACTACGCCCGAATCGTGTGCCCAGGCCACTGTGCCCGGGGTCAACCCGACAAGCAAAACGAGGACGAAACCAAATGCCCAAACTGATTTTGTAAGATTCATCTCATTGTTCTCCTACTGTTGACTCCGAACCTCGCTGACGTCTCGGGATTCCACCGGAGACACCTAGTGTCAGTTGGCCGCTGGCCACAACCGCCGGTGAAACTGGCACTCCGGTCAAGCGAGAACAACTCTCGCGTGGCTGACTTCAGCAGTTCTCAGATCCCCGCACCGCTGCGAGCTAGCGCTGTGTGCGAGTGTTATCGCCCCGATGCCATGATTTGTCAAACGACATGATGCGACATTGAGCCAATTCCCAAAGTTTTAGCTTCGTAGGGAGCTGGAGACGGCCATGTTTCGCAATTGCCGTAGGAGCGAACGCCCACCCGTTGAGTAGCTTCCTACAAGACACCGCATCGAGGAACCAACCCCTTGAACAGGCCGTTTTGACGCTCTGAATACCCTCAAATTGGGTTGGTGCCGCGAATTCCGGTGGTCTCAAGCGGTCGACGCAACACCCGTCGCGAACGGAGAACGTGACGCGTAAGCGGAAGAAAGTAAAGGGGAAGAGACGAGGGCGCCTCGCTCTCGTATGCATGTCATTGCAGTGCAACGAGTTAC
>CAXWPK010000002.1:0-138802 GCA_963667885.2 Bryobacterales bacterium | reverse complement strand
CAATGACATGCATACGAGAGCGAGGCGCCCTCGTCTCTTCCCCTTTACTTTCTTCCGCTTACGCGTCACGTTCTCCGTTCGCGACGGGTGTTGCGTCGACCGCTTGAGACCACCGGACTTGTAGGAAGTTACCCTGCGCAGGCCGATCGAGACTGCGATTCTGGCAGTTTCTACTGCCCCCGATCCCGAAACTCTTCGTACCAGTTCAGGACGATGCGGATCGTGGGGGGTGCCGACTCTTCGTTGTCTTCGACCGGTGCGGCCGTCAAGAATCGCTGGCCGTCGGAGGAGACGTCGTAAGCTACCGCACCGCCCTCGGTTAGGTATTGGGACTCAAATAGTAGTTGCGGTTGACCCAGGGTGAGTTCGTTCTCGGTTGACACGGAGACCGCCATCAGTCCCTCGCCTTGTATGTAGTACAGTTCCTTGCCGTCGCTGCGCCAACGCGGGTGCCGACCACCATTCGCACATGCTGGCCATCTTGCGGCACCATCGGGAAACGGGCGCACGTAGATCTCGTCGCGGCCTGACTCGTCGGAGGAGTAAGCAACAAAGCGGCCGTCTGGCGATAGCTTCGGGGTTCGTTCGCTGGCGGGCGAGCCGAGAAAGGTGACCGGCTCGGAAGCGCTGCCGGCCAACTCGATCTGAACGTAGCGGAGATCATGGCTGCCAGTCTCCGCACCGCGTTGATGGTAGACCAGATACCGGCCATCGCGAGACCAGTAAGGGCTGAGCAAAATATACTCAGATTCGACAAGAACGACCGGCTCGCCGGTGCCGTCGGCAGCCTTGCTAACAAGGCTCCAGCCCCGTTCATGCTCACTCCGGTAGGTGATCTCCCTGCCAGAAGGCGACCAGGTCGGTCGACCGTCACGGGCTTGATCAGATGTCAAGCGAGTCTTCGTGGAGTGAACTAGATCGTGAATCCAGATCTCCGAGTGCCCGCTCTCAGCAGACGTTACGGCGACTCGTTGGCCATCAGGAGACAGAGCAAGCTCTCTGATCCCCAGTTGTGGCTGGCCGACTGTCTCCAGCAGTTCTCCGACTCGGTTCCTCCAGACAAGAGTCTCTGCAGGGATGACTCCGATCCCGTCTAGGTACACCAGCGTGCCATCTTGGGACAAAGAGGGTTGCCGAGCGTTCTGTCGCAATGGGAACGCCGGTCCGGTGAACTGGAGCGTTTGTGGAGAGAACGGGCGAGCCCAGAGATTGTACACGCCTCTCTCGGACTGATAGATCAGATGACCTGTCGAAGCCGAGTAGACAGGACGATCTCCGAGACCAAGCGACTCCGTCTGACCGGTATTGAGGTTCCTGGCATACAGCGTGCTTGCGTTGGCGCTGCCGAAAGTAAACACCAACGCGCGGCCGGCCTCCCGGGGCAAGAAACTAGGTCGTGACACCGCGTTACCGACAATTGCGGCCTCATCCAACTCGGAAGCTGTCAGCAAGACCTCGGGGGACCCGCCTTGTGACGACACCTCGTACAAGGATGCGTGCCCGGAGGTACCCGCACTGAAGAGCATCGATTCAGCGGTCGGACTCCAAGTCCCTTGGATAAAGGCCGGACCTGGCAGAGGACAAATGAGTCCTGTATCTCCGCCATGGACCGAGATCTTCCTCAACTCTCCGCTTGCTCCAAATGCGATGAACTGACTGTCAGGAGACCAGAACGGGAGATAAGCTCCTTCAGTCCCGGCGAGTTGCCGAGGCTGGTCTCGATCAAGGTCTTGCACCCAGAGCCCACCCGAGGCGCCGAGGGTGGTGTAGGCGATGTGCATCCCATTAGGGGATATCGCCAGTCCACCAAAAACCCGCTGATAATTGATATTGGGCGGAGGGACAAACGAGAAGCGTCGCGCTAGCCGCTCGGGCTCTGGAACTGTGAGTTGGACAAACATCGGGCCAAGTAAGGCGATGCCGAGGATGACCGCTAGCGCGGACACCGCAATCAGCGCCTTCTTCAACCGGGGCTCATTCGGCGAAGCAAGTGCGGACGACTCGCCAGACTCGGGCGTAGGCTGCTCACCCACACTGCCGATCGGAGCCAAAAACCGATAACCCTGCCGTGGAATCGTCTCCATGAACCGCCGTGACTCGGCTGAGTCCCCCAAGGCCTGGCGTAGCTTTTGCGCTGCCGTGTTCAGACTCTTGTCAAAGTCGACGAAGGTGTCATCGGGCCACAGCTTCTCTTTGATCTCCTCCCGGGTGACGATCTGACCCGGGCGCTCCAGAAGGGCCTGGAGTAGCCGGAACGGTTGCTCCTGCAGACGCACCCGCGCGCCGCGCTTGCGCAGCTCGCGCGTCAACAAGTCCGCTTCAAAGACTCCAAAGCGGACGACGCGACGGTTCTGTCGCTCCATCGGCATGACTTAGTGCTCCGAGTCGGTTCAAATGCCGAGGATTTGTGGCTGGTTTAGGGCCGACCTCGACAGGGGAATTGTACCTTCTTGGGACTCACGAAAGGTCCGCGGGCCGGTACTCCGAGTAACTTCCTATATTGGGGGTGGTCTCAAGCGGTCGACGCAACACCCGTCGCGAAGGGAGAATGTGACGCGTAAGCCGAAGAAAGTAAAGGGGAAGAGACGAGGACGCTTCGTTCTCATCTGCATGCCATTGCAGTGTAACGAGTTACGCGATTGCGATTAGCAGCTTCCGCTTGTAGGCAAACCCCTTGCCGCTCTCATCGCTAGGGCATTTCGGTTGAACGACTTAGGCCTAGTGTTGCATCGACCGATTGAGCCGGCAGGACTTGTAGGAAGTTACTCGGCGACGGCCCGTGAGGCGCGGTTCCGGTGGCGCAGCTAGAGTACAGCTCGCGATGTAGAGGAGTCCCCGTTTGGCTGTCGGCCCGGGCCCCTTATAATAGCGGCGATGTTGACCCGACGCGGCGTACTCTCTGTTCTTGCGTGTGCTCCTGCGCTTTTCGCGGCCTCCCCTACAAACTGGGGCCAGTTCCGCGGTCCGAGAGCTCGTGGCGTCTCTGAAGACGACGACCGTTTACCGGAGACGTGGAGCGCCACGGAGAACGTTGCCTGGAGAGTTCCGCTCGCGGGGGTGGCCTGGTCCAGTCCCATCGTCTGGGGAGATCGCGTGTTTCTCACGAATGTTGTCTCGGAAGGTCTTGTCGAAGCTCCCAAGCCAGGACTGTATCTCGGTGGAAATAGACTGGCGCCTTCAAAGGACGTTCACCGCTGGAGCGTTGTTTGCCTGGATTTCGGGTCTGGGAATGTGCTTTGGGAGCGTGAGGTCGAGCGCTCGGCTCCGAAGACACCTCGTCACTTGAAGAACTCCTACGCATCCGAGACTCCGGTAACAGATGGAGAGCGCCTATACGCGCACTTCGGTCAGATCGGTACGTTCTGCTATGGCCTGGACGGCGAGTTATTGTGGCAAAAGAGATGGCAACCGGTTCAAACCCGGGACGCGTGGGGTACGGCATCCTCTCCTGCTATTCACGGCGGGAGGCTCTACATCGTCAATGACAACGAAGACCAGTCCTACCTGGTCGCACTCGATAAGACCAACGGCAACGAGATCTGGCGGGTTGAGCGAGACGAGCCTAGCAACTGGTCTTCACCGTACGTTTGGCGCAACGAGCGGGGGAGCGAGATTGTGACGACCGGTCGCCGAAAAGTCCGCTCCTACGACTTGGACGGCAAGCTGCTTTGGGAGATTTCAGGGATGTCGTCCATCGTGATTCCGACGCCCTTTTCAGCTCAAGGGCTACTCTATGTCGCCTCCGGCTACGTGGGAGACGAAGTGCGGCCCGTTTTCGCCGTCCGTCCCGGTGCCAGAGGGGACATCAGCCTGCGCAACGGATCAACCTCGAATGCTTCGATCGCTTGGAGTCTGCCTCAAGGGGCGCCGTACAACCCGTCGCCACTGCTCTATGGCGATTACTACTACACGCTCTATGACAGAGGTTTCCTCACTTGCCACGACGCCAGGACTGGTGAGGAAGTCTACGGGAAACAGCGTTTCCGAGTCGGAGCGAGCGCTTTCACGGCATCCCCGTGGGCCTACAACGGAAAGTTGTTTTGCCTGAGCGAGGAGGGCGACTGCTTCGTCGTGGATGCTGGCCCGGAATACAGGCTGATTCGGGAGAACTCGATCGGAGAACAATGCATGGCGACTCCGGCGATTGCTCAGGGATCGCTCATCTTACGGTCTACCGAGGCGGTCTATCGGATTGCCGCATAACGGATGGCCTGCGTCGGGATTCGGTCTAGCGCCAGTTCGTTCTTGCCTGCTTGCGGACTTGTAGGAAGTTACCTGCCAGGTCGCCGGTCGATCATTCGCCGAGCGTGATCGACGATTGAGTCAAGGTTTGCATGTCGCCTGTGGCCGTTCCTGTCAGAATGGCAAGATCAGTCCCTGCAGTCAGGTGTGCGGGGTCCCTACCCGGCAGGCAGCCGGTCTCCGAAAGCGAATTCTACACTGGAGCCGAAGGGGATGATTCAGCGTGCGCAGGACAGATAGTACCGTGAGCCCGATTCCGCGACTCAGTCTCGCTCATCTACCGACTCCCATCGAGGAACTCCCGCGTCTTTCCGGGATGCTCGGCGGACCGCGCCTCCTCGTCAAGCGCGACGACCTAACGGGACTGGCCTTCGGGGGCAATAAGACTCGCAAGCTCGAGTTCCTCGTTGCCGAGGCGCAGGAGCGCGGCGCGAAGATGCTCCTCACAGGCGGCGCAATCCAATCCAATCACTGCCGGCAAACGGCGGCCGCTGCGGCGCGTCACGGTCTCAAATGCACACTCGTATTGAACGGTGAAATGCCGAAAGAACCCTCCGCAAACATCTTGCTTGACCGGCTGTTGGGCGCGAAGCTCGTCAGCGTTGCAGATCGCAAGGACCGCGACTACGTATTGCAGGACACATTCGATCAAGCTGTTGCTGCGGGAATGCATCCATATTTCATTCCATACGGCGGATCGAGTTCCACCGGCGCGCTGGGCTACGCGTTCGCGATGCAGGAGTTTCTCGAGCAAGGCGTCCACGCCGATTGGATAGTATTCGGCACCTCTTCAGGCGGAACGCACGCGGGACTTCTCCTCGGTCAGCGCATGTTTGGATTCGAGGGCAAAGTGCTGGGTATCAGCATTGACGAGTCTGCCGAGTGGCTTAAGAAACATGTCTCAGCGCTGGCCTCGTCCGCGAGTGAAAAGCTTGGGCCGCGCATTGAGTTCGGCCCAGCCGACGTGCTTGCCAACGACGAGTACTGCGCCGCCGGCTACGGCGTCTTAACCGAGGCGGAGCGCGGAGCGGTCAGTCTGTTCGCAAGAGCCGAGGGACTGCTGCTCGATCCCGTGTACACCGGGCGCGCCGCGGCAGGGCTGATCGATATGATCCAGAAGGGTTTCTTCAAAGATGGTGAGACAGTCCTCTTCTGGCACACCGGCGGGCAACCTAGCCTGTTTGCTGAAGCGTACGCGGGTTCCGTAGTCACAATTTAGTTGTCATTTAAGGGGGAAGGCGAGCCGCCGAGTCGGGTGCTACTTCCTCGAGACCACCGGACTTGTCGGAAGCTACTCAAGAGCCGCGACCACGGCACGTAATCGTTGCGAGTGAACAGTTCGCTAGACATCTGTTCACCTTACGCGCGTCTGAAGGCCCTGACAACCCAGGATGTTGAGGTCCAGACGAGCCCCAGCAACGCCTCCTGCGGCCTCTGAGGGCCTGTTTTTATAGGGTTCTGAGCGAAAACGGCCGATTTGAGCCGGGGCAGTAGGGAAAAGAGAAAAGGTGAACAGTTCTATAGGAAAGTGTTCACCTTGCGCCCCGAAAGGATGGGGCTAGAAACGATTTTTCTCACCACCTATGACCCCTGAGCGCGAGGGTCTCAACCGCTTCCGAAGACCTTCAGCGAGCCGATTCAGTGCGTTGCAAGCCAACGAGATCGATACCGTCGACGGCAAGACGTTCATCGCAATGGCGTTTATTGAGGGAGAGTCCCTCGACATCGCGCAGCAAGCCGCTACTATCGAGGACCCGGGGCCTCGCGCCGGGGTACCTGTCGCACCGGCGAGCGCATCTTAGGCGGCTCGCCAGATTGAGCCCGACAGGGACCTGCTAGGAGTTCAGGATGAAAGCAATCGTTCGCCACCGATACGGATCACCCGATGTTCTCCAACTCGAGGAGATTCGAAAACCTACTGCTCGTGATGACGAACTGCTGATCAGGGTTCGCGCGGTCTCCCTAAAACTCGGGGACTGGGAACTCTTGACTGGAGAGCCGCTCTTCATCGCTGTACTCGCTACGCTCTTCGCCCCCGGAACCATGTACGAACCGACTAGCTCTACCGCGGAGCGGGTCGAGAAGTTAGGTCCAAAGAAGGGCGTACTCTTCAAGCCCAGGCACAAGATTCTTGGAACCGATGTCTCGGGGCGGGTTGAAGCGGTCGGCAAGAACGTCACGCAGTTTCTGCCGGGCGATGAAGTGTTTGGTATGAGCAACTTCGGCGCTCTGGCTGAGTACGTGTGTGTCAAAGGGGGTGCCGGATTCGCCGAGAAGCCCAAGAGCATGACGTTCGAGGAAGCGGCGGCCATCCCTCAAGCCGCATTCATCGCCCTCCAAGCTCTCCGCGACCGAGAGCAGGTGCAACCTGGACGACAAGTCCTGATCAATGGTGCCGGCGGCGGCGCGGGCACCTTTACAATCCAAATTGCGAAGCTGCTCGGAGCCGAGGTGACAGCCGTAGACAACGCCCTGAAGCTGGACATGATGCGATCTATCGGAGCCGATCACGTGATCGACTACACGCGGGAAGACTTCCTGGCGAACGGCCAACAGTTCGACCTGATTCTCGATCTGGCCTCACACCGTTCGGTCTTCGACTACAGAAGCGCCCTCCGTCCCGGCGGTGTCTATCTCCTGGCCGGAGGAGCCTTTGGGCCGACACTGCAGGCCGCGCTAATCGGCCCCTTGATCTCAGCGATCGGGAGCAAGAGGATCTCTTTCTTTCTGGCGGATACGAACAGCCAGGACCTGGTTCACATGACGGACCTTTATCAAGCCGGAAAGGTCCGGCCGGTTGTCGATCGCGTCTTCCCGCTCAGCGCGGCTGCCGATGCCTTTCGGCTTGTCGGAGAAGGGCGCTCCCTCGGCAAAGTAGTCATCACCGTGTGACAACGCAACCCTCCGGCCCACCAGACCATTCAGAAACGCCGCGCAGAGGTTTTCGGAGAGATTCGGACGAAGTCTCACAGAATGAATCGCTTGCAGGGATCCATCACATCGCTAATGTGAAATCTCGTTGCCACTCTCGATGCGAGCCTCACGAATCGCCCGGCTCTGAACCCATCCCAGAATGGGCCAAAAGGCAAGCGTGCGAAAAGGTGAACACTTTACTAGCAAACTGTTCACTCGGCGTAGACAGAAAACAGCTCCAGGGGCCGACACTCCCGATGTACTCTTTGATTCGTTGTACCGGTGATGATGCCCGACGAAAGGTCTACCAATCGGTGATGCGAGTTACTTCCTACATTGGGTGCCGGCTCAACCGGTCAACGCAACACTAGGCCTAAGTCGTTCAACCGAAATGTCTTAGCGATGAGAGCGGCAAGGGGCTTGCCTACAAGCGGAAGCCACTAATCGCAATCGCGTAACTCGTTGCACTGCAATGGCATGCAGATGAGAGCGAAGCGTCCTCACTGCTTCCCCTTTGCTTTCTTTGGCTTACGCTTCCCGTTTCCCGTTCGCGCCGGGTGTTGCGTCGACCGCTTGAGACCACCGGAATTCGAGGAAGTGACCCGTTTCGGGCCTGATCCGAGGCAGTTGGGAGTGCAAACCTTAGCCGGTATCGCCCCTCAACACGGAGGCGCAAAGTCGAGTTAGCTAGTCAAATGCTCAGATACCGACTGCTCGAATCGCCGGGCCGCGCGTGCAAATAGGCACCAGTCGTGGCGACGCTGCCGTGGCCCAAGGTTTGTTGCACCAAGTGAATCGGCGCACCGCGATCGAGCGCATGGCTTGCGTGCGCATGACGCAGCCAGTGAGGTGAGACGTCGAGCGCGAGTCCGATACGCTTGGCGGCTGCCCGTACTATGCGCCAGGCCTGAGTGACCGATAGCGGGCTACCTTTCCGAGACACAAAAACGGGAACACTAGCCTCTGCGTCTTCCGGCAATAGCGATTGCAAGTCGGACCAGAGGCTCACGGGCAGTAGAACGGCACGCGTCTTATGGCCTTTGCCGAGTACCGTCACCTGCCCAGCGTCGTCACGGGCTTGCAGGTTGCGACTGCGTAGCCCGCATAGTTCGGAGACACGCAAGCCTCCACCGTAGAGCAGGCGGAGCATCGTTCGATTCCGTGGTGAGGGCTCCAAGGCGATCATGCGGTGGACATCGGACTCTGAGAGGATGCGTTCTGCGCGAACGTTTTGTATGGGCGGTAGCTTGATCGCGGCTCCCACGTTGAAGGGAACGTAACCGAGCTTAGAGGCGAACGTCAGCAGCGATCGGACAACGGCCAGCTTCCGCGCCCGCGTTGCCGGTGCGCCATGGAGCGAGTCGGCGAACTGTTGGACGTCAGCTAGCCGGATCTGACGGATGGGTACGCCCACGAACGCCAGGAAGCGTGCGGAATCGCGTTCGTACGCTTTGCGCGTAGTCGTCGGACGCCCGTGGAGCCAAAGCCGGAGCAACTCTGCGTCCGAATCGGCTTGCGAGGAAGTGACCGCCCGCGGCTGGACTAGGGCCAGGGCCGCGAGCGGTTGCTCGGTTGTGGAGTCGCCGAACGCAAGGAAACCAGACTTTCCTTCCGTTGGGATCGGCTGCTCTTCGACGCGGTTATTCGTAGCATCCGCCGGGCCTGTCTGATCCTGGCTCAACACTACACCCCCTCGCCGTCTTGAATCAGGCGCGAGGTGAGGTCGGCTGCTGGCCCGCGCCGACGCACGTAGTAAACCTGCGAGCCGATCAGTAGGCGCTCTTCGGTTATGCGACCGATTACATACACCTGCCGCTCCACCACGACGCAGCCTTCGATTTCCGTTTCCGGGTCGTCCGCTAGTAGGTCCAAGATCTTGTCGGCGAGTCGCTGTTTCATGTTCAAGCGGCCTTCGATCTGATCATGGAGAGTTTGTAGGTTCTCGATGTCCACCTCGGTTATTCGCGTCGTTGGGAATTCGGTGACCATGGTTGCCCCCTATGCTGCCTTCGACTTGCGCGGAGCGCGCTTGGCCGCAGGCTTGGTTACCTTCTTGGCTTTCGCCGTCTTCGCTCTCAGTGCCGCCTTGGCCTTAGGTGCTGGCTTCGCTGCCTTTGCTTTTGGCGCTGACTTCGCAGGTTCGGCAGCCGCTTCCGCTTCGTCCACGCCGATCTCGGGCCAGTCATCGATCTCCGGCAAGGTGTCTCCTGGCCATAAGTTGTCGAGCGCCTGGTTCGACAGCACCCGAAAGTTCTTTCGCACGATGCCCCGCTGCTTACTGTTGAGCCTGTGCATATGCCCTTTCCGCGCAGGTAGCATCTGAGCCATCTTCTTGAGCGTCTCGGTGTCGGCTTCGAAGATGCGCTCCATCAAAACGAGGCAGGCGTGCTCAAAGGCGTCATCGTTTCTGCGGAAGTTATAGAGCATCGCCGACGCGGCGACGCTCATCAAGTCGGTCGGAATATCCGCCCTCCTCTTGTTCCATTCCGCCAGTATCGTTCGCAAGAACTCAACGTCTTCGACGTTGGCGGCTAGGAAGAATTCGCCGAGCTCTCCGAGAGCTTCAGCCTCTTTGATGACTTGATATTTCCATAGCATGGGTGTGGGTGTTCTCCTTTTGGGGGCCGTGGTGGCCCGGTTGTGTATTTGGATTGTACGTGAGCGGTTACGTATAGTCAAGCTGTTCTAGACCGGTCCCGTATAATCAGAGAATGTCGGGTACGAAGGACCCCCACGCGGTTGCGTTGGGACGGAAGGGTGGGCTGAGAGGTGGACGAGCACGCGCCGACAAGATGTCGCCCGACGAAAGGAGTGCCTCTGCAAAGAAGGCCGTGGAGGCTCGCTGGGAGAAGTGGCGCTCGACCATCGTGCTGCCGATGGAGGACATTCACCCTGTCTGGGCCGCTATTCGACTGGAGCGTTTCAGGTCAGGAGCGCTCGAAGGGCAGTGGGCTGCGTCGGCGACTCCTGTCGGCGGAGGAGCCGGAACTGGACAACCTCCGAAGTTCGACGAATCTCCAAGGGTGGCGCTAGGCCGGTTTCTCGATTCAGCGTCGCTAGACCCGGACAAGCGATCACAGGTCGAACAGATTGCCGAGCCAGAATTCAAGAAGCGGGATCTTTGATGCCCAGAGGGCTGCTACGGCGAGCCCAACCGTAGAGCCGCTAGGCCTACTGATCACGCGCTCGCCGCGGCGGCCTTACGAGCGACCTTGGCCTCCATCCTTTTGAGCTTCGCCTTGCCAATTGGCGTAAGTTTGTAGTGCATCGCGCTGTCTGACTGCGTGCCACCAGTAGCTCGCACCAGCACCTTGTCGGAGAACAGCCTGTCTATTCGGCTGCTGTTCTGTGCCGTCCACGCCACTTTGCCTCTCCGCTTGGCCCTACGCATCAAGGCCATATCCCGCTCTCGGTTCTTCTGCCTGGTTCTCTGAACCTGCACCCTGTTAGCGCATGTCGGCGAGCAGAAGATCTTTTGGTAGGCGTCGGTCACGAACATCTTGTCGCACGCTTCGCATGCAACCAGGCGTCGCGGACTCAAGTACTCGATCATCATGCTTGCGATCTCCCCTAAGAGGGAAGGAGACTCGAACACCTGAACGAAGCCGCCGTCTTCTTTGGCGAGCCTCATGCTTACCGGACCTGCCAACAGACTCAACGTTTCACTAACTTGGAACTGAACGTCCTCCAAGTAAGCACCCCCTTCGTCAGGGGGTTTTGTCATTCCGAGCCAACTGGCACAGTCAGCCACCAGCCGAATCGTATCGACGAAATCACGTAAGGGCTCACAATAGACGTTCCAGAACTTGTCACCTTCGCCATAGGGCGGCTGATACCGATACGTTTCACGCTCATCTGGCGGAATATCCACAAAGAAGTTCGCCCAAAAGTCTGAGAGAGGTTGCCACTTGGGCTGACTGTACTGCTCGCGCCGCATCACGGCGTCTTCCAGGCTCAGCGCAAGCGTGCCTGTCGGTGCAGGGCCTTCTGCTTTCCCACCGCCATTCGCGACCATGGAAGTGGCATGCTTACTTATCACCCCTCGGTACCAGGTGCCAGGCGACCGAACGTACTTGATGGGATGTGGTGAGTTCGGCTCTATCGCCGAGTACAGCGTGACGGCGACCACTTGGTGTGGCAGCAACCCAAGAAGGCCGTGCTTATTGCACCATGCCACGATCCGGCGCTCATCCTTCGGTGCGAAGCCCTCTAAGTCGTCGCCTGAGTCTAATGATTGCGCGAGGTCGATTAGGCCCAGCGCTAGCTGGCGATCAGCGCCTCCTTTCCGCGCCTGGTAGCTGGCCTGCCTTTCCCAGGAATCGTACCTGTGAAACCCTTTCGCAATTGCTTCGGCGGTCGGTCGAATGACGCCGTCGGTGATTTCGTACGCGTCGTAGTGGACCCATCCGGGCCGCATAGGAGACGGTTGTCGGAGTTCTCAATATGTACCTGTCATGTAATTACTTTGAATGGTACCACCGTCGTGCTGAACTATGGGCATGATGAGTTAAGAAGGACAGTCCTGCCAAATGATTGACACCACCCTACCGCCCGAAGTTGCCGCAGACATGCATGTGGCTGAGGGCTGCGCCTCGATGATTACCGGTGTCCGTATCCGGACCTTGCGACGCTGGCGTGCTGATGGATGTGGTCCGCCTTTTCGCAAATTCGGTACGCTCGTCCGCTACGGCGTGGCCGATCTCCGCACGTGGATTGGGTCCCAGCCATCAGGCGGCGGCGGGCAGTAAGCGGCCAGAGGAAAACGAATGGAACCACAAGCAACGATCGATGCCCTACAAGCCGAAGTTAATCAATTAAGGGCCGAGCAGGACGCCCGAAACATCGACGATGCGTTTAAACGCGATCTCGACGCGGCGGCCAAAGAGGTTGGCGTGACTCTGAAGGAAGGGGTTTTCGATCTTATTCGACCGTATGTTGAACCGAAGATGATCGACGGCGAGGTTCGATCCAGCAGAGACGAATTTACACCCCTTCGCCAGTCTCTAGTGAATTCGCTCAGGGGAGAGTTTAGGCCGTACGTCGACCGGATCGGCGGCGGGTCTGAGAAGGCCAGCTCTTACGATCCGGACACCTTCGTTCCCGGTCGAGCCAGCGAGGAAGACCGCCAGAAACTAAGGGACTGGCTACAAGAAAAAAGTCAAGGGGCCTGATGACTGTAACTACTCCTATGGCCTCGGTTGAGCGGGTCAATTCCAACGTAAACTCCGATGTCGTATACGTCGTACGACGAGGGGCGAGCCTCCGAGAGCACGTCCTAGAGGCGACCGCCAAGCACTGTCGCGATGTTGAGGTCGGGTACCTTCGGCTCGCACCGGAGTTGCGCTTCGCGGTCGATCACAACAATCTGAAGTTCTTAGCCGAGTTGCAAGTCGCGCTCAGACTCTTCTACGTCGACGCCGCCACCGCGTTCATGACGGCGGGCATCGTCCACGTAGTCGGTTACCAGGACCACCCAATAAACGGCAAGGAGTTTGCCAGCACCGGCCCGGTAGAGCTCATCGAAGAGGCTAATGCATTGGTGCTAGCGCGGGTTCAGGTGCTCGACGAACCCGTTGCCAGTGTGGGGGTCGTCCATTGACTGAAAACCTGAAGCTCATCCTCGATATCATCATCCGGAATCAGCACGGCATCAGGCGTAACGTCGCCGACTTGCGGAACCTTCGCACCGAGGCCGCGGGCTCGTCTCGTCCACTGGGGACATACGAGCGCCACCTCGATTCGATTGGTCGCCAAGCCACTCAATCAGCGGGGCAAGTCGCCAAGCTGCGGCGGGAAATCCAAGATACGAATCGCGTCGTGCTCACTGACCGTCGCGGAAATATTACGGGCGGCTCGGCTACCGGCGCTGCGTCTGGTGCGGCTCGCTCTGCGGCAGCTGGCGCGGCTGGTGCGGGACTGGGCGGAGCGAGTGGGTTAGGGGCTTCCATAGCTGGATTCGTCGGCGTTGCGGCAATCGCTCGTCAGGCTATCGAGTTGGGAAACTCGCTGGTTGACGCGCAGGTCCAGATAGAAGGTATGGCGTCGACTATCGGCGTTCTCGGTGAGCGATTCAACATCTCCGCAGCAGAGATAGCTGGCACTGAAATTCAGCTGAAGGCCATGGGCGCGACCACGGTCCAAGCTCGCCTCTCGATGCGCGACTTCATTCGTGCTGGAGCCACGCAAGAGGAGACGATAAAACTCGTCGGACTGGCCTTCGATTCCGCGGCACGCCAAGGCTTAACGTTAGAAGACGCCATCAGTCGTCTGACCCGAGCCACGCTCAAGGCCGAGCCGGAGCTTCTTGATGAGCTTGGCATTGTCATCAACCTCACCAGGGTATACAAGGCCTACGCGAGTGCTCTCGGTATCACCAATGCCAATGCACTGACCACCGTCCAGCGCTCCCGCGCCATGGTTGAGGCGCTGGTTAAGCAGTCGGAAGCCGGTGGCGAGTTCGCGGCGCAAATGAGTACCGTCGCCGGTACGTTAGTCCAGATTGACCAGTCGGGCAAGCTGGTTATTGAACGCCTATCCAACATCTTCAGCGGCGAGATCAAGGGCGCGGCTGACGCGTACCTGGTTGTAGTCAGCGCGATAGCTGACGTACTGAAAGGGGTTGAAGCCAATCAGGAGACGCGTAAGTTTGAGACCAAGGCTCTCTCTGACCTGAAACAGGAAGGCTCTGGATTCAGTCTTGGGCTATTGGGCGGCTACCGCAACGCGAAAGGCGAACTACTATCCCCGCTCGAATTCTTAGGCCAGATCAACGACAGAGTGGCTGCGGGCCAGATAGGTGAGATAGCGGATCGTGACTCTCAGTCGATCGTCTCAAGAACTACCAGGGAATTCAAAGAGGGCGTTGACGCTGACGTAGAAGAAAAGCTCGCAGCGCTCCGCGAAGCAGCGGCGCTGCGTGAAAAGAAAGACCCACTCGCGAAAAGCCTCATCGATAGATTCGCACTCGACGGGCTCAACGATATCGGACAAGTCCGTGTCCAGAGAACTCAGGCGCTTGACCGACTCCAGGGTGCCAGCGGAGGTCTGCTCTCTCAGGTCAGCGATGGCTTCGACGCTCGCATTCGACGCATCGCGGCAGAGTCAGAAGAGAAGTTCCTAGCATCCGGGTTCAACGGCGCCGAAGTTCAGCCGACAGTACCGGAGTTCAGCGACAATGCCAAGCGGAAACAACAGCAAGACATCAACCGTGCGCTACAAGCCGCGCAGACGGTACAGAAGGCCGACGCGTCCCGTGTTCGTCAACTCGACCTGATCGCCGACGCCGAAGCGCAGATTGTCCAGCTTCGATCCCGAGACGGCTCGGAGATTCGCGATGTCCTGGCCATACGGCTTCGATCCATTGAGCGGATCGCCGCTATAGAGGGTGAGACATCCCAAGTCGTAGAAGCCCGACTCCAGGCCCAACTGGATACCAGCGTACAACTCGCTCAACTGGAACGTGATCGCATCGACCGTGGCCGCACGGCTGCCGAGTCGGCGTTTGACGCACTGGTCGCTAATGGTAGTGGCGGTTTCGACGCTTTCATCAAGTCGCAGACGTTGGGCATTGGTCGCACGATCACGGGTAACGCCGCGGAACTATTTCTCAGCAACTCCGGCACTTTGGGGATCGATCAACTCATCAGTGGGCAGACGAAGGACGGAAAGCTCACAGGGATAGGCAAACTGTTCCAAGGCACCCCGTTGGGCACGGACCCGGCAGACCTGGCAAGAGAGCGCAACACGATATCTATCGACGCCAACACGCTAGCGAATGATCGATTGACCAGTGCTCTATCGATCGCGGGCAGCAATGGTGTACCGCTCTCACCACTTACGGGCTTGATAGGGGGAGGAACTAGCCCGCTTAGGCTGGAAGGTCTGGAAGCTCTTCGCGAAGAGGCATCGGAAGCGGCTAAGGGCAATACAGCCGTAGCTAAGGAAACGAACGCACTTCTGGCGAAGATTACTCAAACAGCGGTATTCGCAGGTGCGGCGACTCACGGCATCGTCGGAGGTAGTCGTCGTGGCGGGATCGGTGGCGCGGTACAGGTCGGTGGCGGAATCGCGGCAGCGGCTTCAGGAGGACTCAAGCTACTAGATAAATTTTCGGGGCTAGCCGGGCCGCTAGGGATCGTCGGACTCGCTGCTCCCCTGATAGCCGGTCTATTCGGCGGCACCGACCCGATGAAACGCGAGCACGAAATACAAGAGACGCTAAAGGCTAATCGCTTCATCCTGCCGGACTCTGAGTCTCGCCATTTCGACACCTTCGGCCGCTCGGTTGACACGTCCAACAACGCAATTCGGACGGTAAACATCACGATAAACGCCCTAGATAGCCAGTCAGTCATGGATCATGCCCAGGAGCTAACCGAGGCTGTGCGCTCTGGGTTCAACGCCGATGGCGGCGCTTTCATGGGCGACATCAAGACACAACTGGAAGGCTAATGAATGGAGAAAAACGTCGAGATGATTCAACCGTGGGATAGGCGGGTAGGCGAGACCGCTGCTGCCTACCGAGCCTTTCAGGTTTACCTGGAGCTAGGCACCGAACGCTCGCTCAACGCAGCCTATGCCGCAAGGCGTCAAGAAGGTGTCAAAAGGGCGTCGTCTAAGCGAGCTTCTGGCTCGTGGGTGCGTTGGTGTAGAGAGAACAGTTGGCCTAAGCGGGCGCAGGCGTGGGACGACTTCGTAGCCAAGCAAGCCCGCGATGGGTTCGCGGATGCCTTGCGAGACGGCACAGGGTCTCAGATCGTCGGCGAGGTTATCGAGGAGTATGCGCAGCACCTTCGGCGAGTGGTTCGGCTCAGCAACAACGCTGCTGACGTACTGGAGAAGAGATTCGACCCCGACGATGAGTCGCCACCCCACCTAGGGCTCAAGGACGATATTCTCTCGATTGCCAAGCTTGGCGAGATCGCTGGTCGGTCGTACCGCGATCTGATTCTGATTGGTAGCGGTAAACCTCTAAGCGGTGGCGGAATAGACGACGAGGAAGAGTCTAATGAGGCTCCAGCACCAATCAACCTACGGCCTACGAAACCAGTGGAGGAAGTCAGTTGAGTACTCAGAAAGAAAGCTCCCAAACCGACGCCGAGATCCTTGAGGCGCTGGGCGTCAATCGCGAGACGATCCTTTGCGAGTTGGAGAAGGTCGCGTTCGCCGACATTGATGCCGATTTCCCCGTGGACGCAGCGACGAAAATCGAGGCTTTGGCCACGATTGCTCACTTGACCCCTGCGTGCGGTCTACCGGCAAAGAAGCGAGAGAGCGGCCAGTGAAACTCACTCCAAAACAGCAGCGATTCGTTGACCATTACCTGGTCGATCTGAATGCCACCAAAGCGGCGCTCGCTGCTGGATACAGCGAAAAGACGGCAAAATCGGCTGCGTCACGATTGTTGACTAATGTTAACGTTCGCGCGGAAATCGACCAGCGCAACGCTACGCTCGCGACGCAGCTAGAAGTTACCCGGGATAGGGTGATCAACGAGATCGCCCGAATCGCGTTTGGTGACATTACCGATGTAATCAAGTGGGGCAGAATCAAGGTCGCGGTGTCCGAAGCTACGGAAATACCGGAGGCCGTTTATGACATCGACCTCGTACCGAGCGATGAGCTGTCAGAAGACGCCACGCGGGCGATCGCTGAGATTCGCAGGACTCGTGACGGCGTGACAGTGAAAATGCACAACAAATTGGCGGCGTTGGAGGCGCTGACGAAACATTTGGGGTTGAATCAGCCAGAGGAAGAAGAGCCGCCGCGAAAAATCGAGATCTCATGGCTGGAGCCACGCGAGCCGACGCCCGAGCAGCAACGTCAGTGGGCAGAAATGACAGGTGGTGGCGATGGCAGCTGACGCCAAAGGGCTGTCGAGCAGCGAGCGACAAGCAACGGGGCCTATCGGGTCCACTCTATCGCTGACATTGCCCGATGACTTCATAGCCCAGGTCGCCGCCTGCATCGAGCAACGGCCCGCCAAGCGCCTTTTCACCGTCCCGGAAACAGCGGTCTACCTCGGCCGCAGCTCCAACAGCGTGCGCGAGCTGGAGCGTTCCGCTAAACTGATCGCCGTCAGGATCGATGGCCGTGTGATGTTCGACCGCAGTGATCTCGACGACCTGATCGAAGCGAGCAAAGCGAGCTGATGGCGCGGTACCAAACAGGCCAGGGCAAGTTGTTCCGAAAGCGGAAGAGCGGCAAGCCTGTCGGCAACTGGTTCTTTAAGTACCAAAGCCGGGAGATCAACACCCACACCAAAGATAAGAAAGAGGCCGGGCGGCAGCAGCGAATCTACGTGGGGAAGGCCGAGGAAGGTAGCCTGATGTTCGCCAAGCCGCCAAAGGTGGGGCGCTTGCTCGACATGGTAATAGCGGACTACGAAGAGAACGAGCGCAAGAGCATTGACCGCCTGAAATCCAGGATCAAACTCCACCTTCGCCCAAAGCTTGGCCACCTGGACGCCCGGACTCTGACAACAGAACAGATCAAGGGCTACCGCGACGAGCGGAAGAAGAAGGTGCAGCCAGCCACCGTCAATCGCGAGTTAGAGACGCTGCGCCACGCCT
This sequence comes from Bryobacterales bacterium, assembly GCA_963667885.2. Lineage (GTDB taxonomy): Bacteria > Acidobacteriota > Terriglobia > Bryobacterales > UBA6623 > CAMPKL01. Next base: position 121,076 of record CAXWPK010000002.1, on the reverse strand, counting down.
TTTATCTCGGCAAGCGTCAGACGCCCCCGTTGGTGGCTCACGTCCCGTATGTCCCCATGTTCAAGGAGGAAAACATCCGTACCGCTCGGATTACGCACGATCTGTACAAGGTGCTCATGGGTGAGATGAAGGAACGGCAGGGCTGGGCGGCGATCATCGCCTATCACACCGGCTGGAGAAAGGGCGTTATTCTCGGGCTCACCTTGGACCGTGTGGACTGGGCTGAGAAGGTCATCCGCCCGCCCGCGAATCAAGGGAATTTGAAGCGAGTCGGGACGGCGCCAATCTACGGGGATATGCAGGACGCCCTAGCGGCAGCTACAAGGTCAGCCAACGAAACGGGGAGTAAGTACGTAGTCCATAAGCCCGACGGTTCGCGTTTCGCAGACATCAAGTCTGAGTGGAATAGGGCTAGAAAGGTCGTCGGCCTTGAATGGTTCCGTTTCCACGACCTGCGGGCCTGTGCTGCTTCAAACCTCGCCGATGCTGGAGTGGAGCCGTACCACATCAAACAGATCATCGGCCACAAAACGGATTCGATGCTCCAGCGCTACGACATCGTGAGCGCGAAGCGGTTGAGAGGGATCGGGCAGACGGTCCAGGATTTTCTAGAGGCCGAAGAGGCCGAAACCAGCGATGGGGCGCACATTGAGCGCACCCGTGGCACGAATGGCGTGAACTAGGATGCCAAAGAGAAGCACAGTAAGTCACTGTGAATCAGTAAGTTGCGTTGTTGAGGGGATTGGCTCCCCAGGTAGGACTCGAACCTACAACCCTCCGGTTAACAGCCGGATGCTCTACCAATTGAGCTACTGAGGATCAGGGAGAACTCTTTTCAAGTTCCCACACGGAATTGGCAAGTGTCAACCGTCGGATGTCCGTCGCCACGTCACCGCGTGGTTGTCGCGATAGGTGAATGGTTGAGTGCCTGCGGTTCGCAATCGAGACGGCTTCTCTACACGGTATGTGCGGTGCAGACGCTGCCGGAGAGGATCTACCGTGCGGCGGCTAGCTGATATATTGGGGTGTCTTGAGACATCATGAGTAGCCGCATCGAAACGCTCCGGTCTTTTCTCGCAGCCAGCCCTGACGACTGTTTTCTTCGTTATGGATTGGCCCAAGAGCACGTCAAGGCCGGTGCTGATGAAGCCGCGATAGAAGAGTTTCAGCGCATCCTCGCTATCGATCCAACCTACCAAGCGGCCTACTATCACGCGGGCAAAGCTCACCAGCGACTCGGCCAGAACTCCGCGGCACGCGACGTGTTCGAGCGGGGCATTGAGATGTCGGCGACGAACGGAGATTCGCACGCCCGAAGCGAACTCGAAGCAGCTCTCGCCGAGTTGCCTAGCTGTGACCTCTCAATAGGTTGTTCATTCGGTCCCGGACCAGGGAAGCTGGAGTTATCCCACAACAGCAACCTTGGAGAGACCGAATGAACATCCACAAGAATGCACGATTGACGCCTTATTTGCGAGTGCGGATCGTCGAGCGCGTCCTCGCCAAGCAGCAGACGCCACGGGACGCCGCGGCGGCCTGTGGCGTCTCACTGAGAACCATCCACAAGTGGCTGGCGCGCTATCGCAGCGAGGGTGTCGCCGGTTTGCACGATCGTTCCTCGCGACCGCACCGCAGCCCGCGACGGACCTCTCGGGCGCTGGTCGAGCGCGTCATTTCTCTGCGCCGCCAGCGTTGGACCGGCCGACACATCGCCCAGGCTGTCGGCCTCTCGCCCGCTACCATCAGCCGCATCTTGCGCCGCGCCGGCCTGAACCGTATCCGCGATCTCGAACCTGCTCGGCCCCTGCGCCGCTACGAACATGCCGCCCCCGGCGATCTGCTGCATCTCGACATCAAGAAGCTCGGCCGCTTCCTCCGCGCCGGTCATCGCGTTACCGGAGATCGCTCTCGGGCCAGTCGCGGCGCTGGCTGGGAGTTCGTGCATGTCGCTATTGACGACAACTCCCGCCTCGCCTTCTCTCAGATCCTGCCCGATGAACGCAGCCACTCCGCGGTGGCTTTCCTCGACGCCGCGGTCGGTTACTACCGCTCCCTCGGCGTCCCCATTCGTCGTTTGCTCACCGACAACGGCTCTTGCTATCGCTCGCGCCTCTTCCGCGATGCTTGCCGTCGTCTCGGCATCCGCCACCGCTTTACCCGTCCTTACACGCCGCGCACCAACGGCAAGGCCGAACGCTTCATCCAGACCGCTCTGAGAGAATGGGCTTACGCTCGCTCCTACTCCTCATCCCAGCAGCGCGCCGCTCATCTGTTACCCTGGCTCCACCATTACAACTGGCATCGCCCCCACGCCAGCCTCCACTACCTTCCCCCTTTCTCCAGACTCCTGATTCCCATGAACAACCTCTTGAGGCTCCACAGCTAGCAGCAACTAGTCTGTCTCCCTGTTCTCTCCTGCAATAAATCTGCAACTTTTCCTTCGCACTGTCGATAAGGGCTCTGACAACGAGTCCGGTCGCAACACGTGCGTGGATCCCCCCTTCGTCGCTGAAGGCGTAGCCGGACGATAACCGAAGTTATTGGTCTAAGAAGGAGGATTTTGTTCCATGAATGAACACTTGATGCGGATAGCAATTCGGCTACGGAGCTTTATTGAGGAAAAGGACGGTCAGGATCTTGTTGAGTATGCCTTGCTGGCGGGATTCGTAGCGGTCGCAGCCGGTGCGCTATTGCCAGCCATTAGCACGTCGATCAGCACGATCTTCTCGCGCATGGGCAGCGTGCTCACGGCAGCCGCGGCTGCGTAGCGTCCTGTAAAACAGTCAACACAGGAGGGCTAGGCGTGGCTCGGGCCGCGCTTAGCCCTTAGTTCATTGGACGGTTCAACGAGGTGACTATGTTCGGAATCTATCAGCAGCTTTGCGTGCGATGTTTGCGGAGGGACGAAGGTGGTCAGGACCTGGTTGAGTATGCCCTTTTGGCAGGGCTTGTCGCCGTCGCCGCCGGGCTGTTCCTCCCAGGGCTGTCAACCAGCTTGGACAGCATCTATTCGAAGCTACCTTCCAAGCTCGCCGAAGCGTCTAGCTAGTCAGACAGCTAGAAAACTCAAGATCGAGCTAAGTACGGCGCCAAACCGTGCCGATAGAGGTGGCAGATGAACTCACGAATTGTAACGGCGCTTGCTATCTCCGCCGGATTGGCGCTCGTGATCACCGGTGTCTTCTATCAGGTCGCTCTGCGGGATGCGACCGCCAGGGAAATACCGATGGCGGAGGTTGTAATCGCCGCGACGGACCTGGAGGTCGGGTCCGAGATTCAGCCTGGTGAACTACGAGTCAAGCCCTGGCCGAGAGGTCAGTTGCCCCAAGGCGGCTTTGAAGATATTGAACTCGTGATCGGTCGGGTTCCGATGAGTCGTATCCTCGCCGAAGAGCCCGTACTCGACCGGAGACTGGCAGCTCCCGGCGCCGGTGTTGGTCTGGCGACTAAGGTTCCCGATGGCATGCGGGCCATGTCGATTCGTGTCGACGATGTCAACGGCGTGGCCGGGTTTGTGATGCCCGAGGCAAGGGTCGATGTACTGATTACGGGAGTGCCGCAGGACGACCCGAGCGGTGGCCGAATGACCAAGACGATCCTTGGCAACGTGCGCGTGCTTTCGGCTGGCGAGCATCTTGCGCCAGACTCCTCCGGGCGCCCACAGCGAGTCCCAGTCGTCACCCTGCTGCTGACTCCCGATCAATCAGAGATGGTGACTCTGGCACAGACCCAGGGCCGCATTCAGCTGGTCCTGCGCAACGCGAACGATGCGGAAGTCGCGAAGACCACAGGTGTCCGTGAGCGCGACTTGTTTGGTGCCACAGTCAAGACGATCAACGTCTCGCGACCGGCACCAAGGCCTTTTATCGAGCCAGCTCCAGCACCACCGCCGCCAGTGGAGATCGAGGTGTTCCGCGGCAACGAGGTCTCTCTTCAGACATTCGAGGCCGCACAGGCCATGAACTGAACTGAACGAATCTTGGAGGAGGCGATGGAGAGATGTCTCGGGAGACGGCTACAGTCCTGTCGGCAGCGCTGATCTGTCCGAACCGCGGACTCTCCAGCACGTTCCAAGCGGTTTGCGCGTCGGTCCGGGAACTGGGGTTTGCGGTTGAGGTGAACGAGTACCCTGTTGTGCGCGAAGTAGAGCGCCTCCTTTCCGAGCACCGTGTTGAGGCCGTCTTCATCGACGTGAGTGCTGATCGCAGGGCCGCGCTTCAGGTCATCTCTGCCTTTGCTCGGGTTGCTCCCGAGGTTGCCGTCGCTGGCCTCGACGAAGCCAACAACCCAGAAGCAATCCTCCAGTGCCTGCGTGGCGGAGCTACCGAGTTTCTGGCAAGCCCATTCCCAGTGGAATAGGTGCGGCATGCTGTGCGCCGCATGCTGGAGCACAGTGGCGTCGAAGCGAGGCGGCCGGTTTCGAAGCGTGGGCGTATCCATGTCTTCTCGCCGGTCAAGGGCGGTTCAGGAGCGACCACGCTCGCATATTCCTCTGCCTATCAGATCCAGAAGCAGTCGGGAGGGCGAGTGCTGCTAGCTGATTTGCATTTGGTCGGTGGCGTCATCGCATTCCTGGCGAAGCTGCACCCCATCTACAGTGCCATCGACGCCTTGAAACACGCCAATCAACTGGATGAAGGCGTGTGGAAATCCCTCGTCTCCAACAAGGACGGCGTTGACATTCTCGCTGCTCCCGATCGCCCGGAACTTGCCTTGATCGAGGCGTACCCGGTGCAAGAGTTGCTCGAGTTCGTGCGTGGTGCCTACGACCACATCATCGTCGACCTCGGTGGCGTTATGGACCCGCTCGGGATGACGGCAGTCAACGCAGCCAATGAGGTCAATTTGGTCTGCTCGACGGACATGACGTCACTCTTCCTCATGCGCCGCACGGTTCCAGTCCTCGAAGAGATGGGACGGCGTTGCGATCAACTCAACATCTTGGTCAATCGGGCCGACCGCAAGCGCGAGCTGTCCGTTGATGAGCTAGAGAAGATCTTTCGCGCCTCGATCCATCAAACATTTCCCGACGATCCGCTAGCAGTCGAGAAGGCCCAGCGCGAAGGCGAACCTCTCCCGGAGAAGTCGGAACTTGGCAAGAGCATTCGCAGCTACGTCCAAGGCCTCCTCGATCCACAAGCGGTTGAGGCGGACCACGGTCGCCTCGGCGCACTCAAGCAGCTGTGGGGCGGGGTGTGACACGCGAAGCTTCCGAGAGCTGGCTCCTCACCCACGTTTTCTTGTAGTTATCGAATGTTCGGTCGATATGTCTGTGGAGTACTTCATCCATGTCCGTAATCGATCTCGACCGCTCTGATGTCTCCATCTCCTCAAATCCCCTGGCTCTGAAGACGCGACCTCTCACAGCCCGTCACCAAGATCTAAAGTTCACTCTGCACCGAAAGCTCCTGGACAAGATCAACCTCGATGCTTTGGCGTCGATTGAGACTCAGACGCTGCGCGAAGAGGTACGGGGAGCCCTTTCGCAACTCATCGACAGCGAGCAGACCTTGCTTAGTGCCGCCGAGCGGAGCCAGATCGTCGGTGAGGTCCTCGACGAGGTCTTCGGGCTTGGCCCGCTGGAGACATTGCTACAAGACGACTCGATCTCCGACATCCTCGTCAATGGTCACAACCAGGTCTACATCGAGAAGCGTGGACGCCTGGAGCTAACGGCGGTGGCATTTAAAGACAATAGCCACCTGCTCCGCATCATCGACAAGATCGTCTCTCAAGTCGGACGTCGCATCGATGAGTCTTCGCCGAAGGTCGATGCGCGCCTGATGGACGGTTCACGCGTAAACGCAATCATCCCGCCGCTTGCTGTCGATGGGCCTTTACTCTCGATTCGTCGTTTCGGAACCGACAAGCTGATGCCAGCCGATCTGGTCGAGAAGCAGTCCATGACGGACGCCATGCTGCAACTCATCGAGGCGTGCGTCAAAACCCGACTGAATATCGTCGTTTCCGGCGGGACAGGTTCGGGAAAAACCACGCTACTCAACGCTCTCTCAGCCTTCATCTCTCCCAAGGAGCGAGTTGTCACGATCGAGGACGCAGCAGAGCTTCAGTTGAAGCAACCGCACGTGGCACGGCTTGAGACACGCCCGCCCAATATCGAGGGTGATGGAGCTGTGCGACAGCGCGAACTACTCATCAATGCTCTCCGTATGCGCCCGGACCGCATTGTTGTCGGCGAGTGCCGTGGTGAAGAGGCCTTGGACATGTTGCAGGCGATGAACACCGGTCATGACGGTTCGATGACAACTGTCCATGCCAATTCGCCGCGTGACGTCCTGACTCGGCTGGAGGTGATGGTAACGATGGCCAACTCCAACCTGGGGCTGCAGTCGATTCGGCAACAGGTCTCCGCGGCGCTTGATGTGGTCATTCAGACCTCGCGGCTCAGTGACGGCACGCGCAAGATCATGTCGATCACCGAAGTCGGGGGCATGGAGGGCGACACTGTCACGCTGCAAGACCTGTTCGTCTTTGAGAAGCGAGGCCTCTCCGCGGAGGGCAAGGTACTGGGACGCTTCGCTGCTACGGGCATCCGCCCACGCTTCCACGAACGCATGCTTGCTCACGGTATTACTCTCCCGGCGGAGCTATTTGAGTCGGTCGTCGAAGTGATTTGAGGGGTGTGGAACTATGACTCTGCTCATCATCTTCCTGTTTGCGCTCGTCTCCGCGACAGGGATCTACCTCTTCGTTCAGAGGTACTTCGACAATCGAGATGCGGGAGAGATCCACGACCGACTCCTTGATCGCGCCGCTGCCGTCGTCACCAACGGCCAGACGGAACCAGGGAACGGCGCGGCGCTCTTCGAAAGCGATGCGCGGGCGAAGACTGTCGGAGAAAGGGCGCTCGGTTGGTTCAACGTCGACACACGGCTGCAGCGGATGGCCGAGCAGGCGGGCGTCGGATGGGCCCCCGGGCAGATCGTTCTGGGCTGCCTGGGACTGGCGTTCGTCGCGTTCAATCTCTGTTGGTATATGTTGCCACCGGCGATCTACTACGTCGCGTTCGCGGCGGCCTGTGGAGGTGCATCGATGCCATTGCTCTATTTGCGCCGTGCTCGTCGCAAGCGCATCTATGCCTTTGAGGCGCAGTTCCCTGACGCCCTTCTCTTTATTGCGCGGGCCATGCGGGCAGGTCATGCCTTCTCGGTCTCTTTGGACCTACTACAGAAGGAGTTTGAAGAACCACTCGCCGGTGAGTTCCGAATCGTTTTCGAAGAGCAGAATCTCGGACTCCCCATCGACGTTGCCTTAGAGAAGTTAGCGAGACGCATGCCGATGCTCGACGTACGGTTCTTCGTCGCGGCGGTCATCCTGCAAAAACGTACCGGTGGCAATCTCGGAGAGATTCTTGAAAAGCTCGCGGGGTTGATCCGTGAGCGCTTCAAACTGAGAGGTCAGATTCGAACGATCTCCGCCCATGGCCGTATGTCGAGTGCTGTTCTGACCGGCATTCCTGTCGTCGTCGCCGTGATGATGTACTTCGTCAATAGACCCCACATGATGTTTTTTGTCGAAGAAGAGGTGGGTCGATGGATGGCGGGTTCGGCGCTCGGATTCGTTGTCCTGGGTTTCTTGATCATGAGACAGATCGTAAACATCGAGGTGTGAGATGGCTCTTGCGTTGTCCGCCTTTATGTTCGTCTTCATCGCGAGTCTCTCCTATCTGCTTGGGATGAAGTTCTGGGTCAGCCCGCAGAACGTTGTGGAGAGGGTGATCGGTGAGGCCCGCCAGGTTGAAACTTGGCATCCCAGCATGGCCTTCCGCGATGCTCTTGTGAAGATCGGCGACCTGATTCCGGCTTCACCCGCCGACCTGAGCCTGATTCAGAAACGCTTGTACACCGCCGGTCTTCGCGGGCCGATTGCATTCAAGGTGTTTCTCGGTGCCAAGGTACTCAGCACGCTCGTCATGCCGCTGTTCATGTGGATTGCCTGCCAACAGCTTGGAATCGGTAGCGACACGCAACTCATCCTGCTCGTCCTGGCCGGATTCGCTGGCTACATGGGGCCCAGCGAGATCTTAAACTATCTCGTGAAGAGGCGGAGAAAGAAGATCGGCAAGGCCTTGCCCAATGCCTTGGACCTCTTGGTTGTCTGCGTGGAGTCAGGCCTGGGTCTTGATCAAGCGATCACCCAAGTGAGTCGCGAGCTGCACCAGGGCTATCCCGAGCTCAGCCAAGAGTTCGCGGTCACCAACCTAGAGATGCGGCACGGCAAACGTCGTGCCGATGCGCTAAGGAATTTGGGTGAACGGACTGGCGTCAGCGATATGAAGAAGTTGGTCAGTACGCTAATCCAGGCCGATCGCCTCGGAACGAGTATTTCCCAAACATTGCGAACTCACTCCGAATTCATGCGAACGACCGCACGTCAACGGGCCGAGGAAAAGGCCGCCAAGATGGGTATGAAGCTCGTCTTTCCGATCTTCTTCTGCATCCTGCCATCGCTGTTCGTGGTGACGGTAGGTCCCGTGATTGTCACCATCTTCACCAAATTGATCCCCATGATGACGGAGCCGTAAGGAGAAAAACTATGGAGAGCGAAATGGTACGTCTCGTCTGTGGCGGGTTCGCCGCCTTGCTACTGGCTGTGATTGTGATTCGTCGCCGCGGCAAGGCAAGTTCATAGACCGCGCCGCGACACGGTAGAATCGTAGGAGTCTCTTGCTGGCTGGCGCGTCGCCGCCGCACCGACTCTCCCTCGTTTCCTCGCCGTGAGTTTGGCTCTAGTCCGTTACGAACCGCCGCCGACCAAGGTGCTCGCCCACCGCTTGCTCCTGCTCGCCGAACTGCGGGAGAGCCTCGCACAGATGGAGGCCGATCGGGACAAACTGCAGCACCAATTGCGTGAGTTCGAGAAGCGATTTCGCCCAGCTGTGGGCGACCGCTACGACCAGCTTGAGGAACTACGCGAGCAGATCCGCCGTGCCTGGGCCGAAGTCAACCGGGCCCGCAACGGGTCCCTCAAGCCAGCCGACGAGGCGCACTCGGACGAATTGCCCCAAGAGGCCTTCAAACCGGCGAACAAGCTAAAGAACATGTTCCGCTTGCTGGCTCGCAAGATCCACCCCGACCTCGCTGACGACTATGACGATCGGCGGTATCGTCATGAGTTTATGGCCCAAGCCACGAGCGCCTATCGTGCTGCCGATCATCGCCGCCTGCAATGGCTACTTGAGCACTGGGAGGCCGCTCCGAGTCTCCCGAACGGCTTTGATCAGGCCTCGCGGCTGGCACGGACCAGTCAGCAGATCGCTTGGGTCCGTTATCGGGTCCGCGAGGTGAACGCCGACATCGCCGAATGCGGAGCCTCCTCCACCATGCGGCTAATGGAGCAATCATCGGAGGCCCGTTCCAACGGGCGCAACCTCGTCGTCGAGATGCGCAACCAAGTCATCAAAGAGATCGACGAAGCCGAACGAGACCTCGGGAAAGTGCAGGCAGTTCTTGCCGACTTCGACGAAGAGACCGTCCGTATTATCCGGGCCAACGCTGGCCTTGACGACTGAGGGCGTTTCGTTACACGCGTTTTGTCCCCAGGTTTGTAAGCGACGGCGGGTTCCGCTAAAATACTCCACTGATAGGCGGATTCCTTCTGCCCTGCTCGAGACTGTGCGCTAGTAATCCCCGTTAACTGGAGTAATTGGTAGGACGACTATGGACCAAGACGGCCCTGTAGCCATCGAGGCTCGTGACCTCAGCAAACTCTACGGCAACTTCGCAGCGATTCGTGATGTCTCGTTCCGGGTCCCCGTCGGGCAGGTTGTTGCCTTCCTCGGGCCGAACGGCGCTGGCAAGTCGACCACATTAAAGGTTCTGACCGGCTACTTGTCGCCGACATCCGGGACGGCCAGAGTCGCCGGGTACGATATGGCTACCGAACGCGTCCAAGCGGCGAAGCGGTTGGGCTATCTGCCCGAGAATGGCCCCCTCTACCCCGAAATGACGCCGCTCGAACTTCTGCGTTTCTTCGGCGAAGCCCGTGGGCTAGCGAATGGCCACCTCCGTAGCCGCCTAGACGAGGTCATCGCTCAGTGTCGGCTCGACGAGGTTCTGGAGAAGAGCATCCACAAGCTGTCGAAGGGCTACCGGCAACGTGTTGGCATGGCACAGGCGCTGCTCCACGACCCCGAGATTCTCATCATGGACGAGCCAACCAGTGGCTTGGATCCGAATCAGATTCGCGCCGTACGCGAATTGATTCGGCAGCTCGCCCAGACGAAGACCGTACTGCTGTCGACGCACATCCTCCAAGAAGTCGAGGCCACCGCCGACCGAGTCGTGATGATCAACGAAGGGCGCATCGTGTTTGATGGCTCCCCGAGCGAGATGGCAGGCACAGAAGGATTGGCGAGCGCCTTTTACCGATTAACTGGCAGCGTCGCGAGCCCTGCCGCGCAGAAGGAGTTGGCATGAACCGCGACTGGACCCTTCCGAAGGCAATCCTGCGTCGAGAGTTGTTCGGCTACTTCTCCAACCCGACCGGCTACGTCTTCATTTCACTGTTCGTGTTCCTGAGCGCTGTTACCGCGTTTTGGCGCAATGAGTTCTTCCTCAACAACCTGGCCAACCTCGACCCCCTAAATGAGTACATCCCGTATCTACTGATGCTGTTCATCCCGGCGATCACGATGAGCGTGTGGGCGGATGAGAAGCGCAACGGAACCGACGAATTACTGCTGACCTTGCCTGCCAGTGACACCGACATCGTCCTCGGCAAGTACGGAGCGATGCTGGCGATCTATACCGTCTCCCTGGCGTTCTCATTGAGCCATGTCATCGTTCTGTTGATCTTGGGGTCGCCGGACTTTGGACTGCTCTTCTCGACCTATTTGGGGTACTGGTTCATGGGAGCCGCAATGCTGGCGCTCGGCATGCTGGGATCGTTGCTGACGGCCAACCTGACGGTAGCCTTTATCGCGGGCGCATTGCTGTGCTCTGCACCCGTGTTCATTGAGTACGCGAGCGTCTTGGTCGCTGGCGGCCTCGAACGCCTGCTGCAGAGCCTGTCGTTCGTTGAACAGCTCAGGGATTTCACATCAGGCGTCGTCCCTATATCAGGCGTACTCTATTTCGTCGGATTCGCTGCGGCCATTCTTTATGTCAACGTGGCACTACTCGGTCGTCGCCACTGGCCCACCGGCGAGAAGGCGCCAAAACTAGGACGCCACTTCGCCCTGCGCGGCGTCGCCTTGGTCGTTGTTGCCGCCAGCGTTACGATACTGGCCTCAAGACTCGGAGGACGCATCGACGTCACATCCGAGCAGATTCACTCGCTCTCACCGAGCACTCGCGAACTCTTGCGGAACCTGGACCCCGAAAAGCCGGTGTTCATCCAGGCCTATCTCAGTCGCAACGTTCCGCGCAGCTACTTACAAACGCGCAACAACATCGTTTCCTTGCTCCGCCAGTTCGATTCTCTCGGTGGCGACCGCGTCCACGCCCGTGTCGTCGAAACCGAAAAGTACACCGACGAGGCGCGCGAGGCACAGGACCGCTACAACATTCAGCCGCAGCCGATGTCGCCTTTCGAGACGACGGGATCTGGTGCTCCCCGCGACATCTTCCTTGGGGTGGCCTTCAGCCATGGGTCAGCAGAAGAGGTCATTCCATTCTTTCCGCCCGGGCTTTCGGTCGAGTACGAACTGATGCGGTCGGTTCGGGTCGTCGTCGAGGCCGACCGGAAGAAGGTCGGTGTCTTGTCGCCTGGCATTGAGATGTTCGGCGGGTTCGATTTTCAGACTCGCCAACGTTCGATCGCTTGGTCGATCGTCCCCGAGCTACGCAAGCAGTACGAGGTCGTTCCGGTTCAATCGTCGGAGCAGTATCCAGAGGATCTCGATGTGCTGATGGTCGTCTTGCCCCACTTGATGCCGCAGAGTGATCTGCCGCAGTTGGTGGATTACGTGGCGGCAGGCAACCCCGTATTGATCTTCGTCGATCCGCTACCCGCGTTCGATATGACGAAAGCTCCACAGCAAGCGCCGCAAAGCCCTTTCTCACAAGGGCCACCGCCCGCGCCGCCAACCAACATCGCGCCGGTGCTGGATCTGTTGGGCGTCGAGTGGCCCACCGACGACATCGCCTGGGATCGCTATAACCCACACCCGCAGTTCACTTCGCTCCCGGAGGAAGTCGTCTTCGTCAGTGCACAATCCGAACAGGATGGATTCAACGCTGAAAATTCGGTCAGCAGCGGCTTGCAGGAAGTTGTTGCCATGTACCCCGGAGTACTGCTATCTCGTGAAGACAGCGGCATGACTTTCACGCCGCTATTGCAGACCGGCATCGAGTCGAGCACTTCCTTATGGTTCCGGCTCGTACAGAACTCAATCTTCGGACAGCAAATTTCGACAAGCCTACCGCACGAGGTCGACGAAGCCCGATACACCATCGCCGCTCGGGCCCAAGGTGACGCCGACGGGGAGCCCAACGGCATCGTGATCGCGGATGTCGACCTGATGGGCGAGCAGTTCTTCCAGCTACGAGCCCAGGGCGTCGAGAACCTACAGTTCGACAATGTCACCTTCCTGCTCAACGCCGTCGACCAACTCGCAGAAGACGAATCTTTCATCGCGCTGCGTAAGCGGCGACGCCGACACCGCACTCTTGAGTCGGTCGAAGCGATGACGAAGAGCTACGAAGACGCCCGCGTCGAAGACACTCGAGAAGCCGAGACCGCTGCCGAGGAGCAGCTAGAAGCTGCTCAGGCCCGGCTCAACGATGCCGTTGCCGCACTCGAAGCAAGGACGGACCTCGACCTGCAAACCAAACGCATCATGATTGCGAACCAACAGCAGATCGAGAACCGTCGTCTCACCGTTGCCCAGCGCAACATCGAAGACGGCAAACAGCGACGCATCGAACGCAGTCGTGCCGATATGGAAGCGTCGGTTCGTGGCATCCAGAACACGATCAAGATCGCCGCTGTGGCTCTCGCGCCGGTACCTGCTTTTCTTCTGTTTGTTGTGATGTCCCTGCGCCGGAAACGTCGCGAAGAGGCGTCACTATCGCGTGATCGGTTGGTGGAGGCGTAGAACTATGCAGAAAGAACTGCGTCAAACCCTTATCTTCTGTCTCGTCGCTGCCGTGCTGGCGACTGCGGCCGTGGTCGTTGACCCTGGCGCTCGCACGCCTGACATTCTGTCAGATCAAGGTGAGCTATTCTTCCCCGACTTCACCGACCCGCAAGCGCCGACCGTTATCGAAGTCATCGACTACAACGAGGAAACCGCTACGGCGACGCCGTTGAAAGTCGAGTACCGCGAAGACAAGTGGCTGCTCCCCTCGCACCGAGATTACCCCGCTGACGCTGAGGACCGCCTGGCATCAACGGCTGCGGCCTTGATTGAGCTGAGGAAAGATTTGGTAGTCACCGAGAATATCGATGACCACGCCGAGTATGGCGTCATCGATCCCTTCGAGGAAGCAGCGTCGCTATCGGGCCGAGGCAAACGCGTGACGTTGCGCGACGCCGAGGGCGAAGTGCTAGCTGACTTCGTGATCGGCAACGAAGTCGAAGATAAGCCTGGCTTCCGCTACATGCGCATCCCCGGACAGCGTCGTGTGTATGCCGTCGAGACCGAGGCCGATGTCTCCGCGCAGTTCGAAGACTGGATCGAAACCGACCTGCTCAAGATCGAGACTGACTCGCTGCGTCGAGTGCAACTAAACAGCTACTCCATCAACGAGCGGCTGGGTCGCATCGAACAGGGCGAACGCTTGACGCTGTCTAAAAATGGCGACGACTGGCGGCTCGGTTCGCGCACGTCCGACAGCGACGCGGTCGATGCCCTAACTGCTGCACTCGACGACTTGAGGATTGTCGACGCTCAGGCGAAACCCGAAGGGCTGACGCAGAGTCTCCGCGCGCAAGAGGGCATCCAACTCACGATGGAGAGTTTCCAGTCGCTGCGCGGCAAGGGTTACTTCATCAATCAGATGACGGGCCAGCTGCTCTCGAACGAGGGCGAAATGTTGGTCGATACCGCAGATGGCTTGCAGTACACTCTGCGATTTGGCGAGATCGCAGGCGGCCCGACCGCCTCTCAGGAAGAAGACGATGCTGAGGTGACTAGTGGTGGTGAGCGACGCTACGTCTTCATCACCGTCGCCTTCGACCAGGCGCGTGCCGACGAGTATGGCGGCGATGCAGAAAAGGGGCAGCAACTCGAAGAAGAGCTACGCAATCGCTTCGCCGACTGGTACTACGTAATCTCCGGTGCAGACTTCAAGAGTTTGCGTCCGAGCCGAAGCGATCTGCTATAGCGTAACCTGCTGACAGGCGCTCGTCGCCCTTCCGTCGTGACCGGTCCGATGCAACGAAGAGAGTTTCTGCTCGCAGGTGCCGCCATGGCTGCCGCGAAGCTCCATGGTCAGGGTGCCATGCCCAGCGGCCTCGGTATCTGCTTTAGAACCGACCCCGAACGGTTGGCGCGGATGCTTCCGCCGGGCTTCGAGGCGGACTCCGAGCCGCACGTCCAAGTAGAGATTGCATCGGACGCGTCGTGGGCGCGGGTGCTTGTCACTGTCCGATATGGCGTGCGAGCAGGTTGGCTTCCAGTCGCTCTCTGGACCCCTTCTGATCGCCAGCGATTCGTCGCCCGCGAACGTCTGGGCCTTGGGGCAATGCCAGCGATGATCACTGTGGCAAACGGCCATGGCCAAGTGGCAATCGCCGGTGAGGTCGTCCTCAAGATCAGTATCGGGCAGGCTGCGGGCGAAGCTCTGGCTCCCGATGATCGACCACTGTTGGGCATCCGCTTCTACGCGAACGAGGATTGGACCCAAGGCAACCTCAGCGACGCGGGGGAGCTCATGGCGATCGACTGGCCGACTACCGACCGCACCTCCGTTGGCGCGGCAAGTGCCAGCGTTGAGTGGATGCGCAAAACTCCTTCAGAACCGGCAGCAGAGTTGCCGATTCTAGAGATCGTTGGCGCGTGGCGGTCTGCGCCTACCGAGTCGCCGACAGGGCAGATGAGCGAGCCCAAGAAGATCGCAACGATTTCTGGCGACGACCTCTCCGCTTGGAGTCCATTGCGCTACCCCAGACCTTCCATCGACCGAGTCATCAACCGCCCAATCGGCTGGCCCGATCGAACCACCGCTCTCCGCTGGACCGAAGCGGAGAGCGAGCGTTGGCAGGCTCGAAAAGAAACCCGTTTCAATCCGGTCGAAATCATCGAGGTCAACGCCGTCATCAGCCCCGAGGTCCACGCCGAGTTGCTGCCACCGCCTTGCGTCGCGGGGAGCCGCCCGCTCGTCAAGATGATGGGCCTACGCATTTCGCACGAGGGTGAACTGCCGGTCAATGAACTCTGGTTGATGACCTATTGCCGCATCGGTCGCGTCTCCGCCTGGTACACCTTGGCCCACGTCGTCGGCCCCGGTGGCGACCTCGTCTACGGCAGGGAAGCCTTCGGCTATCCAACAAAGTCTGGCGACCCACGCGTAGTTGTCACCCCGATCGATTGCAGCCTAACCGGCAGTCGCCATGGCCGTGAATTCTTCTTCGCCGACGGTGCGTTTGGTGGGTTCGCCACCGGCACCACGCTCGGGCGTTTCAACACGCTGAGTCTTCGCGTGCGCCCTAGCCAGCAGACCGGTGAACTCGTGTTGCAGCCCTGGACCTATCAGGGACGCCGTCAGCAGGTGACCCCGGTTACCGCCTCCATGGACATCCCCGAGGGAGACTCGCATGAGACCGACGTCCGGCTAGATCCCTGGTACGACTTGCGACCGATGCAGCTTGCCTCAATTGCCGTGCTCGAAAGCGGTCTGATGCAGCGAGCCCCCGGACAAGTTGTCGCAACTGTCGATCAGCCCGAAGCCTTCTATCGCGAACGTTGCGACGGTGTACTGCCCTGGGAACCAGATCCCGCTTCGCCACCGCAGCCGTCCTTCACGGTGAGCCGAGACGATCCGTCTCGATCTTAGTTAGTTCAGCTCGCGGATCTTGATGTTGCGGAACCATGCTGGCGAGTTGTGGTGGGTCAGCACAATATACCCTGGCCCCTTCTTGCCGTAGCCCGGGGCAGCTCGGAATTTCGTCTCACGAACGAGCGCCAGTACTTCCTTAGTGCCCAACTCGAACTCCAAGATCTTGTCGCCGTTCAACCAGTGCTCGACGTGCGTCCCATCGACGACGATACGGCAGCTATTCCATTCGCCGGACGGACTCGGCTTCTTATCCGCGTCGGGGGCATAGATCAGGTAATAGGAGCCAAACGATCCGAGTTCCCAGTCGGGTTTGTTGTTTATGGTCGAGTCGTCGATAACTTGATACTCGTACCCCACCGCGGCCAACCTCTGACGCTCCTTCGCGCTCGGGGACGCATCGGGCGACCAGCCCGAGCTTAGCCACTCCGGCTGCACCATGTATTTCACTCCGCTGTTGCCGCCGGCCAGAATCTTTACATCAAACGACAGCTCGAAGTTCTCATACGGCTGCGTAGACACCAGGTCGCGCCCGCGGCCCGGCACGGTTCGAATTGTGCCGTCTTCGATGGCCCAATTCGCTTCCGGGAGTGGTGAGCCTTTCATGCCCGTCCAGTTGTCGTAGGTCGTGCCGTCAAACAGTAGATTCCATCCAGCGGTCTGTTCCGCCTTGGTAAGGGTATTGTGGTCACTGGCCTGAACCGCACAGGCGAGTGAAACAGCGGCGATGACGGCAACCAAGCGAGACGTTATTCTGAGCATCGGTCCGGATTGTAGTACACCTGCCTGTAGACAGTCATCGCGAGAAAAGCATTTTTAGCAACGGCGGCGTCGCCAGCGTGGTAACCATCACCATGACCACCATCGCCGAAAACGTTTCCGGTGAGAATATAGGCACTCCGCCGACTGATAGGGTGGCCCCGATGCCAGCGAAGATCAGGCCGACCTCGCCGCGCGGAATCATACCGACGCCGATCACCAATCGGTTCAAGCCTTTCTCCAAGACTCCCAATGAACAGACCTGCTTGCCCACGATTGCGGCGACACTCAACACCAAGGCGAACTGCAACACGCTGGCAGAGGCGAACGCACTCAAGTCGACGCGCATTCCCATCAGCACAAAGAACACCGGCACGTAGATCGCGCTGACGGGGGCCAGCAACTCTTCTACTTTCTTCGCTTTCAGTTCGCGATAGCCGCGGTAGTGAGTCTCATCGAGCACGAGGCCAGCAGCGAACGCGCCTACGATCGCGGCCAGTCCGATCGTCTCGGCGATCGCGGCCATCAAGAAGCAATACGAGATCGTCAACACGACCGGAATACCCGCCACCTTGGCGCGCGAGCCCCAATCGATAATTCGGCCAGCGAGGGCGCGACCGGCAATAACCGCGACGGCCAGGAACGCGATGGATTTCCCGACGATGTAGAGCACCGGCATCAGGGATATCTCGGCCGATCCGCCGTCGGCGATCGAGGTAACAATGCCCGAGATCACAGCCAAGATGATCAGGCCGAGCACATCATCCACGACGGCGGCCCCGAGGATGATTCGCGCCTCCTTCGTGTCCATCTTGCGCATGTCTTTCAAGACGCGAGCCGTAATTCCGACGCTGGTTGCCGCCAGTGTCGCACCGACAAACGTATGCACGTACCACGCCGCTTCCGGTAAGAACCAAACCGACGCGCCGTAGCCTAAGATCATGGGCGCGATGATGCCGAGCATCGCGACTAGCATCGCTGACGACCCAACCGCGAGTAACTCGTCGAGGTTGGACTCCAGGCCGACCTCGAATAGCAGCAGGATCACGCCGATCTCTGCGACCAAGATCAATGCCTCGTCGGTCTGGAAAGCGGACATGAACGTCCAGCCCATCAAGTGCAGGTTGCCGAGGATGACTCCGAAGATCAGTTCGCCGAGCACGGCGGGCTGACTGACTCTTTCAAAAATCTCACCGCCGATCTTGGCGGCGATTAAGAGTGTGACGATTTCAAACAGGAATACTGCTGCATGCCCATGCTCTTCGCCTCCTTCTGCTTCAGCGGCAAGTAGGGGCAGGGCGCAGCATGCGAGCGCTGCGAATAAGGTCAGAAGTCTTCTAATGGGCATACGGTTGAAAGGGTCGGATCGTCATGGACCGACAGATAGGCCTAGAATTCCTGTGCGCTGGATCAGTCGAGGCAGGAGTGCGACGGCGACGTTGTCGCGCGACAAATCTTCTCCTTTGAGTAAGATACCACCCCTGTTTCTGCCGTTACAATCGGCGTTAGCGGTCGAAGTCTTAGCCCGCTGGCATCCGCCGCGTACAATCATTACGCCTGCAAGGAGTTCTTCAGAATGACATCCCTCACTCGCCGCCAGATATTCGCCGTAGCGGCTTCAGTCGGGGCCGCGGCCGCGCAGATCTCCAAGGGTTCGGCGCCGACCCTGTGTGTCTTCTCGAAACACTTGGCATTCCTCGACTATCAGGAGCTCGCCCGTACCCTGGTCGACTTGCGCGTGCCGGGCTGCGACCTCACAGTGCGTCCACGCGGGCACGTCGAGCCGGAGAACGTCGCTCGTGATCTACCCCGCGCCCACGCAGCTCTCGCCGAGCAGGGGATTACCGTGCCCATGATTACGACCGGCCTGCTTTCGGCCAACGAGCCAGCTGCCCGGCCAACGCTTGAGACTGCAAACGCGCTCGGCGTTTCCCTGTTTAAGCTCGGCTACTACCGCTATCGGGGCCTTTCGCAACTCGACGTGACACTTGCCGACGTAAAGCGTCAGGTCCGTAGCCTCGCGGCTCTTGCAAAAGAGATTGGTATTCAGGGTGGCTTCCACAATCACTCAGGCGCCTATGTCGGCGCGGCTATGTGGGATCACTGGACCATCGTCAAAGACATCGATCCCCGCGTGATGGGCTACTACTTCGATCCCTATCACGCGACCATTGAGGGCGGACTGGCCGGTTGGCAGATCGGGTTCCACCGTCTCGCACCTCGTATTCGAATGGTTGCGATCAAAGACTTTTACTGGGAGAAGCGGGCTGGCAAGTGGCACGTCCACGACTGCCCGTTGGGCGAGGGCATGGTGAACTTTCCGAAGTTCTTTGAAATGCTCGCGGCGTCTGGATTCAGCGGGCCGATCACCCTGCATCAGGAGTTCGAGGTCGAAGGTCCAACCCAGGCGATCCGACAGGACCGAACGCTCGTGGCCATCGAGAAAGACGTAGAGTTTCTCCGCTCTCAAATCAATCAGGCGTTCGGACCGGTCGCTTGAATGTGCGGCTTTGTTGACGCTCTTCCAGGTAGACCACTATTCTGGAGTAGAGGGCCTTGCGGCCCTCGGCCCATCTCAAAGTCCCCATCGTCCAGAGGCCTAGGACACCGCCCTTTCACGGCGGCAACGCGGGTTCGAATCCCGCTGGGGACGCCAAACTTGATTTTCTGTCCGTAACTGTTTTTAAGTGACTGAAAACAATAGGTGTTGGGGCGGTTCCAAATCCGTCAGCCCCCAAGGACAGTCCGTCGGGATAAAGAATCGTTTGGAACCGCTGCTTGCCGTCTATATCGGCTGATCTCCAGAAGCCACCGGGACCGCACAAGACTATCTTGCTGAACTCTATGACGCGGTCGATATCGCGGTCGCGTGCTTCGGTGTCGGCGAGTGCGGTGTCGATTTCGGACAGCTCCCGGTCGATCTTATCGACATGCTCCAAATACGTATGGCTGTCGATGGTCTTTTGGAATACATGGGCCTGAACCAAGGCATCCTTTCGTTCTTCGAACTTTCGTCGGCGCTGTTCGAGCGTTCTTCGTGTGTTGCTGCGCTCCACTGCCCGGTCGCGCCATACATCGCGAACAATCGCGGCGAATAGTCCGACCACAGCGGGCGGAATCTTGTTGGCGTCCAGAAGCTTCTCGAAGCTCGATTCGACCGCCGCTCGCCGCATTCGAAAGCCACATCCTTTTCGGGGACAGTGATAGTAGGCGTAGTGGTGGTTGCGACCCCGCGAACTGCTTCCCGTGATCGGTGTGTCAGAAGAGCGACAGCGAACGAACCGGCGAAGCGGGAAGTCAGGATTATTGCGAACGTGCGGCGTGTACGACGGTCGCTTCCCAGACAGCAAATCCTGAACCTTGCGAAACGTCATCTCAGCCACAATTGGCTTGAAGCTCCCGTAACAGCTTATGCCCCACCTCGGCATCTCAATACGGCCCGCGTACAGAGGATTCTTGAGTAGATTATTGAAACTCTGAGGTGACAAAGGCTTTGCGAACCAGTGGTGCCTTCTGTAGGTCATGGACCATCGAGCAAGAGCGGTCTGTTGTTGGTTTCTTGGTGTATCCCAGTGGCGGCCGATGAGTCCAGATGCCTTTCTCCAACTTTGCCTGCATGCCCGCCACGGTTCGCTCGGATCGCACATCATTGTCGAACTGGGCCATCGTCGACAGAACATTTTCCAGCATCTTCCCAACGGCGGTCTCGTCTATCGATTCTGTTACAGATCTCAGTCGGGTTCCACAGCTCGCCAATATGCCACCTACGGAAGCGTGGTCCCCCACGTCCCGCGAGAAGCGACTCACCGCGTAGACGACGACAAAGGTGATCTCGCCTTTGCGGCTCCGGCAGTAGTCGATCAGCTTCTGGAAGTTCGTACGGTCGACCGTCTTGGCCGACTCGCCTTCCTCGACAAACACACGGACGATCTCCCAGCCGCGCCGAAGACAGAACGCTTCGCATTCGCCTTGTTGGGTCTCCAGACTCGTGTTCTTGGTCTGCTCTTTGGTCGAGACCCGAACGTAGATGACCGCCTTTTTCTTCTGTTTCAATTCACGCTCCCACTGGAGCGGCTCAATGCCAGCCGGAGAGCATACCACTGCGGAAGCCCAGCGTCGATCTCATGGATGGCCGCGCGCTCATGGATCATCTCTCGCTCCTCCTCAGAAATCTCACTGTCGTCAAAGATCTTCGACGTATCCGCTTCTTCAGCTTCGGAGCATATGTCGCAGCACAACTCTGCCAGTTGGTAGAACTGGTCGCGGTAGCTTGCGATCTCTGCGTCGGTGAGGCCATCCGATTGGGCCCCAAGTCGCTTTCTACATTCATCAGGCGTTAACAAGAACGTGCTCCTGACGGCCTATAGACCGTCCTAGCTTTGTTCCTGTGGCTCGTTGCTTGATTAAACTGAGCGGAGCGTGGGGTCGGCTATGATCGCGCTGTCAAGCGGTCAAACCCACGGTGGTGTCTCCACTCCTAAGACTTCAATAATCCTCCTTTAGATCAATTCATCCTCGGTCAGACTGGGAGCGTTGATCGCACTGACCAATAGCCCATAAACATCCCGGTCGAGTTCACGACCGGGCAGTCCTTTGCTCTCCAGCATCATGTTGACCGGGCCGTTGAGACCGACCAGTAGGAATCCGCGTGATTTGTCGGTCCTGAGGAGCCCATTTGCGATGTCAACATCGAGGTCAACGTCGTCGGTGATCACAAACCCGTCCGTCAGGTTGGTCATGAACCAACAAGCCAGGCCGCGATTCACGATTGTGAATGCTGCTTCGAAACAGCATCGATTCGGATCGAGGAGAAACTCACGAACCCCGCTGAGCTTTCCAAGAGGAACGCCAAAGTTTTCCCTGATCGTTTTCTGAACGAGGATTGCGAACACGTCTTCCTTCGAAAACGTCCGCCAGCCTCTCTTCGAGCTTCGCTCGTGAGGAAGAGCGTCGCGGGTGTCCCAGTCGTTGATCTGGCGCGACGTCATCTGTGCTACCTCCTTCAGCATGCTCGCCGACATTCGTGCGTCATCGCCGCTAGCTTGTTCAGACTGCTTAGCCACTTAAGAAACTATACACTACTGTTCAGTTTTTGGCTACAGCCTGGCATTGTCGGACCTTGTTGCTCACAATGCTGAGTTCGCACCCAGCGGATGAGCGCGACTTCGGCTAGTTTCGAGTCTGAAAAGGCTTGAGAAGCTCGGCTAGCTTGGACTCTTCTTCTTTGGTCATCAATTGGTACGGTTGCTCCTTGATGATCGTCGTGGTGCCGGTCTGCTTCGCTTCTTGGGTGATGTCTAAGATTCGCGTTGCCGATCTCAGCTTGGTCGCATCAGTGGTTTTCTCGCTCGTCATCAGCAATTCAATTGTTCGCAGTGCGATGGGACGCAGGCGCCGGAGTTCTGCAACCGTCTCTGCCACCGCCTCGGCCTGTTGCCGACCGTACTCGTGGACGAAGTCTTCGTTGTCGCTGAGCCAGCGATGAACTGTGCTTCTGTCTACCGCGATTTGGCCTGCCACTTTCTTGACGGAATCGCCAGCGGCGAGTAGTTGAATCGCCTGTCGCTGTTTGTTCGTGAGTCTGTTGCGATCTGTCGCAGTTTGTTGCCGCATATCGCCGACTAGGCTACCCCGGAAACGCAGATCCGTCTAGCTATTCGTGATTCTGCACCCACAAGATGGCGCGTTATTGGTAAAAACCGGCTTGTTGCAGCAGTCTGTGAAGATCGCAGAAATCAAGCCTTTTTGGAGCGCTTTTACTGCTGCTCTTGCCGGTGGCTATCCGTCCGCTCTGGGGCCGTCTAAGCGATTCGAGGCCTATCGTTGGATTGGGGATGGTTGCTGCTCAGTAGAGCGCTCCTACGGCTACCCGTCGCCATTCAACGGCAACGCTGGCTTGATAGCGACCGGGTCAATTGTCGAATTGAACGAACCTAGGCGCCAAGCCCACCGCCATAGCCCGAACAGGCGTAGTAAACCGATGCGCGCATGCTTTGCTGCTTGCGCCAGTCGAGCGCAACTTTTCTCGCTTCAGCGTTTCCAGTAGCGCTTGTGTGGCCTAGCAATGACGTTCGTTGCCGCCTCACCGCTATTGCCGAGTGACAACTGCTGCATGTCTCACTGCCCGGTTGTCGATTTGGTGTTCCAAACAAATCCCAGTGCATCCAATCGATCTCGACGCTCTGGCAACATCTGTTCTTTATGGGGGCGCTGTCTGCTGACCCAGGTTCCCAAACGGTGGCCGTCGGAGGTTATGAAGCGATTGGGAACCAGACAGTGGCCGTGCTCTTCCGTGTAGGCCTGGAGATGGCTGAAACCTTCTTCCCACTGTTGCCGATGCCGATCCCAGTCGAATCCCAACTCGTCCAGTCTGCGCCTACGCTCTGGCAACATCTGTTCTTTATGGGGGCGCTGTCTGCTGACCCAGGTTCCCAAACGGTGGCCGTCGGAGGTTTTGAAACTATTGGGAACCCGGCAGTCGCCGTGCTCTTCCGCGTAGGCCTGGAGATGGCTGAAACCTTCTTCCCACTGTTGCCGATGCCGATCCCAGTCGAATCCCAACTCGTCTAATCGGCCACGACGCTCTTCCGACAGCTGTTCTTTCTTGGAGCGCTGAGTGTTGACCCAGGATCCCAAATGGTAGCCGTCGGAGGTTTTGAAACTATTGGGAACCCGGCAGTCGCCGTGCTCTTTCGCGTAGGCCTGGAGATGCCTGAAACCTTCTTCCCACTTTTGCTTGAATGGATCCCAGTCGAATCCCAACTCGTCCAATCGGCCACGACACTCTGGCGACAGCTGTTCTTTCCCGGAGCGCTGAGTGTTGACCCAGAATCGCAAAAAGTAGCCGTCGGAGGTTTTGAAACTATTGGGAACCCGGCAGTCGCCGTGCTCTTTCGCGTAGGCCTGGAGATGGCTGAAACCTTCTTCCCACTGCTGCTTGAATGGATCCCAGTCGAATCCCAACTCGTCTAATCGGCCACGACGCTCTCGCGACATCTGTTCTTTCTTGGAGCGCTGTACGCCAACCCACTGTCCTAGCCGGTAGCCATCGCCCGATTTGAAACTAGCGGGAACCCGGCAGTCGCCGTGCTCTTCCGCGTAGGCCTGGAGATGGCTGAAACCTTCTTCCCACCTTTGCTGCCGCCGATCCCAGACGAATCCCAACTCGTCTAATCGGCCACGACGCTCTTCCGACAGCTGTTCTTTCTTGGAGCGCTGCTTGTTGACCCAGGATCCCAAATGGTAGCCGTCTGAGGTTCTGAAGCGATTGGGAACCCGGCAGTCGCCGTGCTCTTCCACGTAGGCCTGGAGATGGCTGAAACCTTCTTCCCACCTTTGCTGCCGCCGATCCCAGACGAATCCCAACTCGTCCAATCGGCCTCGACGCTCTTCCGACAGCTGTTCTTTCTTGGAGCGCTGCTTGTTGACCCAGGATCCCAAATGGTAGCCGTCTGAGGTTCTGAAACTCTGACGAACCAGGCAGTCGCCGTACTCTTCCACGTAGGCCTGGAGATGGCTGAAACCTTCTTCCCACTGCTGCTTGAATGGATCCCAGACGAATCCCAACTCGTCCAATCGGCCTCGACGCTCTTCCGACAGCTGTTCTTTCTGGGAGCGCTGCTTGCGGGACCAGGATCCCAAATGGTAGCCGTCTGAGGTTATGAGTTCAACGGGAACCAGGCAGTCGCCGTGCTCTTCCACGTAGGCCCGGAGACGGCTGAAACCTTCTTCCCACTGCTGCTTGAATGGATCCCAGACGAATCCCAACTCGTCCAATCGGCCTCGACGCTCTTCCGACAGCTGTTCTTTCTGGGAGCGCTGTACGCCAACCCACTGTCCTAGCCGGTAGCCATCGCCCGATTTGAAACTAGCGGGAACCAGGCAGTCGCCGTGCTCTTCCACGTAGGCCTGGAGATGGCTGAAACCTTCTTCCCACTGCTGCTTGAATGGATCCCAGACGAATCCCAACTCGTCCAATCGGCCTCGACGCTCTTCCGACAGCTGTTCTTTCTGGGAGCGCTGCTTGCGGGACCAGGATCCCAAATGGTAGCCGTCTGAGGTTATGAGTTCAACGGGAACCAGGCAGTCGCCGTGCTCTTCCACGTAGGCCCGGAGACGGCTGAAACCTTCTTCCCACTGCTGCTTGAATGGATCCCAGACGAATCCCAACTCGTCCAGTCTGCGCCTACGCTCTTCCGACAGCTGTTCTTTCTGGGAGCGCTGAGTCTGAAACGGTTTCCTACTCATCGACTATCAGTCTATCTCGCAGTGATGATTAGTCAGTTGATGATTGATGGCCCACTACAGCAGCCGCAGACGCTCTGCCGTCCCGAGACCCCGAGGCTCTTGGAGCGCTAAAGGCCCACAAAGTTTCGGCGTTAAGATGCGGTGATGGACGATCTTCTTGAAGTAAAGCTATATGAGACGGCGCTCATGTCGCAATGCGCGATTCGGACGGCGAGTGAGTTCACATCCATGTCTGAACAAGAAGAGCTGTCGGAGGTTCCATCACGAGAGCGCCATCGCTCCTACGTGTTGGGTGCCGTCGTCTTCTCTGTCGTCTTCGCCGAAGCGGCAATCAATGAGTTCTACCTGGACCTGCAGGAACAGACATCTCGGAGATATGCACTTGATAACTCCGTGCGGACCCGAATCGCACAGGTGTGGGAGACCGCCAAGATTGATAAGCTTCCCGTTCTTGAGAAGTACCAAACCGCTCTATTGCTTTGCGGTCGGCACCGGTTCGACGAAAGCGCGCAACCATTTCAGGAAGTCAACCTGCTCGTCAAATTGCGCAACGTCATCGTTCACTTCAAGCCCGAGATGTCCAGTGCGACGGACTACGGCAAGAAGAATCTCAGACTCGTTGGAATGTTTGAGCAGCGATTCGCCTCGAATCAGTTGGCGGTGTCGGGGAACGCGTACTTTCCTGATCACTGCCTGGGGGCGGGGTGCGCCAGATGGGCTGTCAATTCGTCCTACGAATTTGTCAAGGAGTTTCACCGGGAGGTAGGCGGTATCGGACAGTTACTTGAGACCTCAGGTCTTCCACTCCCGCTACGGCCCCGGACTCGCTTTTAGGTGCCGCGACAGCCGGAATTTCGTGCTCTTTAGCTGCTGTTTACTTGCGGTCCCGCTAGAGGCGACGACATGTTAACTCATGCGGTTCCAATACTGCTGGGGCTGTACTTCTAGCTCAATAGGCGGCCTCTGATAGACTTCCTGATTCCCCAACGGCAGACCCGCGGAGTGCCTCCATAGCGTATACCCACTCTGAAACCTGGTTCCAAGTAGGAATGGTTTGGGGCCATTTCTAGCTGCCTCGACTTCGGCATCGCTCGGTGTGTGCCCTAAACCACTGCTCGGCCTCTTAGAATTAGGGGTATGACGAGTCTCTTACTGCTCGCGGTACTAACGGTATTCCAAGGGCAAGCTTTGCAGTTGGAACACCCGAACGAGCCTGGCCTGCGTGCGGTTGAGGTCTCTTGGGGCGACCGCAATGTACCGTTTGTTCTCGACGGTGGCCGCTGGATTACCGTGATCGGCATCGACCTCGACACCGAGGTCGGCGAGCACCGAGCAGAGACGACGTTCCACTTTACAGACGGCAGCAGTGACCGACGCGGCGAGATTATTGACGTCCAGGGCAAGACGTTCCGCACAACGCATCTCACCGTAGCCCCGAAGTACGTTGAGCTAAGCCCCGAGAACCAAGCCCGTGCCGCAGCGGACTCCAAGGAGATCGGCGCCGTCTACGCCCAACTCACGCCGCGCAAATACTGGACCGAGCCATTCCAGTCACCAATTCCTGGTGCCACCGGCGGACGCAACTTCGGGCACCGTCGCGTCTTCAACGATCAGCCGCGTGCCCCGCACTCCGGTGCCGATCTTCGAGCATCCACCGGCACCGAAATCTTGGCATCAAACGCTGGCCGCGTCGTGCTTGCCAAAGACTACTTCTTCAATGGCAATGCCGTCTTCATCGACCACGGACTAGGCGTCGTTACGATGTACCTGCACCTGTCCAAGATCTCCGTCGAGGTCGGCGATATGGTCAACCGCGGCCAACTCGTCGGCCTAGCCGGAGCGACAGGTCGAGTCACCGGCCCGCACCTGCACTGGGGCGTCCGCATCCTCGACGCCCGCGTTGACCCATTCTCACTATTTGAGTTGGACTAACGAAATACCCAAGTCCCTGCCTCTCGTATACGCGAGATGCTATTGGGACTGACGGGACGTTGATTTCGACATCGCCCTTGACCGCCCCACGCAGAAGGCCATTATTGTAAGTAGCCTCTAGCCCTTGCCGCCTTCACTCTGGACAGTACGGGGTATACTCGGTTCGCCATGTTCAAGACTGCGATCCTCGCCCTAGCTGCGCCAATTCTGCTGGCCGCTCAGGACCGTCCGAATGTGCTGTTTTTCTTCACCGACGACCAGCGTGCGGACACGATTTCAGCCCTCGGCAACCCGCATATTCAAACCCCCGTGCTGGACTCGCTGGTCGAGCGTGGTTACGTCTTCAACAACAACTACTGCTTCGGAAGCAACTTGGGTGCTGTGTGTTTGCCCAGCCGAAACATGTTGCTGAGCGGTCGGGTCTACCTTCGCCACGAGGGCAAGGCGGGTGGCACAGACAGGCGCACCTACGCTTCCGGCGACAAGGCAAATTTTGCCGACTCGATGAAGGCGTTGGGGTACGAAACCTATCACCACGGCAAGATTGGCAACGTGGCCAAGCTGATCCACAAGAGATTCGACCATTCGGCCTACGTCGACCACCAAGAGGAACGACTCACCGGAGAACCGGGTAAGAAGATCGTCGACGATGCTATCGACTTCGTCAAGAACCGCGATTCGTCGAAGCCGTTTTTCCTCTACCTGGCGGTCTCGGTTCCGCATGATCCGCGGGTTGCGCTCGACAAGTACATGAATCTTTACGATCGCAGCAAGATTCCACTGCCCAAAAACTACCTGCCGCAGCTGCCATTCGACAACGGAGACATGATCGTCCGTGACGAGAGGCTCGCCCCCTGGCCACGCACGGAGAGTGAGGTTCGCAAGCACCTGCATGACTACTACGCGGTCATCACTGCCATGGACGCTCACTTCGGACGCCTGCTCGACTCCGTGGACCTCGACAACACGATCGTAATTTTCTCCTCCGATCATGGCTTGGCGATCGGCAGTCATGGGCTTTTCGGCAAGCAAAGCGTATACGAGCACAGCATGAAGGCGCCGTTGATCCTGGCTGGGCCAGGTATACCGAAGGGTCGATCAGACGCGCTAGTGTACTTGCACGACATCTACCCGTCGGTGGTCGATCTGCTTGGCGGCCTAGTCCCGAGCGGGCTCGACGGAAAGAGTTTCGCCCCAGTGATGACGGGCGAATCCGTCAAGACCCGCGACAGCATCTTCCTCGCCTACAAGGACTCGCAGCGCGCCCTGCGGCAGGGTGACTACAAGCTGATTCGATACCCGCTTATCGACAAGACGCAGTTATTCAACCTGGGGCTCGACCCGCATGAGATCAACGACCTCTCCGCCGATTCGAGCCAGCGTCAGCGTATCGAAGAGCTGACGGCGGTCATGAAAAGATGGCAGCGAGAAGTCGGCGACAATCAACCACTGCAGGTCACCAACCCGCGGCCCGCCAAGTTCGTCCCCCCGCCGGAGTAACCCTAAAGGCGCTCCTAGACCACTGGCGTGGGCTCAATTGAGCCTGCCAAGGGTCCGACCGTTTCCTTCCGGCGACCGGCGACGGCAATAAGCGGATGGATGCTAAGCCAGCATCCGCTGAACTACCTGACCACCGACATCCGTCAGTCGAAAATCTCTGCCCAAGTGGCGATAGGTCAGCTTGGTGTGATCAAATCCCGCCAGGTGAAGCATCGTCGCTTGCAGGTCGTGAACGTGGACCTTGTCTTGAGCAATCGACAACGCTAGCTCATCGGTTGCGCCGATGACCTGACCGCCCTTGATTCCGCCACCGGCGAGCCACATCGAGAAACCGTTCGGATGGTGATCACGGCCAGCCGTGTCGAGATCTTCGGGTCTGCGAATGTCCGCGAGCGGTGTTCGCCCAAACTCGCCACCCCAAATCACCAGCGTCGAGTCGAGTAGACCGCGTTGCTTCAGATCTTTCACGAGAGCTGCACCAGGCTGGTCTGTGATGTCACAGTTTTTCTTGAGGTCTTTCTTAAGGTTCTGGTGCTGATCCCAGCTGGCATGGGCCACAAGCACCGTGCGCACGCCACGTTCGACCATGCGTCGAGCCAACAGACAGTTCGTCGCGTAGGCGTTCTTTACCTCATCGCCGACACCGTAGGAGTCGAGAATATGCTGAGGCTCGTCGGAAAAATCGAGGAGGTCCGGCGCCGCAGACTGCATGCGGAAGGCCAGCTCATAGCTTTCAATCCGCGAGGCGATTTCCATGTCGCCGCTCGCGTCGAGCCGCTCCTGGTTCAGATCCCTTAACGCATCGAGGCTCAATCGCTGCATCTCGTTCGTCACCCCGGCCGGGTTCGAAAGATACAAGATCGGATCTCCACCCGAGCGAAACGGAACTCCTTGATAGGTCGATGGCATAAAGCCTGACGACCAGTTGGACGATCCGCCAGAAGTGCCACGGCCCGAACTCAGCACTACGAAACCTGGCAAGTTGCTCGACTCGCTACCCAACCCATACGTCAGCCACGACCCGATCGTCGGGCGACCCATCAGCGGAGATCCACTCATCAACAATGACTGCCCCGGGTGATGATTGAACGCTTCGGAAAACATCGAGCGGACCAGGCACATCTCGTCGGCAATCGTTTTCGTATGCGGCAGCCAATCGGAAATCTCCATTCCCGATTCGCCGCATTTTTCGAACGTCCGCTCACTCGC
The DNA here is from genome assembly GCA_963667885.2 of Bryobacterales bacterium. GTDB lineage: Bacteria > Acidobacteriota > Terriglobia > Bryobacterales > UBA6623 > CAMPKL01. Next base: position 91,467 of record CAXWPK010000002.1, on the reverse strand, counting down.
CAGCACCTGCGCGTTCTTCTTGATGAACGCCATCTGCAAGCCCTCAGTCAACTCTGGAGGCAGTGACTGCCCGTGATACTTCTGCAGCACGGGCTTTGGATCAAACAGATCCATCTGACTCGGAGCGCCTGCCTGGAAAAGAAAAATGACATTCTTCGCCTTGGGCGTAAAGTGCGGAGCCTTGGGAGCCATCGGCCCGGTCTGCCCGTCAGCCTGCAGCAAGTTTGCCAGCGCTAGCGTGCCAAGGCCTGCTGTGCATTGACGGAAAAAGCCGCGCCGAGTCCGAGAGTGCTGATAGTCGCGCCAGTCCATCTCTACTCCCTCGTGACGAACTCGTCCAAATTCAATAACACGCGGCCAACCGCAGTCCAGGCAGCGGCGTCCACCCGATCAACTCCCTCAAGCGAGAGCGGATACCAGTCGGCCGCTGCTCCGGTGTCGCTATCCAGCAGACCCTTCTGCGCCACAAAATATTCTGCCAGCCGGTGACGTTCGCTCGCCGTAGGCAGACGGCCGAGCGATACCTCGTAGGCGTATGCTAGACGAACGCCAAATTCAGCCGACGGAGCCTCAAGCAAAATGCGTGTCGCCAGCCCTTGCGCCGCCTCCATGAAGACCGGATCGTTCAACAGGTTCAGCGCCTGCAGCGGAGTATTGCTCCTCTCACGCGAACACGACGCCACCGCACGCTCGCTGCCGTCAAACGTCATTAAGAACGGGTAAGGGGCCATGCGTTGGAAGTGTATGTATAACGACCGCCGATAGCGCTCGGGTCCTTGCTCTGCTTCCCAGGCGGCGCCGTTGCCGTACACAAGCTTCGAAACACTGTCAGGCTGTGGAGGTCGTACGCTCCGCCCGCCGACCGCATCGTAGAGCAATCCACCAGCCAATAGACCACTATCCCGAATCGACTCCGCAGGCAGCCGAAGCCGCCGTTGCCTAGCCAATAGACGATTGTCCGGGTCGCGCTCCGTCAGTTCCTCGCGAGCCCGAGACGCCTGACGATACGTCGCCGATGTTACGATCAGCCGGTTTAGATGCTTCAGACTCCACCCCGACTGGATGAAATCCTCGGCCAACCAATCAAGCAACTTCGGATGCGATGGCCGGTCACCCTGCGTGCCAAAATCATCCGATGTCGTGACCAGCCCCAGCCCAAAGTACTCTTGCCAGATGCGGTTCACAATGACACGGGCTGTCAGCGGATTTTCAGGTGAGACCAGCCAGTGTGCCAGGTCGAGGCGATTCGGTTCGCCGTTTTCGATCTGAGGCAAAAAGCCCGGCACTCCCGCTGTCACACCGACGCCAAGTCGGTCCCACTGCCCACGTACATGAATGTGCGTCTCACGGGGCGTCTCGCTCACCGAACGCGCGTGACTGAGCTGCGGATACGACTTCTCCAGCTCTTGGAGCTTCTCGCGAAGCTCTTTCCATCCCAACTCTTCGTACTGATCTTTGGTGGCGATCTGACTGTAGAAGCGAATGAAGTAGTCCGTTACAACGTCCCGCTGGCGCTCGACCCGTTCGTCTGCGGGAATAAAGATAAAGCGATCTCCGCCGTCGGTCATCTTGGCCAACGTGTCCCAGTTGACGTCCCACCGCGTGTCCTCGCCGGGATTGCGACCGTGGTAGATCACCTGCTCTTCCCACGCCAGTTGCTTCTCTGGAATGCCGTACTCAGCGAGCAGTTCGTCGCGCTCGCGCCGGTACTCATCATGGGTTCGCAGGTACGGGCCCAGCTCACCGGGCAACGGCGCTGGCGACAACTGCTCTTCGATGTTGTTGAAGAACGCAAACAGGCGGTAGTAGTCGTTCTGCGTGACCGGGTCGTACTTATGGTTGTGGCATTGGCTGCAGCCGAAGGTGCTTGCCAGCCAAACCGACGCCACAGTGTGAACCCGGTCGACATTCTCTTCGAACCGGAACTGCTCGTAGTTCACCCCGCCCTCGCGATTTTTGAGCGTGTTGCGGTGGAACCCTGTCGCCGCGAGCTGATCATCGCTGGGGTTATCGAGCAAGTCGCCCGCGATCTGCTCTACCGTGAACTGGTCGAACCCCATGTCGCGGTTGAGCGCGTCAATTACCCAATGTCTATAGCGCCAAGCGTGCGGGCGCACATTGTCCTTCTCATAACCGTCGGAGTCGGCGTAGCGCACCTGGTCGAGCCAGTGCGTCGCCCACTTCTCCCCGTAGTGTGGAGACGCCAGTAATCTGTCGACCGCCCGCTCATAGGCCTGGGGCGAGTCGTCCGCCAGGAACGCCGATATTTGTCCCACAATGGGAGGCAAACCTGTGAGATCCAGACTGACGCGTCGCAAAAGCGTGCGGCGGTTGGCTTCATCAGCAGGCGCAATAGCTTCGCGGTCGAGGCGTGCCAGAACAAATCGATCGATTGGGTTGCGGACCCAGTCTTCGTCACTAACCTGTGGCGGGAATGGATTACTGCGCGGCTGGTAGGCCCAGTGAGTCGTTGCCGATTCTTCCGCCGCCGCCTCCTCCTCAGGCCACTGCGCACCCTGGTCAATCCACGCACGCAACAATCCCACTTCTTCCGCCGTCAACGGGTCGCCAGCGGGCGGCATCAAGCCCTTGACCTCGTATCCCGCCACCAGTTGGATCAATCGACTGTCAGCTGAGTTGCCTGGGAGGATTGCCAGCCCTGAATGGCCCCCGCGTAATGCATCCTGCTTGCGGTCGAGTCGCAGGCCGTTGAACTGCTGCGCCTCGCCGTGACACCCAACGCACCGCGCCGCGAAAAGTGGCTCGATCTGCTCCGCAAAATTGACGACGCCCGCAGCCGCTGGCGGCAAGCCCTGAGCCGAAGCATATGTTGCCGCCCAAAGCAGCAGCACAACTGTGAGCGAGTACCGCATTCGTTCGTACCAATATTAGTGGCTAGCTCAGAATCTTGCTGACACCAACTCGGCGTCTGCCAGCATTCTAAGTCAGCGAGGGCCGCTGTTGATGTGACCTCGCCCCACTTCAGCCTCATTCATGGGGCTCACAAGCTAGGCCAGTCCTTTTAGGGCTGGTATCTCATACCCGATGGCCTTCGCCTTCCTCTCCCCAGCCCGCTTCAGCGGGCTTACGGCAGGCGCCGCACCACACTAGATTCTGGGCAGGTTAATTTGTTCACAGCTTCGCGTCCCCTTTGCGCAGGTATCTGTGGCCGAGCAGCCCGCTAGCCGCGAATCCAGCCTACTGCAGCCCCTCCACCAAATAAAGGTCCGAGATGTTTCGCCCGTAGCTGTAACAGTAGGACTGTTCGTCGGCCGAGATCTGGACTGACCAAACAGAGAACACGCCGACCGTGTCAGCCGGCCCAATGACGTTCCAAAGAGACCTCTTCCCCGTCGCGAGGTCCAGCTTGTAGATGCGTTGCGACACCTCAAAGCCAGCTGCCAAAAAGATCGAGCGGCCATCGGCGCTCCACGCTACGAAACTGTCTTCCGGCTCGACGCCGGGAATCTCTCGCCTCTCGCCACCCTCTATTGGAAACAAGGACGGCGGGCCGTCCGTCGCTGCGGCAAGCCATTCCCCGGTCGGAGAGACTGCCTTTTGCCCCAACTGAAAGCGGTATCCCTCCGGCGTGATGGGCCGCGGTTCGCCGCCATCGACACCTTGGATGTAGCTGCGTGTGCCTTGGCCTGCTTCGGTTCCCGAGAAAACAAACTGGCGGCCGTCGGGCATCCAGTCCATCGCCTCATAGTTCGTAATGTCGACATTTCTGATGCGGATTGATTCTCCAGCGCCGGTGGGTAACAGCACCACCTCCGGGGGAGTTCCGAACGACATCGTTAGCGCGAGTTTCCTGTCCGCGGACAGAGCAAACGCTAGGCCATCGCCCAGCCGCACCGCAGGCTCGCCCGTGGTGTTTCGTAAGTACGCCCCCCAGCGTCCACGCTCGCCTCCCTCGCCGAACTCAGTCATTAGAATCGTTTCACCATCCGAGGAGATATCCTCCACTTCCGAGGCGTCAAACCATGAAAGGTCGCGCTCGGCTTTTTGCCCGGGCGCCAGGCAGTTGGTGTGTACAGACCGGGCGGAAGGGTAACAGGTTAGACCGGGCGGATAGGTAACACCATGGCGAGATGCCATGGAAGGAGACCTATCCGATGGAAGAACGCAAGAGATTCATTGAAGACTGGCTGCGAGCGGGGGCGGCGACGAACGTGGCGGCGCTGTGTCGACTCTACGGGATCAGCCGCAGGACCGGATACAAGTGGTTAGAACGCTTCCGTCAAGGCGGTTGGCCAGAGCTGGAAGACCGCTCGCACGCGGCACACCGTCAGCCCGGTCGGATACCCGAGTCGGTCGAGCGACGAGTGATAGAAGCGCGTCGGCAGCATCCGAGTTGGGGGCCGAAGAAGCTCAGGGCCTGGCTGGAGTCGAAAGAGTCACAGACAAGCTGGCCAGCGGCGTCGACGATCGGCGACGCGCTGAAGCGAGCCGGACTCGTTCGCGGGCGCAAGCGGATGCGGCGACTGGCCGAAGCGGCACCCAGTCCGTTGCGCGAACCCGAAGCGCCCAACGACCTCTGGACGATCGACTACAAGGGGCAGTTTCGCACCGGCGACGGCGTGCTGTGTTATCCGCTAACGGTCGTCGACGGATATAGTCGTTTCCTGCTCAACTGCACCGCACACGTGGGCACATCCTACGCCGAGGCCCGCCGAGGCTTGGAGCGGTTGTTTCTGGAGCGCGGGCTGCCACGAAGGATACGCTCAGACAACGGTTCGCCGTTCGCCTCCATCGGCACCGGACGCTTGAGCCGGTTGAACGTCTGGTGGCTGAAGCTGGGCATTGCGGTGGAGCGCATCGAGCCGGGCAAGCCGCAGCAGAACGGTCGCCACGAGCGGCTACACCGCACGCTCAAAGCCGAGACAGTGAGACCTCCGGCTGGCGATCGTCGCCGACAGCAGCGCCGCTTCGACCTCTTTCGTCATGAATACAACCAAGAACGTCCGCATGAAGCGTTGAGACAGCGGCCCCCGGCGGCGTTCTATGCACCAGCAACACGCGCCTATCCCAGCGAGCTTGCTGATCTGGATTACCCGGGGCACTGGGAGCGCCGACGAGTGCGCCACGACGGACGCATCAAGTTCCTCGGCGAGAAGTACTTCCTGAGTGAAGCGTTGGCTCGCGAGTTGGTCGGGCTAGTCGAAGTGGACGAAGCCATTTGGCAGATCTGGTTCGGTCCGGTGGAACTCGCCTTGTTCGACGCCGCCAACCGCGTACTGTGGCCGCTCGGCTCGGCAGTCAGTGGCCCCCGCGGGGGCCACTGACCACCGCCTATACTGTTACCCATCCGTCCGGTTTAGAGTGTTACCTATCAGACCGGTCGTTCAGGTGACGACCCTCCAATGGACGCGACTCGCCAACGCGCGTCCATCCTCGGAGAGGTCGAGCAACCGCAGGGCGACGGGACCGCGCTGAACGATGCTCTCGGTGCCCGAGAGCGTTAGCGCCCGTATCGTATCTCCTCCCATCCAACCCTCGTCGTACCAGATTGCATCTCCATCGGGGGACCAGACGAGATTAAGACTATCTCCGCTGTCGTGCTTGCCAAGATCGATCTTGCCTCCGTCCCGGTTGACCGTCGCCATCTGCCATTCGCCCCCGAATCCTAAGGGTCGTTCGGAGAAGGCGATCTGACCGTCTCTCGGTGAAATCCGAAAACTGGCTATCTTATCGGGGGTTTCGTAGAGAATCTTCCCGACGGGCAACTCGATACGGACCCGGCGGTCAATCACACGAGCAACACCCATCTGACCGTCCGGCGCAAAGTCCGCGAACAGCACCTCTCTCAAAACCTCTCGTGGGGCTCCACCGGACAAGGAAGCCTGCAAAAGAGTGGCGGGATAGAATGAGTTCGCATCCCCCAAAGAAGCACCCAGAAATAGGGGCGGCCGCAACGCCAGGGCCATCTCACCGGTCTTCGAGATCGCGAGAATGTCTACATCTTGGATGCCAAGGGAGCGTGACTCCGAACTTCCCGGGAGTGTCGTAAAGAGTTCGCGGCGGCCACCCTCCCAAGCCGCGCTATAGACGATCGTGTTGCCATCGGGAGCAAACCGGGCTGACGTGACCGTCCCAGGGCGGAATGTAAGCCGCGTGTAAGTCGGAAAAGTCGGAGCCGCACCGCTGAAGGTCGTGCCTGCCAAGAAGGCGGTTGCCAGCAGGATCAGCGCAGCAAATACAGCAAGCAGTACGGCTGTTGTGCGGCTTATTTTTGGGGCTGGCGGTGGTGGCAGCGTCGCTTGACCAACGGCGGTCTTGAGCACTGCCGACTGACCCGACTCGATCCTCTTCTGCTGCGTTGAAAGGTCAACCAGTACTTCGGCGGCGCTCTGGTAACGCTCGCCGGAGGCCTTGGCGAGGCACTTGATGACGATGAACTCAAGATCGACGGGCACGCCGGTGCGTAGACCGGTCAACGCCGCTGGCTCTTCGTGGACAATCTCATAAAGTAGTGCCTGGTCATACTGACCTTGGAAAGGGCGTTGGCCGGACACCATCTCGTAGAGCACGCAGCCTAATGCCCAGATGTCAGTGCGTCCATCGACTTCCATCCCCTGAGCCTGCTCAGGCGACATGTATGCCACCGTCCCCATAGCGGTATCGAGCTTCGTGAGCCGCGAGGCCTCGGTTAGCCGTGCCAAGCCGAAGTCCAGGATGGTGGCGCGACCTTCAGGCGAGATGATTATGTTTGCCGGTTTGACGTCGCGGTGAAGGACGCCCTTACCGTGAGCTGCCTGCAGCCCATCGGCCGATTGGCGGGCGAAGTCGAGTGCGTCTTTGAGTAAGAGTGGCCCCTTTGTGATGCGTTGCTCAAGCGATTCGCCTTCGAGAAACGCCATCGCGATGAAGGTCTTACCGTCTACCTCGGCGATCTCATAGACGGTGCAGATGTTGGGGTGATCCAGCGCGGCAGCCGCCTTGGCCTCGCGCAGGAAGCGTGCTTTGGCTTCTTCGTCGTTGAGTAGATGGTCGGCTAGGAATTTGAGCGCGACGGTACGTTCGAGTTTCGTGTCCTCGGCCTTATAGACGACACCCATCCCACCCTCGCCGAGCTTCTCGACGAGTTTGTAGTGGCCGATGCTCTGGCCGATCATCACAACACGGGAATTGTAGCGTTATGCGAGTCGCGAAAGGGCCACCGGCCGATTTCTGAGTTACTTGCGATCTTGTGGAAGTTCGGCAGTAACTGCTTGCGGGCGGTCATTCTTGCACCCCTTGCTATCCTTGACGTAGAAAGGCCCGCTCGATTGAGCGGGCCTTTCCAGTTCCTAACGGGAACATACCGAGATGCTGGAATCCCCCCCCACGACCGACGCAACACGGTACGGGGCATTGCTTCCTTCCACTGCGTCTCTCGTCCGGAAATGTCCGCCCAAACAGCTCGAAATTGATAATAACCCAATGTTGTCAACAACTTAGACCGAAATTTCCCGGTCAAACGCGGGCATTCGCGGACATCGGCGGACATACGCGGTCAAAACGAGCCTTCCAACGGTCCAATCATGGTCAAGCAAGGACGTCCCGGGCCAGTGCGGCGCTGTATTATGCGGTTAGCGCGGATGACGATTCTAATCTCAGGTGCGACGGGCTTCGTAGGGCGGGAACTAAGTCGCCATCTCATTCGCCACGGACATGAGGTGCGAGCATTTTCGCGACAGCCTGCGCTGGCTGCGGCGGCGCTCGACAGCGTTGCCGACGTGTTCGCTTGGGATGCCGCCACTCACGAGCCGCCGCTTGAGGCGTTTGATGGCGTCGATGCCGTGGTTCACCTAGCGGGTGAGCCTGTAGTCGGGCGATGGACTGCGTCGAAGCGTGCTCGGATCGCGTCGAGCCGCATCGACAGCACACGGTTGCTCGTATCCGCAATGGCGAAGTTGCAGACGCCTCCTGCGACGCTGATTTCGGCGAGTGCGATCGGCTACTACGGGGACAGGGCAGAGGAAGAGCTAACTGAGGATTCGGTTCCGGGAAACGACTTCTTGGCGGAGACTGCGATTGAGTGGGAGCGCGAGGCGTTGGGTGCCGAGGCTAGTGGCGTCCGTGTCGTTTGTATCCGTACTGGAATCGTCATCGGCCAAGGTGGGGGCGCGTTGGACGCGATGCTGTTGCCGTTTCGCCTGGGTGGCGGTGGCCCGCTCGGTTCAGGAAAGCAGTGGTGGTCGTGGGTCAGCCTGTCCGATGTTGTCGGCCTGATTGATTTCGCTTTGAGGACTCCCGAATGGGAAGGGCCACTCAATGTGACTGCTCCCCAACCGGTTCGCCAGGCGGATTTTGCACGGGAGTTGGGCGCAGCACTGCATCGGCCAGCGATCTTGCCTGCTCCTGCCTTTGCACTGAAGCTCGTCCTGGGTGGATTCTCGGCCGAGTTGCTGTCGAGCAAGCGAGTGCTACCGCAGAAGGCGGAGCAAATGGGCTACCAGTTCGAGCATCGAGACTTGGCGGAGGCTCTAGAGCACGCGCTTGCGGGTTGACCGGCTCTCAGCGCGTTGATAAACTTGATATTTGGAGAGCGGCGCTGGGGTCTTCGCTGACCTTAGCGCTATTTTTGTGCCGCTATGCCGAAGAGAACATTCCAACCGAATCGCCGCCGCCGGGCCAAGGTCCATGGTTTCCGTGTACGCATGAGTTCGCCCGGAGGCCGTCGCGTGTTGGCGAACCGTCGACGCAAACACCGTACCAAGCTGACAGTCGCCGACGAGCGATAGGTCGCCCTGTGTTGCGCGGCACTTTCTCGTGCCTCAAATCGATCAAGGTCTTCCCAAATACAGGCGACTGCGCAAGCGGCCTGAGTTTCAGCAGGTCTACCAACAGGGGCTGCGAGTTCCCGGAAGACTTTTCACACTGTTTTACCGACAGACCGCGTCGGACGAACCCGGTCGGTTTGGCTTGACGGTTTCGCGCAAGGTCGGCGGTGCTGTCGTTCGCGGTCGGGCGAAGAGGTTGTTTCGCGAGTCGATTCGCCGGTCTTGGGATCTGTTTCCCGCAGGCAGCGAAGTGGTGTTCCACGCAAGGAACGTGATGCGAGACGCCGACCTGTCAGCGGTACAATCTGAAGTGAGGCGTGCACTCGACAAAGCGGCAAGAAGGAGTAGCGAAAAAGGCTCGGCTTAACGTCGGCCAGATGGTAGCGCTGTTCGCCCTAGCGGCCTATAAGGCCATCCTTTCGCCGTTTTTGCCTTCCGCCTGCAAGTTCTACCCCACCTGTTCGATGTACGCTAAAGAAGCAGTTGAACGCCATGGCGCGATCAAAGGTTCGTGGCTAGCAGCTAAGCGCTTACTCAGATGCCGGCCTTTCGCGCACGGCGGATTCGACCCAGTCCCAGATGCCTGATCAAGAGGAACAGTTTGTCCAACGCCGTCTACTGATGGCGTCCCTCCTATCTGCGGTAGCCATGATGGGCTACTTCTACTTCTTTCAGCCGCAGGGCGTGCCGTTGGCACAACCCGCGGAACAGCAAGTAGAAGCCCCTGCGGCAGATCCAACTCCCCCGACGCCAGCGCTAACGCCGACGAGTGCGGGTGCTGCAACGGTTGAAGCCGCCGAACCTGTACCGCAGCTAGCGGCCACTGCTGAGCGTGAAATCGTGGTCGAGACTGACACATTCACGGTCGTCTTTAGCAATCGCGGCGCTGTCGTGAAAAGCTGGCTACTTAAGGACTATTTGGATGCCATGGGCGAGCCACTCGATCTGGTTCACCAGGAAGGTGCGGCGGCGCATGGCTATCCGTTCCGACTTCTACTGAGTGGCGGTGAGCCCGTCGCAGGACTGGACGATGCTCTCTTCGAGGTGAACGCGGGCCCAGATCTGCGCGTGGGCACCACGGTGGTGGAGTTCCGCTATGCGGATGGTTTTCGTACCGTGTCGAAGACCTTTCGGTTTCGCCAAGAGGGATACCAACTCGACGTCTCGACTGAGTTGACCGAGAACGGTGCTCCCCGGCTGCACTTGATGGCCTGGCCTGGCGGCTTTGGCGACACCGCTCACCTAAGTGACTACGTTCACAGCACAGTCTTTTTCTGGGATCCGGCTGAGGACGGGATTGAGCGCAACAATGCCGCCGACGCGGAAGATACGCGGCTCTCGAATCAGGGTGTTTATCCGTTCGCCGGCATCGAAGATCTCTTCTTTACCGCTGCGTTCCGGGCATCCGAGACGCAGCCGGTCCAAGTGGAAACCACCGCGATCGAGATCGACCCGATTCCAGGCGATGATGCCCCGGAGCTTTTTGCTGCCCTCGCGATTGGTTCCTCTACGGGCAATGAGTTTGAGGTCTATGTTGGCCCCAAAAGTCTAGATAGGCTGCGTGCCATTGACCGCCGCATGGGCGACATCGTCGACTTTGGTTGGGTCAGCTTTGTCGCCGAGCCATTGTTCGCGATGTTGCGCTGGACCCATGCCAACGTTGTTTCGAACTGGGGCTGGGCGATCATTTTGGTCACGATTATCGTCAACATTGCTCTGTTCCCATTGAAGTGGAAGGGGAATAAGTCGACGAAGCGCATGCAGCAGATCCAACCGTTGATCAAACAGATTAACGACAAATACAAGGGTCTGAAGATGAGCGACCCGAAGAAGCAGCAGCAGCAAGAAGAGACGATGGCGCTGTACAAGAAGTACAAGGTCAATCCGATGGGCGGCTGTTTCCCGATGTTGCTGCAGTTGCCGTTCTTCTACGGTTTCTACACGGTTCTGACGCTGGTTATCGAGGTGCGCGGGGCGGAGTGGTTATGGGTCAGCGACTTGTCGCGTCCCGAAGACCTCGCGATTCGCGTTCTGCCGCTGGCGATGATGGGCACTCAGTTCTGGATGCAGTCGCTCACACCGACGCCCACGATGGATCCTTCTCAGGCCAAGATCATGAAAATGATGCCGCTGATGATGGGCTTCATCTTCTACGGCTTCCAGGCGGGCCTGGTAATATACTGGCTCACGATGAACCTAGTCGGTGTCGGAACGCAGGTGATCTTGAACAAGCTCCCTGGCGAGGCATTGGACATCGAAATGCCGGGTAAGAAACCGGCCCGCAAGCACAAGAAGAAGAAGTAACGTTCACTCTGTTTTTCGCTCATCTCATGTCGGCTCAACCCTGGAACCTAGACAAGATCGTCGACGCTGTCGATGAATTTCTCGATGCGGTGTTGGAATTGGCTGGGCTCGATCTCGACTATGAAATCAGAGAAGGTGGCGGTGATTCGGCCGAGTTGATCACCCCGGACCTGACGGTGGACTTCAGTGGAGACGATCTGCCGGTGTTGTTAGAGCGACGCGGCGAATTGCTGTTGGCGCTGGAGCATCTGACACTCGAAGCCTTGAAAATTTCCCACGAAGACCGCTATCGGTTGATCTTTGATGCCAATGATTACCGCATGATGCGGATCGATGAGTTGCGCATGAGCGCGGTCGCGGCTGCCGAGAAAGTTGTTCGTACGGGTCGGCCATTTCACTTTCAGCCGATGACTTCGCGGGAGCGGCGGATTCTTCATCTCGCGCTGCGCGGCAACACCGATGTTGCCACGACGTCGGAAGGTATGGCTCCGAGACGCCACACCGTAATCTCAAAAGCACAATAGGACTAGGACTAGCGTAACCGCTCGGTATGGCGCGAGAGCGGCCAGGGATCGTCGGTTGCTTCGCTTTCGGGCAGAGTGATGGTCGTCTCGCGGTGATTGCGCACGATGCCGACGTCGATCGGCGAGGATGCGCCTTGTATTTCGCGCCTCACATCGTTGGGGTAGCGTACCGCGTTGGTGCCAATACTAACGATCACGTCGCCGACTGCAATTCCCGAAGCCGCTGCACGTGAGCCAGCGTCAACGGATCGAATAAGCACTCCGCTATCGACTCCGAAATGCTCAGCGAACTGACCTTTGAGCGACTCCATCTCGACGCCGAGAGAACGATTGTGGACGACAGCGACCGGGCGCGATATGTCGAACCCGAAACCGCGGACTAGCGGTCGCAAGCGACGGAAGTGCTCGGCTAATGTGGGACCGCCGCGTTGTTGGATGACAACCTCAACCTCTTGCCGCTCGCCGTCTCGCCACAACTCGAGTGTCACCGTCCGCTCAAGCGGAGTTTCTCGGACGAGGCGCGCTAGGTGCTCGGCTCCCTGCACTCTCTCATTCCGAAATAGCGTGATGATGTCACCGCGTTCGATGCCAGCTTGTTGAGCGGGTCCGTCTGTTGCGACTTGGGCGACTTCGACCCCATAGGCGGCGTCGAGACCGAGTTCTTCTGCCTTGCTGGGCGCGATGTCTACGATGCCAATCCCGAGCCAGCTCTGCTGATTGGCGGCGATTTGAGGCAGGTTCGGCACTACAATTTGCGCCGACATCGGGGGAATTACTAGCGCGAGACAGATTGTTGCTTGAGCGACTGAATTGGGCAGGTTCATCGGAATGCTACTCCCTACGTCGGATGATGATCCGACCCGTCGTGTTACGCACACGCAGTACAGGACCGCCGCCATTCAATTGGCCGACGGCTTGTACGCCGCCAAACCCGTCGCTGCGGGTGACTTGGATGTCGGGGAAGTCACTTTCGATGCGCCGGAGGTTTCTGGCGAAGTCGACCATCGCCTCAATGGTGACGCGCATATCGACCGGTAGAAATAAGATGATCGAGCCAGCGTTGGCTTCAATCATGGAGTCCATGAGCTGGTGGCCCGAGAGAAAGTAGGCACGCACGCTGCCTGAGGCGCTGGCGGCGTAGACCTTGCCAGAGATGCCGTGGAGTCTGATATCACCTGCTGCCGTCTCTGCGTGGACGCCCATCGGCGCGTTGGCCACCTGGATCGAACCGCCTGCCGTATCGGCACTCACGTCACCACCCGCTTCGCCGATCTGAATCGATCCACCAGAGGTCCCAACAGAGACCTTTCCGCCGACCCACTCCGCCTTGATGCTGCCACCGACGGTTTCTGCGCGGAGGTAGCCTTCTACGCGACCGACATGGATACCGCCACCAGAAGAGTTGAGAACAGCATCGCCGCCCGACGACGCTAGCCAGATCGAACCGCCCGCGGTCTCGCAGCGCACGCCTCGACCGATTGAGCCGAGGTTAATGTTCCCGCCGCCAGTCGTTGCTATGACGTCTCCGCCGATGTCATCCAGCGTGATCGTTCCGCCAGCGGTGTCTGCGTTGACGCGGCCTCGAATGCCTTGAATGTCGAGCTTGCCGCCTCGGGTGGAGACCATGGCATCGGCGGTGGCACGCGGGACAGTGATTTCGACCTCCGCGCCAAATCCGCAGCGGGTACAACCGACCTCGCCGATAGCGAGGGTCGCTGTGCCGTCGGTGCTCGATGCGCTGGGGCTAGCCTGTTCGAAGTACTGCCGCGCTTCTTGCTCGCTCCTCGCTTTAATTCGTAGGACGACTCGATAGAAGACGCTGTCGCCGTCCGTTCCACGGATCGAGATATCGCCGATCGCGCTGACGCGCAGCCGCTCCTGGCCAGGCACGCTGCCTTCGTGAGTCTGGACAAAGTACGAGCCTTGCCGCGTGATGGGTCCTGCAGTCTGAGCTGCTAGCGGCATCGTCATGATGGCCAAGAAGCACGCTGCGGCCGGGATGTTTTGTCTTGGTTTGATCATGGTGCGTCGCGACTCAGTACATTCCAATCGACGCATTGAGCGCTTCTAACGTTTGCTCGGACCGTAGGCGTACGTAGTTGTTGGAGTCGTAGCGCACGACGTCTTGCAGGACTTCGACTAGTTCGCGATTTGGGTTGGTGGTCAGTAGTTCGATCGCGCTGACTCGCATACCTGGGTTGGAGTCGCGACGTAGTGACGTCATCAGTGCTTGGCGAACTTCGACTTCGTCTTTGTAGGGAGCTAGAGAGTCGAGTGCCGCGAGGCGGATGCCATCGTTTTCGTCTTGGAGCATTGCTTCGAGCAATGCGCGTCGTACCTTCGCGTCGTCGGTGCGCTGCCGGAGCAGATCGATCGTATCGAGTCTCATCCCTGCGTTTGAACTCCGAGACATCGCTATCAGAAGTGCCTGTATTTGCGGATCGTTTGGATTGCCGCGAATCGTTCGGCGTTCTTCAACGACGATTTCGATGCCAGAGCCGCCGGGCCCAGTGGTGATCGATCGTACGTCTGGAATGTCTTCATAGGGGTCGAGTGGGGAGTCACCGAAGGGGATTCGCTGCTCGGCGACGATGGGCGTGTCGGGGGCAGTGCGCAGCAATTGGGTTGTTCGACCGCCCCAGAAACCAACAGTGATGAGTACAACGGTGAGACATGCTTGCCAGGCGAAGCTCGGTACGCGCAGGTCGAAGAAATTCGACAGACGCGAAACCCAGGAACGTTTCTCGGCTGCAGCAGCCTCTTGGCGAATCGTCTGCATCAGGTCGGCACGAAACGCGTTAACTTCCATGGCGCTGAACTCGATCGAAGTTCGCGCTTGCAACGTCTCGATCAGACGACGCTCTTCTTCTACGGCTGCCCGTAGCTTGGATGAGGTCGCTAGCTCTTCTTCGAATTGGGTCTCGTCTTGGGCCGATAGTTCGCCGTAGAGATAAAGACTGGTTCTGTTTCTTATGTCATCGGTCATCTAGGACCTCGCATCCTGCAATGCTGCTCGAAGTTTTCGTGTCGCGCGAAAGAGGCTGTTCTTGGCCGCCTCTTCGCTGATGCCGACAGATTCGCCGATGGCACGCAGCCGCATGCCGTCGTAGTGTCTGAGTTCAAAAACCAGCCGCTCGTTGGGGGAGAGGTCCGCCAGCGCTGCCTCGATGCGGGCGGAAAGTTCTTGGCCACGAAGGGCTCGGTCTGGGTTGCCCTCGATGCGGACTTCTGTCGCGTTCTGGAGTGGATTATTCCCCTTGAGATCGTCGCGGTCATCGACTCCGATCTCCTTGCGAACACTCTTACGCCGTAGCTGGTCGAGACAAACATTTGTCGTTATACGATAAATCCAAGTGTGGAAGCTGCACTGAAACCGAAACGTGTCGAGCTTCCTAAAGGCCTTCAAGAACGCTTCTTGATAGGCATCGTGCGCATCCTCGGGGGACCGTAGGATATTCGTCGCTAAACGCAGGACCGAGCGCTCGTAGAGGCGCACCAACTCCTCGAAGGCGGCGGGGTCCTTCTTCTGGGCCGCCTCGATCAGTGCAGTTTCACTGCGGGCGGCTGACTCAGGCTTCGCGCTGAGCCCGATCGATTCCGTTTTGGCCAACTCCACGTGGCAGTTTTACCGGTTCAACAGCTTAGACGCCGCCCCGGTCGCAACGTTTGCTCTGCCCGACGACTATTTTCGCTCCACTCAAAGGGTGCTACTTCGGTTCGCACGCCTGGTAGTCGAAAACATCGCGCGGTCCGACGAGTTCGATGCCGAGTTCGTCGATGAGGTTTCGAATATTGGGATCGGTCCAGAGCGCCATTACCGAGCTGCGCTGACGCGCCCAACGCTCAGCGCGGACGGTGTCGACGGCGCGTAGTTCTGGAGAATCGGCTGCTGGGTGAGCGACGTACATCCAGAGTCCGGGCGTAAGCTTGCGCAGCTCCGCCGCGAGCAGGCGTTGGCCTTCCGCAGGCGTGCGCTCATTCCAGTCGAGGCGGATGCGTCCCAACTCAGGGAACGTCTGGCTGCCTGCTATCGGGATGCAGTTCTCGGCTGCGAGCTTTTGTGTGATGGGCAGTAGCTCTTCGCGGCAGGCCATACCCATGTGGCAATCGAGGTACTCGATGTTGAGGCCGAGGGCTTTCGCTCGCTCGATCTGGGCGCGGAATTCTCGTTCAACTTCATCTGGGTCGGGCAGGTGAGTCGCGCGAAGGCTCGTTAGATCGGTATCGGCGGGACCGGGGCGGTAGCCATTGCCCCAGAGATAACCATCTGGCGCGACGAGCGACGGCACTTCGCTAATTGGCGAAACCGGACGCCACCGGAGGACATTCCATTCACTGGTGATGGTGAGGTGGATGCCGACGCTCCAGTCGGGATTGGCGACGGCCATCGCTGCGGACTCGCTGGCCCACGGACCCGGGATGAGCAGACTGGCTGAGGTCATGATGCCTTCGTTGAAGGCCTTCTCCATGGCGACGTTCGAGGCGTGGGTGTAGCCGAAGTCATCGCCCCTTAGCCAGAGACGGATCTTGTCGTCTTGAGCCCAGGTGGGTGCGGCAATACAGACGGCGAGGAAGCAAAGAAACAGGCGGTGCATGGCGGTCTCCTGATCGCAGCAGAATCGCCGATTAGCGTAGCAACTTGCGGCGGGCAGAGGAGTTCGGCTAGACGCCTGCCGGTTCGCCGACCTTGGTATAGCCCAGCTCGTGTAAGAGCTTGGCAATGTCTTCGTCCAGTACACCTTTTCGCGTGTCGGCCATGGCGGTGAAAGCTTCGTAGAACTTCGTCATGTTCTCTTTGTCGAGATCGCCAAAGCCTAAGTCGACGACGCGTTGGCGCAGGGCGTGGCGCCCGGAGTGCTTGCCCAGTACCAGGTTGGTAGCCGATACGCCGACCGAGGAGGGCTCCATGATTTCGTAGGTCGAGTGGTGCTTGAGGTATCCGTCCTGGTGGATGCCTGCCTCGTGTGCGAAAGCGTTGCGACCGACGATAGCCTTGTTGGGTTGCGGCGCGAACGTGATGACTGAGGCGAGCGTCTGGCTTGCGTCGAAGAGGCCTTCAGTACGGATGTTGGTGTGGAACGGAATGCGGTCGTTGCGGACGTTCATCAACACGGCAACTTCTTCGAGCGCGCAGTTGCCCGCTCGCTCGCCGATGCCATTCATGGCGCACTCGATCTGTCGTGCACCTGCGCTCAGGGCTGCGATGGCGTTGGCGGTTGCGAGTCCCAGGTCATCGTGGGTGTGGACGCTGACGATGGCGCGATCGCCCACCGCTTCGACGACGGTAGCGATGATCTCGGCGTAATGCTCGGGGGTGCAGTAGCCCACGGTGTCGGGAATGTTGATTGTCGTTGCGCCAGCGTCAACACAGGCTTTGGAGATCCGGCAGAGGTAATCGATCTCGGTGCGGGATCCGTCTTCCGCGGACCACTCGACATCGTCGGCGTACTGTTTGGCCAACTCGACGCTGCGTACCGCCTGTTCGAGGACCTCCTCCTGCGTCTTTTTGAGCTTGTATTTCAGATGAATCTCGCTGGTGGCGATGAAGCAGTGGATACGAGGATTCTTGACACCTTCGAGTGACTTAGCGGCCCGTTCGATGTCCTTGGGCACGGTCCGAGCGAGGGCGGCGACGCGCATGTCGGGGAAAGCCGAGCCCACCTTCTGCACCGCTTCGAAGTCACCTTCGGATGCGATGGGGAAGCCAGCTTCCATGATGTCTACACCGAGATCGGCTAGCTTGCGAGCCACGAGGAGTTTCTCCTCGGTGTTCATCGAGCATCCAGGGGACTGCTCGCCGTCTCGCAAGGTGGTGTCGAAGATGTAAACGAGGTCGGACATAAGCTCTTTGCGCTCAGTAGAGCAAGCTGAACTCCATAATGCAAATTTATTGTTGTTAGGGATTCGATAAGTAGAGATAATAGATCTACCGGTATGGACCTCGCGCTTCTCAAAACATTCCGCACGATTGCCCGCGAAGGCAGCTTTTCGCGGGCGGGTCAGAAACTATTTCGCACGCAGCCGGCGGTGTCGCTGGCGTTGAAGCGCTTTGAGTCGGACCTAGGCTTCAAGCTGATTGATCGCTCGTCGAAGCAGCTGATGCTCACTGATGCGGGTCGACTGGTGCTGGAGTACTCTGGCCGGTTTGACGGGCTCGAGAGCGAATTGCGCGTGGGGCTCGACGAACTGCGCGACCTGAAGGCGGGCAAGCTAGTCGTGGGAGCCAACGAATCCGCAGCGCTGTACCTGCTCAAGCATGTGACTGCGTTTCGGCGGGATCATCCGCAGATGAACGTGGAATTGCGACGCAGTCTTTCGAGTCAGATCCCGGATGAACTGCTGCGCGGGTCGCTTGAGATGGGCGCGATCAGCTACGGTCCCGGGGACGAGAGGCTCAAGGCGGTCGACATCTATACCGACTCGCTAGTCTTCATCGTCTCGCCCGAGCATCGTTTTGCTCGTCGCAAGAAGTTGAGTATTCACGAGTTGGGCGAAGAAGTTTTCATCGCGCACAACGTCGTCTCTCCCTATCGGCGATCGGTAGTGGAGACCTTCCAGCAGCATCATGTGCCGCTCAATATCGAGATCGAAATGCCGAACATCGATACGATCCGGCTGTTGGTGCAGCAGAATCTCGGCGTGGCGTTCTTGCCGCTGATGTGTGTGGAGAATGAGATCGCGTCGCGGGCGCTGCGGATGATTCCGGTCGAAGAGATCCACATGGAGCGGAAGATCCGTTTGGTTTATCCGGCGCAGCGGCAGCTTTCGCATGCGGCTCGGGCCTTCTTGGAATTGATGGAGAGAGCAGGTGGCTAGAGCAGGGATCGCAAGTAGTTGAGGATCTCGGGGCGCATCCAGTTCTCCGCGCCCTCGTATTTGCGAAGCACGTAGCCTTCGGGGTCGATCAGGTAGGTTTCTGGATACATGTTGGTCCCGAATCGGCTAGCGACAGCCATTTCCGGGTCACGGACGGTGGGAAAGCTGACGTCCCAGCGCTCGAGAAACTCCTCATAAGCGGCCTTATTCTCGTCGACACTGATACCCAGCACGATGAGACCATCTGGCTCCAACTCGCGGTGGAGCGTGTTGAGGGACGGTAACTCTTGGATGCAGGGCGGGCACCACGTCGCCCAGAAGTTCAGCAGGACGTACTTGCCTCGATAGTCTCCAAGGCTTGCCCCGGACCCATCGTCGGCAGTTAGCTCAAACATTGGTGCCTGTTCGCCGATCTCCGCATTGTAGATCTGGAGGTGGGGAGCGACTCGCCACATCAAAATCCCTGCAATCAAAAGAGTTAGGCCGAGTGAAACTGTCGTTTTAGAGGATAGTGCCATAATTAGGCTTCGTCCTCAATCTAGCCCCTTAGGGCGTCTCGCCGCAAATGGTACTGATCACTCGCAGGGCAGAATTCTCTGCATCGCACCGGCTGGCCAATCCCGATTGGTCCGATGAGAAGAACACCGAGGTGTTTGGCATCGAGAGCCAGACCCATGGTCACAACTACGCGCTTGAGGTGACGGTTGCAGGCGAGGTGGACCCGCTTCACGGCATGATCATGGACCTAAAAGACCTCAAGGATCTGATCGAGCGCGAGGTGGTGGAGCCGTGGGACCACAGACACCTGAATCACGAGGTACCGCCTTTTGACCGGGTGGTCCCGACTGTCGAGAACATGGCGACAGAGATTTGGGGTCGGTTGGCACCGCGGATTGATGGGGACTCGCGGCGACTTTATTCGATCCGACTGTATGAGACCGACGATCTCTACGTGGACTATGCCGGTCCCGCCGTCGCTGACGCCGCCTAGGTCATAATTACCGTGGTTGAGCTCACCAGAGTGTATCCCTTCAGTGCGTCTCCACCGGCTCACCGGCTGCATGTGGACTCCTTATCGGAAGAGGAGAATCAGCGATTGTTCGGCAAGTGCAACAACCCTTACGGGCACGGGCACAACTACGACTTGCACGTCACGGTAGCGGGTGACCCGGCGACGGCGTCGGGTATGGTCGTGAAGCGCGATGCTATCGACAGGGTAGTTCGCGATGCGGTGATGCCGCGTATCGACCGCAAGGATATGAATGCTGCTGTCCCGGAATTCGCAGATCTGACGCCGACCACCGAGAATCTGGCTCAAGTGATTGGCCAGTGGCTCGGCGAAGCCTGGACAGAGCACTTCCCCGACGGCCAGCTCCGCCTCAGCCGCATACGGCTACAAGAGACGGGCCGCAATAGCTTTGAGTTAAGGATGGGTTCCTGACATGTCTTGCCACGATGCGTCCGATAATTTCTCCCCGACTGCGGTCGTGGATGCCAGTTTTGACGACTCGCGAATCGAACGACTCACTCGCGAGATGCTGGGCCTGATTGGCGAGGACCCGGAGCGGGATGGTCTGGTCAGTACGCCCCGTCGTGTTGCGGCCGCCTGGCGCGATCTAACGTCGGGCTATCAGATGGATGTCGACGAGCTGCTCAACGATGCCTTGTTTGATGTTGTTTATGACGAAATGGTGATCGTCAAGGACATCGAGATTTTTTCATTGTGTGAGCACCACCTGCTACCGTTCTTTGGCAAGATGCACATCGCCTATATCCCTCGTAATAAGGTGATTGGCCTGAGCAAGGTGGCCCGTGTGGCTGACATGTTCGCGCGTCGGCTCCAGATACAAGAGCGCCTCACTTATCAAGTAGCCGCGACGATTCAGAATGCAGTCGATCCGATTGGTGTCGGCGTGGTGTGCGAGGCGAGGCACCTGTGCATGATGATGCGCGGCATCGAGAAGCAGCACTCGTCCACGATTACGAGTTCGATGATGGGTGACTTCCGAGACAATCCCAAGACCCGAGAAGAATTTCTCAGCTTAGTTGGCTAGATGGCCCTGTAGATAGCGGCGGCGTAGACGATGGCGTCTGACGGCTGCTCGGGGTCGTGAAGCACGGTGACTCGATTCCCCGCGCGGCGGCTGGGGTTCTGCTCCGAGGCTCGAATCGAGTAGTCGGTACTTCCGACACAATACTCTGCCTGGTAGGAGCGCGTGGCACCGCGTCGGTTGAGATTGGCCACGATGGCTGACACGGGCAGTCCAGTTCGCACGAGCCGGTTGTGCCGTCTCCGCTGACTGTCGAGATAGACCAAGAGCAACGCTGCGATTACTCCGCCGAGGATGATCCCGCGGAGGGCGAATGGGTCACGCGTGAAGGCAGGAACGAGGACGGCGGGTGGTTCGCTTTGCAAGAGCTTCAGCTGCACGACGTCATCGAGCTGGTAGCGCTCAAATAAGGTTCGCGTCACCGAAATCGACGACCGTATCTCGGAGCCTTCGGGGTACTCGTAGCGGTAGTACAGGTAGTAGCGATTCTCTCCGCTGGCGTTGGTTCTCTCGATTCGGTCATGGATCTCCGCAGCGATCGAGATTCCTTCGGCTTCGATGAGGGACTGCGACGGGACGGGTGGATTGAGGCCGACGGTGTGACTTGCGGCGAACCACACCAAGGCAGCCAACGTGCAGAGCCAGATCGCGGCGATCATCTTGCCGAGAACTTTAAGCTGTGTCTTGCGCGGCATCGCCTGCCGCAGGGCGGGATCTAGATTCCAGGTGGACGCTGGCTTCGATGGGGAGCTTGAAGGCTCGGCGTCATCCCTGCTTGAGCCGCGGGTGATGAGGCCTGCCCCTGCCAGTAGACAGACAACTCCGGCGGCAAGTGGGACGCCACCGTCAGGGAGCGCCCAGACGACGAGCGCTAGCCCGATAATGTCGAGCGCTGCTCCAGCGAGTATTCGGGGGTTCTTCAGCAGCCGCACTAGGTGGTCCTTTCGCACCAGGTTAGCTCAGCTAGTTTTCGGGAACCATGTGGCATAATCTGTGTGGGCTGGAACCACGATGCTGATCCACCGAATGACTCTTGTGCTGGCGCTAGCTTGTGTAGCGACTGCCGCCGATAAACCTCGCTGGCAGACGGTCGAGCTGCAGGATGTCGATTTTGATTTTCGTCTGGTGCAAGATGTGGGTGAGATCGAGCGACTGCTGGGCGACCGGCTGGACGGCGATTTCACCCTTGTTGAAGTGCGACTGCGGGCACTCTATGGCACTACTGTTGAACTCGACCGCGACTCTTTCACGCTGCGCTCGTTCAGTGGCAACGATACGTCCGCAGCGCAATCGCCAGATCGTATTGCTGGCGGCGGCTCGCTATTGGTGCGGCCGGGCACCGTCGGCGCTCCTGGCCACTATCGTGCGAACCCCCGCGAGAGTATTCCCGTGGGACGTAATCCAGAGGGCGGTCCCCCCCGGCAAATTGGTGGTACCCCGCCTGGAGTAGGAGGTTCATTGCCAACTGGAGCATCCAGGCCATCCGAACGAGGGATGAGGGTTCCGGCGGCGGATACGGAGCTCGATGAGAGCTTGCACGGTCGGTTGCAACGCCTGGAATTGCCGCTAGACGCTGGCGACAAGGACGTGAACGGCTATCTGTATTTCCAGATCGACCCGAAGAACAAGCGGAAGCATATCAGTCTGAGCTACGACGGTCGCTACGGTGAGTTCCGTCTTTCGTTTAAGAAATGACATTCTTCTGTCGGCAGCCTTCGCATACCAGGCGGATCATTCGATAGAATAAGAGCGTATGTTCCTACGCCCGAGATTCTCCGGTAGCCCGGAGGTTGATGAACGTCGTGAAACCGCCTCGAGGGACGGTGCGTAGTATCCCCGAGACCCGCTTTGTGAACGGCCTTCATCAGGCGACCCGCCGCAAGATCAAATAGAGGATGCGCAGTTGAAGTTGGCAAACACCGCTACCCGCGGCGCGATGGTCACGACTTGGTGTCTGCTTTTTGCAGTCATCTTGGGTGCCCAAGAGATTGACCTGACCGAGCGTGTCGCTCGTGGTGAAGACGGCAAGCCCGTCTACATCCTGGCCCAGGCTGCCCAGGCACAACCGGCGTCGCCTTTCGAAGATGTTCCCCAGGTAGAACCGACTAGGCCCGCGTCCCCGTTTGATGTGATCGAGGCGCCTGACGCTCCGACTCAGAGCGGAGATTTCATCGAGGAAGTTGAGTTTCGAGGTGCCCGCCGGATCCCCCGGGACAATCTGACCGCGCGGATCTTCACGAAAAAAGGCGACTCGTACGATGCTGACGCACTGCGGCGCGACTTCATGGTGTTGTGGAACACAGGGTACTTCGACGATCTTCGCCTCGAGGTCGAAGACGGCGAAGTGGGCAAGATCATTCGATTCGTGGTCACGGAACGCAGAATCGTCCGTACAATTCGTTACGAAGGTAATAAGTCAGCGACCGTTTCCGACATTTTGGAGCGCTTCGCCGAGCGTAGCGTGGGTTTGTCGGTAGAGAGTCGCTACAGTCCGACCACTGTCCAGCGGGCTCTGGTTGTCCTCCGCCAACTATTAGGCGAGCGGGGCCGGCAGTACGCCGTCATCGAGCCGCAGGTTCGTCAGATCCCGCCCTCGTCAGTTGAGATTGTCTTTCTGATTGAAGAAGGCCCCAAGGTCAAGATGGGGAAGATGGAGATTGAGGGCAATACTTCGCTCACGGACAAACAGTTGAAGAGCGCGCAGAAGGCGCTCAACCCTATGGGCATCCCCAAGAGTGTTTTCTTGGAGAACTTGTTCTCGAAGACATTCGACATCCAGAAACTTGAGGCCGACAAAGAGCTGATGCGCAATGAGTATCAGATCCATGGCTTCTTCCGCGCCTCGGTTCCGACCCACGAGCTATCAATTCGAGATCAGACGGGGCGGAAGATGTTTCCGATACCGTTCGTTTACAAGAAGAAGGCGAAGAAAGCCGATGTGAAGGTCTTCGTCGAGGAAGGCCGTCAATACCGTCGCGGTCGCCTCAGCTTCACGGATGTGGAACTGTTCCGCAGCCCGGATGATATTCTGGCACCTGTTTTCAAAATGAACGAGGGCGCGATCTTCAACGTGGAGAGTTTGCGCGAAGGGCTTGAAAACCTCAAGAAGCTGTACGGTGAATTCGGGTACATCGACTTCGTGGCCGAGCCGACCTTTGAGTTTCGTGATGCTGAAGCCGAGCCGCTGATCGACCTGAACTTGACTGTCGACGAAGGTAGACAGTTTTTCGTACGGCGCATTAACTTCTCTGGCAACAACACGACTAGAGACAAGGTGATTCGTCGCGAACTGCTGTTGGATGAAGGCGACATGTTCAATACACGTCTGTGGGACCTTTCCATTCTGCGTCTCAATCAGCTGGGCTACTTTGATCCGCTAGAAGAGGAAGAGGCGACAAGTATCTCTCGCGACACGCGAAACGGTCTTGTCGACTTGACTCTAGACGTGAAGGAACGCGGTAGGAACACGGTTAGCCTGAACGGTGGAGTTTCGGGCTTTGCGGGTGCGTTTATTGGTTTCGGTTACGCCACGAACAACTTTCTTGGCTTGGGTGAAACGCTGTCGTTCAACACCCAGCTGGGCAGTCGCGAACGGATCATCAGTATTGGCTTCACCGAGCCGTACCTGTTTGATCGTCCCATCCAGGCTGGTTTTACTGTCTTCTCTCGCCGCTTCAGTTTCAACTCCGCACGTGAGGCCTCGATCTTCACTGGGCGGGATCTGACGAACGCGTTCGGACAGGCAAACATCCTGGACTACCGACAGAACAGCACCGGCTTCACAACTTTCCTGAGTTATCCGATGAAGCGGAGCTTCTCGCGGCTTGGCCTGACGTACAGTTTCCAGCGATCCGACATCCAGACATTCAGCCCCGCCGCCGATAACCTATTTACCTATCTCAACTTCCAGGGAGTGTCCGGCCCGAACTCCCTCGAAGGCATTACGGTCTCGGAGATCACGCCGAACTTCTTTCACAACACCGTGGATCATCCGATCATGCCGACGCGCGGTAAGAGTCTGTATGCTAGCGTCGCCCTTGCTGGCTTGGGTGGAAACACGAAGTTCATTCAGCCGACAGTCGAGTTAAAGTACTACAGACCTCACACCAGCCGCGGCAACGTGATTGCCATGCGCCTTCTAGGCTCGATGTTGACGGGAATTGGCGACAGCGTTCCGCCGCCATTCCGACGCTCGTACATGGGTGGTGAAAATGATATCCGCGGGTTCCGGATATTCTCCGTTACCCCGATGGGCTGGATCCCTGATGTCGCGACCGTCCCGCAGGTCAACGACAATGGCACGCCGCGAATGCAGTCTCAGATCATCAACGGGATTGAGACGCAGCAGGCAGTGACGACGAACGTGCCGATTTATCGCCTGGTACAGCCGGGTGGAGATACTCGACTGGTTTACAACTTGGAGTACCGTATCAAGATCTTCGGGCCCGTGACTTTGGCCCCATTCATGGACGTAGGATTCAACAAGATCCTTTTCAAAGATCAAGTTCGTTTGAATCCGGGACGGGTCGACGAGTTGAATGGCACTTTCCCTCAGGCGGGTTTCAAAGAAAAGATCTTGATCATGCCCGAGACGGAGAAGCTGCGCATGTCGACCGGTCTCGAACTGCAGGTCATGCTTCCGATACTGCAGGCACCGTTCCGCTTCTACTGGGCTTACAACCCCTTGCGCGTGAGAGAGTTCTTACAGCCGCCGATCGCGGCGGATCGATCGCTCTTCCCGAACCAGAGGAGTTTCATTCAATCGGTTACTCCGTTCGCGTTACCGCTGCCGTTTATCGAGGACAAGAGCACGTTCCGTTTCACGATCAGCCGCACGTTCTAGACGTCCTGACGTGCCCTCGAAATTATCGACCAAGGGTAACTGGAAGACCTCGGTTGGTGACTCGCCCCGGAAAACAAAGCCATTACGAGGGTGAGGATTGTCGGGTCGAAGCGGTTCTCGGCAGGGAAAATAGCGGCCTCGGTAGACCTAACCGGGCTCCTGATCGCTGCTCTCGAAAATGGTTGCAGCGGGAAGATCCTGGGCGCTTGTATCAGGCTCTCCACGGCAAGCTCGCGATGGCTCGAGGACGGGCCCCGCAGGGGCCGCCTTCAGGGCTTCCTGGAGCGGCGCGAGCTTGCCGGCGCGCGAACTCTTCCGGCGTCTGATCGGCGAGAGCGCTAGGCGGGCGACATGGAGTACTACGGCGTCACGCGCTACTGCCACCCCTCCGCCTCGGGCTACCTTGTCGGCATCGAACTCGTCGAACCTCCGCTCTTTACCGAAGGCTGAGTCTGGAAGCCGTGGATTCATCGCCTTTCGACCTCTTTCCGCCCAACTAAGTCCCTTGTTTGCCACGCTAGTTTCTAGGGCAAGTTGGATTTTTCATGGCTTCCTGGCACGGAAATCGCAGCGAGACGGCGCGCTCCGCTGCTACCATCTCCCTCGATATCAATCCACGGAGGGATCATGAGCGACGCGTTACCGAGGATCGTCAATCGGCCGATGCAATTCGAGAACGGCGTGGCCATCGGGGTGAGTAATCGATGGCACAAAGGCCAGTACTGCTCGATATTCACCAAAGCCGGCATCGTCGGTTGCGGAGTCTATGATATGGAGATCCCGGGCAAGTTTGGCCAGGCAATCGCCATCGCACGCGGAACGCCGGAGCATCCACTTGTCGAGCCCGAGGACCTGCTCGACGCGACGATCGTCGACCTCACCGATCCGGCCAAAGAAGCGGGCATCGAGGTCGGCATGACCGGGCGAGAGGCCGTCGAAAAACTACTCGTCGTCGATCTAGAGTAGAACCATCAGGTGGGCAATTGCGCGATAGGAAGCGGTGAGGGAATCAGAGTTCACCCAGGCGCCGATCTGTTGGCTACGGTCGTGCGAATCGCGCAGCCAGAGCCAGCGAAGCTTCCCCGACCATTCAGTGAGAGGCGCTAACTCAGTGCCGGAAAGCATGTTTCAGCCGATGTTGGTTTGCGGATTGTTTGCAAACTGGCTTTGGGCGAACAACCGGGGCGACCAGCGTCTGCCCCTAAGCTGTTGAACTGGCGGAGAGGGAGGGATTCGAACCCTCGGTAGAGGTTAATGCCCCTACGACGGTTTAGCAAACCGCTGCTTTCGACCTCTCAGCCACCTCTCCGCAGGTAGGTCGAACACGAACTGTCTTCAGCCCAATCTAGCACAAGACGGTTCGCCGGGACGCTTCGGCAAGGGGCGCCGCCAGTGCGATTCCGAGCGGCGTGCCAGCGAGGAAGCGCAGTTCGCCCGGCCAACCAGCTGCTAGGGCTTCCACCAGCCAAGCGGCTACCGCTAAGGTGAGCAACCCGATCAACTGCTTTCTTGAGAATCGAAGCGGCGACAAGAAAGCGAGAGCGGCACCCGAACATACACCCAAACACCGAGCGCACAGCGCAGTAGGCAGACCGGCAACGAAGAACCCGCGACTCGGATCTTGGTGACAGATCGAACTCAGTCCGGCGTAGATCGCAGCCCCGACAGCCGGCGCTTCGGCCAGGATTTCCGGTGCGTATACCGCCAAGACCAACAACGCGGTCGCGCCGACTCCAAGGCTCCAGCGCCATTTTGTCAACTAGAAGACTCTCCCCTTTTCCTGATTTTCTACGGTTTCTCCTTTCTTTAGGAGGCTGGGACGCTTGCGCTCTTCTTCCTTTTGGCCCTCATTAACCTCCTGAATCTCTTTTCGCCTCGACTCGGTCATCGTCTTGTCTTGAGCCACCTTTTCGGCGGCCTCGGCTTCAACGAGTTCGACCTTTCGTGCGGTCGGGTCATCGGATGTGATTTCAATCGAGTCGGTCAAAATATCGATGGCATCTTCTAACACGAACTCATACCGCCAAAGGTCGTCCGCATCGTCTTCCTGTATCTCCTCAAGTCGGTCTAGAAGTTCACGCTCGACGGCTAGTAGTGCGGGAATAGTCTCCTCGAGGTCAGCGTCTTTCAGCAGCGCGTCATCCATGACCATGTCGATGGCTTCGATCATGCGACCGAGCTCGTCCAAGTTGTCATGGACCTTGGCGGCTCTCCCAGGCTCTTCTTTCGCCAAAAGTTGGTTGATGAGCGCGAGCCGCAATCTCGCGAACTCAAGATACTGCGGGATACGTTTTCGGGGATCTTGTGCCTGCCGGATGAGATCGGCTTCGAATTCGGTCAAGAAGTCCCCGCCCAGCGAAAACTCCTGAGCCCGAATCGGAGCGACGACAAGTACTGCGATCAATACGACAAACAACGAGAAGCTCTTCATCCGTCTACCTCCCTCGCATCGCACCGGTCAGCAATTGGTTGTTGATCTCTTCTATCCGCTTGATAACTGGCTCAAGCTGCTGTCGCTCGGCGAAGTGGAGTTGCCGTTGAGCACTCTTCAAGTTACGAGCGAGTTTGCGAGTTGAAATCTCGGCCTTCTTAAAGTGCTTTGGCTTGGCGCCAGGTTTTTCGAGACAGGTGAGCGAGAGTTCAGCGGCTTCGACGATTCTTGCCGACATCGCAGCTGCCTGCTCAGGTAGCCCCTCGTGATAAGCAGCGACTACGCCGTCTACGCTCGCCAGTGCTAGTTCAAGCGCCAGTCGAGACTTCTTTTCGGGAGCCGGTTCCGCTTGAACCGCATCCCACGTGGCTGGTTGAGCGCCGACCGCCGACCCGACAATCAGGAAGAGCACAAGCGCCGAACTGAATATCGCATTCATTGTTGTGACAACACCGATTCTATGATGCGTAACCGCTGTCGCGACTTCCACTCTTCATCTTCCATCCCGGCGCCGGCGCCCAGAAACGCCTCGTAGCTCGACTTCGCGTCCAGGTAGAGGCGCAGACGGTCTTGGGCTAAGGCGCGCAAGTATACGCTCGCTGGGTTGAGTGGCTCAAGCGCGTCTGAATTGGCCAGCGCCTGCAGGCAGGCCTCGTAGTTCTTGACCTGGTGGAGGGCGAACGCAAGACCTGCCCAAGCCGTCGGATTCTGATCATCCAACTTCACAGCGGTCAAGTACTGTTCACCCGCCGCTTCGTACTCTAAGGCCATGATCAGACTCGCGGCATAGCGCAGTCTTAGCGCAGGTTCGCTAGGATTCGCCTCTACAGCCTCACCCCACTTCGCCCTTGCTGCGTCTGCGTTATTCGCGGAATCGTAGGCGTGGGCGAGCGCCATGCGTACCGCGTCCGTCGGACTCTGGGATACGACCTGCTCCAGCACTTCGGCAGCTTCCTCGTATCGCTCCATCTCAAGCAGTAGCATTCCGATTCGTTCCCGCACGGCGACGTATGTGGGGTCGTCCGCCAGATACGCGCGGTACAGGCCCAACGCTCGTTCGTGGCCACCATCCTGCTCGATCAGCTCGGCAAGCTGCAACTGATAGGAGCGCATTTCCGGGTCGATTGCCGCAGCCTTACGAAAACTTTCCATCGCGTCATCGACGCGATTCAGCCGTGCTTGGGCTTGCCCGAGCTCAACCCAGATGGAGGACTCCGGTGGGTCCATCTCCCCCGCACGCTCGTAGACTGGAATCGCCTCCTCCGGCTTTCCTGACTCAGCCAAAGCATGGGCATAAAAGTACTGGATCTGGGGGTCGTCGTCCCGCCGTTTAACGGCCCGTGCCAGGTAAGGCACCGCCTCGCTGGCGCGATTCACCCTCACGAGCAAGACGCCTACATTGAGAAACGCTTGCGGCAGGTCGGGCTCGATCTCAAGAGCCTTCAGATACGCGGCAACGGCGGCATCGTCTTGTCCGAGTTGCGAGAGTGCAAACCCCAGGTTGAATTGAATCGAGGCATTTTCAGGCTCGGCCTCAGATGCTGCTTGTAGTAGGGGAGCGGCTGCCGCGAAATCGTTGCGCTGGAGCGCTTCAATCGCTTGGTCGACCGGATTCTCCTGCGCGAACGCAGTCGCGGCCAGCAATGCAACCATGAGCCAACGCATAGCCACCTCATTGTAGGGGCGATAGGCCATTGCTGCGCGAGCCTTTGATACAATCGCCGCGCCATGCGATGTTTCCTTGTGCTCACTGTCGTCCTTCTGTCTGTATCGCCAATTGCTGCCCAGCGAGGGGGCGAGCCGCCGGAGCGGGTTAGGCTGTGGGCCGGTGATGCTCCGGGTGCGAAAGGTGATCAACCCGAAGACATCCCGACACTCGATATTTACGCCGTCGCTTCGGACCGGGCCACCGGTGCCGCGGTGGTGGTGCTTCCCGGCGGCGGCTACGGCCACCTGGCCATTGACCATGAAGGGGAGCAGATCGCCCGTTGGTGGAACTCGCTCGGTGTTTCCGCGTTCGTCTTGCGCTATCGCCTGGGACCGAAATATCACCACCCGGTGGAACTGGGCGATGTTCTACGTGCCATCCGTTGGGTGCGCAGCCGGGCAGGCGAATATCGCTTTCAGACGGGTCGAATCGGCGTCATGGGTTTTTCCGCCGGAGGCCATCTCGCTTCGAGCGCTGCGACGCTGTTCGACGAGGGCGCACCTACCGCGCAAGACCCCCTAGATCGCATTAGTTCGCGACCCGATTTTGCCGTTTTGGCCTATCCAGTCATTTCGTTTACGACCGAGTTCGTTCACGCTGGCTCTAAACGCAACCTACTTGGAGAGAACCCCGATGCTCAACTTGTGGAGCGATTGTCCACTGAATTGCAGGTAACTAGCAGAACTCCACCTGTTTTCCTGTTGCACACCGACGAAGACACGGCGGTGCCTGCGGAAAACAGCATCCTCTTCTACCTCGCGTTGCGCCGGGCGGGCGTCCCGGCAGAGCTCCACATATATGAGGGCGGCCCTCATGGCGTTGGCTTGGCATGGAGCGATGCCGTACTGGGATCTTGGCCAGCGCGGTTGGCGGATTGGCTTCGCGTAAGAGGCCTGCTGTCTAACCGCTAAGCCCTTGAGTTCGGAGGATTTCCCTGGGTTACAATCTTGGAGAGTTGGACTGCATTGAGCATTCCTCGTGACGCATCCGCATCTTCCCCCGAATGTTTGATCGTCCGCGGCGCCGTCGACGGCTTAGAAGTAGTGGTCGTCCCTCGACTACACCTGGTGTAGCAGGCCAAGAGCAGGCATCGCAAGAGCCTTGGGTTGCGCTCGCTCTAGAAGAACTTACACAGGGAGCCAAGGGTCCACAGGATGCCGTCGAGCCTCCTCGTTCTAAGCCGAATCCGCCGCCACCAACGGCTTATCCATTGTGGGCCGTCCTGCCAACCGCGCTGCTCGTCGGCGTGGCGGTCGTCTTCGTATGTCAGAGTGCCATACGCACTACACTGAGCCAGTCCTGGATCGGGAATCCCTCGTTGTCCTCGCTTGAGCGGGCGACCGCCATCTCATCGAACAATTCGCTTGGCTGGTACCGGCTTGGCTTGAAGCAGGCCAACGAGGGGGCGGCGGGTGCCGCCCAGAGAAGTTTTCGGATGGCTGCGGATCTTGCGCCATCCGACAGCGCTACCCGGATCGCGTTGGGTCTTGAGTTCGAGAGAGCAGGTCAGTTCCACGAAGCGGAGCGCACGCTCCTGGACGGTTCCGTCGTCGACGCTGGCTTTGGCGTGCGCTGGAGCTTGGCCAACTACTACTTGCGTCGAGGAGATTGGGACGAGTATTGGCTCTGGCTGCGTGATGCGATTCAGGCGGATCCTACTCAGTTGCCTTTAGCTGCGTCGCTGAGTTGGCGAGCCAACGCCGATCCGGCCACCATACTCGATCGTGGCATTCCCGATCAGCCTGATACCAACCGCGGCTACTTCGCCTACCTATACGACCTGGGGCAACTCGACGCCATGCGTCAGGCCTGGCCGAGGTACTCCGCAGTGCTGACGCGAACTGAGACTCCTCTAGCCGCTCAATTCATCAATCGTTTGATCGACGCCGGATTCGTCGAAGAGGCGGTGGATGCCTGGAACTTGCTCTGCGACAACATCTTGCTGCCGCATGCTCCTCTAGGCCCAGAGGAACAACGGTTTCTCACGAATCCCTACTTCCTCACTGCCCCTTCTGGTCTCGGGTTCGATTGGCGGGCGCAGGAGTATCGCGGTGTCGCCTGGAGTCGCCTGCCGATAGCGAGGGGGCGCAGCGGCGTGGAGTTCCGTCTGGCTGGCACGCAAGAGAGCGGTCTCACGTTGCTCAGCCAAGTGATTCCGACCGTTCCCGGCGAATACACTCTCAAGTTTGAGTTCGCGACGCAAGGTATGCCGACTCGTACCGGTGTCGGCTGGGTTGTGAAAGACCCCTACACGGGCGAGACATTGCGGGCTTTCGAGGGACTGCACAACGCAGAGGGATTCTGGGACAGCGGAGATCTGACCTATACCGCTCCGGTCGGCACTCGGGCTGTTGTGCTGGAACTCTACTATGAGGCCGCCGAAGTCGGGGTGCTCCGAAGGGGGGGCGTGTTGCTCCGCAATGTCGAACTCTCGAAAACCGACAGCGATGGAGCCGTCGCCCTATGATGCTCCACTATCGTTTTCGTCAGTTGTCGAGTCACGCCCTATTGGTCTTGTCCGCTGCTGCCGTCCTCTTGTTTGGCGCGGCAGACGCCGTTACGGTCGCTGTGCTGCAACTAGCAATCGCGCTACTCGCTGCCGCTTGGGCGATTCGCAAGCTCCGAAACCCGTATTCCTTTGCTTCCACTGCATTGTATTTTCCGTTCGCTGCGATTACGGTCGTTGGCGGAATCCAGCTGCTATTGGGAACCTCGGTGACTCCATACAGTACGCAGCACGGGCTGTCGCTGTGGCTTGTCTACGCGGCGTTCTTTGTCATCGCGGTAAACGTGCAAGCAGATTCCACGATTCGCTCCCATTGGCCACTGGGAGCCTGTTGGCTTGGCCTTGCTGTTAGCGCCATCGCGATTGTACAGATGTTGTTTTCCCGAGACTATGTGCTGTGGCGCTCGGTCCCGGGGTCTCACTCGTTTGGTCCATTTGCGGAAGTGGAACATTTTGCAATCTTGGCCGAGCTTCTGTTTCCGATCGCATTGGTCACGGCCCTAGAGACGCGTCATCGGTTCCTGCTTGGTCTGGCAGCGGCTACGGCATTAGCTGCTGCTACCGCGGCGAGCGGTTCGCGGATGGGATTGATTCTGCTTGTCGCCGAGTTCACCGTCATCCTGATCGCCGAAATCGCGACGTTGACGATGAAGCGCGGTCGTGATGCGAGGCGCATCGTTTCTTCGATTGGCGGTCTCGCGCTGGTGGCGGCGGTGATGATCGTGGCGACTGTCATGGAGCAGATGGACCCTTCTCGCCGGGCTGCTGTCTCGACGATCGATTCTGGGTCGTTGACGGCTGCGGCGTGGTACTTGTTCGAGCAGCAGCCCGTTATCGGGCATGGGTTGGGCTCATTTCTTGTTGCCCACGATGCGGCGTTTCCCACGGCGAACACGGCAGGTCTGGTGGGCGCTGAGCCTTTTCGTCTTGCCGCCGAACTCGGCGTCGCTGGAGTCGCCGCGCAGGTGCTCCTCTTCGGTTTGCTCTTGATCATGGCGCGAACGCGTAGAGCCTGGTTAGCAGGAGTGGTGCCGCTGGCTGCGGCGTGGACGCACAGTTGGACCTACGGTTGGCTCGGGTCGCCAGCGCTCGTCCTGATCGCCCTGGGGGTACTCGCTCTGGTGGCCACCGACGGAGTAATGAGACCGCTAATGGGCATATTCCGCCCCAAGGACAACAGTGCTAGCACCACACAAACCCACCAGAACCATTCTCCCCAACGGGCGTACCAGGTCAGTTCGTCAGAATAGGAGAACCCCGCTGTGACCGCTCCCGCTTCAAACGACGGAAGCGGCGGAGTAATCTGGCCTGCTCGATTGATCGCGGTCGTAATACCATCGGATGTCGCACGAAGAATCCAACGTTGGTTTTCGATGGCGCGCATGCGTGCGAGCAGAAGGTGTTGATAGCGCGCCGCCGTCGTGCCGTACCAGGCGTCGTTTGAGATGTTGACGAGCACTTCGGCGCCATTCGCAGTGAATTGCCGGACCCCACTTGCGAAGGCGTTCTCATAGCAGATGTAGGTGCCGATCTTGTGCCCATTGACCTCGGTGACGACCGCTTCGTCACCCGGGGCGAAATCACCCGCCTGAAGGGTTACTTTGTCGATAAAAGTCGAAAAAGGCCACGGTACGAATTCACCGAAGGGCACCAAGTGAATCTTGGCATAGCGCCCGACCAGATGGCCCGTCGCGTCAATCGTGAGTGCGCTGTTGAGTGGACGCCTTTCTCCGTCGATCTCCGTGAAAGCGATGGCGTTGAAAATAAAAGGCGCGTCAACGGCCCGCGCGATCGTCGCCATATAGATAGGCCATCCCGGCACATCGAAATACTGGACCGGGACGCTGTACTCGGGCCAGATCAACAAGTCTAGCCGAGCATCGGCAGGCCCTCCCGTCGATAGTTCGGCCATGCGGCGCAAGTGAGCCTGACTTTCAGCGGGCGACCAGCCATCGATGACCGAATCCTGATGTACCGCTGGTTGAACTAAGCGCGCGTAGCGGTCGCCCACCTCGTTCTCCGGCAACGCTGGTAACAGCAGCAACCCCGGCAACACGGCCAGCCAAGCGAGGTGCAACCGCGGACGCCGCATGATCAACAGCACCACTCCCACATTGATTGCCGCCAATACGAACGATGGACCGTAGACGCCTGTAAATGGTGCCAACGGCGCAACCTCGGCGAGGCTGACTGCGGCATTACCCAATTGCAGCCAGGTGAAACCCAGATATTGGTGGGTTCCCTCGAATGCGACCCAAATTGCTGCGACAGCGGGGATGGCCCAAGCCTTTCGCAAGATCGGGCCCGCCACGGCTGCGAACACTCCCAGGTGCAGCCCCTTGGCCAGAAAGAACAGAACGAAGATGGTGGTGGCTGCAGGGGCGTCCAGCCCGCCGTAATCGTGCATGACGGCGTAGATCCAGTAGCACGACCCACCCCAGAAAACCGTGCCCGTCAACCAGCCCGCGAGGAAACGACGCGACGCGCTCGGCTCGTCCGCTGCCACCATTAGCAGCGGCACAAGGGCGATGGCGGCGAGATACGGAAACGAAAACCGCGGGAAAATGAGGACCTGCAGGATCCCGCTCAGGACGGCGAGTCCGACCGTTGCGACGAGTGACCCCACTATCGGACCTCTGCCTCTTCAGCCACGATCTCGGCCATGTAACTGCTGCGGACCAGGGGACCGCTAAACACTTTACGGAGCCCGATGGACTCGCCGTACTCCCGATACGTTTCAAACACGGCTGGCGGTACGAATCGCTCGACGGCAAGGCGATTGCGGCGCGGCTGGAGGTATTGCCCGATCGTGGCCACATCGACGGCAGAGCCGTGGAGATCGTCAAGTAGATCGCGAACTTCGGTTTCCGACTCACCGAGCCCGACCATGAGTCCTGACTTGGTCAACACTTCTGGCCGCCACCGCTTGGCGAACGCCAACACGTCGAGAGATCGTTCGTAGATGGCCTGAGGTCTCACTCTTGAGTACAACCGAGACACCGTCTCCATGTTGTGGTTGAAGACGTCCGGACCTGCGTCTAGTACTCTCGCGACGGCGGCGCGGTCGCCGAGAAAGTCCGGCGTTAAGACTTCGACCTGGGCATTGGGTAGGGCCTGTCTGACCTCCGCCACGGTTGCAGCGAAGTGAGCGGAACCGCCGTCAGACAACTCATCTCTGTTGACGCTGGTGATGACGACGTATTTTAACTTCATCCGCGCCGCCATCTCGGCAACATGCTTCGGCTCGTCAGGGTCGAGCGTAGATCCGGTCCCTTGCGGCACCGCGCAGAAGCCGCAGCGACGTGTGCAGGTGTCACCCAAGATCATGAATGTTGCTGCCTTACGCGAGAAGCACTCGGGCATATTGGGACAGCGTGCGGACTCGCACACCGTATGCAGCTGAAGTCGACGAAGTTCGACTTTCAGGTCATGCACGGCCTGGGCGTCAGAAGTAGGCTTTCTCAACCACTCGGGGAGTCGCTCTACCGGGCGCCGTACGCCGGGAGCGATTTGGATCAGGGACACGCTTAGATTCCCTCAGGGCGCTTTGAGCACCGTTTCGAAGCCATCCGCCTTGAGCCGCGCTTCGCTCTCCTGAGCAGCCTCCCGGCTGGCGAATGGACCAACCATAATGCGGTGCCAACCGTCGCCACTTCCCGCCGCGACATGTACCGGGTATCCTCTCTCTCGCAGACGGCCCGAGAGTATGGCTGCGTCGCCTGCGACCCGTACAGCGGATACCTGCACGTTGTAAGCGTTCGTGCTTGCGGTCGCGGGACGGGGAATAGGTGCGGCCCTGGGTGCCGCGACTGGTTCCGCAGCGGCAGTCGTCGGCGGAGCCACCGGCGGCGGCGGCGGCGAAGATGTTCGCGCTGGCGTCGGAGCGAGCGGTCCTTCCCGCGGTGTCATCACAGAGGCAGGTGTTGGCTCCGCTGCCGTTTGCTGTTCTAGTACGGTGGGCGGAGGCACTTCCGCTCGGGATGGAGCTGGCTGCGGCGCTTCCGCAAGCTCTGGCGTCGGACGGGTCCCTTGGGCATGTCCATGCCCGACAAAGTAGCCGACCGAAAAGAAGCCCGCGAAGAAAACGACAACGACAAAGAATAAGCTCAAGAGTTGTCGATTGCTGAGCACCAGTTCGAAGCCGTCGTCTGTTTGTTCCGCCATTCCGCTTCCCATTCTAGTCACTAGCGGCCCAGATCCCTAGCCTTCGTTGGTCCCTTCGGGGTCGGTGACCTTATTTGAGCTGACCGCCGCGTTATTGCCCAATTCCGACAGGCCCTGGATCAGGTTGATCGGGAGCGGGAATACAACAGTCGTGTTCTTTTCGACGCCGATCTCTGTCAGTGTCTGCAGGTATCGTAGTGTCACCGAGATGGGTTGTGTCGCTAGCTGTTCTGCCGCCTCCGTTAGTTTCAACGAGGCCTCCAATTCGCCGCTGGCGTGGATGACCTTCGCGCGCCGCTCCCGTTCGGCCTCCGCCTGCCGGGCGATCGCACGGATCATCTGTTCGGGCAGGTCGACGTGCTTTACCTCGACTGCTTGAACCTTGATGCCCCACGGCTCGGTCTGCTCATCGAGTGTTGCTTGCAAACGAAGGTTGAGCTTCTCGCGTTCGCCCAGCAATTCGTCCAATTCCGCTTCACCCAGAATGGCCCGAAGGCGCGTCTGTGCCAGTTGCGACGTGGCATAGACAAACTGTTCAACCTCGACAACAGCCTTGAGTGGATCGACGACCCGGAAGAAGACGACCGCGCTCACCTTAACCGTGACGTTGTCACGTGTCACGATATCTTGGGAGGGGACGTCCATCGTCTCAAGTCGAAGCGAGATACGCACCATACGGTCGATCGGCGCAAAGACCAGTACCAACCCAGGCCCTTTCGGCTGGGGCAAGAGCCGACCGAGACGGAAGATCACTCCGCGCTCATATTCCATGAGGATCTTGACGCTGTTAAAGAGATACAAGCCGATGATGGCGATGATGATCCAAGTGAAACCCATGATGCTCTCCTTTGCGAACCCACGACTCGTTACTCTGTCTGTTCGACGGTCAGCCGCAGTCCCTCGACACTCGTGATCAGCACCTTGGTGCCGGCCTGTATCGGTATCGCAGCCGACGCATTCCACAGCTCTCCGTGGACAAACACTCGTCCGTCCTCGCTGATGTCTGTCTTCGCGCTGCCGATGACCCCCACCAGTGCCTCACTGCCCGTCGCTACCTTATATCGAAAAGCCCGAACGGCGAGTTGTAACAAGAAGACGGTGATCACGGCGAAGGGAATAACGATGGCCGTAGCCACGCCCCATCCAATCGAGAGCTCGGGGACTTCGGTGTCGACGAGCATCACGATGCCCAGAGCCATTGCGATGATTCCTCCTACGGCCAGAATGCCGTGTGACATGATAAATGCCTCCAGCACTAAGCAGGTGACTCCGAAAACGATGAGCCCTGCTCCCGCCCAGCTAATCGGCAGCAGCGATAGGGCCATCAGCCCGACCAGGATCAGCACACCGCCTGCTACTCCGGGCAAGATTAGGCCGGGATTGGTGAACTCGATATAGACCCCGAGAGCGCCAAACACGAGTACGATCAGCGCCAAGCTGGGGTCAATCAGCGGCAGCAATATCTTCTGTCGATAGGTCAGCGGAATCGACTCCACCCTTGCGCCGCTGAGAGCCAGCGTCGTCTCTGTTCCGTCAAAACGCACGATGGTTCTGCCGTCGAGTTCAGCAAGGAGGTCAGCAGTACTGGACGATACCAGGTCGATCAGATTAGCCTCAAGGGCCTCTTCTTCCGTGAAGGCTCGGCTCAAGATGACTGCTTCTTCCGCCAGTTCGGAATTCCGTCCCCGCGCCTCGGTGATCGCACGCATCTTCGCCGCGGAGTCGTTCTCGACCTTCTGCTTCAGGATCGGGTCCATCTCTCCGCCCCCAAGCATTACCGGGTGGGCGGCACCCGTGTTGGTTCCTGGAGCCATTGCGGCGACATCGCCTGCGACCAAAATCATGAATCCAGCCGATGCGGCCTTGCCTCCGCTGGGTGAGACATACGTAACTATTGGGACTTCTGAGCCCAGCAAAATCTGGATGATCTCTTCGGTGGCGCTCAGCAGCCCACCAGGTGTGTTGAGTCGGATCAGAATCGCGGCAGCACCGCGGGCCTCGGCTTGTTCCACTCCATCCGCCACGATTTCCGCCGTCAGCGGATGTACGACATGGTCGATGTCGATTTGGATGACTAGCGGCCCACTGGTTTGAGCGGGAGCTGGCAGGCTGGACAGAACGATCCCGAAGACCGCGAGCAGTCCTATGACGACACCCAAACCATACCTCTGCGCTTGCAAAGCGCTCTCAGTATAGGCTGCAACGCTAGCCTCAGTCGGAAAAAGAGCGAATGTATAAGAGCGCTAGCCCATGTATAATGTGAGGTTTGGGCGAGTTTCCACTCGCGTACGCCGCTCCATCATGAAAGTCCATCGCTGGGAAAACGTTGAGCGAGAAGATATGTCGCCAGGAATCGGGCGTGAGGTGATTCACTCGACTCTAACGACCACCGCTCGGATCTTTTTGAAACAGGGAGCCGTGGTTGCCCGTCATAGTCATGACAACGAGCAGATCAGCCACATCATAGAAGGGCGTCTGCGGTTTGAGTTCGACGATCGGCAGGTCGTGGCGGAAGTGGGAGAGGTCATTGAGATACATCCCAATGAGCCCCACCGCGTCGTGGCTCTTGAGGACTCGGTAGCAATGGACACATTTGCGCCGATTCGCCAGGATTGGATTCTTGGCGAAGATGCATATTTGCGAACCCCTCGGGGCGAGCCGTAACGTAGTTAATTGGTAGGCCCGCTTGGGGCGCTGATCGCGCCCGAATCTCCGCGTCATGAATCGATAGAGTACGACTGGTCATCCGCTGATCTTTGAACTCAGAGGGTTTGCTCAGTGGCAATAGCCAGTGGTGGTAAGAGAGGACTTGGGACTTTGCGCACGACAAATAAAGAATCGTTGATCCGGACGTCGAACGTCTGGCTTTGGCTCTTCGCGATCGTATTCGCGACGCAGCTGTCAGCGGAACCGAAGTGGGTGACCTATCAGAGTGCCCGGCTGGTAATCGGACAGAGTAGCTTCACGCGTTCGGAGCCTGTCGCAACCGCCGATGATCCCGTATCAAAGCGCGACGTTCTCGGCGCTGTGGGCGGCGTCGCTGTAGGCGGCGATGTGTTGGTCGTCACTGACGCCAACAGGATAGGCGCTACTCCAAATAACAATCGCGTTCTGATTTACAACGATCTCTCTGGCTTCATCCCCGAACCGGAGACGGAGCTTCCTCAGGAGGAGTTGTGTCCGGTTTGTGTGGGCTTACCAGACGTCGTGCTAGGCCAGCCCGACTTTGAGACCCGCGACCTTGGAACTCTAAACGGAACCATGTATGCCCCAACGGGCGTCGCGACCGATGGGCAGCGACTTGCCGTCGCCGATTCCAACAACAACCGCGTACTGCTCTGGCACTCGATCCCGGCGAACAATGGGACACCCCCGGACATCGTCTTGGGGCAGGCCGACCTTTCCGACAACACACCGCGCACCAGCGCCGAAGGCATGCGTGGGCCGCAGGGCGTATGGATTGATTCCGGAAGACTGTTCGTTGCTGATACTTCGAATGGCCGTGTCTTGATATGGAACTCGTTTCCGTCAAGCAACGGCCAGCCAGCCGACGTGGTCGTCGGCCAGCCTGACTTTGATACTCAGTCCGAAATCGTCTTGGACCAGGAAGACTATCCGCCGACTTCGCAGCGTATGCTCGACCCCACTTCTGTTTCCGTCGCGGCCGGGAAAATGATTGTTTCCGACTTCGGGTTCTCCCGTGTGCTGATCTATTCGTCGATACCGATCCAGAACAGCACTGCGGCAGATGTCGTCGTCGGTCAGCCCGACTTTGAGACGGCTGGAAAGGTCCGTGCGACCGACCCCGGGAATTCACTCGATGAAAACTTCAACGTCATCGACTCGGAAGGAAGAGTGCTCCATGACGGCACCGGCGCACGTCTCGACCGCAGTGTTGTCGCCTTGTGTGAGCAGATCGGCCGATTTGACGACGACGGCACGACCACGCCCGACAACAATCGATTCCCGACACGCATCGACCGAGGCGAGAGTGTTGACGATGATGGCAACGTTGAAGGACCAGATTCTCCAGAACTCCGCTGGCCGAAGCGCTGCGGCTATACGCTGAACTTTCCCCGCTTTGCCTTGTCCGATGGAACACGCCTTTATATCGCTGACAGTGGCAACGACCGAGTCATGATCTACGACGAAATCCCCACGGCGAACGGCGTGGAGGCCGACGAAGTAATCGGCCAGCCTGATTTCATTGCGCTGACTGATTCCGACGGTGCTGGTAACCTCCGCACACCGACATCTCTGGCGCATGACGGACAGAACCTCTACGTCGCCGATCCGCTTCAGCGAAGAGTTCTCGTGTTTACTCCAGGCGAGGACATGATTGCCCTCGACGGAATCCGCAATGGA
The DNA here is from genome assembly GCA_963667885.2 of Bryobacterales bacterium. Taxonomy (GTDB): domain Bacteria; phylum Acidobacteriota; class Terriglobia; order Bryobacterales; family UBA6623; genus CAMPKL01. The sequence goes on along the minus strand of CAXWPK010000002.1, from coordinate 50,990 downwards.
GCCAGCTTCGATATCAAGGCGAACGGCTTCCTGCTGTGGAGCGGCACTGCAACCAGCGAGCAAACGGCGACAGTTGACATTTCCGGGCAAGTGTACCGCATCGATGACGCGCCGACCGACACGACTGCCGGCGAACTTCGTGACCAGTTCGTGGCCCTGATCAATGACCGCGAAGACACTCTGGTGACTGCTAGTCCGATCAATGGCCCCGGCACACTGTCTCGGGCGGTCATCGATTTTTCCGGCGGCACCCGTGCCGGCGACATTATCACGCTTCATATTCGTGACCGCATGTACTCGGTAGAGATGCTGGGACCACCAGCCGATGCGGGACCGGAAACCGCGATTGATCGACTTGTTTTCGCCATCAATGAAGCTGGCGGCGATCCTGAAGTTACGGTCCGGCGAACGCTCGACTTTATCGAGAGGATGGAAATCGTCTCAAATGTTACCGGTACAGCCGCTAACGGGCTTCCGGTTAGCATCGAGATACCCGAGGGCAGTCCGCTCATCGGCCAGTTTGTGGACCAGAGCGAAGAGCCTCCCGACCTTGACGGCGAAGATAGTGGCGCCGGTTCACTAACCGGCGAGACGGAAGGAGTACTCAGCGGTGGCGATTTTCCGGCCTTGGCCTGGCTAGCGGCAGTGGAGGGTGGTCGCCCTGGCAACGCGATAACGATCCAAAATAGAATTACTGGCAGTACAGCAGGTACTATCGGCATCAGTGTCCGGACATCTGGGGGCCGCTTGACCGGTGGGTCCGATGCACGATTCCTTCCGCCCGGCACCTTCGCCGCGATGTTTGGCGAAGGCTTCTCGGAGCAGAACTGGATCGCCTCGTCTGAGGATGGGTCTTTGCCCACCGAGCTGGGGGGCGTGACTGTTTATATCAATGGCATCCTTGCACCCATCTCTTCTGTCTTCCCCACTCAGATCAACTTCCAGATCCCCTGGGAACTGGTGGACGATATTACGGTTACCAATACCGGCACGAGTACTTACGTGCGGCGACGCATGGATGACGGCGCAATCGTTGTTTCCGTTCCTCGAGCCAACCACATGCCCAGCTTCGCTCCAGGGCTCTTCGCGATGCCTGGCCCGGAACCCCGCCAGGCCGTGGCTGTGCATGCAACCGAGTTCGCGACCGGCGAAGTCGCGCTTACTGCTCCCGGTTCGGATGATGACGAGAACGTCCCTGGGGGCGTTACGATCACGATTACGGTCGTGGACAATGACTACAGCTACACGTCTCTGGACAGCGACACTCTGGATTCGGTTCGGGACGGTCTCATCGCGGTGATCAATTCCGGAGATGGGGACCCCAACGTCACGGCTGCCGCTGGACAATTCGATTTCTTCTCGGCGCGTGCCGATGTCGACATCGGTGGCGAGCCTCGTGAGGGCGACGTAGTGAGCATCTTCATCGGCGGCAGCGCGGACGACGGCGAGGATGACGGCGATGACGATACCCGTATCTACACTCACCTGGTCGAAGAGGGCGACAACACGGAGACGATTCGGAACCTGCTTATTCAGAGCATCAACTCGGGTGGCGGTGATCCTCAGGTCACGGCCCAGGAGATTAACAATTTTGGGCGAGTGGGGCTGCGTATCATTGCCCGAGAACTGGGAGCAGTCGGTAATAGCATTGCCTTCTCGGTGAGTGCCTCGGACGGCGCTGGTGTAGAAGTCCTGACTGAACAGGATCAAGGCTTCTTGGAGCGCGGTGCCACCACTCCTGGTGTCTTGCTTACTGCGAGGGTGGGAGGCAAGGAGGGTAACGAAATTGCCTTCTCCGCTGCAAGCGACGATGAGGCCGCTCTTGACACCACTGTCCGTTTGGAAACACTCTGCTGCGGCAATGTGCCGTTCTCTTTGATTACCGAGGAGAACCCCGCAGTACCTGGCGAGACGATCGTTCTATTCGGATCGGGACTCGGATTCACCTCGCCTCTGCCCGCAACTGAACGCTTGACGAGTGGCCAGCCCACTCCCCCTGCTCCCCCACTATTTGAAGTGCCGTTTGAGTTTGCGAACTTCGTTTCGTCGCGCGTTGGTACTACCAACACATCGGCTCGAGTTCAGTTTGTTGGCTTGATGCCGGGCTTTGTGGGAATCTATCAGATCAACCTGACAATTTTCGAAGACCTTCCAGAGAATCCGTTGACCCCAATTTCGATCTCTCAGCGCGACTTCACCTCCAATACGGTGATGTTCGCGGTGAAGCCGCTCCAGCCGACGAACCCGTAATGAGTGTATTGATCCCGACAGTGGGCGACCTCGCTCCCGACTTCACCGCGCCTACCGATGGCGGTGGTTCGATTCGACTCAAGGATCTCCGTGGCCAGCGGGTCGTGCTGTACTTCTACCCGAAGGACAACACCCCTGGTTGTACGACCGAGTCTTGCGAGTTCCGCGATGCTCATGCCGAGTTTGAAGCCAAGAACGCCGTCATCCTCGGTATCAGTCCTGACGGGGTCAAGTCACACGACAAGTTCAAGGGCAAGTTTGAGTTGCCTTTCACACTCGTCAGCGACGAAGACCACCAGATCGCCGAGTCCTATGGGGCCTGGCAGGAGAAGTCGATGTACGGTCGTAAGTACATGGGCATTCAGCGTTCGACGTTCGTCATCGACCACGCAGGAAAAATCACTGACGTCTACGCCAAGGTGAAGGTGAAAGGCCACGTCGCGGACGTATTGACGAAAGTCTGAATAAGTCTTGACTCTATAGTCGACTCCAGGGTGTAGACTGGGGTTATGGCAATTGCCGCGAGTTCCTACAAATACTTCAAGATCGGCGAGATTGCTCGCCAGAGCGGAGTCGGTGCCGAAGCCCTCCGCTTCTACGAGAGCCGCGGCCTGATCGAACCAGCTGCTCGAACCCAGGCTGGATACCGGCTCTACGACGCTCAAGTTCTTTCGCGTCTCCGCTTCATCAAGAAGGCCCAGTCCATCGGCTTTTCTCTTGAGGAAATCGCTCGGATCGTCTCCGACTCATCGAACGGCCACAGGCCGTGTGGGGACGTGCGCAAACTTGCCGCCAAGAAGCTAGCTGAACTCGAAAGCCACATCCTCCAGCTGCAGCGATATCGGCGAGAGTTGCGCCAAACGGTTGCCACTTGGGAACACCAAGTCGAGGCCGACGGAGAAGTCTGTGGGCTCATCGAAGGCCTTGCCGATCCGCCCAGTAGGTCGAAAAGGAGAAAGCTATGAGTGCGTCAGGATCAATCCAGACACATCGTCTCACGGTGACAGGAATGAGCTGTGGTCACTGCGTGAGTTCGGTGGAGAAGAGCCTGCTCGCCGTTCCCGGCGTGAGGAGCGCGTCTGTCGACCTAACGGCTAACTCCGCTGCGGTCGTCGCTGATCCCGGCGTACAGAGTTCCGCTCTAGCGGCTGCGGTCGAAGAAGCAGGGTACGGCGTCGGAGACCTCAGCGACGACAGCGACGAAGAAGACCCTGGACCGCAGTCAGAATCGCCAGCCGAGCTAGCCAATCTCAGCCTGGCCGTCGACGGCATGACCTGCGCGGCCTGCGTGCGCACCATCGAGAGGAGTCTGGAAAATATCGAAGGCGTCGCTAATGCTCAGGTAAATCTCGCTTCGCGCTCTGCTCAAGTTAGCTTCGATTCTACGCGCACCAATCCATCCTCCCTCATCGTCGCCATCGAAGACGCCGGATACGGTGCCCATGAGTTGACGTCCAGCGAAGATGACTTAGAGGCTCGCCAAGCGGCTGAAGAACGCGGTTGGAGGCATCGCTTCATCGTCTCTGTCGTCTTCACAATTCCGCTCCTCATCGTCGCCATGTCTCATGGCGCGATCTCTTTCCCTGGCGTCGAGTGGTTCCAACTCGCGCTCGCACTCCCAGTCGTCATCTACGGCGGCGGCCCGTTTTATCGCCATGCCTGGAAGGGCTTGTGGCACGGCGTGCTCGATATGAATACGCTGATCTCGGTTGGCACCGGCTCAGCGTTCCTATTCTCCCTGGTCGCGACTGCGAATCCCAGTCTCGTTGCCGCCCCAGGATCCATGCATGGGCCGGTTTACTATGAGACCGCTGCTGCGATCATCGCCTTTATTCTCTTGGGCCGCATGCTCGAATCGCGCGCCCGCGGACGCACATCCTCCGCCATCCGAAACCTAGTCAACCTCCAGCCGCAGACCGCATCTGTTCTGCGCGACGGACAGGAGCGGGAAGTTCCCATTGGCAAGGTTCTGGTCGGTGACGAGATTGTTGTCCGGCCCGGGCAGAAGGTTGCCGTGGATGGTGTGGTGCTCGAAGGCCAATCGTCCATCGATGAAGCGTCGTTGACGGGCGAAAGCATTCCGGTCGACAAGTCACAGGGAGATCGTGTCTTCGGTGCAACGGTCAACACGTCAGGCAGCTTCCATTTTCGCGCGGAGAAAGTCGGTGCCGATACAGCCGTCGCTCAGATGATCGAACTCGTGCGACAAGCCCAGTCCTCGAAGGCTCCTATTGCGCGCTTGGCTGACGTAATCGCTGGCTATTTCACCCCCGTCGTGATCGCCATCGCCGTGGTCACGTTCATCGTCTGGTTCTCGCTTGCTGCTCCCGACGAACGCTTGCGGCAAGCTCTCGTGAATGCCGTTGCGGTCCTCATAATTGCTTGCCCTTGCGCGATGGGACTGGCCACGCCGACCGCTGTCATCGCTGGCATCGGGAGGGGCGCTGAGCTCGGAGTACTGTTTCGGTCTGGTGCCGCGCTTGAACAGTCCGCCGCGATCGATGTCGTTGTCTTCGACAAGACGGGCACGCTCACTTCCGGTGAACCGCAGGTCACCGACGTAATCACCTTTGGGGCCACGGAGGAGTCAGCGTTGATTGCCGCGGTGGCCGCGTTAGAAGATCGCTCAGAGCATCCCATCGGCCGAGCGATCGTGCAACTCGCAGCGTCACGACAAGTCACTCGCGGGACTGCCACCGAGTTCCAAGCGCTCGTCGGCGCGGGAGTCCAAGGCAAGTACGAGGGCCGACTGTGGCTCATCGGCAAACCGGATCGGCTCTCGTCTTCTGGCGTCGACCTCACGACTGCTGAGCAGGCCATCGCGGACCTCTCCAGTCAGGGCAAGACCGTAATAACCGCCGCAGCCAACAACGAACTCGTAGGCATCATCGCACTCCGAGATGAACCTCGACCGGAATCTGCCGCCGTGTTGCAGCGCCTCAAGGCAATGGGTATCGAGACACTGATGCTCACCGGCGATAACCCCCAAACCGCTCAGGCCATCGCCGCCCAACTCGGCATCGAACGAGCAGTCGCTGGCGTCGCTCCAGCCGACAAGGCGGCTGAGGTCGAGCGATTGCGTACCCACGGCAGGGTGGCGATGATCGGCGACGGCGTCAACGATGCACCCGCTCTCGCTCAAGCTGATCTGGGCATCGCAGTGGGCGCCGGGACCGACGTAGCCATCGAGACAGCCGACGTTGTACTGATGGGGACCCGGCTCTCGACTGCCGCCGATGCTCTAGAACTCGGTCGCAGGTCGATGAGGATCATTAAACAGAACCTGTTCTGGGCATTCGCCTACAACACAGTGGGCATCCCCCTCGCCGCTGGAGTGCTCTATCCGTCTACCGGATGGCTGCTTTCGCCCATTGTTGCTTCAGCGGCCATGGCGCTATCGAGCGTCTCGGTGGTGACCAACAGCCTGCGTCTACGGGGTTTTCGACCGACCGCAGCGACCTAGGGCGCCAAGTAGAGTGAGTGGCCCTCCCGCGTTACGCGGGTGACGCGGTACCCACCGGCGGACCACTCGATTTCAAACTCATAGGCGACGTCATTGGCGAGATATTGCAACGCCGCTGGAACTGCAAGCACCTTCAACGCCTGCCCTTCGAACTCCAGTACAAGATCCGTCTCCGCTCCCCGCACATAGCGCGGGCGTGAACTCGTGATCAGTCGTTCTCTACCCTCCAGCGGTACATCGGGTCCCGGACCGAGCAGCGAAGCGACTTGGCTCTCAATCAACGGCAGTACTTTTGAGTTCGATCCTCGCTCCGGTAGCTGGTCAAACGAAACCGGCTCGACCTCGGCGTCGCCTAGCCTCTTCACTCTGATGTTGCGGAACTCCACCTTCATCGGTGGTCCCACATGCACTTGTACGCCGAGGAGGCCCCGCCGACGTCCAGCGACCGGGTCGTTATCGATCACTTCACTGAATAAGCGGCCGTTGAAGTACTGCTGGATATGCCCGCCGCGAGCCACGATGCGACTCGTGTTCCAGCCGTCCTCTTTGCGAATGAACGCTTGGAGGTCTCCGTCAGATCCGAACAACTCCGCGACAGTCGCCACCTCGCCGGGTTCGACAATCGTCTTCTGCCCACGTAAGGCCAAGAACGTGCGACCGCGCTCTTCGTAAACATTGCCCGTGTATCGATCGCCTCCGTGCAGATCCGCCTGATAGCCCCGCATCGCGTACGGCACGCCAGGAACTTCAATGGAGCGATAGTTAATGCCACTGTTGCCGGAGTTCGCGATGCGGTACTCCAGCCGCAACTCGAAATCAGCCAGTTCGCCTGCACGCCAAATGATGAACGTGTTGCGATCGAGTAGCGTTTCTGGAGTGACGGTCCCGACCAGCGCGCCGTCCTCTACGCTCCAGTAGGTCGGATCCCCGTCCCAACCGTCGAGCGACTGGCCATCAAAAATCCGCTCGAACCCGGGCTCAAGAACACCCTGGGCCAGAACCGGTGCGGTTAGTAGGAAGAACACATGAAGCAGTCGACGTAAGTACATGGCAGCGACACCAGTGTACTCCTCGTAGCGACATCGAGCTAGAAACCGAAGTTCAGTGTGAACCGGAACGTCCGACCGTCGTTTAGAGTATTCGTGATCTGTCCGAAGTTGTCCTCGCTCAAGCTCCTACCCGGCTCTTCGAACTGTGCGTGGTTCAAAAAGTTCAGCGACTCTACCCGGAGCTCTATCGATGTATCACCCTTGATCATGAACCGCCGCCCGAGGCCAACGTTCACGTTGAAGACCCCATCTTTGCGGAACGTGTTGCGTCCGAGATTACCGTTGAGTTGATCAAGCGTCGGAAAACTGAACGCCAAGCGCGGAAGAAGGAGGGGTGCCGTATCGGGATGATCCAATTTTGCTCCCAGAACGGAGGGATCCACCACATTGGGCCGGTCAGAACTGGATCCATCGACATTGCCGATTCCGGGCGCATCCGATCCGGATCGGAGCGTAAACGGACTGCCTGTTTTTAGCAGCACCACCCCCGTTACCACCCACGAGCCCACAATACGGTCGAAAATACCATTGCCAGTGGCACCTGCCGGAGTCTCATACGACGTATTGACTAACAGAGCGTGCGGCTGATCGAAGTTGCTGAGTCCTTTCATCATCTGATGCACGTCGAACTCGCTGGGAGACCTACTTCGTCGCTGATCCCGACCAAACGCCGTGTTCGTGTAGTCCGCACCCAGGTCCATCGCCTTACTCCACCAATAGGAGGCGTCGACACTCAACCCAGCCCACCGCGGCACCCGTAACGTTACTTTTGCTGCGTCGTAATAGGCTCGAGAAGCATTCATGACGCGAAACACGTCGCTATGGCGTTGGTCCGGGCGTCGCTCATTCACGTTCGAAGTGGTCGACTCTATGCCCTCTATGTGCCGTGCTCGGTTGGTCGTCCAGGCCGAAAGCAACTTGTGGGAACGACTACCGACATAACCCAATTCAACAGTCCAGTTTTGGTACGGACTGAACTCCCAACTGAAGTTGTAGATGTGCGAGTAAGGGGTCGTCAGTTCGGGGTCGAGTTGGTAGAAATCCGTCCGTTGATTGGGATCCAGGTCTTCTTCTGAAAAGTCTTTGAGTGGATTCGCGAGATCCGGCGCACTAATGTTCAGACTGAGAATTCCCGGAGGGTTGAACCGGCTCTGCATGTAGGTTGTGGAGAAGATCTCTCCGTAATGCACGCCGTAAGATGCTCGAAATACTCCCCAGCGGTCGTGCAATCGAAAGGCGAAACCGAATTGTGGAGCCAGGTTGTTGCAGGCACAGTCATACGGAATTTCGCTCAGGCCATTGACCTCGGTTGGAGCAGGTGCCATTTCGTAGCGGAGGCCGTAGTTCACCGTTAGACGCTGTGAGGCTCGCCATACGTCTCCGAAATAGACCGACGGTATCCACGATCGGAAGCCGCGATGGGAATTCCCGACCGCCTGTCGGTAGCCGCTCGGCGTTCCTTCCAATAGGTTCTCTATCAGCTCTCGCCCAAAATCCGAACGGAAGCTGAACAGTCCGCGATGGTTGTTGCTCTCGAAGCCGTTGATCTGTCGTCTCCCCAAGTCGAAACCGAGATTGAGCGTATGGTTGCCACTCGTCCGTTGCAGCCGCCCTGCATAGCGAAACGTATTCTGTGCGCGATCGAGCGGTACGCTACCTGAGGAGCCGACGGACTGTAGTATTCGGGAGAACAGATATACAGTGCCAGGCGAGCTCTCGTCTTCAGATAGGACCGAACTCACGCGGTTGAACCCTGTAGAAAAGTCTGTCGTGGTCGAAGGGTTCCATACGCGCGCCCATGTGATTCTCGCGTCATGGTTCTTCGTTTCCGTATTGGGGTTCTGACCGCCCACAAGTTGGAAGGCGTCCACGCTCTGGAGCGTTAGGTTGTAGCGGAGGATTAACCGGTCATTCACTCCGAGCGCTTGGTCGTAAGTGGCACCAGCGTGGTTGTCGTCGATGTTCTGAGGAGCATTGGTATTGAGCGCCCTCTTGTTGATATCGGTGCGATTTGGCAACTCGGCGGGATAGCTACCCAAGATTTTGTTGACAACTGCCAGTGTTTCGGGGTCGGTGGTTGTCGGAGTTCGCTCGTCCGCTCCCGGGACGAGGATGTTGCCGTTGACCTGGCCGCGGTTCTTCGTCTGCTCTCCGTTGATCGTCAAATGGCCACCAGTCCAAAGCGGTGTGGTGAGTGTTACGCCATAGTCGTTCGAGCGCGACGGTTGGACGTTTCCGACCTGAAAAAATGACCGCGCCTTGAAGATGCTATTTGTGTGAGTCCAGTGGAGCGAGCCGTGGATGTCTCTCGAGGTCCGGCTAGTTACATGGATTGGTCCAGAGGGTGATCCGCCGTACTCCTTTCCGAAATATTTGCGATCCGCCTGGAACTCGCCCATGATCGTCGCGGTCGTGCCAATCCGTTGATTGAGTTCCTTGAGGACATTGTTGTCGATCAGCGCCACGCTTACGTTCTCGTTGCGCTGACCCTCACCACCTGCGGCGTCGACCTGTCCGAGCAAGTTCAGCTCCGTCCGCTGGGAGCCCCCCTCCGAGGTGGCTTCCGAGTTCTCCAACACCAACTCCGGCTGTGCCTCCGTAGGCTCATCAGCGACTGTAGTTGCCTCGGTCGACTGTGCGGTTAGTGCGCCACCTGAGACGCTGAACAGCAAGAGCCCGCAGAGGACTTCCCTGAGTGAAATCGCCCTGATTGCTCGCAACATATCCACCCCGACATCATATCGTGCAGTGAGCCTGTGACTCCCCAAATGGCTGTAAACAGGGCGTTCGGAACCGTCTCCTTGGTGAGAAATATCACACTGAGAGCGTGGATGGTCTCATGGCTGGGCTCCTTTGCACAAAGTCTGAGCCGAGATCAGATCGAATCGACCTGATCCTATGCCAAACTACTGGTCTCACATTGCCCAGGAGGACCCCATGGCCAACTCTACTCGTCGAAACATACTGAAGAAAGGAACACTGGTGGCCGCAGCTGCCGGTGCCGCCGCGACTGCTACGGCGCAAAGCCCCGATTCGAAGAAGGTCGTCCACTGGCGCGACGATCAGAAGCCTGAGAACCCCCTGTTTAGCCGCGCCGTCTCTTTCGGCAATCTTCTCTTCATCTCGGGTATCGGCGCGCACTTTGAAGGTGACATCACCGCGCACACAGATCACGTTCTCAATCAGATCGAGTCTGAACTAGAGCGCTGTGGCTCATCGATGGACAAAGTTCTGAAGTGCAACGTCTATCTAAACGATCTCGACGACTACCAAGCCATGAACGACGTGTTCCGAGGGCGTTTTGGCGATGAGCCCGGAGTGCGCACAACCATTGCAGCCGCAGGCGGTATCCCCGGCAATTCTCTGGTCGAGATCGACGTCATCGCCTGTATCTGATCATCGAATGTGGGCTGGGGTGTGATCGGACGGTCCTCCATAGCCAGCGATTCGACGGCCAATCTCCGGTATACTACGCCGGTTATGGTTCTTCGTTTCTGCGCACTATTTCTACTCCTCAACGCGAGCCTGGCTGCCGAGGTTACTGGACTCGACATCACCGAGCGTTCACCCGTTCTGAGCGGCAAGTCATTCGGTGATGTCGGTAGCTACGAGCGAATCGTCGGGGTGGCTTCCTTTGCCGTGGACCCCACGGATCCCGCCAACGCGATGATTCGTGATCTAGAGTTCGCACCGCGCAACGACGCCGGCCTCGTCGAGTTCTCCGCCGACATCTTTATTCTTCGACCGACCGATCCCCAACGAGGCTCGGGGACGGTGTTGTTTGAAGTATCGAACCGGGGCGGCAAGGGGCTGCTCTCGTTCAACCGCGCCAGAGGCACGCGCGATCCACGTTCGCCGGAGCATTTCGGCGACGGCTTCTTGTTTGAACGCGGCCTCACGTTAGTTTGGGTCGGCTGGCAGTTCGATCTCGTCGACAGTCCTCATAGCTTGCGTGCGTTCACGCCAGTCGCCGAGGGAATCACTGGATGGGTGCGATCGCTTGTGACGCCACTGGCTCCGACGAACTCGTTCTCCGTCGCAGGCGGTGGACACGTCCCGTACGAAGCGATCGACATCAGCGACCCCGACGCGCGTCTCATCACGCGCCAACACATGGACAGTCCCGGACGCGACTTGCCGCGTGATCAGTGGCGCTTCATTGACGCGAGCACTGTCGAGGTCGACGGTGGACTCACCCCCGGTCGTTCCTACGAAGTCATCTACCGCTCGAAGGACCCCGGCGTGGCTGGGCTCGGTCCCGCCGCGATTCGCGACTTTGTCTCGTTCCTCAAGTTTGGTGTCGACGGTGACGCTGGTTCCCTCGGCGAACTCGATCAGGGGCTCGAACGCGCCATCGCGTACGGTTCGTCCCAGAGCGGCAGGTTCCTGCGGCAGTACCTCTACGCAGGTTTCAACGCCGACGAGCAAGGCCGACAGGTATTCGATGGTGCTTGGCCTCATATTGCCGGTGCCGCTCGCGGAAGTTTTACACACCGCTTTGCGCAAGCCACTCGCCAGGACCCCTACTACACAGTCGCGATCTTCCCCTTCCGCGGCCTCACCGACACGGACCCGGTGACTGGTCAGACCGACGGCATTCTTGCTCGTGCTCAGAAAGCTGGTGTCGTGCCGAAGGTTTTCTACACCGTGACGTCCAGCGAATACTGGAGCCGCTCCGCCTCTCTTGTACACACAACTCTTGACGGAACCGCGGAAGCGCCGCTTGCCGACACCTCGCGCTTTTACTACCTGGCTGGCACCCAGCACGGTAGTGGCTCGATTCCCCCGGCCAAGTCGAACCAATACCGAAACAGAAGCAATAGCAACGACTATCGGCCCTTGATGCGTGCCCTGCTCGTCGGTCTTGATAATTGGGTCAGGAATGACCAAGCTCCACCGCCGTCACGTTACCCAGGCATCGGGCAGCTGGCGCCGCTCGAAGAGTTGAACTTCCCGGTGATCCCTGGCTTCCAGCCGATTGGTTACCAGCGGCGGGCGATGCGCCTCGACTTCGGCCCGAAGTTCCTCTCGAAAGGGATCATCTCCAACCAACCGCCCGAAGTCGTCGGCGCTAAGTACCCCGCCAAGCTCCCCCAACTCGACCTCGACGGCAACGAGGTCAGCGGCGTACGCCTGCCTGCTGTGCAGGTCCCGTTGGCAACCTACTTCGGCTGGAATCTGCCCAAGCCCGAAGTGGCGGATGTCGATGAGAATCTCGGCAACCGAGGGTCGACTCTCCCGTTCCCCTTCACCAAGGCACAGCGGCTCCACGGCAACGACCCGCGGCTCTCCGTCGAAGAACGCTACGGGACTCGCGACGCCTATCGTGCGCGAGTACAAGCCACAGCTGAACTCCTCGTCGCCGAGCGCCATCTCCTCGCCCGAGACGTCGACAGTGTCGTCGAGCGCTGCCTATCGATGTGGGACTTCGTAGCGGGCACCGAGTAGCGGCTGCGAAGTCGCTCCGAGGCTCGTCTAGCGGTAGAACGGCTGGCTTGTCAGCCATCTCGGGCCGTAGACCGGTTCGGGTTGCCCCACTTCTAGTGCGCCGAGGTCGGGCGCGCTCCCTTCAAAACCGTCATTGACCGTGGGTATATGCACGCCTGCATCGACGGCCTTGCCACTCGGATTCAGTCGGAAGTTCAAGTCCATCCCGTGATAAACCGCATGTCGCTTCGACGGGTCAGGCGGAGTCATGTTCTCGAAGATGTCGAAGTCCACTTCGATGCCGTGCGTCTCTTGGCCGGTGGCGGCCTGAAACTCGGCTAACGTTGCGAAACTCACGCGATCGCCCTCTTTCGGTTCGTACATCAAACGACCGTCTTTCGGTGCCAACCAACGATACTGTGCGTCGACTCCCTTGTTCGGACGGAAACCGTTGTAGTCCGTACTAAACGCTTCGGTAGCGTTGGCCCAATTCATCACGCCTCGATCGGGAGTATCCCGCCCCATGAAGAGGTTGTTGCGGTAGTGCATGTTCGACGTCGGATCGCCCGCTGTCTGCTCGCCGATGATCGTGTTGTGATACGCGAACACGCCCGCCGCCTTCGCCGAAAACTTGAACGCGACTCCGCTCGGCACGTGATACAGGATGTTCCGAATAAAGTACGCCGGACCACCAAAAACCGGTTGCGAGCTGTAGCCGCCATGGGCGGCATTGACCCCGCGGTTGTTGAACACTCGGATGTTGTGTACCCCACCATCGGTCTCGATGTAGTCGTCACCCTGCACGTGCATGTCGTTGTTGTAGATGTCGATCGACGATGCCCGCCGCTCCGGGTCCGCCTCGGGCGTGCCATAGGTCGAGATGCCGATCGCATCGTGGAAGTAGGCGATAGCATTGTGGGCGATCACATGGCCCGGTCCATAGACCTTGACCCCGTAGTAGCTCCGCATCTCGTGCGAACCGTAGGGCCCGGCGCTTCTCCACAGTGGCCCCGTCCAACCGACGAGAATATTGCGCTCAATGCGGCCGAGAAAGACATTGTCCGCGATGTAGAAATCGCTCGACCCGGCGTACTCGGTCCAGACTCCAAACCCGACATCCTCGAACCGGCAGTTCTTCACCGTGAGGTTGACCGCGCCGAGCACCTCTTTTTGGCCCGCGAAGATACCCACCTCGGTGTTCCGGATCGTCAGCCCATCAAAGATGTGATGAGCGGATGCCATCACATCAAACACGCGGTGGTTCCCGGCACCGTCAAATATTACTTCGCCGTCGCCCGCCGATTTGATCGTGATCGGCTTTTCCGCAGTCCCCTTGATCGTCAGCGACATCGTTCCATCGAACGGCGTCATCATCGGGTCTACGTAGTTCAGCCGGTCGTTCTTGTAGAGCCCTGCATGCATCAAGATCGTGTCGCCCGGCTCGACGCGTCGCTCCCAAACAACACTCCAGTCGCCGAGACCTGCGCCATAGTAGGCTTGCAGCAAGCTCGTGAAGTGTGGCTCAATCCTTTCACCCTCGTAGTCGGGCGAGTAGACGTGTAACGTACGACCACCCGCGTACGGTTCCGGTACGGTACGGGTCGTCACTCGAACTGTATGAGTGGTCTCTCCACTCGATCCGTCGGGGTCTGTCAGCTCGAAGCGACATTCATACTCGGTGCCAGGCTCAAGGTTCAAGATGCTTCCGGCGAAGCCATCCGGGACGGTGTAATCGAGGTGCTCCCGTGTGCGAAAGACCCGCTCGCCGCCCACTCGGACCAGTGGCAGCGCCGGACGCCAAGTCGAGTCGCCGACTCTACGAAACTCAACGGCAACGCTCGCATTGCGGTTGGCGTCGCCAGCAATCGCCCATTCGAAACCGAGGTTGAGTAGGGTCGGGTGCTCAACCGTGAAGCGGCCTGCCTGGGTGCCATCTTGGCCATAGGCGAATGTCGCGGCAAGAAGAACGAGTATTGGAAGCGGTGAACGACGCATAGCCCTAGCATTCTACTTCAACGGCTCGCACCACCAAGAGCGGATTGGTTCGGGCGTTCTATGCGTCGTCCGCGAACAGCTCGGATCCATACCAACCGGCGCACGGCATCCAGCACAATTGGTACCGCGTGCGGACTGGCAATGAATAAATCGTGGTGAGGCGGATGGGACTTGAACCCATGACCCACGGCTTAAAAGGCCGTTGCTCTACCAACTGAGCTACCGCCCCACACGGGAAAAGCGACGAACGTCACCTGTCAATCAATTATAGCTTTGTCCTAGGTATCACCGCCGCTGACTTCACACGGCGATGTGTCGTATCCTGACCCAGACTGTTTCCGGAGGAATTATCGATGGCTCAGATGGATCGCCGCAGATGGCTTGGCTCGATGGTGGGTGCGGGTGCCCTATTCGGCATGGATGCGATGTTCACCGCCGAACGCACCGATGCCGCGCAAATCGGCCCTAACGACCAAATCAAGGTCACGAAGATCGAGTCCTTTGTACTCACCAATTCTTGGGTCTTCGTCAAGATCTCTACCGATGCTGGCATTACCGGCTGGGGTGAGATGCTCAAGGACGACGCCAAGGCTTGCGCGGCCGGCGCCCTCGAAGTTGCCGACTACCTCGTCGGCCAAGACCCTCTCCGCGTCGTGTATCACTGGGAAGCGATTCACCGCGGTGCCTTCTACCGAGGTGGTCCTATCAAGACAGCGATCACGAGCGGTATCGATCAAGCTCTATGGGACATCAAGGGCAAAGCCTTCGGCGTACCCGTCTACAAGTTGCTAGGCGGCCCCACCCGCGATCGCGTTCGCGTCTACGGCACAGTCAACGAAGAGACCGGCGTGAACGCCATCAAGGTTGGGCCGCGAATGGAAGGTCGTAAAGCGACCAAGTACATCGAAGGAAAGAAAGCGATCGACGAAATCGTCGAGAACTTTCGGGCACTCCGTGATAGGCATGGCGATGGTGTTGATATCGGAATCGACTTCCACGGTGCCGTTCAGCCGCCCACCGCGATGCTGCTCGTCAAGGCGCTTGAGGACTACAATCCCTGGTTCTACGAAGAGGTCGTGCAGGCGCTCAATGTCGACGTCATGGCAGAGATCGCCGCCAAGACACACATCCCACTGGCCACCGGAGAGCGTATCTTTACCAAGTGGGGTTTCCGCGAAATCCTCGAAAAGCGGGCCGCGCTCATCCTGCAACCAGATGTCAACTATGCTGGCGGCATCACCGAACTCAAGATCATCGCTGGCATGGCGGACGCCTACTACTCGCCTATCGCGCCGCATAACCCCAACGGTCCTTGCTCGCTAGCGGCGAGCTTGCAGATCGCCGGGTGTATCCCCAACTTCCTGATTCAAGAGCGGGGCGATCGTGAGCACGAATTGTTGGCCAAGCCGCTGCCACCAGTCCGCAACGGCTACCGTCCGCTGCCGACCGATCCTGGCCTCGGCATCACCATCGACGAAGACAAGCTTATGGCTCAAGTAGGTGAACCTCGACCGTACCTGCCTCAGTTCGACAACGAAGACGGCTCGGTCGTTGATTGGTAGCGACTTCGAGGCGTGAGAAAAGAGGGCTCCCATTGATGGCGGGAGCCCTCCGCCTCCTCGACATATGTGTCAGAAGCTGAACTTCATTCCGACGTTGACCTGACGGAACATGCCTGGTTGAATACCCGCTGGAGCCCGTGACGCAATGTAGTTCTCATCGAGCGCGTTCTTTACCGTGAAGAACGGCCTGAACTCGAACCGCTCATGACGCACGAGGTAGTCCACCATGAAGTTTATGATCGTGTAACTGGACAACTGCCCAATTGTTCCGTCCGCCGAGCCAATGAGCGTCTCGTTGTTGTCGCCAAACTGGTCACCCATGCGGCTAATGTCGAACTGCAGGCCCAGTCCTGCTCTTTGTCGAGCGCCAACCAGAAACGACAATGAGTTACGCGGTGCATAGGGCAGTCGATTGCCCTGAAACAGTTCGTTCTCGGTGAACCGTGCGGTGCCCAGGTACGTGTAACGCATGTCTGTGTAAAGCGTCCAATCATGCAGGTCAGTGAACTCGTGCCAGTTCACTCGCAGGCTCGACTCAAAGCCCTGGTGCAGCGTCTCTCCACCGTTGATCAGTGACGTCGTCGCGCCGCCAGATTCCGCCGCCGTGATGATCTGGTTCGAAAAGTCCATTCGGAACCAGGTGAATTCGCCGCGTACCTTATGAGTGCCTACTCGCACACCCGCTTCGTAGTTCCAACTCATCTCGGCGTCCAACTCCAAGTTCTCGCCGTCGCTCGTAATCGCCACTTTCGTCCGCGGTGGTGCGAATCCGCGATGGATACCGGTGAAAAGAGTGACGCCCCCCACCGCGCGATAAGACAACCCAACTCCGGGAATCATCTGCGTAATGTTGTTGTCCTGACGGATGTCGACATTAGTCGGCTCGCCTTCCACGCGCTTCCGCTGGATGTAGCGCTCCTGGGTGTAGTGCTCCAGCCGGATACCCGGCGTAAAGATTAACCGATTCCCTATGAAGAACCGGTTCTGCGCAAACGTCGAGAACGCCTTGCCGTAACGGTTCTCGTGGTCACGAATCACGCCTGATCTTGCACGAGGGCCTTCACCATTGATCCGTTGGTCAATTGCTTCCTCGTAGATATAACGAACGCCCGAGTCGAGCTTGTTGCGAATGCCCAGCGCGTTATACTCCATCGCGAGATTCGACTGTGCACCCACGACGAAGAATTCCCGGTTGCGGTTGCCCGCCGAATCACGCAGATACAGCGCTCCGCCCGGTATGGAAGTATCGCCCACAATGTCGAGATACTCGCGCCCTTTGTCAGAACGGTCGAAGTCCTGACGGCCCCAGTTGCGAACCGTGTGGTACCCAAACGCCGAGCTGGAGAGAATCGCGCTCGGGCTTAGAACTGCCGTGTGAAGCACTGATGCCGACTGGCGACGCACCTTCAGGTCATCTCCTGATACCGGATTCTGGTTCGGGTCGGTGTCAAACATCGGTTGCGTCAGCCCCAGGTACGTCGAGTTCGAACGCTCCTCGTACGCACCACCCTTGGATGTGACTGCATGGTGGTCGTTCGGTTTCAACATGACCTTGCCGTTGAAATCGTCGATGTCAAAGAAGAACTGCCGCCAACCGTCGCCCTGTTTATGCAAATAGTTAACGACCCAGCCTGCTGATCCGTCGCGCGTGCTATCGCCCACCAATGCCCGTCCGAAGAAGATACCGCGCTGTCCGCCCTCGACATCGATCTCGCCATGAAATCGACTTGGAGGATCGGGCGTCACGAAGTTCACCACACCGCCAATCGTTTGCGGCCCATAGGCAATCTGGCCGCTACCCTTGAGTACTTCGACCCGCTCCATGCGATCAATCGGGGGTGAATAGTACATCTCGGGCTCACCGTAGGGAGCCAGCGAAATTGGCAGTCCGTCCTCTAGCATCAGTACCTTACGGCTGCGATCGGGATTGAGACCCCGCATTCCCACATTCAGCCGCATCGCGACCGGCCCGGAGTCCTCGCGTAGGTTGACACCCGGCACTCGACGCATCACCTCGTTGGCATCCATCGGTTTCGACTCGACCAATTCCTCCCTCGAAATGGCGAATACCGAACCCGGAATCTCTGTCAACAACTCTTCCGTCCTACCGATGACTTCTATGGTTGACGACAGGTGGCGCATCTGTTCGAAGTGCAACTCCAGCACTTCTACGCCTTCGTTGTTGACAACGATTTGCGCCTCGATGCCTTCAAAGTCGTCTGAATAGGCTAAAACCTGATAAGTACCAGCATCTATGTTGCGGATAGAGAATTTTCCCTGCAGGTCCGTCCAGACCCTGGCGCCTGTACTGGGTACCTCAACCTGCGCACCAACTACCGGAACACCATCCATGTCAACAACGAAACCGCTTATATTAGCTGCTTTCAGTGTTAGCGGCGCGAAAAGGGCGGCCCACAACAGGGCGGCGCTAAGCATTCGCATAGTGGGCATGACTGTCCTCGACTCGTAAGTGCAACTCAGTTGCAATATGACCAACGTATCTGAAACGATCTAGACTTGTCAATGCTGGCCAGTGGACCGCTTGGTGGTAGAAGATTGACCGCGTGATTAGAATTCCGAGAGAATCGGTTGCATGTCGTCGCCTCGATTGAAGCTGCTGCTGACCCATGACCAGATCTCAGCGCGGGTCACAGAGCTAGGGCAGACGATTGGCGAAGATTTCCTGACGAACAGCTCGGCGGAGCCGCTATGGCTCATTGCGGCTCTCAAGGGGGCTGTCTTTTTCCAGGCTGACCTCGCGCGGGCGATCGATCGCGATGTCCGCCTCGGGTTTGTTCGAGCCTCGAGTTACGGTTCGGGCACGACTTCTTCAGGAGACGTCCGCGTCACCGTCGAACTTGAGGACAATATCGCCGGAGCCCACGTGATCCTCGTCGAAGACATTGTCGACACCGGACACAGCGCGCGAGCTTTGCTCGACCGCCTCGCTGCGGCCAACCCGCGAACACTTCGGCTGGCAGCCCTGCTCGACAAACCGTCGCGCCGCGAGTTGCCGATTACCATCGACTACCGAGGTTTTGAGATCCCCGACCAGTTCGTCGTCGGCTACGGCCTCGACCATGACGAAAGCTACCGCAACCTGCGCGATATCTCTGTGCTGAGTCTTTAGCCTCGGAGCTGGAACAAATCAGTCAATCACCTCGTAAGTTCATATGAGGAACCTACCGTGCTGACGTTCATCCTATGGCTGTTGTTGTTCATTGCCTGCTGGCCGCTCGCCCTACTGGCGTTGGTGATCTATCCGGTCGTATGGCTCTTCTTGCTGCCATTCCGGTTGGTCGGTATCGCCGTAGCCGGAGTGTTCGGGTTCTTGACCGCACTCATCACGCTCCCAGCACGGTTGCTAAGAGCGATCTGATCCCGCCTCGGACCCAACTGTTTCAGAACAGATCTCATTCGCGCCTGGGCATGGTACGTGTTCAAACTGCACGGTCGCGTGGCAAACGGCAAAGCGTTCTTCAAGCACCTCTTGAATGCGGTCTAGGATCGAACGACTCTCAGAGGGAGGCATGTCGTCGATCAAAGCATGACAACTCAGTGCGTGGGCGTCCGACGCCAAACTCCATATGTGCAAGTCGTGAATGTCGATCACGCCATCGATCTCGCAAATCGCCTTCGACACGTCTTGCCGCGCGATACCCCGAGGGGCCCCTTCGAGCAAGATATCGAGCGACTCACGAATGATGCCCCAGGCCGACCAAATGATCAACGCGCCGATCAACACCGACAGCAGCGGGTCGATCCAAAGCGCCTGCGTCTGGCGGATCGCCAGAGCTCCGACGATGATGCCGACTGACGAAAGCGCATCGCCCAGCATATGCATGTAGGCACCGCGTACGTTTAGATCGTTGTGCGAGTCCGCATGCAACGCCTTCATCACGACCAGGTTGACGACCAGCCCCGCTCCGGCGACCACCAGCATCGTCATGTCGTCGACCGGACGAGGGTCGAGGAACCGCTCGTAGCTCTCCCAAAAGATAAACAGTGAAAGCCCGACCAGCGCCAGTGCGTTCACGAACGCTGCCAGCACTCCCGCCCGCCGGTAGCCAAAGGTCTTACTCGCACTCGGCGGCAGCCCGGCGATGCGGTGCGCAAACAGCGCGAGCGCAAGCGCCAGTGCGTCCGCGAAGTTGTGCCCCGCGTCGGAGAGCAGCGCCAGACTGTTGGCGCTGATACCCGCCCCAAATTCCACAACGATGAAAGCAGCCGTTATCCATAAGGAAAGGCGTAGCCGGCGGTCAAGGCCCGCATCGTGTCCGTGGCTGGCGTGAACGTGCAAGATCGTCTTGCCTTAACTTACTCCACTCCCAAGAATCGGGCCGGATTACGCCTCGTCATCATCTCGATCTCCGACTCCGTAAAGCCTGCTTCTGACAGCGCCCTGATGAATGCGATCAGCCCGTCGGCGTGGATCGGGTTGCCCTGCTGCCCGAGGTCGCTCGAGATGACCACGTTCTCTGGACCCACCGCCCGAATCGCCGTGATGTAGTCGGGCATCGCTACGTGACCACCTGGCCAGACCGGGTTCGGCGCAAGAGTTGCGTTGAACGGGTACTCCAACAGCGCACCCATGGCCGCAGCCTTCTTCTGTGTTTCGACATCCATCGCGACTGGCGTCGGTGCGGGATGCGTGACCAAGATCCTGTCGATGCCGCGAGCCTTGGCCGCTTCAATCAATAGGATCGATTCCGCCGGGCTTGAGTGCCCGGTCGCAAGCGAAAGGTCGTTCGCGGCCATGATGTCTAGCACCGTAAGCACATCAGGCAACAGCTCGCCGTCGCGAGCAACCGGCACGTGCCCTGGGTTCGGTACGAAGACACGATGATAGTGCTCGGAATCAAACGTCGGCATCCAGACGACTCTTCCCAGCCCACCAGTCATTCGAGCCATGTGCTCGACCGCAGTCGGGTTGATCCCGCCCACGCTACGATTTAGTGCGATCCCGCCGTAGACCTCGATCCCGGGCACGACCTGGCTCACCAAGTAAGCGAGGGAGGCTGTCTGCGTGTAGTGATTCTTAAACAGCAGTGCCCCCATGTCGTGCCGAACGGCAATCCGAGCGACCTCGATCGCTGTGATCGAGCGCGGTCCGCTATCCGGAGCTGAGTGAACGTGAAGATCAATCACTCCTTCGAGTTGCCCAAAAACAGCAACCGGAGCGATGAGGAAGGCGAGTACCAAACTACGTAACAACATCGGTCGGTTCTCCTCTCACAAAGGCTTCAACATGGGCAATGCTCTCGTCGAGCAACATCTGTACGGCCGAATCCGTTCCCCATGCTACATGCGGGGTCACAACCGCTTTTGGGTGCCGGACCAGCAAACTCTCGGGATCTGGTGGCTCCTCTTGAAAGACATCGATGCCCGCGCCGGCAATCAAGCCGTCATCGAGCGCCACGGCTAGGTCTTCTTCGTGGACCAACGCGCCTCGGGACACGTTCACGAGGAAGGCCGTCGCCTGCATCTTCTCAAACGCCCGACGGTTGAAGATCTCATGCGTTTCGGGAGTCGCCGGTGCCGCCACGACCAAGAAGTCGCTCCGCGCTAGTAACTCGTCGAGATCGACCGTCTCCACAGAGCGCTGCTTCGAGGAGTCACGCACCGTCGCAATCACTTTCATCCCGAATGCGGCAGCGATCTCAGCGATACGCTGGCCGATCTTTCCGAACCCGAACAACCCCAGCGTTCGACCGCGCAGACCGGTGGTGAAGTAGGCTAGCGCCTCGGTCCACAGGCCGTCGATGATCGTCGAGCGCCCCTCTTCCAGCCGCTTCGCCAGAGCCAAGATCAACGCCCAGGCGTGCTCGGCGACCGCGTCCGTCGAGAAATCCGGGATGTTCGAGACGACGATGCCTTTTGCGCGGCACCTATCCAAGTTCAAGGCGTCCATGCCCGCGCCCTGCCACGAGATGAATCTGCATTTATCAAGCACGGTCGTTACATCAAAATGCAGCCGCGGTGTGATGAGTAGGATCTCAGCACCCCGCGCTTGGTCTAAAATGCCGTCATCGCCTAGTTTCGCGTCGAAATAGTGGAGGTCTCCGCAAAGACGGAGTCGGTCCTTCTGGGCGTCAGACATCGGACGGGAGGATATAGCGTGAATCCGCATGACGCGTATGCTCAAAGTTTTTTGCTCCAAAATGAACTTTTGGCAGCGAAACCTCGTTTCCCTATTAGAAGCGAAGTGAAACAATGGCCGCAGAAGCGATAGCACAACCGTGGGGCAGTATCTGGGAGGGAACTCGGACCTACTCAGAGCCTGTCGACAACGCCGCACAGCAACGCATGCAAAGAGACCGAGCGTTGGTCGATCAGTGCCTGAACGGAAGCGACGGTGCGTGGGAAGAGCTCGTCCGTAGCCACAGCCGTTTGGTCTATGGTGCGTGTTATCGGTTTACCGGGCGGGTCGACGATGCGAACGACATGACGCAGGAGGTTTTCCTGCGCGTTTTTCGTAGCCTCCACACCTATCAACCCAAGGCCGGTGCATTCCGCACTTGGCTCGTTCGTCTTACCCGCAATCTGCTTATCGATCACTACCGCAAGAACAAAAAGGATCAAGCTCTGACCCCGCTAGACGATGCCGCCTACAAGCTTGAGCAGACCAGTGGCGTCGAAGCTCGGGCTGACAGCTTGACGGCCAGGCGAGAGGCGAGTGACCTCGTCCAGCAGGGCCTGCAGCTCCTCTCCCCCGAACTGCGAGAGGCGGTCATCCTCCGCGATATCCAAGGGCTCGACTACCGCGAGATTGCTGAAGTGCTCGATGTGCCCGACGGCACAGTGAAGTCACGCATCAGTCGCGGTCGCCGCGAACTCGCACAGCGCATCCGTGCCCTGGGGGTCGCATCATGAAGTGTCGCGACTTCGACCTATTGCTCTGCGACTACGTCGACGATCAACTCGACGTTGATAACCGTCGCGAGCTTGATGTGCACCGTACTGAATGCTCTTCTTGCGCGGAGGCTCTTGCTGACGCCGAGCTGGGACTGTCACTGTTGCGCCAGGTAGAGCCGATCGAAGTTCCCCCGGAGCTGATTGGAGAGATCATCCATTCCACCGTAGGCGTAGGCACCGGCAGACTGGCTCCGGTCGGTGGAGGCGAGAGTCTCCCTGGCTGGCTGCAGCCGTTCGTCCAGCCGTTTTTCCAACCGCGGTTTGTCATGAGCATGGCGATGACCGTCATGTCGTTTTCGCTGCTAACGTTCTACGGAGACCGAGCGGTCACGCTATATCAAGACGGCGAAACACACAGCGTCAGTTCGGTGACGTCGCTGGGTCAGCCGGTTGCTGAATTCTGGGATCAAACCGTTTCCGTCTATGATTCTGCGGTAGCTTTCTACAGTATGCAGATGGATGGCTATCGCGACAGTGAGGACCAGGACGAGGGCGGCCAATGATGTCGTGCCCAACATGCGCCGACTCTGCGGTCACCGCGTTTTGCCGTGACTGCGGCAAAGGAGTCTGTGACGGCTGTCTGCAGCGTCGCGACGGTGTCTCCTACTGCCAAGAATGCGCGCCTGTAATCATCGAGCCGGAGCCTGTCGCGGAGGACGAGTCGCCCGATAGCGCTACGCCTCGGATCGCAGCACCGCCGCCAACTCCACCGCCGCCAACTCCTCCGGCCGCGGACTCGGTCGAGGGGCCGCATCCGTTTCTCGCCGGACTGCTTGGCTTCGTGCCCGGATTGGGTGCGGTCTACAACGGCCAATACGTCAAGGGCGTCATCCACGCCGCGATCTTCGGAATGCTATTCGCTATCTCCACCTCATCGGACGAGGCAGCGATTCACGCCTTGCTGGTTCCGCTGACCATCTTCTTTGTCCTCTACATGCCCGTCGAGGCTGTCCGCACGGCTCGCGCGATCCGTCGTGGTGAGCAGGTGGACGAGATGTCCGGCATCCCGGGCGCTTTGATGGCTAACAGTGGTGACTCCCCGGTACCGGGCATCTTGTTCATTGCCATGGGCGTCATTCTTCTGCTCTTCACTCTAGGCATTTTGCAGGTCGACCTAGTGCTCCGTGGATGGCCGTTGCTACTGATCGCCTTCGGCGTCTGGCGGCTCTACACCTCGGTCCAGTCGAAAGATTCACCTCCTGTGAGAAGAACGCCAGCGACCTACCACTTGGACGACCAGGAGTAGATCATGCGGCGAACTCTTGACGAATGGATGGTTGCCGCTCTCATCATCCTCCTCGGACTGATCTTCGTCGCCGACTATAGTCTCGGGTGGCCCGCTTCACGAACTTGGCCATCGGTCCTCATTTTGTGGGGGGCATTTCGGGTCTCTTCGGGTCTCGTCAGCGACAACTCAATCGAATTCGATTCCGTGCCGGTGCCTTCGCGCCGTTCGCCAGTGTTTGGGCCGGCGCTGTTGATCTTGCTCGGCGGCCTGCTGCTCGCCAACAATTATTACGACGATTTCTCGATGACAACGCTGCTCGCTGACGCCTGGCCGTGGGTGCTGATTGCGTGGGGTAGCTCGTGGATGATCGAAGATGTTGTCGCTCAAGCGTCGGATTTTCGTCGCCCGCGACCCCTCCGAGGTGGTTCACTGGTCCTAGCCCTACTGGTGTGCCTGATTGGCTTGGGTCTCCATGGAGCGTTCAGTAAACACGGCTTGTGGGCATTATTCGACATCATCGGCTAAGGCCCGTCGGCGGGGCTCTCCGTGCTAAAACACTGCAAACAGTAGCCTTGTCGGCCTATCGGCAAAAGCGCTAGCTGTGACCTCTCAATAGGTTGTTCATTCGGTCCCGGACCAGGGAAGCTGGAGTTATCCCACAACAGCAACCTTGGAGAGACCGAATGAACATCCACAAGAATGCACGATTGACGCCTTATTTGCGAGTGCGGATCGTCGAGCGCGTCCTCGCCAAGCAGCAGACGCCACGGGACGCCGCGGCGGCCTGTGGCGTCTCACTGAGAACCATCCACAAGTGGCTGGCGCGCTATCGCAGCGAGGGTGTCGCCGGTTTGCACGATCGTTCCTCGCGACCGCACCGCAGCCCGCGACGGACCTCTCGGGCGCTGGTCGAGCGCGTCATTTCTCTGCGCCGCCAGCGTTGGACCGGCCGACACATCGCCCAGGCTGTCGGCCTCTCGCCCGCTACCATCAGCCGCATCTTGCGCCGCGCCGGCCTGAACCGTATCCGCGATCTCGAACCTGCTCGGCCCCTGCGCCGCTACGAACATGCCGCCCCCGGCGATCTGCTGCATCTCGACATCAAGAAGCTCGGCCGCTTCCTCCGCGCCGGTCATCGCGTTACCGGAGATCGCTCTCGGGCCAGTCGCGGCGCTGGCTGGGAGTTCGTGCATGTCGCTATTGACGACAACTCCCGCCTCGCCTTCTCTCAGATCCTGCCCGATGAACGCAGCCACTCCGCGGTGGCTTTCCTCGACGCCGCGGTCGGTTACTACCGCTCCCTCGGCGTCCCCATTCGTCGTTTGCTCACCGACAACGGCTCTTGCTATCGCTCGCGCCTCTTCCGCGATGCTTGCCGTCGTCTCGGCATCCGCCACCGCTTTACCCGTCCTTACACGCCGCGCACCAACGGCAAGGCCGAACGCTTCATCCAGACCGCTCTGAGAGAATGGGCTTACGCTCGCTCCTACTCCTCATCCCAGCAGCGCGCCGCTCATCTGTTACCCTGGCTCCACCATTACAACTGGCATCGCCCCCACGCCAGCCTCCACTACCTTCCCCCTTTCTCCAGACTCCTGATTCCCATGAACAACCTCTTGAGGCTCCACAGCTAGACCGTCAAAATGTCGTAACCTGGGTATCGCCCTGTGCGCCCTTCTAAGTAGACAGACGGGCTTGTCGATAGTGACGGGTGCTGAACTGCTGCTCGCCGAGGTTCAAGGGCTCCGGTCAACTTCTTAAATGGAGTGCAGGTCGCGATTCCTTGAATGCTGGTCGAACGTGAGACCATTGAGCGAGCTCAGGCTGGTGACTCCGTCGCCTTCAGTGAGATCGTGCGCGTATACCGCAAGCGGATTCTCGGCACGATATACCGTCTGATAAGAAGAAGCGAAGACGTCGAAGACGTCAGCCAGGAGGTATTCGTCAGGCTGTACTACTCGTTAGATCAGCTGAGATCTGTTGAAGTCTTTGAGCCGTGGCTCTACCGGTTGACCACCAACGCTGCGTACGATTATCTGCGTAAGAGAAGACGCGGTAGCAGCGTCCGGATGGCGGACTTAAGCGAAGAGCAGGTGGTCGCGGCGGATGCAGCCGAGAGCGGTCGCCGAGACGATGAATTGCGAGAGCATGCAGAGACCCGGGAGTTCCTGGATGTTCTGCTCAGCGAGGTTTCTGAAGAAGATCGTATCTTGTTGACGCTGAAAGAAGTTCAAGGGCTGTCCTTGAAGGAACTGTCCAAGATCTACGAAGTGAACGAGAATGCGTTGAAGGTGAGGTTATTTCGAGCACGTAAGCGGGCACTGAAAGCGCACGAGGCATTGAAAAAACGGCAACCGAACAGGTAATATTTGGCGGTAAGTGTCATGAATCCGAACACAGAACAAGAGTTGGATGAATTGTTCGCCTCCTCACGGAACGCGTTTCCCGAGATTGAGGCGTCTCCCAACTTTCTGGCCGACGTGTGGGCCAAGATTGAAGAGCGTCGTGCCCCGAGCTGGATGATGCTGATCAGTCGCTGGTCGCCGCGTCTAGCTTTGGCTGGTAGCATCGCCGCGGCCGTGATTACCTTTACTGCTGCGATGAATAGCCAGACTTCGCGTAGCCAGGCGCTACTGAACTCCAGCTACGTAGATGCTTTGACAGCCGACTCATTCGACGCGCACGAAGGCTCCCACTGGGTCCTGGCAGGTCGCCGCTAGATGATGGAGCAATCCAAGCGCAGCGCAGCTCTGTACCTGGCTGCCGTGTTTATCGCTGGCGGTGCGGTGGGTTATGCGTTGAGCGAGTTCTCTTCGCAGCCAACGGCAGAGGCGAGCGTGAATACAGCTTCGGCCTACCGTCGCGACTTATTGGAGACCTTGGACCAACGGCTCGAATTGAGCGACGACCAGCTCGGCGAAGTGATTGTCATTTTTGATGACATCGACGACCGCTACTGGGAAGTCCGCGACGCAATGGAGCCCGAGTTCGAAGCGATTCGTCTGGAGCGTGCCGAGCAGGTGATGGGAATTCTGAATTCCGATCAGCAGGTCCAATATCAACTGGTGCTCGAAGAACGTGAGCGCCGTCGCGAGGAGCGACGAGCTGAACGTCATAGCGAGCAAAAGCACTAGGTCTCGATAAAGAGACCTCGTCAACGCCCGATCATGCATAGCCGCAGCCGTACACTTTGGATTATTGCGATCGCATTGGTAGTGATCGCCGGTGCCTTGCTGTACCCGGCTACGCGTGCCCGTCTAGGACACTGGGCATCGGGCATCGCTCCCGAATCGGTCCAGCACCACGTACACACCCTTACCGGGCCGCAGCCCGAAGCTTGGGTCCGGCGCATCGAGTTCCCCAAAGGGGAGCTGACGTCTCGTCATATGGAGTCTCTGGTCGATGAGCCCACCGCGACCAGTGCTCACTTCCGTGCGCGTGCGGATTTCTTGCCTCCAGGTCGAGTGTCGCTGCGGCCCCACAAACACATCGATGACGAGCTGATCGTGCCACTCGAAGGTGAACTTGAGGTCTTACTTACGGATTCCCACGGGCCGTGGAAGGAGCGTATCGGTCCTGGTAAATTCGTTTTCAATGCAGCCAACCAGCCGCATGGGTTGAGCAGCTCATCTGACAAGCGAGCTAGCTATCTCGTTTTCAAATGGGAAGGTCGCAACCCCAAACCTTTCGAAGCAGAGGTGCGCTCCGACGTTTTGAACTTTGGCAAAGCGCACCGGCATCATCTTAAGGATCCACCAGAACGCTTCGAGGCCGATACGATTTTTGAGGGCCCAACGCGCCACCTCGGAAAGCTGCACAGCCACGCCAGCACGTTGATGCCCGGCGCCGGCTACCCCCCGCAACAAGACGACATGGACATCGCCATGGTACTCGTCCGAGGCAAGATTGAAACGTTGGGCGAACAGATCGAAGCCCCCGCGATGTTCTTCTATCCCGCTGGCCATCCGCACGGTTTGCGCAATGTGGGTGAGGAGCCAGCGCAGTATGTCGTTTTCGAGTTTCACGGTCGCTGAATTGCGCCACTGTCTCTGACATGCTACATTCGAATTTGTGCGGTCTTGGCAGACCCACACCGTACTTCTCCGTTGGTCAGAGTCGCTCCCCTCGACTCGATTCTCAGAATACGGGCACGTAGTTCAGTTGGTTAGAACGCCGGCCTGTCACGCCGGAGGTCGCGAGTTCAAGTCTCGTCGTGCCCGCCATTTCAGCCCTCGCTCCTGCAAGTACTTAATTCCTTTTGATTCAACGGTGTAACGCCGGACGGGTCGATACTGGGTGTACTCCCTGATCGCCGTCTAGCCGGGGCCAAAGTGGCCAATGTCACCGTCAATGTCACCATCTTTGTTATTCAGTTGACCGGTACGTCATTTCCGGCCTTCTCCTTGTGATCTGTTCGTTGCTCTTCCATATATGTTTTCACCTTAACAGCAGCGTCCTTGAGGTCTGCCGAGGAGACGATGTTGTAGCGATCGTAGACGTGCCGCGTCTTGTGCCCACTGATAGCCATCGCCACCTTTTGCGGAACGCCAGCGCGATCCAAGTTACGGACCGCTGATCGCCGAAGGTCGTGACGCCACAGTGGCGGAAGCCCCGCCGCGGTGCAAGCGTTCTGCCAAGTCTTCCGGGGATCGAAAACCGGCTTGCCCGCGCATTGAATCACGTACGGACAGTCTGGCCAGTTGCGGCTGTGGTCATCCCACGCTGCCTGTAACCATTCGCCCATGTCCTCAATGAACGGCACCTCTCTAGCCTCTCCGTTCTTCGTGCGTGGGAAGTAGATCCGCTTGGTCGCAAAGTCCACCTGGCTCCACCGTAGCGGCTCACGCAGACGCTCTTTCCGGTTGTCTCCGAGTAGCTCGGCACGTCGAGCCCCTGAGTTGTAGGCCAGCACGAGGAACACTTGAAGATAAAAGGGTAGGTGCGTGCGGAGCTTCAGGTACTGATCGTGTTCAAAGAACCCGCGTCGCACGTTGTCTTCGGTGAGCCTCTCGACGTAAGGCACGCGAGTAACGAGCGGCGGGTCCATCCGGTAGGCAAGATTGAACCCGCGCCGCACTAGGTTTAGTTCGTGATTGATGGTTGCATTTGCCGCCGACTTTTCTAGGCGCAGGCCGATGTACCGATGAACGTCCCTGGTGCCGAATCCAACTGCCTTCCGCGACCCGAGGTGCGGGATTAAGTGCAGCTTCATTCGACGTTTAGCGTCCGGCAGGGAGCGTCGTCCGTTGCGTCTGTAGTCTTCGCAGACGAGTTCTAACAGGTCGGCTACGGTTGTTGTCGCGGCTCGCCTAGAGGGGAGCGTACCGTTTGCGGCTGCACCAAGGCGACGGTTCAAGAACTTCGCAGCATTCGCCTTCTCGGTCTCTTTGGTGCTCTCGTAACGAGGCCGACCGTCGACGTAGTATTTGGCCCACCAGTATGGCGAGTTTGGCCGACGGTACAGCAGGCCAGTTCCATGTCGAGTTCTCTTTGGCATGGGGCCTATTCTAGTCCCACCAAGTGCTCAGCGGCGAAACGGTCGAGATCAACCCTCCGAAACCTGTAGCAGGTCTCAGTCACAGACACTCTCGGCACGCCAATCTTGTCAAACGTCCGAACCGATATCCCTAGGTACGTAGCGGCATCCTTGCGATTCAACAACCCAGGTGCGCGGTGGTCTCAAGCGGTCGACGCAACACCCGGCGCGAAGGGAGAGCGTGAAGCGTAAGCCAAAGAAAGCAAAGGCGAAGCGGCGAGGACGCTCCGCTCTCATCTGCATGTCATTGCAGTACAACGAGTTACGCAATTGCGATTAATGGCTTCCGCTTGTAGGCAAGCCCCTTGCCGCTCTCATCGCTAAGACATTTCGGTTGAACGACTTAGGCCTAGTGTTGCGTTGACCGGTTGAGCCGGCAGCCCTTATCGGCGGGGCCGAGTACTTCACGAACGCGACGGGCCACTTCGGAGACGAGTTCCTCGGTGTTGATGTTCAGGATCAAGCTTCGCCCTCCTCTTCAGTCCGCGACGGAGTGGGCGGCTTTAGCTCGCGTGGCAGGCCCCAGTGGATTTCTATTTTTCGCGGCGGCTCCTCTTCGTCGGGCTGGTTGAACAGCCCGAGATGCTTGGCCAACGTCTCCAGCGCGGCAAGTTTGGAATGCAGCTTGACCGTCACTCCATCCCTCGTCCTCCGCACCTCTGAGATGGCGCGTGCAGCGTCCCTTGAGAGGTCTTCACTTGGGATCAAATCGATATCGTATTTGACCGTGGACGAGGCACCGTCGTGGCATTTGACCTGGATTTTGCCCCACCTGACGACGCTTGTGATGTCCGAAAAGGCGATAGCGGCAAGCTCTCGCAGGACCGCTTCGCGTTCGATCTCCAGGCGCGAGGACGTCTCGTCCGCCTGCTGACGCAAGAACTCCTGAACCTTAACATTCCTTAACAAACGTGAACCGATCGACATTGCCGTTTTCTCGGAGTACCCGGCTCTGATCGCGGCCCGAGTAGCACAAAAGTCCAGCGGGTACTCTTCGCAGAATCGTTGCTGCTTAGGTGTGAGCCTCAATTTCCGTCCCACCGCTGTTCGAGCGACTTGAGTTGCGCCACCGCCCGCCGCGCCGTCGCCTTTGACTCTGCGGGAATCAGGCCCGCAATATCCGGTGCGGGTTCGGCTATTTTTCTCAGCTCGTGCGCGATCCGTTCGGGATCGAGTACCTCGCGGCCTGCCGACGTCTCTCCGTCGCACCTATCCCACGGGTGGTGATCAACGTCACGCGGCGTGGTGTTCTTCCCTGCCTTTGGCTTGGTCAACAGCTCCCCCTTATGGCCGGTACGAGTGTGTTGCGCCTCTCCGCCAGTCGAAGCCTGCGCTCAATACCATCCATGCATAAGCCGCCGAAGAAGTTGGACTCGCAGGTTACCCGGCACCCAGTCTGGTCGAGACGTTGGAACGCGTCGTCAATCTTTCGGGTCTCTTGTTCGGCCTCCAATTTTTGAATCTTCGTTTGAAGCTGTTCGAGTTCCGTCATATTCTTCCTTCAGTCGTCTTACTGGCCACCGCCGCCCGTCGGTTGAGATTCAAT
Source organism: Bryobacterales bacterium (assembly GCA_963667885.2). GTDB lineage: Bacteria > Acidobacteriota > Terriglobia > Bryobacterales > UBA6623 > CAMPKL01. Next base: position 20,019 of record CAXWPK010000002.1, on the reverse strand, counting down.
CCAGGCCTGGAGATCGGCGAGGCTATACCTGACGAGCGCACGGAACTTGCGAAAGCGCGGACCATAGCCATCAGCTCGCCAGCGGCGTAGCGTGCCGGGGCAGACTCCGGTCAGCTCCGACGCACGTTGTTCGTCGATGTATACTCCAGGCGGGGGCGTCGTGAAGGATTGCACAGCGTATTCGGCGTATCGCATGGTTTGACTATGAGGCATCGATGAACGTCACGAACGGACAAGATAGTTCTAGCCCCGTGTCCGCTCAGCAGCAGCGCGAGGCCATCCGTGAAGTCGTCTCGGAAGGATGTCTTAAGGAATTAATGAGCTTGACCGTGGAGGATGCCAGCCAAGAGGCTGTCAGACCTGTCCGCGAACGAGTCGTCTCGTTCCTGATCGATAGAAGCGGACTAACCGAGGTCGTGGCGGAAGAACTCGTGGAAGATATACTTCGCGACGTCGAAGCCACAAGGCATCTCCCTGTTGACGCATCGCGCCTTCCAGATCATCCTTTCGGTGAGGTCGTCGAGGCTGGGACCTCAGCCCTGCGGTGGGCACATCGGAAGCATTTCTTCGAAGCGATTCAACGGATTGCGCCGCATGTGCTCAAAGAGGTTTTGAATGTTGCCGGACCCATCTACGACGAGTTCATCCATGGCATCGACGCGCATAGTCGGAGGCATTTGGTGGAGTGGGAGGGTTACGGAAGCAGCACGGGCAAACCGCAGCACTGCCTCCCCCTTGCGATCGAAACCGGCGACTTTGAAAACTGGCCGCCAGTGGCTGGGGATTTGGGTTCCGCCATTAAGCAGTGGATCGAGAAATACCGATTGGCTGCGGCGGAAAGTGACCCACTATGGGTGATCGAAGCCACTCTATACCGATTGGAACATCAAGCCAAAGGACGGGACTCCAATCTGGGAGATTGGTGGACACCCAATTACGTATCTCAAAATATCTACTTCGACGAAGCCGCGCCTCCGCCTATGCGGGGTTGGCATCCCCAGCGGGAGCAGACCTCAGCGCCTCAGTGGCTCAAGGAGCGCATCAAGGAACTGAATCTCTACTTGGCCCCTCGCAGAGAAAGATTCGAACACCTTAAGGACGAGGGTGTCTTGGTCAGCGCACCGACCGTCCAAGACGAAGTGCATTTCAATAATTTGGTTCAGTACCAGATACTCAAAAAGGAGCGGCGAGAGATCACGGGGCGACGCCACCTTGACAAGGTTCCAGCCATGGAAACGATGGATCAGAGGATCGCGAAAGTAATGCACCTTGTTCTTGCTGGGAACATAGACAAACAGGAACAACCGCGCCCATGATCGACCCGTCAGGGGCAGCCGCCTTCCATCCGGAATGTTTCTTGAATCAGAAAATTCCCACAAGCGCAGGAGGCGGCATGAACGCAGGCATCTGGCCACCATACGAAGCGTTCTACATCGAGGCGATGCTATCCAATACCCGTTCGGCTGCCGCCTCCATCGAATGGGTTGGGACCACGCTTGAAGCCATTGCATGCGATGAGTCAGGAGAGTCATTTCAAGAACTGGACACAAGGAAGCTGCTCGATGAGCTACAGAACGTTGTCGTCAAGGCCGCCGCGCTCTCGCGCTACTTCTGGCCTGCCGCCAAGGGCACAGTCCATCAAGGACGCGCAAAGCATCTGCGAGAGGCGTTAGACATTACGGAAGACAACGCGCTTCGCAATCGTGCTCTCCGGAACGCCATTGAGCACTTCGACGAAAGACTTGACGCCTACATCGCCGACGGCATCGTGGGCACCATCCTGCCTGAGTACGTCGGAATCCTTGAACCGAACGATGGCGTACCCATTCACATCTTCAGGGCGTATTACCTCGATGCGGGGCTGTTTGAAATGCTTGGCAAGCGTTATGAAATCCCGCCGCTAGCCGATGAAGTGATGCGTCTTCGTAACCGGCTAGTGGCATGCAGTCACGACGGTCGGCTCGACAAAGGGTCAACGTGACGGGCATTTAGTTGCGTGGGGCTACTATCAGCATGTGGCCGATGATTCAATAGCCGCCAAGCGCGGGCCGGTGGTCGTCGAGACCAAGAGCGGCACGCGGCCAGCAACTGGTGCCTACCTTCCCGCGCGGCCCGGCGATTCCAGCAGCCGGTATTTGAGCATTTGACGACTGCGCTCGGTTCGTCGGATCCCATTCAATAGGCAATTCCGGCTAAGTTTTACACTACCGACTACCGCGAATCAGTCCTGAATTGGGTTGGTGCCGCGAATTCCGGTGGTCTCAAGCGGTCGACGCAACACCTGGCGCGAAGGGAGAGCGTGAAGCGTAAGCCAAAGAAAGTAAAGGGGAAGCGGTGAGGACGCTTCGCTCTCATCTGCATGCCATTGCAGTGTAACGAGTTACGCGATTGCGCTTAGCAGCTTCCGCTTGTAGGCAAGCCCCTTGCCGCTCTCATCGCTAAGACATTTCTGTTGAACGACTTAGCCCTAGTGTTGCGTTGACCGGTTGAGCCGGCACCCAATATAGGAAGTTACTCATCGCCTGGCCTGGCGGGCCTTTCGCCAGATGTAGAGCGCGTCAACACCACCGTAGGGAGCACTGCTAGGGCCTTGGAGCTTACGACGGCGGTCTTGGTGCGGTTGGGCTCTTTCGCGGGATCCCAGCCCGCCAGTCAAACGTGTGGAACTGCTTGCACTTCTCTTGATCATCTTGATCGGGGCGTTCAGCCCGCTCAATCAACGTCTGTGAGCGGATGGACGAGCCCTGGCGCCTACGAGCGGAGGTGATGTGGAGGGTTCAGCGCGAAAAGACGTGGCATTCGGGGCAGCGCGAGTCCATACTGTGACCGCGCGAGGGCCAAAATGAAAATCCTGGTGTAGTGCTTGCGCTGTTTCGCCATTTGTTCTCTCCACTTGTACAGACCGGGCGGAAGGGTAACAGGTTAGACCGGGCGGATAGGTAACACCATGGCGAGATGCCATGGAAGGAGACCTATCCGATGGAAGAACGCAAGAGATTCATTGAAGACTGGCTGCGAGCGGGGGCGGCGACGAACGTGGCGGCGCTGTGTCGACTCTACGGGATCAGCCGCAGGACCGGATACAAGTGGTTAGAACGCTTCCGTCAAGGCGGTTGGCCAGAGCTGGAAGACCGCTCGCACGCGGCACACCGTCAGCCCGGTCGGATACCCGAGTCGGTCGAGCGACGAGTGATAGAAGCGCGTCGGCAGCATCCGAGTTGGGGGCCGAAGAAGCTCAGGGCCTGGCTGGAGTCGAAAGAGTCACAGACAAGCTGGCCAGCGGCGTCGACGATCGGCGACGCGCTGAAGCGAGCCGGACTCGTTCGCGGGCGCAAGCGGATGCGGCGACTGGCCGAAGCGGCACCCAGTCCGTTGCGCGAACCCGAAGCGCCCAACGACCTCTGGACGATCGACTACAAGGGGCAGTTTCGCACCGGCGACGGCGTGCTGTGTTATCCGCTAACGGTCGTCGACGGATATAGTCGTTTCCTGCTCAACTGCACCGCACACGTGGGCACATCCTACGCCGAGGCCCGCCGAGGCTTGGAGCGGTTGTTTCTGGAGCGCGGGCTGCCACGAAGGATACGCTCAGACAACGGTTCGCCGTTCGCCTCCATCGGCACCGGACGCTTGAGCCGGTTGAACGTCTGGTGGCTGAAGCTGGGCATTGCGGTGGAGCGCATCGAGCCGGGCAAGCCGCAGCAGAACGGTCGCCACGAGCGGCTACACCGCACGCTCAAAGCCGAGACAGTGAGACCTCCGGCTGGCGATCGTCGCCGACAGCAGCGCCGCTTCGACCTCTTTCGTCATGAATACAACCAAGAACGTCCGCATGAAGCGTTGAGACAGCGGCCCCCGGCGGCGTTCTATGCACCAGCAACACGCGCCTATCCCAGCGAGCTTGCTGATCTGGATTACCCGGGGCACTGGGAGCGCCGACGAGTGCGCCACGACGGACGCATCAAGTTCCTCGGCGAGAAGTACTTCCTGAGTGAAGCGTTGGCTCGCGAGTTGGTCGGGCTAGTCGAAGTGGACGAAGCCATTTGGCAGATCTGGTTCGGTCCGGTGGAACTCGCCTTGTTCGACGCCGCCAACCGCGTACTGTGGCCGCTCGGCTCGGCAGTCAGTGGCCCCCGCGGGGGCCACTGACCACCGCCTATACTGTTACCCATCCGTCCGGTTTAGAGTGTTACCTATCAGACCGGTCGTTCACACTAAGAGAACGGCGATGCATTCCATTTCCAACTGAGGCGGCACAGAGTCACTTCTTAAGACCCAGCGCCACAACAGAGTCTATTGAACTCTTGTGTCCTGCTTTTGCTTTTCGTTTCTCTTTTGTGCTTAGCAGCGCCTTTTTCCTCTTCTCTTTCTTGGCTTTGTCTTTTTTGCCTTTGTCACCCATATCGTTCTCCTTGGTAAGCAATCCGTTGGCGGGCGTGATTTCCGCCCGTTCGGCGACCGTTTGCGGAGGCGCTGACGGCTGATTGCTGGATGGGAAATTATTTCTCGACAGCTATCAGACGGCGGCGCACCCTTTCATGGAATATTCTAGCGTGGGCGGCTGGCAAACGGAGGCGCCTATCCACCGAACCCCAAAATCGACTGTGAAGAGGCCGACACTTAGCGCAGCAATATGAAACCAACGAAAAGGATGGCACCGTTCACGAGCCAGCCGATCAGGCAAACCCCGACAGCACGCCCGGTGCTGGTATAGTCAAGCGCCTGGCGTACGGCCACGACGAAGGCGGCGAGCATCCAGACGCCAGCTACTAAGAAGACGAGGCCCGTCAATCCTGGCACAATCCCCAAAATACGGAGGATTCCCGGAGCTGAGGCGAACCCCGTCGTCCGTAGCAGTTCACCCCAATCAGCATGCGTTTGTGGTGTGGGAAGAATCCGAGTACCAATGAAGTAGGTTAGCCCCGCCCAGAGGAGCCAGCCCAAGAGGGCAGCCACCAGGCCGCCGAACAGGCCCGCTGTACCCTGTTGACCGACAGCACCGATACCGGCCGCTACGCTGGAAAGCGCCACAACCCCCATCGCCTGGCCCATAGCCGTAGTGTCTGCCTCGACTTCTTCGTAGATGTGAACATCGAGTTTTGCCGCGCCTATCACGCGTTGAGTAAAGGACGTCATGACTTTCGTCTCCAAGAGGATTCTAAGGGTACCGCAGCCCACAGCCATGCCAATAGCAATCCACGTTCCAGTACGCACCTGAGGGAAGGAATGCCCCCTTGGTCCTTGGGCACCCCCGTTTGCGCAGAAGGGCATGAGGGGTGGTTGAAAAGCGACGACGCCTGACGCTTAGTCAATCGACGCTCGATCCCGCTTCAGGCGTTGAGTCGGCGCCCCTACCGGTGCTGGGGACCCTCCGATCGTGGAAAAGGGGCGTGGGGGGGTGCTGCAAGCGAGTACGCCCAGGTGCTAGTCGCGATCGTCGAACAGGCAATTCTTCGGGCCTCTGAGCGCTCGTCGACTGACCGCGTTGCCGACTGTCGATAGGCGTTTTCACGCTGAGCCGCGGCGATTCAGCCGTCCGGGCAAAGATGTTGAGAAATAATTCCCCAGCGCGGGATCAAGGGCTCCAAGAGGCTCAAAGCACTGTCTGGAAGGCCTTAGAGACTTCGAGGAACAACCCCTCAAACAGGCCGTTTTGACGCTCTGAAGACCCTCAAATTGGGTTGGTGCCGCGAATTCCTGCCGGTTCAACCGGTCAACGCAACACTAGGGCTAAGTCGTTCAACAGAAATGCTCTAGCGATGAGAGCGGCAAGGGGCTTGCCTACAAGCGGAAGCTGCTAATCGCAATCGCGTAACTCGTTACACTGCAATGGCATGCAGATGAGAGCGAAGCGTCCTCACCGCTTCCCCTTTGCCTTCTTTGGCTTACGCTTCACCATCTCCATTCGCGCCGGGTGTTGCGTCGACCGCTTGAATCCACCCCCAATATAGGAAGTAACTCTCAGGCCACACTGGCAGCCCTTTCAGGAGTACCAAGAGGGTACAATTCCCCTGTCATGATGGTCGGTCAGAGCATCAGCCACTACAAGCTCGTCGAGAAGCTCGGCGAGGGCGGTATGGGTATCGTCTACAAGGCGGACGACACCAAGCTAAACCGGCAAGTGGCGCTGAAATTCCTTGCCCAGCATCTGCTTGACGACGAAGAGTCCAAGGAAAGGTTGCCGGCTCAACCGGTCAACGCAACACTAGGGCTAAGTCGTTCAACAGAAATGTCTTAGCGATGAGAGCGGCAAGGGGCTTGCCTACAAGCGGAAGCTGCTAAGCGCAATCGCGTAACTCGTTACACTGCAATGGCATGCAGATGAGAGCGAAGCGTCCTCACCGCTTCCCCTTTACTTTCTTTGGCTTACGCTTCACGCTCTCCCTTCGCGCCAGGTGTTGCGTCGACCGCTTGAGACCACCGTTTCTCCGGGAAGCCCAAGCAGCGGCGGCGCTGCACCACCCCAACATCTGTCCGGTTCATGAGATTGATGAGGTCGATGGAAAGACCTTCATCTCGATGGCCTTCTTGGAAGGCAACACGTTGGAAGATCGGATTGCTGGGGGACCGCTCTCGATCAAGGATGCCCTCGACATCGCCCGGCAGGTCGCTGATGGACTAGATGCTGCTCACGAGAAAGGTGTTTTTCACCGAGACATCAAGCCCGCCAACATCATGATCGACGCCAAGGGCCGCGCCACGATCATGGATTTTGGGTTGGCTCGCCTCACTGAGGCATCACGCCTCACCAAGGTTGATACGGCGATGGGCACCGTCGCCTACATGTCTCCTGAGCAGGGCCAGGGCATGGAGGTCGACGGAAGGACTGACATCTGGGCGTTGGGCTGTGTGTTGTACGAGATGGTCTCGGGGCAGCGCCCGTTCCAAGGCCAGTACGATCAGGCGCTGCTTTATGAGATTGTCCACGAGGAAGTTGCGCCCCTCACGTCGATCCGAGCTGGTGTGCCGATGGAGTTGGAGTTTGCTGTCGGCAAGTGTTTGGAGAAGGACGCGGACAGCCGCTATCAGCATGCCAGTGACGTTGCCGTCGATCTGCGTAATCTGCAGGACAAATTGAGGTCGGGTCGTTCGACGATCCTTCGCACGAAGAATCTGACTGCTGGCGTTCCGGCGACTGTTGGTGCGGGCCAGACGGTGAACCCTACGGAGGCGCTGCCGCCTGACGCGGTGGTCGTGAAGCGGAGCAGCCAGCGAGCATTACAAGGGTTGGCAGCCGTGCTCGCCATCGCCCTCCTCGGCGTGACGGCGATCCTGTTCACCCAAGCTCAGCCAGAGGCCCCCGAGCAACCCACCCGCCGCTTCTCGTTCTCGCAGGAAGGTCTCCGTCAAGCGAGCATCTCCCCGGACGGGCGCTATGTCGCCTTCACGACTGGGACTAGACCCGAATCCAGTCTGTGGTTCCGAGCCATTGGGACTGAGACGGCTCGGGAGCTCCCAGGGACCGACGGCGCGAGGCGACAACTAGGTTGGTCGCCCGACAGCCAGTCAATCGTGTTCGCGACGACCACCGAGATCAAACGTGTCGGTATCGACGGCGGCGATCCGATCACGCTGGGCGAATTGCCGGGTCAGGGTGGGGCCGGTTTTCGGGGTGTCTCTTGGAGCCCTGAGGGCGAGCGCATCGTGTTTTCTTCCACTGCGGGCCGACTGTGGGAGATCCCGGCGCGAGGAGGCGAGCCCCAAGTCCTGATTGATCGGGATATGGGTGTCGGGCAATGGCCTCATTTCCTCCCTACAGACAGCGGCCCAGCGGCACTCGTTTACCAGATGAGCGCCGAGGCTGGTAATCAAATCTGGGTCCTGAACCTCGAGACCGGTGAGCGCAGCGAAGTAGGCTCCGGTTCGGCTCCAATCTATTCACGAGAAGGTTACTTGATTCACGGGCCTGGCGAGGTGGATGAAGGCGGTCTGCTTGCCCTACCGTTCTCGCTGGCGAGCTTGGAACCAACAGGCGAAGCCTTTCCCATTGCTGAAGACGGCCAGTTCGCCAGTCTCGCCCGCGACGGCACGCTGGTCTCCTTGGACGGGAATGCTGCTAGGGTCCTGAGCGACCTCGTGTGGCGCAACCGCAATGGTGAGTTGCTGGAGAGGATCGGTCAGCCGCAGCCAGGCATGAGGACTCCCGCCCTCTCACCCGGCGGCCAGCGGGTAGCGGTCAGGTCCACCGAGAGCGGGAACGGAGACATCTGGGTCCACGATCTGATCCGCTCCACCAAGACACGGCTGACCTTTGATGAGGGAACTGAACGGAGCCCGGTCTGGTCGTCCTCTGGAACGGAGATCGCCTATTCGCGCGATGAAAACGCTGGATATGACCTGACGCGCAAGACTGCCGATGGTACCGGCGAGGCCGTTGTGCTGGTTGAGACCGACGGCTTTACTCTTGTTAACGATTGGTCCACGGACGGGCGCTATCTGGTGTACACGGATCTCACCCCAGAGGGTAGGTTTGATTTCCGCTACGTTGAACTTCAGAGTGACGGTGAAGTTTCAGAGCCGGTGACGTTTCTTGGTACGCCCAACGGCGAGGGGGGCGCCAAGCTTTCGCCAGACGGTCGCTTGGTGGCGTACCAGTCTAACGAATCGGGGCGCTACGAGATCTATGTGCGTCCATTTCCCGATGGCGCTGGCAAGTGGCAGGTGTCGGTGAACGGAGGAGTGACATCACGCTGGCGCGGCGATGGGAAGGAGTTGTACTACCTGGAAGGCAGCAGCATGATGGCGGTCTCCGTCTCGACTGAGCCCACGTTTACGCTGGGGCAGCCGCAACGATTGTTTGAGTCCACGGATCTGATTTCGGCCGGTTTGGGGGAATACGGTTCGGCGGAGTTCGACGTATCGGCGGACGGTAAACGATTTGTGATCGTCTCGCCCATCGAAGTCGCCGATGAAGAAGCGGCTCGCCCCAACGTCCGCATCGTCCAAAACTGGTATGAAGAGTTTCGGGATCGGGAGCAGTAACGACCCTCTAAACTAGCGCATCGATCGGCCTTCGCTGAGTAACTTCCTACAAGTCCGAGTGTAGGAAATGACCCCTGAAACGGCTCCGTCTTGCCCTCTGAAAACCCGTGAATTGGGTCATTTCCTCGAATTCCTGCCGGCTCAACCGGTCAACGCAACACTAGGCCTAAGTCGTTCAACCGAAATGTCTTAGCGATGAGAGCGGCAAGGGGCTTGCCTACAAGCGGAAGCCACTAATCGCAATTGCGTAACTCGTTGCACTGCAATGACATGCAGATGAGAGCGAAGCGTCCTCGCCTGCTTCCCTTTGCTTTCTTTGGCTTACGCTTCCCGTTCTCCCGTTCGCGCCGGGTGTTGCGTCGACCGCTTGAGACCACCCCCAATATAGGAAGTTACTCATCGCCGCTCCTGGAGGCCCTTTCAACGAACGTCAGCATGAGTTTCAATGCGGTTTTTGAACTCCGGTGAGCGTCAAAACACGACAAACCGACCTCGAAGGCTAGATGTCGTGTTTTGCCGCTTGAATCAGTCAGCGCTCTGGCTTAAATTTCAGACTGTAACAGCGATGCGAGCCGCAAAATGACAAATCAAGACGATCAGCAGAACCAGCCAGCCGGTGAAGCCCCTCTGCAGAGTTGGAAAGAGATTGCCGACTACTTGGAGCGAGACATCCGGACCGCCCAACGTTGGGAGGAGTCCGGGGGGCTACCCGTACGTCGCCATGGCGGCTCAGCGGGCAGCGTCTATGCCTATCCCAGCGAAATCGAGGTCTGGCGGGTTTCACGACAGCCGAAGTCCGGCGGCGAGGCGCCATCGACTTCCGTGGGCGAGCAGCCGAGGCGGATTTTGATACCGGCACTGGCTGCTGCTGGTGTGATCGCTGTGGTGTTGCTGGTAATTGGCTTCGGCCCGGTGCTGAACCCTCCGTCACCTATCGCGCAGGCTGCTGAAGACGGGCTCCGCACGGAACTAGTTTGGCCGGAAGCCAGGGGAGCTAGCCCTCAAGGCTCCGTGTCTCCTGACGGCAAATTCGTTACCTTCGTCGATTGGGGCGACGAAGGTAATCTGGCCATACGGAATCTTGAAACAGGAGAAAACCGAAGGCTCACGGACACCGCAAACGGCGTTAACGCCAGCTACGATGGCATGTCTTTCGCGAACGAATCTCGAATCTCCCCAGACGGCGAACGCGTAGTCTACAGTTGGTACCAACAAAGCCCAGTCGGGAACAGCACTGAACTGCGGCTCTTGCCACTGGGTGGTGCCGCGGAACAACCGCGCACCATCTGGAGTCCCGGGGATGGTAGTTACGCCTCGGTTCAGGGCTGGTTCCCTAGCGGTGATCGAGTTGCAGCGGTAGTCAGCACCTCCGACAACACCTCTCGGATTGTCACGGTGTCGCTGGATGACGGCGACGTTCGACAGATTCGCTCGATCGCCTGGAGCGCTCGCCCGCAGGTTCGAGTCTCGCCTGATGGCCGTCACATCGCCTACAGCCGCTCAGCCTCGCGGGAGCAACCGGCCAAAGACATCTTCATGGTCGCAGTCGATGGCTCCTCGGAATCCGCCATCGTGAAACATGCCGCCAGAGACGAAATAGTGGAATGGAGCCCGGATGGCGGACATCTCCTTTTCAACAGCGACAGGAGCGGTCAGGCCAGTCTTTGGGCGCAGAGAGTCGATCACGGAACGGCAGTCGGCGAGGCTTTCCTTGTGATGTCCAAACTGGGTGTTGGCTCGGGGATGGGCATGACCCGAGATGGATCTCTCTTCTACCCCGTCAGAGTGTCACGGAGGCGGTTGAAGATCGCCAAGATCGATATGGAGACTGGCAAGTTCATACAGCAGCCGTCCAGTCCGATCGAACGGTTTGTCGGGGGCAACAGTGGAGGCGTATTTTCTCCCGACGGCGACGAACTGGCTTACAGATCTCAACGCCGGGGATGGAATCAAAATGCGATTGTCATTCGCTCACTCAAGACCGGAAAGGAGCGGGAGCTCCCGCATCAGTTGCGTCAGGTTCGAGGTATTATCAACTGGCGGCCTGATGGCAAGCGTCTGCGGGTTCGTGGTGGCGACCAGAATGGAGAACAAGGCTTCTTCGATGTCGATGCGGCTACCGGCGAGACGCAGCTTATTGTAGCTAGCGCGAAAATCGCTGCTCCCCAATGGACACCGGACGGGAAGCGCATCCTGGGCCGCAGCAACCAGGGGGAAGGGCTACATTCCTACAGCCTGGCCGATGGTTCAATCGAGGCAATTCCCGGCGACCTCGGAGATGCATACCTGTTCAGCCTGTCTCCAGATGGTCACCAGATCGCAACCATCCACGGGAGATCTGAGATCCGTCTACGTCCCGTGGAGGGCGGTGACGGCCGTGTCTTGGCGACCACCGACGAGCAACATCGATTCGGACGTTGGACAGTTTGGACGCCGGACGGCAAGGCGCTGCTCGTGCTCAAGGGTGTGCGCTGGACAGGGCGTCCTACTGGCAAGGCGCTGTGGACGCTCTGGATTGTCCCAGTGGATGGCTCAGCTCCGGTAGAGACGGAGCTGAACCACGAGCTCGCTAATGGAGGGGCGCTGCCGCTTGACATCCACCCTGACGGGAAGCGTGTGGTCTACGCTGCCGGTGGGTACTTCCAGCAGTTCTGGGCGTTGCGTGATCTCACATTTGATGAGCTGGAGAAGGCCGCCGAGTAGCCCATGATGTGGCGCCGAATTCTGCTCGAAGGGTCCATGATCGCTTTCCAGACAGTGATGCTCATCGGCCTGTGCGCTACGATCGGCATCTCGCGGTCCGATCCCAGGGCGGAAACGGATTCTGGGCGGCCGCTTGGGCTTGATCTCTATCGACCCGAGCCCGCCGATAATCCTCCAACGGCGGACAAGGTCCGGCTCGGGCAGCGACTATTTCGTGAGCGGTTGCTCTCTCGTGATCGCTCGATCGCGTGTGTCGACTGTCACCAACCCAAGCGGGCCTTTACCGATGGCCGCCCGAAGGCGGTCGGGGTTTACGGACGTCAGGGGCCGCGCAGTGTGCCGACGTTGGTCAATCTTGCTTGGGGCGACTCTTTCTTTTGGGACGGGCGTATGCCGACGTTAGAAGAGCAGGTCGTTCAGCCCATCTTGGCCAAGACCGAAATGGATTTGACGCTGGAGGAAGCTGTGGAGCGGCTTGGGGCGAAGCGTCGCTACCGCAAGGCGTTTACAGAGGTATTTGGGCGAGAGCCCAACGCCGAGGACTTGGCACGGGCCTTGGCGGCCTACGTACGCTCGATCATGGCCGGTGATTCGCCGTACGATCGCTATCTCTTCGGCGACCGGCAGGCCCTCTCGGAGAAAGAGTTGGCTGGACTGAGCGTTTTTCGGGGGGAGGGTAACTGCGCCTTCTGCCACACAGGCCCGACCTTCTCGGACGGAGAATTCCACAACACAGGCATCGCCTGGCGTGACGGCGAGTGGCTCGACGAAGGGCGCGCCCTGGTGACCGAACGGGCGGAGGATCGCGGCAAGTTCAAAACGCCAACACTACGTGAGGTGGCCCGCACCGCTCCCTACACGCACGACGGCTCGTTGGCAACGCTCGAAGATGTCGTCGAGTTCTACAACGATGGCGGCAGAAAGAATCCCTATCTCGACTCCACGCTGCGTCCGCTCAAGTTGACTGACGACGAGAAGGACGCCCTAGCGGCATTCCTCCGTTCGTTGACGGGCAGCGTGACCGAGGGTCGCTAGAGTTGTTACTCGCTACTCACCGGTGACCGGTCGGGTTGCCCTCGCCGAGTAACTTCCTACAAGTCCTGCCGGCTCAACCGGTCAACGCAACACTAGGGCTAAGTCGTTCAACAGAAATGTCTTAGCGATGAGAGCGGCAAGGGGCTTGCCTACAAGCGAAAGCCACTAATCGCAATCGCGTAACTCTTTACATTGCAATAACATGCATACGAGAGCGAGGCGCCCTCGTCTCTTCTCCTTTGCTTTCATTGGCTTACGCTTCACGTTCTCCCTTCGCGCCGGGTGTTGCGTCGACCGCTTGAGACCACCCCGAGTGTAGGAAATAACCCCTGAAACGGCTCCGTCTTGCCCTCTGAAAACCCGTGAATTGGGTCATTTCCTACGATTTCCTGCTGGCTCAACCGGTCAACGCAACACAAGCGTTAAAACGTTCTGCTGGAGTTTCAAACCCCAGCGTCTTGCGGGGCCTCTCGTTCAGGCGGCGCGCCGCCTGGTCGAGATCCTGCTGGGAGTGTAGCGACAAGTCGGTTCCCTTGGGGAAGTACCGCCTCAACAGTCCGTTCGTGTTTTCGTTCGATCCGCGTTGCCAAGGGCTCTGCGGATCGCAGAAGTAGACGGCGATATCCGTCGCTAGAGTGAAGCGTTTGTGGTCCGCCATCTCCAAGCCCCGGTCCCACGTCAGTGATTTGTAGAGTTGGGTGGGCATCTTCTTGGCCTGGTCGATCAGCGCCGAGACCACCGTTTCACTCTTCCTGTTCGCTACCTTGACGATCACCAGGTAGCGCGAGTGACGCTCGACCAGCGTCACGAAACAACTGCCTCCCGATCCCATCACGAGATCGCCTTCCCAGTGACCGGGCACGGCGCGAGCTTCGATCAAAATCGGACGCTCGTGGATCGAAACCATATCCGCGATCTGCCCTTTGCTGTGGCCTTTGCGAGTGGCGTGTCGGGAGCGGCGAATCGAGCGTCTGGAGAACAGATGCCGCGTCAGCCCTTTCTCCAAAGCCCCGCCAGGCTGGACATACAGGCCGCGGTAGATCGTTTCGTGCGACGCCCGGTAGTACTCATCTCCCGGGTACGTTTTCTTCAGCCAGCCAGCGATCTGTTCGGGCGACCAGTGCAACCGCAGTTGGTCTTCGACCAGTTGCCGCAGCTTCGGGCTACACGACAGCCGACAGCGTCTGGGACGCCGCGCTCGACTCCACGCTCGCTCCTCGGCCTCGGTTGCGCGATAGGCGCTGCGACCTCCGTTACGATGGATCTCGCGACTGACCGTCGATGCGGCACGCCTCAATGCCCGGGCGATCGAGCGCATCGATCGTCCCGCCGCAACCCCTCGGGAGATCTCTTCTCGCTCGGCTAGCGTCAGCGCCAACGGCGAGCGGCACCGTGGTCGCGGGCGGATGCCGCCATAGGGCGCAAGCTGCCCAAAGACCGACCCTCCTTCCTTGCCGAAGATGCGTCCGATCGCCTTCAGCGACTCCCCTCGGCTCCAGCGATCCCACATCTCTGCCCGCTGGGCCTCGCTGTATCCTCGTGCTACCCGCTCCTTCCTTTTCTTCCTTCGCATCCACTTCTCCTTCTTCGGTGAAGTGTTGCATCGACCGCTTGAGACCACCCCCAATGTAGGAAGTTACTCATCGCCGCTAGCGACAGACCTTTCAGCGATCTCTTAGAGCTACAATCCCCGCTTCGTGGGCGGGCCAGAGCATCTCGCATTACCGGGTCGAGGAGAAGCTCGGCGAGGGCAGTGGGAAATCAGTACTCACGCCCAAAGCGGAATCGGATGCTTGCAATGCGATCAAGCTGAAGACGGAGACATCGACGGCTACGCACACGAGAGCTCGTTTATAGCGACCATCGTCACCCCGCGAGACTGCGCGCAGTGCCACGAGGCCGAAACCGCTGAATTTGAAGCCAGTCACCACGCCAACGCCGGTCGCATCCTCGGTTCGCTCGACAACGTCTTGGCCGAAGTAGTCGAAGGCTTCACGCGCTTTGACGCGGACGGTAACAAGACCGAAGTCTCGCCCGCAGCCGTCAGTGGCTGCCTTCAGTGCCACGACTCGGAGATCAAGGTTCTCGAAGACGGCAGGCTCGATCGGACGAGGCGGAAAGGGATCTCCAAAGGGCGCATATCTTCACCGTGTATGCAGGAAAAGCCGGACGCGATTGAGCGAAAACACGCGGGCCTTCACGGCGAAATCGAACCGGTCGCTCAGCCCACCGGCAGGCGGACGAGAACCCGAGTGCCGCCGTTGTCGGCCCGTGTTGCCGAGATATCGCCGCCGTGCTCGCGGATCACTTGGCGCGCTGTGAAGAGCCCCCACTTCGAGGCTCCCACCCGCCCGTCTCTAGACTTGAAACCTAGTTGGAATAGTTCGCCAAGTTCCTGGCCCGACAGCCCCTCGCCGTGATCCTGAATGGAAACGAGGATCTCATCGTTCTTCCGCTCCGCGTTCACTTCGACGGGGCCTCGACCGGCGCTGGCCTTGATCGCGTTGTGCATCAGTCGAAAGAAGACGTTGCTGATCGGCTGCGGCTTCAGCTCGACCGCGGGCATCGTCGTTGTGGTCAACCTGATCTCCGACCCCACTTCGTCCTCCGCGCGTACCATCTGAGCTACGTCTCGCAGCATCTTGTCGACTTCCACCTGTGTCACTTCGGCGCGATCGAGATTTGTGAAGCGCTGAATGCGGTCGACCACGTTGCTGATCTTCTCGACGGCTTTCTCTGATCCGTTGAGCAGGTCGCGCTGGAGTCCGCGGATGCGTTCCTTGTTGGCTTCGGGCGCGTCCTCTTTGGCCGCGAGCGTTTGCAACGACGCGACGGAGCTGCGGAGCGCGCCCACGGGAGAGTTGAGCTCGTGACTGAGCGTGGCCGCCAGTCGAGCGAATGACATCGCTGTCTCCGAGTGCAACAGGCGAGACTGGGAAGCGAGCCGCTCGCGTTGCCCAACGTAGCTGTTGTGGAGCAGTTGATACGCCACGCCAGACAACGCGCCACAAAGTACGGCGATCAGGAGTCCTCCCGAGTAGTAATACGCTGGCGGGGTCTCGATCAGGCCTTGGCTGGCGGCCATCGAAGCCCAACTCAGGTCGATCCAGAAGAGAGTCGCTCCATAGGCGAACATTTGTAGCGGCTTTGCTGGAATCGCAGCAAGGGACACAATCAACACGACCATCACGTCAAACATTGAGCTCAACACTATGGTCGCTGCGTCCCCGGGATCCTCGAAAATGCTCGACCAAGTGATGATTGCCGATACGCCGATCCCCATGGCGAAGGCGAGCGGGCGGGCGTATCGGCGGCCTAGCTCGGTGCGCACCGCCAACAGCACACATCCCGCTAACGTCAGCAGGACAAGCCTCGAAGGAGACGACGTCTGCGGCTCTGGATCAAAGAGACTCGCTATGCCATGAAGCAGGAGCGCCAGAAACGGCAGGAACGCGGTGACGCCAACAAGGATGTAGACTCCGTGTAGAGAACGGTGCCGGATCTCCTCCTTGAAGCCTGGGTCCTTCTCCGCGTCTCCCGGAAACAGAAACCCCACCAATGCCGACCCGCTCGCGCGCCAACGGGAGCTGAGTGTGCTTATGAAAGAGGTGGGTGATGACACAACTGGCGGCACCCGCTGATTGTAACGACTCGTGCAACTCAACGACCGCTGTGTCGCCGATGCCAGATGCGAGCCGTGCGGCCCAGTCATCGGCCAACCCGGACCGCACCCACCAATCGAGGGCGCCGACGCCGCGCCCACCACGATCCGCATTGTCGAAAACTGGCACGAAGAGTTCCGCGATCGGGCGCAGTAGAAACTACCGGAATCGCGATCTCAATCGGCCTTCGCCGAGTAACTTCCTACAAGTCCGGTGGATTCAAGCGGTCGACGCAACACCCGGCGCGAATGGAGATGGTGAAGCGTAAGCCAAAGAAAGCAAAGGGGAAGCGGTGAGGACGCTCCGCTCTCATCTGCATGCCATTGCAGTGTAACGAGTTACGCGATTGCGATTAGCAGCTTCCGCTTGTAGGCAAGCCCCTTGCCGCTCTCATCGCTAGAGCATTTCGGTTGAACGACTTAGCCCTAGTGTTGCGTTGACCGGTTGAACCGGCACCGAATGTAGGCAATGACCCCTGAAACAGGCTATTTCAGCGCTCCCAGAGAGCCCAGATTGGGCTATTTCCTACATTTCCAATGCAGGAAGGAACTCAGAAGCCTTCCCGAAGTCCCTTCCGGCAGCACCCACGTTCGTGATCGACGTAGATCGTGCGCAGTTCGCGGACGGCGGGATCGACAGACTGCATGCTACTCTGCCTCGCATGTCCAAAGTCGAAGGCTTCGCAGCCGCTCGCCCTTGTTACCGAATCTTTCGTCTGAGTCGGTTTACCATCCGGCTCCCGGTCTTAGGTCTCACTGTTTGTTCCGCCGGTTTCTCTCAGGAGGCACCGTCCGGCTCCAGCCGCGTGCGCATCATCGCCACTCACGACTTGCACGGCGTTCTGCATGCGAGCGTACGGCCACGGTCCGACGGCAGGCCGGTCGGCGGCATCGCCGCACTGAAGGCTACGGTCAACGCGCTCAGGGCTGAATGCGCTTGTCCAGTTGTATGGGTCGACGGCGGCGATCAGATGCATGGCACGCTGGAGTCCAATCTCGCTCAAGGTGAGGCCGTTGTCGCGCCCTTCAATCACATGGGGTTGGACGCCGCCGCAATCGGAAATCACGAATTCGACTGGGGCGTGGACACCCTCGTTACCCGGCAAAGCGAGGCAGATTACCCCTGGCTTGCGGCCAACATATTCAGGGCCGACAACGGAGAGAGGCCGGAGTGGGCCCAGCCGTTTACGATCGTAGAGCGCGACGGCGTTCGGGTGGGTGTCATCGGCTACACATGGGCAGGCACGCCTCGGACGCAATTACCGGCTGTCACCGGGCCTTACGAGTTTCGTGGCGGATACTCCGCGATCCGCGATGTGCTCGACGAGGTATGGTCACAGCAGCCAGACTTCGTCGTCATAGCGGCTCACGCCGCCGGCGATTGCAGAGCAAACCCGTGTGCTGGGGAGATGGTCGATCTGGCGGCGCAGATTCCGCCAGGCCGGGTTCATTTGATCGCAGGAGGACACGCCCACGCGCCCGGTCAAGGCGTCGTCAACTCGATCCCAATCATCCGGGCGGGATCGAGCGGCAGCGCCGTCGCATCTGTCGACTTGTACCGCCTTGAGGATGGCTCTCGATCCTTCGAGGTATCGGTCGAAACCGTGTATGCGGACACTGTAGAGGGAGACCCGGATGTGGCGAACCTGCTGGCGCCTTACCTGGCTGCTGCAGACGCCGTTGGGCAGGTCCCGGTAACGACCTTGGCGGAGCCGATCTCCCCCTTTGCCGGCCCAAGCGACCGCCGTCTCGGACATCTGGTTGCTGACGCGTCGCGCCTGCAAGCGGGTGCAGACGTCGGAATGCAGCATCCTCAGGTTCTTAGGTACCGCCTGCCGGGCGGCACGGTCACCTACGCGGATGTTTATCGGGTCATACCCAGCGACGACATGGTGGTCAAGGTCACCATCACCGGAAGCCAGATTCGGCAGCTCATCGAACTGGTTGGCCCGCGGTACTATTTCTCCAACCTGCTTGTCGAATTCGACCCTGCCTCAGCGTCAGGCAGCAAGGTTGTATCTCTCAAACATGGCACGCCAATCGGCGACGAGCAGGCTTACACCATGGCGACCAATGATCTTCTGGCCGAAGGCGGCGCCGGATTGGCGATGCTCGCACCGCTGCCGCGAGAAGCGCTCGACGTCAAAGTCCGCGATGCGTTTATTCAGCGGCTTCGGGAGTTGCCCACTCCTGTCTCCCTGCCGATTGAAGAGCGCACGACCGTCCTGCAAGCTCAGTGAGGTACCGGTCGCAGTTTCGACTTGCCCGGGCGGGAACAGCCAGACTGACCAGTCGGCGTCTTCCGCAGTCTAGGCCGTTGGTTCCACGAGTTGCAGTAGTGGTTTGCCTCGTTTGCTGCTGTGCGACTTGTAACTTCCTACAAGTCCTGCCGGCTCAAGCGGTCAACGCAACACAAGCGTCAAAGCGTTCTGCTGGAGTTTCAAACTCCAGCGTCTTGCGGGGCCGTCCGTTCAGCCTGCGAGCGATCCTGTCCAGGTGCTCTTGTGAGTGTACGGATAAGTCGGTTCCCTTGGGGAAGTACTGTCTCAACAGACCGTTCGTGTTCTCGTTCGATCCGCGTTGCCAGGGGCTCTGCGGATCGCAGAAGTACACGTCGATGTCCGTCGCTAGGGTGAAGCGTTTGTGGTCGGCCATCTCCAGCCCGCGGTCCCAAGTCAGCGACTTGTAGAGCACGCCCGGCAATTGCCGGGCGTGCTCGATCAGCGCCGAGACGACGGTTGCGGTGTCCTTGCCGGAGACCTTCACCAACATCACATAACGGGTGTGACGTTCGACCAGGGTGACGATGTAGGTGTTGTTCGATCCGGCTAGAAGATCCCCTTCCCAGTGACCGGGTACGGCCCGGTCTTCGACCGAGGCCGGGCGTTCACTAATCGAGATCAGATCTCGAATCTGTCCGCCGCCACGGCCCTTGCGGCTGGCCTGCGGGGAGCGGCGAATCGTGCGCTTGGAACGCAGACACAGGGTCAGTTCTTTCTTCAAAGCCCCACGGGCTTGGATGAAAAGACTGCGATAGATCGTTTCGTGTGACACGTAAAGTGACTCGCGGCCCGGATAGGTCCGTTTCAGCCAGCCGGCAATCTGTTGCGGAGCCCAGTCCTCGCGCAGCTTCTCTTCAACCAACTGGCGGAGCTGGGGACAGCGTAGCAGCCGACACGACTTGGGACGCTGTGCTCGCTTCCTGGCCTGCTTGTCCGCCTCTGCCGCCCGATAGCGGTTCGAACCTCCGTTGCGGCGGACCTCGCGGCTCAGGGTCGATGGCGCACGACTCAGCCTGCGGGCGATCTGTCGCAGCGACTGCCCGGCGGCGATGCCTCGGGAGATCTCCTCGCGTTCGGCTAGAGTCAGCGCTTGAGGCGAGCGGCAGTGTACTCGCGGGCGGATACCGCCACAGCGCAACAGCACCGTGTATACCGACGCTCCTCTGCCCATCACCCGGGCGATCGTCTTCGATGACTCCCCTCGTTTCCAGCGATCCCACATCTCAGCCAGATCTGCTGCCGTGTAGGCTCGCCGCTTCCGCTTCTGCTGCTTCTTCTTCTGCTGCATCACTTCTCCTTCCTCGGTGAAGTGTTGCATCGACCTGTTGAGACCACCCCCAATATAGGAAGTTACTC
>CAXWPK010000001.1:0-1323992 GCA_963667885.2 Bryobacterales bacterium | reverse complement strand
AGCAACATATCCCGACCTCAAACATCGCGAGGGCGATAACACTGCACAACAGCTTCGCGCTAGATCGCGGGGGTAGGATGCACTTCTATAGCAAGGGCGTTTACATCCCTGAGGGCGAGGACTTCGTCAAGAAGGGCTGTCTCGCCTTCCTTGAGGAGGAGGATCGGTCTAATGAATGGACCAGCCGTAAGGGGCGCGAAGTCCTTGAGTGGATTCGACTCAAATCCGGCCAGCTTTTGGAGACCCCGCGTTCCGACGTACTTAACGTCCAGAACGGGCTTGTGAATCTCGCCACTGGCAAGCTGCAAGCCCACACACCGTATTACCTCTCGAAGGTCCAGATTCCCGTCTCGTTTGACCCGAAGGCCGAATGCCCAGAGTGGGACGCCTTCATCCACCAAGTGCTCCCGGGGTGTGAAGACCTTTTCTGGGAGATCGTCGGGTATGTACTTGTGCCTGACTCCCAGGCCCAGAAGATTCTGCTGCTCTACGGTCCCGGAGGCAATGGCAAGAGTACGTTGCTGCGGGCTTTGGAGTCGTTGCTGGGGCGCGAGAACGTCTCCAACAAGACTCTTGAAGACTTGGCGTCCAACAGGTTCGCTAGCGCGGACCTTTACGGGAAGCTAGCCAACATTTGCGGCGAAGTTCCGGCGGCTCCGATCAAGGACTCCGGTCAGTTGAAACAACTCACGGGCGGTGACGAAATCAGCGCCGAGTTCAAGTTCAAGAACCCGTTTAAGTTCCGAAACTTCGCGAAGCTGATCTTTTCGGCCAACGAGCTTCCAAAGTTCAATGACTCGTCAGACGGTCTTTGGGATCGGTTGCTGATCGTGCCGATGGAGAAGAGACTACGGTTTAGCGAATCAGAGCGTTCCCAGTCAGAGATCTTGGCCGCCCTGGCTCAACCAGATGAACTCTCAGGAGCCTTGAACAAGGCGCTAGAGGGTCGCAAGCGGCTTAACACCAATAAGCGGTTCAGCGAGCCGGAGCGGAGTAAGCAGTTGCTCTCCGACCTTCGTGGAGCCTCCGATCCGGTAGAGGAGTTTCTTCGGGCCGAAACCTTGCCCAGCGGCGAGGTAGAGACTGCCAGGTTGCGGGACACCTACAACCAGTGGGCACGTGTCGATGGCCTTCCAGAGCTTGATCGTGCCCAATTAGGCAAGGCGTTAAAGCGTTTGAGACCCAACGTCAAAAGGGGCCGACGTGGACCGCAATCAGATCAAACAAGCGTATACCAGGGGATCTCATTGGCCCCAATCGACTCCGGTAGTAAGGGTAGTAAGGCAAATTCAACTACCTAGGGAATTTTGGAGGAGAAGTAAAGAGAGAAGAGATAAGTAGTGTCCAACTGCTGTGCTACCCGTGCTACGGAGTCCACCGCACGAAAGGTCCAGAACAAGCACCCATCCGCCGCGAGCCATGCCTGATACACTCCATATCGTCCAGCCAGACGAGCCTTCAACCAGAAGGAGTTGGAGAACTATGGCTCGTAGACGAAGGGGACAATTCCCCATACCTAGAGAGGAGAAAGGACAGTGGAAGATTCGTTACTACACAGATGTGGCTCAGCCGGACGGGACAGTCCGGCGGCCACGCAAGACCAAGTGTCTCGGGAGAGTCAAGGATATGACTCTCACAGAGGCCAAGAAGGAAGCCGCAAGATTCCTGCAACCGATCAACGATGTTGAGCCGGGAATCGAGTACGCGGAGAAGACCTTGAACGAACTAATTCATCGCTGGCGAAGGGACGTGAAGCCGAATCTGAAGGTCTCGACACAAGACCACTACGAGTGGATGTTTAAGCGGATTGTTCCTCGCTTCGGCTCGATGCCTGTCTCTGAGATTGAGAAGGCGGACGTTCAAGCGTTCCTAACGGCTTCGGTAAGGGAGTTGGCACCTGAGTCGGTCCGAGGCCTTCGGGCTCGATTGAGGGGGCTTCTCTCAACGGCGGTCGAATGGGAATGGATACCGGATGGTAAAAACCCAGCGGCAGGTCGTCTCAGGCTCCCGGAGCGTGTGCCAGTTCGCGAGTTACGCATTCCGACCTCGACCGAGTTTCGGAAGCTTGTCGGTGGCCTTGACCAACCGTATCGGGCGATCGTGCTCATCGCAGGTCTAAGCGGCCTGCGCAGAGGGGAACTTGCTGCACTGCGCTGGAACGATCTCGAAGGCACCAAGCTTCGTGTCGACGAGGCGGTCTATCGGGGCCATCTGGGAACTCCGAAATCTCCAAAATCTCGCCGCGTCGTTAGCGTTCCGCCGCAAGTGCTTGAGGTGCTTGAAGAGTGGCGCGTCCAATGCAAATTTACTCAACCCGAGGACTTCATGTTCTCGATTCGCACGAACTCACCGATTGACCTCAACCGGGTATTGGAGAGGTTGATCAAACCAACAGCCGAGAAGCTGGGACTACCTCGCTTCTCATGGCATGATTTCCGGCACGCTTATACGACGTGGGGCCGTGAGGCTGGAGTTGAAGCCGAGGTCATGAGAGACCAAGTCGGTCATGCTTCGGTTGCTATGACCCAGGACGTTTACACGCATTTTGGAGATCGCACCACTGCGGCGAACCGCATCGGCGCTTACGTATTCGCAGAAGATGATACGGACCAAGCCGCATAACTGGAACCCTTAATGGAACCCCCACGAATGGAGCAGAGGGCTAAGTCATTGAAGGAAATGGTCGGGGCGCGGAGATTCGAACTCCGGACCTCTTGCTCCCGAAGCAAGCGCGCTACCAGGCTGCGCTACGCCCCGACACGGGAAATAACTCTCCGATGATACCGGATTCCGCGGCCTTCTGCGCGATGGGCTACCGCCAGCCAGCGCCGTGCTTTTGGAGGTAGTCGACGATGTCGCGATGGCCGCCACGGGCGGCGAAGGCCAACACCGGTTTGTCTTCCTTGCCGTGATGGATGTTCACGTTCGCGCCAGCCTCGACCAAGACCTTGACCGCGTCTAGGTGCCCTCGGTCAGCGGCGAGAATCAACGCCGTTGCACCCTCGTATTGGCTTGCGTCCACATCGGCTCCACCATTAGCGAGAGCGCGGCAGACTTCGGCATGCCCGTTTTGGGCAGCCCAGGTCAGGGCCGTATCGTCCCAATCATCACGTGCGTTGATTCGGATGCCCGACTCGATATACCGGCGGACTGCTGCCGTATCGCCAGCCTTGGCCGCATTGAACCAGGCGGGATCGGTGTAGAGTCCGACCACCTTCATGAGCTTGTTCGTCCAGGTCATGCTGCCCCCTAAGCCTAACAGTCCGCGCCCGCTTAGTCTTGCGCTAGTCCCTCGTAGCCGACGACCAACAACGTCAGATCGTCGGATTGGTCTTCCCCCTGGGTGAACGAGATGATCTCATCCATCAGGCCGTCGTGCAGTTCCTGCACGGGCATGTGTCGAGATCGCCTGACGAATTCCGCCAATCGATTTTCGCCGAAACGATCCTTGGCTGCGTTGGCGGCCTCGGAGACCCCATCGCTGTAAAGGACGAGGCGGTCACCAGACCGGAGTCTTAGTTTTTTGGCCGGGAAGACCGCGTCGGGGAATAGGCCTATCGGCACGGCGGTCGGTTTCAGCCAATCGATGTTGCCATCGCTTCTGACGATGAGACCCGCGCAATGGCCTGCGTTGACCCAGTGACCCTCCCCGCTGCGCCGAATAATCCCGCAGAAAGCAGTCGTAAACCGGGCGTTGCGAGACCGTTCGGAGATGTAGCGGTTGATCTTCGCGACCGCATCGGGCAGATTCTCGCTCGATGCAGTAGCGGCGAAGAATGCGCCCTGCAGTAGCGACGACATGAGAGCTGCCGAAACACCCTTTCCCGATACGTCCGCCAGGACCACGCCCCATGTGTCGTCGTCCAGCTCGATGACGTCGTAGTAGTCGCCGCCGACCTGAAAGCATGCTTCTGAAGAACCAGCCGCCACGAACCAGCCGCTGTTTGGGAGCTTCGCCGGGAGCAGTGCTTGTTGAATTTCGCGGGCGATCTGTAGCTCCTGCTCAAGATCGTGGCGCCGGCGGCTTTCGCCTAGCAGCCGGGCGTTCTCGAGTACGGTAGAGATCTCGATTCCGAGCGATTGAAGCAGCTCTCGATTTCCCTCCGCCAAGTTTGCGCCAACTTCACGGGTATCCATGTAGAGAACGCCGAGCGTGTCTTTGGACTTGGTCAGCAGGCTAGTCTCGTTCTCCTGGCCGATGCGGATGCGCACAAGGGGTACGCAGACAACGCTGCGCAATTCGAGAGCCATCACGGTGTGCCCTTGCTCAAGCGCGTCCGCATCCGCTGCGGGATCGAACGACATCGCGAACAGCTCAGAACGGTTCCTGAGAGCCGTCTCGATCACTGCATGGGGTACCTGCAGCGAGTCGGCAGCGAGAAGCTGGCCATCACGATCGCGGGCTATGCGGACACCCAGAGTTCCGTCCGCTTCATTCAACATGAGAAACCCGCGTTCGGCACCGGTGAGTGACAAGGCTGCATCGACAGTTGCTGCCAGTACGTCTTCCACCGAGCCCGACGACTGTAGTGCGCGAGCAACGTCGAGGACGGCGCTTAGCCGCCCTAGGTTGCCGCGGCGCTCGGGCATCTCGGCAACTTTCTTCAGCAAAGGGGCCGAGTAGGCGGGGTCGTCTCCAACGAACAGCGCGTAGGAGTCCTCAATTCCGAAATCGATACGATCGCGTAGACGCAGTCGCGCGCGCTGCACTCTTCTGCCGTTCACGAACACTCCGTGGCGGCTATCGCAGTCTTCGATGTAGTGCGCTCCGTCTTCTTCGAGGACCTGCGCGTGATTCCTCGAAATGCGACTGTCGCTCAGCGAGAGCTCCCGGTCAACGAGGCGACCGATGCGAAACGGGCTGCGGTCGACGCGCACCTGCTGTCGCTCGTGATTCGGAGAGATGACGGTGAAAATCATGGCCGCGTAGTTCGACCGGGGGCGTCTGGTTTCGCCGCACGGTCGGCGACAGGGGGTCTAGCCGACGCCTTTTTCACTCGAGTGAACCGTTTCTTTGCCTTGGCAGTCGGCGCAAATTCCGCCCACTTCGGTGCGCGCGACGGCGATCTTGAAACCGAGCGAAGCCGTAATCTGCTCGCGGAGAGCTTGGATCGGGGCTCCGAAGAACTCTTGAACCGCACCGCACTTGAGGCACACCACGTGAGCGTGCTCTCGTTTGAGACGTGTCTCGTAGTAGTGTTGCTCGCCTTCGTAGTGCAGCAGGTCGAGTTCGTCGATCAACCCCTCTTGTTTGAGTACCTTGAGCGTGCGGTAGACAGTGACCCGATTGATCTTGGGATCGCGCTTCTTTGCCAGCTCGAATAGTTGATCGGCATTCAGATGCCGATGCGCGTTGTCGATGATTTCGAACAACAATTCACGCTGTCGAGTGAGCCGGATTCCGTGCGCCCGCAGGGGTGCGCTAGCTGAGGATTTAGTTTCCAAAACAGGCTCTCGAACGCCCTCATCCTACCATAGGGGAGTCGAGACTCTGACCGTTTGACGAATCCCCAGAGGATCCGTGCGCGTCTATTCAATTAGGAGGTACTTGCTGTGTTTCACCTAGAACGGATGGTCTATGGACTTCGCGGGAGGCGGAATCTATAGTAAGAGTTCTAGCAGCTAGAGGCAGCAAGACAAGAGACGTGATCAAGAAGATACAAGACCCATCCGACATCATTGACCCGAAGTTGATGGCTTCTGCCAAGAAGGTGATTTTCGAACCTTCGATGAGAAAGACGTTTGACTGTAAGGTCTGTGGCGAGCCTGGCGCGAGCCAGGAGTCGGAAGGTCTCTGCTGGGTTTGCCGTCGTCTCAAGATCAGCGCGTGGCGAGAAGTTGAGATGCAGCTTCCGATGAACGAGTAACATCGCCTTCGCAGTAACAAATTCTCAAGGCCGCCCGTTGCATCGCACCGGGCGGCCTTCTTGTGTGTGATTAGCCCGATTTATCAGCTAGAATGGCATTCAATCGTACTGGAGCCCCCACCATGATTCATCGTCTGTCATCTGTCATCTGTCTCGTTTTTCTCAGCTTCGCGGCTGGGGTAGCTCAGAACTCGCATCCGGCGACCGGCTATACGGATACCCCCTTCTTGCCAGGCGGTGAGTGGCGTGTACACGATGACGCACGGCCACGGCCTCGGGTAGTCACACCCGGTAGTTTCCCTACCGACGAGCAGCGCGGAGACGCACCTTCGGATGCCATCGTGCTCTTTGATGGGACTGATCTGTCGCAGTGGCACAGCTGGCGGGGGCCGTTTGGCATCGAATTTTATCCGCGGTACGACACGGGGACCATTGGCGATCCGATGTGGAAGGTCGAGAACGGCTACATGGAGGTCGCCGGAGCCGGGAATCTGATGTCGAAGCAGAAATTTGGTGACATCCAGCTGCATGTGGAGTGGGCGTCGCCCGCAACGGTCGTCGGGGCTAGCCAAGGCCGAGGAAACAGCGGAATCGCTCTATTTGGAACCTACGAGATCCAGGTCTTGGACTCATTCGAGAACAAAAGCTACGCCGATGGCCAAGCCGGGGGCATTTACGGTCAGTACCCGCCGCTGGTGAATGCCTCACGAGGCCCCGGTAAGTGGC
This sequence comes from Bryobacterales bacterium, assembly GCA_963667885.2. Classification (GTDB taxonomy): domain Bacteria; phylum Acidobacteriota; class Terriglobia; order Bryobacterales; family UBA6623; genus CAMPKL01. The sequence continues at coordinate 1,317,399 of CAXWPK010000001.1, read as the reverse complement.
AGGCCTACGATATCGTTTTTGAGGCACCGCGCTTCTCGGACGGCAAGCTGGTGAAGCCAGCCTACGTAACGATCTTTCACAACGGAGTGTTGCTCCATCATCGTCAAGAGGTTCTCGCGCCCACCGGACACCGCGTGAGATCGGAATATGTGCCGCACGAGGCGGAGGGACCGATCCTGTTGCAGATGCACCGCAACCCGGTCAGGTATCGCAATGTTTGGGTGCGGCGTCTCAATCTAGACGACAAGCCCTAGTCTGCGTCTACCAGATCCAGACCCTCACGTCTTGATCGGGCATGCTCACATTGACCACTTGGGTTCGTGAGATGCCGTGCAGCATTCCGGCCAATTCGCCGATCTGGAGCTGTCCGTCGCCTACCGCCCGGGCTGCACGCTCCAGTGCTGAAACGGGAACCTTGACCCGCACCACCTGATCTCCGTCGACAACTGAGATGTCGACCAGATCACCTGTCTTGCGGATCGATACGTCGAGATCGGACTCCTCTACGTGGAGCAGTTCGAAGTCCGGGGCCTGGGCGAGTTCGTCCACCAGCGGGAGAAGTAGGGGCAAGAACTCCTTAGCTTCGGGCGGCAGATCGACCTCGTCAACGTAGATGTCGCCTACATGGAGGGCGATGTCAGCCAAGAAGATTGGGGCCGGGATGAGGACCTTGATCCCTTCCTCGCGGTCGTCAACGTAGACGACGACCCGACTTTTGGCGACTTCATTCCTCGCTTCATGGATGCGATCGAGACTCAATGCGCCGACAAGCCGAACACGATTGCGTTCTATCGCAAGAAGACGAGCTATCTGCTCAAGCATGGCCCGCTAGCAGACTTCTGCCATGAAGTTCTTGCCTGCTGCGGCAGTTCTGATTTGCACACTCACCGCGTGGGCGCAGGAACAGCCGTCGCTTGAAGAACTCATCCAGCGTGCACAGCGGGGCTATGCGATAGCCCAGTACCGTCTCGGTGGGATGTACGCGACAGGAGTTGTCGAGTAGCCAGTCTTGGATGTAGAATCCGTCCATGAAGTTGGCGCTTGCGGTTATCTGTCTGATTTTCGCCCTGACAGCGTGTAATTTGGAACTGGGCCCGGAGATTGACGATCTCATCGTCCCAGCGAGGAAGGGCGATTTCGATGCCTACGGGTTTAATACCTTGTACAGCAACGATGAAGCGGTCAAACGGATACGCCTGGCCGCCGAGCAGGGCAACGCCGAGGTGGGTCAAAGATACCATTGGGCTGGTTTTGCTCGTGGTACGGCTGATCTATTGCCGAATCTCAGCTTCGACAGTAGCATCGACGACGAGCACTCTTCGAACCGATGAGCAACCATAACTTCGTCGTACGCAATCTATGCCCGGCCTGCGGCAGCACGGCCATGGAGACCCGCTACCATCGGTCCTTCGATTCGCCGGACATTACGAACTACTTGACCGAGTTCTATGGAAGTCAGGGGGGCGTGGAATTCGAGTCCTTGCGAGGCGCCAATTATGACTTGCGCAAATGCCTCGAGTGCGGCTGCGTCTTTCAGAATGAGATCCTCAATGACGAATATATGGAGCGGCTGTACGACGCCTGGATTGACCCCGACTTCGCGAAGGAGAATAACAGGCCGACATCTCTGAACGAGGCTTCCTACCTCGCCCAGGAGATCATGCAAGTGATTTCGTACTTCGGCAGGCCCGCGTCTTCATTGAAGTTCCTTGACTTCGGCATGGGTTGGGCTGAGTGGTCTCTCATGGCCAAAGCGTTCGGCTGCGCCTCGTACGGCGCCGACTTGTCGATCGAACGGGTTGCTCACGCCAAGGCCAACGGGATCGCCGTCGTTGACCTAGACGAAATAGAGGGTCAAGACTTCGATTTCATCAACACCGAGCAGGTGTTCGAGCATATTCCAAATCCTCTCAACACGCTTCAACATCTCTGCCGCTCTCTCCGACCTGGCGGGATGATCAAGATCAGCGTGCCAACGGCATACGACATTGACCGTCGACTTCGGAGAATGGACTGGACAGCCCCAAAGCATACCAAGTATTCTCTGAACCCAGTGGCCCCGCTGGAACACATCAACTGCTTTCAGCGCACCTCCCTGGTACGAATGGCACAGAAGGCGGGGCTGTCCGAGACCCGGATACCGATCCGACTGCAATATCAACATTCCGCATGGTGTAGCGCGCGGCAGGCGATCAAGAGCGCTTTGAGGCCGATCTACCGAGACTTGCTGAAACGTCAAAATTGCGTCTTTTTCAAAAAACCCTGACATCGTTACCCCGGCCTACATCGGCGTGCAACGCTTCGCGCAGGTGGGGAATCGGCGGATTGAAGCCGTGCTAGTGTAGGTCGCCATAAGTTCTGCAACAAATGGAATTGTCTTGGGGCCAAAGGGGACGGGAAGCTGTGAACAATTGCCTTCCGGCGTCTTTCCGCCAAGCTAAGTTCCTTGTTTGCCATGCTAGATTCTAGGGCAAGTTGATTTTTCCACGGCTTCCGGAGCACTTTACAAATGGTGGCCTAAAGCTTCAGATGCGCCATTCTAACCCCTGCTTTCGGTCCACAGCCACGGCGAATCCGCAGAGTCCACAACCACCCCCGCGCTAAACTACAAGTCCCGCCCGGGTGGCGAAATTGGTAGACGCAAGGGACTTAAAACCGATGGGCGGCCTCAACACCAGGGGCCGCCTAAGTCGTTATAGGCCAGCTACTTACAAGATTACGAAGGGTTTATGGAATCGACTGTTCGGGAAGTCTGACTAGCGCTGTCTAGCCCTGTCGCACACAGACTCCCCCCAAAAGTCCCCACAAGGCGCGGACGTCTCGGCAACTGGTGGCGTCTCGGCTTGGGGCCGCCGAACCGATCTTTGCGCTGGGTCACTTCCTCGATTCGGGGTGGTCTCAAGCGGTCGACGCAACACCCGGCGCGAAGGGAGAACGTGAAGCGTAAGCCAATGAAAGCAAAGGGGAAGAGACGAGGGCGCCTCGCTCTCGTATGCATGTCATTGCAGTACAACGAGTTACGCAATTGCGATTAATGGCTTCCGCTTGTAGGCAAGCCCCTTGCCGCTCTCATCGCTAAGACATTTCGGTTGAACGACTTAGGCCTAGTGTTGCGTTGACCGGTTGAGCCGGCAGGACTTGTAGGAAGTGACCCGGTGTCGGCAGCCCTCGGCAGACCATGCTAATTCTGTCGGACCTGCTTGCTGGAACAACAGCTCCATATTGTCGCGGCTAAGAGGTTGCTCCAGAGCATCACAGGACGAGCGACTTCGTTCGCGGGGATTCGCCCCAGATCGCGGTTCAGGCATTCCACTTGTGGAAATGAGCCTTCAGTCGCTCGATCGTGTCTCTCCACCTCGGCGCGGTCGGCTGGCAAACCGTGTTCTGATTGCCGAATAGCCCAATTTCATTGAAGGCCTGATTCTCAGGAACAGTGTCGAGCCAGTCGACCCGGACGAAGTACTCCGACTTATCAGGGTCATCTGCATGGAGTAGGTAGTGACCGGCGAAGCGATCGGCGTCTCTGCTGAGTACGTCCAGAACCGGCCGCTCGCCCGTCTTGGTCCGTACGATGAACTCGTTTAGAGGTTTCACTTCCTCGGTAACCCTGCCCACGCCGACGTATCCGACTTTGGGGATGTAGACCCAAACGCGATCGCCTGGCGAAAGAAGCTTCAACGTCTGGCTGTACCATCGGCCTCCGCCTCCGCCGATGAAGCCGTACTCTCGAGCGTCCTCCCACGAGCGGGAATCTCCGTACGAGACGTAGTATTCCCCGTTCCACGGCTGCTTTTCGCCTTTGGTCTTGCTCGTACTGACTACATTCGCCTGAGTCTCGCTGGGGTCGATGAGCCACGCACGGCTCAGCAGCTGCTCGTTGCCATTCTGGAACACCTGAAAAAACACCACGTTGATCGCGATGTCGCGTGCGTTGAGATATTCGATGATCCGCTCGGTTGCTGCATCGAGTGCCGCTGCCACGATGACGACCTGGTGCGACTGGTTCAAGGTCTCTTCATCCAGCTCTGCTCCAAACCGATCTTGAAAATCCCTGCCTAGGCTGTTGCCGCTAGAGAAACGTTGGTAGATCTGAGAGATCGTCTCAGCGCTCAACTCCTGAACCCAAGATGCGTAGTCCAGAGCTTGGGCGACAATCTCACGCGGAGTCTGGTCTCTCTTAAGTTCAATCAGTACTAGTGAGCCGTCCGGGGCAATCGCTAGCAGATCGATTCGGCCCCCATAACTCGTTCCAACTTGGCGGCCGATTAACATCCATTCGCTCGAAAGAATACTTGAGTCGCTCGCGATCATATCCTCGAGCTGTTGCTCGCTGTCCAAACGGGTGGGCGATAGCGCCTCGGGTCGTTGTCCCACTCTCCAGATCGTGTGCTGAATCGGCATAGATGGTTCGGTGTCCTCAAGAATTCAGGTGGCGGCTGGCAATCGCCTGATATATGGAACTGGCAGTGTGCCGATAGAGGGCTGTTGGCGCATGCATGGAGGTGGTGTGCCCTCGCCGAGTTTCTCGACGACGCGGTAGTGGCTAATGGAGGAGCCGATGTGCACGACGTCGCAATTGTACCTTCCTGGGACTCACGAAAGGGCTTCCAGGAGCGGCGATGAGTAACTTCCTATATTGGGTGCCGGCTCAACCGGTCAACGCAACACTAGGCCTAAGTCGTTCAACCGAAATGTCTTAGCGATGAGAGCGGCAAGGGGCTTGCCTACAAGCTGAAGCCACTAATCGCAATTGCGTAACTCGTTGTACTGCAATGACATGCAGATGAGAGCGGAGCGTCCTCGCCGCTTCGCCTTTGCTTTCTTTGGCTTACGCTTCACGCTCTCCCTTCGCGCCGGGTGTTGCGTCGACCGCTTGAGACCACCGGAATTCGAGGAAATGACCCAATCTGGGGGTGCAGGGAGCGCTGAGACGGTCGTACAAGCGGCCGGCGTCGGCCCGGCTGTCCTGTCGTCGATAGCTGATAAAGGTGTCAAACATCCAGGAACTGCCTGTGCTGGGTCGAGAAAAAAACTATGACCTTAACGCATGCGCTTGTACATACTAGACTCGGTTCTTGGGGAAAGATTCAATGACCGTTTTAAGGCTGTCTGTTCTGCTGCTCTGTTTCGCCCATTTGGGGGCCCAGGCCAGCGAACGAATCAATGGAGTGATTGACAAGCTCCAGCAGGGCGAGCCGGTTTTTGGAATCTTCTCCGAGGACCGTTCTCCCACCAACGCGGCCGCCCTGAATGATTCAGCCCTCGACTTCATCATCATCGACATGGAGCACAGGCCTCTGGACTTCGAATCCCTACGCCACTTCCTACAGGGCATGCTGTCCAGGAACGACCACACCAGCAACAACCCTCTGCGTCCCCCGGTTCTACCCCTGGTCCGCCTGCCCCAGAACGGGAGAGAGCAGCTGCAATTCCTGATCAAACAGGCGCTGGATGTGGGGGCTTATGGGCTGGTACTGCCTCACATCGAGAGCAGGGAAGAAGCGCTGTCTGCGGTACGGGCGGCTCGCTATTTCCAAAAAAGCGGGACTTCTGATTTCGATCCACCGGGCCTGCGCGGCGTGTCCCCATCGGTGGCGGCCAGATACTGGGGCCTGTCGATCGATGAGTACATGGAGAAAGCCGACCTGTGGCCGCTCGATCCATCAGGTGAGGTCCTCCTGATCATGCTGATCGAGTCCCGTGAAGGCGCGGAGAACATAGACGCCATTCTCGAGGTTCCGGGAATTGGAGGCATCTTCATCGGAACCTGGGACCTGGCAACCTCACTGGGTTTCCCAAGAGACTCCGAGGCTCCCGAGGTAGCTGAGGCCATTGCCAAGATACTGGCTGCCTCAAAGAAGGCGGGAATTCCCTGCGGCATAACCACCACCATTGATACGGTAGATCAGCATCTGAACCAGGGCTTCCGAATCCTGACGGTGGGAAGTGACGTGGGAGTTTCGCCGGCGGCAGCGGTCGTCCTGGAGCATCTGGGAAAAGCCAAAGGCGGAACAAGATGACTCGTCCTTCTCCAGCCACTCAATGTGGACATGGAGGAACCGATCGCCAAGACAGCGGAATTGTAACTCTATGGAACTCGCGAAAGGGCTGCCAGGAGCGGCGATGAGTTACTTCCTATATTGGGTGCCGGCTCAACCGGTCAACGCAACACTAGGGCGAAGTCGTTCAACAGAAATGTCTTAGCGATGAGAGCGGCAAGGGGCTTGCCGACCAGCGGAAGCCACTAATCGCAATTGCGTAACTCGTTGCACTGCAATGACATGCATACGAGAGCGAGGCGCCCTCGTCTCTTCCCCTTTACTTTCTTCCGCTTACGCGTCACGTTCTCCGTTCGCGACGGGTGTTGCGTCGACCGCTTGAGACCACCGGAAATATAGGAAATGACCCAATCTGAGCGTCTCTACAGGGCCAGAAGGAGCCCAGACCGTCGGTGTTGAGCCGAACCGCCTCGCGCTCTTCGCAGTACACGGAAGGGATATTCACGTCGCCGGGCGTGCCGGATTGGTCACGGGCTATGTTTGTCGGCATGGAATGTCATTTTCTTCCGCGATGGATGAACCAGATGTCACGGGTTCTACTTTCGTCGGCGTGGTCCGAAACCTCCTCAGAGAGGATTGGTGACAGAAGTCGAAATGATCGCTGAGGTTCAATGTCAAAGGTGACCGTCGAACGGAGCACTAGAACCGAGCACTAACACCGAGCACTACAACGGAGCAGTCGAAGGTGACGGTCCCGAAACCCCGTAGCTCTACAGGACCGCGGATGGGACCGCCGGCGTGGGCGAGGAGTAACTCCTTATGTTGGGGAATGTAGGGAATGACCCGATTCCGGCAGCGAACTGGGCCCCTAAGAGGGCCAGATCACGCCGCTCAAAGGGGCTGCCAGCTGCATTCGGACCATCCGGGAGCTCCGGCGTTCGCATCTCCGATTGAGGAGAAACGCGGGCGGTGACATCCGAGAGTTGCCGCTGCACGACGGGCCAGGCGAAATCGATCAATCGATGATCCAACCACGGGAAGGGGGGTCTCAGAAAGATTAGGTCGAAGGCCCTCCAGACCGTCTCAGGCGGGACGTCCAACGTACGCCAGGATAAAAAAACTCATGCCGTGCCAGCTTTCAGCGGGTCGCATAGCCTAGCCATGACCTAGATTCGCCCGCTGATGGCCCCTCGCTGGCGGCCAATCTTCGATCTCAGGCCGTTCCTGTTGATCTGGAGGCCATCGGGGTTGTAATCGAGCCCTCAAGCACCCAGATCGGCACGCTGGATGGCCCTGAAAACGCGTCAATCGTCAAGCATTTGCCAGACCTTACGGGTGCAAAGAGGAGGCAATTTGACCCGTTCGCAGGGTCGAAATCAGCGCGCACCTAAATAGGGGTAGTCATGAAACTTGAAAACCGACTCTATACATACCAGGAAGCGGCCACGATACTCGGCATGAAGCCGTCCGGGTTGCGCAAGATCTGCAAGGAAGGCCGAGGGCCTGATGTCACCAAGATCGGCAGGCTGCGTCGATTTGCCCCGGAATCACTACTCAGATTCGTGAAGGCACGTACCGAGTCACAGCCGTCTGGGGAAGGTCAGACGCAATGACCATCGGACGCGAATTCGATAGCGTTCGCCTGCGTCCGCTTGTCGCTCCTAACCGCAATCTCTTCGAAGACGATGGCTGGTATACGCGCGAAGCGTTGGAACGATGCGCGGCGTTGATACCGCTAGGGGGCCAGCGTTGAGTGCCGAAAGATCATCGGAGATCGTCGACTTGAAGCGGCGCGCGGGCCTCACGCCGTATCATCAGCGCCTCAAACTGGAATCTTCGGGGAATGGCGTCTTCAAGGCACTGTGCCCGTGGCACGACGATCATGACCCCTCTCTGAAGATCTACGAAGCGGATGCCCGCCACTACTGCTACACGTGCGAAGCCCATGGCGATGCGATAGACCTGATTCAGAAGGTTGACGGCTGCGGCTTTAACGAAGCTAAGCGTGCACTTGAAGACTCGGCCGGAAGCGCACCAGCGAACCCTGTATCTGCACCAAAGAAGACCGTCGGGCTTGGCAAGATCGTCGAAACTTACCCCTACACCGATGAAGCCGGGAAGTTGCTGTTCGAGGTCTGTCGCTACGAACCGAAGAAGGGACAAAAGACCTTTCGCCAGCGCAGACCGGACGGCAACGGCGGCTATATTTACGACCAGTAGTGTCCGGCTAACGCCTTGGCTGCTCTGCGTAACCGGCGCGGTATCACCACTTTAGGGTTCACCGCAGGTTTTATCGATTTCAACTCGCGCAGGCGGTTTTCGCCCGGCTCGGTTTTCCACAATGGAGCATGAACTCCGGCCGCACCGTCTTCGCGCAGTTGATGGATCACCTGCCCGCCTATGAGTTCCGCAAGTGCGTCGAACGCTATCGCGGCGATCGTCGTCTGCGCGGTTTCTCCTGTTGGGATCAGTTTCTCGCCTTGGCTTTCGCGCAACTGACCTATCGCGAAAGCTTGCGCGACATCGAAGTCTGTTTGCGCTCGGTCCAGCCCAAGCTCTACCACGTCGGGTTTCGCGGCAAAGTCTCGCGTTCCACCCTGGCTGACGCCGACCAGGCGCACGACTGGCGCATCTACGCCGACTTCGCGCAAACGCTGATCGGCGTCGCTCGTCCGCTTTACGCCGACGAACCCTTGGGCTTCGATCTCGACGGCGCCGTCTACGCCCTCGATTCCACCACCATCGATCTCTGCTTATCGGTGTTCCCGTGGGCGCGTTTTCGCTCCCGCAAGGCGGCAGTGAAGATGCACACCCTGCTCGACGTGCGCGGCTCAATCCCTACGTTTATTGAGGTTTCCGAGGGAAAGATCCACGACGTCAACATCCTCGACCAGCTCTTGCCTGAGGCAGGCTCTTTCTATGTGATGGATCGAGCTTATGTGGACTTTCAGCGCCTGCACGTCTTCCAGCGATCGGGCGCGTTCTTCGTCGTGCGCGTCAAGAAAGGAGTGCAACTGCGACGACGCTGTTCTCATCCGGCCGACGCCGGCGCCGGCGTGATCTCGGATCACACCGTAGTTCTCACGACCGAGCGATCGGCCCAACACTACCCAGACACGCTGCGCCGCGTTCGTTATCACGACGTCGAGCATGACCGTCGACTGAGTTTCCTGACGAACAACTTCGACTTGCCGGCGCTGACGGTCGCCTTGCTTTACAAGTCTCGTTGGAAGGTGGAGCTGTTTTTCAAATGGATCAAGCAGCACCTCCGCATCAAGGCGTTTTACGGAACCAGCGAGAACGCCGTCAAGACTCAAATCTGGGCCGCCGTGTCGGTCTATGTTCTGGTCGCGATCCTCAAGAAGCGTCTCGGGCTGGGCCCCAGTCTCCACCAAATTCTACAGGTTCTGAGCGTGACGCTGTTCGAGAAAACCCCCATTGTACGGGCCTTTCACGACATCGACTCCAAAGACCCGCACCCCTCAATTTCTAACCAGTTGATTCTATTCGATTTATAGCCGGACAGTAGTGATTTACGACCTTGATGGTGTACCCAAGCCGCTCTACAGGCTGCCCAAGATATCGCAAGCGTCCGAGGTGTGGCTCGTTGAAGGCGAGAAGGACGTCGCCACACTCGAGGGAATCGGACTCACGGCAACGACCGTGGCTGGCGGCGTCAACGGAAAGTGGCTGAGCGAGTACAACGACGCATTGACCGGTAAGACTGTCTACGTCATTGCGGACAACGACGAACCCGGCCGTAAATGTGCCCGGCAACGTTGCCAGCAACTGCAGGGCTCCGCCAACGAAGTCGTGGTCGTCGAGTTACCAGGAGTCCCTACGAAGGGCGACGTATCCGACTACATCCAGCAAGGTCACACCGCAGACGAACTGAAAACACTATGTGAAGGGCAACTTGCTCGAGCGAAGTCCGTTGCGATACCCGACAACTCAAACGGCGCAACCGGCACACTGCCGACGATTTGGATGTGTGGAGGCTCACTCGACGCGAACGTTAGGGACGGCGAGCGCTACCTTGCCGAAGCAACACTTCGCACTCCGGAAAACGGTGTCTTTCAGCGTGGTGGAATCCTGGTACAAATTGTGCGCCAGACCGGCCCCAACAGCGCGGGGGGAATTCGTCGGGTCGTCGGTGCTCTCCATATCGTCCCGATCGGCCATGACACCCTGGCGCTGAAACTCAACCAAGCGGCGAAATGGGAGAGATTCCAGCAACGCAGCCAGAAGTGGGCAAAAGCGGACGTGACAGTACGCGTGTCAAAGACACTGTTGAGTTCCTCCGGCGATTGGCCCACTACTCCGGTGCTGGAGGGCGTCATCGAAGCCCCGACCATGCGGTCCGATGGTTCAGTCTTCCAGCAGCCCGGCTATGACAGCGCGACTGGGCTCTACTTCGATCCTGGAACTACCGTGTTCCCGGCGATACCCGAGAAGCCAACAAAGGCCGACGCGCAGAACAGCCTGGACGAGCTAAGGGAAGTAATCAAGGAATTTCCATTCGCGGCCGAGGCCAGTCGCTCCGTGGCAATAGCCGCGATGATGACCCCGCTGATACGCTCGGCACTGCGCTCAGCCCCGATGTTCGTTTTCAGTGCGCCAAAGATGGGCACTGGGAAAACTCTCGCGGCCTCTCTGCCTAGCTACATCGCAACAGGACGACCACCGACACTCATGTCCCAGTCGGATTCGCCAGAAGAGGAAAAGAAACGCCTGCTCGCAATCTTGTTAGAAGGCTCCGTTACGACGGTAATTGACAACTGCGAGCGACCGCTACAGTCTGACTCTCTGTGCATCGTTCTCACCGAGCCATGCATTCGTGAGCGCTTGCTGGGGTCAACGAAAACGATAACAGTCCCGACGACGACGACCTGGTTCGCCACGGGCAACAACATAATCGTCTCAGGTGATCTAACAAGTCGGGTACTGCTGTGCTACTTGGATCCCGAATGCGAGCGTCCTGAGGAACGCCCTTTCGATGTCAACCTGCATGTCGAGATTCCGCGACGCCGTGGCGAAATAGCCACCGCAGTTCTCACGATTGTGCGGGCTTATCTCTGCTCCGGGGACTCCATCTCAGACCTACCTGTCTATGGCCGGTTTGAAGACTGGTCCAGGTATGTTCGTGAGTCGTTGGTCTGGCTCGGCCTCACTGACCCCTGCGAGAGCCGCAAAGGCATAGAGGCCCATGACGCCGTTCGTGAGCAGCTTGGTCCCTTGCTTGAAGCGTGGCGTGCAGCGTTTGGCGATGACGGGCGCACAATAGCGGAGGCGCTGAAGGAGATCCGCGTCGGCAATCGACCAGAAACGGAATCGCTGAACGCCGCAATCCGCGCCATCGTCGGTGAAAAGGAACCGCTCAATAGAAGAAGTCTCGGCAAATTTATCGCGAGGCACGACCGCCGGGTGGAAGGCGGCCTTCGGTTTGAGAGAGACGGTAAGAAACAAGGAGCTCTAGTCTGGAAGGTTGTAGCCAAGTGAGTTTGGTGAGTTTGGTGAGTTTGTCACTCCCTACGTGTGAGAAATGGCAGATGCGAAATTTCATATACAGTGCCAGCAAGACTCACGAAACTCACCAAACTCACTCTCGGCTGCACGGACGAATATCGAGGAGCCGCCCGTGTTGAATCTTTCAACAGTTCAACAACTTCCTCCGATTTGACAATATGCATAGCGTCAAGCATAGTCTCCCCATGCCGAAGAAAAAGCCGTCCGCCGACTCGTTGACTGTTAGCGAGGCTGGTGCCCTAGGAGGCAAGGCTCGTGCGGCAGCGCTCACGGCAAAGCAGCGCAGCGCGATAGCCAAGAAGGCGGCGACAACACGTTGGGCGAAACAGAAGAAAGGAGGCAACGAGAAATGAATCTACGAGATGGACCACAGCCGCTCGCACCTGAGCCAAAGCGTAAGCTGATCGCTCGGGACCGAGACGGCCTATTCAAGAAGCGCGGTATCTGGCAGTACCGAATTCTCATCAACGGACGCTTGCGCCAGTACAGCACTGGCACCCGGAGTTATCGGGACGCCAAGAAGATCCGCCAGGGTGCCTTGCAGGCGGAGGCGGAAGGCAGATTACCAACCGACTCTTCCACAGCTCGACTCTCGCAAGTCGTCCCGCTATGGCTGGAGGAACGCAAGCGCCTGAAAGCAGCCAATACCGCAAAGACAGAGGGCTACCTTGTTCTTCCGTTGTTGGCGACCCTCGGAGCGAAGAGGCTGTGTGACATCACGGCAGCAGATATCCGTGGATACCAAAAGAAGCGGATTCAAGACGTCGCTGCGGTGACGGTCAATCACGAGGTCAAGGCCCTACGGGCGATCCTCAAGCAAGCCAAGCTCTGGAGTCGGCTCGCTGACGACTACGAACGACTCAAGGAGTCAACACGAGGGCCAGGTAGAGCCCTCACGGACGCCGAGGAGGCCCGACTACTCGATACAGCGGCCAGCAGGTCTGAGTGGCAGGTAGCCTACTTAACGGCCCTCATTGCGATCAACACGACAGCCCGGGGTTGCGAGATCCGGGGGCTCCGCCTCCGAGACGTGGACCTAGCGAAGGGCGTCGTCATTTTCAGCAAAAGCAAAACGGACGCCGGACGCCGGATCGTTCCGTTGAATCCCACGGCTAGATGGGCCCTTGCTCGCCTGCTCGAACGCGCTGAAGCACTCGGAGCCACTGAGCCCGAGCATTATCTACTGCCAAGCTGCCAGAGCCACCAAATTGATGTTACGACGCCGATGATAACCTGGCGCACGGCTTGGAGTACGCTCAGGAAAAAAGCAGGGCTACCAACTCTGCGGTTCCACGACCTTCGGCATCACGCCATCACCAAACTGGCAGAGTCCGGAGCGTCGGATCAGACGATCATGGCCCTCGCTGGACACGTCAGTCAGGAAATGCTGTCCCACTACTCACACGTTCGGCAGCAAGCGAAGCGCGACGCTGTAGAGGCGATCAACTCGTACCAACCCGGCGAGCCCACAACTACGGAGAACGCTACAATCCAGTGATGTCCACAAGGATGTCCACAAAGAACGGCTAAGTTGACCAGAGAACACCAGATGTCACCGAGTGTCATAGAGAGTAGAGAAACGAAGCAAAGCCCCTACCAGAGCGGCTTCCAGCTACATTCTGTCACCCTCAGTAACCCTCGGTATTACGTCACGCTCATGCATGGAAGAAAACCGGGCGCAAGGGAAAATTGTCGTCACCACGTAGACCGTGGCGCTGCCCAGGCAGCCCATCACCAGATGCTGGGTTTCCGGCTGCTCTGTTGACCTCCTAGGCGATCGGGCGTAGGATGAGGTGGTGAAGTCTTGGCTTGTCAGCGCCGTCTTGGCCGCTTGCCTCATGTTCGTCGTAGGGGTTCGCCCTTGCGCGGCGTGGATGATGCAGCCGGAACCAGAAGCAGCGCATGAATGCTGTGACAAGTCCGGCGAACATTCGCATGGGCAGCAGTCCGATTGCGAATTGGTCTGCGCGTTGGCCAACACTCGGTTCTTGCCTGCGGACCAGCCGAGGGTGGAAAAGCAGCAGGCAGCGGCCTTTGCTGCTCCAACCGTTGTTGAATCGCCTGTCCCGGCAATCTCGCCGCTACGGACTCGTCCTACATTTCGCCCACCGGACCACGCGCCGCCGCTCTACCTCCTGAACGCGGCGTTCCTCGTCTAGACAGCAGACCCTTCTGAACTGAGGCGGCTCTGGCTGCTCTGTGCGCATTCGTGTGCCTGGGCTGCCGATTCTTGCCGCCCCGTGACGTTTGGTGCGGGCGATTTTGCCTGTACGAAATGAAGCCAAGAGCACTTTTTGGAGGAAGGTAATGCTGTTTCGACTCTGCGCGTGTCTGCTGATACCAGTAGCGGCTCTCGCGCAAAGCTACACGAGCCACGGCGACTCTCAACTCGCCGCGCTCATTGAAGACGCGCTAGAGAGGAACCCGCAGGTGCGTGAAGCCTTTGCGGACTACCAGGCGTCGCTTCAGCGCATTCCACAGGTCGCCGCGTTGCCCGATCCGATGCTGGCAGTGACGCAACATGCTCGTACGCCCGAGACGCGCGTAGGCCCCCAGACCACGGTTGTTTCACTTACGCAGAAGTTCCCTTGGTTCGGGAAGAGGTCCGACCAGGGGAAGATTGCGGCTAAGCAGGCTGCCGTTCACGACGAGTTTTATCAGGCTCGACGTTCGGAAGTCGTGCGTCAGGTAAAGCTCGCCTACTTCGATCTCGGCTATATCGACCGTGCGTTGGCTGTCACGAGTCAGGACGAAGAACTTCTCAGGCTCTACGAGACTCTAGCCGAGGCGCGCTACTCCCAGGGGGTCGGACTGCAACAAGCAGTCATCAAGCTACAGGCCGAGATCACTCGTGTCCTGAACCGCGCAAAAGAACTACAGCGCCAGCGAGTTGACGCCGAGGCAACCCTGAATGTGCTTCGCGACCGGCCCGCGAACGAGCCGATTTCGCTCGTCAGCCTAGTGAGACATCCGGTTGAGAATATCGATGCCGAGCAGCTCTACACAATCGGACGCAACGAGCGACCCGAGGTGAAAGCGGCATTCTTGCGGATTGAAACGAACGAAAAGAGTATCCAACTCGCCGAACGTCAGTATTGGCCGGACTTCAGCCTGGGAGCATCTTGGGGGAACGTCCTCGGTCGCCGGGACGAGGCCGGTCGGATGAATCCGCCCCCTGATAACGGCAAGGACGTCTACAGCTTAAGCGTCGGCGTGAACATACCGATCTTTCGGTCGAAGTATGACGCGGGCGTCCAAGAGGCGACCGAGCGATTCGCGGCTGCGCGGCAGGCCTATCGCAGTACTGTCAATAACGTCGGATTGGCGGTTCGCTCAATAGGGTTCCGGCTTGAGACGATCGACGACCAGATTGCGCTATTCGAGCGGGCGTTATTGCCGCAAGCCGAACAGGCCGTTCGTTCCACTGAATCCGCATACGCCACGGGAACGATTGGCGTCCTGGATCTGTTAGACAGCGAGCGCATGCTACTTGAGGTTCGCCTGGGGCTGGCGCGCCTCGAATCCGACTATATGAAAGCTCTGGCTGAGATGGAGCGTTCCATTGGGTCAGCTTTTCCCGAGGAAAGACCATGACGATGTTTAGAAGTCCGATATCCCTGCTGCTTGGAATCGTGCTTGGAGTTGGCGGATGCGCGCTGGCTGTTTGGAATCCATTCGGCTGGGCACAGATCGACCGTCTTCTCGGTAGGGCACACGAATCGCACGAACTCACCGATAGTTCGGGAAATACTCTCTATACCTGTGGCATGCACCCGCACGTGGTTCAAGACGAGCCGGGCACCTGTCCGATCTGTGGAATGAATCTGGTCCCCATGAGCGGCTCAACGCCAGAGCCAGCCAGCGGTGAACGCCGAGTTCTCTACTGGCGGGCACCCATGGACCCGTCGTACACGTCCGACGAGCCCGGCAAGTCGCCCATGGGAATGGATCTTGTTCCGGTCTATGAGGACGAGACGCCGACCGACGGCGGCGTTCGTGTCAGTCCGAGTTTCCTACAGAATTTCGCGGTGCGGACGACCGAGGTCTTGTCCGGATCGCTGCCTATCGAGATCCGCACCGTCGGCATCCTGGCCCACAACGACGAGAAGGTGGTCTCGGTCAATACGAAGTTCGAGGGCTGGATCGAGAAGGCCCGTGTCAACAATGTTGGCGAGCATGTCGCTAAGGGAGACGTGCTGTTCGAGATCTACAGTCCTGAACTCGTCACTACGCAGCGGGAGTATCTGGCTGCGATGGACTATGTCGAGCGGCTGAAGAGCAACGAAGCCTACCTCGAAGCCATTGAGCGTGCCGAATCGCTGCTCAAGTCCGCCCGCGAACGACTCCAGTACTGGGACGTTTCCGATGAGCAGATCGAAGCCCTCCAGGAGTCGAAGCACGTTAGCCGGACTGTGGCTTTCGTCTCCCCAGCCTCCGGCTCGGTCGTAGCCAAGATCAGCGATTCATTTGAGGGTACGAAGGTCACCCCGGGGATGACCCTCCTGAAGCTTGCCCACCACGCAACGCTATGGGTCGAGACGGAGTTCTACGAGCGGGACATCCGTTACTTGCGCGAAGGGCAGCGAGCAACGGTCGAAGTCGACGCTTTCCCGGGACGACGCTGGATCGGGACGATCCGGTTGCTGCGACCTGCTCTGAATCCTGAGACACGAACGCTAACCGCATTCATCGAAGTGGCGAACTCGGATCTCAAGCTACGGCCCCAGATGTACGCCAATGTTTCTATTCGAGTGGCCGGTGCCTCAGACGCTTTGATTGTGCCTGCGCAGGCCGTGCTCCACAGCGGCGATCGCGCCGTGGTGATCGTGGCCAAGGGCGACGGGCTGTTCGAGCCCCGCGAGGTTCAGTTGGGAATTTCAAGCGGGGATCAGCAGCAAGTGACGGATGGTCTTTCCCCTGGCGAGATGATCGTTACCTCCTCGCAATTTCTCATTGACTCGGAGAGCAATCTCAAAGCCGCCATTTCGCAGATCCTCAGCGACCGCGGCAGCGAATCCGATCAACCTGCTCGGATGCAGATGGACCCACAGAACTAGGACGAAACCATGTTTGAACGAATCATCGAGTGGTCCATCCACAATCGCTTCCTGGTAGTCCTGGGGACGCTGGTGATAGTCGCCGCTGGCCTGTTCTCGGTCTCGCGAACGCCGCTCGACGCGATCCCGGACCTCTCGGACGTGCAGGTAATTATCTACACCGAGTACCCGGGGCAGGCGCCGCGCATTGTTGAGGACCAAGTTACCTATCCCTTGACGACGCAGATGCTGGCCGTGCCGTACGCCAAGGTCGTGCGCGGCTATTCGTTCTTTGGCTTCTCGTTCGTGTACGTCATCTTCGAAGACGGCACCGACATGTACTGGGCCCGAAGCCGTGTCTTGGAGTACCTCAACTTCGCATCGGGTCGTCTACCAGAGGGAGTGAACCCCACTCTTGGCCCGGACGCCACGGGTGTCGGCTGGGCCTTCATGTACGCCCTGAAGTCCGACCGCCATGATCTGAGTGAGTTGCGGTCGATCCAAGACTGGTTCCTCAAGTACGAGCTGACGAGCGTTACGGGCGTCTCTGAAGTAGCGAGCGTCGGGGGCTTCGTCCGGCAGTATCAGATCACTTTGGATCCGAACAAGCTCCGGGCCTACAACATCCCTATATCGAAGATTCGGTCAGCTGTTCAGAACAGCAACAGCGACGTCGGCGGGCGCTTGCTTGAAGTGGCGGAGAAAGAGTTCATGATTCGGGGACTCGGTTACATCGAGTCACTGGACGATATTCGCAAGGTCTCCCTCGGCGTGAGTCCCAACGGCACTCCAATCCTGTTGCAGGACGTGGCCCGTGTGGGTTTTGGTCCCGACATGCGACGGGGGCTGGCCGAGTGGGACGGTGAAGGAGAGACCGTCGGAGGCATCGTAGTCGTTCGCTATGGCGCAGACACGCGTCAAATTATCAGCGACGTGAAGGCGAAACTCGAAGAGGTGAAGGCAGGGCTGCCGGAGGGCGTCGAGATCGAGGTCGCCTACGATCGGACGGCGCTCATCGACCGCGCCGTCGTTAGTCTTCAGTCGAGCCTAACCCAGCAGTTCATCATCGTCGGCCTGGTCTGCCTGGTCTTCCTATTCCACGCTCGTAGCGCGCTCGTCGCGATCATCACGCTGCCCGTCGGCATTTTGATGGCGTTCATCGTGATCTACTTCCAGGGCCTCAGCCTCAACATCATGTCTCTGGGCGGCATTGCGGTGGCAATCGGCACGATGGTCGACGCAGGCATTGTCATGGTCGAGAACGCCCACAGGCACCTCGTGCGAGACCGTGGCAAGAAACCACACTGGGAAATCATCACTGCCTCCGCCAAGGAAGTTGGCCCGTCGCTCTTCTTCTCACTGCTCGTCATCACCGTTTCGTTCATGCCGGTCTTCACGTTGGAGGCTCAGGAGGGACGTCTGTTCAAGCCGCTCGCGTTTACCAAGACCTACGCCATGGCGGGGGCCGCGTTGCTTTCAGTAACGCTCGTACCGGTTCTTGTGGGCTACTGGGTACGCGGGCGAATCGTACCGGAAGAGAAGAACCCGATTAGTCGGTTCCTGGTCTACCTCTACGAGCCGATTTTGGCCTTTGCCCTGCGGTTCAAGGTCGCGGTCCTCGGCCTCGTTTTCCTGGCTCTTACGATTACGGTTGCCCCGTTCGCTCGGCTGGGGTCGGAGTTCATGCCCCCGCTTTGGGAGGGCGATCTGCTGTACATGCCGACAACGTTGCCAGGATTATCCATCACTAAGGCACGAGAACTGCTGCAGCAGACAGACAAGATCATCAAGACCTTTCCGGAAGTTCTTCACGTCTTTGGCAAGATTGGCCGCGCTGATACGGCCACCGACCCGGCACCGCTTTCGATGATCGAGACGACCATCATGCTGAAGCCCGAGAGCGAATGGCGGCCCGGCATGACGCCGGAGAAGCTCACGGATGAAATGAATGCCGCGATCCAGATTCCGGGGCTGACGAACGCCTGGACCATGCCAATCAAGACCCGCATCGACATGTTGTCGACCGGCATCAAGACGCCGGTCGGAATCAAGGTCGCGGGCCCCGACTTAGCCGTCCTGGAGCGGGTCGGGAGGGAGATCGAAGGCGTCGTCCGTCAGGTCCCTGGCACGCTCAGTGTGTATGCCGAGCGCGTCATGGGCGGCAATTACCTGGATTTCAAGATCGATCGCGATGCAATCGCCCGCTATGGGCTGACTGTGCGTGACGTGCAGGAGGTGATTCAAACCGCTATCGGGGGTATGAACATCACCACCACGGTCGAAGGTCTGGAACGCTATCCGGTGAATCTGCGATACAGCCGAGAACTACGAGATGACCTACCGGGCCTCCGCTCGGTATTGATTCCCACGCCCGCTGGCCAGCAGATTCCACTCGGCCAACTCGCCGACATCCGATACGTCATTGGTCCGCCAGGAATCAAGAGCGAGAACGCCAAGCCCAACGCCTGGGTCTACGTCGACATCCGCAATGTCGATCTCGGCAGCTACGTCGAGGCGGCGCGGCAGGCCGTCGCTGAGCAGGTCACCATTCCGCCTGGCTACTCCATTTCATGGAGCGGTCAATACGAATACATGCAGCGCGCCCAGCAACGTCTGATGCTCGTTGTTCCGCTCACGTTGCTCATTATCTTCGTGATCATCTATCTGAATACCAACTCCGTCGCAGAGACCCTAATGGTACTGCTCGGTGTGCCGTTCGCCCTCACCGGCTCGGTGTGGCTGCTCTACATTCTCGACTACAACCTCAGCATCGCTGTCTGGGTTGGAGTCATTGCGTTAGCGGGACTCTACGCCGAGACGGCGATCGTGCTCTTGCTGTACCTCAATATGTCCTACCGGGACTACAAAGAGCGCGGCTTGCTCACAGACCGCAACGCGCTCATTCAGGCGATCCATGAGGGATCGGTTAAACGCGTACGCCCAATCTTAATGACGATAGCCACCGACGTAATTGGACTCTTGCCCATCATGTGGAGCACGGGCACGGGTGCTGATGTGATGAAACGCATCGCCACGCCGCTGATCGGTGGGGTTGTCACGTCTGGAGTTGTCGTTCTGGTCATCTATCCCATCGTCTACTACCTCTTGAAATGTCGTGGCTTGCCGAAGGGCGAGCCGTTCCGAGGGTTCCGTTCCCCAAAGGAGATTGAGGCATGAAAATCCTCGTCCTGTTCTCGCTTGCCGCCGTACTCGGCTTTGGTCAAACGGAGTTTGACGCCGTTAGAAAGAAGCCGCTGTGGCGCGACCAAACTGGAGTTGTCCGAATCGACGACACCGGCATTCTCTTTTCGTCGAAGGGAGGCGACAAGACCCGCTCCTGGCGATATGAGGACATTCAGCATATCGATCGGATCAGTCCGACCGAGTTCACCCTGCTCAGCTACGAAGACGTAGCCTGGAAACTCGGACGCGACCGGACATACCGTTTCGTACTTAGCTCAGAGGAGCTTTCCGACGAGCTGTTCGAGAAGGTCAGCGATCGAATCGGAAAGCCCGCCACCAACCGGGTCACCGAGCGCCCAGCCAGCGCCCCGCAGGAGTTGCCCGTCAAACACCTGACGACGTTCGGCGGCTCGGAGGGGACGCTGTACCTTTCCGCGGAACGAATCGTCTACTTCACCGAAGCTCGGAAACGATCCCGCGAGTGGCTCCTCGACCGGGACGTCCAATCGGTCTGGTCCGCCGACCCGTATCGGCTGGAAGTCCACGTCTACGAGGGCAATCCGGGAGCCTTCCGTAAACCGCAGGTCTACAAGTTTGCTCTCAAGCGTCCACTTGACGCGGACTTCTATCGTCGTCTCAAACTTCGACTCTACGAGCTTGACCGGGAGCGAGGCCTGACGCTGTAGAAGGAGAGCGTAATCCTACTGGAAGGACCCTTCCATTTCATCGAACGCCTTGACCACCCCGCCGTGCTCGGCGCGGAAACGCTCCGCGGCTGCCTCGGTCGAGAAGGCGAGAACGCTCGGGGAGCAGCGGTCGAAACGTAACTCGCTAGCTTCTTTAGGGGCATCCATCAAGACCTGCTCGCGCATGCACAGGTTGATCTCGCTACCAATTACAGTCACCGCCTGCTGTGGATCGAGAGGACGGCCCGAGGCGTAGTCGAATACCCGCGTCACACGCAGATCGGGAACGTCTTGCCCCTTGGCGCGCAGGGCGCATGCGGCACAGCAGAAAGTGAGCGACTCGCCGTCAGAGACTCCGTCGACCCGAGCGGCCAGATGCACCGCTCTGTCGCACGCACTGCAAGCGACCTCGGACGGCTGGTCAAGCGTTGTCCAGCCGAGATAAAGTAGACCACCCGCGATCGAGGCGATCAGAATTACAGGAACGTAGCGGCGCAGGTCCGGCATCAGAACTTCCCGACAGTATCTTAGCGGACCCGGAGCGAAAAGACTCTCTTTAGGAGGCAGCCAGCCATGGAACACGACCACAACGACCAGCACGACTCGATGGGCCACCACGACCATCACGCCCACATGGTCATGGATTTTCGTAAGCGGTTCTGGATCTGCCTGGCGATTACTGCGCCCATCCTGCTGCTAAGCCCGATGATCCGGGAATGGCTAGCTGTGGAGCCTCAAGAGGTTGTTCATGGGAATCAGGAGTCTGGAGAAAGGGGGAAGGTAGTGGAGGCTGGCGTGGGGGCGATGCCAGTTGTAATGGTGGAGCCAGGGTAACAGATGAGCGGCGCGCTGCTGGGATGAGGAGTAGGAGCGAGCGTAAGCCCATTCTCTCAGAGCGGTCTGGATGAAGCGTTCGGCCTTGCCGTTGGTGCGCGGCGTGTAAGGACGGGTAAAGCGGTGGCGGATGCCGAGACGACGGCAAGCATCGCGGAAGAGGCGCGAGCGATAGCAAGAGCCGTTGTCGGTGAGCAAACGACGAATGGGGACGCCGAGGGAGCGGTAGTAACCGACCGCGGCGTCGAGGAAAGCCACCGCGGAGTGGCTGCGTTCATCGGGCAGGATCTGAGAGAAGGCGAGGCGGGAGTTGTCGTCAATAGCGACATGCACGAACTCCCAGCCAGCGCCGCGACTGGCCCGAGAGCGATCTCCGGTAACGCGATGACCGGCGCGGAGGAAGCGGCCGAGCTTCTTGATGTCGAGATGCAGCAGATCGCCGGGGGCGGCATGTTCGTAGCGGCGCAGGGGCCGAGCAGGTTCGAGATCGCGGATACGGTTCAGGCCGGCGCGGCGCAAGATGCGGCTGATGGTAGCGGGCGAGAGGCCGACAGCCTGGGCGATGTGTCGGCCGGTCCAACGCTGGCGGCGCAGAGAAATGACGCGCTCGACCAGCGCCCGAGAGGTCCGTCGCGGGCTGCGGTGCGGTCGCGAGGAACGATCGTGCAAACCGGCGACACCCTCGCTGCGATAGCGCGCCAGCCACTTGTGGATGGTTCTCAGTGAGACGCCACAGGCCGCCGCGGCGTCCCGTGGCGTCTGCTGCTTGGCGAGGACGCGCTCGACGATCCGCACTCGCAAATAAGGCGTCAATCGTGCATTCTTGTGGATGTTCATTCGGTCTCTCCAAGGTTGCTGTTGTGGGATAACTCCAGCTTCCCTGGTCCGGGACCGAATGAACAACCTATTGAGAGGTCACACCTAGGGATCTCTGACGGTCTTGCCTTTCCGGGAGACCTGTGGGCGCTTCTAGCGCTAAGTAGCATAGTGTTCTTCTACGGCGGAAGGCCTTTTCTGACCGGGCTCGTCGATGAACTTCGGCAGCGTCAGCCCGGCATGATGACGCTCATCGGAGTGGCCATAACGGTCGCCTACGCTTACAGCGCGTTTGTGGTTCTAGGCCTGGAAGGCAAGCTGTTCTTCTGGGAGACAGCGACGCTGATCGACCTGATGCTGCTGGGCCATTGGATCGAGATGCGATCGGTAATGGGTGCCAGCCGAGCTCTGGAGGAACTCGCTCGGCTCATGCCCGCTGACGCGCACTTGATTCAGGAAGACGGCTCCATAAAGGACGTCCCTACTGCTGAGCTGTCGGTCGGCGACCGTATTCGAATCAAATCTAGTGAGAAGATCCCGGCCGACGGAGTCGTTGTCGAAGGGGCCTCCACCGTCGACGAGAGCATGCTGACTGGCGAGAGTCGATCTGTCGCGAAATCGGAGGGCGTGGAAGTCGTCGGAGGGTCCGTGAATGGCCGTGGTGCACTTACGGTCGAGGTAACCAAGACCGGCGACGAGAGCTATCTGAATCAAGTCATGAAGCTCGTTAGGGAGGCTGAACAGTCGAAGAGCCGCACACAAGACTTGGCCAACCGCGCGGCGCTCTATCTGACTATCGTGGCGCTCTCTGTCGGTGCGCTCACGTTCGTAGCCTGGTTCTGGTGGCTGGGAAGAGATCTCAGCTTCGCGCTGGAGCGAACAGTTACGGTCATGGTCATCACCTGTCCTCACGCTCTCGGTTTGGCTATCCCGCTGGTGGTTGCCGTTTCTACTGGCATAGCAGCTAAACGCGGCCTGCTCATCCGCGACCGTGCAGCATTCGAACGTGCGCGAAGCCTGGACACGATGGTCTTCGACAAAACGGGCACGCTTACAGAAGGCCGGTTCGGCGTCACAGACATCCTCGTCTTTGGCGCCGAGTCCGAAGAGGATGTCCTCGCTTTAGCGGCCGCCGTCGAAGCAGACAGCGAGCACCCGATCGCTGCGGGCATCCTCCGCTCAGCGGAGAAACGCAAGATTCACGTTCCGAAGACACGCAGTTTCCAAGCCATAATCGGCAAGGGCGCCCAGGCGATTATCGACGGCAGTCAGGTACAGATTCTCAGCCCTAAGGCCGTTGAAGCGTTCGCTCTCCCAGAACACGACTCTGCCGCGCTCTTGAAGCAGGGAAAACCTTGGCGTACGTCGTAAAAGACGGCCAGCCTATCGGTGCCCTTGCGCTCGCCGACACGATCCGAGATGAATCCAAGGAAGCCATCGCTACATTGCACGAACGAGGCATTCAAGCCCTGATGTTGACCGGGGACAAGCGAGAAGTTGCCGAATGGGTCGCTGCGGAAATTGGTCTCGACGAGGTCATCGCCGAAGTCCTGCCAGACCAGAAAAGCCAAAAGATCAAAGAGTTGAAGGCCAGCGGACGAATCGTCGCCATGACCGGTGACGGAGTCAACGACGCACCGGCGCTTGCTGCTGCGGACCTGGGGATCGCGGTGGGAGCAGGTACCGAAGTTGCCGTCG
The DNA here is from genome assembly GCA_963667885.2 of Bryobacterales bacterium. GTDB lineage: Bacteria > Acidobacteriota > Terriglobia > Bryobacterales > UBA6623 > CAMPKL01. The sequence continues at coordinate 1,293,621 of CAXWPK010000001.1, read as the reverse complement.
CAACCGCTGACGTGGTGCTGGTCAGAAGTGATCCGAGGGATGCCGTGGAAGTGGCCGTCCTAGCCCAGGCAACCTACCGCAAGATGGTGCAGAACCTTTGGTACGCAGCCGGCTACAACATCGTGGCTATTCCTTTGGCAGCTGGCGTTCTTGCACCTGCGGGGATCCTGCTAATCCCGGCAATGGGCGCCGTCTTAATGAGCCTCAGCACCGTAGTCGTCGCGGTCAACGCGCGCTTACTTACCATTAGGTAGGCGTTGGTACGTCTCAGAGTTTCGACGCCACGTTGCTCCGGACTCCGACTAGGCGACCGTTTGGCAGCCACGCAACGCAACAGTCACGCCATCGTGGTCGGCTCCACGATCAGCCGCTAAAGCAGGTTCAGAAATCAACCCCGACGCTCTTCGACGCGACGAGCTGCTCGGCAGCCGCCGAGTCGCGATCGTACTCGACTCTGGCCTGAACTTGCTTGCGCATGCGCCGGGCTTGAGATTTGTAGAAGTTGAAGGTTCCCTGCTCGGCGTGCATCATCTCGGTCTCTTCCCATAGGGCGCTCATGATGCCGCGCTGCGCGTGGCTGCTGAAACCCAGAAGTAGGTGCCCGATCTCGTGGGCCAGGATGTGTCCCATCAGCAGGTCTCCTTCCCGGCCCCAGTCACGCTCCAGTTCGGCGATCCGATGGTGGAAGACCGCTGCTATGAGGCCAAAGCCGCGCTTGCTCGGGAATGCGACACCGAAGGCCTCGGGAGCCGTCCCGATCTTCGAAGCCATCTCGCGGTTGAGTACGTTGACACGAATGACGCTCTTGCCCGGGCGTTCATGACAGGACGCGTGGCCGGGTTGGTCAGGGCTTGAGCCGCAGATTACCCAAAAGGTATCGATTCCCGCCTGGCTGAAGACCTGGCGGCCGATCTCGGCGGCGGCGCTGAGCAGCTCCGTTGGTGCCTCGGCGCGATTGTAAAGGCGAATCGTCAGCGTTGACGGTTCAGCGGCTGTCGGCTGCTCGGCCAGGGTGGACGGAGCGTTCAACAGGATCAGTGAAAGAAGAGAAGCGGCGAAAAGTGTGGTGTTTGTCATCGACCTCGGCCTCCGTGGGCTTGTTGTGAGGTCGAATTTCGGTCAGATGATCGGGGTGCTCAATCGTTTGAATCCAATCAAGATCTGGATTGGGTCCAATCCAGGCCTAACCAGCTAAATGACTGAATTCACGGACTGTTACGGGATCGCATCGACAGAAAATAGTTGTGAGGGTTGTCCGTTTGAGGCGCTATAATCTGCCCGTCCGACCGCAGTTGATACGGATTGATGCAAACGATGCAAAAAGACGGGCAAAACAGCCGAGTCGTCCGCTTCGGGGTCTTCGAGGCGGACCTGCTGACGCGAGAACTGCGCAAGCGTGGCGTGCGGGTGCGTTTGCAGGAGCAACCGTTCCGGCTGTTGCAGGCCCTTCTGGAGCGCCCGGGTCAGATCGTCACGCGGGAAGAGATCAAGGAGAAGCTGTGGCCTGAAGACACATTCGTTGACTTCGACAAGAGTCTGAACACGGCGGCGCAAAAGCTACGCCAGGCTTTGGGCGACTCGGCTGACTCGCCGCGCTTCATGGAGACGATTCCGCCGCAGGGCTATCGATTCTTGGCACCGGTGGGGGCCGACGATGGGCCGTCCGTCGCGGCTATCGCTGTTGGAGAGGCACCCCGTAAGAGTCGGCACGCTCAAATGTTGTTGGTGTTCTTGGCTGGCTGCGTTGTTGCCACCAGCGCTGTCTGGTTCTTCGCGGGCGAGGCCGACGAGCGGGAGGCTTTAAGTCCGACTTACGACTTCAAGAGAATCACCTATGATGCTGGGCTCAACTTCGAGCCCTCGATCTCTCGCGACGGCAAGATGGTTGCGTACGCGTCAGACCGGGCTGGCGACGATAACCTCGACATCTGGGTGCAGCAGGTCGCGGGCGGAAATGCGATCCAGTTAACTTCAGATCCTGCCAGCGAACGGGAGCCGAGCTTCTCCCCGGACGGCAGTTTGGTCGCCTTCCGGTCTGAGGCGGACGGGGCGATCTATGTTGTCCCGGCGCTCGGGGGTGAGCCTCGCTTCCTCGCGGCCGCCGGTCGCCGGCCGCGGTTTTCGCCGGACGGTACGCTCGTCGCCTACTGGAGTGGACGGAGTGGCACATCATCCAATCGGGGTGGACCCTCTTATGGTGTACACGTGGTTCCCGCTGACGGTGGCGTACCGCGTTTGCTCGGGGAGGGGCGCTCGCCCGTTTGGTCCCCAGATGGCGGTCGCGTGCTGGCCGCAAACCGGACGGCTGGCCAATCGGAGTGGGTGATCTTCTCGCTTTCAGGTGAAGAAGAAGCCACTGTGACGGCCATTGGAGCCCTCGGGGACAGCGGTTTATCCACAGTGGTTCGGGTCGAGCGGAGTTTCCTGCCTGTTGTGCCACAGCAGTGGTTGGACGACGACAGTGTCCTCGTGACGGCTTGGTCGGGGGATAGCGAGAACTTGTGGACGGTTCCTCTATTTCCCGAGAGCGGCGGTGCGAAGAGGCAGGTGGCAAGAGTTACGGCGGGAGGCTCCTCGGAGAGGCATGCCGCGGTGGCGGGGACCGGAGCGATCGTCTTCAGTTCGGTACGCTCCAACAGTGATATTTGGACGATAGATATCGAATCGAACACGGGCGTGCTCAAGGGACTTCCAGAGCGAGTCACCGCGAGCCTTGCAGCCGACTTTTCCCCGCACTTGGCGATGGATGGTCAACGTGTTGTGTTCCGGTCTCGCCGATCGGGCAACCTCGACATTTGGGTAAAGGACCTCAAGATGGAGCGCCTGTTCCAGATTACAGCGACTGACGTAGATGAGGGTGGCACCGCGATCCATCCATCGGCCGACCGTGTCGCGTACCGGGGAGTCCTATCGTTTAACGATGACCCCGCGTCAATTTATTGGTCTCAGGTGGATGGCGGACCCAGACACCGGTTCCCCAGTGCAAATAACAGCTCTGTCTCTGACTGGTCGATGGACGGCAGAAATCTGCTGTTGGCTCAGGTTGAGTTGCTGGATGTGAAGACCGGTGACGTCCGTGAACTGCTGGGCGGTGAGACTTCGTGGAGCCCCCGCTTCTCTCCCGACGCGCGCTGGACAGTCTTCCACCGGCAAGTTGGGCCGGATAACCGACAAGTCTTCGTCACACCTATCCCCGAGCAAGGCCAATTGAGCGACGAAGATCTGATCCCCATCACCGACGGAAAGCAGAACGACTTCCGAGCGGCATGGTCGCCGAACGGCGCGCTGATCTATTTCGGTTCAGACCGCGACGGATATCGATGCATCTACGCACAACCGGTCAATCGCGAGACCAAGCGTCCTGAAGGTGCGGTGAAAGAAGTTTTTCACAGCCACGGCGCAAGACTGGCAATGTCGAACATCAGCAGCGTCGGCTTCGTTGGCGTCTCAGTCGCACGAGACAAGATGGCGATCGCGATGGGCGAACTGGCAGGTGATATCTGGATCATGGAGCCGCGCGATGCGGAGTGACCCGCAGAGCCGAGTCGTCCGCTTCGGCGTATTCGAAGCGGACTTGCTGACGCGCGAGCTGCGCAAGCGTGGCGTACGGGTGCGTTTGCAGGAGCAGCCGTTCCGGTTGCTGCAGGCTCTTCTAGAGCGGCCGGGTCAGATCGTCACGCGGGAAGAGATCAAGGAGAAGCTCTGGCCCGATGACACTTTTGTCGATTTCGACAAGAGTCTGAACACGGCAGCGCAAAAGCTGCGCCAGGCCTTGGGCGACTCAGCCGACTCGCCGCGATTCATGGAGACGATTCCGCGGCAGGGCTATCGCTTCTTGGCCCCGCTGGGGATCGACGACGAGTCGCCCGTCGCTGCAGCGGCATCGAGTGAGCCCCAGTTAAAGAAGGCGCTGATCTCGGTGTCAGTGTTGGCCGCGATTCTTCTGGCAGGGCTGGTTTGGACGTGGACCTCCCAACCACGAACGAGTGAAGACTGGAACGGGCTGCAGCTGCGGCGCATCACCTACGACGACGGCTTGGCGATGACGCCAACTGTTTCGGCGGACGGCAAGTTCGTGGCCTACGCTTCGGATCGCGCGGGCGAAGGCAAGCTAGACATCTGGCTGCAGCAGCTCGGCGCGGGCGAACCGCTCCGATTGACGTTCGGAGCCGAGAATGAGTTCGAGCCAGCCTTCTCGCCAGACGGACGCTTGATCGCGTATCGCTCCGAGAAGGACGGTGGCGCGCTCTACACGATACCCACTCTTGGCGGCGATCCGAGGTTCTTGGCACCGTTGGGGCGGCGTCCGCGTTTCTCACCCGACGGTGGCCAAATTGTCTACTGGGTCGGAACCGAGCGCTCTTCCACAGGTGCGATCTACGTGATCGCCACAAACGGGGGCGAGCCCAGGGAGCTCTACGCCGGGCGATCGCCTGTCTGGTCTGCAGACGGGGAGCGATTGCTATTCCTCACTGGCAAGACAGGCGTTCGAGGGGGGCGGTGGGCCGTCGGTGATCTGTCGGCAGAACAGGAACCGATTGCAGTCAGCAACGAGATTTTCGCCCATGTCTCCTCACACCGTTTCTACCTTTTCTTTGTGCCGTCGGTTTGGTTGCCTGACGGCAGAGCCCTGTTTAGCGGAGTGGCGGGCGATGGCCTAAATCTGTGGTCCGTGCCAGTCTCTCCTGACGGCGAGACCGACGAGGGTGCGCGCCGCTTAACCTTTGGTAGCGGACGAGAGGTAGATGCTTTCTCGTCGCCGTCTGGGCGTGTTGTGTTCTCCTCATCACCGCTGAACCTGGACGTCTGGAGCCTGCCGACCGAGACGAATACGGCCCGCGTCTTGGGAGAGCCGGTACGACTCACGTCGAGTGCAGCGACCGAATTCTGGCCCGAAATCTCGTTGGACGGCGACACGCTTACCTACCGCTCTGGGGAGGCTGCCAAGTGGGAGCAGTGGCTCAAGCAGCTCGATACGGGTGTGGTGGTTCCGATCGTGTTGGCACCAGACGAAGTAATTGGAGCGGCTGTCACACACGACGGGGCCGAGGTCTTTTATAGGACCCGCTCGCCAGATGGCACGGATCGAATCTACCATTCAGCCGGCGATCTCAAGAAACGCACGGAGCTTTGTTCAAACTGCGGGAATCTCGAGTCGGTGACGCCGGACGGCAGGACGGTTGTTATTCGCCGCGGTCGCAGCTCGCCAACTGGCTATCGGGCCGTAGTCCTGTATGACACGCAATCTGGAGAGTTCACTGAGCTTCCGGTCCGTGATGGGGCGAACGACGCGAGGATATCCTCGGACCGGGAGTGGATTGCCTACCACCGGGTCATGTACGGTGCACGAAGGCAGGTAATAATAGCCCGCCTGCATATCGGAGAAGACGGCTTCATCAGTGACGAGTACTTCCTCACCGACCCTGGGTCGAACGACTTTCGCGCCGCGTGGTGGCCGGACGGCCAGCTGCTCTACTACGCCTCCGATCGCGACGGCTTTATCTGTATCTACACGCAACCGCTCGACTCCGAGACCAAGCGGCCCAACGGCGAATTGATTGAAGTGTTTCACAATCACGACCCACGAATATCACTGGGCGCGATAGAAAACCCTGGCGGCATTGGACTGTCGGTTGCTCGCGACAAGATCGTCTTCGCAATGGGCGAACGCAGAGGCGACATCTGGATCATGGAGCCGCGCGATGCTGAGTGAGCAGAAAAGCCGAATCGTCCGCTTCGGAGTCTTCGAAGCGGATTTGCTGACGCGCGAGTTGCGCAAGCGCGGCGTACGGGTGCGTCTGCAGGAGCAACCGTTTCGGTTGTTGCAGGCCCTTCTGGAGCGACCGGGTCAGATCGTCACGCGCGATGAGATCAAGGACAAGCTTTGGCCCGATGACACTTTCGTTGATTTCGACAAGAGTCTGAACACGGCAGCGCAGAAGCTGCGCCAGGCTTTGGGCGACTCGGCGGAGTCGCCGAGGTTCATGGAGACGATTCCGCGTCGCGGGTACCGGTTCATCGCGCCACTGATTACGACCGCGTCGACCGAGACGCCGGCTGATGGGGCGGAAGTGTCGACAAAGCGCTCTCCCTGGCCAGCGGTTGCGGCTCTGGGCGCGGTTGCGGTAATCGGATGGTGGTGGTCGAGCGAGCCGGGAGATGCAGCCTTCGATCCAGACGACTTCCAGCTACGGCGGCTGACCTACGACGGTGGCCTTGCCTACCAGCCCTCGATTTCGAAGGACGGCAAGCTAGTCGTCTATGCCTCCGATCGTGGCGGGCAAGACAGCCTCAACCTCTGGGTGCAGCAGACCGCTGGTGGCGACCCGTTCCAACTGACTACCGACTCGGCCGATGAATATGAGCCGTCGTTCTCCGCTGACGGTAGTCAGGTCGTATTTGTTTCGAAGAGGGACGGCGGTGGCATTTACGTGGTTTCGAGCCTGGGCGGACAGCCGTGACTGCTGGCACCACGTGGGAAACGGCCTCGCCTCTCCCCCGACGGAACGAGCGTGGCCTACTGGGTTGGCCGCGACAACATGCCCGGCCCTCTTAGACACGGACGAATCCTTGTCGCGCCGATCACGGGTGGAGAGCCAGACGAGATCGGCCACGGCCGTTCCCCGGTGTGGTCTCCAGACGGCCAGCACCTTCTCTACACACGAGCGCGGGGCAGCCCGCCCGAGTCGGAATGGGTGGTGGCGAGACTGGAAGGCGAGGAGCCGGTGGCCAGCGGGGCGATGGATATCCTGCGTGAGAGTGGGCTCGACGGAGACCCTAAGATCTTATGGCACCCGGTTTTCGTTCCACAACGCTGGCTCGACGACGATAGTGTCTTGTTTTCCGCCGGATCCGGCCAAGCGGTCAACATCTGGTCGATCCAGGTGTCTCCGAGCAGCGGGCGCGTTTCAGGATCCGCTAAACGAATCACAACCGGCAGCGGCGAGCACCGCTACGCAGGCGCCGCAGCAGGTAACCGCATCGTCTTTGCCGACTTGACAGAGAACGAAGATGTCTGGACGCTGCCCGTTGACTCGAACCTCGGCGTAACCACTGGCGAAATCCAGAGAGCCACCTCCAACGCCGCAACGGATCACTACCCGTCCCTGTCAGCGGATGGCACGAAGCTGGCCTTTTGGTCCGGTCGAGGAGGTGGCTGGAGCATCTGGCTCAAAGACCTCAGCACACAGTAACTAACATCGTTAACGTCACCCGACGACGATCCAAACAAGGGCACTCTATTTATGAGACCGGACGGACAATTCGTTGGAAATGCCCGACTCGGCGCGTCAGGCGTCCGCGGACCAAGCTATGACACGTACTTCATCAAGACCGCGGACGGTGTTCGTCAGATGCTGTGCGAGGACTGCGGAGCCATGTCGGACTGGTCGCCTTCCGGTAGCCTGGTCGTCGGTATGGGCCGTTCTGCGGCGACCCGGGCCCTCGAAGGTCGACAAAGTGGGACGACGCTTACCAATCTCGAAACCCGGCAGAGCCGCGTCGTGTTCAGCGGGTACGGGGGAGATCCGCGTTTCTCGCCGGACGAGCAGTGGCTGGCCTCCCACGGGCGCACCAACGAAGTGCTGGGCATTCGCCAGGTCTTCATTGCACGTATCCCTGCTAGCGGTGAAAGTGCGAAGCGCCTATGGATTCCTGTCACAGACGGATCGAGCAACAGTTTCCGAGCAGGCTGGTCGCCCGACGGCAATTTGCTGTTCTACGGATCGGAACGCGACGGTTACGGCTGCATCTACGCTCAACCGTTGGACCCGAATACGAAACGGCCGTCGGGCCCTGTTCGGGAGGTCTACCACTCCCATGGCATTCGGCGCTCGATGGCGATCCAAAACCCTGGTCCCTTCGGCCTCTCCGTCGCGCAGGACAAGATCGCGTTCACCATGGCGGAGCTGACAGGCGACATCTGGATCATGGAGCCGCGCGATGCCAAGTGAGCAGAAGAGCCGAGTCGTTCGCTTTGGAGTATTCGAAGCGGACTTGCTGACGCGGGAGTTATGCAAACGTGGCGTGCGGGTGCGTTTGCAGCGCCTCTAGGTGACGCCTCTAGGTGACAGCTAGGCTCGTTTTTCCAAGCCGCGCCGCAGCCAGAAATAGACCGGCACGCCACTGACGATGAGAACCAATCCGGCGAGCGACGGAAGAGGCTGGGTGATCAGGGTGTTGGCAACCAGCCAAACCGAGGCGACAGTGAAGAGAAGGGGCGTCACCGGGTAGCCCCACATGCGATACGGCCGCTTCCATTCCGGTCGCTTGATGCGAAGAACGATCACCCCCAGCACGGCCAGGCCATAGAAGATCCAGGCGGCGAACATAGCGAACGAAAACAGGCCGACATACGAGCCACTCATCGAGAGAATCGCAGCCCAGACGCCTTGCAATAAAATCGCCATAGCCGGGGTTCCGAATCGTGGATGAACCTCCGCCAATTGGCGGAAGAACAACCCGTCCCGCGCCAGTGCAAAGTAAACCCGCGGGCCGGTCAGAATACCTGCGTTGAGTGCGCCGAAAATTGAGACGAGGATCGTCGCGGAGATAATCGCCCCGCCAGCAGGCCCAAAGACCCGCTCTGCCACGACCGCCGCCACGCGGTCCGTCGATGCGATCTCCTCCACGGTCAGGACGTTCATGTAGGCAACGTTGGCCAGCATGTAGAGAATAATCACGACGCCCACACCGGCACCGAGACTCAGTGGCAGGTTGCGGTGGGCGTCCTTGATTTCTCCTCCGACAAAGCCGGCATGAAACCAACCGTTGTATGCCCATAGGCAAGCAATCATCGCTACGCCAATCTCGCTCACGCCAAACCCGGAGGGCGCCACGGTCGTTTCCACCGCATGCTGTATCCGATCGCCAAACGCGGCCCCTGCGACGAGCACGAGGCCACCGACTTTGAGGATAGTCGTGGCGTTCTGTACAAGCGCACCGCCGATCAGGGTCCGATAGTTCACTGCTGTCAATAGCAGAATGACCGCGGCGGCAGTCAGTCGCTCAACCAGTGGTGACAGCGGTACGAAGTAGCCGAGGTAGATGGAAAAACCGACAGCCAACGTCGCCGTCGAACCCGACCGCACGACGAGCAGCAACACCCAAGTGAACAAAAAGCCCCACAGAGGGGAGTAGGCCTCGCGCAGGTAGACGTACTGTCCGCCCGAGTGAGGCAGCATCGCGCCCAGTTCGGCGAATGCCAGGGCACCACAAAGCGTGAGCCCGCCAGCCGCCAGCCAGATCGCCAACATCCACTCCCCCGATGGCAGCTCGCGAGCGATCGATCCGGGGACGATGAAGATGCCCGAGCCGATAATCGTGCCAATGACGATCGCCAACGAGTCCCATAGTCCCAGCCGTCGCGAGAGTTCTCGGGTGCTCATCGGACTAGGATAGACGAACTCTTCTTCGGGGATTAGGCGGGCGAGCCGAGACGGATTCTTGCAGCACGCCACTTGGCGTGCTGAAATGGACTCCCGGCCGTCCGGGCATGCACAACCTTGGCTCCCGAACTCCTCGTCCTGCACATTGCTGTGTTTGGCGCCGCATTGTTGCAGGCGGCGACGGGCACCGGCTTTGGCGTAATCGCGGGACCGATCATTCTGATGGCCTTGAACGACGAATCGGCCATTCAGGTCAGCATCTTGCTCAGCCTCTTGATCGCGGTCGTTCTGACCCCCTCGCTAATCAAGTCAGTGGACCGTGTGTTTTTGCCTCGCCTGGTTTTTGGCACGGCCATCGGCCTGCCCCTCGGCGTTGGGATTTTCATGGCGGCGACGGTCGTTTTGCTGAAGGTGCTGGCTGGCATTGCCGTGCTCTCCATGGCCTTTCTCGTGGCTGGTGCCATGGGCCTGTCTAGGGATAAGCCAGCGCTCCGCCGCGGACGCTTGCGAGACGTCGCCGTCGGTGCCGTATCCGGTGCCATGAGCGCCGGTCTCGCCATGCCGGGTCCGATGGTGGCAGCATGCATGATGACGCGTGGCCAGTCGAAGGTCACCACGCGCGCCACGTTGCTGACGCTGTTCCTGTTTTCCCATGTCGGCGCCATCGCCGTTCAGGCCGCCACCGTGGGAGTCACGGCGTCGACGATCAACCTCTGCTTCACCTTGGCACCGGCGACCCTGCTAGGCGTCCTGATCGGCAAGATCTCCTCTGGCCGCATCAGCGAAAGACTGTTTCGGTGGGCAATCATGCTGATACTCATCGCCACAGGGGCGAGCCTGCTCTTGGGCGCCGCCGTTTCGCTGCTCGATCTCGGCTGATGTTGGGGCGTCCGATGTCCAGAGCGCTTGAACAGCTTGAAAAAATGCCGCGTGTCCGGCTCGGCCATGCGCCCACGCCACTGGAAGCCATGGCCAATCTTGGCCGAAGCCACGGCGGCCGCCCGATGTACGTCAAACGGGACGATTGTACCGGGCTCGCCTTCGGAGGGAACAAGGTCCGCCAACTCGAGTTCTATTTGGGCGAGGCTGTCGCAGCAGGCGCCGATACCGTGCTCATCTCCGGCGCTGTACAGTCCAATTTCACGCGCCTGACCGCTGCGGCCTGCGCCACTCTTGGACTGCAATGCCACATTCAGCTTGAGCAACGCGTGCCCAAGACCGACCCAACCTATAACGCCTCGGGTAACGTCATTCTCGATAGGCTCCTGGGTGCCACGCTCCATTCCTACGCTCACGGTGAGGATGAGGAAGGGGCTGACCGACGGCTGCACGAGATCGCCGACCGGCTAAGCACTCACGCACGCACTCCGTATGTGATCCATCTAGCGCCTGGACATAGGCCGCTGGGTGCCCTGGGCTACCTCGTGGCTGCTCGTGAGCTGTTGGATCAAATCGCCAGGGACAGTTTGGTGATCGACGAGATCGTGGTTGCCTCGGGCAGTGGTAATACGCACGCGGGGCTGCTGTTTGGCCTGCGGGCGCTCGGTAGCCGAATCCCGGTCACCGGAGTCTGCGTGCGACGCGGCGCGAAAGACCAGTTCGGTCGCATCAAGACTCGACTGCAGCAGATCGCCGATCTGCTCAGCGTAGATCCTGTGACGGACGATGACGATATCCTTCTGACGGATGCGGTCTTGGCACCGGGCTATGGCCAACTCAACGAACCAACTCTGGCCGCCATCAAGACCGCAGCGCAGCTCGAAGGCCTGATCCTCGATCCGGTTTATACCGGGAAGTCCATGGCAGGCTTTCTGCAACGGGCCGAGGTTGTCGAACCTGGCAGAAGCCTGCTCTTCATTCACACGGGCGGCCAGCCCGCGCTCTTCGCCTACGAGAAGGACCTTTCGGTCGCCCTAGACTAGCCCAATCCCGTTGTGAGCAGTGCTTCGACGGTCCGATGCCGCGGATGCCGGACAGGGTTCGCGATTCCGTGTCACCGGCCTAGCACTTTAGCCTTGGAAAGTAGTCACGCACCACGTATACTTTTCCTCGGCGGGTTCCAGCGTGCCCGCCGCTGGGGAAGACGGCATGTTCATTCGCTTCGTAACTGTCAAAGCCCTTCCGGACAAAGCGGAAGAGGTACGGGACTTCTTCAGGACACAGGTTTTTGCAAAATTGCAGGAGAATGAGGGCTGTCTGTTTGCCAGTTTGGTCGAAAGCACGTCGGACCCAAACGAATTCAGCTCGCTTACGTTGTGGGAGAGTTCGGATCATATCAAAGCATATGAAGAGAGCGGTCGCTTTGCCACGATCTTCGAAGCAGGCCGAGCGTTGATGGTGGAGTCGGACGATTGGCAGTTGCAGTTGTCGGAGGATATGACGCTGGAATACAAGCCTGTCATCGAGGAACCGCATGCCGATGCCTATCGTCTATGCGCGGTGATGGATGAAGCAGCGCTGCGGCAAGGTCGGGCCGACAATATGCACTTACGGTTGGTGCGCCTACACACCAAAGACGATGGCTTCGAGGGCCTCCGGCAGTCATACATCGAAACAACCATTCCAGCTCTGCGAGATGTGAAGGGATGCAGAAATGCATTCCTAATAGAGAGTGTCGAGACTCGGAATCAATTGATTTCCGTCACAATTTGGGACAGCCGCGAAGACGCTGAGGCCTACGATCGTGGCACGGTATTTCAGTCGCTGCTAACGGACCAGAAGGATCTACTGTCTGCCCACGTTTGGCAAACCACGCTGAAGTCGGATGCGTCATCCAAGGTGTACACCAACGACGATATCCAGGTACGGTCCTACTCGATGGTCACCGGACGAAGTTTTCGTATCGACTGAGTGTTCACGCTGTTCCAGACCAGCAAGTGACAAGCACAGGAGTGGGGGCGATTGGAGGCAGCGTCGGCTCCACTCGACAATCGGCGTCCCGGCTCGCACATTCGGTCCACTCTTCCTTGACAAATACGCTCTGATCCTTAATGATGAAGTTGCGTTTATAGCGTTTGTAGATAGCAGCCATGTCAGCCGCCGAACCACTGTTAATTCCAGACTCCGAGTCCAAGCAGGTCGAACTACTTCGACAAATGATGGAGACCGGTCGGGCCGCGTTGGTCGGACCGAAAGGCCAACGTCGTGAGATTCCGGAAGATGTTTACCAGCTATTCCTCCGTGTACTGGGACATCTGCAACGTGGCCAGGGCGTGTCCATCGTCCCCCACAACAAGCAGTTGACCACGCAGGCGGCGGCCGATATTCTTGGCGTCTCGCGCCAATACTGTGTACGTCTTTTGGAAGATGGCAAGATCCCGTTCCACAAGGTAGGCACGCATCGACGCGTTCGTCTCGTTGATCTGCTCGCCTTCAAGGAGCAGCGCGACCGTGGTCGCCGCAAGGCCATCACAGACATGGCTCGTGATGCGGCGGACGCTGGCGTCTACGACAAGACGCCGATACCGGATGGCTAGTTTCGTAGCGTTGCTCGACGCGTGCGTCCTTGTTCCGGCCGCGCTGAGAGATACCCTGTTACGGTTTGCCGAGTCCCCACCGTTCTACCAACCTCGCTGGTCCGAACAGATCATCGTCGAGACGCGAAGAGCTCTTGTCCAGAAGATCGGCCTAGATGGCGAGAAGGCAGACCGTCTGATTGGCCAATTGCAGGAACACTTCGCGGAAGCCTGGGTCTCAGGCCACGAGAGATTCACTGACTCGATGACTAATCACTTGGGCGACCGGCACGTGCTCGCCGCCGCGATGAAGGCCGGGGCCCAAACGATCGTCACGTTTAACGTCAAACACTTCCCGTCGGATTCCACTGAGCCTCTCGGAATCGATGTCCAAACTCCCGATGAGTTTCTAGTCCACCAATTCCATCTGAATCCCAGATTAGCCGCGGTAAGAATCTCAGAACAAGCGGCCGGAATCGGTCGCTCTGCCGATCAGGTCTTGACCACGCTGACGAAGGTAGCTCCTGACTTTGCACGACTGGTAGCAAGCCAGTTGGATCGAGACTCGTAGAGCCCAAACTGATGGTCCAACTCAAGCGAGGGCGCTGCCAAAGAAGGCAGTCCCGTTGAAGAGTCACCAGCAAGCCGTGCCGGCTCAAGCGGTCAACGCAACACAAGCGTCAAAACGTTCTGCTGGAGTTTCAAACTCCAGCGTCTTGCGGGGCCGTCCGTTCAGCCTGCGAGCGATCCTGTCCAGGTGCTCTTGTGAGTGTACGGATAAGTCGGTTCCCTTGGGGAAGTACTGTCTCAACAGACCGTTCGTGTTCTCGTTCGATCCGCGTTGCCAGGGGCTCTGCGGATCGCAGAAGTACACGTCGATGTCCGTCGCTAGGGTGAAGCGTTTGTGGTCGGCCATCTCCAGCCCGCGGTCCCAAGTCAGCGACTTGTAGAGCACGCCCGGCAATTGCCGGGCGTGCTCGATCAGCGCCGAGACAACGGTTGAGGTGTCCTTGCCGGAGACCTTCACCAACATCACATAACGGGTGTGACGTTCGACCAGGGTGACGATGTAGGTGTTGTTCGATCCGGCTAGAAGATCCCCTTCCCAGTGACCGGGTACGGCCCGGTCTTCGACCGAGGCCGGGCGTTCACTAATCGAGATCAGATCTCGAATCTGTCCGCCGCCACGGCCCTTGCGGCTGGCCTGCGGGGAGCGGCGAATCGTGCGCTTGGAACGCAGACACAGGGTCAGTTCTTTCTTCAAAGCCCCACGGGCTTGGATGAAAAGACTGCGATAGATCGTTTCGTGTGACACGTAAAGTGACTCGCGGCCCGGATAGGTCCGTTTCAGCCAGCCGGCAATCTGTTGCGGAGCCCAGTCCTCGCGCAGCTTCTCTTCAACCAACTGGCGGAGCTGGGGACAGCGTAGCAGCCGACACGACTTGGGACGCTGTGCTCGCTTCCTGGCCTGCCCGTCCGCCTCCGAGGCCCGGTAACGAACCGGGCCTCCGTTACGGCGGATCTCTCGGCTCACCGTCGATGCCGCCCGGGTTAACCTCTGGGCGATGGACCGCAGCGACTGCCCGGCGGCGATGCCTCGGGAGATCTCCTCGCGTTCGGCTAGAGTCAGCGCTTGAGGCGAGCGGCAGTGTACTCGCGGGCGGATACCGCCACAGCGCAACAGCACCGTGTATACCGACGCTCCTCTGCCCATCACCCGGGCGATCGTCTTCGATGACTCCCCTCGTTTCCAGCGATCCCACAACTCAGCCAGATCTGCTGCCGTGTAGGCTCGCCGCTTCCGCTTCTGCTTCTTCTTCTTCTGCTGCATCACTTCTCCTTCCTCGGTGAAGTGTTGCATCGACCCCTTGAGACCACCCCGAATCGAGGAAGTGGCCCTCCCGGAGTGGCGCAGATTCATGGCCAGCGGTAGCATGCCGCTCATCATGAGAAATCGAACCCGCCACTCCTTATCCAAGTCTCTGCCCGAGCTACAGACAGCCGCTGAAGCCGTATTGGCACGACTGACTTCCAACTGCTCCAAACGCACCTATCGAAGTGCAATCAAACACTTCGTTCGTTGGTACTGTTCCAGTCCGAAGCTAGCTTTTGATCGCAGAACCGTCGTTTCCTACGTAGCAGAGTTAGAAGAGCGACGACTCGCTCCGTCCACGATCGGCGTTCGCCTAGCCGCTATTCGGGCCCTGGCAGCAGAATGCTGTGAACTCGGTCTGCTCGGTGCTGAGGCCGTTGCTGGTATCGCCAGGGTTGCTGGCGCCAGACGACTCGGAACCAGAGTCGGCAACTGGTTGAGCGTCGAACAGAGCCAAAGACTGTTGGCATCCCCGAATGCGCAATCCAGCCGTGGCCTGCGTGACCGCGCCATGTTGGCCATGTTGCTTGGTTGTGGATTCAGGCGTAGTGAGCTGGTCACTCTCGATATGACGCACTTACGCTCCCGAGAAGGTCGTTGGCTGGTTGTCAATCTGATTGGAAAAGGAGGCAGGATGCGCACGGTTCCGGTTCCTGCTTGGGCCATGGCCGTGGTCAACGAGTGGATCCAGAAGGCCGAGATCACCTCTGGCCCACTGTTTCGACCCATTACCAAGATGGGAGTCATCTTGGTGAGACGGTTGTGCGATCGGTCCGTATGGAACATAGTACATCAACACAGCCGCCGTGAGGGCATGCTGTCGATTGCACCCCATGACCTACGGCGGACTTGCGCTCATCTGTGCTTCCGATCCGGCGGACCGCTTGAGCAGATCCAGTTTCTACTGGGACATGCGTCGTCGCAAACGACTGAACGTTACTTGGGTTGTCGGCAGGAGTTGATTAGCGCGGTCAATGATTCGATGCCCTTGATGTTCCGATCTCGCCTGACAGCGTCTTAAGAGACGGTCTCGGGAACTCAATCACTAGAAGATCTACCTAGCTCGAATAGAATCGACGACAACCATTCCGGCTTCCTTAGCCGGACGGCAGACGATAGAGCTTCGGTGTAGAAGATGTCGTCTGTACCCTGCGCGGTGAGAGACAGTTCGTCGAACACTTCTGAGGCACCAACCCAGTCGTCGCGCTCGACGGCTTGTTTGAGGAGTTCAAGTTTTGCCCGATCGAACATGGATGAAGTCTACCTCGTAGGAGTAAACCGTCGTTGTCCGCCCGCTTCGCCCTGTGACCGAACGTACGTCTGACAACTAGTCCGAAACAGTCACTTCCGCGATTCGGGGTGGTCTCAAGCGGTCGACGCAACACCCGGCGCGAAGGGAGAGCGTGAAGCGTAAGCCAAAGAAAGCAAAGGCGAAGCGGCGAGGACGCTCCGCTCTCATCTGCATGTCATTGCAGTACAACGAGTTACGCAATTGCGATTAGTGGCTTCCGCTTGTAGGCAAGCCCCTTGCCGCTCTCATCGCTAAGACATTTCGGTTGAACGACTTAGGCCTAGTGTTGCGTTGACCGGTTGAGCCGGCAGGACTTGTAGGAAGTTACTCGAGACCGGTAGCCAGACCGCTGGTCGAATCAGGGGCAATCTAATCGCTCACACTGGGAGTTTCGGGCGTCAGCATCGGATGTCGCAGCTTCCAGATCTCAACGGGTGGGTTGTCGACGAGCGTATAGGCGATGAATCGACCGTCCGGGGACCACATTGGTTGGCCTGCCTCTGTCTTGTAGTCCTCTTCGCCGGTCCAGATCACGCTATGGGTTCCAGTCGACCGGTCAAGAATCCAAATCTCGTGTCTCCGCAGTGCTGGATTCAAGGCTCCCCAAACGAGCATCGAGCCGTCGGGCGACCAGTGCGGGCTCATTGTTCTCACACCCGCATCCTGCTCTGGCGGCTCAGCGTAGCAAGCAAGCGTCTCGACCTCTTCCGACTCGACGCGCACGATCTTCACGCACGGCCGATCCGCAATGGCCAGTTCTGATCCGTTAGGAGACCAATTCGGGTTCTCCACTTTCGCCCCTTCATAAAGCATTCGAACCGAACCCGTAGCGAGGTCGACGACGCCTACCGAGCCTTGCTCTCCTAAGATAGCCCCCCCTCGGAACGCAACGCTACCGGAATCATCCGACAGCCGTGCACTCGAGATACGCGAATCGTATGAAAAAAGCTCGGTGCGCTCTTCGTTCACTAGATCGAATAGATAGACGGTCGACTGACGGTCGGATCTGTCGACTGTGAGCGCTTTCGTGAGATCTTTGCTGTACCACCTCCGGTCTCCTACACGCGGCAGCTGGACAATACCCTCGCGACCAGTTTCCATGTCGTACCGGCGGAGCAATTCGAGACCAGATAACTGCCAGTTGAGGGTACGGTCGAACGCAAAGAGCGTCGGTTCGGTTGGCGACCAGATCTCGGCGTGGGTGCCTCTCGGCAAGTCCGTGACGACGTCGTCGACAGGCTGCCCCGTTCGCGGCTCCACTTCCATCACGCGCGCGCTGAACCATGAATCCTGATGCGCCCAAACGTACTCTCCGTTCTCAGTGACGACAGGCTGGATTGCGAATCTCACGGTGGCCAATGGGGCAACCAGAGAAGGCTCGCCGATCAGCGAGCCAGTGTCGCGGTCAATCGATGCCGACCAAAGTTCCACTTTGCTGTTGTTTCGGAATCCACGCATGAAGAACACTCTTGTGCCGTCCGGGCTCCAAACGGGGAGCATCGCCTGCTCGTCGAAGGCACGGATGCGGGCTGGCTCTCCGCCACCGTCGGTGCGCAGGATATCGATGTCGGGGCCATTCGGTGAAGCAAGAAAACGACCATCCGGCGATAGGTCGGCACCCCTCCTTACCCGAGCACCGATGTCCAGTGGCTCTAGGTCCAGCGTCTCAAGCGACAAAGCCTCCACCCGGTCGCCAGCCCACCTCACCAGGAGCAGTCGATTGCCGACACCATCCCATGCGACTGGAACACGATACTCTCTGACGGCGGCGGGGGCAGGGGAGCTTAGCAACAGCCGGCTCTCGCCGGAGGCTACGTCAATCGCCTCCAGCAAGTGATCACCCTCCCGCTCTCTCACCACAGCGATCTCGCTTCCGTCGGGCGACCAGACCATAGTCCTGAGGACCGGTTCGTCGACTAGAAGTCTGCTCTCGCCGGTGCTCAGGTCCTCTATAAACAGGCGGCCGTCGTCCCCGTCGCGACGGGCGAACTGGAGGCCGTCAGGGGAAATCGCACCCCATACGTGAGCTAGTCCCGAGGGAAGCGCGCCGACGAGTTCCTGGGCGTGTAGGGGGTGTGCTTGGTCGGCAGGGCCGAATGCAACGGTCGCACCCCATATCAGTGCAGCGGGCAAACCGATGAGGGCCACGAAGGCGAGCGCCCGTCTAGCACGGCTGACGACTTCTGGCTGGCCCGGTGCGTCACCGTTGCCTGTGGCGATCTCGATGAGCTCGACCTCAGCGATGAAACGGTAACCGCGTTTGGGTAAGGTCTCGATGAAGCGGGGGCGCCTTGGCGAATCGCGGAGAGCCCGCCGAAGGGCGCGGACTGCAGAGTTCAGGCTGCGGTCGAAATCGACGAAGGTCTGCTCCGGCCAGAGTTTGGCGTGCATCTCCTCGCGGGTTACGAGTTCTCCAGGATTCTCCAGCAGGAGTGCGAGGATCGTTACCGGCTGCTCGGCGAGCTTGATGCGCTTGCGTCGCCTGTACAACTCACCCGTGCGAAGATCAGCTTCGAAATCTCCGAAACGGACCTTCGACGAAAACCCGTTGTCTTCACCCTTAGTCAATCACTGCCTCTCGATTGGCTGGATTATAGCGTCGCCCCTCAACCACGACCCTTGAGCGGCGGTTCGTAGGATTCGAAAGTCCCAGTCAACTTTCGGATCGACACCTGTAACCAATTAAGAATGAGCAGCTTGCACGCTCACAAAAATCTCACATTGTACTGTCTAGCCGATATGCCGACTTGGCCCTAAACTTACGACCACAAACGTTGAACCGGGTGCGGCGAAAACCGACGGAACCGGGTCAGAGAAGCATCAAGGAGAAAACAAACACATGAAGCTTGCAAAATGGACAGGGTTCTTTGTCGTAGTTGCCGTCTTTATCATGGCTGCGGTCGTTGTCATGCCTATCAACGCTGCAAAGAACGGTAAAGGCAAACCGGGTAGCGGCGACGGCGACAGCGGATCTGGAACGCCACCAGTCATCGCGATCACCGCACTGTTCGCGCCTTGGGACGATGACTCGAACGGTCCGTGGCGGATCACGATCACTGATCCAAATGATGAAATAACTGAGACAAAGGACTATCTGGAGCCCTTAGCGCTACCGCTCACCGACGCCGAACTCAGCGTGCAAGGCGGGTGGTCACATCTGGCCGAGACAGGCAACTACACACTCCAACTCGGCGGCGGCAGGAACCCCAAGAAAGCCACACCGAGCCAGCGCGAGATAACCTTCGACTTCGGCGCGGAATTCTTGCTCGACGACGGTTCGGTGCCAGTCGACAACCCAATCCGGAAGTCTCACCTGTTCATGCCTATGAACCGCAAGTACTGCCGCGACGGAGACCCCGACGGAGACCCCAACACGTGTTCGTCACCTGATCAGTGGTTCAACAGCGGACTCAACAACTTCCAACCGGGATATCGGGACATGGCGACGTCGGAAACAGTCCCCGTCAGCGTGTCGTTGTGGCCTCGCTGGGACCCCGACAACTATCGGATGGCCTGCACTGAGTCGAGCAGCGGCAGCTTCGGCACGGCAGCCTCCGAGCATACGGCGTTTGCTGAAGCTACGTGCTTAGGGCAGGTAGACGAAGACGCGCATCCAGACGCCTACCCGGGCTGTGTCCAGTGGCGCGTTAAAGGAGCCTACCGCAACAACCCGACGGAACCTCCGACGGAACCCCCGACGGACGCGATGCGCTGTGGCCTATGGCTCGACGGCAACCAGGTAGGTGTCTTCGATATGGACTTTCGTCTTCACTTGTGTCGCGAAGACGACGAAGGAAACCCGTATGACGAGTGTGGGGCTCCGTTCTTCTAGATCTAGTGACTGGCAACAGGCACTCGCCACAGATCAACGTCTCGGCAGCAGTTTCTGGGCCGATGACACGCGGCAAAACACGACATTCGGCCTCCTAGAGCCCAATGTCGTAACTTGCCGCTTGCTCAGTGAGGGAAGTTAGCCGACACTTCCCGAGTCGAATGGGGTCTTGACCGTACCCACTGTGGGAGATGGAGTTCAGATGGAACGAACCACGGCCAAAATAGTTTGATTCTGTTGTCTGTGTAGAAGACTCCACAAACACGTGTCAACAGTGGGTCGTCTACGGCGAGAACCGCAACAGCAAACGGTCAAGGATGGACTGCGACCTCTGGCCAGTAGGGACCTTACTCGAATATTAGCCTTGGAGAAAACGATCATGCCGAACATGACCAACAACACACGATTCGCACGCCTCGGGCGCTTAGGCACCTTACTCGCGGCAGTACTGCTCGCAGCAATACCAGCGTGGGCCAACCTGGTTCTGGTAAGCCAATCAGCGGACCGACTGGGCGCTATCACTCTTGACGATGCGGTGCTCTTTGGGGAAGTCTTCGTCTTCTTTGAGAACACAACGCCCGAGAACCAAATCAGCGGCGTAGAATTTTACATCGACGGCAAGCTCAAGGCCACCGACATCATGGCTCCATATGATCTCGTCGGCGGAGATGCCAGCGCAGCAGAACCGTTCGACACGAGGCGCGACCTGAAGGACCTGAAAGATCCCGACGCCCCTAACACGCACACGATGCAGGTGATCGTGAATCTTACTGACGGCGTCAGTTTGGACTTCGACGTGCAATTCTTTGTGGACAACACTCTAACCCCGCTTGAATCGAGCAGCGCGCTGCAGGTCGTGAGTGCGACCGCGGATGCAGCGTCGCGCAGGCTGACGCTAACGGGCTTCAACCTAGATCGTGGACTGGCCAAGGCATATGAGCCGCAAGTGTCGCTGGATCTGCAACCTCTCGACATCCAGCATTTCGACGAACGGACATTGGTAGCCACTTTGCCGGGAGCACCGTTGCGTGGCGATCACGTGGTGAACGTGAGCACTGATGGGAATCTCGTCCCAGGGCTACAAGACAGCGACCACGTTGAATTCCTGCTGACCTTTGGTGCAACGGACGTGAGTTGCCTGGGGTGTGTGTCACCTCAAGATGTCAGTTTCTCTTACGCCCAAGGCGACACCCAGGGTGGCAAGGCCCGGCGAGCCTGGCGGACGTCGCGCTGACCGCGGGAACCAACCACATGCGGCGAGCCTGGCGGACGTCGCGCTGACCGCGGGAACCGCGAATTTCGCAACCACATCAGCGACGGCGGGCGATACGGATCTGCTTGACGGGCTCGACTCGACCGCCTTCACTCTCGTCGGAGATACCCAGGCCCTGGACAGCCGCATGACGGCTAACGAGGGGGCGATCACGGCCCTGGAGAGTGGCGTGGGTGTGGGGGTTGGTGGGCAGTCGAATCCACAGCAGGTGGCCCTGCTGCGCTGGTATGAAGCCAATGAGGCCGGAAATACTTTCGCCGTGGGCGATCATCCTGCCGGGGTGACCTTCGATGGGGCCAACATCTGGGTGGCGAATTACTTTGACAACAATGTGAGCAAGCTGCGGGCCAGTGACGGGATGACGCTGGGCACCTTCGCCGTGGGCAATGGTGCTCGCGGGATAGCCTTCGATGGGGCAAACATCTGGGTGGCGAATTTCTTTGACAACAATGTGAGCAAACTGCGGGCCAGTGACGGCGTGGAGGCGGCAGGGAGCCCCTTCGCCGTGGGCAATCAGTCTCACTCAGGAAGTACTTCTCGCCGAGGAACTAGTTTTGTGACCTTCGATGGGGCCAACATCTGGGTGACGAATTCACTTGACAACAATGTGAGCAAGCTGCGGGCCAGTGACGGCGTGGAGGCGGCAGGGAGCCCCTTCGCCGTAGGCAATTCTCCTTTCGGAGTGGCCTTCGATGGGGCCAACATCTGGGTGACGAATGCCGTTGGCGACAGTGTGAGCAAGCTACGGGCCAGCGACGGGATGACGCTGGGCACCTTCGCCGTTGGCAATTTTCCTCTCCTGCTGGCCTTCGATGGGGCCAACATCTGGGTGGCGAATCGTGATGACGACACGGTGAGCAAGCTGCGGGCTAGCGACGGGATGACGCTGGGCACCTTCGCCGTGGGCAATGATGCTTCCGGGGTGGCCTTCGATGGGGCCAACATCTGGGTGACGAATACACTTGGCGACAGTGTGAGCAAGCTCTAGACGTGGGCCCGCTCCTCGGCTGGATGCGTGCGGTCAACAATGTGACAGTCACCAGGGCAAGAGCGGGAGGAATAAGGGTGAGCCCTGTGGACGGGGACTCAAAAGGGGGGAGCGCGTCGTGGTGGTGGTACGTGGGCCAACTGCTTCGACTGGACCAGAATAGATGATGGAACCACCGGGATCGGAGGACTATGGATAAATAATGATTCAAATTGGACTGATGGGACATTCGACAACTGTAGGGCCGAATTTAGCTGGTATTGTTTTCAAGATTAGGGGGGGGAACGCTCAGGTCGTCCTCATTGTCTAAGGCAAGTCGGATCCTGTTCGGCCGGTAGTTCCGGTTGGAGTTTCGTAAGAACCACAGCTCAACGTTGGTCGTGGTTACGAACGAAACAAATCGCACAGCGGCTTGACTGGTCTGTTACTATCTGCCCGTGACGCTATGCGGGTGAAGTTAACGGTCCTCGCTATAACAACGTTATTGGTAGTAGCTGGTTCGCTCAGCGGCCAAACGTTGGGTGAGATTTCCGGCTACGTTCGTGATGTGTCTGGCGGTCTCCTGTCGGGCGCGGAAATCACTGCGATCAATCAGGCGACTAACCAGACGCGTACCACCCGCACGAATGAGACGGGCGGCTACGTCATCCCGTTGCTGCTACCGGGGCAATATACAGTAACTGCCTCCCTCCCGGGCTTTCAAGCAAAGTCGACTACTGGCGTCGAGGTGGATCTCGGAGCGCAGGTCCACATCGACGTTGAATTGCAGGTGGGCTCGATCGAAGAGACGGTAGAAGTCGTCGGTGACCAGCCACTAGTGCAACGCGACAACGCTACGATCTCAACGGTCATCAGCCAGCAACAGTTGGTCGACTTCCCAACACGCTATCGCAATTACCTATCGCTCTTGAAGTTGTCATCAAACGTGGCGACAGACATGGGCGTTGCTGGACTCAAGGTACAACGCCAGGGAGGTGAGCGCTCTGAGCAGGCGATCGCCGTCGCTGGTCAACGGCAGGAGTCTAATCGCTTCACGCTCGATGGCATCGAGAACACAGACGTCAATTTCAATACCTTCCTCGTGCGACCGTCTATAGACGCCCTCCAACAGGTGAAGATTCAGACCGGAATCTACTCAGCCCAGTACGGTCGCTCTCTGTCACAGATCATCGTCGGCACCAAGTCTGGAACGAATCAGTTCCACGGGACGATCTTCGGTTTCCACACGAATGATCACCTCAATGCAGAGCCGTGGCGCTTCGAAGGTGAGCAGAGCCCGTTCGCCACGAATCAGTTTGGCTTCACCTTTGGCGGCCCCTTGGTTAAGAACAGGCTGTTCTTTTTCAGCAATGCAGAGTTAGTACGCGAACAAGTGACCTCGCAGACGAATGCGCGAGTGCCTGGCAATGACATTCGCACGGGCGATTTTAGCGGGCAGCCGTGGGGCGTATTCGATCCCCTCACCCGAGTCTTCGACGCAGATGGAAAGGCCGTATCGGCTGAGCCGTTCCCGAACCAGGTCATTCCGCAGAGTCGACAACATCCAATCGCGCTTGCCTTACTTGAGTTTTACCCTCAAGCGACGACGACCAACCCAGGCTTCAACTACCTCAGGGAGGCGTTTCACGTCCGCGATTCGGAGCAGTACTTGCAGAGATTCGATTTTCAGGAGAGCCCCGTCTCCAGTTGGTTCGGTCGATTCAGTCACGGGAATGAAAGGTCGGCAGATCCGGCGAGACCGTTCCCGACTCAAACCAGCCGAAGCGAGACGCGCGCCTACCAATGGATGGCGTCAAACACGCGAAGCCTCAGTCCGCGTGCACTGAATGAGTTGCGCGTCGGATACAACCGGTTTGACAACGACGTAGTCAATCACTTTGCCTTCCAGCGCGACGTGGTTTCGGAGCTCGGTATTCGTGGATTGACCGCACCCGACCCTTCCGCTTGGGGTGTGCCGAGGATCAACCTGGATCACGGTTGGACTCGCTTCGGCCGATCCTTCAGCGGCGGCCCCTGGTCCGGCCGCGATCGGACACTGCAGGTGATCAACAACACGTCGATTGTTACGGGAGCACACTCGATCAAAATGGGCGGTGAGTTCCGGCGTGACCATTACAACCAACTGGGTGCTCACCTTGCGACTGGCAACTTCTCGTTTTTCGGTGATGCCACGGCTGATCCGTCGTCACTCGCCTCGACGGGTGAATCATTCGCGGACTTCTTAATAGGTGCGACAGGTAGGGCGTCTCGAATTTCGGCGTTCTACGACGCCAAGCTACGAGCAAACTCGGTTGCGTTCTATCTGCAGGATACGTGGCGCTTGACTCCCAGGCTGACGATTGACCTCGGGATCCGCTACGAATACACTCCGCCCTACCACGACAACGATAGGGGCATTATTAACGCGCAGGTATTCGATATGGGTGCCGGGCCGGACGGGCTGCTGGCTGATACGCAGACGCCCATTCTCACGAGGCCCGGCAGTGGTGATTTCTACGAAGGTTTAGAATTCCGTTACGACGATGCGATTCCCACGCAGGTGGGCGACCAGTTTATGGGCCGACGCCTCGTCGCTGACGATAGGAACGACTGGGCTCCGCGCTTGGGGATTGCCTTCAGCCCGTCTAACCGCTGGACGATTCGAAGTGGCGCAGGGATGTTTTACTCACAAGATATCGGCAACGCCAGGTTCGAGATGTCCCGCAATCTGAGCGGGAGAGACAGATTCGACGCAGACCCGCAACGGCCTGATTCTGATTTGAGCGATCCATGGGCGAGTTCTGTCGCTAGCGCGTCGTGCACAGGGTGGGACGGCGTCTGTCTGCAGAGCCCATTCCTGTTCAACAACATCTTCGGTCGGCGCACTCCGTATGTCTTTCAGTGGATGTTCGACGTCCAGCGACAGTTGACCGACTCGATCCTGGTTCAGGTTGGCTATCACGGCAACGGTGGCCACAAGTTAGAGCGGATGCGGCCCTTCAACCAAGCCGTTAACCGTAGCGGTCCGGACGATGGGAGTTCTCTGACGTCGCGGCGGCCGTGGCCGGAGTATGGCACCGTGCAAGAAGTCGACAGCGTCGGCAACTCAAACTACCATGCGCTGAACCTGAAACTTGAGAGCCGGCTGTCCCACGGCGCGACTTTCTTGGTTCGCTACACCTGGTCGAAGGCGATCGACGACACGAGCGCGATTCGCAACCCTCTTGGGGACCGCCTCTACCCGGCCAACAACTACAACCTCCAGGCTGAGCGCGGGCTCTCACAGTTTCATGCAGGCTCGCGTTTCGCGGCGTCATTCATATACGAGCTTCCGTTCGGGCCGGGTCGGGCTATTGCTGCAGGTAACGGCGTCCTAGGTAAGGCCCTTGAGGGTTGGCAGCTGAGCTCGATTCTGTCGGTGTCCGAAGGCTCTCCCAATCATGTCACTGGGATCGGTTTTCGCAACAACACGGGCGTACTTAACTATCCCGATGCGACCGGAATCAGCCCAATTATCGATGCCCCAACGCCGGAGCGTTATTGGAACGTCGAGGCGTTTGACACGACGAATCCTGAGCTGAGTTATCGCCACGGCACCGTTGGACGTTCTCACCTCACCAATCCTGGTCTAGTGAATTGGGACTTCTCGTTGTTAAAAAATGTGGCCATCAGCGAGACGCAGAGACTGCAGCTAAGGTTCGAGGCCTACAACCTTGCCAACCATCCGAATTGGACTTCGCTTGCCAGAGATGCGCGCCGCAGCACGTTCGGTCAAGTCGGTGCCGCCCGAGCGATGAGATCGATTCAACTCGGCGTGAAGTATATGTTCTGACGAGCGCGTTGAATCAGAACTCGTCCAGTTAAAAATCGAAGCGGCGTTTGTTGTCGCCACCACCAAGCTCTTCGACACCCCGGCGGTAACCGGCGGCGGAGCAAGCCATCATAGGACGGAATTGTAGCTCTATACGATCGCTGAAAGGGCCTCTAGTCGGTGAACGACCGGTCTGATAGGTAACACTCTAAACCGGACGGATGGGTAACAGTATAGGCGGTGGTCAGTGGCCCCCGCGGGGGCCACTGACTGCCGAGCCGAGCGGCCACAGTACGCGGTTGGCGGCGTCGAACAAGGCGAGTTCCACCGGACCGAACCAGATCTGCCAAATGGCTTCGTCCACTTCGACTAGCCCGACCAACTCGCGAGCCAACGCTTCACTCAGGAAGTACTTCTCGCCGAGGAACTTGATGCGTCCGTCGTGGCGCACTCGTCGGCGCTCCCAGTGCCCCGGGTAATCCAGATCAGCAAGCTCGCTGGGATAGGCGCGTGTTGCTGGTGCATAGAACGCCGCCGGGGGCCGCTGTCTCAACGCTTCATGCGGACGTTCTTGGTTGTATTCATGACGAAAGAGGTCGAAGCGGCGCTGCTGTCGGCGACGATCGCCAGCCGGAGGTCTCACTGTCTCGGCTTTGAGCGTGCGGTGTAGCCGCTCGTGGCGACCGTTCTGCTGCGGCTTGCCCGGCTCGATGCGCTCCACCGCAATGCCCAGCTTCAGCCACCAGACGTTCAACCGGCTCAAGCGTCCGGTGCCGATGGAGGCGAACGGCGAACCGTTGTCTGAGCGTATCCTTCGTGGCAGCCCGCGCTCCAGAAACAACCGCTCCAAGCCTCGGCGGGCCTCGGCGTAGGATGTGCCCACGTGTGCGGTGCAGTTGAGCAGGAAACGACTATATCCGTCGACGACCGTTAGCGGATAACACAGCACGCCGTCGCCGGTGCGAAACTGCCCCTTGTAGTCGATCGTCCAGAGGTCGTTGGGCGCTTCGGGTTCGCGCAACGGACTGGGTGCCGCTTCGGCCAGTCGCCGCATCCGCTTGCGCCCGCGAACGAGTCCGGCTCGCTTCAGCGCGTCGCCGATCGTCGACGCCGCTGGCCAGCTTGTCTGTGACTCTTTCGACTCCAGCCAGGCCCTGAGCTTCTTCGGCCCCCAACTCGGATGCTGCCGACGCGCTTCTATCACTCGTCGCTCGACCGACTCGGGTATCCGACCGGGCTGACGGTGTGCCGCGTGCGAGCGGTCTTCCAGCTCTGGCCAACCGCCTTGACGGAAGCGTTCTAACCACTTGTATCCGGTCCTGCGGCTGATCCCGTAGAGTCGACACAGCGCCGCCACGTTCGTCGCCGCCCCCGCTCGCAGCCAGTCTTCAATGAATCTCTTGCGTTCTTCCATCGGATAGGTCTCCTTCCATGGCATCTCGCCATGGTGTTACCTATCCGCCCGGTCTAACCTGTTACCCTTCCGCCCGGTCTGTACAGCCCTTTGGCCCGCTCCCCACGGCCCATGTGACAGGCTCAACCCTACACCTGACTCTCAGACGGAATGCGAGTCTAGTTGCACGGCATCAGCGGGCTGGATGTGTTGCGAGGAGTCGGGTCCAGTTCCGTGAAATCCGAACCGTTGTCGTTCGTATCGATGCAGCCGCCTCCAGCACGTATGGCTGCGGTCGTGTTCGTGAGTTGCGGCGCCGGTGTTCCCTCCGCGAATGTCGCCGTGCCGTAGCCGACAAAGTCGACGATTCTCGGATCACCTGGAGCCGCTCCACTCAGGAGATCTAACCCTGAGACGAGGGCGACCTTTGCCGAAGTCGCGCTAAAGCCTACTTCGTCTATCAGGTCAGGCGTGGGCAGAGGAACTGTTCCGCCAGACTGCCCCATTCCTTCTTGTATCAGGTAGTACTGACCGGGAAGAATGACCCCCGAGAGCGGCGTAGCGTCCCACGTCGAGCCAGATGCGGAAGCATGTTGGATTGTCCAATCTGTGATGTTGACCGGTGCGTCACCACGATTGAAGAGTTCGATGAAGTCGTTCGTTAGCGTCGCACCCACATTTCCACCACCCCCGTACACTTGGCTGATCACCACGATGCCTTCGCCTGGAGGGGGAGGAGGCGGCGCCACGCCTTCGATCGTCAGGAACAACCCCGTTTTGGTTTGCAGCCCCAGCACTTGCGCGACTACTTCCACGTCACCGGTAGGTAGGCCGTCAGGCACGACTACATTGAATTGATTCAGGCCCGCACCCGACAGTCCTCCGAACTGTACATCGGCCTCAATGCCGTTGAAGAACACTCTCGCAGCGGACGCCAAGGGAGCGGCGCCGCTAAACAGCTGACCCGCCGGGACCGGAGGATCTGTCGGTCCAAATCCGGTGCCAAACAAGAGAATGATGTCCCCCGGCTTGGCTGCGCGGCTCTGAACGGCTCCGCCAAACAGATTCGGCTTCCCCACGAACACCGCGTCGAGATGGACGGCGGCAAGGTATCTACGGTTCTCCGGGTTGAACTGGAAGAACGCGGGTGCGGCAGCCTGAAGCTCTGCAGATCCAAGAGATGAACCCAGCCCGTCTCGAATCACCTCGACCGATACCGGCCCCAGAGCTTCGTCGTCAGGCGCTTGGACATTCAACTGTCCAGGACTGATGAACGACACCGCAGCGGGCTTTCCGTTGATCAGAACACTGACCCCATCGAGTTTGGTGGGTAGGACGCCGTCAATGATCTCACTCCCCAGCCACCGGCGTGTCGTGGGTGCTAGCTCGGTCCCAAAGATCGAGATCCAGCTCCCAGTCGAGATTCCAGGTGTAAACGAGGCAGCGTTGACAACTGCGTTAACCGAAATCATCTTCGGCCCTGTATCCAACTCGACTCCCGCGCCAACGGTTCGAAAGAAAGCCACGACTGGGAAGTGGTCTGACGTCAACCGCTGCTCCGGGTCTTCGGCACTGGCGGTAAGAATCGTCGTATCGACACGACGAGCTTGGACTAGTTCTTCCAGTACGTCGGCCGAGACCACAAAATGGTCATAGTTGTTCGCGGGCACCCCGCCGTTAGCGAGCGACCGTCGCGACGTCGGCTCGTGAACAGTCACGGCGAATCGCCGCTCACCAACTTGAAATCGAGGATCCTGCTCGAAAATCTGATCGAGGATGATCCCACCGGACCCACTCTGTCCGCTTAGCCTTGATGGGATATTGAAATCCCCACTGATGATCACGTCAGGGTCATGACCAGGCTCTTTAAAATACTCGTCAAGATAATCGAGCAGAACGCCCATCTCTCTCGCCGATTCGCTCGTGTCGCCGCCTGCGAACGTCAGATGGGTGGTTATCAGAGTGAAATCAAAATCGTTGACGCGGTAATGAGCACTGCGAGGAGGGTGGACCGCGCGGGCCGGATCCGTGATCAAGCGACCAGCGCTATCGGTCATCGACGTCGCGAAGAGAGTTCGCTCACTGTCGATCTCGACTCCATCCCGAAACCAAAAACCGTTGTCCTGGGTATCAGTCGTATCAACGAACGACGCAGACCAGTCGTCCGTACCGCCGGGCAATAACCCTCGGAGAACTTCCGAGTTACCATCTCCAGACACTTCCTGGGCCGATAGCAACTGGTAGCTTCCCTGGAATAGCCTCTCCAGGGCATCGGCAACCATCGGCGGGCGGAGGGCTGAGGGCTACGTCGACACTCCCCCTACCTGTACGTTCCAGGAAATGAGACCAAGCCAGTCTGACGGGATGGGAGATTGATCTGTTGGAACTTCAGCGAGTGGCGGAATGTCGGAGTTCTTGCGGAGATCCGAGAGCCTTTGCTCGATCAACGGACCTGTTCCGGGTTGAGCGAAGAGGACGGAGCCGGCAAGACAACCGAATAGCACGAGCCGCAGGAATGCATTCATCGATAATTCACGTAACAGGTGAAGGATGTTCGAGCCTTTCTTGTCGACAAGGCTGGCAGCAGACTACACCATCTCCAGGTGTAGTTTCAAGTTGTCAATGTTAGTTTTCTTAGGAACTTAGGAACTTAGGAACTAAGAAGGAACTAGGGACAGGCTACAATTCGATGGCGATTGTCGTATAATCCCAGCTTCTAACGATGGCGCGATTATCGAGTGTGGTGGTGGTCGGTGAACCGCACCACATTACTCAGCGGGGCAACAACCGCCAAAACGTCTTCCAGAGCGATGCCGACCGGCTTCGCTATCTCGAATTGCTCGCGACGGCTATCGGTGACGGTCAGAGAATTCGTCGCCAACCGGCGGTGTCGGCGTCAAACCAGCTCCAGTCGGACCTGACGGCCGATCGCGGAGGCCGCTTTCTGCAGCGTCGCTAGAGTCACCGACTCGTTTTCGGGATCGAGCAATCGATCGAGAGCACTGCGACTGGTCGCCATGCGCTGCGCCATGGCGGTCTTCGACAGCCCTTCTTCCTTCATGGCCGCCTTCACTTGGCCTGCCAGCGCGCGCTTGATCGCGCCTGCGGTGACTTGCTCCTCGATGCCTTCTTCGTGGAGCCAGCTGTCAAAAGAGCGGCCGATATTCTCCTTCTTCATTTGCTTTCTCCCTTCTTCCGCTTCAGTGCCAGATCGAAATCCTTCTTGGGCGTCTTCTGAGTCTTCTTGACAAAGCCGTGCAGCAAAACCATGCGCACTAGAGGCATGCCGATCGGCCAAGCAAACTCCACATCCTTGACGTCTTCGCCGATGATCCGCCGATCCTCCGGCTCCAAGCCCCGCAACCATGCACGTATCGGCTCTCTACCGCTCGGCGAGCAGTAAAAGAAAGCTGGCAAGCGTTTGAGGGCCCGAGCCACGGACAAGAGTACCAAAAAAGGTACGGATCGTCAACAAGACTATCGATGACGGCGGTCGGTAACCGGTCGCGAAATCGCCCAGAACGATCTGGGTTCGCCTCTGTTCTGACATCGGCAACGCAGACAAAGGCCGGAGCGTTTCCGCTCCGGCCTTCTCGTTTTCCTAACAGTGATTCGGGTCCCTACTGCTCCGGCTCCGCCGTCCCCGTATCATCCACAACCTCATCACCAAAGGTGATGTCGATCTCTGATCCGAAGCGCTTGTAGTCTTCGTATTTGATGATCATCTTGACCCGGATATCGCCGTTGCGGAAGTGCAGTGTGTCGTCCGCGCGGGTGTAGACCGGGAACCAGTATTTGCCGTCAATGCGCTGACGATAGGTCTCAAACGCCGGGAACTGATTGTCGGAGTTCTTCTTGAGCAGGCCGACACCTTTGCCGTAGGTCTTCACCGCTTGCAGGTCGAGTTGATCGACCCAGACCTGGCCCTGGAAGTAGCGCTTGCCCTTTTCCAAGGTCTTGGGCTTGACCGAGAAGACGTAGCAGTCGATCTCGTCGATCAGCTCCGTTCCCAGATACGCGATGTCGTAGTCTTTTCGATTGTCGACGGTCATTACGAACGGCTGCACGTCGCGCAGATCCTGCTCATCCTGTGGGGTCAGTTGAATGCGCCGCAGTGTTGCTACCGGTGCGTAGACGACCCTTTCCGTGCGCCTCTTGTCGGCACTGAAGATGATGTCCTGGATCAACTCCCAGGTTCCCGCTGGTCGGTTGCCTTCGTTGTACTCGGTCATCTTGACCGACTGCCGATAGGTGTACTGTTGTCGTGCCTCGGCAAACTCCGTCTCGCTGGCGACGAACCGCTCGATGATTGTTTCGACCGGGATCGTTGGCTCTTCGGCCGCAAGCCCAACGGTGGG
Source organism: Bryobacterales bacterium (assembly GCA_963667885.2). Taxonomy (GTDB): domain Bacteria; phylum Acidobacteriota; class Terriglobia; order Bryobacterales; family UBA6623; genus CAMPKL01. The sequence goes on along the minus strand of CAXWPK010000001.1, from coordinate 1,261,982 downwards.
CAATAGGAAGAATACGGAAGAAAGGGCCAAAGCCCAGGCGCGCAGAAACATATCTCGAACTCCCGCACCTATAGACGCGGGCGAGCCGCGCAAGGTTGCTACTCGCAACGATACAAAAGAGATAGGCGCCGGTCAAGGCGGCGGGGGCGTCGGTATACTGAAGAACTCACCATGACTTACCGCTCTATCTCCCTACTCTGGACCATACTGCTGCTCTCCTTTGGCGGCATGGCCTGCGGTTCGTCCGAACCCACGCTGACCGCTGCCGAAGAACGTGTCCTCATCGAAGAAGCGATTGATCGCCACCTGGCGAAGCGTTCGGACCTGGATTTTTCGTCGATGGGCGTCACGGTCAGTCAGGTGAACTTGGTCGACGACGACAAGGCCGAGGCGGTTGTGCAGTTCCAGACCGGCGAAGGTTCCGCGGCGGCGATCGAGATATCGTACGACCTGCAACGTGCCGATGGTACTTGGGAAGTCCAGGGGCCTCCAACGGGTACGGGAGCAGGGCACGATGCCCAGGTTGCGCCGTCAACTGGTGGTGCCATGCCAGCGAACCATCCCCCAGTGGGCGGCACGCAGCAAGAGCTACCCTCCGGACATCCCGCTGTGAACTAGCTGAAGTCAGCCCGCAATCTCGATGAACGACACTCGCTCCAGCTCACTGTTTGAGCAGGCTCAACGCTCTATCCCCGGCGGCGTCAACTCTCCCGCTCGCGCCTTCAAGTCGGTGGGTCGAGACCCCATATTCATCGTACGCGCCGATGGTGCTCGACTCTACGACGCGGACGGCAACGAGTACCTCGACTACATCGGCTCGTGGGGGCCGATGATCCTGGGGCACCGCCACCCGGCGGTCATCGAGGCCCTTGAGGAAGCTCTCCGCAACGGTACCAGCTTCGGCGCTCCGACCAAGGGCGAGATCGACATCGCTGAATTGATCTGCGACATCGTACCCTCCATCGAGTCCGTTCGCCTGGTGAATTCCGGCACCGAGGCGACCATGAGCGCCATCCGCGTCGCCCGCGGTTACACCGGACGCGACTTGGTGGTGAAGTTCGTCGGTAACTATCACGGCCACGTCGACTCGCTGCTCGTGAAGGCGGGCTCGGGCCTAGCGACGCTGGGGATTTCCGATTCTGCTGGCGTGCCAGCTGCCTTCGCCGCCACGACGATTGCACTGCCGTACAACTCGCTGAGCGCGGTCGAAGAATGCTTCGCCGCGCACGGCGACAAGATCGCCTGCATCATCCTCGAACCCGTCGTCGGCAATATGGGATGCGTCCCTCCAGCCGACGGCTACCTCGAAGGCCTACGACGAATCACCCAAGAGCACGGCTCGCTGCTAATTTTCGACGAGGTGATGACCGGCTTCCGCGTTGCTCTTGGCGGCGCACAAGAGCGGTTCGGCGTGACGCCCGACATGACGACGCTCGGCAAGATCATCGGCGGCGGATTGCCGGTGGGCGCCTACGGTGGCCGACGGGACATCATGGACCAGGTCGCCCCTGTCGGCCCCGTCTACCAGGCAGGCACGCTGTCGGGGAATCCGCTTGCCGTGGCCGCTGGACTGGCGACGTTGCGGCTACTCAAGGGTGAGCCTCAGATCTACGAGGGTCTTGATAAGAAGACCGCAATGCTGGCCGAGGGCGTGGCCGCTGCGGCGTCGGCCGCCGGAGTGCCCCTGACAATCAACCGTGTTGGCTCAATGGTCACTTTCTTCTTCAACCGGGGACCCGTGACTGACTGGGACTCTTCGTCCGCAAGTCGCACGGACCTGTTCGGCAAGTTTTTCCGCGCCATGCTAGAGCGCGGCGTCTACTTGCCTTGCTCTCAGTACGAAGCTGCCTTTACGTCTGCTGCCATGACGGAGGATGACATCTCCGCCACCATCGAGGCTGCCGAATCCTCTCTGAAAGAGGCTGCCTCCACATCTTGACCCGTTACTCGATACAGGGCTAGAATCAAGGTTAGTCGCCTAGCTCCTTTTCGGGGCCAGGCAACTGCAGATCGTGATGCATTGCCGCCGTAGAGTAACAGACCCGCAGCGCAACCCAGTGCAGCAGGACCGTTCTGCGTCTTCCACTGCCTTCACGGGAGTAGACACCGTACCATCTTTGTCCGTCGAACCCGATCTGGACATTCCTAAATTTGTCATCGTACGAATTAATGGCTCCATCGTACTCGTCGCTGTAGCGAGCCCCGGCTAAAGGTCAACTTTCAACGCATTGAGCGAAAAGAGGCCGCCGCCGGGGCAGACACAGAACCGGACGAGCGGCCTTTTTCGTGCCCCGCTGAAGGGGTCGACGTCGGATCAGTGCAGAGAGCGGAGCGGGGCAGTTGTTAGGCAGAAGCATCGAGAGAAACATCACCATGTCACTCACGTCCGGCGCACGAATCCTGATCGATAGTCTTGCTCGCGAAGGCGCGGAAGTCATCTTTGGATACCCTGGCGGCGTTACGATCCCGGTATACGACGTCCTCTACGATCACCCGCTCAAGCACATCCTCGTCCGCCACGAAGAGAATGCTGTCTTTGCTGCGCAGGGTTTTGCCCGTGCGACCGGCAAAACCGGTGTCTGCATGGCGACCTCTGGCCCTGGTGCCACGAACCTGACCACCGGCTTGGTCGATGCCCTGATGGATTCGATCCCGATCGTCGCCATCACCGGGCAGGTGCCCCAAGCGTTGATCGGTCGCGACGCCTTCCAAGAAGCCGACACGTTTGGCATCACGCGCGCGGCAACGAAGCATAACTATCTCGTCAAGGATATTGAGGACCTGAGTCAGATCATCCACGAGGCGTTTTATATCGCCAGCAGCGGACGCCCCGGTCCGGTGCTGGTCGACGTCACCAAAGACGTCCTGGTGTCGAAGACCCATTTCCACCTGAATGGCGAACTCAAACCGCTACGCGGCTACGAGTTGAAGCTTGAGCCGGACGTTCCCGAAGTTGAGGAAGCTGTTGAGTTCCTATGGGAGGCCGAGCGGCCGTGCATTTACGCGGGCGGCGGTGTGATCACATCAGAGGCCAACGAAGAGTTGGTGAAGCTGTCCGAATTGCTCGGAGCTCCGCTCATCCACACCGTGATGGCCCATGGCTGTATGCCGCCCAACCACCCGAACTATGTTTCGATGGTTGGGATGCACGGTGGCTACGCCGCCAACATGTGCATGATGAAGTCCGATTCGATCATCGGCATCGGCGCTCGCTTTGACGATCGCGTCACCGGACGTCTCGATCGCTTTGCTCCACTGGCGCGTGTACTGCACGTCGATGTCGACCCGGTGGAGATCAACAAGAACCGTCGTGCGGATGTCGGCGTCGTGGGTGACGCCAAGAAAGTCCTCCAGGCGATCAACAAGCGCCTTGAAGAGACTAAGGCTGAGAAGGCAACTGCGAATCTCAAAGAACGCACCGCATGGCACGGTGAAGTGATGGACTGGAAGGCGGAGCATCCGTTCTCCTACGAGCCGTCCGACACCGAGATCAAACCGCAGTTCCTGATGGAGACGATCAACAAACTCGCCAAGGGTGAATCGATCGTCGCCGTCGACGTCGGCCAACACCAGATGTGGGCCGCACAATATATTGAATTCGACAAGCCGCGACTGTGGGAGTCATCGAGTGGATTGGGCTCGATGGGTTTCGGTATCCCCGCCGGGATGGGAGCCAAGGTGGCTTGCCCCGACAAGTTAGTGTTCTCCATCTGCGGAGATGGTGGCTTCATGATGTCGATGCCCGAGATCGCGACCATCGTCGGGAACAACATTCCGCTGAAGATGATCATCATGAACAACGGCTGGTTGGGCATGGTCCGCCAGTGGCAAGATCTTTTCTTTGAGAAGCGCTACTCTTCCGTCGCGATGCAGCCTGGCTTCCCCGACATCCCGATGCTTGCGGCGTCGTTTGGGATTAAGGGTGTGACTGTTCGGCAGCCTGCGGATCTCGAGGCTGCGATTCAAGAGATGATTGATGAACCAGGGCCGTTCCTGCTCAATGTGATGGTCACTAGAGAAGAGAACGTCTATCCGATGGTTCCGTCCGGCGGGGCGTTGGACGAGATGATTTTGGATGCGGGCAAGCCGGTCGCCACGGGCGACTGAGCGCGCGTATCGTTACGGAGATCCAATGATGAATCAGCTGATTTCATTACTCGTCGAGAACGAAGCCGGAGCCTTGATGCGCGTAGCGGGTGTGCTCACCTCGCGTGGCTACAATATCGAATCGTTGACCGTCGCCAAGACGCTCGACCCCACGCTTTCGTCCATGACGATACTCGCCGATGTCCAGGACGACAATCGACCACTGCTGATCAAGCAGATCACGCGCCTCGTCAATGTCGTGAAGGCCGTGGACTTAACAGAATCGAATGCGGTGCAGCGTGAGTTGGCCTTGATCAAGGTCAGCTCCGTGAAGCCGGAGATGCGCGCGTCGGTCGCTAAAGAGGCGGAAATCTTCCGCGCCCGGATCGTCGATGTGTCACCGTCCCATTACACGCTAGAGGTCACCGGCTCACCGGACAAGATCGATGCTCTGATCGACCTCCTGCATCATTACGGAGACGTAGAAATGACTCGATCCGGGTCGATGGCGATGGCTCGCCTCCCGTCCAACCGATTGCCCTACCCGATGTTCCGTCAGGACCCGTCGGAGGAGAAGTCGGAGCCGACGCCCGTGGCGGAGTCGAAGTAGGGGTTTTTTGCGCCGAGTAAGCGCTGAAGGATTAAGAGGAGTATTGAGTTGCCAGCGAAAGCATATTACGAACAAGACGGCGATCTGTCGCATCTCCAAGGCAAGACCGTCGCGGTGGTCGGCTACGGCAGCCAAGGCCACGCCCATGCTTTGAATCTCAAAGAGAGCGGCGTTGACGTCGTTGTCGGCCTATACGAAGGCTCTAAGAGTTGGCCCAAGGCCGAGCAGGCTGGCTTGCGGGTGATGACGACGGCGGAAGCCTCGAAGATCGCCGACGTGGTTATGATTCTGGTCTCTGATCACATCCAAGCCGATCTCTACAACAACGAGATCGAGCCGAACCTGAAGCAGGGCGCGACTCTGATGTTCGCCCACGGCTTCAACGTTCACTTCGGATTCATCGAGCCGCGCAAGGATCTCGACGTACTGTTGGTCGCCCCCAAGGCACCCGGTCACCGTGTCCGCGAGCTATTTGAAGAAGGCATGGGCGTCCCCGGACTTGTCGCCATCTTTCAAGATGCCAGCGGCACTGCGCTGGATCTCGGACTCGCCTACTCCAAGGGCATCGGATGCCTCAAGGCTGGCGTCATCGAGACCAGCTTCAAAGAAGAGACCGAGACCGATCTCTTCGGCGAGCAGGCCGTTCTTTGCGGCGGTACCGCCGAGCTGATCCGCGCTGGCTTCCAGACGCTGGTCGATGCTGGCTACGCGCCCGAGATGGCCTACTTCGAGTGCTTGCACGAGCTGAAGCTCATCGTCGACCTCATCCAAGAGGGTGGCCTCAACTACATGCGCTACTCCGTGTCTGACACCGCGGAGTATGGTGACTACACCCGCGGACCACGCATCGTCGACCAGCACGTACGTGACTCGATGAAGAAGGTTCTCGAAGAGATCCAGTCCGGGCAGTTTGCCAAGGAATGGATGGCAGAGAACCGCGAAGGGGGCCGTGAAAAGTTTCTCGCAACCCGCAAGGCGCAGACCGATCAGCCAATCGAAGAAGTCGGCGAGCGCCTGCGTAGCATGATGCCGTTCATCAAGCGCAAGAAGGAGATGCCGACGGCATAAAGATCGCGGGGTGGCCCTGTGCCGCCCCGCTTACTTCTAACCAACCACCAGCGGAATACAACAATGCGAATCGCAATCTACGACACCACGCTCCGAGACGGAACGCAGGGCGAGAATATTAACTTCTCGGTCGAGGATAAGATTCGCATCGCGCGCAGGCTGGACGAGTTTGGCGTGGACTACATCGAAGGCGGCTGGCCCGGGTCGAACCCGCGTGACCGTGACTTCTTCGAAGAGGCCAAGTCACTCAAACTCAACCACGCCAAGATGGCGGCCTTCGGTTCGACGCGCCACGCCAAGAACAGGCCAGAAGACGATCCGAACCTCCGATTTCTTCTTGAGTCCGAGACGCCCGTCGTCACCATTTTTGGCAAGAGCTGGAACCTGCACACCGAGCGCGCACTACGCGTGACTGAAGAGCAGAACCTAGACATGATTGGCTCGACCGTGGCCTACCTCAAGTCCAACGGACGCGAGGTGATCTACGACGCTGAGCATTTCTTCGATGGCTACAAAAGTAGCCGAGACTTCGCCATGAAGACGCTCGATGCAGCGGCCAAGGCAGGTGCTGACATCCTGGTTTTGTGCGACACCAACGGTGGCACGATGCCAGGTGAAGTTGCCGAGATGGTGGCGGACGTTCGCAAGACGTTTGGCGGAATCATCGGAATCCATACCCACAACGACTCGGAGGTCGCGGTAGCGAATGCCATCACCGCGATCGAACTGGGCTGTTCGCATGTCCAAGGCACCGTCAACGGCTACGGCGAACGCTGCGGCAACTCCAACCTGATGCCGCTCATCGCGAACCTGCAACTGAAATTGGGTCACGAGTGCGTCAGCGATGAGAACCTGAAGAAACTCACGAAGCTCGCCAATTTCGTCGCCGATACGGCCAATCTGCAGGTGCCCAACGGTCAGGCCTATGTGGGTCGCTCCGCGTTTGCCCACAAGGGTGGCATCCACGTTTCAGCGGTACTCCGCGATGCTGCCACATACGAGCATGTTGAGCCCGAGGCCATCGGCAACAGGCGACGAGTCTTGGTCAGTGACCTCTCGGGTCGAGCCAATATCTTCTACAAGCTCGAAGAAAAAGGCTGGGGTGACAAGCTCGATGACGACGCCCGCAAGACACTCCTCGAACGCATCAAAGAGATGGAGAACCAGGGCTACGAACTCGAAGCAGCCGAGGGTTCGTTCGAACTTCTCATCCGTGAGGTCGTTCAACCAGACCACTTTCTCTTCGATCTCGAGAAGATGAGCGTTCACACCGAGAAAAAGGGTGGTGAGCAGACCCAGCACAAGGTCGAGATGGTCATCAAGACTCGCGATGGCCAGCGTTGGGCTGAAGAAACGTCCGAAGGTGGACCGTTCGATGCGATGGCGACTGCTCTTCGCAAGTGCCTCTCGGAACCCTATCCCCAGATTCAGAACGTACGCTTGACCGACTATAAGGTCCGCGTCCTCGATGGCAACAAGGGCACCGCCGCTAAAGTCCGCGTCCTGGTCAGGTGGTCCGATGGAGACGACGCCTGGACGACAGTCGGCGTCTCCGATGACGTCCTCGAAGCCTCCTGGAACGCCCTCTGCGACTCCCTCAAGCTCGAACTACTTCGCCTCAACGAAGCCAACGGCTCTTCTGCCGAAACGCTCACCGCAGAGCAAGCCTAACCCGAGCCCAGGCGCGTGAGCGCCGGGTTCTGCTCTGGCGCCCAAGCCGAAACGGCTTCGATCGTATAGTGAAATCATCAGCCCAAGCGAGGGGAGCGGGACGCCAGTCTCCGATGACGTCCTCGAAGCCTCCTGGAACGCCCTCTGCGACTCCCTCAAGCTCGAACTACTTCGCCTCAACGAAGCCAACGGCTCTTCTGCCGAAACGCTCACCGCAGAGCAAGCCTAACCCGAGCCCAGGCGCGTGAGCGCCGGGTTCTGCTCTGGCGCCCAAGCCGAAACGGCTTCGATCGTATAGTGAAATCATCAGCCCCGTTCACGGGGTTCTCAAAATAGACCAGGCCTTTTAGGGCTGGTTGGAAAGGCCGATACTTCGTTCCCTCTTCCTAGCCCGGTTCAACGGGCTTACCCGGACAATAGGCCCCACCGGAGAGGCCATTGTTAACCCAGGTCAGATAGCCCAAGGTTGTCTATTGCCCCAACAAACTCCCACCCAGCCAGTAGATCATCGCGGGCACGATAAACAGCGCGATCAGATCGAGGATCGACCCCACCCGGAACATGCGTCCAATGGTGATCGTGCCCGAAGAAAACACAATTGCATTCGGTGGCGTCGCTACCGGCAGCATAAACGCGAACGAAGCCATAATCGCAGCCGGGATCAGCAGCAGATAAGGATCGACGCCGATCTGCAACGCGGTTGCCGCGATCACCGGAGACAGCATCATCACTGTCGCGATATTCGACGTCATCTCGGTCATCAGCACCGCGATCAGGCAACTGATCGGCACCAACACCCAGACGGGCAAGCCTTCAAGAACCGCCATTTGGAGGCCCATCCAGTCGGCGAGCCCGCTGGCCGCGATCGCTTCTGCCAACGCAAAACCACCGCCGAAGAGAAACACAATACCCCACGGCATACCGCGTTGAACTGTTTCCCAGTCCATCAATCGCTTACCCTCTTTTCCCGAAGGCAACAAGAAAAGTAGGGTCGCCATCACCATCGCAACCGTCGAATCTTGGAGCAGGGAAGAATCTTCGAATATCTGCGACCAGCCAGGCAGTGTAAAATCGCCCACCATAATCGGCTTCCGAAAGATCCACAGCAGCGCTGTAGTCGAGGCCACTGCGGCGACCAGCTTCTCTTCGTGGCGCATCGGGCCGAGCTTGTTGATTTCACTATCGATGACGTCGCCCGAACCGTGAAACTGGATCTTGTGGAGCGGCAAGTCTCCGGCGAAGCGGCACAGGTATACCCAGGCGATGGGTATGAAGACAATCACGATGGGCACGGCCATCATCATCCAATCGACAAAGCCGATCTCTGGCATGTCGGGGAAGGCCTGGGAGAGGTAGCCCAAGAACGCCACGTTTGTTGGCGTACCGATGATCGTTCCGACACCACCGACACTAGCCGAGTAGGCGATGCCGAGCAATAGGATGACGCTGAACGACTTCTTTACCTGCTGCTGTGTGGCCTCATCGCTTTTTCCATCGACCTCGGATAAGGTAGCGAGCTGATCGATCACGGCCAGAGCGATCGGCAACATCATCATCGTCGTCGCGGTGTTCGAGATCCACATCGACAAGAACGCCGTCGCGACCATGAAGCCCAACATCAGTCGGTCCGGTGACGAGCCAATTCGTCGAATCGTCTGCAGCGCCAGTCGCTTGTGCAGGTTGCACCGCTCCATCGCCATCGCCACGACAAAGCCGCCTATATAGAGGAAGACAATGTGATTGGCGTACGGTGAGGCCACCTCTTGCGCGGACAAGATGCCGAGCAGTGGAAACAATGCCACCGGCAGCAGCGCGGTCACTGCCATATGCACCGCTTCGGTCAGCCACCAAGTGGCCATCAGCACGGCGACCGCCGCCGTTCGCTGCGTCTGCTGATTCATCCCGTCGGGCGTCGGGCCCAAGAGAATCAGGACAAACAACCCCAACCCGACGAATACGCCGAGACGGCTCTTCATTGCTTCGTTCATGCGTGAGCTTCCTTGTGTTTTGGCCCTAGCAGTCTTCGCTCTAGGGCCCAACCGAGCAGTAACGCCCAGCAAATCAATACGACTCCAGTCGAGTAGGGTGGCCCTTGAATCGCTAAATACATCAGTGGCGGTGCCAACAGCAATACTCCACCCAACTTGAGCATCTGCGACTTGGATGTTTTTACAACGACGAGAACTGCTGGAATGAGAATCGCCAAGTCCAGCACATAGCTGTGTCTCGCGAGCAACGCACCGCCAAGCAGCGCGGCCGCAAATGCGGGTAAGAACGACGACTTGCGGGCAATGGTCCAGACGGCCCAGACCGCAGCGACCGAGAACGCCAACTCCCAGACCCACGACGCAGGCATCTCTGCGAATGCCCCATGAAGGTTCGGCATGTGCGACAGGCTAGGAGAGAACATCGGGTTCTTCGCCTCGCGCCACATTTCCACGGGCCACCCCCAACCTGCAACAGAAGTCGAAAGAACAGCCAAGGCGGTTCCGCCGTATAGAAGCCCTTTGAGGAATCCCCAGTCACGTTGGCCCAAAATCCAGACTGGCGTTAGAAGGAACAGGTGCGCTTTGGCTGCGCATAGAGCGAACACCGCACCTGCCAGAACTGGCTTGCCGGCGATGTGTAGTCGAGCGCTCACGGCAATCACCAGCATCAGGAAGTGTACGTCTTGACCCTTCAGCAAGACCAACAGCGCCGGTATCGACATCGCCGTCGCGAGTCCCGTCAAGAGGCGATGATCGGTAGGCCATAGCAAGACGAAACCGACGAGCGACGCCAAAGAGGCGCCTTGCCAAACCCGCAATGCCGTCTGATAACGCAGTTGACTCAAAGGCCACATGAGAGCGGCGAGGAACGGCGGTCGTATGTACCCGTGAGCGTCTGAGTGGAACCCGGTGACTTCCGCTTCCTTTTCCAGCAGCCGTGCGTTGTCGTAAAGCTCTCCGGTGGCGAGTAGATGAGGTCCAGAGTAAAGTGGGATGAAATCGTTCCGGCCTTCCCTCAAGCGATCCGCTTGACTCAGCGCCATCACGCCCATCACAAAGAGCGACAGCAACGTCGCGACGTAGTAGACTCTGGCCCTCCGCATTGGCTTAATTTTCGTCACGACCGCGAAAGGCAATTGTAGCGAGAGACGCGACTCAATACGCACCCTGCTATCTTCGTTCTTTAGATGTTTGATTCCGACTTCCTCGCCGTTGCACCGCTCTGGTACGTTGCTTTTCTGCTGTCAGTCACCTGCCACGAAGCGGCTCATGCTTGGGCCGCACTCCAACTCGGCGACGATACGGCCGCCCGCGGTGGGCAAGTGACACTCAACCCGATGCCGCACATTCAGCGTGCGCCCTTCGGAATGGTGCTCGTCCCGATCGTTTCTTTGGCGATCGGAGGTTGGATGCTCGGCTGGGCATCAGCGCCCTACGACCCGTACTGGCAACGGAAATATCCCCGTCGTGCGGCCTGGATGGCACTGGCTGGTCCGGCGGCGAACTTCGCCCTGGTGATTCTTGCTGGGCTCGCGATGCTGGGCGGTTACATGTTCGGCTTCTTCGCATGGCCCGAAAGTTTCTCCATGCTGCAGATGGTCTCTCCAACTTCCGAGTCAACAGGCGGGTTGGTGACGTTTCTCAGCATCCTTTTCGTCGAGAATGTCTTACTCGGAGCCTTTAATCTCATCCCTGTTCCGCCACTTGACGGCGCCACAGCGCTGGGCCTGATTCTCCCGGAATCGATCGTTCATAATTTCAACGACTTCATGCGCCAGCCAGGCTTCTCCATGCTGGGCCTCGTCATAGCCTGGAGAGCTTTCGACTACGTGTTCCAGCCCGTTTACAGTGTGGCCCTTGAAATCTTCTTCTTTTCGATGAGTGTCGTCTCGTGAGCTTGACGCAGCCGAACCGTCACCGGGCGTGAAGCTGGCCGCACGGCGATGTAAAGAAAGCGAAGGCTGTGCAGCACCCTCTTTCCACACGTTTTCCACAGCACTTAAGTTCTTTAGAATCAGGGATACTTGATCGGATGGCACTCACGCGCTGTGGAAAAAAACAAATCCTCGAAGGCACGTTTTCTTTATGACAAGACGACTACAGAACGTTGGATAGGCGACCGTTCCTACACAGCGGAAATGTACTTGCGGTTGATCCGAAATGCCACTGCACTGAGCCCGATCAGCAGTAACCCAAACAGAATCAGCGCGATCGGCCAGCCGACCACATCGGAAAAGTGCTCCGAGGTGTAGTAGCCAACGTAGCCCAAGATGGCTACGGTGCCGACGAACAGTAGACTCCGGCTCTTGGCCCAAGTACTCAGGAACACCACACCGCAGGCGGCCCCGAGAAACAAGATCTCGATCACGGAGTCTTCGATGAGAGAAAACAGGCCCATCAACAGAGCCGTTGAGCTCGCGAAGTACCAGAACGGCGTGATGCTGGCGTGGCTCGTCTTGTCGATCGCGTAGGTGACCAACAACACCGAGAGTCCCAGGGTGAAAATATTCAGATCTTCGTCGAGACCAATGAGATCTAGAGCAGTCCCATAGAAGCCCGACGCAAACAAAAGGGCCATGAACAGCAGCACCGTACGCGTTGTTTTGAAGAACACGAGCAGCTGCTGGACTAGCAGCACGCCAGAAGTCAGCAGGAACGCGTGCCTTTCGTCACCGCCGGTCGAGAACTCATCGATGGCGACTAAGATCCCAATCGGTTGCATCAGTGCCGCTAGCAGGAACAACGGTGTGGCAGTTTTCTCAAACCGCTCATCACCCATCGCCACGAAAGCCATAGCGAATGCCGCAATGCCCGAGCCGAGCGTGACCGTAATGCGTGCGATCGAATTCATCGAGTCCCACTGCATCTCGATGAAGACTGCTAGTCCGGCGAGTACGAAGATGCCTCCCAAGTACCCGAATAGGCGTGTCAGTTTCGAAGACTGTGAATCCGAAGCCTGTTCCGACTGAGACAGCACCACGAGAATTTCGTCCGACGTCAGGTCGTGGTCTCTCGCGATGTCCGCGATCTGGCCTAGCGCCTGTTCCTTGCTCGTCATCGCAGCCTATCGATCAGACGGAGGAATGACCCAGCCCAGGAAGTGAGAGTCGTAACGGCGTAGCGTGCGACCTTGCCTGAATCGTACCGCGACTACTGCCCCGTTCTTGCCAATTGCCAGATCGTCCCGATTTCCTCTGTAGAACAGGCCCACCAACTGACCTTGGCGGCCACTTTGGTCTATCAGTTCGTATCCGTCGGGAGCAACCTGGTGGGAGTCGATGATCGTGTCGCTGAACTCAGGAATTTCTACCAGAACGTCGTCCTCGCCAATGACAGAGTCCTCGGGCACTGAAAGACGAATTTCCCGAACGTCGTCACTCTCATGCTGGTATAGAAACAATCGAGATTGCCCGGCATAAACGTCAGCCTCGACCGGAGTAGCTCGAATCTGGAGTTCACCGCTCCCCTCCAAGTCGACCCTATACCGCCAGCGAGCCTTATCGTCGCGGTGGCTGTGGTTTTGGGTGAACAGAAAGTCGTACTGCGGCGGATCCACCAACCAGCGCGGAACATACGTCGCCAGCAGGAAGAAGAACACGACCAACACCGGCAGCGAGATGCCCACAGCTAGCGCGGCATTCTCACGAAGCAGTTTTCCGATTGCCATAGACCAGTCGTTACTATCGCACTCACGACCACTGAGAGCCACCAAAGTACGAATCGCGGATCCCCGCTGGATAAACCCAGGTCACAACTGGGGTGCCTCACAGTCGACCATTGCGTCTGACACCAGTTAACTTAGTGTTACCGGAGCCCTGAGCCCCCCCTTTGAGTCCGCCGGAGTAGTTGGAATGAAGATCGTGAGAGACAGCCTTTGGAGCACGCTAGACGAGTTGGTTGCGAACAAGCGCCCAAACTGGGAGCACGTCAGTGGCTCATGGGTAACCGCTTGGGTTCAGTCGGGTGGTACCCCGATTGAGAAACAAGTTCACGCTCTCGGTCCGCTACTCCGGCGCCATGACCGGGACGCGATGATCCGCGAAATCGGCATAGCTTTGAGTAGCCTCGAAGAAATTGAGGTGGCTGCCGCCGCGTAGCCTGATTCGGGTAACCGTCCGATTTGCCTCAAAACTGGGATTGCGAGCCTCCGCTATCGCCTGAGCGGTGTAGAATAAGCAGCACTGCGGCCTGTGGCGCGGAGACGCCATGATCAGCCACAATATGTTGGTTCTATGCCTGTTAAGTCGCTTCGTCCCCTTCTACTCGCCCTCGTCTTCACGGTCGGATTAGGTGCTCAACAAGGCGCTCCCGACTTTGTCGAAGACGTCCAGCCGTTGCTGAACGCCTGTCTGGCTTGCCATAGCTCACAGCTAGAGGCTAGCGGCTTGGCTCTCGACTCACGCGAAGCACTGTTAAAAGGCGGATCGCGCGGTGCCGCCGTGACGCCGGGCCATCCCGACGAGAGCCTTCTAATTGAGGCGGTGAATCAAACTGGCGACCTCAAGATGCCCCCCGGCGGGAAGCTTGAGCCGAAGCAAGTCGCCGTTCTCGAGCGCTGGATTGCAGCGGGCGCACCGTGGGCCGAGGAAGCCATTGCGGCACAGTCCAAACCGTGGGCCTTCCAAGTGCCGCAGCGTCCCGCCGAGCCCGAAGTCGAGGCCGAGGACTGGGTCCGCAACCCGATCGACAAGTTCATCCTCGCCAAGCTCGAAGAGAAAGACATTACGCCAGCACCAGAGGCCGACCGAGCGACGTTGTTGCGCCGTGTCAGCTTAGACCTGACGGGCCTCTTGCCGACGCCACATCAGATCGAAGAATTTACGTCCGATAGCTCGCCTGACGCCTACGAAAAGGTGGTTGAGCGGCTTTTGGCTTCGGATCACTTCGGCGAGCGTTGGGGTCGCCACTGGCTTGATCTCGCTCGCTACGCCGACTCGGACGGTTACAGCATCGACGGGCCGCGACCGATCTGGAAGTACCGCGACTGGGTCGTCAATGCGTTGAACGAAGACAAGCCATTCAACGAGTTTGTCATAGAGCAGATCGCCGGCGACCTCTTGCCAGAACCAACCGTCGATCAGCTGATTGCTACCGGTTTTAACCGCAACACAACGCTGAACTATGAAGGTGGCATCGACACCGAGCAATATCGCATTGAAGCTGTCGCCGACCGCGTCGCGACAACCGGATCGGTATTCCTCGGGCTGACGGTCGGTTGCGCTCGCTGCCACGATCATAAATACGACCCCATTAAGCAGAAAGAGTTTTATCAGCTCTTCGCCTTCTACAACAGCACGGTTGAGATCTCGAAGCTCACCGATCGCTACAAGGCCTACGAGCCCATGCTCGACTTGCGCACTCCCAAAGAGGATGCCGAGGCCAAGGCCTATTGGGGGGCGGTCAACGCCCTCAGCCGTGACCTCGTCGAATACATCGAACAACTGCAGGGGACACCTCAAAGTGACGGTGACCCGCCGCTCCACGAAGACGATGGCCTACGTGCCCGCGTTTCGACGCTGCGTGAGTTCATGAAGCCCGTCGGAGTTGGTGCCGGGCATCGCTGGAAGAAGCCGATCGTGACTCGCACATTGATCACGCGTGAACGCGACGACCCGCGCGAGACGTTCATCCATGAGGGAGGCGACTTCTTGCGTCACGGTGAGCGCGTCAAGCCTGGTGTGCCAGCGGCGTTGAGTTCTAAGCCAGTGACCGGCAACCGTCTCGACCTGGCGAAGTGGCTAGTAAGTCCCGAAAATCCAATGACTGCGCGGGTGACCACGAACCGCATGTGGCAGCGCTACTTCGGCAAGGGCATCATCGCTACCGAAAATGACTTCGGTGCGATGGGCAATACGCCCACGCACCCAGAGCTTCTGGATTGGCTTGCCACTGAATTTGTCCGCCAAGGATGGAGCCAGAAAGCGATCCATCGGCTGATCGCGACTTCGGCGACCTATCGACAATCGTCGAAGGCCCGCACCGATTTGGAAGATGTAGATCCGTACAATAATCTGGTAGCGCGCCAGGCTCGGCTACGGCTCGATGCCGAGATTGTCCGCGATGCAGCGTTGTCGGCCAGTGGTTTACTAGCACCGACGCTGGGCGGTCCGGGAGTCTACCCACCGATACCAGACGGATCGATGTCGGCGACCCAGATCACACGCGATTGGCCCACCTCGCTCGGTGCTGACCGCTACCGTCGCGGTCTCTACACTGTGTTCTTTAGGCAGTCCCCACCACCCAGCTTGGTGTTATTCGACGCGCCCAACGCGGCGGAAACCTGCACCCGACGTGTGCGCTCCAACAGCCCGTTGCAGGCGTTGACTCTGCTCAACGACCAGTCATTTTTGGAGTTCGCAATCGCCCTGGGTAAGCGCGTGATGGAAGAAGCGGCCGACAGCGATCGAGCTCGTATGGACCATGCCTTCCTCTTGGCTCTCAATCGCGCGCCGCTGGCAGGTGAACGTGATCGCATCGCCACCTACCTGGCAAGCCAGCGCGAAGAATACGGCGCCCAGCCAACGATGGCCCTGGAGCTGATATCGAGATTGAATGACGGCTTGGCCAAGGGAGTAGACCCGGAACCAGTCGAGCTGGGTGACGCCCCTGAGCTTGCTGCGTGGGTATCGGTTGGCCGCGTACTACTCAACTTGGACGACTTCATGACGCGGGAGTAAACGTAATGACCTTGAAAGACCAGATTCTACGGGAAAAAACCCGACGTCATTTCTTTAAGGACTGTGGTGTCGGCATTGGCCGTGTTGCGTTGGCCTCGTTAATGGCTGAGGGTGCCCTATCGGCTGCGGAGATCCCCGCCAGCCCGATGGCCCCCAAAGAGCCGCACTACACGCCTCAAATCAAGAACATCATCTATCTCTTCATGGCTGGCGGTCCAAGCCAGCTAGAGATGTTCGATTACAAGCCGGTGCTACAGAAGTACGACGGCCAAGAGGCACCCGACTCGATTCTCGAAGGCAAACGCTTCGCCTTTATGGGCACCTTCGCGAAGGACAAGCCTCGGTTGCTCGCCTCGAAACGAAACTTTAAGCAGTACGGCCAGGGCGGCATGTGGGCGTCCGACCTGGTGCCTCAAATTGGTGAGATCGCCGACGACGTCGCGATGATCACCGGCATTCAGACCGACAACTTCAACCACGCTCCGGCCAAGTGCTTCATGAACACCGGTTCGATCCGTTTCGGAAGGCCGAGCATCGGATCGTGGGCGACCTACGGCCTCGGTAGCGAGTCGCAAGACCTGCCGGGATTCGTTGTCCTGCAGTCTGGTGGGCGCGGGCCGCGCGGAGGTGCGGGCCTCTGGTCGAGTGGCTTTTTGCCGACCGCCTATCAAGGTGTGCCGTTCCGCTCAGGTGGAGATCCGATCCTGAATCTTTCGACCCCTCCAGGCGTGACGAAAGGCTCCCAGGCAGCGACACTCGAAGCGATTCGCGAAATGAATCTGCTGCAGTACGAGAACGACGGTGACCCGGAGATCATGACGCGTGTGGCCGCCTATGAGATGGCGTACCAGATGCAGACGAGTGGTCCGGATCTGATCGACTTCGGACAGGAGTCGCAAGAGACCCTCGATATGTACGGCGCGAAGCCAGGCGAGTCATCATACGCGAACAACTGCTTGTTGGCCCGCCGGATGGTGGAGCGTGGCGTTCGATTCGTGCAGCTCTATCACGCCGACTGGGACCACCACGCCGACGTCGGCCAGCCGCTTGATAAAGTTTGCCGCGAGATTGATCGCTCGACTGCCGCGCTCATTAAGGATCTCAAGCAACGGGGATTACTCGACGAGACGCTTGTCATTTGGGGCGGCGAGTTCGGACGCACACCAATGGCGGAGGTCCGTAAGGAGGATCCCGGCAAACAAGGCCGCAACCATCACATCGATGCATTCCCGATGATCATGACTGGCGGCAAGATCCGTCGCGGACACCAGATCGGTGAGACCGACGACCTGGGGTTCAGCTCCGTCGGCGAGCACATCCATGTCCACGATATCCAGGCGACGATCCTGCATATGTTGGGCCTCGATCATACAAAGTTGACCTACACATTTCAGGGTCGACCGTTCCGGCTAACTGACGTCGGCGGTCGCGTGCTCGATAATCTCTTCGCGTGATCTGTCGCAACGTCTTAATGGTCACGAGTGCCGCGATCGCGGCATGCGTTTTCGCGCTGCCATCCTTCCTACCGGCGGAAGACTCGGTCTCGCCAGCATCGACCATCTCTTTCGTCGATGCGCGGAAGGCGGGTGACGCATTGCCTCGTCTCCGTAGCTTGATTGTGAGCTGGCACGGCGAACGGCGCCTTGAACACTACTACCGGGGCACCCGCGCGACACGCGCCACCAACGTCAAGTCGGCGTCGAAGACCGTGATGTCGGCGCTCATCGGAATCGCGGTTGACCGCGGCTTGATAGAAAGCGTCGACACCCCGATCGCGAAGTTCTTCCCCAGCCTCATCAACGGTGATGCCGATGCTCGCAAGCAGGAGATCACGATCGCCGACCTGTTGACGATGCGGTCTGGCCTCGAGACGACGAGCAATCGCAATTACGGCTCTTGGGTGGCCAGTTCCAACTGGGTGCGGGATGCGTTGCGGCGTCCTATCGTGCGTGAGCCGGGCAGTCGCATGATCTACAGTACGGGCAACACACATTTGCTGTCTGCGATTCTCACCAAGGTAGGCGGTAGCACTTGGAAGTTCGGTGACGAGGCCCTCGCGGAGCCGATGGGATTCCAGCTTGCCCGCTGGCCAAGAGATCCTCAGGGGATTTACTTCGGGGGCAACGACATGGAGTTCACCCCGCGCCAGATGCAGGCATTCGGCGAGATGTATCTTAACGGTGGGCGATCCAACGGCAAGCAGGTGATCTCGGAATCGTGGGTGCGCGAATCGTTCGTCCCGCGCACGAGGTCTACCCGTGACTATCGTCGGCTCTACGGCTACGGCTGGTGGATTCGCGATCTCGGCGGCCACCGTGCCTACTACGCCTGGGGCTATGGCGGACAGTTCATCTTCGTCGTTCCCGACCTGGACTTGGTGGTCGTGACGACATCTTCCACGGCCACCGACCGCAGCCGCCGGGGGCACCTGCGTGGAATCTACGACCTCGTCGAAGACCACGTGATTTTGCCAATCGCCGCAGCGTCGAAACAGACACTAGCGGACTGACCGACGTTCCAGTTGAATCCCGCCATCTTGCAGTCGCTGTCGGAGCCGCCGAAGAACTAGTTGTTGAGTTGCGGTCGATGGACCTTCGGCCCCACTAGCGTGGGGGCTTGTCCGCTTCGCGGTGGTCCTGGAGGTACAGGAGTGTCTCGATGGACCTCCGGCCTGTGTGGGGAGGGAATCGCAACCTCACGGTTGCGGCTCTGTTGCTGGCATGTCCGTTTCTGTGGATCTGCGATGCGTTCGACCGCCGCTTGGCGGCCCTGCGTGACTACAGGACCGCCGAAGCGACGGATTGTGAATCCCAACTAAGCGGGGAAACACCAAAGTATTGGGCTAGCCCTGAGGAACTGCTCCCTCGTTACGCTGTTGGCATTTTGGTAGGCCAACTCACCGAAGGTTTGTTTCCAGTCGACTGGGGTCGCTAGCTAACCTCACAAAAATCTAGCGCGCTTCTGATTTGAGGGCGGCACAGGGGTGCAAGCTTTTCGCCCGCTTTCGCGGGGCTTGCGGGTGTAAGTGCTGTGTTTTGTTCGAAAAGTTTATTTTTTCGACCGTCACAGCACCGGCTGGCACGCGATCTGATCGGCTCAGCCCCGGCCCGGATGTCCCGCTCGGTCCCCACTCGGTCCCGCTTGGTCTGCTGAAAGAGGGAAGGTTCGGGCGCGCCTCAGGGCAAAACCGCCGAGGGCTCATTAACTTGACAATGCCATGTTTTGGGACCATACGGGATCGGGCTGTCAACGTGATCGATTCGCTTTTGGAACCGCATGCTAATTCAGGGCGACGGACAGACAGTGCAACCGCAAGCGGACATGCCGGCGGGAGCGGCCGGGAACTCGTTGGTCCACTGTCCGTTCCACGATCCGTGGTCAGCACAAGTCGCCTCGCAAATCGGGCGGGCCGCCGCATCGTTTGGGATGAACTCGGCAGCGGAAAAGTCGCAACCGCAGGGGTAGTCCTCGCGGGTATCGGTCACAATGGTGGACTTCATCGCGGTAAGCCAATCGCGAGACTGGTCGCTCACCTTGAACATGACGGGATTGTTCGTTGTGATAAGCGAGAGCATCTCGTTGTAGATCGGGAATGAGTGCGCAAGCTCCTGAAAGACGCTTGGGCGTGCCACCATGAGGTACTGAGGATGGGTATTGCTCCCGTCCGGTCCGGTGCTGGCGACCATTGTCGCGGCCGAAGCCATGACGTTGGCCAACTGAACGGCAAGACCCCGAGTACCCCTGTCGCGGGTGGCTGGATGTACGCCGATGACGTCGGCATAGAACATCGGCGAACCCACCTTATCGGACAGCGGCATCACCTTGAACGCGATATTGTCTCTCGCCTCCGGGGTTATCGCAGACATCGACTCTGTGAACCCAATAAAGGCGCGCCCCCAGCCTTGGCCGAACCACTGGCCGTGCTGGTAGGGCACGTCCTGGTCGGTGGTCCCGTTCTCGTAGCTAGCCATCGCCAGCAGGGAACGCACATCGGCCATAGCGTTCGGGTCAATCTGTGACTGATTCCATGGCAGCGGCAGCGGAAACTGTCCATTTAGGCTGTACACCGCATCCAAGTACAGAGCGGCGGACGTCGTACCGCCCGCCATGTCGACCATGAGGCCACGACGGTCCGGCGGAATCTTGCTGGTGTACGTACATTGCGAAAGCGCGCTTTTGACCTCGCGAAGGGTGTTGGCGCTGGCGAGCGGTTCATCGTCCTTTTCGTAGAAAAGGACGTTCGCGCAACCTAACTGAGGAATCGCATAGTACTGGCTGTCAAGCCTCACCCCCTGGATCGCATATGGGACAAAATCATCCAAATTGTCGATTTCATCCGCGCTCATGGCTTCCAGCCAACCCTGGCTACGGAAATATTCGAAAAACATCGCGTCAAAGACGTAAACGTCCACGCCCGCCGGAGGGTTGTCCGAGTACCCTCCATCCCAGTCAAGGAAGTTCAACGCGATGTCCGGCTGGACCTTTCCCCACTCCGAGGCGAGCGCTGCCTTGAACTGCTCCACGCGAGGCACGTATGGATACAACGCTACAGCCAGGGTCGTCTCGGCTGTGGATCCGATGGGCTTCGTCCCGATGCGCTTCGTCCCACAGGACCAGATGATCAGAAGAACAGCAAGTGCTGATGTGATGCGAAATCTTGTGGATTCTCTCATTCGTTTCACCTGCCCGTCAGAGCGGCCCGTTCGGCTGACACATTCGTGTCAAACTACCGCCGCGGCACCTTGGGAATTGAGCAATACGTCTGCCGCCCCTTAGCGCGGCCCTGGTCGCCTTTTTGCGATACCAGTTTTGAAAGTTGCTGTTCTACTCTGACAAGGCGTCTTTCGAGATCATTGTCATTCTTTGCCATCGTGAACTCTTCAATCGTTGATGGAACCGGAAATTAAAAAGCTACTCTACGGTCGCGAAGCGAGTGGCGCTGTCTCACCGAGACATGCCCGCTAGACTGACGTGTCATCGCGTCGCCCCTTCTTCCCCTGCGAAGGCACTGCGGATACATCTTACGTTTGGCGATAAGGCGACCATTCTTGAGCCATTTTTCTGAGCCAGTCGCGAAACTGCGTCTTAGTCTTTGAATGGGCTCTTTAAAGCGGGACTAGGTTACTCCTCATTGGAGCAATATGCAACCTGTTTCTCGCTATCGCTACCGAACATTCCGTCCGCGTTCAAAATATGGAGGTTATCGGACGACACTGCGAGGCATGATTCTGACCTGCACCCCATCACTGAGACAAAGAAACAAGGGACAGTCTTGAAGAAGGAGACTGTTGATGGGAGAGAAGAAGAAGGCACGAGTTTATAGCCGAGAGTTCAAGCTGGGAGCGGTGGGACGGATGCAGGCGGGAGAATCTCCGTCGGCATTGGCGCGAGAGTTGGGAGTCCGGCGCAACTCACTGTACGCGTGGAAGCAGCGGGTAGAGGAAGCGGGGCCGCAGAGCTTCGAAGCGAGCGGTGGTCGTCCGAGCACGGGCGAGGAGTGTGTATCGGACCAGAGTGATCAGCGCCGCATCGCGGAGCTAGAGCGCTTGGTGGGCAAGCAGCAAGCACTGATCCATTTTTTCGAGAACGCCTTGCAGCAAGTCGATGCCGCGACAACTGGCAAGGCGGAGTCTACGAAGCGATCCGGCAAGAGCGCGAACGCGAAGGAGCCGTCTTGACGGTGGAGCAGATGTGCCGTGAAACAGGCGTCAGTCGAGCCGGTTTCTATCGCTATTGGCAGCAGCGCGAACCGTCGGTCGAAGAGACGGAATTACGCGAGCGGATCCAACAACTCGCCCTGGCACAACGCAGCTATGGTTATCGCCGGATAGCGGCCTTGCTGCGTCGCGAAGGCCGACTGGTCAACCACAAACGCGTGCTGCGGCTATTACGCGAAGACAACCTACTCGCGATTCGCAAGAAGCGTTTCGTTGCCACAACCGACGCTCGACACAGCTGGCGACTCTGGCCGAACCTGGCGCGTTGGTCCCGCGCTGGCGGCCCGAATCAGCTGTGGGTGGCCGATATTACGTATCTGCGATTGCGCGGTGAGTTCTGCTACCTGGCGGTGGTGCTCGATGTCTGGTCGCGACGGGTGGTGGGCTGGTCGCTGTCGAAGACCATCACCACCCAGCTGACGATGGATGCGTTGAGGAAGGCGCTCGACGAGCGCCGTCCTCAACCCGGCTGGATTCATCACTCGGACCGTGGTGTGCAGTATGCCTGCGGCCAGTATATCTCGCTGCTCGAACAACACGGGGCCGAGATCAGCATGAGGCGTCCAGGCAATCCTTGCGACAATGCCTTTTGTGAGAGCTTCATCGGCAAGCTCAAGCAAGAGCAGTGGGACGGCCGACGCTATCGCAACGTCGCTGAAGTGCGGGCCGATCTGACTCGCATGATCGATGAAATCTACAACCGCAAACGCTTACACTCGGCTCTGGGATATATCAGCCCGGTCGAGTTTGAGCAAAAACACACAACCTCGACGCCTCCGGCGTCGAACAACCTGTCCCTGGTTTCTTTGTCTCACTGATGGGGTGCACTCCAATTCACCGTTCATCACACAAGAGGAGAACTAGGGACAGGAAGCTGTGAAAGAATCAACTTGACCCAGAATCACTTGGGGCAAACAAAGGACTTAGCTTGACGGGAAGAGGCCGAAATACGATTAATTCACAGCTACCAGGCTACAATTCGGCCAACCGGTGGCGGCCAACCGGTGGCGGGCACGGGAAGATCTACCCCATCTCTATCAATAACTTACAAAGTTCTGTCGCGCCGAGAGCGACACGATCACCTACACCTACACCTACACCTACACCTACACCTACGACGACAACGGCAATGTCGAGACTCGCGCCGATGCGCGCGGCATCACCGCGCCCTATGGCTATGACGCGCTGAAACAGCTCACGTTGACGAGCTACAGCGATTCCAGCGAGTCACTCGCGTGGAAGCGTACCCCATGGGTAACTCGCACCTACGGTACCGGTGCGGTGGCGAACGACATCGGACGTCTCACTTCGGTCCAGAACGGCGACAACGATCGCTACTACGTCTACGACGAGCTGGGGCGGGTGAAGGCTATTGTTTCGTGTGTGAATGAGTACGGTCGTTTGTGGAGAGAGTTGTCGGGGCAGAGGCCGCTCTCTTGCGTTCGCGGTTCGGATGGGAGACGCTAACGCGGGACCGGGAAGGAGGGGGCGTTCGGCGTTCGTTAACCAGCCCTAGACGGACTGGCCTACCTGGAGAGGCCCGTTAACGGGCCTGAGAAGAGGGATGCAGGTTCATGGGACGGGATGGGTTGGCTGGCGCTGGGGAGAACCCGCTTACTTGCGTGCGCGGCCCGGTTGGGGTGTGGTGTGGGCTGGCGCCTCTCGCCTAGGGGAAGAAGCCGCTCTTTGGCGTGGGCGGTGAAGACGAGGACGCTGACGCGGGAAGAGAGAGGGGTGTGGGTTGCGTGGGTTTTCCCGGGGCTTGCGCCACCGGGCTAACGATAGGTCGCCCCGCTGGGGCTGGAGACGCTACGCGGGAGTCAGGAAACTGGGGCCCTTTGGTGGGTAAGCGGACCGGTTGCTAGCAGGGCTTGGACCGTTAGAGGTAAGTTTCCTGACTGTCGAAAATGTTGACCTGCTGGCGTCCGTTTCTAATCGACGGTGCTGTGGATGTAGCGGAACTTGCTCGTCGGCGACTCGATCTTTTCCACTGTTTCGATCACTAGCTCCACGGCTGGGGGAAACAGCGGTTGCAATTGCCGCCGGGCGGCCTCGGCGACTTCGAGAACTTCAGATGAAGAATGCTCAATGAGTACGGTGACTCGATCACGCGAGTCTTGTTGCACGCGGAAGCGACCTACTCCGGGAATAGCCTGAATCGTCCGTTGTAAGGTGTATGGGCTCAGTGCTCCACCGTCCGGCAGTTGGAGGAACTCCATTTCGCGGCCCTCGATGACCTCAACAGAGCTGAAGCCGACCGGACAATTGCTTGCCTCGGTCGGACGCCGCGCAATGTCGCCGAAGTCGAAGCGGATGAATGGCATTGAGAAGGAGTGCAACCCAGTGCCAACGACGCGGCCGGTCTCGCCTGGAGCGGCGGCTCGATTCCCATCGAGGGAACTTTTCGCGGTACTGGGGCGACGGCCCAGATGACAACGTCGCTCACGATAGAAACCAGCTAGGCTACAGCGGCTTCAGCCACACATTACGAACTTCAACCTTCATCGGATCGCCGCGGTGAAGTTGGATGCCGAGCAGTCCACCCAACGAGCGTGCGCTCAGGTCATCGTCGATGACCATGCTCATCGTTTGGCCGTTGACTATTTGGGTCAAGATGTTGCCGCGTGCGATGAGATGGAACTTGTTCCAGTCGTCGACCTTGATGTGCGCCTTGAGCTCATCTCCGTCTCCGAGTGAGCCTTGAATGACGGGTGTCTCGCCCGGCCCAATATGTGTAACCTGGCCGCGTAGGGCGAGAAAACCGCGTCCACGCTCTTCGTAGATCTGACCGGTGTAGACGTTCGCGGCGTCGATGTCGGCTTGGTAGCCCTTCAGAACCCATTGGCCGACGTCAGGTAACTCGACGCTGCGGTACTGAACACCGCTGTTGGTGCTGTCAATGCGGTACTCCAGCTTGAGTTCGAAGTCCCCTGGCGCACCGCCACGCCAGATGACGAACGTGTTGCGCTCGACGGGAGTTTCCACGGTGCTCTGCCCCACGATCGCACCATCTTGCACGCTCCAGAATCTCGGATCGCCGTCCCAACCATCGAGTGTCTTGCCGTCGAATATGGACTGAAAACCTGCTGTTTCGTCCGACTGCGGCACAGGACGCTGTGCGGAAGCGACACCGACAACGAAGCAGACGACCGTTGCAGCTAGAATGACGGGGCGTAAAGACATGGATGTTCCCTAGAAGACGAGACTATCTTGCTTCGCTTCAATCTTTGCGAAGTCGATTCCGGGCACTTTCTTAAGATCTTCAATCGACGCGAAGGCACCGTGCTCCCGTCGATAGCGAATGATTGCCGACGCTTCCGAACGCTTCAGCGACAGTCTGCTTTCCATCTGGATCGCACGCGCTTTGTTCATATTGAGCGGTGTAAGCTCAGCCGCCGGGAAAGCTTCGGCGAGATAGTTCACGATCGCCACGATCTCATCGGCGCTGATCTCGGCACCAAAGTCGATCATCTTGGTGACAGTCGCCCCCCAACCGCCGAGATCTTGGCGCAGCGAGATCGACTTGTCGATGCCATGGCAACTGGCGCAATGAAGCTCGGTCTCCGCACGGCCCGGACCATCGGGTAGCTGAGCCATCCCGACTACGGGCACGAAGCACAGCAAGATTACGGCGGGTACCAACGGGCAGTTCATAGCCTCAGTTTAGTGCTCCATCGGGAAGCCAAAGGCGTAGAGTGATCCGTCGTAGGTGGCGATGTAGACATAGCCGCTACCCGCTGTCATGCCTTGACCTGTTGCAAACGACGTGATCGAGTCACCGCTGTCCCAGAGCGTTTCGCCGGTCGCGCCGTCGAGCGCATAGAGAACGGCGGAAGTAGAATTGCGTACTCGCGTTGCGGCGGCGGCTCTACCGCGCGACTCACCGCTCGCAGTGGCAAAGACGACTCCGTTAACGATGACTGGCGGTAGCGGCGCGTCGATCTGTTTCGTCCAACCTCGTTCGAGTATCGGCTCTCCTCCTTCTCGTTCGACGACCTTCCAATTGACGATTGCATCGGCTGTCGATGCGAGCACCCACGGAGTGCCTTGAGCGTCGGTCCAAGTGGCGAGTGCGCTGGCGGGCGAAGAGCGGGTGGACTGGTAAGTAGCCGCCGATCCGTCAGTGGCGCTCAAGTGAAGCGTCCCGTCGTGGGCAGCAACGACCAGGTAGTCCTTATTGTTGAAGTCGATGATTACTGGAGTGGAATCGAAGTTCGATCCGCCGGGGCTGTAAGCGCCGTGCGGACGAAGCGTCTTTGCGTCGAGGAAGGCGACAGAGCCGTCAGCGGTTGCCGCGTAGACATGTCCATCCGATCCGAACGAGGGGCCGAGCATACCCGCAACCGAACCCGAGGAAGATTCCCATTGGCTGACTTCCTTGGTTTCGAGATTGAGCGCCCAAACGCCGTCAGCTACTCCACCACAGCCGTTGATGGTCGCGACGTAAGCCGTATCGTCGATGACGATCAAACCACGAGCGTGCGCATTCGGAGGCAAAAACGGGATCGGCGGCACCATGATTGCTCCGTTCGACAGATGAAGCGGGTGGAGCATTCCGTCGCTTGTCAGCGCATAGATGATTGCTAGGCCCCTGTTCGGGTTGCCGAGCGGCGCGCGAACGCGTGTAGAGGGCTCTGGCGCTTCAGCGCTTGGGCGAGCGGTGACGCGCTCTGGGCGGAGGGTGACCGCGCCTTCGCTTGGCGCACCCACGGCGCTGGTCGCTGGCGAACGGCGGCGTCGGCTGCCGAAGTTAGGCGGCGGAAATTCCGCACGAGTGGCACGAGTCAGGTTGGCGGTCATGCCTCCCGGGCAGGCGATCGAAGCATCCGAGGGCGCTGGGCCTGATTCCACGCGCTTCACCCACTCCATACGTGCCAGATCTGTGTCGACGGCGTAAATGCGGCCGGAACTCGTTCCGAAGAACGCCAGAGCACGAAATCCGCGGTATCCGACCAGCCGGTCTCGCAGGATAGGGGCGGTGAGCGCGTTCAGCTGGCGAGGCTCGTTCTCGAACTCCATCTTCCAGAGCAGCTGAAAATCGGAGCCTGTTACTGTCGTGGTCGAAATCTTGCGGTCGGATCGCACCCATGAGGAACGCTGCGCGTCGTAGCCCGCCGTCCGCCAGTCTTGTGCCTGGGCGGTGCTGATCCAGAGGGCGGCGGCTCCAAAACAGAGCATCGCTGAGTAAAAAAGTCCGCGCATTGTGTATAGTCTCCACATGGTTCAGGCCGACCGCGAGCATCGGGACCAGAATATAGCGACAATTATAGAATGTCTCAAGTAGAGGTCCACGGAATGCGAACGTTGCGAGTAGGGTTGACGGTGATTTTGAGCTGTAGCGCTCTTCTGGGAGCGGATTGGCTCACCGACGGAGGCAACCAAGCACGAACCGCGTGGCAACAAGACGAGACGATCATCACGAAAGCGAATGTCGGCGAGATGGAGTTGCTCTGGCGCATGAAGCTCGACAACGAGCCGAAGCAGATGCATTCGCTGTTCCCGCCGCTGATCGCCGGGCGCGTGGAGACGCCTGACGGCCCCAAGGAAATCGCGCTCGTCGCTGGCTCTTCGGACAATCTGTTCGCGATCGATGTCGACGCTGGGAAGGTCCTTTGGACGAAACACTTCGAGTTCACGACTGGAGAAGAGAGCAGGAACAGGCGAGTCTATGTGCTGTGCCCCGGCGGGATCACGGCGACGCCGACCATCGGGCCGACGGACACGCCGGGCGAGTACACGGTCTACGCGGCCTCATGGGATGGTCGTCTGCATCGCTTGAACCTGGCAGACGGATCGGAGGTTTTCCCTCCTGCGCAGTTCATACCGCCCAACGGCAAGCCTTACGCGCTGAGCCTGGTCGACAACGTCATCTATACCCATACCGCGCAGCACTGCGGCGGGCATGATAACTACGTCTATGCCTACGATTTAACCACCGACAAGGTCGGGTCGTGGGGGCCTGCGGGTGGCGGCATGTGGGGCCGCACCGGCCCTGCGATCAGCAAAGACGGCATCCTTTTCACCGGGACCGGAGACGGCCCTTGGGACCCAGAAAATGGAGTTTTTGCGAACGGCATCATCGGCGTGCAGCAAGAAGCCGACACCAAGGAGATGATCTTGGTGGATTATTACGGCCCGTCGAACGCGGAGTGGCTCTACAAGCGCGATCTCGACATGCAGGTGACGCCCGCGATCTTCGATTTCAACGGCAAGGAGTTGATGGTCGCCGCGGGCAAGGAATGCATTATCTATCTGATGGATGTGGAGTCGATCGGCGGTGACGACCACGAATCGCCGCTCCACCGCACGCCACTGATTTGCAATGAGCGGGTCGACTTCCAATCCGCTGGAATCTGGGGCGCGATGGCGAGTTGGCTAGACTCGGATGGCACCCGCTACGTATTGACGCCGTTTTGGGGTGAGAAGCATTCAAAATTCAGCGCGCCGATCGAGAATGGCGAGGTCGTTGATGGCGCGATCGCGGCGTTCACGGTGGAAGAGGACGATGGCAAGTATTGGCTGGAGCCAGCATGGATTTCGCGCGATATGAATCGAGCGGAGCCGCCGATCGTCGCGAATGGCATGATCTTCGCCTATGGCAGCGGTGAGAACACGACGCAGGCGCTGTTTGACGTTGGGCTCTTCAACACAGCGGAGTGGCGCATTGCTGAATCGACCAATGCGGTGCTCTACGCCCTCGATGCCCGTACGGGCAAGGAACTGTGGTCGAGCGGCGATCAGATCACGTCGTTCAACCATTTCAGCGGCATCTCAATGGCCAATGGACGGGTCTACATCGCTACCTATGACGGCAACGTCTACTCCTTCGGCATCCGACAGTAATGGTTAAACTGCTGATCGCGGCGTTGCTGCTAGGCGGGAGCGTGCTGCTGCTGGCGCAGGACAACACGCACGCGGTTCGCATGTTGTTGTCAGACTGGGGCGGCCTGACACGTTACGGCAGTGTGAATTCGGAGCTGCCCGATGCGGAGCCCGGCGAGCAGCGGGTCATCTTTCTGGGCGATGAGATAACCGAAAAATGGGGCGACGCATTCTTCGCGCACAAACCGTATCTGAATCGTGGCGTCGCGAAACAGACGTCGCCCCAGATGCTGGTGCGCTTCAGGCAAGACGTGATCGCGCTTGAGCCTGCCGTGGTGGTTATTCAGGCGGGGGCGAATGATATCGCGCGTCTGACTGGCCCTGGTACCCAGGCGATGATGGTCGAGAATTTCCAGTCGATGGTGGAGCTGGCACAGGTGAACGGAATAATGGTTGTGCTGACTTCGATCTTGCCCGTGTGTGACTGCACTCAGTCCCAGACCGTACGGCGACCGATCGGAAAGATTCGCACCATGAACGCCTGGCTCCGCGAGTACGCCGAGGAACAAGGCGCCGTCTATTTGGACTACTACTCTGCGCTAGCGGACGGCCGAGAGATGAAAGCCGAGTTCACGACGGACGGGTTCTTGGTGAATGACGCTGGCTACGATGTGATGGCTCCCTTGGCGGAGAAGGCGATCGCGGCGGCGTTGGCGAAATGACTCGGATTCTCCTGACGGTTTTGTTTGCAGCCTCCGTGGCGCTTGCGCAGCAGCGGCAGCCGAATATCGTCGTCATCGTCGCGGACGACCTGGGCTATGGCGAGCTGAGTATCCAGGGCAATCCGGAAATTCCGACGCCAAATATTGACTCGATTGCAGAGGGCGGCGTTCGCTTCACGAACGGATATGTGACGGCACCGAACTGTAGCCCCTCGCGAGCAGGGCTGCTGACAGGGCGCTACCAGACGCGCTTTGGCCACGAGTTCAATCCGATTGGGGCGGGGAACGTGGAGCCCGGCGCGGGGCTGCCTGTGCGGGAAACGACCTTCGTCGAGACCCTACATGACGCTGGTTATGCGACGTCGTTGGTCGGCAAATGGCATTTGGGCGGGACCGCTCCGTTTCATCCCCAGCGGCGGGGATTCGATGACTTCTATGGTTTCTTGCACGAGGGGCATTACTTCGTGCCGCCACCTTGGCTAGGCGTGACGACGATGTTGCGGCGGCGTGCGCTCCCGGGCGGTGCGCAGGGGCGGCAACAGTTTGGTTCGGTGATATATACGACGCACATGGGTCACAACGAGCCGCCCTATGATGCGGACAATCCGATCTTGCTCGGCGGGCAGCCGGTCGCGGAAGAGACCTATCTGACGGACGCGATTACTCGTGAGGCGATTGGGCGAATCGAGGCCCACCAGCAGCGTCCGTTCTTCTTGATGGTCGCCTACAACGCTGTCCACAGCCCTCTGCAGGGCGCAGATGCCTACATGGAACGGTTTGCATCGATTGAAGATGTCCACCGGCGGATTTTCGCAGCGATGCTATCGAACTTAGACGACGGCGTCGGCGAGATATTGGAAGCGCTGCGCGAGCGTAATTTAGAAAGAGACACGCTGGTCATTTTCTTGAGTGACAACGGCGGACCGACTCGCGAGTTGACTTCGAGTAACTTGCCGTTGCACGGCGGTAAGGGCTCGGTCTATGAAGGCGGGCTGCGTGTGCCGTTCATGATGCGGTGGCCAGGGCATCTGCCGGAGGGTGTCGTCGAAGATCGTCCAGTGATTTCATTGGACATTGCGGCGACTGCGTTGGCGTTAGCCGGGGCCGAGTCGGAGCAACCACTAGACGGCGTGAATCTCATGCCATTCTTGGCAGGCAATTCGACCGGTCGTCCGCATGAAGAGTTCTATTGGCGCCAGGGCCAGCGGATAGCCGTACGCGTCGGCGACTGGAAACTGCTGCGGAATGATCGCCGCAATCCCGACGCGTGGGAACTCTATAACTTGTCGGACGACATCGGCGAAACCAACAACTTGATCGACCAGATGGCTGACCGTACGGCTGCGTTACGAGAAGTGCTAGAGCGATTGGACGGTCAGATGGTTGATCGCGCCTTTTAGGACACTCGGAAGCTGGTAGTGCCTCAGTTTGAAATTAGCCCCGCCGGGCGAACCGGTGGTCGCCTGGGCTAATAACCTCGGATGCAGATGGCCCGCACAAGGAACGCCTGGGCGATGCTAGCCAGCTAGCAAAGCTCATCGCAGACATCGCATCACGTGACATCGAGCACATGCCAGACTATGAGGACAAGAATCCGGCGGCGGTCGAACTTGGACGGTTAGGCGGCACCAATAATGGAAGTTCCAGGGCTGACGGCTTTCACAGGAAGGGCGACAAGACGTCGCGAAGAAACCGGCTAGGGCGCGAGGACACGACGATTAGCTGTCGAACAGTGGTAGTGAGGCTGTCTTGGGCCTTGTCGCTGGAAGAACCGTTGGGTCCTCTGTAGGGCGTGGCTCTTTACACTTCGCAGCCAGTCGGCGAATCATTGGTGCCGCTACATAATGGGCACCTCTCGCCCTTCCCACCATGTTCAAGAGCCCGCGCCGAACCAACTCAGTCAAGTCTCGGCTCGCCACTTGACTTGATATGCCTGCCGCATTTCGATAGGTTGCGTTTCGGACCCGGTACCCGAGTGCGGCATCCGACACTGCAAACATCGCCCTCTCGGGCAGAGCGTACTTCCCCATCTCGACTTCAAGTGCGTCCCAGAGCTTCCCAAGCTCCGTCCACCTTCTCCTCAGGGCGATGGCCTGATCGTAGTGTGCGGTCAAGCAGAATCTTATCCAAGGTCTCGTATCTGTCGATGGATCCCACTGGCCCTTGCCGACCTTGTCGAGCGCGTCGTAGTACGCCCTGGTGTGCCTGCCCAGATAGTCTTCAATGCTTACGAACAAGGGATCCAGCTCGGAGAGATGGAGGGCAAGGACAAGCGATTGCAGAGAGCGGCCCATGCGCCCGTTCCCGTCGCTGAATGGGTGAATCATTACTAGGTTGAGGTGTGCCATCGCCGCAGCAACCACGGGCGACATGCGCTGTCTTTCGTTGAGGAACACTACAAGCTCGGAAATCAGCGCCGGTACTTGTTCCACGTCTGGACCGTCGTAGACCACTTCCTCTTTTTCCTGGTCGTGAACCGAGATTGGGCCAGGCCTCCAGTTCCCAGGATGCTTTGAAAGGTCGTGGGAAACCATCATGTAGTGCAACGCACAGAGCGTCTCAGACGAGTAGACGAGCCTCGGTCGTTTGGCGAGCTGAAGCACGTACGTCATCGCTTGCTGGTATCCGCTTACAGCGATTCGATCCTCGGCAGAAGCGTCAGTTGTCTCTTCTGACTGCATGATCGCGACGGCGTCGTCAATCGTCACGTTGTGCTGCTCGATAGCATTTGATGCCCTGAGGTTACGCGCATGGACGTTACGCCTCAAGAGTCCATACCAACGCGGTGGCGTCTTGGCGGCGTAACTGAGCATCTCGCGAAGCTCCTGGAGCCGGTCAATGACATCCTTCTCGTCGGGTTGAAGGGATGGTGCTATGTACAACATAAAATACACTGCTTCATGTTCTCTATACATATAGTACATGTATAGAGAACATGAAGCAGTGGTAATCGACAAATTTTCCACAGCCCTGGTTGTTGAAGATTCTCGCTCGATCACGAACGGAGTTCGGGACGAACAACCTAAGCACGGCTAAGCAAGTCCAGATCCTTTCGGCCTTTGGCGAAGCGAGCAGCCTTCGCTGTGCAACACGCATGGTGGGCTGCTCCTTCAACCCAGTGAGCCCTGGCGTGACCGATCAGGCTTGGTCGCTGGAAGAGGTTATCAGGCTGGTGGACTAATCCCAGCTCATCGTGGCCCTATAAATGAGCCTCGTGCTCCGGCTAGCCGACTACATCATCTGGTTCTTCGTGGCTGCGATGTGCTTTCCGGCACCGGTTGATAGACGATCCCTAGCTTTGCCGTTCCGCAATGCCAGTTAGTTTCAATCTGACCCACCACCCCAAAGCGCTATCGCAGCTGGGTTGAGCTCCGGTATGATAACCGTGCAGGCGTGTATGTCGTGCGCCCGGTAAAAACGTCGATATGAAGCTTTCGCCGCTGTTTGTTGCTGCCGCTGTCTTCTGCTGGCTATCCGTGGGAACGGGCCGCGTTGACGCACAGACCGGCTTTGTTGCAGAAGTCCGCCCGCTGCTTGAAACCTACTGTTACTCTTGCCACGGCCCTGACGTCCAAGCGGCGAACATCCGGCTTGATCAGCTCTCAGAGGACTTAGTCGAAGACCGCCGTGACGCTGAACTTTGGCGCAACTCGCTCAACAAGCTCAGGCGTGGCGAAATGCCTCCAGCCGGTATGCCGCAACCGGGTGCGGATGAACGCGATCATTTTGTCGCCGTCATTCAGGCCGCTGTTGAGCGGGCACTCGAAGAGCGTCGCAGTACCGATGGGCGCACGGTGTTGCGGCGACTGAATCGCACTGAATATCAGAACACGATGACGGACCTTCTCGGGTACGAGACGGACTATGCGCGCGATGTCCCGCCGGAGGGGCTGTCACGAGACGGTTTTCGGAACAACGCATCGTCGTTGCGCATGACCGCTGTCCAACTGGAGTACTATCTCGAGGCCGCGCGCAAGGGTCTGGATCGGGTGATCGTCGCCGGACCACCTCCGGTCGTCAGCTTTCGATTCAACTTCACCGAGAGCAACCTCGACGTGTGGCTGCTGCGTGACGAGCAGCCCAAGAAGAACGTTCTCGGACGGACGGACGTTTTCTTGGGGCACATGAATCCCGCCTACCCGGAAGTGGGCGAGTTCGTCGTGAAGGTCACGGCTGCTGCTGAACTCAAGCCGGGCAAGGGTCCCCCGATCATGCAAGTGTCGGTTGGCTATCGCCCCGATACAGAGATTCTGTTTCGCACGATGGACAGCGTTGAGTTGACTTCCGAAGAGCCGCAGACGTTTGAGTTCCGTGGCTTCATGGAGAATTTCCCTCAGCCGGTACGCGGCCAGAGTAAGTATCCGGGACTTGTCGTTCGCGTCACGAACACTTATGACGACGGGACGCCGAGGCCGGAGATGCAAACCCGCGAGAAAGAGGATGGGAAGAAGGAGCGATTCTATGAGGAAGAGCCCAACTACCCGAAGGTCCGCGTAGAAAACGTGACCCTCGCTGGCCCGATCTACGATACATGGCCTCCCGAAAGCCACCGACGGATTCTCTTCGATTCCGAGTTGCGCGACACCGACACTTCCGCCTACGTCCGCGAAGTACTTACGAGATTTCTGACGCGAGCCTGGCGCCGCCCTCCTAAACCTGGCGAGGTCACTCAGTTCGTTGAGTTTTTCGAGTCGCAAGAAGAGACTTTTCCCGTCTTTGAAGAGCGCATCCGCGAAACGCTCGCGATGGTGCTGATCAGCCCAGAGTTTCTCTATCTGATGGAGCCCGAGAGTGAGGAGCGGCGCCCGCTCGATGCATGGGAACTGTCGTCCAGGCTCTCGTACTTCCTCTGGAGCACCATGCCAGATAACGAGTTGATGGCTCTGGCTCGAACAGGCGAGTTGTTGGATTCAGACGTGCTGGGTTCGCAAGTCGCCCGCATGGTCCAGGACGAACGGGCCTCTCGTTTCGTCGATGAATTTTTTGGTAGCTGGATCTATCTCGAAGCGATGGACAAGGTTGCAGTCGACGCGCTTTACTATCCGGGCTTCAACGAGAATCTGAAAACTCAGATCCGTGACGAAACCCGCAACTTCTTGCGCGAGATTCTGCGCGATGACCTGAGCGCGGAGAATCTAATCGACTCGGACTTCTTGACTCTCAACGAGACGATGGCGCGTCACTACGGTATTGATGGCGTCAGCGGATCGGCCTTTCGTCGCGTCGCGCTAGATCCTGCGTCGCCGCGCGGCGGCCTGATCACGCAGGCTTCGATGTTAATGGGGAATTCCACCGGCGAGGATTCGCACCCCATCAAGCGTGCCGTATGGGTCCGTAAGCAGCTGCTTGACGATCCGCCAGCACCTCCTCCGGCCAACGTGCCGGAACTGGATAGCGAGAGTCCCGAATTTGCTGGCATGTCGGTCCGCGAGCAACTCCGGCAGCATCGTCAGCAAGAGAGTTGTGCCGCTTGCCACGTTGATATCGATCCGTGGGGCGTCGCTTTCGAGCACTTCGATGCCATCGGTCAATGGCGTGACGACATCCGACATCTCCGAGCGCGCCCTCCTGAGAAAGTTGTTGGCCCTGAAGAAGATGATGACGAGGAAGAGTATCAGCCAGAGTTCGACTTGTTGCCGGTCGATGCGAAAGAAACGTTGCCCGATGGCACCGAGATTCACGGTGTGGATGACTTACGGGCTTACCTGTTAGGGCCGAGGCGTGAGGACTTTGCGCGTACCATCGTGTCGAAGTTGCTCGCCTATGCTCTAGGCCGGTCGCTTGAATTTACCGATCAACCCGAGGTCGAGCGGCTGACCGCTGGTTTCCTGAAGAACGATTTAAAGCTACGAACTTTGGTTCAAGAGGTTGTCAAGAACGACCTGTTTCGGACAAAGTAAGGACGAACCGTCATGAAATCAACCCGCCTGCACCGTCGGACTGTCCTAAGAGGGGCTGGAGTTGCTCTGGCTCTGCCGTTTCTTGACTGCATGGCTAGCGCAGAGTCGAAGGGTGCTGCGCCGAAGCGGTTCTGCGCATTCTACTTCCCCTACGGCGTCAGTCTGCCCGAAAAGGATTCCGAGCACGCGGAATGGCGCTGGTTTCCAGAAGGTGGCGAGCGGGACTTTCGATTTACGAAGACGCTCGAAGTGCTCGAGCCGCTGCGGGACGACATCACGATATTGCAGGGACTCTCCCACCCGAAGTGCCGCGATATGGGCGCGCACGACACCGGCGACACGTTCCTGACAGGCAGCAAGCTCGTCGGAAAGTTCCTCAAGAATTCGGTGTCGGTCGACCAGGTGGTGGCGGCGTCGATTGGCCACCACACTCGCTACCCGTCGATGGTTCTGTCGACCGACGGCGGCGTGGGTGAGCCGACTCGTGCAAGTACGCTTTCGTTCACTGAGAATGGTCACCCGATTCCTTCTTTACACCAGCCGCAAACCATCTTTAATCGACTTTTCGGTGCGAGTGACAACCTGCAAAAGGAAGAACGCATGCTGCGTAGTTCGGCGAGCATGCTCGATCGGATCGTCGGACAGTCGAAAGAATTGCGTCGCGATCTTGGCGCTCAAGACAAGCAAAAGCTCGACGAGTACCTGGACTCGGTGCGTCAGATCGAGCAGCGCGTCGAGCGCTCGCAGGCTTGGCTGGAAACTCCACGACCTGAGCTGACTGACGAAGACCGAGAGCTGCTTCACTTGGATTCTGACGACGAGGCTCCGAAGCAGCTCATGAGCACGATGTATGACCTGATCTACCTTGCGTTTCGCACGGACTCGACGCGCGTGGCGACGTATCAGATCGGGAGCATGGGTGACTTTTCGTCCAAGGCTAGTAAATTCCCGCAGCTACTGGGTTTTGCGGGAACTCTGCACAGTCTGGCCCACGACTGGACGAAGCCGGGCGGTGTCGAGAACCTGGGCAAATGGGACCGACACATGGCGGGTCAGTTTGGTGCTTTCCTTGAGCGACTCCGCTCGACGCCGGAAGGCGAAGGAAATCTGCTCGACAACACGCTGGCCTTTTACGGCAGCAGCAACAGCCAGACTCACAACAATTCGAACTACCCGCTTATTCTTGGCGGGGGGCGCGGCATGGGCATGCAGCCGGGTCGCTACTTGCAGTTCGGAACTGAAGTTCCGCTGTCGAATCTGTTCACGACGGTGCTCGACCGGCTCGATGTGCCGACCGACGGCTTCTCTGACAGCACGGGCGAGATGTCTGAGCTGTACAGCTAATCCCAATGTCCCAATCCTTTTCTCGGCGTGAATTCATCGGCGCTGCCGGTGTCGGTGCGGCTGCGGCTGGCTGTAGCCGGCCTGTGGAGCCGGAACCGACGAACGTGTTGATGATCTCGGTCGATGATCTCAACGACTGGGTGGGTGTGTTCGGCGGCCACGCGCAGACGTTGACTCCGCACATGGATGCGCTTGCTAGTCGTGGTGTGGCGTTCCGGCGGGCCTACTGTCAGGCGCCGATGTGTAACCCTTCGCGGGCGAGTTTGATGACGGGAATCCGACCATCGACTTCGGGTTGTTACCAGAACAACGACGTGTGGCGCGACGCTATGCCGGATGCGGTCACGATGCCGCAACACTTCATGCAGCAGGGGTATGAGGCGCTTGGTGGCGGCAAGATTTACCACTCGAATCAGAACGAAGCTCGCTCGTGGAATTACTACTTCACGACGAAGGGTTACTTGGCACCCGATGAGTTCCCGGTTAACGGTCTCGATCGGGGACACTTTGATTGCAGTCCGATTGTTGCCGAGGACGAAGACACTTCGGACACCATGATTGCGGAGTGGGCGGGTGACTACCTCGCCAAGGAGCACGAGAAGCCGTTCTTCCTTGCGGCGGGATTGTACCGTCCTCATTTGCCTTGGTATGCGCCTGAAAAGTATTTCGAGAAGTTTCCGGAAGCGGAGACGATCTTGCCGGAAATTCTTGAGGGCGACCTTGACGACATTCCTCCGGGTGCGCTCCGAAGTCTGAGGGATCACGCCGAGGTTACCGGCAGTGGCCAGTGGAAGCGTGCGGTAGCGGCTTATTTGGCCTGTATCCATTACGCGGATCAGAATGTCGGACGCATTTTGAAGGCGCTCGATGAGGGGCCGAACGCCGACAATACGACGATCTGTTTGTGGACGGATCATGGTTGGCATTTGGGCGAAAAGCAGCACTGGCGCAAATTCACGCTGTGGGAAGAGAGTTGCCGGGTGCCGCTGATTTTTGCTGGTAAGGGCGTGAGCGCGCAGGGTGCGGTTTGTGAGCGCACGGTTGAGTTGCTTGACGTTTATCCGACGCTCGCGGACCTTGCTGGGCTGCCGTTGCGGCCTGAGCTCGACGGCGTTAGTCTACGGCCATTGCTTCAGAGGCCTCAGTCCCGGCATGATCGTCCGGCTATGACGCACTTAGGTCCTGACCAGGCGACGGTGCGTACGGAGCGCTGGCGCTACATCACTTATCCGGATGGCGAACAGCTTTACGACCATGACCATGATCCTATGGAGTGGCGGAATCTAGCAGACGCGCCGGAGTTCGCTGAAGTGAAGCGCGAGTTGGCGGCGATGTTGCCCCAGAATCCGAGTCGTAAGGAAGTGCAGGGTTACAACGAGTTGCCGGATGAGATGAAGCAACTGGAGCCGCTGGACCCAGGGCGGCATCACAAGTCGGACCCCGACAATCATGTCGATTTGCTTCCGGGGCCCCGCTAGCGCGGGCTTGTCCCCTTGCGGGGGTAAGACGCACTACTCCCACGTGTGGAACGAGATTGGAAGTTTGACCGCCGCTTGGCGGCCCTGCTTGACTACAGGACCGCCGAACGGCGGCTTGTGAATCCCAACTAAGCGGGGAGACACCAAAGTATTGGGCCAGCCCTGAGGAACTGCTCCCTCGATACGCTGTTGGCATTTTGGTAGGCCAACTCACCGAAGGTTTGTTTCCCGACGCCTGGAGACGCTAGCTGTGGAGCCTCAAGAGGTTGTTCATGGGAATCAGGAGTCTGGAGAAAGGGGGAAGGTAGTGGAGGCTGGCGTGGGGGCGATGCCAGTTGTAATGGTGGAGCCAGGGTAACAGATGAGCGGCGCGCTGCTGGGATGAGGAGTAGGAGCGAGCGTAAGCCCATTCTCTCAGAGCGGTCTGGATGAAGCGTTCGGCCTTGCCGTTGGTGCGCGGCGTGTAAGGACGGGTAAAGCGGTGGCGGATGCCGAGACGACGGCAAGCATCGCGGAAGAGGCGCGAGCGATAGCAAGAGCCGTTGTCGGTGAGCAAACGACGAATGGGGACGCCGAGGGAGCGGTAGTAACCGACCGCGGCGTCGAGGAAAGCCACCGCGGAGTGGCTGCGTTCATCGGGCAGGATCTGAGAGAAGGCGAGGCGGGAGTTGTCGTCAATAGCGACATGCACGAACTCCCAGCCAGCGCCGCGACTGGCCCGAGAGCGATCTCCGGTAACGCGATGACCGGCGCGGAGGAAGCGGCCGAGCTTCTTGATGTCGAGATGCAGCAGATCGCCGGGGGCGGCATGTTCGTAGCGGCGCAGGGGCCGAGCAGGTTCGAGATCGCGGATACGGTTCAGGCCGGCGCGGCGCAAGATGCGGCTGATGGTAGCGGGCGAGAGGCCGACAGCCTGGGCGATGTGTCGGCCGGTCCAACGCTGGCGGCGCAGAGAAATGACGCGCTCGACCAGCGCCCGAGAGGTCCGTCGCGGGCTGCGGTGCGGTCGCGAGGAACGATCGTGCAAACCGGCGACACCCTCGCTGCGATAGCGCGCCAGCCACTTGTGGATGGTTCTCAGTGAGACGCCACAGGCCGCCGCGGCGTCCCGTGGCGTCTGCTGCTTGGCGAGGACGCGCTCGACGATCCGCACTCGCAAATAAGGCGTCAATCGTGCATTCTTGTGGATGTTCATTCGGTCTCTCCAAGGTTGCTGTTGTGGGATAACTCCAGCTTCCCTGGTCCGGGACCGAATGAACAACCTATTGAGAGGTCACAGCTAGCTAACCTCACAAAAATCTAGCGTGCTTCTGATTTGAGGGTGGCACAGGGGGTCAAGCTTTTCGCCCACTTTCGCGGGTCTTGTGGGTGTAAGTTCTGTGTTTTGTTGGGGGAAGTTTATTTTTTCGACCGTCACACCATCGGGCCAAGCAGGACCGACTGAGTGACGTAGTGCGGAACGGCCTCCACCACCCCGCACGCTTGTCGTGAAATGAATCGTCGTCAGTAATCTAACAGATGTTCTCGCCGATCACCACTCACTTGGGCTTCGCAGGTCGTTGATAACGTGGGGGTTAGAGCTATCCGTGGCTGTCACCGATTGGCCGTCACCGATTGGCCCGAGCAGCAGGTTACGCGCAGAGTCCAACGGGAGTCAATCGCCCGTCGAGCACATGCCAATAGTTTTTTCCACTTCGTTCGATCCCGATAAGGCCTCGCTACACTACAAGAGGCCTTCGATCACCCGACAACTCCCGAAAATCTCCAGATTCAATTGCTGATTTGATGTACGACGGACCGCACTCTAGGACACATGCATGGGAGCGACTCTGGGGCGCGACCCGAGTCCCGATGAGGGCTTTGCTGCTTGGAATATTACTATTGGGCGTTCGTGCGGAGGCGGTAGCCGAGGCGACCTTGGAAGATGGCTACCACGCCATGTACAACCTTCAGTTCGAGGACGCCCACAGGATTTTTGGCCAATGGCAAGAGACGCAGCCCGACGATCCGTTCGCGCACGTATCCGATGCCGCTGCGTACCTGTTCAGCGAGTTTGACCGATTGCACATTCAGGAGATGGAGTTCTTTCTCGACGATCGTGTATGGGACAAGGAGCGAGACGAAGAACCGGCCTTGAAAGAGAAGTTCGAGCAGGCGCTGACGAAGGGCGAAGAAATCGCTGAAGCCGTCTTGGCTCGTTCGCCCGACGACAAGAGCGCACTATTCGCCATGGCGATGGCGCAAGGTCTTCGCTCCGACTATATGGGCTTAGTCGAGGGTCGATATTTGGCTAGCGTAAGGGCGTTGAAGGTGGGTCGCAGATATGCGGAAAGGTTGCTGGAAATCGACCCCACCTATGGGGACGCCTACCTGGCCATCGGTATCGAAAACTACCTGTTGAGTCAAAAACCGATGCTGGTACGCTGGCTGCTGCGAGCCTATGGGTCTGAGACCGACGCCGCACGCGGAATAGAGAACGTCAAGCTGTGCATCGAACACGGCCGCTACATGAAGCCCTTCGCCCGATTGATGCTCGCGGTGGCGGCCATGCGCGACAAGGAATTTGATCGCGCGCGAGAGATCCTCTACGGGCTCGCTGACGAGTACCCCCTCAATCCGCTCTACGCCGAACAGGCTGAGCGGCTTCCGAAGTAAAGCACCGGCTACTCGCTTGGGACAAAACCGGGACAGGGCGTTTCGATCAAGCAAGACCTGATTGTGAAGGCGTGACGCCGCCCACGCGGCGTTTCCGGATGGGGGTTCTGGGGCGCGGGTAAAGATCCTGTATAGGGCACCGTCTCCGTCGGTACCATGCGGCTCATGGATGTCTGGTCACGCTTGGCCGTTGACCCCCGAAAAGGCTTCGACCCCTTCGCTCTATCGCTGACACCCTACGCTGGCCTCTCGCCCGGCAGCAGTATCCCTGCGCCTAGCCTGGACCTACTCCTATTATGGCTGTCCCGGAACGCCTTGATTTACGCTGATTTCCGCTGGGTAGTCCTCACATTGGGGATTCGAGAGCATTCTAGTGATCTTGTCACCCAACGCCACAACCTGTTCTGCACGTCGCTTCTTAGCGCCGACCTGCGCGCAAGGTACCGAAATGCTGACCGAAGCGACCACCTTAGAGCCCCTACCGTCGGAGAACCTGACCGGCGCACCGAAACAACATACACCCGTCATCACCTCTTGGTTGTCGTGGGCCCAGCCTCGACG
Source organism: Bryobacterales bacterium (assembly GCA_963667885.2). Classification (GTDB taxonomy): domain Bacteria; phylum Acidobacteriota; class Terriglobia; order Bryobacterales; family UBA6623; genus CAMPKL01. Next base: position 1,220,683 of record CAXWPK010000001.1, on the reverse strand, counting down.
GGCGGTCTTGTCGAACTCGGCGAAGACGCTCGCAAAGCTGTTGCCGTCCGACCCGTGGAGAAAGCCGTAGGCCTCCAACATGGCGAGCCTCCCGGGACGGCCGCGCGCTGCCGCTAGCACCTTTGCCAGGCTCGATCCGGATGGCGGAAGTACCCGGTCTTTTTGGTTCGCGACCGGAAGCGGTGCGGGCACGTCAGCCCCAGACCACCCTAGCCAGATCGCCAAACAAGATCGCCATCGACGTCGTCTGGCCTGTTTCCTGACTCGTCATCTTCATTGGATCTTTAGCCGCCGCCACTAACTGATGGACACTCGGATTGTTCAGCGGCAGGATTGCCGGGCCGCTCATGGTATAGCGGCCGTCGGACTCGACGACGTAGCCGCACTGAACGAGGGTTTGCAGCAGCGTCATGGTAAGAGCCTTTCCGGCATCGGAAAGCTGGACGGCTTCAGCAAAGTTTACGGGCTTTCCCACTCGTATAAGCCCGCTCAAGAGAGCTAGACCCCTCTCAAGGTTGACAGCGGTACGTACTTCTTTGTTTTTGCTCATCGGGAACTCCATGGGCAAGCCTACAATCGCGTCGGCCGAATTGCTCCCGCGTCGGGCATCGTCGTCATTCTACTCGGGATCGGACGCCTAGTTTTGCATGATTTGTTAGCAGATCTGTACAGAGATTCGCAAAGTTGGAAGGCAACACTCAAGATTTGGGTCGGAGTAGAGCAACTTGGAACGCATCTTGCGAATTCTGGCTGAACTCTACGGTTGTGCATCCTGTACAGGCGAAACGTCTCCTAGTATTGACAGAACGGTGTTACGGGAGTTAAACTTACACAGGACGTGTGATCACTGTGAACGAGTGTACTGCCTAGGCGAGAACAGGCCACTGCCGCTATCGCGAGCAGTAGCTTGCGAAAACTGCTCGGTGATTCGCCGCCGCCGCGAGTTCGCTGGACGAAGACGTTCAGTGCACAGGAGGTCGTAATCACAATGAGAATGAGCGAAGCCATAGTAGTGACACGAGAACAGACCCTGCAAGGTCTCAGACAGCGGCTAGTCGATCGCCGCTTAGTGGCCGACGAAGAGTTCCGGGACACTTTTCGTCAGGCGCTAAATCTTCTTGAACTCTCCGATCAGGATGTTGCTGATGGGTTGCTCGTAAGTAGACCCACCGTAAACCGGTGGAGGAGCGGCAAAAACTTGCCCCATCACGCTCTACGGAAACCGATACTCAGATGGTGTGAAAAGCTGGTCGTGCAAAAACTGCGGACGATAAGACAATCTGCAGCCTAGGCACAGCGTGGCCTTAGCCCAATAGGAAACGGGGTATGATAGGCGATCGTGCCCAGCCGAACATCATATTCCGTAGTGCCCTCAGCATTAGCCGTGAAAGCGTTCGAATTTCACCGCGACGTTGCCTTGAAGGATACTCACATCTCTCGTAGAACAGAGGTGGAGATGGATGCTTTTGCTCACGCCAATCAGCTCTTCGGTGCCCAAGATGGTCCTAGCTCAACGGAGGGATTCGTCGGACTATGTTATGTCGCGGACGACAATATCGAGACTTGGGAACTGGGAGGCCTGATCGTCCAGAGCGAATTTCGATCCAAAGGGATCGGAACAACGCTTGCCCGGGTCGCGATCGCGCACACCATGGTCTACGTCCAACCGCGAGAATCGCGAAATATTGTTGCCTACGTCGATCCGGGTAATCTTGGTCCTCGTAGCCTCCTAAGCAAACTCGGCTTTGTATCCGACGGTTCGGAACAGAGCGACGGAGTCGTTTGGGACCGATTTCGTTTCACTCACAGAGGGCTTAAGGACCTCTCGAGCTGGTTCGATGATGAAAGCCGAGGGATCTTTGATGACCGGCACGCCAAGATCGACCTTGGGCCAGCCAAGCTCGACGATCTGAGAAACGCTCTTCGAGACCAAGCAGAGCGATATCGCTAAGCTCCTTCTGCGTCTGTGCCGTTGGGTATACTACTCGGCGGTGAAGTCTAGTCTATGACTTTCTACAACGTTATTAGTGGCATCCTGTTTCTTGCTGCGTGCCAGAGCTTTCTGGCAACGCTTGGCACGAGAACCATGTGGGTTGCCGCTACTCTAGTGATCACACTCTTGAACGAATCGATACTGACGTCCGACCTCATCGAGCGATCCAAGGATCCAATTCCTTACAAACTCGAAATGAAGCTCCTGGACTTCGTCACGTTCGCGGTCATGCTATGGGCCTTGCTCATCATCAGTCCGTCTCCCAATGCCCTCAACGTAGATGTGAGCCAGACGCTTTGGGGGGCAAACGATCCTCGTTGGTTCTGGGCCCTTTTGACGGCGTACTGGGGCCTGACCCTTGCGTGGAACTGTCTGGCAGGCCAACTGAATTCCGACTCATGGCATCCCAAGTTCATTTGGTGGATGAAGTCGATGTGGGTTCCCCCTCTTGTCGTCTTGGTCGCGACCCACAACAATTCAGCATTTTCGAGCCTCCCTCCGTGGACTGGCATTTTCACTCTGATACTGGTCTCCGCATATTTGACTACCAAACTGGTGGCGAAACGGACGCAGTAGAAACATTGCTGATTCCGACTGTACCTATCTGCTCGGCAATCGGCTGGACTCTCCCCGGACGACCTTTTTCTCGGCCTGTAGTTGATTCCTGCCATTTCCCCTCGCGGTGATGCTGGCGGACCTGTTGTCTTCGTCGTACTAACTCTTCCAGGGCGGCTGCTCGGGGAGCAGCTTTTGGAACTCGGTGATGCGGGCGGCTTGGTAGTCGCCGGCGTATGTTCCGGCGAAGAAGCGGTCTAGGGCTTCGTCGTGGAGGCGTTGCCAGGAGTCTTCTTCGTGGCTGGGGTTGACGGGGAAGAAGAGGCAGCCGGTGGCTTCCGCCGCCTTTTGGTCGCCGGGAGCGTCGCCGATCATCAGCTTCTTGTCGTCGTCGTAGCGTCCGTCACCGGACATTTCGGCGAGGTGCTCGGTCTTCTTGCCTTGCTCTTGTCCCGCGATGATCTTGGGCCAGTGGAGCATCTCGTTCTCGACCCACTCTCGGACGAGCGCATCGGTTGGTGTGCCAGAGACGACCGCGAGGTCCGCCCTGGCGACCATCTTGTCTAGCGACTCGCGGACGAGCGGGAAGGGCGGAACGCCTTTAACGATGTCTAATACGGCGGCGTTGACCGCTAGACTCCAGGCCATGACTTGATCGAGCAGCGGATCGGAGTGATCTTTCATGTACTCGGTGAGGCCCGCGTTTGACGGCGGCAGCCCCGAGGCCATGAACTTGTCGAGCGGTATGAGGTCGGGGATCTGGATGCCGCGGCGCATTGGCTCGGGCCAGTCTTGGAGCAGGCGCAATGTCCTCAGCAGGACAGGGAAGCGGTTCATGCCGCGAGCGACCGAGTAGAGGTTGGCGAACTCCCAGGCTTGGCGTGCGAATTTCGAGGCCGCTTGGAGATTCCAGTGCTTGATGAAGACCGGCGTAAAGCACTCTTTGTGCTTGATCTCCATCGAGTCGAATACACAGCCGTCTGAATCGAGGCCGATGAAGAAGTCGTGCTCCTTCGTGAAATCTTTGAGTTCTTGTACGAGCGCCATGTTTCTATAGTCGTCCACAGGCTACCGAGACTGGCCTCGCATTGTGACCAGCCACTGTGCAAAGGTTTGTCATGCTCGGCGAGCTTCTAGCCGTTCCAGTTGGAGTGGTAGGTGCCTTCGCGGTCGAGCCGTTTGTAGGTGTGCGCGCCGAAGTTGTCGCGGAGTGCCTGTAGGAGGTTCGCTGGGAGGAACTCGCTGCGGTAGCTCTCGACATAGGCCAGAGTTGCACCGAGGCAGGTCGTCGGAACGCCGGTGCGAGCGGCGACACGAACGACCTTGCGGAGGTCGGGCAACGTCTCGTTAACGATTGGCGAGAAGGACGGGTGGATCATCAGGTTCGAGAGATCCGGTTGGTCTTTGAAGGCAGCGCGGATCGGATCGAGCAGCTTGGAGCGGATGATACAGCCTTCTTTCCAGATGCGGGCGACTTCGGCGTAGTCGGTGCCGTAATCGTAGGTCTTGGATGCCTCCTGGATCAGTGCCATGCCCTGCGCATAGCAGGCGACCATCGAGAGATGGAGTGCGTTGTAAAGTGCGTCGATCAGTTGGTCTTTGTCCTTCTCGTGGACTTGGTCAACGCCGTCGATAATGCTTGAAGCTTCGACGCGTAACGGCTTCAATCCAGAGAGGATACGGGCTTCTACTGCCATCGACAGCGTCGGGATCGGCACGCCAAGATCGAGGGCGGATTGGGCGGTCCATTTGCCGGTGCCTTTCTGTCCGGCGGTGTCGAGAATCTTGTCGACAAGCGCACCAGAATCGAGTTCATCTTGCTTGGCGAGACAGACGGCGGTGATGTCGACGAGGAATCCGCCGACCTCTTCGCTCTGGGTCCATTTTTGGAAGATCTCTTGGATCTCAGCGGCACTCAGGCCGAGCGACTTGCGAAGGATGTCGTACACCTCGCAGATGACCTGCATGATGCCGTACTCGATGCCGTTGTGGACCATCTTGACGTAGTGGCCAGCCGAGGTGCGTCCGCAATAGGTGACGCAGGCGCTGCCATCGTCGATCTTGGCGGCGATCTTCTCGAGGACGGGCGCGATGCGGTCGTATGCTTCGCGGTTGCCACCGGGCATGATGGAGGGGCCCCAGAGCGCGCCTTCTTCTCCGCCGGAGATGCCGCAGCCGACGAAGTGATAGCCCTTGGCGTGGAGTTCTTCGGCGCGACGGTTGGTGTCGGGGAAGTGCGAATTGCCACCGTCGATGATGATGTCGCCCGGTTCGAGGTGCTGAGTGAGCGCGTCGATTACGGCGTCGGTACCTTTTCCGGCCGTGACCATGAGGAGCACACGGCGGGGACGTTCGAGCTTGGCGACAAACTCTTCGATGGATTGCGTGACGACGACGTTCTTGCCTTCGCTCTTCGCGCGCATCTCGTTCGCTTTCTCGTCCGAACGGTTGTAGGCGATGACCTCGAAGCCATTGCGCTCAATATTAAGAGCGACATTCTGCCCCATTACGCCGAGGCCAGCGACACCAAAATTACCTTGTGACATGAATCCTATTCCTTGAGGGACACCCGAAGGCGAACCCCCATTGTAGCTTGGCCTGCGGGGGCAGCCAGTACCTGTGCATCGACCGAACAACGCACAGCGTGAGGCTTGTTGCCCCGTAGTTATGGCTTGGCTATGCTGATCGTGCCGATACGGCCAGTGGCCATGTTGTGGGATTGAGGAAGAACGAATGCCGAGTCAACGACGAGTCTTGAAATGGGTGCTAGCTGTGGTGGCAAGCATTATCGCCATGGGCATGGCAGGTGCCGCGGATCCAGCGGTCCAGATTGAACGACTGCTCGATGCGCCGATTGTTACGCCCCAGACGCACCCGAGTATCGGGGAGAACATCCAGGGGCCGTCGCTGATTCGCGTTCCAGAGTGGGTCGAAAACCCGCTGGGGAAGTACTACCTGTATTTCGCGGATCACAAGGGTAGCTATATTCGCTTGGCGTACGCAGATGATTTGTTGGGGCCGTGGCGTGTGCATGCCTCGGGCAGTTTGCAGATCCGAAAGTCGTACTTTCCAAGCGAACCCCCGCCACTCTCGGAAGAAGAGGAAGGTGCACTGGAGAAGGCCGCGCAGACGCGAGCCGAGCGGCTGGGCGGCAATACACTTCCCCATTCGTTGCTGAAGGAGTTCACCGCACCTCATATCGCGTCTCCGGATGTGCATGTCGACAACGAACGGCGGCAGATCGTTATGTACTTCCATGGATTGGAGCGCTTCGCGAAACAGTCGACGCGCGTGGCGCTGTCCAGCGACGGAATCGATTTCCAGGCACGTCCGGAGGTCCTCGGCCGGACGTATCTGCGGGTGTTTGAGCACGCGGGAATGACGTACGGGATTGCGATGCCGGGCCAGGTGTATCGTTCGCAGGACGGCCTATCGGGCTTTGAGGAAGGGCCGCTGTTATTCAACCCGGACATGCGCCACTGTGCGCTGTTGAAGCGTGGGGAAACTCTCCACGTTTTCTGGACGCAGGTGGGGCATGCACCGGAGACGATCCTGCACAGTACGATCGATCTGTCTGTTCCTTGGACAGAGTGGGTGGAGACGCCAGGTGTAGAGGTCTTGCGGCCCGAGCGCGCGTGGGAAGGTGCGAACGAGCCGATAGAGCCATCGATTCGTAGCGTGGCCTACACTTCCGTGAATCAGTTGCGCGATCCGGCGATATTCGAAGAAGACGGTCGTATCTATCTGCTCTATGCCGTGGCTGGCGAAAACGGGATCGCCATCGCCGAAGTTCACTTGGATGATTGAGGCTGGCCAACGGTCCACCGAGAGGGCCGAGGACGGGCGGCGTTCACAGCGCCCGGATGACGAAGCACTTGAGGTAGTGGGTTTCGGGTGCGGTTAGCAGGATCGGGTGGTCGCGGGCTTGGGTACGGCGTTCGACTACGGCGAGGCGGCGTCCGGTGTCGAGTGAAGCGGCGGCGAGGACGTCTAGGAGATCAGCTTCGGAGACGTGCTGCGAGCAGGAGCACGTCACGAGGATGCCGTCTTTCTTGAGCAGCTTGAGCGCCTTGAGGTTGACGTCTTTGTAAGCGGTAAGAGCGTCGCGTCGCTGTTTGACGGTCTTGGCGAAAGCTGGCGGGTCGATGACTACCGTGTCAAACTGGCGGCGGCTGAGGACGTACTGCTTAAGCATGTCGAAGGCCTTGCCATGTCGTGCCTGGATGTTGGTGATTTCGTTGAGCTTGGCGTTTGCGGATAGCTGGCGGAGCGCGGGCTTGGAGCTGTCTATGGCCGTGACCGATTCGCACTTGCGGGCCATGTGGAGCGCAAAGCCTCCGGTGTAGCTGAAGCAGTCGAGGGCTTTGCCCCGTGCATGGGCTTCCGTGGCGCGCCAGTTCTCGCGTTGATCGAGGAAGAGTCCTGTTTTTTGACCAGCGGCCAGACTGACTTGGAAGCGGATACCGTTGATGGTGGCGACGAAGTCGGTGGGCGGCTCACCGTAGATCGGAGCGGAGATGCGTTCCAGGCCTTCTTTGGTGCGCGAAGCGGCGTCGTTGCGTTCGGTGATCGACTCAGGCTTGAGAACCTCCTGGAGCGCTTCGACGATGTCGGACTTGACCGAGTCGGTCCCTTGAGTGAGGGTCTGCATGACGACATGCGGGCCGTAGCGGTCGACGATGAGACCGGGCATCAGATCGGCATCGGCAAAGACGACGCGGTAGGAGTCGGTGTCCGCGACGATGCGTTCGCGGAAGTCTTGGGCACGCTGAATGTGGCGACGGTAGAAGCCAATGTCCGTTACGGTTGTCTCTTGAGGCAGCATGCGGAGGACGATTTCGGACGTGGAACTGTAGTGCGCGGCACCAAGTCGATTGTTGCGTCCGTCGAGGACACGAACAACTTGTCCGGGTTGGGCGTCACCAGGAGTGATGAGATCGCTACGATAGACCCAGGGACGCCCGGTCAATACTTTGGCAGCGGCCCGCTGATTGATTTTGACTTCGATGGGTTTGGGCACGAACTCGGAGCATAGCAGGGCTGGTGTCGTGACATGAAAACCCTTTGTAGCAGGCTCAATAACGAATTGCTACAATGTCGATAGACTTAGTAGGGATTCTCTAAGTAGGGGTACGAATTATGGCTACCACAGTTGTAGGCGCGAGCCAGGGTTCCGATCGCTGGAATTCGCTACCGGATGTCATGCGGAAGGAGATCGATGTCTTCGAGACCGAGCTCCATCGCTTCCAAGCGGGAGAAGTGCCTGAGAAGGTCTTCACCGAGTTCCGCTTACGCCATGGGGCCTATGGCCAGCGGCAAGAACGTGTACAGATGCAGCGCATTAAGATCCCCATGGGGATGTTGACGCTAGATCAGTTGGACGCTTTGGCGGAAATTTCCGAGGAGTACGCGGTTGGCGTGCTGCACGTGACAACGCGTCAGGACTTCCAGTGCCACTTTATCGACATCAATGATTGCCCGAACATGTTCCGCCGTCTGGCGGAGACGGGTATCACTACGAAAGAAGCTTGCGGCAACACGATCCGCAATGTGACCTGCTGTCCCGAGGCTGGTGTTTGCACCGAAGAGTTGTTCAACGCCGCGCCGCATGCGAAGGCGATGGCCTACTTCATGCTGCGTCACCCGGATGCGCAGAACTTTGGACGGAAATTCAAGATTTCGTACTCGGGTTGCGAAGACAAGGCTTGCGGGTTGGCACGCATGCACGACATGGGCGCGATATCCGCGATCAAAGAGATCGACGGCAAGCCGACCGAGGGGTTCAAGGTGTACGTTGGGGGCGGCCTGGGAGCATTACCGCAACAGGCCTGGCTCTACAGCGAGTTTATTCCGGCTCACAAGATGCTTCCGCTGGTGCAGGCGATTGCGCGCGTATTTGGCCGCGACGGTGAGAAGACGAACCGTGCGAAGGCGCGGATGAAATTCTTGATCGGCAAGATCGGCTTGGACGAGTTTAAGAAACGCGTCGAGGAAGAGTTGGCGAAGTTGCCGCTCGACCCAAAGTGGGAAGAGCAGCTGAGCGGTGCATTGAAACAGTGGGCGGATGAGCCGCTGAAGGGACCGTCGGCGATGGCGACTCCGGCGGACGCGTCTGACGAGTATCGGCGCTGGCTGAATCTCAATGTGCGCCCGCAGAAGCAAGAAGGCTACTCGATGGTCGAGGTCTTCTTGCCGCTAGGCGATATTAGCTCCGATCAGATGAAGGGTTTGGCGAAGGCTTGCCGCAAGTACATCGGTGATACGGTGCGGGTGACCGTACCGCAGAACATCCTGCTGCGTTGGGTCTCGAACGAGGATCTGCCAGCGGTCTACGAAGACCTCAAGCGCTTGAAGATCGCGGATGCGGGAGCGGGGACACTGCAAGACGTCACGGCATGCCCAGGGACGGATTCCTGCAAACTAGGCATTTCGTCTTCACGCGGCCTGGCGGCGGTGTTGCAAGACGAGTTTACGAATGGAATGAGCGACCTGGGCGATCGGGATGACTTGAACGTCAAGATCTCGGGATGCTTCAACTCCTGCGCACAGCATCACACGGCTGACTTGGGATTCTTTGGTTCTATTCAGCGCAAGGGAAAGAACGCTGCTCCGGTCTTCCAAGTGGTTCCGGGGGGCTCAACGAAGGGCAACGCGGACCGCTTCGGGTTGTCGATCGGCAAAGTGCCTGCAAAGCGCGTGCCACAGACGATTCGCCGTTTGGTGGAGTTCTACGATCGCGAGAAGCAGGGCACCGAAAAGTTTGCTGATGTGATTGAGCGTGTCGGTAAGGTTCGCCTGAAAGAAGAGATCGCGGACTTGGCCGAGCTGCCGACGATGGAAGAGAACGACGATTTCTACCGGGACAACCGGCAGACGTGGGTTTATCACAAAAGCGTCGGAGTGGGTGAGTGTGCGGGCGAGGTGGTCGATCAGGCGGAGTTCATGTTGAATGACGCGGATCGTTTGAACTTCGAGGCGACGATCGCGCTAGACGAAGGTCGTTCGGATGAGGCCGCGCAGAAGGCGCTGCAGGCGCAGATGAAGGCTGCCGATGCACTGTTATTCACGAAGGGGCTGTTGATCTCGGACAAGTACGACACGGCTGCGGAGTTCCGCAAGCTGTTCTACGACACGGATCTATTTTGGAAGCCGTTTGCGGACAACTTCTTCCGTTCGACGGAAGAGAGCGCGGACGATGCGTCGTCACACGCCCGTTCGAGGGTGGAAGAGGCGACGCTGTTTATCGAGGCGGCTCAGGGCGTCTACACGCAAGCGTAAGGGCGGTTGGAATTCATGGCGAACGATCTGCAAAGAATCGACTGGAAGGTCTTTATCGACGCGTCCGAGGGCTACTCGGTCGACCCGATCCTGACGGTATTCGACCGCTGGCGGCAGGAAGACGATGCTCCTTCTGACTGGGTAGACCTGGCTGACTACGCCCACATGCCCCGTGGCCCGAGGGTCATGATGGCTGGCAAGCGAGAGCATTTTTCACTCGATACGAATGAGCCGGGACCGGGGCTGCTACTGCAGAATCGCGCTGGGCTGGTCGGTTCGATCGAAGAGCGATTCATCGAAGCGATGAAACGGCACTTGACGCTCGCTGTGCGACTGACGAGCGAAAACGAGTGGCCTACGGATCTGAAGCTTCAGGGCGGCGCCTGGAGCGTGGCGATTAACGATCGCCTGGGGTTTCCGAACGATGATGCCACCGAGGCCGAATTGAAAGATGGCTTGGTTGCCGCTCTGGACAGGTTCTTTGGCGAGGGTGGCTATGCGCTGACCCGTGATGAAGATCCCGCGCGGCGCTACGGCTACAGCATCACGGTCGCCACGGTACGCACGGTGGCTGAGATCCTCGGCTCGCTAAGTTAGGGGATCGGCTAAAGAGGCGGTTGCCGGGCGAACAGTTGGGGCCTCCAGCCATAGTTCGAGCGAAATGCACGGCCTCTTGTAGTAATCGCATCGCAGAGGGAGCATAGCTCAACGATTACGCCCACGCGCTGCATCAAGGCAAAAAGAATGCCCTGTTGAAGTATCTCCATGTTCGGTTCGCCGACCGCCTGCCGGACGTCGGCTTCTTTTTGTTCATCCTTGTGGTACTCAAAAGCGTACAGATACTTCTTTAGGCCCGCCTCGGTGGAGGTGTACAGACCGGGCGGAAGGGTAACAGGTTAGACCGGGCGGATAGGTAACACCATGGCGAGATGCCATGGAAGGAGACCTATCCGATGGAAGAACGCAAGAGATTCATTGAAGACTGGCTGCGAGCGGGGGCGGCGACGAACGTGGCGGCGCTGTGTCGACTCTACGGGATCAGCCGCAGGACCGGATACAAGTGGTTAGAACGCTTCCGTCAAGGCGGTTGGCCAGAGCTGGAAGACCGCCCGCACGCGGCACACCGTCAGCCCGGTCGGATACCCGAGTCGGTCGAGCGACGAGTGATAGAAGCGCGTCGGCAGCATCCGAGTTGGGGGCCGAAGAAGCTCAGGGCCTGGCTGGAGTCGAAAGAGTCACAGACAAGCTGGCCAGCGGCGTCGACGATCGGCGACGCGCTGAAGCGAGCCGGACTCGTTCGCGGGCGCAAGCGGATGCGGCGACTGGCCGAAGCGGCACCCAGTCCGTTGCGCGAACCCGAAGCGCCCAACGACCTCTGGACGATCGACTACAAGGGGCAGTTTCGCACCGGCGACGGCGTGCTGTGTTATCCGCTAACGGTCGTCGACGGATATAGTCGTTTCCTGCTCAACTGCACCGCACACGTGGGCACATCCTACGCCGAGGCCCGCCGAGGCTTGGAGCGGTTGTTTCTGGAGCGCGGGCTGCCACGAAGGATACGCTCAGACAACGGTTCGCCGTTCGCCTCCATCGGCACCGGACGCTTGAGCCGGTTGAACGTCTGGTGGCTGAAGCTGGGCATTGCGGTGGAGCGCATCGAGCCGGGCAAGCCGCAGCAGAACGGTCGCCACGAGCGGCTACACCGCACGCTCAAAGCCGAGACAGTGAGACCTCCGGCTGGCGATCGTCGCCGACAGCAGCGCCGCTTCGACCTCTTTCGTCATGAATACAACCAAGAACGTCCGCATGAAGCGTTGAGACAGCGGCCCCCGGCGGCGTTCTATGCACCAGCAACACGCGCCTATCCCAGCGAGCTTGCTGATCTGGATTACCCGGGGCACTGGGAGCGCCGACGAGTGCGCCACGACGGACGCATCAAGTTCCTCGGCGAGAAGTACTTCCTGAGTGAAGCGTTGGCTCGCGAGTTGGTCGGGCTAGTCGAAGTGGACGAAGCCATTTGGCAGATCTGGTTCGGTCCGGTGGAACTCGCCTTGTTCGACGCCGCCAACCGCGTACTGTGGCCGCTCGGCTCGGCAGTCAGTGGCCCCCGCGGGGGCCACTGACCACCGCCTATACTGTTACCCATCCGTCCGGTTTAGAGTGTTACCTATCAGACCGGTCGTTCAGAGGTATCGAACACATCGCCCGCATTGCCGAACGAAAATCCTGCCTGTGGAGGGACCGGGTCAGTCTCAGCCGGTCGAAAATCGTAGTAGCGCTGAAGAAATTTCAGATACTTCCTCAGTGCAGTGTGCTCTACTCGGCGTGAGACTATCTTCTTCACTGTCGCGAAGTAGGTGGATTCACCCTGTAGAACGAGTGGTCTTAGTTCATGCAGTGCGTGGGCAATGTCCTTCCTATCGGGGGCATTGGCAGAGAGCACGATACCTTGCCTCTCATGCATGTCCATGGATATGGGCTCGATGACTCCACCGGACAAGATCGTACATTTTAAACAGCCACAGAACGCGACGTATCGTTCGAGAACCTGCCGCTCGTCGTCGGGTAGGCAAATACCGATTTGCTTCTTGTCACCGTCGACTAGGATATCGAGTTGTAACTTGGTCATCTGCGCAGAGGAATAGGTCTGAGTGCGAGTCTGGCCAGTTTCTACTTTATCTGGCGCGCCCCGAATTAATCGTAGCTGCAAACTTGCCATGCGTGGAGTTCTCTCCACCCTTCTCTCTGCGGAGGGCTCGGCGGTCATAGCCCGCGCCAGTACAATGCGCTCTACCCAGGCCTGCTACTGGCTCTGCCTTTGCGAGCGCTTGTGTGTAATCAGGTAGGCGGCTGGCGACATGCATCCAAGTGAATACTTGCTTCGATTGGAGGGCGAGGCGGATCGACTCCCTGACGGTCGCGGCTCTGTTCAGTCGGGGCTGGCGTCAATTCGGCAGGCTAGTCGGTAGCGGCTGTGGCGGCGTTGTGGGTTGTTGTCAGGCTCGGGTCGACCGGGCGTCGGCGGGCGCGCTCTTTGTCTTCATACATGCGCTGATCGCTCAAGTAGATTAGTTCGTCTGGATCGGCAGCGTCTTCGGGGAAGAGCGCCGCGCCAACACTGATCATCGGGCGGACTTGGATGCCGACGCCGAGCTCTACAGGGGACTCCGAGAGCATCTTCTTCATGTTCTCGACGGACGCTTCCATGTCCTCGGTCTTAATGCCAGGCAGAATTGCTAGGAACTCATCACCCCCGATTCGACCGACGAAGTCATAGCTCCGTAGCGACTGCCGGAGTCGTGCAGCCGTTGCGGAGAGTAGGCGGTCACCCGCGGCGTGTCCGTAGGAGTCGTTCACCGGCTTGAGGCCGTTGAGATCCATAAACAGCACTCCGACGGTTTGATCCTGACGGCGTGCGCGATTGAGTTCTTGCTCTAGCCGGAGGAACGATGCCCGTGCATTCGGCAGGGACGTGACGGTATCAGTGTTGGCTTCGATGTGAATCTTGCGGAGCTGTTGCGATGCGACGAGCGTCGACGACAGCTTGTCAGCCAGCAGCGAGAGGAACAAGCTCTGGTCTGGGTCGAAGGCAGCGGGTCGCTCCGCGCAGACGAGCAGCATGCCGACAAGACGGCTCTGCACCAGAAGCGGAACGGCTAGGCTGCAGCGTGCGAACTCGAAGTAGTGAGGGGCATCGCCGTCGCCAGCTGGTGGCTCGTCGGCGAGCGCTGCTGCTTGGGTCTCTACCGCGGTGCCGATGACGCCCAGGTCAGCGCCCAGCCAGAGACGTCCAGTGCAATGGGCCGGCAGGCCGGATGAGGCTTGAAGGAGGAACTTCTGCTTCTTGTCGCTGTGGACGAAGAGCGCCGCGGTTCGAGCTCCGCACTGTTGGGCAATGATGCGGAGGGCTTCTTGAAAAGTCCGCTCGAAGTGCAGATCGGCACCGAGAACGCTGAGTACCTCATAGAAGGCAGCGAGATGATAGGGGCGGCGGCTAAGCTTCTGCAGAGCCTTAACGCGTGCGGAGGCGACGATGTCGACCTCGTCGTGGATCCAGGTCTGTTTAACGTTGGACGTACGGCTTGCGGCGGCGAGGGCGTCCTCTCGATCTTTAGCGAATTCGACAGCGAGATCGTCCATGTACGACGGCAACTCGTGGAGGAAGAGATCGAGGACTTCAGGGTCGAATATGGTGCCGCTCTGGCGCTGCATCAGTTCGACGGCCTGCTCCATCGGGAGCGCCTTGCGGTACGGGCGGTCACTCACAAGTGCGTCAAAGCAATCGACGACAGTCAAAATACGCGCGAGCGGTGGAATAGCATCCGCCACCAGCCCACGGGGATATCCGGAGCCGTCCCAGTGCTCATGGTGGGCGAGGACGACCTGGTCGACAGGTTCGGGAAAATCCATGGCAGAGACGATGTCCGCGCCGATGGCGGCGTGCGTGGCGATGACTTGGAACTCGCGGTCGTCGAGGCGACTGGGCTTCTGCAGGATGTAGTCGGGAACGCCAACCTTGCCGACATCGTGCAGGACGGCGGCGAGTTGTAGGGTGCGGATCTCTTCTGGCGAGCAGCCTTTCTTACGACCGAGTTGAGTGGCGAGCATCTTGACGCGTCGCAAGTGGCCGGCGGTGCTGCCGTCCTTGGCCTCAATGGCGATGGCAAGCGTCTCAAGGGCACGCTGACGGATGTCTGCCAGGCTCTGGGCGTGGTCTTCACGGTCGTGTAGTTGCGGGAAGTAACTGCGCAGATAGAGGTAGGCACCGCCGATGATCGCGATTGCCAGCAAGCTGTCCCAGAAACTTTTCGGTTCGAGCAACAGCCCAGTAACCACAACGCCAAAGGGCGCAAGCAGGTAAATCGGGCTGGTCCAGAAGAAACGATTGCGCCAAGCCTGCCAAGGGCTCCGCCGCTGCTCCAAGCCAATTCGGATCGAACGGAGGCTAGTCTGCAGCAGGAAGTAGCTTACTGCTGCAAGGCCGAGTCCCAGTGACCATGTGAGGCCATCACCTTCGTCGAGGGTGATCAAGACAGTCGCCGCGACGGGCACGCAGAGCGCGATGACGGAGACGCGGAACAGGATTTCCACCAAGAGGCGACCAGCTGACTGTTTGCGGCGGTCGTCAGCGAGGAGGTATTCGAAAATCTCGACGACGGCGATGACTGCAAAGGCCCAGAAGGCTGGCAGAGCGGGTATCGCGGCAAAGCTAAAGATGAAGGCCAGGGAAAAAATGCCTTCGACGGCTGGCATCTGGAGCCGCAGCCGTGTCGCCATACAGGCGACGAGCAGCAGAACGGATATGGCCGACCAGGAGGGAACACCGGCGCTAGGCAGCATGCTGAAGACGGCATAGCCGCCCGCAACAACAATGGCTGCAACGAATAGACCGGCAGCGGAACTGCGGTCAGCCTGATCTGGATCTAGCAAGGACATCGATATCGGGTGTCACCGTCTCGGGCGGGGGGAGAGACGACGGAAACCACGTCCTGCAAGTCATTGTTCTGTTTCTTGGAAAGCCACGTCAAGAAGAGATCTCGTCGCAGCTTGCTCGATCTGGACCTGGAAAGTGTCCTGCCGAGGCGAAGTGTACTATCTGGTACCCTCATTTCGTCGCCTGCGGGCAGTGCCAGAACCGCGGCAGAGGAGACAAAAGCAACATGAGTCGACCCGTAACACTATTCACCGGGCAGTGGGCAGACCTGCCACTGGAGACGTTGGCCGAGAAGGCCGCTGGCTGGGGCTATGACGGCTTGGAACTGGCCTGTTGGGGCGACCATATGGACGTCACGCGCGCCGCGGACGATCTGGACTACTGCGCTCGGCAGAAGGAGATCCTAAAGAAGCACAACCTGGAGTTGTTTGCCATCTCGAACCATCTGGCGGGTCAGCTTGTTTGTGATCCAAACACCGACGCCCGTTCGGACGGATTTGCACCAGCGGATTGCGCCGGTGATGCGGAAAAAAAGCGCGAGTGGGCTGTCGAGGCGGTCAAGAACACCGCGCGGGCGGCTAAGAACTTGGGTTTGAAGGTGGCGAACGGTTTTACCGGGTCATCAATCTGGCACATGCTCTATAGCTTTCCGCCCGTGAGCGATGAGCAGATCGACGAGGGCTTCGCGTACTTCGCGGAGATGTGGAATCCAATCTTGGACGTTTACGACGAATGTGGCGTTCGTTTTGGGCTAGAGGTTCACCCGACGGAGATCGCGTTCGACATCTATACCGCCAAAAGAGCGCTGGACGCGATCGACAACCGCGAGGCGTTTGGGTTTAACTTTGACCCGAGTCACTTGCATTGGCAGTTTGTGGACCCAGTTGCTTTCTTGAGAGAGTTCCCAGATCGCATCTATCACGTTCACATGAAGGACGCGGCGCGTCAGCTGGACGGTAAGAGCGGCATCTTGGCTTCCCATCTGAACTTTGGGCACCCGGGGCGCGGTTGGGACTTCCGTTCACTAGGACATGGTGGAGTCGATTTTGAAGAGATTGTTCGGGCGCTCAACCAACTGAACTACGACGGGCCACTCTCGATTGAGTGGGAAGACGTCGGGATGGATCGCGAGGCTGGCGCGAAAGAAGCATGCGAGTTTGTGAAGAAGGTGGACTTCAAGCCGTCTGGACGTGCCTTTGACGCCGCGTTCAGTGAGTAGGCGATGCGCGATACGGACCTTGGTTTCTTTTTAGTGGGCATCGTTTGCGGTGCGGCAGTGGGGCTTGTTTTTGCGCCGATGAGGGGCGGGGAACTGAGAAGAAAACTCGCTGACGAGGCGGACGAGGGATTGCGGGTCGGTCGGGCTGCGATCGAACGTGGCAGAGAGGCCCGAAGCGTTGCAGCGGACGCTCGCGAAGTTGCCCAGAGGGCTCGCGAGTTGAGCAGACCTTTGTAGCGTTCGGGTCAAAAAGGTTTGGATATACTGACCCTGATGAACCGAAGGTCCTTCCTTAGACCCCTTCCGCTCTTCGCTCTTGCTCCAGTTCTTGATGCTGGCACATGGCCGCAATGGCGTGGTCCAGGTCGCGACGGTCGGTCTACCGACACAGGTCTACTGAAGCGATGGCCTGCTGGCGGCCCGCCCGTCGCGTGGACCGGGAACGGGTTCGGCGCTGGCTATTCGTCGATGGCGGTGGATGGCGGCAAGCTGTTTACGCAGGGCCAGCGTGGCAAGCTTCAGTTCCTGATCGCATTAGATTCTGAGGACGGGACCAAGTTATGGGAGATCGAAAACGGTCGCTCATACATGGACGGAAGAGGCGACGGGCCGCGCGGGACGCCAACTGTCGATGGCGACCGCGTTTATGCGATTTCCGGTCGGGGCAATCTTGTTTGCGCCGAGACGGCGACTGGAAACGTCGTTTGGCAGATCGATTTGCTGGATCGATTCCGCGGTCGCAACGCCCCCTGGGGCATAAGTGAATCTCCGTTGATCGATGGGGACCGCGTGATCGTCAGTCCTGGCGGTAGGAATGCGGGCGTCGTGGCTCTCAACAAGTTGGACGGCGGTGTGATCTGGCAGTCGCAAAGGGATCGTGCGGGTTACTCGTCCGCGGTTGCGGGTGAGATCGGTGGCATTCACCAGTACGTTTTGCTGACTGCGTCCGCTGGAATCGGGCTGCGGGCGGCGAATGGTGAACTGCTCTGGCGCTATGAGAAGGTGTCGAACGGTACGGCCAACGTGGCTACGCCGATCGTCAGCGGGAACAAGGTATTTCTTTCAAGCGACTACGGCATGGGCTGTGCGCTGCTTGAGATTTCGCCGAGCGGTACGGACGGCGTCGAGGCAAAAGAAATCTACTTCAATCGTGCGATGAGAAATCACTATTCCACGCCTGTCTTGATCGATGGGAAGCTTTACGGCTATTCCAGTCGTATTCTCACCTGCATGGATTTTGAGACCGGGGCGGTTGAGTGGCGGGACCGCAGCGTTGGAAAAGGGCAGGTGATTGCCGCAGAGGGTCTCTTGTACCTGCAATCCGAGGACGGTGATGCGGCGCTTGTGGAGGCCACGCCAAATAGTTACACCGAGATCTCAAGATTCCGTTTTGGCAAACAAGACGAGCCAACCTGGGCGTTGCCAGCAATCTCCGAGGGCCGGATGTTCTTGCGAGACCAGGATCGAGTCACCTGTTACGACATACGGGCGTAACGACGGTAAGCTGGTAGTCGATTTGGCGAGCTAACACCTCCATGCCCGGTAATCTTACACAGATCGTCGAGTTGCTTCTGCTGCTGCTGATTGCTGCCTCGTTGGTGGCGATGGCGGCTCGGCGGTTGCGTATTCCCTACACGATTGCGCTCGTTTTCGCGGGTGTCGCGATCGATCTCTTTCACCTGCCAATCATCGAGTTGTTAGGCGAGACCGGCGGGGATGACCGTTGGCTGTCACCGGAGATCATCTTCATGGTCTTTTTGCCGGGGCTCTTGTTCGAGGCGGGCATCAACATCAATGTTCGGCACTTGCTCAAAGACTTGGGGCCGATCTTGGTGGTGGCGATCGCGGGAGTCGTAATCGCAGCGGTTGCCACCGGCTACCTGGTCCACTGGGTCGTCGGTGTTCCACTGATGGCCGCGCTAGTCTTTGGGGCTCTGATTTCCGCGACAGACCCGATATCGGTACTGGCGCTGTTCAAGCGGCTGGGTGTGGATAAGCGACTCGCGGTCATAGTGGAGGGCGAGAGTCTGTTCAATGACGGGACGGCGGTAGTGCTGTTTCAGATTCTTTTAGCCAGCGTGGCGACCGGCCAACTGGATGCGGTTAGCGGTGTGGGGCTGTTCCTGAAGGTTGCGCTCGGCGGAGCCGCGATCGGTTTGGGTTTGGGGTACGTGGTGAGCCGCGTGACGCAGCAGGTGGACGACGCCCAGGTAGAGATCACACTCACGACAATTCTTGCCTACGGATCGTTTCTGATCGCCGAGCACTTCCATTTATCCGGTGTGATCGCGGTGGTGGCCGCAGGGTTGATGATCGGAAACTTCGGTGCGGAAGTCGGCATGAGTTCGCGGACGAAGGTGGCCGTCTGGTCGTTCTGGGAGTACGTCGGGTTCGTCATCAATTCACTGGTGTTCTTGCTAATCGGGATCGAAGTCCATGTACTGAGTTTGATGGAGTACTGGCAGCCGATCCTATGGGCGATAGGAGCCGTACTCGCGGGCCGTGCGCTGGGCGTGTACCCTCTGGCACCGCTGGCTGGCTTGATCGGTGAACGGATCCCCGTGAAATGGCGTCACGTGATGTTCTGGGGCGGTATCCACGGCGGCGTCTCGTTGGCATTGGCTCTGAGCCTCGATGCGACTTTCCCCGAGCGCGACCTGATCTTGGCGATGACGTTTGGCGTGGTGGCGTTCTCGATCGTTGTGCAAGGTTTGACGGTCACACCCATGATGGGCTGGCTGGGCGTCAAGATGGGCGATGAAGACGAGTACGATCGCACACGAGTGCGGCAGATGGCCCTGGCGGCAGCGTCTGGGGAACTCGATGGATTGAAGACCGACCACGTCGTCTCCGCCCCTGTCTACGCACGTTTGAGGGCTGAGCTGGACACAGACCAGGCCGCCGTGGACGAGCGGGTGGAGCAACTCCACGCCAAGGATGAGACCTGGGT
Source organism: Bryobacterales bacterium (assembly GCA_963667885.2). Classification (GTDB taxonomy): domain Bacteria; phylum Acidobacteriota; class Terriglobia; order Bryobacterales; family UBA6623; genus CAMPKL01. The sequence continues at coordinate 1,201,254 of CAXWPK010000001.1, read as the reverse complement.
CGACGACGAAGAGCGCGTCGCTCGCACGCGGCTTATCGGTGCCGAAAAGACAGCGATCCAGCGAGCGCTACGCGATGGTCTGATCTCACACCATACCGCGGAAGAAATGGCGGCCAAGGCGGACGAGGAACTTGAACGCTTGGGCCATGCCAGGCCGCATTAGTGGCTCGCTTTAGTCCGCAGGGCTGTCTGCTGGTGGCTTCTTAAGTACCAACGCGGCGACGTGGCGCAGGAGTGCGTCGAGGTCCTCTGCCCCCGGTTGCTCACTGGCCGGAGCGTAAAAGAATGGGAACTGCTGGGTGAGCCGTTGGGGGTTATGCGTCCAACCAGCCCCTTTCTGTAGCGAGGATGACGACGGCTGCATTCCCTCACCGGAAATGGCCGCGACCCACAAGGGCCGGTCATAGTCGGACATCTGGGCGAGTTTCCGAGCCACGATGTCGGACGTTAGTCCACTGCTGTCGAGTAGCACTACGTCGCAGACCTGGGCCAGCGACACCGGGTAGAGCATCGACGGTCCACTGGACGCGCCGATGGGTAAGCTGAACGAAGCCCCATTGAACTGTTCGCGTATCTCGGACACCAGGCTGGCGATATTCCTTGATATGAAGTCGTCGTGGTCCCACTCTCCTCGGACGTCCCACCCAGTGGCAATGTCGATGATGACGTTGCGGTGGTCGCCGTCGGCGAGCCACCGCGTGATGTTCCGCGCTCCCGCGATGATCTCTTTGGGACCATCAAAAACTTCATCCTGGGCGGCGTGGAAGTAGGTCAGCTTGACGAACATGTCGCGGGCGTCAGCCGCTCGAAGAAGCTTGTCGAGGCGGGCGGTCCAAGCGGGCTTGAGTGAGCCGTCGGATTCAAACGCACTCACCAGCGAGCCTTCTTTTTGGCCGTAAATCGCACCGCTGCGACGGACGATGCCATTGCGCTCTGCCTCGTAGCCAGGGTCGGCACCTTGGAGGCTGACACCAATTGCCAGAATGCCGTAGCTCTTATAGAGGTCGAGGGCTGCGATCAGGGCGTCTGTATTTGCATCTGCGTCGAACGGGTGCTCCGACAGCCACTCATCTTCAAACAGACCTTGCGAGACGCCGACGGCCATCAGCTTGCCGCGGGCGCGACGGTGGTAGGGGCTGCCACGGTAGGTCTCTTGCCACCGCGTAGACGTCTTGCGAACGTAGAAGCGGTCGGACTTGTAGCGTGGGCCCAACATCGAGCCTGTCGCGATCTCGCCAGCGTAGACCTGCGCGGCGAGTGACAAGCAAGCTGCTGCGAGTAAGGCCAATCTCATGCGGATTCCGAGCGGACAAAGGGGCCTTCGAGGTCGTTCAATATCAGATTTCGGCACGACCAGCTGCCCTCAAGTACAACGAATCTTAGCACGTGCCCACATGACGGAAGTCACCGGCCGCTAGGCGCTTTGAAGGGGCAGTTGGCCAGCGTAGGGAGCCAATTCGACGCGGCTCGTGATCTGTAGCTTGGTGAAGATGTTGCGAAGATGATTGCGGACCGTGTGTTCGCTGATCGAAAGTGTGGCTCCAACGTCTTTGTACCTCGATCCGCGGAGCACGAGCGTTGCGACCTCGCGCTCTCGTTTCGTCAAGGTTTCCCAACGGTGGCTCTGGCTCGGCAGCAGTGTGTCGACGCTCATAAGCATCTCCTGTAACTCGGGGTCGAGCCATTTCTGTCCTTGGCTGACGCTGCGGATGGCCTGAAGCAGACTAGCAGGATGGGCCGTCTTGACGACGACGCCACGGGCCCCGGCTTTGAGAACGGCATCGAGTTCGTCAGGCTCTGCCTGCTCGCTGAGGGCGATGAAGCGACTTTGGCCACGCGCGGTGCGAATCGTATCTAGGGCATCTACATCCGCGAGATCGACCAGTGTGATATCGGCATTGAGGCGGCTGCGACTTGGGAGGATACGCAGATCCCGCTCGGCATCGATTAAAAGCTCAAGGCCGGCCCTGAACATCGCCTGGGAGACCACTAACCGGACGCTCGTACGCGTGTCTCTATTCGCTCGGGCCAATCGGACTCCCTGTGCCTCATATCGGTTGCAGCAGCCTGATCGATAGCCTGTTGGCAGCACTAAGAACCGATTTACCAGGGGTCCCCTGAGGCAAATTCTTGTCTTGAGTCAGGTCTGTGTCGAGACGACGCTGGGCTATTTGCACGGGTATCGTGTACGGTGAGGCCAGATGTCGAAACTGATCACCTACTACGAAGAAAACGGCGACCGCTTCATTGACGGGCTCAAAGAGCTCTTGCGGATTCCTAGCATCAGCGCCCTGCCCGCGCACCAGGCCGACGTGCGTCGCGCGGCCGATTTCCTAGTTGATGACCTCCGGCGGATGGGGCTCGATTCGGTCGAACTGATCGAAGGCGATGGCAACCCGATCATCTACGCCGAAAAGATGGATTCACCCGGCAAGCCAACGGTAGTGCTCTATGGGCACTACGATGTGCAACCGCCAGATCCGATCGACGAGTGGAAATCACCCCCGTTTGAGCCCACCGTGCGTGGTGATGATCTGTTCGCGCGCGGTGCCGTGGACGACAAAGGCCAGATGTGGATCTTGTTGAAGGCAGTAGAGGGTCTGTTAGCCGTTGATGGGAAACTGCCGGTCAACGTGAAGGTTTTGATCGAGGGCGAAGAAGAGACCGACGGCGGTATGATTGCCAAGTACCTAGCAGAGCACGGTAGCGAACTTGAGGCTGACGCGGCGTTGATCTGTGACACCGAGATGTTCACTCCCGGGCTGCCGACGATTACAACCGGAGTTCGCGGCATCATCTACTGCGAGATTGATGTCACCGCCGCGAAAACGGACCTGCATTCGGGGAACTACGGTGGCGTCGCCCCAAACCCAATGCAGGCGATGGCAGAGATCATCACTGGTCTCAAAGACAAGGATGGTCGGATCCTGATCCCGGGCTTCTATGACGATGTGCAGGCTCCGACCGATGCCGAACTTGCTGCTTGGAAACAGCTACCGTTCGATGCGGACGAGTATCGTGAGGCTGAAATTGGCTGCACAGAGCTTACGGGCGAATCGGGCTTCGGACCTCTTGAGAGAATATGGGCGCGCCCAGCGCTTGATGTGCATGGCATCCGAGGTGGATTTACCGGTGACGGCGCGAAAACGGTGATTCCGGCAAAGGCGTTGGCGAAGGTCAGCATGCGCCTGGTGCCGACGATGGACGCCGACAAGATTGCGAAAGCCTTTTGCGACCACGTCAAATCGTTGACGCCGAAGGGAACAGTGGTCGAGCCGCGCGTCTTGGCCGCTTCTCCGTCCGCAGTGGTTTCTACCGACAGCCCATTCGTGGTGAAGGCGGCCGAGGCGTTGAAGGAGACGTTCGCGAAAGACACGGTGTATATCCGCTGCGGCGGTTCGATACCCGTTGTGGGACTGTTCGGCGATGCAGGAATATCTCCGGTGCTGATCGGTTTCGGTTTGCCGGACGATAATCTGCATGCCCCCAACGAGAAGTTCCATATCCCCAACTTCCACAAAGGGGTGCAGGCGATTGGGCGGTATCTGAGGATGCTGGGTGAGTAGGAAAGTATGGCGAAGTTTGATCCACAGCTAGAGAATTTGGTTCGTGAGATGAACGTGAGTACGGCGGGTGCGCCACAGAGCGCGAAGCAGTCGGATCCGCTGATGATGTCGTCCACGGGGCCTGGAGCCTTCGAGGGGCTTGATGAGGTGCTGCGCTACTCGGTCGAGCGTGGAGCGTCTGACATTCTGATGACCGATGGCTCGGGAGTTACGCTGCGACTGCAAGGTGGGCTGGTAACCGCGGCGGAGCCGGTGCTGAAAGATGGAACTATTCGTGCGTTGGTAGCTCCTTTGTTAACTGAAGGTTATCGGAAGGAGTTAGACGATAACTTAACTATCGATTTTGGGTTCGTGCGTCAGGGAATTGGGCGCTTCCGGGCGAATCTACACTTCCAGCGCGGGACGCTTGGTGTGGCCCTGCGAGTCTTGCCGAAAGAAGTGCCGACGGTGGAGTCGTTAGGGCTGCCCAAGGCTCTAGGAGCCTTGGCGGACCGCAAGAAGGGCCTCATTTTGGTTACGGGTTCGGCTGGGTCGGGCAAGACCACCACGCTGGCCGCCTTGATCGGATTGATCAACCAGCGCCACGCGCATCACATCGTGACGCTTGAAGACCCGATTGAATACCGCCATCTCAATCAGAAATCGATCGTTGAGCAGATCGAGATCGGCCGTGACGCGAAGACGTTTGCCAGCGCACTGCGCAGTATTTTGCGTCAGAGCCCCGACGTGATCTTGGTTGGTGAGATTCGTGACTCGGAAACGATGGCGGCGGCAATCACCGCTGCTGAAACGGGACATCTCGTGTTGGCGACGTTGCATACCAACGATGCGATCCGTGCGATCGGTCGGGTGGTCGACGGTTTCCCGTCGGATCAGCAAAACCAGATTCGGCAGCAGCTCTCGTTGGGTCTAGTCGCGGTCGTGGCACAGCAGCTGATTCCCTCAGCCGATGGCAAGCGGCGCCACTTGGCGGTGGAAGTGCTGATGGGCAACAACGCTGTCAGCAATCTCATTCGCCGCGGTGAAGACCATATGCTGCGCTCGCAGCTCAGTCTTGGGCGCGCAGAGGGCATGGTGATGATGGAAGAGTCACTGGCTCAGCTAGTGAAGCAGAAGCTGATAACAGCAGATGTCGCCGCAGCACATTGCATGCGCCCAGAGGAACTCCGCCGCTATCTGCAGAGCTAGCCGTCGGCAGGCTTGGTCAACACTCCTGCATCGCCAAGGCACTCGAAGAAGATCTCTGCTTCGTCGAGATCGACCGAGGGGTTCCCGATAGCTTCTCGTAGCGTAATGGTTCCGTCGAGCCGCGCCAGGGCGTCCGCGGCCCACTCAGGGCAGTCTGTTTTGAAGCTGAACGGGTGCTGGCAGTCGAGGACACGTGTGTGGGGTCGCCAACGGCCCTCGCTGACTCCCGAACTGGACTCCAAGTTTGACCATCGGGTGAGCACGAGCTTCTGGTCGATCAGATTGTCGATAGTGACGGCGGGAGCGTCGAATACAGCGTCTAGTTCGGCGGCACCGGTGCCGTGTCCCATTACACGGCGCATGAGTTGCGGGCCGTCAGCGGCTGCTTCCCGTGCGACAACGATGGCGCAGCGGACGAGTTGGGTGACGCCGCCATCGCGAAAGCTGCTGACCTGGCTAGCGCCCTGGTCGAAACTGAGTTCGCCTGCCTGGACGAGCCGCATCACAAACTCCACGGCTGGCAGTGATTCCCACTCGGCGACCAGTAGGCGGAAGTCGTCGGACCGAGGGCCAATCATGTCGAGGACGCGGCGTTCGAGTGATTCGTGGACGTGGTCGCAGCCGAGGGTGCTGAGATAGGCGCGCCCACCGGGCCGCAGGTGCTGCGGTAGGCCGGCCAGGATGCGACGCAAGACGTCTTCGCCGTGAGGGCCGCCGTGGCGGTAGCTCTCACCTTTACCGAGGGTGGGAATGTAGGGTGGATGAGAGATGATGCGGTCGAAGGTCTTCCCCTCGAAGGCCGCGTAGACATCGCTCGACTGGACTTCTGTGTTGGTTACGTCGTTGAGGCGGCGATTGAACTCAGCGAATAGGACGCAACGTTGGCTTATATCGCCAGCGCAGACGGTTTCGGCGTAATCCTTGGCGGCGACGAGCGCGGCAGCACCGGCACCCGTGCCGATGTCGAGTAGGGCGTCGCAGGGAGTGTCGGGAAGAATGGAGTGGAACTGGTCGCTCTGGGGCGAGAGAGCAGGGAAGACGAAGTCTTCGCGAGAACCGCCGGGGAAGTCAGAAGCGATCCATAGGTCTTCGAAGGGGTAGAGAAGGCACGTCGCCTGGAGGTTGCCCTGGGACTCTTTGGCCAGCCCGAGGGCGACGAGCGCGGCGACGCTCTGTTTGCCGAGCAGGGTAGCGGCGACTGCCACATCGATCGCTTCGGCACGTGCAAATAGCGAGACCAACACGTCCAGGCCGTCCTGGAGTTCTCCGGCTCCTGCTTGTAGTCGCTCGACGATGGACTGCTCCAGGAACTTGTGTTCCAGCAACAGGTCGCGGACGGTTGAAAAGTTGTGAGGCGAACCGAGGTGAAGCGGCACGCTCCATGCTATCAACCGAGCAGCAGCGGGGCCGACGGTCTCTTCGCGGGGATCTCACAGGCGGTCGACGAACAGCTCTGGTTCGCGGAGTCGCACAACTTTTAAAGCGGCTTGCCTTCCGCGTCAATGCGGCGCACGGGACCCCATCCGAGTTCGGATAGGGGACCCTCGGTCGTTGCCGCGTCGCCGACGACGATCCAGATCACACGATCCGGATCAAGAACACGCTGGGCGGCGGCGTGCATGTCGGCGAGCGTAAGAGCACTGATGCGGTCGGCGTAGGTCTCAAAATGGTCCTCGGGCAAATCGTAGGCGATTATTTCTTGCATCGCGCCAGCAATGGCCCGCTTGGTCTCAAAGCTGCCGGGAAGGCTCAGCGTGGCGTTGTTCTTGGCTTGCTGCAGCTCTTCGTCGGTGAATGGCTTTTCACCGAGCGCGCCACGCAGTTCCATGTCCAGCTCTTGCAGCGTCTCTTTTGTCTTGTCGCCTTGGACCGGCGCATAGAGCAAGAACGAACGTTGACCCTTGGCGTCGATGAACATCGACCGTGCGCCGTAAGACCAGTGCTTCTCTTCGCGGATGTTTTGATTGATGCGTGAAGCGAAGTCGCCGCCGAGAATCGCATTCATCGTCTCGATCGAGGCTTCGTGCGGGTTGTTGGTCGGCGGAGCGGGGAAGCCGCCGATGACGACGCTCTGTTCTGCGCCCGGTTTGTCGACGAGGTAGACGACACGCTGTTCTGGTGGAGATACCTCGGTGATGTTCTTGTCTGGCGGAGGGGCGGTGTCTGTCCAACCGGCCAAACGCTGCTCAAGCAGCGGCAGCAGTTTATCGAGCGTGATGTCTCCGACCACGGCGAGAGTCGCACGGCCCGGCTGAAACCAGGTTGAGTGATAAGCCACGAGGTCCTCTCGTGTCATCGCCTCGACGGTGTCTGGAAAGCCGCTGCCAGTGAGTGGCGAGCCATAGGCGTGATCAGAACCGAATAGCAGGCTCGGCAGCAGCCGGAACGCGGTGCTGGCAGGTGCGATCTTTTCTTGCTCGATACGTGCGAGGCGCTGGCGCTTGAGGCGCTGGAAGTCCCCTTCGGGGAAGGACGGATTGCAGATGACGTCCGCGAAGAGCTCAAGCGACGGGTCGAGCTGGTCGGTCAGCGAGGAGAGCGAAACGTAGCAGGTGTCGAGGCTGGCATGAGTTCCTACGGTGGCACCGAGCCGATCAAGCTGGTCGTCGATCTCCAGCGAACTCCGAGAAGGCGTGCCTTCGTCTAGCATCGACATCGTCATGGTAGCGGTGCCCGAGCGCGTGAACTGGTCGGCAGCGAACCCGGCGTCCAGAACCAGCGACATCTCCACGGTCGGGATCTCATGACGTTCTGCCAAAGTGACATTCAGTCCGTTCGAAAGAGTGGCCTTTTGGAATGCTGGTAAAGTCAGTTTCGACTTACCTTCGCTGCTCGGTGCCTTGGTGCGATCGATACTGGTGCTTATCGAATGACGCTCAGGCGCTGGACGTATGCCGAGTACGTAGGCACCCTCCGATAGCCACTCGCGGGCGGTCTCAACAAGGTCTTCCGCGGTCAGCTCTTGAGTCCAGCGATGAAGTTGCTGGTAGCGCTCCGGGTCTTCGCCAAACACTTCACCCTTGGCGAGTATGTCGGACTTACCGCCAAAGCCGCCGATGCGCTCAAGTCCACGCACCAGATGCGCCCGGTGTTGGATCCGAATGCGGTCGAGTTCGTCGTCGGTCGGTCCGTCCTTGAGAAAGCGTTTGAACTCTTGGTCGATGGCGGACTCAACCGCGGTGAGGTCCCCGCCGGGCTGGGCCGCCGCTACGATACTCAACTGGCCAGCGATCTCGCGAGCTCCGATGGAGGCACCGACGCTGGTCGCGATCTGGTCGTCATAGACAAGGCGTTTGTAGAGCCGAGAGTTCTTACCGTCGGCGAGAACGTCGGTGATGAGATCGAACGCGACTGACTCTTGGGTGCCCCAGCCCGGAACGTTCCAAGTCTTGTAGAGCCGCGCTTGGGGGACCTGGTCTTCGACCGTTTCGCGATCCTCGCCAAAGCGTCGGGCGACGCTTGTACGAAGTCGGGATACCACCGGTCCTGGGTTGATGCCTCCAAACGCCTTCTCGACTTTGTCTCGCGCGGTTGCCGGATCGATGTCTCCGGCGACAACGATAGTGGCGTTGGCAGCGCCATAAAAGCGCTCAAACCAACTGTGGACATCGTCGAGCGAAGCGGCGTCGATGTCTTCCATCTCACCGATGACCGTCCAGGAGTATGGGTGCCCGTATGGGTAGGTCCGCTGGGTCAGCAGGTCGTGAGCGATGGCGTAGGGCTGGTTCTGGCCCTGCTTTTTCTCATTCTTGACTACGCCGCGTTGCTCATCGAGTTTGGGCTGATCAATTGAACCGAGCAAGTGACCCATGCGATCGGACTCCATCCAAAGCGCGAAGTCGAGTGTGGCCGTCGGGACGTTCTGGAAGTAGTTGGTGCGGTCGTTGTTGGTCGTTCCGTTGAGATTCGTGGCTCCGACGGCTTCCATCGCCTTGATGTAGTCGCCGGGATGGTTCTCTGACCCGTTGAACATCAGATGTTCAAACAGATGGGCGAATCCGGTCTTTCCCGGGCGTTCATTCTTCGAACCGACGTGATACCAGACATTGACCGAGACGATCGGGGCCTTGCGGTCTTCGTGGACGATGAGGGTGAGTCCGTTGTCGAGGACGAAACGCTGAAAAGGGATTTCGATGTTCGAGGTCAATATGGTGGTCCTAGCGGGGGGCGAGTGCGAACGCAGATGCGACGAGTGAATCAGTACCAGTTCACGCTATCCGGCAACGTGTTTGAGCAGGCGATCGTCTCTGACATGCCGCCGGTGATCGGGGCGCAGGCCGTATCGGTAGCGGTCCGCTGAGCTTCTTCCATGGAGGTACCGGCGGCGCGAGCACAGTTGGTGCGTCCGTGGAACGTGATACACACCTCGCAGCTGAAATCTTGCAGGTTGAGGGTCGAGTAAACAACGACACCCAGGACCGACAGCAGGAAAAGGATCGAAACGATAGTGGTTTTGGACACGGTAGAGAACCCATATTATATCTGTCATGGCCCTGATGCGAGGCGTTTTGCATAGCGCTACGAGGGCCGTGTGTTACGCTGAGCGCACTCGTCGATACCACTGCAGGAGGGGGCTTGAAAGGTATACGAAACGGCTGGACCGTACTCGCATTGTTAGCGCTAGTCGTCAGCAGCGTGCCGCTGGCGGCTCAGTGGTATCGCTACAACTATGAACAGCCTGGAATGGGTTTCGCGGACGAGAGCGTGCGTGCTGAGTTCTTCTTTACGCGCCTGGCGTATTCGGGCTATGGCGGCTATGGCCGACGTGGTGGCTCTTGGATGACTGACTACCCCCATGCGGACTACCACTTCATGCAGGGCGTGCGCCGTCTGACTGGCGTCGACGCAGCCGAGGGCGGCCGCTTCGTGCAGCCGGGTGACGACGAGGTCTTTGAGTATCCCTGGATCTACGCCGTAGAAGTGGGTAGGTGGAGTCTCAGCCAAGAAGAAGGCGCCAACATCCGGGAGTACCTGCTGCGAGGCGGATTCTTGATGGTCGATGACTTCCACGGCGGTTACGAATGGTCCTCATTCCTGGAGGGGATGAGACAAATCTTTCCAGATCGTGCGATCGTCGATATCCCTGATTCAGATGCGTTGATGGACATCGTCTTCGAGATTGATCAGAAAATTCAGATACCGGGAATCCGGACCGTGGGCTCTGGCGTTACCTGGGAGCGTCAAGACGGTTATCCCCCACACTGGCGAGGTATCTACGACGACGAAGACCGCCTCATGGTGGCGATTAACCACAACATGGACCTCGGGGATGCCTGGGAGCATGCGGACGACCCCCGGTATCCTGAGTCGATGACTTCTCTCGCCTATCGCTTCGGCATAAACTACGTTATGTATGCCATGACGCATTAATCGGATGTAGTTGCGTGTTTGAGTTTCTTTTTAAGTACCCGCCAAGCGTCTATCGAAAGGGTGAATTCCTCTTCGCGAGTGGTCTGCCCGTGTGGCTGCTCGTGGTTGCGGCCGTGGCTGCCGCGGCGGGGATCCGCTGGTATATGCAGCGCGGTCATGTGCGGCTCTCTGAGCCGAAGCAGTGGATTCTTTGGGGCCTGCAGTCCACGATGGCGGCACTGGCCCTGCTGATGGTCTGGCAACCCGGACTGGCGGTGCGCTCGCTGAAGTCGGAGCAGAATGTCGTTTCGATTTTGCTCGATCTTTCTCGGTCGATGGCACTGGGCGAGGGCGACCAATCTCGCCTGCAGCAGGCCGTTACCGCGCTCGACGACGGCGTTATCGAGGGCCTTCGAGAGAGATTCAGCGTTCGATTCTACGGCTTCTCTGGTGACGTGTCCCGGCTGGAGTCGTTAGAGGCGCTACCGGCCCCTGGCGATGCCACACACATCGGAGACGCGGTTGCGAGCGTGATGAGGGAGTCGGCGGCGGCACCACTCGGCGCAGTGATCGTGGTGAGCGACGGGTCTGACAACTCAGGCAGCTTCAGTCGCGAGCTGATGGCCGAGATTCGGGCGTCTCGGGTGCCGATCCACACCGTCGGCGTAGGACGCACCGTCATCCCTGGAGATATCGAACTCAGCAATGTCGATGTGGCCGCACGGTCTCTGCCGAAATCACGCGTAACGGCCCGTGCCACGATTCAACACGCTGGCGAGGGCGGTGAGACACGGTTGACCGTGCGAGACGGTACGACGATTTTGGCGGCTAAAGAGATCACCCTGAGGCGCGGCGAGCAAGTTCAGGCGGAGTGGATCGATTTCCCCGCTGGTGATCCGGGAATCCGCGACCTGCGCTTTTCGCTTGACCCCCTACCGGACGAGGAGATTCAGGGCAACAATTACCTGCGGCGCGTGATGGACGTGCCGCGAGGGCGCAAGAAGGTTCTCTACGTCGAGGGTGAGCCACGCTGGGAATACAAGTTTATTCGGCGGGCAATGACGAAAGACGCCTCGGTGCGGCTGGTCACGCTGCTACGGACCTCCACGAATAAATACTATCGTCAGGGCGTTGAGACTCCCGAGGAATTAGCCGACGGATTCCCGGACTCTGCCGAAGAACTGTTCGCTTACGACGGCTTGATCATTGGTAGTTTTGAGGCAGCGTTCTTCACGCCGGAACAGCAGAGAATGATCCGCGACTTCGTCGGCAAGAGGGGTGGCACCCTGCTGATGTTGGGCGGTCGCAACGGCTTGGCCGACGGCGGCTGGGGTGCTTCGCAGGTAGCGGAGGCGCTGCCAGTTGAATTGGCTGTCGAGTCGGCGAACACCTTTTTTCGCGAGAAGGCGAAAGTGAGTCTGACGGTGCAGGGCAGGGAAGCCCTGATCACTCGCTTGGCTGGTGAAGCCCAGGAGAACACGAAGCTGTGGAGTGAGCTGCCCGACCTGGCCGATTACCAGGAGCTAGGAGAATTGAAACCCGCGGCAGTGACGCTGCTCAACGTAAGCTACGCCGGTCGTGATGCTCCGCTGCTCGTGTGGCAGAACTACGGGCGCGGCAAGACGATGATTCTAGCCACGGGCGGAACCTGGCGCTGGAAGATGGGCCTGCCCCATGAGGACGAGCGTCATCACACCTTCTGGCGACAGCTACTGCGGGCGCTGTCGGCAGATTCTCCGGGAACGGTGACGATTAGTAGTGATCGTTCGCTCTACGCCGACGACCCCCGGATGCAGCTGCGAGCCGAGGTTCGCACGAAAGAGTTTGACGCGGCCAACAATGCGATTGTCACGGCTAGCGTCACCGCCGACGACGGCTCTGTGTCAACGGTGGAAATGTACCCGTCCACTGAGGAAGAAGGGATTTACCTCGCCGAGGTAACGGCGACGAAAACGGGCGCGTATCGTATAGAGGCGCAGGCATTTCTCGGGGATGACTCCCTGGGTGCGGCTGTGTTGCACGTGAGACGCGAAGATGGCGTGGCCGAGGATTTTCAGCCGGTTCAAAACCGAGAGTTGCTGACCAGACTGGCGGAGCAGACCGGCGGTCGTTACTGGTCGTTGGACGAGTTGAGCGGACTGCCGGGGCAGGTGCGTTTCTCGGATGCTGGAATCACGGCGCGTGAGATATTGAAGCTGTGGGATATGCCTTTCTTGTTCCTGCTGCTGCTGGGGCTGAAGGCTGGCGAATGGATGTTGAGAAGACGATGGGGCCTTATTTAAAGCTGCTATTGACTATCACGGTTGCGGCGATGCCTGCAGTCGCGGAGACCCATTTTGTCGTCGTGGGCGGGCTCGGCGGTGAGCGGGACTACGCGGAACGCTTCGCGCAAGAAGCCGAGGACTTGGCGGCAACGGCGAGCGACACGGTCGGCAAAGAGCAGGTCGCTCTCCTCAACGGGGCAGGGGCGACGAGAGAGGCGCTTGAGAGCAGTCTCGTCGACTTGGTGGGCGAAGCTGCCGAAGAAGATGCTGTCGTTGTCTACTTGATTGGGCACGGCTCGTTCGATGGCACTGACTATAAGTTCAATATCCCCGGCCCTGACATCACTGCCTCCCGACTGGGCCAGTTGCTCGACAACCTCGTGGCGAGACGGCAGTTGGTCGTCAACATGACGAGTTGCAGTGGCGCGATGCTGGAGCCGCTCCAAGCCGATGGCCGCATCATCATCACGGCCACCAAGAACGGGCGTGAGAGAAACGCGACGGTCTTCAGCCGCTATTGGACGGCGGCGTTTGAAGACGCTGAGGCGGATCTCGACAAGGACGAGAGCATCACGGTCAAAGAGGCCTACGACTACGCCGTCAGCAAAGTGAGTACGTTCTACGAGTCGGCACAGCGACTCTCGACTGAACATGCACGGATGGAGGGCGATGGCCCTGAGACGTTCTTATTGGCGCGGCTTGGCAAGAACGCCGCGTTGGCACAAGACCCACGTCTCGCCCCGATCTTTAAGCGCCGCGAAGAGTTGCGGATGGCCATCGATGCCTTGAAACTGCGTAGAGACTCGATGGACGAGGACGCTTACTTCGACGAGTTGCAAACGATTTTGCTCCAGCTAGCGACGATGGATGTTCAGATCGAAGCCGCCCAGGACGCCGCTGAGGAGGAGTCTCCTGATCAGTAAGCGCATCCGTTATCTGCTGGTCGGAGGGTTGGCTGTGATTGCCGCCACGCCCGGATGGGCTGGTGTGTACGGCGATGACCGCGGCGCGCGTCCGGTCGCTTTGTATCCGTGCGATGTACTCTACGACAAGGGCGACAGAGTCCGCGGTCGTCAGTGCTACTCCGCGCTGCTGAACGAGCACAGCGATCCGTTTACCCAGGCAGAGATCTGGTGGGCTCTGGGTCAGGCCAAACAGGCGAACGAATTGTTCCGCGCCGCGCTGCAAGCTGATCCAACGAATCCTGACGTGCGCGTGCGCTGGGGTTACCTCTTCGAGCAAACCCACAACGAAGGCGAGGCGGTCGCACTGTTCCAAGAAGCTCTAGAGATTGACGAGAATCACGCGGGGGCTCAACTCGGCGTCGCCACTGTGATGGGGAAGCGATTCGACCCCAAGTCGAAGGCCGCGCTGGAAAAGGTCATGGAGGGCCGGGACGACTTGATCTTGGGCCACCTCTTGATTGCAGGCCTGGCGTTGGAAGTCGGTGAACTCGCCATTGCCGAGGAGCATCTAGACTTGGCCCTTGAGAAGGTCCAGGCAAGCGAACGCTCGCCGCTTGAAACCTACGCGTTGTGGGCTGCGCTTGATCTCATCCGAAAAATTCCGGTAGATCAGAGTGAGTGGACGGCAAAGGCGTTGGCCTACAATCCAACCTACGGTCAGATCTACTCAACCGTCGCGCACTACTACATCGTCACGCGGCGCTACCGTGAGGCGATCAGCCTATATAAGAAGGCCGTAGAAATTGACCCCGAGCTTTACACAGCCCACGCCGACCTGGCGGTGAACCTACTGCGTGAGAACCGCGACGAAGAAGCATACCGCCACTTGGAGATCGCCTTTCAGGGCGACCCCTTCTCGGCGAAAACGGTGAACACCCTACGGCTTGTCGATAGCTTCGACAAGTTCAAGCTGTTTTCGAATAAGGACCTTGTACTGCTGCAAGGTGAGGACGCTGTTCGCGAATCAATCGACAAGCCCGAGATCATCATTCGGCTCCATGAGGACGAGGCGGAAGTCATGCGCCCCTATGTGATGGCGCTAGCCGAAGAGAGTGTGGCCGCGTTCTCCGAGAAGTACAACTTCAAGCCAGAGAAACCGATCTACGTTGAGCTTTACCCCGACCACGATGACTTCGCGGTACGTACTATGGGCATGCCGGGCATCGGTCTACTTGGTGTCACCTTCGGGTATCTCGTTGCAATGGACAGCCCGTCGAGCCGCGAGCCCGGTCAGTTCCATTGGGGTACGACGCTGTGGCATGAGATGGCACATGTCTTCACCCTGGAGGCCACCAATCATTTGGTCCCTCGATGGTATTCAGAAGGCATCTCGATGTACGAGGAGTGGGAGGCAAGGCCTACATGGGGCGAGCGAATCACGCCGACCTTCATCGAGGCTTTCACCGAACAGAAGTTATTGCCGATCGCGGACCTCGATAGGGGATTCGTCCGACCGAGCTATGACGACCAGGTGGTCGTCTCGTACTTCCAGGCTGGCTTGATTTGTCAGATGATCGATCGGCAATGGGGACCGGACAAGCTAGTTGGCCTGCTCGAGTCCTTTGGGCGAGACACGCTTACGGCTGATGCCATCAGAGAAGTGCTCGAAATCGAGCCGGAGGCATTCGACGAGCGATTGCAGGCCTACGTCGAAGAGCTGCTGGGGCCTCTCGCTGAAAAGGAAGGCCTCGACCATTGGAAGTCAGCAATGAAGAAGGCCGTTTCCGTAGCCCGCGAAGAAAAGTGGGAGGACGTGATCGAGCCAGCGACGCGCGCGAGGGAGCTCTTCCCGGACTACACCGGATCTGGCAACCCGTACGCACTACTGGCGACCGTTTACGAGAAAAAGGAAAACCGCGCGGCCGCTATCGGTGAAATGCTTGGCTACTTTCAGAGGGGTGGTCGGAGTCCCGAACAACTCAGGAAGCTGGCTGCATGGCTAGAAGAGGCTGGGCGTCGCGAAGAGGCGATGACTGTCCTCGACGAACTGCTCTACGTCTGGCCCGCGGACGAACAATTGCATTCGGACTTAGGCGACTGGCTGCTTGCCGACGAGCAACCGAGGGCCGCTTTGCGAGAGTTTAATGTCCTACTCGGCATGGACCCGCACGACAAGGCGGCAGCATACTTCCGCTTGGCCGAAACCTATCATAAGATGGATGATTCTCAGCGAACTCGGCGCAATCTTTTGATGTCGCTAGAGATCGCTCCGACCTACAGACCAGCGCAGCGTTTGCTGCTTGAGATTGCGCGTTAAAGAGGCAGTTCTAATTTATGAGCGTTACAACCGAAACCGCCATGGACAGCAATGAAACCCGTGAAGTTATCGGGCGGTTCCAATCGAAGATTGACCTCATTCGCGCCGAGGTCCGTAAGGTCATCGTCGGGCAAGAGGAGGTTGTCGAGCATCTGTTGTTGACGTTGCTCGTCGGCGGTCACTGTTTGATCACCGGCATGCCTGGTACGGCGAAGACCTTGCTTGTGCGGACGTTGTCTGATGCGCTCGGTCTCACTTTCAAGCGCATTCAGTTCACGCCTGATCTGATGCCGACCGATGTGACCGGCACCGACATTATCGACGAGGACCCGTCAGGCCATCGACAGTGGACTTTCGTTAAAGGGCCGCTGTTTACGAACGTCCTATTGGCTGACGAGGTCAACCGGACTCCACCAAAGACGCAAGCCGCCTTGCTTGAGGCGATGCAGGAAAAAAGTGTGACCGTGCGCGGAACGACCCACATACTTGAGCCGCCGTTCTTCGTCTTGGCGACCCAGAATCCGATCGAGTTAGAGGGCACGTACACATTGCCTGAGGCGCAGCTTGATCGTTTTCTCTTCAACGTCGTGCTGGATTACCTCTCTACCGATTACGAGATCGACGTTGTCAATCGCTTCACAGGTGGCACAGCCGTGCCGGCGGTTGAAGCTTGCACGTCAAGGGAGGAAATCTTAGAGTTCCAACAGCTCGTTAGACAGGTCCCGGTGTCAGATGCCGTCACCCGCTACGCGGTCGAGCTCATACGTGCAACCCGGCCAGTGGACCCACTAGCGCCCGATATCGTGAAAAAGTACGTGACGTACGGCGCGTCCGTTCGCGCGACGATGTTTCTCACCATGGCAGCAAAGGCCAGGGCGCTAATGGATCATCGCTACCACGTCACCTACGAGGACTTACAGTCGCTGGTTCTGCCGATCCTGCGTCACCGCGTACTGACCAACTTCCACGCGGAGTCCGATCGCATCAGTGTCGACGACATTCTTAGACAGACCATCGAATCGCGACCGGCACCGACAGAATGAGATTGATCTAATGGCGATTGCTGATCTTCTCGACCCCAACGTTCTCCTCAAGTTAAGCAACATCGAGCTTGTGGCGAAGACGGTGGTCGACGGAGTTCTCATGGGGCTGCATAAGTCTCCATTTTTCGGGTTCAGTCTGGAATTTGCCGAGTACCGTCCCTATGTGCCGGGAGACGACCCTCGGTTCATTGACTGGAACGTCTACTCGCGCACCGACCGGACCTACATCAAGCGTTATCTCGGCGAGACGAATACCCATCTGGTGATCTTGCTCGACACTAGCGCATCGATGGGGTTCCAATCGAAAGACGTTTCCAAGCTGCAGTATGGCAAGTGGCTGGCGGCATCCTTGGCTTATCTCGCGTCTCGTCAGCACGATGCGGTCGGAGCGATGATGTTTGACGAGGAGGTGCGTGACTCCAGGCCGCCCGCGTATCGTCCGGGCCATCTCCAGAGCATTCTCCATATGCTGGACCGTGCCGAGGCGTCGACCGGAACTGATCTGGAGCTGCCGTTCGATCATTTCCAGCAGTACGTCACCAACCGTGGGCTGGTCGTGGTGATATCCGATTTTTACTACGATCCCAAAAAGGTGATGGAGAGCATGCGTCCACTCGTCTATCAAGGTCAGGATGTCGCCTTTTTCCATGTCTTGGACCCGGCGGAAATTGAGCCCGACATCGGTGAGTCAACCGTACTCGAAGATATGGAGACCGGCGAGATGCTTGAGGTATCCGCTGAGTTTGCGCGCTCGGTGTACCCGGCCAAGATGCGCGCCCACATGGATGAGCTCAAGGCAGAGTTCCAGGGGGCTGGCGCGGACTACATCCCGCTCAACACCTCCCAGCCACTCGATGAAGCGCTGCGTGAGTATTTAACGTTCCGACAGAGGAGAAGGTGAGCCGTCAATGAGTCTACTTTCTCCCTGGTTCTTGTTGGGCGCGTTGGCGGTGGGCCTTCCGCTGTGGCTGCACCTGTTGCAGCGCGACAACCCGATCCGTCTGCCATTCGCTTCGTTGATGTTTTTTGAGAAGAGGACCGAGAGCCGTTTGCTGGAGCGACGCTTACGGTACCTACTGCTGCTAGCGTTGCGCCTGGCGCTAATCGTCTTAGCGGCCCTAGCGTTCGCGAAGCCGATCTGGGAGCGTTCCGCGACCACGTCGCTGGGCAGTATTCCCGCGCTGCATCTAGTGGTTCTCGATACCTCCATGTCGATGGCGGCGGAGGGCCGCTGGGACCGTGCGACGGCTGAGGCGGAGTCAATTGTAAGCGGTTTGAGTTCGAGCGACCAGGCACAGATTCTTTCGATAGGACCCGGCATTACAGTGGTCACGGAACGATCTAGCGACCCATTTGAGTTGCGGGCCGCAATCGCGGGGCTTGCGCCCGGTGTGGGTCGTAACAGCTATAGCGATGTCGTCGAGGCTGCGCGCAGCTTGGCCCCGGAAGGCGATTTGCCGGTCGAAGTGCATCTGATATCTGACTTCCAGAACTCGGCGATGCCGGGCCGGTTCTCTGAACTGGCCTTACCGACCTTCGCCCAGCTTGATGTCCGTAATGTTGCTGGCCCGAATGATTCGAACTGGGCGATCGAAAGCGTGCGCGGCGACGTGCGGGCATTCGGTGCTGAGAATCCCCGGCTGGAGATCACCGTCGCTGGCTTCTCGACAGAGCCGTCGCGCAAGACCGTGACTTTTAAGATTGACGGAGCCGTCGTGGGCTCCCAGAGTCAAGAAGTTCCCGCGATGGGCCGGGCTGCGTTCACGTTTGAAGGCTTCGAGGCGCCGGTTGGATTTAGCCGTGCGGAGTTCGAGATTTCTCCCGCTGACGAACTTCCTGCGGACGATGTCCGTCTGGTAGCGATCGATAATTCCGAGCCAGAGCCGATCCTGTTTGTTACCACTGATCGTCGGCGACGCGACGCGCTTTACTTCCAAGCTGCTGTTGAGGCGTCCCGGTCGGCACGCTTTCAAGTTGAGGTCGTCTCGGCGGGTGACGCAGAGCGCCGGGAACCCAATGACTACGCTCTGGTCGTCTTGTCCGACATCGCCAATCTGTCAGCGGGATTCGAGAATCGACTGAGCGAATGGATCGAGCAGGGCGGAGCACTGTTGATCGCCGCTGGACCCCAGATTTCGAGCCGTGGCTCGGTACCTGTCACCGGCAACCGGATCACGGCAGCACCGCTGTCGAATCGTCCAGGATCAGAGTTCTTGATCGTCGGACAGATGGACCGTAGTCATGCGGTGCTGAATCGCGTCGAACGATTCCGAGGTGTGAAGTTCTTCAGAAATGCCCGAGTTGTTCCTGCCGAGGGAGACGAGATACCGGTCAATTTGGCTGACGGGTCACCATTGCTTGTCGAGAGTTCGCTGGGTGAAGGCACGGTGATTCTGTTTGCCTCGTCTCTCGACAACATTTGGAACGATCTGCCTGTGCAGCCGGTATTTGTGCCGTTTGTGGTTGAGTTGGTGCGCTATTTGTCCGGCTCGGCGGAAGACTCGCACCAGGCCACGGTCCACGCAGTACTGGCGTTGAGCAATCGGCGAGAAGGGGGCGCAGCTGTTCAGGTCTTTGATCCTGCCGGTGACCGAGTGCTGTCGTTGGCCGAGTCTGTTGGCGAAACCGATGTGACTCTCGACGAAGTCGGATTCTACGAAATACGGAGTACGAGAGGCGTGGAACTGGTTGCAGTGAATCCGGACCCTCGCGAATCGAACTTCCGGCCGATGGAGTCGGACACGCTCGAATTGTGGCAGGCCACCGGACGCGGCAGCCTGGATGCCGTGCAAACGGCGGGCGTCAGTGCTCAATCGCCCATCAAGCCGCCGCCATTACAAATTTGGAAGTTTCTGCTGCTGCTACTTGTCGTCGTAGTACTGGTAGAATCCGTCATAGGTAATCAGCACCTGAACGTGAGACGGGAGGTCTAGCGAACGTGACGAGCCCCAGCGGCCTACAAAAATACCTCGCCCGATTCGGACGACGCTTTAAGGTCGATCTGGCATCGCGGGGCCTCGGCTTTGTTTCGCTCGTTGCGCTGTTGTTGACCGTCGTTCTCGTATTTGTTGCTAACCGCTTCGCATTTTCTGATGCAAGCGTAATCTCCACCCGAACGCTGCTGTTTGGCGGACTCGCTGCCGCCATCGCCGCTCTCATCGTGTTGCCTGTACTGCGCCATCGACGTAAGGGCATCGGTAGAGAGGCGGAAGAGAGCGTCCAAGCGTTCCGCGGACGGGTCGAGACCTACCTGGACCACTTACGCAAGGTAGAAGAATCGGGGCAGGCGAAAAACCCGTTTCTCGATCTGCTTGCGGAAGACGCCATGGAGATCGCCGAAACGGCGCCCGTTGAGGATGTCGTCACTACGGGTCGTATCGTGTCCTACACCGCCATGGCAGTGCTGTGCCTGGGCACCCTGTTTTGGCTGGCAACCGCTGGCCCCGGCTACTGGGGCTACGGTGCCTCCCGACTGTGGGGTGGCTGGGTGGCCGTGCAGGACAAGCCCATCTATGACGTGATTGTCGATCCGGGCGACGCGACAATCCGCTCGGGCGCGACCTTGGCGATCAAAGCGCAGCTGATCGGTTTCGAGTCGACCGACGTTCGGATCTATGCGCAGTACGAGAGTGGCGTGGAGTGGGAAGTCGCGCCGATGTCACCGCAGTTGTCGGACCCCGGTTTCGAGGTCATGTTCACCGGAGTCCATGAGCCTTTCCGCTACTACGTCGAGACGGGTGGCGTGCGGACAGACACGTACGAAGTGAATGTGGTCGTCCTGCCTAATATCGAGACCATCAAGCTGACCTATCGATACCCGAGTTGGACTGGTTTAGAAGAATTCGTCGAGGATCCGGGTGGAGACATCCGCGCGGTGGTTGGAACCGTCGTGGTCGTCGAGGCAACCACCGACAAGCCCCTTGCCGGCGGGGTCCTGACGGTAGGCGACCAGGACAACCCCCTGCGCGCCGACGGTCTGATTCTGCGAGGTGAGATCACGGTCGAAGAAGACGGCGAGTACCACTTCGCGACGATCTACGATGGCGAGCACGTACGCTTGACCGACGACTTCTTCATCACGACGGTGGAGAATCAGAAGCCCGAGGTGAAGGTAACTAAACCGGGGCGTGATTGGAAGGCGACGAGTATCGAGGAGGTACCTGCTGCCTTTGAGGTATCGGACGATTTCGGAGTTCGGTCGTTTGAACTGTCATACAGCGTCAACGGTAGTGAGTTCACGACGGTGAAGCTCGCAGGTGCTGGCAGGAAGTCCGCGACGGCTCCGCACACCTTCTATCTTGAGGATCTGCGCGTTTCACCAAGTCCGTTTGATCAGGTGAGCGGAATCACTGAACTTCCCGAGCCGGGCAACACCGATGGCAAGCGGAGTTTGCGTCCTGGAGATCTCATTTCTTACTACGTCTCGGCCAAAGACAATCGCAACACGTCCCAGACTGACATCTATTTCATCGAAATCCAGCCGTTCGACCGCCAATTCTCCCAGTCGCAACAACGGGGCGGTGGCGGCGGTGGACAGCAGCAACAGCGCGACGAAACCTCCCGTCGTCAGAAGGAGATTATTTCAGCAACGTGGAACCTGATTCGCGAAAGCGAGTCTGCTGACAGCCGATCCCGCCAAGAAATTCGCGAGTCGACGGTGATGCTGTCCGAGTTGCAACGCACATTGCGTGAACAGGCGTTGACCATGGCCGAGCGGACACGTGCGCGACAACTCGATGGCACTAACTCCAAGTTTCGCGAATTTGTAGAGAACTTGGAGAAGGCCGCGGCAGCGATGGAGCCAGCGGCAGAAGAACTTAGCGATCAAGACCTGCAGGCCGCCGTGCAGCCCGAGCAGCAGGCGTTGCAGTACCTACTGCGAGCTGAGTCGATCTTCACCGCCATCCAAATCTCGATGCAGCAGGGCGGCGGCGGTGGAGGTGGCGGCGCCGGTCGCGACCTCGCTGAAATGTTTGAACTCGAGATGGATCTCGAGAAGAACCAGTACGAGACCGGCGGTGGGGCCTCCCAGCAACAGTTGGAGCGTGAGGTCGATGACGCTTTCAAGAAGCTAGAAGAGTTGGCTAAACGGCAGGAGCAATTAGCCGAGAAGATGCGCAATCAGCAGGAGACGACGTTCGCCGAGCGTTGGCAACAGGAGATGTTGCGCCGCGAGGCGGAAGAACTCAAGCGTCAGATGGAGCAGCTCCAGCGCCGTCAGCAGTCGCAGCAATCCAGCAGCCAGCAGCAACAAGCGCAGAGTGGCCAGCAACAACAGGGGTCTCAGGGCGGTCAGGGTGGCCAGTCTGGATCACAGCAGCAACAGCAACAACATCAGCAACTGCAGGAGACGATTCGCCGACTAGAGCAGGCGACCCAGGCGATGCAGCAGGGCGCTCAGCAGAACTCAGGCCAACAGCAGTCGGGGGCTCAGGCACGGCAAGGAGCGCAGCGTGCGCAGCAGCAGCTACAAGAGGCACTGAAGGAGTTGACGGCCCAACGCCAGCAAGCGAACCAGTCCGCGTTGGCCGACCTGTCCAACCGTGCGGACCGCCTGGTCGAGCAGCAGGCTGAGGTGCAGCCCCATCTTGAGGAGGCTCTACGACAGGCGCTCGAAGTGATGCGACAGCAACAGGCGGAGGGTCAGCGCACGAGACTGCCGAGTGGCCTCACTCCCGCACAGGAGCAAGAGTTCTCGGAGCTGAAGAGTCAGATGGCGGAAGCCTTACGGTCGATTGAAGCCGATATGCAAGGTGCGTCACGTCGCATGCGTGAGACGCAGCCAGGCGCTTCCCAGAAGTTGCGTGAGGCGCTGAGCGAGCTTCAGCAGGAGGATGTTGGCACCCGGCTCGAAACCGCCGCCGAGTACATCCGCCGCCAGGCCGCGCCTTACGTAGCGAACAGCGAGGAAGGCGTCGCCCGAGCGTTGCGTCAACTGAGTGAGCGCCTAAGAGAAGCCCAACTACAGGCTCAGCAGGGCGGTGGAACTCCAGGGCAAGAGCGACTTGGCAATGCCCTCGCCGAGATGGAGAGGCTGCGTCGCCGTCTTGAGCAAGCCGCGGGCCTCAAGCAGCAGGGACGAGAAGGGGCGCAGCAAGGCCAACAGGGTGGGCAGCAGCCAGGCCAACAAGGTCAGAACGGCCAACAGCCGGGTCAGCAACCGGGGCAACAGCCGGGCCAAGGGCAACAAGGCGGCCAGCAGCAGGCGCAGAGTGGCCAGCAGGGCAGTGGGCAGCAGCCCGGTCAACAGCAAGGCCAGGGGCAACAAGGTCAGGGCCAGGGGCAGCAGCAAGGCCAACAGTTAGCCCAAGGCGGCGGGGGTGGCTCGCGCTTCGGTGGTCCGCGGGACGGCGGTCTAGGCTATCGTTGGAGCCCCCAGCAGGGCGGCATGCCGACCTCGCCAGAGATGCGTGCTGACATGGAGCAGGCGTTGCGCGAAGGTGGTCGTCAGATTCCACAACTCACGAACGAACTACGCAGGAGCGGCATCTCGAACGAAGATCTCACCGACCTCAGGCAGTTTGCACGCGGATTGTCGAGTGAACTGTTCCGAGGGAATCCAGAATTGCTGGAGCAAGAGTATCGCAAGCTCATCACTCTCTTGGAGCAGCTAGAGCTACAAGCCCGCCGTCAGGCTGAACTCGACCAGGGTGGAGACGTTCGGGCGATCGTGTCACAGCCGGTTCCAGAAGAGTATCGCGAAGCCGTAGCGGAGTACTTCCGCCGCCTTAGCCAAAAACGTAACGACTGACGCTCGCGACCGTCGGCGACTCGTCTAGCAGTGTTACTGCCTTTGTCCGGTTAACACTCGACTGTGGCGGCCTTGGCGCGGATAGATCCACTAGCCACCTTCGTTCCCAGGCGGGTCACATAGACCGCTGCATAGGGCTGCTCAACGTTCTCGGTCGCGGTTTCACGGGGTGGGCTGCACACTGCCATCTGCAGCATGCTTCCATTCAAGAAGCCGTTGCGGAATACATCTCCAAGGGACGGAGACTGCACGGTACGTAGGTCTGCCGCTCTCGCTTCAGCGGTCATCCAAGAACGACGGCTTTCAGTCATGGGCACCCTCCGTGTAGCTACAAAGATTTCAGGTACGCAGCGACAGCCTCGGCATCTTCGCGAGACAGTCGGAACGGCGGCATCGGAGAAACTGGTCGTCTGCCGTTGAAGCGCTTCCCAGTCATCAGAATGTTGACAAACTCTTCGGTCGACCAACCCGGCAGACGTTTGATCGCTGGCGAGCTAGCTGCCCAGGCCGGACCCGCGGGGTACGGACTGGGAAACGGAATGGCTTGACCCTCGAAGAGCTGGTCGCGCAGCAAATCTCCTTTAGAATCGTGCGGGGAATGGCACTGGATACAGTGCCCCACCGATGTTGCAATATACTCGCCGCGCGCGACCGGGTCCGTCGGAGTCGTATCCCGAACCTGAGCGGATGCCGATAAAGCTCCGACGCTCAGCAAGACGACTGTTAGTACCAATCTCATCATCAACCTATCCTTACCTCTACCGAACGCGATCAATTCCCATTGTAGACCCAGCGCTATTGCGCTCCGCCTCGATCTTCCAATTGCGCACGAAGGTCCTCGACCTGCCGCTTCAGCGTCTTTTGACGGGAGCCCAAAGAGTAAACGTAGGCCAG
Organism: Bryobacterales bacterium; assembly: GCA_963667885.2. GTDB lineage: Bacteria > Acidobacteriota > Terriglobia > Bryobacterales > UBA6623 > CAMPKL01. The sequence goes on along the minus strand of CAXWPK010000001.1, from coordinate 1,176,977 downwards.
GTGTATCACCCAAGCGAGGCTGAATGCCGCCCATATCCATTTGAGGTTCTCTTCCATAGCTCAATACTCCTAGAGTGAGTGTACTTCGCGCCGCAAACCGTCTACTTCGCGGCGCAGATCCTCGATGCGTCGCCGAATTCGCACCAGAATCCAGAAGACACTCAGCAATGCGAAAAACGAGAAATACAGGACAAAGCGCATCGTCGGGTCAATCGAGCCTTCACCCGACAAAACGGGGGCCGGATGCTGTGTCCGCCACCACTGATTCGCCATGTAGACGATCGGGATATCGACCATGCCAAAGATTGATGTGACCGCGCAGACCACGGCTCGTTGGGTCGGTTCAACTACCGACTGCCGTAAAATGTGGTACGCCGCATAGATCAGCACCAGCAGCAACATGGTCGTCAAGCGAGCGTCCCAGGCCCAATAGACTCCCCATATCGGCTTAGCCCACAACATTCCCGTCGTCAGATTGACCACGGCAAACAGCAGACCCACTTCATTGGCCGCCGCGGACAGATCGTCGTAGCTATTCTTGCGCGTCGCCAGGTACTGGATTGATGCGATGCCACCGATCGTGAACGCCAAGAACGCCACAAACGCCGACGGCACGTGCAAGTAAAAAATGCGCTGCACCACGCCCATGGTGCGTTCCATGGGGACCCAAACGAATATCAGGTACAGCGAAGCCAGCATCATAGAGCCAGCCAGCACGGCGAGCCACGGTGGAACGGCGGTTTTGGGGTATGCGCTGATCTTCATGGCGAAGTCACTAGTGTATCAATGGCGGCCCCTTCCGATTTATGCTGTTTGTCATGGCGCTAACAGCTTCTACCATGACCGCTCTGGGAACCGAGGCTCCAGACTTCTCCCTCTGCGATATCAGCACGGGTGGAGCCGTCACCCTCGGCGACGTCACGGGCGACAAGGGTGTGCTGGTGATGTTCATCTGCTCGCACTGCCCGTTTGTCGTCCACGTTCAGGCGCAACTCGCTCAATTAGGAAAGGACTACGCGTCTTCGGGAGTCGGCATCGTCGCGATCTGCTCGAACGACGAGACTGTCTCGCCAACCGACAGCCTGGCCAACTTGAAGGCTCAGGCCGAGACTCAAGGCTTCACGTTCCCGTATCTTCGCGACGATAGCCAAGATGTTGCTCGCGCGTACACCGCCGCTTGTACGCCGGATTTCTTTCTTTACGACGCAGGCCGCAAGCTGGTCTACCGTGGGCAATTCGACAGCGCTCGACCGAGCAACGAGGTCGAAGTCAACGGAGTAGATCTTAGAGCGGCGCTCGACACTGTCATCGCGGGCGGGGCCCCGAGCGGCGAACAGACCGCATCGATGGGTTGCAATATCAAGTGGCGCGACGGGTAGCTCTACTGTAGGTCGACTAGCCCGCCGTCTTCGATGGTGTCACTGGGGTGATTGACGATCCGGTCGCCTTCGCTAAGGCCAGATTGCACCTGAACGCTAAAGCCACCGCGGCGTCCGATCTCAATCGGTTGGACCCGTGCTACTCCGTTCTCAGACAGGAATGCTGCCCAGCCCCCTTCGTGTCGGAACAGGGCGCTGGAAGGTGCCTGCAAGACGTTGTCCTCCTCCCAGACGATGAAACGGGCTTCCACGCGGTACTGGTCGCCGAGGCCTTCCCAGCGTTCCCTTGGGGACGTGATGTCCACAATGACGAGCACACGTTGCTCTTCGACCCCGAGAGCGGAGATTTTGGTGAAAGCGACCGGCTCGATGAGCCGAACGACCGCTTCGAGAGGGTTCTCGCCCCCCCAGCGTTCCAGCAGGACTCGCATTCCCGGACTGATCTGCACCGCATCCGAAGAGAGAACTTCAACCTCGACCTCAAGGCCCTGCGTGTTGCCAATCTCAACCAGTGGCTGCGAGGCGCTGACGACTCCTTCGCTCTCATTGACGATCTTCAGGACGCGGCCCGCTGATGGCGCTCGAATCACTACCGTTTCTCCACCACGTGTTCCACCCTCGGCCGCCGAGTAGCCCAAGGCGGCCTTTGCTGCCACGACATCTGCCTGTGCTGCACTCACTCGGGACTCAGCGGCGCTCAGGCGAGCCCGCGCGGTCCGTTGGGCTGCCTCGGCCTCGGGCAGCTCTCTCCGGGCCGTAACGCCAGCCTCAACGCCCTCTTGGATTCGTGGCAGTTCTATTTCCCAATAGCGGACATCCGATCGACCAGCGATCACCTCATCACGGGCGGCCTCTACCGCCGCTTCAGCCGCGGTGACGCGAGCCGTTGCTTCGGCTCGACGGCGTGGGTCTAAAACGTCGGAGGCGAGTGGGTCGAGCCGCAACAGAACCTGGCCAGCACGGACCTCGTCGCCGACCTTAAACTCCAGCCGCCGCGCATAGCCAGCCGTCGGTGACGAGACGATGTAGCGGTCGACCACGCGGGTCTTACCCTCTTCCACGATCGAGACCCGGAGAGGCCCCCGGGTGACTTCCGCCGAGTCGACCAGCGTTGGCCTTGGCGTAAAGCTAACGTAGAACGCCGCACCGATGACCGCGATAATCACGGTATAGAACAGGACCTTTCGCAGTGTCTTCACTTCGCGTCTACTCCCGAGTCTTCAAAACCCCTACCAAGTCTAAATCGTTAATCCGGAAACGTACGACTAGTGCCGATACGATTGAGCAAACCAGGACGACAGCAGCAGCGTAGGCGAACGTGCGAGGCGCAAGCACCAACGGTATGCGGAACAGATCGGTCTGCCACGTCTGGATGAAATACGTACAGAGTACGGTTGAGATCACGATCCCAATTGGAATCGCGGCAATCGTCAGAAGGGCGAGCTCGCCAAGCAGGATGAACGAGACCTCGCCACGGGTAAATCCAAGCACCCTGAGACTCGCCAGCTCTCTCGCTCTTTCCGCCAACGTGATCCGTGCGCTGTTGTACACCACGCCGAAGGCGATCGTCGCTGCGAGCAGCGTGGTGATGAAGGCAAAGATCAGGATCTGCTCGCCCATGGTCTCTCGCAGGCTGTCCGCCGCCTTCTGCTTGATCTCGGTGCCCGCCACACGCGGCATCCCCTTGATCGCGTCAAAGACGCTCTGCTGCTGGTCACTGTCCACTGCGAGCCGCACGCCAGACAAGGCAGAACCCTCACCCATGAAGCGATTCAACGCCTCCAGGTTCATGTATCCCGAAACGCCCAAGAACTGGTTGATCGTTCCGGCTAGAAGGGTTTGACGAATCGGCCGGGAACCTTCAAGTACCTCGACCGTCAGCTCTTCGCCGGGCTTTACCTGCAGCAATTCGGCCAGGTAGTCCGTCAAGACAAGACCGTCAGCGGGCGGCTCGATCGGCTTGAGGTCCGAATCTAGCGTGCGGTACAGGTCCCCGCCCGGAGGGATACCCAAGATCGCCGTGCGGTAGGTTCTATGGCCAACACGCAGCCGCACCGGAACTGCCCGATAACCTTCGGCGTAGTCCACACCCGGCAGTCTCTGAAGATTGAGTAACGCCCGGTACGAGGTTGGTTCGACAAACGTCACCGAGATATCGTCCCGCTCCGACAGTCGGAACTGCACATCCAGCATGTAGTCAATCGAATCACCGAAAAACAGCCCCATCACCAGAATGGCGAATGAAGCGGCGATGCCAAGCGATGTCGTGAACGCCTTAAACGGACGCCGCTGAATATTTCGGGCGATCATGCGCGCTGGCTCCGAGAAGGCCCGTGACAGGAACGAGCGATCAATCCAGGTACGCCGATAGCGAGCTGGTGCTTCTGGACGCATCGCCTCTGCCGGTGGTTGATTCACCGCACGTCGCACCGCAAAGATCGTGCCGCCCATACAGGCTCCAAAGCTGATCAACGCAGCCGTTGCCACGACAGCAGGACCAATCCGATAGATCAGAAACGGAAAGCGGTAGAAATCCATGTACATGGCGCTCAGTCCGCTGCCGAGCCATCCGCCGCCGATGATGCCGAGTATCACCCCGAAAGACGCGATGACTCCAACAAACTGCAAGTAGTGGAACCCGATACTCCAGTTCGAATATCCAAATGCCTTTAGCGTGGCGATTTGCTCGCGCTCGGTCTGGAAGAGCCTGCTGAATACGACATTCAAGAGGAACGCGGCAACACCGAGAAAAATCGTGGGGTAAACCGTCGCCATCGACTCGAGTTGTCGGAACTCCTCTGACAAGAACCGATGCGACAACTGGTCCGCCCGCGTATAGGCGCCTAGGCCGCCGTAGCGGGCAAGCAGCGCATCGATCTCATCGATGACACCCTCAGCACTCGCCCCCGGGGATAGTGTGAGCGCAAGGTTGTTGAATGCGCCGTCCATGTCATAGGCGGTCGCCAAAGGCCGTTCAGCCATCCACAGAATGGCGTAGCTCTTGAAATCGGGAATGATCGAACCGGGTTTGATCTGATTGACAAACTCAGGAGAGAGCGCCGTGCCCACCAACGTCAGCTCTTTTTTTCGGCCGTTGATGATCACCGAGACACGGTCTCCGGGACGGAGCCCCTGAGCTTCAGCGAAAGCCTCGCTCACGATGGCCTCGTCGTCCCGAGTCGGATCGACTGTCCGTCCTTCACGGAGATAGGTCTGATTCAGTCGCGAGGCTCCGTTCTCAGGAATGGAAACCAACATCGCCGTGGCCGGATCGTCGTACCCCTCTACGTCCAGGTTGACCCCGGCGACCACGCCCGTCTGGACGAAGTCGACGCCGGGTATATCGCGAATGCGCTCGGCGAGACCCTCTGGCGCACGCTTCAACGAGGCAAAGACATCCGCAAACCGATAGTCGGCGTAGAAAGCGGCTTGGGTGTCTTGCAACGAGTACAACGTCGTCAGTGACATCACAAACGTCGCGACGCCACTCGCGATGACGAGGGCGATAGCCAACGCCTGGCCGCGCATCGCCCAAACTTCGCGGAACAGCTTCTTGGTGAGCACGCTCACCAGACGATGTCCCTCGCGGCGGTCTTGGTTTCGTTGCGAACTTCGCTGACGATGCAACCATCTCGGAGCTGCAGTACGCGGTCTGCCATTCGCGCGATGTCCGCGTTATGGGTAATGATCACGGTGGTGGCGCCTAGATCGCGATTGGCGCGCTCCAGGGCCTCCAGCACGACTACTCCGGTCGTCGAGTCAAGAGCGCCTGTCGGCTCGTCACAAAGCAGCACAGCGGGGTTCTTGGCGATAGCCCGGGCAATCGCGACACGTTGCTGTTCGCCACCCGACATCTGGGAAGGGAAGTGATCCATCCGGTCGGCCAGGTCAACCAACGTCAAAGCCTCTTCCGGCTTCATCGGGTTCTCGGCGATTTCCGTGACGGCTGCGACGTTCTCTCTGGCGGTGAGGCTCGGTATTAGGTTGTAGAACTGGAAAACGAAGCCGACGTAGTTGCGACGGTACTCCGTCAACTCACGATCGGTCGCCTCGGTCAGTTCGATGCCTCGATAGCCGACATGCCCGCTGGTCGCGACGTCCAGCCCACCGAGGATGTTGAGAAGGGTAGATTTGCCGGAACCTGAAGGCCCCAGTAAAACAACAAGTTCACCAGCGTAGAGATCCAGGTCGACCCCCTGGAGCGCATGCACCTGCACCTCGCCCATGTCATAGGTCTTGCTGAGTCCCCGCGCCTCGAACACAGTATCGAGAACAGTAGCCAATCCGCCTCCCCTCGCACCGAGGATACCAACGTCCAGATGTCGATCTAAGGAGTATTGGTGAGATGTATCTCGTCGATGATGCCTAGAACCGCACAATCGATCGGGGCCAGTTTGCGATCGACCGCAGACATTGCGCCATAACCATCCAGCGTGATGAGTACCGTGTCTCCCACTCCCGCACCTACCGAATCCACCGCGACGAACGGCGCATCATCGCGATGCGAATCGTCGAGTTCTAACACCGCGACTGTGAGGAGCTTCAACCCTTCGTGCGACTCATGTTTCTCGCTGGCGACAACTTCGCCAATGACTCTGCCAATCAGCATGGTGTTCTAACTGCTCGCCGTGGAAATCTCATCGACAATACCCACAACCGTGGCGTCGGAGGGTACGATCTCCGGATAGAACGCGAGGCTCGCTTCCTTGCCTCGTGCCCAATAGATCGTGTCGCCCGGACCCGCGCCAATCGCATCCATACAGACCAGCGGCGAACCGCACTCCGATCCGCGTGCATCGATTGGCTGAATAATCAGGTAGCGTTTACCGCTGTGCTGATCGATCCGTGCCGTGGACCAAAGCTTGCCCGTGACGCGACCCAGGCGCATTACGACGCTCGCTTCTTACGCGGCGACGGATTCTTCGACTGAACGTCGAGGTCGACCTGGTCGACGATTCCAATGATAGCGGTGTCGACAGGGGTCTCCCTCAGACCTTCCGCCATGCGCGCTGAACTGCCGGAGACGGTAATCACCGTGTCTCGGACTCCAGCGCCGACCGTATCGACCGCAACAAGATAGCTACCCGGCTTGGCATCGCCTTCCGGGGTGATCGCTTGGACAATGAGCAGCTTTTGCCCCTCCAATCGGGGATCCTTCCGCGTAGCAATGACGTTGCCGACAACACGTGAAAGTATCATTCGACAGCTACCTCAACCGCCGTCAAGGATTACCCCTTGGGCTCGATCGAGAAGATCACGCCGAGGTCAGCGTGCGGACGCGGAATCACGTGTACCGCGATCAGTTCGCCGATACGGCGCGCTGCCGCCGCACCTGCGTCGGTGGCCGCCTTCACCGCTGCAACATCGCCGCGCATGAGCACGGTGACGTAGCCGGAGCCAATCTTCTCCCAGCCGACCAAGTTGACGTTAGCCGCCTTAACGGAAGCGTCCGCTGCCTCAATCATCGCGGTCATGCCGCGCGTTTCGATCATTCCGAGGGCTTCGCCCATGTGTTACCTCTTCTCCTCTCTGGCCTGGACAGCTTGCTCGACCATCTCTACGAGCTGCTGCCGTGTGACCCAGAATCCGTCTTCAGAACTTCTTGGTGCGCCAGGCGCAATGTCTTCCGCCACTGTTGGGCATCCTACCGCAGCTGTTGCCTTAGATCGTACGCCGTAACGGGTCCGTGAGTCGAATAACTTATCGACTTCCGCGCGGGGCAGGGGTTTCGCGCCGCCCAACATCTCCGCTACCAGGTTGATTCGAGCGAAATGCTCTACCGTTTCCATCCGAAAATACGCCTGCATCAGGTCTTCGCCATACGCTACGGCGCCATGGTTCGCAAGCAAGATCGCATCGTACTGCGGGATCAACGGAATCAGCGACTCCGTCAGCGCTGGGGTGCCCGGTAACCCATACGCAGCCGTCGGGATGCAGCCGAGGCCGATCACAACCTCTGGCAAGATCGCTTTGTTCAGCGGGATTCCTGCGGAGGCAAAACCAGTTGCCGTTGGTGGGTGCGCGTGTACGACAGAGTGAATGTCTGGGCGACCTTCATAGATGGCGATATGCATCGCGATCTCCGAGGTGCTCTCCAGCCGTCCCTCAATCTTCTTGCCTTCATAGTCGACGATGATCAGATCATCCGGGCTCATCATGCCCTTGCTGACACCGGTCGGCGTCGCCAAAATCCGTTTGTCGTCCAATCGGACCGAAATATTGCCGTCGTTGGCGGCAACCCATCCCTTCTCGAACGCGAGGCGACCGATCTCGACGATCTTCCGGCGCAACTCGTTTTCGTTTTGGCCCATGACGATCTCCAATCGTAGCGGAGGCCTGTTTGGGGTGTAAAGGCGACCGAGTGTCCCCTGCTGTGTTCGGCTGGAACAATCTGCGAACGCCTCTGCGAGTTCGTCAAGAGAACAAGTGGAGCCCCAGCTGCCCCCAGCTCGTATACATTTCCCGTGGCCGGTGAGTAATCCTGCTGCAGCAGCGATTTATTTGACCATGATGGCCTTCGCAGTGCCGATTGGGTGCGCTCGGAATGCGAGCATACGTGCTCTGGAGTTCACCAGCATCAGCTTCAGTCGCACTAAGATAAAGCTTCGTGCTGCCTGCTCTGATAAAAGAGATCCACATCGTCGGCCCGCTTCTCGCTGGGGCTGGACTCATCCTTTGGGTTCTCTTTCTTAGGATTCGCGAAGGACTTGGCCCGAAAGATCTACTCATCGACCGACAGTTCCTCACGGCGCTCTTCTACACTGGCGCCTTGCTATCGATCTATCTCTCGTGCGTCTACTACTACAGCGTCGCTACCGCGCACTCCGCTGCGGTTACGACCGGTCCTTGAGTAGTTCAGTAAGTTCTATCGATCGATCGGTCGCGGCTTCCACGGCGGCGATGATGCCGCCTCGCACCGCCTGCTGCTCGAGTTCGTGTAGTCCGTAAATGGTTGTACCGCCTGGCGTGCTGACCTGATCCCGCAACACTGCCGGGTGTGTACCCGTGTCAAGTAGTAGCTCCGCTGTGCCGAGCAGGGTCTGATTGGCTAGCGCCGTCGCGATCGCAGCGGGCAGACCCATCTTCACGCCGCCCGCCGCCATGGCCTCTGCAAAGAGCGCCACATAGGCCGGGCCGCTCCCAGAAAGAGCCGTTACGGCATGCATCTGCGCCTCACCCACAAACAGCGCGATCCCGACTGACTCAAAGATCTCTTGCGCCAGAGTACAGTGCCCACGGGTCGCCGCCGCGTTTTGGCACAATGCAGTCGCGCTGCAACCCACCGTCATCGCCAGATTGGGCATCGCTCGAATCACCGGCTGCGGCTTGTCGAGATTGTCTTCGATCAGCGAGATTGGTACCGCCGCAGCCAACGAGATGATCAACTGCTTCTTCGTCAGTACACCAGCCAGTTCTCGGACCGCCGGACCCACTACGGGCGGCTTTACCGCCAACACAATCGCGTCCGCGCCAGATATGGCGTCTACATTTGAGGCTGTGGCATCAATTCCGTAGGTCTTCTTTAGCTCACGACGACGTGCGGCAGAGGCATCCGCTGCGCGTAGTCGAGCGACAGGTAGCCCAGCTTCAAGCAGCCCTCCAATCAGGGCTCCGCCGAGATTTCCGGCGCCGATCACAGCAATTCGAGACTTTTTCAGCATGGTCTCCCGATTCTAGCGGGTCTGGCGGAGCCGCTGACTATACGGAATCTTTACGCAGTCGTACGTCTATTCCAGATACAATCACGGACGCGATGCGCGTAAATCATTGCCAAGTAGAACTGTTTGTCAATGTACGCGTACCGTTTCGGGGGGAAATCGTGTCACGGAGCGTACCATGCCGACAGCCCGATCGGGAGAACTTAATCACGGACGCGATGCGCGTAAATCATTGCCAAGTAGAACTGTTTGTCAATGTACGCGTACCGTTTCGGGGGGAAATCGTGTCACGGAGCGTACCATGCCGACAGCCCGATCGGGAGAACTAGATATTGAGAACTTGCTGGAGGAGCTAAAAAGTAAAAACGTTGGCTAGACGTCGTTATCGCGGCACTAGAGGTCGAAAGCGAAGCGCCTCGGAGCCTCCTCGCCGAGGCCGTGAAGTCGGCATATCAGGACGGGCAAGTTCCGCTGGTCGATCTGTCATCCGAATCGCGATCGTTGCTTCTTCATCTAGCATCACAAATCCGTCAGGGTGCTCGTGGTGTTCGAGAAGAGCGTCGGGCAACTGAAAGTAAAGTCGCCTAGACGGCAAGGTTAGGCTGCCAACACGAAGTCTGTCAGCGTCGCACCTAGCAGGGTGAAGATGACGTTAAATACGATCAACAAGCGTATCCAGACCATGGAATCGGCCAGTGGCTCTCCTGCGAACAGCAACATCGTCAGATGCACGCAAGCAATCAGCGCGGGCAGGACGAGCGGAAACACGATGACCGGCAACATTAACTCTCGGAGCCCGCTCTTCGCTGTAACAGCACCAAACAGCGCCCCGGTGGCAGACAACGCCCAGGCTCCGAGCACGAGAACCGCTCCCATCCAAGCGTAAGAACCAGCGATCCGCAAGTCATAGAACACGATAAACACGGGAAGCGACATGATTTCCAGAGCCAAGAGCAGCACGACATTGGCGATCGTCTTGCCCATAAACACCGCGCTGCCTCCCGCTGGAGCCGCCGTCAGTCCGGTTAGGCAGTCATTTGCCATTTCTCTGCCGAAGCTGCGGTTCAGGATAAGAATCGCGGCGAACGCATAGATCACCCACAGCAGGCCACCAGCCGTCGCACCCGAATCCGTATTCGGATCAAACGCAAACGAGAACAGCAGCAGCACGACGAGCGTAAACGTACCCACCGAGTTGATCACTTCGAGATTGCGAAACTCCATACGGAGATCCTTGGCGGCAATCGCCCACGACTGTCTCAAGAATAGATTCACGAAATTCTCTGGTAGAGCGTCTCCGGCGCGGCGCGCAGTTCCGCGTCGTTCGGACAGTAGAGAGCCAGTCGACCTCGGTCGAGAACAGCGACGTCCGTGGCTACTTCCAGTGCCTCACGGAGCTGATGGGAACACACCACAATCGTGCAGCCAATTTTCTGTGCATCGAGAATCTTTGTCGATAGAAACTCGACCGCCCGGTCATCGAGTGCCGTCCAAGGCTCATCGAGCAACAAGATCTCCGGGTCGTGCAAGAATGCCCTGGCCACTGCCACTCGCTGACGCATACCGCGTGAGAACTCTCCGATTACGGTGCGGTGAAAACGTGCCAGCCCAGCCTCCTCCAGCCACTCCTTGATCTTGGGAGCAGCGTTTGGGACATCATACATTTGCGCAAAAAAATTCAGATTCTCCGTGGCGGTTAGGTCTTCGTATAGCCACTGCCCGTGACCTAGAATGCCGACTTTTCGCCGTCGATCGATCGCGTCGTCCGAACCACTGATTTCGATAGTTCCCATCGATGGCGTCGATACTCCCGCCAACATGTCGAGCAAGGTTGTCTTTCCCGCACCGTTGCGCCCAAGTAGGGCTAGGATCGAACCGCGACGCAGCTCCATCGATACGGATCGTACGGCCGGAAAATCGCCGAAGAATTTCGTGACGCCTTCGATCCGGATGGCGACGTCCGTCATGCCTTTGAAGTCTGCAGATTGTAGTAACCAATCGCCAGAATGCTGAGAACCGCACCGAGGATCCACCAGATCTCTTCGGCAATGGGCGCTGGTTGAACTGAGATCTGATTGGGCGATCCACCACCGGTTTCTGGAGCGGGAGCCGTCCGGCGTGGTAGTACCCCAGTTCCAGCGATCATAATCTCGATATCTGCAGATCCCGAGACCTCATACACCTCCGACTGCGTCGTCGGCTCGACGCCGAGCGACTCCAACCGATCACCGGAGATCTCCACCCCTTGAGGTGCGGCGACACGCGTCATCACATTCGGGTAGACCGACCGAAGCCGGAACAGTTCACCCTCAGGAGGGCGCTCGGCGACGTAGGTCAAAGCAATACGATTGCTACCTGGCCGAATCGGAAAGTCCACCTGATAAACACCAGGCTCGTTGGTCGGGTCGGCTGACGAATTCAGTGGCATACCCGCAGGGCCAGTCCCTTCGACCTGTACGATGCCTTTCGATGCTTCGGGAAGATAGAACCGTAGCGATCCGCCGCTCGGATCACGATACGTGATTGGCGGCTGCGTGGTGTTGTTGAACAAGTAACTCTCGTTAACCACCACCTCGTTTGGACCTGGCTCAAGGACCAAGATTCGGCCCGTCGGCGGCATCGTCGAGGTACTCGAATCGAAGATCTCGATCTCTATGCCGTCCAGACCGCGCATCGGCGGAAGCGGGTGACTGTAGTTGACGCTCAAGTGTTCGGCTCGCAGCATTCCGAATGTTCGCTGTCCAGCCGAATTGGTCAGGTCATGATCAAACGAAAATTCACCGTCGTTGTTCGTGAAGACCTCGGCAACCGGGTCCATGCTGACGTCCATCTGGATCAACGTGACCGGTATGCCAGCCGCTGGCTCGCCGGTAGTCCGATTGACGACACGTCCGCTCACTTCCGCATTGGCGGCAGTCGCCGCCAGCAACAACGCGAGTAAGGCTGCCCAGCGCTTCAAGTGGGCTCTCCGGCGGCTTTCACTTTTTCGATCTGTGCCATCACACCGGCAAGCTCCTTTTGCAGATCCTGCTTGGTGGATTGATAGTCCTCGTCTGAAAGCTTGTCCATACGGTACTCGTTTTGCAGGTCGCGCAGGTTCTCATAGATCGTCGCCCGGCGCTCGTCCAGATAGAGTGTCGGCGAGGGCGGGGCGACGACGGGCAGATCCTCCGCACGAACCAGCAGCGGTACGGCGAACGCCAAGACAAGCAGAATGATCGCGGCGGTTATGAACATGCGAATTGGCGACTACTCTTCAGATGCGAGGTCGCGCTCAATCTCCGCCTCAAAGCGGCTTTGCCTTGCAGCATCGATGGGGGCGGCTGACGGAGCCGCCGCGACCGCTGCAAGCTGATTGTTGTGCCACCGGCGAATGACAAATGGAACAAAAATCAGACCCAACAAAATGACAACGAAAGGCATCGCCCATCCGAATGCACCAAAACCCTCGGCCGATGGTGCACCCGAAATGATCTTGCCGTACTTCGTAATCAGTTGCTCAACAATCACATCTGGAGAAATGCCGGCCAGCAGCCCTTCGCGGATCTCGGTACGCACCGGCTCACCATAGTGGCAGTACAGCATATTGCAGTCCGCGATGGTCGAACCGCAATTGCAGTGGCACTGCAGGCCCTTGCCGATCTGATACGCTGCCGCATCAATCGGGTCGGCGGTCTTCACCTGACCGACACCCGGAATGGCGAGAACTAGAAAAACCGCCAGGCTAAGTAGTTGTCGTAGCCGCATGAGGTTCCTTGAGCTTTTTCTTAACGGTGCCCACGACCTTCGTTCGAGGTTGGATGCGTCTGATCTTGCTTGGCCAGAGAGCAATCATCGTGCCAAAGACGAGGGTGAAGCCGCCGATCCATACCCACATCACTAATGGATTGACGTAGGCCTGAATGATCGGATTTCTCGACTCTCGTTCAAAGCCGCTGAGCACCACATAGATATCTTCGTTAAGGCGGGTCCGTATCGCGGGAATGCCGGTCGGTTGAGGCTCCTGGCCAGTCATGAAGATGCGCTGCTCGGGGCGCATTTCGGTCAACACTTCGCCATCGCGCATGAGGTCAAACACGGCAATCGAACTGACGTAGTTCGGACCTTCCGTATCGACCAAATCTTTGAGTGCCAGCTCGTACTTGCCGATCCGCATCGTTTCGCCGACTTGCATTTCGAGCTGGGCAGTCTGAACAAACGCCAAGCCCGCGAAGCCGATGAACAAGAACACGATGCCCATGTGGACGAGATAGCCGCCGTAGCGTCTCGTGTTGCGATGTGTCAGCTCGAAAAGGGCAGAAACAAACGCCATGCTCTGCTTCTTCGCGATGACCTTGGCACCACGATAGAACTCGGCAGAGACCGTTGCAGTTACGAATGCCGACAGAATGAATGTCATCAACGCATACAGGTTGCGCATGCCAGCTGCGAATAGCACCGCTCCGATCGCCAATCCAAACACCGACGGCCACAAAAAGTTTCTCCTTAGGCTCGCCGCTGAAGTCTTACGCCACGAGAACAACGGACCCAAGCCGGTCAACGCCAATAGCAACAGACCAATCGGGATGTTCACGCGATTGAAGAATGTCGGACCAACAGAAATCTTCTCGCCGGTTACGGCTTCACTAATCACGGGGAATAACGTGCCCCACAGAATTGCGAAGCAGCTCGCCAGCAGGATGACGTTGTTGAACAAGAAGCTCGATTCGCGGGAGAGGACCGAGTCCAACTTGGTTTCGCTCTTGAGAAAGTCCAGTCGACTGAGAATCAGATAGATCGTGCCAGCAATGCCAATGGTCAAGAACCAGACGAAGTATTCGCCGATGTTCGACTGCGCAAAGGCGTGGACCGAGCTGACCAACCCACTACGGGTCAGCATCGTGCCGAACATGCACAAGAAGAACGTCGCGGACACCAGCACGATGTTCCAGATCTTCATCATGCCTTTCTTCTCTTGCATCATCACCGAGTGCAGGAAGGCGGTGGCAGTGATCCACGGAAGCAGGGAAGCATTTTCGACCGGATCCCACATCCAGTAGCCGCCCCAACCCAGCACCGCGTACGCCCAGCGCATGCCGAGCAGCACGCCAATCGACTGGAACATCCACGTCACCATCGACCAAATGCGCGTCGTGCGAATCCAGGTATCTCCGGGCTGCTTCGTAATCACCGAAGCAATCGCAAAGGCGAACGGCACCATGAAACCGACGTATCCCAGGTAGAGCACCGGCGGATGGATCGCCATCAACGGGTGCTGCAATAGGGGATTCAGCCCATTACCGTCAGGTATCGTCGCAATCTGCGGCCCCGACATCAGCACCGCAAACGGGTTGGCGACGAACGCCACGATCCCGAGGAAAAACGCCACCACCGACATCAATATGGCGATGACGTAGCTAATCATGTCCGCGTGCCGCTTCCGCGCCGTGTAAACGGCCACGAACGAATACGTTGCGGCTATCCAGGCCCAGAAGAGCAGGGAACCTTCTTGTCCACCCCACCACGCTGCGAACTGATAAATCAGCGGCTGATCGACGCTCGAATACGAGGCGACGTAGTTTAGACGGAAGTCATCCATCAAGATCGCCGCCAAGAGCACGCCGCTGGCCACCGTCGTGAGAGCCCACACTGTCATCACGCCACGTTGGGCGCTGACTTCCAGAAACGAGTTTTTGGTGAGACGCCCTGCGATACCCGCGACAATTGAGTAGAGGGCGAGGATGAAGCCGAGTACAACGGCTAGATAACCAATGTTTTCCATGCGACTCTACGGTCGGTTAGCCTAGCTGGCGGGTTGGGCTGTCGCCGTGTCGTAAATCGGTTGTGCGCCTTCCCCAGGAGTCGTCTCGTACTTCGAGGCACATTTCGCCTGGATCTTACGGGCTTCAAACACACCGTCGGCGCGGAGATGACCGTCACACAGAGCCTGAGCGTTGTCGCGGAAGGTGTCGGGCAGCGGATCCGATCCGGTGTAGACCACGTCGAGCCTTAGTACCTCGTCAGAGCCTTCTTCCTTCTGCAAGATTGTGAACTCGACCCGATTTGCCCTACGAACGATCGAGCTGGGCTCGACATCGCCACCGACGCGAATACGTTTGTTCGTGCCGTCTTCGATCGCGGCGAGCTCATCGAGCGTGACGTAGTAAGTCATGCTCTCCGAGATACCATCCATCGCCAGCCAGGCGAGAGACCCGATCACAACAACAGTAATGAGACCGAATTTCAGCTTTGAATTCATAAGATCCTCTCGTGCCGGTGGGCGGTCTCAGTATAGCTCTTGGAGCGCGTAGGTGCCAAGAAGGTCCCAGGCAGCTATTCCGTGCCGCTAGGGATCTGAACCGCGAAGTGGTGCGAGGTGATATCCATTCGATGATCCAGGTAGAAGCGGTGCGCTCCGAACCGCTGGACACCTGAATCGAGGTGCAACTCCGCAATCGCGTTCTCCTGGCAGTAG
The DNA here is from genome assembly GCA_963667885.2 of Bryobacterales bacterium. Taxonomy (GTDB): domain Bacteria; phylum Acidobacteriota; class Terriglobia; order Bryobacterales; family UBA6623; genus CAMPKL01. The sequence goes on along the minus strand of CAXWPK010000001.1, from coordinate 1,161,486 downwards.
CCGACCAGCCAATCAAGCAGTTGTCCGCCAAAACCATGCGAGCGATGAGCATCGCCAGTCACCAGATCATCGACATAGAGAAACCGTCCCCACGCCAGATTGTCGAGTACGCGGAAACCGGCCACAGCGACGACTTCGCCCTCAATCGATGCCGCCAGCAGTTGATATCCCTGAGGTCTCTGCCGTGCGACTCGTTGGACGAACTCGTCCTCGCTTAGGTCCGGCCGCAACTGGCGCATCACTGGAAAACACGCCACTGTAGCCATCCCTTCAAGGACCAACTCGATGCTAACTGAGGACATATCGACTGCTCCAGCGGTTCAAGACCGCATCGGCCAAGCATAACGCCTCTTCGATTCTTCTTGAAACGCCGCCGGGGCAGGGATAACGTCACGCCAGCTAGCCGCGGCCATGACCACAGCTCGTACGACCTTTTTCGATCGGTTCGAGACCAATCGGTGCGGCTCAACATCAACCGGAAACGTTATGCAGGGGGTATGGGGTGGGTCTTGGGGTCTCTAGAGCGATACTAGCTACCGGACAAAGGCTTCGTAGTAGAGCAGCGTGGCAATAGTTTTCGCGTCGCGAATGGTGCCCTCGCGCACTGCGGCAAGTGCCGCCGACCACGACATCCAGCGCTGCTCGATGATCTCGTACGGTTCGGGCGACGGGTCGCCTGCTGTGAGTCCCTCAGCCAGGAAGGCGTGCATATGTGCCGTCGAAAACCCTGGTGACGTAAAGAAGTCTGTTAGCGGTACCCATCTAGTCGCTCGATAGCCAGTCTCCTCGGCCAGTTCCCGTTGGGCCGCATCGAGCGGAGATTCTCCGTCGTTGCAACGACCAGCTGGCAGTTCCAGTAACTGGCCCCGCACTGGCAGCCGGTACTGCCGAATCAGCAGCACTCTATTCTTCTCATCTCGTGCTAGGACCACTGCGGCTGGCTGGTTGTGGACGATTGCTCGATCGATCACCGCTCCCGATGGGTGTTCGGCCCGATCGTGGGTCACCTCAAAGATCGCCGTTTCCAGGATAGGGGACGACTCGGTCAGTTCGAAGTCAGACAAGCGGCACTCTCTCTAATCATAAACAGGGGCGCTCAAAGAGCGCCCCTGTCACCAAACCTTGGTTGTCTCGAAGCTCGAAACTACAGCGTCTTCATGTAAGCGACGAGTTGAGCCTTCTCTTCGTCCGACAGCAGACTCGCGAACGCTGGCATGCCATTGCCGCCGTCGTTGACGATCGTCATCAAGTTCTCGTCGGTAGCATCCTTGCCGCTCGGCATTTTGCCATCCTTGATGCCTGCCAGGCCGGGGCCGATCTTTCGCTCCGCACTGTCGGTGTTGTGGCACACAACGCACTTTCCCGCGAAAACTGCGTCGCCATCTGAGACCTCGTCAGCCTGAGCAGTAAAAGGGGAAGCCAGCGCGAGTGCTGCTACGGCGATGAATATTTGTGCAGGTTTCTTCAAGATCGTGTTCCTCCGGTGGCTTGTCGGCCAGCCTATATATTACTCAAACCTGGGCGCTGGCAGTCCAACTGGACGTATTGCTAGGACGGCGGCGATGACCGACCCGTTCCATCGCTGACCGGATTGCGTTCGGAGCCGTTGCAAAAATCTTCAAGCCCCAAGCCTTCCTTCCGATATGTGCGGGGACGCGGGAATGGATTCTCGCGGTACTTAAAGACTCTTACCAAGGAAGGAAACTTATGGCTGGATTCTCAATTGTCACGAATATCAACTCGCTGATTGCGCAGGAAAACCTAGGCAAAACGAATTTCGCTCAACAGCGGACCATTCAACGCCTCACATCAGGTCTCCGCATCAACTCCTCAGCCGATGATGCTGCGGGTTTGGCGGTCGCGAACAGATTTCGGTCAGACATCGCTGTTCTGCAACAGGGCGTACGAAACGCCGCGGACGGCCTGTCGACCCTCCAAACGATTGACGGTGGATTGAACAACGTCTCCCTGCTACTCGATCGTGGACGAACACTGGCAGCGCGGTCGGCATCCGGTACATTTACCGGTGACCGCAGCACTTTGAACTTGGAGTTTCAGTCGGTGATTGAAGAAATCAATCGGCAAGCTCAAGCCATCGGGCTCGACCCAGGTGGGCAATTCAATGCCGCTTTGCAGGTGTTCATCGGCGGCGGTCGCGCCAATAACGGTGTGTCCGAGACGACTAACGGCGCGGTCTCGATCGACCTCAGCAACTCTGCGGTCAACGCCAGTCGGCTCGGCCTGGAGGGTGTCCGTGCGCTAGGTGTGACCTCTCAATAGGTTGTTCATTCGGTCCCGGACCAGGGAAGCTGGAGTTATCCCACAACAGCAACCTTGGAGAGACCGAATGAACATCCACAAGAATGCACGATTGACGCCTTATTTGCGAGTGCGGATCGTCGAGCGCGTCCTCGCCAAGCAGCAGACGCCACGGGACGCCGCGGCGGCCTGTGGCGTCTCACTGAGAACCATCCACAAGTGGCTGGCGCGCTATCGCAGCGAGGGTGTCGCCGGTTTGCACGATCGTTCCTCGCGACCGCACCGCAGCCCGCGACGGACCTCTCGGGCGCTGGTCGAGCGCGTCATTTCTCTGCGCCGCCAGCGTTGGACCGGCCGACACATCGCCCAGGCTGTCGGCCTCTCGCCCGCTACCATCAGCCGCATCTTGCGCCGCGCCGGCCTGAACCGTATCCGCGATCTCGAACCTGCTCGGCCCCTGCGCCGCTACGAACATGCCGCCCCCGGCGATCTGCTGCATCTCGACATCAAGAAGCTCGGCCGCTTCCTCCGCGCCGGTCATCGCGTTACCGGAGATCGCTCTCGGGCCAGTCGCGGCGCTGGCTGGGAGTTCGTGCATGTCGCTATTGACGACAACTCCCGCCTCGCCTTCTCTCAGATCCTGCCCGATGAACGCAGCCACTCCGCGGTGGCTTTCCTCGACGCCGCGGTCGGTTACTACCGCTCCCTCGGCGTCCCCATTCGTCGTTTGCTCACCGACAACGGCTCTTGCTATCGCTCGCGCCTCTTCCGCGATGCTTGCCGTCGTCTCGGCATCCGCCACCGCTTTACCCGTCCTTACACGCCGCGCACCAACGGCAAGGCCGAACGCTTCATCCAGACCGCTCTGAGAGAATGGGCTTACGCTCGCTCCTACTCCTCATCCCAGCAGCGCGCCGCTCATCTGTTACCCTGGCTCCACCATTACAACTGGCATCGCCCCCACGCCAGCCTCCACTACCTTCCCCCTTTCTCCAGACTCCTGATTCCCATGAACAACCTCTTGAGGCTCCACAGCTAGGCGGCATCGAAGGCACCGCCGATGTAGGCTCCACCTTTTCGACGAGCGTGGAGAATATCGTCAATGACGCCACCAATACTGGGTCTCTGGCAACGAGCGGCTTCACCGAGTTCACTATCTCCGGACCGGGATTCTCGGACGACGGTAGCGCCACTCTGTCGGTGAACCTCAGCGGCGTCGTCGATAGCGCAACCCTAGCCACGGCAATCAATAGTGCCATCGACGGCTTTACCTCCACCTCCGCGGCAGGCGAAGCCTTCAAGAACTCTGGCATTAGCGCCGTCATCAACACCGACTCAAGCGGCAAACAGCAGCTAGCGTTTACCTCTAGCTCAACCGCCTTCCAAGTTCAGGCTGGCGATCAGCTAGCCAACGCGCTACTCGGCAACTTCGACTCGGGCGGCCCCGCTGGTGCTTCCCTTGACGTGACTCGCAGCGGCGCCGTCAGCGCAACGACGGCGGCTGCAGCGGATACGATCACCGTTGTCTTCGATGGTGGCGGGCTACTTTCCAGACAGTCCGTCTCGACGACCGTCACGATCGGTGACGATCAAGCCACCGTGGCCGCAGCGCTACAGGCGGCCATCGCAAGCGACTCGACTCTGTCGGATGCCGGTTTCTCGGTCTCCGCATCGGGTGGTCAGGTGACGTTTACTAACGGCAACGGCGAGAGCTTCCAAGCTCGAGTCGCTGGTGACGCCAGCAACGTGCTTGGGTTTGGCGCAGCTGAATTGGGAGACTCCAGTGAAGCGACCTACAACTCGATCACTACAGCCTACTCGGCTCCTGCAGCCGGATCGACCGCCGTGTTTAGCATCCTCATTGAGGGTGAAGAATCGGCCCAATCGTTGAGCATCACCGTGGCAACCGCGGCAACTATTCAAGACACCGTTGACGAAATTAACGCGGGTATCACCCTCAATACCGCTCTCTCTGGAGCCGGTCTTATCGCAACCGTCTCGGGTACCGACATCGTGTTCGAGACAACCACGAACGGTGGTAGTGGTAATTTCTCGATCGCCGTCAACGACGACGATACCAACGCCCTGACCGACTTTACTGATGCCGGTGCCGCTGGAGTCGCGCTATCGGCCGGCACCCTCGGCGAGGGGACAGGCCTCGTCGAATCTACCGTGGTCTCTGGCGGTGCCCAATCCACTGGTGCTCTGTCCGCCGCACCCATTTCGTTTAGCGGCCTTACCAACGGCAACGATGTACAGAACCTGGTCGTCACCGCCAAGGACGGTGCTGGAACGGTTCAAAGCGTCAACATCAATCTCACCAACAGTAACGCACTGACCATCGATCAGGCGGTCAACACGATCAACGATTCACTGCAAGCTTCGAACGATGCAACTTTGCAGAAAATCGTAGCCGTAAAGGAGCGTGACGGAACGGGCACCGAAGGTATCCGGTTCATCGCCAACCTGCCGGAAGGATTCTCTGTGAGTATCGGAGACCTGGCTAACGACAACGGCGTGGCCAACGATACGGGTGCGGGCGACAGCCTCTTGCAGCAGTCCGGCAAACTCGCTGGCGGCGGGGTCTCGGACATTTCCTCCCGTGAAAACGCCGAAAATGCCGTCTCGGCGTTGGCTGCCGCCGTCGGCATTCTCGGCACACTACAAGCCAACGTCGGTCGTGGTCAAAACCGTTTGCAGTTCGCAATCGGCCTGGCGACGACACAGATCACCAACCTCGCCGCTGCGGAAAGTCGTATTCGAGACGCCGATCTGGCCGCCGAAGCCGCCAACCTGACGCGGACGAGTATCGCCCAACAGGCAGGCGTCGCCGCCCTCGCTCAAGCCAACTCGGCCCCACAAGCCGTCCTGGCACTTCTCCGAGGCTAAGCCCCCACTTAGTGCCTCGGTCCCCTGGGCCCGTCCGCTCCCGCGGACGGGCCTTTCCCATTCTGTGACCATTCAGCATCCTCGCCCATCGGGTCCACCACAGTCGCCGACAACGTCGAGGCACATTGATGGTCGCGGCACCGAAACCGCAAGGTTTGCGCGCTTTGTTGCCCAGATTCTGAATAGATTGGTGTCATTTCCTACATTTCGCAATGTAAGAAGTAACTCAAAGCACCGGTTGGTGGTCCTTTTAGCGAGCGATAAGCGCTACAATTGCCCCCATTGTGGTCATCGGCTCAACCATCAGCCAATACAAGTTCGTCGAGAAGAACGGGGATGGTGGGATGGGTGTCGTATATAAGGCCGGGGACACTGGATCGGAGGTTCTTGGATGATGCGATTCACGGTATGGGTCCTGGTCTTTTCGGCAGCCGCACCGTGTAACGGTGAAGACTGGTCTCGCTTCCGGGGACCGAACGGATCTGGGCTTGCCACGGACTCGGGATACCCAGTTGAGTTCAGTAAGACAGAAAACACGGTCTGGCGCACGGCTGCGCGCAAAGGCAAGTCGTCGCCCGTATTGACCGAGACCCGTGTCTTTATCACCGCGTTTGAAGACGAAAAGCTCTATACACAATGCTTTGATCGCGCGACTGGCGAACTGTTATGGGAGCAATTTGAGCCTCGAACCCGTACGGAGATAGCGCATTGGAACAACGAGCCTTCCGCCAGTTCGCCCGTCACCGACGGGGAGAACGCCTACGTATTCTTCCATGATTTTGGACTTATCTCATACGACCCCGTAGGCGAGATCCGTTGGAGTCTACCGCTTGGTCCCTTTACGAACGCTATGGGCCACGCGGCGTCTCTGATTCTCTCCGGCGACTCGGTCATCCTGCTTGCTGACCAAGCTGAGGATGGCTCGATCGCTTCGTACAGCACCAGCAATGGCGAACTCAACTGGAAAGCCGGCCGCGGAGACCTGGATAGTTGGTCCACGCCGATGCTGTATGAGCCATCTGATGGCGAGCCTCAGATCATTACGGCTACCAGATACGAACTGAATGCGCATTCGGCTGCTACCGGCGAGGCGATGTGGGCACACGGGGGTACAAGCATGGCCGTAGCCCCTAGTCCAGTCATGGACGGTGATACGGTCTACAGCTTTGGCTATGGCCATGAGACTCCGCGGCCTTTCAACGCGTTGCCCCGCCTGGACGCAGACAAGGATGGACAGCTATCTCCAGAGGAATATGGCAACCGCGCACCGTTGATCATGATGGTGAAGAAGTTCGGCGGGCCGGACAGGTACCTCACTAGACAGGTCTGGGACACATTTTTCGACTATGCCAGTAAGCCATCCGCGCTCGTTGCCGTACGGCTTGGGCCCACGACCCAGGAGACGGAGGAGCTATGGCGGTACGAGCGCAGCTTCGTCGGCGTGGTGCCCTCGCTCATCGTGATCGACCGTATTCTGTACCTCGTCAAGAACGGCGGCATCCTCACCGCGTTCGATGCCGAGACGGGAGACGTAGTCAAAGCGGGGCGCATCACCGGTGCCGTTGACCCTTATTCCGCTTCGCCAGTATCAGCAGAGGGCCGCATCTACTTTGCGACCGAAGGCGGAAACGTTGCTGTAGTCAAGGCAGGTAGGGACTGGTCTGTGATCGCCGTCAACGCTCTCGATGAGCCAATGTTCGCCACACCGGCCCTCTCCGGCGGCCACATATACGTTCGCACTGAGGCGGCGCTATATCGATTCGGCGTACCGCACTAGACAGCTCGGAATCACCAGGAGCAGCAGTAACCAGTGGAATCGGAGTCTCGAATCGGCTTGCGCCGAGTAATTATCTACAAGTGCGGTGGATTCAAACCATCGATGCAACACTTCACCGAGAAGGAGGAGTGGATGCAAGAGCAACAGAAGAGGAGGCGGCGAGAGTACACGGCGGCGGAGCTAGCCGACGTGTGGGATCGCTGGGGACGAGGGGAGTCGTCGAAGACGATCGCCCACGTGCGCGACAAAGGGTCTTCTCGTGATGGGCGATGCCGTCCTGATTTCATGCTAGCAAGGGGCGCCAAACTTGCGACACGTGTGGATAGGGCCAGAGGCCGCTCTCTTGTGTTCGCGGTTCGGTTGGGGACGCTAACGCGGGAGGAGAGATGTGGCGTGGCCGCACTTTCCTACCAGCCGTAGAACGACTGGCCTGATGGGGAGGCCCGTGAACGGGCCTGATGAGAGAGTTTGCGGGGGGGGCAGGCGAGGTGGAGCTGGTCACGCAGGGAAGTGGCCCCTCTGTTGTGTTCGCGATTCGGCTGGGAACGCTGACTCCCGCCTGCCCTTTCATGGAAGTCCCTGGCGAGCTGCGTGTCCCCATCACTCGACACGAGATGGACAAGGTGTGATCATGTTCGCCAATGGTTCGGATCTGATGGTCCGGGCCCGAAACGGAGGTTTCATGCTGACACGACGTACCTGGATGCACTCCGCCCTGACCGCTGGCGTTGCGAGCGCTGCGATGGCTGCTCCGCAGAGAAACATCGTGATCGCGAGTTCCAACGGCTCGAACTGCTGCCGAAAGGCGCGGGAGATGCTCGATGCCGGGGCGGATACGCTCGACGCTGTGATCGCGGGAGTCAACATTCAGGAACTAGACCCAGAAGACACCAGCGTCGGTTACGGCGGACTGCCGAACGAGGATGGGGTGGTGGAACTCGATGCTTGCGTGATGCACGGACCATCGCGGCGAGCGGGCTCGGTGGCGTCCATTCGGGGCATCAAGACACCGTCGAAGGTGGCCAAGATTGTGATGGAACGGAGCGACCACGTCATGATCGTGGGCGACGGAGCATTGCGATTTGCGAAGGCGCATGGTTTCGTCGAAGAAGATCTTCTGACTGACAAGGCGCGGCTGGCCTGGCTGACCTGGAAGGAGTCGCTGGGGTCGGATTGGGGGCCGGGCCTGGATGCGCCGCCGGGCCAGGACGGTGGGGCGCATCTGCTCGAACGTTTCCCGCAGGCGCGACCGGAATGGTTGGCCTGGGCGCGGGAAGTAGCGGATAATCCCCCAACTGGAACGATTAACTGTTTGGGTCTAAACACGAAGGGCGAGATCTCTGGCTGTACGACAACAAGCGGACTAGCGTGGAAAATTCCTGGGCGCGTGGGGGATTCACCGATCATCGGTGCGGGCTTGTACGTCGACCAGGACATCGGCGGTGCCGGTTCGACAGGCCGCGGGGAAGAGAACATTCGGATTGTCGGGGCTCACACGGTCGTCGAAAACATGCGGCACGGGATGAGCCCGAAGGAAGCATGTCTTGACGCGCTGAAGCGAGTCTCGCGCAACTACGAGGATGACCTCGAACGGCTACAGGACATTCAAATTCGTTTCTACGGACTTCGAAAGGATGGGGAGTACGCATCGGCATCCCTTTGGTCGGATCGAACGCCGGACGGCGGGTTCAGCCGACCCAAATTCACGGTCAACGACGGGGGAGCGAGCCGCATTGAGGAGGCAGCGTTCCTCTACGAACGTCCGGCGTAGCGTACTGCTGACCTGTGCGGTTCCGTGCCTGAGACCCGCTCGTTGCCGTCAATGGCGAGCGGAGGAAGCCACCGGGATAGCTACGTTGATCACGTCTCTACGCTACGCTGCCGGCATCTGTGTTCCACCATGTAACGCTTCTGTGCCTCAGCGCTCGGATTCTTAGAGATAAGTCTGACCAAAACGAGCTTTCTTCGCCCTCGGTGTCCCCAGAAAGTGTCATTTCCTCGATTTCCAATATAGTGAAGTTACTGGAGGCGCCGATTGGCGGACCTTTCGCGGGGCATCACCACCGGCACAACGAATCAAAGAATGCATCGGGCGTGTCAGCCCCTGGAGCCGTTCGCTATCCACGCCGGGTGAACAGTTTGCTAGTAAAGTGTTCACCTTTTCGCACGCGTGCCTTTTGGTCCATTCGGGGATGGGTTCAGAGCGGGCGCCTCGTGAGGCTCGGATCGTGAGTGGGAAGGTGATATCCCGACAGTAATCCGCGCATGGGGGTCATCTTATGCGTTGTCCGACGTTCCCGCAGTCATGGGCACGGCTGTGTAACTCCCGCTAGGCCGCTTAGTTGCGGTATCGTTGTGCGACGGTGTCAATCTAAAAATCGTTCCTCAACACAACGTTTGTTCCCAACAGCTATCGACGAGACGCTCGAACGCCCGTGATTTTCGGACTGAAATAGCCTTTGCCGACCAGGAAGGATCTAACGGTCGTCTATCATCAAGACCATCTCGCTAAACACGGCTGCGTGGCCTATCCTCTTTTACACGGAAGGTGAGGGGGATTCGCCAATCCAGCGCGACCTACTTTCTTGGATACGGTCCAAGAATCACCGCCGAGCCGATCACCGGATTTGCCGATTCCAAAGCCGACTCATGACGAAGCCGAACTGGTTTCAGCGATACATGCACGAGACCGCAAGGCGACCGCACTGTTCGTTGCCAAATATGCCGACGGGCTTTTTGCATATCTGCGTCGGCGGCTGGAGCCTCGCACCGACTTGGCGGAGGATCTGCTGCAAGAGGTGTTTGTGACCGCGTTTGAGAGTATCGAGAAGCTTCAAGACCCGAGTGCACTTCGTGCGTGGCTGTACGGCATAGCGCGCCACAAAGTGGAGGATCATTACCGCTGGGTTTTGAGAGACGCCCCCGCCGACCGGAAGGATCAAACACCCGCAGTTGATGCCGACTTCGAACGAATTCTCGACGACGAACGCCTTGAACATCGAATTAGCTGGGTCATGGACGGCTTAGACGCCGACTATCGAGCCGTCCTCTACTGGCGCTATTGGGAGCAGCGCAGTTGCCGCGAGATGGCCGTGCAACTCGACCGGACCGAGAAAGCGGTGGAGCGTCTGCTGGCGAGGGCCAGGGTACAGTTCAAGCGGAGGTGGAATGAAGCATCCTGACATTCCGCCCAAATCGAAGTCAGCGGAAGACGAACAGTTCGAGCGGTTGGCAGCACGTAGTGAGGCGGCATCTGATCGGGACGACGTTCGTGCGCCTACTCGCCTGAAGTCGAAAATCTACTCGGAGCTAATGGAGCGCTCGGAGGGACCCTTGCGCGTCTTGCAAGACACGAAAGAAGCAGGCCACGGGCTGTGCGTCTTTGAGGAAATCGCACGGGTCTCGCGAGTTGGCGCCGGCGCTCAGTCGTTTAACTACTGCCGCATATGCCACGGACGGATCTTCAGCGAGCGCGTTGAGAACGCACCCATCTTCTGGAACAATTGTCCCTACGCAGCATTTCAGAATCGCTGACAACAGCACAATGTTCGGAGTCGTGGCGGTCAAGCGACGCCGCAGTATTCCGGACACAACCCTCTAGCGGGCCCGACAAATGTCCAAATAGAGCACAAGAAAACCGGGCCAACCCTCGCTGGGCGACCCGGTGTATTTGCAGGTGAGATCCAGCCGGTTACTTCACTCGTTCGACCGTGACGCGCGCGACTGGATTCCGCCAATCAGAGGAGAGCGACACGTCACCGTCTCCTCGAATGCCCGGATGAACGTGGACAAACCCTTCCGCTCCTGCAGTAACGCGGACGTTCGGATTCCCGCAAGGCGGTCCGGGAATGTGATCACAGGATTCCGTATTGGCTTCGCTACCAGCGTCGTATGCGACAGCGTAGTGGCTACCCTTACCGATGTTCGGAGCGCGGACGCCGTTAATCGCAGCGAACGCGTCGTTGGTCGTCACCAGCATCGATACCACCGAGATGTTTCGGTATAGCCCAAATGCTTCTATCTCGACCGAAGCCGTTTCGCCGGGCATGATCGGCCCGCCCGTGCCGAAGATGACGCCGACATCGCCGACGCCGTCAGTCATCTCCAGTTTGCTTTGCAGGGCCGCAAAGATAGCATCCTCAGCAAGGCTCGCTAACTCGGGCGAAGCGGCCACTCCAACCTCAAATATTGCCACTGTGGATTCGTGAGACGCGACGACGACTGGTGACAAGATCTGTCGACTTACGTTCGTAACCGACACCTTGACCTTCTTCAAGCCAAACTGGGCCGTTGCGTTTGAAGAAAACCCGGTCATCGCCAGGAACGAGGCGGTCGCGAGTACCGCTAGGGACTTTGAAATTCCACGCATTGTAAGATTCACACTCCTTGAGATTCCAGAAACTCAAGCCGGCAACTCAGCCGGCCTTCAAGGGGTGAGTCGGAAACTGGGACGCAAGCCCCCTCCCGTGCGCGAAAACGTTACATCTGTAAAAGCGTCAAAAATACTTCAAGATGCCGAAAACATTGTGAAAAGTGGAGTATCGTCGCGCCGGTGTAATCCGCATCGTCCAAAACTGGTACGAAGAGTTCCGGGATCGCGAGCAGTAGAGACTGCCAGAATCGCAGTCTCGATCGACTCTCGTCGAGTAACTTCCTACAAGTCCTGCCGGTTCGAGGAAATGACCCATTCAAATCAGTCCTGCGCTCGCACGCGGCACACCGTCAGCCCGGTCGGATACCCGAGTCGGTCGAGCGACGAGTGATAGAAGCGCGTCGGCAGCATCCGAGTTGGGGGCCGAAGAAGCTCAGGGCCTGGCTGGAGTCGAAAGAGTCACAGACAAGCTGGCCAGCGGCGTCGACGATCGGCGACGCGCTGAAGCGAGCCGGACTCGTTCGCGGGCGCAAGCGGATGCGGCGACTGGCCGAAGCGGCACCCAGTCCGTTGCGCGAACCCGAAGCGCCCAACGACCTCTGGACGATCGACTACAAGGGGCAGTTTCGCACCGGCGACGGCGTGCTGTGTTATCCGCTAACGGTCGTCGACGGATATAGTCGTTTCCTGCTCAACTGCACCGCACACGTGGGCACATCCTACGCCGAGGCCCGCCGAGGCTTGGAGCGGTTGTTTCTGGAGCGCGGGCTGCCACGAAGGATACGCTCAGACAACGGTTCGCCGTTCGCCTCCATCGGCACCGGACGCTTGAGCCGGTTGAACGTCTGGTGGCTGAAGCTGGGCATTGCGGTGGAGCGCATCGAGCCGGGCAAGCCGCAGCAGAACGGTCGCCACGAGCGGCTACACCGCACGCTCAAAGCCGAGACAGTGAGACCTCCGGCTGGCGATCGTCGCCGACAGCAGCGCCGCTTCGACCTCTTTCGTCATGAATACAACCAAGAACGTCCGCATGAAGCGTTGAGACAGCGGCCCCCGGCGGCGTTCTATGCACCAGCAACACGCGCCTATCCCAGCGAGCTTGCTGATCTGGATTACCCGGGGCACTGGGAGCGCCGACGAGTGCGCCACGACGGACGCATCAAGTTCCTCGGCGAGAAGTACTTCCTGAGTGAAGCGTTGGCTCGCGAGTTGGTCGGGCTAGTCGAAGTGGACGAAGCCATTTGGCAGATCTGGTTCGGTCCGGTGGAACTCGCCTTGTTCGACGCCGCCAACCGCGTACTGTGGCCGCTCGGCTCGGCAGTCAGTGGCCCCCGCGGGGGCCACTGACCACCGCCTATACTGTTACCCATCCGTCCGGTTTAGAGTGTTACCTATCAGACCGGTCGTTCAGGATGATTGAGTCCACTCTTTACAAATTTCTATCGTGGGCGTTCCCTCTAGCGGGGTCCGTTGCAATACAGCTGTAGCTTGGATATCCTACCGCCGCTGTGATGTATAAAGTCAAAAGTCTGCTTGAGTGGTTCTTTCTCCCTCGATTGTTTGCTTCTGCGTTCGTCGCAACGGCGACTCTTGGAGTCGCGGCGGCCCAGGAATCCACGGCTGTTATTACGCTGGCTCAGGTCGAGTCAGGACTCGCTGTGTACGAACAAGCTTGTGCTGGCTGTCACGGTGTCGACCTTGAAGGTTCCGGAGGCGCACCTGCGCTGGTCGGTGGGACGTTTCGGCTTATTTGGGGGCCGAAGATGGTGAGCGAACTGTTTGGGGTGATTCTCCAGACCATGCCGCCGACTAGCCCTGGATCTCTCGATGAAGACAGCGCGCTGACGACGGCGGCGTACATTTTGCAGCGCAATGGTGCGGTAGCCGGTGACGAGGCGCTGACCTCCGGCGAAACGACGTTGATCAGCGCGATTGCGACCGGGGACACCCCGGCTGATGTCCCGTCACGACGTCGGGCGGAGATTAGTCTGCCGATCCTAGGAGCTGGTTCGACGGCTGGATTCGGGCGCGGAGCCGATGCCGCCAATCGTGGCGTCACGGTCGCTGGCGTGGTTGAGAACTACGTCCCAGTGACGACGGAGATGCTCAGGAATCCGCCTCCAGAGGATTGGCTTATCTTCGGGCGCAACTACAAGAGGCACAGTTACAGCCCGCTCGACGAGATCACGCGTGACAACGCGAAGAACTTGCAACTGAAATGGGTGTGGGCGATCAATGACTCCGGCGCCAACCAGACAACTCCGATCGTGCATGCCGGGGTGATTTATCTGGCGAGTCCCAGCAATATTGTACAAGCACTCGACGGGAAGACCGGCGACCTGATTTGGGAGACACGTGTCGGACCGAACCAGGCGCCGGGATATGGGGGCATCCGCAGCATTGCGATCGCCGAAGACAAGGTGTTTCTCTCGACGAGCGATGCGCACATGGTAGCGATCGACGCCCGCAACGGCGAGATTCTTTGGGATACACCGGCATCTGACAACCCCCACAGGTCGACCAGCGGGGCGATCGTCATTGGCGACAAAGTGCTGATGGGACTTACCGGCTGCACTCGCTTTACTGGTGAAGGCTGCTACATCTCTGCGTTCGACATTCACACCGGCGAGCGGGCCTGGCGTTTCTATACGATTCCGCGTGAAGGGCAGCCGGGTAGTGAAACGTGGGGCGATCTGCCGATGAATAATCGGGCCGGTGCGGACACGTGGCTGGCGGGTAGCTACGATCCAGACCTGAACCTTACTTACTGGGGTGTGGCGCAGTCGAAGCCGTGGAACTTTCTTAGCCGGAGGCTGACGCCGTATGACACGACTCTCTACGCCAATTCGACGGTGGCGCTCAATCCAGACAATGGCGAATTAGCATGGCACTTTCAACATGCGCCTGGTGAGTCGTTTGACCTCGACGAGGTCTTTGAACGCGTACTCGTTGACATTGGTGACCAAAAAGTATCGTTGAGCGCAGGCAAGGCTGGCGTGCTCTGGAAGCTCGATCGGCGGACGGGGGAATACCTCGATCACAAGGAGATGGTTGCGCAGACGGTGTGGCCGTACATCAACCCCGAGACAGGGGAGCCGAGGTATCGCGAGGATCTGCTGGAAATGCAACTCGACGAGCCGGTACACGTCTGTCCGAGTACCGAGGGAGGAAAGAACTGGCAGGCGATGAGCTACAACGAGCCCACGGGGTTACTTGTTGTGCCGCTCAGTCAGTCCTGCATGGAATTCACGGCGCGTGAAGTCGACTTTAGCCTTAATGGTGGTGGTATCGGAGCAGATCGCAAATTCCTGCCGATGCCTGGCACCAACGGCAACATGGGCAAGCTCGCGGCGTACGACGTCAAGACGCTGAACGAGGTGTGGAAGTATGAGCAACACGCGCCGTTCCTCACGGCCGCGCTGTCGACCGCGGGTGGCTGGGTGTTGATCGGAGACATTGATCGCGGGCTGCATATCCTCGATGTGGAGTCGGGAGAGATTTTGTGGGAGACGCGACTGGGCACGTCGGTGCAGGGCTTTCCGGTTACCTACGGCGTCGACGGCAAGCAGTACATCGCGGTGATGACAGGACTTGGGGGAGGCAGTCCGCGCGCGGTGCCAGCGGCGGTCGCTCCGGACATCAAGATTCCGCAGAGCGGACAGGCGCTGTACGTGTTCGCCTTGCCGTAGGAAGACGGTGGCCGGGCTCGCCTGAGTGACGCCGAGGCTAACCGAGATTCCCGAGCCTAGCGGTGCTAAAATTCCCTAGGCCTATGAACCGCGTCTGCGATCTTCTTTTCACCTGCGTTGTTCTGCTCGTCTGTCTTGCCCCAGCCACTGCTCAAGAGACTCCCAATTTCGTTCTGATCATGACCGACGACCAGGGCTATGGAGACCTTGGCAGTTACGGTTCGCCCCATATCCGCACGCCCAGCATCGACCGCATGGCGGCAGAAGGGATCCGTTTCACCGACTTCTACGCGCAGCCCTTTTGTGGCCCGTCGCGGGCAGCGCTGATGACGGGTAGCTATCCGCCTCGAAACTCGCTGATGTTTAATCACGTGCCACGGGCCAAGACAGGTATCCATGCCGACGAAGTTACCCTCGGCGAGCTTCTGCAACAGGCGGGCTATGCCACCGCGATGTTCGGCAAGTGGCATCTCGGTGACGCCGAGCAATTTCGACCCGTGAACAACGGGTTCGACCAGTACTTGGGCCTGCTCTACTCGAACGACATGTGGCCCTATCATCCGAAGGTCAAGCGGATGCCGAACGACGGTCCGGTCAAGCGTGAGATCCGCCGCCGTGCCGAGTACACCGGTTATCAAGGGCAAGGTCAGATCTATCCGCTCGACTGGTTTCCCGATCTTCCGCTGGTGCGCAACCTTGACGCGATCGAGTTGAACCCGGACCAGACCCAACTGACCCGGCGTTATACGGAGGGGGCGCTTGAGTTCATCGAGGCCAACCGCGACCGCCCGTTCTTCTTGTATCTGGCCCACTCGATGCCGCACGTACCGTTGTTTCGGAGCAAGGAGTTCGAGGGTGTTTCACAGCGGGGGCTCTACGGTGACGTGATCGAGGAACTGGACGCCTCCACTGGCCGCATTCTCGATAAGCTCCAAGAACTTGGCCTCGACGACAACACGTTGGTGGTCTTCACTTCCGACAATGGTCCGTGGCTGCACTACGGCATCGATTCAGGCTCAGCCGGACCGCTCCGAGATGGCAAGGGAACGGTGTGGGAGGGAGGACTACGCGTTCCGGCAATCATGCGCTGGCCGGGTAAGATTCCCGCCGGGCAGGTGACGTCCGAGATTGTCTCTAACATCGACATCCTCCCCACGTTTGCCGCTCTTGCGGGTGCTGAGTTGCCGTCGAAACACGTGATCGATGGCAAGGATCTGTGGCCGCTCATAAGTGTCCGGGATGGAAAATCGCCACGCGAGACGTTTCTGTACTACGAAGGGCAGATCTTCTACCGCGCGGAGGACGGCGCGCCAGTGAACGAGCCGATCTTGCGCGGCATTCGCGAAGGGCGCTGGAAACTGTTCTTGGAGTCTCCCGAAGTCGATGTTGACGGGCCCGCTCTATATGACCTCTATGCGGATGTGGGCGAAGTCAATAACGTTGCGGATAAGCACGACGACGTTGTTGAACGGCTGGCCAAGCTAGCGCGGGAGAGCGACCGGGAAATGATGACCCAAGTGCGACCGTTAGGCCGCGTCGCGGAGTAGCGGTGCTTTTTGGAGAAAACTACGATGAAACGCCTAATTTTGACGCTCTGGCTCTCTGCTCTCTCGCTTGTCGCCGCCGATTGGACAAGCCTATTCGATGGAGAGACGCTGACAGGTTGGGAGCGCTTCAACGGCACGGCGAGCTATGCCGTCGAGGACGGCGCCATCGTCGGCAGAACGTCAGAGGGTAGTAGGAACTCGTTCCTGTGCAGCATGCAGGACTACAGCGACTTTGAGCTTGAGTTCGAAGTTCGGGTTGACCCACGACTAAACTCGGGCGTTCAAATTCGCTCTCGACTCAAGGAACAGACGACGGGTTCGGGAAATAATGATCGGCGCGGTCGAGTGTACGGTCCGCAGGTCGAGATCGAAGGCACCGGTGATGGCGGGAATCAAGCGGGCTATATTTATGCCGAAGCTACTGGCCGTGGCTGGCTCACGCCGGAAGACGAGTTGGTCCCTCACAAGTGGATAAAAGACGGCGAGTGGAACCGCTACCGAGTCGTCGTGGAAGGTGCGCGGTTCCGAACTTGGATCAACGGCGAGATGGTGTCGGACCTTGTCGACGAGGAAATTCATCGAACCCACCCGAGTGGGTTTATTGGGCTGCAAGTTCACGGGATACGTGCCGGAACTGGGCCGTACGAAGTCGCCTGGCGCAATATTCGCGTCAAGATAGTCGAGTGACCAACGCTCGTCTGGGAACAACGCGCAGCACGGGATCGAGAATATCTGCGTCCGGCACGGATGCCACGACCGAGATATTGCGCCGGACCGCCTGATCGGTGGCAGTTTACAGAGTGGGCGTCTCACCGACCCGTAGTCTCAACAAGAGGTGGAGTTAGTTCGTTCACGGCGGGGCCGGTGATGTGCTGCTCAGTACCTTGTTTGCCGGTGACTCCGGGGCTATCGATGCTCGCCACGATATGATGTCACCGTGGGTGTTTTTCGAGTAATCGGGGCGGTTGTGTGCTGGGGAGCCCTTGGCGGGTTCCTCTTATGCATCGTGTCAGTGGGGTTGTTGTCCGCACAATCGGTCGAGGAGACGACATCAGCTTCTGGGTCGACAGAAGTGTCCGGTGGAGACCAACCGGCGGCGCCGGTAGGGGACGCTAACGCGGTTACCGAAGAAGGCTCCCAGCGAACTGAGTTGAATCTGCTCGGCCAGGTTGACGCTGCCAGCGGTGAGGCGCAGCGCAACGAAAACGTTAGCCTCACCTTGATCGATAACAACGTATTGAAGGAGCTCAACCGTCGTATGGGGACGACGGCGACCATCGTGCGCGAGTTTCAAGCTGAGCGCAAGTACTTTGGCATGGAGTTCGGCGGGTCAACGTCCGGGCCGCTGCATGTCGGTGGCGGTTCTTCGAGAGATGTTCACGGCGAACTGTTTTGGACTCACGGCAACAGCTTTTTCAAAGCTCGGTCATTTTTTCAAGTCGGGGATGTTCAGCCTGCTCGCTCGAACGAATATGATGCGACGCTATCGATGCCGCTCTGGACGGGTGGCTATCTGACGCTGACAGGTGGGCAACGAAAACTTCGCGGCCAGGTCAATGGCAACATCCTTGTACCTGGCGCTGATGAGCGGACGCCGACGACGGATCCCGAGACGCTAGCGATTGTCAAGAATATTCTGTCGGCCTATCCCGACGAGTTGCCGAATCGGACCGACATCAACGAGCGGGCGCTCAATACCAACGCTCCCCAGAATATTGACGACAACCGCGCTGGCGGCACCTATGACCAGGGAGTTGGACAGAATGATCGACTCATCTTTCGCTACAACCTAACACTTCAAGACGTCGATGCCTTCCAGCTGGTCGGTGGCCAGAACCCCAACACGACGACGCGCAGTCACGACGCGAGAACCACCTGGACTCGCGTCTGGAACCCCGCGACGACGACTGACTTTTCGATTGGCTACAACCGGGTGAGTACTGTAATTACGCCCGACGAGAGTTCTCTCGGACCCACGTATTTTTTTAATCGCGCTTTGGAATCCCTAGGTAGTCCGGGTGCGCCATTGGACCGCGCGCAGAATACGTTTCGGTACGCCGGGCGACTGCAGCGGACCAGTGGCAATCATACGCTGAGCATGGGGTTCGACCTCGGGAGACAGCAGATTAACGGATTTGAGAGCGACGGCCAAACGGGCACCTTCAGCTTCCGCAACGATTTCGACCGTAGCGTGATCGACAACCTTCTGGCGGGAACACCGAGTAACTATAGCCTAGCGATCGGAAATACCCATCGCGGGTTCCGAGAATGGGTCCCGTCGCTGTTTCTTAGCGATGTGTGGCGAGCGTCAACGCGGCTGACCATGAACTTTGGTCTGCGGTATGAGATTTCAGCGGTGCCCACCGAAGTTAACAACCTGAGCGAGATCCCATACGATTGCGACTGCAACAACGTGGGGCCGAGTTTTGGATTTGCGTACCGTCTGAATGATCGCTGGGGCATTCTGCGAGGATCTTATGGCCTTCACTACGGGGAGATCTTCTCCCCCACATATATGCAGGTGCGGTCCAATCCGCCGGGAATGCTCAAACTGAATGTGGACACGGACAATTTGTCCGATCCGCTGGAGGGTATCCCAATAGAGGATTTGGATCCAGAACAGCGGTCCGATATCAATCTCGTCGACCCGGAACTGGCGACCCCATATTCCCACCAGTACAACTTCACTTGGCAGATGACTCCTTATCAGAACTGGACGTTGGAGCTTGGATACGTTGGCAGC
Source organism: Bryobacterales bacterium (assembly GCA_963667885.2). Lineage (GTDB taxonomy): Bacteria > Acidobacteriota > Terriglobia > Bryobacterales > UBA6623 > CAMPKL01. Next base: position 1,142,210 of record CAXWPK010000001.1, on the reverse strand, counting down.
CGCTCGCACAAGCTGATCTCCACCTGGTGGGAAAATCGTGGGGGGACCGTCGAAGGAATCGAGTCGACCACGTCCAACGTCAACGAGCGCCGGGCAGACGAACGGTACAGCGATGTATCCCATGTCTTGAACGGATCCCGCTCGTTCTTTGACGCCGCGAAAGTCACGCTGAGAGTGCCCCGGTGGGCGGGACTCAGCGTCGACGCCTCGTATTGGTGGAGCAAGGCGATTGACCTCGGCGCTGACTACACCAACACCGCCGACGGCAGAGATCAGTTCCTCACCCGCAGTCCCAGCGAGTTCAATGCGCACCAGACGATGAAAGGTCTGAGCAACTTCGATCAGCCCCACGCGATGTTGCTGAATACGGTGTACGAGACTCCTTCTCGGGGGACCGGGAATCGCATTGTGGATCGAATAATCGGCTCGTGGCTGCTGGCGGGGGTCGTACTCCTCAAGTCGGGCAGCCCGTTCTCGGTTCGCAGCGGTGCGGACGGTCCCGGGTTTGGCAACGTCGACGGTTTGAGTTCGGATAGGCCTAACGTCATCGACCCTTCGGTTCTCGGCGCGAAGGTGAACCACCCGGATACGTCCCAAGCATCACTACCACGGTCGGCGTTCGAGTTTCAGACGGTCGACCAAGAGTCGGGCAGCCTGGGCCGCAATACCTTTCGCAAGGACGGTGTGTTTAACGTGAACGTGAGTCTCGCGCGCCGCTTCGTACTCAAGGGTGATACGTCGGTGGAGATTAGAGTCGAGTCTCTGAACTTTTTGAATCACGCCCAGTTTCAAGAACCTGGAAGAAACCTCAGAGACGTCAACTTTGGTCAGATTACCAACACGTTGAACGACGGGCGCACATTCCAGTTCACGCTGAGAGTAGCCTTCTGATTCGCTAGCACGCTGCCTCAAGGTGGGGTGGTCTCAAGCGGTCGACGCAACACCCGGCGCGAAGGGAGAGCGTGAAGCGTAAGCCAAAGAAAGCAAAGGCGAAGCGGCGAGGACGCTCCGCTCTCATCTGCATGTCATTGCAGTACAACGAGTTACGCAATTGCGATTAATGGCTTCCGCTTGTAGGCAAGCCCCTTGCCGCTCTCATCGCTAAGACATTTCGGTTGAACGACTTAGGCCTAGTGTTGCGTTGACCGGTTGAGCCGGCAGGCACTGTAGGCAGTTCGGTCGCATTTCATGTGGTGCACGCAGCGCGGCAGGTGCTTGATCGCCGATGTGGCAGATGAAGCACTGCTCTCGCCCCTGAGTCGAATGAGGAATCATCGGCGGCGCGATGGCGCTCTGCTGCGTTCCGTGGGGCTCATTGCGTAGCGGTTCGAAATGAGACGCTACGAATGGGTCGTCCACGATCTGCTCCACGTGACATTGGCGGCAATCGCCCCAGTCAGCATGGCTGCGTGGCGGTGCGACGCGGGATGAGTTATTGAGGTTTCCAGGGGCGTGACAGCCGTTGCAGTTGGTTCGTCCGAGAGCGGCAACTTCGTGAGGAATGACAGGCGGCGCACCATCGTAGGCTCGCGCTTCGGCCCGGTCAGTCAGTAGTTGTTCTCGAGAGGACAGGCTCGACGGGTCGTAGGTTATGGATTCGCTAGACGACCAGGCTTGGCAGCCAGTGAGTGCCCCCATAACCGCACAAAGGGCGATTGCAGAACGATGATGGCGCACTAGGCTTTCTCCAGCCGGACGGCACATTTCTTGTAGTCCGGCTGCTTCGAAATCGGGCAGTGTGCGTCGAGGGTCAGAACGTTCGGCAGCAACGATTCGTCGAAGAATGGAATGAAGAAGCTGCCGCGCGCAGGCGTCCCTCTGCCCCGAACCTGGGCTTTCAGCGTGAGTTCGCCTCGTCGGGAGACAACCTTGATCTCAACGCCGTCACTGACTCCCATTTCGCGAGCGTCTTCGGGGTGGATTTCCACGAAGGCTCGCGGTTGTGCGCGATGCAGTTCGGGTACCCGCCGCGTCATTGAGCCGGTGTGCCAGTGTTCCAGGACGCGACCGGTGCTGAGCCAAAACGGGTACTGCTCGTCGGGAGACTCTGGCGGTTCCTGATAGGGCCGCTGCCAGATTACTGCTCTATCGCCGAGGGAATGGTTGCCATAGAACGCGAAGCCAGCTCCTTCAGGCACGTAGGGGTCTGAGCCCTCGCGATAGCGCCACTGCGTTTCCTTCCCGTCGATGACGGGCCAGCGCATCCCGCGGGCCCGCTGTAGGTCATCGTAGGAGGCCACGTCCTTGCCGACTCCCACGGTGAACTCTCTGTACTCTTCATAGAGTCCGCGAGCTGCGTCGGTCTCGCTCTCCCACGGAAAGAGGTTGCCGTGCCCCATACGCTTGGCGATCTCAATCGTGATGGAAGTATCCGACATGGCTTCGCCTGGAGCGTCGACCAACTGGTTCCACTGTTGGGTGCGTCGTTCGGAGTTGCCGAAGCAGCCTTCACGCTCGACCCACATGGCGGCAGGCAGAACGACGTCGGCTATGGCAGTCGTCGGTGTCGGGTAGATGTCGCAAACGACAATGAAGGGCTTGTGCTCAGCCAACCCCTCCTCGTACCAGTTGAGGTCTGGCAGCGTCACCATCGGGTTGGTGACCTGGATCAAGATGCCTTTCAGTCTCCCTTTTGCCAAGTTCCGGAACATGGCAATGGTATGCATCGACGGGCGATTGGCCAAGGACTCGACCGGTACGTCCCAGACCTTGGCTGCGAATGCGAGATGCTCCGGATCGTCGACACGACGACCACCGGGAAGTGCATGGGTCAGCGTTCCAACCTCGCGCACGGTGCCGCAGGCAGACGGTTGGCCTGTGAGGGAGAACGGGCCGCTACCGGGTTGTGCGATCTTCCCGGTCAATAGGTGGATGTTGTAAATAAGGTTATTGATCCACGTGCCGCGAGTGTGTTGGTTCGCTCCCATGCACCACAGGCTGACGACCTTCTTGTCCGGGTCGCCAAAAAGAGAGGCAAGCGCACGGATACTGCCTGCTGGTACGCCAGAAATTTCCTCGACGTACTCGACTGTATAGGGCGCCAGGAACCGCTTGTACTCGTCGAAGTCGATCTGCTCGTCGGCGAGTGGATTCTGCTTCGGGCCTTCGTCGCGGAGCCCGAAGCCGATATCTTCGGACGCCTTCTTGAACAGGCAGTGCTTCGAGACGAACTCTTCGTTGACCCAACCTTGCTCGATGATTTCATGCGCGACGGCATTGGCGATGGCTAGATCGGTGTTGGGCTTGAACTCAAGGTACGAATCCGACGCCTCGGTCGTTCGCGTGCGCCTCGTGCCAATGTCGATGAGTTGGACCTGCGGCACCGCCTGTTTGCGTGCAGTAATACGGCTGAAGAGTACGGGGTGCATCTCCGCCATGTTGTTGCCCCAAAAGATGAAGGCGTCACCTTGCTCGAAGTCGTCGTAGCAGCCCATCGGCTCGTCTTTGCCAAAGGTGGTGAGGAAGCCGGTAACAGCGGATGCCATACACAAGCGGGCATTTGCTTCGACGTTGTTGTTGCCGACGCCAGCGCGCATCCACTTGGAGGCGGCGTAGCCGTCCTGGATCGTCCATTGCCCCGAACCATAGACGCCGATTGATTCTTTGCCATTCTCGTCAATGAGTTGGTTGAAACGCTTGGCGACGTAGTCGAGTGCCTCCTCCATCGAGACTTCTCGCTCGGAGCCGTTTTCTCGAATGAGTGGCTTTGTGATGCGGTCATCGCCGTAGAGGATGGCGGGCAGGTGATAGCCTTTGACGCACAGCAGCCCCAGGTTGACAGGGTTCTGCTTGTCGCCCGCTACGGCAATGACTTTGCCATCTCGTACGCCGACCATCACGCCGCAACCGGTGCCACAGAAGCGACACGGTGCCTTGCTCCACGTAACGCCAGGGTCGGACAACAGAGTGTCGGCGTCGGTGCTAGCATCGCCGCATCCGCTCAACGCCGCGAGCGTTGCCGCGGTCCAGGTCGCAGCCATCGTTTTAATGAATTCGCGTCGATTGTTCTGCATCGTTAGCCCTTCTCCACAGTTGCGGTATCGGAGATGTCTTCGATGTTCGAGAACACGACATGAGCGGCGATAACTCCGTCGAGAGTGCTCAGCGCCTCGACCTCCGCACGGTCCTCTTTCAATGTCGTTGTATCAGTGACAACGATGAGGGCTCCGTCATGCACTTCGCGTATTTCTGATAGCGAACGTGTTTCGACGGACCGACGCACATCGTCAATGTGTTCTGGCTGACAGTTCAACAAGACCCCCGAGATCGGCATTACTGCGCGTACCTCTTCTTGAACTCTTCGGCAGCAGCGCTACGGGCTGCAAGTTCCTCGGCGCTCATTTCGCCGATGAACCATTTGTGCATATCCGAGTTCAGAACTTCTTCCAATAAGTCGCCGACTTGGCGGGCGGCCGTAGCTTTGCCCGTGGCTCGACCGTGTTCAATCACTTCACGCAACTGCGGCACGAACTCCATATAGAAGCGGTGAGCCACCTCGAACATGCCGTGCCATTGAGTGTAGTCCGGGCTCATCATGGCGGCGCCGTGGCGGGCGCGGCGACCCTCGTGATGCCACAGAAAGAAGTAAGTGAACTCCAGCTCCTCGTCGAACTCCGTGGGTGTTAGCAAGCCGGCTGAGCGCGCGAGCTGGTAGAGCTGCGTAGCGGGGCTTCCGAATTTGTCGTTATATAAGTTCACCAACCCGTCGTATTGCTGGTACCAGTTGCTGACCCACTCTGGGGCGTGGCAGCTTTCGCAGACCTGTGTCATGTCGCTGCGGCGGTCCTCCCAACTCTTGACGATGTTTCCTTGAGCCAAAGCTGCGGCGTCAATTTTCTCCGAGACTGGAGGACGTAGGGTCCAAGAGATGCGCTTGCCAACGTCATGAGTGAGTGGCAGGTTCTTGGTAGCGCTCATGTGACAGGTGGTGCAAGTGGGGCCTTGCTCAAAGTGCTCGCCAGGGATCCAATCTTTCTCTTCCATCATGGGTTCGAAACGGGCTCGGTTTGCTTCAAAGGCGATGCCATGCTTCGACGATTGATAGACCTCGAGTTGAGGATGATCAGGGCCCAAGTGGCAGCGGCCGCAGTTTTCTGGGGCGCGTGCCTGGGCTCGTGAAAAGTTGTGTCGGAGGTGGCAGGCCGAGCACGATCCTCGAGACCCATCGGGGTTAATGCGGCCGATTCCAGTGTTGGGCCAAGTCGTCGGATCGAGCTTGCCGTCCTCCAAAACCTTGATCTCAGATCCATGGCACTGGAGGCAGCCGCTAACCGCTGCGGCTGAAATTTCCGTCTTGTTGCCGTCGGCGTCAAAACGTGTAAAGCCTTCGACGACCTCTGCCAAGACGTTGTCGAGTGAGCCGAGGATCTGACCAGCGTTGGCGTGGTGACTGGCTTCGAATTCAGCGGTTTCGGCTTCGTGGCACTGGGCACAGTCTCGCGGGGTGACGATAGTTGCGATGAATGAGCCCTCGTGCGCATAACCATCGATGTCTCCTTCTTGGGCTTGATGGCACTGCAAACACCCGATTCCGCTTTGGGCGTGAGTACTGATTTCCCACTGCCCGACTATACCCGGCGACTTGACGAGATGGCAGTCAATGCAGTCGCGATTCTCTGACGCGACCACGGCGTCTGGAGCTCGGACGACACGATGACGACCGCCTTCAACCCAGGCAACGATGAGTAGCGCCAGGAGGAAGACGCTCGCGAGCGCCATGATGATTTTCTGTTTTTGATCTAGCGTCACGGGATCAGCTCCTCAGTGCATCAGGTAGGCGGCTTCCCACACGGTCAACAGCAACAGCAGCGCCATTCCGGCGGCTCCAAACGCGATACTGGCTTCGCTCTCTGGCCAACGCTTCCGAATCCAGCCATCAATCAAGGGCCAGGCAATGATCGTTCCCACAAACATTCCCTGCGTAATCACCGCAGCCTGGTCCGACATGAGTTTCAGCCACCGGAAAGCCCAGAAGAAATACCACTCTGGCTTGATGTGCTCGGGTGTGACCAATGGATCAGCCTTCGCATCGAGCCCAGCGGGGAATACCAGGGCCAAAAATGTCAGCAGGAACATCAGAAACAGGGCCAAGGCGACCTCGGTCAAGATGTGATCGGGGAAAAACTTGAATTCTTTTGCATCCGCGGAGGCTGGCGAGCCCAACTCGGAGACGCCTAGCGAACGAACGAGGTAAACGTGTAGTGAGATCAGCCCGACCAGTACCGTTGGCAGCGCCCCGATATGGAAGACGAACAGGCGTGTCAACATGCTCTGGCCTACGGTGGGTCCACCCCGTAGGAAGTCGGCGAGCTGGGCACCGATGAAAGGAACTGCCGCCAAGATATTCGCGGCAACGGTCGCGCCCCAATACGAGAGTTGCTCCCACACTAGCGAGTAACCGGTGAAGCCCATCCCGAGCGTCGTCAGCAGTAGGCCACAACCCACCATCCAGTTCAACTCTCGCGGACTGCGATACGCGCCGGTGAAGAACACCCGCATCATGTGGAGCAGCAGCGTGACGATCATTAAATGCGACGACCAGCGATGAATGCTGCGGATAAACCAGCCGTAGCTCACCTCGGTGGAAATCGCCTGTACACTCTCGTAGGCATAATCCGCGCTTGGCACGTAGTAGAAGGTGAGAAGTATGCCAGTGATGACCTGGACGATGAAGAGATAGGCAGGGGTTCCGCCGATGCACCACCACCAACGTTTGAGGTGGCCAGGGATCGGCTCGCTGCCAGCGGCGCGAACAAATCCTTCATACATTGGAAAGCGGATTTGCAGCCAGTCGCCTACCTTTGAGACCGTGCGCATCAAGCGCCCTCCACGATGGCGTACATTGCCGAGCCGTCCAGTTCGATCGTGTAGGCCTTCAGTTGTTGTCCCGCAGCAGCAGGCGGACCCGAAGTCGCGACGCCGCTTGAGTCAAATACGCTTCTTCAAGGCGGTGGCACGGAAGCCGACGCGGCAACTCAGCCCGGTCGATACTCCACCGTCCCAGTGCACGACAAGCTGGCCAGCGGCGTCGACGGCAGCCGGACTCGTTCGCGGGCGCAGGCGCGAACCCGAAGCGCCCAACGACCTGGGGGCAAACGGTTCGAAAATCCGAGAAAGGTTGAGCCAGTCTCTGGGCCGCAGCATTGAGCAGTGAGACGCTGTTGGAGACGATCAGCGAGCTCTGATGCGCAAGTTCTGAGGGCGAAGCCATTTGGCAGCGTCAGCGACTAGCTCTCACCAATGCCCCCGATCCATTCGAGAAGCCGATAAAGACTCGAGCCGGTCGACTCCGTCTCTGCTGAGGGAAGATAAACGCCAATGCGAAGCTGGTAATGACCCCGTAGGCGGCAGCCAGCGAGGCCAGAACTCCGGCCCACAGCAGCGCGCGGCGAGAGGGCACACCCTCATGGAGTTGGACTGGCTCAGACTCTGAACGGCGTGCGGTCATCGTCGTGTGTTAGAGGACGTAGTTAAACATTACATACCCGAAGGTACTGCGGTGTCCAGGGGTGGTCTCTTTCAATAATCCCCCTGGTATGAAATATCCAAAGCCGCTGCCGATGGCGATATAGCCGCGAGGCCTCCACATGACGATTGCGTCGAGTTCTTGGCCCACATGGCCATTTGCTGCACCGCCATCGGGCGTGTGTACCGAGATCGAGCCGTTGACGGCGTAGAGATTGTCGTTGCGGCTGGCGAGCCAGAACGAGAAGTAGTCAAGCGTGAGCGAGACCTTCGGGGCAGGTTGCAACGTGACGCCTGCTCGGATGTCCTTCACGTTTCGCCAACCGATGCGGTCAGCGGTGCCTTGATAAAGGTGTCCGGTCGGATAGAGTTGGTCGAACGTGCTCATCTTGCCGTCGTTCGGGTCATCGTCGCCCGAGCCGTACTGATACTCGACAGAGAATCGCGGGCTTGTCTTCCAATCAGGTGGTTTGTATCCAAGGATGCCGTAGGCGCCCCAGGAGGAGATGTTGTTATTCGCAAAGGTGCCAAACTGGCGGGCGACTTCTGTGGCGACATCAAATCCATGTTCGAGAGAACGGATATAGCGCAGGCCTGTCGTATAGATGTCCGCATCTCCGATGTTCAGGGGCGAAATCACGACCCTCGGCGTCGTCTTCCAAAACGCGTAGGCGTCGAGCGTTCCTTCGCCTGCCAAGCGATTCAGATTGCCGTAGGCTCCGTGGAGGTTGGCACCGTCTCGGTGGCGATTCAAACCCTCCTGGTCGATCACGACGACTGACGAGGCGAATACGTCGACGTTCAGATCCTTCTTGCCGAGATTCAGTTTGACCGCGTCAAACTGTCGAGCCGTATTCGTCCAGTTAAGCGGGCCAACTAGACGCTGCGCCCCGTAGAGCAACTCTTGGCGTCCAGCACGAACTCTCAGCCAGCCAGATTCGCTATCACCCAGTTCAACCCATGCCTGCCGAACGTCGAACGGATCCCTGTAGAGTGGGGTCGCGTTCTTCTTGCCGGGGGCTCGCGCGTCTTGACCCTGGAAGTGGAAGCTCAGCCACGGTGTCGGCTCGACACCGACATCAACGAGTAGGCGCCCGAGCCCGTAAAAGTCTGACGTGCCCTCGCGAAAACCGTTCCCCGTACGGTTTTCGAATCGAAAACGATACTGCACGCCCACCTTGAACCACTCGGGTGTCGCTTGAGACAACTCGGTCACAGGTTGGAGAAGATTCACGGACGAAGTGCCGCCGGGTGGCCGCTCCTGTGCCGATGCAGTCAGTGTCGCGACTAGAACTAAAAAAGCCGTTGGGCCACGCATGATTTCTCCTCCTTGAAATAACTTCTTAAGCACGAAAGATGCCGTTCTCAGAATCACTGTCTGCAATCTACTGGTCGTTCGATTCGTGAACGAACACACGCACTGGTGGGGCAAAAGCCCCGCCGGCAGCTGTCGCGTCATACCCCCTGCAGTTGTGCTCTCTTACTTCAAAGTTAGTAGTCGGTGGATGGCCAGGAGGTGACTTCGGTCACTCGGCGACGTGTTTTCGTCACAGTGTGGTTCGCACCAAAGGTCCTAGGTCTCTAAGGGATCGAGATGTAGCGGGAGCGGGAGAGGCGCTTGCCGAGAGGCAGATCTCGCCTGTACCCAGTTTGAGAGACCTGCCAGGTGTGACCGCTTTGTGCGGGAGCCCGGGGGAGCGAAGAGATTAGTCCAATGGGAATCCAGACGCAAGATCGAGAGTGTAGATCTCGGTGCGGAGAGGATACCCGCGAGGTGTCCGGCGACGCTGGTAAGTACGCGCCCCTCAAGCTTTCGGATTGGCAGGAATCGCTTGTGGAGTCACCCGTTAGATTGTGGGGTGCCGTCAGCCCTTACGGCGAAGCCTGCGAGAGGCAAACAGAAGGATGCCTGCGCCAAGCAGAGCGATCGAGCTTGGCTCTGGCACGACAGCGTCGGCGGTTGCGCCTGTGAACTCTACGCGCAAGCCGCTTGGGTTGGTGGCATCGTTGGCAGCGTTGAAGGTGACGAACGAAAGTGTATTCACCCCGGCGACGAAGCCGCTGTTGATGGTCAGCGGACCGCTGAAGGCCTCAAAAGACGCATAGTTTAGTCCCGTGGACACACCGTTGATGAGAACATCTGTCAGCGCGTTGTCGACGGCAACCAGGAAGGTGATCGACGCTGTCGCCTCGTTGAGGCCGGTCAGATCAAACATCGTGCTGTAGGTGAAAGGGGTATTAGGTGCGTCGGTCTCAAACGAAGTGTAGCTAGGCTGAGGAGAGATCCAACTCGACGAGACGGAGTTGGTTAACCAGACGTTGAACGGAAACCCGCCATCGTCGGTGACGAACACCTGACCGGCGCCGACCGTCCAATTCGGGTCAACCACTCCAGTTGCCGCACCGCCGGTATTATTGATGCTAAACGTGGCGGCTAAGGCAGGCGCTGCGGAGATCACAAGCGCAAGAGCTAGTCGTTGTAGCGTACGTCGCATGGCTGCCCGTCCGGAGTTCGGCAACGGGATCGCTCTTCTGGCGAATCCACATGTCTTGCCGTACTGCGATATTATGCCGAGGGATCGAAAACGATCTACGTAGCGGACGTACCGAATCCGACTAGGAGTTTCCCTTAGTTTTCGTCGGAGTCAATAGAAATGGTGCGGAGAGGGGGACTCGAACCTGACATGCCCGTGGGCAGGTCGTGATTGGCTAGCCAGGCGAGCATCTGGCGAAACGCTTTGCCGCGGTGGCTGTGGGTCCACTTGTCGGCGGGGGTGAGTTGGGCGAACGTGCAGTTGGTTGGGGGGAAGAAGAAGTAGGGGTCGTAGCCGAAGCCGCCGTCTCCTTCGGCTTGGTCATGGATGCGGCCTTGGGCTTCTGCGCGAAAGGTGGCCTGGATTTCTGCACCCTGAACTAGAGCGACGACGCAGACATAGTGGGCTCCGCGTTGCTCCTCGGGGACATCGCGGAGCTTCTCCAACATCAGCCGGTTGTTGTCGTCGTCGGTGGCGGTGTCGCCGCTGAATCGGGCCGAATGGACACCGGGAGCGCCGCTCAGCGCATCGATTTCGATGCCTGAGTCGTCGACGAAGAGTAACGGAGTCGGGTCGAGTTGTTTGGCTAGGGCTGTGCCGTAGCAGACAGCCTTCTGGATGGCATTGGCTTCGAATGTGTCCCCGGTTTCGGGGCAGGGAAGCGGTCCGAAGGAGTGAATCTCGATGCCGCTGCCAGCTGCCGCCTGGAACTCTCGCAGCTTGCCGGGGTTCCCGGTGCCGCAATAGAGCTCGGAAATCATCCGCGCGAGAGCGCCTCATTCTGTGCCGCGATGAGGGCTGTTCTTCCGATTTGGGCGAGTTCAAGCAGTCGAACCAAGTTGCTGTCGGAGAACGGCGAGGCTTCGGCGGTCGCCTGCACTTCGATGTACTCGCCTTCAGCGTTCATCACGACATTCATGTCGGTATCGGCGCGCGAGTCCTCTTCGTAACAGAGGTCGAGCATCGGTTCGCCGCCGACGATGCCGACACTGATCGCCGCGATCTGGTGGGTCAGCGGGCTCTCCTTGATCATGTCGTACTTTTGCATCGTCTGAACTGCCAGTGCCAGAGCTACCCAGGCACCAGTGATGGCGGCCGTGCGGGTGCCGCCGTCGGCTTGAAGTACGTCGCAGTCGATGAGGATTGAGCGCTCGCCGAGCTTCTTCATGTCGATGGCTGCACGCAGGGAACGACCGATGAGGCGCTGAATTTCGGAGGTGCGGCCACTGGGGCGCCCTCGATTGACTTCGCGGTTTGTGCGGGTGTTGGTGGCACGCGGCAACATGGCGTACTCGGCGGTGACCCAGCCGGTGCCGCTGCCCCGCTTGAAGCCAGGCACGCCGTCCTCGACCGAGGCCGAGCAGATGACCTTGGTGTGGCCGGTTTCGATGAGGGCGGAACCCTCGGCGGTCGGCATGAAGCCGGGTGTGATCTTTACGGCCCGCAGTTCGTCGAGCTGTCGCTTGTCTATACGCATGGATTTCGGTGAAAGCTAACCCTGGTTCAGGATGAGATAGAGCGTCCAGCCCATGAACAGCATGCCCAAAACGATGATGAGAATGCAGCCGAACATACCGCCGCTTGTCGGCTTTTCTTTCTTCTTACCCTTGCTGAGGTGATAGCGTGCCACTACTGATTCCCTTTCGAGTAGCCGTTAGCTGAGGCGTCGACGGACGCGCTTGGCTGTTTCGGCAAAGAATGCTTTGAGCGTCTTGGCGCTCTTTTCGCTGGTGTCTCTTAGCGTGAGCGCGACCACGGCGCGGTTTCGGTCTTCGAGGGCCTTGAGCGTCGCAAGCCACTGGGCACGATGATAGTCGGCCTTGTAGCTTAGCTCTGGAATTGCCGTGTGCCGCTCGGAAATGACAACGGTACTGAAGCCGTGTCCGAAGCCGATGACCATTTCGTGGAAAGAGTGGTTCATGGCTGGGCCTTCATAGACGTCCACGGGCATCTTCAGCCGCGAGCGAAAGAGCACGTCTGCCGCTTCGTCGAGCGTCTTGAGGAGTAGGCGTCCGGCGTCCTGATAGCGTGTGTCGCCGAAGAAGGTCAGTTCTGCGTAGCTGACTGCGTTGGACTGACGGAGCGACTCGACGGCGCGGGCATAAACCTCTGTCGGGTTGCTGTGGCAGTCTTTGACGTCCTGATTGGTGAGGAGGCCGAGCCGCAGCAGGGGACCGAAGTCGACGCTAAGGCCACCCATCCATTTGAGGCGAGTGTCTGCCTTCATGACAGAGCGCCAGGCATCGGTGCGCTCGATGTTGCCTTTCTTCTGGGCTTCCTCGTTGATCTTGCGGGCGTAATCTTTGTAGAGTTCCACACCTGGCTGCTCTACGAAGTTCATCTTGCGTAAGTAACCCAGCCCAAACACTACGTAGTGAACGAACTGCATATAGTGCGGAATGGGTTGGTCGCCGGAAAGCTGGATGACGGCTACGGGGTAGCCCGCTCGGCGAAGGGCGGTGATCTTGGCGGCGTCGGGGTTGGAAAGCCCCTTGACGTTGATGAACAGGAAGCAGCGGTCTTGACTTGCAGAGCGCGGTGGAAAGTAGTTCGTAGGCCGGATGCGCTCGTGGATGACGACTTTGAGGCCAATCTCTTCGCTCTTGCCGAGGCTCTCTTCGAAGTCTTGCTTGGTCCAGACGGCACCGCCTTTCCATTGGCGCGGAAGGTGAAGCGTGACCTTGTCGCGCCCGGCTCGGGCATTGCCTTGAACGAAGCCGGCTAGCCGAAGTGCGGCATCCACTTCTGGCTCCGCTAGTTCCGCAGCCGCCAACCAGGAGCTGATATCGACTCCGTTGAGCGCGAGCGGATAGAGGCTCCCGCGAGTCATGGGCGCACTGTGGCGTCCGGCCGTCGCGTCGCCGTTGTCGAGTTGCAACTCGACACGACGGAAGCCTCGCTCAACACCGAAGCGATCCAGGATAGACCCCTTCAGCGTGAGGTAGATGAAGTTGGGGCGGTTGTCGATCTTGTGCTTGCGGTAGAGCTTGTCTAGCTTCTCGAGATTGACTACTGGCTCATAAGAAGTCATTCCCATCGCCATACCGACGACGAGACACCGCTTGAGCGCCTGTTCGAGGGGAGCCTTTTCGAGACGGGCGATGTTCTCAAGAATGGCGCTAAGTTTGCCGGGGTCCGTGGAATCGAGGATGAAGACGCGAGCCCTCTTGCTGAGCAGTCCAGCAGATAGGTAGAAGGCTTTGTCTTCAGCCGAGCCACCCATGCCAGCCCAGATGATGTAGCGCAGCGAGCGGCCGTGAGCCCTCTTGATGGTCTTGCGGATCTCGTCGATCTCCGCGGCGATCTGTGCTGCCCACTCGGGGTGCTCGGCTGCCACCCACGGCAGATGCAGCACGCCGTAGCTATTTTTTTTGACCTTGCCGCGACTGGAGATTTCCATGCCGAGGGAGATTAGAGGATCTTTGGCCGGATCGAGTGCCTTCAGTCCGTCCCGTCGTGCGCGGGAATCGAGTGCTCGGACCTTTTCGACGGCACGTTCACTTTCGAGTCGATCGTAATCGGGGTTCGACGGGAAACGATAAAGTCGTAGAGAGACGCGTGATCGAGCCATGAGTTGTCGTTCTGCGGTGGTGCCACGCCCCGATCAGCTCCGAGTTCGGTTTGCGAGGTGCTGCGCCAGAGCGCGCTGTTGGCGGCTAGAGTCTTCACCCTGGGCCGCTCAATTACCAACCACCTATCATGCCAGACTTGCCGTTGCTGAAGACCCTAACAAGGTCACAAAAGTCGAAGACTCGATGGAGATCGTTCGAGGTGGCTCGCGCGAGCGGGTGTTGGTTGTATAGGGAGGAACGGGGAATTGTAGTAGGCTAACGCTGCAGGCTGACGCCCGTGTGGCTGAGGGAGTTCCCCTATCGCGATTATGAATCTGCCAAACAGTTTGACGCTCTCTCGGATCTTTTTGGTCCCCGTCTTCTTGACTGTGTTGTTGAGTGGCGACTTCGAGCTGACCCTCGGTGGTTTCGTCATGAACGAAGACTGGCTTGCGCTGGCCATCTTTCTCTCTGCCGCGGCGACGGACTTTCTGGACGGGTACATTGCTCGCAGTCGTGGTGAGGTCACAACGCTGGGAAAACTGCTGGATCCGATTGCGGACAAGCTGCTGATTTCGGCTGCGTTTATCTCGCTGGTGGAACTTGATCGCGTACCGGCCTGGGTGGTGGTAGTGATCGTTGGTCGGGAGTTCGCGGTTTCGGGTCTGCGGTATATCGCGCTGACGGAGGGGATTGCGATCTCCGCGAGCGGTTTAGGAAAAGGCAAGATGGCGGCCCAGGTAACGGCAGTCGCTCTGTTGCTAGTAGAGCCTTACGGAGAACTCTTCAGAGTCTTGGCTTACCCGGCGTTGACGGTGGCTGTTGTGCTGACGGTACTATCTATGCTCGACTATTTCCGTGGGTTCTGGGGAGCGGGGGATAACGCGAAGGCCCGGAAGGACATGGATCTGATCGTGTTGCCGGATTCCGAGAAGCGAGACGCTTCGTAGCGGATACTACTAGCCAAACGTGTCTGAGGGCTTGCGGATGAAGTGCAAGCCGATACGGTACTTAGGGCCAGTTTCCAAGCAGTAGCGAACCTTGCCGAGGCATTGAAGTGACTCACCGAAGACACGCACGACCGCGGCGTCGGGTATCGGCTCGGGCGAGATCAGTTGCAAGCCATCTGACGACACGTCGGTGACGTCAACTTCGCAACCCGCACGGAACGCGTGGCCACCGGTATCCCAAGAGATCGACGCTTTGCCGTCGGTCGGCACTCTGTCTTCTCGTCTTCGGCCAGCGGACGCGTAGCTGAGATTTACGACGAGGCCATCGGTCATGTCGAGAGTCTTTTCGACGATGACGCGGTAGACGGACTGTCCGTCGCGGAGCGTGGCCAATTGCTTGAGGTCGGGGCAACGAGGTGCGACGACAGTAATTCCACGCTCGCTGCGTCGGCGTACCTCGACGATGCAGGAGCAGGGCTCGCCATTGCGCTCGGTCCACTCAAGTTTGCCGAGCTGTAGACGGGACTCTTCGACCTCGCCCTGGGCAATCTCCTTGCCGTCTATGTCGTTGTCGAATGAGCTAGGCATCGGTCTCCAATAACTAGGCTGGACCGTGTCGGAGCGTTGCGTCCTAGGGCGCTAGCCGTAGAGCTGGTAGGTAGTATGCCTCAGGCTGCTACTGTCCTAGCCGATAGCCGTCCGTGCATATCGTGAGGCATGGTCGTGTAATCACTCGTGCTCACATCAGCGCGACCTGTTGGAACTACTTGGGCGGCGCTTGGCCTTCGGGGAGCGGTACAGACTGCAATGTCGCTCGCCAGATGTGGCTGCCGCGTAGGTCAAGTACACCGCGCCGAAGGACGTCGCGGAGAGTCGCCTTGCGGCGGCCCCCTTCGTAGCGTCCGTTGAACTCGACGGTGCCGATTTCACGAATCGCAGGGGCGATGCGATAGAGCGGGATGATGCGTTTGAGTTCGCGGTCGTAGGTTGATTCTCCTTCAACAAGCTTGCCTTTGAACTTGGCGAGGGCGGCGGAGGGGTTTTCGGTAAGGAAGCGATTCCAGGTCACGGTGCGGCGGACATCGCGTTCGATGGCGCGGTGCAACAGCGTGGTGAAGGTGGTGACGCCGGTCTCAAGGAAGTTGAAGACCTCGTTGCGGTCGTCCGTCTTGAGCGGATCGTCGATGACGAGTGGGTCGAGTTCGATGGAAATGACGTGCGAGGCCCCAGCGTCGATAGCGAGGTGAATAGGACTGTTGTTAAGCACGCCGCCGTCGACGAAGCGGTGGCGGACATCGTCTCGGCTGCCGGGTCCATAGATGCCGATCTCTTGGGAGGGGAAGGCACTGGGGACGGCGGTGGAGGCGATGATGCACTGCAGTAGGTTCTGTGCCCGCGCAAGTAACGCCCCTTCGATTTCGTGGTATTGCTTGGCCCGTTCGTCGTCGCAGTCGAGTTGGACGGCCATCCATCCATTGCGTACCAGCCGTTTGTAGGTGGCTGGCTTGACAAGAGTAAATAAGCACTCGCGACCGACGGTGATATCGGTTGCGGTGATGATGAGCTCGGGGAGTTCATCTTGGCGGCGGTACCATTCAGCGACGAGTTCGCGGCTGAGCACCCGTGCTCGGTCGAGGCTCTGCTCGTGGGACCAGCGCCAGGGGCGGCTCAGGTCGCCATTCGGCCCGGTGTTGGCGAGAAGACGTAGCAGCGGCGTGTCACGGAACAGGCTTGAGAAGAACGTTCTCTTGAGAACGGCGAGCATCACTCCGAGGCCCACGAGCGAGAGACCGCCCAATATGGCTAGCTGCACCGTTGGGTTCTCGCCGACGCCACCCCACTCTTGCATGAGTGTGGGTAGCCAAGCGTCGAGCTCAAAGAAGAAAATCAGCGAGACGAACAGAAAAGGATTGAGCAGCAAGACGGCGACTAGGAGAGCCAGAGCCAACCCCCACCGGCGGACCGGCGTGTTGATGCCGCGGGTGGCGAGGTCAATCATCCAGGCGCGGCGACCGACGATCCATTCGGACGTGTTCTTATCGCGATCGAGGTAGGACCAGAGCGAGGCGATGAAGGTGGAGAACGGTTGCTTGATGTTGGGGTCTTCTCGGAGTTGAGGATTGTCTTTGCCCAGGGCCTCCAGAAAAACACCATATCCATTGAGCGCACCCGCCGAGGTGCCGAGGATGATGTCGGGCTTGAGGTCTCGCTCGGCCATGCGACCCAGTAGGCCTTCGAGGGCTCCTGCGCTGTAGACCCCCGCGGCACCCCCTCCGCTGATCGCGAGGGCGATACGGCGGTGTTGGGGGTCACTGGGACGAGACTCCACTCCCGTCGTGCCGAAGAAGCGCTTCGTGCCGCGAACGATGTCTCGATCGAGGTCGTCGAGCAGCTCGTCCAGGTTTAGATATGCTGGCCGAAGCTGATTGGCGGCCTCAGTTGGAATGGCGTCGTTGGGCATTCTAGCGGGTCGCCAACTAGATGTCGTAGTACATCGAGAACTCGTGTGGGTGTGGACGCTGGCGAATGGCGTCGACCTCGGCAGATCGCTTGTGTTCGATATAGCTCTGGATGAGTTCTTCGGTGAAGACGTCGTTCTCGATGAGGAATTCGTGATCGGCTTCGAGGGAGTCGAGCGCACCTTCGAGCGTGCTGGGCAAGGCAGGGACCTGTTGAAGCTCTGCTTGGGCTAGGTCGTAGATGTCTTGATCGAGCGGCTCGCCTGGGTCGATCTTGTTCTGCACGCCGTCGAGGCCTGCCATCAGCATGGCGGCGAAGGCTAGGTAAGGGTTCGCCGATCCGTCAGGGAATCGTAGCTCGACGCGTTTTGATTCGGGGCTGTTCGAGTACATCGGGATGCGGCAGGTCGCGGAACGGTTCCGACGAGAATACGCGAGATTGACCGGGGTTTCGAGACCGGGCACGAGACGTTTGTAACTATTCGTCGAGGGCGCGCAGAAGGCTGCCAACGCAGCGGAGTGCTTGAGCAGGCCACCGATATAGTGCAGGGCCGTTTCGCTCAGGCCAGCGTACTGGTCACCGGCAAAAAGGGGCTTGCCGTCTTGCCAGATTGATTGGTGTGTGTGCATGCCCGAACCGTTGTCTTCCCATAGCGGCTTGGGCATGAAGGTGGCGCTTTGACCGTGCTCAAGGGCTACGTTGCGTACGATGTTCTTGCAGAGCATCATGTTGTCGGCGGCGTTGACGAGTGAGTCGAATTTCTGGTTGATCTCGCACTGGCCACCGCTACCGAGCCCATGTTGGTGCGCCTCCACTGCGATACCGCACTGCATCATCACACTGACCATCTCGCTGTGGATGTTCATGTGATGGTCGGTTGGAGGAACTGGCGACGAACCCTCCTGGTAGCGGGGGCGATAGCCGAAATTGCCTTCTCCACTGCCGGAATTCCAACGGCCTTCTTCGGTGTCGACGGAGTAGAATGCGGAGTTCTCACGTTGGCCAAAGCGGGCCTCGTCAAAGATGAAAAACTCTGCTTCCGCTCCGAAGTAGGCGGTGTCGCCAACACCGGTGAGAGCGAGATACTTCTCGGCCTTCTGGGCGATCCAGCGCGGATCGCGCTCGTACGGCTGCTTGGTGAACGGATCGACGACGTTACAGACGATAACCAGCGTGGAGACGTCGGTGAAGGGGTCCATGAAGGCCGTGTTGGGGTCGGGCATGATGAGCATGTCCGATTCGCTGATGGCCTGCCAGCCGCGAACACTCGACCCGTCGAGCCCAAATCCGTTGGCGAAACTGGCCTCGCTGAGCATTGCAATCGGGTAGGAGACATGTTGCCAGCGACCAGGTAGATCGGCAAAGCGCAGGTCCAACATCCGGGCATCGCTGTCCTTGGCGAATTGAAGGACGTCAGAAGGAGTTCGTTGCACGCTCATGGCTTATCTAAAGGTAGGCGAAAAAGGGGGCTGCTGTGAGCTTTTCGGGTCAGGAATCAGCATCGTATCACGGGAGGAGGTGCCTGGCCGCATACGGCTGCTGTTGGCAGTCGCGCCGACTAGAAAACCCGCATGACATAGCTGAACTTGATGCCGCGGCCGATCTCGGGCGCGAAGTCTTTGATGAAGGACGAGTGGTTGCGGTAGAGCGTATCGCCGATGTTGAAGACGTTGACCGAGAACTGGTGGGCAAGGTTGGAGCTGCGAGCGACGATGTAAGAGGCTTTGAGGTCGAGTAGTGCGTAGCCCGTCGTGGACGTTTCTCCTGTGTAGGTGTTGTCTTGGCGGTTGGCGAGGATCAGCCGCGGTTTGATGCTGAGCTCGCCGACGTGCCAGTCGAAACCGATGCTGCCGCGCAGGGGCGGAATTCGCGGCAGGTAGGTGTCCTGGTGGGTCTCTTTAGCGTTGACGTAGTCGAGCCCAAGGTCGAGCCAGAGGTCGGGGTGGAGTTCGAAGTGGAGTCCAGCCTCGCCGCCGACGAAACGAGCGTTGCGTTGGTTGAACTCAACGACACGGAGACCATCTACGATCTCGCCGGTGGCGAAGGGAAAGACGAAGTTGGAGAAGTCGTAGTAGAAGAAGTTCAGCTCACCCTGTACCTTAGCCTCGTCCTGGCGGAGCGAGAGGTCGATGCCGTTGCCGGTTTCGGCAAGGAGTTGCGGGTCGCCAATTTCGAAGGCGAGATTTCCGAGGTGGGGGCCGTAGTTATAGAGCTCTTCGAGCGCGGGGGCTCGATAGGAGTGAGCGTAGCTGGCGACGAAGGCCCCATTTTTCCAGATGTCGGCGTGGAGTCCGGCGGAGGCGGATGCACCGGTGAAGCGGCGGGGCTCCAGTCTTAGTGATTGGGGATCGCCCAGCGGATCGTAATGAGTGGTCTCGATCCGCGCACCGGCTTGCAACTTGATGCGCTCGAACTCGAACTCTTCAAGCGCGAAGGCGGCTAGGGCTGTTTGGTCGACGGGCGGAGAGAGGGCCTCTTCTCCGCTGACGTCGTAGTCTTTGAGCAGTCCCCAGACGCCGAATCGCCCGGTCCAGTTGCCTATGGCTTTTTGCTCAAAGACAGCTCGGTAGATGAATTGGTCTTGGCTGAAACTAGTACCCACTTCTTCTTCACCGGTGTCGAACAGCTCCAGCTCTTGGTGATCCCAGTCGATGTAGCGTAGTTTGACGGTGAAGTTGGCGATGGCGGAGGTGAGGTTTTTCATGCCCCAACTGGCGTGATAGGCGCGCCGCATGGAGTTAATGAAGACGCGCTCGATCTGCTCGCCGTCTTCTTCGCTTTCGAACTCATGGACGAGCGGAATACCATTGGAACCTTCGTCGGCTTGTACTTCGACGCTAAAAAAGTGGCGGTCCCCGTAGAACCCAAAACCGCCGCTGCCGTTGACTTGGTTCGCACGTGAGTTAAAGACCTTCCCCTCGGGCGTGTTGTAGTCGCCGGTGCGAACGCCGCCGCCGCTACCCCAAACCATCCAGTTCTTGTAGCCGTACTCGAACCCGGCGTTAGCTGCTCCGAGGTTGCCAGTGGTGCTGGCAGAGGTCGAGACATAGGCGCGAAGGCCGTCGTGCGCGTGGGTGTGGACACTGTGGTGACGGCTTACGGCGTTGATGGTGCCGCCCATGGCGTTGCTGCCGTAAAGCAGCGTGGCGGGGCCCTTGACGACCTCGAGGCGGTCAACTTGGGCCATGTTCAGCGGTTCGCCGTGGTCGCCAGATTGGGATGCCAGGGAGCCGACGCGTATGCCGTCTTGCATGACAAGAACGCGGTCGCCGTCAAAGCCGCGGATGATCGGGCGGGAGCTGCCCGGTCCGAAGCTGCGTTTGGCGATCCCCGATCCAACTCGATTGGCAAGTGTTTCGCCGAGAGACACGTTGGCGTCTTCGGCCAGTTCGAATGAGTCGAGGGAATCGACACTCTGGAAGGATTCGAATGCGGTGAGCTGCCGACCTTCGGCGGTGACGGTGATCTCATGATGGAGGGCTTGCAGCTCAAGCGTAAAGTTCAGCGTCGCGGTCTCGCCTGCACGGACCTCGATGACCTGGGCCTCTTCGGTGATGACGCTGTTGATGTGCGCGATGACGTTGTAGACGCCTGGAGGGACGTCATCGAATGAATAGGAGCCGTCCTCTTGAGTGGAGGCCTGCCTATCCAACTCGACGATCAGGACTTCGGCGTCGCTGAGTGCTTGGTTGGCCTCTCTGAGAAAGACCTGACCCTCTAGACGGCCTGAGGTTTGGGCATGCAGATAGACTCCAGAAAGTCCGCTGACAACCAGAAGTGCGAAAACCGGACGCGCTACGCCCATCAAGTGATCCTCCAACAACACAGCAACAACTGACAGGCACCATCAGGACCCCGGCATACGGTCTGGCGGTGCCTTGTGATCGCTAGGCGTCGAAGAGAAGAGGCGGTCCGCGAGGCTGGGATGACCGGGTGTGGTCCCTCGCCAGAACGACGGTTGATTTCGGGACCTCGCAGAGCACGGTCGTAATGCTTGGAGCAAGTGTTGGGGCCGACGCCCCAGTCATCCAACCCGAGCAACAAGTCGCACAAGCATGGGTAGCGTGTTGGCTGGTGTGCGGCGTCCCGTCGAGGAGGCACGGGTCAATCTCGGCCGACACATGTACGACTGCCGCGAAGGCTATGACAGCCAGTGCGGCTGCTAGCAGCTTGTGAGTCCAGTCGCTGTGCACGGAAATCCTACTGCAATGATAGACGGATCGTGCCCAAGAGGCGGTTACCACGTGGCTTCGTCTGGGGACGCTAAAATGAGGGTCCTAGATTGGTGCCCGCATCCGTGACGAATAAAGTGTGACCAGGACTCGTTTAATCGGTGTGCTCGCCGGATTGCTCGTGTTGAATTCGGGCTGGTTGTGGGCGTTTGTTCAGCCGAATCTCTTTTACGTTGGCAATGTGTTGGCCCACGTGGGAATGGGTGTTGTGCTGGTGCTTCTGCTGGCAACACAGCGGAGTCTCGTCCGTGAATTGTGGCAGGGACTGGGGCGGTTGGCGGTGGTTCTGTTGGGTGTGGCGGTGGCCCTCGGTGTCCTGTTGTGCTTTATCGGAGCGACGACGCCGAACATGCGAGTGGTGGTGCTGCACGGGGCGGCTGGGTTCTTGGGAATGGCGTTGGTCGCCGGTCATTTTTGGGGTACCCGGCCAGCTTTCGGGCGTTGGGTTGGCGTGGCGGTTGGGCTGGCCTTGCTGATGCCTGTTGGTGAGGGGTTACGGCTGAAGTTCCTGCCGACCCAGGGGTACGAACGCATAATCAATCCGACGAGTCCGCCGCTGTCGATGGAGGGCGAGGGCGGCGGACCTGATAGTCCATTTTTCCCATCTTCGGCGACCACGAACGTGGGTGGGTTGATTCCGTCAGAATTCTTCCTCGATTCGAAGGCGTGCGGTGAGTGTCATGTGGACATCTACGAGCAGTGGGAACGTTCGATGCACCACTTCTCGTCGTTCAATAACCAGTTCTATCGCAAGTCGATTGAGTACATGCAGGAGACGGCGGGGGTGGAGTCGTCGAAGTGGTGCGCGGGCTGCCACGACCATGCCATGTTCTTTAACGGGAAATTTGAGCAGCCTGTGAAAGAGCAGATCGATACGCCCGAAGCGCAGGCGGGACTAGGCTGCATGTCGTGCCACTCGATCACGCATGTCGCAAGTTCAATGGGCAACGGTGGTTTCGAGATGACCTACCCGCCATTGCATGAATTGATGACGACGGAGAACGAGGTGGTGCGGGCTTTAAACAAGTACGTAACCAATATGGCCCCAGCGGCTCACCGCAAGGCTTTCATGAAGCCGTTCATGACGGAAGATCCGGCGGAGTTTTGCTCGACCTGCCACAAGGTGCATCTTGATAAGCCGGTGAACAATTACCGCTGGTTCCGCGGATTCAACACGTACGACAACTGGCAGGCGAGTGGCGTGTCGGGATACGGTGCGCGGTCGTTCTACTACCCGGAGTCTTCGCAGACCTGCAATGACTGTCACATGCCCCTAGTCCCGTCGACGTATCCGGGGGCGAAGAACGGCTATATCCGCTCACATGATTTTGCCGCGGCGAATACGGCGGTTCCCTATGTGAACCACGACGACAAGCAGCTGAAGGCCGTGACGGATTTCTTGACGAACGATATTGTGTCGGTCGATATTTTTGCGGCCTCCCCGGTTGCGGCGGATGTGGCGGGACCTGAGATGCGGCGTACCGGCGCAGAGGCCCCTCAGGCCGCGACGACCTTCGCGGTCGGAGAGGAATCGGGCAGCGCGGCTGGTCCAGTGATCTTGCGGGCCGTGGGCGCAATTGCAGCACCGCTCGACCGTGCGCAGCCGACGCTGCAGGCGGGATCGAAAGTCAAGGTCGATGTGGTTGTTCGAACGAAGAAGATCGGACACTTCTTTCCGACAGGGACCGTCGACTCGTTTGATCTGTGGTTGGAGATGAAGGCTACGGATGCCGCAGGCGAGCCGATTTTCTGGAGCGGGCAGGTCGAAGACAATGGGACGGGGCCTGTTGAGCCGGGTGCCCATTTCTACCGATCGGTGATGCTCGACGCGCATGGTAATCTGATCGACAAGCGGAACGCCTTCCACGCACGGACAGCGCTGTATGCGCGGCTAATTCCGCCGGGCGCGGCCGACACGGTTCACTACGAGCTAACGATTCCAGAAGCGGTGGTGGGCCCGATCCGGATTGAGGCGAAGCTGAACTACCGAAAGTTCGCGCACTCCTATACGCAGTTTGCATATGCGGGTAAGGCGAACGACGACGGCGAGTACGGCAAGGACTTCGACGATCGGACGTTTGATTATTCGCCGGAAAACATTCCGGACAACGTTTCGGGTGAGATTAAAGGCCGCATCCCGAATCTGCCGATCGTGATGATGGCCGCGGATGTGGTGGAGCTCTCAATCGGGGAGAGCGAGGCGGGCTGGGAGCCTGCGGTTGAGGCCGAAGACTACCTACGCTGGAACGACTACGGCATTGGGCTTCTGCTGCAGGGTGACATCCGCGGGGCACAATTCGCCTTTGATCGCGTGACCGAGGCGCGTCCAGACTATGCGGACGGGTGGCTGAATGCGGCCCGCGCACTGGTTCGCGAAGGGCGGCCGGGTGATGCTCGGGTATACATCAATCGAGCGATGGAGATTGACGATTCGTTAGCCCGAATTCACTTCTTCAAAGCGATGGCGGATAAGCGAGAAGGGCTTTATGACGAGGCGCTGGAGTCGTTGAGGGTCGCCGAGGAGCAGTACCCCAAGGATCGTGTCGTGCTCAATGAGATTGCGCGCATCTTTTTTCTACGACGCGAGTATCAAGTGGCTCTCGATCACTTGGAGCGCGTGGCGTTGATCGACCCCGAAGATCTCCAGATGCACTACACGGCAATGCTTTGCTATCGCGGGTTGGGAGATGTTGCGAGTGCCGAGCACGAAGAGGCGTTGTTCGGGCGGTTCAAGGTCGACGAACAAGCGCAGGTGATTACTGGTGAGGTGCGACGGCAGCGGCCGGAAGACAACAACGAGCGGCAGTCAGTACATGCTCATGTTTCGGTAGCGCTTGAGTAGTTCGACAAACTTCCGTCGTCGATCTCCTGTTCGATCTCGTCGCTCGACAGTGCCGTTGATGAGGCGGCTACGGCGATTGTTCTGGAGTTGCCGTCGGGCGGCACGGCAGAGCGAATTCAGGCGGGGCGCTCGCAGTTGCTTGCCAGGGAAGGTTCGAATCCGTTTGCGTCATCAACTGGGGTACGGCTGGGCAGGTTCTTCGACCATGTGCGAAGAGATATTCCGATGCCGCGCTGCGCTGCGTACCACCGCGAGATGTTGGCATTGGCGCTGGCGGCGTATGAGTCCGCCAATTCGGGCCAGCGGATCGATATGACGGAACGCTACCGACCAACATCCGGACTGTGCAGTTAGTTGACCTCGACGGTTACGTCGGAGGCCGTGATGCGCTCGAGGTCTTCAATGTTGAG
Organism: Bryobacterales bacterium; assembly: GCA_963667885.2. GTDB lineage: Bacteria > Acidobacteriota > Terriglobia > Bryobacterales > UBA6623 > CAMPKL01. The sequence goes on along the minus strand of CAXWPK010000001.1, from coordinate 1,117,767 downwards.
GATGCGGCCCACCACATTGACTCGGTCTGCTGCCCGGCATTCGTCGCCGTGACTGGCGGGAGTAGGCCCCCAAAAGAGACAGAGGCAGTCGCCGGGAGGCCAGAACGCGACAGCGCCGACTTCGACGACATCGCTCGCACCGGGTTCCGTATCAGCCTCGACGGGGATTGAGAAATAGAGTTCGTCTCCCCAGTAGGAGCCGCTAGAGGTTAGCGGCAGCGACTCGTAGACAAGATCGGCAGTGGGTGTGTCGTCCCATTCGACCTCAAGGGTGACGTCTCCGACTGTGATTCGTACGATACGGTCAGCCATAACAGCACTACTGGATAGCACAATCGGTGGAATCGTAGAGCCACGTAGGGAATGCTTGCTACTCTGAAAACCGAGTTTTCGCCGGAGCGCAGCGCAGGATCTTGAATCGTTAGGCAGTGCCCGAGCATCAAACCCATTGAAACAAGAAAAGAAATTGCTTCGGAGGATCGAATAGATGGCTGGACCGAATACGCTTGAGTTTACCGACGACTCGTTTGATGGCGACGTACTGAAGTCGGACGTTCCTGTGCTCGTCGATTTTTGGGCGAGTTGGTGCGGCCCATGTCGCATGATCGCCCCTCATGTTGACGACATCGCTACCGAGTTCGCTGGAAAGGCGAAGGTCGGCAAGGTTGACGTAGACAGCAACCAGGGAACGGCGGCCCGTTATCAGGTTCGCGGAATCCCGACGCTGCTGCTGTTCAACAACGGCGAGGTCGTCGACCAGGTGGTTGGTGCCGTCTCGAAAGAAAAGTTGGCTGAGATGTTGCAAGGGCAGCTAGCCTAACCACTACTCGCCTACACTACGAGGACGCCCGGCACGGTTGACCCGGCCGGGCGTCGTTGTTTTTGGCAAGAGTTGACTTCCTGTGACTCGCTCACGACAGCCCACCGCTCTCACTGTCGACCAGCCCCTAACCGGGAACGCGGAGCGCGGCTATCTTGTTCTGGCGGCCCTATTTATCGGTGCGCTGGTAGTCACGAATCTCATTGCGAACAAGTTCTTGACGGTTGACCTGGGCTTCAAGGTCTTCGTCTTGTCGGCAGGCGCACTGCCATACCCGCTCACCTTCCTGGTGACGGATCTGTTGTCGGAAATCTATGGCCAGCGCCGTACCAATCGCGTGGTTTGGGCTGGCTTCTTGGTGTCAGGGTTCGTGTTAGTGGTGCTTTGGCTGGGTTCGCAGTTCCCGGCAATAGCGGAGTCACCTGTCGATGACGCGACCTACAACCAAGTTTTCCAGAACGCCTGGCGAGTGATCGGCGCGTCGATGACCGCCTACTTGTTCGCGCAGTTGATTGACGTGCGAATGTTCCATTTTTGGCGCAAGCTGACATCGGGCAAGCATCTGTGGCTGCGCAACAACGCGTCGACCATCGTCTCGCAGTTGGTCGATTCGGTCTTGGTGGTACTGGTGCTGTTTGCTGGGGTGCAGAGCACGGACTGGATGATCGGTACGATCCTCGACCTGTGGCTTTTTAAGGCGATGGTGGCACTGCTCGACACTCCGCTGTTCTACGCGGGCACGTGGGTGATGAAGCGGTGGACCGGCGTCGACGCTCATCAGCACACGGTTCATCCTTAGAAAGCGCTGTTTTCATCTCCGGTAAAGAGTCTGCTATTGGCTGCGGCCGAGAGCTTCAAAGTGGCGATGGGAGCCTGCAATAGCACTCCGCAGTGGTCGGGGTTGTCATAGACCCAGCCAGAAGTGCCAGCTCGATTGAGGACGCGAATCTCGCGGACGTGGACGTCGGGCACTTCGAGTACGGCACCGCAAGCAGTCGCTAGCGCTAGTAGGTAGGTGTCGTCGGTGACTTGGTCGCGATTGATGTGGAGTGTCACGCGGTCGTCGGCAATGTCGATCGCCTCAATCTTCCAAGCCGCGAACTGGACTTTCCGGATTGCTCGGGTAAGGCGTGCGTAGCGGTCAAAATTCTGAGGGGAGTTCTCGGCCGCTTTGATCGATTCACGATTCGGTGCCGCAAACCCAGCGAGTTCTTGCCAGTAGATAACGGCCGCAACTGAGGCTACGGTGGCAGCTAGAGCAAGAATTCGTCGCTGGCGCTCGAACTTTGAACGCGGAAGGCTGGACTGCAGCATCTTTCTACTGACGCCTTTGGTGCCGTCGAAATGCGCCCCCGCTAACTGTGCTCCATTGAACTCCGCGAAGCGCACATCTGCGTCCGATAGGTTGGCATCGCGAAGGTCCGTGCGTGTGAGATCGGCACCGACCAGGACGCAGCCGCGAAGGTCTGCCCCGCGGAGGTTGTAGCCTCGCAGGGTGGACTCGGCGAGGTAGGACCCTGACAGGTCGACGTGGACAGACGGGTGTGCCCCGCGCCACTCATTCCACGACCCCGGCCCCTTTCTCAACTCGTCAAGTAGTAGTTGCTGCGAGACGCCACCCTTATGGGGTTATCGGCGTCTCGCTGGAGGAGTTGAGTGTTTATGCCCGGAAACTAGATGTGGCCGAAGACGGGAGCGTCTTCGCGGCGTTTAGGTGCCCCGACCGCGAAGGCGTCGCGGACTTTTTCGATCAATGGCAGCTTCTCGCGGTTGCGCAGAGACCGGCGGTTGACGAGCAGGCGTGCGGTCGAGTCGGGCAAGACCCGCTCGATGATTTTGAGCCCGTTGGCGCGCAGAGTGCTGCCGGTCTCGGTGTTGTCAACGATGGCGTCCCCATCGTCCGGCGGTTTTGACTCTGTTGCTCCGAACGAGTGAAAGATGGCTACCGGCGACGAACTGCGTCGCTCGACGTGCAACCGTTGGAATGGCGTATAGAGCGAAGGCTCAAGGTCGGTGTGCTGACGGACTAGGCTCTCAGTCAGGTTGAGATACTCCGTCCATATACGCAGCGGACGAGTGCCGGTTGAGTCGGCGAACTTGTGGAACAGATCGTGGGAGTTGTTGACGTCCTCCCATTCCTCGGGAACGGCAAGCACGATGTCGACGCGACCGAATCCGAGGTCCAGCAGGTCTTCGACGTTCTGCTGGCAGCCTGTTTCAAGATACCAGTCGAGTCCTGAAAGGCCCATGTCGTAAAAGCCCGCCGCGATCATGTAGGGAATCTCTTGCGGACGCAGGATTTTTACCGAGACCCGATCGATGCCGAGGTCGGGACGGTAGCTGCGGCTGCCTTCGCCATACCCCTTCGGGTCGATCCCGGCGGCTTCCAAGAATGCGCGCGTCTTCTTTTCGAGACTGCCTTTCGGCAGCGCTAGTCTTAGCTCAGTCATCAGATCCTCATCCTATCGCTTCAGATCTTCGTCGCGAGTTGGGCGACGATGGCGTCTGCATCTGCCCGGAACTTGTTGCCGCCGATCTCAACACCGTCTTGGCTGACAATTCCGACGCTATCAGCAAGGCCGTTTGACGGGGCATCACTCCCGACACCAACACGGACGCCTTGGTCGCGAAGGCTCTCCGCTAGTTGGATCGCCGCGGCCAGGTTGGCCTCGTCGGCGATCAAGTAGAACTCGTATGCTGATTGCGTGTCGACACCCGCGAGCGCCGAAAGTAGCTCGTCGAAGCGAAAGGCGCACCCGACGGCCGGAGTCGGTTCTGCTCCGAACAACGCAGCCAAGCTATCGTAGCGACCGCCGCCGCCATAGGTCGTGCCTTCATTGGTGAACTCGAACACGACTCCGGTGTAGAAAGTCAGTCCGCGGGCGATGCCGAGAACAACTTCAAACTCGTCCAGTCCATAGAGCTTGAGCAGACGACAGACGTCGGCAAGGTTATCGAGCGCTGCAGTCGCAGGCGTGTTCTCGACCGCCTGCTGCGCTTGCTCAAGAACGTCATCGAGCGACCCACGGAGGCGCGAGACCTTGATGAGGGTTTCCGCACGCTTTTCGGTTACGAGACCTTCGACGGCCCAAACGTTGAGCAGTGTGGCCTCGGCCTCAAGAGGCAGGCGTTTGGCTAGTTCGGCGGCGTCTGATTCGGCGTGCTTGGCGATTGAGTATTCGCCCTCGTAGCCGGTGCGATACTGCATCTCGGCGAGTTGCTTGCGGTCGATGCGAAGTTCGCTGAGTGTCAGGCGGTCATCGTCACCTTGGAGCTGGGCGCAGCGCTCTCTAATGCCGGCAAGCAGGTCGAGATGGCCGATGACCATCGCGCTATCCTCAGCATCAGCCGGGTCCGGAAGTAGGGCGCGGAAGATGCCGACGGAACCGATCTTGAACGACGCGTTGCCGAGTCCAGCTACGCGGAGGAAGCGATTGGCGGCGGCGATGACTTCGGCGTCCGCCTCAGGGCCAGCCTCGCCAAGTAGTTCCACACCTGCTTGGGTAAACTCGCGCAAGCGGCCCGAGCCGGGGCGGACATACCGAAAGCACGAGCCGGTGTAGTAGAGTTTGTACGGCTTGGGCAGATCGTCGAGTTTGCCTGTTGCCAGCAGGCGGCAGACAGGAGCAGTGAGTTCGGGCCGGAGCGCGAACTCTTCGTGGTCGCAATGGAACGTCAGCAGGGAATTCTTGATCTCCGAGCCCGAACGAGCGAGAAAGAGTTCCACTCGCTCATACGAGGGAGTCTCGACAGGCTGAAATCCGTAGGACTCCACGGTCTGGGTGAATCGAGCTAAGGCCTGGCGACGAGCCGTGGCCTCCTCGGGAAGATAGTCGCGCGTGGCGCGCGGCGGAGGAATTTCTCGCATTACGTTTGCGTCGACGAAAAGCCGGAGCCCACGAAAATGGACCTGGGCGTCGTTGCCCGGATGACGATGGTTCACCGTGGGGACAGCGTCTAGAGGTGAACCTCCCTTATATCAACACGTTTGTGCCGCCATCAACCAGTGTTGGTTTCGATATAATAATGGGCTTCGGTCAACCTACGCCTCGTAGCAGCGCGTGTTCTCATGAACGGGCCGCCGAACAGGGCTTTTCACTCAAAGGAAATTCATGGCGACGACTCAAGCGACCCCAGAAGGCGCGTCACCAACTCCCAGTGGGGAGTTGGTGGTTAACGATTTATCCATCCAAGTCGCGACTGTAAACGGTTCGGGAAGCCAATCGGCCAACATGATCCTGCTGCGGGCGCTTTTCCAGATGGGCATTCCAGTTTCCGGAAAGAACCTCTTCCCGTCGAATATTGCCGGACTGCCCACTTGGTACACCATTCGCACCAACAAGCGGGGGTTCATTAGTCGCAAGAAAGAGATCGACCTGCTGGTCTCGATGAACGCGGAAACGGCGCGGGACGACGTACTGTCGCTGGAGCCGGGCTCGGTGGTTGTCTATGACGAACCGCTAAAGCTGAACGGACTGCGGTCGGACGTGATTTTCTACGCGGTGCCGTTTGATGAACTCGTCAAGCCGGTTTGCCCGAACCCCAAACTGCGCAAGCTGGTTCGGAACATTGTCTACGACGGAGTTTTGGCCTCTCTGCTCGGCATCGAGATGGAAGAGGTGAAGACAGCGTTGTACCGGCAGTTCAAGTCCAAGGTGAAGGCTGCGGAGATGAACTGGGCGGCAGTGGAGGCAGGCTACCGATGGGCTTCCGAGAACTTGGAAAAGAAAGATGCGCTTCGAGTGGAGCGCATGGAAGAAAACGACGGAAAGATCATCGTCGACGGCAACGCCGCGGCGGCTCTGGGATCGGTATTCAACGGTGCCACGGTGGTTACCTGGTACCCCATTACGCCGTCTTCGTCGCTACCTGAGCAGTTCACCGAGTATGCGCGCCGTTTTCGCATTGATAAAGAGACCGGCAAGGCGACGTTTGCCATTGTGCAAGCCGAGGACGAGTTGGCCTCGATTGGCATGGCGCTCGGCGCTGGTTGGGCGGGTGCCCGTGCGATGACAGCGACCTCCGGACCCGGCATCTCGCTGATGTCTGAGTTCATCGGCTTGGGGTACTTTGCCGAGATCCCCGTCGTTCTCTTCGACGTCCAGCGGATGGGACCGTCGACGGGACTTCCAACGCGCACCTGCCAGGGTGACCTGCTGACGTGCGCCACGCTTTCGCACGGTGACACGAAGCATCCGCTGTTGATTCCGGCGACACCGGAAGAGTGCTTTGAGATGGCGGGACAGGCATTTGACCTGGCCGAAGAACTGCAGACTCCGGTGTTCGTGATGCTCGACCTCGACTTGGGGATGAACTACTGGACGGCGGACAAGTTTGAGTATCCGACTGCGCCGATGAATCGCGGCAAGGTGCTAAGCAAAGAAGATCTCGACCGGCTCGAGGGCTTTGGACGCTACGCGGACATTGACGGCGACGGCATTCCTTACCGTACGCTGCCTGGCACGAAACATCCGAAGGCCGCCTACTTTACTCGCGGTACCGGGCACACCGCGCAAGCGACGTACTCCGAGAAAGAAGCGGATTGGGTCCGGAATATGGAGCGGCTGGAGCGCAAATTCGATACCGCTCGAACGATGGTTCCATCTCCGATTATTGACCGGACAGAGGGTGCCACGATCGGCATCATCTCGTGCGGTACATCGCTTCACGCCGTAGAGGAGAGCCAGGACCAACTCGAACGTGAGCATGGAGTGAAGACATCCCATTTGCGGGTGCGGGCCTTTCCGTTCTCCAGTGACGTTGAAGAATTTGTTCGGGCACATGAACGCGTGTACGTGATCGACCAGAACCGTGACCGTCAGTTGTTGCAACTGGTTCGGATGGAAGCACCTGCGCTGGCCACCGAAGCGTTGCGTAGCGTGCGCTATTTCGGCGGCATGCCACTGGATGCACGCACGTTGACGGACGCGATTGTTGAGCAGGAGGGAATATGAGTTCCGCAACCGTCCCGAGGAAGCCAAAGACGAATCGGATTGGACTGCCGGTCGTCGATTACCGTGGAGGGTCGACCACCCTCTGTGCCGGTTGCGGTCACAACTCCATCTCGCAACGCATCGTCGAGTGTTTTTGGCAGATGGGCGTCGATCAGACTCAGGTGATCAAGATGAGTGGCATCGGCTGCTCGTCGAAGTCACCGGCCTACTTTTTGGGCCAATCGCATGGATTCAACTCCGTCCACGGTCGCATGCCTTCGGTCACGACGGGTGCCTTGATGGCGAATCGGAACTTGACCGCGTTGGGTGTTACTGGTGACGGCGATACGGCTTCGATCGGCATTGGCCAGTACGTTCACTTGCTGCGTCGGAACCTACCGATGATTTACATCATCGAAGACAACGGCTGCTACGGACTAACCAAGGGCCAGTTTTCGGCCACTGCTGATCTGGGTTCGCGTTTGAAGACGGGCGTGGTAAACGAACTGCCTCCGATTGATACTTGCTCCCTTGCCGTGCAACTAGGTGCGACATACGTGGCGCGTTCGTTCTCTGGCGACAAGAAGCAGTTGCAGGCGGTGATTAAGGGAGCGATGGCGCACAAGGGTACGGCTGTCATCGACGTGATCTCGCCATGTGTGACGTTTAACGACCACCAGGGGTCGACCAAGAGCTATGAGTTTGTTCGTGACGCGCAGGAGAACTTACAGGAAGTTGGCTTTGTGCCCTTCTTTGATGAGATTCACCTCGACGGCGAACAGCAACCAGGCGAGCTTCGTGAAGTGAGGATGCACGATGGTTCGACGCTTCTGCTCAAACGCGTGGAGACCGACTACGATCCGACCGACCGCGTGAAGGCGATCGAGACCATCGAGCGGTCAGGAGAGGAAGGTCATCTGCTCACGGGCGTCTTTTACGTCAACACGACGAAGCCGACGTTCATCGACATGCTGAACCTTGACGAACGGGCGCTCGGTACGTTGCCGCCGGATAAGGTTCGTCCGCCGAAATCCTCACTGGACGAGGTAATGGAAGAGCTCTCCTAGTCCGACCGTTTGGTCGAGAGAGATAGAGAGGCGGAGCCCAGGGGCTATGCCTTTTCTCGTTTGAGAGTGGGGCTACAGCAGGCGAAGACCAACGGAGCGACGGCGGAACAGCCTGCGCGCTTCGTCGCGGTAGGTCCAGTCGTCGGTCAGCGACATGACGCGACGGAAGCATGACTGTGCTGACTGCCGCTTGCCGAGTTGGTCGAGCACTTTGCCGAGTTCGATGTAGGCGCGGACGCGGTTGTGGGAACTTTGCGACTGGCGGATAGCTCGTTCGAGAAGTGTCCGAGCCGACGAGAGGTTCCCGCTAGACCTATGCTGCAGTGATTCCTGAATGAGTGCCGACGCGGGATCTGGTCGGACCGTGCTCATGAACTACTTGCCGCTGATGCGGTGAAGTTTGATGAGGTCGGTGTGCCCGACTGTCGTAAGTGGTGTGCCTGCGACCAAGACGATCAGGTCTCCCGGGTCGACCCAGCCGAGGTCGCGGAGCATGGAGTCGACCAGCAGGACGAGTTCATCGAGTTCAGTGACTTCGCGAATCTGTTTGGAGCGCACGCCCCACAGCAGCTTGAGACGTCGGCAGACCTCGATATTGCGAGAGAACGCGGCGATCGAGCACGTCGGGTGATGCTTTGAGACGAGTTGTGCGGTATAGCCGGACTCGGTATAGACGACAATGTATCGCGCACCGAGTTGTTCGGCGAGACGGGCGGCGCTGTGAGCGACTTCCGCGGAAAAGCCCTGTTCTGGGCTGGCCGCTGGGCCGAGATCGAGATTCGCTCCTTTCGAGTGCGTCTCCGCGGTCTCGATGATCTGCGCCATCATACCGACGGCCTCGATCGGGTACTTTCCGGCGGCGGTCTCGGCAGAGAGCATCAGGGCATCGGAGCCGTCGAAGACGGCGTTGGCGACGTCGCTCGCTTCGGCACGGGTTGGCATCGGATTCGCGATCATGCTCTCGAGCATCTGCGTCGCCGTGATGACAGGCTTGCGCCAGCGGGCCGCCGCTTCAATGATCTGCTTCTGCGCGAGCGGAACTTGCCAGGGGTTGAGTTCGACACCCAAGTCCCCTCTGGCTACCATGACGCCGTCCGCGACTGCGAGGATCTCTTCGAGGTTGTCGAGAGCTTGCGGCTTTTCGATCTTGGCAATGACCTTGGCGGAGGAGTCTGCCCATCCGATCAGGTTCTTCGTGAGCTGGATATCCTTGGCGGTACGAACGAACGATTGTGCGACGTACTCGACACCCTGCGAGAGCGCGAAACTTAGGTCTTCTTTATCCTTCTCGGTGATAGACGGGACGGACATATTGGCGCCGGGAACGTTGACGCCCTTGTGCTCACCGAGTTCACCGTCGTTCATGATTTCACAGACGACGTCGGCTCCTTCGAGGCGCAGGACTTGGAGTTGTACGGATCCATCGGCGAGGAGGACACGGTCGCCAGGGACAACATCTTGGGCCAGCGAGGCGTAGTCGATCGAGACCCGTTCGCTTGTCCCGAGGATTTCCTCGGGTGTCAGGATTAGTTCTTCGCCCGTGGAGATGGGGATTGGCTTGCCGCCGTCAAGATTCCCGGTACGGACTTTGGGACCCTGCAGGTCGGCGACGATGGGGACGCCGCGATCTCGGTCTTTGGCTGCCGCACGTACCCGCTTGACGTTGGCCGCGTGCTGCTCGTGGGTTCCGTGAGAAAAGTTGAGTCGAACGGCGTTCATACCAGCGTCGAGAAGCGCGGCAATCATCTCGGGCGTGTCCGTTGCTGGCCCAAGGGTACAGAGAATTTTGGTTTTCCGCATCAGCGTCAGTCGGTATTCCAGTCGCCCCAATTGAGGCCAACAGTAGATCAATCGGACGCTAACAGGGCGCCTGTAGAGAGTTCAGAGTAGCCTTTGAGCCAATTTTTCAAGCGCCTCGGCTAACTCTAGATCCTTGCTTGTGACCCCGCCCGCATCGTGGGTCGTCAGCCCGACGACGACGCTGCTGTAGACGTTGGTCCATTCCGGATGGTGATTCATCTTCTCGATCACCGTGGCAGATGCGGCCATAAATCCAAATGCGAGCGTGAAGTCAGCGAACCGGTAATCGCGGTGCAACTTCTCATCGACGTAGCTCCATCCGGGGAGGTTCGTCAGCGCCGTTTGAATGTCGGACTCTGTGAGCTTATCGGCCAAATTCCAGTTTAGCGCGGAAGCATAGGTTTTCAGTGCGGTGTGGATCGTAAGGCTCGGCAAAGCGCTAATGGCGTAACGAGGTTTCCTTGGTACACAGTGTCACGTTGGTTGATATGCGAGCATCGCCGAAAATCCGGTTTGCCGACGTATATGGTTGGGTGGCCATCGATTGGCCGGGCAGGGAACTGGCAACTAGGGTGATTTGCTGAGCGACTGGGCGCTCGCCTAGCGCTTAACCTCTACCTGTATACCTGCGTGGTGTTACGGTCCATAGTTGTATTGGTCGCGGCAATTCTTGTCGGGACATCGCCGACCTGGCTTACCTTGCTCGGCGGCTTGGTTGGGTCTCCTAGTGGAGCGGGCCAGCCTCTGCTGTTCTCGCCATATTGGGTTGCCGTTCCCGCTGCTGTCGCGATAGGGCTCTCGTGGGTCTATGAGATGGGCGCGGCGAAGTCGTCTGGGCTTGAGGAGATGTTGGCCTCGGGTGGTTTCGACCTAGCGAAGCAGTCTGCGGCTGCAGGCGAGCGTATCGCGGACTGGGGGCCGAAGGGCGATTCCGTCGGTTTATCGGGCACGACCACTTCGGTCTGGAAGCGTTTGGAAACGGACTTCCGCGAAATGCTGGAGTTCGGGGCGGATCTAGACGCGCAATGGAAGCGGACCAGTGCTTTTGCTGACGCCACGGAGACTTGGAGTCTTAGTGGAGTCTACGAGGCGCAGCGTATCGTCAAGAAGTTTAATGCTCTGGCGGAAACCGCCGGTCGGATGCTGGTTGAATGGCCGGGCTACACGCCACCCCTTTCGGCTTCGACGACTAAACAATCCGTTGCTCTGGATCGTTGGCTATGTACGCTGAGGGATCGCGAAATCAAGACGGAGACCTGGGCTCCTGGCCAAATGGCGGAGGCCGGCGTGGTGACCGGCCATGTTCACGGCGGGGTGATTCGAGAAGTGATTGAGGCGTCGATCGAACTTTGCGTTCAGTTGACACTCGAGGAGAGTCTGGAGGATCGATCGAGCTCGACGGTCGAGTCTCTTGGGGCCCGGCTGGTGCTGCCGTAAAAAGGTTAGCTAGGTGGAAGGCCTGACGCTGAACCGTTACTCAAGTCCTGCCTCGTATGGGGCGGTTGATCTATGGGCCACTTTTCTCCCTCGTGATGTAATCGAGACTGATGACGAACGCGACTAGTCAAGCTGCGGCTCGCGGTACTGCTGGAGCGGACATCGTCGTTGGTCCCGGCGACTCGGGCTCTGTCTACCCGTTTAAGCGGAGTCTATCCGTGTGGGTAGCGGTTGTTTCGATGGGGCTCCTGTTGAGAGCGAGCCTTGCCATGGCTAGCATGCCCGTTCTGGCTGTGGCTGATATTGCTGCGATCGGACTGATTTGGAGGCTCTACGGCTTGGTTCAATCTGACCGCCTGGCGGTGCGTTGGGTAGAGCCAGCGGCATTCAGCGTCGCTCTTTGCGCTCTAGCCGGGACGGCGATCCGCATGCAGGTTACGGGCAGCCCGCTCGAAGTGATTCCTGTGGTGGGTCTACTGCTGTGTGCTCCGGCGATTTTCGTTACGCCCACCTGGTTTTTGGCTCTAGCCGGTGCTCTGGTTTCGTCTTGGTTGGCTTCCGCGTTTTCGACTTTGCCCCTGGCGCAACTCGTGACGAGTGTTGGGTAGCTGGTACTTGCCGCGCTACTGGGCAAACTCTATGTGACGCTGCGGCAGGGCCGCCGGACCAAAGAGCTCTGGTTCGCCAAGCAGCAGACGCCACGGGACGCCGCGGCGGCCTCGTCTTGGTTGGCTTCCGCGTTTTCGACTTTGCCCCTGGCGCAACTCGTGACGAGTGTTGGGTACGCTGGTACTTGCCGCGCTACTGGGCAAACTCTATGTGACGCTGCGGCAGGGCCGCCGGACCAAAGAGCTGGAAAAGGCCAAGGAAGATGAGGAGGCGAGAGCGGTCGTCTTGTTGGAGAAAGTTCGCCTCTCTCAGGCGCTAGAGGGCGGTCAGGTCGGTTACTGGCACTGGGATTTGAAGAGCGATAAACTCTTCGTGTCCGATCACTGGGCGGCGATGCTTGGCTTTGAGGCCTCGGACATCAAGGACGACCCGGACGATTGGTTCACGCGGGTGCATCCCTACTACCTCGGCGATCTGCGCCAGGCGTTGGCGGCACACCTGTACGGCAATACCCCACATTTCGAGTGTGACTATCGTATTCAGCACCGGGACGGCACCTATCGCTGGGCCTTGGTGCGCGGCACGGCGGAGCGCGATGAGAGCGGTCAGCCTATTGCGATCGCTGGTGTGCAAAGCGACGTGTCGGAACTCGTCAACACCGAAGCGTGCATTATCAACGAAGCACTCAACGACAAGCTCACCGGCTTGCCGAATCGTCGTGCGTTCATGGTTCGACTCGAACGTGCCGTGGAGAAGCTGCGTGGAGATTCAAGTAGGCTATTTGCCGTCGTATTTCTCGACCTGGATCGATTCAAGATCATCAATGACTCGATGGGGCACATGGTGGGAGATCAACTCTTGGCCGCTGTTGCCAAACGCTTGAAGAGTTGCCAGCGTGAGGGGGATCTCGTGGCTCGTTTCGGCGGCGATGAGTTTGTCGCACTGCTCGACGACCTTCGTGGCAAAGAAGATGCAATTAACGTTGCCAGGTGCATTCGAGAGGTTCTGCATACTCCATTTCAGATCGGATCTAGCGAGATCGCCAGTGGCGGAAGTATCGGTATCGCGTTCTCCCATCCCGGGATCGAGAAGGCCGACGACATGCTGCGCAATGCCGACACAGCGATGTACCACGCGAAGACGGTGAACAAGGGCAGTGTGGCCATCTTCAACTCTGAGATGTACACGCGCGCGATGCGCCTGTGTCAGTTGCAGTCGGACCTGTCTGGGGCATTGGATCGTGATGAACTGTTGGTCGACTACCAACCGGTTTTCTCGCTGCGGAGTGGTCGTATCATCGGGGCCGAGGCCCTGCTGAGGTGGAAGCGGGATGACTCGGAGATCGTTGCGCCGGCTGACTTTATTCCAGTGGCCGAAGAGATGGGGCTAATCGAGCCGATTGGTGAGTGGGCGCTTCGAACCGGCTGCGAGCAAAGCGCCTCTTGGTTGAGAGAGGGACTGCGACCGATCAAGATGGCCGTCAACCTCTCGGCGAAACAGTTACAAGGCAGTCGATTCGATCGGACCGTCGAGCGTGCGCTGCGAGACTTTGACCTCAAACCAGACATGTTGGAGTTAGAGCTGACGGAGACGGCTCTGATGGAGGGATTGGACCAGGCGCAGAAGGTCCTGGCCCGTCTGCGAAAGTCTGGAGTGCACGTCTCGATTGACGACTTTGGTACCGGTTATTCTTCGCTGGCCTACTTGAGGCAGTTCGACTTCGAGTCGCTGAAGATCGATCGGTCGTTTGTGAGCAGCCTGACGATGAGTGACAAGTCCGACGCGGTTGTGAGAGGGCTCATTAGTCTGGCTCACAACCTGGACCTATCCGTGACGGCGGAGGGTGTGGAGTCGCGGGACCAACTGCGGTTCTTACAGAACGAAGGCTGCGACAATATTCAAGGGTTCGTCGCCTGCAAACCTGTTGACGCACACCGTTTCGGGCAGCTCTTGCGCGCTGACGTCACTCTCGAAGAACTCAAGCATGACACGGAAACCGGAGGGCTGGTACTGGGTCCGAACGGTCGCCCGGTGAGTTCGACGATGAAACTCGGAGAAGCCATTGATCGAGAATCTGCTAAATCCGTATCGGCAATCATCACGCTCTAGGCGGATGGAATCTAGCGCATGTCTTGTAGGTTGGACGCCCCGCGGTGGAAGAGGGCCAATGAGCCCATCTGTATCACATGATAGAGGTCGTTGTGATTAAAGTGCGCGTGCAACGCTACACCAGAGAGCTGGACTCCGGCCGCGACAAACGAGATGACGACTCCGGCCGCTATCCAGATCCCAGACCCGTCACCACGTTGTTTCTTGAGTAGAACCCCCATCACGAGCACCGCCGCCATGTTAGGCACGTAATCGTAGACCGCCAGGTGAAAGCTGGGCGTAACGCTGCATCGGTACAGATAAACGGCCAGCTTGATCGAGGCCACTAGAATGAGCCAGCTGGCGACGCGATACCGCAGGGCCGCTCGCGCCATACCTGAGAGCATGTAGAAGGAAGCGATGCCGATCGAGTAGAGGGTCACTCGCCAGACCACCGCGTAAGTCGTATCGCTCATGTAGGGCGCGAAGCCGTGGGAAATGCCACCCGACAGGGCTCCGATCGCCAACGCACCAAAGGCGATGCCCCAGTCTCGTATCGACTCCTGACGTAGGCGATTGGAGTAGCGAATGAGCTGCAGAGCGAATCCGAAGGCGAGCAGGGCCAGAATCAGATCGGTCAGAGCTGTCGTCGGTTCCGCAAGTTCCATACCGTAGCGCCGTGCGCACCCAGTTTAGGACGATCGCTCGATTAGGCGTACCGCCCGATACGGGAGAGCGACAGGCTTAAGAACTAGTACCACTCGCGAAGCCTGATTTCGATCGGGTGGCCTTCGAGTGCCTTCGAGAAAATCGCCAGGTCGGAGCCGCGATAGTGATACGGGTAGACGACCGTAGGGTGGAATCCCATCACTCCCTCAGCGGCTTCTTCTGGAGGCATCGTGTAGGGCAGATTCATGCACACAAAGGCAATGTCGATGTTTCTAAGTGCTCGCATCTCGTCGATTGCCTCGGTATCGCCGGAGAAATAGACACGCTTGCCGCCCATGGTCAGTACGTAGCCGTTGCCGCGACCCTTGTCATGAAACAGGGTTCCTGGTTGGGGGCCACGTTTCAAGTTGTACATCGGAATGGCCTCGATATTGACGCCATGTAAAGTGGTGGACGCTCCGTTAGAGAGCGATGTGGCCTCCGTGAGGGTTTGGACGACCGCTGGCGGCGCGATGATGACCGTTGAGTCTTTCCTCACGGCTGCGATCGCGGCGGGGTCCATGTGGTCTCCGTGGATGTCGGTGATCAGGATGACGTGGGCCTTGGGTAGCGTGTCTAAGTTGGGCGCTTGGCTCCAAGGATCGATATACCAGGTCTTACCCTCGAAACCGAGCATCACGGTGCCGTGTCTGATCGGAGTGAGGGTGAGATCGCCCGATGAAGTCGGTTCGACGTCCGCGGCGAATGTGGCGGCGACGAGTGCCAGGACGAGTGTGAAGAAACGGGCCATTTGAAGCATGACCATAACGTACAACACGATCCGCCCTTCCGTCGCTCGACGAGCTTTTTTACTGCTCAGCAGCGGGGATCGTGTAGGAGAACGTACTACCTTGGCCGAGTGTGCTCTCGATCCATATTTTGCCGCCCAGTCCCTCGACGATGCGCCGACAGGTTGCTAACCCGATGCCCGTTCCGGGGTAGTCCTTCGCTGAGTGCAGGCGGAGAAATGGCGTAAAGACGTGTTGGATCTGGTCGCGGGGAATTCCGATGCCATTGTCGGAGACACTTACTCGCCACATCGAGCCGTCTTTGGTAGCGCCGATATGAATGATGGGAGTTCGTTCGGGAGCTCTGAACTTGATGGCATTACCAACGAGGTTCTGCATCAACTGCAGTAGTGAAACTTCTGTGGCGACTACCATCGGCAAAGGCCCGCGATGAATGCGGGCGTGCGATTCATTCAGGCGAACTTGCTGGTTCTTGATGGCGGCATCAGTGATCGCATCAAGATTGACCGGGACGGGGGAGCTACCGTGGACGCCAGCCTTGGCGTGTTCGAGCAAACCCTCTATCATGGCGGACATGCGCTTGCTCATGCGAACAGCGGAGTCGACGCAATCCTGGGCTCTGCCCTCAAGCTGCTCACTGTAGGTGTCTTGCAACAGTTCCATGTTGTTGAGGACAGCACAGAGTGGCTGTTGGAGATCATGGGCGACAACCGAGACGAAGCGTTCCAAGTCTCTGCGTTGTTCGGCTAGCTCTCGCTGGAAGGATACCTTCTCGACGGCATTCCGCACAGCTCGCAGCAGTGCGGAGCCTGACATGCTCTCTTTGGATAGGTAGTCTTGGGCCCCGCTACTGAGGGCCTGTACCGCGACTTGCGCCGTACCAGCTTGGGATATTGCGACGAGCGGGGCATCGCATCCAGACTCGCGAATTTGCGAAACGACTGCCACTTCACTGGGGCCGCCCGCATGACAGTCGACCAAGACACACCCGTACGCCCCAGACAGTGCTGCGTTTCTAGCCGACGCCCAGGACGTGCGGTGCTCGACGACAATCTCCGGGGCCGTCTCAAGCAGTTGCTGTCGTATTCGGGCAGCGTCTGACGCATTTTCGTCGACGATGAGTAGCCGCAGGTGATCGGTTGTCGGAGCTTGGTGGACAGGTGGATCGATGGCGAGTGTGATGAGTTGCCGTCCCGACGCCACGTGAGAGCTATCGGCGGCCTGTGCCTGCAAGATTACGAGGCCTGCTACGCCTCCAGTTTTTTTTGGAGTCGGCGGACGGCTTTATCGAGCTCCGGTAGGCGGTTGTAGACGGCGGTGCAACGCAGCCATCGGCCGTTGTCGAGTTCGGGTGAACCCGAAATCTTTCTGCCTGACTCGACGTTGTGTCCAACTCCAGTCTGGGCGGTGACGATCACGCCGTCCCCGATCGTGAGGTGATTGATGACGCCCACCTGTCCAGCGAGGATGCAGTTTTTACCAAGAGTGGTGGATCCCGCAACACCGACCTGTGCACAGATAAGATTGTCTTCGCCGACCTCGACCGCGTGCCCGATCTGAACCAGGTTGTCGATCTTCGCTCCGCGACGGATGCGTGTCTCTCCGACGGCGGCGCGGTCGATGCAGCTACTGGCTTGGATCTCAACGTCGTCTTCAATGATGACGATGCCAGCTTGAGGGATCTTGTGATGTGAGCCGTCGGCTCGTCGTGCGAAACCGTAGCCGTCGGTACCGACCTGTACGCCATTCTGCAGGATAACTCGGTCGCCGATGCGGCAATACTCACGAACCACGACCTGAGAATGAGCGATAAAATCGTCGCCGATTTCCACACCCGCGTAGATCGTAACGTGAGGGTGCAGAACAGCATTGTCGCCAATCACGACGTTCTCGCCGATCACCGCGTAAGCTCCAATCGACGCGGAATTCGCAACGTGGGCACTATCTGCGATGACGGCGGTCGGATGGATGCCGGCCTCGGTGGAGGGGGCGCTGTAAAAGAGTTCAAGGGCCCGTGCGAAATCGAGATAGGCGTTCGAAGAGATTAGTTGCGGTGGGCTCGGGGCGTCTAGCGCCTGGCCGACGATGATGGCAGCGGCACCGGTGGAAGCGACCTTGTCGGTGTAGCGAGGGTTGGTCAGAAAGGTGACCTCATGAGGGCCAGCCGACTCGATACCCGCGACGCCCCCAATCTCGACATCGCCGTCACCAATCAGCTGACATCCGAGTTGCGATGCAAGTTCCGTTAGCTTCATGGCCCCACCGCTGCAGTCGTGATTGTAGTCCAGTACCAGCCAATCAGATCGTCGCCCCAGAAGGTGACCAGGATTGCGGCTGCGCCAAGATAACTGCCATAAGGCATCTCGTGCTGCCACCGCTTGCCTCCAAACAGGACCAAGGCGGAGCCGAACAGCGCACCGATGAGCGAGCCGACGATCAGCACGATAAGTGTGTAGTTCACGCCCCAGAAGGCACCCATCATGCCAGCAAGTTTCACGTCACCGAAACCGAGGCCGTCAACGCCCCGCACCCGATAATAGACCTCGCGGGTACCCCACAGCATTCCTCCGAAGACGATGACGGCGAGTACGGACTCGACCACAGAGGCCTGCCACGGCTCAGGCTGCGTCTGGGAAACTAGCCAGATCAACTGCGTAGCGCCAGCTGGAATTAGGATGAACGGACTGAGTGCAAGACCGATGGCAAGGCCGCCTAAGGTGAGTTCGTCCGGCAGCAGAAACTGCTCTAAATCGGTGAATATCAAGGCGAGCATCATCGAGCCGAAAAGCATGCACTTGAAGCTTATCGGTTCAAGTCCGTATTGCGAAACTGCGGCGAAGTAAAGAACGCCGTTGAGAATCTCGACTGCCGGATAGCGCCAAGGAATCAACTCGTTGCAATGTCGACAGCGTCCGCGTAGCAGTGTGAAACTGAGCAGCGGAATATTGTCGTACCAGGAAATCTGTTGCTCGCACTTCGGGCAGCGGGATCGAGGTCGAACCACCGACTTGTTGATCGGCCAGCGATGAATACAGACGTTGAGGAAGCTTCCGATCAGAAGCCCGAAGAGAAGTGCTAGAAACGTCACGTCAACGCTCAGGGACGCACGAGAGAGCGGTAGATCTCTGCCGTGCGGTTCACCATGATATCACTCGAAAATCGCCCTAACAGGCTGTCGTAAGCTTTCTCCGCAAGGCTACGAGCTAATGCTGGATCACTCGCTAGCCGTTTCAAGACATCCGTCGTTTGCTGGCTGGAACCGTCGGTCAACAGTCCCGTTTCAGAATCAGTGATGACCTCGGGGATACCTCCGACGTCGCTGGCGATGACTGGCTTCTTGAGTGCCACCGCCGCCAGAATTGCTGACCCGAAACCTTCAAGCAGTGGCATGTAGAGAAAGAAGTCCGCTCTTGTTAGGGCTCTCACTAGATCGTGATCGACGACTGGTTCGAGGCCAGCCCGGCGGCATGTTTCGATGGAGTCGTGAGTCCGCTTGAGCGGGTCTGCGGAATCAAGGATAGCGACGCGTGGAGGGTTGTGCGGCGGACTCCACCTGGGTTCCTGCTCTGGGGTCTCAGTGCCGTCGTAAACCACGTCGATTCGAGTTTCCGATATGCCAGCTGCAAGTAGCATGCTCTTGACGTGGTCGGACACCGCGAGAAAATGAGTGGCGCGGGAGTACTTCAGTCGCGAGAGCAGCCCTGATTTGATCGCAAAGGATACGCGTCGGGAGACGACGAGTGGCTTGCCTACAGCCAGCAACGCAGCCAACGTGTGGGCGTGAGCGTCATGTGCGTGGATGATGTCTGCCCGTCTCGCATGCAGGTAGATCTTTGATAGCTGGAGAGGGCCTGCGCCGGCCCGACGTTGCAGTTGACCTCTTGCCAGCAAGGTTTGGTCGATGCCCAGACGGTCGAGACCCTCCAGTAGACGCAGCACTTGTAGCTGGCCGCCTCGCATCGTCCGTCCGGAGTCGAGATGAAGAATCTTCACTTCTGTTGCGCTCTCGCCTTAGAGTACTTGGAGTAGACGTAGACGGCTGCCATGCGGGCGATCAGGAGCCCTTCGGCTCCATCGAGAAAGCCTCGCTGCAATATGTAAGATCGCAGGAACGCCCAGGGAGGCGAGGCGAGCAGCTTAATCCAGCCCACACGTCGCCCCTGATCGACAAGCTCCCGTGCCGCCAGGTCGGTATAACGGTCGACACGCCGCTTGTGATCATCAAAGGAGTCGCAGGTGTAATGGAGTAGGTCTCCAGAAAGTTCTCCGACGCTACCGTCGACACGAACAGACTCATGTACGTAGTCGCCTTGCCATGATCCGTGGCGACGATCGTAGAGCCGGGCTTTGGCGTCTGGGTACCAGCCAGAGTGGCGAATCCAGCGTCCGAGGTAGCGGGCGAGTCGAGGAAAACGGTAGGCGTGGTGGCGCGGACGCTGTTCTCTTACCTGCTCGACGGACACTCGTAGTTCGGCACTGACCTCTTCGTCGGCGTCGAGCGCCAGGATCCAATCGTTGGATGCGGCGTCAGCGGCGAAGTTCTTCTGAATGGCGTATCCAGGCCAATCTCTTGAGATAACCTTCGCGCCAGATTGGCGTGCCACCTCGCAGGTTCGGTCGGTTGAGCCGCTATCGACGACGATGATTTCGTCACAGAAAGCGAGCGAAGCAAGAGCCCGAGGCAGGCTCGCTTCTTCATTGAATGTGATGATCGTTGCTGAGATCTTCACGGACAGGGTTGACGCCTGGCAGGGCGTCCGGTTCCATTATCCACTGCGCACAGGTTCGGATCTGCATCCACGATGGGGAAGTTCGCATGTCGGTCACGCGTAGCGGTTCCTGAATTGGCAGGGACAAATTGATGCCCGGCGCCAGGCGAACGTTGACAAACTCTCACCGAGTATTGGCGGAGGAAGCGTGGCAACGACTCAATTGCCGTCCCCGCCGGAGACAACGCCAGGCGCATCTGTCGCAGATGTGGTCGGGCACACTTGCCTAATGGCGTAGCGGCGCGCTGCTGCCATGCTGCTGAGCAGCCAGGTCTGCTCGCAATCCACTCACGATTCCAGCGATGCGTACGTGAGGTGCTGCGACGGTGAGCTTCCCTAGGAGCCGAGACTGGGTCCACGCCACTGCGTACAAAACATGGAAGCGGACGCTGAGGCTCACGAGGTCGGTTCCGAAGTCGGCGTCGGCTACGCGTGCGACTTCAGCTGCCGCAGCCATGAGACGGCGAAACTCCGCGTAGTTTTGCTTTAGGTAAAGCTTCAACGCAGTCCGCCGATAGCGACGAAAGCGACGCTCCAGGGCTGGCTCAAAGCCTGGCTGTAGACGGAGGAAGTAGCGATCATTCGGCGAGGCGAGCCGTCTCATTGCCGCCGTTGCCTGTTCAGCCGCTTGGTCGTCTTGGTAGTTCGACGCTCTCGGCAAGACGCCTTGGCGATCCTGGTAGGCAGATCGCACGGACCAGGCGAGCGCCGAAAACGACACTACAGCAAGCAGAGACAGTATCTCGATAGTCATGACCTTACTCCCCGTTCTAAAACTGCGTTAAGTTTTTCAAGTGCTAGCCTGACGTCAGGCGAAGTACCAGACATGGCTGGTGCATGCACAACGTCGCCTGCTGCCGACAAGCGTAGCCCGGCAGCAATCAATATCGGCGCCGCAATAGCCACCCGAGCAACACCCCAATACTCGCGCGCCCCAGGCGCCCCGAGGAAATGCTGTGCTGTCCACAACAGAGCAAACTGGCCAAAGACCAGGCAAATCGTCAGAAACGCCACTTCATCGTTCGAAGAAGCTCTCAATTGGAAGTGCCACACGAACGCGGCGACGCCCAAGCAGAGGGCCGTGGCAGAGCCGTAAATCAAAATCGGCTCGAATTGACGCAGAAAGGTCAGCGCTGCGAAAACCTCTTGGGGCGCAATCAATGCACTCGCGAGGATAACCAGCGCCGCTAGTCCCATTCCGGTTCGAAACAGTTTCTGTCCCACGCTCTGAAGGGCCCGATACGGCGTCAAGTACGCGTTCAAGCTTTCATGGATGACTCCGAAACAGAGGGGCCATTCCAGTGCCTTCATCGAAAAGGTGAAATAGGCGGCAGCTTCTTGAGCAGTCGTAAACGGCTGGCTCGGATCCGTTCTTGAGGCTGATAGCCAGATCGCTGTGGCAGACTGCGTAAGTGCCACCAGCAGGTAGGCCAGCAGCATGGTGCGGCGGCTCCGGTTCGTAACATGCCAGAGCCTGTAGATCAAGAAGACCTGGGCTGCCGTGACGACTATGAAGCCGAGGTAGCGATTTGCGACAAAAAGATCCACTTCTCGAAGAACTAAACCAGTTCAGTGAAAAGTGTATCACGTTGACGGCTAATCGTCGACATGAAATCGTAATTCGTTGAACGGAGCTTGCGGCGAGCAGAGGGGGCGTCGGTTGCCGCCCCCTCTAGAACTAGAATCGTCTAAGTGCTTTCCTCGCAGGTTTCCCATGGGTCGCAGGAGTCATCGCCCCAGCTGATGTGGACGCCGTCCACTGCGGGCTGGGTGACTACGGCGGCACCGGCTGCGATCGCGAATAGCTGGAAAGAGACGAAGAGTGTGACTAGGACGCGTTTTGTCATGATTTTTTGAAGTAACTCCTTGGTGAAATCGGGCAGTGGAGAACGGCGATTCCGCCGCCATTGCCACATCGGGACGATCTCTTATTTTTGGTGAGACGGTCTCCGAATACGGAAGAGAATAGGGTTCTTTAGGACTAGGAGGAGAGCAGGCCTACCGATTTTCCAGCTTCGGAACGGTGGTGGCTTGAAACTACGGAGTCGGCGTGGCTAGACAGCTCAACTAGGCGACTTCGCCTCAAAAAATTTGTACTACAGACTCTATTTAGAGACGAAACCTCATAGGACTTCGGACAGATATGCCTACCAACGACGACGCTGAGAAGCGCCGCCTCTTCCCATCCTTCGGGCTACAGGGGGTTATTCGCTGTTGACCCTGTACGACAGGGCCGCCTATTGTTACGGAAGGATGAGCTCAGCTACTCCATCAGGCGATGCTGAATTGGCCATGCGAGACCTTTGGGATCGTACTCTGGCCCAGGTGTCCACCGTATTCAGCCAGATGACGTATCTGGCGTCGCTGCGAGACGGCCATAGCGGTCGATATAGCCACTACGGTTTGGCTCAAGTCTACGGCGAAGACGCTGCGCACCACGCGCTTAACGCTAGCCACGAACGAACCTTCGCGGATTGGGTGAACTATTCCCTCGACGAGCAGCGCAGCGACTTGGAAGCCTATCTTGACGGCATTGAAGAACCTCGCGCTGACGTATTGAAGTCGTGGGCGGCGATCATGCCGTACAAGAGCCTCGTGCCAGCCGGAGCGGGGGATGCGGAACGCTATCTCTATGTGTCGGATCTGGAGATCATCCTAGAGCTGTTGCGGAACGAACTCGCCGCGTCTTCTTGATGGTTTCTGTTTCGCGTACTTCGAGTTGCATCGCCACGCCGATAACCTGGCCTACCACCGTAACGTCGTGCTTGTTAAGCACTTTAGCGGCGAGACCGGATGCAGGGTGAGGTTGCAGAATGACCTGATCGCCAGCCAGGCTACACCAGGTGCAGGCGTATCCGTCGCGCAACTCCAGGAAGTAAATTGGGCGTTCGAACTCGTGTGCCCAGCCCCCTTCCTCGATGTCGCTTCTACTATCGTCGACCTGTACCAGCGCCCCGGGCCGGACCAGCGGGTACATGTGATAGTCGGTCCAGCCAATGAACCCATAGAGATGCTGGTCGAGGTCAAGACTGTCAAGCAGGCTGAGCGGAACCTTGCCCCACTGGCGAATGGCGCGACTCAGAAACGTCGTCTTCGAGAAATCGACGCCCGGATCCAACATGAGAGGCAGCGAGACCGAGCCCTTGTCGGACGGCTCGATACCTATCAGGTGTGTTTGGGAAGGGGCGAGATGGGCCGCGTCGCGCCAGATTTGATCGAGCTCAATGCCGTACCAGCCTAGTACTTCCTTCACATCCAGGCGATAGATGGCACACAGGCTATAGAGCCGGTGAAGGTTGGGGACGACACCCTTGTTCTCGATGTCTGCCAACCGACTCAGGCCGATGGCGAAATCCGGGCTCCGGTGCCGCTGCGCGATGAGGTTGCTGGCCTTCTCCACCTCGCGGAAGCGCAGCCCAAGCTTCTCTCTCACAGCTTTCAGTTTGAGACCTGGTTCCATCGATTGGAGAGACCGTTAGAATAGGTACGGTCGGGTCAATCATAACAGCACGACCGCTAGCGCATAGTAGTGCCAGCTTGTTCTGATTTCAGAACAAGCGCCGAGGGCGCGTTCGCAGGAGCAGGAAAAAGTGGCAATCAGACGGATCGTCGTAGGGATGAGCGGAGCCAGCGGGGCAGCCTATGGTGTCCGCATTTTGAACAAATTGCGTTCCGCCGATGTCGAGACCCACCTGGTGATCTCTCGACCTGCCGAAAAGACCCTTCACCACGAGACAGGGCTACTGCTCAAAGATCTGAAAGCGCTCGCCACGAACTACCACCCGATAGAAGATATCGGTGCTAGCATCGCCAGCGGCTCGTTCTTGACCGATGGAATGATCGTTGCGCCGTGTTCCGTCAACACAATGTCCGCAATTGCGAATAGTCTGGCCTCGAACCTGTTGATTCGCGCTGCCGATGTCACGCTAAAGGAACACCGCCGGTTGGTACTGATGGTTCGGGAGTCGCCCCTACACTTGGGCCACCTTCGTACGATGGCGTCTCTTGCGGAGTTGGGGGTGATCATCGCCCCTCCGATGCCCGACTTCTACAATCGTCCCGAGACGGTTGACGACATCGTCGAGCAGGGTGCCGGCAGAATTCTTGATCTTTTTGGCATTAGCGACGATGCTACCAAGCGTTGGTCCGGGATCTAGAGCACCTCGGGGCTCACCAGCATCAGATACAATAGAACTGTCAGAAAGGAGGGGGCGTACTGGCTTCGACGGAATAGTAGCTGACACAGGAAGGCATGCCGGGTTCCGAGCTCCCGTAAAACGATCGGAACAACACAACTGCCAATAACAATCAGCAGTTCGCATACGCAGCCTAATTAGGTTGTGCGTTCTTGGCCTCGATCCCGTAAGGGGTTAAAGAGCGGCATTTTATCGGGATAGGTCGTCGGCTTCTGTTCGTAGCTTGCGGTCGAGATTAATCGGACTGGATCGTGTTCAGCTTGTCCGTTTGGCTGGCGACGATTGAGATTTTCAAGCGGACTAAGCATGTAGTCTTTCTGTGAGGGCCTATCTCGGACGCGGGTTCGATTCCCGCCGCCTCCACCATTCTAAGTCCTTCGCTTTCAACTAGTTAACGAGGCCTCTGTCCAAATGTACGGCTCGTGTACGCGAGCTGGCCATTTCGAAGGTCGGGTCGGACCTCCACGATGCCGTGACATCAGCCTCAAGTTGTTTCTGACGGCTCTCGACCCAAGGAGAGTAGTGTTTCTCGGTGATCCGAATGCTGGAGTGCCCCAGCAACACAGATACCCGCTCGATTGGAACGCCAGCAAGCAGTAGCTCGACGGCGAATGTGTCTCTGAAGCGATGAGCGTGCCCTTGTGGCACGTCTGCGAGCTTGAACAGCTTCTGTAGCGATCGCTGCCAGTTTCCGACAGCCGACTTCGGATTGCTGCCCGTCCAAAAGTAATATTCGGGTGCTGAACCGATCACGGTGTCGAGCGTTGCAACCACCCAGTCGGGCAGGGGACACCACACCGGTTGCCCGGTCTTGGCCCTCCGCAGGAATAATTTGCCGTTCTTGACGCCATCCCGTCTCAGGGTGACAGCGTCGCGAATGCCCAATCCGCCCCACCGCATGACGTAGACGAGTCCACGAAGTCGGAGGGCATTCTCTTGCAAAGCCCGACCGTAATTGTCGGGATATGCGTCGAGTGCCTCAATAATTCGATTCATCTCGTCACGCTCAAACGGCAAGGTCGGCTTCTGCTTGACCTTCGGTAGCTTGAGCTTACGAGCTGGGTTTTCCGGTAGCCACCCGTAGTCATGGAATGTTCCGAACATGGAACGCAGGCGCTCGATGTTTTTCGTCGCAGTCAAGGGCGAGTCTGGCCAGGTTCCTCGGAACGTTCGCAACTCCTCGAAGTTGAACTCCGTGATGTAGCGAATTCCACGCTCCTCGGCGTATGCGACAAGTCGGCGAGTCAGTACGTCGTACTTGGCGAGAGTGGTCTCCTGAATGTCCGCCTTTAGATGCTCAAGGATCGTCTCGCAGGCCTTGGCGACCGTCACCGGTTCGGTGTCGTCCAGAACCTCCCCTGCGAACTCCCATGAAGCCACAATGCGCCGCGCGGCGTCCATGCTGCCGACTCCCAGCGAGCGGCGTGTCACGGGCTTCCGCACGAGTATGCCCTCGACGTGTAGCGGGCAGTTGCAGTGACTTACACTCTTTCGGCCTTTCTTCTTGTGGCGACAGTTCGCCCTGTGTCTTCGAAAGATGCTCAACATGCTTCACTTCTCCTAGCCCTGGATGGGCTTGGCGAAATGATACGCTCCCGGTACACCCGTTCCGCAACTGCTTTTGGAATTCGGAGCATTCGGCGGCGGCCTTGGCCGAAGTCGACAACGCCGGGTTCGTTCGCGAATAGGCGCTGGATATGGTCCACACCTGCATGCCATGCTTCCGATAGCTCCTGAACAGAATAGTGCTGGCCCAGCAAGTCTAGACAAGGGGGTACCGCCGCTGGTGCCGCGTGTCGGGCCTTCATGGCGGCTTGCCGCTCGGCCAATGTTTGGCGGTGTCGGGACACTCTTACCAGGCACTCCGTTGCATTCCGCCAACAACGGATGGCCCCGTGTTGTCAGCTGGCAACGCGCTCCCCCTTAACTAGCTCCAACCCAGACTCCGCGTCCGGTTTCAACTCGCGAGGCAGTCCCCAAAACACCTCAACACGCTTGGGCGGCTCCTCTTCATCGCTCTGGCTGAACAGCTGGAGATGCTTGGCCAACATCTCCAGCGCGGCAAGTTTGGAATGCATTTTGATCGTCACGCCGTCGCGAGTCTTTCGCACTTCAGAGATGGCGCGTGCGGCATCCCTTGAGAGGCATTTGCTCGGGACCAAATCAACAGCGTAATCGACCGTGGGCGAGGCGCCGTCGTCGCATTTGACCTGGATTTTGCCCCACCTCACGAAATCCGTAATATCTGAGAAGGCGATGCGGGCGAGGTCACGTAGAACAGTCTCCCGTTTGATGTCCAAGCGCTCGGATACTTCAGCCGCCTGTTGACGCAAGAACTTCTGAACGTTAACATTCCTCAACAAACGTGAACCGATCGACATTGCCGTTTTCTCGGAGTACCCGGCCCTGATCGCGGCCCGAGTAGCACACAAGTCCAGCGGGTACTCTTCGCAGAATCGTTGCTGCTTAGGTGTGAGGCTCATTTCCCGTCCCACCGCTGCTCGATTGACTTGAGCTGCGCCACCGCCCGCCGCGCCACCGCCTTCGACTCTGCGGGAAGCAGGCCCGCAATATCCGGTGCGGGTTCGGCTATCTTCGCCAGTTCTTGCGCTACCCGCTCGGGTGCAAGCCCAGTCTGGCGATATCCGACACACTGCGATCCACCGCCGCATCGACTTTTCGATCCAGAGCAGGACCGCCCAACATCGCGAACAGATCGCGATTGACTAGGCCCAAGACCTGCGCCGCATACTTTAGGGCCGCCGCGTCCTTCTTCAGGTCGTAGTACAAGAAGTTGAGCCTCTTGGCTCCACGCTGTCGCGACTTAAGACCACTGACGATCGTACTAGCGACAAAATTGGCATCCTCCAAAGCAGAGTAATAGTTGGCCATGGTTTCGGTGGCGGACCTCGCGCCGAGGTCGCGCAACGTTTCCGCGAAGCCTTCCCGTGCCATGCGTGCCAAGTGCCCGTCCCAGGCCGCCGCGCGTGCTGGCCAGGAGTGATGACTAGACCAGCTGCGCCAGCGGCCTGACGGCGCGGATTTCGGTACTCGATTGGTACTCTGTCGATACTCAGCGATGTAAGCGGCCTTGAGGGAGCGGCTGGGGCCGATCTCCATGTATGACTGAAAGGCCACGTACGCCGCCGACGTCTCTCCGTCGCGCCTATCCCACGGGTGGTGATCGACGTCGTGCGGCGTGGTTTCGTTTCGTGCTTTTGGCTTGGCCAACAGTTCCCCCGCTACTGCGCCACCTGCGATTCCGTCGCAATGTCGATGCTTTCCGCGGGTGGCACGACGCAGCCGTCCAAGAATTCCAATACGGTTTTTTCGCGGTACCTGATCGACCCTTCTACTTTCATGTAGCTCGGGCCTCGACCTTCCCGTCGCCACTTCCGGATGCAAGCAACAGTGACGCCGATCATGCGGGCAAGCTCTTTGTCGTTTAGCAGACGCATCGAAGCACATCCAGTGGGTATATTTCCCGTGCTGTATTCTGATCTTGAGGATGTCGCTGAGATCGTGCAAAGGAAAAAACGAGTGCCGTATAGGCCATCAGACCTGGGAGGCAGGATGAGTGCGACCGATCAGACCGAGGTGGCGAAGACAGGTAAAGAAAAGCTATTTGCGGATCGTCCCTACTTCGATAACGCCAGTGGCATGGGCCAGGAATCCGTGGCCATGGCATGCAGGGAGTGTTTCTTTCTGCAGGCTTGGCGCGAGTACCCTTCGACCCTGGACAAGCTGAAGCAAACGGTGCTTCCGGCATACGCGAAGCTTCACGACAGCCTTCCGGAGTCGGCGCGTGGGGAGATTGCTGACGTACTCTTAGATCGCAGTTCCTTGCTAGCCCGTATTGGAGTTGAGCCACCAGAGTTTCTTAGGTGGCCGAAACGTAGCAGAACCTACGCCGATCATCTGCTGAGCGCCATCGCTGCTTGGTCGAAGGAATATAACCTGGCCGCTAGCTATGACGCAG
Source organism: Bryobacterales bacterium (assembly GCA_963667885.2). GTDB lineage: Bacteria > Acidobacteriota > Terriglobia > Bryobacterales > UBA6623 > CAMPKL01. Next base: position 1,089,612 of record CAXWPK010000001.1, on the reverse strand, counting down.
CGAACGCGGAATGGGACTGGGTCTCATCGTGTATTTTCTTCAATCTAGACATTTGGCACACCATAGGAAAAGATGAACCGTGGTGGACGTTCGTCCACAAAACACAACAAAAGTTCTTTGGAGGGGGAGAGTTCTCGAAGGTCAGCATCACGATAGACCTAGAGTTGACTTCACGTGACCCACTAGCGGAAACCGAGAAGACACTTTGGAAGGCGTTCCGGGAGCAGAAAGTTTGGGAGGCGTCTCGTGAGCAGATTAAGAGTCAGTTTCGAGGATGGATAACGCGGCGGAACGAGGCCGCTCGTGCAGACGGACTTAAGAGCACGCGAATGAGCACGCTGCCATTAGACAATGAGGCGCTGAATCTCGCCAAGTATCAGATTGGTGGAATGTCTTACCGCGAATTGGCAGAGGCGGACACTGGTCTAGTGGAGGCTGATCTTGAAGTCCAGTCGAGGGCCCACCTGAAAACTGGGCAGAAACCCAATACGAAGGCGTACCACGCAGCGCGTGCTGGCCTCAAGAGGCTTAAGTCCGCAGAAGTCAGAATCCTGAAATCCAACAATGCACTTGCGGAACGGATGGGGCTAGCGCCCCGAAGCCAACTCGATCGTGCAAGGGCTAAAGCCGATCGCCAAGCCGCTGCTGCTAGCGCGTGATCACCGGGTAGCCTACAACCTCTACCGGGTCCAATCGTGTCTACGAGTCGTGTCCGCGATGGTGGCTGGCCTGACGGATCACATCTGGTCAATCGGGGAGCTGATTGCGGCCTAGAATCAGAGCATGGCAGAAACGACGTACAGATACGAGAAGTGGGAGCGAGATTGGAAGGACCAGGCCTGCCCCCGCTGCGAAAAGCAGCGAGCAACCGCGCACGGATGGCGATTCGCTGACCCTCCGCCCACGGACAGCTCCGTTGACGACCGCAAACCCATCGAAGAAGTGTACCTGCACGAAGACGGTACGGAGTGTCGCGTCGTATCAACGCAGTTGTAGGAAGTAACTCGGCGAAGGCTGATACGAGACACTGCCGCGGGAGGGTAGTTTCCTGCATCCGGGGACTTGTAGGAAGTAACTCGGCGAAGGCTGATACGAGACCGCGATGCCGGCAGTTTCTACTGCTCCCGATCCCGGAACTCTTCGTACCAGTTCTGGCCGAAGCGGCACCCAGTCCGTCAGCGCGAACCGCGAAGTATTCCCGAATCGCCTCTGGACGATCGACTACAAGGGGCAGTTTCGCACCGGCGACGGCGTGCTGTGTTATCCGCATGGTCGTCGACGGGATATGTCGCCTTCCTGCTAAAGAAAGCGACACTGCACTCGACGAGATGCATCGATCCTGTATCTAGGGCCTCAGGTGCTCCGCGAAGTATTCCCGAATCGCATTCTCGATATAGGGTTGAACGGCCTCAGGAGCGGCGAAGCCCCATCAAGCCGGACGGGAGGTGTCGCCTTCCTCCTAAAGAAAGCGACACTGTGCCACCGCACGCTGGCACACTTGCTTTGGGTGGAACAATAACGGGACCGCCCCCATTGGCCAGCTCCGAGAATCAGCGCTCTAGGGACGTATAGAAACTCCGCATTTCGCGGACAACGTCGTCCTCTCGATCGCGAAATAAATAGTGGCTTGCACCTTCAAACACGATTGCTCGTCCTGTGTTCGTCTCAGTCCGGAACTTGTTTGCCATGCGATCAACAAGAGGCATCCATTTCGTTCGTGCGAATTCATCGATCTTGCGGCGGACCTCGTCCGGGGCGTCTCTGGGAACCGGTATCGGCGCTTGTGTGGTGTAGAACGCCAACGCCGGCGCTTTCAATTTAGAAAAGTCGGGAGTGTGGACCTGTTGCCAACTCATCACCTGCGAATAGGGCGAACCAGGTTGCGGCTGGGGAAGGCGCCCCCCCGATTCCTTCATGAGGACGAAACCGGCCGCCGAGTCCAATGCAGCATCAATGTAGACGAGACTTGCGACGCGCTCGGGGTGGAGCGTGGCGAACTCCGTCATCTCCGTGCCTGCAAAGGAATGGCCCACGAGATGAACGCGCCGGAAACCGAGCGCGTCTAAGAACGCTTTCAGATCCGTGGTCAACGTCGCGAGATCATAGCCTTCGGCTGTCCGCTCGGTTGGAGCGGTCCCGCGCCTTGTGAATGACACGACACGAAATTGATCTGTAAAGCGAGGAGCTAAATCATCAAAGGTGTGCGCGGCGGTTCCATAGCCGGTCAGCATCACCAGCGGTTCGCCCTCGCCGCCCCAATCGAGATACTGAATGCGAATTCCGTTCGCTTCGACGAAGTGTTCCTCGTGCGGCGAGGCATCCTGGGCAAGGGCCGCTTGGCTTAGCAGTGAAAGGGTGAGTAAGGCGGTGATGGCGATCAACATTCGATCCTCCTACAAGATGCTGTAACCATGGACACCGAACGGCGGTTTTTGTTTCCAGTAATTCGAACGCCGGCTGCACAACAAGCGTCCGGTGCCGAAGGCGGTTCTGGTTGCTGCGGGGTGAGTTGGGGGCTATCACTCAAACTCGTTCCATTTTGAAATGCGAGGCTGTCCCAGGTGGAGCAAGACGAACTCATCGAGGCGGACAAAGACGGCGCTGAGGCGACCGCCACATAACAACGGCATGCGGCTGGCTAGCGCTCTGTACGACCGGGCGGAAGGGTAACAGGTTAGACCGGGCGGATAGGTAACACCTCGAGATGCGCCTCCGAGGACACCCCAGCGGGGGCGGCGACGACTGTCCGATCACCGCCCGGATGTCTGCAACACACAAAAAACACCCGCCAGGATCCTCGTCCTGACGGGCTTTTGTTTCGCGCTCAATAGCGCAACGCCTTCCGGGTTTCCACTCGGCTCATTTCATCCGACGACTGTCCATCCGCCAACTCAACCATACGGACTACCATTGCGGTGGAGCCTCGCCACCCGAGCTTGAGCAGCCCGTCATTGCTCCCTTTCGCGCCCGCTTCGTCTCCGTCCGCTTAAAAGACTCCAAAGCGGATGACGCGACCGTTCTGCCGTTCCATCGGCATGACTTCGTGCCCCGAGTCCATTCAAGTGCCGAGGATTTGTGGCTCGTTTAGGAGCCGACCTCGACACGGGAATCGTAGCGCTAAGCGATCGCGGAAAGGGCCACCGGCCGGTGCTCCGAGTTACTTCCTATATTGGGTGCCGGCTCAATCGGTCGATGCAACACACGCGTTAAATCGTTCTGCTGGAGTTTCAAACTCCAGCGTCTTGCGGGGCCGACCGTTCAGCCTGCGAGCGATCCTGTCCAGGTGCTCTTGTGAGTGTACGGATAAGTCGGTTCCCTTGGGGAAGTACTGTCTCAACAGACCGTTCGTGTTTTCATTCGATCCACGTTGCCAGGGGCTCTGCGGATCGCAGAAGTATACGTCGATGTCCGTCGCTAGGGTGAAGCGTTTGTGGTCGGCCATCTCCAGCCCGCGGTCCCAAGTCAGCGACTTGTAGAGTTCGCCCGGCAGCTGCCGGGCGTGCGCGATCAGCGCCGATACGACGGTTGCGGTGTCCTTGCCGGAGACCTTCACCAACATCACATAACGGGTGTGACGTTCGACCAGCGTAGCGATGTAGGTGTTGTTCGATCCGGCTAGAAGATCCCCTTCCCAGTGACCGGGTACGGCCCGGTCTTCCACCGAGGCCGGGCGTTCACTAATCGAGATCAGATCTCGAATCTGTCCGCCGCCGCGGCCTTTGCGGCTGGCCTGCGGAGAACGCCGAATCGTACGCTTGGAACGTAGACACAGGGTCAGTTCTTTCTTCAAAGCCCCGCGGGCCTGGATGAAAAGACTGCGATAGATCGTTTCGTGTGACACGTAAAGTGACTCGCTACCCGGATACGTCCGCTTCAACCAGCCGGCAATCTGTTGCGGAGCCCAGTCCTCGCGCAGCTTCTCTTCAACCAACTGGCGTAGCTGGGGACAGCGTACCAGCCGACACGACTTGGGACGCCGCGCTCGCTTCCTGGCCTGCTTGTCCGCCTCTGCCGCTCGATAGCGGTTCGAACCTCCGTTGCGGCGGATCTCTCGGCTCAGGGTCGATGCCGCACGAGCTAGCCTGCGGGCGATCTGTCGCAGCGACTGCTCCACAGGCAAGGCCTCGGGAGACCTCTTCCCGCTCAGCCAGCGTTAGCGCCTGAGGCGAGCGGCAGCGCGTTCGCGGGCGGATGCCGCCGTAGCGCAACAGCAGCCAGTAAACCGACGGACCTCTGTCCATTACCCGTGGCGATCGTCTTCGACGACTCTCCGCGTCCCCAACGATCCCATACCTCAGCGAACTCCGCCGCCGTGTACGCTCGCCTCTTCCTCGTCTGTTCCTTCTGTTCTTCTTGCATCCACTTCTCCTTCTCGGTGAAGTGTTGCATCGACCCCTTGAGACCACCGGAACTGTAGGAAATGACACATTTCGGGGGTTTTCAGAGGGTCAGAAACGCCCGTTTCAGGGGTAGGTGCCGCGAGCCGGGGTGGATTCAAGCGGTCGACGCAACACCCGGCGCGAAGGGAGAACGTGAAGCGTAAGCCAAAGAAAGTAAAGGGGAAGCGGTGAGGACGCTTCGCTCTCATCTGCATGCCATTGCAGTGCAACGAGTTACGCAATCGCGATTAGTGGCTTCCACTTGTAGGGAAGCCCCTTGCCGCTCTCATCGCTAGGACATTTCGGTTGAACGACTTAGCCCTAGTGTTGCGTTGACCGGTTGAACCGGCAGGACTTGTAGGAAGTTACTCGCCGTCAGGTCCTTTGGTAGGCCTGCGCTCGTCTCCTACTGCTGCTGGTGCCGGACGCTTCGTACCGGTTGAGGACTACCTGGATCTCACTCCCTAACGTTGCTGCCGTCGCTAACCTATCTAGTTTATGACCCGTTTTTGTCTACAAAACTTGACTAACTCTATACAGACCGATAGCCTCCGGCTAGCCGATCCGTTCGATCCAGGAGAAGACGATGAACAAGATCCTTGCAAAGCTGCTCGCCGCTTTCGCGGTCGCAGCGCTATTTTTCGTGTTGACCGATATAGTCAGTGCTCAGGAGCCGAAGCCAAACCACTTCTGGTGGCCTGACCAAATCGACCTGTCGCCACTTCGGTAGCACGCCGCCGAGTCCAACCCGCTGGGCGAAGAGTTCGACTACGCCACGGAGTTTGCAAGCCTCGATCTAGATGCCGTCAAACAGGGTGGTCTCAAGCGGTCGACGCAACACCCGGCGCGAAGGGAGAGCGTGAAGCGTAAGCCAAAGAAAGCAAAGGCGAAGCGGCGAGGACGCTCCGCTCTCATCTGCATGTCATTGCGGTACAACGAGTTACGCAATTGCGATTAATGGCTTCCGCTTGTAGGCAAGCCCCTTGCCGCTCTCATCGCTAAGACATTTCGGTTGAACGACTTAGGCCTAGTGTTGCGTTGACCGGTTGAGCCGGCAAGGACATCCGGAAGGTCTTGACGACATCGCAGGACTGGTGGCCAGCCGATTACGGAAACTACGGACCATTCTTCATCCGGATGGCCTGGCACAGCGCCGGTACGTACCGTGTGAGTGACGGGCGTGGCGGAGCCAGCGGCGGTCAACAGCGATTCGAGCCGCTCAACAGTTGGCCGGACAACGCGAACCTCGACAAGGCGCGGCACCTACTCTGGCCGGTCAAACAGAAATACGGGCGGAAGATCTCCTGGGCGGACCTGATGGTCCTCGCCGGGAATGTCTCGCTGGAGTCCATGGGCTTTGAGACTTTCGGATTTGCCGGCGGGCGCCAGGACGACTGGGAGCCTGAACTGGTCTACTGGGGGCCCGAGAAGGAGTGGCTTGGCGATGAGCGCTACAGCGGTGACCGGCAACTCGAGAAGCCGCTTGCGGCTGTTCAGATGGGCCTGATTTACGTGAATCCCGAGGGCCCCAATGGCAAGCCCGATCCGTTGGCGGCCGCGAAGGACATCCGCGAGACCTTTGGTCGCATGGCGATGAATGACGAAGAGACTGTAGCGCTCATCGCCGGCGGCCACACCTTCGGTAAGGCGCATGGCGCCCACAAACCGTCCGACTGTGTGGGACCCGATCCCGCGGGCGCCGCTATCGAAAAGCAAGGACTCGGCTGGGAAAATAAGTGTGGCAGCGGCAATGCGGGCGACACGGTCACCAGCGGTTTGGAAGGCGCATGGTCGGCCACCCCCGTTGAGTGGAGTTCGCAGTACCTCGACAACCTCTTTGCCTATGATTGGGTGCAAACCACGAGTCCCGCCGGCGCGACTCAGTGGATTCCCGCCAACGGTCAGGCATCGGACCTCGTGCCAGACGCGCACGACCCGTCAAAGCGGCATGCGCCGATGATGTTCACCACAGACCTCGCGCTGAAGGCCGACCCGAGCTACAGGAGAATCGCGAGGCGCTTCCAGGAGAGCCCCGAGGAATTCCGCCTCGGGTTTGCCAAGGCATGGTTCAAGCTGACCCACCGCGACATGGGCCCCAGTGCTCGCTATCTCGGCAAGGAGGTTCCGAGCGAGGACCTGGTTTGGCAGGATCCGCTCCCCCAAGTCGACCATGCGCTAGTCAACGCAAAGGACGTTGCCGAGTTGAAGTCCGAGATCCTCGCCTCGGGCGTCACTGTCTCCGAACTGGTCCGGACGGCCTGGGCGTCGGCGGCGTCGTTCCGCGGCACCGACATGCGGGGTGGCGCGAACGGGGCGCGCATTCGCCTCGAGCCACAGAAGGGTTGGGAGGTCAACAATCCGCGTGAACTGGCCGAAGTGCTAAAGCGTCTGGAGAGGATCCAGAATGATTTCAACCGCGCGCAGTCCGGCGGGAAGAAGGTATCGCTCGCCGACCTGATCGTTCTGGGTGGCGCCGCTGCTATCGAGCAGGCCGCGAAGAATGCGGGGCACGAGGTGCAGGTTCCCTTCGCGCCGGGGCGCGCGGACGCATCGCAATCACGGACCGACGCACCGTCATTCGCCCCGCTCGAACCGACTGCGGACGGTTTTCGGAACTACTACCGCGACGGTCAGCGCCGGTCGCCAGCGGAGATGCTGGTCGAGCGGGCGAACCTTCTGACTCTAACCGTTCCTGAAATGACCGTTCTCGTCGGCGGCATGCGGGCCCTGAATGCCAATGCCGGAAAAGTGAAACACGGGGTGTTCACCGATCAGCCCGGGACCTTGAGCAATGATTTCTTCGTAAACCTGCTCGACATGTCCACTAAGTGGAGCAAGTCTGCCACGTCAGAAGGCATTTACGAGGGACACGATCGCGCGACCGGCAAGCTCAAGTGGACGGCGACCCCTGTTGATCTGGCGTTCGGGTCCAGTTCCGAGTTGCGCGCCGTAGCGGAGGTCTATGCTGCGTCCGACGGAGAAGAGAAGTTCGTACGGGACTTTGTGAATGCGTGGGCCAAGGTGATGACCCTCGACCGCTTCGACCTGCACTGAGTGTGGAGCAGGACGCGCTTCACGGATCCCTGCTCACGGCGGACGATTACGACATGAAGCCCTCCGCGCCCGAACCGAATAATTTTCGGATCAAGATCACGACAGCCGATCGATGAAGGCCATCGAGATGAACGTCTTGCCATCAACTTCAGCAATCTCGTAGACGGTACAGATGTTGGGATGGTCCAGCGCCGCTGCGGCCTTGGCTTCTCGCAGGAAGCGGTCTTTGGCCTCGTCGTCGTCGAGCAGGTGCTGTGCGAGGAATTTGAGGGCTACGGTGCGTTCGAGGGTAGTGTCTTCGGCTTTATAGACGACACCCATTCCGCCCTCGCCGAGCTTGGCGACGATCTTGTAGCGGCCAATGGAGGAGCCGACGTGCACGACGTCGCAATTGTACCTTCCTGGGACTCATGAAAGTGCTTCCAGGAAGGGCGATGAGTAACTTCCTATATTGGCACCCAATATAGGAAGTTACTCAAAGCACCGTCTGACGGCCCTTTCAGCGAGCGCTTAGCGCTACAATCTGCGTGTCATGGTCGGTCGGACCATATTGCACTACCGCGTCGTCGAGAAGCTCGGCGAGGGCGGAATGGGTGTCGTCTACAAAGCCGAGGACACTCAGCTCCGCCGAACGGTCGCTCTCAAGTTCCTCCCTCGCGAAACACTCGACGAGGAAGAGGTCAAAGCCCGCCTGCTGCGAGAGGCGCAAGCGGCAGCGAGCCTCGATCATCCCAACATCTGTCAGGTCTTCGGCATTCACGAAGAGGACGGCGTTGATATTTCGGGGGCACGTCAACACGAAGCGGCGGCGCTGTTCCCACTGATCGGTGGTGATGAGCTTGCTGAGCTCGCAGCCGATATCCGTGAGCAAGGCTTACTCAATCCCATCGTCTTGTTCGACGGCAAGGTGCTGTTCGGCGTGAAGGGCTCTCAGCCGCTCAAACGAAGGTTTGGCCTGCTGCCGACTTGCTCGCGACGCTTCGCCCTTGTCGGAGCTCGCAGCCGATATCCGTGAGCAAGGCTTACTCAATCCCATCGTCTTGTTCGACGGCAAGGTGCTGTTCGGCGTGAAGGGCTCTCAGCCGCTCAAACGAAGGTTTGGCCTGCTGCCGACTTGCTCGCGACGAACGCTTCGCCCTTGTCGGACGCTTGGTCCATTTGTTGACTAAGCGTTACGCCAGGCGCGGTCATGCCGTGGGCCTGCCGTTCCCTTGCTTCTCGCTCAAACAGCGGCAGAGCTTCCATGCAGACGCCTAGCGCCGTCGCATTCGTGGACTCATCTGTAGACTGATACTCAAATACGGCTATAAGCCCTTTAGAATAAGTATTACATGGTGGAGGCGGCGGGAATCGAAGGATCACAAGGTGTTGAAAACAAATAAGTTACTGTGTTTTCAACACCGCTGATTACGCTAGAATCGCCCAAATCGCCACAAGTACGTACGTGAGACGTACACGAGAGTTTTTCGCTCCATAACTACGACGGGCGCGCTGCCCATCACAACAGCGCGCCCGTCACAAGTGGAGACTTACAGTGGAGAGTTTAATACGGGTCACACCCGGCGAAGCATTCAACGCACGACAGTTCTACGGAGCCTACAGCCTTATCCCTGATTGGGTGGCACGCATGCCCGTGTCGGGCAACGCCAAAGTCATCTATGCGCGGCTCCTACGCTACGCGCAGACGAGCGGTAGGGCCTTCCCGTCCTACGAGACGCTTGGCAAGTACGTCGGGCTCTCAGAACGCCAGGCGCAGCGGCTCTGTCACGAGTTGCGAGACGCTGGGGTTGTCAAAATCCACAGGCGGAGACGGAGCGACACGAACCAGAACCAAACGTCTGTTTTCGAGTTCCTTTATCAGCCCGAAATGGATGCCGTGGCGCCCGACGAACCGACCGAAGAATACGAAGCAGAGCCAACGGACACATGTGACGTAAAGCCAACCGAGCCAGTAGACACATGTGGCACCGAGCCAACGGACACATATGGCACCGACCCAACAGACATGGATGTCCGTGTAAGAGACAAGCAGAGAAGAGACAAGAGAACAAGAGACAAGCAAGCAGAGCGATCTGCCGCTGCTGCCCAAGATTCTTCGAATCAGAAGAGCCAGACCAAGACGCTAACGCGGGAGTCGGTTGAATACAAGACCACGCTCAAGAGCCTCCGTGCCAAAGGCTTCTCCGATGCTCGGCTGGGCCAGAAGTGGGAAATGTGGGCCAGGGACAGCGGGTTCAGTGATCAACAGCTCGCTGCCACGCTTCAAGATCCTGGATTCGATCCTGGCGATGCCCGTTTCCCGCCTGGGTTCATCATTCGAGCTACGGATTCTCTGAAGGGTGCGGGTGCGGCGGCGGTAGCAGACCCCGTCGACGAAGAGGGACTGCCCGCGCATGGAACGAGTGATCGCAACATACGAGATGGTCACCTACCGCCGGTAGCCACGATTAGGGCGGGACATCATTGCGATCGTCTGGATTGCAGAGACGAGTTCCACGCCCTGGTTAACGACGGCCACGGAGATCGGATTTTCTGCCCTCGGTGCGAGCGAGGGCAGCTACCGTCGGACCTGCCTCTGAAATATGACCGTCTCGTTGAACTTCGTTCGCAGGGTGTAGCGTTTTGCGATCTTAAGACGGCATATCAATCCTGCCTCAAGGCGGTGACGGCATGAGGCGCGGGTACGCCATCGCTCCGCATTGGGTGCTTTCATGTGGTTTGACTGCGCTGGAGGACTGGACGCGCCGGTTGCCATCGCGGACCCGTCGTGTCCGTGAGCGACCAATCGAGCAGCATATTCTGCCTAGCCAGCGACAACTCAAGCCAGTGGCAACAGCCACGGTGGGAGGATCGAAGGAGAGGCCATGTGGTATATCTGCATCGGAAGCTCTTCAGCATCGACACTCAGAAGATGAAATGGAACATGAGCGTCCCATGTGTCGGAATCGTGGCAACCATCGGCGATCTTCTCGCCGTGGCCGCGTCCGGGAGACGCACGACAACTCGCATTTGCGCCATGGGTTCATTTCAATGACGCAGCAGCCGCTTCAGGGCATGAAGTTTGATGAGATCGGCTATTGGTCCGAGGTCAAACTCGACATCGTCAGGAAATACGCAGCTGCGTACACGAGTATTCTGGCTCGCAAGCATCGCTTCTCCATTAGCTATATCGACGGCTTCGCCGGAACAGGCGTCCACATAACGAAGAACACCGGCGACTTTGTCGAGGGTAGTCCGTTGAATGCGCTGAAGATCAACCCGCCATTCAACGACTACTACCTCGTCGATCTCAACGGCGACAAGGTCGACCAGCTGACCGCGTTACCGGAAGTGCGCGATCGGCCTGAAGTTCACGTCATCCACGGAGACTGCAATCGCGTCCTACTTGAGGATGTATTTCCGAAGGTTCGGTTCGAAGAATACCGGCGTGGGCTATGCCTGCTCGATCCCTACGGACTCCACTTGAACTGGGAGGTGATGCGCAAGGCTGGCGAGATGCGCTCACTTGAGATCTTCCTCAACTTCCCCATTATGGATATGAACCGTAACGCGCTTTGGCATCGTCCAGAGAACGCCAGCGCCGATGGTGTAGCAAGGATGACCGCCTTCTGGGGAGACGAGTCTTGGCGCGAAGCGGCCTATTCAAAACATCCTACGCTCTTTGACGACGAGGTAGACGTAAAACTTGGCAACAGTGAAGTGGTCAATGCATTTCGTGAGCGGCTGCGTAACGTCGCTGGATTCGCGCACGTGCTCAAGCCGATGCCGATGCGCAACTCCAACAACGCGGTCGTCTACTACTTATTCTTCGCCAGCCAGAACCCAGTGGCGGCAAAGATCGTCCAGGATATCTTTGCCAGCTATCAGAACAGGAGAGGATGAGATGGCGCAGTCTACGATCGAGTGGACGGAGTCCACATGGAATCCGGTAACTGGCTGCACGAAGATAAGCCCGGGCTGCAAGCACTGTTACGCGGAACGCATGTCGAAGCGACTACAGGCGATGGGACAGTTGAACTATACCAATGGCTTTCAGCTCACGTTGCAGCCGCACATGCTGGAGTTGCCGTTGGGCTGGAAGAAACCGCAGACCATCTTCGTCAACTCAATGAGTGACTTGTTTCACAAGGATGTGCCTCTCGCGTACATTCAGCGCGTCTTTGACGTCATGCGACGAGCATACTGGCACCGCTTTCAGATACTCACCAAGCGATCGGGCCGACTGGTGCAGCTCGACTCAAACCTTGATTGGGCACCCAACATCTGGATGGGGGTTAGCGTTGAAACAGAAGAGTATGAGTATCGAATCGACGACCTTCGCAGAATCGGAGCTAGGATCAAGTTTCTATCTCTGGAGCCTCTTCTCGGGCCCTTGCCCGCCCTAAATCTGAAGGGCATGAACTGGGTGATCGTAGGAGGCGAGTCTGGACCAAGATCAAGGCCGATGGACCCAGCGTGGGTGACCGATCTTCGCGACCAATGCTGCCACGCCAATGTGTCATTCTTCTTCAAGCAGTGGGGGGGTAGGAACAAGAAGAAGACAGGACGGGAACTCGACGGCAGAACCTGGGATGAAATGCCTCCCATTCCCGCACGCCACGTCGCCATCGAGCACCGGCTCTAGCGGCTATTCAATGATGCCCGTCTCTCAACTCGTCGAACGCACGAAAAGGCTGATGGTCGTGCGTTTGCGCAGCGGTGAATTCCAAGCTTTCCCGTTGTCGGTTCCCAGGCATTCTCCAGGTCGAAGATACTGTTACGACACCCAATGCTCGTACGAAACAAGAAGATCCTTGTGTTTGCCCGCGCCATCGAGAATACTTTCGGCTCCTCGGAATGGACGGAACTCGGCTACATTACCGGTACCGATGCCTGGATTGACAGTCACCCACGACTACTCAGAAGCCTGAATTGGGGCGATCCCGACTATAAGGAACATGTGCTCGATGCGGTCGCTCACGTGATTGACAACGATCCTGAGAATACCGCCCACCTAGTACGATACGAACCTATTGCCGCGTGGCTCCGAGAGAACGATTCCGGCGTCTATTCGGAACTAGTCGCAGAGGTCGATGAGAGCCATCTACATATCGAAGCAGCTGCGACCGAGTCTGACTTTGCCGCGCTCTCGGATGCACATACTCTGCTCCGAGAGGGCAAACCCAGTAGCGCCGTAGACCGCGTCCATACCGGTCTCCACGCCTTTCTCAAAGCGTCCTGTAAAGAAGCATCTATCACCTTTTCGAACGACCCGACCGCAAACCAACTGCTCAAACTCCTGCTCGCGCACCATCCGAAACTAGACGACTTAGGACCACGCTCTGGCGACATTAAGAGAATGATCCAGACGAGCGCCACGATCGTGGATGCAATGGGCACGCTGCGCAACCAAGCAAGCCTGGCCCACCCGAACGAAGAGGTCCTTGGCGACGAAGAGGCGCTGTTTGCCATCAACCTGACGCGGTCGCTGTTTAGGTTTCTGGACGCAAAACTGTCCGGTAATTAAACCGAGAGGGCGTGCATCTGGATGGCGCATGCCCTCGCTAACTGCGGCCCAAGCCGCCCCCGGTAGAGGCTAGACCCGCGCAAGGATGCGCTGAACACTGAACCCGTGCCATGTGGTCTCCTTGCTCGTTCTGAAGCCGTCGGCAGTCAACCGTTCGGCCAACTTATCATAGGCCAAGCCCCCAGAGCGAAGAGTCTTCATGCGATCCACAACGCGCTGCTCGCCCGGATAGTGACCCTACGGTTTTCGGCCTTCACTGCGGCCCGTCGTGCCCTTCTCGCGGTTCCGCACGTCTAGTGCTGGGCTCAGCAATGACTACGTTGCACAAACATTCGTTTTCGCAACACATGGAAGGCTGTCAATCGGCGGGGGTTCTATCGTTGCAAAAAGGTGTTGCATTGTGGGATCGATTCGCGATATATTTATGCAATGCTCATCGGATACGCAAGAGTCTCCACTGACGACCAGGACACGGCCGTCCAGGTTGCCGCGCTCAAAGCCGCCGGGTGCGAGCGCATCTATCGCGAGAAGGCCTCCGGCGGACGCTGGGACCGGCCCGAACTCCACCGGCTTCTCGAACAAATGCGCGAGGGCGATGTGGTCGTGGTCTGGAAGTTAGACCGGCTCTCCCGTTCGCTTCGTGATGTGTTGATCCTTATGGAGCGACTAGGGGAGGCCAAGGCCGGATTCCGCAGCTTGACTGAGTCGATCGATACGACGACGGCGGCGGGACGGATGATGATGCACCTGGTCTCGGTGTTTGCCGAGTTCGAGCGGGCCATGCTCAAGGAGCGGACCAAGGCTGGGTTGGACGCCGCGCGCGCAGAAGGACGCATCGGCGGTCGCCGTCCCAAGCTATCGCCTCGCCAACAGGCGGAAATCAGAAAGATGGTCTCCAACGGCGACAAGACGGCAGCTGACGCCGCGCGGCTGTTTAAGGTCCACCCCGCTACTATCTCGCGGTTGTTGGCGAGGGAACCGGCGATCCGAGCCGCTGGTAATTGAGCATTTGACGGCCACCCTCGGCTCGTCGCGTCATTATCAATGGGCGATACCGGCCAAGTCTTGCACTCCCAACTGCCTCGAATCCGGCCAGATTCGGGTCATTTCCTCGAATTCCGGTGGTCTCAAGCGGTCGACGCAACACCCGGCGCGAAGGGAGAGCGTGAAGCGTAAGCCAAAGAAAGCAAAGGCGAAGCGGCGAGGACGCTCCGCTCTCATCTGCATGTCATTGCAGTACAACGAGTTACGCAATTGCGATTAGTGGCTTCCGCTTGTAGGCAAGCCCCTTGCCGCTCTCATCGCTAAGACATTTCGGTTGAACGACTTAGCCCTAGTGTTGCGTTGACCGGTTGAGCCGGCACCCAATATAGGAAGTAACTCAAAGCAGTACCTGACGGCCCTTTCAGCGAGCGGTTGACGCTACAATTCCCCTGTCTTGGTCATCGGCTCCACCATTAGCCACCACACGATCGTCGAGAAGCTCGGCGAAGGCGGTATGGGTGTCGTCTACAAGGCCGAGGACACCAAACTCGATTCGAGGACCTTGTAGTGGGGGACGGGGGAACGCTGTAAAATGATCAGCGTCTCATCGTCGCCAGCGCCCAAATCGCCGCGGAATCTGTGTACCTCTGACAACAAACCTCGGCCGGCCGCCTGTGGAGAATTCGTCGGAAGTGCCTCCGCTAACTCAAACAACCGTTCGGCGCCGAGCTGCTCCCCGGCTTGGTTTTCGGCCTCAATCAGGCCGTCGGTGTAAAGAATGAGTAGATCGCCTGGACCCAGGGTCACGAACGTTTGTTGATACTCCGTACCGGGGATCAGGCCGAGGGGCAAGTCTGAAGGCGCCGCGCCCGGCACTTCATCCTCTGCAAGAACGCTCCAGCGATTCTCGTCGGCGTGAAACCAAAGGGGCGCAGGGTGGCCCGCATTCGTATAAGCCACTTGGCTCAGTTCGCGGTCAAACCCGAGCACAACGGCTGTCGCATATTGTGAACCCGCCTGGGCCTGACGAAATGCCCGACCCAGATCGCGCATGAAGTCGGACTGATCCCAGGTGTTGATATAGCGGCGCATCAGTTGGAGCAGGGACTGCGCGATAGTGTCGACTTCGGCCCCATGCCCGCTCACGTCTGCGAGAGCGATTCTCAAAAGCCTACCCTCGTCACAGGCTGACAGATAATGCACATCCCCGCCAGCTGCCGATTCAAAGGGCGCTGAATAGACCCAGGTCGCCAGGCCAGGCAGGCCCCCTTCGAACGCCACCGCCCGATTACCACCCCAGACCCCAATGCAAGCCAAGTCTGACTGCGGTTGCCCTGGGTGATTTGCGGGTCCGATTTGTCGCCTGTCAGCAGAGCTAATGAGTTTGCCGTGGTGCAGAGTCGTCGCTTCCTTATGCGCCTCAACTAGAGGCTGTCGAACGCTCGAAATACCGGTCATTGTTCCACCTCTTCGCGTCTAAAGTGTCCTTTGTCTGAGATCTTCAAGCACAATTGGCTCCAGCACAAGGGACTCCCTCAGGCTGTCGAGCGTCGAGGGAGATCCCTTCGTGGTCTTTGCCGGTATTGGCTCAGTGTGCTTCGGCCGTTCGGGTTTCTCGCCGAGACGCCGACTCACTCCCGCTCTGCCGGTTTCGGAGCCAACCGTAGCTCAGCCCCAGGATCGCGCCGTAAATGAGATGACCGACCAGGCTGGGAAGCATTGCGGACGCCGCTGCGGCGTTCCAGTTCACCCCCAAGCCCATTCCCATGAACAGCGGCATCAGGGTCAGTGGTCCGAGGAGCCACCAGACTCCACCGTAGACTAGGCCAAAGCCCAGCCCGCTGCTTGCAGCGTTGACGAAGCGATGGATAACGATCGCAAACGTCCCGCCGATCAGGGCGCTGATGACGAGGTGGACGAAAAATCCGGTCACGGCTGACGGATGTCCGACCATCTTGCCGATCATCGGCAACATGCCCATCATGGCCATTATCACTCCGAAGACGATGCCGGCGGCCAGTCCGCCGTAGGCGCCAAGCTTGATGTTTCTTGTGTTCATCTTGATTTCTCCTTTTTTTCAGGTTTGTGGTTTCAGTCCAGCCTTGCACTGCAGTCAGCTCCACCGCTGTGCGGCACAACGACGCCTTACCGCAGAGCCACGCGATACTTTTGGGCCGAGTCGATCGGCCTCTAGGATCAGCGTCTCTCCACAGCGAGGCATGATCTCTTTCCGGCCTCGTTAGTGAGTGCGGGAAGGAGGCAGATTATTACACCTTGAATGTGTAAACATTCTGACAACCCCGCGATAACCAGACAGGAGCAGGGTTGCGATGGAGATGAACGACCCCCAGTTCGTAGCGCGAATCCGAGCGGGCGATCGCAACGCTCTTCGGCCTGTCGTGGAAGCCTATCTGGGCCAGATCCTTCGGGCTGCGCGGGGCGCGGGCCTGGATCCCCAGCGTGCCGAAGAGGTGACCCAGGCCACCTTCGCCACCTTTATCGAGAAGGCGGAACAGTTCGAGGGGAGGTCCCACGTCCGCACCTGGCTGTTCGGCATCCTCTACAAGAAGATCGCTGAGGCTCGCCGGGAACTGCAGCGAGAGGTCCAGATGGACGACATCGAAGAAGTTGTCGAACAGCGCTTCAAGTCCGACGGAAGCTGGGTGCGCCCACCCTTGCCCTCCGACGTGCAGTTTTACCGAACTGAAGTCGGTGAACTCATCGAGCTTTGTCTGGAAGTGGCGCCCACCCAGCAGAGGATGTCCTTTACTCTGCGCGAAGTGGAGGGCCTCGGCACTGAAGAAATCTGTAAGATTCTGGGGGTGACTCGCACTAACCTAGGAGTGCTGCTGAATCGAGTGCGTAACCGTCTTCGGGAGTGCCTGGAGAGCAAAGGTGTGAGGGATGCTCAGTTGTAGGGAAGTCACGCGTAGGATCGCCAGCGATGAACTTGCGGAAGCAAGTTGGGGGGAACGACTGGGGGTCCGGCTCCATCTGCTCTGGTGCCGCCACTGCCGGCGCTATGCGGCGCAACTACGTGCCATTGGGGCTGCAGCCCGGACGCTCTGGGGACCCGGCTCTGAAGACCCCTCGACCCTTGAGCGGCTCGAACGTCAAGTCCTCGAACGCTGCCTGGGCGGCCCGGCTGAGACAACCGGGACCGACCAGCGGAACGGCGGTCCTGGCGATCCAGAATGAGCCAACACGCACTCAACGACCTTGCCAGCCAAGAAGCTGTTGGACTACGTCCGCTTGTTGCCGAACGCGGAACTCTCCCTCAAAGTGGGCGACAACCACTCGGCCACAGTCCTCTCGGCGCTGATCGCGCATGCCCGGCAGCTGCCGGGCATGCGCGATCTACTGTGAGTAGTCAGACTCTCGACGTCTGGTTCTCGAGGTGTCCGCCTCAAGGTGGGCGATGGCGAGCAGTAGCTCGTCGTCGGACGCTTGCGCACCCCCTCTAAACTGCTCGACGCGCTGACGAATCGATCCGGCAAAGTCCTGGAGGGATCGATGAGCAGATTCCGAGACGATCCCCTCCAACCCATCGATTCCCAGCTCGGACCCCTCAGGAGCTGTGGATTCAGTGACGCCATCCGTGTAGAGCACTAACCGATCGCCAGGGAGAAACGGAGTCTCCAGCATTGTGCATGTCTGCGACAGGTTCTCAAACAACCCGATCGGCTGGTTCTCGGAGTCCAAGCGTTCGATCCTCCCCGTCTTCTTGACGACGTGCAACACCGGTGGGTGTCCGCACCCGGCCCAGACTATTGTTCGTTTCTTCAGGTCGATGAATAGGAAAAAAAACGTTGCATACAGTCCGGTGTGGTGAAATGTGCGGAACACAAAATCGTTCAGGGCCTCGACGAGCTGACACGGGTGCTGCACGTGAGGCGCTTGACTCAACACGAAACTGTTGACGCGACTTGCCAGCAGCGCCGAGGCCACACCGTGGCCGGAGACATCGCAAATCCCTACAACGACATGCTCTTCATCCTGGAAGTACACCGAAGCATAATCACCGCCGATTTCAATACAGGGCCGAAAATGGCAGAAGACCTCGATGTTCCCGCGCCGTTGATTGGCTGGGAGCATGCTCCGCTGGACGATCTCGGCAACGCGGAGATCGCGTTGAAGGCGCTTTTCGTCGGTTGGACGCAGGCGTCCGGCCGAAAGAGGGGTGTCGGGATCCACTGACTGCCTCGTCGTCTCCGAGTATAGGTTCTCACGCGCATCTAGTGAGTTGGACGCTCTCGGCCGTCGAACAGGACGAAGGCGAAGAAGACCCGCCCAAGATCCGCGTCGTCATGAACTGGTACGAAGAGTTCCGAGATCGGGATCAGTAGAAACTACCAGAATCGCAGTCTCAATCGGCCACCGACGAGTAGTTTCCTACAAGTCCGAATCGCGGCAGTGACCCTTGGAAGGGCCGTTTGGGGGCCTCAGAGCGGAATCCCGTGGATTGCGTCTTGGCTTTCATTCGGCCCTCGGAGGTCAGGGCCCGCTGGCGCCGAGGTATAGTCGCCGTACTCTAAAGATTCCGCGCTATTGAGCGTGAAGCCTGCCGATGCCATCTGAAACAAGCCCAGGCGACTATTCGCTGGCCACGGGCGAAGCAGCCGTTCGCCGTCTCAACGCGCTGCACCGGGTCTGCGAGAGCGCCGGTCGGCGCGTCTTACTTCGGGCAGGACTGCAGCCTGGAATGAAAGTGGCGGATTTCGGCTGTGGAGTCGGAGCGACCACGCGTATGCTCGCCGAGATGGTTGGTCCTTCGGGACACGTGACCGGCGTTGATCTCAGCGCGGGGCAGCTTGAGCAAGCTCGCACAGCGTGTGAGGCGGAGGGTCGGACCAATACGACCTTTATCGAAGCGAGCGCGAATGAATCCAACCTACCCCGCGAATCGTTCGACCTCGCCTATTGCCGATACCTGTTGCTGCATCTCGTTGATCCTGCGGATTGCCTGCGTGAGATGCTCGAAATTCTGAAGCCCGGAGGCATCTTGGTCATAGAAGACGGCGATGTTACGTCGGCAGGCAGCACGCCCGAGAGTTCGCTCCGATGGTGCGCGGATTTGTTCCGCAGACTCGCGCCACAACGCGGGGTGGACTACGCGATTTCTCATAAGCTCTACCATCTGGCGAAGGCGGCAGGCGTCGAAGATCCCGACGTTGAGATGTACCGGCCGGTGATGGCCAAAGGCGAGGAGCGCTTTCTTTTGAAATGGTCAGTCGAGGAGGCCGCACCGGCCTTCGTGGGCGCGGGTCTAGTTACTCATGAAGAAATGAGCGACATCCTCAGCGCAATGGATCGCGACACCAAAAACCCAGACATCCTGGTCCTTGGCCCGCCTATGTCCCTGGTCTGGGGAAGCAAGCCGCTGCGCTGACATAGTCTGCGCTTCCGAGCACGCGTCACCGAATTAGCTGACGAGACGCTCCGAGAAGGAGCGCCCGAGTAGCTTCCTATAAGTCCTGCCGGCTCAACCGGTCAACGCAACACTAGGCCTAAGTCGTTCAACCGAAATGTCTTAGCGATGAGAGCGGCAAGGGGCTTGCCTACAAGCGGAAGCCATTAATCGCAATTGCGTAACTCGTTGTACTGCAATGACATGCATACGAGAGCGAGGCGCCCTCGTCTCTTCCCCTTTGCTTTCATTGGCTTACGCTTCACGTTCTCCCTTCGCGCCGGGTGTTGCGTCGACCGCTTGAGACCACCCCGAATGTAGGCAATGACCCCCTGAGACCTGTCCAGAACTAGCGAAGCTACAACGAACCGCTTGCTCACGCGAGCGGCTTAAGACTGCTCTGGGCAATTCTTGAGCCAGATTCCTTGAGCCACGCTCGTCCGGTTGCGTCGGCGGAGCGAATCGCGGCCGCAACCATTGGGACGTCGACCTCAAATGGCTCGTTGTGAATCGTCTCGCTGCGTGAGACCGTTCGGCGCGAGACCTTCTCGACAATCTCGGCGGGACAGTCTTCGAGCCCGACTTGCGCCAGCGTGACGGGAAGCCCAACTTCGCAAGAGAACGTGAGAAGCTCTTCGATCTCGGCCCGCGACTTTCCCTCGAGAATCAATTGCGTCAATGCTCCGAAGGCGACCTTCTCGCCGTGAAGAAAAGGGTGCGTGTCGGCAATCACGGTGAGACCGTTATGGACGGAATGCGCCGCAGCCAAACCGGAAGACTCGAACCCGAGGCCAGACAGCAGAGTGTTGGCCTCGACCACTCGCTCCAACGCGGGGGTAACGGCGTGCATCTCGACGGCTCGTTTTGCCTCGATGCCATCAGTGATAAGCGTGCGGTAGCAGAGTTGTGCAAGAGCCAGAGCGCTCTGGGTCGAGCCGCCGCCGCGCATGTTCTTCACCCGTCCTTCGACGCAGGTGCGCGCCTCGAGTAGTGTTGCCAGGGCGTCCCCCATGCCGGCGACAAGGTAGCGTACAGGGGCCTGCGCGATGACCGTCGTGTCGACCAACACCAAGTCCGGGTTTCGAGCATAGATGCGATAGTCCTCGACCACGCCGTCCTCGGTGTAGATAACCGAGAGGGCGCTACAGGGCGCATCGCTCGACGCGATCGTCGGGCAGTTGACGATCGGCAAGCTCAAGTCCGCAGCGACGGCTCGGGCGGCGTCGAGGAGCTTGCCGCCGCCGGTCCCCACGATGACTTTCGCGCCGAGATGTCGCGCGGCGAGCTTTCCGCGCTCGATTTCAGCGAGCGTGCACTCTCCGCCGAAGTCGAAGATTGAGTACTCGAATCCCGAGTCGCCCAGGGACTCGCGCCAGGTTTCTAGCAGGAGCCGACGCGCCGACCGGCCAGCCATGATCAGAACCGGGCCCTGAAGGCCGAGCGTTGACATTTCGGCGCCGAGCGAGTCCGTCGCGTCGCGGCCTTGGGTGTAGCGAGCTGGAGAGGAAAATACCGAGAGCACGTCGCTATTCTACGGGATTTCGATTTGGGCCATCCGGGCGGCATGTGTCTAACCGATCCCCTGCCGCGCTGCAAAGCTCTTTGTGCTGGAACAGCTCACCAAGATGACGCTTGACGGTCTCTAGCCCAGCATCGCTGCCATCCCTTCCCCGGTTTCGCGGAACCTCGACTGCCTCGTCTAGCGTTACATCCGATAACTCCCGCTTGTACGAAACGACTCCAACGCGGCCATCGAACAATCCTGCTCGTCCTTTCGGAACGGTGGTCATCAATGTCGAAGTCTGCGCCGCGATCAGGTCAGCGGCAACAGCTATAATCGCGCCATGCGAATTTCCTTTCTCCTGGCCTTCCTTGCGTTCGCGCCGACGCTCTCGGCAACGGTGCTGCACTGCGGAAAGCTGGTGGATGTCGAGACGCTGGAGGTTCGCAAGGAGGTCTCGATCGTCGTGCGAGGCGACCAGATTCTTCAGGTCACCTCTGGCTACCTAGAGGCTGATGGAGGCGACGAGACGATCGATCTCAAGTCGCACACTTGCATGCCGGGCTGGATGGACATGCATGTACATCTCACAGGAGAGAGCAACCCAAAGGCCTATGAAGAGAGATTCCGCTTGAATCCCGTAGATCGCGCCTTCCGCTCGGCCGTCTACGCGAAGAAGACCCTGATGGCTGGCTTTACGACGGTCCGCGACGCTGGCACCAATGGAGGCGTGTCGATTGCGTTGAAGCGGGCAATCGAACAAGGGCTGACTGACGGTCCCACGATCTTCAACGCGGGCAAGAGTCTCGCCACTACTGGCGGACACGCGGACCCGACCAACGGAGTGCGAGCGGACTTGATGGGCGATCCAGGGCCAAATGAGGGTGTCGTTAACGGGCCGGAGGACGCAAGGAAGGCCGTCCGCCAGCGCTATAAGGAGGGAGCTGACTTCATCAAGATCACTGCGACTGGCGGTGTGCTCAGCGTCGCCAAGAGCGGTGAGAACCCGCAATTTACTGAGGAAGAGATGCGAGTGATCGTCGAGACAGCAAAGGACTACGGATTCCACGTCGCCGCCCATGCCCACGGCGCGGAGGGCATGAAGCGGGCGATTCGGGCCGGTATCCACTCCATAGAGCACGGCACCTTGATGGACGAAGAGGCGATTGAGCTTTTCAAGGAGAAAGGAACCTGGTGGGTGCCGACGATATCGGCCGGACGGTTTGTCGCGGAAAAAGCCGAGGTCCCTGGCTATTTTCCTGCGGTGATCGTACCCAAAGCTTTAGCCATAGGACCGCAGATTGCGGAAACCTTTCGGAAGGCGTATCCAGCAGGCGTGAAGATTGCGTTCGGCACCGACTGCGGCGTATGCCCTCACGGCAGCAATGCTGGAGAGTTTCTCTTGATGAACCAGGCTGGCATGCCGCCGCTGGAGACCATACAGTCCGCGACGCTCAGGGCCGCACAGCTACTCGGCATAGCGGATCAGACGGGCACATTGTCAGCGGGAAAGAACGCGGACATTGTCGCCACTCCGGCTGACCCAAGCGAAGATCTGGACACCGTACTTAACGTTTCGTTTGTCATGAAGGCGGGCAAAGTCTACAAGCGACCGGGACTGTAGAGGCCGTACTACCACCCCTGGTAGACCATCGAATCAAGATTGAATACACATCGACGACTGAGGATGTCCACATGATCCGTACAGCACACAACCATCTGCCCACGTTCACCCTTCCTCTCGTGGTAGCGCTGGTGATCGCGATCTGCCCCACACCAAGCTTCGCTCAACGCAGTGATGGCGTAGGGACGATTGGGCCACTTCCGTCGATCTCGGAAAAGACCGCTGGCATGGAACGGATGGACGGGATGCTTCCACTCTACTGGGACGCGGATCTGGGTCAGCTTTGGATGGAAGTTCCGCGCCTCGACACAGAGATGATCCATTTCGTCGGCTTCGGCGCGGGCCTGGGTTCAAACGACCTCGGTCTTGACCGAGGTGCCCTCAGGGGCTCCCGCATCGTGAAGTTCGAGCGGGTTGGCAGAAAGGTCCTCATGGTCCAGCCGAACTACCGCTTTCGCGCCAGTTCAGATAACCCGGCCGAGAGTCGGGCCGTCCGCGACGCCTTCGCGCGGTCGATCCTTTGGGGCTTTACTGTTGCGGCAGAGACGGATGGCCGTCTTCTGCTCGACATGACCGGCTTTCTGATCCGGGATCCGATCAGTGTGGGCCGTCGAATGCGGCCAGGCACATATCAGCTCGACGACAGTCGAAGTTCCATCTACATGGAGTTCACCCAAGCCTTTCCCACGAACACAGAGCTTGAGGTTGAGCTGACATTTGTACTGCAGCCAGGCGAGAGCAGCGCTGACGACCGTATCGAGGGCGTGGGTCAGGTGGCTGCGACTCGTGAAGCCGCTAGCATCCGGCTCCATCATTCCTTCGTGGAGCTTCCTGATGACGACTACGAGCTTCGGATGTACGACCCTCGCGCTGGCTACGGGGCCAACGTGTTCCAGGACTACGGAGCACCGCTGGGCGAGGACATGACACAACGCTTCATCCGGCGACATCGCCTCAAGAAGCTCGACCCAATCGCAGACATGAGTGAACCAGTCGAGCCGATCGTGTACTACCTGGACCCAGGCACGCCCGAGCCTGTCAGGTCAGCACTGCTAGATGGCGCAAGGTGGTGGAACCAGGCCTTCGAGGCAGCCGGGTATCGGAATGCCTTCCAGGTCGTTATGCGGCCCGACTCGATTAGCCCGCTCGATGCTCGATACAACGTCATCAACTGGGTCCACCGTTCGACGCGTGGTTGGAGCACAGGTGGATCGGTAACTGACCCGCGCACCGGAGAGATCATCAAGGGAGTGGTGACACTCGGGTCACTTCGCATCCGCCAAGACTACATGATCGCGGAAGGCCTCCTTTCCCCTTATCAAACCGGCGAGGAATCCCCGCCAGAGCTAGCCGAATGGGCGGTCGCCCGGATTCGGCAGCTCGCGGCCCACGAGGTGGGTCACACAATCGGACTCGGCCATAACTACTACAACAGCAGCAAGGGTCGGATCTCGGTCATGGATTATCCCCATCCATTGGTAGAACTAGGCGCCGATGGCTCGCTCGACTATTCCGAGGTCTATGACGCCGATATCGGCGAGTGGGACAAAGTGGCGGTGACCTACGGGTATCAAGACTTCCCGGCCGACACCCACGAGGCATCGGCATTGCGGTCGATGCTCGACGGCGCGTGGGACGACGATGTTCGGTACATGACGAACCAGGATATCGCCACGACGCCGCAGGCCGACCAGTGGGCAAATGGGACGGACATGGCCGAGGAACTCCAGCGGATGATGGACGTGCGCGCCGAAGCACTGTCCCGTTTTGGCGAGACGGCGATCCAAAACGGCCGCCCAATGGCAACGCTCGAAGAGGTGCTAGTCCCGCTTTACATGCACCACCGCTATCAGACCGAGTCGACGGCTACTGCGATCGGTGGTGTGGCCTACACCTATGCCACGCGCGGCTCGGGGCTAACCCCGATGTGGCGCGTCACCGCTGATCAGCAGAACCGTGCGCTCGATGCCCTGATGCGAACGCTCTCGCCTTCAGAACTCGTACTTCCGGTCTCAATAGTGAACGCCATTCCGCCCCGCCCACCCGGGTTTGGAAGGACGCGTGAACTCTTCCCTCGCTACACCGGATCGGCGTTCGACGCCGTCACTCCCGCAGTGGTCGCGGCCAGCCACACCGTGAACTCTCTGCTGACGTCGGACCGTGCAGCTCGGATGGTCGAGCAACATGTCTTCGACCCGGCACTGCCGAGTCTGGGCGACGTCCTCGGTCGCTTGATCGATTCATCGTTCGGAGCAACAGCGAACGGAGCATATGAAGCTGAAGTGAAACGGGCAGTCGAGTCGGTCGTCATCGACCGTATCCAATGGCTCGCTGCCAACGCATCGATGCCACAGGTGCGTGCTGTTGCGACTTCGGTCCTTCGCACGGTGCACGGCAATCTGTCCTCAATGGACGAGTCGCCGCACGCTGCCTTGCTCGCGATGAACATCGAGCGCTTCCTTGAGAGGCCCGCGGAGACCCTAGAGAACCCCAATCCTCCGACCGAGCCACCCGGCGCACCGATTGGTCAGCCCGCGATGGACTGGCTGCATATGACGGAACCGTGGTGCAACTGGGACGGGATCGCCTGGCACTAACTAAGCTTCCGCATCGACGCGCCAATCACTCTGAGTTGAGTTACTGCCTAGAAGCACGTAGGAAATGACCCCCGAAACGGGCCTTCAGACTCTCTGAAGGGGCCCAAATTGGGTTGGTGCCGCGAATTCCGGTGGTCTCAAGCGGTCGACGCAACACCCGGCGCGAAGGGAGAGCGTGAAGCGTAAGCCAAAGAAAGCAAAGGCGAAGCGGCGAGGACGCTCCGCTCTCATCTGCATGTCATTGCAGTACAACGAGTTACGCAATTGCGATTAATGGCTTCCGCTTGTAGGCAAGCCCCTTGCCGCTCTCATCGCTAAGACATTTCGGTTGAACGACTTAGGCCTAGTGTTGCGTTGACCGGTTGAGCCGGCACCCAATATAGGAAGTTACTCTAATGCCACTCTGGCAGCCCTTTCATGAGTACCAAGAGGGTACAATTGCGACGTCGTGCACATCGGGTCCTCCATTAGCCACTACCGCATAGTCGCCAAACTCGGCGAAGGCGGCATGGGTGTCGTCTATAAGGCTGAGGACACCACCCTCGAACGCACAGTCGCCCTCAAATTCCTCGCCCAACACCTCCTCAACGACGAAGAAGCCAAGGAACGCTTCCTCCGCGAAGCGAAAGCCGCCGCCGCGCTGAGCCACCCCAACATCTGTACCGTTTATGAAATCGCCGAAGTCGATGGCAAGACCTTCATCGCGATGGAGTTCGTCAAGGGCGAAACTCTCGAAGAACGCATTGCCGCCGGACCGCTCACCCTCAAAGACGCTCTCGACATCGGACGCCAAGTTGCTGATGGGTTAGAAGCCGCACACGAAGAAAACATCATCCACCGCGACATCAAGCCCGCCAACGTCATGGTCGACGCCAAGGGCCGCGCCAAGGTGATGGATTTTGGCTTGGCACGGTTAACAGAAGCCTCCCGTCTGACCAAGACCAATACAGCGATGGGAACCGTCGCTTACATGTCACCCGAACATGCGCAGGGCATTGAGGTCGATACCCGCACCGACATCTGGGCCTTGGGATGTGTGTTGTACGAGATGATCTCCGGCCAACGGCCCTTCCAGGGCCAGTATGACCAGGCACTGCTTTACGAGATCGTTCACGAAGAGCCAGCGGCGTTGACTGGCCTCCGCACCGGCGTACCGATGCAATTGGAGGACTGCGTCGGCAGGTGCTTAACGAAAGACAGAGATGATCGTTACCAGGATGTCTCACATCTAACTGCCGATCTCAGAGGCTTACAGAAGCGTCTTGAATCGGGCCATTCAAGGACCATGAACATGGCTGAGGTATCGCCGCAGCACGTTCAGGCCGGTCCAGATACTAGCAGTGGGGCTCGAAGTTGGAAGCCGCGCCTGCTTCCGGCCGTAGCGGTGATGCTCGCGCTAGCACTGGTATTGGTTTCATTTCTTCTCTTCACCCGAACAACACCACCCGAGCGTCAGAATCCGCAGCCAGCAACGCGCACCGCGGTTAATTTGCCCGACTCCGCTCGCCTCGCCCTGGGTACCCAGTACCCCCTCTTGGGCGTCGAGCTAACGCTCTCTCCTGACGGCCGTCATCTTGTTTACGTGGGGCAGGCGGATGAGGGCACGCGGCTCTACCACCGGGACCTCACCCGCTTTGAAGATCCCAGCTCCATTCCCGGCACCGAGGGCGCCCTTTACGCCTTCTTCTCCCCGGACTCCTCGGAGCTTGGTTTCCTGACTGAGGATCGCGTAAGGAAGGTCACACTCTCCGGCGGTGCGGCTGTCACGCTGTGTCGAGCTCGAGCACCGAGCTTTGCGACCTGGATCGACGACACTATCTACTTCACGGAACAGGCGGGATCTACGCTGGCGCGCGTTTCGACCGCCGGCGGTGAGCCCTCCGAACTCTTCAACTCTACGAAGCGTTTGGGGTCTTTTGAAGCGGTCTCGGCGGTGCTTCCCGCCGGCCGTGCGGCCCTCGTCTCAGTCCACAATCGAGGGAGCATCAGCAGTGACTACTCCGAAATCTGGGTCGTCTCCCTGGAAGGCGCTGAGGACAGAGCTTTGCCGATCACCGGCTTCGATGCTCGCTACCTGCCGAGCGGCCACCTGGTGTTTGGCCGCGGGGGGAGTTTGTTCGCCGTGCCGTTCGACGTCGAACGCCTGGAGCTGACCGGAGAGGCCGTCCCCGTGATGGACCGCGTGGCTCTGGAGTCGCTCTTCGGCAACGTGTATGCGGCATTCGCCAACAACGGCACGGTCGCCTTCGTACCGGGAAATGACCTGGCGCGAGGCCGTCTTGCGTGGGTGGATCGCCAGGGAAACGAAGGCGTTCTTGATGTCCCGGAGCAGGTCTACGGTGTCTTCGACCTGGCTCCCGACGACCGCCGCTTCGCGGTGCAAGTGGCTGACGTACGGGACTATGTATGGATTTGGAGCGCCGAAGATGGCGGCCGCACTCTGTCCAGTCCCGCGAGCGTCGGCTGGCCTGTCTGGAGTCCCGACGGGACAGCGCTGGCTGTTTGGTCCAAGGCGCCGGGCGGTAGCACCGAGCAGTTGGTGATCCAGGAGATTCTGACCGGCGCCACCCGCGAGCTGCTCTCGGAAGAGAACCCGACGGCGCCGGAATCTTGGGTCCAGCCAGACCGTATCAGCGGCACGGACCACGGCGACAGCGGAGGAATCGCCGTGTTGAGCGGCACTTCGCCGCGAGATCCACTGTGGGTTCGAGAAAGCCCGAGCGAAAGTCCCCTCAGCATCTGGGGCACGGCGCTGTCGCCCGACGGTGCCTTGATCGCCTATGGGTCCGACGAAGGTGACGGGCGACTTCAGATCTGGGTTGAGGAGATCGACGGGAGTGGCCGCCGCCAGGTGTCAACCGACGGTGGCATGGAACCGGTTTGGTGCCGCGCATGCGGCGAGCTTTTCTACCGCTGGGACAATCGTATCCATGCGAGCAGTATCACTCAAGAACCGCGGCTGGAGATCAGCCCTCCGCGGGAGGTCTTTGAGGCCCCCGGCTTCGTCGACACCCCTGGCATCTCCTTCCGAGTTTCCTCCGACGGCGAGCGTCTCTACTATGTGCGGCGAAGCGAGCCCGCCGAACGTGGCCGCATTCACATCGTGGGCGACTGGTTTCAGGAGCTCGATTAAAGTGGTTCGTCCAGAACTGGTACGAAGAGTTCCGCGATCGAGAGCAGTAGCAACCGCCAGCATCACCGTCTCGATGCGCCTCCACCGAGTAACTTCCTACAAGTCCTGCCGGCTCAACCGGTCAACGCAACACCCGTACTAAGCCGTTCAGCTAGAACGCGTCAGCCTCAGGGCAGGCAGGTGGTTTCAGGGTCCGGGGTGCAACCGCGTAACTCCTTGTAACTCAATGGCGTGCGCCTAGGAGTCAGGCGTTGGCGCTGTTTTCTCTTTCATCTCAACCGGTTACGTCTTGTCTTCTGGCTTCTCGCAAGTGTTGCGTCGACCGCTTGAGACCACCCCGCTTCGAGGAAGTGACCAGCGAACAGATCTCCTCAGCACGATTAGTCCCTTTCAACAAGAACACGAAGCTTTGAGCCTGCTCTGCGATCGCTACCCTGCACGCGGCCGTCGTCCGGCTCACTTCGGCAGGGCGGCCTGGCGTCGCTGGGGATGCTCGAAGTCGAAGCGCTCAGCCCGGATCATATCGAGGGTCTGCTTGATCGAGGGGCGGTCACCCCAAAAAGTGCCGTGGTAAGCGAAGCGGACGTTGCCGACGGGATCGATGATGATGGTTGCCGGGCGATTGATGTATTCCGCGTGGACGGAGAAGGCCATCGGATCCACGCCGTAGATCGCACCGATGGTGCCGGCACGGTCTAGCAGATGGGGCCACCAGATCCTGCGCGTGTAGGTCTCCTTGAACGAGGTCTTGGCGAACCAGTACTTGGGGTCCAGTTCCCTACCGACCATTACGCGGGCTCGGTAGCGATCGTGAGCCTCGATGGTGACCACTTTGACGCCAACTTGCTCGAACTCGGCGCGCATTTCGATTAGCTCGCGGAATTCGCCGTGGCAGACCGGGCACCAGTCAGCGAATACCCAAACAAGCACGACCCAGTTCTTGCCCTTGAAGTGTCCCAGCCGCCAAGCCTGACCCGCAGTGTCGGGCAGGGTGAAGTCAGGGGCTGGCGCACCGATACGAACGGTCTCGAACGTCGCCGGGTCGAGCGTACGAAAGGCGGCGCGGAGTTCGTCGGTAGCGCCCATCTTTTTCTGGATTTGGTCGATGGCCAATTCGCACTGGTGACGCACATCGCGCGACGGATCCTTCTCCAGATGTTCGCGCAGCAGGTCCAGCGAATCGGCTGACTCGATTTGCCCAAGGGCCACGACCGCCTGCGAGCGGGCCAGTGCGTCAGCGTCCTCACGGACGACCCGCTCCAGGTCGTCGCTCGCGGCTGCAGCCTTGAGCACGCCCAGGGCTGCCGCGCAGACGTACCTAACCTGTACATTTGGGTCGCTCAGCCCTTGGGCGATCCGTGGGACCGCGTCTTCCCCGGCGCGGACCAAATCGTGCACCGCCAGAAGCCGAACCTTCCAGTCCGTGTTGTCCAGGTCGGCGATGCCTTGCTGATTGAGCACACGGTCGATCGTGAAGCGGTCTTCGTCCAGCGGATGGAAGTCGTGCGCGCGGATGCGAGCCAGTGCCCGGGCAACACCGTCTGGGCTGTCCGCCGCAACGGAGGATGCCGTCGCGAAGGCGGAAGCTGCTATTAGGACGACTAAAACTTCGACTGCTGAGAGTCTCCAGTTCGTCATGACGACTACCAAGTATTGGCCCGCGGGAGCGGTGCCAAACAGCACTTTCAAACTAGCGAACGATGGTCGATGGTGCCCTAGCGAAGATTTCCATTTTGGCCATCCCGTCACGGACAGCATAGCCGCGCCACCGCTGCGCTGCAACGTTCTGCACTGTTTTGACACTCTGTCCCGCTTTGTTCTCCGAGCCGGATCTACGAGCAAGCCGTTCAACGGTTCGCCGCCTAAGAGCAGTTACAGCACACATACCCTGAAGCCAGATCGGCGCTAGCAACCGTGCTGCGGAGCGCTCAGAAGGACCGCAATTCGGTGTTAATAGTGGTGAACATTAGTCTTGAGGGCAACGCGCCTGGGAGTATCGGCCACGTTATCGACGAGGTTGGATGCCGAGCCTTAGACCGGAATCGGAGCGCCCGCCTAGCCATACAGACGCGGCCCCCAGCGCTACTTCCGATAATCCAGAATCTCTCGGCGGACCACCCCATCTGGAGTAGCTTCCTACAAGTCCTGCCGGCTCAATCGGTCGATGCAACACACGCGTTAAATCGTTCTGCTGGAGTTTCAAACTCCAGCGTCTTGCGGGGCCGACCGTTCAGCCTGCGAGCGATCCTGTCCAGGTGCTCTTGTGAGTGTACGGATAAGTCGGTTCCCTTGGGGAAGTACTGTCTCAACAGACCGTTCGTGTTTTCATTCGATCCACGTTGCCAGGGGCTCTGCGGATCGCAGAAGTATACGTCGATGTCCGTCGCTAGGGTGAAGCGTTTGTGGTCGGCCATCTCCAGCCCGCGGTCCCAAGTCAGCGACTTGTAGAGTTCGCCCGGCAGCTGCCGGGCGTGCGCGATCAGTGCCGATACGACGGTTGCGGTGTCCTTGCCGGAGACCTTCACCAACATCACATAACGGGTGTGACGTTCGACCAGCGTAGCGATGTAGGTGTTGTTCGATCCGGCTAGAAGATCCCCTTCCCAGTGACCGGGTACGGCCCGGTCTTCGACCGAGGCCGGGCGTTCACTAATCGAGATCAGATCTCGAATCTGTCCGCCGCCGCGGCCTTTGCGGCTGGCCTGCGGAGAACGCCGAATCGTACGCTTGGAACGTAGACACAGGGTCAGTTCTTTCTTCAAAGCCCCGCGGGCCTGGATGAAAAGACTGCGATAGATCGTTTCGTGTGACACGTAAAGTGACTCGCTACCCGGATACGTCCGCTTCAACCAGCCGGCAATCTGTTGCGGAGCCCAGTCCTCGCGCAGCTTCTCTTCTACCAACTGGCGTAGCTGAGGACAGCGTACCAGCCGACACGACTTGGGACGCCGCGCTCGCTTCCAGGCTTGCTTGTCCGCCTCTGCCGCTCGGTAGCGGTTAGAACCTCCGTTGCGGCGGATCTCTCGGCTCAGGGTCGATGCCGCACGAGCTAGCCTGCGGGCGATCTGTCGCAGCGACTCTCCACAGGCAACGCCTCGGGAGATCTCTTCCCGCTCAGCTAGCGTTAGCGCTTGAGGCGAGCGGCAGCGCGTTCGCGGGCGGATGCCGCCGTAACGCAGCAGCAGCGGGTAGACCGACGCCCCTCTGTCCATCCCGTGGGCGATCTTCTTCGACGACTCCCCGCGTCGCCAACGATCCCATACCTCAGCGAACTCCGCCGCCGTGTACGCTCGCCTCTTCCTCGTCTGTTCCTTCTGTTCTTTCTGCATCCACTTCTCCTTCTCGGTGAAGTGTTGCATCGACCCCTTGAGACCACCCCCAATATAGGAAGTTACTCAAAGTACCGGCTGGCAGTGCTTCCGTTGAGCGCTTAGCGCTACAATTGCGGCGTCTTGGCCAGCGGCTCTACCATCAGCCCCTGCCGAACCGGTGCTACTCGGCTGAGGGGAAAGTGCCGGGCCCATCGACCTTGCCCATCGTCTGCGTGGATCTGGAGTGGCTCATTCGGTCCGCCTCATAATGCGTTATGGCAACTCCGCCCAGAGGTCACCAGCCTTCGCTCATCAGCGTGTTGATCTCATACCGCAGCGCGGACCTCTTATCTGCTGAACAAACCTCTTAGGGCCCTTGCAATTCTTCGTACACCGCCACTAGAAAACGCAGCGATCGGCGTGCCTTGATCTCTCGGCGGCCAACGACCGCATTGCTGCTGTTCGTACTACTAAGCCGTACTATTGCATTCGCGAAGTAAACGGGTTATTCTGCGCCAGCAACTCTGGGCGAAGCAACGATTGAGTTCGAAGCGAGATGTCTCTTCTTCCAGTGGTAATTAGCCCGCGCCAAGGACGTTCCGTGAAGGCTCAAAGTATGAAGGTCGCGCCCACGATCCAGCTTCTCATCCTCGCGGTCTGTTTTGTGAGCGTCCAACCTGGGTGGTCTCAGGTTTGGCAACAGAGGGGGCCGGAAGGCGGCAACGTGGCTGAAATCGCGGTCGATCCGGCGTCTCCGTCCACGGCGTTTGCTGTGGCAAATCGAAGCGTCTACAGGACCAACGACGCTGGAAACACTTGGCTCGAAGTCACGGGCGGCATTACGAATTTTGTCGGACTAACCGTCGCAATTGACCCGCAGACAACCGACACAATCTATGTTGGAGGGTTCGGAGGGGTCTTCAAGAGCGTCGACGGAGGCGCAAGTTGGAACCAAGTCAATGCTGGCTTGACAACCCCTACAGTTAACGCGCTCCGAATCGATCCCTTGACGCCGACAACCGTCTTCGCCGGCACGAACGGGGGAGGCGTGTTCAAGAGTACCAACGGCGGCGTCACGTGGTCTCCGATCAATGCCGGACTGACCAATCTGACGGTCAATGCCGTCGCAGTCAATCCGCAGAACCCCAATGTGATCTACGCCGGAACAGCGTTTAACGCGAGCGGCGGAGTTTTCCGAAGCGCGGATGGCGGTGCAACGTGGAGCGTCATGGGCAACGCGCCGATGGGCGCCTTATCGTTGGCGATTGACCCTGTTTCTCCGACCACTCTTTACGCCGGATGGTCAGCTGTCTACAAGAGCACTGATGGTGTGACTTGGGGTGCGCCGTTTTTTCTGGGGACCACTTACTCGCTGGCAGTTGATCCCGCGACGCCGGCAACCGTGTTCGCTGGCGGCGCCAACGGAGCTTGGAAGACCACTGATGCGGGAACTTCTTGGAACGTGATTAACACCGGCCTGACCGATGTCGCTGCCGACAGCAACAACCGAATCAACACACTGGCGATCAATCCGGTGTCGCCTGACATTCTCTATGCAGGTCTGCGGGGAGCCGGGGTCTTCAAGACCACCGACGGCGGCACAGCGTGGGCGAAGGCAAGCGTAGGAATGTTCTCCATGTGGCTACCTGCTATCGCTGTAGACCCCGTTAACCCGGGCACTGTCTACGCGGCAGCGAATGGCGCCGGCGTGTTCAAGAGCGTCGACTCGGGCAGCACGTGGAGCGACGCCAGCGCGGGATTGACGATTTTGACGTTTACGAAACTGGCCGTCGATCCGGTGACGCCGACAACGCTTTACGTCGGCACGAGCAACGGCTCGATGCTGTTGAAGAGCACGGACGGCGGCGGAAGCTGGAATCCTCTCTCTGGTCTTCCGGGAGGATCGAGAAACGGAATCGTCATCGACCCGAGCGCTCCCGACACGATCTACGTTGCGACGTTTTCCGGCCCCTACAAGAGCACGGACGGCGGGGCGTCTTGGAATCCTGCAAATGGGGGGCTAGCCAGCTTCCTCAGGTCATTGGCGATCGATCCGCTCACGCCGGCGACCCTCTATGCGGGGACGAACAGCGGTCTTTATAAGACGACCGACGGCGGCAGCAACTGGGTTCAGCTGACGTCGGGACTGCCCAACGATACGTTCCCGGCGATCGCCGTCAATCCCGTAACAACAAGCGTTGTTTATGCTGGAACTGGGGGTGTCTACAAGAGCACGGACGGCGGCGCGACTTGGAACCCTACGACGCTCGGCGGTCGAGTCCGTGCTGTGGAAGTCGATCCCCATAGTCCGTCGACGGTTTATGCGGCGACCTCACAGGGCGTATTCACCAGCATGGATGCTGGCGCAACGTGGGACTTGAGCGTCGCGAGAGATTCCAGATCGTTGGCCGTGGACCCGTCGTCCTCCGCCGTTTATGCGGGAACCGGAGCCTTTAGCACCTTCGTGCGCGCGCCGATCCCCAGCCTGACGGTTACCGAGGTAGCGCCGACGACAGTGAGCCCAGGCGGGCAGGTCGCCATCACAGGCAGCGGATTTTCCGGCCCCAACCTCTCGGTGCTATTCGACGGGCTCCCGGGAGAGAACGTCCAAGTTGTGAGCGACGGCACGCTAACAGCCAACGTGCCGCTTTCCGTCTCCGGCGCTGTCGACATCAGCGTCTCAACCGACCAGGGCTCCGCCGAACTCCTCGGCGCGCTGACGGTTCTTGGTCAGGCGACTGATGCTGACCTCGAAGTAACTATTCTTACTCCTGATCAGGTCGTGATTGCGGGCTCGACTGTGGACTTCGACATCTTGGTCTCGAACAACGGCCCGTCTACAGCGACGAACGTCATCCTGGAAGCCACCTTCACGGGATTCGCGGATGCGCAAGCGCTGCCGGCGAACTGCACGCGCAGTTCATTTACTCAACCGATTTTCTGCAACATAGCGAGCCTCACCCCAACGGCTGCTGACCTGATCTCCTTCACGATGCATTTTCCGGCGGCAGGATTGTCGTCACTGACGGCATCGGCAGCAGGGGAGCAACTGGACCCTGTCCCTGCCAACAATCAAGACGCCATCTCGATTGCCGTACAGAACAGCGGATCGATCTCTCTGGCTGCGGGCTTATCGGTCGTTTCTGGCGCCAACGATCTCGGGCACGTCCTCGCTGGCTCCGAGGTATCTCTCCTCGCGACGATCACGAACTTTGGGCCGAGCTTCGCCACTCAAACGGTTGTGGAGATAGGACTGCCAAGCGGCTCGCAGGCTGTGAGTGGGCCCGGAACTTGTAGCGTGGCAGGGAGAACAGTGACCTGTTCGGGGCCGGATCTGCCGCCTCCCGTGAATCCGTCGAACCCGACCCAGGCGGAAATCCCCTTCAGTGTGACTTTCTCGTCGCCCGGCAACGTGACGACCACGGTATCGGCTATTCAAACCGACCCATTTCCTGCGGACGATGTCGCCGTCGTGTGGATCGACGTTCGAGATCGGGTTAGTGATTTGCGCCTGTCGGCAACCGGCTTGGAACCGGTAACAGTCTCGTACGAGGCGAATGGAACGCCTGTCGCCGGCTTGGCCATTGACCTTAGCGTTCAGAATGAGGGTCCCGAGCGGACTACGATCGAGTCGATCGAGGTTTCCATCAATCGTCCCAACAACGTTTCACGGATTGAGGTTCCCTGGGTATCCTCTATTTTTCAGTGCTCGCAGACAGTGTCGGATTCGGCGGTGACCTTGAGCTGTCAGCCGAATCAGTTCGAGATTTTGCCCTTTTCGTCGGTCGACGGGACGCTCCGTTTTGAGGTCGACGCACTCGGAGGATACAGAGCGGACATCAAGGTTGTTCCCAGCTCCTACGATCCCAATCTGAGCAACAACGACGCCGTCGGCCTAGCAGCGGCAGTGGATACGCCTGAAACGAGTGTGCGGGCTATTGAGGTTACTCAGGCCGTTCAAGATTGGCAAAACAGCGTTCCGCTCATCGCGGGCAAGGATACGGTCGTTCGGGGCTTCGTTGAACTTCTTCCGGGCGAAGCCGATCGCGTGGCCTCAGCTCGATTGGTCGGCACGCGTGACGGAAGCTCTCTGGGCCCGCCTCTGGTGCCGGTCAACTCGAATACAGAGCTTCAGTGGATTCCCAATATTGTCTCTCGAAGAGTTCTGCTCGAAGACAGCTTCAATTTCCGGCTTCCGTCGACCTGGACGGTGGGGACCATCCAGGTTGAACTACAGGTCTATGACGACATGCAACGGCGCGTGCCCGTGGTCTGTAACGTTCCTGGCAGAAGTTCCTGCAGCGTGGAGGTGTTCTTCGTACCGTCGCAACAGTTGACGGTCAAGCTGTTCCCAGTCGTTTGGGGAACCCACGACGACAGCAACACCCCCAACGATCTTTCCGACGATACGTTCGCCAATGTGCCCACCCCCCTCCACCTCTTTGAGCAGGCGCTGCGGCTTCGGGCTGCATTCCCTTTGGCGACGCCGACGTTCGAGGTGGGCGAGGCTCTGCGATATGCCGCGTTGCCGAGTATCGGACACGAAATCGACGAAGACTTGAAGGTGCTTCACGACCTTGAGGAGGCGGGCAACTTCTGCGGCTCAGGGAACTGCGGTGAATTACACACACGCTATTATGGGTACTTTATCGGCTCTTCAGGCGACAGCAGTACGCCGAATCCCGGTACTGGCCGCGCAGAAGGCAAAGTCGCGGGCGGCTCAATAATTGGCGGTAATGAGATCTCGTGGACCGGTGCCATCGCTAGAGCCGAGGATCCGGACGGAGTCGGGTACGCCCGCAACCGAATTGCCCATGAGATCGCACATACGCTGGAAATAACTCATACCGCCGATCCGCAACTAGATCCAAAACCGGACGGTGACCTTAGCGGCGCCTGTGGTTCGTCGACGGATTCGGATCGTTTGTTCTTCCCGACGCACGCCACGCTTTCAGTCTCTGCGGGAGGAACACCCGTTCCAGGCGGACGGCGGTTCCCCGTCCTTGGGCCTATCGAGTCCGCTGGCGTCGACGATGAGGTTTGGGGGTTTGATACCCGGTACGTAGACAGCGACACAAGCCGAAGCGACGCTCCTCGGGGGCATGCCGTGATCGATCCTCGACAGACGTGGCCGATGATGAGCTACTGCAAGGACGGCGGGGCCCAAGGGCGCTGGGTGTCGGCATGGAACTACGATAGGCTGATCGGGTCAATCGCGAATCCAAGCTCCGAGGGGTCGGGCGACAACGGCGGCGACGGAGACTATCTCCTGCTCAGCGGCGTGCTCAGCGCGGACGGATCCGTCTTCGAGCCTAGGAACCCGATTGAGTTCTCCGGAAACCCCTTCTTGTTGGATAGTGCCGGAACCTTCCGGGCGGTGCTGAGGAGTAGCTCCGGGCAGGAGTTGGAGGCAACGAATTTTGAACCCAGTTGGGGCGTGTTTGACGGACCGGAACCGGAAGCGGCGGCTCAAACGCGGCTAGTGACGGTAATTCTCCCCAAACCGACGGAGCCAATTGGCGAGATTGCCTTCCTCAACGGAGCCGTCGAAATTAGTCGAACCACAGCAAGTCCAACCACGCCCAGTGTTGTCATTCTGCGTCCTGCTAGGGGCGACCTTCTCGATTCCGACATCATTCGATTCGAATGGCTCAGCCTTGACCCAGACGGCGGCGAGTTAACCCACACGGTCCAATACAGCTCAGATGGCGGCGACAGCTGGAAGCCGCTGGCGGTAGGACTGCGTGGAAATTCATTCCAGACCAACCGTTCGTCACTGCCCGGATCAGACGAGGCACTCATCCGCGTATCGGTGTCGGACGGAGTCCACACCGCTGTCGACACTTCGGATCCGTTCCAAGTCTTGAACAACGCTCCCAGCATTTATGTATTCGCTCCTTGGAAAGACAACGTTAGCTTCAACTCGCTTCAAAGCGTAATGTTGCAGGCGCTTGTGATCGACCCGGAAGAAGGAATGCTGTCAGGTGATCAAATCGTGTGGCGGTCCGATTTCGCCGGGGTCTTGGGAACAGGCCAGTCATTCATGCTTCCCTTGGCGGATCTGGCGAAGCGCGTCCATCTCATCACGGCTACCGCCACCGACAGCCTTGGCGGCTCCGCCTTGGATACAAGGACGCTTGGCTTTGGGATCGAGGACGACGAGAGTACGACGTGGATCGTAGACTTTTTGTCGTCACTCGACGAACGGGCTTTCGTCGCACCAGGGTTGCGCACGGCGATCCTGTCTCATTTAGTAACCATCAACAAGTCCGTCGAAGAGCAGAAAACGGCGCCAGCAACCCGCCAACTCGAAAATCTCGTTCGACACTCCGATGGATGTAGTGACGGATCAGCGGTCCCCGATCGGGATGACTGGTTCGTCAATTGCGAAGTCCAGCAACAGTTCCTTCGCCAGCTGGAATTTCTGAGGGAGCGGTTGGATTCGACGGAGAACTGAATGTCACTGCGACAATCGGCTAGTAACACCTGCTGACCCAAAACTGAGCAGCAAGAGTCTATCTGTGTGCTTGTCCCTTGGCCGCAGCCTGAAACCACGCGGAGCCCAGAACGGGCAAGGAGCCAAGCCGAGCAGCCGCCTCGCGATAGCCGAGTAGCTTCCTACAAGTCCTGCCGGCTCAACCGGTCAACGCAACACTAGGCCTAAGTCGTTCAACAGAAATGTCTTAGCGGTGAGAGCGGCAAGGGGCTTGCCGACCAGCGGAAGCCACTAATCGCAATTGCGTAACTCGTTGCACTGCAATGACATGCATACGAGAGCGAGGCGCCCTCGTCTCTTCCCCTTTACTTTCTTCCGCTTACGCGTCACGTTCTCCGTTCGCGACGGGTGTTGCGTCGACCGCTTGAGACCACCCCCAATATAGGAAGTAACTCCTAACCCAACCTGACGGCCCTTTCGCGACGGCCGTAGAGCTATAATTCGCATGTCATGGTCGGTCGGGCCAGCAGCCACTTCAAGATCGTCGAGAAGCTCAGAGAGGGCGGCGGCCGCTGAGATGGTCGAGGCCATCCTCAAGGACACGAAGAAGATCCTGCCGTGCTCCGTGTTCCTGCAGGGCGAGTACGGCGTCCGGGACCTGTTCGACGGTGCGCCTGTGATGCTCGGCGCGCGCGGCATGGAGCAGATCATTCAGATCAAGCTGATGCCAGACGAGGATGCCGCGCTGAAGAAGTCCGCGGCGGCGGTGAAAAAACCGGGCGACGTAATAGGCATGTAGACGGTACACTTTATACTTTCATACTTCGGTGGCCCTAACAACTTGTAACAGAGAAGGAGGTGGGGGCATGAACCCAATCGGCAGCTTCAAAGGTCAGAAGGCGCCCTGCGGGCGACTGGTCGACGGCGACCTCTACGAAGACCACGACGACGAGGTCGTCCTCACCAAGGAAACTCTCTACGCGTGCGGATGCCTGAGCATCCAACACGAGTACCACGACGGAAGCGTCAGCACGAAAGTTGTGCGCCACGACGGGAAACTGCTCGTGGATGAAATGCTGTCGGGCCAATAGGCCGTGCCCGGAACCGATCGTTGTAAGATAGTTGCCTGCACGGGGATTGAGGATCGAACAGGCACGGGCGGGTAGGAGACGAAGGTGTGACACCTTGTCATGATGTGGTTGTAGTAGGCGGCGGCGGCGCGGGACTTCGAGCGGCGATTGCCATCGCCGATAGCAATCCAAGACTCAATATCGCCGTTGTCTCCAAGGTGTACCCGATGCGGAGCCATACGGTATCCGCCGAAGGCGGCTCCGCGGGCGTCATCGCATCCGACGACAGCCTCGACGAGCACGCGTACGACACGATTTCCGGCGGCGACTGGATGTGCGACCAGGACGCCGTGGAGGCTTTTGTCAAGGAAGCGCCAGAAGAGCTCCTTCGACTGGAGCACTGGGGTTGCCCCTGGAGCCGCGAGCCCGACGGCCGGGTTGCCGTTCGTCCCTTTGGGGGCATGAAGAAAAAGCGCACGTGGTTTGCCGCCGACAAGACCGGCTTCCACATGCTCCACACCCTCTTCCAGACGTCCCTCAAGTACGCAAGCGTTCGTCGCTACGACGAGTGGTTTGTCACCAAGTTGCTGGTGGATGACGGTCGAGTCCAAGGCGTGGTGGCGCTTGATCTGCGGTCCGGCAAGGTCGAAGCCATCACCGCGCGGTCCGTCATCCTCTGCACCGGCGGCTGCGGAAGAATCTTCCCCTTCACCACGAACGCCGCCATCAAGAGCGGAGATGGCATGGCACTGGCCTATCGGGCCGGCGCTCCGCTGAAGGACATGGAGTTCCTCCAGTACCACCCGACAGGCTTGCCCTTTACCGGTATCCTGATCACCGAGGCTGCGCGCGCCGAAGGCGGATACCTAATTAACAAGGACGGGTACCGGTACCTGCAGGATTACGCGCTGGGCACGCCGCAGAAGGAGCCCGTGCTGCGGACGATGGAGCTGGGTCCGCGCGACCGGCTGTCACAGGCCTTCATGCAGGAGCAAGCGAAGGGTCGCACGATCGAGACGCCGTACGGCCATGTCGTCAACCTCGATCTCCGTCACCTCGGTGAAAAGAAGATCGACGAGAAGATCCCCTTTGTGCGTGAACTCTGCATCAAATACCAGAACCTCGATCCGGTGAAAGACCTGATCCCGGTGAGGCCCGTCCTCCACTACATGATGGGTGGCGTCCATACGGACATCAACGGCGCCACGCCGTTGCCAGGGCTGTACGCGGCGGGCGAAGTGGCCTGCGTCAGCATTAACGGCGCCAACCGTCTCGGATCGAACTCGCTGACGGAGCTGCTCGTGTTCGGCGCCCGCGCGGGCCTGGCCGCCGCCGAGCACGCCTCGCGCAACGTCGAGATCAGTCAGAGTGTGCTCGCTCAGGCCAACGACGAGCACCGGCGGATCGAGCAGGATCTGTTCAGCAAGAAGGGGAACGAGCGCATCGCCGATCTCCGAGAGGAGATGCACAAGACGATGGGAGAGAGCGCCGGGATCTACCGGACCGGGGCGTCGCTGACAACGGCCGTTGACCGGCTACGCCGCCTCCAGGAACGCTACGTCGACGTCGCCATTGAGGACCGGAGCAAGACGTTCAACACCGAGCGGGTGTCTGCCCTTGAGTTGGCGAACATGCTCGACGTCGCCGAGACCATCGTGATGTCGGCGTCGCGCCGCGAGGAATCGCGTGGGGCGCATCAGCGCACCGATTTTCCCAAGCGCGACGACGAGCGTTTCCTCGGGCACTCAGTCATTCACCGCAACCCTGACGGCTCGGCTCGCGTCGAGTATCTACCCGTCACGATCACCCGCTGGCCGCCGGCCGAGCGGATCTATGGGGAGGCCCCACGGCATGACGGATCGCATTAAGTTACAGGTAGCTCGCTACCGTCCTGAACAGGAGTCCGAAGTCACGTTCGACCAGTACGAGGTGCCGTGCCCGAAAGAGTGGGTGGTACTGGACGGGCTGAATCACGTTAAGGACCGGATCGACGGCACGCTGGCGTACCGGTGGTCGTGCCGCATGGGCGTCTGCGGAAGTTGCGGCATGATGGTCAACGGCGAGCCGAAGCTAACCTGCGCAACGTTCCTTGCTGATTACGCGCCGGGACCCATCCGGGTCGAGCCGCTCCGCAATTTTCCCGTCATCCGCGACCTTATCGTCGACATCGGCGATTTCATGCGGAAGCTGGCGACGGTGAAACCCTGGATCGTCCGGGAGGAGGAGAAGCCGCTCTCGACTGGCGAATATCGCCAGACGCCCGAGCAGTTGGACGACTACAAGCAGTACAGCATGTGCATCGACTGCATGCTGTGTTACTCCGCCTGCCCGGTCTACGGCCTGGATCCGCACTTTATTGGCCCGGCCGCTATTGCACTGGCTCAGCGCTACAACCTCGACAGCCGCGACGAAGGCGCGGCGGAGCGGCTGGCCGTCCTCTCCGAACAAGACGGGATCTGGGCCTGCACGTTTGTGGGCGAGTGCACCAAGGTCTGTCCCAAGCACGTCGATCCGGCCGGCGCCATCCAGCGCTACAAGCTGACGGCCGCGATGGAGACCGTGAAGGCGTTCGTCATGCCAAAGGGGGCACAATGAGCCAAAGTCAGGGACAGCCCGAGCACCAGCAGCGCGTGCTGCCGCCCCACATCTCGACGTTATGGTGGCTCGAGAAGGGGACCTACTTCAGGTTCATCCTGCGAGAGATGAGTAGCGTCTTCGTCGCCTGGTTCGTTGCGTACCTCCTGCTGCTGGTGCGCGCCGTGGGCCAGGGAGACGCGGCCTATCAACAGCTCCTGGCATGGTCCGCCACGACGCCCATCCTGATCTTGAACATTGTCAGCCTCCTCTTCGTGATGTTCCATATGGTCACCTTCTTCGACGCGGCGCCGCAGGCGATGGTAGTGAAGGTCGGGCCGACCCCGGTGCCGGGCAGCCTGGTTCTTGCGGGCCATTACGCGGGCTGGGTGGTGGCGTCGGCGGTCGTGTGCTGGCTTCTACTGGGGGCATAGATGGTGAGACAACACTCCGAGCCCTATCTGTGGTTGCTCTTCAGCGCCGGGGGCGTGCTTTCGGCGATGCTGATGCCGTCGCTCCTGCTGCTGTTCGGCATCGCGTTTCCTCTTGGCTGGGTTCCACCTCCCTCCTACGAGCACATACTGGCGGTGCTCGGGAACCCGCTCACCCGGCTCGTCCTTCTCGGGCTGTGTGTGCTGTCGCTGTTCCACGCGGCGCATCGCTTCCGCCACACGCTGCACGATGCCGTGCGACTCACGCACCCGATGATCGCGGTCCTGTGTTACGGCGCCGCAGTTGCGGGCTCGGCGTCGGCAGCGTACCTGCTCTGGCAGGTTGCGTAGTTGTGCATGTCCAAAAGGCGGACTGAGCCCTGAAGGTCCCGCAAGCTGAGGAATAGTTCATGAAACGCGAAGTCACGGCGGTCGGCGGTGCCGGCAAGTGGCTGGCGTCGGTAAACGGCGGGACGGCGCCGAGTTGGTGCAACGACGGCAGGGAGTTGTATTACGTCGAGGGCGGCACGCTGATGGCGGTCTAGGTCTCGACCGAATCAGCCTTCACTCTGGGGCGGCTGCAACCATTGTTTGAGGCCCCTGGCTTAGCCTTAGCGGGCAGTATGGGGGGCTACGACGTCTCCGCCGCCGACCAACGCTTCCTGTGACGATCGCGCCCGTCGAGGGGGCCGAAACCGCAGCCCCCTAGATTCGCATCGTGCAGAACTGGTACGAAGAGTTCCGTGATCGGGCGCAGTAAACCACTGCTGATCAGCCCCTCTGAGTAACTTCCTACAAGTCCGGTGGTCTCAAGCGGTCGACGCAACACCCGTCGCGAACGGAGAACGTGACGCGTAAGCGGAAGAAAGTAAAGGGGAAGAGACGAGGGCGCCTCGCTCTCGTATGCATGTCATTGCAGTGCAACGAGTTACGCAATTGCGATTAGTGGCTTCCGCTGGTCGGCAAGCCCCTTGCCGCTCTCATCGCTAAGACATTTCTGTTGAACGACTTAGGCCTAGTGTTGCGTTGACCGGTTGAGCCGGCACCCAATATAGGAAGTTACTCAAAGTACAGGCAGACGGCCCTTCCAGCGACTCCGTAGCGTTACAATTGCCACGTCATGGTCGGTCGGACCATATTGCACTACCGCGTCACCGAGAAGCTCGGTGAGGGCGGCATGGGTGTCGTCTACAAGGCTGAGGACACTCAGCTCCGCCGGACCGTTGCGTTGAAGTTTCTGTCCCGAGAAACACTCGGAGAAGACGAGGTCAAAGAGCGGCTGATCCGCGAAGCCCAAGCCGCCGCCTCTTTGGACCATCCCAACATCTGCCAGGTCTTCGGCATCCATGAAGAAGACGGCGAGACCTTCATCGCCATGGCCTACGTCGATGGGCCCTCGCTGGCGGAAAAGATCAAGGAACGTCCGCTGCCGCTGGATGAATCACTCTCGATCGCCGCCCAGATGGCCGAAGGGTTAAACGAAGCTCACCAAAAGCGGCACGACGCTAGGGACTCCGGCCTACCTGTCACCGGAACAACTCGAAGGGAGAAACGTCGATCGGCGTGCGGATGTTTGGGCACTCGGCTGCGTGCTGTACGAGATGCTGACGCATAAGACTCCGTTTGAGGCGGACTACGAGCAGGCGATCGGCTACGGCATTCTCAACGAGGACCCCGAGCCGGTGACGGCTTTGCGGAGGGGTCTGCCTCCGAAAGTAGACGATCTATTAGCGAAGGCGTTGGCGAAGGATCGAGACGAGCGCTACCAGCACGCCGACGAACTGCTAGCGGACTTGCGCGTACTCCAGAAGCAGAGTAGTGGGGCGCGGAAGACGTCGTCGGGTCAAAGAAGTGCGGTGACGAGTGGTGCGGCAAGCCCCACTGAAATGCTGCCACCTGGTGCGGTCGTGGTGCAACAAAGCAGCCAGCGAGCGTTGCAGGCCGCCGCAGTGGTCCTCGCCGTCGCCTTCCTCGGCCTACTGGCGTTCAACTTCACCCAGGCTCCGCCAGCGGCGCCCGAGACGCCCACCCGCCGCTTCTCGTTCACACAAGAAGGCCTCAGCTCAGCGAGCGTTACCCCCGACGGGCGCTATCTCGCCTTCGTGACTGGGACTAGACCCGAATCCAGTCTCTGGCTTCGAGCCATCGGGACGGAGGCGGTTCGTGAGATCCCCGGGACCGATGGTGCGAGACCGCAACTGGGCTAGTCGCCTGACAGCCAGTCAATCGTATTCGCTACGCGCACCGAGATCAAACGAGTCGCCATCGCCGGCGGCGACCCGATCACGTTGGGTAATTTGCCCGGTCCAAAAGACAACGGTTTTCGTGGCGCCTCTTGGAGCCCCGACGGCGAGCGCATCGTGTTTTCTTCTTTGGCGGGCGCGCTGTTCGAGATCCCAGCGCGAGGCGGCGACCCGAAGATTATTCTAGGGAAGATGCTTTCGGGACTTACGGAACCGCATTTCTTGCCCACGGATGCAGGTCCAGAGGCCCTCGTTTATCAGGCGAGCGCCAGCGGCGGTTTTCAAATCTGGGTCTTGAACCTAGAGACAGGCGAGCGCAGTGAAGTGGCTCCCGGTTCGGCTCCGGTCTACTCACGAGACGGTTATTTGATCCACGGACCCGGCGAGCAGGGTGAAGGCGGACTGCTTGCCCTGCCGTTCTCTCTGGCTAGCTTGGAACCGACAGGCGAAGCCTTCCCCATTGCC
The DNA here is from genome assembly GCA_963667885.2 of Bryobacterales bacterium. Taxonomy (GTDB): domain Bacteria; phylum Acidobacteriota; class Terriglobia; order Bryobacterales; family UBA6623; genus CAMPKL01. The sequence goes on along the minus strand of CAXWPK010000001.1, from coordinate 1,044,897 downwards.
GAAGACGGTCAGTTTGCCACTGTCGCCCGCGACGGCACACTGGCGTATCTGGACGAACCTGGAGACACTGCTCGCCGAACTCTCATCTGGCGCAACCGTGCTGGCGAGCTGATTGAGGCCATCGGCCAGCCACAACCGAGCATGGAAGACCCGACTCTTTCTCCCGACGGCCAGCGGATTGCGCTGTCTTCTGGTGAGAGTGGAACCCGGGACATCTGGGTTCACGATTTGATCCGCTCCACCAAGATTCGGGTGACGTTTGATGAGGGGGCTGAGGCCTCACCGATCTGGTCGCCGTCCGGTGAGGACATCACCTACTGGAACCACGGACCCAGATCCCGCATCAGGAGCAAGGCTGCTGACGGGACGGGCGAGGCCGTGACACTGGTTGAGTCCGAACAACTCATACTGTACAGTTTCGACTGGTCGCGAGACGGCCGGTACTTGGTTTATCAGCAGCAAAGCTTCATTGGCGTCGTGGAGTCGGACATCCGTTACCGGGAGTTTGGACCGGGCGGCGAGGCTGGTGAGCCCGTCACGTTTCTCAGTACACCAGCCGAGGAGGGAAATCCCACGCTATCGCCGAACGGTCGCTTCTTGGCTTACGTTTCCGATGAATCGGGACGCAATGAGATCTATGTGCGCCCGTTCCCCAACGGAGCCGGCAAGTGGCCGGTGTCGTTGAACAGGGGGAGGCATTTGCGCTGGGGAAGCGACGGCAAGGAGTTGTACTACCTGGAAGGCAACACGATGATGGTGGTCTCCGTCTCAATCGAGGGAGTGTTCACTCTGGGACAGCCGCAGCAACTGTTTGAGTCCTCCGATCTCGGAGTTGGTGGCAGTACACCGGCATACGACGTCTCCGCCGACGGTCAACGATTCGTGATGATCGCGCCCGTTGAAGGCGAAGAGGCAGCACCTCCCAAGATCCGTGTCGTCCAGAACTGGTATGAAGAGTTCCGTGATCGGGAGCGGTAGAGACCGCCAGCATCGCTTTGGTGGTCGCCTTCGCCGAGTAGCTTCCTATAATTCCTGCCGGCTCAACCGGTCAACGCAACACAAGCGTCAAAACGTTCTGCTGGAGTTTCAAACTCCAGCGTCTTGCGGGGCCGACCGTTCAGCCTGCGAGCGATCCTGTCCAGGTGCTCTTGTGAGTGTACGGATAAGTCGGTTCCCTTGGGGAAGTACTGTCTCAACAGACCGTTCGTGTTCTCGTTCGATCCGCGTTGCCAGGGGCTCTGCGGATCGCAGAAGTACACGTCGATGTCCGTCGCTAGGGTGAAGCGTTTGTGGTCGGCCATCTCCAGCCCGCGGTCCCAAGTCAGCGACTTGTAGAGTTCGCCCGGCAATTGCCGGGCGTGCGCGATCAGAGCCGAGACGACGGTTGCGGTGTCCTTGCCGGAGACCTTCACCAACATCACATAACGGGTGTGACGTTCGACCAGCGTAGCGATGTAGGTGTTGTTCGATCCGGCTAGAAGATCCCCTTCCCAGTGACCGGGTACGGCCCGGTCTTCGACCGAGGCCGGGCGTTCACTAATCGAGATCAGATCTCGAATCTGTCCGCCGCCACGGCCCTTGTGGGTGGAATGTCGGGAGCGGCGAATCGTGCGCTTGGAACGCAGATAGAGAGTCAGTTCCTTCTTCAAAGCCCCACGGGCTTGGATGAAAAGACTGCGATAGATCGTTTCGTGTGACACGTAAAGTGACTCGCGGCCCGGATAGGTCCGCTTCAGCCAGCCGGCAATCTGTTGCGGAGCCCAGTCCTCGCGCAGCTTCTCTTCAACCAACTGGCGGAGCTGGGGACAGCGTAGCAGCCGGCAGCGTTTAGGACGCTGTGCTCGCTTCCAAGCCTGCTTGTCCGCCTCTGCCGCTCGGTAGCGGTCAGCGCCGCCGTTGCGGCGGATCTCTCGGCTCAGCGTCGATGGCGCACGAGCTAGCCTGCGGGCGATCTGTCGCAGCGACTGCCCACAGGCAAGGCCTCGGGAGACCTCTTCCCGCTCAGCCAACGTCAACGCCTGAGGCGAGCGGCAGCGCGTTCGCGGGCGGATGCCGCCGTAGCGCAACAGCAGCCAGTAAACCGACGGACCTCTGTCCATTACACGGGCGATCGTCTTCGACGACTCTCCGCGTCCCCAGCGATCCCACACCTCAGCGAACTCCGCCGCCGTGTACCTCCGCCTCTTCCTCGTCTGTTCCTTCTGTTCTTCTTGCATCTACTTCTCCTTCTCGGTGAAGTGTTGCATCGACCCCTTGAGACCACCCCCAATATAGGAAGTTACTAATCGCCGCTCCTGGAGGCCCTTTCGTGAGTCCCAAGAAGGTACAATTGCGACGTCTTGATCATCGGGTCCACGATTAGCCACCACTAGATCGTCGAGAAGCTCGGCGAGGGCGAGATGGGTGGCGATACCTTCACCCATGTCAGTAGGTGGGATAGGTGGGATAGGTGGGAAATACCGGGTACCTGTCACACACCGGCAAGACCCTTTCTAGAATTCTCGTGCGAAATCCGTTCCAACCTGCTAGCGTCCCGTAGGCCCACAAGAGGTTGGAGGTTGCAGAAAGCGATTCGCGCCACGTTACATCGTACGCAGTTCTCGCGCCTAAGTAGACACCATGCCCAATGTGCGATTTACGGCACTCGCGCGACTCCTTACCCTCATTCCTCTGCTTTCGCTCTACCCGTTGGCTGCTCAGCAAGGCACGCAAGGAGACGAATGGCGCTTCTACGGCGGTGATGCCGGAAGTACCAAATATTCGCCACTTGATCAGATCAACGCAGAGAACGTCAGCGAACTAGAGATCGTCTGGCGATGGAAGGCCAATAATTTCGGCCCGCGCCCCGATAACAACTGGCAAGCCACGCCCTTAATGGCCAACGGCGTCCTCTACACGACTGCCGGCACGCGGCGGGACGCAGTCGCCATCGATCCAACCACCGGCGAGACGCTCTGGATGTACCGACTCGACGAGGGCGTGCGCGGTACCCGCGCCGTCCGGCGTAATGGCCGAGGCTTGACATATTGGACCGACGGCGAGGAAGAGCGAATCCTGATAATCTCGCCGGGCTTCCAGCTGTCTGCTCTCGACGCCAAGAGTGGCCGTTTGATCGAAGATTTCGGAGAAGGTGGCATCATCGACCTAACGCTCGGTCTCGACCGTGACGTTGTCGAACCCGGCTCGATCGGTTCGAGCTCCCCAGCGATCGTCATCAACGATGTGGTCGTGATGGGCGCCGCTCTGCGGGGAGGCGGGTCACCTCCGAGCAAGACGAACGTTCCCGGCTATATCCGCGGTTTTGACGTGCGAACGGGTGAGAAACTTTGGACCTTCCGAACCATTCCACACCCAGGCGAGTTCGGCAACGAGACTTGGGAAGACGGCTCCTGGGAGTACACCGGCAATACAGCGGCGTGGGCCCCCCTCAGTGGCGACGAGGAATTGGGCTACGTCTATATTCCTGTCGAGATGCCCACCGGTGACTACTACGGCGGCCACCGGCTGGGCAACAACCTGTTTGGCAGCAGCATCGTTTGCCTCAATGTAGCGACTGGTGAACGCGTCTGGCACTTCCAGACCGTCCACCACGACATCTGGGACTATGACCTGGGATCTCCGCCGATCCTGGCCAACGTCACCGTCGACGGACGGGCGCGCAAGATCGTCGCACAGCCGACTAAGCAGGGCTTTCTCTTCGTCTTTGACCGCGTGACAGGCGAACCGATCTGGCCCATTGAAGAACGTCCGGTGCCGCAGACCGACGTGCCTGGCGATAGGACCTCGCCAACACAGCCGTTCCCCACCAAACCCGCGGCCTTCGATTTGCAGGGAGCGACGGACGACAATCTCATCGACCTCACTCCAGAGCTCAGAGCCGAGGCGATTGAGATCGCGCAACAGTACAAGAGGGGACCGCTATTTACTCCACCGATCGTCCGCGATACCAACGGGAAGGTCAGCACGCTTTCCGTGCCAAACTCCCAGGGTGCCGCGAACTGGGAAGGCGGCGCTCTCGACCCTGAGACCGGAATCGTCTACATCGCGTCCATTACGCGTCCTGCCATGCTTGGACTACAGCAGCCTGACCCAACTCGCTCTGACATGAACTACGTTGGCGGTCGTGGTGGCCCCCGACGGCCGCGGGCCCCCCGCGCAGGGGCCGCCAGCTTCCGCGTGCGGCGCAGTAATGGGCCTCAGGGTCTTCCACTACTCAAGTCGCCGTGGGGGCGCATTACAGCGATCGACCTCAACACTGGCGAACACGTTTGGATGAAGCCCAATGGTGAGGCGCCCGATTATGTGAAGAATCATCCGGCTCTCCAGGGCGTCGATCTAAGCGGAGTGGGCAATCCTGATCAGGCCACGTTGATGGTTACCAAGACGCTGCTTTTCGGCGGCGTTGGAGGCGGCTTGTTCAATGCGGGAGCCGGGGGTGGCAGCCCGCTGTTCCGCGTCATGGATAAAGCCACCGGCGAACTCATCCACCAGATGGAACTACCCGCTGGGACGACTGGCATCCCGATGACCTATATGGCCAACGGTCGTCAGTTCATCGTTGTCGCCATCGGCGGTCGCGATCATTTTGCGGAACTCGTTGCCCTCGCGGTGCCCTAAACCGCGACCGGCCGCGCTGAATGAGCTGCGCCCCAAAGTGCCGCTTAGTCCCCTAATAATGGGAGATGATTCCATTCCCGCTTGTCCCTAGGCAAACGCCAGCGGTGTTGCCTCTTCTTTGGCACTGACCAACTGCTGGAACCTAAATGGCTCGGGACGATCGGTGGCGAGATGTACGACACCGAGAAATATTACGACGAGTTTCGCGATACCGACCATCCCCACACAGCCTGAATCCGCGTTCGTATGGGGGCGTCTGGAGTAGCTTCCTACAATTCCGGTGGTCTCAAGCGGTCGACGCAACACCCGGCGCGAAGGGAGAGCGTGAAGCGTAAGCCAAAGAAAGCAAAGGCGAAGCGGCGAGGACGCTCCGCTCTCATCTGCATGTCATTGCAGTACAACGAGTTACGCAATTGCGATTAATGGCTTCCGCTTGTAGGCAAGCCCCTTGCCGCTCTCATCGCTAAGACATTTCGGTTGAACGACTTAGGCCTAGTGTTGCGTTGACCGGTTGAGCCGGCAGGACTTGTAGGAAGTTACTCGAAACGGGGTCCTGCGGGTTCGCCGTAAAGCCTACGCGCGTGATTCCAGGTCCGGGCGCTCAGTCAGCGGCAGTTCTAGTCAGCTCGTGTACAACCGACGACAGCCATTCCGATTCCCGTAGTCGAACCGCCGACGCAAGCGCTTCGGTGTAGAACACGTCATCGGTACCCTTGGCTGCGAGAGACAGCTCTAAGCAAACATCCGCCGCTGCGGTCCAGTCGTTGCGTTCAACAGCTTGGGTTAGGAGTGCGAGCTTTGCCCGGTCGTGCATCGAAACAGTCTAGCTGTCCAAGAGACGCCGCAGGGGTGCGGGCTGTGATTTATCGCCCACGGCGAACGTCGATCACCACGCCCAACGGGCGAGTTTCTAACAGCTGCGCGAACGAAAGATAACTCCGCTTTTCTTGCATTCGGCATCTACGCAATTGGCGCCGATGAGCCTTGAGGTGGGTAGGGTGGTTAGAATTCCCATTGCAGTTCTCGCTGCGTGGCGGTCAGGCCCTCGTTGGTGTGCTTAGCACCGGCGGGGACCGCTTGTGTAGCGGGTGTTGGCGCTGGCCAAACCCTAAGGCAAGCCAATGCTGCTTCTACGCTGATACCCGGCCATTAGTATGAGCCTTGAGACGCTACCTTGGAATTAGTCTTCCAGGCATCTCCGTGATACTGGATGACATGCCCCCGGCGGGTCATGGGCGCCCCGCCCGGGGCTTCAGAACTTCTGGTGGCGTTGCCCAGCAGGATTCCTTTGCAAGTGTAAGCTGCCTCGGTTACCCTCAGACCAGCCGTTCAGGCAGATTCCTCTCTTCGTGAGCGGTCAGGCCCTCGTCCTATCCTCCCCTCAGACGGGGGCCTCCATAAATCGAGAGTCGACGGGAGACGACGGCCGAGTACGATTCTATTCTCGGCCGCCGTTAGTTGGCGAGCCGCTTACGTAGGGGTGTAAGCGTTAGACGGTGTCTAGGGCAAGTACACAGTCGCTCAAGGTGCCCCGCAACTCTCGGGCGGCACTAGCGTAGCTATTCGCCCAGTCGAGCCCCTCATCATCGAATCCACGCGCTCCGAGGGTGTCGCTGCAACTCCACAGTTGGCCCGTGACCCACATGATGCGATCGGTAGGACTGAGCCGCTCCCACCGCCGTGCGTCGCCACCTCGCCCCGCTCCTGCGCCTGGCTGAGTGGTGTCAAGGGCGGGGCAGTGCAGAAGGGCGGACTCTAGCGACCGTCGCCTCACGCCGCCACCGCCCGCGGGCCTTTGAGGGGCAGAGATTCGGCCAGCGCCATGGTTTCGCCAGGCCCAAGATTGGAACCAAGCCCGCCCCACTCGTCGATTTGCCGCTCGTATTCCTGAGCCAACGGCTTGTTGTGCTTGTGAAGGGCCGCCAAGTTGCACGAGGCGCAGTCCTGCTCGCCGTTCTCGAACAGCAGGACAAACTCGCCACTGCACTCTGGGCATGGACCCACCCCGCACAAGTCGTCAGGCTCGAACAACTCGTCATCGCAGCAGTAGTGCAAGCTGGCTGTCTCGTAAAGGCGAGCGGTCACCGCACTCTGCCCTATGTCGTGCCGGTAGAGGAGACATGAGGCGCAGTGCGCTTCGTCGTCAACCACCTGCCATTCAGCACAGCCGCATTCGCAGGTCGCCTCCGTTGCCACTGGCTGTTCGGGCTCTCTCTGCCGCCTGAGCTCCCTCCGCCGCTTGAGATCCGTGATAGCGGCCACGGCGACGAGCCAGGGCGATTTGGCGTTCGGCTCGAAGGTCTTGACTACCGAGCGGTAGCAGTTGATGACCTTGTCGATCTCATCGTCACTGAATCCGCTGTTGCGGCATTCGTTGGCCCAAGAGTGATGGGCCTCGGTGATGGGAAACCTTCCGCGAAGCGTCTGGAGGGTTTTCTTAAACTCGAAACAGTCCCCAGCAGCAGACGGCTCGCGCGTAGAAGGACGGTGTAATTGCTGCTGTGTGTGTTTCTCTTCTTTAGGACTCTCTTCAGAGGACTCTCTTAGGGTGACAATTTCGTCACCCCCAAGGTCACCCGTGTCACCCCCTTCAGGGTCGCGGGGGAGTCTTGGTGCTTTCGGGGCAAACTCGCCATGCCAGATGAATTCGAATACGTTGGACGTCTGCTGATTCGTGCCAGCGATACGGCGCTTCCTAGTGGTAATCAGCTCGGCGTCCTTCAACTCGCTGGCGACGCGCATGACCTGCCGCTTGCTTAAGCCCAGATCCTTGCCGAGCGTCGAATAGGACGGGTACGCATTGCCATCCTCCCCGGCGTAGCGGCATAGCTGGCCGTAGAGCAGCTTTGCTGCTGCCGACAGGCCCTTCATGCCCAGTAGCGCCTCAGAGACAAAGACGCCGGTGAACATTCGGAATGGATTGAACGCTTCTCCTGGACGAAGCTGGTTTTGGGCCTTCCTAGTTGTAGACGACCCGGTGCCGCTGGGGCTGGAAATTGATGATTCTCTCACTTGTACCTCGCTTATGAGGCCCCGTGACGAGAACAGCAGATAGCACTTGGAAAGTCCGAGTACTCGGTGGTATAATGTCTATGTCAAATCCACGTGTGCTGTCCTGTCGTCGCAGGGCAATGAAACTAGGGCTGGCAGCCACGCCAGCCCTTTTCTTTTTGGGACGCACGCCGGGTGTGGGTACACTCCGTTCGGGCGCCGTTAGCCGTTTCTTGAGGGTGTGTGACTGAAGGCGGGAAGGCGCGGCCTTCCTGCGCGCTGGGAACATATCAGCGGATGGCAGAATGTACGTGTTTTTGTACTTCCAAATGGATCTCAGTCCGTTCTGTCCGTTCAGTCCGCTATTAGAATCAGTAACTTGAGTGTTATCAGTACCATGGAGAGGAACGAGCGACTCCTCCACCTGGAGTTGTCGTGTCAAGCTGTCGCGGGAGTGGTCGTCGATCGGCACGACCACGCAGCCGCCATCAAGTACACGTCGGCTACGCCCATAGACTGAGAGAGACAGATGGAGGCTAAGAGACGATGGGCGGTTCTGATACTGGCCAGTGCCTGGGCCGTCACCGCCTTGGCCCAAGAACTTGAGCCGAGAGCCTACTGGGTTGCGCCGGTCGGCATCAACTCAGCGATCGTGGGATACAGCTATTCGACCGGAGACAACGTCACCGACCCCACGTTGCCCCTGAATAACGTCAGATCGACGTATCAAAGCCTGATGGCTGGCTACTATCGAACCTTCGGATTCTTCGGGCGCTCTGCAAACTTCACAGTCTCAGGACCATACTTGAGCGGCGAATCCAAAGGTGAAGTGGATGGCATGCCGCTCGACAGGCGGCTTTCAGGCCTGGCCGATCCCAGTTTTCGGGTGTCCGTAAATCTGAAAGGCGGACCCGTGATGGGGGCAGCGGAGTTTCAGGAGTTCCGACAGAACCCGAAGACGTTGGTGGGAGTCAGCATCCGGGTCCAGCCTCCGCTGGGCCAGTACGACCCCAACAGGCTCATTAATCCAGGCACAAATCGCTGGGCGGTTAAGCCGCAGCTCGGCGTGGTCGTCCCCGCTCGCCCAAGGTGGCTGCTTGAGTTCTACGCAGGTGGATGGTTCTTCAGCGACAACAAGGACTTCGTCGGCAGCACTCGGCACCAGGCTCCCCTCGGGACCGGCGAGTTCCATCTGATTCGCCGCTTTCGGCCTGGTTTCTGGGCGTCCCTGGACACGACATTCTTCTACGGCGGCAGGATCTCCACCGACGGCGACGCACAGACGGACCTACAGCAGAACACACGGATTGGCGGAACGCTTGTCATTCCCGTTCAGGGCAGCCATGTCCTGAAGATCGGTTACAGCACAGGCCTGTGGGTTCGTCTGGGCGGTGACTACGAGGCGATCGTAGTCGGATACCAATACATTTGGAGATCCAAGACTGATTGAACCCGGCATCTTCACGTTTCGCAACAGATTAGGCCTAAGGTGACGGCACTGACGATCATCTCTCAGGGCTAAGCTGCTGCTACCTTGGAGTCGACGGTGACGAGTCGACGGTGACAGTCAGGGAACCCATTTTCAACGAGAAGTGTTCTAGAGATTCACCCTCCAACTGGTGGGTCTGCCAGTATAGCTTTGGGCTCCGGAATCTGTGAATAAATAGCCCGACCACCTCCGGCAGCACATCCGGGCGTTCCCTGGCCGTGTTGATCGAGGTATCCCACCACGGCACCGAAATCGGGCCATAGTTGCTTGGGTCATTCCAGGGGATCGGATCGATACTACTTTGGAAGCGCGTTACTGGCGTCGGGCAGGAGCGACAGAATGCTCGCCGCCGCCTGCTTGCCAAGAGCCGCGACTCCCGATTCGTTGAAGTGCGTCCCGCCGCTCTGGTAGAAATCGGGATGGGCTTCGACGACGGAATAGAGGTCGTCGATCCGAAGCCCGTGCTGCTCGGCGAACGCGCCAGCGATGCGATTGCGCTCCCTCACCCGCACAGTTCGCTCTTCATTCATCTGATCAAGATCGCCCCGGCGGCGAACCGGAGTCGTCATTGCCCAAATCAGCTTTGCCTGCGGCGCCGCTTTCTTGAGCATTTTGAGCAATGGCGCAAAGCCCGCCTCGTACTGGGCCTCGGTATAGCCAAAACCGTGCAGGCCGTTGTTGATGTGGATGACTTCGAAACGATAGCTCCCCAGAAGCAGTTCCAGTTCCGGGAGAAATCCAGAATCGGCGATAAACTTCGAGGTCGCGTAGCGAGCGCAGTTCGCCTTGCCATCCAGCGCTTTCTCTACGGTCTTAAAGTACTGCCGGGTGATGGAATCGCCGACCAGCAGGACCCGAGGTAAGTCGTCCTTGTCCGCGTTGGTCACCCAAATATCACTCCACTCAATGCGTTCGAGGATCGGCTTCTCAGCCGCGACGGCTGCGCTCGCCAGCAAAAGAACGGGCAGCCATCGCTGGGCGAAGATTCTCAAGTTGCTCTTCATCGATTCTCCTTTTCCTATCAGAGCCGGGACAGCTCCAAGTATGACGCTGGCTGCCATTTGAGCTAGTAGCTTCTTGCTGGGTCTACCAAGCTACCGAACCGGATTTGACAGATGGGATGAGAGGGCTGGTTCTACTTCAGCAGCGGTAAGCTGCAGAGGGCATTCAAGAAGATGCAAAGGAGAACCAGCCATGAGGAAGCATAGCAACAAGAAGACAACGAAGAAAGCGGCGGATCCGCAGCGGAGTGTCGGTTTGGATTTGGGAGATCGCAACAGCCATTACGCGATCGTCGATCAGGCCGGAGAGCTGATCCAGGAAGGCGAGTGCCGCAACACACCTAACCGGCGAGCCCGGCGAACTGGACTGATGAGAGCGGTACCGAAAGACTCATTTGCAATCGCTCCCCCGAAGGCCCGCATGTCGGCACCACGCAAGTGGCTCGCGAAGGTGGGACAAGCGCGCACTAACGCATTTGAGAGACACTGGTCCCTCATGCTTGCGAACCTTATCGACGAACTTTTTGACAAAGCGCCGGAGAACTTTGATGGCCCGGATATCGAGACGTTTCGCCAGTTCAAAGCGGCTCTGAATGCGGGCGAGGCGCGTGCTGCCGAGCCTGATCCCAGCAGTTCACTCGGTTGGAAGGTGAACGCCTGGGTGAAGCGCGGCATCTTGGTCGGCTTCCGCATGGGACACACCGTCGATATGGCAGAGGACGGCAGTCGGCTAGCGTTCTTCGACAAGTCGACCTACCCGCCGAAGACCGTCACACTCCAAGACTCCGTACGCATCGTGCCCGGCGGTTCGAGCGTCCGCGACGGTGTCTATCTGGGCAAGAGCGTCACCTGTATGCCGCCGATGTACATCAACGTTGGAGCCTATGTCGGAGACGGAACGATGGTCGACTCGCATGCGCTGGTCGGTAGCTGCGCTCAGATCGGTAAGAGCTGCCACCTGAGCGCCGCCGCCCAAATCGGTGGGGTTCTGGAGCCTGTTGGTGCCCTGCCTGTCGTCATCGAAGACGACGTTCTTGTCGGTGGCAACTGCGGTGTGTATGAGGGCACCATCGTCAAGAAACGTGCCGTCCTTGGTGCGGGAGTTGTACTCACGCGTTCGACTCCGGTCTACGATCTGGTCAACGGCACTGTCCTCAAAGCCGACGGCGACGAGCCGCTGGTTATCCCCGAAGGGGCGGTGGTCGTACCGGGTTCGCGCCCTGTCCAGAAAGGCAAAGGCCAAGAGTGGGGCCTGTCGCTCTATGCGCCGGTCATCGTGAAGTATCGCGACGACAAGACCGACGCGAGCGTCCAACTCGAAGAGTTCTTGCGCTAGTGCTTGAGATCGTCTTTACCGCGTTCGTCGCTCCAGCCGTGCTACTGGCACTGTTTTCGATGCGGTCGGGACGAAACCTTCTCGACCACGTAGAAGTCCAAATCAAGGGCGAGCCGGACCCCGACGAGCCCGAGTATCGTCCACCGGCGACGCTGATGTTGCCCGTGCGCGGTGTCGATTTCGGCTTGGCGCAGAACCTCCGCGCTCTAGCGGACCAGAGCTATTCCGACTACGAGTTCATCGTCGTTGCCCGCGACGAAGACGATCCGGCCCTCGCCCTGGCACGCATGACACTAGGCGATCGTGCTCGCTATATTGCCGCCGGTTCGCCGCCAGCTGATCGCGGGGAGAAGATTCACAACCTGTTGGCCGCTATTGCTGCCGCTCGACCCGAGAGCGAAGTGTTCGTCTTCGCTGACTCCGATGGTCAAGTCACCGCCGATTGGATGGCGAATCTCATCCAGCCTCTCGGTGACGATCAGGTTGGTGCTTCGACCGGTTTCCGCTGGTACTTCCCCGAGGAAGGGGGTTTCTGGAGCTTGCTGCGTAGCGCCTGGGACTCGACCATCGTCGGGCGTCTCAGCGCGGACGACAGCAAGAACTTCGCTTGGGGCGGGGCGATGGCGATTCGGCGCGAGACGTTTGACGCGACACGCGTAGCTGACTATTGGCAGAGTTCGATTTCCGACGACTACCGCCTAGCCCAAGCCGTACACGACGCCAACTTCGGCGTACGGTTTGTGCCTGCCGCGATGGTTGGTGCTCTGGGCGAATGCACGCGCGAGGAGTTTCTTGACTGGGCAACGCGTCAGATGACGATCACCAAGGTCTATAACCGCAGCCTCTGGACGGTCGGCCTGAGCGCGCACATCATCTACTGCGGCGCGATGGTCACGAGCGTTCTTACGCTGCTGACAGGTGACCTGCTCGGACTCGGAGGCCTAGTCCTCGTGCTCATTCCTGGCATGGCGCAGGGCGCGACGCGAGGTCATGTGGGCGCGATGATGTTCCCCGAACGCGAAGAGTGGTTCGAGCGCCATGGCTCGATCTATTTCTGGATGACTCCGCTCGCGACGTGGGTGTGGCTCTATGCGTTCTTGGCTTCCGCGATGACGAACCGCATCCGCTGGCGTGACTACGAATACGAACTACTCGCCCCCGACCGCACTCGCCTCATCCGTGGGCCTGACGAGAACGCCTAGGCCAGCAACTTGTCGACGACATTCCCGTGAACGTCGGTCAAGCGGAAGTCCCGCCCTTGGAAGCGATAAGTCAGCTTGGTGTGCTCGAATCCGAGCAGGTGCAGCAACGTGGCGTGCAGGTCGTGTACGTGGACGGCGTCCTCCACGACGTTGAATCCGAGGTCGTCGCTGCGTCCCAGAGTTAGACCCGGTTTGATACCGCCCCCAGCCATCCACATCGTGAAGGCGTTGGGATGATGATCGCGGCCGTCGGTTGTGTCGAGCCCCTGCACCATCGGCGTTCGGCCAAACTCACCGCCCCACACCACCAGTGTCTCGTCGAGTAGTCCGGTGCGCTTGAGGTCTTTGATCAGAGCCGCTGCCGCTTGGTCGGTGTCGCGACAGTTCTTCGTCAGGCCTTCCACCAACTTTCCGTGCTGGTCCCATGCCTCATGGAACAGCTGCACAAACCGCACGCCGCGTTCGACGAGTCGCCGCGCCAGGAGGCAGTTGTTGGCGAACGAGGCCGCGCCTGGCTCCGCACCGTACATCTCAAGCGTTTCCTCCGATTCCGCGGAGAGGTCCATCAACTCCGGCGCGCTTGACTGCATTCGAAACGCGATTTCGAAAGAGTTAATGCGGGTGTTGATCTCTGGGTCACCCGTCTCGTCGAAACGCATACGGTTGAGGCTACTCAGCGTATCGAGAGATTCTCGCTGAAGCTTGTCGTCAACACCGGGAGGGTTCGAGAGATAGAGCACCGGCTCGCCACCGGACCGGAACTGCACGCCCTGATAGACGGTCGGCAGGAAGCCTGCTCCCCAGTTGGAGGTGCCTCCGCTCGGCCCTTTCGCACCCGAACTGAAAACGACGAAAGACGGCAAGTCGCGTGACTCGCTGCCCAGTCCGTACGTTGTCCAGGCTCCGAACGACGGTCGCCCGAACTGTTGAGAGCCGGTATTCATCAAGATCTGTGCGGGCGCGTGATTAAACGCGTCGGTCTGCATCGACTTCACGATGGCGATCTCGTCGACGATCTCGGAAGTAAAGGGTAAGAAGTCAGAGATCTCGGCGCCCGACTTGCCATACTTCGAAAACTTGGCGCGTGGTCCGAGCAGCGTTGAATTCGGATCAATGAACGCCGCACGGTAGCCTTCTAGCAACTCCTTTGGCGGTAGGGTGCCGTCGAACTTCTCAAGTTCAGGCTTGTAGTCAAAGAGCTCCAAGTGGCTCGGTCCGCCAGCCATGAACAAGAAGATGACGTTCTTTGCCTTGGGAGCAAAGTGGGGCGCCTTGACCGCCAGCGGGTCGACGGTCTGCGCGTAACCCTCGCTCGCGAGTAGATCGCCAAGCGCGAGTGAGCCGAGCCCGACACCGCATTTCTGCAGGAACCATCGGCGCGCGACGTCTGTTGATCTTGGGCTGTGTGGTGCGCTCATGGTTACTCCTTGGTGACCGTCTCGTCGAGGTTGAGCAGGACGCGTGAGAGCGCCGTCCACGCTGCTGCCTGGGCCGGTGTTGCTCCACCAGGTAGATGATTACGGAAGCTGGGGCTCGTGGCCAACATCGCCCACGGGTCGAGTTCGCCTGCTTCGAAGCGCTCCTGCTGGTGATCGAAGAAACTCACCAATTGATCGGTCTCTGCCGATGACGGCGCCCGCGCTACACAACGCCGGAAGGCGTAGCTGACTCGGTCGCGCGTGTCTTCTTTGTCGGACCCCAGTACCTCGAACGCAAGCGCTCGGGCCGCCTCAAGAAACAGCGGCTCATTCAGCGTGGTCAGTGCCTGCAGTGGCGTGTTTGATCGTGACCGCCGGATGCACGAAGTATCGGCTTTCGGTGCATCAAACACATCGAGCATCGGGTCGGGCACCGAGCGATAGTGGAAGCCGTAGAGCGCACGGCGGTAACGGTTATCGCCCGATTCGGTGTTCCATGTCTTCGTGCCGTAGCTGGCTGGCGGCAAGAACAAGAACTCTGGCGCTGGCGGGTAGACTGGCGGTCCGCCGACAGCAGGATTCAACAATCCGCTCACTTGCAGGGCGATATCGCGGACGATCTCCGCGTCGACACGGAAGCGGGATCCGCGCGCTAGCAGCACGTTGTACGGGTCTTGCGCAATGAGTTCCGGCGTGGCATTAGACGACTGCCGATAGGTTGCCGACTCAAGAATCACTCGATGGAGGTGCTTGAGGCTCCAGTCGTTTTCCATCAGTTCAACGGCCAACCAGTCGAGCAGCGCAGGGTGTGACGGAGCCTGTCCTTGCGAGCCTAGGTCTTCCGGGGTCGCGATCAAACCCTGTCCGAAGTAGGCTTGCCAGATTCGATTGACGATCACGCGCGCGGTGGTGGGCGATCGATCATCGGCTAGCCATCGGGCGAATGTCAGGCGATTGCGTGGTCCCTCCGGCATCGGGTGAAGCGCTTGCGGAACACCCAGTTCGACGGCGTCCGCGGGCCTGAGGAAATCGCCTCGGTCCAAGACGTGGGTCGTTCGCTTCTCGTCGCGTTCGTTCAACACGAGCTGCGTCGTGCCCTCTGGGTGCTTTTGCCAGAGCGCGTCGATCTTTTCATTGGCGTCGTGCCAATCGGCGACCGTTGTACGCCAGTAGGAGAACACTGCACGCTCTTGGTCCGCAGTGCGCTTAGCGGCGGGGAGCGACAAGATGTCTCGAACGTGTGCTGGTAGCGGGTCCGCGTGCGCGGTCGAATCGCTAGTCGCGGACAGGCGCATGCGACCGAGGTTGTGGCTCTGGTACTCGTTGGAGTTCCAGCCGCCGTGTTGCTGGCTGAGGTAGATCGTGATGACGGAGCCACCCTCGTGTCCGATCGGTTCCTCGAATCGGAACACGGCCTTGCGGGACTGATTGCTGCGGGCTGGCCCGGCATCGGTTCCCCAGGCAGTAGTTTTCTCGCCGTCAATCGCGAAGGCGATTGGACCGGTGACGCGCCGGTCGTCACTCTTGTCGAGGTAGGGGGCCTGTAGCTCCTGCTCAGGCGAAGTGAAGTCCGCGGTTGCCTCGATGATCTTGACGCTCTTGCGGTTCTCGGGGTCTGAAACCAGAGCGATCTCCACCTCAAACTCGCTCAAAGCGGCGGTGCCGTGAATGGATCGGCCTGGTCCGCCGCGCGGCAGGTCAGGGTGCATCATCAGCTCTAGCCTCATCGCCGTGATGTCCTGCTCGGTCGTCTCCCAAGTCATCTGCACACGGTGTTTCGTCGGCGCATAGCCTTGTGCGAGAAACGAACCGTCTTCGAGCGGCGAGTACTTCTGCCCGCCGGTCGATACGTCGCGGACCTTCGGTTGGAAGACGCGCCACTCGGACTGGTGCGACTGGCTCTGCTGTTCCCATGTGGCGAGCCGTTCGTGCCAGTCGGGAGTCGAAGCCATTAGCTCGTCTTCGATTGCGTGAATGGCGTCGAGAGTTTTTTCGCGTTGTTGCTGCTCGGTCGGTGTGTAGACGGTGACGTTTGACTCGTGGGAGTTATTGAGGAAGCCGAGAACCTGGTAGTACTCTTCGTGTGTAATCGGATCGAATTTGTGGTTGTGACACTGAGCGCACTGGATCGTTAAACCAAGAATCGATTTTCCGATCGCGTCGACTCGATCAAACATCGCCTCCATGCGAAACTGCTCGGGATCAATGCCGCCTTCTTCGTTGATCATCGAGTTGCGCAAAAAGCCTGTCGCCACGCGCTGATCTTGTGTGGCGTTGGGTAGCAGGTCGCCAGCGATCTGCTCGATGATGAACTGGTCGTAGCCGAGGTCTCGGTTCAGGGCGTTGATGACCCAGTCGCGGTAGAACCAAACCTGACGCGGCTTGTCTTTTTCGAAGCCGTCCGAGTCGGCGTAGCGTGCCGCGTCGAGCCAGAGGCGTCCCCAGCGCTCGCCGTAGTGCGGTGAAGCGAGCAGCCTATCAATCTCTTTGGAGTAGTCTCGGTCTCGAAGTCTGCCGCGTCCGACGAACTGATCAACCGAATCAATAGTGGGCGGCAAGCCGACGACGTCGAGGCCCACACGTCGTAACAGCGTCGCCGGACCGGCCTGCGGTGACGGACGCAGACCCTCCGCATCTAACTTGGCGAGGACGAACCGATCGATCGGATTGCGTGGCCAGGATTCGTCGCTGACCGCGGGCAACTCCGGTCGTACCGGTGCTGTGAAGGCCCAATGCTTGGGGGCGGGTCCTTGTGTTGAATCCGCCGCCTCCGGCCAAGTGGCACCTTGCTCGATCCAGCGCTTGATTAGCTCGATTTCGCCTGCGGGCAACTCGCCGCCCATCGGCATACGTGCTCCCGCACCGAGGCCAGCCACGCGCCGGTAGAGGGAAGAGTTCTCGGCGTCACCGGGCGTGATGACTCCTTGTGACGCTCCTCCGTGTAAGAGCGACTGCCGAGAGTCCAGTCGTAGTTGGCCCAATTGCTGTGCAGGGCCGTGACAACCGGAGCAAGATCGTTCCAGAACCGGCTGGATGTCGCGGACGAAGTCGACCTCCTGCGCCGATACGTCGGGCGACACCAGACACCAGATCGATACAAGGGCAAGGGGAGTAAGTCTCATGACGATGGGCGTGATGATTCTAACAGTTTGGGCATCCGCTTCGACACGTAATCGCCACCGTACGACCACCTGTTGCGCGTCTCCGCGCCGTTCGTCACACTGAGACAGCTGTTTGCGATGACTGAAGAAGTTTGTGACTGTAGTTCGGCGATTCCCGAGAACGCCTCTTATTGCCCCGGCTGTGGCAAGCCGCTGACGGTGGAAGCACGCGAGACCGAGCGCCAGGCGAACGCCTTTCCACGGCCGCGAGAGGGTGAAGAGCAGACCGGGCTGCTAGATGATGTCGACTTCGGCACGCCGGGTGCTCTACGATCCTGCTACTGGAGCGCCGCATTTGCCGCGATCTTGGTGAACCTCCCCGCGATGAGCCTGCTGTGCTTCATCATCTATCCCGCTGCTGGGTTCTATACGGTGCACAGTTTTCGGAGACGCAGTCAGCGAGAGGTGAGTTTGCGG
Source organism: Bryobacterales bacterium (assembly GCA_963667885.2). Lineage (GTDB taxonomy): Bacteria > Acidobacteriota > Terriglobia > Bryobacterales > UBA6623 > CAMPKL01. Next base: position 1,027,265 of record CAXWPK010000001.1, on the reverse strand, counting down.
GCCGGAGCCAAGCTCGGTTTTCTAACCGGTGTTATCGCTTTCGCGTTGCTGCTGATCTTGATGGCCTTGGCGTCCGTTGCATCTAACCCCACCGGGCCGGGAGGAGCACTGGACCAGTACGCCGAAATGCTTGAGGCCGATGGCCAGGCGGAGATCGCCGCCCAGATTCGAGAACTCGGCGAGAGCCGCGGCGCATTGGCCTTCATGGTGCTCGCTAGTTTGATCTTTGGATTCGCCGTCACAACTGCGTTCACCACGGCTGGAGGGGCTCTGGGCGCAAAAGTGCTCGCGAAGGAGTGAGCCATCTTGACGCTGCCCGCTTGATCCTCTCTAATGGGAAGAGGGCGCGGTTAACACCGCGCCCGAACCGTCTCTTCACTCTGTGCGCAAGTGGCGGAATTGGCAGACGCGCTAGGTTCAGGTCCTAGTGACCCTTATAGGTCGTGGGAGTTCAAGTCTCCCCTTGCGCACCATAACTTCTTTTTAATCAGTTGATTACGTCAGGGTCAGGCGCTTGGCGTCGGTCCTCGCCCTTGGCGGTTTTCTGGTCGTGTGTGCCTATAGTGTGCCGATTAGCCACGTACTCGCTCAGTTTGCGGCCTGCATCCTTGATGTCTCGTTCGTCCACGATGTTGTAACGATCGAACACGGAACGAGTTTTCCAGCCTCCAATCGCCATCACGACGACCTCGGGAACGCCTGCCCGTACAAGGTTTCTGGCACCCGTTCGCCTAGCGTCGTGGAGTAAACGACCACAGCGGTTGGTCTCTTCGTCCCACAAGCCTGCACGCTTACATGCCTTGCGCCAATGGTCGTAGAACGTCTTGATTGGTTGGCCACCCAGAGAGAACACCCAAGGGCTGTCGGGATACAGTTCGTCTCGCCTCTGCCGACAAACCGCTAGCGTTTCGTACAGTTCATCCGTCATGGGAATGATGCGCCCTTCATCGTTCTTGGTCTCGCCAGGGTTCAGCCGCACCGTGCGCTCCACCAGGTCCACTTGTTCCCAGCGCAGAGCCAGAATCTCACCCTTGCGGCATCCCGTGTAGTACGCATACGTCAACACTGGACCAAGGTGCTCGGGAAGCTCTCGGATCATCGCTAGATACTCGTCGTGCTCAAAGAATCCCTTTCGTGGCGGGCCTTCTTTGAGGTCCGTTATCTTCGGCGCTCGTATGACCTTCGGAGGGGTTGCCTGCTTGCCGAGATTCAAAGACCGTCGCAAGATTGAGAACTCGCGGTTGATGGTGGAGTTCTTGATTCCCTTGTCGAGGCGCTGTTCAATGTACCGCTCCACGGTCGCGCTTGTGAGATTCGCGGCCTTGAGTGAACCAAAGAACGGACGCAGGTGCTTCTTTACAACGAGGCTGCACCAGTCGAGACTCTTCCCGTTGATGCGGTAATCCCGCAGAATGTCGTCGAACAGTTCACCCATCGTCACGTGAGCGGGCAAGTCCAGGGCTCCGAGGTCCTTATCGCGGAGCGCCCCGTTCAACCAGCGGTCAGCCTCTTTCTTGGTCCCACTGATTGTCTTGTTTAGGTACCGGCGCTTGCCGCGGTCATCACGGCCCAGATAGACCCGCACCAGATACTTGCGTACTCCGCGCTTGATGATTTGGCCAGCCATGTATAGATTCTAGTCTCAGCGGCACTCGACCTTGGGAACAGCCCGTCAAATTGTCACAAGCGTGGCTGTTGCAGCACCCTTCGGTTAACAGTTGCAGGCTTAAGTGTCCATGCTGTCACAGGGCGTATATAGTTCAGCGACTTCAGGGTGTTTTGATCCGCTTCGTGCTTAGAGATCGCCCAGATCCCATGAGCTAGGCTGCCACGGTGGCTGCCAGTTGCAGCGCTTCCAAACTTCCGGATCGCCCTGATCGTCCTTGCTCGACGCCTCATAGAGCAGCGGCAGAAACCGGGCTTCGGTGATAATCCCGGTCGCGATCCGCCGCGCCCGTTCGAGCATGTCGTGGAAGATGCCGGCCGCGTCGTCTCCGGCCGTCGAGGCGACGAACCAGAGCGGCTGTTTGCGTTGCATCGATCCCGTTGTCATGGCGCGCCATTGTTCCTCGTCGCGGAGCTGGTGCGCTTCGTCGAACAGGACGACGGACGGGTTTTTACCGTGCTTGGTGCGGCCGCCGCTGGTTTGCGCCGAGATATAGCCGATTCGGCGGCCTTCGGAGTTGTAGAGCGTGATCTGTTTGCGGTTTTCGTTGTCGGTAATTTTGATGCGCCCCGAGAGCTGCTTCCGCCTGAGCTGCGGCACGTCGTGGACGAAGTTGGACATCGCCTCGAAAATTTCCCGGCAGTTGTCGAGCGCCGGCGTCACGATGTAGATCTTCGGGTCCCTCTCGCCGTCGGCCAATAGGTGATAGAGACCCAGGGCCGCTAGTAGCGTGCTCTTGAAGTTCTTCCTTGGTATGTAGAACAAGGCCCATCTGTACAAACGCACGCCCTCCGAGAATTGCGGGCCGTAGAGCGCCAGGATCAGGAGCCGCTGAAATACTGGGACCTCCCAGCCCTGAGAGGCGTAGAGGATCGTGACGAACTTCAGGACCTTTCCGCCGGCAATGGACCAGGCCTCGCCGCTCGCATCGGCCGAACTAGAGCTGGTCGAGCTGCCAATTGTGTCAATTACCGCCGCAATCGCACCGCTAGTAACGGCTTTCGTCTCACGGATCCGGGCGAACGTCTCGACAACGGCCGCGCCGATGAGCCCAAAAGATTGGCGCGAACTAGTTCGCGCTAATCCGACTGTGTTATGGACGGCCGCGCCGATGCCGGCGGCCGAGCTGGAGCTGATCGCGCTGCCGGTGGTGTTTGCGATCGCAGAGCCGAAAGCCCGAGCCGTGCTGTGGCTGATCGCGCTGCCGGTAGTCTCGACGATCGGCACGGCGCGCCTTAATCGAGGTCGAGGTCGTCCTCGTCGTCGTCGAGCGGGGCCCGGACGGGTCCGCCGGTCGGCGAGCGGTAGAGCTGGTCCAGTAGGGCGGCCATCGCGTCCATCGAGCGGGACATTTGCAGGCAGAGCGGGTTCTTAACCGGGATACCGCTCGCCCCTTGGATCGTCGGGAACGAACCGGCCTGGTCCCATGCGCTCGCGGCCTCGGTGTTGAGTCGGTCTTGGAGCAAGTAGAGCCGCGTTAACTCCGACGCTCGAACGTTCACCGGCAGCCCCGAAGCCGCTAAATCGGCCAGAATGTCGCGAAACCGGACGATCTCGGACGGTCTGAGGTCGTCAGGCGTCTCGATTTGATCGTTTTCGACCTCTCTGATGGTTGTCGGTAGGGTCGTCATGAGTTTTTTTATCTGGCCGTACGTTGGACGTCTCGCCTGAGACGGTCTGGAGGGCCTTCAATCTTAACTTTCCGAGACCCCCCCTTCCCTCGGCCGGGTCGCCGACCGATCGATTTCGCGTCGCCTTGCGCAGCGGTAGGTCTCGAAGTTCGGCGTCGGACTAGTCCAGCGTGAAGGAAACTACTCTCGGAAACGAGTCGTTTTGACCCTCTCTGGGCGCCCCGATCGGGTCACTTCCTCGAATTCCGGTGGTCTCAAGCGGTCGACGCAACACCTGGCGCGAAGGGAGAGCGTGAAGCGTAAGCCAAAGAAAGTAAAGGGGAAGCGGTGAGGACGCTTCGCTCTCATCTGCATGCCATTGCAGTGTAACGAGTTACGCGATTGCGCTTAGCAGCTTCCGCTTGTAGGCAAGCCCCTTGCCGCTCTCATCGCTAAGACATTTCTGTTGAACGACTTAGCCCTAGTGTTGCGTTGACCGGTTGAGCCGGCACCCAATATAGGAAGTTACTCATCGCCGCTATCGACAGACCTTTCAGCGATCGCTTAAGGCTACAATTCCGGTGTCTTGGTCAGAATCGGTCGGTTGTGTTTTGGCACCATACGCGGTCCGGTCACACGGGCCGCCCAGTTCGCAAGAGGACCCTTTTTCGACCCAGGTTGCCCCAGGAGAGCGTTTTACCGCGGCTGGGCGACGGAGGCACGGCGGCCCGTCTGCAAATCCAGCTGCAAAACTCACTTCGCACGGCAATACACTTGGCGGAACTCCGGCAATAGACTGTGCATCCTCACAGCAAAACTTTCGTATAGTAATGTGCGTTAGTCTGTCCGGGCAGCTTGGCTGTCAGGAGGGACGTACAAATCTGCAGCTCAATCCGCGATTGATTACCTAGGGGAGTGAATAGTGAAGATCCACACAACGAAGAGAGGGGCAGCGTTCGTGCTTTTGGCGCTGCTTCTAGCTGTTTCCAGTTCCGCAAACGCACAAAAGAAACCCAATATTCTCGTTATCTGGGGTGATGACATCGGCCAGTTCAACGTCTCCGCCTACAACATGGGCATGATGGGGTACCGGACCCCCAACATCGACCGCATCGCCAGCGAAGGCGCTGTGTTCACCGACTGGTACGGCCAGCAGAGCTGCACCGCCGGCCGCGCTGCCTTTATCACCGGCCAGTCGCCCATGCGCACTGGTCTGACCAAGGTCGGACTGCCCAGCTCTCCGGAGGGGATGCAGAAAGAAGATCCGACCATAGCCGGGTTGCTCAAGGCACATGGCTATATGACCGGCCAGTTCGGCAAGAACCACCTCGGCGACCGCGACGAGATGCTGCCGACCAATCATGGCTTCGACGAGTTCTTCGGCAACCTCTACCACCTGAATGCGGAGGAGGAGCCGGAGCTTCCGGACTACCCGAAGGACCCGAAATTCAGGGAGAAGTTCGGCCCGCGCGGCGTGATCCACTCGTATGCCGACGGCCGCATCGAAGACACCGGCCCGCTGACCAAGAAACGCATGGAGACGGTGGACGAGGAGGTCACTACCGCGGCGCTCGGTTTCATTGACAAGGCCGCCGAGGCTGACAAGCCGTTCTTCGTCTGGTGGAACAGCACCCGCATGCATGTCTGGACGCACCTCAAACCCGAGTCCGAGGGCAAGACCGGCCTCGGCGTTTTTGCCGACGGCATGGTCGAGCACGATGCGATGGTGGGCCAGTTGCTCGCCAAGCTTGACGAACTCGGGATCGCGGACAACACCATCGTCATGTATTCGACCGACAACGGTGCCGAGGTGTTCACCTGGCCCGACGGCGGTACGACGATGTTCGCTGGCGAGAAGGCCACGCAATGGGAGGGCGGCTTCCGTGTGCCGACCGCGATTCGCTGGCCCGGCGTCATCAAGCCCGGCACCGTCAACAACGACATCGCCTCGCACGAAGACATGCTGCCCACGCTGCTTGCGGCGGCAGGCGAGCCCAATGTGAAAGAAGAGCTGCTGAAGAGCAAGCGGGTCGGCGACGTGAACTACAAGGTCCACCTTGACGGCTACAACCTGCTGCCCGCGCTCAAGGGGGAGGCCGAGTGGCCGCGCATGGAGTTCCTCTATTGGACTGACGACGGCAACGTCGCCGCCCTGCGCTACAACAACTGGAAGATCACATTCCTGAGGCAGAACGCCCACGGAATGCACGTCTGGCAAGCGCCATTCGAGCAACTGCGTATGCCGATGATCGGGAATCTGCGCATGGATCCGTTCGAGCGCGCTGCGAATGAAGCCATCGGCTACCCCAAATGGCAATTCGAGCACATGTACATGTTCGCGCCCGCCGGAGCCTATGTCGCCGAATGGCTCCAGAGTTTTCGCGAGTTTCCGCCGCGCCAGAAGCCCGGCAGTTTCAACCTCGACCGCGTGATGGAAGCAATAACCAAAGGCGCGGGCGACAAGTAACCGCTCGTTGACCAGCCCCAGCTAACAATCGGTTGCGGCGACGGCAAGCGGCAAGTGTCAGTAAACGGCGGACAGCAGGCGCGCTGTCGCGGCGACGGCAGAGAGTTGTACTACGTGGAGGGCGACACGCTGATGGCGGTCTCGGTCTCGGCCGAATCGGCGTTCACTCTGGGGCGGCCGCAACGATTGTTTGAGGCCCCTGGCTTAGTCTTAGCGGCCGACGGCGCCAATGGGGGCTACGACGTCTCCGCCGCCGGCCAACGATTTCTGACGGTCGCACCCGTTGAGGGAGCCGAAGCCGCGCCCTCCAAGATCCGCATCGTCCAGAACTGGTACGAAAAGTTCCGGGACCGGGAGCAGTAGAAGCCTTCACAATCACGGCCTCAATCGGCCTTCGCGAGTAACTTCCTACAAGTCCGCCGGCTGGTCTCATTCAGCTAGAACCGAGGTCGAACGCGTAACTCCTTGTAACTCAATGGCGGCGCGAGTCAGGGTTGGCGCTGTTTTCTCTTTCAGAGCTTGTCTTCTGAAGCGTAAGCCAAAGCGGCAAACCCCTTGCAAAGACCCTCAAATTGGGTTGGTGCGCGAAGCGCGCGACGCAACACGCTCCGAACGGAGAACGTGACGCGTCAAGAAAGCAAAGGGGAAGAGACGAGGGCGCCTCGCTCTCGTATGCATGTCATTGCAGTGCAACGAGTTACGCAATTGCGATTAGTGGCTTCCGCTGGTCGGCAAGCCCCTTGCCGCTCTCACCGCTAAGACATTTCTGTTGAACGACTTAGCCCTAGTGTTGCGTTGACCGGTTGAGCCGGCACCAATATAGGAAGTAACTCATCGCCGCTCCTGGAGGCCCTTTCAGTGGCCCGGTAGAGCTACAATTGCGGCGTCTTGCACATCGGCTCCACCATCAGCACTACAAGATCGTCGAGAAGCTCGGCGAGGGCGGCATGGGCGTCGTCCGAGCTGTAGGAGAACTCCACTATCATGATTTCGTCGTCGCAATTTCCCCTGGTTGAGAGTTCCTATTCGCGGCTCCCGAATCAGTTTTACCGCCCGGCCAATCCAACTCCGGTTGAGCACCCCTCTGTGGTGCTTTGGAATGCCCGGTTGGCGGGCGAACTTGGGCTTGACAATATCGAAGATCCGAGCCGATTGGCGGCGCTTCTCTCGGGGAATCAAACATCCGCAGGGTTGCATCCTTTGGCGATGGCATACGCGGGTCATCAGTTCGGGCATTTCGTGCCTCAACTCGGGGATGGCAGGGCCATTCTTTTGGGAGAAGCGGTGGGCCGCGACGGCGTGCGGCACGAGATTCAACTGAAGGGTGCAGGACCGACGCCGTTTTCCCGTAACGGGGACGGTCGTTCGAGCCTGGGCCCGGTCATCCGGGAGTACCTTGCGAGCGAGGCAATGCATGCGCTCGGCATCGCAACGACACGCGCCCTTGCTGCCACCACAACCGGCGAAAAAGTGTTCCGGGAGATGGCGCTTCCGGGAGCGGTTTTGGCTCGCGTGGCGAGAAGTCACATCCGAGTTGGCACTTTCCAATACTTTGCGGCCCGTAGAGACCTAGCAGCAGTGCGTGCACTGGCCGACCACGTGATAGAAAGCTTTTTCCCCGCCGTTGCCGAGGATGGGCAGCGGTATCGTGCGTTCTTCCTTGCGGTCCGGGACGCGCAGGCGGCGCTCCTCGCCCGGTGGATGCAGGTTGGATTCATACACGGGGTGATGAATACCGACAACATGTCGATCCTGGGAGACACCATCGACTACGGCCCATGCGCTTTCATGGACGCCTATGATCCGGCAACGGTCTATAGCGCCATTGACCAAATGGGTCGTTACGCCTATGCCAACCAGCCGAGCATCGCCGCATGGAATCTGGCGCGTCTAGGGGAGACACTGCTCGATCTCATCGATCCAGATCAAGGGAAGGCGATTGCTTGGGTCGAGGAGGCGGTGCAGGCATTTATGCCGGCCTACGACGCGAACTGGCTACGCGGCATGAAGGCCAAGATCGGGCTGCTCGCGGATCTGCCGGAGGACCAGAGTCTCGTCGAACAGTTGCTCGATGCGATGCACAAAGGGAAGGCGGATTACACGCTCACTTTCCGGCGGCTAGCGGCGACGGTTGATGGCGGCGCGGACCCCGCCGTTACCGGCCTTTTCACCGAATCTGGGATCGTGGAGCAGTGGCTTCGTCGCTGGCGTGAGCGCCTCAGCCTTGAGAACCGACCCGCAGATATCGCCCGCGATATGCAGCGCATCAATCCTGCTTTCATCTTGCGGAATCATCGCATTGAGCAGGCCATCGACGCGGCAGTGGAGGAAGGGGATTTTTCCAAAGCCATCGAGCTGCATACGGTGCTCGCCAAGCCCTTTGACGACCAGCCGGAATTCGCGGGCTATCTGGAACCGCCTCGCCCCGGCGATTGGAAGTGTAAGACGTTCTGCGGCACCTAGCTGTGAAGCGGTCGGGCCGACGGCTCCGGGCCTGTAATCCAGCTTCCAGCGCAGGGACGAACTCCGTTCGTGACGGACTCGTCGGCGGACGGCCGATTTCTGCTGTATCAGATTCAGGATCCTGTCAGCGGCTTGGATTTGTGGTCCCTTGAGCGAACGAGATCGGGAGACGGCGACCGGGCGCCGCACCATCAAACGCCGACTTGGGCTCCTTCGACTTGACTGATTCCTGTCCGGTCGAGAGCCAGTAGATCGGTGCTCCTCGTGTCACCAACTGTGCCAGATTGTGTGCCTAGTCTGACGTGCCCCCCATAAACTCGACCAAGTAGGATTGGAAGTTCTCCGCGAGAAGAAGGAGAACAAGGATGAAGAAGAGTCGATTTACCGAAGAGAAGATCATCGAGGTGCTGAAGCATCTGGAAGCAGGCCGGAAGGTCAGCGAGCTGAGCCGAGAGTACGGCGTATCGACAGCAAGCATCTACGGCTGGAAGTCGAAGTACGCCGGGCTGGAGGTGAGCCAACTGAAGCGGCTGAAAGAACTAGACGAGGAGAACCGAAGGCTGAAGACGCTGGTGGCGGACCTCAGTTTAGACAAGGTCGCGCTGAAGGCGGTGATTGAAAAAAACGGCTGGAGCCGGTAGCGCGAGGCGGCGACGCACGCTTTCTCATCGCAGGTTTCCCGATGAGCGAACGTCGCGTCTGCCGCCTGCTGGGACTGGACCGTTCCAGCTATCGCTATCGGCCGAGACCGAACCGCAACGAAGAGTTGTGCGCACGGTTGCGTGAACTCGCCGCCGAACATCCGCGCTACGGCTACCGCCGTCTGGGCGTGTTATTACGACGCGAAGGGCGACGAGTGAACCACAAGAAGGTGGAACGACTCTATCGCCAACAGGGCTTGGCCATCCAGCGCCGCCGACGGAAGCGACTCGCGCAAGGCGCTCGCACTTCCGCGACGGCGCTGGAGCGAGCGAACCAACTCTGGTCGCTGGACTTCGTCTCCGACACGACCGCGCAAGGGCGCGTGCTGCGGCTGCTGACGGTTGTCGATGCTTACACGCGAGAGTGTTTGGTGATTGAGACCGATACCTCGTTGACGGCACGGCGGGTGACGGCGGCACTCGAAAAGATCCTCGACGAGCGACCGCAGCCACAGAAGATCCGCACCGATAACGGCCCGGAGTTTCGCTCGCGCTGGTTTCAATCCTGGTGCCACGAGAGAGGGATACGGCTCGATTACATCGAGCCCGGCAAGCCAATGCAGAACGGCATCATCGAATCCTTCAACGGTCGCCTGCGCGACGAATGCTTGGATACCAACTGGTTCCGCAACCTACGCCATGCGCGACTGACCGTCGCGGCATGGCGTAGCCATTACAATCAATTGCGTCCCCATAGCGCCCGCGGCTACCGGACGCCTAACGAGTTTGCTAACCGAGTTCTTCCAGTTCCCCTTGGTTGATATTTCGGGGGCACGTCACGTCCATGTTGGACATTGCTAGACAGCGCGTTGAGCCACACCTTGCTCAGCTTCCAAGCGAGAGTAGCTTCCTACAAGTCCTGCCGGCTCAACCGGTCAACGCAACACTAGGGCTAAGTCGTTCAACAGAAATGTCTTAGCGATGAGAGCGGCAAGGGGCTTGCCGACCAGCGGAAGCCACTAATCGCAATTGCGTAACTCGTTGCACTGCAATGACATGCATACGAGAGCGAGGCGCCCTCGTCTCTTCCCCTTTACTTTCTTCCGCTTACGCGTCACGTTCTCCGTTCGCGACGGGTATTGCGTCGACCGCTTGAGACCACCCCGCATGTAGGCAATGACCCCTGAAATGGCGCAGCTTAGATGGGCTAGGATTTAGGTTGGATGTAAGAGAACAACAGTGGGAAGAAGGGCTTGCTCAGCTCCGCGCCTACAGCAACGCCAAAAACGACACCTTGGTTCCTCAGGACTTCGAAGCGGAAGATGGCCATCGACTGGGAAAGTGGGTTAGCGTACAGCGCACGAAGAAAGCCACCATGTCACGAGAGCGCCGGCGCAGGCTGGATGAGCTGGGATTCGTGTGGAATGTAAGAGAACAACATTGGGAACAAGGCTTCACTCGTCTCCAAACCTACAGAGAATCCAACAACGACTGCCGAGTTCCTCACAGATTCAAAACGGAAGATGGCTACAGGCTGGGAAGCTGGGCTCAGAACCAACGCGACGGTAGGAATGCGCTTTCGCCAGAACGCCGGCGCAGGCTCGATGAGTTGGGGTTTGTACGGGACCCGCTCAAGCAGCAGTGGGAAGAAGGTTATGGCCAGCTTGTTGATTACAAACAGCGTGAAGGCCACTGCCAGGTTCCTCAGAGTTTCGAAGCGAAAGATGGCCATCGGCTGGGACAGTGGGTTAGCGTACAGCTCACAAAGAAAGACATCATGTCACGAGAGCGCCGGCGCAGTCTGGATGAGCTGGGGTTCGTATGGACGGCGAAATCCAGGCCCAGGTAGCGAGCTGACCGGTGCCAACGACTCGCTGGCAATCAACGCGGTTGACTTTCCAGGTGCCGAGACACAGCGGTACTTCCCAGATTTCCTACCAGCACCATGTGGGGGAACCAACCCCTTGAACAGGCCGTTTTGACGCTCTGAAGACCCTCAAATTGGGTTGGTGCCGCGAATTCCGGTGATCTCAACAGGTCGATGCAACACTTCACCGAGGAAGGAGAAGTGATGCAGAAGAAGAAGCAGAAGCAGAAGCGGAAGCGGCGAGCGTACACGGCAGCAGATCTGGCTGAGTTGTGGGATCGCTGGAAACGAGGGGAGTCATCGAAGACGATCGCCCGGGTGATGGGCAGAGGAGCGTCGGTATACACGGTGCTGTTGCGCTGTGGCGGTATCCGCCCACGAGTACGCTGCCGCTCGCCTCAGGCGTTGACGTTGGCGGAGCGGGAGGAGGTCTCCCGAGGCCTTGTCTGTGGGCAGTCGCTGCGACAGATCGCCCGCAGGCTGAGTCGTGCGCCATCGACCCTGAGCCGCGAGGTCCGCCGCAACGGAGGTTCGAACCGCTATCGGGCGGCAGAGGCGGACAAGCAGGCCTGGAAGAGAGCACAACGTCCCAAGTCGTGTCGGCTGCTACGCTATCCCCACCTCCGCCAGTTGGTTGAAGAGAAGCTGCGCGAGGACTGGGCTCCGCAACAGATTGCCGGCTGGCTGAAACGGACGTATCCGGGCAGCGAGTCACTTTACGTGTCACACGAAACGATCTATCGCAGTCTTTTCATCCAGGCCCGCGGGGCTTTGAAGAAAGAACTGACCCTGTGTCTGCGTTCCAAGCGCACCATTCGGCGTTCTCCGCAGGCCAGCCGCAAGGGCCGTGGCGGCGGACAGATCCGCGATCTGATCTCGATTAGTGAACGCCCGGCCTCGGTCGAAGACCGGGCCGTACCCGGTCACTGGGAAGGGGATCTTCTAGCCGGATCGAACAACACCTACATCGCCACGCTGGTCGAACGTCACACCCGCTACGTGATGTTGGTGAAGGTCTCCGGCAAGGACACCGCAACCGTCGTCTCGGCGCTGATCGCGCACGCCCGGCAATTGCCGGGCGAACTCTACAAGTCGCTGACTTGGGACCGCGGGCTGGAGATGGCCGACCACAAGCGATTCACGCTGGCCACGGACATCGACGTATACTTCTGCGATCCGCAGAGCCCCTGGCAACGCGGATCGAACGAGAACACGAACGGTCTGTTGAGACAGTACTTCCCCAAGGGAACCGACTTGTCAGTACACTCGCAGGAGCATCTGGACAAGATTGCACGGAGGCTGAACGGACGGCCTCGAAAGACGCTGGAGTTTGAAACTCCAGCAGAACGTTTTGACGCTTGTGTTGCATTGACCGGTTGAGCCGGCACCCAATGTAGGAAGTAACTCATCCCCGCTCCTGGCAACCCTTTCAGCGATTCTCAAGCTCCACAACTCGGCTGCTGAACCACGGCGATGCAGAGCGCGCTCCGCGGTCTTGGCCAGGGACATTTCGGGAGCGTGGATCGCTCGTTCGACGTTCGTATGCCATCTCCCTTGGACTCGAAGCTGAGATCTAATCGCTCCTATCCTAGGCGACTCCCGGTACTGTGAAGCAACCTCTTTATTTGTAAGGACTTACGTTCTATTGTTCCGTTTTGGTACTGGGTCCTGTCCTGTGAAGTGCCGACGTATCTCGGTCGTACTACTCAGTTGTTAGTGACGTTGCAACTGTAACTATCGGGGTCAGAAGTGAAAGTGTGATGCACCTTCGAATCGGAATGATCGGAGAGCAAGCACCAGCGAGAGAACCGCCAATGACACTCCGTTCGTTCATCGGGTTACCGCCAGTTGCTGTGCCCTCCCAGCAAGAAGCACCTGCAAGGCCGGTACTCATAGAGTGGAAGGATGAAACCGGCCGGAGCGTTTCCCAGTGGTCTCAGCTCGCGCTGGATCAAACTCGCGGCCTGACGGTCGTCGTGCGGCGGCCACCTCCACCAGAGTCAGTCGCTCAAGTTCGAGAGACGCGGTCGTCGTATCCCGTTGAGATTGTCTCAACCCAACCTACCGACAGTGGATTTGAACTCCACTTGGACTACCTGCAGGACGGCCGACGCAGAGAAGAGCGGGTGCCAGCGACTGGGCCTGCCGTTCTTGAGCGAGGAGGGCTTGCGCCACTTGAAGTGGAGGTCGTGAATATATCTCGTGGCGGAATGCAACTGTTTTCGGCCGAAGCCGTGAGTGAGGGATGTACTGCCCGGGTGTGTGGGGCAGAAACCGAGTGTTTGTGCCTCATACGATACTGTGCCGCGGTTCCGGGCGGCTATCGCATTGGCCTCCAGTTCTACGGAGAGACCCGGAAAGGGAAATACTATGGCAACCAGTAGCTCTGCCAGCGATGTCGTTGCAGCGTCCTGGGTTGACGTTAACGTCGGGCTCGCGCGAGGTCTTGGCGAAACTCTCAAGCGCCTGCTTCCCACTCTGGCGGGAGCCTTCGGACTCCAAGCCTTGTACGTGGTCACGTCATACCCGGACTCGTCCCTCGTAGCAGAACTCGTGTTTCTCAACGGTCTATCTGCGGCGGTGGCCTGGTTGGGATCGCGGGAGGCTAAGAAGGGCGCGATTGCGATCACGGTTGAGAATGTCGCGGCCGCACTGATTGCGTTGACTGTAGCCGTCGAGGTCCTGCACGTCTGGTTACTCGGTGAGATAGGGTTCACTCTTGCTCTCGTCGCCGCCCAGTTGGCCGCCGGATTTTTAATTTCTCGCTCCGTCGTGCTCTGGCCGCTTCTAATCGGATCGTCCGCAGCCTGGTTCTTTGTCGTCATCGGGCAACAGCCCCTGGCGAGATGGATACCGTTGGCGTTTGCTGTGGTGCTGACTTGTCGGTGGTCAATCAGAATTTCGAGCAGTCGAATAGCCGAAGCGCTCGCGCACTCCGACGGAGAACAACTAACCGCTGAGCAACGCAGGCAGAGGGACCTCGAAGAAATCGACCGCGTCGAACGTCGTGAGCGAGAGCGCCACGCTATCCGGTCTGCGGGCGACGGGCATTGGTATTGGGACTTGCTTGAAGACAAGTTCCAATTCTCAAGTGGCTGGGCTGAACTGCTCGGTTTTGAAGAGGGGGAAATTGGCGACACACCCGATGAGTTCTTTGATCGGATTCATGCGCACTACCTGCCTCAAGTGAAGGAAGATCTATCAGCACACATCTACGGCAAGCTTCCTCGTCTGCAGTGCCAGTTCCGCATGCAACATCGAGATGGTTCCTATATCTGGGCTCTCCTGCGGGGTGCTGTGGAGCGAGATCAGGACGACAATGCGATCGTCGTGAGCGGTTCACTGGTTGACGTTACTCATCTGGTGCAGACCGAGAAGACGATCATCGATGATGCTTTTCAAGACCGGCTAACGGGTCTTCCCAACCGCAAGGCGCTCACGGTGCGCCTTAAACGAGCGGTGGATCAAATGCGTCGCGAGCCGACGTTGTTTGCTGTCATCTTTCTGGACCTAGACCGTTTCAAAATCATCAACGATAGCCATGGGCATCTGGTCGGTGACCAACTGCTGGCGGCCGCAGCTAGCCGAGTTCGGGCGTGTTTGCGCCTGAGAACCGGCGACATTCTGGCTCGTTTCGGAGGCGACGAGTTCGTCGCACTGCTGGAGGATCTGCGCACGGCAGAAGACGCTATCGTCATCGCTAGCAGGTTCCAGAAAGCCCTCCAAAAGCCGTTTCAGATCGGCTCTCATGAAATTGTCAGCGGGGGCAGCATTGGCATCGCCTTCAACAACACCGAGATCAAGACGGCAGAAGATCTATTGAGCAACGCTGACACTGCGATGTATAAGGCCAAGGCTCGGGGCAAGGGCGAATTGCAGGTCTTCAACTCAGAAATGCACAAAGAGGCCACTCGGGCCTACGCTCTCGAAAACGATCTGGGTCTCGCCTTGTCGCGAAACGAGTTCTTTCTCGAATATCAGCCGGTCGTCTCCATGGCTTCGTGCGAAATCGTCGGCGCAGAAGCCCTAGTGCGTTGGCAGCGCTCGCCTAACGAGGTCGTTTCCCCTGGAGAGTTCATTGCACTTGCCGAAGAAACTGGAAACATCGAGATGATCGGCGAATGGGTGTTGCGCGAGGCTGTCGAGCAGAACGCCCGCTGGCAGAAGCTAGGCCTAGCTCCTATCCGCGTTGCAGTGAACGTCTCTGCAAAGCAGTTGCGGTCCCGAGATTTTCCCAAGATGGTTGTGGAGATTCTTGCCGCCAGCCAATTGGACCCGTCATGGCTCGAGCTGGAACTTACCGAGACCGCCTTGATGGCGAATCTTGATGAAGCCGCGGCGACCATTGAGGTGCTGCAAAACGCAGGCATCAGGATATCCATTGACGACTTCGGCACCGGTTATTCTTCCCTCGGGTATCTGAGGCGCTTTTCGTTCAATTGCCTCAAGATGGATCGATCGTTTGTTGCGGACTTGACTGAAGACCCAAAGTCTTTGGCCGTCGCGCAAGGCTTGGTTTCGCTGGCGCACAACCTTCTACTCAAGGTGACCGCTGAGGGAGTCGAGACTCAGGAGCAGTTGAACGTTCTCCGTCACTATGGCTGCGATCAATTCCAGGGCTTCTTGGCGAGCCGACCACAGCGGGCCGCGGAGTTTGCGGAACTGCTTGGCAACGGACCATATACAGCACTCTTAGACGCGAGCCGGTCTGCCGAGCAAGTGGGAGTTTTGTTCTAGGAAATCTCGAAGGTTTGGCGACAGAACAAGTAGGAGAAGAGACACGGGATGTCTGAAACAAAGAAGGTGAACAAGTCGGCAATAGACCTGACAAGCCAAGTTGGCGTGGCTGAGCGGAGGCGCCATGACCGGTTCGAGGCAGCCTTCGACGTAAGTGTATCGATGACGAATGCGTCAGAAAGGAGGGTCGGTACGGAAGCGTGGGTTCGGGATGTCTCAGCGAGCGGACTCGGCCTGTCTTGCAGAGAACCCTTCGCCGCGGGAGACGTCATAACAGTTCGTGCCCCGGGTAGAAGCTTGCAGTGCGAAGTGCGTCACTCCCGACAAGACGGCGAGATGTTCACGTTGGGTCTCGAGGTGCTGTCGTCCTCAGACGCAACCGATATTCAGGGCTCACTCCGAGAGTTGGGCCGTGCGCTGCATTTTGAAAGTCGAACGAAATCAGTGGATGCCGACCGATAGGCTTTGACTGCAGATGATTGTCGAGCGGAGGATGTGCAAACCGTAGCACCGTCAGAATCTCCCAGCTGGTCGCGGCGTCTAGAGTTACTTCCTACAAGTCCGGTGGTCTCAAGCGGTCGACGCAACACCCGGCGCGAAGGGAGAGCGTGAAGCGTAAGCCAAAGAAAGCAAAGGCGAAGCGGCGAGGACGCTTCGCTCTCATCTGCATGTCATTGCAGTACAACGAGTTACGCAATTGCGATTAATGGCTTCCGCTTGTAGGCAAGCCCCTTGCCGCTCTCATCGCTAGAGCATTTCGGTTGAACGACTTAGCCCTAGTGTTGCGTTGACCGGTTGAACCGGCACCCAATATAGGAAGTTACTCATCGCCGCTCGTGGCGGCCCTTTCAGCAACTCCTTAGCGCTACAATTCCAGCGTCATGGTCGGTCGGACCATATTGCAGTACCGCGTCACCGAGAAGCTCGGTGAGGGCGGAATGGGTGTCGTCTATAAGGCGGAGGACACCCAACTGCGCCGGACGGTTGCGCTGAAGTTCTTGGCCGCGCACGCCGTCGAAGATCCCGAATATAAGGCCCGCTTCGTCCGGGAGGCGAAGGCCGCCGCACGCCTGGATCACCAGAACATTTGCCCGGTCTACGAAATTGACGAGGCGGAGGGGCACACCTTCCTCGCCATGGCCTATCTGGAAGGCCAAACCCTGAAGGACAAGATTGCCGAGCGCCCGTTGAAACTGGACGATGCTCTGGATCTGGCCATTCAGGTCGCCCGAGGCCTCCAAGCGGCGCACCAGAAAAAGATCGTTCACCGAGACATCAAGCCCGCCAATCTGATGCTGACGGGGGACGGCCACGCCACGATCATGGATTTCGGGTTGGCGCTGCTAACAAAAGCCTCCTGTCTCACCAAGGCCGATCAGATGATGGGCACACTCGCCTACATGTCGCCGGAGGAAGCGCAGGGCATGGAGGTGGACCACCGTTCCGTCGGGCGTGGTGCTGTACGAAATGGTTCGTGGGCAGCGGCCGTTTCAAGGCGACGCGCAGCTGAGCGGCGATCCGTCCGGCGCTTCAACGTTTTAACTAGAAAGAAAAGGAGGTTAGTCAAATGAAAGCATCAGTCATACGCGAATTTGGCGATTTCGACGTCCTCAAGCACGAAGACATCGAACAGCCAAGCCCAAAACCCGGCCACGTATTAGTCAAAGTGCTCGCGGCCGGCGTCGAGCGTTTGGACCATTATATCCGTGAAGGATCCATTGTGCCGGAACTGCCATTCCCTCATATACTCGGGGCAGATGCTGCCGGCGAGGTGGCTGATCTTGGAGCAGGAGTTACCGGTTTTGAAATCGGTCAGCGAGTGATTGTAGCCCCGGGATATCCGCAAAAAGAAGAGGAGACCAATGTACAGACCGGGCGGAAGGGTAACAGGTTAGACCGGGCGGATAGGTAACACCATGGCGAGATGCCATGGAAGGAGACCTATCCGATGGAAGAACGCAAGAGATTCATTGAAGACTGGCTGCGAGCGGGGGCGGCGACGAACGTGGCGGCGCTGTGTCGACTCTACGGGATCAGCCGCAGGACCGGATACAAGTGGTTAGAACGCTTCCGTCAAGGCGGTTGGCCAGAGCTGGAAGACCGCTCGCACGCGGCACACCGTCAGCCCGGTCGGATACCCGAGTCGGTCGAGCGACGAGTGATAGAAGCGCGTCGGCAGCATCCGAGTTGGGGGCCGAAGAAGCTCAGGGCCTGGCTGGAGTCGAAAGAGTCACAGACAAGCTGGCCAGCGGCGTCGACGATCGGCGACGCGCTGAAGCGAGCCGGACTCGTTCGCGGGCGCAAGCGGATGCGGCGACTGGCCGAAGCGGCACCCAGTCCGTTGCGCGAACCCGAAGCGCCCAACGACCTCTGGACGATCGACTACAAGGGGCAGTTTCGCACCGGCGACGGCGTGCTGTGTTATCCGCTAACGGTCGTCGACGGATATAGTCGTTTCCTGCTCAACTGCACCGCACACGTGGGCACATCCTACGCCGAGGCCCGCCGAGGCTTGGAGCGGTTGTTTCTGGAGCGCGGGCTGCCACGAAGGATACGCTCAGACAACGGTTCGCCGTTCGCCTCCATCGGCACCGGACGCTTGAGCCGGTTGAACGTCTGGTGGCTGAAGCTGGGCATTGCGGTGGAGCGCATCGAGCCGGGCAAGCCGCAGCAGAACGGTCGCCACGAGCGGCTACACCGCACGCTCAAAGCCGAGACAGTGAGACCTCCGGCTGGCGATCGTCGCCGACAGCAGCGCCGCTTCGACCTCTTTCGTCATGAATACAACCAAGAACGTCCGCATGAAGCGTTGAGACAGCGGCCCCCGGCGGCGTTCTATGCACCAGCAACACGCGCCTATCCCAGCGAGCTTGCTGATCTGGATTACCCGGGGCACTGGGAGCGCCGACGAGTGCGCCACGACGGACGCATCAAGTTCCTCGGCGAGAAGTACTTCCTGAGTGAAGCGTTGGCTCGCGAGTTGGTCGGGCTAGTCGAAGTGGACGAAGCCATTTGGCAGATCTGGTTCGGTCCGGTGGAACTCGCCTTGTTCGACGCCGCCAACCGCGTACTGTGGCCGCTCGGCTCGGCAGTCAGTGGCCCCCGCGGGGGCCACTGACCACCGCCTATACTGTTACCCATCCGTCCGGTTTAGAGTGTTACCTATCAGACCGGTCGTTCACCGTAACCTACCGTCCCCTTATCGACTGGCAGCTACTGCGCCGTCTTGCGCATCTGAATCAACTTCTCGCGGAATTCAAGGATGCGTTCGGCGTGGGCAGGATCGGTCGCCAGGTTATTGGTCTCCAGGTAGTCGGCGCTCAGGTCGTAAAGTTCCTCGAACAACGGATTCGAATCCACATATTGGATGTATTTCCAATTTGCCGTGCGAATCCCCTCGTTGCGCGGTATGTACATGTTCCAGGACGGATCCGGCACGAAGTGGTGCTCGTAGTAATACTCAGTTCGCCAGTCGCTGGGTGTCTCTCCCCGAGTGACGGGAGCGAAGCTGCGACCCTGCATCACCGCGGGCACGTCGACTCCTGCGAGATCCAGTATCGTGGGACCGAGGTCGATACTGAGCGCAAAGTCCCGCGTGCGAACGCCACGCCGCTGCTCCGGGAGGCGCGGGTCGTACACGATCAACGGGACGCGAATGGAGACCTCGTGAGGGTACCATTTCCCCGCAAAGCCGTAATCACCAAGGTACTGTCCGTGATCGGATGTGAATATGATCACTGTGTTGTCGGCTAACCCCGCCTGCTCTAGCTTCTTCACGATCCTCCCGACTGCCGCGTCTACTCCAGAGATGAGACGGTAGTAGCCCTTGAGTGATTCCTGCGCTCGTTCCGGGCTCCAGTAGCGCACTGCCCAGCGGGAACGGTGCCGCTTCAGTCAGTCGCCGCATCCGCTTGCGCTCGCGAACGAGTCGGGCTCGCATGAAGTGGTGTCCACGACTGCAGATCAAACGTCGTGGACGATCGGTGAGTTGGCAACAAGCACACCGGGCAGTTGAAGCGTTTGATCGTAAGATGGCGATCCCGGAGGCGCAACGGATTTACGGTCGAAGGGGTCCGTTGGTCGAGTTTGCAAACGCTTGGATCAAGCAGAAGTTAGGCCTGCGCCGCTTCGCGACACGAGGCCAAACGAAGGTCCAATGCGAAGCTCTATGGGCGGCCTTGACGCATAACCTGCAACGGGCTTGCCAGCTAGCTCCGCAACTGCTCGAAGCGTAAGAAAACGCCCCGAAGGCCGGTCGATGGCTCCGCCCCTCGACTGAGGCGGCGAGCGGCTCGCCCTCCTTCCGCTGCTCTGTCACTCCCGGTTCGCTCTCAACAATACCGCTCTTCCCTTATCGATCCCGCTGAGCCGATTCTTTCACAGCTTCCCGCCCCCGGTTTCTCTGGTTTCTCTATCGCAAATAACGCCGGACCTCACCGGCTAATCCGCGCCTCCTGGAGACTGCTCGTTGCTTCCGCCTTCGACTCTTGAGGCCAGTTCGCGCAGCAAGCTGGCTCCGTCGCCACGGTAGGCGCTGCCATGTTGACAGGCGAGCATCGAAGGATCGAGTCCCGCTAGGCGCTCCAGAATGGCTGACGTACTGGCTGCGTGTGCGTAGTAGTCCATCATGTCTCGCATCCCCTCACTTGCGGTGAGAACCTCCGTTTCAGTTACCGGCGGTGGATTGTCCCCCGGTTGGGTGAACAGATCTCCGCAGAGCAACGTCTTCGTGGACGGATCGAACAATATCCCGCAGTCCCAGCCGTGAGGAACGTGCGGCGTGTAGAGCCACTGCAGCTGGCGGCTACCGATGGAGAACTCTTCACCGTCTCCGAACCCACGCGGGGGCCGGTCGGCAAAGTCGTTGAGCGATGTCAGCACGCCGATTTCGGCGCCAAACGGCGTCGCTCTCGGTGCCGCTTCCAAGAGGTCGTTCAACGCTCCAAATTCGTCGCCCTCGAAGTGCGACCCGCCAATCCAGCGCAGTTTCTCGACTGGCATCACCTTGTTAATGGCTTCCAAGGTGTTGGGGAACATCTTGCGCCATCCGGTGTGGAACAGCAACGGTTCGTCGTCAATCACCAGGTAGGAATTGAAGGTGAATCCTCCGGGAATCACGTCCAGGGGCGTACAGATGCGATAGATTCCAGCTTCGACTTCGTCGATACGAGTGCCTGTTTGTTTGTTTACGTTCAAGTTTGGTTCTCCATGTCTGGGGACGGACCGCGTTGGCAACGGTGCGCGTCTGAATACCTGGATGTGTAACGAAAGACTCCCCCGTTACACATAAACTATGTGCTGATGCAAATCGAACTGAACGATGCCGAATTGGTGCGACAGATCGGATCAGGATGCGACAGTGATGCCGAGGCTGAGCTGTTTCGGCGCATGGCTCCGCGGATTCGGCTCTATGGTTTACGTCATTTGAGGGATGAGCATGCCGCCGAGGACCTCACTCAGCAAGTGCTGATCACGACGTTGGAAGCTCTACGAGCAGGTCGCCTGCGAGAGCCGGAGAAGCTCTCATCCTTTGTGCTCGGAACGTGTCGGCTGACCGTGCTCAATCAAAGGCGCAGCGCTAGCCGGAGACAACGGCTACTGGCGCAGTTTGGGGCGGATCTAGCGAAACCGGTTCAGCCCACTGTGCCGTACCTCGACCAGGAACAGCTTTCCCGCTGCTTGGAAAATCTCAGGGAGCGCGAACGCACGGTGGTTGTCATGACTTTTTATGACGAGCAGACGGGGGCTGATGTCGCCAGTTTCTTGGGCCTCTCGGCAGCCAACGTCCGAGTGATTCGGCATCGGGCAATCCACCAATTGCGGGAGTGCATGGGTGTCGCGGCATGAGCATGGGACACGAGAATCCTCCAGCGAGCTGCACCGATCCGATTGACGAGGCAGTGCTCGCCGACTATTGGCTGGCCGCGCTGTCAGATTCCGAAGAGGAGGCCGTTGAGGAGCATCTGTTCGCCTGTGACGGTTGCGGTACGCGGCTGCGTGAAGTGATGGCGCTTGCCCAAGGAGTGCGGGACCTGGCTCGTGCCGGATCTCTCCGCATGATCGCGAGCGACACCTACCTTCAACGCATGCAGGAGGAGGGTTTGCAGGTCCGCCAGTACGCCCCGCCTGCCGGAGGCACCGGTCAACGCAACACTAGGCCTAAGTCGCGTCCAGTGTACGGTGACGTCGGAAGATGACATTCTGATTGGTCGGCTGGCGGCGAACTTGAGCGACGTAGGTCGCCTCGACCTAACCATGAGTGACGAGCACGGCGTTGAACAGCTCCGAATGCGGGACATTCCGGTGCATCCCGAGGCGAGCAGCGTGATCTATCAAGAGTCGATCGCTTTCGTGAAGGCCGCTCCTACCCGTAAGTTCATCGCACGGCTGGTGACGGTCGATGAGGTTGGCGGCGAGCGTCTTCTCGGCGAGTACACCTTCAACCACACGCGCTCACTGCCCGGCCCTGGTGATCGGTAGCCACCGAGTCCTGGGTCAGCCCATTTTTCAGATCCGACTCAAGGCTGGTTGAGTTGGCGGAACTTGTCGGAAGTGACTCCAGACGGGGCGGTCAACCGAGCGAATCTGGACGTTGTTACTACTCCCGATCGCGGAACTCTTCGTACCAGTTTTGGACGATGCGGATCTTGGGGGCTCTGGTTCGTCCCCCTCGATGGGCGCAATCGTCAAGAAACGTTGACCATCGGCGGCGACGTCGTAACCCCCAAGGTCGATTTGCACTGGGGCTAGGCCAGGGGCCTCAAACAGTGGTTGTGGCTGCCCCGGCGTGAAGCCTAACTCGCTCGAGACGGAGACCGCCATCAGCGTGCCACCCTCGACGTAGTACAACTCGCTGCCGTCACTGCGCCAACGCGGTAGCGTACCCCCATTTGCCGAGGCTTGCCACTTGCCGTCGCCGTCGGGGAACGGACGCACGTAGATCTCGCTGCGGCCTGATTGGTCGGACTCATAAGCCAGAAACCGACCGTCCGGCGAGAGCTTCGGGAATAACTCGTCGGCGGGCGAGCCGAGAAACGTGACCGGCTCGCCGATGTCGCCGTCGGTCCCTAACTCGACATAGCGGATATCGTATCGCGTCTCCGGGTTGACTTCGATGTAGACCAGATAGCGACCGTCGCGCGACCAGTCGGGGAAGAACAGACCGCCCTCTGACTCAACCAGCGCAACGGCCTCACCGGTGCCGTCAGCGGCCCGGCGCATGATACGGTTGGGCGAACCTGCGTGCCGGTAGACGATCTCCCGCCCCGATGGCGACCACGCCGGATTGGCCTCGGTCACATCATCAAACGTCAACCGCGTCTTGGTGGAGCGGATCAGATCGTGGATCCAGATGTCGTTGTTCCCGCTCTCCCCAGACCTTACGGCGACCCGTTGACCGTCCGGCGAGAGGGCAGGCTGCGCCATTTCTTGTGACTGGCCGATGGCCTCCAACAACTCGCCGGTGCGGCTGATCCAGACGAGGGTCTGAGCGCCCCTGGCGGTTCCGTCCAGATACGCCAGCGTGCCGTCGTCCGAGATCGAAGGCTGGCGTGCGTTCTGCCGCAGGGGGAAGGCGGAGCCGGTGAACTGGAGCGTTTCGGGCGAGAACGGGCGGGCCCACAGATCGTAGATGTTCCTTTGCGACTGATAGATCAGATGACCGGTCGCGGTCGAGTAGACGGGCCGGTCGCCGAGACCCAGCGCCGCAGTCCGGCCGGTATCGAGGTTCCGCACGTACATCTCCACGGCCGAGTCCATGAGGACCGTGAACAAGAGGACTTGATCGGCTGCGCCCGGCACGAAGCGGGGTCGTGCCACGGAGGTCGCTGTCTGATCGACCTCACTGGCTGTGATGAACTCCTCGGATGAACCGCCCTGCGACGACGTCTTGTATAAAATTCCTCCGCTGCTGACGTAGGAGCTGAAGACGATTGATTCGCCGTTCGGGCTCCAAGTACCTTCGCGGAAGGTGGGGCTCGGCAGAGGGCAAATAAGCCCGCTGGCGCCGCCTCGCACGGAGATCTTTCGCAGTTCTTTGCCAGCGGCATATGCGATGAACTCGCTGTCGGGGGACCAGAACGGCAGATACGCTCCTTCGGTTCCGGCTAGTTGGCGCGGTTCGTCTTGGTCGAGATCCTGCACCCAGAGCCCGCTCGAGGAGCCGGAGGTGGTGTAAGCGATATGCCGACCGTTGGGAGATAGGGCCAGGCTGGCAGTTTCGTCGTCGTTGTTGATGTCGGCGGGTGGGACGAACGAGAAGCGCCGCGTGGGCTGGTCAGGCGGAGCCTGGGTGAAGTGGACCGCCGTCACAATGAGGAAGGCTAGTGTGGCGACAACCGCTACAAGTCGTTCGATGCGTTGGCGGCTGCGCGGGACGGGCACCACGTCTGGCGGTAGTGCCTCAGCAGGATTCACCGTCTGAGCCACCGTCATGGTTGCGGGGACGCCAGCGCCAAGATCCGTGGTTCGCAGAATCGTCGAGCGACCGGACTTGAGTTTCTCGGCGAGAGTGCGGAGGTCGACGGCAACTTCTTTGGCGGCCTGGTAGCGATTCTCGGCGTCCTTAGCGAGGCATTTGGTAGCGATGAGCTCAAGCTCGACCGGTACGCCGGTGCGTAGGCCGGTTAGTGCGGCTGGCTCTTGGTGGACGATCTCGTAGAGCAGGGCTTGGTCGTACTGGCCCTGGAATGGGCGTTGGCCGGAGACCATTTCATAGAGCACGCAGCCTAGGGCCCAGACATCGGTGCGGCTGTCGACTTCCATGCCTTGGGCCTGCTCGGGCGACATGTAGGCGACCGTGCCCATGGCGGTGTCGAGTTTGGTGAGGCGAGAGGCTTCGGTCAGTCGTGCCAGGCCGAAGTCCATGACGGTGGCGCGGCCTTCGGGCGAGACGATAATGTTCGCGGGTTTAACATCGCGATGGAAGACTCCCTTGTTGTGAGCGGCTTGCAGTCCGTCGGCGGTCTGACGGGCGAAGTCGAGGGCGTCTTTGAGTGAGAGTGGTCCCTTGGTGATGTGCTCTTCGAGCGACTCACCTTCGAGGTAAGCCATCGCGATGAAGGTCTTGCCGTCGGCCTCGGCGATCTCGTAGACCGTGCAGATGTTGGGATGGTCGAGCGCAGCGGCGGCTTTGGCTTCGCGCAGGAAGCGTTCTTTAGCTTCTTCGTCGTCGAGTAGATGTTGGGCGAGGAACTTGAGCGCAACGGTGCGTTCGAGGGTGGTGTCCTCAGCCTTATAGACGACACCCATGCCGCCCTCGCCGAGTTTGGCGACGACGCGGTAATGGCTGATTTTGGAGCCAATGATGATGATGCGGGGATTGTACCGCTAGCGCGGGCTTGTGTGCTTGGCGGAGGGCTCGATGGGCTTGTCCTGCCTTCGCAGGGTGCGAGTGTTGAGGTGGGATGCGGCTTGGACCTCGCGCTCACGCTTGGGCTCGGGTGGGGGCTAAAGCGGGAGGACAAGAGCGTTGGTGATGGGGTTTGGCCACCCCTGCGGCGAGGGCTTCGTCTTGGGCCTGGGCGTATGGAGTGGTCGCGAAATCGGCTGCGGCTGCGAGCGCGAATTGGCGTCTGGAGAGAGTCATGGTGCTTGGGACGAGTCTAGCGAGCAGTATCGGGGAACAAACGTGAAGGCCAACGCGTAGGTCTCTGTCGTGACCGGTTTCAGTGAAAGGACGGTTCTTCTTGTGACTCTATTTGAAGACTTGCGCTTTGGCGCGCGGATTCTCACGAAGCGGCCATGGACGACGGCGTTGATGATCGCCTTGCTGGCAGCCGGAATCGGCGTCAATACGACGGTCGTCACTCTGGTCAACGCGGTCTTGATTCGCGGACTGCCTTATGAAGACAGCGAACGCATTCTCTATGTGGAAGGGTTCAATGTCGAGCGCGACGATGACCTCAGGACATCGTTGCCGGACTTTCTAGACTGGCGCGATCAGACGAGGAGCTTTGAGAGTCTAGCTGCCTTCCAACAGCGCCAGGTGAACCTAGCCGATGACGAGGCGGCGCCGTTGAGGGCCAACGGTGCCCAGATCACCGTGAATGGTTTTCGCGTATTGCGTGTCGAACCGATCCTCGGTCGTGGTTTCGCGGATGAAGAGGGCGAATCAGGGGCTACCCCGGTCCTGATTCTCGGCCACTCCCTTTGGCAGGAGCGCTATGGAGGTCACGATGACGTGATCGGTCAGACTATCCGCCTCGATGAGGAGGAGCGGACGATCATCGGCGTGATGCCGCCGGACTTCCAGTTTCCGATGAATGAGGACCTGTGGACCCCTCTGGTCGAGAGCGGTGATGACGATCGCGACGATCGAAGACTGGGAGTCTATGGCCGTCTCGCTGCGACCGCGACTCCTGGAGAGGCTGAGACCGAGATGAGCCTGATTGGCAAGCGGTTGCAGCAGCAGTACCCGGCCACCAACGAGGACGTCGAAGTAGTGGTGCTGACCTTCAATGAGAACTTCAACGGTGGCGACATCGAAGCGGTGTTCTTGGCGATGCTTGGTGCCGTCGGGTTTGTGCTACTGATCGCGTGCGCAAATGTGGCGAATATCCAACTGGCTCGGGCTATCGATCGGGCGAAGGAGATCTCGATTCGGACGGCGCTGGGTGCTGGCAAGTGGCGCATCTTTCGCCAGCTGTTGGTAGAAAGTTTGCTGTTGGCATTTGCTGGCGGCGGATTGGGGCTGGCTCTTTCTTGGGTCGGCGTCCGCTACTTCGATCAAATAACTGCTGACATCCGACCTTACTGGATTGACTTTACGTTTGACGCGTCGATTTTCGCGTACCTCATGGTCATCTGCTTGACCGCTGGCGTGCTGTTTGGATTGGCCCCGGCCTTGCACGCAGTGAAGCGTGATGTGAACGACAGCTTGAAGCAGGGCCGCGGGCAGACCACGGGTTCGAAGGTTCGCTTCTTCGCGTCGTCGATGGTGGCGGGTGAAGTGGCGATGGCGATGATTCTCTTGGTGGGCGCTGGCCTGATGATCCAGAGCTTTTGGAATGTCTACAACGTCGAACTGGGTGCACGTACGGACGGCGTGTTGTCGGTCGGAGTCGAACTGCCCGAGGCACAGTACGACGATGAGGTTGACCGGTACGCGTTCCACCAGCGTCTGCTTGAGGCGGCGCGGGCCCTGCCCGGCGTGATTGCAGCAGCGAGCTCGTCGAACGATCCGGCTCAGGGGGCACGCGGCACGTCTATCGAGATTGAGGGCACGGTGGAGGAAGTCCCCGACCAGCGTCCAAGAGAGCGCTACATCATGGTTAGCCCGGGGCTATTCGATCTGTTCGAGGCCCCGATCGTGCAAGGTCGTGACTTTAGCTCGATGGACACCCCAGACTCACCGCAGGTCGTGGTCGTGAATCGGCGGTTCGCCGAGAAGTACTTTCCAGATGAAAGCGCGATCGGTAAGAGGATTCGCGGCTGGGATGAGGACGAAGACGAGAATGCATGGGCAGAGATCGTGGGCGTGGTTTCTGACATGCGCACGTCGCCGAATCGGGAAATGGAACCTGTTGTATATCGGACATTCAATCAG
The DNA here is from genome assembly GCA_963667885.2 of Bryobacterales bacterium. Taxonomy (GTDB): domain Bacteria; phylum Acidobacteriota; class Terriglobia; order Bryobacterales; family UBA6623; genus CAMPKL01. The sequence continues at coordinate 1,000,269 of CAXWPK010000001.1, read as the reverse complement.
GATGCGTGGGCGTATCGACGGTTGATGTTGCGAGCGGGCGGAGACGCTGCAGCGCTTGCACCAGTTGTTCGTGAGACAGTAGCTAGCCTTGATGCGAACTTGCCGGTGTTCGGCATTCACACGTTGGAGGAGCGTCTGTCACAGAGTCGTTGGAGCCAACGGCTATTCGGCGCAATCTTTACCCTATTTGGACTTGTGGCACTAGCGATGTCGGTGGCGGGGATCTATGGACTCGTCTCTTATTCGGTAGGACGTCGGATGTCGGAGTTTGGAATTCGGATGGCACTCGGCGCCAATAGCGCGAACATTCGAAAGCTGATCGTGAGTCAAGGGATGTGGCGAGTTGCGATCGGAATCGTAATTGGACTTCCACTATCGTATTTTGCAGGTCAAGCATTGGAGAGCTTGCTAGTTGGTGTGTCGTCGACTGATCCCACGATGCTTATCGTGGTGGCGGTGTTCTTGTTGAGCGTAGCGGCGTTAGCGTGCTGGGTTCCGGCGCGGCGGGCGGCGTCGGTGAGTCCAGCGACAGCGCTGCACCACGAATAGGGTAGGGGCCGCTCAGAGTGTGGCATGCCGTCCAATCGGTGCTTTCCGGTCACTAGGCTAGCCCGCGAAGTGGGTCGCCAGGGCGGCTAGTAGGGCGTGGTAGATGAGGTTGCAGAACTCACCCACTGCAGCCTCGTCATTCGCTTTATACTCCGAAGTCCACAGAACGAATGATTGGTTCGTGGCCGTGATCGGGAACACTTGAGCGCGACCCTCGTAGCTGGCAACCTCTGTAGTGGCCATCGGTCCAGGACCGTCATCGATGCTGTAGCGTATCGTCTTTGACTCGTCGTCGAGATCGATGAGAGTTTCGGCAAAGACTCCATTGAGAATGCGTCTCGCTCTGGCTTAAGAATATTGTTTCGGAAACGCGGGCCGAAGAGTTCCGGTCCACGCTGAAGTAATACTATGCCCTTCCGCGCTCTTCCTTCGCCATGTCGTAGAGCGCCCGAATATAGCCGATGCTAAATGCCCAACCCGTCTTGCGATCGCCTACCATCGTCGGCACGTGGTCCGCGATCAGAATGCCGCGGAAATCCACGTCTACCAGCGTGCGCATGAGTTGCTTCATGTCGGTGTAGCCGTCGTCCACGTAGGTCTCCACGAAATCGGGGACTGGCCCGGTCACGTTGCGGAAGTGGATCTTCCACAGTTTGTCCATCTTGGCGAATTCGCGTACCGCATCGAGCACGTTTAATCCGGTGTGCGCACCGCCTTCCATCCAGGTGCCACAGCAGAGGCAGACGCCGACATTGGGACTATCGGCGATCTCAAAGGCTTTGACGTATCCGTCGAAAGTGCCGAACATATGGCGCGGAACGCCGCCGAGTTCTGGAACCGGAGGATCGTCCGGGTGAATGCCGATGCGTACGCCCACCTCCTCCGCGACGGGAACCACCTGCTTGATGAAGTATTCGTAGTTCTCCCACAGCTCTTCTTGGCTGAACTTTCGCCCATGAGTGAGAGGACCTTCGAAGACCTCGCCGATCCAGTAGCCCTTTGCGTCCGCTTGGTGGAAAGCCCTAGCGGAAGCGCTGCCGCGTGTCGTCTCTCGTGGAGAACTCCAGATGCCGTTACCCATGTGGGCGTAAGTGGTGTAGTGGATTCCAGCTCGACCGAGGTCGCGGAGGTACTGCTTGTACTCTTCGATCTTTTCGTCGCGACCGGGTAGCCCGAGCGTCACTTCCGGCATGTTGTGGACGCTGCTGTTGCCGATGTTGCCGATCTTCAGACCGGCGTCATTCACACGCTTCTTGTTCCCAGCGAACGTCTCATAGGTGCCTCCGCGCGTTCCCATCGAGACATACTCCACGCCCATCTGCGTGGCGAAGGTTAAATCGTCGTCGTCAAAGTCCCGTGGAATCTGCAGGGAGATCTTGATCCCGGGTCCCCAGGGCGGCAGTTCAGCGCCCTTGGAAGTCCCGACGGCGGATAGGGCGGCGCCTCCTAAAGCGAGACGAGCGAGGTTGCGGCGAGTGAGCGTGACGTTCATGAGGGTTCTCCTAACTCGGCGATCAGTATACATTGCGGTCTGGCGGGGCTGGGTGCCGACCAATACGGTGGGCTCTAGCGCTACCAGACGAGGCGTTCGTCTCCTACTGCCATCTGACCGGCGGGGCGGACGGCGCTACCTTCGGTTTCGCTGAGTTGATCGCCGAGTTCTTGACGGTAGTGATCCGCTGCCGCTTCCAATTCAGCCACGATGTCTGGGTGTTGCTCTTGTACATCGGTCGTTTCGCCGGGATCTAGGTTCAGATCGTAGAGGGCGAGTTCGGTCGGGGTCTGTACGTAGCCCGCCTGGGCGCCGTCGGCACCAGGCGTTTCTAATAGCGAGCGATAGACGTGGGGAAAGACGAGCTTCCATCGCTCGGTGCGGATCGCCTTCAAACCACGCTGATAGTAGTAGGGAAAGTAGTCGTGGGGCGACTCGGCGGATTCTTCACCGAAGAGAAGCGGTCGGATGTCTTTGCCGTCGATCACTTTCTCAGGCAAGTCCGCGCCGACGAGACCGGCGACGGTCGGCAGGATGTCGATCGTGGATGCCAACATATCGGTCGTCGTACCTGCCGGTATCTGTCCCGGCCACCAGAAGATCGTCGGCACGCGGTGGCCGCCTTCGAACGTCGTGCCTTTACCCTCGCGGAACGGGCCGGACGAGCCAGCGTGGTTACCGAAGCTGAGCCAGGGACCGTTGTCTGAGGTGAAGACCACGAGCGTGTCTTCGGCGATGCCGTTGCGGCGGAGCGCGTTAAGGATCTCGCCGACGGACCAATCGAGTTCCATGACGACGTCACCGTAGAGGCCCGCGCCGCTCTTGCCGAGGAATTCGTCGCTCGCGAAGAGCGGGATGTGGACCATCGAGTGCGGTACGTACAGGAAGAACGGTGTGTCTTCGTTGCGGTCGATGAAATCGACGGCCCGCTCGGTGTACCAGCGCGTGAGAAGGGCTTGGTCCTCTCCAGTGAGTGACCGGTTGAAGACGGTCGTGTTCTCAAAGATTGGAAGATTGGGGAAGGTCTTCTTGCGGGCATCGCGGACGGGGTCGACCTCGTAATACTGCGAGTGCTGCGGCCACATGTCGTTCGAGTAAGGGATTCCAAAATACTCGTCGAAGCCCTGATTGGTGGGTAGGAATTTCGGGTGGTGCCCTAGATGCCATTTGCCGTAGATGGCAGTGGCGTATCCTTGCTCGCGGACCAATTCGGCGAGGGTCGTCTCGGCGGGATTGAGTCCGATTTCGGCATGCGGGTTGAATGCACCGCTGACGCCGACGCGCTTGTGAATCGCGCCGGTCAGTAATGCCGCACGCGAGGCTGAGCAGACCGGAGAGCTGACTTCGAAGTCGGTGAAGAGGCGGCCTTCACGCGCCATCTGATCGAGGTTCGGGGTCGGGTAGTCAGCACCGAACGGGCCGATGTCGGCGTAGCCCATGTCATCGATATAGATGATGACGATGTTAGGTAGACGTCGCGGACGCTGTTGTTCTCTAGCGCAGCCCAGGGCAAGCAGCAAGACGAGAATCGTGAGAAGCAGGCGTATTGGCATCGTGGTTTCGCTGGAAGATACCTTCGCACAAGTGGGTCAGGGATGGCACGAGTCGGTCGGGCGTGACCGGGGCGACGACGGCATGTGTTGCCAAGCTGATCGCAAGTCGTTACGATGAGCGCGCGTATGTTAGCCCGCGACACGTTGTGCGGCTATTGGTGTAGCAGGGTGGCTTCGTCAGCGATGGAGGTTTTCAATCATGCTCAATCGACGTGAGTTTCTCGCAACAGGTTTCGTCGCGACCGTGGCCGCCCAAGCCGTGTCTAACGACAAGATGCGGTTTGCGATGAGCGGACACCAGTTTCGACCGACGCCTCCGCATCCAGAGACCGGCATCAAGATGACGGCAGCGTATGGCTATCACGGCATCGAACCGTTCCAAGACGACATGCCGCAGTACATAGATCAGCCACCAGAGGCATTTAAGAACTTGTTGGACGAGGCTGGCATCGAGCTCTGCACCGTCGGCAGTGGCGGACAGTACACGGACCCGGCCCGGATAGGCGAGACCATCAAAAGCAACGTCGCCAGGAGCCGCTATATATCGCACTTCGGCTGCAATCACCTCAAGGTCAATCTCAATCGTCGGATCGGCAACCCCGCCGATGACTTGAGCAACGAGAATGCAAAGATTCTTGCCAAACATCTGAACGAAGTCGGCAAGCAAACCCTCGGAGAGGCGGGGGTTCAGTTCGCGTTCCATCCCCATTGCTGGACTGTCGTTGAACGCCAAGTCGAACTCGACCGTGTCATGGATCTGACTGACCCCCGGTTTGTGTTCTTAACGCTCGACACTGGCCATGCAAGCCTGGGCGGCATCGATCCGGTGAAGTGCCTGCGTGACTACTACGACCGAGTCGCGCACGTTCATTTCAAGGACTGCGAACCGAAGTACAGCGCGGGCAACGGCTGGAAGGGCCCGGCTCCGAGTCAAGAGGAGCACAACCGAACAAATCTATATAAGCGTCTCGGTACCGGCGGCGTAGATTTTCCAGCGTTCTTCGCTGTGTTACGGGAACGAGGCTACGACCGTTGGGTGACGATGGACTTCAGTGCGCCCCGGCCTGGAGAGGGAACCGTGACGGCAGACATGGATCGCCACAAGAAGTACTTGGTGGACACCCTCCAAGTGACCAACTTGCGGAGTTGACGGGGCCTGACCTGCACCCCATCAGGCGGTGGCACCGCCGCAGCTCGAGCCCGCTCCGGCGGTGCAGCCGTAGCAGTGCTGGCCGGTGACGATGCGTCGGCGGGTCAGCTCGTCGGCGACGAAGTCTTCGAGGCGGGTGGGGGCTCCGTCGCAGACGGGCAGCTCAAGCATCTGGTTGAAGTCGCAGTCATACAGCGTGCCTTCCCAGTCGACCGAGAGCGTGTTGCGGCACATCACGCCCGCGGCGGCGGCGGGGTTGAAGGCGTTGATCAGGCGCGTCATGTAGCGATCGTAGTTCCCCGAGCGCATGAGGAACTCAAGGAAGCGGCTGATCGGCATATTGGTAATCGTGTAGAGCGAGTTGAAGACGACGCCGTAGCGGTCCGCGAGTTCGCGTTTGAAGTCGCGCTCAAGCCCTGCCTGGGAAGGGGGCAGGAATGCGCCCGTCGGGTTGTAGACCAGATTCAACTTCAGGTTCGAGCCTTCGCGACCGTAGCCGAGAGAATTCAGCAGTCGCAGCGCCGTGATCGACTTGTCGAAGATACCGATGCCGCGTTGCGCGTCGGTCTTGGCGGCCAGGTAGTACGGCAGGCTGGCAACGACCTCGACTTCGTTGCGAGCCAGGAAATCGGCCAAGTCAGTCTGCGACTGGAGCAGCAGCACGGTCAGATTGCAGCGATCCACGACGTGCTTGCCGAGTTTGTTCGATTCCTCCACGAGGTAGCGGAACGGGGCTGCGAGTTCTGGAGCGCCGCCAGTGATGTCGACGGTGTGAGCTGTGGTTTGCCGCAGGGCTCGGATGGCCAGTTCGGCCGTCTGCTGCGTCATGATTTCGCGGCGGTCCGGCCCGGCGTCGACATGACAGTGGTTGCACGTCTGGTTGCATAGCTTGCCGACGTTGATCTGGAAGATTTCGATGCCGTCGGCGCGCAACGGATGCAAGCCTGCCCCCTGGAGGGCGTCATCGAAGGGCTTGTGCGCCGCAGTCGGATTGTTGAGCACGCGCAATTGCTCGGCGGGCGTGGCTAGCTCGTGGCCGTGGCCATTGAGGCTTTGGGTCAAGCGGATTTGACTCCTACATGCTCAACTGGTCGGCCACGTTGCGCATCTGCAAACCGTGAACCAGCGCGGCGCCGCCGGTAATCGCCGACGCCACGTGGACGGCTTCGGTCATCTGGTCCATGTTGGAACCCTTTTCGAGGCACTCCTGGGTATAGGCGTCGATACAGTAGGGGCACGGCACAGCATGAGCGACGGCCAGAGCGATCAGCGCCTTTTCGCGCTCTGAAAGCGCACCTTCTTGGAACACTGCCCCGTACCAAGCCTGAAATTTCTCCCAGAGTTCGGGGGCGTTCTTGCCCATCTCGCCGAAACGGGGCAGATCTTCCTGATTGTAATAGCCAGCCATGCGAACTCCTTGGTCGTGACGGAAAACCCCTAGTTTAGGGGTCCCCGTCATAGACGGTGTTCGTGTGTGGGTCGCAGGCGGTTACGGCGGATTGCCGTCGCAGTTAGGTTGCTACGCGCGCAGGAGGTCCCCAGTTCGAATCTGGACGTGCCCACCATTGGAATCAATAAGTTACAGAAAACGTCGCTCAGTCGATTCTGCACGTGTCCGTGCTGTGTCCGTAATCGTGGAGTCGGCCGAAAGCATCTCTCCGCGCTCGATCGGCCTCCATCTATCAGAATAGGGCTGTGGAGAGCGGACTATGAACGATGTCTTTCACGCTGTAGCTCGGGAGTCACAGATCGCGGCAGAGCAAATGGCCATCGGTGCTACGGCCTTATCTAAGGCCAACTATGCCCATAGCGGGTATTACAGCCAAGCCTTCTTCGCACTCACGACCGGGTTTGAGAGGGCAAGCAAGCTTGCCATATTAATCGACGACGCGATCGACCATGACGGTACGTTCACCATCTCAGCAAAGGAGTTAAGAACGTATGGACACGATCTTCGGAAGCTCTTGAACAAGACTGATGAAATTGCGGAGCGCAAGCACCTGCGAAGGGAGGCAATCGGTCTGCCTCCGAACCTTATCCAAAACGCCGATAGGCTTCCGCGCTCGAACATACACGACAGCATCATCGCGGTGCTGTCGGACTTCGCCAACAATCTGACGCGTTATTACAACCTAGGCGTCGCGATAGGCCACGGTGGAGCGGAACGCCGCGACGACCCCGTCGCCTCCTGGTGGAAATTGGTCGTGTTACCCGTCCTCGCTGCGCACTACCGTGATTCCCAGAGACGGAGCGACGAACGGGAAGCGGATCTGATCCAACGGCTTTTTGAAGAAGGGGGAGTGCGTGTGACCTTCTTCGCAGAGACTGGGGAGACGTTGGACTCGGGCTATGCGGCCTCTCTGCGCGCTGCTGAGACCAAGGTTGCAGCTCGTTGGACCCGAATGTACGTGCTGCAGATCGCTAGGTTCCTAGGCACCCTTTTGATCGAACTCGGACGTGAAGGTAGGTTCCTGGAGACGCCGATCGTTCCAAATCTGGCCGAGACGTTCGGCATCTTCTACAATGACGACGCCTTCTTTAGGAGCCGGAAGACATGGTCCATATACGGCCGCTGATGCGACGTGGCGACGTATTTTCGGACGGCTGCTGAACAATTACGTCAACTTTCCTGGATTTGGGCGAATTAGTACATCACCCAGTTGCGCCGCACGGTGACAACACGCGACATTAGACGCTCAGTGGCTGCCTGGTCTGGCCACGAACCGCCGCTCGCTGGTCTCAATGGAAAATCCGTTCTTCGAGAAGCCGATACTGAACTCGCCGTACGAACGGCCGTCTCAGCATTGGGAGCTTGACGATCAGGGTCAGCCGACGCAGAAGACCCTCTCGTCTCGTCGTCCGGCTGAGTTCATCACGCCGATACCGAAGCCTCGTAGGCGCAAACGTGGCGAGCAGAAGGACATTGTCTTCGACGAGGGCAAGGGGCTTTCTGACGAGAACCGGCAGTATGAGCTGACAGCCCTCATCAATGACGTCCGCCGGGAGGTCGAGCTTTGGCGCAGTCTGCCGAGCCCCGACTGGCAGGTGACGCCGCAGACCGCTCGACTCCTCAAGCATTGGCGGCATCATAGATTCAACGATATCCGACCGTTCTTCTGTCAGGTGGAGGCCGTTGAGACGGCGATCTGGCTGACAGAGGTTGCCCCGCAGAGGAAGATCGGCAAGCGATTTCTGGAGCACCTCAAGAACGCTAACACCGAGGCCAACCCTGGACTCGACCGACTAGCTCTCAAGCTGGCAACCGGCGCTGGCAAGACGACCGTCATGGCGATGCTGATCGCGTGGCAGACGATCAACGCCGTTCGGCACGCTAACACCGAGGCCAACCCTGGACTCGACCGACTAGCTCTCAAGCTGGCAACCGGCGCTGGCAAGACGACCGTCATGGCGATGCTGATCGCGTGGCAGACGATCAACGCCGTTCGGCACCAGAACAGCAAGAAATTCACGACGGGATTCCTAATTGTCGCGCCGGGTCTCACGATCAAGGACCGTCTGCGCGTCCTGCGGCCCAACGATCCTTACAGCTATTACCGTAGCCGCGAGATCGTCCCTAACGACATGCTCGGGGATCTGGACACAGCCAAGATCGTCATCACCAACTACCACGCCTTCAAGCTGCGCGAACGGGAGCAGGTAGCAAAGGGTACCCGTGCACTAATCGAAGGCCGCACAGGCAAGCCGCTAGACACCCTAGAGACCGAAGGCCAGATGCTGCAGCGGGTGATGCCCGAGTTGATGGGTATCAAGAACGTCCTGGCGATCAACGACGAGGCCCACCACTGCTACCGAGAAAAGCAGAGCGAGGCTGACGAGATCGCGCTGAAAGGCGACGAGAAGAAGGAGGCTGAGAAGAACAAAGAGGCCGCCCGCCTATGGATTTCTGGACTTGAGGTCGTTGGGCGCAAGCTTGGCCTCAACCGCGTCTTCGACCTCTCGGCGACACCATTCTTCCTCAGCGGTTCGGGCTATGCCGAAGGAACGCTCTTCCCCTGGACGATGAGCGACTTCTCGCTGATGGACGCCATCGAGTGCGGCATCGTCAAGTTGCCCCGCGTTCCCGTTGCGGACAACATTCCAGGCGATGAAGTGCCGATGTTCCGTAACCTCTGGGATCACATCCGTGCGGACATGCCCAAGAAGGGCCGCGGCAAGGCCAAGGAACTCGACCCGCTCAGCATTCCCGCGAGGCTCGAAACTGCTCTCACCGTCCTCTACGGTCACTATGAGAAGACGTACAACTTGTGGGCCGAGGCTGGCGTTCGCGTGCCTCCCTGCTTCATCGTTGTCTGCAACAACACGTCGACGTCTAAGATCGTCTACGACTATATTTCGGGATTCGAGCGCACGAGTGCTGATGGTGAGGTCAGGTTGGAGAAAGGCCGCCTGGCGCTCTTCCGCAACTACGATGAACACGGCAACCAGCGTGGACGTCCGCATACGCTCTTGATCGATAGCGAGCAGCTCGAATCCGGCGACGCTCTCGACAAGAACTTCCGTGCAATGGCATCGGATGAGATCGAGCGCTTTCGTCGCGAGATCATCGAACGCACGGGCAACCGTCAAGAAGCCGAGAATCTCAGCGATCAGCAGTTGCTCCGCGAGGTGATGAACACCGTCGGCAAGCCCGATCGTCTGGGCGAGTCAATCCGCTGTGTCGTCTCGGTCTCGATGCTGACTGAAGGTTGGGACGCCAATACCGTCACGCACGTCCTCGGCGTTCGTGCCTTCGGCACGCAGTTGCTCTGCGAGCAGGTCATCGGACGCGCGCTACGTCGTCAGTCTTACGACCTCAACGACGAGGGACTCTTCAACGTCGAATACGCCGACGTTCTCGGGATTCCCTTCGACTTCAACGCCGAGCCTGTGGTCGCCAAGCCCCAGATACCGAGAGAGACGATTGACGTGCGAGCCGTTCGGCCCGAACGCGATGCTCTGGAGATCAGATTCCCTCGGGTCGCTGGTTACCGCGTCGATCTGCCAGAAGAGAGGCTCACGGCGACTTTCAATGACGATCACGTGCTTGAGCTGACGCCTGACCTCGTGGGTGCTTCTAAGACGAAGAACTCAGGCATCATCGGCGAAGAGGCCGACCTCGACTTAGAGCACACTCGCGACATGCGCCCATCGACTATCGTCTACAACCTCACGAGTCGACTCGTCCTCAGAAACTGGCGGGACAAAGACGGCGAGCCCAAAATGCATCTCTTTGGGCAACTCAAGCGTATCGCCAAACAGTGGCTCGATAGCTGCCTGGTCTGCAAAGGAGATGTCCATCCGGCAGCCCTGATGTATCAAGAACTCGCCGATTTGGCCTGTGATCGCATCACGGTGGCAATCGTCAAAGAAATGGTTGGCGAAAGTCCTGTCAAGGTCGTCCTCGACCCGTACAATCCTGTCGGATCAACATCGCATGTCCGCTTCACCACATCGAAGACTGATCGCTGGGAAACCGACTCTCGCTACAGTCACGTCAACTGGGTGATTCTCGACAGCGGATGGGAAAGCGAGTTCTGCCGTGTGGTTGAGTCGCACCCACGAGTCAGAGCCTACGTTAAGAACCAAAACCTCGGACTGGAAGTTCCCTATCGTATGGGCTCGGAGACACGTACCTACATACCCGACTTCATCGTCTTGGTCGATGACGGACACGGTGATGACGACCTGCTGCATCTGGTCGTTGAGATCAAGGGCTATCGACGGGAAGATGCCAAGGACAAGAAAACCACGATGGAGACCTACTGGGTTCCCGGCGTCAACAATGATGGACGCTTTGGTCGCTGGGCTTTCGCGGAGTTGACCGACGTCTACGAGATGGAGGCCGACTTCGAGGAAAAGGTTGAGAGTGAATTCGACGAGCTACTGGAAGCGGCGGCCCCGCTGGTTGACTGAAGGACGCAACGATGGCACGCAAGACTAGAAAGACCGCAAAGAAAACCGTCGAGACGATCCGTCACGAAGAGGCTTCTCGCAAGAACATTCCGACGGCGGAGTTTCAGTCGCTGGTTCGGGAGGAAACGCAGAACGCGTTGCGGGTTGCGTACGAGCGGCGCAATCGAGACCTCGATCCGCAGCTCGTTTGGCGGGGAAAGGACGAGCAGGATTGGTCCGACCTCGTCGTCCAAGCCCCGCCGCTGTACATCCAAGAGAAGGTTCATCCGAAGGTCCTAGTTGACGACTTGATGAAGCGGACCGAAAAGGCCGAGGAAGTGAACGACCGGTCTGATAGGTAACACTCTAAACCGGACGGATGGGTAACAGTATAGGCGGTGGTCAGTGGCCCCCGCGGGGGCCACTGACTGCCGAGCCGAGCGGCCACAGTACGCGGTTGGCGGCGTCGAACAAGGCGAGTTCCACCGGACCGAACCAGATCTGCCAAATGGCTTCGTCCACTTCGACTAGCCCGACCAACTCGCGAGCCAACGCTTCACTCAGGAAGTACTTCTCGCCGAGGAACTTGATGCGTCCGTCGTGGCGCACTCGTCGGCGCTCCCAGTGCCCCGGGTAATCCAGATCAGCAAGCTCGCTGGGATAGGCGCGTGTTGCTGGTGCATAGAACGCCGCCGGGGGCCGCTGTCTCAACGCTTCATGCGGACGTTCTTGGTTGTATTCATGACGAAAGAGGTCGAAGCGGCGCTGCTGTCGGCGACGATCGCCAGCCGGAGGTCTCACTGTCTCGGCTTTGAGCGTGCGGTGTAGCCGCTCGTGGCGACCGTTCTGCTGCGGCTTGCCCGGCTCGATGCGCTCCACCGCAATGCCCAGCTTCAGCCACCAGACGTTCAACCGGCTCAAGCGTCCGGTGCCGATGGAGGCGAACGGCGAACCGTTGTCTGAGCGTATCCTTCGTGGCAGCCCGCGCTCCAGAAACAACCGCTCCAAGCCTCGGCGGGCCTCGGCGTAGGATGTGCCCACGTGTGCGGTGCAGTTGAGCAGGAAACGACTATATCCGTCGACGACCGTTAGCGGATAACACAGCACGCCGTCGCCGGTGCGAAACTGCCCCTTGTAGTCGATCGTCCAGAGGTCGTTGGGCGCTTCGGGTTCGCGCAACGGACTGGGTGCCGCTTCGGCCAGTCGCCGCATCCGCTTGCGCCCGCGAACGAGTCCGGCTCGCTTCAGCGCGTCGCCGATCGTCGACGCCGCTGGCCAGCTTGTCTGTGACTCTTTCGACTCCAGCCAGGCCCTGAGCTTCTTCGGCCCCCAACTCGGATGCTGCCGACGCGCTTCTATCACTCGTCGCTCGACCGACTCGGGTATCCGACCGGGCTGACGGTGTGCCGCGTGCGAGCGGTCTTCCAGCTCTGGCCAACCGCCTTGACGGAAGCGTTCTAACCACTTGTATCCGGTCCTGCGGCTGATCCCGTAGAGTCGACACAGCGCCGCCACGTTCGTCGCCGCCCCCGCTCGCAGCCAGTCTTCAATGAATCTCTTGCGTTCTTCCATCGGATAGGTCTCCTTCCATGGCATCTCGCCATGGTGTTACCTATCCGCCCGGTCTAACCTGTTACCCTTCCGCCCGGTCTGTACAAAGCACAGGAGGTACAGTTCGACCTATTCGGCGACTTTAACGGAGTACCCGAGGGCAATGCTAAGACGGAGTTCTATCAGCACGACGCGAACTGGACCAATCGCATGATCTTGGGTGACAGCGTGCAGGTGATGGCGTCGCTGGCGGAACGGGAGGGGTTGCGGGGGCAAGTGCAGTGCATTTACATCGATCCGCCGTATGGGATCAAGTTCAATTCAAACTTCCAGTGGTCAACGACTAGCCGAGATGTGAAAGACGGCAAGAGTGAGCACATTACTCGCGAGCCCGAGCAGGTTAAGGCGTTCCGGGATACCTGGCGCGACGGAATACACTCCTACTTGACTTACCTCCGAGATCGATTGAGTGCGGCTCGGGACCTTCTGGCCGACTCTGGATGTGTCTTTGTCCAGATCGGCGATGAAAACGTTCATAGAGTACGGTGCTTGATGGACGAGATATTCGGAGAGAGCAATCAAGTCGCAGACATTAAGTTCCGAACGACGAGTAATCGCACCTCTGAGTTCTTACCGTCGGTATTTGACAGCATCCTGGCATATGCAAAAAATAGAGACGCGTGCAAATTTCGGAAACCACTAAAAGCCAAGACGTACGGCGATGTGACCGAAGACTCGTACGGTTGCGTAGAAGAGAATTTGTTTTCTTGGCGACGATTGACTAAGACGGAAAAGGACAACGCTAGTTCTGCGGAACGCCTCGGTCGCCTATTCGGGCTTGGTGATCTGACTTCGTCTCATGAGTACACCCAAGAAGTGTTCAAGTGGGAGAGTCGCAAGTTCACGCCGAAGCGGCGGTATTGGTCTACGTCCCTAGACGGGCTCCGAAGGCTTGGTCGGGCCAATCGCATCTGTGATGTGAACGGAACTGCGCGATACAAGCGCGTCTTCTATGACACTCCGGCTTCCCCGCTCACCAATATTTGGACAGACACAGGAAGTGGTTCTCAGACGGCCGAGCGAACCTACGTAGTTCAAACGGTCGCGAAAGCGGTCGAAAGGTGCTTGCAGATGTCGACGGACCCTGGAGACCTAGTTCTCGACCCGACGTGCGGCTCGGGTACCACGGCCTATCTGGCGGAACAGTGGGGGCGGCGTTGGATCACTATCGATACCTCGCGCGTGGCCTTAACTCTGTCCCGCGCGCGCCTCATGGGTGCTCGATACGCGTACTATCTCCTGGCTGACAGTGTGGAAGGTCGACAGAAGGAAGCGGAACTGTACAGACCGGGCGGAAGGGTAACAGGTTAGACCGGGCGGATAGGTAACACCATGGCGAGATGCCATGGAAGGAGACCTATCCGATGGAAGAACGCAAGAGATTCATTGAAGACTGGCTGCGAGCGGGGGCGGCGACGAACGTGGCGGCGCTGTGTCGACTCTACGGGATCAGCCGCAGGACCGGATACAAGTGGTTAGAACGCTTCCGTCAAGGCGGTTGGCCAGAGCTGGAAGACCGCTCGCACGCGGCACACCGTCAGCCCGGTCGGATACCCGAGTCGGTCGAGCGACGAGTGATAGAAGCGCGTCGGCAGCATCCGAGTTGGGGGCCGAAGAAGCTCAGGGCCTGGCTGGAGTCGAAAGAGTCACAGACAAGCTGGCCAGCGGCGTCGACGATCGGCGACGCGCTGAAGCGAGCCGGACTCGTTCGCGGGCGCAAGCGGATGCGGCGACTGGCCGAAGCGGCACCCAGTCCGTTGCGCGAACCCGAAGCGCCCAACGACCTCTGGACGATCGACTACAAGGGGCAGTTTCGCACCGGCGACGGCGTGCTGTGTTATCCGCTAACGGTCGTCGACGGATATAGTCGTTTCCTGCTCAACTGCACCGCACACGTGGGCACATCCTACGCCGAGGCCCGCCGAGGCTTGGAGCGGTTGTTTCTGGAGCGCGGGCTGCCACGAAGGATACGCTCAGACAACGGTTCGCCGTTCGCCTCCATCGGCACCGGACGCTTGAGCCGGTTGAACGTCTGGTGGCTGAAGCTGGGCATTGCGGTGGAGCGCATCGAGCCGGGCAAGCCGCAGCAGAACGGTCGCCACGAGCGGCTACACCGCACGCTCAAAGCCGAGACAGTGAGACCTCCGGCTGGCGATCGTCGCCGACAGCAGCGCCGCTTCGACCTCTTTCGTCATGAATACAACCAAGAACGTCCGCATGAAGCGTTGAGACAGCGGCCCCCGGCGGCGTTCTATGCACCAGCAACACGCGCCTATCCCAGCGAGCTTGCTGATCTGGATTACCCGGGGCACTGGGAGCGCCGACGAGTGCGCCACGACGGACGCATCAAGTTCCTCGGCGAGAAGTACTTCCTGAGTGAAGCGTTGGCTCGCGAGTTGGTCGGGCTAGTCGAAGTGGACGAAGCCATTTGGCAGATCTGGTTCGGTCCGGTGGAACTCGCCTTGTTCGACGCCGCCAACCGCGTACTGTGGCCGCTCGGCTCGGCAGTCAGTGGCCCCCGCGGGGGCCACTGACCACCGCCTATACTGTTACCCATCCGTCCGGTTTAGAGTGTTACCTATCAGACCGGTCGTTCAGAACTGGCCTCAGTCCCCCCTCTAGATGGACACACACACGGCGACATCCGCCAAGGTTTCGTATACGAACGCGTACCCCATATCACCTTAAAGTCTATTGCGAATAATACGGAGGTCGACGTCATCTGGGAAAGGTATCAGAACGACCTCGAACCGCGTCTCATCAATCTGAACAAGGCGCTCGGCAAGGCTTGGGAAGAGTGGGAAGTCCCGCGTGGCGTGGAAGATGACTGGTCAAGAGATGCCAAGGACCTCCACGCCGAATGGTGGGGGCAGCGCATAGCACGTCAGACAGAGATCGACGCATCGATCTCTAAGAAAGCAGAGTTTGAGTACCTCTATGACAAGCCTAGTGTTGACAGCAAGAAGGTGCGCGTCGCGGGACCGTTTACAGTAGAGAGTTTGTCGCCGCACCGCACACTCGCCGTCGATGCTGACGATGAGTTGGTCGACCCCCGCGAAGCGGCAGGCCACCCTGATAAAGCAGCAGACTTCGCCCAGATGATCCTGGAGAACTTGAAGACAGCAGGAGTGCAGCAGGCGCACAAGGAAGACAAGATCGACTTCTCGTCGATCGCTCCTTGGCCGGGTTACTACGTCTGCGCGGAAGGCCGCTACCTGGAGGGCAAGGACCGGACCGAAAAGCGAGCAGCGATTTTCATCGGTCCCGAGTTTGGTACGGTCTCACGGCCCAACCTTGTCTCGGCAGCCCGCGAGGCAGGCGACGGTGGCTTCGACGTGTTAGTCGCCTGCGCCTTCAGCTACGACGCGCACTCAGCAGACTTCGACAAGCTTGGGCGCATCCCCATCCTCAAGGCGCGCATGAACGCCGATCTGCATATGGCCGAGGACCTGAAGAACACCGGCAAGGGCAACCTCTTCGTGATCTTCGGCGAGCCCGACATCGAGATCAGCGATTTCGGCGACGGCCAGATCAAAGTCGAGGTAAAAGGTGTCGATGTCTTCGATCCGAGCACCGGCGAGGTTCGCAGCGACGGCCCCGATGGCATCGCTTGCTGGTTCATCGATATCGACTACAACGAAGAGAGCTTCTTCGTGAGACACGCCTACTTCTTGGGCGCCAACGATCCGTACAAAGCGCTGAAGACCACGTTGAAGGCCGAGATCAACGAAGAGGCCTGGGAGACCCTGCACAGCGCCGTCTCCCGCCCCTTCGATAAGCCGGAGACGGGCCGCATCGCCGTCAAAGTCATCAACCACCTGGGCGATGAAGCGATGAAGGTGTTCCGAGTCGAGTAATGGAATTCCGAATCGCGGACACCTTCAACGATAGCCTCGCCAAGCTCACGGGCGACGAGCAGAAGGCTGTGAAGACGACCGCGTTCGACTTGCAGGTCAACCCGGCGAACCCTGGACTGCAGTTCCACAAACTCGACAAATCGAAAGACAAGAGATTCGGCTCAGTCCGTGTCAACCGTGATGTGCGATTGATCGTTCATCGATCGGAGAGCAGCCTGCTGCTGTGCTACGTCGCCCACCACGATCAGGCTTATCACTGGGCTGAGCGGCGCAAGATCGAAACGCATCCAAAGACGGGTGCGGCGCAGTTGGTGGAGATCCGGGAGACGGTCCGAGAGATTACGATTCCCGTGTATGTCGAAGAGAAGCGTCCGGCACCACCGAAGCCGAAACTCTTTGCCCAGATCGCTGAAGAGGATTTACTGCGCTATGGAGTACCCGTTGAGTGGTTAGCCGACGTGCGGGAAGCAACTGAAGACAGCGTGCTTGAGTTGGCCGACCATCTACCGAGCGAGGCGGCCGAGGCACTGCTAGATCTTGCCGTCGGCAAGACGCCGGAAGTTGCTCGCCCCGTCGCGGCGGCTGTCGATCCATTCGAGCATCCCGATGCTCAGCGACGCTTCCGCATAGTGGCCAACGTCGAAGAACTCGAACGGGCGCTCGACTATCCCTGGGAGAAGTGGACGATCTTCTTGCACCCAGCCCAGCGCAAGTTGGTCGAGCGCGACTTTGGCGGTCCGGCGCGGGTGGCTGGTTCGGCTGGCACGGGCAAGACGATTGTCGCGCTACACCGCGCGGTGTTCCTCGCTCGCGCCAACCCAGAAGCGCGCGTGTTGCTGACGACGTTCTCCGAGACGCTGGCGAACGCACTGCGCACGAAGCTGCATCGACTAATTAGCAACGAACCACGACTGGGCGAGCGGTTGGACGTTCTCTCGATCGATGCCCTGGCGCTGCATCTGTATGAGTTGAACGTCGGTCCAGCAGAAATCGCATCGCCGGAGGTTATTCGTGAGCTGTTGGCGGAGGCCGCTGCGAATGTCGAAGAATCGCGATTCTCGATGAACTTCCTCACGACTGAGTGGGCAGAGGTCGTTGATGCCTGGCAGTTGACGACGTGGGAGGCCTATCGTAACGTGGCGAGGCTTGGTCGTAAGACGCGATTGCCCGAGAATCGCAGAGAGCTACTGTGGCGCATTTTCGAGGACGTGCGCACCGGGTTGCGAGAGCGCGGTCTTGTCACCTACTCGGATCTGTTTGGCCAGCTGGCGGACAAGCTAGAGGAAGGTCAGCATCCCGCGTACGAATTCACTGTGGTGGACGAAGCGCAGGACGTCAGCGTGGCGCAACTGAGGTTTCTGGCGGCGCTCGGCGGAGGTCGGCCGAATAGCCTGTTCTTCGCAGGTGATTTGGGGCAACGGATTTTCCAGCAGCCTTTCTCGTGGAAGGCGCTGGGCGTTGATATCCGAGGACGATCTTCAGTCCTTCGGATCAATTACCGGACATCGCACCAGATCCGTAGCCAGGCGGACTTGCTACTCGACCCTGAACTCGCTGATGTTGACGGCAACGTCGAGGAGCGGCGCGGCACGATCTCGACCTTTAATGGCTCGCCACCCGAAGTCAAAGTGCTCGACACTCAGGAAGACGAATGCACCCTCGCGAGTGAGTGGTTGAAGGCGCGCATTGCGGAAGGCCTGCAGCCGCGAGAGATCGGCGTCTTTGTGAGATCCGATGCCGAGATCGATCGAGCCAGGCAAGCGGTTGAATGTGCTGGTCTGCAATGCAATGTCCTCGATGACCGTGTCGAGACTACTGGCGGGTACGTCTCTGTCAGCACTATGCACCTCGCCAAAGGCTTGGAGTTCCGTGCCGTCGCTGTAATAGCCTGCGACGACGAGGTTATCCCGCTGCAATCGCGAATCGAAACCGTCGCCGACGAAGCCGACCTGGAAGAGGTCTACAATTCGGAGCGGCGATTGCTCTATGTGGCGTGTACGAGGGCCAGGGATCACCTGCTCGTGACAGGTGTCAACCCGGCGTCAGAGTTCTTGGATGACTTGCACGGCTAGGTCGAAACCGAGGACTGCGGTGGTGTAGCGAAATGTCGGAGGGAATTCATGCCATACATCGTTCAACGAATCGCAGGTAATTCGTACGGTTGGACCAAGCCCTCTCCAGGCAGGTTGGGGAGGGATGGCTTCGGCGCTTACGTGAAGGAGAATGGATTCGGCCATGAAGATTGGAACTTCAACCTCGATCTGGCGATAGGCGACTACCTATACGGCTACTCCTACTGCGGGCCGTCACCATCGAACGCCGACGAGAAGTTCCAGATTGCGCTCGTCGAATACTCCGGTCGTGAGTGGAGGCTTGCGGGACTATATGTCGACGCCGAGTTTGCGTCTGACGGCTCGCCGATTGCGAAGAGCGTTTTGAGCGCCAAGACCCGTCACTTGCAGGAACTGAAGGGCCAGAATAGCTTGGGTCGAAAGTGGGCTGGCCTAAGTGCGATCGAGACAGTTGAAGCGCTTCGGCACGAAGCTGCCTCATTGCTCTGGAAAGTCCAAGTCAAGAACGTTGTCACACTTTCCCAGTCGGCATTGATCCCTAAGCGAATCTTCGATTCCCGCAACTATCGCATGACCACTTGGACGGGCATCGACCGCGGTACCTACAATGCGTTGCGTCGTTTGGCTGTCCAGACGGAACTGCCTGTGGAGGAAGAAGAAGAGTTCCCTGAAGGTCGAGAACTACTGTTTCGCCATAGAACTAGGGAACGGAATACGGCTCTCGTCAAAGCCGCAAAGGACAGGTTTCGGCGCGAGCATGGCAGACTCTTTTGCCAATCGTGCGGCTTTGACTTCGAGTCGGTTTACGGCGCCATCGGCCAAGGTTTCATAGAAGCTCACCATGTTGTCCCGGTGAGCGAGCTTACCGCTGGATCCAAGACCAAGATCGAAGACGTCGCCATGGTGTGTTCCAACTGCCACCGGATGTTGCACCGTCGTAGGCCTTGGTTGGCAATCTCTGAACTCAGCGAATTGCGGAGTGAGCACAACGCTGGCATCGTGACGGGGGCCGACGGATGACCTTCAAGTTTCTCCATGCCGCCGACATTCACCTCGACAGCCCGCTCGTAGGCCTGTCGGCCTATGAGGGTGCTCCTGCCGAGCAGTTGCGGGCCGCGACGCGCGAGGCTTTCGTCAACGTCGTCAACCTTGCGATCGACGAAGAAGCCGCTTTCATGGTCTTGGCGGGCGACTTGTACGACGGGAGTTGGAACGACTACAACACCGGCCTATTTTTTGCCAAGCAAGTCGGCCGTCTGCGAGAGGCCGGGATTCCCGTCTTTCTGCTCGACGGCAACCACGACGCCGAGAACGAGATGACACGGCGACTGAGATTGCCCGACAACGCCCACAAGTTTTCCTCGCGCAAGGCAGAAACGTTTCGGCTCAAAAAGCTGCGGGTGGCGCTCCACGGGAGGGGGTTTCGCGAGCGAGCCACGACGGAAAATCTGATCACCTCCTATCCCGAGCCGGTGGAAGGCTGGTTCAACATCGGCGTGCTCCACACCTCATTGGAAGGCAGTAAAGAGCATGCCACGTACGCGCCCTGCTCAGCCGCGGAGCTACAGGCTAAGGGTTACCAGTATTGGGCTCTCGGCCATGTTCATGAGCGCCGGGTCGTTTCTGAAACACCGTACATCGTCTTTCCTGGCAACCCGCAAGGCCGTCACGTTCGCGAGACCGGCCCCCGTGGCGTCACGCTGGTTGAAGTCACTGATGGTGAAGTCGTCAGCGTAGAGCCGCGTTGGACTGACGTGCTGCGGTGGCATCGGTTGGAAGCCGACGTCACCGGGGCTGAGAGCTTTGACGAGGCCGTGGGCATGGTGGGCGAACAACTGGAAGCCCTAATCCGCGGCGAGACAGGGGATCTACCCGCGGCTGTCCGCGTCGAGCTGATGGGGCGAACGGCGGTTCACGGGGCGTTGACCGGGCGCGCGGCGCAGTTACGCCCTGAGATTCTGGCCCAGGCCAACGCACTCGGTGAAGAAGCCGTCTGGATTGAGAAGGTTAAGGTACGAACCACGGCCGCGCTCGACGCATCCGACCGACAGATGCGGTCGGATGCGCTGGCGGAACTCGGCGAGCTGTTTGCTGAGGCTGGGTCGGACGAAGACTTTCTCGCCGCACTCCGCAAGGAACTCGCCGACTTCGCCGGGCGTGTGGAATCCGAGGTCCGGCAGTCGGACGAGATGGCGGCCGTCATCAATGACCGCATGGAAGACCTGATCGCTGAGGCCGCCCCCGCGCTCCTGGCGCGCCTGGAGGAGGCCGAGGGCTGATAGCCGCCCACGGTACCGTTCGCCATGAGATTTCGCCGCCTCGATCTGATTGCCTACGGCAAGTTTACTGGTGCTTCCGTGGAGATTCCGGCTGAGCAGTCGGATCTCCATCTGATCTACGGGCCGAATGAAGCGGGCAAGTCCACACTGAGGTCGGCCGTGGTGGATTTCCTGTATGGGATTCCAGGCCAGACTAAGCTGAATTTCTTGCACGCCTACAAACGGATGAGGGTCGGCGCGATCGTCGAGGGGCGCGGCCAGACACTGGAGCTAGTACGGCGCAAGGCCAATAAGGCGACGCTGTGGGACGCCGCCGACGAGCCGTTACAGGATGAAGTACTAGGCGCGCTGCTGGGCGGCAGCGACCGCGCGTTTTTTGAGCGAATGTTCGCGCTGAGCCACGAGAGGTTGAGAGCGGGCGGTGACGAGATCCTGCAGGGTAAGGACGACGCCGCCGAAGCACTGTTCGCCGCGGCGGCAGGCGTGCGCGGACTGCACGCGTTGCGCGAGGAACTCGAACAGGAAGGCAGCCAGCTCTGGACGCCGCGCAAGTGGAAAACTGTCGAATACCACAGGAACGCGGAGTCTCTGAAGGCGGCGACCACTGAGAAGAAGGAGGCGACCGCCCAGGCCAAGGACTGGGCGGCGGCCGACCAGGCTCGCGTGGAGGCCGAATCCGCCTATGAATCAGCCAAGGCCGAGCACAGGCGGCTTGGCGGTCGGCGCGCCCGGCTTGAACGCGTGCGCCGGGTGGCGCCGCACGTGCGGGCGAGACGCCAGGCTAAAGCGGACCGCGTGGCGATGGGCAAGGTCCGCCTGCTTCCGCTGACCGCTGCCGAGACAGTGCGCGAGATCCGTGACCACCGAGAGCTGGCCTTAGATCGACTGAACCGGCTAGATCCCGACGTGGAGCGATTGGAGCGCGAGATTGGCGAAGTCCGCCCCGACCTGGCTCTGATCGAGCGAGCGTCCGAAGTCCAGGCCCTCACCGACGAACGGATCTCGCTGAGCCGCCATCCCGGCGATATCGTCAAACGCCAAGCCGAAGCACGCGCGGCCGAGAAGGCCATGCTCCGCGCTTCCCAGCAGCTCGGCTGGGGCGAGGCTGCTGATACGGCGCTCGAAAGCCGCGTGCCTTCGAGGATGGCGAGGGCCGAGCTACGCGGTTCGCTTGAAGGCCGGGGGGCGATAGAGGAGCGTGCCGCCGGCCAGCGAGAGAGGCTGGAGGAACGTCACAGCGAGCTGCGGGAACTGAGGGCGAAGGCCAAGGGGCTGAAGGCCGATCCAGTCTCGGCTGGGTGGAAAGCGGTGCTGGAGTCGGCGCGGGATCTTCGCGACGCCGCCGCGCGACGATCCGAACTCAATCAAAGTCTGGCGAAGGATCGCGGCGAATGGCAGCGGGCGGTGTTGGCATTGCATCCATGGCAAGGGTCGAAGCAGCAATTGCGCCTACCGCCGCCCGTCTCCGCCGGGCAGGCCCGCGAGTGGATCGAGGAGCAGCGTGCGTGCGACGCAAGCCTCGACCGCCTCGCCGAGCGGACCCGCGAAACCCTCGAGAAGCTGGAGACGCGACGATTGGAGTTGGCGCAGTTGGTTCGCGACCGGGCACCGGTCACCAGCGACCAGGTCAACACGGCGCGCCAAGACCGTGACCGCATTTGGAGTGGGATCACATCCGGCGTGGTGGTGGTCAGCGATGTGGCGGCAGAGTATGAGGGCACGGTGGCGGAAGCCGACTCTGTCGCCGACCGGCGTTTCGAAGGAGCGGAAGTTGCTGGCCGCTGGACCAACCTTACGAACGAAATTGAGCACCTGGAGCAGGAGGCCGCCGCGCTGGATTCGAGCCAGGACCAAGAGCAGGGTCGGGCAGCTATGCTGCGTGACAGGTGGCGAAGTGCGGCGGAAAAGCTAGGCGATGCCGAGTTTCTCTTGGCTGATTATGCGCAATGGCTTGGCGACCGTGACCGCGCGTTGGAGAAAGCAGTTACGGTGGATGCCGCCGAGGCCGCGCTGACGGCGTTCGACGGTCGCGTCGAAGAGGTGATCAGCGCCCTGCGTGAGGCTTGGGTGCGGGAATCCGGTCTACCCGCCCCGGCCAGGAACGAAGACCTGGGAACGTGGTTAGCACGGACGGAATCAATCCAGCAGTCTCGATCAGATGTGCTCAACGAGCTACGTCAGATTCAACAGCAGACGGACAAAATGAAGGTCGTCTGCGAGAATGCCGAGGTGGCGGCAGCTAAAGCCGAACAGGAGCGGCTGGCGTGGCAAGAGGACTGGCGAGAACGCGTACTCTCCCTTGGACTGCCTGCGACAACCTCGCCGGAAGCCGGTGTCGCGGCCCTCGATGTCTTTGACGATCTCGAACGGGCATCGGGTGATCTGCGAGAGAAGCGGAACCGGATTGGCAAGATGGAGGCCGATCTGAATAGCTTCGCAACCAAGGCGCGCAGCCTGGCCGAAACGCTACTGCCGGAATGGGTCGAGCGACCGGCCGATGAGATCGCCGCCGAGTTTAACCGCCGACTACACCAGGCCCAGGCCGCAGAAAAGGAGCGTGGCCGGCTTGCGAAAGAGCTGAAGACTAAGCGCGCGGATGTGAACGAGGTGCGGCAACAAATGGCGGATGCCGAGGCGTCCGTGCGTCCCCTGCTCCAGGACGCGGGTGCCAACGACCTCGACGTCTTGCAGCTCGCCATCGATCGCTCGGACCGCGCACGAGCAATGGACGCGCTCATCGAGGAGAAGGCGGACGAGGCGTTGCAAGCCGGCTCTCCGCTCGACCTGGCCGAATTGGAAGCCGAACTCGACGCCGAAGAGGACAACGACATCGCGACCGAGCTGTCCGAGATCGAATCGGAGCTGAACGAGAATCAGGACCGGCTCCAGTCGGCCGTCGAAAAGAGAAAGGACGCCGAGCACGCTATCGCTCGATTCCCTGCTGGCGACGTCGCCGCCCAGGCCGAGGCTCGCCGCCAGGAGGTTCTGAGCGAAATGATCGCCGTCTCCGAGAGTTGGGTGCGGGCGACCGTTGGTGCGCGGCTGCTGGGCTGGGCGATCCACCGCTATCGCGAGCGCCGCCAGACGCCGTTGCTGCAACGGGCTAGCACTTTGTTCGCCGAACTGACGCTGGGCTCATTCGAGCGGCTGATGGTCGAGGACGCGGGCGACAAGACAGTTATCGTGGCTCGGCGATCAGGGGAAGACGTCGGCGTGGATGCCATGAGCAACGGTACGCTCGATCAACTCTATCTGGCGCTACGAATAGCGGCTATGGAGTTGCACCTCGACAAGGGTGAGCCGCTGCCGTTCCTGGCTGACGACCTGTTCGTGAACTGGGACAACAATCGCGCCAAAGCTGGCCTGCGAGTGCTGGCCGAGCTGGCTTGCCGCACGCAAGTCCTCTTCCTGACGCACCACGAGCACCTGATCGAGTTGGCCCGCGAAGCGGTCGGTCCGAGCTGCTCAACTCTAAAGCTAGATGAGTGACTCTGAACTGGAGAATGCCCCCGAGGCTGTTGCCGGTCGATCAGTCGAGCATTCTAGCCTGCGCCCTCCAAAACTTGGCTTGAGATGGGCGGAATCCCCATCAGACCGAAGGCCGCAGAAACCGGGGTGCGCCTGGCGGCACCGTTTCACATCTTCGCCAAAAGGACCAACCGGGAAGATTAGAGTTCGCGACTGGTACCGGTTATTCTCCTCCTACCAGCCTCTATTGATCGACGGAGGGCCACTGGTTATCCTGCACCTCGTATGCCCCTCTGGACCATCGCATTTACGGACACCCGACGGACACAGACGCAAGCCGCGCCAAGAGTGATTTCTAAGCATCTGATTCAAAGTAGCTTACGGCATCGTCCTCTGCTCTGTTGCCCTGCTGTACAGACTGGTAGTCGTGCTCGTCGAGCAGGGTAACCGCTATTGGGCCTGAGGCGGAGGGTTGACATTGACCCATCTTGCAGGTCTCCGTGACTGGTTTTGCACCCGCCTCGCTGCGCGCTGCGCCGAGATCGATCGCCGGTTATGCAGGAGAGGCGATGCTCTTAGAACTCTGGCCGTCTCCAGAGGGACAACCGGCCCTCTTCAGGGGTCACTGCCTACATGCGGTGCCGGCTCAACCGGTCAACGCAACACTAGGGCTAAGTCGTTCAACAGAAATGTCCTAGCGATGAGAGCGGCAAGGGGCTTGCCTACAAGCGGAAGCCATTAATCGCAATTGCGTAACTCGTTGTACTGCAATGACATGCAGATGAGAGCGGAGCGTCCTCGCCGCTTCGCCTTTGCTTTCTTTGGCTTACGCTTCACGCTCTCCCTTCGCGCCGGGTGTTGCGTCGACCGCTTGAGACCACCGGACTTGTAGGAAGTAACTTGGGACGCTGTAACCTTGTATCGTCTATCGAGACCCTGGAGGTTCCTTGACCGAACTGACGATCCGCCCATCAGGAGTCGAGGACGTGCCACTCATCCTCCAGCTCATTCGAGAGCTTGCCGACTACGAGAGCCTCGCTCACGAGGTCGTCGCGACAGAGAATTCCCTGCTCGAGTCGTTATTCGGCTCCCGTCGCGTAGCGAAAGCTCTCGTCGGCCTGTGGTCAGACGAGATCGTGTCCTATGCGGTTTTCTTCGACACGTTTTCCACGTTTCTTGGCAAGCCAGGACTATACCTCGAAGATCTATACGTCAAGCCGACCCATCGAGGTCGCGGGATCGGCCGAGCTTTGTTGTCGGAGGTCGCTTCTATCGCGGTTGAACGTGGCTGTGGGCGTCTCGAATGGTCCGTACTCGACTGGAACGAACCGGCGTTGAGCTTCTGCCGCAAACTCGGAGCGGAGCCTGTTTCCGGCTCGAATGTGCATCGCATGTCGGGTTCAGCGCTGATTCAGCTTTCGCGATAGGGCGGCGACGGACAGAGGCTTCCGCGAGTGGGAATTCGAGGAAATGACCCATTTCGGGTGGATCTAGAGGGCTAGAAGGAGCTGTTTCAGGGGTCATTTCCTACACGCGGACTTGTAGGAAGCTACTCGGGATGACTAAGCGCCCGACAAGCCGGGGCTGGGGGGCGACTTCAAGGAAGATATCGCCTCACGCCACTCCTACGTGCCGGTCCCGCGACAGCAGTTGAGGTTCTCCGACGGCGGCATCGCCGACCACTAGCAAGCGCGGCCCCGAAGGTAATCTACACGCTGCCGCCCGATGCTCCGGGCGTCGGCTGGGACCTAGAGCCGTCCTACCCATGCGGAGAACAGAAACGTGGCGCGGGCGGAGATCTTTCCTAGTGGCCTTCTGCTCCTCCCGCCTACTTGGGCGCGACAAATTTGGTGATCCTACCGACACTCGTGTCGCCTGCGTATAGGTTGCCTTGCGAATCGAAGGCGAAGTAGCTGGCTTCGATAAACTGGCCGGGGCCTCTACCCCTTCCGTTACCTACGGCACCGAGTACATTGCCATCCCGGTCTAATTTCAAGAACTGGCCATCCTGGCCGGACGCCATCCACAGCTGGCCTTGCTGGTCAAAAGCGATGGCGCAAACGAGGTTTCTCATTTGGATTGTCTTGATGAACTTGCCGTTCGCGTCATAGACGACAACGCGGTATTCCTCGCGGTCGCCGATATAAACGTCGCCGTTTTTGGGATCCACGGCTGAACCATGGGTCTGTGCGAATTTTCCTGGTCCTCGACTGTTGCCGTACCACTGATTGATGAATTTGCCATTCCTATCGAGGTGGATGACGCGCCCGGCGCCTATGTTGTTGGTTGGAGAGAAACCGACGTCATTGGGGCTCTCGTTCCCATGACCCTCAAAGATATAGATATCTCCGCTGGAAGCGAAGTCGAGGTGCACCGGCTGCCAGAGAAGCCTCTGCCCTTTGTCCTCGATCCAGTCCCCCCTTTCGCCCCTCACACCGAGAGTCATGAGGAGTTTCCCCTCGGGACTTACTTTCTTGATGGTGGAGCCATTCGCGTCGCAGATCCAGACATTGTCCTCTGCGTCAATTTTGATGCCGTGCGCCTTGTAGTTGTGGCCGATGACGTCATCGCCGACGGACAGGATTAGCTTGTGATCCGGGTTGAACTTAAACAACTGCGGCTTTCCGACAGCGTTGCGCTGAAAAGCCCACAAGTTTCCTTTCGAATCGATGTCGACCGCCGAGACCCCGCCCCCGGCGGCGGGCAAATCCGTAAATGGGTATTCGTGGGTGTAACCCAGTGCTTGCTCCCATTGCACCCGTTCGAGTTCCCGGCGCGCGTCGGGGGCTCGATTACCGCAAACGGGCGAGCCCGTGCACCGTGGCGTGGGCTGGGCCAACCGAGGCGCCACAAGCTCGGCCTTGCACGCCGCTGAAAGCTTGGCCGAATTCTCCTTGAGACATACCCCCGCCGCACCAGCGGTTAAGCCTGTGCAGTATTTAACAACATCGTCGGTGCAGGCGTTGAAACCGTCGTTGCCACTCTGGAGACCGGGTTGGGGCGGCGGTTGGATAAACCAACCCGGTGATTCCGGTTGGCCAGCCGTCCCCCCGGTCTGAGAGAACGCCAGCGTCGGGGTAAAAACCATGCTGAGTGCAACAGCAGCAACTACAGCGAAAATATATCGGATCATTTTAGTCTCCAGCGGGCCCAGGAAGGTCCCATTGCTGCCTGCTCTTTGTCCAGGATTTCCATTTTGGCTATCCCGACGGGTGTAGCGTAGCCGCGCTCGCACCTCCGGCGCAACTGTTTTCTGCCTTCTCTGCCACGTCTGATCTCGTTCCTCCTCCGAGCACATTGAGCTTTGGGGGTCGGCAGAGGGCGAATCGGGCCAGCCCTTCGAGGAGTCACTTCCGCGATTCGGTGCCGGCTCAACCGGTCAACGCAACACTAGGCCTAAGTCGTTCAACCGAAATGTCTTAGCGATGAGAGCGGCAAGGGGCTTGCCTACAAGCGGAAGCCATTAATCGCAATTGCGTAACTCGTTGTACTGCAATGACATGCAGATGAGAGCGGAGCGTCCTCGCCGCTTCGCCTTTGCTTTCTTTGGCTTACGCTTCACGCTCTCCCTTCGCGCCGGGTGTTGCGTCGACCGCTTGAGACCACCGGACTTGTAGGAAGTTACTCGGAGTGCATCAGTTTGGACCAGGATTCTGGCGGTTCCGAGCATTCCCCTGGAACGCTTCGATGGCGATTGCCGACAACACCCGAGATCGTGCTGTGGGTCTCTCCGGTGGGCTGGGAGCCTCGGTATCAGGTGACGGTGGAGTGGGTGCGGGACTTAGTAGGAGAGCACCACTCTATAAGAAACGCATTACCAGGACGGCAAGGACGGCCAGCACGGCAATCGGCCACAGAACTCCTGCCACAACGGCGGCGACGGCAGACGGCAGCCACCCCAGGCGACCCCCAAAACGAAGCCGTAGGTTGTGATGCAATACAACCAGGTACCGATAAAAACGATCACGCCGGTGGCAAACCCCAAGCAGCCGTAGAGATTATTGGACGGTTCAGTTCGCTCTGCCCCAATCGCGTTCCTGAGGTTTACATTGGTCAGGTTTGAGGGCAGGTTCGCATCGGTCAGGTCTGCGTGGGTGAGGTCTGCATTGGTGAGGTCTGCACCGGTCAGGTCTGCCCCGGTCAGGTTTGCATGAGTCAGGTCTGCACCGGTCAGGCTTGTATGAGTCAGGTCTGCGCGGGTGAGGTTTGCATCGGTCAAGTCTAAGTCGGCCAGGTCCAAGTAGGTCAGGTCTGAGTTGGTGAGGTTCGCGCCACTGAGGTTCGCCCCGCTGAGGTTCGCCCGTCTGAGGTTCGCGCCACCGAGGTATGCCCAACTTAGGTTCGCCCCGCTGAGGTTCGCCCCGCAGAGAATTGCGCCGAGCAGGTGTGCCCTGCTGAGATTCGCATTGGCGAGAGATGCGCCGTGAAAGATCGCCTCGTTGAGGATCGCCCCGTTGGTGAGGTCTGCGTCAGCGAGGTTCGCCCCGTGCAAGGACACTCCGTCCAGCATTGCCCCGCTGAGGTTCGTGTCGGTGAGGTCTCGTTCGGTGAGGTCCGCCCCTCTGAGGTCAGCCCCGCTGAGATCCGGCGTATCCTCTAAATTCTCATGCTTCCACTTCCACGAATTCCAGACCTCCGCGCCCTGCAGGAGCTTCTCGACTAGCTCGGGTTTCGCCATTGGGTCAGAGCCTACTAAGCCTTCGGACCGAGGCCCACGGCGATATGGAGTAGCAGTTTAGATGACCACACGTCGCGTGCTTTGTCGTGTCTGGAAGGCTGCTGTCCCCAACTATAGGGGTCACCGACGCATACAGCTACGGTCGTTGTGACAGAACTTGCACTGTCACAGCAGCCGACGTGAGTCTGTCGATCATTCGCCCGACAACTCAACCTTCAAGACCGCCTCTGCGAGCGTGCGCTTCATGGTTGGCCTAGCGGGCAGGGCTTTGAGTAACTTCCTACATTGGATATGTAGGAAATGACACGAGTTGGCGATCGTGAGAGGGTCAGAACGGCCTGTTTGAAGGGGTTGCTGCCTACATTCGGGGTGGTCTCAAGCGGTCGACGCAACACCCGGCGCGAAGGGAGAGCGTGAAGCGTAAGCCAAAGAAAGCAAAGGCGAAGCGGCGAGGACGCTCCGCTCTCATCTGCATGTCATTGCAGTACAACGAGTTACGCAATTGCGATTAGTGGCTTCCGCTTGTAGGCAAGCCCCTTGCCGCTCTCATCGCTAAGACATTTCGGTTGAACGACTTAGCCCTAGTGTTGCGTTGACCGGTTGAGCCGGCAGGACTTGTAGGAAGTTACTCAGACCAATCTCACAGGAGCTAGAGTCGCAAGTCTACGCTCCACGAGCGGGAGTTGCATATTCAGCGGGCGTTGCGGCCTGGGGCCGGGGCCGCCAGAGGATGGACTGAACACTAATCCGGGCGCTCGTCGGAATCACTCAGCTCTTTCACGACAGCCCCTACGCCCTCAGCGTCCCGCAGCCTGACGTACGGCGCCAGCGCTTCGATTCGGATTCGGTTAGGCGTGCCGCGCGTCTGCAGGGACAGCTCTATGTATAGGTCTCCCGCTGCGTTCCAGTCCTGGCGCTCTGCGGCTTGCTTCACTGCTTCCAGTCTCGACAAGTCGAACACGCCGGTTATTCTAGTACACCTTGGAATCACCGTACCCGCCGCGGTGATGCCAGAGCGGCTCTGGCCCGCACGCCGTGGTGGCTCGCTAGAGGCTAGGGTGCCGGGTACTCAAGCCCGTCGATGATGTCCTCAATTCGATCGGCATCACGCAGGCGAATGGCCTTGGCTATCTCGTCTACACGAAATCGGTCGACGGGATCGTTGCGCTCTAACTTGATCTCTAGGCAAAGTTCTGCTGCTGCGGTCCAGTCTTCCGCCGCTACGGCTTGCTGCAGTTGTTCAACTCTGACGGCATCGAACATCCTCACAGTCTAACGCCGGGCAGATCGAACTTGACCGTTGTAGAGGTTGGTTCCTGCATGCAGGAACTCAACGCAACACCCGTACTGTAACGGAGCCTTAGCGATGAGAGCAGGCAGGTGGTTGCCTACAGGGTCCGGGGAGGACGCTAACCGCGTACTCAATGGCAAAGCAATGTGTTAATCGGCGCTTTGTTTTCTCTTTCATTAGGTTACGTCTTGTCTTCTGACGTCGACCGCTTGAGACCATTGTAGGAAGTTACTCGGCAAAGCCGATTAGAGACCGCAATCTGGGAGGGCTCTACTGCACCCGGTCGCGGAACTCTTCGTACCAGTTCTGAACGATGCGGATCTTGGGGGGCGCTGCATCGGCGCCCTCCACGGGCGCGACGGTCAGGAATCGTTGGCCGTCGGCGGAGACGTCGTATCCCCCCGGGCCTGCTCCTGTCATGGTTAGGCCAGGAGCCTCAAACAACGGTTGAGGCTGCCCCAACGTTAGTGCTGATTCGCCCGCGACTGAGATCGCCATCAGGGTACCGCGCTCAAGGTAGTACATCTCCCTGCCGTCGCTGCGCCAACGCGGAGACGTTCCGCCGTTTGTCGAGGCTTGCCACAGACCGTCGCCGCCGGGAAACGGACGCACGTAGATCTCATAGCGACCTGATTCGTCAGAGGCGTAAGCCAGAAAGCGGCCGTCGTGCGAGAACTTAGGACTCTGCTCGTCGGCGGGTGAGCCCAGAAACGTGATGGGTTCTCCGGCCTCGCTATCCGTTCCTAACTCGATATAACGGATATCGCTCCGCGTCTCCGGGTTGGCTTCGATGTAGACCAGATAGCGACCGTCTCCCGACCAGTCGGGGAAGAAAAGAGTGCCTCGACCTTCGGCCAGCGCAACGGCCTCGCCCGTTCCGTCGGCATTCCGAAGCATTATGCGGTTCGGCACCCCTTCTAACCGGTAGGCGATCTCGCGGCCTGAGGGCGACCACGTCGGATTGGACTCGGTTCGGTCGTCAAACGTTAACCGCGTCTTGGTGGAACGGGTTAGATCCTGCAGCCAGACGTCAAGGTTCCCGCTCTCAAGCGACCTCACGGCGACCCGTTGGCCGTCGGGCGACAAGGAGAGCTGAGCGATGTCTTGCTGTGGCTGGCCGACGACCTCCAGGAACTCGCCCGTGCGGCTGACCCAAACAACCGTCTGAGCGGCACCGGTGGTCGCGTCCAGATACGCTAGCGTGCCGTCGTCCGCGACCGACGGCTCACGCGCGTCTTGCCGTAGCGGAAGTGCGGGTCCGGTGAACTGGAGCGTCTGGTGAGAGAACGGCCGGGCCCACAGATCGTAGCCCTCCGTTGCCGACTCGTAGACTAGATGCCCGGTCGCCGCCGAGTAGACGGCGCCGCTGCCCGGGCCGAGCGCAGTGGTCTGGCCGCTATCAAGATTTTTGACGTGCAGTTCCACGGAACTGCCGTTTCCGGCCGTGAACAGGAGTATTCGATCGGAAGCTCCCGGCACGAAGCGTGGCCGTCCAGCCCCGCCAGTCCCCATCCCACTGAACTCGTCGGCTGCGACCAACACCTCGGGCAAGCCGTCCTCCGACGAGGTCATGTAGAGAGTTCCTCCACTGCCACTGACGGAAGCAAAGACGATCGACTCGCCATCTGGGCTCCAAGTGCCTTGCAAGGAGATCGGGCTCGGCAGAGAACAGATAAGGCCGCCACTGCCGCCATTTACCGAGATCTTTCTCAACTCGGCGCTCGTGACGTAGGCGATGAACTTGCTATCAGGTGACCAGAACGGCAACTGCGCCCCCTCGGTTCCGGCTAGCTGGCGCGGCTCGTCTTGGTCGAGATCCTGTACCCAAAGCCCGCCCGATGTTCCGTGGGTGGTGTAGGCGATGTGCATCCCGTCCGGCGAGAGAGCCAGACCGGCATTGAACCGATTGGTATCGATGCTATGAGGCGGGACGAACGAGAAGCGGCGCGTGGGCTGATTGGGCGGAGACTGGGCGAGACTAACGAATAATGAGCCAAGAAACGCGAGCATCGAGATGGCGAATAACGCCTGCCATGCGCGTGCCGAGTTTGTTGGCGGCGGCGGGACGACTGGGTGGAGTGTCTGTTCACCTGCCTCGGCCGGAATAGCCCCGGTCAAGTTCGTCGTGCGCAGGATAGTCGAGCGGCCGGACTTGAGTTTCTCGGCGAGAGTGCGGAGATCAACCGCGACTTCTTTAGCGGCCTGGTAGCGATCCTCGGCGTCTTTGGCTAGGCACTTGGTGGCGAGGAACTCAAGCTCAACAGGTACGCCCGTGCGGAGGCCGGTTAGTGCAGCAGGTTCTTGGTGAACGATCTCGTAGAGCAACGCTTGGTCGTATTGGCCCTGGAAGGGCCGTTGGCCCGAAACCATCTCATACAGCACACAGCCTAGCGCCCAGATATCGGTACGGCCATCCACTTCCATGCCTTGGGCCTGCTTGGGCGACATATAGGCGACCGTACCCATGGCGGTGTCGAACTTGGTAAGACGTGAGGCCTCTGTCAGCCGCGCCAGCCCAAAATCCATGACCGTAGCGCGGCCTTTGGCGTCGATCATGATGTTGGCGGGCTTGATGTCTCGGTGAAATACACCTTTCTCGTGAGCGGCATCTAGTCCATCAGCGACTTGGCGGGCGATATCGAGCGCATCCTTGAGAGACAGCGGTCCCTCGGCAATCCGATCTTCCAACGTGTCGCCTTCCAAGAAGGCCATTACGATGAACGTCTTGCCATCGACCTCAGCGATCTCGTGGACTGTACAGATGTTGGGGTGGTCTAGTGCTGCAGCGGCCTTGGCCTCGCGTAGAAAGCGCTCTTTAGCTTCCTCGTCGTCGAGCAGGTGTTGGGCGAGGAACTTGAGGGCGACGGTACGTTCGAGGGTGGTGTCCTCTGCCTTATAGACGACACCCATTCCACCCTCGCCGAGCTTCTCGACGACGCGGTAGTGGCCAATGGAGGAGCCGATGTGCACGACGTCGCAATTGTACCTTCCTGGGACTCACGAAAGGGCTTCCAGGAGCGGCGATGAGTTACTTCCTATATTGGGGGTGGTCTCAAGCGGTCGACGCAACACCCGGCGCGAAGGGAGAGCGTGAAGCGTAAGCCAAAGAAAGCAAAGGCGAAGCGGCGAGGACGCTCCGCTCTCATCTGCATGTCATTGCAGTACAACGAGTTACGCAATTGCGATTAATGGCTTCCGCTTGTAGGCAAGCCCCTTGCCGCTCTCATCGCTAAGACATTTCGGTTGAACGACTTAGGCCTAGTGTTGCGTTGACCGGTTGAGCCGGCAGGACTTGTAGGAAGTTACTCGGTGACGGGGCGAATCGAGACAGCGATTCTTGCAGTTTGCTACTACTCCCGATCCCGGAACTCTTCGTACCAGTTTTCAACGATGCGGATCATAGGCGGTGCAGTGTCAGCCCCCTCGACGGGCGCGATGGTCAGAAACCGCTGGTCATCGGCGGAGACGTCGTAGTTCGCATCATCAAAACCGGTGAGCAGGCCCGAGGACTCAAACAGTTGTTGCGGCTGACTGAACGTGCCCCCCTGTGCGGTCGGGACCGAAACGCTCATCAGCGCCCCGTTCGACACGTAGTACAACACGTTGCCGTCGCTGCTCCAGCGTGGCCCCGTTCCGCCGTTTACCGAGGCCTGCCGCCTACCAGCACCCTCGGGGAATGGCCGCACATAGATCTCGTAGCGCTGGGATTCGTTAGACGCATAGGCCACAAAGCGGCCGTTTGGCGAAAGCTTCGGATGTATTTCGGAGGCTGATGTAGCGAGAAAGGTGATGGGCTCAGAAGGAGTGCCGTCAGTTTCAAGTTTCAAGTAGCGAATATCCATCCGTGTGTCCGGGTTGGGTTCTTGGTAGACCAGATAGCCACCGTCGTGAGACCAGGAGGGACTGGGAAGGTTGTTCTCCGACTCAACCAAAACGACCGGCTCACCCGTGCCATCGGCAGCGATCTTCCTCAGGCTCGATCCGACGCC
Organism: Bryobacterales bacterium; assembly: GCA_963667885.2. GTDB lineage: Bacteria > Acidobacteriota > Terriglobia > Bryobacterales > UBA6623 > CAMPKL01. The sequence goes on along the minus strand of CAXWPK010000001.1, from coordinate 966,388 downwards.
TTGGAGCCAATAGGCGACTTCATCCCCTGAAGGCGACCAGGTCGGATGCCACTCAGATGCCGCATCAAACGTCAAACGAGTCTTCGTAGAGCGGACTAGATCGTGAACCCAGATGTCTGAGTTGCCCATCTCGGAAGACGACACCACTACCCGCTGGCCGTCAGGCGACAGGGAAGGCATGTACATAGTCGGCTGCTGCTGGCCGATGGTCTCTACCAGTTCACCTTCGCGGTCCCGCCAGACGAGAGTCTGGGCACCAGAACTGCCAGAGCCGTCCAGGTAGGCCAGCGTACCGTCTTGGGATAGAGAAGGCTGACGGGCGTTCTCCCGAAGCGGGAACCCCGCACTGGTGAACTCCAGCGTCTCGGGAGAGAAGGGACGCGCCCAGAGATCATAGACATTCCTCTCGGACTGATAGATCAAATGGCCGGTCGCAGCGGAGTAGATGGGACGATCTCCGAGTCCAAGCTCCACCGTCTGCCCGGTATCGAGGTTCCTGGCATACATGACGCCGGCCCTCGCGTCGCCGACCACAAACACCAGGACGCGACCGGCTTCCTGAGGCAAGAAACTGGGGCGAGACACGGAGATAGCTGAGATTCCGACGTCACTGAACTCGGCGAGCGTTAAGAGCGCTTCGGGAGTTCCGCCTTGCGAGGATACCTCGTATAACGCTGACCGGATTGTGCCGCCGTTCGCGTTAAAGACAATTGACTCCCCGTCCGGACTCCAAGTCCCGTGATAGAAATTCGGGGCTGGCAAAGGGCAGACGAGTCCACTGGCACCGCCCTGCACCGATATCTTTCTCAGTTCTCCACCTGCGACATATGCGATGAACTCGCTGTTAGGCGACCAGAACGGGAGAATCGCGCCTTCGGTACCAGCAAGCGCCCGCGGCTCGTCTTGGTCAAGGTCTTGTACCCAAAGAGCGCTGTTTGCCCCTGTCGTCGTGAACGCGATGTGTCTGCCGTTGGGAGAGATGGCAAGTCCAGCCCGTAAAGATGAGGCGTTAAAGCCAGGCGGAGGAACAAACGAGAAGCGCCGCAGCGGCTTTTCGGGCGGAGCCTGAGTGAAGTGGACGAAGGAGACGCCCAGCAAAGCGATAGTGACCAAAGCAGCGAGGCCATAGACCGCGTGCAGCTTCCGTTTCCCCACTACCACCGCATCGGGTGGCAGAGCTTCAACCGGGTTCAACGTCTGCGCCGCCGCCATCGCTGCAGGGACGGCACCGCTCATAGGAGTGGTCCGCAAGATTGTCGAGCGACCGGACTTGAGCTTCTCGGCGAGAGTTCTTAGATCAACCGCAATCTCTTTGGCCGACTGGTAGCGGTCGTCGCGGTCCTTGGCGAGACACTTGGAGGCGAGCAACTCCAGCTCAATGGGCACGCCAGTGCGTAGCCCGGTTAGCGCAGCAGGTTCTTCGTGGACAATCTCATACAACAACGCCTGGTCGTATACGCCTTGGAAAGGCCGCTGACCAGAGACCATCTCGTACAGCACACAGCCGAGCGACCAGAGATCGGAGCGACTATCAACCGTCATACCCTGTGCCTGCTCAGGCGACATGTAGGCGACCGTACCCATGGCCGTGTCGAGCTTGGTCAGGCGCGAGGCTTCAGTGAGCCGTGCCAAGCCAAAATCCATGATGGTGGCGCGGCCCTTGGCGTCGACCATAATATTGGCGGGCTTGATGTCGCGGTGGACGATGGCAGCTTCGTGAGCCGCTTCTAATCCATCGGCGACCTGGCGAGCAATATCGAGGGCGTCCTTGAGCGAGAGCGGCCCCTGGGCGATGCGCTCTTCGAGTGTCTCTCCCTTGAGAAAAGCCATCGCCAAGAACGTCTTGCCATCGACTTCAGCGATCTCGTGAACGGTGCAGATGTTGGCGTGGTCGAGTGCAGCGGCGGCCTTAGCCTCCCGCAGAAAGCGCTTCTTGGCCTCTTCGTCGTTGAGCAGGTGCTGCGCGAGGAACTTGAGCGCTACGGTACGGTCGAGTGTCGTGTCCTCGGCCTTGTAGACGACACCCATACCGCCTTCGCCGAGCTTCTCGACGACGCGGTAGTGGCTGATGGTGGAGCCTATGTGCAAGACAGGGGAATTGTAGCGCTATGCGCTCGCTGAAAGGGCCTCCAGGAGCGGCTCAGAGTTACTTCCTATATTGGGTGCCGGCTCAACCGGTCAACGCAACACTAGGCCTAAGTCGTTCAACCGAAATGTCTTAGCGATGAGAGCGGCAAGGGGCTTGCCTACAAGCGGAAGCCATTAATCGCAATTGCGTAACTCGTTGTACTGCAATGACATGCAGATGAGAGCGGAGCGTCCTCGCCGCTTCGCCTTTGCTTTCTTTGGCTTACGCTTCACGCTCTCCCTTCGCGCCGGGTGTTGCGTCGACCGCTTGAGACCACCGGAATTCGAGGAAGTGACCCAATCTAGGCTCTCTGGAAGCGCCGAAATGGCCTGTTTCAGGGGTTGGTGCCGCGATGCGGGGTGGGTTCAAGCGGTCGATGCAACACTTCACCGAAGAAGGAGGGGTGGATGCAACAGGAACACAGGGAACAGAGGCGGCAGAGGCGAGCGTAGACGGCGGTCGAATTGCCTAGGGCTCGTCGTAGACGATCGCCGCGGTACCTTCTGTGGCGATCTTCTTGTCGAACAACTGGACGATCTTGTCGCGTCGCTCAAGAAGTGCTCGTTGTTCTCGTTTGGTGAGCGTGTCGCCCATGGCCGCCTTCACGGTGGTCGGGGTCATGGCACGCATGCTAGCTAGGAGCTTTCCGTCGATCATCGTAAGACCTTCGGGCTTTAGCAGTTCGCCTTGGACGCGGAAGGCTCGAGTGTAGTCGATGAGCCAAATCTTCCAGTCCTTGTCGATGAGGACGTTGCCGAGATTTGGGTCTGTGTTGTAGGCGAGTTGGTTGAATACGCGGACGCGGTTCATCTGCCGGTTCCAAGCAGCCAGATCCGGGGGCGCAACGTTCTTCTGATAGCGGTCAAGTTCCATCATGACAACATCGTCAACCCACCATGAAAAAGACATTCTCACTCGGCGGAACTTGCGCTCTACGGTCACAGGAACAATGCCGAGACCCAGCAATCGATCAAGCTGATAGGCGGCTACGTTGAAGGCCCAATAGTCTCGGAAGTTGATCTGCCTTCCGGTCGGCAGGTCTTTGACAGGCGCGCTCTCGTCGATCCGCTGGACGCCAGCATCGTGAGTCATGTCTCCGTCTGACAGCGTTGCCCTTAGGGGTTGCGTGCTCCCGACGCCAGTCCCTCTAGTCCTCTCGACCCTAGCGTTCAAAAGAAACTCTTCCTTCTGCACATCCGTCAATTGAGCCATCAACGGCGTGATTAGACTGAGAAAGAGAAAGAGGCGAATCATCAAATTGTCGTCTCTATAGCCTTCTGGTCGTTACGATGCCTCGACTGGCACTAGATTCCCGTGGATGCCAGATACAATCGCGACACGCACCATGCACCTACGAGATTAAGCCCCATCGTCACTTCCTACAAGTCCGGTGGTCTCAACCGATCGATGCAACACTTCACCGAGAAGGGGTTATTGCCTCCAGCAGGACTTGTAGGAAGCTACTCGGCGACGGCTGTGCGGAGGTTGCGATTGAGGCGGTTTCTACTGCTCCCGATCCCGGAATTCTTCCGCCCAGCTCTGGACGACGCGAACTGTAGGGGGGGCTGATCCGTCATCCGGTACTGGCGTTATCATCAAGAAACGCTGACCGTCCGCAGATACGTCGTACGTGGACCTGGCGGTGTTCGAGAGAAGATCTGCGGTCTCGAAAAGCTTCTGGGGCTGGGTTAGGGTAAAGCCTCGCTCGGTCGATACGGTGGTCGCCATGAGCGCAGTGTCTTCTACGTAGTACAATTCCGCACCGTCGCCACGCCAACCGGGCTGAGCCCCGCCATCGACGGAGATCTGCCATCTCCCGTTGCCATCGGGGAATGGCCGGACGTAGACTTCCAGTTGACCCGATTCGCCCGACACATAGGCCACGAAGCGTCCATCTGGGGAAAGTTTGGGCACTCGTCCGTTTCTACTTGATGTGGTCGGAGACGCGGCCGGTTGAGAACTGTCCCGATCCGCAGTCAGATTCAGATAGCCGATGTCAGGTTCACCGCCTTCCCGTACCTGCTGGTAGGCCAGATACCGGCTATCGCGGGACCAGTCGGGGTTGTTGAGACCTGTTCCGCCGTCGACCAAAACAGTGGCCTCACTGGTGCCGTCGGTTGCCTTGGCCATCAGGCGGCGACCCCCAGCGATCACGTAGGCCACCTCGCGCCCAGAAGGCGACCAGGTTGGTGCGACTTCGCCGCTCGTACTAAATGTCAACCGAGTCTTCGTGGAGCGAGTCAGGTCGTGGATCCATATATCATCGTTTCCGCTCTCCGAAGACCCAACCGCAACGAACCGACCGTCGGGGGAAATGGAGGGCTGAGCCATGTCCAGCTGCAGCTGGCCAACTCTCTCCAATATCTCGCCAGAGCGGTTCCTCCAGACGAGTGCCTCAAGACCACGCTGAGGTTGGTCCACAAAAGCGAGCGTGCCGTCCTTGGAAACGGTCGGCATGTGGCCAATTGCGGAAAGCGGGAATGACTCTCCAGTCGGCTCCAAACTTGCGAGGGAAAAAGGAAGGGCCCACAGCCCGGCATCACCATCGCGAACAGCTCCGTGAATCAAGTAACCATCCGTCGAGTAGAAAGGGGCGGCGCCTGGACTCAACTCCCACGATTCGCCGGTTTCGAAATTCTTGAGGGCCAGCACCCGATCACTGCCAGACGCAGCTGCCGTGTAGACCAGAATCGATGGGGCGTAGACTGGCAGGAAATGCGGGTGTAGCAAAAGGGGCCGCTCAGCGTGCCCCAAGCCAGACAGTAATTTCGGCTCACCGCCTCTGGCAGCGACCTCATAGAGCTGAAGGCCGGAGGAGAAGACGATGCGGCTGCCGTCCGGGCTCCACGTTGCGCCGTCGAATGAGAGGACATCGGCGGGCAGCTCGCAGAGTATGATCGGATCGCTCCCATCGATGGCAATCCTTTTCAATTCACTGTCTGTAGCGAAGCCAATTGATAGGCTGTCTGGAGACCAGAAGGCGTCGGCGGCTCCTACTGTTCCTGCCATGGATCGGGCCGACTCGCTGTCCAGCGATCGCAGCCACAGTGTACGCTCGCCGTCCGACTCTAGTGCGTAGGCGATGTGCTTGCCGTCGGGGGAAATTCGGGCCGCACCTTCTCTCGCGACGCCGTCTGCTGGAAAAGAAAACCGTAGCAGAGGCCGTTGGGTCGCCACTTCTTGGGTCTGAGTAAAATGCACGGCTAGAGTGCCTAGCAGGGCGATGCCGAGTACGGCGAGCAACACTCGTTCGACACGTCGGCTGCTTGGTTGTGCGGTAACTGGACCGAGGGGCAATTCATCCGCAACGCTTGCCGTCGCCGCCACCGTCGATCGCCCCGAGGGCATCTTCCGAGCACCGCTCTGCTTCTGAAGAATACGGAGATCCGCTAGCATCTCGTCGGCGTGCTGATAGCGCTCCGCGCGATCCTTGGCGAGGGCCTTGCCGAGTAATCGATCAAGCTCAGTCGGCAACCCTGACCTCAAGGCCGTCACAGGCTCTGGATCTTCGTTCAAAATGCCATAACCGATCGCTTGTTCGTAGTCCGCTTCAAACGGACTACGCTGCGTGAGCATCTCGTACAGCACACAGCCCAGCGCCCAGATATCAGCGCGTCGATCAACCTGTCCGGCTTCTAGTTGCTCCGGTGCCATGTAGGCAGGAGTACCCAGCACTGTCCCACTCTTGGTCAGTTTGGAACGACCGGCGAGTGAGGCCAGTCCAAAGTCCAGGATCTTGACCTGACCCTTGGCGGTCAGCATGATGTTCTGTGGCTTGATGTCCCGATGGACGATTCCCTTTTCGTCGGCGGCGTGGAGAGCTTCAGCGATCTGAATGGTGATTCCCAAGGCCTCACCCAACGGCAGTGGACGTTCCTTGATCCTCTCTGCCAACGATGGCCCGTCGATGTAGGCCATCGCGATGAAGGTCTCGCCGTCCTCTTCATGGATACCAAAGACCTGGCAGATGTTGGGATGATCGAGGGCGGCAGCGGCTTGCGCCTCGCGAATCAGGCGGGCTTTCACCTCCTCCTCGTCGAGTGTCTCGCGAGGGAGGAACTTCAACGCAACAGTCCGGCGGAGCTGAGTGTCCTCAGCCTTGTAGACGACACCCATTCCGCCCTCGCCGAGCTTTTCGGTGATCTTGTACTGCAGTATGGACCGACCGACCATGACAGGCGGATTGTAGCGCTAAGCCGTCGCTGAAAGGCCGCCAGGCCGTATTTTGAGTAACTTCCTATATTGGGTGCCGGCTCAACCGGTCAACGCAACACTAGGAAGGAGGGTCTAAGTCGTTCAACGCGAAATGTCTTAGCGATGAGAGCGGCAAGGTGGCTTGACGCTACAGCCGGAAGCCGCCTGATCGCGCAACCGAGGCAATTGCGTAACTCGTTGTACTGCAATGACATGCAGACTGAGAGCGGCTGAGCGTACCCTCGCACGCTCTACCGCCTTCCAAGCCTGTGCTTTCTTTGGATCGCTTACGCTTCACGCTTAATCCCTTCGCGCACGGGTGTTGCGTCGACCGCTTGAGACCACCGGAATTCGAGGAAATGACCCAATTCACGGGTTTTCAGAGGGCAAGACGGAGCCGCTTCAGGGTCATTTCCTACACTCGGACTTATCGGAAGTGACTCAGGCTGGAGGAAACTCGGAGGCCGAAACCGGAGATCCCTAGTCCTCCCGATCCCGGAACTCTTCGTGCCAGTTCTGGACGATGCGGATGGCGGGGGGTGCAGCCTCCTCGTCGCCGTCTCCCACGGGCATGGCCATCACGAAGCGCTGTCCGTCGGCGGAGACGTCGTAGCTGCGACCGGCACCAGTGGCCAAGGCCAAGTCGGGCGATGCAAAGAGCATCTGGGGCTGCCCCAGGGTGAAGCCTTGTTCGGTCGAGACAGAAACGGCCATCAGCGTCGAGACCTCCGTGTAGAACAACTCGCTGCCGTCGCTGCTCCAACGGATCTGGTTACCGCCGTTGCCAGACACCTGCCACTTGCCAGCGCCGTCGGGAAACGGCTGCACGTAGATTTCTGTAGGGCCCGATTCGTTGGAGACATAGGCCAGAAATCGACCGTCCGGCGAAAGCTGGGGTTGGTTCTCATTGGCTGGTGTACTGAGAAACGTCACTGGTTCTGAAGCAGCGCCGTCGCTCCCCAGCTCGACATAGCGGATATCCCTCCCAGTCTCGCTGTTGATCTCGGTATAGACCAGATAGCGGCCATCGTGAGACCAGTCCGGCCAGCGGAGGTTGCTTTCGGACTCGACCAGAACGACAGCCTCACCCGTACCGTCCGCGCTCTTTCGCATCAGAGTGTCTCCCGACCCTGGGTCATCGTGCCGGTAGGCGATCTCTTGACCCGAGGGCGACCACGCCGGATCGGACTCGGTCACGTCTTCAAACGTCAGCCGCGTCTTGGTGGAGCGGATCAGATCGTGGACCCAGATGTCATTGTCGCCACTCTCGTTCGATCTCACCGCGACCCGTTGGCCGTCGGGCGAGAGGGCGAGCTGCGTCATGTTCTGCGGCTGACCGACCGTCTCCAGCAATTCTCCGGTGCGGTTGCGCCAGGCGAGCGTCCTGGTCAAAGCGCTTCCGGCCTGGTCGAGATACGCCAGCGTACCGTCGCGCGAGAGGGTGGCGTCTAGACCGACTGTGCTGATCGGGAATGAGTCCGCGGTCTGCTCCAGTGTCTCTAGAGAGAAAGGCCACGCCCACAGCCCCGGTCCATAGAAGTTAGTGGGCCCGTGAATCAAGTAGCCGTCTTGCGAGTAGACAGGCCGTGTGCCGGGACCGAGTTCGCGACGCTCTCCAGTCTCCAAGTTCAACACCGCCACCCAGCCATCGACGGGGCCTGTGGACGCTCTGTAGAGAAGCGCCGCAGGCCCGCTGCCAGTTGGCAGGAAATGAGGGTAAACGGAGTAGGGCCGAGGACTGTCGCTGGAGTCGAACAGCAACTCTGGCTGGCCACCACGGGCGGCGACCTCATAGAGCTGCCGGTTCGAGGAAAACACGATTCGCTCATCGCCGGGGCTCCACGTTCCTCCGAGGAAAGCGAATCCGCTGGTGGCCGGCAGGCTACAGAGTGTGATCGGACTGCCGCCGTCGATCGAGACTCTCTTGAGTTAAGTGCGGGTACCGAATCCAATCCACGAGCTGTCGGGCGACCAGAAGCCGCCTATCGCTCCTTCGGTCCCTGCCAATTGACGCGTGGATTCGTCGCCGAGCGGTCGCAGCCAAAGGCTGGATTCACCGTCTGTCTCAGCGGTATACAGGATGTACTTGCCGTCCGGGGAGATGCGTGCCTCAGCAAGGCCTTCTGGAGCGAACGAGAAGCGGGTTACGGTTGGCTCGGGTGGAGACTCGGTGAAGTGGATCGCCAGTAGGCCGAAGAAGGCGATAGCGAACACGGCAGCCAACCCTTGCAGGAGTCGTTGGCTCTTTTGTTGGACGATCACCGCACCAGGCGGCAGCGCGTCCGCAGGATTCACCGTCTGCGCTGCCGTCATCGTTGCCGGAACGCCAGCGGTCAGATTCGCTGTTCGCATAATCGTCGAGCGGCCGGATTTCAATTTGTCGCTCAGCGTGCGTAGTTCTCGCGAGACCTCTCGTGCTGACTCGGTTCTGTCATCACGATCCTTCGTTAAGCACTTGCCGACCGTGAATTCGAGTTCCATCGGTACGCCGGCGCGTAGAGAGGTCAGCGGCTCAGGTTCTTGCTGGACGATCTCGTAAAACAACGCCTGGTCGTACTCGCCCTGGAACGGCCGAACACCAGCAACCATTTCGTACAACACACAACCCAGAGCCCAAACGTCTGAGCGGTGATCAACGTCCATGCCCTGGGCTTGCTCAGGCGACATGTACGCCACGGTCCCCATCGCCGTGTCGGTCTTGCTGAGACGGGAGGCCTCGGTTAGGCGCGCCAGGCCGAAGTCCATGATGGTGGCTCGGCCTTCAGGAGAGATCACGATATTGGCGGGCTTGATGTCGCGGTGGTAGATTCCTTCCGCATGTGCGGCTTCGAGACCGTCAGCTACTTGGCGAGCGATGTCGAGGGAGTCCTTGATCGCAAGAGGACCTTTGGAAATATGCTCTTCGAGAGTCTCCCCTTTGAGAAACGCCATCGAAATGAACGTCTTCCCATCGACGTCCGCGATCTCGTAGACGGTACAGATATTGGGATGGTCCAGCGCCGCTGCCGCCTTGGCTTCGCGCAGGAAGCGCTCCTTCGCTTCATCATCACCCAGTAGATGCTGAGCCAGGAACTTGAGCGCTACAGTGCGCTCCAGCTTGGTGTCCTCCGCCTTATAGACGACACCCATGCCGCCTTCGCCGAGCTTGGCGACGATCTTGTAGCGGCCAATGGAGGAGCCGACGTGCACGACGTCGCAATTGTACCTTCCTGGGACTCACGAAAGGGCTTCCAGGAGCGGCGATGAGTTACTTCCTATATTGGGGGTGGTCTCAAGCGGTCGACGCAACACCCGGCGCGAAGGGAGAACGTGAAGCGTAAGCCAATGAAAGCAAAGGGGAAGAGACGAGGGCGCCTCGCTCTCGTATGCATGTCATTGCAGTGCAACGAGTTACGCAATTGCGATTAGTGGCTTCCGCTGGTCGGCAAGCCCCTTGCCGCTCTCACCGCTAAGACATTTCTGTTGAACGACTTAGCCCTAGTGTTGCGTTGACCGGTTGAGCCGGCAGGACTTGTAGGAAGTTACTCCAGATCGCGCGTTGAACCCGAAGATTCTGGCGGCGTCTACTGCTCCCGTTCGCGGAACTCTTCGTACCAGTTCTCGACGACGCGGATGGTCGTCTGTGCCCCGTCATCGTCACTCTCAACCGGGGCAAGCATGACGAACCGTTGGCCGTCTGGGAAGACATCATATCTCCAGTAGTTAGCGGCGCTGGTCTCTCGCAGATTGCCGGATGCGAACAGTGCTTGGGGTTCGCCAACCGTGAACGTCGGCTCGGTGGAAACGGGAACAACCGTCAACATATTGGTAGATATGTCTACGTAGAACAACTCCGCTCCGTCGACCGACCATCGCGGCTGATTTCCGCCGTTCGTCGAGATCTGCACCTTGCGGGAACCTTCCGGGAAGGGCTGTACGTAGACTTCAAAACGCCCCGTCTCGTCAGAGTTGTAGGCCAAGTAGCGACCGTCGGGGGAGAACTCAGGCCCGTTCTCATTGCGGGGAGTGAGAAGGAAATCGACACGCTCGGAAAAGACGCCGTCTGCGCCGCGCTCCTGATAGGAGAGGCCTCCTTCCCCTTCTGTGGATCCCGCCGTGGCCCCGTAAGCCAGATAACGGCCGTCCACAGACATGCCGAAGTTCGCAGGAACTCGGTCTGATTCGAGCAAGACCTTCGGCACCGCGCTGGCATCGGCGACGCGGGTCATTACAGACGTTTCGCCCACGGTGCGGTAGGCTACTTCGTTGCCGGAGGCAAACCAAACAGGTATCCGTTCGAGACCCTCGGTAGCCGTCAGTCTCGTTCTCACGTTCCTCTCAAGATCATAGACCCAGATGTCGCCCCCAGCGCTAACCGCGACGTAACGGCCATCGGGAGAAACGGCGGGCGTCACGCCAGAGTCGATCGGCTCACCGACGGTCTGGACGATATCCCCGGAGCGATCGCGGACGACGATCTGACGGGGGACACCCGCTGCACCATCGGTGTACACCAGCGTCCCGTCTCGCGAGACACTGGCTGTGCTGCCAGTCCCATTAATGGGGAACGACTGGCCGGTCGCCTCCAACGTAGCGAGCGAAAAGGGCAAGGCCCTCAAACCGGGCTCGGGTCGGTCCGTGGGACCATGAATCAAGTAACCGTCAGACGAGTAGAAGGGCTCGCCGCCTAGTCCCAACTCGCGACGCTCGCCAGTTTCCAGATCCATGACGGCTAGAGCTTCATCACTCGTGCTTGCGGCAGCCACGTACGCAAGGCCCTGAGAGCCACCGTCGGTGGGCAAGAAATGGGGGTCCACCAACTGGGGCCGCGGACTGTCGCCTGGATCAAACAGCAACTCCGGCTCTCCTCCACGGGCAGGGATCTCATACAGACGTAGACCCGAGGAAAAGACAATACGCTCGCCGTCTGGGCTCCACGTCCCGCCTACGAAAGCGGCGGTCTGTGACGGCAACTCTGTGAGGGTGATCGCATCTCCGCCATCGATTGAGACTCGCCTCAACTCAAAATCCGGGCTCCTGACGGCGAATCCAATCGACCGGCTGTCCGGCGACCAAAAAGCTCTATATGCGCCTTCTGTCCCTGGAATCTCACGGACGGACTCGTCGCTGAGCGATCGCAGCCAGAGGCTGCTTTGGGAAAAGTTCCCGGTCCCGTAGAGTATCGACTTGCCATCTGGAGAGATGACAGAAGTGTCTTGGGCGTATGCGTCTGGCGCGAACGAGAAGCGCCGCAGCGGTGTGGGTGGCGGGGCCTGGGTGAAGTGGACCGCTGTCACACCGAGGAAGGCGACAGCAAGGACGGTGGCGACCGCGTTCGTCGCAAACAACCTTTGCTTGCCAACCACCACCGCGTCGGGCGGTAAAGCCTCAGCCGGATTGACGGTGCGCGCCGCCGTCATCGTCGCCGGTACGGCACCGGTCATCGGAGTCGTCCGTAAGATCGTGGATCTACCGGACTTGAGTTTCTCGGCGAGAGTGCGGAGATCAACCGCGACTTCTTTAGCCGCCTGGTAGCGATCCTCGGCGTCTTTGGCTAGGCACTTGGTGGCGATGAACTCCATCTCGACCGGTACGCCAGTGCGGAGGCCGGTCAGCGGCGCTGGTTCTTGGTGGACGATTTCGTAGAGCAACGCTTGGTCGTATTGGCCCTGGAAGGGTCGTTGGCCCGAGACCATCTCATACAGCACGCAGCCTAGAGCCCAGATGTCGGTACGGTTGTCGACCGCCATGCCTTGACCTTGTTCGGGTGACATGTAGGCGACCGTCCCCATGGCTGTGTCGAGTTTGGTGAGGCGGGAGGCTTCAGTGAGGCGCGCCAGGCCGAAGTCCATGACGGTGGCGCGGCCTTCGGGCGAGATCAAGATGTTGGCGGGCTTAATATCGCGATGGAAGACTCCCTTGTTGTGAGCGGCTTGCAGCCCGTCGGCCGTCTGTCGGGCGAAGTCGAGGGCGTCTTTGAGCGAGAGCGGCCCCTTTGTGATGTGCTCTTCGAGGGACTCGCCTTCGAGGAACTCCATCGCGATGAAGGTCTTGCCGTCCACTTCGGCAATCTCATAGACGGTGCAGATGTTGGGGTGGCTCAGTGCTGCGGCGGCTTTGGCTTCGCGGAGGAAGCGCTCTTTCGCTTCTTCATCGTCGAGCAGGTGCTGGGCGAGGAATTTGAGGGCGACGGTGCGTTCGAGTGTGGTGTCCTCGGCCTTGTAGACGACACCCATGCCACCCTCGCCAAGCTTCTCGACGATCTTGTAGCGGCCAATGGAGGAGCCGATGTGCACGACGTCGCAATTGTACCCTCTTGGTACTCCTGAAAGGGCTGCCACGAGCGGCGATGAGTTACTTCCTATATTGGGTGCCGGCTCAACCGGTCAACGCAACACTAGGGCTAAGTCGTTCAACAGAAATGTCTTAGCGATGAGAGCGGCAAGGGGCTTGCCGACCAGCGGAAGCCACTAATCGCAATTGCGTAACTCGTTGCACTGCAATGACATGCATACGAGAGCGAGGCGCCCTCGTCTCTTCCCCTTTGCTTTCATTAGCTTACGCTTCACGTTCTCCCTTCGCGCTGGGTGTTGCGTCGACCGCTTGAGACCACCGGAATTCGAGGAAGTGACCCAATTCGCGATGCTGAAGTACAGGTTTACTTGGCTGGCGGCTGGAGTTGTAGGGCTTCAGCCGCCGCTTGGGCAGCTGGTCAAATACAGCCTTCCGCTTCTCATTCCGTGCTTCGTGCAAGTGGGTAACCACTCGCAGAAACACCATCTAAGTCCTGATGATTCAATGCGTTACCTCTGATTTCGTACTGGTTACTGCTAACCCAGTTGAACCCTGTGTGGACAGGTTGAAAACTGTTATTGACCGAAGGTATCCGCCTTTCAAATCGCCCTCTAAGTGGTTGCTGGTCAATGAGTTGCGTCTTCTTTCGACGTGGATACCGGATACCACAACCAAGTGCTGAGTGTGCAGGACTAAAACCGTTCTGCTCACGGGGTTGCCAAAAGGAAAATACCATCTAAGCCCTGAGTTTTCAATGTGTTGCAGCCGATTCGCTTTGGCTAATGGAAACCCACTCAGGTTGCCAGCGCGCACGAAAAAACGCCGTTTTGGGGCCATCTTGACGGGTGGCAACCACTTTCAAACTCCTGTGACTAGGAAACTGGCGCCATGACGCGACCCGCTTAGGTTACGAACCCCCAAAGGACCCGCTAACCCCCATCGAATCAGTCACTTGACCGGTCACACCCTGCTACCGGTCCTGCGCACCCCTGCCCCTATTGGGTCCGGCTCCGTCCGTTCCCTGGAACCCCTGTCCCTATTGGCTTTCGTGGACGTTGGGCCCCTAGCGTCGATCCGCTCTACGTCGCAAAGCGAACGGACGACGAAGGCTCGCCGGCTGCCCTTGCATCGGCCCGTATTCTGTCCACGTCGCAGCCAGCGACACGGAGAAAACGACCCATGCAAGCAACCTACGAACAAGACCCAGCGAAGGCGCGAATCGTTCGAGACGCGTTAGACGCGACGTTCCCAGAACTCACAGCGACCGACGAATACGACGCGGAAATGAACGGCGGCGACACGGTCGACACGCTGTGCGAATGGCGGTCACTGCTGACCGAAGCAATCGACGAAGGCCAGCGCACAGCGGAGGGCAACTAACATGCGCGAATACACCGTCACGTGGGACATAGAACTCGACGCCAACTCGCCCGAGGATGCAGTGCGGCAAGCGCTAGCTGTGACCTCTCAATAGGTTGTTCATTCGGTCCCGGACCAGGGAAGCTGGAGTTATCCCACAACAGCAACCTTGGAGAGACCGAATGAACATCCACAAGAATGCACGATTGACGCCTTATTTGCGAGTGCGGATCGTCGAGCGCGTCCTCGCCAAGCAGCAGACGCCACGGGACGCCGCGGCGGCCTGTGGCGTCTCACTGAGAACCATCCACAAGTGGCTGGCGCGCTATCGCAGCGAGGGTGTCGCCGGTTTGCACGATCGTTCCTCGCGACCGCACCGCAGCCCGCGACGGACCTCTCGGGCGCTGGTCGAGCGCGTCATTTCTCTGCGCCGCCAGCGTTGGACCGGCCGACACATCGCCCAGGCTGTCGGCCTCTCGCCCGCTACCATCAGCCGCATCTTGCGCCGCGCCGGCCTGAACCGTATCCGCGATCTCGAACCTGCTCGGCCCCTGCGCCGCTACGAACATGCCGCCCCCGGCGATCTGCTGCATCTCGACATCAAGAAGCTCGGCCGCTTCCTCCGCGCCGGTCATCGCGTTACCGGAGATCGCTCTCGGGCCAGTCGCGGCGCTGGCTGGGAGTTCGTGCATGTCGCTATTGACGACAACTCCCGCCTCGCCTTCTCTCAGATCCTGCCCGATGAACGCAGCCACTCCGCGGTGGCTTTCCTCGACGCCGCGGTCGGTTACTACCGCTCCCTCGGCGTCCCCATTCGTCGTTTGCTCACCGACAACGGCTCTTGCTATCGCTCGCGCCTCTTCCGCGATGCTTGCCGTCGTCTCGGCATCCGCCACCGCTTTACCCGTCCTTACACGCCGCGCACCAACGGCAAGGCCGAACGCTTCATCCAGACCGCTCTGAGAGAATGGGCTTACGCTCGCTCCTACTCCTCATCCCAGCAGCGCGCCGCTCATCTGTTACCCTGGCTCCACCATTACAACTGGCATCGCCCCCACGCCAGCCTCCACTACCTTCCCCCTTTCTCCAGACTCCTGATTCCCATGAACAACCTCTTGAGGCTCCACAGCTAGCTATCCAGCGAGACCCTGACTCGATAGCTACGTGCTTTCAGGTTGTCGAGGATACAGCGCCACTGTCGCCCGGCAATGGCCACAAGCGGCACATTATCGACGCTATCAATCTCGAACTGTGCAGCGCCTGCGGACGCCTCAGCGCCGATTGCAGCGCCCTGCCTTGCAATGCAGTGGTTGCCGACCGTCAAGAGAACAACACCGAGCGCGGATCCATCCGCCTAACACTACTGGCCTATCAGCTAGCCGGAGCGCTGGCCATAGGCTTCGCCGTGCTGTCAATCGTCGAACGTGCGCAGGCTGCGCTAGGCGGTGCGCTGTGAGTGCCGTACGTGACTACAACACGGCGCTAGTCCGACTGGTCCGTATCGATGAGAACGCGCGGTCTGTAGCGATCGCCGCTTGTATCAAATTTGAGGAAGCGCAGATAGATATCGGAACGCTCAAAAAGCTAGTCGACCGTGCCTACCAAACAGGCCAAGCGGTTGTGGCCTTCGAGGTCACCCAATGACCCGCGCAGCGTTCGCCCTTCTCGCCCTAACCCTTCTCTGCTGGCTCATTGCAGCGACCGCGCGCCCCGTCACGGTCGACCCCATGCGGGTCTATGTCGTCCGGCAAGTGATAGCAGCACCGGACGCCCTGACAGCTGCCTTGATCGCTTGCGGGCCGGACCATGCCAGCGTCGTCTGCGACGTTTCGGAGGTGTCGCAGTGATTGACATACGCGTTGAGAATCACGGTTCGCTGTTCCTATTCCAGCCACTCACAGCGGCAGGTACGGACTGGCTCGCAGAGCATACGGACGCGCAGTACTTCGGCACGGCTGCGGCAGTTGAGCCGCGCTATGCGCTGGACCTTGCGCAGGCGATGTTAGACGACGGTCTGACGGTCGAATAACGAAACAAGCCAGCGCGCAGCATGGGCGCGCAGCCTACGTATGGAGGGTTCAGACAATGGGGTACACACACTACTGGGACATTCTCGGCAACGGTAAGACGCTGGCGAGTTCAGAGCTAGCGCCAATTGCCGCTGATTTTAGGCGGTTGCTGCCACGGTTCGAAACGCTAGGAATCACGTTAGGCGACGGCATGGGTGCGCTCGGCAGTTCGCCCTATATCGAAGGCCTGCGATTCAACGGCCAAGGTGCCGAAGGCCATGAGACGTTCGCGCTAGACAACGGTTCGGGATTCTGTAAAACGAACCGCAAGGGGTACGACACGGCAGTATGTTGCGCGCTGATAATCGCGCTCCACAAGCTAGGCCCGGAGCGCTTCCGCGTGACTACTGACGGACGCGTAACTGACTGGGAGGAACCGCTAGAACTCTGCGACGACGTCCTAGGCTACGGCTCAGAGTACCGCGTGACGGTGGGCGGATTGTTGGTTCGGAAGGATGAGGTAACACAATGAAACGGGACATACACGCGGAAGTAACGACGGCCATTCTGGCGCAGCTGGAAAAGGGCACAGCGCCATGGCGGCGCAGCTGGTCGGCAGCTGACATAGGGCGACCGCTGCGCAGCTGTGGCACACCGTACCAAGGCATTAATACGCTGGTCCTATGGGCAAGCGCAGCGGTTAACGGGTTCACGTCGGACCGCTGGGCGACGTTCAATCAGGCGAAGGCGCTAGGCGGAAAGGTTCGAAAGGGTTCGAAAGGGACGCACGTTGTCTATGCCCAAACGTATCCGAAAAACGTCGACGGTCCGAACGGTGAAACGGTCGAAGAAACGCGCGCGGTACTGCGCTCGTATACCGTATTCAACGTCGACCAGATTGACGGCATGCCGGAGCGCTTCTATGCGAAACGTGCGACTGTCAGCGCG
Organism: Bryobacterales bacterium; assembly: GCA_963667885.2. Lineage (GTDB taxonomy): Bacteria > Acidobacteriota > Terriglobia > Bryobacterales > UBA6623 > CAMPKL01. The sequence goes on along the minus strand of CAXWPK010000001.1, from coordinate 949,477 downwards.
GCAGACCGCAACGCGCGCGCTGACGCGTTCCTAGCTGCCACGGGCGCGACTATTCACCACAGCGGCGCGCGTGCCTTCTATGGCGTCAAGTCAGACGCTATCACGCTACCGGATCCGGGCGCCTTCGATGATATGGGCGCCTACTATGCGACCGCTGCGCATGAATTAATTCACTGGTCTGCTACGCGTGTCGGTCGCATGGAGCGCGGCAGCTGGCCTAGCTTCGGCTCGGAGTCTTACGCCTTCGAGGAGTTAGTGGCGGAGATAGGCGCAGCGTATCTATGCGCTGACCTTGGCCTAGATTCGACCGTGCGCGCAGACCACGCCGATTATATGGCCAGCTGGCTTAAGACGCTGCAAGGCGACAAACGCGCCATATTCCGCGCGGCAACGGCTGCGCAGAAGGCCGTGGCCTATCTGACGGGGTTCGAAGCGCAGGCAGCGCAGGCGGTAGCAGCCTAACTTCCCCATAGGGCGCGCGCGTGCCGTGCGTCCAATTGGCGAACGTTTCGCCCTTGTGAGAGTAGAGCGGGCATGCGCGACGTACCAGCGCTGCGCATGCCCTGGACACAGTAGCGCCACTGGGGGGCGCGCCTATGCCTTCGAACAGTGTAGTTGTCTACGACGGTCCTAGCATGCTTGACCGTCAGAGAATCATCGTGATAATGACGCGCCAATCGGCGAATCCTAAGACGGCCAATATGGTCCAAACGTGGATACTCTGCGCAGCTGCCGACCCGATAACAGCGAACCGCAACGGGTCGGACGTTTCGATATGCGGCAATTGTCCGCTACGTGGCACGGCTAACCCTACGAAAGCACGCGGGACAGCTGACGCGCGCGGCTGTTACGTGTCGCTGATATTCGGGCCTTCTAAGGTCTGGAAAGCTTGGCAGCGCGGCAAGCTTGACACGCTAACGCCCGCGCAGGCAGCGAAGCTAATACGCGGGCGCATGTTGCGGCTCGGCAGTTATGGCGATCCGGCAGCGGTGCCGGCTAGCGTCTGGCGTCCGTTGCTAGCAGCCGCTGCCGGCTGGACTGGCTACACTCACCAGTCAGACCGTCGGACCGCGCGCCCTGAATGGCTTATGTCATCGGTCGAAACGCGCGCGCAGGCCGAACGGCAATGGGCGAAAGGCGTACGAACCTTTCGCGTTATCTCCCACATAGACCAGCTGGCCAAGGGGTTAGAGGTCATATGCCCGGCAAGCAAGGAAGGCGGCAAGCGTACGACGTGCGACAGCTGCGCCCTATGCTCTGGTACGTCAATCAAGGCGCGCAGTGTGGCTATCGTCGCGCGTGGTACGGGCGCATCGCATGCGCTCGCACGGCTGGACTGACCGAACGCCGAGCGCGCAGGCAGGGCGCGCAGCACGAACAGGAGGTAGTATGCTCCAGATCGCAGCCGCGATTATCATTGCGGTGATTCTTGGATTGATAGCGCTCGCGGAGCGCATAGGAAAGGGGGATTGAAAGCGATGGGCAAAGTCTTCACAGCCGAACAACGGGAAGACATGATGGACGATGAGACAGCCGACAGCGTGCAAAAGTTCATTTTCTATTACGAGTCCGAGCACGCCAAGGCTGGGCAGATATGCCGAGACAAGAAGGAAGTAACGGCAGATGCCTACCGCCCTGGCACAGTCGAAGACGACGACGGGATAGGCGAGTTCGTGTACGAAGACGACTACGACATTCTAAAATTCTCCTTCGCCCTGCTTTCAGATCGTGGCCGATTCGAGCGTAGACTTGCGATCGCGCTACTCGGAGAAATGAACGAACCGATCTGGACCGTCCAGTATGCTATCTGGTGTGCTACGACGCCTTGCACGTACACTCCGACCGAAGAGGAGTATGTCCAGATGTCACGACTGGACCCGCTGAAGCTCATGTCCGCAAAAACCTGGACAGAACAAGAGCGGATCGCAATAGGCCAGGGGCACGGCTGGGTTGCCTTACTGGAAAGGGTCCGCAGGATACTAGCAGCCGGGAAGGCTCAACGCTACAGGGCAGTCTAGCCCAAACAGTCCGAACAAACGAAGGCCCGCACAGCGTACCGTGCGGGCCTTCTTGCGTCCGACCGTCCAAACAGTCCGCTAGGGACCAGCGGTCGATCCTGAGCGCTCCTGCGCTCGCCAGACCCCATCGAGACCAAGGGCCGAACCTTCCACCGCGCCAGACTCCGCGGCAAGTCGAGTAACCACAGCGCCGAGTACCGCCCGCGCGTCCGTTGCCGACCGTATCGCTTCCGCCAGCGTCGCCTGCGCTTGGGTAGCGTTAGCGCGTGCCGTTTCCGCGTTCGCCCGTGCTGCCTGCGCTTCCGCCAGGGCGCGCAGATAGTCGTTTAGGGCGTCGACTGCTACCGCTTTCGGGACTTCGTCGGGCTCTACCTCAGCGGCAGCCGTTCCGCTTTCGTCGGGCGGATCCTGCGCCACCACGCCCGAAACCCCCAAAACCAGCGCGAAAGCGACGATTCCAAGGGTTCGTAACGGGGCTCTATATCGTTGATAAGAAACGAACTCGAAAATAGGCCCTTTTCCGATGGCGAGCAGGAAAAATACTTTGACCTTGTTTCAGGCCATTTTGAGCGCTCGCAGCGCCCACGCGGCACCACGTCGGAATCGAGGAATCGCCAATAGGCATAGGGTCGCTAGCGAGGTCGAGCCAGGCCGTCCCACCATGCGGAATCCCATCAGGCGGAATCACCATTTACGAGAACAGTTGCGAAAATACACTAATCCATCCATCGGTTGAAATTTCTCCAGTGACCCAGATTTCCCCGGGAGAGGGGGGTGGGGTTTGATTTTTCGTTTTCTGAAAGTTCGAGTTGCAAAAGTTAGGTTTTCAAAATCAGAGTTTGGAAATTGTGATCAGAACTATCGCGACGATCGAGACGAATAGCACGACGTGGGACGGGGGCACGGTGTCGAGGAATTCGAATATGTCTCGTCGTGTTCTTCCTTCCGACGAAGGCCAGCTGGCTGGCGTTGCCACCTAGCCATTCCGGCGCGGCCAGGATAGCCAAGCGCAAGCTGTGCGGAACGTTTTAACGCAAGTGTTGCATCGACCGGTTGAGCCGGCACCCAATATAGGAAGTAACTCAAAGCACTGGCAGAAGGCCCTTTCAGCGATCGCATAGCGGTACAATCCCCGTGTCATGATGGTCGGCCAGAGCATCAGCCATTACAAGCTCGTCGCCAAACTCGGTGAAGGCGGTATGGGTATCGTCTACAAGGCGGACGACACGAAGCTCAACCGGCAAGTGGCGCTGAAATTCCTTGCCCAGCATCTGCTTGACGACGAAGAGGCCAAGGAAAGATTTCTCCGGGAAGCCCAAGCAGCAGCGGCACTGCACCACCCCAACATCTGCCCGGTTCATGAGATCGATGAGGTCGATGGAAAGACCTTCATCTCGATGGCCTTCTTGGAAGGCGACACGTTGGAAGATCGGATTGCTGAAGGCCCGCTCTCGATCAAGGACGCGCTCGATGTCGCCCGCCAGGTCGCTGATGGACTAGATGCTGCTCACGAGAAGGGTGTTTTTCACCGAGACATCAAGCCCGCCAACATCATGGTCGATGCCAAGGGCCGCGCCACGATCATGGATTTTGGGTTGGCTCGGCTGACTGAAGCCTCACGGCTAACCAAGACTGACGCCGCGATGGGCACCGTCGCCTACATGTCTCCCGAACAGGGCCAGGGCATGGACGTCGATGGAAGAACTGACATCTGGGCGTTGGGCTGTGTGCTGTATGAGATGGTTTCCGGGCAGCGCCCGTTCCAAGGCCAGTACGATCAGGCCTTGCTTTATGAGATCGTCCACGAAGAAGTCGCTCCGCTAACATCCATACGCGCCGGCGTACCGATGGAACTCGAGTTCATCGTCGGCGAGTGTTTGGCGAAAGATCGCGACGACCGCAACGGGACGGCGCAAGAAGTCTCCCGCAAGTTGCGTACGCTCGCCGAAAAACTCAAGTCGGGACACTCGACGATTCTGCGATCCACGCAAACGACCGGTGCCGTCCCGGCAACAATGGCGGCGGGTCAGACCGTGAACCCCACCGAGGCGCTGCCGCCTGATGCGGTGGTGGTCGGGAAACGCCGGTTACAGGCCGTGTACGGGTTGGCAGGCCTTTTCGCGCTCGCCTTCTTCGGCCTACTGGCGTTCAACCTCACCCAGACCCCACCCGAGTCAACCGTCACCCGCTTTTCGTTTGCTCCAGAGCGACTGGGGCCGTCGTCGTCCATTTCCCCAGACGGCAAGTACATCCTGTATACCGCCCAGACAGACGGTGAATCCAGCCTTTGGCTGCGACCGCTCGGCGACGAATCCGTGGGCCAATTGGCAGGGACCGAAGGAGAGATAGGCGGCTTCTGGTCGCCCGACAGCTCGTGGATCGGCTTCGGTACAGCCACTGAACTCAAGAGAGTCTCGATCGACGGCGGCAGCCCGATCACGCTCTGTGAATTGCCGGGCACCGGCTACTTCGCTCTCCTTGGAGGAACGTGGAGCCCCGACGATGAGCGCATCGTGTTTTCGTCGGGCCTGCAGCTCTATGAGGTCGCCGCCCGTGGTGGCCAGCCAGAGTTGCTGTTCGACTCCAGCGACAGTCCTCGACCCTACGCCCTCCAACCTCACTTCTTGCCAACTGGCCGTGGTCCTGCGGCGCTCGTCTACCATGCGGGCATTAGCACCTCAGATAACTGGGTGGCGGTGTTGAACTTGGAGACAGGGGAACGGCGCGAACTCGGTCCCGGCCATCGGCCTGTCTACTCGCAGGACGGCTACTTGATTCACGGGCCCACTGATATAGCTGAACCGGGACTGTGGGCTTGGCCTTTCTCTCTAGAGACACTGGAGCAGACCGCGGACTCATTCCCGATCAGCACAGTCGGTCTAGACGCCACCCTCTCGCGCGACGGTACGCTGGCGTATCTCGACCAGACCGGAAGAAGTTCGCCCAGGACGCTCGTCTGGCGCAACCGCACCGGAGAATTGCTGGAGACGGTTGGCCAGCCGCAAGGCATGGCGCATCCGGCCCTCTCGCCCGACAGCCAGCGGGTCGCGGTGAGATCGAGAGAGAGTGGCAACTTGGACATCTGGGTCCACGATCTGACCCGCTCCACCAAGACTCGGTTGACGTTTGAGGACGTGAACGAGACCCAACCGGCGTGGTCTCCCTCGGGTCGGGAGATTGCCTACCGACACATTGAGACGGGGCCGGGAGACACGCTGATGCGAAAGAGCGCGGACGGCACGGGCGAGGCTGTCGTTCTGGTCGAGTCCGAAAGCGACCTCGACTGGCCGGCCTGGTCTCACGATGGCCGCTATCTGGTCTATCGCGAGGACAACAGCGAGACTGGGAGGGATATCCTCTACGTCGAGCTAGGAACTGACGGCAATGCTTCCGAGCCGGTGACGTTTCTCAGCACGCCAGCCAATGAGGACCAACCCCAGCTTTCGCCGGACGGTCGATTTCTGGCCTATGTCTCCGACGAATCGGGCCGTACAGAGATCTACGTGCAGCCGTTTCCCAACGGCGCTGGCAAGTGGCAGGTGTCTGTCAACGGCGGTGACCAGATCCGTTGGAGCAGCGACGGCAGCGAGTTGTTCTACGCGGAGGGCTCAACGCTCATGGCCGTTTCTGTCTCGACCGAGCAAGGCTTCACCCTGGGGCAGCCCCAGATGCTCTTTGCATCGCCCGACTTGGCCTTGGCCACTGGCGGCGGTCGCGGTTATGACGTCTCCGCCGACGGCCAGCGATTCATGATGACGGCACCGGTCCACGAAGGCGATGACGGAGAGGTGGAGCCCCCAGCGATCCGCGTCGTCGAAAACTGGTACGAAGAGTTCCGGGATCGGGAACAATAGGAACCCTCCAAATTCCTAGCGCTGGTCACCCCATACCGAGTAACTTCCTACAAGTCCGGTGGTCTCAAGCGGTCGACGCAACACCCGGCGCGAAGGGAGAGCGTGAAGCGTAAGCCAAAGAAAGCAAAGGCGAAGCGGCGAGGACGCTCCGCTCTCATCTGCATGTCATTGCAGTACAACGAGTTACGCAATTGCGATTAATGGCTTCCGCTTGTAGGCAAGCCCCTTGCCGCTCTCATCGCTAAGACATTTCGGTTGAACGACTTAGGCCTAGTGTTGCGTTGACCGGTTGAGCCGGCACCGAATGTAGGCAATGACTCCTGAAGCTCCCCAGGAGTACCCATGGCCAACTTTGTTTACACCGCTTTCCGCGGTCGCAAGACCGCGGCCCCATTGAAGCGACAGGCTCACGTTTGCTGAAGAATGCTGAGATTGGCAGCTTTCCGCGGTCGCAAGACCGCGGCCCCATTGAACGTTGAAATTGGGCCAACCACCCAGTCAGGGTGATAACAACTACCACCGCCCGAGGCGGAGGTCGGCCTGCGGCAGGACCAGAGCACGGTGCGTGAGCCACGGTAGCGGCACCGATCCGGCTGGATAAGCTACAATTGCGGCACAGCTGGGGTCTCTACTCGGCTTGAGAATTACGGACACCACACGGACACAAGCTGATTCGCGTTTCTAGGATGGCTTCTAAGTTATTGAAAACAAGTTGCTACGACGCCAAAATCGACCGAGAGTTAGGCTGCTTTCCTAACAGGAAGATGTCGCCGATCCGATCCCGACGCAACCGGAACCTCTCGCCAGCCTCAGCGCGGCTGTAGATCTCGTCGATTCCTTCGGTTTGCTCGAGAATCCCGTGCGCCTTCTCGTAGTCGGCTGGCTCCCGCAGGTAGATGTAGCAGGCGCCACCGAGGTTCTTGTGGTGAGTTACGTGGCGGTCCCGAATGATGGGGACGGCCTCGGCCTCGACGCCCTCGGCCGCGAGAACCTGCGCCAAGTCGATGCCGACGTTCTTCACCGACATGCCGTGATCAGCCGTTAAATACACCTCAAGCTTCGGGTGGGTATCGACGATTTCTCCCAGCAGTTTGTCGAGCATGTGCATGTGCTCGAGCGAGCGGGAGTCCTCCGGCGGATACGTATGTATCATGTAGTCCGTCGTTGCCAAGTAAACGAGATCGAAATCGAGTTCGCCCAGCATGTGAGCGGCCACGCGTAGCGACCAGTAGTTGACCTCCGGCGAGTAGATGTTCGCCGTCGGGCCGACCGCCGCCACAATCTCGGAAGAGGGTTCCTGGGCCGAGGTGGCCAGGGTGGCGCCGCGTGATAGAAGCTTCCGGATTTTCTCTTTGGAGGAGATCAGCCCGGCCTTCAGGCCGCGCTCGGTCGTTTTCTCCAAGATCGTCGGGCGCAGTAGAAAGTCCGACGTCTCCATGAACACGCCCTGGTCCTGGGCGCGGTCAAAGTAGTAGTTGCTGGTGATGCCATGCTCGTCCGGGAAGCTCCCGGTCGCTACCGACGCGTTGTTGACGTTGGTGACCGAAGGGATCACGCCCGATCCTTCGCGATAGTTGCCCTCGTGGATCATGCGGTCGAGGTTGGGCGTGTCGCTGAGGTGCAAGTAATCCGGGCCCAGGCCATCCACCACGACGAAGAGGACTTTTCGTCCCCCGGTAGCACGGTCGCCAACCCTTAGCGCAGAGCCGCCACCGCACGCAGATGCCAGACCAGCCCCGGCAAAAGCTAGAAGCCGGCGGCGAGAGAGCTTTGTCGAAGGGACTTTCATCAGCACGGATCTCGATTCGGATTATAACTTTGCTTCGATACGAGAGTCGCCGATCCGTCCGGGGGAATCAGTGTCCGGCTAGGGTCGGAGAAGCCGAGCCCCATTTGAACATGGTTGTCCTCAACACGACCTTGTCGGGAACGGGAACACGGCGACTTGTGCTTGCTGAAAGAGAGTAACCTCGGACGATCTCCAGGGCAAAACCGCCTCGGGCTCTTTAACTTGACAATGCCCATTTTAGGGTCATTTCCTCGATTCGGTGCCGGCTCAACCGGTCAACGCAACACTAGGCCTAAGTCGTTCAACCGAAATGTCTTAGCGATGAGAGCGGCAAGGGGCTTGCCTACAAGCGGAAGCCATTAATCGCAATTGCGTAACTCGTTGTACTGCAATGACATGCAGATGAGAGCGGAGCGTCCTCGCCGCTTCGCCTTTGCTTTCTTTGGCTTACGCTTCACGCTCTCCCTTCGCGCCGGGTGTTGCGTCGACCGCTTGAGACCACCGGACTTGTAGGAAGTTACTCGGCCGCTGGTATCGGGTCGTTGCTGCCGCAGGGACCGGAACGCTTGAAGGCTATCGCGCCGCCGGATGGAGCAGCTCGATTGGCCAATTCCATGGTTCGAGCCCCCGACCGCTGTGCTGCGCTGCGCTGCGCCGTCAAAGTTCATTCGCTCGGCGGGGCGAAGCCTCGACGGAGGGTGTTTTCCGTGAGGGTACGCATGGTCATGAATTCTTTGAGGTACTCCGTTCCGCCGGCTTTCGTTCCGAGACCGGAAAGGCGAAAGCCGCCGAAGGGGTGGCGTTCGACGAGCGCGCCCGTGGAGCCGCGGTTGACGTAGAGGTTTCCGACGCGAAAGCGGCGGCGGGCTTTCTCGATGTTGACAGGGCTTCGGGAGAAGACGCCGCCGGTCAGCGCGAAGGGGACATCGACCGCGACCTCAAGGGCTTCGTCGTAGTCGCGCACGCGAATCACGGACAGCACTGGGCCGAAGATCTCTTCCTGGGCGAGGCGGTGTTCGGGACGGACGCCGGTAAAGACGGCGATCGGAACGCTGCAGCCGGTGGTGGCGGGCGGCTTGCGCAGTAGAACGAGCCTAGCTTCCTGTTTGCCGATCTCGATGTAGCGGTTGATCTTGGCTTGCGCCTCTGCGGAGACGACGGGACCGACGTAGGACGCCGGATCCGAGGACGGACCGAGCGGAATGCTCTTGACAGCCGGTAAAAGACGTTCGAGGAAGGCGTCGTGGATAGCGTCGGGCAAGATAAGCCGCGAGCAGGCGGAGCACTTCTGCCCCTGGTAGCCAAAGGCGGAGTAGACGACATCGCGGACGGCGACGTCAAAATCGGCGTCCGTGTCGATGATGATAGCGTTCTTGCCGCCCATTTCGGCGATGACTTTCTTGACTTCGCGCGCGCCCGCCGGGACTTGCGAGCAGCGCTCAACGATCCCTAAGCCGACTTCCTTGCTCCCTGTGAAGGCGATGAGCGAGACATCGGGATGCTCGACGAGGCGTCCGCCGATGAGGGCCCCGTCGCCAGGCAGGAAGTTGAATACGCCGGGCGGGACTCCAGCCTTGCGGAGGACGCCGCAAAGAGCCGCGCCAACGCCGACGGATTCCTCAGCGGGCTTGTAGACGACAGTGTTGCCGGTAACGAGAGCGGCGGCGGTCATCCCGGTGGAAATCGCGAGGGGGAAGTTCCAGGGGGCGATGACGGCGACGACGCCGCGCGGCTCGAAAACAAGGCGGCTGTTTTCGCCCGGCACATCGCCGAGTTCCCGAGGCGGCGCGAGGCGAAGCATTTCGCGTCCGTAGAACTCGAGGAAGTCGATCGCTTCGCAGACGTCGGCGTCAGCCTCACCGCGGGCCTTACCGACCTCGCGGACTTGGAGGGCGGCGAGTTCAAGCCTGCGTTCGCGCATGGCCGCGGCGGCCCGGAAGAGGACCTCCGCGCGCTGCGCGGCGTGGACGTTGCGCCACTCCTCGAAAGCTTCGCGGGCGGCGCTGACGGCTTCGTCCGCTTGTTCGAGACTGGCAGCAGCGACGAGAGCGACGGTTTCGCTGGGCTGGGCCGGGTCGACGGAGCGGATTTCCGCGGCGGCGGGAACGTCCGCACCTCCGATGAACAGGGGTGCGTTCTTCGGTAAAGAGAGACCACCGAGGGCGTCGGCGAAGCTGTCGCGGTTCTCAGTGAGACTCCAGTCGAGAAGCGGCTCGTTGCGGAAGCCGCTCTGAGGGGCGTCGGTCTCCCGTCGTCTCTCGATCAACCGCGCGGGGTCGCGTAGGAGATGTTCGGGGGACTCGCCTTGTCCAAAGCTGTGGAGCAGGAAAGATTCGTTGGACGTGTTTTCGAGCAAGCGCCGCACGAGATAGGCCATGCCGGGCAGCAGGTCGCCAGCGGGCGTGTACATACGAGTCGGGTAACCGGCGGTGACGAGGGCCTTTTTGACCGGCTCGGCCATGCCGTGGAGCGCTTGGTACTCGACGACTTTCTCTGGATGAAGGCGCGATAGCTCGCGGACGCAGGCAATCGAGCGGATGTTGTGAGACCCGCAGGCGAGGCGCACGGGAGCTTCGTGTTCGAAGATCAGCCGAGCGGCGGCTTCGAAGTTGGCGTCGGTCTCAGCCTTGTCGGTGAAGACGGGCAGGGGCCAGCCGTGTTGGCGGGCGTGGATTACTTCTTGATCCCAATACGCGCCTTTGATGAGGCGAACAGTGAGGGGCTGTCCTCGTTGAAGGCTCCAGTCGAGCAGTTCGCGCAGATCCTCGAGTGTGTCGTGCAGGTAGGCCTGGATGGCGATGCCCGTGTGGGCATAGCCCTGGAACTCAGGGTCTTCGAGTATGGACCGGTAGATGGCGAGCGTGAGGTTCTTGAGTTCGCGATGCTCCATATCGAAGTGCAGGAAAGATTCCTGTTTGATTGCTTGGCGAAGGATCGGCGCAAGACGAGACTTGGCCGCGGCAATGGAGTGCCCGTGCGCGACCGGCCGCAGTTGCGAGTAGAGCGCCGTCGCTTTGACGGAGACGTTGACCGGGGGCGCAACGCCCCAATCGAGACGGTGGTTGCCGAGCGGCTCCCAGTCTTCGCGGTCTTGCTCGAGAGTCTGCAGCGTCTCAAGGTATCGCTGGGCGTAGTCGTCGGCTTCGAGTTCAGACACGGCCGCCTCGCCCAACAGCGCGACCGTGAATGCGGCTCCGTCTCGGCGGATGCGGCGCAGATCGCGCAAAGCGTCGCGAGCGCTCTCGCCGGCGATGAACTGCGACGCCATGCTGCGAATGTTGCGACCCACCAAGCGCGCCGTGATGCGGGCGGTGATGGAATCAGGAGAGAGAGTGAGCAACCGTCGGCCGAGGGCGGCCGGCAGCATATGGTCGGCGTCGCCGAAGTATTCCTTGAGATGTTGGGCGACCTCAGGAGAGGTCTTGAGGTAGGGGTAAACGTCGACGAAACGAAACATCTGGACTTTGAAGGTCTCGTCGCGAACGGCCCACTCCATCATGCGGCCGCTCCAATAGTCCTTCTTAAAGGCAGGCGGCTTTCCATCGCCGAGCAGACGATAGAGTTCCTTGCCCGTATCTACAACGCGTCTCTCAAATTCGTGTTCCGTCATAGCGCTCTATTAATATGACGGATGGGTTCGTCCCGTCATTTCATGACTACCCGCAAGATTCGCATTGTCGGCGTTCCGCTGGACTTAGGCCAGAGCCGAAGGGGCGTCGACATGGGGCCGTCGGCGATCCGAGCGGCGCGCTTGTCCAGCCGCTTGCGGAGCTTGGGCCACGACGTGCGCGATGACGGTGACGTGACGGTCGGCATCCCTGAGACACGCGCGGTCGGGAACAAAGATGCGCGCTATGCGACTGAGATCGCGAAGGTCTGCGAGCGGCTGGCGGCGCGCGTCGAGAACATGCTGGGTGAAGGCTGGACGCCGCTGGTTCTCGGGGGCGACCACTCGCTGGCGATTGGATCGACGGCCGGCTCGGCGCGGGGTGCCCGGATCGGGCTGCTGTGGTTCGATGCACACGCCGACATCAACACGCCTCATACGACTCCCTCGGGCAACGTCCACGGTATGCCCTTGGCCTACTGCCTGGGGTTGGCAAAAGGCCGGTTAGCTCGGGTGGCCGGAGAGCGGCCGGCGTTCCAGGCGGCAAACGCTACGCTGATCGGCCTACGTGACGTGGATATTGCGGAGCGCGAAAGTCTGAAGAGCTCAGGCGTGCACTGGCTGACGATGCGGGAGATCGACGAACAAGGCATGCGCGGAGCGATGCAACAGGCGCTGGCGTGGTCGACTCAAGGGGTCGACGGCATTCACGTAAGCCTGGATATGGACGTGATGGATCCGAGCGAGGCTCCGGGCGTCGGCACCCCTCGGCGGGGAGGCCTGACGTATCGCGAGGCGCATCTTGCGATGGAGATGATTGCCGACTCGGGGCTGTTACGCTCGATGGAGGTCGTCGAGGTCAACCCGATTCTCGACAACGCAAACCGGACGGCAGACCTGGCGGTAGAGATGGTCCTTTCGGCGCTTGGCGCCCGGATCGCCTAGCAGGGCGGGCCGCGCGGAACTCAGCGCTCCAGAGTGGCGGGAACGCTCGACTCGGCCGTGACTTCCTACAAGCGGATGATCAAGACGGGGCAATTGTGCCTTCTTGGGCCTCACGAAAGGGTCTCCGGGCGGTGCTCTGAGTAACTTCCTATATTGGGTGCCGGCTCAACCGGTCAACGCAACACTAGGCCTAAGTCGTTCAACCGAAATGTCTTAGCGATGAGAGCGGCAAGGGGCTTGCCTACAAGCGGAAGCCATTAATCGCAATTGCGTAACTCGTTGTACTGCAATGACATGCAGATGAGAGCGGAGCGTCCTCGCCGCTTCGCCTTTGCTTTCTTTGGCTTACGCTTCACGCTCTCCCTTCGCGCCGGGTGTTGCGTCGACCGCTTGAGACCACCGGAATTCGAGGAAATGACCGAATTCACGGGTTTTCAGAGGGCAAGACGGAGCCGTTTCAGGGGTCATTTCCTACACGCGGACTTGTAGGAAACTACTCGGGATGGAGAAACTCGGGGGCTGAAACCGGGGATTCCTACTGCTGCCGATCCCGGAACTCTTCGTACCAGTTTTGGACGATGTGGATCTTAAGCCCAGGGGGACAGTGGGCCGGAGGTCCATCAATAGGTAGATTCCGCCAGTAGCGATACCCAAGTTGTAGTTCGGGCGTTCGAGGGCTCTAACTGCGCGGATCTGAGCGCACTCAGCTACGGTTGTGCTGTGACGCCGGGGATCATGATGTGTGCGCTAAAATCTCCCGCATGCATCAGCCACGGCCTGTCGTCCGAATGCTTGGCCGAGAGGCCGACCTCTCCCGGCGTAGCGTTTGGCACCCAGACAACCCATCTCAACAGGTAGTCAGCCACCCTGCCTGTGCTCACATCGAAGCTACTACCTCGCAGAACGTGACCAGTCCACGGCGCAGATGGCTGCTTGAGCTTGCCGCTCTCGACCTCAGGCCCAAGCGTCGCTGAAGGAAGCTTTCCTTGAGAGCGTAGCTGCCACGCTCGGACCATCCAGTACTCCACCGCTTTCGGTGAGCAGTTGACGTCTATACCCTTTACGAAGGGCGCATCCCCGAAGCAAACGAATTCGTTCGTCGGCTCACGTAGCTTGACGAGTTTGCGGTTCTCGTCGAATCCCCAGACCCCAGCACCGGCTTGCGCCTCTTGCGGCGCAGCCAAGACAGCCAATGCGATCTGATCAGCCGGTGGCGGCACATCCGCGGCAACTGCAATCAGCGGCGCAGCAAGCCCAATCAGCAGTAAGTTACTAGTTCTCATTGAGATTCCCTCCGTACAGCCAGATCATACACAGTTTCAGTGGCCGCCGAATCACACCAATCTACCGCATTGTACAGACCGGGCGGAAGGGTAACAGGTTAGACCGGGCGGATAGGTAACACCATGGCGAGATGCCATGGAAGGAGACCTATCCGATGGAAGAACGCAAGAGATTCATTGAAGACTGGCTGCGAGCGGGGGCGGCGACGAACGTGGCGGCGCTGTGTCGACTCTACGGGATCAGCCGCAGGACCGGATACAAGTGGTTAGAACGCTTCCGTCAAGGCGGTTGGCCAGAGCTGGAAGACCGCTCGCACGCGGCACACCGTCAGCCCGGTCGGATACCCGAGTCGGTCGAGCGACGAGTGATAGAAGCGCGTCGGCAGCATCCGAGTTGGGGGCCGAAGAAGCTCAGGGCCTGGCTGGAGTCGAAAGAGTCACAGACAAGCTGGCCAGCGGCGTCGACGATCGGCGACGCGCTGAAGCGAGCCGGACTCGTTCGCGGGCGCAAGCGGATGCGGCGACTGGCCGAAGCGGCACCCAGTCCGTTGCGCGAACCCGAAGCGCCCAACGACCTCTGGACGATCGACTACAAGGGGCAGTTTCGCACCGGCGACGGCGTGCTGTGTTATCCGCTAACGGTCGTCGACGGATATAGTCGTTTCCTGCTCAACTGCACCGCACACGTGGGCACATCCTACGCCGAGGCCCGCCGAGGCTTGGAGCGGTTGTTTCTGGAGCGCGGGCTGCCACGAAGGATACGCTCAGACAACGGTTCGCCGTTCGCCTCCATCGGCACCGGACGCTTGAGCCGGTTGAACGTCTGGTGGCTGAAGCTGGGCATTGCGGTGGAGCGCATCGAGCCGGGCAAGCCGCAGCAGAACGGTCGCCACGAGCGGCTACACCGCACGCTCAAAGCCGAGACAGTGAGACCTCCGGCTGGCGATCGTCGCCGACAGCAGCGCCGCTTCGACCTCTTTCGTCATGAATACAACCAAGAACGTCCGCATGAAGCGTTGAGACAGCGGCCCCCGGCGGCGTTCTATGCACCAGCAACACGCGCCTATCCCAGCGAGCTTGCTGATCTGGATTACCCGGGGCACTGGGAGCGCCGACGAGTGCGCCACGACGGACGCATCAAGTTCCTCGGCGAGAAGTACTTCCTGAGTGAAGCGTTGGCTCGCGAGTTGGTCGGGCTAGTTGTGGAGCCTCAAGAGGTTGTTCATGGGAATCAGGAGTCTGGAGAAAGGGGGAAGGTAGTGGAGGCTGGCGTGGGGGCGATGCCAGTTGTAATGGTGGAGCCAGGGTAACAGATGAGCGGCGCGCTGCTGGGATGAGGAGTAGGAGCGAGCGTAAGCCCATTCTCTCAGAGCGGTCTGGATGAAGCGTTCGGCCTTGCCGTTGGTGCGCGGCGTGTAAGGACGGGTAAAGCGGTGGCGGATGCCGAGACGACGGCAAGCATCGCGGAAGAGGCGCGAGCGATAGCAAGAGCCGTTGTCGGTGAGCAAACGACGAATGGGGACGCCGAGGGAGCGGTAGTAACCGACCGCGGCGTCGAGGAAAGCCACCGCGGAGTGGCTGCGTTCATCGGGCAGGATCTGAGAGAAGGCGAGGCGGGAGTTGTCGTCAATAGCGACATGCACGAACTCCCAGCCAGCGCCGCGACTGGCCCGAGAGCGATCTCCGGTAACGCGATGACCGGCGCGGAGGAAGCGGCCGAGCTTCTTGATGTCGAGATGCAGCAGATCGCCGGGGGCGGCATGTTCGTAGCGGCGCAGGGGCCGAGCAGGTTCGAGATCGCGGATACGGTTCAGGCCGGCGCGGCGCAAGATGCGGCTGATGGTAGCGGGCGAGAGGCCGACAGCCTGGGCGATGTGTCGGCCGGTCCAACGCTGGCGGCGCAGAGAAATGACGCGCTCGACCAGCGCCCGAGAGGTCCGTCGCGGGCTGCGGTGCGGTCGCGAGGAACGATCGTGCAAACCGGCGACACCCTCGCTGCGATAGCGCGCCAGCCACTTGTGGATGGTTCTCAGTGAGACGCCACAGGCCGCCGCGGCGTCCCGTGGCGTCTGCTGCTTGGCGAGGACGCGCTCGACGATCCGCACTCGCAAATAAGGCGTCAATCGTGCATTCTTGTGGATGTTCATTCGGTCTCTCCAAGGTTGCTGTTGTGGGATAACTCCAGCTTCCCTGGTCCGGGACCGAATGAACAACCTATTGAGAGGTCACAGCTAGTCGAAGTGGACGAAGCCATTTGGCAGATCTGGTTCGGTCCGGTGGAACTCGCCTTGTTCGACGCCGCCAACCGCGTACTGTGGCCGCTCGGCTCGGCAGTCAGTGGCCCCCGCGGGGGCCACTGACCACCGCCTATACTGTTACCCATCCGTCCGGTTTAGAGTGTTACCTATCAGACCGGTCGTTCAGCATCGGGGTCCGTTCCCCCGCCCTCGCCGAGCTTCTCGACGAGCTTGTAATGGCTGATGCTCTGGCCGACCATCATGACAGGGGGATTGTAGCGCTTAGCGCTCGCTGAAAGGGCTTCCAGGAGCGGCTCAGAGTAACTTCCTATATTGGGTTATAGGAAGCTACTCGGGGTCGAGGCATTGGTGGCCGGGAAAACCCGGATTAGCGTGCCCCAGTCTTATTGCGCTGGCGCGTACTTGGCAGGCCAGTTCATGATCACGCGGATGGACGGCTCTGCCGCCGCGACTGCTTCGCCGTCGGCGTTGACCGGCTCCACCAAGAGGAACCGCTGGCCGTCGAGCGAGACATCGTAATCATGAGTTTGTTCTATGGTGCCCCTTAATGAGGCATGCTGAAACAGCGGTGTGACTCCGCTGACCGTGAACTCGCCCGCCGTTGAGACATCGGCTGCCACCAGGGTGTTGGTGAGGTCGATATAGAAGAGTTCATCGCCGTCTCGACTCCGAACCGGCTGGGTGCCCCCGGCGCTTCGGCCATTTCGGCGGCGTAGAACAGCCCCTGCTGCCGTCGCCGCTTCACCCGCGTTCCCATCGCCATGGCGCCAGTTTACGCCACTACATCCCCAGCCCCAAATGGTTTTTAGACACGGGCTGCTAGGGGCGGGCGGGACCAATTCATGGAGAACCTTGGCGCCAAGACTTGGTCCTTACCTACCTTCCTCAGCGCATGCGCAGCAACCTCAGATCCGACCGTGGCGGAGGCGCGTAAACCGTCAGAATCGAGTCGATGCCCCGTGGTCGGCGAAGTCCCCCCGGATAAAATACCAGAACCAAGGTAAGAGCAATGAGAATTGAACCTTGCGATTCTGAAGTTGTGCCAGATAATAGGGTAGCGCCTCAGACAGGCATGCACGATGCTACCTCACGACATCCCGCAGAGACAGTTAAACCTACCCCCGGGCGATCGCAGTACCGCCGTGATCATCACCGGTCCGAGTCTCCGTCATCTCCAGTTTGGCTACAAGTTGCAGGCGGAATTCCCGGGCCTACTCAAGCGTTGGTGGATCAGCGGGGCGCCCCCAAAAGCCCACCGGCGTCTTGCCCAAGGACTGGAGATCGTTAAGCGTCGAGATCTTCGTTCGCTGGTGAAAAAAGTACTCAAACTAGCAACGAAACCCCGTCCGGGAAGAGGTGATCGCCATGCATCCGAGGTCCGCATGTTCGGGAAGGACGTCGAGCGGTTGAAGTCCACCGCCGAGATTCATCCTGGGGAGGCGGACGTCTCGTCGGATGACTTCTATGAGACGCTCCGCAAGATCGATCCTTATTTCCTGTTCTCCTTGGGCGGCCCATTGCTGAAGTCGCGAATCATCAAGGCGGTTCGCGGGTTGGCCATCAATCAGCATTCTGGCTGGTCCCCCGAATACAAGGGGGCCAGCACTTCAATGCACGCGCTCTTTCATCGCGAAGTGACGTTCGTCGGGAATACCGTTCACCTTCTCGATACGGGGGCCGATTCTGGGGCGATCCTCCGCCGCTCGACTGCCACGCTGCACCCGGACGATAACGAGCACGATTGCTTCATGGCTGCGATTGCCCTCGGGACCGACCTGTTCTTGGAATTTCTTGCGGAGGCACTCGAGTGCGACTCCGTGCCGATATTCGACCAGCCTCATCGCGGGCGAACGTTTCTCAAACTTCATAACCAGGACTACGTTTCGGCTAACGTTCGTCGAGACCTTGAGCACGGGTGGCTCACCGACGCTCTGCAGGATTTGCGGGATTGGTAGATTATGAAGCCTGGGTGGTACATCCTGAACTATCACAACGTGGGGTGGGAGAACTCACTCTTCACGCAAGCTCTCTCTGGGAACCATCGCCCTGACGTGTTCCGGGGACATGTTGAATACCTCGCGGAAGTGGGCGAGTTGCTTTCCGTCGACGAGGGGTTGTCGAGGATGAGGGATGGGAAATCGTTTAATGGCCCAGCTTTCAGTTTTTGGTTCGACGACGGCTTTGCCGGACTGCGGCGGCACGCACTTCCTGTTCTAAAAGAACACAGGGTCACCGCAGCCGTTTCGGTGGTCTCCAGGTTGGTGCTCCGCGAAGAGATGTACTACATGTCGAAGCTCTCTTTTCTGGCGAGAACGGACGGGCTGCGCTTTGTTCGCTCCCGGCTTCGCCGACTCTGCTCCGACAGGCCGTTGAGGATCCGCGGATGGATGAAGAGTAATTTTCGGTTGGAATTCCTCCCGTTGATTGACGAGGTCTACAATCGGTTCACGACGGAATCTTTTCGGAAAGACGCCTTCCGGAT
Organism: Bryobacterales bacterium; assembly: GCA_963667885.2. Taxonomy (GTDB): domain Bacteria; phylum Acidobacteriota; class Terriglobia; order Bryobacterales; family UBA6623; genus CAMPKL01. The sequence goes on along the minus strand of CAXWPK010000001.1, from coordinate 931,241 downwards.
CTATGACGACGAGAAGGGAATCCAAGCACTCGCTGATGCAGGTTGGCTGATCACGAATCATTCCGCTGCGCATTACCCCTTAAGTGAGTCTCTTGGGTGGGAAGATGTCGAGTCGGGCTTCGACGAGTGTTCTTCGTTGGTAAGACGGTTTTCTACGGACGATCCCTTTTGGGTGACACCATTTAGCTATCTGCCGCAAGCCTATGTTGAATCGCTGAAGGAGCGGTGCGTCATTGTGAACGACCGGTCTGATAGGTAACACTCTAAACCGGACGGATGGGTAACAGTATAGGCGGTGGTCAGTGGCCCCCGCGGGGGCCACTGACTGCCGAGCCGAGCGGCCACAGTACGCGGTTGGCGGCGTCGAACAAGGCGAGTTCCACCGGACCGAACCAGATCTGCCAAATGGCTTCGTCCACTTCGACTAGCCCGACCAACTCGCGAGCCAACGCTTCACTCAGGAAGTACTTCTCGCCGAGGAACTTGATGCGTCCGTCGTGGCGCACTCGTCGGCGCTCCCAGTGCCCCGGGTAATCCAGATCAGCAAGCTCGCTGGGATAGGCGCGTGTTGCTGGTGCATAGAACGCCGCCGGGGGCCGCTGTCTCAACGCTTCATGCGGACGTTCTTGGTTGTATTCATGACGAAAGAGGTCGAAGCGGCGCTGCTGTCGGCGACGATCGCCAGCCGGAGGTCTCACTGTCTCGGCTTTGAGCGTGCGGTGTAGCCGCTCGTGGCGACCGTTCTGCTGCGGCTTGCCCGGCTCGATGCGCTCCACCGCAATGCCCAGCTTCAGCCACCAGACGTTCAACCGGCTCAAGCGTCCGGTGCCGATGGAGGCGAACGGCGAACCGTTGTCTGAGCGTATCCTTCGTGGCAGCCCGCGCTCCAGAAACAACCGCTCCAAGCCTCGGCGGGCCTCGGCGTAGGATGTGCCCACGTGTGCGGTGCAGTTGAGCAGGAAACGACTATATCCGTCGACGACCGTTAGCGGATAACACAGCACGCCGTCGCCGGTGCGAAACTGCCCCTTGTAGTCGATCGTCCAGAGGTCGTTGGGCGCTTCGGGTTCGCGCAACGGACTGGGTGCCGCTTCGGCCAGTCGCCGCATCCGCTTGCGCCCGCGAACGAGTCCGGCTCGCTTCAGCGCGTCGCCGATCGTCGACGCCGCTGGCCAGCTTGTCTGTGACTCTTTCGACTCCAGCCAGGCCCTGAGCTTCTTCGGCCCCCAACTCGGATGCTGCCGACGCGCTTCTATCACTCGTCGCTCGACCGACTCGGGTATCCGACCGGGCTGACGGTGTGCCGCGTGCGAGCGGTCTTCCAGCTCTGGCCAACCGCCTTGACGGAAGCGTTCTAACCACTTGTATCCGGTCCTGCGGCTGATCCCGTAGAGTCGACACAGCGCCGCCACGTTCGTCGCCGCCCCCGCTCGCAGCCAGTCTTCAATGAATCTCTTGCGTTCTTCCATCGGATAGGTCTCCTTCCATGGCATCTCGCCATGGTGTTACCTATCCGCCCGGTCTAACCTGTTACCCTTCCGCCCGGTCTGTACAATTGTACAGGTTGACGATCGCGTCAATACGCCCAAGAGTTTTGCGTCCGGGATTATTTATAGGTTCGACCCAGGCTACAATCGAACTCCCTATTTCCGAAGTGTGGGAGGACAGATTATGAACCTCACTAAACAGGCCAACCGGGCACTGCTGGGTGGGATAGTTTGAATGACTACACTGGCTGGAATGAACGATGCACCACGCCACCATGGCGAAATCGTCTTCTCGGGCTGGCGGCGCCGCCGCCTGCGCTGTGGTGGGATCCGCTCAACAAGGGGAGAGAGCCGGAACGACTGGTTGGGGCCGGCGATAATGGCACTGATCCAGCACTGTTTGGCCGAGGGCGGAATGTTGGTCTTGACCTGAACCTTGGCGGTCGGCATATCTCCTCGTGAATGCCGTAGGGCTGGCAGACGTCAGGGTGATCTAGTCAAGCGGACGCCCGCTTCGACCGCCTCCGACGACAGGAAAATCAGCGCGACGGTCCGGCGGAGCTGGGTGTCCTCAGCCTTGTAGACGACACCCATGCGCCCTCGCCAAGCTTCTCGACGAGCTTGTAGCGGCTGATGCTCTGGCCGACCATCATGACACGGGAATTGTACCCTCTTGGGACTCACGAAAGGGCCACCAGCCGGTGCTTTGAGTAACTTCCTATATTGGGTGCCGGCTCAACCGGTCAACGCAACACTAGGGCTAAGTCGTTCAACAGAAATGTCTTAGCGGTGAGAGCGGCAAGGGGCTTGCCGACCAGCGGAAGCCACTAATCGCAATTGCGTAACTCGTTGCACTGCAATGACATGCATACGAGAGCGAGGCGCCCTCGTCTCTTCCCCTTTGCTTTCATTGGCTTACGCTTCACGTTCTCCCTTCGCGCCGGGTGTTGCGTCGACCGCTTGAGACCACCGGAATTCGAGGAAGTGACCCAATTCGCGATGCTGAAGTACAGGTTTACTTGGCTGGCGGCTGGAGTTGTAGGGCTTCAGCCGCCGCTTGGGCAGCTGGTCAAATACAGCCTTCCGCTTCTCATTCCGTGCTTCGTGCAAGTGGGTAACCACTCGCAGAAACACCATCTAAGTCCTGATGATTCAATGCGTTACCTCTGATTTCGTACTGGTTACTGCTAACCCAGTTGAACCCTGTGTGGACAGGTTGAAAACTGTTATTGACCGAAGGTATCCGCCTTTCAAATCGCCCTCTAAGTGGTTGCTGGTCAATGAGTTGCGTCTTCTTTCGACGTGGATACCGGATACCACAACCAAGTGCTGAGTGTGCAGGACGAAAACCGTTCTGCTCACGGGGTTGCCAAAAGGAAAATACCATCTAAGCCCTGAGTTTTCAATGTGTTGCAGCCGATTCGCTTTGGCTAATGGAAACCCACTCAGGTTGCCAGCGCGCACGAAAAAACGCCGTTTTGGGGCCCGGGTTACTTCGCCCAGAAGGACCCGCAACCTTGGGATTCGCCTGAATCGTTCCTGATCCGGTGTCGACTGGCGAACTACTGGACTCCCCGTCCCGCCCGCGTCGGTCGGAGCTTCAGCACACCAGCTCCCCAGCAGCCCTCAGGGTCGCCTCTACCACGTCGAGGGATTCGCTTCGGCCGGTCCGGTCCGAGTGATCCACGGTGTACGCGCCGTAGCCGAGCAACGCCAGGGCTCGACTCAGCTCGGGTGTGTCGTTTCTCTTCGGTACCGCGATAGTTCGCAGACAGTCCAGTAGGACCCGGGTGCCAGCGTGGGTCAACACGTCTAGCGCGACGCGCCCTTCCGTGCGGTCTGGGGTTCGGCAGTCTTGCGTGGGAGAAGATGCCGGTGCCTCAGCGTCGGTAGCGTCGGCTCGTTCTTCGTTTTTCCATACGCCCCCCCCAGTGCCAAAAGTGCCAAAAGTACAGGTATGAGGGGTTTTGGCACTTTTGGCACCCCCTACCCGGTGCGTAATCTCGTTTTCTCGGCCCTCTTTGACGTTCTGTTGGCCGTCGGGGGTCCAGCTCAACCAGTCGATTCTCTGGTTCATAGGTGCGCCTCCGGGTGGATTGCATACTCTTCGCTTGGACGGCCCTTGACTCTCGTGTCTGACACAAGCAGCTGCAGCCAGCCGTATTCGACTAGCACCCCGCAGGCAGCCCGCGCTTCCTCGGGCTTGGCTAGTCCGCTCCAGTGGTGCCGGTAGACATCGCGCAAGCCGAGACGACCTGGGCCAATGCTCCCCTCGTTGATCCGTCGCAGCAGTGTGCGCGCTGCCTCGATAGATGCCTGAGGCTGGCAGGCATAGGCCCGTAGAGCATGGCTCCGCAGGTAGTCACATGTCGCCGCAGCCCGGCGGGTGCTAACAAGCCCGATGATCTCGTTGTCGCCGCGACCGTGTACCCACTCCGCTAGCTCGTAAAGTCCGGCCAGTGTCGGCATGAGTGAGCGGTATTTGGCGAAGTGCGACGTGAGGTAGTCCGGCAGATCGCCGCCGCGTAGCTCGTGCTCTAGCGCCCTCCACCACTCGTTAAACAGCGCCTGAGCGTCCGCATCGAACCGCAGCACCAGCGGCTCGTCCAGCGGCAGTTCCAATAACCGGGTGAGTGTCTTGGCGTAGGCCTCACGCGCTAGGTCGTTCGGCGGCCGGTCAATATGGCGCCACTCGGTCGAGGGGTCGTCAGGCCAGACAAGCACCTGTAGTCGCTGCATGAGCCCGTCATTTGCCGCTCCGTCCCTGAGTGCGCCGCCCATGTATGCCCGTAGTCGAGCAGGCTGCATCCCCCCGAACAAACTGACGCAGGCCGCCGGGATATGGACCGTCCCTCTGGATATGCGATCCACGGTATAGGAGGAGTTGCCGTTCCAGGACTCTAAGTAGAACTGTCGCTCTCCCGCCCGCTCTTTGCGATCGAGCAACGTGAGCAGACCGGTCAACTCGTCCCGCAGGACCAGGATGCCGCCGGGATTCTCGGCGAGAATAGCCTGGAGCTTTTCCGGCGTGGAGTCGTTGAGCAAGACTCTCTGGCAGGTGGGCGCAGGTCTCAGCTCTGGCGGCTCGCCAGCACCGTCGCCGTTCTTCTTGTAGTCGGCCTGCCACTTCTTGAGAGCGGCGCCATTGCGTTCCTTGTCCGTCTGCCATATCCGCAAAGCCGAGATGTGCTCGTCTCTCCACTTACTCTCGACCGCTCGCAGGGGAGCCGTTAGTTCGCTCAGGATCGGGCTCTTCATGTAGCCGGGCCTGGCGGTGATCTCGCCCCAGAGATTCGGGGTAACAAGCCAGCCGGTATCGCGAGCCTTGGGCTGGATCGCGGCCCTACGGCCAACGCACGCAGCTAGCGTGACAATGGCGACCGCGGCGGGCAGGTCGGCTGGAACCTGCATCCGGTCCGCGACGTCGTCGACGTTGGTGCGGAGGGCCTCGGGCAGCAGCGCGGGCGAGTAAGACTGGACGCTCGGCAGTCCATCCGGCAAAGTTTGTGGTTCAGGCCAATCTCCGCCCGCGACTGCTGTGTAGTTCGGCTCGGGAGGGTAGTGCTCAGCGATGTGCGGCACTAGTCGATCCTCGGGATTGAGATCCATGGACCGGGTGCTCATACTGGCCTCCCGTCGTTGAAGTCGCTGTCAGCCGCCGCTGGATATCGGACAGTCGCCTCTGCGCCTGATCCCGCCCAACGCTGCGCGCATGTTTTTGCAGCTGCGAGGCCCACGTCGTCGTGATCCGCCCACAGGGTCAGATGCTCAACGCCGGGTAGAACGGGGAACCGCTCGATTGCACCAGCGCTCCCCAACGCCCACACAGGACTCCAGCCCGCCTGCAAAATTGACAATGCGGTTTCAACGCCTTCAGAGATACTGAGGCCCATCGTTACGTCGACGTCGTTGACCAACTTGATCGCTGATCCCTTTGCTCGCCCGAGCATCCGCCGAGCGATCTTGAGGCCCCCATCGTCGAGCGCGGTGCGATGGATGCCACATGGCTCATCGGTCACGATGTCTCGCATCAGCGCCACGACGCAGGGATGATGTTTGAGACCGAACCGGGCATGTGGGTGGAACCTCACTGCATGACCTAGGCCATCGAGAGTTAGACGGCGCGAACGGTAGTAGTCCTCCGCGGTCGTGCCGGGCAGCGGAACAGTCTCACGCCACACCGCGAGCGCTTGGTCGATGCGGACTTGGTCGTTGGTGGGGCCCTCAGACTTGGGTGCCCTTCTCGGCATTGGCGAGAAGTCGGCCCGCCCTCCCAGTACCATGCCGAAGCGCTCTACTATATACCGCCACGCCTCCCGCCGGTCACAGCCCAGCACCTGCACTGCGAGGTCCAATTTCCCCCCACTCAGTCCCGAGCCGAAGTCGCACCAGGTCCCTCGCGAGTCGTCGACGGACACGGAGTTTGGATTCTTCCCGTCACGCCACCAAGCGAGTATTCGGCCATTTCGTACCTCGGGCCCGCCTAGCGCGCGGACTACGTCGGACAGCAGTATTTGGTCGAGGAGACTTCCTCTGGTGTCTACGGAAGAGCCTGAGCGCTCGGACCCAAGTCTTGGACCGATCCGGGCCTGTTATATTGGCGGGAGGGTGCCGTTCCGGGTGTCGGTCGAGTGGTCTAGAATTCGGGTGTCCGATTCGAATCGTCTTTGGCCCAGCTCAGCGTTGGTTGCGCTGTTCGGGGCCATCATCTTGACGCCTTCCTGAGTGGGCCCTGAGTCTTGGATTCCAGCCACTCACGTATGCCCTGTTTGGGATAGAGAATCTTCCGTCCGCATTTGACGCGAGGGGGACCGATTCGAAGCGCATGCCAGCGATCGGCGGTGCGCTCCGAGATAGGCCCTCCAGGTACGAGTCGGCAGAATTCTTGTTTGGTTGTGTAATCGTCGAAAGGATTTTCGGATCTTTCGATCTGGACAAAACCTCCTTGGTTTTGTCCATTGCAGGTCAATGCTCGACGCCGATGGTGGAGTGAACTAGTTCATTCCACTTAAAGTTGACCAGCCTTCTTCAGCCAATCGCGTATGGCGTCTTTCGAGTAAGGGACCGGCTTCCCCGCGCGGAGGTGGGTGGGACCATTCGATTCCAGAGTCCTCGTCACATAGGACACCAGGCTGGCTTTTGAACCCGTATAGGACTCGGCCAACTTTATTGCCTTTTGGCGCGCGACAGCGTTTGCCTTCCGACGCACGTCTCGACTGCGCCGTCCGCCAGCGCGTTGGGGCTTCCGTCCGTCGAGTACGGCATCCTCCAGAGGACGCAGACCTACCAGTCTTGCCAAACTGCCGAGATTGTAGGATTCGACAACCAGCCACGCTAGGCCCTCAGTCATCCTTCTTTGGTGTTCGCCGACGTCAGCCGCAGAATCGGCAAGGTCCGAAGCGGCGTCGTCGTGGAGTCGCAACGCCAAGCGGAGGTTTTCAATTCGGTTGAAGATTCTCGCGCAATCGCGAGCCTTGGCGCGTAGGTACACAACGACTTCACTTGTGCAGTGCGCGGTCTTTTCGAGTACCTCTGTCACGGAGTGGTAAGCGCGGTCTTGAGTGATCAAACACTCTACGGCTGCAAGGCATCGCTCCGGCACGACGTGCTGATCTTCCTTGTATGCCGCCGCGACGATCTCTGCCGCCAGCTCTCGCCACATGGACAGTGTCTCAGCCTCGATACGATCGGATAGCCGTTGTGGTGCTGTGTAATACCACGCGGGACCTGAAGGGGGATGCTTCTCGCCGGGCCCGAGTTTGTACTTGATGAAGTTAGGCCAACTCCGCTCCTTGGTCAGCTCAGAGCGCGGGCTATCGGAGGTTCGCATCCACCAAACCTCGGTCGGAAGGGGAGGGAGAGCGGCTGGCGACTTTTGCTTCTTGCTCATTCGTTTGGCTTAATAGCGTCGCCGTGGGTACTTCGACCGAACGGCGGCAAACCACCACCGACCCCAGATTTCCAAGGCAATCCGCTTCTCTGCATCGTATCTGTGCCGGACATAGACCTTCGCAAGTCCGGTCTCGACGTCGTTCAACAACCGCCCCATCACGAATCGCTCAACACTCACTAGTGCCAAGTGGGAGGCCGACGTTGGCCTCAAGTGGTGAGCGGCAAGCTCCTCATCTTCGCTCATCGAATCACCACCACGCTAGCAGTTGGTGCGGTCCCCAGGCAGGCCCGAAGGGTTCGATCCCACTTATCCATCGCCTTGCGCTTTTCTGGGTCATAGCTATGGCGATCGTAAACCTTGGTCACACCCGGCTCCTTGTGATTCAGCACCTGTCCGATCACAAAACGCTGAACCCCTGCCGAGGCCATCTTCGAGGCTGCTGTCCTCCTTAGATCGTGCGGACTGAAGTCAACCACAGTGAGCGGGTCTGTAGTCCGCAGACGGGCTCTCCGAAGAGCCATGCCGATAGCGTTGCGGTGTACGTGGCGGTCCTCTTTAGGCGACGGAAAAACCCAGGGCGAGACGGGAGGTAGCCCTGCCAGGATCTCTCTTGCGGTCTTGTTGAGTGGGACGCGGTGAGCGAGGCCGTTCTTCGCTCTCTTCGCCGGGATTGTCCACCAGCCTCCTTCAAGATCAACCTCTTCCCATCGCATCGATACCACCTCGCCGGGCCGCTGTGCCGTTACCAAAATGAGCCTGAGTGCCGCTGCGGTTTGGGCAGTGAACCATGGCCCATCCAGCGACTCCCAAAGTGTCTTGATCTCTTGATGAGACAGCACGCGGTCCTTGGCATGTTCCTGCCCTGGCTTCTTCACCAGAGCGCAGGGGTTTGTCTCAACGATGTCGCGCCGAATGGCGAAATTATAGACCCGCCGGAGAAGTTCCAAGAGCCGGTTTGCCGCAATCGGAGCAGTGTTGGCTTTCTCCTCCACCAGTGCGATCACATCGCTACGTTTGATGTCTGCTGCACGAATCTTGCCCCACTTGGGTACAGCGTCCTTATTAAGGATGCGTTCGTATTCATCCTTCGACTTCTGCTTCACCGCCTCGATGGTCAGATACTCTTCAACCAGCTCTCCGAAGCTCAGATCGGTACGCCGCCGTACCTTCTCTGCCAGCGGATCATCTCCGCGATCAATCGCCTGACGCAGTTCCTTGGCCCTCTCTCGGGCCGCCGTTGTGCTCCATTCAGGCCACGAGCCGATTGTGAGTCGGCGCTCCCTGCCGTTGGTCCGGTAGTTGAGCACGAAGGCCCGTTTGTCAGCCGCAGTGATGCGCAGGCCAAGCCCCTTTACCTGGTCGTCGTAGTAGATCTTGTTGCCCTTGGGCGGGATGGGGAGTTTACGGATGGTCTGCTCGGTTAATCGCACTCTCTGAACACCTCGACAGGCTCCTGTGTCCGCACTGTGTCCGTACGCGAAAGGGTCGCCCGTGTCTTAGTGTGTCCGTGAACGTCTAGAGTGTCAACCATAACACATGTATTTTGAGTCAGTTATATCCCCCCATGGAAATGGGTGGCGGTGGCTTTCTAGCCGGTTATCCTGCTACGCGCACAGAGTGTCTATCCCTTCTTCTTGTCTCGTTTCGCCTGCTTCTTCTCCTTGGCTGTCATCGCAGGCTGCTTCTTCTTTTCTTTGGTGCCTTTGTCCTTGGAACTGCCCATATCGTTCTCCTCTGCAAATCGTCCGCTGTCAATCAGACCGGTTCAACCAGTCTACGTCGAAAGCCGACCAACGAGCGAAATGCCGTTAGCTTTCGGGCGGATAGCTCCGGACGATGCGCAAGTCCAGGCAGTCGCTGGCTAGGTCTCCAGAGCGTTTCGCGTCGACCCCGCTCGCTGATGTTCACCGATCGCCGCGCTAACTTATACTACGGTCACCTCGAAGACGGAGGGTGGTCTCTCATGCGACGCATTACGCTTTTGTTCTGCCTCACGGTCTGCCTATCAGCCCAGCAGGGCACAGTCGTCTCAACTTCATTGACAACGGAACTGGAGTAGAACCAACGGGCTGGGTTTGGGATCCAGATCCAAATTACTCCATCGCTACGGTAGATATCTGTCGTGTACCGGCCTCGCGATGTGCCCAGATTCGTCATCTAGGTGTGACCTCTCAATAGGTTGTTCATTCGGTCCCGGACCAGGGAAGCTGGAGTTATCCCACAACAGCAACCTTGGAGAGACCGAATGAACATCCACAAGAATGCACGATTGACGCCTTATTTGCGAGTGCGGATCGTCGAGCGCGTCCTCGCCAAGCAGCAGACGCCACGGGACGCCGCGGCGGCCTGTGGCGTCTCACTGAGAACCATCCACAAGTGGCTGGCGCGCTATCGCAGCGAGGGTGTCGCCGGTTTGCACGATCGTTCCTCGCGACCGCACCGCAGCCCGCGACGGACCTCTCGGGCGCTGGTCGAGCGCGTCATTTCTCTGCGCCGCCAGCGTTGGACCGGCCGACACATCGCCCAGGCTGTCGGCCTCTCGCCCGCTACCATCAGCCGCATCTTGCGCCGCGCCGGCCTGAACCGTATCCGCGATCTCGAACCTGCTCGGCCCCTGCGCCGCTACGAACATGCCGCCCCCGGCGATCTGCTGCATCTCGACATCAAGAAGCTCGGCCGCTTCCTCCGCGCCGGTCATCGCGTTACCGGAGATCGCTCTCGGGCCAGTCGCGGCGCTGGCTGGGAGTTCGTGCATGTCGCTATTGACGACAACTCCCGCCTCGCCTTCTCTCAGATCCTGCCCGATGAACGCAGCCACTCCGCGGTGGCTTTCCTCGACGCCGCGGTCGGTTACTACCGCTCCCTCGGCGTCCCCATTCGTCGTTTGCTCACCGACAACGGCTCTTGCTATCGCTCGCGCCTCTTCCGCGATGCTTGCCGTCGTCTCGGCATCCGCCACCGCTTTACCCGTCCTTACACGCCGCGCACCAACGGCAAGGCCGAACGCTTCATCCAGACCGCTCTGAGAGAATGGGCTTACGCTCGCTCCTACTCCTCATCCCAGCAGCGCGCCGCTCATCTGTTACCCTGGCTCCACCATTACAACTGGCATCGCCCCCACGCCAGCCTCCACTACCTTCCCCCTTTCTCCAGACTCCTGATTCCCATGAACAACCTCTTGAGGCTCCACAGCTAGGTGAGGGTCATCCTGTTGACCGCGTCTACATTATGCAGTCGGTAGACGGGACGGCTCTCCGTGGTAAGCAGGTTCGATTCAGCGCATCACTACGCGTTGAGGCTCCGACACTATCCCAGGCGCAGCTCTTCGTGCGAGTTGACCGGCCCAGCGGCGTTGGGTTCAACCGCTACACGCTCAACCAGCCGATTCGTTCGCGCGACTGGGCTATGCGCGAGATCGTTGGAGAGATCGATGCGGATGCTGTGCGCATCACGATCGGCGTGATGTTTGTTGGGCGCGGCTCTGCGTATTTTGCCGATCCAGAATTCGAGATAGTCGAAAACTAGCAGCCGGGTTGGCTTGCCTGGCGAAGTGCTTCTTAGGCTGTGACGGACATGATGCCCGCTCAAAAGGATCTGTTCCATCTTTCGTGCCTAACTCAAGGTCACGAATTATGACCAGATCCGCCCGTCAAAGGCGTTCAACGGTCAACGGGTCGGGGTCACCGTTGAAGTACTTGAGGAGTGCATCTTCGAAGACTTGGCAGTCTGCGGCAACGTTGGCGAAAAGAGTCATGCACGACCGGAACTTGAGGTCGTCAGGCGACCCGAAGATTTCATTGATCGTGCGGCCTTCGACAGCGAGGACGAGTTCGGTACACTCCCTCAGTCTTTCGCCGAGCAAGGGGTGATTGAGGTACGCGTCGGCTTCTTCGCGCGGCGATATTGCGAACGTTCTTGCTATGCGGCTGGTGCCGAGACCCGCGATCTGAGGGAAGACAAACCACATCCAATGAGTTCGCTTGCGACCAGAACGCAGTTCGCTGAGGACGTTCTCATAGATCGTGTCCTGGGCTTCGGTGAAGCGTTCGAGGTTGTGCGAACTATTGGTCACGGTCTCCACTCCGCAACGAGTTTAGCCCCATGGCGATTCTAGCCCGCACTCGGCCAGGCTCTGAACCAGTCTCGCCGGTCGCATCGTCTTAGCTAGACTTCTCCCATGCGAACGCTCCTTGTCCTCGTCCTTTTTTCCGTCACCGCGTGCTCCGGGCCTCCGGTCGAGTCGCCCCCAGAGGCCGCCGTAGAGCCCTCCCAGCACGAGCAACTGATCGGCCTTTGGCGCGTCGTCGAGATCAAGAACCTCGATACCGGTGAAGTCCAGCCCGACAATCCCCAACATCATAAGTATACGGAATCACACGAGATGATCGTCTTGGCTGGCCGGAATCGTCCTAAGATCAACAAGTCGCTGTCTGATATGACCGTCGACGAGGTGATGAGTCAGCAGCCGATCGGTGCTGCTCTCTATCGCTATCGAGTCGAGGGCGACAAGCTGATGCGCACGAACATCGTCGCCTTGTCAGCGCATTACGAGGGCCTATCGTTCGAGACCGAGTTCAAGGTTGACGGCGACACGCTGGTCACGAGCGACCGCCATGCCGCCGACGGCCAGCTGCGGCAATGGACGCTGGAACGAGTCGAGTAGCCCTCATTTCCGGCCCCGTCATTGTTGACGGTCACCTAATCCTGGCTGCCTCACCTACCCATTAGGATCTCAGCTCATTCCAGGGCACCCAGCCGACTTTCTTGGCCCATGCCATCCAGGCGGCCTCCATCTCTGTCACGCGCTCGGGCATGTCGGCGGCCAGGTCGTTAAGCTCGCTGCGGTCGGCTTCAATGTCGTAGAGTTCCCACGGCGCGTAGTCGCTGATTCGTCGGTTGTAGAGTGAGACAAGTTTCCATTTGCCCATGCGAACGGCGCGGTTGCCCTGGTGGTCCCAGAAGAGGGCTTCATGCGGCTCGCGCGAACCGGTTTCGAGAATCGGCACGAGGCTCTTGCCTTCGAGCGGAGTGATCGGCTTGCCGTTGAACGCGGTTGGGTATTCGACTTCGGCGAGGTCGGTGCAAGTTGCCATCAGGTCGATCAGGTGTGCCTGTTCGTTCGTGATCGACCCATTCGGCTGCTTGATGCCATCGGGCCAGTGGCAGATCAGCGGCGAAGAAATGCCGCCCTCGTGGACCCAGGTCTTGAACATGCGGAATGGCGTGTTGCTGGCGTTCGCCCAGGGGCGGTCGTAGCCGTCGAATGAATCCGGTCCGCCGGGCATCGCGTTGGGGTCACCCCACGTGTTGCGCGGTGTGCCCTGCTCGATATCTGCGCTTTCGTGGCTACCGCCGTTGTCGGCTAGGAACAGGATCAGTGTGTTGTCGAGCTTGCCGAGGTCACGGATCTTGTCGACGACGCGACCGATCCCCTGGTCCATCGAGTCCACCATCGCGGCGTAGACTTCCATGCGGCGTTCCCACAGCGGCTTGTTGTCGACATTCTCCCAGGCGGGCACGTCCGTGTCGCGAGGGCTCAATTCCCACTTCTCGTCGATGAGACCGAGTTCGACTTCGCGGGTGTAGCGCTGTTTGCGCAACTCGTCCCAACCCATCGAGTACTTGCCCTTGTACTTGGCGATATCGTCGGGCTTCGCGTGCAAGGGCCAGTGTGGCGCGGTGAACGGCAAGTAAAGGAAGAACGGATCGTCCTTCTCACCGTGCTTGTCGAGGAACCCGACAGCATGGTCGGCAATGGCGTCGGTCATATAGAACGAGCCGTCTTCGGGCGGAGTCCAGGGCTCGTTCCCGAGAACCATTTGGCGCGCTCCGTCGAGCTTGAAGTAGTTCGAGCCGCCGCTGATCAGTCCAAAATACTCGTCAAAGCCACGGTCCACGGGCCAGTGCGGACGGTCCTCGCCAACGTGCCATTTCCCGGACATCAGCGTCGTGTAGCCAGCGGGCTTGAGCGCCTCGGCGATCGTCACGCAGCTGTCATTGAGGTAGCCCTGGTAAGCCGGGTGACCCAGATCGCCGATCATCTGACCGACCCCCGCTTGATGCTGATAGACGCCGGTCAGTAGGGCGGCGCGAGTGGGGCAGCAGCGGGCCGTGTTGTAGAACTGCGTGAATCGAAGCCCGTTCGCAGCGAGGTAGTCGAGGGTCGGCGTATCGATCTCGCTGCCATAGGGTCCAATGTCCGAAAAACCCAGATCGTCCGCCATGATTATGACGATGTTAGGACGCTGATCCGTCGTCGACTCAGTCTCCGGCGCACCGCAGCTAGCAAGGGCGGCAGTTCCCGTGAGGCGGAGGAAGCTTCGGCGGTCAATCGTGTTGGGCATGGCTGGGGAGAGTGTCGCAAACCGGGGTAGGCGGCCGCAAAGCTGCATCTCCGACGCAGGCCAGGCTGCGGAGATTAGCAATGATATTCTCCGCATAACAAGCGGAGAATAACTTCGTCAAGGGCGCCGCCCCCCCAAACACGGCGTTGCGCGACATCTTGATTCTCGTTGAGCACGGCCTTCTTACTCGCAGTCAGGCCGGCGGGAGGAGTACGAGCTATGGGTTGTCGGGAGTGTCCGAATCGTGAAGGCCCTCGCCTGTCAGCCCGGTCGGTTCGTGCTCTCAGTAGCTGCAGCATACTCAAGCGCCGAGGGCGTCACGCAGCCGACGATCGCCGGTGCCTGCTGGATGAGTCCATCGTTTTCGAGGGCTTGCAGCATGAACAAGGCGAAGTCCACGCGGCGTGTGATGTTGCTCTTGAGCACGGGGTCTCCCACATGTTGGCTCCAGACGGGTAGACCTTGGCTTTCGCCTTCCTCCAGGTCGCTGCCCCGCACCACGGTCCACCGCGTGTCGCTGGAGAAGATACGCCGACAAGCCTCGACCTGATCGTCGAGCTCCACTAGGCGAAGGAGTCGCGCGAGCCAACCGACGGCCTTCACAACCGTCTTGAACGTCCACGAGTACTGGTCCAGGCCATCGCGTGTAATGTGCCATCCGCAAGCAAAAACCAGGCGAGCACCTGGACGCGCATAGTCGAGAACTGCCTGGGCCGTTCCCGACGAGTACTGCTGCACGCCCCAGGGCACCAACACGGTGAGCACCCCGTCGCACCCCTCGACTGCCCGCCTAATCACTTCGCGGTCATTTGTCGCGCCGGGAATGATTGTGATGCGCTCTCGGAAGGCGTCAAGCTTCCCGACGCTCTTCGCACGGCACACGCCGACAACTTCATAACCCTTGTCAAGGGCATGCTGAACCATGTACCGCCCGAGCTTGCCGGAGGCCCCAATAATGCAAATCTTCATCGTGCGTTTTTCGGTGGAGGAATCAGGCTCATGCCTTCGGAGTTAGTAGTTTACTTGGCTGGAGTTCGGTTGGGGACAGTCCGCAATCTCCCGCCATCTTCCCAGTGGAATCTCCCAATCGTCCCCCTCCGCGCCATCCCGCCAGCGCCGAGATGCTCAGCACGGCAATCCCGGCTATAATCCGATCCGTCGCTCATGTTGATCCTGACCCTACTTTTGTTGCTCACCGCATCCTTCGCCCAGGCGGCGGAGACGCCGAATATTATCGTCGTGCTTGCTGACGACCTCGGCTACGGCGATCTAAAATCTTACAACCCAGAAACGAAGATTCCCACGCCGAATCTCGACCGCCTGGCTGCGGCTGGACGACGCTTCACCGACGCACACAGCCCGGACGGCGTTTGTTCGCCAACCCGTTACGCCCTGCTCACCGGACGCTATGCTTGGCGAACCCGACTCAAGTCTGGAGTTCTGACCGGCGCCAGCGCACCGCTGATCGCACCCGACCGCCTGACGATCGCGGGGATGCTGCAGGAAAAGGGCTATCGCACCGGTGCCGTCGGGAAGTGGCACCTCGGGTACCGTTGGCCGCTAAAGAACCCGAGCACAGCGCAGACCGTAGAGAACGTCGACTGGAGCCAACCTCTTATAGACGGCCAACTGCAGCATGGCTTCGACTACTCCTTCGGCCTCGGGAGCCCTGCCTGGACATTTATGGAGAACGGTCGCGTACTGTCCGAGCCGACCGAAGCATTCGACTGGCGCCACATTCCCGCTTTCTTGATCGGCCCGAATAATTCCGTGGGCTATCGGTCACCCGCGTACAACCATGAGCGCATGTTGCCGCGGTTCACAGAGGAAGCAGTCGGATTCATTGATCGTTCCGCTCAATCGGGCGAGCCGTTCTTTTTGTATTTCACGCCGATGACGCCTCACCGCCCGGTCGTTCCGAACGATGCTTTCGCTGACAAGAGCGCCGCGGGTCTCTACGGTGACTTTGTGGTTGAACTCGACTGGGCGGTTGGTCAGTTGATGGCCGCGCTCGATCGGAACGGCGTCGCCGACGACACCTTGATCTTCGTCTCAAGCGACAACGGCCCGGAGGTCGACGCCTACCGCCGTGTTCTCGAGTACAACCACCGCAGCATGGGCGCGTGGCGCGGCGTCAAACGTGATACCTGGGAAGGGGGGCACCGTGTGCCACTGCTCGCACGCTGGCCCGCAAAGATCCCGGCTGGCACGACTTCCGATGAGACCGTTTGCCTGACCGACCTGATAGCCACCGTGGCGGCACTTGTCGACTACGATCTGCCAAATACGGCGGCCGAAGACAGCTACGACATAGGGCCGGCCTTGTGGGGACCCGAACCGGCTGAGCCCATTCGCGAAGCGACGGTCCACCATGGCTCACGCGGTTGGTTCGCGATCCGGCGCGGCGACTGGGTGCTGATCGAGGACCATCCGGGAGACAACAATCGTGCAGCCAACGGCGAACCCGCTTGGTTGCGGCGAGAGCGCGGCGCCGACAAGCCTGCCAACGGCGAGCTATTCAACCTGGCCAACGATCCAGGGCAAACAAAGAACCGGATCGCGGAGCAAGCGGACCGCGCGGCGGCAATGAAGGCCCTACTTGAGAAGTACCGAACCGAAGGCCGCAGCGTCGCCCGCCGCTAGGATGTACCTAGAGCAAACGGTGACGTGCACGAGAAAGGGCCGAAGGTGACTGTCCCGAATCAGCCCGAATCAGCCGTCCCGAAACAGCCAAAACCACGGACTCACGTCCATCGCTCGGGTGGGGAACCGCCTGCTACTGAGCCCCGAACCGAGCATTCATCCAATCGCGGGCGTGGTTGTAGAAGTTCTTCACGGTGTTGGAGTACTGGCCGGGCGTCGTCTCGCAGGCGGTGCAGGGGCGTTGGCTGTGGACGGCACCTTCGATGATGGTGAGTTCTTTGTCTTCACTCTTGGCTAGTTCGTAGTGAATCTCGTTGTCGCGGACGAAATAGTAGGCGCCCATCGGTGTGATCAGGATCGGGATGGAGATCTGCTGCACCGCGCAGGGGACCGAATTATTCGAGGAGCACCAATCGATTCTATCCATCGAGTCGGTGGCACGGATCGAGTTGGTACTTAAGAACGATCGGAGAGTTTCACCGCGGACGCCGCTAAAGCGTGCATTAGCAGCCGCACTAGATGGGCGGGGTACGCGAACAACTTGGACGATCTCTTCGACGATGGTGCCGTCGTTCTTGAGTAGACGACGAGGCTGCTCCGTCGAGCCGTGAATGGAGGTATCCATCTGCATCAGCCGAGCACCCGAACCCATCGCCACCGGAAAGTAGTCATCGTCGGAGTAGCGATACGTGCCCGCCTCGATGGCGGCGAGTTTGGCGCTGGCGATGTCGATGAGTTTGTTCATGCGCCGGGCTTGGGCGGCGAAGTAGCGCGTCTTGAACTCTTCAGTGAACGTCGAGCCATCGGGCCGGTAACCGTTGGCGGGGCTGAAGGGATCGAGGGTCGGGTCGGGTCGAGTTCGGGCGCGGCGTTGGAGTTGATGATCTCTTCGTCGTTGAGCACGGCTCCGTTGAGACTGCGAAGGACGTTGATCGAGTTGCCGGGGTGTCCGTCGACAAGGATGATGCCGTCGGCGGGAGGCAGGTCGGCGAGCGCGTCGTCACAGGGGAGAATCTTGTTGTCCCCGTTGCAATAGGACGGGCCGTTCTCGGCGGTGGCTTGATAGAACGTCGTCGTGGGGGCGCCGCCGCTGTGCCCCCAGAGCACGATGTCGCTGATGCCGGGTTGTTCTTTCAAGAACTCCACACCGGTTTTGACGTCGAGGGCAATCTCGTTCCAGCGGACGGCGGCTTCGTTGTTGTCCGAGCGCGGATTCATGCAGAGCACGAGAAACCCGCGTTGGCTCAGTTCGGTGCAGGCGAGCGCCTCCATGAAGTTGCCGGTGCGGTGAATCACCAGCACGCCGATGCTAGGCGCAGGCCCAGAGTCGGGAGCGTAGAGCGCTCCCTTGGTGTCGCTCGGCGAAAACCTTATGTAGAGCGGGTCGTTCTGGGCGAAGAGGCTCGACGCGGCCAGGGCGAAACAGATGAACAGTCGCATGATGAGCTACTCCGATTCAGGCAAAGCGAAGGCGATGTAGTTGCTGCCCGAGGGTGTGCCGCCCTTGCCGCCGCCGACCGAAAAGGCGATGAACTGGCGGCCGTCGACTTCGTACATCGCGGGCGTGGCAGTGTTGGAGTTGGGTAGCTCCGTTTCCCACAAAAGTTCGCCGGTGAGCTTGTCGAAGGCCCGGAATTTGCGGTCGTGTAGCGTGGCTCCGATGAAGAGTAACCCGTTCTCCGTAACGATGGGGCCGCCGTAGTTCTCGGAGCCGGTCACGGGCAAGCCCTGTTCGATGAGGGTTGGGTATTCACCAAACGGAATCTTCCACACGATCTCACCCGTGTCGAGATTGATCGCATTGAGCGTGCCCCACGGAGGAGTGATCGCTGGGTATCCGTCGGGGTCGAGGAAGCGGTCGTACCCATCGTGACGGTAGGGCAGATTGTAGGGCGAGGGCGGCGCGGCGGCGGTGGCGGTTCGGTCCTCTCCAGTGATGAGGTAGTGCGTGATGGCCTCGATGGCGGGCTCACCGAGATGCGCGAGGGCGGGCATGCGTCCGGCACCTTGACGAATTACGGCGGCGACATCGGCTGCTGTCGATCGTCTGCCGATATCGACAAGCGACGGGAACTGAGGCGGCGTGCCGCTGCGATCATCGCGATGGCAGGAACCGCAAGCGTTGCGGTAGAGGCTGCTAGCGGTCGCCTGTTCGGGTGGCTCGATGACGTCGAGCCCAATCGTCCACGGCATCTCATTAGAGTTGACATAGTAAAGCCCAGTCTCCAGATCAAATGCTTGTCCGCCCCACTCAGCTGCACCGTCGTACCCAGGGAGCACGATGGTTCCTTCGAGACTGGGTGGCGTGAACTGTGGTCCATTCTTGAAACCGCGAAATGCTTCGAGTACGGCCTGGTGAGCCTCGGGGGTGCGCTGCGTAATCATCTCTTCCGTGAATAGTTGGCGTGCGAACGGCGGTGGTGCGAGAGGGAGCACCTGTTTGGTCGCGAGCAGTTCGCCGGGGATTTCGGACGCGGGGACGTCGAACTCCTGGAGCGGGAACAGCGACTCGCCGGTCTCGCGATCGAAGACGTAAACGTGCCCTGACTTGGTCGCTTGCGCCACGGCATCGATCATCGCGCCATCCCGCTCGACAGTAATCAGACTCGGTGCCGCTGGCAAATCGCGGTCCCAGACATCGTGACGAACGAATTGGAAATGCCAGACGCGTTCGCCAGTCTCGGCGTTGAGGCAGAGAAGGGTGTTGGCGTAGAGGTTATCGCCCTGCCGATTGCCACCGTAGAAGTCGAAGGCCGCTGAGCCAGTGGGCGCATAGACCAGCCCGCGCTCTTTGTCGAGCGACATACCCGACCAGCTATTGGCTCCGCCTACGAGATTCCAGGCGTCCTCGGGCCACGTTTCATAGCCGGGCTCGCCAGGGTGCGGAATCGTGTGGAAGGCCCACCGCTGTTCACCAGTGCGGGCATCAAAGGCGCGTATGTCGCCGGGTCCGCTGGGCAGGCCTTCGCTGACCACGCTGCCGATGATGATCAGATCCCTGAAAACCACTCCCGGCGTATTCATGGTGATCCTGAATGAATCGACTGGTCTGCCGAGCCCCTCTCTTAGGTCAAGGAAACCGCCTTGTCCGAACTCTGGATCGGGCTCGCCTGTCTCGGCGTCGAGCGCGTAGAAGTAGTGCTGAATCGAGGCATAGATCCGGGCAGTGTTGCCGTCCGACCAATACATGACGCCGCGTGCACGGTTGCCGTTCAGCAGCTGCTCGGAGGGGTGCGAAAAGGACCAGAGCTCTTCGCCGGTGGCGGCATCGAGCGCGAAGACTCGGAGGGCGGAACTGATCGAGAAAAGCGTGCCGTCGACGACGATGGGAGTGCTCTGCATCTCCGATCGTTCGCGTACGTCGCCGGTGTCGTAGGTCCAGGCTACTTCGAGCTGGTCAACGTTTTCGGGGGTGATCTGTGAGAGCCGCGAGTATCGCGTCTGCTCTTGTGAGCCGCCATAGAAGCTCCACGTGTCGTAGCCGGAGGCGGGCGCCGTTCTTAGTGATTCGCTTGAGCAGGACAGTTTGGTGAGTGCAATGATGCCGACGGCAATAACGAACAGTTTCATGTTGAACGTCGAGTGTAGCGGAACACCGACACGCGCCGACCGGGTCGATCTACTCGTCGAGGCTGAAGACGAAGATGGCATGCCCCGCGGCGAAGGCGACGTGTTGTTGCCCGTCTACGGAGTAGCTGATCGGGTTGGAGTACATGCGTCCACCGGATCTGAAGTTCCAGAGTGGCGTGCCGTCCGAGCTGTTGAGCGCGAAGATGTCACCCTCCGCCGAACTGCCGAAGACGAGGCCCCCAGCAGTCGATAGCAGTCCACCAAACGCCCGTTGATGCAGCGGAAACTCCCACTTGAGCTGACCAGTTTCGGGCTCAAATGCGCGGACTGCTGAAAGCGTCTCTTCTCCGGGGACGTTGTGGAAACCTCCGGCTGCGTACCGGCTGCCAGCTTCGTAGACGGCCTCGCCTTTGAGGAAGATGTGGCCACCTTCGGTCGCGGTGACGTAGAAGAGATGATCGGTCGGACTGTAGCTGGGACTGTACCAGTTTGTGGCGCCAAAGACACTCGGGTAGACCTTGATTCCCTCGAACGTGGGGGACATATTCGGTATTCGGATCGGGCGACCGCTATCGTCTAGTGCCTCGGCCCAGGTCTGCTTGACGTAGGCCTTACCGACCAGAAACTCACCAGATTCACGATCGAGCACGTAGTAAAAGCCGTTGCGATTGGCAAACAGGACGAGCTTACGTTCTCGCCCGTACACGACGCCATCCATGAGAATAGGTACTTCCGTAGAGTCCCAGTCATGAACATCATGCGGAGTGAACTGAAAGTACCACTTTAATTGACCAGTGTCGGCGTCGACGGCGATTAGGGAGTCGGAGTAGAGGTTGTCACCCTCACGAACGTCACCGTTCCAGTCGGGTCCGGGGTTGCCGGTACCCCAGTAGATGAGGTTGAGTTCAGGGTCATAGGAGCCGGTGACCCAGGTGGTGGCGGAGCCGTGCTTCCAGCTATCACCGGCCCAAGTCTCGTTGCCGGGTTCGCCGGGCCCAGGTACGGTCCAGAAGCGCCAGAGACGCTCGCCGGTTTCTGAATCGTAGGCATCGAGGAATCCGCGGACGCCAAACTCGCCGCCAGCCATGCCGACGATGACTTTGCCGTCGAGGGCGAGGGGCGCGCCGGTGAGGGACTGGCCGATCTTGTAATCGGTCACCTCGATGTTCCAGCGGACGTGCCCGCTCTTGGCGTCGAGCGCGATGAGGCGTGCGTCGAGCGTGCCGATGTAGACGGTGTCACCGAGCACGGCCACGCCGCGATTGACCTGTCCGCAACAGACGGGCACATCGTTGGGCATCTGGTGCTTGTACGCCCAGAGAGTGCGACCGGTGCGGGCATCGAGCGCGGTGACGTCGCTGGGCGGCTCGGTGATGAACATGATGCCGTCAACGACGACGGGCGTAGTCTCGAATTTGTGAAGCGTTTCGATCTGGTGTGTCCAGAGGGTTCTTAGATCGCCGACGGATTCTCGGTTGATCTGGTCGAGTGATGAATGGCGATGCGAGGAGTAGTTGCCGGAGTACGTGAGCCAATTGTGAGGCTCTTCGCCAGCATTGAGAATTCGTTCGTAAGTGACTTGGGCCGGAAGCGCTGTTGCCGCTATGAGCATCAAGAGGGCGGTTCTCATTAGTCGTTCTCCGAGTCGTTTTGTGCCGCTAGAAATGCCACTAAGTCATCTAACTCGGCAGCGCTAAGAGAGTCTCCATAAGCAGGCATGGACGAGCGTCCAGCGGTCCTCTCTAGGCTCCGTAGATCCGCTTTGACGAGCGAGTGCAGGTTCTGCGAATAGTCACGAACTTGGATGGTGAATGGATCTTCGTTCAAGCGAAGGCCTTGGACGGACGTTCCATCGTCGCGCACCGCGTTCACGAGGAGAAATCGCGGAGGCAATTTCGCCGAGGGGTTGACTAGCGAGTCACGCAGATTGGTGGCACCACGGCGCAGCCCGATGCGAGTCAAGTCGGGGCCCTGACGGCCACCGCTGCCATTGAGCCAATGGCAGGAGGCGCAGTTGCCTTTGCCGAGATAGATGTCGCGACCGCGGGCCGTGTCGCCCGCAATCGGTTCGTTGTCGATTACAGCTAGCGTCTCGACGTAGGACACGAGTTCCCAGATCTCTTGGGCGTGTAGATGCGCGGCTCTTGGCATCTCCGTTCCAGGAATGCCCCTGGATATGGTTTCGAACAAAGCATCAGGCTCGCGACCGCGACGCAAGTCGGGGCTCGTGAGATCGGGACCACTCCCACCTTGACCTTGGAGTCCGTGACAGCCGCCGCAGTGGCGGGCGAAAAGAACCTCGCCCTGTTGCAAGACTTCCGGCGTGATCTCTGGTCGAGTCGGGAACTGCGCGGACATCACCGTCGTTGCAGCGAAGAAAAGTGCGATGGTTGCGAATCGCCAACGACAGGTGGGCACCGCCACAGTATAGGACGACGGGTGGAGAGCCGCACAACCTGATATTTCAAGACATGTGATGGGGTTTCTCGACGGGCCATACCGTGGCCGTTACGCTTTGGAGGCGAATTCCGCTGAGATGGCGACGCGGCATCCAAGTACGAATCGAGCGCTACGAAGCAAGAGAGCCTGGCTAGAGTTGGTCGTGGCAGTACGAGCAATCGATGCTCGCGGCGTTCTCGACGTGGCAGTTCATACATCCAGCCATCGTGATATCGCTGTCGACGAAGACACGTTCGCGAGTCGGGATGTCTCCATGGCACTGCTGACAAGTCGCGCCAGACTCGAGATGAGTGCGGTGATTGAAGTAGACGAACCCGGGGATCTCATAGACGCGGACCCATTTGATGGGACGATTCTCTTCCGCTGCCTTGGCAAGCTCTTGGATGTGCGGACTGTCGGTCTTGATTGCGGTGTGGCACCCCATGCAGGTTGCATTCGCGGCGAAGGTCATCAGTTCTCCCGGATCGGGATTGACGTGACAGGTTTTGCAGTCGAGGCTTAACGTACCCGCGTGCGTCTTGTGACTAAAGGGGAGCGGCTGAATCGGCCCTCGTAGGGTGCCACTGGACTGTGCCAACCCTATGGCCGCGAAGATCGCCGCGCAAAGAATAATCGTGACTAAAAACCAATGCCTCACAGGTTGCCAGACCTCATCTCTTCTGAAAGATAATCGGATGCACGCATCGCTAAGGCCATGATCGTGATGGTCGGGTTTTGCGTCCCGGCGGTCACGAAGCTGCTGCCGTCAACGACGAATAGATTCTTCACGTCATGCGCTTGGTTCCACTTGTTGAGAACGCTCTTCTTGGGGTCGTCTCCCATGCGGCAGGTTCCGACTTCGTGGATGCTGTAGCCGAACGGGAACCATTTCGGGGTCTTACTGAGAACACGGAAACCGGCGTCTTCGCAGACCTCACCGATCGTGTTGATGCCGTCCTTGGCCATGTTGATCTCGTTCTCGCCGTAGCTGGCCTCGACGTGCAGGGATGGGATGCCCCAAGCATCGACCGTGCTGTCTGAGATGCGGACATGGTTTTCGTATCGGGGCAGCGCTTCGCCCATCATCGTGAACGAGACGCCTGCGCCTCGGTGTGCCTCGATGTCCTTTTGGAGTTGCTCGCCGTATGAGGGGAACAGCTTCGCGTCCGGCGTATTGCCGGTGGCGAAATCAAGGGCGTAGCCGCGCAGATAGTTCTTCTCGGGCTTGCCCGGCTTGAGATTCGTGAAACGCGGAATGTATCCGCCGCCGCCCATCAAGCCACGGGGGGCTTGGCCATTCATCGCTTCGGGCACCACAGCATGTACGGATCGCGTGATGTAGAACTGGTCGCAGAGGTAATGGCCAAGGGCGCCGCTGGAGTTGGCAACTCCAGAGTTGAGGAGGAGTCGTGTGCTCTCAAGGCAAGAGGCACCAAGCACGACGACACGCGCCTTGGCGTGCATGTCACGACCAGAGCGGGCGTCGACGAAGCTGACACCATTCGCGAGGCCAGTGTTGGGGTCGGTGGTCACCTCGCGCGCGATGGCGTGCGTGACGATCTTGAGATTGCCGGTAGCGACGGCGTCGGGCAGCAGCAGGTTGAGTGAACTGGCCAGCCGTCCGTCGCCGGTGGATCGGCGAATCTTGGTGACGGGGATATTGCGCCTCTCGGCGGCCTCTTTGAATCGGGTCGCCGCACCGCTGTAGGGAGAGCGGTCTTCGATGAATTTACCGTCAGGTAGCTGTGGGAATCCTTCCATGCGTCCAGTGACGCGGAAGATGGGTTCGACGCGGTCGTAGTAAGGCTTGAGGTCGGCGTAGTTGATGGGCCAGTTTTCGCCGAAGCCGTCGTGGTCCTTGGCCTTGAACTCGTAGTCGCTCAGGCGGAAGGACATACGAGCCCAGAAGAGCGACTTGCCTCCGACGAGGCGTACGCGCACCCAGTTGAAAGGCTTGTCTTTCGGGTGCGTGTAGGGATTCTGCTTTTCGCTGGCCCAGCGGTTCGCGTTGAACTCGTTGGCTTGGAATACGTGCGGCAGGCGGCCTGGCTTTCCGAATCCACGGTAGGGAAGGTCCCAAACGTTCCGGCGCTCGATGTCTTTTTCGAAGTCCGGTAGAGGGCCAGCTTCGAGCATCAGACATTTGATGCCCTTTTGGGTCAGCGTGTGTGCGGCCATGCCACCGGAGGCACCAGACCCAACAATAATGACGTCGTATTCAGCCATGCGAATCGTCCTGCTGCCTATTCAACCGTCGTCCAATACTGACCAGCGCCGCGGCGCCGTCGACCGCCGCCGCCTTGTGCCGCCGATGCCACCGCCCAAGCCTGGGTGTTAACGACCGCAGTGCGAACGTCAGCCTTCGCTCGGTGCAAGAACACGACGAGTGGATCGGTCGAAGGCTCTGGGCTCCACGGTTCACGGAGAGCGGCGAGCAGTTCATTCGCTTGAGACTCGTCGACGTCGGCGAAGGAGTTGTCGAAACGGGTGGCGGCTGCGAAGTTCAAGGCGTCGAGGCCAGCGGTGTAGACCACTTGATCGCGTTCGGGCGACTCGCCGATGAGGAAGTCGAGAAACGCCGGAGCGCCTGCGTCGAGTGCTCCAGGAAGTTCACCGATCTTTGGGACGAGCAGGTCGCTGAGGCGAGTGAGCGTGGCGAACTGCTGTGGTGAGAAAAACTCCGGTTGGGCATCGGCGGCATCGTCGATGTTGACCAGTTGGAGAGGTGCCGTTGAGGCGGCCGCACCAGCGGGTCTACCAGGCGTCTGCTGGGCAGCAAGACCGGCCGGAAGCGCGGATGCGGTGGCGATAGTCGCCATAAAACGCCGACGTTTCATAACTTGGTGCATCTTATCATTTCTCTCTTGGGCCCACGGCTCATACGGACCTCCGCCGAGCCGAAGCTATCGGTACTGAGCTTGATTGACAGACGTGCTTACCGCGGCGCTCGTTGCCCTAGACGGCTCTCGAACGAGTCGGGCACGGGCCAAAACGCTGTGTGTGACGGACAGTACTTAGCGGCGGCGAGATTGGCCCGCTAGCGGCGCGTTCCGGGTGCAGGGCAGTGGTAGCATCTAGCCGTGCAAACGCCAATTTCTTCTCGACGCTCCT
The DNA here is from genome assembly GCA_963667885.2 of Bryobacterales bacterium. Classification (GTDB taxonomy): domain Bacteria; phylum Acidobacteriota; class Terriglobia; order Bryobacterales; family UBA6623; genus CAMPKL01. The sequence continues at coordinate 905,754 of CAXWPK010000001.1, read as the reverse complement.
TTCTCGCCTTGGCTGCGGCGGCCTCCGCGGCGGCTGTTACGGTGCGACAGGCACAGGCCCTCGGATTTGACGAGCCAGGGATCAAGATCACTTTCCCCGCCAGTGGGTTGAGTGACGACAGCCTACGTTTCATGCAGCAGATCGGCGTTCGCTGGATCACCGCTGGTGGGCCGAACTCGCCTAGGTACAACGAGCGGGGCCAGGTGACGCTTCGCGACGGCGACACGAACACCGACCGCGGCTCCTGGAAGGACGAAGAACTTCGTGCAATGACCGACAGGGCGGAGTCGTTTGGCCTGAAGGTCGGCAACCTGATGCTGCACGATTTCCGCGATGTCATCTTGGGTCGCGAGCGCCGGGATCAGCAGATTGAGCAGGTGATCGAGTCGGTCCGGGCGGCTGGTCGCGTGGGTATCCCCGTGGTTGAGTACAACCGGTACGCCTTGCGAGCGATGGAGGGCTACTACACACAGACCGGTCGCGGCGGCACGGTGTTGTCGGCGTACGATTACGATCGGTCGAGGGACCTGCCAGTGATTCCAGAGGTAGGTGAGCATCCGGCGGATGCGCTGTGGGAACGCTACGAGTATTTTTTGAAGGCGGTGATGCCCGAAGCTGAAGCTGCAGGTGTCTACATGGCCGTTCATCCGAACGATCCGCCACCACCGATGTATCGCGGATGCGCACAGATTCTAGGAACGGTGGGCGGGCTGCGACGGTTAGTGACGATCGTCCCCAGCCAGTACAACGGCATCACGTTTGATACAGGAGTCACCACCGAGATGGGCGAAGACGCTGTTGAAGTGGCTCGCTGGTTCGGTTCGCGCCGACAGATCAATCATATTCACTTCCGGAATGTGATTCGTGAAGTGCCGCGGGAGAAATATACGGAGACCTTCATCGACGTGGGCCAGGCCGACATGTTGGGTGTACTGAGGGTCTTGAAAGAAGTCGGCTACGACAGACTGCTCCACCCAGATCATGCGCCGCGATTCCCCGACGATGAGGGGAGAAAAGCTGGCTGGGGCTATGCGATCGGCTATATGAAAGGCTTGATGCGGTCGCTCTAGCGCGAGAAGCGAAGTCGACTGCGGTCTTTGACCGAACATCCGCCGTCGTGCCGAGGGTTTCAAGAAAGTTGAGCACGTGGTGGTGAAGGAACTCCGCCAGAGCAGGTAGCGGAATCGCAGTCGAACGTATCATGCTAAGGGCGCAGGTGACTGCGCCCCTTTCGGATGGACCACAAACGCTACGACCCCGGAAACAACCCGCTTCGGGTTGCACGCCTCCAGGATCGCGGCGTAGACGTTTGGGGAGCTCACAAGGTCTATATTGGCGCGGATGTCGATCTAGACGAAATCGAGCCCGGTGTGGTGCTCTACGACGCGACCATCACGGGGAAGTCGACCCGTATCGGAGCTGGGTCGCGGATTGGCATCTCTGGCCCCGCGCGAGTCGACAACTGCCAAATCGGCAGGGATGTTGAGTTGGGGGCAGGGACCTTCGAAGGGTCTACGTTGCTGGATGGCGCCAAGGTGCGCGGTTTCGCGGAATTACGCCCTGGTACGTTGCTCGAAGAGGAATCCGAGGCGGCCCATTCCACTGCTTTCAAGAACACGATTCTGACTGCCGGAGCGGTGGCTGGCTCGCTGATCAACTTTTGCGATGGCTTTCTCACTGGCGGCACGTCGCGATCGGATCACTCGGAGATTGGTTCCGGCGCAGTCCACTTCAACTTCGACCCTCGGGGCGATAAGTGGGGCAGTCTGTTCGGCGATGTGCGCGGAGTCCTGCTGCGATCAGCTCCCATCTTCATCGGTGGTCAGTGTGGTTTGGTGGCACCGCTACACGTCGATTTTGGAGCAGTAACGGCGGCGGGCTCGATCGTTCGGCGGGATGTGGGTCCAGACTGCGTGAAGTTTGAGACGGCTCAGACGGGTGTGGTCCACGGATTTGACCGAGAGGTCTATCCGAGTCTGCTCCGCAAGTTTCTAAGTACAGCTGAGCTAATCGGGACGTTATGGGCGTTCGACGCTTGGTACGAGAAGGTCCGTCTTGTCTACGCGGACGACCGACTGAAGCCGCTCTATGATGCTGCGCGGCGTCAGGCGACCGACCATGTTCAGGAACGGGTAAAGCGGCTCGACAGGATCATATCGAAACTACCCAGGTCTCTGGAGAAGTCGGCAGGCGACACATCAGGCAACTCCGATCGTCGAGATGTCCGTGCGGAGCACCAGCTGCTGATTGATCAGCGAGACGCGATTCTTGCGGCGCTCGGAACCGCCCCTGAGCCAACTGCGCCTCCTGAGGAGTTCGTCGCTGCTTATCAGGCAGCTAGAGCCGACTCCTCGCACATTGTTGCTGTGCGGGCGGTTGGCGACGAGGCGGTCGCGGCTGCGGAAAACTGGCTAGCCGGAATTGCGGCAGGCTACCGCCTTGAACTCGAACGACTCCTCGCTCGATCCAAATAGAATACGGGTGGGCATCTGACCGATGCCCACCCGTATTTCGTAACGTTGGTTGCCTAGGAAGTTAGGCGGCCTTGTTCAGCTCGCTGGCTGACAAGTCCTGCTCTTCTTGACAGTGAATGCACAGGGTCGTCCAAGGGAGGGCCTCGAGACGATTCGGATTGATGTCTCCGCTGCACTCACGGCAAATACCGTAGTCGCCATCGTTGAGCGTTTTAACTGCAAGCTCAACGGCTCGTTTGGTTTGGAAGTCCGTGTTGACGAACTGGACTGCGAGATCGAGATCCGCGCGGTTCTGGACGATGTCCATCGGGTCACCCGCACGCTCCGCAATGAGGCCGTCACGACGAGCTCCGTTTCCGGTGAGCTCGATGAGCTTGGCCTCCAACTGCTGACGAATCTGTTTCTCCTTACGCTTAGTCATAACCTCGTTCCCTCTACTCTGGCCTCAAATTATCAAACAGTCGTTTGAATGGCCGTCTTAGTCAGATATTATAGATGCCCTCCACCCTCCAGTGGTTGCAACTTTTGAAAAAAACTTCGTGAAGATTTGGTTAAGACCTCTCACGCTCATCGGTACCGGTGCTATTTGATGTTTTGACGGTCCACCAAATCTCGAGCGGATTGGAAGATCTGACGTAGCATATCGACCGTAAGTCTCCCCGTTTGAGTGTTTTGCTGGCTCGGGTGGTAGCAACAAAGGATCGGCGGTAGGTTGGCAGCGATGTGGTGGACCTGGCCATGTCCGAAGGGGTACTTGGCGAGTGTTTTGATCTTCCCAGCGTCTTTGAGGATGCTCAAGTAGGACCGATGAGCCAGTCCTCCGAGAGTAACGACGACTTTCAGTCGATTCAAAAGCCCCAACTCGCGCTCTAGGAAAGGGCGACAGGTGGCGAATTCAGTCGAGGTCGGTTTGTTGTCAGGCGGCGCGCAATGGACGGGAGCGGTAATGTAGCAATCGATGAGATCCAGTCCGTCATCGGCGGAGACGGAGGTCGGCTGGTTTGCGAAGCCTGTCTCGTGGAGGGCCCGATAGAGGAAGTCTCCCGATCGATCTCCGGTGAACATCCGACCGGTGCGGTTGGCCCCGTGGGCTCCGGGGGCGAGTCCAACGATGAGAACCTTGGCGTCGACTGGACCGAAAGAGGGGACCGGTTTGCCCCAGTACTCCCAGTCCTGGTACGATTTTCGCTTCGCATCCGCGATGCGGGCGCAATGAGCTCTCAGCCTGGCGCATTTGCTGCAGGTGATAATCTCCGACTGAAGCTGGGCCATGGAAGCTTTGAGATCAAAGAGCATGGGAAGGATCAGCGTACCGATGGTTTGATTTGAATGCAAATCGATCGACAGTTTCGCCGGACCTGGCGTATTGGTATAGTTGTTCGTTACAAAGTTGAGCCCCCCTAGAGCTTCGGTATATCTAGGGACTGGGGGTGGGTAGTGGGGAGAGCGAAGAAGGCGGCAAAAAGGGCCATTCCGGCCAAGAAGAAGTCGGCTGGCAAGAAGTCGGCGGCTCGTTCGAAACCGGTGCGCTCCGCTCGGGCTGCCGCCAAGAAGACGCCGAAAAAGGTGGCGAAGAAGGCGTCAAAGGTCCCGAAGAGCAAGACCAAGATAGCCACCAAGAAGGTCGCGCGGAAAGCGACAAAGGTCACGAAGAAGGCCACCAAGAAAGTGGTCAAGAAGGGGGCGAAGAAGGCGGCCAAGAAGGCTCTGCCTCCCAAGAAAGCCCTATTGAAGAAGGTTGTTGTGAGAAGGCCTATTTTAGTTAGGCCAGCGCCCGTAAAGAAGAAGGTGAAGTTGAAGAGTTCAGTTGGAGCATTGCAGGCACAGCAGAAGTTCTACGCAGAAGGCGTGGACTTGCTCAACCTGCGGAAGTATTCACAGGCTGCCACCCGTTTTGGGAAGGCGACCGATGGTCCGAACACGGCACTTGGTCATAGTGCGTCGGTTTATCTAAAGATTTGTCGTCAGCGGACGGAAAACGAGACAAAGCCGAAGACAGCCGAGGATCGTTACAACGCCGCGATCGCGTTGATCAATGACCGCCGTCTTGACGAGGCGAAGCGTTTGCTCGGCTTGGCGGTCAGGCAAGAACCGAAAGGTGCTCATATGCACTATGCGCTGGCGGTTGCCGCTACTCTGTCTGGGGAAGTCGCGGACGGAGTTGATAGCCTGAGTCGGGCCATCAAATTAGATCCGCAGAGTCGGGTGCTTGCGCTGGGTGATAGCGATCTCGCGGAGTTGCGAAGCGATCAAGCTGGGGCGGACCTGCTTTCGGATGTTCGCGAAGAGCGCGACAGCGTTACCGAGTAGCTCGGACTGCAATGGAGCGGTCTCCGGTTGACACAACCTCTTAGAATCGTCGCTTTGGGTGGCGGAACTGGGCTGTCCACGTTGCTGCGCGGGCTGCGTGACTTGGCGATCGACCGAGAAAGTGAGGGTGATGCTGATTTAGAGATCACCGCTGTTGTCACGGTTAGCGATGACGGCGGCAGCTCGGGCCGACTGCGCCGCGACCTCGACATCCTCCCGCCGGGAGATATTCGCAATTGCATGGTGGCCTTGGCTGAAGACCAGGCGTTGCTGTCCCAACTTTTCCAGCACCGGTTTGCGGCTGGAGAGGGGCTCGAAGGTCACAGCTTCGGTAATCTCTTTCTAGCTGCGCTGACGGAAGTCACGGGAGACTTTCACCAGGCGATTCAGCTTTCGAGCGAAGTGTTGGCGATCCGGGGACGCATCTTTCCCTCCACGTTAGTGAACGTGGAATTGGGAGCGGAAATGGGCAGCGGGCGAGAGATGTTGGGCGAGACTTCCATCAGCAGTTCCGAAGAAGAAATCAAGCGCGTATTTTTGAAGCCACAGCGTTGCGAGCCTGTGGCGGAGACGTTAGCCGCGATTGCGGAAGCGGATCTGATTACGCTCGGTCCGGGGTCGCTGTTTACAAGCGTGATTCCCAATCTGCTAGTGGAGGGCATTACCGATGCGATCCAGAAGTCTCCGGCACTCAAGATATACGTTTGTAATCTGATGGAAGAGCCTGGCGAGACAGCGGGCTACTCCGCTTCGAGGCATCTTGAAGCTATCTATCGTCACTCGTGTGACGGCCTTGTGGATACTGTCGTCGTAAATGAACAATCGGCCTCTGAGTCAGTTTTGCGGCGCTACGCGGAGACACAGGCCGGACCGGTTCGGTCGGACCGAGCGGCATTGGAGGCTATGGGTGTGACGGTGCGGTCTGTCGACCTACTGGCTGAAGGCGATGTCATCCGGCACGATTCGGCAGGTTTGGCCTCTCTGCTGGTTGAGCTGGCTACCCGGAATCCGTAGCCGACGATCTACTCCTGGTGCTCGCGGCTCGGAATTCGGAGCAGGTGCTCGGGCGACCAACTCTTCTCATTCCACACCGTACCAGCCGAGAACTCCAGACCAACGGCATAGCCCGTGTCGGCGAGTTCGCAGTAGCGTACCCCGGCACTGACACTGAACCCGGTTGTGCGTAGGTTTACTTGTCCACCGACCGGCAGGGGTAGTGATAGGGAGAGCCGTGCACCGCGTTTACTGAGGTCTTCCAAACCTCGTACACCGGCTCGAACCCGGTCCGCACCTCCATTACTTATCCCCTTTGTTATCAACGGAACTCCATTTGAATCAGTCATTTGTCTGGTCAGTTCCGCTTTCCCTTCGATAACGTTCGGTGACATTCGATTACGTTGAATTGCGTTGAGTTGGTCCCGCGTGGTCCCACTGTGGTCCCACTATTGGACGATCTCTAGCCTCGTTACTGGGCTCCGTTTCTCAAACTCTGTCATGAACTCGCGAGCGTGCTGCTCAGCGTCGTTGACGTAGCGTTGCACCATCTTTAAATTGGCGTGCCCAAGTACTCTCATGAGTCCCAAGGCGTCCTTAGTCTGCATGTAGGCCCGCGTGGCGAACGTGTGTCTCAGTGAGTATGGGACAAAATCGAGCCCCGCCATCTTGCATGCTCGGTTGTGGATCGTCCTGCACATCTGTTCGACGGACTGTGCCTTGCTCCAGTCCGTCGCCGCTGCCTGGCCCTCGTTGTTGAGCTTGAGAAAAGGGAATAGAAATCGTGAGCCGTTAGCCTCGGCCTCCGCTACTCTGCGGGCCAAGATCGGCGCAACGTTTACATGGATCTTCAGCGGACGCTTCGCGGCCTTCGACTTGCCCTCGGTGATGCGTAGCGTCCCCGTCCTGAAGTCGATCACGTCGACCTCAAGGTTCAACACCTCGGACGGCCTCATACCCTGACCAAGCATGATTCGGGCGAAGTCGCCCAAGGCCGGGCGAGTGTCGGCCACCGCGAGATAGGCCCGCTCTTCCTCGTCGGTGATGATCCTAGTGTTGATGGAATCCTCATCCGATGGCATTTCGATACCTTCGGTGGGGTCCGATTCCGACCAGCGACGAGCGATCGCATGACGCGACAACATCCTCAACGCCAAGATGTCCTTGCGAAGGGTTACATCTTTGATGGCGCGGTTGCGACGCCACGTCATGTAGTCCTCCACATCCGCTTTCGTAACGTCGCGGATAAGCCTCTTCTTGGGGAAGTACTCTCGATAGCCTGACAGGCTGCCCTTCACCCGCCGCGCTGTTGCCGGCTTGTCGCGGCACTCGGCCTCTTTTGCCGTCTGAAAATGATCGGCTGCGTCACTGAACTTTACGTCCTTGATTGGCTCGGGCTCCCCGAGTATCACCCGGCGCTTGTGCGCCGACATTAGATCGGACACTGCGCTCAGATTCTGGCTTGTGGCCTCTAAACCGGTTTGCTCGGTCACTCGTTCGTGACCTGGGAGCTTGAAGCGGTACCGCCACCTCCCTCTGTGAACGTCGATTCCTCGGGGTCTCTTCGGTGGTCTCGCCACGGCTCCATTCCTCCAGTCGGTCAGGGTGGTACATCGGTGTGCGGCCAAGCCTTATATAAGGTGGGCCTTTCCCGTTGCGGCGCAGCCTGGCGAGCTTAGACTCTGTGATGTTGAGCCGCCGAGCCGCTGCCGCTTCGGTCAAGATTATAGGTGTGTCGTCCTCGGCAGGCGGCGTGAAAGAGAAAATGTCGGGCCATCGGTTAGCGAAGTCCTGAAGTTTTCGAACTCGCTGTTCTGACCCTTCGGGAGTCATTTCTGAGACCTGAGGAACGGTGTAGTGACGCTCGGTTGCGGGCGTATTAGGTGGGCCCGGCTTCCATGCTGATGACATAAAATATTGATTCTCCGTTTTGGGTATGAGCAGGTAAATGTCGTGTTGTTTCCATGGTTCGGTCTCTCCTTGACACCTATGATCGCAAAACTAGTGGCTAAGTCAACGGCAAAATACCACATATTGGGGTCGAGTTGAAAGCCTCTACCGTAGCGTGCTCGCAGGGTCTCGCCCCGTGACGCTTGAAGGCCTTCTAAGTGATTGACTAATAGGGGTTTAGACGGCATGTCTCATCGCCCCTCTTTCGCCCCCCTTGGCTGTAGTGTCTGCGGGCACAAAATCTTTTTCCCCATTAGCCAGGAAATTAAGCCGCTCCACCCGAATATCGTCCTCCGTCACTCCCAGCCGCCGCGATGCTTCGTCCAGCGGCATGCGTCCTGTGAGGATGTCCAGCGCGTAGCGCCTCGCCTCCCTGGCCCCTGGTCCCTCGCCCTCGATTCCTGTCTTGAGCAGCGACCGTAGCCGATCTTTCCCCGGCACGCTCGGCAACTCGGTCAGAAGAAATAGCCGCGCTAAATACGAGTGCAAATCGACGACCATCGCCCACGGCAACACGGGGTAATCATCAGACACCACGACTGAACCGCCGTCGAAGGCCAGGTAGCGCGGGAAGTCGTCGTACTCAAGCCGTACAGCCCCGTCCGCTCGTTTGCCCCTGCCCTTGAATCCGGGTCGCTCGATGATCGCCCGTACAATCGGCCCAAGTTGACGCTCCCGGTCGATACCCATTCGCCGCCTGTAGTCGGCGACCACCATCGCCGCAACGGTGTGCGCGGTGTCGTACCTGCGGCTGGTGCTGCCCTGTATGCCAGGAGTGGAAGGGCTCAGAATGTCCCGCTTGTCGGGCTTGGCTAGACGTGGGCTGCCGCGGTTCAGGATTCAGACTCGATACATGAACCTCGCAGCGGATGAAGCGCAGCTCTATCTTCTTAGTCAGAATTAGCGGCTTGCTGGGTAAAACCTTGAAACCGGGGCCTTGACTGCTGCGTGTCGCTGACCCAGGCGTCCAGTTTGGGGTCATTTCCTACATTTCCTGGTTCGCGGAAATAACCCCTGAAACGGCCCTTCTGGCCGTCTGGAGACCCCCGGATCGGGTCACTTCCTCGAATTCCGGTGGTCTCAAGGGGTCGATGCAACACTTCACCGAGAAGGAGAAGTAGATGCAAGAAGAACAGAAGGAACAGACGAGGAAGAGGCGGAGGTACACGGCGGCGGAGTTCGCTGAGGTGTGGGATCGCTGGGGACGCGGAGAGTCGTCGAAGACGATCGCCCGTGTAATGGACAGAGGTCCGTCGGTTTACTGGCTGCTGTTGCGCTACGGCGGCATCCGCCCGCGAACGCGCTGCCGCTCGCCTCAGGCGTTGACGTTGGCTGAGCGGGAAGAGGTCTCCCGAGGCCTTGCCTGTGGGCAGTCGCTGCGACAGATCGCCCGCAGGCTAGCTCGTGCGCCATCGACGCTGAGCCGAGAGATCCGCCGCAACGGAGGCCCGGTTCGTTACCGGGCCTCGGAGGCGGACGGGCAGGCCTGGAGGCGGACACGACGCCCGAAGCGGTGTCGACTGGTACGCTGTCCCCAGCTACGCCAGCTGGTCGAACAGAAGCTGCGCGAGGACTGGTCTCCGCAACAGATCGCTGGCTGGCTGAAGCGAACCTATCCGGGGAATGAGTCTAATCAGGTGTCACACGAAACGATCTATCGCAGTCTTTTCATCCAAGCCCGTGGGGCTTTGAAGAAAGAACTGACCCTGTGTCTGCGTTCCAAGCGCACGATTCGCCGCTCCCCGCAGGCCAGCCGCAAGGGCCGTGGCGGCGGACAGATTCGAGATCTGATCTCGATTAGTGAACGCCCGGCCTCGGTCGAAGACCGGGCCGTACCCGGTCACTGGGAAGGGGATCTTCTAGCCGGATCGAACAACACCTACATCGTCACCCTGGTCGAACGTCACACCCGTTATGTGATGTTGGTGAAGGTCTCCGGCAAGGACACCGCAACCGTCGTCTCGGCGCTGATCGAGCACGCCCGGCAATTGCCGGGCGTGCTCTACAAGTCGCTGACTTGGGACCGCGGGCTGGAGATGGCCGACCACAAACGCTTCACCCTAGCGACGGACATCGACGTGTACTTCTGCGATCCGCAGAGCCCCTGGCAACGCGGATCGAACGAGAACACGAACGGTCTGTTGAGACAGTACTTCCCCAAGGGAACCGACTTATCCGTACACTCACAAGAGCACCTGGACAGGATCGCTCGCAGGCTGAACGAGAGGCCACGCAAGACGCTGGAGTTTGAAACTCCTGCAGAACGTTTTGACGCTTGTGTTGCGTTGACCGCTTGAGCCGACACCCAATATAGGAAGTTACTCATCGCCGCTCCTGGCAGCCCTTTCAGCGATCGCATAGCGCTACAATCCCTCTGTCATGATGGTTGGCCGAACCATTAGCCATTGCAAGGTTGTCGAGAAGCTCAGTGGGGGTGGTCTCCGCTCACCTCAGCTGTCGCCATTCAGCGCTCTCGCGCAGCCGAAGGTCCCTACATTTTCAATCGCGAAGGCCCGTACTACTTGCAGCGCCCCTACCGACGGCCCGCGATATGATGGCGAGTAGGACCGATGGCTGCGGTGAAATCCCTTTCTTCCCACCATTTTCTCTGTTTGGTGCTGTCGCTCGCGTGCTGGGCAGGCACAGTGACGGCACAGGTCGCCAATGAGTCGCCTCGGGCGGCCGAAACCGCCAGCGAGGAAGGTGAATCGCCTGCGCTTGTTCTTGAGGAACCGGAGGAAGCTTCGCAACGAACGGAGTTGAACCTTCTTGGCCAAGTTGATGCTTCCAGCGGTGAGGGTCGCCGTAACGAGAACGTCAGCATGACGCTCATCGACAACAATGTGTTGAAGGAACTCAACCTTCGAATGGGAACTACCGCGACGATCGTGCGAGAGTTTCAAGCCGAGCGCAGATACTTCGGGAAGGAGTTTGGCGGGTCACCTTCCGCACCACTACATGTAAGCGGTGGTTCGGCGACAGGCATCCACGGCAACGCCTTTTGGACTCACGGCAACAGCATCTTCAGTGCCCGTTCGTTCTTCCAAGTCGGTGAAGTGCAGCCGTCGAGGTCGAACGACTATGGTGGTACGTTCGCAGCTCCGCTTTGGAGCGGAGGTCACCTGACGCTAACTGGCGGCCAGCGAAAGCTTCGTGGCCAGGTAAATGGCAACGTGCTTGTTCCAGCTGCGGACGAGAGAGTGCCCACGACCACAGATCCTGAAACACGAGCCGTGGTCAACAATATTCTGTCGGCATATCCCGACGAATTGCCGAACCGTACCGACATCAACGAGCGAGCGCTCAACACGAATTCTCCCCAGAACATCGACGACCATCGCGCTGGCGCTACCTACGAGCAGGCAGCGGGAGAAAACGATCGATTGATCTTCCGCTACAACTTCACGCTACAAAGCGTTGACGCCTTTCAGCTAGTCGGGGGACAGAACCCAGATACGACGACGCGAAACCACGATGCGAGAGTCACCTGGAGCCGCAGCTGGAACCCTGCGACCACTACCGACTTCTCGGCCGGCTTCAACCGGTTGAGCTCAGTTCTGGTGCCGGACGACTCGTCACTGGGACCGTTTTACTGGTTTCGCAACACCCTGCAGTTCGTCGGACCCACCACAACGGTACCCCTCGATCGCGCACAAAACACGTTTCGCTATGCCGGACGTATCCAGCGAACGAGCGGTAACCATACGCTGAACGCTGGCTTTGATCTTTCGAGACAGCAGATCAACGGTTTCGAGAGTAGCCGTCACCGGGGCCTGTTCAGGTTCGGAGCAGACTTTGGCCGGACGCTGGTTGAAAACCTGCTTGAAGGAACGCCGAGCCAGTACTTTCAAGCCGTTGGCGACACCCACCGAGGTTTTCGGGCTAGTAAGCCAGCGCTGTATCTCGGAGACGTATGGCGTGCATCGCAGCGCCTAACACTCAACTTCGGAGTGCGTTACGAGATCGCTCGGGCCCCCTTTGAAGTGAATGATCTAACCGAAATCCCCTACGACTGTGATTGCAATAATCTGGCACCGACATTTGGCTTCGCCTACCGCGCAAATGACCGCTGGGCCGTCTTTCGGGCATCTTACGGGATCCACTACGGAGAGATATTTTCCACTACCTATATGCGGGCTCGATTCAATCCGCCAGCCGTCATTAACCTCAACATTAGTACGCCTGATTTGGTGGACCCGCTAAAAGACTTCCCTAGCGACGGCCTCGACCCGAACCAGCGCAGCGATCTCAATTGGATCGACCCCGAGTTGGCGACGCCATATTCTCACCAATACAACTTCACCTGGCAGCTACGCCCAGCCTTCGACTGGACGCTGGAACTAGGCTACGTCGGCAGCCGCTCACACAAGCTACTGGCGGGATGGTCCACGAATCGAGCGCGACACATTGAAGGAGTCGAGTCCACGACCGCTAACATCAACGAACGGCGGCCGGACCAACGCTATAACGAAATAACTCATGTGCTCAACGGATCACGCGCATTCTTTGATGCAGCCAAAGTGACGCTGCGGGTGCCGCGCTGGGCTGGACTGAGCATCAACACATCCTATTGGTGGAGCAAAGCGATCGATCTTGGCTCGGACTACACGAACACCGCTACTGGCAGGGATGCCCGCTGGAATCTAAGCCCCACTGAGTTCGGCGGCCACGAGCGTATGAAAGGGCCTAGCAATTTCGACCAGCCTCACGCGTTTTTGTTCAATGCGGCGTATGAGACTTCTTCGAATGCAACAGGGAGCAGCGTCCTCGACCGAATCGTCGGTTCGTGGCAGATGACCGGAGTCCTCCTTCTCAAATCAGGCAGTCCATTCACGGTTGACACGGGCTCTGATGGCCCAGGATTCGGAAACGTGGATGGTTCCATTGGCGACAGGCCCAACGTGATTGATCCGTCCGTTCTCGGAGCCAACGTCAACCATCCGGACAGCTCGCAACAGCTTCTCCCAAGCTCGGCCTTTGACTTCCCTACGCTGGAGGAACCCTCCGGCAATCTAGGCCGCAATACGTTTCGCAAGGACGAGGTTTTCAACGTCAACGTCGGCCTGGCCCGCCGCTTCCCCTTGCGGGGTGATATGTCATTTGAGCTTCGGGCAGAATCGCTGAATATTTTGAACCACGCCCAATTTCAGGCACCGGGCTACAGTCTCAGCGATGAGAACTTTGGGCAGATCACAAACACGCTGAACGATGGACGAACGTTCCAATTCACGATGAAGCTGGCCTTCTGACCCGGGTTCGCTGTGACTGCACCTGGCGGTCGTTCGGGCGACTAAACGTCTGGAGCGCTACGATATGACCAGTCCAACCACTCTCAAGACACCGCCAGCACACATCGAACCACATCCGCAGCTCCGGCGCAGCGGGCGATCAGCGCCGGCCGCTTGTCAATCATGGCGTTGTAGATGCTGCGAGCCTCGTCATAGCCCTCGTCGCCCGCCCGCAGCAGTGTGCCGCGCAGGCTGGTCTGGAATTCTTCGATGTTCGCTTCCTCAACAAGGACGGGGCTGCCTGTTGTCGTGACCGCTTCTAGATGCGCCATAGTTTCTCCTTTCGTCTCATGTTTGCGTCCCGGTGTTTCGGTACCGCGCCGTCTCTGTTCCGCCGGTACGGCCAAAGTATATATCCTCGCTGCTGCCAAGAGCTTGTGTTGCATTGACCGCTTGAGCCGGCACCCAATATAGGAAGTAACTCGGAGCACTGCCAGTTGGCCCTTTCGCGAGTCCCATAGCGCTACGATTCCCCTGTCTTGGTCATTGGGTCCACAATCAGCCGCTATAAGATCTTCGCTTGCTCGAAGATCCATGTGAGCGGCGACGGGAGTGGCGGCAACGATATCCCGCAAGCAGTAAGTGGCGTGGTCGCACAGAAAGCCCTAAGCAACACCGACGTCGTAGGAACCCGGCACGAGGCCAACCCAGTTAGATCAGTAGGCCTCCTAGCCAGGAGTACTCATGCGAACGCGATATCACGCCACCTTTCGGCCGAACCGCCCTAAGCTGTTGATTTGCTGCGCATTCGGGCCGCCACGGCAGTGGAGCCCTTCCGTCTTCATTGAAGCGCTTGCCGAGTGTGCTTCCTCTCGGGACCGCCGTCGAGGCGTGAGGGTTCAGCTCTCGGGCGCAGCCTCCATCAGAAGTGCCAAGGCGCTCTTTAGGCCGCTGTCACCCGGACCCGAGCCTTTGTAGTGCCCCAGCCGTACGACGACGAGGTCGTGAGAAGGGATGATGAAGGTTTTCTGGTTTCCCGCGCCCGCCATATAGTAGGCCTCTTCCGGAATGGGATAAGCGTTCGTGCTGTTGATCCAGAAAAAACCGCCATAGATGGGGCGGCCGTCGGCCTCCCAAGCGGGCGCCACCGTGCTGACAAACTCGACGAAGCCTTCTGGCAGGATACGCTCGCCGTTCCAAACACCGTCTTGCAGGTACAGGTTGCCGAGGCGCGCCCAGTCTCGACCAGTTCCGAACACGTAGCCTTGGATGAGGAAGTTCCCGTAGGGGTCGGTCTCCATCACCATGTCACGAATGCCGATCTTGTCGAATAGCTCCCGTTGGGGAAAGGAGTGGTACTCATCCCCGCGTCCTTCGACGCCGAGCCTCACCAGGTAGTTCGTAAGGACGGGATCGCAATTCCGGTAGCGTCCAACCGTATTCGGCGGCCACTGCTGGGGCCTCGTCGCGGCCCACTCAAAGGAGTCCATGCCGCGGGTGTACAGATAGAGGTGGTCCGGGTATCCCATTGCGGCGTCGTATTCCGGATCGCCACGGTTCACGCAACGGATCCCGCTCGACATCCGCAGGATATCGGCGATGCGGATCTCCACCCGTGGATCCCCTTCACCTTGCCACTCGGGGACAGGAGCAGGCTGCCAGAGTTCGTAGATCCTTTGCTGGATCAGAATGCCCATCAGGGTCGCGGTCAGGCTCTTGCCCATCGACCAGCTTTCGAGCGGCGTGTGAAGGTCCAGCCCGTCGCGGTAGCGTTCAGCGATCAGGCGTCCTCGCCAAGTGACGACGAAGGCTGCCGTCATTCCCTCGGCCGGCTCGAACGCGGCGTCGACGGCGGCTTGGACCTTCGCTTCATCTAACTCAGCCGGAAAAGGCTCGTCGGACAGCACGTCCCCTATCGGCCACGGCTGTGTGTTGGGATCGGGAAGCGAGCTCTTCACGGCTGCCGGCTCGAACTCGACATCGTCCTCCCCAAGAGGGAATGTGACGCATCCTTGAGAGCCCAGGTATTTAGCCGTACGCACCACGCCGTCCGGGAGCGTCAGACGCACCGTCTTGCTTTCTATATCGATCTCGCGGTTGGTGACTTTCGAGCGTTGGTCGTAGTCGCTCGTGAAGTAGCCGATGTTCTCGGCGGCGAAATCGGCGTCGAGCCCGGTGATGAACACGGCCGAGCACAAGATCTTGGCGAAACCTGCGGTGTGATGATGGAGCGGGTCGCCCGGGGGCCCCGCCCACTCCGTGGGCAGCTCTAACGACTTGGCACGGGCGACGAGCGCCTCATCAGCGGAGATCGTGTCGGAGGAAACGGACGATGCCTCCTCGTTCTCCGCCTCGCCCACGCAGGCGAGTGCGGCGAGCGCGAGGAGCGGGATAGCAATCAGGCTCAATCGACTCATGAACGGTCTCGTGTGAAGGGGATCCCCATCACTGGTCGGGATGAACTATACCGCTAACGCGACCATCCTGCAAGCCATTCTCCTGGAGGGAAACCAGTCCGGCGCTCGTGGGGGGATCCAGAGGACAGCTTCTTTGGGGGAGCCGCAGTCACATGGTACGAAGAGTTCTGCGATCGGGGGCAGTAGAAGCCTTCACAATCACGGCCTCAATCGGCCTTCGCGAGTAGCTTCCTATAATTCCTGAAAACGCAACACAAGCGTCAAAACGTTCTGCTGGAGTTTCAAACTCCAGCGTCTTGCGGGGCCGTCCGTTCAGCCTGCGAGCGATCCTGTCCAGGTGCTCTTGTGAGTGTACGGATAAGTCGGTTCCCTTGGGGAAGTACCTCAACAGACCGTTCGTGTTCTCGTTCGATCCGCGTTGCCAGGGGCTCTGCGGATCGCAGAAGTTCGATGTCCGTCGCTCGTTTGTGGTCGGCCATCTCCAGCCCGCGGTCCCAAGTCAGCGACTTGTAGAGTTCGCCCGGCAATTGCCGGGCGTGCTCGATCAGAGACGACGGTTGCGGTCCTTGCCGGAGACCTTCACCAACATCACATAACGGGTGTGACGTTCGACCAGGGTGACGATGTAGGTGTTGTTCGATCCGGCTAGAAGATCCCCTTCCCAGTGACCGGGTACGGCCCGGTCTTCGACCGAGGCCGGGCGTTCACTAATCGAGATCAGATCTCGAATCTGTCCGCCGCCACGGCCCTTGCGGCTGGCCTGCGGGGAGCGGCGAATCGTGCGCTTGGAACGCAGACACAGGGTCAGTTCTTTCTTCACCCCACGGGCTTGGAGAAAAGACTGCGATAGATCGTTTCGTGTGACACGTTCTCGCGGCCCGGATAGGTCCGTTTCAGCCAGCCGGCAATCTGTTGCGGAGCCCAGTCCTCGCGCAGCTTCTCTTCAACCAACTGGCGGAGCTGGGGACAGCGTAGCAGCCGACACGACTTGGGACGCTGTGCTCGCTTCCTGGCCTGCTTGTCCGCCTCTGCCGCCCGATAGCGGTTCGAACCTCCGTTGGGGGAGCCGCAGTTCACATGGTACGAAGAGTTCTGCGATCGGGGGCAGTAGAAGCCTTCACAATCACGGCCTCAATCGGCCTTCGCGAGTAGCTTCCTATAAAGTCCTGCCGGCTCAAGCGGTCAACGCAACACAAGCGTCAAAACGTTCTGCTGGAGTTTCAAACTCCAGCGTCTTGCGGGGCCGTCCGTTCAGCCTGCGAGCGATCCTGTCCAGGTGCTCTTGTGAGTGTACGGATAAGTCGGTTCCCTTGGGGAAGTACTGTCTCAACAGACCGTTCGTGTTCTCGTTCGATCCGCGTTGCCAGGGGCTCTGCGGATCGCAGAAGTACACGTCGATGTCCGTCGCTAGGGTGAAGCGTTTGTGGTCGGCCATCTCCAGCCCGAACGCCCACGGTCATTGTCGTCCTGCCGGTTCTTGGCCTCGATGGAGTCACGGTTCGCAACAACCACTGGGTGATCGAACAGGTGCTCAGCGCCGGCGTGCACGGGCTGATGTTGTGCCATGCGCGAACGCCGGACGCCGTTAAGGCGTTTATCTCCGCGGCGCGTTATCCCTTCGAGCGGGAAGGCCTTGAGGATGACATGATTCCTGAAGGTCTGCGGGGCTCAGGTAGTCAAGGTCACCCGGCGGGCATCTGGGGCGTCTCCGGCACGGAGTACCTGGAACGCGCCGATCCCTGGCCGATGAACCCGAACGGCGAGATCATCCTGTCTCTCAAACTCGAAGACAAGCATGCCTTGGCGAACGTCGAGCAGATTGCCGTCATTCCTGGAATCGCTTGGGCGGAATGGGGCCCCGGCGATCAAGCAATGTCTCTCAAGGGTCTCGAGTACCTCAAGGGAGGAGGATCAGCAGCGGCGCACGGTGAAGGTAGTGGGACTCCCGCAACCAACGTGCTAGGCCTGCCGATGCTTCCCGACTCGCAATTGGAAGCGGCTCGGACGCGCATCTTCAGCGCCCTGAAGGCCAACAACATTTTCGTCCTGCATTCGAGCAACAACGACAACCTGGAGCAGTTGATTAAGGCGGGCATCATGGTCACGCACGCTGGTAACTCGCCGGAGTTGTCGAGTATGGGACGTGCGCTGACCAAACGGCAGATGCCATATTGAAGCCACGCCCAAATCTGTGCCACTCCGGCCCTGCATCGACCCCTTGAGACCACCCCGATTGTAGGAAATGACCCCTGAAATGGCGCAGCTTAGATGGGCTAGGATTTAGGTTGGATGTAAGAGAACAACAGTGGGAAGAAGGGTTTGCTCAGCTCCGCGCCTACAGCAACGCCCATAGCGACACCTTGGTTTCTCAGAGTTTCGAGGCGGAAGATGGCCATCGACTGGGAAAGTGGGTTAGCGTACAGCGCACAAAGAAAGACTCCATGTCACCAGAGCGCCGGCGCAGGCTGGATGAGCTGGGATTCGTGTGGGATGTACGAGACCAGCGGTGGGATGATGGCTTCACTCGTCTCCAAACCTACAGAGAATCCAACAGCAACTGTCTAGTTCCTTTCGATTTCAATACGGAAGATGGATATCGGCTGGGAGCCTGGATCAACATACAGCGCGTAAAGAAAGACACACTGGCAGACGTACGTCGCCGCAGGCTGAATGAGTTGGGGTTTGTGTGGAATGTAAGAGAACTACAGTGGGAAGAAGGCTTCACTCGTCTCCAAACCTACAGAGAATCCAACAGCGACTGCCAGGTTCCTCAGAGTTTCAAGACGGGCGACGGCTACCGGCTGGGACAGTGGGTTGGCGTACAGCGCACAAAGAAAGACGCCCTGTCACCAGAACGCCGGCGGAGACTGGATGAACTGGGATTCTTGTGGAACGTAAGAGAACAACGGTGGGAAGAAGGCTTCACTCGTCTCCAAACCTACAGAGAATCCAACAACGACTGCCGAGTTCCTCACAGATTCAAAACGGAAAATGGTCACCGGCTGGGTAGCTGGGTTATCAGTCAGCGAGCATGCCAAGACGGACTGTCGCCAGAACGTCGGCGCAGGCTGGATGAGCTGGGATTTGTGTGGAAGGTGACGTCCACAACCACGTAGCGAGCCGCACACCGTCAGCGAACCAAGATGCTTTGGACGCTGAACCCGTGCCACGCGGTTCCTTTGCGGGTTCTGAAGCCCTCGACCGTCAACTGCGCCGCTAACGTAGGCTGTGCCCTCAGCCCTCAGAGTTCTCATACGCTCCACAGCCGTCTTCTCACGATAGTAGCCGTAAGGCTTGAGACCCTCACAACGGCTCCGTATTGACCCCCTGAGACCCCTGAATTGGGTCATTTCCTCGAATTCCGGTGGTCTCAAGCGGTCGACGCAACACCCGGCGCGAAGGGAGAGCGTGAAGCGTAAGCCAAAGAAAGCAAAGGCGAAGCGGCGAGGACGCTCCGCTCTCATCTGCATGTCATTGCAGTACAACGAGTTACGCAGCGAGTGCGATTAATGGCTTCCGCTTGTAGGCAAGCCCCTTGCCGCTCTCATCGCTAAGACATTTCGGTTGAACATGCGCTACGTGATGCAGTGAAGGTACAACGAGTTCTCGGCGCTGATCGCAACGCCCGGCAGATTGCCCACCCAACTCTACAAGTCGCTGACTTGGGACCGCGGGCTTAGATGGCTTCCACAAGCGATTCACGCTGGCCACGGACATCGCCGTCTACTTCTGCGATCCGCAGAGCCCCTGGCAACGCGGATGACTTAGGCCTAGTGTTGCGTTGACCGGTTGAGCCGGCACCCAATATAGGAAGTAGCTCAAAGCCCCTATGGGTGGCGTTGTCGCGGAGGTCGAGGGCTCGGTGAACTAGTCGTGCAGGTTTGCCGCTTTATCTTCGCGACGAGATGCTGCAGCACCACAGCTCCCTCGGATCACTCGTGACGCATTGCCCTCATTGGTTCGACACGGCTCGCTCTGAGTGCGGGAATAAGGCTAGCACCCGCGCCAGTTGTAAACAACGCTACCGCGACACCGACAAACGTCGGTATGTCGATCGGTTCAACGCCATACAGTAGCGATCCGAGTAGGCGAGAAAAGCCCATGGCCAGAAGCCCGCCGATCACAATGCCTATGCCGACAAGGGCAAGCCCTTGCTTCAGAAATAGCGACAATATCTTGTCCCCGCCGGCACCCAACGCCATGCGAACGCCGATCTCTCGGGTTCGATCGCGAACCGAGTGGGAAAGCACGCCATAGACGCCTATCAACGCCAACAACAATGCGAGCGCAGAAAGACCGCCGAGAATGAGCGTGGCGTAGTTAAGCTGCCAAGTCGAGTCACGCTCCGTATCGTCAATCGTCCGCGGCCGGTAGACGATCGTCCGAGGGTCGGTCCGCCGTGCTGCACTTTCGACGGCAGGCATCAGGCGATATGGGTCGCCTTCGGTCGCTAGGAAGTACCAGCCACCGCCATAGTATTCCTCCTGGTCCTTGGAAGTATAGACGTAGGGTTTTGCTGGCAGGTGCAGGCCGTCCTCACGAATATCACCGCTGATCCCGACGATTTCGTACCACGGAGGCGGATCACGGTCGGGTCGAGGCACTCTGCGAAACCGCTTGCCGATGACGTCTTCGGTTCCAAACAGCGTCAGAGCAGCTTCACGGCTGACCAACGCAACTAGCCGAGTGTCCGGGCGATCATCTTCAGTGAACACTCTGCCTTTTAGAATTGGGATTCCGACTAGGTCGAAATAGTTCGGCTGAACAGAGTTCCTGATGACCTTCGGGGCCTCAGAATATGACTCAAGCGGGCGACCTTCCGCCTCCAGCTCCGAAAGGTTATAGTACGCGCTTATCGGTTGGCGACCCGCAGTGGTTACATCCGTGACGCCGGGAATAGCACGCAACTCTTGTGTGAGCCTTGTCTGGAATGATCGACCCTCAGTCGCCCACAGTCGATTCGCCTCATCTCGCGTCAGATTTTGGCTCTCGATTTGATCCTGGATGGATTGCGAAGGCATTCGGATCGACACTCCCAAAACGTCGTCGGAATGCAGACCCGATCCCTGAGAGTTAAGGTTCACGAAGCTTTGCACTAGTAGCCCCGCTCCGATGACCATCGCGACTGATAGAGCGACTTCGACTACTACAAGGACGTTCCGAATGCGCTGTCCTCGGCGGCCCCCGACAGATCCTCGCGACACGTCCTTTAAGGCGTCACCAAATGACGGCCCTGTGACGTGAATCGCTGGCAAGAGGCCGAAAAACAAACCCGCAAAAACGCCTGCCGCAGTGGCGAAACCGACGACAGCAGAGTCAATCTGCACCGCTTCAGCCTGGACGAGGTACTTGCCCCAGCTATAGCGGTCCGGCAGCAGGTTCTGAAAGTAGCGCACGAGGCCATAAGCCACTCCAAGCCCGAGGACCGCGCCGGTCATCGAGAGCGTGAGGCTCTCGACAAGCATCTGGCGGACGATACGCCAACGGCTCGCACCAAGAGCGATACGAACCGCCATCTCCTTGGCCCGTGACGAAGCCTGCACCAGAAAAAGGTTGGCGATATTTGCACACATGATCACAAGCACGCAGAGTACCGCCCCGAGAAGGGCCTTCACGGCTGGAATGAGTCCGCCGGCCGCATCCTCCGCCATCGGGATCAGTGCTGGCTTCCATCCGGTGTTGAATTGAGGATGTTGCTGTGCCATCTGACTGGCAAAGACGTCAGCCGCGGCCTGTGTCTGTTTCAAAGAAACGTCTGGCTTGAGCCGTCCAATGACTCGGAAGAATCGCGATGCTCTTGAGCTATCCAAGGCCCATTCCTCAAGCGGCATGGAGGCGACGGCTTCGATTTGCCGGCTGAAGAAGACGAAGTCCGGCGGCATCACACCAACGATTCGGGTCGGGCCCCAGCCCCTCAGCCGCACAGTCGTACCAACTACAGATGGGTCAGCATTGAATCGCCGGAGCCAAAAATCGTGCTGCAAGACGATCGCAGCAGGTCGACCCGGTTCCTCTTCCTCGGCTACGAAACCACGACCCAATAACGGCTCAACCCCGAGAAGGTCGAACACCCCGGGTGAGGCCTGGTAGCCGAAAAATGTCTCCGGCGCTTCCCCGTCCTCGATGGTGCCGAACCACGAGCCGAAAGCAACCATCTGATCGAATACGTCCGAGTTCTCCTGCCAGTCAAGAAACTCGGGCGGTGACATTGACCTGGCGATCGCTCTCTGTTGTTCGACAGTGAAGCCCTCTTGCTCGTTCGTGTTCCACACCATGACGAGCCTTTCAGCGTTCGCGTACGGCAGCGGCTTGAGAAGTACCGCATTCACAACCGAGAACGTGGCGGTGATCACACCGATGCCAACAACTAGGGTTGCCAACGACAGCAACGTGACTGTCGGACGCTTCAGGAGTGCACGGGCGGAGAAGTGTAAGTCTCGAACGATAGATTCGATCACGACTAAACTCTTGGCATCGAGATCCGGCCAGGCAGATCCTCATGATGCGAGCCTGCGTCTGTTCGCCAACGGAGTGCCTACGCACTGCAAGTATAGACCTGCCGCACCGCGCTGCAAGTGCTAAATCCCTCGCGGCGACACCTGAATACAGAGTAGCTTCCTACAAGTCCGGTGGTCTCAAGCGGTCGACGCAACACCCGTCGCGAACGGAGAACGTGACGCGTAAGCGGAAGAAAGTAAAGGGGAAGAGACGAGGGCGCCTCGCTCTCGTATGCATGTCATTGCAGTGCAACGAGTTACGCAATTGCGATTAGTGGCTTCCGCTGGTCGGCAAGCCCCTTGCCGCTCTCATCGCTAAGACATTTCTGTTGAACGACTTCGCCCTAGTGTTGCGTTGACCGGTTGAGCCGGCACCGCATCGAGGAAGTGACCCAGGTGCAAGCAGTGGACAAGGAGGAATCGCCGTCACGGCCTGCAGGGCAGTTGACGACATCAGTCTTGCTCATGTCGGCCAGGTTGGAATCCTGGCGATCGAGCAAACGTGTAGAATCGTCGCCATGAAGTTTCTGCGCCGCAGTGGCCCTGAGTTGCGAGTTAGCGGCAAGTGTGTAGGAGGCGGCAAGGTTGACCACTAAGGAACTGATCCGCCGCGCTGAGCAAGGTGACGCCGTATTACAGTTGCGTCTCGGCCTGGCCTATCGCATGGGTGACGGCGTGCCACAGGACGATGTCAAAGCCTTCAGGTGGTTTCAACTCTCCGCTGAGCAGGGCAACGCCCGCGCCCAGTACCTGCTTGGCCAATCGTATTTCGATGCGGTAGGCGTCCCGCAGGATGTTGCCGAAGCGATGAAGTGGCTGCGACTAGCCGCTGAGCAAGGCAGCGGCGCGGCAACTGTGAGTCTCGGCCTGTCGTACCGCATGGGCGACGGTGTACCACAGGACTATGTCGAGGCCTTCAAGTGGTTTCGACTCGCTGCTGCGGAAGGTTATGCGAGCGCACAGACTCTCCTCGGCATGGCATACGGCTATGGCGAAGGTGTGCCGCAGGACTATGTCGAGGCTGCTAAGTGGTATCGGCTAGCTGCCGAGCAGGACAACGCCGGCGGCCAGCACCTCCTCAGCCTGTCGTACCTCACCGGCGAGGGAGTTCCGCAACATCTTGTACGGGCGCTCATGTGGTCAAGCCTGTCGGCGTCGGAAGTAAATGGGGCTGAGTCCAAGCGCTACGCGGAGGTCCGAGACATCATCGTTGCCCGTGCGACCGCCAACCAAATCGCCGAAGCCGAACGCCTAGCCCGCGAGTGGAAGCCGAAGACGTGGAAAGATTTGAAGCCTGAGTGACGCCCACAATTTCGATAGCGCAACAAAGCACAGCCTGCGGTATCGTCTCGCGTAGAGCTAGATTATGCCCGTGCTCAACGCATACAGATTGAAGCAACTGAAACAGGCGTCAGGGGCGGAAGACTGGACCGCAGCAGCAGACATCTGCCTGAAGCTTTCCCTAGAGTCGAAGGAAACGACAGATGAGTTCTACGCCGAAGAGTTGGCCATGGCGGTACAACGAAAGGACACCGAGTGGCTGGAGTTCATCATCGACCAGCTAGTCGCCAACTAACTCCAGCACCCGCTCCACCGTCACCCGATACCGGCGCCCATAGCGCACCAGCGAGACCAGGAGCGCTGTCTCGGGCGCTGGTTCTGGACCTCGCCACCAATCGCTGTTGAAGCGCGCTACGTCGATCCTGGTAACCGCCAAAATCTTCGGGCCCGAAATCATGAACGCCGAGTCACTTCCTATAAGTCCGGTGGATTCAAGCGGTCGACGCAACACCCGGCGCGAAGGGAGAACGTGAAGCGTAAGCCAAAGAAACCAAAGGGGAAGCGGTGAGGATGCTTCGCTCTCATCTGCATGCCATTGCAGTGCAACGAGTTACGCGATTGCGATTAGTGGCTTACGTTTGTAGGCAAGCCCCTTGGCGCTCTCATCGCTAG
This sequence comes from Bryobacterales bacterium, assembly GCA_963667885.2. Taxonomy (GTDB): domain Bacteria; phylum Acidobacteriota; class Terriglobia; order Bryobacterales; family UBA6623; genus CAMPKL01. Next base: position 881,932 of record CAXWPK010000001.1, on the reverse strand, counting down.
GACATTTCGGTTGAACGACTTAGCCCGGGTGTTGCGTTGACCGGTTGAACCGGCACCGCTTCGAGGAAGTGACCCTTGAAACGTGGACTCTGACAACTCGATGCCCCCGGACGGCGTTGCTTCCTGTTGGTGGTCCTTTAACTCGCTCGTTTCAATGCGAAGAAAGACTTGTTCCCTCGTCTCGCGATCGCCAGAAACCGCGCCGAAAGCCCAAACCACCGTACCCCGTCGTAGCCCGAACGATCCAGACGGAATACGCGTTTTAGCAACGCCGATATAAGTACTTTCCCCAATCCCGAAAACGTGGGAACGCCGTTCTTCTCTAAGTAGTACGCATTTGATGACCTAGGGAGGGACTGATCTTGATACTTAAGCGCTTCACTCGACTTCTCTTGCTGGCCTGTGCCGCCGCTCTTTTCGTACTGCCGCTAGACGCCCAGGATACTGGTCCTCAAAACGCACTACCTGGCCTCAATAACGCCTTACTTCAGCTCTACTCGCAGACGCTTGGCGCGAGTCCCGCTCAAGCGGCCGCTGCCCGTCGTGAGGCCGAAGAAGTCATTAGCGATCGCGCTCTCGCGCTTGAAGCCCTCATCGCGGAGGACCCCGCCCAAGCGCTTGCCGTCGGCTTCAGCACCGACTTGCTCGAGGACCTCCGCAATGCTTTCCCCGACTCCGCCCCGCAACTCGAACAGCGCGGGAGCTTCACCGGCATCTTCGAAGTTGAAATCGCGGACAACGAGCAACTCACCAGCGGACGGGAGACCCGTGGCTTGCGTATCGGCGCAATCCGCCTCGAGCTATTCTTCGCCGAAGAGACCAACGCAACACCGGGCTTGACTCTGACAGTCGAAGGCATGTCTGTCGGCGGCTCGCTCGCCGCCGGCTCGAGCGAAGAGCAAGGCTCTCTAGCCGGCCCCCAAAACTGCAGCGTCACGGGCGAGCAACGTATCGCCGTCCTCAAGGTCCGCTATCCCGGGACCTCCCCCAGCTTGGCCAACGCCAATATCGAAGACTGGCTCTTTGGCCCTGGCGACTCGGTCAGCAGCTTCTGGTATGAAAACTCTTTCGGTCAAACCTCCTCCTCCGGCGACGTCTATCCAGCCGGCAGCGACTCCTGGTATGACCTCAGCCAAAGCTACGACTGCACCGACGACTTCTCCCCCCTCATGTTGGCTGCGATGAGCGCCGCCGATGGCGACGTCGACTTCAACGAATACGAACGTATTCTCGTGGTCTTCCCCAACAGCATGTGTTCCGGCATCGCTGGACGTGCTAGCCTCGATTGCTCGCGCTACGCGCCCGATGGCTCGCCCGGCGTCACTTGGGCCATTCAACGGGTCGATCAGATGGACACGCAGAGCTCCGCCGTTATGCTCACCACCCACGAGGGCGGTCACAATCTCGGCCTCCATCACTCGTCCTCGCTTGACTACGGCTCAGAACCTCTCGGCGACCCCTCCGACGGCGGTAGTCAGAGCGAATACGGCGACATCTTCTCGACCATGGGCAGCTGGAACGACGGCCACTACAGCGCAGACCACAAGCGCCGCTTGGGCTGGTTGCCGAGCTACCAAACCGTCTCGAACTCGGGCACGTTCAACCTCGCTCCCTACTCGAACTCTGTCGGGACACAGGCGCTGCGTGTCGATCGCGGCGGCACCGGCCAGCACGTCTGGATCGAGTTCCGCCGGCGGCTCGGTCAGTACTATTCAACCAAAGGAGATCCAACCAACGGCGCCTTGATCCACTTCCAGTCCGACAGTAAAGGTCGCCCTCGCCTGCTCGACTTCACGCCCCAAACCAGCACCTTCGGAGACAGCGTGTTGGCGGCGGGCCAAGAATGGTCTGATCCCTACTCCAACCTGACAATCAGCACCCTTTCCGCGTCGGACTCAAGCCTGCAAGTCAACATCTCCTATGGAGCGTTGGAATGCGCGCCGCAGCAACCCTCCGTCAGCATCGGACCTTCCTCCCAGACGACCTATTCTCCGAATCCGGCGAGCTACACCGTCAGCGTCGCCAACAACGACAGCCCAGCGTGCCCGCCTCGCGTCTTCAACATGTCGGGACTCGTCGATGGCCCTGGAACCGCAACTCTGCCGTTCTCTCTGGGCTCGCCGTCGCAAACCATCGCGCCCGGCTCGTCAGACTCGTCCAGCTTAACGGTCAACACCCAATCCCCGACGGCCTACGGTTCCTACGTCGTCTCCGCAACCGCGACGCGCTCCGATGACAGCTCCTACGCCGACTCCGCGACAGCCGGGCTCGCCCTGCTCGAACCGTCCTATACTTTGTCGCTCAACGTCAGCGGCAACGGCGTCATCACCGTTCTAGCGACCGGCGTAACCTGTTCCGGTACCTGTGATATCACGATTCCTCAGAGCCTCTGGAGCGACGTCACGCTAGAAGCCGCTTCCACCCACCGCAAGCACCAGTTCTGCGGTTGGACGGACGCATGCAGCGCCGCGACGGGTTCGACGTGCTCACTGCCGACCGGCGATGACTACCTAGTCGGCGCATCCTTCGGCACCAAGTGCTCCGACGACGGAGGCGGTACCGGCGGCGGTGGCGGCGGTGGCGGCAACGGCAACGGTAAAGGCGGCGGCAAGCCCAAATAGCCTCAAAATGCGCGGGCGTCCGACCTCGGACGTCCGTAGACACCACCTTTCCACCCCCTCCGCCAGCCCCTTCGGAAGGACTAGCCGCGCCGGAATCACCGCGCAGTGGTCTCTAACCGAGTAACTTCCTACAAGTCCGGTGGTCTCAAGCGGTCGACGCAACACCCGGCGCGAAGGGAGAGCGTGAAGCGTAAGCCAAAGAAAGCAAAGGCGAAGCGGCGAGGACGCTCCGCTCTCATCTGCATGTCATTGCAGTACAACGAGTTACGCAATTGCGATTAATGGCTTCCGCTTGTAGGCAAGCCCCTTGCCGCTCTCATCGCTAAGACATTTCGGTTGAACGACTTAGGCCTAGTGTTGCGTTGACCGGTTGAGCCGGCACCCAATATAGGAAGTAACTCAAAGTACGGCCTGACGGCCCTTCCAGCGACTCCTTAGCGCTACAATTCCAGCGTCATGGTCGGTCGGACCATATTGCAGTACCGCATCGCCGAAAAGCTCGGCGAAGGCGGCATGGGTGTCGTTTACAAAGCGGAGGATACTCAGCTCCGACGAACCGTTGCGCTCAAGTTCCTGCCTCGCGAAACGCTGGACGAGGAAGAGGTCAAAGCCCGTCTGTTGCGCGAGGCCCAGGCGGCTGCATCTCTAGACCATCCGAACATCTGTCACGTCTACGGCATCCACGAGGAAGACGGCGAGACCTTCATCGCCATGGCCTTCATCGATGGGCCGTCGTTGGCGGAGAAGATCAAGGAGCGCCCGCTACCGCTGGAGGAAGCTCTCTCGATCGCCGCCCAGATCGCCGAGGGACTGCACGAAGCCCATGAGCACGGAGTCGTTCATCGGGACATCAAGCCACAGAACATCCTGCTGACTGCAAAGGGGCAGGTGAAGATCCTGGACTTCGGTCTGGCGGCGTTAACGGGACGCTCGAAGCTAACCAAGACCGGGACGACGATGGGTACTCCCGCCTACATGGCGCCAGAGCAACTCGAAGGGCGAAACGTCGATCGCCGTGCGGACGTCTGGGCGCTGGGCTGCGTGCTGTACGAGATGCTGACGCAGAAGTCTCCATTTGAGGCGGATTACGAGCAGGCAATCGGCTACGGCATTCTCAACGAGGACCCAGAACCGGTGACGGCTTTGCGGAGGGGCCTGCCTCCGAAAGTAGACGACCTATTAGCGAAGGCGTTGGCGAAGGATCGAGACGAGCGCTATCAGCACGCCGACGACATGCTGGCGGATCTACGGGTACTCCAAAAACAGAGCAGTGGGGCGCGGAAGACATCGTCGGGTCGGTCGACGATCGCGGCAACGACGGGACAGGCAGTGAGTGCTATGGATGCGCTGCTGCCTGGTGCGGTGGTGGTGCAACAGAGCAGGTTGCGCATCGAAAGAGCGTTGGCTGCCGTCGTGACGCTCGCGTTCCTCGGCTCACTGGCGGTCAATCTCACCCAGACTCCGCCCGAGTCTCCCACACGCCGCTTCTCGTTCTCGCAGGAGGGGATCAGCGCCACGAGCATCTCCCCGGATGGCCGCTATGTCGCTTTCGCGGCTGGGACCGGTGCAGAATCCAGTCTGTGGCTTCGAGCCCTAGATGTGACCTCTCAATAGGTTGTTCATTCGGTCCCGGACCAGGGAAGCTGGAGTTATCCCACAACAGCAACCTTGGAGAGACCGAATGAACATCCACAAGAATGCACGATTGACGCCTTATTTGCGAGTGCGGATCGTCGAGCGCGTCCTCGCCAAGCAGCAGACGCCACGGGACGCCGCGGCGGCCTGTGGCGTCTCACTGAGAACCATCCACAAGTGGCTGGCGCGCTATCGCAGCGAGGGTGTCGCCGGTTTGCACGATCGTTCCTCGCGACCGCACCGCAGCCCGCGACGGACCTCTCGGGCGCTGGTCGAGCGCGTCATTTCTCTGCGCCGCCAGCGTTGGACCGGCCGACACATCGCCCAGGCTGTCGGCCTCTCGCCCGCTACCATCAGCCGCATCTTGCGCCGCGCCGGCCTGAACCGTATCCGCGATCTCGAACCTGCTCGGCCCCTGCGCCGCTACGAACATGCCGCCCCCGGCGATCTGCTGCATCTCGACATCAAGAAGCTCGGCCGCTTCCTCCGCGCCGGTCATCGCGTTACCGGAGATCGCTCTCGGGCCAGTCGCGGCGCTGGCTGGGAGTTCGTGCATGTCGCTATTGACGACAACTCCCGCCTCGCCTTCTCTCAGATCCTGCCCGATGAACGCAGCCACTCCGCGGTGGCTTTCCTCGACGCCGCGGTCGGTTACTACCGCTCCCTCGGCGTCCCCATTCGTCGTTTGCTCACCGACAACGGCTCTTGCTATCGCTCGCGCCTCTTCCGCGATGCTTGCCGTCGTCTCGGCATCCGCCACCGCTTTACCCGTCCTTACACGCCGCGCACCAACGGCAAGGCCGAACGCTTCATCCAGACCGCTCTGAGAGAATGGGCTTACGCTCGCTCCTACTCCTCATCCCAGCAGCGCGCCGCTCATCTGTTACCCTGGCTCCACCATTACAACTGGCATCGCCCCCACGCCAGCCTCCACTACCTTCCCCCTTTCTCCAGACTCCTGATTCCCATGAACAACCTCTTGAGGCTCCACACCTAGAGAGCGAAACGGCTCGCGAGATCCCGGGAACTGAGGGAGCGAGACCGGTAGTCAGCGGTTGGTCGCCCGACAGCCAAGCAATCGTGTTTGCGACGACCGCTCAGATCAAACGTGTGGCTATCGACAGCGGCGACCCGATCACACTGGGCGAGTTGCCGGGTACGGGCCAGTTTGGTTTTCGGGGCGTCTCTTGGAGCCCCGACGGCGAGCGAATCGTCTTTTCTACCCAGGGCAGACTGTGGGAGATCCCGGCGCGAGGCGGTGAGCCACGAGTTCTGCTTGATCGGGAGGGAGTTCTAATCACCGGCCCATGGGCCCCGCATTTCCTGCCCACAGACAGCGGCTCAGAGGGACTCGTCTACACAGTCGGCCTCGACGACGCTACTCGAATCTGGGTCATGGATCTTGAGACAGGCGAACGCCAGGAGCTGGTTTCAGGCCTAAGGCCGATCTATTCGCCCGAAGGGTATTTGATCTACGGGGCAGCGGGCCAGGGCGAAACTGGACTGCGCGCTCTGCCGTTCTCGCTCGCGAGCTTGGAACCGACCGGGGAGGCTTTTCCTTTCCCCATTAGCGTCGTTGGCGGCAGCGCCAGCGTATCTCGAGACGGCACGCTGGCATATCTGGACGATGCTGGAGGTGATGATAACCGAACTCTCGTCTGGCGGAACCGTGCAGGCGAGTTGGTTGAGACCGTCGGCCAGCCACAGTTGCGCATGGTTGACCCCGCCCTCTCGCCCGACGGCCAGCGGATATCGGTGGGTTCCGAGGAGAGTGGGAACCGGGACATCTGGGTTCACGATCTGATCCGCTCGACCAAGACTCGGTTGACGTTTGATGAGGGGGTTGAGGGCTCACCGACCTGGTCGCCGTCCGGTGAGGACATCACCTACTGGAACCTTGGATCCGGCATCAGGCGCAAGGCTGCTGACGGGACGGGCGAGGCCGTAGTGCTGGTTGAGCGCGTTGAGTCCGAAGGCGTGCTGTTCAATTCTGACTGGTCGCGAGACGGTCGGTATCTGGTCTATATGGAGCAGGACGACGAGACCCTGGAGAACATCCGCTACCTAGAGTTCCAACCGGACGGCGACGCTTCCGAGCCCGTAACGTTTCTCAGCACGCCCGCCGCGGAAGGGGTTCCAAAGCTTTCACCGGACGGTCGCTTTCTCACTTATTTTTCCAACGAATCGGGAAGCAATGAGATTTATGTACGTCCGTTCCCCAACGGCGCTGGTAAGTGGCAAGTGTCGGTGAACGGCGGGAGCCAACCGCGCTGGGGTCGCGACAGCAAGGAATTGTACTACGTGGAAGGCGAGGAAGCGTTGATGGCGGTCTCTGTCTCCACCGAGGGAGTGTTCACGCTGGGACAGCCGCAGCAACTGTTTGAGTCCTCCGATCTGCGCCAACCCCTTGGCGTTTCGCCGACATACGACGTCTCCGCCGACGGCCAACGCTTCGTGATGGTCACACCCGTTGAAGTGGACGAGGCGGCGCCCCCCAAGATCCGTGTCGTCCAGAACTGGTACGAAGAATTTCGGGATCGGGAGCGGTAGCGACTGCCGGAATCTTAGTCTCGATCGACTCTCGTCGAGTAACTTCCTACAAGTCCGGTGGTCTCATACGGTCGACGCAACACCCGGCGCGAAGGGAGAGCGTGAAGCGTAAGCCAAAGAAAGCAAAGGCGAAGCGGCGAGGACGCTCCGCTCTCATCTGCATGTCATTGCGGTACAACGAGTTACGCAATTGCGATTAGTGGCTTCCGCTTGTAGGCAAGCCCCTTGCCGCTCTCATCGCTAAGACATTTCGGTTGAACGACTTAGGCCTAGTGTTGCGTTGACCGGTTGAGCCGGCACCGAGTGTAGGAAACTACTCTTTGAACAGGCCGTTTTGACGCTCTGAAGACCCTCAAATTGGGTTGGTGCCGCGAATTCCTGCTGGCTCAACCGGTCAACGCAACACAAGCGTTAAAACGTTCTGCTGGAGTTTCAAACCCCAGCGTCTTGCGGGGCCTCTCGTTCAGGCGGCGCGCCGCCTGGTCGAGATCCTGCTGGGAGTGTAGCGACAAGTCGGTTCCCTTGGGGAAGTACCGCCTCAACAGTCCGTTCGTGTTTTCGTTCGATCCGCGTTGCCAAGGGCTCTGCGGATCGCAGAAGTAGACGGCGATATCCGTCGCTAGAGTGAAGCGTTTGTGGTCCGCCATCTCCAAGCCCCGGTCCCACGTTCTCGGAGACCTTCGTTCTGCGGTCCGCCTCGGGGAACCGGCGCAGATAGACCTCATACGTCCCCGTATCGTCCGCAACGTAGGCCACCCAACGATTGTCGGGTGAGATCTGGGCCGCCTTTTCCACGAACCCCGTAGCCAAGAAAGGCTTGGCCTCTAGACGGTCATCCGCTTGGCGTTCCAGATACCAAATATCCTTTCCGTCGAGGTCGTAGAGTGTATACGTCCCGTCTTCGGACTGATCCGAGAGGAACTCGTACCCCTCCGAATCGTAAAAAAGTGTGGCCTCTTCGGACCCATCGAACGGCTGGACATATAGCCCGGTGCGGGAGGTAAAGAGGATCTCCCTACCGGCGTCAACCCAGACGGCCCTCTGGGCAGCGCCGTCAAAAGGAAGCTTGTTCACGATCGGTCGTTGAACCTCGTGGACCCAGGCATTGCCATTCCCACTTGAAACCACGCGCAGCTCATCAGGGGACAGGGACGGATACCACATCGCGGGCTGTGACTCGCCGATTTTGCCGACGGTCCTGCCTTGGCGGTCTACCCAGAGAAGACTCTGCCGATCGCTAGACCCGTCCCGGAAGACCAAAGTCTGATCGAGAGCAACGGTCGGGTAACTCGCGTTTTCCGCGATGAGAATGGGCTCTCCGGTTGCCTCGCGAGTTTCGAGAGAAAACGGGAGGGCCTTTACGAGTCGCTGATCCGCCTCATAGACAATATGACCGCTGGGTGAGTAGGTCAGAAGCCCTATTCCCGGCTCCTGTGCGATCAGCTCCACCTGTTTCGTGTCCAAATCGACTAGCAGCAACTTGTCGGACGACTCGGGTCCTGATTTGGCAACCACGAGCAGAAGGCGGCCTTCGGCGCCCAGTATGAAGTGCGGATTACTAAGGCGCGAATCGTCGCCTACAGCTGTATTTGGAAGGACGAGTCGCGGATCTCCGCCAGCCGCTGACACTTCGTAGAGTCCGTCTAGCCCCTGTATAACGATGGAGTTCCCATCAAGGCTCCAACTTCCCAGCCCCGTGTTGAGGCCCGTTGTGGTGTCACAAATTCGCACTACGGGACCGCCTTGCACAGGGACGCGATTTAGGCTGCCACCTTCGGTCGAGAATGCGATGAAACGACTGTCCGGCGACCAGAAAGAATAGTGTGCCCGCTCCGTTCCCTCGAGCACACGGCGGCTCCCGCGTGCCAGATCCCAGACCGCCAGCTTTCGGTTGTCTTCAGACTCGTAGACGATAAATTGGGAATCGGGCGAGATGGCGGGTGCGATACTGACCATCCCCAGTGAATGCGACCAACCCGGCAGGCTCAAACTGAACCGACGGGTAGGCGCTGGCGGCTCTGCCTCGAAGGACTGCATCACCACAGTACCGACAGCCAAGGCCAGGGCCAGGGCGGCAACAGACCAAGCCCAACGCAGTTGAGCCTGCGACGCGTGCCCACGAGCTGTGTCAGGGTTAGAGACGGTGCCCTCCCGAGCACCTTGGGTGACGGGTTGCGTCTTGAGCCCTTCAACTGAAGCCAAGAAGCGGTAGCCCCGCCGCGGCAGAGTCTCAATGAATCGCGGGCTGGAGGCGGAGTCGCCAAGCGCGTCCCGCACTTTGCTCGCGGCCGTGTTCAAGCTGCGGTCGAAATCGACGTAGGTGTCGCCGGGCCACAGCCTGTCTTTCAGATCGTCACGCGTCACGACCGCGCCCGGATTTTCGACCAGTGCCGCCAGCAATGCGAACGGCTGACCCGGCAGCGGAACCCTACGTCCGTTCTTACGCAGTTCCCCGGCGGCAACGTCGATCTCGAAAGTTCCGAACTTGAGAACGCTCGCTCGTGTGGTTGGCTCGGCCATTGCACGGATTCCGGTTAAGGACTCTTAACCGCTAAAACGGGCCCGATTATAACACCGAAATCGCGGGCTGACGCCTCAATTTCGCCGCTAAGATTGACCAGTAAGTGTACTTGTTTTCAGTCAGTTACGAATCAAGCCAAAAATAGCGGACCTCAACGGAGATTTGAGCCGCAAGTGTCTGGTCCTACCGCTTGATCCACCTCAAACTCGGCCTCACTTTCCAACACCCGGAGGTGAGAGCCGTGAACCAAACATTCCGAATCGCTTCTTCGACCCTGCTGATCTTGACCCTAGCCTTGCCTGGTCTTGGTAGGGCTGCCTCATTCGAGAGTCCCCGGCCGAATCATAGAATCAACGTGCGCATCTTCAACTACGCTTCAGTTTCGAAGTCGGCCTTTGACAAAGCTCAGAAGGAGGCGAGTCGCATCTTCCGACGGTCCGGCATCGAGATCAACTGGATCGAATGCGCTGTCGCCGATAAGAGCGTCACAGCCGATCCCCGCTGCACTGCGAAGCCCCTCGCAACCGACATCCTGATGCGGATCGTCCCTAAGGAAATGGTGAAATTCAAGCGTCGCAGCGAGTTTGGCGTGGCCTTCCTTCCCGCTGAAGGCGGCTTCGGCAAGTACGCCAGTGTCTTCCACGCTCGCGTGTTGGGGTATGTCGAGCGCTGGCACGCCTCCGAGGGGTTGTTGCTGGGCCATTTCATCTCCCATGAGATGGGCCATTTGCTACTCGGGGCGAACAGCCACTCGCACGGCGGCCTGATGACTGCGATCTGGGGGCGGGAGGCAATCCAGAGAGCCAGCCGAGCAGCCCTCCTCTTTAGCTCCCAGGAAGCGACGCGCATGCAGGAGCAGGTTAACCGGAGGAGCACATCGAGCCGGGCAACCCGCAGCAGAACGGTTGCCACGAGCGATTGCAGCGCACGCTCAAAGCCGAGACGGTGAGGCCTCCGGCGGGTGCAAGTCTCTGACGACACGTGCCTGAAATCGGCTGGGACTAGGGGTCGACACAAGAGAAGTTCGCAGCGTCATTGGTATCGCCGGAGCCCTTGTATCTTGCGATCTGAGGATACGGGCATAGCGGTCTCGTCATCTCGACCTGGCTGTCAATGACGCGAGCCGCATCGATTCGCTCCGGTGTCTCGCCGCCTTCCACCCAGTTCACAAGCCGGGTGAACGCGTCGAACTGATCCACGCCGAGCCCGCCGCGGCAATGGAACATGCCGGGAACCACATAGAGCCGGAAGAACTCTGGAGTCTCCGGGCCTATCGTCTCCAGCACGTCCTCGTAGTAGTTGACGCCCATCATGGGGTTGAGAGCCATATCGGCCCAGCCGAAGTACAGCAGCATCTTGCCGCCGCTGTCTCTGAATCCGCTTAAGTCGGGGTTGACGGCATCGATAATTGAGCGGATGAACTGCGTGCGCTGGGGGTCCTTGTCGAAGTCGAACGTGCGCCAATCGAAGTCCGGCTCGTCGGGACGAAAGGCCAGGAAGCGCATGAACGTCTCGCCGAATACCTGGTGACGCGGACGCCCGTTCCCACTGACGACCCACCGATTCCAACCGCTTGAGCGGTTCGGCCCACTGGGCGGCGCTGGCTCTGCTCCCAAAGGCCAGCCCGGGAATATCGTCTCGCCGCCAGCCTCAACGTCCGCGTAAACCGTGGCCAAGGCTGCGATTTGCTCCGCAGTGAAACAGCTCTCAGCTACGCCACCCTCGCATCTCGAAAGGTGCTTCTCAGGGTCGAAGTCGCACTGCCGTGGATCGTCGATCAACCCGTCCTCAAGGCCGTCCAGTTTGTCGCAGCGTTGGTAGACCTTCTCGCCGAGCAGTTCGACTTTGGCTAGCGAAAGAGGAGCCTTCTCCAAGGCTTGCTGAGCCCAGATATCTGCCATCATCCCTCGACTGAAGTCCAGTGCTGGCGCGCCAGCCAAAATACCGTCGAAGTCTTGGGGAAAGCGTTGCGACGCCATCAGTCCCTCGCGACCGCCCCCAGAACAGCCGTCCCAATACGAATACTGAGCACCGTCGCCGTAGTAGGCCTCGATGACTTTCTTGGCGGTCTGCACCGTCAAGTGGACGGCGCGAAAGCTGTAGTCGATCTCTTTCCCCAGGTCATTGAGAGCGAAGCTTCCTCCAGGCTCGACGGTGCGGTCGTGACCCGTGTCGGTGTACGTAGTTGCGAAGCCGTGCGAGAGGGCGTGTTGCGAACTCCGTACACGGCTTGGGGCGTCCGGGGACGTTCCAGCGAACCCGCCGTTTCCGTACATGTAGAGACGCCGATTCCAATCGGTCGGCAAGTCCACCGAAAATTGGATCTCAGCCGGAATGACGCCCAACACGCGGCAGTGCTCCGGCGCCTCGTCGGATGCCTCGATCAACGTCGCTGAAATGATCGAGTAGTCGTAATTGCCCAGCGAGGTCAGCCCCGCGCAAGAAGCCTCCGCTCTCGCGGTGGTCTTCGTGTACGGAACGGAGGACTGCTCGGCGGCGACGAAACTCCGGCCCCCTTGCGCCGCGGCGAATTGCGTCAGGGTCAGCGCGAGTATCGTAAGAATCGAGTAGCGGGAGTACTGTGCCATAGCGACGCCCAGTTTACCTTTTTCTGTGCATCCGGGGCTGCCGCCAAGGACCTATGCCAGAATCCTGTCGGCCACCACGCCATGCACATCAGTCAGCCGGAAGTCTCGGCCGCCATAGTGATAGGTAAGGCGCTCGTGATCGAGCCCCATCAGGTGAAGGATCGTCGCGTGCAGGTCGTGGATGTGCATGCGATCCTCGACAGCGTGGTAGCCGAACTCGTCCGTGGCGCCGTAGGTGATGCCCGGCTTAACGCCTCCGCCTGCCATGAAGATCGAAAACCCGTAAGGATTGTGATCTCGACCATCGGCACCTTCAGAGAACGGCGTCCGGCCAAATTCACCGGACCAAACGACCAGCGTTTCATCCAACATTCCACGTGACTTGAGGTCTTTGATGAGTCCGGCGATCGGTTTGTCAACCTCACGACTCCTTAGCGGGTGCAGCCGCAGGATATCGCTATGGTGGTCCCACTTTTCTTCCACGCCAGAGTGCGTACACTGGACGACGCGAACGCCGCGCTCGGCAAAGCGACGCGCAAGCAAGCACTGCCAGCCAAAGTCTCGGGTCACGTCTTCGTCGAGCCCATACAACTTCTTCGTTGCCTCGGACTCGCCAGCAGTATCGAGCGCTTCGGGTGCCTCCATCTGCATGCGGAAGCCGAGTTCAAACGCCTGGATTCGGGCCTCCAGGTTGGCGTCGTAACGACGGTCGGCGACATGCCGGGCGTTCATCTGACGCAGCAAATCTAGCTCGTAGCGCTGTTCCTGATTCGTGACGTCATGGGGCGCAAGGTGTGCAATCGGTTCCGGCAGCACATCGTCCACCTGCATCGCCGATGAGCCGATTGCCGTGCCCTGGTATGCGCCCGGTAAGAAGCTCGGGCCGAATAGCTTGTCGCCACCCTGCCACTGCGTCGGCTTGATCGTAATAAAGCCCGGGAGGTTTTGATTCTCGGTGCCCAATCCGTACAGCGTCCAGGCACCCATGCTGGGACGGGTAAAGGAAAACGTCCCAGTGAAAAGCTGCAACATCGCAGCACCGTGATCGACGCCTTCGCCCACCATCGAGCGGATCACGCACATGTCATCAACGCAACTCGCCACCTCGGGGAACAACTCACTCACCGGCGTCCCACTCTGGCCGCGTTCCTTGAACTCCCAAGGCGATTGCATGAGTGCGCCCACCCCCCGCTCGTTAAAGGTCAACTCACGCTTGATCGGCATCGGTTCGCCGTTGTCTCGTTTTAGACGCGGCTTCGGGTCGAACGTATCGACGTGTGAAACCCCGCCGTGCATGAACAAGAAAATGATCTGCTTGGCACGTGGCGCGAAGTGTGGCTTGCGGGCCTCAAGTGGGCTAGCGGCTGAGGCCAGCAGTCCGTCCTCGGCCAGTAGACTGTAAAGGCCCAGCGACCCTAATCCGAGGGCCGATTGACGCAGCATTGTGCGTCTAGAAACTGGTTGTCTAGTCGACATAATGGAACTCGTTCGATGCCAATAACATCTTACAGAAGCTTGTCCAGCCTGCCTCTTTCGAATCGAACTGGGCCACAAAGTCTTCAGCTGCGGCCCGTTCGTGATCTTGAGGTTCCCTCGTGAGAGCAGCCAGGTAAATCTGCCCAACGAAGTCGTCGGCAGCCGACAGACGCTCGGTTAGCCCCTTCGCGCTACGGCTCGCGAATTCGCTGTTCATCAAGTACAACGCCTGCGGAGCCACGTTGGAGGCGGAGCGCTTTCCCATCGTAGTCGCAGCGTCACCGAAGTCGAACACGCCAAGCATGAAGGGAACTTTGTTCCGCATCAGCGGTATATAGATCGTGCGGCGAGTATAGTCATCAGGGTCCAGGCGGCGATTGTTGCGCAGGAATTCGGAGATCTCGCCCGACCCCGCATCGAGAGTCCCACCGACGGTGCGGTCCAGGGCTCCCGAGACGGCGAGGTAGCTGTCACGGAGTTCTTCAACCGAGAGGCGGCGGCGTGGGAAGCGAGACCACAAGCGGTTCTCCGGGTCCGCGGCCCAAGCTTGTTCCGAAACAGAGCTGCGTTGCTGATACACGGCGGAAGTCATGATCAAGCGCTGGAGGGCCTTAATCGACCAGCCGCTTTCCATAAACCGCCGGGCGAGATAGTCCAGCAATTTGTCGTGCGTAGGCCGTTCGCCTACTTTCCCAAAGTTGTTCGGTGTGCGCACGAGCCCTTCGCCGAAGTGCCATTGCCAAACGCGGTTCACCAGCACACGGGCCGTGAGAGGGTTGTCCGGTGAGACAAGCCATTCAGCGAGTTCCCGCCGACCACTACCTTGCTTGACTTCAGGCTGGCCGTCACCAGCGATGATCAACGGAAATCGCTTCGGAACCGCTTCACCTTCATTCTTATAGGAGCCTCGGATAAACACGTGCTGAGCGACGGTCTCACCCTCGGCAACAGCGTCGGCCATTGGAGGCTTCGGCGGCGAGCTATCTTCGAGTAGATCAATCTCGGCCTGGAGGGCTGCAAGCCGTTCACGTACTTGCTCGGGGAAGACGGTATCCCGGACTTCGTCTGGCAGGGCGAACGGGGCGTCATCCTCGGTCAGACCCGTGTACAAAGAGTCACTCGGCAAATCGCGTAGGGCCTGGCTCGATATCTCCTCACCGGCTTGATACTGCGACTCCGCAGTCTTCAGCCACTCGTCGAGCATCTCAATGCGAGCGGAAACGACTTTTTCTAGTTTCTGCTGCTGCTCCCGCGCGAACGCCTGGGCTGCCTGCTGATCCGCTTCATGCCACGGTTTGAGATAGGAAGGCGCATCGGGTCGAGGCCGCAGAAACGCCACCCATGCCGAGAGTTCGTTGTCTGACTCTAGTTCGCCGCCCAGATACGCAGATCGCGCAGCCATCATGGATTCGCTCATGCCAGCAATAAGACTGTTTAGGCGATAGCGCTCGGTCGCGAGGCGGCCCACTGTGGAATGGATCCGCTCACGGTCCTCGATCCTGTCCTGGTGAGCCTTGTAGGGTTGATAGACATCATCAGGGACAAGGGGAGTCGATAGCGACTCTGAGCCGTTGCGGCTCCAATCGTCATAAGAGCGGGTGCTGGCAAAAATGGACGCCAGCGCGTAGTAGTCCGTCGTCAGGATCGGATCGAACTTGTGATCATGACAACGCGAGCAGGCGACGGTCAGGCCTAAGAATGTCTTGGTCGTCGTGTCGATCTGTTCGTCAACGACATCGTACTTTTTCTGTATCCCGTCGCGCTGTGCCAGAGCCTTCGGTCCAAGACCGAGAAAGCCCGTGGCGATGATGCCACGCACGTTCATCTCGCCTGGCGTGTCCGGCGGCAGCAAATCGCCAGCTATCTGCTCGCGAACGAATTGGTCGTACGGCAGGTCATCGTTGAACGCCTCGACGACGTAGTCGCGGTATCGCCAGGCGTCTGGATAGGGATGGTCCTCGTCCACTCCAGTCGAATCCGCATAGCGGGCAACATCGAGCCAGTGACGTCCCCAGCGCTCTCCGTACTCGGGCGACGCAAGAAGTCTATCGATCAGGCGAGCATACGCTCCGTCACGATCGTCGGCAACGAATTCATCAATTTCAGCAAGCGAAGGCGGCAACCCGTGTAGGTCGAATTTGGCGCGACGCAACAGAACGAGTTTTTCTGCCTGAGGAGTCGGCTCAAGACCCTTCGCCTCCAGTCGCCTGGCCACAAACTGGTCCACCGGAGTGTTGGCCCAGGCGATCGAACTGATCTGGGGTGGTTCGACTTCACCAATCGGTCGAAACGCCCAATGATCCGACACCGGAATGGCTTGAGCAGTCTCTGGCCATACCGCGCCGTTCTCGATCCACTGCCTGACTGCGGCAATGTCTTCCTCCGGTAGCTTGCCCGTCGGCGGCATCTTGACCGCGTCTTCGTAGCTGAGGACAGCAATCAATCGGCTCGCGTCTGGATCGTCAGCAACAACCACCCGAGCGACATGCTCCGGCTGGGTTAGATCCAAGTTCCCACTCTGCAACTGCGGACCGTGGCAGACCGTGCAACGCTCCGCCAACAACGGTCGGACATTGTTCTCGAAAAATATCTCCCGAGGGTCTTGGGCAGCCAAAGGGACCGTGAGGAGCAAAAGCGACAGCCAAACCACGCAGAAGTCTCCGCAGCGTGCGAAAGTACGTCCGATTAGGATCTCTGTCTTGGCCATCGCACGATCATTCCCGACCTCGCGCCAATGCGAGGGGCCGGCAGGGTTCGCTCTGTCGATTGCGCCGTCGGAATTCATCAACCGTGTGCTTCCCATATCGATCTAGTTGTGACCGTTAGTCGACCCGACTCAACGTGCAAATTGTAGCATCGGTCAGACTACCGCATTGCAGACGAACTATTGGGTGTGACACGCACACTTGACACGGACGTTTGCGCCGACGGGCCAGGCGGTGTCTAGTTGATCCGGACCCCCGGGCCCGCCTTTCACGATCTCACCGTGGCTGTAAGCTACTTTGCGGCGGCAAAGCGACGAGCGACTTCGTCCCAGTTGACGACGCTCCAAAAAGCGGAGATGTAGTCGGGACGGCGGTTCTGATAGTTCAGATAGTAGGCGTGCTCCCAAACGTCAAGGCCGAGGATCGGCGTCCGGCCTTCCATTAGGGGTGTGTCCTGGTTTGGCGTGGACTCGACGACGAGTCCGCCACCATCGACGCTGAGCCAGGCCCAGCCGCTACCGAAGCGGGTTGCACCAGCTGCAGCGAACTTCTCTTTGAAACTGTCGAAGCTGCCGCAAGCGGCGGTGATGGCGTCCGCGAGGTCGCCGGTTGGAGCTCCGCCGCCGTTCGGGGACATCACTGTCCAGAACAGCGAGTGGTTGGCGTGGCCGCCACCGTTGTTGCGGACAGCGCCGCGAATGCCTTCAGGCACGCTGGCCAGGTCGCTGACCAGGTCTTCAATCGACTTGGCGGCCAGATCGTCGTGACCATCGAGGGCCGCGTTGACCTTGCTGACATAAGCAGCGTGATGCTTATCGTGATGGATCTCCATCGTGCGGGCGTCAATATGAGGCTCAAGCGCGTCGAATGCGTAGGACAAGTCAGGTACGGAATAGGCCATGGTTTAGCTCCTCTTCTCGATTCTTAAAAGCTGCGAAAACTACCAGCATTGCGTTAGCAGCGCCTGGGTCAAATGTTTCGTTCGGGACGGAAGACAGCCGTCATAGACGGCGATAGCGGCTGAGGGAGTCTTCCCTGATGCCCGTACGACAAGCCCCTTAGTTTAGACCATCCATACGTTCACGCCGCCGACTCCACCACGCGACATGATGCCGTAACCTAGTCAGTGAATACGGCGTCGAGATTAATAGTCAAGAGACCGTGCTGCCGCGTGCCGTTATATCCCGGTTGCGGCAGGGTTCGACTCGAGGGGAAGTTATTCTATGCAGGCAGTTTACATTTCCTGGGGGCAGTTTTTCAGCGTGTCTCCGGCGATTCCCCAACCAGCCGAAGATCCGCATCCGTCCGGCCCTGTCGAGGCGCCTCAGCCCGACGGACCAAGAAAGGGCGGCTCGTCGAAATGGCTTGTCGCGGCCGCTCTGGTTGCAGGCGTGGGCATATGGGCTCTGACACAGATGGGAGGACCCGGTGGCCCGACCGGTACCTTCGCCGGTCCGATGACGGCCGTAGCGAGTTCGGGCGAGCTCAAGAAGACGCTGCGGGTTGGCGGTACGGTCGAGGCGAGGAACTATGCGGCGATTCGAGCGCCCCGCATGCGAGGGCCGAGGGATGCGGGTAGCTCGCAGCTGACGCTGAAGACGTTGGCTGCGCCCGGTTCTCTCGTGAAGGTTGGGGCCTCCATCGCCGAATTCGAACTGCAATGGCTGATCGATCACGTTGACGACACGAAGTCGGGCTATGTCCAAGCAAAGTCTGACATTGACATACAACGTGCGCAAAACATGATCACGCGCGAGAACGACCGTCAGGCGCTGCAGATGGCGCTCGGCGAGTCAGAGAAGGCAACCCTGGACCTCGGCACCGCGCCTGTGCGGTCGGAGATCGAAGCAGAGATCCTCAAGAACCTGGCCGAGGAGACCCATGCGACTGCCGATCAACTTGAAACAGAGTTCAGCATAAAGGAACAAGTCTACGCGGCGAACATTCGCGTCGCCGAGATTGGAGCTCAGGAGCAGGATCTGCACCTGGAGCGTCACGTGCGAGACCTAGAGCGGTTGACAATGCTGTCGCCGCTCAATGGCCTAGTGGTTATGGAAACCACGTTCCATGGGGGACAAATGTCTCAGACTGCCGAAGGCGATCAAATTCGTCCAGGTGCGCTGTTTATGCGGGTAGTCGACATCTCCGACATGATTGTGAACGCGGCGGTGAACCAAGCCGATATTCAGTCAATCCGAATTGGTCAACAGGCGAAGGTACGGCTCGATGCCTACTCGGATCTCGAACTCGACGGGCACGTCAGTGGCATTGGTGCCATCGCCGCGCGGGGCGGCGGTAGGTTCCGCAGGAGCGGATCGGCCTTGTACCTAAAGACCGTCCCGGTTGAAATTACTATCGATAGCGATGACGACAGAGTGCTGCCTGACCTATCTGCAAGCGCTGACGTGTCACTTTCGTCGGTTTCCGCTGACGTCATCATCCCTCGTGCCGCACTCGTTGAAGCGGACGGGGAGGCGACTGTCGTCTACGTCCGACAAGGAGACGGGTTCGCGCCGCGTGAGGTCAAATTGGGCGATCATAACGATACACACGTGATCGTCGAGGACGGAGTCGAGGTGGGAGAAGAAGTTCTGCTCTCCGAGCCCCCTGCTGCTACTTAGGGTCGCTCACATGTGCTTGACGGCACCGTAGCCATGCCGTCGTCTCGTAACAAGTTCGTTGCCGTCTGCAGCGCGGCCTTCCTTCTCGGGCTTGTTCTTAGCTGGAGCCCCGCTGGCAGCCAGTTTGATCGCTGGTCCTACGATCTACTACTCCGCGCACAGCCGCCTGCGAACACAGTCTCTCAGTCAGTGATTGTTGCCATCGACGAAGAGACCCTGGAGCAGTACGGCGGCATCCTGGGTCTTCGAACGCCTCTGGCGAAGACGCTGGAGATTCTGGCCGCTCACGGTGCCTCAGCCGTCGCACTCGATATCGTTCTGGCAGAGAGCCGTGAGCCGGAAACTGATGCCGCTCTAGCCTCTGCGCTTGCCGAGCTGCCGAACGATGTGCTCGCCGCCTACCTGCGAGTGCGTGGCACTGGCTGGGAAGGTCCGCGAGACGTCTTTGCCGCACAGGTATCAGCTCAAGGCCATGTTCACGCGGAGCCCGATGCCGATGGTGTTTGTCGCCGCATTCTGTTGTCCAAGGTCTCTGACCGTAGTCGGTTGTGGGCCATCGCGCTTGAGACCCTGCGCTTGAGTCGAGGTGCTGAGCACATCATCGAGACTGAAGATGGCCTGCAAGTTGGTGAGTCCTTGATACCAGCGTCAGCCCGGTCCGAAAGGGAACTACTGATTCGCTTCCCCTCGGCTCCGGTCGAGCGAATCTCGATGAGGCACTTACTCGAAGACCCTTCCGCGGCAGAGATTGTTCGCGATCGAGCCGTCTTCGTCGGTGTGCTGGTGCTCGCTGGGATGGATCGCTATCTGATGACGCCCCACTCAGGCGGCCAGCCCATGTCGGGTGTTGAGATCAATGCCGCTGTCTACGAGACGTTGGCTCAAGGAAAATTCCTCCTCCCGATGCGCCCCAGCACGTCGCTGTTACTAACTTCGCTGGTCTTTGCACTACTGATGACCTTGCTTTGGCTCGTCCGTAGCGCGGGGATGGCCGGGCTGATGGTTGCCGCTACGGTGGCACTGGCCACGGCTCACACGATCCCATGGATCGGCATGGCGGCGGGCATCGTCGTTCCCGCCGCCGAACTGCTGTTCCCAGCCTGGGCGTGCGTACTAGCTGGAGGCATCTTGACCGTCACGTCACTGCGCGGTCGATTGGATGAGTCCGAGCAACAAGCTGAGCGCTACCAGAAGGCGGTCCACTACATCACTCACGAGATGAGGACTCCGCTCACCGCTATTCAAGGCTCAAGCGAGCTTATCCGCAGCTACGACCTGCCCGAAGAGAAGCGCAAGCAGATGAGCGACGTCATCCTTAGTGAGTCGAAGAGGCTCTCAAGTATGGTGGACGCGTTTTTGAACGTCGAGAGTCTCGCCGCCGGACGGCTCAATCTCAAGAGTGAGACCGTCGACGCCTCGGAGCTTCTTAGTGCCTGCGTCACTCGCGTACAGGCTGTTGCTGAGCGCAAGCGAATCTCCTTGCGTATCGCGCCTTCGTCCGGCGGCCTAATCGCCGGCGACAAAGAGTTTCTCGAATACGCTTGCTATAATCTGCTCACTAACGCCGTCAAGTACTCGCCCGCCGAGACGGCAATTTCCGTCCGCGCCCATTCCGAGGGCGATCGCGTCCTCGTGTCTATTGAAGATGAAGGATACGGTATGGACGAGAAAGATCTAAAGAACATATTCCGCCGGTTCTATCGCGCACAACGAGCGCAAGACTCCGCCGAGACCGGAGTCGGCGTCGGCCTGGCGCTGGTCGAGGAGATCGTGATCCAGCACGGCGGTTCCATCGAAGTCACGAGCGAAGTGGGCAAAGGCACCTGTTTCACCGTATCCCTTCCCGCCGCTTCGAGCGTCCAACTGTGAGTCGTGCCGATCGTATGAGTGCCAAGCCCCGGATTCTGTTTGTCGATGACGACGCTGCCCTGCTGTTGACCTTTTCGACTGGGCTCGAAGCAGAAGGCTATCCAGTCGACGCCGTCTCATCCACCGAGGAGGCGTTACGGCTATTGGCGAATGATGACTACTCGCTGGTCATTACCGACATCTATCTCGACGAGCGATCCGGACTCGACGTCTTGAAGGCGGCGAAGGACAACAACCCCGACTCTGCCGTCATCGTGATCACGGGGCAGGGGACGATCGAAACCGTCGTCGAAGCCACCGCTGGTGGTGCTTTCGAGTACCTGGCCAAGCCGTTCGACTTGACGAAGCTACTCGATACGGTTCGCAAGGCTGCAGCGTCACTTGAGCCTAGCGTCGGTAGCAGCTCATCCGCCGTCAATATACCCGACACCGAGATGATTGGCTTTTCGGTCGAGATGGTCGAGGTCTACAAGACGATTTCTCGCGCCGCGCCGAGTGATGCGCCCGTACTCGTGCAAGGTGAGTCCGGAACAGGCAAAGAACTCGTCGCGCAGCTGATTCACAAGAACAGCACCCGATCGGACGGTCCGTTCGTCGCGGTCGATTGCGGTTCAATCGCACCGACGCTGATGGAGAGTGAACTGTTTGGATCGGTTCGCGGAGCCTTCACCGGTGCTGATCGAGATCGCAGCGGCCTCTTTGCAGCCGCCGATGGCGGGACTGTCTTTCTCGATGAGATCGGCGAAGTCGATTCGAGTTTCCAATTGAAGCTGCTGCGATTCTTGCAAGAGAAAGAAATCAGGCCGCTGGGTTCTACCAAGTCGCGCAAGTTGGATGTCCGCGTCGTAGCCGCAACCAACCGCAACCTCCAAGTGATGGTCGACGAGGGCACCTTCCGCCAAGATCTTTGGTTCCGCCTCAACGTCATTCCCGTGCAGTTGCCATCACTACGAGAGCGGCGCGACGACATCGTTCCCTTGGCGTCGCACTTCCTACAACTGTTTAACTCGCGCTACGACCGCTCGGTGGAATTGGCCCCCGCTGGTCTCCGGGTGCTGCAAGAAAACGATTGGCCGGGAAATGTTCGCCAACTCCAGCACGTATTGGAGCGCCTAGTGATCCTCAGCCCAGTCGACGTTTTAGACGCCGCCGCCGTGCGCGAGGCCTTGGCTATCTCGGACCCGAAAGAGAAGCCGGTCGAGTCTCTCGCGGACGCGGAAGAGAAGCAGATCCGCAAGGTCTTAGCCGCAACCGGCGGCAACAAGACCCGCGCCGCCCAGATCCTCAACATCGAGCGCAAGACCCTCTACCGCAAGCTGGAGCGAATGCAGCCTGAAGCTGAATAGCGCTCGGCCTTGCACCGAAGTGCTATACAAGGTGTGGGTTCGCACTTGAGATGAAGTGGTCAATCCGAATCGCGACGGTGGCAGGCATAGGCATCTATGTCCACGCTACGTTTGTCTTCATTCTCATCTGGGTAGCGATGGGCTCCCTCTCGCGTGGCGGTGACACCGCCGATGCGATCCGTGACATCGTTTTCGTTCTCGCGTTGTTCGGCTGCGTTGTCCTCCATGAACTGGGCCACGCGTTGGCAGCCAAGCGCTACGGCATTAAAACGCGCGACATCACACTGCTCCCCATCGGCGGTCTCGCTCGGTTGGAGAAGATGCCGGACAAGCCGATGCAAGAGCTGGTTGTCGCTCTGGCCGGTCCCGCGGTCAATGTAGTGATTGCCGCCCTGATCTTCGTCGGTCTGCAAACCACCGGCCTGTGGCAACCGTTCACGGCTGAAATGATGATTGACGGCCCGTTCTTGCAGCGCCTCTACGTCGTCAACATCTTTTTGGTGCTGTTCAACATGCTTCCGGCCTTCCCGATGGATGGCGGTCGTGCATTGCGGGCGATCCTGGCCTCGCGCATCGGCCAGTTGCGGGCAACTCGTATCGCCGCCACGGTCGGGCAGGGAATGGCTCTTCTGTTTGGCTTCCTGGGCTTGTTCTCTAATCCTTTCCTCGTCTTCATCGCTCTATTCGTATGGATGGGTGCCACGGCCGAATACGGCTTGGCCCAGACGGAAGCGCTCTTGGCGGATGTTCCCGTGCGGCGGGCGATGGTCACCGAGTTTCGTGCTCTCGGTCCGAAGCAGACGTTGGGTGAGGCGGTTGCCGTGACGCTGGCTGGACCGCAAGCCGACTTTCCGGTGGTCGAGGCAGGCGATGTAATTGGTGTCTTGACTCAGTCCGAGCTGCTCAAAGGGTTATCGGAAGAGGGCCGCGACTCTCTCATTTCTCACGCGATGCACTCGGAGTTCGATACAGCTAGCCCAGATGAGGACTTAGAATCTGCCTTCAAGCGCTTGCAAATCTGCCAGTGTCGGACTCTGCCTGTCCTCGAACACGGCCAGCTTGTGGGATTGCTCACACGTGATAACTTGACCGCATTCTTGAGCATCCAGAGCGTACTCATGGAGCGGCATCACGGCCCTGGACACGGCCCAGAGCTACTCAAACCCATGCTCTGAGCGGCTGCGCAAGAAGGCATGAATGCGTGACACCGGCAGTCCGACCACGTTGAAGTAGCAGCCTTTGACCCGATAGATGAACTTCGATGCGAGGCCCTGGATGCCGTACGCCCCAGCCTTGTCCATCGGCTCGCCGCTTGCGACGTAGTCCGTGATTTCCGCGTCCGTCATCTTGAGGAACGACACATGGGTCAGCTCGATTCCCGGCCTCGCCACCACTCCGTTATAGAAGCAGAAGCCTGTCAGGACTTCGTGAGTCTTACCCGACAGTTTTGAGAGCATCGCCGCCGCGTCCGCCGCGTCGACCGGCTTGCCAAGAATCTCGCCAGCCGCGACGACAGTCGTATCGGCACCCAACGTGACTTCCCCCTCATGCCAGGCCGCGCGAGCCTTGGCCTCGGCAAGCCGCTCGACGTAGTCCGCTGGTGACTCACCATCCAAGGGGGTTTCGTCAACGTCGACTGACCGAACTTCAAACGAATACCCCGCCGTCGCGAGTAGTTCTTTGCGTCGCGGCGAGCCGGAGGCTAATACCAGATTCATACTTCGTCCTTGGGGTCTGTGCCGTCGCCCGACAGCAGCTGCGTCGGCTGGTCCTCGTCACCGAGTTCGAGGCCTTCAATCTTCTGGAACCGTCCCGAAATCTTCCGCGCGGATGTGTTCACTAAGGTGACGTCCCGGTTTGCTTGGTCGATGTGCTGCGCGAGCTTGTCCATGCGGGACTGGAATCGCTCGAAGTCCGCACTGAGGTGTCGCAGGTGCTCCTGAATCTTATGGACCTGCTCGCGCGTCTGCGAATCCTTGATCACCGCTGCCGACGTTGTGAGAACCGCCATCAGCGTCGTTGGTGAAGTCAGCATCACACTCTTGCGATAGGAGTGCTCAACGAGTTCTCGATGGTGGGCATGTATCTCTGCGAAGACTGCTTCGGCCGGCAGAAAGAGGATCGCGATCGACGCCGTCTCGCCTGGCACGATGTACTTCGACGCGATGTCATCGATATGGTTCTGCACGTCGCGTTGGAAGTCGCGAGTCGCTGTCTTGCGAGCTTCGTCGGTGGTGTCGGCATCCATCTTACGCTGGAAGTTATCGAGCGGGAACTTCGAGTCGATGACGATCATTCCCGTCGGCTCGGGCATAAAAAGGACGCAGTCCGCGCGTTTACCGCTCCGCAGCGAATACTGCATCGAGTAGACGCTTTCCGGTAACGCGTTGGAGACGAGCGTATGCAGTTGCACTTCGCCAAACGCGCCGCGCGAAGTACGGTCGGCCAACACCCGCTGCAGGCTGACGACATTCGTCGACAACTCGGTGATCTTCTTCTGTGCGTCATCGATCAGCGCCAGCCGTTGCCGGATGTCAGTGAACGTCGCGTGCGTCTTTTCGAGCCCTTCCGATAGTCGCTTGTCGACTTGACCGCTGATCTCTTTCAGTCGCGTGTCCGTGGCCTTGGTCAGGCTCTCCATCCGCTTGACCAAATCGTCAGTGTTGGCCGTCAAGCTCTCTGTCACCTGACGGCGCACGCGATCGACTCCGGTTTGGAGCGTCTCTTGCACGGCGATCTGCGACTCGGCCTGTCGCTTCTCAAACCCCTCGCGCAACTTGCCGAAGCTCTCCACGACGTTCTGCTGGAGTTGATGCGCCGACTCTTGCTGCTGCTCGCGAGATTTGCCGAAATGCTCAGCCAGCCCGTCACCGCGCTTGCCCTGCTCGTCGAGACGCGCATCCAAGCGTTGGAGCGCAGAGCTGGTTTCGCCTCGGCGCGCCTGCAACTGTACGGCGATCCAGACCAGCAAAACGACGGCTACAACGCCCAGCGCTACAGCTATGAATTGGACCAGCACGACTTACAGGCTAGCAGGCCGTACGACTTGCCAGCAGCGACCTGCTGTGGGAATCTAGTAGGGCAAACAGATGGCGATGGCATATTGTGGAAAACAGAACCGGGCCAAATTGTTAAGCAGCCCACCGTGGTCTGTAAGTGATTGATTCTTTAGGTATTTATGATCCTCAAGGAATCCAGTTGTTTTCCACAATGTTTTCCACAAGGCCTAAGTCGTTGAAATAAAAAGGGTTGAGTCATATGACAATCAGTAAACACAATGATTTCAATGAGTTAGGTGGAATCCACAGGCTAATGCGCTGATTGCAAAGCGATGGAAAAAGTACTCGGCGAAAGAGGTTTCGGAGCGTATTCTAACGACTCGTTGAGCGCCGCCTCGTCCATTTCGGAGAACGCAGTTCTTCTCAAAGGTCTTCCCTCGAACATCGAGGCCGAGAAATTCGTTCTCGGCTCGATTCTGTTGTCAGACCAGGTGTACCCGCAAGTTGCTGGTGCGCTCGAAGCGAACGATTTTACTCTCGAAAAACACCGCCGCATCTTCGCTCGCATGGCCGAGTTGAACGACCTCGGTGGGGGCATCGAGTACCTGACGCTCGTCAATCAGCTAGAGAAGCACGATCAACTCGATTCGGTCGAAGGCGTTGCTTATATTGCGTCCTTGACCGAGGGGCTGCCGCGGCTGTCGAGTATCGACAGCTACATCAAGATCGTCAAAGACAAGTCGCTACTGCGGCAGTTGATCTATACATCGCAGTCGATCGTCTCACAGTGCATCGACTCAGCCGAAGAGGTCGACGATATCTTGGCGGAGGCCGAGAGTTCGATCATGAAGGTCGGCGACGCGCAGCTGCGTACCGGCCTGTCTGATCCCCGGACGATTCTCGACGACTACGCCGGAGGCATGCAGGCCTTCTTGGACCCTAGCCGCCGGGTCAAAGGGCTTTCTGGTCCGTTCTTGAAGCTCGACGAGATGACCACTGGCATGCATGGCGGCGAGCTGATCATCATTGCTGCGCGTCCTGCCGTGGGCAAGACCTCGCTGGCGTTGAATATGGCACAACACGTCGCGAGCGACAACGGCCCGGACGATCCCGCTAAGACGGTCGCATTGTTCTCGCTCGAGATGTCGAAAGAGTCGCTACTCACGCGCATGTTGTGCGCCGAGGCTCGTGTAGACCAGCATCGATTCCGCGGTGGTTATTTGAACGCCGATGAACGGCGCAAGCTCAGCGCAAGCCTCCACAAGTTGGTGAACTCGAAGCTTCACATCGACGACACCGCTAACACGAACGTCATGGAGATCGCCGCCAAGTGCCGCCGTCTCCGGTCTGAACATGGCTTGGTGTTGGTCGTCGTCGACTACCTGCAGCTGATGACCACCAAGGGAAAAGTGGAGAACCGCGTCCAGGAGATTTCTGGAATTTCACGCGGTCTGAAGTTACTATCCAAAGACTTGGACGTGCCGGTGGTTGCGTTGTCGCAGCTCAGCCGTGCGCCCGAGCAGCGTCAGGGCGATCACCGTCCGATGCTGGCCGACCTTCGTGACTCGGGCTCGATCGAGCAAGACGCAGATGTGGTGATATTTATCTTCCGCGAAGAGATCTACAAGCCCGATCGCGAAGACATCAAGGGCATCGCGGAGCTGATCATCTCGAAGCAACGTAACGGCCCGACGGGCAAAGTGCGGCTTGCGTTCCTCAACAAGTTTGCCCTGTTCGACAATCTCGCCGACGACATCGGTGGTGGACCCAGCGATGACGATGCACCACCGAACTTCTCTGACGAAGAAGCGCCGTTTTAGCCGTTGGGCCCCGACATCTCGTAGAGCATTATATAAATGATGACGCCGGTCACCGAGACGTACATCCATATGGGCCAGGTCCAGCGAGCGATGCGGCGGTGCGCCGCGAAGTCTTTCTTCCAAGCGCGGTACAGCGCGATGAGCGCAAGCACCGGCACCAGAGCCGCCAGCGGAATGTGTGTGAAGAGAATCGCGAAGTAGACCGTCCGGCTCCATCCCTCGCCGGTGAACGGCACCGACCCAGCGTTCAGGTGGTAGATCACATACGACGTCAAGAACAGGCAGGAGGTCAGGAACGCGAGGCCCATGCAAAGCCTGTGACGCTCGATCTCCTTCCGCTTGATGAAGTAGTACCCGAACAGCAGCAGCAGAGTTGAGATCGAGTTGAGGGTGGCGTTGAGCGCTGGTAGGTCACGGACTTCCATCAACCCTCTATCCTACCCGGAAGCTGTGAATAAATAGCCCGGCGAGAGTCCACTTGCAGTTGATTCCGCTCCCTCACGACGCTGTTGCGGTTGGCCGGATGTCGGTTGGTTATGACGGGACCACGTTAGCGGCGGCTGGCGAAGAAGCGTTGCAGGGGGGCGACGCATTCGGCGGCTAGGATGCCTTCGACGACTTCGACGCGGTGATTGAGAAGGTCGGAGTCGGCGATGCGGAACTTGCTGCGGACCGCTCCGAAGCGAATATCGCGGGTGCCGAAGATCAGGCGTCGGATGCGGGCCGTGACCATGGCTCCGGCACACATCGCGCAGGGCTCCATGGTGACGTAGAGGTCGCAGCCGTCAAGGCGATGCTTGCCAAGCGACCCGCAGGCGTGACGCAGTGCCACGACTTCCGCGTGTGCGGTGGGGTCGTGAGCACCGACGGGCTGGTTGTGTCCGCGGCCGATCACCTCACCGTCGCGGACGATCACTGCACCGACGGGCACCTCGCCTTGCTGCTCACCTTGCGCGGCTAGCTCGAGGGCGAGACGAATGAACTGCTCGTCTGTTGACACAATCCCTTCATTATGCGGCGGTCTCCTCGGCGGGAGGTCGGTCACGCCAATAGGAGGCAAGCATCGAGCCGGTGACGTTCATCACCGTGGAGAAGATGATCGGCGCCAGCACAGCTCCGGTGCTCTTGAGGACGCTCAGCGCTAAGCCTCCAGCCATGCCGCTGTTCTGCATTCCAACCTCGAACGCGACCGTGCGGCGGTTGGACCCTGAGATACCAGCCATTCCCGCTAGCCCGTAGCCGAGCAGATACCCAATGACGTTGTGGAGGAAGGCGGCCAATACGAGGAGCAGGCCAATCGAGGTGAGATCGTCGCGAGAGTTGGCGGTGACAATCGAAAGAAAAACGCAGATCGCGACCATGGAAATGAGTGGCGGAAAGCGCTGAAAGTCTTCCCTGCGTCCACCGAGAGTGAAGTTCAGCAGCAGGCCGAGTGCAAGAGTGAGACCGCTCAACAAGAGCGCCTGATGAAGTCTCAAGTGAAGAAACACCGTATCGGGAGTCGCTCCTCCTAGCCACAGCACGCAAGCAGTGATCGTCGCCACGCCCACACCGAGCACCACCGCCAGCGGGCCGATCGCTCTCGCGAAGGTTGCGACTGTGCGGCGTTCTTCGATGACCTGGCTGATGATCAAACCACCCCCGATGGGGATGATGACCAGGTTGATGATCGAGAGAACCATCGCCCAGAAATCGATCTCGATCAAACGCCCTGCGAGAGACTGCATCAGCAGCGGAGTCACGAGAGGCGCGATGAGCGTCGAGCAAGCTGTCATGGTGACCGACAGCGCGACGTTGCCCCGGGCCAAGAAGACCATGAGGTTCGATGCTACGCCCCCCGAGCACGACCCAACCAGGATGATGCCAGCCGCGACCTCCGGTTCGAACCCGAGAGCCTGAGCGACGATCACTCCGACGATCGGCATGACCGAAAACTGCAGAATCATGCCGATGCCTACCGCCTTGGGCATTTTCAGGGCACTCAGGAAGTCCCCAACCGTCAGGGTCGCCCCCATGCAAAACATGATGAGCTGGACTAGGTAGAGATTGATGCTGTTGAGTTGGAAGCCATTCCATTCAACAAACAACTCAGGCCAGAACAGAGCCGCGACAGTGCTGATCGTCAGCCACAGCGTGAAGGTGACGATGTGCAGCGTCTGGTGCTTGCGGAAGTAGGACGCGAGAGCAATGAGACAGCCAACGACTCCTATTCCGACTGCGAGCTGAGCACCACTGGCCAAGCCGTAGGCGAAGAGCACGACGGCGACTGCCGCCGCGATCAGGAAGAGCTTGTTGGGCTGAGAGGATGGACTGGGCATCGCGTTTAGAGATGGTTAACGCCGACTCCTACGCGGCCTCATCTCCGGTGGGTTGGTCACGCCACCAGGAGGCGAGCGTCGAACCGGTGACATTCATCCAGGTGCCGAAGATCGCGGGAGCAAGAGCAGCGGAAGTGCTCTTGAGGACATCGAGCGCCAGTCCGACGGCCATGCCGCCGTTCTGCATGCCGACTTCAAACGCGACGGTGCGGCGGTCGGACTCAGGCAGCCGCGCCAAACCCGCGAACCAGTAACCAAGGACGTAACCGATGGTGTTGTGGAGGAACGCGGCGAGCAGCAATAGGAGTCCGAGATTGAGCAGTTCATCGCGAGAGTTGGCTGCGATGATCGTGAGAATGATGCAGATGGCAGTCATGGCAACTACGGGCAGGGCACGATCAAAGGCATCGCGGTGTCCTGCGAGGGTGACGTTGAGAACCCATCCGACTAGGAAGGTGAGGGCGACCAATATTAAGCCTTGATGGACGCGGGCCAACACGAACGCGGTGTCTGACATAGCACCACCGAGCATGAGGATGATTCCGGTAGCGACCGCAACGCCTGCTCCGAGTAGCAGGGCTAACGGTGTGAGGACCTTGAAGAACTCTCCCCCTGCGCGACGATGTTCGAGAACCTTGTTGGCCACCAAACCACCACCGATCGGGATGATGACCAAGTTGATGATCGAGAGGACCATCGCCCAAAAATCGATCTCAATCAAACGTCCTGCGAGCAACTGCATCAGCAGGGGCGTCATGAGTGGCGCCATTAACGTTGAGCAGGCGGTCATCGTGACCGATAGTGCGACATTGCCACGGGCCAAGAAGACCATGAGGTTCGATGCGACTCCACCCGAGCAGGATCCAATGAGGATGATACCGGCGGCGACCTCGGGCTCAAACCCGAACGCGAGGGCGACCGCCCAGCCCAGGACCGGCATGATCGAGAATTGCAGGAACATGCCGATCAGTACGGCCTTGGGCATCTTGACCGCATTGCCGAAATCTCGCAGGCTCAAGCTCGCACCCATGGCGAACATGATGATTTGGATGAGGTAGAGGTTGATGCTGTTGAGTCGAAACCCGTTCCACTCTCGGAACAAGTCGGGCCAGAAGAGAGCGGCGATGGTGCCAGTGAGAACCCAGAAGGTAAAGGTAAAGATGTGCAGCGTCCTGTGCTTGCGGAAGTAGAGAGCCAAGAGCGCGAGACAGCCGACGAGGCCGATCCCGATTCCACTCGTTGTGTCGGATATCCAAGACGCGACGAAGAGGACAGCGGCCAGGCTGGCAGCGAAGAGTAGGAACTTGTTGGGTTGGGCTGATGGGTTCGACATGGACCGCTCGGATGATATGTGCGCGAAGGCGGAATCGTACCACAGCGAGGGGTTCCGGGTTAAGATTGCCCTGCGAATGTCTTTGGGGAGGATTCTTTTTACAGCGGCGGTTCTGGTAGCGGCACTCAATTGCGGAGGAAAGCCCCGCGTGCAACTGCCGCCCCCGCTGCCCGCATGGGTCGGCTATGTCGAGACCGGGGTCGCGAGCTGGTATGGCCACCCGTATCACGGACGATTAACTAGCAACGGCGAGACGTATGACATGGACGAGATGACTGCGGCGCATCTCCAGTTGCCGTTTGGCACGGTCGTGCGGGTCACGAGCCTGGACTCAAAGAAATCAGTCGAGGTTCGGATCAATGATCGTGGCCCGTTCGTGAAGCAGCGAATCATAGACCTATCGAGAGCGGCTGCTCGACAGATCGACATGATTGGCAGTGGGACGGCAACAGTCCGCGTCGAAGTGGTGAGTGCACCAGGCGGCGCGCTGGCTCCGCCGGCTGATCGTGAAGTTGTGGTTCCAGACGCGGCTCCGTGCGGCGCTGGTCCGTATTACGCGGCGCAGGTTGGTTCGTTTGAAGACGAAGATAACGCCGAGCGTTTACGGGGCAAGATGGCACTTGCCTATGGCGAGGCGCACATCGTGATGGCCGTTTCGCCGGAGGGTGTGACGGTGTACCGAGTAGTGGTCGGCTCCGCGGGACGGACCGCTGAGTTGGACGCTCTGAGGCGGCGCATGTCGGCGGACGGCATCGACTCTTTTGCGCAGCGCGTTTCGCTCAACGACCTGCGGGCTTGCACATAAAGAATCCGTATATTTAAGAATTACGTCTCCATTCTTCCCGGAATGGCCTGATAGGATCGGTGCGGAGTTTCCAGCACCGATGCCCCCTCGCAAGCCTGTCGACCGTCGCCGTGGCCACTATGGTTTGGTCGGTGCCTCCGCGCCAATGCGGAGGGTTCGCGAGACGATCCGCAAGCTTTACTGGGACAATTCCCCGATTCTGATCACGGGCGAGAGCGGCTGCGGGAAGGAGCTAATCGCGCGGGCAGTTCACGACGTTTCCCAGTTGGCTGACAAGATTTTCTTGCCGGTCGACGCTTCATCCGTCGTCGGTTCTCTGATGGAGAGCGAGCTGTTTGGCTACAAGAGAGGAGCCTTCACGGGTGCCAACGAAGACAAATTGGGATTGGTGAGGGCGGCTGATGGTGGCACGCTGTTTCTCGACGAAATTGGTGAGTTGACGTTGGACGTGCAGGCGAAACTGTTGCGCCTGCTGCAAGAGGGCGAGGTTCGTCCGATCGGCGAGACAAAAGCGGTCAAGGTGAATGAGCGCGTCGTCGCCGCGACCAATCGAGACCTAGCGGAAGAGGTCGAGAACAAAACGTTTCGCCGAGATCTTTATTACCGACTGAATGTAATTTCGATCCGGGCTCCAACCCTGCGTGATCGTCGAGAAGACATTCCGATGTTGTCGAAGTACTTCCTGCGCAAGCACGGTTCGGCCAGGGTGTCGCTCTCGAATGAGGCGATGGAGCTGTTGTGTGAATACGACTGGCCTGGCAACGTTCGTGAACTCGAGAACTCGATCCGTCGGGCGGTAGCGCTGCGAACCGAAGATGAACTCCGGATCAATGATTTGCCGAGCGCTCTGCGGAACTTCGCGCTCTTTCAAGGCGAATCAGCGGATTTCACCGAGGGTATCGCACCGCTGGCAGAGGTGGAGCGGAGGCACATTCTGCGAGCGATCGACTTCACGCGCGGAGACATCAGTGCTGCCGCGATGATGCTGGGGATCGGTCGGACGACACTCTATCGGAAGCTAAAGAGCTACGGTTCGAAGCGCGTGAGGCCCGGGTCCAGAGCGTCGCAACCGGAGCTTGTCCGCACTCGACAACCAGCCGTGCGTTGAAGCAGTTCGTCGGATGGGGCATCCTGATGGGGTGTTGGACGACGTAGCGCTACGGGTTGGTCGCTATCTGCTGGCGGAAGATACTCCCTACGATTTTGAGGAGGAGGATCTCCTCAGCGTGCTGGAGCAAGCGACAACGGGTTCACGGAAGGAGATGCTTGAGGGGTCGCGGCGTCTCTTTCGAGACGTTGTTGAGCCACTGGCAGACCGCTTTGAACCGAGGTTGAGTGAGCGTTATGAGAACTTCTTCACCGCCCTGATTGCACGGCTGCACGGCCGCCCAGAGTTCAAGAGGTTTCATGACCGATTGGCTCAATCGGTCGACCCGGAAATCTTCGGACTCGTTCCGCCTGAGGAATATCGGCGTTGTGTCGTGCTGTCGCGCGTGACGCTTGGCGCGGACGTGGCGGTGACAAGCGTCGTCCTCGATGGGCTCAAGAGGGCGTATCCGGATGCGTCGCTGGCTCTTGCGGGTGGGGCCAAGGCGGCAGCGCTATTCCAGGGTGACGATCGCATATCGTTCTTGCCGGTTGAGTACGCACGTAGCGGGACACTGCTTGAGCGGCTCAACGCGTGGGTCGATCTATCCGAGCAGATCGAAGAATGGGCGGGCGACGAACTCGGCCAATGCCTCGTGGTGAGCCCGGACTCGCGGCTCACGCAATTGGGTGTGCTCCCTGCTGCTCCCGCAGGAGGGCACGGTCAATTTTTCGACAGCCGCGCCTTTGGTGGCACTGGCACGGAGTCGATATCGGAGCTCACGTCGAGGTGGGTCGACCGGATGTTTGAAGTTGAGGGTGCGAAGCCGTTTGTCGCGTTGTCTGAGGCTGACTTAGCTGCGGGAAGAGGGTTGCGGGGTGATCCAGGTCGTCCGATGGCGACGCTTAACTGGGGTTTCGGGGGCAACGATAGCAAGCGAGTCGGTCCAGAGTTTGAGACGGCGGTCGTGCTCGAGTTGCTGCGACGCGGGTGGCGCGTAGTTCTCGACAAGGGCTTCGGCGAAGTCGAGAGTGGGGCTGCGACAGCTACGGCGAAGGCTGCTTCGGACGCGGACCTTCACGGTTTGAGTTTGTATGAGGGGTCGCTCAGCGGCTTTGCTGGAGTGATTGCGGCGAGTGACTTATTCGTCGGGTATGACTCTGGAGCAGGACACATTGCAGCGGCGCTGGGCGTGTCGGGCATCGATGTGTTTCGAGGAGCGGTGTCGGAGAGGATGAGACAGCGCTGGTCTCCGTGGGGCAAGCAACCGGCGCGTGTCGTGGATGTGCCTGCGGCTGAACCGGCGGACGAGACACTGGCTCGGGTCGTGGAGTTGCTGCCGTGAGAATTGGTCTCGATGCGAGCTACAGCATCGACCGCCAGCCTTCGGGCGTCGGCGTATATTCGCAGAACCTGATCGGGGAGTTGGCGGCCTTAACGCCCGATCATCGGTTGACACTCTGCTATCGAGCGAACCGCTATTTTCGATCTCTGCGACTTCCGAAGCCGGGGCCCAACGTCAGTCGAGCGCTGATGGAGACAGTGACCGTCCCTTGGCTGGCGTCGCGGTTGGACGTGTTCCATGGGTTGAATCAACGGTTGCCAGAGAGAAGATTCCGCCGAGCGCTAACGACCTTCCACGACCTGTTTGTGATGACGTCAGACTATTCGACGGCGGAGTATCGTGCCCGTTTTGAGGGGTTTGCTCAGCAGGCGGCGGAGCGGTCGGATCGGATTGTGGCGGTGTCGTCGTTTACCGCTGATCAGACGTCGGAACTGCTGAGCTATCCACGGGAACAGATTGTTGTCGTGCCGCACGGTGTGAAACCATTGCCGGAGTTCGAGGCGGCCGAGCTACGAGAGTTTAGAGATCAGCGGGGCCTTGATCGATCGTTCTTGCTGAATGTGGGTGCGATTCAACAACGCAAGAACATTGGCCGCCTCGTTGAGGCTTTCGAAGGGCTTCCTAGCGATCTGATGCTTGTGTTGGCCGGGTCATCGGGCTACGGTGCTGAGGAGATCAGCGCTCGAATTGAGGCGAGTCCGGCGAGAGGCCGCATCGTGCAAATGGGCTACGTGAACGCGGATACCAAGGCGAAGTTGTATCGCTCTGCCCATGCGCTGGCGTTCCCGTCCCTCAATGAAGGGTTTGGCATACCGATCTTGGAGGCGATGTCGGCGGGGCTGCCTGTGTTGACCTCGGATTGCTCTTCGATGCCCGAGGTGGCGGGTGACGCTGCGTTATTGGTGGACCCGACCGATACCGAATCGATAGCGGCTGGCCTGGGTCGAGTGATCGAGGATGAAGAATTGCGATCGGTCCTGCGACAGCGGGGACTTGCGCGGGCGGCGGAGTTTACCTGGCGACGTGCGGCGAAGGCGGTACTCGGGGTCTACGAGGAGCTGGGATAGGTGATGCCCGTGACCGACGACGATGCCCGAACTGTCTACCTGACCGCAAACGAAGAGGCGGCGGGTCAACGGCTGGATGTGTATCTGTCGAAGACGCTGCCGGATCTATCCCGTTCACGCATTCAGCAGTGGATTCGCGAGGGTCGGGTAGTCGTGGACGACTCCTCCCCGCGTGTGTCGATGAAGTTGCGTGGCGGTGAGTCGATTGAAGTGGAGCCAGCGCCGCTGAAACCGCTGCGAGCATTCGCGGAAGAGATCCCGTTGGAAATCCTCTTCGAAGATGACGACGTGGCTGCAGTCAACAAGCCTGCGGGAATGGTAGTCCACGCTGGCGCGGGAGAGGCTTCGCAGTCTGGCACGTTGGTGAATGCGTTGCTGCATCATTTTGGGCAGTCGCTGTCTGGTGCTGGTGGCGACCTGCGGCCTGGAATTGTCCATCGGCTTGATCGGTGGACCAGTGGTGTGATTCTCGTCGCGAAGACCGATCGAGCCCATCGTGGGCTAGCGCAAGCGTTTGAGTCTCGCCAGGTGAAGAAGTTGTACCTGGCGTTGGTCCGGGGCGAAGTGGGCAGGCCGCGTGACGTGCCACGGACCAGGAAGGAGCGTCTGGTGGAGGAAGACTCCGAGTGGTGGACGCGGGTCGAGGCACCGATTGGGAGGGATCCGCGTCGGCGCCACCGGATGGCGGTCGTCGAGTCCGGTCGGTCGGCGGTGACGGACTATCGTCCGCTACGTGTCCGCTCGAAGCCTGCGCATAGCTTGCTTGAAGTGCGGATACATACGGGTCGCACACACCAGATTCGTGTGCATCTGTCGTGGGTCGGTCGACCGATTGTGGGTGATGCCACCTACGGTGCGCCGTCCGACGACGCCGAGCGGTTCTTCCTGCACGCTTCGCACATCGAGGTTTCGCATCCGGTGACGGGTGAGTTGTTGATCATCGATGCGCCATTGGCGAACGACTTCCGCGACCGCCTGGAGCTACTGGCGCTATAATCATCGGCAGCCACATGAAGGGATTTCTAATTTTATTGACTTTGTTTGTCGGCGCTGGATACGGCCTCTTGATGGGCCAGGATGCCGAAAGCGCTGCGGTGCTTACCGCGGAAGATCAAGACTCCACTATCCGGGTAGAGGTCTCGCGT
Organism: Bryobacterales bacterium; assembly: GCA_963667885.2. Classification (GTDB taxonomy): domain Bacteria; phylum Acidobacteriota; class Terriglobia; order Bryobacterales; family UBA6623; genus CAMPKL01. The sequence goes on along the minus strand of CAXWPK010000001.1, from coordinate 846,081 downwards.
GTACCGCTGCTGTTCACTGTGACCGATAAGCGGAATCGCTTCATCACGGACCTGGACAAAGAGAATTTTGAGGTTCTTGATAACGGCGAGCCCCAGGAGATTCTGGAGTTCGTTCGCGAATCGGATCTACCGCTTCGAATTGGCGTACTGATGGATACTTCGAATTCGGTGCGAGGGCGCTTCCGCTTCGAACAGGAGTCGGCGATCGAATTCATTCGCGGCGTGCTTGAAGAAGGCAACGACCGCGCGTTTCTCGTCAGCTACGATACGCGCGCCGAGTTGATGATCGACTACACGCAAGATGCGGAAGAGTTGGCCCGTGGTGTTCGCTTGCTGCGCGCTGGTGGTGGCACGGCGCTTTACGACGCGATTTACTATGCCTGTCGTGACAAGCTTCCTGAAGATCAGCCGTTGGCTCAGTATCGCCGGGCGCTGATCGTGATTGGTGACGGCGAGGACAACCATTCGACGGTGACGCGTGACATGGCGCTGGAGATGGCCCACAAGGCCGAGGCGGTGATCTACGCGATCTCCACTAATCGGACCGGACAGAAGCAGCAAGGCGACAAGGTTCTGAAGTACTTGGCCGAACAGACGGGTGGAAGGTCATTTCACCCTTTCCAAGCGACGGACTTGGAACAGTCCTTTGTGGACATCGCGAACGAACTGAGGCATCAGTACTTTCTGCTCTACTCGCCAACCGACTTTGCTCTTGATGGAAGCTTCCACGAGATTCGAGTGAGAACAGACATCAAGAATGCGCGGGTGAGAGCCCGTAGCGGCTATTACGCGCCACTGCCAGACTCGCAGCCGTAAGCAACCGTCCCGCCGCGGAACGGATTCTTTTGATTGGGGTTTCCTTTGGGCGCCTCGATGATGTATATTCGATGTTTGTTCGCCCCTTGATTGGAGTGGAGAAAGCAAAGGAAGACAGGAGACACACAATGATGCAGAAGCGGGACCGCATCCAAAACCTTGACGCAGCCATTGCGGAGATCGAAAAGGCTCACGGCAAAGGATCGATTCTTCGCCTTGGACAAGACGGGGCCGTCGATCCGGTATCGGCGATACCTACTGGCTCGTTGGCGGTCGATGCCGCGTTGGGCGTCGGTGGTTTGCCCCGTGGGCGCGTGATTGAGATTTATGGTCCGGAATCGTCAGGTAAGACGACTCTCGCATTGTCGACCATAGCTCAAGCCCAGAAACTCGGGGGCGTCGCGGCCTTCATCGATGCCGAGCACGCGATGGATCCGATCTACGCCGCTCGCTTAGGTGTCGACATCGACAACTTGCTGGTTTCGCAGCCCGACTCCGGTGAACAGGCATTGCAGATTGCCGACATACTGGTGAGTTCTGGATCGATCGATATCTTAGTTGTCGATTCGGTGGCGGCTCTTGTTCCACGTGCTGAGTTGGAAGGCGAAGTGGGTGACCATCACGTCGGTCTGCAGGCGCGGTTGATGTCCCAGGCGTTGCGTAAGTTGACTGGTCATGTCGCTCGCTCGAACTGCTGTATGGTCTTCATCAACCAGCTACGCGAGAAGATTGGCGTCATGTTTGGCAGCCCGGAGACGACCAGTGGCGGTCGGGCTCTCAAGTTTTACGCATCGGTTCGTATCGACATCCGCCGTATTGCGGCTATCAAGGATGGCGACGTGGTTACGGGCAATCGCACGAAGGTGAAAGTCGCCAAGAACAAGGTCGCGGCACCGTTCCGGCTGGCGGAGTTCGACATTATGTACGGCTTGGGGATCTCGCTGGAGGGTGACCTGATTGATCTCGGTGTCCAGCACAACATTCTGACGAAGAGTGGCTCGTGGTATTCCTACGGCGATGACCGCATTGGCCAGGGCCGCGAGAATACGAAGCAGTTTCTCAGCGAGAACATCGATATGAGAGACAGGCTGGAGGCAGAACTACGCGAGGCGCTAGATTTGCCCAGCATGACTCCTGCGAGCGAGACAGTGGAAGCGATTGACGAGTAATCTCGATCCGTTCGGCAGCAAGTAGAACAGGGCCACTCGACATCGAGTGGCCCTGTTTGGTTAGCGCTTGATCTTGGCCAACATACTTGGCTTCTGCGCGACCTTCGGGTTCGCGAGGAACGGAGGTACTTCGCCCTTGAACACCGACACGATGTTGGTGCAGACCTCACGGCTGTTGCCTTCGACGTTCTCTTCCGTCATGGGGATCCAGTGAGGAGTGAGGATGACGTTGTCGAGTTCGAAGAACGGGTGATCCTTTGGTGGCGGCTCTTGGCAGAGGACGTCCAGGGCGGCTCCCGCGATCTGGCGGGACTTAAGAGCCTGATACAACGCATCTTCGTCCACGAGTGGTCCACGTGCGGTGTTAATGAGGAAGGCCGACCGCTTCATCAGGGCAAGTGTGCGTTCGTTGATGATGTTTTTCGTCTGATCGGTCAAGGGGGCATGTAGTGAGATGAAGTCGCTCTCCTTCATCAACGTGTCGAGGTCTACCAATTCGACACCGATCTCCGCAGCGCGGTCGGCTGAGCAGAATGGGTCGTAGGCGATGGCGCGACCGAAGTCGATCGCCTTGGCGAGACGTACGAGTTCGCTGCCGATGTTACCCACTCCAATACAGCCGAGAACGCGGTCGCGGACGAGCACGCCGTCGGCTTCGATGCCCGTGCGCCAGTCGCCAGCGCGCACGTTGCGGTCTAACGCGAAGATATTCTTCGACAGCGTGAGGAGCAGCGACAGCGCACCCTCAGAAACCGTCCGCTTGAGCGTGGTGGGCGTCAGAGCGACGAAGATGTCGTTGTCGGTCGCGGCGTCGACATCAATACGGTCGTAGCCGACACCCCAGCGCGCCAGGCACTTGAGGCGCTTCGTTTGGTCGAGCGTCTCCCTGTCGAACTTGTACATCAAGACCAAGATTGCGTCATAGCGGTCAGCGATCTCGGGCGTGGCGACTAGGTCGGCACATTCGGGCGTGATCTCGTACTCGAGCCCTTCTACGGGGTCGAAAACCTCGCGCAGTGCGGGGCCGAGAACGGATTCGTAGCGGTCGCCCCAGTCGGCGGTAATGCCGACGAGGAAATTTTCAGTAGTAGACATAAATGGGATCTCAGCCAGTCAAAGGCCGAGTTGGCCATTGTACCAACGCACTAGTAAGGGCACTCCGTGGCGGCTCGATTGGCGCTGGCTGGCCGTGGCTTATACTTTGAAATCGACAGCGAAACGAACCTATGAAAGCCCTAGTGAAGAGCAGACGAGAAGTCGGATTGTGGATGGCAGATGTCCCACGTCCAACCTATGGCATCGATGATGTGCTGATTCGCGTGCATCGTGCCGGGATATGCGGCAGTGACCTGCACATCTGGAACTGGGACGATTGGGCCCGAGGTGCGGTGGCGGTTCCGACGGTCATTGGCCATGAGTTCGCCGGTGAGATCGTCGAATTGGGCAGCAACGTCCAGGGGTTTGAGGTTGGTGACTTCGTGAGCGGCGAGGGCCACATCGTCTGCGGAAGTTGCCGCAATTGTCGGGCGGGCCGTCGTCATCTTTGCGCCCATACGCAGGGCGTTGGGGTGACACGTGACGGTTGTTTCGCTGAATTTGTAGCGATCCCTAAAACGAATGTCTGGCATCACGACGACCAGGTCGATCGAGAAGTCGCCTCGATCTTCGACCCGTTTGGCAATGCGCTCCACACCGCTCTTACCTTTCCGGTAGTGGGTGAAGACGTGTTGATCACTGGTGCCGGGCCGATAGGGCTGATGGCGATACCGGTCGTAAAGCACGCCGGTGCTCGGAACGTCGTCGTAACCGATCTCAATCAGTTTCGCCTCGAGCAGGCGCGCAAGATGGGAGCCACTGTTGCGCTGAACCCAGTGGAACGATCCCTCGATGATGTACAGCACGAGCTCGGTATGCAAGAGGGCTTCGATGTCGGACTTGAAATGTCTGGTAGTCCGGCAGCGCTGCGCCAGATGGTTTCGAGCATGAGCCACGGCGGCAGCATTGCCGTGCTCGGCATCCCGAATGAGAACCCTGGCATCGACTGGCAAAAGGTGATTTTTAAGAGCCTAACGATCCGTGGTGTCTATGGCCGAGAGATGTACGAGACGTGGTACCAAATGACGATTCTGCTTCGCTCCGGTGTCGACATCTCGCCAGTCATCACGCATCGATTTTCGTTCGACGAGTTTGAGAAGGGTTTCAAGCTGATGCAGACTGCGGACTGCGGCAAGGTGATCCTGGAGTGGCCCTGGGCCAAGTAGCGATGGAGAGCACCTGATGTACGGACCCGAACTGCAAGAGCGGCTGCGCAACAACCTAGACGAGATTCGATCAGCAGGTCTGTTCAAGGGCGAACGCGTAATCACCAGCCCGCAGGGGGCCCATATCGAAGTGGGCGCGGGGCAGGAGTCGCTGAACCTCTGCGCGAATAACTATCTTGGCCTTGCCAGCCACCCGGAGATCGTCGTTGCGGCTCGGAAGGCTCTCGACGATTGGGGCTATGGACTCTCATCCGTCCGGTTTATCTGCGGCACGCTGGCGCCTCACAAACAGCTTGAGGAATCACTAAGTTCCTTTCTCGGAATGGAGGACACGATCCTCTACTCGTCGTGCTTCGACGCCAACGGTGGGCTGTTCGAGACATTGTTGAGCGCGGAGGATGCGGTGATCTCTGACGAGTTGAATCACGCCAGCATCATTGACGGAATCCGGCTGTGTAAGGCGAAGCGGTTCCGTTATAAGAACAGCGACATGGCGAACTTGGAGGAGCAGCTACGAGCGGCCTCGGACTGCCGTACAAGAATGATCGCCACCGACGGAGTCTTCTCGATGGACGGCTCGTTCGCCAACTTGTCGGGCATCTGTGACCTGGCGGAGAAGTACGACGCGTTAGTGATGGTCGATGACTCGCACGCCGTGGGTTTTGTGGGCGAACACGGTCGAGGCACACACGAGTTGTGCGGTGTCGTCGACCGGATCGATCTGATGACCGGCACGCTTGGTAAGGCTCTAGGTGGCGCGAGCGGCGGCTATACCAGCGGGCGTAGTGAGTTGGTGGCGATGTTGCGGCAGCGCTCGCGGCCGTATCTATTCTCGAACTCAGTCCCTCCAATGGTTGTCGGAGCCTCGCTCCGGGCGCTTGAATTGCTTGAGAAGAGCGGGGAACTGCGCGAACGGTTGGCGTCGAACACGAAGATGTTTCGGGCGGGGCTCGAAGGTCTGGGTTTCAACGTCTTGCCCGGTGAGCACCCCATCGTGCCGGTGATGTTGGGAGATGCGGCGCTAGCTGGTCGGTTCGCGGATGCGCTGCTTGAGCGCGGCATCTACGTGATCGGGTTCTCGTATCCAGTGGTGCCGCAGGGCAAGGCGCGGATTCGAACGCAGGTTTCTGCGGCACACACCGAAGAGGATTTGCAGTTTGCGCTGGAGCAGTTCGGCGCGGTCAAGCACGAGCTAGGGGTTTAGGGTGCGATTCCGCAAGCAGGTAGCCGATTTGGAACGGGATGCTTTGGAAACCGGGCGTTGGAAACCGGGCGTTGTCCCCTCTTTCCCAACCGGTGACAAATCCGAGCGGGACGGGGTGCAGGCCAGTGACTGACCCTCGAACTCCCTCGAACTCTAAGATGACGGCGGCGATTGTATTGAGAGTCCACCAAGCGTTCGCTCGGCGAAAGCCGTCAAGCTATTCGGGCCATCATCGAACGATGCCATCGGCGGCCACTCGATGACCGGATCTACGGGTGGACTTATGTGGACGCCAGCTTCAGAGCCGATGTGCACCTTGGCTAAAAAGTTGACACCGTCAGGCTCGTTCCGTATGGCCAACACCTGACCGACAAACCGTGCCACGCGTATCGTGAACAAGTACGTTTCAAACCCGTTGTGCGGCCCGATACCAACGGGGTTCAGTACTTGGGTAAACAGCTTTCTCTCAGCGCCACGGTAGTTTCCAATCAGAACCTCAGCCACGGACGCGGGTGCGGCAGCTTCAACTCGACAGTGATCGAATTCTGGGCGTGTAAAGAAACGATCTACGTCGTCCTGTGTGCAGGAGAAGACCATGGCTGTCTTAGTGAGCCATGCGCTCAGAATGCGCTGCTCAGTGGCTCCCAGCCGAGAACGTTGCCCGAGAATGAGTGGCTTCATTATGGGCTTGACTTTGTCTTCGAGCTTACTCATCCAGCCCGTATTGCAGGGGCCACATACGCGCTTAAATTCTATGGCGGCGTTCGGCCCGGCCAAGGTTCGGACAAGTTCGCCGTGGCTATGAATCGTTATTGCGTCATCTCCGTGATCGTTGAGAATCCATTGTGGCCAGGCGTGCTCCTTTGTGAGGCTGCCGCCGCCGCAAAAGATACAACGCCGTGCCATCGAACCAGACTAACATTGGCGTTCGCGGCCGTCACACGGAACTGACAAGAGAGGGGGCAACGCCCGGTTTTATCTGCGGCGGTGTGCTGTCTTCGGTTTTCGTCTGGCGCCCAGGACGGTCGGATAATGGAACAGGCAAGAGTTTTCGCGTTACGGGGGTTCGTGTCATTCCGCTATTGCCTAACAGACGCGATAACGCAAGCCAATCCCTGGTGGCGGTGGTTGACCGATCGGGTTGTTTGGTGGCCTTGCGATCGTGGACCTAGGAACTGGGCGTTGCCCCCTCTTTCCAACTGGACTGCCGCGGATTCTTGCGGATCGAAAGTGAAGCGAGAGCTGGGTACGGCGCCGTGCGTGTGCGATTTGAAGTCGACTCAGGCGCGTCGCGGGAACTGATCGGAGACTTCGAAAAGGCTCGCTCATGATTGATGTATTCACCCATCCAGTTTCGGTTGAGGTTTCCTCCGAGACGCCAACCACAGCTGCCGCTGGCCGTTCTCATGACGCTGAGGACTGAGGCTGTAGTCTTCATCTGTGCCCACGGAATCCGGCAGGCGGAGAAACGATTCAGAACCTGACAGCGTAGCGAGGATTGAACCTCGTTGTTCATCACCGAATGGGCACGCATGCCTGTAGGCGTCTTGCCCGCTGATAACAAATAGGCGGTGTATTGATCCGCTAAATGGTGTAGACTTCACTGCGACCGGTTACAGGCCGCTCGTCAGGGAGGATACCTTCGGTATGTACAGACCGGGCGGAAGGGTAACAGGTTAGACCGGGCGGATAGGTAACACCATGGCGAGATGCCATGGAAGGAGACCTATCCGATGGAAGAACGCAAGAGATTCATTGAAGACTGGCTGCGAGCGGGGGCGGCGACGAACGTGGCGGCGCTGTGTCGACTCTACGGGATCAGCCGCAGGACCGGATACAAGTGGTTAGAACGCTTCCGTCAAGGCGGTTGGCCAGAGCTGGAAGACCGCTCGCACGCGGCACACCGTCAGCCCGGTCGGATACCCGAGTCGGTCGAGCGACGAGTGATAGAAGCGCGTCGGCAGCATCCGAGTTGGGGGCCGAAGAAGCTCAGGGCCTGGCTGGAGTCGAAAGAGTCACAGACAAGCTGGCCAGCGGCGTCGACGATCGGCGACGCGCTGAAGCGAGCCGGACTCGTTCGCGGGCGCAAGCGGATGCGGCGACTGGCCGAAGCGGCACCCAGTCCGTTGCGCGAACCCGAAGCGCCCAACGACCTCTGGACGATCGACTACAAGGGGCAGTTTCGCACCGGCGACGGCGTGCTGTGTTATCCGCTAACGGTCGTCGACGGATATAGTCGTTTCCTGCTCAACTGCACCGCACACGTGGGCACATCCTACGCCGAGGCCCGCCGAGGCTTGGAGCGGTTGTTTCTGGAGCGCGGGCTGCCACGAAGGATACGCTCAGACAACGGTTCGCCGTTCGCCTCCATCGGCACCGGACGCTTGAGCCGGTTGAACGTCTGGTGGCTGAAGCTGGGCATTGCGGTGGAGCGCATCGAGCCGGGCAAGCCGCAGCAGAACGGTCGCCACGAGCGGCTACACCGCACGCTCAAAGCCGAGACAGTGAGACCTCCGGCTGGCGATCGTCGCCGACAGCAGCGCCGCTTCGACCTCTTTCGTCATGAATACAACCAAGAACGTCCGCATGAAGCGTTGAGACAGCGGCCCCCGGCGGCGTTCTATGCACCAGCAACACGCGCCTATCCCAGCGAGCTTGCTGATCTGGATTACCCGGGGCACTGGGAGCGCCGACGAGTGCGCCACGACGGACGCATCAAGTTCCTCGGCGAGAAGTACTTCCTGAGTGAAGCGTTGGCTCGCGAGTTGGTCGGGCTAGTCGAAGTGGACGAAGCCATTTGGCAGATCTGGTTCGGTCCGGTGGAACTCGCCTTGTTCGACGCCGCCAACCGCGTACTGTGGCCGCTCGGCTCGGCAGTCAGTGGCCCCCGCGGGGGCCACTGACCACCGCCTATACTGTTACCCATCCGTCCGGTTTAGAGTGTTACCTATCAGACCGGTCGTTCAGGTACCACCGGCATTCCACAAGGAGGAATCGCGAAATGAAGAAGGTCTTTTTTGCACTGTATGGCGGTATTAGCTACCTGACGTTCCTGGCTGCGTTTCTATACGCGATCGGGTTTGTCGGCAACATTCTGGTGCCGCAGTCTGTTGATTCCGGCGGGCTGGCAACACCGCTTGTCACGGCGATCATCGTCAACTGCCTGCTGCTCAGTGTCTTTGTTGTGCAGCACAGTGGTATGGCCCGTAAAGGGTTCAAGAAGGTTTTGACCACCTATTTCCCCTCAGAGATGGAGCGCCCCACCTACGTGTTGGCTACCAACGCCGTCCTGTTTCTGATGTTCTGGCAGTGGCGTCCCATGCCGGAGGTCGTCTGGTCTGTCGTGCACCCCGTGGGCGCTGCCGTACTCCAAGCGACCTTCTGGGCTGGATGGGCGATCGTCTTGCTATCTACGGTGATGATCAATCACTTTGATCTGTTCGGGTTACGACAAACGTGGTTGGCGGTCAAAGGCACAGCGTACACGGAACTCGGTTTTCGGACGCCCGGATTCTACGGTTTTGTTCGGCATCCGATCCAAGTCGGTTTCTTGATCGCCTTCTGGGCTACACCGACGATGACTGCCGGGCATCTGCTATTTGCCGTCATGACTACGGGTTACATTTTCCTCGCGGTCAAACTGCTCGAAGAGCGCGATTTAATGCGGGAGTATCCTGAACGATACGGTGCCTACATGGAACAGGTTCCGGGCTTTGTTCCTCGTCTGACAAGACCCAGCAAGGCCGGTCAACCGGCTGTGGGCGAGTAGACGTGGCAGCAGGCGGCATCTGTGGGGCTGGGCTGGCGGCTGATCGCGCCAGTCTCGCAGGCGCCGCCACACACCTCTTCAGGAGGAAAGACGGGACAACGCCCAGTTTTAAAGGCGACCGACTTATCTGTACACCCGCAAGAACATCTGGATAAGATTGCACGTAAGCTCAGCGGACGGCCCCGTCAGACGCTGGAGTTTGAAACTCCAGCAGAACGTTTTGACGCAAGTGTCGCGTTGACCGGTTGAGCCGGCAAGCATTGCAGCAAGCAGCTCGGCGCTCGATCTCAGAGCCCTCTCCAGTTACTCCGCCGACGTATGGCAGAAAAGGGCAGAAAAGGGGGCAGAAAAGCAGAAAAGGGGAAGCAGAAAAGGGGACAACGCCCTTTTTGCTTGGCAACATCGGTCACTTCGACAACGAGATCGACATGGCTGGCCTCAAGGCCATTGAGGGCATCGAGCGGATTAATATCAAGCCGCAGTACGACGAGTGGCGCTTTGCGGACGGGCACAGCGTGATGATCCTCGCCGAGGACCGCCTGCTCAACCTCGGTTGCGCCACCGGCCACCCGAGCTTCGTGATGTCGGCCTCGTTCACCAACCAGGTGCTGGCTCAGATCGAGCTACATGAGAACGAGGACTCCTACGAAAACAAGGTCTACGTGCTGCCGAAGAAGCTCGACGAAGAAGTCGCGCGCTTGCACCTTGCCCACCTCGACGCCCACCTCAGCACGCTCACCAAAGAGCAGGCAGATTACATCGGCGTCGACGTTGAAGGCCCCTACAAGCCGGATACGTATCGCTACTAGGCGAGACCCGCTCAATCAACAAACAAGAAGGCCCTCGGCGAAGTCGCCGAGGGCCTTTGGCTTGGTGACCCATCCAGGCTACTCCCCGTTTCGGTCGAGGTATTCGGATAGTCTCTGGTATCTAGGATCTTTCGCGATGCTCAAGTCCGCGTTGGCCATTCGGTCCAGGACTTCGCGGAACTTGGATCCCGGCCACTTGTCCTCATATGATACTGACGCAGCTAGGAGGTTCAGAGTAGCCCACGGGAGTTTTTCCGGATGATCTGTTTTGGCTAGAGCAAATCGAACCCAGTTGTTGCCATGACCTTCGTCTGGTTCGTTCCGTAGAAAGATCGTGACCGTCTCTACAGCATCTTTGAACTCGTCCCCAGCCCTCACCGCTGCTAGCGCTAACTCTCTCGACACTCCAGGGTTCGTAAGTTTGCCCGCCTGAGGCCAGCTCCTAACCCAGGGCCCAATGCGGTACTGCCACAGACTCCCAGCCTTTTCGTCGGCATGTTCTAGTTGTTGCCGAAGCTGTACAGCAACAGCCTGTCGGCCCTCGCCGTCCATCGTTTGGAGTGCACTAATCGTGTCGTCCGCCGAGAAAAGATCCGGAAGTTGAATTGCTGCCGCCGCGAAGAGTGCGCACGCGTTGTCGCACCATCGACCTAGTTGCTGGCGATTCCCGCATGCCGTAATCAATCCGCCTTTCAACGATTCCAGTAGCTCGGGATCAAGCCGCGCATTGTACACGTAACCAGCCCAAGCAGCGGTGTCGAACGAGTCATCGACGGTGGAGAGCATCGGTAGGATTTGTACGCGCGGCCAGCCTGGATCAACCGCCCAAAGATAGCCGAGTCGAGACGAAATCATCGTGGCAGCGCCGGCGGCTTGTGGTTCTCGCAACAGTCCTTCGAGGCGGCAAGCGTACGCTGTAGGTATCCCATCGCCAGCTTGAATCGTGAGCTTACCAAGTCTTTCGAATAGAGCATCGGTGAGTCGTCCGCTTGGACTGCTCAAGGCGTCGTTCACTGGATCGCCCGTCTCATCGACATCCTTAGAATCTGGCTGAGACGCGGTCTCGGCTAGTCTGTCCCACATTTCCCAGAAGGGAGGCTCTGATGATTCTGGCAGGCGGTCAGCCATGTCTCGTAAAAACATGGCTGCAGGATGTAGCGTAGCCACTGGATCTGATTCTTCCAAGACTGCGTTCGTCAGTCTGAGAATTCGCTCATATGATCCTTGGGGCCGGTACCTATCCAGTAGGAGCGCTAGCGACGCAGTAATTTCTACACCAGGCTCTTTGCACACCTCATAGAGGGCGAGCAGCGCTCGCCGCGGCACCGAATGGACTGCTTGTAGCCAGGGGCTTTCCCCGCGCTCTTGCTGTTCCGAACGCAGTAGCTGGGCAAGCCTCTCACGGCTTGGTGGGCGCATGTCGTCGCGTATTGACTCCGCTTCACGGCCTACGGTGATCCAACCCGAGAACTCGTCGCGTTCGTCCTCGGCAAGTTCCCATTCATAGGCTGTCATCAGACGATTCAGTTCGTCTTGCGCCGGATCTGGTAGCGAAGTCCCCGTTGCTTCAAGCTTGGCCAGACGGAGCCAAATCATGTTGTCTCGGAGTCGAGTCCAATCTTCTTTGGTCAGGTCAGACCGGAACATCTCTCGGGGTGGGCCGGATAAGATGCGTGTGGTGAGCGAATTTCGCTCGTCGGGTTCGAGTCTTGGCCACGTCGCCTTGAGCAACTGAATGTACTCCCGTCTCGTCTCGATCGACCAGAGCCACCAGCCATTGTCCGTGAGGAAAAAGTTGACCACGTCCGCAGCACGGTAAACGTCTAGCCGTTTCCGAGCAAAAGCTTCAAGGCGCCGAAAGACAGGGTACGGCGCACGAGCCCAGATGCCCGCTAAGTCTCTTGCGGTAGCGCTCTCTCGGTTCGCCGTTGCGACCCATGAGTCCCGAACTAGTTCAACGATCAGGTACCAGCCACCCCAACTCCGATTCTGGGGGTGATGTTCGATCGAGGGTATCTCGTGATGCGAAAGGTCCGATAACCGCTCAGCCTCACCTACCCACTCAAGTAACTCCATAGTGTCGATCAAGAGGTTGGTGTAGGCGAAGGCCATACCGCAAAGGGCCTCGTCCCAACCTTGCTTTTTCGAAAGCTCCTCGACGATGAACTTCACCTGGTCGGCAAAGGCGACTCCGACTTCCACGTGAGACAAGTCTGCGACACGTCGAGGGGCCCCCTCCAATGGATAGAAGTGGAATGGTTTTTTGAGAGCGACCGTCGGTTGAAGCGCGTCTAGCAGAGCGTGTTTCTTTTCAAGATCCCAGTTATCCGACAGTAGGTAAGTCGTGTCGGGACGCCTACTAGGCGATGAGAACGAATCCGACGAAGCCAATAGCCAAAGGCGCCGCTGAGCCTCGTCGAGGTCGTGGTCTCGGCCCAGCGTCAAATGGGTGTGGACGATCGTACGAAACTGAGGATGCAGCAGACCTTTGTGGGTCAAGAGCCACTCTTGAATTAGGGGCTCTTTCATGTGTTTGACAATCCAGATGCTGAGATGTCTGGTGACGGGATGCAGAGGGGGCGCTATTCCGGCTGGGTAATCCCAGCCTGCCAACGCCGGGCCATCCTGAGTTGGCGGGAAAGGTAGGTACCCGTTCTGCTCAAGGATCGGCAGCCACTCTACCGGGGGTGATTCGTCTTCAGGTTCTTTTAAAGACGCGAACTGCCACGCCGCGTCTCCCGTAGGATCAGACAGCGCCCAAAGCATTTGCGAGACTCTGTAGTCGTGCTCGTACGGCACCTGGGGCTTGATAGCCGCATACCGTCTGATCATGGAGACCCTGCCAGAGAAGAACCCGTCGCGCACCAAGTCTGCCCACTCTCTGAGACTGTCATGCAACAGCCTGTGATCGTCGTGAGAGTCGTATAGAATCGGCGTGATGCCACGAGCTTTCCATTTGTTCTCCGTCGGTTTGTCGGAGTTGTCGCTGTTACCTACAAATACGTACGGTTGCCGCGCTTGATCGCCCGCTCTCCTGTCGGCGGCAAACGCATCGACAATATATCGGACGACCGGATCGTTCACGCTGTAGCCGACAAAGAGAACAGTGAATTGCCGAAACATCTCAGTGACGAACGTACTCGCCCAGCGTTCGACAAGATACGCTCTTCCGAAATCCCCGCTAGTGAGTACCAAATCAGGGAGGCACGAGTCGTCGTTGTAATCGATCAATCCGTGTAGATGGACGACTGCATTCCAGCGCGACTTTGCGGGACTTGGTAGCGCAGCAGCTTTGTATGGCTTAAATAAAATCGGCGAACCGTCGGCGAATCCGCGATCAAAGTTAGTGGTTACCAGCCGAATCGTGCCATCAGACGTGGTAGCAAGCTCAAACAGTGCACGATGGGTTGATAAGTCCGCGTCTAGCTCAAGCTGAAGCGATTTTACGACCGCCTTTCGCATCCTCGTCGGACCTAGCCGGTCCCCGTGCTCAAGCAAGGTCAGTACGCGGTCATATTGCTTGGCCTCGTACTCTTCACCTTCGATCTCGGTTGGCGTTAGATTAGTTTTTTCGTAGACTCTATCTACGAGCCATTTGAAGTCTCCGAGACCTGCGCGATACGACACTCCAGCTCCGCAGAAGAGAATCAGGTTTCCGTCTTCCTGCGCCTGGAGCACTTCGGATGGGATGTCTGGACCATTCTCGACTAACTTCATTTCGTGCCCAGGCGTATCGGCGCGCTGATCGCTTCTAGGATGAGACTAGTATGAGCCGTCCGGTCGCCGCGCTGGCTACTAGCCGAGTTGGTCGGAGCACTCGTCGACAGGCGTAGCGCCACCGTCAAGAATCGACTCCCTCATACCGGGAATAGCCACGAGGCGCAGCGTTTCCTCGATGCCGCGCCACGCTTCTTCCGACACTAAGACGGCGTTTGATCGCTGGCTGGCAATCAGAATCGGCTCGCCGCTCTCACTCACCTCGTCTAGGAGACCCTCCAGGTTCGCCTGCGCTTCAGTGGTCGCTATGCTCTTTCGATACATTGAGTCCTTAATCCTGTTTAGCGATGCAGTAGAGGTGCTCCATGGTGCGGATGAAGATCTGGTCGCCGACGGCTACTGGGCTTGCGAGCGTGTATTCGTCGAGCTTGTTCACCGCCAAGATTTCGAACTCGCGGCCGGCCTTCATCACAACCGTTGCGCCGTCTTCGTTGGTGGCGTAGATGCGCCCGTCGGCGAGTAGCGGAGACGAACTGTAGGTGCCTGGCTCGAGACGCGAGCGCTCCCAGACGAGGTCGCCGGTCGTCGGATCGAGGGCCACCGCGATGCCGCGGTCATTGACCACATAGATGATCTCGCCGTCGGTCGTCGGTGTGGGGACATCGGCGCCGAGGTTGTTCGTCCATAACTCGCTCTTGCCGGTGAGGTCACCGCTACCACCCGCAGTAAAGCCAACGAATGGTTTGCCCTCGCGGCTGGTCGTAAACACCTTGTCGCCGATCGCGATCGATGAGGCGATCGTCCGGTAGTCGCGCTGGTTCAGCGGGTTGAATCCGCCGAGTCGCCACAACTCTTTTCCGGTGCCGAAGTCGTGACCCGTCACGTAGTCGGCACCCGAGACAACAACCTGCAACTTGCCGTCCACGGGGACTAAGATGGGCGTGGAGTAGTTATCTGGCGACTCGTGGATCGCATCGCTTGGGCGCTCGACGCGCCAGATGTTCTTGCCGGTTGCCGCGTCGATACTCATCACATACGACGGATCATCGGTCTTCATTCCGTGAAGCACCTGCACGTACAGCCGCCCATCGTGGAGTTTAGGAGACGATGCGTAGCCCCAGTTCAAGCCAAACGTACCGTAGTCCTTGACGAAATTGCGCTGCCAGACTTGGTTGCCGTCGAAGTCGAAACTCGTCAGAATGCCCACCCCCGTCATCACCCAGACATGCTCGCCGTCGGTCACCGGAGACGGCGAAGCCATGTTTTGCTTGCGCATGATGTGGTTGCCGTCTCCCGTCTCACGGCTCCACATCACCGAGCCATCTTGGCGGCTGACCGCGTGCAAGTAGAGTTTGGTCTGCGGTGCGCTTTCGGGGCGTGCATTCCCCCTACGCCGCCTACCCGCTCCGTACTTTACGGGATCGTTGAAGCCCTCCTGCGCTGAGGTAATGAAGACCGTTTCTTCCCAGATGATCGGCGTTGCCGCACTCCAACTTGGCAGTGCGACCTTCCAGACGACGTTTTCGGTCGCACTCCAGGTCACCGGGAGATCGGCGGCGGTAGAGCTTGAGCCGTTGTGGTCGGGGCCACGCCACTGAGGCCAGTTGGCTGAAGGTTCAGCACTATATGCGGACACTGCCAATACGCAGCCCAATACAGCAGAAGACAGAAAGGAATCGCAGCGAGGTGAATGGAACATTCTAATAAGGCCTTTGTAAGAAGAGAGTATCTGATTGGAAGGCGCTTTGGCGAAGGTGAGAGTTACCGTACCGCGGTGAGTTGCATCGCTGGTCGGTCATGTGAGCAAACTGTGGCCGGCAGCCGGTGATCTGGCTGGGCCGAGGGAGGAAGAATCATGCCCGCAAGAATCGAATTGCTGCAAGAGGGGAAGACCATCATCGTGCATGTTAGAGGAAAGCTCACCGTTGACGACTATTTGCAGTTCACACCGCCGATTGAAGCTGCGATCCAGCAACATGGCAAGCTGCGCATGGCTGTGGTGATGACTGACTTCCATGGCTGGGAAGTCGCCGCGCTGTGGGAGGACGTCAAATTCGACTTGAAGCATTTTCGCGACATCGAGCGGCTCGCCGTAGTTGGTGACCGAGCTTGGGAGCGCGGTATGGCGGCTTTTTGTAAACCCTTCACGACGGCGGCCATTCGGTATTTCGATGTTGGTGACGAGGCCAAGGCCATCGCCTGGGCACAAGAGTCCTAGAATTTCGCGATTGGGTTGCGGCGAGGATCGTCTATATGAGCAAACTGGCCGGAGCAGCTGCAATTGCCGTTGCGCCCACCGGAGCGCTCCATGCCAGTCGAAATTGAATCTCTACAAGACGGGAAAGTCATCGTCGTTCGCCTCAGCGGCACTCTGTCTGCCGAGGACTATGCACGGTTTACACCGTCTGTTGAAACCGCCGTCCAGCAGCACGGTACGATTCGGATCGTGGTCGCCATGAGCGATTTTCACGGCTGGAAGATGGCCGCAGTGTGGGAGGACATCAAGTTCGAGGCCAAGCATTATCACCACATTGAACGGCTTGCGATGGTCGGTGACCGCGCCTGGGAGCGGGGCATGGCTGCGTTTTGCATGCCATTTACGACAGCCGATATCCGCTACTTTGATTCCGACGATGAAGCCGATGCTATCACCTGGGTGCAAGAGACACGTACGCTAGAGCCGACCGAAGGGCCAGTACCTGCGACCGCCGAGCTCCAACTCGACCGTATCTCCGCGGTGAGACTGTTCGTGTTTGATCTCGATGCCGCACGCAAGTTCTACGAAGACACCCTCGGTCTCTCATCTCGCCGCGACGGGGAAGACTACTCGACCTTTGCCTTGGGTGATGCCCGACTCATCGTCGAGGTCGTTCAGCGCACCTCAGAGTACGCCATGCTTGTGGGTCGATTTAGCGGAATCTCGCTGGGGGTGGACGATATCGCACAGGCTTACGAGGCACTTCAGGCTCGTGGCGTGAACTTCCTCGACCCACCCGAAGAGCAGCCATGGGGCGGCACGACCGCTCACTTCGAAGACACGGACGAGAACATCCTGACGATCGTGCAGAATCCGTAGGATTAGAGCTGGGCTCTGTTTGAGCCCAGCTCTAACTGTTGCCTAGTACTCGAATTCGCCGCGATTTTCCTTGATCGCCGCCTCGGCGCCCGTACGAATCAGACCACCTTCGCTCGGACCTTGGAACACCGAATAGCCGTGACGGTCAGTCCAACGCATCGGACCTGCCAGGTACTTACCGGCTTTCAATACTTCATCGTGGATCTTCGTCACCATCGCCTCGTATTCAGGGTCGCCCGGCCGCTTTCCGCTAAAGCTGCCCAGGTCGCCACTAGCGGCGAATACGACGTCAACGCCGTCGACTGCCGCTATCTCGGCGACATTCTTGACGCCCGTCTGGTTCTCGATCATCGCGATGATCATCAAATTGTCGTTGATCTGCTGACGGTAGTTCTCTGCGTCGGAATGCACGCCGCGGTACTGACCGCCGCCTTGACTACGACGTCCGATGGGTGGGTAATTGGCGAACTTGACTGCGTTCTTGACCTTTTCGGCGTCGTCGACCATTGGCACGATGAGTCCGAGAGCGCCGATATCCATTGCCTTCTGGATGTCGCCTTCGGTGGCGTCAGGGATACGGATGAAGGCCGGGGCTGGGGCATCTCGGCACGCCCAGATCATATTCTCGACCTGAGAGTAGGTGAGGGCACTGTGCTGCATCTCGATCCACATGAAGTCGAAGCCCGAATTGGCCATCGCGCAGTAGATCTTCGGATCGCTTGAGTAGACGGTGCCGGCGATTACCTTCTGCCCGGCGGCGAGCTTCTTCTTGACGGGATTGAAAATCGCCGCGTCCTGGGCGAAGATGGGTGCCGCGCATAGGGCGGCGAGACAAAGAATAGCTGAGATATTGTGCATCCTGGATCACTCACTAGGCCCTTGATTCGCGACAGAAAATCGCAGGGGCTCCGCTCGGGATCGTACTACTCGGCTCTGTGCTGTGTCAACGAACGGCGATATCGACGTGGCTCCGCTGTTCTCTCTATACTTGTGATTTCCCGGTCGCTATGGGCCTGCTGGAGGAAGAGATGAGTATGGATCGCCGCCAATTGTTGAAGACTGCCGGAGGCGCTGGTGCGGCGGCGTTTTTGTCTCGTTGCGGTAGCCCGTCTGCTCCGCCAAGGCCGAACATCGTGGTCGTGATGACTGACGATCAGACGGCGGCTCAGATGAGTTGCGCTGGCCATCAGTTGCTTCAGACCCCTGCCATGGACCGTCTGGCGAACGAAGGCGTTCGTTTCAGCAACAGTTTTTGCACGAACTCGTTGTGCGCTCCTGGCCGAGCGGCTGTCCTCACGGGAACCTACTCTCACGTGAATGGCATTCGTGGGAACTCAGAGGTCGGCAATCAGGTGGAGAGAATCTCTTCCGAGATTCCCACCTATCCGCAACTCTTGCAGCAGGCTGGCTACCGCACGGGGATGATTGGCAAGTGGCACCTGAGTACTGACCCAGTCGGATTTGACGAGTGGAAGATCTTGCCTGGTCAGGGTGTGTACTTCGACCCCGACTTCATCATCAACGGTGAGCGGCAGCAAATACCGGGCTACGTCACTGACATCACGACCGAGTTCGCGCTCGACTTCCTGAAGCAGGGCGGAGATGAGCCTTTTTGTCTCGTGTACCAGCAGAAAGCGCCTCACCGTCCGTTTACTCCGGCACCTCGTCACGCCAACCTCTACGACGATATCGAGTGGCCGTACCCGGAGACCTACAACGACGATTACGCGACGCGCTCGGTCGCTGAACGTGCTCTCGACATGCGGCTGGAGGTGAGCCTTAAGCCCGACTACGAAGACCTACCGTCTGACTTGAGTCCCGCCGAGGAGAAGGACTGGATTTTTCAGCGATTCGTCAAGGATCATCACCGGACGTTGGTCGGGGTCGACGAAGGGCTCGGACAGGTCCTCGACTATCTCGATGAGACCGGAGTGGCCGAAGATACGCTCGTCATTTACACCAGCGACAACGGCTTCTACCTAGGCGATCACGGTTGGTACGACAAGCGGTTCATGTATGAGCCGTCGCTGCGTATCCCGATGTTGCTGCGCTACCCGCGTATGGTCTCGGCGGGCCAGACCGAGTCTCGGTTTGTACAGCACCAGGACATCGCGCCGACGGTCCTCGATTTCGCGGGTGTGGAGATTCCCGAAGTGATGCAAGGCCGCAGTATGCGACCAGTCGTCGAAGGGAACCCGCCCGAGGACTGGCGTCAGTCGATGCTCTACGCCTACCACGAAGATTCTTGGTCCCGGACCCTGAAGCCTGGCTTCAATCCTGGCCGCTACGGCACGCCACACCGCGTGACACCGCACCGTGGCGTCCGCACCGATCGCTACAAGCTGATTGAGTACTACCGCGAAGGCAATTACTGGGAGTTGTTCGATCTCGAAGAAGACCCGAACGAATTGCGAAACCTTTACGGCGAATCAGGGCATGCCGATCTGATCGCCGAACTGACCGGCGAACTCCGCAGCCTGCAGCAACATTACGGCGAATACGGCTAGTCGCAGACCGGCGTCAAGAGGGCTGTGGCTGCGTTGAGCAATGCAGCGTCCCGAATCCCCAGACCAGGTCGATGCAGCCGATCGGGATGATCTCGCGTTTAGGGAAGGCCTGCGCCAGCGCGTTCAGAGCGACGCGGTCATTCGGATCGTTGAACGTTGGCACCAACACAGTACCGTTCGCGACGTAGAAATTCGCGTAGCTGGCGGGTAGTCGTTCGCCACGGAAGTAGACGGGGCGGGGCATCGGCAGTTCGATGATCTCGAACGGCCTACCGTGTTGGTTGCGGAGGCTAGAGAGTCGTTGTCGATTCATTCGCAGTGTTGCGTAATTGTCGTCCTTGCGGTTGGTCTCGACGACGGTCGCGATCGTCCTCGGCCCGACGAAGCGGGCTAAGTCGTCGATGTGTCCGTGGGTGTCGTCGCCGACGATGCCTTTCTCTAGCCACAGCACTTTCTCGATTCCCAAGTACTCGCGGAACAACCCTTCGTAGTCCTCACGCGAGAACCTGGCGTTGCGCTGTTGCAAGTCACTCAACAGACACTCTTCGGTCGTCAGTAGACAGCCGCGACCATTTGAGTCGATCGCTCCACCTTCGAGTACGACCCGACGGCCGTTCCATATAGGCTCGACAGATTCGCATCTAGCAACGTCAGCGATGTGCTTGGCGACCTTGGCGTCCCGCATCCAGTTCGTGTACTTTGCCCAAGCGTTGAACTTCCAGCAGACCGCCTCTAGCGTCTCTCCGCGTTTCACGAACGTCGGCCCCGAGTCGCGTGTCCACGAACGATCGGTAGCGCAACGGTGAAAGCCGACGCGGTTCAGGTCGACACCTGTATCGCCGAGCATCTTCCTGACGCGTCGGTCGAGTGCGGCGTCCTTGATCAATATCTCGACTCGTTCCGTCCGCGTGAGCTGACGGACGATCTCAACGTAAGTCCAGTGAACCGCTGCCAGCTTGCCAGGCCAATCGTTAGCGTTATGCGGCCAAGCGAGCCAAGTCGCCGCATGGGGCTCCCACTCAGCGGGCAGACGCACGGTGTTGGCTGTCTTCGGCACGGGTCAGGCAGAGTACAGCTTGTGGCTGTAGGCACGCAGATCATCGAGAATCTGGTCGCGGACCTTCATGCCTCCCAGCGGCACGCCGCCAGGCGTAGGCCCGTGGAAGTCGCTGCCGCCAGACACACCGAGGCCAAGCTTCTGCGCTGACGCTCGGAACGTTTCCGATTCGACAGGCTTGTGGTCACGGTGATAGCACTCGATCGCCAACATCCCTTCTGCTGCGATATCACGAAAAAGGGCTTCCGGTTCCTCGCCTGACGCCCGGATGAACCGTGCGGGATGCGCCCACGAAGAGATGCCGCGGCTCTCGCGAATCCATCCGAGGACTTCCCCGAGTGACAGTTCGTGTTTCGGTACAAATCCAGGAGCCTGTTCGTCGAGGTACATCTCGAAGGCGCTGCGAAACGTAGGGCAGTAGCCCTTGTCCATCAGCACGCGTGCGAAATGCGGACGACCGGCCTGGTGTTTGCCGAGCGCTCGGACCTCTTCTAGAGTGATATCTAACCCCAGGGATTGGAGTTTCTTGACGAGACGTATGTTGCGATCGAGTCGCTGAGTCTTGAGTTCTTCCAGCCGATCGCGAAACAGCTCATCGGGCGGGGCGTCGAGAAAGTAGCCCAGTATGTGGATGGAGCGTCCGCGAAACCTCGCGGCAAGTTCTACAGAGTGAATCAGCTCGATGCCTTGCTCACTGGCATACTCGCCGATCTCTTCACACGCCTGGATCGTGTCGTGATCGCTAATGCCGAGAGCATTAAGGCCGACCTCCTTTGCCAAATCGATGAGCTCGGGGGGCGATAGCACGCCGTCGGAGCGATCTGTGTGGCTATGGAGGTCGACCATATAAACTAAGGCGTAATCAGCCCGAGTTCAACTAGTCTAGCCCAAACGATTTCCGCGCTCTCTTCGGGCGTCTGCGTTCCAGAGTTGAACACTACTTCCGGGTTTTCGGGCGCCTCATAGGGATCATCGATACCGGTGAAACCTTTGATCTCGCCAGCGAGAGCTTTCTTGTAGAGACCTTTCGGGTCGCGCTCAATCAGGGTGTCGAGTTCGCAATCGGCGAACGCTTCGACGAATGTGTCGACCGACGAGCGAACTTCGTCGCGAATCGCCTTGTAAGGGGATATCGCGGCAGAGATCGCGATGACGCCATTGCGGGAAAGCAGGCTGCAGACAAAGCCGATGCGACGGATGTTGGTGTCGCGATCTTCTTTGCTGAAGCCGAGTCCTTTCGAAAGGTTCGTCCTGACGACGTCGCCGTCGAGCGTCTCAACCTTGGCGCCGCCTTCCTTGAGTCTGGCCTCAATGATGTTGGCAACGGTGGATTTGCCCGAGCCGGATAGACCGGTGAACCAGAGTGTAAAGCCTTTATGTTCCATATTTTCCTTCTCTCGTCGATCTCGATCTCCTGCGTCAAACTTCTTCATCGTTTACCCGTGCCGCGAGGGCGCAGCTGCCAGGGTTAAACGATGAAGGGACTTCAGCGAGCCTTCGGGCTTGCTGGCAGGACCTCTTCTAACAGCACATCAAACGAACTTCGCACGCTGCCGTCAGGCGAGACGTGGATGCCGCATTCCTTGTCGGCTTCGTCTTCCCACCACCAACGGCCCGCACGCGGGCTCTCTCCCGGCTTGGTTGGGCGTGTGCACGGAGCACAGCCAATGCTCGGGTAGCCCTCTTCATACAGTTTATGGACTGGTACATCGTTGCGCTTGATGTAGTCCCAGACCTCGTCCTCAGACCAATGCGCTAGCGG
This sequence comes from Bryobacterales bacterium, assembly GCA_963667885.2. Classification (GTDB taxonomy): domain Bacteria; phylum Acidobacteriota; class Terriglobia; order Bryobacterales; family UBA6623; genus CAMPKL01. The sequence goes on along the minus strand of CAXWPK010000001.1, from coordinate 823,934 downwards.
AGACACTTTCACAATGCCTCCGTGGTCATGATCAAGCGATACAGTGTCTATCTGATCGCGGTCGGCACCTTGCGACCTGCGCAGTCCGACGATCCAGGCGTCGAGTGTTGCGAGTTTGCGATTCAGAGGGCGCACCTTCCGAATCTCGCAGCACAACCGACGGCGACTGAGGTCGTCGTAGAACAGATTGGGCCCATAAAGCGACGTCATTCGCGATAGCTCGGCACCATCTGGATGCAGCAGCTCCACGTGGATACCGTACCGTCGCCGGACCTGTTCGATCAGCTCGTAAGTCTCGCCGTGAATACGACCGGTATCGAGGGAAAAGACCTTAACATTGCCGCCCGTGAGCGACGCAGCCATGTCAAGGATGACCATGCCGGTCGCCTGAAAGCTCGTGCAGATCGCGATGTCGTCGCGAAACTCTTCCAGTCCCCAGCGCAGGACTTCCTCGGCGGGAGCGTCGCGTTTCGGCCAGCGATACAACGAAATGTTACTTGCGGCCATCGTCGGACAGTGGCGGACCCGAAGGCCCGCCACTCCCTCTCTTCTCTTATTGCTCGTTCTTCGCTGCTGCCACCAAAATGGCGGCAACTTCTGGACGGGTGAACTCTTCCGGCGGCGCTTCGCCGTTGGCTAGCATTTCGCGAACCTTCGTGCCGCTCAGGTGTACGTGGTTGTCAGAGCTGTGCGAACAAGTCTTCTTCGAAGCCATGCCCCCGCACTTCTTGCAGAAGTGAACGAAGTCGAACAAGATTGGCTCGATGCCCAGTTCGCCCGGCTTGAACTCGTCGAAGATGTGGTGCGCATCAAACGATCCGTAGTAGTTGCCAACGCCTGCGTGGTCGCGACCAACAATAAAGTGGGTCACACCGTAGTTCTTGCGAACCTGCGCGTGGAAGACCGCCTCACGAGGACCGGCATAGCGCATCCACGCGGGGAAGCCAGCCAGCATCGTGTGGTCTTTGGCGTAGTAGTTTTCGACCAGCACCTTGTAGCAATCGATTCTTACGTCAGCCGATGTGTCACCAGCCTTGGTCTCACCCAGCAACGGGTGGATGACGAGCCCATCGGCCGTCTCCAGAGCGATCTTCGTGCAGAACTCGTGCGCACGGTGAATCGGGTTGCGCGTCTGGAAGGCGACAATCTTCTTCCAGCCCCGGTCCGCGATTTCTTTCTTGACTGCTGTCGGCGAAATCGCGAGGTCGCCAGAAACTGTGAGACTCCAGCCTTCGAAGACGTCCGCCTTGCCCGCGATCGAGTGCGTACCCGCATCGCGCAACCAGGCGACGCCCGGGTGCTCTTCGTCTTCGGTGCGGAAGACGTTCTTGTTGAACTGCGGCTTGTCGATCTCAAAGATCTCTTCGATTTCGATGACACCAGCGGGCGTGTCGCCGTCCATCAGAATGGCCTTGGTGGCACCGGCCAGTTCAGCGGCCTTCTCCGCACCAATGGGGAAGATGACGGGGATGCTCCAGGGCTCCCCGCTGGTGAGATGCATCGTCTCTGCTGAACTCGCGGTATCCGCGGAGTTCATGAAGCCGCTTACCGGCTGGTATCCGTCTTCGGACAGCAGGTACAGATCGCTCCTGTTGCGGAAGGTCGTATCAATACGAGGAAGATCCTGTGCAAGCAGTGTGCTCGCATCAGCAGAAGAAATCGCCATGACGTGTAAACCCCTAATGTCTATCGACTTAGTAGGGATTCAGGATACCACACCCCGACCTCCTCTGGCGAGCGCATCGCAGCCCCCACCCGAGCCCAGGGGCGTGAGCGCCGGGTCCTAACGCCGCACCCAATCTCGACATCACCCCCCCCGCGAAGCGGCCACCCACCGCGTACCCGGCCCCGCTGCGTTGGCGCCAAGGACGCCGAAATCGGGACATATTTTATCTTTCCTCCCGCTCCGAGGGCGCGGACGCGGTGGCCGATCCGGCTTGTGGGGCTTGTGCGGCACCCGATCTTAGTAAATATACAGGTTTTATAGAATCTTTATCAATTATTATAAAATCAACTAGTAAAGTAGATAATTCTGATAATTAGTGTATCAATTCTGGTTTTCAATGAGGATCGATGTGAGTCTATTTCGACGGTCTTACGACAATCGATTTCGTCCACACACGACGTCTCCCAGTCGCCGCCTGCGCTCAACCACTACTGCCCAGCTCCGGGCAAATGCTGGCCGGCTGATACTCCTGTGTTTCGCTGTGCAAGCAGTTCACGCATACGACCAAACCGTGAATCTCTTCAATCTCACGCGGCCGTCGGGGAATGGTGGCGACTTCTACGTAGGTGAGAGTTGGCGGCTTGACGTGTATGGGGGTGCCAATCAGCAGGTGGCGATTTCATCCGTTCACAACAGCGGTCCGCTATCGGGCCCCCTCGCCTCGGACACCGTCAATGGCAGCGGGTTCTTCAGTCTGACAGGCTCCCTGAAGACATACGAAATCGGAACCTGGGTGGAGTGGGTGACGGCTGGCGGACTTAGCGGCAGCCCTACTCTCATCTTCGACGTGTTAGCTGCGCCGACTGATCCCTGCGAGGTTTCGATCTCGTTTCATCCATTGGTGCTGACAAGTTACGACTTCTACAGCATCTCCAGTGGTGGGGACTACCTGTACAGCAGCTTCGGGAGCGGCACACAGATCGGCAGCGGCGCCCTCCCATACTGCGTGATTGGGGGCATTGCATCTGCAACCTCATCCGCGAACCTTTTTAACCTCACGAGTTTTAGTTTTCCGTCGCCCTATCACGGCAAGGCGACGTGGAAGGATATCGGATGCCGAGTCGAGTTCAAGTGACAGCCACCATAGCTAAATTCCAGGCCCTAGCGGCGACAGCAATGGGCCGCTTCGGACCTGGTTTCTCTCGGCGAAGCCGTCGCGAGTGGGTCTGTTCCAGTTGCTAAAGAAACGCTTCGTCGCCGAGCGGACGTCCCGTGCGCGTTGCAAGACGAATCTCGATGTCACGCATTTCCTCGTCCGTCGACTTCCCAGTCGGAGCCTCGCAATTACCCGGACCGTTGTAGCTTCGGGCGATCAAATGACAGCGTTGCAAAGCTGCCTCGGCCCCCGCGAAGTTAACCTGGTCAGCCAAGACGTTGGTCGGATACAATACGCCCGGATGCGACGTCGAGATTTCTTGCGGGCCACAACCGGCTCAATCGCGGGTGCGGGGCTCGCCCAAACGCCCAACCCGCGCCCGAACGTCGTTCTTTGTATGGCGGATGACCAAGGCTGGGGCGACGTCGGCTACAACGGACATCCTTACCTGAAGACGCCGAACCTCGATGAGATGTCGCGCTCGGGTCTGCGCTTCGATCGATTCTATTCTGGCGCGCCAGTCTGCTCACCGACCCGTGGAAGCGCGCTGACCGGTCGCCACCCCTACCGTTATGGAATCTACACTGCCAACACCGGACACATGCGCGATCAGGAGGTCACGCTTGCCGAAGCCCTAAAGACCCAGGGCTACACAACCGGACACTTCGGCAAATGGCATCTCGGCACCCTGACTCAAGACATCCGGGATGGCCGACGCGGAGGACGCGACGATACCCGCCAGCACTACTCACCACCGTGGGAAGTCGGGTTCGACCAGAGCTTCTCTGCGGAAGTGCAGATGCCGACCTGGAACCCGATGGAAAACCAAGCCTTCCCGTCGAAGTACTGGACCGGCGAAGGCGAGTTCGCGACGGAGAATCTCGATGGCGACGATTCACGCGTCATCATGGATCGTGCGATCCCATTCATCCGCGATGCGGTGGAGCGCGATCAGCCGTTCTTCACCGTCATCTGGTTCCACGCGCCGCACGAGCCGGTCGTCGCCGGACCACGCTACCGGGAGATGTACAAAGATCGCACCGACGGCGAACAACACTTCTACGGCTGCATCACGGCGCTGGATGAGCAGGTCGGCCGCTTGCGCGACGAACTTCGCAGACTCGGCGTCGCCGACAACACGATGCTGTGGTATTGCTCGGACAACGGTCCCGAGGGCAGAAATCACACTACGGGCCGCCGACGCGGGTCGGCTGGCCCGCTGCGCGGTCGCAAGCGCAGTCTGTTCGAGGGCGGTGTGCGCGTGCCGGGCATTCTTGAGTGGCCGAATCGGGTACGACCGGGGCAGTCGACGAGCGTTCCCTGTTCGACAGTCGACTACTTTCCAACTGTACTCTCGGCCCTGGGCTTCGAGATGGAAGGCGTGCCCGAACCGCATGATGGTGTCGACCTAATGCCATTGATCGAGGGGCGCGCCAATGAACGTCCGCGCCCAATTGGGTTCCAGACGCCTGGCGACGAAGAGCGTGCCACACGGGCTCGGTTGGGCTCTCCCAACCACTCTCTGATCGACAACCGCTATAAGTTCCTGTCGTTCCTCGACGAGTCAAAGGACGACGAAGACATGCTGTTCGATATCACGATTGACCCTGGTGAGCGCTATAACCTCGTCGAAGAGATGCCCGAGCTGGCGGCATCCATGAAACAGCAACTCCGCACATGGGATGAGTCCTGCACCCGCAGCGACCGCGGCGAAGACTATTGAGCCACGCAAGAAAGTACGACTCCGTCGCCAACCGAACCGCCAACACCGTGGGCACTCGTTCTGAAACACACACAAGACAATAGCCCTACACCCCCCTGCTAGCGATACAATCCCCCTGTCATGATGGTTGGCCAGAGCATCAGCCACTACAAGCTCGTCTCGCAGCTCGGCGAAGGCGGGATGGGTGTGGTCTACAAAGCCGAAGACACCAAACTCGAACGTACGGTGGCGCTCAAATTTCTGGCTCAGCATCTTCTCAATGATGATGAGGCCAAGGCGCGCTTTCTCAGGGAGGCGAAAGCCGCCGCCGCACTTCATCACCCCAACATCTGCCCCGTCTATGAGATCGATGACGTCGATGGTGAGACGTTCATCTCGATGGCGTTTCTGAAAGGCGAGACGCTGGAAGATCGTATTGCTAAGGGCCCGCTCTCGCTCAAAGACGCACTGGACATCGCTCGCCAAACGGCGGATGGACTCGAAGCAGCACACGAAGCAAACATCATTCATCGCGACATCAAACCCGCCAACATCATGGTGGATGAGAAAGGCCGCACGACGATCATGGACTTTGGGTTGGCTCGACTGACTGAAGCCTCGCGCCTCACCAAGACCGACGCCGCGATGGGTACCGTCGCCTACATGTCGCCCGAGCAGGCCCAAGGCATGCAGGTCGATTCTCGTTCAGACCTCTGGTCTCTCGGCTGCGTGCTCTATGAGATGGTTTCCGGTCAACGGCCGTTCCAGGGACAGTACGACCAAGCGCTGCTTTACGAGATCTGCCACGAAGAGCCTGCGGCATTGACCGGCCTACGCACTGGCGTACCGATTGAGCTGGAGTTGCTCGCCTCCAAGTGTCTCGCTAAGGGCCGCGACGACCGCTACCAGTACGCAAAAGAGACGGCGGTAGATCTCCGCAATCTCCAAGACAAGCTCAAATCCGGCCGCTCGACGATCTTGCGGACGGCACAGATGACCGGAGCCGTCCCTGCAACGATGACGGCGGGCCAGACCATAAACCCGGCTGAGGCGCTGCCGCCTGACGCGATGGTTGTGAAGCGGAGTAGCCAGCGGGCACTGCAAGGTCTCGCAGCCATACTTGCCATCGCCTTGCTGGGCTTATCGGCGGTCCATTTCACCCAGGCGCCATCCGAGGCGCCCTTGCGGCGGTTCTCGTACGTGCCCCCGCCCGGCCTTAATACAACGCCTCTATTAGCAGGACTCGCCATCTCTCCCAACGGCAGACACTTGGCGCTCACCACTCTTGGCACCGACGGCGGACTTTGGGTGCAGGACCTCGACCAGGACGAGCCCCGCCAACTGGCCGGAACCGAGGGCGCCTTACTACCGTTCTGGTCGCCCGACAGCGAGTTCATCGCGTACGCGTCAGGGAGAGACCTGAGAAAGATATCCGTTCAGGGTGGTGCCAGCGGCCTCGTTTGCAGTCTGCCGGACCCAATGTTCTTCCAAGGAACCTGGAGCCCCGATGGCGAGTCGATCGTCTTCAGCTCAGGCGGCGGCGCCGGGGTCCCGTTGTACGAGGTCTCATCGCAGGGAGGGCCCCCTGAGGTGTTGCTCACTGTCGCAGATGTCGATGGGACCGGCATTAGCGTATCTCGATCCCACTTCTTGCCACAGACGGCTGGACGCAGCCTGGTGTTTGCTGTGGGCACCGTTTCCGCCAGCGAAATGTATGCCAGGAACCTCGATACCGGACAAACCGAAGCCCTTGGTTTGGGGGATCGCCCGATCTATTCGGCTTCGACCGGTCATCTGATCTATCAGTCCGAGCGGAACGTTTACGATCTCTGGGCGCGCCCCTTCTCTCCCGAGACGCTCCAATTCACCGGATCGGCGTTCCCGCTTCGGGAGAACGCCCGTCAACCTTCTCTGTCGGAGGACGGCACGCTGGCCTATCTGGACGGCGCGAGTGCCACTGGCGCCCGAACTCTGGCTTGGCGAGACCGATCCGGCGCCCTGTTGGAGACGATCGGTCAGCCGCAGCCGGGCATGGCGCATCCGGCCCTCTCACCCGACGGCCAGCGGGTCGCGGTGCATTCTACGCAGAGCGGGAACCTTGACATCTGGGTTCACGATCTCGTTCGTTCTACGAATACACTGTTGACGTTTGACCCAGGGTCCGAAGTCAGACCGACCTGGTCGCCCTCCGGGGCAGAGATCGCATATAGATTAGCGGACACCGATGGAACGAGCCTGAGGCGCAAGACCGCCGATGGTACTGGGGAAGCCGTGGTGTTGGCTGGGTCCGAAGGCAGCCCGTTTAGTCCCGACTGGTCGCGCGACGGGCGCTATCTGGTCTACTACGAAATCACCCCTGAGGGTCAGCGCGATATCCGCTACGTGGTGTTAGGGGCTGACGGCGACGCTTCTGAGCCCACAACGTTCCTCAGTACAGCCACCAACGAGCGCAGCCCGACGCTGTCACCAGATGGGCGCTTTCTGGCGTATTTGTCAGACGAATCAGGGGGTAACGAGATCTACGTGCAACCGTTTCCCGACGGTGCTGGCAAGTGGCAGGTATCGGTGAGCGGTGGAACGCAACCGCGCTGGAGCCGGGACGGCACGGAATTGTACTACGTCGAGGCCGGTACGCTGATGGCGGTTGCGGTCTCTACCGAGCGGGAGTTTGCACAGGGACAGCCGCAGCGACTATTTGAGTCGGCCGATCTGCTCGCCACCACCGCTGCGATGACGTACGACGTGTCGGCGGACGGCCAACGATTCGTGACGATCACGCCCGTCGGAGACGCCGATGAAGAAGCGACGCCGCCCAAGATCCGCGTGGGCCAGAACTGGTACGAAGAATTCCGGGATCGGGAGCAGTAGCGATTGCCGTCCGTCTCTTCATCAGCGACTATGTCAAGCGAGGGGAGCGGGACGCCAGTTGGAACCGTCGCGAGCCATGGCGTTGAGCATGACGAGTAAGCGTCTGGCGACAGCGATGAGTCCGAGTTGTTTGGGTTTGCCAGCGGCCTGGAGTCGCTGATAGAAGGCGCGTAGGCGCAGGTCGTCCCGCACCGATCGAGCGCTTGCCGCTGTAGGTGCCGGAGTCGCGAGCCCGTGGCGCGAGTCCCGCGAGCGAAGCAGCTTGTTTGCCCGTCAAACGCCCTAACTCTGGTAGTTCCGCCGTTAGCGCCCAGGCGGTCTTCTTGCCGACGCCCCCGGCTTGCTGGAGCCGCTTGGCTAACTGTGCTGCTTCCGGCAGCGCCTCGAGCGCCTGGCGGACAGCCTGCTCTAGTTTCTCGATCTCGGTACTCAAACTCTTGATGACCCGCGCCAGGCTGCGGCGTGCCAACGCGTCCCGCACGCGATGTGTGCGTGTGCGCAAGCGCGCCCGCTCTCCGACCAGATAGTTGAGTTGCCGCAGCAACTCGCGATAACGGCTCATCGCTGGTCCTGGCAGTGGCGTCGCCGCTGGCTCTAAAGCAGCTCCGAAACGCGCCAACAACTCGGCGTCGATGCGATCGGTCTTGGCCTCGATGGCACACGCGCCGGCGAACTGTCGGACACGTCTTGGCTGGATCAGAGTTACCGCGATCCCGGCTTTCTCCAACGACTCCCAGACCTCTCGTTCGAAGCCACCGGTCGCTTCGATCACGGCGTGCGTGACGCCTAGACGCCGCCAAGAGCGGGCCAAGCGCCCCAGCGCGGACGCCCGCCGCGGCAGGTGTCCGCACGGGTTTTCCTTTCTGTTGAGAACGAAGTAATCGACCTGTTTCTGCGAGATATCCAGGCCCACCCAGATCGGGGTGACGGGGGTACAATCCAAAGGCATGATCGGATCTCCTTGCTTGTAGATGCGGGCTCAAAAGGCCCTTGCGACTATTCGGATTCGATCGAGGCGCGCTGCGCTGCCCCCGCTGATGCAACGGTCTCGCTCCTTCAGCGGACCCGCCCCGTTGTCGGGCTCACGCAGCGCTCCCGGGCGTCGCTCCTAACGACGCCCGGGACACCTCTTACCCCTTACTTCACTACATACAAGCCCCGTTGACGGGGCTCCCAGCTGGCCAGTCGTTTTACGGCTGGTTGGGGGAGACGGTGCCATCCGCCTCCCCTTCTTTAGCCCGGTTCGGCGGGCTTACTCCGAAACTAGCCAGCAGCGGTCGCCGCAGCCGCCAACGCCGCATCGTAGTCCGGGGCCTCGCTCATCTCAGCGACGTACTGGGCATAGGTGACATTGCTGTCCGCGTCGAGCACGAAGACCGCACGCGAGTGAATCTGTAGTGGTTCAATCATGACGCCCCAGTCGGTTCCGAACTGGCCGTCGCGATAGTCCGACAGCGTCAATACATTTTCGACGTCCGCCGCAGCGCACCAGCGTTTTTGGGCGAACGGTAAGTCGCGGCTGATGGCCAAGACTTTGACGTTGGGGTTCTTCACCGCTTCTTCGTTGAAGCGGCGCGTTTGTGCGTCGCAGACAGGGGTGTCGAGCGACGGCAGCACGTTGACGATACGTACCGAGCCAGCGGTTTCAGCCAGCGTTACGGGCTTCATGTCGACGCATGTGAGGGTGAAGTCGGGAGCCCTTTGGCCTGCCGCGAGTGCCTCCCCTTGGAGGGCCAGCGGGTTGCCATGGAGTGTTGTATTGCGGTCAGCCATAAACAGCAACCTAGCAGTCGGTCCGACCCGGCGTCAATGGCGGTGATTGGGCCGCTGATAGACTGGTGGAGCATGGCGGACCTCCGCAACATCATCACGAGCACGATCGGTCTGACTGACAGTGGCGACCTGTCGACGAGAGTCGCCGAACTCAAGGCGACCCCCGAGCTGAGGCGCTGTTTCCACTTCTTTGAGAACTCGAAGAAGTGGATCGATGAGCAGCACCTCAGTATCTGTCGTGTACCCGCCTTGACGTTTCGTGAGCGGGCACGTGCCGAGTTCATCTCCGAGATCTGGCGTGACCTGGGCTTGCGTCCGAGCTTGGATGAAGCGGGCAACTTGGTTGCACCGATCGTCTATTCGCGTGACCTGCCATTCGTCGCCGTTTCTGCTCACCTCGATACCACACTGGCTCCGCGCTCGGATGCCGACATTCGTGTCGGGCCAGATGGCACGTTTTATGGACCGGGCGTAACCGACAACGGTGTCGGTCTTGCCGGGCTCACCGCGCTCGCACGAGCGTTGCAGGACGGGCCATTGGTGGTGGCCCCGCGCCGCAACATCCTGCTCGTCGCGAATGTCGCCGAAGAGGGCGAGGGCAATCTACAGGGGATGAAGTATCTCTGCCTGCACTCGCCGTTCGCTCCGAGCATCAGAGAGTATCTGGTGATCGATGGTTCGTCGTTGAATCACATCACCTCGGAGGCGTTGGGCAGCCGCCGGTTCGAGTTGGTCATCGAGGGTCGTGGCGGGCATAGCTGGAACGATTTCGGGATGGCAAACCCGGTACACGCGATGTCGCGGGCGTGTTCACTGTTGTCAGATATCGAGTTGCCCAATTCGCCGCCGACGACCTTGACCGTAGCCATGATCGAAGGCGGCACAGGCGTTAACTCGATTGCCACCGGGGCGCGAGCGAAGGTCGACATTCGCTCGCGGAGCGCCGAGGCGATCGACTCGGTTGTCGCCCGAATGGAGGCTGCTCTTAAGCTGGCGGTAGACATCGAGAATCGTCGCGCCACCCAGCAACGCTTGACGGCGTTTCGAATTCGAGAGATTGGACATCGTCCAGCCGCTCCGGCGACAGCCGAGAATCCGCTGGTGGACTGCATCCAGGCGGTGGACAGCAATCTGCGGATTCGATCGCGCGTTGACTGCGCCTCGACGGATGCCAATGTCCCACTCGCTGCTGGGTACCCAGCCGTGGCGATCGGGGCGGGGGGGCGCGGCGGAGATCCTCATGCACCGACCGAGTGGTATCGGCCCGAGGGACGGGCGCTTGGCCTGCAGCGCATCGCGTTGACCCTGGCATTACTGCAAACCTCGGTTTAGAACAAGATCCGCGTTTCCGGGGGGCCTATAATGAGGCGAACTCATGGACACTTCTGAATCCTCACGCGAAACCCGCGGAAAGGCCTGGCTGCCTCTATTAGTGATTGCCGCCACTCTGGCTGTTGGCATCATGATTGGCACTGTCGTGCTGGGTGATGTGGGTGCTGCCGACGACAAGGCGGTTGCCGCACCGGATGTGACGCCGCTGGTGGTCCCACCGATCCAAGCGACGGAAAACCAGTTCAGCCCGATCGTCCGCGCTGTTCGACCCGCAGTCGTCAATATCAAAGTCGAAGTGACCGCGCCGCCTGCTGAGGTGACTGAGCGAGGCGAAGGCGAGCCGGGAATGGAAGATTTCTTCCGTCGCTTTTTCGGCGGGCAGGTGCCCGAGGGCATGGACCCGCGGCAACCGCGACGCCGTCCGGGTGAAGGCTCTGGCTTTGTCGTCGACGCTAAGGGATTTATCATGACGAACCGTCATGTGATCGAGGGCGCCAACCGAGTACAAGTTCGGTTTGCCGAGGAAGATGAATTTGTTGATGCGGTGGTGATCGGGTCCGACGAGGAGACCGACCTCGCTGTCGTCAAGGTTGACCCCGGAGGCCGTGACTTGACGGTCGCTTCGCTGGGCAACTCGGACGGTGTCTCGGTGGGTGACTGGGCGATCGCGATTGGCTCGCCGTTTGGTTTTCGCGAGTCCGTGACCGCTGGAATTATCAGCGCGAAATCGCGTGAAGTATCGAGTGGTTCTCGAGCAAGCCGGCCGTTCCAGAAATTCTTCCAAACCGATGCGGCGATCAATCCTGGTAACTCGGGTGGTCCGCTTGTGAATATGCGCGGTGAAGTGATTGGCATCAACACTGCGATTGTTTCGCGGACCGGTGCCTATCAGGGCTTGGGATTTGCGTTGCCGTCGAACGTAGCGGTGGGTGTCTACAACCAGATCATCAAACTGGGCCGTGTCTCACGCGGTTCGATCGGCATCAGGTTCCGTGACGATCCCAGCCAGGCCCCGTTGCTGCGCCAGTATGGAGCCCAGAACGGCGGCGTGTTTGTGACAAGTGTGACCCCTGATTGGCCAGCGGCTAATGCCGGTATTCAGATCGAGGACATTATTGTTGAGGTCGATGGCATTCCAGTCGCCGATGGCGATGCGCTGATTCAAGCGGTCTCTTCAACGCCGGTGGGCTCGACGGTGCCGGTGAAGCTGCTGCGTGCTGGCGAGGAGATCACCGTCAAGGTTGAGATCGCCGATAGGGAAGACTTGTTGCGGGCGTCGTTCGGTGGATCCCGGTCAGCCGAGGGCGACGAAGGGCCCGAGCCTGCTGCTGTTGGGAATGGGATAACCTTCGAAGACCTCACGGATGAGAAGCGTGAGGAACTAAGCTTCGAAGAAGACGATGGCGTCTTCGTGGCGACGGTCGAGCCGGGTTCGTTCGCTGAGGACCTTGGGCTGATACCGAACGACATCATCGTGACCATGAATCGTCGCCCGGTCGACTCCGCAGAAGATGTGGAGGCCTTTTGGTCTGATCTTGCAGCTAATGAGGACGTCGCGATCAAGATCATGCGTGCTAATCGCGGCGAATGGGTCGCCGTGTACTTGGCCGGGGTCGTTCCGGCACGGAATGGCCGCTAGCTAACGCGGTCATTGCTGGACAATTTCGTAGGCTAGAGCAAACGGCCCGCTCGAAAGAGCGGGCCGTTCTGCGTTCTCGCCGACAGGCAGCCGTGGGACAATTCGTCTTGCTCTCTGGTGGACCAAGAACGACGCGTGCGTCAGTGGTCGTAGCGGTCGTCGCAACGCTCGTTGCCGCGGGTTGGATGGCCCTCAATGTCGCGGGGAACTATGACCGTGCGTGGACGGCCCTGTTCTACACCGGAGCGGATGTTGCCGTGCCGGAGGCGATTGACGACGGGCATACGTATCGCGTCCCGGACCCGGGTGGATACGATGCGCAGTATTACCATCTGATTGCGCACGATCCCCTGATCAGGCGGGGGTTTGAGACGTTTGTCGACAACCCGCGGATGCGCTGGCGGCGGATTGGTGTGCCCGGGCTGGCGGCGCTACTGGCACTCGGTAGTGACCGCTTCGTTGATTATTTCTATATCGCGATTCAGCTGGGCTTCGTATTTCTTGGTGTGTGGTGGCTCGCGCGCTTCGCCGAAGCTTTTGGGCGGGATGCCACGTGGGGGTTGGCTTTCTTGCTGATCCCCGCAGTGATGGTTTCGTTGGAGCGTATGACTGTCGACCTGCCACTGGCGACACTTTGCATTGGCTTCGCGCTTTATGGCTCAGCGCTACGGCGGCTGGACGGCACATTCTATGCCATCTTGATGGCCGCGCCGCTCGTGCGGGAGACGGGTGGACTCCTGATTGGTGGCTGGTGCCTTTACTCACTGTTGAGGCGCGATTGGCGTGCGGTGTTCTTGGGCGCGAGCTGTGCTGTCCCGACGTTGGCCTGGTGGCTTTATGTCCACTCTCGCCTCACCGTGGACGGAACCGAATGGATCGCGCGATACCCATTCAGCGGCTTGATCGATCGAATGGTCTTGGGCATCAATGCGCCGCTGACGACGCAGTGGCTGCGGAATGCTGCGACGTTGGAGCAGGTAGCGATCGTCGGGATTTGGCTAGGGTTGCTGCTGGCCTGCTATCTGGCGTGGACGCGCTCCGCGGAGCTGATTGGGCTGACGACCGTGCTGTTTGTGGTGTTCTCGTCCATGTTGGGAAAGCTGGATATTTGGACGTCTGCCTATGCGACCGGCCGCACAATGTCACCGTGGCTGTTGCTGATGGGTTTGCTGTTCTTGCGCGGGCGCGGTTGGGTCTATGGAGTTCCGCTGCTGCTGGTGTTGCCTCGAATTGCGATGCAGTATGAGGTGCTGATTAAGAGTGCGATAGGCGGGCTGCGATGATCGATATCAGTCGCATGCGTTCGACTACACAATAAGAACGTAGTCCGCCACTCCCAGTCTTCTATCAGCAATCTATGTCGATTTCGAAGTTCCGTTCCGGTTGTGGTCTCTGCGTGCTGGCTGTTGCGATTCTTGGCGTGGCTTCCAACTCCGTGTTCGCTGCGGACGATTATTCCGAGAACTCCGGCACGGACGGCAATGGCAATTACACAATCGGGCCGGACTATCCGACTGATCCTGATCTCACGGATCTAGGCAACCCGAAGGGGAAGCTCTTTCGGTTTACGATGCCCCTGGCCGACAGCAACATCTTTCGGGGCGCCGCCGCCACGCTTGAGCCGACAAAGGCCATTCGCAAAGAACGCCTGATTGTTGTCTACATCCCGGCCGCTTACGAAGACGGCACCGAGGCGCCCATTCTTGTTATTCACGACGGGCCACGGCGCCTCAACTTGGTGGGCAACGCACTCGATAATCTGACGATTTCGAAGGACCCCGATCGCAAGCTGCCTGCGTTCATCGCGATTGCCGTTCAGAATGGTGGCGACGACAGTAAGGGCAGCCAGCGCGGTCTTGAGTACGACACGATGTCCGAGCGGTTGGCGCTGTTCATCAATGACGAAGTGTTGCCCGCTGTATTGAACAACGCGGAGATCAAAGCTGCCTATTCCAATATCGCTTTCACGGACAACCCCTGGGGCAAGGCCGTCATGGGTGGGAGTTCTGGCGGTGCTGCGGCGTTGACGATGGGTTGGTTTCGCCCCGACCTGTTTCGTCGACTGATCACCTATTCGGGGACGTTTGTTGATCAACAGGATGACGATGCCGCCGAAGAAGCTGACTATCCGCTCGGTGCGTGGGAATACCACTCCAGCATGAATCTGATTGGCAATAGCGAAAAGAAACCGCTACGCATCTTCACTCACGTGTCAGAGCATGACAATGGCGCCAACCTTCCCGAAGAGAGCTGCCGGCTCAACCGGTCAACGCAACACTAGGCCTAAGTCGTTCAACCGAAATGTCTTAGCGATGAGAGCGGCAAGGGGCTTGCCTACAAGCGGAAGCCACTAATCGCAATCGCGTAACTCGTTGCACTGCAATGGCATGCAGATGAGAGCGAAGCGTCCTCACTGCTTCCCCTTTGCTTTCTTTGGCTTACGCTTCCCGTTTCCCGTTCGCGCCGGGTGTTGCGTCGACCGCTTGAGACCACCAGCTATCACAACTGGGTGATGGCTAATGAGCGGACTGCGGAGGTACTGGAAGCCAAGGGCTACGACTATCGCTACCTTTACACGCTAGAGTCTGGCCACACCGATCGCAGGGTATACCAAAATACGCTGGCGGATACGCTGGTGTGGATGTGGCGCGGTTATCACGCCGACTGAGTAGGTCCCGTAGTGTTTTAGCATCAGCCTTGCGCCGAACAAACTCGTCACCAACAGCCGCACAATACCCGCACTGGTCTCAAGTCCTGTAGCATCTGTAGCAGTTCCATGCCGCGATTCAAGAAGATGTCGCTCGTTGAAGCGCTAGCTGTGTTTCTCGTTGAGAACCAGATCCGCTATGTCTTTGGGGTCGGAGGCCACGGTAACACGCCTCTACTCGAAGCCCTGGCGCCGCACCACGGTCAGGGGAATCTCCGCGTCGTAGACGTCCAACATGAAGCCGTCGCCGCGCACGCTGCGACCGCCCTGAAGTGGGCGTACGGCCTCGAGGCAGTGGTGTTCACGTCGATCGGCCCCGGTTGGTTCAACACATTGATTGGCCAGGCGACCGCAATGAGCGACGGCTACGGTTATCTGGTGCTCGCTGGCGACAAGACGACCGCCTACGAGGGCCCCAACATGCAGCAGGTCATGCGCGACGGCCAGTTCGGCTTCGTCAAGGTGGCACAGGCGGTCGCCAAGCAGGCCTATACAATCATCGATCCCCGCAACGTCTACACGATCCTTCCCGAGGCGCTGGCCAAAACGCGCGAGGCAGGATCTGCCGGGCCGGTCAACGTCTTTCTGCCCATGAACATCCAGGGAGCACTCCACGACTACAACGCAGACATGTTGCAGCGTCGTGTAGAGCCGGTCGCCGGCGGCGTGCGTCCGAGTCGGCAACAGGTTCATCAAGCTGCGGCTCTCATCCGTCAACACAAGCGGATCGCCATCCGGGTGGGCGGAGGTTGCGTTGGCGCCGGCGGCCCCGTAAAGGCACTGGCTCAGGCGATTGGAGCTGCCGTTATCACTGGCCCGGTCGCCATGGATGTCGTCGAGTCGGAGTTTGAACTCAACGTGGGGCCAGCCGGGTCGAAGGGCTCAATATCGGGCAACTACGCGGCGGAGCACGCCACCCTGATCATCAACGCGGGCGGACGAGGAGTCTGCCAGGCAGATTCTTCGGGCACTCTCTACTCCCGTGCGAAGGCATTTATCAACATTAACCTCAACGAGATTGACGCGCAGCGCTATTCCGGTCTCGCCGTTGTGGGCGACGCTTCTGCCGCTCTGAGAGACATCCTAGCGGCCTTGCGCCGAGGTGCTTCTTCCGAACGACCGGTCCCCGACCCCCGATGGGTGGCCTCACTCGGTCGCGCCAAACGCAAGTGGCAGCGCTATCTCAACGAGTTCTTTAGCCACCCTGTGGTCAACGGCAAGTTGACGCAGCCAGCAGTCATCAAGGCAGTCGACGACTACGTAAACAGCCATCGAGGAATCAAGATATTCGACGCCGGAGACGTACAAGCCCACGGGTTTCAGATTTGCCACCACCTAGAGCCCAAGACTTGGCTCAACGAGACTGGGAACTCCTGCATGGGTTTCGGCATCTGCGCCGCCTTCGGACTGGGGCTCGTCCCAGGCGGCAAGTACCCCACGGCGATCATTGGAGACGGTTCTTTTCTGATGCAAGACCAGGCGGTACGCGACATGGTCAAACACAATTCCAATTGCACCATCGTTGTTCTCGATAATCAGGCGATGGGGGCGATCACGGCTCTGCAATCGGCCCAGCAGTACCAGGAGTTCGCCACCGCTGATGCCGCAGAGGTGCCTCCGGTGGACTTCGCCATGCTGGCGCGCTCGATGGGCTGCGCGGGCTTTACTCCGGAGCCACACTTGAACTCCCTCAATGAATGTCTTGAGGCAGCCTACCGGCATCTGGGACCCGCCGTGGTCGACGTCAAGGTCTACTTCGGCCCTGAGAAGTACGCCGCGTTGGACGCCTTCGGACGCTGGAATGTCGGCCCCTGGTCACCGGCTGTTGAGGCGATTTGGGAAGGCAAAGCGAAGCCGAAGTAGAACCGGAACGTGAGAAACCGGTTCCTACTCGGATAGACTGACAACCAGGCAGAGAAACCGGTCGCGAGCCCAATACCGTGGCAGAGTTAGATGACATCGAGATCCAGACGAGAGTAGAGAGAAAAAGGGGAAATATGAGCACCGATAGCAATGTACGGATCCACGAACTCCTCGACTACGTGAAGGAGGGACGAATCATGGACGCCATGCGCGAGTTCTACGCCGACGATGTGGTCATGGAGGAGCCAGCTTACGGGAAAACCGTCGGTCTAGAGGCGAATCTCGAACGCGAGGAGAAATTCGTCGCGTCGGTCAAGCAGTTCAAGGGTTTCGAGGCGACCAAGGTCGGCATCGGAGAGGGCGTCTCGCTCTACGAGAACGTCATGGACTGGATCGATGTAAACGACAACGAGGTTCACGTCGAACAGGTTTCCGTGATGGAATGGCGCGACGGCAAGATTGTCCACGAACGCTTCTACTACAACATGTAGATGTGATCTCGTTCCACTGGCACTCAGCCTCGCAATTGCGCTAGTCGGCGCTTCGCTTCTCCCTCGTCAGATACGCAAGAGCATTGCGACAAGCCCGTGCTCAAGGGATGACTTCCACCAGCCGTCTGGTGGAAGTCACTGTGTCTCGCCCGGATTTGTATAGTCTCAGCCTAGTAAGTATGCCTTTGGGAGTGCAGGTACCACTTGCGGTGACTGTGCCTCGGCACCCAACCACGCACTCCCCAAGCTATCCGGTGGCGCGAGCTAGAACACGAACGCGGCATTGTTTCCCTGAACTCTTATCCGAACGATTTCCTGGACGCCGTTCTCCGTGATTGTGTCCGTGCGCGTTTGCGAGATTCTCTTTCCCGCGGGCTCCAGCTCACATTGCACCGGTTCCACCACCTGTTGTCCGGAGTGACTCTTTGGCGTGAAGTACAAATAGTGATCGCCTGAGTCGCGAACACCATGCTCGACTTTGTACACTCCCGGCTGCAGGGGCGAACCACCAATTCTGTATGCCGTCTGGTAGGTGACAGTGTCGGTCTTATTCACCTTCATGGACTGATCCTTCGCCCCGGCAACGCCAATCGGCGGCAAGACAAGGAATAGTGCGGTGGTCGCCAGACACGCCAACGTGAAACGATTATTCCGTGACATTGTTTTTCTCCTTTAATTATTTGTGAGGCGGACCAGCCAACTGATTCCGCCGCACCTTAGCTCTGCGAAGAGCCGCACGCTAAAGGCGCTCATACCAATAATGTTGCGCCGCGGCCGCGCAGGACACAATGAGCCAAGCAGTTCATTCGCGTAATGCATTTGAACCACAAGGGCGCCCTTGCGGGATGACTGCCGTGAGACGGCAGGCGGGAATCGAGGGTCAGGTAAAGGAGGGGAGCCGTGCGCGGCTCCCATGCGCATTCTTGGTGAGCCGCTTGCTCAGACCACCGATTCGTTCAGCGAGCAACATCGGAACAGTCGCCAGCGGTGACCTTGGCTCCGCGACCGCGCGAGCCGCAAACGCCTTCGCCGAACTCTTCGCCAGCCCGCATATGGCGTTGACTAGTAGCGTAGGCGCCCGCACCAGCGCGTCGCTGGCCCCCAGTTGCGACGACTCCAGTAAAAAAGTCATCGCCGCACAGCTTCCTGTCCCGGGTTCTCGGCAAATGCTAGACGATCTCAAGAACCTCAGCGCAAGACACCAGATCGTGAAGCCCCAGGTGGTGATCGGGATCACGCTGTTGGCGAGTACACGCGGGTTCCCTTGTAGATCGAGATTCCGAAGATTCCTCAGTATCGGGACAATTTGCTGCTGTAAGTGTGTGGTGCGACCAGGCCAGAATACGTGGGCTAATGTCAGCTTGCAAGAAAACCAAGCGAGTGGTGCTTGGCAGGCGGCGTCCGTCCAGGAACATCTCTCGTATTTTCAGCATGATACAGCGACTCATCACCCCCAGACGAATGTTACTAACCCTTGATCACTTCCCACGCACCTGGTTTCGGCGTAACTTCGAGTCCAGTAACCGGATGGTATCGGTTTCGGCACCCAGATAGACCGCTGAGCGAGTCGGATCCGACGAGTGAAGGGTCCTGAATGCGTGGAACGCATGAAACTTCAAGAGCTAGGTCGAGCAAGAGAGCGGCAACAAGGCACTTAATTTTGTCGAGGGGAGGGCGGGTGTACAGACCGGGCGGAAGGGTAACAGGTTAGACCGGGCGGATAGGTAACACCATGGCGAGATGCCATGGAAGGAGACCTATCCGATGGAAGAACGCAAGAGATTCATTGAAGACTGGCTGCGAGCGGGGGCGGCGACGAACGTGGCGGCGCTGTGTCGACTCTACGGGATCAGCCGCAGGACCGGATACAAGTGGTTAGAACGCTTCCGTCAAGGCGGTTGGCCAGAGCTGGAAGACCGCTCGCACGCGGCACACCGTCAGCCCGGTCGGATACCCGAGTCGGTCGAGCGACGAGTGATAGAAGCGCGTCGGCAGCATCCGAGTTGGGGGCCGAAGAAGCTCAGGGCCTGGCTGGAGTCGAAAGAGTCACAGACAAGCTGGCCAGCGGCGTCGACGATCGGCGACGCGCTGAAGCGAGCCGGACTCGTTCGCGGGCGCAAGCGGATGCGGCGACTGGCCGAAGCGGCACCCAGTCCGTTGCGCGAACCCGAAGCGCCCAACGACCTCTGGACGATCGACTACAAGGGGCAGTTTCGCACCGGCGACGGCGTGCTGTGTTATCCGCTAACGGTCGTCGACGGATATAGTCGTTTCCTGCTCAACTGCACCGCACACGTGGGCACATCCTACGCCGAGGCCCGCCGAGGCTTGGAGCGGTTGTTTCTGGAGCGCGGGCTGCCACGAAGGATACGCTCAGACAACGGTTCGCCGTTCGCCTCCATCGGCACCGGACGCTTGAGCCGGTTGAACGTCTGGTGGCTGAAGCTGGGCATTGCGGTGGAGCGCATCGAGCCGGGCAAGCCGCAGCAGAACGGTCGCCACGAGCGGCTACACCGCACGCTCAAAGCCGAGACAGTGAGACCTCCGGCTGGCGATCGTCGCCGACAGCAGCGCCGCTTCGACCTCTTTCGTCATGAATACAACCAAGAACGTCCGCATGAAGCGTTGAGACAGCGGCCCCCGGCGGCGTTCTATGCACCAGCAACACGCGCCTATCCCAGCGAGCTTGCTGATCTGGATTACCCGGGGCACTGGGAGCGCCGACGAGTGCGCCACGACGGACGCATCAAGTTCCTCGGCGAGAAGTACTTCCTGAGTGAAGCGTTGGCTCGCGAGTTGGTCGGGCTAGTCGAAGTGGACGAAGCCATTTGGCAGATCTGGTTCGGTCCGGTGGAACTCGCCTTGTTCGACGCCGCCAACCGCGTACTGTGGCCGCTCGGCTCGGCAGTCAGTGGCCCCCGCGGGGGCCACTGACCACCGCCTATACTGTTACCCATCCGTCCGGTTTAGAGTGTTACCTATCAGACCGGTCGTTCACTGCGCTGCCCTGCTCCCGCCCCCATATCCCGAATAAAACATTCCGCCCTCCAGGAAGCGCCTGGGGATAAACGTGCGCGTATCCCTCGGCCGCGCCGTCGGGCTGGGTCAACGGTTCCGGCTCCCCGCCACTGGCAGGCACCCGCAGAAGTCCTGAACCGAGCGACGCAGTGTAAATGATCGTGTCGTCCTCGGTCCAGGTTCCTCCGAGGGGATGAGAGGCTTCGGCCAAGTCGATGGGTGAGCCTCCGGTGACCTCTACCTTCTTAAGTCTTCCTTGCGCAAAGAATCCGACCCATCTCCCATCGGGCGAAAAGAACGGTTGCTCGGCACCGCTCGAACCCGCCAGCGTGCGCGCTTCAAAAGAATCCAGATGACGCAAATAGAGCTGCGCCTCGGACCCCAGTTCTGCTGTGAAAGCAATGATCTGGCCATCCCTGGAGATGGCTGGCCGGCTGGTTAACTCCTGCCCTTGCGGAAGCGAGATGGTAAAGCGAACCGGTGTCGTTACCGGTTCCGGGCGAAGAACGAAAAACGCTAGGACGACCGCAATGATCGCGAGCGTCCCCGCTACAGCAGGCCACAGCCACGCCCTTGCAGGCTTTATTGGCCGGTCCGCTTCTGGCGTTGAAGGGGGCGTCGGCTCAGCATTCGTGGTTCGCAGAACCGTTGAATGCCCGGACTTGAGCTTCTCGCTGAGAGTTCTCAGGTCGACCATGATCTCTCTGGCCGACTGAAAGCGATCTTCCCGGTCCTTAGCCAAACACTTCGAGCCGAGCAGCTCCAACTCAACCGGCACGCCGGTGCGGAGCCCGGTTAGCGCCGCGGGCTCTTCGTGGACGATTTCATAGAGCAACGCCTGGTCGTACACGCCTTGGAAAGGCCGCTGCCCCGACACCATCTCGTACAGCACACAGCCGAGCGACCAGAGGTCCGAGCGACTATCAACCGTCATACCTTGTGCCTGCTCAGGAGACATATAGGCGACCGTCCCCATGGCGGTGTCAAGCTTGGTGAGGCGCGAGGCTTCAGTGAGCCGTGCCAATCCAAAATCCATGATGGTGGCGCGGCCCTTGGGGTCGACCATAATATTGGCGGGCTTGATGTCGCGATGGACGATGGCAGCTTCGTGCGCCGCTTCTAATCCATCAGCGACTTGGCGAGCAATATCGAGGGCGTCCTTGAGTGAGAGCGGTCCCTGGGCGATGCGCTCTTCGAGCGTCTCTCCCTTGAGAAACGCCATCGCCAAGAACGTCTTGCCATCGACTTCAGCGATCTCGTGAACGGTGCAGATGTTGGCGTGGTCCAGCGCCGCAGCGGCCTTGGCCTCGCGAAGGAAGCGCTTCTTGGCCTCTTCGTCGTCAAGCAGATGCTGCGCGAGGAATTTGAGCGCTACGGTGCGGTCGAGTGTCGTGTCCTCAGCCTTATAGACGACACCCATGCCGCCCTCGCCGAGCTTGGCGACGACACGGTAGTGGCTGATAGTGGAGCCGATAACAATGATGCGAGGATTGTACCGCTATACGGCTCGTCGTCGCTGCGGTTCTTGTATCGTTTAGAACGATGGCGGCCCAAAGAAAACGGGGTCGGCGAAAGCCGACCCCGTTCGTAGTAAGTGCCTGAGCTGGAAAGCTTCTTAGAAGCCCATTCCGCCGCCCATGCCACCCATTCCGCCGCCACCGGCGGGAGGAGCGGGAGGCGCGTCGTCCTCGACCTCGTGGACGGTTGCTTCGGTGGTCAGCATCAAGCTGGCGATTGAAGCAGCGTTCTGGAGTGCGGTGCGTGTGACTTTGGCTGGGTCAATGACACCAGCCGCTACGAGATCTTCGTAGACCTCTGTCTCCGCGTTGAAGCCGTCGTCGGCGCCCTTCTGTGCGCGAACCTTTTCGACCACAATGGCGCCTTCTTGGCCAGCGTTTTGGGCGATCCAACGCAGAGGAGCCTCGAGCGATTTCTTGACGATGTTCACGCCAACCTGCTCGTCGTGGTCCTCTAGGTCGAGGTCGTCCAGTACCGAAGAAGCACGAAGCAGAACGGTTCCGCCACCCGGGACGATGCCCTCTTCGACGGCCGCACGCGTGGCGTGCATGGCGTCCTCGACGCGAGCCTTCTTCTCTTTCATCTCGGTTTCAGTTGCCGCACCGACTTTGATCACCGCGACGCCGCCAACCAACTTAGCCAAGCGCTCTTGCAGCTTCTCGCGGTCATAGTCCGAAGTGGTGTCTTCGACCTGCGTACGCAATTGCTTCACGCGACCCTTGATCGCTTCGGACTCGCCAGCACCTTCGACGATGGTGGTGTTGTCCTTGTCGATGACGATGCGACCAGCAGTACCAAGATCCTCTAGCGTGACGCCTTCGAGCTTGATGCCAGTCTCTTCCATGATCGACTTGCCGCCGGTGAGGATCGCGATGTCTTCGAGCATCGCCTTCCGACGATCACCAAAGCCCGGTGCCTTAACAGCGGCAATGTTCAGCGTGCCACGCAGCTTGTTCACTACCAACGTCGCCAGCGCTTCGCCGTCGACGTCTTCCGCGATGATCAGTAGCGGACGACCCTGCTGAGAGACTTGCTCCAAAACCGGAAGCAGGTCTTTCATCGAACTCACTTTCTTCTCATGGATGAGGATTAAGGGGTTCTCGAGAACGCACTCCATCGAGTCCGGGTTGGTCACGAAGTAGGGCGAGAGGTAGCCGCGATCGAACTGCATGCCTTCGACGACATCCAACTCGGTGTCCATGCCCTTGCCTTCTTCGACGGTGATCACGCCGTCTTTGCCGACCTTCTCCATCGCGTCTGCAATGATGCCGCCAATCGACGCATCGTTGTTGGCCGAGATGCCAGCAACCTGAGCGACTGCGTCGCCCTCGACCGGGCGAGCGATTTCGTGGATCTGGGCCACAACCGCGGTAACAGCCTTGTCGATGCCGCGCTTGATCGCCATCGGGTTCGAACCCGCCGCGACGCTCTTGACGCCTGCGCCGTAGATCGCCTGTGCGAGAACGGTCGCCGTCGTCGTGCCGTCACCAGCTACGTCGGAGGTCTTTGAAGCAACCTCGCGGACCATCTGCGCTCCGAGGTTCTCGACTTTGTCTTCGAGTTCAATCTCCTTCGCAACGGTCACACCGTCTTTGGTCACGGTCGGCCCGCCAAATTTCTTTTCGAGGACAACATTGCGACCCTTGGGTCCCAACGTCACCTTTACCGTGTTCGCCAACTTGTTGACGCCAGCCAGAATCGCTTGACGCGAATCTTCACCGTAGATAATTCGTTTTCCTGCCATGAGAATTCTCCCTTCAGATCTTCGTTGATCCGACTCCTAGGACCCTACAACTGCCAAGACTTCGTCCTCGGTGAGGATGACGTAGTCGGAGCCGTCAACAGTTACTTCGTTCCCCGCGTATTTGCCGATCAGGACAACATCGCCCGCTTCGACATCTAATGCAATACGCTTGCCGTCCTTATTGATTTTTCCTGGCCCCACGGAAATTACCGTGGCCTGCTGCGGCTTCTCCTTTGCCGAGTCAGGAATTATGATCGAGCCTTGCTTCTGCTCGTCTTCTGTGGATCGCTCTACGATGATGCGATTGTGCAACGGTCGCAATGCCATAACGGATCTCTTCCTCCGAGTTGATGGACGCCTTCGCACGTCGCGCGGCGCCCCTGTCTTATCTAAACGAAAAGCGAACCCGCTGACTACCATTGAGAGCTTCGAGAGCCCTTCTTGCGGTCACCAGAACGCAAGTCTGCGTCCTGCAGCAGGATCAATACAGTTATATCACATCATGGCGAGAAGTCAAACGAAGAAAATCTTAGCGTTTCATGCTCATATATTGATAAATCTTTCCTGCCGCAGAATCAGATGTCCGCCGCAGGGTAGCCTGCAGGCACCGTAAGACTTGCGGCGTAAGCAAGCACTAGGCGAGTTCCGCACTTGACCGCGTAACATCCGTCGATAGAATGGATTAAGGGATTCACCTTATGCGTAGTAGGTAAAGGGCCTTCCAGTTGCTTATCTCTCGCGCATGAGGCCGTCGTTTGACTCCCTGTGGACTGAGACGCGAGTCGCGACGCAGCCCCAGCCTGGGCACCTGTGCGTGGCGGGCCAGATTTCCGACGATTGGACCGTCGTTCAACGCTTGAAGCGGAGGCACCAGGTGACGTTGGTAGAAAACCCAAGCGACCTCGTGCAGAGCACGGTGCTCTCGACCGTCTCGGTGCTCGCTCTCGATTGTGGAACCGCGCCGGAGAGCGGATTGATGACGCTATCTCTTGTGTCGAGGCTCTATCCGCAGCTTCTGGTCGTGTTGGTGAACGGACGGCTATCTCAGGGCGAGATCGCCGAGGCCTACCGACGGGGTGCGTGTGACTATCTCTCGCAGCAAGTGGAGCCAGAGTTGACGATCGAACGTATCGAGTCTTTGTGTAGTCGAGCGACTCCTTACGAGGAGGGGCTGACGCAATGACACCAGGGTCGAAAGAGAATTCTTGGTCGCGCACTGCTGCGCCGCGCTCTGAATCGACGGTCCGACCACGGCAGGATGCCGAGTTGGAGCAGGAGTGGCGTCTAGACATTCTTACTGCCACATACGGCGACGATCTGTTTCGAGAGGCTCACGGCAATCCTCTGATCCGACTGCTGGCGTTCTTCGCGACGGCAATCCTCTGATCCGACTGCTGGCGTTCTTCGCGAACCGTAAGATTCCCGCTTTGTCCTGTGGCGTGTTGTTGATCGCGGTCGCCGTCTATTGCCTCATGGCACCAGCGGGTGAGTCGGTCGGCGGAATGGCTGCCGAGTACCTAACCATGGCCTTAGCCGCATCCGCGATTGGCATTGGGGTGCTGGTGACGCTAGGCGCTTGGCTGCGCCCGCTTGAGAGCGTCGACGACGCGGTCAACGTGATGACTGTCCCGCTAATCGTGATCGAGAAAGGAGCGAACTCAGATGTTCACTGAGCGCTTCGGACTTCAGGCCGATCCGTTCCGCATCACTGCGGATCCTGAATTCCTTTTCTTTGGCCAGGGTCACAAGGACGCTTTATCGGCCATCTACTTGAGCGTGCTTGAGAGTCGCGGCATCGGTGCTCTAACCGCTCCGGCAGGCATGGGCAAGACCACACTGCTGCGCTATTTGATGGGTCGTCTCAAAGGCCGAGCTGCTGCCGCATTCTTTCCGCACCCTTACCAGACGCGGCAAGACCTGATGCAAGAGGTCATGAAGCGCGTTGGGCTGGGAGCTTCGGGGGCCAGCGAGTTCGAGCAGATGACTCGATTGCAGCAGCGTCTCTCCGAGCTCAAACGTCGCGGCTACCGCTTGTTGCTGCTGTTTGATGAAGGACAGTCTCTCTCCGATGAAGCGTTGGAACAGATCCGCTTGCTGAGCAACCTGCATTCCACGAACTTGAACCTGTTGGAGATCGTTATCGCCGGTCAGCCGGAGTTGGAAAACCGACTGGCCGATCCTCGCCACGAGGCTCTGCGCCAGCGTGTGAGTGTGGTCGCGCGCGTCCAGCCGCTGAACGAAGAAGAAGTTGGCCACTACATACGCCATCGATTGGCGGTTGTTGGTAGGAGCCAAGAGCTTTTTCTTCCCGAGGCGGTTGCAATAGCAACCGAGGTCTCGGGTGGTGTCCCGCGTTGGCTCAACCACATCTGCCATGCGGCTCTGACGTTAGCGTGGGCTGACGACATCGATATGGTCACCGCGGAGACAGTGCGAGAAGCCGCTAGCGATCTGCCGCGGGAAGAATCTGTCGTCCAGCGGCCAGCAGAGCCACCGCGTGTGATGCCCGTACGAGAGACGGGAGAGGCTCACGCAATCGGACACGCCGAAGGGGCGCGGGAATAGTCGAGATGGGACGCTACTTTCGTATCCTAGAAAAGGCAAAGCTCGACAAGGAGCTTTTTGGTGCCGACTCCGCTCCTGTGGAAGTTACAGCGTTTCCCCCTGTGGCTGTACCGGAGACGGCAACTCCTCCTGTTGCTGTTGAAACTACGGAACCGAGCGCGACTGAGGACTCGCTACCGGCCGTAGAGACTGAGACAGCGGTAGCTGTTGCTGAACTGGAAGAAGACCGGCCAGCAGAAATCGTCCAGGACGACTGGCGCTTGGAACTCGGCCAGATGCTTGGACTGGATTCGATACCGGAGGGTGCCCGCCTCGGTCTGTGTCCGTTGGGTCGGATGCGGAGTGCGGCAGAGAGTGCGGCGGCGATAGGGCAGTGGATGGTTGCGCGATCATCGTCGCCAGTTCTGATAGTCGAGGCGAGTTTTGACGCGCCGCAGTTGGCCAGACTCTTCCATACCAGGCGTCTTGGATTGGCCGAGGCGATGGCGGCAAGCGAGCCGAGATGGGATCACTTCGTCCACGACACACTTTATGCCAATCTAAAAGTGTTGCCAGCGGGGCGTAACCCCAGTCTCCGACGATTCTTGAGCAAACAGGACGCGTTCTGCCGCACGCTGACGGATCTGAGCGGTTCGTTTGAGAACATTATTGTTGTCTTTCCAAATCCGCGAGTGAGCGGGTTCGACCGCCTGGCCGTTTCGCGTGCAGCGGATGTGGTATTCCCTGTCTTCGCGCCGGGGCGGGTAACAGCGAGTCAGGCGAGTCGAGCGATGCGAAAGTTGGCGGCTGGCTCGGCGAGGGTGGCGGCAGCCCTTGTTGCCCCCAAGAACGTCGTCGGTAAAGCAGCGCACATGCAGCACATTGCTAAGCGGCTAGGCCACGCTGCGAGAGGGGATCATGCTTAGGATTGAACGAATCGGCAAGCGGTTGGTGTCGTTCGCCAACCTGAAGACGAGGCCGCTCGAAGAGTTCTACGAGCTTGGCGACTTCATCGCCAACAGTCCTGACGAGTTTTTTGGTGAGATCGACGAGTCTCTCTTGGTGGTTGCCAATGGATTGAGAGCCGCTGATGACGCTGACTCCTACGTCGATGCCCTGGCCGTCGACAGCGACGGCACGGCGGTTGTGGTGATCATCGCCCCCGCCGATACCAAGGCGCCGCTGACGCGGGCGATGAATTCGGCGAGTCGTGTGGCGGCATGGAACTCAGACGAATTTCTCCGTCGCATTGGTCCTACGAAGAGCCAAGAACTGCGCGTATATTTGGCGCAGAGCTACCACGACCTCAATAAGTGTCAGCGTGTGATCTTGATTGCAGAGGAGTTCTCGCAGGATCTTGTCGGTACGGCGTCGTGGCTGTCGGGCAGTTACGGTGTCGATTTAGCGTGCGTCGAAGTGACGCTCGCGTACGATTCGGTCTCGGGAGACGAGTTTCTCAACTGCAACCTGATCATGGATCGACCGACGGTCGTTGACGAGGTGGCAGACGTCGAGTTGGAGCCAGTGTTGGAATCCGAGCCGGAGCTTGAAACACTGGCAGCCGAAGAGGAACCGCCAGTAGAGATCTCACCGGCCGCTGAAGAACCCACCATCGAGCCGGACCCCAATGGCTTCGGCGATCTCATCGCCGAACCCGCTGCCATGCCAGACGATCTCTTCGCCCCGGCCCCCGAAGAAGAGCCGACGGCTGGGTATGAGCCTGAGCGACGACAGGCCGCGCGGCGGACCGAGTTCACCTCGCCGGGGATGATCGTGCAGTACGCCGGACGCGATATGAGTGCTGGGCTAGTCGACTATACCGAGCACGGAGTGGGCCTAACCATGCACTCGCCGCTACCGGTCGGCATGTCAATCGTCGTGAAGGGCCAGCTCGCCTGGGCTGATACGGAAGTCGAAATTGAGAAGCGTGGACGCGTGGTGCACTGCAACTTCTTGGGGCAGGCCTTCCGCCTCGGGATTCTGTTTACTCCATCTGACTCGGCTCAATCCGAAAACTGATATCCATCGCTCGCACGGAGTGAGTTAACGCGCCGCTTGAGATGAAGTCCGCGCCAGCCCCGGCGTAGCTGCGGATGTAATCCAGTGTGATGTTGCCGGAAATCTCTGTCGTGGCTCGACCGGCGACGCGGTCGACGGCCTCGCGTGCTTGTTCGGGTGTGAAATTGTCGAGCAGCAGGCTCTTCGCACCTGCCGCTAGTGCGGCTTCCAACTCATCAAAGCTGCGCACTTCGATCTCGACAGGCAAGCCACTCGCCTCGCAGCGCTTGAGCGCCTGTTCGACTCCGCCCGCGGCGGTGATGTGGTTGTTCTTGATGAGAATCGCATCGAAAAGGCCGACGCGATGGTTCATGCATCCGCCTGCTAAGACCGCGAGCTTTTCAAGACGTCGCAGTCCTGGCGTGGTCTTACGGGTGTCGAGTACCTTGCAGTTGGTTCCTTCGACGGCTTCGGCGAATCGCCGTGATTGAGTGGCAATGCCGCAGGTCCGTTGGATGAAGTTCAGCGCCGTGCGCTCGAGTGTCAGCAACTCGCGCGCCGAGCCGCGCACGCGGGCAAAAACAACTTCGGCGTCGAGTGCGGTTCCGTCGGAGTACAGAATCTCTAGCTCTTCCTCGGCATAAATCAGTGGCAACAGCGGAGTGCCTGCCAACACGAGTGGCTCGCGCGTTATGAAGTGGCCAGACGCCTCGGCATCGGCTGGGATGCAAGCTTCGGTTGTGGCGTCACCCTCGCCGATGTCTTCTGCCAATGCGCGGGCAATAGCGTCAAGGATCTCTGGGTGGTCCCAACTCACTGCTCTTCACTCGCGCCCTCTTCGGCGGGGGCTTCAATGATCTCGATGTCTTCGATGTAGACCTCGCTGTAGCCGTTGGCCATGACCGTCGCGGTGATGTAGATGCCCTTGCTTAGCTTCGCGAATTCGATGTCGTCACGGACAGGGAACGTCATCGTCATGGCGTCCATGAAGTCGACGATCTCTCCGTGCTTGATGACGGCAGCTTGCACGTCGCCGGTACGGAGTTGCAGCACCTCGCCGCGCAGTTCGTAGCGCTGCCAATTAGGCTCGGGCTCCGGTTCAGGAGAGGGCGCGAGGCTGCAACCGAGTGCCAGGACGGCGACAGTAATCGAGACGAATTTCCACATGCTCTATTGCTTTATCGTATCGCGAAGGGCAGGCTGGACTACCGCGGGCCGGAGTGTGGCGTAGTCTGATAGAGTTCGGTGCCAGAGGAGGCGGATTTGGAAGATAGGTATCAGGCTTCGAGAGAGCTACTTGCCCGGGCGCGCCAGTCATTGGTGGGCGGAGTCAGCAGCCCATTTCGAGCCAAGCTGCCGGTGCCTCTCTATTTCGAGGATGCGCAAGGCTCTCGGCTGACTGACGTCGACGGCAACGAGTACATCGACTACACGCTGGCGTGGGGGCCGCTAATTCTGGGGCACAGACACCCTGACCTAGTCACGGCCATGCAGCGACAAGCGGTTCGACCGCACAACTACGGGGCACAGCACTACCTAGAGATTGAGGTTGCGGAGAAAATTCAGGCGCTCGTTCCGTGCGTCGAGCGGCTGATCTTTACCTCAAGTGGCAGTGAGGCCGTTCACGTCACTTGTCGGCTGGCCCGTGCGGCTACCAAGCGCAGACTCATACTTCGATTTGAGGGTCACTACCACGGCTGGTTCGATTCGATGCTGTGGAGCTACCGAGCGACCGCCGATCAGCTTGGCCCTGCTGGCAGTCCCCACGCGGTTGCTGATTCCGCCGGGCAGCCGGAGAACGAAGCCGACAATCTGTTGATCGCGAGTTGGAACGATCTAGCGGCTGTCGAATCGCTATTCGAGAAGCATGGAGAAGAGATTGCGGCCGTGATCACCGAGCCGATTCTCTGCAACAGCGGAGGCATCTTCCCGGCGGACGGCTACCTAGAAGGACTACGCGAGATCACCAGACGTCATGGCGCGTTGCTGGTCTTTGACGAGGTCATTACAGGCTTCCGAGTCGGTCTCGGCGGCGCGCAAAAACTCTTGGATGTCACGCCCGATCTGGCAACTTTTGGCAAAGCGATTGGCGGTGGCGCGACCCTCAGCGCCCTTGGCGGTCGCCGAGACCTAATGGAGATGATTGGTAACGGCGTCGCGTTCGGCGGCTCGTTCAACGGGAATCCGGTCGCGCTCGCCTGCTCGGACGCAACACTTCGCGTACTCAGCCAGGACGACGGGGCTCCACTCAAGCATGCAGAGAGGATGGGCGAACTCCTGAAGCAGGGCATTCGTGAGGCAGCGGCCGCAGCTGGGCAGTCGGTTCTGGTGACTGGGCACGGCGCCTGCTTCTGGGTCCACTTTACAGACCGAGACCGCATCGACAACTATCGCGACATGCTCGACGACCGACTTGATTTGCGCGATCGCTACTTGCGGCTCATGCTCGACGAGGGAGTATTGTTGCTGCCCGAGGGACGCATGTATCTGTCCGTGGTGCACACCGAAACGGACGTCGAGCAAACCCTGCGTGCGATACGGCGAGTGTTCGCCCAGATGAGCTAGAACTTACGGCTGACACGCCTGGCCTCGTCCACAACGGCGTTAACAGCCGACCGTGACCCACGTGCCTTGCTCCGCGCTGTTGAGTATTGCTTCGCACAGCTCCATTTCGTGATGGCCGTCATCGGCGGTCGCGAAGAGGATGGTGGTCGCCTTGCCACTGGCGATGTGTTCATACACAGCTCGGCAGTGCATCTTATGCGAGTCGGGGAAGCCTTCCGGATGCCCAGCAGGATAGTCCGTGAAGTGAGAGACGTCATCGAGGAAGCCTGCGGAGCCGCGCTGCAATATCTGATTGGGCTCGTCGCGCCTCCCAAGGATGATCTCGTTTGGTTGCTCCAAGTCCCACCGAACGCTGCGTTCGGTACCGTAAATGCCGACATACAAGCTGCACTTGATGCCAGCGGCTACTTGCGAAACAGCAGCGTTGGCATGGACACCATTGCTGAAGCGAAACAATAGACTGGCAAAGTCTTCCGTGTTGACGACGTAGCGGGTCATCTCTAAAGGGTCGACCTCAGTAAATGTCTGAACTGGCCCGCTAGGCCTCAGACGCGTCTTGTGGAACGTCTCGAGCGTGGCGAACACGGATTTCGCGCGCGCGCCGAGGATGAACGACACAGCGTCGATCCAATGTGTCCCGATATCTCCGACGGCGCGGAGTTTGCCACCCTCGTCGGCCAGCAGGCGCCAGTTGAAGTCGGTCTCCCTGAGTAGCCAGTCCTGGAAGAAGTGCCCCTGAACATGGATGATCTTGCCGAGCTTTCCCGATTGCACCAGCTCTCGCATCTGCAGCACGCCGGGGAAGAAGCGACACATGTAGTTGACGGCGAACACACGATCGGACGCGGCGGCCGCAGCGACAAGCGGAGCCGTCTCTGCCGTCGTCATGCCGAGTGGCTTCTCGCAAACGACATGTTTCCCGGCGGAGAGCGCCGCTAGCGACTGCTCGACGTGAAACTTGTTAGGCGATGTGATGTGAACGACGTCGACGTTTGGCGACGCGCACATTGCACGGTAATCGTAGTCGCCATGGACTTCGGGAATCCCCCACTTCTCGGCGGTCGCCGTGGCTCCAGCCGTTGATCCGCAGACGGCGGTCACTTGAACGCCGACCCTCTTGAGCGCCTCGATATGTACGGGGCCGATAAAGCCCGTGCCGATAATTCCCGCGCGGAGATGCGAGAGGCTTTTCACTTCTGACATACAGAGCACATTCTAGTCGCCCTCAGTCCAGGTGAAAGACTTCTTCGAGTTGGAGAAACGATTCGTCGGGACGCTTCTCGCCATCCAGTTCGGCAAAGTAGGGAGCCATCTCCGCCTGCCAGAGGTCATTGACTCTGCGCGAAGCCATGCCAGCGCGGTCTGCTGCGAGGTCGGGCGTTTCGAGGTAGCCGACCATCAGGCCGTCGTCGCGGAGAAACAGCGAGTAGTTATGCCAGCCAGTTTCGCGAAGTGCTTCCAACATCTCAGGCCAGACTTCCTTGTGGCGTTGCTTGTACTCTTCGAGGCACTCGGGCTTAACGCGGATCAAAAAACAGACACGTTCCATGTCGCCTATTGTCCACCGCTAGCGCGCCCACTAGCGTGGGGCCAGTCCGCTTCGCGGCCGCTAGTGCGGGATTGTCCCGTGGCTATTCGGGGTGCGTTGCTAGGACAGAGATGGACCTCCGGCCTGAGATTGGATGGGGCGGAGAGTGGAAGAAATCGCTCCCTCACGGTCGCGGCTCTGTTGCTGGCATGTCCACTTTTGTGGAGCGGCGATGAGTTAGTCCGCCGCCTGATGGCCCTGCGGTACCGCGAGACCACCAGACGGCGGATTGTGAAACCCAACTAAGCGGGGAAGCACCGAAGTATTGGGCCGGCCCTTGTACAGACCGGGCGGAAGGGTAACAGGTTAGACCGGGCGGATAGGTAACACCATGGCGAGATGCCATGGAAGGAGACCTATCCGATGGAAGAACGCAAGAGATTCATTGAAGACTGGCTGCGAGCGGGGGCGGCGACGAACGTGGCGGCGCTGTGTCGACTCTACGGGATCAGCCGCAGGACCGGATACAAGTGGTTAGAACGCTTCCGTCAAGGCGGTTGGCCAGAGCTGGAAGACCGCTCGCACGCGGCACACCGTCAGCCCGGTCGGATACCCGAGTCGGTCGAGCGACGAGTGATAGAAGCGCGTCGGCAGCATCCGAGTTGGGGGCCGAAGAAGCTCAGGGCCTGGCTGGAGTCGAAAGAGTCACAGACAAGCTGGCCAGCGGCGTCGACGATCGGCGACGCGCTGAAGCGAGCCGGACTCGTTCGCGGGCGCAAGCGGATGCGGCGACTGGCCGAAGCGGCACCCAGTCCGTTGCGCGAACCCGAAGCGCCCAACGACCTCTGGACGATCGACTACAAGGGGCAGTTTCGCACCGGCGACGGCGTGCTGTGTTATCCGCTAACGGTCGTCGACGGATATAGTCGTTTCCTGCTCAACTGCACCGCACACGTGGGCACATCCTACGCCGAGGCCCGCCGAGGCTTGGAGCGGTTGTTTCTGGAGCGCGGGCTGCCACGAAGGATACGCTCAGACAACGGTTCGCCGTTCGCCTCCATCGGCACCGGACGCTTGAGCCGGTTGAACGTCTGGTGGCTGAAGCTGGGCATTGCGGTGGAGCGCATCGAGCCGGGCAAGCCGCAGCAGAACGGTCGCCACGAGCGGCTACACCGCACGCTCAAAGCCGAGACAGTGAGACCTCCGGCTGGCGATCGTCGCCGACAGCAGCGCCGCTTCGACCTCTTTCGTCATGAATACAACCAAGAACGTCCGCATGAAGCGTTGAGACAGCGGCCCCCGGCGGCGTTCTATGCACCAGCAACACGCGCCTATCCCAGCGAGCTTGCTGATCTGGATTACCCGGGGCACTGGGAGCGCCGACGAGTGCGCCACGACGGACGCATCAAGTTCCTCGGCGAGAAGTACTTCCTGAGTGAAGCGTTGGCTCGCGAGTTGGTCGGGCTAGTCGAAGTGGACGAAGCCATTTGGCAGATCTGGTTCGGTCCGGTGGAACTCGCCTTGTTCGACGCCGCCAACCGCGTACTGTGGCCGCTCGGCTCGGCAGTCAGTGGCCCCCGCGGGGGCCACTGACCACCGCCTATACTGTTACCCATCCGTCCGGTTTAGAGTGTTACCTATCAGACCGGTCGTTCACCCTGAGGAACTGCTCCCTCGTTACGCTGTTGGCATTTTGGTAGGCCAACTCACCGAAGGTTTGTTTCCCGACGCCTGGGGACGCTAGCTAACCTCACAAAAATCTAGCGTGCTTCTGATCCTAGGTGTAGCAAACGGTGTCAAGTATTTCGCTCGGATTCGAGGGTGTAGTGGGGCTAAGTCGTTGATTTAGTGAGGTGAAGAAAGTTGAAAAAAGTGGAACAGAGCCGCAACCGTGAGAGTCTGTGTGAAAACTCATCCGCGAAGTGAGGTAGAGGGGAAGGCATCAAGGGAAAAGTGGGAAGAGCGGGATGGCCAGTGGGAAAAGCGGTGCAAGAAACCGGGGCGACAGCCCCGGAGTTAACTCGTCGCCGCTTGGCGGCGGTTATAAAGGCGGGTCAGGTTGTAAGCTGTGGTGGCGAGAGTCCATTCGACGCTCACCGCCGCGAGGCCGCGCCGCCGAAACCGGCGCATGCCGCGTTGCTGTTTCAAGACTCCAAACACCGACTCGACTAACGCCTTGCGACGCGACATCGCGGTGCGTCCGGTTGGTCCACGCAGCCGTTTGCGTCGTTCGTGTAGCCCCGGACTGCGGCGCTGTTGCCGCTTACTCATCGGCCCGGCTGGCTTGCCGTTCGCCAACTCTCTCGCCAAGCACTTGTCGGGAACATAAGTCTCGACGCCTTGTCCTTCCACCGCCGCAATCTCTTCGGTCGTGTGGTAACCGCAGTCGGCCAACACCGCTGTCGGATACTCCCCGCACTCCTGTCGCACCGCTGCGGTCATGGCCGCCAACGACCGGTTATCGTTCGCCGCCTGGTGCACCCGTTGCGCCACGATGAAGTGATCGTCGGAGACCGCGATCTCGCCGCTGTATCCCAAACAGAAGCCGCCGCGCCGACGCAGATAACGACTATCGGGATCACGGCGCGAACTGCGCTTCTGTCCCGACTTGCGGAGCTGTTTCAACTGCTGCGGTATCTCCTTGAGTCGCCGTCGCCAATCCGCAGGAGCCGCCGTGCCACCGGTGGGCTCTTCATCGCGATCGCATTGTTGTTGCCAACGCCTGATTCGTTGCCGAATGCGAGCCCGCTCGCGACGTAGTTGCTCGACGGTGTCGCTGCGGTCCGGCGAAGCCTCGGCTTCGATGCGCGTCGAGTCGATCGCGACCCGCCCCAGCCGTCCCAGACCAAGGCCTCTCGCGGTCTCGACCACTTGCGTAAAAACATCGTTGAGCGCGCGACCGTGGCGGCGGCGGAACTCGTTGAGGGTCCAGTGGTCGGGCTTCAGACTTCCCGCGAGAAAACGGAAGCCGAGGTCTTCGCGGATGCGTTGCTCAAGTTTGCGCGTCGACGTCACGCCCAGCGCGTAAGCGTAAAGCCAAACCTTCAGCATCAACTCCGGCGGATAGGCGGGCCGCCCGTCGTCGGAATACGCCGCTTCAAACCGACTCAGATCCATCCGCTCGACCGCTTCATGCAGAAAGCACGCCAGATGCTCTTCGCCTAACTCATCACTGATGCGCGGCGGCAACAACCAGGCTTGGTCCGGGGCGTAATCCTGAAAGCGTGCCATGCATCTTTGGTAACCCGCGACCCGTTCCGTTGCAACCTTTTTCTCGTTCTGTTTTCACACAGTCTCTGACGGTTGCGGCTCTGTTGTGGGTGATGCGAGATCGAACGGAGCTTGCCATGGTGGGAGGAGAAGACGCTGACACGGGACGGGTGGGGCGGCGGGTTTCTACCGCTCCCGATCACGGAATTCTTCGTACCAGTTCTGGACGACGCGGATGGAGGGGGGCGCCACCTCTCCGTCATCGCCTTCTTCGACGGGTGTCGTCATCACGAACCGCCGTCCGTCGGCGGAGACGTCGTAATCGCGACCGCTGTCGGCCAAGACCAAGTCGGGCGATTCAAAGAGCATCTGGGGCTGCCCCAGCGTGAAGCCTTGTTCGGTCGAGACAGAAACCGCCATCAGCGTCGAACCCTCGACGTAGAACAACTCGCTGCCGTCGCTGCTCCAACGGATCTGGTCACCGCCGTTGCCAGATACCTGCCACTTGCCAGCGCCGTTGGGAAACGGCTGCACGTAGATCTCTGGTCGGCCCGATTCGTTGGAGACATAGGCCAGAAATCGGCCATCCGGCGAAAGCTGGGGTCGGTTCTCAGTTGCTGGCGTACTGAGAAACATCACCGGCTCGGAAGCAGCGCCGTCGGTCCCTAGCTGTGACCTCTCAATAGGTTGTTCATTCGGTCCCGGACCAGGGAAGCTGGAGTTATCCCACAACAGCAACCTTGGAGAGACCGAATGAACATCCACAAGAATGCACGATTGACGCCTTATTTGCGAGTGCGGATCGTCGAGCGCGTCCTCGCCAAGCAGCAGACGCCACGGGACGCCGCGGCGGCCTGTGGCGTCTCACTGAGAACCATCCACAAGTGGCTGGCGCGCTATCGCAGCGAGGGTGTCGCCGGTTTGCACGATCGTTCCTCGCGACCGCACCGCAGCCCGCGACGGACCTCTCGGGCGCTGGTCGAGCGCGTCATTTCTCTGCGCCGCCAGCGTTGGACCGGCCGACACATCGCCCAGGCTGTCGGCCTCTCGCCCGCTACCATCAGCCGCATCTTGCGCCGCGCCGGCCTGAACCGTATCCGCGATCTCGAACCTGCTCGGCCCCTGCGCCGCTACGAACATGCCGCCCCCGGCGATCTGCTGCATCTCGACATCAAGAAGCTCGGCCGCTTCCTCCGCGCCGGTCATCGCGTTACCGGAGATCGCTCTCGGGCCAGTCGCGGCGCTGGCTGGGAGTTCGTGCATGTCGCTATTGACGACAACTCCCGCCTCGCCTTCTCTCAGATCCTGCCCGATGAACGCAGCCACTCCGCGGTGGCTTTCCTCGACGCCGCGGTCGGTTACTACCGCTCCCTCGGCGTCCCCATTCGTCGTTTGCTCACCGACAACGGCTCTTGCTATCGCTCGCGCCTCTTCCGCGATGCTTGCCGTCGTCTCGGCATCCGCCACCGCTTTACCCGTCCTTACACGCCGCGCACCAACGGCAAGGCCGAACGCTTCATCCAGACCGCTCTGAGAGAATGGGCTTACGCTCGCTCCTACTCCTCATCCCAGCAGCGCGCCGCTCATCTGTTACCCTGGCTCCACCATTACAACTGGCATCGCCCCCACGCCAGCCTCCACTACCTTCCCCCTTTCTCCAGACTCCTGATTCCCATGAACAACCTCTTGAGGCTCCACACCTAGCTCTACGTAGCGGATATCCCTCTGAGTCTCGCTGTTTTCCTCGGTATAGACCAGATAGTGACCATCGTGAGACCAGTCCGGCCAGCGGAGGTTGCTTTCCGACTCGACCAGAACGACAGCCTCACCCGTACCGTCCGCGCTCTTTCGCATCAGAGTGCCTCCCGGCCCCGGGTCATTGCGCCGGTAGGCGATCTCTCGACCCGAGGGGGACCACGCCGGATCGGACTCGGTCACGTCTTCAAACGTCAGCCGCGTCTTGGTGGAGCGGATCAGATCGTGGACCCAGATGTCATTGTCGCCACTCTCGTTCGATCTCACCGCGACCCGTTGGCCGTCGGGCGAGAGGGCGAGCTGCGCCATGTTCTGCGGCTGGCCAACCGTCTCCAGCAATTCTCCGGTGCGGTCGCGCCAGACGAGCGTCCTGGTCAAACCGCCTCCGGCCTGGTCGAGATACGCCAGCGTACCGTCGCGCGAGAGGCTGGCGGCTACACCGGCTGTGCTGATCGGGAATGAGTCCGCGGTCGGCTCCAGTGTCTCTAGAGAGAAGGGCCAGGCCCACAGCTCCGGTTCAGCTATGTCAGTGGGCCCGTGAATCAAGTAGCCGTCTTGCGAGTAGACCGGCCGGCTGCCGGGACCGAGTTCGCGACGCTCCCCTGTCTCCAAGTTAAACACCGCCACCCAGCCATTGGAGGGGCCTGTGGACGCTCTGTAGAGAAGCGCCGCAGGACCACGGCCAGTTGGCAGGAAGTGAGGGTGGAGGGCGTAGGATCGAGGACTGTCGCTGGAGTCGAACAGCAACTCTGGCTGGCCACCACGGGCGGCAACCTCATAGAGCTGCAGGCCCGAAGAAAACACGATGCGCTCATCGTCGGGGCTCCACGTGCCGCCGAGGAAAGTGGTGGTGCCGGTGCTCTGTAGCTCACAGAGCGTGATCGGGCTGCCGCCGTCGATCGAGACTCTCTTGAGTTCCGTGCGGGTACCGAATCCAATCCACGAGCTGTCGGGCGACCAGAAGCCGGCGATCGCTCCTTCAGTTCCTGTCAATTGGCGCGCGGATTCGTCGCCGAGCGGTCGCAGCCAAAGGCTGGGTTCACCGTCTGTCTGAGCGGTATACAGGATGTACTTGCCGTCCGGGGAGATGCGTGCCCCAGCAAGGCCTTCTGGAGCGAACGAGAAGCGGGTGACGGTGGCCTCGGGCGGGGCCTGGGTGAAGAGGATCGCCGTTACGCTGAGGAAGGCGATGGCGAGTACGGCTGCCACGGCCTGCAAAGCTCGATAGGTGCTCTGGCGCACGGGCGCAACACCCGGCGGCAAAGCCTCGGCAGGGTTCAACGTTTGGGCCGCTGTCATCGTCGCAGGGATGGCACCGGTCATCTGTGCCGTCCGTAGGACTGTCGAACGGCCAGACTTCAGCTTCTCGCCGAGAGTGCGTAGATCGACGGCGGTGTCGCTTGCGTGCTGGTAGCGATCGTCTCGGTCTTTGGCGAGGCACTTCGACGTCAACAACTCCAGTTCGATCGGAACGCCGGTGCGCAGGCCAGTTAACGCTGCCGGTTCCTCATGGACGATCTCATAGAGCAACGCCTGGTCATACTGACCCTGGAAAGGCCGCTGGCCCGACACCATCTCATACAGCACACAGCCCAGTGACCAGAGATCCGAGCGACTATCGACCTCCATGCCCTGTGCCTGCTCGGGAGACATATAAGCGACGGTGCCCATCGCGGTGTCGAACTTGGTGAGTCGTGACGCTTCGGTCAGTCGAGCCAAACCGAAATCCATGATCGTGGCGCGACCCTTGGCGTCGACCATGATGTTGGCTGGCTTGATGTCGCGGTGGAAGATGCCTTTCTCGTGAGCAGCGTCGAGGCCGTCGGCAGCTTGGCGCGCGATATCGAGAGCGTCTTTGAGCGAGAGCGGGCCTTGAGTGATGCGCTCTTCGAGAGACTCACCTTCCAAGAAGGCCATCGCAATGAAGGTCTTGCCATCGACCTCATCGATCTCATGCACCGGACAGACGTTGGGGTGATGGAGAGCGGCGGCGGCTTTCGCCTCCCGCAAGAAGCGCTCCTTCGCTTCTTCGTCGTTGAGAAGATGCTGAGCGAGGAATTTGAGGGCAACCGTGCGTTCGAGTTTGGTGTCCTCGGCCTTGTAGACGACACCCATGCCGCCCTCGCCAAGTTTGGCGACGAGTTTGTAATGCGAGATGGCAGAACCAATCATCACAACACGGGGATTGTACCGCTAACGGGTCAATCGACGGCCAGACAGCGAAGGAATAAGGCTAAGACTAGTCGTTGAATTTCGAGCTTTCCACACTATCCGGTGGTAGGATTCGCGAAGATGTGAGAATTGATACCGAGGGCGCAGCCTGGGCAGCGCGATGGAATGGGGTGGAGTGTTACTGATGAGAGCGATTCGACTAGAAGAACCGAAGCATTTCGAATATGTAGATGTCGCGGAGCCGTCGGCACCCGGTCGGGGCGAGGTGCTCGTACAGACCGATCGCATGGGCATCTGTGGGACCGATTACAGCTGCTACCTCGGGAAGTTCCCCTTCTTCGACTACCCACGCATTCCCGGCCACGAACTGGGCGTGACGGTCTTGGAACTTGGCGAGGGTGTCGTCAACGTCGCACCGGGCGACCGCTGCAGCGTTGAGCCCTACATGAACTGCGGTCACTGCTATGCCTGCCGCAAAGGCAGCACCAACTGCTGCACGACACTCAGTGTCATCGGGGTGATGGAGGACGGCGGACTTTGTGACCGCTTCGTAGTTCGTGCGGATAAGTTGCATCCCTCGCAAGAACTCTCACTTGAACAGCTCGCGTTGGTCGAAACATTAGCCATCGGTTGCCATGCGACCGATCGCGGTGGGTCCGAAGAGGGAGACCAGGTTCTGGTCATCGGTGCCGGGCCGATTGGGCTGGCGACGATAGAGTTCACGCGGCTCACCGGAGCGAAAATCACGGTGATGGACATGGTGGAGTCACGGCTGGAGTTTTGCGAAAAACAGTACGGTGTTGAGCACACGATACAGTTCAAAGGCGACGGCAGCGAACTCGATCTGATGCGTGAGTACACCGATGGCGACATGTATGCAATCGTCACCGATGCCACTGGGAACCAAGGCTCGATGAGCAACGCGCTGAAGTATGTGGCACACACCGGCACACTGGTCTACGTGGGCATCACGACCGAAGAGATCGTGTTTAGGCACCCGGCGTTGCACCGTCCAGAGATGACGATCAAATCGTCTCGCAATGCGGTGCCCAAGGACTTTACTCGGATCATTGGCCTGATCAGAACGGGCGTCATCGACACCGATCCGTGGATTACTCACCGGACGTCGTTCGACGATGTCGTCGGCGAGTTTGAGTCGTTCACCCGTCCAGAGTCGGGAGTCATCAAGGCCATCATTGAGGTGACCGACTAGATCTCCTCGATCAAGTCTGGACAGGGAAAGATAACTGAATGAGTGAATCAACGAAGAGTGCTTGCGTCACGTTGGGGCTAGCGCCCAGCTTTGGATTTGGCGACCGAATAGGCCTAGCGACTCCCGGCCACGTCGAGTCGATGAGGCGGGCTGGCGCGGGGATTGAGCCGATTTTTCCCCAGCAGTCGATTCGAGAAATGGTGCGGACGAAGCGCACTGCTGACGGCGTCATGCACGACGCGCTGGTGGGGATGGAGCAGGCTGGTTGGACTGGTGTGACTGGTGCCGATGCCGATCATCTCAAAACTCCCGAGGACGTTGATGTCACTGCGGCGGCGGGCTACACGTTCTTCACCATCGATCCGTCCGATTACGTCGACGAGCACGCTGACGGCTATGACGAAGCGACGTTGCGGGAAAAGTTTGCCGCCGTCCGCGAACAGATCGATTGGTTCGATTCGTATCTTGGCCGCAGCATCGAGCTGTCTTCAGGCGCGACGGTTTCGTTGGACGAAGAGGCCTGCATGCGCTGTGCGGTCAAGTATGGCGTTGCGATCAACCATGCTGTCGCGTTGGCGGCACACATCGAAATGGTGCAGGACGATGCTGGCCGCGACTATGAAATCGAGTTAAGCGTTGATGAGACGGACCAGCCGACCACGCTGGCCGAGCATTACATCATCGCCGACCAATGCCTCAGCGGTGACATGAAGCTGGTGAGTCTGGCCCCTCGCTTTATTGGCGATTTTGAAAAGGGCGTCGACTACAAGGGCGACGTCGCGGCTCTGGAAGCTTCACTGAACGATCACGCCGCGATCGCGGAGTTGTTGGGGCCTTATAAGCTGAGCCTCCACTCGGGGTCCGATAAGTTGTCGATGTATCCGGCGCTGGCCCGGGCGACGAAGGGGCGATTCCACGTGAAGACGGCTGGGACGAGTTACTTGGAGGCTTTGCGCGTCGTGGCTCAACAGGACCCCGCGCTGTTTAGACGGATCGTGCAGTTTGGTCGGAGTCGCTACAACGTCGATAAGGCGACCTACCACGTGGCCGCGACGTTGGAGAACACGGTGCCCGATAGCGAGATCACAGATGCGACGCGTTTGGAGCAGCTCTATTTGGAGCGTTGGAGCGATGTACCAGAAGGCAAGGGCTTCACCGAGCCGGGACGGCAGATCTTGCACTGCACATTTGGTTCGACGCTGAACCACCCGGAGTTTGGACCAGCGATACGGTCCCTGCTGGAAGCAAACCTAGACGCTTATACAGAGATCTTGGCGGATCACTTTAGCCGTCACTTGAAAGCGTTGGCGGAAGGGTTTCCGCGATAGAATGCGGCGCTCTTTTAAGGAGTAATCGATGATGCGACTCGTGATAGCGGCTGGTGCGGTTGCGCTGGTCATGACTTTGAGTTGTTCGACGGCGCCGACTCAGGCGGCGAGCGTGACCGGCCCTTCCTACGATGACGACGGCAAGTTGGTGCGGCCTCGGGGCTTTCGATCGTGGGTCTCGGTGGGTGCGTCATTGGGATTGAGCTACCGCGAGGGTTCGGAGGGTAGCGGTCCGGGTGTTTTCAAGAACGTCTACCTAGAACCTTCGGCGTACGCGGCGTATCGAACGAGCGGCGAGTTCCCCGAGGGGACGATGTTGGCGCTAGCGGTCCACGAGACATTGCAGCCTGACCCAGAACTGTCGATCGGCCAAGAGGGGCATTTCCCAGGCAAACTGATCGCTTTAGAGATCGCAGTGAAGGACTCGTCACACTTTGACGACGGCTGGGCCTATTTCGATTTTGGCGGCGTCGACGACGGCTTGCGCGAGACAGCCGAGGCGTTTGGCAAGGACCGCTGCTTCGACTGCCACGCCGAGCACGCTGCCGACGACAACGTGTTTGTGCAGTTCTATCCGGTGTTGAGAGATGGGGCTGATGATGAGTGAGGGTGAGGGCGGACTGGCGATGACCTCGGCAGCCGGGCTCCCGTGTTCACTTCGCGCTACGTATCACTGGCGACTCGAAGTCGGATCGTATGACCACGCTTAGGTGAACGCTCGCGCGGCCCGAGACCGTCGATGAAGAGGTGGCCCGAGGTTTTTCCGTCAAGGAGTATAGATTTGACGTCTGTTTCCCAGACCAAGGGCAGTTCAAGAGTACGAGGCAATAGATGCTCGTAGCGAGTTGGCCCAGTTCGTAGTATCGTCATCACCTTTGTACTAGCAATCTCCAGGAATTGTGTGCGTCTCTCTTCTAAATCGGTGGCACTCGGCGTTGACAAAAAGTCAAGTTCTGTCTGTCCGCTTTTTCGCACACGATTCTCTTTCTGGGCTTTGCTTCGGATTAGGTTCTGCTCCCGCGTGACCCGTTTTTCAACTCGACGAAACTCCTCAATTCCTTTGGACTTCCGGGTCGCGTAGACCAAATGAAAGTATGTCCTTTCGTGAAGCGGTTTGAGCACATGTGAGTAGCTGGCATACGAGAATCCACCTGCCGCTCGTACTTGCTCGACGTAGAAGTTCACCAAGGCCGCTTCACGATCTGCGGCCCCGCGACATGAGCGCCAGTCAGGTGTTCCGAAGAAGTGATCCAGCGAGTTTTCGGTAGCAGCATCCTCGGAGTTTACGAATCGGTTGATGAAGTCATACATAAAGTTGATCATCACTTCGCCTGGTTGTCTCTCAAGTACCGGTCGCAATTTCTCCATAGCCAATCCCTTCCAGCCGGTCGGGTCTATGAAAAAGAATGAGAAGGCTGATCCTATCTCGGCTAAGATTCGATCAATGTTCTCTTCAAATGTCCCTTGAAGAGCCGTAGTCTCTACGCCGCCACGATGTTTCTTAAGGGCATCTTGAAGCCGTAGGAATGCCACGGGATCCTTCTCTACGAACACCGCCCTGATTGCTGGCGTTTTCCCCAGTTCTTGAAGCCGGTCTCGGACTGCATTTAGCTCTTCCAACGCGATACAGATCGAAGTGTCGCTGAGCTTTTCATCTTTGGTATTCCAAGGCCCGGAGAAACAGTCGACGTATACGAATTCAGGGTATGCATGGCCGATGTGATACGCGACCGTTTGCAGGTACTCTCTCAGGAAGAAGTGCTTGAGATAGGTTTGTTCCCGACACCTTGTAGTATTCGACTGGCCTCATGCAGCTGCACCCTGGTCCATTTCCGCTTAGGCCCAGACTTGTCGCTGTTTGAGCTGCACCAAAGGTTCAGCGGTCCATTCTCTGGTAAGGCCGGTAACTATTTGGAGAAGATCGAGGGGCGTAGCCCGCGACGGTATACGACTTGTCGAGGCAGGAGGCATTTCATCGTAGGTCCGACCGTCTAGGATGCGACCGCGCTTTTTCTTCTGGACTCCTCCCCATTGTTTAAAGAAGAATCTAACGTGAGCTTCCCGGCAATCTTGCCGAATGGATTCGACCCATTGCTTCTCCATCGGTCGAGCACCTGGTCCGCTCTCGCCGCCTACGATTACCCAATCGATGCCGTTGAGATCCAGCCTGCCGAGATCCTCCAAAAGGGGTTCGATGCTCAGAAAACGAGTGTGTGCTGGTGTGTTGCGTAACTGGTCGACCCGAGGCAGGCCATACTCTCGATCCTCGACGCTGACTCCCCACCAAATATGAGGCGCGGCGGCAGCGTTTCGAAGCTTACCGTGCAGCAACTCTTCTAATCGGGCTGATCGTTTGGTCAGGACCTGGTAGGTGTGCCACGGAGCCCGGAGCATCACTTCCGCGACCGCAACGATGTAATCGTCAGG
Source organism: Bryobacterales bacterium (assembly GCA_963667885.2). Classification (GTDB taxonomy): domain Bacteria; phylum Acidobacteriota; class Terriglobia; order Bryobacterales; family UBA6623; genus CAMPKL01. The sequence continues at coordinate 779,717 of CAXWPK010000001.1, read as the reverse complement.
CACGGCGTCCTGAAACAGGTCACTCATACTGTTGACGAAAACAGTTTTCGGAGTCGCCCAAGATAGCGGTTCAGTAAGCTTCTCTGGGACCAGTCGAGGATCAAATCCGTGCCCATAAGGATGACCCGGCACGCCGCGGAAACGTTCCGCGAAGGTCTCCGCATAGCAGTGCTTGCATCCCGGGCTAATCTTCAAACATCCCCGGACAGGATTCCAGGTTGCTTCGGTCCATTCAATCTTGGAGTGCTCGCTCATGTCCTAATAAAACCCAATCACATGCTACATCATTGATCAGAAATGTTTTGGTGATGGGGAATCGGCAGCTATGAATTCTTCGGTTGGCTAGCCGACCTGCGACAGCCCCCATCCCAAGAATGCTCCGCCGATGACTAGCCAGGCGGAGTTAATTTTTAGGTAGAAGACGCCGATGGCGGCGGCGATCGCGACCACGGCGGCTTGCCAGTTGGTGAGGGTGGACTGGGCGAGTGTTACTACTACGGCGGCCATGAGCCCCAGGGCGGCTACGTTGACGGCGTCGAGGAACGAGGCTGTCCAAGCACCTTTGCGGAGCTTGGGGATGATCGGGTTGAGGATCGCCACGAAGACGAACGATGGCAGAAAGATGCCGAGGGTGGCGACGATGGCCCCTTTCCAGCCGAGGATGACGTAGCCGAGGAAGGTTGATGTAGTGAGCACGGGGCCAGGCGTGAACTGGCCTCCGGCGATGGCGTCGAGCAGTTGGGCTTTGGTGACCCAACCGTATTCGTCGACGAGGCCGCCTTCGAGGAACGCGATCAGCACGTAGCCACTGCCGTAGAGGATCGATCCAATTTTCAGGAAGAAGAGTCCGAGGCTGGTGAGCGATACCGCACCGGCGGCGGCTCCGGCTGCGGCGACGGCGGCGTAGGCTTTATGGCTGGTTTGCGACAGCAGGGCGAGGATGCCGATGCTAGCCGGTGCGGCGGGTCGCGAGGTGTGAAGCCAGATGGTTCCGAGCAGTCCTGCGACGGCGAGGCTGACGATCTCTCCGGCACCGAGTAGCGAGCCAATCATTGCTGCGGCACCAATGGGAGCAAGCCGCCAGCCCTTCAAAGCTTTGTTTCCGAGCTTCCAGAGGGCTCCAAGAATGACGGCGACGACGGCGGGCTTGATACCGACGAGGAACGGTTCGACTGCGGGTAGTTCGCCGTACTGCACGTACATCCAAGCGAGGACTCCGGTGAGTCCAGCGGCGGGCAGGATGAAGCTGGCACCGGCGACGACCATTCCGAGGAAGCCTGCGCGCTCGTAGCCGATGTGCATCGTCATCTCGGTCGAGTTGGGGCCAGGGATGAGGTTGGTGGCACCGACGAGATCGAGAAAGTGCTGGCGCGAGAGCCATTTGCGACGTTCGACAAACTCGTCGTCCATCATGGCGATGTGCGCGGCGGGGCCGCCGAAGGCGATGAAGCCGAAGCGGATGAAGATCCGCGCGATCTCGAGCAGGCGCTGCATCGATCCTATTTTAGGAATCGGTCGAGGGTGGAGGGAAGGATTCTTTGAAGGTGAACGCGAACCGCGTGGGGCCGTGCCACGCGAGGTCATCTAACCGTTCTTTGCTTTCTTCGGGTGTGGGAATGTGCCCAGCGGGGACCCACCAGAGAACGACGTTGGGGCCGGGCATCGGCTTGAACCAGCGCTCCCGGTCGCGGAAGAGTTCGACATGGGTGCTGCGGTAGGCGTAGTCCTGCAGGGCCTCGATTGATTCCCAAACCGAGAGGTTGGAGAGGATGAGTGGTTTGTTGATCGGGCCGATAGCGGTGCCCGTCCAGCGCCAAACGTATCCGGGGGCCGACTCCGCGAGCGCGTTGATTTCATCGATGCGCGAGGTGAAGCCCTGCATCAGAGGGTCTTCGAGCGGTTCACGCATCCGCGCGACATTGAGAACGGCGAGATGGAATGTTGGTTCCATTTATTGAATGTAGCGTGGGGAGGGAAGGTTTCGTAGGCGGGCGACTGATCGGGTTGCGCGTGGCGGCTCGAATAAAGGATGCGGGTCTAGATCCCTCGCGTCATAGGGTCGAGGGCTTGCTTTGCTTCGACTCCCGTGCTTCGAACACCCGCCGCTCAATCCTTGGCGCATAGACGCTACATAGCGGGTTCAGAGAAGAGTAGAGTGTAGGGACATGGAAGAGATGAAAGAGAAGGACTACGAGGCATTCAAGTCGTACGTTCAACTCTGGGCTGGCGAGGCTGGCGAGAATCCGACAGGTCAAGACCAACAAGCTCCAGGTCTTGTTGGTAGTGAACGGCCTTCTAGTTTCAGCCACTACAGGTTGCTGGAGGATTGGAAGGAGACCTATCCGATGGAAGAACGCAAGAGATTCATTGAAGACTGGCTGCGAGCGGGGGCGGCGACGAACGTGGCCGCTGATCCTGTCTGGTGTGGTCTTTTCCTCGATCTGGGTGCTCTCGATAGGACAGAACAAGCCTCTTCCAAAAGGTCTGGCAGGAGAAGGCGCGAGCGATTGCTTCGAAGGCGGAGTACAAGGACGATCCGAGGTTTCAATTGCTGAGTTGACCGCAGAGGAAGAGAAGCTCGCGCCCGGATGAGCCTCCGGCTGGCGATCGTCGCCGACAGCAGCGCCGCTTCGACCTCTTTCGTCATGAATACAACCAAGAACGTCCGCATGAAGCGTTGAGACAGCGGCCCCCGGCGGCGTTCTATGCACCAGCAACACGCGCCTATCCCAGCGAGCTTGCTGATCTGGATTACCCGCACTGGGAGCGCCGACGAGTGCGCCACGACCGCATCAAGTTCCTCGTACTTCCTGAGTGAAGCGTTTCCGCCGCCTGGCTGATCTGTCTCGTCTACGTATTGAGACCGTGAGGCCCTAGGTCTACGTATTGAGACCGTGAGGCCCTAGGCACAGCGTAGTAAATTCTATCGCGCTGGACAGACAAGAGACTTGCCTCAGAAGTCCCATCTGCCGCTGTCAACCAGTTCTTCCCCCGATCAATACCCCTAAACTGTTACCCATGTTCTTGGGCGTCCATTGCGGTTGGGCGAAGACCGATTTGTAGCTCAACGCTTCCACGATGGCTCGGTAATTTCCCGCGAAGAAGCGGTCGAGGTCTACTTTTCTAACAGGAAGCCGCCGACGAACATGGCGTCGATGCCCGAAGCGTAGAAGCTGCGGACGGCGGATCGCGGATCGCTGACGAGGGGCTCTCCGAAGAGATTGAAGGACGTGTTGTAGAGGACGGGGAGTCCGGTCTTGGTGCCGGTGGCTTGGAGTAGCTGCCAGAAGATCGGGTTGTCTTTGCGGCGCACGACTTGGACGCGAATACGGTCGCCGTCAAGCAGGGCGTGTTCGAAGGTGTCGCGATGTTCAGCCTTGACGCGGCTGACGGTGGCGAGTGAGGTGGCGTTGGGTCCGCACTCGAAGTACTCGGCTGCCTTTTCCTCAGGCACCGACGCAGCGAACTTCCGAAAATCTTCGCGGTGCTTGATGAACTGGTTGAGGTTGATCGTCGAGTAAGGGTTAAGCGGTGAGGCCAGGATGCTGCGGTTGCCGAGGGCGCGTGGGCCGAACTCGGTGCGTCCTTGGAACCAGGCGAGGATCTGGTTGTCGCGCAGGCGAGCGACGGCGTCGTCGATGATTTCACCATCGGTGAGCATATAGCGGAAGCGTAGCTTGCAGTTTTCAAGCGTGATCTTGATCTGCTGAGGATCGTACTCGGGTCCAAGAAAAAGATTGCTGAGCGGCGTGCGTTCGGTGTTGCCGAGCGTGGAGTGCCAAGCATAGAGCGCGCTGCCGAGCGCGGTGCCTGCATTTCCAGCGGCGGGTTGTACCCACACGTTTTCAAACTTGCCCGATTTCTCGAGGGCTTCAACCAGGAGGGAGTTGAGTGCGAGACCTCCGGCGAAACAGAGGTTCTTGCCCTCACCTGCCATGGCGATGACGGTCTTTTCGGTGGCTGCTTGAACGCTGGCGGCGAGATCGGCTCGCTGGCTGCGGCTCAAGGCATCGGCGGATTCGAGGTCCGCTTCTTCGTAGAACTTTTCTCCAAAGCCGCCGTGGGTGGTGCGGGCGGTGTCGAAGTAGCTGTGGTCGAGATTGATCGGGGTGCTGGACGTGGTTCCGAGGATGCGAGTGAAGAGTGCTTCAAACTTCGGTTCGCCTCGGACCGATAGCCACTGGACCTTGTGCTCTTCGGCATCGGCTCGGAACCCGATGAGGGCGGCGACGCGGCTATAGAGAGCGGCGGGTGTGTCGGGGGAGTAGTAGTCTCGCACCGAACGGAGGCCATCGGCATTGGCTTGCCAGAGGGCGCCGCAGCGCATGTCTCCACGGCGGTCAACGGTGAGAACTTGGGCTTCGTCAAAGGGCGAAGCATAGAAGGCGCTAGCAGCGTGGGCGTCGTGATGGTCGACGACGACCATGCGGGCGTTCGGGAAGAGGGATTTTAGTCGCAGGTGAAAGGTAGGTTCGGAGACCGAGTCGAGGGGCCGTGCCAGCGAGACAACTCCGATGTCGTCATGGCTCGCCTTGGCGATCTGTAGGCAGGTCTCAATGGCGTGTGCTGGCAAGCCCTCGGTGTGAGGTTGGCGCTGCAGCTTCTCTTCTTCGATTGCAGCGACGATCTTTCCGTCGCGCAAGATTGCAGCCGCACCGTCGTGTTGCCAGCCTCCGATACCGAGTATGAGCATAGTGGCTTCTTCGTCTGTCCCTAGACGGCTCGTAGCCGTCGAACTGTTTTCTGTTGACCGATCAACTCAAAGACTTCAAAGGCGCTGGGGCCAACGGACTGGCCGGTCAGCGCAGCTCGGGAGCCGTTGATGAGCAACCCTGCTTTGACGCCGTTCTCTTCCGCGTACCCCCGCAGGGCGGCTTCGATCGTTTCATGGGTGAACTCGGTGAGTGCCTCTATGGGGTCGGCCAACCCGCGCAGTAGTTCGCGTGCGTTGTCTTTATCGAGGTTTGCGACGGCCTTCTCTTCGGTGGGGAAGTCGTCGTTAAAGAAAGCCGCTGCTCGGAGCTGAAAGTCTCCCAGCATGGTGTAGCGGCTGCGAATGGAGTCGATGGTGCGAAGGATGGCGGGGTCGCCATCGTACTCATCTTTCCACCAGCCAGCCTTCTCTAGCTCGGGCTTCACGTACTTCATGAGCTTCTCGACAGGCATCGATCGCAGGTGTTGGCCGTTGAGCCAAACCGCCTTGGGTGGTGCCCATTTGGCTTCGTCGTTTTCGTCGAACTGCACGATGGAATTGGTGCGCAGGATACTGGCAGGCTCGAAACGCTCCAGGAGTTCGTCGACGGTGAAAACCTCCTGATTGTCTTTCGACGACCAGCCGAGCAGGCTCATGTAGTTGACAAAGGCCTGCGGCAAGAAGCCTGCGTCGCGGTAGTTGACGACACTGACGATTGCTCCGTGACGACGCTTCGAGAGCTTCGACTGATCGGGTCCGAGTAGCAGCGGCAGGTGCCCGAATTTGGGTACGTCGTAGCCGAGCGCTTCGAAGATCTGAATGTGTTTGAACGAGTTCGTGAGGTGATCTTGGCCGCGGAGGATGTCAGTGATCTTGAGGTCGCCGTCATCGACGCACGAGGCGAGGTGATAGGTCGGGTTGCCGTCGCTGCGTAGCAGCGCGAAGTCTTCGATGTCGGCGTATTTTCGGAACTGCTTCCGGTACACCATGTCTTTGAAGGCGACGCCGCCGTTGTCCTCGCGGGGCCCCCGGAAGCGTAGGGCGAACGGCTCGCCAGCGGCGGCGCGGCGGTCGCTCTCTTCGGTCGAGAGTTCGCGCATGCCAGGGTTACAAAGCCAGGCCCCTTTCTTCGATTCGCTGGAGGCCTTCTCCTTGTCGGTTGTCGCGGGAGTGAAATCGCGATACGCCGCACCTTTCTTGAGCAGGGCGTCGGCGGCGTCGGCATGGAGTTGCTGACGCTTGGACTGGTAGTGCTGCTCGTCCCAGGGCATCTCTAGCCATTTCATCCCTTCGAGGATGGATTGCAGGGAGGCGTCAGTGGAGCGCTGCGTGTCGGTGTCGTCGATTCGCAGGACGACCTGGCCCCCTAACTTGCGTGCATAGAGCCAGTTAAAGAGATAAGTTCTAGCGCCGCCAATATGCAGGAAGCCTGTAGGGGAGGGTGCGAAGCGGACGCGCGTCATCGATATTGTGGTGCGGCCCGGACCGAAGAAAAGCCAGCCAGGCCAAGGGCCAGTATATCAAGCGGGCAGGCGGGGGGCCGCCTGTAGGGGGTCACTTAGAGGTGGTTCTGGAGCCCGCCCAAAGCCCGAGCGAGCCCCACAGTATGAATACAACGTAGGTCATGCCTTGAAATAGCAGAATGAAGGCGATGGCGTCGTTCTGGCTGAAGCCGAAAGGCACTAGGACCTTGACTGCCACGAACTGGTAGATGCCGACGTAGCCTGGTGTTGACGGCAAGGCGCTGCTGAGCCCCAATCCGACGATGAGTAGGAAGGCGACGGTGTAGGGGATCGCGATGCCGATGGCGTCAGCACCGACGACGACGATCGAGCCATCGAGGAACCAAATAACGCAAGTGAGGGTGAGGTACTTCGCGAGGCGTCGTCGATCGTGAAAGCTCTTGAGGCCCTGCAAGCCGTGGTGCAGGAAATGTTCGGCACGCTCGCGGAATCGCTCTGGTATCGGCAGGCGTTTGAGAAGACGTTCCCAAACGGATTGAAATAGCGGGAACAGAATGAGAACGGCGACCCCAACAATACCGGCGATGGCGAGGGGCTGAGCGGCGTCGGCCAACCAACCCGGGTTCGTGGGCAGCATCAGGAGGACGACGGCCCCGATCGTAATCAGCGCAAGGGCATCGACGACGCGTTCGCTGAGTGCCGTGGTGAGAACGAAGGTCTTGCTCAGTCCGGTGCGCCGACTGATCATTACAGTGCGAACTAATTCGCCAGCGCGCGCGGGTAAGAAGTTGTTGCCGAGGTAGCCAGCGGCTGTTGCCCAGAAGACATCCGTTCTGGGAATGCTGCGCTCGACCGATAGTAGAACCCTCCATCGCAGCGCGCGCAGGAGCAGAGCGAACGACATGATGCTCAGAGCCGCACAGATACCGATCGGATCTGCACTTTTGAGAGCTTCCCAAACTCCGGACCAGTCGACCCCACGGAGTGAGTAGTAGAGCAGGACCGCGGCGATCGCCAGCGAGAGCACCCAATAAATTGGGCTTGGCTTTGGCCTGGCGATGGTCTCGTCTGCTTCGGGCATGGATCGCGGGTGTTGAGGAGAAGCTGGCGGGGCGGCGTCCGACGCCCATCGTCGCATAACGTGGCGAGGCATGGGCTGAGGTGAATGTCGTACAGTGGACGCCAGTTCTGACTGCGTTTTGTCGGAGATCACTATGTCATATCGATTCTGGCTTTTTCTTTTTGCCTCAACGGCCGTTCTTACCCCTATCCGTGGGCAGCAGTTAGCGACGGGGTACGTCGACCCGATGACGGTGATTCGAACAGTCAGTGAAACGATGGGTGTCGACAAAGTGAGGTGTCTCACGTTCTCGGGTGTGGGCTATGCGGGCAAGGTGGGGCAGAACGTCTTGCAAAGCACGGACTGGCCCTTGGGCGGCCCGCTGGAGAACTACACCAGGACGATCAACTACGAAGCTCGATCGTCGGTGGAGACGTTTACGCGACCCGCGGGACTGAATCCGCGCTCGTGGAAGTATGGCACGGGCTGGTTGGGCGGTACACCGCTGCAGCAGCATGAGCGGCAGACGTTCGCCGTAAGCGGCGAGTACGGTTGGCACATCGACGGGAAGGGGCATGACGCGATTCCGGCTCCTGGGGACGCGGAGCTGTGGCAACTCGATATCTGGCTGAACCCTGTTGGATTTATCAAGGCCGCGATGAAGCCCGGAGTGAATCCGAAGGCGATTTGGCGCTGGGAGATGGTCGAGAGTGGTCGCGATGGCGCGACGACCGGAGGTATTCAGCAGTCGACGATCCTATCGATCACGGTGCTGGGCAAGTATCGGGTGAATGCCACGGTCAACAGCGACAACATCATCCAACGGGTCCAGACTTGGGTGCCACATCCGGTTCTGGGAGACATGAACTACGAGCACGAGTACACGCAATGGCAAGATATTGACGGAGTAAAGGTTCCGGGTGGCTGGCACCATCACGATGGCTGGGACGACGAGCGCCAGATCCCGACGATTAGTGGTGGGCACAATGGATTTGGTGGGACGTTCGATGACATCCGGGTGAACGATTGCGGTGAGTCGGTGGCTGTTCCTGCGACGGTTCGTTCCGCAAGCGCTGCGCCGCATGTGGTGGAAGTTCGGCGCTTGGGCGACGGCGTTTGGCTAATGGGCGGTGGATCGCACAACAGCGTCGCTGTGGAGTTCAAGAGCTTCATAGCGATCGTCGAAGCGCCTCTCGACGAGGCTCGCTCGTTGGCGGTTATCGAGAAGGTAGTCGAGCTGGTTCCTGATAAGCCGATCCGCTACATCATCAATACACACGATCATTTCGACCACTTGGGTGGCCTACGTACGTACCTGCATATAGGGGCGACGGTCATCACCCACCAACGTAACCGCGAGTTCTACGAGGTGGAGTTGATGAACTACGTTCCGCGAACGTTGAACCCAGATATGGTTTCCCTTTATCCGCCGACCGAACTATCAGAGGGTTACACGATGGAGGATGTCGACGAGAAGTATGTAATCAGTGACGGCGAACGGAACCTCGACGTCTACTACGCTCAGGGTCTTGCCACACACGTCGAAGGGATGCTGATGGCCTACCTGCCGAAAGAGAAAATCTTGATCGAGGCAGATATGTTCGACACGCCCGTTGAGGGCGGCTCCTTGGCCGATTCGGCCCAGGAGCTTAACGAGGCATTCCTGAACAATGTGCGACAGATTGGTTTGGAGGTTGAGACGATAGCACCGATTCACGGCCGTGCCATCGCCTGGTCGGACGCGGTGCGACTGATGGAGCGCTAGGGAGGAGAAACCTCATGCCACACGGAGACGGGCGGTATGGGGCTGGTTACCTAGTTCAGTTGCACGATGCCGTGCTTGATGGCGTACTGGGTTAGCTCGGCGGTGGTCCGTAGGTCGAGGTGTTCCATGAGGCGGTACTTGTGGAATTCGACAGTCTTCGGAGACACGTTGAGGATGGCCCCGATTTCTTTGATGGTGTTGCCTTCGGCGACCAACTGGAGAACTTCGCGCTGACGCGACGTCAGCGTGGCGGACGGACCGCCTGGTTTGAGCGGGCTTCCGATGATGGTGGACGTCATCAGGCTCTTCGCGATCGGAGGGGTGACGTAGACTCCGCCATTCAGAACTTCTCGGATTGCGGTGACGAGTTCCGCGGCGGCAGAACGTTTGAGTAGATAGCCGGACGCACCCAAGCGAAAGGCCTCGGCAGCGTAGGCGACGTCCGAGTGCATGGTCAAGAAGATGATGCGCGCCTTAGGGTGTTTCTTAAGGATCTGACGGCCCGCTTCGATGCCATTGAGCATGGGCATGGAGATATCGGCGACGATGACGTCGGGGTTGTGCTCGTCGACGGCAGCGACGAGTTGACGTCCGTCTTCCACGGTGTCAAGTAGTTCAAACTCGGGCTCAAGGAGGCTGCGCAGGCCTTCGATGAGGATCTTGTGATCGTCAGCTAACAAGACTCGGGGCTTGCTCATGAATAGTCTCCTTCAATGGGGCGCGAACAGTGATCGTAGCTCCTTCACCAGGGCACGAAACTACTTCCAGCGAACCTTCGATCAAGCGAATTCGCTCGTTCATACTGACCAGTCCTAGACCGGCCCGACCCCGAACTGAACTAGGGTCGAATCCTCTTCCAGAATCTTGGATCGTCAGGGTGATCTCGCCGTCCATGGCGCTAATTCGGACTTCGGCGTCAGCGGCGGCAGCGTGTTTTGAAATGTTGTGCAGACCCTCTTGCACGATGCGGTAGAGGGTGAGCGAGTAGTCGTCGGGGAGCTTGTCTAACACATCGAACTCAAACCGCAGCGGGATGTTTTCCCGCGCGCTGAATCGCTCGCACTCGGCGCGAATGGCAGCCTCCAGTCCAAGATCGTCCAGGATGGAGGGATGGAGCAGTCGAGACATATCGTTGATGCTGTCTGCCAACTCGTGAACCCTGCCTTCTGCCGCCATCAGTCCGGGCGCAACACTCTCGGCTGAATCTACGGACTTGATCCGAATGTTGGCTAGTTCGAGAGCCAGAGCTGCCAGTGTTTGTGTGAGATCGTCGTGTAGTTCTCGGGCCAAGCGTCGGCGCTCTTCTTCTCGGGCTGAGATAAGTTGTCCGGCGAGACGGCGGAGTTCGGTTTCGCTGCTGCGCAGGGCATCCTCGCTGGCCCGGACCGCACTCTCTGCTTTCTTCCGCTCGGTAACTTCTCCCTTAAGAGATGCGTTGACGGTCTCTAGCTCGGCAGTGCGTTTAGCGACGCGCTGTTCGAGTGAGTCATTCGTCGCCTGGACCTCTCCAAATGCACCGAGGAGTTCGGTGAGGGTCCGGACCAGGATCAGAGCGGTCAGCAGAACGGCGAGACCGCCGCCGAGTTGAGCCAACCAAGAATTTAAGAGGCTATGCTCGGGGTCGGCGTGTTCGATAATCGGGAAGGCTGCGGTGACGGCAAGGACGAACGCAACGATCCCAAACCGCCATTCCCGATTGCGGCGATGGAGACGGAAGGCTAGCCACGCGGCGGCAATGCGCGTGGCTGCGGTGGCAAGAATAAGTGCTAATTCCACGGAATCCACCGACAGAATATCATCGGGTCGGCTTAAGCACTTTCGGGTGAAAACACTAGTACGGTGGCGGATTTGCCCGTTACGGCTTAGCAGCACGAATCGCTGAAACCTCTTTGAATAGAAAGAGTTAGCTCTGGCTGGGGCTGACCTTAGCCGCGATATCGGTGGCGATCTGGCCGCCGTGAAAGCGTCCGTTCTCGATGAAGACTTCCCCGGTGTGCATGCCCGCGACGACGACTCCGGCCAAGTAGAGGCCAGGACGATCGCTTTCGAGAGATTTCTCATTGCTGCGGGGGCGTCGCGTTTCGGGGTCGAACTCGACGCCGATGCGACCTAACAGGGCTGTGTCGGGCTGGTAGCCGGTCATCGCCAGCACAAAGTCGTTCGACAGGGTCTTCTCGCCTTCAGGGGTGTTGATGATGATTTCAGTGGGACGAACCTCGACGACGGACGAGTTGAAGTAGGCCTGAATCTCGTTGTTTTTAATGCGGTTGTTGATGTCCGGCCTGATCCAATACTTGACGTTCTTGTGCATCGAGTCGTCGCGGTGGATGATTGTCACGCGGGCTCCCGCTCGATGGCACTCGAGTGCGTAGATGGCTGCTGAGTTCTTGCCCCCGACCACGGCGATATCGCAGTCGTAGTAGGGGTGAGGGTCTTGGTAATAGTGGAGTACCTTATCAAGGTCTTCGCCAGGGGCACCTAGTTTGATGGGAATGTCATAGTACCCGGTGGAAACGATTACTTTTTTGGCACGATGCTCGTGGGACTCGCCCGTGCGCAGTGTCGTCTTGATGGTGAAATCGCCGTCCGAACCCTCCACGTTGTTGACTAGCTCGTACTGCCGCACGTCGAGCTTGTAGTGCATGGCGACGCGACGGTAGTACTTGAGCGCCTCGGTCCTGTTGGGCTTCTCTCGAACCGAGGTCATCGGCAGGCCGCCAATTTCGAGCAGTTCTGGAGTCGTGAAGAACGTCAGATTGGTCGGGTAGTTATAGAGCGAATTGACCAAGCAACCCTTCTCTATGACGATGGCCTTGAGGCCCTTCTTTTCGATTTCGATCGCGCAAGCGAGGCCAGTGGGGCCGGCACCAATAATGGCGGCATCGTAGACAGGTTCAGGAGTGTTGGGGACGGACGTAGGGGCCATAGCTTCTCGCAGTGCCCATTATTTCACGTCAGTCCCCGGGACCCCGGGCTGCTAGGCCTGATTGGTGTGGCTTGCGTCGAGAGTGGGAGCGGGCGCGATACCGCGGTCCTGGTCAGTGGCGGTCCGTAGACCCCGCAAGGCGAGTTCGAAGCGGTCACGCATGCCAGTCTTCTCAAAGATGTGCATCAGATGGATCTTGACGGTACCGGTTGCGATCCCCAGTGCTTCAGCGATTTCGCGATTTTTCATTCCCTTTGCTACAAGGGCCGCGACCTCGCCCTCACGCGGGGTCAACGGACGGCTACGCGTTGGCTGAGGCTGAGCGTTACTTGAGTGGTAGAGATCCTCGGTCCAAAGAGCGTTCTGGGAGACGCGCTTGAGGCAGTCGTAGATCGCTTCGGGTGGAGCCGTCTTTTTCAGTATTCCGCGGGCACCAGCCTGGAGCAATCGAAAACATTCGATGTCCGAGATCGCGGCCCCCCAGACGACGACACGGACAGCGGGAGCCGACTGCTTGAGTTCCGAGATGGCCTCGAGCGCTGCATGTATGCCGAAACTACGGTCCAGAATCAGCACCTCGGGACTGATGCGCCGAACCAAGTCGGCGACGCCGACCAGCTGCAAGCTACTTTCCAGCAACTTGAAGTCGTCGCTGCGTTCGAGCAACCCCTCCAAGCCCTGTTGCACTACGGGTTGGGGATCGCAAAGACAAACCGAGACCATCCTGTTCCTCCTCAATGCAGCGCCTGATGGGCGCGCACAAAAGGTTGATCGTCGGGGGGCTCCTAAGACTTGAGAACTAGTTGGGCGAATCTGTCCAAATACAGGTAGATTGACGGCATGTAGTCCTTGAGAGGGCTAGGCGGACGAATTCAGGCTCGGTGTCGCGTTTCGAGGTGTGTGACGTCCCATATATGGGACGCTGTGATTCCATGGCCGCGCAGTTTCTGGCGGGAACTGTGTCAGATTCGACGGGAAGAGCGGCTGTAGGATATGGCTAGTCGATTGCGACCGTGTTGATGGGTCCCGCACCACGCGATAGTTTCGAACGTCCTACTCTTAACGGTGGTCTCAAGCGGTCGACGCAACACCCGGCGCGAAGGGAGAGCGTGAAGCGTAAGCCAAAGAAAGCAAAGGCGAAGCGGCGAGGACGCTCCGCTCTCATCTGCATGTCATTGCAGTACAACGAGTTACGCAATTGCGATTAATGGCTTCCGCTTGTAGGCAAGCCCCTTGCCGCTCTCATCGCTAAGACATTTCGGTTGAACGACTTAGGCCTAGTGTTGCGTTGACCGGTTGAGCCGGCAACGAAGACATGGCAGATGATTCTCCAAGAGTGCTGATTGCCGACGACCAGAAAGACGTCTTGACGGCGTTGCGTCTGCTGTTGAAGGGGCAGGGTTACCGCGTCGAGTCGGCTCAGTCGCCAGCGAGTGCGTTGCGCATGGTCGAGGAGCACGACTTCGACGCGTTGCTGATTGACCTCAACTACACCCGTGACACTACGTCCGGGCAGGAGGGTTTGGATCTGCTGTCTCGGCTACAAGCGTTGGAAGGTACGCCTCCAGTGATCGTGATGACGGCGTGGGGGAGTGTGGAGATTGCTGTTGAGGCGATGCGGCGTGGGGCGGCTGACTTCTTGCAGAAGCCTTGGGACAACACGCGGTTGTTGAGCGTCGTCCGCGCACAAGTAGAGTTGAATCGTTCACAGTGCCGTGGACGGCTGCTTGAGGCCGAGAACGAGTTGTTAAGGGCCGAGGGGTTGCCGACGCTGATTGCGGACTCGCGTGCGATGCAGCCGGTGTTGGAGTTGGTGACTCGGGTGGGACCGTCTGACGCCAATATTCTGATCACGGGTGAGCACGGCACCGGAAAAGAGGTGATCGCGCAGACGTTGCACCGCATCTCTCTGCGAGCGGAAAAGCCGTTTGTGCCCGTGAACATTGGCGGACTCGCGGAAGGTGTGTTCGAGAGCGAGATGTTCGGACACGTCCGCGGTGCGTTCACCGGAGCAGAAAAGGATAGGGTGGGGCGCTTTGAGTTGGCGCACCGGGGCACCCTGTTCCTGGATGAAATCTCGAACATCAGTACGAACCAGCAGGCACGTCTGCTGCGAGTTCTTGAAGTTGGCGAGGTCGAGCGGGTGGGTGCCTCGAAAAGTCGCCCCGCGGATGTGCGGGTGCTGTCTGCGACGAATGCCGTCTTGGAGGACCTGATCAAGCGGGGGCAGTTCCGCGAAGACTTGTTGTTCCGCCTCAACACGGTCGAGATTCGGCTGCCACCGTTGCGGGAGCGAGCGGAGGATATTCCGCTGCTCGCGTCGCATTTCTTGGAGCGAGCGTTAGGGCGCTATCGCAAGGGCGTGACTGGCTTCGATGAGCAAGCGCTACAGACGTTGCGGAATCACCCTTGGCCGGGGAATGTTCGAGAGCTAGACCATGTGGTGCAGCGGGCGGTACTGATGGCGCCGGGCGAGAAGATCACGACGAGCGATCTAGGCCTGTCGCCGCGAGCCGGTGCTGTGCCGCAGTTGAACGACATGGGCCTTGATGAAGTGGAGCGGTATCTGATCAAGCGTACGCTCGAACGCTGCGATGGCAATGTGACCGACGCAGCTCAGGAGCTTGGATTGAGTCGCAGTGCAATGTATCGTCGTTTGCAACGGCACGGTCTGTAACAGCGTCAAGCGGTCGGCATGCAGTTTTCTGGAAAGCCCCCGTCCCTCGAAAAGAAGGTGCTGCGGTTCGCGCTGCTGGGCGGTGCGCCCGCAGTGATCGCGACGGCTGTCTTACTGAGGCTTGGCGACTACACGCCACGCTTGGAATGGACAGTGATGGGAGCGGTGGTTCTCTGCTGGCTGGGCTTCAGCTTCGCTCTGCGGGAGCGGGTCGTTTTTCCGCTACGAACTTTGTCTAACCTGCTTGCGGCGCTCAGGGAAGGAGACTACTCACTCCGCGGCCTAGGGGCTAAGGACGACGCGCTGGGTGAGGTGATGATTGAGGTCAATCTGATGAGTCGCATGCTGCGAGAGCAACGGTTGACTGCGCTCGAAGCGACCCAGCTGCTGCGCAAAGTGATGCAGGAGATCGATGTAGCGATATTCACGTTCGATTCAGATACCCGGTTGCGGTTGGTGAACCGTCGAGGAGAGGTTTTACTGGGCCAGCCGGGCAAGAAGTTGTTGGGTCGAACGGCGGAGGAGTTGGGGCTCGATGACTTGCTGGTCGGCGAGTCGAGTCGAGCGGATCCTCGAACATTCCCCAGTGGAACAGGTCGCTGGCAAGTGAGTCGCATCGAGTTTCGCGAAGATGGAGTGCCTCATCAGTTGCTGGTGCTCTCTGACGTGAGTCGTGAGCTCAGGGCCGAAGAGTTAGCCGCTTGGCAGCGATTGGTACGCGTGCTGAGCCACGAACTCAATAACTCGCTGGCACCGGTGAGGTCGCTGGCGGGCAGCATGCGGGTGTTGCTCGATCGAGAGGATCGACCCTCTGATTGGCAGCAAGACATGCATGAAGGCTTGGAGACGATCGAATCTCGCGTCGAAGCCTTGAGCCGCTTTACTGGCTCCTACGCGCGATTGGCGCGTTTGCCGGAGCCGACATTCGAGACCGTGACGGTCCGCACCTGCGTTCGTCGTGTGGCAACGCTGGAAACCCGCATGGCAATAGCGGTCGAGGAGGGCCCCGACGTCGTGGTCGAGGCTGATACGGCGCAGCTCGAACAGGCACTGATCAACCTGGTCCAGAACGGCGTTGATGCCTCCCTGGAGACCGACGGAGCGGTTCGTATCGGCTGGGAGGTCAACGACGGCCGGCTCGATATCTGGATCTCCGACGAGGGGCTGGGTGTATCGAGTGAGGCCAACCTGTTTGTTCCGTTCTTTACGACGAAGCCGGGCGGATCGGGAATCGGGCTGGTCTTGGCCCGGAGGGTTGCGGAGAATCATGGTGGTGAGCTGACCTTGAGCAATCGCGATGACGGGGATGGCTGCGTGGCGCGACTGTCGCTGCCGTTTGAAGGTTCTCGTCCCATAAGCGGGACTCACTAGCTGTGGAGCCTCAAGAGGTTGTTCATGGGAATCAGGAGTCTGGAGAAAGGGGGAAGGTAGTGGAGGCTGGCGTGGGGGCGATGCCAGTTGTAATGGTGGAGCCAGGGTAACAGATGAGCGGCGCGCTGCTGGGATGAGGAGTAGGAGCGAGCGTAAGCCCATTCTCTCAGAGCGGTCTGGATGAAGCGTTCGGCCTTGCCGTTGGTGCGCGGCGTGTAAGGACGGGTAAAGCGGTGGCGGATGCCGAGACGACGGCAAGCATCGCGGAAGAGGCGCGAGCGATAGCAAGAGCCGTTGTCGGTGAGCAAACGACGAATGGGGACGCCGAGGGAGCGGTAGTAACCGACCGCGGCGTCGAGGAAAGCCACCGCGGAGTGGCTGCGTTCATCGGGCAGGATCTGAGAGAAGGCGAGGCGGGAGTTGTCGTCAATAGCGACATGCACGAACTCCCAGCCAGCGCCGCGACTGGCCCGAGAGCGATCTCCGGTAACGCGATGACCGGCGCGGAGGAAGCGGCCGAGCTTCTTGATGTCGAGATGCAGCAGATCGCCGGGGGCGGCATGTTCGTAGCGGCGCAGGGGCCGAGCAGGTTCGAGATCGCGGATACGGTTCAGGCCGGCGCGGCGCAAGATGCGGCTGATGGTAGCGGGCGAGAGGCCGACAGCCTGGGCGATGTGTCGGCCGGTCCAACGCTGGCGGCGCAGAGAAATGACGCGCTCGACCAGCGCCCGAGAGGTCCGTCGCGGGCTGCGGTGCGGTCGCGAGGAACGATCGTGCAAACCGGCGACACCCTCGCTGCGATAGCGCGCCAGCCACTTGTGGATGGTTCTCAGTGAGACGCCACAGGCCGCCGCGGCGTCCCGTGGCGTCTGCTGCTTGGCGAGGACGCGCTCGACGATCCGCACTCGCAAATAAGGCGTCAATCGTGCATTCTTGTGGATGTTCATTCGGTCTCTCCAAGGTTGCTGTTGTGGGATAACTCCAGCTTCCCTGGTCCGGGACCGAATGAACAACCTATTGAGAGGTCACAACTAGCGCCGGATTCGATCAAGACAAGCCGGTGGTAGCTACAATCGATGAGTGTTTTCAATGAGTTACCGAATGGCTAGCGGTTTGCTTAGTTAAGAGACGAGACCGAATGGATATTGAGCGTAAAGATTTCGCAATCAAGAGACGGAACAGACGCATCGTTACCGGCGTATTGACTGTATTGGTTGTTGCCGGAATTAGCTATGCGGTGGCCGGGCTGGAACCCGCAGCTCCGTCTGTTGATCGTGCCGTAGTCTTCCTCGACACAGTTGAGCGGGGTGAAATGACGATCGACGTAAGGGGGCTAGGGACGTTGGTGCCAGAGGAGATCGTGTTGATCCCCGCGCGGGACGGCGGTCGCGTCGATCAGCGCCACTTGCAGGCTGGCATGGCCGTGACTCCCGATACGGTGTTGATTGCGTTGAGTAGCCCTGAGTTGGAGCAGCAGGTGTTTGACATCGAGTCGCAGCTACGTGGCGCCGACGCCGACTACGCCAACTTGGAGGCGCAGTTGGAGACTCAGCGGATGAGTCAACTATCGACGATTGTGCAGGCTAGAGGCGACTTCGAGGGTGCCAAGGCGACGTACGAAGTCGACGCGGAATTGTACCCGGAGGGCTTCCTGGTGCGTCGTCAGTCACAGATTCGCATGGACCAAGCTGAGTCACGGCTTGAGGTTGAGCAAGAGCGAGTGGCGGTGATGGCCAAATCCAGCAAGGCACAGTTGGCCGCCCAGGTAGCTCGGCGAGAACAGCTGGAACGCCGTCTCCAACTCGAGCGCGGTAGGGTTTCGCGCCTCAAGGTTCGGGCTGGTATCCACGGTGTGTTGCAGCAGATGGAAGTGGAGGTCGGCCAGCTTGTTATGCCGGGCACGATTTTGGCTCGCGTCTCGGACCCAAAACGATTGAAAGCGGAATTGCGGATCGCGGAGACGCAGGCCAAGGACATCCTCGTTGGCCAGCGCGCCACCATCGACACGCGTAGTGAGGTGGTCGATGGCGAAGTGGTTCGCGTGGACCCGGCTGTGTTGAACGGAACGGTGACGATTGACGTCCGCATAATCGGCGATCTGCCTTCGGGAGCGCGTCCGGACTTGAGTGTCGATGGACGAGTGATTCTCGACCACCGCGAGAACGTCGTCAAGGTGGGGCGTCCGGTCTACGCCCAACGCGACAGTCGTATCTCGCTTTTTAGAATCGATGCTGACGGAATCCATGCCAGCCGCGTCCAAGTTTCCATTGGCCAGACGTCTGTCAACGAAATCGAGATATTGGAAGGCTTACAACCCGGTGACCAGGTGATCCTTTCGGACATGTCTGCCTGGGACGACCACGACAGGATCCGGTTGCAGTAACTTACAGAGGAACCCCATGACTGAGACGAATTCTCCGGCACTGATTGAGCTCAACAACGTGAAAAAGGTCTTCTTCGCCGAGGAGATCGAGACACACGCCCTGGCGAATATTCATCTAAGGATCGAGAAGGGACAATACCTCGCTATTGCTGGGCCTTCGGGCTGCGGCAAGTCGACGCTGTTGTCGATTCTGGGACTGCTCGATACGCCGACGGATGGGGAGCAGCTGCTCAAGGGGCGCACGGTCGAAAGTCTTTCTGGTGCCGAGCGCGCACGGGTGCGCAATCGCGAGATTGGGTTTATCTTCCAGGCGTTTAATTTGATCGGCGATTTGAACGTTTACGAGAATGTCGAGTTGCCGCTGACCTATCGTGGTATGCCAGCCAAAGAGCGCAAAGAAAAGGTCGAGCAGGCGCTGGAGCGCGTTGCAATGGCACATCGCATGAAGCACTTCCCGGCACAACTCTCGGGTGGTCAGCAGCAGCGCGTAGCCGTCGCTCGCGCTCTTGTGGGGGACCCGGCGATCTTGCTGGCGGATGAGCCTACTGGAAACCTCGATTCGAAGAACGGCGAGGCAGTGATGGATCTGTTGCGTGAACTACATCAGTCTGGCTCGACGATTTGCATGGTGACGCATGACCAGCGCTACGAAAACTACGCTGACCGCATCGTGCATCTGTTTGACGGTCAAATCGTCGAAGAGACCGCGCCGCAACCGGTTGGGGCGGAGCAGTAAACATGATTCGTTTACGGGACGTCGAGAAGTCGTATCGGGCCGGGTTTTCGAAGACGTTTGTATTGCGGCAGATCAGCCTCGACATTGCCGAGGGGGAGTTTGTCACGATCATGGGGCCGTCCGGGGCAGGGAAGTCGACCTTGCTGGGTATTCTTGGGATGCTGGACGGCGATTTCGCTGGTGAGTACTTCCTAGACGACCACGCGACGCGGAAGATGCGTCCGAAAGACCGCATGGAGCTGAACAAGCGCTACATCGGTTTTGTTTTCCAGAGCTATCACCTGCTTGATGACCTGACGGTCTATGAGAACTTGGATGTCCCGCTTTCATATCGGAACATCCCGCGCAAGGAACGCGCCGGGATGGTGGCGGACACGCTAGATCGATTCAACATCGTTGGTAAGAAAGATCTTTTCCCGAGTCAGCTATCCGGCGGGCAGCAGCAGTTGGTGGGCGTCGCGCGTGCCGTGATTGCGAACCCGAAACTGCTCTTGGCTGATGAGCCGACGGGCAACCTGCACTCCGCCCAAGGCGAGACGATTATGGAACTCTTTACGAAGCTCAACCGTGAGGGTACGACCGTGATCCAGGTAACACACTCGGAAAAGAACGCCCAGTACGGTAGCCGTATCATCCAGCTGAAGGACGGTTGGGTCGAGAGCGATACACCGACTCGGCAGACGGCGAAAGCGCCGGTCGCTTAGCCGTCGCGGTATCCTACCCGCCATGAGCGAAGCGTTTAAGCTATCGAAGATTGGCGTGGTGATGCTCGGAACATCTGACATGGATGCGTCAGTGGCGTTCTATAGGGACATCCTCGGGTTGGATTTCACGGGAGCCCATGGTCCCTTCGCGTTCTTCAACGGCGGTGGTGTGACGCTAGCTTTGAACCCTGCATTGGGTACTCCGTCGGATGGGAAGAGTAGCGTTGAAGTCGTCTTCTCGGTTGAGCACGTCAAAGAGGCGTACGATCACCTCAAAGAACGAGGAGTGGCGTTTCGGATCGAGCCTCGGAGTGTTGCAGGCCCAATGTGGGCGACTGATTTTCGTGACCCCGATGGCCACACCCTGTCGATTTTTGGCCCCGAATAACGGCTAGCTCGACGGTTTGACTGGGAGCGAGATCGTAAAGCTAGCTCCCGACGTAGTTGCTGGATCGATGGTCACCGTGCCGCCGTGCCGTTCGACGATCCGGCGGCTGGTCGGTAGCCCAAGTCCCATGCCAATGCGTTTTCCCGTTTGGCTGAAGTTGAGGTCGAACAAGTCCTCGCGAAGCTCCGGCGCTATGCCGGGTCCAGAGTCGGCGATCGTCACCCGAATATCACTGTTGACCTGAGCTATCGAAAGGGCCAGGCGGCCCTCGCCTTTCATCGCATCGAAGGCGTTGACCAGAATCGTCATGAAGGCCTGGTTAAGCTCGCGTGGGCGACACTGGATCTCTGGGATCTCTCCGTAGTTCTTCTCGATTTTTATGTTGCCGATAGCAGCTGGCTCAATCAGAGAGAGGACGGTGTCGAGCTCGGCTCTGAGGTCCGCTTGCTGAACCTCCGCCTCGTCCAGCCGAGAGAAGCCTTTGAGCGATTCGACGAGGCCTCCGATGCGGTCGAGCCCTAGCAGAGCAGATCTGGTGACGTCGCTGACGATCTGTAGTATGCGTTGCGTTCGCGGAGGTGCCTCTTGTGGAGTCGAAACTAGTTTCTGAGCCGCTGATGCTGTCGTATTGACGCTGCTACGGACAGCACCGAGGGGCGTATTGATCTCATGGGCGATGCCAGAGACCATACCGTCGAGAGCGGCCATGCGGCCCTCGAATGCCATCTCCGCTTGCCGTTCTCTGAGTTCGAGATTATCGATTTCGAGTTTGACAGCTTCCCGAATCGTCCTGCGGGCCGTGAAGGCGAGTGCCGACAAAAAGCCGCCGCATAGGGCCAGGATGATGATGCGTATGAATAAGATTCCCGTGTTGACCGACTCGGTCCGAAAGTGCTCGACGTAGGAAATGGTGAACGTGACGCCGGGGTCGTCCAGCGTCAGGGCTGCAACAGTACTCAGCACGGCGATGGAGCCAGCGGCCATCAAGGCGGGGTACTGGGGGCATAGGGAGATACTGTTGATTACGATCAACAGCAACGCGATTGCAAACAAATCACCCTTCACTAGCCCCGCAGGATACGTGGATAGTTGGGGAACGGCGTGGAGCCATATCCAAGGTAGGCTTGCCAAGACGACAAGATCGATCAGCACGGCTCCTTCACCGACAACGTGGACATATCGGTCATGGTTCCGGATCGTCCAGTACAAGCCCGCAGCTAAGACGCCACTTGTTCCAAAGACGCCGAGCGACGGCCAGGCGTCGGCGGCCGATTGAGATATGACGCCAGCTGGCAGGATGCCTGCTATATGGAGCGCGACGAGGCCACTTCCGATGGATAAGAACACCATCCGTGCCAGTAGGGACCACCCAAGTACTTGGGCTTCCCGCTCGAAGAGCAACGCTTCGGTGCGACCCAGTGTCTTCGGAGAAGGCTTCTTCATGGCGTTCTTGGCTGTTGAACCATGCACAATCCGTTCCAAGCAATATAGACGAGCTGAAACGGTAGCCGCACCCAGTAATACCAGGCCGCGTCGGGCATTCCTGCCACCGTCTTGCCAGCTATGGCTACATAGATATTAGCCGGGAAGATGGCCAACAGAAGAGCGATCAGCCCAAACCCAGCTGCTCTGCGCGTGGTCGGAATCATCAGGCCAACGGCGCCCGCGAGTTCAGCTACGCCCGAGACAGCGACCATCACATCGTGCGCCGGGATGAACGGCGGCATCATTGCAACGAATCGCGCTGGGTTGGTGAAGTGGTTGACTCCGGTAAATAGAAAGCTGCAGGCGATGGCCTAGGATGCCTTGTCGCGGCCCGTTCTAAGAAATTTCAGTCTTTGAATCCAAGGCAGATGAAAAGCCGCGAAAAACGTGAGGATGAGCGCCAAGAAGCTCACGGCTATAGCTTCGCAAAATACGTCCGTGCGGCTTGCAGTACTTTGGGTGAAAGTAGCAAGGCAGACGTCATGGTCGGGATCGCCATCAAGGCGAACATCCCGTCGATGAGGTCGATGATCGCGCCCGCTGTGACGACGGACGCAACCACGATCGAGGGGATGTAGAAGTAGTTGTAGAGGTGGGCGTGTTTTGCCCCGGCCACGAAGCTCAACGCCTTCACTCCGTAGTAGTTGAACGAGAACATCGTACTGATCGCGAAGAAGAAGACGCAGATGACCAATAGGTACGGACCCACACCCGGTAGATGCTCGGCAAGTGCCTGGGCAGTCAATGTGACACCGGTGGCATCGGAGGTCTTCCAAACACTGGAGCTGAGGATTACCAACGCTGTTGCGGTGCAGACCAGGAGCGTGTCGATAGCAGGCCCCAGCATCGCGACGAGGCCTTCGCGAACGGGCTCGTTGGTGCGGGCGGCACCGTGGGCCATCGCTTCGGTGCCGATGCCTGCCTCGTTCGAGAACGCGGAGCGCCGAATGCCTATGACGATCACTGCTCCGAGTGAGCCCCCGAGAACGGCGTCGCCGGTGAATGCGTCTTGCACGATCAAGACGAAGTAACTCGGTATGTCTGCAATGTTGCTGATGAGTACCCAAGCCGTCATGCCGATGTAGAGCGCCAGCATACTCGGTACGACTTTGGACGTGGCGGCACCAATGCGCTTAATGCCCCCGAGAACGACGAGGCTTACGATCGCCGCCACGAGTACACCAAGGCCGAAACTGAAATAGGTCGCTGATGCCTCATCGGAAACGAGGCCATTTGGTTCGATCAGAACGTCGCGAATGACTTGGACGAGTTGATTCGCCTGAAACATTGGTAGTACGCCAACCATCGCGCAGATACAGAAGAAGGTCGCTAGCGGACGCCACTGAGGGCCGAGGCCTTGGACGATGACGTACATCGGGCCGCCCTGCAGTTTTCCGCTACTGTCTTTTCCGCGATAGAGGATTGCCAGCGTACAGGTGAAGAACTTGGTGGCGATTCCGAGAAAGGCGCCCATCCACATCCAAAAGATTGCGCCGGGTCCACCGGTGTGGATCGCTACCGCGACACCGCCGATGTTGCCCAAGCCGATCGTCCCCGCCAGCGCGCTGGTGAGTGCTTGGAAGTGAGACAACTCACCGGGCGCGTTGGGGTCATCGTACTTGCCGCGCAATACATCGATCGCGTGCCAGCCGTAGCGAAAGGGAAGGAAGCGCGAATAGACGAAGAAGTACGCTCCGCCACCGAGTAGCAAGATGAGCAGCCATGGTCCCCAGGCGAGAGTGGCGAAGGTCGAAAGTGCCTGTGCGATGGCATCCATTGGCAAGGTCTACAGGATAGATGATCGCCTGGCGAGTGAGTCGATGGTCGCGAGATAGCGGTCGACGTGGGCAGATGGTGTCCAGTAGGTGCGGCACGCTAATCGAGCCGCCTCGCCGAGCCTCGTCGGAGGAGAATTGCTCAAGGGCCTTTTCTAGTTGTTGCGTATTGTCAAATAGTAGGCCGCCGCCGCTCTGGTTGATCAACTCTGGGTAAGCCCCTGACGCTTGGATCGAGTACCCGAACCCTTTACCGTTGCGGTCAGCGCCCCGTCAGCATTGCGAGCGTGGTCGCAAGCATGCTGCCGCCAAACAGCGCTCCTCTGGCGGTCGTCTCATGGGGCTATTCACGGCCCCGTTGTTGCCGTTGGTTCTCACTTGGCGTGGATGGCAATTGGCA
The DNA here is from genome assembly GCA_963667885.2 of Bryobacterales bacterium. GTDB lineage: Bacteria > Acidobacteriota > Terriglobia > Bryobacterales > UBA6623 > CAMPKL01. The sequence goes on along the minus strand of CAXWPK010000001.1, from coordinate 755,891 downwards.
AGAGGATCTGACTGTGAATCGTCCTACGTGGCTACAGTACCTTGGACGCTGCTGTTTCATTCTGCTTGGGCCCTGGGTGAATCGCGCGGATACATTTCCAGCAGACCACCCGTCGTGTGATAGCTTGCAAACGATGGGCTACAGTACCGAGAACGAGGAGACAGGAGTCAGATGAAAGAACTGGAAGGGAAAGTTGCCGTCGTCACAGGAGCGGCAGCAGGTATCGGCCTTGCCATGGCGGAGCGGTTCGCCAATGAAGGGATGAAGGTCGTCCTCGCTGATCGTGACGTGGGCGGCGTTCAAGAAGCTGCCAACAGAATTGTCGATGGTGGCGCTACGGCGCATGCGATCGCCGTAGACGTAACCATTCCCGGAGAGGTCGAGGCCTTTGCCGACGAGGTATTTCGTGAATTTGGCAACGTTCATCTGCTTTGTAACAACGCGGGCGTACTGGGGCGCGTGCAGTCCAGTTGGCAGCAGCCGGTGGAGAACTGGCGCTGGGTCTTCGACGTCAACGTCCTAGGCGTCGCCCACGGACAGCACTACTTCTTGCCGCGGATGATCGCGGCTGGCGAGCAAGGCTACATCTTGGACACCGGATCGGTTGCAGGGCTACTCTCCGGGCCGTTCTTCGCGCCGTACAATGCGAGCAAGCACGCTGTCGTCGCCATGACCGAGTGCCTGCACCACGAACTACGTGCGACAGGGTCTCGGATCGAAGTAGGTGTACTTTGTCCTGGCTGGGTCCACACAGGCCTAGCGGATCTTGAAGCGAAGATGCCTGACTCTCTCAAGATGGTCAATGCCAAAGTGAAAGCCAGTCGCCAAGCCACGGAGAGAGACGATAGCGTGCGCAAGATGGTTGCCGAGTCGATCGGGCCAGACAAGATTGCCGAGATCGTCGTTGATGCCGTCAAAGAAGGGCGGTTCTACATCCTTCCTCACCCGGAGAGGAAAGAGGATGTCCGCAACCGCATGGAGACGATCCTTGAGGAGCGGATCCCGATGTTTGGCGCGCCACCCGCGAAGTAGTTACTTACGCTGGTCGCGAAGGCTCGCGGCTGCTTCAGCCAAGATGCGCATCGTCGGCCGTGCGGTCGCCGAGCACATCGGTCGGTAGCCGTGGTTCGCCAGGGACGAAAACGCAGATGCTCTCGAACGGGATTTCTCGTGATATCCAGTGGCGCAGGAGGCATTCGGTATAGCGGCCGACACCTGTTAGAGGCTCCGTGAGTCGCCGTCCGATGAAGGCTAGTTCTTGAAATGGGCGCGGCAAGTGAAGGCTCAGGAATCCATTCTATCTTGCACTTTACAGAGCAGTTAACTGCGATCTATGGCAAGATAGAGACGCCCGTCGGGCAGCTTATGGCCGTTCCGGGACGACAACTTGAACTCTTGCCTTTCCGCGTGGAAACCGTGGCACAGCGCAAGGCCTTTATTCGGGCGCGGCTCGAAGGGCTGGAGCATCGCCAAGCGGCCCGCGATGCTCGCCGTGCAGAGCGCAACCAGCGCCGCCGTGCTCGCAGAGATGGCCGTTTGCCCAAGCCCGCGGACCAACAACTGACAATTGACGACTTGATCGAGCGGTCGCGCTCAACCGACCCGGACAAGCCCGTATCGACGCTGCCACTTTTCCCGGATATATTCGACGAGTGATTTCAGTTCCTGCTCGTCAGGAGGCTTCTCGATCAGTGCGCGGGCTTCACCGCGCGCCAGTTCTAGCGCCTCGCGGTCACGCAGCAGATTCGCAACCCGAAACTCCGGCAACCCAGACTGCTTGGTCCCAAAAAACTCGCCCGGTCCGCGAATCTCTAGATCTTTCTCGGCGATCTCGAAACCGTCTTGGGTCCGCTCCATCGTCGATATGCGCTCCCGTGCGGTCTCGGTGAGTGTCTCGGTCATCAATACGCAATAACTCTTGGCTGCGCCGCGTCCAACGCGTCCGCGCAGTTGGTGGAGTTGAGACAAGCCAAACGATTCGGCGTGCTCGATGACCATGACAGTTGCATTGGGCACGTCCACGCCGACTTCGATGACGGTGGTCGCCACCAAGACGCTCGTCTCGCCGCGCTTGAAGGCATCCATCACCGCCTCTTTCTCCGTCGTCTTTAGGCGACCGTGTAGTAGGCCGACGTTGAGGTCGGGGAAGACCGTTTTCGAGAGGTGCTCGTAGGTCTCGAGTGCCGCCTTGGCTGCCTTGGTTTCCGATTCCTCGATGACGGGGCAAACGACATAAGCTTGACGACCTTCGCGAACCTCTTGGGCGATGAACGAGTACACACGTTCGACTTGATCGTAGTTCCGCCTGCGGGTCGTGATGGGGGAACGTCCTGGAGGCAGCTCGTCTAGGATGGAAACGTCGAGATCGCCGTACAGGGTGAGCGATAGCGTGCGAGGGATCGGCGTCGCCGTCATCACAAGTACGTCGGGGTGCTCGCCCTTTCGCAGTAGCCCGAGCCGTTGCATCACACCGAAGCGGTGCTGCTCATCGATCACGATTAGCCCCAGACGTTGGTACTCGATGTCTTCGGAGATGAGCGCGTGCGTTCCGACGACGATGTTGGCGACACCCTCGGCGATCAGCCGTTGCGCTTCGTCCTCGCGACCCCGCGTTTGGAGCCGGTGAGGTCGACCACGTTGTAACCCAGCGGCTCTAGCAACTTCCGAAAGCTCAAGAAATGCTGCGTCGCTAGGACCTCGGTCGGTGCCATGATCGCTGCTTGGCAGCCGTTTTCTATGGCGATGATGGCGGCTTGCACGGCGACGATCGTCTTACCGCTGCCGACATCACCTTGGAGCAACCGGCTCATCGGAGCGGGTCGGGCCATGTCTTGCGCTATTTCTCCGAGGACTCGTTTCTGCGCATTAGTCGGCTTGAAGGGCAGAATGCGTTTGATCTTCTCCCTGGCTGCGTCGTTCAGATCGAACGCGATGCCCTTGACAGACTGTGCTTTGTGACGCTTCAAAGCCAGTCCGCACTCAAGGTAGAAGAACTCCTCAAAGATCAGCCGCCACTGGGCAGACTCGCGAAACGACGCCAACGCTCGCATGTCGGACTCGGGGGGAGGGAAGTGGGTGTCTCGTAGCGAGCGGAACCGCTCCGGGAGCCCCAGCCGCTTGCGAATGTGTAGGGGTAGAGGGTCGGCCGTCTCCTCCACTAGATCCAATGCACGCGCCGTCAGGCTGCGAATGGCCCGGGCCGAGACTTTGCCGATGGCCCGATACACGGGCACGATGCGTCCCAAGTGTAGTGCCGCTTCCGGGTCGTCCTCGCGAAAGACCTCGTACTCGGGGTGGACGATGATGACCTCGCGCGAGCGTTCGTCGTACTCGACCTTGCCGTAGAGGGCGACCTTCTGGCCGCGTTCGAAGATCGACTCCAAGTAACCACCACGGAACCACTTGCCGACCAGAGCGATCCCCGACTCATCGCGCACGCTCAGTTCAAAAACCCGTAGGCGACTGTGGCGGGGGTGAAACAGCTCGGTCGCTGTGACCGTGCCGACGACGGTTGCGGTTTCTCCGGGTGCGAGTTCCGCGATCGGTTTGACGTTCGAGCGGTCCTCGTAACGAAACGGCATGTAGTAGAGCAGGTCTTCAATGGTAAAGATGCCCTTGCTCTCGAGCACCTTGGCGCGTTGCGGGCCGACGCCTTTCAGGTAGGTGATGGGGGTGGAGATGTCCACGGAGGTGTCGTCGACCGCTACTCGTCGAACTGAATCTGCGCGATGTAGAGGTCTGGCCGAATCTGATTCCAGCCCTCGGGAACGCTATCGAAAGCCATTCGAAACGACCGCCTCTCACCGGGAGCAAGCGGTCCCGAGCGGCGATTGACAAAGGCGGAACGTTGCCGCTCAATCTCTAGTCCATTGACGTCACGGAAGACGCAGTTGGCTTCGACGAGCGTGACCGTGCTGTCTCCCAAGTTCGCGATGTCGCCGGTGATCTCGAGTAGAGTCAGCCCCAGCGCATCCTCGTTGGCCTCCATGTTGACGTCGCTAAGGTCCAGATTGGATAGGTAGGCCCGTGCGGCGTCGGTGAGGACAGCTTCCGCTGTATCATTTCCGGTGCTCTGTAGATACAGGATCGTGCCGCCAGTGGCTGCGACGGCGAGGACTCCGATCAGAATTGGCACGAGCGAGGTCCTCTGCGATTCCCTGGCCTTGTTGTCTTGTCCCAGCACGATGTCAGCTTCTACAGACTATCAAGGGGCGTTCGCTAGCCGCTGTTATAATCCCGGTCATGCGTTGGCTTCTGATTTTGGCGGCACTCGCCGCTCCCCTCATGGCGGCTGATCTGTCGTCGCTCGGACCCGTTTACTTCTGGCCGATGAACGGTGCGCTCGACCAGTACGTCGCCGAACAGGCTACGTCTTCGGGTGTTTTTGCCGTGACAGTCGATCCGGCGCGGGCGAAGACGGTCATGACCGACCACATCGACGCCAAGTTTTTCGAGGGCATGAACGAGATATTTGTCGATGAAGCGGAGACCGCTGCCGCGGCAGCCGCCAACGAGGATGACGAAGAAGAAGCGAGCGGTAGCATTGAGTCAGGACTGGCAGCGAATCGTCCGGCTAACCGTCCCCGCAGCAGCCCTAAGGGCACAGTCTTCCTGGTAGACATCCAGAGCCATCAGGTTGTCTGGTCAACATTCTTGGGCGAGTTTGATCGGAGCCCCAAGAAGCTGCACAAGAAAGCGCAGCAGGTGATTAGCGACCTCGGCAAGTCGATGTCCGGGCTGTAGCCGTGCGCGATGGCGGTTGAGTTCCGCGATGATGTTGGGCGCTTCGCCGTGTGTTTGGGTCGTTCGCGCGTTGCCCGCGTCGAGTACCGTCCCTTAACAGACTAGCCAGGCGGACCGTTTACCGGTCCGCCCGGCTCCCCGCGCACGTGGTCTGAGTCCAAGGGAGGAGAGGAATCTAGACTCAGCTCCGGTCCGTGCGTAGGTTATTGGTGACGGAGAACACTCCGTTGATCGTGTGAGCGGTGATGCCCGCGAAGTTCTTCTGCCCTTTGTTCAACACGACGCCTTCTAGGGTTACGTGGCCGTTCTTCACGATGACGTGAATCGAGGGAATCGCTTGATTCGCGAGCGCTGAGAGCATCTGGCTTCCGTAAAGTTGGCGAGCCAACAGGTGCCGAATGCGGTCGTCATAGAACGACGGCGGCAGCACTTCGATGTTGCTTACCACTGTGTTTACACCTTCTACTCGTGCCGCGGACTTCTCGATCGTACGCTTGACTGACGGACGGGAGACTTCGCCCATGAGTACCAGTTCGCCGTCGGTCAGCGTGAACTCCACATTGTCAAAAATGCTGTAAAAGGGTGTCTTGACGATCCGCTTGCGCACTTGCTCAGCGGCTTGAGATCGGTCGCTTGTGGCACCGGATAGAAGCATTGGCGAGACGGCCAACGCCATGGCTACGCTCATCAGAATACTTTTGGTCCAACGTGTCATTGTTCTCCCTCTACTTTCTTGTTGCCTGGCGGCTCTCACTCGTCCGCCTTTCAACACATTGGATGCCGATATCCCCGATGCGGGTACGCCGCTGGCGAAAGTTTTACAATGCAACTGAGTTGCATTAAGTGGCGGCAACCTGTAGGATGAGGGCAGCTCAAGTCCGGTCCATTTACCACTCATGCAAGCGCAGACGTTCTACACCGCTCTCTCAGACAAAGATCTGGCGGACGGACACTCCAAAGCTGTCGTTATTCGCGGCAAGCGATTGATGGTCGTTCGCCTCAAAGGTCGACTGCTCGCGGTTGAGAATCGTTGCTCCCACATGGGTGTGCCGTTAGCAGACGGAGCTCTTAAGAACGGACAACTCGTTTGCCCATGGCATGAAGCCCGCTTTTGCGCGACTTCAGGCGATCACCAGGCGGGCCCAGGCTTCTGCGGGCTTGAGAAATTCCCCGTGCGCGTGAGTGAGGGGCGCATTGAGGTCGCACTCAAGGCCAGCGATGTTGAGCCCCATCCGCTTATGGGTAAGAGAGCCGCCGCCAGCTTCCGCATCCCCTCCTCGACGCCTGCTGACACCGCCGCCGTCTAGTCATCTACTCTGGTACTAGCGCTGTTCGCGCTGGAGTTCTGATGCACTCGGATCGCCTACTCGATCATTTCGAGAACCCCCGCAACGTTGGCAAACTGGAACCTCCGGCTGTACGGGCCGAGGTATCGAACCCTGCCTGTGGCGATGTTCTCGTGCTGTCCGTGATGGTGGACGACCAGCGTGTGAGTGAGGTTCGCTATCAGGTCCGTGGCTGTACCGCCTCCATCGCAGCAGGCTCGGCGCTGACTGAACTGATGCGGGGCAAGACCCTTGCCGAAGCTGCCGCGCTCAGCCGGGATGATGTTGAGACGGCCCTAGGTGGCTTGCGTAACGAGTCCAAACACGTCGCGGCTCTCGCGATCGACGGTGTCAAGGCCGTAGTGGCGGCGGCCAAGCGGGCGCGCTGATTTTCTCGACCTGCTCGGCTTCTTCGAGCTGATTGAGGGCTTCCTTGATACTCGTTTGCAGTAGCGGGTGTCGCATGTCAGGCGCGATCTCAGCAGCGGGGTGTAATACGAAGGCACGTTGGTGCATGCGTGGGTGAGGCACGGTGAGTGTTGAACAGGCAATCTGGCGATCGTCGTACAGCAGAATGTCGATGTCGATCGTACGGGGTCCGTTGCGCACGGTGCGTGTACGTCCCATGGCGATTTCTACTTGCAGGATGCGGTCGAGTAGTTCTTCTGGGGTGAGAGACGTCTCCACGGTGACGGCGCAGTTGAGAAACCAGTCTTGATCGGCGAAGCCCACCGGCTCGGACTTGTAGACGGAGGAGATGCGTGAGATGAGGCAGATGTCGCTCAGGCGGGAGATGGCTTCGCGCAGATTGTCGAGTGGCTCGCCGACATTCGATCCCAGCCCTAACAGAACCTCAGCCATGACGCTGGCGGTCGACCTCAACGGCAGCGTAGGGCACGCCTCGGTGCTTCAATGCGCTAGGCTTGCGCACGCGCACTTTCACTCCGTCGACAGGGTAGTTGGCCAGCAGCACCTCGGCTACCTCTTCAGCAACGGTCTCGATGAGCTTGCGCGAACGGAGTTTCACCGTAGTCTCGACTACGGAGCAGACAGCGTCGTAGTCGACGGTCTCGGCGAAATCGTCGGCACGGCCAGCTTGTGACAGATCGAGCTGAAGCTCGATATCCAGCAGCAGGTCCTGTTCTGTTTCGCGCTCCTCTTTGGGGACACCGACGCGGCACGAAACGCGGAAGTCAGGAATGATTATCTTGTCCATCAACTTGCCTTCGTCGCGCGGACGGCGTCGATCACTTCGATAGCCTTCTTGACCGCCTTTACGTCATGGACGCGCACGATGGACGCACCGTTCATTACGCCCGCGCAACAGGCCGCGATCGTCCCCTCAAGGCGTTGGTCGACGGGCAGCTGACTACGTAGGCTGCTGAGGAAAGATTTTCGTGACGGACCGATCAGGATGGGTACGCCCACCGACTCAAACTCCCGCAGCCGCTGGAGTAGTTCAAAGTTTTGTGCCGCACTTTTGCCGAAGCCGATGCCCGGATCGATGACGATCTCTTCGATGCCCGCCTTCTTCGCGGCTGCGACCCGCTGAGCCAAGAACTCCCGAACCTCGACGACTACATCGACGTAGTCGACGTCCTGCTGCATCGTCTTCGGCTTTCCGCGCATGTGCATGATGACGACCGCCGCTCTGTGTTGTTTCACGACTCGCAGCATATCGGCGTCGGCCAGGCCAGTGACATCGTTGATGATCGTGGCGGCTATCTGGCAGCACTGATCGGCGACGGCGGGCTTGCATGTATCTATCGAGATTGGAGTGGCGAACTCTTTCGCGACCTTCTCTATGACGGGTGCCGCTCGGTCGAGTTCTTCTTGTTCGGAGACGGGGTCCGAACCGGGGCGCGTACTCTCGGCCCCTATGTCCAAGATGTCGGCACCCTCAGCGATCAGTCGACGGGCTTGGGCTACTGCGGCATCGGTAGAGAAGAAGTTTCCACCGTCGGAGAATGAGTCAGGCGTGACGTTAAGCACCCCCATGACCAGTGTTCGGCCAGGATGCATCGTTAAGACGGGCATCAGAGAACTCGGAAAAGGTCGATCGGCTCAAACGAGGTGATGCGCCACTGGCCCTTCGCGTTTTGGAGCAGTTCGACAGTGACAGACTCTTGCCGGGTCTCGATGGGGCCGGCACCTTGAATCGGTGTCAGCTGGAGCAGCCAGTCGATCTCCGCCTTCCAGCCACTGTCGTGTTCGACTAGCGTGAGAATGTCCACCGATGACCCAACGGAGCGAGTTGCCAGCAATGCCGTTACGGTCTGGCGCAGGACAGCTAACTGCTTGTATTGTGTCTTGTCGAAATAGCCGATGAATCGAGCTGCATTGCTGCCCTGCAGTGCACGACTCGCGTCCAGGATCACTCGCCGGGGTGCCTTCGAATCCTGCGCAAGACCGGACCGGACGGCCAACGCACCGAGCAAGAGCAACTGTCGACGAGAAGAGATCACGTACGGTACTCCGCGTTGATCTTGATGTAGTCTTCGGTGAAATCGCAAGTCCAGAAGCGGGATGTGCCCTTGCCCTTACCCCGGATGCGGAAACGTAGGGTCGACTCCGGACCTTCCATCGTCCTTTGCACGTCAGCCTCGACGAAGTCCGCTCTTAGGCCTCGCTCGCAAACCTTATGACCGTTGAGCCAGATATCAACCTTCCGTGGGTCGAATTTGACATCCGTCTTGCCTGCGGCTGGCAGAATACGTCCCCAGTTCGGGTCCGCGCCTGCTAGTGCCGTCTTCACGAGTGGTGAATTCGCGATCTCACGGGCAATCTTCTTGGCGTCGCGGTCGTTTGGAGCACCCTCGACGTCGATCGTCAACAGCTTGGTGGCGCCTTCGCCATCACGAACGATGGCCACGGCCAAGTCTTCGCAGACCTGCCGCAATGCCTGTTCGAAAGTTTCTCGGTCGGCCTTTTTGGGGCTGATTCCCGAGGCCCCATTCGCCATGAGATAGACGCTGTCGTTTGTCGAAGTGTCGGAGTCGACAGACACCGAGTTGAAGGTATCTTCTACCGCTGAGCGCAGCATGCGACGCAACGCGGACGGCTTGAATGCCGCGTCGGTGAAGATGAAGCCGAGCATCGTCGCCATATTCGGCTGGATCATGCCCGCGCCTTTCGTCATGCCAGCAATCCGGACCACACCGTTAGCTGTCTTGATCTCGGCGAAGGCCATCTTAGGCACCGTGTCGGTCGTCATGATCGCTCGCGCGACGAGCTCGAAATTGTCCGGGGAGAGTTGTAGTCCCAGCCCGGGCAGGGCCGCTTCAATCTTTGTTACGTCTAGCGATTCGCCGATGACTCCGGTGGAAGCCACGAGCGCTAGCTCACGCGGAATCTCTAGCAGAGTTCCCACGGCTCGGGCCGTCTTACGCGCCACCTTGTCGCCGTCTGGCGTAGCGCAGTTTGCATTGCTCGCATTACAGATGATGGCGCGAGCGATACCTTCACTGCGGTCGAGGTGATCAGCAGAGAGATTTACCGGTGCGGCCCGTACGGTGTTCTTCGTGAAAACGGCTGCTGCGGATGCTGGCGTCTCTGACGTCATCAGCGCCAGATCCAACGCCTCTTGCTTCCGTATGCCCGCGTATGTTGCCGCGAAGTTGAACCCCTTGGGAATTCTTTGGTCCAAAATACTCTCTCCCTCCGCTAAGTCTCTTGCTCGCCCAACATCTCACATGTCTCTGGCCGGTACCCGTTCACAAATGCGACTGCGGGCATCGAACGCTTGCCTTCCGGTTGGACTTCTAGTGCCTGTAACATCCCTTCGCCGCAACCGATCTTCAGTTCGCTGCCGTCGATGAGCATGCCCCCCGGTTCCGCTAGTCCTTCCACGACCCGAGCCTGACGAATATGCAGCCGCTTGCCGCGAAAGTACGTGTACGAGCCTGGCCACGGATCGAAGCCGCGTACGCGATTGTAGATCTCTTGCGCGGACGAGTCCCAGTCGACGAGCCCGTCTTCGCGCTTCATCATTGGCGCATAGGTCGAAGCTTCGTGGTCCTGCGGTACCGGTGTGATGGTCCCAGCGACGAGGCCTTCGAGTGTTGCGAGCAGTAGCTCCGCGCCCATCGTGGCCAGGCGCTCCGCGAGTTCGGGTGCGTGTTCATCGGCACCAATTGGTGTTTCTCGGACGGCGAGTATGTCACCCGCGTCGAGTTTTTCCACAATTCGCATCGTGGTGACACCCGTCACCGTGTCACCGCGGACGACAGCCCAGTTGATCGGAGCTGCGCCACGCAGGTGCGGGAGCAGCGATGAATGCACGTTGACACAGCCGTAGCGCGGGAGGTCGATGACGCGCTGGGAAATGATCTGGCCGTATCCGACTACAACGATGACGTCTGGATTCTTCTCTTTGAGGTACTCGTAGGCTTCGTCGGTCTTGGCGCTCTCAGGCTGATAGACCTCCAGCCCGAGTTCCATGGCGGCTTGTTTGACCGGCGGGGGTGTGAGTTTGCGACCACGTCCAACCGGGCGGTCTGGCTGCGTGAAGACCGAGGTAACGTCGTAGCCTGTTTCGACTAGCGCGACTAAGGACGGCACGGCGAACGCCGGGGTCCCCATGAAGACGACCCGCAGCACTGCTCTAGTCCCACTCGCCTTTCTTACGCAGCTTATAGATCTTGCGCTGAATCATCGTCCGCTTCATCGCAGTCAGATGCTTGAAGAAGAGCACGCCGTTCAAGTGGTCGTTTTCGTGGAGCACGGCTCGCGCGAGCAGATCTTCTCCGGCGATTTCGACATCGTTGCCGTCGACGTCCTTGCCCTTGACGATCACCCGCTGTGGTCGGCGAACCTTGGCTCGAAACCCAGGGATCGAGAGGCACCCTTCTTCCCCGAGTTGTTCGCCGTGGGTTTCCACGATTTCCGGGTTGATCAGCACGCGCCGATGCTCAGGATCCTCGCCAGCCGAAGTGTCCACCACAAAGAGCCGTTTTAACTCACCCACCTGCGGTGCGGCGAGGCCGACCCCCTGATAGTCAGCCATCGTTGCAAACATATTGTCCACGAACTGCTTTAACTCGGGCGTGCCGAAGTCTCCATCCGGCACCGGATCGCAGTTGGTTTCCAGTACGGGGTCGCCGTAGAGACGGATTTTGAGCAGCATCTTCTGCATTCATTCTAACGGAGCTAGAATTCGCGAACTTGCTGTTGGTAGCCGTCGTAGTTGCGGCGCGTCTCTTCGAGAGAATCCCCCCCGAACTTTTCGAGGAACGCCTGCGCCAGCACGAATGCGGTCATCGCCTCGCCAATCACGCCCGCAGCGGGGACCACCGCGACATCGGAGCGTTCGTAGGCTCCGGTCGAGACCTCCCGCGTCCTCAGATCGACGGATTCGAGAGGCTGCCGGAGCGTCGAAATCGGTTTAATATAGCCGCGAATCACAAGGTCTTGACCGTTAGTGATGCCGCCTTCCAGTCCGCCAGCTTTGTTCGAGCCGCGAGTGAACTCACGATTCTCCTTGCTGTAGTGAATCGTGTCTTGGGCGTCCTTGCCGCGGGATACCGCCGTGATGGTTCCGCGCCCAATCTCGACCGCCTTCAACGCCTGGATCGACATGATCGCCTGCGCCAAACGTCCGTCGAGTCGCGAATCGTAGGTGATATGCGAACCGAGCCCGACGGGCAGGCCGTGGGCCACTACTTCGAAGATGCCGCCGCGCGTGTCTTTCGTCTTGTACGCGACATCCACCTCGGCCTTCATCTCCTGCTCGACGTCCGCATCGATGCAGTTCAGCAGTATTTCGTCTTCTTCGGAGAGTGCCTCGATCTCTTCCCAAGTCACGTCACGGTTCAGGTGCGCCGAACCTACAGCCATGACGTGACTGAGCACCTTGATCCCAAACTGCTCTAGCAGCAGTTTGCAGAGAGCACCGACGGCGACGCGTGAGGTTGTCTCGCGCGCGCTAGCCCGTTCCAAGATGTAGCGCGCTTCGGGGAAGTTGTACTTGATGCAGCCAGCAAGATCGGCATGTCCCGGGCGCGGTCGCGTCACCGGCTTCGCCGTCTCCTCGCTATTCGGTATGTCTTCCACCGGCAGAGCTTCGGTCCAGTTCTTCCAATCCTTGTTTTCAAGCAGGCAGGCGATCGGCGAACCGATGGTCTTGGAGTGGCGCACGCCCGAGACGATGTGAACTCGGTCGGTCTCGATCTTCATGCGTCCGCCGCGACCGTAACCCTGTTGGCGTCGCCACAATTCTCGATTGATCTTTTCGACGGAGATTGGGACGCCCGCAGGCAAGCCTGTGAGGGTCGCGACAAGTGTTTCGCCGTGGGATTCTCCGGCTGTTTCGTAACGCAGCATGTGAAAAATACGGAAACGGCGGGCCGCAAAGGCCCGCCGCGAGGTCAGAAGTAATTATGATACCGAAAGCAGCCCATGAATCGAATTATTGGAATTCACGCCGTCGAAGCCCTTGTTGAGGCCGGACGTCCGCTTGACCGTGTCCTCATTGCGAAGGGGTCGACGAACAGCCGTTTACAGAAGATCATCGACGGCTGCCGTGCGCGCGGCGTGCCCGTTCGGTTCGAGCCTCGAGCGAACCTCGACCGTCTGGCCGACAGAGGCGCGCACCAGGGCGTCATTGCGTATGGTGCCCGGAAGCCCATGGCTCGGCTGGAAGATCTGATCGATGCCGCCGGTGACGATGCGCTGTTCGTCATAGCCGATGGCGTACAAGATCCACACAATCTCGGGGCAATCGTTCGCTCGGCTAACGCCGCTGGCGCGATGGCGTTGATCATCCCCGAGCGTCGTGCCTCTGGCCTGACCGACACTGTCGCCAAAGCCGCTGCGGGCGCACTCGAGTACCTTCCGATTGTGCGCGTGAAGAATATCAACCGCGCTCTCGACCAACTCAAGGAAGAGGGTTTCTGGATCCACGGACTTGACGAAAAGGGCGACCGCTTTCCGTGGGATTGCGACCTGACCGGTAAGACCGTCCTTGTGCTCGGAGCCGAAGGCGAGGGTCTGCACCGCCTGACCGCCGAAAAGTGTGACTTCCTCATGCAGATACCGATGCAGGGGCAAGTCAGTTCGTTGAACGTATCCGTCGCGGCCGGTGTAGCGCTGTTTGAGGCCGTGCGTCAGCGCTCTGGGAAAGGCAGCTAAGCGTCGCTCTCGGGCAGCGTCTCAAATTCAAAGACCATCACCTTGCCGCGCACGACGAAGCAGAGGTAATGCTCCCAGAACTTTCGAAAGCCGCGGAAGTTGTTCACCAGAAACTCGAAGCCAAGCAGCCTCCACAGCCGCAGCAATTTTACGTGTAGGCTGCGTTCGCGCAACCGGCGGCGGCTGTAGTAGCTAAAGCCGCCGTCTTCGGTGAAGTAGCGGAACGAGAACGTGTTTAGGTGCCAACGATGCGTCGGATCGCACCACGAGCTGAAGTCCGTGTAGTGCGGTGTCTCTAAGCGAATCACTCCACCTGTGCGGCAGACGCGGTGTAGCTCTTCGACGGTGTGGATGACATCGTCGACATGCTCGATGACGTGAATCAGTGTCACTTCGTCGAAGGTACCGTCTCGAAAGGGCAGGGAGCCGGTGTTGAGATCGGCGATGACGTCCGCCGCCGCGTCCCTGTTCGAATCGACGCCAATCGATCCAGGACGTTTATTGATGCCGCAGCCGAGGTCGAGGGAACGCAAGAATCAACAGCGTATCAGTCCAGAGTGGACCGCTGCTGTCCGTCGATGTCATTGGAACGACCGGGTTTGGCTCGGATTGTCCGTCGATGTCCGCGGATGTCCGTGATTGTCCGGCGGAATTTAGTATAAGTTGTTGATTCCATTCAGTCAGGGAATAATTACCCTGACTGTTTCAGCGGACATTTCCGGACATTCGCTTGGACGTGATTGGGACCATCAAGCTTGACTGTCCCAGCCGTTGATTGACCGCCGCCCGGCATCGTCTGTTGCAACAGACTGTGTCGGGCGGCGGTTCAGCTTCAAACCTTGCTTCGCCTGCGGGAGTAATGCGTCTTACCCGCGCAAGGGGACAAGCCCGCGCTAGCGTGGCCGGAGGTCCATCAACGCCTCGCTAAGCGAACTGGCACCGCTCTAGCAACTATGCACACCACAGCTCCCCGACCTTAGTCACCGCTCTCACGGATCTCACGGACCGGCGCAGTCACAAAGTCGGGCGGAGTCTTGGGCCGATTGTAGACTTCCTTCACCAGATCCCATCCCAATCGCCAATGCTGGGTGAGTACTCGTAACCACCCGAAGCGGCTGCCCTTGGGGAAATAGATTCCGCGGAATGCCATACGTGCCAACAGGTGCATCACGCGGTCCGGAACTGGCTTGTCTTTCAGCCACTCCATCGCCTGCCGGTTTCTCTCGGGGCTGTAGGAGGCGGTCCACGCCTCGCGGATCTCATCGCGCGCCTCGTCCACCGTCATCTTCAGCGGTGTGTGGCACATCACGAAGGGGGCAAAATCGAGCCAGTGTTTGGGACGAATCAAGCGACCCGCAGCCAAGAGCCGGTCATAGAGAGGAGTCGCCGGAAACGGGGTCAGTTGCCCGAACACGGGTAGTCCCGGTGGCCATGTGTGGATCTTCGATAGCGTCCGCGCCGCAACACCGGTCGTGTCGTTGTCCATGCCAAAGATGAACGACGTGATGGCGTAGATATCCCGCTCCGCCAAGCTCTCTAGAACCGCTTGATAGGTCTCCGGCTTGTTGAAGCCCTTGTTGACGTCTTTGAGGTTGACGCTATCAATGGACTCCATGCCGATGAAGATCCACTTGCCGCGAGCTTCCTTGATCAGATCCACCAGTTCGGTGTCCTGCAGTAGGTTGGCGCTGATTTGGGCAACCCAGGGGATGCGCACATTGGAGGCGATGATGGCTCGTAAGAGGGACTTCGTACGCTTGCGGTTGATCGCGAAGTTGTCGTCGACGAAAAAGATCGTCACTTCCCCGCGCTCTTGGCGTGCGCGCCGCTTCAGCCGCACCATCTCGTTGACCACACTCTCGTTGGTACGAAATCGAAGCGAGTCGCCAAAGAATCCGGTCACGGTGCAAAATTCGCAGCCGTAGGGACATCCGCGACCGGACTCGATCGGAATCACACGAAAGGACTCCCACCCGTTTCCGATCTTGCTCAGCTGCGAGCGCAATATCTTGGGAATGATATTGAACTGATCGAGATTAAGATCGCCCCAGGCGATCTCGGGGTAGTTCTCGAGGCTCGGCTTCACCTCTACGCCCTCGCTGTCGACGGGCTCGTAGACTTCTTTCAGGCAGCCGTTGGCCGCATCCTCGACAATTTGTGGCCAGGTGTTGTCGGCTTCTCCGACGGCGATCGCGTCGGCATACCGCTTGCCTCCGTCGCGGCCCAGCGGCTCATCGGGAACTTCGGTGACGTGCGGGCCACCCATGATGACGGGCACACCGATGGCTCGGATAGCCTCGGCGAACTTGTACGCGCGGGCGATCATGCGTGTCATCGCGCCGATGCCCACGAGGCCGATGTCGTTCTCGCGGATGTAATCGCACAGCTGCCCCTCGGACATGGGCCGCGCGTTGCCGTCGATCAGAAATACCTTATGCCCGGCAGGAGTCAACCGCTGGAGTAAAAACATCCAGAGGTGAGGCATGAAATTGCGTGAGACCCCATTGTCGGGGTTGTAGAGGAGTATATTCATGGACGAATTTGAGGCGCACCATTGGCCCAGAACGATCAAGCTAGGACTTATACGTTGGCGACCGTGACAGCAATAGCATAGCCAAGCGTGATCTTTGCTGCAACGGATTCGTGCGCAGATTAAGAAGGGCCAGTGGACGTTGGCGTCGATGACAGCACGGTTACCGTAGCGTCCATAGCCAAACTCGCGGTACCGCACGCCCGACTCTGCCCATCACCACTACCGCGATCAATCGTCTGCCATGCGAACTGGTGGCATGGCGTCGACGAAGCCAGCTCCGTCCTTGCGTAACTCTGTGATCGCCAGAGCCCTCATCCGTTCCAGCGTGTCTCGGTACTCGGGCTTGATCGCCAAGTTGTCGAGTTCGTCCGGGTCGGCGGTGAGGTCGTAGAGTTCCTCGAGGTCGTGGATCAAGGGTCGGATATATTTGAAGCGACCATCGCGGAGCATGACGTACCAGGGAACCTGACCGTGCATCGCGCCTTCGCCGGTTGGGATGACGTCGGTGTCCGATCCAAACTTTTGTCCGGTGGCGGTTAATAGGGCGGGGTAGTTCCATTCGCGGTCGGGATTTTCGAGCAGCGGCTTCAGATCGTTGCCGTGCATTTCCCAGGGAAGATCGATACCGGCGTAGCTAAAGATGGTCGGTACGATATCGATCCCCGTGACGGCGGTTTCGACGACCTTGCCTTCGGGGATATCGCCCGCCTTAGCGATGATCATCGGCGATCGGATGTTCGAATCGTAGGCGGCGATCTTTGTCCCGCGGAAGCCGTGCTGACCCCAGGCTAGCCCTTGGTCGGAGGTGAAGATGATTAAGGTGTTGTCGCGTTGGCCTGACTCTTCAAGCGCCGCGAGGACGCGGCCAATGCCCTTATCGAGCGCAATCACGCCTTGGTGATATTGGCGCACCCAAGAGTTCAGGGTGCGGCCCTCGTACAAAGGCGTGCCATTATCTCCGGAGGTCCAGTGATTGATTTCTTGGGCCCAATCGGGTTTGCCAGCGCGAGGGCCGAAGATATCCGCTGGGGTGTCAAAATCGACTCCAGCATATTCGTCGAGATCGCGTTGGGCTGGTGTGAAGGGGCTGTGAACGGCTCCGTAGCAGAGCCACAGGAACCACGGCTTGTCGGCGGGCCGGTCTTCTCCGTTGATTACGTTGACGGCCCAGTCGGTGTACTGGTCGGTCGAGTAGCGACGCAGCATCTTGGTTTCGCCGCCTTGATAGGTGATGGGTTGGTCGTGATAGTAGTGCTGATGATTCTCTGGATGCGCGGGCCGGTTCCAGACAATCTGGAAGTCCCAATCGCGGCCGTGGCCGGTGTCGGTGCCGGTGTGCCATTTGCCGACGTGGGCTGTGTAGTAGCCGTTCTGGCGAAAGACCTCGGGCCAGAAAGGCGTCTGAGCCGGGTCGTAGGTGCTGCCTGGGTAGTCGCCCTCCATGCGCATCGACTCGATGCCGAACTGGTGACGGCCGGTGAGTAGCGAGGCCCTCGAGGGCATGCACCAGGTGCCAATATAGGCGTACTCAAACCGCACACCCTCGCTGGCGAGTTTGTCGATTGTCGGCGTCTGGACCCACGGATAAGATTGCGGGTAAGCCCCTACGGTGCGGTAGGAGTGATCGTCAGAAAAAATGAACAGAATATTTGGCCGGTCAGCTGCGCTGGCCGCTGCAGCGCCAAGCACGGCGACCGCCAGAAAGGACAGGCACTCTTTCGCAAACCGCGAACGCTTCACATTCATCATGTTCTTCTCCTCAAACGATCGAACTGGCCCGTCTCCGACGAAGGCCTCAAGGCTATCGTTGGCGGCCATGTTCGCAGTACACATGGCCGGAGTCAAGCCTAGCGGCCTCAAGACGACTCCTTGTCAGCGCATAGATGATCGTCGGACGACATCAGCCCTGCTAGCTCAGCGGCTCAATACCATTGAAGCAACTGTAACCTGCGGTAACATGCGTACGGCTCTATGTGTGTACAGACCGGGCGGAAGGGTAACAGGTTAGACCGGGCGGATAGGTAACACCATGGCGAGATGCCATGGAAGGAGACCTATCCGATGGAAGAACGCAAGAGATTCATTGAAGACTGGCTGCGAGCGGGGGCGGCGACGAACGTGGCGGCGCTGTGTCGACTCTACGGGATCAGCCGCAGGACCGGATACAAGTGGTTAGAACGCTTCCGTCAAGGCGGTTGGCCAGAGCTGGAAGACCGCTCGCACGCGGCACACCGTCAGCCCGGTCGGATACCCGAGTCGGTCGAGCGACGAGTGATAGAAGCGCGTCGGCAGCATCCGAGTTGGGGGCCGAAGAAGCTCAGGGCCTGGCTGGAGTCGAAAGAGTCACAGACAAGCTGGCCAGCGGCGTCGACGATCGGCGACGCGCTGAAGCGAGCCGGACTCGTTCGCGGGCGCAAGCGGATGCGGCGACTGGCCGAAGCGGCACCCAGTCCGTTGCGCGAACCCGAAGCGCCCAACGACCTCTGGACGATCGACTACAAGGGGCAGTTTCGCACCGGCGACGGCGTGCTGTGTTATCCGCTAACGGTCGTCGACGGATATAGTCGTTTCCTGCTCAACTGCACCGCACACGTGGGCACATCCTACGCCGAGGCCCGCCGAGGCTTGGAGCGGTTGTTTCTGGAGCGCGGGCTGCCACGAAGGATACGCTCAGACAACGGTTCGCCGTTCGCCTCCATCGGCACCGGACGCTTGAGCCGGTTGAACGTCTGGTGGCTGAAGCTGGGCATTGCGGTGGAGCGCATCGAGCCGGGCAAGCCGCAGCAGAACGGTCGCCACGAGCGGCTACACCGCACGCTCAAAGCCGAGACAGTGAGACCTCCGGCTGGCGATCGTCGCCGACAGCAGCGCCGCTTCGACCTCTTTCGTCATGAATACAACCAAGAACGTCCGCATGAAGCGTTGAGACAGCGGCCCCCGGCGGCGTTCTATGCACCAGCAACACGCGCCTATCCCAGCGAGCTTGCTGATCTGGATTACCCGGGGCACTGGGAGCGCCGACGAGTGCGCCACGACGGACGCATCAAGTTCCTCGGCGAGAAGTACTTCCTGAGTGAAGCGTTGGCTCGCGAGTTGGTCGGGCTAGTCGAAGTGGACGAAGCCATTTGGCAGATCTGGTTCGGTCCGGTGGAACTCGCCTTGTTCGACGCCGCCAACCGCGTACTGTGGCCGCTCGGCTCGGCAGTCAGTGGCCCCCGCGGGGGCCACTGACCACCGCCTATACTGTTACCCATCCGTCCGGTTTAGAGTGTTACCTATCAGACCGGTCGTTCATGTGTTGCGGCCTCTCGCGGTCGGCATTTGTGAGTTACACCAAATGGCTAAGAGAAAACGGTCCGGTCGGCGGATGACGACCATTCAGGACGTGGCGGGTGATCTTGGCTTATCAGCCATGACCATTTCGCGCGCCTTAAATGGTCACCCAGACGTCAAAGAAGAGACGCGGCAGCGTATTATCACCCGAGCCCGAGAACTCAATTATCGTCCCAACCGGATGGCAAGGAGTCTCGTTACCCAGCGGTCGCAGATCGTCGGTGCCGTGATTCCGACCGTGACGCACGCGTTCTTCTCGGAGGTGATTGGGCAAGTCGCGGTCGCGCTCGACGAGAAGGGCTACACAATGATTCTCTGCCACTCGTCGGGCGACCCCGAGCGCGAGCGCCGCGAGATCGACATGCTCGTGGGCAGCCGCGTCGAAGGCCCGATGGTCGCCTCGGTGTTCCCACACGACGATCCGTCGTTGTTCCAAGGTTTACAGGATGAGGGAGTCCCGTTTGTCCTGCTTGACCGTACGTTCGATGGATTCAGTGCTCCGTCCGTTTCAGCGGACGACTTTTCCGTCGGTCGGCTAGCCGCTCAACACCTTATATCACTTGGGCACCGGAAGATTGCTCATATCAAGGGCGATCCCTTGAGTACCGGTGAGCGCCGCTGGAAAGGATTTCTGGCAGGCGCCCGCGACGCTGGTGTCGACGTGCCAGACCATTATGTCGTCGAGGGCGGATTCGACGTAGAAGGCGGTATGCGGGGCATGAACCGGCTCCTTCAACTCGACGAGCGTCCTACGGGTGTGTTTGGCCCCAGCGATCCCTCTGCCATGGGTGCGATCCGCGCTTGTCGGGAGACCGGGCTAATTGTGCCAGCAGACATTTCGATCGTCGGCGTCGGAGCCATCGAATACGACTACCTGCCGGACCCTTTCATGACGACTTTGGGCTGGGATCGCCGTACGATGGGCGTCGAGGCAGCCGACATGCTGCTGCAGCTGATTGAGGGGAAGACGCCTTCAGTTCAATCAATTGTTAGGAAGCCGCGGTTGATCGTGCAGCGGTCAACGGCTCCAATCTAGTCAGTCAAGACTCGCCGCAGCGCACCCACTCACGACCGTCACGTGCCAGTAGTTCGTCGGCCTCTTTCGGACCCCACGAACCGGCTGTGTAGTTCGGGAAGTTTCGCGGCGCGAGCGCATCCCACAAATCGAGGATCGGCGTGACTATCTCCCAACTTGCTTCAGTCATATCCGCACGCTGGAATAACGTTTGGTCGCCACACATGCAGTCGTAGAGCAGTCGCTCGTAGCCCGTGCTCGGCGTGGTGCCAAAGTAGTCAGTGTACTGAAAATTCATGTCGACCTGTCCCAGTTTGAGGATCGGCCCTGGCACCTTGGCGCCAAAACTCAACGAGATGCCTTCGTCCGGTTGCAGGCGGATGACGAGCCGACTGACAGGGAGCTGCGAGATCTCTGTTTGGCGGAAGAGGGAGAATGGTGCTTGGATGAACTGGATAGAAATCTCGGTGCCGCGGAGAGGCAAGTGCTTGCCCGTCCGCAGGTAGATTGGCACACCCGCCCAGCGCCAGTTGTCTAGGGTCAGCTTCATCGCCACATAGGTTTCGGCACTGGAATCCTTCGGTACGCCGAGCTCCTCTCGGTAGCCGGGCACAGCCTCGCCGTTGATGTGACCCGGGCCGTATTGCCCTCGAACCGATAGCTTTAACGCCTCTTCCGGAGTCAGCGGCGCCAGTGATCGCAAGACCTTCGCCTGCTCGTCGCGCACCGCGTCTGCCTCAAAGGAGATCGGCGGCTCCATGCAGGTCAGCGAGATCAACTGGAAGATATGGTTCGGCACCATGTCTCGCAGGGCACCCGACTTGTCGTAATATCCACCGCGGTCACCGATGCCGATGCTTTCGGCTACGGTGATCTGCACGTGGTCGATATAACGGTGGTTCCAGAGAGGCTCGAATATACCGTTGGCAAAACGAAAAACCAAGATGTTCTGAACGGTTTCTTTTCCTAGGTAGTGGTCGATGCGGTAGATCTGTCCCTCATTCAGGGTCTTGGATAGCTGTTGGTTGAGCTCGCGTGCAGACTTGAGATCGTGTCCGAACGGCTTCTCGAAAATCACCCGCCGCCACGGGCCACCCTCTACTTCGTGCGTCAGGCCTGCCTCGCGCAGCCGTTCGCAGACCGATCCAAAGAAGCGGGGTGCGGTCGCCATGTAGAAGAAATAGTTGCGGATGCCTTGCGACTTCTCAAAGCCTTGCAGCAGCTCGCGCAGCTTGACGTAGGTCTTAGGGTCAGAGGCATCACCCGACATGTAGTGGACCCGCTCGGACAACCATTCCCAGATCACCGGATCCGTCTCGGCGGTAGAGAACTCGGCCATGTCCGCCCGCAACTTCTCGCGAAATTCCTCATCCGTCATCGGCCGCCGCGAGATGCCGACAATAGCGAAGTCGTCCGATAGCAGTCCGTCTTTGCGAAGGTTATAAAGCGCCGGAATCAACTTGCGCTTCGTCAAATCG
Organism: Bryobacterales bacterium; assembly: GCA_963667885.2. Taxonomy (GTDB): domain Bacteria; phylum Acidobacteriota; class Terriglobia; order Bryobacterales; family UBA6623; genus CAMPKL01. The sequence continues at coordinate 734,336 of CAXWPK010000001.1, read as the reverse complement.
CCTGAAGCCCCAAAGATCGTCATCACATTGGGAGCAGCGAGCTGTCCGTCGATATCGGCCATAAAACTATTTTCCTAAACCCGAAGTATTGGAGTCGTTACGCCAACGCCTTGTTCACCGCGTCGGCTAATTGCCGTAGGCCATCTTCGACATCCGATACATGGATGCGGAGTGCGCGACGCTTGCGTTCCTCAAGCACCGTGAAGTCTCCGCGAGCCTGTGCTGCCTTGACGACACTGAAGCTGTAACTGCGTCCAGGGACAGCGACATCAGTTGGGTCATCGCAGGTCAACTGAATGACGACGCCCTGGTTAGGGCCTCCCTTGTAGGCCTGTCCGGTGGAGTGCAAAAAGCGCGGGCCGAATCCGAGACAAGTCGCCGTTTTCTTGGCGTCGCGGATCGCCATCCGGATCGACTGCAGAGTCTGCTGGTGGGGGGCGTTCATCTCGATATAGGCGAGCAAGGCAAGGTAGTCCTGCGGGCCAATTTTGTTGAGATGCGCCCGTAGGTAGCTGGCCAGCGTCTGAGCGGTGACCTCTTGCGTTAGTGTTGCTCCGTAGTCTGCATCGGCAAACAGCTTCACTCCGGCGGCTTCGAAGAACGGCACCTCGGCAGGCAGGGAGTTGGTCTTTTCAAACTCGTCAGTCAGCTTTCGGCTAGCGATCTTGCTCGCCTCGACATCGGGCTGGTCGAAGGGGTTAATGCCCATCACTGCGCCAGCCACCGCGGTTGCGAACTCCCAGCGAAAGAACTCTTGGCCGAGGTTGGCCGCTTCCGAACACTGAATTCGTATCACCGGATGCCCGGCTTGTTCAAGCGCGGCGAGGGCATCGTCGGCCGGGCGATCGTCACCTAGTCCAACCTGCACGAAGACGCGGTCATCACCGTAAACCTCGGGCGCGCCGACTACCTCGAGATCGATAGGTATGATCGCTTTGTCCAATTTACCGGTCGACTCGGCGACCAACTGCTCCATCCAGGCGCCGAGCGACTTGAGACCTGGCGAGACGACGAAGGTCAGCTTGTTGCGGCCTGCTTCAGCGTGCCCTCCGAGCAGCAGGCCAAGGCTCGCGCCAGGATTCTCTGCCGGGTCTTCCGTCTTACAGGCGTCGGCCATCAACTGTGCGCGGCGCAAGAAGTCGACGGCGTCGAGGCCAGCGGCGGCAGCCGGTGCCATCCCAAAATTGGAAAGAGCCGAGTAGCGGCCGCCGATCTGCGGCAGGCCGTAGAGGATCTTACGATAGCCGTCACGGTTGGCTGTCGCCTCGAGTTCGGAGCCTGGATCGGTGACGGCGATGAAATGATTCCCTGGTGCCGCGCCGAGTACTTTGCCGACGCGCTCGAAGAAATGCCGCCGCATGATGTCCGGCTCAAGCGTCGTCCCAGACTTGCTTGACACGAAGAAGAGCGTCTTCGCGAGGTCCACCTTTTGTTCTACGGCGAGTACTTGCGCGGGGTCCGTCGAATCCAGAATGTGTAGCTTCGGGAACCCCTTTTGCTGCCCAAAAGTCCGCGAGAGGACGTCAGGGCAGAGACTCGAACCACCCATGCCGAGCAAGACGATGTCAGTGAAATCTGATGCGCTGATGTCGGCAGCCAGCTCAATGAGGTGATTAGGCCGCGCCAACTGTAGTTCCGCGATGTTGAGCCATTCGACCCACTTGGACTCGTCGCTGTTGGTCCAAACCGAGGCATCGCCTTCCCACAAACGACGAATAGTATCTTGCTTGCGCCAAGTATCGATTAGCTTTGAGTACGAGGCATCGGGAGACGGTAACTGTTGCCTGTTGAGGGAGGATGACATGGGAGAGAACGGTTGGCGTAGGGAGCCTGGAAAACACCCAGTCTAGCATCGGGCCATCACTCTCTTCCGCTGACGGAGCGGTACTGCGGCCTTCATCGTGCGTTTCGATTGGACTCTCCGCAAACCCTTAGCGGGATGTCTAAAACTGCGATTTGAAGCGTTCGAACTGGTCTTGCAATTCTTCGAGCCGGGCTTCGAGTTCGGCTACACGGCTCTCCAGCTGAGCCTTGCTGGGCGAGGAGGCAGTTGGCGCAGGTGCAGTGAGTAGGGCTTCATCCGGCTCGCCCGTGAGTAGGTGGGCGTAGCGAGACTCCTTGGTGCCAGGCTGGCAGGGCAGTTGGACGACGAGTTTCAGGGTGTCCCGCGTACTCAACTCTTCCAGTGTGTCTTCGACCTCGGCGAGTGAGGCGAATTCGTACATCCGGTTGGTGCGCTGGCGAATTTCTCCGACGGTTTGAGGGCCGCGCAGCAGCAAGACACCGATAGCCGCAGCGCGCTCTTTGTTGAGGCGCAGCGCGTCGTTTGCAATATGGCGAAAGCGCGGGACACGTGAATCAGAACTGGTGATCCGATTCACAAGACGTTTCTCTTTGAGACGGTCGAGAGTGGCTTGCACCTGGTTACTGTCGTACTCGACCATGGGGTCGCGACTGGACTTCTGGTTGCATGCCGATACGAGGCTGTTGAGCGTCAGCGGATAGTAGTCCGGCGTGGTCATCTCTTTTTCCATGAGACAACCCAGTACGCGCGCTTCTTCTGCGTTGAGAACGATGGATTCGAGGGAGTCTGCTTCGATACTTCTCAGGGTTCCGAGTGGTGCCGAGCGCAAAGTCCGATAGTCCATAGATCTCCAGTGTAGCCATCGTGTTAGCCTACCGATCTGCGGCCATTCGTCGCCCCAGGGGAAATCAACATGCAAAAAGTGAAATGGGGAATCATCAGCACCGCCAAGATTGGCTGGGAAAGAGTCATCCCACCGATGCAGCAAGGCGAGCTTTGCGACATCCAGGCAATCGCGTCCCGGGATCTCGATCGTGCCAAAGCAATGGCCGACAAGCTGGGTATTCCAAAGGCTTACGGCTCTTATGAGGAGCTGCTAGCAGATCCGGAGATCGAGGCCGTTTACAACCCACTGCCCAACCACTTGCATGTGCCGGTTTCGATTCAGGCCGCTGAAGCGGGCAAGCACGTCCTCTGTGAAAAGCCACTGTCGATGAACGCCGCCGAGGCGGAAGAACTCATCGCCGCCCGCGATCGCACCGGAGTCCTCATCCAAGAAGCGTTCATGGTCCGCTGGCATCCGCAGTGGTTGCGGGCCCGTGAGATTGTCCGCTCCGGCGAAATCGGAGAACTGCGCGGTATTCAGGGCCTGTTCAGCTACTACAACGTCGATCCTGCTAACGTCCGCAACATCGCTGATATTGGTGGTGGCGGGATCATGGACATCGGTGTTTACCCCACCGTTACCGCTCGCTTTCTCTTCGAAGACGAGCCGACTCGCGTCGTGAGCCTACTCGAACGCGATCCGAACTTCGGGACGGACCGCCTTGGTAGCGTGATCTACGATTTTCCAACGGGTCAAGCCAGCTTCATGTGCTCGACTCAGATGTCGCCGTATCAACGGATGCACATCTGCGGTACCAAGGGCCGTATTGAAGTGGAGATTCCCTTCAATGCGCCACCGGACAAACCTTGCCGCATTTTTGTCGACGACGGCAGCGTTCTCGGCGGCGGTGCCGCCCGCGAAGAGACGTTCCCGATTTGCGACCAGTATGGCATTCAGGGCGACGGCTTCTCACGTCACATTCGCAGCGGTGAGCCGCTCGAGTTCCCACTGGAGAACTCGCTTGCTCAAATGAAGATTGTTGACGCGATCTTCCGTTCCGAGAAGACCGGCAGCTGGGAGAACGTGTAGGCCTCCTCCTGCTAAAATCGGCCCGGATGGGCTTTGCTGTTCCGTTGAAGAAGTTGGCGCCTGAGGCGCTGTTCGCGTACGCGGTGCGGGCGCTCGAACGGCGGGCGCATACCGAGAAGGAACTGCGGGTGAAACTCGAACGACGTGCGGCGGTGGCGACCTCTATCGACGAGGCGATCAAGCGACTCAAGGGCATCGGCTATCTCAACGACGCTCGAACGGCGGAGTCACACGCCCATGTGCGGCGCGACTTTCAACGCTTCGGCAAGCGCCGTGTCTTGACCGAATTGCAGCGCCGAGGTGTTGCCTTTGATACTGCGAAACAGACTGTTGACCAAGCCTACAGCGAAGTCGATGAGATGGATCTGATTCGAGAACACCTGCGCCGCAAGCTGAATTGTGACCCAGATGCTCAGCTCAAGGATCAAAAACAGTTCGCTAGAGTCGTTCGCAACCTGCAAAGAGCGGGGTTTGCCTCTGGTAAAATCATCGAAGCATTAGGCAAGGTTGTAGCGGACCCGGAATGGCTAGACGGACTCGAAGAACGTTTGGCTGAGGCGTCAGAAGCTGCGGCTGATCCTATCGAATAGACGCGTTAGCGCGTCCTCTTAGCTTTCCAATTGGGGTTGTTTTTTGACTGGTAACGAGATCCGCGAACAGTTCCTGCGCTATTTCGAGTCCAAGGGCCATCGCATTGCGCCCAGCTCTTCGCTTGTGCCGGCGAACGATCCTACGCTGCTTTTTGCCAACGCTGGGATGAACCAGTTCAAGGAGACCTTCCTTGGTACCGAGAAGCGTGACTACACCCGGGCCACTACGTCCCAGAAATGCGTACGTGCTGGGGGCAAGCATAACGATCTTGAGAACGTCGGACGTACCCGCCGCCATCACACGTTCTTTGAGATGCTCGGCAACTTCTCGTTCGGCGACTACTTCAAAGCTGAGGCGATTGAGTTCGCTTGGGAGCTGCTTACGGAGGTTTACAAGCTCCCGAAAGACCGGCTTTACGTCACGATTTTCGAAGACGATGACGAAGCCGAAGAGCTTTGGAGTAAGCACACCGACATCGATCCGAGCCGCATCCATCGCTGTGGCGCGAAAGACAATTTTTGGCAGATGGGCGATACCGGCCCCTGTGGTCCGTGCTCGGAGATCTTTTACGACTTCGGGCCGGAAGGTCTGGAGCCAGATGAGGAGGACGAGCCGTTTCCGTCTGAGATTAGCCGCTATGTCGAGATCTGGAATCTCGTCTTCATGCAGTACGACCGCGATGCAGATGGCAACCTGACGCCGCTGCCACGACCGTCCATCGACACGGGGATGGGGTTGGAGCGCGTGGCCGCTGTGATGCAGGGCAAGCTCTCGAACTTCGAGAGCGACCTGATCCGCCCGATCATCGACCGCGCCGCCGAGATCATCGGTGTGAAGTACGGCGACGATCCCGAGATCGACGTCACGCTGCGGGTGGTTGCCGACCACGCCCGTGCGACGGAGTTTCTGATCCACGACGGCGTGATGCCAGCAAACGAAGGCCGCGGCTACGTGCTACGGAAGATCATGCGCCGTGCCTTGCGACACGCCCGGCTGGCGGGCAGGGAACAGCCGTTTCTGTTTGAGCTGACGAAGTTCGTCGCCGATTTCATGAGGCCCGGCTACCCCGAACTGCAAGAGTCGATCGAACGGGTACAGCGAATCGTCAAGGAAGAGGAGCTACGCTACCACCGTAACTTCGTCATGGCGGAGCGCGAGTTCGAGGCAGCCGTCGAGCAGGCGGTCGAGGGACAGATTCCGGGACCGGTCGTGTTCAAGCTCTACGACACGTTTGGGCTCTCACTTGATGAGCAGGCCGAACTAGCTGACGAGCGTGATCTATCTATCGATCTCGATGGCTTTGAGTCCGAGATGGAGAACCAGCGCACGCGGGCTCGCGCCAGTTGGAAGGGTGCTGAGACGGCCAAGACAGCCGAGGTCTACCAGGAGCTATTGAGGCAGCACCCGACGACGTTTTTGGGCTACGACGAGACTGATGTCGAGGGTGTGAAGATTGTTGGCTTGGTTGTCGAGGATGGGCTCGTAGAGACTGTCACCGCTGGTTCGACGGCTGGGCTGATCCTCGATCGCACGCCGTTCTATGCCGAGTCTGGCGGACAAGTCGGTGATGAGGGTGAGCTGCTTGTTGGTGGCGAACCGGTGGCGAGAGTCACCGATACGCAGGCACCAGTGAAGGGTCTAAACGTCCACTCAGTCGACGTTGTGCGCGATATCAAGATCGGCGATTCCGTTGAGGCACGGGTCAGTGACGACAGCCGTGACTCTACGCGTCGTAACCACACGGCGACTCACTTGTTGCACGCAGCGCTTCGTCAAGTTCTGGGCACACATGTGAAGCAGGCGGGCAGTGTGGTTTCGCCCGAGCGATTACGGTTTGACGTGACGCACTACGCTCAGATGGGGCCCAGTGAACTCGAAGAGGTCGAGCGCATCGTCAATCAGGAGATTCTCGTCAACACGCCGGTCGTGACGGACGTACTCGACCTCGACCAAGCGGTCCAGCTCGGAGCGATGGCGCTGTTTGGAGAGAAGTATGGCGACAAGGTGAGGGTGGTTCAAGTGGACGACTTCAGCAAGGAGCTTTGCGGCGGTACCCACGTGGGGCGCACCGGGGATATCGGGGTCTTTAAGATCACGAGCGAAGGTAGCGTTTCAGCAGGCGTTCGTCGATTGGAGGCTGTGACAGGCTTCGGTGCCTACGAGCAGTTGAAGGATTCACAAGACCGTGTTCGGTCGTTGGCTGGGATGCTCAAGGCGAGCGAGCCGGACCTGGTCGAAGCCGTGGAAAAACTGCTCGCGCAGGGCCGCGACCAAGAGCGTGAGATCGTACGCCTCAAGGCGAAGATCGCGCAGGCGGGGGCAGGGGATCTCGCTGCGCAAGTTCGCGAGGTGAATGGCGTGAACGTGATCGCGGCTCAAGTCGACGGACTCGACCGAAGTCAGTTGCGTTCGCTTGTCGACTCGTTGCGCAACAAGCTGGGCTCTGGCGTCGTGGTGCTCGGCTCTGCCTCAGATGGCAGGGTCGCTCTGATCTGCGGTGTTACGAAAGACCTGGCCGGGAAGCAGGTTCATGCTGGGAAACTGGTTGGTGCCATCGCCCAAGAAGTCGGCGGACGCGGCGGTGGGCGCCCCGACCTGGCCGAAGCAGGTGGCAAGGATGCCGACAAACTGCCAGCCGCACTCGAGAAGGCTTACGAACTCATTGGCTAGGCCGCCGTGCGGGGGATGTTGAGGCGCGAAATGATGCGCGTACTGAACTTCCAGGCTTGCTGCTGTGTGGGTTCTAGCACTGGGACCCGGCGCTTACGCGCCTGGGCTCGGGTTGGGGCGTTTTGGTGCCAAGGGGTGGAGTGTGGTAGTTTGGGCGCATTCTAATCGAAGCGGGTGAGAGGCCAGGGCGGTGGCCGATTGCTTTTCTGATTACGTTTTCCTGTTACGGGAATAGAATTCATGGCGATGAGTCGGGGACGGTGGATCGTGAGCACGATGTCCCTGGTACGGCGTACTTGAACCCCGACCCATGGCGACGGACCCGAGAGCGGGGCTCGATGAATGCCTTGCCCCTGCGTATGGACCGAGCACGACGGATCGTTGTTCGCGCGGCGATCCGGGAGACTTGTGCGGTACGTGGTTGGTGGCTATCGGCGGCGCATATCCGGTCGACTCACGTGCATGTTGTTGTGGCGACCGAGGAGCGGCCAGAGAGGGTTCTGGTTGATCTCAAGTCATATTCGAGTCGAGGTCTGGCTAAGGCCGGTTTGGAGTCTAGTGCTAGGCCCAAATGGGCTCGGCACGGCAGTACCCGTTGGCTCTGGGAAGAAGAGAACGTGCGTGCGGCAATCGACTATGTGCTTAATGGTCAGGGCGATGATATGGAAGTTTATCGCGGTCCGCAGCCCTGGACCTGATCGAGGATTGCCCCACCCGAGCCCAGGCGCGTGAGCGCCGGGTTCTGATGCACGATACTACGGACTGATGATCGCAATTGACGAGATACACGAGTTTGATAGGGACTGGGACTGGTTCGTTGTCGATCCAGAAGGGCATCTTGGCCATTTCACCACTGCTGGGATGAGGCTTCTCCCTGAGAGCGTCAAGCAGGATCTGGAAGGGCTGGAGGCACTTGGAGAGTATTTTTGCGACGCTGCTCCGTGCGTCGGTGGCGCGAGAGTAAGGGAAGGGATTGAGTACGACTGTGGCTATTGGAAGGACTTGGCCACGAAGGAGAGATAGGTGCAGTCATTCGTTGAGATGGCTGGAAAAGGGCTCTTCTCATATAACACTGAGATGCTCCATGGAGATGGCTCGAGTTACTATCTGGTTGCGACTCCCGACAAGCATTTACGAGTCTCTGAATTGCCGAGCGGGATACGAGGCGTGCTCGAACGAACACGTGCCACTTTGCGGTTTTCTGAATCCATTTATGTGCCTGAGGCCATGACTGAGTCCTGGTAGCAATGTTCTCCTCAGTGCCCGATGAGGCGTAAGGTGATCAGCGACAGTAGCTGCGGTTGAATCGTTCGTGACCTCTCGCAGGAGGTTCTGGTACTTACGCGCCTGGGCTCGGATTGGGTGATTATCAACGCGATTGGAGAGTTGATGATTAGCCCTCCAATGTTGCCTTGATACGTTTGATCTGTGATTCGTAGTCGGTTAGTTTCTCTTTGATTGATGCGACTACGGACTCGGGAGCCTTCGCCAGGAAGGCTTCGTTGCCAAGTTGCTTGCGTGAGCCGGTGGCGGCCTTTTCTAGTTGGCCGAGTTGTTTGGCGAGCTTCTTTTTGAGGGCTTGCTTTTGCTCTTCGGGCAGCTCAATTTCGAGATCGAACTCCGCTGTATGGTGCGTTGCTTTGCCTTCGGGTGCATGCCCCTCGACGGCGGATAGTGTGACGCAGGCGAGCCGGGCGAGGGCGTCGGCTTGGTCGGATGTCACGGAGCGCACGTCCGCGCTCGGCGAATAGAGGATGCCGGTGAGCGGATTCCGCGGCGGGATGTTCATCTCAGCTCGCAGGTTGCGCACACCCGTCGTAGCTTCTTGCAGCACACTGACGCGATGCTCGGCGTCAGCGTCGCGACGGCTGGACTTGGCCTGCGGGTAGCTCGCGAAGGCGAGTGACTTGGTGCGGCCAGCTGTATTGACGGTGAGTCGTTGCCAGAGTTCTTCGGTGATGAACGGTGCGAGCGGATGGAGTAAACGCAGGGCGCGCTCGGTGGCGGCCAACATGTTCTTCCATTCGTTAGTGAGGCCCGAGTCGTCCGTAAAGTCGATCTTCTTGAGTTCGATATACCAGTCGCAGAACTCTTTCCAAAAGAACTGATAGAGCTGGTTGGCGGCGTCGTGATAGCGGTTCTTCTCGATGTTTTCGTTGACTCCGGCGGCGACGGCGTCGAGACGAGAGAACATCCAGCGGTCGGCAAGAGGGACTTCGCCGGTTGCTTCCGACGGCAGGGCCTCGAAGTTGTCGAGGTCCTCGGGCGTCCAAGTTTCGGCTCCGGCCCTGTCGAGGCTCATGAAGACGAAGCGCATGGCGTTCCAAATCTTGTTGGCGAAGGTGGCGTAGCCAGCGATGCGCTCTTCGCTGAGAACGACGTCGGATCCTTGACCGGCGGAGGAGACGAGGGCGAAGCGAACGGCGTCGGTGCCGTACTTCTCTGTCATCTCAATGGGGTCAATAACGTTGCCCTTGGTTTTGGACATCTTCTTCTTGTCGGCGTCGCGCACGAGCCCGTGGATGAGGACTTTGCGGAACGGTGGTTCGTCCATCATGGCGATGCCGAGCATTGTCATACGGGCGACCCAGAAGAACAGAATGTCGAAGCCGGTGATGAGTAGCGAGTTGGGGTAAAAGGCTTTGAGGTCTGGCGTTTCGTCGGGCCAGCCCATGGTCGAGAAGGGCCAGAGGCCGGAGCTGAACCAGGTGTCGAGGACATCGTCGTCTTGACGCAAGGGGCGTCCGCCGGACTGCTTGAGGGCGTCTTCTTCGTTGCGGGCGACGAACATCTCGCCGTCTTCGGTGTACCAGGCGGGGATGCGGTGCCCCCACCAGAGTTGGCGGGAGACGCACCAGTCGCGGATGTTGTGCATCCACTCGAAGTAATTGCGGCGCCACTGCTCGGGCATGATCTCCATCCGTCCCGACTCGACGGCTTCGATGGAGGGCTCGGCGAGCGACTTGGTCTTGATGAACCACTGCATCGAGACGCGCGGTTCGACGGCGAGGCCAGACCGCTGGCTCTTTCCGACCTTATTGACGTAGTCCTCGATCTTGTCGATGAGGCCCAGTGCCTCTAGATCAGCGACGATCTGCTTGCGTGCTTCGTAGCGGTCGAGGCCTTCGTACTTGCCGCCGTTGGCGTTGATCTTGGCCTCATCGGTGAGGATGTTGATGATCTCAAGGCCGTGCTTCTGGCCGGCGGCAAAATCGTTGGGATCGTGAGCGGGCGTGATCTTGACGATGCCCGTACCGAACTCGGGGTCGACAAAGTCATCGAAGATGACCTTCAGTTCGCGTCCGACGAGGGGCAGCGTGATGGTTTTGTCGACGAGGTGTTTATAGCGCTCGTCGTCTGGGTGGACGGCGACGGCGGTATCGCCGAGCATCGTTTCGGGACGCGTAGTCGCAACGACTACGTACTCGCCGTCTGAGCCGGTGATGGGATAGCGGAGGTGCCATAGATGGCCCTTTTGCTCCTCGTGGACGACTTCGAGATCAGACAGCGCGGTGAGCGTACCGGGGTCCCAGTTGACCATGTACTCGCCACGATAGAGCAGTCCGCGTTCATAGAGGCGCACGAAGGCTTCGTTGACGGCGCGAGACACACCGGGGTCCATGGTGAAACGTTGGCGGGACCAGTCACAGCTGGCACCGATACGCTTGAACTGGTCGACGATCTTGCCGCCGTACTCTTCTTTCCAAGTCCAAACGTGCTCAAGGAACTTTTCACGACCGATCTCGCGGCGATCGATGCCTTGTGACTTGAGGTGGCGTTCGACGAGCATCTGAGTGGCGATGCCCGCGTGATCGAGTCCCGGTAACCAGAGGACGTTGTCGCCTGACATGCGGCGCCAGCGCATGGTGATATCGGTCATCGCGATCTCAAAGCAATGGCCCATATGGAGGGCACCGGTCACGTTTGGGGGTGGCGCAATCAGGGAGTAAGTGGGCTTGTCGCTATCGGTTTCCGCGACGAAAAGCTTCTCATCGACCCACCACTTTGCCCATTTCGGCTCAAAGAGGCGGGGTTCATATATCTTGTCCAGTTCCATGGAAGTTGTTGATTAGAAACGAGTTCAGAATCGACCAATATAGCACGATCTGAGCGCGGAGGGCTCCTGTTGAGTGAGAATGGGGGCATGCGGGTGGTGCTTGGCTTGCTGGGTTGTTTGGTTCTCGTGGCGCTTGTCGTGCTGGGTCCGAATCTGCTGTGGCTAGCGCGTTCGACCGCGACGGTTACGAATGAATCTGGGAAAGAGCTGCGGGATCTGCGGGTAGAATTGGGCGACAGGGACGTTCTGATTGGTGTCGCGATGCCAGGCCAATCTCGCTTTGTTTTCTTGCCTCAGACCGGGGACGCGACGCTGGGTGTTACCTTCGTCGTGAACGGCGAACTACATAGAGGGTGCCAAGAGTACGTGGAAGGCAGCATGTATCACGTCGATATTGTGATCAGCGAAGACCAGGAGGCGAGTTGCACGGTTTCGTTGCCATTGTTCAATCGGCTGCTTTGGTCTGAGGCGTTGTGACGATGGTCGTGTTTGTCCCACTGGCGTTGTGTCAGCTAGGCTGAGAACGGATGATCGCTACGACGCGTCGCGGATTTTTGTGTGCTGGTTTGGGGGCTGCGGCGACTCCGTACGTCTTCGCGCAAAGTCGTCGTGACGCGCTGCTGAAGAACGTATTGTTCTTAGTCGTGGATGACTTGCGACCGATGCTCGGTTGCTATGGATACCCCGACGCGGTCACGCCGAATATTGACCGCTTGGCCAGTCGCGGCGTGACGTTCCTGAACAATCATTGCCAACTGGCGTCGGATGGCCCCTCTCGACAGTCGCTGTTCACGGGGTTGAGGCCGGGGTCGACTGGCGTGTTTTATGAGGCGGCGAACTTCCGTGCGAGTCGCCCGAATGCGGTGACGCTACCGCAGTATTTTAGACGGAACGGCTATCACACGGCCTCAATCGGTCGAGTTCTTGATGACCCTGCGTCGTGGGACCAGACTGACGGTCGCGAGCCGGATGAGTCGAACGCCCATAGTTGGCAAGTGAGCAGCAGGGATTTGTTCGATGGGCAGACGGCGACTCGCGCTGTCGATGTGCTCAAGAGTGTAGGGGACCGCAAGTTCTTTCTCGCGGTTGGTTTTGAACGTCCCAGCCTGCCGTTTGCCTCGCCGAAAGAGTATTTTGACCTGCATCAACGGGCCTATGTGAAGTCACTGCAGGGGGCGCTCCCCGAAGGTGCTCCGGAGTACGCGGTCCCGACTGAGGGCGAACTGCAAGGATTCACTGACATCTCTCGCGCAGATGCTGTCGATGGCGAAGTTGGTCGAGACTTGGTCCGCGCCTACATGGCGTCGGTGAGTTACGTCGACGCGCAGATAGGGCAGGTTCTCGGTGCATTGGAGGATCAGGACTTGTGGGAGGAGACAACGATCGTCTTGTGTAGCGACAGCGGCTTCCATTTGGGTGAGCACGGGTTGTGGGGCAAAAATTCTGTCTTTGAAGTCGCGACGCGCACGCCGCTGATTATTAGTTCGTTTGGCCAACGTGGTGGTGGCCGCAAGACTCGGGCTTTGACGGAGCTGATTGATGTCTATCCGTCGGTCTGTGAACTCGCTGGTTTGCCAGTCCCCAAGTTTCTCGATGGGGCGTCAACGGCTCCGCTGTTTGGTAGTCCCGATCGGCTGTGGAAGCGTGCTGTGTTTAGCCAACAGCCGCGAGAGATTCCGGTCTTGGGGCCAGGCATGGGCTACTCGATGCGGACCGATCGCTATCGCTACACCGAGTGGTCGGCGTTTGATAGCCCGTATAAGACAGCTGAACTCTACGACTACAAACATCAACCTCTTGAGATGGAGAACCTGGCCAACGATCCGAAACGGCAGACACTTGCGAATGGCCTCTCCGCGATGATGCGCGAAGGCCCAGGTGCTGCGAAGCCGCCGAAAAGGCAGCACTAAGGTCACCGCGACCACCATGAACGCGCGGAGGAGATTAGAAATCCTACTACTGATCCCTACTCCCAGCCACGATTGATGACGAGGTCAGGGAGGGCTGCTTGTAGTTTGGCTACGCCTTCATCGGTGACTTGTGTCTGCCACAGGTACAGTTGCTCGAGGTTGGTGAGACCGGCAAGGTGTTCGAGGCCTACGTCGGTAACTGCTGTGCCGTAAATGTTGAGACGAGCCAGGTTCCCTAAATCGCGCAGGTGTGCTAATCCGGCATCGTCGATCTTGGTTTTTTCCAGGTAGAGCCGCTCGATCGAAGCTAGGTTGGCGATGTGAGCGAGGCCAGCGCTAGTCAACGGCGTGTCGCCGAGGCGAATTTCATAGACGTTGCTTAGGTTCGCCGTGGGCTCCAGCATGCTGTCGTTGAAGTTGTCTCGCAGCAATTGAAAACCGACGGCGACGCGAGGGTCGTTCGTTGCGATGGGCCGAACGAACCCTCCAATCTCCTCTATCTGTAGAATGGCATTGTCGTGGGCTTCATCCGCGAGTAGGACGCTGCTGCCAACTAAGGGCATCAGCAGCAGCGTGAGAACGAGGAATGGTTTCATGGCTATCCTCCACTGGTGGGTGACCGCCGCCATCTGATTGGCGGGTCGAATCTGTGTTGCTGGTGACAATCTAAGCAGCTAACGACGGTATGTGCAAGAAGTACGGGCCTGATATCATCGGTCCGCGATCGCAGCGGCCTTCAGTAGAACGAATTTCTGCTTGGACCAAAGGAAATCGAACATGAAAACACTTGTACTGGTGCTACTCGTATCTGCCGCATCGGTTGCGTTGTGCTCGGCGGATTGGACGCAGTGGCGAGGTCCTAATCGCGATGGGCAGGCGACCGGTCTGCTGGCCCCTGAGGCCTGGCCCGAACAGCTGACGCGCGTGTGGCATGTGGATGGCGTCGGCGCGGGTTACGCGGGGCCATTGGTGTCTGGTGACAGCGTCTGGCTGCATTCTCGGATCGGCGACGCAGAGGTCGTGACCCGCCGACGCGTCGGGGATGGCAGTGTGATTTGGACAAGCGAGTATGCTGCGCCGTACAAAATGAACGGGTCTGCCACGTCTCACGGTATGGGGCCGAAGTCGACGCCGATTCTTTTTGAGGGTAGGCTGTTCACGCTCGGTATCTCGGGGATCCTTTCCGGCTTTGACGCCGAGAGCGGTCGCGTGCTGTGGCGCAAGGACTTTAAGGACGAGTTCTCAGCTACTTGGCCGACGTTCGGCACGGCGATGTCGCCGGCGATCGTTCACGGCAGGCTGATTGCGCATGTTGGAACCGACAAGGACGGTGCCCTGCTCGCCATCAACCCTGCTGACGGCTCTGTTGCCTGGCGCTGGGACGAAGAGGGACCGGGCTACGTTTCGCCGATGCTCATCAATATCGCTGGCAAGGAGATGCTCGTTTCACAGTCAGCCGAACACTCGATCGGGCTGGACCCCGAGACTGGCGAAACGCTTTGGACGCTGCCGTTTAAGACTCCTTATGCGCAGAACATTGTCACTCCAGTCGAGCACGACGGCTTGATCCTTTTCTCGGGTACTCGCGCTAAGACAGTGGCGGTGCGCGTCTCGAAACAGGGTGACAGTTGGAAAGCGGAGGAAGCCTGGACAACGACGAACGCCACGATGTATATGAGCTCGCCTGTGATCGTCGACGGCGTAGTATACGGCTTCACTGAGAAACGCTCCGGTAACCTCTTTGCGATGAAGCCTGACGCGGGCGAAGTCTTGTGGCAGGGGCCGGGACGGATGGGTCACAACGCTACTCTGTTGGTGGTTGGTGGCAACCTGCTGACTTTGACCAGCGATGCGGAGTTAATCGTGACGAAGCTGGGAGCGGATCAGTACGAGGCTATCCGAAGCTACGATGTGGCGGATAGCGAGACCTATGGGCACCCCGCGCCGGTTGGCGATAAGAACCTGCTGATCAAAGACGATCACAGCTTGACGCTGTGGAGTTGGGAGTAGGATCGCTGTCAGCAAGGAGTGGCTCACTATTTCGAACCGTCGCGCATCGTGCTCGCGGTAGGGTGGTGCCCGGAGGGGGTGCAGAGTGAAGAGCACGCAGGAAATCATCTTGGCGATCAACAAGGGCTGGGCGCTCATCGCTGTCTTGGGGTCGTTGCTTGCGGCGATCACGGTGCTCTTGTCTGCCGGCTGGCAGTCGCTTGATGTAGCTTTTAAGTCGGCCACAGGCGCGATGCCGGCTAAGACCGCCGTCGTGGAGCTGATTACGGTGATTGATCAGTTCCTGATTGCGGTCGTGTTTTACATCGTGGGTTTGGGGATCTACGAGCTCTTTATTGGCCCATTATCAATCTGGCCAAAGTGGCTAATCATTCGGACGCTTGATGACCTAAAGAACAAGCTGCTTCGTTTGGTAGTGGTTGTTCTAGCCGTTGATTTTTTGGGTGAGGTTGTCTTGTGGAAAGACGGGGCGAACATCCTACCTTTAGGGGCGGGGATCGCGCTAGTGATCGTGGCTCTCACGTTTTTCTTGAAGGGCTCGTCGTCGGAGAGTCAGTAGCTCCCGTGCGAATTTTCCACTGACCCGCCGCCACGTTGATGCCACTGCTGGGGATGGTCTACCCGGACTTGGTTGGACTCGCTCAACGGTCGATGTTCTCGACGGCGTATTGCGGGTTTGCGACGGACCGGTTGAGCTGGCACCGGGTGTCGGAAGTAACTCTCCGAGACGGCGACGACCGAGGTTCCCCGAGGGCGTTGCCACTACAATCGTTACCGCTGTTCGCCCGCGGGCTGCGATGCCGCCGACACTGGCCCGAGGAACGTCGTGCTCTCGGCGACCGAATCCACCTTAGCCCGGCTGTAAAAGATGGGGAAGTATTTTCCACGCGCCCACAACTCGAACAAGTCCCGATAGTGCGGGCTGTCTGGGTTTCCCGACTGACCGGGAGAGTTCAGCCCGACCGAGTTGTCCCAGTTCGACGTGTCGGCCACGATCATGAAGGACGCACCCGAGGTCTGATTGTCACCCCGGCCTGTGTTGTGAACAGTGCCGCTGTAGCCGCCTCGCGGCATCGGCCCGACATCGAGCCGACGTCGCAGGTCGGTGCTGACCGCCGCCGTCATCGGGTGGCGAATCAGCGCGTGCTTGAACGCCTCCTGACCGTATTTCCAGGTGGAGACATCTGGCCCGAACCGCTCCTGCAAGTCAGCGAGCGTCTGTGTCAGGCTGTTGGCCAGTATCGCGTCGCGGCCCGCAATAGGCGCTTCGCCAAACCGGCCATCCGGGGCGACCAGCCAGTCAATCATTCGCTTGGTGTTGATCCCGAGGATGGCTCCAAGCGCGTCCTCCGGCACCACGACATCACGGACGTTATCGCGGAGTCGACGCTCGAACGTGGCGTAGATCGCCGCCTCGACCGAATCCTTGTCCAGCACGAAATTCCAGGCGAGCAACTTGTCCCGGATCTGCTCCACCTTCGGGTCGCTGATCTCGATCTCACGAAGAAGGGGCACGATGTTCCGGCCAGCCACGGTCAGCTCATCGTGCTGCAGCCGCATCATATCGGCCACCGTCATGTGCCGCCCCGAATCAAGTACTTCTTCTAACCGCGCAGCACGCATCTGGTCGCCCCAGGTGTAGTGCAGCGCTTCCCAGTGGGGATATCCAGCCGGCACCGTGTAGTTGTTCGCCGTGGCGTAGAACCCCTTCCTTGGATTAAGCACGTGCGGTAGCGCCTTGATCGGCAGATACCCGTCCCACTCGTAACGTCCGTCACCCGGTACGGGCACCAACCCGCTGTGGTTGGGCCGGATTGGCGAGACGCCGACGGCTTGGTAGCCGATGTTCCCCTCGCGGTCAGCCCAGACCATGTTCTCGGAGGGGATCCGGCTGTAGCTGCAGGCCTCCCGGAACTCTTCCCAGGTCTGGGCCTGGTCCATCCGCAGACTCGCCAGATACGGGGCCGAACCGTAGTCGAGCCAGGCGGCACGTAGCGCATATGCCTTGTGGTTGGCGGTGTCCTCGTAGAGCACTGGCCCGTGGCGCGTGTACTTGAGTTCGACCCGAACGGCTGCCTCACCCTTGACGGGGACCGTATCCTCGATGACGGACATCGTCTCCCAGCGCCCGAGATAGCGGTATTGATTCGGATGTTCCGGGTTCGTGTCGTAGACGTAGAGGTCCTCGTTGTCCTGGCCGAAAACGGTCAACCCCCACGATCCGTGCTCGTTGTGCCCGATCGACACACCGGGTAGCACCGGCTCGCCTCCGCCAATCACGTTCCAGCCGGGCGCTACAAGATGCACCCAGTACCGCAGCGACGGCGCCCCCTGGGCGCGGTGCGGGTCATTGGCCATGATCGGGAATCCGGTCAGCGTGCGACTACCCGCAACGACCCAGTTGTTGCTCCCAATCGCCTCGTAGTCCTGCTGTGACAGGTCGATCTCGCTCGGCATCGCCGCCGCCAACCGCTCGAATGTGTCCCGATCACCGCGATAGGCAGCGATGACGTCTTCAGGCTGAAACCGCACGCTACGCCGGTGTGCGCTGTAAAGATTCAAGATGTCATCGGTCAGCAGCGAGACGTCGATCTTGGGGTCAATCGCGAGGTTCGGGTCTCCGTAGTAGTAGTTCAGATCCTTGACGAGGTCAGCACCCAACAGCGCCACCGCGCGGGCATTGGCGATCTCGGACCTAACGTTGCTCACCAAGCCCTGATGGCGCGAGATGACAATTTCGGCTGTCCAGTGCTCAGGAGTGATGCCGAGTAGCTCGAACTCGACCGGCAACAGGTCGGGATTCTCGGCAGTCTGGTCGATGTAGGCGTTGATGCCACGCACGAAGGCCGGAATGATTCGGTCACCCCGGTCGTGATAGTGATTCAGTTCGGTCGCCAGGTCGCCGCGGAACCGATGTAACCGCGCACCGATGTCCCGCTCAAGCTCCCGCCGACCAAGGATCTCCGCAACGGTCCCGGTTGCCTGGCGCCGCCAGATCTCAAACTGGAACAACCGGTCCCGAGCAGCCGCGTAGCCCTGCGCGAAGAACAGGTCCTCCTCTGTCTCGGCGTAGATGTGATTGATGCCTGGCGCCGCCAGATCTCAAACTGGAACAACCGGTCCCGAGCAGCCGCGTAGCCCTGCGCGAAGAACAGGTCCTCCTCTGTCTCGGCGTAGATGTGATTGATGCCCCAGCGGTCGGTCACAATCTCGACCGGTGCCTCCACGCCTGGAAGCTGCAGTTGCTCCTGCTGCGCTGTCGCAACTATGCCGTGACTTGTCGCCCAGAGCGTCAGTACAGCAATCGGAACGGTCAAGGTAATACGCTGGCTAGTCATGGGGAGATCCTCTGTGGCATCCGATTCTTGCCGCTGTCAAAATGAGGCGCCTCATAGTAGCAACTCGATCATGAAGATCGATGCTGTTCCAGAATCTCCGTGTTCTATTGCCAAACGTGGAGTTACTTCGGATATCGGTGGTCGGAAGTTGGTTCCCTGAGCGAACCTCAAGTGGCGGGTCGGCGGGCCTGCGTTGCTAGACGGTTACGTGGGATACTGTCCGCTCGCTCTCGCTCGATGCCTAACTCCACTTCGACGTCCAAGCTGGCGCTGTTTGCGCCGGGAATATTGCTTGCCGCTACCGGGGTCGGGGCGGGGGACTTGCTGACGTCTACGTTGGCGGGTTCCGAGGCTGGGTTCGTGGTGATTTGGGCCGTGGTCGTCGGGGCCTTCTTGAAGTGGGTGCTTGCCGAAGGGCTGGCGCGGTGGCAGCTGGCGACGGGCACGACGTTGCTCGAAGGTTGGAACAATCGGCTCGGCGGATGGATACGGTGGCTGTTTGTGGCCTACCTCACCGTATTTAGTTTGGTGGTCGGTGCGGCGCTGGTGACTGCTTGTGGAGTGGCGGGTGCGGCGATTCTTCCGATCGGCGATGTGGAGACTTCGCGGCTGGTGTGGGGCACGGTGCATTCGCTGGTGGGACTGGCATTGATTTGGAGAGGGAGCTTTGCGTTCTTCCAGCGGATCATGTCCGTGCTGGTCGGTGTGATGTTCGTTACGGTGTTGGCGACTGCGGTTGCTTCCGGGCCGGACTGGGGTGCTGTGGCGCGAGGCTTCATCCCCTCGATGCCGTCGACGGGTTCGATATGGGTGCTCGCAGTGCTAGGTGGCGTGGGCGGCACGGTGACGTTGCTCTCATACGGCTACTGGATACGTGAGCAAGGCCGCAATGGTCTGGCGGATGTGTCTAGGTGCCGTGTCGACTTGGCGTTAGGCAATGGCGTCACGGGACTGTTTGGCATTGCGGTGATCATCATCGGCTCGAAGTTGGAACTTGAGGGCTCGGGCAGCACGCTTGCGATCGAGATGGCCGCCCAGTTGGAAGCAGTGATGGGCCCAGCGGGGAAATGGCTCTTCTTGGCGGGGTTCTGGGGCGCGGTGTTCTCGAGCCTATTGGGTGTTTGGCAGAGTATCCCCTACCTGTTCGCCGATTTCTGGCATTTGACCCGCGGCCAGGAAACCCCTGTGGATGGATTGACCGGGACGAAGCCGTACCGGTTATACCTGCTCGCGATAACGTTTGCTCCGTTGGTCTTTCTCGGATACCCTGTCCGCCAGGTGCAGCTTTTCTACGGCGTATTTGCGGCGTTCTTTTTGCCGGTGTTGGCGGTGACGCTGATCATTCTCAACTCCCGCGAGGATTGGGTGGGCAAGGAGTTCACGACGCACTGGTCCCTGAACGCGGTATTAGCAGGCGCGGTGGTGTTGTTCGTCTACCTGGCGATATGAGGTGGCGGGCCTCACTATGGCGTTATCCCGACTCGTGACACTAGAGTCGAGAAGTGAGCGCGGAACCCGCCGCTTACGCGGCTGGGCTCGGGTCGCTGGACTGTTTGTGAAAGGCGTAGAAGACCGCACGTAGTCTAAGGGCTACTTGTGGGCGGCGATATGCGGCGGCGGGCCGCCTGCTTCCGCTGGCTCATCCGGCGGGTCGTAGGACGGTGCCTTGCCGCTCAAGTAGACCCCGAGGTCGGACGCGTTGAAGCGTAGCCCAAGGTAGAACGGTCCGAAGAGCGCGTAGAGTGCGCTCGCTTCGTCAAAGCGCATCTCGTAGATCAGTTGCTTGAAGACCGCAGGGTCGTTGGCGAACAGATCGACGCCCCATTCCCAATCGTCGAAGCCGATCGAACCGGAGATAATTTGCTTGACCTTGCCGGTGTAGCGGCGTCCGATCATGCCGTGGTCACGCATCATGCGACCGCGATCTTGGATCGACTCGGAGTACCAGTTGTTGCCGTCGCTACGCTTCTTATCCATGGGATAGAAGCAGATGTAGCGGCGGGATGGAACACGTGGCCTGAGGCGAGCGGCCATGGCCTGTCCCTGCTCGTCGAGCTTGGCGGCCTCGGCTTTGACCCAATCTTCCGAGCCCGGCTCGACGCCGTCGGCGATGAGCTGCTGATAGAGCTGGATTGAGGAGGCGTAGAGTCCTAGTTCGACGGTCGAGACGTAGGAGTGGGTCGGCTCCAGGTACTCCGCCAGGTCGAGGCTGGCGATGGCTAGCTCGGTCTCGCTAATGCTCTCGAACGACTTGCGGAAGTGGATGAGCAGCAGGTCGCCTTTGTGGCCGAGCTGCGAGAAGATGGCGGAGCCCCCTTCGCTGTGCTCTTCCATCGCGGTGAGGGTCGCGGAGGCCTCGGCGACGATCTCGCGACGGCGCTCGACCGAGAGCGCGCGCCACTCTGTCCAGCGAACGCGGAACATCTGGTGCAGCATCGCTGAACCATCGAGCGTCAATGGGACGGCAGGCATCGAGGCTTTCCTCGCCTGAGGCTTGGCGGCGGCGTGCTGGGAGGTTTTTTTCACGGGTATTTCAGGAGCCATGTTGCGCCCACCAATGTATCAAGATCGGCGGTCCTGGCGGCTTCGTATAGGCGCTACTAGATCCCGCCGAGGGCGCGAAGGCGCTGCTTTGCGGCGATCATGTCGCGTTCTGCCGCGAGTGCGTACCAGCGGCGGGCCTCGTCGAGATCGCGTGGAACACCGTGTCCGGTTTCCGAGAGACGTCCCATTTGGTATTGCGAGTAAGCGTTCCCGCGATTGGCGGCCTCGGTGTACCAATAGGCTGCGCACGAGCCGTCCGGCTGGGTCTGCTGGCAGAGTTCCGCCACGGCGATTTGCGCTGGAATGTAGCCTGCCTTTGCCGATTCCATACGCCATCGATGACCCTGCTCCGACTCCCCTTGACTCGACATCAAGTTGGACAGTTCGTACTGGGCGGCCGTGTTGCCGCGCTCGGCTGCCTCTAGGAACCACTCTCTTGCAAGGCTGCGGTCAATGCCATCACCATCGCCGTCAAGAATTGCTCGGGCTAGCGCCGTTTGAGCGAGAGCATGGCCGTCGTGCGCTGCGACGAGCAGCCAGCCAATGCCGTTCTCGTGATCTGCCGCACCGCCTGTGGCGCTGAGAAGAAGCTGTCCCAGACGGTAGGCAGCTTGGATATTGCCTTGCTGGGCGGCGCCTTCGAATAGAGAGCGAGCGCGAGGAGCGCTCTGCTCGACGCCGCTTCCCGTGAGGCTGAGCTCACCGAGTCGCAGGGCCGCGAGGGCCTCGCCCTGATGAGCAGCGGCCTCGTAGTACTTGGCGGCCTCTTGCGGGTTCTTGTCAGTGCCATGGCCCTGTTCGAGCAGTAGACCAGCTTTGTACTGTGCGAAGCGATTGCCGAGGTCTGCCGAGCCCCGATACCAACGCAGCGCTTCGGACGGATTGGCATCGACGCCGAGCCCCTCTTCGTAGATCTTGGCGAGTTGGAACCGGGCATAGCCGTTCATGTTGTCAGTTGCCGCTTGGTAGTACAGCTCGCGGGCCGTTTGGTAGTCGCCAGCTTCCGCAGCGGTATCCGCCCGCCGAATGTAATAGCTAGAACAGCCGACCGAGAGGGTCAGTACGGCGGCAAGTACTGCCTGTACTGCCCTAGTCATGTGGACGGTACTCCACGTGTCGAGCGTATCAGTCTGTTGTCAAAAGTGGAATGAAATCAGTGACTTTGCCCCTATTTCCTCAGGTATTCATCTCAGTCGACTGCGATGAATCCGTTGGCAGGCGTGGTGGCCACGGGTCCACCAGCCGAACTGGTGATGCTGATCGGAACCTCACCGATTGTTGGAGTGAGAGGCACGGTGACGTTGATCTGGTAGAGACCAGCGAACCCGGGAGATGTTCCCGCGTAATGCACTGTTGCCTCGACGCCGTCGATGGTGACGGTGACCGGCGCGGCCGGTGCAGCGCCGCTGGCATCACTCGGAGGGAGTTGCCCAGCCGCAAACGGCGGGTTCGTTAGGCCGAGTCCGGTGACATAGAGTAGGATAATCTCGCCGGGTAGGGCGGGTGCATACTGCGGTCCAAAGGAAGTGGGGCCGACGAACTTCCCTGTGTCGTGGTGGTCTCAAGCGGTCGACGCAACACCTGGCGCGAAGGGAGAGCGTGAAGCGTAAGCCAAAGAAAGTAAAGGGGAAGCGGTGAGGACGCTTCGCTCTCATCTGCATGCCATTGCAGTGTAACGAGTTACGCGATTGCGCTTAGCAGCTTCCGCTTGTAGGCAAGCCCCTTGCCGCTCTCATCGCTAAGACATTTCTGTTGAACGACTTAGCCCTAGTGTTGCGTTGACCGGTTGAGCCGGCAGTAGTTGACGGCCACAACGCTTTCGAGAAATCGTCATAGACGAATGCGGGGAACATGTCAGGGCTGACTGCCGCGACGGGAACCGTCACGATGTTGCTCTGAAGTTCGTAGGTCTCGCCACAGTTGCGAATCAGTTGGATCGCGACATCGCCAGATCCATCTGCGCGGAATTGGAAATTGACCTGGTCGGCCCGGAGGAATAGCAGCGGAGCGCGCTCGCCATCGATTTCTAGACAGGTGCCATCAAGGATCGATGGCAGAAAATCGCCGTTGAGGTCCGCCGGGTCGACTTCACGGCCTGGGCCAGCCCCGAACAAGTCCGTTCCGAACAGGCTGGCAAGTGTATTCGGAGATAGGGTTGTGATCGACGGAAGAGCAAGACCGCTGCTGACGACAGCGCTAATTTGTGGCTTCTGGTTGCCGAGCAGGGTCTGGGTAAAGCCTCTAGATCGGCCTTCATCCTCGCCGGGCGAACTGATGAGGAGATCGTCGGCGAAATCGCCACCAAAATCTCCGGCTGCCAGGGCGTTGCCGAAGATGTCGTTCCGCAGGGCCTGGCCACTCAAACCTTGCCAGCCTTGGGCGAAGAGCTGACTGCCTTCACCGTTGAGGCCGTCCGCAGTGCCGTAGACGGTCTGGACGATACCGATGTCGTTGTCTTCTCCATCGGAGCCGATCGCTAGATCGACGAATCCGTCAAAGTTGAAGTCGCCGGCTGCCAAAGCTGAGCCGAAGAAATCGTCGCTTTCGCGTTGGTCGGCAATTCCTCCCTCATCTTGGCGCAGACGCTGAGAACCCGCACCCGAGGGTCCGAAGGACGTACCAGGAATGATGGTGACGTTGCCTTGGCCGTCGTCTTCACCAGTCGCGCTTACGGCGATGTCGGCAAAGCCATCATTGTTGAAGTCGCCAATTTCGACGACCACGCCGAACCTATCGCCATCCTCGGCACTATCCGGCAACCCGTCAGACCCTTGTTCCCAGCGCTGACTGCCCAACCCGGTGAGGCCGGTACCAGAACCAAATAAGACGCGAATTCTGCCCGTACTGCTGTCCTCTCCGGGAACCCCGATCACCAGTTCGTCAAAGCCGTCTCCGTTGAGGTCCCCGGTCGCGACGTCGAAGCCAAAAAGATCGCCGTTCTCTCGGCTGCCGTCGATGCCGTCTTCCCCCTGACGCCATCGTTGGTTGCCACCTGTGGTGATGCCGCCGACTGAACCGTAAACAACGTTAACCAGGCCGCCCGCGTCGTTTTCACCCGGTGCGCCTATCGCGAGGTCATCAAAGCCATCGTTGTTGAAATCGCCAGATGCGAGTGAGAATCCAAAATTGTCACCGTTGTCCGGTCCATCGCCTTCCAGACCGTTCTGGTTGACGCCGCCCCAACTTTGACCCCTGAGGCCCTGTCCTTGGCTACCGTAGAGGAGATTTACAGCTCCTTGGGAAGCGTCTTCGCCAGGTGTGCCGATGGCGAGATCAGCGAAGCCGTCACCGTTGAAATCTCCCGAGGCGAGTGAGCGGCCAAAGTTGTCATTGTTTTCCCAGTCGCCGCCGATACCGCCTGTCCCTGGTCGCCAAGTCTGCGCGTCGAAAGCGGTGAGACCGTCAATGGCACCGAAGAGAACGTGCACCATCCCTTTGGCGTTATCTTCTCCGGGTACACCAAAGGCGGCGTCCATGAAACCGTCGCCGTCAAAGTCACCAGTGGTTACAGCTAGGCCGAAGCTGTCGCCGTCTTCTGGGTTGTCGCCGAGACCGTTGCCGCCTTGTTGAATGGTCTGAGTGCCATCGGTAGTGAGCTGCGCCAACAGGCCCGTCGGCAGAGCTAACACAATTGAAAGCAGAAGGGTTCGTCCAGACATTAGCTTGACGCTAGCGGTCGAGATCCACTGGGGTCAAGTCGAGTGCGCACCGCTAACTGCGAACGCGCAGGAATAGGTAGACGCCAGAGAGGCTAAAGATCAGACTTGGAGCCCAGGCGGCCAATACGGGACTCATCTGATTGGCCTGCCCTAACTTCTCGAACAGCTCGCTGAGCGCGTAGAATCCGATCGCCAAAGCCAGACTAAACGCGATCGGTGCCAGCGCTCCACGATGCCCTGTCAACATCGCGAAGGGCACTGCAAGCAATGCCATCGAGAACGCGAAGAAGGGGAACGAGAACTTGCGATGCAACTCGACCTTGAGCCGCATGGTGGCTAAGCCGCTTTGGGTGAGGTCCGCTATATAGACCTGGAGTTCTGACCAGTTCATTTGCTGGTGCGACTTGTTTTCTTTGCGAAAGTAGTCGGGCGTCTCCAAGATGTTGCTAAACGCTTGGGTCTCGAATTGCTCGAAGCGAGTGACGGCTGAGCCATCGATGTCACGAACCCAACCGTTTTCGAAGACCCAGGAGTCTTGCACGGGGTCCCAGCGAGCGCGGTCGGCAGAGATGTGCCGTATGAGTCGGAACGGTTCGACCGCGAGATCGTATACTTCGATTGGTGCCAGCTCGTCGTTATCGAGGTCGAAGAAGCGGTGATAGAAGATGCGGTTTCTGAGGCCGTAGGTCCATTGCCGATCAGGCCGGAGGAAGGTTCGCGCCGGGCGACCCTTGATCTCGTCGCGGATCCTATCCTGTACACGGTTGGCCTCCGGCAAATAGTAGTTGTCGAGCGCGAATAGCGTGGCTCCGAAACAGAGTGAGACGAACAGAATCGGAGCGGCCAGCCGATAGACGCTGATGCCGCAGGCGCGAAAGGCGGTGATCTCGTTGTTCTTTGACAGGAGGCCAAATGAGATGAGCGTTGCAGCAAGAACGGCGAGGGGAGTTGTCTCGTAGGCCAAGTACGGCGTCAGATAGTAGATGTAAGGCACAAACATCGCGAGCTTGCCGCGCGACAGCATGTCGCCCAGAAGCTCGAAGAAGCTAAAGACGTACCAGATGGAAACGAATGCCGCCAGCATCGCGGCGAAGTAGAAAAGAAACGTGCGCAGAACGTAGCGATCGGCGATCGGCAAGAATGAGGCGACTGCTCCGCCGATATCGAGCAGGCGTGAGGACTCAGTAGATCCGTTGCCTGTACCGGATGGTGACTTGTCGACGCGGCGCCGCAAGGCTGCGTAGCCAGACTTGAGATGCCGTCCAAGAAACGCGAGCACATCTTTGCGGTTCGGAGAGTCGAGCCTCATGGCTGCAACCACACCGATGAGTCCGAAAATGATGTTGGCGAGCCACATCGCAGGCCCGGGTGGCAATATTCCTTCGGTGGCGAGTGCGGTCCCGCCGAGTAGGACCATCCAGTAGCTGAAGGCGAGGACAATCGCGAGCACGACTCCGAGGGACTTGCCTGCTCGCTGGCTGGAGATGGCTAGCGGAATGCCGGCTAACGGGAGCAGCAAGCAAGCAAACGGTAAGGCGAGCCGTTGGTGCGCAAGAATGGCTGCGTCGATCGGGCGCTCTCCTGTTGACGCTTCTCGCCAGAGTTCCTGCATCTCCATTTGCTCGAATGGGCGGTTAGGAGAGCGGATGGAGTCGGGAGTCGCCTCGATCACTTGATCGCTGATCTCGTACTCGAAGATCTGATACTGCTCTGGGTCGGGTGAGCGCTCGTAGGTGAAGGCTCGTGGAAGGTGGAGTTGCAGTCGGTCTTGGTCCTGGAGCGGGATGACCTGAGCCTCTTCCGCGATGGTGATGCGCGGTCCGTTGACGGATGACTGCACACCTCCGACTGATCCACGGGCGTCCGGCGCGCGTGTGTCGGCCATGAACAGTCCCTTCCATTTGGCGATTGGGCCAGGTAGAACATCGCGAACGTAAAGAACAGTGTCGGGGAAGTCCTCAATGAAGACACGGGGTTGTACCAGTGCAGTCGCTTGGGAAATCTTCATCGCCTCGCTGGAGATCTGGAACTCCCGCGCAGCCCAAGGACTAACCGTTGTCGTAATGTAGGCGCTGAGAGCGGCTCCGGCCAGGCAGAACGCCATCACGGGCGCGATCACGACGCGGGCAGGAATACCAGCGGCTCGGATAGCGATGATCTCACCGTCGGAGGAGAGTCGACCGAGTCCCAATAGGACCCCGAGCAACACGCCCATCGGCACTGTGTAGGGCAGCGATTGCGGCAGCGTGAGGACGAAGAGCCTACCGACTTCGGCTGGAGAAACCGAGGCCCGTACGAGCAACTCCATCACGGGTCCGATCCCCTTCAAGAACAGAACGAACGTGAACAGGACCGCACCGATCAGCGAGCTGACCAGAATCTCGCGAAGGATGTAGCGAAAGAGGACGTTCACTTGGTGTCAACGGATGCTCTAAATTGTAACGAATTGGTGAAATACGAACCCGAAAGCGCCTAGCGCCGATGGCGTAAGGGCGTGCTATCGTATGGGACAAGTTAGTCCCCAAGGGCTCCATGGCAGCATTCAGCGCCTGTCGGAGTCACCAGGTCTTACCAATGTGTTTCGACTCGACCGGGGCCGCTTGGTTGCGGTAATTGGGCGGAACCCGCCTAGTGCAGGCTGCTTCGGGATATTGGGGGAAGGACACAGTGTATGAGTAAGGTGAAGATAATTGGCCATCGCGGCGCCGCCGATCATGCGGAGAACACGGTTCCATCTTTTGAAAGCGCCATCGCGCAAGGCGTGAACGGCATCGAGCTCGATGTCCGAGAGAGTGGCGATGGCCAGCTGGTGGTTGTACACCCCTCTGTTGTAGGTGAAAACGCGGTGAAATCGACTGCGTACGAGGACTTCAAGAACTTGCCGGACGGCTATGAAGTGCCGTTACTCGAGGAAGTTTTGAAGCAGTTCGGTCGCAAGACGTTTCTTGATATTGAGTTGAAGCATGGCGGCATCGAAGAGCCTGCGGTCAAGCTCATCAAGAAGTACTGCAACCCTGGGAAGACGATGGTGTCTGGGTTTGACGTCGATTCGCTGAGCAAGGTACACGAACTGTTGCCAGCGCTGCAGCTGGGCTATATCTACAACCGAACGCAAGATGAAGAGGTGCGACACAACTGCCCAGTTGACGTGGTTATTCCCCAGTTTCGACTTGCGTCACGCCAAATGATAGAAGAAGTCCACGACGAAGGACTTAAGGTTTGGGCGTGGACGGTGAACGACGAGGCGGAGGTCCAGCGCTTGGCGAACTTGGGTGTTGACGGGTTGATCACCGACTACCCCGACAAAGTGAAAGCGCAGCTCGGCTAGTACACCCAACCTACTGTCGGATCTGTACCTGGTTGTCGACTTCGCGGACGCCTTTAGCTTTCTTGACGATCTTGTCGACTCGCTTGCGCAATTTTTCGGTTTCGACGAATCCTGTCACGGTGACCTTACCGTCTTGAACGGTGACGGTGAGCGGTCGAATGCCGAGTTGAGGGTCAACGATAAGCCTACGATTGACTCGGTCGAAGAGCAGGTCGTCAGAAACCTCCTCATCTGCTGCGGCTGCGGTGGCGATGCCAACCAGCGATGTCGCCACAAGCGGAACGAGCGAGATAAATCGTCGGCGAAGAAGGTTAGCCACACGTATATCGTAACGGAGCGGCGGCGATCGTGCAGCCGACGGAGTCTCGCTACTCGCCGGTTGGGAAACGGTAGCGGTCGAGAGAGCGAATGAAGCTCGATTGGTCTCGCCACTTGGGCTTGACCTTGATGAAGATTTCCAGGAAGATCTTTCGTCCGAAACGCTCTTCCATCGACTCCCGAGCGCGTGTCGCGATCTGTTTCATCTTCATGCCCTTGGGGCCAAGCAGAATGGCCTTTTGGCCCGCCCGTTCCACATAGATCGTTGCGGACAATCGCAACAGCTTCGGCGTGTCTTTCCACTGGTCGATGACGACGGTTGTGGAGTGCGGGACTTCTTGCTCCGACTCGTAGAGAATCCGTTCACGAATCATCTCGGCAGCCATGAATCGCTCGGGTTGGTCGGTGAGTGCGTCTTCGGGGTAGAAGGCGGGAGCTTCGGGTAGTCGGGCCAGGATCAGATCAACGAGGGGCTTCAAGCCATCACCCTTCAGAGCTGAGATGGGAATAAACTCGTCAAAGTTGTGAATGTCTTGCAGCTCCGCGATGCGCGGCAGAACCTCGCTCTTGTTTTTGAGCCGGTCGACTTTGTTAATGCAAAGGATCGAGGGGACCTTGGCGCGTGCGGCTGTTTCGACAGCGGCGATATCGCCAGGCCAGGTCGGCTTGCTGGCGTCCACGAGGACGAGCAACAATTGGCACCCGTCGGCGGCGCGACCGACCTCTTTCATCATCCGCTTGCCCAACTCCTGCCTGGGGACGTGGATGCCCGGCGAGTCGACGAAGACGATCTGGCCTTCGGGGCGTGTGACAATGCCTTGAATGGCGTCCCGAGTCGTCTGCGCTTTGGGGCTCACGATGGAGACCTTGCTGCCCACTAGGGCGTTGAGCAAGGTGGACTTGCCGACGTTGGGTCGGCCAAGAATGGCTACGAATCCGGATTTCACGTTATCCCTCTGAACTAGCGGCGTCTGGGCTGGTCTCGCCGCTCTCGGTTCGGAGAACCCGAACGGTGCGTACCTTCCGGTTGTCGGCGCTGAGCACCTCAACGGAGATGCCATCCACTTCCAAGATAGCGCCGACCGACGGGACTTGTCCGAGGTGCTCGCATACTAGGCCGCCGATCGTGGTGGACTCGGTATCGTCGTCGGGGCGGAAGCCCACTAACGCCTCAAGGCGATCCAGGTCGAGATTGCCGGATGCTACGAACGACTTGTCCGGGTACTCCACAACATCGCGATTCGGTTCGGACTCATCACGAATCTCGCCGACAATCTCTTCGATCATGTCTTCCATCGTGACGAGGCCAGCCGTCTGGCCGTATTCGTCGATCACGATCGCAATCTGAGCATTGGTCTCTTGCAGTTCGCGGACCAAATCACGAATCGACTTGGTCTCGGGAACCAGCGCAAGGGGGCGCACCAGTTCACGAACCTGCATGGTTTCGCGGCGGTCTTTTTCTATCTCTAATGTATCGCGGCTGTGGACGAATCCGAGTACGTTATCGATGTCGCCTTCGTAAATAGGAATCCGCGAGTGCTCTTCTTGGATTAACAGTTGCCGCAGTTCCTCGACGCTCGAACTCGCTTCGAGCGAGACGATGCTCGGGCGAGCCGTCATGACTTCGCGGACCGTCTTGTCGCCGAAATCCACTACGGACTGGATGAGTTTCCGGTCTTCTTCCTCAATGAACCCCTCTTCTTGTCCTGCATCGAGTAGTGCGTCAAGTTCGCCGACATCGTCGACTTCGGTGTCGTCGGCTTTTCCCTCGCCCAATTCGGCGATGGAGGCGACGAAATCAATCAGTAGAACTACCGGTTGAATGGCGATCGCGAGGAGCCTTGCGATCGGAATGAACGGAACGGCCCAACGGCCAGAGGTTCTCGTTACCAGCAGGTTAGGAACCATGTGAGCGAAGACGACGAGGGCACCGAAAGCCGTTAGCAGGACCTCCGCGATGGCAGTCGTCAGTTCTCCGCGGGAGGAGGCCAGTAGCGTCGCGTCGGTCGTGAGCAGGATCAGACTCGCTTGGCGTACCAGGGAGTAGCGGCGTACTCCCTCCCTTTCCTCCATCTTCAGCAGCGGTAGTAGGTGATCATCGGAGAAGGCCAGTGCCTTTGCTCCGGCATGTGGTCGGAGTCGTAACGCTTCGATGAATAGCGTATTGAGATACGACGACAGGACGAGGACGGCGCAAAGCAAGACGGCGACGGTGAGTTCGATGATCAACATGCGTCGACCCTCTCGATGAGCCCGCTCTGGAGCCCGTAGCGTTTCCGAAGGTTCGTCTCAAGCTCTCGCATTTCGCCGTCATCGGTCTCGTGGTCGTGTCCCATGAGATGGAGCAGACCGTGGAGCGCGAGCGTTTTGAGCTCGTCTTCGATACTGAGCTGGAACTGTCTGGCCTGCTGTTCCGCACGACCGGCAGCGATCAAAATATCGCCGAGGCGGCCGTCTTTACCATCGGGGAACGACAGCACGTCGGTGGTCTTCGAGATGCCACGAAACCGGCGATTCGCGTCGCGGACAGCGTCGTCCGAGCTGACCAAGACAGCAAACTCTCGGCGTTTAGCCAGGTCAACGGCGATGCGGTCGAGGAACTCGACGACCGTTTGATCGTCAATGGGAACCTTATGCTGGCGATTCTGATACCAACAAGGCCCGTCGCTGGAGTCTGTACCCATGGAGCTCTATTCGATGGTTGACGTGCGCGGCTGGCTGGCGTCGCTGACGCCTCCCTTGGCGGGGAATAGGCTTTTCTGATTATATCGCTCGTATGCACGCACGACTCGCTGGACGAGGTCGTGTCGAACGACGTCGCGTTCGTTGAAGTACTGAAACGAGATGCCTTCAACCTGAGGTAGTACGTCAACTGCGTCGAGTAGCCCGCTTCGTCTACCTGCCGCTAAATCGATTTGGGTGATGTCACCCGTAATGACAGCCCGTGAGCCAAAGCCCAAGCGCGTGATGAACATTTTCATCTGCTCGACGGTGGTGTTCTGAGCCTCGTCGAGAATAATGAAGCTCTCGTTGAGCGAGCGTCCGCGCATGAAGGCAAGAGGTGCGATCTCAATAATGTTCTTTTCGATCAAGCGCTCGACTCGGTCGGGCTCAAGCATGTCGTGCAACGCGTCGTAGAGCGGTCGCAGATAGGGGTCGACCTTCTGTTGCACGGTGCCCGGCAAGAATCCCAAGCGTTCTCCGGCCTCGACGGCGGGGCGAGTGAGCACGATGCGGCGGACCTGCTTGCTCAGTAATTGCGAAACCGCCTGCGCGACTGCCAAGTAGGTTTTACCAGTACCGGCTGGCCCAATGCCAAAGACCATGTCGCAGCGGTCCATGGCCTCGAGGTAGCGCATCTGGTTTAGACCGCGTGGTGCGAGAACTTTCTGGCCGACCGATCTCTGCCGACTAGCGGCCACCAGCTTGAGAAGTGAGACCTTAGGATCTTCCGATAGGACCCGCAGGTAGCTCTTGACATCGACTGGCGAGAACTTGTTGCCTTCTCTAACGAGCGTGTCGTAGTCGTTGAGGATGTCGCGAACGCGTAGGACAGACGACTTCTCGCCGGTGACTTCAAGAGCGTCTTCGAGAATATGGGTTGTTACTCCGAGTTCCGCTTCAAGAAAACGGATGTTCTCGTCGTGGGTGCCGAAAAGCGGTTCGAGTCCGTGAGTGAGGTTGACTGCTACTGTTGTCAAGGTTGGCGAAACGCTCGTGGGGAGCTATCTCTTGCCCCGACTATAGCCGAGGCCCTGTAGGGCGTCAATCAGCGGTACCGACTGGCGCTCGGGACGGCTCAAACAAAAGCTTGGCTGCGGCGTACACAGCTTCGAGGCACGGCACGGGGACGTGATGACGGTGCGCTAGCTCAATCGCAGCCCCAGTGAGAGAGTCCAACTCAGAACTTCGCCCCGACTCTAGGTCCTGCAACATCGACGGCTTGTGAAAGCCTGCTTGTCGGGCGCCTTCGAGACGTTTGTCCGGCGTGGTGTCAATGCGCACGCCGACGGCGAGTGCAGTTTCTGAAACTTCAGCCATCGCGCGGAGAATGATCTCCCGGGTCGGTGGGAATTCCGTCATCTCCACCAGGGTTTTTCGCGTCAGCGCACTTAACGGGTTGAAGATCGCATTGCCGAATAGCTTCATCCAAAGCTCTTGCTGCACGGAGTTTCGGACGGGAGCCTTGATGCCACCCGCACGGAATGCTTCAGCAAGGGCCTTCAGCCGTTCTGTGACGGTGCCGTCGGGTTCTCCTAGCGGTATACGGACACCGTGCGTGTGCCGAATTACGCCCGGCTCGGTGACGTGGCAGCTCATGTACACGACCGAACCGATGCACTGCTCGGGCCGCATGTGTTGCGCGATGACTCCCCCGGG
Organism: Bryobacterales bacterium; assembly: GCA_963667885.2. Classification (GTDB taxonomy): domain Bacteria; phylum Acidobacteriota; class Terriglobia; order Bryobacterales; family UBA6623; genus CAMPKL01. The sequence goes on along the minus strand of CAXWPK010000001.1, from coordinate 701,812 downwards.
ATCCACGGATTCGAGGCGTACGTCGACACCCTCGGCTGCGTGGAAGTACCACCAAGGCAGCCCGTTTTGTGTGCTGACGAAAGTTGTGCTTTCTTTCACCAATGGTGCCACCCGTGGCGCGATAGCAGTGAGGGCGTGAGCCTTGACTCCCAAGATGACGTAGTCAACGGGGCCAATCGTGGCCGGGTCGTCGGTGGATTCGAACTGATAGGTGTTGTCGCCGAACTCATCGCTAACGATGCGGAGACCGCTGTTCTGAATCGCCGAGAGGTGCGCCCCTCTGGCAATCAGGGAGACCTCCCAACCTGCTTCTGATAGACGAGCGCCGAGCAGGGCGCCGATTGCACCTGCTCCGTAGATAGCAACTTTCATGAATGAACTAACCTGACGTAGTAACCGATTCAGCCACTCCTAACCAGCCAGCAGGGTACAGACACCGTACTGAGCCGTTCAGGCGGTTGGATGAACGAACAAAGCCACAACGTGGCGGAACGGACAGGTTAGCAAAAACGCTTGGGGGCTTGGAATCGAGTTGGCGCGGTCAGACGAACTCGATGCCAACCAGGTAGGAGGCCCCGATCTGTACGCAATAGCGGACGGTGCCTGTCTTAGTGGTGCCGTTGTACTGCAGGCGGACGGATCGTATCTCTGGTGCGGGACGTGACAGCGTGAGCTGAACGCCGTCAGTTGTCTCGTTGGTAACCCGCACCGGGCACCGTACGCGCGTAAGCCCCTCGACCCATTCGAGGTCACCGGGGCTATTGGACGGAATACGCTCCCTGGAACGGCGGCTGTCGCCGGTGATCGATAGACTCAACCGATACCCGCCGCCGGTGGCGACGTATTCGTCGACGCTGCACCTCACGGTGCGACCGGCATCTTCGATCCAGACCGTCTCTTTGACGTCGACGTACTCGGGCGACCAGATTGTTGCGGAGTCCGGCTTTCTGTCTATGACTTGAACTTGGTGGCGCACTCGTCGACCTGCCCAAGAGGGCATGCTGAGAATGGCGACTCGGGCGTTTGGCTTGTCATTCGCAGCTGTCTTTGGTCGACTTTCGCCCCGAGCGAAAAGGCCACGGACCATGCTGATTAAATTGCGCTGCATTGAGCCTCCGGAGCAAAAACCTTACTCCGTAGCTTTACTATGCGGCGAGCCTCAATAACGGTCAATGGAACCGAGGTACGGCAATAGAAATCGACCGTACCAGAGGATCTAGGGCGTTCTGTTTAAGGAGAGTACCGAGGGGCAGAACTGTTTGCTACGCGTCGTGGATCACGTGACCGTCGCGCATTTCGATCCGACGCTTCGAGACAAATTCGGCCGCTTCGGGGTTATGCGTGATCATCAGGACCGTCTGGCCGAATTCTTCGTTGAGTTGTTTGAGAGTGTTGAGTACGAGTTCGGAGTTCGCCGTGTCGAGATTGCCGGTCGGCTCATCGGCGAGAAGGAGACGCGGGTGGTTGACGATCGCTCGGGCGATCGCGACACGCTGCTGCTCGCCGCCCGAGAGGGCGTAGGGCTTGTGATCGAGCCGATTAGAGAGGCCCAGGACCTTGACGACTTCCTTGAAGTAGTTGCTGAGTGGCTGGTGGTTTCCAGCAATGTCGCGGGCGATCTCGATGTTTTCGCGAGCGGTGAGTGTGGGCAGTAGGTTGAACTTCTGAAACACGAAGCCGACCGCGCGCCGACGGAGTTCGGTGCGTTGGCGCTCGGTCATTCCCGTCAGGTCCTGCCCTTCAACACGAACGATACCCGACGTTGGCGGAGTCAGACCGCCAACCACATGAAACAGTGTCGACTTGCCGGATCCTGACGGACCGAGAATCGCAATGAATTCGCCGGTCTCCACTGAAAGGTCAACGCCGCGCAGTGCGTGGACATCGACGCCTCCCATGTGGAATGTCTTCTTGAGACCTTGGACTTCAAGTATTGGTTGAGAGGACACAGTCGTTACTTATTGCGCGCTCGCTCGTACGTCTAGCGGTTCTGAATCTCCGACACGTTCGATCTCGACGCCCGCTGGTGGTTCCAGCGTGAAGGCGTCCTCGGGCAGAGATTCATTAATGCCGGGATCTCGAATCGTAATGGCCACCCGATACCCGTCGAGCGGACGAGAAATATTGACCAAAGTTGGATATGGCGCGCCGTTTTCAGTCAGCCACTGACCGTATGTTGCGAGTGTCGCAATATTGCCCTGACCGTCGTAGATCTCGAGTTGTCGCAACGTTAATGTTGTCCGATCAAACCAGAGCTTACGCGTAATTATCTGGTGGTCGCCGACTAGTTTCCGGAGGACTACGACATGGTGGGGCCTGCCCCCTCTGATTTGGTTGTCCAGGGCGGCTGTCTCGTCACGGAGTGGAGGGGCGATGAGTAGGGGTTCCACGATGTGCTGGGGGCGGATGTTCTCGATTCGCTTTTCTGAGTGAGTTTCCACAGCGGTCGGACCTTGGACGAATCGTTTGTTCCACACCAGATACACGCTGAATTCTTCAGCATTCGAGACCATGTCTAACGCCTTCTGGTGTGTCACCGGGTACTGCGCCTGAATCCTCGCCCTGGCTGGCCGTTCCGCCAGTATGAAGCCGCGAACGGCCTTCAAATCAGTGAGTTTGTCCATGTCGTCGTTGAGGTACGACAGTCCAATGTCTACAGTGGCGCGCATGGTCTCAAGAGACTCGAAGCGCTCAAGTTGAGTCAGCAATTCCTCCAGTGTCGCCGTGCGCGCGGCAACCGGTGGTGGTTCAATCCGCTGAGTCTTCCAAAGGCAGCCTGTGCTGACTACAGCAAGAGTAAGCAGAAATGGTAGCCAAGGAGTTTTCAAGAGGGAGAAAATGGTCGATGAAGAGCGACGCAATGCCCCATTATAGCAGTGACTTGGACGTGCTTCGGCGCCTCAGGTCGACCCACGCTTCGAACAGTCCCGGAGCTTCGAGCCACACGCGAAACCACTGCTGGAGTTCCACTTTCTCCCGTCGCTTCTCCTCCGATAGATTGGGACGTGCGAGCAAGAACGCCAGGCGCTTCTTGCTGTGTAGCACGGCACGGCGGCAGTCGAATGCGCGGTTTTGGTCGTTCGTTGATCGAGCCCTTTCGTATTCGTTCGCCATCTCGATCAAAGACTCCTGGGACGAGTCCAGATCGTGGATACGTACACGCCCTCTCAGATCGGGTGCGAATCCACCGATCGAACGGCTGACAGCGGTGTTGGTCGAGAGCAGAATATCGAGCAATCTCGCTGGGCTCGGAGGGCTGCCTTCACGACGTGACGAAACGAACCGGCGCAATTCGGCGAGGGACTCTTGCCTTATCTCTTCTCCGGACCTGCCGGACAGGAATTCCTGCACCAGCGTCTCCACCGAAGGCGTCTTGCCCGGCTTCGGCACGGCTAGTCACCACCGGCTCGGAACCGAGCCACGGCACGATTGTGATCAGTAAGTGAGACCGAGAACGTATGGCTTCCATCGCCGCTTGGGTTGGCGACGAAGAAAATAAAGCCCGACTCCGCAGGCGCGAGAGCTGCTCGCAGGGACGCGGCACCCGGACTGGCGATCGGCCCAGGCGGAAGGCCCCCGTGGAGGTAGGTGTTGTACGGGTGCGGGTCTCGAAGGTCGCTTTCGTAGATGTTGCCCCGGTAGCGACCTTCCAAGAGTAGGCCGTAGATGATCGTGGGGTCGCACTGCAGCAATATCCCGCGCTTGAGACGATTGTGGAAGACGGCCGAGACTAGTGGCCGTTCGGTCGCGACGCCAGTCTCTTTCTCGATTAGCGACGCGAGTATGAGCGCCTCGTAGGGGGTGAACTCGGTGTTGACGCCCTCGGAGGCTGCTTCGAACGCATTGCGGAAGTTCGCCAACATTGCCCGGATAATTTGCTCCGCTGTGGTGGTCTTCGGCAGGCTGTATGTTTCTGGGAATAGGAACCCTTCCAGTGATCGAGCTGCTGGGAAAAGGTCGCGAATGGGCTCCGGGTCGGCGGTCAACGCCAAGAACTCCTCGCCGTCCGCGTAGCCAGAGTCGGCAACGAGCGCGGCTGTTTCGAACCGGGTGAGGCCTTCGGGAATGGTCAGCGTTCGCAGGTAGACGTCCCCATCCGCCAATCGCGAGATGACGTCCCACGGCGATGCGGCGACTGAGAATTGATACTCGCCAGCCATCAAGACCTTGTTCGGGAACAGAGCGCGAGCAGCCAGAAAATGCCAGCGTGACGGTACTACACCGAGCTGATGCAGAGCCTCAGCGGTTTCGTCGCCCGCTGCACCTGGAAGATACTCGAACGTTACCGGATGCGGGAAGTCGCCATGGAGCCGATGCACCTCGGTATAAACCCAAAGCCCGGTAGCTACCCCGAGCGCGAGCATCACAACGACAGTTCTGACAACAAACCGGAACATCGTTAGCGCGACTCCTCGCCCGTCTCAGCGCCGTGATTGTCGAGGTAGCTCTGGAGGATCAGGGCGGCCGCGACCCGGTCGACATCTCCTCTTTGGCGCTTACCGCCACGCCGTGCCAGCAAGTCTTCCGCCTCAACGCTGGTGAGTCGTTCGTCCCACAGCACGAGTTCGACAGAGCAACGTTTCACTAGTGTTCGGCCTAGTTGCTCCGCTTGCGATGAAGACGAACTGGCGGCACCGTGCATATGAAGGGGGGCTCCGACGACAATCTTCGATACCTCGTTCTCTTCAATAATCCGGCTGAGTTCGCCAAGATCGGTGGCCCGGTTTTTGCGGTTCAAGGTTGGCAACGTGCGGACGAGACCAACACTTTCATCCGTCACCGCGAGGCCGATGCGGGCCTTGCCCCAGTCGAGCGCTAACGTTCGGGTTCCAGCGGACATTTCCGTAGATATTTTAGCCGCTACGACCGCCGACTTGGAGTCTCGGTCGGGCTAGAGCCTGAAGGCGGGAACCGCTACCTGGCGGATGAGAGCATATCCGTCGGCGTGAATTACGCGGAGCGGTCCGCTCTCGGCAGCTCGCCCCGGAGAGGAGCGCGGTAGAATCCTTCGCCTGAATCAATGGTTGTTCCACGCGGTCGTATGCGCTAGCTTGCCCCCATATGGGCGACTATGTGCGGTGCCTAGAGCCGATCCCAGCCGATTCGTTGACACCTTCGTCGCGGCGATGCTAGCTTGAGGGTTTTTCCCGCTCCATGGACATCAACCCCTCAGACGCACCGCTCAGAAAAACACCTCTCAACGCCGTGCATCGAGATGCGGGCGCCCGTATGGTGGATTTCGGGGGTTGGGACATGCCCGTCGAGTACTCCGGCTTGGTCGCGGAGCATCTGGCCGTTCGTCGATCCGTAGGACTGTTCGACGTTAGCCATATGGGGGAGATCGAGATTCGTGGGCCGCAGGCGCTCGAGCTCGTTGAACTGGCGACCTCGAACCGCGCCGCCAGTCTGAAAGATGGGCAGGCGCAGTACAGCGGGCTCCTCAACGAGCGAGGCGGGTTCATAGACGACTTGCTCGTCCATCGTGTCGCGGCGGACCGTTTTTTCCTATGCGTCAACGCTTCCAATCAGGAGCGTGACTTTGAGCAGGTGCAGGCCCTGAACGATTTCAATGATGCCGAGGTGGAGTTTGTCAGTGAGAACTACGCGCAGCTAGCGGTCCAAGGCCCGAAGGGACTCGCCACGTTGCAGAAGCTGACCGAAACTCCTCTCAACGAGATCGGCTATTACTGGTTCACGTCTGGGGCCGTTTCCGGTGCACCCGCACTGATCGCCCGCACCGGCTACACCGGTGAAGATGGCTTCGAAATCTACGTCGATCCCAGCGAGGCCGAGCGGCTCTGGAAAAACATCCTTGCAGCGGGTGCGGAGTTCGACATCGTTCCGTGCGGGCTCGGCTGTCGGAATACGCTGCGACTTGAATCCGCGATGGCGTTGCACGGACACGAGATCAGCGAAGACATCACGCCTTATGAGGCAGGTCTCGGCTGGATTGTGAAGACCGCGAAGGGCGACTTCGTCGGTCGGGATGCGCTGCTACGCCAGAAAGAAGAAGGTGTCCCGAGAAAGCTCTACGGGTTCGAGATGCGCGGTCGCGGTATCGCTCGAGACGACTATCCCGTGATGAAGGGCTCGGAGCAGATTGGTATCGTCACGAGCGGTTCACCGGCGCCTTACTTGGAAAAGAACATCGGCATGGCGCTCGTCAACACGGGCGCGACCGAGAAGGGCGGTACTGTGGAGATTCAGGTTCGTACGCGAGGCGTAGAAGCCGAGATCGTGCCGCTACCGTTCTATTCACGGAAAAAGAAGAGCTGAGCGAGAGGCAGATATGTATCCGGAAGACTATCGCTACACCAAAGAGCACGAGTGGGTCAGCCTTGACGGCGATATCGCGACCCTCGGCATCACCTCCCACGCCCAAGATCAACTCGGAGACGTCGTCTTCGTGGAACTGCCGCCGGTTGACGCTAAGTTGCATGTGGGCCAGACATTCGGGACAGTCGAGTCGGTGAAAGCCGTCTCGGACATCTACTCCCCGGTCAGCGGCGAAGTGGTCGCGGCGAATGAGGCTCTGGTTGACGCTCCGGAAAAACTCAACGAAGATCCGCACGGCGATGGCTGGCTCGTGAAAGCTAAGATTTCTGACAAGTCCGAACTCGACGGTCTGATGTCTGCCGAAGCCTATCAGCAGTACGTCGCAGCTGAGACGGAGTCGTAATCGGTTGCGCTACCTTCCGAAAAGTCCCCAACAACGACAGAAGATGCTTGAGGCGCTAGGCCATAGCGCGCCCGAGGATCTGTTTTCCCACCTGCCAGCCGACCTACTTCTGAATCGTCCGCTCGACATGCCCGACGGGCAGTCCGAGTACGAGATCATCGACTACTTCCAGGCGCGTGCCGCCGAGGGCGCAGCCGACTACGCCTCGTTCCTGGGCGCAGGATCTTACAGCCATTTTCGGCCCGTCGTGATCGATTCTCTTGTCACGAGGGGCGAGTTCCTGACCTCCTACACGCCTTACCAGGCAGAGATTTCGCAGGGGGTACTCACCGCGATCTTCGAATTCCAGACGATGGTTGCCCAACTCACCGGCATGGATGTGGCTAACGCGTCGATGTATGACGGTTCGACTGCGACGCCTGAAGCCGCGATGATGGCAATGCGCATCACCCGGCGCGACAAGCTGCTAGTCGCCGGATCACTGCATCCTGAGTACAACGCAGTCCTCGACACCTATCTGAGGCACTTAGGCTCGCCGCGGCAGCAGGTCGCGTACCAGCCGGAGACCGGCCAACTCGATCTTGAGGACTTGGAGTCGCAGCTCAATGGCCAAACCGCTGCGCTGATTATTCAGTCGCCGAACTTTTTCGGAATCATCGAGCAGATCGATGAGATCGCCGAACGCGTCCATCGCCACGGTGCGTTGCTGATCGTGATGTTCACCGAGTCAGTCGCGTTAGGCATTACCAAACCTCCGGCGGCGGCGGACATCGTTGCCGGTGAGCTGCAGTCGTTCGCACATCCACCTTCGTTTGGTGGGCCTTCCTGTGGCGTGCTTGCGACGAAGCGCAAGTACATTCGTCAGATGCCTGGACGCCTGGCGGGGGAAACGGTCGACGAAGACGGGCGGCGAGCCTTCTGTCTAACGCTCTCCACTCGCGAGCAGCATATTCGTCGAGCCAAGGCAACGTCGAATATCTGTACCAACCAGGCTCTTGTCGCATTGATGGCAACGATCTACATGACCATCTTTGGCAAGCAAGGCCTGCGTGAGTTGGCGGAGCAGAACATCGCCAAGGCGCGTTATCTCGAAGGTGCGTTGCGGGGCAGGGGAGCGAGGATTGAGTTCACCGGGCCGTACTTCAACGAGTTCGTCGTCCGCCCCGCAGTAGGAACTGCCGCTGAGGTGAACCGCCGCGCCCTCGAAAACAAGGTCGTTGGAGGCTTCGAACTTACAGGGGCCCTTGACGGGGCCATGTTGGTCTGTGCGACCGAGATGAATCGGCGTGAGGAGATGGACCGCTTTGCGGAATCGTTTTCAGGAGGTGCAGCATGATTAAAAAAGTTCGACCGCACCAAACTCAAAATGAGCCGCTAATCTTCGAGCGCTCCTCCGCTGGAAAAAAAGGCTATCAACTGCCCCCGTTGGACGTGCCTGCGGTCAATGCCGCCGAAGCGTTAGGCGACGACAACGTGCGTGCCGAGATCCCGCATTTCCCGGAGGTCAGCGAGGTCGACGTGATCCGCCACTACACGCGGCTCTCGACCTGGAACTATGCCATTGACCTCGGGATGTACCCGCTGGGCTCTTGCACGATGAAATACAATCCGCGCGTGAATGAGCACGTGGCGCGGTTAGAGGGCCTGGCTTGGGCTCATCCGTATCAGCCTGAGCAACTCTCGCAGGGCGCTCTGCGGGTACAGCATGATCTTGAGACGTATCTTTCTGAGATCACCGGCATGGATGCGGTCACGCTGCAGCCCGCCGCTGGTGCTCACGGCGAGATGACCGGGATTTTGATGATCCGGGCTTACCTCGAGAGCCAGGGCGACGTGCGCAAGACTGTTCTCATCCCTGACTCCGCACACGGCACCAACCCTGCCACCGCGGCGATGGCCGGGTATGAGGTGAAAGAGGTTCGTTCGAACGAGAAGGGGATGATTGACTTCGCAGCTCTTGAGGCGGTGGTAGATGAAACGACCGCCGCTCTGATGGTGACCAACCCCAATACGGTTGGAATCTTCGAAGAAGACATCGCCAAGATCGCCGACCTATTGCACTCCCGAGGTGCACAGCTCTACATGGACGGGGCCAACATGAACGCCCTTGTCGGATGGGCGCGACCCGGAGACTTCGGTGTGGACGTCATGCATTTGAACCTGCACAAAACGTTCTCCACTCCGCACGGCGGTGGCGGACCCGGAGCCGGGCCCGTCGCCGTGAAATCGCACTTGGTGCCGCATTTGCCGGTACCGCGAGTCGTCAAACAGGGAGACGCGTACAAATCGATCGAGGAGTCCGAGACATCGATTGGTCGCGTTCGAGCCTTCTACGGCAACTTTGGCGTGTTGATTCGCGCACTGGCCTACATCCTGGCGCATGGCGGCAACGGTTTGAAGAACGCGACTGCTGACGCAGTGTTGAACGCAAATTACATCCGGAAGGGTCTTGAAGATGTTTACGACCTGCCGTACTCGTCGCCAGCGATGCACGAGGTGGTGTTCTCGGACTCCAAGCAGACGAAGAACGGCATCAAGACCGGCGATATCGCCAAGCGCCTCATCGACTATGGCTTCCACCCCTATACGGTGAGCTTTCCGATGATCGTCCACGGTGCGCTGATGATCGAGCCGACCGAGACGGAGAGCCTACAGGAACTCGATCTGTTCATCGACGCGATGCGATCAGTCGCTGACGAGGCCGAGAATGATCCTGATCTTGTCAAAACGGCACCGCATTCGACACGTACGAGCCGGGTGAACGAGACGTTGGCGGCCAGAAACCCGGTTGTGAAGTGGGATCCGCCGACATCCGAATAACGCCAACCTCGCGCGGTTCTATACCCTGTGGGAACCGGATTGCAATCCAAAGCCCATTACCTAGAATCAACAACTTACAAATAGCACCACACGAGGGTTGTGGATGGTTTGACCGCCATGGTGACCGCCATGGCGGTATTTCCGCCCACAACGAAGAAAGCCGAGTCCACCCAAAGACCCGGCTTTCAATTTGTGACCTAAGCGCCCACGCAACGGGCGACCAGGAGTGCTATCTCCATGCAAAGTATACAACGGGAAGGCTCAGAGCATAAGCCCCCCGACAGCGAATTCAAAGAAGGCGAGCCCTTCAACCCCTACGGCAAGTTCTTCGGGGCGAGAGTCCCCAACGCCATCTTGCAGCACCGGGGCCTCACGGACCAAGAGAAACTCACCTACGGCGTCCTGTGCGACATCGGCGGCGACAACGGCGACATCTACGGCAGCTATGACTACATCGCAAAGCGCCGTGGGTGCAGCAGAGACACCGTAAGGCGGCACTGCTACAAGCTCAAGCGGCTGAAGCTGATCTCCATCGGGGTGCATGAAGCGGGCAAGACCAACTGGTTCCGATTCCTGTACCGAGAGTCGGTCTACGAGAACCCAGAACGAGAGGCCAACCAGTGCAGCCCTGCACACCTTAAGGGCTCAAACCAGTGCAGCGATGCACACCCAACCAGTGCAGACACGCACACCCAACGTGTGTAGCCCTGCACACCAAATTAGACAAGGGAATTATACAAATGAATTAGACAAGAAGAAGAAGAGCGCTGCTGCTGCTGACGAACTGGTTTCTTTCGAGAGAACGCTCGGAGAGATCAAGAAGCACTACCCAACCTCCAGACTAGGGCATGCGTGGGAAACCGAAGAGTGTCGCCCCTTGGGGCTCACCGACGACGCAATTGCCGATGCGCTGGCGAACCACGACTTCTTTCACCCCAAGAACCCCCAAATACTCGCTCGCGACGCCATCGCCATAGCGGACAAAGAACACAAAGAGTCTGTTGAGGACACACACCCCGAATGGCGACAGCGCGTCAATATCGGGCACTACTGCCACAGGTCGGCCTGTACGGCAGAGTTACACGTATCACGCATCAAGCCGGATGGCACCGAAACGAACCTCTGCGCTGAGTGCGACCGTGCCGCACTGCATCGCGGAACGCTAGTCACGCTCGACAGAATCAAGGCGGGGTTAGAGCGTGGGCTATCGCTCGAAGAGATTAGGGCCGAGCGTCGTGGCCCGGTACCCGTACCCGCTCATCACGCCGATGTGCCGCAGGCGGTGTCGGCGTGAGCGCGGCAGCGGTGCTGGAGACACCAGACCTTGCGGTGTACCGGCGCTACCTGGAACTACGAGAGTCCAGCGGCGAACTCAAGGCACGATGCCCGTGGCATGACGATAACGGCCTGTCGCTGGCGGTCTACGACGACGGTACGCATCGCTGTTTCTCCTGTGAGGCGCACGGCGATGCGTTGGACCTGATTATGAAGGTCGCCGACTGTGAGCTGTCCGAAGCGAAGGAAACACTGGCGGAGCTTGTAGGCATCACCCATGAAATGGAGGGAGGTCCAGGCGAAGCCCGCGAGCACGCCGACAAGACCTTCACCGCGAACCGTACCGACACCCCCGACCCCAAGAGCGTCGCGGGCAAGGCGCTCAGTGTAAAGAGACTGGAGCCGCTGGTCAACCCTCGGCCTAACCTTGATCGTTCTCCAAACGCGCTGCTAGCCAAGAATGCAGTACAAGGCCATAACGGTTTCAAAACCCTGTCGCTGTATCCAATGATTCCCGGCAGGAATTGGGTTCCTGATACCAGACGCGACCGACAAGCAGAAGTGGAGGCCATTGTAGAGCGGGATCGGCAGTTGAACAGGGCTCGTAAGGGGCTCAGCGACGACTGCCCTGTGGGGGCCGAACTCACCGTCTACGGGTACGAGGGCCGGGACCACTACTACCGGTTCGACCCGTGGCAGTTCCTCCACATGCCACGGGACGCGTGGGGTAGACCCGCGAAGACTGGCAAGAGAGCAGCATCGGATTCATAGGAGGAACGATGACTACAGACGACAGATTGACATTCCGCGTGTACGGGAAGATCGCCAAGTCGGTGGTTCTGCAGGTGGTTTACGACTTGGCATCCAAGAATCCTGCCATCTCCCACGAGGCCAAGAGATGGGCGTTCAGTGATTCCCCGGGGCTCAAGGCCGCTAGGGTCCATTGGCTCTCGCACGCTGAGCTAGCGCCCGAATCATTCGACCGGCTGGCCGATGCTGACCCCGAGCACTTGCGACGGGTGATGAAGAGGAAGGGGCGGTTCCATTCCTTGGCACGGTGGCCGTAGACCGCGCTGGTTAAGCGAAATTTCTTGCATCCAGTTGGGCTTTTCCGTATTCCGATGAGAAGGCCGTTTGGCGATTCGGATCCATGGGGGGAGGGGGCATCAATCTCTAGGGACCGTCACTCCCGCGACCATGAGGTTAGTGAATTTTGCATGCGTCCAAAATGAATAATCGCATTCTGTACCGAGTGTCCATCGTTATCCGACTCCAGAGGACGCCCCCGGCCATTCGTCCCGATTTCCGAAAAGCTGAACTGCACGCGAGTGTATACGCCTACCGGGTTCGGTCTCCGGCAAAGGCGTTGGGGATTGGACCCGCCCCCGGCCCCCATCAACTCATCAACAACAGCAGCCACTCGTCGAGCGTCACGCGATCTGATTTCATGCGCCACCGGCTCTAGGAAGAATTGGTCCGAAGCGCCGTTAGTCTCCAGCGAAAGCTCGATGTACAACTTTCCGACCGTTATCCAATCGTCAGCAACTGCGGCCTGCCGGAGCTGTTCCAGTTTGGCGGTGTCTAGCATCTCCACAGTCTGGCGGCTGGAACGGCAAGTCAGGCCCCACTGGGCGGGTTGTTTCCTCGATCCGGACTCGTAGGAAGCTACTCAGCGAAGGCCGATTGAGACCGCAGACCTGGTAGTTTCCACTGCTCTCGGTCCCGGAATCCTTCGTACCAGTTCAGAACCACGCGGATCCTAGGAGGTGCGGCCCCGGTCGCGCGAGTAAGCTCCTTTGGGTAAGTCAATCCATGATTGTGACTAATGACTCACTGGATCTTCACAAAGTCATCCGGTCGCCACGTTTGATCGAAAAACGACTGGGTCGGGCTGTAAAGACGGAATAGTACAAACCACCCTTTCCCAGGCACCGTCCTCCGCCAATTCGATTCCTGCGCGCCATCCGGCAGCTCAGGTCCGAAATACAAATCGACCGATCCATCGTCGTTGTACTGCAGATCGTTCAGTGAACCGATCGACGGGTAGGGTTGTCCGTTCTGAAGCCCTGAGGAATTTGACGCGTCATACAGCGTTACGGACCAGAAGTTGGCCACCGGGACATCAGCGGGCACGTGCAAACGATAAGAACCGTCGCCGGACAGGAAGTTGCCGTCCGCGTCGTGGTAAGCGAAGGGGTACTTCGAACCCGCTCCCACCATATTCAAAACCATCGCCGGACTGATGGAATAGCCAATGGTAAACATGCCCACTCGAGCATCGATATCGATGTAGGAATCCTTCTTGAACTCGACATCTAGGACGTTGAGCACGTTGTGCCACTGCCGGTTGTCGTAATACTTTGTGTCGGGAAGTTTGTCGCCAAAACGAAGCGCTTGCGCCATATTCGCACCGGTGACCGCCCCCCGGGACAAGATGTCCGTCATGTACTCGTCCGGTTGGAAGTGTTCGCCCTTCACTATTCCAAGCGAGGCCATCATGCCTCGCATCGACCCGTCTTCGGGCCCGACATACTCGTGCTCGACGAACTCCGCGAGCATTTCGAAATAGCGATAATCTCGAGGAAAGACCATATCAGCCGCATGACCTGTTCCATTCGGGAACTTCATCTCCGGAGGACTTTCTTTCTTATCCAGCGGATAAATACGTGTTTGCTCCATGAGGCTTACCGCCTCCTCGGTGTTGCCGTCCTTGATAAAGGCACGCCAGAAGACGAACACGTTGTAAGTGCGTGACGTAAGCGTGAAATACCCCGTCGGAGCCTGGCCTTCATAGTCAGGAGGTAGTATCAAGTACGCGCCGCCTTGGCCTTTGTCCGGCCCGACGAAGCCTACGTCGCTGAGCGGGCGATGCCAGAAATCGTCGAGAATCCCCTGTTGGTTAGGCGGAACCTCAACGACAGTTGGGCCGTCCTTCTTAAGGTCGATATAGCCGAGACCGTAGATGACGTCGGAGTTCGGCGTGCTGATGATCGTTTCGGCACTTATAGTCGGTCCTTCCAGATCGGAAACACGTTTGAGCCGGTGCCAAACTCGGCTTCAGACCCGTTCTTCATTGCCCAAAGAGTGATCGCCGGCAGGGATCAGAGAACCACCTGGCAGGCTCTCTGGAACAGCATTTCGTCGTACAGACGCTCAGCCGACTCAGCAGTCGGATAGCTCCCCGGGAAAGAAAGGCCCGTGAGTTCTACTGGCTCCGACTGTCGGGCACAGGCGCTCGAGAGTAGCGCGAGCGTCAGTGTCAGGACTCCGATTCTCATTCTGAGGTGTATGCAGTTCATCTAATGTGTCCTCCCAATCGGCTCTTGGGCCTTTCTTCGCATCCTCGGCCTAAGTTGCTTAGAATCGTCGAGCTCATAGCGCTGGTAATCCGGCAACGCAGCGGTTGATATCTTAGTCATGTCGCACTTCTCCGAACCTATTCATCGATTTCCGGGCAATAGGATCGTGCTTCTTCTGGACACGTGCGACTTTGATGCTTTCCAACTCGCCGAGCACTTTGATTGCGCCAATCAGGGCTCGAAACCCATCGGATGCTATGCGTTGCTCGACCAGCGTTTCCTGATCCCAGCACTCCAACCAAAGGAAATGATTGGGCACTGCGTGCTCCTCCCAAGCGTCAACAGAAAGGCATCCGTTCACTGATCGTTCCTCGGACGAGAAGGCCTCCAGCACGTGCAGGAACTCGCGCCGTTTACTCGGCAGAACATGGATCGAGACCTCCAATCTGGTCATGACTTCTCCGTGGGCTCATCAAGAGCCGTCGAACTGGGCTGACTCCCGACCCGCCCAGCCGCTGCCGCTACGATGGCGGCTTCGGCTCCCTCTCCCCAGCTCACCACTGCGGAAAGCGCTGCTGCTGCCGAGACGTCAAGTATCTCGACGTGCTCTCTACCTATGATTTGGACGTTCCCCAAGCTCGGAGTCGGAGCGATGGGCATGAAGATGGTGTAGTCGCCGCTGGCATGCTCTTCGACAACAAATGCGATCGCTTTCATGTGCGGCCAGGTGGTAACCAACGCCGGATGAAAGGACGCTATCTGCTCGTTGCCAGACAATCGCGACGAGAGATTTCTCAGCATGGAATAAAGCGGAATGCGGCTCAGGACCCTTTCTTCCAACCAGCTTCCAAATCGCCGACCGAGTCTTGTGAGGGCCGCCAAGCCCGTCAAAACGATGATCAGCATTAGCAGCAGGGCGGCTGTCAAACCCCTGTAGGTGCGAAAGTCCTCTAAAATTAAGACGTCAATCGTGCATTCTTGTGGATGTTCATTCGGTCTCTCCAAGGTTGCTGTTGTGGGATAACTCCAGCTTCCCTGGTCCGGGACCGAATGAACAACCTATTGAGAGGTCACAGCTAGCAGGCGGCAGACGCGACGTTCGCTCATCGGGAAACCTGCGATGAGAAAGCGTGCGTCGCCGCCTCGCGCTACCGGCTCCAGCCGTTTTTTTCAATCACCGCCTTCAGCGCGACCTTGTCTAAACTGAGGTCCGCCACCAGCGTCTTCAGCCTTCGGTTCTCCTCGTCTAGTTCTTTCAGCCGCTTCAGTTGGCTCACCTCCAGCCCGGCGTACTTCGACTTCCAGCCGTAGATGCTTGCTGTCGATACGCCGTACTCTCGGCTCAGCTCGCTGACCTTCCGGCCTGCTTCCAGATGCTTCAGCACCTCGATGATCTTCTCTTCGGTAAATCGACTCTTCTTCATCCTTGTTCTCCTTCTTCTCGCGGAGAACTTCCAATCCTACTTGGTCGAGTTTATGGGGGGCACGTCACGAGCACAAGACCGCCACCCTCGGGTCTGTTGATCGCACCGGTTTCCCAGAAGTAGCGCGCAACGAAGCTGTCTCCGTTCTCCACGTTGTTGCCATCCAGTTTCGTGGGGAGGAAGATGCTGAATTCTGAGACGACACAGTACATCTTGTGCATTCGCCCTAGATAGGCGACGATTTGGCTGATTAGAAGCGGAATATGACGCCCGCGCTGGCATCGAACTGGTTCAGGAACTTGTCATTGCTGCTAACCCAGCACGCCCCCCACCAGTTACACCAGTAGCCACCAGGTTCTGAGAACAAGTAGGTCGGCGCATAGCGACCCTGCACGCGAAAGCCGATGTTTTGGCTAACGAAGTATTTCAGGCCACCACCGACTCCGAAAGAGAAGTTCGTCTCTGAGGATCCCTCCCCACTCGCGCTGGTGGCTCCTAGGCCAACTAGCATGAACGGTCTCAGCGCGTCGTCTTCTCCCGAGAAATGTGCGATGAAGTTGCCGTGATATTGATTAAGGCTTGTATCAATAGTCCGGTCCAACTGTCCGCCACCACGGAGTTCGGCGACGGCCTCGGTCGATTGATGATTCCATAAGAACTCGAAGCCCAGGTACTCGGTGGCATTGTAACCAAGAGTCACACCGTAGGAAGCGCTACTGTCGAATTTGATTTTGTTGACGCTGAGGTCGTTGGCATCGACTGGAATGCCGCCGCCCCCGATGTACCCTATGAAGGGCTGAATTTCGACCGATCCCTGCCCGAACGCAGTGGACATGCCGAGTAACGATAGGATTACAAGAAGCAGACTTTTATGTACCATATTCAGACCTTGTCCTTCCCTCGCTGAGCCGTTACGACCCAACACAACTCTAAATTTCCTTACTTAACAGAGCTATTCATACAAGCTTTCAGATCGTTCCTCGAACTACGAGCTGATTGGCTCTACGAGCGGGTGCAATCACCAAAAGTTTTGGAGCATGAGTTTCGATCGCGCTGTTCGACCGAGCACTCGATCACGGGTGCCGAAGGTGTTGCTCACCATCGACCCTCCGCCATCCAACGAGGACATCTCGGTGTAGAAGCGGGCGTCGGCGTCAAGCTCGGGAGCTTGCTGCGAGCAGCCAACAACGGTTCGCAACAGCAAGATCGCGCACGCGAAGCTAAGTATGGATGTAGCTCTAATGTCATTGCATTCGTCCTTTCTGTGTGTTTCTTCCGCTGAGCTGTTCCGTTGGCGTGTTTCTCTGGATCAGTCCTTCCCAGAAGCAATTGGCATGCCAGATCGGTGCCGCAACCGGCGACAGTACGTATGTCTTTTGGACACAACTGTTTACGAGGTTCTGGGGGGGCACGCACTCCGGGATTTGTCCCGTCTCAACACCGCGAAACATCACGGGCGTCGAGGCTTCTCTGAAGAAGTTGGGGTGCGGTGAGAGACTCGCACGTGACGAGCCGTGGGTGCTTTTGGGAAAGGCTGTGTTGAGGCTGCGCCGCGTACTTAGCCGGGCTAACTCTACCCAGCCTCAGGCGTAGGAAGGAACCTAAAGAACCAACAGCGTTGCGAAAACCACTTTAGGCGGAGGATTCAGGTTCGGAGTCAGTGGAACCGCCTTGGGCGCGAGCCTTCGCGGCAGCCGGACGTTGGATACCGAGCTTCTTCACTCGGGATCGCAAGGTGCTCTCGTTGAGTCCCAGGATTTGCGCCGCCCCTTCCGACCCGCCAATCCACCAGCCCGTGGTGACCAGGACTTCCAAGATGTGGTCGCGTTCCAGCTCGGCCAGGCCCGCCTGCGGCCGCGTCGACGTCGAGGAAGCCTGCATTTGCGGCGTGCTGGGGGCATCGGGGAACTGGCGGGCTGGCCCCGGTGTCGCGTTCTTTCCTAGCGGTTCGGGCAGTTGCAGGATGGGCTCTGAGTAACTTCCTATATTGAGTGCCGGCTCAACCGGTCGATGCAACACTTGCGTCAAAACGTTCAGCTAGAGTTTCAAAACCCAGCGTCTTTCGAGGCCGTCAGTTGAGCCGCTCGACTTCCAGTGGGATGAACGGACGGCGCCGAGCCTTTGATGGAACCGATCAGCCTGAGTACGGTTGATAGGATTCGTTAGCCCGCTCTTCGTCCTCTCCGCCTTCGATCTCGTGGGCGTCGTCCAGGAAATCCCGCAGCCGACCGGCCCATTCATCGAAAGCAGCTTTGGCCGCTTCAAACCTCTCCATGCGGGAGAAATGCGTGGCACTAACCTGCGCGCCCGATCCAAGAGTCGCCTTGTCCACCGATGCAGCGATCACTTCGCCGGTCTCCGAATCGACCAACTCGAACTCCACGACGACAGCATCGATATTGAGGCTTTGGGCAAGAGGCTCGGCCGCCTCATCAGATAGACCCCCGCCTCCGACTCCCTCTCCGACGGCAACCCCGATCAAGGCCGAGCGCAGTCGCAGCGCCAGAGGATTCGGTTCGTCAACGATCGGGAACGCATCAGCGACGGCGCTCGCAATCGCATACTGAAAGTACCCAGTAAGCGCCGTTGCCCCCTCTTCGGAAATCGACGAAGGGTCGACGCCACTGACTACGTAGATTTCGACCGGGTCGACAATCATTGCCACGTAGTTCCTCAGTCCCTGGAGCTTGTCGGGATTAACGTAGGTCAGCGCGCCCTCGATGCTCGGATGGGGCTCCAGTTTCGAGTAGTCGGTTAGGAATCCTGAGTTATCTTGGCCCGCAGGCACCGTTTTCGCAGCCGGCGCCGAGCCCGCCGTACTTGAGGGGATAGCTGGCTGCTGAGAGCAAGCCACGGCCAGCACGGAGACTAGCGCCGCAGATAGCAGGCACCAGACGACCTTTCGCGTTGAGTAGTTTCGAATCGTCAACATTGTCTTACTCCTTCTGCTCATCATCTGGCCGTCATTAATTCTTCATCCCAGGAGTTACCCTCAGCAGATTGAAGATGTGGAAGGCCCCCGGAACGGACTTGCACTGGATATTGGCGACATCCGAGTCCGCCTGTGATTCCACGTTGCCTAGAAGGATGATGTTGCCGCCCGTCACGACGATCTTGATGGTGGAGCCATTCGACCAAAAGTACCTGCCCAGGAATTGTTGCAGCCGGGCGCGGGCCTGCGCGCGGATATCCATATCCATGCTCCCCATCGGCAGGACCTCCAGGTTGTTCGTGATCTTGCCGACTCCTTCAACCCTCTGAACCCGTCGATAGGCCTCCTTCCTGTTGTTTAAGCGGACCGTCCATCCGGTCAGAATCACGTGGTCACCCGCCATGGCGAACGAGATAAAGTCGAAATCGCTGACATACGGCAGCATCGCCAACTGGTGGCGGACGTTCTCATAAACCGGGTCTCCGCTGCCCCGATAGTTCCGTACGTCCACCAGAGCGGCAGCGATATCGCTGGCGGGAATCGCGCTACGTTGTACAGATTCAGCGCTAGTGACCTTGATAGTCCCGGCCTTCTCTTTCACGCCGCCCGAAACTTTGGCGAATTCGCCAACCATCTGCCTCACGGTCTTGCCATTCTTGACCCCAAAGGCCCAGCCATCGGTGGTCCGCACCAAAACAGGTTGAGAGCCCTGCTTGGCGGTTTCTTTACTGCATGCGATTCGCTTGTCGGTGATTGCCCCAATCATCGCGTGGGCGCAAACATCCGAATCCACGTAACCGTAGAACGTCGCGTCCACGGCTTTTTCAGCCAGGCCGATTCCGCTTCCCAGCAGCAACCCGGCGAGCATCAAACTGAACCTGATCATAACGGTCCCCCCTTAACTTTCAGTTCTCTGCGGCACGGACCTGGTCTCTGATTCACCCTCTGCTTCTTGTCCAGCTCGCAGCCGCACACTATCCGACAGCACGCCAGTTCAATCTCATCCGCATCCCGCACGGTTTGAGATTGAACTGTCGTACCACGACCCAGTCAATCCTATAGGAAGAGCACGGTTAAGCCAAGAAAAAAGGGTTACCAAAATTCCGGGGGGGGGTGATCTCCGCAAAGTACTGAAAACACGGGGCTACCCCTGACAACCGGTCGGCCGAAGCCAAACGAAATTAGTGAGCAGCAGCCGCACGCCGATTCTGAGTAGCTCTTATGAGGTAGATTTTCCGGAATGACGACGACCCTCGCGATGTGACGACACGGTTTCTAACCACGTGCAGCCTCCGATCGGGAACTCACCAACGGAGCGAACGGTCGTGTGGCGTCCGTGCCATGAAAAGACGAGAGGCACACCACCCCGTGGCAATCCAGCGGAATCTTCCGATTTTGGTCTGCGGCTGTAGCGAGTGAGCACACCCCATGCCACCCTCGCCGAGCTTGGCGACGATGCGGTAGTGGGATATGGTCCGACCGACCATGACGCTGGAATTGTAGCGCTATGGGACTACTGAAAGGGTCACCAGCCGGTACTTTAAGTAACTTCCTATATTGGGTCTAGTTTTGACAACACACAACGGTAAACTTACCACGAGCCATGAGGATTTCCCCAAAATGCGCGCTCATGCTCGTCACACTGGCGGTTGGCTGTTCTGGGCCACGTGACGAAGATATCGGCGTTGCAGACGAGCTTACTCTGATCGTGAACGCCGATATCGTAACCGTGAATGACGAGCAACCGTCCGCTGAAGCCATGGCCATTCGCGGGGATCGCATCATCGCGATCGGCTCGGAGGCGGAGGTACGTGAGGCGATTCCCGGCTACGGACGGTTCTTCGATCTCGAAGGCCGCACCGTGGTCCCCGGCTTCTTCGAGACACACGATCATCTTTACATGGGCAGTGGAACGTCTTTGCTGGAGGACATCTCGCCGTTCGCGACTCCGACGCTTGCTAGGGCCCTGGATAAACTCTCGTCTATCGAGCCCGATGAAGATGGTTGGGTGGTCGCATTCGGAGCCGATCAGACGCTTTACGAGGAACGTCGTGGGCCAACGCGAGACGTGCTGGACCCCCTGTTTCCGGATACGCCGGTCATCGTCTACCATCTGAGCGGCCATGCTGCGTTCATGAACAGTGAGGCACTGCGCCGATCGGGTCTGGATGAGACCACGCCGAATCCGACCGGCGGGTTCTACGAAAAGAACACAGACGGACGTTTGACGGGCTATCTGTCTGGGCAACCGGCGTTTTTGCCACTGAAGCCGTACCCGAACACGACGCTCAACGCGGCGCTAGCGGCCTCGAAAAAACGGGCGGCGAACGGAATCACAACGGCGTCGGAACTCGCAATCATGAACGCCTTTGTTCTCGAAGGTCTTCGCGAGGCGACGCGCGACCCCAACTTTGCCACGCGAATCGTGGGAGGATATTTTTCGACCGCGCCCGACTTCGAAGAGATGGCCCCGCTGCTTGCGAACTACGAAACGAACCTTCTAAAGATTTTGTTTGTCAAGACGTGGACTGACGGCTCGGCACAAGGAGGAACAGCTCATCTACGCGACGGCTACTACGACCCGGCCATGGGAGAGGGAGGGGCGCAGGGTTCGCAAGAGTATTTCAACGAGCTGGTGCGCGACATTTATGCGCGCGGGTATTGGCCGGCGATTCATGCAAATGGGGACGGCGCGGTGGATGTAGCGCTCAACGCTATCGAGTACGCGCAGGAAGCGGTGAGCTCAGGTACATCTGCCATGATCAGACCGCAAATCATTCACGCTCAGGTGACGAGACCTGAGCAGATCGAACGAATGGCGGAGCTCGGAGTTTCGCCTACTTTCTTTACGACGCATGTCTTCTACTGGGGCGACCTGCATTATGAGCGAACGGTCGGGCCCGAGCTTGCTCACCGCCTCAGCGCTATGGGTGATGCGTTTCGCGCCGGCGTTAGGCCATCGATGCACAACGATTCACCGGTTCTCCAGTGGATCCTATCTTCAACATGTGGATTGCCGTGAACCGTACGTCCAGTTCGGGCAGAGCGCTTGGCGCAGATCAGGCGATCACTCCTCTCCAGGCGCTGCAAGCGTATACCATTCATGCGGCTTATCAGTTTGGCATGGAGGAGGATGCAGGCTCGCTGGAGGTCGGCAAATTGGCCGACTTCGTGGTCTTGGACAGGAATCCGCTCGAGATCGATCCGGACCAAATCAAGGACGTCCGCGTGCTGGCCACGATGCTGGGCGGACGCGTTACCTATTCGGACACGCCCGAATATGATCGTGTCGTGCCGCGCGGCAGGGGGGTAGCCGGCAATGCAGCCAACTGAATGAGCACTGCTATGAAGAGATTCAATAAGACGGCTTCTGCTACCGGAATGCTCATAGCATTTCTCTTGTCTCCTGTGGTGCACGCACAGGAAACAATGATCGTCACGGATCAGGGCAATGCAATCGAAACCTTCATCTATGGTCAAGGTAGCGAGACATTGATCATCGCTGCAGGTAATGGAAGGCCTGCCTCAGATCTCGAGATGCTCGCTGAAGGGGTTGCCGAGAGCGGAGACCTTCGTGTCGTTACTTACAATTACCGCACTATCGGTGAAAGTAGAAGCCCGCTCACGGAAATCACGTTACACGACTTTGCAGATGATGTTTGGCGCATCGCTGATGCCCTAGGCCTTAGACAGGTTCATCTGGCAGGGAAGACCTATGGGAACAGAGTTATGCGAACCGCTTCAGCGGACCAGCCGGATCGAGTTTCGAGCCTCATTCTGATCGGCGCGGGCGGCGAAATCCTGCCGTCAGCGGAAGTACAGGAGAAATACCTACGCTATATCGACCCGAATGTTTCCAGGGAAGAATGGTTACAGCTGCATGCCGAACTGAATTTCGCTGCCGGCAATCGACATCTTGCCACTGCCGCGAATGAGGAGTACCCGGCACTCGCCAGTGCGCAGGTCGCGGCCAGCAATGCGACACCGAGTAGCGAATGGGTCGACGGAGGTACGGCACCCATGATGGTGATAACCTGCTTACAAGACGTCGTGGCTGTGCCCCAGAACGGATTAAATATCGCAATGTCTAGGCCAAACACTTGGCTGGTTGGTATCGCGGAGTGCGGACACAACATGGTATTTGAGCAACCAGAAGCTCTGAGACTATTGCTGGTTCAATATGTGAGCAGAATTGCTGCTGGAAACCGATAGCACCATTCGCGGACTTGAGCGGACCCTCGTGGCCGACATTCCTCGGGGTACTGTCGAGTTGACGAGCGGTCGCGCCGCGCCAGCTTGAATCTGCTGCTCGGGCAACGGTGGCGGGGATCGACCCTCTCGTCCCATTAGATCGCATTAGAACCGGGGAGCAGCTAGCTGTGACGGTGGTCGCGAAAGTTCAATTCTTGCTGAAGTTGATGGGCAGTTTAGCCATAGTCGCGTTGCTCTTCACGGCAACCGGTCTATATGGCGTGTTGTCTTACGCGGTGGAAAGAAGGCGACGTGAGATTGGAGTACGGATCGCGCTTGGCGCCGGTCGTAGTGAAGTGCTTAGTCTCGTCTTTCGTCAGGCCATGCGTTTAGCCGCCACGGGCTTGGTCAGTGGCGTGGCCGGCGTGGCTTTAACGGGCCGTGTCCTATCCACGGTAGTGCAAGGAATTGAGCCACTGAATCATCTGGTTCTGCTTGGAAGTGCGTGTTGCACATTGGTTCTCGTGAGCCTCGCCGCGGCCTATATACCGGCGACGAGGGCGGGTGCTGTTGACCCAATACATGCCTTACGGAGCGAGTAGATCATCTGGACTCGTTGCGATCAGTCCCCCGGTGTTTGCAGGTACCTGACGCTGCAAACATCACTTGGCGCCTAATGTCCTACCCGTAGAGTTTGCCTCTTGGTTCACTTCCGCGAATGGGAACTGTAGGAAATGACCCAATTCAGGCCTGATTCGACGGGATGGGGCGGGTCTAATCGCTATGCGTCAAGCGGACACCACAGGTCTTGGGTAGACATAAAAATAGGTCGATTAGAACCGTTTTGTCACATCTTCGAGGTTTCGCCTGGGCCGTGGCCTGTCGTGCTTCGTCGCCTACGGTTCGCACCACTTCACGACCAAGGGATGGGGGTGAACGACCGGTCTGATAGGTAACACTCTAAACCGGACGGATGGGTAACAGTATAGGCGGTGGTCAGTGGCCCCCGCGGGGGCCACTGACTGCCGAGCCGAGCGGCCACAGTACGCGGTTGGCGGCGTCGAACAAGGCGAGTTCCACCGGACCGAACCAGATCTGCCAAATGGCTTCGTCCACTTCGACTAGCCCGACCAACTCGCGAGCCAACGCTTCACTCAGGAAGTACTTCTCGCCGAGGAACTTGATGCGTCCGTCGTGGCGCACTCGTCGGCGCTCCCGATTCGAGGCCAGAAGCACGCGTGGTAGCTTCACTCGTAAGGTGCGGTGTTTACTCTTTTCTTCTTAGATCTCATCTGGCCCGCATCCACCGTGTGTTACGGTTAACGCTGCCTAGGAGGCCATCAACTAGTGAAAACTGCTATTCGGACAGTGTCGCTCCTTATGATGGGGCTGCTTCTCAACGCACCCGGGGCGATGGCTCAAAACGAGACCGCCGATGCCATCCGCCAGCTGATTCGGACCATGAACCAACAGTGGCGCGACGGGGATTATGATGCCTACCTGAACAACATCGCAATAGGGGCAGACCGTTTCAATGCCAACGGTGGCCCGAGGACCACACCGGCTACTCAGGAGGAGTTGGCAGCAGCAGCCGAGATCCTCGAAGGCGCCCACCAAGCCGGTGCTCGAAGCACCACGATCCCAAAGTCAATAGATGTCCGAGTTTATGGATCGACCGCGGTTGCAACCTACTACTTTGATGGCGATATCACTGACATAAGGGGTGTGACGCGTCATGTCATGCGACGTCGAACTCAGATCTTCGTCGAAGACGTCGGGCAGTGGAAAGTTGTCCACACGCATACATCGAACATGCAATCAGTATCCAACTAAGACGAAACCGAACGAGTACGGCGGTGGTAAGGCCGCCCTGCTAAGTTGTCAAGTTGTCGATGACTGTGGAACATTACAGTCATGTCCACTCGACTCGGGTCGTGCCGCTGGTCGCGACTGTTCCTCCTATTTTTGACGCTTCTGATCCTATCAACGTCCGGGCTAGCCCGGACCAAGACGGACGTTGTGGTGATGAAGAACGGCGATCGGATCACCTGTGAAATCAGGGAGCTAAAGCATGGACAACTTGTGGTCAAGCCGCCCTATGCGGACGCTACCCTGTCTATCGACTGGGACGAAGTGGACGTCATCGAGAGCGAGCAGCTTTTTCAGGTAGTCTTGACGGACGGCGAGCGACTGTATGGCAGCATTCAACAGACGGCGTTGCCAGATCCGGACCCTTCGGGGCAGGAGTTCATTGTGGACGGTGAGAACCAACGGGAATCGAAGACCCACGACGAAGTCATTTCGATCGATCAGCTTGAACGCAGCTTCTGGAAACAGTTGGACTTTGACATCGATTTTGGTTTCTCCGTCTTGAAGGCTAATGGGGAACGCCAAACGACGCTCAACACCAGCCTCAAGCGTTTGTCACGGAAAAATCTAATTTCGATGAGTGCAAGCTCGTACTTGACCCGAACCAACAGCGCGCCAAATATTACACGCAATAACGCTAAGGTTGCGTACGTGCGGATGTACGAAAACAAGTGGTTCGTAGGCGGTTTGGCAGACTTTCTTAAGAATAATGAGCAGCAACTTGATCTGCGTACCACTATTGGGGCAGTCGGTGGTAATCGTTTGGTCGCGAAGCCGAATCACTCGTGGGATCTATTTGGAGGCATAGCCCTCAACAACGAGCAATTTACCGCCGAACCAGCCAGAAACAACGCCGAGTTGGTTTTCGGCACCGTCGCTTCTTGGTACCAGTTCGATTCTACGGAGTTCGAAACGGATGTCCATTTGTACCCGAGCCTGACCGACCCAGGCCGCTTCCGTATCGACGTGAACACGAGCGTGTATCTGGATCTCTGGAGTGACTTGTACTTCCGCCTAACCTTCTATCAAAACTACGACAGTCGACCTCCTGTGGACGCGTCGGGTAATGACTACGGTGTCACGACCAGCGTTGGGTGGAAGTTCTAGGAACGACACGGACCGAGCAACGGTGGTGGCGTTGGGTGGAAGTTCTAGGAACGACACGGACCGAGCAACGGTGGTGCTTCTAGCGTGGAAGTCTGGCTAAGGTGTGCGGCGTCAAGCTAGCTACGGACTATTGCGCTCTTGTGCGTGAAGACAGCTTCGTGACGACTTCTTCCGTTACTTGTGCCGAGACCGCTAGGCCCGCTCGGCGCTGAATTCTGCAAGGCCCGGCATGATTTGGGGCCCGCCAGGTTGCGCTAAGCGTGACTTCCGATATTGGGTGCCGGCTCAACCGGTCAATGCAACACTCGCGTTAAAACGTTCTGCTGGAGTCTCAAACTCCAGCGTCTTGCGGGGCCGCTCGTTCAGGTGGCGAGTCGTCTGATCCAGATCCTGCTGGGTGTGTAGCGACAAGTCCCTCCCTTTGGAAAAGCTGCGTCGCAGCAGACCATTTGGTGTTTTCGTTCCATCCGCGTTGAGGATGCGCAGCCAACCTAAGTCAGGTGGCGAGACAAAGAATACAATTCGACCGGATCAACTACTAGAGTCCACGCCTTTGCCGACGGACTCCGAATTCGGCTGTTGTCGCGGTGAGGGGGCTTTCCGGATCAGGACAAAAGCCAATGCCAATGACAGCACCAAGACTCCTATGCTGCCACCCATCATCGGCGGCAGATGCGGCAAATCCAGTTCGATGATATGCCTTCCGACACTGATAAGCGCGACCGCGACGATGACCTCAACGTGGATCGTATCCTCGCTGAGATACATCTTGATCGTCTGCAGCAATTCCAGCCCGATCAGAACCATCAGAAATGCGCTGAATGCGGCTTTCAAGTCTTCAAACGTCGTGGTATCTGTCGGCCCGATCAGGTCCACGCTCGCAAGTACGCTCGTGAAGAAGTCGTACACTCCAACGCCTACAACGAACATCATCAGAACGAGTAACACAGCGACGACGATTCGCTCAAAGCCTCTGCTGGGATCGAGCATCCAATTGGTGTTCATAGGTCATATTCCTCTCTGAAGTAAAGCGAGATGCCTCAGAGGTTGGCGGCAGTCGAGTCAACTGCGGTTCCGTTCGACAAATTCGATCGCTTGGCAAACCGGCCAACATTCTTTGTCCTTCGCGTCAAAGAGCATTCATCAATCCTCGGACACAGCGCGTCGCGCTCGTTGAATGACCGCTCGGCTGGTGGATTGGAGCATATTTTCGAGGGTTTGCCGTGGAAGACTTTTAATGTAGGGGCGATCCTGGCGGCACCGCAGACGGATGTGCCCTCGGTCACAAACGAGTACACGTCGGGGTCTGCATGGAAGCTGACGGCGGCGGTTCTGGCGCATATGGGGACCAAGACAGTCTTGGGTAGTCCCGCCGGTCGGGACAGCAAAGCTTGACGGCGACAAGATAGGTGAGTTCTCGTCGCAGTACTTGGCGGACCAGTTGGCGTCGGCTTAGCGCGAACTTTCCTCGTACAGTGGTGTCCCGCGCCCCTGGACCTGAGCCTGTGTGTAGTCGGTGTAACTGGAGCTGCGGCTCGCAATGAGGGTGATCACGATGTTCCCTAGCGGCCTCCAGCCGTCTTCAATCAGCGGGTTTACCGAGGCCTCCAGGGATGCAGCGTTATGGGAACTAACGATTTTGTAATATTCGGGGTCTTCAGGCATGGCTTGATTCTAACTGGGTATTTCTTGCGCTGAGGGGTGGGCCTAGACTTTCGAGTCGCGACCCCCGTCGCAACATGAGAAAGCGACGAGGGTCTGACCGAAGACGCACGGCGTTCCGCATGCTCGGCTGTCAGCCAGTCTACGTTCCTACGCGCTCAGTGCGCAGCAAGGTACAGCCGCCATCGCCACTCGACTCTCGATTTATGGAGGCCCCCGCCCGGGTTAGGGGTTAGGACGAGGGCCCGACCGCTCACGAATGAGGAAGTCCGCCGGAGCGGCTGGTCTGAGGGTAACCGAGACAGCTTACACTTGCAAAGGAATCCTGCTGCCGACACCACCAGAAGTTCTGAAGCCCCCGGCGGAGAGCCCATGACCCGCCGGGGGCTTGTCATCCAGGGTAATGCAGAACCCTAGAAGACTGATTCCAAGGTAGGGTCTCAAGGCTCATACTAATGGCCGGGCATCAGCCTAGAAGCAGAATTGGCTTGCCTTAGGGTTTGGCCAGCACCTACACCCGCTACGCAAGCGGCCCCCGCCTGAGGGGAGAATAGCACGGGGGCCTAACCGCTCATGCAGTGATGACGCTACGTGAGAGGTTGGCCCCATAGTAGCCCCAACAGCGTTTTTTACTTGCAACTTATTCCCGCTGCAGACTAGACTCCTAACAAAGCGGGGCCGCCCGGAGCGAGTAACTCCAGACGACCCCTGACCGCCACGCAGGTACGAGCTGCATGAAAGGCTTACACCATCGTAACCGCCCAAGCGTCTATCGGCGCAAGCTAGCGGGCAACCCAGCAGCACACTCCCTCGCGTGGCTCTTTGTTTACCAAGGAGACACAAATGTTCAATTCATCAGTACTCCGCGATCACGCGACGCTAGTCGGCCATCTAGCCGACCTGTTTGACGCCGAGGACTTCAAAACCGCTGAAGACCTTGACTACTTGCTGGCGTTCTTAAACACCAGGCACCACCTGCACGGCAAGCTCTGCGCGAGTCGCGAGTCTCGGCTGGTGTTGGCAGCCATAGCAACCATAGCCGAGAGCGACAGAGCGGAAGACATACCGCGACTGGAAAAGCTTCGAGAGTTCCTGCTGTTGACGGGCAGTTGCGACGACGACAAGTTCGCCGCGGTGGTCACCGAACCGATGGAGGCCGAGATTGCCGCTAGGCTAGCCAAGCCTCAAGCGGTGATTTCGTAGTACACAGGGGCGGCTTCGGTCGCCCCTCAACATGTGGCATTTTGCCGCTGACTTAGCCACCGGCTGCGATACCATCGAGGCGAATCAAATTGCATTTCCAACCAATCGCCGGAATTCGCGCCCGACAGACAGATTTATTTTCGGGGCGGCTGATGGGACCCTTAGAACCAGGCGAACAGAAGGCGATGGATTATCCTATTGGAATGAGCAACTTAGCGGGGTCGGGTTGGCGGATCCCGGTTCGCGCGGTTATAGCGAAGTCAGAACCAGGAAGTCCAGACACAAAATATGCTCTTGGCGGTTTGGGATAACCAGGAGAGTAGCCATATGAAGAAAGACGAACCATAAGGAAATCCTCACACAATGGCAGCGTTCGATTACGGACCGGCACCCTTTCAACCCAGACAAGACAAGCGACAGCGGGGCAAGCTATGCAGTTAGCAGGCCCGCTCGAACCCCTCATCGATATGCTCACGGAGCGCGTGAGCCAGAACATCAACAGCCAGGGAGCGTATTCACTTCAACACGCTGCCGAATACCTCGACTGTTCAAGGAACCATGTCGAAAATCTAATCGAGCGGGGAGAACTCACACCCGCCAACATCGCTATCGGCGACCAGAAAAAGATGAACCGAGTCACGAAGGCGGAACTCGACCGCTACCTGGAGTTGAAGCGTAGAGCGGCGTAACATGGCAGCCATGCCAAAGACGCAGCGCGGATTCGGAAAGCTTCGCAAGCGCACGGACGGCTCTAAGTGGTCGTTCTACCTCGACGGAAAGCGCGTCACCACCCCCTACACCGAGCACAAGGCCGCTGATGCTTGGCGGCGGAAGTTAATAGCCGGGGAAAGCGCCGGAGCTCGCAATGTCGGTGCGGAAAACTGCCGCATGAGTGACCAGTTCGACTTGCTTCAGAAGGATCACGACAAAAAAGCTTCTGGGCCCTTCACCGAGTACAGGCTGAGGCGCCTTCGCAAGGAGCTAGGGAAAATCCGCGTTGTAAAGCTCACGCCCGCGCAGATTGAAGGCTACGCCGAGGATCGCCTGGACGAGATTCGCATACTAAAGGACGGCACAGGGAGGCCTACACACCCAGCGACGGTCAACCGGGAGCTTGAGCTGGTACGGCGAGCACTGAACCTTGGCAAGCGCGCCACGCCGCCGCTGGTCCACCATGCGCCCTTCGTGCAGATGCTTCGGGTCGAGAACATCCGTACTCAGACGATCACCCATGAGCAGTACTTGGAGCTTGTTGGGGCGCTGAGTGCGCCCGAGCGGTACGCGGCGATCATCGCCTACCACACGGGCTGGAGGCTGGGCGTCATCCGGGGGCTCAGGTGGGATCAGGTGGACTGGAAGGAAGGAGTTATTCGGCGACCGATCGAGCAGGACGGGAAGAAGCGCGTCGGTACCGCCCCGATTTACGGCGACATGCATGCGGCCCTAAAGGCGTGCATGGAAGTCGAGAGCGACTACGTTATCCACCGAGAGGGCCGGGGGCGAGCGGGTAAGCCCATCGTGGACATCCGCAGCGCCTGGGACGCTGCTGTCAACTCGGTCGGCCTGGCGGGCTTCAGGTTCCACGACCTGCGGGCCTGTGCGGTGAGCAACCTCATGAGCGCGGGCGTCTCGGCTTATGATGCCATGCAGATATCAGGCCACAAGACCGACTCGATGCTGAGACGCTACGACATCGTTGACCCGAAGCGGCTCCGAGCCATAGGCGAGCAGGTAGAGGAAAAGATTTTTGGGAAGGTGGCAGCCGGGAGCGTTAAGTGAGCTTGACCGCCACGGTGACCGCCATGCTGTTTGTAAGTAGTTGTTGTATGAACAACTTAGCGTTTAGACAACTGGGTTCTATACACTGTGGGCTTCGATGAGGCGCGACCTTCTCATCCTGCTGGGCCTAATCCTGCTGATCCGACTGCCTTTTATCGCACAGCCGATCCAGGGCGATGATGTCTTTTATCTGATCTTCGCCGAGAACGCTCTCGTCGACCCGTTGCATCCGCTGCAGACCAGCTTTCGCCTCGCCGGTGATGTTGTCTGGGGGGCGGGGCACACCCGACCGCCCGGAGTCGCCTGGACTCTGGCTCCGCTGTTGGCTCTATTCGGCGGCGTACGTGAAGTTCCGTTACATCTGGCTTATGTGGCGTACTCGCTGCTCGCGGTCTTCTCGGTCTACTTTCTCGCAAGGCGTTTTACGGACCGCCCGCTGTGGGCTGCCTTGGTATTTGCGAGCGTGCCAGCTTTCGTGGTTAACGGCAACAAATTGGAGTCGGATATTCCCCTGCTCGCCTTCCTAGCCCTCGGTGCGGCGTGTATGGTTCACCGCCGGTATGGCTGGTCAGCGGTTGCCATGGCGATTGGGGCGTTCTTTGGCTACCAGAGCGTCTTTTTCGTGCCGGTACTGGCTCACTGGGTCTGGTTTCGAGACCGGACGAGGCTGATCGCCTGGTTGCCGGTCATCATCGCTCCGCTCGTGTTGGTGATCTGGCAATTGGCTGAAAGAGCTGCGGTCGGTGCAGCTCCTGCCGAGGCACTGGCCGCCTATGTCCAAAGCTACGACCTGCTATTGATCGACCGGAAGCTCCGTAGTGCCGCCGCGCTGGTTGGTCACCTGGGGATCATGGTGTCGCCGCTGCTCGTCTTCGCAGGTTGGTTTCTACGCAGCAGGGTCTGGATGCTCGTCGGAGTTCTGAGTGCCTCAGTCGCCGCCGTTTCGATCTCCGGCTACTCTCTCGGCGAACGGGCGCTCTACGGCATAGCGGTGGGTTGCGCTTGCACTCTCGTGGTCGTCGTGGTGCGGCTCGTGGTTCAGAAGCGAGAAGAGGACGAGGGCTTCTTGGCCGCCTGGGTCGTCGTGTGTCTGGGCGGTGCGCTGACTATTTTCTATGCCGGTTCAGCTCGCTACTTGCTGCCGTTGGCGCCAGCCCTGGCGATTCTTGTCGTCCAGCGCGTGCCGTCCAAGGCGTGGCTCGCTGCAGGCGTGGTGACTAATCTGATGCTGGGCCTGGCCCTGGCGGGTGCCGAGTATCACTACGCTGTGCAGTACAAGGCGTTCGCCGAGGAACTAGCACCCGAGGTCGAAGGCAAGCGGATCTGGAGCAACGGAGACTGGGGTTTGAGGCACTACCTCGGCAACCTCGGAAGTGAGTCGCTGCTGCGCGGGCAGGAGCTACCTGGTGGAGCGATGCTGGTGACCAGCGAACTCGCCGCCAACGTTCCGGTCGGAATTTCGGGTTCTCGCCAGGAAGTGCTGAGCCGCGAAGTAAACACGGGATGGATCCCGCTCAGGACGATCGGTCGAGGCTCGGGTTCGGGCTATTCGTCGAGCGAGTTTGGAATCTTGCCATTCGGCATCGGCGCTGGCGTCATCGACCGGCTGACAGCCGAAGAACTGGGGCTGCCGACCCCAACTGAATCGTACCTGCTGATGAATTCCGAGGCGGCTGAACAACAGTTACTGTCTGGGTTCTACGGTTTGCAAAGTGATACCTGGCGGTGGATGGGACCAAGCGGTTCGGCGATTCTGCTCGTTCCCGAGCAAGTGCGGAGTTTCGAAATGGATCTCTACATACCGGACAACTCGCCCGCACGGCTCGTGTCCGTAGAGTCAGGCGGTCGCCCTCTTGTGGAAGTCTCCCTCGATGGACCGGGCGGGCACGTTTCGCGGGTTCCGATCGAGCGACCTCCCGGCGACTCCGTTCGTGTTGTGATTCGGGTCGACGCTTCGTTCTCGCCGCCTGGCGATGAACGCGACTTGAGCGTCGTGGTCAATTCATTCGGTTTTCGACCCTAACGCTAATTGAAAAAGGCGGCCCCGAAGGGCCGCCTATTGAGCAGTATCGAAACGCTAGACAGCGCTTACGCAGTCGCGGCAGCGGACACGACCGAAGCCATGCGGCTGAAGATGGTGCTGATGCTACCGGAGATGCCGGGCAGCAGTGCGCCAGCGGCAACGGCGATGAAACCAGCGAGCAATGCGTACTCAACCATGTCCTGGCCCTTACGATCTTTGAGCAAGCGAGCGATCAACATTTGAATCCTAAGCATAGTGTTTTGTCTCCCGTAGAAATGTGTTCAAGAACTAAATTTGCTTGTTGGCTCGTGTGTAACTCGAACCGACAAGGTGATGATGAAACAGGTTTGCGGGTCTGGCTATGGAGACCTAGTACTGTTTTCGAGTTGGTGCATCTACGTACGACCCCCTGGCCCGATGGTGGTAGTTGGACCCTGAGGCGGCTGGAGGTGGTGTGTTGCGCTAATAGAAAAGGCGGCCCCGAAGGACCGCCTATTGAGCAGTATCGAAACGCTAGACAGCGCTTACGCAGTCGCGGCAGCGGACACGACCGAAGCCATGCGGCTGAAGATGGTGCTGATGCTACCGGAGATGCCGGGCAGCAGTGCGCCAGCGGCAACGGCGATGAAACCGGCGAGCAGCGCGTACTCGACCATGTCTTGGCCCTTGCGATCTTTGATCAGGTTGGCGAGGAACATTTGAAGCTTAAGCATGATTTTCTTTCTCCCTGTGTGTAGATACGTTGGCTTGAGAGTTTCAAGTCTTCGCGGCGGTACCGCATTAACCTTACGTGCCAATCATGCTGGAGCCAGCGTCAACCGGCTATGGGTAGCAAGTACCCTTTTTAGCCAGGGATATTCCCGTATGTCTCTTTGGGACAGAGGTATTACGACCTGTGGCCGAGAGTTGTACAGACCGGGCGGAAGGGTAACAGGTTAGACCGGGCGGATAGGTAACACCATGGCGAGATGCCATGGAAGGAGACCTATCCGATGGAAGAACGCAAGAGATTCATTGAAGACTGGCTGCGAGCGGGGGCGGCGACGAACGTGGCGGCGCTGTGTCGACTCTACGGGATCAGCCGCAGGACCGGATACAAGTGGTTAGAACGCTTCCGTCAAGGCGGTTGGCCAGAGCTGGAAGACCGCTCGCACGCGGCACACCGTCAGCCCGGTCGGATACCCGAGTCGGTCGAGCGACGAGTGATAGAAGCGCGTCGGCAGCATCCGAGTTGGGGGCCGAAGAAGCTCAGGGCCTGGCTGGAGTCGAAAGAGTCACAGACAAGCTGGCCAGCGGCGTCGACGATCGGCGACGCGCTGAAGCGAGCCGGACTCGTTCGCGGGCGCAAGCGGATGCGGCGACTGGCCGAAGCGGCACCCAGTCCGTTGCGCGAACCCGAAGCGCCCAACGACCTCTGGACGATCGACTACAAGGGGCAGTTTCGCACCGGCGACGGCGTGCTGTGTTATCCGCTAACGGTCGTCGACGGATATAGTCGTTTCCTGCTCAACTGCACCGCACACGTGGGCACATCCTACGCCGAGGCCCGCCGAGGCTTGGAGCGGTTGTTTCTGGAGCGCGGGCTGCCACGAAGGATACGCTCAGACAACGGTTCGCCGTTCGCCTCCATCGGCACCGGACGCTTGAGCCGGTTGAACGTCTGGTGGCTGAAGCTGGGCATTGCGGTGGAGCGCATCGAGCCGGGCAAGCCGCAGCAGAACGGTCGCCACGAGCGGCTACACCGCACGCTCAAAGCCGAGACAGTGAGACCTCCGGCTGGCGATCGTCGCCGACAGCAGCGCCGCTTCGACCTCTTTCGTCATGAATACAACCAAGAACGTCCGCATGAAGCGTTGAGACAGCGGCCCCCGGCGGCGTTCTATGCACCAGCAACACGCGCCTATCCCAGCGAGCTTGCTGATCTGGATTACCCGGGGCACTGGGAGCGCCGACGAGTGCGCCACGACGGACGCATCAAGTTCCTCGGCGAGAAGTACTTCCTGAGTGAAGCGTTGGCTCGCGAGTTGGTCGGGCTAGTCGAAGTGGACGAAGCCATTTGGCAGATCTGGTTCGGTCCGGTGGAACTCGCCTTGTTCGACGCCGCCAACCGCGTACTGTGGCCGCTCGGCTCGGCAGTCAGTGGCCCCCGCGGGGGCCACTGACCACCGCCTATACTGTTACCCATCCGTCCGGTTTAGAGTGTTACCTATCAGACCGGTCGTTCAGAGTCTCTCAAGATTTAGAAAACAAGGAGGTTAATCGCCAGACGATAGATGGACTAACGGATTGCGGCGACCCTCGGTAGAGTCCGGGAGTTGTGGGCCGCGAAAGAAATCAAACGCGGAAACCTTGTGTACGCAGGAGACAGTGCAATTGGGGGCGCACCCCTTCTCAAGCGAATACGCATACCGTACATCCTCTACCGTGTAGTCGGCCAACGCAGTGCCAGGCCAACCACGCTGCTGAGAGCAGTAGTGGACCAATCCGTCTTCACAAATGTAGAGGTATCGTGCACCAGCCCGACAGCGCCAATCGTTTGGTTTGCCAGCTGCAATGTTGGTCTGAAAGAAGTCTAGCCGGGCGTAGGATCTCTTGCTCAGAGCACGAATACGCTCCCAAACATCCCTCTCGATCGCGGACAGCGGCTTCAACTGACCGTCGCCATCATGTATAAGTCCGACCGTGGACGTGAATCCGAACTCTACCGCTCGCTTGGCGATCACATAGGCGTCTTCGACGTTGGGTATGCCTCCGCCGATCACGGAGTTAATGTTGACCTCGAAATCCGCGTGTTCGGCCATCCATTCGAGCTTCTTGTCGAGAACCTTGAGGCTCTTCTTTGACACGTCGTCTGGTTTGACGTTGTCGATTGAGATCTGAACGTACTCAAGGCCAGCGTCGTTCAATTGCTTGATGCGGTCCGGCACCATGAAGTAGCCGTTCGTGATCAAGCTGGCGATCGGTCCGCGGTGCCGAACGTGAGCCAGCAGAGCGTCGAGTTCGGGGTGGAGCAGGGGCTCACCGCCGCTCATCGTGATGATCGACACGCCGAGGTCGGCCAGCTTGTCGACTCTTCGCTTGAGCTCGTCAATCGGTACCGGCGTCGATACGTGATCGTACTCGTTGCAATACGTACAGGCGATATTGCAACGGCGTGTCGGGATCATCTGTGCCAGGACGGGGCTATCTGTATTCGTCAGACCCCGCCACAGCATCCGCGCCTCGCGTAATTTGCGGTGGACGTGGAGGCGTTTCCGACGGAGTCTGGTGGGGAAATCAACAGCCATAGCAAGGCCGATCGCGGAGTTCTCAGTATAGCCGCTGGTTGAAACGTTGTACCTCTGGCACGCTTTGGGCAACTAGGCAGCCGAGTTAGCGTCGTCCCGGGGTTGTACTTTCTCGAATTGCGTTGCTCGTATCTTGTCGAGTACCCGCACAAGCACTTTTGCTTCGTGATCAGGTACGTTGGCGAGTAACTGTTCGGGAACCGCATCAATTGATGCGTCGAGGTCATCGAGCAGCTTCTTGCCCCGAACCGAAATGCTGCACAAGACCTGACGTCTATCATCCTCACTACGATTCCTAGTCACCCATCCGCCCTTCTCCAGCTTATTGAGCAGACGAGTGATACCCGGCGTTTGCTCGATCATGCGGGAGCGAATTTCCAACGTGGGTAGCGGTTCGGCGCCTGCTCCGCGTAGGATGCGCAGGACGTTGTATTGCTGCATGGTGATGCCGGCGGGCTCCACGACGCTGGAGGCAGACGGCGTACCAGGTCAGAGGTTTTTAGCAGACCTAGTACCGCCTCGTGCCTCACATTGGGGAATGGCTTCTTCTGTTGAATCTCGTACTTGAGAGACCCGGTACCTGCGGACATCTTCGTGGACATCTTCAAACATGGTCCACATCCTGAGACAGCCTGTCAATACTTGCTACCTCTGTGTCAGGCTGACACGGTCACTGGACCTTTAGGCCTCAGGGCCCACATGAACGGCATGGATACCACCAAATGGGCCGAAGGTTTTCGTTTGGAGGTGTCCGTGCTACCTATAATTTCGACCGCCTACTATTGTCGCTGGCGTCTGGTCGACGCAGAATAGAGAATGTTGCCCTCTAGGTGTGACCTCTCAATAGGTTGTTCATTCGGTCCCGGACCAGGGAAGCTGGAGTTATCCCACAACAGCAACCTTGGAGAGACCGAATGAACATCCACAAGAATGCACGATTGACGCCTTATTTGCGAGTGCGGATCGTCGAGCGCGTCCTCGCCAAGCAGCAGACGCCACGGGACGCCGCGGCGGCCTGTGGCGTCTCACTGAGAACCATCCACAAGTGGCTGGCGCGCTATCGCAGCGAGGGTGTCGCCGGTTTGCACGATCGTTCCTCGCGACCGCACCGCAGCCCGCGACGGACCTCTCGGGCGCTGGTCGAGCGCGTCATTTCTCTGCGCCGCCAGCGTTGGACCGGCCGACACATCGCCCAGGCTGTCGGCCTCTCGCCCGCTACCATCAGCCGCATCTTGCGCCGCGCCGGCCTGAACCGTATCCGCGATCTCGAACCTGCTCGGCCCCTGCGCCGCTACGAACATGCCGCCCCCGGCGATCTGCTGCATCTCGACATCAAGAAGCTCGGCCGCTTCCTCCGCGCCGGTCATCGCGTTACCGGAGATCGCTCTCGGGCCAGTCGCGGCGCTGGCTGGGAGTTCGTGCATGTCGCTATTGACGACAACTCCCGCCTCGCCTTCTCTCAGATCCTGCCCGATGAACGCAGCCACTCCGCGGTGGCTTTCCTCGACGCCGCGGTCGGTTACTACCGCTCCCTCGGCGTCCCTATTCGTCGTTTGCTCACCGACAACGGCTCTTGCTATCGCTCGCGCCTCTTCCGCGATGCTTGCCGTCGTCTCGGCATCCGCCACCGCTTTACCCGTCCTTACACGCCGCGCACCAACGGCAAGGCCGAACGCTTCATCCAGACCGCTCTGAGAGAATGGGCTTACGCTCGCTCCTACTCCTCATCCCAGCAGCGCGCCGCTCATCTGTTACCCTGGCTCCACCATTACAACTGGCATCGCCCCCACGCCAGCCTCCACTACCTTCCCCCTTTCTCCAGACTCCTGATTCCCATGAACAACCTCTTGAGGCTCCACATCTAGGCGAACGCTGATCGCCGTTTGGCTTTGCACTTGGTGCATGGTCGCGTCGGCCTATGCCCAAGCGAACTCGGCCGCCGAGGTCGTGGAGGCACAGGGTCAGGTGTCGCTATGGCGTGATAGTCAGGAGTGGGCGCTCTTCCCTGGGGATGCGGTCCAACTGGGGCAAACCATCATCACCGGCCCCGATGGTTTTGCCACTCTTGAGGTTTCCGACGGCAGCTCCTTTCTGGTCTATCCCGATTCGAGAGTAGTCTTTCGAAAGAACGCGGGTAGCCTCCGTGATTTGATCGACATCTTTCTCGGACGCGTCAAGATCTATATCAATCGGCTGGGCGGTGAGCCGAACCCAACCCGGGTGTTTACTCCCACAGCGGTGATCTCGGTTCGCGGCACCACGTTTGACGTTTCGGTCGACGATAGGGAGGTGACGACCGTCTTCGTCCATGAAGGTGCCGTAGCGGTTCGCCACCAATTGTTACCGAGCAGCCGAGAGACGTTGGTAGAGGAAGGTCAAAGTCTCGTCGTGGATCCGCTCACGCCCCTAGCGAAGAGCGGTGTCGACGGAGCAGGCATAGCCGGTGCTGCAGAAGACGTTGTGCGCATTGCTGCTTCTTTGTGGCGTCACATCGGCGGCAGTCCCGGAGGAGGTGGCGGCGCTCCTTCGGCGGGCGGTGCCGGTGGCGGTACTCCGCCGTTACCAACCGACGAGAAGGCACCGGAGCCACCCCCGCCGCCACCTCCGCCGCAGTGATGATAGGACTCAAACGAGGAAGGGCCGACTCCATGGGAGTCGGCCCTTCTTACATCGTCAGCCACAGAACAGGCGTCTAGCCGAGGGTAAGTGGCAACAAAGTTAGTGCTCCAATGACCGCTAACACAAAGTAGACCACGTACATCTGAGTCTGAATCGACTTCACTTCTGAACCTGCGATGCCGCTTGAGATCTTCTCGGCGAGCTTCCCTACGAACTTCTCGGAAATGCCCGATCCGCCCGTACCGCTCTCTTGCACTTCCGCGAGCTGCTGCCGGATCTCGGAGATCTCCTCCATGGCGCTGCTGACCCACTGCAAGTTTTTCTCAGCAGATGCCTCTCCTGGAGCCGCTTCTTCGATTAAAGCCAGCCTACCGTCAATCTCTTCGTAGCGGGAGATCAATTGATCCATGATTTGTGGCGATGGGCCTCCGCCCTCACCCTCGCCGGAGCCAGCTGAAGCGCCCGCATGTTCCAGGTAGCTGAGTCGCTCGATGATCTTTTGCAGCTCAGCCCTCGGCGCACCTGCCGTCTGTTTGAGTTGCGATTCGAGCGACTCAATGCGCTGCTCGAACTCGGCCGTCAAGGCCGGGTCGGGACTGGCTGGCCCACCTCCGGTTCCGCGCTCAAGGGCTTGTACGCGTAGGCCAATTTCGTGGATGACATCGCTCGTAGCGGTGTCCGTACTGCCACTGGAGTTGACGATCTGATCGACTCTCTGGCGCAGCTCCGACATGGCGTCAGCATGATCGCCGCCGTCGGTCGTTGCTTGGCTCTCTTCGAGCCGATCGAGACGCTCGAGCGTAGCTGGTGATAAAGACTCGATCAGTGCCAAACGCTCAGTAACCCCAGCGAGCAGTCGATCCGAATCTTCATTCGACAGATCGTCGGGCCGCGCTCCTAATTCGACGACGCGTTCGCGAAGCTCGTTGAGTTGATTCGTAAATCCACTCGAACCACCCGTTAGTTCAAGCTGGTCGAGCCTTCCAGACAGGCGCTCCAAACGGCCATCATCTTGTGCGGGGTTCTCGCTTCGGAGTTCCAAGGCACGCAATCGGGCCGTCAGTTCGGCGAGGCGCCCGTCGGGCTCCGCCGGCGGGGCATCCTCAAGGTCCGCGAGCTTCTGCCGCAGTTCCTCCAGGTCTGGCGAACTCGCCGCCACCTGGATGATCTGGGCTTCCACCGCTGAGACGCGGTTCTCGAATACTTCGCGCTCAGTTAGCGTCGAGAGCCTCTCGGAGAACGAGTCACAGCGTTGGCGAAGTTCCGCCACGGCCTCATTGGGGTCAGCGGATTGTTCGTGCTGCTGCTCCAGTGACGACAGACGCTCTTGGATTGCCTCAACAGTTTCTGAGGCTGGCCGGTCTTCCACAGCGCTCTGCAGTAGATCCAATCGCGACGACAATGCGTTTTGCTGTGGGTTCTCGATCGGTGCAGAGAGCTGCGTCTCCAGTTGGAGCAGCTTTTCTTGCAGTTCAGCGAGGTCTGTGGAGTCGACCACGCTCGAAAGACGGCCGTCGATTTCCTCAATCCTTTCCGCGACGGCGTCGAAGCGAGAATCGCTGATGCTTGCAGCCTCTGATTGCTCTAACTGAGTGAGGCGACTCGTGAGTTCCTCGGTGTTCTCCTTGTTCGAAGTCTCGCCCAGACGGTTCTCAATGCTGTCGAGGCGGCTCGACCAGTCGGGCTGTTCCCGACTCCGAGCCTCCGCCAGTTGTTTGCTCAGCTCCGACAGCTCCGCCGCGACCTTCTCCGAGCTTTCACGCGATGCTGCTTGCAATACCTCGATCTGGTCCGTTAGAGTGTCGCTCTGGAACGCCTCTTGCGCGCGGCGCACGGAACCTTCAACCGAAGCGATGCGCAGTGCCATCTCGTCGGTACGCGGATCGGTAGTTGGCGTCGAAGTGCGGCGCCGAACCTCGGCCAGTTGTTCGGCGAGTTTCTCAATACGCCCGTCGGAGTTGAAGCCGGGGCCATTCTCGATCACTGCGAGGCGATGCACGATTTCGTTGAGCAGTGGATCAGGAGCGTCTTCCCCGATCTTGCGTTCCAGCTCCGATAGCCGTAGCAGAATGACATCGAGCCGAGCCGGGGGCTGCGAAGTTTCTTGCTGGCCTTCAGCTAGATCAGAGATCTGCTGCCGCTGAGACTGAATCTCGTCGCGAAGTTGTCGTAGGGTCTCTTCGTGCAGGAATTGTGCCTCTTGGAGGGCCTTGTACTGAGCCGGAACAGGATGATCGTCCGACTCAGCGGTAGTAGTGGTGTTGTATCGGGCAGGAAAAGCAGGCAGTTCCTGCGTTTCATCCATTCCTTTGTTCGGCACTGTCGTATCAGTCTCGTTCGGCAAGGTAGTTCTCCGGCCCACAGATGTCCTAGGCCATCTCAGCGAAGCGCGGCACTTCGGGCGCGCGGCTGGCTAGTGACCTTGCTTTGAGTGTCGTAGCGGGGTCCCCGGAGGCCTATAAGAGTCTTCTCTTAGTTCTCTGGCGATAGAAAGCTTATGGCCGAGGTTTGAGGCGCAACTAGTTCGGTTCCAAGGAGTTGCGACCGCAGTGGAGGGGAGTGCCAAAATAACGAAACCGCTTGGTCTCCGCGGCGGTCTGTAATCTTAAGACAGCATCCGCTGCTAAAGTCTAGGTTCAACACCCTTCGATGAGCGACAGCAACTTTTCAACCCCTTCGGCGTATTCCTCTGGTCCGCGGCGAACAGACGAGCCCGATTTCGCCGAACAGAAGGCGGATCGTACCCTGAAAGACGTCCTGAAGAAGCCGTCCACGGTCGTCAGCATCATTCTTGGCGTGGCTGTGATTGGCCTAGTAGTCTGGCTGCAGCAGCGGGCGGTCTGGACCGATTTGCCATCACCAACGGTCTCCTACGAGATACTCCGAAACGACGGTCTGACTGAAGGCCTTCCCATCTTGATCAAGCTCAACCAGGTGGCCGTGTTTCAGATCAGCGATCCGCTTGGCGGCGGCGGTGGAGCCATCCGAGCCAAAGAGATCGTTGAGAACCTGGAGGGCGCGATTGCAGACCTGGAGGAGGAGCCAGGTCGCGAGATTACCCTCAGTGAAAGGGGGGATTTCCCAACGATTGTGCAGTTCGCCTCGGATGGGACGGGTCGCCGCGTCATTGT
Organism: Bryobacterales bacterium; assembly: GCA_963667885.2. GTDB lineage: Bacteria > Acidobacteriota > Terriglobia > Bryobacterales > UBA6623 > CAMPKL01. The sequence goes on along the minus strand of CAXWPK010000001.1, from coordinate 660,512 downwards.
TGAACTGACTGCCGACGACGTGATTTTGGCTGGCATGGGTAGCGGCAAGAGCGTTGCGCGGCTCTGGGCCGAGCGTCTGACTGATTCGCTGAAGGTATTGATGTTTGCCGAGGCCCCCGAATTTACGACAGGATCGGAGTTCGGCGACGCACTGGTCACTATGTTTCTGGGGGCTAGAGGGGAGCGGGGCGAGATGTCTGAAGCATCTCTCGACGAGTCGTTCGAAGAACTCGGCGCAATACAGAAGCTGGTACTCGCTGCACTGCCCCCACGTCCGGAACCCTCCGACGACGAAGAGACCGACCCGGCACCTTAGGACTCCGGTTCCAACAGCGCGAAGAATCGATCGATCTCGTCCTCTGTATTGTAGAAGTGCGGTGCGACTCGGACGTATCCGTGTCGAGCCGACACGGAAATCTGATTCGCAGCCAGCCGTTCCGCTGTGGTCTGTGTGTCGAATCCCGCTTTCCTGAAACTGACGATGCCTGACGCGGTTGGCGGACTACGACGTGCAGCCAGCTCGAACCCTCGATTCGTGGCCAAGTCTGCTACGCGGTCGGCCAATTGCAGTACTCTCTCGGCGATGCGCTCCACGCCCACTTCGAGAAAAAGTTCGATCGAGGCTCGCAAGCCGAAGCAGCCGATCGTGTTGAGCGTGCCGCACTCGTAGCGCCCGGCGTCGGTCCGCAGCTTCTCCTCTGTGCTGAAGGCATGGAAGCGTTGGACGTTGGTCCATCCGAACTCCTTCGGCTCTACGCTCGGCATCAAGTCGTGATCAATGTAAAAGATGGCGCTGCCCTCAGGCCCCAGCAGCCACTTGTGTCCCGAGGCGGAGAGCGCGTGAATACCGCTCCGCTTTACGTCGATCGGAAACGGGCCCAGCCCCTGGACCGCGTCGACTACAAAAAGACAGCCGCGCCGTTTACAGATTTCTCCCACCGCATCAAGGTCCAAGCGAAAGCCACTGAGGTAGTGGACGAAGCTGACGGCGAGCAACCGAGCGCCTTCGCAGGCCCGGTCGAGTTCGTCAACATCGATGCAGCCGTCTCGTAACTCGACCCAGCGCAGCTGAACGCCTAGCCGCCGCAGGCGAGCCCAAGGGAAGTAATTGGCCGGGAAATCACCTCTTACGCCCACAACGATGTCACCCGACCGCCAATCGAGCCCGTTGGCAATGAAGCTCAGCCCCTCGGACGTGTTCTTGGTGATAGCGATCTCTGACTTCGAAGCGCCGATCAATTGCGCAGCGGCTCGACGAAGACCGGCTACGGCGTCCAGCCATTCAGGCCAGTTGCAGCCGCCAGCGTCCATCTGGTCCGCAGTCATCCGCTGCATCGCTTCCGCCGACCGGCGGGGCAGGGGCCCTGTCGCGGCGTGATTCAAATAGATGAAACGGTCCCGTACCGGAAACTCGTCTACATAGTCAGATAAGTTCATTGCCGTACCGAGTACCGTCAGGTCGCGGCTCTTGAGTTTACCGGACTGGACGTGGGCCTTATACTGATAGCGACTTGAGAACTCGGAGGATCCTAGCCATGAATGAGATAGCCCGACGTTTCATCGTTGCGGCTCTGTGCTTGGCGCTTGCCTCGCCGGTCTATGCGGGTAACGACAAGGACAAGGAGGACAAGTACAAGGGATCCAAGAAGGATCCGGATGCCATCGGTGAGCGCAAAGTTGGCGGTGGCATAAACTTCTACTCCTTAGAGAAGGAGATTGCTCTTGGCAAGAGCATGGCACAGCAGGTCGAGCGGAACTCTCGGATCATCGATGACCCGGTCATCGCTGAGTACGTCAATCGCGTTGGCCAAAACCTCGTGCGGAACTCTGACGCCAAGGTCCCGTTCACGATTAAGCTCATCGACGACGACTCGATCAACGCATTTGCACTCCCGGGCGGCTTCTTCTTTGTGAACTCTGGCCTGTTCTTGCGAGCGGACAACGAAGCCGAACTTGCTGGCGTGATGGCTCATGAGATCGCCCACGTTGCGGCACGTCACGGTACAAAGCAGGCCACCCGCGGCCAGCTGATCAACTACGCCACGATTCCGTTGATCTTCCTGGGCGGTTGGGCTGGCTACGGCATTCGCCAGGCGGCGGGGTTTGCCATTCCGATGGGGTTCCTCACGTTTTCTCGTGCGGCTGAGTCGCAGGCCGATCTGCTCGGGCTGCAATACATGTACAAGACGGGTTACGACCCGACGTCCTTCATAGACTTCTTCGAGAAGCTGCTCGCTGACCAGAAACGCAAGCCCGGTACGCTGTCGAAGGTCTTCGCGAGCCACCCGCCTACCGGCGATCGCATTACCAAGACGCAGGCTCGTATCGACGAATTGCTTCCGGCCAGAGCACAGTACGTCGTCACGAGTTCTGAGTTTCTTGACGTGCAAGAGCGCCTCGCTGGCTTTACGAGACGAACAAAGACGCAAGACCAGGCCGCCGAGGACGGTAAGCCCACGTTGAGACGGAGTCCCTCGGAAGAGACGATTCCTGTCGATGGAGATGTTGGCGACGGCGAGGAAGAAGAAGACGAAAGACCGACGCTGAAGCGGCGCTGATCGCCAGGCCCAATCATTTCCAACAAATTACAAAGCCCCGCCGATTGGCGGGGCTTTACTTTTTCCTTCGATCCGTCGCCACGCCCTCTTATGCGCCGGAAGAGTCGAGAGGCGATATGAAGCCGGATGGCTTTACAGCGAGAATCGACACGTCCAAGCCGTTCAGTGTCTTTGCAGCCGTGTTGCCCATCCACACCGCTCGGATCCCCGTGCGGGCGATCGTTCCCAAGACGACCAGATCCATCTCGCGCTCTTCGGCGACCCGACAGATCGTACTAGCCGGTTCTCCGAGTTCCAGAATTACGTTTTCCGGGGCGATCTCGCCTTCGTAGGGTTCGAGAAGTCCGGCGAGCGCAGCTTCGGCAAGCTCGTGAATCGCGCCTTCGTGGGATTCCATGTATCCGGCTGGAAAGTCATCTCCCCAGGCGTACAGCACGGCGACCTCGCCACCCTCTAGTCGCGCGACTTCAATCGCGGTCTCAATGACTCGTTGATTCAGTTCGTCGCCAGCCTCGTCCTGAGACAAAGGATCGACGGTCGCCAGGACCCTCTGGAACGGCTCCATGCCGTCGCCGCTTACCGCGCAGACGGGTGCCGGGCTTAGTCGGCAAAGACGCGTCGCCGTCGATGTGGAGCGATGTGCCAGTCCCCGAGGATGAGATCGAACCAAGACTAGATCGTGCCCCGCGCGGATGGACTCCCGAACGATCTCCTCGTGGGGTTTCCCCGTCAATACCGCAATATCAACGGCCAGACCGCTTTCGCGCAGCGGTGCGGCCACCCCCTCTAGCCGTTCGCGCGCCTCTTTCTTCAGAGTTTCAGAAAGGGCGGGGTATCCATAGATCGGTTCTCTAAGATAAACCGGCAGAGGCATCACAACCTCCACCAGTGTCAACTTGGCCCCCGTCTCACGTGCAAGACGCGCCGACGTCTCCACGACTTCATACGTCTCTTCCGGTCCGTCCAGGTGAGTCAAGATACTTTGAAATCCCACAGCTCAGCGCTCCGCCTCAAATTGTAGCGAGCTATGGCCCTGCGGCACTCGTCTAGCCGTCGATCAGTTAATCCGTAAGTGGTAGCTAGGAGCAGTTTTCGACGACACCAGAGTCCGGTGAGGACAGGTCTCGGACACTGGTTGCAAGTGATTCGTGTCCGCTAACTTCCAATAACCGGGCCGGGACCACCGGACTTAACGGAAGTAACTGACGAGACGTATCATCGAGCAGCCAAAGCAAGCGGCATTGCCGACATGAAAAGGGAGCATGGACGGTGGCCCCGCCGTCGGACCGCGTCAGACAGCCACCGCCCAGAGTCGCCCTTGGCATCAAGGATTCAGAATAGCGAGCAGAATCGTCCCGCACAGCCCCACGTTCGGTTGTCCAGCATTGCAACCGCCGTTCGGCGTACTAATCATCTCGGGGATTAGGCCAGGGATAGAGGGCCCGTGGCATCGGACGACTAGATGAATCTCCGCCATCGCTCCAGAGAAGCCAGTGTAGCCGCTGGCAAAATTCAGCGAACCATTGCCCCCTGCAATCGCGCCGCCCAGGTTTTTGAGAAAGCCCCGGCCCTGCTGTTCGTCATTAGGCCCACAGCCCGCCTCTCCATCGTCGTCTAAGCACGCACTGGGATCTGGAAACACCGCAATCCATGCCGTATAGGCAAACCCTTTTGTCAATCTGCGCGCCTGAACCGTGGCCGCCGCCCCCGCACGCGAGCGAACCAACTGGTATGTGCCCGATTCTCCGGCATTCGCGGCGACTTGGTTCATCGCCCCTCTCTCTACTCCGGGCCCCTGCCCTAAGACCGGCATACCCCCGAACACAATCAACCCCAGGGCTAAACTGAGCGCGGTACTCAATCCCGCAAGGCGACGTTGCACTGTAAAAACTCTCATGAATTACTCCTTTGGCTGCTAGCTGACTGCTAGACAGCAGAGGCCTGATTATATGGAGGCTGTCAATCTGGACAAATGACGCGGCCCTGACCTGCCGATGACATTCTCATCTGACGCGCTAAATGCTTAAATGGAAACGATTTATATTCTTATTGCTTGGATTCTGATCGAAAGAATGATACATTTGTTCCGGGTCTAGGTCCGTCACCTCGCGTGGTTTCCAAGCTGCAGTTGGCAACGAACTGAATGGCATGGCTACTCAACCGAGCGAAACGTCTGGGTACGGCTTCGGCGCCTTTGAGTTAGACGTTGATGCGGCGACGCTCCGAAAACATGGCAGTCGAATCCGCCTGCAACAGAAACCTTTCGAGGCGTTGAAGCTGCTTCTGGAGAAGCCCGGAATGTTGGTTACCAGAGAGGAATTGCGAGTTCAGCTCTGGGATGCCGAGACTTTTGTCGAGTTCGACGACAGCCTAAACCATGTGATCAAACGTCTGCGAGACGTCTTGAGCGACTCGGCCGATGAGCCGCGTTTCATTGAGACGGTAGCTGGTCAGGGGTATCGCTTCATAGCGAGGGTAGAGCCCATTGCGGGTGCGAAGCTGCTAGCCGATAACTCGAACGAACGACATGAGTTCGAATCGGCCTCAGAGCCCCTTGCTCGGGATCCGGTCTCCCGACCGAACTGGCGCGAAAGAGTGGCGGTTCCGGCGCTTGTTCTCGTGGTGGCGTCAGTTGCCTACTGGTTTCTCGGTACGCCGTCAACCACTGTGGAGGGTGTGAGCGAGCTCAAGAAGCCAGTCATCGCTGTTCTGCCGCTGGCAGATCTTTCAGAGGACAAAAGCCAGGCCTACATCGCTCCCGCCATGACCGACGAGTTGATTGCACGGCTGGCCAGGATCGGAGGCCTACAGGTGATCTCGCGAACCTCGACGGCACGCTTCGAGAACAGCGATGACTATTCCATGCCTTCTATGCCTGAGCTTGCGAGGGAACTGGGAGCCACGCACGTTGTCGAAGGCAATGTGACGCGAGCCGGCAACAGAATCCGCATCACCGCTCAACTGATAGACGCTTCGCTTGACCGCCACGTTTGGGTGGGAACTTATACGCGGGATCTCGACGACATCATCGAGTTGCAGAGCCAGGTTGCATTGGACATTGCTCGCGAGATCCAGGTCGAGCTCACTCCCCAGGAAGAGGTGCGGCTGGCCGCCGCTTATTCCGTTCGGCCAGAGGTATACGAGGCTTATCTGGAAGCACGATCGCTATTCGAGGCGGGGCATATGGCCGAAGCCATCGAGGCCTTTCAGCAGGTGATTGAGCTCGATCCGGACTTCGCGCCCGCTTACTCGTGGCTGGCCGACAGCTACATTGTCTTCGGTTGGTGGCGCGGACCGCCTGTTGACCTGCTGCCAAAGGCGAAACTGGTTGCCCTGAAGGCTCGCGAATTGGATGACAGCCTGGCCGATCCACACCTACTGCTCGCGAAGATCAGGGCCTTTTTCGAGTGGGAGTGGGCGGACGCCGAACAGCATTACCAGCGAGCGATCGAGGTTAGCCCCAGCTACGCCAAGGCGTATCTCGGCTACGGTGTGTACCTCGCGGTCTTGGGTCGTCGGCAGGAGGCGATCGAGATGGCGCGCCGGGCGGTGGAACTCGACCCGGCGTCGGCTTCCACGTTGGGCACAGCGGGTGACATCTATTACTTCACCGACAACAACGCCAAGGCCCTCTCTCACTATCGAACCGCGAGTGTGTTTCAGCCGGATGGTGCTCTTTGGTACGCCATGCAGGGGTGTGTCTATACGGACATGGGTGAGTATGAGAAGGCTGATAGGTGAGTCTCAGAAACCGGATCGGATGGGTAACAGTCTCGGCGGTGGTCAGTGACCCTCGTCCGAAATCGATCTTGGTCTGGTCCGAGCCGATCGGGCACAGTACGCGGAAGGCGGCGTCGGAATCTATTGGATGAACTTCGGCTACCGGCGCCGGAAACAGATCTCCCATTACTATTACTTCGGGTCCAGGCTATCGGCTGGGCGACCAACTCGCGAGCCGTACGCTTCGCTCAGGTTGAAGTACAGGCTCGCCGAAGAACATTGGGGCGTCCGTCGTGAGCGATGACTCGTTGTCCCTCCCAGTACGACTCGATTCGCTCCAGATCCGCGTTACAAGCTCGCTGGGATGGCGCGTGATTGCTGGTGCATCCGAGAATCGCCGTCACCCAGGACCGCTGTCTCAACGCCATGCGGACGTTCTTGGTTGCTGTATGACGAAAGAGGTCGAAGGGCGCTGCTGTCGGCGACGATCGCCAGGCGGAGGTCTCACTGTCTCGGCTTTGAGCGTGCGGTGTAGCCGCAAGAGATGGCGACCGTTCTGCTGCGGCTTGCCCGGCTCGATGCGCTCGACCGCAATGCGCTTCAGCCACCAGACCGGATACAACCGGCTCAACGCTTCCGTCCGGTTGGCCGATGGAGGCGAACGGCGAACGCGTTGTCTGAGCGTAGCCTTCGTCGGCAGCCCGCGCGGTCCAGAAACAAGTGATAGAAGCGCGTCGGCAGGCATCGGCGTAGGATGTGCCGAAGAAGCTGCAGGTGCAGTGGCTGGAGTCGACTAGATCCGTCGACGACCGTTAGCGGATAACACAGCACGCCGTCGACGATGGCGACTGCGCCTTGTAGCGATCGTCCGGAGGTCGTTCGCTTCGGGTTCGCGCAAGCGGACTGCGTGCCGACTTCGGCCGAAGTCGGCACCCAGTCCGCTTGCGCGAACCCGAAGCGCCCAACGACCTCTGGACGATCGACTACAGGGCAGTTTCGCCGATCGGCGACGGCGTGCTGTGTTATCCGCTAACGGTCTGTCGACGGATATAGTCGACTCCTGCTCAACTGCACCGCAGCTTCTTGGGCACATCCTACGCGGAGGCTGCCGACGCGCTTCTAGCGGTTGTTTCTGGAGCGCGGGTATGCCGACCGAAGGATACGCTCAGACCGCGTGCGAGCGTTCGCCTCCAGCTCTGGCACCGGACGCTTGAGCCGGTTGAGCGTTCTGGTGGCTGAATCCGGTCCTGCGGCTGGATCCCGTAGAGTCGAGCCGGGCAAGCCGCCACGTTCAGAACGGTCCCCGCCACGAGCCAGGCTACACCGAATCTCGCTCAAAGCATCGGACAGGTGAGACCTCCATGGCATCGTCGCAGCATGCGCCGTTACCTCTTTCGTCATGGTACTAACCTGTTACCCTTCCGCCCGGTGAACGTATGAGACAGCTCAGGTGAGTCGGCAGAAAATCGATTTCTCTCGCTGGCAACACGACGCTCTATCCGAGCGAGCTTGGTCTGGTCTGCGCGATCGGGCAAGCACGGAAGAGCGCGCGGAATCTATTGGATGAACTCGATCGGCTACCGGCGCCGGAGAACGCTCCCATTACTATTACTTCCTGAGGGTGAAGCGTTAGGCTATCGGCGGTGGGCGATATGGACCCATTTCGCAGATCTGTTGGAATCAGGCCGTCGTTCGACGCCGGGGCAACTCGGAGCGATGACTGTTGTCCCTCCATACGGCGATTCGCTCCGATCCGCGTTACAAGGAGCTGATGACCGAGATTGGCTTGCATCCGAGAATCGCCGTCACCCAGTGACCCTTAGCCACGTAGACGGTTGCTGTATGACCTGGCTGGCCGCGCCCCCTCTTCCCCCTGTCTATTCCGCATACAATTCACCTTCTCCTTTCTCGGTGAAGTGTTGCATTGATGGATTGAGACCACTGGATTTGTCGGAAATAAGGCCTCGAACGCAATACGTTTAATCGGTCAGACCCAGCTTCGCTGCGAGGCCGATTCTCTGAACCTTGCCGGTCGGCCCCTTGGGGATCTCGTCGAGGATGACAACCTTCCGAGGAGTCTTGAAATCGGCAAGGCGTTCCAAGACGAATGCTCGGATTTCTTTTTCAGTCGCTTCACTGCCGTCCGCCAAGACCACCGCTGCGGCAACCTCTTCGCCGAGCTTCGGATGCGGCATGCCGAAGACAACGGCTTGCGCAATGGCCGGGTGGTCCAACAGGACTTCGTCGACTTCTCGGGGCGAAATCTTTTCGCCGCCACGATTGATGATCTCTTTCAGACGACCCGTGATGAACACGTAGCCGTCTTCGTCGAGTCGGCCCTGATCGCCTGTTCGGAACCAGCCATTAGTAAAGGCAGTAGCGTTCGCATCGGGGTTGCGGGCGTATCCAGCAGTGACGTTGTCGCCGCGAATCACGATTTCTCCGATCTCGCCCTGCGCCAAGATCGTACCCGGCTCGTCCATGATGGCGACCTCGGGGCCAGCGGCCGGGCCAACCGAGCCCGGCTTCCGGGCTTTTGGCGGTAGCGGGTTGCTAGCCATTTGGTGGGCGGCTTCGGTCATGCCGTAGGACTCGACGACGGGGACTCGGAAGGTGTCTTCGAGCTGTGCGAGCACTTGTGGCGGGAGCGCAGCCGACGAGGACCGAATCAACCGCAAAGTGCTTCTGCTCAAGATCTCTTGGTTCCGGGATGACCGGGCCAAGATTGTCTGGTGCATGGTGGGAACCGCCGAGTACCAGCTGGGTTTTACTCCATCGAGCCAGCCGAAGAACTTCATGGCATTGAAGCCGCTGGTGCAGTGTACCGTTGCTCCCGCGGCCATGGACGACAACAACGCACCGATGAGGCCGTGAATGTGGAACATCGGCATGACGTTGAGGCAGACGTCCCGAGGCTCAAGCGATAGTGTGGCGGCGATATTCCGAGCGGATGCGCAAACATTGCGGTGGCTTAGTGGAACGATCTTGGGCCGGGCGGTGGTGCCCGAGGTGTGGAGCACCATCGCTATGTCGTCCGGCTGGGCCAGGCCGCCTTGGGCAGAGGGACTACCAGGTTCTCCTTGCAGGACGAACGAGCCCGCAAACTCGCCCTCGGGCTTCAACTCCAAGATAGGGATGCCCAGCTTCTGCGCGGCAGCAGTTGCTGGAGAGTCCGAGCCCAGTTCGACCACTAACGCCCGAGCCTCAAGATCACTGAGGTAGAACTCGAACTCCTCGGCGCGATAGGACGGATTGAGTGGAGCACAAGTGGCTCCGCATGACAGGGACAAGAACGCCGACGCCGCCAGCGGACCGTTGGGCAACACGAAGGCGACTGAGTCGCCGCGACCAACTCCGAACTGGTTCAGAGCAACCACGGTCGTGTCGATCTGTTGAGCTAGCTGACCGTAGGAAAACGGGAGTTGAGCTTCACCAAGCAGCGCATTGCCGTTCCGGTCGTTCTCTTCAATGAGTGTCTTTACGGTTAGATCGGTAGCAGGGGCCATAATTCTCGGATGTTTAACGTTAACTGTTCCAGAAGGGACAGCATAGCCAATCCACAGTCGCGGAGCAACGCGCCTAGCCCTAGGTTCATTTCTTCCCCGCCGTGGCGCGGGACCAGGATAGGTTGGCTATGACCCTCCGCATCGGGACCTGGCCGGAACGTGAAGCGAGGCTCTGCTGCCCTAAGCGCCGATGGCCAGCGCGGTCAACATTGACAGGATAGGTTGGCTATGACCCTCCGCATCGGGACCTGGCCGGAACGTGAAGCGAGGCTCTGCTGCAACCTAAGCGCCGATGGCCAGCGCGGTCAACTGCGTTTCGCGGGTCGATATTTACACCGCGCCAGTTTCGCGGGAGGATGCCCGAGGCAGCGGTTTCCCGGCCAAACGTGTATCCTACCTCCTGGAGCAGATCTGAATCTAAGCCCGTTTCTCCTCAGTTGCAAACTGGAGCGCACCGATCACATGACATCAAAACCAACCGATGAGGACCAACGATGGTCAGATCTTGAGCTACCCGAGATGAACCTGGCAAGCCTGGCTCGAAAGTTCGGGCCTGGCATGATCCTGATGATGACCGGGATCGGAACCAGCCATCTGATCACGGCACCGACGGCGGGCGGTAGGTTCGGCTATGCCTTGCTGTGGTGTATTCCCCTCGCCTACGTCGCGAAATACTACGGCTTCGAAATGGCGTTCCGGTTCACCAACGCCACCGGAAAGAGCATGATCGCGGCGTACGCGACCGCATGGAAAAAATGGCCGCTGTGGTACGTCTTGATTACCACCTTGATCCAAGCAGCCATCGGGCAGGCAGGGAGGCTCATCGCCGCCGCTGCGGTTATGTATTACATGGTCAATGGGACTTTTGGGCTCGACATCGGGATCGAGGTATACGCCCTGCTGCTCGGAGTCCTTGCCGTCACTCTCATTCTGAGAGGGAACTATCAAGCCCTTGAGAGCACCACAAAGGTTCTCGCGGGAATTCTGTTTGTCTCAACTGTGGCGGTCTATCTCGTCAAGCCAGCACCGCTGTCCGCGTTTCCGCATTTCTTTCAGATCCAGTTTCCAGAGGACTCTTGGCTGATCATCGCCGCCTTCCTGGGGCTGCTTCCCACCGGTATCGACGTCTCACTGCAAGCCTCTGAATGGGGCAAGGCGAAAAAGGTGGGCATGGGGAAGATCCGATTGCGGCTGGAAGAGATGGGTATAGCCAAAGTCATGGATCCCTTTGCCCCCGACAAGAGCCACCTGGCGGTTCGCACCGCGGACCTCCCGCCTGACGTTCGAGAGTACTGCGAACGGTGGTACAAGATTGGGATTTGGGACTTTCGCTTCGGCTACGTCATCTCGTTCATACTGGCCTGTATCTTTCTCCTGCTGGCTGGAGTGTGGATGTATCCGAGCGCGGTAGAAGGGCGGGCGGTGATGGGCGAGATCGCGACAATCTTCACCGCGAGCGGCGGTCCCTGGATGATGGTCGTATTTCTCGCTGGTGCCTTCGCCGCTACGTTTTCGACGGCGTTCAACTACTTCGACGGCTGGCCGAGAATCGTCGGCGCTTGTTGCCGCAACCTTTTCCACACCACAGCGGGTCTCCAAGGTACGGACCCGGCAGACCTTGGCCCCGAGCATCGCTCTACATGGGGTTCCGAATACAACATCTACCGGGCGACCATGATCTATTCATTGATCTCGGCCGTGGTGTTCATCGCCGTCGTGCCTCGACCCGTGTATCTCGTGCTCGTCGCTTCGGCTTTGGCCTTCTTTATAGCGCCGGTGATTTTCTTCTTGAACCTGTACTACTGCCTGACGATCATTCCAAAAGAAGATCGTTTGTTCTACCCGTCTAAGTTTGCCATCTGGTTTAGTTGGGCGAGCCTGGCGGTGTTCTGCGGGCTGACCTTCATTCTCATCATGGCGCGTGTCTTCAACGTTCAACTATTTGGTTGACGTGTCCTGGTAAGGGGCTTCAGCTAAAAGCTTTACGCAGGCGTAGACCGCGTTGATCGACGGCGTGGGAGTGTCGGTCAGTCGCCCCAGTTCCGCCACGACTCCCACTAGTGCCTCGACCTCGAGCGGTCGCCCTGCTTCGACATCTTGCAGCATCGACGTCTTGTGCTCTCCGACTTGCTCGGCACCCGAAATGCGCTGTTCGATCGTGTGGCGGAACCGGACCCCAAGCTTCTGAGCGATCTCTTGCGCCTCGGCCATCATGTCGGCGGCCAGCTGTCGGGTGAGCGGGAACCGGCAAATTCCGGCTAGCGTCGCGCGGGTCAAGGCGCTGATCGGATTGAATGACAGATTGCCCCAAGCCTTCAGCCAGATCTGACTGCGGATGTCGGTGAGTACAGGCGCGCGAAACCCTGCCTTCGTGAAGAGTGCAGCGATCGCTTTGACCCGGTCGGTCTTGGCGCCGTCTAACTCACCGAGCGGGAAACGCAGCCCCTCAATGTGACGGATCACGCCCGGTGAGGGCTTATCGGCTGCCGGGTACGCGATGCTGCCGACGATGCGCTCGGCTTCGATGCTGCGCTCGATCGCTCCCTCGGGGTCTAGCGAATCGAGGCGTTTGCCGTCGAACTCTCCCCCAAGTTTTTGGAAGTACCACCAAGGAATGCCGTTCTGTACGGTCACCACTACGGTTTCGGGGCCAAACAGGGCGGGCAATTGATCCGCGATTTCGGCAATGTGATGGGCCTTGAGCGCGAGAACGACGACGTCATGCTCACCAGCCTCGCTGATCTTGTCAGTAGCGGCAACATTGCGCGCCACCTGCTCGGTACCGTCCGCGGCAACAAGCGTAAGGCCCTTCTCACGGATCGCCGCCAGGTGCGGGCCGCGCGCGATTAACGTGACATCCTCGCCCACCAGAGCGAGTCGCGCGCCCATTAAGCCCCCAATGGCGCCAGCACCTACAATGCAAGTTTTCATCACCCGAGTATGACGGTTCAGTCGAATTTCGTGTCCTCGGCTTCCTCTGATTCCTTCGCATCCACTTCTCCTTCTTCGGTGAAGTGTTACATCGACCGGTTGAGCCGACAGGACTTGTAGGAAGTGACTCCGAGATCAGCGACACCTATTCGGGAATGTGCTGAGGCTGCTGATCGGCCTCCCTGGATGACGAGGAATCATATGCCTATTCGTGGCGCAGCGCTGTCATCGGATCCATCCGTGCCGCCTTCGCGGCCGGTTGATAGCTTGCGAGTAGGGCAGCCGCTAGCATGATGCCGCTAACGAAAACAAGCGTGAGCCAATCGAGCGGTTGCACCTCATGAACGAGGCTGGACAAATAGCGCGACAGCGCGGCGGCCGCCGCGCCGCCAATGACGACGCCAGCAATGGCAACAGAAATTCCTTGACGCAAGATCGTATTCATCACGTGGGACCGGTCAGCGCCAAGTGCAAGCCGCAGACCGATTTCGCGCGTCCGTTGGCGCACTGTGTAGCTGAGCACGCCGTAGATACCCACCGAGGACACGAGCAGCGCTAGCCCAGCCAGGCCAACGAGCAGCAGCATCGAATAGTTGAGCCGCCAGATCGAGTCGCGAACCAGATGATCAAACCGGTAGTACTGCTGGGCGTAGGTCCTGAGATCCGGGTCGACTGCGCGAAGTCGACCAACAATATCCGGCAACAGTGAAACCGCACTACGGGCACTCTTGATCAACAGCCAGCCTTGCCGTCCGCGAACCTGGAGCGCCGCCTCATAGACCATCGGCTGGGGGGCCTGCCGCAGTCCGTTTGTACGAACATCACCCACCACCCCGACCACGGTCATGCCCGCGGCGTCTGGATCTTGTTTCCTGTCGTCGACGATTGTCTTCCCAAGGGGGCTCTCACCGGGCCAGAAACGGCGGGCAGCTTCCTCGTTGATCATAACCACCTGCGTGGAACCTAGCCGGTCCCGGCGGTTGAAGAAGCGGCCCTCCATCAGCGGTATGCCCAGCATCCGCAAGTAGCCGATGTCGGCCCAGGTCCTCAAAGCGAAGATCGGCTCGGCCTGGACTTTGTCATGCCCCTCCGGCCAGTACGACACGGGGGAACGGCGATCTTTCATTGGTAGGAGACCGGTGCTGGTGACGGCGCTCACACCCGGGATGCCCTGCAATCCCTCACTTAAACTCTGCCAATACCTCTCGTAGTACCGCAGCCGGTCCTCTCCGACTAGGTGGAGCCTCAAGAGGTTGTTCGGGAATCAGGAGTCTGGAGAAAGGGGGAAGGTAGTGGAGGCTGGCGTGGGGGCGATGCCAGTTGTAATGGTGGAGCCAGGGTAACAGATGAGCGGCGCGCTGCTGGGATGAGGAGTAGGAGCGAGCGTAAGCCCATTCTCTCAGAGCGGTCTGGATGAAGCGTTCGGCCTTGCCGTTGGTGCGCGGCGTGTAAGGACGGGTAAAGCGGTGGCGGATGCCGAGACGACGGCAAGCATCGCGGAAGAGGCGCGAGCGATAGCAAGAGCCGTTGTCGGTGAGCAAACGACGAATGGGGACGCCGAGGGAGCGGTAGTAACCGACCGCGGCGTCGAGGAAAGCCACCGCGGAGTGGCTGCGTTCATCGGGCAGGATCTGAGAGAAGGCGAGGCGGGAGTTGTCGTCAATAGCGACATGCACGAACTCCCACCAGCGCCGCGACTGGCCCGAGAGCGATCTCCGGTAACGGATGACCGGCGCGGAGGAAGCGGCCGAGCTGATGTCGAGATGCAGCAGATCGCCGGGGGCGGCATGTTCGTAGCGGCGCAGGGGCCGAGCAGGTTCGAGATCGCGGATACGGTTCAGGCCGGCGCGGCGCAAGATGCGGCTGATGGTAGCGGGCGAGAGGCCGACAGCCTGGGCGATGTGTCGGCCGGTCCAACGCTGGCGGCGCAGAGAAATGACGCGCTCGACCAGCGCCCGAGAGGTCCGTCGCGGGCTGCGGTGCGGTCGCGAGGAACGATCGTGCAAACCGGCGACACCCTCGCTGCGATAGCGCGCCAGCCACTTGTGGATGGTTCTCAGTGAGACGCCACAGGCCGCCGCGGCGTCCCGTGGCGTCTGCTGCTTGGCGAGGACGCGCTCGACGATCCGCACTCGCAAATAAGGCGTCAATCGTGCATTCTTGTGGATGTTCATTCGGTCTCTCCAAGGTTGCTGTTGTGGGATAACTCCAGCTTCCCTGGTCCGGGACCGAATGAACAACCTATTGAGAGGTCAGGCGTTGATGGGCAAGGCGACGACACCCTCGGGTCTAAAGCCAGGGCCCCGTTGGTGGAGTTGCAGGAAACTGCGCACCAGGAGGCAGGCACCGACGGTAAGGACGACTGCCAGAGAGACTTGCGCCACGCTGAGCCAGTGCCGCGCCCGTTGTGCGCGCATGCCACCGAGGGCGCTGTTGCTCCCTTCCTTGATCCAAGCCGCCAAACAGCCGGATGTGCCACGGAAGGCGGGAAGCAGGCCAAAGAGAATGCCGCTGGCGAGGGCTACGCCGACAGCAAATGTGATGACCCATGGGTCGACACGGATGCTCTCCGCCCGCAGAACGCCGTCCGCCCCGCCTGTGCTCGGTATCCAGTAGCGAAGATAGTCCACGAGGAAATAGGCCGAGCCGAGGCCGATTGCCCCACCAACGATCGATAGAACAACGTTCTCGGTGACCAGTTGGCGAATGAGCCTGCTTCGACCGGCGCCAATGGCGGATCGAACGGCGAGTTCTGTAGACCGGGCCAGCGATCGCACTAGGACGAGGCCCGAAATATTCAAGCAAACGATCAGAAGCACAAGGCTGGAGGCCATGAGTAGTAGGAATAAAGGACCGTGGAGTTGTCCGGCGGCCTCCTCGGCAACCGGGATGAGGACAACGCGCCAACCAGCGTGAATGTCAGGATACGACTCGGCCAGGCGCCGCGAGAAAACGTCGGCGCCGGCTTGCGCCTGCTCTAGAGTCAGGCCGGCTTTGAGGCGGGCAATCGGTCGAAGGTTGAACGTACTACGATTCGCCTTTCTGGCAATGAAACTCCTTCCGTGAAGCCAATTGGTCGAACGACTGACCAAAACAAAGCCCGGCGGCATCACGCCGATGATGGTCCCCTGGCGGCCACTTATCTCGTCGTATGTGCGACCGACAACCCCGGGATCGCCACCGAAGTCACGTTTCCAAAAGTCATACTGCAAGATGTAAGTGAAGGGAGGTTCGGGGCGGACGTCGTCGGGGAGAAAGCAGCGGCCGAGAAGAGGCTGAACTCCTAGGGTCGGACAGAAACCCTCGTCGACGTATTGACCGGAGTTGATCTGTGCATGATTGTCAAAACTGGTCGCGCTGGCAACGACGGCAACCGCGCTGTCGAACAGGCCGGATTGATCCCGCCAGTCATAGAAATCAGCCGGGGACAAAGGAGTGCGCCGGAGCCGGTACTCGACATCGCCGCCTTCCTGCTCGTTGACCCGCCAGAGAGTAACGAGTCGATCGGGTTCCTCGTAGGGAAGTGGCTGAAGCAATACCGCATTGACAACCGCAAAGATCGCCGTGCCAACGCCGATTCCCAGGGCCAACGTCACCAGCACGGTCGCCGTGAAGCCAGGGTCCCGGCGGAAGGAGCGGAGGGCGAAGCGGATGTCCTGGATCAGGCTTTCGAGAAAGGGGACGCCGCGAACATCACGATGCGCCTCTTTGACTTGCTCCACGCCGCCACTATCCATCAAGGCCTGCCGCCGCGTTTCATGCTCCGACATCCCTCGGTGTATGTTTTCCGCCGTCTCCATCTCGACGTGAAAGTGCAGTTCTTCATCGATACGCTCGTCGAGTTCCTGGCGGCGGAACAGAGCCCGGATTCGCGAGAAGAACGAGCGTAGTCGGGTCATACCGCCTTCCTAGCGAGCGCCGTGGAGCAGGCGTGCGATGAAAGCCGCCATCTGCTCCCAGTTTTCGGTCTCCTGTGCGAGCCGCTTCTTGCCCTGTCTGGTGATCGAATAAAACCGGGCACGGCGATTGTTCTCCGAAGTTCCCCGCTCCGAGTCGATCCAGCCGTTCTGCTCCAGCTTCATCAGAGCCGGGTAAAGTGTGCCGTACTTCAGCTCAAGCAGATCTATAGCAACTTGCTCGATCCGTTTGGCGATCCCCCAGCCGTGGATCGGCCCCATCGAGTCGACGGTCTTGAGCACGAGCAGGTTAAGAGTTCCTTGTAGTACGTCCGCTTTGTCTTTCGCCATGACTCTCCTATAGCTAAACCATAGAAGGATAGCCTAGTTTCTTACGGGCAGTCAATAGGAGTGTTGGATCAGGCAGAGCTGTGGTTCTCTAAACAAGGCAGAGCGGAGGACGAGTACCCGAAGCCACTTGCTGTTCGGTTCGGCGTGACAGATAGCGTGCAACGTCACACACCCAAGACCCGCTCGGTTCATTTCGACTGCCTACAGCTAGGGCGATCCCGCAGCTAGCGGCATCGGCGCGCCCGAAGCAAAGCTCGGGAACGTTCCCGTGTGCAGCACGAAGTCGCGCGTGTCGCTATCGCCGTTGAGATCCGCGCCCTGGGAAGCCTCGGAGACCCGATAGGCCAGGCGGTCGCCATCGAGCCAAATGCCACCTGAAGCATCAAGCTGCAGGTTGCTGGTCAGCCCGGTTCCGAAGTCATGCACGTGCAGCACGGAGTCGAACTTATCACCATCACCGTTGAGGTCCACACCCTGGCGAAACTCCCCGACCCCAAACGCCAGGCGGTCGCCGTCGAGCCCAACGCCTTCTGAAGCAATCCCCAGGTTGCTGGTCACGCCGGTCTCGAAGTCATACACATGCAGCACGAGGTCGAACTGATCGCCATCGCCGTTGAGGTCCGCACCCTGGCGAAACTCCCCGACCCCAAAGGCCAGGCGGTCGCCGTCGAGCCCAACGCCTTCTGAAGCAAGCCCCAGGTTGCTGGTCTCGCCGGTTCCGAAGTCATGCACATGCAGCACGAGGTCGAACTGATCGCCATCGCCGTTGAGGTCCACGCCCTGAGGCACCTCAGAGACCCGAAAGGCCAAGCGATCGCCATCCAGCCAAATTTGGGCTGCGGCAAGTTCGAGGTTGCTGGTCACCCCGGTCCCGAGGTCGTGCACGTGCAGCACGAAGTCGCGTGTATCGCTATCACCGTTGAGGTCCGAGCCGTGGCGAGCCTCGGAGACCCGAAAGGCCAGGCGGTCGCCGTCGAGCCAAACGTCGCCTAATGCATCAAGCTCTAGGTTGCGGGTCACGCCGGTTCCGAAGTCATGCACGTGCAGCACGGAGTCGAGCGTATCGCTGTCACCGTTGAGATCCGCGCCCTGGCGAACCTCAGAGACCACAAAGGCCAGGCGGTCGCCATCAAGCCAGACGTTGGCTGAAGCATCAAGCTCTAGGTTGCTAGTTACCCCGGCTCCGAAGTCGTGTACGTGCAGCACGGAGTCGAACGTGTCGCCATCACTGTTGAGGTCCGAGCCGTGGCGAGCCTCGGAGACCCGCAGGGCCAGGCGGTTGCCATTGAGCCACACGTTGTCCAAAACATCAAGCTTCAGGTTGCTGGTCAGCCCGGTTCCGAAGTCATGCACGTGCAGCACGGAGTCGAGCGTATCGCTGTCACCGTTGAGGTCCGCGCCCTGGCGAGCCTCAGAGACCCGAAAGGCCAGGCGATCGCCATCGAGCCACACGTTGTCCAAGACATCAAGCTCCAGGTTGGTCAGTTGCACCGGGGCTGGGCTTGAGGCACCCAGAGTGAACAGAGCAACAAGAATGAGAGTAAATCTGATCTTCATTGGTGAATAATTCTCCCGTGGCTGGCGTAGCTTAAACAGACCGTCAACAACTTGTACGATCCGCTTGGCGATCCCTCAACCGTGGATCGGCCCCATCGAGTCGACGGTCTTGAGCACAAGTAGGTTGAGGGTTCCTTGTAGTACGTCCGCTTTGTCCTTGGCCATGGGGCTCCTATAGCTGAACCATAGAAGCATAGCCTAATCTCTTATGGGCAGTCAATAGGAGATGGATCTTGGGTACGAGTTGCACGGCTACGCAGAGGGAATTACTTGCGATATGCGGGAGTGAGTGAACCGGCGAGGCGGTCATTACCAGTCTGAACCGTCCGAGCTTGCGCTCTGCGAGCGTCTAACTTCTCAGACCGATCCGCCGATTTGGCGACAATAGGAGCGACGCTCCGACACTATGGCCGAAACCCCCTACGACGCGATCCTGCTAGTCTCCTTCGGTGGTCCCGAAGGCCGCGAGGATGTTATTCCTTTTCTTGAGAATGTTCTCCAGGGGCGCGACGTTCCGCGTGAGCGCATGCTCGAGGTCGCCGAACATTACTATCTGTTCGATGGCGTGAGCCCGATCAACGAACAGAATCGGCAACTGATCGCCGCGCTTCGAGAGCGGCTGGCGTCCGACGGCCCGGACTTGCCGATCTATTGGGGCAACCGGAACTGGCATCCGCTGCTAGCCGAAACCCTACGCGAAATGCGGGATGACGGTATCCATCGAGCCCTGGCCTTCGTCACCTCGGCCTACAGTTCGTTTTCGGGTTGCCGCCAGTATCGAGCAAACATCGCGGCTGCTCAAGTCGACGTTGGCTCCGGTGCCCCGGCCGTCGATAAACTGAGAGCCTTCTTTAACCATCCGGGATTTGTGCAGCCTGTCGCCGAGCGCGTCCAGCAAGCTCTGGATCAGATTCCTGCCGAGAGACGTGCCAGCGCAGAGGTCGTTTTCACCGCCCACAGCGTGCCCGTCTCGATGGCCCAGACCTCCCGTTACGTGGATCAACTCAACGAGACCCGCCGCCTGGTCTCTACAGCCCTAGGGCGCGAAAATAGCCAACTGGTCTGGCAGAGCCGCAGTGGCCCGCCGTCCCAGCCTTGGCTCGAACCAGATATCTGCGACCATCTCCGGCTCCGTCGCGCCGTAGGCGTAGCGGACGTGGTCATCGCCCCGATCGGATTCATCTCCGATCACATGGAGGTTTGCTTTGATCTTGATACCGAGGCGCGGCAGGTTGCCGACGAAGTCGGCTTGAATCTTGTCCGCGCAAGCACCGTCGGCACCCACCCCGATTTCATCGGCATGATCCGTGAACTGATCTTGGAGCGAACCGACCCGGCCTCGACGCCTCGTAGAACTCTGGGAAACCTGGGGCCGAGTCACCATGTTTGCGAAATCGACTGCTGTCCTGCTCCGGTGAGATCATCTAATCCAGAAGCCCGAACCGCTAGTCGATGAGGCGCCGTACCTTCGCCAGCAGCTCGGACCACTCGAAGGGTTTCGCAATATAGTCGTCAGCGTGGGCCGCGAAGGCTCTCTCCACGTCGCCCATCTTCGTTTTTGCCGTCACCATAATAATCGGGATGCCCCGAGTCTCTACCCTCTGCTTCAGCATGTTGCAGACCGTTACGCCGTCGAGACCCGGCATCATCACATCCAGCAGTATCAGGTCGGGATGTTCCGCGACAGCTCGGTCGTATCCCATCTGGCCGTCAGGCTCTAGGCTCACCTGAAAACCCTCCACTTCAAGTCGAAACGCCAGGGGGCGAACGATGTCCTGCTCGTCGTCGACGATGAGGACGGACTTGGCCTCTGATTGCGATTCCATCTGGTTGGGTGAGTCCTAGTGTCGGGTCGGCGCGGGTGAGACCGCAGCCAGGAGGTTCATCAGGTCTTCCGCAATTCTCTGCGAAGAGGAGATAGCGAGCTTGGTTGAACCTGACAATGTCTCGTCTCCCGCAGCGACTTGCAGCATGTCAGCGAGACCCCTGGCAAGGCTAGCGGCTCCGGCGGTGGCAGTTGTCGTGGCGCGAGGGGCCTCTTGAGAGATCGGCGCGATCTTGCAGATCCGTTCGACAATTGCTCTGGCCCCTGCAGTTTTTGGTAGGTACTCCAATGCACCCAGATCGAGTGCCTTCCGTCGAAACTCCGGTTCGCTGTTGCAAGAGAACAGAACGACCCGCGTGTCGAGCCACAAGGGGTGCGACTTCATGATACGGGTCAACTCGATTCCGTTAATCTCGGGCATCATGAAGTCTGCCAGTACCACGTCAACCTTTTCGCGGTTCATCTGCTCAAGCGCTTCCGCGCCATTTCGCGCGATCGACAGATCGTAGCCGAGAGCCTTCAGGCGAAACTCTATGGGGCTCAGCAAGTCATCCTCGTCGTCAACCAGTAAGATCTTGATGCTCTCCGCCATCAGTGCCCCTCATGGTTTCCTATCGACCGCAACGGCAGCTGAACGTAGACCCCACATCGGCCAGCTTCCGCCGTTTGAAGAGTGCCTCGATGCCGCTCGACGACTTCGCGAGCCACGGCGAGACTCGCCTCGTGAATAACGACGTACGCGAGGGCGTCACCGCCAGCTCCCGCCTCGCGTGAATCGGCGATCTCAAACCGGACTTCGCCATCTGACACCGTCGCTTGCAGGATGACCTCGCGTGCCGTGGTGTGGCGACTGACAGTGGCGGCGATACTGGCTAGCGTACGAGAGAGTGTGCTCTCGCGGATCGATAGCGCCAACTCCCCAGTGAATCCCTTGAACTTGATCTGGAGTTGGGCACTGGTCTCGATGGACGCTCGCATCGCGACACTTGCGGAGATCAGCTCCAGATCCAGTGGCAAAGTCCGCGACGTGCCCTGCTCTTTCAGCTCCGCGATGTCGAGGGCATCTTCAATGCGGTTTCTGAGACGCGCCAGGTTTCGATGGGCAAGATTGACAAACTCCCGCTGTGTCGCGCTCAGCGCGCCAGTTGATTCATCGCGCAATATTTCGACCGCACCTTGAATCGCAGTCAAGGGTGTTCGCAGCTCGTGAGCGATAGAGGCGATGGCCCTAAATGAGTCGCGGTCGTCGTTCAGTTGTTCGCCCAAGTGAAACCGTTCTCGTCGCGGCTCTTCAGCCCGACAGTTTCATATCGGCCCTTGTCGTGACAATATCGAGCAAGAGTTGGCTGTGCCGTGCCCGTTGGCTCCGCTATAATTGAACCTACGGCGCCATCGTCCAGTGGTTTAGGACAGGGCCCTCTCAAGGCTCAGACACGGGTTCAAATCCCGTTGGCGCTACCACCCACCTTTTCCTCCTCGCCTTCCGTTTAGAGCGGCTATAGGTCTTTCCCCGTTAGCTTTTGGGTGCAATCCTGCTTTGACTATTCAGAACGCAAGCTGTTATTCCTGTTCTTTGTGGTCGGTCGCAAAGCCGTAGTTCGCGTCTATGAAACTCTCTGTCGTCATCCCTGTTTACAACGAACGCGACACCGTCAGCATGATCGTCGATCGCGTTCAGGCGGTCGACGTAGACAAAGAGATCGTCATCGTGGACGACTACTCGACCGATGGCACGCGCGAAGTGCTGGCTGAGATCGAGAGCCGACATTCTAACGTACGCGTCTTCTATCAGGATCGAAATCGAGGTAAGGGCCGCGCTCTAAGAACCGGCTTTGAAAAGGCGCTAGGTGACTACGTCATCATCCAAGACGCTGATCTTGAGTACGACCCCCGGGACTACCACAAGCTGCTGCAACCGCTCGACGCCGGTATCGCCGATGTGGTGTACGGTTCACGCTTCCTCAGCACCCAAGCGCACCGCGTGCTCTATTTCTGGCACTCGGTCGGCAACCGCCTCTTGACGCTGCTGTCGAACATGGCGACCGACCTGAACCTCACCGACATGGAGACCTGCTACAAGGTCTTTCGTCGGGAACTGATCCAGGCCCTCATCCTTGAGGAAGATCGTTTCGGGTTCGAACCCGAGGTGACGAGCAAGATCTCGAAAGCCCGCGCTCGAATCTATGAGGTCGGCATCGCTTATTACGGTCGGACCTACGAAGAAGGCAAAAAGATCGGTATGCGAGACGGGTTCCAGGCCCTGTGGTGCATCGCCAAATACCGATTGAAGCCGCTCAAACTCAAGAGCGACTGGAAGCCCGGTCAGTCGTCGCATTCCAGCTAGCCTTGTCCGCGTACGCTGTCGGCTAACGTGTTGCGCTGCGCGTTCGAGCAATTAGGCCCTGCAACGCCTGCCGTGGGTTGCGTTGAATTTCGGGAGTCTCCGGTAGGTCAAACATCAATACGCGCAGCGTCTCTTCGCGGTCCCAACCGGTGGCGGGCAGCAGTTCATGGATCAGTGGGTAAAGCCGCGTATAGGTGGCGTCGAACGCGAGTCCAGCGTTGTTCAGCGCGGCAGGGCAGGGGTTGAACGCTGGGGTCGCCGCGAGGTTCGCGCAATCTGTCTGCAAGGCGTCAAACAGTGATTGCTTCTGCTGCAAAGCTTCGGACTCCGTCAGTTCACCACGGTCATAGCGCCCATAGAGTTGCGTCGCTTGGTCGCCGTAGACGTTGATCAAGACCGCTTTTTGCCGGAAGAGGAACGCCGGATCGGCGGTGCCTGTCTCTGGTCGTGGCTCAATCAAAAAACCCGCCAAAGTGGCGGCAGGCTCATGGAGGCCGGCGGGTAGCCGCCGTATGCTCTTCTGGTCGTGAAATTCTTCGTGGGCGACCACGAAGCTGGCCCGGGCTTCTGACGCGGAGGCCAGTTCGGGTGTTACCGCCACCCGCACTCCCGCGATCGCTTCCGGTCGGTACGCCAGTACATCCCAGCGAGTCGTGTCGAAGCGGCACTTACCGTTTTTTGCCCTGCGGAACTTCAGTTCCTTATAGCTCTCGGGCAGCGCCAGCCGTGGAGCGGCGAAGCAGAGCATATCAACACTCTTACCTATCCGCTCGAAGTTGCCAGTTTCTGCGAGCCCTAGCGCCCGAGCGTGCTGCTGCGCTTCGACGATCTGCGGCGGAGTGCTGGTATCTCCCGAAGAGACCTGCCGCCCAGCGCAAGCCACGCTGACGAGACAGAAGACGCAGAGCGCCCTACTTAACCACGCCGCGTTTCGAACTCTCGACGAACGAAATAAGTTGCTCGGTATGCTCGTCGACATCCAATTCTTCTCGAATCTTTTCGAGCGCCTGCTCGGTGTTGAGCCCTGACTTCGTTAGCAATCGCACCGCACGATGCAGGGTCTGAATCTGCTCTGGCGTAAAGCCGCGTCTCTCAAGCCCAACCTTGTTGACGCTAAATGCTCGCGCACCCCGTTCGGTTACGACAACCGAAAACGGCATCACGTCTTGCGTAATCACACTGTAACCGCCGATGTAACAATGCGCACCGATGCGGCAGTACTGGTGGACACCGCTTTGGGCTCCGACGACCGCGTGGTCCTCGACTGTAACGTGGCCAGCCAGCGTCGCTCCGTGGGCCAAGAGCGTATGCGAACCCACGACGCAGTCATGCGCGACATGCCCGTACGCCTGGA
This sequence comes from Bryobacterales bacterium, assembly GCA_963667885.2. Classification (GTDB taxonomy): domain Bacteria; phylum Acidobacteriota; class Terriglobia; order Bryobacterales; family UBA6623; genus CAMPKL01. The sequence goes on along the minus strand of CAXWPK010000001.1, from coordinate 636,470 downwards.
TCAAGTTGTCGTTTTCAACAGACGTCAAACCGCCGCCGCCATCGGTGCCGCGATGGATCGTGACGAACTCACGGATCGTATTGCGGTCGCCGATGCGCGTCTCGGCCTTCTCACCGTGGTACTTCAGATCCTGCGGAGCGACGCCGACGGTTGAGTAAGGGTAGAAGACGTTGTCCTCGCCGATCACCGTCGGCCCCTCGACGTAGATGTGAGCCATCAACTTCGAGCGCGCGCCAATCGTGACGCCTTCCCCAATCGTGCAAAACGGACCGATCTCAGCAGAGGGATCGATGCTCGCGGTGGGGTGAACGATCGCCGACGGATGTACGGACATGCAGAGGATTTCTAACCGGATGTGTTGGTGCGAACGGAGAGACTCGAACTCTCACGGGTTTCCCCACCAGAACCTAAATCTGGCGCGTATACCAATTCCGCCACGTTCGCCCCTTGCGCAACACCAACCGAAGGCCTAGGATTTCGACCCTCAACAGCACCAGCGCTCACACGCCATCACCGCTCCTGCCATTGTATCTAGGCAGCACCAACGGCGTCTCCCGCAACCGAACCGCGAACGCAAGAGAGGGGCCTCTGCCGACGAATCTCGTGCCTGTCACCGATTGGCATTTCCCTTCTTGTTGACAGCGTCGAACGGCTACCTGTTCGTGCCGTTCATCACGGGCGGGTAGTCACCCGCAGCATGCTGCGCGCTATGCGCCTCGTCGATGTGTGGCTCGGAGTGGCTCTAGCGGTTTGCTCTAACAGTGTGGCGGCAGCGAGTCTACCTGTTCATAGGCGGGGCGGTGCTACTTGCGCTTCGTGCGGAACGCCTTCGCGGCGTCACTAAATAGCAGCTCCTTCACGAGGTAACCTGGAACCACCGCAGATATCCCCACACTATGAACGGAGAACTGCTTCGTATCATCGCTTTCGACCGAGACGATCTCCCGGCCGCCGTTGAAGTGGCCCTTCACTACGCCACCAAGCTTGAGAACCGGAGGGCCAAGCGCAATTGATCCGGGCGTCCGATCAGCGCCGAAATGGATGAATAGTGGTGCTCCACTATTGCCACCGTATGATGCTGTTTCGACCAGGAATAAATCCAATTCTTGGGGTTCGACACCACGTTCCTTCCACGTAATTTTTTCGTCTGTAATCATGGCGACATGCCCGAATCGGGATATCGGGTAGTTGCGTTCATTGCCTACATGAGGAGTGAAGAGTCCCGTGAAAAATACCTCGGTACCCACCGAGAGTGGAAGATCCGCATCCCCCTCGCGATCAATCAGCATGCTTGCCGGAATAGTCTTGACGTCTGCAATCTCATTTAATTGCGGCGCAGGCAAGACGACCGCAGACAAATCCACGCTGGCAACATCCGGTTGAAACACGAAGCCACCCGCGTCAAGAGGCGCCAGGTCGAGGTTCACGTGGTAGACTCCGACGCCCTCCTTCTTGTTGAAGCGTAGGCGTACGAGCGGCAACATCTTTCCCTCTGACTCAATCACGTGCCGGGCTGTCACAAGATAAGTGAACGACTGCTCCTCGTTGCCCTCGACCGGAACACTGACCAGGAAACCGGTTCCGTGGGGAACAAACTGATGCGCGGCATTTTCCGCAAAAATGAACACGACTGCTTTATTGACGTCGTCCGATACAGTTATGCCCGAAAGGCGTGGGACACCCAACGACCAGACGACGACGGCCACAAGCAGGAAGTTTAAACTCGGCAGAAGCCTCGGAAGGGGTGAAGAAGTGGACATGAGAATTGGCTATCCCCTAGTCTTAACGATACTCCTCATGGTGGTTATGTCAATCGAGTGGCCAATATATTGTGGTGGGATAGCTCGACAACCTCAGCCCCGAACTCCCCGAACTGGAACGCCTCAGACGAGCCGGTTCGGACCCGTTCCGAACGTGGTGTACACTGCTGTTTTAGGCGCTATCGCAAAGCACCTCCCTCGCTTGCAGCACTATTCCCAATCGCGTTGAGTGCCCGAATATAGGCCGCTTTGAGGCGCCAGACGATCGCTACCTTCGTCGGGTGCGTAGCTCTTGGGTTTTGGGTCAGCGTTCGCACCTGCTTCGGCGAGTTGCTCCCTGTAGTCGAATGACCCTAATTCTCACCAGAGCCTCAAAGAATTATGTGGTGCAGGTCATAGACCGTCTGGTGACACTCAGCGGGAAGGCTTTCGACGAGGTTGCAAACAAGAACCTCTTATTTTGCGCCAGCAATGCAATTGTGGCAATGGGATACACCGGCCACGCATTTATCGGAGATGTTCCAACAGACCAGTGGATTGTCGAAACGCTAACGGGACAAGTATTCGACAGGGACCGGAAGCCGCCAGCACTAAGCTTTGTTCAATCGCCGAAGATCGATCTGGGCCGAGTATTGATCGCCCTCAAAGATGCGCTCGACAACGCCCCGGTCGCAACGAGACTTAAGCTCGACTGGGTCTCCAATCCGTTTGACCTGTGCGTAGCCGGATGGCAGTGGAAGAAACGGCGGTGTCGACCAATTATGGCGAAACTTAGCAAGCCAAGGCTGTCGGCCTCTCGCCCGCTACACAGCCGCAGGTTCCAATTGGCGTACGCACCACGGCACTCGTTCTACCCACAGACACCAGCAACGAAGCAGGGGAACGCTCGTTTCATGGTCAGCGTCGCCCCCGCAGATAACATTCTTCAGGAAGAGCTGCAGCAACTTGTGGCGGAGCTCCCCGACCGTACGTTAGATGAGGCTGAAAGGATACTGGTTGGCAAGATTCGGGACGTTTCAAACCGTTTACCGGTAGTAGGGCCGCATTGTTTGAGCATCGTGCTGTATCCTCCCTCGGTCGCTCGAGTCCGTGTGCGATACATGCCCTTGAGGGGACCCAGTCAGGCTGACCTTGTCGGACCCTCGGGCTCGAAGTCGACGATTCCAGTTGCCTACTCGCCTTGGGTCGTCGGCCCCAATCTTATTGCAGCTCCATCGGTGTTCTCCGGAACCTTGAAACTTGGTCTAGATCCGTATACGGTTGGTCTCGAAGGACCCGAAGGACCACGCGGCTCGTTGGGAGCCATGAGCGGACAGGCACGTCCTCAGTTTCCAGGATGACTGACTCCGTCAACCATTGTGATCAATTGGTGGATCAATTGGTGACAGCCACGGATAGCGCTAACCCCCACGTTATCAACGGTCTGCGAAGTCCAAGTGAGCTGGTGATCGGCGAGAGAATCTGTTAGATTGCCGACGACGATTCATTTCGCGACAAGCGTGGTGGTGGAGGCCGTTCCGCACCACGTCACCCAGTCAGTCCCGCTTGGCCCAATGGAGTGACGGTCGAAAAAATAAACTTCCCCCAACAAAACACGGAACTTACAGCCACAAGACCCGCGAAAGCGGACAAAAAGCTTGCCCCCGTATGCCACTCTCAAATCAGAAGCACGCTAGATTTTTGTGAGGTTAGCTAGCGTCTCCAGTCGACTGGAAACAAACCTTCGGTGAGTTGGCCTACCAAAATGCCAACAGCGTAACGAGGGAGCAGTTCCTCAGGGCCGGCCCAATACTTCGGTGCTTCCCCGCTTAGTTGGGATTCACAAACCGTCCGCCCGGCATCGTCTGTTCGAACAGACGGTGCCGGGCGGCGGCCAAACTCAACCGAACTCCACATCGAGGTGGCGATCTCTTCCACCGCTCACCCATCCAACCCCAGGCCGGAGGTCCATCCCAGCGACCGCCCCACCCGAGCCCAGGGGCGTGAGCACCGGGTCCTAATACGGCTGTCCTTACACGAAGTCGATCTGCAAGATCCAGCCCGCTGTCGGGCTCGCGCGGGTCTCCCAGCCGGGGTGGATGCCGGCGTCGCAAGTGATGAACTTGCCGTTGTGAAACGCCAAAGCGTGCGGGTCTCCGGAGCCGGGCAAGAACTCGACGATCTCCTGAACTCGACCCGTCTTGAGGTCGTATCGGACCAGTCCCGGCTGGAACTCCTTTTGACTCGTGCTGTTGTTGCCGATCACCTGCCACAGGCTGCCGTCGTGGATGGCGATGCCGTGGTAGCGGACCCAGTCCGGGTCGGACCGATAGAACGGGATCATGTACTCGGTCTGCCAGGTCTTGGGGTCGACAAGCACGTTGGCGCGCAGCCGCAGTGACGCGATCCACAGTTTTCCGTCGTGCCAATGGCCGCCGTGTGAGCCGCCGCCGTCCTGGCCGGGCATGCCGAACGGGATCTGGCGGTGGCTGACCAAGTTCGAATCCATGTCGACCTGGAACACGCCCTGAGGCTGCCGATTGGCGACCATCCAGACGTAGCCGCCGCCGACAGCCATGCCGCTGGTGTTGCGCGAAGGCGTCATCACGGTCTTGAGCAACTTGCCGTTCCAGTCGACGAGCCAGGCAGCTTCGTCGAGCGAGTCGGGCTCGGGCACCCCGTATCTCTTGGCCTGCGCGCCAGCCATCTTTTGCTCACCGATCCAGAGGCCTTCCGGCTTCGCCGAGAGCCCGTTGGGGAAGCCCTTTGGGCTCTTAAACATCTTGGTGGTCTTCGCCTTCCGCACGGGGATCTTCCCGGATCCCTGGGCCATGGCGCTACGGCTTTGGATCAGAGCCAGGCCAGCCGCGCCTAGGCCTGTTGCAAGGAACTCTCGTTTGGTCATAACTGCTCCCTGGCCCGGTCGAGTGCCCGTGCCGCCTGTAGCGTAGCCCCGGCGGCACGTCGCGCGCAAGGGCCCAGGTTAGTTTGGTTGCGAGCGATGGAAGTTGCGGCACCGCCCCGGCTGAAGGCTAGAGCGAATGCACCCCTGCACAAATCAGAGCTAAAACTGGGCATTGCCCTCCTTTTCCTATCGAGCTGTCTGCGCGTCCAATCGATTCTTTCACGTCTTCCCGTGCCCTTTGCCCCCTTTGCTCCTCCCGTCGGAGATATTGTGTACGTTTTAGTACAAAACGATCCGGTACTCCACGAATAAGTCTGGCAATCGGGGCAGTGCAGCTGTATACTTCTTCCGTTGTAGATCTAGGATTGGAATCTTGAGGGATCCGTCCTCTTTGCCCCCTATGGCTGTCACTACTGTTGGAAAGGAGATCATGAACATGGCATTCGATAAAGCTACGAGCAAGCTAGCTGTCACAATCCCCCAATTTACGATGAAGAAGTTGAGCGACCCTCGATTGGCGCCCATCGGAAAGAACTACGCCGAGCCTTATATCGTGTCGGTGGCTGTTGATGAGCATGGACTTGCCAATCCGTCGCTCGAGTTCAATAGCATAAAATTCCCAAAGGTAGGGTGGTCTCAAGCGGTGAACGACCGGTCTGATAGGTAACACTCTAAACCGGACGGATGGGTAACAGTATAGGCGGTGGTCAGTGGCCCCCGCGGGGGCCACTGACTGCCGAGCCGAGCGGCCACAGTACGCGGTTGGCGGCGTCGAACAAGGCGAGTTCCACCGGACCGAACCAGATCTGCCAAATGGCTTCGTCCACTTCGACTAGCCCGACCAACTCGCGAGCCAACGCTTCACTCAGGAAGTACTTCTCGCCGAGGAACTTGATGCGTCCGTCGTGGCGCACTCGTCGGCGCTCCCAGTGCCCCGGGTAATCCAGATCAGCAAGCTCGCTGGGATAGGCGCGTGTTGCTGGTGCATAGAACGCCGCCGGGGGCCGCTGTCTCAACGCTTCATGCGGACGTTCTTGGTTGTATTCATGACGAAAGAGGTCGAAGCGGCGCTGCTGTCGGCGACGATCGCCAGCCGGAGGTCTCACTGTCTCGGCTTTGAGCGTGCGGTGTAGCCGCTCGTGGCGACCGTTCTGCTGCGGCTTGCCCGGCTCGATGCGCTCCACCGCAATGCCCAGCTTCAGCCACCAGACGTTCAACCGGCTCAAGCGTCCGGTGCCGATGGAGGCGAACGGCGAACCGTTGTCTGAGCGTATCCTTCGTGGCAGCCCGCGCTCCAGAAACAACCGCTCCAAGCCTCGGCGGGCCTCGGCGTAGGATGTGCCCACGTGTGCGGTGCAGTTGAGCAGGAAACGACTATATCCGTCGACGACCGTTAGCGGATAACACAGCACGCCGTCGCCGGTGCGAAACTGCCCCTTGTAGTCGATCGTCCAGAGGTCGTTGGGCGCTTCGGGTTCGCGCAACGGACTGGGTGCCGCTTCGGCCAGTCGCCGCATCCGCTTGCGCCCGCGAACGAGTCCGGCTCGCTTCAGCGCGTCGCCGATCGTCGACGCCGCTGGCCAGCTTGTCTGTGACTCTTTCGACTCCAGCCAGGCCCTGAGCTTCTTCGGCCCCCAACTCGGATGCTGCCGACGCGCTTCTATCACTCGTCGCTCGACCGACTCGGGTATCCGACCGGGCTGACGGTGTGCCGCGTGCGAGCGGTCTTCCAGCTCTGGCCAACCGCCTTGACGGAAGCGTTCTAACCACTTGTATCCGGTCCTGCGGCTGATCCCGTAGAGTCGACACAGCGCCGCCACGTTCGTCGCCGCCCCCGCTCGCAGCCAGTCTTCAATGAATCTCTTGCGTTCTTCCATCGGATAGGTCTCCTTCCATGGCATCTCGCCATGGTGTTACCTATCCGCCCGGTCTAACCTGTTACCCTTCCGCCCGGTCTGTACACCTAGGCTGCCAGTCTGTCGAGGAGTTGCCTCGCCAACTAATTACATCCGCTGAAGCCGCCCCCGATGCGCCAGTTCCGTTCGCGGTATTTCCGGTCTGCGAAGTCTCCGCAGCGATTCTTGCTCACACCAACGGCGGTGCCGCTAGTCTTCTTGTCGGCGACAACGAATTCCGTACCGCGTTGTTTGGTTACGATTTGGACGGCGCTGCTCCCGTCAGCAGATCTCAACAGGCTCTGGATTTCCCGGGCGGCATCGAGATTTCCGATATTGAGGCGATTGCACCTCTCGGCGACGACGGTTTTGCCGTCTTCGGGTCACACAGCCGCAACTCAGCTTGCGACGCGAAGCGTGCGAGACGCCGGTTCCTGAATGTGAGACTAGACGGCGACGCGTTGGAGGTTGAAAGCGAGCTGGTCCAATCCTCCAAGATCACCTGCGCACGGCTCTTCGGCGACAAGGCCGACGATCCGAACATCCAGGCCGTGTGCCAAGCGATTGACTCGGCCGAGGAGAGCGCTGACGCGATCGATGATGAGTTCGACGACTCCGACGGCGGTGCCGATGCCGAGATTCGTGCTGAAGCGGCCTGTGCGGAAGCGGCTCCGTTCAATCTGGAGGGAGCTTTCACGGCGGACTCGCGGACTTGGGTTGGCCTCCGCAGCCCGCTGGTCGAGTCATCGAATGGAAGGCAAGCAGCTGTCCTGCTGCGCCTAGTCGATACAACCGCCTTCGTCTTCGACCGTGCTGTCCTGTTGGATCTAGGCAACCGCGGCGTTAGGGAATCAACCGTTGATGGCGATACGATCTGGGGAATCGCTGGACCGGCGGCCGATTCCGGCGTCGATTTTGTGCTCTGGAAGCTACCTCTTGCGGCTCTTGCATCCGACGCCGTGCAACCGGATTTGGTGCGCTCGGTGCCAACCTCATCGGAGGCGTTGTGGATGGCGGACGGACGCGCGCATGTGCTAATTGACGGCGACCAAGGCGACTCAGACTCGGCCTGCGCGCAGGCTGCACGGTATTGGTCTGCTGCATCTAACCCGTCGCGATTCTCACCAGGGAGACTCTGAACATGGCACTTGAGACGGACGGAAAACCTGTCGCCGCTGGCCAAGAAGCGGCGAGACCGACACAACACATTTGGGGGATAATGATCGCTGGCTTCATGCTTGGGGTTGGCGCAATCTTCCTTGAGATATTGTTCCCTCTCATGTCGCCGGAAACCCTTGCAGTGGTCTATTCGGCAGGCATCGCAGTGTTCCTGTGGGGCGTCTATCCCTCCATCCGGGCTGCCTCAGGCACTGTCTCTTGGATCACCTTGGCGGGACCGCCGGCGATCGCTATCTTCCTTTTCTTTCCGATTGCAGAAGGCCTCAGGACGACGCCGCATCGAAGCCAGCGCACGATCTTCGCGAGCAACACCGGATCGCCTGGCTCAGAGTACTTTTTTAAACTCGGTTTTGGGGCAGGCAAGACGTTGAGAGTCTTTGACGTCGAGTCGTTAAGCGACGACGAGATTGTGGCCGACGTCGGCGAGTTGCAATCTTTACTCAGAAGGCTGAAGGAGTTGTGCGTACCACACTTAGAGGTCAATGAAAGAACTCGCGAATTTGTTTCTAGGACACTGGAGAGGGTGGGTATATTTGGCGGACACCACGACAGTGCGATGGACTTGGTCGACGAAGCGTTGCGAGGCCGTCCCTCCACAGACTGGGAGCAGTGCAGCGTGCCGTTGAAGGAGAAGGCCAAATGCAAGGGCAAACTCGATTGTTGGACAAAGTGCCAGGACCAACAGTGGGAGGAACTCATCAGCCAAGCTCAAACCACTCTTGGAGACAAGATGTTGTCCAAACGACTGGACAGGTTACCCTTCGTCATAGGAACGGTGAGTTCTGGTGGGCAGATCGAACCTCAGCTTCTCTTCGCCGGCGACAATTATGTAGGCAATGAGACGCTTAGGGTCACTGCAATAGCAAACCCTCATCGTAAGTCAGTACGAGGCCTGCTCGAAGCAATTGTCGTGGAGCTTCATCACCAGAGTACCGCCACACTACTCTATGATGATTTGAAACGTAAGTGGGCGGAGTTGACACGATGGTGGATATCGTGACGTGTCCCCGAAATAACCACCAGACCGAATTGCGGTCTGACCCGCTGCGGGAAACTAAGCCATTACGAGGGTGAGGATTGTCGGGTGACGAAAGAGAGGACAACGCCCACTTTCTGATTTCCCCCGTTTCTTGTCTAAGGGCTAGGCCGACTTGGTGTGGAAGTCCCGGTGCTCACTCGCCTGGGCTCCGGGTGGTCGGTGCTGATCTGTTCGGGCAACCGGTGATGGGCCCCTTGCGGCCGTGGTCGCAGTCCGACGCCTGCGGCTCTGTTGCGCTTGAGTGATGTCGCCGTGGAAGAGGCGATCTTCCGGTTAGCTTTTCCAGGGCGGCTGCTCCGGGGAGCCACTTCGGGTATTGATCGCAGGCGAAGAACTGCGGCGCTGGTGCCTGTGGGCCGAGCTTGGTACGGGCTTCCCATACTGGGACCCGGAGCTTCCGCTCCGGGCTCGGGTTGGCTGGTGCGCGGTTTCGATTGTTTGGTTGGTGGCCTGCGTCCCAATCACAGTGAGACCACCCCAGCATAGGGAATCCCTGTCAGATAGGCGATGTCGCGATTCCAGGTTGTCAGGTCGTCCTGACTAAACTTGCGCAGGTGATCGTGCCCGCAGGCGCGGGCCAAGATCATCATCAGCTCCGTCGTCGCTTCGAAGTAATTCTTGAGTTGTTGCGCCGACGTTTCGATGACTAACCGGGCGCGGAGGTCTTCCCTCTGCGTGGCGATACCGACGGGGCAGTTGTTGGTGTGACAGGCGCGCATGCCGAGGCAACCAATCGCCTGTAGAGCCGCGTTGGAGACGGCGATGGCGTCCGCGCCCAGCGCGAGCGCCTTGACGAAGTCGGATTCGGTGCGCAGGCCTCCCGTGGCCACAAGCGTCACATCGCTGCGGCCCCGCATATCGAGATGCTTGCGGGCTCGGGCGAGCGCCGCGATTGTCGGCACCGAGATGTTGTTTTTGAAGATGATCGGCGCGGCACCGGTGCCACCTCCGCGGCCGTCGAGGATGATGTACTCGCAGCCGACCTCGAGAGCGAAGTCGATGTCGGCTTCGATGTGCTGCGCCGACAACTTGAAGCCGATCGGCACGCCACCGGTGACCTCGCGCACTTCGTCGGCCACGCGGCGGAAGTCCTTGGTCGTCTCGAGATCCGGGAAGGTCGAGGGGCTGATAGCTGGCTCGCCTTCCTTCAATCCGCGAACCTTGGCGATTTCCCCTTTCACCTTGGAGCCCGGAAGGTGGCCACCAGTACCGGTCTTGGCACCTTGTCCGCCTTTGAAGTGGAAGGCTTGGCAGCGCGCCACCTTGTCAAGACTCCAGCCGAAGCGAGCCGAAGCCAGCTCATAGAAATAGCGTGAGTTGGCCTGCTGTTCGTCCGCCAACATGCCGCCTTCTCCCGAACAGATGCCCGTGCCAGCGAGCTCCGCGCCCTTGGAGAGCGCAATCTTGGCTTCACGGCTGAGCGCACCGAAGCTCATGTCGCTGACGAAGAGCGGAATCTCAAGCCGCAGCGGCTTTTTGGCCTCGGGACCGATGACGACCTCGCAGCCGACAGGGACTTCGTCGAGCAGGGGCTTGCGGGCAAGTTGGGCGGTGATGATCTGGATGTCGTCCCACTGGGGAAGCGAGGGCAGAGCCACGCCCATCGCGGAGACCTGCCCGTGGTGCCCCCATTCCTTGAGGCCGTTTCGGGCCAGCGCCTGGATATATTGGTTCTGAGCTTCGTCGGGCGTGCCGTGGACGTCGGCGTAGAGGCCTTGATACTGGTCACGCTGATAGGGCTGAGGGTGGTCCTGCTCCCAAGCGCGAACCTCGGTCTCGTCCACATAGACGGCGTCGGCTTCGGAGTCTACCCAAGCAGCGAATTTGTGGAGGGCTTCCGCGTTGTTGTATGCGCTGACGCCGGTGTCGACGCGGTAGTCCCAGCCGTGGACCCCACAGATGAGGTTGTCGCCCTGGACGGAGGCGTCAGACATGAGCGCGCCGCGGTGGAGGCAGCGGCCGTAGAGCACGGATACTTCGTCGCCGTAGCGGACGATGACGAGATCAACAGTGGAAACGAGTCCGTAGGCGGGTCGGCGGTCTTCGAGTTCGCTCCAAGTTGCGACTTTGGTCTTTTGGGCTGGGATGCTGACGTCGGTGGTTGCCATGGATTTTTCCCCTTCTTGTTGTCTGTTCGTGCTGCAGAACTGGTTCGACGAACAGGTCACATATTGCAGAAGCTCTCGATTGTGCGGCCGTGGTGCCATCCATCTAGCCCACGGCGGCATCTGCAGTCGGCTTCGACCAAATTACTTGCGGCCGTTTGCCCAACGGGTTTCCATTCAGAGGCCATTAGATCAACTCCACGTCGGCCATGATTTCGACCAACGCAGGGCCGTCATGAGCAAGTGCTCGTGTGACGGCGTCGTCCAGATCTTCCTTCCGTTCGACGAGGATGCCAAGCGCGCCGCACAACTCGGCGTAGGCCGCGAAGCTTGGGTTGTGTAACGAGGTTTGCCATACGTCCCAGTCGCCTGAGCGTTGCTCCTTCGAGATCTTTCCGAGCTCACAGTTATTGAGCAAAATGTGAGTGACGTTCATGCCGTACTTGACAGCGGTGAGCACCTCGCCCATATATTGCCCGAAGCCGCCGTCGCCCGAGATGGAGACAACCGGGCGGTCTTTGAAGAGGGGGTCATCTTCCTGAGTGGCCAGCCAAGCTCCCATTCCGGCTGAGAAGGCGAAGCCGATCGAGCCGAGGTAGCCGGACATTAGGACGGCCTGACGTTTGCATTCGAAATAGCGCCCGAACGAGTAAGTGTTGTTGCCGACGTCGACCGCGATGATGGCATTTGCTGGGACAACGCGTGTCAGCGCGGCAAAGACCGAGGCGGAGTTTAGGCCGCGGCCCCGGTCGTCGGCTTCGCGGCTCCTCTTCTCAGCGCGCCAAATCTCCCAGCGTTTCGCCACGTCGGGGCGCTGGTCGGTTGCAGCAACATTTTCGCCGAGACCGTCGAGCATCGCTTGGGCGGTGACCCCGATTTCGCCCCAAACAGGGACGTCAACGGCGTGGAATTTGCCCAGTGTCATGGCGTCGAAATCGACCTGTATCGTCGGTATCTTTGGCGTGATACCGGTGTGATTACTGAAGCTGGCACCAAAAACCACGAGAAGGTCGGACTCGTTCATCACCCAACTGGCGACTGGGGTTCCGCTACGGCCTAGAACACCGCCAGCAAGCGGGTGCGAATCGGAGATCAGACCCTTGCCTTTGAAGGTCGTGATCACGGGCGCGTGAAGGCGCTCGGCCAGCTCAATGACACGGCCCATATGGAAGCGTGCGCCGTGACCAACGATGATCGTAGGCCTCTTGGCCTCCCGCAGTAGTCGCAGCGCCTGCTTCAACGAGTCGGTCGGCGGTGCGATCTCGCGCGGTGTGATTCGCCCTTCTGGGCTGCCCGCCTGCACTTCCTCGCCAACCGGCAGGTTCTGCACTTCGTCGGGAAAGATCAGGTGCGAGACTCCGCGGTTGAGAATGGCAGTCTTGCAGGCCAAGTTCATCAGCTCGGCGTGCTTGCTGCTGTGCAGCACTGGCTGGCTCCACTGGGCCACTTTTCCGTAGGCGGCTTGCAGATCGATTTCTTGGAAAGCGCCGGGGCCGAGCACTTGCGTATTGACCTGTCCGGTCAGGGCGAGCACGGGGGAGCGATCCACGTTGGCATCCCAAAGCCCGGTGAGCAGGTTCGTTGCCCCGGGGCCGGCGATCGTGAGGCAGGCTGCGGGGCGACCGGTCAACTTGCCGTAGGCCGAAGCCGCAAAGGCCGCGGCACCCTCGTGACGGATGCCAATGAATCGCAGATTGCCGTTTTCTTCCTGGATGCGGAGCCCATCGGCCAGACCTAGATTCGAGTGCCCGACCATACCGAAGACGTGATGTACCCCCCAATTAACCATCGTTTCGACCATCAAGTCAGAGACGGTTCGTTGGTGGGGTGCTTCTAGTGCGAATCCGACATAAATACCGTCTTTACGCTCTTCGACTGGGTAGGTTCGTACGCCGTCGTCGTAGCCACCTGGGGGTTTGCCGCTGACGGGATCGAAGTCCCAACCGTGCCAGGGACAGCGCAGTAGGCCGTTTTCGATGGAGCCCTCGCCGAGGGGACCTCCTTGGTGGGGACACTTGTTATCGAGAGCAGTGTACTGGCCGCCGATGTGCGTCATGCACACAGTCGTGTGCTCGCAAGTGACGGGCTTGACGCGTCCTTCATCGAGTTCGTCGACCTCGAGAACCTTGAGCCATGCGAGACGCACGGATGAACCGCTCTCGCCGTTCTGATCGTTCATTCTCCCCCCCCTCTGGCGGACTAGAAACTTCCCGTGATTGGCACTGACACTCTAGCAGAAGAGGTTTATAGCTCGGTTAGTTTATACCGAAAGTTGCCGATTCAGAAGGCGCAGGTGGGTGACAAAGGGCGATGAAGAGTGATCAACCGGCGTACTCCCGGCTCAGCTCGCTGACTTTCCGGCCCGCTTCCAGATGCTTCAGCGCCTCGATGATCTTCTCTTCCGTGAATCGACTGTTCTTCATCCCTGTTCTCCTTCTTCTCGTGGAGAACTTCCAATCCTACTTGGTTGACTTTGTTGGGGGCACGTCAGAATCGTTCGTAGTTAGAACCCGATCTGATCCGTCACACCTCCCTGCGGTCAGCCATGGGCTTCAGACTGACGGCGACGTTTCGAGTCCGTGATATGGCTTAGTACACTGGCCACAGTTATGTTATGTCTATTACTTATATTACGTTCAGTACTCCATGCGGAGCAGCAACAAGACGGCTAGCCACGTTGTGAATCATGCACGTATTCATATCGCGAACTTAGCCTGTGAACTGTAAGACTCCGCTCGTAAAATGACTGAATATTATCCTTGCCACTCAGCCGCTGCGCAACTATGATACTGGTGTTGGAGCGCGAGAAGGCAGGTCTTAATTGAAGTCTGTCTATTGCTCTTGTTCTTCGCAACGCTGGCCAACGCGTCGCGAGTCGGAATTCGTTACTCGACGACACACGGCGCGGAAATCACGGTCGGGTATCAGACGAACGCGACCGAGATTGAGACGATTGTACGCGACTTCACTGGAGGTTCGTAGATTGACGCTTCTCAGGTAAACATCGCAACGAGATGGCCGAACGGTACTGAGTCTGGCGATGAGGTACGGGTACAGTTGGCCTACCAGCCATTCATTCTGTTGCCTATGTCGACGACGATGGCCACGCAAACGGAAGGGATTGACACGTTCTAGTGGGAGGGGGAATCGTGCGAGATAGACGTAGCGGTCAGGCGATCATTCTTCTGTTGCTGGCGCTTGGAATCTTCCTATTGGGCGCGGTCGGTATTGCGGTGGAGTCGGCGCTCTACTACACCCATCGCCAGATTGCGCAGGCAGCCGCTGATGCGGCAGCGCAGGCCGCGATGACCAGCATTTTCGCGCGGACCAACACCGGAGCGAACCTAATGGATGGAACGCCGTTCGTTTGTGACGCGAGCGGTACCGATCTTCGCACTCCCTGTCACTTCGCTCGCCAGCACGACTTTGGCCTCCCAGGTAGCAACGACATCATTAGCGTCACGTTCCCCAGTAGCATTCCCGGTGTCGGAAATCTTAGCGACGACGTTGCCAACCCGATAGCGGTAGAAGTAGTAATCTCACGCCCCTTCACGACTGGACTGCTCCAGTTTATAGGCGTTCAAGCTACGACGATTCGCGTGCGCGGCGTAGCGGCGATCTTAGTTGAGTTATCGCCGGTGCCTATTTTGATCATGCACCCGGACGACGACGAGGCATTCGAGATTAATGGTGGCCCGTCGATCACGATATGTGGCGGTCCACCGCGGAGCATTCAGGTCAACTCCGTGAACAACGCTTCCTACGTAGTTAAAGGCGTTGGTGGTGGGTCTAACTTTATCGACTTGAGTGGCGCGGGGCCAGATTCAACCACTTTCCTCAGTTGTGATGGCAGCGGAGGAGAATTCGGAAACCACGGCGGTCCGTTCAACTTCAGCGAAGTATCCAACGGTTACCCCGGTGGCACGCTGTACAGACCGGGCGGAAGGGTAACAGGTTAGACCGGGCGGATAGGTAACACCATGGCGAGATGCCATGGAAGGAGACCTATCCGATGGAAGAACGCAAGAGATTCATTGAAGACTGGCTGCGAGCGGGGGCGGCGACGAACGTGGCGGCGCTGTGTCGACTCTACGGGATCAGCCGCAGGACCGGATACAAGTGGTTAGAACGCTTCCGTCAAGGCGGTTGGCCAGAGCTGGAAGACCGCTCGCACGCGGCACACCGTCAGCCCGGTCGGATACCCGAGTCGGTCGAGCGACGAGTGATAGAAGCGCGTCGGCAGCATCCGAGTTGGGGGCCGAAGAAGCTCAGGGCCTGGCTGGAGTCGAAAGAGTCACAGACAAGCTGGCCAGCGGCGTCGACGATCGGCGACGCGCTGAAGCGAGCCGGACTCGTTCGCGGGCGCAAGCGGATGCGGCGACTGGCCGAAGCGGCACCCAGTCCGTTGCGCGAACCCGAAGCGCCCAACGACCTCTGGACGATCGACTACAAGGGGCAGTTTCGCACCGGCGACGGCGTGCTGTGTTATCCGCTAACGGTCGTCGACGGATATAGTCGTTTCCTGCTCAACTGCACCGCACACGTGGGCACATCCTACGCCGAGGCCCGCCGAGGCTTGGAGCGGTTGTTTCTGGAGCGCGGGCTGCCACGAAGGATACGCTCAGACAACGGTTCGCCGTTCGCCTCCATCGGCACCGGACGCTTGAGCCGGTTGAACGTCTGGTGGCTGAAGCTGGGCATTGCGGTGGAGCGCATCGAGCCGGGCAAGCCGCAGCAGAACGGTCGCCACGAGCGGCTACACCGCACGCTCAAAGCCGAGACAGTGAGACCTCCGGCTGGCGATCGTCGCCGACAGCAGCGCCGCTTCGACCTCTTTCGTCATGAATACAACCAAGAACGTCCGCATGAAGCGTTGAGACAGCGGCCCCCGGCGGCGTTCTATGCACCAGCAACACGCGCCTATCCCAGCGAGCTTGCTGATCTGGATTACCCGGGGCACTGGGAGCGCCGACGAGTGCGCCACGACGGACGCATCAAGTTCCTCGGCGAGAAGTACTTCCTGAGTGAAGCGTTGGCTCGCGAGTTGGTCGGGCTAGTCGAAGTGGACGAAGCCATTTGGCAGATCTGGTTCGGTCCGGTGGAACTCGCCTTGTTCGACGCCGCCAACCGCGTACTGTGGCCGCTCGGCTCGGCAGTCAGTGGCCCCCGCGGGGGCCACTGACCACCGCCTATACTGTTACCCATCCGTCCGGTTTAGAGTGTTACCTATCAGACCGGTCGTTCAACGCTCCTGCCCGTTGACAGTTATATCAAAACGTTGCCGATCGATGATCCGCTGGCGATCCCGATGCCCAACGACCCTGCGAACCCGGGGCCGCCAGACTTTGCTCCCAATCCGAGTATCCCCGGAGGCGGTGTCGGTGCGGTTAACGGCTGCCAACTTCCAGTAGGGCAATTCTGCACCCTTTACTATCCTGGCGAATATGTTGGAGGCCTCACGATCAAGAACGAGATGGCGCTCTTCATGCCAGGCCTCTACTACATGAACGGCGGCGGGTTTCACATCGATGCGAACGGTATCGTTCACATGGCGCGACCATGTGGGCCGATTGCCGACTTCGTCTGCGGCGTCTTGATTTACAACAAGCCAGGCAATGCCAATGACGACATCACGTTCGCTGCGAACGCGGGGCAATACAAAGGGAACTCGTACAGCCAGATTCTCTCAGGGGCCGGGGAGCCTGTCTCATGCACAGGTAACTGTTTCCAGGGGCCACCCGTAGCCTTTCCGCACTACGGCGTCGTCTTCATGAACGACCGCTCCACCACATGGGAGATGGAGCACAATTTCCAGGGTGGTGGTGGATTGACGATCGCTGGCACGATGTACTTCACCAACTCCTTCTTGCCCAACAAGAGCGACTTGGCGGGCAGTACAGCGTATCAAACACTTGAATTGCGCGGGAATCCTGGCAGCACGACAAGAGTCGTCGGTCAGATTTTGGTTGACAGTCTGATCCTAGGGGGGAACGCGTCGATCAACATGACACTGAACCCGAATACGACGCTGCCAATTCGGAAGTTGGCGCTGCTTCGCTAGCGCCAGCTAGTCTCACCTCAGCTCGAAGTCAGCGATCACCGGCACGATACGTATCCACTCCTCGTTCTCGGTGAAGTCTTGCATCGATTCCTTGAGACCACCCCGGCTGTAGGAAGCATCCCCAATGCCAATCTCACAGCCATACGACCGACTCAAACAGAATCAGCGCACCGCCCTATTCGCCTATGTCTCGTGTCCAGAAATGTCCGCCAAGACGCCCGCCAACAGGGCCTAGCCCAATATCCTCTCCAACTTAGACCTATTCCCCCGGGACAACGGCGGACATCCACGGACATTCGTGGACAAAACGAGCCTATAGCCGGTCACTTCAGGACAAGTACAGAAAATGAGGGGCACTTCAGGGACGAATCCTAGAGTATGGGTGCGGTCAGGAGCGCGCTGCGCATCGCCAATTGCCGCCAGAAACTGAGGCCTTCCAGCTCCCCAGGTCCGACGGCACGTGAGTGGCTGAGGTCGGACTCCAACATGGCCGCGACCTTGCCAGCGAACTCTTCGTCATCGACTGCGATGTTGATTTCGAAGTTCAGCCGGAAACTCCGATTGTCGAAGTTAGCGGTGCCGACGGTAGCGATGTGGTCATCAATCAACATCACCTTCTGATGCATGAACGCAGCCTCGTAGCGATAGAACTGGATTCCGGTGCCCTTCAATCGATCGATCAATGCCCATGTTGCGAAATGCACCAACTGGTTGTCATTGCTGTCTGGGACGATGATGCGAACATCACAGCCACGGAGTGCCGCGATTTTCAAAGCGCTCAGAAACTGCTCATCGGGAACGAAGTATGGCGTCGCGATCCACACACGCTCCGTGGCTCGATTGATCGCGCTTAGAAAGAATAGAGTACTTGTCTCGACCTCGTCCGCTGGCCCCGTCGCAACTGAAATGACATTCGCATCCCCGCCCGACGCCGCTGGCAAAAGCACCCAGTTCAAGTTCCGAAGCTCGGTGCCCGTCGCCCACATCCAGTCCTCCAAAAACGCCACCTGTACGGCGTGCACGGCCGGACCCGTCAGACGTACATGCGTGTCACGCCAGGCACCGATATCCGGGTTGAGGCCAAGGTGCTCATCGCCGATGTTGATGCCCCCCACCCACGCCGTCTTACCATCTACGACCACAATTTTTCGATGATTACGGAAATTGATCTGCCAGCGATTCGACTCTCCCTGGCGCGTGTTGAAGGGAAAGATTTCAATGCCAGCAGCGCGAGCTTCGCCGATATACTTCGCCGACAACTTGCTACTCCCCACTTCGTCATAGACCAAGTGAACAGTAACTCCTTCGCGGGCCTTGCGTTGCAGCAGTTCCCGCAACTCGTTGCCGATACCGTCGTCCTGGATGATGTAGTACTCAACGAGGACGTAGTCCTCGGCAGAGGCGATACCCTCGAAGATCGAATCGTAAGTAGCGCGAGCATCGACGAGCAAATCAACCTCATTCCTTCTCGTAATCGGTAGCAGGGCAATCCGCTCGACCAGCAGTGGGCCATCACGTTCGGGATAGGCGATGAGTCCGTCGTCCTTCAATCTCTGCAGGTACGCGTCAGCCAACGGCACGGCACCCGCGACAGCGGCCTGACGCTGGACGACGTAGCCGTTGAAGTTGGTGCGCCCGAGAACCCAGTAGGCGGGGAGACTCACATAAGGAAACGTGTTGAGAGCGATGACCCAGGCAGTCGCGCCCTGGGCCGTGCGGGTTTCCAAGACGGCACGGATCGACGTCAGAAACCCTAAGGTGTGGCAGATCAAGACGAACGCCGTAACCAAGCGGCCTTTGTGGCTCCCAACCCAGGTCACTATCTGTCGGACTCGGGCTTCCCCTTCTTCCGCTACAGTCTCGGACTGTTTGGCTTCTGAGGACATCGCAGAGTCACCCAGAGGTGTAGAGCCCTCTTGGGCGAGACTTCCCGAACTGCACAGCAACCCGAATAATAGGGCCGCAGCCAGAACGTAGCGCAGTTTCTTCACGACGGGACACCCGATTCATATCTAGGATCAACAGCTCGCCGAACCGATGTCAGAAAACTGCTTCCCCGTAAAGATAGTCGATGATAAGCGGAGAACCTAGCTCAAAGTTTCCTTCCGGTCATCAGCGGTCTAAGCCATGGAGATGCCACCGCAGACGTTATACGCCTGGCCGGTAACCATACGGGCGTCATCGCTGGCAAGATAGACCGCCATAGGAGCGATATCGTCGGGGACGAGGCGCCCGCCGATCGGCGTCATGCCAGCTTCTTGCTCCTCGAAGGTGCGCCCCAGACGCTTGGCGTCATATTCAATGCGCTTGGTGTTCATGATCGTTTCCACAGGCCCTGGGCAGATGCAGTTGGCGGTAATACCCTGCTTGGCCGTCTCGGCGGCCAGGGTTCGCATGAATCCGAGTACGCCGTGTTTGGTGGCAGCGTAGGCGGCACCGTGGAACGAGTGCAGTCGGGAGTTGATGGAAGCGACAGTGATGACGCGTCCCCAGCCACGCTCGACCATCGAGGGCAGCACGGCCTTCGAGAGAAGGTAAGGCGCGGTCATGTTGATTGCGATGCTTTGATCCCAGAAGTCGTCATCGAAGTCGATGACTGCTTTCGGGTTCGAACTACTACCGAGACCGGCATTATTGACCAAGATATCTATCGGCCCCAGGCTAGCGACGACCTGCTCGACAAGCGTGGGGATCGAGGTCCGGTCGGCTAGGTCGGCCTGAAACGCGGTCGCCTGGCCTCCGGATGCTTTGATCTTTGTGACGAGATCATCCAGCTCCGATAAGGTCCGTGCCGTGACGGCAACTTTCCCACCCTCTCGGGCGTACGCTTCGGCGATGGCTCGCCCGATGCCGCGTCCAGCGCCAGTCACGAGTGCGATTTTCCCTTGCAATTTGCTCATTGAAGTAGATGATATCGTTTTGACGGCCCAGTCCGGACGAGCAGTTGCACCTCGATCGGACAGATCGGTGGAGGGCCTGAGTGGCTGTCGGCGCTACTGAAGATCAATTTCTGTCGGTATGGTCGTCGCCAAAGAACTGGAGACCCACTCGATAGCCGCCGGCAACCTTGGCGCAGTAGCGAACGAGGCTGATGCGTTCTACTCCGCTGCCTCTAATTCGAGCTGAGATGCCCTCTTTCAACTCCACCTCTGAAAAGATCTGAATGCCGCCAGGAGAGACATTGAGCACCTCCACGGGCAGCGCACCTAAGCCCTCGTGTTCGAGGAAGGCGGGGCCTTCCACAGGCAGTCGTTTCTCACGTCGACGGCCTTCCCACAGATAGTCCATCTTCAGCTCGAAGCCGCTGACTACTGGTCTCGTCGAGAGAATTTCAGCCGGATACGGTGAACTCTTCTCGCGAACTTGGACCAGCTCACTCGGCGGACGTTGGGGGACGATAGCAATCATTTTCCCCGCCTCGTCCATGACCATCGTCGTCTCGTGAACAACATTGCGCCCAGCGCTGTCCCGCCACTCGATATTCACCGGTCTTGGGGCTGGTTGCTCTGGACCCTCTTCCTCCGGCGGAGGAGGAGGGCGCCGACCAAGAAACCATGATAGAAACCCCATCTCGAATCTAGCCCAATAGCTTAACGGAATAAGAGCACTCAGGCTACACCGCTAACCACTGTGGCAGTCGTGCGGCCCCGATCGAACCGATTCGGCTGCAGTGGTAGCATTCTCCTGTGCTACTACCGCTGTTGAAGAGAGTCCACATGTATGCCGGGCTGTTCACCTTCACGGCGCTGATGGTGTACGGTTTGTCGGGCCTAATGGACTCCGCATTGCCCGCCTGGTCCGAACGCCAGTCCCCACCGACGACTGAGCAGTACGTAAGGTTCGAGGCTCCCATCAACCTCGGCGACAAGGAAGTGGCGGACCTCGTCTATGCCTACTTGGATATGCCATTGACGGGACCCGCCGCCGAATACTCGATCGGTCGCGACAAAGATCAAAATTTGACCGTTAGTTTTTACACGGTTAATGAACGACCGGTCTGATAGGTAACACTCTAAACCGGACGGATGGGTAACAGTATAGGCGGTGGTCAGTGGCCCCCGCGGGGGCCACTGACTGCCGAGCCGAGCGGCCACAGTACGCGGTTGGCGGCGTCGAACAAGGCGAGTTCCACCGGACCGAACCAGATCTGCCAAATGGCTTCGTCCACTTCGACTAGCCCGACCAACTCGCGAGCCAACGCTTCACTCAGGAAGTACTTCTCGCCGAGGAACTTGATGCGTCCGTCGTGGCGCACTCGTCGGCGCTCCCAGTGCCCCGGGTAATCCAGATCAGCAAGCTCGCTGGGATAGGCGCGTGTTGCTGGTGCATAGAACGCCGCCGGGGGCCGCTGTCTCAACGCTTCATGCGGACGTTCTTGGTTGTATTCATGACGAAAGAGGTCGAAGCGGCGCTGCTGTCGGCGACGATCGCCAGCCGGAGGTCTCACTGTCTCGGCTTTGAGCGTGCGGTGTAGCCGCTCGTGGCGACCGTTCTGCTGCGGCTTGCCCGGCTCGATGCGCTCCACCGCAATGCCCAGCTTCAGCCACCAGACGTTCAACCGGCTCAAGCGTCCGGTGCCGATGGAGGCGAACGGCGAACCGTTGTCTGAGCGTATCCTTCGTGGCAGCCCGCGCTCCAGAAACAACCGCTCCAAGCCTCGGCGGGCCTCGGCGTAGGATGTGCCCACGTGTGCGGTGCAGTTGAGCAGGAAACGACTATATCCGTCGACGACCGTTAGCGGATAACACAGCACGCCGTCGCCGGTGCGAAACTGCCCCTTGTAGTCGATCGTCCAGAGGTCGTTGGGCGCTTCGGGTTCGCGCAACGGACTGGGTGCCGCTTCGGCCAGTCGCCGCATCCGCTTGCGCCCGCGAACGAGTCCGGCTCGCTTCAGCGCGTCGCCGATCGTCGACGCCGCTGGCCAGCTTGTCTGTGACTCTTTCGACTCCAGCCAGGCCCTGAGCTTCTTCGGCCCCCAACTCGGATGCTGCCGACGCGCTTCTATCACTCGTCGCTCGACCGACTCGGGTATCCGACCGGGCTGACGGTGTGCCGCGTGCGAGCGGTCTTCCAGCTCTGGCCAACCGCCTTGACGGAAGCGTTCTAACCACTTGTATCCGGTCCTGCGGCTGATCCCGTAGAGTCGACACAGCGCCGCCACGTTCGTCGCCGCCCCCGCTCGCAGCCAGTCTTCAATGAATCTCTTGCGTTCTTCCATCGGATAGGTCTCCTTCCATGGCATCTCGCCATGGTGTTACCTATCCGCCCGGTCTAACCTGTTACCCTTCCGCCCGGTCTGTACAGTTAATGGAGTCCGTACCGTGACGGTCCTTGAGGAAACGGGGCAACTCAAGATCGTACGGGCGCAGGTCGGGATGGTCAGCTTCGTGACAGGAATGCACGGCAGCCGGATGATGTATGCGTCGCCTCGCTTCCTCACTCTGGCCTGGGCGATATACAACGAGGTGGGTCTTTGGTCGCTCGGGTTCATGGCACTGTCGGGGCTCACCCTTTGGCTCTCGACTCGACCGCGCTTTGTGTGGGCTCGGATTGCCTTCGTGGCTGGCAACGGGACGTTCGGCCTTCTTTATTGGCTGCTTCGCTAAACCGAGATGTATCCACTCTTACGCAACGTCCACCTGCTGTTGGGGGCCGGTACGACCCAGAGACATAGGTAACAGAACACCCCAAGCACATGGGTAACAGATCGGCGAGAATCACTCTTTCGAAGGAGGGATTTTCGTGGGCTGGAAGGAGACATGTGTGCAGGATGAAAGACTGTTACTGGTCGAGGAGTTCGCAGCCGGTGAACGCTCGCGAGCCGAGATCTGTCGGCGCTACGGCGTGAGCCGTAAGACCGGCTACAAGTGGTACGAGCAGTTTCTGCTGCACGGGTTAGCCGGATTAGCGGACCGCTCGCGCAAGCCGCTGCATCAGCCCAACGCCGTTGATGAAGAGACGCTTGGAGGGATTCTCGAAGCGCGTGCGCGGTATCCGAGTTGGGGCGAGCGCAAGCTCAAGGCCTGGCTCGAACGCGAGCATCGCGAACGCCGCTGGCCCTCGACCTCCTCGATTGGAAGCATTCTTCAACGCTTCGGACTGACCCGGCCCCACAAGCGACGGCGTCGTGCCACACCGTCCAGCGAGCTCACCCAACCACGCGCCGCGAATCAAGTTTGGGCCATCGACTTCAAGGGCTGGTTTCGGACTGGCGATGGCCAACGCTGCGATCCGCTGACGCTTTCCGACACCCATACACGGTATCTGCTGCGTTGCCAAGCGGTCGATCAGACCGGCGGTAAGTTCATCCGCCCGTTGCTGGAAGCGAGCTTCCGCGAGTACGGTTTACCGGCGCGCATCCTTTCAGACAACGGTTCGCCGTTCGCTTCAACCGGGATCGGGGGACTCTCGCGGTTGAGCGTGTGGTGGTTGCGGTTGGGCATCATGCACGAGCGTATGCATCGGACCTTGAAGCAAGAGACCGCGCAGCCTCCGGCACGATCCGCGAGGGCGCAGCAGCAGGCGTTCGACCGCTTTCGGCAGATGTATAACGAGCAGCGTCCGCATGAAGCGCTGGCGATGGCAACGCCTGCGAGTGTGTACGAACCTTCGTTGCGGAGGTTTCCCGAACGATTGCCGGAGATTGAGTATCCGACAGGATTTCTGAGACGCAAGGTAGACCTACACGGCAATATCAGCTGGCGCTTCGGATGGGTGTTTCTGGGCGAGGTACTGGCTGGCGAAACCGTCGGGGTGGAGGAAATCGAAGACGGCTGGCGGGTCTGGTTCGGTCCGATACCGCTGGCATGGCTCGATGCGAGGCAAGTCAACGACCCAAAAGCCAAACGTGACAACCGTGGCCGAGGCCGCTGGAAGGCGTCATTCTTGGACGGCTCCGGTCGCCCTCCGGGCTCCCGCCGCCGTCCAAGAACAGCTAACGGGAAGACCCGCTCTTCCCCTGTATCAACCCCCTAAACTGTTACCTATGTGGTTGGGTAATTCTGTTACCCATGTCCTTGGGCGTTCAGGCCTCGTGTTTTTCGATCTTGCTGATGTACTCGGTGAGCGGGATCGAGATGTCTCATCAGGACTGGTTCTCGAATGAATCGACTGTGACCGAGTCCGTCGTTGTCGTCGACTCCAGGCATCTGTCGAATCCGCGTGCAGTCGCGCAGCGGTTGATGCAGGACGGAATGTGGGGTGAACTGCAATACGTGCAGCAGGATGATCATGGGTTCAGCTTTAGCATTGCCCACCCAGGTACTGTCTATGCGGTGAGCTACTCGGTTCACGAGACAGGACTGAAGGTGCAAACTAGCGTAGCGGGCTTCGTGGGCATGCTCTCGCAGCTGCATCACATGGCAGGCTTCTACCGCGAGCAGGGCGTGACGCATTGGTGGGGCGCGTTCGTCGCATTCTCGTCGTTGGCTCTGCTTCTACTTGGCGCGACAGGCGTCTACATGTGGTTCCATCAGTACAAAGAACGGCTAGTCGGCGGAATCATTCTGACTGTTGGACTCATCGTCGGGGTAGGGCTGCTGGTCGCTACTCGCTTGCAGGTCTAGTTGAGGGCGCGTCGTAGAGCTTTTGCCTCGTCGAGCAGCAGTCGTCCCGCAGCAACGGTATCGTCTTCGGTTGTCGTCGGGGAGACCTCTGCCGGGTCGCCGAGACCAGGGCCTTTCGCACGGCGTAGGTAATCGAGAATCAGATCACGGATTTCAGCGGCGTTGGAAACTCCGCGGAAGTAGCCGAGGTGCATGTCTTCCTTCTGCCCGGAGTTGTCATGCGTTTTCTCGGATGCCCCTCCCCCACCCGCGCTCCGGACCTCTAGGTCGGAGATCCCGAACAATCGCTGCAGCGGGCCTTGCCGAATCGCGACATTCTGTACGTTAGAGAACATCATCGTCTGCTCACGAACGTTGGCGACGCCTTCGCGGATGCGTAGGCTGCGGTCCGTCGTCATGTACCAGCGGTAGCGGTAATCGAGTTGAGTCAGAAAGAAGGTTACCGGCAACTGGACAACTAGACCGACGATGGCGAACTTCTCGCCGATTCTAATGAGTACCAGCGTGTATTCGGATGTGCCGCCGAGGAAGTCGCGGATGTCGTAATTTGCGTCGAAATATAAGAAGGCCAAGATAGCGAGCACGGCGCCGATTTGACGGAAAACCCAGATGAGGAGGCGGTAATGAAAATAGCTTTTGGACGCGCGGAAGACACGCAGTGAATTAGCGGCGCCCGTTGGCGGATCCGGCTCGGGCGGGGTCTTGAATGTTTGCGCGAGAATTTGCTCAACGGCACTCAAGGTTTAGGCCCGTCCTCGGCACCGTCTCGACGTGCCTCTAGTGCTCTGCGAATAGCACGGAGCTCCGTCGCAGTGTTTCTAAGAAGCTCAGCGAGTTCAGCGGAGTCGCTGGTTGGCGCAGGATCGCTCGATACAGAATTCCCCCCAGGCCGTATCCCGGCACCACGCATCCGGCTGTAGAGAAAATCGCGAACTTCTAGGAAGTTGGTGACGCCTTCGACCGTCATCTCGGCCTTGGAGCTACCGCTTGCGGTCTGGATCTGCACCTTCGCCAACCCCAGCCAACGCTCAACGATGTTGCTGGTGAGGTGAATGTCTTGGATTCGAGCGTAGGTGAGGTGGATCTCCTGACGATGGAGAATTCCCCAGCTCATTGAGATGCCTTCGTCATCGAAGCGATAGCGCAGAGTGCGGAACCGGAAGTAGCCCAGCAACATCAGTATCGGAAACGCCGGGCCACCCAGGAATGAGGAGATCAGGTAGTAGTTCATCAACGACGGATCGGGTCGCTCAATCTCCGTGATGTGCTGGGGTAGTCTCATCGACTCGTTACGAGATAAGGGCTCGGTCTATTCCGTCAGTTGAATGAATCGCGTAGCGCGTCCACGACAAATAGCATCGCGACTCCACTGAGCACAATGATCATTGGGGCGAAGATGACCGGTTCGAACTTCTGCTTCGCCCGAGTGGCTTCCATACCACCCCAAATGGCCATACTCATGGCGACGATTGCCGCCCCAGCCATTGGAAGCAAGAAGTACCCGGCGGCAATCACACCGTCCGCCATTCCCGCACCTCGCCCGGTCATGGTTGACGGCAAAACGAAGGCGAGGGCCACCAGAATGGAGCAGGCGACGGACGCGAGCCTTCCGACTTTATGAACGTGCCCCATCGCCGCGTATTGTCTCACGGCCGCTTGCGCGGCGCTGGGCCGCTTGGCGGAAGAGTGTGAGCTGCCCACCCGCAATCACGCGCGCTGTTGCGACGTGCGGTGGGGTCGCTACTCTATTTACGCCACCGAACTCGGGGAGAATGATGTCCCCGTCATCGACGGCCGTCGGGCAGTATACTCGTCGCAGCATGACCTTCCGAATCGCTATTGCCCTTGCTCTTGCCGTATCTCTTGCCCCAGCGGCGGATCTCCAAACCGATGCCCGTGATGCCCTGAAGAAAGCGGTTGGGTTTTACCGTCAGCAGGTCTCTACCGAAGGCGGTTACCACTTTAGTTACGCGACCGATCTGAGTTACGGGCGGTCAGAACACGCACAAGGGCGGTCCCAGGCATCGGTCCAGCGCGATGGGACGCCGTCGGTGGGCATGGCGTTCTTGGACGCCTGGGAGGCTACAGCGGACAAGTATTATCTCGATGCCGCGACAGACGCTGCCCGGGCGCTGGTCCGGGGGCAGTTCTGCTCTGGCGGATGGACTTACATCATCGAGTTCGATGCGGCCAAACGCTCCGAGTATGCGTATCGGGCCGACAAGAACTGTGGGGCCGACGTCAACCTTTCCGTGCTGGATGACAACAACAGTCAGGCGGCGGTACGACTTCTCATGCGAGTGGACCGCGAACTCGATTTCAAGGATGAGGCGCTTCACGAAGCGGCGAGCTATGCTCTGCAGAAGTTGGTCGAGGTGCAATATCCGAACGGAGCGTGGCCCCAGAGATTTACCGGGCCGTCCGACCCCACGAAGCACCCGGTCAAGAAGGCGAGCTACCCCGTTAGCTGGCAGTGGGAGTGGCCGGGGGTGGACTTCCGTGGCTACTACACCTTCAACGACAACACTGTTTCCGACGTCATTGACATGTTTCTTGAGGCGGCGAGGATCTATGACGAGCCGAAGTACCTAGCGGCGGCCGAGCGTGGCGGTGAGTTCATTCTGCGGGCGCAAATGCCTGACCCACAGCCTGCCTGGGCTCAGCAGTATGACTTGGACATGCATCCGGCATGGGCACGGCTATTTGAACCTCCTTCGGTGACCGGGGGAGAGTCTCAGGGGATCATGCAGACTCTGTTTGTTCTCTACCGCGAGACGGGTGACCGCAAATATCTTGAGCCGATACCGAGGGCTGTGAAGTATTTGCAGGACTCGATTCTTCCCGAGAGTGATTCGGAGATCTACCAGAGAGCGGCCGGACAGGGGAGTCCGGTGTTGGCACGATTCTATGAGCTAAGAACTAACCGACCGCTCTACATCACCAAGGGGATGCAGCTGCGGCTGCCGGGAGAGCCCTCAAGACGGCCGGATGGATACCAGGTGAGTTACAGCGACGAGTCAGTCATCACGCACTACGGGGTGTTAACGAGTGGCCGCGAACTCGCGTCGATTGAGGCCGAGTACAAGCGGCTGGCAGACTCCGACCCGGCGTCCATCCGCAGGCCAGAGAAACTGACCGGACTCTCGCCATGGCAGGGCAGGGAGCGAGGAGCGGTGACGGACGCAACGGTCGAGTCCATCATCGAGTCGCTGGACGAGCGCGGTGCGTGGGCCGAGGACGGTTATATCGGGAAAGCGGACCGCGTGGTTTCGGTTTGGGCTGCGGGTGACATGACCGTCCGGATCGGCGACAAGACTTACCAGATTGGGGAGAACGACCAGGTGGACATTTTCAAAGGATCGCTCCTGCCGCTTGAAAAGGTGATTAATTCGCCGAGGTTCGTCCAGAACGTGACGGCACTGGCATGGTTTATCGGGCAGTAGATTAACGGGGGAAAGCCCAGAACGGCGGTCGCGTTGGTCGTTGCGCACGTGCGAGTTTGGCCGCTTCGCGAGCCGGTGGTCGACTTGAGCCATGGGGTGCACTCCACTTGACTGTCCTCGGTGTTGACGCACCGTCGCCCGGCGGATGCTTCTGCCTCTGAGACAAAAACGCCGCCGAAACGACTGGTTAGAGTTCCCTTCTACGCGGGGAACGGGAAGTGTAATGGGACCGGTTCTAGGGACTTGACTTTGCCCGTTCGCTATCGCTCGTTTGGTTTTGGCGACGTACCCGATATTTTTGTTACATGCATACTTGGGCCGCTGACCGTGCCTCGCCTAGCCAGCGCTCTTCTAGCCCTAGGTGTAGCAGACGGGTCCAAACTATTCGGGGTGAGCGGGGTGTAAGTGGTTGATTCTGCGGGGTGAGGACTCTAGATCAGTTGTGGTTAACACTGCAACAATTGACCGGCTTATTATCAGAATGTGCCACCAGAACGACCTTGAGATTCTGTCAACGGAGTACCTATTGCTACTAGATTCTAGAATTTGCTTCCTGATTCGTGATTTCTATCGTAATATCTGTATCGTTACATGTTCCGCCAAAGGAAGCGAAAACCAAAGGAGTTAATCATGGCAACAGTTCATACACCAGTTCTTAAGTTGGTCAAACACGACCATGCCAAGAAAACAGCAACGCTGAAGGTTACCTATAGACTTCATCAGTCCGCAGTTGAGCGCAATATGGTTGGTCTCCGGTACAAAGAGGCCATTCAGTTGTGGGGAGCGGATAGTCCAGACCCGGACGATTACTTGTTCACATTTGCGACTAGTACCTATGTGCACTCGCCCAACGTTCACATTAACCGCTCACGAACTGTGACACTTGCAGACGACATTCTGGATGAAGACGGATTTTTTAGACCTACGGATGAGGTCTACGCGAAAGTCTGCGTCACGCCGCTGCTACCGAGCGGGCATTGCAGGAACAGTAACGAGATTCATCACAAGTTCTAGGGCAGTGGGGGCTTGCGGGGTCGGCCTAATTGGGGCTTGTCGCAACCTGACGATCACGGCCCCGTTGCGGGTGTTCAGATGACCTCTTTTGGGTAGCAGGACATCGTGGGGCCTTGGCCGTGGACGACGTATTGAACGGCACGGGCAAGCTGATGAGCGTCCCAGAGCCAGACGGTGCTGCCGTGTCGGCTCCATCGTTTGGTTCGCTTGCCGGACGCTTGATTGAGTGCCCGGCTGGAGTACGCCTTCAGTCTGCCTACGACGGTCTCGGGCTTGATGCTGGTGGTGACGGCTGCGTGGACGTGCGTGGCCCGAACGTGTGCGGCATGGAGTGTCCAGGATTCGTGTTGTGCGACTGATCGGATCGCGGCTAGTACGATGTCGCGGGAATCGGCGGACATCTGAGCCGGGTTGCAGCGCATGCGCCGCTGTTCGGATTGCAGACGATTCGGATTGATAGCGATATAAGGCGTGCGCCAGCCGTTGTGGTTGGGATCGACCGAGCCGCGTTGGTCGCCGTGAAGCCGTTCGCCGTAGCAGGCAAATGTGAGGAAGTAGGCCCAAGGTTCCGTACCGGGACGATCGGGCCCTTTGGGAAAGTTCAACTGCGGTTAGGCTAGCGCAACAGAGCCGCAACCGTGAGAGTCTGTGTGAAAACTCATCCGCGAAGTGAGGTAGAGGGGAAGGCATCAAGGGAAAAGTGGGAAGAGCGGGATGGCCAGTGGGAAAAGCGGTGCAAGAAACCGGGGCGACAGCCCCGGAGTTAACTCGTCGCCGCTTGGCGGCGGTTATAAAGGCGGGTCAGGTTGTAAGCTGTGGTGGCGAGAGTCCATTCGACGCTCACCGCCGCGAGGCCGCGCCGCCGAAACCGGCGCATGCCGCGTTGCTGTTTCAAGACTCCAAACACCGACTCGACTAACGCCTTGCGACGCGACATCGCGGTGCGTCCGGTTGGTCCACGCAGCCGTTTGCGTCGTTCGTGTAGCCCCGGACTGCGGCGCTGTTGCCGCTTACTCATCGGCCCGGCTGGCTTGCCGTTCGCCAACTCTCTCGCCAAGCACTTGTCGGGAACATAAGTCTCGACGCCTTGTCCTTCCACCGCCGCAATCTCTTCGGTCGTGTGGTAACCGCAGTCGGCCAACACCGCTGTCGGATACTCCCCGCACTCCTGTCGCACCGCTGCGGTCATGGCCGCCAACGACCGGTTATCGTTCGCCGCCTGGTGCACCCGTTGCGCCACGATGAAGTGATCGTCGGAGACCGCGATCTCGCCGCTGTATCCCAAACAGAAGCCGCCGCGCCGACGCAGATAACGACTATCGGGATCACGGCGCGAACTGCGCTTCTGTCCCGACTTGCGGAGCTGTTTCAACTGCTGCGGTATCTCCTTGAGTCGCCGTCGCCAATCCGCAGGAGCCGCCGTGCCACCGGTGGGCTCTTCATCGCGATCGCATTGTTGTTGCCAACGCCTGATTCGTTGCCGAATGCGAGCCCGCTCGCGACGTAGTTGCTCGACGGTGTCGCTGCGGTCCGGCGAAGCCTCGGCTTCGATGCGCGTCGAGTCGATCGCGACCCGCCCCAGCCGTCCCAGACCAAGGCCTCTCGCGGTCTCGACCACTTGCGTAAAAACATCGTTGAGCGCGCGACCGTGGCGGCGGCGGAACTCGTTGAGGGTCCAGTGGTCGGGCTTCAGACTTCCCGCGAGAAAACGGAAGCCGAGGTCTTCGCGGATGCGTTGCTCAAGTTTGCGCGTCGACGTCACGCCCAGCGCGTAAGCGTAAAGCCAAACCTTCAGCATCAACTCCGGCGGATAGGCGGGCCGCCCGTCGTCGGAATACGCCGCTTCAAACCGACTCAGATCCATCCGCTCGACCGCTTCATGCAGAAAGCACGCCAGATGCTCTTCGCCTAACTCATCACTGATGCGCGGCGGCAACAACCAGGCTTGGTCCGGGGCGTAATCCTGAAAGCGTGCCATGCATCTTTGGTAACCCGCGACCCGTTCCGTTGCAACCTTTTTCTCGTTCTGTTTTCACACAGTCTCTCACGGTTGCGTTGGGATGCTTCCGTGGTCGCACCCTCACGGGCGCGGCTCTGTTGCGTGAGATCGGGCTTCCTCTGGTTGCCAGACGGCGTTGAAACGTTGGTGGGCTTCTTCTATTTGCGCATCGAGGCCTAGATTCGCCACCGAGTTGAGGTTATCCATCGTTGTGATTACCGTGTGGTGGGCTATTGGTAAGACGTGAAGTAGACCATCTGTAGATGGGGAAAGCACGATATGACGCTGATCTGATCTCAACTGCGCCACAATCCCGCTTATGTCCCCATGATGAACGCTAGACGCATCCGCATAAAACGAGTTGTATAGTTCCCCCATGTCGACTTCAGTGGCCCGCTCGCGGATCTTCTTATTCGTCCAATGTTCTTGGAGGCGACCCTTGCTGTTGGTGAAACGAGATATGATGCTCGACTCCCGTTCCTGCAACCGTTCCAAGTCCTCTTTCTCCAGCGCGCGGAATAGTGTTCTCTGATCAACATCCAGACGTTCCTCATGTCTCGTTATGGAAATAAAGAGGAAGTCGAAGAAATCCTGGACTTCCTCTGGGTGTTGTCGTAGATAGCTCGAATTGACTCCGGTCTCAAACATACTTCGAGCGACCCGGACAGCGTCGTGGCCGTAGCCGTTCGATACGAGCGTTATCACAGCCCCAAAGGAATTGGCGGCGATCATCGTGAACTGCAATTGAAGGTAGGCAGGCTTACCGCTCACCGGTTGGGTGATCGCAGTGTTCAGAGTCGACTGGAGTTCACGTGAAGCTTCGAAGAACTCAGGCTTCTGTGCATACGCGGTTGGCCAGAAATCTGGGTGCCCTGGTGCAAAGTCCGGAACCGCTTGAGCTGTTCCGCCCGGCTTCGGTTGGGCCTGAGCCTTGTCGCGATATTCCATGTAGATACCAATAACTAGTAGGCCATAAACAGGCCAATACTCCAAAGCCCGGAACCCCTCTAACTCTTGCCAGTCGCCTAGCACTCCGTAGGGGATGAGGATGTTGTAGGCGAGGGGGACTAGGCCGGTCCAGAGGAGGAGGGCAGCGTTGGGGCGAATCGCTAACAGCGGCAGGAACCACCCTAAATACCAGGGGAAGCAGTTGGCGGAGAGGAACAGTAATAGAACGATGGCGGCGAGGGCTGATTTGGAGCGTTCCCAGCGGAGGGACCAGATGGCGACGAGTCCGGCGGCGAGGAGATAGGTGACGATCTCGGTGCCACGGTCAAAATCTTGTCCGGCGTAGTTGTAGATCAGGCCGTAGAGACTGTCGTTATTGCGCCAGCCGCCGACGAAGCCTTTCAGCACGTCGCTGACGTTCGAGATGTCGCGCAGGTAGGGCAGGGAGACGGCGAGCGCGACGGGGATGGAGATGAGGGCTGGTTTCCACCTCAGTTTCCAACTGTTTTGCTCCTTTTCGAGTAGGAGGAAGGGGAACAAGATCAGCGGCCAGAACTTAGTGGCGGTCGCTAGAGTGAGGGCGGCGAACGCCAAGGGCCAGCGTTTGCGGACGGCTGCTCCGAAGGCGATGAGGACGAAGAGAATGGCGAGTGGGTCGTTGTGGCCCTGTCCCCAGTATTCGGTGAGCACGAGCGGCGACCACCACCAGATGAGCGCCCGCTGGCGTGGGATGCCGTACCCGTCGAGTAGCCAGAGTAGCGCGAGGGCGGCGAGCAGTTCGAAGAAGACGTACGGCAGTTTGTAGGACCAGGCCTGTGTGTAAGGGTCGCTGGGCCACAGGCTATAGGCGACGCGTTGCCATACGTTGTGGAGGTGCTCGTAGACGGGTCCGTAGACGCTGGGGAGATCTTTGCGGGTGACTTGGGCCCAGGTCTCATCTTGAAGCGACTGCCACTGCGGGTCTTCGGGGACGTCCAGGTAAGGGTTGCCGCCAGCGACTTGCAGCATCCCCTGCCAACGATAGCGGAGCGGGTCTTCGGAGAGGTTAGGGAAGACCGGCAGCAGGGTGAGTCGGAAGGCGAGGCCGAAGAAGACGAGCAGGGTGAGGGTGCGTCCGGTGAGGAGCGGGACGCGTTTGTGATCGGACGTAACCCAGACCGCGACCAGATAGAATAGAAAAACAGCGAAGTTGAGAGCGACGAACTCGACGACGTGCTCTTGCCAGTCGGCGAGGGCACGCATGGCGAGGAGGCCGAATTCGATGGCGAGGCCGCAGACGATCAGCGTCCAACGGCTGGCGGTGCCGCTGATCGGTGCATCGGCTCGAAGGATTCTCAGCGCTAGACTAGGCACTCGCGGTTGAAGCTCCGTATTGTTCTATCACGTTCCACCTTTTGAGGCCGCTATCGTCGCCGTGTACTGGCTGTCGCTGGCGGCGCTGAGTGCCTTTGGCTTGCACCGCTTTCTACTGCTGCATCTTTTTTCCAAATACAAAGATCGTCAGGCGCAACCGGTACCGCTGCCACGCGATTTGCCGTTTGTGACGGTTCAGTTGCCGGTCTATAACGAGCGGTTTGTGGTGGAGGGATTGATTGAATCGGCGTGTGAGTTGGACTATCCGGCAGAGCTGCTGGAGGTGCAGGTTCTCGACGACTCGACCGATGAGACGACGGAGATCGCCGAGGCGGCTGCGGAGCGGCTGGCGGCTGAGGGTCACTCGGTTGAGTTGATTCATCGCAATGACCGGGCCGGATACAAAGCTGGTGCACTGGCGGCTGGACTGCGGACGGCGCGCGGGGAACTGGTGGCGATCTTCGATGCGGATTTCCGTCCGGCACCGAACTATCTAAAGCAGATGGTCGGGCATTTCACCGACCCGAGCGTCGGTTGCGTGCAGGCGCGTTGGACGTTTCGCAATCGAGAGCATTCGCTGCTGACGCGGATACAGGCGATGTTCCTGGACGGGCACTTTGTGATTGAGCAAGGGGCTCGGAACCGATCGGGGCGGATGTTCAATTTCAACGGGACAGCCGGAGTCTTGCGCCGGGAAATGATTGAGGACGCCGGCGGCTGGCAGGGCGACACGTTGGCCGAGGACACGGACCTCAGCTATCGGGCTCAGCTTCGGGGCTGGCAGTTCGTGTTGCGGCCGGATATAGAGGTGTCGTCGCAGTTGCCCGAAGACATGGCGTCGTTCCAGGTGCAGCAGGCGCGCTGGGCGAAGGGCTTGATCCAGACGGCGATCAAGTTGATGCCAACGATTTTGCGTTCGTCGCTGCGGTGGGAAGTGAAGGCGGAGGCCTGGCTGCATCTTACAGCGAACGTCACCTATCTATTTATGGCGCTGCTATCGGTGCTGGTGGTTCCGACGGTGATTATTCGCTACCGGTACCTGGGGTTGGAATGGCTACTGCTCGATATCCCGGTTTTGTTGGCGACGTGCGTATCGTTGGGTCGGTTCTACATGAAAGCCGAGCGCGAGCTGTTTGGCGCCGGATGGCGACGTTCGCTGTGGCTAGTTCCAGGAGCGATGGCGACTGGTATCGCGCTTACTGTCAGTAACTTCCGGGCAGTGCTTGAAGCGATTGTTGGCCACCGGACGCCCTTCGTTCGGACGGCGAAGTATAGCGGTACGGGCGCGGCGTCGCGTGCGTATTTGCCGTCCGGGGGCTGGTTGCCTTGGGTGAATCTGACGGGTGCTGCGTACTTCGCCACGGCGATCGTCTACGCGGCGTGGGTGGGTGCCTGGGCGAGCTTGCCCTTCTTGGCGCTGTTTGGAGTGGGGTATTTCTTTGCTGGCGGTGTTCGCCTAGGTCGTGACTTGGGTTGAAACAAAAGGATCTCCCACTGTTGCGTTTACAGCGAGTTGGAGCATAATAGTGCATCGCGCTATGCTTTCGTACCGGATATTTCAGCTGCGGAAGGACTACGTCCAGGCCTTCCAGAACAAGGCTCCCAAGGCGGGACGCTTGACGTTGCGAGACAGTCGCTACGACGAGGTCGGCGTGATTACCGCTGACAGTCCCTATGAGGCGTGGCTGATGCTGCGGCAAGAAAGCCGATCGGAGGGTGTGCGTGAACTGGGCGTGGGCGACGCCTTACAAACCGGCGATGAAGCGCCGCTGGTTTGTGCTTGGTGGGGCTTTGAACAGGCTGAGTGGATGTCTGCCGCGCAAGAGGCTGCGATGCATGCTCAAGCCGAAGAGGCTGTGTCGGTTCCCGCTTAAGGCCAGCCAGATCGATCTCCCAATTGGCGAGTCACGCCGACACACGGTCGTTTGACTTGCGACACAGTGCTTGCGCACCCCTGCGGTCCAAGTCGTTGAAAACGTTGATGGCCCTGAGTTGGCTGGTTGCGGCCAGTCGATTGCCCATCAGATAGTCGTTCGATGGGTCATCAAAGTCATTCATTTTGAATCCCCGTTGCGACGGCCTGATGAAATCGGGTTCGCAAGCTGCTTTCTTAGCAGCATTACCCGCTAGACACACGATAGCGTCTCTTGCTCGCTCGTAGACATAAATGGACTATTTTCAGCTTGTTACGGTTGACTTCCCAGAAATTCGAGGACACAATCTGACATAGGCGACCGTTTCGTGTACGGACACAGTACGGACATGAAAGAGATCCGGGTCGCTGAGGTGTTCCGATAGTGCGCCTGACCGAACAAGCAATTCGTAAGCTTCCTGAACCCGAAAAAGGCAACCGGATCTTCTACGACGATCGGGTGAGAGGTCTTGGTATCCGAGTGACGGCCGCAAGTGCGAGATCGTTCATTCTCAACTTCCGCATCAACGGCAGAGAGCGCCGACTCACAATCGGCTCGTGGCCTGAATGGAGCACAACGGCGGCCCGAGAACGGGCCAAGGAACTGCGCCAGGAGATTGATCGCGGGGTCGATCCGCTAGCCGAGAAGCAGCAGCTTCACACCGATTTGAGCTTTGGAGAATTGGTCGAAGAGTACCTCCGCGTCGAAGCGTCGAAGCAGAAGCGCAGCAAAGAGTATGCCCGGATGTTAAAGCGCGACGCTCTGCCGAAGTGGCGCAACCTCCGGGCAGCGGACATCAGGCGTCGCGACGTGATCGCGCTAGTTGAAAAGAAGGCGGATGGCGCCCCGATAGCGGCGAACCGACTCCTTGAGCTGATCGGGCGTGTCTACAACTTCGGTATTCGATGCGAGATCGTCGAGACGAATCCTTGCAGGCTGGTCAGGAAACCTGGAGTGGAGCGCTCAAAGGACCGCTTCCTTTCGCGTGGGGAGATCAGGAACCTATGGGAGGCGTTGGATGGGTCGTGGTTCACGACGCAGACGGCTGCGAGCTTGCGGTTGATCTTGGCTACCGCTCAGAGGCCAGGTGAAGTAGTCTCCATGCGATGGGTGGACCTCGACCTCGACAGCGGCTGGTGGACGATCCCATCTGAACGAGCAAAGAACATGCTTTCTCATCGAGTGCCGATCTGCCAAACCGCCCGTGAAATCCTACAGTCGCTGCCGCCCATTGGGGAATGGGTATTTCCGTCAACCACCGACAAAGACGATCACATGGACCGCAACGGCTTAGCGGTGGCTCTATGGCGCGCCCGCAAGCGCAAGACAGACCCGCTCACGGTAATGGGCTTCAGCCCACACGACTTACGGCGAACGGCGGCTACCCACATGGCTTCAGCCGGCGTTGATCGGTTCGTAATTGGCCGCGTGCTGAACCACAAGGAGCCCGGCGTCACCAAGGTCTACGACAGGCACAGCTATGATCCCGAGAAGCGAAAAGCGCTGGACCTGTGGAACGAACATCTGCAGCGAATTCTCGGAACAGAAGCTGCCGAGGACAAGATCGTGGAGTTCGCCAAATGAAAGATCGGATGCCAACCCAAGCTCGTTCTTGGCCGACGGAACATGGCTTCAGCTCGATTTTCGGGGAGTCTATCGTCGAGGTTGCCCAGAAGAATCAGCTTGGTCGGCTCCGCGCGCTGCTTCACCAGATAGAGTCTCGGGTCAGCGAGAGACTTCGAGAAATGATCCAACACGTAGAAACGATCTTGAGCAGCGACGACCGGGTGGCGGAGTACTGGGAGATTCGTGATTCGGTTCGCGAGACCCCATTCATCGGCCACGGGTGGATGTTGCCTGACCGGAAGCTGATCAGTGAAGGCAGGCTTAGCTTGGCTGCTCATATGCTGGCTGATTGCATTGCCCGTCTGGCTGAGATCTGGGGAGCGGCTGAGTCCGTTGACTACGAGTACAGCACCTGGATGATGATGGTGGACAAGACACGCGCAACAGAGCTGCATGACCTAGGTCGCCTCTCTGCTCTTCGTGACCTATCAGCGGACGAGGAACATCTGATCGCGATGTTCAACGAAGCTGCGCTCCTGAACCAGATCTCAACGTACGTCGAGGCGCTGCGAGCGATGACTGCCAGAAGCGCACGACCGTCCGCAGTGGCAGAAGCTACGCTGCGCAGTTTCAATCTGGGATCTCTGGTTCGCCTGTCGAATATCCTCCCGTTCGAAGCCGATGTGGATCGGGCCCGGACTGACAAGCGACAAAAGGCTAAGGCGGGTTCTGAGAGCGCGTTGAGCCGCACCGAAACGATGGAGGCGTGGCGAGAATTCTACGATCACATCGCTCGTAAAATTCAAGCCAGGAGAGTCGGTTCGGGTCTCTCCAAGGCAGATTTGTGTAAGCGGATCGTTCGGGAGATCGATGCCATCGGCGACCGGGCTCGTAAAGGCGATGATGATGTGCCTCAGCGATATTGCGATCTTCTGAGTGAGTCGAAACGCCCATGGGGCGCGCATCACGCCGCTTCCACCGTCAGAGATCTTCTTTTCGGCCGTAGGAGAAGGAAAGCTTAGCGAGAACACGTTCCCGCAAAATCGATTCGGCTACCTTGGCCACAGGAGGTAGACGAATGTCACCTAAAGATCCGTTTCAAGACTGGCTGACCATTAAGCAATTGGCGAGAGAATTTCCGGGTGGTCCCATTTCAGAGAAAACACTTCGACGTTGGCACGACGCGGGAGTCGGCCCGCCACGAGTCCAGTGCGGACGTCGAATTCTGTATCAAATTTCTCAAGTCCATCAGCACCTGATTGAGCGGACGAGCCGCCCGCCAAGAAATAAGGCGACCCATGAGTAAGCGTCGTCGATGGCCGGGTCTTCGCTGCGAAGTCGGGAGAGCCCGGTATGCCTCTAGCTAGGCGTGCGGCGGAATCGCGGCTGCGAAAACTTGCGAAGCAGGCACGATCCCGGCGCACTGGGGCTCCAGCCGTCGCAGGAGAGTCGTTCAATCCACGTCACGATCTGTATCCGATCCCCGTGCCAGAAGCGATGCTTCGGGACAACACGCTGTCAATGGGTGCGCGCCTGACAGGTGCGTTGATCGCGACTTACATCAACAGCAAGACCGGAGAAGCGTGGCCCACTAGAGAGACACTGGCGAGCATCTTGGGCGTTGAGGTAAAGACGGTTTCGCGCTACACGAAGGAGTTGGCGAAGACCGGCTATCTGGAGGTCAAACAGTCGAAAGCAGGCGGGCGACAAAACTTCAGCTCGAACCGTTATAGATTCCCGTTTCGAGAGGAATACAACGCAAAGCTACGCGCTTCCAGCACATTGCGCTCCGGTGGGACATCAGTGTCCCACGGACCCGAATCTTCCGTGGGACATTTAGCGGGTGTCCGAAAGCCTGGGTGTCCGACAGATGTCTCACAACCTAAATGAGTTTCTTTGACCTATCTGAATCATGACTCCAGCATTCGTCGGTCGGTCGAAGAGAGGAGAAACCTAAATGAAGTTATTAAAAGAAAACCTGCGAGATTCTCTAGGCAGCGCCGCCAGTCCCACCAAGCCTGCCTGCATCAAACCGAAGGCGATTGATTCTGGTTCTTTTCGACCGACCGACCAAGACGGAATTCGGGTAGCGGGCAAGGCGGAAGCCTTGCCGGAGAGAGAACGATTAGTGGCAGGTTATGACCCAACGGCATTCGAGACTGAGCACGCAGCTCTGGAAGCCTTCCACAGTCTCGAAGAGTCCGGGCGGGAGGACGACGCCAAGGCGCTGATGCGGGCGTACGTGGCACACCTGCAGCGAGATAGCGGCGTCGGCGCGAAGTTCAAAGAACTGGATCGTCGGGAAGCGGAGCGTCGAAGTGAAATCGCCGAAGCCGGGGCGGCCGCAAATGAGCGCCTTGACAAGGTCCACGAATACCTCACCCGGAAGCTTCAGAAGAACGTTCCTGTTCGAGACGTGCGCGCCATCGTTGCGGTGGTTGGAATTGCCTCTGCAGAAGCTCTGATTGGGACATGGGAATGGAAGACCAGGCCGGGCAAGACGTATGGCTATCCGTGGTACCTGATGGTCGCGAAGGAGCATCACGGCACTAGGTAGCCCCGGTGCCAATGCTAGAATCTCTCAGCGGTGACCGATGAAACCGACCCACACTCGCCCAGGCATCTTCCAGCGCGTTGACGACGGGCGAGAACGAGGCCTCTTGGCTGTTCGAACGAACGTGGCCACGGTGGCTGTGGCTTATAGAGTTCGTCACGGCCGAAAGTCTACTGACACGCCACCACCTCCCCAATGGGGGCGCCGTAATCGCAGCTCGATCCACCTGGGCCACCGTGGTCCTCTACGGCATCCTGCTCGTTCTATACAACGTTTCTGAGTGCGTTGTTGGAAGGCGTACCTTTGATCTTTCTTGGACAGAACTTGCTGGGCAGGTTTACTCAAGCGTCGGCTGGATTGCCGGGATCTTTGGTGCAACGTACGCGGGGCTATACGCGCGATTCTCTTCGCAGTGGAGCTATCTGGCTGGAACGTACAACCAGATCAAGCAGGCTCAGTGCGCCGGTGATTGTGACTCGGATGCACTCGCTCAGTGGAAGGCCGGGTATGTGGAAGATGCCGAGGCGCTCCACCTCGCCACGAAATCGTCTGTAGCGCCCACGATCACGGCTTGGCTTGGCTTGGCGAAGCCGAAGTTAGAGATGCGTTCGACGAGTACGCCATCGGTGGCGAACAACGGCGCCTGCAACTTACCGGCCGAGTCGAGATGGCAGTAGAGTTCCTGAAACAGGAGTTCAGCACCAAGCATTGACTGCGTGGGCTCCGGGGTCGCTGAACTAGAACCATCCATAGCTAAGCGAACACCGACGTTGACTGTCGTCATGAATACTGACTCGTCGGCTTCACGTCGCAATCTAGGTGCTTCCTGCGAAACGCCTGGCACGCGATACCAACCTAGCGTTGCCATTGAACGGCGACATGTTAGTCCAACGTGCGCGCCACGGATCACGGGTGGGCCCAAGGACTATCGGCCCGTCAGAATCGCTTACAAGCCGCGAGAGCGCAGGATCCAGGATCCGTATGGCGAGGCCACAGGTTTTGAACCTGCAGACTCAGACGACGAGTCACGAAGTAGTTTCGTCACCACGCTCTCCAGGTCTAACAGTCCAAGCGCCAAGGTAACCGGCGTGACAGATCTGACGGCTCGGTTGCATCAAGGCGCACGACGTCGCATCGACTACCTCAGCGGTTGTGCCGCACCGCACTAAGACGCATCTCAAGGCAACGAATGGTTACAAAGTTGGTGACACCACCATGTCTGCCGCCTGTTTTTCAATTGCCGTCGCGAGTGGAGGTGTCAGCCGTCTTGGTGCGAATAAGCACATTGGCATCATGCAGCTACCGGTGTTGGGTGTAGACTTCATCCAGTGCCAACGGACGTGAAATCCTAACGCAAGGCTGATGTCCCAACATGTAGAGCAGTTTTGCGGGTGCTGAGGAAGGTCGTCGTGAAAACTGGTGTACTGATGACGCTGCTGCTGGTTGTCGGCCTAGCTCCTGCTACGCTTTCCGCCCAGCGTGACAGGCAAGATCCGGTGCTGGTGTACGTATCTGCTCCACTGAAGGACGGATTCGTTGATACCAACAAGGACATACAAGACTCGGTCAAGGATCTGCAAGGACGCTTGTCCAAAAAGAAAAAGGTATTCCGACTAGTAGAAAGCCGTGCGAGCGCTGATATCGTCGTGACGATCTTGATGCGAGACGTCGGTGCGCACACATATGGGTAACGTCTTAACTACAGTGAATATTCAGGCTCGTACTATAAGGACGCGCAGCTCACCAGTACGCCAATGGTGGAGGAAACGCTCTGGGTCACCGCCGTGATGGAGGTCGGCTCATACCGGAAAGAGTTCACCGGCACCGCGCTGAATATACCTGGGGTGCGGTGGGGCAGGTGGACAGAATGCGCAATCAATCTCGCGAAGGATCTTGAGGCGTGGGCGGTCGCCAACGGGGACCAGTTGAGAGCGCTGCGCGGGAACGTAGAGCCCGGGCCGTGACCCGACATTTTCCGCCCACGGCGCGCGTGTACCCAGACTGATGCCTATAGTCGCTGTTGAAGCGCTCTGGGCGTGGCTCGTAAGGTCGGAGACGGATGTGCCGATTGTTGTTGTCGGGCCTGTCTGGAAGCTTACAACGACTTGCGACACCGTACTTGTGGGTGAAGTCTGACGACAGTTCGCTACAGCGCCACAGATCTGTGGAATGGTCGGATTGCGGAGCTAGGAGATCATCATGAAGGTCCTGACGCCTGTTGGCTTGGTACTCGTTGGTTTGCTAGTCGGCCTCCCATGCCCCGCCCAAGATTTGCCTCCGGCCCCGTCTTCTGCGGGTCAGGCGTGGCTTGATACATTACTGCTGGGAGAGCGCCTCAGTCGAGCGCGGGAAGGAGCGGATCTCGATCTTGAGCAGAAACGCCTTGAGGTCGAGCGTCAGAAGCTACTGTTGGAGCAGCAACAGCTTCAGCTTCAGAGCTTGCGGGAAAGTCAGGCGAGAGAGACGGGCGAAGCGGCATCTGATCGTGCCGACGTGGAATCCAACAGGAACACTATCGTCATGGCGTTCGACGTCCTTCTACTGGAGCATCCCGATCTTGCCGATTACGGAAAGCAGATGGACGAGTTGGCTGGGCTGTTTGCGTATGGCGGAAAATCAGGCGACTTCGCAGATATCTACCAATACCTAGACGGATTACTGACGCTGGCGAAGGCGGAGGAGTCCGGGGAAGACTAGGCTGGCAAAGACTAGAGTGGGCTATGGCCTGCCTAGTTGCCTCCGCCCAAATCGCCGAAGCCCAACGCCTAGCCCGCGAGTGGAAGCCAAAGACGTGGGAAGAACTCAAGTGACTGACGCCGCGGTTCGGCCTGAGCCAAATATGGACGCCTTCGGGCGTGAAGATCTCTGTAGACTCCTGCCATGAGGTTCCTGCTTGTACTAGTGGCTCTGATTTGCGCATTGGTGGCGTACAAACAGGAACCGCCTGCGCTTGAAGCTCTCATCCAGCGTGCGGAGCAGGACAGCGCCTCCGCGCAGTACAACCTCGGCATGATGTATGCCAGAGGCGACGGCGTGGCGCAGCACGACAGCGAAGCCATACGAAGATCGGGGTGAAATGGGGAACCCATACCACGAACGCCAGGTGTTCGGTGCCTTCTTAAAGCTTGCTCCAGAGTTTGCTGGGGAAAGTGTGCGGGAATGGCACTCGGCTAGTGTTGATCCGCCGGACATCGAATGTACAACGGACACGGGCCGGAAGGTAGGAGTTGAGCTGAAAGAGCTGGTTATACAAGAAGGCATTGAGGCACACAAGCCCCGTCAGATTTTCATCGAATCACTTCGCAAGGCACTGGCTGATCTGCCGCCCAACCCGACACAGAACATCGCCTGGTTGACGTTTTTTCCGAACAAGAAGGTGTCGAGAATCAAACCGGTCGATGTGGCAAGCTTCCGCCAGCAATCTCTGAATTTCGCCGTGGACCTTGACGCAAGGTGGGATGACAAATGGAACCAACCCAGGCCTCATCGAATCGCGACGAATGACGAGGAGTTCAAGAAGTCTTACCCGATACTGGCCAAGTACGTCGGAGAAATACTGGCCAGAGGCCGGTTCGACCGCTTCGGAGTCGAGAAGCACGAACCTTCTGATCACTACTGGATTGTTTGCCCGATGATGCCCGACACTTACGATCCTGAGTGGCTCGGCGATAGGCTAGTTGAACTTCTTGGGTGCACCGTCGCTAAGTACAAAGGATTTGATAGCACCTACGAGTCAGTCTACTGATCCATGTTGATGACAACGCTCTGCTCTACAATCCTCCAAGATAGGCTAGTTGAACTTCTTGGGTGCACCGTCGCTAAGTACAAAGGATTTGATAGCACCTACGATGAGGTCAGTCTACTGATCCATGTTGATGACAACGCTCTGCTCTACAATCAAGGACACAGGATGGGCGGTACGTCAACCACGTCCGACGGGGCGAACAGTTCCTGCGGGAGCGTGGCTCCGGTGCGTTTGCCAAGGTCTTCTTGTTCATTTGGATCGACGGCGAAGAGCAGGTAATTCGGCTGCACCCGGCTAACGGTAGCGATGCTGCTTAGGCGCTCGATTTGTCCTTGTTTGCACCGTGGATGACGGTATTGGGGCGTACCATCAGTGCTTATAAATCAGTAGCTTGCGGACGGTCAGTAGCCCCGCGTACGGTGAAGCAGGCATGTCCTGGATGAACGGTCCGACGTTCTGGGTCTGCATTGGCGGACTCGTCACAGCGATTGGAGCCTTCCATGAGCCTTCTGTATGGGCATAGGCCATGGAGTGCAGCCGCCTGAAATCTGGGAGAAGACTTCGCCTGTGCTGGTGCGAATGTGAACTAACACACACGAATAGTCGAACAATCTTCGTCACCGAAAGAAACCTGTACCTAAACCGGCAATTCGGGTAGAGTGGAGCCGGATACACCCGACTGCTTCGTTTAGAGAATCCGAGCTGAAGGAATTTTTGCTGGGTGACCACCAGATCTCGGCACCGTCGTGAGCCAAGAAGGTTCTGCGTGGGTGATTGGATAGGCTCGGCTAGTCTTTGGAGAAAAGCACATGGTTCGACGGCGCTACGTAAGCGTTTCATTGGTTCTCGGGTTAGCTCTCTTGCTCGCGTCCTCCGCAGCTCTGCCTTCTCCCCAAGAGACAGCAGAAAAGCGTCCCAAGGACCAAGCCGAATACGAACTTATCAATAAGGTTTACAAGGAAACCGATCCGCTCACAAAGCTTCAGTACATCTCCGAATGGTCCGAGAAGTATCCTAGCTCCGACTATTGGAGTGACCGATTGCGACTGGCCATGCGGACCTTTCAGCAGTTCGGGGATGGCAAGAGTGCAGTCCGCGTCGCGCAGGCACTGCTAGATGAGTTCCCCGGTGACTTTGAGGCGAACTTCACGATCGCTACCTTGACGCCGAGTCTCGACAGCACCGGCGCTACTGTCCTCTCCACGGGCGAAGAGGCTGCCTCCAGCCTCATTTCGGCTGGCAAGCCGAGTACTCTAACCGACGACCAGTGGGGTCAAGTCAAGAAACGAGTCTTGACGACCTCCCATCAGACTCTTGGCTGGATTCACATGCAGCGCAAGGACAACGTCAAGGCTGAACAGGAGTTCATGCAGGTCCTCGACATGATCCCGAACGTCGCTCAGGTCTCCTACTGGCTCGGCAACGTCGTTTCCGCTCAAGGCGATCCCGACAAGATCGAACTGGCGCTGTTCTCCTTCGCACGTGCTGCCGCCTACAGCGGAGAAGGCGCACTACCTGACGCAGGTCGGCAAAAGGTTCACGAGCACCTGAAAGTCGTGTACCGCGAGTTCGTAGGTTCTGAGGTCGGACTCGCCGAGTT
The DNA here is from genome assembly GCA_963667885.2 of Bryobacterales bacterium. Lineage (GTDB taxonomy): Bacteria > Acidobacteriota > Terriglobia > Bryobacterales > UBA6623 > CAMPKL01. The sequence goes on along the minus strand of CAXWPK010000001.1, from coordinate 591,847 downwards.
GATGGAATTGGCTTCGAGCCGCCCGCTACCTCCGTTCGACCTAAAGATTCAACGCCAAGAGACGAGCCCGCAGGTGGCCGAGGCCTCGGACGGCGAATTCGATTTCCGCCGTGCTCGCTGGAGTCAATCTCTCGCCGAGGTGAGAGCTACCGAAGAAGCGGCTCCAGTTGAAGAGACTGAGACTGCGCTCGGGTATGCGATTGAGGTAGCTGGATTCGAAGGAATTGCTGTGTACTCGTTTATCGACGACAAGCTGGCTACAGCGGTATACAATTTCGTAGAAAAACACTCGGACGACTCCGCGTACCTGAGCGACGCGTCAACACTCGCGGGACTTTTGGGCCGCAAGTACGGCAGTACGGAAGGCGAGTTCGTATGGCACAACGATCTCTATCGAGACGATCCTCAGAAACACGGCCTCGCAGTCTCCGCTGGCCACCTTGAGCGGATCTGGAGATGGCGCACACCGCGCACTGACATCGAACTTAAACTCTCTGGTGACAATTTCGACGTCTCGTTGATGATTGTCTACCGGAGCCGAGAACTCCGCAAGATTCAACAGGAAGCAGCCATTTCTGAAGAACTGGACAAGCTATAGAATCGGCGGCGCCCACATAGCCGTCAAGACACCATCGCAGTCTCACGGGGGATCAAGTAGCGATCACGACCAGTGATGATCTCGGACGGTCGTCGAGACGCTGTGAAAGCGCTTGGAAAGCGCTCTGTTTCTTTGACCGCAAGAGCTTGCTGCAACACGCCGTTTTTTGCCAATAACGAGCCATCTTGTGGGTGCAGAATCACGGTTAGCTAGACGGATCAGCGTTTCCGCGATAGGCTGGTCGCCGAACGTATGCAACATCATGCGACAAACCGAGCCGCTCTGAGCGCGCAACAACATCAAGCGATTCGACTGCTCGTGAAAGGCGAGAACGTTTCAGAAGTGGCACGTCAGACCGGGGTACACCGAGGTACGGTGCACCGGTGGATTAAGGAGAACGCCGACTTCATCGCGGAGTACAACCAGACGCTTGTGGAGGCACGAGCGCGCACTAACGAAGAGCGCAGACAGTATCGAGCCCAAGCGTTTGCGGTTCTCGTAGAGATGATGTCGCATGAGACGGTTCCGGCGGCGACCCGCGTACGAGCAGCAAGGCACGTAATCGAGCTGACCGAGGACCTCGATGAGTCTGGTCCGGCCCAAGTGACTGAGAGGATCGTCTACCGCTCGATGGAACAGGCCGACGAAGAAACGAAACGCTTGTTTAGGTTGATCGACCGGGCGGAGGCGGAGAGGCTGGCGTCAGCCTAACAGGCGTGAAGAGCTGCACATGGCCTCCAGCGCCGCAACAGAGTGATCGGGTACACTTGCCCGGTGTCTCCTGTTCAGGACCTTGAGGCTCGCCTGTGGGAAGAAGGTTTCGCACACCTTCAGGCCTACGCGGAAGAGCACGGCGACTGCTTGGTTCCCGTCCGCTACAAGACCTCGGACGGCTACAAGCTGGGAGTGTGGGTCGGCAAGCAGCGTTCCAAGAAGGAGACGCTGCCACCAGAGCGTCGGCGCCGACTCGATGAGTTGGGATTCGTATGGGATCCATTCAAGCAGCAGTGGGAAGAAGGTTTCAGCCGTCTCCGGGCCTACGTGGAAGAGCACGGCGACTGCCTGGTTCCCGTCCGCTACAAGACCTCGGACGGCCACCGGCTGGGCCAATGGGTCGGCGTCCAGCGCGCCAACAAAGACGACCTGCCACCAGAGCGTCGGCACCGACTCGATGAGTTGGGATTCGTATGGGATCCGCATCAGCAACAGTGGGAAGAAGGCTTCGCACACCTTCAGGCCTACGCGGAAGAGCACGGCGACTGCTTGGTTCCCGTCCGCTACAAGACCTCGGACGGCCACCGGTTGGGCCAATGGGTCGGCGTCCAGCGCGCCAACAAAGACGACCTGCCACCAGAGCGTCGGCGCCGACTCGATGAGTTGGGATTCGTATGGGATCCGCATCAGCAACAGTGGGAAGAAGGCTTCGCACACCTTCAGGCCTACGCGGAAGAGCACGGCGACTGCTTGGTTCCCGTCCGCTACAAGACCTCGGACGGCCACCGGTTGGGCCAATGGGTCGGCGTCCAGCGCGCCAACAAAGACGACCTGCCACCAGAGCGTCGGCGCCGACTCGATGAGTTGGGATTCGTCTGGGATCCATTCAAGCAGCAGTGGGAAGAAGGTTTCAGCCGTCTCCGGGCCTACGTGGAAGAGCACGGCGACTGCTTGGTTCCCGTCCGCTACAAGACCTCGGACGGCCACCGGCTGGGCCAATGGGTCGGCGTCCAGCGCGCCAACAAAGACGACCTGCCACCAGAGCGTCGGCGCCGACTCGATGAGTTGGGATTCGTATGGGATCCGCATCAGCAACAGTGGGAAGAAGGTTTCGCACACCTTCAGGCCTACGCGGAAGAGCACGGCGACTGCTTGGTTCCCGACAGCTACAAGACCTCGGACGGCCACCGGTTGGGCCAATGGGTCGGCGTCCAGCGCGCCAACAAAGACGACCTGCCACCAGAGCGTAGGCGCCGATTGGACGAGTTGGGATTCGTCTGGGATCCATTCAAGCAGCAGTGGGAAGAAGGTTTCAGCCGTCTCCGGGCCTACGTGGAAGAGCACGGCGACTGCCTGGTTCCCGTTGAACTCAAAACCTCAGACGGCTACCATTTGGGATCCTGGTCCCGCAATCAGCGCTCCCAGAAAGAACAGCTGTCGCGAGAGCGTCGAGGCCGATTGGACGAGTTGGGATTCGTATGGGATCCGCATCAGCAACAGTGGGAAGAAGGCTTCGCACACCTTCAGGCCTACGCGGAAGAGCACGGCGACTGCTTGGTTCCGCAAGGTTTCAAGACCTCAGACAGCTACCGGCTGGGAAGTTGGGTCGGCAAGCAGCGTTCCAAGAAGGAGACGCTGCCACCAGAGCGTCGGCGCCGACTGGATGAGTTGGGATTTGTTTGGAACACCAAATCGACAACCGGGCATTGAGACAGGCCGCAGTTGTCACTCGGCAGTAGCAGTGCGACCGCAACGAAAGCGCTAAGTAGGCGTCCCAAACCATTCCTACTTGGAGCCAGGTGGCAGAGTGGGTACGCGCTATGGAAGCGCTCCGTGGGTCTGCCACTTGCGACTCGGGAAGACTGTCAGAGGCCACCTACTGATCCAGTAGTGCACTCCCCAGGTGTATTGGAACCGCCTGAGTTAAGATGTCGTCACCGCTATTAGTACCGCAGGAAAACAGCAGCGAAAGCGCCAGATAATCCGGCTGTAACGGAACCGCCGAGCGACTCCGGGGCCGCGTGCCTAAGAAACCCCAAGCGGCCTTCTGGTCGCTTTCCATCGTCGAGCGAACGACTTTCCAAAAGAGTCGTCAGAGCAGCATCTTAACCAATTGATCGATCTCCTTCAGCGTGTCGGCTATAGCCAGCCGAACCATGGAACGACGTCCTCCGAGTCGGCGTGGGACGGCAGAGCGTCTGCGGCTGCTGTAGTGGGCCATCGATCATCGACTGACTAATCATCACTGCGAGATAGACTGATAGTCGATGAGTAGGAAACCGTTTCAGACTCAGCGCTCCCAGAAAGAACAGATGTTGCAAGAGCGTCGAGGTCGATTGGACGAGTTGGGATTCGACTGGGATCGGCATCGGCAAAAGTGGGAAGAAGGTTTCAGGCATCTCCAGGCCTACGCGAAAGAGCACGGCGACTGCCTGGTTCCCCAAAGTTTCAAAACCTCAGACGGCTACCGTTTGGGATCCTGGGTCAAGAGGCAGCGCTCCCAGAAAGAACAGCTGTCGCCAGAGCGTAGGCGCAGACTGGACGAGTTGGGATTCGTCTGGGATCCATTCAAGCAGCAGTGGGAAGAAGGTTTCAGCCGTCTCCGGGCCTACGCGGAAGAGCACGGCGACTGCCTGGTTCCCGTTGAACTCAAAACCTCAGACGGCTACCTTTTGGGATCCTGGTCCCGCAATCAGCGCTCCCAGAAAGAACAGCTGTCGCGAGAGCGTCGAGGCCGATTGGACGAGTTGGGATTCGTCTGGGATCCGCATCAGCAACAGTGGGAAGAAGGCTTCGCACACCTTCAGGCCTACGCGGAAGAGCACGGCGACTGCTTGGTTCCGCAAGGTTTCAAGACCTCAGACAGCTACCGGCTGGGAAGTTGGGTCGGCAAGCAGCGTTCCAAGAAGGAGACGCTGCCACCAGAGCGTCGGCGCCGACTGGATGAGTTGGGATTTGTTTGGAACACCAAATCGACAACCGGGCATTGAGACAGGCCGCAGTTGTCACTCGGCAGTAGCAGTGCGACCGCAACGAAAGCGCTAAGTAGGCGTCCCAAACCATTCCTACTTGGAGCCAGGTGGCAGAGTGGGTACGCGCTATGGAAGCGCTCCGTGGGTCTGCCACTTGCGACTCGGGAAGACTGTCAGAGGCCACCTACTGATCCAGTAGTGCACTCCCCAGGTGTATTGGAACCGCCTGAGTTAAGATGTCGTCACCGCTATTAGTACCGCAGGAAAACAGCAGCGAAAGCGCCAGATAATCCGGCTGTAACGGAACCGCCGAGCGACTCCGGGGCCGCGTGCCTAAGAAACCCCAAGCGGCCTTCTGGTCGCTTTCCATCGTCGAGCGAACGACTTTCCAAAAGAGTCGTCAGAGCAGCATCTTAACCAATTGATCGATCTCCTTCAGCGTGTCGGCTATAGCCAGCCGAACCATGGAACGACGTCCTCCGAGTCGGCGTGGGACGGCAGAGCGTCTGCGGCTGCTGTAGTGGGCCATCGATCATCGACTGACTAATCATCACTGCGAGATAGACTGATAGTCGATGAGTAGGAAACCGTTTCAGACTCAGCGCTCCCAGAAAGAACAGATGTTGCAAGAGCGTCGAGGTCGATTGGACGAGTTGGGATTCGACTGGGATCGGCATCGGCAAAAGTGGGAAGAAGGTTTCAGGCATCTCCAGGCCTACGCGAAAGAGCACGGCGACTGCCTGGTTCCCCAAAGTTTCAAAACCTCAGACGGCTACCGTTTGGGATCCTGGGTCAAGAGGCAGCGCTCCCAGAAAGAACAGCTGTCGCCAGAGCGTAGGCGCAGACTGGACGAGTTGGGATTCGTCTGGGATCCATTCAAGCAGCAGTGGGAAGAAGGTTTCAGCCGTCTCCGGGCCTACGCGGAAGAGCACGGCGACTGCCTGGTTCCCAATCGCTTCATAACCTCAGACGGCTACCATTTGGGAACTTGGATCGACACTCAGCGCTCCCAGAAAGAACAGCTGTCGCCAGAGCGTAGGCGCAGATTGGACGAGTTGGGATTCGTCTGGGATCCATTCAAGCAGCAGTGGGAAGAAGGTTTCAGCCGTCTCCGCGCCTACGTGGAAGAGCACGGCGACTGCCTGGTTCCCGCTAGTTTCAAATCGGGCGATGGCTACCGGCTAGGACAGTGGGTTGGCAATCAGCGCTCCCAGAAAGAACAGCTGTCGCGAGAGCGTCGAGGCCGATTGGACGAGTTGGGATTCGTCTGGGATCCATTCAAGCAGCAGTGGGAAGAAGGTTTCAGCCGTCTCCGGGCCTACGTGGAAGAGCACGGCGACTGCCTGGTTCGGCGTGACTTCAAGAGCTCAGGCGGCTACGGTCTGAGCGGCTGGGTCGGCTCTCAGCGCTCCAAGAAAGAACAGCTGTCGGAAGAGCGTCGAGGCCGATTGGACGAGTTGGGATTCGTCTGGGATCCATTCAAGCAGCAGTGGGAAGAAGGTTTCAGCCATCTCCGGGCCTACGTGGAAGAGCACGGCGACTGCCTGGTTCGGCGTGACTTCAAGAGCTCAGGCGGCTACCGGTCTGAGCGGCAGGCATGGGTCGGCTCTCAGCGCTCCAAGAAAGAACAGCTGTCGGAAGAGCGTCGAGGCCGATTGGACGAGTTGGGATTCGTCTGGGATCCATTCAAGCAGCAGTGGGAAGAAGGTTTCAGCCATCTCCGGGCCTACGTGGAAGAGCACGGCGACTGCCGGGTTCCCAATAGTTTCAAAACCTCCGACGGCTACTTTTTGCGATTCTGGGTCAACACTCAGCGCTCCGGGAAAGAACAGCTGTCGCCAGAGTGTCGTGGCCGATTGGACGAGTTGGGATTCGACTGGGATCCATTCAAGCAAAAGTGGGAAGAAGGTTTCAGGCATCTCCAGGCCTACGCGAAAGAGCACGGCGACTGCCTGGTTCCCAATCGCTTTATAACCTCAGACGGCTACCTTTTGGGATCCTGGGCCACCAATCAGCGCTCCCGGAAAGAACAGATGTTGCAAGAGCGTCGTGGTCGATTGGAGGAGTTGGGATTCGACTGGGATCGGCATCGGCAAAAGTGGGAAGAAGGTTTCAGGCATCTCCAGGCCTACGCGAAAGAGCACGGCGACTGCCTGGTTCCCAATAGTTTCAAATCGGGCGATGGCTACCGGCTAGGAAAGTGGGTTGGCGTACAGCGCACAAAGAAAGACACACTGTCACCGGATCGTAGGCGCAGGCTCGATGAACTCGGATTCGTGTGGAATCTCGTGAGAGACGTTGGTAAAGCCGAAACTACAGAAGACTGACACTCGATTGGCACAGCCGAGAAGCCGCGCGCGAATCTTTAAGCCAAGCCATCGAAACGGCGCTCGATTGGAGCCTGCCTCAGGCCTACGACAAGGAAATGTACAAGCAGAAGTGTGACGCCGTGTGGCAGCCCGTGGATGACGTCTATTCGGGCTATGGCCGAGGAATGAGACTGTAGTGGACAAGGCGGCAAATGCCGCAGCTTATTCTTTGGGAGCACTTACTAGATGTTGGTCTATGCGAACCACCTGACGGTGAAAGGTACGGGAGCCGAGGAGGCCGTATTCCGGGCAATTGGCGACTGGCTAAAGGAACAGCTTGGCCAACGGCTGCGTCCAGATCAACTGCGTCGCGACGGCGAGTACGACGGGTACTGCAGAGAGACCAAGTCTTGGCTTCGGGTCTACGCTACCGATCAAGAAGAACCAAGGCTCTACTCCTGGGTGCTGAGGACTCCCGATAGTCGTGTCATCGGGCGACAGTGGATCGTCGAGGCTGGAGTCAAGATTGAAGATGGTTTGTTAGAGCTGTCCTGTGTCGTGAAGACTGATGCGCGCAGCACGCTAGTTCAAGAGCCAGTGACCGCATCACAGCCACGAGTGATCCGCTACGTCGAGAACGACGTCCGTCGAGCTGTCAAGGCTGATTTTACGGACAACGTGCCAGGCTTGGGCATCCGACTCGTAGGCGAGGACATCGATTCGTATCGTGCCTTCCAGTATCAGATTGAAGACCAAGACCGAGACTACCCGATCGTTTTGGTCAGCCCAACAGCTGATGGCGAGTACTTGGTGGACGCCGGCCGGTTGCAGCAGGAGCTGATCGGCCTAGCGGAAGTTGTACAAGTATCTCTTGATTTCGATGGCTACGAAATGAGAGATGTCCTCGGGAAGCCGTTTTCAGCTTGGGGCGGTGCCGTCAACGTATTGCACATCGCAACCCGCACGGGATTCGTTCACAGCCGGTTCTTCCTCTCGCATGAGATCCAGGAGTGGGGCGATTACAGCGACCGCGTCGCTCGGCTGCTCGCATGGGTTACTAACAACACAAATACGCGCCGGCTGCGCAACCACGTACGCCCAGAAGGAGTAATGAGGCTCGCGCTGCGACGGCGTCTGGCTGCGACTCTCGCGGCTAGGCATCAGATCGACGCGTCCGAATTCCAGTTGCAAATAGCGGACGCATCGAGCCGACTGGAAGAGCAGGATATCTACTTGGAAGAAATCGCTAAAGAGTTGCACGACAGCGAAGACGAGGTCCTAGACTTGGAAGGTCGTCTGGTGCAGCAGGAAGAGGAAATAGCGAAAAAGGACTACCAGTTCCAAGGACTCAAGGATCAGCTCGCCAACTCCGGCGGAGACAAGAACAGTAGAGTTGATACCGACCAATTAGTGGGCCTCTTATGGCGCACGGCTGCGCCATCACCATCGAGGTGTCTCGATTGCATTGAGAGCGTGTACGGAGATAGGTGTGTCGTACTTGCAACTGCGAAGGAGAGCGCCGCCGAGATGATTCGATTCCAGCTCTCTCCTCGATTACTCGACTTGCTCAGAACACTTGTTACAGATTATCGGACAGCGCTCCTCTCGGGAGTTGGAGATAGTCAAGCCAGGAAGGTGTTCGGGAGAGGCGAGTATGCGGCAAAAGAGTCCGAGACGGTGACTCGCAACAAGGCGATGTTGAGACAACGAACCTTCGACTACGACGGAAAGTCCGTGGAAATGCTTCAGCACCTAAAGATCGGAGTTGCCGACGACGTTACGAAGACGATCCGCGTACATTTCCACTGGGATGCGAGCCGTAAAAAGATCGCCATTGGGTACTGCGGCAAGCACCTGCCGGTGTCTGGCTACTGAGGTGTGCCCGTGGCAACGATTCCATTCTGCCCGCTGATGGGCTCCCAAAACACGGACACCACACGGACACGATCTGATCTGCATTTCTAGATCTATCTGTAAGATGTTGAAAACAAGCAGTTTCAATGCGGAAACCGACGCGGAATCAAGCTGCTTTCTTACCAGCCGTCGCGACGGGTCTTTTTTGACCCTCCTCCCCTGGCGAAGGAGGAGCTCAGATCAGAGGCGGCTTTCCGGCCAATTTTCAGACGCGGACGGAGCCGGAAAGTTGAGCGGGCGCTTTTTCGTCGGCTGATCGTGGGTGTCTTCATCGCTGAGCGGCGCTACGCTCGACCGGGTCCGACCCGTGCCTGAGGCTTCTTTGGAGGCCCCTTCCGAGGCAACGGATCGGACCCGGCAGGCCCCTTTCTGGGGTGCCATCGATTCCGCTATTCTTGGGGCATGTCCCCTTGCGCCACGTACGAAGACGTCAGCTTGGTTTTGCGGCTTTATGAGATCCGGCGTGATGAGCGCCTGCGTGATGCACGCAGGTGGTTCGGCAAGGAATTCAAACCGAAGACGTTAAAGGAGTTCGACAAGCTTTGCCCACCCGGATCGGTGGAGAACGAGTCGTATCGCATGGTGGTCAGTTACTGGGATATGGCCGCCTCCTTTATCACGACTGGTGTCTTGCAGCAGGACGTCTTCTTCGAGAGTGGCCGGGAGATGCTGCTGACCTATGAGCGGGTGAGTGCGATCTTGCCAGCGATGCGCGAGCGTAGTAGCGATGCTCGTTTCTTGAAGAACCTGGAGGCCGTCGCGGCGGACTATATCGCGTGGTTTGAGAAGCTGGCGCCCGGTGCTCACGAAGCTTTTGCAGAACGTATCGGGGCCCGCTGAGCGCCCTCCTGCTCTGTCTGAAGTTCTCAACCCTCTGTTACGATAGGTTTTAGGGGATACCCTCCTCTCGCTTCGGATTCCAACACCTAAATATGGCAATAGACGATCAAGAACCGCAGGAAACTCCTGTGGATGCGAGTGAACCAACTGTCGATTCCGACGTAGATTCTGCTGAGAGCGAGCCCCTGTCCGAATTGGAGCAAGCGATTGCCGAGCGGGACGAGGCAATCGCCGAAAAGGCGGAGTTGATGGATCGGGTTCAGCGAAGCCAGGCTGAGTTTGAGAATGCCCGCAGACGGATCATGCGCGAGCAGGATGAGACACGCGAATACGCGGCGATGAGCACAATCGAGTCTCTATTACCGATCCTGGATGACTTCGACCGGGCGCTCAAGGAAGAAGCGGTCGACCCGGAATATCTGAAAGGTCTGGAATTGATCCGCGACCGCATTCTGGAAGTTTTTAACCGTGCGGGATTGGAGCATGTCGAGGCCGACGGGGTATTTGATCCCCACCTTCACCAGGCCGTCGATCGGGCCACGGCGGAGACGGACGAAGAGGATCAGACGATTCTTGACGTTTACCGCAAGGGCTACCGCTTCAAAGACCGGCTACTGCGTCCTGCGATGGTGAAGGTAGCTGTGAAGGACTGACAGCCGACGATTCGGTTCATCAACTGTGGCAAAGCAAGACTACTACGAAACTCTCGGAGTTGAGCGCGGCGCATCTCCCGATGTCGTCAAGAGCGCTTACCGAAAGCTGGCGATGAAGTACCACCCGGACCGGAACCCGGGTGACGACGAAGCTGAAGATCGCTTCAAGGCGGCGGCCGAGGCCTACTCGGTACTCAGCGACGACTCGAAACGCCAGCAGTACGACCAGTTCGGTCATGCGGGCATGGGCGGCGCTGGTCAAGGCGGATTTAATCCTGGAGATTTCGCCGATGCTAGCGACATTTTCGGGGACATTTTCGGTGATCTCTTCGGCGGAGGCGGTCGTGGCCGCCGAGTGCGGCGCGGTGCGGACCTGCAGTACGAGATCGAAGTTGAGTTCGAAGACGCCGTTTTTGGGACGAAGACGGAAATCAAGTTCCCGCGCTCCGAGACCTGCGAGTCTTGCGATGGAACCGGTGCGAAAGCCGGTACCCAGCCGCGGGTTTGCGGAACTTGCCGCGGGCGTGGCCAGGTTCACGTCCAGCGTGGCTTCTTTGCGGTTAGTCAGCCCTGCTCGGCTTGCCGAGGCGTGGGCAAGATCATTGATGAGCACTGTGGTTCTTGCCGTGGTGGTGGAACCAAGCGCCAGAATCGGAAGCTCAAAATTAATATTCCTGCCGGAGTAGACGATGGCACTCGCCTGCGCCTGACCGGCGAAGGTGAATCTGGTGGTCCAGGCGGGCAGCCGGGCGACCTGTACGTCCTGCTGCGTGTGAAAGAGCACGCGATCTTTCATCGCGAAGACCATGACCTGCATTGCGAAGTGCCGATCAATGTGGCGCAGGCGGCACTCGGAGCGGAGATCATCGTGCCGACGCTTGAGGGCGACGAAAAGCTGCAGATCAAGTCCGGTGTGCAGAGTGGCAAGCGCTTTCATCTGCGTGGTAAAGGTGTGCCGAACGTCAACGGTGGCGGGCGTCGAGGTGATTTGGTCATTCACCTGAAGGTTGCTACTCCCGACAAATTGACAAGGGCGCAACGTGAGCACTTTGAAGCGCTGCTCGGTCTTCTCCCGACCGACCACTCGCCGAGTGAGAAAGGTGTGTTTGAACGGGTCCGAGACCTGTTCGGCTAGAACTCCCGCCGGGCATACGCTCCAACATTGAACTGCTACCCAACCGCGTGATAACCTCCACGCGTATGTCGCAATTCGATCAGATCCCACCCCCATGGGCGAGTATGCCAACGAGCCGCCGGGCCGCGATGCGCGGACTGGCCTCTTTTCTTCTCGCCTCGCCACTACTTGAGAGCCTGAGCGCTGGCGTGATCGATGGCGACACGCCGATGGAAGACCTGATCAATGTCTTCGACTTTGCCAAGGCTGCGGAAGCCAAGCTTGACCCGGTGGCCTTTGCCTATATGGCCGAAGGCGGCAAAGACGAGGTGTCTCTGCGCGACGCACGGCGGGCGTTCGATAGGATCCTGATCCGTCCACGTTTCCTGACCGCGATCGACAAGATTGACCTCACGACTTCATTTCTCGGTAAGGAAATGAAGTTTCCGATTTTCGTGGATCCGGCTGGTGGTAAGGAGTGCTTCCACACCAATGGTGAGTTGGAAACCGCCAAGGGCGCCGCCGCAGCCGGGGCGATGTACATCTCGAACGGTGGCATCGACGACTTTTTGGTATCGCAAGATGCGCCTGACAATTGGTGGCTCTACACCACGGGACGCAACTTCAGCGACGAGAACGCCATGCTCGACTTTGTCGAGAAGGTCGAGGACATGGGCGGCACGGGCATCTGCTTCACTGTCGACAACATGTTTATCTCGCATCGTGAACGGTCGATCCACAACAAGTTTGTTCGCACTTGGTGCAATACCGGGATACCACGCGACGATGCGGGCAACTTGATGTATAAACCGGGTGACCAGATTTGGACTACCGGCAATTTCCCTGAACTTGCGGTGCGCACCCCGACGTGGGAAGACCTCAAGAAGATGCGCGACATGACGGATCTGCGGATCATGCTCAAGGGCATCCTCACCAGAGAAGACACCGAGTTAGCCGTCTCGACAGGTATGGATGCGATTGTCGTATCGAGCCACGGTGCGCGTCAGCTTGACCATGTTGGCGGACCAATCGAGGCACTGCCGGAATGCGTGGACGCAGCCAACGGTCGCATGCCGGTGCTCATCGACGGCGGCTTCCGGCGCGGCACCGACGTGCTCAAGGCGCTGGCTCTAGGCGCGACCGCGGTCGGCGTCGCTCGTCCTTATCTGTGGGGATTGACGACTTTTGGAGCCCAAGGGGTCGCTCGCGTGTTAGAGCTGCTGAGGACTGAGTTAGCTCTGGATATGGGCATGACCGGAGTGGCTCGGATTCAAGATATTCAGCGGAGTCATGTTCGCTTCCGTGATTACAGCCTGTAGGCTAAGAACGCACGTACCAGGCGGTAGAGAACCATGACAGTAACTCGAAAAATACAATAAGAGCGACGGCGCTGGTTGAATTTGCCGCATTCAGGTTTAAGAATTGGATGGATCGCGGCGGGGCTGCTCATCGTGAGCCTCGCTGTTTTTGCGCAGGGAGTGCGTGGCAAGCGGATCATGCGTCCGGTCGACGGTTCGGCATTCGCGTCTGGTGAGATCGAAGTGCTCGCTGCTGCACCGGATGGTCGATTGGAACTAGACGGTTCTGCTGTCGCAGTGGAGCACCCCTTCCCCAATGTGTTGCGTGCAGTGCTGGCTGCGGCACCCGGTGAACACGTGTTATCGCTGACTTGGGATGGCGGTAGTGACGAGGTGCAGTTCTTCGTTGGGGACGATCACCCGGAAGGCTACCAGGCTTTTCGGCCCCACCCTCCGGGGATCGAAGTGGAATGCACGCAGTGCCACGGCGTGAGTCGGCGCGGGCGCTTCCGCGCCGCTTCAGCGGGTTGTTTTGACTGCCACCAGAAGGATGCATTCGTTGAAGTGCATCCGCATCAACCGCACGTTCTTGAGCGCTGCGGTCTCTGCCATAACCCCCATGGTTCGACGTCCGACGATCACCTGATCGCTGCCCGTGACGTGGTTTGCACTAGCTGTCACAACCTTTAGGCGGTTTCTAGTCGTCGACCGAAGCTGCCACGGAATAGACAGGCGGCAGGTGCTCAGCCAACGTCTGCCAGTTATCGCCGCCGTTGCGGGAGTAGTAAAGTTGTCCTCCGGCGGTCCCAAAGTAGACTCCAGCCGGGCTGTATGCATCCGTGTCCATCGCTTCGCGCAGGATGGATAAATGAGTGTTGTGCTGCGCCAGCCCTTTGCGCAGCAGCTCCCAAGTCTTTCCCCCGTCTCGCGTGCGACCGACTGCGAGAGCCCCGTCGAGATTGCAGCGATACTGCGGGCTTTCGATCGGCACGGTAAACATGGTTTCGGGTTCTGCTGCGGGCACAGCTGCCGCGAAGCCGAACCCGGTTGGCAGGCCTTTCGAGATATCCTTCCACTTCTTGCCGTCAAAGTCTCCTCGATAGACACCGCAGTGGTTCTGTTGGAACAGGAGATTGGGGTTTTTCGGGTGCGCGCGCAGTTGGTGGACACATTGACCGACCTGTGGGTACTTCTCGGGCATAAAGTCCACTCGAACGCCTTCGTTGTATGGCTGCCAACTGCCACCGCCGTCAGATGAGCGAAATGTACCGGCTGCGGAAATCGCCACGACTAGGCGACCGCCACCAAGCGATTCGATGGAATGCAGGCACATGCCGCCAGCACCGGGGTTCCAGCGCTTACGGGTCGGGTGCTGGTTGAGACTAGTGACTTCACTCCAACTGCGACCATTGTTATTGCTGCGAAACAGTGCGCCCGGGTCGCCACCCAGGTAGACTGCCGGCTCAACCGGTCAACGCAACACTAGGCCTAAGTCGTTCAACCGAAATGTCTTAGCGATGAGAGCGGCAAGGGGCTTGCCTACAAGCGGAAGCCATTAATCGCAATTGCGTAACTCGTTGTACTGCAATGACATGCAGATGAGAGCGGAGCGTCCTCGCCGCTTCGCCTTTGCTTTCTTTGGCTTACGCTTCACGCTCTCCCTTCGCGCCGGGTGTTGCGTCGACCGCTTGAGACCACCACAACTTTGGGTTCATCCGCGTGACCGGGTTGGATCTTCCAGATGCGCTTCAGCGATTCGCCCTTGACGCTTTTTAGCTCAAGACCTTTCTCCGATAAGCGCCAGCTCTTGCCTCCGTTGGTGCTGATGTGAAGATGCGGGCCGAACCACGCGCTGTTGACGGCGGCATAGAGCCGTTTCGGGTCTCGGCTGTCCCGCGCGACACAGTGAACCTCCTCACCACGAAAGAACGGCCCTTCCGCTTCCCACTTGCGCCGGTCGCGAGACCGGAAGACGAACGCTCCCTTGCGAGTGCCCACCCAAATCGTTACTGGCTTCAGCATGAGAGTATCTTACGGCAAGAAACCACTCTGGAAAACCAGAAAAGAGAGACCCACTGTGAGCATGGCGGCACCCGCGATCAGCCCACCTCTCGCGCCGAACGGTAAGACCTTTTCCGCCAGGACGAATAGCGTGATGGCAGCAATCCAGGCGAGGTTTATCACGCTACCGAAGAACAACAGCCCCATCAGGGCCCAGCAGCAGCCCAGGCAGTACGCTCCATGTTGGGTGCCCATTGTGACGGCCCCCACGAGACCAGGTCGCCAGTGCTGTGAGATGAAGTGAGCGGGCGCACGGCAGTGGTCGAGGCAAGCGTTCTTCGCCGGGCTCATCTGATAGATGCCCGCGACGATGAGCAGCGTGGCGCCGAGTGTAGGACTCGCGGATGCCATCATCGGTGTGAGCAGCGACGCTTGGTCGAGCCCCCACTGCGCGAGGGTCGCGACGGCGCTAAACGCCGTCCAAACGAGGACGTAGCCAGCGACAAAGATGCCGGTGGGGGCGAGCGATGTTCCTTGGCTGGCCGCCTTCTTGGCGACAGCCGCGTAGATCAGTGTCATCGGGATGGCCGTGGGCACCATCATGCCGACCATCATCACGGCCCACATGACGAACATGAGCCAGAAATCCTGGGCGGACCAGGGGCGAATTTGCATCGCCTCCATCATCGTCATCGGCATGGAGTCCATCATCGACGACATGCGAATCAGGTAGATCCAAGCGATGGCCGTGACGCCAAGAAGGGCGGCAAGAATGTAGAATCGGTCTCGCCGTGGCAATACAGTCCGGCTGGCGGAGTCGGTCATCGCACTGCTGGTCACTGGCTAGCGAATCACGCCGTCTTGATTCATATGCAGGACGTTGAACTGACCGTAGCTATCGGCAAAACTTAGCTGAATCCCCGCCGTTGTGTTTGATACGCCGCTTCCCATGTGTGCCACGGTGTACTCAAAGCCATTGGGGAGGTTAATCTGTGCGTGGTGTTCTTCGCCGGAGTGGGGATTAATTATAGGGGTCCCAGTTGACTCCACTAACCCAGGAGATGACAGGTGAACGACCGGTCTGATGGGGGCCACTGACTGCCGAGCCGAGCGGCCACAGTACGCGGTTGGCGGCGTCGAACAAGGCGAGTTCCACCGGACCGAACCAGATCTGCCAAATGGCTTCGTCCACTTCGACTAGCCCGACCAACTCGCGAGCCAACGCTTCACTCAGGAAGTACTTCTCGCCGAGGAACTTGATGCGTCCGTCGTGGCGCACTCGTCGGCGCTCCCAGTGCCCCGGGTAATCCAGATCAGCAAGCTCGCTGGGATAGGCGCGTGTTGCTGGTGCATAGAACGCCGCCGGGGGCCGCTGTCTCAACGCTTCATGCGGACGTTCTTGGTTGTATTCATGACGAAAGAGGTCGAAGCGGCGCTGCTGTCGGCGACGATCGCCAGCCGGAGGTCTCACTGTCTCGGCTTTGAGCGTGCGGTGTAGCCGCTCGTGGCGACCGTTCTGCTGCGGCTTGCCCGGCTCGATGCGCTCCACCGCAATGCCCAGCTTCAGCCACCAGACGTTCAACCGGCTCAAGCGTCCGGTGCCGATGGAGGCGAACGGCGAACCGTTGTCTGAGCGTATCCTTCGTGGCAGCCCGCGCTCCAGAAACAACCGCTCCAAGCCTCGGCGGGCCTCGGCGTAGGATGTGCCCACGTGTGCGGTGCAGTTGAGCAGGAAACGACTATATCCGTCGACGACCGTTAGCGGATAACACAGCACGCCGTCGCCGGTGCGAAACTGCCCCTTGTAGTCGATCGTCCAGAGGTCGTTGGGCGCTTCGGGTTCGCGCAACGGACTGGGTGCCGCTTCGGCCAGTCGCCGCATCCGCTTGCGCCCGCGAACGAGTCCGGCTCGCTTCAGCGCGTCGCCGATCGTCGACGCCGCTGGCCAGCTTGTCTGTGACTCTTTCGACTCCAGCCAGGCCCTGAGCTTCTTCGGCCCCCAACTCGGATGCTGCCGACGCGCTTCTATCACTCGTCGCTCGACCGACTCGGGTATCCGACCGGGCTGACGGTGTGCCGCGTGCGAGCGGTCTTCCAGCTCTGGCCAACCGCCTTGACGGAAGCGTTCTAACCACTTGTATCCGGTCCTGCGGCTGATCCCGTAGAGTCGACACAGCGCCGCCACGTTCGTCGCCGCCCCCGCTCGCAGCCAGTCTTCAATGAATCTCTTGCGTTCTTCCATCGGATAGGTCTCCTTCCATGGCATCTCGCCATGGTGTTACCTATCCGCCCGGTCTAACCTGTTACCCTTCCGCCCGGTCTGTACACAGGCGGGCCTTGCGCGCAGCGATATTGATCTCAATCTCGATCGGCGCACAGAGAGTCTCCAACACCTCAGACACTGTGCTGTTGTAGACGAAAAAGTGCGTCCCGCCCGGTGCTGTCGATTCACCATGAATGATCTTGCGCAACGCCTCCCGCTGCTCGTCATTGGCCCGCTCATCGATGATTGCTTGCTGTTTCCCGTTGCCCTCCGCGATCTCGCCTGGCCACTGCAGCATCAAGAGCCAGTTGAGGCCATCAAGGCGGGTGTCGTTGAAGTAGCCTTCTGTGATCTGCCCGCCGACGAGGGCTTCGCACTTGCCGTGTATCGAAGGTGCGTTGAACTGACACGGGCAGCCGTAGTCACAGTTGCAGTTGCCGTACTCGGCGCCTCGAATCATCCATCGGTCTGCCATGCGTTCGCTCCTAAGTTAATCCAGGTATTGCCAGGGAATAGTGTATTGCGCGGATTTGGATAGTTCAACTGGCTACCATCTTTCGATTGACGCCGAACCCCATGTTACGATCCGTCAAATGGCAAGACTAGCAAAGTTCTCGAAGGCGCTTCGCGTCGAGCCAGGCAGCAACGTAAAATTAGCCAAGCTAGATCCACGCGACGCGCACGGCTGGGAGCGTGAAGATGCTGAGGAGCGGTATGAGGAACTGCTGCTCAAGCTTTATGACCTGCAATACAAGCTGCATGCCGAGCACCGTCAGGCGTTACTGGTCGTGCTGCAAGCGATGGACGCCGGCGGGAAGGACGGGACGATTCGCAAGGTGACGGGTGGGCTCAACCCGCAAGGCACCCGCGTGGAATCCTTCAAAGTGCCGACCGAAGAAGAACTCGATCATGACTTCTTGTGGCGGATTCACCGCAAGACGCCCGGCAAGGGCGAGATCAGCATCTTCAACCGTTCGCAGTATGGTGACGTGTTAGTCGTTCGCGTCCACAACCTCGTCCCAGAGTCGGTCTGGAAAAAGCGCTACGGACAGATCAACGCATTCGAAAAGATCCTCTGCGAAAACCACACACGCATCGCCAAGTTCTATCTGCATATCAGCAAGGAGGAGCAAAAGGAACGCCTGCAGGAAAGGCTTGACGACCCCAACAAGCATTGGAAGGCGTCCGAGGCCGACTTCCGTGAGCGTCAGTATTGGGATGACTACCAGGATGCATACGAGGCTGTGCTCGAGAAGTGCTCGACCGACTGGGCACCCTGGTTTGTGATTCCCGCTGACCGAAAGTGGTTCCGCAATTTGGCTGTGGCGTCAATCCTTGTTGAGACGCTGGAAGACATGGACATCCAGATGCCTGACGCGCAATTTGACCTGTCGAAGGTCGTTATCGACTGACGTCTGCCTAGAGGACCTGTGCTCGGCGCATCACGGCCTCGCATTTCTCACGGATTTCTGTGCCCACCTCGAATGGGTCTCCGTTGACGAACTCATCGCGGAACAGCTCGACTGAAAGGGCTCCGGTGAATTGCTTCTCGGCGAGCTTCTGCAGGATGCGGACCACCGGGGCGATGCCGTCGCCGGGAATGAGGCGCGAATCGTTGTTGATCAACTCGCGTGGCCCGTCGAGTAAATCTTGGAAGTGGGCGTGTGCGAGTTCGCCGGGTTCAAGTAGGTCAAGGTCTTCGAATTTACTCAATCCCGACCAGAAGTGGAAGAAATCGAGCATGGGTCGGACGTTCGGATGCGCTGCCGCACGAATGACGCTCAGCGCCGAGGTCAGCGTCGCCAGATGCCTTGACGTGCGGGTGAACTCGATCATCGCCGTGAGGTCGAACTCTTTAGTAATCTCGCCAACTTCATGGATGCAGCCAGGGGTTGCGGCGAAGTCCTCGGCTGTGACCTCCCGTCGGGTACCCGACGCCGCGTAGAGCTTCTCTAGACCCAGGCTTGCGAACTGCTCGCAACGTCTTCGCCAATGCACGAGCGCCGCCGCCCGTTCGGGGCCGGGAAGCCAGAGGTCTGCGTGGTTCGCGGCTGCGTTCACGGGCGTGAGCCCGAGGTCGCCGATAAGGCGACCGGCTGCCGCCAGCGTGTCGTTTTCAAGGAAGCCGTCGAGCATGCGGTCGTTCAGTTCGACGTACTTGATTCCCGCTTTAGCCCAACCTTCGAGCGATCCGCGGAATCCGGCCCCACGGGAGGTGTTTTGGTGAATAGAGAGCAGCATTTTTCCGGGGGCCGCGGACTGTGCGCGTGCGATCTGCGCTAGTGGGGCCGCCAGAGAAGCTAGGACAAAGGTTCGTCGAGTGGGCACGGATGTACTGTAACTCCAATCGTGCGTTGGTGCGGATAAATTTGTGTGCTTCAGAGAACTTCGGGTAGATCGCTCACATGGTCGATGACGGGCGATCGGTTCAGTTCATGTTAGGCCCGGCGCTTACGCTCCTGGGCTCGGGTAGGCAGGTACCGGGATGGACCTCCGGCCCACTAGCGTCGGGGCTTGTCCGCTTCGCGGCCGCTAGCGCGGGCTGGTCCGCTTCGCGGAAGTCGCAGCCTCACGGCTGCGGCTCTGTTGCTGGCATGTCTACTTCTGTGGAGTGGCGATGCGTTAGTCCGCCGCCCGATGGCCCTGCGGTACCGCGAGACCACCAGACGGCGGTTTATGAATCCCAACTAAGCGGGGAAACACCAAAGTATTGGGCTAGCCCTGAGGAACTGCTCCCTCGTTACGCTGACGGCATTTTGGTAGGCCGACACACCGAAGGTTGATTCCCAGTCGACTGGGGTCGCTAGCTAACCTCACAAAAATCTAGCGCGCTTCTGATTTGAGGGTGGCATAGGGGTGCAAGCTTTTCGCCCGCTTTCGCGGGGCTTGAGCGTGTAAGTTGTTTGTTTTAGTGAGGTGAAGAAAATTGAAAAAAGTGGAACGGAGCCGCGACCGTTAGGTCGCGACTAGACGCAACCTCACGAGACTGTGTGAAAACAGAACGAGAAAAAGGTTGCAACGGAACGGGTCGCGGGTTACCAAAGATGCATGGCACGCTTTCAGGATTACGCCCCGGACCAAGCCTGGTTGTTGCCGCCGCGCATCAGTGATGAGTTAGGCGAAGAGCATCTGGCGTGCTTTCTGCATGAAGCGGTCGAGCGGATGGATCTGAGTCGGTTTGAAGCGGCGTATTCCGACGACGGGCGGCCCGCCTATCCGCCGGAGTTGATGCTGAAGGTTTGGCTTTACGCTTACGCGCTGGGCGTGACGTCGACGCGCAAACTTGAGCAACGCATCCGCGAAGACCTCGGCTTCCGTTTTCTCGCGGGAAGTCTGAAGCCCGACCACTGGACCCTCAACGAGTTCCGCCGCCGCCACGGTCGCGCGCTCAACGATGTTTTTACGCAAGTGGTCGAGACCGCGAGAGGCCTTGGTCTGGGACGGCTGGGGCGGGTCGCGATCGACTCGACGCGCATCGAAGCCGAGGCTTCGCCGGACCGCAGCGACACCGTCGAGCAACTACGTCGCGAGCGGGCTCGCATTCGGCAACGAATCAGGCGTTGGCAACAACAATGCGATCGCGATGAAGAGCCCACCGGTGGCACGGCGGCTCCTGCGGATTGGCGACGGCGACTCAAGGAGATACCGCAGCAGTTGAAACAGCTCCGCAAGTCGGGACAGAAGCGCAGTTCGCGCCGTGATCCCGATAGTCGTTATCTGCGTCGGCGCGGCGGCTTCTGTTTGGGATACAGCGGCGAGATCGCGGTCTCCGACGATCACTTCATCGTGGCGCAACGGGTGCACCAGGCGGCGAACGATAACCGGTCGTTGGCGGCCATGACCGCAGCGGTGCGACAGGAGTGCGGGGAGTATCCGACAGCGGTGTTGGCCGACTGCGGTTACCACACGACCGAAGAGATTGCGGCGGTGGAAGGACAAGGCGTCGAGACTTATGTTCCCGACAAGTGCTTGGCGAGAGAGTTGGCGAACGGCAAGCCAGCCGGGCCGATGAGTAAGCGGCAACAGCGCCGCAGTCCGGGGCTACACGAACGACGCAAACGGCTGCGTGGACCAACCGGACGCACCGCGATGTCGCGTCGCAAGGCGTTAGTCGAGTCGGTGTTTGGAGTCTTGAAACAGCAACGCGGCATGCGCCGGTTTCGGCGGCGCGGCCTCGCGGCGGTGAGCGTCGAATGGACTCTCGCCACCACAGCTTACAACCTGACCCGCCTTTATAACCGCCGCCAAGCGGCGACGAGTTAACTCCGGGGCTGTCGCCCCGGTTTCTTGCACCGCTTTTCCCACTGGCCATCCCGCTCTTCCCACTTTTCCCTTGATGCCTTCCCCTCTACCTCACTTCGCGGATGAGTTTTCACACAGACTCTCACGGTTGCGGCTCTGTTGTGGGTGACGCGAGATCGAACGGAGCTTGCAATGGTGGGAGGAGAAGACGCCGACACGGGACGGGTGGGGCGGCGGGCTGCTACTACTCGCGGTCGCGGAACTCTTCGTACCAGTTCTCGACGATGCGGATGGAGGGGGGCGCCACTTCTCCGCCATCGCCTTCTTGGGCTGGAGCCGTCATCACGAAGCGTTGGCCGTCGGCGGAGACGTCGTAACTGCGACCGGCGCCAGTGGCCAAGGCCAAGTCGGGCGATGCAAAGAGCATCTGGGGCTGCCCCAGGGTGAAGCCTTGTTCGGTCGAGACAGAAACGACCATGAGCGTTAAGCCGCCCTCCGCGTAGAACAACTCACTGCCGTCGCTGCTCCAACGGATCTGGTCACCACCGTTGCCAGACACCTGCCACTTGCCAGCGCCGTTGGGAAACGGCTGCACGTAGATCTCTGTACGGCCCGATTCGTTGGAGACATAGGCCAGAAATCGGCCATCCGGCGAAAGCTGGGGTCGGTCCTCATTAGCTGGCGTGCTGAGAAACGTCACCGGCTCGGAAGCAGCGCCGTCGCTCCCCAACTCGACATAGCGGATATCCCGCTGAGTCTCGCTGTTGCTCTCGGTATAGACCAGATAGCGGCCATCGTGAGACCAGTCCGGCCAGCGGAGGTTGCTTTCCGACTCGACCAGAACGACAGCCTCACCCGTACCGTCCGCGCTCTTTCGCATCAGAGTGTCTCCCGGCCCCGGGTCATTGTGCCGGTAGGCGATCTCTCGACCCGAGGGCGACCACGCCGGATCGGACTCGGTCACGTCTTCAAACGTCAGCCGCGTCTTGGTGGAGCGGATCAGATCGTGGACCCAGATGTCATTGTCGCCACTCTCGTTCGATCTCACCGCGACCCGTTGGCCGTCGGGCGAGAGGGCGAGCTGCGCCATGTTCTGCGGCTGACCGACCGTCTCCAGCAATTCTCCGGTGCGGTTGCGCCAGGCGAGCGTCCTGGTCAAAGCTGCTTCCGGCCTGGTCGAGATACACCAGCGTACCGTCTCGCGAGAGGGTGGCGACTGAACCGGCTGTGCTGATCGGGAATGAGTCCGCGGTCAGCTCCAGTGTCTCTAGAGAGAAAGACCAAGCCCACAGCCCCGGTTCAGCTATGTCGGCGGGTCCGTGGATCAAGTAGCCGTCCTCCGAATAGATTGGTCGGCTACCGGCACCGAGTTCACGTCGTTCTCCGGTCTCCAAGTTCAACACTGCCACCCAGCGATCGACGGCGATTGCCGCCGCCGTATAGACAAGCGCCGCAGGTCCGCTGCCGGTCGGCAAGAAGTGAGGGAAGAAGGCGAAAGGCCGAGGACTCTCGCTGGAGTCGAACAGCAATTGCGGCTGTCCGCCACGCGCGGCGATCTCATACATCTGTAGGCCCGAGGAAAACACGATGCGCTCGTCGTCGGGGCTCCACGTTCCTCCGAGGAAAGCGAACTGACCGACGGTTGTCGGCAACTCACATAGCGTGATCGGACTACCGCCGTCGATCGAGACTCTTTTGAGTTCAGTGGCTGTACCGAAGCCGATCCACGCGCTGTCCGGCGACCAGAATCCGTCGATCGCTCCTTCGGTCCCTGCCAATTGGCGCGCGGATTCGTCGCTGAGCGATCGCAGCCAAAGGCTGGATTCACCGTCTGTCTGAGCGGTATACAGGATGTACTTGCCGTCCGGGGAGATGCGTGCGCGAGTGAGGCCTTCTGGAGCGAGCGAAAAGCGCGTTACGGTTCGCTCCGGCGGGGCCTGGGTGAGGTTGAACGTCAACAGGCCGAGGAAGGCGAGCGCCGCCGCCGCTGCCAACCCGTATACGGCCTGCAACCGGCGTTTCCCAACCACCACCGCGTCAGGCGGCAGAGCCTCCGCAGGGTTTACCGTCGGGCCTGCCGTCATCGTCGCAGGGACAGCACCGGTCATCGGAGTCGTGCGCAAGATGGTCGAACGCCCTGACCGCAACTTGTCCTGCAGATTACGCAGATCGACCGCAACGTCACTGGCATGCTGATAGCGGCTGTCCGCGTCCTTCTCCAAACACTTGCCGACAGCAAACTCCAACTCCATCGGCACACCAGCGCGGATCGACGTGAGGGGCGCAACTTCCTCGTGGACAATCTCATAAAGCAGCGCCTGGTCGTACTGGCCCTGGAACGGGCGCTGCCCGGAAACCATCTCATACAGCACGCAGCCCAACGCCCAGATGTCGGTTCTTCCGTCGACGTCCATGCCCTGGCCCTGCTCGGGAGACATGTAGGCGACAGTGCCCATCGCGGCGTCAGTCTTGGTGAGGCGCGAGGCTTCAGTCAGGCGAGCCAACCCAAATCCATGATGTTGGCGTCCTTGATCGAGAGCGGGCGGAATCGATCTCATGAACCGGACAGATGTTGGGGTGGTGCCATCCGGCTCAACCGGTCAATGCAACACAAGCGTCAAAACGTTCTGCTCATACAGCACGCAGCCCAACGCCCAGACTGTCGGTTCTTCCGTCGACGTCCATGCCCTGGCCCTGCTCGGGAGACATGTAGGCGACAGTGCCCATCGCGGCGTCAGTCTTGGTGAGGCGCGAGGCTTCAGTAGAAGATCAGGCGAGCCAACCCGTTCAAATCCATGATCGTGGCGCGGCCCTTGGCGTCGATCATGATGTTGGCGTCCTTGATCGAGAGCGGGCCTTCAGCAGTGATCCGATCTTCCAACGTTGCGGAGCCCAGTCGCCTTCCAAGAAGGCCATCGAGATGAAGGTCTTTCCATCGACCTCATCGATCTCATGAACCGGACAGATGTTGGGGTGGTGCAGCGCCGCTGCTGCTTGGGCTTCCCGGAGAAACCTCCTTCCGCCAACGTCAACGCCTGAGGCGAGCGGCAGCGTACTCGTTGGCCTCTTCGTCGTCAAGCAGATGCTGGGCAAGGAATTTCAGCGCCACTTGGCGGTTGAGTTGGGCAAGGAATTTCAGGTGTCGTCCGCCTTGTAAACGATACCCATACCGCCCTCGCCGAGCTTCTCGACGAGCTTGTAGTGGCTGATGCTCTGGCCGACCATCATGACAGGGGAATTGTACCGCCTATAGGACCGGCGACGGGCAACCGTCCTTGCGCTTATGTACTAAGGAGTCCGTATGGAAAGGATGCGCGTATCGGACGTGATGCGGTCGAGGAAGGTGTCCCCGGAGATGAGACGACCGAAGTTGGTGTAGCGACCGTCGGCGAAGAGCAGGGGAGTGGTGGCGATGAAGAACTCGGCCGAGTCGGTGTCAGGGCCCGTGCGGACCATCCCCATGCTGCCGCGCAGGAATGGCTCCGCGTTGAGTTGCGGAATCAACGGGCCCGCAGCCTCGATAGGGGCGGCCTGCACATAACCGTTGGGGCGAACCGTCCCGAACACCACTCCGTCGTAGGCTCCGGCCGCCGCCAAGCGATAGAAACGCTCTGCCGCCAGGGGCGCGTGGTCGTAGTCGAGGGCGATCTCGAAGTCGCCTAGCGAGGTTTCGAGGATGAGCCGCCGTCCGACGGTACGGGCAATGTCTCCGAGCTCCGGCAGATCGAAGATGGGAGCGGCGGAGCTAGCCGTCGCGCGCGACGGCGAAGGGTCGCGTGGCGGAAGCGTGTCGGTGACCTCTTCAACGAGTCCGCGGATGGCTCTCTCCGCCTCTGCTCGCACGAGTGGGTTTTCGTCGGCCACGGCTTCTTCCAACGCCGCGGTATGATCGACATCCGCCACACGGCCAAGAGAGCGAACGGCCTCGAACCGGACCTTGGGGTCGCGATCTTTCGACAGCGCTCCGAGCGCGGTGAAGAGCTTGTCTTGGGCATCGAGGCGACCCAGGCCACGGGCCACCGCCGCTCGAACGAAGTCGTTGCGGTCTCTCGCCAGACGCAGGTAGGCTTTCTCTAAGTTTTCAGTGACGGGCGCTTCCAATTCTTCGAGTGTGACGGTGGCCGACCAGCGAATGTCTTGATCATCGGAGCGCGTTGCGCTCGTGATCCACTCAACGAACCGGACATCGTCCATGCGAACGAGTGCAGCGAGTGTGACAGCGAGTGGTGCGGGGGTGCGAGTTACGGCTCGGGATGCACGCCGCCAACGCATCTTGCCTAGTGCCTCGACTGCGTAGGTGACCACTCGCCGGTCCTCGTCCTGCAAGATGCGGCTCAACTCCTGGGCCGCGATGGCATTGGCAGGGCGCCCTTCCATCCAGTCACGGTCGCCGATGAGCCCAAGACCGAAAGCCGCTTCCGCGCGCACGCTCGCGATGGGATCCTTTAGGCACTCGAGCAGGCGAGTTCGGGCGTAGTCACCGCCAATCCTGCCGAGCGCCAGACAGGCTCGAGCACGGTGCTCGGCCACGGTGTTCGAGCGGGATTGGTCGACGAGCCAGGGGTCGAGGCTTCTCTGTTGTTCGCGGGCGAGAAAGTCGGTTTCGATACGGTAACCGGGCCTCGTGGAGAGCAGCCAGCCCGCGGCAAGGGCAAGCAGCGCCATGCAGACCACAGTGACCTTCACTTCCTGACGTTTGACGAACGAATCTGCCACGAATCGTCATCCTACCAACAGATCGCTCGGAATCATTACACTGATGGACGCATGAGAGTTCAGATCTTCTCTGACATCCACAGCGATCTGCGTGCTCTGGCCAAGGCAGCGTCGGTGGAGGCTGATGTCTACATCTGTGCTGGTGACCTCGTGAACTGGTCCCAGGGTCTAGACGCTTGTGGCGAAGTCTTGAAAGGCTTGGGAGACAAGCTGTGGGTACTGCCTGGCAATCACGAGACGGAGGCTGACATCGCGGCGTTTTGCACGACATTCGGATTCAACGACTTTCATGGCAAGACCTTTGAGCGGGAAGGCTGGATATTCGCCGGGTTGGGGTACTCGAACCCGACGCCGTTCGACACTCCCGGGGAGTTCACCGAAAAAGAGCTGGCGGAACGGCTGACCCGATTCAGAGACTGTTCGCCGCTTATCCTGGTCTGTCACACTCCGCCAAAAGGAACGGCGTTGGACCAGGCAGGTCCGGGGGATCATTTTGGCAGCTTGGCTGTCAGAGACTTCCTAGCTGTAAATCAGCCCGACCATTTCTTCTGTGGTCATATTCACGAGTCAGCAGGTGTCTCTGAGCGCATCGGTCGCACCGAGGCGATGAATGTGGGCCCAAAAGGGTGCCTATTGGAGATTGCCGCCGCGTGACCAGTCTTGCCGAGTCACTGGTGCTGCCAGCGAAGCGAGGCATCGAGGGATGGCTAGCGATCGCTGTTCTGTCTCTGATGGCGATGCTGCCGCTGGTGGAGATCTTCGCCCGAGTGGTCTTCGACGGTGGTATCTCGGGCTCGATCCCCATTGTTCAACACTTGACGCTGCTGATTACGTTCGTTGGGGCAGCGATTGCGGCCCGCGACGACAGACTACTAGCGCTCTCTACCTCAAAACTTCTGCCGAAGGCCTGGCAAGCTCCGCTGCGGATCTTCTCGTCTGCCGCCGCCGTGGGCATTTCCGCTGGGCTGGCCGCGGCGAGTTGGAATTTGGTGAAGGTCGAACGAGAGTTCAGCGCCATGGTTGGCTGGGGAATCCCCGTTTGGGTGTTCTTGCTAGCCTTGCCTCTCGGGTTCACCGCGATCGCCGGGCGTCTCATCTGGAATGCATCGCCGAAATGGAGTGGTCGCGCCGTCACGGCGCTGGGTCTTTGGATACCGGCTGCGTTTGCGTGGTGGCCTTACCTTGAGACGATAAACGTACGGACACCGGGCTTGATCCTGCTGGCGGTTGCGACTGCGCTCGGTATGCCCATCTTCGGTGCTCTTGGCGGCGCGGCCCTGTTGTTGTTCTGGTACGACGCTGCACCGATCGCCGCAGTGCCGACGGAGACCTATCGGCTCGCGGCCTCTTCGATGTTGCCAGCGATTCCGCTGTTTACCCTTGGCGGATACATCCTCGCTGAAGGCGGTTCTAGTCGTAGGTTAACGAGGCTGTTTCGTGCGCTGGTGGGGTGGATGCCTGGAGGTTTGGCGATCGTCGCCGTGTTGGTCTTGGCATTCTTTACTCCGCTCACGGGAGCATCGGGTGTCACGATTCTGTCGATGGGGGGGCTGCTGCTTCCGGTCCTCCTCGCGGCAGGCTATCCCGAGCGGACCTCTATGGGACTGGTCACGGTATCGGGTTCCATCGGATTGCTGTTCCCTCCTAGCTTGCCGGTGATCCTCTACGCGTTCTACGCCAATCAATCGATTGAGAAGCTGTTCTTGGCTGGTTTGTTGCCTGGATGCCTGCTGGTTGTCGTTGTTGCCGCTTGGGCGGCCCGTCGCGGGGTCTTGGCAGGTGTAGAGAAAACGCCGTTCAGTTTGCAAGAGGCTCGGCAGTCGCTGTGGTTAGCGAAGTGGGATGTACTGCTACCGATTGTGATCCTCGTGGGGATTTTCGGAGGCCTCACCACTCTGGTTGAAGCGTCGGCTGTAACGGTGCTCTACGGCGTCTTACTGGAGTGCGGAGTCTTTCGCAGTCTAGATGTGAGGAAGGATCTGCCGAGAATCATGGTCGAGTGTGCCACGCTCATCGGCGGCTTCATGATTATTCTCGGTGTGGCGATGGGATTCACCAACTGGCTGATTTTTGAGGAAATCCCGACCCACGCACTGGACTGGGTACAGAGCAATATCGAATCGAAGTGGGTCTTCCTTTTGGCCCTCAACCTGTTCTTGATTGTGATCGGTGCCCTGATGGACATCTACTCGGCCATCATCGTCGTCGTTCCTCTGATCGCACCGATCGGAATCGCTTACGGGATCGATCCTGTCCACATGGGTATCATCTTCCTGGCCAACATGGAACTCGGCTATTTGATGCCGCCGATGGGGGAGAATCTGTTCCTGTCGGCGTACCGTTTCAATAAACCGCTCTCAGCCGTCTATCGATCTACGCTGCCCTACACCGTCATCCTCTTGGGGGCAGTGCTGTTGATCACTTTCTGGCCTGACTTTAGCTTGTTCCTGACGCGGCTGGTCGACACGCCTTAGGTCAAAGGGCTCCGCGGCACGTAGGCGACGCAATCGATCTCCACTTTCGCTTCGGCGAGCGGCAGGACTGCTTGGACCGTCGAGCGGGCGGGCTTGGCCTCGCCGAAGAACTCTGCATAGACCTCATTCATCTCAGCGAAGTCCGCCATGTCGGCGAGATAAACCGAGCATTTCACCACGTCTTGAATCCTCGCGCCAGCGGCGTCCAAAAGAGCCTGAATGTTGGTGATCGTTTGACGGGTTTGGTCCGCGACCGAAACAGCGACGATCTTGTGACTTTCCGGGTCGATCGCCAGTTGTCCAGACAGGAAAACGAAGTCTCCGGCCCGAACGGCGGGCGAGTAGGGGCCCAGAGGTGGGGCGGAGTTCTTGGGTGTGATGTGCTCGATCATGGCGTTTAGTGTCTCCGATTCTCCCATGTACTCAACTACTCATGGAGCCAGGTGAAGACCTCCTTTGGGCTTGGGTTACGTGCCGCCTTCTGACCCCGGTGAGCCAAGAGGTCGACTCAACTTCAGGAACTTGACGACGAGCAAATCGCGGCATCTGCTGGCGTCTAAGTGGGCGCATAAGAATCTCACAATCGTGCTATACTCCGCCGCATAACGCCGGAGGATCGGATCGATTTCTCGCGGCGCGATTCCCAGTATGCATATCGCCGACGGAATTTTGCCGACCAGCCTGTGTCTGGGTGCAGCGGTCGTGGCCATTGCCGGAACCTACGTGTTTTCCCGCCATGCGCGGCCCGAAGAGGCGCCACGGATGGGAATGCTTGCAGCTGCGGCGTTCGTTGCCTCGCTGGTTCACTTTCCTGTCGCAGGGGTGAGTATCCACTTCGGGCTGTACGGTCTCTTGGGCATATTGCTTGGGAAGCGCGCGTTCCCGGTCATCTTCTTTGCTCTGCTGCTTCAATCGCTCTTGCTGCAGCACGGCGGCATCGTCTCGCTCGGTGTGAACACTTTGAACATGGGGGCGGGAGCCTTGGCGGCGTTTGCTGTTTGGTCGGTCCCAGCGATGTCGCAGCGTACCAGGGCATTCGCCGCCGGTTTCGTTGGGTCGCTTCTTCCGGCCGTTCTGATGGCAACGGAGTTCTTCTTGGTCGACTACGGAAAGGGCTTTTTCGCAATCGCCGCGCTGTATGCTGTCGTCGCGATTGCGGAGGGCGTTCTGACCCTGGTATTGGTTGACTGTTTCCAGCGTCTCAAACCAGAAGTGCTAGCCCCGGTAGTGGTATGAGTCTTCGCGTAGCACTACTGATCTTGATGGTCGTCTATCCCACCCTGGCGCACGACCTGATTATCGACGCCGAACTCGATCAACCAAACGTGCGGTTGGCGGCGTCCAACGGTTTAGGTGGGCCTACGACCCGAGCGACGGTGTCTGTCTTTGCTCCAGGCAATCCTGAAACTCCGTTATTTGCCGGACTGACCGATGCTGACGGCGGCTTCACCTTTGCGCCATCTGACGAGGGGGACTGGCTTGTTGTGATTGACGACGGTTACGGTCACCGCGAACAGCGATTTGTCACGGTGGATTGGGCAACCTCTGCTCCAGATCAGGAGCCGCGCCCGAGCCTGTGGTCGCGCGCTGGAGCCGGGCTGGCGTTGATCTTCGGATCGACTGCCTTCTTTATGTGGGGCAACAAGCGAACGCCGCCGCCCCAGTGACCCACGGATTCCTCGACCAACGGTCCCTGCCCGATTCGCTGCTTCGGCGAACCGACCCTCGCTGGAAAATCATCCTGTTCGTCGGCGCGGCTGTCATCGTCGCGTCCGAACCACGGGGCGAACTCGCCGCGTTTCCCGCCTACTTGCTCCTCGTTCTTCTATTGGCGCTACTGGGCCGCGTGAACGCGCGTAGTTGGGCGTTGCGTTGTTTGGCGGCCGTGCCGTTCCTGGCGCTTGCTGCCGTTCTTCCGTTCCTAGCCGATTCGATAGAGATTGCCGCGGTCGACTGGTCTGCCTCGATCCTCCTGCGCGGGTTCGCAACGGTGGCGCTTCTTGCCTTGCTTGCCGAGACCACGGATCTTGCCGAGATCATCGGCGCTTTGCAGCGGTTCCGGTTGCCCGCGGTTTGGATCACCTCGCTGGCCTTGTCGTACCGCTACCTCTTCCTGCTAGTAGATGAGTGGCGACGCGTCGGCCAGGCCCGATCGTGTCGCGCTCCCAGCCTTTCGGGCCTGGCGCTTGCTGGCGTGATGTCGCAGCAGCTCGGGCTAGTCTTCATTCGCGCCTGGGAACGCGCCGAACGAATCCACGGTGCGATGATGGCCAGGGGGTTTGACGGCAGGTGGCCGGTCGCATTTACGGGGCAGGGCAGCATGGCGGGCTTGTATGTTTGCTGGGCCTTCTTGCTTTCGTTCTTGGCTGTGCGGTCGTCCACGTGAACCATTGCGCACCAATGATGTTTCGGTAAACTAGTTCTTCCGGTGCTGCAAAGCCTGTTCCCATTCGAGTCGACCGAAGACGTCTACGTACGTGTTTTTCGCACGCTCAAGCCGCGAACGAAACCACCGGAATTCAAAGTTCGCTTCTATCCCTACGCTAACTTAGACTCGCGGATTCGTCTGGAAGAAGGACATCACCGGATCTTGGTCAAGGTCAGCGATCAACTCGAGCAAGCGCCCCTTGCCGTGCAGGAGGCGTTGGCCCACGTGTTGCTGGCGAAGCTTTTTCGCAAGCGTATTGACCCCGATCAAGATCGCCGCTATCGAGAGTTCGTCAATCGGTCAGAGGTGCGGCAACAAGCTCTCGACGTGCGCCGTCGCCGTGGCCGCAAGCAGATGAGATCGCCTCAAGGCGTCCACCACGATCTCGATGCGATGTTCGACGACCTCAATAACCGATTCTTTGAAGGTCGGCTAGCGAAGCCGAAGCTGGGCTGGAGTACGCGCGGCTCGCGCCGTCTACTGGGCCACTTCGACCCGGCTCACGAATCGATCGTTTTGTCGCGCTTGCTCGACTCTCCAGCGATGCCTGCCTTCGTCGTCGAGTACGTTCTTTATCACGAAATGCTGCACGTCAAGCATCCCGTCGAATATCGCACTCAGCGTCGCTGTGTTCATACCCCGGCCTTCAAGCGAGAGGAAAAGACGTTTCCACGCTATGAGGAGGCTAACCTCTTCCTGAAGAAGTGGTAGTCGCGTTCGTGGCGCGGGCTCTGCCCTGCGATAAGATGGAGTTTCCTCTACCTTTCTGAAAAGGTCAGGTCTGACCATTGGCATCTGAAGACATAACACGCGGCGAGTTGCAGATCTCCATTCCTTGGAATGACGTGGAGACCGAGCAGAAAACCATCCTACGTTCATTCCGCAAGCAAGTGCGCATCCCTGGGTTTCGCCCTGGTAAGGCTCCGGAATCAGTGATTCGTGCCCGCTAT
Source organism: Bryobacterales bacterium (assembly GCA_963667885.2). Classification (GTDB taxonomy): domain Bacteria; phylum Acidobacteriota; class Terriglobia; order Bryobacterales; family UBA6623; genus CAMPKL01. The sequence continues at coordinate 560,361 of CAXWPK010000001.1, read as the reverse complement.
GCTGAAGATGTGAAGCGAGAGATTCTTGAGCACCTGGTTCCTAAATTCTTCTGGAAAGAGGCAGAGGCGCAAGACTATCGAGTCGTTGGAGCTCCGAACATCCAGGATGTCAAGTTCGAAGACGGCGAGCCGCTCGAATTCCGAGCGGAGTTTGAAATCATCCCTGACTTCGAGCTCCAGGACTACAAGCGGATCGAGGTCCCTTATAAGCAACCGGAGATCGGCGACGAGCAGATCGCCACTGAGTTGGAGCAACTGCGCGAACGGCATTCGACCTTCAAGAATCTCGACCCGCGTCCGATCGAGGACGGCGACATTGCTGTCGTTGCACTGAAGAGCGATGAGATCGACGGGGTGCCTACTGTTGATCAAAGCGAAACGACGCTCGCCATCGGCTCCGAAGAGACGCTTGAGGATTTCACCAAGGCGTTGAAGGGTACCAGTCCCGGTGACAAGGTCGACTTTGACGTCACCTATCCTGAGGACTTTGGCAACGAGAAGCTGGCAGGTAAGACTGTCTCGTTTCACGCCGAAGTGAACGGCATCCGCCAGAAGGAACTGCCGGAACTCGACGATGATTTTGCTGCCGACGCGGGTGATTTCCGCACACTAGACGAACTCAAAGAGCGCATCAAAGAAGAGATGTACTCGCACCAACACCGCCATGCGGTCGAGCAGTCGCACGAGAGTCTTCTCGACACGCTGATTGACATGCACGACTTCCCCGTCCCCGAGCGGATGGTCGAGGACCAGATGCGAACTCGCGTCGAACGCACTGCGCGCAGCCTGGCGTCACAGGGCGTCAACCTCGAAGAGATGCAGCTTGACTGGAAGAAGATTGCCGAGGAGCAACGTCCCCGAGCGATCCGCGATGTCAAGGCTGGCCTGTTGCTGGAGCGGATCGCGCAGGCTGAGGCGATTGAGGTTGAAGACGAAGAGATCGATGCGCAGGTGGAGCGCTTCGCCCAAGAAAAGAAAACGTCGATGGCTGTCGCACGTAAGGAACTTGCGGAGAACGGCGCTCTCGACAACATCAGGACGAACCTGGTGAACGAGAAAACGCTCAACTTCCTATTTGACGAATCGGAAAAAGTCGATCCGCCTGAAGAAGAGGCTGAAGAGGCACCGGCGGACGCTGACGCGATAGAAGCGACCGCAGATAAGGAATAGCACTGAGGAGAAAGCATGCCCGAGATGCCTAGTTACCACGCCGGGCTCGTCCCGATGGTGGTCGAGCAAACGAGCCGCGGCGAACGCGCCTACGACATCTACTCGCGACTACTGCGGGACAACATCATCTTTTTGGGGTACCCGATTGACGACACGATCGCGAATCTGGTGACCGCCCAGTTGTTGTTCCTCGAAGCCGAGAACCCCGAGCGGGATATTTGGGTCTATATCAACTCTCCCGGTGGCTCCATTACGGCTGGCTTGGCCATCTATGACACGATGAGGTTTGTGCGGCCGGATATCACGACTGTTTGCGTCGGGCAAGCTGCTTCGATGGGTGCCGTGCTGATGGCTGCCGGTACCAAAGGCAAGCGCTACGCCCTCCCGAACTCTCGGTTCTTATTGCACCAACCATCTATCTCCGGCTTGGCGGGTCAGGCAACGGACATTGATATCCACGCGCGCGAGATTCTGCGCATGCGCGAGAATCTCAATCAGATCTTGGCTGACGCTTGCGGTAAGTCGGTTGACACGATCTCTCACGACGTCGACCGTGACTTTATCCTCGACGCGGAACAGGCCAAGGACTACGGCCTGATCGACGAGATCATCCACAAGAAAGAGAAAGAATAGGTTCAAGGCCCTGCCACTAGGCGGGGCCTTTTCGCACTTATGGCAGCTTCACTGCGGCAAACCGGTCGACGGCTGGTCTCTTGGTATCGCCGCAATGCACGTGACCTTCCTTGGCGAAGAACTCGTGACCCCTATCGCATCTGGGTCAGCGAGATCATGCTGCAACAGACGCGAGTTGAAACCGTCATCCCTTACTACGGGCGATTCCTCATACGCTTTCCAGACATCGGCTCGCTTGCTAGTGCTCCTGAGTCTGACGTCCTCGAATACTGGGCGGGGCTGGGGTACTACCGCCGCGCGCGTCAGCTGCAGGCTGCGGCCAAGCGAATTGTCGAGCGACACGACGGAGTCTTCCCGTCCGACTACCACTCGATCCGAGATTTGCCCGGCATCGGCGACTACACATCGGCCGCCATCGCCAGCATCTCATTCCGGCTGCCCTACGCCGTACTCGACGGCAACGTGATGCGTGTAATTGCACGTTTCCACAACGATTCACGTGACATCTCAAGGGCCGCAACAAGAAAGGTGATGCAGGCGGAAGCCCAACGCTGGCTCGAGGCGCTCCCCGCCGCCGACCACGCGGATTTCAATCAGGCCACGATGGAGTTGGGAGCCACCGTATGTACGCCGCGAGCCCCTAAATGTGAGTCTTGTGCCCTGGCTGTAGATTGCGCCGCACGGCATGAAGGGACGCAAGCTGAATTGCCCCACAAGAGTATCCGCCAGCGCGTGGAGAAGCTGGAGATCGCGGTTGCTGTCGTCGAGCGACGTGGCGGACTGCTGATGCGTCAGCGGCCAGCATCCGAACGCGTGATGCCAGGCTTCTGGGAGTTGCCGCAGACCTCGGTCGCAGGAGCGGACGGAGACGATTTCTTCTTACTCGGTATTCAACTCGGTGACCGACTCGGCGATTTCAAGCACGCGATCACATTTCGTGCCTATCGCGGAACCGTCTACCAGGGGCACCTTGAAGGGGACAGGCCGGAGGACTGAACGACCGGTCTGATAGGTAACACTCTAAACCGGACGGATGGGTAACAGTATAGGCGGTGGTCAGTGGCCCCCGCGGGGGCCACTGACTGCCGAGCCGAGCGGCCACAGTACGCGGTTGGCGGCGTCGAACAAGGCGAGTTCCACCGGACCGAACCAGATCTGCCAAATGGCTTCGTCCACTTCGACTAGCCCGACCAACTCGCGAGCCAACGCTTCACTCAGGAAGTACTTCTCGCCGAGGAACTTGATGCGTCCGTCGTGGCGCACTCGTCGGCGCTCCCAGTGCCCCGGGTAATCCAGATCAGCAAGCTCGCTGGGATAGGCGCGTGTTGCTGGTGCATAGAACGCCGCCGGGGGCCGCTGTCTCAACGCTTCATGCGGACGTTCTTGGTTGTATTCATGACGAAAGAGGTCGAAGCGGCGCTGCTGTCGGCGACGATCGCCAGCCGGAGGTCTCACTGTCTCGGCTTTGAGCGTGCGGTGTAGCCGCTCGTGGCGACCGTTCTGCTGCGGCTTGCCCGGCTCGATGCGCTCCACCGCAATGCCCAGCTTCAGCCACCAGACGTTCAACCGGCTCAAGCGTCCGGTGCCGATGGAGGCGAACGGCGAACCGTTGTCTGAGCGTATCCTTCGTGGCAGCCCGCGCTCCAGAAACAACCGCTCCAAGCCTCGGCGGGCCTCGGCGTAGGATGTGCCCACGTGTGCGGTGCAGTTGAGCAGGAAACGACTATATCCGTCGACGACCGTTAGCGGATAACACAGCACGCCGTCGCCGGTGCGAAACTGCCCCTTGTAGTCGATCGTCCAGAGGTCGTTGGGCGCTTCGGGTTCGCGCAACGGACTGGGTGCCGCTTCGGCCAGTCGCCGCATCCGCTTGCGCCCGCGAACGAGTCCGGCTCGCTTCAGCGCGTCGCCGATCGTCGACGCCGCTGGCCAGCTTGTCTGTGACTCTTTCGACTCCAGCCAGGCCCTGAGCTTCTTCGGCCCCCAACTCGGATGCTGCCGACGCGCTTCTATCACTCGTCGCTCGACCGACTCGGGTATCCGACCGGGCTGACGGTGTGCCGCGTGCGAGCGGTCTTCCAGCTCTGGCCAACCGCCTTGACGGAAGCGTTCTAACCACTTGTATCCGGTCCTGCGGCTGATCCCGTAGAGTCGACACAGCGCCGCCACGTTCGTCGCCGCCCCCGCTCGCAGCCAGTCTTCAATGAATCTCTTGCGTTCTTCCATCGGATAGGTCTCCTTCCATGGCATCTCGCCATGGTGTTACCTATCCGCCCGGTCTAACCTGTTACCCTTCCGCCCGGTCTGTACAGGACTACCGTTGGGTTGGTCGTCGCAGGCTCGCGAGCCTGCCCGTCACCACAATAAGCAAGAAGGCTCTGGCAACGCTTACGGGCTAAATGTAGTCCTTGGCGATCTCGCGACGCTCATGGCCATCCAGCACGTGCATCAGTCGTATTTTCCTTAACGCAGTGGGCGAAAGCTGGCCAATCGGTACATAGACGATCTTACGTCCGAGGCGACTTGCGATCGACTTGAAGATACTGCGGGGCGGTTTTGCAGCCGCATAGACGACGATTTTTTCGAGTGTGTAGTCGAGCGCCGCTGCCAGCAGCCGCTCCGACTTCGATTCAGTGAAGGCGTAGTCCCAGTCCCCCCAGACGTCCCCCATCCGCCGTGAAGGCAGGCTCAACAGCAATCCCCCATACTCGGCACGACCAATCCCCGGGCCGACGAAGTTGCTGAACGGGTCAGTGGCGTAAAAGGCCATGTCTGACTCGTTCTGGTTCTCTCCGAGCCAGGTGATGCAGTAGGGGTAGCGCTCGTCGCGGTCATCGTCGAAGATCAGCACGACCGCACCCACCTCTCCCTGCACACGCTGGCTCTCGCGGACGTAAATCTTCTTACCGTCGTGCCAGTTTCGCAACGTTTCGCGTAGGTCGATTCCGTCGTGCATCGACGTCGTGAACGGCTCGACCCGCGTCCGCTCTTCAGACAGGATCGACTTGCCCTTCTTTTTGAGGAAGCCTCCAAAGTCTTCAATGACCAAGTCTTCCGGGGGATACGAGCAGATACCATCGCCCTTCCATTCGCTCTTCCATTCGCCTGGGAACTGTTCGCCCTTCTTGCCCTTGAGTCCGATCGGTTTCCCCCGTCCCTTGCGGCTCATTGTCCGACGCCGTAGGCGGACTTTCCGCCGGTCGACCCACATCTGCTCACCGCTCACCTTGGCGGTGGCGATATCTGCCTGCGGATTCTGAAAGGGGTGCCAGCCGCCAACCTGCCACAGCTCCCAGGCGAAGTCGTCATCCACGACCGATTGCGCCGCGATGGTCATGTCGAAGAGGGGTGGCAGTAGTTGGTTCTGAATCAGCGCTAGGTTGCGCGAATAGCGTGCCCAGAGCCGACGCTGCCAGTGACTCAGTCGCTCCCCCGTTTTGCGTTCGTGGAGCTTCTCTGCCGCTGTGAACATCCGCAGGTGGATGCCTTGGCGGTCAAGCTTGTCTGCCGCCGCGTTTCGTATTTCCTCCAGGCGGGGGTCTGTCTCAGCCTTCTCGGCAACGATCCAGCCCTGCCTGCTGTGCTCCTGTACTTCGCGAGACGGTTCTTTCGGTAACAGGGTTCCGCGTTGCGCTTCGTACACCCCTTGGATGAAAGGCGCCTCGTTCATCACCTCAGCCAGAGAGTCGGGGTGCAGGTTCACGGCTCGTACATTCCGACGAAGTGCCTTCCGCATCGGCTGCGCCTGTGGACGCTCCATCGCCTCCAGCAGCGGGTCCAAGAGATTAAGCGATACGACAACCAGGATCTCCGCCGCAGGATCGCAACCCTGAAGTTTCCAAGCCGCCCCCTCTGCATGGACCCGGATCGCCTCGCCCGTATCCCGTGGTTGCATTCGATACGACTCGATGTACTTCCTCAGTCCAATTCGGGTTAGCGCGAAGGAATCTGGATAAGCGTCTTCCACATGTGGACGGTCGCTGAGATCGGGGTCGAGAAACGCTAACGGTACGTCGATCTCATGCGCGGATCGGACAGCCTCGACAAAGGGGTCGGTCGTTTCCACCGGTACGTAGACGGCTTCATCTGTCGCATCGCTGTCATAGATGATGATCGAGAGTTCAGGCAGTCGCTGAGCGCTCTTGGTGTAGGCGTCCTCCAACGTTGCTGGCAACTCGACCGCAACGAGTTGAGGTGGCTCGCTCAAGATCTCGTTCCGCACCTCTTGGGCGAACTCCATCGTGCCCGGCACGACCGGCAGGTACCGGTAGCGACCGCGTCGGAGAGTGCCCAGAGCTTGAGGATCGAACAACGACACAGCTATCTCTTAGGATTGTACGCACGCCGGGCATCTCGCTTGATCGTTCGAGTACACTGACAACGAAACAGTGCTGCAAGGGCTAATCAAATTTCATCAGGGTCTCTGGCTCTACCCGTGGCCGGTCAAACTTTGGCTCGTCCTGTTGAGCGGAGCTAATATGGCTGGCGTCTTCTTCTTGCCTCGGATCGAAGCTGTCGTCACGCTAGTCGTCCTCGGTGCATCCATGCTGTTAATGAGCTGGATCATGGCGCGCTGGGGTTTTACGCGCTTGCTCGGCCTAGGGCACATTCTTTGGATCGCCCTGGTGCCGTGGCTGTGGCTTCAGATAGCGGTCGAACCAGTTGCCAGTTCATTCAGCTTGTGGTTGCGCGTCGTCATTACCGTCAACACGATTTCACTGCTGATAGATGTGCTTGATGTGATCCGTTACGCTCGCGGTGAACGAAGCGAAACCGTCCAAGTCACGCCGTAGGCTCGCGCTATACTTCGCTCTTGCGCCTCACTCTACTGCTCCTGTTAGTTGCCGGTTCGCTTGCCGCTCACTTGATGAGCATGAGCAATGGTGAACTGCGACTCGAAGGGCGGGAGGCTGTCCTATCGGTCGAGATTCCCGACTACGAAGTGCAACAGCTTGAGGATCCTGAGTCAGCCGTACTCGCCGCCTTTGCGCTAAGGGTCGACGGAGTCGAGGTCGAGCGAACCGAGGCGGCCTGCGTTGCTAACCAGTCCGAAGCCCTCTATGAATGCACGTCACGATACGAGCTACCAGAGGAGACGTCCGTCGTGGAGGTCGCGTGTGACTTGCCAGATGCCATCGTCGCCAACCATGTTCACGTACTCCGCGCAGTCTCTCCCGAGGGCGCGGAGCAACAGGTGTTCGACTATGCATCACGAACGCATACGTTTCGCTTTCGACCGATGGGGACTTTGGAACGTTGGTCGTCCGAGGCCTGGGCGGGTGCGGTGCGCGTCTTACTCGGGCCGGTTCAATTGCTGTTCCTGTTCGCTGTGGTGGTGGCCGCACGGAACCGTAGCGAAATACTCAAAATGGCTGCAGCATTCGTCGTTACGCTAGCCACGACCGCGGCAACGGTTAGCCTACTCGGTTGGCAGCCGCCTCCCGGGTTCCTCGACGCAGCAGGAGCACTGACCATCGCCTACTTGGCGGTCGAGACACTCACGCTACCAGACGCGGACGGGCGATGGTTGGTGGCTGGCGGTATGGGGGCCTTCCACGGTCTTTATTTCGGCGTATTTTTGCAGCAGGCTCCGATGCTATCGAGTGCTGTTTTATCAGGTGCAGTTATAGCGTGCCTGCTCGTCCTATCATTGCTGCATGGGGGCTTCACTCAGTTAGCAGCGAGTATTGGCGAAGCCACATTCCGTAAAACATGTGCGGTCGGCCTTGGTTTTATTGGTGCAGGCTGGTTCGTTATTCGACTGATTTAAACGGAACTCAGTGAGTCATCGAATAAAGAACGTAGTTGATACCCATCCGGTAGGCCATGCTCGTGTAGCGCTCTGGATACTCGGGCCAATCGGCGTGTTCCCACGCATCGCCTAGATCCATGTTGAAGTTGATGATGACTATCAAGCGACCCTCGTCGTCATAGACGCCTTTCCACTGCGGCTCGACACCATCTCGCTCATACGTGCGACCCGAATAGAGGAACTGGGCACCTGGAATCTGCTCTCCCGGGTCGACGTCAAACAACGTATGAAAAACCTCTGAGCCCAGATTGACGTCGACAATCGCACGATCGGGAAATATCTTGCTCATCTCTCGCTGAAACGACGCCCACTCTTGGCTGCCGTGAAAGTCGTCGAGTACGAGGAACCCGCCGCGTAGCAGGTACTCGCGGATCCGAGCGACTTCTTCATCGGTGAGGTCCCACCACCCTGGCTCCACACTGTAGAGCCAGGGATAGTCAAAAAAATCATCGTCCGATGGGCGAAGGTAGTGTCCGTCGCCGCGAGCGTCGATGTTAGAAAGGCGTGAAACCCCTCGCAGAAAGTGCCTTTCGGCAGCTGGAGAGTCAATGTGCCAGGGTCGCTCGGCGAGTTCCTCGTGGACGTACGGGTCGGTGTAGACGAGCCTTGCGAAGTAGAACTCCGCTCGGTCAGATCCGGTATCGGCCTGGGGTGAAGTGCGACCGATCGGTAGCGCAGCGTCTCGATAATGCTGCCCCAACAGGACACCAGCTGCCAATGCGGCGACGGCGCAGGTAATCGCAACAATACGAATGATCTTGGCGTGCCCCATACCGCGAGAGTAACACGGCAATTCAACTGAGTTAGCGAAGCGGATTACCAGCACCGATTGCGTTCCACTTGTCGTCGGACGCCGATGCGTGAAGAGCGATTAAGCCTTCTTTTCTTTCCGGCGCTTGGCCCAGTACTTTTTCATGCGGGCCGAAACAGCCTTGCGAGCTTCGTCGCTCATGTTGCTGCCAGCGGCCTTCTTCGCTGCCGTTTTTTTGTTCTTGGATCCTGGCGGGCGCCCACGCCGTTTCGGAGCGTCGGCCTGAGTTACAGCTCCCCCCTGAAGGATGGCGATAGCCTGGTTTAGGCGATCCCGTTCCGCGATTAGAACACTCAGGGCGTTACTCGGTGCATTGATCATGGTGTGATAATCCTAGCACAATGTGATAATCAATACACAAGGGTAACAAGCCTGTAACTTGCTGAACTGCTATCTAGGGAACGACTGACGGCTTGCCGAGGAATAGATCGACCTATGGAAACTCGCACTTTAAAGAATACGGACCTCGATGTCTCTCGACTCTGCATGGGAACCATGACCTTTGGTTCGCAAGTGGATCAGGCCGAAGCTCAACGAATGACCGACTACTGCCTTGACCAAGGCATACAGTTCTTTGACACCGCAAATGCCTATAACCAGGGTATGTCGGAGGAGATCGTTGGCCGTTGCTTAAAGGGCAAGCGCGACAGAGTGATTGTCGCCAGCAAGTCCTGCAACCCAATGGAGCAGCCTCGCAAGTACTCCGGCTTGTCTCGTCAGTCAATGCGTTGGGCACTCGAAGATACGCTGCAACGCCTACAGATGGACTATCTCGATCTGTACTATTTGCATCGGCCCGATTACGACACACCTATTGAAGAATCTCTTGAGGCGCTCGAAGAGTTTCGTCGTGAAGGAAAGATCCGCTTCGGTGCGATCTCGAACTATAGTTCGTGGCAGCACGCCGAGATGCTGTGGCTGTGTGAGAAGAATGGGTGGCAGGCTCCGCGCATTGCCCAGCAGATGTACAACGTCATCACTCGCAACCTCGAACAGGAGTACGTACCGTTCGCCAAGCGCTTCGATGTGAGCATCGTTGCCTACAACCCGCTAGCGGGTGGCATGCTTACGGGCAAGCAAAAGGCCGAGGCTGCTATTGAGGGGTCCCGTTTCGATGGCAACCAACAATACCGGACGCGCTACTGGCACGATCAGTACTTTGGCGCCGTCCAAGAAATCAGAAGTATCTCCGAGCAACACGGACGGACGCTACTAGAGACATCCTTGCGCTGGCTACTCCATCAGGAGCAGGTCGACTCGGTCATTCTGGGGGCCTCGCGAATGGAACACCTACAGGCCAATATCGCTGCGGCTCTTAGCCCGGCGCTTCCCGCCGAAATCATCGACGAATCGCGCGAAGCCTGGCTCACTCTACGCGGGGCAGTACCGCAATACAACCGTTAAGGCGTCAGGATCACTTTGGTTAGGCCCGCCTCTCGGGCGTAGAGACGATCGAACATTTCCGCGCCCTGCTCCAGCGGAACCACGGCACTAATCATGTCGTCGACTCGAATGGCACCCGAACGTATCAACTCCAAGCACGCCGGGTAGTCATTCGAAGAGGCACACGATCCCAATACAGTGATCTCGCGGGTCACCACCGACTGGAGCCCAAACTCAATCGTCGAGGCAATGTTGCCGATCAATGTCACGACACCGCCCTTGCGGGCACTCTCAATCGCCATCTTCACGGTCGGCGTCGCTCCGACCGCTTCGAACACGACGTCGGCACCCCGGCCACCCGTCAACTCAAGAATTGCAGCCACCGCATCCGTCGTACCGGAGTTGATCGTCTCGTTTGCACCGAGCTTCTTGGCCAGTTCCAGACGGTCATCCGCCAGATCGACCGAGATCACCCGCGCACACCCCGCAGCTCGCGCCGCCTGCACCGTGAGTAGTCCGATCATGCCAGCGCCGATAACCACCGCTGTGTCGCCCAATTTGATCGGCGTAATGTTCGCGGCGTGAACCGCTACCGAGACTGGCTCGACCATTGCCGCATGGTTGAACGACACGTCGTCAGGCACGTTGTAGACGATATGCGCTGGAACGTTCACGTACTCAGCGAACGCGCCGTTGCGCCGGTACTCATCGCACGACACGCCTAAGACTCGACGGTTGTCGCAGAGGTTCGCCTGTCCGTTGCGGCAGAAGAAACAGTTGAGGCACGAGATCATCGAATCAAACGTGACCCGGTCACCGCTCGAAAAACTCTCGACATCCGCGCCGACTTCCGCAATCACGCCGGACGCCTCATGGCCCATGATCACCGGCGGAATCCTCCTGCCCGAGGATCCGTCGAAGCCGTGGACATCACTGCCGCAGATGCCGCATGAGTGGACTCGAATCAGCACCTCGTTCGACGCAACGACCGGTTTCGGAGCGTCTTCAATCGCCAAAGACTTGTATTCATTCAGGACCAGAGCTTTCATCGGTGTTCAATCATTCCTCGGCGCGATCAGCGTCCAGCACCAACACCCAATATAGCGCGCTCTCGAATCCTCGATCGCGATCTAAAGACCTAGCCGCCAGCGCCGATTGTTGGCCCTAGTGGCTCTACGTTTTTCGTTCATCCGAATCCTCCTTCTCGGCCTGGTCTGCTTGGCCGCTCTTGCGGAGACGACCAACAGTCTCGGGGTGAGCGGTGAGTATCGCTGCGGGCCCGGCGATCGTCTCTCGGTTACGGTCTTCGAGGTCAAGGAACTCACGGGTTTCGCGACCATCGATGGTGAAGGCATGATCCGTCTGCCGCTCGTTGGAGCAGTAGCCGTAGGTAACCTGACGACTCGCGAAATCGAAGACCGCCTCGTCGAACTCTACGGTGCTGACCTTGTGCGCGACCCGAACATTACCGTCGCCATCGAAGAATTCGGCAGCCAACCGGTCAGCGTTCTCGGAGCTGTCCAGCAAGCTGGAGTTTTTCAACTCCAAGGCTCACGCAGACTTCTTGAGGTCCTAGCAATGGCTGGCGGTCTCTCCGACGAGGCGGGAGATCGCATTCTGATCCGTCGACCCGGCTCCGACGATGATTCTCCTCCCCTGGAGATCGCCGTACCCATCAAGCAGATGCTTGAGGCTGGCACCGCCTCCCAATACAACCCCTGGATCTTGGCCCACGACACGATCCAGGCGGAGCGCGCTGGGCTGATCTATGTGTTGGGGTCGGTGAACCGGCCCGGCGGCTTCCCGATCAAAGACCAGGAGCCGATCACGGCGCTTCAGGCGATCGCGTTGGCCGAAGGCTCTAGTCCGACAGCCTCGCTCCAGAAAGCCCAAATTATCCGCTCTCAGCGAGGTGTAAAGGTCGAGATCGCCATTCGGGTGAAAGATGTGATCAAGGGCAAGATACCCGACCCGATACTCCAACCTAACGACATTCTCTACATTCCTGACTCTCGTGCCAAGACCGCTTTGTCGAAGGGGTCTGAAGCGATCGTGCAGATGGCTGTCGGCTTGATGGTCTGGCGATAGCAAAGGCTCCTCCTATGGCTGACAAGCTCGAAAAACTTTCCCAGGCGCTGTCACCTCTCCCTGTGCCCGAGGCTCCCGCTCATCGTCCGGTTTACACCCAGGATGAAAGCGAAGTCATCGGCGGCTTCTCGTTGTGGGAGCACTGGCGCGTCATCTATTCCCGGCGCTGGACGGTGCTCGCTCTCGCCGCAGCCGGACTTGCCGTCGCCTTGGCCTGGAACTACATCCGCGTGCCGACCTACCAGGCCTCGGTCACGCTTCAGATCGACCGCGAACAGCCGGGGTTGACGGACATCAGTGAGCAGATGACTCCGCAGTTTCCCGAGCAGCCCGACTACATCGAGACGCAGTACAAAGTGCTTCGCAGTCGCTCCTTGGCGAAGACGGTCATCGACCAGCTCGGTCTAGCCGCGAAGCCGGAACTCAAGCACGGCATCACCGCCGACGAACTCGCCGCCTATGCCGGAGATATTCATCCACGGATTCTTGAGCGATTCTTCGATCGACTCAAAGTGCGTCCTTCCAAGGGTACCCGGCTCGTCGACGTCTCCTACGAATCGGTCGACGCGAAGCTCGCGCCACGGGTTGTGAACACACTGGGCGAAGCCTTCATCGAACACAATCTTCGGGCCGAGTGGAACGCCACTCAAAACGCCTCCGTCTGGCTCGAAGAACAGCTCGAAGCACTGCGTCAAAAGCTTGAAACCAGCGAGCAAGAGCTACTGCGATATGCCTCTTTGCCTTCGATCCTGTTCGTTGAAGAGCGCCGAGATGTGACGACCGATAAGCTGGCTCAACTTGAAGAAGAGCTGACCAGCGCTGAGTCCGACCGAATCCTCAAAGAGTCGCTCTCGATGTTGGCCGAGGGAGTGAGTCAGGGCACGGGACGACTGCCAGGTAGCCTTTCGAGCGACTCCTACGCCGAGTTTCAATCTCAACGCGCCGAGCTGCTGCGCGAGCGTGCGCGGCTGCTCGTTAGCTTTGCTCCGGCTTACCCAGCGGTCCGTCGGGTAAGCGAGGAGTTAACGCAGATTGAAGCTAGCATAACGACCGAGCAAGGGCGCATCTTGGCGAGCGTCGCCGAGGATTTTACTGTCGCGAGACAACGCGAAGAATTGCTAGGGGCCGCCGTCAATCGTCAGCGCCGCCGTGTCAACGCTCTTAGCGGTGACTTTATTCAATACAACATCCTCAAGCGCGATGCCGATACCAACCGCCAGCTCTACGACGGTCTACTGCAACGGCTCAAGGAGGCCGGTATCTCGGCTGGTCTAAGCGCATCGAACATTGCCATTCTCGACTCGGCTCAAGTCCCAGAGAAACCCTTTCGTCCTCGCCAAGCCGTGAACTGCGCAGTTGGATTGGCCTTCGGTGCGCTGTTTGGCGTCGGATTCGCATTCGTTCAAGAGCAGCTCGACACCGCCGTGCGGACGCCGGAAGAGGTCGAGCGCATCACCGGCCTCGGTCTCCTCGCCGTCGTACCTCGTAGCGGTACCGACCAAGACCGCAAGCTGCTCACACGCGAGGCATCAGAGGGCGCTGAAGCCATCCGCCTCTGGGAACCCGAGGCTGGCGTCGCGGAAGCGTATCGGACACTACGAAGTTCCGTGCTACTCGGTTGGGGAGACTCCACTCGGCGCATTCTGCTCACCAGCGCCCAGCCACAAGAGGGCAAGACTACGCTTTCGCTTAACCTAGCCTGTTCACTCGCCCAGCTAGGCCGCAAGGTACTGCTGATCGACGCTGACATGCGTCGCCCCGACTGCCACAGACAGCTTGGCCTCGATCAAGATCCAGGGCTGAGCGAGTACCTGCAGGGTATGGCGGAGATCGACCAAATTGTCACTCCGTCTGAAATCTCCGGTCTGTCCGTTGTGCCGTCCGGCAAGTCGGTTCGCGCGGCTTCCGATCTGCTCTACTCACCGCGCCTGCAGTCGCTTCTAGACCAGGCAGCCGAACGCTTTGAACACGTCATCATCGATTCGCCGCCATCGCTGGCTCTCTCCGATGCTCGTACCATCGGTCGGTTCGTCGAGTCGGTTGTGCTCGTTGTGTCCGATAAGACTGACAGAAACGCTCTGCAGCGCACCAAGCAGAGCTTCGATGATGCGGGCATCGGCTTCCTCGGTTTTGTGATGAACCGCATCAGTCTCCGTAACCTCGACTACGGCTACTACAACGACTATGGCCACTCCTACGCCAGCGACTCCGCCGAAAAGCAACGCGACGCCGCGTAGCCGCACGGGGCCGAGATCACTGGTCCGGGTATCAGCGATTCATTGTGCCGCGTTGATCGCTGCGGTGACCACGGCAGCGGCAGCCCACTGGGCTTCTGGACAGAATCCGTCAATCGAAATCCTACTCGCTCTCGTACTTGGGCGAGTCGCCGTCGCGTGGGCCTTCCGTATCGACCGCCTGAGGTGGGGTGAATGGGGGCTGCAAGACGCCCGACTATGGCTCTACGTCACGTGTTGTGGGTCTGCGTTGGTGGCTCCGCTGCTGACCCAGCAGACAGCGCTGCCCAGCCTCCGGTTCCTGATGGTCGACGCCCTAATCTACGGGGTCTGCGGTCTATTGATTGATGACGTTCTACGCCTTAAGCGACAACGCTTCCAGAAGCCAGTGAATCTCTCACCGCGTCGTTGTTTTGTTTATGGCAGTCGCGGGCGTGGTCGCCGCCTCGCTCAAATCCTGTTGCGGAACTCCCGCACCCTATCGCCGTTCGGATTTCTCGATGACGACCCACAACTTGAAGAGACAGTCGTCGATGGTCTGCACGTTCTGGGCAGTCTCGACGACCTCGCGCGACTGGCCCTACTTCACGACGTGCATGATGTCCTGACCCCGGAGCCGAACGAGAGCCTTCAAGAGGCCGCCGATCACGCTGGAGTTCGTCTCCACGACTGCGGAGCCGTCAGCGACTAGGCATCATTCGCTACAATTCCACGCGAAGATGTTACGCATAATCGCTCTCGCCGTCCTCCTCGCTTTTACCCTCGTCGCGCAAGACATTCCTGAGCCTCCCCCTGGCGTTTCGATCGTCACTAACATCGAGTTTTCTCGCGTCGGTGGCTCCATGCAGATGGATGTCGTCTTCCCCACGGAGGGGAAGGGCCCTTATCCTGCAATCCTCTGCATCCATGGCGGTGGCTTCCGCGCCGGTGATCGCAGTAGCTTCTTGCCCGTTGCTTATCGACTGGCTCAGGCTGGCTACGTCGCCGCGACCATGAGCTATCGGCTCAGCCCTCGCCATCAGTTCCCGGCACATCTAGAGGACGCTAAGGCCGGAGTGCGGTTCCTCCGCGAGAACGCCGTACGCTTTCAGATCGACCCGGCCCGGATCGGTGCTACCGGCGGCTCCGCCGGAGCCAACCTCGCGCTCATGCTCGGCGTCACAGGTGGCGTAGAGAAGTTTGAAGGTTCTGGCCCCGCGCTCGACCAGTCCAGTCGTGTGCAAGCGGTTGTCAACTTCTACGGCCCGACGAACCTCGTTCGCTCGTATGACGCCTCGGTGGATGCCGCTGAAGTTTTGCCGATGTACCTCGGGGGCGATCGCGACCATGCCCGTAGCCTCCACATTGAGGCCTCGCCTCTCAATTGGGTGTCCCCGGACGACGCCCCGACGCTGACCATTCACGGAACCGCTGACCGCTATGTCGAGTTCGCACAAGGTGAGTGGATCACCGAGCGGCTCCAGGAGTCAGGCGTGCCCGCTGAGCTGCTGCCGTTCGAAGGCGTCGACCACGGCATGGGGAGCTTCGGCGACCGCCTCGATGAAGCGTTCACTGCTATGGTGGCCTTCTTTGACAAAAATCTGGCTCCGGTCCCCCAGCGCACAATCGCCATCGCTGACCATGGCCCGAACGGCGAAGTCGTCCTGATGGACTGGCCCTCCGCCCATATCCGGCGGCGCATCCCGAGCAATCGTGGGCATGATGTGCAGATTCTCGCCAACAGCAATGTCCTTTACACCACCGGCGATTGGAAGAGAGTCGTCGAAGTGTCGCCGCACGGGGACGAAGTGTGGAGCTACGGCCTCGCCGAAGGTCTTGAACATCCCATCGCCGCCGAGCGTCTGCCCAACGGCAATACCCTCATTGGCGACATGGTGCTCGGTAAGGTCATTGAAGTCACGCCGTCCAAAGAAACGGTGTGGGAGTACGACGACCCGGAACTCGGTGACAGACAGATGCGTTCCGTGCGCCGCACTCTTGCCGGCACGACCTTGATCGCCGTCGAGCGCCTTAACAAGGTCATCGAGGTCGATCAGTCTGGCGATATCGTCTGGACTTTCCAGGCCACTGAAGGTGACCAACGATTTCCCTACCAGGCCCACCGGCTACCCAATGGCAACACATTGATTGGTCTGGCTGCACCTGGAGAGGTTGTCGAAGTCAATCCTGCTGGCAAAATCGTACGCTCTGTCGGCGGCGCCGATGGAGGCGTTCGAATGTCGTGGTGTTCGGGGCTTCAGCCGCTCGACGGGGGAGGCTTTATGGTCTCGGACTACCAGGGACGCAGACTACTCGAATTCAACGCTGACTGGGAGTTGGTCAACGAGTTCCGCACTGGATCCCGTACGATAGCCAGCATCGCTGTCCCCTAGGTAGCAGTTCGCCGCAGCATCGGCTGCCGCTTCCAATACGTCAGCGAGCGCCACACCCATTCGAGCGGGCCGAAGCGGAAGCGCGCAAGCCAGAGCGGACTGACTATAAGCTGGAAAAGCCAGATAGCCACGACGACGTAGTACAACTCGTGGCGCTCTAGGCTGCCGTACATTCCAAAGCCGAAGCCATAAAAAACGAAGATGCAGATCACCGTATGCATGATGTAGTTCGTGAGCGCCATACGCCCAACGGCCCCGATTGCTGTACGTAGAAAGCCCAAGGCGCCGCTCTTACAGAAAAGCATGACCACGCCGATGTGTCCCATGGCCATCGCGACTCGCCCGATGTCATAGGTGAGCGCCGCGTGGTCGAAGGCGAGAACCTCGAAGGCGCCGTCGACGATGATATGTCCCTCGCGGTAGTTGACGGCAAAACCCACGACGTAGCCGACCGCGAGCATCGTCCCGTAGAAACGGTTGCTGCGTTCCGCCGTCAGTACGCCGGACTTGAACAGTGCCATTCCAAGCAGCATGGCAGCTAGTGCATCAAGGAAGAAATGATCGTAGAAGTAGATAGTCTCGAAGTAATGGCTGCGCGGAGCGTTGTGCGTAAGCACGCCGAAATACCCCTGGTGGTAACCGTCGATCAGTGCGTCGAGTGTTTCTTGCGAAGGCTTTTTGTCTTCGAGAATTGCCTGCCAGTTGGTGATCTCGGGAGAGTCCGTCTCTCCTGCCGCTTGAGCGACCTCGAATTCCTCGAACGCGGCGTGGTGCGACTGATACGTGCCGAATGTCCGTAGCGACTGCGCAGCCAGTACCGATAGGGCCAGGATTAACAGAGTGCGCGTGTACAGACCGGGCGGAAGGGTAACAGGTTAGACCGGGCGGATAGGTAACACCATGGCGAGATGCCATGGAAGGAGACCTATCCGATGGAAGAACGCAAGAGATTCATTGAAGACTGGCTGCGAGCGGGGGCGGCGACGAACGTGGCGGCGCTGTGTCGACTCTACGGGATCAGCCGCAGGACCGGATACAAGTGGTTAGAACGCTTCCGTCAAGGCGGTTGGCCAGAGCTGGAAGACCGCTCGCACGCGGCACACCGTCAGCCCGGTCGGATACCCGAGTCGGTCGAGCGACGAGTGATAGAAGCGCGTCGGCAGCATCCGAGTTGGGGGCCGAAGAAGCTCAGGGCCTGGCTGGAGTCGAAAGAGTCACAGACAAGCTGGCCAGCGGCGTCGACGATCGGCGACGCGCTGAAGCGAGCCGGACTCGTTCGCGGGCGCAAGCGGATGCGGCGACTGGCCGAAGCGGCACCCAGTCCGTTGCGCGAACCCGAAGCGCCCAACGACCTCTGGACGATCGACTACAAGGGGCAGTTTCGCACCGGCGACGGCGTGCTGTGTTATCCGCTAACGGTCGTCGACGGATATAGTCGTTTCCTGCTCAACTGCGGCGCACACGTGGGCACATCCTACGCCGAGGCCCGCCGAGGCTTGGAGCGGTTGTTTCTGGAGCGCGGGCTGCCACGAAGGATACGCTCAGACAACGGTTCGCCGTTCGCCTCCATCGGCACCGGACGCTTGAGCCGGTTGAACGTCTGGTGGCTGAAGCTGGGCATTGCGGTGGAGCGCATCGAGCCGGGCAAGCCGCAGCAGAACGGTCGCCACGAGCGGCTACACCGCACGCTCAAAGCCGAGACAGTGAGACCTCCGGCTGGCGATCGTCGCCGACAGCAGCGCCGCTTCGACCTCTTTCGTCATGAATACAACCAAGAACGTCCGCATGAAGCGTTGAGACAGCGGCCCCCGGCGGCGTTCTATGCACCAGCAACACGCGCCTATCCCAGCGAGCTTGCTGATCTGGATTACCCGGGGCACTGGGAGCGCCGACGAGTGCGCCACGACGGACGCATCAAGTTCCTCGGCGAGAAGTACTTCCTGAGTGAAGCGTTGGCTCGCGAGTTGGTCGGGCTAGTCGAAGTGGACGAAGCCATTTGGCAGATCTGGTTCGGTCCGGTGGAACTCGCCTTGTTCGACGCCGCCAACCGCGTACTGTGGCCGCTCGGCTCGGCAGTCAGTGGCCCCCGCGGGGGCCACTGACCACCGCCTATACTGTTACCCATCCGTCCGGTTTAGAGTGTTACCTATCAGACCGGTCGTTCACGCGACGGCAGTTTTCGAAACGCAAACAGAAACAAGCCAACGATTCCATAGGTGAATAGAATGTCACCGAGCCAGAGGAGCAGATAAGCGTGGACGACGCCAAAAGCGACCAGCCACGCATTGCGGCGCACGAAGATATCCGCGGCGCCGATGCCAGCTCCCCGCTGCTCGGCGCGGGCCGTAAGCAGGACGACTCCGGCACCAAAAAGCATCGAGAACAACGTGCGCATCGTGCCCTCGAAGAACAACACATTCATCCACCAGACGGCTAGGTTGGAGCCGTCCGCGCCGCCTGCGACAGTGGGGTCCTCGTAGGCGAGGGGCAGACCGAAGCCCACGATATTCATCAGCAGAATGCCGCACAGCGCTACCCCGCGGATCACGTCGAGCGCCTGAATTCGATCCTGTGATGAAACCGGACCCGGCTCCCCGGCCAAAGCTGTCGGTGACGTAACGTCGGTCATGGGCTCTCCTTGGGCGCTCGGCCTTGCGTCCGAGGTCCGCCGAGTTTAGCACCGCCGGAAGAAACAACGGGCGCTGATCGGAAGATTCCTACAACACTAGCGGCGTGCCCTCCCTGTCCCGCAGTTCCCCGTCGCCGGGCAATCGGCGCGTCCATATGTGACACAGGAAACCGTCGGCTCAGCATGCGACAAATCCGATCGTAGCTTCGACGATGCTATAGGGCTACTATCCGCGAACTACTAGGCGATCGTCGAAAGACTTGATAAAGGTGGCACCTACCTCGCCTAATCTCAGAGGCTCGGCGCGACGAGGAGTAAACCCCGGCCGCTGAAGTCTCGACAGGGCGGAAGCTAGAAGAAGCTGAGGGTGTGTGGAATGATGCGGAAACCCTGTTCGCCGCACGGTCCGCATTCCATTTGGTAGGAACTGTTAGCTGCCATGACGATTCTCGGAACTTCCACTTGATCGTTGGGGAGGTGATACGTGGCGACACCGATTCGTGGTTTCCAGCGGTTCAGCGTCGCGATCGCGCCCCGCAGGGCGTTTTGCTCTGCTCCCTCGATGTCGAGCTTAATGAAGTCGACTCTTTCTAGTCCGAGATCTGCGACAAGTTGGTCGATGGTGACGAGAGGAACTTCTACCATGTGTTCTGGTGAACGGATCTCGACCAAGTGATCCTGCGCATGATCGTGACCGCCGCCGAGCTTGGCGTCAACGACGGTGGCTGCCGCCGAGTTCAGAGGGTTTTCGTAGAAAGGCAAAACCGATTCTTCGTGCCAGACGCCCTTCGCGGCGATGATCACGCGGCCTTCGGCGATCGCTGCGGCTAGATTTCGTTCCAGTGCCGCCCGATTCCGAGGTGACGGTTCGACGGCGATTACTTTGGCGGCTCCCTCCGCCAGCGCTCGCCGAGTAAACGCACCGACATGTGCGCCGCCATCGATCACAATGTCGCCCGCGCGCACACCGTGCTTGCCTAGGCCATAAATCTCGTGTTGCTGCTCCGTCAGTATCGAAGCGAGTGTCGACTTCTCTCCTGCTGGAATCCAAAAAGGCCCTTGTGGCGTTGCC
Organism: Bryobacterales bacterium; assembly: GCA_963667885.2. GTDB lineage: Bacteria > Acidobacteriota > Terriglobia > Bryobacterales > UBA6623 > CAMPKL01. Next base: position 540,157 of record CAXWPK010000001.1, on the reverse strand, counting down.
CAAAGCTCGTACCCCCCCGAACTCTCGACGAGTCGACTGGCCTTTTCGACCTCCGACATGTCTTGGATGTGCCGACCGATCATCTTGCTCGAATCGAGACCGGCATCGAGCGAGCAAACTGGGCTGCGGCCCGCCGCCATCAGGACCGGAATACGAATGAGCGGTACGAAGCGGAAGCCTGCCAATAGCAATGCCAACGCAATTCCTGAGAGTGAAAGAAAGTTGAGCAACCGAAGGGGACTTCTTGCCATGGGCCTATGATCTCGGTCGTACGCCCGGTCACGTCCTCAGGGGTTGCCCGCAATCGGGGTGGGAAAACCTCTGAGCGTGGTGTGTTCGTGCCAAAACGTACACCAAGGAATGAGTCGCTGGAATTCCTTCCAGTCCCATTGGCGCATCCCATTCTGAACGAGGAGCCGTCGGCTCAGCCGTCTGAAATCTGCGAACACCTTAAGGGGTCGGTTGCCATTCCGATTCGGCGTAGGGTGGTCGGCTTGGTGGGCTGTTATCCGGCAACGCAGACCCCGGCCCGCCCGGTTCAGTTACTGCAGGCAACGGTGCTGCGTCCAGACCGTGCATCGGCCCTTTCGGAAGTGCTTGAAATTCCGCCACGATTCCCTCTACGACGTCTGGATGCTGTGCGGCAAGGTCTTGGGTCTCGTAAGGGTCGTCGAGAATCCGGAAAAGCTGCTGATAGAACTCTCCTTGTTCCCTGTCGTACTGCTGTACGACTTTCCATTCGTCCTTCAAGTAGGCAAAGCTGTAATCAGAAAGCCCCCTTCCGCGTCCGGCGAGTATCAGCGGCTTAGGCCTAAGCGGGGCTTCGCCGGTGAGTGCAGACCAGGCGTCACGACCGTCCAGCGGCATCGGGGAATCGACATCGATTCCTGCCGCACCGAGTAGTGTCGGCAACATGTCTTCGACCACTACGGGGTCTGCGAATGTGGAGCCGGCGGGCAAAGTGGAAGGCCAAGAGACCAACGAAGGTACGCGGATTCCTCCCTCCCATAGTGTTGCTTTCCCCCCACGCAGCGGTCCGTTGTCGGCTCCCAGGCGCTCAGCACCGCCGTTGTCGCTGAGGAACCAGACAAGCGTGTCCTCGGAAAGTCCCTCTTCCTCCAATGCCGCACGAATCTCGCCGATCCCTTGGTCCATCTCCGTCACCATCGCCGCATAGATTCTACGGTTCTCATCCGCGATCGAGGCGTACGTGGCCACTGTTTCAGGCGGAGCCTGCAGAGGAGAATGAGGAGCAGCGTAGGCCACATAAAGGAAAATCGGCTTCTTGCGGTCACGTTCTCGAATCATTCTGACCGCCTCTTGAGTGATCAGCTGCGTCGAGTAACCCTCTTCCATGACCGTCTCGCCGTCTCGTTGCCAATCGACACCTCCCCAAAAGGTGTGGAGATAGTGATTGATGAATCCACCGAGAAACCCGTAGAACCGATCGAAGCCTCTGCGATTCGGATGGTAATCATCCTTGTTCGGACCGAGATGCCACTTTCCTACCGCGATGGTCTGGTAGCCTTCCTCTCGAAAATATTCGGGCAACAACTTCTCGTCGAGTGGGAGCCCCATCTCGTACCAAGGATTGAAGGGAAGTATCACACCGGTCTTCAGATTGGAACGGCCTGTCATGAGTGCGGATCGAGTCAGCGAGCACGCGGGATGTGAGTAAAACCGATCGAACTTAACCCCGTCAGAGGCCAATTGGTCTATATGCGGCGTCCGGATCTCGCTGCCGTTATAGCCGACGTCGCCCCAGCCTTGGTCATCCGATACGATGACGACGATGTTTGGGCGGACCGGTTCTTCCGCTCCACACCCCGCTGCGAAAGAGAGGAAGCCCAATAGTGCGAACGAGAAAGCAGTGTGCCGTGTCATATTGGTCGCAAAGTCTAGCACAACTGTGAAGCACGGCAGTCAGCCCTCAGTGTTCTTTCCCAAGCCCCAAAGCGGAAGGCAGGATACCGAGGTGCGGAAGCCTTTGCCCGGTTCCGGTCGAGTGTCGAGAGTCCGTTTGGCGGGAGAACGAGTCGGCAACCAGCAATAGATCAGACCTGTGAGGCAGGGTTCGCTGCCTGGCACCTAGGGCCCTACCCTTCCGCTGACCCAAAGTCCGGAATCTTCCGCAACTCTCCATCCTTCAGCGCCGAAGCGTGCGCCACAATCCCCGGCGCGGTATACGCCGCCGCCTCCCAAACATTCACGCTCGGGTGCCGCTCTTCCGCAATCGCTTGGATGAATTCGTGCGTCAGGAACGCGTGTGAGCCGCCGTGCCCGGTCCGCACCCGCATCGGCTCCGGCAGCCGCTCCCAGTAGTCTTTCCGATCCCACGGAGTGGATTCGACCTTGCCTTCCGGATAGCCATTGGCGTCGATCGCCGTCTCGCCGTTCTTTGCAATGCGGACGACCATGTCCGGCGAGCCCTCCGGCCGGTGCATGATGAACGACGCACGGTCGCCGTAGAAGTGCGCGCGCTCGGCCCCGCCCGCGGCAATGTGCCAGCAGACCGCGATCCGCGACGCCTTTCCGCCCGCTGTCTTGAACATCCCAACCGTGTTCCAGAACGGATTGTTGTACCGGTTTGTGCGGCAGACCTCGTGATTGTCGCCCCAGCCGATCCCTTGCACCTCGACCAGTCGCTCGCCCGTAACGGGCACGACCATACCGGTCGAGTGCGTCGGATAGAGCATCGGCGGAAATCCGTGCCGCCACGTCGGCAGGCCGCGGTCGTCGTACATCAACGGCAGCAGACCTTCGTGATGATACTCGGCTTCCGAATAGACGATCGTCCCGAACTCGCCGCGCTCAGCCATCTCCCTCGCCGCGATCATCTCGGGCCGGTAGTAACTTGTCTCGGCCATCATGTAGCGCATGCCGGTCCGCTTGACGGTGTCGATCAGCCGCTCTAGATCGTCGAGCGTCAACGCCGCAGGCACCGCGCTGATCACGTGCTTGCCGGCTTCCATAGCCTCAATCGCCATCCAGGCGTGCAGCGGCGCCGGGGTGAATACGCCCACCGCATCCAGGTTGGGATGCTGCAGCATCTCCAGGAAGTCGTGGTACTGGTTGGAGCAGCGGTAGACCTCCGACAACGCCTGCAGCCGGTCCTTGCGGATATCGCAAACGGCTTCCACCTGGGCCCCCGGGTCCAGATGCCACTGGAACGTCGCCCCGAACCGCCCGCCGACGATGCCGATCCGCACCGGCCGGCTCTGCGCGGCAAGTGGTCGGGGCGTCAACTGCTGAGCCGCCAATCCCGCGCCTAGCCCTCCCAAGAAGCTTCTACGGTCAACGGTCGCCATCGTTACATCTCCCTGTTTATCCAGCGTCCATCAAGTCACGGACGTACCGCCGCTCCTCCAGTCCGTGCGGCTCAAGTGGCAGGTCGTCGATCCTACCACGAAGTACACGATGCCGGGCCAAGACTCCCGGCCGGGACCCTTCAACATGCGCCTAGCTCAGCCCACGGGCCTGGACGAGTCTGGCAATATATGAGGCGGTCTCACAGAGTCCCTACCCGCCATGCCAAACAACAATGTTACTGCCGTCGATTCCAACACCTTGCCTTGGGAAGAGGTGTTCAACGAACCGACCGGCCGCACAGTCCATCGCAAGAATCTCTACGTCGGTTCCGAGACCGGAATGGAAGTTCGACTGGTTCGCTATCCAGCCGGATTCATCAATCCACTCCACACGCACCATTGCGGCCACGGTATGTACGTGCTCGAAGGCGATCTCGTGACCCATGAGGGCCGTTACGGGCCAGGATCATTCGTCTGGTTTCGAGAAGGCTCGGAGATGGAACACGGCGCCACGGCCGAGCGAGACGTCACCGTCTTGTTCATCACCGACAAGCCGTTCGACATCCACTTCAAGTGAGCCGACGCGCTAAAGGAGATCGCCACCTGCGGTAACGGGTATCTCCGATCTCGCCTCCGACCTCCCTGAACTCCTGGGGAATGGTTCTTGCAAGAAGCTCCGGGCCGTGGAAAGCTGTACAAAGCATGGAAAATCGCAAACTAGGTCATTCAGGATTACATGTGCCGGTGCTGAGTTTGGGCACGGCCACGTTCGGTGGCGGAGGCAATGAGTTCTTCGAGAGGTGGGGAGACACCGGCGTCAAACAGGCCTCGCGCATGATCGACATATGCCTTGAGTCCGGCGTCAATTTTTTCGATACGGCAGACATCTACTCCGCTGGCGAAGCCGAAAAGGTGCTGGGCAAGGCGCTAGAGGGCAAGCGGAACGAGGTCCTGATTTCAAGCAAAGCGACCTTTCCCATGGGCGAGGGACCGAATGATCGCGGTTCTTCTCGTCATCATCTGATCCGCGCCTGCGAAGACAGCCTGCGCCGTCTGGGGACGGATCATATCGACGTGTACTTCATGCATGGCTTTGATGCGCTGACGCCTATCGAGGAGACGCTACACGCCCTCGACGACCTGGTCCGCGCTGGCAAGGTCCGTTATATCGGCTGCTCGAACTTCTCGGGCTGGCATGTAATGAAGGCGCTGGCGACCTCCGAGAAATTCGGTTTGGGCCACTACGCGGCATACCAGGGCTACTATTCGCTGATCGGTCGCGAGTATGAATGGGAGCTGATGCCGCTGGCGCTTGATCAAGATCTCGGCTTGATGATCTGGAGCCCACTGGGCTGGGGGCGCCTGACCGGAAAGATCCGTCGCGACAAGCCGCTGCCGGAGGGACGCATCAAGGCCGGCGGCGAGGTTGGCGGTCCGCCGATTGACGATGAGCATCTCTATTCCGTGGTGGATGTCCTGCTGGAGATTGCCGAGGAGACCGGCAAGAGCGTGCCGCAGATTGCACTGAACTGGCTGCTGCAGCGACCATCGGTGGTCAACATCGTCATTGGCGCCCGCAACGAAGAACAGCTGCGCGACAACTTGGGCGCCGTCGGATGGAACCTGTCGCCTGACCAGATGGCGCGCCTGGATAAGGTCAGTCATCGGCATCCTGTCTATCCGTACTGGCACCAGATGGGATTCGCCAGCATCAATCCGCCGCCGGTCGAGTGGTAGCGTTTCTACCTGGAGCCGACCCCGTTCTGGCCGGGTGACCGGTGACAGTCACGGATGACTGTCACCATGGGGCTAAGGAATCAGAATCAGCTTGCCGCTGGTCTTGCGGCTCGCCAGGTCCGTCTGCGCTTGACCCGCTTCTGATAGCGGATACTCCTGGCCGATGCGAACTTTCAGTTTCCCTTGCTGTACCCAAGTAAGAATGTCGTTCGCCCGCCACTCCAACTCTTCGCGAGTCGCGACGTAGTGGTTCAGAGTCGGACGCGTCAGGTAGAGCGACCCACCGGCAGCCAGCCGTAGGGGCGCGATTGGCGGCACCGGACCGCTGGCGTTGCCAAAGCAGACCAGCATGCCGCGCGGCTTGAGGCAATTCAAGCTGCCTTCCCAAGTCGCCTCGCCGACCGAATCATAGGCAACATCGACGCCCTTGCCGTCGGTAAACTTCTTCACTTCCTCCACGAAGTCTTGCTCTGAGTAGAGAATCACGTGGTCAGCGCCAGCCTCGCGAACGTTCGCCGCTTTCTCTTCGGTCGAGCAGGTGCCAATCACCGTCGCCCCCAGCATTTTCGCGATCTGTACAAACAGCAGACCCACACCGCCAGCAGCCGCGTGGATCAAGCACGTGTCCCCTGGCTTCAAGGGGTAGGTCGAGTGCGTCAGGTAATGCACTGTCATGCCCTGCAACATGACCGCAGCCGCGAGCTTGGTGTCGACACCGTCAGGGATCTTGACGAGCCGGTCGGCTGCCACAGCGTGGTACTCAGCATAGGAGCCTCGGATACCCGTGTAGGCGACTTTATCGCCGGGCTCAAAGTCGGTAACTTCAGCGCCGACGGCCTCAACCGTTCCCGCACCTTCCTGTCCCAGGATGAACGGCGGTTCGGCCTTGTACAGTCCCGTTCGGAAGTAAATGTCGATGAAGTTGACGCCGGTCGCATCAATCTTCACCAAGGCCTCGTTGGGAGCGGGAGTCGGTGTGGGCGCGTCCGAGTAGCTGAGAACCTCGGGGCCGCCGTATTGGGTAACTTGAATTGCTTTCATGGTGAGAGCCTGCATTGTATCCGAACCTGGATTCCTGAGTTCAAATTCGGCTGGGTCGGCAAATGCGGTTAGCCAAAATCTCCGATCGTGCTAACCTGCCGACGGATTGTACGCTGCCATGAAGAATTGGATTCTGTGTGTTGGGCTCATTTTCCTGGTGACCGCTTTGTCGGCGCAGGAGCGGTCGGAGCTGAATGCATATACGTCTGCTACTGACGTGGCTGCTGGCGCTCGACTTTACCGCCCGCTCTGCTCCACGTGTCACGGCCAGCAGGGCATCGGTTGGCCTGGTTTTACCCCGAATCTCGCGGGTGGCCTGACCTACGCCTCCTCGGACGGCGAAGTGTTCGATCTCCTCCTGAGCGGCATACCAGGTACCGCAATGCCAGCGTTTCGGTTTGACGAGCGCCAGACTTGGCAACTAGTCTCCTACCTTCGTTCACTCTCAATGGATGTCGGCGACGCCGACGGTGACGCCGAGGCCGGAGCGGCTGTATTCCGCTCTCAAGGATGCATTCGGTGTCATCGGGTCGGCGATGAGGGCGGGCGACTAGCGCCTGATCTTCGGGCCACCGCTGCCATTAGTTCTCCCGACGCTCTACGTAACGCGATTCTTGATCCCAATGGCCAAGTTCACCCTCGGAGCTTTCGAGCCCGAGCCATTACAGCTGACGGGACTCTCGTCGAGGGGCTCCGTATGAATGAGGACAGCTTTTCGCTCCAAATCCTCGTTGCGGATGGTCGTCTCATCTCGCTTGATAAAACGACTCTCAAGGAGTTCGAGATTCTTACAGACTCACCAATGCCGTCATATAGAGATCGCCTCAGCGACAAGGATCTCGACGATGTAATTGCCTACGTGGCGCGGCTCGCCGTGGGAGACGAATGATGACTGTCCGCCTTCTCGTAGTACTCGTTACTGCTCTCGGCCTGGCTGCGATGTTGTCGGCTCAAACCAGCTACGAGAGCATCTTGGAAGCCGCCAGCAATCCAAACGACTGGCCGACCTACTCGGGCACTTACGACGGTCGCCACTATCGCGAAATTGATCAGATTACCCGTGAGAACGTGGATGAACTGGAGCTGTCGTGGGTTTATCAGGGCTCCTCGACGAATGTGTGGCAGTCGACCCCTCTTGTCGTTGATGGAGTAATGTACGCCACCGAAGGGCCCAATAACGTCATCGCCTTGGACGCAACGACGGGTCGGGAATTCTGGAAGCACGAGCACGCGCTCCCGGATCGAGTCGTCAACTGCTGCGGAAAAGTGAATCGTGGAGTCGCTCTACTCGGTGACAAGGTCTATATGGGGACGCTCGACGGCTATCTGAAAGCGCTCGACGCCAGCACCGGACGCATCGTTTGGGAGAAGAAGATCGTTGACAACGACGACGGCTACGCTCTCGCCATGGCTCCGTTAGTCGTGAAAGACAAAATCATCATCGGCCCGGCCGGCGGCGAGTATGGCATCCGCGGTTTTCTGGACGCCTATGATGCCGAGACCGGTGAGCGTGTCTGGCGTTTCAACACCATACCTGGTCCCGGCGAGCCCGGCCACGAGACTTGGGAGAACGATGCCTGGAAGACCGGCGGCGGATCGGCGTGGGTGACGGGCTCCTTCGATCCAGATCTCAACCTACTCTACTGGGGCGTTGGCAACCCTAGCCCCGACTGGAACCCTGGCGTCCGACCGGGCGACAACCTGTACACGGATTCCGTCATCGCCCTCGACCCCGACACCGGCGAGCTGCGCTGGCATTTTCAGTTCACTCCGCACGATGAGTGGGACTGGGATGCGGTCCAAGTGCCGGTATTGGTGGATATGGAGTACGGCGGCAGCATGAGGAAGCTCATGTTGTGGGGCAATCGCAATGCCTTCTTCTACGTGCTTGACCGGACCGATGGGACGTTTCTACGTGGCAATGCCTTTACCAAGCAGACCTGGGCAGAGGGTCTCGATGACCATGGGCGACCGATGAAGATTCCCAATATGGGTCCGAGTGAAGATGGCACGAAGGTGTTCCCCAGTGTGCAGGGCTCAACTAACTGGTACGCACCCGCTTACAGTCCCCGCACGGAACTGTTCTATCTCACCGCCTGGGACGAGTACTGGGGTATGTACTACACCGGTGAGTCCATCTATGAACCGGGTACACGTTTCGACGGCGGCGCGGTCGCACGTATCTACCCGGACGCCCTTGAGGAAGAAGAACACGGCTATGGAGCGATCCGCGCTCTGGATCCTCGCACCGGCAAAGCGAAATGGGAGTTTCGCAGTGTTGGAGTATCCGAGAGTGGACTGCTTGCGACATCCACCGACCTGTTGTTTTCAGGAAGCATGGAGGGCCACTTCCTTGCGATTGATGCGACCAATGGCGAGTTGTTGTGGCGAACTCAACTCGGAGGCCGTGTGGCTAACTCGCCAATCACCTTTATGGTTGGTGGCCGCCAGTACGTAACAGTAGCGTCGGGCGATTCTCTGTTCACGTTTGCGTTGAGGCCATAAAGGCCCGATCGGCACCGACTATTGTCCCGGACTGATTTCTGGAGCTGGCTCAGGGCGGGGAAGAAACTCTCCCACCGAAACCCAGCCCACCTCTAGCAGCAGCAGCCACAATCGTATGCCGATCGCCAATGCGAATGCAGGCCCATCTGGCATCCACTGAGCAAGGAGCAGTCCCAGCACCCCTTCGCGAATACCCATTCCCGCCGGGGAGATCATCGCGAAGTTTCCGGCGAGCCACGCTACGGCGTAGCTGGAGCCGATGAACGTCGTCGCCCCAGGCTCCACCTCGATCAAGCCCCGGACAAACAGCGCCACGCCCGCACACATCAAGATCCATGATCCGACGTACATCGCCCAGATACCCAGCAGTGTTCTCCAATGAATCTCAAGATGGACGTAGCGCTGACCTAGGCGCCGAAACACAAAACCGGCCCAAGAGTTAAATATTCTCGGATGCAGCACCGCAATCGAGAGAGCCAGGAACCCAATCAAGGCAACCCGCTGAACATGTCCGAGTTCCGGGAAGGCTGCCGCCAAGCTCCATAGGGCAGGGACGAGCGCCGCCAAAGTGGTCAGGACCAGGTCAACAACCGTGGCGGACAACGCTGACGAAGCGCTCACATTCCATTTCTTGACGAGATAAACCCGACTTGCGAACTGCCAGACGCCGCCGGGTATAAAACGGCTCAGCTCTGCGCGTCGGACCACGCGGTACACGGCCGTGAACGGTACGGACTGTCCGAATCCGTTGACGAGCAGACTCCAGCCCAGCGGTCGGCACCAGAACCAAGACGAGCACAGCACCGCCGATCCGATCAGATAGAGGGGCTGCACGTCCCACTCGGCCGCGCGGATCTGCGCCCAATTCGACTGAATCACACGACCGACGAAGAAAGCGATCGCCACTGGTACGAGAAATTTGCCCGCTTTGGCGACCCGACGCAGTGCTGCGGCTCTTCTCATTGCCAGACCGATTTAACCGTCAGATAACCTCAGATTAAGGGAAACCCCGCATTGAGGAGTCGCGTCTTCACGATGGTACACTGCAATCAGAAGTCCCTTGTCTTGAATGGAGTACCTACAGATGACTAGACGCTCGCAAGTCCGATCGCGCCGTCTCGGCGGAACCGCCGGGGAGGGCTCCGTACCGCCGGTGGCAATCGTTCTCCTCGTTCTAATCGCCGTACTGGTCGGTGCCACGCTGTACCTCTACCTAGAGTTGCGCTCAGCAAAGACCGAAATGGCCGAGCAGTTCCAAATTTACGACGAGCAACTGGCTAGCCTAGAAGGCTCTGTCAACCGCACCTCGCGCGAGGTGGGCACACAAGTTGCTCAAGTAAAGGGCATGGTGGCCACGGCGGAAAAAGAAATCGCCAACGCCGCCGTTCAAGTGGAGCAACGCGTACTCGGTCGCACGGCGAGCCTGGAGAAAGAGCTAGCCGCGTCAAAGGAACAGCAGGAAGCTGCTCTGCAAGCTGTCGACGGTCAGATCAACCGGCTCAACGAGGCTGCTACGACTGCGAATACACGCGTTGGTGCCCTCTCGGGCGAGGTTGACACCGTCCGCAGTGATCTCACCACCGCGCAAGAAGAGATTAGCCAGACGATCGCCGACCTTAAGTCCGTCAGGGGCGACCTCGGTGTACAAAGCGGTCTCGTCGCGACGAACGGCAGCGAACTGCTTGCACTCAAGCAACTTGGGCAACGCAATTACTACGAGTTCGACATCCAAAAGAGTCGCCAGAGCCAACGTGTGGGACGGATTCAGATTCGACTCCGCTCCACCAATGACAAACGCGGTCGATTTACCATTGACGTCACTGCGGACGACAAGGAGATTCAGAAGAAGAACAAGACTCTGTTGGAGCCGATTCAGTTCTACGTGATCGGCTCGAAGGTTCCTTATGAGATCGTCGTGAACCAGCTTGAGAAGAATCGAATCGTCGGCTATCTAGCAACTCCGCTGGACGACGGTTCTCGAGCGCCGACTGCAGCGGAATAGCTAGCGACTCTCATGCCTTGACTCAAGCGGGCGTCCTTCGGGCCGCCCGTCTTCGTTGGTAAGGACTACTAGTACTGCTAAAGTTCTGTCTGCCGCTACGTTGATTGGCTGGTGGGGGTCCGGTAAATGCCTGATATCCTCCCGGTACGTACGTCCCTAAACTAACGTCATATAGGTCAGAGTCGTCTCGTAAATTGAAATGTCGCCGTTCCCCGATATTGCGCCTCCAGACCTCCTCCTGGGGCTTGCGTCTACCGGTCTGTTGATCTGGACGATCCTGATCGTCATCCGCTCCAGGTTCGTCGACGATATCCTCGCCCCCCCTTCTCTCGAAGACGACGAACACGGGATGTTTCAGCACCGGCCTGCCCGCCGACCCTACAGTCAATTGGCTTTCGTCGGATCGGTGTTTCTGCATATCGCGGTGTTGTCTCTTCTTCCCTGGGTGGAAAAATTTGCGCCGGGCAAGCTCCCATTTCGCTTACAGCCCTACGACTTCGTTGTCGTCCAATTCAAGACCATCGATTCAGCACTTGCTCTTCCGCCGAATCTCGCGGAACTCTTGCCACAGCCAGAACCTGCCGAACTACCGCCGCCTCCTCTAGACGCGGAACCGAGTGATGTAGACGACCCCGGCCGGGGCGACCGCCAGCCCGTTCCTCGTCCACCCGAGCCAGAGCCCGCAGGTGGAGCCGAACAGACTCCCGCCCCGCCGACTCCCGAGCCAGCTCTGATCGAGAGAGTCCAGATTGACTTTCCCGATAGGGTGTCGCCTCAGAAGGAAGCCCTAGCTGCGCCTAGCCAAGACGGGCTCGATATCCCGACCCAACAGGGAGCCGACCTCTCGTGGCAGTTCGCTTCCATGGATATGCCCGACGTGCCTGACCCAGGGCTCATCGCGGCCGAGGACTTCGTCAACCCATCGCCGGAACTGTCCGCCGCTACCGGCAACCTTCCCGTCATCATCCGCGGTACCGCTGGCAATCAAGCACCTTCGGGCGTTCCCTCGTTGGTCGAACTCATTGGTGCGGCGGAGGGCGGTGACATCGGGTCAAGTGGCTACAGTCTCACCGATGCCGAGGGCGACGCTATACGTGGGCTTTTGGCCGAGAGCTTCGGAAGTGGCACCCTACTTGATTTGGTGACCTCTCTTGGTGGCGCAGGGCTCGGCGGCGCAGGCCTCGGCGACGGGTCTGGCGTCGGAGACGACTTTGGCCCTGGCATCGTTGGCGAATACGGCGGCGAGGGTTTTGGTTTGGGTTGGCGTGGTCGCGGGCCACTTCCCCGCAAACTACACGGCATCATCGTCATCTCGGACGAGTCAGCCATTCCCGAGGCGGAGGGCGTCCTGCTTGGTAACCCGGTCTACACCGTCTACATCGACGTTCCTGGCTTCGATCGCAAGTGGATATTCCAGGTCTGCGGGCCCGAACAGGAGCGTGGTGGCCTGCAGATCAAGGATGGCGTCCTTCGTATCGTTACCCGCAAGAAGATGGATCCGCCGTTTGCGTTTCGACGAGTTGGACCAAAGATCGATTACGAGAGCCTCGATCCCTATTCGTCTCCTCCCCGCATAGTTGTCTATGGCAAGGTGGATGCCGACGGCGCCATTGGCAGTCTCCGCATCGTCGCTGGTCTCGACCCCGAAACCGACGATCGCGTGTTGGCCAGCATGCGCGACTGGGACTTCCATCCGGCCTACCGAGACGGAGAAGCGGTCGAAGTCGAGGCTCTTTTCGGCATCCCCCTGCGTTAGGCAACTAGTCCGAAGAGGCGTTACCGGCCAGCGCTGGGTGCCCCAAATGTGATAATCTCAGAGTCGGTTTGGGTTGCCGTTGGGCGACTCTAGTTCGTGCGTAGCCTCAAGACGTGCGATTAACAAGGTGTCGATGACCAGCTCCTTCAACGGGCAAGAAGTTCCCACGGACAAACTATTTGTCCTCTACTATCCGCCATCAATGGTGCACCTGAATTGGTCGCATTCCGTCTACGCTGCCGCTCGAGCGAACGAAGCGTTGAGCAATGTTGTTGACGAACTCAAGAGCTTTCGTCAGCGGTATGTGGTCGGACCTAAATTCTACTTCCATATGTCGATTGGGGCCATCGGTATTGCTCTCCTCGCACTCGGGGCATGGACATTGGCAATGCGCGGTGGAGAGGCCGGTTTCTTGTCTCTGTTTGTTGCCCCGTTCGTCGGATTGATCCTGACCCTGTATGGTCGATTCCGGTACCGTGCATACGCAGCTCGCAAGAGCCTCTGGGACGACGAGGGCCACGCTATCGCAGAGCAGGAACTCACGGAGATTCAAGCGGCTATTGCTAAATTGGATGCTGACCCGACGGCCGAGGAGGCTGCGCCGATCTTGCGTCGTGAGTGCCCCGAGGTCTTCTCCGCGGTTGCCTTCCAGGGTGTTAATTTTCGCGCTTTCACGTATCTCGATTTCGTGCTCTTCCGTCAGTTGAAGAACCCGACCGACAAAGAAGAGCTTCCCGAGGCCCACAGCCTCAATCGGGACGCTTACTACGTCGGCGACGTTGTCTATGATTCCTGGCGTACCTTCCAACGGGATCGTCAGGATCAAGTAGACCCTCGCTTCGTCGGAAGCCATGGTCGCCGCGGTGTTCTCTAGAGCAGGCTAGGCAGCCGCCCGGGAAATCCGAAGTTTCGCGTAGATCCAGAAATCGAGACGTTCCTCGATTCCTAGCTTTGCCATCGTTGCCCTGAGCCGCTCTGCGGCCTCGGCCTCCTCGATGGCGAGCCGGTCGGCGATCTGGCTGTCCCAGAAGCCTTGGCCCACGAGAGCAGCGATCTGAAGCTCTTCTGTCGATAGACAGGAAAGCTGAGGCGCTTCACGAAGGTCTAACATTCTTCGATGTTCAGGTCGATCGCCAAGTCTTGGGAATCCAACCAATGGTTCATTTTCTTCTAGGTTGTTCGCTGGGGCTCTTCGTGCTCCGGGCCTCATCTACCCTTAGAACCAACGGCCTACTACCTGCTTAACACCTACATCGAAAAAATGGCGGCGGATCGCCGGTACCTATTGGTCGAGCCGGGCCCGACTCTCGTCGTACCGATCTGTCTCCGCCGCCTACACAGGAAGGAGAAGCTAGTGAGTCCGGCCCCGCCTTTCCGATGGCATCGTCAACGGGACCAGCTCACACCACATTCGACGCCCGGCCCGTGGCAATCGTTTCGTTGAGTGTGCGCGAGGACTCAAACCGCTCCGGTCACGGTTTGGCGATTTCCACTACAGCCTTGCCGAAGTTCTGTCCCTTCAACATGCCAATGAACGCAGCGGGGGCGTTCGTGATGCCTTCGGTGATGTCTTCCCTATATCGGACCTTGCCTGCCCGGAGCAGGCCTCCCATCTCAGCGTGGAACTCAACCAAGCGGTCCATGTGATCTGTGACGATGAAGCCCTGCATCAGCACGCGATTGCCGACGATGCTCATCAAGTTGTGGATGCCATCCGGTTCTTGCAGATTGTATTGGCTGATCATGCCGCAGGCGACGATTCGAGCGAATGGGTTGACGTTGGCAAGCACGGCATCGAGCATCTCGCCACCCACGTTCTCGAAATAGACGTCGATGCCTTTTGGGCAGGCGTTGGCTAGCGCGTCCCGGATGTACAGACCGGGCGGAAGGGTAACAGGTTAGACCGGGCGGATAGGTAACACCATGGCGAGATGCCATGGAAGGAGACCTATCCGATGGAAGAACGCAAGAGATTCATTGAAGACTGGCTGCGAGCGGGGGCGGCGACGAACGTGGCGGCGCTGTGTCGACTCTACGGGATCAGCCGCAGGACCGGATACAAGTGGTTAGAACGCTTCCGTCAAGGCGGTTGGCCAGAGCTGGAAGACCGCTCGCACGCGGCACACCGTCAGCCCGGTCGGATACCCGAGTCGGTCGAGCGACGAGTGATAGAAGCGCGTCGGCAGCATCCGAGTTGGGGGCCGAAGAAGCTCAGGGCCTGGCTGGAGTCGAAAGAGTCACAGACAAGCTGGCCAGCGGCGTCGACGATCGGCGACGCGCTGAAGCGAGCCGGACTCGTTCGCGGGCGCAAGCGGATGCGGCGACTGGCCGAAGCGGCACCCAGTCCGTTGCGCGAACCCGAAGCGCCCAACGACCTCTGGACGATCGACTACAAGGGGCAGTTTCGCACCGGCGACGGCGTGCTGTGTTATCCGCTAACGGTCGTCGACGGATATAGTCGTTTCCTGCTCAACTGCACCGCACACGTGGGCACATCCTACGCCGAGGCCCGCCGAGGCTTGGAGCGGTTGTTTCTGGAGCGCGGGCTGCCACGAAGGATACGCTCAGACAACGGTTCGCCGTTCGCCTCCATCGGCACCGGACGCTTGAGCCGGTTGAACGTCTGGTGGCTGAAGCTGGGCATTGCGGTGGAGCGCATCGAGCCGGGCAAGCCGCAGCAGAACGGTCGCCACGAGCGGCTACACCGCACGCTCAAAGCCGAGACAGTGAGACCTCCGGCTGGCGATCGTCGCCGACAGCAGCGCCGCTTCGACCTCTTTCGTCATGAATACAACCAAGAACGTCCGCATGAAGCGTTGAGACAGCGGCCCCCGGCGGCGTTCTATGCACCAGCAACACGCGCCTATCCCAGCGAGCTTGCTGATCTGGATTACCCGGGGCACTGGGAGCGCCGACGAGTGCGCCACGACGGACGCATCAAGTTCCTCGGCGAGAAGTACTTCCTGAGTGAAGCGTTGGCTCGCGAGTTGGTCGGGCTAGTCGAAGTGGACGAAGCCATTTGGCAGATCTGGTTCGGTCCGGTGGAACTCGCCTTGTTCGACGCCGCCAACCGCGTACTGTGGCCGCTCGGCTCGGCAGTCAGTGGCCCCCGCGGGGGCCACTGACCACCGCCTATACTGTTACCCATCCGTCCGGTTTAGAGTGTTACCTATCAGACCGGTCGTTCACGGATCGAGTCCGTCGCCTTGTAATTGATACCAACGTCGAAACCGAGGTCTCCGACCACATATTCCAATTTCGTATCCGATCCGACTATTCCGACGACTCGACAGCCGTTCAACTTGGCGAGTTGACCAGCGACCTGACCGACGGCACCGGCGGCGGCGGAAACCACCACAGTCTCGCCGTTCTTGGGTTTGCCAATGCTTTTCATGCCGATCCAGGCGGTCATGCTGGGCATGCCGAGGGCCCCAATATACGACGACAATGGTGCCGTCGCAGGGTCGACGGTCAGCAGTCCTTCAGAAGGCGTGACGGTGTATTCCTCCCATCCCACCATGCCGCTCACGTAGGTGCCGACTGGGATGTCGGCGGCGTTCGACTTCACTACTTCGCCGACGCCGCCGCCTTGCAGAGGTTCGCCGAGTGTGAATCCTGCGATGTAGGACTTCGACTCCCTCATGCGCCAGCGCATGTACGGATCGACCGACAGATAGAGATTGCGGATCAATACCTCGCCGTCGCCCGGTTCTCCAGTTTCGTTCTCAACAATTTCGAAATGGCTGTGATCGACCCAACCTTCGGGCCGTGACTTAAAGAGAATCTGAATGTTACGCACGGTTTCCTCGCTCCCAAGCCCAACCGAACTCCTTCTGGATGGACACCCATAAGAGTAGTTGGCAGCGCGCCTGAGCGCTAGAGGAGCGGAGCAGCGGGTCGAACGCTACAATCACGAACGGAAACTAGGCATGAAAATTGTGATCAAGTCCATCCTAGCGGTGGTCGCCGTCTACCTTGTTGTCATGCTCGGATCAGGGCTCACGATCAGGGCACTACTGTCGACCTCAATCGGCGACCGCATACGCCATCACGCCCAAAATTCACTGCCGGTTGAAGTCTCTCTCTCGGGAGGTGAACTCGACCTCATCGAGTGGATGCAGTTTCGTCCCGCACTCGTTCTCTACGACCTTCGCATCGAAAATCCTGCCGGCTATGGCGACGGTCCACTTCTCAGGGCCGACCGTGTTCTCGCTCGCGCCAGTCTGTTTGACCTGTTGAACGACGAGGCTCACGTCACGAGCATTCAGATCGACAGCCCAGTTATTGGTGTCCAAACGGACGCTTCGGGCCAGACCAATATCGATGCACTATTCGCTGCGGCGGCTCAGTCGCAGACCTCGTCGGATGTAACCGAGTCCTCCGGACAGCTCTTGATCGACAGTTTCCTCGTCCGAGCCGGACGGGTTGTCTACTCCTCTCCCGGAGCTGCAGATCTTGTCGCCAAGAATGTGGAGATCGCAGCGGAAAACATCAGCGTCGGGCAAGCTTCTGATTTTTCGGTTCAGATGCATCTATTTGAGGAGGAAGCTATTGCGATCCATTTCGCTGGAACGGCTGGCTCACTGGGCTCTAATTCTGTACCGACTCAAGGTCATCTTGAGGTGGATGGAGCCTTGGGCCAGTTGCCTGTCGATTTCCGCCAAGAGATGTTTGGCACGATGCTGGATGACCCGGGCGCCGAAAGTGGTGTTCACATCCGCGTCGACCTCGAAGGCGATCTCCTCGGCGTGGTGACTGGCCTTGGAGCGATAGCCTTCGAGAGTATCCGACTTGGTCGCGGCGGTGTCGCACAGCTACCACTCGGCGGCGAGGCCCAGCTTCTGCTGACCGTGATCGACCCGGTGGCAAACCCAGCCTTTCACCTCATCATGCCCGATGCCTCACTCGACTTCGGACAAGGTCACTGGCAGGGAGGCGTTGAAACGCAGTATGACGGGCACGTGCTGTCTGGGAAGTCAGTCGGCGGGATCGAAGGCGTTGACATCAACGAGATGCTCACCGCGTTTACCGACACGCCCGACATCGCTTTCGGCCGTCTCAAGATGCCGCGCTATGACATTCGCTTCTCGGGTACCGACGCGGACGAGCTCTTCCGCTCGCTCGCCGGTGAGGGACGACTCGAACTCGCCGACGGGAGGTTCGCTATTTTCGACACGATGCAGACGATCGAAAGTCACGCTAAAGAGATGGTCTCCGGTACATCGACCGTAGATGGTGAGACGACCTTCGTCGAGTTTGCTTCAAACCTTGAGGTGCGCGACCAACGTGTCTACACATCCGATATCGCTCTCGGGAGCGATACCTTGCACATCACCGGCGATGGCTCGTTCGGTTTTGACCAGACGCTCGATCTTGACCTCGAAAGCACGATTACCGGGGCAGTTGCCGAGCTTCTCCGTGGCCGCCGGGATGAGTCAGGTGCTGCGTGGGATCCGTGCCACTCCGCGTGCGAGGATCCTTGGATGCCCCTTCTGTTCGCCCGGACCTAGGTCGCCTCGTCAGGGACGAGGCTGTACGGCAGGCGACCCGTATCCTTGGCTCGCTGCTCGGTGGACCAAGTGACGATGAGTCGACAGACGCGGAGCAAGAGCCACCCCGGCTACCGTTCAACCTCGGAGACTTACTCAACCGTTGACCCTGCCGAGGGCTGCGCAATAGGAAAGGGCGGCGAGTCTGGCTCGCCGCCCTTTCCGTTTCCACGAGCTGCGACGCAGCTTCCTAGTTCAGGCCCTTATCGCCCATCATCTTGATGAGGTCCAGTACGCGGCAGGAGTAGCCCCACTCGTTGTCGTACCAGGTCAGAATCTTGACCATGTTGTCACCGATGACGCGAGTCATCTGACTGTCCACGATCGAAGAACGCGAGTCGCCTAAGAAATCCGAAGAAACGAGCGGCTCGTCCGTGTAGCCCAAAACGCCAAGCAACGGTCCTTCAGCCGCTGCCTTCAGCGCAGCGTTGACGATCTCAGCGGTGACGGGCTTGTCGGTCTCGACGACCAAATCAACCACCGAGACGTCCGGGGTTGGGACGCGGATCGAGAATCCGTCGCACTTGCCCTTCAGATCTGGCATGACCAGTCCGATCGCCGCAGCGGCACCGGTGCTAGTGGGGATCATGTTCAATGCAGCCGCGCGGGCTCGGCGCAGATCCGAGTGAGGCAGATCCAGCGTACGTTGATCGTTGGTGTAACTATGCACCGTGGTCATCGTGGCTCTCCTGATGCCGAACTCGTCGTGCAGAACCTTGGCAACAGGCGCGAGGCAGTTGGTCGTACACGAAGCGTTTGAGACGATCTTGTGCGAGGCCGCATCGTACTGGTCGTCGTTGACTCCCATGACGATGGTGATGTCCTCGCCCTTCGCTGGAGCGGAAATTACTACCTTCTTAACGCTGTCACGAAGGTGTTTTCCGGCGAGCTCGGCTTTCGTGAACAGCCCTGTCGACTCGATTACGACTTCGGCGTTTACGCTGCCCCAGGGGATCTGCGCTGGGTCACGCTCGGAAAATACGGCAATCGTGTGGCCGTCGACGGTGACGCTATCGTCGTCATAGCTGACGTCGGCCTTCAGGTTGCCATGTACCGAATCGTGCTTGAGCAGATGCGCCAGGGTCTTGTTGTCGGTGATGTCATTGAGACCGACGATTTCGAAATCGGGGTTGCCCATCGAAGCACGGAATACGCTCCGTCCGATGCGGCCAAATCCATTGATTGCAACTTTCACAGACATTGAGTGAAGTTTTCTCCTTCGCTAACTAAATGATTAATGTTCGATCGACGATCAATTGTCGATCGGCTTGCTCTGATGGACCGTGCCGCCCAGGTTGGCGTGTTCGTATTTCACGTTCACGACCTTGCCGTTTTGAAAAGTCACAAAGACGATGTCGCCCGGCGGCGTGCCATAGATCCAATCCTCTGTCTCCACGCCATCCCGCATGTCCCGATACTTGCGATCGGGACGATCCTGGGCGAGGAGCACCATTTCTCTATCCATTCCCACGATGACTTCTCTTTCTTCGATCGCTGCTTTGAACTCCGGCTCGATCTGATCCAGGTAGTGCTCCGTGGCAGAACGAATCTCGAAGTCCAATACGTTGATCAAGATCGCCTTAAACTCTTCGGTCGTCTTGTCAGGCAGACCGTCCTTGAAGAACAGGGCGATTTCCGTACCACCAGGAGCATGTGTAGCCGGTAGATTGGCCATGTCTTGCTGGCGACGTCCTGAACCGCCGCCTAGCTGGATGTTGTGCCACCACTTGCGCCCGCCTTTGAGACCGTGGTTGATCACCATGACCAACCGTTTGTCCGTGAAGCGTACCGACGTGATCTGCACCATGTCGCCCAGACGCGCGGCAACGCCATGCTCCTGCAACGCCGCTTCCCATTTCCGTTGGTCGTAGGTTCCGTCCGGCAAAATATCGAGCGATTTCTTCGAGCGCGGCAGCACAACCTGTGCTGTCCCCATCTCCGCAGTAAGGTCGCGAAGCAGCTCGATCATTTTCTCGTCGCTGAGCTTGGCCTCTGCCGGAACTGCAGCTACCGAGAACAATAGAGTCACCGCCGTCATGACGATCCATCGCATGAGTGTTCTGAACCTCCTTTCGACGGTCGGACATCGTCCCAAATCAGTCGGGAGTCATCCGCGGGGATAGGCGCTTTCCAAACCACGACCGCCGCAGCAAGAACCGCAATCGTCGCGACGAGACTGGCTTCAGGGCCATAATCTCCGCCGGTCCAAATCACGGAGCCGACGGGCGTTGCTCGCAGAGCCGTTAATCCCATTCTAAGGCCACTGATAGGTGACCCCAAAATCGCTAGAGCAAGATTCCACCCCAAATGCATGCCAACAGAAGGCCAGAGGGAGCGAAAACGAATCACCGCAAAACCAAAAAGTAGTCCAAACAAAGAGGTGTTAACGATCGACAACCATTCGGCGGAAGGATTGTGCGCATGCAGCGCTCCAAAGAAAACCCCTGTCGCCACGACCGCTCCCGCTGGCGTGATCGCACGTGCGAGTTGCTGAAATCCGTAGCCGCGCAATAGTAGCTCTTCCCCAAACGCGCCCACAATCAGGACGATCACAGCCGACGCCACACCGGGCAAAGCGCCCAGAGCCCAGACCCCCGCGTCCGCGCTCTGGATCTCAAACACCGTCGCACCCACGACCCACGGCACGCCGACACTGAAGAGTGCCAGCGCTACACCCAAGACCAGTCCGAATAAGGCTCCAGGCTGGCTAGCTCCAGACAAGGGGAGTCCGATTCCGG
The DNA here is from genome assembly GCA_963667885.2 of Bryobacterales bacterium. Lineage (GTDB taxonomy): Bacteria > Acidobacteriota > Terriglobia > Bryobacterales > UBA6623 > CAMPKL01. The sequence goes on along the minus strand of CAXWPK010000001.1, from coordinate 519,521 downwards.
ACCGCCGAGCGACACCAAAAGGGCGGGGCAGTGCCAGATTCGCGAATATGGCACCGCCCGCCATAGAGAGAACGTGGCGTGAAAATACCGACTCGGGGAACAGGTCGACGAGCAACCAATCGATCAGTCCCGCGACAATCAGCGCGACCACGACGAACACCGCCGTCCAGATCAAGCCTGAGACGGCCCGCAACGCACGCGTCTTGCGCTCACTAGGCTCGGTCGGCTCGATCATCGTGCGGTCCATCGCGCAACTTATAGTGTACGAACGCCTGGGTCGTCAGTTGTTGAACGGGGAGGGTATGATCTTGTGGGTGCAACGGTTCGTTCCGAGATTGGTTCACGGTGTCTGTTTGCTTGCGGATAGCGGGCTGATAGTGCCTTCCTGCTCCGCTACGTCTCCTGAACGCACGTTGGTCGTTGTGAACCGTGGTGTGCGGGTGTCTCAAGAGATCGCCGAGTACTATATCGACAAGCGAAAAATTCCCCCAAGCAACATCTGTAAGATTCGTGCACCGCGAACAGAGGCTATCTCGCGCCGACAATACGAGGCATGGGTCGAACCTGGCGTGCGGAAATGTCTTTCAAGAGATGACGCTCGCGAAAGGATCGACTACATCGTTACTACCAAAGGCGTTCCGCTGAAGATTCACGGCGAGGGCCGAGCCTCGGTCGACTCGGAACTGACCCTGCTCTACGGCAGGCTAGCTGGCGAAGAGTATCCGATCGAGGGCAAGGTGCCCAATCCGTTCTTTCGCCGGTCTTCGAGCTCGTTCATCAAGGAGCGATTTGGCATCTATCTCGTGACCCGACTCACCGGCTTCACTCTCGAAGACGTTAAGGCGATCATTGACCGGGCGCAAGTCGCCGAGAATCGCGGGGTGGTCATCGTCGACGGAACACCCAACGGGAACGCGATGGGCGAGCGTTGGTTCACCGACGCCCCGCGCATACTGGCGGACGGTCGCGTAGAACTCGATCGTTCGATAGAGGTTGTCTACGGAGCATCTGAAGTAATCGGCTATGCGGCTTGGGGCTCCAACGACAAGCAGCGCATCGCCGACGATACGCGCGATCTGAAGTTCGTGTGGCTGCCGGGCGCAATCGCAACAGAATACGTGTCATCCGACGCTCGCACCTTCGAGGAGCCCCCAGCCGACTGGCGTCCTGCCTCGTGGGAGGATCGAAGTAAATACTGGCACGGTTCTCCGCGGTCGCTAACCGCCGACTTCATTCGCCAGGGCGCTACCGGTGCTTCTGGACACGTCTACGAACCGAAACTCGATGCCGTTCCGCACCCCGACCTGCTATTCCCCGCGTACCTTCAGGGTCGGACCCTTGCCGAGAGCTTCTACCTCTCGATCCCCTATCTGAGCTGGATGAACGTCTTCGTCGGCGATCCTCTCTGCACCCTTGGTCCACCGCAATAGCCAACCTCCGACCGCTGGCTGGTAAAATAGCCGACTTATGTCCGTACGCATTGGGATCGTCGGAGGCAGCGGCCTCTACAACATGAAAGCCTTGGAGGACCGTCGCGAGGTCCAAGTCGAAACGCCGTGGGGCGCGCCGTCCGATTCTTATGTTCTCGGGACCATCGCTGGCCGTGAAGTCGCGTTCCTTGCACGTCACGGACGTGGCCATCGCATCAACCCGTCGAACCTCCCGTTCCGCGCCAACATCCACGGCTTTAAGCAACTTGGAGTCGAGTGGCTGTTGTCCTTCAGTGCTGTCGGCTCGCTACGCCAAGAGATGGAGCCTCTGCACTTCGTTATTCCCGATCAGTTCTTCGATCGCACCAAAGGACGTCCGTCGACCTTCTTCGACGAAGATGTAGTCGCTCACGTCGGTTTCGCGCACCCAGTCTGCTCTGTACTCGGTGACGTGGTTGATGCCGCGAGCCGTAAGGCCGGGGTCACCGTCCATCGCGGAGGCACCTACTGCTGCATGGAGGGTCCGCAGTTTTCGACGTTGGCTGAGTCCAATTTCCATCGCGCCTGCGGCTTTGACGTCATCGGCATGACGAACCTCCAAGAGGCGAAGCTCGCTCGCGAGGCTGAGATGTCGTATGCCACCGTCGCCATGGTCACCGACTATGATTGCTGGCACGAGGAACACGACGCGGTGACCGTCGAGCAGATCATCGAGTACCTCACTAAGAACGCCGCCGCTGCCGAGGCCGTCGCCGTCGAGGCTGTCAAGAACATCCCCGAGGGCCCCAGCCCCCACGCCAACGCCCTCAAGAACGCGATCATTACTGACCGCAGTTTGATCTCAGAAAAATCCAAGAAGAAGTACAGCCTCCTCATGGCCAAGTACTTCTAGGTCGACAGAAGAAATCTCATGTCTTTGCTCGTTGTCGGGTCCGTCGCATACGACGGCATCACCACTCCGCACGGAAAGTGCGACCGCGTCCTCGGTGGCGCAGGCACCTACGTGTCGTTGGCGGCTAGCTTCTTTACTTCCGTCAGCCTCATTGGCGTCGTCGGGGAAGATTTTGCCGCAGAGGACGAAGCCGTCCTTAAGGAGCACGACATCGATCTCACTGGCCTCGAGCGTGCTAAGGGCAAGACCTTTTATTGGGCGGGCGAGTACTCTCAGAACATGAATGAGCGCGAGACGCGAGTCACCGAGCTCAATGTCTTCGAGACCTTCGATCCGAAGGTGCCCGATTCTTACCGCGACACACCCTACCTCTTCCTCGCCAATATTCATCCTGCCCTTCAGCGCGGTGTCTGCCAGCAGACGACCGGCCCTCGCTTCGTCGGCGGCGACACGATGAACTTTTGGATCGAAGGCACGTTGGACGAGTTGAAGGAGACCATCAAGGACTGGGACTTCATCCTGATCAACGACGGCGAAGCGCGACAGCTTTCTGGTGAATACAATCTTCGCCGGGCGGCCAAAGTGATTCAGAACATGGGGCCGAAGACCGTCGTCATCAAACGCGGCGAGTACGGCGCGATCCTGTTCCGGCCAGAAGGTCATTTCATCGCTCCCGGTTTTTTGCTGGAGAGCGTCTTCGATCCGACCGGAGCTGGCGACTGCTTTGCCGGTGGTTTCATGGGACACCTCACCGCGGAAGGCGTCACCGATCTTGGGCAGGCCACTCATCCGCAGCTGCGCAAGGCGATGATCTACGGCTCCGTAATGGGCTCCTTCTGCTGCGAACAGTTTGGCGTCGGTCGTCTGCGGACCATCACCCGCGAAGACATCGACGATCGTTTCGAGGAGTTCCGTCGGTTCACCGAGTTTTAGGTAAATCCCGATGATCAGCCTGCCCTTCACCAAAGCCGAAGCTGTCGGCAACGATTTCCTCATCGTTGCTTGGGACGATGTCCAGGCGCTCGACCTCACCGAAGATGCGCTCGGCCCGCTAGCGCGGCAACTCTGTGATCGGCACGATGGTGTCGGTGCCGACGGTGTCGAATACGTCTTCGAGTCCGACGACGCGGACGCGCACATTCGTCTTTTCAACTCCGATGGCAGCGAGGCGGAGATCTCTGGTAACGGCACGCGCTGCGTAGCCGCCTGGCTGCTGGACGGGCGCGGCGACTGCGAGGAGGTTAAACTCTCCACCGCCGCCGGTGTGAAGTCGCTCAAGGTACTTGAATGCGCCTCTCCGCGCTTCCTCCTCGACATGGGCATGGGCGTCCCGCAATACGAAGAGGCCGACCTCAAGCGGACAATCCAACTAAAGGACGGCCCCAAGCAAGCCACTGTTCTTAACGTTGGCAACCCGCAGTGTGTCCTCTTTGTTAACCACTTCGGCGTCGATTGGCGTGGCTGGGGGCGAGAGATCGAGACCCTCCCTGAGTTCCCCAACCGGACCAACGTATCCTTCGTCCGCATCGTCGACGAACACACGATCGACGTGCGCTTCTGGGAGCGTGGAGCAGGCGAAACCCTGAGTTCGGGCACTGGCTCCACTGGGGCCGCCGCCGCCGCCATCCTCACCGACAGAGTACAGAGTCCGGTGCGCGTGCAAACGCCTGCTGGAGAAATGGATCTGCGCTGGGACGATGATCTCTATCTTCGCGGCCCGGCTCGCCTCATCACTCGTGGCGAGTATCTTTTCGAGACGATCTAGGTGTGGAGCCTCAAGAGGTTGTTCATGGGAATCAGGAGTCTGGAGAAAGGGGGAAGGTAGTGGAGGCTGGCGTGGGGGCGATGCCAGTTGTAATGGTGGAGCCAGGGTAACAGATGAGCGGCGCGCTGCTGGGATGAGGAGTAGGAGCGAGCGTAAGCCCATTCTCTCAGAGCGGTCTGGATGAAGCGTTCGGCCTTGCCGTTGGTGCGCGGCGTGTAAGGACGGGTAAAGCGGTGGCGGATGCCGAGACGACGGCAAGCATCGCGGAAGAGGCGCGAGCGATAGCAAGAGCCGTTGTCGGTGAGCAAACGACGAATGGGGACGCCGAGGGAGCGGTAGTAACCGACCGCGGCGTCGAGGAAAGCCACCGCGGAGTGGCTGCGTTCATCGGGCAGGATCTGAGAGAAGGCGAGGCGGGAGTTGTCGTCAATAGCGACATGCACGAACTCCCAGCCAGCGCCGCGACTGGCCCGAGAGCGATCTCCGGTAACGCGATGACCGGCGCGGAGGAAGCGGCCGAGCTTCTTGATGTCGAGATGCAGCAGATCGCCGGGGGCGGCATGTTCGTAGCGGCGCAGGGGCCGAGCAGGTTCGAGATCGCGGATACGGTTCAGGCCGGCGCGGCGCAAGATGCGGCTGATGGTAGCGGGCGAGAGGCCGACAGCCTGGGCGATGTGTCGGCCGGTCCAACGCTGGCGGCGCAGAGAAATGACGCGCTCGACCAGCGCCCGAGAGGTCCGTCGCGGGCTGCGGTGCGGTCGCGAGGAACGATCGTGCAAACCGGCGACACCCTCGCTGCGATAGCGCGCCAGCCACTTGTGGATGGTTCTCAGTGAGACGCCACAGGCCGCCGCGGCGTCCCGTGGCGTCTGCTGCTTGGCGAGGACGCGCTCGACGATCCGCACTCGCAAATAAGGCGTCAATCGTGCATTCTTGTGGATGTTCATTCGGTCTCTCCAAGGTTGCTGTTGTGGGATAACTCCAGCTTCCCTGGTCCGGGACCGAATGAACAACCTATTGAGAGGTCACATCTAGGCGACGAGATTTCGTCTACTGACGTCCCTTCGTCACTGTGGTCGCTTGCCTGTCATTCGCTGCTCGTTTCTTTTCAATGTGATAGCGTTTGGCGCGTCACATGCATCGATTTCAGCGTGATTCAATCCGCCAGATCGGTTCCCACGTTCGTCACTCCCGCGTCGCGCCCCTCCTTGACTCGCTCATCGGGCCGCAACTTCGCCAATCGCCTGTCCTCGATACGGACATCCGAGCGATCAGCCCCTCCCCGGGCTGACCCCGGAACCACCATACGAACGATACGCACTGCACGACCATCTCTGCCTGACAACGCCAATCCGAATGCAGCCTCGCAGGGTTTTGTCCGAGCAGCCACGGATGGCCCTGCCGCCCATCTCCCGCGCTTCGAAACGGTTCCCGCCGGCGCGCAGTGGCCGCAAGGCCCCTACAAACAGGCACCCGCGGATGCAGGCGGAGAGTGGTGGCTGGTTAACCCCTTTACTGGCCCCGAACCGTGGACCCGAGTAGGTGAGATCGAGGCACGGGTGGCGGCAATTGAGGACGAGGAACCGCCACCCGCGGACTTCCTACGAATCTTCGGACCGCGGCCCGAGCGCAGCGACTCCGCTAGCCGCAGCGAGCACTCGCGCAAGATCTTTGTGTGGGAGCGCGAACTCAATACCTTTGAGGGTGTCGGTACCCCCGACGGCATGACGCAAGAACAAATCGACGCGTCGAACGAAGTATTCGAGTCGTGGGGCATGGGGGAGCCCGCTTATTACAAGGGCCGCCATGGTTGGGCCGCCCGCTTTCCCGAGGCACGAATCCCCGAGTATCAGTCCAATCCAGAAAGCGCGATCCAATACCCCCACCTCATCATCGCCAATTACCAGGTCCGCGAGGCGCGCGAGGGACTGACCGTTGCGAATCCCCATCCCCTTGTGCCCCCGTGGGTCTTCAGTGATCCCGATTTCGCGCTAAACGCTTGATCTCAAACGCCCTGCGCTACTATTACCGAACTATTACACAGCGATAGGGCAACTACGCGACGACTCCTGTTAGTCTCGAATCGAGGAGGCAACAAGCCTCCCTTTGAGTGGACAAGGAGTGAACGAGTGAGTGTAGTTGGTGGCATCGGATCGACGGATCGCAGCAAGATCAATTGGGTAACTCTGATCGCCATAGCGATCTTCCACGTTCTGACGGTTGTGGCATTCTTCCACGTGACGCTCAGCGCAGTCTTAGTGGCTCTCGCCCTGCATTGGATATGCATTGGTTGGGGCATTGGCATGGGCTACCACCGCTTGCACACCCATAGCTCCTACAAGACGCCCAAGTGGCTCGAGTACTTTTTTGCCGTCTGTGGCACACTCACTCTCGAAGGCGGCCCGATCTTCTGGGTAGCGGTGCACCGTATTCATCACCAAAAATCCGATCAACCTGGCGATCCGCATACGCCGCATGATGGCGGTTGGTGGTCGCATATGCTGTGGACGATGTTCGGCGAGTCGATGCACTCAAACACCGAGGTTACCGGCAAGTACGCCCCGGATCTTGCCAGAGACCCCTTCTACCGCACGCTCAATAGCTGGCACTGGGTGCCGCTCGTTGTTCTGGGTCTTGTGTTACTCGCCATTGGCGGACTGCCTTGGCTCCTATGGGGCGTCTTCGCCCGCGTCACATTCGGTCTGCACGCGACCTGGTTAGTGAACTCCGCTACACATCTGTGGGGAACCAGGCGCTTCCATACGACCGACGACTCCAAGAACTCCTGGTGGGTTGCTCTGCTGACCTTCGGCGAAGGCTGGCACAACAACCACCACGCGCACCCGACGTCTTCGCGCCACGGTCTGGTGTGGTACGAACTTGACTTGACCTGGCTGCAGATCAAGCTGCTTGAGAAAGTGGGTCTTGCCTGGGACGTACGCGTACCGCACGCCAAGCACATCGAGATGAAGCTTCTCGATCCCAGCGAGGCCAAGGCCGCCTAACCCGGAAATTTCACCAAGAGGCGAGTGGAAGGTCGCTCGCCCTGCCCTAAACGTAGTCGATACACCAAGTTCCTGGCTGCAGAGAACGCCCTTCGCTATGGAAGAGTGTTTTCCGGCGAGTTTCAGTTTCGTTAGAAGCCGTGAGAGTTCCGTGACCGCCCGGTTACGGCTGGTGAAACGTACGGGCTACGTGGGGGCCACAGGCGGGCCAGTTACGGCTCGATTCTGCTACCGTTCTCATCATGCTTCGTTCTTTGATTCTTGCTCTGGGTTGCTTAGTTGGTGTCTGTTCGGCTCAAGAGAAACTGAACGTTCTCTTCATTGCCGCTGACGACATGAACAACGATCTCGGCACCTATGGGCACCCGTTGGTCAAGACTCCGAACTTCGACCGGCTAGCTCGAATAGGGGTCAAGTTTGAACAGGCCTACTGCAACTATCCGGTCTGCAACCCCAGCCGCGCATCCCTAATGACGGGGCTCTACCCCGATCAGACCGGTGTTCGCAGCAACGCTGCAAATTTTCGCGAAGAAATCCCCAGCGTGATAACGCTGCCGCAGATGTTTAAGAACGCCGGGTATTTTACTGCCCGCGTCGGCAAGATCTACCACTTTGGCGTGCCGACCAACATCGGCGAGGACGGGATCGATGATCCGGCCTCATGGCACGAGGTCGTCAACCCGAGCGGCCGCGACAAGGCGGAAGAGGACCAGATCTATTCGATCAACCCGTCGTCCCGCGCACTCGGAGGCACCCTGAGTTGGATGGCGCAGGACGGCACTGACGAAGAGCAGACCGATGGCATCGGTGCGACCGCCGCGATCAAGCTGATGGCCGACCACAAGGACGAGCCGTTTTTTATTGCGATGGGTTTCTATCGCCCACACACACCTTACGTCGCGCCCCGCAAATACTTCGAGATGTACCCGCTGCACATGGTGCGGCTGCCGGACGAGCCTCTCGACGATCTAGTCGACGTTCCAACTTCGGCTTGGGTCGATCGTCGGTACCAGCTCAACTTGAGCGAGACGAAGAAGCGCCAGGCGATGCAGGCCTATTGGGCTTCGATCTCGTTTGTCGACGCGCAACTGGGGCGCATCTTGGATGCGGTCGAGGAATTGGGTCTCGCTGACAACACGATCATCGTCTTCTGGTCGGACCATGGCTATCACATGGGTGAGCATAAACTTTGGCAGAAGACCACGCTGTTCGAAAACTCGGCGCGAGTGCCGATGATGATCTCGTCGCCAAAGCATCGCAAGACTGCCGGGTTACCCACCAAGTCGCTAGCCGAGTTAGTCGATCTTTATCCAACATTGGCGGACCTCGCAGGGCTGAAGGCTCCGCAGCACTTAGTCGGCAAGAGTCTCGTACCAGTTCTAGCTGATCCAACAGTGTCCGTACGAGAGACGGCGCTGACAACGTTCGATACCCACGACCGCGTGAATCGACCACCGCTGCGGCCACGAGCAGTCGGCTACTCCGTTCGCACCGAGCGTTGGCGCTATACAGAGTGTGGCAAGGACGGCGAACTAGGCGCCGAGCTTTACGATCACTGGAATGATCCGAAAGAGTACATCAATCTAGCTCTGGCACCTCATGCTCAGACAACCGTGGCCGAGATGAAGAAGCTCCTCGACGAGCATGTTGCGTTGGCGACGAAGAAGCCCAATTTGTAGACGCACCCAAGAGACCGTCACCACAGATGGTCAGTCTCGGTTCGGACAGCGCCAAGTGCCTCAAGCCTTGCGGAACACGTACGTCAACGCGACGCCAATCGCGCTGTAGTGGATCACTCCAAACACCACTTCTAGCAGGACATAGTTGGCTACTGGCTCGATTGCAAACTTGGCGGGGACGACGAACGCCCCGTAGGTGATGCTGAAGGCCCCCACTCCCAGCGCCAACAAGAGCCCCTGCTGCATCGATCCATCGGAGAACTTGGAGAACAAAGTGGCCAGGACGAGCGCCTGGATGACAATCGCCACAAAACCGAGAGGCATGATCGGGTTGTCCCGCAGCGACTCCGATGCCAGAGCCATATATCTGTCGCGGAACAGAATCATGTTCCAAACAAAGGCTAGGGCAAAAGTGAGAACGATATAGGCGGCTGCGCCTGCTAGCAGTTTTGACATGGATGCTTCTCCTACTCAGACGCCGAGTCTTCTGTCTGAGGACTTCGGGCAACGGACTCCAAGAGGCGAGCAAGCCTGGCAAGCGTCTCTTGCCAGCCGCTTTCGTGAATTCGTCGCCGTTCCTCAGTTGGAAGACGTTCATGCGTAACAACGACGGACGTACCGCCCTCGCTATCCGTGAACTCGACCGTGACGAGTGACTCGACTCCCGCAAATGGGTCCGGCTCCTCCCAAGTCCACGTGTAAACGAGCCGCTCAGCCTCGCAAATTTCTACGTACTTCCCGACGACGAAATCTGTACGCCCGTCAGGAAAGTGAAACGCCAGTCGATAGGCCCCTCCTAGACGAAGGTCGAACGCCACTACGGTCGTTGAGACTTCATCGCTGGGCGAAAGCCAACGGGCCAGCCAAACCGGATCAGTAAAGGCTCGGAAAGCTGTTTCTCGCGCTACCGGATAAGAGCGGCGAGCAACGACTGCCTCGGTCGTATCGGATCGCCCCGTCACGACGCATCCTCATTCGACTCCGCTTTCAGCAGGTCTCCTAGAGAATCCAGAGCGTTGTTCCACAGGTCGCGGTGACGCGCAATCCAGTCCTCCGCTGACGCCAGCGCCTTCGGCTCAAGCCGAAATAGATGGAGACGCCCGTTAACCCGTCGCGAGACTAGCCCTGACCGCTCCAAGATGCGGATATGTTTCGACGCCGCGGGCTGAGAAATCGCAAATGGCCGCCCCAGCTCGCCCGCAGTGGCGTCTCCCGCCGCAAGGACGCTCAACATGCGCCGCCGCGTCGCACTGGCCAAAGCGTGAAACGTCAAATCCAGGGGCGCTTCATATTCCATAACCATATGGTTATACAATAGTCCGAAGTCCAATGCAACAGCGGAATGAAGTTGGTCCTCTGAGAGAGAAGCAACTGGCGGGTGAAATTGACGTGGCCGGGTAGTCTAGAAACCGGCCAGCGAACGCAAGTAGTCATAGCTCTGGCGCAGACTGTCGACCTGGTCCGCTGGCGTATGGTCCTGCTCAACAAAGAGGTGTCTGACACCGGAGGCAGACGCCTGTCGCAATACCGCCGCGAAGTCCACGATCCCAGCTCCGACTTCCATGAACAGATCTCGCGGTACGTCCTGGTTGTAGCGGACCTCCGCCCCTGCCGCCAGATCCTTGAGATGCAAGAGAGGCGCTCGACCGTCGAGTTGTCGAATAACCTCGACCGGATCATGTCCCGCAACCGTGACCCAGAACACATCGATTTCAAAAGCGGCCACTGTCGGATCAAAACGCTCCACCATAACGTCGAACGGAGTACTGCCGCCCATCGGCTCAAACTCGAACGCATGGTTGTGATAGCAAAGCAGCACATCGTGCTTCATCGCGATCTCGCCAGCCTGGTTGAACTGGTCAGCAAACCGCCGGTAGGCATCTAGATCGCCCCGCATCTCCTCCGGTAGGGCAGGGAACATGAAGTAGTCTGCACCGGCCTCTCTTGCCTCTGCGGCCGTCTCGTCCAAACTCACCGCGCGATCCGCGTCGGTGACCAGCGCCGTATCGATCGCAAGACTGATTGGCCGGAGCCCAACACTCTTCAGCAACGGCAGCATCGTTTTCACATCGGCCCACTGGTGCTCAAGTTCGACGTAGCCAATCTCCGCGATCCGCCGAAGAGTCTCTTCGGCCCTATCACCCAGATCGTCGCGCACGGTATAGAGTTCCACGCCGAGAGGGCCAGTAAACGTCTCTACCGCCACGTCGACCGACTCCAACTCAGGCTCACCCGAACCGCATCCGACGGCTGTCAAACCGGCCCCAGCGACAGCCGCCAATTTGAGAAAGTCGCGTCGTGATTTATCCATAGGGGTAAGTATCTGTGATGTATGCCCGGCCCCAGCGACAGCCGCCAATTTGAGAAAGTCGCGTCGTGATTTATCCATAGGGGTAAGTATCTGTGATGTATGCATCGCCGATCCGCAACTCTTACGCCCATCGACCGCGGTTACAGTACGATAGAGTCACCGACGGGCCTTGTGGTCCGTCTTTTTTCTGCCGCAAGTTGGGTGAGACCTTGATACGATTACAAACCATCTCGATTCTGTTTCTCTTTTGTGCTGCGGGCCTTCTGGCGCAAGCTCCCAAGGTGATCTCACCAGAGATCCATTCTGACTCGACGGTGACGTTCCGATTAGTTGCCCCTAAGGCTGACAAGGTACTGCTGTTGAGTTATTTGCTCAAGACAGAAGGGCCGCGTGAGATGACCAAGGACGCTGACGGGGTCTGGTCGACCACCGCTGGTCCACTGCTGGCGGGTAACTACATCTACGGTTTTGAGGTTGACGGACAGGAGATCGCGGACCCGATCAACCCGGCGGCTAAGCTGCGAGCAGCGCGAGTCGGTTCCCTACTGCACATCCCCGGCGACGCTCTCTGGGCGGCGCGCGATGTACCGCATGGCAACGTCGACATCAACTTCCACAAGTCCGACGCGCTGGGTGATACCCGGTGGATGTTCGTCTACACGCCAGCCAGCTACGAGAAGTACAAGAACAGGCGCTACCCCGTCCTCTACCTGCTGCATGGCAATAACGACACAGCCGCCGGTTGGACGATGGTCGGCTCGGCCAACTTCATCCTCGACAACCTGATCGCCTCAGGCGAAGCCGAAGAAATGATCGTCGTGATGCCCAACGGTCACGCCGCACCATACGGTGATCGGGGCAACACCGAGCGTTTCAGCGAGTATCTGCTCAATGACGTGATGCCCATGATCGAAAGCAAGTACCGCACGAGTTTGGGTTCTCACAACCGGGCACTGGCTGGCCTCTCCATGGGCGGCGGGCGGGCAGTGTACATCGGGTTCAACAACCTCGAAAAATTCAGTGCCCTCGCGATGTTCAGCGGCGCGGTGCCCCGAGATTTCGAGACCAGCTACGCCAGCCAATTGGCAGACCCGTCTGATCTCAACAAGCTCGACGCATTGTGGATTGGCTGCGGTACCGATGACTTTCTCCACGACCGTAACTTGGAGTTCGGGAAAATCCTGACAGAGCACGGTGTCAACCACACTCTGCGGATGACCGAGGGCGTCCACAACTACGAGGCCTGGCGCCGCTATCTGGCGGAGTTCGCCCCGTTGCTGTTCCACTAAGTCGTTCAGCAGTATCCTAGTGGCGATGGTTCCTGGTGGACATCGCAAGCGCTCGGTCGTGCTGTCGATCGTGTTCGGCGTTCTATTGATCGTCGTCGCCGTCGCGCTCAACATCAGTTGGATCGTCGTCAATTGGCGCACCGGGCTGCTGCTATTTGTCGGCGGCATATTGTTCCTCGTGCTGATCGCTGGCCTAACCGTCAATACGGTTTTTCTCGTCCGTGAGATTCGGCGCAACGATCAGCACGACGCCTTTATCAACGCCGTCACCCACGAACTAAAGACCCCAGTCGCCTCGATCCGACTGTACCTGCAGACGTTGCAGCAGCGAGATGTTGCCCAAGACCAACGCCAAGAGTTCATCAACACGATGCTGGCCGATACCGATCGACTGCAGTCGACGATCGACCAAATTCTTCTGGCCGGCAAGACAGGCTCTCACCGTCGCCTAGTCAACCGCACCGACGTCGACCTGGTCGAATTAGTAAACGACTGCGTCCGAGTCGCCGGTCAGCGTCACCACCTCACCAATGGCCAACTCGAGGTTCGCGACCAGACGCCGAAGGGCGAAGGCCTGATCGTCGACGGAGAACCCGAGGAACTCCGCGTCGCCATTCGGAACCTGCTCGACAATGCCGTCAAATACTCTGGCGAGTCGATTCGTGTGGTCGTCGAACTCAAAAAGTTGAGCGACGAGCGCATGGCGCTGCACGTGACTGACTCGGGCGTGGGAATCCAAGAGAGCGAGCTCAAACGGATTTTTAAACGTTTCTACCGGATCCCAGGCGTGCTGAGTATCAAAGTGAAAGGTACAGGACTGGGCCTTTCCATCGTGCAGTCCGTGGCGAAGCGACACGGTGGCAAGGCTTACGCAACCAGTGATGGGAGTGGAAGCACGTTTACCATTGAGTTGCCGTTGAAAGTATGACGCGAATACTCATCGTCGAAGACGAGGAGCACCTGGCTGCTGGGCTGCGATTCAACCTTGAGGCCGAAGGCTACGAAGCGACCATCGCCGCTACTGGCGAAGCGGCTCTCGAACAATTACTCGTTGAGAATGGCTTTGATTTGGTGGTGCTCGATGTGATGCTGCCTGGCCTTGACGGCTTCGACGTCGTCCAGCACTTACGCAATGCGGGCAAGTACATGCCGGTGTTGATGCTGACTGCCCGCGGCGAGCCGAGCGACATCTTACGCGGTTTGGCGGCAGGGGCTGACGACTATCTGCCAAAGCCGTTTGACCTCTCAATCCTGCTTGCTCGGATTCAGGGTTTGCTGCGACGGAGGGAATGGGTGCTCAAGGACCAAGAGAAGGAGCTGGCTGAGTTTGTGTTCGGCGACCGGCACCTAAACTTTGAGCGCCAGGTTATCACGCGAGACGGCGAAGAGCAGCCGCTGACCTTGATGGAAACGAACTTGTTGCAGTACCTGATTCGTAGCGAGGGTAAGGCTGTTTCGCGCAAAGCTTTGCTTGAAGAGGTGTGGGGCGTCCGCGAAGATACCGATACGCGGGCGATCGATAACTTTGTCGTGCGATTGCGGCGCTATATCGAAGACGATCCTTCTAATCCCCAACATCTGCTGACGGTGCGTGGCGTCGGTTATCGCTTCGTGGCCGAGCCCAACGATTCGCTAAAGTGATAGCTCCATGCCCTGCTGTTTGATCTTGATGCTCGCGATCATCGGACCCCGGTTCGTGATCGTCATGCTGGCACTCTTCTCGAATTACTTTTACCTGCCTTACAGCGTCCTACTTGTACCGGTGCTGGGCTTCTTCTTCATGCCCTTCACAACCCTGGCTTATGCCTGGTCGATTAACACGACCGGCGAAGTCGCGGATCTACAGATGATCGTTGTGGTGATCGCCGTCCTCATCGATTTGGGCGTCGTGGGTGGCGGTGCCGACCGTCGACGCCGCGGACAGTTTCCGCCTCGACGACCCCAATCCGGTGGACGCGTGTTAGAAGCCGACGGGTCCGTCGAGTAGCACGGTTCCAAAGAACAGCAGTTCAGATTCGAGAGCCCGTTGAGCCGTCTCTGCTTTTCGAAAGCCGTGCTGCTCGCCTTCAAACAAGACGAGTGCGGTGGGCACGTCGCGCTCTCTCAAAGCTTGGAACATCATCTCGGCCTGGTTCGGTGGCACGACTTTGTCTTCGGTGCCATGCAAAAACAGCACGGGGCTGGTGAGCTTGTCGACCGAATAAATCGGCGACCGCTCGACGTATATGTCTTTCGCTTCAGGGTAAGGGCCGATTAGGCGGTCGAGATAGCGTGACTCGAACTTGTGCGTCTCTTTCGCCATGATTTCAAGATCGCTAATGCCGTAGTGGCACGACCCGGCTGCAAACGCGTCGTGGAACGAGAGTGCCGCTAGTACGGTAAAGCCGCCCGCGCTTCCGCCGCGAATGATTGTCTTAGCGGCGTCTGCCCGGCCCTGTTCAACAAGATAAGCGATGGCAGTAGCGCAGTCGCTGACATCGGCAACGCCCCACTTGTCGTCGAGCATGCGACGGTAGGCGGTGCCGTAGCCGGTGCTGCCCGCATAGTTGACGTCCAGCCAGCCGAAGCCGCGACTGGTCCAATACTGCACACGCAGGTCGAGCGTGTTCGAGCGCCGCGCGGTAGGGCCACCGTGTACCTGCACGATCACCGGCGGTGTGGAACCCTCCGGCACTTCGAAGTTTGGGTTCGTCGGCGGATAGAAATAGGCGTGGATCGGCGTGCCGTCCCCACGCGGAACTTCTAGCGTCTCCGGCACGGAAACGTAGGGCCGCAGGTCATCCTCGACCGTGCCGCTAGTCGCCACCACGGTGGTTGCGTGCGTGGCAAGATCAAGCCGGATGATCGCTGGCAGTTCGCTCGGAGAGGCGCCCACGAAGTAGACTGCATCGGCGGTGGCCCGTACATCCGAGATCTCTGTGTACTCGATTGCTAGTTCCGTGAAGGCGAGCGTCGTGAGATCGATCGATGCCAGCCGCCATCCGTCGGGCTTCAGGTACGAACAGATCAGCCGGTCGTCGCCAGCAAAGTCGTAAGTCGATTGGCGGAAAACCCATTGGGGCTGCCCGAATTCAGCGTCGACGGCGCGGATTGGTTCGACGGTGGTGCCGTCCCAGCGGTAGAGGTTCCACCAGCCGCTGCGGTCAGAGACGAAGTAGAGACGGCCGTCGGGTCCCCACTGCGGCTGAAAGACGGACTCATCCACAGCTCCCGCCACCCGAACGGCATCTTGCGGCAGACCGTCTTCAGATAGCGTCGCCACGAATAGCTCCGTGCCGTCCCAGGGCATGTTGGGGTGGTTCCACTGCAGCCAGCAAAGCTGTCGACCGTCGGGCGAGACGCGCGGGTCGGCATGGAAATCAGCACCAGACACGACGTTCTGCGGCTCGGATTCACCCTGCGGATCGACGAGCGCGATGGAGTTCGTTTCTTCGGCGTCCGCCGCGGAATGATCTTCGCGCACCACGTACATGCGGCTGCCGTCGGCGCCAACACTTCCATCCGCCCATCGTGACGCACCTTCCGGCGTAATCGGCCGCGCATCCGAACCAGGGTCCAGCCGATAGATACGGCAGTCATCGTCATTAGAAAAGAAGAAGGTCTCACCCGCTAACCAGTAGGCGCCACCGCCATATTCGTGGACCCGTGTGCGCACGTTAAACGGTTCTGGCGTCAGGTCTTCCGGCACGCCATCAGCACGGCGACGGACAAGAACACCGCGACCTTTCTCAGCAGGACGTCCCTCGACCCAATAGACATCGTTTCCAGAGACAGCCACTTCGCCAATCCGAACCGACCCAGCAACGGCACGAGCGGCAGAGATAGGCGAACGCCAAGATCCAAACGGAACAACTTCAGGCATGGACCGCCATCATACCGCTAGACCGCTAGCGCGGTGCCTGGCCCGCCTTCGCGGGGTGCTAGCGGATGGTGAAGCCGGTTCGCAATTATAGCCTGTCCCCACTTACTTGGCTGGTGTGGCTGGGTCGAGTTCTGGTGGCGGCCTAGACCACCGCTCTACCCTAATGGACCAAAGGGAACCACCTGACAGTCCGTCGCTGCGCTCAATGAGGAAGGTTCCAGTTACGACATAGAGTCCAGAGCGCCACGTGTACTCTTCTTGTCCAGCTACCTCTTCGACGTTTGTCGGCTCACCGAGCTTTTGTAGAATTGCCTGTTTGCTGTCAGTGACCCTAACGTCGTTGATTACCGTACCTTGATAGGGAATGTGGCCTTTCCAGCCGGTTCTATTCACAGTTATGCCTGTCAATCGATCACGGTAATACAACGCGACGAGGCCCTTTGAGTGGTAGTACTCGTTGACACGATGGGTCTTGGTATCCGATGCAGAGAACGTCGGGTCATCGAAAACTATGATCTCGCCGGGATGGCCTAGAACTTGACTCACCTGCGCGGGTGTCGCTCCTAGCGTGATTGGCAGGCCGTAGTCCTGTCCGAATAGTCCGTTGCATCCGAAAGCGAGTGCCAAGGCGATCAGGAGCGCCGGGTTCTCAATGCCAAGTCGTCTAGCCATTGGGTTCATCCTAACTGCTCCCATGTTGCCCGTTTCTCAATTTTCAGTTCCGTAGGTACTAGAGCCACTGGTAACCGTATAGGGCTCCGGCCCCTTTGGCCTCCTACGTCGCTCTCTCCTGATATTTTTTGTCTCGGTTATCGAAGGCTGGCCTGGTCCCTTCTAATACGTTGATAGTCCTTCGATTCAGAATTGGGGCCTCTATCGAGCCCGACGTATAGGTCACACGGCACCCGTCGTTCTTGTCTAGCTGAGCATAGATGATCTGGTCGGCATCGCACACGATAGACGGATGGTGACGACGGATGGTGACAGGCAGGAAACTAGGGCGCGAAGCCAATATACGGTGCCGCTCAAGGTGTCTGGAACAGATTGGCGGGAGAGCGGACTGATCGGCACCGGCAGATGAGCCGTCCGAGGCGAGTTTCCTGCCTGTCACCTTTCGTCATACTAGGCACGTGAACACGCGCACAGCCTTCGCGATTGCATTCCTCGTCACACTGACGGCAGACGGCGGCACGGAGCCTGCATGGGCTGGGGGCGATGCCTCAGCAGGTAGTTACCGCTCGCTCGTCCGCGCCTTCGCTGAGGAGATGGTGGCTCACGGCGCCGACCGCTACGGCCGTGAGCACACCCCGCAGTTCGCCAGCTTCCTGATGCGAACGGCTCCGCCGGAGCTGCCCCCGGATCCCGTCTTCGCCCGCAAGGGCTCCGGTCTCGACGAGCGCTCCGTGGTGAATCTGCCCAACATCTACCGAAGCGGCAACCTGGCGCACAAGATCACCCTGCGTGGGGGCGATGTCGCCGACGACGCGGCCCTCTATCGGCTCCTCTACGCCCTGAGCCGCGACACGGAGACACGGGAATTCGCCGCCGCCGCCGATTCCTCGCTCCGATGGTTCCTCGCCCACGCCCCGATGCACAACGGCCTCCTGCCCTGGGGCGAGCACTCCGGTTGGGATTTCCGCAGGGAGCGTTTCGACTACGGCTATCCGTTCGACAAGCACCACGAGTTCGACAGCCGCTGGCCGTTGTGGGAGAAGTTCCTGGAACTCCAGCCGGAAGTGGGGCAGGGAGAGCGGACCGTCATGGAGCGCTACGCGGAAGGTCTCTGGAACGGCTCCACCGGGCAACTCGACGGGAAGCTCGTCTATGGCCGGCACTCTTCGCTGCTCGAATTTCGCCGTCCGGACTACGGCGAGTGGTTGGGCTTCGGAATGTTCCCCCGTCACGGCGGCCACTATCTGAGGCTCTGGTCGGTTGCCCTCGCCACGTCGGACAATCCGGAGTTCCGGCAGTGGATGGGCAGCCGTTTGGAGAAGTTCGTTGCCGCCCTGGAAGATCAGGTTCGGCGGCACGGTCACGCGATCTACATGTCACACAAGGGAGAGATCAGCTTCTCCACATCGCAGACCGGCCCGCTGGCGGTTGACCTCGAGGACGCGGCGGACCGTGTTGCGCCGATGGATTCGAAACTCGCGGAGCGGATGCGGAGCCTCTCGGCAAGCCTGGATGACGCTCTCATCCAGCGCCAGGCCGCCTCCCGTCCGCGCACTTGTTTCCGGCAGTGGCGGATCAACGAGTCGCGGCCGGGCCGAGGGGAGGCCGCGGAATACTTCCGATCGCACGTCTTTGCAGCGGCGGACGAGCTGACCGCTTTGGACGCCATCCCCGAGCGGACGCTCGCCTCCAAGGGCAGGAAGTCCAATCAAGAGGGCCGAATTCCGAGCCAGTACGCCGAGGCGATCGATCTGCTCCTGCTCGCCGCCAGTTCCAGCGAACCTGCCGCATCCAGCCGTTATCTGGAAACCGCCCGCCGGTTCGCGGACGAGGCTATCGGCTTCTTCATCGATGAGACCTCCAGTCTGCCGAAGTCGCTTGACCGCCAGCCGCGCCTGCAAGACGGCACGCCGTTTCCGCACTTCTATCACTCCTACCTCGGCGGAGACGACCTGATGCTCAGCCTGTGGCGGCTGGCCGGGGAACTCGACTGAAATGATCACGACGGTCAGCCTCAATGAGCCGGACCCGTGCTCCTGAGCACCGTACGCTGCGTATCGACGCGAGTTGCCCTCCTCGTTTTCGAGCCCGTTGATGTTTTCGATTACTCATCCAGATCGGCAGCAATCCGCACCAAAGGCTTTAAGCCATTCTCTTCTGTTGTGTGACACGGGAGAGTTTCGGGACAGTCAGGAAACTCCCAAATGTTCCACAGATCCGCTCACCAATCGACACATGCACTGGGCTAGCTCGCGACTCCACCGGATACCCTTGCACCTGCTGTTAACCTGAAATCAGAAAGGCCCGCTCTCACGAGCGGGCCTTCGTCGTTTCCAGGCAATGCAAACCAAAATGCCACTGAGTTCGGGGACAGCCTCGCAACTCGGTTTGCGTACGACTCACCGACCACCTAGGTGGTCCCGAGAGCGCTGTACCAGCGAAGCCTGATCGATTCGGTACATGAGCACGGATCAATTCCGAGGCTGTCACCGAACTCCCGGAAGGACGTCGTATGCGTCTTCTACATCCCGGAACCGTAGGTCAACGCCCAGTTAAGCGCGGCGTCGTAGAGGCGATGGCCGTCTTCGGTCATCCGATGATACGTGCCAAGGTCGTTGTTGTTCTCGGTGAAGAGCGAGATGCGCAGGTTTGGCGAGGGCGAGCCGTCGAAGAGCGCATCGCCTGGGAGAATGAAGTAGATCGACTGCGCTTCAGGGTAGTCCGGAAGAGCGGCCACAGACTGGACCCCGGGTGCCAACACCTCATTCACGGCCCAGTTGATCTCCGCAGGGATGGTGTAGACGGTAACGCGGCCCGACAGCCCTGCCGCCAGCGGGTGTGAAGGATCCACGATGACGATATCGGTCTCGCCATCGATGGCGCCGAAGTGGCCGACTTCGACCTCGCCGGTCGGCTCTTCAATGGTGCCCCCGGCACCTCCCTCTGGCGAGCCGGGATCGACACTCTGACCGTCCGGGTCCACGAATTGAAACTCATCCTGCAGGAACGCCTCCATGTTGATGATCGGCGTCGACGTTGCAGTGAGTTTCGTGCCGACCCCGGCAGAGCTCACCGACTCGGGGACGATTATCAAGTCCGCCGCGTCGGCTGCCGCCTGCATTTCGGCCTCCTCGGTGTCATCAGGCATCATGGTCACGTGCTGTCCCAAGTCGAGACGCAGATGGAGCTCGAGCGAGCGGTCGTCAAGGCTCGTGCATTTGGCGTATTCGCCGTTTTCGTCCCCGCAGACAATCAGGATGTTCATGTTACCTGGGGCCGCCTGCTGGCCGAACGCCGACGGCGCGGCGAGAGCGATTGAGAGCCCGACAGCGCCGAGCGTTAACGCATGCTTTCTGTTCATTGCATTCTCCCTTTAAGTGTCGCCAGTTCGGCCGAGCAGTCCGGCCACGCTTAGCTCTTCCGACGACAGTTCACCCACAGTGTTGTTTGTGTTCGTCCATGTTTGAACTTCACAGGAAGTTCCGTCAAGCGCTTGTCCGGGTTCAGTGGTGGTCTCAAGGGGTCGATGCAACACTTCACCGAGAAGGAGAAGTGGATGCAGAAAGAACAGAAGGAACAGACGAGGAAGAGGCGAGCGTACACGGCGGCGGAGTTCGCTGAGGTATGGGATCGTTGGCGACGCGGGGAGTCGTCGAAGAAGATCGCCCACGGGATGGACAGAGGGGCGTCGGTCTACCCGCTGCTGCTGCGTTACGGCGGCATCCGCCCGCGAACGCGCTGCCGCTCGCCTCAAGCGCTAACGCTAGCTGAGCGGGAAGAGATCTCCCGAGGCATTGCCTGTGGAGAGTCGCTGCGACAGATCGCCCGCAGGCTAGCTCGTGCGGCATCGACCCTGAGCCGAGAGATCCGCCGCAACGGAGGTTCTAACCGCTACCGAGCGGCAGAGGCGGACAAGCAAGCCTGGAAGCGAGCGCGGCGTCCAAAGTCGTGTCGGCTGGTACGCTGTCCTCAGCTACGCCAGTTGGTAGAAGAGAAGCTGCGCGAGGACTGGGCTCCGCAACAGATTGCCGGCTGGTTGAAGCGGACGTATCCGGGTAGCGAGTCACTTTACGTGTCACACGAAACGATCTATCGCAGTCTTTTCATCCAGGCCCGCGGGGCTTTGAAGAAAGAACTGACCCTGTGTCTACGTTCCAAGCGTACGATTCGGCGTTCTCCGCAGGCCAGCCGCAAAGGCCGCGGCGGCGGACAGATTCGAGATCTGATCTCGATTAGTGAACGCCCGGCCTCGGTGGAAGACCGGGCCGTACCCGGTCACTGGGAAGGGGATCTTCTAGCCGGATCGAACAACACCTACATCGCTACGCTGGTCGAACGTCACACCCGTTATGTGATGTTGGTGAAGGTCTCCGGCAAGGACACCGCAACCGTCGTATCGGCACTGATCGCGCACGCCCGGCAGCTGCCGGGCGAACTCTACAAGTCGCTGACTTGGGACCGCGGGCTGGAGATGGCCGACCACAAACGCTTCACCCTAGCGACGGACATCGACGTATACTTCTGCGATCCGCAGAGCCCCTGGCAACGTGGATCGAATGAAAACACGAACGGTCTGTTGAGACAGTACTTCCCCAAGGGAACCGACTTATCCGTACACTCACAAGAGCACCTGGACAGGATCGCTCGCAGGCTGAACGGTCGGCCCCGCAAGACGCTGGAGTTTGAAACTCCAGCAGAACGATTTAACGCGTGTGTTGCATCGACCGATTGAGCCGGCAGTACAAATGGGACTCGGCGTTTTGCGCGCCGCGCCTCCGATGCGGGGAGGCGTTGGTGAGGGGACGCCCTCACCACGGGCGCAGCAGGGGCGCCCGAACGGCTGGTCTGTCTCGAGGACCGAAGATGACAGTCAGGGAACCTACCCTCTACTCGAAATGTTCTAGAGATCCGCTCTCCAATCGACACATGCACTGAGCTAGCTCGCGTCTCCGGCGGAAACCCTTGCACCTGCTGTTAACCTGAAATCAGAACGGCCCGCTCAAGAGAGCGGGCCGTCTTCGTTTCCCCTGGGATGCATCCCGAAATGCCGCGATCACGTGTTAGCGCCCAATCAGCCCAACCGAACCAGCCCAGTGTCCGAAAATGTCCGCAAAATCAGCCCAAAACCAGCGCTAACTCAATGTTATCAATAACTTACGTCAATTTTCAGCGGACAAACGCGGACATCCACGGACAAAACGCGGACATTCGTGGACAAAACAGACCGCCCCGTGGTCATTCTCGGTCAATCGGGGTCGCGCATAACTCGGCCGAGTAACTTCCTACAAGTCCTGCCAAATCAACCGGTCAATACAACGCAAGCGCTAAAACGCTCCGCTGGAGTTTCAAACTCTGGCGTCTGACAAGGCCGTTGGTTGAGCTTCCCGCCATAGGAACTAACATTCCGGCCCTGTGGTAGTGATACCCTTCTCAGGCATGACAAACCGGTGGCTTCTTCTCATCATCCTGTCTGGCTTCGGAGCCCTCGCATCGGCCGGTGAACTTGTGATCAGTGCCGTCGACAGCTCCGGGGAGTCCGTCTGGGCGCGCTTCGAGGTTCGAGCAGCCGACGGTAGCATGTTCCAACCGGCCTCCAGCTTGCGTGATAGCACCTCCAACCCACGCCCAGGCGGTGCCCCCTGGTACATCGGGCACTTCACCGCGAAGGAACCTGCGCGCATCGAGCTGCCCGCTGGGGAATATACGGTTGTGGCCGAGCGCGGTACCGAATTCGAACGCTTCGAGCAGCAGGTTCGTATCGACGAAGCCGAGCCTGCTCAACTCCAAGTCCGACTAGACCGGTGGATCAACATGAACGAGCGAGGCTGGTACTCCGCCGACTTTCACGTCCACCGACCGCCGGACGATACGCTGACCCTGATTGAAGCCGAAGACCTCAACCTCGGTGTCGTCTTCACCATGTGGAATAAGCGCGACCTCTGGGAAGGCGAATCGTTGCCCACGAATCCGCTGCGAGCGGTGAACGACCGGCAGTTGATCAGTCTACTCAACGCAGAAGATGAGCGCGGCGGTGGGGCTTGGATGTTCCACGGCCTGAGTGAGAAGCTTGACCTCGGCGTTCCGGGCCGCTGGTTTCCGATCGGACTAGAGTTCATTGAGAGAGCGAAGTCCCAGCGCCCCGAAGGAAGTGACTTTCCCTGGTTCGATCTCGAAAAACCCTTCTGGATCGAAGCGCCGATAGTGATGGCGTTGTCAC
Organism: Bryobacterales bacterium; assembly: GCA_963667885.2. Taxonomy (GTDB): domain Bacteria; phylum Acidobacteriota; class Terriglobia; order Bryobacterales; family UBA6623; genus CAMPKL01. The sequence continues at coordinate 496,399 of CAXWPK010000001.1, read as the reverse complement.
CGCCGGACTCGATCGGCCTGTTGCATAACCACTTCAACGAATACGGCATCCATGCCAGCTCGGCTTGGGGTCGCGCTCGGGATGAAGAAGCGTTCCCTGGTAACGAGGGTTTCGTACGATTTACGCTCGACCTCAACTATCGCTATTGGAACCTCGGCTTCCGTATCCCCGCCAGCGCGGGATCTGCCAGCGGCGTGCTCCCCAATCCGGTCGGCTACAACCGGCTCTACGTCAAGCTAGACCAACCCTTTGGTGTCGATGCGTTGTATCGCGAACTCCGACACGGGCAGAGCTTCGCCACCAACGGTCCGATGCTCTTCTTCGATGCGGTACAGCAAGACGACGGCAATACTGCCATACAAATCGAAGTCGAGTCTCGAGATCCGCTTGACCGGATTGAAGTCGTCGCGAACGGCAAGGTGATTCGGACACTCGCCGTGCCAGAGGGAGCAACTTCCTATTCGTCGGAACTTGCGATTCCAACCGGCAACTACAGCTGGGTGGCTGTCCGGGCTTTCGCCCAGAACGACGAGACGATACGGCTGGCGCACTCGCAGCCCGCCTGGCTCAACGGTGAATGGGACGCACGCGAAGACGCTCAGTATTTCATCACTTGGATCGATGACCTAATCGAAATCAGCGAGAGCGAAACTGATCGCTTCGCCACCGAGCAAGAGAAGACCACCGTATTAGATGTCTATCGTCGCGCTCGTGCCTTTTACGAAAGCCGGCGTTAGTACGAAACAACAAAGTTATCAGCGACATTCGCCGGACTCATATTGCCAACCGACTCATCCAGCGGTAGCATGGTCGGCAACACCTGGTACGGAGATTACGTTATGTCCCTTTCGCGTAGAAATTGGTTGAAGAGATCGGTCGGAGCCGTGATAGCCCCGACAATGCTGAGCCTCGGTGTGGCGAGGGCCTACGAGATCGACGAGGTTGAGCGTCGACTGGCCGCCCCAAGTGGCGTCAAGGGCGTCTCCAAACTAGACCTCCCAACGCCATCACTGGTCCTCGATATCGAAGCGCTAGACGGCAATGTCGCCCGTATGGCGGCACACGCCAAACAGGCTAGCGTCGACTTGCGGCCTCATGCCAAGACGCACAAGACACCCGAGATCGCGCGGCGGCAGTTGTCCGCAGGTGCGATTGGCGTGTGCGCGGCGACGATTCGCGAGGCCGAAGCGATGAACGCCGCTGGCATCGGTGGAATACTCATCACTGGCGAGCTCGTTGGACCGAACAAGATTGGTCGCCTCGTTCGCCTCACCAAAAAGGCTCCTGAGACGATGTCGGTCGTCGACAACAGCTCGCACGCAGCACAGCTGAGCGAGGCTGCCCAAGCGGCGAGCGTCACGCTCAACATCATGATCGATATCGATCCGCGCGGACGCCGGACCGGCATTGCACCGGGGGCTGGAGCAGTTGAGCTGGCAAAGATCGTCGATCGTCTTCCTGGGCTTAGGCTGCGGGGCGTCCACGGATACTCCGGTTCGTCGGCGCACGTCATTGGTTACGACCAGCGACGTGAGCATTCCATCAAGTACATGACCCCGGTGCTCGCATCGTTCGAGGCGATGAATAAGGCAGGACTTCCAGCGGAGATCATGTCGGGCGCAAGTACCGGCACCTACAACATCGATACAGCGCTCAAGGGCATGACGGAACTTCAAGTCGGCAGCTACGCCTTCATGGATGTCGAATATCGTCGTGTCGGTGGACGTTCGGGTGACGTCTACACAGATTTCCAGCCATCGCTGACGGTACTCGCGACGGTGATGAGCAAGAATTACGACGACATTGCCACCATTGACGCTGGGCTCAAGGCATTTGCCACTGACCGCACATTCGGCCCCGAGCCGCTCATTGAAGGAGTGACATATTCGTTCAACGGCGACGAGCACGGTCGACTCCATCTAGAGAATGCCGCTCGCGAAGTGAAACTGGGCGACAAGGTCGAGCTGATCATTCCACACTGCGACCCGAATGTGAACCTCTACGACCGCATGTATGTCTGCCGCGGCGACCAGGTGCAAGCAGTCTGGAAGATCGCCGCACGCGGCCATATCTAAGACAACTGTGGGCAGCCTCGCATTCGGTGCAGCAGTCTGTCGAATGTACCGACTTGTTGTCGTGAATTGCCCGGGGCGGCGAGTCGTGGTGGGGCACCGCGATCGATCGCCGCAACGAACGGAATGATTGTGAGCCAATCCCGCGTCTTTCTGCTTGAACGACTATCGCGCTTATCTGGCGCGCGTCCTGCCGTCCGATTTATCTTTGCCGCCCTCCACCTCTCCGAACGTGGATGTTGATCTGATCCGTACCTTGAAGGCCGCTGCCATCAAGCGCTGACGCCGTAATCGTATGTTGCCCCTTGGACAACACGACACTGAGGCTCGCGCCGGTTCCCAGAGGGCCGTCCACACTGGATGCCCAGTTCATGCTGGCGCTCAGACCTCCGTCCTCAACGTCGGTCGCCGTACCGGCCAAGGCCACCGGCGAACCTTCGACGACGCTCGTGCCGCTGGCGGGAGCGGTGATGGTAACGACCGGCGCCGTGTTCACCGGTGGCGCGGTGATGGTGACGCTAATCGCGTCCGTGCCGGTCAAGTCTCCCAGGTCGGTCGCCGAGGCTGTGATCGTATGCACGCCCACCGACAAGGTGGCGGCGACGCTCGAACCCGTTCCGAGACCGCCGTCGAGGTTGGAACTCCACGTGATATTGCCGCTCAAGTCGCCGTCCGGGACGTCGATTGCCGAACCCACGAAAGTAAGTCCCGTGCCTTCGTCGACGCTCGTGCCGGTGGCCGGGGCGGTGATGGTAACGACCGGCGCCGTGTTCGGCGACGCGGTGATGGTTACGCCAATCGCGTCCGTAGCGGTCAAGCTGCCCAGGTCGGTCGCCGAAGCTGTGATCGTGTGCACGCCCACCGACAAGGTGGCGGCGACGCTCGAACCTGTTCCGAGACCGCCGTCGAGGTTGGAACTCCACGTGATATTGCCGCTCAAGTCGCCGTCCGGGACGTCGATTGCCGAACCCGTGAAAGTGAGTCCCGTGCCTTCGTCGACGCTCGTGCCGCTGGCCGGAGCGGTGATGGTCACAACCGGCGCCGTGTTCGGCGACGCGGTGACGTACTCGACGTGCAAGGTTGGAGCGGAAGTTGGCGACGCGTTGTGCGTTGCCGCAACGCGCTCCCCCGAGCCGGTCAAAATCAACGCCAGTGCATTGCCGGGAACCCAGCCGACGCGGCCGACGACTTCTTCGATAATATCCGAGATGTCAGACGTGGACTCGTCCGGTCCGGCGTGCCCGTCGATCCAAGGCGCCGGGGACCAGTTCGTCGACGACCCAGTCGTTGGCCGCAAGGTGACATCGTCCAACGCCGTGCTGAAGCTCGGGGCATTGTCCGTGGCTTGCCCTTCGATTGTGATGGACGTCGCAGTCGTGTCTGTTGCGGCCGCCTCGAACTGAAGATGCGCTGCTGTAATATCAACGCCCTGTGGCACGTTGACCCCCGTAAAGCGCAAGCCCACGGCCCTGTGCGGACCGCCTGCATCGTAGTTGAACATCTCCAGGTCTAGGCTTGTCACTGTGACGCTGCCGTCTTGCTTTTCTTCCGCATCGTCCACGCCATTAATGACGGAGAAGTCCATGATGATGAGCCCATCGATCTCCGACGGGTCAGTCGGGCCGTCGCATCCGGGATCCGTTGGGTAATCGATGAGGCCGTCGCCGTCGTTGTCCAGGCCGTCGTCGCAGACTAAGCCAGCGGCGGTTTCGGTCGAATCATCCCCGTCCACGCAGCCCGGATCCGCTGGAAAATCGATGAGGCCGTCGCCGTCGTTGTCCAGACCGTCGATACAGATCGACTCGAATTCCGATTCGGAGCCATCGAAGAGACTGACGCAACCGGAGTCTTCGGGAAAATCGATGAATCCGTCACCGTCGTTATCCAGCCCATCGTCACAGACGCGGGACGCCTCCCATTCGGAAGGGTCGGCGGAAGTCGTACACCCTGGGTCCGCCGGAAAATCGATGAATCCATCACTGTCGTTGTCCAGACCGTCATCACAAGCCTGGTAGCCAGCCGGATCGACGTACAGCACCGCCGCGTCAGCGGGATTCTGGTCATAGGTGCGCGCGACTCTGTTTCCAGGTCCCGAGATCATGATTGCGATCGAATTGCCGGCCGACCAACCCGGTCGGTTAACGATCTCTTCAAGGATCGGAGCGATGTTAGCCGTATGCTGCGCAACACTCGACTGACCGACGGTCCATGGCGCCACACTCCACGAGACCTGAGCCGTCGTTGTCGTCCTCAAAGTCAAGTTCTCCAGTGAAGTCGTGAAAGGGGCTGCATGATCGGTGTCGTGGCCCTTGATCGTCAGGTTTGTAGTTACCGAGCTCGTTTGAGCCGAAGTAAATTGGATGTGAGCGGCGCTGATCTGCGTTCCGTTCGCGATGTCGATATTGTTGAAGCGCAAACCTATGGCATTGTGGGGTCCGCTGGCATCATAGTCGGTCATTTCGAGATCGAGACTCGTCAACGTAATGCTGCCATCGGCCTTCTCTTCGGCATCGTCGGACGATACGTCGACACCCACGACCACACGGCCTTCTGGATGCACTGTCACAGTGAGTGTGCCGCCGACGGTGAAGGGGCCGTCTACGGCTGTGAGACGCAAGGTATACAGACCCGGCGAAAAGAACGTAGCCGTCGTGTCCACGAGACTGGCATCGCCGAACAGGACCGAATCAGGACCTGACGCAACCGTCCATTGCGTGCTCAATCCGGGATTCCCGTTGTAGTCGACCACCGTTCCGTCGAGCTCAGCGGACCCCGGAAGGATGATCTCCTGGTCCAGCCCGGCCTCGACGACCGGCGGGAGATCGCCGCCGAGACGCACAAACGGCGCGACGGACGGTCGACCTTCCGAGTCGACGATGAACAGCATGTAGTACCCAGGGGGTGCGACGTTCGGGTTCGTCGGCGCGGTCACCGCGAGAGAGTTGGCGTCGGCCTGCGTGAATGTCATCGCCACGTAGCGTTGTGCCATATTGATCGAGTGCGTCGTCGCGCTGGGACGAATGAGTACGACCGACTCGATGTCGGAAGCTTGCGCGGTATCGACCAAAAACGTTTCGCCGTAGTCGGCCGACTCCGGAGAGGATTGCACCGACGGCTGGGGACCATTGAACAGATAGGCTGGCGAGTATATTTGCGCAGTCGAACTGTCGTTGCCGCCGGTCCCCGCGTGAGCGCCCAACCACATGACTCGCGCGTCCGGCAACAGAACTGACGAGGAGTGATACCGCCGAACACTGTCCTGGGACGCCGCCACCGTCCACGCTTCCGTCACCGGATCGAATATCTCCGACTCATACACGGGAAGCGTGTTCGCCTGGTCCTCCATGCCACCAGCGACAAACACCTTGCCGTCGGGCAGAACGACGACGTTGGGGTGCATCCGGCGAAGGCTCATCGGACTCGTGTATCGCCACGAGGGGAACGACTCCGAGAAATCGATGATCTCGGCCGTATTGGTCGCAAATGATGACTGACTACGATTCACTCCGCCCAATATCAGAATCTTTTCGAAGCCGGGCGGCAGAATGACGGAGGTTCCCCAATAACGCTCGCCGTGGTTGGTGTCGGCGACGAAATCCCAATTCCCAGTGACCGGGTCGAACTCGAACGTCTCTTCCTCTTGCCCCGTGCGAACCACGCGGCCCGAAGGCAATAGATGCATGCGCGGATACCAAGTCATCGTGCGGTCCGACCCGTTGATGTACTCGATTATGTTGTCGCCGTCGGGTCCGCCACCGGGTATGAATCGTTCGACGCGAGGATTCTTGCCGCCGTCCGGATCGCGGCCTGCGAAGATCAGCGTCGTGCCGTCGCCCATCGCAACGCTAGTCGGGTAGTAGCGACCGTCCGCCATGTCCGGCTGTCGGTACCACCTTTCCGTTATCGGGTCGAAGATGTGAACATGCGCTGGCCCGAGGTTCTCTTCGAGCTCACCGCCAGCCACCAGGACTCGCCCGTCCGGGAGAAAAGTGTGAGCGGAGCAAAATAGGTTGGCGTCCATTGAAATTGTTTCGAACTCGTTCGTGTCCAGAGACAACAAATGAGTCTTGTAATCGCCAACTCCCCCCTCATCCTCGCCGTCGCCGCGAAAGAACAAGATCTTTCCCGTATGAAGCATGATGGAGTGCACTGCGGGCACCGGAAAGCCTTCGATCAACGGACCCCATTCGCCGATCTGTGAAGGCTGCGCCGCAAGACTAGGGGCGAGGGCCATTGCCATCAAGGTCAAGACCGTCAGCAAGCGGCCGTTAGATCCCGGCGCAGCGACTCTCTTCTTCCTGTCAGGTAACGAACAGTCCGCGTCGTGCTGCCCCATGAGTCCCCCTAACGAGCAGGGTCAGCATCCATCAACGGGCTCACCCGGCGGAACATCATTGACCGCGGATCGCGTCTTTGGCCTTCCCGGCACGGCTAGTACGGCTAGGGTAGTCGAGCCGCATTTGCCATGCAATGATATTCTTTCATCGCAGCCAATTTCGGCCTCAATTCTCCTCTTTTGAGACAATTGACGATACTTATGCGTCCCTGCTTGCGTAAGTTCGCGCTCCTGCTTCTGCGAGGCTTTGCGGGCTATCCGTGACAGATGGGCTGAGACGGCGGGATCTATTTAAGTTGCGGTAAGCTGCCGCGAAGAACCGTGGCAGAACCGGTCCCGGTTTCCCAGCTCCGGGAAGTAACCGCTAGCTCGGATTTGGCGCACGTTCCCCGGTCTGGCAGCGCTACAATCTGACCGATATGCGTACGCTCACGTTATTCCTGGCGATGGCTGCGACGCCGCTACTTGCAGCCGACAAGCCCAACGTCCTATTCATCTCGATTGACGACCTCAACGACTGGGTCGGCGTGCTCGGTGGACATCCTCAAGCCAAGACTCCCAACATCGACCGGCTCGCTGCTTCCGGCGTCCTGTTCACCCGATCCTACACGGCGTCTCCGTCATGCAACCCCTCGCGTGCAGCGTTGATGACGGGCATCGCGCCGCATGTTTCAGGTGTTTATCGGAATAGCCAACCCTGGCGACCGTCGCCGGCCCTGCGTGACGCCGATACCATTCCCCAGCACTTCCGCAAGCACGGCTACTGGGTCGCTGGCGCTGGCAAGATATTCCACGGCAGGTACCCCGACCCGCCGTCGTGGGACGTCTACTGGCCCGATCAGCAGAAGAATAAGCCAACCGATCCGGTTCCCGACGACCGTCCCGTCAACGGTATCCCGGATACCGCCCAGTTTGACTGGGGACCGGTCGACGCAACCGCCGAAGAGATGGGTGATCGCCAGGTCGCCGATTGGATCTCCGGCCAACTCTCGAAGAAGCATGAGAAGCCCTTCTTCCTCGCCGCTGGCATCTTCCGGCCGCATCTGCCCTGGTACGTGCCGCCCGAGTACTTCGAACCCTTTCCCCTCGACAAGATTGAGCTTCCGGCGTTCATCGAAGACGACCTCGACGATGTGGGGCCCTCTGCCATCAGAATGGCGAATCCGTCGAAAGACCATGCCAACGTGACCAAGCACGATCAGTGGCGCCGCGCTGTCCAGGGCTACCTGGCATCCATCTACTTCGCGGATGAACAAGTCGGTCGTATTCTCGACGCGCTCGAGAATGGGCCGAACGCAGACAACACGATCGTGGTGTTATGGACCGACCACGGCTGGCACCTTGGCGAAAAACGTCACTGGCGCAAGTTCGCCTTGTGGGAGGAAGCAACCCGCACGCCGGTGATTTGGCGGGTTCCGAAAGGAATCGCACCGGGCCTCGAACAGGGTACGGAACCAGGTTCGCGGGTGGACGCCCCAGTGACATTACTCGAGATCTACCCCACCCTAATCGAACTCGCTGGCCTCGAGGATAAACCTGAGATCTCCGGCGTCAGCGTTGTGCCGCTACTCGCGGATTCGAAGGCTCCTTGGGACCGTCCGGCGCTGACGACCTACGGACGCATGAACCACGCGCTGCGTTCACCGCGCTGGCGATACATTCGGTATCGCGATGGCGAGGAGGAACTCTATGACCACACAGTCGATCCGATGGAGTGGCACAACTTGAAAGATGCTCCGCAGTACCGCGACGTAATGGAGAGCCTGGCACGCCAGCTTCCCCAGACCAACGCCGAGGACGTCCCCTATCGACAGTGAGCCGAATCGTTTGGGTTGGGTTGTCGGCTACCGTCGGCTTAATTGAGGCTGTTCCGTTGACCGTGCCTCGCCTAGCCAGCGCTCTTCTGTCTCTAGGTGTAGCAGACGGGTCCGAACTTTCTTGCGGTGGGGGACGCTCAGACGCGGGTGAAAGAGGGGTGAGGTAGCGGGTTTGTTCCCGGGGCTTGCGCCGCCGGGCTAACGATATGCCGCCCCTCCGGGGCTTAGGACGCTGACGCGGGAAGAGTGGGAGGGCTCGGGTTTGTTCCCGGGGCTTGCGCCGCCGGGCTAACGATATGCCGCCCCTCCGGGGCTTGAATGAGGTCCCATGGCTTGCGCCCTGGGCTAACGATAGGTACGACCCAGAGACATAGGTAACAGAACACCCCAAGCACATGGGTAACAGATCGGCGAGAATCACTCTTTCGAAGGAGGGATTTTCGTGGGCTGGAAGGAGACATGTGTGCAGGATGAAAGACTGTTACTGGTCGAGGAGTTCGCAGCCGGTGAACGCTCGCGAGCCGAGATCTGTCGGCGCTACGGCGTGAGCCGTAAGACCGGCTACAAGTGGTACGAGCAGTTTCTACTGCACGGGTTAGCCGGATTAGCGGACCGCTCGCGCAAGCCGCTGCATCAGCCCAACGCCGTTGATGAAGAGACGCTTGGAGGGATTCTCGAAGCGCGTGCGCGGTATCCGAGTTGGGGCGAGCGCAAGCTCAAGGCCTGGCTCGAACGCGAGCATCGCGAACGCCGCTGGCCCTCGACCTCCTCGATTGGAAGCATTCTTCAACGCTTCGGACTGACCCGGCCCCACAAGCGACGGCGTCGTGCCACACCGTCCAGCGAGCTCACCCAACCACGCGCCGCGAATCAAGTTTGGGCCATCGACTTCAAGGGCTGGTTTCGGACTGGCGATGGCCAACGCTGCGATCCGCTGACGCTTTCCGACACCCATACACGGTATCTGCTGCGTTGCCAAGCGGTCGATCAGACCGGCGGTAAGTTCATCCGCCCGTTGCTGGAAGCGAGCTTCCGCGAGTACGGTTTACCGGCGCGCATCCTTTCAGACAACGGTTCGCCGTTCGCTTCAACCGGGATCGGGGGACTCTCGCGGTTGAGCGTGTGGTGGTTGCGGTTGGGCATCATGCACGAGCGGATCGCATCGGACCTTGAAGCAAGAGACCGCGCAGCCTCCGGCACGATCCGCGAGGGCGCAGCAGCAGGCGTTCGACCGCTTTCGGCAGATGTATAACGAGCAGCGTCCGCATGAAGCGCTGGCGATGGCAACGCCTGCGAGTGTGTACGAACCTTCGTTGCGGAGGTTTCCCGAACGATTGCCGGAGATTGAGTATCCGACAGGATTTCTGAGACGCAAGGTAGACCTACACGGCAATATCAGCTGGCGCTTCGGATGGGTGTTTCTGGGCGAGGTACTGGCTGGCGAAACCGTCGGGGTGGAGGAAATCGAAGACGGCTGGCGGGTCTGGTTCGGTCCGATACCGCTGGCATGGCTCGATGCGAGGCAAGTCAACGACCCAAAAGCCAAACGTGACAACCGTGGCCGAGGCCGCTGGAAGGCGTCATTCTTGGACGGCTCCGGTCGCCCTCCGGGCTCCCGCCGCCGTCCAAGAACAGCTAACGGGAAGACCCGCTCTTCCCCTGTATCAACCCCCTAAACTGTTACCTATGTGGTTGGGTAATTCTGTTACCCATGTCCTTGGGCGTTCACAGGCCGGAGGTCCATCGAGACACTCCTGTACTTCCAGGACCCCCGCGAAGCGGACAGGCTCCACGCTAGTGGGCGCGTCAACGGTCCAGCTGTCGAATTCAACCTGTTTTGTGCGACATCCAGTATCACGACGCCACAAAAGAGTTGTATGGCAGGATCGACGATCCGAACGACTGGCATCACATCGCTCTAGCTCCACAGTCGCCCAGTCGGCCACGCCTCGGACGTATACTCTCGGCTAACCTATCATCGAGCCCGCCATGCGAATCCAGCCTGGCCAAACCGGACCCCGCGAAATGACCACAACACTCCAATCTTCCACTGACCATGCAGCGCTGCGAGATGCCGCAAACCAGCACCTATTCGTCGGCATGAACAACGCCGCGCAGCTCACCGAAGAGGGCGGCCCGCTCGTCATGGAGTCCGCGGAAGGCATCTACGTCACTGCCATGGATGGCAAGAAGTACATCGACGGCATCTCCGGCATGTACTTCCGCAACGTCGGCCACGGGCGTGAGGAGATCGCAAGAGCCGTCTACGAACAGCTCTCCACAATCAGCATGAACGTCTACGCGGGTGCCACGCCAGCCACCATCGAACTCGCTGTCAAGCTCGCTGCGATCACGCCTGGAGACCTGACCCGCACCTTCTTCTGTCAGGGTGGCTCAGAGGCAAATGAGTCGAGCCTGAAGCTGGCTCAGGCGTACCACGTGAGGCGCGGCGACGCTGGACGATTCAAGGTGATCTCGCGCCGGGGCTCATACCATGGCACAACGGCTGGCACGATGTGGCTTGGCGGCCATCCCGGCTTCCCGCGCACCGATTACCAGCCGAAGCCAGCGAACGTAGTGACCGTGGCAGCTCCGCACGCCTACCGCTGCGAGTTCGGGTCGACGTCGCCGGAACAGTGCGGCGAGCTTGCGGCGAAGGCAATCGAGGAGGCAATCCTGTTCGAGGGGCCGGAGAGCGTGTCAGCGGTGATCGGTGAGCCGATCACACAGCCTCTTGGAGGCGTCGTGCCGCCGTCGAACTACTGGCCGATGGTCAGGGAGATCTGCGACAAGTACGGCGTGCTGCTCATCTTCGACGAGGTGATCACCGCGTTTGGCAGGCTCGGGACGTGGTTCGGAGCCGATATTGCAGGCGTGACACCGGACATCATGAGCTTCGCGAAGGGCATCACGTCCGGTTACTTCCCTGTTGGCGGAACCATTGCGACGGCCAAGGTTGCGGATGTGTTTTCCGGCGCGCCCGAGAAGACGTGGAGCCACATGTACACGTATTCCGGTCACCCGGGAGGCGCGGCGGCTGCGCTGAAGAATCTCGAGATCGTGGAGCGAGAGAACCTCGTGGAGAACGCCAGGGTGCGAGGCGAGCAGTTGCGCGATCGGCTGGAGGAGATGAAGGGGAAGCACCGCCTAGTAGGCGATGTGCGCGGCGTTGGCTTGATCCAGGGGATTGAGTTCGTGGCCGACAGGGAGACGAAGCGTCACTTCGATCCGTCGCTACGAGTAAACGCCCGGCTGACGGCGAAGCTGATCGAACGAGGCGTCTGGATCCGCGTGCCAGCTTACATCGTGCCGATAGCGCCTCCGCTTACCATCACGGCAGACGAATTGGACGGCCTCTGCGATGCAATAGACGAGAGCCTGGGAGCGGTCGCCAAGGAACTAGGGATTTAAGGCAGCCGATTGCGTTGCCCAGCGGAATGTCCACCGTTGAAGTGCGGCCCACTAGTTACGGATTCTTGAGGATCGATCTGACGACATCGCCATGAACATCCGTCAGACGGAAAGCTCGTCCCTGGAATTTGTACGTCAGCTTCGTGTGATCGACTCCAAGCGTGTGTAAGATCGTGGCCTGCAGGTCATGCACGTGTACAGGGTCGGCGACCACGTTGTAGGAATAGTCGTCCGTCTCACCCATTTGCATGCCGGGCTTAACACCACCACCCGCCAACCACACAGGGAAGCAGCGTGGATGGTGGTCGCGACCGTAGTCATCGTCGGTCAGTCGGCCCTGACAATAGACCGTTCGCCCGAACTCGCCGCCCCAAACAACCAGCGTGTCGTCTAGCATCCCACGACGCTTGAGGTCTGTGATGAGCGCAGCCGTTGCCTGATCCGTCGCCAGGCACTGCCTCTTTATCCCGGTGGGCAACTTCGTATGCTGATCCCAGCCCCGATGGTAGAGCTGAATGAAACGGACATCTCGCTCGGCCAGACGCCTCGCTAACAAACAATTCGCCGCATAGGTGCCCGGAGTTCGCGCGTCCTCGCCGTACAGTTCATAAGTTTCCTCGGGCTCATCGCTGAGGTCAGTCAGGTTAGGCACCGAGGATTGCATCTTGTAGGCCATCTCGTACTGCGAAATCCGAGCCGAGATTTCGGGGTCGCCAACCTCGTCGAGCGACAGCCGGTTGAGCTTGTTCAATGCATCGAGGTACCGACGACGACGGCCACTATTGAACCCCGGAGGATCGGAGAGGAACAGCACCGGGTCACCGATTGAGCGGAACTTCACGCCCTGGTAACGAGTTGGCAAGAATCCGCTGCCCCACAATCTGTCGTAGAGCGGTTGGCCACCCGTCCCGCGCGTGATGAGGACCACGAACCCGGGGAGGTCCTCGCTATCGCTGCCCAATCCATAGCTCGCCCACGCTCCGATGCTCGGCCGACCAGCAAGCTGCGACCCCGTCTGGAAGAACGTCACCGCCGGGTCGTGATTGATCGCCTCGGTCTGCATCGACTTAATGATGCAGAGGTCGTCAACCACCTTGGCCGTGTGCGGCAACAACTCGCTGACCCACGCGCCCGACTGACCATGCTGCGCGAACGAAAACTGCGACTCAACGACCGGAAAACGTTCCTGCGTCGAAGTCATGCCAGTCAGCCGCTGTCCCTTTCGGATCGACTCCGGAAGATCCTGTCCACGGAACCGCCCGATCGCCGGCTTGTAATCAAACGTCTCCATCTGGGACGGGCCGCCAGACATGAATAGATAGATGACGCGTTTCGCCGTCGGTCGATGATGTGGCAAGCCCGGTAGGCCGAGAGGGTCTCCTGGCGCAGCTTGAAGATCTTTGCCGAGTAGCGAGGCTAACGCCGCACCACCAATGCCGGTCGAGGCTCGACTAAAGAACTGTCGACGGGTAGCGAGTAGTCGTTTGGCGTCACCGATATCCACGGACGAACTCATTGCTTCATCACCGTCTCATCGAGATTCAGCAGCAGGCTACCGACAGTAGCGTACGCCGCCAGTTCACGCGGGTCCAACTTCTGATCACGTGGTGACTCACCCACTTCAACTAATGCCTTGGCGGCCTTGCGGTCTGTCTTGTAGTCGCGAGCGAAGTCCGCCAACACACTTTGCAACGTCTCGGACTCCGCCGGTCGAGGATTGCGAGCGAGAACAAGTCTGAACCCATAGGCGATCCGGTCCGCCGCGCTCGCACCGCCGTCACGCAGCATTCGCTCGCCCAGCTTGCGGGCGGCCTCAACGTAGGTGACATCGTTCATCAGGGTCAGCGCTTGAAGAGGAGTGTTCGTTCGCGGACGATTCACCGAGCAGTTTTCGCGATCACTCGCATCGAACGTCGCCATCGACGGTGGCGGTACCGTGCGTTTCCAAAACGTGTACAAACTTCGCCGATAGAGCGCCTCTCCGCCGTCCGGCACATAGGACGCCCCGGAAACATCTTTCCAGAGGCCAGCAGGCTGATACGGCTTAACTGGTGGACCACCCCGAGCCAATTCAAGGAGCCCAGCAGCCGCAAGCGCCTGGTCACGGATCACCTCGGCTGGCAATCGGAATCGTGGACCACGCGCGAGCAGACGGTTCTCTGGATCCCTCTCTAGTAGTTCCTGACTGGCGCTGGCACTTTGCCGATAGGCCTGGCTCGTTACGATGGTCTTCAATATCGCCTTAACGTCCCAGCCGCTTTCCATGAACTCCACCGCCAACCAATCAAGCAACTCCGGCTGTACCGGTCGTTCACCTTGGGAGCCAAAATCATTGGTCGTCTTCACCAGGCCAACGCCAAACAGCTGCTGCCAGTAGCGGTTGACGGTGACTCTTGCCGTGAGTGGGTTGTCCCGGCTCACGATCCATCTCGCCAAATCCAGGCGGCTCGCGCGGCCCTTCGAATCCAACGGCGGAAGCGCGGCGGGAACACCTGGCTGCACCTCCTCACCGGGAGCATCATACGCGCCACGGTTCAAGACATGCGCCGGACGAATTTCCTCCCGCTCCCTCATCACCATGACTGTCGGAATTGATTCGTAGTACAGGTCCCTTCTCTGTCGAGCAATTCGAAGCGACGCCAACACCTGCTGAGTCTCTTTCGGGGCCTGTTCGTCGAGATAGGCCAAACGTAGCTTTTCTTGCTCAGTCTCGGTCCGCTGTGATTCGGGTCTCGCGGCAATGCTTGAAAGCGGCTGATCGAGCGCCATCACACGGGCTTCCATCGGCGAGAGTGCGCGGTCATAAATTCGGAGCTGATCGATCGTACCGTCGATCGACTGCTGCCCCCCGCCCGCACCGATCTTCAACGGCTGACGGTACCTCAACGGCCACTTCAAGTCGTCCCACTCAACTTCGAAAGCACGAGGCTCACCGTCAACGAATATACGGGTGCCAGACGATGCGGGCAATACTCCCTCATACGTCAGCGCGATGTGACACCAGCGTCCAAGTTCAAACGGCTCTTCAGCTACGATCCTCATGCTGTGATCGGTCTGGCGCATCGTGAACTCGAAGCGCAACTTCGATTCTTCTAGGTAGAAGCCGAACCCTTGCTCTCTCCCTGCTTCATGCATGCGGGTAAATATCGCGCCGTTCTCGGATTCCGGTCGAATCCAAAATGAAAAGCTGAACCGTTCGTCGTAATCAAATCCCGCAACATCGCCCAAATCGGTCGTGTAGTCGCCGCCTAGCTGACCCGCGGAGCCGCGCTTGCCCTCTGGCGTGACGCGAAAGCTGTTTGGACCCCGAACCAGTCCATCTGGCGGCTCGTTCCACGCGACATAAGGAGCCTTACGCTTTTCAAAGTCGTAGGTCGCAACCAAACCCTCTGAGATGGTCCAGTCGTCGTACTTCGACCCATCGATTTTCTTTGACCACTCGCGGATACCGTCGGCGATACCTGTTTCGAGAGCGCTGAAATCACTTTCTGCTTGTTCGACAGCTGCATCAAACCGAGCCAGTTCTCGTTGATGGTCCGGCGTCGGCGCTTTGATCAGCGGTTCATCATTCGCAAAGTTGTGGACGAGTCCACGCTCGGGTAAGTTGTTGAAGAACGCGAAGAGTTGGTAGAACTCCTTCTGTGCGAGTGGGTCGTACTTGTGATCGTGGCAGCGGGCGCAGCCCATTGTTAGCCCAAGCCACACCGTGGCGGTGGTCGATGCCCGATCGACTGCATACTCGACGAGAAACTCTTCCTCGACGATGCCACCTTCCGAGGTCGTGCGGTTATTGCGATTAAAGGCTGTGGCGATTTTCTGCTCCAGCGTGCTATTCGGAAGCAGGTCACCAGCAAGCTGTTCGACCGTAAACTCATCAAAGGGCTTATTCACATTGAACGCGTCCACTACCCAGTCACGCCAGCGCCACATCGACCGCGTACCGTCTGCTTGGTACCCGTCGGTGTCCGCGTAGCGGGCCGCATCCAACCACTCGACAGCCATGCGCTCGCCGTACTGCGGTGAGGCGAGAAGGCGATCTACCACCGTCTCGTAGGCTCCGGGAGAATGGTCAGTCACGAATGCGGAGACGTCCTCCGGCGTAGGCGGTATGCCGGTAAGATCCAGGGCTAAGCGTCGAATCAACGTCTCGCGCGAAGCTGACGGGGATGGATTCATTCCCACCGTCTGCAGACGCTCGTAGAGCAAGCGATCGATCGGATGATCATTCCAGGACGGGTGATCAACGTCCTGTAGTGGCGGGCGGCGCGGCGCTTCGAATGACCAATGTCGAGCCCAGGGCGCACCCTCCTCGATCCAGCGCCGCAGAGTCGCGATCTCGTTATCGGGAAGCCGGTCATGGCCTTGGTAAGCCGGAGGCATCCGCAAAGCCGGGTTGTCTGAGGTGATGCGTTCGATTAGCTTGCTGTCTTCCGCGCTACCGCGAACGATGGCGAACTCCCCGCTCGCCAACTCCGCGAATGCGCCTTGCTCGGTGTCAAAACGCAACGCCGTCAAGCGAGTCCCTTCATCAGGCCCATGGCAGGTGAAGCAACGCTCGGAGAGGATCGGATGAATATCGCGTCCGAAATCAACGGACGATTGAGCTTGATCGCCTGCCGCATGAACCGCCGCGAAAGCAACGAGCGCTATTGCAAGACCCTTAGCTATATGACGAGTAGGTATCAGCACGACCATCCGTTCGTCATCCTACAGCATTAGGGCTTCAAGATGATCTGGGTATGGAGTCCCGTTAGGCCGCCATCTTCGGGCATCGTTCAAGCATCGGGAATAACCCCTGAATTCACCTGTCCCGCAGTCGATCGCACCCACGAAAGAACCGGGACTTTTCGCCCAGTTTCGTCGATCTCGTCCGTTAATTGAGCCTGTCCCGGTTTCGTTCCCGGTTTCGTTCGAAACCGAGCCTTTTCGGAGCCTATTCACTGCCTCTTCTTCACGGTTGGAATCAGACCAGATCACGCAACCTCACAATGGGTGCGGTTCATCACTCACTGCAGGGCATTACAGGCGAATCGCAATCGGCGAGGCCGAAGCTGCCGATATGCTCAACGTAGCGAAGAGCACGCTAGCTGACGCTCGACACCAAGGAGAAGGACACCCAGCCTGGGGTTATGAATGAGTCCGGCTGCGCTTTTTTCGCGAGTGGGGGCTACGCGCGCCGGGTATCGGCCAACGCCAGTCGCCTGCCACGCAACTCGAGGATACGCGAGGCAGTATTCAGTGCGAGCCAGCCATTGCCAGCCAGGAGGATGAGGACGCCGGCCATGCGCAGCGCGTCACCGGCCAGGCCGGAAGTGGCGCCGTCGACCGCAGTTTGCGCGGTCACGCCGAGGATAAGGCCGCTGGACAATACCGTTGGTGCCAATATGAACCCTGCGAGCCAAAGCTGGCTGAGCACGTACTCAATGCCGTCCCTGCCATCGATCACGAGCCAGCGCTCGGACATGGCCAGATTCTCGTCCGACAATACATGCTGCACACGATCCCGCGTGATGACCAGAAAACAGAAAGTGGCAATCACACAAACCCAGACGACCTGCATGCCGTGGAAGCCGAGACCTACACCCGGCACCATCACTTCAGTGCCGAGTGTGCGCTGCTCGATATCCACGTAAAGTTTCGACGCACCCGCGTTTCCGGAATCGAAAATGCCAACTTGTGCGGCAACCTGGCCCAACTGCTCGAGACTCCGGTCGTATTGCTGTTTCTGCTCATCTGTACCTTGCGGCACCGGCAGCCGGGCAACGCCCCACTGGCCTCCGCCGCGGCGACGCACTGTCACGTTTACATGATAGAAATCCCCGGACGCCACGATATCGCCAAGCTCGATTTCGCCAAGTGCCGGAAAATCCGTGCCCACCGAAGCGGCAATAATACTCGCCATTGCCAGGCGGGCCTGCGACAAGGTTGTGAGCCGCTCCTGATGTTGCCAGACGAACGAGAAGCCGACATACCCGAGGACGAGAATGGCAATCGAGTAAAGCCGTGCCGACCGGAGGCTTGTATTACTCATCGTGTTCTTCCTTTGTCACTACAACCTGTCGTCTGGACTTGTGCAGGAGAATACGCATCGCGCGGCGTGGCTCGATTCTTCCCAGCTCAACCTCACGCAGGTAAAGCAGAAACAGGGCAGGACCGAAGGCAAACATCATAATGGGCACGGCACACACGAGTGCAACCCAGGAACCCGTCGAGCAGGGGCAGGAGTCGGCGCGCTGGCGAATGGCAATGTCCACCGGCAGTGCGACCAGAAACTCAATCCAGCTACCAGCGAGCAGGCCATTGGCCAGGCGCCGGAGTACGGTTTCCTGATCCTTGCCGCGATACATGACCAGCGCAAGCACCACCCAGATCGCCCAGACGAAGACCAGCCATGAGACAAATTCGGCATCCTCTCCCAACGATCCTATATCCAGCAATGCCGTTTCCCGAATCGACCCTTCTCCGTTGGCGCGGTCAAACATTTCGGCAGCGGCAGCGAAAAAAGTAAGAACAACAACGGCGCCTGCGGCCGCAGCGAGGGACACGGGAATCAGGGTTCGCAAGATACCCCTGAACGACCGGTCTGATAGGTAACACTCTAAACCGGACGGATGGGTAACAGTATAGGCGGTGGTCAGTGGCCCCCGCGGGGGCCACTGACTGCCGAGCCGAGCGGCCACAGTACGCGGTTGGCGGCGTCGAACAAGGCGAGTTCCACCGGACCGAACCAGATCTGCCAAATGGCTTCGTCCACTTCGACTAGCCCGACCAACTCGCGAGCCAACGCTTCACTCAGGAAGTACTTCTCGCCGAGGAACTTGATGCGTCCGTCGTGGCGCACTCGTCGGCGCTCCCAGTGCCCCGGGTAATCCAGATCAGCAAGCTCGCTGGGATAGGCGCGTGTTGCTGGTGCATAGAACGCCGCCGGGGGCCGCTGTCTCAACGCTTCATGCGGACGTTCTTGGTTGTATTCATGACGAAAGAGGTCGAAGCGGCGCTGCTGTCGGCGACGATCGCCAGCCGGAGGTCTCACTGTCTCGGCTTTGAGCGTGCGGTGTAGCCGCTCGTGGCGACCGTTCTGCTGCGGCTTGCCCGGCTCGATGCGCTCCACCGCAATGCCCAGCTTCAGCCACCAGACGTTCAACCGGCTCAAGCGTCCGGTGCCGATGGAGGCGAACGGCGAACCGTTGTCTGAGCGTATCCTTCGTGGCAGCCCGCGCTCCAGAAACAACCGCTCCAAGCCTCGGCGGGCCTCGGCGTAGGATGTGCCCACGTGTGCGGTGCAGTTGAGCAGGAAACGACTATATCCGTCGACGACCGTTAGCGGATAACACAGCACGCCGTCGCCGGTGCGAAACTGCCCCTTGTAGTCGATCGTCCAGAGGTCGTTGGGCGCTTCGGGTTCGCGCAACGGACTGGGTGCCGCTTCGGCCAGTCGCCGCATCCGCTTGCGCCCGCGAACGAGTCCGGCTCGCTTCAGCGCGTCGCCGATCGTCGACGCCGCTGGCCAGCTTGTCTGTGACTCTTTCGACTCCAGCCAGGCCCTGAGCTTCTTCGGCCCCCAACTCGGATGCTGCCGACGCGCTTCTATCACTCGTCGCTCGACCGACTCGGGTATCCGACCGGGCTGACGGTGTGCCGCGTGCGAGCGGTCTTCCAGCTCTGGCCAACCGCCTTGACGGAAGCGTTCTAACCACTTGTATCCGGTCCTGCGGCTGATCCCGTAGAGTCGACACAGCGCCGCCACGTTCGTCGCCGCCCCCGCTCGCAGCCAGTCTTCAATGAATCTCTTGCGTTCTTCCATCGGATAGGTCTCCTTCCATGGCATCTCGCCATGGTGTTACCTATCCGCCCGGTCTAACCTGTTACCCTTCCGCCCGGTCTGTACAACCGCCGGCTTTTTGCCGAGCGGAATTCGACCGCCGCCAAACAGGAATAACGCCTGCAGCGCGAGTAAGCCGGTGACGAACCAGATCGCTTGAAAAGGATCTCCAGAGGAAAAATCGGCCAGATCGAGATCGAGATCGGAGTCGCGGCCGGGCACAACGAAGTCAAGTATGAGCGGCGCAAACAGAAAACCATTTAGAAAACCGCCTAGATAGACGCCGGCGGCGTAAACACCGACAACCCCGAGGTAAATTGCAAAGAGCAGCATCCGATGTCGTGCAAGTACATCGACGAGAGCCGTCAACGGTGCCGCATTCGGTCTTGCAGACATGTTTGCTAATTACCTCCTGGCCGATGCCGGAAATTCGCGACGCAAGCGGTCCCGGCAAGACATCACCATGACGGTCGTGGGTTGAGAAGCTGAAGTGTAACAAGCGACGCATTGACCGGACAATGCGGTATTAGTGACGTGCTCTAGGTCCCGGGCAACTTCTAACGTGATCACAGCATCATCGTCCACAATGTCGTCGTTTGTATAGACGCAGACGCGTAGTGATTGCCTAGAGGCTCTTCACCGTGCTGCCCGGGCAGCCGATTGGCCTGCCGCTGGTAAAGTCTTCATTGAAGTCGGGCTAGAGGCGGCCCAGAGTCCTGAGGATCGTTGGCCCTCCAAGCATTTGCGAGTATAGCCCGCCCGAGTCCACGCGACAACAACCACTTCATCGACTTGCTGGAACGAATGATGCCGAATTGGGGTCACCATCGTCAGCAGCTCAATCGGCTGCCCGTGCGGCATGAGAGCTGGGAGTACTGAGCCAAGGAGGGAACCGTGAGTCTAGACGAGAACCGGGATAGGCTCAATTAAGATGCTCCCGCAGCACGAGCGAGTAGCTTCTTGCGGGGTCGGCCAGGGCGGCGCAATTTGAGATCCACGCCGTGGGCGACTTCTGGGCCGACGGTGACAGTCAGGACACCTAGCGTCCCGTTCTTGTCTGGCAGCTACTGCGCCGTCTTGCGCATCTGAATCAACTTCTCGCGGAATTCAAGGATGCGTTCGGCGTGGGCAGGATCGGTCGCCAGGTTATTGGTCTCCAGGTAGTCGGCGCTCAGGTCGTAAAGTTCCTCGAACAACGGATTCGAATCCACATATTGGATGTATTTCCAATTTGCCGTGCGAATCCCCTCGTTGCGCGGTATGTACATGTTCCAGGACGGATCCGGCACGAAGTGGTGCTCGTAGTAATACTCAGTTCGCCAGTCGCTGGGTGTCTCTCCCCGAGTGACGGGAGCGAAGCTGCGACCCTGCATCACCGCGGGCACGTCGACTCCTGCGAGATCCAGTATCGTGGGACCGAGGTCGATACTGAGCGCAAAGTCCCGCGTGCGAACGCCGCGCCGCTGCTCCGGGAGACGCGGGTCGTACACGATCAACGGGACGCGAATGGAGACCTCGTGAGGGTACCATTTCCCCGCAAAGCCGTAATCACCAAGGTACTGTCCGTGATCGGATGTGAATATGATCACTGTGTTGTCGGCTAACCCCGCCTGCTCTAGCTTCTTCACGATCCTCCCGACTGCCGCGTCTACTCCAGAGATGAGACGGTAGTAGCCCTTGAGTGATTCCTGCGCTCGTTCCGGGCTCCAGTAGCGCACCGCCCAGCGGGAACGATTTTCCGATTTCTTCAAGAAATCGGGCAGCCTGTCAAAGTACTCCGAGGTCGCCGTGGCGGGCAGCGGGATATCGGCCTCTCGGTACAGGCTCGCGATTTCAGGCCTCGGGTCGAAAGGGAACTGGTCGGATTTCACACCGGATCCATCCTGCACGTGCGGAGCCTTAAAGCTGATCGAGAGATGAAATGGCTGGTCGGCACTGCTACCGTCGATAAACTCTTCCGCTTGGTCGGCCATGACGCTGGTCAAATGCACCGTTTCCCCATCCTGCTCGAAGAGAAAGCGGCCCTGGCCGGGGAATCCACGGTTGAAGTCGAATATCTCTTTCCCTGGCGGGTCACCGACACCGTACTTGCCAATGAATCCAGTTCGGTACCCGCCGAGTCGCTTGAGCAGGGCCGGGTACGTAAGTGCGAGCTGCTCGGGGCTGAGCTCTCGACCGAAATGCCACATGCCATGCCGCGCGGCGTACTGACCAGTCAGGATGCTCGCGCGGTTGGGCGCACAGATTGAAGTCGTCACGAATGCACGGTCAAAAGTCACGCCCTGCTCGGCAAGCGCGTCGATGTTGGGAGTGTGGATGATCGAGTTACCGTACGCGCCCAGCGTGTCCCAACGCTGATCGTCCGTGAGCAAGAAAATGATGTTCGGTGGACGTGAGGCCTGATCCGACAACTGATCGGCCGCCGCAGATGTCTCAACGCCAAGCAACGCGACGAAAACTAGATAGGCAAATTTGATGGCGCGAGGGCACTGCATAGTTCAGGTCCGAGTGTTCTCCGCTGCCGACTCGACCGCGTCACACTCCATGGCATGATACAAGAGCGGCGAGCAGGTCCGGCTTGGTGACTGCCGCGAGAAAGTGCTATCCAAGCCTCGGACAATCCGAACCGCGAACGCAAGAGAGCGGCCTCTGCCCGCGGTGTGACGGTCGAAAAAGCAAACTTTCCCCAACAAGTCGGTCGGGGGCACCTCGCGCGGGGTGACAGACTTCCAGGTGAGCTGGCCCCACCCAAATGGTTGGCACGAAAGTGCGGAGATTGGTCACTGGGTCGACCCAAACTGCTTCCGGTTCCTCGTGTATAGGGAACCCTCCCGTCCGTCCGGCACTGTCTTATACATAAGGCAGTGTCGGGCAGCGGATTAACTGCATACCGCTGCCCCGAAGGGGACAGGCGCCGCGCTAGCGGCCGGAGGTCCATCAATCGACCGCCCCATCCGAGCTTCAAGCCTAAACTCGGACCCCAGCGCCGCACCCCACCACAACCGCCGCCCACCCGAAGGGCCACACCTCGCGAAGGCGAGACAAGCACCGCGCAAGCGGCTAGTGATGGCGATAGGTGAAGTGCCCCTTGACGCACTCAAGATTCGCATTGACGTACGGATCTCCACTCGGGAAATGACTCCGTACGATCGATTGGTCCTCAGCCTTGTTCGCATGTGTCGGTCGCTCGAACGCCGCGAAGCCTTTATGACGGGGTTTAACTTTTGGAGTGGAGGCGATTCGTAGATCTTGACTAATCAGCTTGAGGCACAGTCGGACGTCCAACCGGGAGTGTTGTGAGGGTGCCTCGACGCCTCCGACTGATTCCCAGGTATCCCGGCGTATCGCGAAACAGGCGCCACTGACAGCACTCCAGTTTCGCAGCCAGCGGTGGTATTCCGGTGTGAATTCTGCTTGCCGCGCTATCGGTCGATAACAGTGAACCGCTCCCGTATCGTCAAAGACTAAACCTCCGTGGCCAGTAGCGCCAGTCTCGGGATCTATCAAGTGGCAACCGACAAGTCCAACGCCAGGAATCTGCAATGGTCCGGTCAACTCTCTCAACCAGTCGCTCTCATCGAGCTCTATCGATTCGTCGAGGAATACGAGTATGTCGCCTTGGGCCGCCTCGGCTAAGCGCGTGATCTGACGCTCCAGCGGTTCCTCGTCGGTCGCTGCAACGAGCTTCACTCCAGTCGCGGATTCCTGACCTTGCGAGGCGGAGCAGAGTACCTCAACCCTTTCGCATTCAGGGCGCCGAGCGACAGACTCCGTCACGCTCACGCTGTCACTGCCAGGGGTTTGAGCGACGACGATTATACTGACCGACGGACCCTTGCTGGAGTTCCAGGCTATCGCAGGACACTCGTCGATAAGCTGGACGGGAAGGTCTATGTTGAGCTGGCTGCAGTACTCCTGTACAGCGCGAACCTGAGCAGCGGCGGCGTATGGCTTTACCCGCGCTCCGCCTGCGGAGACCGAGGTGCTGACGTTCCTCCAGTGATAGAGAATCTTGGGGATGTGACGGACCCCGCCAAACCGATGGATGACCCGCAAGAACAAGTCCCAGTCTTGTGCACCATCTGTCTCCGATCGCCAGCTGCCCACCGCTCTGATATGCTCCGTGCGCATCACGCAAAGATGGGTCAGATAATTTGCGGTAAGCATCACCTCAGGTGACCAGCCAGGCTTAAAGAACGGCCTTATTCGCTTCCGACCGTGCTCTGTTATCTCATCGCGATCCGAGTAAATAAAGTTTGCAGATCGATCAGCACTGATGAGACTGACTACTTCAAAAAGGGCGAACGGTGCCAGCGTGTCATCGTGATCCAAGAGCGCGACAAATTCACCGGACGCCAGCGTCAAAGCCTGATCCGAGTTTCCAGAGATGCCGTGATTGGTTTCCAATTCGAGGATCTTAAGCCGACTATCTCCGTCCGCCGCCTGGCGGAGAAGAATCGCTCCCTGCGGGTTTACCGCGGGAATTACCGTCGCGCACAGCTCCCACTTCTCATAAGACTGGGCTTTGAGCGATTCGATGGCCTCACGCAGTATCGGCTCAGAGACTTTGTAGACCGGCATCACAACGCTGATCGTTGGTCGGTGCGAAAAGTGCTCACTCTCGCGGCTCTGTCCGTGCAGTTCTTCGGAAGTGGGCTCGCAGCGAGAAATCCATTCGGCGTAACTGTCGTCCGCGGATTCCTCCAACGGCGCGGTCGATAGGTTGCCGCCGAGTGTCCCGGACCATCGCAATACTCCACGGGCCAGTCGCTCCCAGGTACGTAATGCCTCAGGGAACCGATTGTGAGCGGTGTTCAGTGCCGATCGATACCGACTCACCACACGCCAGGCAGGGCTTAACTGGATCTCTTGAAGCATCCGCGACGCTGTGTAGGCACGCCATTCGAGCTGTTTCCGACCGAGGTTCGCTTGCGCTGCATCAGATTCGGCGAGGTTTCGGCTTCTAGCCAATTCTGTCTTGACAGCGCGGAGCTTGAGATGTCGTGCGAACAGCGCCCGGTACTCCTCCGAGCATGGCTCGTCTGACCGGCGCAGCAGGAACGAGTGGGGTGCGATGAAGCTCGCGTCGAAAGTAGCATCGGGACAAAACCCCTCTTCAGCAAACGCGTTGAGCCAGTACTCGGTCGGCTGGACGTTGATGTGTGTCGGTTCGTCGTGGGCGTCTGGGGAAGACGAAAAAATAACCTGATCAGACACCCGGGTAATGTTCTTGATCGCCTGGAGTCCGTCCTCCGCTGTCATGTGCTCAAGTACCTCGATGCACGTGACGAGATCAAAAGGGCCGCCGTCGATCGCATCGACCAGTGAAGCGACTTTGCAGTGCGGCTTAATATCGGTCCGAACCTGACTGATGGCGTAATCGGAGCAGTCGACGCCGGACGCGTCTACACCGGCGTCCCGGAGCGCCTCAACCAAAAAGCCCCAGGCGCAGCCCGCGTCAAGCACTCGGGCCGGACGGAGTTCGTCTACGATGTGGCGCGAAATGTTGCTGAAGAAGCCGAGCCAGTTAGGAGTCCGCCCATACGGCTCGCTACCGCGATAGCTGCGGTAGTACTCCGCGTCGTACAAGCCGGATAAATCCGAGGTGGGTGCCCGAGATTCGTCCGCCATCGCCAAGTGAATTATAGCGAAGGACGCGCATGCCGAACGTGAAACAGTGAAAGGCCAGCTACCGAGCCGGTGTTGATGGGCGACGGCATGCGACGGGGAGGAGCGCTATTCGTTACCCACGCAGCGGAAGCCAAGGTTATTGAGACCGGAATCGGCCTCGGTGAACATTCGTGACGCAACCCGGTAGCCCTGGCAGTAGTTGGCGCTGCAGAGCCAACTGCCGCCACGCTGCACTTTTTGGCTACCGTCGAGCGGTCCCGGCGGGTTTCTCACCGGGGATCCGCGGTAGTAGTTGGGGTCGTACCAATCGTTGGTCCACTCCCAGACATTGCCTGCCATGTCGTAGAGTCCGTAGCCGTTTGGCGGATAGCTCTTCACCGCCGCGAGGCCAGCGTGACCGTCTGTGACCTTTGCTTGACGGGGAAATTCGCCCTGCCAGGTGTTTGCTTGATGCTTGCCGTTGGGAGTGAATTCGTTGCCCCAGGCGTAAACATTGCCCTCAAGACCGCCCCGTGCCGCGTACTCGAACTCCGCTTCACTGGGCAGACGCTTACCAGCCCAGGTGCAGTACATGTTTGCGTCTGACCAAGACACGTGGACCACGGGCATATCCATGCGGCTATCCGACGTGGAAGTGCGACCGTCGGGATGCCGCCAGTCAGCACCTTTCACAAGATTCCAACGCTCCTCTTCTGGAGAGAAGATGCCCGCGTCGCCGATCTTCTCTGCTGTTGTCACCAAGTCAGTTTGTTCAACGAACTGGGCGAACTGGCGATTGGTGACCTCCGTCTCGTCCATCCAATAGGATTTGAGACGTACCGTGTGTGTGGGGCCTTCGTACGGCAAGCCGTCGTTGGTTCCCATCACGAACTCGCCACCTTCGATGTGAATCATGCCCGCTGTGTCGAGCGGGGGGCGACTGCACGCTACGGCTGCCAACAAGACCCAAGCTGCTAGAAATCCACATCGCATCACGGATATTATAGGCGGCGAGCCTTAAGCCAAGTGACGTCACTCGTCCCCGTGCGTTGACCGGAGTGGATGTCGGGACACGACTGTCAGGAAGAATTCGGCCAGAACGTCTGGAGCCGTGTCTACGACGGAGATGAACTGCATAACTGGGTCTTGCTGCAACGTAAAAGGCCCGACGCGAAAGCGTCGGGCCTTTGGTCGTTGTTTCGGTGAGAAACTAGTCGCCGGTGACCCCGGTCTCCTCTGTCTTCTTCGGAGCCGGTGCGCCGCCGAGTTGAATCAGTTTCGGGGCTGGCGGCTCTTTGAGCACCTGCTCGCGATACATCTTCATCAGTTTGGCTTCCTCTTCGGGTGAGAGGATTTTCTTCTTCGACTTGCCGCCGTTCACGACGGGTGTTTCTCCCTTCGCTTGGGCTTCAGCTAGTTTCTTGTCACGGGCGGCGATCTTTTCTTCGCGCGCGTTCTTCGGGCCCTCGAAGTCTTGCTCTGCGCGGGCGACCATCGCCGAGTCGAGCTTCAACTTGTGGTCGAAGTCTTCCATGTCGACGCTCTTGCCACCGGCGTAGATGGCGTGACGACCGTGCTCTTCGTACCAGTTGGTTAGCGTAGCGGTCATGTGCATCTTCTCGATGATGTTCCGCCAGCCGACGCCGGTGTTGTAAGCACAGAAGGAGATCTCACCTTCTTGGGTGCCGTAAGGGATGATACACATCTCTGTCCGACGGAAGTCGTAGTTGAAGAGATCTTGGAACCACATGCCCGCAACGAAGAGGAAGTTCCAAGGATCGTTACGGCGAGCGACGCCTTTACCGTAGTTCTTACCACTGAGGGCGAAGCTCTTATCGAACTTCTTCAGCAGGTCGAACATCGAAAAATTCTTCGGCGCCTTCATCGGGTTGTAGTTCTTGAGCAGCGCCAGGGCCAACTGGATGTTGGTCTTGACCTTGGATCGACCCGAGTCATTGATGCGTCGCATGTCCTGCGTCAACTGCGGGACATTAATGAACTCCGGAACCGAAGCCATGTCTTTCGTCTCCTTGTTGATCATCAATGCAGTACCGACGCCGCAGTTCGGGTGGCAACCACAGGAGACCTGTCCCCATTCGGCAGCGGGTCCGTGAGCGAGGTCGGCAGCGTCGACAAAGGAGCCCATCACCGAGATCGGGAACCAATCGCGGGTCGGTTCCGAAATGCCGATCTGGTTCTTCACATCGTGTGCCAGGTGAGACAACGTGTAGCGTTGCTTATGGCGGCGCTCATCGGTGATCTCTTCATCGCGACCGGTAAAGCTCACCGGCTGGAAGCTGAGGAAGGCGATTTTTCCAGGATTGTCGCGAGCGAACTGGATGATCGGACCAACTTCTTCGTTATTGATGTTGTTGACGATGGTCGTCACCAGCACAATCTCGATGCCGGCGTCGTGCATGTTATCGATCGCCTTCATCTTGACGTCGAACAGGTTGCCGATCTTACGGTGCGAGTTACGCGCGTTGCCGATACCGTCGAACTGCAAATACGCATAGCGCATGCCCGCATCCGCAGCGGCTTCGCAGAACTCACGATTCTTTGCAAACTCAATGCCGTTCGTCGCGGCTTGTACCGAGTTGAAGCCTACGGTGCGACAGTAATTGACGGCCTTCAAGAAGAAGGGCGACATAGTAGGCTCGCCACCCGAGAACTGTACCGACATCTGACGGCGCGGCTTAGTGGCGATCGCGTTGTCGAGGATGGTCTTGATCTCTTCCCACTCAAGTTCATGGACGAAGCCAACTTGGTTGGCGTCCATGAAACAGGGATCGCACATCATGTTGCAGCGGTTGGTTAGATCAACCGTCAGCACCGCCCCGCGACCATACTTCACCGTCGAAGAGCCGTGGTAGTGGATGTGCTCATCGGCGTGAGCAGCGATGTCGCGACCGGGGAACTGTGACTCGATGTGCTCAAGGAACTTGGCGTCGATCGCCATGATGTCTTCGATCTTGCCGTGCTCGGGGCACTCCTTGATCATCCAGACTTCGCCATCGCGTTCGATGATCGAAGCAGGAACCTCGCCGACCTTTTCGGTCTTGAGAACGTTGTAGTCGACTTCGCCAGCGATGATCGCTTCGCGCGCCTTGATGACGCACTTGGGGCACAGGGAGTCGGTCTTACGGGGCCAGCCCAGTGGTGGCTTCGTTTTTTCCCACGACTTCAGCATGGGCTTTTCCGACCAGTTCGGCGTGAAGCTTTCAGATGGCGCTGAGGTGGCGTCCAATTTGCGGGCGATGTTCCACATGCCTGTGGCGACACGGGTCAGGCCTTTTTCGACGTACTTAATCGGTCTCGGCATTCTCTGCTTCCTTTTTCTTCAGCTGCTCCGGGCGCAGGGGCGGGATACACCTCACCTGGAGTCTCTTGGATGTTCAAAGAGTAGCCACGAAAACTGTACGACTCCACCGAGAACCCTTAAACTGCGAAAATTGGCCCCTGGACGGTGATATGTGGCAGGGAGTGGGGTGGATCGAAAGCCTTGATCTTCGTCGCAAGCCGTTTAGAAAGAGTAGCTTAACGTGGACTCGGTCACAATCAAGAAGCTGGCTGTAGAGGTGGGGTTTGAGCTGTGTGGCGTGGCTCCAGCGGTGCCCATGGTGGAGGCGTTGTTTTATCCCGAGTGGATTGCGCGCGGCTATCACGGTCGGATGGGGTATCTCGAGGGACGGCGGGGCGAGATGAGAGCCGACCCGCGGAGGTTGTTACCGTCGGCACGGTCGGTGATCTCGGTCGGCCAGATCTACAACACCGAGCACCGGTATTCAACCGAGACACAAGACCCCGATAGCGGCTGGGTGGCCCGCTATGCCTGGGGGCGGGATTACCACGACACGATGAAGGAGCGCTTGCACGAGTTGGCGCGGCGGCTTCGGGACGTGTCGACCCAGGAGTTTGACTACAAGGTCTGCGTCGATACTTCGCCAATCTTGGAGAGGGCTTATGCGCAGCGAGCGGGCCTGGGCTGGATTGCCAAGAATACCTGCCTGATCAGCGAGCAGTTGGGCTCGTGGATGCTGCTCGGCGAGATTCTCGTCTCGTTAGAATTGGAATCGGATGAGCCCGCGCCGTTTCGTTGCGGGACCTGTTCGCGCTGCATCGATGCTTGCCCGACCGATGCGTTTGTGCCGATCGAGTCGGAGGCTGGGCCTCCCTACGCGCTCGATTCGCGGCGTTGCATCTCATACTCGACGATTGAACTGCGTGGGCCCATCGCCGAGGATCATCGTGGCGAAATCGGGCGTCATCTGTTCGGCTGTGACATCTGCCAAGACGTTTGCCCCTGGAACCGTCCGGCGCGAGCGGCGACGACGGAAGCTGAGGAGTTTCAACCAGCGAACGCGGAGCCAGCCTTAGAAGAGCTAGCTGCGATGACACAGGAAGAGTTCAACGAGCGCTTCGCGGGTACGCCGATCGAACGTAGCAAGCACGCTGGGTTCCTCCGGAACGTTGCGGTCGTCATGGGGAACAGTGGGGACGAGCGGTTTATCCAACCGCTCAAACAGTTAGCCGAATTTGACGATGAGACTGTACGCGATCACGCCTGCTGGGCTTTGGCCCGGATCGAGCGGGATCCGACGCCGTAGCTAAGTTCGGGGCTAGGATATAGACCATGAGCGCCGCTGTTGGATTGGAGTCAAGAGTTTCGGACGAGCTGAAGCAGGTTTTAGGCGATCGCCTATCCGTGTCCCCGTATGACCTGGAGTCCCACGGGGTGGACGAGTCGTATCATGACCCGGCTCCGCCCGATGCGGTGGCCTTTGTGGAGTCTACCAACGAAGCCGCAACCGTGGTCAAGATCTGTGCGGATCGCGGTGTGCCCGTGATTCCGTTTGGTACGGGCACGGGTGTTGAGGGACACACATTGGCGGTGCACGGCGGGGTGTCGCTGGACGTCTCGCGGATGAACCGCATCCTTGAGATCAACGTGGACGACATGGATTGTCGCGCCCAAGCGGGTGTGACGCGGATGCAACTCAACAGGGAGTTGGAGAAGCAGGGGCTGATGTTTCCGGTTGACCCTGGCGCGGACGCATCTCTCGGAGGCATGACCGCGACGGGCGCTTCGGGTACCACCACGGTGCGGTACGGGACGATGCGTGAGAACGTGTTGGGTCTGACCGTGGCACTGGCGGATGGACGCGTGATCCAGACGGGTGGAAGGGCGCGGAAATCATCGGCGGGCTACGACTTGACGCGGTTGTTCATCGGGTCGGAAGGAACGCTCGGTGTCATCACCGAGATCCAGTTGCGCGTCTATCCATTGCCGGAGGCGATCTCAGCGGCCGTTTGCGGATTCGAGACAGTCGATGGCGCGGTGTCTTCGGTGGTGGAGATCTTGCAGAGCGGTGTCCCGGTTGCTCGATGTGAACTGCTGGATGACGACTCGGTGAAGGCTGTGAACGCCTACGCGAAGCTAGACGTTCCGGTGCGACCGACGGTGTTTTTTGAATTTCACGGCACGCAGAGTTCCGTGAAGGAGCAGGCGGAGATTGTGGCGTCGGTAGTCAGCGAGCACGGTGGTAGCGACTTTGAGTGGTCAACGAAACGCGAAGACCGCGAAAAGCTGTGGGATGCGCGCCACAACGCATACTACGCAACCAAGGCCATGCGTCCGGGAGCGAAGGCTTGGGCGACGGATGTAACGGTGCCAATTTCAAAATTGGCGGACTGCATCGATGAGACGCGCCGCGACATCTCAGAGGCGGGAGTGGTTGCGCCAATCCTGGGGCATATCGGTGACGGCAATTTCCACGTCGTGTTGTTGTTCGATCAGAGCGATGAAGAGGAAGTTGCAGTCGCTAAGGGACTAAACGAAAGTCTGGTGCAGCGGGCGCTGAGTATGGGTGGCACGTGTACGGGTGAGCACGGCATTGGTTTGGGGAAGATAGACGCGCTACGCGATCAGCACGGCGAAGGCGTCGATGTGATGCGGTCGATCAAATTGGCTCTTGATCCGAAGGGGATCATGAACCCGGGCAAGATATTCGAGTAGGCGATGAGAATATCCAAGACAATCTTTCGGTTCGCGGTTGGGTTCGTGCTGCTTGTTGGCGTGGCTCTGCCGCAACTCCCTCCCATCGTTCCGCAGTACTGGGAATGGCGGGGTAGCGTCGATCCGCTGTCGGATGGGACGGACCCCCTCAAGGTATTCCGGACCCTGCTTGAAGCGGACGGTTTGGCCGCTGATGTTGTGGACGAACAGATGGAGGCGCTCCTCCGCGGACTCGTGATTGAAGAGGGCGAGTTCTATGACGGCATCTATGAAGAGGGTCCCGATCTCCTTCCGGCGCCGAATCGACTACTAGTCGAGGCTGTGGAGCGGCTTTCGGGCGGAGACGCTCTCGATGTGGGTATGGGGCAAGGCCGCAACGCTGTGTTCTTGGCACAACAGGGGTGGCAAGTAACGGGATTTGACCCGTCCGCTGTGGGCCTCCAACAAGCGCGAGAGAATGCGGCGAAGGTCGGAGTGGAGATTAAGGCGGTACAGTCGGGTGCCGAGTACTTCGACTACGGTCGGGAACGTTGGGATTCGATTGCCATCATTTACCCCATCGAGAAGTTCAGCGTGTTCCGGGTGCGTGATGCGCTGAAACCCGGCGGTGTGGTGGTGATTGAGGCTCCGCATTGGGAGACTAAACCGTATCGGCACCACTATAAGTCGAATCCTAAAGTACGAGGACACAACTGCGATCGCGGACTGGGGCCTCAAGGAAACTCGGCTCGTTCGTCTTGTCGCGCAGAAGTTGGAGTAGCCACCCCGGATCGCGATTTTAGAGTTGTTGGGCCAGCGCGGCTGCACCTTGGGTGACGGCGCGTTCGCCGAGTTCTCCGATAGTGAGGCGCCAGTGATTTCGGAAATAGGGTGTGACGAGTGGGCGGGTGCGCTGTTCGACCTGTTCGAGGTAATCGGGATTATCGCTGCAGAGCCCGCCCCCAACGACGATCAACTCCGGCGCGAACAGGCTGATTACTGCGGCGAGCCCATGCGCCAGTCCCGTAGCGGCGGTCTCCACCGTGCGTGTCGCTAGCTGTGGAGCCTCAAGAGGTTGTTCATGGGAATCAGGAGTCTGGAGAAAGGGGGAAGGTAGTGGAGGCTGGCGTGGGGGCGATGCCAGTTGTAATGGTGGAGCCAGGGTAACAGATGAGCGGCGCGCTGCTGGGATGAGGAGTAGGAGCGAGCGTAAGCCCATTCTCTCAGAGCGGTCTGGATGAAGCGTTCGGCCTTGCCGTTGGTGCGCGGCGTGTAAGGACGGGTAAAGCGGTGGCGGATGCCGAGACGACGGCAAGCATCGCGGAAGAGGCGCGAGCGATAGCAAGAGCCGTTGTCGGTGAGCAAACGACGAATGGGGACGCCGAGGGAGCGGTAGTAACCGACCGCGGCGTCGAGGAAAGCCACCGCGGAGTGGCTGCGTTCATCGGGCAGGATCTGAGAGAAGGCGAGGCGGGAGTTGTCGTCAATAGCGACATGCACGAACTCCCAGCCAGCGCCGCGACTGGCCCGAGAGCGATCTCCGGTAACGCGATGACCGGCGCGGAGGAAGCGGCCGAGCTTCTTGATGTCGAGATGCAGCAGATCGCCGGGGGCGGCATGTTCGTAGCGGCGCAGGGGCCGAGCAGGTTCGAGATCGCGGATACGGTTCAGGCCGGCGCGGCGCAAGATGCGGCTGATGGTAGCGGGCGAGAGGCCGACAGCCTGGGCGATGTGTCGGCCGGTCCAACGCTGGCGGCGCAGAGAAATGACGCGCTCGACCAGCGCCCGAGAGGTCCGTCGCGGGCTGCGGTGCGGTCGCGAGGAACGATCGTGCAAACCGGCGACACCCTCGCTGCGATAGCGCGCCAGCCACTTGTGGATGGTTCTCAGTGAGACGCCACAGGCCGCCGCGGCGTCCCGTGGCGTCTGCTGCTTGGCGAGGACGCGCTCGACGATCCGCACTCGCAAATAAGGCGTCAATCGTGCATTCTTGTGGATGTTCATTCGGTCTCTCCAAGGTTGCTGTTGTGGGATAACTCCAGCTTCCCTGGTCCGGGACCGAATGAACAACCTATTGAGAGGTCACAACTAGCGCTCATTGTTGAGGGCGACAACGACCAGGACGATGGCTTCAAGTTCCTAGCCGAGATCTTCGGTATTGCTCTCCGAGATGGGCGGTTGGGTGTGGGGGAGTTGGACTTCATCGCTGTCGGAGTCGCAGCCGGACTCTTCGACAATGCCGAGGATCTCGGCAACAAAGGCCCCCGAGTCTTTGCGCTTGTCAATCTGTTGGAGCGTATCGGGAAGGCCGGTATCGAACGCGACGAGATCGACCGCCTCTTTCCCGAGCCTGAGAAGGGAGACAAGGGTGGCCCCGAGGGCTCACCCACAGCAACACCCAACAGTGAGGCCGAGCTGACGCCGCCGGTCAACTAGCAACCGGGGCGGGTTTCGGCTCGCCCCTCAGAAAAGTTCATTTTGCCGTTGACTTAGCCACCAGTTTCGATACCATCGAGTCGAACTAAATTGGAATTTCGAACCAATTGCCGCCATTCGCCCGCGCCCGGAAGTTTTTTTCAAACCCATCCGGTTCTACACTCATGGGAGCTGTTCGCCGACCCGCTCGATGCTTCTCTCGGGGGTCGATACGCATCTCAACGGCCTCGGCAACATGGACGAGTGGATCGCCCCAAACCAAAAGGGGGTTCCCGGTTACGAAGGCTATCTCAACGACGCCGTCGTGACGCTCCCAGATCTTCTTAAAGACGCGGGCTACCACACCTACATGACTGGCAAGTGGCACATGGGCAAAGCGCCCGAGAAGATTCCGCGCGCCCGTGGCTTCGAGCGAGACTTTAGCCTGCTCGACGGCGGCGGCAGCTATTGGGATATGACGAATTTGACCGCCCTCTCGCCTCGATCGGTGTTTACCGAGGACGGACTCTACCTCACCGAGCTTCCGAAGGACTACTACGCAACCAAGACCTACACCGACAAGATGATCGAGTTCATCGAGGCGAACCGGGGCGCCGGCCTCTCGTGCGATCCTCGGCATGAAGATGGAGCTTTATGCGGGGATGATGGAGAACTTCGACCACCATGTCGGGCGTCTCATCGACTACTTGAAGGCCAACGGCGAGTACGACAACACAATTTTCATCGTATTCGGTGATAACGGCGCCGAGGGGACGGACCTCTTCGAGATGATCGCGGGCACGCCGGGCACGCTGAACTCTCTATTCGCGGCGATCAACTGGTCTCAGACGGACCCGAAGGCCTGGGGTGACCCGGGTTCATTCGTCGGTTACGGTCCCATGTGGGCTCAGGTATCGATGACGCCTTTCAGCCAGTACAAGGGTTGGCTCGCCGAAGGCGGGATACGCAATGCCCTCATCGTCAGTGGGCCCGTGGTTAAACGTCCCAAGGGGAGCCTCAATCACGCTGTCATGCACGTAGCCGATATCGTGCCCACGCTGCTCGACGTTGCCGGAGTCCAGCCTCCCGAGACTCACGAAGGCCGCCAACTGCCGCCCCTAATTGGCAAGTCCTGGGTCGGGATGCTTGCCGGCGAGAACAATTCGGTCCGTACCGACGAGGACTATCTGGCCTGGGAACTCTTCGGGAACCGCGCGGTGCGGCAGGGAAGCTGGAAGCTTCGCTGGCAGTGGAAGCCTTTCGGCCGGGGCGATTGGGAACTCTTCGACTTGACCTCCGACCCCGCGGAACGCAAGGACGTAGCTTCGGAGCGGCCCGATAAGGTCGCCGCACTACTCACGCTCTGGGAAGACTATGTCACCAACAACAACGTGATCCTGCCGAGCCGTTCGGTGTTCGAGGGCTTGGATAAAACTTTACCGCAGCGTTTCCCGGATGATCCAGGATATCCGCCGCTGACGTTCAAGCGGCAGTTCGTGCCGCCCCCTGAAATGGTGAAGCAGGTCAGTAAGTGATACCCTTCCGAAGCTCACGATTGGTTCTAGCACTGGCAATCACGTTGGTGGCAGCGGGCTCGATGCCTTGTTCCGCCCAGGTGCCGCCGCGCTTCTACTGGAAGACTCTCAGCGGCGGTAACGCGGTGCCTGTCATAGGCATGTCTCTGAGTGGAAACGCGAACCCCGTGGACCCGTCGTTCAACGTATCGTCGGACGCGAGCTTCGAGGCTACTGTGGCCCTAGCCGGCTATGGCCACACCTTTGCCTTTTTCGATCGGGCCGCCATGGTTGCGGTGCTTGTTCCGATGGGTCGGGTCGCGGCTGAGGGATCGATCTTCAACCGAACATTCGGCCAAGACGCCAGTGGCTTCGGCGATCCGACCTTCGAGATCGACCTCAACCTGATCGGCCCCAAGGCGATTCGGAACATCCCGGACTTGTTGCGCTATGAGCCAGGCTTCTCTCTCGACATCCTCGCCGACCTGGTCTTTCCTATTGGCAAGTACGACAGTGAGCAGCCACTGAACCTTGGCCAGAACCGATGGTACGGCCGCGTCGGCGCCCCCATCGTGTGGCAACTCGGACCGTGGATCCCGGGCCGGCGCACCACCGTGGAGTTTGTCCCTTCGCTGTGGATCTACGGCGACAACAGCGACTTCGTGGGTAGCAGTCTCTCCACAGATCCCATGTTTCAGCTCGAAGCTCACCTCACGCGCGATTTGGCCGAGGACCTGTGGGCCTCCTTGGACGCGACCTGGATGACTGGCGGCAAGGCCAGCCTGGATGGCGTCGAGGGCGACAAGTTGGACATGCTCGGCCTCGGCTTGACGCTCGGCTACCAGCTCAACGACAACCTGCAGTTGACTGCGGGCTACTTGGCGACGGTGAACGACAGTGCACCCACCGATCTGCGCTTAGACGGGTTCAAGATCTCGCTCCTCTACGGCTGGCATCCGCTCATCGAAGCCATGAAGCGAACCCAGAGTGCCCAGTGACATTTGTTCCGATCTACATGTTGTGGTTGGCGCATGGAGGAGGATTGCCCCGGAGTCTGGACGATCTGGAGGGCCGGCAACGCCCGTTTCGGAGTCATTTCTTACAAGCGGTGCTGGCTCAACCGGTCGATGCAACACAGGTCTTCACAGTTCCGGGTCGGATGGCGATAGATCAGTGTTCGTCTGAAAATGGATCTTCAGTTCGATCCGAATGAAAGAAAAGATCAATTATCGAGCGTTTGCGCAAAGTGTCCCATCGACCGGTTGAGCCAGCAGAACTTACCGTAGGTAACTCGGCGGTTCAACGCTCGGCGGCTTTCTCCTGCCCGGAGTTTTGTCGCCGCCCACTGTCGCTCATCTCCAATCCATCCCAGCAAACCCCTTTCGCTCAGCTCTCGCTCAAGTTGATAGCAAGACAGAACACTGATAGCCTATCCGAACCGGCGAAATATTGCGTGTGCGCGAATATCGATTGGCCGCGTGGCGAAACGAATACTAGAGGGAGAACGATACATGATTCATTCGCAAGCTAGACAAAACGAGAGCCGAGCCGTTGGCACGTCCCAGCGTTTCCAGCGTTCGGGGCTACCCCGATTGTTGTGTGCTGCATTCATGGCGGTCGCGGCGCTGACGGCGCAAGACAGACCCAACATACTCATCATCTGGGGAGACGACATTGGATATTGGAACGCTAGCGCGTACAACCAAGGCATGATGGGGTACGAGACGCCCAATATCGACCGCCTCGCTAGGGAGGGGATGATTTTTACAGACGCCTACGGCCAGCAGTCCTGTACAGCTGGACGCGCCGCGTTCATCACCGGTCAGAGCCCGTTCCGAACCGGGCTTACCAAGGTTGGGCTGCCCGGGTCTGACCTTGGCCTACAGTCGGAAGACCCGACGATCGCAGAACTTCTCAAGCCGCATGGCTATGCCACAGGGCAGTTCGGGAAGAATCATCTGGGAGATCTCGATGAACATCTGCCCACCAACCACGGCTTTGATGAGTTTATTGGGAGTCTGTACCATCTCAACGCCTCAGAAGAGCCGGAACATGAAGACTATCCGAAGGATCCAGAATTCCTGAGAAAATTCGGGCCCCGCGGAGTCATTAGATCGTTCGCGGATGGTCGAATTGAGGACACCGGACCGTTGACGCGCAAGCGCATGGAAACAACTGACGATGACTCCACTGCGAGCGCAATCGATTTCATGGAGAGGCAGGCAGAATTGGATAGGCCGTTCTTTCTTTGGTGGAACTCAACCCGCATGCACATCTATACGCATCTAAAACCCGAATCGAAAGGCAAGACCGGCTTGGGCATATTCCCTGACGGCATGGTCGAGCACGACGGTCACATCGGACAGCTGTTAGACAAGCTCGATGAACTGGGCATCGCGGACAACACAATCGTCATGTACTCCACCGACAACGGTGCCGAGGTGTTTTCCTGGCCCGACGGCGGAACGACACCTTTCCGCGGTGAGAAAAACGACAACTGGGAAGGCGGCTTCCGAGTGCCTCTCATCGTGAGATGGCCGGGAGTCATCGAACCGGGTACGCGCAGCAACGAAATCATTTCTCACGAAGACTGGCTCCCCACCCTGATGGCGGCGGTTGGCGACGCGGGGATCAAGGAATCGCTCAAAGCAGGCAAGACAGTTGGTGGCAAAACCTTCAAGGTCCATCTCGATGGCTATAACTTCCTGCCCTATTTCAAGGGCGAGGTAGATGAGGGCCCACGCAAAGAGTTTTTCTATTTCTCTGACACTGGCGACTTGCTCAATTTCCGCTACAACAATTGGAAAATCGTATTTGCGGAACAGAGAGCCCACGGCTTTGAGGTCTGGCAAGAGCCCTTTACCTTCCTCCGTCTGCCAAAGCTCTTCAACATCCGAACCGATCCATTCGAGCGGGCCGACAGAGAGGCACCAGGCTACGCTGACTGGCGCGCGAGACGACTGTATGCACTGGTTCCAGCACAGGCTTTCGTGGCGCAGTTCTTAGCTACGTTCCAAGAGTTTCCGCCGCGCCAGAAGGCAGCCAGTTTTTCGATCGATCAGGTGTTAGACGCCCTGCAAGTCGGAAGTCAGGGGCAGTAGGGTACCGCGCGCAATAAATGCGTCGCGGTCCCCGAGACCGCCAAAGATACTGGGGCGAGCGGCTTCTCCGCGGAGTCGCTCGCAGCTCCAGCGAGCGGAATTAACCTACTCGTGCCGTGCCCCCAAATAAAGTTGGTCAGCGCCGTCACTTCGCCCACGCCACGGATCGATGCCAGTAACTCCACCCGTTCGGCCAACAGAGGATGTCGCTTGAGCCCCTTCATCAGACGCCGTTCGAGGTCTTGATACGTCTCCAGCATGCCGCGACTGATCGCCAACAGCTCGATTGTCGGCTCCGGGGTATGCTGCAACCCGTCGAGCAACTGGTAGAAGTACGACTTGCCGTGCAAGCGACTCTTGACGTACTGCTCGCCGCACTCCATCAGCACACCGCCGATGCGATTCTTCAAGCGCACTGCTTGTTGCACCAGCAGGTTGCGGTAGCGCAGGACGCGCCGCAGCTGGCGGATCTCGGGCGGTGCCATGTAGCTGACCAGCAGCAGATCGCAACGCACCAAGTCGCAGATCTTCTCGGCATCGAGTCGGTCGTTCTTCTTCTTGGCGCAGGCAATCGCCTTCAGCATCGCTGGATGGGCGACTTGCAACTCGGCGGCATAGTCTTCAAGGTGATCGTAGATCCAGCCGGTAAACAGCGTCGCTTCTGAGCGCCCCGACCCACGGCCCGGGCAATGCTTCGGCCCAACTCGTCAGCGCCGCTCTGGTGGCCGCGATACTGCCCGCCGCAACCTTCTCTCCCGCTGCCGTCTTCACCGAGTAGCTGATCGTTTTCTTGTGGACATCGAGTCCAACGTAGTAGAAACTTTCCATGGAATCCTCCTGGGTACGACTCGAGGCGCGCCGCTTTGCGGCTCGTCCTCGCTTCTTTTGTCCTCCAGGAGAATTCTTGCTTGCGATCACCTATGTATTGAAGCAGGCTCTAGTCATCGTCCGCCTCATGAGCCAGTCGTGCAGCCCTGGCGTAGGGCGGAATGTAGGTGCGGTTGTCGCGCCTCCATGGTTTCTTGAAGCGAAGGACGTTGGCGAACGTACGACTAGGCGAGAAGACCATACGGAGAACTCGCTTCATCGAGCGATTCGATCTCTTCTCGAGAGGAGTCACGAGGTACTCGTCGAGGAGATCTTCTGCTAGCACGAATGCGAAGCCACCGACCGGTGTCATGACCATATCGACCCAGCCCATGGTCCCCGGGTTCTGGCCCACGTTTCCGATTGTGGCTTCGCTGTAAGGCCCGAGTTCGAACTGAACGCTGTAGGCTGTTGACCAGGCCAAACCCTTGAGTCGACTCTTCCAGTAGGCCGAACCGTCTTTGATGCCTACCGTTCGGCCCTTGGGGTCATTCTGAATCTGGATAAACGCCGTCAAGGACCCTTGCCCTGGGTGGAGCAAGTAGTTGGTGAAGGTGTTGTCGCCGTCTTCCCAACCTTTGAGACCCTTCACCGACTGAAAATAGTCGTGGAAAAAAGGCCGTCAAGTTCGCTGTAAGTCTTCTCCTGCCCAAGGCGGACACTGTGTTGAATCGACAGCAGCATGAAGGACCCGCCGATGGCGGACTCCCAATCGAAGCCCCCGTCGGATGCGGTGATGTAGGGTGCTTTCGGATCGAGCGCGTTGGGGTCTTGCTCGTTCGGCAGAATGAACAGGCCTTGGATGTCAACGGTTGGCGTTGCGGCACCGGCCTCGCCTGCGTCAGTTGCAGGCTGCGCCGGTTCCGACGCGGCAGGGAGAACGGTCGATTCCTCGGCGTGGACAGCAACGATGGCCAGTGAACACAGCAGCACTACCGAAGCCAATCGCAATAGTCCCCTCATGAAGCAAACCGTTAGGCCAGAATCGCTATATCGGCCATCCCCACCACGCTCAGCATAGCCAAGCCACGACCCCGGAGCAACGGTTTCGGCGCTGCTGTCACGTCCGACCCTCCTGTCCGAGGCGGTCCGACCCTGAATAAGCTCGCTCAGCAAGTCCACTACGATCTCAAGACTAATACCAGTCGATGACTGGGTACAAAGTTACGCGAAATCCATGGTGGTCTCAAACGGTCGATGCAACACTTCACCTAGAAAGGAGAAGTGGATGCGGAAGAAGCAGAGGAAAGAAAAAGTGCCGCGAGGCTACAGCGAGGCCCAGCGGGCCGAGGTTTGGGATCGCCTATTGCCGGTTCTCAAGACGTCGGTGTGGGTCGGGATTGGGCACCCACCCGCGATAGCCTGAGTTCCACATCGCGCCAGTACCATCGGGTCGGAAGCAAATTAACCGAGCCAGGCACGTCGATAAACCAGTGCCGACTGCGCTGTCGGCGCGGAGTGTTTGGACAGCAAGCGATGACGATGGTACAAAAGGAATCGAAGTAGATTAGGCCGTACTGAACGTCCGCCCACTGTAAGCGGCAACCACTGTCGATAACTCGCAGCAGCACTACGTTGACGATTATCAAAAGGATCGACCTCTGTGTCTATTAAACAGCTTGTGATCTCACCGATTCCCCCGCCTCAATAACATTGCTGTGACGGCGCTCTGTTGTTTCACCCTAGGCTTCTTTGCCGCTAAACCGGCGGTCGCCCAGGCCAACAACTCGGACGAATGGCTTCACGGTGACGCCCTACCTCTGGGCTGCTGGCGTCGGTGGTCAGACAACTACGAAATCGGAAGTTCAGTTTAGTGACGTGCCCGACAATCTCAAGTGGGGGTTCTTGGGTGCGGTCGGGGCACGCAACTCGGACGAATGGCAATGGTGACACCTGCTGGGCTGCTGACGTGGTGGTCAGACAAGCGGCGGCGCCGAACGACCGGTCTGATAGGTAACACTCTAAACCGGACGGATGGGTAACAGTATAGGCGGTGGTCAGTGGCCCCCGCGGGGGCCACTGACTGCCGAGCCGAGCGGCCACAGTACGCGGTTGGCGGCGTCGAACAAGGCGAGTTCCACCGGACCGAACCAGATCTGCCAAATGGCTTCGTCCACTTCGACTAGCCCGACCAACTCGCGAGCCAACGCTTCACTCAGGAAGTACTTCTCGCCGAGGAACTTGATGCGTCCGTCGTGGCGCACTCGTCGGCGCTCCCAGTGCCCCGGGTAATCCAGATCAGCAAGCTCGCTGGGATAGGCGCGTGTTGCTGGTGCATAGAACGCCGCCGGGGGCCGCTGTCTCAACGCTTCATGCGGACGTTCTTGGTTGTATTCATGACGAAAGAGGTCGAAGCGGCGCTGCTGTCGGCGACGATCGCCAGCCGGAGGTCTCACTGTCTCGGCTTTGAGCGTGCGGTGTAGCCGCTCGTGGCGACCGTTCTGCTGCGGCTTGCCCGGCTCGATGCGCTCCACCGCAATGCCCAGCTTCAGCCACCAGACGTTCAACCGGCTCAAGCGTCCGGTGCCGATGGAGGCGAACGGCGAACCGTTGTCTGAGCGTATCCTTCGTGGCAGCCCGCGCTCCAGAAACAACCGCTCCAAGCCTCGGCGGGCCTCGGCGTAGGATGTGCCCACGTGTGCGGTGCAGTTGAGCAGGAAACGACTATATCCGTCGACGACCGTTAGCGGATAACACAGCACGCCGTCGCCGGTGCGAAACTGCCCCTTGTAGTCGATCGTCCAGAGGTCGTTGGGCGCTTCGGGTTCGCGCAACGGACTGGGTGCCGCTTCGGCCAGTCGCCGCATCCGCTTGCGCCCGCGAACGAGTCCGGCTCGCTTCAGCGCGTCGCCGATCGTCGACGCCGCTGGCCAGCTTGTCTGTGACTCTTTCGACTCCAGCCAGGCCCTGAGCTTCTTCGGCCCCCAACTCGGATGCTGCCGACGCGCTTCTATCACTCGTCGCTCGACCGACTCGGGTATCCGACCGGGCTGACGGTGTGCCGCGTGCGAGCGGTCTTCCAGCTCTGGCCAACCGCCTTGACGGAAGCGTTCTAACCACTTGTATCCGGTCCTGCGGCTGATCCCGTAGAGTCGACACAGCGCCGCCACGTTCGTCGCCGCCCCCGCTCGCAGCCAGTCTTCAATGAATCTCTTGCGTTCTTCCATCGGATAGGTCTCCTTCCATGGCATCTCGCCATGGTGTTACCTATCCGCCCGGTCTAACCTGTTACCCTTCCGCCCGGTCTGTTCACCTGCCTACTCTGTCGAATCGCTCAACGGTCAAATTTTGTTCATCCGACGAGAGGTAAGTCGTGGCAATCGCCTTGACGAGCCCCAAGAACACGAGAAAAGCCGAGCCGACAAAGAACATGTCCGCCCGTGTAAGGTACGAGATCTTGGGCAGTCCGCCGCCGAGCGCAAGCATGTAGGCGATAAACGTCAACATCGACGTCATGCTCAATCCGATCTGCTGCTGGACCTTCTCCGTCGGGATGAAATATACGCCGTAAGCCATCAAGACGATTAGAGTGAGTGGCATGCCAAGTTTCCAGGCGTAGTAGGACGACTCCCGTTCCAGAGGAATCACCAAGTCAAAACGGGCGAATTCGCCTGGACGGGCGATCCTTGATGACAGACTGGCCTTCGGGTCCGGAGCTCCGACACGCCAACCTTGGATGGATAGCCGGTCATTCATTCCGTTGAATCTCTCCAGGGCATGAAAAACCATCTCATCCGACCGGGAGAATACAGGCCAGAGCGTGAACTTCCAGCGATGCCGGTCAAACGGAAAATCGTGCAGATCGAGAGGATACGAGACGGTGACCATCAGCCGACGCGCATAGGTGACCACTCCTCGGCCGTC
Source organism: Bryobacterales bacterium (assembly GCA_963667885.2). Lineage (GTDB taxonomy): Bacteria > Acidobacteriota > Terriglobia > Bryobacterales > UBA6623 > CAMPKL01. Next base: position 453,575 of record CAXWPK010000001.1, on the reverse strand, counting down.
CACAACGAAGCGCGGTTGGTAGAACTGCTGTCTCGATCGCATGAAATATACGCCGTAAGCCATCAAGATTCTCTGGTTCGATCGCTGGCATCCACAACCCGCCCTCTGGCGGCGGACATTCGGCTGCATTGTCACCTCGAGTCGCATCAGCCAGCCGCGTGTCGCGCCAACGTACTACGACCCAGACGTCCGCATCTAAAGTCTGGTCTAGGTCATTGAGGTCCGAGATATCGTTGAGGAAGATACCAATTCCCACGGTAGTTGCCGTGCCGGGCGGGTCAGGCCGCAATGGCGAATAGTGATCCGGTGACGGACATGCGATTCCTGAGCGCGGCGTCGTGAGCCGATCGAGGTCGCTAACGACAACCTGAGCCCACACCGCACTTGGAACTCCCGTCAGGCCGACGATCAAGGCCACATGTTGAAGACACCTCGCCATGGCGAATCGCCTGAACAGGTTTATCGAGAATTTTGAGGTGTCCGATCTCGGAATTCGCATATCAGAAACTCTATCCAATCGTCGTGTTTGCGCCGAACTCACTCCCGGATACTTTAGCCGACGGGCAGCTGTCGAAGTTGCCGTACAGGCTACTGCTCCAGAATAGATGTCCTAGGAGGTCCAGATGCTCGGAAAGATGCTGGCGTGTGCGCTGACCTCAATGGAGTCGAAACTAAAATGAGCGGTGGTCTCGTACAGAACATTCCATCTCGGCACGGTTCTTGCTATTCGAGTACCAGTCCGGTTGGGTGGTTGTCAGTCGTAGCCGCGGAAAACCTGGTCTGGTCCGATGTTGGGACACCTCTCCTCATTCTTGTTGAGGCTGGTCAAGATATCCATGACCGGCTTCCTCAGCTACCAGTGAGAATCGTTGGGGGCGCAGGCATGCCCCGCCATCACCGTGGCCAGAAGAACCAACCCCGTGACACACCCCCACTTGAGACCGGTTTCCGGTTCCAACAGACGACCGTAGTAACTGGAACCTCGCGCTCGCTAGATATTGCTAACGAGAGTATGCGGGGTAGACACCGCTCGCCCGTTCCACATCTTCATCCGATAGCTCGTGTTCGGAGTCAAGAAAATCGCGAATGTCCGCGGCCCAACCGTCAAAGGCTAGCTTAGCCTCACTGAAACGCTCATCCCGAGAGAAATTGGACGAGCCGACCTCGGCGCCTTCGCCCAGGTTGGTGCGATCAACCGCCGCAGCGATTCTTTCGCCTGTCTCAGAGTCGACCAGTTCCATCTCAACGACCACCTCGTCAACAACGATCGCCACAGAGAAGGGAGTGTCGGTTTCAAAGGGCTCCTCAATGCGAACGACCGTTCCGCCAGCGTCGACGCCTACGACGGCGGAACGGAGCCGGAGCACCAAAGGACCTGGCGTATCCACCACCGGGTATACATCGGAAATAGCGCCAACCAACGCATGGTGGAAATAGTTTGCCACTGCTTCGCGGCTACGTACTGGGATCAACGACTCGTCCGCGTCGCTCACGACATAGATCTCAACCGGGTCGATGATCATCGCGACATACCGTTGCAGGCCCTTCATCTCGTCAGGGTTTGTGTACGTGAGGGCTTCGCTGTCCAGGTTTGGATTCGGGGTCAGCTCGGAATAGTCACCCAAGAAACCGGAAAACTCCTGACCGGGCGGAATTCGATTGAGGCCGGACTCAGATTCAGGTGCCTCTCCACACCCGACAGCACTCATCAGCAACAGCGTAGCAACCGCCACTGAAACGTGAGGTCTTGGCGTCATATGATCCTTTCTATCCATCGTGATCTCCTTGGAAACGGACTGGGGTCCATAGATATCGAAGCTCATCTATTCACCACCAGATCCTTCTACCCGGAGCAGGTTGAAAACGCTAAACGAGCGAGGGATGCTGCGGCACTGGGTGTAGGCTATGTCGGAGTCACCCGTTCGGTCCACAACGCCAAGCAAGATGATGTTTCCCCGGTTCACTATAATCCTGATGCTAGAACCGCTTCCCCAGAAATACCGGGGAAGCACCCGCTGCAGTCGCACGCGAGCCTCGGACGCGATCCGTCGATCACCTGAACTTACCGGCAACACACTGATGTTGTTCGTGATTTCACCGACGCCCTCGATGGCCTTCACTCGCTTGTAAGCTTGGCTGCGATTGTTGGGGCGTGTAGTCCAACCGCTGAGGATTACGTCATTGCCCATCATCGTGAAGGAGATGAAGTCGTACTCCGTGATGTACGGCATCATCGCCAGCTCGTGACGAACTTGGTTGTACAGCCCTGCTTCGGCACGAAAATCGCGTACATCAAGCAACCGGTTGCCTGGCATGCTCTCGACCAGCTCAGTCTTTCCCACCGGCTCAGCGGACACCAGCTTGATCCTTCCTGTCTTGAGCTTGGATTCGCCTGTTGCCTGGACGAATTGGCCAACATAAGGCTTCACCATCTTATGCTTGTTTACTGCGAGCACGGCGTTGTCAGTTAGCCGGACGAGAACGGGCTCCGACCCCTCTTTCGCGGTGTCCTGACTGCAGGTGACTCGCTCTTCGGTGATCGGCCCGAGCATGAGACGGGCGCACACGTCAGAGTCGACGTAGGCCGCGAATGTCTCATCCTGTGCCGCGGCTAGCCCGGCGCAGGCCGCCAGGCAGACCATGAGATTAGCTACGATTTTCACAGAATCCCCCTAATAAGCCCGCAACCCGAACTCACAAAAGAAGTTACTACACTCAGACGTCTAGCGCAAACGGTGGTGTCTTAAAGGCTGATTGCTAAGGACGAGGCCCGGAAAAAGGGGAGTTCGTCCGGGCCTCTGAGCGCCGCCGCAACTTCGTGGCGCTCTTCAGGCACCGCTATGTAGAGACGCCCGCGCAAGGATCTCAGCGCTAGAAGACTTAGAAAGCAAACGCCCCAGGGCGTCTCTCCGGCGTTGCCAGCCTTGCCGCGCCAGGCCCAAAGCCATGCCTAACCTCGCCGAGCCCTATCGAGTAAACTTGAGCAGGTTTCGTGGACTCCCAACTCGATCAGTGACGCCCGGTTCCAGAGCGGGAGTGACCCTCAGGCTTTGGTGAATCCGGCAGAAGTTGTAGTAGGCAAAGTGCAGACATGGAGCCGCCCACAAAGAAAATGATTCGACGAACCAACCTGGGACGAAATTCTGCGTCGGCTCATTGACGAACGCTTTCACTGCCACCGGGATTCTACTGCTTGACGAGCAAGGTGCTGACGGACGACGCCCGAGACAGTGCTGCGGGTCTCGCTGGTGGGCTACAACCGTCGGTATTGCGTGATCGTGGCCACCCGTCAGGGCAAACGTCGTTAGCGCAGCTTCTCTTCGCCGAAGACCAGTCGTACGCCGGTTGTGAGCACGATGTCGTTCTTGAGTCGACCGTTGACCGGGTTGCTCAAGAAGCGATCGCTAAACGTCACGTTCCAAGCCATCCACTTGAAGACATCGGTGACGAGCGAAGCATCGAACTGCAGGCGATGCTCGCCGATGTCTGTCATGTTCGGGTAGAACGCGAATCGCTCATCGAATGAAGTACGACCGTTGAGTCGGAACGTGAATTCCTCCCCGACTATGACTTCGGCCGATCGGCGAGTGACATCGTTGTTAAAGAATTCTTGATTGAAGGTGGCACCGCCGAAGAGGTCGAACGTTGTCCTCTCGTTCTTGATCACCTTGTAACCCAAGCCGCCGCCGATGACGTTCCGCAAGTCGAGGCTTTGGAATTCGTCGTACTCAAGGTCGACGAAACCGAACGTAAACAGGTTGTCGCTGAGGTTGAGTTCGTAGCGCGTACCGCCTCGAATCACATTCGCTGTAGTGATGGTTTCGCCGGTCGTCGCGTTCTGGGCGAAGAGCGAATTGAAGTAGATCTTAATCGTGTCTCGATTGGTCGTACGCGTAGCCGCCGCCGCGTTCGCGATGGTCAGAATCTCTGAATTGCCTCTGGCGAGGGCCATATTGGCGTCAAAGAAGCCCTTCCAGAAGTCGGTCAGTTTCGGGTTTTCTAGGCGTTCGACTTCCGCTTCATAGGCCAGTTGGGTGGTTTCGTTCCGCACATAAGCGACCTCGCTCTTCGGAACGCTGACGGTGCCGGAGTTGGCCGTGGCTACCTCAAAGGTGTCGCCTTCCGTCGCGACTGGACCTACCAGGACTTGCCCGTCGGTTGAGGAGACATGGAGCGCCTCGTCGGACTCGATGCTCACCACCGACTCCCATGAAATCTCGACTTCGCCGAGAAACACGGTATCAACTCGTAGCGTAGAGTCGTTGGACTCAATCACTTCGCCGGTGACACGGTCGCCATTCTCCAAAGTGATAACGGCAGCCGTGGCCGAGAACGTCGTTGCGATGCAAACGACGAACAACAAGATGCCAACTCGTAAGATACCCATCGATTCTCCCCGATCAATAGCGAACCAAACTCTAGACCAATGAACCGCCGGGCCCCAACGGTTCTATCAGGCACCGTTCACGGATAGTCCTCGACAGCATCGTCGTCGTTGAGTAGATGCGCCACCGGGAACTTCAGCACCACCGGCCGTTCGAGCTTCTTGACGATCTTATAGAGGCTTATGGTTCGGCCGACCATGATCCGCGCCCAATCTGCGTGAATTGTAGCTCTACCGGGCCACTGAAATGGCCGCCAGGAAGGGCTGAGAGTAACTTCCTATATTGGGTGCCGGCTCAACCGGTCAACGCAACACTAGGGCTAAGTCGTTCAACAGAAATGTCTTAGCGGTGAGAGCGGCAAGGGGCTTGCCGACCAGCGGAAGCCACTAATCGCAATTGCGTAACTCGTTGCACTGCAATGACATGCATACGAGAGCGAGGCGCCCTCGTCTCTTCCCCTTTGCTTTCTTCCGCTTACGCGTCACGTTCTCCCTTCGCGACGGGTGTTGCGTCGACCGCTTGAGACCACCGGACTTGTAGGAAGTTACTCAACAGGGATGGTGGCAGCGCAAGACGTAGCGAGTAAACCGTTCGTGAGACATCTATTCACTTTGCGCGTATCTGGACCGCCTGACAACCCAGGTTCTCGAGGTCGAGGCGACCCTCGGCAACGACTCCTGCGGCCTTTGAGGGTCCGATTTTCCAGGGCTTAGGGCGAAAACGGGACGATTGGGGGCTGGAAACGAGCTTTCTCACCACCTATCGCCCTTGTGTGCGAGCGTCTCGGCTGCTTCCGAAGGCTGTGGGCGAGCCGATTCAGCGCCTTGCGAGCCAACAGAATCGCTACTCAACACAACGGTTGTTCGCGACAGCTACCGTTTACGCAGACCACGGGCGCCGTCCCAGCGCCGAAAACGGTGATTTCAGCCTCCCAGAAGGGCAAAAGGGGACATGCTAGCCTGCGACCGCAGTTGCCTCTTGTGCGAACGCATTCCAGCGTCTAGTCTTAGCGCCATGACCGCACCGCAAACCGGCTCCCCCAACGACCCCGTCGAGAAGCCCCTCCAAAGCTGGAAAGAGATCGCCGCCTACCTTGAGCGCGACGTCCGGACCGCCCGCCGCTGGGAAAAAGAGAATGGCCTACCCGTCCGACGCCACGGCTCCGGCAAGGGTGCCAGCGTCTATGCCTTCCCGAGCGAGATCGCAGCGTGGCGCGCCGCCCGTCCGTCCGCGGTCGATCGACCCGCCGACGCTCCGGTCTCGGCTCGCGGCTGGGCGTGGTCTGCTGCTGCGGCCGTTCCTCTTCTGGTTGCGTTCATCTGGATGCTCCGCGTCACCGGCCTAGACCCCGTGGCCGAAGCTGGCGCCGCCGCCGGCATCCGCACCGTCGAACTCTGCGCCGACTGTGACACGCTCGGCTCGGTCTCGCCCGACGGTCGCTATCTCTCCGAAACGGATTGGGTCGGGTCCGGTGACATCGGTATTCGCGACCTCGAGACCGGCGAATACCGACGCCTCGGCGACAAGCCCAGTTGGGACGACGCTCCGATCGGCGAGGCGGAAAGCTCGCTGTTTTCTCCCGACGGTCAGAGGATCGCCTATAGCTGGAACGTCCAGTACGACGGTGAGCGTGGCTACGAGCTCCGAGTCATCGACGCGTTCGGCGACAACCCGGCTTGGCGAACCGTATACCGTAATCCAGAGATCCCGAGCATCTACCCTACCGGCTGGACAAACGACGATCGCCTGTTGGTTTGGATTCGACGCAAGGATTGGAGCATGGGATTCGGTTTCGTGGACATCGCCTCGGGAGATCTTGAGATAATCCAGTCCCTCGACAGGACTGCATCCGGTCCGAAACTGTCGCCCGACTCGCGCTGGATCGCCTATGACGTTCCCGCGAGCGACGGAGCCGGTTCCCGCGACATCTTTCTCCTGGCCTCCGACGGCAGTGAGGCGAAGAAGCTGACCACGCATCGCGCGAACGACGTTGCGCTCGGCTTTACACCCGACTCAAAGTCCGTGCTCTTTAACAGCAATCGTACCGGCTCCTACGGTCTTTGGCAGCTCCCCTTGGGCAGCGGGCAACCCGAGATCTTAATGCGCGACCTTGGCCCGGTATCTCCGTTGGGCGTGCTTTCGGACGGGGCCCTCGTCTACGCGCGCGAGTTGGGGAGCCAAGACCTCTACCAGGTGGAAATCGATCTCGATACGGGCAAGTTGCTCGCCGAACCGCGGCTCATCGACACGCTCTACCAAGGCTCGAATGCCGGGCCCTGGGTGTCGCCCGACGGCACACGTCTGGCCTATTTCGCCTCGCCGGGTGCCTCGCTCTACACTCGCGGTTCCCCGCCCAAGCTGATGGTCCACAATCTCGGTTGGGGTGACGATTTTGAAATCCGCACGAAGGGTCTCTCGCTCTACTTCTTTTGGGATCTGGACTGGTCGCCGGACGGTCGTCGCCTTGCCTTCCCGGCTACAAACGACCGGGGCCGCTGGGGTTACTACGAGGCGGACGTCGAGGCGCGGACGACGCGCAAGCTCCTCGATATCGATTCCCCGCAACCGATCTTTTGGACGAGCGGAGGGCGGGATCTGCTTTTTGCGCGCCGCGAAACTCGGAACGGCGCTCGCGTAGACACCCTGATGCGGCTGGAGCCCGGTCAAGTCCAGCCTCGGCAGGTCTATCTCTCCCACAAGGGGTGGATGAGGCGCGTGGCGGTGTCTCCGCAGCGCGACCTCGTCGCCTGGCAAGAAGAATGGAAACGGATCCAGGTGATGCCGATAGACGGCGGCGAACCCCGGACGGTCTTCGAGAACACCAGGGGGCGCGGGATACAAGACATCGCCTGGACGCCCGATGGTTCCGCTTTGCTGCTAAGGCTTACAGAAGGTGATCAGTCCGAGATCTGGATCGTTCCCCTCGACGGCAGCGAGACCCGCAAGACCGAGCTCGCAGCCGTCGGGCTCAGGCAACTCAGCCCCACCCCGACGGCAAGAGAGTCTTCTACAAAGCGGGCTCAAGCGACACCCGCATCTTCAACACCGAAAACTTCCTACCGTCGCCCAAAGCAGCGTCTGAATAGGAGGCCGCCATGCCGCGCAAGCTCCTACGCGAAGCGTTCGTGATTCTGGTCGAGACAGCGTTATTGCTGGCGTTGCTTGCTGGATTCGGGCTACCGGGTCGCCGCCCGCCGAAAGCCGAGGCTGCGGTCAGCTTCGCCGAAACTCTCCAGCCGCGAGCCGTCCGTCCGACCCAAATGAGGCGGGCCGGGGCATGGCCCCATCCTTGTGCGGAGAAGTCTAAACATCCCCTTGTGCCCTGTGGGCCCCAAAACTGATGTGGGGCCTGGGCTGGCACCAGTTGGGTGGCGCGGGGCGGCGTTCTCAGCAGTGCTCGGTCGTCCCATAGAAGCCCTGGACTCTCTCAGAGGGTCAGAACGACCGTTTCGAGGGGTCATTGCCTACATTCGGGGTGGTCTCAAGCGGTCGACGCAACACCCGGCGCGAAGGGAGAACGTGAAGCGTAAGCCAATGAAAGCAAAGGAGAAGAGACGAGGGCGCCTCGCTCTCGTATGCATGTTATTGCAATGTAAAGAGTTACGCGATTGCGATTAGTGGCTTTCGCTTGTAGGCAAGCCCCTTGCCGCTCTCATCGCTAAGACATTTCTGTTGAACGACTTAGCCCTAGTGTTGCGTTGACCGGTTGAGCCGGCAGGACTTATAGGAAGCTACTCGGCGTGGGCCGATTCGAGGCTGAGATTCTGGTAGCTCCTACCGCTCGCGGTCCCGGAACTCTTCGTACCAGTTCTGGACGATGCGGATCTTGGGCGCCGCGTCCTCTTCGTCGTCTCCAACAGGCGCGATCGTCAGAAATCGCTGGCCGTCGGCGGAGACGTCGTAACTGCGACTGCCGTTGACCAAGTCCAAGTCGGGCGATGCAAAGAGCATCTGGGGCTGCCCCAGGGTGAAGCCTTGTTCGGTCGAGACAGAAACGGCCATCAGCGTTAAGCCCTCCACGTAGAACAACTCGCTGCCGTCGCTGCTCCAGCGCGGCCGGAATCCGCCATTGACCGACACCTGCCACATGCCAGCGCCGTTGGGAAACGGCTGCACGTAGATCTCTGCACGGCCCGATTCATCGGAGGTATAAGCCAGAAATCTCCCGTCAGGCGAAAGCTGGGGTCGGTCCTCATTGGCTGGCGTGCTGAGAAACGTCACCGGTTCTGAAGCAGCGCCGTCGCTCCCCAGCTCGACATAGCGGATATCCCGCTGAGTCTCGCTGTTGCTCTCGGTATAGACCAGATAGCGGCCATCGTGAGACCAGTCCGGCCAGCGGAGGTTGCTTTCCGACTCGACCAGAACGACAGCCTCACCCGTACCGTCCGCGCTCTTTCGCATCAGAGTGCCTCCCGGCCCCGGGTCATTGCGCCGGTAGGCGATCTCTCGACCCGAGGGGGACCACGCCGGATCGGACTCGGTCACGTCTTCAAACGTCAGCCGCGTCTTGGTGGAGCGGATCAGATCGTGGACCCAGATGTCATTGTCGCTACTCTCGTTCGATCTCACCGCGACCCGTTGGCCGTCGGGCGAGAGGGCGAGCTGCGCCATGTTCTGCGGCTGGCCAACCGTCTCCAGCAATTCTCCGGTGCGGTCGCGCCAGACGAGCGTCCTGGTCGAACTGCCTCCGACCTGGTCGAGATACACCAGCGTACCGTCTCGCGAGAGGGTGGCGACTGAACCGGCTGTGCTGATCGGGAACGCGTCCTCGGTTGGCTCCAGGGTCGCAAGAGAAAAAGGCCAGGCCCACAGTCCGCGATCGTTAATGTCGGTGGCATCGTGGATCAAGTAACCATCCGTAGAGTAGACCGGCCGACTGCCGGGCCCGAGTTCGCGACGCTCGCCAGTCTCCAAATTCAACACCGCCACCCAGCGATCGACGGAGATTGCCGCCGCCGTATAGACAAGCGCCGCAGGTCCGCTGCCGGTCGGCAAGAAGTGAGGGAAGAAGGCGAAAGGCCGAGGACTCTCGCTGGAGTCGAACAGCAATTGCGGCTGTCCGCCACGCGCGGCGATCTCATACATCTGTAGGCCCGAGGAAAACACGATGCGCTCATCGTCGGGGCTCCACGTGCCACCTAGGAAAGCGAAGAAGCCGGTGGTCTGTAGCTCACAGAGCGTGATCGGGCTGCCGCCGTCGATCGAGACTCTTTTGAGTTCAGTGGCTGTACCGAAGCCGATCCACGCGCTGTCGGGCGACCAGAAGCCGGCGATCGCTCCTTCCGTCCCCGGCAATTCACGCGCGGACTCGTCGCTGAGCGATCGCAGCCAAAGGCTGGATTCACCGTCTGTCTGAGCGGCATACAGGATGTACTTGCCGTCCGGGGAGATGCGTGCCTCAGCAAGGCCTTCTGGAGCGAACGAGAAGCGGGTTACAGTCTGCTCGGGTGGAGACTCGGTGAAGTGGATCGCCAGCAGGCCGAAGAAAGCGATACCGAGTACTACAGCCACGGCTCGCTCGATTCGCTGGCTGCTCCGGCGTACGACTACCGAATCAGGCGGCAGCGCATCGATAGCACCCACCGCCTGGCCGGTCGTTGCCGCGATCGACGACCGATCCGAGGGTGTCTTCCGCGCCCCGCTACTCCGCTTCTGGAGTACGCGCAAGTCCGCTAGCAGTTCGTCCGCGTGCTGGTAGCGCTCGTCTCGATCCTTCGCCAGTGCCTTCGCTAATAGATCGTCTACTTTCGGCGGCAGGCCCCTCCGCAAAGCCGTCACCGGCTCGGGGTCCTCGTTGAGAATGCCGTAGCCAATTGCCTGTTCGTAATCCGCCTCAAACGGAGTCTTCTGCGTGAGCATCTCGTACAGCACGCAGCCCAGTGCCCAGACGTCCGCTCTCCGATCGACTTTCTTTCCTTCGAGTTGCTCGGGCGACATGTAGGCAGGCGTGCCAAGCGTCGTGCCACTTTTGGTGAGCTTCGATCTGCCTGCTAGCGAGGCCAGACCGAAGTCCATGATCTTCACCTGACCTTTTGAGGTCAGCATGACGTTGTGCGGCTTGACGTCGCGGTGGACGACTCCCTGCTCGTGAGCTTCGTTTAACCCTTCGGCGATCTGGGCGGCGATCGAGAGCGATTCATCCAGCGGCAGCGGACGTTCCTTGATCTTTTCCGCCAGCGAGGGCCCATCGACGTAGGCCATGGCGATGAAGGTCTCGCCGTCTTCTTCATGGATGCCGAAGACCTGGCAGATGTTGGGATGGTCCAAAGAGGCGGCGGCTTGGGCTTCGCGGATCAGCCGCTCTTTGACCTCGTCTTCTCCGAGTGTTTCTCGGGACAGAAACTTCAACGCAACGGTCCGGCGGAGCTGAGTGTCCTCAGCCTTGTAGACGACACCCATGCCGCCCTCACCGAGCTTCTCGACGACGCGGTAGTGCAATATGGTCCGACCGACCATGACGCGGCAATTGTAGCGCTATGCGATCGCTGAAAGGGCTGCCAGGAGCGGCGATGAGTAACTTCCTATATTGGGTGTCGGCTCAAGCGGTCAACGCAACACAAGCGTCAAAACGTTCTGCTGGAGTTTCAAACTCCAGCGTCTTGCGTGGCCTCTCGTTCAGCCTGCGAGCGATCCTGTCCAGGTGCTCTTGTGAGTGTACGGATAAGTCGGTTCCCTTGGGGAAGTACTGTCTCAACAGACCGTTCGTGTTCTCGTTCGATCCGCGTTGCCAGGGGCTCTGCGGATCGCAGAAGTACACGTCGATGTCCGTCGCTAGGGTGAAGCGTTTGTGGTCGGCCATCTCCAGCCCGCGGTCCCAAGTCAGCGACTTGTAGAGCACGCCCGGCAATTGCCGGGCGTGCTCGATCAGCGCCGAGACGACGGTTGCGGTGTCCTTGCCGGAGACCTTCACCAACATCACATAACGGGTGTGACGTTCGACCAGGGTGACGATGTAGGTGTTGTTCGATCCGGCTAGAAGATCCCCTTCCCAGTGACCGGGTACGGCCCGGTCTTCGACCGAGGCCGGGCGTTCACTAATCGAGATCAGATCTCGAATCTGTCCGCCGCCACGGCCCTTGCGGCTGGCCTGCGGGGAGCGGCGAATCGTGCGCTTGGAACGCAGACACAGGGTCAGTTCTTTCTTCAAAGCCCCACGGGCTTGGATGAAAAGACTGCGATAGATCGTTTCGTGTGACACCTGATTAGACTCATTCCCCGGATAGGTTCGCTTCAGCCAGCCAGCGATCTGTTGCGGAGACCAGTCCTCGCGCAGCTTCTGTTCGACCAGCTGGCGTAGCTGGGGACAGCGTACCAGTCGACACCGCTTCGGGCGTCGTGTCCGCCTCCAGGCCTGCCCGTCCGCCTCCGAGGCCCGGTAACGAACCGGGCCTCCGTTACGGCGGATCTCTCGGCTCACCGTCGATGCCGCCCGGGTTAACCTCTGGGCGATGGACCGCAGCGACTGCCCACAGACAAGGCCTCGGGAGACCTCCTCGCGTTCGGCTAGAGTCAGCGCTTGAGGCGAGCGGCAGTGTACTCGCGGGCGGATACCGCCACAGCGCAACAGCACCGTGTATACCGACGCTCCTCTGCCCATCACCCGGGCGATCGTCTTCGATGACTCCCCTCGTTTCCAGCGATCCCACAACTCAGCCAGATCTGCTGCCGTGTAGGCTCGCCGCTTCCGCTTCTGCTTCTTCTTCTTCTGCTGCATCACTTCTCCTTCCTCGGTGAAGTGTTGCATCGACCCCTTGAGACCACCGGAATTCGAGGAAGTGACGCGATTCTGTGTGATTTCGTACATTCAGCAGAGCGGAAACTGACCGGTTTCACCGTGTTACTTCCTACAGCGGTCGCCTTCGAGTCAGGCCAGCAAGCGTCAGTCCCGATGCTTAAGGAAATAGCGATCGCCGGGCTTTTGTGGCTCGCCATCCTTCCACAGAAATACCCGGTAGCTACGGCGAAAGACCTGTAGCTCGATGATCCCCTCGAAACCTTCCATGTCGAGGTCCGCAATCTTTGAATCGTCCGCATTCCAGGCCCGCGTATCTGAATTCTTGTTCGTCGTATAGAACACCGGCGGCGGGTCGGCTTGGGATAACCTTTGGTCCACCACGACTTTCGTGGGATGCCCAAACCTGTTTCCCGCCGAAGCGATCGCGACCGTTGGACTGATTGCCTCTATGAACCCGATGGACGAGCTGGTCCGCGAGCCGTGATGATTGACGTGGTAGACGTCGACATTTTCGGCGTCGTCCTGGATCATCTCCTCTATGTTGGCTACCCGCTCGGTAGCATCTCCGGTAAGGTCTCCGGCGGTGAGGTAGCGGAAGTCGCCAAACTTGACCAGCAAGCCTATCGAGAGATCGTTTGCCGCGCAGTCGTCGCGACGACCGGGGAAATAGACTTCTTTGGTGAGCCCGTCGATGTCCTGTGCGTTGACGACCAGGGCGACGATCTCTATGCCGTGATCAAGCTCGATCTTCGTTCCAGGCGTAATCGTTTGCCGCTTGCCACCAGCTTCAGCCGCTAGTAGGTACTCGATTGTTTGGCACGATGCCGTCTTGTCGCAGTGCTCTGCCGTGTCCCACGGAAACTGTTGTTCCGCCTGGACCATGTTGATGTTGGAGCCGCAGTTCTTGTTCACGTCGAAGCTGGGTAGCAACGAGTTCCCACGGTCGTACGCCTGCACCTCTGGGTACCAGCCGTTCTCATACAGGAAGTCGAGCCACCGGATGTGGTCTGCGTCGTAGTGGGAGGCAATGGTGAAATCCAGCGACGTTAGAATGCCATCGGCCTTGGCCTGGTCGAGGAATTCTTTAACCGGAGGTCGATTGTTGACACCACCCGTGAAGGTGCCGAAGTCGATGAGTACGCCCCGACCGTCTGGGGAGATGATGAGCGTCGAGTCCCCGACATTGACATCGAAGTGGTAGATTCGCATCCGGGGCGGAATCTGAGCCGACAGCGATGCCGAGCCAGCTAAAAGGACCAGCAAGAGAGTATTTCGGATGAAAGCGAAGTGCATGGAAGACTACCTCTCTGTATTGAATGATGGCGGTAGCGTACATCCGTTCTGTTTTGAGTTCAAGCTTTATCGGGTAATTTCGTAGCCAATGGGCTAGATGACGAGAAAACACTGGATTGCGCTCGCTAATCCACATATCTTTAAGTCCATGATTGACGCGATCGAGAGTTCCTCGGGCATGGAGGTTGAAAGACTTGAGGAGTGAGCGCGTAGGGACTGCGAGCAGCCTTTCCGTGACCTCTTAGGGTTTCTTGGCACGGATTTCCCAGCCGATGACAGGACATCTGTCCTGATGCGCCTCAAGGCGTATGAGCCTATCCACATCCGCCTTGCCAGACAGGCCGAGTTGAAGAATTTGAAGAATAGCATCGCTCTCGGCGGGAGGGGTTGGTAGGTGCCAAATCGTATTGTCAGAGAGGGGATGCTGTCGTCGCGAGCGGTCAGCTCTGTGAGCGAAGAGGCAGCCCTACTCTACGTCAATCTAATGCTGATTGTCGACGACTTCGGAAGGATTGAAGAGGACCTCGACATCATCAGATTACGATGTTTCCCCTTCCGTTTGGATGCTTGGCCGGTCGAGAGAATAGGGAAATGCCTGACAGAGGTCGGACAGGTGACAGACACGCTCCTGTCAGACGACGGTCACTCGCTAGCGCTTGTCAGTCGTTATAGTGTTGGCCCGAAGAAGTACTTACAAATCAACAACTTCCGCCAGAGAACTAGGTCTAAAAACGGTTCCAGGTACCCAGGACCGCCCGCGCGTGACGGTCACTCGTCAGACAGTGGACGGTCACGCGCGCACGTATTCGATGTCGTAGTCGATGTCGGAGGCGTAGTCGATGTCGATGTCGGAGGCGGTTATCGGTCGGATGAGTCCTTTCAGGAATTTGTCAAGGCCTACGAACCCATCAAAGAGTCTGGAATCCATTCGGCAACCCTGAGCCACGCCTACTCGGAAATCATCGCCATCGGCGGACAACCTGAGCACGACAAGCTGATGGCTGGACTCAAGCGGATGTCTCGATGCGGGAAGGATTACAAGTACCTGCCCAGAGCCGAGAAGTTTATCCGCGACAAAGAGTATCTCCAGTCCTGGGAGCCGGAGAACGGTCGAACTGAACTGGAAGTGCTGGAGCCGCTATGAGCAGTAAGGTCAACCGCTTGCCACTAGAGGAGGCCCTGTGATATCTCGACCCGATGCCAAAAAGGTAGTGGCTGCATTCGCGGGACTACCCTTTTACCCATCAGCCCCAGAGGCAAAGAGGGAACTGATCGATGCTGTCTGTGATTCGTGTGTCTCGGCTTCTCATGGATCTCAGGTAAAAGAGGCCATCATCTACGACTGCGATCGATCGCCAACACCCAAGCAGATAAGGGATATAGCTCGGCAGTCTGCTCCGAAAACGAACACGCCAACCTGTTCCAAGTGTGACGGGACTGGCTTTATCCAAGTCAAAAAAGGTCACTACTCTGCCGTTGACTATTGTTCGTGCCGCCAGCGTCCCGATACTCACGGGCCTGCCGCTGAGACAGAGCAAGACGGCAATCAAGAAGAGAACGCGCAATGGGCCACGGACATGGCAAAACAAAACAGTCTTGATCTCGGCGACGAGGCCCAATCGTGAGCCCCGGAGCGCAATGGCTGGACGGACGCCTGAGCGGCCTTGCGGAGCGGAATAGAGAGCGTCGGCTGGCGCGGCTCGGTAAGCGGTTAGACGCCGTGTCCGGGTCATCGAAAAGTGAGTGGGGTACTCGTCGCGTAACACCTAGGAGTGGTGGTTTTCCCATGCAGCCAGAATCGCACGAGTACAACGAGGCCGCAATAACTCAGTCCTCGGGGGAATCTCTCGACGCGCTGCGCAGCGTAATAGAGTTCTTTCCGCGCGAAACTCCACCGCAGAGAATCCTGTCTGAGATAGCCAAAGGGCTGGCGGATCTCGAGCGTGGGATGGTCCTTGATGTGGGGTTTTGGATAGGCCTGCACATCGCTATTGAGGAGGAGATATCTCGCGGCGGAGAGGACATCGTATGAAAGCCGCAACCCAAGCGACGAGTCGAGATGCACTGGCGTCCATCCAGGACAAACTCCCGTACACGCGGCGGAGGGTACTCGCCTATATCCGCGAGTGCGGCGCACACGGAGCCACATGCGACGAAGTCGAGATAGCCCTGGAGCCGCCGATCTCTCATCAGACCTGCAGCGCTCGCTTCACGGAGCTGCGCAACGCCGGACAAATTATCGCCACTGAGCACCGCAGAAAGACCAGGAGCGGCCGAGGAGCTTGTGTACACACAGCCAAGGTCAACGTGCAGATGGAGATGTTTTCTTGAGACTTTCAATCCAATCCGAGCAACGCCTAACCGCGGCAGTCCTTGGCGTACCGTCCTGGTTCACGCACGACGGATGCAGCGGGCCAACACCCGTCCGCGAGTTCACCACTGGCCCATGCGCGGCGCATGACTGGGCGTACTACGTCGGCTCGACAGCGGCCTGGGCAGAATTGCGTCGACGCGAAGCAGACCGCGACTTCAGGGCCAGGATCAAGCACAACGCCAGGGCCTACTCGGAACACTCGCAGTGGCGCTACTGGTGGAAGTCCGCGCTGGGCGAAGTCTACTACTGGGGGGTTGTGAAGCTTGGTAAGAGGGCCTGGCAGATACGCACCAGAGAAGAGATTGCCGTGCTCCGCGCCAAACGCCCTGGGGCCGAATCGATCGCCCGCAAGGAAGGGCGCCACGTCGAGTCAGGGGAGATGCCTCAATGACCCGTACAACAGAGCTAGTAGCAGAGCCGGGAGACAGTGTTGAGGTTTGCACGGGCAGGCATTGGGCGACGGACGGGCGCCCTGGAACGCTTATCTATGTTGACACTCGCTGGTATGCGGGTGCTGGACACCGCAATCACTACCACGTGGACCTCGACGATGGCGTGACAGGCCGCTACATGACAGACCAGATCCGCAAACCCTAACCAACCATGAGCGCTTCAAAGAAAGAACTGGAACTCAAGCGGAGGGCGACGTAGTGTGGCTAATCCCCTCCGAGTGCTTTCGCTCTGTTCAGGTGCCGCTGGACTCGATGTCGGATTCCGTGAAGCCTTCGATAGCGTCACTGTCGCTTACGTGGAACGGGAAGGTTATGCGGCCGCAAACCTGGCAGCGCGGATTCAAGACGAAGCCCTGGACGCGGCTCCTATCTTCTCTGATGTGGAGCGTTTCGACGCAAGTGCGTTTCATGGATGCGTGGACGCGGTATTGGCGGGATTCCCCTGCCCACCAGTCAGTGTCGCTGGAGCCCGTAAAGGAATCGAAGACGAACGATGGCTCTGCCCTGACATCTGGCGAGTGGCTCGCGAGACGGGAGCATGGATGCTGGGCTTGGAGAACGTCTCTGGACTTGTTTCCAGCCGAGACGCCTTCGGAAGCATCCTTGCCGACTTGGCCGAAGGCGGGTGGGATGCGGAGTGGTGTTGTCTACGAGCGTCGGACGTGGGTGCCAGCCATCGTAGAGAGCGGTGGTTCTGTCTGGCTCACTCCCCAGACGCCCGGCGGCGGTCGCTCGGTCTCTCAGGAGACAGTAGAGGCCAACGGCATGACACCAAATGGGAAGGTAACCGTGGGGCTGGAGAGTCAGACACGGCACTGGCCGACACCCCACGGCTTTCAGGCGGGGAACGGACCGGACGGGAACGAGTTCTCAACAGAGATCAGGCAGTGGAAGACCCCGCGGGCATCGGACGGCGAGAAGGGCGGGCCGAACCAACGGGGCAGCAAGGGCGACCTGATGCTACCGAGTCAGGCGGCTCAGTGGGGAACGCCGAGCGCCCACGAGAGGACGCTCGACCAGCGGGAGGTGGACCACGGGATACAGTTGGCGAATCAAGCCTCGGAATGGGCGACGCCACAAGCACACGACATCCAAGTGGGCAACCCGAACCGAGTGGGCCGATACGGGACGACGGCGGGCGGTCGGAATCTGACCGACGATGCGGCGAACTGGCCGACACCGAGAGAGCGGGACCACAAGGGCGAGGGTTACGAGGACGACCTACCGAGTCAGGCTTCGCGCCAGGTCCAAACTCCCCAGACTGGCCAGCCATTCTCGACCAGCACCCGGAACTCGTCCCGGCGTACGAGGTTGAATCCGAACTTCGTGGAATGGCTGATGGGTTGGCCTATCGGTTGGACCGCGATCGAATCAACCGACTCCGACTCTGCGGAAACGGGGTCGTCCCACTTCAAGCCGTCGTTGTATTCAGAGAGTTGCGTAGAAGGATTGAGAGCAAACCCTAACCACCGATGAGCGTTCCCACCAAAGCACTAGAGCCTTTCATTGACGCGATAGCAGACCGTGTGCTGGATCGCATGGCAGGCCCTCGCGTGCTCTCGTTACGGAACGTTTCTGAGCGGCTGGAATGTACCGAAAAGCACGTTCGCCACCTGATTACTGCCGGGCAACTCAAGCCGGTGGACATCGGATTGGGTGAAACGACTCGGACGCTGCGTGTCTCGACTGATGAGTTGAGGCGGTATTTGGAGCTGAAGGGGAGGGCGGCGTAGAATGGCTGCCATGCCCAAAGCTCGTGGATTCGGTCGGCTCAAGCGACAAACGCCGGGGTCGAAGTGGTTCTTCTATCTGGACGGACAGCGTGTCACCACGCCTTACGTCGAGCACAAGGCTGCCGAGATCTGGCGTCGAAAGGTTCTACACGAGGAAGGGCAGGGTCGCAATGTCGGGGCAGAGAACTGCCTGATGAGCGACCTATTCGACCTCGTCAAGGAGTCCCACAAGGGTACGTCGCAGTACGACGCCACCAAGAGCAGGCTGAAGCATCTACGTAAAGCGCTTGGCAAGATCCGGGTTGTGGCCTTGCGGCCAGCACAAATCGATGGATACGCTGAGGATCGTCTGGATGAGATTCGGATACTAAAGGACGGCACAGGGCGGCCCACGCGTCCAGCGTCGGTGAACCGAGAGCTTGAGTTGCTGCGGCGAGCACTAAACCTTGGCAAGCGCCACACGCCTCCGCTGGTCGCTCATGCGCCCTTCGTGGAGATGCTCAAGGTCGAGAACATCCGCACCCGACGTATCACTCACGAGGAGTACCAGATGCTCATCGAGGCTCTGCGGACTCCCGAGCGGTATGCCGCGGTCATCGCCTATCACACCGGCTGGAGACTGGGCGTCATCCGTGGGCTCGCGTGGGATCAGGTGGACTGGGAAGAGATGGTCATCCGACGACCAATCGAAGAAGACGGCAAGAAGCGAGTCGGCACAGCTCCGATCTACGGAGACATGCAAGAGGCCCTGAAGGCGTGCATGGAAGTCGAGAGCGACTACGTCATTCACCGAGAGCGACGGGGCAGGGCAGGGAAGCAAGTCGTGGACATCAGCAAGGCGTGGCAGACCGCGACCCTATCTGTTGGGCTCGCTGGGTTCCGGTTCCATGACCTGCGGGCCTGTGCGGTGAGCAATCTGATGAGCGCGGGCGTCTCAGCTTACGACGCCATGCAGATCAGTGGGCATAAGACCGACTCGATGCTGCGACGCTACGACATCGTTGACCCGAAGCGGTTGCGGGAGATTGGAAAGCAGGTGGAAGAGAGCTTTGGAAGTCGGGAGACGGAGACGGTGCAATGACGGAAGAACGAGGGAGAGAGCTGGAGCGGTACCTTGCGGCCTTTGTGCTGGACGACGACCACCGCATTACGTTAGCCGTAGGTGACGAAGGTGAACAGGCGGCATATATAGCCGCCTGCGAACTCCGCGAACTACTAGCCGAGAGTCGGGCGCTGGAGAAGGTCAAGGCGAGCCAGCGAAGGTATCGGGATATCGTAGCGGCCATTCGGCACTGGCTGAAGAGGGGAAGTGTTGGGGAGTTTGACGTGGAGCGCAGTAGCACTGTCGAAATATGCGAAGCAGGGTTGGCGATTGTAGATGACCGCTTGTGGGAGAAGTACGCGGCCCAGAAGGAGACACCGTGAGCGAGAAGCTGTCGGAACTAGACGAAGCTCTGCTAGAAGCACAGAAAGAGGGCTGGGAGTTGGAGGCAGAGGTACGTGACGGGATAGCGGCGGCAACGTCTCGTATCCGCGACTCGTACAAGGGCCGCGAGAGGGCTATTTGGCGCAAGGTCAGCAAGGCCCAAGGAAAATTCGACGCGGAGAAGGCCAGACTAGCGCAGGTCGAAGCCGGGTACAAGCCCGGACTCAAGATGATCCACCCCGCCCAGAAAGGGGAGTGGGGTCACGCCAGAAGACAGTACGGCGTCATTGAGACAGTCACCGAAGACAGTTACGTTGCCGGTGCGGGCGAGAGGCCCGAGATTGGAACCACGATCATCCGCCACATCAAAGTCGATGGGCACCCCGGCAAGACGTATGACACACCGCACTACAGCACTGGCCTGTTTGACGGTTGGCGGCAAGCCAAAGAGAGTGAATTCCCGAAGCAGAAGAAGAAGCGCGGGCCGTACAAGAAGCGAACTATCCGCCCGACTGCTCCGTGGATGTCTCAGGTTTCTGCTGGGGTGACGGTGCAATGACTGACGAACGACGGAAGCAGTTGGAAGAACTAACCGAGTCGCTGATTCCCTTGATGGGCCATGAGCCCATAGGTGATGAGTTCACTAACCTACCGTCAATGCCAACTGCATACGAACTCCGCGAACTGCTAGCCGATAGCCGGGCGCTGGAGAAGGTAGTCCGCTTCGGTGCAGTGGCTTTCGAGAACTGGATACGGGGGATCAAACAACGGCTGGTAGAGGGGTCTGACGAGCTGATTGATCTGCTGGCCGATGCTCGCGATACCTGTCTGGCAGCCCAGAAGGAGACACCGTGAGCGAGAAAAGAAGATTCCAAGTGTACTGCCGGGGCGACATCCTCGGGGTTTCGGGTTCATCTTGTGGGATCGTTGTTCTCACCGACGAGCAATACGACTACCAGATGAACAGGCCAGACGAGGGCTGGAGTTGCCCCAGGTGCCTGTCTTCCGCTGAATGGATCGAACCCGAAGACGGCTACTCTCACCCGACCCCAATAGATCCGCTCATAGCCCAGAAGGAGGCACCGTGAGCGAGACGAGAGAGAAATACCCTGACGCCACGCTCGATCTTGCTCAGTCTTTAATGGACGCCGTCAACGATTTCGGACGCTCTTGTGTCCAGAAACCGGTCGAGGATCAGGAGGATGATGCCGAGTTGTGGGCCGACATCCTTGCTATCGCGATAGTCAACAGCCCAAACCTTCAAGGATTCATCAACCGCGTCGAGAGCAAAGGAGCCAGGACGGCGGCATTGGTGGCGGTAGGATTTGGCTATCGCGCAGGCATGAGGGCTGCTACGATTGGACCTAAAACCGCTATGAAAACCGCTACAAAAGGAAACCCCCAAAACAGGTGGCTCGCAAGTTGCTTAATTTTAAAGGGTTATGGTTGCGGGAGTCGGATTTGAACCGACGACCTTTGGGTTATGAGCCCAACGAGCTACCAGACTGCTCCACCCCGCATATCCAATATAGCGAAGGTGACAGTTCTGTGTCACGAATGTTTCGACCACTTACGGTGGAAATTGGTGCCGACTTGCTGCTAGGGCGACTGATTTCGCTCGTTGGTGAGCAACGCGCTCTTCCGTTCGACTCCCCAGCGGTAACCCGACAGCGATCCGTCTTGTCGAATGACTCGGTGGCAGGGAATCGCCACCGCGATCCTGTTGGAAGCGCAGGCTTGAGCGACTGCCCGTGACGCGGTTGGGGCTCCGATACTTGCCGCGACTTCTGAGTACGTTGCTGTTGAGCCGACTGGAATTTTAGTGAGAGCCTGCCAGACACGCTGCTGAAAGGCCGTGCCGCGGATGTCGAGCGGAAGATCGAGTCCAATCTGTGGAGCCTCGACGAACCCGACTACCTGGGCGACCCAACGATCGAACTCTGGGTCATCGCCCACAAGGTCTGCGTTGAAAAATTGATCTTGGAGTTCGCGTACGAGTGTTGCAGGTTCATCACCCAGCGAGATGGCGCAGATGCCTATATCACTGGCGGCGACGGCAATCGTACCCAATGAACAATCGCCGACAGCGAAACGGATACGTCTATCGCCACCACCCCCGCGAACCTCGCTGGGCGCCATCCCCAATCGCTCTTGAGACGACGCATAGAAGCGACTACTAGAGCCGAATCCCGCACGATAGATCGCATCCGTTACGCTGCCTCCGCGTGAGAGGTTGGCTCGCATCCGAGACGAACGGACAGCCACTGCGTAGGCCTTGGGCGTTACGCCTGTCGCGGTCTTGAATACACGGTGAAAATGATGCTGGCTCAGCCCGACCGATTTAGCCAGCATCGCTAACGTGGGTGCCTCATCGGAGTCCTCGATCAAGCGGCAGGCTTGCTCGACTAGAGCGGCGCGTCGAACCGCCAAAGGATTACCACGGGGCTGGCAGCGCTTGCAGGGCCGGTAGCCCGCCTCTTCGGCGGCCGCGCAACTTGGATGAAATTCGACGTTGTCGCGTCGTGGTCGGCGTGCACCACACGAGGGGCGGCAATAGACACCGGTCGTGCGAACGGAATAAAAGAACTGGCCATCCGCGTTCGCATCCTGCCCGACTACCGCCGCCCACATCGCGTCTGTTGTTGTGCCCATGACGTTCGCTGAATCCTACGTGAGTCAATGTATCGCTATAGGCGGAACGGTACACTCCGATTCTTGCTTTGGAATTGATTTACTCCCTAGCGACGTTTGCGCCGAGGAGTTCTGCGGGCGGCTTCGCGGCTCCGTTGCGAGTCGATCGATTCCTTCTCTTTCTGGCGCTTGATCAGTTTCTTCAGGCCTTCCTGGACCTTGAGGTAATTCTCATAGCGCTCTTCGTCGAGGCTGCCGTCAGCTAATGCCGAGGCTACGGCGCATCCCGGCTCGGACCCGTGGGAACAGTCTCGAAAACGGCACTGAGCGATCAGTCCTTCGATGTCGGTGAACGTTTGATCGACTCCCTTGGCGGACCACGGTTCGACGGCGCGTACTCCAGGAAGGTCCATGAGGAGCCAGCCATCGTCAGCTAGCAGGAGGTCGCGGCCTACGGTCGTGTGGCGTCCTCGCCCGTCGCTTTCTCGAACCGCACCCACCGCGCGCTCGTCGGTACCGAGCAGGCAGTTGATGAGGTGCGACTTGCCGACGCCAGATGAGCCCATGAAGCCCGCCGTGTCGCCCGGTTTCAGCTGGGAACGAAGTTCGTCGATGCCTTGGTTGAGGTGCGCGCTGGTGAGAAATACCGGAGCCCCGTGAGCGATTTCTTCGATCTCGGCCACACGCGCGGCAGTGTCGGGACAGACGTCCGCCTTGTTGAGGACAACTACCGGTCGGGCACCGCTTTCGAACGCGATGACCAAGAACCTCTCGATTCTCCGCGGATTGAAGTCGCGATCGAGTCCGGCGACGATGAAGATCGTATCGAGGTTAGCAGCCAGAACCTGCGACGCGGTCTCCTCGCCTGGCGCCTTGCGAACGACTTGCGTCCTCCTAGAGAGCGTTCCTCGCACGGTCGGAGGGTCAGTTTCCAAAGCTACCCAATCGCCGGTGACAGGGCGCGTAGCTGCGTCGCGGATCAACTTCCCCCGAGCGGGAGCCTCTACCTTCCCCGACTCGCTCCAGACGGTGTAGAAGCCACGATGAGTCTCGAACACTCTACCGGGGACGACGTTATCAGAAGCGAACCCCTCCTGCCATAACTCTGCGAAGAAGTCGCTCCATCCTAGTTCCTTGAGAGTCATGCTGAGTTGCGGCGTCTTGAGGAAGTGCCCAGTTCCAACAAGAACCACGGATTCCTAGCAACGCACTTCAGAATAGCGGCTCGCCCAGGAGGAGTCGACTTTCGAACAGCTTAGTTGCGGATCAAACCACTCAGACGAAAGCGTGCCGGTGCCGATTTCTGGACAGTCTGCTGACTGCGCTATGATCCAGGCGATGGGTGAGGCGATTCTGCTTGCTGGTTTAGCGGTCGCGAGCCTGTCCTACTTTGGTTGGCGGGTCTCCCGCCGTCTCGCGGCGATACGAGGCGCTCCCGGGTCTCTCGCGTTCGATCACCTTCTCGACCGACTCTTCCGCGTCATCAAAGAAGTTCTATTCCAGTCAAGAGTCATCGGCGGTCGGCCGGTTGCTGGCCTACTCCACGCGATGGTGATGTGGGGTTTTCTCGCGTTTGGCTGGGTGAGTATGGAGCACCTGTCTCAAGCCTTCACCGGGCTGGAGCACGTCGATGGAAACCAGAGCTGGTACGGCAGTTTCGCCGCTGTCTGGGCGGTTCTTGTGCTCATCGGAATGGTTGGATTGGCCTTCCGCCGCTTCGTGTTGCGACCCAAGTCCTTGGGCAAGCCATCGTCGGGCTCCGCCGTTGTCGCGGCTCTCATCGTGCTCCTGATGCTCACCTACTGCGCGGGATGGCGCGGATTTGAGCCTGGGTCCGAGTTATGGAGAGCGAACTGGTGGATCCATAGCCTGTCCCTGTTCGCGATGCTGTGGGTGATTCCCAATTCGAAGCATTTGCACCTGCTTCTCGGTCCGTTCAACGTGTTCTTCCGAGCTGGAGATGTGACCAGTCCGACTCGTGCGCTTCGCGAGGATGATGATGAGGACGACGACCTGGGAATGGTGAGCTTCGGCGACCTCGGCAAGAAAGATATTCTCGATGTGAACACGTGCGTCGAGTGTGGTCGTTGCATGGACGTCTGTCCAGCAAATCAGACTGGTGGATCCCTCAACCCCAAAGAGGTGATCCTGCAGATGCAACGCGGCCTGCTCTCGTCGGAGACCGATCGAGACTCTCGGGTGGCGGGCACCTCTGACGAAGTCGATTCCGGCCGTGCCTGGGTATCCGAGGGCGACCTGTTTCAGTGCTTGACGTGCGGTGCCTGCGAAGAAGCCTGCCCTGTTGGCATCGAGCATGTCGGTGCAAAGATCATCGACTTACGCCGCGGACTCGTCAGCGAAGGCCGTACGCAAAGTGACAAGCTCGCCGAGATGTTCCGTGTGATGGAGCGATCACCCCACAACCCCTGGGGCGCGCCCCAGACGACGCGAGGCAAGTTACTTGAGTCTGGCGATTTCCCCATCTTCGACGGCTCACAAACCTGGTTGCTCTGGCTCGGCTGCGGCTGCAGCTATGATACGCACGGCAATGATGTGGCTCGGGCAATGAGCAAGATTCTCACTGCCGCCGAAGAGTCCTGGGGTGTTTTGGAGCGCGAAACGTGCTGTGGTGATCCCGCTCGAAGGGCGGGGAATGAGTACCTCTATTTTGAACTATCCGAGAAGGTGATCGAGACGATACTCGCTTCCGGAGCGAAGATGATCGTCACCTGCGACCCCCACTGCTGTCAGACGTTCGACGTGGACTATCGACAGAGTGAGGAGTGGGAAACGGCGGGTATCGAGGTGGTCCACCACACCGAACTGTTGGCACAACTAACCTCGCGACTGCAGCTCACCCCGGGCGCTTCCACTACGACGACCTACCACGACCCGTGCTATCTAGCTCGCGGACGAGGCGTCACGAATCAACCGCGCAGGGTGCTCGCGTCCGCAGGCGTCGCGCTAACCGAGATGGAGATGAACCGCAGCGAGACTGCCTGCTGTGGTGCGGGCGGTGGCCAGCTGTTTATCGCGGATGATGCGGGTGACTCCTCGCAGGTCCGTGTCAATCACCAGCGATTTGATCAGGTTCTGAAAACAGGTGCCAAGACCGTGGCCGTGGCTTGTCCTTACTGCGCCATCATGCTTGATGACGCCGCTGGTCATGCTGGTCGCAAAGACGTTCAGATCGTCGACGTTGCCGAGCTACTGGCGTCACGTCTACCGAACTAGATCGAATTCTTTGGAGGCTGATCAGTTATGGGCGTCTGCTCGACGATGTGGATGCCGAAGCCCTCAAGGCCAACGACTTTGCGCGGTCGATTCGTTAGTAGACGAATCCGCGTCAGGCCCAACTCCGACAGGATCTGCGCACCGATACCTGCTCGATACTGCAATCGGCTTCGCTCCCTACCCGTCGTGGGTCCCAGCGTATTCTGGTGGTCGACCACGATTCGGTCGAGAGTTTGTCCCGGAACAGATTCGACCCCGAAACCAGAAGCGCTCTGGTGGAGATAAACGAAGACACCCCGTCCTTCAGCCGCAATTTTGGCGAGTGCGCCGTCGATGAGGTCCCGGGAGTCCAGTCCACTTGTTCCAAATACGTCCCGGACAAAGTTCTTGGCATGCACGCGCACGAGGCACGAGTCGCCTTCGGTCGGATCACCCAAGACCAACGCGACATGGGTTTCCGCATCCAGTAGGCTACGGTAAGCAATCGCTTGGAAACGACCGTGACGGGTGTCAATTTCACCCTCGGCGTAGCGCTCCATGCCACGTTCGGTCTCCAATCGGTATCGAATCAACTCGGCAACACTGACCATTAGCAAGTTATGCGTCTTGCAGAACTCTACTAACTCCGGCACACGGGCCATCGTGCCGTCGGAGCTCATGATTTCGCAGATCACGCCACCCGGCTTTAGACCAGCCAACCTCGCCATGTCGACTGCGGCCTCGGTCTGGCCGGCCCTCACGAGTACGCCGCCTTGCTGCGCACGTAGCGGAGGGATATGACCGGGTCGAGCCAGATCAGCCCGTCGACTTTCTGGATTGATCGCCACCTGAATCGTCCGCGCCCGATCTGCCGCTGATATGCCTGTCGTAACTCCGGTCGCGGCATCGACTGGCTCGCAAAATGCGGTTCCGAATTGGGATGTGTTGTGAGGCGTTGCCAGCGGGATCTCTAACTCATCGAGCCGCTCCGGCGTCATGGCTAGGCAAATCAAACCACGGCCATGTGTAGCCATGAAGTTGATCGCTTCGGGAGTGATGTGTTCCGCGGCGATCGTCAGATCACCTTCGTTTTCGCGGTCCTCGTCGTCAACCACGACGACCATACGACCGGCGCGAATCTGATCGAGCGCTTCGAGAATAGTTGCAAACGGCACTCTTGAGAGTCTACCAACGCAACGTGCTCGGCCTCATACCCGCTTGCGAGCTAGCGTCAATCCGTCGGCCACCGGGGTCATTACTGAATCGACGCGCTCGTCGCCCAAGATGTGCTCGTTAAAGGCGCGAATTGCGGCGGTATCATCGGACAGATCGTCTCGATCGATGACGCGGCCACCCCACAGCACGTTGTCGATGGCAATCAGACCGTTGGGTCTCAGCCGCGGGACGATAGCGTCGTAGTAGGCAATGTAGTTGGTCTTGTCCGCGTCGATGAAAGCAAAATCGATGACCGTGTCAGATGGTAAAGAATTGAGTGACTCCAGCGCAGGACCTAACGTTAGGCTGATGCGTTCCGTGAGGCCGGACCTGTCCCAGTAACGGCGAGCGACGTCTGTGTACTCGGCGCTGACATCAAAACAGAGCAGGCGACCCCCAACGTCAAGCCCACGAGCGATCTGAATCGAGCTGTGCCCTGTGAATACACCTACTTCAACCGCCAGGCGAGTGCCTACCAACGAGGTGAGCAGTCGTAACAGCGTGCCCTGTTCCGGAGCCGTCTGCATGCGGCTAGCTTCCCCAAATCGTCTAGAGGTCTCCTCTCGCAGTTCATCGAGCAGAGAATCATCGTGAGAGCGATGGCTGCATAGGTATTCGTATAGTTCGTCGGTTAACGCGGTGAACTTGGACACCGCTTCAAGCTATCACCAAGCAGCCTACGTGAGTTGATCCGGAGTCGAGCCGCAGAAGTAGTAGCCGACCCCCGGCTCGGTCACCACGTACTGAGGGCGAGAGGGTGTTCGCTCAAGTTTCCGGCGAATATGGCCGATATGAACCCGCAATGTCTGCACATATTCTCCATGATGTGGACCCCAGACACCCTTTAATATCGCCTCCTGAGTCTGGATCCGGTCGCTCCGACGAGCGAGAAATAGTAGGATGTCGAACTCGGTGCGGGTCAACCGCCTCCGTTCTCCATCCTTCGAGACTCGACGCCGAGGCACGTTGATTTCGAGTCCGCCAAAGACGAGGATTTCATCGAACTGTGCGGGTACGTGCCCTCGCCGCAGTAAAGCTCTCACCCGCGCCTTGAGTTCGCCTGGGCGGACCGGTGCCGCGACATAGTCGTCCGCGCCGCTGTCGAGCATCGCCACAAGGCTATCCTCGTCGTGAGATGGTGAAACGACCAGAATAGCGCTGGAAAACCGGGTGTGGATGGTCCGGCACACTGCGATCCCATCTCTATCGGGGAGCGCCAGATACAGGATGACGAGCGCGGGAGGGTACTGCGACGCGGCCTCCAGGCCCTTCGTCCCAGACGTCCGGTGGACCACGCAGTACCTTTCAGACTCGAGGATTTCACACGCCGACGTAGCTGAGGACGGGTCGCCGCCAATCAATAGAATCTGTGGCGCCTCAGTTTGGAACGCACCACCTTTTAGCGCCTCTTGTGGTTCGCTGACGTGCATGAATTCGGGTGTGGACAGTCTGTTGCTGTCAGATGGACACAATACCACCTTAATTACTAAGAAATATAGTGGTATAGGTGATAACTATGATAATTATCTCAATAAGATCTTCTCGGAACAGGCATCCAAAGTGGTGGCTGGCTACCCCAGGTACCTAATCTCAGGTTCTCTACCTAGAGACTAGAACCGGCGATCTGCGGTACGCTCGCGCTAGCCCTAGACTCTGGGAGAGACCATGGCCAGCAAGACCTATACGCCAATCAGTGCCTTCTGGTTTGTGCTCGTCCCGGCGATAATCCTCGGAGTCGGGTACTTCGTGTGGACCTCGGGTGGGTTCCTTGGCGGAATGCTACGGGAGTTCTTCGGGCCAGCCGTCAGTGTGGTCCAGAGGTTTGTTGGCAACCTGTTCTAGAGCCGTACGTCTACCAGGTTCGATTGCTTGCGTGGCGTCATGAAACGGCCTAAACCCTTCCGAATGCATTCGAGTTCTTGTATCTCTGCCCGAATCTGCGCCATTTCGATGACCAGGCGCGTACGTACTTCGTGCCCTGCGTCAAGGATGGCTTGGACATCCGTCGAGTCTGCCGGACTCGTCTGCTGATCCGCAAACCGTTGTAGTATTCGGCGGCGCTTCGACAGAGCCCTCTTGATTTCGGCGTTGGGAGCACCGCGAAGCTCCTGGCTTCGGTTGTGTAGCTGTCGCAAGAGTCCCTCTTCGTTAGAAGTTATTGCCACGATACTCAAACAGTCGGGTTAGCAAGTCCTGCTGGGATTCCAGCTCAGCTAGGAGATTGTCCGCCGCCGCGAACCGTTGCTCTAGGTTGGCGATCAGGAGATCGACTCGTGTCTGCGCATCCTCAATTTCCGTTTGAAGCGTCTTATCGGACTGTTGTAAGAATCCGATCGCGGTCTCGATTTGTCCCGTGACCGGATCTGCCAGGGCAGAAAGTCGTTGATAGCCAGTGCCCGCGAAACCAGTCGTCGTATCTCCTAGAAACTCGATGACATCGTCGAAGCCATTGTTCGCGGCGGTGTTGAACTGGACGGCATCAAACGTCAAGACCGCCTCTTCATTGAGTTCGAGGCCCAGGTCCGCCATCGAGTAGATGGCTCCACCACCGAGGTACCCCGTCAGCTCTCGCAGAGTAGATTGTGCCTCACGAATCAGACTATGGCCCGATAGTATTCCCGCAGTCTTGCCAATGTGAGATCGTACCCGCGTGGCGACGGTGTTGTACTGCGCCACCGCGGACGACAAGGTGCTCGAGAGACTGGCGATACTCGGGTCGGCTGACACCGTCACCGACCCGGCGTCAACGATGGTCAGCGTTAGCCCAGGAGCGAAGTCGACAATCGTGTTGCCTCTGTTGGTCGCCTCGACCCCGTTCACTGTAAACACAGCATCCGTGCCTTGATTGACTTGAGTCAGTAGCTCCTGTACACTGCTGTCGGTCAGACTGAGTGTAGTTGTGCCCGTGTCGGTGGCTGTTAGCGTCAGGTGGTACTCGGGATTCTCCGCGTCACTACTTGTGTTCAGTATGGTGGCCTGTACTCCGAGGTCAGAAGAGTTGATATGGTCGCGAAGCCCTTCCAAGGTATTCACCGAACCGGGTTGAGTCAGATCGATCGCGGTGACTTCGGTTCCTACCGTGAGCGTGAAAATTCCATCAGCTGCCAGGGTGTCGGTCGTGGAGTCGGCCACGCTCGCCAAGGTCGTCTCCTGCGCTGCGGCCGCCGCGGAGGTTACCTCAAGATCGAAGCTGATCTCGCCAGGCGTTCCGGTCGCAACGATTGTCGCAACTGACGTATCCGTCGAGTTGGCAGTGATCGCGCCCTGTGCCGCACTGATGCCTAGCTTGGAGAATACGTCACGAAGCCCCTGTACATCCGCCGCCAGGTTTCCTAACTCCTGCTGCTTGGAAACCAGCAGGACTTGGTCCGACTGCAACCGCTGAACAGGTAGATTGGCGACCAAAAAGGAGCGCTCGAGCAAAACCTGGAAGTTTTCCGAGAACTTGCTGATTCCAGTGAAGCTGATGGGTACCGGAATGCTCATGTCACTCGGTTCGCTACGGGCTACAGCGTCCAGGCTCGCGGGGCTCCCTCGCCAGCTGGCACTGCCTCCACGAATGCATCGCTCTCCGCCTCTGCGAGCGAGGTGCGACACTCCTGCCAACCCTCCAGCAGGGTCTCCAATACCTGCCGGGCCTGCTCAAACGACTTGCGGTCCTGCTCGGCGTGGGCAGTGATGAGCCTGTCTTGAATGTAATCGTACAGACGTGCCAAATCCTTAGCGATTTGCCCGCCTGCCTCCAAATCGAGCGACGTTTGCAGTTCAACGACGATGGCCATTGCACCCCCCAATGCCGCTGCGCGTTCAGTCGGACGGTCATTCTCGAAGGCGTCGATAGCCAGGGATATTCTGGTGATGCACTCGGCGTACAACAGACAGACCAACTCCACCCCGGTCTGATGAAGTATATTGTTTTCGGCGTAGATACTCGCAGCCATTGTTTTCTTCCTCTAGGCGACTCGGTCTCCGGGTCCTAGGCTCTTTAACACTTCCGCCATCCGGATCACCGACTCCGACGGGATCTGCTGAATGACCTCGTGTGTCACCCGATCGACGATTCTAATCAGCGGGGTTCCGCTCTGCTTGTCGATCGCAAAGTGTACTTCACTACCAACGCCCACCCCTTCACCGTCGTTGATGGTCTTCACCGCACGGGCGATCTCGCGATTCTTCGCCGCCTGTTCCGAACTGCCGGGCTCGTCCGGTCCCGAAGTCAGTTTGGCGGACCGGGCGAGTTGGGTTTCAGCGATGCTCATGCTGCGCCCTCCTTGGAGTGACTCCCGCGTCTGCCGTGGGGCCTTCGTCTCCACGCTTCTCATCGGCCCCCGTATCGAGGCCTTTAGCCTTTCTTGCGGAGTCGGGTAGTGGCAGCCTCTAGGAGGACGAGGTGTGCTGCCGTCAGACGAGCTGTGAGCGACCGATAGTCAGGTCTGGCTATCGGCCTTGGCGTAGGCTTCGTCGAGCAACTCCACCAGGTGCAGCACGCGTTGGTTTCGCAAGTGTATCTTTGCACCAGCCTGTAGTTGGATCATGCAACCGGGATTCGCGGTGACGATGACGTCAGCGCCTGTCGAATCCACCATCTTCATCTTGTTCTCGAGCAATTCCAGAGACATCTCCGTGTGCTCAACGTTATAGACACCTGCACTACCGCAACAGAGCTCACTCAGCGGTAGCTCACGGAAATCGAGTCCGGGGATCGCGTTCATCAACTCCCTCGGAGCGTTGCGAACCTTTTGACCGTGCAACAGGTGACACGAGTCTTGATAGGTCACCTTTATCCGCATTTCACCAAGATCTCGGTTGAAGTCGATCGATGCGAGAAACTCCGAGACATCCTTCAGATTGTCAGAGAACTCCCGGGCTCGTGGCTCCCAGTCGGCGTCGCCAGGGAAGAGTTCGGGGTACTCCTTCAGGGTCGATCCGCAGCCAGCCGCATTGGTAATAATGGCGTCAAATCCTTCGCCCTCAACCGCCTCGATATTTTGCTTTGCCTGCTGTCTGGCCAGGTCGCGCAGACCGGCGTGAACATGCAGTGCGCCACAGCAACCCTGGTCGCCGGGGATGACCACCTCACAGCCGTTGCGTTGCAACACGCGCACGGTCGCTTCGTTCATCCGAGCGAACGAGACATTGGCGATGCAACCCGCCATGAATGCCACGCGATGCTTTTTCGTTCCAATCGCGGGGTACGTCTTGCCGACATTGCCAAAGAAGAACGGCGGTTGAGACGGTGGGGCAAAGACTTCAATCTCCGCCAACTTAGGGCTGATCAACCTCAGCAAACCTGTCTTACTCGCCAGCGCCTGAAGCCCCGTCACCTGGCCTAGCCAAGCACCATAGCCCGCCAACGTCAGTAGCGTCGGACTCAACAGCAGCTTGCCATAGATGAACCGCTTGAGTGCACCCGGCGGTCTACTGGCTGCAATCTCCGAACGCGCCGCCTCCACCAACTTGCCGTACTCGACCCCTGACGGGCAGGCGCTCTCGCACGCTCGGCAAGCCAGGCACAGGCTGATGTGGTCAACGTACTCGTCGTTGATCTCCATCTTGCCGTTGTGTACTTGCGCCATCTGATAGATACGCCCACGCGGCGAATCCATCTCCAACCCCAGCTCGCGATAAGTTGGGCACGCATTGAGGCACAAGCCACAATGGACGCAGCGGTCGAGATCGACCTGTTGCGGTGCGTCTCCGAGGATGGGAAGTTTTACGTTGGCTGCACTCAAGGACGGTTCTCTTTCAACAAGCTTCAGATTCTTCCAAACAGGCGCCCTGGGTTCAACAACCCCGTCGGGTCCAGCTCGTGTTTCAGTCGCTGCATGACGGCGAAGGAACTGTCCGGATCAGTCCATTGCTCGACAGTCCCCTTGATTGCAGCCGACGCATACTCAACCAGGGTCTTGATGCCTTTCGAGCGTAACGCGCCAAGCTGCCGCGTCAGCGCTTCGGCATCCGCGCAGCCGACGTAGGTCACACCAATAGCGGCTCGCGAAACGCTCACGTTCTCACATAGCTCAACCGCCGTTCCCAGATCCGCCGGAGGGCTTGAGACGCGCAGGACGCCGCCCTCGGGGTGTGTGGCCATCCAGCGAGAGCTAAACTCCCTGACCTCGTTCCACAGCTGCGCTTCTGCGCTGTTGCTAAGAACTTCGATGCCTATATCTGCGGCACGGGCGAACTCTTTGTAGTCGGTCTCGTAACGAGTGACCGTCGCCTCACTACCGTCGGCTTCCGCTACGAGGCGATAGAGATCGTTTTCGCTCAACAGGTCTAGGGCGACTGGCTGAAGTTGGCTGGCAAGTATCCGCCGACGAACCTTCAGTACGACCGACAGATCGGCGCTTGAGAATACGAATGAGCGCGTTGCCACGGGTTGGGGCAGCACCTTGAAATTCACCGTGGCGATGGCAGCCAATGTCCCGAACGAACCAATCTGGAGCTTCGCCATGTCAAGGCCGGTCACGTTCTTGACGACCATGCCGCCAGACTGGATCAACTTTCCCTCGACCGTGACAAAGCCCATCCCAATCGTCACGTCACGTGCCGTGCCATACCGCCGCCGCCTGGGTCCGCTGCTGTCAGACGCGACGACCCCGCCCACAGTCGCCGTCTCTCCAAACGCCGGGTCTACAGGAATGAACTGGTGGTTCTCACCCACCACCCTGACCAACTCGCTCCAGGGCATTCCCGCTTCTACGCTGATCGTAAGGTCGTCTGGCTCGTACGCCAGCACTCGGCTCATGCCAGTGGTCGTAACCTGCACTCCCGTCGCGACGATCGGGCCACCCATCGTCTGCTTGCTGAATGCACCGCCGATCTCCATCGTCTCACCGCGATCAGCGGCAGACTTCAGCGCATCACAGAGTTCGTCAGTGCTCGTCGGGGCGAGCATGTCGCGTACGGACATCCTCACCATCCTAGCGAGCTTTGGGGTTTGATTTCGAGCTAGCGGACTTCGAAAGAACGTTGCGTCGAAAAAGCCTGTGCGCCAATCACGTCGGTGATGGTCAACGCCAGCGTATAAACACCAGGTTCTATCGTCGGATCCAGATCGAAGTGGAACCGAGCGGGAACAGAGAGACGGGGGTAAAACGAGGAGCCCTCTTCGGTCTCCAAGTTGAAGGCGTAGACGCGAACGCCGTCATCGTCAAGTAACTCCAAGTACGACAGGATCTGGTAAGAGTTGCCGCCGCCAAGTTCGTATCCCGTGATGTCGAACGACGAAAAGATCGTTGCCCCGGGTCGATACACGAGTTCGCGTAGCTCACTGCCACCTTCGGTAAGCGAAAAAGTGAAGTTCTGGACAGTCAGTACATCGCTATGCTCCACGGTACTTCCCGCGACGCGCACGCTGAGGACCTGCTGGACGACGACACCGGACAACTCGTCCACGGCCACCACCTCGATTTGGTAAACGCCCGAGGGGGCATGATAGGGGAGTTCTGCCGCGAATCGCACCAGCGGCATCCATTCATCGTCTTCTGGAGCCAGCTCCGTGTCGAATATGCCCTCTGCACCCGGCGCAAACGGTAACCCTGTCGGCCCACTCGTGTGCACCCGCCAGCGGACTTTCATGCGATAAATGTCGCTGACTTCGTAGTCTTTTAGGTTGAACGCGGTGTCCACCATATCGCCCGGAGCGAATACGCTCTCCGGGTCAATAGGGTAGTTGGCAAAGCTATCGAGCAGCTCAAGCCGCACGATTTGCAGAGTCGGTTCTCCTAGCTCCGCCTCTTGGGCCAAACCCAACGGGGCGATGGCCAAGAAGATGCTAGCTAGCCAGCACCGGTGGCCTCTCTTTCGTTCGAATTTCATACTGTCGCGATGACTTCTGACGTACGCTCCCGCAGTGATACTCGTATACCTCACGTAGCAACGTGTGAACAGCCGTGCCAACTAGGTCGTCGGTGTCCAGCTTCGACTCTGCCTCGTCCAACTCATCGATGCGCGAAAACACTCTCGGGTTACGCGGCATGTACAAAGGGCAGCAATCGGTAAATGGCTCGATCGAGATCTCGTAGGTGCCGATTGTGCGCGCGGTGTTCATGATGTCCTGCTTGTCGTCCCCGCACAGCGGACGGTAAATCGGCATCTTGGCCACCGCGCTGACAGCTTCGATGTTGGGGAGTGTCTGGGAAGCCACCTGCGCGATACTGTCTCCGGTGATCGTCCCGTGGCAGCGGTGGCCACGAGCCACCTTCTCGGCGATGCGAAGCATGAAGCGGCGATAGAGCAGCAGCCGAAACTCGTCTGGCGCATTCGCGACGATGTAGCGTTGGATCGGGTCGAAATCGACCAAGAACAGGCGCGACAGCCCCTGGTAGGGCGTCAGTTGTCGAACGATTTCTCGTGCGATCGGTGGCGACTCCTCACCGGGGCGCGCTGGCGCCCCGTGGAAATGCAGGAAATTGACCCTCACGCCTCGGCGCATGATCTTGTAGGCCGCAACGGCAGAATCAATCCCCCCCGACAGCAGACACATCAGTCGTCCGCCGGTACCGGTCGGTAATCCGCCCAGGCCAGCCAATCTATCGGTGAAAACAACCGCTTCATCAGCTGTTGCCTGCACAAAACAGGTCGCCTCGGCGCCGTTGAGATCCACCTTCACATCGCGTCCAGCCTCGCGAGCCTCGGCACCGATCCTTGCGCCAAGCTCCCGCTCGATGTCCTTTGAGCGGTACGGCAGTTGCTTGCAAGCCCGGCGTGCACGCACTCGAAACGACTTGAACTCACGACCACGCATGAGCGCTGTACCGGTCTCGATGATGCGCTCCAGAGTCGGAGGGACACCGAACCCCACGCCAATGTACTGTATCCCTGGCAGCTTTTGGAGTCTTTTGGCCGCGAGTTGGGCGACCTCGGGCGACTCCGCTTTGACCACTAGGCGATGGTTGAGATGGCCCTCTAGCGTGATTGGTAAATCCTCAATGGTTTGTTTAATAGCTGCCTTTAACTTGCTGACAAAAAATGGCTTATTGCTTCCCTTTAACCAGAGTTCACTATAGTGAACTACCAGGAGTGGTCGGGCTTCGGTCATCTCCCTCCATTATAGTGAGCGCCTGATCCGATACACTCACGGATGCTTATGGAAGATCTCGACAAACCGCTCACGCTATCCATCGACGTCGGTGGATCTGGTGTCAAGATGATGGTCCTGGACCACGAAGGGCATCCCATCACCGAACGTCTTCGGCGCAAGACACCGGACCACCCTACTCCGGAGGCGGTCCTCGCCGAGATGGTTGAGATGGCTGGCGAGATTGGCCCCTTCGACCGGGTTTCGGTAGGCTTTCCTGGCGTCATTGTCGACGGTGCCACCCAAACTGCCGTGAATCTGCACGACGACTGGTCTGGATTCAATCTTAGAGTGACTCTGCAAGAACTCCTCGGCAAGGAAGTTCGAGTTGCGAACGACGCAGACGTCCAAGGTTCCGCTGTGATCGAGGGGAAGGGCGTCGAGCTGGTTTTGACCCTGGGCACGGGTATTGGCTCGGCACTCTTCACCGACGGCAAGCTAGTTCCGAATCTCGAACTCGGCCATCACCCCTTCGAACGCGACAGGACCTATGAAGAGCGCATGGGCGACGCCGAGCTCAAAAAGAAAGGCAAGGACACCTGGAACGAACGCTTGCAGCGTGCCATTGTGACCTTGGACCGCGTCTTCAACTACCGCGTGCTCTACCTCGGCGGCGGCAACGCCAAGAGGATCAACTTCGACTTGCCAGACAACGTTCGCATCGTGCCCAACGTCGCGGGTATTCTCGGCGGCATTCGCCTCTGGGAATAAGCTGCGCTCATTGCTCCTCGCGATAACCGGGTCC
This sequence comes from Bryobacterales bacterium, assembly GCA_963667885.2. Classification (GTDB taxonomy): domain Bacteria; phylum Acidobacteriota; class Terriglobia; order Bryobacterales; family UBA6623; genus CAMPKL01. The sequence goes on along the minus strand of CAXWPK010000001.1, from coordinate 417,291 downwards.
ACGGAGCACCATGCCTGAACGGCTATTCGTGTGTGTGCCGTTGTCGAGCGCCACCACACCATTCACGATCACGTAGGGAATCCCGTCGGGGTATTGGTGAGGTTCCTCGAACGTCGCGTTGTCAATTACCGTTTCAGGGTCGTAGATCGTGATATCCGCCCAGTATCCTTCCTGAATCAGACCTCGGCCTTCGAGGTTGACCTTCTCCGCGTTCATGCTTGTCATTTTGCGAATCGCGTCGGGAAGTTCAAGCGTGCCCAACTCGCGCACATAGCGGCCCAGCACGCGCGGGAAGGTTCCGTACCATCGGGGGTGCGGATGGGTGTCGCCCCACGGTCCGTCTGGGCTGATCGCGGAACCGTCTCAGGGCCAACCGACGTGTAGGGCTGCTGCAACGCAAGCTGCATATCCTCTTCGGAATGATGGAAGAAGACCGTTGGGACGCTGCCATTCTCTTCGATCAGCACGTCCAGCAGCACGTCTACCGGATCGCCACCGCGATATGCGATCAACTCGCTCATTCGCTTGCCGACGAATGGTTTGTTGCGCTCTTGATTAAGCGAGACCAATAACATGCCTTCCCATCCGCCGCCGGTCGCTGTGTAGTGGTTGTACCAACCGTCAAACCCGTTCAAGATATCCCTGCGTAGACGAGCCCGGAGACGCTGATCACGTAGCCGGTCGAGCATCGCTTCGTTGCCACCGTCGTGCGCCCACGGTGGAATGATCGCCCTCAGATTATTCTGGCCAGCGGTGTACGGATACACGTTCGACCGGATGTCGAGTCCTTGAGCTTGGGCGCTCTGGATCATCTGCAGGACTGCCCCCATCTGTCCCCAAAGTTCCTTGTCGGCAATCTTCAAATGAATGATGTCAACACGAATGTCCCCGTCGCGCCCAACGGCGATGGCCTCTGCAACCGCATCGAAGACACCCTTGCCCTCATCGCGGATGTGGCTCGAATAGATACCCCCCGTACGCGGACGCGATGCTGGCCAGCTCCGCCAATTGCTCGGTCGTCACCAGGCTTGAGGGAGGCATCAGGAGCGAAGTCGAAAACCCCAACGCGCCTTGGATCATGGCCTTGCGGACCTCATTCTTCATTGCCCCTATCTCTTTGGGGCTAGCCACCGTGAGCTCGTCCCCCTTCACGAACGTCCAAACCTGCGTCTGTCCGACGTACGACCCGATATTGGGCGTGAGACCTTGCGACTCGACGTGATCGAAGTAACCGCCTAGCGTCTCCCACTCCCGCTCTCCAGGCGGTAGTGGTCCTTGCGAGCCGCCTTCGCCTAAAATCATCGTCGTCACGCCTTGGCGAATCATGCGTTCGGCATTCGGTTCGTCAAGGATCGTCAGGTCCGAGTGATTGTGCATGTCGATGAAGCCCGGTGCCACGATCAGGCCGCTAGCGACGATTCGCCGATCCGCACCACTAGTCGACAGGTCGCCAATCGCCGCAATCTTGCCGTCAAGGATGCCGATGTCGGCCTCCCTCGAGGGCTCACCGGAACCATCCAAGACACTGCCGTGCTCAATCACGAGGTCGAACGACTGGGCGCAGCCGCCGAGGAGCGACAACGCGAGGAGTAGGGAAGGGGCGCTCAATCGATGCATGTGGCGGATATTGTAACCGCTAGCTGTGGAGCCTCAAGAGGTTGTTCATGGGAATCAGGAGTCTGGAGAAAGGGGGAAGGTAGTGGAGGCTGGCGTGGGGGCGATGCCAGTTGTAATGGTGGAGCCAGGGTAACAGATGAGCGGCGCGCTGCTGGGATGAGGAGTAGGAGCGAGCGTAAGCCCATTCTCTCAGAGCGGTCTGGATGAAGCGTTCGGCCTTGCCGTTGGTGCGCGGCGTGTAAGGACGGGTAAAGCGGTGGCGGATGCCGAGACGACGGCAAGCATCGCGGAAGAGGCGCGAGCGATAGCAAGAGCCGTTGTCGGTGAGCAAACGACGAATGGGGACGCCGAGGGAGCGGTAGTAACCGACCGCGGCGTCGAGGAAAGCCACCGCGGAGTGGCTGCGTTCATCGGGCAGGATCTGAGAGAAGGCGAGGCGGGAGTTGTCGTCAATAGCGACATGCACGAACTCCCAGCCAGCGCCGCGACTGGCCCGAGAGCGATCTCCGGTAACGCGATGACCGGCGCGGAGGAAGCGGCCGAGCTTCTTGATGTCGAGATGCAGCAGATCGCCGGGGGCGGCATGTTCGTAGCGGCGCAGGGGCCGAGCAGGTTCGAGATCGCGGATACGGTTCAGGCCGGCGCGGCGCAAGATGCGGCTGATGGTAGCGGGCGAGAGGCCGACAGCCTGGGCGATGTGTCGGCCGGTCCAACGCTGGCGGCGCAGAGAAATGACGCGCTCGACCAGCGCCCGAGAGGTCCGTCGCGGGCTGCGGTGCGGTCGCGAGGAACGATCGTGCAAACCGGCGACACCCTCGCTGCGATAGCGCGCCAGCCACTTGTGGATGGTTCTCAGTGAGACGCCACAGGCCGCCGCGGCGTCCCGTGGCGTCTGCTGCTTGGCGAGGACGCGCTCGACGATCCGCACTCGCAAATAAGGCGTCAATCGTGCATTCTTGTGGATGTTCATTCGGTCTCTCCAAGGTTGCTGTTGTGGGATAACTCCAGCTTCCCTGGTCCGGGACCGAATGAACAACCTATTGAGAGGTCACACCTAGACACCTCTTCGCCGAAGACTACCGAGGTGGAGTTCCGCAGCGAGCTGTTCAGCTTCTCGATCTTCGATGCGCATATGATCCGATAACCGCCTCTGTCTCAGCCGGTCAAATAGTTCGACACGCCTTCTTAGCGCCGCGACCTCGACCGCTACTTCCTGAATGGGACCGTCCAGATCGACGGCGACTCGCACGGCATCTTCGGCCTTCTGAGCGAGACCAATACGCCAAGCATCCAGACTCGCGAGCTGACCTCCGTCCAGGGCCTTTCCGCCCAGTTGAGCTAACGCGTCTTGGCGTTGCTGCAATAGTGTGTCGCCTGCTTGGAGTGATTCTTTCTTGGCGCCGCGAAGATCTGCTAACCGAGCCTCCGCAGCGTCCAACTGGCTACGCAGCAAGTCCCGGTAAGAGTCCAGAGGAAAGATGAAGCGCTTCATACTTTCTCGGCCAAGGCCTCCAGTTGGAGTAGGGTCTCATCGAGCGGTGAGGAGTTGTTGAGCTTCTGTCGCAGAAACTCCTGGATCTTTTCGTGTTCTCTAACTGCCGAATCAAGTTTCGCGTTGGAACCCGCTGTATACGCTCCTAGGTTGATGAGGTCCTCCGAGCGTCGGTAGGCCGCCAGTGAGTCGCGCAGCTTGGCAACCCAACTATTCTGCTCTGGAGAAGCGACCGCGTCGGTCAGTCGGCTCACGCTTTCGAGCACATCAATCGCTGGGAAATGATTCGCCGATGCCAGTTGTCGAGACAGCACGATGTGTCCATCCAGCAACGATCTCGCTGCATCGGCGATCGGCTCGGACAGATCGTCACCTTCCACCAGGACCGTGTAGATTCCCGTTATCGATCCGCGAGTGAAGTTTCCGGCCCGCTCGAACAGTTTTGGCATCAGCTGAAAGACCGAAGGAGTATAGCCCTTCTGGCTCGGTGGTTCACCCGCCGCCAGGCCGATCTCCCGTTGTGCCATCGCCAGTCTTGTTACCGAGTCCATGACCAGCATCACGTCCTGTCCCTGATCCTTGAACCAATCCGCGACGGTAGCAGCCAAGAACGCTGCCCGTACCCGCGCGGGAGCCGGACGGTCGGAGGTCGCCGCGATTACCACCGAACGCTTCAACCCCTCCTCACCCAAGTTGTTCTCGATGAACTCGCGAACCTCACGATTCCGTTCACCGATCATGGCGATGACATTCACGTCCGCCTGGCTCGATCGTGCCATCGCCGCCAGCAGGGTGCTCTTGCCGACACCCGAGCCGCCGAACAGGCCGATCCGCTGACCCTTGCCGCACGGCAACATCGCGTCGACGACGCGTACGCCGGTCACGAGCTGCTGGCGTATCGGGTCGCGATCCATCGGCCCGGGGGCCTCTGAGTAGAGAGACCGTCGTTCGGTGCAACGCAATGGACCTCGACCATCAAGCGGTCGACTGAAACCGTCGATCACACGCCCCAATAACTCCGGCCCGATCGGCGCGAGTGACGCTGAGTTCCTCGTCCGTACTACGGCCCCGGGTCTTAGTCCCTGCGGTTCTTCCAGGGGCATCAGCAACACGCGATCACCACGGAATCCGATCACCTGAGCTAAACGACCCTCGCCGTCTGAGGATTCAATTTCGCAGAGATCTCCGATAGAGGAGGCTGGTCCGTCCGACTCGATCACCAACCCGATGCAGTCAACAACCTGGCCCAGACCTCTCACGGGCTCGAGTTGTTCGACCTGGGCGATGGTCGCCAGCAACCGGCTTCGCAGGGAGTCGCTAGGCATCGGCAAGCCCCGAATGGAGTTCATCAATTTGTGAATCGATCCGAGCGTCCAGCGTGCCCCGTGTGGTCTCCAACAGAGCACCGCCGGGTTCGATATCACTCGAGGGCTCGACACTCACGTCAGGTCCGACCGATCGTTGTACCTGGTCGACGTCATCAGGGTGTACGAGGATGCGGGTGACTTCCGATGCTGATCTCTCATCCATGCAAGACCGTACGATTCCCGCAGCAGCCGTTGGGTCCAATGTGACTTCCCGGCGCAGGACTCTCCGCGCGACGGCAAAAGCGAGGTCGACGACCTCGTGCTCCACCTCGGTCCGGATCTCGGAGCGATAGGCCACCAGCTGGCGCACGGTCGTCTGCAATTCGTCTAATTGGGAGTCATGCTGTGCGCTTGCTGCGGCCTCAGCCTCCCGACGGCCCGTTTGCCGACCTTCCTCAAAACCCTCTCTACGCGCGGCAGCTCGCGCCTCTTCGAAGGCAGGCTCAGACACCCGTGCGTCTTGCGCGGAAGCAACCGACCCCGAAGCAACCGGCATGACAAACGGCGCAACCCCGGAAGGCGCGTCTTCGGTAGCCTGTGAGAACTTAAACGGAGAAATCACACAATCACTCTCGTCCCGAATAATTTTAGACAACGAACTGCTCACCCACCGAGCCCTTGAGGTCGATAACGCCTTCAGTCTCTAGCTCGCGAACGATGCCGATGATTTCCTGTTGAGCCGCCTCCACCTCGCGAATCTTGATCGGCCCCAGCGTGTCCATGTCCTCTCGAAGCATGCCAGCCCCGCGTTCTGACATGTTGTCGAAGAAGTGTGCGGAGAGTTTGTCACTTGTACCCTTCAGAGCAACCGTCAGAACCATGAGGTTACGAAGAAGTGTGCGTACCGGAGATCTTATCCACCCGTGACAGCACCTCCCGAATTCCCAAGGAGTCGATCAAAAGCATGTCCTCAAAGACGAACATGAGGTTACGAACCGCGACGCCTAGCTCAGCGTCTTCTTTATCGATTTCCTGAAGAAGCTCCTGACCCGAGTTGGCTTCAAGTCGGTTGAACATTTCCGCCACGGCCGGGACCCCACCTAGCGCCTGACGGCTGACCTGTTCCAGCGACCGAAGGCGTTCCTCTAGAATCGTGGCAATTCGCCTCACCACCTCAGGAGAGATCTGCTCCAATCGCGCCATACGTAGTGAAACTGAACCTCGTATCTCTCGCGGCAGCGCGGTGAGCATTGCCGCTGCCGCGGTGCTGTCCAGATGGGAGAGCACCAGCGCGATCGTCTGCGGAGACTCCTCCTCAATGAACTTGGCTGCTTGCTGTGGGTCCGCCTTTTGCAACATCTGAAACGTCGGAACCTCACTACCCATCGAGCGGACGACTCGGTCCACGATTACTTTCGCTCGATCGGCCCCGAAGGCTGTGTTGAGGACCCTCCTGGCGTAGGCTAGCCCGCCTTCTGACAGCTGCTTATGTGCCATCTCAAGCTCATGAAACTCTTGCAGCACTTTCTGGGCTTGCTCGGACGTGACGTGATCAATTCGCGAGATTTCGCCACTCAGTAACTGTATCTCGTCCTCGGAGAGGAAGCGAAAGACAGCTGCCGCACCCTCGTCACCAAGTGTCACCATCGCGATGGCAGCTTTCCGTAGGCCAGGCAGCAGCGCGTTGGCATTTAGGGGATCGCTAATCATCTTCCTTCATCCAGGTGCGAACCAAACGTCCGAATCGCTCCGGACTCTCGATCGCAACCTCTTCTAGGTGCCGCCTCAATACCACAGTCTTGCTCGTCTGCTCGGTAGACATCTTGAGGCCCTGAAGCATACGGTCCTCTTCCACCTTGCGGCGCTCCGTCTCCGCTTCGGTAGCCTCCGCGAGTTGCTTTCGCTCACGCTCTGCCTCTAACGCCTTCTGCTTGGCCACGCGCACCTGTACCGCTGCCATACGGCGCTTGAAGTAGACTGCAATGCCGACGAACAGAGCGAGACCAATCGCACCCAAAATCATCGGAGCCCGATTCTTCTTGAACCACTCCAACGTGAACAGTTCGTCGGCGGGGTCCGCCGTTGGCTGCGGCAGGCTCGGGCCTGGTTCTAACATCGAGAACGGCAGGCTCTCGACCGTCACCGTATCTCCACGGTCCAATCGCGCACCCGATGCGGCTATCACCAGGCTCCGCACCGTGTCCAACTCCGCGGCCTGCCGCGGTCGACGGACTATTTCGCCCACCTCCTCATCGACAGAGACCTCGTAGTCCACCAACACCGCGATCGACATGCGCTCCACGCCGCCACGCTCCAGCTTGGTATGAGTCACCGTTCGACTCGATTGGAAGTTGGTCGTCTCTGACGTGCGTTCAGTGCCAAACGGTTGATCCTCAGGGGCTGCCGGAGTTCTCGGCAAGTTTGATGCCGTGCCAGGCGCACCGAGAGGCGATCCATCCAACGCACTTTCTCGCGTCACCTGCTGGTTGACGATGACCGTATTCGGGTCAACCAACTCTTGCGTCCGCTCCCCCGAGTCCCAGTCCACCTGGACTGCGACATTGGCGCGAACGCCTCCCGGTCCAAGCCGGGGCTCCAAGATCGCGAGGATACGGTTGGCGGCATCGCGCTCGATGCTACGTTGAAACTCTAGCTGTCGCGCATTGAGATCTTGGGCACTGCCCGACCGCGCTGAGAAAAGCCGTCCAGTTTGGTCCATCACCACGACGCTGTCGGGCGAAAGTCCCTCTACGGAACTCGCAACGAGGTACGAGATCGAGCGCGTCTGCTCCTCGGAGAGCCCGTGACCGCCTCGCAATCCAACGACTATGGACGCCTTGGCCGGTTCATCCCGGTCAAGAAAAACTGATCGCTCTGACAGCGTGATATGCACGCGCGCCTGTGTAACCTCGGTCAGCGAAGCAATCGTACGCTCCAACTCACCCTCAAGTGCCCGCTGGTAGTTCACCCGTTCGGCGAACTCCGTTGCGCCAAACGACGCCTGGTCGAAGAGTTCGAATCCTAGTCTGCCCGTCTGAGGCAAACCTTCGGTGGCGAGCTGAAGTCGCACTCGATCAAGATCCGACTGGGGTACGATAATCGTCGCCCCGTTAGCGGTGAGCCGGTAGGGGACTTCCAGCGTGTCAAGTCGAGCAACAATCAACCCGGCCTCAGAGGATTTAAGGCTCGAATAAAGCGGGCGGTAGTCCCGTGAGTTCGAGTGCCACACGAAAAGACCGATCGCGCTCAACACGATGACAGCGACAACGGTGAGGGTCACGCGACCACGTTCGTTGAGCGAGGCCCAAAACTCGCCGGTCTGCTCCAGTAGCCGTCGGAGCGTGATGAAGAATTCTTCCACAGAAATCTAGATGCGCGAGGTCAGACCTGCATCCTCATCACTTCTTGGTAAGCCTCGACGGCTTTGTTCCGAATGCTCATGGTCAGTTCAAACGCCAGCGCCGCCTGCTCGCCAGCCATCACAACCCGATGCAGTTCCACCGACTCCCCAGCGATCAGCTTCCGCGTCTGAGTCTCGGCTTCAGCCTGCAACCCGCCCATCTTGTCCAACCCCTGTTTGAGCAGCTCGCCAAATCCAGAGGCACCGCCGCCTGCCTTGGTGCTGCTCTCGGCTAGATCCGGCAACGTGATCTGACTGAATCGAATCGCATCCATCACAGACCTCTATCGCGCCACGTCAATCGTGGCGTTGATCATTTGCCGCACCGCATCAATCACGGCCAAATTCGCTTGATAGGACCGGACCGAAGCCGTCAGGTCGACCATGTCCTCTACCGGGTTGAATCCCGGGTACAGAACGTAACCGTCACCGTCCGCATCAGGATGGCCGGGTTCGTAGCGGCGTTCAGGCTGGGTGCCCTCGAACTCGACCCGCGCAACACGGACGCCCTCGAGACCCTCTCCGTCAAACCGTGAACGCGACTGAGATAGCCACGTTCCAAACGATCCACCGGCAGGCACGCTTTCGAACACGGCCCGCTTGCGCTGATAGGGCCCACCTCGTGGCGTTCGTGTCGTCTCCGAATTAGCGATGTTTTCAGTCAACGCCTCGACCCGAATTCGTTGTGCGGTCAATCCAGAGGCACCAATGCCCAATGCGTCATAGAGGCCCATTGTTATCTCCCTTCGTGAATCGCGTCGCGTACGGACTGGATGCCGCCTTTGAGCATCAGCAGCGCGTGGGAGAACCGGATGCCGGTCTCTGACAAGTGCTGCAGCTCACGCTCCAGAACGACGTCATTGCCGTCGTTCTTCACGGTCAGCGTGCCCACTTCGCGAATCGGTGCCTGCGTCTGTGCCGTCTCGGCGGTCGGATTGTCGAGGGCAGACCTTAAGGCTGACCCAAAATCAAGTTCACGCGTCCGGTACCCCGGTGTGTCGGCGTTCGCTATATTCGACGCGGTTACACGTTGGGACTGTGACAACAGATCGAGGTAGCGGGCGGCAAGATGTGTCTGTGGTCCAAGCATCGTAGTCTCCCTATGCAGCGGCTCCTTGCAGCGTCTTCCAGCGGGCAAGGAACGTCGTGCGCTTGAGTTGCAGTAGCTCAGCCGCGCGCTTCTTGTTGCCGCCCGCGAGAGTGATTGCCTGGCTCAGCAGGTCCCTTTCGAAGGCCCCAACCACAGCGTCGTAGTCCAATCCAGCCGGGGGCATTTGTAACGATGGCCCCTCAGTATCCATCGGAGGTCTAGGCACCCGTGGAAGCGCAAAGTCCGACTCATCGAGCACAATACGCTCGCCGCTCAGAGCAACTGCCTTCTCAAGCGCGTTCTGTAACTGGCGCACATTGCCCGGCCAGTCATGCTGACAGAGCCGAGCGAGTGCGCTATCCGAGATCCGCTTCTGGGGGAGCCGCTCTTGATTACAGAGCAGCTTGAGCAGATATTGTGCAATTGCTGGAATGTCGTCGATACGTTCCGCCAGATCAGGTAGACGTATCGGCACAACGTTGAGGCGGTAGTAGAGGTCTTCCCGAAACTGTTCATTCTCGACCATGCGCCCGAGGTTCCGGTTGGTCGCCGCCAGCACGCGTACGTCGACCCGTGTCGTCTCGGAGCTGCCGACTCGTTGGATTTCTCCCTCTTGCAATACCCGCAGTAGCTTGGCTTGCATGTCCTTGGGAAGCTCACCCACTTCATCAAGAAACAGCGTGCCTCCATCCGCTTGCTCAAACCGACCGGCCCGACTCGTCGCCGCTCCGGTGAAGGCGCCTTTTACGTGCCCAAAGAATTCGCTCTCGACCAAGTCTCTAGGGATCGCTCCACAATTGACCGCAACCAGCTCGCGGCCACTTCGCGCCGAAGCGTCGTGAATCGCACGGGCTGCCAGTTCCTTGCCGGTACCCGTGCGCCCGGTAATTAGAATCGTGCAGTGTCGAGGCGCGACGAGACGCAGAACATCCAGCGCATCCTGTAGGAGACGACTCGAGCCCACGAGAGTGGCAAAAGGATCGGCGGTGAGTTGAGTTGCGAGGGACAAGGTTCTCTTCTATGCGTGGTGAGAGAACCATCGACGTGACTCGTCGCGCTCGACATGCGACAGCCCCGACCACATGTCTATGCCATTGGTTGTAGGTGCGGGCAGGCCGTGGGTATAGCCGGACTATGCGCCGCTGGTAGCGACCTGTGGTTGACGAGTGCGGTGAACGATCTTTTCGACCGCCGCACGGCCTTTCTCGAATGCTTCGGCGTAAAACTGGCGCCGCTCGTTACGACTTAGCCGTCGGCCTACCCGGAAGTAATGCTCCAAGCCCTTGCCAACAACATACGTACCAGCGAATGACACCAGGCCCTTCGAGATCAGTCCGCCACCTGCCGGAATCTTGCCGGCCAGCTCACGAGCGATTGCCCGCCAGCCGAACGCCGCAGCCACGATCGAGCCAATCTGGCCCTTCTGCTCCGAGTAACCGATGTCACCGTCGCTCGCCGCGGAGATCAAGAACGCCATGCGGACCTGATTCATTGTCAGAAATGCCGTATCGGAGGCGAATTCGCCCGCAGCCCATGGAATCATCGCTGGCGTCGGAATCACATTTGGAATCGCCGTGGCCACCGTGAACATCGTGTTCTCTTTGGCGACCTTCCAAATCACGCGATCGATCACCTCGTCTCGCAGGCCAGGGAAGACGCGAGCCAACGGCACGCCGTCGTCGTCTCGGTCGTCCAGTAGCGCGTCCAAACTTGCGCTTGGTGCCATCGGATCGAATCGGTAAAAATTCGCCGGATGCGGCACGCCCGACTCGGCTAGACCAACGTCACATCGCGAAAAGTCTGCCTCGGACGACACGCGGACGATATGCTGGCCAGCCAGCCGTGCCTGCTGCTCCGAGCAATCGTCTGGAATCAGGTACCGAAAGATTTCCCCCGCAACCGCCTCATCCGCCGCCAAGACGCCGACTGACACTGGCTTCTCAGCAAGCGCACGCACTTCCTTGGGGTTCAGGTTTCGGAGAGCCGTTCCGATCTGACGAATCACAGGTAAAGCCACATGCTGATTCTAACGGTTGAGCGGCTGACTAGCCATACAGTGAACGCCTGGTACTGTTTCGTAACCCATCGGCCCGTGGGGGCATCCTACTATGAGGGCACACGGTGATAGTGATTGGGCGAAATACGAATCTGAGAATGCGCGAGTTGGCAAGATAGCTGGCCGCCTGTAAGTAGTTGATATTGCTGGGCCTTCAGAGGCGTATTGCCCGAAGGAATTATTGAGGTGCCACATGCCTAACCAGAACCTACAAGACGCCTTCCTCAATTCCGCGCGGAAAGAGCGCCTTCCCGTTACAATTTACCTGACTAGTGGCGTCAAACTCGCCGGACGCGTGCGGGGATTCGACAAGTACTGCGTCGTCTTCGAGACCAACCATCAAGAGCAGTTGATCTTCAAACACGCCATATCCACGGTCGTCACCAATCGTCGACCCGGCACATCGAGGCCCGAGGTCGCTGATGATCCGCAACCTTCGGAAGTCGCCGCTGAACCGCATGCTCCGGACGCTACCGACTAGCTGACTGAAAACTTGTCTGACAACGGTACGAGTAATTCCGGTTCGAACCGGCCCTCCAATGAGGCTTGCGTCGTTGTTGGCCTCGATATCCGACGGCGCAAAGGCGGAGCTATCTCGAATGCATCCGTCGAGGCCTACACCGCGCAGGAGTCCTTAGCCGAACTTTCCGAGCTCGCCGGGAGTGCCGGAGCGAACGTCGTTGGTTCGATGACACAAGTGCGGGAACAACCGGACCCCGCTACTCTCATCGGGCGAGGAAAGGTTGACGAGATCAAGGGTTGGGCCAAACAACTGGACGCGGATTTCGTCCTGTTTGACCAGAGCCTCAGCCCTAGTCAACAACGCAACTTGGAGCGGGCTCTGGAGTGTCGTGTTCTCGATCGAACACAGCTTATTCTCGATATCTTCGCCAAGCACGCTCGCACCCGAGAGGGCCGTTTGCAAGTTGAGTTGGCCCAGTTGAGTTATCTTCTGCCTCGGCTGGCGGGGCGGGGAATCGAGATGTCTCGATTGGGTGGCGGCATCGGAACGAGAGGCCCTGGCGAGACGCAGTTAGAGACCGACCGCCGTCGGATCGGGCAACGTATAGCCAAGCTCAAGCAGAACCTGCTCAAAGTCCGTTCGACCCGTGAACTGCAACGCAAGAAGCGTACCGCTGTCCCACTCTCAACCGTCGCGCTAGCGGGCTATACGAATGCGGGCAAGTCCACGCTCTTCAACGTGATGACGGACTCACACGTGCTGGCGGAGAAGCGCATGTTTGCAACGCTCGATCCGACGATTCGAGTGCTGGAGCTGCCGTCTCGACGCCGTGTCTTGATGTCCGACACGGTCGGATTTATCCGTGGATTGCCCACCACGCTGGTACAAGCGTTTCGCGCCACACTCGAAGAAGTCACCGAAGCGCAGATGATCCTACACGTGGTCGACATTCACGCCCCCGGTAGACGCGAACAGATGCGCGAAGTCGATTCCTTGTTACGGGAACTAGACGCGTCTGAGACGCCACAGATCTTAGTACTCAATAAAGCTGACCTTGTGGATCCCGCTGAGGCCAAGGCGGCTCTTGAGGCCGAGCTCGGTAGTGGCGGCCGAGTAGGGGTCGTCGTAGTGTCCGCCCAAAACGGCCAAGGTATGGCCGAGCTTTTGGAGGCCATCGAGAGCGCGCTACCCTCCGATCCGATCAAGCGGGTCAGCTACCGATTCGGATTCGACGAAGGCAAGAGGCTGAGTTTCCTCTATACCCACGCCCACGTTCTTGAACGCGAAGATAAAGCCAGCGGCGTATTTGTAACCGCCGAAGCTTCCGAATCGGTGCGGATGAGGCTAACCGATTACGAGATCAGCGAGTCTTCGACTCAGCCAGTGCCAGGAAGCGCTTGAGCACGCGGCTCACATACTCTTGGGTTTCGCGATAAGGCGGCACCCCGTCGTACCGATCCACTGCCGTCGGTCCTGCGTTGTAGGCCGCAATCGCCCGGATTAGCTGATCCTTCGAACCCGCATACCTGTCGAGCAAGAGCCTCAGGTAGGCGGCACCGCCCTTGACGTTCTGGGCTGGATCATGTGGATCGACCTTGAGTTCAGCTGCCGTAGCGGGCATCAGCTGCATCAACCCGATCGCGCCTTTGTGCGATAGCGCCTGCGGATCGAAATTCGACTCGGCGGCAATCACGCTATAGAGCAATTCCGGGTGCAATCGATTGGTCGCCGACTGCGCGGCAACAACTTCGTCTATCGTGGGCGCCGGTGCGGCAGCTTCCGGGCGTTCGGCGACTGGTGCAACTGGCAGTTGCTCAATCGTCTCTATGATCCCTGCGGGCAATTCCGTAACGCCTCCGTCCGCCGCATAAAGGCGAACCCGGTCGCCCACACGTTCGTGCCGTACTGCCTGCAACGAGTAGCCGGTGGTCAGCAGGACCAACTCATCCGCACGCGACGGTGAACCGAAGACCACCAACGCCACGACCGCGGCAATGAACCAACGAGACATTCTTACTAAGTTTGACGCGGGCATGGAAAGCGACGTGCAGCCGAACTCAGCCACCCAGGCTGATCATCTCAATCTTCTTACGGCTCTGGGGCGTATAGCCACTAGGAGAATTCATCTGCGCCAAACGGGTCTCCGAGTACCGATCATCTCGCTTCCGCCAAATCTCCTGAATGAACCCGGAAATTTCTTCGTCCGTCGCTTCGGATCGAAGTCGTTTCTTCAGATCCGCGCCCGTGTCTGAAAACAGGCAGGTCACGAGTTTCCCGTCCGCGGTCAACCGCACGCGACTGCAAGCCCCGCAGAAGGGTTCGGTGACCGATCCGATCACCCCAACGCTCCCACGACCGTCAGAGAAATCGTAGTCCTTCGATGGCCTAGACCCACGACCCGGCTTCCCTACCAGTTCGTACCGCGAGCGAATAACCGTGAGAATCTCGCGGGCGCTGACCAACTTGTCTGAGGTCCACTCATTGGCGTTGCCGACATCCATGTACTCGATGAAGCGCATCTGGAAATCGCCTTCGCGGGAAAACTCAACCAAGTCGAGAATCTCGTCTTCGTTGACGCCTCGCTCGATCACGGCGTTCAACTTGATCGGTCCCAAATCCGCACGCTTCGCCGCTTGAATGCCGTCCAACACCGGCTGCAACTCCCCGCGCTGAGTAATCTCGCGGAACCGATCAGCCCTCAGGGTGTCGATACTGATCGTCACTCGGTTCAACCCGGCATCTTTCAATGGCTGGGCGAGTTCCACGAAACGCGACGCGTTTGTCGTCAGAGCAATGTCTTCGATACCAGGGATGGCGGCCAACTGCTCAACTAGATCCGGCAATCCCTTCCGCACCAGTGGCTCTCCACCAGTTATGCGAATCTTCTTGACGCCAAATTCCGCGAAGATGCGCGCCGAGCGAGCGATCTCCTCGAACGTGAGAATCTGATCGCGGCTGATCCAAGGGTACTCGTCCAGCGGCATGCAGTAGGTACACCGGAAGTTGCACCGGTCCGTCACCGATACCCGCAGGTCCTCCAGCGGTCGGTTCATGCGATCAAGCAACGGCACGCTGTACCTATTCTATCGGGCCTGGACGCAAACGGTAGAACACTGAGGCAAGTCAGGAGAGCAGGTCCCCTGTAAACGACCGGCACTAATCTGGGCGCAGCCGCGTCGCAGTTGTGCTGATAGAATCTCCACGGACGTGTTGTGGGCTTTCTGACGCCGTGGGTACAGCCTGCGAAGAGCTTGGCCTGTGAACAAGTTGATCGGAGGTGCTTGAAGACTCTGCGCTCGCAGGAGAGGGCCGCAGCCTGCGGGCCGTTCGACGAGGACCAGTTCCGCAGGCGGCTAAAATAGCGACCGGAGAGGGTGTAGGAGGAGTTTCCTGACTGTTGCCTTCAGCCGTCACCGTCAGCGCTCTCCCCGCTCTCCCGGCGATCCTCAGGGGACAGGAAGCAAGCCCGGAAATGGATTAAACTGTTCTACACACTCGCTTTTGCAACTACTGTTATTGTTGCTGACGTTAGTGTTACAGGATGTTCTATCCGCTTCATCGGGTATCTCATCACAAGCATCACGTCTTACGACGTAGCGCTTGGAGCAACCCTTCATACATTCGCTGTATCCGACATCGACAGGGTCCTGCCAGAACCCAGCTGCCCCAAAAAAGGCGTCCATTGGACTTTGGAACAGCAAGTTACTCGTAGCTTGACTCTTAGCTTGGATGTCAATGGATTGCTCTTGCAAGAACTCAACATGGTTCTCCAACATCTCGAGGCAAAGGGGACGGAGCCCGGGGTTGAACGACCGGTCTGATAGGTAACAGCTGAATCTGCGAGAATAGCGCTAACTCGAACGAAATGCCTCGTCAAGCGCGGGTGGTGGCGGTGGGCGTACCGCATCACATCACCCATCGCGGCAACAACCGCCAAGACGTCTTCCTGACTGACGAAGACCGGCGCCGCTACCAACATCTGCTTTCCCGCTCGCTCGCACCGTGCCAGGCCGAACTCCTCGGCTGGTGTTGGATGAGCAACCACGTCCATTTGATCGTCGTGCCACACCGCGAGGACTCGTTGTCGCGGCTGATCCGGCGGGTCCATTCGGTCTACGCACAGGACTTCAATCGACGCCGCAGTCGCGATGGACATTTGTGGCGAAGTCGTTTCTATTCCTGCCCTTTGGGGCCGAACCGGGTGGAGTCGGCGCTGCTTTACGTGGACCTCAATCCGGTGCGTGCGGGTATGACCGGCGAGGCGACTGCCTGGGAGTGGTCGAGTGCCCGGGCACACGTCAGCGGTCGGGACGAGACAGGTCTGCTGGCCTGGAGTCGTCTGGGAGAGTTCGCGGGTTGCGAGAACTGGGAAACGAGCCTCAAGCGGCGACAAGCGCAGACGACCGAGACAGAACTTCGGCGGGCGACCCAAGCCGGAGTACCGTTCGCCGACGCGGCGTTTCGACGGGAGTTGGAACAGCGATTCGAACGGGATCTCGCATGGAGACCGCGCGGCAACTCGCCTCAGCCAATAGCGTTGGCCGCTGGGGCCGGAAAGCGCTAAGCTGCTGATGCGACATCACTTACCTGGCTTTCAGACGCTTCTTGCGGGCTCCGTCCCCTTTAGCCTCACCTTCAGCCTCACCTTCAGCCCGTCACCTTCAGCTGGGCTTGAGACGAGTTTGGGATGATCCGTTCCCTGGCGTGCTCCTACCACCATTCGGATGCGAACCGTTTCGTCCAGGTCCTGGCTCGGCCTTCAAGCCTCCCACGTGAATAGACGCCCGAGGTCGAGATTGCGCTCGTAGGGCTCGGGCGGCTCCGGCGCGCCGTAGGCGAGGATGGGAACGATGGACTCGAAACGCGAGCCGTGAGAGCGCACGCTGACCGCCTCGCGTGCTTTCTCCAGCGCGCCAAAGGCGACGTGCTGCTTTCCTAACAGGAAGATGTCGCCGATCCGATCCCGACGCAACCGGAACCTCTCGCCAGCCTCAGCGCGGCTGTAGATCTCGTCGATTCCTTCGGTTTGCTCGAGAATCCCGTGCGCCTTCTCGTAGTCGGCTGGCTCCCGCAGGTAGATGTAGCAGGCGCCACCGAGGTTCTTGTGGTGAGTTACGTGGCGGTCCCGAATGATGGGGACGGCCTCGGCCTCGACGCCCTCGGCCGCGAGAACCTGCGCCAAGTCGATGCCGACGTTCTTCACCGACATGCCGTGATCAGCCGTTAAATACACCTCAAGCTTCGGGTGGGTATCGACGATTTCTCCCAGCAGTTTGTCGAGCATGTGCATGTGCTCGAGCGAGCGGGAGTCCTCCGGCGGATACGTATGTATCATGTAGTCCGTCGTTGCCAAGTAAACGAGATCGAAATCGAGTTCGCCCAGCATGTGAGCGGCCACGCGTAGCGACCAGTAGTTGACCTCCGGCGAGTAGATGTTCGCCGTCGGGCCGACCGCCGCCACAATCTCGGAAGAGGGTTCCTGGGCCGAGGTGGCCAGGGTGGCGCCGCGTGATAGAAGCTTCCGGATTTTCTCTTTGGAGGAGATCAGCCCGGCCTTCAGGCCGCGCTCGGTCGTTTTCTCCAAGATCGTCGGGCGCAGTAGAAAGTCCGACGTCTCCATGAACACGCCCTGGTCCTGGGCGCGGTCAAAGTAGTAGTTGCTGGTGATGCCATGCTCGTCCGGGAAGCTCCCGGTCGCTACCGACGCGTTGTTGACGTTGGTGACCGAAGGGATCACGCCCGATCCTTCGCGATAGTTGCCCTCGTGGATCATGCGGTCGAGGTTGGGCGTGTCGCTGAGGTGCAAGTAATCCGGGCCCAGGCCATCCACCACGACGAAGAGGACTTTTCGTCCCCCGGTAGCACGGTCGCCAACCCTTAGCGCAGAGCCGCCACCGCACGCAGATGCCAGACCAGCCCCGGCAAAAGCTAGAAGCCGGCGGCGAGAGAGCTTTGTCGAAGGGACTTTCATCAGCACGGATCTCGATTCGGATTATAACTTTGCTTCGATACGGGGATCAATCGGTGACAGCCACGGATAGAATTATCCCCATCTCTATCAATGACTTACGAATCCCTCTCGCTGTCGCTACGAAAGCGGACCGATCAACTACACCTACGACAAGAACGGCAATCTCAAGACCCGAACCGACGCTCCGGGTGTGGTCCTAACGAAGTTCTACGACGATCTGAACCGGCTGAACTCAAACGAGTACGACGATCCAGTCTCGCCTGGGTCGATAGGCTGACAGTCCCGCCCGACGGGCGATGGTGGTCGATCCGGCCGTTGCGCGAAAGCAAGACTAGGCGACGATTCGACGGCTATAATAAAGGCGTGATTGAAGTCACCCCAAACGCGGTCGGCAAGATTCGCAAGATGCTGTCTGAGAACGAGCAGGCCGCGATGCGCCTCGGCATCGTCGGCGGTGGCTGCTCCGGCTTGAGCTACAAGTTCAAGTACGAGAGCGATGCGCGAGACAACGATACCGTGATCGAGGTCGATGGCATCAAGCTATTTGTCGACCCCAAAAGTTTCAAGTACCTCGACGGTATGATTCTCGACTACGAGGAGACCGTGTTGGAGCAAGCGTTCCGGTTCATCAATCCGAATGCCGCCAAGAGCTGCGGATGCGGACGTTCGTTCCAGGTTTGATGTTTTTGAGGCTAAACGCCTAATGGACAATTGGATCCAAGTAGACAGCTGGTACGACCGGTTCAATCGCTTTGCAGGCGATCTGTACCCAGGTCGCTACACGCGGGAATTCGTGTCGGATCTCGTTGAGCAAGCCAAGGAAGTCAAGAGCCTAGCGGCGGAGAAGAACTCCGTCATCGTGGCCCACAACTACCAATTCCCCGAGCTGCAAGAGGTAGCCGACAACGTCGGCGACTCGCTCGGGTTGAGTCAGTATGTCGGTGAGCAATCCAATCCTCGGGTCGACTTCTGTGGTGTCTGGTTCATGGGTGAAACCGCGAAGACGATCGTCGGCGATCGTATGGAAGTCTACATGCCAGACCACCCAGGTTGTTCGCTGGTTGCCTCGATCGACCATGCGAAGATCGAATCCTGGAAACACCACAATCCTGACGGTTTGATCATTAGCTACATCAATACAGACGCCAAGACGAAGGCGATGAGCGACTACATCTGCACCTCGCGCAACGCCGCTCAAATCGTTACACATGCCGCCAAGACTCATCCGGGTCAACGCATGCTTTTCTTGCCCGACAAATATCTTGGCGCGGTTTCACTTGCTCAGAGTGGCGTCGACCGAGACCTCGTTGATTTGTACGACGGAGCCTGCCACGTCCACGCCAAAATTGGCGAGCATGCACTCGACGAGGCCCTTGACCGCTACCCAGATGCCGAAATTCTGATCCATCCCGAGTGCGGCTGTGCGTCGACTTGTATGTCGAAAATCATGGCGAGCGAGTCAGAGTATCAGAACGCCTTCTATCTCTCGACCGAGCAGATGATTCACCACGCCTCGGCCTCGCCCGTCAAGGAGTTCATCGTCGGTACGGAGTCAGGTATGCTCTATCGACTGCGAAAAGATCTGCCCGAAAAGGTCTTCTATCCCGTGCATCCAGACGCCGTCTGCGAGTACATGAAGATGAACACCATGGAGAAGCTTCTCGACTCGCTCAAGAATGATCGAATCGAGGTCACTGTCGACGCCGAGACCCGCCAGAAGGCGCAGGCTGCGATCGATCGCATGTTGACGATCCAGTAGCTCGATCCGGCATCCGACTGCAGGGTTTGCTGCACCGAGCGACTGGGCCCCTTGTTGGCCTGCCTGACAGTGTTAATGTTTTCTGTACGTTAGCGCCCACCCGCCTACGGAACTCTGCTTGCTTCATCAAGTGTGGCGAAGTCCGTCTGAATGCTACGACTCGACGCAAGCACGAAGACTGTCGCTCCCTTGGAGCGCCAGGCAGAGCTTCGCGCAAGGTCGTTTTTCGATCGCTACGCGCTGCATGATTTCCTCGCTCACTCGCCGCACGCCATCTTCGCTGATGCTGGCATCGAGCTACTCGCCGTTGCCTCGGGTGAATACCCCTTTGCCGTCGATCCAGATGGACGCGTCTACATCATCGCGGCACAGAAAGGTGGCCGACGCCCCGACCTCTCTCAAGCACTAGAGCAAGCTAGCCGGATCGCAACGAGCACACCGAAGGACATCCTGCGACGAGTCGACCTGGTCGAACGTGAAGAGCTTTCGAGATTCCTCCGCGTACCCATCCGCGAGTTGAATCGAACCCAAGGGGTTGTGCTTGTCGCTGAATCATTCGACGAGGGAGCGCTGCAGACGATCCTATGGCTCCAGAGTCGCTACGGCCTGCATATCTCATGTGTAGCTCTAACTCTTCTCGTTCTAGATAATAGTAATAAAGAGTTTATATCGACACAGATGTCGACTCTCGATTCGCTGCGGGGACAGCCTGACAGGCTGCTGATTGTCGAAGCGACCTCTAATGGGGACGCGGAGGGTCCCGCTTCCTCTCCGGTCAGGGAGCGTCATGAGGCTCCGGAATGGCGTGGTGACTTCGCCGCCGTGTTCGACCAGACCCAAGGCGAGGAAGATCTCGGCGGTTTCCCACGTGTCGATGTGATGCCTCCTACCGAGGAGCCTTCCGTCAGTGAGAAACTCGGAGCGCTCTTCGACGAACCCCAAGCGGCGGACGATGCTCCGTTAGAGGCGAATGGTGATGAGCGTCGAACCGCACCCCGCAGCCCGGATTACCACGCACGACGACTGAGGCTCGACTACCAAGGTCGTCTTATCGGTGCACGTTTAGTCGATTTCTCCGAAGCGGGCCTCGGCGTCGAAGTACTGTCCGCCCTGCCGATTGGCAGCGAGGTGGCGGTGAGTGGTGAGGTCAGCGGGGATGACGGTGTTTACAGCATCACCGGAAGCGTCGTCGTAGCTCACTGCCTGAGTCGACAGGACGGAGTCTGTCGCATCGGATTCTCGCTGGAGAAGGCCACCATCCAGCGAGTGTCGAGCCCTCCAGAAGATTTCGACCGCCGTTAATTCGAGCTTGGCTCCCGCCCTGCGTAAAATAAAGGGAGCCGAGTTGCATGGATTCCACACCGCTCCAGCCGTCGTCCGCTCGGCCCCACCCACCTAAAGAAGCCGCGACACCTGTTCGGCTCTACCAGCCGCCACCGCTGCCAACCCAGCCGAAGCAGAAGGTGTGGCTGCATGTCGGCCTGTTCTTGGCGACCGTAGCTTCCACGACGTATGTCGGAGGCTGGCAATACTCAGCCTGCCTCATGCTCATTCTGACGTGCCATGAATTCGGGCACTACTTCGCCGCACGCAAGCATCGGGTGCCGGCTAGCCTCCCCTATTTCATTCCGGCGCCGTTTCCACAAATTATCTTCGGAACCTTCGGAGCTGTGATTCGGATGTCACCGTATATCCCCAACCGCCGAGCGCTATTTGATATCGCCGCCGCTGGGCCGATTGCCGGAATTATTGTCGCTCTGCCAGTCACCCTGGCTGGAATGTTCATGTCGAGCCTCCAACCCAAGGCGGCTCTTAACGGCCTAGAACTTGGCGATCCGTTGTTGCTGCAGGCCATGGAATGGTGGGTGTTTGGTACATCCTCGGAAGCTTACGATGTCGTGCTTCACCCAGTGGCCTTCGCCGGGTGGGTTGGCCTATTCGTAACGGCTCTCAACCTCCTGCCGATTGGTCAGCTCGATGGCGGGCACATCGTTCATGCGGTGTTCGGAAAGAAGAGCCGCTACATATCTGGTGGTGTCTTTGCGTTGCTGGCGGCGATCACCTTGTCTGGCGGATACACCTACCTGATCTTCCTTGCATTGCTGTGGTATATGGGCGTGAAGCACCCACCCACGCTCAATGACTCACTGCCTTTGGGCAAACGTCGACAGCGAATTGCGATGGTTCTGCTCATCATCTTCATCCTCTGTTTCACGCCGACACCTATTCAGGCTTAGCGCCATCACGTCGATCTAGCTCGATGTGCAGACTGCCGCAACAGTCCAGACCCCCTTGCCGCCGTGGATGGGCGTTGCGGGCTTCGTAGACATCCACTGTCACGTCCTTCCCGGCATCGATGACGGCCCGAGACACGAAGAGAGTGCGCGGGCACTGTTCGAGGCGGCTCGACTCGGCGGCACTGCCGCGATCGTAGCGACACCGCACTTCAGTGAGCGCTACTTACTGGACACCGCGAAGCGGGACGACAGTCTGATGTCCATAGAGAGGTGGGACCAGTAGGCACCGATGTTGTTCGCTGGCTGCGAACTCGAGTTGACCGATGAGCGATTGCAGAGCTTCTTCGAGGCACCACGGCGCTACACGTTAAACGGCAGCCGCTATGTCCTCGTCGAACTGCCGCACGGTGCCGGAGGCGCCAATCTGACGCCAGCGGCAAGACTCTTCCATGAACATGGGTTGTGGCCCATCTTGGCTCACCCCGAGCGCTACCCGTTCCTCGCGCCAGACTCACCGGCCATCACTGCTTGGATCGCCGCGGGAGGCCTGATGCAAGTCACCGCGGCGTCGTTCACGGGTCGCATGGGTCGACGAGCCAAGTCGTCCGCCTATGAACT
The DNA here is from genome assembly GCA_963667885.2 of Bryobacterales bacterium. Classification (GTDB taxonomy): domain Bacteria; phylum Acidobacteriota; class Terriglobia; order Bryobacterales; family UBA6623; genus CAMPKL01. The sequence goes on along the minus strand of CAXWPK010000001.1, from coordinate 395,281 downwards.
CCTCGCCCGAGGTGCTGTCCACTTCGTCGCCTCCGACGCTCACGATGCCGTGAAGCGCGGACCAGACATGCGAGTGGCCTTCGGTCTTGTCGCGGAAGCCAGCAGCGTACTGAGCGCTGGGCGATTTTTCACTCACAACCCGCTAGCGGTGTTACGCGACGAGCCACTATTTGGTTGAGTTTGATACGGCCACGGCGCTCAGCGCGCCAGCCGCTGCACCGTTGACCAGGCTGAAGCCCTTGTAGAGGTTTTTCTCGGGCTTCTTGTGGATCATCCATAGCTGTGTGCCGAGCAACGCCGCTCCTACGCCAGCCTTGAGGCCCGTGGCACGTCCTGAAGCGAACGTCCCGTCTGAATTGCGGAGCAAGGGATTGGCTTCATACTTCCCCTGAGACGAGCGAGCATCGAGGATGTTTGCCGCTGCGAACGCCACCCATGAAGCGATCCAGGCTTTCTTCCAACGCCTGCGGCTGTTCTGTTCAACGTCCGTACGGAGCGTGTAGAGTTGTCGATCGGCGGCCTTCTGCATGAAAGGCGTGATCTGGGTTCGGATGTCCACCCGCGATTGTGCGAAACCGGCGGCAGGGAGTAAAAGAAGAGCGGCAATTAGAAGGCGTGTCATGGTGATTCCAGACTGCCCTCCGGCGAGAATTTCTCCCATGACGCCGAAGCGTCAATTCCCTGCTGGTACTGGAGTTTGCCACTGGTACCTTCGAGTGATCCGCGGTGGATCTTTTATGCCAGAGCCGCCTTCCCAGTTCTATCGCCGTTTCTAGGCGCCTAAGGCACCACGACCGGAATCACTGGGCCGATCGGAGTAGACTTGCCATAGACGGTAAGCACGACCTGGTTGTTGCCCGTCATTGCTATCGCTGGCACCCGAATCGCGAGCTGATAGAGCCCGGCCGTAGTGGGCGTGACGCCCACGTAAAACACGTCCTCACGGTGCATCGGAATGCCGCCAAAGGTCACTATCGGCCTGGCATCGGGTAGCAGTTCCGCAGCGCGTGACGCCAGTTCACCGGTGCTGAGCGCCGCCTCCGTCTCACCCCAGCCGGTGCCATAGAGCACGATGATGTCGCCGGGCATCGCTGGCCGCGAGGTTCCGAACTCGTCAGTGAACATTCCGTCGGGTGCTACGGCAATCGCGTCGGCGTTGAACCGTGCCGCGATGAGGCCGTCGTCGGCCAGCGGTGGGAACAGGAAGAAGCCTGGAGTGGTTCCTTCGATAGTCGCCATCTCCACTTTGCTGGTGAGTGCTTGCGGAGTCGGAGATGCGGCCCGACCTATTTCAATCGTCAGAGGAGCACTGCTTCTCGGCGCCGCCGTTGCGCAGTCGGTGACGACAGTAAAGCTGGCTGGTCCCCGCGTCCTGGCCGCCGAAACTTGGGCGTTGATCTGTCCCGGCGTGATGGCGAAGATCGGTAACGCTTCGCGGCCCATCATCAGGCAAGTGCCGCCGAGCAGGGTGTCGAGTTTGCCTTGCCTGTCTAAGTTGGGGAAGAGAATCGTCTCGGTGGAGAAGTTCTGTCCGAACACGCTGATGATCGAAAGCGGCGAGACGGTGCTTACTGTTGGAAGCAGCGTCGCGAGTACAATACCGCCTTCGCTGATAGAGGGCAATTGCCCAGCGCTGTCGAGTTTGGAGACGAAGATGTCCCTGGAACCGGCCGAGGTCAGATTGAAGACGCCAGCGCCTGGGTCGAAGTCGGTGGTGCGCTGGAACTGCCCCGTCGTATAGACATTGCCGCTGCCGTCCACCGCCACTCCGAAGCCCTCGTCAAAACTCGTCCCACCCATCTGCTTGGCCCAGACGAAGTCTTGACCCTGCACAGGTACGACCGGCAACAACAAACTGGCGAGGACCAAGATACTCAATTTCATGGCGGTTATGTTCCAACGAATGATCAGGCACCTCGTATGCACGATTGAACTCGAATTCAGGCTGTTACTCAGAAGAAGCTCACGATATAGACTCTCAGCGGGTTCGAGCAAGACCAGTCAGTATCTGCGTCCGAATCGCTAACTTATCGCCCCGGGATTTGGCACTTTCGTGATCCGAAAGTAGACACCCTGTCTAGTATGTGTACAGACCGGGCGGAAGGGTAACAGGTTAGACCGGGCGGATAGGTAACACCATGGCGAGATGCCATGGAAGGAGACCTATCCGATGGAAGAACGCAAGAGATTCATTGAAGACTGGCTGCGAGCGGGGGCGGCGACGAACGTGGCGGCGCTGTGTCGACTCTACGGGATCAGCCGCAGGACCGGATACAAGTGGTTAGAACGCTTCCGTCAAGGCGGTTGGCCAGAGCTGGAAGACCGCTCGCACGCGGCACACCGTCAGCCCGGTCGGATACCCGAGTCGGTCGAGCGACGAGTGATAGAAGCGCGTCGGCAGCATCCGAGTTGGGGGCCGAAGAAGCTCAGGGCCTGGCTGGAGTCGAAAGAGTCACAGACAAGCTGGCCAGCGGCGTCGACGATCGGCGACGCGCTGAAGCGAGCCGGACTCGTTCGCGGGCGCAAGCGGATGCGGCGACTGGCCGAAGCGGCACCCAGTCCGTTGCGCGAACCCGAAGCGCCCAACGACCTCTGGACGATCGACTACAAGGGGCAGTTTCGCACCGGCGACGGCGTGCTGTGTTATCCGCTAACGGTCGTCGACGGATATAGTCGTTTCCTGCTCAACTGCACCGCACACGTGGGCACATCCTACGCCGAGGCCCGCCGAGGCTTGGAGCGGTTGTTTCTGGAGCGCGGGCTGCCACGAAGGATACGCTCAGACAACGGTTCGCCGTTCGCCTCCATCGGCACCGGACGCTTGAGCCGGTTGAACGTCTGGTGGCTGAAGCTGGGCATTGCGGTGGAGCGCATCGAGCCGGGCAAGCCGCAGCAGAACGGTCGCCACGAGCGGCTACACCGCACGCTCAAAGCCGAGACAGTGAGACCTCCGGCTGGCGATCGTCGCCGACAGCAGCGCCGCTTCGACCTCTTTCGTCATGAATACAACCAAGAACGTCCGCATGAAGCGTTGAGACAGCGGCCCCCGGCGGCGTTCTATGCACCAGCAACACGCGCCTATCCCAGCGAGCTTGCTGATCTGGATTACCCGGGGCACTGGGAGCGCCGACGAGTGCGCCACGACGGACGCATCAAGTTCCTCGGCGAGAAGTACTTCCTGAGTGAAGCGTTGGCTCGCGAGTTGGTCGGGCTAGTCGAAGTGGACGAAGCCATTTGGCAGATCTGGTTCGGTCCGGTGGAACTCGCCTTGTTCGACGCCGCCAACCGCGTACTGTGGCCGCTCGGCTCGGCAGTCAGTGGCCCCCGCGGGGGCCACTGACCACCGCCTATACTGTTACCCATCCGTCCGGTTTAGAGTGTTACCTATCAGACCGGTCGTTCAGTATGTACTGTTTCGTACCTCTTTAATTAGCTTGAGGCAAGGCCACCGTGAAAGTAATACGTGCTTAGAATCAGAAAGTCAAGTTCTGACCTCTAGAACGGTACGCGGGGAAGGTGTCTTTGTGCGCTGAGCATTATTGCTTGCTCGATCGAGTTGGCAATATTGCTGCGTAACATCCTGAACCTGGAGCCCTCAGACTTGTACGCCACTCCCGTGCCGACGGCACCGATCATTCTGTAGTTGGAGTGATGGTGACGCTGGCGGCCAGACATTCGAGCCCTTACGGCAGTGCCACGGGCACAACCGGGCCGATCGGAGTGGACTTGCCGTAGACCGTGAGAACGACCTGGTTGTTGCCTGGCTGGGCTGCTGCTGGGACACGGATAGCGAGTTGGAACAGGCCAGCGTTTCCTGGTGTGACGCCGATATAGAACACGTCGGCTAGAGCGAGCTGAATACCACCGAATGTCACCGTCGGGTTGGCGCTTTCGAGTACGGCTGCGGCTCCACCTGGTAGTTCACCGGTCGCGAATGACGGTTCAGTTTCTCCCCAACCAGTGCCGTAAAGAACAATGATTTCCCCGGGGTGAGCTGGCCGTGAGGGGCCAAATGAATCGTTGGGGAATACGCCGACGGGCGCAACCGGCGCGGCACCCTCGTGAAAACGAGCCGCGATAAAGCCGTCAACGGCGCGGGGTGCGAATAGGAAGAACCCGGGTGTCGCCTCTTCGACCGTTACCATCTCCACAGGACTTCGTGACGCCAGCGGTGTGTCGCAATCTCTAATGACCACTACTCCGACGGGTCCGAGAGGTGCCTCGGCAGGAGTCTGAATGTTGGCCTGCGTGGGAAAGATCGCATAGATGGGGGCACGCACTCCGTCGATCTCAACGCAGGTCCCGCCAAGAATGGTGTCGACCCGTCCCTCGGCGTCGAGATTCGGAACGGCGATCATCTCAGCGGAGAAATCAAGCCCGAACAGACTAATGATCGAGAGTGGAGAAATCGTGTTGACCGTCGGCAGCAAGTTCGAAAGTACGACTCCGCCAGGGGATATCGATGGCGGCCGCCCGAAGCTGAAGTTGCCGGACAACTGCGGTCCAAATTCTGATCCTTCCATGGCGGTGAGGGCGGTTACTCCGTTTCCCCTACCATCCATGAGGTACAGGTCAAGTGCACCGTCGACTCGCCGGTCGGAACTAAATGCGATGCGGGTTCCGTCTGGTGACCATTGGGCAAACCAGTCCGTACTTGGGTCGTTCGTCAGATTATTCTGGCCACTACCATCGGAATTCATGACATAGACCTCATCCTTGCCATTGCGCAACGAAGTTCGTCAAAGAGTACCATCGCATGTACCTCATCCTTGCCATTGCGCAACGAAGTAAAGAGTATCCGCGTACCGTCGGGTGACCACTGGGGCAATGTGTCTGCCGCTGGGTCGTTCGTTAGCTTCGTTTGCAGCGAGCCGTCAGCGTTCATCACGTAGATGTTTGAGTTGCCGTCTCGTTCCGATACAAATAGTATGCGCGAGCTGTCGGGCGACCATCGCGGCGAATGGCTCGGTGGATCGTCGACCGTCAGGTTTACTTTGTTGGATCCATTCGCTGGCATTACGATGACGCTTATGCCGACGTTGCGGCGTGCGTCGTAGAGGATCTGAGAGCCATCAGGTGACCATCGAGGCGCGGCAAAAAGCGCCTGCTCGTTCGACTTGTTGAGCCGATTTGTACCATCGGCGTTCATCACGTGAATCTGCGGATTCCCGTCACGAGTGGAGTGGAATGCGATCTGTGAACCATCGGGTGACCACTCTGGGAAACCATCCGCGCGGGACAGCGGTTCCTCGGTCAAGTTAATCTTGTTGCCGCCATTGGCGTCCATGAGGTAGATCTCTTGGTTGCCGTCGCGGTCGGTAACAAACGCAATCTTCGACGAGTCGGGCGACCATCTGGGCTGCCGGTCTGCTGCCGGGCTATCCGTCAGATTGCTCAGCCCGGTGCCATCGGCATTGACCGCGTAGATCTCGAAGTTGCCGTCGCGAAGACTCTCGAAGAGAATCCTTTGCGCGGCTGCCGGGGCTGCTGAAAAGAGCACCGCGACGATACAGATGATCCGGAAACCCTTGTAAACGCCTACGTTCAGCATGCTACCTGAGCTTACACGAGAAAGAGTAGGGTGGTATTTTGGGCTGCCATCCCTTTTTCATTTGTGGCGGCTCTGCATGGGGTGAAGCCGTGATACCAAATGTACTCAACCGAATGAGCCTATTGCTCGGCACTAATGGCTATTGTTTTGAGGGTGGCGATGCTCGGCTTCAACTCGGCATCCCCTGCGGGGAAACTGTTCTCTTCAAAAATGTATGCAGTGAGGTCTGTCGATTGCGCTCGGCTAAGGAAGCCGGGACCATCGGTGGGCATCGTCACGCGGATCAGTTCTACGAGAACATCTGCTGTCTGTCCGTCCCAGCCCTCTATGAAGTAGTCACCGATCAGTCCGGGACCGTCCTCTGCGCCCAAGAGGGTCTCGCCGTGGCACAGCACACATTCGGCAAGGTAGAGATCTTTGCCGCGTTCGGCCTGCTCAGCGGTATATACACCGTCCCAGACCGATTGGGCTGCAGCTGGAGCCACGCTCAGAGCGAGCAAGAAGAATGGAATGAGAGCGGCGCGAATCGTCATAGTTTGGTGGCCTCGCCAAGTGTCCGAATGGGTGCCTGAGACTTGAGCGTATCAAGTTTGACGCACGAATCGCCCGGTTCGTAACGGGTGTCTACGGTGTGACCCGCTAGCGCGCCCGCTTGCGCGGTGCCTGTCCGCTAGCGCGGCGCTTCTCCCGCTTCGCGGGGGGTGATGTCGAGATGAGGGTAGGCGTTAGGACCCGGTGCTTACGCCCCTGGGCTCGGGTGGGGCGGTCGCCGGGATGGACCTCCGGCCTGGGGATGGATGGGGTGGCGAGTGGAAGAGATCGCTCCACTAGCGTGGCGCCTGTCCGCTTTGCGGGTGGAGGTTGGTAGATGTTAATTCGCCGCCCGACGACACTCTCGGTGAGGAGGATGCCGCCGGACGACGGGGTAGAGTTCCCTACTAAGCGAGGAACCGGATTGTTTATGGGTCGACCCTAGTGACTGTTTCACTCTTCGCTACTACCCCTATGGCCGGATAGTGAGCCCAAGATTCGGTTCCCTGTGCACCGGGGACGTTGGACGAATCTTGCAAGCGCCAACGTGCTTCTGATTTGACAGTGGCATGGGGGTCCAAGCTTTTTGCCTGCTTTCGCAGGTCTTGTGAGCGTAAGTTGTTTGTTTTGTTGGTAAAGATTTATTTTTTCGACCGTCACACCGGGGCGAGGATGGTAAGCTCAGTGAACCGGGCTGAAGATGGCGGAGCGTTGGCGCCGCTGCTGTGAACCAGCCGTAAAACGATTGGCCTAACTGTGAGCCCCGTGAACGGGGCTGAGGGGAGCAAGACCGCTGGCCGCCCGAAGGGCCACACCCCGCGTAGGCGGGACTGGCGCCGCGCTAGCGGCGGTCGCGGATCTGTTCGAAGGCCTCGACCTCCGAGACGCCACCAACCACTAATGGCGTGCGTTCGTGAATCGACTTGGGCAGGATGTCTAGTGTCCTGCCGGTGCCGTCGATGGCCTTGCCGCCCGCTTGCTCTGTGATGAACGCAATCGGGTTGGCCTCGTAGAGCAAGCGCAGTTTGCCTTCCGGGTTCGCCGCCGTCGGCGGATACAGAAACACGCCGCCCTTCAGCAGTGTCCGGTGGTAGTCGGCGACCATCGATCCGATGTACCGCGACTTGTACCCGCTCTTCCGTAGATCCGCGATGTAGGTCCGGTAGTGCTCGGGAAACGAATCCGCGTAGGCTTCGTTGACTGAGTAGATGTCACCCTTCGCTGGCATCTTCATGTTGTCGTGGCTTAGAACGTAGGCCCCTATAGCAGGGTCGAGAGTAAATCCGAAGACACCACGACCGGCGGTGTAAACCAAGATCGTCGAGGAGCCATAGACCACGTAGCCAGCCGCTATTTGCTGATGCCCTGGCTGCAGTGCCCCTTCACTGCTCTGGCGCAGTACGGAAAACGTCGTGCCGACGCTCACATTCACATCGATATTCGACGAACCGTCCAGCGGATCGAAGACCACGATGTAGCGGCCGTGGTCCCCAGTTCTTTCGAACGTGATCGGCTCTTCATTCTCCTCGGAAATCAACTCCGCTACGCTCGGTCGCACGCCCAAACAATGCTGGACGACCTCATTCGCGTAAATGTCTAGGTTCTGCTGGACTTCACCTTGGACGTTGATGTCACCCGAGGCCCCCAAGATATCCGTCAAGCCAGCGCGGCGCACCTTGGCCTGGATCATCTTGGTGGCCAGGGTGATACCGGAAAGCAACCATGAGAACGTGCCATCCGCCTCTGGATAATGCTGCTGTTGTTGTTCGAGAATGTGTTGCTGAACGGTAACGATCATCGGATAGAGCGCTCCAATCTGTGCAGATACTGGGGGTCTTCGTGGAGCCTAACCGTCAGTCTCGGCGTGAAGTTCAGCCGAGGACAAGCCACGCGCTCGCGGTTTAGTTCGTGACCTGTTCGAGAATCGCGAAGTCGCCTGGGTTCCAAGCCTGGACGATCAGATACGCTTTGCCGTCGACGTGCCGCATCGTGGCATTGTGAATGTGCGTGAAGTTCTCAAGACCGAGATCCTCTTTCACCATCACGGTGGATATCAGTCGATCGTTCTCCATGATGTAGACTGGGGCGCCTTTCGAGCGGTCAGGTCCGCGCAGGACGCCAGAGACCACGTACTTGCCGTCGTAGTCTATGTCACAAGGCATTGAGCCGAGCGGCGTATTCACCGTGTCCAAGTACTGGCCGTAGCGTGTGAATCGATCGATTTCCGCATTGAGCCGATCTGTCACGTCGATACGCTTGGTCCCTGGCTTGATGGAGATACCGTGCCCGGTTCCGAACTGACCCGGACCGGTGCCACGACCACCGAACGAAAGGTCATGCCACGTCGTTTGGAACATGTTTCCAGGTTGAACCCGCGCCGTAATCACAGCGTCGAGATTCGAATAACCCGTGGTGATGTAAAACAGCCCGTCCAAGTACTCGACGTCCGTCGGCACAAAGTTCCCGCCGCCCTTGAAGTAGTCCGTTGCCAGCGGTAGCCCCAGGTCCTGTCCGCCCGTCGGTGCGTCGAGGGTGTTGACCAACTTGCCGTCCAGCGTGGTCGTGTAGACCTTCGCGGAGCCGTTGCCAGGGAACGTCAAGTAATGCGTGCCGCCCGGTGCCTGCCAGATCGTCGCGTTGTGCATGTTCTGCGCCGCCATGTCCGCGTCGGTGTTGAGCAGCTTGACCGACTTCAAGTCCGAACTGATCTGGAGAATCCCAGCACCCGGTAATGCGAAGTAGGTCTCGCCTTTACCGGGGCGTCTATCGACGGCAAAACCGCCGTGCGCGTCCTTCAAAACAGCCTGTGCCTTCGCTGGCAAGATCGACGAGGTGTAGAGCACACGGAATTTCATATCGCCCTGTCCACTTATGCCGGTCGCGGCAGCGGTAGACGATGGCGTCTGTGCGATCCAACTAACAACGAGCAGGGCAGAGAAGAGAGCAGTGAGTGCGATGCGTTTCATAGGAGCAACCTTAGGCAGACTAAGGCATTACAGCAAACTTCGTGCAGGACTTCCACCGGGTCGGTAGTGTTTGGTCCCTCCCTCCCGCGAACTGATCGTGTCGGATTCTGCCGATGACCGCAGCGGCGTCTGGAATCGCCGATTCCGTGGGATGCTGTCTTGCGTCTGAGACCAGAGGCTGAGCACTTGGCCGCCAAACCACCGACCTACGTCGTGGCCAGGAAGATTGACGAGATTGCTGGCGCTGGAGACAGAGCATTAGCTCTCAATCAGTTGCCCGAGGCATACATGGATACAGAGATCTTAGTCGCCTACCAGAGTGCGCCAAATGAGCTGATGTTTCATGCCTCCTCCTGCCTTCACAACAGAGCCTGTGGCCCTCACAGAGCCTGACGATTTCCCTAGAGGCGGGGAAAGAGATAACAGGATTCCGTATCTCCCCTTCATTGCGCCAAAATCTTCAAGGGGCGAAAACAGGATAAAGCGCTGTGACGGAATAGCGCGGCCACAAGGAAGAGGCGTACTCTATCGCCTGCTTCTGCGAAAACGGTGCCAGCACTCGTAATAATCAACCTCAGGCTGAGTTCTGGTGCCGATGCTCTGAGTCCACCGAAGCGTAGCGCCTAGAACGAATACAGCAGCGTGCCTTGCGTCACGACTACAGCGGTAGTGCATTCGGTCGCCCTAAGGCTATGCGATGGAAACTCTGCAATCGTGCCTAAGTCGCTAGCAGAACTAATCGTAGCGCAGCGCTTTCATCGGTTCTAGGCGCGTTGCTCGGTGCGCCGGAATCAGCGTTGCGAACAATGCGACCGAGGCCAACATTACTGCCGCCGCGCCGAATGTTACCGGGTCGGTCGGCGCGATCTCATAGAGCCAGCTCTCCAAGACTTTGCTCAATGAGTACGCCCCAGCGAGGCCGACGGTAATACCAGCCACGGCCAGTATCAACCCTTGCCTCGCGATCATGATGAGAATCTGCCAGCGGCTCGCGCCGAGCGCCATCCGTAGCCCGATCTCTCGCGTCCGCCTCACCACCGCCTGCGCTGCGACGCTGTACAGGCCCACGACCGCCAACACCAGCCCCAACCCGGCGAACGACGACAGCAGGTACATGTAGAATCGCAGTTCCGCGTTCTGAACGGCTTCTCTCGCCTCCAGTGTCTGAATGGTTTGGAAAGTCTGAGTGGGATCGATTTCTCGTACCGCGTGTTTGATTGCATCGACCATACTTGTTGGATCTCCACTGGTCTTCACAAGCAGTGCGTTGGCCCGGAGAGTCTGGCGGTAGATTATCGGCTCCGGCGCATCGCGCAGGGCCTTCTGCCGGACATCTTCCACGACTCCGACGATTTCGACGTCGATAGGCTCGCGTCTCATAAGCCGAAAGCTTCTGCCCACGGCGCTGCTGGTCGGCCAATGCAAATTGGCAAACGCGCGGCTGACGACGGCTTCTCTGCCTTCTGCCTGTACTGTTTGTGAAAATCCATGACCTTCAAGCAGCTGTATCCCTAGCACAGAGAAATAGTCCTGGCTGACGCTCCGAGTGTTCGTACGGAGTTCAGCGTCGGGCGGTGGAGGCGGCTCGCCGATGACCTCGTACCGCTCCCAGACTGTGACCCGGACTGGTGGGACGTAGTCGACCGACGCAACGCCTTGTACTCCGGGCAGCGACTGGACTGACTCTAAGACTTCCCGCCAGAACGCCAGCACGGGCTCTTCGCCGCGACCTCGGCTTCTCACGCTAAGGGAGATCACGTCGACCGCGTCATAGCCTGGGTCCAATGAATGCAGCAGTCTCATCGAGTGAACGAGCAGACCAGCACCGACGATCAGAATCAGTGATAGCGCTATTTGAGTAACGACCAGGGCGTCGCGCATTCGCCTCTCGCCGGACGGCTCGGTCGCGGCCGTCTGCCGCAGCGTACTGAGCGCATCGGTACGAGAGGCGTTCCAGGCAGGCAATGCGCCGATCAGTGCGGCAGTCAGCATGGACAGGATGAAGCAGTAGGTCACGACATTCCAGTCAATTCCAGGCTCAGACATGTTGGGCAATGTGGAGAAGCTAATCGCCTGTAGCCCCCGAATACCGAGCCACGCGACGAAAACAGCCAAGACTCCACCACCCGTTGTGAGTATTGTCGTCTCAGTCAAAGTCTGCGATAGGATGGTCCGGCGGTCGGCGCCGAGTCCGCTACGGATCGCCATCTCATGCTTCCGTTCGCTACTACGCGTTAGCAGAAGTCCCGCGAGATTCGCGCACGCGATGAGAAGAATGCACCCGACCGCGCTGACCAGTACCCAGAGACCGGTGCGGAAAGACCAGGTTGCCTGATCCGCAGCGGTTCGTACGACGATGCGTCGACCTCCGTTGGTGTGGTTCTTATCGGGAAACAGCGTCGCCTGACGAGCAATCAATTCAGTCGTAGCAGCCTCCAGAGACGATCCGGCGGAGAGCCGTCCAAAGGTCAGCGTTGGGCTGTTGCTGTTGTTGTCTAGACTGGCCTGTCCGAACGGCGGTGTGAAGGCATCGAAATCAAGATTGCGGAACTTAAAAGGGAATGTGCGGCTTACTGCCTGTGGAAGTACTCCGATGATCTGATGTACAACTAGCTGAGCTTGGCCCCTCGAAAGCCGGACCGATCGACCGATGATGTTTGGATCTTCGCCGAAGCGGCGGAGCCAGAGCCGATGAGACAAGACGACAACCGGTGCCCTTTCTCGCGTCTCCGCTGACGTGAACCAACGACCGAGTAGCGGCTGGATGTCAAGAACGTCTAGAAAATTGCCGCTTGCCCAAGCGGCCGTCAACGACTCTGGATCCCCATCCTCGTGGAGCTCTAGCGTCGCGAATTGAGCCACCGCGATATCACTTACGGTCTGGAACCGTGTCCGCTCCGAGTAGAACGGCATATAGGGCATTGCGAAGAGTTTGCGGGGATTGTTGCGTAGGTGCTCGGAGTCCTCTTCGATCGCTATGACAGTATCCGGTTCTGGGTAGGGAGGTGGCGTGAGCACCAACGCATTGATCAGACTGAAGACTGCTGCGTTCGCCCCGATGCCGAGTGCCAAAGTCACGAGGCAGACCGCTGTGAAGCCGGGAGCGCGGGCGAACAGTCGCAGGGCGAAGTGCGCGTCGCGCCGGAGGCCGTCCAGCCAGGCGAATGGTCGCACGTCACGGCACTCTTCTTTCACTTCGTCGAGATGGCCAAACTCCAGGCGTACCCGGCGGTTCGCCTCACTCAGCGTCATTCCGGTGGTGACGTACTCCGCTACCTGTTCCTCAAAGTGGGCGCGCAGCTCCTTATCGAGGAGGCGTTCAGAGCGATTGCGGAACCACGAGCGCATAGTCTATTCCGTAGTGCCCATGATGAGCGTGACGGCCGACGACAGCCTGCCCCAGTTCTCCGTCTCTGCGTCTAGCTGCTTGCTCCCTTTTGCCGTCAGCTTGTAGAACTTGGCCTCGCGCCCGCTAGCGGTTACCTTCCAGTCGGCTGTGAGCCAGTTACGATTCTCTAGTCTGTGCAAGGCGGGGTAAAGTGAGCCCTGCTGGACTTGCAGTACGTTACTCGAAATCTGCTGGATGCGCTTGGAGATCGCGTAGCCGTGAACTGGCCCAAGCGCCACGACTTTGAGAATCAGCATGTCGAGGGTGCCCTGTAGCAGGTCGCTTTTCTCGTTAGGCATGATGCTATGACAATCTACAGGTCAATAGGTAGATTGTCAAAGCATGTGATGGGAGGCAAGAAAAAGGGCCGCGAGCGAATGCCCGCAGCCCTCTTGATAAGTCTGAACGTGATTAGAACGAATAGAGCAGCGTGCCCTGAGTGACAACTACGGCGGTATCGCCATCGGTCGCCTCGGCCTCACCTTCGTCCTCGGGCTTCTCGCCTTCAGAGGGGACGGTGCGGTAGTAGAGCCCGTCGGAGTTGCGATAGATCTCCAGCTCAGCAGGGCGGGGAAGATCGCCTTGGATCAGCGCCTCTGACAGCGGATCTTCGATGAACTTCTGCAGCGCACGCCGTAACGGGCGGGCGCCGTAGCTACGGTCGGTGATTGTCGTGTCCAGAATATGCTGAGACGCCTCTGTGGTGAGGCGAATCTGCAGATCTTTCTTAATGAGATTCTGGTTGATCTGGCCGACCATCATTTCGACGATCTTGATCAGGTCTTCATCGCTCAGACTGCTGAATGTGATGACCTCGTCGATGCGGTTGAGGAACTCGGGGTTGAAGATCCGGCGTACCTCGTTCATCACCTCACCCTCGGATTTTGACTCCATCGAATCCTTGGTTCCGACACCAGAGAAGCCCACTGGGACCTTCGATTGCAGGTATCGCGCCCCGATGTTCGAAGTCATGATGATGATCGTGTTCTTGAAGTCGACCGTGTTGCCGAGACCGTCGGTCAACTGGCCATCTTCGAACACCTGTAAAAGGATGTTGAACAGGTCCGGATGGGCCTTCTCAATCTCGTCAAGCAAGATGATCGAGTAAGGCTGGCGCTTGACTCGTTCGGTCAACTGCCCACCTTCCTCAAAGCCCACGTATCCCGGAGGCGAGCCAATCAACTTGGAGACCGAGTGCTTCTCCATGAACTCCGACATGTCGAAGCGGATCAGCGACTTCTCAGAGCCCAACAGGAACTCGGCTAGCGCCCGTGCGACCTCGGTCTTGCCGACGCCGGTCGGGCCGAGGAACAAGAACGAACCAGCCGGTCGCTTCTCGGACTTAAGTCCTGCACGACTGCGACGAATCGCTCGTGATAACGCGGAGATGGCGTCCTGTTGGCTGATGACGCGCTTGTGCAGCTCGTCCTCCATCCGCAGGAGTTTGGCGATCTCCTCTTCTTTGATCGCTGTCATCGGGACGCCGGTCCAGCGGGCGACTACGTCCTCAATATCGTCCTTGGTGACGGTCGCGGTAGCGTTCTCGTCGACGTTGAACTTATCGCGAAGCTGACGCAGGTTCTCGCGCTCCTTGCGCTCTTCGTCGGAGTAGAACCGAGCCTTCTCGAACTCGTGGTTCGCGATGGCGTTCTCCATGCGATGCACGATGAACTTGATTCGCTTATGAACTTCCGCTACCTCACTCGGCATCGTCGTCTGGCGCAGCTTGACCCGCGAGCCAGCTTCGTCGAGGACGTCGATCGCCTTGTCGGGCAAGAAACGATCGGGGATATACCGGCTCGACGTATAGACCGCCGACTCGATCGCCTCATCCGTGTACGCGATTGCGTGGAATTTTTCGTAACGGTCTTTGATGCCGAAAAGCACCTGGATCGCTTCTTCCTCACTCGGCGGATCGACCTTCACCGACTGGAAACGCCGCTCGAGTGAACGGTCCTTCTCAATCGACTTACGGAACTCACCCGGTGTCGTCGCGCCAATGCACTGGATCTCGCCGCGCGACAGCGCCGGCTTCAGAATGTTGGCCGCGTCGAGCGAGCCTTCCGCTGAGCCAGCACCAACAAGCGTGTGCAACTCGTCAATGAAGATGATGGAGTTTCGATCCTCCATCAACTCTTTCATGATCGTCTTCAGCCGCTCTTCGAACTGACCGCGATACTTTGTTCCGGCAACGATCAAAGAAAGATCGAGCGCCAGGATTCTCTTCTCCGCAAGAAAGGATGGTATGTCGCCATCAATGATGCGCTGCGCCATACCTTCGACGATGGCGGTCTTACCCACGCCAGGCTCGCCGATAAGAACCGGGTTGTTCTTAGTCCGACGGCACAAAATCTGGATCAGACGGCCGACCTCTTTCTCGCGACCGATCAGAGGATCCAGCAAATCGTCCGCGGCGGCTTGGGTCAGGTCACGACTAAACTCCGCCAGTATCGAACTGTCTTTGGGACGGCTTGACGAGAGCAGCTTCTCGGACTGCGACTTCGAGAGTTCGTCGCGGATCGTCGCGAGGCGTAGGCCACGCTCGTGGAGAATCTCCGCCGCGAAGCATTTCTCCTCGCGCAGCAATCCCAGTAGGAGATGCTCGGTGCCGATATGTTTGTGGCTGAGTCGCTCAGCCTCCTCGGCCGCAAATGCCAGAACGCGCTTGCACTCGTGACTCAGAGGCAGGTCGACCGACGTCGATACCTTGTTTCGCACGGTGGTGTGCGCTTCAATTTGCTTGCGAATCGATTCAACCGCGGCGTGCGACCGCAGGAACCGGTTGGCGAGCGCCTTGTCCTCGCGGATCAGACCGAGCAGCAGATGCTCCGTCTCTATGTATGGGCTGCCAAACTGGCTAGCCTCATACCGGGCAAAGAAAATGACGCGGCGAGCTTTCTCCGTATAGCGTTCAAACATAGCGTCCAGCCGAAACGAAAACCATCAACTCTGATCACATCATATCAGCAGGTTGCGGCCACCCCAATAGGCCGCTAGTACCGGGAGGGTCATACGCCAAGCACCTGGGATCGGACGCTGTGGCCAACCCCACAGCACGTCCGGTAGACGTCTGCGATTTGCGGCGGTCTAATGGGGGTAGATGAAACTCCTTGTCACAGGCGGCGCAGGCTTCATCGGTTCAGCGTTCATTCGGTTGTTGTTAGCCGCAGACGAAGCGGTCGAGATCGTCAACCTCGACGCGCTCACGTACGCGGGCAATCTAGAGAACCTCGCGTCGGTCGCCGACAGCCCCAGATATTCGCTGGCCCACGTCAACTTGTGCGATGCGGAGATCGTCGTGCGCACGGTTACCGAGACCCACCCCGACGCCATCGTCCACTTTGCGGCAGAGTCCCACGTCGATCGGAGCATCCTTTCGCCGAGGCCGGTGATCGATACGAATTTCGTCGGCACCTTCAATCTGCTCGAAGCCGCCAAAACGGCTGGTGTCCAACGCTTCGTCCACGTCTCGACAGACGAGGTCTACGGCAGCATCGACGCGCCCGAGGAGGCAGACGAATTGGCGACGTTGCGCACGAGTAGCCCTTACTCGGCCTCGAAAGCGGGCTCCGACATGCTGGCGCTCTCCTACTGCGCCACTTACGGGATGTCGGTTTCGGTCACGCGGGCTTCGAATAACTACGGGCCGTACCAGTTCCCCGAAAAGCTCATTCCGCTGATGATTGCCAACGCGCTCGAAGACAAGTCGCTACCTGTATACGGAGACGGCATGCAGGTTCGGGATTGGCTCTATGTCGACGACCACTGCCGAGCGATCCAGGCCGTCTTAGAACGCGGCGGAGCGGGAGAAATCTACAACATAGGGGGATCGAAGAATCTCCCGAACATCGACGTGGTTCGCAAGATTCTCAAGGCGACCGGCAAGCCGGAGAGTCTCATTCGGTACGTCAAAGATCGGCCGGGCCACGACCTCCGTTACGCGATCACGAGCGAGAAAATCATGGCGACTACCGGCTGGAAACCGGAGGTCGAATTCGAGTACGGATTGCAGCAGACGATTCGCTGGTATCAGGAGAACTCGGGTTGGGTGGAGCGCGTCCGCAGTGGCGAATATCGTAAGTTCTACGAGTCGAACTACGCGTCACGCATGGCGGCTGAGTCCGATTGACAAGTGTCCTGAAGCGTCGCTAGCATTGAAAGTTAGCGCGGGAGTAACTCAGTTGGTAGAGTGCGACCTTGCCAAGGTCGATGTCGCGGGTTCGAGTCCCGTCTCCCGCTCCATAGGTTCCTAAGAGCTGACGGCTCCCTGGGTGCTTACCCCGAGAGCCGTTTGTTCGTATATGGGGCGCGGTGGCCGAGTGGCTAGGCAGAGGTCTGCAAAACCTCGTACACCGGTTCAAGTCCGGTCCGCGCCTCCATTCACTTTCACGCTGCCCTGCTTGCAAAAGTCCCATTCCAGGGGCTTTGAGTGGGTTTGCCGCATCTAGCCGTCACCTCGTTTGACTTGATCCTGGTTGGCCCGTTGGGGAAAGTGGGTCTTGAGTGGCCCCCTGCTGGCCCCAACAAAAAACCGCATCGCATCATTCGACCGCGTCGCGATCTCCCGCTTCCCAACTCTGGATATTAAGCGCCAAGTTGAGCGGCTAGGTCGACGAAGTCTTTTGCGGTTAAGTCGAATCGGTCCTCGGCGCTTGGGCGGCTTCGGGCGCCGCCGGGGCCGTATTCGTGAGGGCGAGGGACGAACGCTGTCTTCATTCCCACGGTCGCTGCAGCGCGGAGGTCGCCTGGGTGAGCGGCGACCATCATGATCTTTTCCGGGGGACGCCCTAGAAGACGAGCTGCCGTCAGGTACACCTTCTGATCCGGCTTATAGCTTCCGGCCATTTCGGACGACAGCACGGTATCCCACGGGAGCCCGGCGTGCTTCGCCATGTTGACGAGCAGCGATACGTTGCCGTTCGACAGAGACGCGATGATGTACTTGCTCTTCAAGCGGTTCAGGCCTTCAACGGAGTCCGCCCAGGGTTCAAGGCGATGCCAGACATGATTGAGGTCGGCGCGTTCCTCTTCAGTCAGGCCCTCAAGACCATAGCGGGGAAGGAGCGTGTCTAGGATCTGGCGATGGAGTTCGTCGATGAGCATCCAAGGCAGTTCGCCGCTCCGGACGCGCCGCATAGCGGGGCCATACCCGGCACGCCAGTCATCGGCGAAGGCCGCCCAGTTGACATCGAGAGATTTGCGGCGTCCTAGATTTTCGCCTTCTCGAATGATGGTGGACCGCCAGTCGACGACGGTTCCAAACACATCAAACGTCAGCACTTCAATCTCAGTCGACAATTGAGCGCGCAACATCGGCAGCAGGGGCAAAGAAGCAAACCACGCTCGGCGAGTCACGCCGAGAGTATAGCTGGGTCGGAGCCAGCGAGGAGGCCTAGCCGCACCAGGGCCTGGTTGGCGACGTCAGACCGCGTCCGAAGTTGACGTGAATCGGAAAGATTTCACCTTGATCGCTGGCAGCAACATGCGGAAGTCGCCGTACCGTTCGCCACGAACCGCTGGCTGTGAAGTACCAAGAGCTTCTACCTCGCCCAATATCCGATACGGGCTTTCGTTGAAGCGGAAGTTTTTGAGCGGGTGCTTGATCTTGCCATCCTCGATCCAGAACGTGCCGTCACGAGTCAATCCGGTGAACAGCGCCTGCTGCCGATCAACCGCCCGGATGTACCACAGACGCGTGACCAGCACTCCGCGTTCGGTCGAAGCGATGAGCTTCGCGAGCGAAAGGTTTTGGCCGTCGATGATCAGGTTCGTTCGATACGGTCCCGGATGCTTATCGTTTTTTGCTGCCCAAAAACGTGAATAGTTGAGATTTCTCAACACGCCCTCGCGAACCAGATCGGCTCTTTCGACGGGATACCCTTCCGGTCCAATCGGGCTTGACGGAACCAGCGCATGTTGAGGGTCGGCGTAAATATTTACGCGCGAGTCGAAAATCTTGTCTCCCAGCCGCGTCTTGCCAGCCGATTTCGCGAACACACTACGCCCTTCATCGGCCAAACGCGCATCGAAGTCGAGCCGCGAAATCAGATCTCCAACCGCCTGCGGCTCAAGAATCGTTGTGTACGCACCTGGCTTCTGTTCTCGGCCGTCACGGGAGTCCATCGCCTTCCTGGCGGCGATTGCGGTCGTTTCCTTCACATCGAGGCTTGAGAATCGCTGCGAGCTGGACGCGGTATATCCGGAGCCCCGCTCATCGCTTGATCGAGCGGTCACCGAAAACGTCGCGACGCTGCCCGGATAGTAGGCAAAAAGTCCCGCCGTGTTCGCCAGGATCGAAGTTTCGGCAACGTTCTCGAAGAATCCCGCGGCGATCACTTTCTGCTTCTTCGCCGTCTCGATCGCATCGGCCACCGCTTGGGTGCGTCGCTGCGGGGACAGCTCGGCTGTCGCCTCGTCATAACCGCTGACCTCGACGTATTCCTGTGGCCCAAGCAGCGGCATGTATTCGCGGTCTTCTGGGGAAACAGCGGCTAGCTCCTCCGCCTTTTTGACCAGCGTCTTCAGTTCCTCCTCCGCTTCTTTCGCGTTAGCCAAATTCACACTCGCGGAAGCTGACGCTTTACGCTTGCCCTTCCATGCCGTGACGCGCGCCGTCGCCGTATTCGTGAATCCACTGGTCGTCGGTGCGTTACGTGCAAACCGCAAGAATCCGTGCCGTCTGTGTGTTAGCTCAACGGCAACCTCTGGCTCCTTTGCCCCTTTGAGCACTTTCTCGGTGAACGCCTCAGCCTGTTCGCGAGTCATGCCTACACCCTCCCCGTATTGATGACGTTGATGTCGCGGAAGCGCGCCGGACTGCAGCCATGACTGACGGCGTTCGACTGCGGCGGCTCGCCCTTGCCATCGTTGAGCGCTCCATGGAGTTCGTACTCGTCTTTGCTCGCCACGCCGTCGCAGGAGTTCCAGAACTCGGGAGTCCGCGCCTGGTACGCCACGTCGCGGAGCATGCGAGTCTTCTTGCCATCTTTGATTTCCCAGAATACCTGGCCCCCGAACTGAAAGTTGTAGCGCTGCTGATCGATTGAAAAGCTACCGTTTCCCAGAATCAGGATGCCCTTCTTGATGTCCGCGATCAGCTCCTCGCTCGTCAGCTTACTCTCCATCGGATCGAGTGAAACGTTAGGCATGCGTTGGAAGACCACGCTCGACCAGCTGTCGGCGTGCGCGCAGGCGTGCGGCTCTACTCCGGGCACCAGTCCTGCCTGCTCGCGCGTCGTTTGGTAGTCGACGAACACACCGTCGCGCACCAGGTCCCAGCGCTGAGCCGGAGCACCATCATCGTCGTAGGCTACCGTCGCGAGACCATGGGGTTGGGTACGGTCGGCGACCATATTGACCCACTTCGAGCCGTAGCGGAACTTCCCAAGCTTGTCGGGCGTTAAGAAGCTCGTACCCGCATAGTTAGCCTCATAGCCGAGCGCTCGATCGAGTTCGGTCGGATGGCCGCAACTCTCGTGAATTGTTAGCCACAGGTGCGTCGGGTGCAATAGCAGGTCATGCGCGCCCGCCTCCACCGACGGAGACTTGAGCTTCTGGACCGCCTCCTCACCCGCTTGGGCGGCCTCGTCTAGGTAGCGATACTCCTCAATCGCCTCCCATCCACGCTGCACCGGCAACGCCAGTGAACCACGCGACTGTGAATCACCTTTCGCTCGGTCGACGACGGTCGCTTCAAACGTGCCCCACGATCGCACGATGTCTTGCTGGATCACCGAGCCCTCGGTCGACGCAAAGAACTTGTCCTCTCGCATGAACGCCAATCTACTGCGGACGAAGCTCACTCCCTTTGTCTCAAGGGTGGCCGCATTGATCTTCAGCAGCAGGTCGATCTTCTTATCGAGCGACACATCAAATGGATCGGTTTCGTAGGCTGACTTCCATTTCGCTTCGTACGCTTTTTCGGGAGCAAGTTTTACGGGACGGGTCTGAATCGTCGCGTTCGCCTCCGCGATCTCAACGGCCCTTGCCACCGCTTCGGCTAGCGACTTTTCGCCGAAGTCGTTTGAAGCCGCGAAGCCCCAGGCGCCACGTTTTAGTACCCGCACGCCATAGCCGTAGCTACTGTCGGACGAGATTTGCTGGACTTGCCGCTCGCGCGTTGCGATACGTTGATTGTCGTAACGGCTCACCCGAATGTCCGCATAAGTGACGTTCGCCATCTTAGCTAGACCAAGCGCCTGGGCGGCAAACGACTCCCGTCCGGTGGAAGCGCCTTTGAGTTGGGCAACCGCCGCCGCTGCAGCTGATGCCGCGATAAAGTCTCTGCGTGAAAGCATAGTGGTGCCAGTATAGCCATCGCCCAACCGCATGCGAAGCACGTCGCCGCACAGCCGTGGCTCGGCTAAGCTGACCATGCCGCAGTAGCCGAAATGGCAATCTGGGCCTGCGGGACGACGAATCGGTGTAGATCTGTGCGCCTGGCTGTAGAGTGAGGTACCAGAAAACCTACTATCGTTGTACGGTAAGTCTGTTGTGGTGGCGTTGAGATTTCCTTTTTTCCTTGTGCTTGTCTTGGCCGGCTGCCAGGCGAGCCCTGTGACCACTCTCGAAGAGCCTTGGAAACGCCACTCGATTGACGCTTCTTCTAGCGGTGCTGATGGCGTGCGAGCCGCCGACGTGAATGGCGACGGGCTCGTTGACTTTCCGACCGGCTGGGAGGAAGGTGGACGCGTTCGGGCATACCTCAACCCTGGGAAGTTAACGGTGCGTGAGCCTTGGCCAGCCGTTACGGTGGGTGATGTTGCTGCCCCGGAAGACGCTGTATTTGCCGACCTGGATGGAGACGGGGCCTTCGACGTGATCAGTTCGACAGAAGGCAAGAACGACGCGCTCTACGTCCACTGGGCTCCGAGCGATCCGGGGGACTACCTCGATTCGGAAGCCTGGGAGACGGAGCTATTTCTAGCGTCGCAGGGGACGACCAAGTGGATGTTTGTATTGCCCGCAGAAATTGACGGACGAAACGGTCTCGATTTCTTCGCTGGATCGAAGGGCGACCCGGCCTACATCGGCTGGTGGCAAGGGCCCGAAAATCCTCGCCAGCTCGAGGATTGGACCTGGCGTCCACTCTATCGGGCGGGTTGGATCATGTCGTTGATCGCGCATGATGTAGACGGCGACGGCGACGAGGATCTCGTTGCGAGTGACCGCAAGGGCGAGCGCCGGGGTCTGTTCTGGCTGGAAAACCCAGGAGCGGATGCCGCCGAGGGACCGTGGGCCGAACACCGGGTCGGACCGGTCAATGCCGAGGAAGTGATGTTCATGACGGTCGCGGATCTCGACCAAGACGGCCGGGAGGATTTCGTGACAGCGACCCGGGATGGGCCGATCCTGTTCTACCGACGCCTGCCGGGGGAAGAGGTCGCCTGGGAGCGTTTTGAGATTGCCCTCCCCGCTGGGACTGGAACCGGGAAAGCAGTTGCAGTCGCCGACTTCAATCTCGACGGCAAGCCTGACCTGGCCTTTACGTGCGAGAACGCCGTTGACGGCAAGATCGGCGCGATGTGGTTGTCCTACGATCAGTCTCCGATGGAACCGGTGTGGCAGGCGCATTCGCTCAGTGGGCCGGAGGGGATCAAGTTCGACCGTATCGAGGTGGCCGACCTCGACGCTGACGGCGATCTTGACTTGATCACCTGCGAAGAGCGGGACAACCTCGGCGTGATCTGGTACGAAAACCCGACGCGGTAAAAGGCTCGCCTTTTTGCCCCGTAGCTGGCGGTTCCGTCTTGCTACGCTAGCGTCTCATGTCACAACCGCTACGTCTTGCCGTCATCGGCCTTGGTCGCATCGGAGCCATCCACGCCCTGCACGCGCAACGTCTCGAGGCCTCCCGTATTGGTGCCCTGGTGGACGCCGAGCTGGCGCGCGCCGAGCGTCTAGCGGTCGAGCTGGGCGGCGAAATCGCCACGTTCTCTTCCGTACAGGACTTGATTGCGAGCCACACCGTCGACGCTGCGGTTGTCTCAACTCCCACTGGCATGCATCGCGAACATTCGCAAGCGCTGATTGATGCTGGAATGCGTGTGCTGCTCGAGAAGCCGATGACTGACTCGCTCGATCAGGATCGCGAGTTTGTTGCCACGTTGAACCACCACGCCCCCAATGCGTTGATGCTGGCTTTTCAGCGGCGATTCGATCCGGCGTTGCGCCGCGCGAAGCGGCTGCTTGACGAAGGTGCGATTGGACGTCCGTTCAAGATCGTCTCAACTCTAGAGGATTCCCTGCCACTGCCCGAGGGATACGACAGTGCCGGGTTGCTCCATGACATGGCCGTCCACAATGTTGACGAGGTGCTGTGGCTATGCGGTCGTCAGCCGCAGCACGCTTTCGCCGTCGCTACGCCGCTCTATAGCCACCGACTGACATCCGCTAATGAGCAGTTCGACGACGGCTTTTTGCAGATGTGGTTCGAGGACGAACTGTCGGCCCAGATTCAGGTCAGCCGCAATCACGTCTCTGGCTATCGCGTCGAAACTTGGATCTACGGCGAAGAAGGCCAGATCCATCTAGGCGCGTTTCACCAGGACCCCCAAGAGGTCGTGCTTGAGGTTTACGGACGTGACAAGACGATTGCGGTGGAACGCTTCGAACTTGAGCGCTACGACCGGGCCGTGCCGGAGTTTGTCGACCGGTTCGGTCTCGCTTACCAGGCCGAACTGTCTCACTTCGTCGATTGCTGTCTGGGCGACACTCCATTCGGCGTCGACCAAAACGATGGCCTCGCGGCGATGGAGGTGATCGATACGGCGGTCAACTCGCTGCTACGGTCCGAGAACGCGCCGCGTATCTAACGTATAGATTTCGTCCGAACTCCAAGCGAGCTATCGCGACTCGTACGGTCCGTGAATGGCTTTCACACGCATCGATTCGTCCCCGTCCTCAAGCACGATCGCACGATACTGGCCACCGCCAGGCGCGACGCGAATCACGATGTGCCCCTGGTCGCTCAACAACCTTTCAAGGAGCGGTCCGATGACGTCATAGTTCGCGGTCGGCATGTTGGTGGCGAGTACGTCGCGATCGTCGGTGTATAGACGTGTCGACAGCATGCGCGCGAGCACGTCCATGCCAGGGTGGTCCGACGACCAGACCTGTAGAATCCAAAGCCTCGGTCGTAGCGTCGAGACGAAGAACGCGTTCGTCGAGTCGCGGTTGCCATGGTGATTCGCAGCGGCGACTTCGACCGGTCCTACCGCTTTGGCGACAGGTGTCTCGACATCCATCCAGGCTGGCAGCCCCGGCTGAATGACTCCCGGCATATCACCGCCCGAGTAGAAATCGAACGCTCCGTAACTCACACGGATTGCAGCGCTCGTTTGGTTCTCTGAGGGCTGCTCGTCGGAGGGCAATCGGCTCAGGTCCGCCGGGAAATGCTTGCGGGTCGCCGTACCCACCCCGGTCCAGACCTCGCCGTTTGCAGCGATGTTGCGCACTTGGAAATTGGGATAGGCTTCTGGACGCCGCAACAACCGGATCTGATCCGCGAGTCCCGGCTTGAACCGCTCCGCTTGGAAGCTCCCCGTCCGGGCTCCTTGGCGCACGAACTCGATATAGTCCTTCGCTCCTTCACCTGCCTGCGGACCGGGGTAATCGTATTCGGGATATCCACGATCCAAAATGACACCGAGGTCGATACTGGACCACAAGTCGCGGAACCCCGACATATGGTCGCCGTGCAAGTGCGTCAACAGGACGTAATCGATCTTGAGATCGTCACTGTGTGGCAAGACTCGCCGCGCATATCGGCCCAGCCACTCACCGGCGCTGCGGGAGTCATTCGGCTTGCGGACCACGCCACGTGGCGGCGCGCCCCAACCTCCATCACCGGCATCGATCTGCAGAGACGTTCCGTCGGGTAGAACGAGTAGCGCCGCATCTCCGCGCCCCGTGTTGATGAAATGGATATCCATACCGCCTTCTGTCCAAGCAGGCAGTGGCTCCCCGACCGTTTGCGCTGTGGCCGAAGCGGTCAGAACTAGAGCGAGAAAGAAGCGCGTCATTCCCTGAGCGTAGCCGACCGGTGACCCGTCGCGTCGCTTTCGGCGTTTCACATTGTTTGAAGCCATGCCAAACCCGAGGCCGCACCATTTCGACAGGCCTACAAGGTTACAATTTCCCCATCGCGGTAGGTCCGCGAACCAAGGGGGTCGGGAGCGATGAAGAAACATTCGAGACGCGAGTTCGCCGCGTTGGCTTCGGCAGTTGGACTTTTGAGCGGAGTCCAAGCGGCGGTTGCTACAGCTCAAGAGAGGAGCGACTCCGGCAGTGACAAGGCGCGGTTGCCGAATATCGTGCTGATCACCACGGACCATATGCGCGTTGACAACATCGGTGCCAACGGAGCGAGTCACATGGTGACGCCGGTGCTTGACGGACTGGTGAAGCGCGGAGTCAGCTTCACGATGTGCAACACCGTCGGAGTTGCTTGCTCTCCGAACCGAGCGTCGTTAATGTCAGGCCGATATCCACACTCGCATGGGGTCATGTCGAACGGCATCAAGATGCCTGAGGATGAGGTGACTCTAACTCACGTGCTGCGGGACCGCGGCTACTACACCGGGCAGTTTGGCAAACTACACTTTTGGCCGCACAGTGCGCGCAACCATCGCGAGTATCATCCGCCTTACGGTTTTCACCAAATGCGATTGTCGGATGAACCCGGCAACTACGATGATGCATACGGTCGTTGGCTAAACGCTCAAGGCACCGACGTACGGCGGAAGGCCAACGTCCGGATGCCGCCAGCAGCGCGCGACTACGGATCGCGCCGCCCAGAGATTCACACTCCCCCAGAACCTCGACATGGATTGCAGATGTACGTTTTTGAGGGCGAAGACGACACCACGCATGCGCACTGGGTTGCGAGCGAAACGGTTGGATTCATCGAAGAATCCACGCGCACCCGACCGGATCAACCGTTCTTCACCCATACCGGTTTCTATGCTCCGCATCCCCCATTGAATCCGCCAGCGTCGCAACTCGACCGCTACGAGGGGCGCAAGTTTCCGCCGCGCAAAACAGATCCCGAGGAGATCGACCTCGTTCCCGAGGCGATCGCAGCGCGGATGCGTCAGGGAGCGGCCATTTCCGAGGAAGACTGGAACGAATATCGGCGATATTTTTACGCCATGGTTTCTAACGTCGATCGGAATATCGGTCGGATTATCGATGCGGTTCAGCAGGCTGGCCAGCTCGAAAATACGATTTTTGTGGTTACGTCGGATCATGGAGATTTCCTCGGTGACCACAATCTAAGGGGCAAGAGTTCGCTGCCCTATGAGGGCGATATGTTGATCCCACTAGTATTCGCCGGACCTGATATCCCTGAAGGCAACAGCAGTGCCGAGTTGTGTGAAATTGTCGATGTGATGCCAACGCTGATGGAGTTGCTCGGCCTTGAGCAAACAAAAGGAAACCAGGGCATATCGCTGGTTCCTGCGATGAATGGTGGCACGACCAAGGACGCCGTCTTCATGGAAGGATTCGCCAATCAGACTCTTCGGACAAAGGAAGCACTCTATTCATGCTGGCGGAACGGGCAGGAGATGCTGTTCGACTTGCGGAACGATCCAGATCAGTTCCGCAACATTGCGCAAGTAGCCCAGTCGAAGGCTCTGCTCGATGAAATGCGCATGAGGTTACTGAGAACGAACATGGCCCTCATCGACCCATTGCCTGAGCGAGTGGCCGCTTACTAGATTTGTAGGTGGACCCGAGAAGGCTCGGCGGTTTCACCATGTCAAAGTGTTGCGTGGCGATCCGGGCGCACCTATCCTGTCGGTGCCGGGTTTGTCGGAGTGGAGGTTCTCGCATAATGCGTCTTGCGCTATTAGCTCTTGTCGTTTTGGCCGTCGCGCCGTGTCACGGTGAGGAGTGGTCGCGATTCCGCGGACCTAACGGTGCCGGTATTGCCAGAGACTCGGGCTATCCGATCGAGTTCGGCAAGACGAAGAACCTCGTTTGGCGAACGCCGGTTCGCAAGGGTAAGTCCTCGCCCATACTTACCGAGACACGAGTCTTTCTCACCGCCTTCGAAGACGAGAAGCTCTATACACAGTGTTTCGACCGGTTGACCGGCGAAATGCTGTGGGAGCGCTTCGAGCCTCGTCCGCGGAAGGAGATCGCGCACCGGTTCAACGAACCCTCCGCGAGTTCGCCCGTCGTGGATGGCGAGAACGTCTATGTGTTCTTCCACGAATTCGGACTGATTTCTTATGACCGCGAGGGTCAGCTGCGCTGGAGGTTGCCTCTCGGCCCCTTCCACACGCCCATGGGCCACGCGGCATCCCCGATCCTGTCTGACGGCTCGATCATCCTACTCGTGGACCAGGGCGACGGCGGCTTTATTTCGTCGTATAGCACCCGCAATGGAGAGCTGAACTGGAGAACCGCCCGGGAGGAGCGCCACGGCTGGGCGACCCCGCTGGTGTACCAGCCCGACGGCGGAGAACCGCAAGTTGTCACCGCCTCGAACCTCCAGTTGAACGCGCATTCGCTCGCTACTGGCAAGTCTGTTTGGGTACACGAGGGCTCTAGTCCGGCCGTCGCCCCGAGTCCAGTAATGAGCGGCAGCACTATCTACAGCTTCGGCTACGGCGTCCAGACTTCCCCACCGTTTGAACCCACGCTGACGCGACTCGATTCGGACAATGACGGCACGCTATCTCCACAGGAGTATGGCGAAGACCCTTGGCTCAATCGCGTTGGCCAGCAGTATGCCGGACCTGACCGAAATGTGACACAAGAAGCCTGGGGCAAGGCCTATCGCTCCCTCGACAGGCCTTCAGCTCTCGTTGCAGTGCGACTGGATCCAGCGACGATGGAGTCCCGTGAATTGTGGCGCTACGAGAGGAACTTCTTTGGCGTGGTCCCCTCACCGATCGTCATCGACGGCGTTCTTTATCTCGTCAAGAGCGGTGGCATTCTTACCGCGTTTGACGCAGAGACCGGAGAGGTCGTCAAGGCGGGGCGCCTTACTGGAGCGGTCGACCCCTATTGGGCATCACCAGTATCGGCGGAGGGCCACATCTACTTCGCCAGCGAGGAAGGCAACATCGCCGTGGTTGAAGCTGGCGAGGACTGGAAGGTCTTGACGGTGAACTCTTTGGACGAGCCGATGTATGCCACTCCAGCGCTTTCTCAAGGACACATCTACGTCCGCACGGAAGCGGCCCTGTACAGATTCGGCGTGACCCGGTAGCTAGTGGGGTGCCGTCAGCCCTTACGGCGAAGCCTGCGAGAGGAAAGCAGAAGGATGCCTGCGCCAAGCAGTGCGATCGAGCTTGGCTCTGGCACGACAGCGTCGGCGGTTGAGCCTGTGAACTCTACGCGCAAGCCGCTTGGGTTGGTGGCATCGTTGGCAGCGTTGAAGGTGACGAACGAAAGTGTATTCACCCCGGCGACGAAGCCGCTGTTGATGGTCAGCGGACCGCTGAAGGCCTCAAAAGACCCATAGTTTAGTCCCGTGGACACACCGTTGATGAGAACATCTGTCAGCGCGTTGTCGACGGCAACCAGGAAGGTGATCGACGCTGTCGCCTCGTTGAGGCCGGTCAGATCAAACATCGTGCTGTAGGTGAAAGGGGTATTAGGTGCGTCGGTCTCAAACGAAGTGTAGCTAGGCTGAGGAGAGATCCAACTCGACGAGACGGAGTTGGTTAACCAGACGTTGAACGGAAACCCGCCATCGTCGGTGACGAACACCTGACCGGCGCCGACCGTCCAATTCGGGTCAACCACTCCAGTTGCCGCACCGCCGGTATTATTGATGCTAAACGTGGCGGCTAAGGCAGGCGCTGCGGAGATCACAAGCGCAAGAGCTAGTCGTTGTAGCGTACGTCGCATGGCTGCCCGTCCGGAGTTCGGCAACGGGATCGCTCTTCTGGCGAATCCACATGTCTTGCCGTACTGCGATATTATGCCGAGGGATCGAAAACGATCTACGTAGCGGACGTACCGAATCCGACTAGGAGTTTCCCTTAGTTTTCGTCGGAGTCAATAGAAATGGTGCGGAGAGGGGGACTCGAACCCCCAAGAGATTGCTCTCACTAGCACCTCAAGCTAGCGCGTCTGCCAGTTCCGCCACCTCCGCAGGTGGATGCTGTGATGGTTTGATTCGCCCCTGGATCTTGGCTCGGCCATAGCCGATGAGGTATGGTTTAGATCCGTTTGGGTGCGCGTCCCATCGCGCTCCGTAACGTCACCATTGTAGCGTCTTTCCAGTGTGCGGGTCTGGAACCGTACCGTCATTTCGCTCGGCTGGGATGAAGGAGTCAAGTCGATGAGTCATTCGATCACGCGACGTCAGTTTGTGGAAGGTAGCGTGGGCGTCGCCAGTGCTTTCGCTACGGCGTGTACATCTGCGCCTAGCGAGCGGCGTCCCAATATCGTCTTGCTGATGGGCGACGACCATGGATGGGAAGAGACGGGCTATAACGGCAACCCTTACCTGCAGACTCCTGTGCTCGACGAGATGGCTGCGACGGGTCTCCGTATGGACTGCTTTCACTCCGCATCTCCCGTGTGTTCACCCACCCGCGGTAGCGTACTGACGGGGAGACACCCAAATCGCTACGGGACGTTCAATCCCAATCGATCAATTCGACCTGAGGAAATCAGCCTCGCGCACATTCTTGGCGACGCTGGCTACGTCTGCGGCCATTTCGGCAAATGGCACGTCGGACCGGTCAAGGCCGAGTCACCTGTGAATCCAGGCGCGATGGGTTTTGACGAATGGCTTTCTCACGATAATTTCTTTGAGATGGACCCCTATCTTTCTCGCAACGGCGGGCCGCCTGAACAGTTTCAAGGTGAGAGTTCCGAAATCCTGATCGACGAGGCGATCCGCTTTATCTCTGAGGCGAAGCAAAACGACCAGCCGTTCTTTACGGTCGTTTGGTATGGCTCGCCACACGAACCCTACAGCGGACTGGAGGAAGACCTTGCGCTCTACGACGACTTGCCCGAGAGTTATCAGGACCAGTTAGTAAGGCTCACGGGGATGGACGATGGGCTGCCGGTCAGTCGTCCCCTAAGAGAAGTGCTGCGTGAGCGCTTCGCCGAGATCACGGCCATGGATCGCTCGATGGGTCGACTGCGTGAATTCCTAGGTCAGGAGGGACTCCGAGGCAATACGCTTCTCTGGTATTGCGGCGATAACGGAACTCCGTCGAGTGGCCTGGCGACCAGCCCCTTCCGCGGACTGAAAGGGCGGATATATGAAGGTGGCACGAGAGTTCCGAGTGTAATCGAATGGCCGGACCGAATTCCGGAGCCACGTGTGACCGACGTGAATTCCGTGACGAGCGACATGCTGCCCACCATCTGCGATCTGGTGGGTTTGGCTGTTCCCGATCGCCCGATGGATGGAATCACCTTGAAGCCGCTGATTGACGGCGAGATGACTGAACGACCGAATCCGATCTGCTTCTGGAACTTCGACATTAACCGACAGGCGGCAGCTGATTTGGAGCCCTATATCGATCCCGAACTGCAGGTGGGCACCACCCCTCTGGCCAAGGTGATGGACGGTCGCTTCACGCGCAACTTCGTCAACTTTCATCACCCGGAAATCACGGAGCAAGATTTTTCAGGTCCGCGAGCGATCCTTGACAATCGCTACAAACTGGTGGTCGATGGTGAAGGCGGAACTGAATCTGTGAGCGAGCTATTTGATCTGCGGAATGACCAGGCTGAGGAACGGAACCTCATTGATACCGAGCCCGTGATCGCTGAGAATCTCCAGCAAGAGCTACGAAGTTGGCAGGAATCGGTCCTCGACAGTTTGACGGGTGCCGACTACGGCTAGTGGTTATGTTGGCGGTACCGAGGTACGCCAACGGGAGGCTACTCTTGCGGCTGTTCGGTGTCGCTACCTGGTTCGACTGGGGTGATGCTGATACCGGCGCCATCCGGCAATCCTTCAACAGGGATAGATGGAACCGCTAACGGGACTGCGGGGGCAGCTGGCGCCGGAATGGCTTCACCGGCAACGCCGCTTCGCTCGATCACGCTGGTTCCTGGCGGCCCCTGTCGCGCACCCTGCTGGATACCGAGCGAGATCGCTACGATCATGAAAAGCGCGGCCGCTATCGTAGTTGCCTTGGATAACATCGAAGCGGCTCCACGAGAACCAAAGGCCGTCTGGGAACCCATTCCGCCGAAGGCACCAGCTAGATCGGCTGCTTTGCCGCTTTGCAGCAGAACCACAATGATCAGGAAAAGACAAATGATCACGTGGACAGTGGTTAGAAATATCAGCATTACTGTATAGTCCCGACGCTTATGCAGGTTGATCGGCGAAGTGCACGATCTTGGCGAAGTCCTCGGGCTTTAGGCTTGCTCCGCCCACCAAGCCCCCGTCGATGTTTTCGCATGCCATCAAGCTGTTGCAGTTGCCTGGCTGGACGCTGCCGCCGTAGAGAATACGCACCCCGTCCCCAAGTTCGCTACCAAATTTGTCAGCAGCTTGCTGTCGGATGAAGCGGTGCGCCTCGTCGGCCATCTCGGGAGTGGCGGTACGGCCTGTACCAATCGCCCAGACCGGCTCGTAAGCAATGATTATACGAGAGAACTCATCGGTGGTCAAAGCTCCCAGGCCACCTAAAAACTGTGTGGCGAGCACGGTCTCTGTGTTGTTCGACTCGCGCTCTTCAAGAGTTTCGCCGACGCATACGACGGGGATAAGTCCTTCCGCGAGAGCGGATTTCGTCCGCTTGAACACGGTCGCATCTGTCTCGCCGAAGTATTGCCGGCGTTCACTGTGGCCCACCAATGCGTGGCTGCAGCCGGTGGCCTTGACCATCGGTGCGGAGATCTCACCGGTGAACGCGCCTTCCGATTCCCAGTAGTGATTCTGTGAGCCAATCTGGATCGCAGTGCCACGTACGGTATCGACTGCTGATGTCAGCGTCGGGGATGGCGTGCAAAGAAGGATCTCGCAGTGATCGGCGTCAGCGACCAGCGGTTTGAATTCATCGAAGTAGCGGACAGTCTCCGCGACTGTCTTGAACATCTTCCAGTTGCCTGCGATTACGGGCTTGCGTGCCAAAACTTCAGTTCTCCCTTACGCGGAAATAGTCTTCCAGGACATCACTGGGAGCCCTTGCGGATCATGCGGGCAGCGTCGCTCGCTTCGTCGAACGCGTCCCTCATTTCAGGAGTGCCGAGCGCTGAACGGATTCGCTCTAGCTCAGCTTGGAATAGTTCAAGTGCCCGTCTGATCTCGCCGCCGTTGGCCGCGATGATCCCCTCCCACATTTCGTAAGGGCTCTCGGCTAGACGGGACATGTCACGGAGTCCAGGTCCGGCAACCTCACGCGCTGCGCCATCGGGGATCTGCTCTCCGACCGCACGTGCGAGGGCGGTCGAGAGGAGCTGAGGGAGGTGCGACGTCCAGGCGACGATGCGGTCGTGTTCGGATGGACTCATCACGCGCTGGCGGGCACCAATCGTGCGAATCAATTCGGCAAACTCAAGGGCCGCTGGAATCTGGAGGTGCGCTTCGTTGACCGGCGTCAAAGCCCAGGTCGCGTCGACGAATAGATCGGGATCAGCAATCGCGACTCCGCGGCCCTCTTTGCCAGCCATCGGGTGGCCACCGATGAAGACGGCCCCTCGGTTGAAGACTTGTTGGGCGGTGTCGGCGATAGCGGCCTTGGCGCTTCCCGCGTCCGTGATGATGGCACCGTCCTTGGCGACCGCTGCGACGCGTGGAAGTTGTTCAATAATCTGCGGGATGGGGGCGGAGAGGAAGACGAGGTCCGATTGTTCGACCGCGTCTCGCAAGGGCGCGGTTTCGGCGATCGCTCCGCAGTTGAGCGCCTTCTCAACGGTTCTCTGGGAACTGACGCCGATGACTCTTCCAGAGAAGCCGTACTTCTTGAGGGCCAGGCCGAATGATCCACCGATGAGGCCAACGCCGACGATACTGACGGTTTCAATCGACATGACAGCCCGTGATCCAGCTACTTCCCGATGAGCTGCTGCTGCAATGCCCGCATCTCCGCCATGACACTCTCGAAGACGTTGTCGATCGACTCGTCCGGCAGCGGCCCGTCGTTGGCCTGGCGTAAGTTGTCGTGTACGGTCTCTTCGCGCGCTGGGTCGTGGACAGCACGATTGGCCTGTTTCTTGAGAGGTGCTAGTTGGAGGACGGCTCCAGCGCGTTTGTTCAGTAGGACGACGATCTCTCGATCGAGTCGATCAATCTCGTCCCGCCAGTGGGCAATATCCTTCATGAGATGATCCATCAGGCGCTCGTCGCCGGTACACCCAAGCCGCTCTTGAGCTCCGCTGCCAGTGATTCTAACCGCTGCGGCAAGTCGTCTGCCCCTTCCGCCTCTTCCACGACGCGCATGAACGCGCTGCCGACGATAGCGCCATCGGCGTGTGGCGCGATCGCTTCCATATGTTCCTTGGTCGACAAACCGAATCCTAGTGCTAGTGGCAAATCGGTAGCTGCCCGGGCTCGTTCGATGAGAGGAAGCGCGCCGCTTGCGATGGTCTGCCGGACACCGGTGACCCCCGCCGTGGACACCAAGTATAGGAACCCGCCGGAGGCAGCCGCCACCTGCTTGAGGCGCTCTTGTGAGGTTGTTTGCGACACCAAGAAGACCGGTTTCAGGCCGTGCTTCGCCATTTCGGCCAGATGCGGCTCGGCGGCCTCGACGTTCAGGTCAGTGAGTAGCGCGCCGTCGACCCCGGCCTCGGCCGCATCGGCGGCGAATCTCGCGAAGCCGTAGCGCAAGATCGGGTTGAGGTAGCTGAAGATGACGATCGGGATTTCGGACTGCCTGCGCAGCTCACGCACCATCTCGATAATTTTGTAGACCTTCGTGCCCGCGGCTAACGCGCGGTCGCTGGCGCGCTGGATAACAGGGCCGTCGGCGGTGGGGTCAGAGAAGGGAACACCCAACTCGATGATGTCCGCGCCGCCGCGCTCAAGCGCCAGAAGCAGCTCGACAGTTCTATCCGGTGATGGGTCGCCAGCGGTAAGGTAGGCGATGAGTGCGCGAGACTTCTCCCGGTTCAGGCGCTCAAAAGCGAGATCGATACGGTTCATGCTGTTGGTCCGAGCCGGTTCGCTCACTCGCCCTCAAGGTCCGCCATGTTCTCGCGGAAGATGTCGATGTCTTTGTCGCCCCTGCCGGAAAGGTTGACGAGGAATCGCTCGCCCTTCGCGTCTGGTGCTCGTTTGATCGCTTCGGCGATGGCGTGAGCGGACTCCATGGCAGGAATGATGCCCTCGGTTCGTGATAGTGTCCGGACGGCTTCAAGCGCTGCGTCGTCTTGACAGTTGACGTACTCAGCACGGCCCTGGTCCCGGAGCCAGGCGTGTTCGGGCCCAACGGAGGCGTAGTCGAGGCCAGCCGAGATCGAGTGAGTCAATGCGATCTGTCCATCGTCATCTTGCAGGAGGAAACTGTAGGTGCCTTGCAACACGCCCGGCGCGCCACCCGAGAAGCGGGCCGCGTGGTCGCCGAGTTTCTCCCCGCGACCGCCGGCTTCGACGCCGACCATGCGCACGTCTTTGTCTGCGATGAAGGGGTGAAACAGTCCGATGGAATTACTTCCGCCGCCGACGCATGCGATCAACAGGTCGGGCAGTACGCCGTTCGCTTCGAGAAATTGGGCACGCGCCTCTTTACCGATGACGGTCTGAAAGTCACGAACCATCATCGGATAGGGATGCGGACCCAAGGCGGAACCAAGCAAAAAGTGGGTCGTCTCGAACGAGGCTACCCAATCGCGCATCGCTTCACTGATGGCGTCTTTGAGCGTCGCGCTGCCGGTATCGACGGCGACGACTTCCGCGCCAAGCAGTCGCATACGGAAAACGTTGAGTGACTGCCGCCGCATGTCTTCAGAGCCCATGTAGATGCGGCACTGCATCCCGAATAGGGCACAGACGGTGGCGGTAGCCACGCCGTGCTGGCCAGCACCGGTCTCGGCAATGATGCGCTTCTTACCCATGCGGCGGGCGAGTAGCACTTGGCCGAGGGAGTTGTTGATCTTGTGCGCGCCGGTGTGGAGCAGGTCTTCGCGTTTAAGCCAGATCG
The DNA here is from genome assembly GCA_963667885.2 of Bryobacterales bacterium. Lineage (GTDB taxonomy): Bacteria > Acidobacteriota > Terriglobia > Bryobacterales > UBA6623 > CAMPKL01. The sequence continues at coordinate 360,763 of CAXWPK010000001.1, read as the reverse complement.
CTGCCCCGCCGAGCTGTTCGCTCAGCCGCTTACAGAAGTAGAGCGAAGTTGGACGCCCAGAGAAATTCCGATTGAGCTCGTCTAGCTCATCGTGAAACGCCGGGTCTGCCTGCGCTTCGCGGTAGGTCGCTTCGAGCTGTTCTAGGGGCGCGACCAAGATCTCAGGCATGTATCGGCCCCCATAAGGGCCGAACAGACCAAGTTCATCAGGGACTGTGGGAGTCGCACTCGCCATCCCTCCATTCTAGGCGCTACCTGAGCTCTCTCACAGTTCAGCGCGTTGGTGCAATTGACCTAGAAACCCAGCGTAGCTGTGGGGTACGGTTAGGACGTTGAAAAGAAGTGGCTTAGGGTGGATTAGGTGCGTTGTAACCTTGCTGCGAATGGTAGTCTGGGGTAGACTCACTCATGAAGAGAAGGGTTTGTCATGAGAACCAACGAGGCAGACTTAGAATCGAGGAAACGGCGGGACATGACTCTGCGATGCTACGTCTATAAGCGTGGGGACCATTACCTCGCGGAGTGCATCGACCTAGATATAGCTGTTGCCCGCGATTCGGTAGCGGATGCACGGAAAGAACTAGAAGCAGCCGTACTGGGCTACGTTCTCACTGTGTTTGAGGGCGCTGGCGAGGGTGCTTTGGAGTCTGGAGCAGTTGACGATCTTATCCCGCGTCCGTCTCCATGGTCGCATCGGGCTCACTACCACTTTCTGCTCTTAAGAGCGGCTTTGACGCCTGGGCCCACGCGGGATTATCGCATCTTTGATTCGAGCGCTATGCCGACGGCGGCGTAGGCCATGGGATGTTAGCGGTCTTGGCGGTTTTCTTCGTCGCGCCGTAGAATTGGTCTCTTGTGAACCCGGATTGTCTGACGATGCTCCTCATCAGGAAGTCGTCAAGTTCGGGGTACGCCATATCAACGGTCACAACTTTGCGTTTCCCATCGGGACCTTGCAAGAGTTCCCAGTGTGCATGAGCTGTCCCGTGTTGCCGCTTGAGCGAGAAACGGAGTGCCTTCAAGATTGACACAACGTGGCGCGGCTTCAACGGCGGATACTTCTTGCGACTCATGGCGATACCGCGTTAGATGTCAACTCCTGGACTTCTATGCCTTGCCTTCGCATCGCGTTCGCTTCTTTGGTTCTAGAACAGTACGTTCCAGGAGATGGAGAGGCTAGTGTTGAGATCGTCGTCGTTGAACGTCACGTGGTCTTTGAACTGGTAGTCGATGCCAATGCGGGAGTGCGGTCCGACCTGGCGCGTATAGCCCATGTTGTAGGCGTGAACGTTCTTGCGGGTGACTGGATCGTTGTTGAACTGGTCGTATCGTCCGTAGATGTTGTCTTTTCGCGACAGGCTGTAGTCGAGCAAGACGGCACCCCCGGATGAATAAGAACCGGGCACGAAACCGGCAGCGAACTCGGGTTCTAGGCTCAGTAGCGTTGAGGGCATGTTCCCGACCATGTACTCGCCGCGAATGCCGAATCGGCCGAGTACGAACTGGATGTCCACTCCGTAGATATTCTCGTCGTTGTTGCCTGTCACTTCAGGTGGAAGAAGTTGTTTACCAAGTTGGACCGAGGCGCCGATAGCGACCGGTACTGAGTCGAGGACTTTGCGGAGCCGAAGGTTGTAGTTCACCTGACGATTGCTGTCGTCGAAGAATCGATTGCCGTTGAAGACACCGGCATACAGAGTGGTGCCGTGAAGCCAATCGGCGGTGTCGGCTAGGTTGGCGGAGAGCATCAGGCCTCGGTCGCGCTGCCCAGGAAAGAAATACCCGGCGAAAATGCCACGCTCGGGAGATAAGCGCACGCTGCTGGAGTGCTGGATGTCGAATCCGAATGGTTTGACGAACTGTCCGACTTTCAGCGTGATCGCTTCGGTCGGGTAGTACTCGACGAAGGCGTCATTGATGAGCTCCTCCGCCGCACCATCGACCGCGGGGTGGAATTGAATTTCGTAGCCCATGCCCACTTTGTCTGAGACTCGACCCGCCCAGCGAATCTCCATGCGGCTCAGGTTGAAGTTCGTCGTGACCTCATCGCCGGTGGCGCCATCGATGGGCAGTGCTTGGTAACGAGACTGGATGAAGAGTTCGGGCTTCGCCTCGATCGGCCCTCCGCGTTCGTCGTGACCGAGATCGGTTACGAGAATCTGTTCGACGAAGTCAGGTCGTGGCCGTTCGTCGGATGGCTCGGATACTGAGATTTCGACCTGCACCATTGGAGCGGGCGCGGGTTCAGCCGGGGCACTACGGAGCGCCGCCACTTGCTCACCAAGGCCGCGTACGACCGACTGCAAGGCATCGACTTGCTTCTGAGCCTCGATCAGCTGCGCTTCAAGAGCGGAGATGCGGTCGGGGTCTGGCGGTGATGTTTGCGCCTGGAGTGAGCCGACAAGAATGGCTAGGAGCAGCAGAACGACTCGGGTTCGCTTCTGGCACATGGCAATTGTCCTCGGGGTGTCTAGGGCAGAGGTCGCCTAGGGAGCGACTCTCCACGGTGAAGTGTTCTCCCAACCTCGCAGTTCTTCGGCCGCCCACTCTGTCGTCTCGTCGGTATGACAGCTCGTGCAGGGGTTGGCGATGTTGTAGTGCTCGGTCGATGACGGAGGTGTGAACTCAAACGTGTGGCTGCGGACGTTCACGTTCCCCACGGTGCGAGCGATCTTTTGCATATGGCAGGACGTGCACTGACTGCCGGTGCTACCTGCGGCGTGATGTGTATGCTCCTCGACGGTTCCACGCGGTCCGGACGGGGACTCGGGGCCGTGGCAAGTGAGGCAGAGCGCATTACCGGGCTTGATGACATCGGCATTGTGCTGGGTGCCATGTACGTTGTGGCACGACCAGCAGCGGACGCCTTTCCTGTACATCACGCTCTGTACGAAGTCGTTACCTTGCATGCGGTTTTTGTGGGCCGAGCCATCGGGCCAGTGCGTAAAGGTTTCTTCGCCGAGTTCGTGTTCTTCGAGTAGCCAGAAGTCGGTGAGCCGGTCGCCGGGTTTGTAGCCGACGGGCCAATCGTAGTAGACGCCGTTGAGCGGCTTGTCACGCGGCTGGCCCTGCGAGTGGCATTGGATGCAGACGTCCGCGCCGCGTACGAAGTCGAGCGAGGCTGGGTTTACGATGTTAGTAGCAGTCGGTCCGCTGACGTGGGAACCGCCTCCCCCATGGCACGACTCGCAGCCGACGTTCCATTCGGTGACCTCTTTGGTCTCGATGTTGTAGTTCGTCGAGTGGCAACCGTCACAAGTCGGCCCGGTCGGTCGCTCCATCTGCTCCGCGGGGTAATGCTCAACCCACCAGTCCGTTCCTGGCCGGACATAGTAGCGCCGCCAAACCTTGTTCTGCACGTCCCATTGAGCTGGATAGACGAAGTAGTCGTCCCCGATCTTGGTGAAGTAGCGTTGTTTCCACTTACTGCCGTAGGTGAAAACGATGTCTTCTATGCCGAAAGTGACGAGATCATTGGGAGTTGAAAAGTCACCGACAATCACCTCGGGATGCTCTTTGACATCGACGAGGACGTTGGCCATCAACGTCTCCTTCCAGCTCTCGTACGTGCTGCTATGGCAAGTTGCACAGGCCTCGGAGCCGACGTAGGAGTTGTGGTCGACCTCTTCGGTTTGGCCATACAAGGCCAACGTTGGTAGGGCGATGAGGACAGCCAGCGGCCAGATTCGCTTGAGCATGCCCTCTATTCTAGGCCCGCAGCCGACTGTTGCCTATTGTCGATATGTCTTACTAAATCCAGTTCGGCTATTGCTTACCGTGAACGTGCCGTCCGAACTTACTGAGACCTTGATCCAGTGGTGGCCGTCGTCGGGCTCGATATTAGCTAGATAGTCCGCGGGGGGATTCTTACCTTCTCCAGCATTGAGCGAGTAGTGAACCTGCCAGATGTCTTTGAGACCTGGCGCGGCGCTCAAGACCGGCCAGCTCTCGGCATCGGCACCCTTGCGGGCACCGTTGCCCAGAATCATTACCGGCGCACGGAGGGCGTTGACAAACTCGGGGGCGATGCCCTTGAACTGTCCGTGCACGTTGACGTGATAGACGTCGATTGGGCCAACGAGGTTGGCTGGGCAGACGAGGCGGCGGGTGTGGTGGGCTTCTAGGTCGGCAAGGTCGATCATGGTGAAGTTGCCCCACTTGTAGAGCAGCCCTATGGAAAAGTTGTCTTCGTAGTCTGTTTCGCGGATATCCGCCTGGGCGTGTTGGGCACACATTGGATTGGTCGCGCCGCCGCCCTCGACGGCTGTCTCGATCTGATGACCGGAGGCAGTAAGCACGAGAACGTCGATGCCCTTGATGGGCAATGTGTCGCCGGGTTTCAAGACCGTGTGCCCGACCTTATTGCGTACCGCAGCATAGGCATTAAAGATCTCTTTGTTGCGATCGCCCATGCCCGGGTGGATCTCACCGTGATCGAGGATATGCCCGATCGGAAAGGCATCGACCAGCGCGGGGACGTCTCCGATGTGGTCAATGTCGTAGTGGGAGATTAGTAGGTAGTCAATGCGCTCGAGCCCCGCGGCTTTGGCTGCCGCGACGATGCGCTCGGTGGAGACTTCGCGCTGCCGGAACGCTGGCCAGCCTGCATCGACAAGCATCGATTCGCCTGAGGGGGACACGGTGAGGACGGCTTTGCCCCCTTCCACATCGATCGTATAGATGTCGAGTGTTTGTGCTGCCGACAGGGCCACAAGAATCACCGCGAGTAGGCTGAGCCGAATTGTCATCATGACCTCCGAAGTTCGAGTCGTTGACTCCTAGGTGCCGACAGGCATCAATCTAGAAACCACGGGGACGCGGGTCACCGGGGTACCGAATCTTCCAGATCGGGTTCTCTGTTCGCGCTGTAGCGAAGTACTCCTCCATCTGCTCGACGATCTCCGGGTGAGTGTCTGCCACATTCTGTTCTTCGCCGAGATCTTCGACAAGATCGTAGATCTCAAGCGGACCATCTGGCACCTTGCGGATAGCCTTCCAGCGCCCGATGCGCGCCGCCTGCTGTGAGTTGGCCCCCTCGTGAAATTCCCAATAGAGCGGTCGGTCATCAGCGCCGGTCGATCCGCCCTCGAAGGCGGCTAGCAGGGATTGGCCGTCGAGACCGTCGGGCGTCTCGGCTCCGGCGGCTTCCGCGAATGTTGGTAGGAGGTCCCAAAACGCACCGACTTGGTCCGTCACGGTGCCGGTAAGCGCGTGGCCTGGCCAGTGGACGATTAGCGGCACGCGAATCCCTCCCTCGTAGAGGTCTCGCTTGATTCCTCGCAAGGGACCGTTTGAATCGTTTATTTCCGGGTCGTACCCTCCTTCGGCATGCGGTCCGTTGTCACTGGTGAACAGCACCATCGTTCTATCGGCGATTCCCAATCGCTCCAGCTCGGACATGAGTCGTCCGATGTCTGCGTCCATGCGCGAGATCATCGCGGCGTGCCCTTTGACTGGCTCTGGCCACGGCTTGTCAGCGTAGATTCCCAAGTCGGGAACTTCCATTCCCAACTCGCGGCCCTCGTTGTTGGCGTGTGGAATTGTGAGTGTTAGAGCCAGGAAGAACGGTGTGTCGACGCTCTGAGCTATGAACTCGAGGGCTTCATCGGCTATCAAGTCGTGGGAGTAATCGTTCCGCACTACGGAGTAACCGGCAGCGTGACCGATCTCACCCTCTGGCAATTTGTTGTCAAGAGCCACGCGCTCGCCGTTACGGAACAGGATTTCGGGGTAATAGTTATGAGCATGGTGCTGACCGAGATAGCCGAAATAGTGATCGAATCCCTGGCGGGTCGGTTCTCCTTCTGAGCCGACGCCGCCCAAACCCCATTTGCCGATCAGTCCCGTACGATAGCCAGCATCGCGCAAGACCTCGGCAATGGTGACGGACGCGTCAGGCAGAGGCGAATCGCCGAATTCCTCAGCCCGGCGGTTGCCACGGATTGGCGTGTGTCCCGTATGCAAGCCCGTCATGAGTGCGGAACGTGACGGAGCGCAAACCGTGCTGCCAGCATAGAAGTCGGTAAACCGAATGCCCTCGCTGACGAGCTGATCGAGATGCGGCGTCTGAATTTCTTGTTGCCCATAGGAACCGAGGTCACCGTAGCCGAGATCGTCGGCCACGATAAGCAAAATGTTGGGCTGCCCATCGAAAGCTGGTGGTAGGTTCGTCGCTGACCCGCAGCCAGCAAGAGCAATCAACGATAGGACTATTACGATCAGCCGCAGGGGTGTCATCTCGGCGATTCTATCTCAGATGAACTCCTGGCTGATGCGGGAACCGAAGCCAGCCTCGACGGGCTCCGGCTTCAGAGCGTGATGCGTGCGGGGCGGTTGCTACGGCGTGGTGGATGCGTCGCGGTCGCGCAGAGGCCAGAACTCGTTCTCGGTCCGAGCGGAAGCGAGGTACTGTCGTACCTTGTCGACGATGTCAGGGTGTGAGCCCGATACGTCTGACTCTTCACCTATGTCTTCCTGTAGATCGTATAGTTCGATGGGTGCGCTGGGATAGAGGCGAACCCCCTTCCATCTACCGATGCGCACGGCTTGTTTCGATGCGTCGCCTTCATGAAACTCCCAATAAAGCGTGCGCTCCTCGAGGTCGGTCGAAGTGCCTTGAAACGCGTCAAGTAGGGAGTGCCCATCTAGGTTCGGTGGCGTCTCAGCCCCAGTGAGGTCGGCAAACGTTGGAAGCAGGTCCCAGAACGCGCCTACACGATCTGAGACGACCGATGCCGGAGCGTGGCCCGGCCAGCGCACAATCAACGGCACGCGGATACCTCCCTCATAAAGGTCCCGCTTGATGCCCCGTAGCGGACCGTTGGAATCGTTGACCTCAGGGTCATAGCCACCCTCGCGGTGCGGTCCATTGTCACTGGTGAAGAGGACCATGGTCTGGTCGGCGATTCCCAACTCATCGAGCCGTGCCATCATGCGCCCAATATCCGAATCCATGCGCGAGACCATCGCCGCGTGCCCTTTCACGGGATCCGGCCAGGGCTTATCGGCATAGATCCCGAGGTCCGGGACTTCCATGCCCAGTTCACCACCCTCGTTGTTGGCATGCGGAATCGTATAGGTCACGGCAAGAAAGAACGGCTGCTTCGCGTTCCTATCAATAAAGCCGAGGGCCTCCTCGGTCATCAGATCGTGCGAGTAGTCCAGTCGCGTCGTGGAGTAGCCCGAACCGTTTTCGCGCTTGGGCTCTGGTAATACGTTGTCGAGGGCGACCCGTTCCGTATTGCGAATAAGAAACTCTGGATAGTAGTTATGGGCGTGACCCTGATTGAGGTAGCCGTAGAAGAAGTCGAAGCCCTGTCGATTCGGTACACCTTCAGTGCCCAACTCGCCGAGGCCCCACTTGCCGACCATGCCCGTCCGGTAGCCAACCTCGCGCAGGATTTCAGCCATGGTCACGGTAGAGTCCGGCAAGGGCAGGCGACCGCGGCCGGGAACACTGTTGCCACGAATCGGTGTGTGCCCGGTGTGTTGTCCCGTCATCAGTGCTGCACGAGATGGGGCGCAGACGGTGCTTCCCGCATAGAAATCGGTGAATCTCACACCCTGGTTCGCCAAGCGGTCCAGATGTGGAGTCTGAATTTCTTGCTGTCCGTAGGAGCCAAGGTCGCCGTAGCCGAGATCGTCAGCGACGATCAGAAGGATGTTGGTAGGGGCTTCCGAGCTTGCCGTATCCTCGACGTCGGGACCGCAGGCGCAGAGGACTGTCAAAAGGGTGGCGAGGACGGCTACTTGAATCCGCATCATTGCGGGCATTCTAGCTCAGTTTTCTCCCCGTGCTGCGGCGATATAGGCCGCGACCTTGTCGGGGTCTTTGCGTCCGGGGCTGAGTTCGAGGCGAGAGCTGGCGTCGACACCCCACGGATCAACGGTTTCGATGGCCTCGGCGACGTTGTCAGCCCCGAGCCCTCCGGCCAAGATGATCTTGCCGTGCTGGTTGGCGGGAACGGCTCTTTGCCAGGGAAAGCTCTCGCCGGAGCCACCGTAGTTCTCCGCTTTGGTGTCGAGCAAGAACGCTTCGCACTTGTACTCATCCATCGAAGCGGGGTCGAAGTTATCGCCGACCGGCAGCGCCTTCCAGACGCGGAGGCCTTCGAGTTCGTCAATCGCGCTCGCCGGCTCGTCGCCATGAAGTTGGATGACATCGAGGCGGACGGCGGCTGCAATCGCCCGGATTCGTTCGGGCGTCTCGTTAACGAAGACGCCCACCTTGAGTACCGAAGCTGGTACGACCGCACACACCATGGCAGCCTGGTCTAGCCGGGCAAAGCGGGGGCTGTCGGCATAGAAGATCATGCCGATGGCGGTGGCTCCGGCCTGAACCGCAGCCATAGCCCCTGCGGGCTCGACGATGCCGCAAACTTTGATGATCTCGGGCACGAGCTAGACCTGTAGTAGTTTCGCGAGGGCACCGCCGGGGTCGGATTGCTTCATCAGAGTTTCGCCGACGAGAAACGCCGAGTAGCCCACGTCACTCAGCCGCTTCACGTCGGCGGCGGAGCGAATGCCACTCTCACTGACGCGTACAACGTTGTCGGGAATGAGAGGGGCGAGCCTCATTGAGGTCTCAAGGTTGACCTCCATCGTTTTCAGATTGCGATTGTTGACGCCGATCAAGTTGGCGTCAATGGCTAGTGCGCGATCCAGCTCCGCCTCGTCGTGTACTTCGACGAGAACGTCTAACTCGAACTCACCGGCTTGCTTGAGTAAGTCTCTAAGTTCCTGATCGGTCAGTGCGGCAACGATCAAGAGAACGCAGTCGGCTCCGGCGGCAGAGGCTTGCAGCAAGTGATAGCGGTCGAGCGTGAAATCCTTTCGCAGGACGGGCAAGCCGCACGACGCGCGGGCCTCGGTGAGGTCATCGAGAGAGCCTTGGAAGAACTGCTTGTCGGTTAGAACCGAGAGGCAGGCGGCACCGGCCCTCTCATAGGATCGAGCGATTTCGCCGGGCTTGAAGTTGTCTGCGATGAGTCCGGCCGAAGGAGATGCCTTCTTGATCTCTGAAATGATGGCGGGCGCCTTCTTCTGAAGAGAGCTACGGAACCCCCTTCGAGACGGCTTCTTGCGCCGCTCCAACTCTTCTTCCTTCACTTGAGCGCGGTCCGCCACAAGTTCCGCCCGTTTGCGGACGATGATCTGTTCGAGAACGGTGAGGTTCTTGGTCGGTTGGTCAGTCGTTGAAGACATCAGCTTGTTTCATTGTGCCAGTTCAACGAGATCGCCAACCGCAATGCTCTTGCCCCCCGCGGCTGGGGGGACTCTTGTATTCACGCAGAGACGGTAGAAATGGTCGAAGCGAGACTGCATGGTCCAGCGGGGCAAAGAAGCCTTGCGCCGCTCCGCGAACGTTTTGGCAAACGTGGGCTCGGTAATTTCACCGCTGTGCGAGTTTCTGCTAGGAACGGCGCAGCGCGCGCAAGGGTTGATGGCCTCTAGTTCGGCGTCGCCGACGCGAACCAATCGCGCTTCACCCTTTTCACCGAAGAGGCAGTCTTCCCAAAAAGCCGGGACTCCCTCAACTTCAAGATTGGCACGAAAGCGGCGGCGGGTCTCTTCTTCTCTCCAACCAAACCATGATGCGACTTCGAGTAACGTCGCTTCGCTTACGATGGTCGGCCCAGAAGCCTCGTTGTCGTCGGGAAACCCTGTTACTTGATTGCGTTCAATTCGGACTGGTTCGCCAAGGCAAGCGGTGAGTTGTAGGGCTAACTCGTTGAGGTCGTCGGGTAGCCGAAACCGTGGGTCATCTTCATCGGTCCCGAACGATACGACGCGCCCGCTCGATTCGAAGTAACAGCGGATCGATGCGATCGATTCGCCGCGTCGCTTGGTGTTCATCACTCGGCTCCGTTCGTCGACGAGCCGGTATTCACGGTCGCCTGCAAGTCCGCCTAGTCCCGTGAGCGTGACTGCGGGCAGGTCGACGCCATCTAGGGACTTCAACGGATAGATGCGTATCCTAGACAGTCGAGCCGATTCAGGATGGGACATAGCGCAACGCATCGCTGCCAAGGGTCTGGATGATTGACGTTCTGAGTGCGATGCCGCGGTCTTGATCGCCGGTGCTTAGGAGTTTGAGGGCGAAGCGTGCGATGTTGATGCCGTCACGGGCGGAGTAGCTTTCGTCGGTGTGATGAGCGGCTTGGAGAAAGCGAACCACGTAGTCGAGTACTTCATCGTCTGCAAACGGCAGGTTCTCCTTGAGGATCGCTTTTTCCTCTTCTTCCTCCGGGAAGTCGACGAAGATCTGGGGCTGTAGTCGTGAGTGGATGTATTCGGGCAACTCGAACGTCGAAGAGTCATCGTTCATCGTCGTCACCATGCGGAAGTCCTGGTGAGCGTGAATCTTGATGCCAGCAACGATGGACTCCACATAGCGCCTGGTGTCGAGCAGCGGAGCAAGAGAAGCCCAACTCTTTTCGCTCATGCGATTTCCTTCGTCCAATATTGCCACGCCACCACGAACCATCGCGGTCACCAGCGGAGATGCCACGTAGCGGAGCCTGCCTTCGCCCTCAATAGCCGGTGTGATGATCAGGTCTTCCGGCCGCGTATCGAGCGTGGCCTGCATGATGTAGGCCTCGCGATGGAGTGACATGGCTCCAGCGTAGGCGAGCGTGGTCTTGCCGACGCCTGGCTTTCCCAATAGGCGCGGTGTCATAGGTACGTCGTCAGGATCGATTGTCAGCCAGGCGGCTTGTAAATGCCGCAGAAGTTCGGCTTGTCCGACCCATTTGATTGGCAACTCATCGGGGTGCGCTAAGTGCACCTCAACGCCCTCGATGTTGATGGTTCGATCCGTATCCGAGAAAACCCCGCTCATGCAGACCATCTTAGCGGCTCGGGTGTCCACTAAGTGCCTCACATCGTTGTAGTTATGTTCAGAACGTGCGCGGTTGACGTTGATTCCCCGGAATGCGTAGAATGAGGCACCTGTGAGCAACGCCTTGCGGCGTGGCTCAAATTTTTAGGCGAGAGGTGACGGGTCCCGGCTAGCTCGGCATACGCTCCGGCTCCGAATGAAGCAGCAAGCGCTTTCCAGGCGTTGGCTGACGGGATCTTCTCGGCTTTCTTTCCCGATAACTGCAGACTCTGTGACTTGCCGCTGACTCAGGCGAGCCGCGTGCCTGTCTGTTCTGATTGCATCATTGGCTTAGTCGGATGGGGCGATGAGCTTCGCTGCACCCTTTGCCAGCGGCAGGTCTCTCACCCTGCGTCTCTCGACGACGCGGGTGCTTGCGGCGTGTGCCTCAGCCGCCCGCAAGTATTGGAGCGCGTCTGGACCTATGGCCCTTATCAAGGGGGGCTCCGGCAACTCGTCCACCTATTGAAGTACGACGGCATGATGCCGCTCGCTACGACGTTGGGCGAGCGCAGCTCTAAGACTGCTGATTTCAGAGCGGAAGCCGACTTGGTAGTCCCCGCGCCTCTTCACTGGACCCGTCGGTTAGAAAGAGGCTTCAATCAGTCACTCCTGTTGGCTCAGGTAATTGCTCGACGGTCAGAACTGCCGTGCGTCCCACGGGCGCTGCGTCGCAAGCGCGCCACGCCACCCCAGGCCGGGTTGTCGGGAGCGCGACGGCGGGCCAGCCTGCGTCGAGCGTTCGAGGCTCGCCGCAGCTTGGTGGAAGGGCGACGGGTTCTGTTGGTCGACGACGTGGTGACTACCGGGGCAACGATTGAAGCTTCTGCGCGAGCGCTGAAGAGAGCGGGCGCTAAGCGGGTGACGGCTGTAGCGGTGGCGAGGGCACAGTTGGCCCAGCGAGCCGTGTAGGGAATGTGGCGAGACGAGGACGAAACGAGTACATGGCTACAGCACATCTTCTTCATACGCCGGTTCTGGTGCTCAACGCGAGTTACGAGCCGATCCACGTCTGCATCGCCAGGCGAGCACTGGTCCTACTATTCAAGGGCGTTGCGCAGTCTGAAGAACACATGGCGGAGCTGCTTCACTCCGCCACCGCTGAAATTAACGTGCCCTCCGTGATTCGGCTGCTGGAATATAGGCGAATCCCTCGTAAGACGCACACTCTATCTCGCAAGAATATCCTGGCGCGCGATCACTATACTTGCCAGTACTGCGATCGCAAATGCTCGGTTGGAGAGCTGACGCTCGACCACGTGCTGCCACGTTCTCGAGGCGGCTCTAGCTCTTGGGAGAACCTGGTTGCTGCGTGTAGGCGATGCAACAACTACAAGGGGAATCGGCTTCCTGAAGAGGCCGAAATGAAGCTGCGAAAACGTCCGAAGCCGTTCACGCTGCACACGAGCCGCAGTCTAATGCGCCAGATGGGCACCCAGCAGGAGACCTGGCGAAAGTATCTGTTTTATTGACCGTGAGCAAATCGCTGGAACCGGTCGGCCCTGTTTCGCTATCCTCACAACTTATGTTTAAAGGAATCGAACACACAGCGATCGCGACCAAGGACCCCGAGATCCTCGGTGCCTGGTATGAGAAGATTCTCGATTTTTCGATCGTCTATCGCTACAGCGGCAACGTTTTTGTGCGCGCGTCTGATGGCACGATGTTGGAACTGATCCCATCCGAAGGGGATCGGGTCGAGTTGGGCATGAAATCTCCCGGGATTCGTCACTTGGCTGTTGCTGTCGATGATTTTGATGCTGGTGTGAAGGAACTCGAATCGCGCGGTGTCGAGATATTCCAAACGATTGACGGCGGCGCCAACAAGCTCGCCTTTTTTCATGATCCAGAAGGGAATATTCTCCATCTGATCTGGCGCGAAAAGTTGTTTTAGTCTTGTCGCTTGGGAAGGGTAGTATGTCGGTCGGCCTAAGAAGTATGTCTTTGGTACGGTCCCCCCATCAGAGGTATAGCCGATATCGTGGACTAGTCCCAGACAGATAGAGTCGCAGTAGACCAAGAAGCCGGTGAGCCATCGGGCCCACTGGCTGCTTGAACCCCCTATGTCTGCTGAGGCAAAGAAAACTGTTGTTGACATGGCTCCGGCCGACCTACCCGACGAGCCTGGCATAGAGCCGCAGGTCAAGGTAGTTGACGATATTACCGCCGAGCAGTCCTTTAACGAAGCCGTCGCCGATATTTTTCCGCAGTTCGCGATGGTCGAGGCAGTTGTCCTCGGTTGCTATGCCGTATGGATTGCAGCGTTCGCACCCTGGGACGGTTTCATTCGGGTTGTCCTGGCGACGCTTGCTCTAGGTTCTGCCTTTGGGCCGCCGCTGCTTGCGAAGGCGACCGTCAAGGACCAAGGCGCGGACTCGAAGGTCCAGGAATCGGCCGCATTCGCGCTTAGTATTGCGCTCTGCAATTGTCTGCCAGCCCTGTTTCTGGGGGCACCGATGTTTGCGGCCTTTGCTGTCGGCGCAACGATGGTCATTTCCGGTTGCCTACTGCTCTCTTCCCGTCTATTGATGGTGCTGCTGGGGAGCGGTCTTGTCGCTGTCGCACCAGCGGCGGTCGTTGCTGATAGCTTCGAACCGTTGGCGTCGGTCGCCGCCATGGCCTGTCTGGGCCTATTCGCCTACACTTCACGCGCCACCGTCGCTGAGAAGCTTTACGTTGTGCGCAAGAACCAGGTGGCCGCGGAGAGAGATGAACTATCCGTTCGAGAGGCGGAGCTGCAGCGCAAGCATGAGAAGGAGCGGGAGGCTGCGTGCGACTTGGAGGTCCGGGCGGAGACGGAGGCATTTTGGAGTTGGGATCTGATTGAAGATAAGGTGTGGTTCTCCTCTCGTTGGCGGGAGATGCTGGGCTACTCCGACGAAGATCTGGGCGAAGAACCGAGCAAGTGGTTCAACATCGTTCACCCACACGACTTGGGTCGTCTATTGGACTCGCTGAAAGGACATATTGAGGGCGACGACGAGGAGTCGTTTGAGGTCGAGCACCGCATTCGCCAGAAAGATGGCTCCTACTGCTGGGTGCTGAGTAGAGGACGCGCTGTCCGCGACGACACTGGAAAGGCACAACGAATTCTGGGACTGCAGGTAAACCTGCGACGCCTAAAGTTATTCGAGTCGCAGCTACTACACGACGCAACTCACGACCGTCTCACCGGCTTGCCCAACAGACAGTATTTGCTGACTCGCCTACGTGAAGACGCCGAACGCGCGGAGCGTAGCGAGGACTACAAGTTCGCGGTTGTCTTTTTGGATCTAGATGGTTTCAAGGACGTCAACGATAGCCTGGGGCATATGGTCGGCGACCGACTGCTGGGCGCCGTGGGGCGTCGTTTGGCGGAGTCGACCGGTCCAGAAGATACGGTTGCTCGGCTGGGAGGTGACGAATTTGTAATCCTCTTACGTCACGTCTTCGACGAGCAGGATGCCATGCAGCGTGCGTCCAAGATCCAAGAGGTCTTGCTACAGCCGTTCATGCTCGGGCCTCAAGAGGTGGCGACACGCGCCAGCGTCGGAATTGCGCTGAGCTCAGATGCTGTCAGCGAGCCCGAGGACCTGCTGCGAAATGCTGATCTCGCGATGTACCACGTCAAAACGTCAGAGAAAGGCCTTGTCCAGGTCTTTGACTCTGAGATGCACGTCAGGACGACCCGTCTATGGAGCTTGCAAAACGACCTACGGAGGGCGGTGGAACGCAACGAGTTGGAACTATACTACCAACCGCAGATCGATGCCAAGACGGGAAAGATCTGCGGAACCGAGGCGCTGATTCGCTGGCATCGTGGCGGAGACGAAATGGTGTCTCCGGGCGAGTTTATCCCCCTGGCGGAGGAGCAGGGGCTGATTTGGGAGATTGGCGAGTGGGCGCTCTGGGAGGCCTGCAGGCAGAGCGTCAAGTGGCAACAGCAAGGCCTGCGCCCGCTGCGCGTCGCAGTGAACCTGTCAGCTCGCCAACTTTCGAACGATGAATTTGCCGACTTGATTCGTCGCGTGTTGAAAGAAACTGGCCTGGATCCGAAGTGGCTCCAGGTCGAACTGACCGAGACGGCGTTGATGGGCAGTCTTGATGCCACTCCGGCGAATCTCTACAGCTTGTTCTGCTTGGGAATACAAACAGCGATCGATGATTTCGGCACAGGGTACTCTTCTTTGGACTACCTGCGGCGTCTGCATTTTGATGAACTGAAGATCGATCGTAGCTTCATTTCCGATATCTCGACCGATAGTAGAGCGGCTGCATTGGCGCAGTCGATTATCGACATGGCCCACCGCCTGCAATTGCGGGTCGTTGCGGAGGGCGTTGAGACACTACCCCAACTGAAATTGCTCCAGGAAGCCGGATGCGATGAGATCCAAGGGTTCCTAGCGAGCCGTCCTGTTCCAGCGGCAGCCATGACTCTGCTGCTCAAAGATGATGCTCGGTTGCTCGACCTGGCGAGGATAGCTGCTGGGGAGACCGTTACCGATCCGCGGATCGAGTACGAGACCGAAGGCCTACGGACATTGGCGCTGGCCGAGCGGGCCCGCGAGAAAGTAGCTGCTTCAGAATTCAGCATGTTGGCTGACACCCCCTCGTCCCCCCGCCGTTAGTAGCACCGCGCTACGACTTCGCGGCCCCTATGCGACAATTCGACGCGTGATGTTGGCTCGATTCATCGTCGGTGATTTCCTTTCCGTTCTAGCCATTGGTGCCATCGTGGGCGCTTTGTGCGTGCTTAGCGTAGCCCCCGGCTGGAGCGTGCTGCTGGCAATGGTGCTGGGCATGATTGGAGGAATGACCCTTGGCTTCGCGTGGAGCCCCCTGGTCGGTATCTGGTTGGGTGCTCATGAGGCGATGATTCCCGCGATGCTGACCGGTATGGTCGCTGGGATGATTGTGGCAATGAGGGCGGCGAACGGGATACTGGCAGCGTCTGACGGAGCGATCCTGGGGGCTGCGATTGGCATTGCCTGCCTTCTGTTTACCTACGCGATGAATGCGTGGTTACGTGGCGAACAAACCTTCGAAGGGAGTGCCAATTAAGTGGCTTCCACCGCGCAGGCCAAGTGGGACAAGGCGTCTGGCGGCTACGACCGCTTGAGCCGAGGCGCTGAGAGGCGCTGGGAGGACGTCAAACGAGAATCCTTGTCGAAGATTCGGGGACGGGTTCTGTTTCTCGCGGTCGGTACGGGACTTGAGGTGCGGTTCTTCCCGCCGGGCGCGGACGTAACGGGCATCGATATTAGCTCTGGGATGCTGCGGCGAGCAGAGCCTCGGGCTGCGGCGTACGACGGAAGCTTTCAACTGGCGCAGACGGACGTTGAGCACCTAGCGTTTCCTGACTCGACGTTCGACTGTGTCGTGACTTCTTGTACCTTCTGCTCGGTGCCTAACCCGGTCGTGGGGCTCAGAGAGCTGCGGCGTGTGCTGAAACCGGCCGGAGAACTGCGCATGTTCGAACACACAGGCAGCCGTTGGTTTCCGTTCAATTTGATGCTGAACCTGATGACGCCCGTCACACGTCAGTTAGGACCGGACATGAATCGGGATACAGTCTCGAGCGTGCGGACCGCGGGCTTCCGCATTCGCAGTATTCACAACGTCTACCTCGACGTGGTGAAGATCATCGTCGCGGGCAAGTAGCCGCGCCACGTAAAATCGAAGTTTAGTCCTATGCAAGCACTTCAGTTGGTATGTACAGACCGGGCGGAAGGGTAACAGGTTAGACCGGGCGGATAGGTAACACCATGGCGAGATGCCATGGAAGGAGACCTATCCGATGGAAGAACGCAAGAGATTCATTGAAGACTGGCTGCGAGCGGGGGCGGCGACGAACGTGGCGGCGCTGTGTCGACTCTACGGGATCAGCCGCAGGACCGGATACAAGTGGTTAGAACGCTTCCGTCAAGGCGGTTGGCCAGAGCTGGAAGACCGCTCGCACGCGGCACACCGTCAGCCCGGTCGGATACCCGAGTCGGTCGAGCGACGAGTGATAGAAGCGCGTCGGCAGCATCCGAGTTGGGGGCCGAAGAAGCTCAGGGCCTGGCTGGAGTCGAAAGAGTCACAGACAAGCTGGCCAGCGGCGTCGACGATCGGCGACGCGCTGAAGCGAGCCGGACTCGTTCGCGGGCGCAAGCGGATGCGGCGACTGGCCGAAGCGGCACCCAGTCCGTTGCGCGAACCCGAAGCGCCCAACGACCTCTGGACGATCGACTACAAGGGGCAGTTTCGCACCGGCGACGGCGTGCTGTGTTATCCGCTAACGGTCGTCGACGGATATAGTCGTTTCCTGCTCAACTGCACCGCACACGTGGGCACATCCTACGCCGAGGCCCGCCGAGGCTTGGAGCGGTTGTTTCTGGAGCGCGGGCTGCCACGAAGGATACGCTCAGACAACGGTTCGCCGTTCGCCTCCATCGGCACCGGACGCTTGAGCCGGTTGAACGTCTGGTGGCTGAAGCTGGGCATTGCGGTGGAGCGCATCGAGCCGGGCAAGCCGCAGCAGAACGGTCGCCACGAGCGGCTACACCGCACGCTCAAAGCCGAGACAGTGAGACCTCCGGCTGGCGATCGTCGCCGACAGCAGCGCCGCTTCGACCTCTTTCGTCATGAATACAACCAAGAACGTCCGCATGAAGCGTTGAGACAGCGGCCCCCGGCGGCGTTCTATGCACCAGCAACACGCGCCTATCCCAGCGAGCTTGCTGATCTGGATTACCCGGGGCACTGGGAGCGCCGACGAGTGCGCCACGACGGACGCATCAAGTTCCTCGGCGAGAAGTACTTCCTGAGTGAAGCGTTGGCTCGCGAGTTGGTCGGGCTAGTCGAAGTGGACGAAGCCATTTGGCAGATCTGGTTCGGTCCGGTGGAACTCGCCTTGTTCGACGCCGCCAACCGCGTACTGTGGCCGCTCGGCTCGGCAGTCAGTGGCCCCCGCGGGGGCCACTGACCACCGCCTATACTGTTACCCATCCGTCCGGTTTAGAGTGTTACCTATCAGACCGGTCGTTCAGGTAGCCCCTCGCGAACTCGATCTCCGTACAATTCCAGATCCGCCCGACCCGGGGCCGGGAGAGGTTGTAGTCCGGTTGCGAGCCTGCGGCATCTGCGGCAGCGACATGCACTTCTACCTAGAAGACAACTGTGCTGGGACGCCAGCGCTTTATCCTTCCGTTCTGGGACATGAGCCTGCCGGAGAGATTGCTGCGGTCGGCCCTGGAGTCGAAGGTCTCGTCGTGGGTGACCGCGTAGCGGTGGAGCCCGCACTTCCCTGCGGAAAGTGCGAGCAATGTATGGCGGGCAAGCGGAACGTCTGTGAACACATTTCCTTCATGGGCGGCGTACAACTTCCGGGCTTGCTGCGTGAGTATGCCGTGATGCCAGCGTCCAACACCCTCAAGATCCCCGCTGACATGGACTTCGTGACGGCTACAGCGATTGAGCCGATTGCTGTCTTGTTGCACTCGCTGAAGCTAGCGGAGCTGAAGGTAGGTGAGTCGGTCGCCGTCATGGGTGCCGGGCCGATTGGGCTGTTAGCAGTGCAACTGGCGAAGCTGGCCGGAGCCTCGACGGTGGTGTGCGCGGATCGTGTGGCGCATCGTCTGCAACGGGCGAAGGATCTTGGTGCTGACGTGGTCGTGGATGTCGACAAAGACTCCGTCGTTGATGCCGTCCTAGACGCGACTCACAACAAGGGCGCGCACGTCGTGATCGACGCGGCTGGAAAAGCCGCCTCGATCAATGCTGGTATCGGCTCCGCACGCAATGCCGGGCGGCTCGTCATCGTGGGAATTCCAAGTGCGGTAGAGACGCCACTGCGCTTGTGGGATGCGATGCAGCACGAGCTGACAATCACGGTCCAGAAGCGCAGTAATGGCAATGATCACGACGCCTTGGATTTGCTCTGTTCCGGAAAGATCGATGCGAGTTCGATTATCTCGCATCGCTTCTCGATGGATCGTGGAGGAGAGGCGTTTGAGACGATGGGGACCTATGCGGACGGCGTCGTTAAGCCAGTGATCGAGATCTAGCGGGCACTCGCGAAGCACATCGGACCGTGTGCTAACCTCGAACGGCTGACACGTACCGTGTTACTCGAATTAGACAACATCAAAAAGAGTTTTGGTGGCGTGCATGCTCTGAAACGGGGCGACCTACTTGTGGAGGCCGGGCAGGTCCACGCACTCATTGGCGAGAACGGCGCTGGCAAGTCGACGATGATGAAGATCATTGCCGGCATGTACCAGCGCGACGGCGGCGACGTGCGCTGGAGGGGTGAATCGGTCGACTTTCAGAGACCTGGTGACGCCCACAATGTCGGGATCTCAATGGTCCACCAGGAGTCACTGCTGGCTCCGCATCTGACGGTTGCCGAGAACATCTACCTGGGCCGCGAGACTCTACATGGACCGCTACTCGACGAGGCGGAGATGGAACGCTCAGCGAGCGAGCTCATCACCGAACACAATTTCCCCTTGAAGGCGAACTGGCGGGTGCGCGAGTTGAGTCCCGCTGAACGGCAGTTGGTTGAGATCTGCCGCGCCTTACACGGCGAATCGAGCTTGATCATCTTCGACGAGCCCACCGCTTCGTTGTCAGAGGCAGAGAGTCTTCAGGTGTTTCGCGTTGTTCGCGAACTTCGCGCACGAGGCATCGGCATCCTCTACATCACGCACCGACTTGCCGAGTTGGCGGAGATCGCCGATAAAGTGACCGTTCTGCGTGACGGCGAGACGGTTCATCACGGTGACTACCGAGACACCACGATGGACGAGATCGTCCACCACATGGTTGGGCGTACGGTGGAACGTATCTACGAGCGGGAGCCACTGGAGCCCGGCGAAGTAGCGCTAAGGGTCGACTTGCCCGGAATAGCATTCTCCGTCCGAGAAGGTGAGATTGTTGGTCTTGCTGGCTTGATGGGAGCCGGACGAACGGAGCTGTGCCAGACGCTTTTTGGCATCACGCCGACCGAGGCTGGAACGATCGAGGTCGAAGGCCGCGCGGTGCATCCGAAGTCTCCCAGGGAGGCGGTCGAGGCGGGCATCGCCCTGGTCACGGAAGATCGGCAACAGACAGGGCTCGCTTTGGCATTGCCGATTCGGTTGAACGTTACGATGGCGAACCTGGGCTCTGTGACGAAAGCAGGATTGATTCGAAAGAAGGAGGAACAGATGGTCGCCGAGCGCTTCAGCAAGAAGTTAAAGATTCGTGCCGCGTCGGTCGAGCAGAGAGCGGGTCTCTTAAGTGGGGGTAATCAACAGAAGGTTGTGATTGCCAAGTGGCTCTATCGGGACACA
Source organism: Bryobacterales bacterium (assembly GCA_963667885.2). Classification (GTDB taxonomy): domain Bacteria; phylum Acidobacteriota; class Terriglobia; order Bryobacterales; family UBA6623; genus CAMPKL01. The sequence goes on along the minus strand of CAXWPK010000001.1, from coordinate 340,588 downwards.
AAGGTTGTGCTGTTTGATGAGCCGACGCGCGGGATCGACGTCGGCGCTAAGGCCGAGGTTTTTAAATTGATGGATGAGATGGCGCGAGAAGGAAAAGCGATTCTGATGATCTCGTCGGAGTTGCCTGAGCTGCTGCAGGTAGCCGACCGCGTGCTGGTGATGCGCGACGGAGAGATTGTGGCCGAACTGCCCCGCGAGACCACGCAACAAGAGATCATGCGGCACGCGGCGGTGGGGAACTAGCGATGCGGCGCGAGATGCTTCAAAAGCTACTGCCGTTTTTCAGTCTGATTGGGCTGTTTGTGGTGTTGTCCATCGCTTCGCCATACTTTCTGACAGCCGTGAATCTTTCGAGCGTCGTTCGGCAGACCGCGGTGATCAACATCATGGCCTTGGGTATGACGCTGGTGATCGTGTCGGGCGGCATCGACCTATCTGTAGGGGCGATCCTCGCCTTCTCGGGTGTCGTCGGATCTATGGCGATGGTGGCTGGCGACTCGGTTTGGATAGGCGTTCTCGTCGGCATTCTATGCGGTCTGGGCTGGGGAGCCTTCAATGGAGTCTTGACGGTCTGGCTGAAGATGCCACCGTTTATCGTGACGCTGGGGGCGTTGGGTATCGCACGGGGTCTGACACTGATCATTTCGGGAGGGCTGCCGGTATCGGGTTTGCCGAAGGAGCTGTCCTTCTTGGGAGATGGGACGGTCTTTGGCATCCCATTTGTGTTGATCGTGCTACTGATTTGCGCGGTCATCACTCACATCACCCTGCACTCAACGAAGCTGGGGCGCTATACCTACGCGATCGGCAGCAACAAAGAGGCGGCGATCTATGCTGGCATTCCAGTGGGCTACTATACGGTGGCTGTTTATGCGATCTCTGGGCTGTTGACGGGGCTGGCGTCGATGATTGAGACCTCGCGGCTCATGACCGGTCAACCCACGGCGGGACAGGCCTACGAGTTGCAGGTGATTGCGGCAGTCGTGATTGGCGGCGGTAGTCTGACAGGTGGAGAGGGTAGCGTGATCGGAACGCTGATTGGAGCATTCATCATGGGGCTGTTGGCGAACGGCAGCGACCTGTTGGGTATTAACCCTTATCTGCAGCAGGCAATCATCGGTGCGATTATTATCTTGGCGGTCGCGCTCGACGAGGCGCGAAAACGGAAGTTTGCAACCTAAAATGGAGCACATGTTAACTGATCGTCGAGGCTTCTTGGCTGCGGCTGCCGGTGCTGCTTTGGGCTGCTCCTCAACAACCGAGTCGGCGTCCCCAGCTCCAGGTGTGCCGCCGATTCGGCAGATTTCAGCGGGGCCTCGGTTTCACTGGTTCGGCTATTACGATAAGCAGCAATTTGATCCGACGAACCGCTATGTGCTCGGCATGGAGGTCGACTTTGAGCATCGCTCGCCAACACCAGATGACGTCGTCCGAATCGGCATGGTTGACACCGCGGACGGCGACAAATGGATCGAACTGGGCACCTCATCAGCTTGGGGCTGGCAGCAGGGGTGCATGCTGCAGTGGGTGCCGGGGACGAACACCAAGGTTATCTGGAATGATCGCGGTGCCGATGGATTCGTCAGCCACGTTCTCGACGTAGAGAGCGGCGATAAGCGTACATTCGATTCAGCGATTTATGCGATCGCTCCGAACGGCATGTGGGCCGTCACCACCGATTTTCGACGCTTGAACGACACACGCCCGGGCTATGGCTATGCAGGATTTCCAGATCCCAATGCCGATGTTCTGGAGCCGGAAGATGTTGGCATCTGGAAGCTCGACTTGGAGTCCGGCGACCGTAAACCAATTTTCTCCGTCGCGGATGCCGCGGCTGTGCCCAATCCTCACAACGAGACGCAGGGCCTCAAGCACTATTTCAATCATCTCTTGGTGTCACCCGACGGAACCCGGCTGATTTTCTTACATCGCTGGAGGATGCCGGAAGGCTCAAGGCGCCGATTCAACACACGTCTATTCACCATTGGCTCGAACGGTGAGAACCCGTACGTGCTCGACCCGTATGGGGGCACTTCGCACTTCATCTGGCGGGATCCCGGCCACATCATGGCCTGGGCGACCCACCCGTCTCACGGCGAGAAGTTCTATCTCTATGAAGATCAGACCGAGCACGTCGAGGTCGTTGGACCCGATGTCATGCCGCGCAATGGTCACAACACCTATTTGCCGGGTTTTAATAATGAGTGGGTTCTCAACGATACCTACCCGGACTCCGACCGCATTCAGCACGTCTACCTCTATCACGTGCCGACTGGCGAACGATTCCCGATCGCCGATCTGCATTCGCCACCTCAGTACACTGGCGAATGGCGTTGCGACAACCATCCGCGCTCAAGCCGCGATGGACGTACGGTCTGCGTGGATTCACCCCACAATGGCGGGCGTCAGCTTCATCTGATTGACGTCAGTGGAATCGTCGGCTGACCGATATAGCCAATCAGAAAGCGTAGTCGAAGGCGTTCTGACGGATCGTTTCTAAGTCCACCTCCGATAGTCCTCTCTCGCTGGCGAACAGGTACTCATCTGTCAGTGAGACTCCAAAGAACGTAGGGTCGTCGGTACTCAGTGTGATGGGCACGCCAGCGTCGTAGAGCCGCTTGAGTGGATGCTGCTCCCGTGACGCATATACCCCCGTGCGGATGTTACCGGTTGGGCAGATTTCTAGCGGGACTCGATGTTCGGCGAGGTAGTCGACCAGCGCCGGATCTTCGATCGAGCGAACACCGTGCCCGATCCGCTCGGCGCCAAGAATACGAATGGCGTCCCAGACGCTCTCAGGTCCAGCAGCCTCGCCGGCATGGACGCTGAGCCTCAGTCCGGCGTTCCGTGCGCACCGATAGATCGGCTCGAACTGTGCCGGCGGAAATTGATGCTCGGCGCCCCCGATCGTGATGCCGACCCAACTCTTGGGGCGCACGGCGAGCAGTGACTCGATGGTGTTGAGCCCAGACTCGACACCGAGATTTCTCACCGTGTCGACGATCCACCGGATCTTTGCGCCCGGTTGATCGGCGACCTCATCCATGAACTCGGCGAGTGCCTCGACGCTGATGCTTTCGCGGTAGAGATGCTCGGTGGGCGAGATGGTGATTTCGGCGTAGGTAATATTCTCGTCGGCGAAGTATTTGCGGATTGATTGCACGAGCCGTCGCAGATCGTCGAGATCGCGGAGGAAGAACGTACTCAGAAAGTAGGAGGCGAGGAAGCCTTCGAAGTTAGGGAAGCGAAACAGGGCGTCGGCGGACGGCTTACCGGAGCCGCCAGGTCGCAAGTTCCGCAGGTGCTCATGCGGTGAGAGGAACTCGAAGTGACGGGGCAGGGCATCGCTGAAGGCCTCTTCGGGTGAGTACTTCTCAAGTTGTTCGGCGAAGAATGCGCTGGGCATGGCGCCGACGAGGTGCAGATGTAGTTCAGCTTTCGGCTGCTCCCGGATTCGCGATGCGAGGGCGTCCATCGCTGCCGCTAGTCGCCAGCCACCGGTTGGCCCTCGTCCCGGCGTAGGCGCAGATAGGCTTCAACAATAAGCCATAGGCTCATGAAGAAGATCACACCTGCGATCGAGGTTAGAAGAACATCGCCCTCTGACCAATATGTCGACAGATTGGTCACCATCGCCGACAACGTGACGACCATCATGAAGACCATGGGGATGAAGTAGGGCCAGAAATTACGTGAGCGCTGCTTGAGATAGATTGCGATCGTCAGCAGGGTCAGCGCTCCTAGGATCTGGTTGGTACTGCCGAATAGACTCCACAGTGCCAACCCCGCCGGCTGTCCGTTGATTTCGTAGAAGGCAAACACACCGATCAGGCAAACCGCCAACAGCGACGCAGAGTAGCGTCCGATCCAGTTCACGCCGATCGACGAGGCAATCTCTTCGATGTTGTAGCGGAGGAGGCGTGTGCCGGAATCGAGGGAAGTTAGCGCGAACGACACCGCGACCAGCGCGATAAACGCTTGAGCGATCGCCATCGGCACACCCAAAGTGTTCACGAACAGCGCGGAGCCATCAATGAATGCTTGCATCTTATCGGCGAGGGAATTCGCCGAGGTCCAACTGGCGTAGTGCTCGCTCCAGGTCTCGGGCGATGAAAAGCCAGCAGTGCAGGCCAGGACCGCCAGTAGTCCGAGGATAGACTCACCGACCATGGCACCATAGCCGATCGGGACAGCGTCGGTCTCCTTGTCGATCTGCTTCGATGTGGTACCCGATGACACCAGCCCGTGGAAGCCTGAGATGGCACCGCAGGCGATCACGATGAAGACGAACGGGAACAGCGGTGGTGCGCCGGCGGGTTGCGCGTTGATCGCTGGTGCCGCGAACTCAGGTCTCAGCACGAAGAATCCGACGTAGGCCGCGCCGAGCCCGAGATAGAGCAGCAACGAGTTCAGGTAGTCACGAGGCTGCAGTAGCGACCATACCGGTAAAATCGACGCTGCCAGCGCGTAGACCAGCAGGATCAGGATCCAACTATCTGCTAGCAGGCTCGGTTTTGCGAGGACCAGCCCACCATAGATCGAAACCAGCATGATCGCGAAGCCAACCATCGTTAGCTTGCTCAAGTCGGCGTTGCGACGATAGGTCAGCCAGCCGATCACCATGGCCACGCCCATCAATAAGAACGTGGGGAAGACCGCTTCTGGGTAGTACTCGACCGTGAACAGACCGGCCACCGTCCGCACGAAGACGCCCATGACCAGACAGATCAAGAACAGAATGATCAACAAGAAGAGAAATTTCGCTCGGTGCCCGATTAGATCTTCAGCGACCTTGCCGATCGAGACGCCGCGATTTCGCATCGACACGACCAGCGCGCCGAAGTCGTGGACTGCACCAATGAACAGCGTTCCCAATACGACCCAGAGCATGCCGGGGAGCCAACCCCAAATAACCGCAATTGCAGGCCCCAGCATCGGCGCGAGGCCGGCGATGGAAGCGTAGTGGTGCCCGAAGAGAACCGAGCGCCGGCACGGCACGTAGTCGACACCATCGTTAATGTCATGAGCCGGGGTCGACGCGTTCGGGTCGAGGCCAAAGATCTTGTGACCTAAGTACCGGGCGTAGAAGCGGTAGACGATGAAATAGGCGATGAAGCAGCCGATGGCTGCGATTACAGGTGACATGGTTTAGTGGGTGGAGAAAAACCTCCCCATGATACTCGAACCAACCGCAAGCTGAGGCGAGGCGCATGGTAATCTGGGGAAGGTTGCTGGCTGGTCGTCCAATGGCAGGACACATGGTTTTGGTCCATGGAATAGGGGTTCGAATCCTCTCCGGCCAACCACTTCTCTAGCTCGTCTTGTTCCGGGACCGATCTACTCGGCCATATCCAACTCAACAACAAGCTTCTTGATGGCGTCGGCCATCTGGCTGGGATCGTAGAAGCGAAACGTCTTGCCGTCGAAGAAGCCGACGGTCTTTCCGATCAGCCCCTTCCACCGAGAGTGCCCGTCGACCAGCGAGAAGAACGGAGTCGGGAGCGGTCCGATCGACTCGAGTAGCTCTCTCTCCCTATTCTTGTGAGTAATCACGTCCGGCCCCAAGAAGATGTAGGCGTCGACCTGCTCATCGCCAGGCAACTCGTCGATCAACATCTGATTGAAGAACGAAAGGTCACTGTGCTCTTGGAGTTGTTCGATCGAGACGAAACCGGGTGCCAGGTCATCAATGTTTTGCTGTAGGGCGCTGTAGTCGAAGGCGTCCTCCACTCCGTGGCGCACAATCACGGCTTGGTCTTCAACGCTATAAGCGACCAGCGAGAGTCCACCAATGCGTGGATGCCTTGAAAGCGCCCGCAGCGCGGAGATGCGTGGCATAAACTCCCACATCCGAATCCTGGTGCGACTGCGCGTGCGCGGCACGTCAAGGTTAAGAAATACCTTTACCCGAAGCGGTGGCTTCTCTGAATCTCCTAGAATCGCGCGCTCACTCCGAAACATTCTTAGCCGAGAGTTGACAACCTCACCCGGCTCGACGGAGAGCTTGATACCTCGGTCTTTTTTCCGCAGCTCGGCCTTGATCTCGTGCTCCAAGTAGCAACTCGGCCCGTTGGTGTCGATGAGGGCCCAAGCAACGTTATACCTGCCGGGTCCGACCGCGAATGAGTCCCGCAATTGGATGTTTCTGCGGCGGAGGGCGGGGATAGGCGCTGCCCGAAACGCGCGCTCCAACAGACTCGGCTTGGCGTCAGGGTCGTCGAGGGGCGTAACCAATACTCGCAGGACGAAGTAGCGAGCGGGACCTGCCAGGGGCTCGGCGGGCGCGGTGATCCGAAACCCAGTAAAGAAGCGTAACTCGAAATCTAGCCTGGGGCCAAAAATCTGAATCTTGCAGGGAAAGTGCTCGTTCGGTGCTTCTGCCGCAGTCACGGGCAGCTGGGGCAGCAGCAAAAAGACGACGGCGAGCAGAAAGCACCTGCTCCGAGGCGTCTGAAAGACCTCTCGCAACGACAATGCACGCAGTGTAGCAGCCGCTCCCGGTAGTAGACCCGTGCGCAATGTGCGGCAGATCACAGTTGTCGTCCAAGGGGTTTGCCAGGTACGATACATACGGGGGCCGCTCGCATATTTATATGACCAATCGAATTCGGGTACTTGTCGGGACTGCCTCTGCTTTTCTCATTCTTGCGGCTGCCTACTCGGCACCACCGCTTGAGTACAGCGAAGAGGATCGTAGCTTTTGGTCCTTCCAGCCGAGAGCGGACGTAACCCCTCCTCGGTTTGAAGAGGAAGCGGATTCTTCGTGGGTGCGCACTCCGATTGACGCATTCTTATTAGATCGCATGAAGGAAGCTGGCCTTCGCCCAGCGCCTCGGGCTGATCGTGCGACGCTCATTCGCCGCGCCTACTTCGACTTGTGGGGCCTGCCTCCCGCACCGGAAGACGTAGCTACGTTCGTCGCTGACCAGTCCCCGGACGCCTGGGAGAAAGTGATCGACCGTTTGTTGGCAAGCCCACACTACGGCGAGCGCTGGGGACAGCACTGGCTCGATGTCGTCCGCTATGCCGAAACGGAAGGCTACGAATACGACCGGTATCTGCCTGGACTATGGCGCTATCGCGACTACGTCATCAATTCTTTCAACGAAGACAAACCTTTCGGTGAGTTCATCCGCGAGCAGCTCGCTGGCGATGAGATGGTCGAAGGCGACGTGACTGAGCCGGTCAATCAGGAGCTGATAGTGGCTGCTGGATTTTACCGTCTCGGAGCGGTTCGCCGGAACGCGGGCAATCAAGAAGTCGCTTCGAGCTTGAACGAAATTCTCACCGACCGAACCGATATTGTCGGGGCGGCGTTTATGGGTTTGACAATCGGCTGTGCTCGCTGTCACGACCACATGTTTGACCCGATCAAACAGAAGGACTACTACCAACTGCAGGCGTTTCTCGCGGCAGCCACTGAGCATGACGTACCTATCGCGGACGATGCGGTTAGCCCTGCGGATTGGAGAAAAGAAACGAAAGAGTTGCGCGGCAAGCTAAAGAAGATGCGCGGCCAGATGAAGCTGGTGTCGGAGGAAGAGCGCGCAGTCATGTCGCGGGAATACTCGGAGTTGGCAGGCCAACTCCCTAATCCTCCGCAGAACATTACGACGGTGCGTAACGATTACGAGACTCGTCCAGAGATCAATCTTCTCAATCGAGGAAACTACGATTCGAAAGGTGAGCAGGTGGGGATGCGCGCGCCCGGGGTGCTACTGCCCGAAGGTGCCGAGTCTCTTGCTCCCGAGACAGAGAATCCGCGGTTGATTCTTGCGAACTGGCTCGCGGACCCAGATCATCCGCTGACGTCGCGCGTGATGGTCAATCGAATTTGGTCCAACCACTTCGGTACTGGATTGGTGAAGACGGGAAATGACTTCGGTTTCATGGGTGATCGACCGAGCCACCCGGAGTTGCTTGATTGGCTAGCCGAGGAGTTCGTCGAGGTCGGTTGGCGATCAAAGCCAATTCACCGCATGATCTTGCTCTCCAGCGCCTATCAGCAGGCTTCGAAAAATCCTGAGTATGCGGAGCTGGGAAACGAAAAGGATTCCGAGGACCGACTGCTGTGGCACATGCCTCGTCGTCGTTTGGGAGCGGAAGAAGTTCGCGATGCGATGTTGTCGGTGAGCGGTTCGCTAAACACAGAGATGGGCGGCCAAAGCGTGATCTTGCCCGTCGACGATGCACTCGTCGATCTCTTGTACGACCCGACACAGTGGGTGGTCACAGCGGATTCGTCGGATCTGAATCGGCGTTCGGTCTACTTGATCGCCAAGCGGAATCTGCGCCTGCCGTTCATGGAAGTCTTTGACCAACCCGATTTGCTGACGACTTGTGCTCGTCGCGGAACTTCGACCCATGCGCCGCAGTCTTTGGAACTACTCAACGGTGCGACATCGAATGAATTGGCAGATGTGTTTGCCGAGCGGCTGGTGAGTGACGTTGGCCCAAATGCCAGCGCGCAGGTGCGGCTGGCCTATCAACTGGCTGCGGGCCGGGAACCGTCAGCACGTGAACTCGAGGCCGCAAGCACCTTCCTTGAGACCCAACCATTACGCGAATTCGCCTTGGCGATCTTCAACACCAACGCATTCCTCTACGTCAACTGACCGCTTGCGCGGCGCGCGGCCCTTCGGGGGATGGAGTGTCGGTGAGTCTTCCAAGGGATGGTTACCCTTGACCGTCCACGCACTAACTCACCGCAGCCGACAGCTGCCTCTTGCTCCCCTCAGCCCCGATTCACCGGGCTTACCGTCCCGCGTCAGCGTCCCTAGCCCCAGCGGGGCGACATGTGGTTAGCCCGGCGGCGCAAGCCCCGGGACCAATCCCCTATCACCACCACCCCTCCTCCCACCCTCGCCGCCAGCGATTGTTCCCCCAGCACGCCAAATGCAATGCTCCAACTATCAGGAACTTCGAAGGTTGGTGGCCCACCCGAGCCCAAGTGCGTAAGCGCTGGGTCCTAGTGTCAAGTCTCCACCACATCCGCCAACCCAACCCAGCCGAGCCGCGCACGCAGGTAAGCGGGTTCTTCCCCGTCCGTACTAAACCACACACTAAACAATGGCCTTACCCCGCCCATAGCGGTACAATCCCCTCATCATCGTCATCGGTTCCAGCATCAGCCACTACCGCATAGTCGCCAAACTCGGCGAGGGCGGCATGGGTGTCGTCTACAAAGCCGAGGACACCACCCTCGAACGCACCGTTGCCCTCAAATTCCTCGCCCAGCACCTACTCAACGACGAAGAAGCCAAGGAACGCTTCCTCCGCGAAGCGAAAGCCGCCGCAGCGCTGAGCCATCCCAACATCTGCACCGTTTATGAGATCGCCGAAGTCGATGGCAAGACCTTCATCGCGATGGAGTTCGTCAAGGGCGACACTCTCGAAGAACGCATTGCCGCTGGACCGCTCACCCTCAAAGACGCCCTCGATATCGGACGTCAAGTTGCTGATGGATTAGAAGCAGCACACGAAGAGAACATCATCCACCGTGACATCAAACCGGCCAACGTCATGGTCGATGCCAAGGGCCGCGCCAAGGTCATGGATTTTGGCTTGGCACGCTTAACCGAAGCCTCACGTCTGACTAAGACCAACACAGCGATGGGAACCGTCGCTTACATGTCACCCGAACATGCCCAAGGCATCGAAGTCGATACCCGTACCGACATCTGGGCTCTGGGCTGCGTGTTGTACGAGATGATCTCGGGCCAACGGCCCTTCCAGGGCCGATACGACCAGGCACTGCTCTATGAGATCGTCCACGAAGAGCCTGCGGCACTGACCGGTTTACGCACCGGGGTACCGGTGGAACTCGAATTCATTGTCAACGAGTGTCTAGCGAAGGATCGAGACGACCGCACCGCCACTGCCCAAGAGGTCTCCCGCAAACTGCGAACGCTGGCCGAGAAGCTGAAGTCCGGCCACTCGACGATATTGCGCACGACGAATCTCACCGGTGCCGTCCCGGCCACGATGAGGGGGGCGCAGACGCTGAACCCAGCGGAAGCTCTGCCACCCGATGCTGTCGTGACGAAACGCAGTAGCCAACGTACGCTCCGGGCCGTGGCTACAGTCGCGACACTCGCCTTGCTCGGCCTCGCGTACGTCCACCTCACCGAGGTACCACCCGAAACGCCCGAGCAGCCAGTCACCCGCTTCTCTTTCGCGCCCAAAGGCGTTGGGCGGCCATTCATCTCACCCGACGGCAAGTACGTTCTTTACAACGCCACGGTAGACGGCGAAAGCAGCCTCTGGCTTCGAGCAATCGCCAGCGAATTTCCTCGCCGACTCGAACGAACTGAAGGTGTTGTGCGAGCATTCTGGTCGCCAGACAGCCTCTCGATTGGCTTCGGCACAAGCACCGAACTCAAGAGAATGTCGATTGACGGCGGCAACCCAATCACGCTGTGCGAGCTACCTTCAACCACAGGTCAATCGGCTTTCAGAAACGGATCTTGGAGTCTGGACGGCCAAAACATCGTCTTCGCTTCCGGCAACCAACTCTACGAGATACCCGCCCGTGGCGGCCAGCCTGAGCCGCTGCTTAAGGAAGGAGCCCTCGGGTTTGAGCCTAATTTCTTGCCAGCAGACGCAAAGTCCCGAGCACTTGTCTACACGACGGCCCCCGGTGGGCCAACTAATCAGCGGTTGGCGATTCTGAACCTAGAATCCGGCGAACACCGAGAGCTGGGACCAGGCGATGAACCGGTCTACTCGCGGAGTGGCCATTTGGTCTACGGTCCATCCGACGTCGGCGACCGTGGCTTGTGGGCGCTGCCGTTCTCCTTGGAGACGCTCGAACCCAACGGTGAGGCGTTTCCCATTGATACAGGTGGCCATTGGGCCACCGTTTCTCGAAACGGAACGCTGGCCTACGCGGACCAAGCTGGCCTCGCTACGAATGAGAGGACCCTCGTCTGGCGAAACCGAGAGGGTGGATTGCTGGAGACGGTTGGCCAGCCGCAGTCGATGAACCAGCTGGCTCTATCACCCGACGGCCGACGGGTCGCGGTGCGGTCGAACGAGGGCGAGAACATGGACATCTGGGTCCACGATCTGACTCGGTCCACCAACACGCGGTTGACGTTTGAAGACGTGAGCGAGGACCAACCGGAATGGTCGCCCTCGGGCCGGGAGATCGTCTACCGGCGCAACAACGAAGGCCCGGGAGACTCTCTGATGCGCAAGGCCGCCGACGGTACGGGCGAGGCTATCGTTCTGGTCGAGTCGGAAACACGCCTCGGCAATCCAACCTGGTCTCATGATGGCCGCTATCTGGCCTATAGCGAGATCAACGGCGAGGCTCTGAACGATATCCGCTATGTCGAGCTGGGGACCGACGGCACTGCTTCTGAGCCGGTGACGTTTCTCAGTACGCCAGCCCATGAGTTTCAGCCGAAACTTTCTCCAGACGGTCGATTCTTGGCCTATGCCTCCCGCGAATCAGGATCTTACCAGGTCTATGTACAGCCGTTTCCCGACGGCGCCGGCAAGTGGCAGGTGTCTGTCAACGGCGGAAGTCGACCGCGCTGGAGCAGCGACGGCAGCGAGTTGTTCTACGTTGATGGCAGGTTCTTAATGGTCGTCTCCGTCTCGACCGAGCAGGGGTTCACCCTCGGCCAGCCCCAAGCACTCTTTGAGTCCCTCGACTTAGTCAGAGTCAACGGGAGCTACGGTGTCTCCGCCGATGGTCAGCGAATCATGACCGTGGCACTAGTCGCGACTGCCCAAGACGGCGAAGAACCAGCACCACCCTCCATCCGCATCGTTCAAAACTGGTACGAAGAATTCCGCGACCGCCAGCAATAGCGGCAACCACTCACGCGGCAGCCGCGCTCATCAGCGACTATGTCAAGCGAGGGGAGCGGGACGCCAGTTGGAACCGTCGCGAGCCATGGCGTTGAGCATGACGAGTAAGCGTCTGGCGACAGCGATGAGTCCGAGTTGTTTGGGTTTGCCAGCGGCCTGGAGTCGCTGATAGAAGGCGCGTAGGCGCTGGTCGGTTCGCACCGCCGAGAGGGCGGCCAAGTATAAGGCCCGGCGCAACGCAGGTCGTCCCGCACCGATCGAGCGCTTGCCGCTGTAGGTGCCGGAGTCGCGAGCCCGTGGCGCGAGTCCCGCGAGCGAAGCAGCTTGTTTGCCCGTCAAACGCCCTAACTCTGGTAGTTCCGCCGTTAGCGCCCAGGCGGTCTTCTTGCCGACGCCCCCGGCTTGCTGGAGCCGCTTGGCTAACTGTGCTGCTTCCGGCAGCGCCTCGAGCGCCTGGCGGACAGCCTGCTCTAGTTTCTCGATCTCGGTACTCAAACTCTTGATGACCCGCGCCAAGCTGCGGCGTGCCAACGCGTCCCGCACGCGATGTGTGCGTGTGCGCAAGCGCGCCCGCTCTCCGACCAGATAGTTGAGTTGCCGCAGCAACTCGCGATAACGGCTCATCGCTGGTCCTGGCAGTGGCGTCGCCGCTGGCTCTAAAGCAGCTCCGAAACGCGCCAACAACTCGGCGTCGATGCGATCGGTCTTGGCCTCGATGGCACACGCGCCGGCGAACTGTCGGACACGTCTTGGCTGGATCAGAGTTACCGCGATCCCGGCTTTCTCCAACGACTCCCAGACCTCTCGTTCGAAGCCACCGGTCGCTTCGATCACGGCGTGCGTGACGCCTAGACGCCGCCAAGAGCGGGCCAAGCGCCCCAGCGCGGACGCCCGCCGCGGCAGGTGTCCGCACGGGTTTTCCTTTCTGTTGAGAACGAAGTAATCGACCTGTTTCTGCGAGATATCCAGGCCCACCCAGATCGGGGTGACGGGGGTACAATCCAAAGGCATGATCGGATCTCCTTGCTTGTAGATGCGGGCTCAAAAGGCCCTTGCGACTATTCGGATTCGATCGAGGCGCGCTGCGCTGCCCCCGCTGATGCAACGGTCTCGCTCCTTCAGCGGACCCGCCCCGTTGTCGGGCTCACGCAGCGCTCCCGGGCGTCGCTCCTAACGACGCCCGGGACACCTCTTACCCCTTACTTCACTACATACAAGCCCCGTTGACGGGGCTCACATCGAGGCCAGTCGTTCTACGGCTGGTTCAGAACAGCGGCACCGACCCTTCTCCCCTCTTCACGCGTCAGCGTCCAACAACCTGTCAACTTTCTTTAAAAACTTTCCCGAACAAAACACAGCACTTACGCCCACAAGGCCCGCGAAAGCGGGCGGAAAGCTTGCACCCCTGTGCCACCTTCAAATCAGAAGCACGCTAGATTTTTGTGAGGTTAGCTAGCGTCCCCAGTCGACTGGGAATCAACCTTCGGTGAGTTGGCCTACCAAAATGCCAACAGCGTAACGAGGGAGCAGTTCCTCAGGGCAGGCCCAATACTTCGGTGCTTCCCCGCTTAGTTGGGATTCACAAACCGTCGTCTCGGCGGTCTTGCGGTTCCGCAGGACCGTCGAGCGGCGGACTAACTCATCGCACATCCACATCAGTGGACATGCCAGCAACAGAGCCGCAACCGTGAGGTTGCGATTCCCTCCCCACACAGGCCGGAGGTCCATCAAAATACCCGCGAAGCGGACGGGCCCCACGCCAGTGGGCGCGCTAGCGGTCCAGCTGCTTGATCAGTTCTGGCACCACATCAAACAGATCGCCCACAATGCCGTAGTCCGCAATCTCAAAGATCGGTGCCGACTCATCCGTATTGATCGCGACAATCGTTTCAGAACCCTTCATGCCGACCTGGTGCTGAATCGCTCCTGAAATACCGAGCGCCAGGTAGAGCTTCGGCGTGACCGTTTGCCCCGAACTGCCCACCTGCCGGTCGAGAGGCATCCAACCGCTGTCGCAAATCGGCCGCGAAGCAGCCAACTCAGCACCCAGGGCGTCAGCCAACTTCTGAGCCAACTCGATATTCTCCGGGGCCTTGATGCCACGCCCGACTGAAACGATACGTTCCGCTGAGGAAAGGTCAGCGGTGCCCGCAGTGTCCTGGTACGGCTCCGAAGGACGAACGCAAATCTCCAACTCGTCGATCTCAATGTTTACGGGACGGAAAGCAGCACCATCAGACCCTTCCGGTCCGTCCGCCGCAAACGCGCCTGACTGCACCGACAAGAGGTGCGGCCCTTCACCAGTGAAGGTAAAGTCCGCCGTCAGCTTGCCCTGGAAAACCTGTCGAGAGAAAACCGTCGCGTCACCGTCCAAGCGCAGCCCGATGCAGTCACTCAAAAAGGTACCGCCAAGCGACGTCGCCAACTTCGGCGCATAGTCCCTCACCTGATACGTGTGGGGGAACACAACGAAGCTCGGCGCAACTTCCTCGACGACCTGCTTCACCGCAGTACTGAAGGCATCGGCGGTATAGGCGGCCAGCAGCGGATGCTCGACCGTCACCACTTCCGCAACACCTCGCGCCGCAGCTTCCGTCGGCAGATCCGCAAGTGATCCACCCAGCACCAAGCACTTCACCGGCACAGCAAGTAGCGCAGCGAGTCGTCGACCTGCGGCGAGAGCTTCCCAGCTCATCGGGTGATAGCTGCCGTCGTGCGTCAGTTCGGTGACGACCAGCACGCTCATATCAACCGTTCCTCTCGGAGTTTCGTCAACAGTTGGGTAGCCTGTTCAGCCGGCGTCCCCGTGAGCAGCGAACCCGTCTTCTGCTTGGCAGGCGCGTAGATTCGTCGCAGCTGCACATCTGGCGTCACAGAGATATCGAGATCCCCCAAGGTGAGACGTTGAAGCGATTTCTTCCTCGCCCGTTTGATCCCCATCAGCGTGGCGTAGCGCGGCTTGTTAATGCCGGACTGGATCGTGAGCAGAGCAGGCAAGGGAAGTTCAAGTCGCTGAAACCAGCCCGCCTCCAACTCCCGCTTCAGGTCGAGAGACGAGCCGTCCGTCTTCAGCTCTACGATCAAGGTCGCGTGCGGCAATCCCAGCTGCTCAGCGACCACCACACCCGTCTGGCCAAAGCCCGCGTCGTCAGACTGCAAGCCGGTCAGCACCAAGTCAGGAGACTCACGACGTATGGCTGCCGCCAAAGCCGTGGCAGTTGTTCGCGGATCAGCACCACCGCCCAACGAATCGTCCTCCACAAGAATCCCGCGATCAGCCCCTTTTGCCAGGGCTTCTTTGATCGCCTTTGTGTCGTTGGAGGTGCCGGCCGTTATGGCAATGACTTCAGCGGAATGCTCGTCTTTGAGTCTCAACGCCTCTTCGAGCGCGTAAGAATCTGGTTCGTTGGTCTCGAAGTCAACATCGCTAAGATCGATCCAATTCTCCGCCGCATTGATTCGCAGAGCAGAGTCGCCAGATGGCGTCTGCTTCATGCAGACGACGATCTTCATGTGGGGATCCTATGCGGACTCGTAGCGTTTGAAAACCAGCGCGCCATTGGTGCCGCCGAACCCGAACGAATTACTCAGGGCGTAGCGGATGTCCATCGGCTGTCCCTTGTCCTTGATCACATTGAGGTCAAAGCCTTCGTCCGCCTCGAAGAGGTTGATGGTCGGAGGCGCTACTTGGTCGCGGAGGCTGAGAGCGACAATACCCGCTTCCAAGCCGCCCGCGCCACCCAGCAGGTGTCCCGTCATCGATTTGGTCGAACTAAGCGCTACTGTCTTCGCGTGCTCGCCGAACACTCGGCGCATCGCCGTGGTCTCGATCTTGTCGCCGACCGGCGTCGAGGTGGCATGAGCGTTGACGTAGTCCACTTCACTCGGCTCGATGCCAGCGTCTTTGAGTGCCTTATTCATTACGCGGTAGGCACCATCACCATCGGCGGAAGGCGAAGTGATGTGATGGGCGTCACCGCTCATCCCGTAGCCAACCATCTCAGCGACGATCGGCGCCCCACGCTTGAGGGCATGTGACAGCTCTTCTAATACGAGCATGCCCGCACCTTCGCCGATGAGGAAACCGGATCGATCCTTGTCCCATGGACGGCATGCCGTCTCGGGAGTATCATTGCGATTAGTCGCCAGCGCCTTCATATTGCCGAAGCCGCCGACGCTCATCGGCGTAATCGCCGCCTCCGTCCCGCCGCAAATCATGACGTCCGCATCCCCGCGAGAAATCAGACGAAAGGAGTCCCCAATCGAGTGGGCGCTCGAAGTGCAGGCCGTCGCGGTAGCCGAGTTCGGCCCCCTGGCACCCCAGCGAATCGACACGTGGCCCGACGCGAGATTGATAATCGTTGCAGGGATAAAGAACGGCGAAATCTTACGAGGCCCGCCTTCCATCAGGTTGCGGTGCTCGCGCTCGATCACGTCGAATCCGCCGATGCCGCTGCCGATGTACACGCCGCCAGCTTCGCCGAGAGCCGCACCCTCTTCATAGCCCGCAGCCTTCATTGCGAACTGGCTCGACGCCACCGCAAAGAAGATGAAGCGTCCCATCTTCTTCAGGTCTCGTTTCTCAACGAAGTCTAGGGGATCGAAATCTGGAACCTCGCCCGCAATCTTGCAGGCGAATCCCTCGGTGTCGAAGTGCGTGATCCGTCGGATGCCGTTGGTTCCGCTTTGAATAGCGGCCCAAGACTCTTCTGTACCGATCCCGACAGGGCTGGTGAGTCCGACGCCTGTTACGACTACTCTGCGCAATGTCGAAATCCCCACGCGCGATCGCACGCTCGGGACTTACTTGTCATCCGTGCTGCTGAGATCCGCGTTCTTGTTGATGTAATTGATCGCGTCCGAGACGGTGCGGAGTTTCTCCGCCTCTTCGTCCGGAATGTCGATGTTGAAGGCCTCTTCAAAGGCCATAATCAACTCGACTACGTCGAGCGAGTCGGCGTTCAAAGTCTCAACGAAGGATACTTCCTTCGTCACCTCTGACTCCTCAACGCTGAGCTGCTCGCAGATGATCTCTTGAACTTTCTTGTCGACGTCCATTGCTACTCCAGGGCCAAACGAACTTTGATTCTAGCGATGCCGTTTCAGCATTAGCAAGCTACAAACCCACTAGCTGCTAATGGTATTTGCGATGCACGGCCAAAACTCGACCCTGGATCTCTACATGTGACGCCGGAACGACGATCGGCTCCATCGAGGAATTGGCTGGCTGAAGGCGGACACGATCCTCGCCTTCGCGGTAGAAGCGCTTGAGCGTGGACTCCGTACCCTCGACGAGCGCAACCACGATTTCACCGTTGCGGGCCCGGTCCGTCTTCTCTACCAGCACGTAGTCCCCGTCCATGATGTGATCTTCGATCATGGATTCTCCTCGTACCTCGAGTGCGAATGTCTCTTTGGCGCTCTCGAACTCCGCGAAAGACAATGTCTCCTGGTTCGGGAAGGATTGGATGGGCATGCCCGCCGCGATCACTCCCATGAGAGGCATTTCGAGCGGTCGGCCATCGTGAATGTCGGCGTCGTGACGATGGATGCGCTGCTCCCTGCGATACTTCGGTGTTACCTCAAGGGCACGGCTTTGGTTAAAGCTCCTCTTGAGGTATCCCTTCGATTCGAGTGCAGTCAAATGCTTGTGGACGGTCGCGATAGAAGCCAATCCGAGTCCGTGGGCGAGTTCTTCAAAGCTCGGCGCATACTCGTTTTCGGCGATAAATTCGGCAATGAAATCGAGAACCTGTTTCTGTCGGGGCGTAAGTGCCATGTGCGACTCCTTTCGCCATCTATTCTAGGCGAAGAAACAGAGAATCGCAACAGAAATGTGATGATGGGTGATCTATTGAAGCTCTTTTGGAAGCTTCTTCGGTAAGTTGCCGGATTCGATAATTAGGTCGTACAGCAAGTTCACGGCCTTATCTATGGGCAAGTAGTCCGCAATCTCGATAGGTGTTCGCCCTCTGCCGTCCTCTTCGTCGAGAGCCGCACCTTTTGAGGCCAGGAAGCGAACAACTTCAACCACTTCGTCCTGCGTCAGCGATGCACCGATTCTTGAACTGGCGATTCGATGCATGAGTGTCGTCCCTCTGCCGGTGACGACAGTCACATCATCGTCATGGCTGTAGGCTAATTCGACAACAGGGAGTCTGGCACTCGCAACGGCCAAAAACAGAAGCGAAGAGCCGTCCTGGGCTTTAACCGTAGTGTCTGATCCAGCAGCGATGAGAGCCTCCATGACGTCAATCTTGCCTGCATTCGCAGCGGCTAGTAGAGGCGTTATTTGGCCCGGAGCGCCGAAACGGAACCGCCGACCATCGTCAGCTCGCTCATTACTCACTGCATTGGCGTCGGCACCCGCAGCCAGTAGACGGTCGACCAACGCCACGTCGCCCAGTTGAGAAGCGGCGTGTAGCGGAGTATCGCCACTGCTATTCGCAACGTTGACGTCTGCTCCGCCCTCGATAAGCGCATTCGCGGCTTCTTGGTTTTCAAATGCCGTTGCCGCCATCAACACGCTAGTGCCGTCGGGAAATACAAGTTTCGGATCGGCACCGGCCATGAGCATGGAGCGAACAGCCCGGTCGTCATTCTTGATGGCCGCAAATGCCAGGGCCGTAAATCCACCGTGTGAGGCCGCGGCAACGTCAGCACCCTGGCCAACCAAGAACTCCACGATCTCGGAGTGTTTGCCTTCAGCAGCCCACATGAGCGCCGTCTGGCCCTTCACCGCTTCAACAGCGTTGAGATCCGCGCCTTCTGCGACCAGGCGCTGAACCGCTTTAAGGCTCCCCGCGCCTGCCGCCAACATCAAGGCCGTTTCGCCATTCAGCCGCGCGGCAGTAGCGCTAGCTCCGGCGTCGAGCAGTTGTACCGCCAATGTGCCATTGCCGTTTGCTGCCGCGAGCGTCAGCGGCGAATCGCCATACTCATCCGTCACTGTCGGATCCGCACCGGCTTGGAGTAATAGTTTCGCCGCCGCGATGTCGTCCAGATAAGCCGCCCATAAGAGTGCGGTCGAACCGTCTGGCTGCGCCGCATCTACATCGGTGCCCGCCTCGATCAAACTCTTGATCGTCGCGCGGTCGCGACTACGCACCGCATCGACGAACGGCAAGTCCCCGACCGCAAGCGCGGACCCCGCTAGCAGCACCCCTACGAGGCTGACTCGAATTAACCCGCTGCTGCGTGCCATCCTGGTACCTAGACTCCCGACAAGTGCTGCAGTGTGCCGGTACTGTCACCTAAGGTGTCGGATCGGACACCTGCCTTAGCCAGCATGTTGAGTAGCAAATTCGTCATCGGTGTATCTTTCTCGTAACGAATATGGCGGTTCCCCTTGAGCTGCCCAGCGGCTCCGCCCACTAGAACGAGCGGCAATTCCTGATGCGTGTGGCGGTTGCCATCGCTGATGCTACTGCCGTAGAGCACCATGGAATGGTCGAGCAGACTGCCTTCGCCATCTTCGGTGGAGCGCATGCGATCGAGCAGGTAGGAGAACAAGTCGACGTGGTGCTCGTTGATTTTGGTCACCTTGGCGATCTTCTCGAGATCATTCTGGTGATGGGTCAGTCCGTGGTGAGCGTCGGGGACGCCGAGGTTGCGATAGGTGATATTGCTACCCTCACGGCCCATCATGAACGTAACGACGCGGGTCAGGTCCGCTTGAAGAGCCAAAACCTGCAGATCCATCATCAGCTTCACGTGGTCTTCATGAAGGTCTGGGATCCCTGCCGGGCGGGCCATCAGGGGCAATGCGACATTCGATTTTTGCTCTTCAGCTCGGTCGATACGGCGCTCGATGTCACGGACGGCATCGAGGTACTGCTCAAGTTTGCTGCGGTCACGCGCACCGAGATCCTTACGTAGCCGGGCAGTCTCCTCCTGTACAAAATCGAGGACGCTCCGCTGCTCCTGCATTCGCTCCAAGCGCACGGCAGCATCGGTGCTCTCACTGTCACCGAATAGACGCTCAAACACTCGACGAGGGTTATCTTCGATAGGCGCCGGAGTAGTCTCGTTGCGCCATGAGATCGTGTTCGAATACGCGCAGCTATAACCCGAATCGCATGAACCGGCTGTCGAGGGTTCTTCGACGCCAAGTTCTAATGACGAGAATTGGGTGTACCGGCCCAATGCTTGTCCCGCAAGCTGATCGGCGGACACTCCGCTTTGTATCCCAAAGCCCTGCGTTTTGACGGGATGTACGCCGGTGAGCCAGGTCGCGCCTGCCCGGGCATGGTCGCCGGGGCCGTCACCGAGCGAGCGCCCGTTCATCTGGGAGAGCCCACTCAATATGATCGACTGGTCCCGAAACGGTTCCAGTGCGCGCATCGTGGAGCCGAATTCAAAACCTGCCCCTTCGGTGGATGGCGTCCACTCACCTTTGAAGTCGATAATTCCGTTGGGGACGTAGACGAATCCCATTCGCACGACTGGTTTCGCCGCGGTATCACGTGGCCCCGCAAACGCAGGAGTCATCGCGTCGAGGAGAGGCAAGGCTAGTGCGGCACCGGTTCCTCTTAGAAAGGTGCGTCTGTCGAGAGATCTTCTTGTGACGATCATTGTGTAGGTGTCCTTCTCATCAGAAAGGGCGTACTTTCGACGACTCCATTGATTAGGTCGCCCAGGCGGAAATTATCAGCTTCTGACTCGCGCATGATGGCGCGAACGACAGGCCTGTCGTAATACTCTAATCCGCGACCGAGAGCATACGTGAGTAGCTTCTCGGTCGCAGTCGAAACGAACTCTGAGCGGTACTCGGAGACGAGCAGATCACGCAAGTCAGTCGGGCCGTTGAACTCGGCACCATCGGGGAGCTTTCCCGAGGCATCAATTACATCGTCTCCGTCCATCGTTCTCCATCGTCCGATGGCGTCGTAGTTTTCGAGTGCAAATCCAATCGGATCCATTCGAGCGTGGCAAGACGCGCAGATGGCATTGGTGCGGTGAATCTCCATCGCCTCACGCATGCTACGCTTCTCACCCCCGTCTGATTCTGCTTCCAATTCGGGGACGTTCGGAGGGGGCGGCGGTGGTGGCGTACCGAGCAAGTTTTCAAGAACCCATGCTCCACGCTGGACTACCGACGTCCGGTTGGCGTAGGACGTGACGGTCAAGATGCTGGCGTGTCCAAGCAATCCACCTCGATTCGGATTCGTCAACTCTACCCGTCGAAACTGTGGCCCATACACATTCGGAATTTCGTAGTGCTCAGCGAGCTGTTGGTTGAGATACGTGTGGTCTGAGTTGAGAAGATTCAGCACGCTAAGGTCTTCTCGCAGAATCTCTTCGAACAGCATCTCCGTCTCCCGCTTCATGGCGGTTCTGAGGCTGCCATCGAACGTCTCGAATCGCTCCGGGTCCGGTTCGATCGTGTCGACCTTCCGAAGAAATAACCATTGGCCGGCAAAATTCTGAACCAGTGCTTCAGAGCGTGGATCAGCGACCATTCGCCGTACCTGTTGTCTCAGCGTGTCCGCCTGGTGGAGTCGGCCCTGTTCTGCCAGGAGCAGTAGCTCTTCGTCGGGAATGCTGCTCCAAAGGAAGAATGACAGGCGCGATGCAAGATCGATGTCACTGACACGATGTGACTCGCCCGGCACCGAACCCTCGGGAACTCTCTCGACGCGGAACAGGAAGTGAGGCGAAACCAACATCGCTTGCAACGCCCGCTGGATACCTACTTCGAACTCAGTTTCAAGCCGGGCCCGCTGATAAACACCCATCAATGGGCTGACGTCATCGTTCGTCACTGGTCGCCGATAGGCTCTCCGGGCGAGCGTCGAAAGGATGTCTCGGGCGCAAGGCTCTTCGTCCGCTTTGGTGGCTGGCTGACAGACAAAGATTCGCTGTCGGCTCGGAGTGTCGCCTGAGCTCGTTACGTTGTAAGGGCCGTCGATAGCGATAGCGACCACCTGAGGCTGGTTGTCTCCGAGAGTCAGTTCCTCAAGATTCAGACGGGCGCCATCAAGGCGAATATCGAGTTGCGCGGTCTTCTTTTTGTCCGAATCGCGGGCGCCGTACGGACTGGCTCCCCGGCGCACTACCGGGGTAGTTTTCTCTTCCCGCGCGGAACTTGCGAAAAAGGTAGCGCCAATGGTGTGCAGGCCAGCCTTGATCGGTAGCCGTATTTCGTGGGGCTGTTTTTCGGAGAATCCCTGCAGCCTGACGTCTAGAGTGATGACGTACTCGGCATCTAGCGGGAAGTAGTGCGTGACCGACATTCCGCCACGCGATGCGAAGGGAAGATCGTCGCTGATGCGCTGAGTTCTTAGACGCTCCGTCCGCCCTCGTCGCGGAACTTGCCAGGTGGATTGCGACGGTACTACGTCTTGTGAACCCACTGCCAGTCGGCTGACCTTGCGAGCGACTGAGATATACCGTTCCAGCAGTACCGGCGACACGGATAGAACGTCCGCAATGTTGTCAAATCCGTATCCGGTGTCATCTACTGGGAGCGCATCCTCTGAATCCAATTCAATTGCCAATAGATCGCGAACCGCGTTTGAATACTCGACACGGTTGAGCCGGTGAATCGTATTTCTACCTGGGTCGGGTCGAGCCGCGCCTGCCTGATCAAGGGCCTGCTCCAACTGACTAGAGAACTCCGCGGCTACGGATGGTTCCGGTTGAGGCATCCCTGGAGGCGGCATCTCCGACGAACGCACCTTACGCAGGATCTTCTCCCATACATCGGCATGCAGCGCGACGTCAGTGGTATCGAGCTGGGCAACGGAGACGTTGGCGGTGCGATTGCTGTCGCTATGGCAGGCCAGGCAGTACTGCTGCAAGAACTCCGCGGAGAGCGCCTGCTCCTGTGCCACGGCCTGCGGGACTGCCATCGCGAACATCACTAGTGCAGGCGCCATGAGGGCGGACTTTAAGGCGCGGAGAGCCGTCGACAGTGAGATACAGTCCGACCGTATATCCACGTTGAGAAATCTCTCCAAGGTGGCCTGATTATAACAGAGCACTGCTCGGAAACCGTTGATAGCAGGGGTGATAACGTACATAGCCCGGCTCTGATGCACCCGTTTCTGAATTGTTAACGTTCACCGAAATGTACGCTTCATCTCGTTTCAAAAGTTTCAGCAGCGTAACTGTTGTGTCGAACCGCTAGAATACTCCTTTGCCAGCTCCATCATGGGTGCTTCGTGTGCTCAATCCGAACGCTGGAAATCCAGGAGAAAGAAATGCTCAAAACGTTATTGACCTGCATCGCCGTAACCGCGTTAACCGTGGTCGGAGCTTCTGCTCAGCAGAGCCCACCCGCAGAGGCATCTGTATCGATCGGCGGCAAGGCCGTGACGATCAACTATCACGCTCCTTCTGTCCGAGGTCGCCAAATGTTTGGTGATGGTGGCAGAATCTCAAGTGATCGGAACTACCCGATCTGGCGCGGTGGCGCGAATGATGCGACCGCCCTGCATACAGAGGCAGACCTGAACATCGGCGGAGTTGATGTTCCGGCTGGCGATTACACGATCTACATCTCGTTGGCAGATACGGACGCTTGGGAGCTGATTATCAACAAGCAGACCGGGCAATGGGGCCTCACCTATGACGCCGGGCAGGACCTAGGCCGGGCAAAGATGACGATGACGAAGCCATCGTCCAAGGTCGAGACGCTCAAGTACACGCTCACCGCTGATAAGTTCGAGTTGGCGTGGGATGACTACGTGGCGTCAGTTTCGCTTTCAGCCAAGTAACTGCAGGTCAGTTCTAGGTACGAGGAACGGCAGCCTGGGACGGCTGCCGTTTTCTGCATCCAAGCCCACGCCAGCGGTGATTTCGCTGCATGCTAAACTGCCGCATTCTGGAGGCTTTGTTATGCGTTCCCCTCGAATCTTGCTTCTGCTGTTGCTCTCGGTGTTCTGCCTCTCGGGTGTCGAGCCCGTCCCGACGGAGATTCGACCCCAAGCGATCGAGGGGGCCAAGCCGCGCAACGTCGTCTTCATCCTTTCGGACGATCATCGCTACGACGCCATGAGCTTCATGGGCCATCAGTTCGCCCGTACTCCCAATATGGACTTGATGGCCGAAGAGGGCGTCCACCTCAAGAACGCGTTTGTAACCACCTCACTCTGCTCGCCTAGCCGTGCTTCGATACTCACCGGACTGTATACCTTCCGTCATCGGGTGATCGATAACCAGCGAGCGGTTCCAGAGGGTACCGTGTTCTTCCCACAGTTCTTGCAGCAGGCGGGTTACTCGACGGCTTACATTGGAAAGTGGCATATGGGGCGGGGGACTGACGAGCCCCGGCCCGGCTTCGATCACTGGGTGAGCTTTCGAGGGCAGGGCAACTATCTGCCGCCCAGCCCAGACTACACGCTCAACGTCCAATCGGTGAGCGTGTTGCCCGCCGCCGGGGGCCGCTGTCTCAGATGCGGAGGGCATGACAAAGAGGTCAAGCGGCGCTGCTGTCGGCGACGATCGAACTCACTGTCTCGGCTTTGAGCGTTGTAGCCGCTCGTGGCGACCGTTCTGCTGCGGCTTGCCCGGCTCGATGCGCTGCAATGCCCAGCTTCAGCCACCAGACGTCAACCGGCTCAAGCGTCCGGTGCCGATGGACCGGCGACTTGTCTGAGCGTATCCTTCGTGGCAGCCCGCGCTTCCAAGCCTCGGCGGGCCTCGGCGTAGTGTGCCCACGTGTGCGGTGCAGTTGAGCGGAAACGACTATATCCGTCGACGACCGTCGGATAACACAGCGAAACTGCCCCTTGTAGTCGATCGTCCAGAGGTCGGGGCGCTTCGGGTTCGCGCAACGGACTGGGTGCCGCTTCGGCCAGTCGCCGCATCCGCTTGCGCAACGAGTCCGGCTCGCTTCAGCGCGTCGCCGATCGTCGACGCCGCTGGCCAGCTTGTCTGTGACTCTTTCGACTCCAGCCAGGCCCTGAGCTTCTTCGGCCCCCAACTCGGATGCTGCCGACGCGCTTCTATCACTCGTCGCTCGACCGACTCGGGTATCCGACCGGGCTGACGGTGTGCCGCGTGCGAGCGGTCTTCCAGCTCTGGCCAACCGCCTTGACGGAAGCGTTCTAACCACTTGTATCCGGTCCTGCGGCTGATCCCGTAGAGTCGACACAGCGCCGCCACGTTCGTCGCCGCCCCCGCTCGCAGCCAGTCTTCAATGAATCTCTTGCGTTCTTCCATCGGATAGGTCTCCTTCCATGGCATCTCGCCATGGTGTTACCTATCCGCCCGGTCTAACCTGTTACCCTTCCGCCCGGTCTGTACAGCCGGCCCGGCTTCGATCACTGGGTGAGCTTTCGAGGGCAGGGCAACTATCTGCCGCCCAGCCCAGACTACACGCTCAACGTCAACGGTGAGCGTGTTCCCCAGAAGGGCTACATCACGGATGAACTCACTGATTATGCGGTGGATTGGTTAGAGGAGCAGACCGACTCCGATCAGCCGTTCTTCCTGTACCTTTCGCACAAGGCCGTCCACGCGAACTTCACTCCGGCGGAGCGGCACGCAGGGCAAATGGCGGACGCTGGGTTTACTTCTCCGGCGAGCCAGGCCGACACGGATGAGAATTACGAGAACAAGCCGCGCTGGCTGAGGGATCAGCGCAACAGTTGGCACGGTGTAGATTTTCCGTATCACTCGGATCTCGACATCGAGGGCTATTACAAGCGATATGCCGAGGCTCTATTAGGTGTCGACGAGAGCATCGGTCGCGTTATGGACCAGCTCAAGAAGATGGGTGTCTACGACGAAACTCTCGTGATCTACATGGGCGACAACGGCTTTATGTTTGGCGAGCACGGGCTGATCGATAAGCGGGTGGCGTATGAGACCTCGATTCGTGTACCGATGCTAATGCAGTGTCCGGACCTCTTTGATGGGGGCACTGTCGTCGACGAGGTTGTCGCGAACATCGATATCGCGCCGACGGTATTCGAGGCAATGGCGATCCAGAAACCGTCCTATATGGATGGCAACAGTTTCATTCGCTTAGGAAAAGGTGAGGATATTCGGTGAGGATATTCCTTGGCGGGACTACTTCCTCTACGTCTATTACTGGGAGAAAAATTTTCCGCAATCACCGACCGTATTCTCGCTACGTGGCGATCGTTACAAGTACATCACCTACTACGGCCTGTGGGATACGGCCGAAGCGGCACCCAGTCCGTTGCGCGAACGAAACTCTACGACCTACAAGTGGATCCCGAAGACGGCGCATAACCTGTTCCACAAACCGGAGTACCAACAGATCGCCACCGACATGGAAGACGCGCATCGAGCTCTACACCGACGCTCATGAGACCTCCGGCTGGCGACGAGCAGCGCCGCTTGGTCGAATACAACCAAGAACGTCGCATGATTGAGACAGCGGCCCCCGGCGGCG
This sequence comes from Bryobacterales bacterium, assembly GCA_963667885.2. Taxonomy (GTDB): domain Bacteria; phylum Acidobacteriota; class Terriglobia; order Bryobacterales; family UBA6623; genus CAMPKL01. Next base: position 314,400 of record CAXWPK010000001.1, on the reverse strand, counting down.
TTCTATGACCAGCAACACGCGCCTATCCCAGCGAGGCAATTACCCGGGGCACTGGGAGCGCCGACGAGTCGCCACGAACGCATCAAGTTCCTCGGCGAGAAGTCTTCCTGAGTGAAGCGTTGGCTCGCGAGTTGGTCGGGCTAGTCGAAGTGGACGAAGCCATTTGGCAGATCTGGTTCGGTCCGGTGGAACTCGCCTTGTTCGACGCCGCCAACCGCGTACTGTGGCCGCTCGGCTCGGCAGTCAGTGGCCCCCGCGGGGGCCACTGACCACCGCCTATACTGTTACCCATCCGTCCGGTTTAGAGTGTTACCTATCAGACCGGTCGTTCAGACTACTTCCTCTACGTCTATTACTGGGAGAAAAATTTTCCGCAATCACCGACCGTATTCTCGCTACGTGGCGATCGTTACAAGTACATCACCTACTACGGCCTGTGGGATACGGACGAACTCTACGACCTACAAGTGGATCCCGAAGAGGCGCATAACCTGTTCCACAAACCGGAGTACCAACAGATCGCCACCGACATGGAGACGCGGCTCTACGACATGATGGACGAGCTTGGCGGATCGCAGATTCCCTTGAACCGACCCCGAGGCAATTCGTCGAACATCCGTCTGCGTAGCCGGGGCGGCGAGAGCGGAGCCGACTTTCCAGAAGCGATGGTCGTCGATGAGGCACCGAACCGAAACGCTCAGTAGGCTCGCTACCAGGCGTGCATCGCGTCTTCGAACATCGCGGCTAGGTCGTCGGCGCTAGCGGGGCGTGGTGATAGTTTCGTGACGCGATGCTGGGGTAGGGTGCCTTCGACTAGCTTCGGAATGTCGGCTGATGTGTAGCCGACCGCAGCCAGGCCGTTCGGAATGTCGAGCTTCTGCATGAACTCGATAATGCGGTCGGCGAGAATCTCACCGGCATCTTCTGGCCTCGCATTGGCCACATCGGCACCCAGTGCCTCAGCCGCAAGCAGATGTCGCTCTGGGCTACTCGGCGCGGTGAACCGGAAGACCGCGGGCGCGTTGAGGATCACCGACATCCCATGCGGTATGAGCGCCCGGCCGACCGTGTAGCCGTCAGGGTGATAGTCGCGGACGAGACCCGAGACCGGGTAAGACATACCGTGGGGCAGATGGACGCCCGAGTTGCCAAAGCCGATACCGGCATAGGACGCTGCCAGCAACATGTTGCCGCGAGCGTCTTGGTCTTCGGAGTCGGCGACGGCACGTGATAGGTATTTGTCGACCATACGCAGTGACTCGAGCGACCAGATATCACTGATCGGGTTGGAGCCCTGGTACGCCGGGCGCACCACCGGACTGGCAGGTAGCGGCCGATCCGTATAGGGCAGTGCCGTATAGGATTCGATGGCGTGTGAGAGGACGTCCAAGCCGGTTGCAGCGACGACTTGAGACGGCATTGTTTTGGTGTGCTCGGGGTCGAGCAGTCCAAGAGTCGGCTTGAGGTAGCGGTGCGCTATGCCTGTCTTGGCGTGCATCTCGACGAGGTCGAAGATGGCGACGCCTGTCGTCTCGCTGCCGGTGCCTGATGTCGTGGGGACTGCGAACAGCGGCTTGAGCGGTCCCGGTATCGGTTTACCCTTGCCGATAGGTGGATTGACGTACTCCAATAGGCTGGCCGGATAGGTCGAGTAGAGGTTGGCGGCTTTGGCGGTGTCGATCGTCGAACCACCACCCACCGCGACGAAGCCATCGAAGCTGCCCTCTTGCGCGACCTGGATTGCGTCTTGGAATGACGCGTCGGTCGGTTCGACTCGTACGCGATCATAGAGTTCGAACTTAATCTTTGCCGATTTCAGAGACTCCAGTGTTTGTGCCACTGGCGACAGATTGGCGAGATGAGAGTCGGTGAGGACGAGCACCCGCCGCAGACCTGCCTCAGCGACGTCCATGCCGAGTTCACGGGTAACTCCAGATCCGAATCGAATGTTCGATGCCGCGAGTTGGACTGCGTATTCCTTTTCCATGACCCAGATTCTCCTAGTGACCTGCGGAGATCTGCGGCTGCCCTTAGAATAGGGGCGCGGATCTCAGACGCCTATCTTCGCAAGATGCCGTTGGACCTTGCTGCCGGTACGACTGAACAGGAAGAATTCTCGATCATGAAATTGCCCGTCGCCTACATTTCTCTACTCGCTCTAACGGCTTCGCTAGCTTTCTCCGCCGCTGTGCCGGTTGACGCGTCTGGATATCGTCCCGGCCCCGTGACCGTCTCGGTGGAAGGGGACTCGATGAACGTCGAGTGGCAAGACGAATCGGACGCCCCTTGGCGAATGGTCTTTTCTCTCGATCCTACCGAGGCGCTGATCGATTTTGTGGTGTCGGCGGACCAGCGCGTACTGGAGGCTGGTCGTCCTTACTACGCCGCGGAAACCGGCAAGCGTCGTCGCGGCTGGAACGCATTCTTTGATTTCCCGCCATCGCATCCCGATGGGACGCAGCGTTCGACCGCGAATTTCGAACTGCGATCGGTACAGGTGCGAACCATTGGCGATCGTGTTGAGCTTCTGTTTGACGGCCTAGAGATGGGTGTTTTCACGGGCGGGGTCGCTTACACAGTTTTCCCAGGCAGTCGCTTGATTAAGCAGGAAGCTGTCATGCGCACCTACCGACCCGATGTCGCCTACTACTACGATGCGGGGCTTGAGTTAGGTGCTCCGTCCGATCGTCAAATCGGCCGTAACATGCGGACAGATATCTCCTACTACGATCAAACGGGAACCTTTCAGACCCATACCGAAAACGGTTTTCAGCCGGAACGCACGGCGGTCAAAGTTCGATATCGCACGCTTGCCCTCGACACGGAAGGCGGGAGTGTCGCGACGTTTCCTCCCCCGCACCAGTATTTCTTCCCGCGCGACTTTACCTCGAACCTGGGTCATGTCTGGCACCGATCGTGGCGCGACCGCGTTGGCCTGGGCATCCGACAGGTCGGCGATACCGGTTGGCGGTTTTATCCCTGGATGAACGCGCCAGCTGGCACCGAACAGCGCATGGGGATCTTCTTTCTCCTTTCTACCGAGTCACCCCGAGAGGTCTTGGATGATGTCTTGGCCTACACCAACCGCGACCGCTTTCGCCCGTTGCCAGGCTACAAGACGGTAAGCCCGCACTGGCATCTTGCCTATACGGTGCAGGCGATGGAACACGGATTTGACTGGGTTCCGCCGTTCAAGCCCGTGCTCGAAGACATGGGCGTTGACGCCGCCATCATTATGGATTTTCATGGTGATGGGCACCCCCGCGATCTCACCGAACTGCGGTTGCAGGAGTTGGATGCCTTCTTCACTGGGCTCCGCGCGCAATCGAGTGATGACTTCTTGCTCATGCCCGCCGAAGAGGCGAACGTTCACTATGGCGGTCACTGGGCCGTTGTCTTCCCCAAGCCGGTCTATTGGTTTATGAATCGCCCCGAAGGGGGATCTTATCGGGTGGAGCATCCGAAGTACGGCACGGTTTATAGCGTGGCGAACGAGCAAGAGATGCTGTCTCTCATTCGTGAGGAAGGGGGCTGGGCGTATCAGACCCATCCGCGAACGAAAGGCTCGACGGGATACCCGGACGGACTCCGGGAGACTGAATACTTCCGCGATGCCACTTATTTCGGAGCTGGATGGAAGGCGATGCCTTCGGACCCATCGTTGCCGCGGCTTGGGGATCGTAGCTTCAACACACTCGACGATATGAACAATTGGGGCCTCCCGAAGAAGCTCCTCGTCGAGGCTGATCTGTTTCAGTTCGACGCCTCTCACGAACTCTACGCCCATATGAATATCAACTACGTTCAGGTTGACGAGTTGCCGAGCTTCGATAACTACAACGTCATCACGGATGCGATGCGGGACGGGAAGTTTTTCATGACGACGGGAGAGGTGGTGTTGCCCAAGGTCGAGATTTCGACGGACGCAGCGAACGAAATCAGCGTAAGAGCGGATGTGGAGTGGACTTTTCCCCTGCGCCACGCCGAGATCGTTTGGGGCGACGGCGATCAAACTCACAGGGTCGAGATTCCGCTGACGGATACCCGGGCTTTCGGCAAGCAGTCCTTTGAGTGGAGCACAGCAGCCCCGGGTTGGAAGTGGGCTCGCGTCGCAGTCTGGGATGTCGCGGCGAACGGAGCGTTCGTGAATCCGCAGCGTCGCCCAGAGTGACTGCGTTCGCTAGAATTTGCGTTTCCAGGCCTTGGGCTAACGTTCCACGGGGCCGAAGGGGGCAGTTTCTTTTTCCGGGACTTGGTGCGAAGATGGCTTGCGAGACACCGAAAGAGTGTTTGATTGGCCGCTCTACGGCGGTTTCGGACCTGGTGCTGACGCCCCTAGGCTCGGGTCGGGCAGAGACTGTCTAGGGGCTAGGGACTGTGGGGTTCGTAGCGGCTGATAGGCTGCTATTCGTTAACAGCAAGAGTCGGGAGAGACCCACTCTCTTGCGTTCGGGGCTCGGATGCTCGCAGCCGCTAGAACTTGCGTGTCCAGGCCTTGGGCCAGCGCTCAACCACTACTTTGGTCTGCGTGTAAAACTCGACGCCGTGGCGGCCTTGCGCGTGTAGGTCGCCGAAGAAGCTCTTCTTCCAACCGCTGAATGGGAAGAAGGCCATCGGGGCGGCGACACCGACATTGATGCCGATGTTGCCTGCGTCGGCTTCGTAGCGGAACTGCCGAGCCGAGGCGCCGCTGGTCGTGAACAGACAGGCCATATTCCCGTAGTCACCGCTGTTGACGAGAGCGATCGCTTGGTCAAGGGTATCGACCGCTATGGTGCCTAGGACGGGGCCGAAAATCTCCGTTTTCGCGATGTCGCCGCCAGCCGGGAGGTTCTCTAGAATCGTGGGGCTGACGAAGCTGCCCTTCTCGCAGCCGGAGATGTTAGGGCTGCGTCCGTCGGTGATGATGCTGGCACCTTCGTCGGTGCCGGCCGCAATCAGCGCCTCAATGCGTTCGCGACTTGCGTGGTTGATGACCGGGCCCATCTCGATGCCATCATCGAGGCCGTTGCCGACACGGCGGGAGCGGGCGACATCAGAGATGGCCTCGTTGAATGGCTTGGCGGCAGCGCCGACGGTGATAGCGAGCGAACTGGCGAGGCAGCGCTGTCCGGCGCATCCGAAGGCGCTGTCGGCAGCGATGCGGACGGTGGTTTCCATATCCGCGTCGGGCAAAATGACAATCGGATTCTTGGCGCCGCCTTGGCATTGCATGCGCTTGCCAGTCTTGGCCCCTCGTTCGTAGACGGCTTTCGCTACTCGGGTCGAGCCGACAAAGCTGACAGCGGCGATGGTGGGGTGATCCAAGATCGCTTCGACGGCTTCTTGTGATCCGTTAATGAGATTGACGACGCCTTTCGGCAGACCGGTTGCCTCGAAGAGTTCGACGATACGTCGCATCGTCATCGGCACTTTCTCAGACGGTTTGACGATGACGGTGTTGCCGCAGGCGATGGCGTACGGCAAGAACCACATCGGAATCATGCCAGGGAAGTTGAACGGGGCGATGATGGCGCAGACGCCGACCGGCTGCCGAATCATCAACTCGTCGATACCCGATGCGATGTCTTCTGAGTGGTTGCCCTGCATCAAGATCGGAATGCCGCAGGCGACCTCAACGTTTTCAATGGCGCGGCGGAGTTCTCCGCGGGACTCGGCCAGCGTTTTGCCGCACTCACGCGTCGTGATGGCAGCAATCTCGTCGAAGTGCTCTTCGAGCAGGTCTTTCAGTTTGAACAGAAACTGGACGCGTTCGATGGGTGGGACTCGTCGCCAGTCCGGCAGTGCTCTGGCGGCGGCCTCAACTGCCCGGTTGACGTCAGCAGAACTCGACATCGGGGTTCGAGCCAGAACCTCGGCGGTGGCAGGGTTGACCACTTCGGCAAAATTGATGGAGCTGCCAGCAGCCCAGGTGCCATCGACGTAGTTGGGAAGTAAGAGGGAGCTGCTCATTTCGGGTTTCACTAGGTTACCGTTTCCTAGCGCAGCATAGCGGGTGCAGGAAGGTAAGAGTTGCGCGAGCTAACCGCCACTAGAACACCATTCGCTGGAGCATGACGATCGTGGCGTGACCGTCTGGGTGTTCGGTGACGGCATCTCTCGTTGCCCCGAATTCAGTGAGTCGAGAGTGTGGGCCCGTGGAGAATAACTTCTGACAACAGGGGTGGTTTTAATCGATCAATGCAACTCTGCTTAAGCGACTCAACGAGGCGATCTAGCAGCGGCTGACTGCAACGGATCCCGGAATTTTTCGGACCAGTTTCGGACCATGTGGGTGTTTGGCAGGTTGGTGCCGTCATCATCCGCGTGTTCTAGAGCGGTCGACGTTTCTCTTCGCTGAAATCTACTGTCTGGGATCTTGGCCGGAAGCGCGATGAAATCGAGATCAGTCGCCAGTATCGAGCAACCAAATATCACCGCGGTTCTCGCTCATCGTGACGACGATCTTGGTGCCAGCGACTGACAACCCGATTCTTCCGAGGTTTAATACACCTCCTAACGAGAGCCGCGGAACCAAATATCACCGCGGTTCTCGCTCATCGTGACGACGATCTTGGTGCCAGCGACTGACAACCCGATTCTTCCGAGGTTTAATACACCTCCTAACGAGAGCCGCGGGTCGTGGCTATGAAAAACTTCACGGGGCGTACCGATCGGATCTTTCGTCTTCTCGCTGACCGGTTGGGCATAGACACAACGGTATCCGTCTCGCTCGGACAGGAAATAGATCAGCCGACCGTCGGGAGACCACGCTGCTAGAAAATCATTGGACGAGCCGTCAGTGATCGGCTTGGGGTCAGCGGGAAACCCGTCGTCACTGACGGGGGCCGGTGCGACAAATATCTGACGATTCTCCAACAGAGGAAGCCCACGATGAAATGCCAACCACAGGCCGTCAGGTGAGTAGAGGGGATCATACACCTGGGATCGAATGCTTACTTTTCTTACGTTGCCCGACCCGAGGTCGGTGAACAAAAGACTGAAATCCTGTAGTCCCTCACGTTTGGATGAGATGAAGGTCATGCCGTCTGGGCTCAATGCCGCGCTGTTTCCGCAATCAGTGCAGATCTCACGGCGTTGGCCACCGCCTCGCGGGGCCGTATAGATCGACGCGACTAGTTGTGACCTCTCAATAGGTTGTTCATTCGGTCCCGGACCAGGGAAGCTGGAGTTATCCCACAACAGCAACCTTGGAGAGACCGAATGAACATCCACAAGAATGCACGATTGACGCCTTATTTGCGAGTGCGGATCGTCGAGCGCGTCCTCGCCAAGCAGCAGACGCCACGGGACGCCGCGGCGGCCTGTGGCGTCTCACTGAGAACCATCCACAAGTGGCTGGCGCGCTATCGCAGCGAGGGTGTCGCCGGTTTGCACGATCGTTCCTCGCGACCGCACCGCAGCCCGCGACGGACCTCTCGGGCGCTGGTCGAGCGCGTCATTTCTCTGCGCCGCCAGCGTTGGACCGGCCGACACATCGCCCAGGCTGTCGGCCTCTCGCCCGCTACCATCAGCCGCATCTTGCGCCGCGCCGGCCTGAACCGTATCCGCGATCTCGAACCTGCTCGGCCCCTGCGCCGCTACGAACATGCCGCCCCCGGCGATCTGCTGCATCTCGACATCAAGAAGCTCGGCCGCTTCCTCCGCGCCGGTCATCGCGTTACCGGAGATCGCTCTCGGGCCAGTCGCGGCGCTGGCTGGGAGTTCGTGCATGTCGCTATTGACGACAACTCCCGCCTCGCCTTCTCTCAGATCCTGCCCGATGAACGCAGCCACTCCGCGGTGGCTTTCCTCGACGCCGCGGTCGGTTACTACCGCTCCCTCGGCGTCCCCATTCGTCGTTTGCTCACCGACAACGGCTCTTGCTATCGCTCGCGCCTCTTCCGCGATGCTTGCCGTCGTCTCGGCATCCGCCACCGCTTTACCCGTCCTTACACGCCGCGCACCAACGGCAAGGCCGAACGCTTCATCCAGACCGCTCTGAGAGAATGGGCTTACGCTCGCTCCTACTCCTCATCCCAGCAGCGCGCCGCTCATCTGTTACCCTGGCTCCACCATTACAACTGGCATCGCCCCCACGCCAGCCTCCACTACCTTCCCCCTTTCTCCAGACTCCTGATTCCCATGAACAACCTCTTGAGGCTCCACAACTAGCGGATTAGCCGATGAGGTCGAGGAGTTTGGGGCGTTGGCGGGCAGCGACTTGGAGGGCGAACTGCTCCGCGGCGGAGGCGGTTTGGAGTTCGCCGATCGACTCGACGAGGTCGGCGTCCTTATGGAGCGAGAGTCGGCCTTCGTTGACCGTTTCGAGATTGTTGAGGTTGGCGATAGTCACTTCGGTTTGTCGCAGGGTCGCACCGTAAAACGCCTGTGATTGGCTGACGTGGTCGACGGCTTGTTGCAGCCGAGTGACCGCGTCTGAGATTGCTGCCGTGTCGTCGGACTCAAGACCCACGATCAGGTCCCGCAACGAGCCGAAGACGTTAGCACTATTGACGCCACCGACGCGATGGACACCCGCAAGCCCAGACCCGAAGTCGGTTCCTCGGTTGAAGTCGACGGCGTTAAAGGTGAAGTCAACATCGGCGTCCGCGGTCACCTGGCCGTCTTCGACCCCGAAGCGAACATGGGCTGCACTGAGCGCGGGGTCTTGATCGACGGCGGCATTGAGCGCTGTGGCAATCTCTTCGGCCGAGTAGCCTCCGACGGTTCCTCCGGCTTCGAGTCCGGAAACAACAGAGCCCGTGATGGAGGAGGTGAACGAAAATCCGGTGCCTGCTGAGTCGTCGACGATTAGCTTGAGTGAGCCGCCTTCGTCCTCGAATCGCAGTTGGCCGGCAAGTGCGGGATTGGCGGTGATTTCGGTATTGAGAAGGGCAGCGATGGCAGCCGCATCTTCGCCACCCGCGAGCGCGGCGGTGGTGATGCTTTCGACTACGGAGCCATCGTCGCTGGTGAACGTGACCGAGACCGTGTCACCCGAAGCCGCACCCGAGGGCGCGACCGGTGCTAGGTAAGGGCCACGGAGGTCGACACTGATCGCTCCCTCGATATCGCCTTGGAATGCGATTCCGACGCCGATGGGCAAGGCCGGTTGCGTCACTGTATCGGTAGTGCTGCGGTCGACGCCGACGAAGACGTCCGGCGTGAGAAATATGGCGTCACCGGGTAGAGAGATCGGCGCGGGGCGGCGGTCGGGGAAGGTGAGTTGACGATTGGCCGCGTCGCCCTGATAGATGATGCCTTCGGGCGCGGTTGCATCAAAGAGGAACGGCGGCCTATTGTCAATCGAACCAGCGAAGACGTAGCGACCACCGTGGATGGTGTTAGCGATGCTGGCGAGGTGCCGAAACATGCCTTCAACTTCTGCCGCGATGAGTTGGCGGTCTTGAGCATCGGCGGTATCGCTGGCTCCCTTGGCTGCGAGTTGGGTGACGCGGTCGAGAGCTGAGGTCGCCTGAAACATCGATCCGTCTACGGCCCGAAGCTCTGTGCGTACCGATTCGATGTTCTCGCGAAAGCGTGCGATAGAAGCGAGTTCGGAGCGGGTACGGACGATGCCAGCAGCGTCGGACGGGCCATCAGAGGGCCTCGCAACGCGAACGCCCGACGACACCTCTTGCGTCGCTTTGGCAATTCGGGCGGAAGCCGTGCGGATGCTCAGAAGGGTCGAGCGGGCGGCGCTAAGCGGGGTCGTTCTCATCGCTTATCGCACCAGGTTGAGGACATCGTCTGCGAGATCGTTGATGACGCGGATGACACGGAGCATGGCCTGATAGCCCTCTTCGAACTGGAGAAGATGGACAGCCTCTTCGTTGAGGTCGACGCCGGAGTAGCTGTCGCGCAGATTCTCGGAGGCGACGGTGATGTGCTGCTGGGTTTCGAGTTGCGAGTAGGCCCCTGCTGCTGCTCCGCCGAACTGGGAGACGACGCCAGCGAAGTACTCGTTGAGAGTGGCACCGTTGACGAGGTCCGCGTCGGCGAGTCCGAGGATGGCGTTGATGTTTTGGTTGCCGCCGGGCAGGTCGGGCCGAGCCGCTGCGATCTGAATCGGACGAATGTCGGTGATGGCAATCGTGGCTGCGGTATCGAGTCCCCCAGCAGAGTCGGAAACCCCATCGAGACCGGATGCGAAACCGGTGGCTGCCGTGTCGATGTCTGTAACGGTGAAGTCGAACGACGCATCGCCGTCAAGACGCAATTCTCCGTTCACGGCAGAGAAGTGGACGTTTGCAGCAACGAGAGCTGGCTGGCCAGAAATCTCCGCGTTGAGCGCAGCGGCGATTTCTGCGGCGGATTGGCTGCCGAGCACGCCTCCAGCTTCGAGGCCTGTGGTAAAGCCCGAGCCCTGGGTGGAAGCCTCGAAGCTGAAGCCTTGACCGACAGTGTCGGCGAGGGTGAGCTTGAGCGATCCTCCCGCATCGGAAACGTTGACCAGGCCTGCGAGATCGGGGTCGAGGCTGATCTGGTCGTTGATGCGGGTGGCGAGTTCAGCCGTGGTTTCGCCACCGAGCAAGGGTGTGGTCGTGATGGTGCGGTCGATGCTTCCGTCGGCAGAGATAAAGCGGAGCACCACGGTGTCGCCAGCGGTTGCGGCTGACGGCGGCGCTGACCCGACAACGAAGGTGTCGAGAGTCGCGGTGATCGTCGCAGTGAAGTCTCCGCTGAAGTCGACCTGTATCTGTGGGGGCGGGGCCGGCGTCGCTGTGCCGGTGAGCCCAGCCGTTCTGCCGCTTCCTGTAATGGCGGTCTCGGCATAGGTACAGAGTGCCGGGCCGGGGAGCCCATTGAGGTCGACACCTTGGGCGAGTTGCTGGTTGACGCTGTCGGCGAAACGCTTTGCCAGCTTGTCGATATCCGCTGCCAGGGCGGGGATGATCTCGTTGCGAGCTTCGAGAGCGCCGCCGAGTGCCCCTCCCGAGCCTTGGATGGTAGCGGTGACGTCTTTCCCATCGGCGTCGTGGATACGGATGGAGTCATTCGCGAGCGAGACCTGCAGCGGTCGAGCGAAGACTCCTGTTAACAGAGCCGCGGAACCGGCGACGACGACAAGCGCGCCGTCTCTTTGACGCTGTACGTCGATCCCGATCAGGCCAGACAACTCCTCGAGTGCCTGTTGCGAGCGGGTGGCGACTGCGGAGTTGGTGGCGCGTGGGTCTCGTTGATTTCGTTTCGCGTCGAGGTCTGCGATCTCTTCGAGCAGTGCGTTGATGCGGTTGACGGAGTTGCGGACCGATTCATCGACGTTGGTCTGTCGCGCCGATAGTTCCGAGCGCGCCTGCCGAAACGAGCCAGCGGCGTTCTCGGCTGCTTGCAGGAAGCTGCTGCGCTGTGTGATGTCGCCCGGGGTGACGGATACCAGTGCGGCGGCGGAGAAGAAGTCGTCGAGAGCGCGGTCGATGCCACCGTTGTTGTTGAGCCGAAAGACCGGTTCGGTCGCTTGAAAAAAGGTGGAGAGTTCAGCGAGGCGACCCTGGTTTTGATGTGCCGAGAGCACCTGTAGGTCGAGCAGATTGTTGCGCAGCGATTCGATCCGAACGAGTTCGACGCCGGTGCCCAAGCCGCCAGGCAAGATGACGGGCGCGAGTGATGCACGTTGGCGGGCATATCCCGGCGTCGCCGCGTTGGCGATGTTGGTTTGGACAACATCCAACGCACCCGAAAAGCTAGTGAGGCTTCGCTGGGCATTGCTGAGGGCTGCTGACAGGCCAGACATGACGCTACGCTCGCTGGTCTAGATTCTTGCGACCCCTGCTCGACGACTTTGCGCCAGGTCCGTAGTCGTCAGCCCGAAGCCCGTTCATGGCCCCATGCACGACGGCGATGTGGGTGAGAACCCCGCTGAGATCGGCGAGTTCTTGGCGGATCTAGGGGAGCTCGTTCTCGGGCGGTGGCGTGAGCTGAGAGGCGGATCGTTCGAGTTGGGTACTGAGCGTGGCAAGGTCACCGAACCGACCTTCCGCTGCAGCGCGGCGCGCCTCGGCTAGTTCGGCCGTGAACGATTCCCATGGCGAAACAATCACGTATCGCTCCCCGTCAATGTGTTGGCCGCTTGGGACGAAACTCCGCGTCGTGAAAACTCGTGCCTGTCCCTTTCTTGAGACGTGGTGCGTGTCCGATCGATTCTTTCATGGCTTTCCGCCACGGTTACGACTCCCGTGAGGGGCTAGGGATCTGCGAGAGCAGGGTAGTCTCATCGAGTGCGCTTTGGATCAGGGCATTGACCACTTCAGCGGTCGGAGCGCTAAAGCCGCCAGACTGATAAATCTTTTGCGCTTCGGCCACCCGCTCGATCTCTTCGGGCGAATCTTGCTGCAAGACTTGGGCGATCTGTTGGGTGAGTGGCGATATGGAGGCGGTGTCCTTGCCGTTGGTCGAAAGGCTCGTTCGCTGAGACCTGCCCTGCTCGGCCTGCTGAGCCTTATCGACGTGAGTCGATTGCAGGTCGGTCGATGGAGTGAAATTGTCGATCTTCACAGGGGTCGCCTCCAGTTCTACCTATCGGCAGGTGGAGGGAAAACCTGAATCCCAATTGAGAGCGCGACGGATTCGGACTTGCGGTCATCTAACTGTGATCTCAAGTTGGGGTGCTTGTCAGCATGGTGTGACGGTCGAAAAAATAAACTTTCCCGAACAAAACACAGGACTTACAGCCGCAAGACCCGCGAAAGTGGGCGAAAAGCTTGCACCCCTGTGCCACTCTCAAATCAGAAGCGCGCTAGATTTTTGTGAGGTTAGCTAGCGTCTCCAGACGTCGGGAAACAAACCTTCGGTGAGTTTGACGTGCCCCCGAAATATCAACCAAGGGGAACTGGAAGAACTCGGTTAGCAAACTCGTTAGGCGTCCGGTAGCCGAGGGCGCTATGGGCGTAAGTGCTGTGTTTTGTACGAAAAGTTTATTTTCTCGACCGTCAATCGGCGGGTGGATACCGCCTACGCATCGGCCTGGACTCAGTTCGGCAGGTAACGTTGGCGGAGTTCGCAAAGCCCCAGTGGAACTGATACAGGAGTGTCGAGTTCCACAACACGTGCATACGGTCCGTCCGCAACAAGTCCAACGCCGTACCGACGAGCGGCAAGTGCGCATACTGCGTCCTCAGATAGGCCATCCTGCGATGTGTCCTCAGTCGTTCGGTAATCGGTCGTGGATCCAAGTTTTGTCGAACTTCCTCAGGCACCTCGGCCTGTAGGAAGTTGTCGAAGTCCTCTTCGCTCTCCTGGCTCAACTTTTTCAGCGTCATCCCACCGCCGCGCTTTTTCTGCCCAAAGAGTTCTCGCCGTACGCCGGCTTCTTCCGCGATACGCCGCGGAATGGGCCTGTCGTAGTAACCCCGGCCCAGTTTCCACGGAAGCATCTCATCCGAGTGGGTGATCCGATATATGGCAGCCCCATGAAGGGCGCCAATGTAGGGGAGGGGTAGGTTCACAAACCCCACCCGTAGTCGAAACTCTCCCAGACCGTGTCCGGACAGATGACGCTCATCGACCTCAGCAAAGTTCACGCGCTTATATCTTCTAGACTGTCCCCAATAGCGCCCGCCGTGCCGCCCGGATAAGAATATCGATCCTCGCAGCTGGTCTTCCATTATTCGGGTGCTCGCATCCGTACTCGACACGGGACTGACAAAGAATTCTGCCCGTGGATGGCCAGCGAGGCTCGCGACGTCCGTCCGCAGGTACTCGGTCACCGTCATGCCCAGAGCCCGCTGGGAAGCAGCGCCGCTGTCATCACCCTGGACCACCGCAACACCTGAGATCCGGGTCCCAGAAACTTCGGTGCTGCCCACGTAGGTTACCCCCTCCTCGCACCCAGCCAAACTCGCGATCGCCGCCGCCGCCGTCGAATCATAGCCCGTCGAACAAGCAGCGACGAGCCGATACTTGGCGGTGCGCTGAGGCGCAGCTGCATTCTTCGCAAGTGCTCGCGTGGTCGCCAGCAACAGGCCGAAGTAGTCGGCATAATTTGAACGCCCAAGGACATGGGTAACAGAATTACCCAACCACATAGGTAACAGTTTAGGGGGTTGATACAGGGGAAGAGCGGGTCTTCCCGTTAGCTGTTCTTGGACGGCGGCGGGAGCCCGGAGGGCGACCGGAGCCGTCCAAGAATGACGCCTTCCAGCGGCCTCGGCCACGGTTGTCACGTTTGGCTTTTGGGTCGTTGACTTGCCTCGCATCGAGCCATGCCAGCGGTATCGGACCGAACCAGACCCGCCAGCCGTCTTCGATTTCCTCCACCCCGACGGTTTCGCCAGCCAGTACCTCGCCCAGAAACACCCATCCGAAGCGCCAGCTGATATTGCCGTGTAGGTCTACCTTGCGTCTCAGAAATCCTGTCGGATACTCAATCTCCGGCAATCGTTCGGGAAACCTCCGCAACGAAGGTTCGTACACACTCGCAGGCGTTGCCATCGCCAGCGCTTCATGCGGACGCTGCTCGTTATACATCTGCCGAAAGCGGTCGAACGCCTGCTGCTGCGCCCTCGCGGATCGTGCCGGAGGCTGCGCGGTCTCTTGCTTCAAGGTCCGATGCGATCCGCTCGTGCATGATGCCCAACCGCAACCACCACACGCTCAACCGCGAGAGTCCCCCGATCCCGGTTGAAGCGAACGGCGAACCGTTGTCTGAAAGGATGCGCGCCGGTAAACCGTACTCGCGGAAGCTCGCTTCCAGCAACGGGCGGATGAACTTACCGCCGGTCTGATCGACCGCTTGGCAACGCAGCAGATACCGTGTATGGGTGTCGGAAAGCGTCAGCGGATCGCAGCGTTGGCCATCGCCAGTCCGAAACCAGCCCTTGAAGTCGATGGCCCAAACTTGATTCGCGGCGCGTGGTTGGGTGAGCTCGCTGGACGGTGTGGCACGACGCCGTCGCTTGTGGGGCCGGGTCAGTCCGAAGCGTTGAAGAATGCTTCCAATCGAGGAGGTCGAGGGCCAGCGGCGTTCGCGATGCTCGCGTTCGAGCCAGGCCTTGAGCTTGCGCTCGCCCCAACTCGGATACCGCGCACGCGCTTCGAGAATCCCTCCAAGCGTCTCTTCATCAACGGCGTTGGGCTGATGCAGCGGCTTGCGCGAGCGGTCCGCTAATCCGGCTAACCCGTGCAGCAGAAACTGCTCGTACCACTTGTAGCCGGTCTTACGGCTCACGCCGTAGCGCCGACAGATCTCGGCTCGCGAGCGTTCACCGGCTGCGAACTCCTCGACCAGTAACAGTCTTTCATCCTGCACACATGTCTCCTTCCAGCCCACGAAAATCCCTCCTTCGAAAGAGTGATTCTCGCCGATCTGTTACCCATGTGCTTGGGGTGTTCTGTTACCTATGTCTCTGGGTCGTACCCCCTGTGTGATCGCAGGCTGACGCCCGCGGCTCTGTTGTCGGGAAGGGAAATATCCGCGGAGGGTTGTGGTGTCGTTGGGCGGTTGCTCTATGCCGCCCCGCCGGGGCTGAGGACGCTGACGCGGGAAGTTGGGGGCGCGCGATTGGCGTTCCCAGGACTGGCGTCCTGGGCTAGAAAGATATCGTCCTTGCGGACTCGGGAGAAGTCTCATCGGCACTTGCTCCCCCGAAGGGCCGCAAGTGGCTAGCGGCGGGTGCCGACTTGGTCGGTGTCGATGCGGTAGAGCTTGTCGCCTGATGTGAGGTAGAGGGTTTTTAGGTCTTCGCCCGCGAAGGCAACGTTGGTTACGGTGTCTTCGTTGATGGGGTAGAAATCTAGTAGCTCGCCTTCTGGGGAGAAGACGTGGACGCCCGCCTTGGTGTCGAGGGTTTCGCTGGTGCCGCGGGTTCGGTTGAGGCCCGCTGCGACCCACAGGTTGCCGGCAGCGTCGATTGTCATGCCATCGCCGGAGCGCCCCGGGTAGAAATCGTGGAAGACTCGGCGGTTAGTCACGGTGCCATCTTCTTGTAGATCGTAGGCCCGAATCATGCGCGGCTTGCCCGCGTCGGGGTGAGCCTCGATGAGGTAGAGGGTCGAGTCATCCGGGGATATCACGATGCCGTTCGGCTTCTCGGTCTCTGGCTCGGTGAGGATGCGGTGCAGGGAGCCGTCGGTGTCGATTCGGTATACCGCGTGTACGCCGGTCTGGTCTGGGGCTGGGTTCGGTGTCGGACGGTCGGAGAAGTACAGCCTGCCCTGGGAGTCGAAGGTCACGTCGTTTGGATGGTTTAGCCTCTTGCCTTCAAAGGAATCCGCGAGAATCTCGACCTCTCCGGTCTCCATGTTGGTACGAGTCACCTGGGGCGGAGATCCTTCGCACGCGATCAACCGCCACTCAGAATCGAAGATGAGCCCGTTCGCTCCGTTCGCGTCGGCGTTGAAGACTTCGTAGTGTCCGTCTTCGGGGAAGTAGCGCATGATGCGGCTAGAGCGCATCTCTGTAAAGAAGATCGATCCGTCACGATACTCGGTCGGCCCTTCAGTGAAGGCGATGTCCGCAACAACGGTGCTGCGGGTGATTGCGGGTGTGGCTCCGTCGGGTGCCTCCGCAGCCGGCTGACAGCCAATGGCTAGCAGCAGGGACGCCGCCAGGCAAAGAAGTGGAACCGCGTTGAATCGTGTCATGAATGCGCACCAGTATAGCGATGTAGCGTCGATCGCGACTGCGCTCATTGGCCGGTAGACCTTAGGGGCGCGTAACTGTTAACATTCTCCGATCTATGCATCCACTCGTAGTCTTGGCGATCTCCGTCGCGGTCATCTTCACCCTCATCATCAAACTTAGAATCAACGCATTCATCGCGTTGATAACGGCGGCGATAACGGCGGGTCTCCTTTCACCGGAAGTCCCGTTGGCAGAGGTGATGCCCCAGGTTGCCGGCAACTTCGGCAGAGTTTGCGGCAGCATCGCCATTGTGATTGCGCTGGCTGCCTTGATCGGACAGTGCCTGATGGAGAGTGGTGCGGCGGACAAGATTGTGCGGGTGTTCGTCAGGGCTTTTGGAGAGAAGAACTCCGCGGTTTCGCTGCTGTCGAGTGGCTATGTCCTGTCGATACCGGTGTTCTTCGATACCGTGTTTTATCTGCTGGTTCCCCTGGCGCGGGCGCTCCGGGTTCGAACAGGTAATAACTACGTGCTGTTCCTGATGTCGATCGCCGCGGGCGGCGTGATTACACACTCGTTAGTTCCGCCGACGCCCGGCCCGCTGGTAATGGCGGCCACGTTAGGTATCGACCTGGGGACGATGATCTTGGTCGGTGCGATCGTTGGCATTCCGATGTCGGTGGTTGGTCTTGCGTTTGCGCATCTCCGCAATCGTCAACTCGATATTCCTCTGCGGGAGACGCCCGGGATGAGTCTGGCCGAGCTTGAAGAACTGGCGACGTCAGATGAGGCAAAGCTGCCAAGTTTCTTTGTGTCACTGTTGCCCATCTTGCTTCCGGTCTTACTGATCACCTCAAACACCCTGACGGGCGCATTGGGTGTGGTTGGGCCGATAGCGGACCTAGCCGCGTTTTTGGGTAACCCGAACTTCGCACTACTGGTTTCCGCTGCTATCTCGATCCGGATTCTGATGAACCAGAAGGGTTATTCATTGCGAGATCTCTCGGGGACGGTGGAGACGGCACTGGCATCGGGCGGCTTGATCATTCTGATTACCGCGGGCGGCGGTTCGTTCGGCGGGATGTTGGTACAGGCGAAAGTCGGCGAGACGATCGGAAACATGGCCGATTCATTTGGGTTGCCGATCTTGGTGTTGGCGTTCTTGCTCGCGGGACTTCTGAAGCTGGCTCAAGGCTCCGGCACGGTGGCGATGATCACAACGAGTACGATCATGGCGCCGATCGTGTTGGGCGGAATTCCTTTCCACCCGGTCTATATCGCCACGGCGATCGGGTCCGGGTCACTGCTGTGCTCCTGGATGAATGATTCTGGTTTCTGGGTATATGCCAAGATGTCCGGCCTGACCGAGATGGAAGGACTCAAGACTTGGACGCCGCTTCTGGCCATCTTGGCAATCACGGGTGGCGTTGTATCCATGATTCTTGCGGCGTTGGTGCCTTTGACCTGAGTTTCTCTCGCTTGCCGCGAGTGGGCGCGGGGCATTTTCCTCTAGGGAAGGGTTTGGTCGGTCGATGTGGGTGTGAAGACCTCGCATCGACTCCTGAATGCCTATGCCCGAAGCTGAACCTCTCCGAATCCTTATCGCCGACGATGAGCCATCCGCTCGAACGCTGCTGCGTCGATGGGTGGAGCGGAATCTATCGGCGGTCGTCTATGAAGCGGAAGATGGGCTACAGGCCTTGGAAGCCGTCGCGGAACACTCCATCGAACTGGTTATAGCCGACGTCAACATGCCTGTGTTGGACGGCATCGAACTATTGCGCCTGCTGCGAACCGATCCGGCCTGGGAGCGGCTTGAGGTACTCATGGTGTCTCATGTCGCCGCGGAGGACAAGATTGGCCAGATCATCTCTTTGGGAGCCTCGGACTACCTTCTGAAGCCGCTGCAATACGACCGAGCGGTGCAGCGGTTGATGGCCGCTGCGGAGCGCATTCTCCAACACCGACCTAATGCCGACCACGAGTCGGCGGCAACGAAACCCAGGGTTCTGGTCGCCGACCCAGATGGGGAATTCCGAGGTGCGGCAGAACGCGCGTTGCAAGAAGAGTTCTCCGTCAAGACGGCTCGATCGCTGGCTGAGATCCTCGTCCATTTACTGCGCTGGAAGCCGATGGCTATCCTGGTCTCGCCGCGGATCCCAGGGTTGGAGTTGGAGAAGTTGATTGCTCGGATCGATGCCCTTGTCGGCGGAGAGCAACCCAGTTGCTACCGGCTTGACGATCCGGGTGATCGAACTGAATCGACGACTGCGACCGGTGGCTATGCGGGCGTGATTCGCAAGAGCTACGTGTCGACGACATTCGCGTCTGACGTTGCAGAACTGGTGTTAGGCGTTCCGAGAACGGCCCAGGGCCTGAAGCCCTGGGCTGAGTTCCTTGAGCGCGAGCTGAAGACGGCACTGTACCAAACGCTGGGCATGATGACGGGCATCGAGCCAGAGCCGATTGATGAAATGCCTAGTGACAGGCATCCACAGATTTACGGGCGACTCGGTATTCGGGCTGATAGCGAGATGTTCCAGCTAGTGGTCGGCGTCGACACGACGGACGACATGGCGCTGCAGTTGGCGAAGGCGATGCGTGGCGATGACATTGACGAGGAGTTCGCCATCGACGGCTTCAAGGAGGTTTTGAATGTCGTCGCCGGACGGCTCCGAACTGCATGTTCGGAGCGGAAGGTCGATATCTTGATGCAGATGCCCGAGGTGTTTCGCGAGGAGCCAACTTCAGAAGGTGTGGCGGCCTACCGCATCGATGCGGCGTACTCGTGGAATGGCGAGAACTTCCGCATCTTTCTGGAAGTCAACGAGCTCCGACCAGCTAATAACCAAAGCGTAGCTGAAGAAGAAACCGCTACCGCAGCCTAGTCCCGTGGGAGTGGCCAGGTACGATCGATACCGACTATGTGATAGTCGCCAGACATCTTACGCAGGTAAATAGTTGCCGTCTTTGACTGGTCGTCACCCGTGATCTTCGCTGCGTAGATGCCGTTCGTTCCGTCTCGAACGGCGGCTGGAAGTTGTGCGCCGACGGCAGCGTTGATCGGGGTGTGCTGCTCACTACTGTTGTCGAACCGCGACCACTCGAAAGTGAGTTTTGGTGCTTCGAATAAACCGTACTTGGCACCGAGATGTTCGAAGGTCAGTGTGTGGCCATCCACGCCGAAATTGTCGACCGGAAGTACACGACGAAGGTAGAAGTCGCCGACCTTGTCGCGCCTCTTAATGAGGCAGGTGACGAGCCACTCAGCCGCTTCGGGGTCGCTGTATTTCGCGAGTCCCACAATTGCTCGTAGATCATCGTCGCTGAATGCCATCACCTTCTTGGCCGCCCAGTAGGTGTCATCGGGAAGACGATTCTCGAATGTCGGATTGCGGTACTCGGGTGTCCATTCGTCCGGGCGATAGATCTCCCACTCGAACATGCCGATCGCAGGGTACTTCTTGTAGTTCCAGCGGTACCACTGCGGAACGAATGCGCCAAGGGAGAAAATTTGACGCCAGGTGTGTCGCCAAGAAAAGAGATACTGGTTGCCACTCCGGGGGCTATTCGCCATGTTACTGGCACTGCCGAGGATCGAGCCGAAGTCGAGCAGATGATGCTTGACGAACTTCTTGTCGTCCTCCTCAACCAACATGTCGAGCGAGTTAATGGCGCGAGAGTCGTCGTGTCCCAGCCAGGAGGCGAAGACGTACAGTCCTCTCAGATCGCGGCGATGTTCGTGGAGGACGACATCGTTTGGGTCATCCGAGCGCGTGCCGTGATACTGAAAGGGGCCGAGGGGCTGGCCTTGGAGGAAGCGACTGGCGAGACCCCGAATTGATCCATCCGGCTGTCGGGGGACGCGATCGATCACGTCGCCGATATCGGTACGGTTCATACGTCGTTCTTTGCCAGCGATGCTGAGGACAGTCGCACCTTCACCGATCTCGAACCGCTCCGGGTCGACAGACACAAGATAGTTTTCTGGTGTGTTGTAGCCCAAAGCGTAGAAGAGCTTGGGTCCGAGCATGTCGGCCCCTGAGTTCATCTCAGGGTTGGTCATCGGATCAAACTTCAATAAATATCGCTGAGTGTCATCAGGAAGCCGGGTGTGATGCCTTGTGTTTTGGCTGAAATGTTCGGCTGGTGGGTTGGCATCTCCTGGCCCCTGAGTTCATCTCAGGGTTGGTCATCGGACAATAAATATCGCTGGCCTGTAGTGTCTTCAATCAGGAAGCCGGGTGTGATGCCTTGTGTTTTGGCTGAAATGATCGTCCATGGGCCTTCGGCTGGTGGGTTGGCATCTCCTGGTCCCCGAAGCATGTCCGTACGAGTGAAGCCCTCGGTTCCAATCCGGTTGGTGAACCATTCGCTGTCGGGTACTTCCCCGAGCGTATTCACTGCCTCGGCGGGAATCAATTCGTCGTTGGTCTCACCCTGCTTCTCAGCCGCGTAGGTAAATGCGTTGAGAAACAAGTCATAGAAGTCGCTGAGTTCGCGTTCTTCTACGTCGGGGGCCGCCAATGGCGGGGGATTCCTCAGCAACGGGTCGTCGTCATAGAACTTCGCCGCAAGAACGAGCGTGGGGAGCAAAAGAAGCAGGACTAGGGAGTATTTCATGGCGTTAGACTCCTTCTAGAACGGCCCGCCCCAACGGAACCATATACGGGTTGCTTCGTGGCTAAAGGCCACGTCGAGTCGGAGAAACGTAGCGTTGCGAACGTTGAAGCGAAAACCGAACCCGGCGGCGGTCTCCATTTTGCCGATATCGAAGTCTCGCCGCTTGGCTACGGCTTGCCCGGCGTCGAAGAAAAGTGCCATGTCCAGTCCGCTAAATGCTTCCCAGCGGTACTCGGCATTCATGACGAGGATATTGTCATCGTAGAAACGGTAGCTTCGAAAGCCACGCAATTCCTGTGGCCCGCCGATCCACGGTTTGAGGTAGAACGGAACCGACTGGCCGTCATCGGTGAAGTTCATCACTGTGCGGGCGCGAAGCGCGATGACGCGTCGTCTATTAAAAAACGGAATGTACTGCTGCGCTTCGAGTTCCAGTCTGTTGAAATCGTACCGCCCGAAATCTTGATCGTGATAGCTCGTGAAATCGGCCCGGAGTAGCGTTCCGATGCGTGACAACGCAGGGTTGTCTCTAAAGTCCAGCGACGCGAAGCCACCGAAGCGGACAAAATTAGGGAATTATATACAAAATTAGCTTATATACGAAAGTGGCGAAAACAGCTATGAAAGAACCCTGCCAACATTGCGACTCTCCAGGGGGCGAAAGAACGCTAAAAAATCAGGTTTGCATGCCGCTCAACGGGCGTGTGCAATGTATTGATTTATGTATCCACCAAATTGTTGCGGCACTCAATGCTGGTGGAATCCCTACCGTCGCTAGTTGTTGCGGTCACGGCAAAATGAAGGGTAATATTATCTTGGAGGATGGGCGCGTTCTGATTATACAGCAGGAGCCTAAATCTACGGAAGCATGGAAGGAAGCTGTTGCGCTCTAGCTAGTATGGCAGGCGAGTGAGCAGTGTTTACACCCGTCCACTTGCGTATAGTACTTTCGCGCTTCGGTAACTGCCAAGTAGCAGGAATAAAACTCGCCGAGATAGATCCGGTTCTCATCATTCGGTAACCAAGAGCACCCGATCTTGTGAACCTCGTGATCTCCATTTGTTTGCGCGTTTTTGTTTACGTAGTATCTTGCCATTATGGTCTCCTTTCAGAAATTGGCGCTATCCAACGTTCGGTCAGGCGTCCGCGTCTTCGACGATGCGAACGGGCGTCACGACGGCTTTAGCGAGCTGCTGTGGCATGGTTACCTAGCCGTTGCTCTTTGGCGGCATCACCTTTCGCACAGTGACAGGGCGCACTAAAGCTTTGATCGCATCCGCGAACGTTCCCTTGAGGCGCAAGTCCTCCCGTAGCTCCTTTGCGGTCGGCTGGTAATCCGTGTGCGGCACCTCCACAACGAGGGGCTTGGGCGGATTCTTCGGCATGTCTCGTTTCGGGTCGAGCATCGGTTTCATCTTCCCTCCTCCTGTGGAAGCAGGTCTGTAACTTTCTTTATGCACGAGACGGGAATTGTCATGCCGCCGCGGACTTGCTTCAACTGCTGGTGCGGCACAATCATCTTGTAGTCTGGTGTTTGGCGGCAAGTCGTGCCTCATCCCACTGGCATCATCCCAGTCTTCTTCTGGCGCACTACCTTCTTGGTTTCGATGGATTTTCGTCTTGCTTCTATTTCCGATGACTCGCGGACCCTGCTGATTGCCCCCGTTCGCCCTAGCCGGATAATGAGCGGTCTGCCCATGGTGACTAAGCGGCTCAGTATGGAAGGTATCCCACTGATCACGGCGGCTGCCCATTGCGGATAACCGCTGTTGTTGTTGGTCAGAAGGATCACTTGCGCCCTAGAGTCACAGATGGCGTCCAGGTGATCGCTCTCTATGTTCTGGTCTGCTGATATTGTGACCCAGCCTTTTGCGGCTACGCTTGGTATCCACACGTCGTCATCCTCATCGGGCTCGAAATGATCTCTGTGCCTTTTGATCTTCATTCCAGCATCTGTGAGAACTCGAAACAAATCATCTCCGTCGATCTGGCGGTCTAGGAAGAACGTGAAATTTAGCAGCTTAAGCTGCTTCGATATAATCGATAGCTGTTTGGATTTCACGTTTGCTCAGGTTGTAGTCTTTTGCCAGTCTTTCGATGGGTTCCTGGGCCTTCTCCGCCCGCTGCCAAATGATAGAAGCGAGTATTCCCGTCCCCTTCACTACTGGTCGCCCGGAGGATATGCTCGGATTGATAACGACGAGCTTGTGTCCCTGTGTCGGGTACACGATCTTCGCGAGGTCGGCCTCATCGTACTCGATCAGTTCTAGCACTTTATTCATGGATGGCAGGAGTAGCTGTCCCCACTGGGAGGCGTTGATCGTCGTAGCATCCGGGACGATGGCATCCCGCTCCTCGCCTTGTTCGAGGTCTTGGATAAACATGAACTTTCCGTCAGTCGAGAACCTTTTGGAGATCAACGGTCGTTCGTAGTGTGGGAAGTGCTGCCCAACGTATTCCAGCGCTTGACGGATGTGAGCCTGACGAAGACCTTTGTACTTCTTTTTCGCCCACGAAAGAGCGAACGCCTCCACGAGGTTGTAGAACGACAACTGTTTGCCGTCTGGATCGGCAGGCACAAAGAATGGGGCAAAACCAGGCTGCCCAAAAAACCACCTCCACACTGTACTGTCGGGAAGGCTCAGGTACCTAGCCACCTCAGATGCCGTGTACCGGGGCATCTCCCGGCGGTCCCCGTAGCGCTTCATTTCATCGCGTCGAGATACGACATGTAGTTTCGGATTCACGACCAGCCCCCTCGTGATAGACTACGAGTAAGCTGCTGGAATCCCCGACAGCCATCGCCGATCCCAGCAGGGTCATGATAGCACGTTCCGCATCAGCCCATGGCGATGTCGGTTGTCAAATAGGATTGAATAATTCCCAACTCATGATCGGGCAGCTGAATAGAGTCCGTTGGCGGCAATCAGGGTGCGGTATCGTAGCCGCTTACCCTCCATGCCGCTCTGAAGGCTCCCAAGCTGGTCAATGGTGTCTTGTTCGCGGAGGTTGTGGCGACCCGCGAACTCTTGCACGTAGCGGTCCAGGTGTTTAGGCGAGAGCTTGTGGAACGTTCCTTTATGCGCTCTCTTCAACATGGACCATAGCGACTCGATGCCGTTGGTGTGTACGTCTCCCCTGACGTACTCGGAGAGCGAGTGCTTGACCGTGGCATGGTCGAACGGGAGCGAGTGATAGGCCCCCGCATCGTCGGTGTAGACCTTCGCTCCTGGTTGTGTGTGTTCGATGACGAAACCTTTCAGTGTTTCGCTGTCAGTGGACGTGACAACCTGGGCGGCGACTTGCTTGGTCGCCCTGTCTTTCGCGCCAACAACGGCGGTTTTCCCGACCGGCCCACGCCCGTCCAGTTCCTTGCGCTTGGCCTTGGGCATATTGCGCCGCTTCCCGCCCACGTAGGTCTCGTCCACTTCGACCGGACCTGCGAACAGCATACCATCCTGCGACAAGGCTGCACGCAACCTGTGAGCGAGAAACCAAGCAGTTTTCTGTGTCACGCCGATGTCTCGATGTAGCTTCATGCTGGACACGCTCTTGAGACTCGTCATCAGAAGAAAGGCCCCGATGAGCCAGTCCTGATAGCCAACCTTCGCGCATTCCATCACGGTGCCGGTCTTCACGCTGAACTTCTTCCCGCACTCCTTCTCGCGGCAGCGATAGGGCATGGTTTTGTGCTTGCATCCCGACTGCACATTGACCGATCCGCAGATAGGGCAGCACATTCCGTTCGGCCACCGCTCCTTGATGAACCACTGCTCTGCCGTCTCGTCGTCGGGGAACATCTCCAGCATCTTCTTGAGCGTGATGCCCTTCCGGTACGCTTTTCCTGGTGCCTTAGCCATGACTACATCTTACCGCATAGTGGCGTAGGAGTCAAGTGTTTTCGCCACTTTCGTATATAATTCCCCAAAATTACCCTGTTCTTCGAGACCGGGCACCTGTGTCGGGTCGAAAGTTTCTTCGATCGATGGAAATCCCTCCCGAGAACCTGGACCCGTGTTGGTCTGAATGAAGCCGCCCTTGACTCCGACGCGGAATCGTTCGCCAGAAGGCTTGAACGTGAACGAGTTGTCTATCGAAGTGTCCTCGAGCAGATAGGAGGACCGATCTTCGTTCAACGAGTCGGGGCCGACGCCATAGAAATCGACCTGGGTCAACACCCGCCGAGAGGCGGATAACTGCCACACGCCGCGCCGGTTCGCGATGTATGGCGCATATACGTCAAGGCCGTAGCGGCGCGATTTCGTCATCGATGCCACTCCAAAACCGGTGAACTTGATTCGACCACGGGCCGCGTCCGTCTTTGAATACTGCAGCCCGAATGCTGTGCCCTGTCCGGTCGCCAGACCGCCTAATTTGGGAAAGATACCGTTGCTGGGTTGACCAAAACGCTGAATGAACTGTGTGTTTTGGAGTCTCAAGAACTGCCGTTCCACCGCGCCCGGCGTTGGTGGCTTTAGCGTCTTTTCCTTCTTCTCTCGTTCTTGTTGAATCTCTTCGGTACGAGAACTCGGCTCGGCGTCCTGGGCGATTGCGGTCGTGAGGCCCAGCGCGGCTCCAAAAGCACACACTGCGATTCGCTGAAGGCGGAACGGCATTTTTATAGACTACCCTCGATTGGCAACACGGTGTGCTGGCTATCGGACGGTTTCCCACTGTCTGGTAGTTGCCGACTTCAACGCTGTGTCGAGGACCTGCTGGGTGCGGTATCCAGCATGGAATGTGGGCTCGGCTGGTTCTTGCTCCTGAATCGCTCGGACAAACTGGTATGCCTGGTCGAATCGATACGACCAACGTGGGTCACCGTCATTCACTTGGCGCGGCGCGCCCGGAAGTTTCCAGTCATCCTCGGGGATCTCGACTCGTTCCCAGCGGCGCGCCGGGTCTCTCCCTGCCTCTCCAGTAGCGAGCCAGAGTGCACGAGGATCATTCATGCTCATCATGGCCCCGCCATCGGTGCCGTAGATTTCGATGGTCATCTCTTCAGTGATGTCCGCGCCACGACCCGGACAGACCCGCGAGAGTTCGAAGGTGCCGACCGCTCCGGACTTGAATTCGGTAAGGAAGGCGATCCAGTCTTCGACATCGGACGTGGGATCGTCGCGAAATTTTCGATCGGACGCGGTGAGACGACTAATGTCACCTGCTAACCATTGACAGAGGTGAATCAAGTGGCTCCCTATGTCGCCAAGGACTCCCGACCCTGCTTGCTCTTTCGTCGAGCGCCAGCCGAGCGTATGGCCCGACAAGGCCATGAGATAAGCGGCGCGGACCGAGCGGATCTCTCCTATGTCTCCGCGGTCGATGAGTGTTTTGAGGTAGCGGACGGCCGGGATGAATTCATAGGTGAACGCCGTCATGTGGACCTTGCCAGATGCGGCAGCGGCGTCACGCATCTCGCGGGCCTCGTCGGAGTTGAGGGCTAGCGGCTTCTCACACAGCACATGCTTGCCGGAGGCTAGAGAGGCAAGGGCGATCTCGCGGTGGAGGTTGTTTGGGGTAGCGATCACCACGGCATCGATATTATCGCGAGCGATGGCCTCGCTGTAGTCTCGGGTAGTTTCGGTCGCGCCGACGCTCTTGGCCGATTCATCGGTGCGTGAACAAGCTAGAGCCGATTCGACATTGGGGCAAAGATGTAGGCCAGCGGCGTGGATTCGGCGACCCACGGAGCCACATCCAATCAAAGCGACACGAACAACGGACATGAGGCCGATTGTAACGAACGTCTAATCTTCGATGATGACTTCGGCGACGGCCATGCCACGTGTGTGAGACATCGACACATGAACACGCCGAAACCCCATTTCGGTCGCTCGATCAAGGGCTCCGCCAGAGAGATTCAGGGTCGGGCCGCCATCAGGGCAATTGACTACCTCTAGGTCTCTCCAATGAACCCCGTGATTCCAACCTGTGCCGAGTGCTTTCATCGCCGCTTCCTTCGCCGCGAATCGAGCTGTGTAACGCTCGTAGCGGTTCGCCTTGTCCTCGACGTAGTCGATTTCTGACTGGGTGTAGACCTTGTCGAGAAAGCGGGCTCCATGCCGATCGATGACGAGCCGAACCCGCTCGACCTCCTCCATGTCGATGCCAATGCCAAGAATCACGGGCTCAGAGCCCCTTTCCTGGAGAGGTGATCGTCAGCTTGCCGTGTTTGACGCCTTTAGTGGCGATCAGGGCATTGGCCAGGGTGTGAACGGTCTTAGCTGGACCCTTGAGAGCCATGACCTCAAGACAGTTGTCGTGATCCATGTGAACATGCATGGTCGACAAGATTGTCTCGAGGTGGTCGTGCTGGATGTCGAGCAGTTTGTCGGACAGCATGCGGACGTGATGATCGTAAACAAGTGTCAGCGAGCCAGCGATGATAGCGTCAGGCTCTTTCCAGGATTCTTGAACGAGTTCGTCGCGAATCAAGTCTCGAAAGGCCTCGGAGCGGTTGGTGTATCCGCGTTGGTTGATGAGAGCGTCGAACTTCTCAAGTAGATCTTCGTCGATGGCGACACCGATGCGAGTCAACGAACTCATGGAGCGAAGAGTAGCACGGGCACCCTCAAGATGCCGGATCGATGCGATCTACGCTAATTCACCCTTCTTAAGCTGGTCTTGTATGAAGTCGCAAGTGCGAGCCGTGATTGCCATCATCGTCAAGGTCGGATTCTGACACGCAATTGAGGTCCAAGCGGCTCCGTCGGTAACGAAAAGGTTCTTGATGTCATGCGATTGAGCCCAGCCATTGAGTACGCCTTTCTTCGGGTCTTCACTCATTCGGGCGGTGCCAACTTCATGAATGCAGAAGCCAGGCACAGAAGGCCGGCCTCTAAGTTGAACGTCTTTGTGCCCCGTGGCTTCTAACATTTCAGCCGCTTGCTCGCGGGCGTCATTCCAGAGGGCCAACTCGTTGGAACTCCACGACATGTTGATGTCGAGCACAGGAATGCCCCAGGCATCCTTCTTCGTTGGGTGAAGCCGGACGTGGTTCTCGTAGCGGGGTAGTGTCTCGCACCAGGCAGTGATGCCGGTACTCCATTCCGACTCATCATGCACGGCTTGCTTGTATGCAGCCCCGAATCCACTCGCGCCCCGAGCGAAACTGGCACTAGAGCGACCCTGAAAACCGTAGCCGCGAATCATTCCGTTGGTGTGGGTGCGATCAAGGTTGCGAAAACGGGGGATATAGATGCCGGTCGGTCGACGCGGTGGCCCGTCCCAGGGAGTCGCTGGCAACTCAGGTAGCCTGCCAGAAGCTCCGCCCTGGTAAATGTGGTCCATCAGGTAGTGGCCAAGGGCGCCAGAAGAATTCGCCATGCCACCGGGTTCGGAGTTGAGCAGGATGCGGGTCGATTCGAGCGTCGAAGCGCACAAGACGACGACCTTGGCATGGGCTTCTCGCTCGTCTCGGGAAGTGCGGTCGATATAAACGACTCCGGATGCAAGGCCGGTGTCGCCATCCTTGATTACGCGGCTGACGACCGCATCGGTCAGGAGAGCGAAGTTCCCCGTCGCCTCCGCTGCTTGCATTGTGGTGAAGGGGCTGGAATAGTAAGAGTGCGTGATGCAGCCTTGCTCACAGGGGCCGCAATAGTGGCAGGCCGCCCTGCCGTTGTGGTTTTCGGTGAGGATTGCTGTCCGCCCCATTGTCAGGACCCGGTTCATCTTGTCCTTGAGACGGGTGCGGAACAGTGATTCTCCGCAGCTGAAATTCATCGGCGGCATGAAGACCGAATCCGGCAGCTGAGTAAGGCCCTCTTCTAGGCCGCTTATGCCGATAAAGCGCTCAACTTTTTCGTAGTATCGATCCAGATCGGCGTGTGAGATCGGCCAGTCGATGCCATAGCCATCACGGCTGGCACCCTTGAAATCAATGTCGCCCATGCGGTAACTCTGTCTGCCCCAAGACAATGAGCGCCCACCGACGACTCGTTCTCGAATCCACCAGAACGGCTTATCTTTCGGCGTTGTGTAGGGGTTCTTGGCGTCGTCGGCGAACCACTTATAGTTGCCCTCGCGGACCGCGTAGCAACGGCCTTGAGTGGGTCGGTTGCGCATCAGGTCCGGTGACTTGGGGTTCGTCGAGCCGCGATACTTCCAATCGTATGGGCGGTCGTGCTCGGAGAAATCGGACTCCCGCACCATTGGGCCAGCTTCGATCATCACCACGCTAAGGCCAGCTTCAGCAAGTTCCTTCGCGGCCCACCCTCCGGTGGCTCCAGAACCAACGACAATCGCGTCGAAAATACGTGAGTCCTGAGTCCGTGCTTGCATGTGTGAAAATTGTATCACCCGGCAAGCGCGTGTGCCTTAGACGCTTTGACTGTTACAACGATGTCGGGTAGAGCGCCCTTGATGGGCTAGAATGAACCACGGAGAGATTCGCTCATGCGTGCTTGGCTGCTCCTCACCATCCTGCTTGCTGTTCCCTTGCTGGCTCAAGAAGCTGACGACGGGACTATCCAGGTCGACGTCAACGTCGTCAACCTGCCCGTGACAGTGACGGACAACGAAGGTCGGTTCATCGTCGATCTGAGAAAAGAGGACTTTCAGATCTACGAAGACGGCCAACGCGTAGACATCCGGTACTTCACCGAAAGCCAGGAGCAGGAAAAGAAGCCTCCGGTACGCGTCGGATTCCTGGTCGACCTTAGCAATACCGCACGGCTCTACTACAAGAACTACCAAGAGTCGATTGGCGATCTGGCGTTTCTGATGATTCCCGAAGGCAGCGATAACTCTGGGTTCCTCCTCGGTTATCAGACCGTGGTAGATACTCTCGTCGATTACACGAAGGACCCGTACGAGATCTCTGATCGCATGAGCAAGCTTAAGCACGGTGGCGGTAGTTCGATGGTGGACGCGATCTATCAAGCTTGCGCCGAGAAGCTACAGTCCTCTCCCTACCAAGGAATAGCTGAGCCACGGAAGGTTGTGGTCATCGTTGGCGACGGTCATGACAACGCCAGCAAACACTCGATGGCGCAGGCTGTCTTTGCTTGCCAACAGCAGCAGGTCACTGTTTACGCGGTGAGCACCGAGGCCTGGGGGTTCGAGGTTTCTGAAGAAAAGAATCTGGATATCATCACGCGGGAGACTGGTGGAGTCCTTGTGCGCCCGATGCAGAACGTTCACAAAGATATCAACGGTTTCATGTCGAAGCCACAAGACGCTGGAAACTACCAGTACGAGGTGGGTACCGGACTATATGCCCGCGCCCAGTTGGAAGCCCTCTACACGGCGGTCTTGAGCATCTCCGGCCAGGTGCAGAGTCAATACATCATTGGCTATTCTCCGCCGAAGCCTTTCGCGGACGCGGTCTACCGCAAGCTTGACGTTCGGGTAAACATTGGCGCGGAGACCAAGGTCGACGTATTTCATCGAGAAGGCTACTTTCCACCGACCGGGTTGCCGTCTTCCGACGACTAGCGTCAGCTAGACCTCAAGTACGACGGGCGTAATCAACGGTCGGCTAGACCGAGCGGTCCTGCGCGAGAGGAATTTCCGAAGATCGGTACGAATTTTCTCTTCCATCATTCCCACGTCAGCGGCTTCTTCCTTGGACGAAGACTGGATGGTTTCGGTCACGATCTCGCGAGCGGTATCGATCATCTCCTCGCCCCCTTCCGAGACGACAAATCCCCGGGAAATGATCTCGGGCTCGTTGACCATCTTGCCGGTGCGTCGGTCAATTGTGACGATTGGCACGATGACCCCAAACTCGGAGAGATTGCGGCGATCGCGAATCACCATCTCGTCAATAATCTCGTCGCCAGTGCCAGCGTCGATGAATACGCGTCCAACCTCGACATCTTCGCCACGGCGTGCCCCGTACTCGTCGATGATCAGCGTCTCGCCGCTCTGAAGCACGAAGCTCTCCTCCAGCCCCTGGTCGCGCAGAGGCGCGGCCAGGCGAGCATGGCTCGAAAGCTGCCGGTACTCTCCGTGAACCGGCACAAAGAACCGTGGTCGCACAAGGTTGAGCATGAGCTTCATCTCTTCCTGAGCACCGTGGCCCGAGACATGAAGGGGCGGGTTCTGTTGGCCGTAAAAGACCTCCGCACCACGCTGGCACAGGTGATCAACCATTCGGTAAACGGCTTTGTCGTTGCCAGGGATGACGCGGGCGCTCAGCACAACCTTGTCGCCCTCTTCGATGACGGCGTGCTTGTGCTTGCCGACCGAGGCGCGAGCCATGGAACTCAGCGGCTCGCCCTGACTTCCAGAGACGATGGCGGTGCGCCGGTGCGGTTCAAGTTTGTGGAGATCCTGAGGGCGGACGAGAACCCCATCAGGGATTCGTAGTAGCCCCTGTTTGTGAGCCAGTTCGTTGGCACTCGACAGACTACGTCCGACGAGCGCAATTTTCCGGTTGTACTCCACCGAAAGATCAATTAACTGCTGTACGCGGGGAATCGCCGACGAGAAGCACGAGAAGAATAACCCGCGCTCGGCTCGGGCGAAGATATCCTCAAACGCGGGCCGCACGGCTCTCTCAGATGGCGTAAAGCCAGGCCGGTCGACGTTAGTGGAGTCGGAAAGCAGTAGCAATACGCCCTTCTTGCCGTACTCGGCGAAGGCGTGGAGATCGAACAGTTCGTCGCCTACCGGTGTTTGGTCGATCTTGAAATCCGCAGTGTGAATCACGACTCCAAGAGGCGTGTCGATCGCCAACGCGGCACAGTTCAGCGTCGAGTGCGTGACATGTATCGGGTCGATCGTAAAGCAGCCCAGCGAGATCTTCTGGCGATAATTCAATCGACGGATCTCTGGCTTCTCGTCGAGAGTCTGCTCGTCGAGACGCCGGCGCACGAGGGCTTCGGTGAACTCCGTCGCGTAGACGGGTACGTTCAGCTGCGAGAGAAAGTACGGAACTGCGCCAACGTGGTCTTCGTGACCGTGTGTGAGGATCAGTGCACGAACGTTGTCGGCGTGGTCGAGAAGCCAGCTTAGGTCTGGGACGATGACGTCGACGCCGTGGAGGTCTTGACCAGGGAAGAGGATACCCGCGTCGATGACGATGATGTCGTCACCACAGCGCATCGCCATCATGTTCATGCCGAACTCGCCGAGTCCGCCTAAAGGGATAAGTTCCAGCTGTTGATCTGCCAGGGTAAGATCCTCCAATACAAGCCTGAGATTCTCAGGGTAACGTAACTACGGATGGCCACCAGCGAAAGTGCGGGGTAGCTAAGCGGAGTGGTAGTCCTGGCTCAACTCGCCGCTGGACTTCGACTTGGCTGCTGTCGCCTCGGGAGCGGCGCTCTCTTCGGCATCGATACGGGTTGTTTCTTTCCAGGTGTGGACGACACGGTGAATCACGGTGAGATTCGACAGCACCGCGATCACCCAGAGGACGGCCGTCATCCGGTTGGTAAGAGTGCCGATGATCAACAGGACAATACGCTCGGGACGTTCCAGAAAGCCGACCTTGCAGTTTGGAATCTCATTCTCCGACCGGGATCGTACATAGCTCACCATCACCGACCCGGTCATAGCGACCGCAGTCAGCACGATGTAGCCGAATCGATTGGCATTCGCGTAGTAGACGAGCATGCCGACCAGAAGGATGAGATCGGAGTAGCGATCAATAACCGAGTCGAGAAATCCCCCAAACCGAGTCACCCGACCGCTGTCGCGAGCGACGGGTCCGTCGACGAGGTCGAACACGGCGGCTAGCAAGACAATGAGACCTGCCTGGAAGAACTCTCCGCGGGAGAGCATCCAGGCACCGACCGCATTGATCACTAGACCAACACAGGTGAAGACATTTGGATGGATACGAGTGAAGACAAGGGCCTTCACTAGACCACTTAAAATGCGGCTGGCAACAGATCCAATCGCTCCAGTGAACGTCATGCTCTTTTTAGACTCGGAACCCCGTTTCGCAAGCTTAAACCTTATCGTGAATCGTAGTAAAGCTGACGATCTCGAATGACTTTCTGCCGCCGGGCGTTTGAACTTCGGCAGTGTCGCCGTCTGTCTTCCCCATGAACGAGCGGCCAATTGGGGAGGTCGTCGAAATCTTGCCGTTGGGGACGTCCGTTTCCTCTGAAGCCACCAACTGGTACTCGATTTCGACATCCGTGTCGAGGTCGATGACGCGAACGGTGGAGCCGAGGCCTACGGCATCATCACGGATCTTGGTGAAGTCCACCATTCGCAGATCGGCCAGGCGTTGTTTGTACTGGGCGAGCTGAGCGCTGACAAGGCTCTGGCGCTCTTTTGCCGCATGGTACTCGGCGTTCTCACTGAGATCCCCCAACTCCCGAGCTCGCCCAATCTCCTTGGGCAGCTCGTTCTTCAGCTCATATTCGAGCTTTTTGACTTTTTCCTCAATCCGAACGATGAAGTCTGGGACCATATCCGGCTTCCTCCGGGCAATGAAAACACCGGTCTGAGGACCGGCGTCTAGAACCATTATAGTCATCCATACGTGGCTATCTGTACCCAGGGAACAGCCTCCCAGAATTCAATCAATCCGGCGAGATCATCACAGGCGATTGATCAGGGTGGCCACGTAGGCGGCACCGAAACCGTTGTCGATATTGACCACCGTCACGTTTGAGGAGCACGAGTTCAACATACCCAGAAGGGCGGTGATGCCGCCAAAACTGGCTCCATAGCCCGTGCTCGTGGGTACCGCGATGACCGGCGCCGAAACCAGGCCCCCGACGGCACTCGGGAGAGCTCCTTCCATACCCGCGCAACAGATGACGACACGGGCCTCGGATATGCGTTCGAGGTTGCCGAGCAGGCGATGGATGCCCGCGACACCGACATCGTAGATCTCATCGACCTCGTTGCCCATCACCTCACAAGTGACACGAGCTTCTTGCGCAACCGGGATATCACTCGTGCCAGCACAGACGATGGCGATCTTGCTCTTGCCGCGGATCTCTCGGTCTTGCCAGACCCGCAGGGCTCCGGACCGAGGGAAAAATTCTGCCTCGGGCGCTAGCTTTGTCACAGCGTCTGCCATCTCTTGGGTCGCGCGGGTGACGAGGAGGTTCTTCGTGCGGCTGAGCAGCTCCGCCGAGATGTCTCGAACCTCTTCGGTGGTCTTGCCGAGACCGAGGACGACTTCAGGCATGCCGTGCCGGAGGGCGCGGTGGTGGTCGACCTTTGCAAAACCGAGGTCTTCGAACGGCATGTGCTCAAGGCGTTTGATAGCTTGGTCGGGAGACACGCCGCCGTCTCTGACTTGTTCGAGTAATTTCTGAAGCTCACGAGGATCCATCTCCTTCGGAGCGTACGCGAAAACACCATCCGGTCGCTACGGCAACGGAGTTGGGCCGTGATGCCCGGTCCGGGAATTCCGTGACTTCGAGGCGGCTAGAACTGTAGTACGGAACCCGTGGTCAAACCGTGCTTGGTGATTTGACCTGATGCCAACTCCAAGACATAAATCGAGTGAGCGGCACCGCCGTAGGTGGGGCACTCGTTGGCATCGGTGGATAGGCACGGTGGTGTGCGCTCCGATATCTCGACAATGCGCTTGTTGTCGTCGAGCCAGACGATATCGAGTGGAATGATCGTCTGGAACATCCAGAAACCGCGTGGGGCCATCTCTTCGAATGGGAAGAGCATGCCTTCGTCCGCTCGGAGCTGCTTGCGGAACATCATCCCTTGCCCTTGCTCGTCTCGGGTGCGCACCAGCTCCGCAGTGATCTCCGTACCGTCGGGAAACGTAACGGTCGTGGAAGGGCGAGAGGGGTCAAGCCCGGAGAGATTACCAGTGTCAGAGCCACGCTCACCCGAAGAACATGCCACGGCTAGCACCATCAGCGTCGCTGACCCTAGCAGGACTACTCGACGCAAGAAACCGAACATCTTGAGCCTACGATCTAGAGTGTCGCCGGGTTCGGCGCTTCCGGGTCGACTCCGAGATCAGCGAACGCCTTCTTGATCTTGCGCTTGTTGAACTTGCCGTCCCGCGCCAAGCGAGACAGAGCTGCCGCGGCGATCGCCTCGCCACTGACTTCGAAGAACCGGCGTAAGTGCTCACGGTTTTCACTGCGACCAAAGCCATCAGTTCCGAGCGTAGTTATCCGTCCAGACATCCACGGAGCCAATCCGTCCGGCAGCACCTTCATGTAATCGCTAGCAGCAATGATCGGGAGATCGTCGCCCGCGAACTCGGCGGCCACGTAGCAGGACTTTTCTTTCGAAGAGGGGTGCAGGCGGTTCCAGCGATCGGTCTCAATCGCGTCGCGACGCAACTCGCCGTAGCTCGTGACGCTCCAGACATTTGCGGCGACCTGATACTTCTCCGCAAGTATCTGCTGAGCCCTTAGTGCTTCGCTGAGAATGGCACCGCTACCCCAAAGGTGGATAGCCGCCTTGCCCTTCTTCGGATTGTTGAGTTGGTAGATGCCGCGACGAATGCCTTCCTCGACGCCCTTCGGCATCGGGGGGTGCTCGTAGTTATCGTTCTCGACCGTGAGGTAATAGAAGCAGGATTCACCCTCTTGGTACATCCGGCGGATGCCATCTTGAATGATGACCGCGAGTTCGTAGGAGTAAGCCGGATCGTACGCTTTGCAGTTCGGTACGGTAGACGCGTGGATGAGGGTGTGGCCGTCTTGGTGCTGCAATCCCTCGCCAGCTAGCGTGGTGCGCCCAGCAGTGCCGCCGCAAAGGAATCCCTTGCCGCGGGAATCAGCGAATGCCCAGATCTGGTCGCCAATCCGTTGGAAACCGAACATCGAGTAGTAGATGAAGAACGGCATCATCGGCACGTTGTAATTGGCGTACGCCGTGCCAGCCGCCGTAAACGAGGCCATCGAGCCTGCCTCGGTGATGCCTTCTTCGAGAATCTGCCCGTCTTTCTTCTCTTTGTAGTGCAGCAACATCGCTGAGTCGACCGGCGTGTAGAGCTGCCCTTGGCTGGCGTAGATGCCGTGGCTGCGGAACAACGACTCCATGCCAAACGTGCGCGCTTCGTCGGGAATAATCGGCACGATGTACTTGCCGAGCTTCTTGTCGGTAATGAGCTGTTTCAAGATCGCGACGAATGCCATCGTGGTCGACACGGCACGGCCTTTCGAACCGCCGAGGGAGTCCTTGAACTTCTCAAGCGGGGGGGCGACGATCTCCGTCGGCGCGGGTTTGCGCCCCGGTATGTATCCGCCCAAAGCCTTCCTGCGCTCGTGCAGGTACTTCATTTCGGGCGTCGTCTTCTTCGGGCGATAGAACGAAATCGCCTTCACCGTCGTGTCCGGTACGGGCAGGTCGAGTCGCTTGCGGAAGTACTCCAGCTCGTCCTCGTTCAGCTTCTTCTGCTGGTGAGTGATGTTCTTGCCTTCACCTGCTTCGCCGAGACCGTAACCCTTGACGGTTTTCGCGAGGATTACCGTAGGTCCGCCCTTGTGTTGCGTGGCCTGCAAGTAAGCGTTGTAGACCTTCTTGGGGTCGTGTCCACCGCGGCGGAGGCGACTGAGTTGATCGTCGGAAAGGTGCTCGACCATCTTGACGAGTTCGGGGTATTTACCGAAGAACTCCTTGCGGATGACCGCACCACCGAGGCCCTTGAAGCGTTGGTATTCGCCGTCAACGCACTCTTCCATTCGCTGACGAAGCAAGCCACTGTCGTCGTTGGCCAGCAGGTCGTCCCAGTCGTCACCCCAGATTACTTTGATGACGTTCCATCCAGCGCCACGGAAGGCACCCTCGAGCTCTTGGATGATCTTGCCGTTGCCACGTACCGGCCCGTCTAGACGCTGCAGGTTGCAGTTAACGACCCAGATTAGGTTGTCGAGCTTCTCGCGGGGAGCCAATGTCAGTGCGCCCAACGTCTCGGGCTCGTCCGATTCGCCGTCACCTACGAAGGCCCAGACCTTACGATCGGTCTCTGGAATTAGACCGCGATGCTCCATATAGCGCATGAAGCGCGCGTGGTAGATCGAGTTGATCGGCCCGAGTCCCATCGAGACAGTGGGGAACTGCCAGAAGTCTGGCATCAACCACGGATGAGGATACGACGAGAGACCTGGATGGTCGCGTAGCTCGTGGCGGAAATTCTCAAGGTGCTTGTCAGTCAGGCGGCCTTCGACATACGCACGGGAGTACATTCCCGGAGATGCGTGCCCCTGGAAATACACCATGTCACCAGCTTCTTTGCCGATCTTGGCGCGGAAGAAATGGTTGTAGGCGACCTCCACCAAGGTGGCGAGGGACTGATACGTCGAGATATGACCGCCGATGCCGTCATCGTTCTTGTTCGCCCGAACGACCATTGCCATCGCGTTCCAGCGAATAATTCCTTTGATGATGCGTTCCAATTCGCGGTCGCCAGGGTAAGGAACCTCGTCCTCCACACGAATGGTGTTGAGGTAAGGCGTCGAAACCGACTGGGCGATGTCGGCGCCCTTCTGCTTCGCACGACCGATGAGCTGTTCAATGATGTAGCTAACACGCTCTGGTCCTAGACTGTCGAGGGCCTCTAGCCACTCTTGAGTTTCCTGCGGGTCGAGGTCGTGGGCGGGGTCAGAATTGATCATCAGCGTTGGGGCGCAATCCTACCTCGGGGCGAATGCCCCTATGGAATGCAAGTTCTAAGATACCGCAAGCCTTCGGAACAGGGGAATCTCGTCATGTATTGGGCTATCCTAACGGTGATCTGTGAACGACGGCTCACCCGATAGCAGTTTGACTGCTCCGCAGACTCCGGTAGAAGCTCCGGCCCTCACGCCAGACGCTTCTCGGTCTTCCCCTTCCGCACGTAGCCTTCTCGGCATCGAAGAACTCGACCGCGCTGAGATCGAGTTGTTGCTCGATCGTGCGGCGAACTACAAACGGTTGCAGGCTGAGAGCCGGAACGAGCTACGAACCTACTTATCGGGCAAGATGATCGTCAATCTATTCTTTGAAGCCTCTACACGGACGCGTACCAGTTTCGAGATGTCCGCGAAGCGCATGGGCGCTCATACAGTTTCGATTGAGGCCCAGGGCTCCAGCTTGTCGAAGGGCGAGTCGCTAGTCGACACGCTGAACACGTTGGCCGCCATGCAGCCAGACGCTATCGTCATGCGTCATGCTGCGTCGGGAGCGCCACATTTTTTGTCGCGGTTTCTGCCGACGCCCATCATCAACGCTGGCGATGGTAGGCACGAACATCCAACTCAAGCACTGCTTGACGCGATGACGATCGTTGAGCGGAAGCAGTCTCTCGAAGGCCTTCGCGTCGCCATTATCGGCGACATCGTTCACTCTCGCGTCGCCCGCTCGAATATTCACCTGCTGTCCAAGTTTGGGGTGGACATCGTCCTTTGCGGCCCGGCCACCATGCTCTCGACCAGTCTTCGAGATATGGTTCCCGGCATCACACTGACAAACACCATGAACGAAGCAGTCGCTGATGCTGATGTCGTGATGATGTTGCGGGTCCAGCTAGAGCGACAGAAGGCCCCGGTGTTTCCGAAGAACGAATACTTCCAATTCTTTGGGCTGAGCATCGAGCACTTGAAGCTCGCCAAGCCGGATGTCTTGGTGATGCATCCTGGACCAATTAACCGTGGTCGCGAGTTGTCATCAGAAGTAGCAGACTCGAAGAGTTCCGTGATTCTCAATCAAGTCCAGAATGGGCTCTCGGCGCGCATGGCCGTGCTGGAGAGGGCTTGCGGTTCGGATTGGCCACCGAGGAATTAGCTTTTCATGTCGCGACTCCTCATACGCAACGGTCGCGTGATCGACCCGGCCACGAACCTAGACGATCGAGGGGACATCCTCATCGCCGACGGCCTGATCGAGCGGATCGGTGCGCAGATTGATGACGACGAAGCCGAGGTCCTTGATGCGGAAGGCTTGATCGTGGCGCCCGGCTTTATTGACCTACGGGCACGGCTCCGCGAACCTGGCCTCGAACATGCCGAGACGATTGAGAGCGGTGCAAAGTCTGCTGCAGCCGGTGGGTTCACCATCGTCTGCGCACTGCCTCACACCCAGCCTGTGAACGATTCGGCGACCGTGACGAGCTTCTTGGTCGACCGGGCGGCGCGCCAGGCCCACGCGACGGTGCTGCCGATCGGAGCGATCACCCACGGCACCGATGGTGAGCAACTGGCTGAGATCGGGTCAATGAAGGCTGCGGGAGCGGTTGCGGTCTGCGACGGCGATTCGACGGTGATGAGCGCGGCGTTGATGCGCCGTGCCATGCGGTACGCCGCTTCGTTTGATCTAACCGTAATCGACCATTGCGAAGATGCGACCTTAGCTGCCGACGGTTCCGTTCATGACGGTCTTCTGAGTGCACAACTCGGACTCATGGGAATTCCGGCTAGTGCCGAGGAGACAATCGTCGCCCGAGACATCATCCTGAGTGGTGAAACGGGAGCCCGGTTCCACGCAGCCCATCTCTCGACCGCGATGGCTGTCGAGTTGATTCGACGGGCCAAGGCAGAGGGTAAGCCGGTTACCGCCGAGGTCGCCGCTCATCAGTTCATGCTGACGGCCGATGACGTGCCGGGCTACGACAGCAACTACAAGGTCCAGCCTCCACTGAGGACCAAGGCCGATGCCGAGGCGCTCGTTGAGGGCTTACGTGACGGCACGATCGACGCCGTCGTCAGCGACCATTCACCGCACACGGGCAACGTAAAGATGCAGGAGTTCGAGAGCTGCCCCTCGGGTATCACCGGTCTTGAGACCGCCGTGGGGTTGGCGATCGAAGGTTTGGTGCATGCTGCGAATCTGCCAATCAGCCGCCTGGTGGAACTTTTCACGACGGGTCCCGCGGCGGTCCTCGGTCGCACAGACATGGGGCGTGTCGAAGTCGGAGCTGCCGCCCGCCTTACCCTGCTCGACCTCGATCGCGCTTGGACGTTCACACCCGAAGAGACACAATCGATGAGCCGCAACTCACCCTTCTATGGCAAGGCCTTCCGAGGCGGACCAGCGGCAACGATCAACCACGGAAAAATTGTCTGGCAGGCCTAGGCCCTGCGAGGTGCTAGAACCGCGATCCGCGTATCCAGGTGTCTGAGCGCGCCCAACTAGCCTCAAAATCAGCGTCGGTTGCTGGCTCCGACTTGCCTTGTGCTTCGAGAGCCTGTTGCAGGCCGAACAATGACCAGCCGTTGTGTGGATGGTCGTCCAACTCGTGTCGGTAGACTCGCTCCGCTTCCGCATATCGCTCGGCTTCGAGGAAGGCAACGCCCAACCAGTGGCCTGCCGCGAACGGTAGCGGCTCGGGTTCGTCATATTGCAAGGCGTCATCGAGTTCGACTGCACGTTGCAGGACGATGATCGCGCGATTGAGATCGCCATTATGACGATGGATTTCGCCTTCGAGAATGCCCGCGAGTACTCCCAATAGTTCGCCTGCCGGGTGAAACCGAAACTCTTCCTCGGTCTCCATCCCAGCGGTCAGGCGAGTCAGATACGGTTGCGCGAAGTTCGGGTCGCCTTTGCGGAGTTGTGCATACCCCTGCGCGAAGTCCCACACTCCGGCTTCGAAATCACCTTCTGGCCGGTCTGTGATCTCAAGGATCTCGGTAAATCGACCGAACCGAACCAGCGTCAGCAAACGGTAGATCGTATTGCTGGTCAGACGGGCGTAGTCGCGACCCGCTTGCATGGCGATCGCCCCCTGGCCGTCCATCGACGCCGCGAACAGCAGCATGTGGAGGTTGTGATGGGGGTAGATCGCAAAACCTTCACCAATCTCGGATTTCAAGTCGGAATGCCATGCCTGGATGTTGGCCCGCACCGAATCTCCCCAGCGACCGATCTCGTTCCAGGTGTGCGACGGCATGTGATTGATATGACTGGCGCCGGGGATCGAACTGCCGATGAATTCCGTGCAGGGTTCCGCTTTGCCTGGGTCGCTGGTCGATTCCGTGGCGTGGATATACAAATGGCAAGCGCCTACGTGCGTGATATCGACCGCCAGGATTGCCTCGAGCGTTTGGTGAAGGCGCTGAACATTGGGGTCGTTCAAGTCGCGTTCGCCCCGGCGAGGTTCGAGCAAGAATAGGGCATCGGCATAGAGCGTGGCGGCGTCCAGGTCTTCGGGGTAGCGGTCCGCCAGTTGGCGCATGGACTCGGCATAGGCCTCGTCCTGTTCGCGTCGCTGTTCAGCGTCGAACTCCGCGACATAGCGAACCGAGAGCGCCTCGATGAAGGCTCGCTCCGTCTCGTTCGTGTGGTCGGGTGCCAACTCGATCGCTTTCTGCAACGCGGCGTAAGCGTGCGGTGCTTGGTCTTCGGACATCGGACCGTTGAGGTACGAACCCCAAGCCCAAGCTTCTCCCCAGTAACAGATGGCGCAGTTCTCGTCGCGCTTCCACGACTCGCGGAACGAACGAACCGCGTCCATCTTGGCAAACGCGTACATCATCTGAAAGCCTTGATTGAAGTAGGCCTGGGCCTCTTCATTCGTTGACGAGATCGGACGCTCAAACGAACCGAGCGCCTTCGAGTACAGCGGCAGCGGCTCACTGAAGTTGTCTGGCAACTCCGATTCTTGGGCTGACAGACCGATCGAGATGAAGAAGAACAGGGTGCAGATCAGTGCGAGTTTCATGAAATCTCCGGTCACGTAATGGAATGCCGTCGGAGCGATGGCGCGGTAGATGGTCTCGATAGTACACAATAAGGGGCGCCATGGAACCCCGACATATCCGTAACATCGTTCTCGCCGCTCTGGCCCTCATGCTCCTTCTGGGCTCGCGAACCATCGCTGAGTTCTTGATTGAGTACCAGTGGTGGAAAGAGATGGGACAGGTGGATACCTGGTTCAGGATGCTCAGCTTCCGCGTTGTACCGGGCGTTATCGTATCGGTGCTCGCTTGGGGACTGCTGGTGTGGGCTTACCAGCGGGGGATGAACTTTTCTGGTGTCGCGTCGGAATCCTATCGTTTGTACTCGCGCCTGATCATGGTGGGGTTGGCGGTCGTGAGCGTCGCGTTCATCGGTGGGTCGATCGACTCGACGGTATTGATCACCTACTTCGGTTCACTCGGTGCCCCGGCTGCGACAGCGTCCTGGCAAGACCCTGTTTTCGGTCACGACATTTCGTTCTACTTTTTCGATCTGCCCTTCTATAGGCAGTTGCTGCAGCTCGTCTTCGTATCGAGTCTGTTCGCTGCGTTTGTATTCTGGGCCTCGGCACGGGGCTGGCAGTTGTTCGATCGCATTCGCCAATTTCGACTGGCTGGCGGTTCGATGGAGGAGTTCGACGCTGGTCCGAACCCCTTGCTGCTGCCTGGTGCCACTCGTACCAGCTTCGCCCGGTTAGTTGGCGCGATTATTCTCGCTGCTGCCGCAATCGGCTACTTCCTCGGCCAATACGACCTACTGCTCAATCAGTACGACTTCATGACGGGCGTGGACTATGTGGACGAAAAGGTCACGCTGCCGCTGCGTTGGTTGACTGTGCTTGCGTTGCTCGCTGCCATCCCTCTGGTGTGGATGAAGCGGTTCAAGCCAGCCGCCATCGGAGTGTTCGTCGCCTTCGTGCTGACCGCTGCGATTCCTGGTCTGGTTCGCACCTTTCATGTGACCCCCAATGAACTGACAATCGAAGTGCCCTACATCGCGCGCCACCTGGAGGCTACTGTGGCCGCGTACGGCCTGGATAAAGGTGTCGACCAAGTCTTCAACGCCAATGTCAACGACAGCATCGATGTCAACGCTCACGCCACGCTGATCGACAACATCCGCCTCTGGGACACCGGGGCGTTCACCGACACGATCACTCAGATCCAAGCCTTGCGGCCCTACTACGTGTTTGAGGACATTGACATCGATCGCTACACGATCGACGGCAAGATCAAGCAGGTTCTGCTGTCGCCCCGTGAGATCGACATCAACCGACTCCCCCAGCAGGCACAGGCCAGCTGGATCAACACCAACCTCATCTATACACACGGCTACGGCGTCGTCATGAGCGAAGTGAACCGCACGACGCCGGACGGCTTGCCAGTGTTGCTGATCCAGGACGCACCGCCTGACGTGCGGACCGCCGACGTCAGCCTTGAATCTCCGTCCATCTACTACGGAGAAGTCACTCATGATCCAGTGTTTGTCAACACCGACCAAAGGGAGTTTGACTATCCCTCTGGCGACGAGAACGTGACTTCGCACTATGAAGGCACGGGCGGTTTTCTGATTCACTCGTTGGCGCTGCGCTTGGCTGCGGCGATCACCGAGGGCGAGATGAATATCTTCTTCACCGGGCAGCTGAACGAAAACAGCCGCATGATGATCTACCGAGATGTCAGTGAGCGGTTGCGGCAGCTGGCCTCGTTCGTGCAGTGGGATTCTGATCCGTACCTAGTCATCACGGACGAAGGGAGCCTAGTGTGGATCGTCGACGGTTATACGACGTCCGCTTCGCACCCGTACTCGGCTCCGATCTTATTGGGCAACCGAACAAGGATCAACTACATTCGCAACTCAGTGAAGGCGACTGTCGATGCCTATGACGGCTCGGTGAAGTTATACATCTTCGACGAGTCGGATCCGATCATACAGGCTTACGCAAACGAATTCCCTGGGCTGTTCACTGACAAGGCCGAGATGCCCACTGACCTGCGTGAGCACGTTCGGTATCCGCTGGAGATGTTTGATATTCAGGCCGAACTCTATCGCACGTTCCACATGAAGAATCCCGAGGTTTTCTACAACAAAGAAGACGAGTGGGATGTGGCTCAGAGTCTTGCGGGTCAGTCTGGCAGTGCAGCTCGGATGAAGCCGACCTACATCGTGGCGACGTTGCCCGGTGAGACCGAGCCCGAGTTTATCCTGATGCTGCCGTTCACGCCGCGAGGCAAGGACAACTTGATCGGCTGGATGGCAGCGCGTTGCGATGGTGACAAGCTAGGCGAACTGGTCTACTTCCAGCTTTCAAAACAGGAACTGGTGTTTGGTCCCAACCAAATCGAGGCGAGAATCAATCAAGACGAGACGATCGCAAAAGATCTCACACTCTGGAACCAGCAAGGTTCGCGCGTGTTGCGTGGCGACATCTTGGCGTTGCCAGTCGGCGACGCCTTCCTTTATGTCGAGTCGATCTACATCCAGGCAGAGACAGCACGCATGCCACAGCTGCGAAAGGTCGTCCTCGCGATGGGCAACCGTCTGATCTACGAGAACACCTTTGAAGAGGCGTTGTTCCAGCTGGGGGCGGGGACGCTACGTCCACCGCCGTCGGTTTTGAGCGCAGCGAGCGCACCCGTACCGGGGCAGCCTCCCCAACAGCCGTCCGCCTCCGATGGCGCGACGCGGTCCGTCGCCGAGCGCCTTGCCGCACTCCGAAGACAGGCTGAAGATATGGCTCGCCAGCTCCAAGAAATGGAGCGCGAACTCGGTCGTTAGAGCGACTGCGTCAGTGTTCGTGGCCTGAGCTAATCTAGAAGGTTATGGCCGACGATAGCTTTCGCATTGAACAAGACTCCATGGGGGAGGTGCGCGTTCCCAAAGACGCGCTCTACGCCGCTCAGACGCAACGCGCTGTTGAGAATTTCCCGATCAGCGGTGTTCGTTTCTCTCGCAACATGATTCGGGCTCTCGGCCTGGTCAAGGGCGCGGCGGCATATGTCAACAAGGAACTCGGCTACCTCGACAGCAAGATGGCCGAGGCTATCCAGTCGGC
The DNA here is from genome assembly GCA_963667885.2 of Bryobacterales bacterium. Classification (GTDB taxonomy): domain Bacteria; phylum Acidobacteriota; class Terriglobia; order Bryobacterales; family UBA6623; genus CAMPKL01. The sequence goes on along the minus strand of CAXWPK010000001.1, from coordinate 269,629 downwards.
AGCGAAAGAGGTTGAGCAGGGCGATCACGACGATCACTTCCCGCTGGACATCTTCCAGACCGGATCTGGCACTTCGAGCAACATGAACTCGAATGAGGTAATCGCGAACCTGGCGTCCGAGCGGCTGGGCAGCCCGGTTCACCCCAACGATCACGTCAACATGGGCCAATCGTCGAACGACGTCATTCCGACCGCCTTGCATGTCGCCGCTTGTCTCGAAGTCACCGAAACGTTGATTCCCGGCTTGGACCACTTACGGCAAACGATCGAAAACAAGGCTGGGGAAGTCGACAACGTCGTCAAAAACGGCCGAACCCACCTAATGGATGCCCTGCCGATTCGCCTCAGCCAAGAACTCGGCGGTTGGGCCTCTCAGATTGAGCAGGGTATCGACAGGCTAAAGGGCGTCTTGCCCCGCATCGGGGCGCTCGCCCTTGGTGGCACCGCCGTCGGCACCGGCGTAAACGCGCATCCGGAGTTTGGCTCACGAGTCGCTGAGCGTTTGTCCGACCAGACCGGCTTCGACTTCACGACAAGCAAGAATTACTTCGTCAGCCTCTCGAGCCAAGATGCGGCAGTTGAACTCAGTGGCCAGATGAAGACCGTTGCGGTCTCGATTATGAAGATCTCGAACGACCTACGCTGGATGAATAGTGGGCCGCAGGCTGGACTCGGTGAAATTGCTCTGCCGAACCTGCAGCCTGGCTCTAGCATCATGCCGGGCAAGGTCAACCCTGTGATCCCGGAGGCTGCCTGCATGGTCTGTGCCCAGGTGATCGGCAATGACACGACGATCACCATTGCAGGTCAGTCCGGCAATTTTCAACTCAATGTAATGCTTCCGGTTGTAGCTCATAACTTATTGGAAAGCACTAAGTTACTTGGCAACGTAAGTCGTATCCTCGCCGACAAGGCCATCGAGGGGTTCACGCCGAACGCCAAACACGTCGGCGACCTCGTCGAGAAGAATCCGATCCTCGTAACAGCACTGAACCCGGTGATTGGCTACGAGAAAGGGGCTGCGGTAGCCAAGAAATCCTACGCCGAACGCCGCAAACTCAAAGATGTTGCGGCGGAGATGACCGACCTGGACAGGGCTGAACTCGACAGGCTTCTCGATCCACGCAAGATGACCGAAGGCGGCATCGCCAAGTAGTCACTCGGTGGCATCGGCCTGATCCAGGCGAGCCCTCGCCAAATGCAGGGCCGCCAGGCCCATGCCATCGCAGAATTCGCCCTGAGCGATCATTTCAAGCAGTTCACTGTAGGTGACGGTATGAACCGTGATGTCCTCGGACTTTTCTAGCCGCTGTTCGCCTTGCGTGAGGTCCGTCGCCAGAAACACGTGGCAGATCTCGTCGGCGAGTCCGCAGTAGGTGACGAATTCGCCGAGCTTTTCGATCGAAGCGGCCCGGTAGCCTGTCTCTTCTTCGAGTTCGCGCAACGCCGCAGCCTCAAGCGCATCACCGCCCGATCCACCCCCGGGCAGTTCGTAAGAGTATCTTCGAGTGGGATAGCGATACTGCCGGACAATGACGATGCGCCCGTCGCCATCCATGGCCACAACCATCACCGACGGGGCTACGGACAGGTAGGTGTATGTGAATGAACTGCCATCGACCGTTTTCTCGACTTCAGCCTGTTCCAGTTTGAACCACGGTGTCTCATAGACCGTTGCGGACTTGCGGGTGATGAGGGGCGGATTGGGCATGTTGTCAGCAGTCTGTCCAAGGCTATACTAATAGCTCTTTCCGACTATAGCGAGGACCCATGTGGGGACGTAAAGACGATCAGACTCCTTCTTCGGCACCGGCATCTAGCCGTCCGGAACCAACTCCAGCGCGCCCGGCTGCGCGGGCGCCTATCGCCGCGCCCGCATCTTCCGCTCCATCGAGCGGCGGTCGTAATCAGGCCGTGATTGGCAAGTCCCTGAAGATCAGGGGTTCTATTACCGGCACCCAAGACCTCTACGTGGATGGAGAAGTCGAGGGCACGATTCAGCTGGATCAAAACAGCTTGACCATCGGCCCTAACGGCAATGTCGATGCTGAAATCACAGCCAAAGACATCATCATCGAAGGCAAGGTAACGGGCAACGTCAAGGCTGGCGATCGAATCGACATTCGTAAGACCGGTTCTTTGCACGGTGATCTGTCGACCGCTCGAATTGTCATCGAGGACGGTGCCGTGTTCCGTGGCAGCATCGATATTGTGAAGCCGGAGCCAGCTCCCAAACCAGCGGCTGCTCCTGCCCCTACACCAGCGAAGCCGCTCGTTGCTGACAAACCGGCCCCAACGACCGCTGCGGTACCTCAAGCTCCTGCTAAGAGGTAGTTTGAGCGACGCGGCAGAGTCTGGGCGGTCACGCTAGAAGTGCTCGACTTTCTACGCAAGATTCTGACCAATGCTTCCGCGGGGGCGGGAACCGGGTCCCCGTCGTCGATTGGTAGCATCTCTCGTGAACTCAAGTCGGTGACGCGCAAGAGCAATGGGCTCAAGTATTTTTTTGACGTCCTGCCCGACAGCGGACACCTTGACATCTTGGACCTTGGGGGCTTGAGCCAGGAAAACATCGGCATTCTCAGCCAGTTTGGCGGTACCGTACATGCCGTCGATCTGCTGGTGCAGTTTGACCAGTGGAAACGCGATCGCCCCAAAGAGGCCATGAATGTTGCTTCCGCGAGAGATTTCGTTGACGAGTACCTGAACTTTCCGCGCAATCAGTTCGATGCCATCTTAGCGTGGGACTGTCTTGAGTTTCTCGATTCCGACGTCGTGCATTTGGCGGTTTCGCGGCTAGAGGAAGTGCTTCGACCTGGCGGTGGAATGCTGACCTTTTTCCACACGCAGGGAAGGGGCGAGACTGTGCCCGCTTGCCGCTACCGAATTGACGGCACCCACGATCTCGTTCTGCAGCCCCGCGATACGCGATCGCTGCCGACCACCTTTAACAACCGCAGCCTCGAGCGATTATTCGGTGACTTCGAGTCGATCAAGTTCTTCTTGACCCGAGACAGTATCCGAGAAGTAATCGTTTCGAAGTAAGCTGCGTCTAAGGGCGTAGTGAGATCTATTCGCGATTTCGTTTTGGTCGTCGCAACCCTATTGCTGACCGCGACTCCCCTTTGGTCGGCCGCCAGCGCTGTTGAGTTGCTGGCTGACGCCGATGACCACTTCTTCAACCTGGAACACGACGAGGCGATTCGCGGGTACTACGCGGCGATGGCAGCTAGCTATCCCAGCGCCAGCATCTGGAATCGGATTGCGACGGCCATTCTTTACCAAGAGTTGCATCGTCTGGGGCTGTTGGACACGAGCGCCTTCAAGAGCGACGACGAGTTCCGGCGTCGAGAGAAGCCCAAGCCCGATCGTGGAATCAGAGAGCGCTTTGTCGGTGCTGCGGCGGAAGCTCGTCGCTTGGCCGAGGCACGCTTGGCTCAAGCTCCGTCTGACACCCTATCGCTGTTTGCGATGTCGCACAACTACGCTCTCGTCGGAAACTACGCATTCATGGTCAACAAAGCCTACATTTCGGCTCTTCGGGCAGCGAATAAGGCCCGGCGCTATAGTGACCGCTTGCGAGAGATCGACCCCGAATTCGTCGACGCCTATCTCGTCGCTGGCGCGCAGGAATATGTTGTCGGAGGGCTGCCTTGGGCGCTTCGGGCCGTCGTTGCATTGGGTGGCATTCGGGGCAACAAAGACAAGGGCCGCGAGTGGGTCGAGTACGTCGCTGAAAAAGGGGACTTGCTAAACGTCGAGGCCCGCATGCTGCTGGCGCTGCTGTATCGTCGGGAGCATCGCCCCCTTGAGTCCGCGCAGCTTTTGGAAGGGCTCATTGCACAGTTCCCGAGAAACTACGTGCTTCGACTCGAACTCGCGTCCATGTACCTGGATGCGAATGAGACGCAACGAGGCCTAGACAACCTTCTCATCGCTGAACGTATGGTGCAGACCAACGAGCATCGTTACGCTCGGATGCCCGACAGACTGCGACATGCCCTCAAGCGCAAGATCGTGGCGGTTCGGGAAGACCTTTAGGCGCGGGATCGTGGACTAACGAGCGGTATAGCCAGGCCGTGTGCGGGCCGTCGCTCCTTCACGGCTGACCGTGACGTCGACCGGCCGAAACTCGCCCTTGAAGTCCTGGTTTTTTGGAGAGTAGGAGACGCTGTAGACCGCTCTCAGTTCTGCGGCAAAATCTTCATAAACGTTGTGGAACTCCGCCATGGTGTCGGCTGAGAAGACGCGACCACCGGCCAGTTCGGCCGTCTCTTTGAACCGCATGAACGCTTCGTAGGGGCGACTGCCTTTCGTTAGATCGTTCTCCGCCGGTCCAAGAAAAACTGGATAGAGCAGGGCATTCATGCGGGCGGCGGTGCGTTTGACGTCGGTAAATGACACCTCCGACGGTTGCCCAATCCCGTAGAGACGGTTGTCGACCCCGTCGCTAATGACGACTAGTGCGTTGCGCTCGTCGGGACGCTGAGCCAGCTCTTCGGTATAGGCAAGCACCATCGCGTCGTAAAGAGGGGAACCACCAGACAGGTTCGGTAGTTTGCCAATGCTCTGCGCCAATATTTCGCGATCTGGCGTAAGCCGTGACAGTACACCGAACCAGTTATTGGCCAGTACGTACGCAGCCACTTTGTCGCGAGGACGTGCGACCGAGAGGAAGCCGCTGGCGACCTGCTTCATCTGATTTCGGTTCCTCTGTGTGCTGGAGCTTAGATCAAAGAGGAGGACCAAATTGAAGGGCGTGTCTTCTGAATCGACGGTCTGAATTTCTTGATGAACCCCATTCTCGAAAACCTGGAAATCTCCTGGCTTCAAGTCAGCAATCGGTGCACCTGCGTCGTCGTAGACTGCGACCTGCAGGTTCACCAGGCGCACATTGGACGAGAACATGGCGCCGGTTGGGGTGTCTGTGGCAATCCCAGAACTATCGCCAACGTCCTCCTGAGCCGGAGTTGTCAGACGGACGGCGACGGCCTCCATGAGAGCTTTGTAGGCCCGCTTGGCCTCCCAGTGCATCTTGACTGGCGCGTCGTCAGGCAGAGACATTTCCTCGATCGTGAGTCGGGAGGTGCTCTGGGAGCGAATTCGGACAGTGCCGTAGGACACGTGGCTGTCCTTGAGACGATCTTCGAGTATCCAAGCCTTCTGACCGAGCTCGAAATCTCTTCCAGATCGAAACAGACGCTTATCTGATACCGAGACATTCTTCGGGGCCTTGCGCGAGATGAACCGCAGACGGGTCGCCTCCCAAGGAGCCCGAAGAGAGATCTCCCCGGATGCCGTCTGGGCAGCGAACCTTGCTGGGTAGCCATCGAGGGAAATCTTTCCATCGGTCGTTCGGACGTTCACCGCTGCGCCGAACGGAATGCTGAACTCCATGTCGAATGCGACCCCGTCGTGCGGTTGAGCGATAATCTCGACGATGTCTTCCGTCCGAACAATCTTGACGTCACGCTGCAACGACACGCGGTTATCGTTCCGCAACGCCAGCTCAAAGCGACCGTCCATGCTAATCCGGACGGATACGCTGCCGAAATCGTTCTCGATTCGGAAATCGACTGCTTGAGCCTGCACCACCGTCAGTGCGATCCAAGTCAGTATAGTTGCGGCAGGGAGACGCATGCGAACAGCGGACTATAGAGATCGTAACAGCGGCTGCTCAGAGAAGAGCAGTACTCGGCTGTATGTGTTCGAACCGGTGTGGGAATGTCGCGATGGCGACATCTGGATGTATGGGCGCGATGCGGTTCTCCACGCTCGCCATGGTCCGCGATCCATCGCATGCTAGGATTGGCCCATTGCGGTCGGCAAATCACCGGAGTCGCCTCACCAAATGAGCATCGAGACGACTGCTGACAGTGGTTCGGTGTACGAACCCAGGCTGTCATCCAACTCCTCCGCCTGGATAGTGTTGGCTTGGTCTGCCCTGATCGTCGTCTTGGCGGCGGTCTCTCTTACGGAATATCTCGACTACTTCGCGGAACGAGACCCGCGATTTCGATGGGCTCTGGCTGGCCTGTTAGTTGGTCTGGTGCTCGCTTCCTGGATCTACACTCATGTGCGTCGAAGCTTCCTGTGGCGGTGGGAGCCGGTATTGCTGGTCGGCGCAGGGCTCGTGCTGGTACTGGCTTACGAGCCACTGGGCGTATTAGTTACCGCGGGGATTGGCCTCGCCTCATTCACGACGGGCCGGGAGCTCCTTTCCCGGCTTGGAGTTGAGCCTGACTCGACCTCAGCAGAATTTGCTCTCAGCCTGGGCGCAGGCCTCGGTGTCCTCATCGTGGTCTTGATTCCGATTGGGCTTGCGGGTCTTTACGGTCCAGTCTTATTTGCTGCGCTACTCTTGGCCCCACTGATTCTGTTTCGTCACCGACTGGTCGATCTCTGGAACGGTCTCTTCCGCATTCACGTCGCCTGGGCCGACATGCCGGAGGCTCGTTCGGCGCTGGTAGCTATCGCGGTTGTCTTCGTGAGTGTCTTTGAGTTGATATTTCTTCTCGCAGCCTTGACGCCCACGATCGCGCACGACTCCATCGCGTACCATGTGCCGTCCGCGCAGCACTACGTGAGTACTGGCCGACTCGAGCCGCTCCCTGGACCGGATATACCCATCGGGACTAGACACTTGTTTAGTCGTGGCCACTCCACCGCGTACTCGTACTACCCCCAATCCTATGAGGAAGTCCTGACGGTGGCGCTGGCCTTGGGTGATTGGCCCGCGATGCAGTTTACCGAGCCGCTCTTCTACTTGCTGGCGCTGCTCATATTGTTGGCGATTGGTCGGTCGGTGGGTCTGACCAGGTTTCAGCGGATCATCGGTCTCGTCGGGGCCATCAGTCTGCCGTTTGCCCACTGGAGCGGTTCGATCATCAAGAACGATTTGGCGATGGCATCATTTCAGTTGCTTGCTCTCTATTGCGTTTTGGAGGCGCGCAAGAATAAGGCTGTCGTCTGGTTAATTCTCACAGCAGCATTCCTCGGCCTGAGTTTCGGAGTGAAGCACGTCGCCTTGTTTGGCGGAATACCGATCGGATTGTTGATGCTGCACGACTTGTGGAGACGCGAAAAGAGATGGGAATGGTTGATCGTCGCTACGCTAGCGTTTGCCGCATCGGGACTGTTTTGGCACGCCCGCGCTTATGTTCTGAAGGGTAGTCCGGTGTACCCGGCGAACACACGGGTCGCCGTGACTCAATTCAGGCCGAGTGATCAATCGCAACTCTCCCGTGCGGCGGTCTTCTTCGCCTACCCATGGGTGGCTCATTTCGACGGCCGTAAAGTGATTGAGATGCCTGTCGCGACACCGTGTGGACTATTCTTAGCCTTCTTGGTCGTCGCCTGGCCGCTGACTCGTCGCAAGTCCCCATCAACTGTGACGTGGACACTGGTGACGTACTTTGGTCTCTACTTACATCTATTTGACCTGGGTCGCGGGTGTGTTGCGCTACGGCATCGCTCCGATTATGGTTCTCGCCGTGTTGGCGGGTGGCAGGGCGGCTGTTCTATGGACTGGTGGGCGTGCTGCGAATCGTTTGTTGGTCTCAGCTGGTCTGACATTGGGACTGCTGGGCGCGTTGCCGCCGTTATTGATCACCGAGATTAACCCCCCGCAGATTCAATATCTCACCGGCAGCCTGGATCGTGATGGCTATCTTGAGGCCTCGAATCGTTTCTATCCGAGTATTCGAGAACTGACCAGGATTATGGAGCCGGGTCAGGTCGCGATTGGCATCAACAACTGTGCCCGCGCGTATATGGAAAACCCCACGATGATGCACTGTTTGGAATTGGGTCGTGTAGACGACAGCGATCAGGCCGACACAGAAGATTTGTTGCGTGAGAGTCCCCCAGACTACCTCGTCGTATCCGTTCGAGGTGTGGAGCGAAGATGGTCGAGTGTGATCGAAGAACTAAGCTTTGAGCATGTTTACTCAGATGCCGTCTTCAGTATCTATGCTGCGCCGCAAGCCCAGCTCTAGAAAAGGTTCGTCAGCCAGGCACATTGGTACGGGCCCAGCGTGAACTTGCCGCCACGGTCTTCGATGCGGCCTCCGCGGATCAGGTCCATCCATTCATCGGTTCCGATTAGATTGATCGCTTCGAGCGAAACTTCTTGCGGTTCAGCGGTGATGTTGTTGATGGCGAAGATCGACTGATCGCGGTTCATGCTTTGACGCCAAAACGCAAAGAGATTTGGCCCGAGGTGCAGCGTGTACTGCGTCGCATTCGGATGAAATGCCGGTTGTCTTCTACGCACCCGAAGAAGGCGACAGAGTTCCGCAAATACCCTGCGGTGGTGCGAGGCGGGTCTGTCGAGTCGACGGTTGAGCTCTTCGTAATCCCACTGATGCCGGTTGATGGCGCGATTGTGCCCGGCTCGTTCGAGCTTGTCGTAGTCATTCTCCGTCGCCAATAAACTGTGGATGTAGATCGCCGGGATACCCTCCAACGCCAGCATGATGACGTGCGCACAAACAAACCGTTCTTCCTGCAATTGATCGGGGCCGCCCTCGACTGTTCCTTTGAGTGCATCATAAAGCGAGATATTGATCTCGTACGGCTTGTCGGCTCCGTCCGGCGTCCGGCGCGTCGAAATCCGCCCCCCGAAACGTTCCATCGTTTCGATGAACGAGCCGATTTCGTCTTCCGATAGCAACCCTTCGGTGGGCCGGAGTCCGATCCCGTCGTGGGAGGCAATGAAATTCAGGTACGCGGTGCCGAGTTGCGCCGGGGGCATACTCATCATCCACGTCTTGAGATGGGCGTTTGTGCCTGTCAGTAGTGCATGAACCAGCAAGGGTGGTAGAGAAAAATTGTAGATGGCGTGGGCTTCATTCGCGTTGCCAAAGTAGGTCAAGTTTTCTCGGTTTGGCACGTTCGTCTCGGTGATGAGCATGGCCTCGGGGGCACGCTGCTCCATCAGAGTGCGCAGCAGCTTGATGACCTCGTGGGTCCGAGGTAAATGGACGCAGGTGGTACCGGGTTCCTTCCACAGAAATGCCACCGCGTCCAGCCGAAACAGTTTGACGCCCTTGCTGAGATAGAGCGCCATGATTCGCACGACCTCGATAAGAACTTGAGGGTTCTTGAAGTTGAGGTCTACTTGGTCAAAGCTGAACGTGCACCAAACGTGGCGCGTGCCGTCTGCTGTGTCTATCTCCCGCAATAGCGGGCTGCTCCGTGGACGAACGACCCTGGATAGATCGTCTCCGGGGTCTGCCGTTACAAAGTAGTTCTTGCCCGGCTCGACCCCCTGCCGGAAGTTCTTGAACCAGTCGCTTTCGGCGGATGCATGGTTGATCACCAGATCAGCCATCAGTTTGAATTGACCTGCTAGCGAGACGATGTCGGCCCACTCTCCGAGTTCGGGATTGACCTCGTTATAGTCGATGACAGAGAATCCGTCGTCGGAGCTATAAGGATTGAACGGCAGGACATGTACGCTGCTGACGACGCCAGTCAGCCGCTCCTTGAAAAAGCGAGTAAGCGTTGAGAGCGGCGTATCCCCCCGCGAACGAACAGTGTCCCCATAGGTGATGGCAACAATGTCGGACTCGTCCCAGTTGTTGCGACGCGATGGGCCGACGGCGGAGTTGCCGTCTACGCCCATCGCTTCAAGAAGCTGTTGGGAGAGGGCGCCGAGGTCTGCCTCTGGGTAGAGCAGCTTCAGGTGGGCGTGCAGTCGGTCTCTGAGGGTAAATCCGGATTCGCGTGTAATCATTCGTTCTGGAGTAGCCTTTAGATCTTGAGAGCGTATTCGGCTCGGTCGGCCTCAACCGCATCCTTTAGCTGTGTCATGATGTCGGGCACAGCGCTGATCACTCGGTTCCAACTGGGAATGAATGGCGTTTCCATTGGGTTGTTGAGAAAACTCGCGCCGGCCGCCATCAGATTCTCGGCGAAGAGTTCAACTGCCGCTTCTTCATCGTGCTGGCTGTATTTCAGCCCGTTCATCACCGCATCGTTGTGGTACGCCGTCATCATGTCTAGGGCCTTGCGATAATACGATGCTTTGAGGCTGCGGAACGTTCCTTCGGAGAACACCACCCCCTGAGTCGCTAGCTTGCGGAAGACGGCTTTGCAGATATCCGTGCTCATTTTCGACAGGCCACGCGAGGCATCTTCGGGCGACAGATTCTGATGCTTGTGGTCGTAGTTGTCGGCGATATCGACCTGGCAGATGCGATTGACCGAGTAGTTGCGGCTCAGTTCCGAGATGACTCCAATCTCGAGGCCCCAGTCAGAAGGGATCCGGAGATCATTGAGCACGTCTGTCCGCATCGAGAACTCACCAGCTAGCGGGTACCGGAAGCTGTCGAGATACGACAGATAATCTTTGTCGCCAAGGACGTCCTTGAGCGACCGGATCAGGGGCGTGACCAGCAATCGGCAAACTCTGCCGTGAATCTTGCCTGAAGAGACACGTGCATAGTAGCCTTTGCAGAACCGGTAGTTGAAGTTGGGGTGCGCTACCGGATAGATCAAGCGCGCGGCCAACTCGCGTGTATAGGTGAGGATGTCGCAGTCGTGTAACGCTACCGATGTCGCTCTAGCTGACGCTAATGTGTAGCCGATACAGTACCAAACGTTGGCACCCTTTCCCGGATCCGTAGGCGCAAGTCCTTGATCAAGCAGTACTTGCTGTAACTTCTTGAGGCGAGGACCATCGTTCCAAAGGATCCGGTGGCGTTGGGGCAGCTGGCCGAAATACTCCACTGCGTGCCGGAACTGCTTCTCGTCAGCCCGGTCGAGGCCAATGACAATTTCATCGAAATACGATGCGTGGGACAGCTCTTGCAAGATGTTGCCGAGCGCCGGTCCTTCTAGCTCAGAGTAGAGCGAGGGCAGAATCAAGCCCATCGGCCGCTTCTTCGCGAACTCGTGAAGTTCCTGCTCCAACTCCTCGAGTGGCCTACGCGACAGGTTGTGGAGGGTGGTAATCGTTCCGTTCTGATAAAAATCGCCCATGGAAATCTCCCTACGCCGACAGGTGCTCCCGAAGAATTGCAGCGATGGCTTCCTGCCAACCGTCTGGACCGGTCTTGCTAGTGCGGATGGTGCAAGGATGATCGCGTAGTTGGATTAGCTCCGAGTTCTGTGATTTGATGATGACCGAGATGTCCGCCCAGGTAAGCAGCTGGCTGTCATTGGGACTATCTCCGAGCGCCACGGTCTTCAATTCGCCCTCGCCAGCTTCCTCTTGGTAGAGATCACGAAGCCAGCGAGCCGCATCCGACTTGTCGAAACGGCCCATCGCACACCAAAATCGTCCGCCTTGGACGGCGCGAAACCCACTTTCTTCGAGTTCGGCCAAGAATTCAACCCACTTTTCTTCTGTATCGCGCCACAAGAAGGGTTCTGTCGCCAGCCGATCTTTGGCGAGAACTGCCGCCGCCACATCAAGACCCGTGATGTCCGCAACTTCTTGTGCCGTCCAATCCGAAAAACCCTCGAAACGGTGGCCAGCTGCTCTCTGCCTTCCCAGCGCGTCGAGAATTTGCCCGCGATCGGCCCCAAAGAGTCTGATTCGAAGGCCACTCCTCTCAACGACGTGTGGCGCGTTACGGAAGATCACTGCTGGCAGCGCAACTCCGGCCCCGTTCTCGAAGATGAATGGGGCGTCGTTGCCCAGCGTCCGGCGAACCTCTAGCATCTCTGCAAGAGTCTTGCTGGAGGCCAGTATTAACGGGACGTCGTTCTCTCGCAGGGACTGAATAGCCTCTGTCGCGGGGGTCCAGGAGTATGTCTGCTTGTCTAGGAGCGTACCGTCCAGGTCACTGAAGACAATCAGTCGACAAGGCGTTGCAGCCATGGCCCCTATTGTGCCCACGAGATCAGCTGAAATCCCGAACCTCTTGATTCCATTCAACATTTCTATGGGAACTGTCGCATCCGAACCAGCGAGCATCCTAAGAAAGTTTAGGGGCAATTCGCGGGTCTAGCTAAGGTCGACCGATGATTGGCCAGCCTTGCACCTCACGAGGATACTACCTCTCGATGAGTGTTTTACGACTACCCGCCGTGCGTCCGGTGAGCGACCATTCCAGCAGGGGGCTAGCTCGATGATTGATGTCTGCGCATGCGAGACGCAGCCAATCGTTGTCGAGGGGTTGCGACGAAGTCTCGAAGATGTCGAGGATTTTCGATTTCTGGGTTCCGTCGAGAAACCAGAAGACCTTCTGGAGCTGATTGGCGACAGCACAAGAACCGTATGCCTGATCGACAAGGCATTCGGTACGAAGTCGGTGTTTCAGGCGATCGCGGATCTAAAGGCCCAATCCCCGTCTGCCGAGCCGATTCTCTGGGCATCGGAGATATCCGAAGTGGAATCCTTCCGGGCCCTACAAGTAGGCGCTCGAGGGATCTTGAAGAAGACTCTCCCGATTCAGATCATCATCGACTGTCTGAGAACCGTGGCAAAGGGAAATATTTGGATCGAGAGTTCCATCTCTAACCAGTTCGTCGGTTTCATCAATCGCCGAACGACGCCGAGGCTGACTCCCCGCGAGGAAGAGATCCTGACTCTCGTCATGCGCGGCATGAAGAACAAACAGATCGCTGAAGCCCTATCGATCACAACTGGAACGGTCAAAGTGCACCTGATGCACATCTTTGAAAAGACTGGCGTGAAGGATCGTTTCGAGTTAGCCATGTATGGCCGCAAGATCCGTGGTTTCGGTGGGGCCGACATGGAAGAGGAACTCGCTCTCACCATGCCTCCGCCGTTCGAAACCGAGGTTAAGTAGCCGCCGTGCCACTCGGTCAGGCCTCCGAGAAGGCTGAGACCACACTGTCAGATCGCGCATTTGGCGCAGGTCTGGCGGTGCTAGCCGTACTCTACATAGTCGTTGCCGCTTGGCAGTACTCGCCGGCGCTATTCGGTGCCTTTCACGACGACACTCTCTACTTTTCGACAGCCAAAGCAATTGCACAAGGCGAAGGCAACGTCTTGCCCAGTCTACCTGGATCTCCCGAGCAGACGAAGTATCCGCCGCTCTATCCGCGTCTCCTTTCCTTGGCATGGCAGATTCAGCCAGAGTTCCCGGCCAATTTGGTCTGGGGCTGGCGTCTGAACCTTCTCATTGGGATCTGGTTGATCGTTGCCGCGGTCGGAGTATTGCGGAACCTGGGCTGTAGTCGAATCGAGGCCCTGGGACTGGGTGCGCTGTTCGCGCTCAACCCTTACACGATCCTGTGGACCAATCTTCTACTGAGCGACCTACTATTCGCCGCACTCACGCTCACCGCTATTTGGGCGGCGGACCGTGCGTTCGATACGAATGGCCAGTCATTCGGACTCTGGTGGGCGTTGGCGATCGGTGTCTCTTGCCTCGCGGTCTCCACTAGAACCCTAGGCGTGGCCGTACTCGGAGGCTTGGTTCTCTTCGCGTTGTCGCAGAAGAAATTTCTCGCTGGGGCGGCAGCGTTCCTCGGCATTCTGCCCGTCGCCTGGCACTTACTTGGTAGCTGGATGGCAGACACCAACGTGCCAGGCGACGAGGGCGTACTCAACGGCTTCGACCAGAATTGGCTCTATTACACCAACTATCTCGATTTCTGGAAGTTGTCAGTCCCCACCTGGGACATCCTTTGGGACCAGACACAGTTCATGCTTCTGGAATTACTCAAGCACCCCGCCGTCGGCACGGTTCAGTTCAATGCAGCGGGTGTAGTCAGCATGTTTATGCAGGCCAGCGCCGTGGCGATATCAATGGCCATAATGCACGGCATATTTCTTCGAGCCAAGGATAATGGGTGGTCTGTAATTCATTGGATCATAGTGTGTTACGCACCACTCGTTCTCCTTTGGAACTACGCGTTGATGTCGCGGTTCTGGTTGGCGTTTCTTCCGCTGCTCCTAGCTGGCGCTTCTAGCGAGTTCGTCAGGTTGGGCACGAGTATTCGTAGCGTATTCCGTGAGAGTCGTCAGAAGGATCAGCGAGTCGCCGCGGTGTTGATGGGTTCCGCGCTAGCTGCACTCTTGATTAACGGAGCTTGGAGATTCGTCGTTGAGGTGCCATCGGGAATCCAGACCCTGGCGCTCCAGCGTGCACAGATCCTGCCTGCAAAGCAGGAGGCGTATGACTGGCTGGCGAACCAGGCAGAGCCTGATGCGGTCCTCATCAGTTATGAGGATGCGTTTTCGTACCTCTACTCGGGATCTCAGGGCATGCGACCGTTCTCACCCAGTACTGCCCCATTTTTCTCGCAAGACGAAAGGGCAATGAAACGAGATATCGCTCGCCTCGGAGACACCGCGGTAGCCCTCAACGCCCAGTATTGGCTGGTTTCCAGCGACGATTTTGAGTTGGAATACGCGAAACCGCAAATGGTGGTGGCCACCGTAGAGTTCTTGGAGCGGGCTCCCGTGGTCTTCAAGAGTTCTGACGGGGCCGTTCGAGTACATCAGCTGGATGGTGCGCTAACCAGCGCTGCACGGTAGGTCGTTTGATGAACCCCTCTAAGGTGAGTTGTTTAATTCCTCAAAACCATCGGTTACTCGATACTTGCTGTGAAAGCGGAAGCCCCTGGGGCGGCGCATTCTCTTGATTAACAAGGACCTAGCCGGTGTCACCTCCGACGCCCATATCGCGCGAGCCGAGAGCGGTATCACCAACCAAAGTGAAAAGATCGCGCATACGCGCGGCTCCGGCTCGGTGTCAACCGAAGCAAGCGATCCTCGGCAGAATGGCGGTGGTCTGGCGGGTTGGATACTGCCGAGCCTTTCAGATTTCGCCTTCGTGGCGGTCTTGGGCTGGCTGTTCTGGAGTGGGCGCAGCGCTGCTGCCTTGCTGGGAGACGGAGATGCTGGCTGGCACATACGCCTGGGCGAGATGGCTCTTGCCGACGGGCGCTTGCCAGACACCGATCCATTCTCCTTCACGATGGCTGGCCAAGTTTGGTTCGCTTGGGAATGGCTGGCCGACGTGATGTTAGCCCTGGCTCACCAAGCAGACGGCCTTGAAGGCGTCGTACTCCTAGCTGGCGTTGTGATCGCTCTCACGTCTTGCCTGATGATCCGCTACATGTTGTGGCTTCACGTGAACGTGCTTGTTGCGATTCTCGCTACGCTGCTGGTCTGTTCAGTCTCTACGATGCACTGGCTGGCGCGTCCGCACATGTTTACCTGGGGTTTCCTAATCGCAACGGTCTGGGTCCTTGAATCGGACAGGAGAAAGCCGTCCTGGAAAGTCTGGTTGTTGATTCCCATGGCTGTGCTGTGGACCAATATCCACGGTGGTTGGGTCGCGTTGATTGTTACTGCGGGCATCTTTGCGGTCGGAACCGGACTTGAAGACCTCTGGCTGAGGTCGAAGCAAGATGGCTGGAAGCTGTACCTGCCAGCGTCCGCCAAGAGATACGCTCTCGTCTGCGGTCTTTGTGCAGCAGCCACGGTCGTCAATCCCTACGGATTCGAGCTCCATACCCACGTGGGCGAGTATTTGCAGTCCGATTTCATCCTTGAGCATGTAGAAGAATTTCAATCGCCTCGATTCCGCTCCGAGAGTATGCGGGTACTTGAAGTGCTGCTGTTCGCCAGTGTATTTGCGGCCGCCTTCATGATTCGGCGCGGTGAGTTCGTAAGGCCCCTACTGATGATCGCTTGGGCCCACGCATCCCTGACCTCGGTTCGACACGCACCGCTGTTTGTGATCGTCGCTCTCCCCTATATCGGCCTAGAACTCACACGTTTGATTCGGTTCGCGTCAAAGGAACGATGGATGCTAGCCGAGGTATTGCAGGATATTGGCAAGGACTACAGCGGGGACCAGAGAATCGCCTCCGAGAAGGGGCCGGTTCTTGGCTGGCTCCCCTTGGTAGGCGTGGTTGCGGTCGCAATGCTCCTCAATAGTCGCGCCGACACTCCAGAGTGGAGGGCAGAGTTCCCGGCTGTGAAGTTTCCGGCAGCAGCCACAGACGTATTAGGTAAACAGCTTAGCGAAAAGCGAATTCTTACTAGTGACCAATGGGGCGATTACCTTATTTATCGCCTGTTCCCGAAGTACCGCACCTTCATCGATGGCCGAAGTGACTTCTATACGCCGGAAATTCGGAATGACTATTTGAGCATCTTGGGATCCGATTGGAAGGTCGTCGAGATTCTCGACAAGTACCAGTTTCAGGGGGCACTACTACCTCTGAGGTGGACAATTACCACTGCCCTGAAACAGAGCGATGAGTGGCAAGTCGTCTATGACGATGGGTTCGCGGTTTACTTGGAGCGACGGCGTCCCGAAGAGGCCTCTCAGATGGCTGTGCAATCGCACCCCGAGGATGGTCCCAGTAGTTCTAGGGATAGTGTTTTGGAACCCGAGGGAATCCTCTTAGGCTCGCTTAAGTAAGGAAACCTTAGAAACCGGTAGGTTCAGTGAATGTTGACCGATTTGACAATGATCTAGAAATATAGTGTTGCTCCCCGACGGGGGGTGTGAACGACCGGTCTGATAGGTAACACTCTAAACCGGACGGATGGGTAACAGTATAGGCGGTGGTCAGTGGCCCCCGCGGGGGCCACTGACTGCCGAGCCGAGCGGCCACAGTACGCGGTTGGCGGCGTCGAACAAGGCGAGTTCCACCGGACCGAACCAGATCTGCCAAATGGCTTCGTCCACTTCGACTAGCCCGACCAACTCGCGAGCCAACGCTTCACTCAGGAAGTACTTCTCGCCGAGGAACTTGATGCGTCCGTCGTGGCGCACTCGTCGGCGCTCCCAGTGCCCCGGGTAATCCAGATCAGCAAGCTCGCTGGGATAGGCGCGTGTTGCTGGTGCATAGAACGCCGCCGGGGGCCGCTGTCTCAACGCTTCATGCGGACGTTCTTGGTTGTATTCATGACGAAAGAGGTCGAAGCGGCGCTGCTGTCGGCGACGATCGCCAGCCGGAGGTCTCACTGTCTCGGCTTTGAGCGTGCGGTGTAGCCGCTCGTGGCGACCGTTCTGCTGCGGCTTGCCCGGCTCGATGCGCTCCACCGCAATGCCCAGCTTCAGCCACCAGACGTTCAACCGGCTCAAGCGTCCGGTGCCGATGGAGGCGAACGGCGAACCGTTGTCTGAGCGTATCCTTCGTGGCAGCCCGCGCTCCAGAAACAACCGCTCCAAGCCTCGGCGGGCCTCGGCGTAGGATGTGCCCACGTGTGCGGTGCAGTTGAGCAGGAAACGACTATATCCGTCGACGACCGTTAGCGGATAACACAGCACGCCGTCGCCGGTGCGAAACTGCCCCTTGTAGTCGATCGTCCAGAGGTCGTTGGGCGCTTCGGGTTCGCGCAACGGACTGGGTGCCGCTTCGGCCAGTCGCCGCATCCGCTTGCGCCCGCGAACGAGTCCGGCTCGCTTCAGCGCGTCGCCGATCGTCGACGCCGCTGGCCAGCTTGTCTGTGACTCTTTCGACTCCAGCCAGGCCCTGAGCTTCTTCGGCCCCCAACTCGGATGCTGCCGACGCGCTTCTATCACTCGTCGCTCGACCGACTCGGGTATCCGACCGGGCTGACGGTGTGCCGCGTGCGAGCGGTCTTCCAGCTCTGGCCAACCGCCTTGACGGAAGCGTTCTAACCACTTGTATCCGGTCCTGCGGCTGATCCCGTAGAGTCGACACAGCGCCGCCACGTTCGTCGCCGCCCCCGCTCGCAGCCAGTCTTCAATGAATCTCTTGCGTTCTTCCATCGGATAGGTCTCCTTCCATGGCATCTCGCCATGGTGTTACCTATCCGCCCGGTCTAACCTGTTACCCTTCCGCCCGGTCTGTACAGGTGGAGTGAAAGGAATCAAGTAGCGATGATGTGGCTGATCGGATTGAGCATGGCAGTGGGGGGGCTGGCGACCGTAGAAGATCTACGAAGCCGGACGATCTCAAATTGGCTGTGCCTGGCAGGCGTCGTCGCGGGTCTCACGGCACACGCGGCACTGGCTGGTTGGTCAGGCTTAGGTGATGCGCTACTGGGCACTCTCATTGGTTTTGCGGTGTTTCTGATTTTCTACCTGCTTGGCGGGATGGGCGGCGGAGACATCAAGTTGATGGCTGCATTCGGAGCGATCTTAGGCAAGGGCCAGATCGTCGAGGCGGCGATATTTGCGGCGATGGTTGGCGGCGTGATGGCGCTGATTTTCGTCGCATACAAGAAGCTGCGCCAGATGGTGCAGGGAAACGCGGACGATTCGGTTGGATCGCTCCGCAAAGAGTCTATTCCGTACGCCCCGGCGATTAGCTTGGGCGTGTTGATCTCGTTCTTAGGTGAGGAAGAGTTATGGACAAGCGTCTGTTGACCGTAGTTTTAGCCGCGATTCTAGTCGCGCTCGTTATCACCGCGATCTTCTATCAGATCACGGTAGGCAGAAGGCCCGTCCGTGCCGAAGTGGACCAAAAGGCCCTCGTCGTCGCGAAAGCCGACCTGCCAATGGGGGCAATGATTACCGCCGAGGACGTGCGCCTAATGGAGTACCCCGTTAACGCGTTCCCGGTTCGAGACAATCGAAGAAGTCATTGACCGTTCTGTCACTGGGCAGATTCTGGCCAACGAACCGATCATCTCCGGTCGTGTGACCGACAAGGGCGCTGGTTTTGGCCTAGCCCCGCTCATCGAAGAGGGCTACCGCGCGATCGCGATCGCTGTGAATCAAGTTAGTGGCGTGTCGGGATTCATTCTGCCTGGCTCCAAGGTCGACGTGCTGTTGACCGCGCAGGGTGTTGGTGGAATGGAAGACAACCTGACGACAACCGTCCTTGAGAACGTACTCGTCTTGTCGACCGGCCACAGTCAAGAGGCTGACGCTGCTGGCCAACCGCAGAACGTTCCTGTGGTGAACATGCTTCTGAAACCAGAAGATGCCCGCTTGCTCACGTTGGCTACCCAAGAGGGACGCATCCAGCTGGTGTTGCGCAACCCAAAGGACAACGACTCAGAAATGGCAGATAAGGGAAGGCAAGTCACGAGCACGGCGGATCTATTCGCTGGCTTGGTCGAGAAACCGCGTCCAGCTAGAGCTGTCTTTCGCCGGTTGCCGGTTGTGGCAGACCCCGCTCCACCGCCGGTTTTTGAAATCGAGATGATTCGGGGCGAGAAGCGGTCGGTCGAGACTCTCGAAAATTAGGGTGGCTAAGGAAATAAAGTGCTTCTTGCGCGACAGACTTGAGTGTAGGGTGTTGCTATGGTGTTGTCTCCCAATCGAATCAGTAATCTAATAAAACCGTCGATAACAAGAGCGGTTTGTTTATCGATCGTTCTTTCCAGTGCTCTTTGGGCGCAGGCTCCGACCGGTAACGAAATTCCTCTTGTCGTCGGCAAGTCGATCGTGCTGGATATTCCCGATGAAATCCAGCGTATCGCCATCACCGACGACACAGTCGCTGATGTGGTTGCGATCTCCACGCGAGAGATCCTGATCAACGCAAAGAGTGAGGGTATTACCACGCTCGTCCTTTGGTCCCGTGCTGGCGACCGTAATTTCTTCACCATTAACGTGGGGTCCAACCTCCAACAAATCCAAGATCATCTGCGCACGTCGTTTCCAGGCGAGCAGGTACGTCTGGTCTCTAGCCAGGGGCTCATGACTCTAAACGGATCTGTTTCTAGTCCAGAGGTGGAAGAGCGCATTCTCGCATTGCTCAGCGGGATAGGCGCACAGGCGGTCGTGAGTAACCTCGAGCTGCCGATTCCCGCAGCCGACCGGCAGATCATCTTGAGGGTCCGCTTCCTCGAAGTGCAGCGCACAGCGCTGTCTGAGTTTGGGGCTGCGCTCCTGTCTACCGGTGCGGCTAACACTCTCGGCGTCATCTCTACCCAGCAGTTTGGCAATGTCCGGACGGAGGGTGTGGGCGGTGGGGCCACGGAATTCGAGCTAACGGACACGCTGAACATTTTTGCGTTTCGCCCGGACCTGAACCTGGGCCTCCTACTCAAGGCCCTGGAATCGCGCGGGATCAGCCAATTATTGGCCGAGCCGAACTTGATTACAACCTCCGGTAAAGAAGCATCTCTGTTGATCGGCGGTGAGTTTCCTGTGCCGATCATCCAGGGCGGTGCTACCGCTGGAGCGGTCACGATTCAGTTCCGTGAATTCGGAATCAAGATCGACTTCTTGCCTGTGTTTACCGAGCGTGGCTCGATCCAGATGCATGTCCGACCTGAGGTCTCTGCGCTTGACTTTGCCAACGCAGTCACCTTGCAGGGATTCCTAATTCCGGCTCTATCGACAAGACGCGTCGAGACCGACGTGGAACTCATGCCGGGTCAAAGTTTCGTGATTGGTGGACTGATCGACAGCCGTATGACAGAGAGCGAAAACCGCGTGCCTGTCCTGTCGAAAATTCCGTTGCTCGGCGAACTCTTCAAGAGTCGCTCGAAGAACAGAAACAACAGCGAACTGCTCGTCATCGTGACTCCTGAGTTCCCGCAGGTGTACGAGGCTGGTGAGCCGACTCCGACTCTGGTCATGCCAGAGGAGTTCTTGCCGCCGCTGTCTGAGTCTCTGGACTGGAAGAAGTAAGGGGCCCTATCTGATGTTGGAAGTGTGGAACAGGAATGGTGGAGTAGGCAATGCTGGGGCGTAGCGAGCTAAGCGCGACGTTGGTATGTCCGAACCGGTCTCTCGCTGAGGATCTCAAGCGGGCTGCGGGACAGCAGTCTGTTGAGTTCTTGGAGGAGATGGCGGATTACCCGACATCGGCACAATTGGAGGCGCGACTGCGACAACTGCGCCCATCAGTGCTCTTCGTGGATCTAGGCACAAACCTAGAGACGGCGCTCTCACTCGTGACTATAGCGACCGCTATGAACCCGGCCGTCTACGTAGTCGGTTTGGACTCCGAGAGTAACGCGGACGTCATCATTCGCTCGCTGCGGGCAGGAGCTACAGAGTTTCTTGCTACGCCTTTTGATTCAACTTCCGTCGAGGTTGTTCTGCGACGTATTCGCAAGCTGTGCAGTACGCAGGTAAGCGATGCACCGATCAACGGCAAGGTCTTCGCTTTTGTCGGCGTTAAGGCTGGCCAGGGAGTCACTACTTTGGCTTCCAACGTCGCGGCTTCACTGTCTCAAGAAGGAAAGCGGAAGACCCTATTAGTCGACCTAGACACCATGGCCGGCAGCCTTTCGTTTTGCTGGCGTCTGACTCATTCCTACAGCGTGGTCGATGCTCTCGCTCATGCCGACAAACTGGACGACGCGCTCTGGAGTGCGCTCGTCACCAAGCGAAACGGCGTAGATGTGCTTTTGGCGCCAGACACCCCTGATATGCCGTCCCTTCAGCCGGAGCGATATCAGCGAGTACTGGATTTTGTGAGGACTCGTTACGACTACATCGTGTTGGATTTGCCAACCGTTCATGGTCCCGCGAGCAAGTCGCTCGTCGCCGAAACCGATCACGCTTATGTCGTTTGCAATTCGGAGTTGCCGTCGCTGCATTTGACACGGAAAGCGATATCCGCCATGGAGCGAGAGGGCCTGACGAAAGATCGCTTTTCTTTGATTGTCAATCGTATGAGCAGGCGCGGCGAGCTGGGCGCGCAGGACATGGAGCGCGTATTCAACTTCCCAATTAGTCATGTGTTTCCGGAAGATGGCGCCTCGATTCACCGAGCCCTGACAGCCGGAAAACCCATTGCCGCGTCCTCCGATTTGGGCCGGAAGCTAGCTGCGCTGTCGCAGAGCCTTTCCGGTGAATTGAAGACTAAGAAGAAAAAGGCTGCTGGGGGCTTGAGGCTCTCGGCACTGTTGTCGAATGGCTAAAAATTGTGTTGCAAATTTGAGAGAGGTCGAGACGGATGGCTTTGCCAACTGACATTGCGCCAACGGGCACTAAAGAACTGACTTGGGAAGAGCGACTGCGCCGTGGTAGCGGGCGTACGCGACTGACGCTGAACCCCGAGTATCAAGAACTCAAGTTCAAGCTCCATCGCAAGCTGCTCGACAAGATCAATCTTGAGGCGCTGGCGAGCATCGAGAATCAGAAGGTTCGCATCGAGGTTCGCAATGCCTTGATGGCGCTGATGGACGACGAATCCACTCTGCTGAGTTCATTGGAACGCCAGCAGATCTGTGATGAAGTTCTCGATGAAGTATTTGGTTTGGGACCCTTGGAGCCACTGCTTCAAGACCCGACGATCTCGGACATTCTAGTCAACACCCATAAACAGGTGTACGTCGAGCGAAGAGGCAAACTCGAGCTGACCAACGTTACCTTTAAGGATGACAGTCATCTGTTGCGGATCATCGACAAGATCGTCTCGCAAGTCGGTCGTCGTGTCGACGAGTCGTCGCCGATGGTCGACGCCCGTTTGATTGACGGTTCACGTGTCAACGCGATCATTCCGCCGCTGGCCGTAGATGGGCCGCTGCTGTCGATTCGTCGGTTTGCGACCGACAAGCTGATGCCGGATGACCTGGTGGCGAATAAGTCCATCACTCAAGGCATGATGGAGATTCTGAAGGCGGCCGTCAAAGCACGCCTGAACATCCTGATCTCCGGTGGAACCGGATCGGGAAAGACGACGATGCTCAACGGTTTGAGTTCGCTGATCTCTCCCGACGAACGCATTGTCACCATTGAGGACGCTGCCGAGCTGCAGCTCAAGCAGCCTCACGTGGCTCGCCTAGAGACGCGTCCGCCGAACATCGAGGGCAAGAATGCCATTCGTCAGCGTGAGCTGCTCGTCAATGCTCTCCGTATGCGTCCAGATCGCATCGTCATCGGTGAGTGTCGTGGCGAAGAAACGCTCGACATGCTCCAGGCCATGAATACCGGTCACGACGGGTCCATGACGACGTTGCACGCCAACACACCGCGCGATGCCATTAGTCGTATGGAGGTCATGGTCACCCTGGGCAGCTCAAACATGCCGGTGACGGCCATCAGACAGCAGATCGCCGCTGCCGTTGACCTTATTGTTCAGGTCTCGCGCATGAGCGACGGTACTCGCCGCTGTAGGAGTCTGACTGAAGTCACCACGATGGAAGGTGACCAAGTCATGCTTCAAGACCTCTTCGTCTTTGAGAAGCGGGGCGTATCCGCGGAAGGGAAAGTGCTAGGGCGTTTTGCGGCGACCGGTATCCGTCCGCGTTTCTACGAAAAAATCGTTTCCGCGGGCATGAGAATCCCCCCAGAAGTGTTTGAAGAAGTCGTCGAGATCGGCGAATAGGGATTGGAGTCGTAAGTTATGACGACATATATCGTATTCTTCATCGTTCTTGCTCTGTTCATGGTCGGAGCCATGGTCTTCGCGAACAACTTCATGCGCAAGCGTGAAGTTGCCGAGATGAAGAACTTGGTATCGGGTAAGTCCACCAAGAAGAAGAAAACTTCCGGCGAGGACAGCGGTTCGCTGCTCAAGAATGACAAGCTGGGTGCTCGCGAAATGTTGGCGCAATCATTCCTTGGCAAGGATATGAACCAGCGGCTTCGCGATTATATCGAGCAAGCGGGCATGGACTGGGATCCGGCGAGAACGCTGTACATGTCGGCGATTCTTGCTGTCGCGGGCTTCAACCTGTTTTGGTACATCATTCCTCGCGGTCAGCCGATATCGATCATCGGCGTGATCGTCGGCGCCGCAACGCCGTTCTTCATCCTTTACAGAAAACGCTCCAAGCGCATGTTCGCATTTGAGGAGCAGTTCCCTGACGCTCTTGAGTTCGTCGCTCGAGCCATGCGAACCGGCCATGCGTTTTCGGTCTCGCTTGAGATGCTCTATAAGGATTTTGATGCGCCTCTCTCTGATGAGTTCAAGCGTACGTTTGACGAGCAGAACTTAGGTCTGCCGCTGGAAGTGGCGCTGGAGCGGCTTGGAACCCGGGTCCCGCTACTCGATGTCCGCTTCTTTGTGTCGGCCGTGCTGCTGCAGAAGCGCACGGGCGGAAATTTGGCTTCTCTGCTCGACAACCTTTCTTACTTGATGAAAGAAAGGTTCAAGCTACGTGGAAAGATTCGATCGATTAGTGCCCACGGCCGCATCTCGGGTCTCGTTTTGTCGATGATTCCGCTGGCGGTTGCTGTATTAATGTTCTTTACAAACGAAGAGTACATTCTGTTCTTCTTCGACGATCCTGACGGAAAGATGCTGATGGTCGCCACGATTGTACAGACCGGGCGGAAGGGTAACAGGTTAGACCGGGCGGATAGGTAACACCATGGCGAGATGCCATGGAAGGAGACCTATCCGATGGAAGAACGCAAGAGATTCATTGAAGACTGGCTGCGAGCGGGGGCGGCGACGAACGTGGCGGCGCTGTGTCGACTCTACGGGATCAGCCGCAGGACCGGATACAAGTGGTTAGAACGCTTCCGTCAAGGCGGTTGGCCAGAGCTGGAAGACCGCTCGCACGCGGCACACCGTCAGCCCGGTCGGATACCCGAGTCGGTCGAGCGACGAGTGATAGAAGCGCGTCGGCAGCATCCGAGTTGGGGGCCGAAGAAGCTCAGGGCCTGGCTGGAGTCGAAAGAGTCACAGACAAGCTGGCCAGCGGCGTCGACGATCGGCGACGCGCTGAAGCGAGCCGGACTCGTTCGCGGGCGCAAGCGGATGCGGCGACTGGCCGAAGCGGCACCCAGTCCGTTGCGCGAACCCGAAGCGCCCAACGACCTCTGGACGATCGACTACAAGGGGCAGTTTCGCACCGGCGACGGCGTGCTGTGTTATCCGCTAACGGTCGTCGACGGATATAGTCGTTTCCTGCTCAACTGCACCGCACACGTGGGCACATCCTACGCCGAGGCCCGCCGAGGCTTGGAGCGGTTGTTTCTGGAGCGCGGGCTGCCACGAAGGATACGCTCAGACAACGGTTCGCCGTTCGCCTCCATCGGCACCGGACGCTTGAGCCGGTTGAACGTCTGGTGGCTGAAGCTGGGCATTGCGGTGGAGCGCATCGAGCCGGGCAAGCCGCAGCAGAACGGTCGCCACGAGCGGCTACACCGCACGCTCAAAGCCGAGACAGTGAGACCTCCGGCTGGCGATCGTCGCCGACAGCAGCGCCGCTTCGACCTCTTTCGTCATGAATACAACCAAGAACGTCCGCATGAAGCGTTGAGACAGCGGCCCCCGGCGGCGTTCTATGCACCAGCAACACGCGCCTATCCCAGCGAGCTTGCTGATCTGGATTACCCGGGGCACTGGGAGCGCCGACGAGTGCGCCACGACGGACGCATCAAGTTCCTCGGCGAGAAGTACTTCCTGAGTGAAGCGTTGGCTCGCGAGTTGGTCGGGCTAGTCGAAGTGGACGAAGCCATTTGGCAGATCTGGTTCGGTCCGGTGGAACTCGCCTTGTTCGACGCCGCCAACCGCGTACTGTGGCCGCTCGGCTCGGCAGTCAGTGGCCCCCGCGGGGGCCACTGACCACCGCCTATACTGTTACCCATCCGTCCGGTTTAGAGTGTTACCTATCAGACCGGTCGTTCACGATCATCCTCCAGCTACTTGGATTTATTTCGATTCGCAAAATTACGGATCTAGGAGTTTAGGGGCGAATCATGAGCGCGCTGCTAGCATCGATACTTCTATTCTTTATCATCACGGTTGTATTATCCGTGATGGGGTTCAAGTTCTGGGCCATGCCGCAATCTGCGGTGGAACGGGTCATGGGCGACGTGGAGATATCCCACCAAAACATGCGGGACCCCTCTCTGAGCTTCCGTGACTTGCTGGCCAAGATCGGCGATATGATGCCGTCGAATCCGGCTGATGTCGGCATTATTCAAAAGCGTCTAATTGCCGCTGGAATCCGTAACCCAAGAGCCCTACATTTTCTGTATGGAATTAAGGGAAGTTGCGCACTAGGGCTGGCAGTTGTAAGCGCAGGCGCACTGTTTGGAGCGAGTGCGGCCAGTGAAACCGCCCCCTTTCAGATTCTCGCGATGGGTGCCTTTGGCTGGACTGCGCCGAACTTCGTGCTAGGTCGTATGGCCTCCCGCAGGCAGCTAGCGATTCGTAGAGGTCTACCCAATGCACTTGACATGCTGGTCATCTGCGTCGAGTCCGGTTTGGGTTTGGATCAAGCGCTTATGCAAGTCAGTAAGGAGTTGCGCATCGCTCATCCCGAGATTACCGATGAGTTTACGGTCCTGAACCTAGAGATTAGAGCTGGCAAACCTCGTGGTGAGGCGCTCAAGAACTTGGGTGATCGCGCCGGTGTCAACGAACTCAAGAGATTGACCAGTACGTTGATCCAGGCGGATAAGTTTGGAACCAGCATCTCGCAAACACTGAAGAACTTCTCGGACTACATGCGAGTACAAATGAGGCAAGAAGCGGAAGAGAAGGCTGCGAAGATTGGCGTCAAGCTAGTTTTCCCCATCTTCTTCTTCATCATGCCAGCACTGTTTGTCGTCACCGTTGGACCAATGATTGTCCGCGTCGTCCGCGACTTTCTCCCCCAGATCATGGGGAATTTTTAAAGTCTTTTGAAAGAGGAATAGGAAGGAGAAATAATTATGGATGCCAGTATAGTTCGAATTCTCTGCGGTCTCGTTGCCGTTGCGCTGTTGGCGTTGATCGTCATGCGTAGGCGTGCGCGTCAGATTGAAGAAGACTAGAGTCGCAGATTGCGCACACTAGTGTCGCCTCTGCGTCAGGCGTCGATTCGGCGCGGCCGGAGCCTCTACATAGACGAGGCCAGCAGTCGGCTGCCAAGTCGGGACGTGTCGCGGAGGGCGACAGACATTCAGTGAGGTCCCAATTAAGGGCCTTCACTCAGTGGGTGATCCACGGTCGTGAATATTCGAATTGTTGAGGACTAGAGAAGACCCTTTCGATGTATCCCCTATTAGGTCCTGTGACCTGCAATTGAGAAGAGGTAATAGAAGATGAAGATCGTGAAGAGACTGGCGATGACCGTGGCGACAGGCGCACTGTTCGCGTCCCTGACTACTCCCGCTGTAGCGCAGACCGAGTGGGAATTCGGCGTTTTGGGCCTCGTCTCCGACTACAACTCGCTAACCGTGGTAAACGCGACTCGCGACGGCATCGTCGGACCAGAACTTGGCTTCGGCGGCGGTGTGGTCCTTGGACAGTCGCTAGGAGAACGGTTCGGCGGAGAGTTCCGCTACTTGTATTCACGCAACGATATCAATCTCGATGTGGGGTCTGAGAGGGGCGAGCTCGGGCACCAGAGTCACGCGTTTCATTACGACTTGCTCTACCATTTCACGGACTTCGATGCGAAGGTACGACCGTATCTTGCTGGTGGAATAGGTGTTAAGTATTACCAAGGTACGGGTAGGGAAGATCAATTCCAACCGGGAATGGATTTGGCATTACTGACCGCGACCACACAGCCGATGTTCATGGCTGATGTAGGCGTTGGAGTCGAAATTCGGGTCGGCTCCAATGGCATCATCCGAATTGAATTCCGAGACTACATGACCGGTATCCCCGACGAGGTCATTACCGCGGCTCCGGGCGCAGGGATCGATGGTAGCGTGCTCCATCAGTTCGCGCCCGTCTTCGGTTACAGCTGGACCTGGTAAACTACACAGGTTTCTCATACTCGGCCCTCCGAACCTCTGGTTCGGAAGGCATTTTTGTTGTTAGGCCGACCGTTAAATTTCGATCCCGAGCTTGCCTGAGGAACGGCGAGGGCTGGCTAAACTGTCATATTGATGAGGTCGTCTTCAGTACCGTCGGCTCTGCACTTGCTTCTGATCGTCGTCGGTAGCCTCCTGGGGCCACTCTCCGGCGTGGCGCAGGTGATGGATGGCAGGCTAGAGGTCTCGGTACAGGATCCTTCTGGACAGCCCGTTGCCGCTCGCTTACAGCTAGTTGGCCAGAGCCCGAAGTTCTCTGCAGAGACGACGGCGAGTGACACTGGCGAAGCCGTTCTGCGGCGTCTGCCGCCGGGTATTTACGAGTTGCGGGTCCGTCACGATGGATTTGCCGACTACGTCGCGCGCGTTGAAATACGCTCTGCTGTACCTCACTCCATCGAGGTCCAACTTGCACTTCGCACTGTTAAGACAGAGGCCATCGTTGAAGCGGCGCTCCCCTTACTAGACCCCAACCGACCCAACGGCGTGCAGCACATTGGTCGGCAGCAGTTGGAGCAGACGATGGGCACCACCGTGGGGCGCAGTACTGTCGACGTCGTCACGATGATGCCTGGCTGGTTGTTGGAGGCCAACGCGGTCTTGCACCCACGAGGTTCCGAGTACGACACGCAGTATGTGATTGACGGGATGCCGCTTTACGACAATCGCTCGATCGCCTTTGCGCCGGGGTTCGAAAACAGCGAGTTCGAGGCGGTCAACATCCTCACCGCCGGAATGCCAGCCGAGTATGGTCGCCGGTTGGGGGGTGTGATCGCTCTCGACACGCGGCGTACGAGCATCCTCGGGCACCACTCGGAGCTCGACCTGCAGGGCGGCAGCTTCAATTCCTACTTGGGTTCGTTCACGCAGCAATACTCAACGCGTGCCACCGCGTTCTCATTGGGACTGCAGGGTGGCCGGACTGACCGCTATCTCGATCCGCCGTCTCTTGAGAACTTCACCAATCACGGAGGTTCTGCGGGCTTTCATGCCCGCCTCTTGCAAGATGTATCCGAATACGACCGCCTAACCTTCTACGTCCGGTCGAATCGTACAAATTTCCTCGTGCCGAACGATCTCGTGCAGCAGGATGCAGGCCAACGCCAAGACCGTCGATCCGGCGAGACCACAGCGCAGGTGCATTACCAGCGGACGATCTCGTCGAACAAGCTCGGTTCGATACGCGGCATGTTCCGCGATCTGTCGAGCGAGCTGTGGAGCAACACGCTCTCGACGCCGATCTATGCGCAGCAAGACAGAGGACTCCGCGAGGGCGTGGTGATTGCCGATCTCACGGTTGAAGGTGAGCGCCACACGCTGAAGATCGGCGGAGATCTCCGCATCAACGACATCCGTGAGGACTTCCAGGCCGGTGAGCCAGACGGCCTACCTGATTCCGATATCGATTTCGCGGGAGAGAACAGGAGTGTTGAAGCTAGCGTATATCTGCAAGATCAGATACGCCTCGGCAACTTTGCCGCCAACCTCGGTGTCCGGTTCGATCACTACCGACTCTTGATCGAAGACCACGCCATCAGCCCGCGCGTGGCGCTAAGCTACTACGTTTCAGCCGCGGACCTTCAGCTACACGCCTCCTACGATCGAGTCTTTCAACCCCCGCCGATCGAGAATCTGCTGTTGAGTAGTGCGGCCGATAGTCTAGGCCTGGACGAAGTCGAAGGGGTCTTGGCGGTTCCGGCGAGCCGCGCCAACTTCTTCGAGATCGGTCTACGCAAGCCTTTCGGCAGTCTGCTGCGCCTAGATGTTAGTCATTACTGGCGCCGGTTCGAGAACAGTATCGACGACGACGTGTTCCTCAATACCGGTTTGTCGTTTCCGATTACCTTCGATTCGGCGCGCATTGAGGGTACGGAAGTTCGCCTGGAGATGCCCGACTGGCGCGGATTATACGGTGCCGTCAGCTACTCCAACATGTCGGGCTACGCCAAGTCCCCTGTCACCGGCGGCCTTTTCATCGAAGGCGGCGAAGCCTCGGAGTTGCGCGATATCGTCGAGGAGTTTCCGATCTCGCAAGACCAACGCAACACGGTCGCTGCCACGACAAGATACCAGCCGCATCGCCGCGCCTGGTTTACCGTCGCTGCTCGTTACGGCAGCGGCCTCCCTGTCGAACTCGAAGAGGACGACGACGATGTTTCTGATGACGAGGAATTACCCATCTCGCAAGCTATCCTCGACCAAGTGAACTTCGAGCGCGGGCGAGTCAAGCCCAACTTTAGCCTCGACGTTTCCTTCGGGCTAAGGGTGTGGGATCAAGATCCGCGGTCGCTGACATTGCAGTTTGACGTTCGCAATGTGACCGATCGACTCAACGTAATTAACTTCAGCGGACTTTTCTCTGGCACCGCTCTCGCTCCCGGCCGCCAAGCCACACTACAGATGAAGCTGCGCTTTTAGCACAGCCGCCGCACGGAGAGCTTCACTTCACAGGACTGATTCTGCTAGCCATAGATGGAACAGATGTCATTAGCCGGTCTCAGCATCGTGTCGCTAGAAAGCCGTCGGGCGGAGCTAGTGGTGAAACTTGTCGAACAGGAGGGTGGTACGTGCTTCAATGCCCCATGCGTGCGCGAGTTGCCTCTCGATGAGAATCACTCCTGCCTCGAACTTGTCCGTGCACTGATCGCCAACGATTACGATGCGCTGGTACTACATACAGGCGTGGGGCTGCAGTATCTGATTGATGCGGCCGGGGCTGTCGGGCTTGAATCAGACCTACTGGCGGCGTTGGGGCGCACCCAGACCGTCTCTCGCGGCCCAAAGTCGGCGGCAGTCATGCGCCGCTACGGCATGAACCCGACCGTTAGCGTTCCTGATCCCAATACCTGGCGCGAAGTGCTTGAGGCGATGAAGCCTCTCACGGCCAGCAACGTCGCGGTCCAGGAGTACGGCGCCTCCAACCCCGAGTTCGTTGCTCAACTGGAACAACAAGGCAGAACCGTAACGGCATCGCGGACCTACCGCTGGGCACTCCCGACGGACCTCAAACCCATGCGGCATGCTATTCGAAGGATCGCCTCGGGAGCTTGCGACATCGTAGTGTTCTTGTCATCGGTCCAGCTAACTCATCTGCTCAAGGTGGCGCAAAGCATGGATTTGGAAGATCAGCTAATGGAGCAACTTCGCGGCGACATAATTACGGCCTCCATCGGGCCGGTCATGACCGATGCGTTAGTTGACCATGGCATTCAGCCAGACTTTATTCCGAAGCATCCCAAGCTTGCCATCTGTATCCGCCAGCTCTCAACTGAGGCACCGCGGCTTGTCGCGGATAGGTACGACGCGGGATAGAACTTTTCTATGCAACCGAAAACGGCGCCGATTGCCTTGCGTCGGCTCTCCACCTGGTTTACCTTCAAAGCATATTCAACGATCGTTGTTGGATAGGTCCTAGCCGAGTCAGTGCTAGGTGAATAGAAGCAGGACACCGTCTGTCCTTGCTCGCTGTCGGGGCCTCGTTTGATTCCCGACTCTCCACTCAAATTGACCTAGCGACGCGCGACCGTCGCACAATCTTTCTGTCCTCGCAGCCGAACGCTGTGCAGGTATCGATGTATCGCACTACGCCCAAGCAGTAGCCGTGCGGTGCGGCGGAGGCTCACTCGAGATGTCTGAAAAGCAAAAACTCGTAGTTATCGGAAACGGAATGGCTGGCGTGGCCTGCGTTGAGCAGATCTTGCGCTTCGAGCACGACTTCGAGATCACGATCTTTGGCGAAGAGACCTACGCCAACTACAACCGCATCCTCCTCTCCTCCGTGTTGGCAGGCGAACGCAGTGCCGACGAGATCATGATCAACGACTGGGACTGGTATCGCGACAACGATATCGCCCTCAAGGCTGGTGTTCGTATCGTTGAGATCGATCGTGAGGCGAAGACTCTGGTCGGAGATGACGACAGCATCACTCCTTACGACAAGCTCATCATCGCCACAGGCTCCTCGCCGTTCATCCCCCCGTTCGATGGGGTCGACAAAGAGGGCGTCTTCGCATTCCGCAACCTCGACGACACTCGGGGCCTGCTCGAAGGGTCTAAGCCCGGTGCTAAGGCGGTAGTCATCGGCGGCGGCCTGCTGGGTCTCGAAGCCGCACGCGGACTGCAGGTGCAGGGTTGCGACGTGACCGTAGTGCATCTAGCTGACTGGCTCATGGAGCGGCAGCTCGACTCAATCGGCGGTCGCTATCTGATCAAAAAAATGGAGGGCATGGGAGTCACCGTCCGCACTGGTGCCTTCACTAGTGCCTTGACCGGCAACGGCCATGTCCAAGGTGTCGAGTTCAAGGACGGCGAGAAGATCGACGCGGACATAGTCGTCATTGCAGCTGGCATCCGCCCCAATTCCGCCATAGGGAAAACAGCTGGCATCGAAGTCAACCGCGGCATCGTCGTCGACGACTTCATGCAGACGTCCGACCCAGACATCTACTCGGTCGGCGAGTGCGTCGAGCATCGTGGCCAACTGTTCGGGCTCGTCGCCCCGCTCATGGACCAGGGCAAAGTCCTCGCGGCGACCATCACCGGAAACGAATGTGCCCCGTTCGAGGCCTCTACACCAGCGGCAAAGCTCAAGATCATGGGCGTCGATGTGTTTTCTGCCGGCGAAGTCGACGACAAGCTCGAAGATGTCGATTGCATCCGCTACGAAGACCCTTCATTAGGGGTCTACAAAAAACTAGTTCTGCGCGACAACAAGCTCGCCGGAGTCGTGCTCATCGGCGACGCTAGCGACTCAAACCGCTACACCGCTTGGTTGCGGTCAAAAGAGGATCTCAGCGATATTCGCGGCAGTCTCCTGTTCCCCATCTCCGCTTCCGATGATGGCCTCGACATCGCGCAGATGGCTGACAGCGAGACGGTCTGTGGCTGCCACGGCGTCTCCAAGGGAGACATCATTGAGGCCATTCACGAGAAGGGCGTCAACACCATGGCGGCCCTGCGCGAGTCGACCAAGGCTTCAACCGGCTGCGGATCGTGTGGGGAACTGTGCCAGCAACTGCTCAAAGCCGTAGCGCCTGAGTTCGAAGAAGACAGTAAGAAGGTGCTTTGTGGCTGCGTGCCGTTCTCTCAGGATCAGCTTCGCGAGATCATCGAGAGCCAGAAGATCAAGTCAGTACAGGAAGTACTCGACATCTACGGCAACGGCCACGGGTGCCAGGTATGTAAACCGGCTCTCAGCTACCTCGTCGATGTGGTCTGGTGCGGTGATCACGATGAAGATCGCTCAGCCCGCTTCATCAACGATCGCGTACACGCCAACATTCAAAACGACGGCACGTTCTCGGTCGTACCTCGCATGCGCGGCGGTATCACTTCCCCAGATGAGCTAAGGAAAATCGCGGACGTCGCTGACAAATACAACGTGCCGATGGTCAAGGTCACCGGCAGTCAGCGGATCGACCTGCTAGGCGTGAAGAAAGAGGATCTCCCCAAAGTCTGGGCCGATCTTGGAATGCCATCGGGACAGGCCTACGCCAAGGGCGTTCGCATGGTAAAGACCTGCGTCGGTACGGATTTCTGCCGCTTCGGGACGCAGCCATCAATCTCAACCGGCATCGAACTGGAAAGACGCCTAGAGAACCTCTACACACCACACAAGTTCAAGATGGCCGTCGTCGGTTGTCCTCGAAACTGCGCCGAGGCGACCGTCAAGGATGTTGGGCTAATCGGCAACGAAGGCTCTTGGCAAGTTGTTGTCGGCGGTGCCGCGGGCAAGGGCGTTCGCAAGGCCGATCTGCTGATTACCGTGGAGACGACCCCGGAGGCGATCGAAGCTGCTGAACTCTTCTTCCAGTACTACCGCGAGAACGCGCCGTACCTGGAGCGCAGCTATGACTTCGTTGAGAGGCTGGGCATCGAGAAGGTTCGTAAGGAAACGGTCTACGCCACAGACGACGTGAAGGCGGGACTGCTTGAGCGGCTACGGAAGTCGAAAGACAAGTCTTACGATGCCTGGCTCGAACGCGATACGCCGTCCGATCCGACGCAGTTCGTCCAGATCGAACCACTCGACTTAAACAGGGAACCGAAGGAGGCGATCACGGTATGAAATGGGTACGAGTCACTCCGGCAAGAAATATTCCGGTTCGGCAGGGGCGTGTCGTGCGATTCGGCTCGCTCGAACTAGCGATTTTCAACCTCGGCGGCGCCTTCCGAGCCGTTGAGAGTCGCTGCCCTCACAAGCGGGGTCCGCTTGCCGACGGCATCGTCGCGGGCGACGACATCATCTGCCCGCTGCACAATTGGCGTCTTTCACTCGACTCGGGATTCGTTAAGCAACCCGAGGACAAGAAAGAATCGTGCGTTAAAACCTACCCCTGCCGGTCTGACGGTGGAATCGTGATGGTGGCGGTACCCGAGGAAGTATTGAAGGAGGAGGCGGCCTAAAGTGGCGACGCACTTTACATCTCCTTCGGTCACCGACAACCCGTTCGTGATCCTCCCCAAGCCCGACGAGGTGCCAGCAGGTCCATCGCGCGTAGATCGTGGGCTCGTGGGCGACTCACACCTGATCCCTCAGATTCCGCTGAAGGATGGCGAGCAGTACCGCTTTCACTTCGACATGACGAAGTGCATTGGCTGCAAATCTTGCGAAGTCGCCTGCTCGGAACAGAACAATAACCCGGCAGAGAACTCCTGGCGTCGCGTCGGCGAGGTTGAGGGCGGAACGTACCCGAACACCCAACGGCTCTATCTCTCGATGGGCTGCAACCACTGCGCCGAGCCCGCCTGCATGAAGGGCTGCCCGACTCAGGCTTACAGCAAAGATGAGAAGACCGGTATCGTCTTGCACGACGCCACCGTCTGCATCGGCTGTGAGTACTGCATCTGGAATTGCCCCTATAGCGTCCCGAGCTTCAACGAAGAGCGCGGCGTCGTCGGTAAATGCGACATGTGCCACGGTCGACTGAAAGACGGCGACAAGCCAGCCTGCGTGAACGCCTGCCCGGCTGAGGCGCTCCAGATTGAAATCGTCAACATCGAAGAGTGGAAGCGGGAGTATGCTGAATCCGCGAATGCTCCGGGCCTTCCCAGTGCGGACGACACCATCTCGACTACCCGCATCACGCCTCCGGCGAACATGCCGATGGATACCGAGAAGGCGGACTACCATCGCGTCCGTCCCGAGAAACCGCACTGGTCGCTGGTGTGGGTCACGGTCTTAACTCAGCTCTCGGTTGGCGGTGTCGGTACTGCATGGATCCTGGGCCTAGTCGGCGACGAACAGGCGCGAATGGCTGCGACAGTCTCTTTGATTCTCGGACTCGTTTCCCTTGGCGCCGCACCGTTGCATTTGGGACGCCCCGCATTTGCGCCTCTCGCCATGCGCGGCTGGAGGACCTCTTGGCTCAGCCGTGAGATCCTCGCCCTCAGCGCCTTTGGCGGTGCCGCGAGTGCCTACGCTGGTTCGCTCTGGTTCGGCATTCCTGGCACCACGCCCATAGGCGCCATGGCCACCGTGTTGGGGTTAGCTGGCCTATATTCCAGCGCCCGAATCTATCTAGTGCCGGGTCGCCCGGCTTGGGACTCTTGGCATACGGTGAGCGGCTTCTTGCTGACCGGTGCGGTGCTCGGGCCGCTACTGCTCGTGGCGACCGGTAGCGGTGGTGTCGCCCTAAGCGCATTCGCGGCTGGGACGGCATTGACGCAAGTGGTGAACCAAATCTGGAAGTTTGTATCCCTCATCCGTTCCGAAGAGTTCGAGCGGCAGGCGACGGGGCGACTGCTAGCGAACGAACTTTCGAAACACCTTGTCGCTCGTTTGGCTCTCACGGCAATTGGCGGTGTTGCACTGAACCTCGCGGGCTATCCCGAGATCGGCTTTGTGCTCGCCTTCACCGGAGAGATCCTCGGCCGCTACCTCTTCTTCGTCAGCGTTGTCCCCAAGAACATGGCGATGACCTTCTTCGGTCAGCAGCAGGAGGCCGCGTGAACCTTAAACGTTTACTAGGCATCGACACCCTAGCTGAGAAGTACGCCTACGGCCACGATCCTCGCTTCGGCTATACCTCTGCTGCAAAGATACCTGACCACTGGGTGCCGACGACCTGCGGCTACTGCTCGGTCGGCTGCGGTATGGAGATTGGTGTCAAAGATGGTCGTGCCATCACTGTGCGCGGCAACGAAGACCATCCTGTCAACAGGGGTAAGCTCTGCCCCAAAGGACTGTCCGAGCACGAGATCCTCGAAGCTGAGTCGAGGGCAACGCAACCCTTGCTGCGCCAGAACGGCAAGCTCCGCCCTGTTAGCTGGGACACCGCGCTTGATGAGATGACCTCGAAGTTCCTTGAGGTTCAGCGGAAGCACGGCCCTGGTGCGTTGGGCGTCGTCTCCACTGGTCAGCTCGTCACCGAAGAGTTCTATGCACTAGGCAAGCTCGTTCAACTAGGCTTCGGCACCAATAATTACGACGGCAATACGACCCTGTGCATGGCGAGTGCGGTTGCTGGCTACAAGCGCTCTTTCGGCAGCGATGGACCCCCGGGGGTATACGACGACCTTGAGCAGTCCGATGTCATCCTGCTCATCGGTGCGAACATCGCCGACAACCATCCGATCCTCTGCTACCGCCTCGATCGCAACCCTCAGAAGAAGTTGATCGTCGTCGATCCGCGCGTCTCGAAGACCGCACACATGGCCGACGTCCACCTGCCAATTCTGCCCCGCACCGACATCGCGCTACTCAACGGCATCGCCCACGTCTTGATCCAGTCAGGTCTCATCGACAGCGACTATATCGAGGCACACACCGAGGGGTTCGAAGAACTCAAGAAGCACCTCGAGCTCTATACCCCTGAGCGCGTCGCGCAAGTCACGGGCCTGACCGAAGAACAGGTCTACCAGACCGCCTTCATGTATGGCCGAGCAAGGGCACCATTCATCGGCTGGACGATGGGAGTGAATCACTCCACCCAAGGGGCTGAAACCGTCAACGCCATCAATAACCTAGCGCTATTGACCGGTAAGATCGGCAGGGCAGGGGCCTCTCCCTTCTCGATTACCGGACAATGCAACGCCATGGGTAGTCGCGAGACGAGCGCCACCTCCAGTCTGCCGGGTTATCGCAAATTCGAGAGCCCGAGCGACCGTGAAGATCTGGCTCGACTCTGGAACGTCGGTGTCGATGAGCTACCGACCGAACGTGGTCACGCCTATCCGGACATCGTTGAGGCCTGCGTCAAGGGCGAAATCAAGGCTCTTTGGATCATTGCGACAAACCCGATCGTCTCCTTCCCGAATATTGAAGTCCTCAAGCAGGGCCTCGAAAACCTCGACTTCCTCGTCGTGCAAGATGGCTTCCATCCGACGCCGACGACTGAGCTTGGCGACCTCGTTCTGCCTGCCGCGATCTGGGGCGAAAAAGAAGGCACCTACACAAACTCCGAACGTCGCGTAAGCAAGGTCAACCCCGCTGTAGCGCCTCCGGGTGAGGCCAAGTCCGACTTCGACATCTTCTTGGCCATTGCTGAAAAGCTCGGCATTCGAGAGAAGCTTTACCCAGGCTGGACATCGCCGAAAGACGCTTTTGAAGAGTGGCGGAAAGTCTCCGCTGGCCAACTCTGCGACTACTCTGGCATCAGCTACGAAATGCTCGACAAGCACTTTGCCGTGCAGTGGCCGTTGACCGCGGACCAGGCCGAACAGCTGGGCGACAACGTGCCTCCCACGAGCCGCCTCTACGGTGACGGCAAGTTCCAAACACCCAGCGGCAAGGCCAAGCTGTTCTCGATTCAGTGGGAGCCGTTCCCCGAACAGCCCAGCCGTAAGTTCCCCCTCGTGCTCAACACCGGGCGTACCGTCGAGCACTGGCACACTCGCACGAAGACCAAGGAAGTAAAAATCCTAGAGCGCATGGCTCCAACCGCCTGGCTCGAAATGAATCCGCGAGATGCTCGGAAGCTGACCTTCCGTCCTCACGACCGCGTATCGATCGTTTCGCCGCGGGGGCGGGTAGATGATGTCGAACTGAGGATCACCGAGATCGTGGCCCCAGGTCAAGTATTCATGCCCTTTCACTATTTCGAACGCAACTCGAACATCTTGACGCAGAGCGCGTTCGACCCGATATCTCGGGAACCGAACTACAAGCAGTCGTCGGTACGAGTAGAGAGAACTGTGGCCGGAGCCGCCTAGCCGCTCTGGTCGACATCACGATCGCTGCCCCGTCGTGCAGCATCCACACAGCATAGGCCGGACCAAGGTGTCCGGCCTCGCCTCCAACTCATCGCCGAGCGGAGTAGAGGGATCGCCCGTTTCGATTCTCTCCCAACCTTTCTAGATAAGCCAGGACGGCCCACACCGGGCCGTCTGGAGACACAAGTGGATTTTAAGGGAAAAGCGATAAAGATAAATCTTTTCGATCTCAAGAGCGTCCAGATGAGGACGTTCCACATCACGTGGTTCGCCTTCTTCCTGTGTTTCTTCGGTTGGTTTGGCATCGCTCCTCTCATGGCTGTGGTCCGCGAGGACTTAAGCCTCACCGTCGATCAGGTCGGCAACACAATCATCGCTTCGGTCGCGATCACGGTCCTAGCCAGACTGTTTGTCGGTTGGTTGTGTGACAAGATTGGGCCCCGCAAATCGTATGCCTGGCTGCTGGCGCTTGGCTCGATTCCCGTCATGACGATCGGCTTGGCCGATAGCTATGAGTCATTCCTCCTGTTCCGTCTGGCGATCGGTGCCATCGGTGCTTCATTTGTGATCACGCAGTACCACACCTCGGTCATGTTCGCGCCGAACATCGTTGGTACCGCCAACGCGACAACTGCGGGTTGGGGTAACCTCGGCGGCGGCGTTACCCAGGTAGCAATGCCTCTGGTCTTCGCAGCTGTGCTGACCTACGCCGCGACAGAGACCCTCAGCTGGAGGAT
Source organism: Bryobacterales bacterium (assembly GCA_963667885.2). GTDB lineage: Bacteria > Acidobacteriota > Terriglobia > Bryobacterales > UBA6623 > CAMPKL01. The sequence continues at coordinate 231,213 of CAXWPK010000001.1, read as the reverse complement.
CGCGATGATCTTCCCTGGCCTGGCACTGTTGCTGACCTCCTTCCTCTACTGGCACTTCACCACCGACTCACCCGACGGCAACTACGCCGATCTCCGAGCCAAGGGCCAGCTGGAAGGCTCCAAGAAGACCACCGGCACGTTCTTAGCCGCCTGCAAGGACTACCGAGTATGGGCGCTGTTCGTCGTCTACGGCTGTTGCTTTGGCCTAGAGCTAACCATCAACAACATAGCGGCGCTCTATTTCCATGACTTCTTCGACCTCGGGCTAGCGGCCGCCGGTGTGGTCGCAAGCTTGTACGGAGTGATGAACATCTTTGCCCGCACATTGGGTGGCATCCTCGGCGACAAGTGGGGACAGAAATGGGGACTACGAGGACGAGTCCGGTTCCTCGGCATGATTCTCTTCCTCGAAGGTCTGGCCCTGATGCTGTTCTCGCAACAGACTGTACTGCCGATCGCCGTCGTGACGATGATGCTCTTCGGTGTATGCGTCCAAATGACCTCCGGCGCCACCTACTCCGTCGTGCCATTCATCAACAGGAAGGCGCTCGGCTCCGTGGCCGGTATCGTCGGAGCTGGCGGCAACGCAGGTGCCGTAGCGGCAGGCTTCCTGTTCAAGAGCAACTCGCTCAGCTGGCCGCAGGCCCTACTGATCTTGGGTGCTATCGCCGCCACGTGCTCGCTCGTCACGTTTGCGGTTCGATTCTCTGAAGAGGACGAAAACGCAGTCAAAGAAGAGATGGCCCGCCAGCTGGCGGCTTCTCCTGAGGCACAGCCCGAGTATGACTACGAGAGAAAGGCCGCCTAGGAACGAGGCACCAAGCCCCACCAACTCCTCCTCGCCCTTGGCAACTGGTCCAGAAGTCCGATAGATTGGGGGAGGAGGGGTGGCAGAGTGGTTGAACGCGGCGGTCTTGAAAACCGTTGTTGGGGAAACTCAACCGGGGGTTCGAATCCCCCCTCCTCCGCCACATTCCCCTGACGCCGAGGAGCGTTGTCAGAACTCGGAGAGACCGGCTCTCCGAAGCCGTGAAAGAATCGAAACTCGCCCTAAATCAGTCGTCTTAACCGGAAGCCCACCGCCACCACGGACTGGCTCGCGTTTTCGCGTCAGCGTCCTGAGCCCCAGCGGGGCGGCATATTGTTAGCCCGGCGGCGCAAGCCCCGGGACCAGGTTTGACAATGCCTTTACCCCTACTTCGCTTAATCTCGGCCGATCGAGTTTTTGGACACTACGGCGACGGTTCTTCCATGTAGAACTGAGTTCTTTCTACTAGAGTAGAAAAATGACCCAGGCGTCGATTCGAGAGCGGCTCTTGGAAGGCTGCATGATTCCGGCACACCCGCTGGCTCTGAATTCACGGCGCCTCCTCGATGAACGCAGACAGCGGGCGCTTACCCGCTACTACCTTGACGCCGGGGCTACGGGACTTGCTGTGGGCGTCCACACGACGCAGTTTGAGATTCATGATCCTGCGGTCGGGTTGTATAAGCCGGTACTGGAGCTAGCTTCGAGAACCGTCACTGAGTGGAGCAACGGAGCTTGCCCAATCCGAGTCGCGGGTATCTGCGGCGACACGGCCCAAGCAGCTGGGGAAGCGGCCACTGCGCGCGACCTAGGTTACGATGTGGGACTGGTCAGCTTGGCGGCGCTGGGAGAGGCGCCGACCGAGGAACTAGTGGCTCATATTTCGGCTGTCGCCGAGACGATTCCGGTGTTTGGATTCTATTTGCAGCCGCTGGTGGGGGGCCGCGTTCTGGAGCAACATTTCTGGGAGCGTATCTTTGAGATTGAGAACGTCGTAGCGGTCAAGGTCGCCCCGTTCGATCGTTACCACTCGATGGACGTCATCCGGGCGCTACTCTCTGTGGGCAGAGAACGGGAGATCGCGCTGTACACGGGCAATGACGACTCAATCATCGTGGACCTGTTGACCCGCTTTCAGATTGGGGTTGGGTCGTCCAGAGTAGCGTATGCGGGAGGGCTATTGGGCCACTGGGCGGTCTGGACGAAGAGTGCGGTGGAATACTTTCAGCGATGCCGGGCGTGTCGTGGACTCGGAGCCATCCCCAGCGACATGCTCGATTTGAGCAGTCAAGTGACTGACGCCAACCAAGCGTTCTTCGATCCCGACCATGATTTCGCTGGGTGCCTGCCGGGCCTGCATGAGGTCCTCCGGAGACAGGGACTGCTGGAGGGCCGCTGGTGCCTGAATCCGAACGAAGAGCTGTCAACAGGGCAAATGGAGCGGATCGACGCCGTCTATTGTTCGTATCCTTTCCTCAACGACGACGAGTTTGTGGCGGAGAACCTCAGTCGGTGGCTGTCGTGACGTCGCGGGGAAGGCTGGTCATCCGAGGAATGACCAAGAGTGACATCGCAGCGGGCCAAGAACTAGCGGCAACCGCGGGGTGGAACCAAACGACCCACGACTGGACGGTTCCGCTCATGGTGGAACCCGATGGGGCCTGGGTCTGCGAGATGGACGGCAACGTCGTGGGATCGACCACGGCAATCTGCTATGGGCGGGAACTCGCATGGATCGGCATGGTCTTGGTCTCTCCCCAGGTTCGGCGTCAGGGTATCGGTCGGGCTCTGGTCCAGCACGCCTTGGCCTGGCTAAGGCAGCGACGTATTGGCGTGGTGAAACTTGACGCGACCGATCTCGGTGCTCCGCTCTATGAGAGTCTTGGTTTTCAGGATGACTGCATTATTGAACGCTGGGTTCTGGCGTCGCACGATCCGGCGGTGAACCGCGAGAGAACAGACGACTCGGTCTGTCAGCCAGTGACAGCGTTGGACGGACTGGAAATGTTGGATCGAATTGCCTTCGGCTGCGGCCGCAGCCGATTGCTTCGGCAGCTCGCTGCATTGCAAGGCGCGACGCACTCCTGCACGGTCAACGGATACGTCCTGACCAGGCCGGGTACCATGGCCGCCTATATCGGTCCCTGTGTGGCAGAGGACGCCCAGGCCGCAAGGGAGCTGATCGGCCTCGGGATCGATTCCTGCGCCGACCAGCAGATCTATTGGGATGTGCCAGGCGAGAACGCAGCGGCGATGGCACTGGCTGCAAGCCTTGGTTTCCGCTCATTGCGACGCCTTCGGCGCATGGCAATGCGGCTTGACGCCAGAGCTGCGACGCTGGCTCCAAAGTATGAGAAGCAGTTTGCCATCGCTGGCTTCGAGTACGGTTGATCAGCGTGGGCGAGGCGCCACGAAGGCAGTTGGGCTAAGGTCAGGGGCGACGAGGATGGAAGATTCGATTCGAAACATGGGCGACGCAGACGAGATTCTGAGCCGACCATCTCCAGTCGACGTTGCCGCAGCCGCGCGAATCGCGGGCGACGTACTCATACTCGGCGCCGGCGGCAAGATGGGCCCTACCCTGGCGAGGCTGGTGCGCAGAGCATCAGACGAGGCCGGAGTCGAGAGGACGGTCTACGCTGCATCGCGATTCTCGGACGGCGCTTCGCGGCAGGCGCTGGAGGCGGAGGGGATCCGAACCGTCGTTTGTGATGCAACCAGCCGCAAATCGATCTCGCGGATTCCCGATTGCCCAAACGTACTCTATTTGGTTGGCAGGAAATTCGGGTCTTCGACCGCACCGCACTTGACTTGGGCGACGAACGTATACGCCCCCTCGATCGCGGCGGAGCAATTCCGAGACTCTCGTGTAGTTGTCGTGTCGACGGCGAACGTGTACCCTTTCACACCGGTCGGCGAGCGGGGATCCAGGGAATTGGACGGACTCGACCCCGTAGGCGAGTATGCCCAAACGGCGGTCGGACGGGAGCGCATGTTCGAGTACTTTTCGTCGCAGTTAGGAACGAAGGCGTCCATCTTGCGGTTGAGTTATGCGATCGATCTTCGATACGGCGTGTTGAGGGACATCGCAGAGCAACTTGTCGCCGGCACGGCAATCGATCTCACCACCGGACACGCCAACGTAATCTGGCAGCGCGATGCGAACTCGACGATCTTTCGGGCGCTTGAGACGGCTTCGAGTCCACCGGCGATCTTCAACCTGTCGGGTCCGGTGATCTCCATCCGCGAGACCGCCGAGCAGCTGGCCATTATCCTGGGATTGCGACCGGTATTCAAGAACACCGAAGCGCCGACGGCGCTGCTAGTCAACATCGACCGATGCACGCAGACGTTCGGAGATCCCGAGACGTCGCTCAAGAGCATGATCGAACAGACCGCGGACTGGATTAGCTCCGGTGGGGACTCACTGCGCAAGCCGACCCACTACGAACAGCGGCGAGGAGCCTTCTAGGGTGACGACATCACGGCGCGAGTGAATCACAATCCCCTCCGGCACAGAGGCCTTGGCCGGACAACTGCTGCCACCAGGGACTGGCTCGCGTAATCGTGTCAGCGTCCTGAGCCCCAGCGGGGTGGCATATCGTTAGCCCGGCGGCGCAAGCCCCGGGACGAGGCAGAAGAACAACGCGCCACGCGCCTCCACCCGCGCGCTTCAAAGTGCGGCCCTGTCAGTGTCGACCCAGCAAGAAACCGGGCACCTGAAGCTGTGAATAAATAATCTTCCGATACTCTACTGAACCAATTACTTGGCGATAATAGGGCATGTCGGAACGCCCTGCGGCTCGCTATCTGCCTCTCAACCGCAACCAGCACGTATTACGTCCGCTGGACCTGGAACATTTAGTCGACGAAGATCACCCAGCGCGCAAGATCTGGCGGGTGGTGGAGAGTCTCGACTTGAGCGGCTTTGAAACCGAGGTTCGTGCGGTCGAGGGAGTTGCGGGGCGCAGCGCGCATTCGCCGCACCTGCTGGTTTCGGTCTGGATCTACGCCTACTCAAAACGGCTGCACTCGGCGCGTGAGATCGCCCGTCAGATGGAGCACGAGCGCGGACTGGAGTGGCTCACCGCACTGCGTCCGATCAACCATCACACCTTGTCGGACTTCCGCGTTTCGCACGGCGAAGCACTGCGCGAGCTGTTCGTTCAAGTGCTCGGGATGCTGGCCAAGAGCGGGTTGATCACGCTTGATTGCGTCGCTGTCGATGGCACCAAGATTCGTGCCGATGCGGGGTGCAAGAGCTTCCGTCGCAGCGACGGGGTGCGTACTTATTTAGCGGCGGCACGCCGACACATCGAAGAACTCGAACGCGAAGAAGCCGACGAGCAAACCACCAAGCGGCAACATGCCGCTCACAAGTGTGCCGCCCGCGAACGGGAGCAGCGCATCGAAGAGGCACAAGCCGAGATCGAGCGCTTGCGAGCGTCGAAGAAAGGCGACAAGCGGAAGCAGCCACAGGCTTCGACAACCGACCCGACAGCACGCTTCATGCGCAATGGCGACGGCGGTCTCGGCCGGCCTACAACGTGCAAGTTGCCGCCGATGGGGCGCACGGACTGATCGTCGATATCGAGGCGATCAGCGACCCGCAAGACGCAGTGCAGTTGCTCCCCGCGATGGAGCGACTCAACAACAGCTGGGACCGTTATCCGCGGCAGGCGTTAGCGGACGGCGGTTACACAAACCATGTTTCGGTCGTGGCGATGGATGAGCGCGGCATCGACTTTTACGGCACGATGACCGGTCGTTCGTCAGTGACGTTGGGAGGTACTGGCGGTTGCGAACCGGAGTATCGTTTGGACTGTTTCGACTACGACGAAGCAGCGAATGAGATGGTTTGTCCCGAGGGCAAGCGCCTCGCGTTTCGCGGCAAGAGCGAACTGACGGGTGGTCGCCGACTGCTGCAGTGGACCGCCTGCGGCGAGGACTGTCGAGTGTGTCCGGTGCGGATGCAATGTTGTCCGCGACTGCAGATCAAACGTCTTGGGCGGTCGGTGAGTTGGCAACAAGTACACCGGGCAGTAGAAGCGTTTGATCGTAAGATGGCGACCCCAGAGGCGCAACGTATTTACGGTCGAAGGGGTCCGTTGGTCGAGTTTGCAAACGCTTGGATCAAGCAGAAGTTAGGCCTGCGCCGCTTCGCGACACGAGGTCGAAAGAAGGTACAGTGCGAAGCCTTGTCGGCGGCATTGACCCATAACCTGCAACGGGCTTTCCAACTCGCTCCGCAACTGCTCGAAGCGTAAGAAAACGCCCCGAAGGCCGGTCGATGCCTCCGCCCATCGACTGAGGCGGCGACCTGCTCGCCGTCGTTCCGCTGCTCTGTCACTCCCGATTCGCTCTCAACAACACTTCTCTTCGCTTATCGATCCCCCTGCGCCGATTCCTTCACGGCTTCCAGAGCCAGGTTTCTCTCCAGCTTTCCAGAAGATCAGTCGACGCGCTGAGGCGGACTAGGGCGCGGGCACCTTCGGTTTACTCATCATCCGAAAGATCTTCAGTTCGCCGTCGATCACTTTAGCGATGACGAGGTACTCGACGTGGACAACCTGCCGCTCACCACCTTCCGGCGCAAGTGAAAACGTCACAGCTCCGTCCTCTACAGCGAACTCCGTATCGATCTCGAACGACCGAGGCTCCGCGCTGAACTCAATCTCTCCTTGATCGAAGGTAGCTTGATAGCTCGCTTGGATTTCCTCACGTCCCTCGAATCGCCCACCCATAGCTGGCATCAGAACGGCGTCTTCGGTATACAGCGCAGCTACGGCGGCGGCATCGCCAGCCTCAACAGCCGTCTCGTAAGCGGCACGTAGTAGGCCCACGGCTTGGCGGGCAGTATTACGGTCTCGCATGACGGGGGCGCGAGTGTCGGCTGGTTCGGCGGTCGCAATTGGTGCTAGCCCCAACGCTGCGATCAGGGCGACAAGCGAAAGGCATGAGAGTGTCTTCAACATGATTTTTCCTGGTGTTGTATCTAATTACGGTTCCGTCAGAACCCGTATCGAGCGTATGCGGGACGTCAGCACACTCCGACCGGTCCGGTCTACGAACTGGAGTTTCATCCCGGGAGCCAGGTAGCAGTCGTCTAGGGGCTTGTCGAGCCAGCGTGTACCTCGTAGCTCGACCAGGACCGGCTCGGGGCAATATCTCGGATGCCCGCTAATTTCAGCGCTTCCCTTGTCGACGTGTACGAGTCGATAGCGGTGATTCGCGGTCTCGGCTTCGATCACGGTGCCGATCGGGGTCTTTCTTAGGAAGACCCCGGAGTCGGAGCCCAGCTGAGCAGCACCAAAATTGCGCGGTGCGAGGGCACCTATCTTGGGCTGTTCTTGGTCGCCGACGAGGGCCACGCCTGCCAGCCCGCTCATAATCACCGTTTCTTTCGAAGGATCGGGCATGGGGGATTTCGCGGCTTATCATACTCCGATTCATGTGCCAGAGTCCCGTACTTTGTTGCCCACTTGGCAGAGCCCCTGCGACACTGAAGGCCAATGGAGACCGGTGAGATGGGGCAGACGACGCAAAGCGAGACCGAACACCTACTAGCTTTGGAAGACGAATGGGGTGCGCACAATTACCATCCGCTAGACGTCGTCGTGCATCGTGCCGAAGGTCCTTGGGTCTACAGCGTCGAGGGTGATCGCTATCTTGACTGCCTGAGCGCCTATTCTGCCGTCAATCAAGGCCATTGCCACCCAAAGATTCTGGCCGCGCTGAAGGAGCAAGCCGCTCTGGTAACACTGACCTCCCGCGCTTTCCGCAACGACCAGTTGCCGCTCTTCTACAAGCAGTTGGCGGAGCTCTGTGGGCTCGATCGAGTCCTACCCATGAATACCGGTGCCGAGGCTGTCGAGACCGCTATCAAGGCGGCTCGCGCCTGGGGTTACAAGAACAAGGGCATCGCGAAAGACCAAGCCGAGATCATCGTCTGTGAGAACAACTTCCACGGGCGCACGACCACCATTGTCGGCTTCTCATCGGACGAACTGAGCCGCGACGATTTTGGGCCATTCACACCAGGCTTCAAGATGATCCGGTTTGGCGACGCCGACGCACTTGAGACGGCCATTGGTCCCAACACCTGCGCCTTCTTGGTCGAGCCGATCCAATGCGAAGCGGGCATCAACATCCCGCCGAAGGGCTATCTGAAGGCTGCCGAAGAAGTCTGCCGTCGCCATAACGTTCTGCTCATTCTCGACGAAATCCAAACAGGCCTCGGTCGGACCGGCAAGCTCATGTGCGCCGATCACGACGGAGTTAAGCCCGATGCGTTTATCTTGGGCAAGGCACTCTCGGGTGGGTTCTACCCCGTGTCCGCGCTCGTGGCTCGTAGCGAAGTGATGGATGTATTCGCGCCAGGTAGCCACGGCTCGACCTATGGTGGAAACCCGCTTGGTTGCGCGGTCGCACGGGCGGCGTTGAACGTGTTGAAAGAGGAGTCGCTAGTAGAAAAGTCAGCCGAACTCGGTGCCTGGTTTGCAGATGAGTTACGCCAGATCGAGCATCCAGACATCAAAGAAATTCGCGGCCTAGGATTACTGGTTGGAATGGAGTTAAACGTAAAGGCACGCAGCTACTGTGAGCGTCTGCAGACGCTCGGCCTGCTGTGCAAAGAGACGCACGACTTCGTGATTCGAATCGCGCCGCCTCTGGTCGTCAAGCGAGAAGAGCTGGAATGGGCAGTCGGCCAGATTCGGAGGGCGTTCGAAGTTTAGGAGAAAGATCTATGCCGACCGTTTCTGAAATTGCCAACGACTTGGTGAACCTTTGTCGCCAAGGGCAGTTCACCGCCGTCATCGACAAGCATTACGCCGACGACATCGTCAGCATCGAACCAGTAGAGTCGCCGACCTCACCGAAGCGCCAAGAAGGCATCGAAGCCATCCACGGAAAAAACCAGTGGTGGGTCGACAGCCACGAGGTCCACGGCGCAAGTGTCGAAGGCCCATTTGTCAGCGAAGAGCAGTTCGCCGTGCAGTTTAAGTTCGACGTGACCTTCAAACCAACCGGCAACCGCATGCAGATGACCGAAATGGCCCTCTACACCGTCAAAGACGGCAAGATCGCCCAAGAAGAGTTCTTCTACAACGCGCCGGGGACTTAGAGAGATCCTGCTTAAAAGTAAATGGTTGCTTGGCGGTTGTATCACTACGCTCCGCTACTTAGCAACCAAACTAGAGCTACGGAACCTGGGCAATCCCTTCACGCTCCCCGTCATAGTCGTAGGCCGACGATGGAGAATCCAGGGGTGCTTGGTCGGGGTAGCGATCGGCGTTGCGCCAAAGGGACATCCTGAACAAATCGACGATATTCAAGCCCGTAGTTGGTGGTGCACTGGTGAGGCTATCAAGATAGAGCGCGGCGACGCCCGCGACGTGCGGAGAGGCCATGCTGGTCCCGGACGCTGGCGAGCCTTGGATCTTGTCGGTCGTCCCTCCGCCGACTGCCAACGACAGTATGCCGTTGCTCTTGATGAAGCATCCCCGGTTTACGTCCTCGCTGGTCTCACCGGGGGCGGAAATGGTTACGCCGCCGAATCCCTCCGTGTACACGCCGTCCGTCGTGAAATAGGAAGCCGTGTCCTTAAGAATCGGCGACGAGAGGCGCCGGCACCTATTGTTGCCGTCCTTGGCGGTAGTGCTAGCCACCGCGATCACGTGTGGCGAACCTGAGGGCAACATATCGGAGACCTCTGCATAGGGGTCGTTCCCTGCCGAGGTGACTACGATGATTTCTACGTCGTAGAGGTTCTTTAATGCGTCGAGCAAAGGCTGGTATTCGGCGGCTGTCGACTTCTTTCGACCGAGACTCAGATTGACGACCTGAATTTCATCGTGATGGGCCAACGCAAACTCTAGAACCGCAATCACCGTTGAGTCGTGGCCGCTGCCACTGTCGTCGAGGGCCTTGCCGCAGTAGAGTGTGGCTCCTGGGGCTACCCCAATCACGTCGATTTTGTTGTCTTTCGCGGCGGCGGTTCCGGCCACGTGGGTGCCATGGCCATTGCCGTCCTGGCAGCTTCCCTCGAATGCGTCGAAGAAAGTCGTTGCGATATTTAGGTCGGCGTGGTTCCAATCGAGGCCGGTGTCGCCGATCAGGATGCCGACGTCGGAGCCATCAATGACGCCGGAGCCATCAGATCTGCTGGGCCGAGTTCCCAGGCGATCGACGCCGTCTGGAATAATCTGACTGCTCCCACCGCCGCCTCCCCCTCCGCCGTTGGGGCCTCCACCGTTACCTCCTCGCTTGTTGGCGTTGACGATCGCACGCACCGGCAAGTCCCGCGTGATGCGTAGGACGCGGGGGTTCCGTCCGAGCGCCGCCAAAGCGTTGGCGTTTGGAACGGTAACGGCGGCGGCGTTGATAATGGAGTAGTTAAAGCGTACTCGCGCCCCAGCCGCACGAACCGCCGCGGCGCGATCAGCCTGCGGCGTCGAATCCCGGAACGTGACGATGTAGGAGTCTCCCGCTGGCTGAGCCCAAGCGACGGCGGCGCAAACTCCGAAGCCGAGAAGGACGGCGAAGGATCGGATCAAAAAAATCGAACGGCAAATGTGCATCGCAATTAGTCCTAGGACGAAACATCCGGTGCCTGTACTCACATCGGCAGCATCGCTGCAAATCGAACTGGCCGAAACATCGACCTCAGCACACAAGACTGCTAGTTGTGGAGCCTCAAGAGGTTGTTCATGGGAATCAGGAGTCTGGAGAAAGGGGGAAGGTAGTGGAGGCTGGCGTGGGGGCGATGCCAGTTGTAATGGTGGAGCCAGGGTAACAGATGAGCGGCGCGCTGCTGGGATGAGGAGTAGGAGCGAGCGTAAGCCCATTCTCTCAGAGCGGTCTGGATGAAGCGTTCGGCCTTGCCGTTGGTGCGCGGCGTGTAAGGACGGGTAAAGCGGTGGCGGATGCCGAGACGACGGCAAGCATCGCGGAAGAGGCGCGAGCGATAGCAAGAGCCGTTGTCGGTGAGCAAACGACGAATGGGGACGCCGAGGGAGCGGTAGTAACCGACCGCGGCGTCGAGGAAAGCCACCGCGGAGTGGCTGCGTTCATCGGGCAGGATCTGAGAGAAGGCGAGGCGGGAGTTGTCGTCAATAGCGACATGCACGAACTCCCAGCCAGCGCCGCGACTGGCCCGAGAGCGATCTCCGGTAACGCGATGACCGGCGCGGAGGAAGCGGCCGAGCTTCTTGATGTCGAGATGCAGCAGATCGCCGGGGGCGGCATGTTCGTAGCGGCGCAGGGGCCGAGCAGGTTCGAGATCGCGGATACGGTTCAGGCCGGCGCGGCGCAAGATGCGGCTGATGGTAGCGGGCGAGAGGCCGACAGCCTGGGCGATGTGTCGGCCGGTCCAACGCTGGCGGCGCAGAGAAATGACGCGCTCGACCAGCGCCCGAGAGGTCCGTCGCGGGCTGCGGTGCGGTCGCGAGGAACGATCGTGCAAACCGGCGACACCCTCGCTGCGATAGCGCGCCAGCCACTTGTGGATGGTTCTCAGTGAGACGCCACAGGCCGCCGCGGCGTCCCGTGGCGTCTGCTGCTTGGCGAGGACGCGCTCGACGATCCGCACTCGCAAATAAGGCGTCAATCGTGCATTCTTGTGGATGTTCATTCGGTCTCTCCAAGGTTGCTGTTGTGGGATAACTCCAGCTTCCCTGGTCCGGGACCGAATGAACAACCTATTGAGAGGTCACAACTAGACGAACCATAACATCTGGAACCGGCAGAGGCTATAGTCCGTTGGGTCTCCTGATCGTACACCGATAGTCCTAGTATTCCCGCATGGCAGCTGACTGAATTGGACCCAGCTTGGCTACAATTGGACGATTGCCGAGATGGGTCGAGTCACGTTGAGAGTTCAGCCCGGCGCTTCGCGTGAGGCCGTCATCGGCAAGATTGGCGGTGAGTGGAAGGTGGCGATTACTTCGCCTCCTATCGAGGGTCGAGCGAACAAGGCGTGCATCGCCTTCTTGTCCAAGCTGCTCCGTAAGCCGAAGCGAGACATAGAGTTGGTGCGGGGCGCGAAGAGCCGCTCTAAAACGTTTGAAGTAGCGGGTCTGACGCCTGAACAGGCCGAAGCCGCCTAGCAGAAGCGAGCAAATGAATCTTCCCGAAATACAAGCACAGTTGCGCGAAGAGGGCCTCGACGGATGGCTGTTCTTTGACCATCACCACCGCGATCCCATCGCTTACCGCGTACTCGGTCTACCCGCCGACGGTCACGTCTCCCGGCGCTGGTATTACTGGATCCCCGCCGAGGGCGACCCGCTAAAACTCGTCCACGTCATTGAGCCTTGGTGCCTCGACCCCCTTCCTGGCAACAAGCGGACCTACTCCAGTTGGAAAGAACAACGCGGCGCTCTGGATCGCCTGATCAACGGTGCCCACCGTATCGCCATGCAGTACTCGGAGAACTGCATGATTCCCTACATTTCGTTGGTGGATGGAGGCACGATCGAACTGGTCCGTAGTCTCGGTAAAGAGGTCGTCAGTTCTGGTTCACTCGTGCAATTCTTCGAGGCCCGCTGGACCGACGAACAGCTCACCCAGCACAAGCAAGCTGGCGTGCTCGTCGACGCGATCCGAGCCGACGCATTCAAGCTCATCGGTGAACGACTCAAGGCGGGAGAAGAGGTCACCGAATGGCAAGTGGCTGAGTTCATTAGGGCTCGCTTTGCGCGGGACGGCTTGGTGTCGAATGACGGACCGATCGTGGCAGCCAACGCCAACAGCAGCAACCCACACTATGGGCCGACGGCGGAAGCCTCGTCGCCAATCTTCAGCGGCGATTTCGTCCTCATCGACCTGTGGGCCAAACTGAACCAGCCCGAATCCGTCTACTACGACGTGACCTGGACAGGCTACTGTGGCACGGAGGTTCGCGGCGATATCGAACTGGTGTTCGATGTAGTACGTGACGCCCGCGACGCTGGGCTTGCCTTGGTCGATAGTGCAATGCGCGAGGGGCGTACGATTGGTGGGTTCGAAGTCGACGACGCCGTACGCGCGGTCATCACCGATGAAGGATACGGCGATTTCTTTCCACACCGGACAGGGCATTCAATCGGAGAAGAGGTCCACGGCAATGGTGCCAACATGGACAACCTAGAAACCCACGATGAGCGACCGATCATCCCCGGCACCTGTTTTTCCATAGAACCCGGCGTCTATTTGGATGCGTTTGGTGTTCGCAGCGAGTTCGATTGCTACGTTTCGAGCGACGGTGCCGTGGCCACGGGCGAGATTCAGCGGGAGATTGTACTAATTGGCACCGAAAGCTAGGCAGATCGGGTCATCTCTGGTTAGGATAATAGGGATGCGCTTTATCGCCGCTACCGTAGTGCTGGCAGTACTTAACGTTGGGTCGATCCTGGATGGCGCGGATGGGCTACCCGAGCCGAAGCCACAGCCACAGGCAACCACCTCGGGTCAGGGGAGCGCTGGCGGCTATCGGGCGGGTGAAGCCGACGAATCGCCGAAGTCGGGTGCCTCTGAAAACAAGGATGCCTCCGAGGCGAACGAGGCCATCGAACAGGCCATTACGGTTTTTCGCAGAACCACGGCACAGCAGGGTCTTCGTATCGATTCGGCTGGCGTGCGGCGGTCGTCGGTGTCGTCCGGGTCCCTCTGGCATGGAAGGGTCTACGAATACCTACGCAACGACGCCCTGGATGCCACGCCGCACGAGATTGTGCAGAATGGCGGCGATCAGAACCTCCTCCGCAGAAACCAGTACGGCTTTAGCCTGAGCGGTCCTGTCGTCCTGCCGAAGTTGTATGACGGTCGCCGCAGTACGTTCTTTACGTTTTCGTACGAGGCTACGAGAGAGAAGGTTGGACGCTCGTATTTGCGGACGCTACCGTCTATTGGGCAACGGCTCGGTGATTTTTCGGATTTGGTTGATTCAGCGGGCAACCCGATATTGATCTACGATCCCAGTTCGACCCGCCCGAACCCGGCGTACGACCCTACCGCCAACGTGTCGGAAACGAACCTCGAATACGAACGCGATCCTTTCCCGAATAACCTCATCTCACCAACCAGGCTCGATCGGACAGCGCTCGCCATGGCAGAGCACTATCCGCAGCCGAACACGAACATTGGTCCGTTTCTAACCAACAACTACTTCACCAACCCAGTAGCTACGAACCGGCCCGCAGGCTTCGTCTCACGCGTGGATCAGAGTGTTGGTGATCGGCACAAGGTAACGGTCGACATGGCCCGGTCGCGGGGCTTCATTGGAGAACCCCGAATCTACGACACGATTGCCAATCCGGGGCGCCCGGATCGGGATTTCTTGGACCGCCATGTGACCGTCACGGAAACCTTTGCTGTCTCTCCGAACGCGGTGTATGAGTCATCGTTTCGGGCCTACTCAAGTGTTGTTGAGACGACGGCAGCGAGTGACGGTCGCAACTTGCCCCAAGAGCTTGGGCTTGACGGAGTGAACGGTTCGGTCTTCCCGATGCTGCGTTTCAACCACTTCTACGGGATGGGTGCATCTCGCGGACGGCACCACAGGAACGCGCACAACTATTTCCAGTTTCGGCAATTATTGTCTCTTCACAGGGGCGATCATCAGCTGGCATTCTCGGGAGGTGTGACTCGTGTCCAACTCAACACGTTGGAACTGGACGCTCCGTCTGGGGATCTGGGATTCGATGACGAGTTGACGGGACTTCCGGGCGTGACGAACACCGGGAGTTCCTACGCAAGCTATCTGCTGGGATTGGCGTCAACCGCCGTGGTGACGGATCAACCTCAGCCCTCGTATCTGCGGCGCACGACGACATACGGCAACTTACGCGACCAGATCGAGTTGACGCGCAACCTAACTGCGACTGTGAATCTGCGTGTGGACGTTGAGACTCCTCACGTCGAGAAGTATGATCGCCGGTCGACGATTGATCTCGATCAGATCAATTCAGAGAACGGCTTGCCGGGTGCCCTCGTATTTGCGAACCGTGACGGCTACGGCAGGGGCTTCCAACCGGTTCGAGTGAGTATTGAGCCGTATCTGGGAATCTCTTGGAGCCCGACCACGGATAGGGAAACAGTGGTTCGAGCGTCGGTTAGGCGATACGGTTACGGTGTCCGGTTGCGATCGGGAGCCTTTGGCACTCAGGGTTTCAGTGCGGTGAGGCAGCCGGTTTCGCCCAACACACAGCTGGCCCCTGCAGTGGTCCTTAGCGATGGGTTTGAACCGTTAGACACCTCGCTACCGAACCTAGATGCGTCTGCCGCGAATGGCATGGATGCGGACCTGGTTCCATCCACCGCAAGACAGCCTCAGGTCTCGTCCGCTACGTTCTCCGTAGAGCAACGGCTTCCAAGTGGACTGATACTGCGTGCCAACGGACGATTTGATAAAGGCGCGGGCATGTTGGCTAGCGATGGGGTCGCCGGAATCAACCGGGTCTCAACGGACGCTTTGGCATACAGGGATCAGCTAAACGATGAAGCTTTCAGAAGCCAGTTGCGTCCGTATCCACAGTTCCAACAACTGATGTCCAACGGCCAGTATCCGATGGGCAAGTACCGGTCGGAGAGCGGCGAGGTCAGTCTAGAAAAGCGGATGACGAGTGGCCTGACCTTCGATGCGTCATACCGTTACCGCCGAAGCTATGACAACTACTCTTCTGGCGCTCAAGATCCTGACAATCGCCAAGCTGAATGGGCGTATTCTCGTGGCAGACGCCCGCACGCGGTCTCTCTGAGTTACCTATACGAGATTCCGATAGGGCAGGGAAGTTCGCTGCTCGGAGGGAGTGGGATCGTCGGCAAGGTGCTCGGCGGTTGGTCGGTAAGTGGGTTTACATCGTGGCGCAGTGGCGACCCGATCATGCTGAGTCCGCAGTTCAATAATACAGGTGGTGTCGTCCCCTACTTGCGGGTCAATACGGTGGCAGGTGTGGATCCCGCCGTCGAGTCTCCTGGGCCAGAGATGTGGTTCAATCCCGCTGCATTTTCAAACCCGGCGGACTTCGAGCTGGGCAATGCCGCGCGAACCTATCCAAGCCTTTCGAATCCAAGCTGGCAGAATCACGACCTGGCCGTATCGAAAAGGGTCCCTCTCTCGTCAGAACAAAGTGTCGAGTTACTATTTCAAACCTTCAACTTCATCAATCATGCGAACTGGAACGACCCCGACGCACAGATTGGTACCAGCAATGCCCCGAACCTCAACGCGGGGCGCATCATCGGTTCAACCGGCGGGCGCGTGATGCAGTTGGGTGCCCGATACAACTTCTGATTTCCGATGAAACTGATTGTTCAAACGCTGGTTCTCCTCGGGCTTGCGGCCAATATCGGTTCGTCAGAGCTTCGGATCCCTCTCTGGCTCGCTCCGGCGTCTGGCGGGTCGACGGCGCAGCTAGACGCGACTCAAATCCGGGCGTGGATCGACGGACAAAAATCGCCGGTACTGGAGTTGCAGCAGCCTGGTGAACCACTGATCGTCATCTTAGTGATGGACACAGTTGGCGACCTGAGCCGGATCGACGCTGCACGTTCCGCGATCGCTCGGCACATCGAATCCATGCCGACGGAGTGGCGCGTGGCTTTGCTTGAAGCCCAGGACGGCCTGGTAGTGGCAGAAGACCCGACCAGTGACCAGGAACTTCTACGCGAACGGCTCAACAGCCTGTCTGTGTCCGGCACTCCAGGTTTGTTAGATGCCCTCACGCCCGCTGCTTCGATCGCTCAATCGATACTGGCGCAGGCGCACGTGAGGGTGGCGGTGCTGTTTGTAACGGACGGTTCGATCACTGATTACCGAGGCGACTACAGTGCGACTGTGGTGAATCCGAGCGATCGAGGTGACCTGAGCCGACGCTTCCGAGATCGAGTGATTCAGGAGCGAGTCACGATGTTGACTGCATCACTTGGCTCCTACGGCGCACCGTTGTTTTTCGTGCATCTACAAGAGCGTAGCGGCGAGCTGGATGTTGCCTATCAGAACGGTATTCGTCGTTTCGCGGAGGAGACGGCTGGTGCGGCCTACTTCGTCAGAGGGCTCTCCGAGGTGCAGTCGTTGATTGATCAGGCCTGGAGCCGTATCGCAAACCACTATTCAGTTCACCTAGACGAGCCGGTGAATGAAGGGGTCGACTTTCGTATCCGACTGGAAACTGAGCCGAAGCAAGACCTGGTTTACCGGGAAACCGTGGCCCCGACTTCCCCTCGGGAATAGTCACGCGACTGCCACGGCCTGTGGCCTGCTGGTACGATGAAATCGAACGCGAATGGCTGACAAGAAAATCAAGAACGTCCAGAAGGCCGCACGCCCGCCACTCCAGAAATGGCTCACGCCCGTCTTGCTGGGTTGGCTCGTGCCAGGCGGTGGCCACTTCTATCTCAATCGCCGAAACCATGGCGCCTTACTGCTATTTGCGGTGGCGGGGATGTTCGTCTTCGGTCTGATGATGCGAGGTCGGATGTTTGTTCCCGAGTCAGGGGACCTCTTCACCACCATAGTCAACTACGGCGGCTACATCGGTGATCTTGCCACCGGCCTGCTCTATTTCTTCGCTACGTGGTTGGGTTATTCGCAACCGATACTGGCGTCGCCGGTCGCTGACTACGGCACCAAATTCTTGGTCTGTGCCGGTCTTCTGAACATCCTCGCAATGGTTGATGCCTACGAGATTGCAATCGGAGAGAAGTCCTGATGTTTCTCGCGCTGTCTCATCTCCAAGCGGCACTACTGTTCGCCTTTTTCACCGCAATCGTAATGGGTGTTATTGGCCGCGATTCAGACCGCGAGCGACTGCACTACGCTGGCTACGTCTTCGGCTGTTTCGTGGCCGCGATTGTTGGCATCTCCTGGCTGATGTACCTCGGCCACGGTTAGACGGCGCCGTAGGCAAGCATGGCGTCGGCGACCTTGATGAAGCCGGCGATATTAGCCCCTTTCACATAGTTCACATGTCCGTTCTCCGCCCCATGGAGGACGCACTTCTGGTGAATCTTTTTGACGATACCCTCAAGGCGCTCGTTGACTTCTTCATGGGACCAGGAGATGCGGAGAGCGTTCTGGCTCTGTTCCAGGCCCGAAACGGCAACACCTCCAGCGTTGGCCGCCTTGCCGGGAGCGAATAGCACCTTGGCGTCATTGAACCGTTGAATGGCCCCGGCCTCCGCAGGCATGTTGGCCCCCTCAACGACTGCGATCACGCCGTTGTTGATGAGGGCGTCGGCGTCATCGGCGTTGAGTTCGTTTTGCGTGGCGCAAGGCAACGCGAAGTCACAAGGGACCTGCCAAGGGCGCTGGCCAGCATGGTACTCGCAACCGAACTCCTCCGCATACTCTTCGATGCGCCCGCGACGAACTTCCTTGAGGGTCTTCAGCCAGGCGAGCTTTCCTGCGTCGATTCCGTTCGGGTCATGGATGAAACCGCTTGAGTCTGACGCCGTCAACACGGTCGCACCAAGGTCGATCAGCTTCTCCATGGCGTAGAGCGCGACATTCCCCGAACCAGATACGACCGCCGTCTTGCCTCGAACTCCATCCGACTGGTGGGCGAGCATCTGCTGCAAAAAGTACACTGCCCCGTAGCCTGTCGCCTCGGTCCGGACAGCACTTCCACCGAAGGCAA
Organism: Bryobacterales bacterium; assembly: GCA_963667885.2. GTDB lineage: Bacteria > Acidobacteriota > Terriglobia > Bryobacterales > UBA6623 > CAMPKL01. The sequence goes on along the minus strand of CAXWPK010000001.1, from coordinate 212,787 downwards.
GCCCTTTGCCAGTCAAGATGCCAGCGAAGCGGTTGTTGAGCCGCTTATACATGCCGAACATATAGCTGATCTCCCGCGAACCGACGCCGATGTCACCCGCCGGAACGTCGGTGTCCTCCCCGATGTGGCGATGCAGTTCCACCATTAGCGACTGGCAGAACCTCATCACCTCCCGTGGACTCTTGTCTTTGGGGTTGAAGTTTGAACCCCCCTTTGCTCCGCCCATGGGTAGGGTCGTGAGGCTGTTCTTGAAGACCTGTTCAAAGCCCAGGAACTTAAGCACGCTGAGGCTAACGTCACGGTGGAACCGCATTCCACCCTTGTACGGCCCAATCGAGTTGTTGAACTGCACCCGCCAGGCTCGATTAACACGAATATTGCCTGCATCATCCTCCCAGGTAACCCTGAAGATGATGACTCGGTCTGGCTCGGTCATGCGTTCAAGGATGGCGTCTTGTTGATACTTCGGGTTGTCTAGCGTGAAAGGGATTACAACCTGAATGAACTCCTCGACGGCTTGATGAAACTCATGCTCGCCCGGGTTGCGGCGCTCCAACCCGTGAAGAAAGCGTTGCACCTGAGCTTCGGCAGATGTGGCCATATTCTCCTAGAAACTGTTCGTGCCGTGGTTCGACGGCGTGCTTACCAGCCTTTTTGCTTATCGACTACATTGATCAAAGGCAAGCCTTCTCCAAACCGCCGCAGGTTTTCTTTCACGGTTCCAAGCATTCGACTCTGATCGACATCAGACCGTCCAGCGACATGCGGCGTGATGATGACATTATCGAACTGCCACAACGGATGCCCCTTCGGCAGTGGCTCTGGATTCACGACATCGACTCCAGCACCTGCCAATCGTTGAGAGTCGAGTGCCTTGACCAGGGACGCGAGATCATACGTGCTGCCGCGGCTGACGGCAATAAAGTAAGAGCCACGCTTCATCAGCTCAAACTGCTCGGGTCCGATCATGTTCTCGCTTTGCGGGGTATGGGGAGCGGCCATGAATACGACATCGGCATGGGGTAGTTCGCTGTTGATCTGATCCGGTTTGATGACATGGTCCACCATCGGCGAGTAGGGAATGTCTTCCGGATCGACGCCGACGACCGTCATGCCGAACGCCCAGGCACGGACCGTAATTTGTTGGCCAATGCCACCCATGCCGATGATCAGTGCGTTCTTGCCCTTGAGTTCTATGAGGTTGTGGGGGCGACCTCGCCAAAGCTCTTCATCCTTGTTGCCGAGCCACTTGGGGATCTCACGAGTGTGTGCCAAGAGCATGGCGAAGGCGTGATCGGCGATCTCGGGACCTTGGACGATCTGATTGTTGGTCAGGATGATGTCAGAGTCGCGTAGGGCGGTGGAGCCTGTTAGGTGCAGCACTCGCTCAACCCCAGCACTGGTGGTCTGCGTCCATTTGAGATTCTTCCCTGCTCGAACCATGGCGGGGGTGATGTTGCCAATATAGGCGTCGGCGTCCACGATCTCGGCCATGACGGTCTCATCTGTGACCGGCACGAGCCGGATCTTGTCTGACGCAGACTGCCAATCGGCGATCACCTCAGGAGTTCGATTGATGACGACGACCTTCTTGGTCTGGGCCCCCAACAGGATGGAAGACAGAAACAGCGCTGCAACTATTTTGGACATGGCTTGGACTCTCCTAGACTTCACGGGCATTCTACCGCAAGCTTGCGGCCGATCCCCGCGAAGTCAGTGAATGTCCCTGTGGCCCTCATCTCTAGATAAATCGGATTGGGTCGATAGGACGAGAGACACCAGAGTTCACCTCATCGCCTCACACCGTTAGACGGACTACGTGCGAGTCCCAAGATACCGATGCCGACTAGCCCATATTCATCCCAATGCCCGAGTCCTAACTCTTCCCCAATAGCTTCCAAAGTTGGTGTCGACGATGGTTGCGCTGATAGCTGCAGATTTGCCGCCGAACTCGCGCGAGTCGGTGGGTGGGAGTTGGACGTCAAGAGCATGAACCCGGTGTGGTCGAAGGAGGCGCGTCGAATCCACCAGAGACAATGGGATGCCAGCCTTAGCCTCGACGACTTTGTCGCCTCATACCCTCGGGTAGCCCAGAAGGCGCTAGGGGCCGTTTTGGAGGGCCATCGAATACCTTAGCCTCGACGACTTTGTCGCCTCATACCCTCGGGTAGCCCAGAAGGCGCTAGGGGCCGTTTTGGAGGGAGCCATCGAATACGGGGAGTCGTGGGACATCGACCTACCGTTCGATACCGCTGGCGGCGAGCAGATCTGGATACGCTCTATGGGCCGGGCGTTTTGGATGGATGGCAAGGTGATCCGTTTGTTCGGTGCCTTTCAAGACATCACGGGGCCAAAACTAGTCGAGCAGCAGCTCAATCGCTATGCGTTGGACGCTGAGGATGCGCGTGTCCGCGTCGAGGAGCAGGCGCAACAGCTACTGGATCAAGCCGTGGATCTCAAGTCGGCGCGTTCTGAAGCATTGGAGTCCGCCCGACTAAAGAGCGAGTTCTTGGCCAACATGAGTCATGAGATTCGGACGCCAATGAACGGCATCGTGGGGATGGCTGAGCTGCTCGAAGGCAGCAAACTCGATGCCGAGCAGCGAGAGTGTCTGCGCACGATCCGGTTCAGCGCCAACTCGCTGCTCATGATCATTAACGACATCCTCGATTTTTCGAAGATTGAGGCGGGGAAATTGGTTTTCGAATCAGTAGTCTTCAACTTGGAAGAGTGTGTTGAGGAGGCGATGAGCTTGTTCGCAGAGCCAGCTGGAAGCAAACACACGAAGTTGGCGACCACAATTGACCCCGCGGCGCCCACCCGGGTATTGGGGGACCCGGGGCGCCTACGACAGATCCTCCTGAACCTACTGAGCAACGCAGTGAAGTTTACAGTCGGTGGAGATGTCGAGCTGCGGGTCACGGCGCTGGAGATGGAGGAGGGGTCGGTACGGCTCCGCTTCAACATCCGTGATTCTGGATTCGGAATCCCTCGTGACACGCTGTCGTCGTTGTTCAATCCTTTTACCCAGGCTGACGGGAGCACGACGCGTAAGTTTGGTGGAACCGGGCTCGGCCTAGCCATCTGCAAGCAACTAGCCGAGGGCATGAGTGGCCGCGTCGGAGTGGAGTCGACCCCCGGCGAGGGCTCCAAATTTTGGTTCACGGCTCTTCTAGGTTGTGACGAAGATGACGACGCTGTAGCTGGGCGCGATCTCCACGGTATGCGCATTTTGGGACTGGAACGGCACGAACCTGCGCGGCTATCACTGGAGTCTGACCTGGTGTCCTGGGGCGGTTCGGTCGAGTTGCTGGGCGACCCCAGTCACTTCGCCGACGCTTTGAAGTTGAGACGTCAAGACAACGACGTCATCCTTTTGGACGCGACAGCTTTGGACGACCTCGAAGCCGAACTGCAGTCGAGGGGCTTCGCGTTGGCTGAAATGCTGAACTGCCCGGTAATTCTAACGGGCCCTCTAGCCCAAGAAATGCCCACGGAGATAGGCGATGTCGCGGTTTTTGACCGAGTGAGGACGCCGCTGAAGAGAGGGAGGCTCTATGATGCGCTCTGCAAGGCAGGAGAGCACGAGCCGGAACCGATTGTCGACGATGCTCGTCAAGCCGAGAATCAGCGGGATTACCTCGAAGGATTGCGAGTTTTGGTTGCGGAGGATAATCCTGTCAACCAGCGCGTCGCGCTCAAAATGCTCTCGAAACTAGGTTGCGAGGCTAAGGCGGTCGAGAATGGCCTTGAGGCGCTGAGCATGATTGGATCAGACGAGTTCGATGTCGTACTGATGGACTGTCAGATGCCCGAGATGGACGGCTTTGAGGCTACCAGAAAGATCCGGGAGATAGAATCAACACGAAATTTGCCGATCCTGGCTCTGACCGCAAACGCCATGCAAGGCGACAAGACACGCTGTCTCGATGCAGGCATGAATGACTATCTCACCAAGCCCATCGACCTGAGCTCCCTATCCCAAGCACTGAGCCGCTGGTCCAGGCCGACAGAGATAGACGATCCCACGTTAGAGTCCGGCCGCGCGAGATAGGGCCTCCATCTGCCCTGCCGGTAAGACGCAACCCTCGGGCGGAAGGGCGAGTGCGCGTACCGCCTCTAAGTCACCGCGAGACCGCAGCACGTACAGCAGGTTGTTGCGTGCGTCGAATTGGCAAGGGCTTCGCTGGAGGACTTCACGGAACAGGACCTCGGCCTCGTCGAGCTGGGCAGCATCCGCCAACACGACGCCGAGGTTCACAGCCAACGTCGGATCATCCGGCGCCAGGTCGTGAGCCATCTGCCACGCATCGGTCGCTTCCGCTGTACGATGTCGCTGCAAGAGGAAGAAGCCCAGCTCTCCCCAGGCGCCAGCCGAGCGGGGCTCAACAAGTACCGCCTCGCGCAGGAGCGCCTCGCGAGCTGGGTCAGTGATCGCCCCACGTTCGGCCAACGCGCCAGCGAGATGGAGTTTCGGGCGCGCTTTTGTCGGGGACTTGGCAACCGTGTCACCCCACAACGCTTCGGCATCCTGCCATGTCGAGGCGCGCTGGTAGGTGAGTCCGCCAAGAAGAATCGCAAAGACCGCAATCACGTTTAGAAGCCGACGTCCCGGTAGCGCTCGGTCCGCAAAATATCCGACTACAGGCGCGAGACATAGCAGCGGCAGCAGCATTCGTCGCTCTGCGGCGATGTCGCCGAGTGGCGCGATGGTCGAAGTGGGTGCGAGAAAGATCAGGGCCCCAATGGGTAAGAAAAGGATGGGCCACCGACTCGACCAGAAGAAGCAGGCAGCGACAGCAGTCGCAATGAGCAGCCACCCGGTTGCCGCCAGCAGGTCGAAACCGGAACTCACCGCGACAGTGTGATCAAAGTTCAGTCCCGTGGGCAGTACCAGCAATTTCGCGTAGAGCCAAAGTGCTCGCCCTTGCGCCTGCAAGTAGCTCAAGGACGTCACGCCATCGAGCCCGACGAGTGCACCGGAGTCGGGCGTGACTTGCGCCGCATAGATGACGCTTCCGGCGAAGAACGCTCCACAGGCTGCCATGATCCCAAGCGGGGCAGCGAGGGTCTTGAGGCTGCGGACAGGCGTTCGCCGATAAATCAGCTCAAAACCGATGATGAATAAGGGCAGTACAACCGCCTCTTCCTTCGCTGCCATCGCGAACGCCGCCAACAAAGTCGCCAGCCAGTAGCGCTTGTTGGCCCAGGCACTCCAGGCAGCAATGGCGAACAGCGCGGCTAGCAGAGTCGCTCGGGCAAAAACGTAGATCGTCGCCTCGGTGGCAATCGGGTGCAGTGCGGCTACAGCGACAGCAGCGAGCGCGGCGCGACCGCCGATCAAGTTGCGATAGAGCCTGGCTGCCAACGCAATCAGCAGCAGAAACAGAGCCAAGTTGACGCCATGGTCGAGCGCTGCACTCTGACCACCTCCGCGAAACGTTGCCAAGAAGCTGGCGTAGGTTAGCGTCCGCGTTCGTGCCAAGTCCAATACCCGAATCGCGCCACCAGGCATCATCGCCGGATCCGAGTACAGCGATAGATCGTCTAGGTAGTACCGAGCCGAAAGGGCAGGTGAGTAGACCAAAGCCGTCACAACTAGGATGCCAACCACGAGCCACCAGAACCGGCTCTGGCTCATCGTTGAGAAGCCTCTAGAAAGATGCCCAGCGTCTGCTCGGCCGCTCGATGCCAGGTGGAGTTCTTGGCGCGTTCGATACCAGCCGTGACGAATTTCGTGCGCTGGAATTCATCCCGCCGTAGCCCCCGTATTGCAGCGGCCATGTCATCACTCGATGTCGGATCAAAGAACGACGCGCAGCCGTCGGCCAGCTCGCGCAGCGGCGGGATGTCTGAGCAGGCGATGGGAACTCCAGCGGCCATCGCCTCAAGTACCGGCATGCCGAAGCCTTCAAACGTCGAAGGAAATACGAGGGCCTCTGCATACTTAAACAGGCCGATCAACGTCTTACGCGGCAGCCAGCCAAGCAAGTGGACTCTCTGGCTCAATCCCTTCGCTTCGATGATGGCCTTTACCTCGTCCCAAGACTTGCCGGGAAGACCTACGACGGCAAGCTGTAGATCCTCTTCCTCCCTCCCGACCGCCTCATAGGCTGCGAGCAGTCGCTCCCAATTCTTATGAGGATGAACCGTGGAGACGGCCAACAAGTAGGGCGCATCCGGCAGGCCAGCTTCGGTGGGGATTTCAGGACCGTAGGTCGCGTTCTTCTTGAGGTCGAAGAAGTCGTCCTCGACCCCGTGGGCCACCACCCTTACGTCGTCAGGAGAAACTCCGTAAAACTCAATGATGTCTTTCTTCGAACTCTCCGAAACCGTGATGATCATCGATGAGCTTTTCACGGCTTGAGCCACGCACCAGTCCCAGGCCATTCGCTCGATGCGTCCGAAATTCTGGGGCTGCCGCTTGTGCTGCAGGTCGTGGATCACGGTGACGCGCCGTCCACGGCCCCAGCTCGGTGTCGTGAAGCCAGGAGAGAACAGAATGTCCAATCTGTCGCTGCTCGTATAAGAAGGCAACCGGAGTTGCTCCCATAGCAACCGCCCGGGCCGAAAGGACGCTTTCACCCCTGTCTCGACCGGAGCGAAATTCGCTTGTGGCGGGCAGAGGTCGACTCCAGTTTCTCGATTAACGTAGACGAAGTACTCGTTCCGCCGATCGATTTCGCTCAGCGCCCCGAGCAGGTTGCGAAGGTAGATTTCGGTGCCACCGACGCCGCCAGGGATCAAGTACAGGGCGTTGACGCCGATGCGTAGGCGGGAGGGCATTTTTCAGGAGGAACGAGCCTCCAGAATAACCGACCGCCCGATGGCCTTGCTATGCGCTCTTGATCCGGTGGGCTTCAAAGTCCCACTCCACGCGCTGGCCCGTCGTCGTCGACAGGTTAACCATGTGTGCGCAAGCGGCGGCATTGTGGCCAGCCCAGACATCCTCGACATTTTCGGCACCGTCTCGAACAGACGCAAAGAAGTTCTCGACGTGAAGGTCCGTGTCTCTCGGTCCCTTCGCATCGATTTCGTCAGCCTCGACGTCCCTTCGGCGGCTAGCGTGCGCGGTCTCGTACGCATCGTGCATGTCGGTCGGCCAGGAGTCTGTGACCCAGCGCGTCGACTCCCGGCTGTTCTCTGGAGTGAAGACCAGCGAACTAGAGTTCACAATCAGCGAACCCTCCGTGCCCAAAAACTCAAAGCCCGTACCGCCGCTACCGTTGTTGAAAGTCGAGCTGAGTGTGACGGTGAATCCTTCGCGGTACCGCAAGATTGCGTTGAGCGTGTCGGGCACGTTCCGGCTGTCGCCCCAACGATAGAGGTCGCCCATTGCCACGACATCTTGCGGGGCACCTGAGCCCATCAGGCGATGAATCGTCGTACAGAGATGGACGAACAGATCCGTTGCGATGCCGCCGGAATAGTCCTTATAGCACCGCCAGCGGAAGAACCGCGGCAGATCGAACGGACGTTTCGTTGCCGGACCCAGAAACTTGTTCCAATCGACCGTCTCTGGAGAAGCGTCGGGTGGAATCGGATAGATCCAGGCACCACTCGCCGAGTTGCGGTTGTAGTTGGCCCGTACCATCGTGACTTCGCCAAGGCGACCCTCGGCAATCATCTTGTGCGCCTGGCGTTGGGCGACTGAGCTGACACCTTGGCTACCGACCTGCATGACTTTGCCGGAGCGCTCGACGGCACGCGCAATGGCGAGTCCCTCTTCAACCGTGTAGGTCAGCGGCTTTTCGCAGTAGACGTGCTTGCCCGCGTCGAGCGCTTCAATCACGTGACGAACATGCCAGTGATCGGGCGAAACCACGAAGACCGTATCGACAGACGAGTCTTCCAAGATCGCCGTGTAGTCGGGGGCTATTTCAGCCCTGCCGTCCGTGCGTTCCACCGCGCGGGTCAGCCGACCGGTGTAGGCGTCGCAGACAGACACGATCTCGGCATTCGGCACCGTCTTGATCGACTCCATCAACTGGTGAGCCCGGGCTCCGACACCGATCATACCGACGGTAGTGCGCTCGTTCGGGGGTGCCGCGAAGGCGGGTAACGCCAATGATCCGGCTCCAGCAGCTAAGAAGGTTCGTCGATTTACGTCGCTTGGCATGTCTGGGACTGATTATACGGTCCACTGCACGATCCAGGAGCCGAGTCTTGAGGGAATGGACTAGAATTATCAATGGCTTAGCGGCTCGCACACACGGGGGTGAGCTGAGTCCTGGGTGAGGGAGGCAAATGCATGGTTCGATCTGCTGTAGTTCTGGTGTTCCTGCTAGCAAGCCAAGCCTTGGCGCAGACGGGGCCCGGGATACTGCATGAGAGTTGCTTGCAGTGCCACGGTTCCTCGACAGGGATGTCAGGGCTACGTCTAGATAGCCGGGCGGCCGCGCTGAAGGGTGGTAGTCGAGGCGTTGTCTTGGTGCCGGGCGATGCGGAAGGCAGTTTGCTGTTCAAGGCGATGCAGCACGAGGTCGCGCCGCACATGCCTCCGACCGGCAAGCTCTCTGACGGTAAGATCGCAGTGATCCGCGAATGGATCAACTCCGGTGCCAAGTGGGAGGAATCATCTTCAGCTGCCGTCCCCGCAAGTGGTTGGTGGTCGTTCCAGAAGCCCGTCAAGGCCGAGGTTCCAGAGGTCGAGGGCGTCAGCCATCCGATCGATGCATTCCTCCAAGCCAAGATGGCCGAAAAGGGCCTGAAGCCTGTCGAGTTGGCCGACAGACGCACGCTGGTTCGGCGTGCGATGTTCGACTTGCACGGCCTTCCGCCGAGCTACGAAGAGGTCGAGTCGTACGTTGCCGCGCAAGGAAGTGAAGACGAAGCGTGGGGCGAATTGGTAGCAGACTTGTTAGCCTCCGAGCGCTACGGCGAAAAATGGGGCAGACACTGGCTCGATCTGGTCCGTTACGGCGACACGGCGGGATTTGAACAAGACCCTTATATCCTCGAGGCATGGCGCTATAGGGATTACGTCATCAACAGCTTCAACGACGACAAGCCCTACGACGTGTTCATCAAGGAGCAACTCGCTGGCGACGAGATTTATCCGGACCAGCCGTTCGCTCGAATCGGCACGGGCTTCTTCCGCGTCAATCCGAACCGAGACATGCTGTACAAGGTTGAAGACCTCAATCGAATCGAGAAGCTAACCGACTACGTCGATACCACCTCGAAAGTCTTCCTGGCGCTGTCTGTCGGTTGCGCTCGTTGCCACGATCACAAGTTCGATCCGATTCCACAGAAGGATTTCTACCGCATGCAAGCCGTGTTCGCTCCGGCGGTCAACGAGCGCGTGTTTTTGGACTACAACCCGGCTCGCGGCTACGACATCGCATGGAATTCGCGGGATTTCCGATTACGCGACATCGTAGACCATCGGAACAGCCTTCTGGCAGACGGTCGCAGGCTAGCCCGTGAACGGAAGTTGGAAGGCGTTCTGAATTTGGCGGAAGTCATGGAGGCGTTCGCGACTGTCCGCGAGCTTCGCACACCTAGGCAGGCCCAGCTATTCACTGACTACGAGGAACGGGCTGCGCGTATTACTGACGACGACGCCCGGGTTTTTATGGTGCAAGAAGATGTCGAGCGCCTTGCTGCACTCGACAAGCAGATCGTCGGCATGATGTCCAATCATGGGCCGCCGCCGATGGCACCAGGAATAATCGACAGGAGTCGCGAATCTCCACGCACGTACATCGCTATTCGCGGCAACGTCGACACCCCGGGCGAGGAAGTGCAGCCCGGTTATTTGATGGCCTTGGGTGGCGGAGACATCCCCGAGCCGCCGCTGTACGTCGAGACGACCTATCGAAGAAAGCATCTTGCCGAGTCGATCGCCAGTCGCGACAATCCGCTCACCGCGCGCGTAATGGTCAACCGCATTTGGCAGTACCACTTCGGTGCGGGATTGGTCGAGACCTCCAGCGATTTTGGGACGCGTGCAACAGGCCTCGTGAATCAAGAGCTGCTGGACTGGTTGGCGGTCGAATTCATGGATCACGACTGGTCCGTCAAAGAGATGCACAAGCTGATCATGTCTTCAGAGGCGTACCGGCGTCGGGCAACTCCCACGGAGGCGTCGATGGAGGTTGACCCGAAGAACCGCTACCAATCGCACTTCACCCGCCGTCGCCTTGCGGCCGAGGAGTTGCGGGATGCGGCTCTGGCGGCCTCCGGTGAACTGAATCTGGAGATGGGCGGCACGCCGGTCGTAGTGCCCCTGAATGACGGAGAGTTGTACGGCATCACCGGCAATGCCAGCCGCTGGGCGGTTTCTTGGGATCCAAAGCAGCACACCCGGCGCAGTGTTTACCTGATTCAGCGTAGGGCGTTTCCGCACCCGATGCTTCAAGTGTTTGATGCGCCGGACGGTATGGCCACTGCCGAGCACAGAAATTCCAGTACCACGGCCCCGCAGTCGCTTACTTTGCTGAACAGTGACTTCATGGAGGGGCGCTCCATTGCGCTCGCGACGAAAGCCGAGAGTGTCACCGACGCATGGCGGTCCGTTTATGGGCGCAACCCTTCGCAGGATGAACAGGATGCCGCCGAAGCATTTCTCGCGCGCCAAGTCGAACGCCTCGGTGACGACAAAGCAGCACATCAACAATTAGCAAGAAGTTTGCTGAATTCAAACGAGTTCCTCTACATAGACTGAAGGATAATGCCATGACTCGACGCGACTATCTACTGAAGACTGGCATGGGTTTTGGCGGACTCGCCCTCGCTGATTTGATGGCAGCCGATGAAGGGCCGCTGACACCCAAACCTCCACATACGCCCGGTGGTGCCAAGGCCGTAATCCAGTTGTTCATGCATGGCGGAACTAGCCATGTGGATACTTTCGACTACAAGCCTGAGCTCCAAAAGCGGTCCGGCGAGACCCTGTCCACCGACCTAGCCAAGACGATTAAGACCAGCTTCATCCACGATCCGACCAAGGCGACCTTGCGCGGCAGCCCGTGGGAGTTTGCGCCGAGTGGCCAGTCCGGCTTGATGATCTCCGAGCTGTTCATGAACGTGCGCGAGCACGCCGACGAACTGGCGATCATCAAGAGCTGCTACTCCAAGCAGTTCGATCACGCACCCGCGATCTACCTCATGAACAGCGGCTCGAGGTTCCCGGGACGGCCCTGCTTGGGCTCCTGGGTCACCTACGGTCTGGGCTCCGAGAACCAGAATCTTCCGGCCTTCGTCGTGATGAGCGACGGCTCCACCAAGTCTGGACCTCCCGCCTACGGCGCTGGATTCTTGCCAGCGGTTTATCAAGGGACGGTCTTTCGCGGAGGTGAGAATCCGATCCTCCATCTTGGTAATCCCAAAGGGTTGCCCGCTGATGCTCAACGCGACACGCTCGACTTCATCGGTCAACTCGACCGCCGTCATCTGGAGGGCCGCGAAGAGGATTCTGAGCTAGAGGCCCGTATTGCGTCTTACGAACTGGCCTTCCGTATGCAAGCCGAGGCACCAGAGGCGATTGATCTGAGCGGCGAGTCCGAGGCGACCAAGAAGCTTTACGGTCTCGACGATCCACAAACAGAAGACTTCGGGCGGAAGTGCCTATTGGCGCGGCGCCTCATCCAACGCGGTGTCCGCTTCATCCAACTCATCTCTGGCACCAATATCGGAGACGACTGGGATGACGCGCACACCGATCTCCTGGGGTCCCACAATCGGATGTGCGGTAAGACTGACAAACCGATTGCTGGCCTGCTCACCGACCTGAAAGCTCTGGGCATGCTCGACGAAACTCTCGTCACCTGGAGCGGCGAATTCGGACGAACCCCGCTGGGGCAAGGCGCAACTGGACGCGACCATCACCCGTACGGATTCTCGATGTGGATGGCTGGCGCGGGAATCAAGGGCGGTCAATCCATTGGCGAGACGGATGACTTTGGCGTTCACGCGGCTGTCGATCGTTTCGACGCCCACGACATCAACGCGACACTCTTGCGGCTCCTTGGTCTCGACCATGAGAAGCTCACGTACCTTTACCAAGGGCGCGACCAGAGCCTCACCGACGTTCACGGTCAGGGCGAGTTCACGTCCCGCCTGGTCGGCTAGCTCAGGCGTTTGCTCTCCGGACGAGCCAGGACCGGAAGCGTCGCCAAGCGAGCGCGATACCCGTCCACACCAATACCGCCGCTCCGGCGGAGACGATGCCCGCCAACGTCTGGCCCATCACACCCGCGACCTCTCCGGTGTGCATGAACCGCAAGATTCGCCGTGCTTGGTAACCAGGAGTCTGGTCGCCAAAATTCCGAACATGAGTGACTTCAGCCGTCGTGCGGTCAAACGTCATGGTCGACTGTAGGTGAGGCTGTCTTCCCGACCCCCGATCGATCGCCAAACTGATCAACTCGTCCGACGGCTTCGGCAGATTGATGCGAATCATACGCCAGCTGGGTTCAGCACTCTTGGCCTGGTCGAAGTAGGCGGCTAGGGCCAGTCCCTCTACTGCGGGCGGCGCGGCGGAATCTTCCGCTTCGGATGGCGAACCGCCACCACTTCGGCGCACCGGCGGGTCTTCGCCGAACGCTTGGTACACAAGTCCACTTACCCACGGATAGGAGATCACGGCACCACTGAAGACGACAAAGAACAACGGAATCATCGACCAAACGCCGATCACGTTGTGCCAGTTGAAGTCACGCGCCTTGCCCGACAACCCACCACGAAACAACACGATCGCCTTCAGGTTTGGCATCGACCACCTGCGAGGCCACCACAGGTAAATGCCGCTCACCACGATGAACAAGAACGCCATGTTGCAGACGCCTGTCACTGACCGTCCAAACGCTCGGCTCTCGCCCTCCTGGCCCAACCAACGGTGCCAGCTCCGCAGCGTCGACAGGCCGTCGCGCACACCGGTCGAGTTGGGCGGCAAAATCTCGCCCGTGTAAGGGTTTAGCATCATCGAGCCTTCACGTCCCCAGCTGACAGTGACGGCCTGGGCTGGGTCCGACGAGATCGTCATATTCGAAGGCGTATCAGGCCGCTCGGTACGAGCCGCCAGCAACAACGCCTCCAGAGACAATCGCACCGCCTCTGTAGACGCGGGGACTGCGACCGAGCCGCCAGTCTCCCACTTCTGTAACTGCAACTCATACGTCAGCAGAACACCGGTAACGGACATCAGTAGGACCACTGCTCCAGCGAAGACACCGCAGCAAAGGTGCAGCCAAAAAATGACGGTTCGGAACAGTTTCATAGTTAGTCGATGGGTCTCAACGTCCGCCCACAGCCTCAGCGGATCGTGATGAAAGCCGTCAAGCTAATAGATGACGGGTGTAGCGTACGTCTCGCCCTGATGTTGAGTGGCCGAGTTGATTCAATTGGCGTCGGTCGTGATCTCGATCGATTCTCCGAAGGTAGCTATGGTCCCGCAGCAACATGTGAACGACCTAGAGCGGATCCGGTCATCGGCGTTCTCACAAATTCTAGTCTCGTGACTTAGCTCACATTTGCAAACTGTTTGCACCCAGAGCCGTACGTCGATAATCGACCGATTGGCCGGGAAAATGTATTTTTTAAAGGCTTTCTGAAAGATCCAGCAACGGTAGGCCAGAAGGTCTATTGGACTCTAAACTGCAACTGAGTGTCAACTCTAGGAGTTGTCTGATGAGTGTGAAAGTGAACCCCGCCGCGTGACCACATGCTTCACTCGGAGTGCGCCTGGGCACCATTCCCTGGGAGGCCGAGCGAGTGGCCACCGATCTTTCGCGGTCAACAAGTCTTGCCACCATGAGCCTATCCGACCGCGACCTAGCGGACTTACTGCGGAAAGGCTTGACAACTAATTCACCATCGAAACCTGCTGTAGTCGGGGACCACGCGAGCGGGCCTGCACGCTATGGTGAATCCCGTGTCGCTTGATCGGCGCACCCCAGAGACGCGAAAATCTCAAGTTATGGCATCCGACCGCGTTCCTCTCATTTGTCTTGCCGCGTGTCTACTACTAGCTGCCGGTTGCGGTACTCCGCCGCAACGCTCAGCCGAGTCTCAAGAAACACCCTTGCACCTTTACCTGCTAGCTGGTCAGTCCAACATGGCTGGCCGTGGAGATGTGGGGGAGTTGGATCGCACGCGAGTCCCCAATCTCTTCGCCCTGAACTTCGCGATGGATTGGGGTCCAGCCAGGAATCCGTTGCATTTTGACAAGCCGGAGATTGTTGGCGTCGGTCCCGGATTCGCATTCGGCCAAGCCATGGCTCAAGCCAATCCAGGCGTCCGCATCGGACTCGTTCCTGGTGCTGTCGGCGGTAGCTCCATACGAGCCTGGCTTCCCAACGCAGTTCATACTCAGACCAACAGCCGTCCTTGGGACGACTCGTTGTCTCGGACATTCCGCGTGCTAGCCCAGCACGGCGGGCAACTCAAGGGCATCATCTGGCACCAGGGTGAGAGCGATAGCAACGAGTTCGCACCACAATACGAAGACGCTCTGGTTGATCTCATCGAACGCTTTCGTCATGAGTTCCAGGACCCCAATTTGCCATTTGTTGCGGCACCTCTTGCGGAGTATTACGTCACAACCAACCCGATCGCAGCCGACATCAACGCCGCCACCGCGGATCTTCCCAACCGACTGCCCCATACGGCGGTCATTAGCGCCGAAGGAATGAATCCCAGGGCGGACAATGTGCATCTCGATTCAGCTTCGGCACGAGCACTCGGTCAGCGCTACGCTGCGGCAATGTTGGCACTGCAAACTCAGTAGGACGTTCACCATGGATCCATTCGCTACTCGACGCCTCGGCAAGACCGAACTGCAAATGCCTCTGTTCGGCTACGGTGGAGCCCCGCTTGGCGATCTCTTCACCCGTATCACCGACGCCGACGCGGAGACGATGCTGAACACCGCCTGGGACGCTGGCGTTCGTTACTATGACACCGCCCCGCTCTACGGCTGGGGCCAAAGCGAACACCGCACCGGTCGCTGCCTCTACACCAAGCCACGAGAAGAGGTCATCTTGTCCACCAAGGTTGGTCGGCTCCTCAAGGCACCGATCAATCGATCATCATTCGACGGTGGAATGTGGTCTGGAGGCTTGCGGTTCAACGAAATCTACGACTACAGCTATGACGGCATCATGCGGTCGTACGAAGACAGTCTCCAGCGCCTCGGCATGAACAAGGTCGACCTGTTGATCGTCCACGACCTCGACTGGCGCAACCACACCACGGACGCTTCCGTCGACGCCTATCTCGTCCAACTTAAGACCAGTGGCTGGCGCGCTCTTCGCGAACTCAAGGAGTCCGGCGAAATTGCAGGCATCGGAGCTGGCGTCAATGACATGGGAACCATGCCGAGATTTCTCGATCTCGTCGACATGGACTTCTTCCTGGTCGCAGCCCGTTACACCCTGCTTGATCAAGACGTTCTTGATGAAGAGTTTCCGCAACTCGAAGCCCGCGATGTTGGCGTCATCATCGGAGCCCCGTTCGGTTCCGGCATCCTCGCGACCGGCGCCGTGCCCGGAGCCAAGTACAACTACGAGAACGCCGACGACGCCACCATGGATCGCGTCCGCAAGATCGAAGCCGTTTGTAAGCGCCACGACACTCCTCTCATTGCAGCTTCGTTGCAGTTCGTCTTCGGCCACTCACTCGTAGCCAACGTCATTCCCGGCGCCTACAACGCGGAACAAGTGAAGGCAAACCTCGGCCACATGAGCCACGAAATCCCCACCGATCTCTGGGCGGAGATGAAGCACGAGAAACTCCTCCGGGCAGATGCCCCAACGCCCGGTTAGCTCCCAATCACGATACCCTCGTAGCAGATGACCGAAATTTCGCCGTCAATCAGCCCGGCTCGTGAATACGAGCGCCGCGTGGAGGCACGCCAGGCGGCGGTAGCCGAGTGTGAGGCACGCTATCGCAGTCTGGGCAATATGAGAGCAGTCGTTGTTCTAGCGGCAATCATCATCACGTATCTAGCCGTGGCCCACCATTCTCTGTCGTCGTGGTGGCTCCTCGCTCCCTTGATCGGCTACATCTGGCTCGGTTTCAGACTCGACCGCACCACCCGTGACATCGATCAGGCTACCCGTGCCGTCCAATTCTATGAGCAAGCCCTGGCGCGTCTAGAGAATCGCTGGGCAGGCGAAGGAACCGACGGGGAGCGGTTCCTCGTCGAAGACCATCTCTACGGAGCCGATCTCGACATCTTCGGATCTGGATCGCTTTTTGAGCTAATCTGTACTGCCCGGACCCGCATGGGCGAAGACACCCTGGCTGATTGGCTCAGCGGACCGTCCGATGTCGATACGATTCAAGCGCGCCAAGGTGCCATCGAAGAACTCGCGCCCAAACTCGATCTTCGTGAGGACCTCGCTCTACTCGGTGAGACCGCCGGTGCCGGCGTCCACCCAGAGAAGCTCGCCGCTTGGGGCGATCGAGCCCCCGTACTCGAAGCAACGTCGTTTCGTTGGATCGCATTCGTCATCTCCTGGTTCGGGGCCCTCGCGGCGGTAGCGATAGTTGCCTATCTTTTTGGATTGGCTGAGTTCGCAGCGATTCCCGAACAGACGATGGCGCTACTGCGAATCTACATCGTCGGCGTGTCGCTTGTCATCGTTGCCGTGATCGCCAAGTTCCGAAAGCAGACACACCAGATCGCGCAAGAAGTCAACGAGGCCGCCCGAGACCTGCGCCTACTCGCCGAAGTCTTAGAACGCATTGAGACCGAGCAGTTCACCTCGCCCTGCCTGCAGCAGATGCGGGCCGCTCTCGACGTGGATGGCGAGCCACCGTCCCGGCGCGTGCAGAGGCTTCGCAAGC
Source organism: Bryobacterales bacterium (assembly GCA_963667885.2). Taxonomy (GTDB): domain Bacteria; phylum Acidobacteriota; class Terriglobia; order Bryobacterales; family UBA6623; genus CAMPKL01. Next base: position 195,993 of record CAXWPK010000001.1, on the reverse strand, counting down.
TCGTCGACATCTTCGATACCCGCAACAACCAGATGTTCGGCCTCATCGCTCCGTTTCTCCTGTGGGATCTACATTGCTCCTTCGCCATCGAGAGCTGGCGCAAGTCATCTGGTCCGGCTCTACCCCGTTGGCTCAAAGCAGTGGGCGACATCGAAGCGATGTCATCCCTGGCAGGGTTTCGTTACGACCGACCGACCTACGTCTATCCCGAGATCGTCGACGCCGAAGAGCCCTTCATCGAAGGTGACCAAATGGCCCACCCGTTGCTGCCCGTCGATGGGGCAATCGCGAACGACGTCCGCCTCGGTGGCAACCCAAGCGTCATCATCGTCAGCGGTTCCAATATGTCTGGGAAGAGTACGTTGTTGCGCACCGTAGGCGTCAACGCCGTACTCGCTCAAGCTGGAGCCCCCGTGCGCGCCGAAAAACTGCGTCTCACACCGCTCACGATCACTGCGTCCATCCGCGTCACCGACTCTCTACGCGAAGGCGCCTCGCGCTTCTACGCAGAAATCACTCGGCTGCGAGGCATCGTTGACGCCTCGGGAGGCGAACCGCCAGCGCTATTCCTGCTCGATGAATTCCTGCACGGGACCAACTCACACGACCGCCGCATCGGCGCTGAGGCCATCGTCAAAGGCCTCGTAGAGAAAGGAGCCATCGGGTTCGTCACCACCCACGACCTCGCCCTCGCCAGCATCGCCGATGCGCTCGGGCCACGCGGCAAGAACGTTCACTTCGAAGACCACTTCGAAGACGGTAAGATGGTTTTCGACTACAAGATGAGACCCGGCGTCGTCCAGAAGAGCAACGCCCTAAGGCTCATGCGCTCGATCGGCCTTGAAGTCTAGCCGAGCAGTGCTCAGTGACTTCCGCCAGCGCTCTCGCCCCACAACGCTTTGAGCCGTGCGTCGCGCCCGCAATTCCAGCGGTAAAACTTGTATCTCACCGGATTCTTCTTGTAATAGTCCTGGTGATAGTCTTCCGCGGCATAGAATGTCGTCGCTGGCAAGATCCGAGTTTTCACCACATCAGCCTGCGCATCGTCCGGGCCGATCTGCGCCTTCGAAGTTTCAGCCAATACCTGCTCTCCTTCGTTCTTCGGAAATATCGCCGAAAGGTACTGCGAACCCATGTCGCAGAACTGCCCCCGATCGTCCAGCGGATCGATGTTGAACCAAAATACCCGGAGCAGCTCTTCGTAGCTCACCACGCTCGGCTCGTATTCGATCTGGATCGCCTCGTAGTGGCCCGTCCCCCCAGCCGACACCGCCTTGTAGTTCGCATCCTCTGCTGAGCCGCCAGTGTATCCCGACGTCGTTGAGACCACTCCTTCGAGCTTGTCGTAAGGCGGTTCCATGCACCAAAAACAGCCACCCGCAAACACCGCGAGTTCCGTGTCTTTCTTGTTATCAGCCTGAACAGTCATCGCCGTAATGCCGAGCAGCAGTGCCAAAGATCGAGCTAAGTTTCGATGTTTCACAGCGGTCTCCCCCTAGCGGTCCTTCGAATCCATCGGCTCGAACTGCATTGCCACACCGTTCATGCAGTAGCGTAGTCCCGTTGGCTTCGGGCCATCTTCAAAAACGTGGCCCAAGTGTCCCCCGCAGCGCCTGCAATGGACTTCGGTGCGGACCACGAACAAGAACCGGTCTTTTGAAGTCTCAATCGCATGATCGAGAGGCTTCCAAAAGCTAGGCCATCCCGTGCCGCTCTCAAACTTCGTCTCCGACGAATACAACGGCAAACCGCAAGCCGCGCAGATGAACGTGCCGTTACGTTTCTCGTCGTTTAGCGGACTAGTTCCGGCGCGTTCCGTGCCTGCCTCGCGAAGTACGCGAAACTGCTCCGCCGTCAGCCTTTCTCTCCACTCTTCTTCCGTGTGCATCACTTCGAACGTCTCGGTAGCCATTGCTGTCGTACTCCCGGTGAGGGCTGCGGTAGCAGCCAAGATCTGTCTTCGCGTAGTTCTCATCATCGGTACTTCTCCTGCGTCTGTCCATTGCTTCGTCACGGGCATTCGCTTTGTCACTCTCACTAGCTGTGGAGCCTCAAGAGGTTGTTCATGGGAATCAGGAGTCTGGAGAAAGGGGGAAGGTAGTGGAGGCTGGCGTGGGGGCGATGCCAGTTGTAATGGTGGAGCCAGGGTAACAGATGAGCGGCGCGCTGCTGGGATGAGGAGTAGGAGCGAGCGTAAGCCCATTCTCTCAGAGCGGTCTGGATGAAGCGTTCGGCCTTGCCGTTGGTGCGCGGCGTGTAAGGACGGGTAAAGCGGTGGCGGATGCCGAGACGACGGCAAGCATCGCGGAAGAGGCGCGAGCGATAGCAAGAGCCGTTGTCGGTGAGCAAACGACGAATGGGGACGCCGAGGGAGCGGTAGTAACCGACCGCGGCGTCGAGGAAAGCCACCGCGGAGTGGCTGCGTTCATCGGGCAGGATCTGAGAGAAGGCGAGGCGGGAGTTGTCGTCAATAGCGACATGCACGAACTCCCAGCCAGCGCCGCGACTGGCCCGAGAGCGATCTCCGGTAACGCGATGACCGGCGCGGAGGAAGCGGCCGAGCTTCTTGATGTCGAGATGCAGCAGATCGCCGGGGGCGGCATGTTCGTAGCGGCGCAGGGGCCGAGCAGGTTCGAGATCGCGGATACGGTTCAGGCCGGCGCGGCGCAAGATGCGGCTGATGGTAGCGGGCGAGAGGCCGACAGCCTGGGCGATGTGTCGGCCGGTCCAACGCTGGCGGCGCAGAGAAATGACGCGCTCGACCAGCGCCCGAGAGGTCCGTCGCGGGCTGCGGTGCGGTCGCGAGGAACGATCGTGCAAACCGGCGACACCCTCGCTGCGATAGCGCGCCAGCCACTTGTGGATGGTTCTCAGTGAGACGCCACAGGCCGCCGCGGCGTCCCGTGGCGTCTGCTGCTTGGCGAGGACGCGCTCGACGATCCGCACTCGCAAATAAGGCGTCAATCGTGCATTCTTGTGGATGTTCATTCGGTCTCTCCAAGGTTGCTGTTGTGGGATAACTCCAGCTTCCCTGGTCCGGGACCGAATGAACAACCTATTGAGAGGTCACAACTAGCGGCGAAGGTCGCGAACTGTTCCAGGAGATCGTGCTACCGTTACCGCTGAGGATTCTGCATCGTGAACCATTTAGACCGCTACCTGTTCTTGATCGCTCTCGTGACCACTGGGTTACTGCTTGGCTGTGGGGCTTCCGAGCCCGTCGAGCCTGAAGCCGAGGCCGAAGTGCTGCTGGCTCCGCTCGTGATGTCCGTCGATTTTCCCATCGAGGGTGACGGCCCGTTTGATCAGCACCGCATCATGGACGGCCCGACTCCGGTTCTCAGCACCCTTGAGTCGCACTTTTCAATCCTCCAAGAAGGGAAATCGTCCCATGCGCCGCACACGCACCGCGCCGAAGAGATCATCTTCCCCATCCAAGGTGAAGTCGATATCTACCGTGGACCGTGGGAAGACATCGAAGAAGAAACGGTACGTATCGGCCCGGGACAGTTCGTATTTCATGCCTCTAACCACATCCACGGCATGAGCGCCGTGGGGCCTGGACCGTCCGGTTACTGGGTGATGCAATGGGAAGGTAGCGCAACCGGAGCCGAAGATCATATCCTTCCTCCATCGACCTTCGACTACAGCACACCTCCCGCGATCATTGAAGAAATCGGCGTTGGATCTGAAGTTCTCGCCGAATCGCAAACGCCCAACTCCGAGAAAGTTCTCATGCAGTCCATCGCGATTGCACCGGGTGCTTCGTTGAAGCCCGCTGGTGACAGTCACGAAACCGTCATCATCACGCTCACCGACGGTCTTACCATCGCTGGCGAGGCAGTTGATGCTCGCACCGTTGTCTATCGACCGTCGGATGAAGACTTCTCTGTCGAGAATACGGGCGACGAGGCGGCGCACTACATTTCGTTTGAGTACTACCGCTAACAGCGAGTCTACTCGACGCAGCTTTCGCCGACCGATTGCAACGTACTCACGTTGATGCGATCGCCCGCGTCGTCGCGGATCAAGAAGCCCTTCACTTCAACCTTGTGTTCGATCATGCGGTCGGGATCCAGGTAGATCACGTTGCGGAGCAGGGCGAACTCCTTGTCGCCGAGCGGCTGAGCCACAGCTGCAGCCAGGTCATCGCCCTCGGACTCCTTCGGATCACGAACCCGAGCGGCAGTACTAGCCTGGCTCAAGATAAAAGCGTCGTCAGGTCCCATCACGAGGCAACCAACCACCCGCACCATCGCGAAACTCGGCACCGGTGCCGGGCCGTCCTTCTCTTGGATGCGGATGTCCCGCAGCCCGTCCGGTACCAGGTCAGCCTCTCCTACAGGGAAGTTGTTGCGGCTCAGAAAGAACGACACGATATCGACGTAAGCTTGATCCTCCAGCGAAGCCACCTGTCCCGGAGGCATGGTCGTCTGGATGCGATTGAAGAGGCTATGTACCGTATCCTCGCCCCAGCCTTCCATAAACCGCTGGCCCTCCATTGACCCGCGAAAACCGCCGAGGTTGTCGCCGTGGCAGCGAGCGCAGCTGGCTAAGTAGGCGTTGCGCCCCCGCTCGGCCTGGTCTTCGGTGTACACGCCGTCCCAAACCGTCCGCTCTGATTGAGCGAAAGCGGCTGGCAGCAACAAAGTGGCGACAATCGCCGTGTGAATCAGTTGGATCGTATGTCGTCTCATATCTTCAATCGCGTCCAGTCGCAAGAGCAACCATATCATTAGACGCGCCTCCGCCGTCCAAGGGCACCACCAGTCTTCATATCACTGTACAAAACAATCCTTGAACCGTCACCGCACCCCGGTTATCCTAGCGATGCCGACAGGGCATGAAAACGAACAGAAGACGAAACATTTGGGCACTCGGACGCCCGGCAGGAGGTATGAATCATGGCACAAACATTCCAATTCCAGATCTCGGGTAGGCGTCTTCTGTTGGGTTTGCTACTCACCGTTGTGCCCATCAGTCTGCTTGCCCTCTACTCCTCAGCCAACGTAGGTCGGGAGTTCGAGGATCTCGCCGGAGAGAATCTTCGCTCCGCCGCACAAGGTGCCGCATCCAGCATCCAAGAACGCATTCGCGCCAAGGTAGTCGAAGCCGCACTCATGGCCTCTGACTCCGCGGTCGTCGATGCCGTCAATGCGTCCAACCAGAGATACGGACGCGCGAGCGATGCCCAAATACTGGAACGCATCGAAGCGCAAGATGCCGTTTGGAATACAACCAGCGGTCAGGTACTCGCCGAACGTATGCTCGCCAACTCGTCGTCGCAGGCGTTGCGGCGTTATCTAGCACTCGATCCAGACTTCATACGCATCTTCGTGACTGACGTCCACGGTGCTAGCATTGCCGGGTCCCATAAGACACTCGACTTCAACCAGGCCGACGAGGAATGATGGCAAGATATCTACTCCTCCGGACGCGGAACCGTCAGCCTTACCGACGTGCTCTACGACTTCGTAACTCGACACCAATACATCGGTGTCGGCGTGCCAGTAATCAACGAGAACCATATTCTCATCGGTATACTCCATGCTTTTGTCGACATCTCCTCATTGGCACCCTTGGTCAATAGAGCGGATCTCGCTGGCGGTCGCATGGCTCTGGTCAAATCAAACGGTTCGATCATCGCGGGTTCCGGTGGCGTTTCGGCGACCACGCGGGCACAGTCAGCCGATCACGCCGCAATTCAAGACGCCGCCAGCAACTTCGAAGGTCTCTCCGCTGGCTTCGTGAAGGCGGCCTTCCCAGACGGCCAGGAACGGCTCGTCGCATTCGCTGAAACCGGCCTCCTCCTCGAGTTCCGCAATCTCGACTGGACCGTCGTGGCTTCGCAGGACACATCGGTCGTGCTGGGCCCTGTCTCGAGTTCGCAGGGTTTCATCATGCTGATTGCGCTGCTCACATTGGCTACGGTTGTCTTCGTCGCCGTCTACTTCTCGCTCCACAGACAAAGCGAAATCGAAGAGCTAGAAGAACTTCGTCACTCCGGCCAATCCGTCTAGTTTGGCCAGTGGGGGCGGGCGTCTCCCCGACGCTCGTCCCCGCACATGCTCGGCTCGCGCCATTTCTAGCGGCTCCTCTTGGCCGATGTCGGGTTCACGCGACTGGTTAGAGTCCCAATGGTGGCACGTTGTAGATCCGAGCCAGTTCATTGATCTGCGTTCGAAGGGCCGCCCAGATTCTAGAAACCTCGCCCCTATACTGTCCCCTGGCCACCACCTGATTCAGCTCTCGCGACTTATCGATGACGTTGTCCACCTGTGTTTTCGTGTCGAGGTAGTTTCCCACCCGACGAAAACGACGCCGGAGTCTATCGGTAGCTCCCTCTAGGTCACTCACGGCATCCTCGAGTTCGTCGGAACCCTTTTCCGCTGCGGCTTGGCGGTCCTCCGGAGATCGCGACGAAGTTTCTCGTTGACCGCGACCCCGCCGACGCTCGGAGCGTGGTTCAGCGCCTTGTTCTCGTGCGGTGTTCGTTCGATCTCGGGCATCATCTCCCCGGCGCTTCAGATAATCCTCGAATTCGTCAATCCCATCCTCAACGTTCTGGATGACACCTCCGACGTGAGCTTTCGTGAACGACTGCGACAGCACTGGCGAAAAAACTCCAGCGACCACTCCCAGAAGAAAGATCTTACGCATTCGTTTCATAGCCCGACCTCCAGACTGCCCATCAGTATAGGTAAACAGGTAGACGGGCTTTGGTATGCTGCTACCTGCCGACAGGCCAACTCAACACGGAACAGCGTTCCGTCCCGGGAGAATTGACGTGCAGAGAATCGGACGCTTTTTCATTGCCCTCGTCCTGACGAGCGCCCTCTGGGGCGACGTCGTCGAGCAGGGACCAAAGGATTCGTCGCCTTCGGGTTTACTGGCGGGCGTGGCGCGCGTCGATATTGCGCCGCCAATCGGCGTGGCACAGATGAACTGGGGATCTCAATCGCATGTCCAGGCGATTGGTATCGACCCAGCCGGTATGAAGGCGACGGCAATTGTGCTCTCCGACGGGCGCATGAAGTTCGCCATGGTCGACATCGACAGACTCACCATCAACGGCCTCGAGTCCGCTATCGCCGAAGCGTCAAGGCGAACCGGCATTCCCGAATCGCATATCCGCCTTGGCGCAACGCACACGCACGCCGGGCCGATGGTCAATGCAGCCAAAGGCCCCCCCGGCATGGACCTCTCCCCGCTTGTCGACATGGCCGAGCGCTATCGCCTCTTCATCATCGATAAGATCGTCGGCGCCATCGTCGAAGCGGACAGCCGATTAGAGCCCGCCCACATCGCCGGTGGCCGCGGCGAGGGCACAATCAACATCAACCGCCGAGTACGAGCAGACGGCGACGACCCACCAGCTGTTGGCCGTAACCCCCAAGGCTATGTCGATCGAGAACTCGTCGTCTTTCGAATCGACAATGCCAAGGGAGAGCCGCTGGCCATTCTCGCCAACTACCCATGCCATGGAACGGTTCTGGCCTACGAGAACAAGTTCATCTCGCCCGACTGGGTCGGCATGACCCGCCAAACCGTCGAACAGGCGCTGCCGGGCGCACTGTGTCTCTTCTTCCAGGGCGCAGCGGGGAACCAGGGTCCGGTCGAAGGATTCTCAGGTGATCTCTCGGTCGCCCACCGTCTCGGTCGGATCCTTGGGCATCAGATCGCGTCGATCGCGCTACAGATTGAAACCGTTTACAGATTGCCAACCTTCGAAGGGTTCGTGGAGTCGACGGCTTACCAAGCTAAGCAGCATTGGAGGGTCAAAGGTCCGCGCGAGGTCAAGTTCAGGTTCACTTCAGAGATCGTCGACGTTCCCAGAAGGACGTATTCCGCTGAAGAAGTTGCCTCGATGCAAGCTCGGCTCGACAGAGCGCGACAGCAACTTGCAGCCCTCGGACCTGACGCAGATCCATGGAAGCTTCATCAAGCCGGCGCGCGCGTCCGCCGTTTCGGTGACCTGCTCGCCAAGTGGGCGCAGCCCGTCGACCCGTCGCCTCGCCAAGTCGAGGTGCAAGCTCTACAGATCGGCGACTTGGCTCTGGTCGCGATGCCGGGCGAGCCGTTCGCGGAGATCGGCGCTGCCGTCCGTGCGGCGTCGCCTTTTGACTTCACCATGTTCTGCGGTTACTCAGACGGCATAGGCGGCGACTACATGCCCACCGCCGATGAGTACGCCCACGGCGGTTACGAGGTCGAAAGGACGCTCTACGGCCCCAGCGCCGCCGCGAAGATCATTGCCGCCGCCTCCGCGCTTCTTGAGAGCATGCGATAACAGCCGTCTGACGAGGCCGCTTGCGCGGCGCTTGTCCCGCCTGCGCGGGGCGTGGCCCTTCGGGGGGCCAGCTGCCTTTAGCTCCCCTCAGTCGGGTTCACCGGGTTTACTTCCTGCGTCAGCGTCCCTAGCCCCAGCGGGGCGACCTGTGGTTAGCCCGGCGGCGCAAGCCCCGGGAGCAATCCCCCATCGCCACCAGCGATTGTCCCCCGAGCACGCCAAACCCGATGATCCAAACACCAGGAACTTCGAAGATTGGTGGCCCACCCGAGCCCAAGTGCGTAAGCGCTGGGTCCTAGTGCCAGCACCCACCACACCACTCACCCAGTACATCCATCTGAGCCCAAAGGGCGGCATTTTCCTAGCCCAGGACGCAAGTCCTGGGTATCCAAACTCCCCCGGCCCCGCTCCCTTCCCCCACCACACGCTCCATCCGAGCCGCGCACGCAAGTAAGCGGGTTCTTCACCGTTCGTACGAAACCACACACGAAACAATACCCTTACCCCGCCCCAAGCGGTACAATCCCACCATCATCGTCATCGGCTCCACGATTGGCCGTTACCGCATCGTCGAGAAACTCGGCGAGGGTGGCATGGGTGTCGTCTACAAGGCTGAAGACACCACCCTCGAACGCACCGTCGCCCTCAAGTTCCTCGCACAACACCTGCTCGACGACGAGGAGGCCAAGGAGCGCTTCCTGCGCGAAGCCAAAGCCGCCGCCGCGCTGGACCACCCCAACATCTGTACCGTTTACGAGATCGCTGAGGTAGACGGAAAGACGTTCATTTCGATGGCGTTTCTCAAGGGTGAGACGCTCGAAGATCGTATTGCGAAAGGGCCTCTCTCCCTCAAGGATGCCCTCGATATCGCCCGCCAAGCTTCGGAAGGTCTGCAGGCGGCACACGGGGAAGGAATCTTCCATCGCGATATCAAGCCAGCCAACATCCAGATATCTCCCGAAGGCCGCGCCACCGTCATGGACTTCGGCTTGGCGCGACTGACCGAGGCGTCACGCCTCACCAAGTTCGACACCGCCATGGGCACGGTCGCCTACATGTCGCCCGAGCAGGCGCAGGGCATGGAAGTAGATGGACGCACAGACCTCTGGTCTTTAGGCTGCGTGCTGTATGAGATGGTTTCGGGCCAACGACCCTTCCAGGGCCAGTATGACCAGGCGCTGCTCTACGAGATCGTCCACCAAGAACCGGCGGCACTAACTGGCCTACGCACGGGAGTACCCGTTGAGTTGGAACTGCTCGCTTCCAAGTGTCTAGCGAAAGACCGCGACGATCGCTACCAGTCCGCCAAAGAGATCGCGGTTGACTTACGTACCCTGGCCGAGAAGCTGAAGTCGGGCCGCTCGACAATTCTACGCACGACCAATCTAACTCCTGCCGTTCCGGCAGCGATGACGGCGGCACACACGTTAAATCCTGCGGAAGCTCTGCCATCCGACGCGGTGGTGATGAAGCGCAGCAGCAAGCGAGCCCTCCAGGCAACCGCCGCCGTCCTTGGTATCGCCTTCCTCGGCCTGCTCGCAGTCCACTTCACCGAGTCTCCTCCAGAGCAACCCACACGGCGCTTCTCGTTCGACAACAGCTCCCTCGGTGTCACTCCAGCGATATCTCCCGATGGGATGCACATCGTATATGCGATCCCCGGTCCTTCGGGCGGGCTGTGGGTGCAGGATCTCGACCAAGACGAGCCACGCCAACTTGCCGGGACCACACCGGCACGTCAGCCGTTCTGGTCGCCCGACAGTGCTTTTGTCGCCTATGCCACGGTAGGAGAGCTCCGAAAGATCTCCGTGCAAGGCGGCGCCAGCGGGCTCGTTTGCCCTCTGCCGTCCCCCGGCTTCGGCGGTGGGAGTTGGAGCCCGGACGGCGAGTCGATCGTCTTCAGCTCAGGCGGAATTTCCTACAAGACCGCGTCACAGGGCAGCTCGCCGGAGCGGTTGCTGACAGCTAGCGAGGTCGATGAAGGGGCGTTCAATGCAAGAGACCCCAGCTTTGTTCCGGGCGCTACCGATCAGGTCCTCTTGTTCACCTTCGGAACTGGCGACGGGTCTCCAGCGATGTACGTCAAGAATCTCGATACTGGCCAGACCGCCGCGCTCGGTCCGGGCCGCGGCCCCGTCTACTCAGCAGCGGCGGGCCACTTGATCTACGAGACGGGGAACGCCGCAAGCGGCCTCGAACTATGGGCCCGCCCGTTTTCCCCCGAAACGCTCCAGTTCAATGACACAGCCTTCCCGCTACGGCAGAAAGCGCGTTGGCCTTCGGTCTCGGACGATGGCACACTGGCGTATCTGGATGGCCTCGAAGCCGGTGGCGACGCCCAGACCCTCGTTTGGCGCAGCCGCACCGGCGACTTGCTGGAAGCCGTTGGCCAGCAGCAGCCGAATATGACTCAGCTCGCCCTCTCACCCGACGGTCAACGGGTCGCCGTCAGTTCAAGCGAGAGCGGAAACGCTGACATCTGGGTCCACGATCTGACCCGCTCCACCAAGACGCGGTTGACGTTTGAAGACCAACCCGAGGACACTCCGGCGTGGTCGCCCTCGGGGCGCGAGATCGCTTACCACATCGAGGGCCCGCCTGACCGGATCATTCGCCGCGCCGCCGACGGCACGGGGGAGCCGGCGGTTCTAGTAGACGCCGAATTCCGGCTAGTCAGACCCGACTGGTCGCACGACGGGCACTATCTGGTCTATGACGAATTTGATCCGTCAGCGGAGATGCACAACGACATCCGTTATATCGAGTTGGGGGCCGATGGCCAAGCCGGCGACCCCGTCATGTTTGTTAGCTCGCCTGCCGACGAGCAGTCTCCGACGCTCTCACCCGACGGGCGGTACCTGGCGTATGAGTCGGACCAGTCGGGTCGCCGTGAGATCTATGTGCGTCCATTTCCAGAGGGTGCCGGAAAATGGCAAGTATCGGTGAACGGTGGGACGGGGCCGCGTTGGCGCAGCGACGACAAGGAGTTGTACTACATCGAGGGCACAACTCTCATGGCGGTCTCGGTCTCAACCGAATCAGCTTTCACGGTGGGGCAGCCGACGAAGCTCTTTCAATCTGCGGACCTGAATTCCGTAGGGGGAGGGGGCGCGCCGAGATACGACGTGTCCGCTGACGGGCAACGATTCCTGACCGTTGCGTCGGTCCTAGACGATGACGAGGAAGAGACAGCTTCTCCCAAGATCCGCCTCGTCCAGAACTGGTACGAAGAGTTCCGCGACCGCAACCAGTAGCGGCCCGCCGCCCCACCCGTCCCGTGTCAGCGTCTTCTCCTCCCACCATTGCAAGCTCCGTTCGATCTCGCGTCACCCACAACAGAGCCGCAGCCGTGAGGTTGCGTCTAGTCGCGACCTCACGAGTCTGTGTGAAAACTCATCCGCGAAGTGAGGTAGAGGGGAAGGCATCAAGGGAAAAGTGGGAAGAGCGGGATGGCCAGTGGGAAAAGCGGTGCAAGAAACCGGGGCGACAGCCCCGGAGTTAACTCGTCGCCGCTTGGCGGCGGTTATAAAGGCGGGTCAGGTTGTAAGCTGTGGTGGCGAGAGTCCATTCGACGCTCACCGCCGCGAGGCCGCGCCGCCGAAACCGGCGCATGCCGCGTTGCTGTTTCAAGACTCCAAACACCGACTCGACTAACGCCTTGCGACGCGACATCGCGGTGCGTCCGGTTGGTCCACGCAGCCGTTTGCGTCGTTCGTGTAGCCCCGGACTGCGGCGCTGTTGCCGCTTACTCATCGGCCCGGCTGGCTTGCCGTTCGCCAACTCTCTCGCCAAGCACTTGTCGGGAACATAAGTCTCGACGCCTTGTCCTTCCACCGCCGCAATCTCTTCGGTCGTGTGGTAACCGCAGTCGGCCAACACCGCTGTCGGATACTCCCCGCACTCCTGTCGCACCGCTGCGGTCATGGCCGCCAACGACCGGTTATCGTTCGCCGCCTGGTGCACCCGTTGCGCCACGATGAAGTGATCGTCGGAGACCGCGATCTCGCCGCTGTATCCCAAACAGAAGCCGCCGCGCCGACGCAGATAACGACTATCGGGATCACGGCGCGAACTGCGCTTCTGTCCCGACTTGCGGAGCTGTTTCAACTGCTGCGGTATCTCCTTGAGTCGCCGTCGCCAATCCGCAGGAGCCGCCGTGCCACCGGTGGGCTCTTCATCGCGATCGCATTGTTGTTGCCAACGCCTGATTCGTTGCCGAATGCGAGCCCGCTCGCGACGTAGTTGCTCGACGGTGTCGCTGCGGTCCGGCGAAGCCTCGGCTTCGATGCGCGTCGAGTCGATCGCGACCCGCCCCAGCCGTCCCAGACCAAGGCCTCTCGCGGTCTCGACCACTTGCGTAAAAACATCGTTGAGCGCGCGACCGTGGCGGCGGCGGAACTCGTTGAGGGTCCAGTGGTCGGGCTTCAGACTTCCCGCGAGAAAACGGAAGCCGAGGTCTTCGCGGATGCGTTGCTCAAGTTTGCGCGTCGACGTCACGCCCAGCGCGTAAGCGTAAAGCCAAACCTTCAGCATCAACTCCGGCGGATAGGCGGGCCGCCCGTCGTCGGAATACGCCGCTTCAAACCGACTCAGATCCATCCGCTCGACCGCTTCATGCAGAAAGCACGCCAGATGCTCTTCGCCTAACTCATCACTGATGCGCGGCGGCAACAACCAGGCTTGGTCCGGGGCGTAATCCTGAAAGCGTGCCATGCATCTTTGGTAACCCGCGACCCGTTCCGTTGCAACCTTTTTCTCGTTCTGTTTTCACACAGTCTCTCACGGTTGCGGCTCTGTTCCACTGTTTTCAACTTTCTTCACCTCACTAAATCAACGACTTACGCCCACAAGACCCGCGAAAGCGGGCGAAAAGCTTGCACCCCTGTGCCAACCTCAAATCAGAAGCACGCTAGATTTTTGTGAGGTTAGTTAGCGTCCCCAGTCGACTGGGAATCAACCTTCGGTGAGTTGGCCTACCAAAATGCCAACAGCGTAACGAGGGAGCAGTTCCTCAGGGCAGGCCCAATACTTAGGTGTTTCCCCGCTTAGTTGGGATTCATAAACCGCCGTCTGGTGGTCTGGCGGTACCGCAGGGCCACTGGGCGGCGGACTAACGCATCGCACATCCACACAAGTGGACATGCCAGCAACAGAGCCGCGACCGTGAGGGAGCGATTTCTTCCTCCCCACACAGGCCGGAGGTCCATCTCGGTCCCACTGCCGCACCCCGCGTAGGCGGGACAAGCCCCCACGCTAGTGGGCGCTAGCGGTTAGGGGCGCTTGATGATGACGGGTGGTTCGACCGGCTCAGCGGGTTCGAAGAGTCCGAATGAGAAGACAGCCGTGGCCGAGGCGATGGCGATACGGGATTGGCCATCGACTTGATACATGATCGGAGACGCGGTCAGCCGTTCGCCTAGATTGAAATTCCAGAGGTGCCTTCCGGTCTTGGCCTCGAGGGCAACGAGTTGTCCAGCATCGTCGCCGGTGATGATCACTCCGGTCGCGGTTGAAACGGTACCCGTCCAGGAGCGTCCGGTGCCGATCATTGGATACTCCCAAGCTCTCTCACCGGTCTTGGGATCAATGGCACGGAGAATAAACTGACCGCCGAGTTCTGTTGCCCCCCCGCCGGGGAAGTTCTTCATCGGGATCGGTTCTTGCTCGGATAGATTGAACCAACCACACTGTTCGAGCGTCAGCAGATACAGCAAGCCCGTTTCAGGGTGATAGGTCTGCCCCATCCAGTTCGTGCCGCCTTTGACACTGGGGCAGACCCAGTTTCCTTGAAGGGTCGGCTCTTGATCAGGGATGAGAATCGGTCGTCCCGTGTCGTCGATGCCGGAAGCCTAGGTGAGCTTATCGATAAGTTGTGTGGCGCGCAGAAACTCTCCGGTGACGCGATCGAGGACGTAGAAAAAACCATTGCGATTGGCATGCAAAACCACCTTGCGTGGCTCGCCCTCCCAATCGAGATCGACCAGCATCGGCCAACTCTGAGCGTCCCAGTCGTGTGTGTCATGCGGAGTGAACTGGAAGTGCCACCTGATTTCACCGGTGTCGAGATCGAGGGCGAGAAGGGAACTGGTGTAGAGGTTATCGCCAGGGCGAACCTTGCCGTTGAAGTCAGGCCAGGGATTGCCCGTGGTCCAGAAAAGCGTGTTGAGTTCGGGGTCGAAGGTTCCGGAGAGCCAAGTGGCTCCGCCGCCCCATTCGATCATGTCACCCCAGGTTTCTGATCCGGGTTCTCCTCGTGCGGGGATCGTGTAGGTTCGCCAAACTTCTTCACCGGAATCGGCGTCAAGCGCCGCCAGAAACCCACGGACGCCGCTGTCTCCGCCAGCACTGCCGACGATCACCTTGTTGCCCGCGACGAACGGCGCGGAAGTCGATGTGACGCCGTCCTCAGTCCGTGCGTACTGCTTGCTGAAGATGACCGCGCCGGTCCTGCGGTCCAGCGCCGTGAGGTAGTTGTCTCCGGTGGTGAAATATACCCGATCACCCAAGATCGCAGCACCTCGATTCGGTCCCCGCGCTTCTGACCGCGAGTCGACATAGCTCCAGACAGCCCGACCGCTACGCGCATCGACGGCGTAGACGGAATTACTGTCCGTCACGTACAGCACCCCGTCGTAGACAAGCGGCGTACTTTGCAGACCTCGGGCGTTGGGAACGCGGTAGATCCATTTGGGTACGAGGGTATTCGCGTTATCTGGAGTGATCTGTGTCAGCGGGCTATGACGCCAGCCGTTGTAGCTGCCGGAGTAAGTGAGCCAGTTTTCGCCGGGGCCGTTGAGTAGGTCCTGATCGGTGAGCTGAGCGCAGAGCGCCATGCTGAGGCCAAAAAGAAGAAAGGGTAAACGCATTAGTTGGACTCCGATCTCGTGGATCGTAGAGTTTGTTGGGCAAGAAAAGCGAGCAGGTTTTCGAGTTCTTCGGAAGAGAGACGATCGCCGTAATCGCTTGGCATCGGCGAGCGTTGGAGAATCTCGAGTTGGGCGACATCGCGCATGGAGATGAGGTGCAATTTGCCTGCTTGATCGATCAGTTGTAGCGAATAGTTATCGCGATTCTTGGCCACACCGCGCATAGTCTCGCCGGTCTTCAGAGTGACGGTGATGCCTTCGTTGCCGAGATAGTAAAGTTTCTCGGAGGGCTTCAATAGAGCCTTCTTGATGACGGCAAGCGGGCGAAGCCCCCCGACGTTGGTGAGGTCCGGGCCGAGCAGCCCGCCTTCTCCTCGAATGGCATGGCAGTTAACGCAACCGTACTCGGCGTTCTTGAAAACTGATTCACCAGCAGCGACATCACCGGGCACGGGATTTTCTGCCGCCGGTCCAATGAGCGCATGGATGAATGCCACTAGATGCCACGTCTCCTCATCGCTGAGATTCGTTGGTGGCATGTCTGCGCCGGGAAGACCGTTGCGGATCGTATCGAAAATCATTTCATCACTCAGCGGATGCCAGAGAGGGCGTTGCACCAAGTTAGGTCCGCGACCTCCACTGCCATCCGCGCCGTGGCATCCAGCGCAGGACTGTAGATAGAGGCGACTACCTGCTGCTATCGCGACCGGGTCGCCGATGGCTGGGTTCGTAGACTCACTCTCGTAGCGCCCGTGCTGGGCGAGGAGCGGCACAACGATAAGGAGCGACAGGATACATGCCTTCATCACATGGGGAATGGTACACCAGCATCCGTATTGTAGGGCAGGTCCGACGACCCGCTGGCTAGTGTTCGCTGGTCGGCAAACGGAACGCCACGACGTTCACGCCAGCAGCGACGGCCACATACTGCCGCCCGTTGACGGCGTAGGTGATTGGCGACGCGCTAATGCGTTGGTTGGTGTTGAAATGCCAGAGCGGCTCGCCGGTGTGTGCGTTGAGTGCGGCAAAGGTTCCTTGATCGTCACCCGCGAAGATGAGGCCAGAAGCGGTCGACACCAGGCCCGCACCGTAGTGCTTGGCGTTGAACTGTTTGTACTGCCACTTGCGCTCGCCGGTAGTGAGGTCTAGCGCCCGGACGTACATCTGCCAAGGTTCTTGCGGGCTCTCAACGTAGCCGGTAGCCGTGTAGGCCAAGCCTCCAGGGCGGAACTCTTGTTTGGCCTTGTAGCTCACGCCGCAGCCCTCTTTGGCGGCCAAGTAGAAAAGCTTCGTGACCGGGTTGTAGGCAGGCGACATCCAGTTGGTTGCACCGGACGTCGAGGGGCAAACGAAATTGCCATGAATAGTCGGCTCGACCCCGGGGACCCGGATGGGACGGCCCTCGGCAGTCAGTCCGGTGGCCCAGTTGAGCTTGTCGATGAAGGGCGTGCCGTGCAGGAACTCGCCGGTCTCGCGGTCGAGAACGTAGTAGTAGCCGTTGCGGTCCGCGTGGGCCATGAGCTTTCGCATCCTGCCTTTGAACGGGGCATCTACCAGAATGGGTATCTCAACAGAGTCCCAGTCATGAACGTCATGCGGCGTGAACTGGAAGTGCCACTTGAGTTCTCCAGTGCTGAGGTCAAGGGCGACGACAGACTCCGTATAGAGATTGTCTCCCTCGCGAACGTCTCCATCGAAGTCGGGGGCCGGGTTGCCGATGCCCCAGTAGATGAGGCCGAGGTTGGGGTCATAGCTGCCAGATAGCCAAGTGCCGCCGCCACCGGTCTTCCACGAGTCACCTTCCCAGGTCTCGTGCCCGATCTCGCCGGGGCGCGGAATCGTATGCCAGCGCCAGATGAGGTCTCCTGTTTCGGCGTCGTAGGCGTCGAGCCAGCCGTTGATGCCGTAATCACCGCCGCCGACACCGATCAAGACTTTTCCATCGGCGACGAAGGGAGCGGCTGGGCTAAAGTAGCCATCGGCAGCCTCTGCGACCTGTTTTTCCCAGGCGACGGCTCCTGTTCGAGCATCGAGCGCGACTAAGTAGGCATCAGGGGTGCCGACATAGACGCGGTTGCCAAAGACGGCGACGCCGCGGTTGGGTCCACGATTGACGCCGGTCGTGCGCCGATAGGCCCAGATCGATCTTCCACTGCGCGCATCGAGCGCGTGGACCTCGTTGGGTGCGCTGACGTACATCACGCCGTCGACGACGATGGGTACCGACTCTAGCCGGTTCGTACTGGTGATTGGGAAAACCCAGGCGGCCTGGAGGCTGCCGACGTTATCGAGCGTGATCTGGTCAAGCGCACTGTGGCGCTGCGAATCGTAGGTCCCACCGTAGGTCAACCAGTTTTCGGGTGGCGGGTTGAGCAGGTCCTGTGTAGAGACCTGCGCCATCGCGGCTTGGACGACGAACAGAAATACGGTGACTCGCAACATGGAATATTCACTCGACAGAAACACTACTCGGTATGACGGACCAGTCGACTGAGATAGGCGACCAGGTCGGTCAACTCCTCTGTGCTGAGTATTTGGCCATAGTCGGTAGGCATCAGTGACACGTCGCTCCGATCGATCTCCGCGACTTCGTCAGACGACAACAGGTGGAGCCGGTCGTCGGTGCCGAGGATCTGAAATGAGAAGTTGTTCTCGTTCTTGAGCACACCTCGAATCGTTCGGCCATCTTTCGTCTCAACTGCGACAGGTACAAAACCGCTGGGAGGATGCGGCTTGGCGACAGTCAATGCGTCATGGATGCGTTGGACTGTGGCTTCAGCGCCTAGATTGGTCAGATCTGGACCGAGAAGACCCCCTCGCCCGTCTATCATGTGGCACTTGTCGCACTCCGCCTTATTTAGATAGACACTCTTACCGTTGGCCAAGTCTCCCTCGGGAGGGAAATCAACCGCAGATGCGCGAAGACTTCGCAGGAAGGCGACGATTCGCCAGACATCGTCGTCGCCGAGGCCCATCGAAGGCATCTCGGTACCCGTGATGCCTTTGCTAATCGCATCGAAGAGGTCCGCGGCAGTCGTTCGGGCATATCTTCGTTCAGCAGCGAGGGCAGGGGCGCGGTCTCCGGCGGATCCGTCGAGGCCGTGGCACGAAGTACAGTTCTGGTTGTAGGCGGTGCGCCCGGCGGCGATCGACGCGGGGCTAGAGCCCAGCGGATTCTCTGACTGCTGTGCCCCGGCAACAATCGTGAAGATTGCGGCGAGAATGCCAACTCGAAACATCTAGCGCCGATTGTAGCGGGATGGAGGATCGAAAGGGACTCGGCAGCTAGCGTACGATCATAGGTTTGGAACTCGATGCATGCGCCGTCATGCGCCCGCATGCCAATTCCTGACCAGAACAAGAAGTACCGTGCAGCCGCCTGGGCATTGGCCTGTGTCGCGGTTTGCCTGCTCTGGCAGGGGACACTCGTCCATTTCAAATTTGATGGGAACTGGAATGGCCTGTACCTAGCCGGTGATACTCACGCGGTCCCCGAGTTATTGGCCGGAGAGTATATCTACCAAGCCGAAAACAGTAGCGGCTACGACGGCCAGTTTTATCACTACATGGCGCACGACCCATTCTTGACGCGTGGTCTCCAGTCAGCCGTCGACGTGCCCGAGCTACGTTGGCGACGGATTCTCGTACCGGGAGCTGCCGCCGCCCTCTCGCTCGGCAACGACGCCTGGACCGATATCGCGTACCGAGCCGTGATTCTCCTTTGGGTCTTTCTTGGATGCTACTGGTTGGGTTGCATTGCAGCGCATTTCGGGCGCAGTCCAGGTTGGGGGCTGAGCTTCATGCTGATCCCTCCAATGGCCTTCGCGCTGGATCGGATGACTGTGGATATCGCATTGGTGGCGCTTTGCGTGGGCTACTTGCTTTTCACTCTTGAGAATCGGTCGAAGGCAGTTTGGGCGGTATTGGTTCTGGCACCGCTGGCAAGAGAAACTGGTCTGGCCCTAATCGCAGTTCATGCCGGGATCAGTATTCTGCGGCACCGGTGGTCGGACGTGCTAAGAAGCTTGGCCTGCGCGGCTCCGTTTATAGCGTGGGCGATCTTTGTAAGGATTCACGCAGAGCAGACCGTCCACCTGGGTTCATGGACAGCAGCACCGCTTCAGGGTTTGATCGTCCGGACCGGACGTCTGTTCGACCAGAGGCCGGCTGAAATGACTCACATGGTACAGGCGATACTGTCAGCGCTATGCATCTTCGCCGTGTGGTCCGCACTTGTCGCGTCCATCGCGCTGATTTGGCGACGTCTGAGTGCTGGTGGTAGAGAATCGTTGGGGGCCGTTGAAGTGGGTGTCATCGTGTTTTCCCTCGCGGCTGTTGCTCTCGGTGCGCCAGTAGCATGGGAGGAGCCTCACGCGTTCGTGAGAATTTTGTCACCCCTATTCGTGTTCCTGCTCATCGCGGGCCTTCGGGATGGAAGCCGAGCACTGCTGCTTCCCGCCGTCCTCCTACTGCCATGGTTGGCAATCGAGACCGCGGTACAGGTGGTGTTTGTCTGGAGAAATTTCTGAGGGGCCTAGCCTCGGCGAATGGCCCCGGCACTATAATTGTATTGCGCGATGGAAAGCCAAATCAGTCAGCCCAAGCTGTTTTCCGGGACCTCTAGCTTCAGCCCAGAGATCAACAGACGAATCGTGCAATCAGAGGTCGAGGGTGGCGTCGATTTGACTGGGCTGCCAAGTGGCACGGTACTCGTCGTCGAGACCGAGAATCGCTCCTATCGGATAGAAGTACGGGAGGGGCGATCCGTGTACATATCGGGGCACCCACAGTTTTGTCCAGACCCGACTCTTGTCTCAATTACCGGTTCGAACTGGGGTGGTTCCATGCTGAAGATGGGCTTCATCGGTCGCGGCATGTTTCTCGAATTCCAACACCCGGAGTACAAGAGAATCAGTACGTCAAAAATTATTGACGTGCGTTCCGCTGCGGCAACCTAACGGCTAGACGAGCGCTCCGACGTGGGCTTCCACCGCTGCCGCCAACCCTTCTAGGTTGTACCCGCCTTCGAGTACCGAGACTACGCGGCCTTCCGCCGTGGTGTCCGCTAGTTCCCGTATGAGAGACGTCAGTTCGACGAAGTCGTCATTGCTCAACGTAAAGTTCCCTAGTGGATCTCCTTCGCGCGAATCGAATCCAGCAGAGATCATGACGAGGTCAGGCTGAAAAGACTTCGCTGCTGGCAGCAAGTCATCGCGGAATGCGGACAGTATCTCTGCGCGCCCCGAGCCGGCCGGAAGCGGGTGATTCTGAGTCGTGCCCTTGGCGGCACCACGGCCTGTCTCGGATGCGTCTCCGGTGCCCGGATACCAGGGGGACTGGTGCGTGCTGAAGAAAAATACGCTGGGGTCATCGTAAAAGATGTCTTGGGTGCCGTTGCCATGGTGGACGTCCCAGTCGGCGATTAACACGCGCTCAACACCGTACTGCTGCTGGGCGTAGCGAGCGCCGATGGCGATGTTGTTAAAGATGCAGAAACCCATGCCTTGCTGGGGTCGAGCGTGGTGACCGGGAGGGCGAAGGGCACAGAACGCCGTCTGGGCAGAGCCACTCAGCACCGCGTCCACGGCACTGAGCACTCCACCCACTGCTAGGCGAGCGATCTCGAACGATGCTGGACTGACTGCGGTGTCTCCGGTCGTGAGTTGCGGCAACCCCGCTTCGATATCGCGGCGGGCGATCGCAATGTATGCATCGCTGTGACACAGTGAGATGCTTTCGAGGACCGCCGGAGTCGGTTCGAGGCGCAGCGTCTGTTCGAGAACACCCGACTGCTCGACGCCAGCGGTGACCGCGTCATATCGCTCCGGACGCTCGGGGTGGCCGTGACCGGTAAGGTGTCGCTTGTAGGCGTCGTCGAGCACGAGCGCAAACGCTGGCTGGTCTCTAGTAGGCATGGTGTCAACGGGGACGGCGACGCGGCGCGGTCCACTCTAGTAATCCGTCCCAGTCGAAGGACCCAGTGCGAACATCTACCCCAGGCAAATTGGCGTCTGAACTGCCCGGGAACGACTCGTCCGTATTGAAGACGACCGTCCGACCAGCGGACCAAAGCGCCACCGCCGTCTGGAGTCCACCAGCTTTGCGAATACCGGACACGAACAGGTGTTCGAGATAGGCTGCATCGCTTGCAGCGTCAAAATGTTCCCAGTCGATGACCATGTCGATCGGCGCATCGACGAAGGCTCGGGCCAGGGCGCACCAGAGCCCGGCCGATTGCGGGCAAATCAGTTGGATTTGCTCGGTCTCAAACCGCTGCTGGGCATAGGCAATCACGGTCAGGATGTCTTGTACCCGCTGCGATGTATCGGTGCGATTGAAAGTAGTGAAGAAAGGTTTCGCACGGCTGGCGGTCGCGGCGGCATCCCCGTTCACACGGGCGTGTCCCGTTTGGTAGACGTCGACGGCCATGACCGAGCCGCCACGCGATAACACCTCGGACACGAATCCGTCACGGCTCTCCGCCGAACTCATCGTCCACGCAGAGCCTTCCGGATGAATAATTACGGTCGGCTTAACCCAATCGCGGACACGGCGCGGACGCAGTAGCACGCCCGGAACTCGGTCTCCCATACCCTTGCGACCGATCGCGAAGAATTCTCCGTTTCGCCAAGTTTCAACTACTTTGGATTGGAGCGCTTCGGCGGACGGTGCAGCGACACGCAAGGCGAGTTGAAGTCGTTCTCGAGATGCCAGTCGCAGCTCACTGGGATCCACGGACGGGCCGCCGCCAACGGCGATCAGGGACGCCTGAACCATACCGATCCGCTGGTCGACGTACGCGGGTCTGCTTTGAAGGGCGTTAGGAGGGAGCGAGCCATTCCACAGACTGAGTAATTCGCTGGGCTGGGGCAGCGAGATCGAGTGCTCGCCCACGGGTCCTCGAAGAGAGTCTTCACGACGGGCGAAGAATGTGTAGACGGCTTCGCGGCTGGCTTTGTTGAAGTTGTGGGGAGCGTCGAATTGAACGGCTTGCACCTGGTCGCCTTGGCCGAGCAACTCGTAGATGGAGCGGACTGCCGGGAACTCACGTCGCAGGCTGTTGACTGTCCAGTCGCCGGTAGCGGATACGAGGAACAGCGGACGCGGCGCAATGAGCGCGGTTAACTCAATATTGTTCGTGTCAATTCGAAGACCCGGTGCATTCTCACAGACGTCGCCGCCCTGCATGTGAAACGAGATCATGTTGACCAGGGCCACGGCGCTGACGCGCTCGTCGACCGCGGTGAGCAAGAGGGATTGCGTAGCTCCCCCCGATGCACCAGCGGCGTAGATGCGACTCGCGTCTACGCCTGCCAGCGATTCGAGGAAATCCAGGGCACGAATACTGTTCCAGAGTTGGAGACCAAGCAGGTTGATGTTCCACAGCTCCTCACGCTTGGCTCCGAGTGCGTCGTGGGGAAACTGAAGCGTGTCGTTGTAGCCCACCATGTCATAGGCGA
The DNA here is from genome assembly GCA_963667885.2 of Bryobacterales bacterium. Taxonomy (GTDB): domain Bacteria; phylum Acidobacteriota; class Terriglobia; order Bryobacterales; family UBA6623; genus CAMPKL01. The sequence continues at coordinate 173,377 of CAXWPK010000001.1, read as the reverse complement.
AAACGACGTGCCCCTGTAGGGCGAGGTTGGCGGCCAGCGTTGGCGGCGAGGCGCGTTCACTGTTCTCTAGTCGCCCATACGCCCAATGTCCGTGAGACAGCAATACGGCGGGCCGAGGCTGAGCTGGGCCGAGAGGGCGGTAGAGGTTGCCGCCAAGATAAAAGCCGGGACTTGTCTCGACTAAGACTTTCTCGACGGAGTAGCCATCACGTTCGAATCGACCAGAAACCCGCGGTGAGAGCGGGGTGCGGTCCGGCATGGGATCTAGGCCAGCGCTCCAAAGGATCTGGCGTCGCAGGTAAGCTGCTCGTGCCCGCCACTCTGATGCTGAAGAATACTCCGGCATCTCAAAGACGGAGTCGGTATGGCGGATGTCGCCGTAGCGCTGATCTGCTTCCGGAAGTTCTTGTGCGGCTAGGCACGAACAGATGATGAAGAGAGCGACAACAGGGCGCATGACGTCATGAGTTTAGCTCGCCCTCTGGTCGTATTGCGATCGGTGCTCCCAGGATGTTGTCTGGGATCCCAAAACCGTCCGCGAGAGACACCGCGTCAGGACGAATCTCAGCGCAAAGCTCATTCACCTGGTTACGGACTGCCTGTGACTTGGCCGTCGAGAGGTAGCCAGATTCCAAGAACCAACCGCAATCTTTTTCAATCCGAGACAACGCGAAGAGCGATTCGAGGCGAGCGAGCGCGGCGCGAAGTTCGAGATCTGGGCATCCCTCCACCGCGACTGCAAATTGCTCGACGACGATGCGTTCGACATGCGCGTTCGCGGCAGACATGACATGGTCCTGGCAATCGACCAAAGCGAAGAACGAATCCACGCCTTCGTCTAGACGGCTCTTTAGCCGACGGGCCAACGATCCGAGTAGACGCTGCTCCCGATAGCGAAACGCGTCCAAATGAAATTCGGGATCGCGTAGGTGCTCCGTGTCGGTGTTACGGGCGGTGAGAGGATGAGGCTCACCCACGGCGTCGGCCGCACGATTCACGACGTACTTGAGCAGCGTGAAGGGACGCGCATCTTCGAACTGGCGTCGATAGTCGCTCAGCAAGCTTTTCACGACCAGCTGCATCAGGACAGTGTTATCGCCCTCGAAAGTGCAGAAAATATCTGTGTCGGCTTTGAGGTCGGCGAAGCGATTCTCCGAAAGATAGCCCTGTCCCCCACAGCATTCACGGCACACTTGCAGCGACTCAATATTGGTCCAAGTGGTGTAGGCCTTGAGTCCGGCAGCCAAGGTTTCAACTTGCCGCTGATTCTCTTTGGTTCGGCTCACGAACCGCTCGACCAGGTGCTTGAGCGCGAAGTCGAGGGCGTATGCAGCAGCGAGGCGGGGCAGTAACTTCCGCTGGTGGGTCCGATAGTCGAGGAGGCAGACCTCCTCCTCACCCGACGCACCAAACTGCCGGCGCCTACCGCCGTAGCGAACAGCGATGACCAACCCCGACTTCATCGCACTCAGCGATCCGAGTGCCACACTGACGCGTCCGGCGACAAGGGCACCAATGGTGGTGAAGAAACGCTTCGAGGGGCTGACGATCTCGCTGGTGTATTCACCCTTAGAGGTGACGTCAGCGTAGCGATTGAGGAGGCTCTCGCGAGGTACGCGGACGTGGTCAAACCAGATACGGCCGTTGTCGATGCCATTGAGCCCGAGCTTCTGACCGCAGTCTTCGATGCGGACCCCAGGCATCGTGGCACCATCTTTGTCTCGGATCGGTGCAAGCAACGCATGAACGCCGTGGTCCTCGCCAGAGACGACAAGTTGGGCAAAAACCACAGCCATGCGGCCATGCGCGGCGGCGTTACCGATGTAGTTCTTCTGTGCCGAGTCGGTCGGGGTGTCGATTACGAACTCTCGCGCTTTGACATCGTAGGTCGCGGTGGTTTCGATGTCAGCGACGTTGGAACCGTGACCGAGTTCAGTCATAGCGAAGCAGCCCGGCAATTCGAGCGTTCCCGCTTGCTTGAGGTACCGGTCGTAATGGCGCTTGGTTCCGAGCCTATGAATCGTGCCACCGAAGAGACCGAATTGGACACCAAACTTGATCGTCAAGCTCAGATCAAAGAAGGCGATCGTCTCGAAGGCCACCGCAAATCGACCCATGTCGTCCGCGCCACCGTACTCCGTAGGGTATGAGAGGGCACCGATACCAGCGGCGGCTAGCACCTTGAGTTGATCGAGAACCTGCTCGCGATAGTCCTCTTTGCTTAGGTCGTAGCGGCGTTGGAAGCTAGAGCCCGAGAGTAATTCGAAGAGCTGCTCCCTAGTATCAGCATGGGAGCCAGCAATGTAGGACTGCAGGGCATCGACCCGGAAAGAGGCCGTGCCACCTGCCATCGACGAAGCCGGAGTACCAGTTTGCGATAGTCCCCGCGACGCCTCGCTGGCGACAACTCCAAGCGAGATCTCAACAGCAGCGAGCGTGTTCTGTGCGTCCGTGGCTAGCTCAACCTCACTAGCTTCGCCACGAATCTGTAGCCGCAACGATTGCAGAGCGGACGCTGACGGCGGGTTGTCGGGCTGGAGCCAGGAGCCGAGCACTCGACGCGTCTCAGCGGACAAGCCCTGGGTGCCTTCGATGCGCTGGCGAATGGCGGTGATCTCGTCAGCAGCGAGATCACCGTCGGCCCAAGCCACGTAGATCAACGTGAGAAAGGGCGTCGCCTCCGAGTCGGAGGGAATGGCATGTGCGGGTTCCGGCGCGTCTGACATAGGGTTCGTCCGCACCCAGTATGCCGGATCGACCACAGGACGGTCCGTGTCGAAACGTGCGTTCGCTGCGCGTGAGGTGGCTGCGTTTGATCGATTAGGCGATCTCTTGATAACGCCTTATCAAGAAGCTGTCAGTCATGCCCGCGATGTAGTCACAAACAGCGCGGTGCAGGGTCTCTCGCTTCGCTTGTTCCTGAAAAGGGCTGGGCAGATTCCCTGGGTTTGCGATGAAATTTTCGAAGACGGCGGTTAGCCTGTCTGCCGAGCGCTGACCGAGCTGTTGCACAGCCGTCGACTGGTAGACCTCACGACTCAGCAACGCCTTGAGATCGCGGGAAGCCTGAGCAGCTTCTGGAGCTAGGCCAGCTAGACGCCGGGGGTACACGCGGACAGCGTCCGGCGTGTCGACGTTCGCCTCGCGAACAGTGTCCGTCGTGCCCTCAATCAAGGCCGAGACAAAGAAGTCGAGGAGTCGTCGAAGTGCCTCATTGAACCAATCTCGACGACGAGCGCCGGGGAACTGGGATCGCGACTCTTCGAACAGCCGGTGGAAGACTTCAATCTCCGCTGAGATCAGATCGATTTCCAGAGCTTTGGCTTCCACCGCATCGTCGAGGTCAGCACAGTTGTATGCGACCTCGTCCGCCGCATCGATCAATTGGGCTTCAAGAAGCGGGCGGGACGTGAGCAGGTACTCCGCCATTTCCGGGTGCTCCGACTCGGCAAAGTCGTGCGAGTGCTTGAGTAGACCTTCCCGAACTTCGAACGTCAGATTCAGGCCAGGCGCGGCGGCATAGCGACGCTCAAAATGTTCCACGATCCGAAGTGAGTGGATGTTGTGGTCGAAGCGGTCGCCGAAGCGCTGCATCGCTGAGTCGAGAGCGTGTTCGCCAATGTGTCCGAAGGGTGGATGGCCGAGGTCGTGACCGAGTGCGAGGGCCTCGGCGAGATCTTCGTTGAGGCCGAGCGCCCGAGCCGTTGTCCGTGTGACCTGAGCCACCTCAATGGTATGAGTGAGACGGTTGCGAAAGTGGTCTGAGAGCGGGGCAGTGAAGACCTGCGTCTTCTCTTGTAGCCGTCGGAACGCTCGGGAATGGATGATGCGATCCCGGTCGCGCTGAAACGGATTGCGGTAGGGGTGCTCGGGTTCAACGCGACGACGGCCTCGACTCTGAGAAGGATCGAAGCGGAGCCGGTCGAGCATTGCGAAGCCAATGCCTAGAGCTGTGGAAGCTTGCGCAGCTCTTCGGCTGCTGCCGAAGCTGCAGCAGGTCCAGCGGAATCCGCCAATTCCTCAAGTAAGGGACGTGCGGCCTCCGGATCATTCGGCGCCAGAAGGCGTGCTAGCGCGAGCTGTGAACGAGCTGCTGGCGCCGCGACAGTTGGGCTGGCAACTAGTCGTTCATACTCTTGGCGCGCACCGGCTACATCACCTTCTGACGCCAGCACTCCGGCCAAGGCCAAGCGGGCCAGCGAAGCGTACTCAGCATTTGCACCAGCCACGGCTGATTGCAGCTTCGTTTTTGCCGCGGCCAGGTCCTCTTGCTCAATGTCCAGCAACGCGTAGTAGTAGTCGGCGGCGGAAGCGGCATCGGTTCCGGGGAAGTCGGTCTTGACAGTCTCCAACGAGGCACCGACTTCACGCATTCTCTCGCCGCTTGTCGCGTACGCTCGCTGGCCCGGTTCTGGGCTGATGGTAACGGGGATACCAAAGTTGACGGCGGCCGTGAGTAGAGCGTCCATCGAGTCCAGTGCGACTGTTCGCTGATGGTTGAAATACAATGCGCCGCCCACAATCAGAATCAGGATGGCAGCGCCAGACGTCAGAATCTTGCTGCGGTGCTCGGTGAAATATGCGACTTGATGACCGACCTCTTGCACGAATTTGTCGTGCTTAAGGTCCTTACGATTGATGTGTGCCACTGTATGCCTCTCTAAGGATCTCCAAACATTATGGCACGTTGACCCTAAAGGAGTTGCACCTAGGTTGCCTGAACCCGGATCAGGAATACAGTGCTTTGACAGTACTAACGTACTGGAACGTTTAGGGTAGTTTTGACCCGATACATTTAGTATTGTCCTTGGTTTGAAGTTGAGTTAAACCCCTGAAATATAAGGGGAACCCTTGGCAGAACGACTAAAGTCATGTACACTTCTGGTGGTAATGCTAAGAGACCTAGAGCGTACGCCAGTCCTATCCCAGGACGGGGTCGTCCTAAGCAAGAAGGTCCAGGACGACCTACGCACAATGGCGTCCAAACTAGGACCGTCGGTTAGTACCATCGAGGACCGTTGGAGACGTCAACTGCGGGACGTGTTTGAAGACAGCCTCGATTCTGCGCGTGAGAGGGCCTTAGCCTCGATCAATCCTGGAGCTTGGATGGACCTGCTGTAGCAGGGAAAAATCCCTGAGTTCTTCGAGAACGTGGAGTATCACGCCAGAAGGCTCGCGAAGCTCGACATGCCTCCAGCAAAGGTGTTGGTGTCGGTCGGAGAGTATGAACAAGCGCTCAACCACGACCTCGAGAGGGCTTTCCCAAGCGACTATGCACTGTACGGATCGGCGCTCGATCACCTGTACTTTGGCATCAAATTGACCCTGAACAACGCGTACTATCACGTGCGCGACTTAGAGGCCACTGCGTTCTATGACGTACTACAGGACCAACTGGAGACTCTCCGAGTCAACGAGCTGCTTGAGCGTGTCCTGGAGACCCTAACCAGAACATTTCGTGCCAATGCTGGAGTCATTCTGCTGTCAGAGCCTGATTCCGATCACCTAACGGTGAAGGCCTGGAGGGGGCTGAATGAATCACTGGCTCGCTGCTTCGACACCGAGGTGGGTGAAGGGTTTGCTGGGGCGGTAGCTGCCACGGGCAAGGTGGGCGTTAGCGTCGCTATCTCAGAAGACCCCCGCGTCACTTCCGAAAAGATCCGTGAGACGTTTCACAGCTTGTGGGCCGTGCCTCTCTCGGTCCAGGGCAAAGTGACGGGTGTGATGGTGCTGGGATTCTCTCATGAGTACAACTGCTTGCCTCGTGAGATGAAACTGTTCGAGGCCGTTGCCGACCGCTGTGCCCTCGCGATAGACAAGGCGCAACTGGTGGAAGAGTTGCACGAGCGGGAAGAACAGATCCGCTTGCTTGGCGAGCACATGATGAAGGTCGAGTAAGAAGAACGAAAGCGTATTAGCCTCGAACTTCACGACGAAGTGGGCCAATCGCTACTGGTGGTTCGCCTGTACCTCGAAATGATCGAGGCCATGGTGGGTGACGACAACCAGAAGGTCAGTGAGAAGTTGGCGGATACGCGCAAAGTTGTTGAAGACACAATCATCGAGATGCGCCGATTGATATCCGCGCTGAGGCCGAGCGTCCTCGAGGCGCTGGGCTTGCCCGCCAGTATCAGACAGTTTGTAAGGAACTTGGATCGCACGTTCCCGGGACAAGTGGATGTCCACATGTCGGATCTCGACGAGTTACCGGAGGGACCCAAGATCATGATGTATCGATTGGTTCAGGAGTGCTTTACCAACGCGGTAAAGCACTCTTGCGCCGACAACGTCAGCCTGCAGGTGAGCCGAAGCAATGGCTCGGTTTGCATGCAATTGCAGGATGACGGCGTAGGTTTTGATGTAGATGAAGCAGCTCGCAAGCGCGAATCGATCGGACTGTCCGGGATGCGCGAGCGGGTTGCCCTGCTAGGTGGAGAGATCGACATCCAAACAACCCCCGGAGAGGGGACCAAGGTGTCGATTGCGATTCCCGTCTCGTAGGCGCACCTGTTTTTGTTTTCGAAGGAGTGGACGCTTCGTCCGAGATTGGGTCAAAGGAACCGAGGAGAATAGCAATGTCGAAAATCCGAATTTTACTAACTGACGATCACACGCTTTTCCGTCAAGGAATCTTGAACATGCTGGAGCACGAGTCGGATATCGAGGTGGTCGGGGAGGCTGCCAACGGTACCGAGTCAGTGGACCAGGTTCCGACCCTGCGGCCGGACGTGGTGCTGATGGACATCGGGATGCCGGGCCTGTCCAGCTTTGAGGCAACGCGTCAGATCAAGAAGCTGCGTCCAGAGACGAAGATTCTCTTCTTGACGATGTATGACGACGAAGACTATTTGGTCGAGTGCATGGAAGTCGGTGGTAGCGGCTACGTGCTCAAGGACTCACCGGCAGGCCAACTGCTAGCGGCGATCCGCGATGTCCATCGTGGCGGCAGCTACCTGAGCCCTCGCATGCTGTCGCAGCTCGTGGACGACTTCCGTTCGCGGATCAAGTCGACCCATCGCCAACCGCGCTTCGCGACTCTGACTCCTCGCGAGAAAGAGATCCTGAAGTTCTTGGCCGAAGGCCAGTCGGTCAAGGAGATCGCTCAGCATCTTAATCTGAGTGTGAAGACGGTTGAAGCACACAAATTCAACCTGATGCGCAAGCTGGACATCCACAACAAGGCACAGCTGGTGCAGTACGCGATTCAGAAGAAGATCATCCAGATTCCTATCGGTACTGGTGTTTGACACCACGTTGCAGATAGGTCGATACTGAAGGGGCTTTGGGTACACCGCTTCAAGCCCCTTCAGCGATCTCCCCGGATGTCGAACGCAATTTGAATGAGTTGGATCTAGGGGAGTTGGGCATCGTCGCATCGATAGATCTCCCCCAGGGAGATGCTAGACGCTTGATGGAGCTCGGGTTCTTGCCTGGCGCACCGGTCGAGTATGTGCGTCGCTCGCCCTTTGGTGACCCGCGGGTATTCTTGGTGGATGGCACTGAGATCGCCTTGCGACGTGAGACAGCGTTGCATGTTCGGATAACCCCATCCTCCCCGAGAGGGTGATGGTCGCTTCCTGCCACGACCCTGCTGCGGGGGATGCAACCCTCACGAAACGCGGCAAGCGCCTGGTAGCACTCGTTGGCCCCCCGAATTCTGGCAAGTCAACTCTGTTCAACCGCCTAACCGGCATGCGACAGAAGGTCGCGAATTACCCCGGTGTAACCGTGGAAAAGCGCATCGGCGCGGCACGGCTTCCCGCTGGCGTCAAGGTCGATATCGTTGACCTTCCGGGCGTCTACAGTTTGCAGCCACGCTCTGAGGATGAGCTCATCACCCACGACGTGCTCGAAGGCAAGGTTCAGGGCATTGAGCGCCCTGACGCCGTTGTCCTCGTGCTAGACGCAACCAACCTCAACCGTCATCTCACGCTCGCAGCTCCGATCATCGCCTTGGGCCGCCCGACGTTGGTCGTTCTCAACATGTCCGATGACCTGAGCCGTCGTGGCGGTTCGCTCGATGTAACCGAGCTTTCAAGAAGAATCGGCTCACCCGTTGCGCTACTGAGTGGCAAGACGGGAGAAGGCATTGAGCCGTTGGAAGAATTTCTCGCTGGCTCGCTTGGAGCACCGCCGCCGGTCCAACTCCCTGTACTCCAAGACGTCCCTAACTGCAGAGCATGGGCTGTGGAGGCTGGCGTGAAGGCTGGGTATCGAGCGCCCGCTCCACCGCACTGGACCAGGCGATTAGACGCGGTCTTCTTGCATGCGCTCGCAGGACCACTGGTGTTCTTAGCCGTCATCGTGGCGGTGTTTCAGTCGATCTTTACCCTGGCACAGCCGTTGATGGACGGCGTGGCGGCGATGATCGCGACGAGCGGCGGATGGATCGAGGCGACGATGCCGGAATCCATGCTGCGTTCCTTGTTAGTCGAAGGTGTCTGGGGCGGCGTAGGCTCGGTCCTCGTCTTTCTACCGCAGATCCTGATTCTGTTCCTCTTCATCGGGATTCTTGAGGACTCGGGATATCTGGCAAGAGCGGCGCTGATCGCCGATCGAACCATGGCAAAGGTCGGTCTGCAGGGCAAGTCCTTTATTCCTCTACTTTCCGCTTACGCCTGCGCGATCCCAGCGATTCTGGCGACGAGAACGATTGAGAACAAGCGAGACCGGATCGCGACGATTCTGATCGCGCCCTTCATGACGTGCTCGGCGCGGCTGCCAATCTATACGCTGGTGATCGCGGCGTTCATCCCAGAAGAACCGCTATTTGGGCCTATTGGGACAAGGGCAGGGGCGATGCTAGGCCTCTATCTGATCGGTTTCTTGGCAGCGTTCGGTACAGCTAGCCTGCTTAAGAGTTCTGTACTAAAGAGTGCGCGGACGCCCTTCATGCTAGAGCTGCCCCCCTACCGCATGCCCTCCATCAAGGGCTTGGCGTGGCGACTCTATGACCGTACCAAGGTTTTCGTGCGTCGAGCCGGAACAATTATCCTCGGCACTACGGTTTTGCTGTGGATACTTGCGACTGTGCCGATGGTCGACGGGCAACCGGCGGTCATCGAAGAAAGCCTGGTGGGCACTTTGGGTCGAACGATCGAGCCTTTGGTAGAACCTTTGGGGTTCAACTGGAAGATCGCGATTGGCTTGATCACATCGCTCGCCGCACGAGAGGTCATCGTGGGGACGCTTGGCACGATCTACGGTATGGAGGCAGGCGAGAGTTCGGTCGGGCTGCAGCAGGCGCTGCAATCGGATCTAACGTTTGGCGGTGCCGTCGCGTTGCTCGTCTTTTTCGCCTTTGCGATGCAGTGCATGTCGACCGTCGCCGTTGTGCGGCGAGAAACTGGGGGATGGCGCTGGCCGATCATTCAGTTCGCCTACATGACCGGATTGGCCTACGTTTGCGCCTTTGCCGCCAACCAATTACTGTCCGGTTGAATCGAACCTAAGGGTTTCGTTCGGTTTACGGCGTATTGGGCTTGCGGGTAACGTTAAGATGCTGAACTGATGAGAGTTACCGAACCCCGTCTCGGGCTGACGCTCCCCGCCGCTTGGGCTTGTATGATTGTCGTTGCGGCAACTTGTTTGCTGGTAGGTTGCCTTTCGATGCCTGGAGACCAGGGGGCTCGTTCGAAACCGATCCGGGCACGCTCGAGGGCTCTGACGATCCGTCTTTGGCCACGGTACAGATTAGTGGGGTGGTAGTTGGATTCTGAACGACCGGTCTGATAGGTAACACTCTAAACCGGACGGATGGGTAACAGTATAGGCGGTGGTCAGTGGCCCCCGCGGGGGCCACTGACTGCCGAGCCGAGCGGCCACAGTACGCGGTTGGCGGCGTCGAACAAGGCGAGTTCCACCGGACCGAACCAGATCTGCCAAATGGCTTCGTCCACTTCGACTAGCCCGACCAACTCGCGAGCCAACGCTTCACTCAGGAAGTACTTCTCGCCGAGGAACTTGATGCGTCCGTCGTGGCGCACTCGTCGGCGCTCCCAGTGCCCCGGGTAATCCAGATCAGCAAGCTCGCTGGGATAGGCGCGTGTTGCTGGTGCATAGAACGCCGCCGGGGGCCGCTGTCTCAACGCTTCATGCGGACGTTCTTGGTTGTATTCATGACGAAAGAGGTCGAAGCGGCGCTGCTGTCGGCGACGATCGCCAGCCGGAGGTCTCACTGTCTCGGCTTTGAGCGTGCGGTGTAGCCGCTCGTGGCGACCGTTCTGCTGCGGCTTGCCCGGCTCGATGCGCTCCACCGCAATGCCCAGCTTCAGCCACCAGACGTTCAACCGGCTCAAGCGTCCGGTGCCGATGGAGGCGAACGGCGAACCGTTGTCTGAGCGTATCCTTCGTGGCAGCCCGCGCTCCAGAAACAACCGCTCCAAGCCTCGGCGGGCCTCGGCGTAGGATGTGCCCACGTGTGCGGTGCAGTTGAGCAGGAAACGACTATATCCGTCGACGACCGTTAGCGGATAACACAGCACGCCGTCGCCGGTGCGAAACTGCCCCTTGTAGTCGATCGTCCAGAGGTCGTTGGGCGCTTCGGGTTCGCGCAACGGACTGGGTGCCGCTTCGGCCAGTCGCCGCATCCGCTTGCGCCCGCGAACGAGTCCGGCTCGCTTCAGCGCGTCGCCGATCGTCGACGCCGCTGGCCAGCTTGTCTGTGACTCTTTCGACTCCAGCCAGGCCCTGAGCTTCTTCGGCCCCCAACTCGGATGCTGCCGACGCGCTTCTATCACTCGTCGCTCGACCGACTCGGGTATCCGACCGGGCTGACGGTGTGCCGCGTGCGAGCGGTCTTCCAGCTCTGGCCAACCGCCTTGACGGAAGCGTTCTAACCACTTGTATCCGGTCCTGCGGCTGATCCCGTAGAGTCGACACAGCGCCGCCACGTTCGTCGCCGCCCCCGCTCGCAGCCAGTCTTCAATGAATCTCTTGCGTTCTTCCATCGGATAGGTCTCCTTCCATGGCATCTCGCCATGGTGTTACCTATCCGCCCGGTCTAACCTGTTACCCTTCCGCCCGGTCTGTACAATTCATCGGCACTGGCATGGTGGTCGAGAACCACTCAGCGAATACCCTCAAAAGTGTCGTGATCGTGGTGAACGAGGGTGGAGCCGAAGGTGGATTCCTCTTCCGCATCGCCGAAATAGGGCCTCACACTACGACTACCTATTTAAGGCAAGTCTTCCGCAACCCAGAAGGCGTCAGCCTGAACCCCAACGCGGTCAAGGTCCGTAAATTTACGCTCTACGCTGATACGTCCGAAGGGCGGGGCGTTTGGCGCGGGGCGTACTAGGCTGCCACATAGCCCCTAACCCGATTTGCCTCGGTCGTCGATAGGTCTCCATAGAAGTGGGGCTCCGCGATCAAATACCCGATAGCGCCGTCGTGTTATTCCGCAACGGCATTCCCGGGGTAACGGGTCGGGAGTTCGTCATCCTCAAGCCCGATGGATTGGAGCCCATCGTCGTGCTGCAGAGCATTGATGAGCCCGCCGTGGGACTACCTGCGATCCCCTGCGCCAGTGTCGTCAACGACTACCAGCTCAAATTGGACAAGCAGGATCGCGAGGAACTCGAACTGCAAGGCGACGGCAGTGATCCCGAGCTAGTCTATCTGGCGGTAGTGGTCGTCGAGGGGCAAGACAAGGGGGCGTATTGTAACTTGGCAGCACCGATCGTAATCAACCCCGAGAACAATCGCGCCTGCCAGATCGCACATTTGGAGAGCCCCTATTCAGCCCTTCACCCGCTGTCGGAAGTCTAGTCGTGCTCGTACTCAGTCGTCAGCCAGGCGAGTCCGTCCAGCTAGGCGACGACGTTGAGGTCACAATTCTGGAGGTTCGAGGAAGCATCGTGAAGATCGGTATCGACGCGCCGCAAGAGGTGAGCATCTACCGCTCGGAGCTGGGCCAAATTAACAGATTGGCGACCTCGGATTGGCGGAAAAATAGGCGACTCAAGAGCATTGCCCAGAAGTTGCGGAACCAGACGGGATAAGGCTACGGCAACTGACCGGCCTGTCGTGCCGCACGCGTTGCCACCGCTAGGTTTCGGCGAACTTTAGCTGACTCCGGTCGCAAATCTAGTGCCCGCTGGAAATCGTCGACGGCCTCGGCGTACCGTCCGGCCACATAGAGTTCTTGGCCGCGAAGTACACGGACTGGGTATCTGATCCGGTTGCCCTCGGCGGCTCGCTCGAAGGCCTGCCAGCCCTCCTCCGTGCGGTCCAGCCGCATGAGCGCGACCGCCAGCTGAGCCCAAATTAGCTTCTGACCAGGCCTAATCACAAGAGCTTGCTCGTAGTAATCGACAGCCTGGGCGTAGTTCTTCTGGCGCGCCTGGCTCAGTCCAAGATTTCCAAGTAGCGTGGCATGTTCACCGGATCCTTGTTCAGCGACCTGCTCCCCTTCCGTCCATGCCGTCTGTGCTTGAGTGACGAGACCGCGCTCATCGTACGCCTTGCCCAGCCAGGACCAGGGCCGGGCCTTCTCAGGGGATTTCTTGACAGTGTCTTGCCAAAGAGTCAGGTCATCAGCCCAAACGATTGAACGCCGATAGGTACCAACCCCATACGCGAGCAACACCGTCGCCAGGGCCGCGGCAACAAGTTTACGATGGCGGCCCTCAACAAATGACGCTACACCGAGAACCACCAGGAAGAAGCCCACCGACGGCAGGTAGAGTCGGCGTTCGGCCGCGAAATCCAATAGAGGAAAAAAGCCGGTTGTTGGAGCGAGTGCCGCGAAAAACAGCAGAGCACCGAACGAGATCACAGGCAACGATCGATGCCATCGAGCAATAGCGGCGAGAATCGCAACTAAAGCGACAAGGCCGAAGACGGATCCGTGTTCAAGCAGGGAGTGCGAAGGCACAATGTCGGGGTCGAGATTGAGGTCGAAGGGCCATACCAGCTGGCCGAGATACCGAAAGTACATTCGAAACTGGGTCAAGAGATACGTCTGCCAGTCGAGCCCGAAGCCCGCGCTCGGTGCGAACAGAATTGGTCGAATGACAACGAGGGCACCAATAGCGATGCCGCCAGCCAGCAAACTATATAGCGGCAAGCTCCTACGCAACTCGCGCCAGTTACAACCAGAGAGGATTAGATAGTCGAGCAGAAGAATGACGACAGGCAATACGAGCTTGTCCTGTTTGCTCAGCGTAGCCAACACGAAGCAACTCAGAACCAGCGCTGCAGAGAGCCATGGCCGACGTTCGCGATTTGATACGAAAGCCCATAGACCGAGCAAGAAGAAGCCCACTGCGAGGAGTTCCGTTCGACTGCTCACGTAGGCAACGGACTCAGTCTGGATCGGCGATAGAAGAAATAGAAGCGGTAACCCGTAGACGAAGAGATCTCGGTTCGTCGTGATGCGTTGCGGCAGCTTCCCCCACACAAAGAGCGCCAAGACCAGTCGCCAAAGGATCAGCGCGTTGAGGCAATGCAGAGCGATATTCGTCTTGTGAAATACAGATGGATCAAAACCAGCGAGACGATAGTTGGCCAAGTAGCTCATCATCACGACTGGCCGATCGTTGTCGATCAGTCCGCCATAGGTCGCGTTTTGAAACGCACCAGAAGTCTCCAGAAAATCGAAGTCGTCTAGGACGAACGGACCGTGTGTCGCTGGCCAATAGATCATGGCACCGGTCAGCACGATAAAAGCCGCGAATAACCAACTCAACGAACGCCGAGACGCACCCGGTGGACTTACCACCTCGGAGGTGCGATTCTTGCGCGACTTCCTCTGCTTCTTGGCGCTCATGCGCTCGTCAGACGTCGTAGTGATTCCAGACGTCGTCCCACTTGCCCTGCGCTTTGAGCAACAACTCCATCACATCTCGAATAGCGCCCGATCCGCCTGCTGCAGGAATACGGTAATGAGCCATCTCCAAGATTTCTGGACGGGAGTTACTTGGAGCAGCTGCAAAGCCAGCCCTTTTTAGGATGGGAATATCGGTGATGTCGTCGCCGACGTAGCCTATCTGATCCGCCGTGTACCCCGATTCTTCAAGAATCTGATTGAACAAGGGCAACTTGTCGGTGTGGCCCTCAAATAGATACTTCATGTGAGCGGAGCGGGCACGTTCCTGCACAGCCAGTCCACCACGGCCAGAGATGATTCCGGTCTCAATGCCATGACGGTACGCCCATTGAAGCGCGATGCCATCTTGTGTGCAGAAACACTTCGTCTCGCCCACGGTGCCGTCAGGATTCGGTAGGAAATAGATGCGTCCGTCGGTTAGCACGCCGTCACAGTCGAGCAAGAGAAGTTTGACTTTGGAAGCGCGAGCGAGGAGTTCTTCAGAGATCTGAGTTTCAGGCATGATCGTAAGCCTCGATTGTATCGCGCGAACGATCTAAGCTAGCCGTCATGCTGTTAAGGACCGACACCAAACCATTTCTCGTAGAGTCGATCCCTCTCACCATTCTCCTGTAGTTCGAGCAGCGAGCGGTTGACCGCCTCGCGAATGGGGCTATCGCTGGGGAAGGCGACTGCATAGGTTTCGACCGTCAGAGACGGGGGAGCGATGACAAGGCCCTTATCGGTGTGTCGTTGAACATACTGCAGCAGCGGAGGACCGTCAAACACCACAGCGTCCGCTTCGTTTGCAATCAGCGCAGCCACGGCTTCGTCTAGGGTTTCGCGCTCAAGGATGAGTGCGCCGTGCGACCGGGCGACGTCTACACTTGTCGACTGGCGAACTGTAGCAACCGTGCGACCAGCCAGGTCGCTTGGAGCTGATATACGAGCCTGAACCTCTTGCAACGTCATGCCCGTCGATAGGTCGGCGATCAGGACGCCAAACAATCCTATTCCAGTCACCATAACGACAAAGGCAACGAAACGACCGAGCCATCGGTGCGGCGTCACGTCCCCGTAGCCGACCGTGGTCATAGTGGCCACAACAAACCAGGCCGCTTCGAAGATACCTGGGAAGTAATGCCGAGAAATCGAATCCGAGCCGCGCTCAGCAAGAAACATTACGTGGGCGCAGACGAGGATGAAACCGACCAGGAATAAAAAAGCCCGCGTAGCCCCGGAGTTGGTCGCTGATTGCATGTATCGGGCGAATCGGGAGCGATCATCTACTTTTGTAAGAATGCGGAGGCCCGCCAGCATGTACGGATGACTGAAGTCCATCCGGGCCTCGCGCTCTGCCCTGACGCTGAGGCCAGCAAGTGCGCCATCCACCTGACCAGTCTCAAGCGCTGCCAGCAGATCAGCCAATGGTAGAACTTCGAACTCATACTGCAGATCTGCATCGCGCGCGATTTCTCTCCAAAGCTCGATATCGAAGCCTTCGAGCTGACCGTCTTCGGATTGGCTTACGTTGGGTGGAAACAGCGACACACCGATGCGGAGAGGGTCCTGAGCCAGTGCCCCGCAGACGGTCAGGAACAGGGCGATCAGCGCCACGATCCCACGGCTGGCGAAGGGCGAAGCCTTCAGTGGCCTTCTTGGATGGCAGTCATTGAGCATCGTAATTCACCTGTTCGCGGGAGCCTTCGGCTCAGGTGGACAGCGAGTATCGCCAGCCGTCACATAGATTGCAGTACTCAACGCTTGAAATTGTTTCTCGGAAAGGCGGGGCATCGCCCTTAACTCGGCAACACAACGAAATGGCCCATTGAGCCGCCGAGTCTGGATGATCCACTTCGCGCGTGACCGGCCGATACCAGGCAGCTCCAGTAGCTCATCCGTTGGGACTGAGTTGATGTCCAGCTTCTGGTTTGTGGACGGTTGTGCTGGATTGACTTGCGCGACTGTTGGGGCGAGTACGAGGGTGACGAACAGCAAGGAAATCAAACGATTCATTCTGACTACCCAGTACATCAAGACTCAATTGCAGAGCGGTGCGGTAAAGCTCACTTGCGATGGGATCATCACTACGGCAAACGTCCAATAAGCTTTGCACAGTCGCTGATCGACCTTCCAGCAATGGTCCCGGTCGAGTCCGAGGGCCGGACCGGAGGAAGTCGTCGAGGCTGGAGTCCACGAGTCTGTGTACTGCATCCACGGCACGACCGCGGGGGACACCCGCCGCGACAATGCGTTGAACCGCAAGCTCCAACAAGCCCGTGAGTGCATCAGATGCTAGCGAGGCTCCAATCACAGCCTGCTCTAGTCGATCCGGAGACAGAACAAGTGTCTGGCCGCCGAGGGCCCGGGCGACCTTCCGCGCAGCGGCAAGTCCGGCCCGATCGCCACTGATCGCGAAAGACACACCAGAAAGGTCGAGGGCCTGTCGCTGGAAAACACGCAGTGGATAAAAGCGCGCACTGCGCACAAGAATCTTCTGTGTAACTTTCAGCGTGCGCCCCGTATAGAGAATGCGTGGAGGCGTCACGGCAGAGCAGTGCCGACCGATCACATCGAGTACCGCCGGGCCAACAGCATCCGGAACGCACACGAGCACCAGGTCGCACTCTCTGAGTGAGGCCCAGTCGTTGCAGGCTGATCCCTTGCCGAGATCCCTCACTGCCCGCTTTGCCGAATGGAGCGTGCGAGAGATGACCGGACCTAGCTGGAACTGCCGAGACGGCAATAGCCCGGCCACACTGCGTCCAACCCGTCCGGGGCCAACTAGACCAACTCGAGTCAAGATGCCCTCTCTCCATCTGAAGAATCGGACAGTTCCTCACGCAAACCGGCAATCCGGTCGCGAAGAGCCGCCGCCTTTTCAAATTCAAAAGCTTGGGCAGAGTGTAGCATCCGATCCTCAAGCTGCACGATGAGTTGGAGTCGTTCTTCCGTCGTCTTGGGCTCGATCTCGGCTACCTCCTCATCTGCGCTCGCAAGGTCGACATAGTCGGCTTCGACAATGCGTGCCAGACTCATGTCGATCGGCTTCGAGATGCTCTTTGGCGTAATGCCATGCTCTTCGTTATAGCGCCGCTGAATGTGACGTCGGCGCGAGGTTTCATCGAGCGCACGCTGCATACTATCAGTCATATTGTCGGCGTAAAGGATAGCGCATCCATGGATATTTCGGGCGGCGCGTCCAATAGTTTGTATTAATGCACCCGTAGAACGAAGAAATCCTTCTTTGTCGGCGTCCAATATCGCGACCAACGACACTTCAGGTAGGTCGAGACCCTCGCGGAGAAGGTTGACTCCAATCAAGGCGTCAAACTCTCCTTTCCGCAGGTCTCGGAGTGTCTTGACGCGGTCGAGGGTATCGACCTCCGAGTGCAGGTAGCGGCACTTCACACCGGCCTCGGCGTAGAACTCCGCAAGGTCCTCGGCCATTCGTTTTGTGAGGGTGGTCACCAGAACTCGTTCGCCAGCCTCGACACGACTCCGGATCTGTTCGAGCAGGTCATCCACTTGCCCGCGTACAGGACGGATCTCCACCGGAGGATCAAGCAGTCCGGTCGGACGTATAACTTGCTCCACGAAGACGCCGCCGGAACTCTCCAACTCGTAAGGCCCCGGAGTGGCTGAGACGAAAACGGCCTGGTTGATCCGATTTTCAAATTCTTCAAATGTCAGCGGACGGTTATCGAGGGCACTCGGCATGCGGAAGCCAAAGTGCACCAGGTTCTCCTTGCGGGCGCGGTCACCCTTATGCATGCCACGCACTTGCGGTATGGTCTGATGGCTCTCGTCGACGAACAGCAGCGCATCCTGCGGAAGATAGTCGAGCAGCGTCGGAGGCGGCTCGCCCGGCAAGCGGGCAGAGAAGTGCCGCGAATAATTCTCGACACCGTGGCAATAGCCGATCGACCGCATCATCTCAAGGTCGAACTGCACACGCTGGCTCAGCCGCTGCGCCTCCAGCATCTTGCCATTGTTGTTCAACTCCCCCGTCCACCAATCGAGTTCCTTCACGATCGACTCTATCGCTCGGTTCCGGGTGTCATCAGACATCACATAGTGAGACGCAGGGTAAATGGAGACTCGCTGAGAAGTCCTCTTAATCTGGCCCGCTATTGCATCGATCTGGGAGATCTTGTCGATCTCATCGCCCCAAAGTTCGATTCTGTACGCATCGTCTTCGTAAGTCGGCTGGATCTCGATCACATCACCGATCACGCGGAAGCTGCCGCGCTCGAGTTCACCATCCTTCCGCTTGTATAGGATCTTGACGAGCTGCCGGACGATCTCCTCCCGCTTGATGTGCTGCCCGACGGCGAGCGTCAACATCAGGCCGTAATAGTCCTCTGGCGAGCCGAGACCGTAAATGCAACTGACGCTGGCGACGATGAGACAGTCGCGGCGCTCAAGCAGGGACCGGGTGGCCGACAGACGTAGCTTGTCGAGTTCGTCGTTGGTCGTCGCCTCCTTCTCGATGTAGGTGTCGCTGCCCGGCATGTACGCTTCGGGCTGGTAGTAGTCGTAGTAAGACACGAAGTACTCAACGGCGTTGTTCGGGAAGAACGATCGGAACTCGCCGTAGAGTTGTGCGGCCAACGTCTTGTTGTGAGCGAGTACGAGCGTCGGGCGATTGAGTTCTTCAATGACCTTCGCCATGGTGAAGGTCTTGCCGGAGCCGGTAACCCCCAGTAGTGTCTGGTACTTCTCGTTTGTGCGAATGCCGTGGACGAGGGACTTGATCGCTGCCCCTTGATCACCGCGAGGCACGTAGTCAGAGTCGAGTTGAAAGGGCTGCTCGTCTCGCGGTTCGGGTGCTGATATCGTCATCCGTTCGTGTGTCTAATCGATGGAGGCAAGCAGACGTCTATCTGGATCAAGCGATACGTCAACAACGGTTTCAGCAATAGCGAATGAAAACTCCGTCACTGGGCCGTCCGTCCTGACTTGACGACGGACCGGTTCGCCTGATGTTGCAAATTCAATCGTCACCGGCACGGAAAAATAATCCGGCACATCCCGCTGAGTCAGCTCCCCCTCGATCTGACCACGCTCTTGAGACCAACTAACACTCAATCTTGGCATCCCCGTCCCATAGATCCACTGATCGAAGAAGTCACTGAGGTCAGCATCCGAACTACCAGCGGGCAGGTACGCCGCAGCCACCTCTTGGAACGTCTCCGTGGTCAGACGTGTTTCTGCGAAATCTCGCGGCAAGCTGTTTAGAAGTTCTGCGAACGCTTCGTCACCAATTTCCGCACGGAGCATGTGCATCACCCACGCGCCCTTCCCATAAATAATTATGCCCAACGCATTCGGGAAACGAGACGATGTGAGACGGTCTCCAAGTACAAGAGGTCCCGCCGATTCGGTTCTGTCCCCATCTGGATTCCTCCGCTGCAAATTGGTCTGGTAATACGAGAGAAATCGGGCGAGTGCTTCCGGCTCGTACGCTTGTTCTAGATAGAGCAAGGCACTGTAGGTGGCCAATGCCTCGACGAGCCACGCGTCAGAGGTGTCATCGACCGACACCAGGTTGCCCCACCACTGGTGAGAAATCTCATGTGGAAACAACACTTCTTTGTAGAACGCTTTCTGAGAAGGCAACATGCCAGAGAGTGGCAGCATTGTCGGGTCGAGATAGCTCAACGTCGGAGCGTACACGAGGCCGGGGAAGCCCTGCCCATATTGGTCTGGGATCGGTGTCACTGATAGATCGCGGGTGATCGGAGGTCCAAATCGCTCAAGAAAGTACTGAAACGCTCGAGCTACTTCATCAGCGACGTTCTCGACCTGCTCCCCCGGCTGAGATGACACTGCAGTCGGAATGTGAATCAAGCCACGAGATCGCGGTCCTGCCTGCGCCGGATCGCTAGCACCAGCGGAAGGGGGTGGCTTCGTAGGGTAATTGGGTCTCGCCTGCAGACGAGACTCCAGTTCTCGATTCGCCACCACCTCGATGCGATAGCCTTCGATTTCTCGAACCGCAGAAAAGTAAGACCCCAGATTGAAGCCCGCCAGGTTGATTGGCTGCTCCGTCTCAAAAACGCTGGTCTTCCGAACCGCATTAGTAGTCGTCTCCACGAGACGTCCGGTGGCCCTCAGATCCAGAGAGACAGGGTAGTGAAAAGTAAGCCGGTAATCACTGGGCTCATAGCGACCCCGTGGATACCAAGTCATGCGATTGCGCACAAGATAGACATCGTTGTCTATAAGTTCCACGAGCCGTCCGCGGTAGTGGAACTCTAGCTCTAGCGTTTCGCCGGGGAATGGAGCCTCGGGTAAGACCAGAAGAGCGATATTTAGATCATGACCATCTGGAGTCGAAGTGCCATTTGAGTCATAGACAAACTCAGCGGCTTCGCCGTCCACACGAATCTCTGTCATCTCAAGCAACCCGGATAAGCCAAAAGGGAAGGTCCTACGCCCGGGCTCCTCGATCAGGAACGATGCCTTCGCCGTCACCTCAACTGCCAGATCGTGCGCCAAGCTCACGTCGATATCGTAGGACGTGATACTTCCGCCGAAGCGAACTGGCTCCCGCTTTCCGGTGCGGAACGATCTGGCTGGGAATCGACTCCAGATCTCCAGGAACAAGGCGCCATCGCGCCGAACGTTCTGACCAATCGACAGTTGCTCGGACTCTGCTCGCGGTTCAACGACCACATCAAAACGGCCCGTGACCCCACCTCCGATAGCTGCCGCGAATAGGCCATCGCTCTTCGGTATGTCTGACAGGAGATCGGTTGCGATGCGCAGCGCGACATTGTCCAGTAGATTCCGGAAGACCGGTGTCCAGCGACGACTCAGTCGTTCACCTATTTCGGGGTCGGGCGTCGACGCCGATCGCGTTGCGATTCCTTCGCGAAGCACGTCAGCCGTGTCGTCGGAGAAAAGTAGAACCGAGTGATTGAAGGGCCGATTGAGCACGCCTTCGCCAGTGAAGGACGTCAGTGAGTACCGCTCCTGCGAGGTGGGAGGGATGATCAGGATCTCTGCCGAGTCAGTGTCTTCTTCGGCGATGAAAAACGCACCGATATCTCTGCCGTCGGCGCGTTCAGCAAAGATCAGCAGACCATCGGTGAAGTAGAGGCGAACATCTTCACGCTCTAGAAATAGATCCCGCACCCGATAGCACTGCTCCGGATCAAGGCGAACGCTCTTGAGCCCGGCCAGATACGTCTCTACGTTCTGACCAATCAGGAAGGGCGCAACGAGCAGGAAGCAGATAAATAGCCGCACGACAAACATTCGTGCACTCATTGTACGACCCGACAGTATGCCGCTAATCGCTGACAGTCGGCGCACTAAATCGCTGCCGGGGAGACCGGGATCCGCGAACGGTGACCCTCAACAACGACGATTCCCGTCGATGAAACCTGATACTTTGCTCGGTCGGCCGCCTCATCGTATCCGATGATGGTGCCTGGCTCGATCTTGGCGTTCTTATTGATGATCGCCTTTCGAATCCTGGAACCCCGTCCAATGTGACAATCATCCATGACGATCGAGTTTTCGATCTGAACGCCGTTGTCGATAAATATTCGGCGGCCCAGAACCGAGTCTCTAACCTCGCCGCCCGCTAGTATGCACCCCTCTGCGACCACCGAGTTGATCGCCTGGCCACGTTTTCCGTCCTCGTCGAAGGTGAACTTGGTTGGGCCTTGAGGATGCTCAGCAGTTCTAAGAGGCCACTCGTAATTGTAGAGATTGAGTAATGGCTTCACGGATCGCAGATCCATGTTGGCCTCGAAGTATGCCTCAATCGTACCGACGTCACGCCAGTAGCCACGATTCTCTGGCAACTCGCCTGGCACCACGTTGGAGAAAAAATCGTAGGCGTAGATAGGGTGCTCGTGGATCATATCCGGGAGCATGTCCTTGCCGAAGTCGTGATGAGAGTTCGGATCGGCTGCGTCCCGGTGAAGCTCGTCCACGAGAATGTCGGTGTCGAACAGGTAGTTACCCATTGATGCCAGCGTCCAACCCGGTCGGCCAGGGATTTCAGGGGGATCCGTGACCTTCTCCTTGAAGTCGACGATCTGCCAGTTCTCGTCGATTGCCATCGTCCCGAACTCGAGCGCTTCCTCGACACGCATTGGAAGGGCGGCGATGGTTCCCTTGGCCCCTTTTTCTCGGTGATAGCTGATCATTTGCGAGATGTCCATGCGGTAGATGTGATCGGCACCGAACACCGCAACCATCTCCGGCTCGGAGGTCTCAAGTAGATGGATATTTTGGTAGATCGCGTCCGAAGTGCCCTTGTACCAATGTTCGCCTTGACGCATCTGTGCTGGCACCGGAATGATGTACTGGTCCTGTAGCAGCGGGGAAAAGTGCCATGCCTCGGTCAAATGCTGCAGCAGAGACTGGCTCTTGAACTGGGTTAGCACGTAGATCGAGTAGATGCCCGAATTGACGAAGTTGCTCAGCACAAAGTCAATGATTCGGTACTTGCCCCCAAACGGAACCGCTGGTTTCGTCCTCTCCTTGGTCAGTGGGTAAAGGCGTGACCCCTTACCGCCAGCGAGAATGATTCCCAGTACGCGGACTTGTTGCATGATTTCTCAGTTCAACTTCAACACACCATCAATTAACTCCGCTCGTCGCGGGTGGCGCTCGGCCAATTCTACACTGTGCGTGACAACGATCAGGATCGAATTTTCCGCTTGCTGGAGCTCAAGCAAAAGCCTCGACACCTCGTCGGCCCGCTTTCGATCTAGATTGCCTGTCGGCTCGTCCGCCAGAACCAGCGCTGGGCGGTGAATCAATGCCCGAGCGATAGCCACCCTCTGACGTTCGCCGCCGGAAAGTTCAGCAGGCAAATGGGTTGCTCGCTCGGTCATGCCGACCCGATCGAGTAGCTGCTGAGCGCGCTCTTTCAACTCGGAAGGATTTGCGCGGGGCCGCGCCAAACTTGGGACAAGAACGTTCTCTAGAGCAGTCAGCTGTGGCAGGAGATGGTGATCCTGAAAAACGAATCCGACGGTCTGGTTACGATAGTCCGCGAGGCAATCTGCTGACATCTTTGTGGGTTCTTCACCGCCCAGACGAAAGGAGCCAGCAGTAGCCCGCTCCAGAGAGCCCAAAATGTAGAGCAATGTACTCTTACCGCAGCCAGATGGACCCGTGATGGCCATCGCCTCGCCCGGTTCCATCTGGAACGAGATATCCCTCAGTACGACCAAGGGTTCGGCGGGAGTCGGGTACTGTTTAGCCAACCCTTCTACGACCAGTGATTTGGTCGCATTATCCATCCGCAACTAGACCGTACACACGACCCAGTGTTTCATATGACGGGCAAAGCATGAGCATTTGCCGCGATGAGTTCATAGTTTGAACAACTCACGCAGCCGCTTTGTCTGGGCACGACTAACAGGGATAGAGGTCCCGTTCCTGTCGTTCATGCGGAGCTGGTAGCTCGACTTAAACCAAGGAATCACCTCCTTGATTCGGTTGATATTGACCAGGAACGAACGGTGGGGGCGCCAAAAGAGACTCGGGTCGAGGTGAGATTGAAGCTCTTCGATCGTTCGATAATTCGCCATTCCTTCGATTCCAGACGCCACGACCGTGATGACGCCTTCCTCGATGGTCGCGTATATGAGTTCCGCCTCGTCCACTAGAAGCATACGACTGCCACTGCGAACCAGTAGCTTCGTAGGTGACCGTATGTCGCTCAGCTGAGCGAGTAGCTTCTCGACTTGTCCAGTAGCCGTATCGTCGTTCGACTCAAGCAGACGTCTCGCACGATCGAGCGACTTTTTGAGTCGCGTCTTCTCGATCGGCTTCATCACGTAATCGGCTGCTGCGAGTTCGAACGCCTCAACCGCGTATTGATCGAATGCTGTGGCAAAGATGAAGTGAGGCAAGCGCCCGCCGCGTTCGACCATCTTGCGGACAACGCTGAGCCCGTCCACACCAGGCATCTGAACATCGAGGAATACCAGATCCGGCTCGTATTCGTCGATCATCCGAATCGCGTCGATGCCATTACTAGCCTCCCCGACGACCTCCACCTCGGGATGCTCCTTGAGAAGGAATGCAAGCTCTTCGCGAGCCAGTTGCTCGTCGTCCACGATGAGGGCAGATATAGCCATTACAACTCGAAGACTCAGTCTAGCCGAAGTGCAAAGCGCCACACTCTCTCTCATGGACGATTAGGAGGCCAATTCTAGACTGAAGATAGCTCTGCGGCGACTCAACGGTGAGCGCAGCGAGAGAGCGTGAAGCAACCGTTGATTCTGGCCGATAACACTACCGTGCTTGCTGGAATCTCCGTTCAACATGAGAATACGCAACTCGGGAGACTTGGCTTGGCCAGAGATACTACGCCTGTTCAGCTAGACCCTTCGCGGACAGGGGACGATGCATCGCGGCTGGAGGACGGCCTCCATCGTCTGGTCGTCGGCCAAGACGAGTCGATCCGCCAAATCGTCAGCGTGTACCAAACATATCTGGCCGGAATGAACGCGCCAGGTCGTCCAATCGGTAGCTTCTTGTTTCTGGGGCCGAGCGGTACCGGAAAGACCCGCGTCATCGAGGCTATGGCCGAGACGCTACTCCGTGACTCTTCAGCAGTAGTGAAGATCGACTGTGCCGAATTTCAACACAGGAAGCTGTGAATTAATTGCCTTTCGACCTCTTCCCATCAATCTAAGTCCTTTGTTTGCCTCACCGGATTCTGGTGTGAGTTGATTTTTTCACACCTTCCAGTCACGAAATTGCGAAGTTGCTCGGTTCGCCTCCTGGCTACCTCGGACACCGTGAGACTAACGCAGCCCTGAGCCAGGAGGCGCTCGACGAGCACCAGACGGAGGAGACTCCGATCTCACTCGTGCTCTTCGATGAAATCGAAAAGGGAAGTGATGCACTGTGGAACCTCCTACTCGGCATCCTCGACAAAGGCGTCTTGACGCTTGGCGACAACCGGAAGGTGGACTTCTCCCAATGCTTGATCTTCATGACGAGTAATCTCGGCGCAGCCGAGATGGAGGCCTTGGCCAGTCCTGGCGTCGGCTTTGCCGCATCGGCGGCGAGCACGGATAGAGAAGCACTCCGTAAGTGTATTCAGCGAGTTGGGACGCAAGCCGCCCGCAAGAGGTTCTCGCCCGAATTCATCAACCGAATAGACAGAACGGTCGTCTTCCACGCGCTCGGTGCACCCGAGCTGCGACGTGTATTGGACCTGGAGTTGTCTTGCGTTCAACGACTCGTGCTGTCTGGCACGCCCTTCCTGTTCGAGCTGACCGACGCAGCCCGAGACCTCGTGCTGGAGAAAGGCACCGACCAGAAGTACGGCGCCAGGCACCTCAAGCGCTCCATTGATCGGCTCCTGGTCCAACCGATGGCGAACCTAGTAGCGTCTAGGCAGATCCGCTCCGGTGATCGAATCGACGTAGGTCGTAGTGACGATGGACTGCAGTTCCAGCGAATTGACGAAGGACTCACCCGGCATCAGATCCACCGCGCTGCCGGGATATCGTTTCCGATCGATGAACCACTCTTCGACGACTACCGGCCCCGCGGGTCCTCGCTAGAAAATGAGGAGTCGGCTCGCGAGTTTCTGACGCGCTGACTGCGGTTGGCTACTCGTCGTCGGCCTCAACAAGCTGCAAGATCCGGTCCGCCATATAGACGGCTGCCTTCACCGACTCGAAGCAGGTCGTGCGGACGAGGTGGGTGCCGTGACTCACGGCGATGGCCGCTGCGGCCGCACTCCCAGCCTTCCATGTCTCCTCTGAAGCCTTGATCGTCTCGACAAGAAACGCGTCGTGCGCTAGCGAGACCATAAGCGCCTGGCCAAGCCCGGTAAACGCTGACATATTCTCTAGTAGTTCAAGGCTCTGGTCAGGCCGTTTGCCAAGACCAGGGCCAGGACTTAAGAGAATGCGCTTGCGATCGACGCCACCAGACAGAGCACGCCGCAACGCCGACTGCATATCGGCAATGATCGCTTCTACAACATGGGGAATGTGTCGAGGCTTAGGCCAGATCTCCGGTCCACGGGGACCGTTTCCAATGATCAGAGCGGCATCGGTGTTGCCGAGTGTTCGCGACATCAACGCGTCTACGGTCACGCCGCTCGGGTCGTAGATTCCAGCAACGTCCAGTTCCAGCACGCGTGCTGCCGTCTCGTGGTTGTAAGTCGTCACGAAAACAGGTGTCGTAACCGTGGACCGCAAGCGTCGCAGCGTTGGGATCAAGCGTTGCAGCTCTTCGTCCGGCGTGATGCGTTTGCCCGAAGCACGAACCGGAAGAGCGGTGACATCGATGATGTCCGCACCCAGGCTCTCAAGTTCCTCACCGCGCGCAAGCAGCACGTCGGGATCCGGCTTTCCAGGTATTGCAACTTTCGAAACATCCAGTACAGCGGCGACCAGAGTACGGGCACCCAAGGGCATCTCAGTGCCGCGAAAAGTCCAAGGGTAGCGTTTGCGTTCGTTGTTCATTGGGAGGGACGAGGCCGCGCGGCCTTTCGTTGGTACAGCCAGAACGCCACGGCCATTCCGGCGGTGGCGACAGCGGTGATCACGACCGCACCGTAGTCTCTATCGTAAACCTGTGAGCCCATCAGCGTACTGGCCAAGAGCGCCGGAATTCGTGCGAGCCCCGAAATAAGGACGAATCGCCCCATTGGGAATCCGGAAACGCCAGCCCCGTAAGACATCGCATCCTTCGGTGCTCCCGGCACCAGAAAGAGTATGAACAACGCCATCGGAGCTCGTGATGATCCCATGGCGTGGTCCATTCGGTCCAAAGTCTTCTTGGCCAAAATCTTGCGCAAAATAGGCCGTCCCGCCACTTTGCCGAACCCGTATGCGACCGCCGAGCCGAGCATGATGCCCACCAGCGAAAGCAGAAACCCCTTCCAGGCGCCGAACACATAGCCAGCAGCGAACTGCGTGATCTCTCCCGGAATCATGAAGACCACGACCTGCAAGAACTGAATCCCAATGCAGACGAAGTAGCCCGATAGTCCACTCGAACGCATCGAGGCCACCAGCGCTTCGTGGTCGCTAAGTTGAGTGAAGAGACCGCTCTGCCACACGGCCCAGAAGACCAGCACCAAGACGATCCCCGCAATGACGGGGAGCAATCGTTTCACGTCGGGTCCGAACCTCTATTCTACCGATCGCAACAGTTCGCCGAGGATGCTGACGACGGCGATGGCAGCGGTCTCGGAGCGAAGGACGCCGCTGCCGAGTGCGACACCGATCGCCCCAGCGTCTTGTGCCGCGACGACTTCAGAATCCGTCCAGCCACCTTCGGGGCCAATCAAGACCGCGATGCGACCGGTGGACGGCACCGGCTGTAGTGCCTCTCGAGTCAACTGCCGCCCGTCGAAGTTCAGAAATATGCGCACGTTTGCCGAACGATCGAGTGCGTCGCCAAAACTACAAGGGGCCGCAACAACCGGAGCCGCCAATCGACGAGCCTGCTGAGCCGCCTCTTCCGCGATGCGTTCCCAGCGCTCAACTCTTTTAGACGCGGCCTTCAGGAGACTCCCATCGCTGCGTTCGGCGGCTACAGGAACGATAGTCGCGACGCCCAGCTCTGTCGCCTTCTCGATCGCCCATTCAAGACGTGGAAACTTGATCAGCGCCAAATACAGATCGACCTGGGGTGTGGGCGGGATAGCCGGAACCACCTCCAGCACCGAGAACACGACCGAGCGCGGATCGATCGACTCCGCGACAGCCAACCAGGCTTGGGAGCCGTCCGACACCTCGACGTGCTCTCCCTGGCGCAATCGGACGACACGCGCCAGGTGGTGCGCGCGCGAGCCCGTCGCGACGGCGCGACCGGCGCTGATGCTGTCTACAAATACTCGACGTAGGGCCATAGTGACGCTCCAGCCAGTCTAGCTTCGTTAGAGTGTGATCCCGAGCGAATCCGGCCGATCAGAAGACATAAGAGCCTCTTATATAAGGGTTTCAAGTTGCAATGGATGTCCCCCGCTCAGTAACCTGAAATGCTTGAAATGCTGGCCATGGGGCTAGATTAGGACGCAAGAGGTGAGAGGGGAGCTGGGCGGCCGCCCGACTCCCCTCGGTGCGGCGGTAACTCGACCGAAAACGAGGTCGTAGAAGACCGTTGTCAAGCGTGAGGCCGCCGCACGCCTTGATCGAACCCGAACAGTCGTTTGGGCCTAAGAGCCCGTATCACAAGACAGGGAGCCCGATCATGCTCGATTCTACGCCCGTTTCTGCGGTTTTGCACTGCGCTGGACTGGACGTGTCGATGGAATACGTCGACTTCTTCTTTTCAACAGAACAAGTCAGCCTCAATGGCCGCGTGCCGCGCCAATCTGAAGCACTGCGTTCGCTTGCTGAACAGCTTCGCGACGCTGGCGCGGAGTTGGTCATCCTCGAAGCCACCGGCGGATTCGAGGCGCTTCCCTGGAGCCTTCTTGAGAACGCTGGCTTGTCCGTTGCCGTGGTCAACCCCAGACGCGTTCGCCACTTTGCGCGTTCGCTCGGCCTCCAGGCCAAGACAGATCGCCTCGATGCGATCTTATTGGCACAGTTCGGCGAGCGTTTGCGCCCTGTGCCCACACCACTTCCAGCAGCACACGTACGCCACTTTCAACAACTGCTGCGCCATCTCGTGGAAGTCGTAGATCAACGCGCTCGTTGGCGCACCACTCTGCATCGCGCCCCGGAACCCGCGCGTGCCAGTCTGCAACGGTTGATTGCTTCGATCAGTTCCGAGATTCGTCTGCTGGAGCAACAGCTCGACGAAGCAGCATCCTCTTCGCCGGAGTTGCTCGCACTCACACGCCGCCTACAAACTGCTCCCGGCATCGGTCCGAAAACGGCTTGGCTGTTGGCCGCCGAACTCCCCGAACTCGGGAGTCTCAACGCACGTCAAGCCGCAAGCCTCGCCGGTCTTGCTCCGCGTGCCCGCGACTCCGGCAAGTACCGTGGACGCCGAACCATCGGCGGTGGCCGCCCTCGCGTGCGACGCGCCCTGTTCGTCGCCGCTTGGAACGCGCGGCGCGGCGACCCTGGCGTCGCCGCCTTCTACGATCGTCTCTTGGCCGCTGGCAAACCTCGAAAAGTGATCAACATTGCCGTCGCTCGTAAACTCCTCGTCGCCCTCAACTCCATGATCCAACACCAATCCGACTGGCACCCCGCAAGCAGCTCTTGACACAGTCGCTTGGCAGAGGTTTGAGGAGGGCTGATGAGCTCGTTCGATGTACCGTTAACAAAAGCGGGGTTTGGCCAGACTTCTAGGCGTGATGCCTGGTGGCTACCGTCCCTTCTAACCGGGTTTGGATTCCTCGCATTCATCGTCTATTCGACATGGGCGGCGTTTCAGGGAGACCACTACACGTTCGGCCACTATCTCTCCCCGTTTTATTCGCCAGAGATCTTCGGTGACTCGCCCCACAGCGTATTCGGTCCGCAACCGGGTTGGTGGCCAGCGTTCCTACCGTTCTCTCCAGCACTGCTTATCTTGTGGGCTCCTGGGGGCTTTCGCTTCACCTGTTACTACTACCGCGGCGCCTATTACAAGGCGTTCTGGGCTGACCCGTCTGCTTGTTCTGTGGGCGAGCCTCGCAATAGCTACCGGGGTGAGAAGACGCTCCCGTTGGTGCTGCAAAACGTTCATCGCTACTTCTTGTACCTCGCGCTCGCGTTCATCGTTCTGCTGGCGTACGACGCCTGGAAAGCGATGTGGTTTGCCAATTCTGCCGGGGGAGCGGATCAGTTTGGTATCGGCGGCGGCACCATCGTCTTGATGCTGAATGTTGTGTTTCTCGGCTCCTACACCTTGGGTTGCCATTCACTGCGGCATCTCGTCGGCGGGGTGCGCGACAGCCTAGCGGGCCGCACCTTACAAAAGAAAGCCTACGACTGCGTCAGCAGCTTGAACTGTCGCCACATGCGTTTTGCTTGGATCAGCCTTTTCTGGGTTGGCTTCAGCGACCTCTACGTCCGCATGTGTTCGATGGGTGTCTGGACCGATTGGAGGCTCTTTTAGTGTCGGACTTCGAATCGTTTGATTATGACGTACTAGTAATCGGAGCTGGCGGAGCCGGACTGCGCGCGGCGATAGAGGCCGCCAACGCTGGCGTCAAAGTCGGACTCGTCTGCAAGTCGCTACTCGGCAAGGCGCATACCGTGATGGCCGAAGGCGGCATGGCGGCTTCGATGGGCAATGTCGACGACCGCGACAGCTGGTCAGTTCATTTTGCCGACACGATGCGCGGTGGCCAGTACCTCAACAACTGGCGTATGGCCGAGCTCCACGCCAAAGAGGCAGTTGATCGCGTAAAGGAATTAGAGGCCTGGGGTGCGGTCTTTGATCGCACTAGCGAAGGGGAAATTCTTCAGAGAAACTTCGGTGGTCATCGCTATCCGCGACTGGCCCACGTGGGCGATCGCACCGGCCTGGAGATGATCCGGACTCTGCAGGACCACGCGGTGCATCAAGGCATCGATGTCCACATGGAGCAGACCATCGTCGAGCTGCTCAAGACCGACGGTCGCATATCTGGTGCATTTGGTTACGACCGCGAGCTCGGTCGCTTCAAGGCGTTCAACGCCAAGGCGATTGTACTCGCAACTGGCGGCATCGGACGCTCCTTCAGCGTCACCTCCAACAGCTGGGAATACACCGGAGATGGCCAAGCACTAGCGTTTCGTTCGGGCGCTTCCCTGATTGATATGGAGTTCGTGCAGTTCCATCCCACCGGGATGGTCTGGCCGCTCAGTGTCGCCGGCATTCTAGTGACCGAGGGTGTTCGCGGTGAAGGCGGCATTCTCAAGAACAGCGAAGGTCGTCGCTTCATGTTCGACGACATCCCGCCGCTCTACAAACATCAGACTGCGGACAACGAAGAAGAAGGCTGGCGCTACGTCATCGGAGACAAGGATGCACGTCGCCCGCCCGAACTGCTGACGCGAGATCACGTCGCTCGCTGCATCGTGCGCGAGGTCAAAGAGGGCAGGGGAAGTCCGCACGGCGGCGTCTTCCTCGACATCGCTTGGATCAAAGAGAAGATGTCGAACTCTGAGGAGCACATCAAGAAAAAGCTCCCCAGCATGTACCACCAGTTCAAACAACTGGCAGGCCTCGACATTACGAAAGAGCCGATGGAGGTCGGCCCGACCACGCACTACGTGATGGGCGGTATTCGTGTCGACGGCGATACCCAGATGACGGACGTCCCCGGACTGTTCGCCGCTGGCGAATGTGCGGCGGGCCTTCACGGTGCGAATCGCCTAGGTGGCAACTCGTTATCTGATCTGGTCGTCTTCGGCAAACGTGCTGGCGAGTACGCCGTGAAGTTTGCTCAAGAGAACGGCGCAGTCAGCTTCAAGGCAGAAGATGCCGCTGCCGCCGGCAAGAAAGCCGTCGCCCCGTTTGAACGCGTGGGCGGCGAGAATCCGTTCACGATTCACCATGATCTGCAGAAGCTGATGCAAGAGAAGGTCGGCATCATTCGCGTCGAGAGCGACATGAAAGAGGCGATCGAAGAGCTGGCCAAGCTGCGCGTCAGGACAGAGAACTCCGCGCCCAACGGCAATCGGGAATACAACCCTGGCTGGCATACCTGCCTGGACTTACCGAATATGTTGACGGTCGCCGAGGCTATCGCCAAGTCGGCGTTGCTCCGCAAAGAGAGTCGCGGTGCTCATGCGCGAGAGGACTACCTCGAGAACGTAGAAGAATTCGGCAAGGTCAACCATCAGACCACACTGAGTGCCGACGGCGAGTTACAGGTCGCGCCCATCCCGGCCATCCCGATTCGCGAGGATCTACAGCAGATCATCGACGACAACCAGAAGTAACCGGAGCAAAAGGAACAAGATGCCCTCAGCAACGTTTCAAGTCTGGCGCGGGGACGCCAAAACCGGAAAGCTTCAGGACTACCCAGTTGAATTTCAAGAAGGGATGGTCGTCTTGGATGTGATTCTCCAAATCCAAGCTGAGCAAGAGTCTGACCTTGCCTGTCGCTGGAACTGCAAGGCCGGAAAATGCGGCTCGTGTTCGGCGGAAATCAACGGCAAGCCCCGTCTCCTGTGCATGACGCGCATGGATCAAGTGGATGTATCCGAGCCCGTCACGATCGAGCCCATGCGGGCCTTCCCGCTGATGAAAGACTTGGTCACGGACGTCTCTTGGAATTACCGCGTCAAAGAGAAGATCAAGAAGTTCAACCCCAGGCCGCCGGACGCTGCAGACGGCACCTGGCGCATGCAGCAAGAAGAAGTCGAACGCGTGCAAGAGTTCCGCAAGTGCATCGAATGCTTCTTGTGCCAAGACGTCTGCCACGTCCTGCGCGATCACCACCTGCACGACGAGTTCATCGGACCACGCTTCCTGGTTTACGTAGCCTCACTTGAGATGAACCCGCTAGACACCGAAGACCGCTTAGCTGATCTAAAGGATCGCGACGGCATCGGCTACTGCAACATCACCAAGTGCTGCACAACCGTTTGCCCCGAAGAGATCACCATCACCGACAACGCCATCATCCCCCTCAAAGAGCGCGTAGTCGACGAGTTCTTCGATCCGCTAACAAAGATCTTCCGCGTCTTCGCCTAAGACTCCGTCAGACTTCAACACCAGTCGCCACGGGCCATTCGTATCGCAGCCGGTTCAGCCACAGCAAGCGATAGCAGAAACCTAGCATGCAAGCACATACAGATCGCAGTAGCCGGGAGCTGAAGGTGCTGCGCCACAACTCGTCGAGCAATAGCCGATAGCCGGAAACATTCAGAAAGTACAGCACCAACAGCGGGCTAGAACCTCACCTCGTAGTCTTTGGCCTGCATACAAACGGCAAAGGCGTTCTTGAAGTTCTTCTTCGTCACTTCGGCTTCGGCAAGCACGGCGTCTCCCGCCGCTTCAGCAGAATCAGCCTTGGCTGCCTCGTGCTGCTGCTGGGCCTGCTGGTTCGCAGCGGCGGCCTGCTTCTTAGCCGCCGCGTTCGCCTGTCGCTGTTTTCGGCCGCCTCGCATCGTACCAGCGACGGCACCGATCGCGGCACCATCGCCAGTATCTCCGGCGATCGCGCCGATCGCAGCACCGCCTACAGCACCGCGAGCCGCACCGGCGGCACGCGCCCCGCGTACCTTTTGCGCTTCCACTTGTTCTGGCGGCGGCGCGGCGTTGGCCTCAGCGGCAGCTTCCGCTTCAGCTACCTCCTCTTGGGTGTCCTGCTGAAATGTGAATGGGTTCGTGCCAGTCCGCTGTTGGGCAAACTGCATGCACTCGTGCTCATCCGTCTGTTGCTGCTCGGGAGTCTGCGACGACTTGCCGAAGACGAAAATGTCAGCAGCCTCGGCAAAAGACTGAGGCCCCTGTTGGGCATGCAAATTAGCAGCCTGGAAACTGAGACACACCATCAAGGCGATCATACAATTAGCGATTTTCATCGATTTCACTCCGTAGTCTCTACCCTCAATCAAAACAACCAAAATGATTCAGCGGCGGACCTGATGTCTCGCGGTGTATAGCGGGCCAACCATCACATGGGCGCAAGCATCCAAGGCCAAAAACCGCGACACGTCGCTGCTACGGCCTTCTCATCCAGGCCTAATCCGCTTCCCGGCGGCTGTCGTTCACCTTGCCATCAATCCTATGCGGAGAGAGTCGACAAGACAAGTGATGAGGTGTTAGTAACATTCGCTTAGGGAACAGAACACACAGATACTAAAAGACTTACGGCTCCCCAACAAATTGTCCGCGAGATCTTTGACCGAGATCGGACATGACCCAACCCAGTCCCACCAGACACTTAGCCCGATCTTTAGATGGCAACCACGGACATCCATGCGCAACCGCGGACACATTCGGCCAAACCAAGCCGTCAACTGGTCGCTCCCGATCGGTCGGTGACACCGCAACCCGCCAGAGGTCTCCGAAACATCTTCACATCACGACCGATGGCGGCTATATTCTATGCAGTTACGAATATCAGGGGAGGCTGAAAGTGATGTTCCGACTGTCTGCCGCGTTGTGTCTCGGCTTGATACTTTGTTCGGCTGCACATGGCGCCATGGAATGGCCTCAGGAACTTTCAAGTTCAGAGGGCATTGTCGTCATTTACCAGCCCCAACCCGAGAAGCTTGAAGGCAACGTCCTGACGGCTCGTGCGGCGATGTCCATCGAGAGCCCGGTCGGTTCTGAACTCATTTTTGGTGCCCTCTGGTTTAATGCCAAGATCGACACGGACAGGGACAATGGCATCGCGCTCATCCGTGATCTCACCATCACCAACGTCCGTTGGCCCAACGCGACCGATGCCAACCAACAGCGATTCACTAGTTTTGTCGAAGCGGCGATTCCAAACACCGGTTTCGAGATTTCGCTTGAGCGCTTGACCGAAAGCTTGGAAGCCGCTGCTATCACCCAGCAGAGTCTGGCCGGTCTCAAGAATGATCCACCGGTTATCGTTTTTCGTGATGAGCTTGCTGTCCTACTGAGCTATGACGGCGCGCCTCGTTTCTCCGCAATAGAAAACAGCGATTACGAGCGTGTACTCAACACGCCTTTCGCCGTGGTGCGTCATAAGAATAGCGGCACGCTGTATCTCAGCAGCGATCCATTCTGGTACACCGCAAGTGACCCGCTCGGCCCTTGGACCCATACGACGTCGCCTCCGCAAGATCTGGTTGCGATGATTCCCAAGCCGGAGAGCAACGAGGGAGCGCCAGCGTCGCCTCCCGCAATCGTCGCAGCCTCGGAGCCCACCGAGTTGATTTCCACACAAGGTGAACCGGAATGGACCTCTCTTGCAGGTGGCCAACTGCTCTACGTCAAGAACACGGAATCGCCTTGGCTGCGCGAGCTTGAGACCGGCAACATGTACCTGTTGTTGTCTGGGCGTTGGTTTCGGTCCAAGTCTCAAGACGGACCATGGACCTTTGTCCGGCCCGATGAGCTGCCGGCGAGTTTCAAGGACATCCCGCCAGCCTCGGACATCGGCGGCCTTCGTGTTTCGGTAGCTGGCACCGAAGAGGCCAACGATGCAGTTCTGGATGCTCGAATTCCACAGACTGCTGCCATCAATCGCAGTGAGGCCAAGCTCGACGTCGAGTACGACGGCAGTCCAAATTTCGAGAAAATTCCAGGCACCAGCGTCTCGTACGCGGTGAATACGGGTGCGCAGGTCTTGGCCGTTGCTGGCAGCTACTACGCGGTGGACAACGGTGTGTGGTTCACCTCGGCATCGGCGAACGGGCCGTGGGTCGTCGCCGACTCGGTTCCGGAAGACGAAATCGCGAAAATTCCACCGAGTTCGCCCGTCTACAACACGACGCACGTTCACGTTTATCAGTCGACGCCACAGGTCGTCTACGTGGGTTACACACCCGGCTACATGTGGTCGTACCCATACTACGGCGTGCCCGTCTATGGCACTGGCTGGTATTACCCGCCTTATTGGGGTGGCCCCTACTACTATCCGCGCGCACCTACGTGGGGCATCAGTGTCGGCTACAACCCATGGACAGGTTGGAGCGTCGGCATCGGCTGGAGCAATGGTTTCTTCAGCGTTGGCGTGCGTTTTGGGGGCGGTTATTATGGCCCCTACCGTCCAGGGCGCTGCTGCTACGGCGGAGGATACCGACGTCCGATCAACATCAATACAGGCGACATCAACATCGGCAATAGCATCAACATCGGAGATCGGACGAATATCAGAAACCAGATCGATCGGGACACCCGCATCAACAATAGCCGCGACCGAAGCAACCTCTACAACCGAGCGGAAAACCAGGGTCGTCTTGCGAATCGCGATACCGCTCAAGCGAACCGCCCGCAGGCGCGTCCGGCCACGGGTCGTGCCAACAACGTCTACGCCGACCGCAATGGCAATATCTCTCGGAGAACCAACTATCAGTGGCAGTCGCGAGAAAATGGACGGTGGCAATCATCCGATAGGACCAGACCTGCCACACAGAACCGTCCCACACCACAGCAGCGCCCACAGCAGACCCGACCGACGACGACCCGGACGCCCAGTTATAACCGCTCGAGCCTCGATCGGTCGGCGAGCGCTCGCCAGCGGGGCGCCAGCCGAGAAAGGTCTCGGCCGACAACGATGAGTCGAGGCGGTGGCGGTCGACGGCGTTAGATCATTGAACCGATTCGCTGTGGGATCTCGACGAAGGCGCCCGCCCGTTTCCACGTCGAACAGCTCGTTGCCCGGCACGGTCTTGATCTTGCCGACTACGAGCCCTACGGGCCCGAGCACGAGGCTTTTGGTGGTCTCGCGATGGCGATCTGCCGCAGCTCGGGGCGAGCGGCTTGACCGCTAAGTGGTTGCCTGAATCGTGCCCGGTCGGCCGGGGCGATCTTGCCCTGCAGGCCGCATTCAATGTCAATCCTCGCGGAAATGGGTTTGGTTGAGTGCCGCAGGCCCTAGGGGGCATTCGTCTTGTTAGTCTTGTTGTACGCGACTCATATCGGAGGTGTCATGCGTGATCTGAATCGAGAAACGGTTTGCAGGAGAAGCCACAACGCGGCGGGCCTGATAGCTTCCGCACTTGTGCTGTTCGCGCTTTGCATCGGTTGCGAATCGGCACCTAAGCCCCCGAATATACTCTTCATTTTTTCCGACGACCACACCTATCAGGCGATCAGTGCGTATGGATCGACGATCAATCAGACGCCTCACATCGATCGCCTCGCCGACGAGGGGATGATCTTCAATCGGAGCTATGTCACGAATTCAATCTGCGCGCCCAGCCGTGCGGTGATCCAAACCGGTAAGTACAGCCACCTAAACGGCGTCATGACCAACATGGAGAATTTCGATGGCAGTCAGCAGACTTTTCCGAAACTGCTCCAGAATGCTGGTTACCAGACAGCGCTGTTCGGCAAGTGGCATCTCAAGAGCATCCCGACTGGCTTTGACGACTGGGAGGTACTGCCGGGGCAGGGGCGCTACTACAACCCCGATTTCCGCGTTGCTCCCGACACGATCCACAACCGTCAGGGCTACGTCACCGACATCATTACGGACCTGGCCTTGGATTGGCTAAAAGACGACCGCGATACCAGCAAGCCGTTCATGCTGATGCTCCAACACAAAGCGGCCCATCGTCCGTGTGACCCGAGCCCAGAGCACCTGACGATGTACGACGGGGAGACCATCCCTGAACCGGAGAATCTGTTCGATGACTATTCCGGTCGCGCCACACCCGCCCAGAACCAGGAGATCACCATCCTGCGGTCGCTGAAGAATCGCGACATGAAGCTCGACTGGGTCAACGTTATGTCCGACACGCCGTCTGACAACCTCACGCCCGAACAACTGAAGATCTGGGACGAGGCTTACGGCGCAAAGAACGACGCCTTTCGAATGATCAATCCACAGGGCGACGACTTGCTGCGATGGAAATTTCAGCGCTATATCAAGGACTACCTACGCACCGTTGCATCACTGGACGACAACATCGGACGGGTCCTGGAATACCTGGATGATTCGGGGCTCGCGGACAATACGGTTGTGATCTACGCCTCGGACCAGGGGTTTTACCTGGGAGAGCACGGCTGGTATGACAAGCGGTTCATGTATGAGCAATCGCTGCGCACGCCTTTGATTGTGCGTTGGCCGGGCGTGGTGAAGCCGGGAAGCATAAACGGGGACATTGTCTCGAACCTGGATTTCGCCGAGACGTTTCTGGATATCGCCGGCGTGCCAATCCCTTCAGACATGCAGGGGCGCAGCCTGGCGCCCGTAATGAAGGGCCACACGCCCGCCGACTGGCGCACGCACCACTACTATCACTACTACCAGTACAAGTCGTATCACAACGTGCCGCGTCACGAAGGCGTCACGGATGGGCGGCACAAGCTGATCTGGTATTACGACCGGGAGGAGTGGGAGCTTTTTGATATCGAGCAGGACCCGGACGAGATGCGGAGCGTCTACGGCGATCCGGCTTACTCACAGGTCACCGCTCGGCTGGAACGCGAGTTGGCGCGGCTACGGGATCGATACGAGCTGCCTGAAAACTAGCTAGCGCCGCGTTTCCGTGGTCAGTCGAGACCTATTCGATTTCAACGGTGATCGATTCGGGACTCGGCACCTCGCTGTCGCCCACGATGATGAGGATCGGTTGAGGGCCGCTCGGCGTACCTTCACCGATCACAATGTTGATCTGAGCGACGGCGCCGACCATTCCGGGGGCCGCACCAGCGTAAATGACTTCAGCCTCAACACCGCCAACAAACACTCGGATCGCATACAACAGCGGCGCGGCGTCTTTAGCGACCACTCCCGGCTCATAGTCGGGATCGACAGTCGCGCCAACGCCCGTGATCCACAAGCTGAGGACACTGCCAACGCTCGCAGGCGCCCTGACCCCATTGACTACACCCTTTGGGTTAACTGCTGCTGCTTGCCCCGTACCCGTGCCGAAGGCGGTGAAGATGCGAGGCACAATTTTCTCGACATCCACAGGGAATGGCCCGGACGCCTTGCCCTTGTTGATGACGACCAAATCCGCATACTTGCCCTTGACTTCACCGGGCACGATCGCGTTGATCTGACCACGACCAGCTGCGAGTAGGGGTGCGATATAGCCATTAAACAGGACCATTACCCCGCTGAGGTCGTCGGGGAGACTGCCGTCTTCTTTGAGTTGGAAGTCCACAAGATCGTCGGGGCCCAGTCCGAGTCCGAAAATCGACACAACCTGGTTGGGCGCTATGGCGCCAAGTTCGAAATTGGCACCATCAACGATGGCGCTAGGCGAAACCTCCGGCTCTTCTTCATCTGAACCGAGTGAGAAACCAAGCACGGCAGGCCATGTGCGGTGCGACGTGCCGAAGCTGCGGACATGCAGCGTTCCACTGCGCCCCTCCTCGGGGAGATATTCCGTCGCCTTTAGTAGTTCGAGAACAACCGGCACGTCCTCGCCTGCAGCGATGAACGCGATCCGCCGCTGATCGGGATCGTCATCGTCAAATACCAACGTGCCCGTGGATTCAAGGTCGGATGGGAAGTAGGCCGCCACGCAGTCACGCAGCGACGGAGTCAGCCAGAGCAAGACGTCGGTCAGGTCGCGGTTAGCAGTGAGGATGACCATGGCGAACCCGTCTTCGTCGAAGAGATCGGGCGTCACCCTGAAGAGCTCGTCGTCAGACTCTTCTCCCTCTTCAACCACATCAGTTTGTACTGGCTCCTCAGTTGGGAGACTCCAGGAGACCGGCAGATTCCCTTCGTCGTCAACGATGCCGTCTTCGACCTCTTCTTCTTCGTCGGTTTGGGTCTTCTTCAGACTCAGCGTCAGAGGCCTCGCAAGGTTCCTTTCATCCGCCCGAATGTGAACGGTGCCACCGAGCGTGCGCCCCGCTTCGTCGGGTGTCTGCAGCAACGTGAAAATGATCTCGACCGATTCGCCGTCCGGAATATCAAACGGATCAGCAGGCCAGTCAAGTACCCCCGCCAGCGATCCGCTTACCCAGAGCTGTGCGCCTTCAACCAACTTGTCGGCAGAAACGGTCACAGCGAACGTTGACATTTCAACGTCATCGATGTGTACAGGCTCTTCTGGCGGGATGAGATCGTCGTTTACGACCCGTTT
Source organism: Bryobacterales bacterium (assembly GCA_963667885.2). Classification (GTDB taxonomy): domain Bacteria; phylum Acidobacteriota; class Terriglobia; order Bryobacterales; family UBA6623; genus CAMPKL01. The sequence goes on along the minus strand of CAXWPK010000001.1, from coordinate 133,993 downwards.
CGGGGTCCAGGTGACCTTGGCAGGCTTGTTCGCGTTGATGTCGGTAACAGGCTGTGCAAACACCGGCTCAAGGCCAGTTGCCAACAGAATGACGACAGTCGCCGCAACCAGCGCGAAATGTGAAAGTCTTGCCACCGTGTTCCCCTCCGGTTGCCAGCGGGGCAGCGTCGAATCATTCCGACAGGTAATCCCCTTAGACAGTACTGAGAGTACCACCAAATATCTAGGGTTACAACTAGGAAGTTACGCTAACTCGATAAATCGTTTATCTCTAGTAACTGATGATATATCAACCTGTTACGTACATGCCTTCACTGGTGACTTTATCCAATGCTGAGGCTATCTGTTCACGATCGCAACTCGGAAGTAGGGCTTCTCCCTCTCTGCGGCGTCCATCTCGTAGACCTGCTCGGTCCGGTTTTGGTCGTAGTCGCGCCAGATCCAAGCCAGAGCTTCGGGGCATTCAGCAGCACCCTGGGTGATGTTGTGTTGCGAGTTGCCGAAAACGAAACGGAAATCATACTCGGCCATCTTGAGCGAGTTGGCCATTTGGATGTTCTGAAGGGGCCAGGACCCGTGCGTGTTCTCCAAATCGTATGAACCATCGGACATGTACACGCGAATGTTCTTGCGAGGCCGTTTACGGATCGCAAACGGGAAAATATTCCCGCCGTCGAGAAAGCCCGCTGGGTCGTCAAAGCCGAATCGGTCGTTGTGGTCCGTCTGGCCCCATCTCCATTGAATACTCGTGTACGTGCCGATACGAGAGAACACACGACTCACAGCATCCGGCCGTTGCCAGGCCATATTGAAGGCTCCGATGCCACCGGATGACTGGCCACATGAGCCAATGGAATAGCCGTCGCTCCGAACTTTGAACATCGGCTGCACTTGCGGCATGATCTCGCCAAAAATCATCTTGTTGAAGTCATCGTTGACACTGTCGTAGAGGAGACTACGAAGTCTTCTCTTTTCGCGAGACATCTGCATCGTTGTGGGGTCGAGTTCACCAGGTGCGGTGAGAATGTGGATCATCGGCGGGATCTTCCCCTGTGCCACGAGGTTTTCCGTCACCACGAAGAGCCGATCACGGCGGTCACGGGACAGGAAATTGTTGCCGTCCAGCCAAATCATCGCGGGCGAGGGAATCGCCGGATCCACTCCGGGTGAGGCGTAGACCCACCAAGAAATCGGCCACCCGTGGTAGACCGGAGAATGATGCACCATGTGCTCGGACAGTTGCCCCACCGGCACACCATCCTGCGGGTAATGGTCGGGCGTCAGCGCGGAGGTATCGACACGACTACCGTGGACGTCGCCATTGACGCGGAAATAATGAGCGTGGGACCGCCCTTGCAGTAGCTCCGCGGCATGCACCCAGACATTCGAATTGGAAAGACGAGTCAGCGCTGGGGCGGGCTCGTCGTCGATGTAGAGATGAGGCTCAGTCGCAGACTCAATCGCCCAAAGAAAATAGCCGAGTTCGCGCACCACGGCGCCGCGTTCGAGAGCCTCGCTGTCGAAGCGAGATCTCAACTCTGGGAGAATCTGACTTGCAGATAGGTCTTGAGAAGCGAGTTGGAGGAGTTCTGTGTCGGTTGCCATGACGTTGGTAGGTGGACGTCAGGATAACCGCTAGTCGGGTAGTGCCGCAAGGCAACGGCGTTACTGTTGTGCGAGCGCTTCTTCTAGCTGTGAACAGGCCTGATCGAGCTCCCGCTCCTCTTCGCGCCAGGCGCAGGCCCCCATCCGTTCGTACATCGTGATCAAGTCGATTACTCTCTCGTACTTCTTCTCGAGCTCACTGTCTCGACCCTCATCAATGCTCTCACGCCAGTGGCGCATTTTGGTAGTCAGAGTGTCTAGATACTCGTCTTTTGGCATGGTTTGCGACTCCATCGGTTCTGGGCGCGCCTTCTATATTCTTAGAGGGTTGCCGGCGGCTTTTTGTTTCACCAACCGGAAAGATGTTTTCAACGTTCTCGCCGGGATATCTCCTCTATAGGGCGAGTCTGCGCCGCTCGACGAGTAGGATCAATAGACCGTTGGGTCTGAATGCGGATAAGGGAGAAACGTCCACTAGGGTTACCAAGGTACGGGTGGGATTACGGCTCGTTGCTGAGGCGAAGTCTCAGATACCGGGTGCGATCGTGGGGTCAGGTGTCGCTGCTGACGGTCTTCAGAGTCATCCTTCCCAGCACACCAACGGCGAGCAACAAGGCGACCCAGAACAATGCGCGCTGCGAACCTGCACCAGTCCACAGGCGAGAGCTTGAACTGAAGCGAGGGTTTTCCACGAACTCTCCGAGAGTCGCCAGCGCACCACGCGCCGCAAGAACAGTCGAAGCTGCTCGTTCCAACTCGTAGACAGGAGCCTCGTCGTCGGGATATCCCACTAGCAGGCGATACGCACCCGCTGGCGCTACGGTGTACAGATCAGGCAGCGGAAACCGGCCCTCGACGTTGGGTGTCCCAAGAGGCGCGTCGTTGCCGTTGAAGACCTCAAGTCGAAGAACATCTCCGCGCGCAGTAGACCACTCGATCTCAACAGGGCTCTGCTCTCGTTGCGCGGCACTCCGTGTTAGACGTCCGTGCGCGATCTCTCTCTCGGTGCCGTCGCTGATTATCAACAACGTGTAGGGTCGGTCGAAGAACTCGTCATCGAATTCGAGCCGGAGACGATCCACCGCCGCAGGACTGGCTGGGAGAGCAAGATCGTAGATGGAGGAACTGGTCTCCTCATCCTGTTCGGTAGCGACAGTGAGCGATAGCCACTCCCTCCGGGCGTTGGGCTGGAGCAGGTAGGCCCATTGCTCGGTGTTCTCGTCGACTAGGCGCAGGTCGGCAAAATCAGCATGCGCCTGGGCTGCATCTTGGACGCTGATTTCCAGACGCGAGAGACCTTCAGGCGACGGCGCGACATCCACGTATCGTACGTGCGAGTAGAGCTGGTCATTGACCACTGCACCCGGTCGCGACGCGAAGCTGAGCAGTGGTCCCGCTGAATACGAGGGATTGTCGACGACGGGGCCAAGACGAGCGGAAACGGGATCGCGAAAGACCATCTCCGAACTTACGCCCTCAGCGGATAGCACCATCCCGAGTGCCGCGAGATCGTAGCGCGGTCGTGCTGTTCGCCCACCTCCGAACCGCAGCATGGCGGTTTCACCTGCCGCAAGCGAAAACAGCAAGGCAGGGCTTGTCGTAAGAGCCGTCACGCTTAGATCCTGTAGCGGCGGACTGTCTCCGTTCGCAATCGAGATGCGAAGTCGATCTCCGCGTGTTTGGCTGACCGCGATCTCTAAGTTCTCGACGCGGATCGCGGTCGGAACACGATAAATCGTCTGTCCTTGGCCGATTGCCCGATCCGGCCGCCCCGTGCCACCGTCAAAGACACTCACATCACGAACAAACGTCCTCGACGATGTGCCAATGCGCAACGCCGTTAGTCCCAACCCCCGTGGACGCTCCACGTCGAGAAGCGTCAGCCCACCTGACTCGCTACGATCTACAATCTCCAGCTCGACCTCACTCGCCAGTCTCTCGCCGAACGAATGACTTTGGCGAAGAAGGAACTGTGGCGAGAGAAAGCCTGCGCCGTCACCCTCAATCTCTACGTAGAGTGAGTGTCTGGGCATCCGGGGCAGATCGAACCCCAATCGCTGGATACCGCCGTTACGCAATCGGAATAGAGACTCGCCCTCAATCAAGAAAACACGTTCGCCACCAGCCTCATCGATCTTGACGTCGAGTCGCCTGACGAACTCTCCAATAGAGGTGCCGACAATCAATCGCCAGTGGCCCTCGAGCGATACGTCTTCTGGGAGCGTGAGAATGTAGTGCTCGCGAAATTCGGAGGGCTCCCGCTCTCCCGCCTCTTCGATCATTCGGTCAACAGACTGCACTGCGGGCCGATAGTCGCGCTGTGCGCCCATGCGTTCCGGCTGTGGCTGGCCGCGATCAATCAGATACGGAACCTCGCGCCCTTGTGCGTCGAACAGGCGCACATCCGATAGATCCGCCTGCACCTGAGTCAGAACTTCGCTGGTTAACTCCAGGCGTGAGAGAGCATCGGACTCTACGTAGACCTCGGCCTGAACCGGAAACAACTCGGACGGATCGGGCTGCGACCATGCCAGCTGAATGGAGCACAGCGCGAGCGCCGTCGAGAATCCAACTCGGCAGAGTGTCGTCATCCTTCTTTCTCCGTCGCGCTAGCGCTGAAGACGAAACGTTGATAGGCGATTGAAACCAAGAGGAGCGATAGCGCCAGGCCGACAAGTGAAGCGACGCGATAGAGGTCTTCTAACTCGCCGAGATCGTGGAGAAAGACCTTTCCTATGGTGAGCAAGAGAAACGCCAAACTTGTCCAACGCAATGCTTGTGTCTTGGTCCGAAACGCCAAACCGAGCAGACTCAGCGCAAAGACCGCCCAGGCGAAGGAGAGTGTCAGGTCGCGTGCGGCAAGTCGTTCGAACGAGACCTCGATCATGCGTCCGGCGGAGAAGGCGTCAAAGATCGTTAGATTCACCCAAGCGAAAACGATCAAGATCGCCCCGCTGAATAGGCAGATTGCACCCCAGGCCCGACCCTTCTGATACAGCGCCCGTTCGGACGCCCGCGCTCGTTGCACTTCCAGGTTTCGTAGCACGTTGGCCCCGCCAATCAGAGCAGCGGCTGGCACGAGGTAGCCATACATCAGCCAGTTGAAGATGGGGCGACCCGAGCGAGCGTGATACTCGAAGATCTCAGGATTCAGAATCAGCCGAACAAACGTAAACGCTGCCAAGGCCAGTGCGAAATACTTCAGGCCCGGATGGTCGAGCCGCTTCCACAAATGCAGCAGAGCGAATGCCTGTAGGGCCCAACCGATGGTGATCCACTCCTTGTCGAGTTGCAGCGGAATCGCGATCGCAACGAATGATAATGCGACGCCGGCGAACCAGACCAGTCCGCGGAGTTGGGCAGGGTCGGACGCGTCAAGCAGTCGCCGCAGGCGAACAGCCGCGGTGAGCGAAAGCGCGCCAAGAGCGAGGGGCATGACGCCAATTACTCCATCCCCAAAACGCTCGTCCCACGCTACGCCGATCGCGATGAACCACATCGGCCCGGCGAGTGCGGCGGCGTAGATCGCCCAGCGCTCTGTCAAGAATGGGCGTCCCGCCGCAATCGGCCAGAGGGAAAAGAAGACTGCGGAGGCGAGTAGCAACGCAAGCACCGACAGTCCGGTACCATCGGACGTCTGCCAACCCCAGTTAATCGCCATCAACGTGTGCGATATCGCCGCAATCGCCGCCGCACTGAAATAGATCGGGCCCGACGGCAAACGCGTGGCCGCCATCGCCGCCATCACTGCAAAGCCGGTGACAGCCCCAAGATAGAGTCGATGGTCGATGGAGCCTTCAGCAAACAGGGGAACATTCAATACCAGCAACAGAAGAGCAACGACCGCTGCGCCAAAGTCAGCGCTGTGTCGCGGAAAGCGATTTCGCAACAACGACAAATGGAACGCCGCCACCACGATCAACGCCATCGTGTAGCGAAGCGTATGGTCAGGAGCGGTATCCGATCCCGCACTCAATAGCGACAGGCCGAATCCGAGTCCGATGCCGACAGCGGCCGTCGTCAGGATAGTGGGACGTTCATTCAGCCACGCTTGTCGAACGAGCAACGCGCCGAGGCCGACTAAGCCCAGCAGCCAAGGCCAATAGTCCGGTGCGGGATACTTCAGCGGCAACAGCGCCAGCAACAGTAACAGGCCACCGACAGACACGAGTGCTGGCGTAAGCACTGTCGCACCGGGAGCAGGACGGCGCAGCCAAGGCTCTTCGAAAAGATGAAACACCAGAGCCAACGCAAGGACGACACCTAGTGATTCCCACGACAGAGCCCGGTCGAAGCTAGCCTCGATGTGCCACAGCGTGACGACACCCACGGACGCAGCCGCGGCGCCCAGCGGCAGGGCAGGGAACTCATCGACGCGGTCGATCCAGAGTGCTGCTGCCGACAGGATCAATAGCAACCCCGCAACCGGATACAGATGCTCTCCCAGGTCAGCCCGGCTAGCAAAGTGAAGCGCGAGCATAAACGGCAGCATCACCGCGCCACTCTGGCTCCATTTCCACAGCTGCTGTTTATCTGGTTCGACGTCCCCGCGAACCTGGTAGCGACTCGCCACCACGAAGAAGATCGCAAACAAGCCTAGGATCGCTAGACCAAGAAAGGTGCGCTCGGCACCCATGCGAATCGTGATCCAGCCCGCTTGGTAGAGCGTGGTCGCTAGTACTCCGAGAATGCCCAAGAACGGCCAGTCGCGGTCACGCGCCAACGCGAATAGCGCAGCGTTGAGCAGCAGCAAGTAGCCGAAGAGCCCAATTGGGTTGTCTTGTCCAGATGAAAGCAGCAGCGGCGTCGCGAAACCGCCTGCCAGTCCCAGCACCGCAATTTCACGAGCCGAGTGGCGCCACGAAAGTAGCCCACATGACGCCGTGGTCAGAATCATCAGCGCGAACCCTAGCCCCATGCCGATTAAGTCGTAGAGGCTCTTCGCCGCCCAAATCGAGGCGTAGAGGACCATCACGCCGCCGCCAGCCAGCGCGTTCGCTGTGACCACGTAGCCGCGTTTGCGTAGTAATTCCGAGGCTGCAATCGCTCCTGCTCCAACGATTAGTCCAATGGAGACGCGAACGATCGGCGGAATCAATCCGTGCTCGATCGAATACTGCAAGAACAGCAACGCCGCCAGTCCAAGAACAACGGCCGCCAAGATTGCCGCGCCGCGTACCCCAATCAATCGCTCCCACTCGATACCAGAGCGCGCAGGCGGTGTAGGAGTCGGAGCGGGTATCGTTGGCGCAGGAGGAGTCCTCGAGATCACCGGCTCAACTCGCGGTGGCAACTCTTCATCCCGTTCAGTGGGAGGTGGCGGCGCAACAACTGGCGCTGGTTGTTCTTCCGGAGTGTCTGGCGTGGGCGGCCGACCCGTGTCCACGCCAACGCGGTTTTCAAGCGCACTGATGCGTTGAAGGAACGCATGACGCACAGCATTGATCTCTAACTCGAGATCGGCAATGCGCTCAGCCAACCGTTCGTTCTGCAACCGCAATTCGCCGATCTTCAGATACAGCACCACGGCTACGACAACGAGAATTAGGAAGATCCACATAGAAAGGCAGAATCATATTAACAGCGGGTTCTTCCATGCTGCCGTGTCAATTGGGCCTAGGAAGCCATAGCATTCCTCCTATTCAGAGTGCTGCGAAGCAGCCTAGGCGTCCTGATGAACCGTGCGCGTCGCCCGGTGTGTGTCAGCATGTTGAATTGGAGACGTAGTCGATGCCGTTACATAAAAGGCCATCTAGAACCGCCTTGGTCGTCAGCTGTTCACTGAATGCCACGAGCCGGTCTCATCGACTCGCCGTGCGGGCGGAGCAGGTTCTGAGCGAGAGCTCGCATGATGTGAAGCTGGTCGATCTCCGCGACTACGACCTGCCGTTCTGCGACGCCAACTCCAGCTACCAGGCTCCCGCAGCGAAAGAACTCGCGGCGCTTATCGCGGAAGCCGACGCCATCTTGATGGCAGCGCCGATCTATAACTACGATTTCAATGCCGCCGCCAAGAATTTGGTTGAGCTAACAGGAGCGGCGTGGCGCGACAAGGTCGTCGGGTTCTTGTGTGCGGCGGGCGGGCGGGGCAGCTACATGAGCCCGATCGGAATGGCCAATAGCCTGATGTTCGACTTTCGGTGCCTGATCGTGCCGCGCTTCGTCTATGCCCTAGGTGAAGACTTCCGCGAGGCAGACAAACTGTCAGAAGAAATTGACACTCGAATCGAGCAGCTGTGCGGGGATGCGATGAAGCTAGCTGGCGTGCTCGACGCCTAGCTCTTTTCTTCCGGCACGTAGTCTGGCGGCAAGTCCGCGCCGTCTTCGCCGAAGAAGAACGACTCCATCTGTTTCATGATGATCTCTTGACCTTCCATCGTGCCTGGGTTGAGACGGAACTCGTTGATGACCATCTTCAGATGTTCTATCCACTGTGCCCACGCTTGCTGAGACACGTTCTCAAAAATCCGCTCACCCAGCGGGTGGTCAAAGGGGGACTCGGCGAGTCCCGGTAGATCCTGATCAAGCTTTGCGCAATGGACGATACGTTCCGACATGGTTCCAACTCCCGAACTTCTATTCTAGTGAGAATCCGCGTTCGTTAGAACCGGTTACTTGTAAAGCCACCGTCGACGTAGATCTCCGCACCGGTGACAAAGCTGCCTGCGGCACGTGAACACAGCAACAGACACGCGCCAACCAGTTCTTCGGGCTCGCCAAAGCGATTCATCGGCGTCTGCGCCATGATGGTCGCGACACGGTCTTTGTCGAGGATCCTGCGATTTTGCTCGGCGGGGAAGAACCCAGGGCAGAGCGAATTGACTCGCACGCCCCTTTCTCCATACTCACGTGCCACATTCTTGCTGTAGTTCACCACTGCGGCCTTCGAGGCGGAGTAGGCGAAGACGCGTGACAGAGGCAGATGCGATGTCACACTGCCGATATTCAAAATCGAACCACCATCGTCTTGTCCCGCCATCAGCGGTGCGAACACCTGGCATCCGAGATGAGTCGCCGTCAGGTTCGTATTGATGACCCGTGACCAGTCGTCATCACCAATCTCTTCAAACGGCACGGCGGAATTCACACCAGCGCAGTTGATCAGAACGTCAACGTGTCCGTGTGCCGAAATCGCTGCATCCTTGAGTGCTGTCAACGACTCACGTGAGGTGACGTCAACCGCCAGAAACTCCGCGCTACCTCCCTCGGAGGTGATCGCGTCGACTCGCTCAGCGCCTCGCTCTCGGGAACGTCCCGAGACGATGACGTGAGCGCCAGCCCGCGCCAGCCCATCACACAGCGCACCGCCGAGCACACCTGTGCCGCCAATCACGATGGCAACCTGCCCATCGAAGCCGAAGAGTTTTTGCAAGTACTGTTCAGACGCCATAAAGCGTCAATTGTCGCACGTTGGGTGCAAAGACCGCCTACAGCGGTAAGATCTCTTCGCGATCTGGATCGAACTTGATTCTGCGCTTTTGCAGATAGGCGATGTTGCCCAAGTGCGACGCCTGCGCGGAACGATGACCGATCCATACGTCGCCGTTCGGTCGCTCTCTAGACTGCACGCAATCGATGAAGTTGTTGACGTGATCGACAGTCATGTCACCCTCGGCTTCGACCACTTCCGAAGGCTCTTGCTGGCCTTTCGGGTAGTATTCATACTTCTGGCGGTCGATGTAGAGGCGACCTTCCGTGCCAATTATCTCGATGCCATATCCGCGCCTGCCTGGCGCTAGTGTCGCCTCGAAAGTTGCCGTCCACTCTTGGCGGTACTCAAGCAGGCAGTTGATCGTGTCGGGAGCCGTCCGCCCGTCCTTATAGTGGTAAACACCCCCGGCCGCGACGGCCGAAATTGGGTCGTCTTGGTCCAAGAAGAGGTGGACCGCGTCGATCCAGTGGGTGAACAGGTCCGTGATCTGACCGCCGCCGTATTCCAAGTAGGCGCGGAAATTGAAGTATTCTGCCGGGTTATAGGGCCGCCACTTGATCGGGCCGAGGTAGCGGCCCCAATCGAGGTTCGACGGTCGAGTCGCGGCCTCGGGAGGGAACCCTCTCAGGTGAGCCCCATTGCCATGCCACCAGGTCCGAGCCATGGTGACTTTCCCGATGGCGCCGGAGTCGAAATACTTTGCCTTCGCTTGCAGGTAGTGTTTGCCCGAGCGCTGCTGCATGCCGACCTGGCAAACACGATCGTTCAGTCGAACGGCCTTGACGATGAGGGGGCCTTCCTCAAGCTTCAACGTCAGTGGCTTCTCAACGTAGATGTCTTTGCCTGCATTGGCGGCATCGATAGTGATAATCGAGTGCCAGTGGTCTGGAGTCGCAATGAGGACGGCATCCACATCGCTCTGCGCCAGTAGTTCTTCGTGGTCATGAAACGAGCGGGCGTCAGGAGCAACATTCTTGGCGGCGTCGATACGAGCCGAATAGATGTCGCACAAGGCCGTCGGTCGAATCGAGTCATTCTTGACGAAGTGTTCGAGTACCCGTACGCCTCGACCTCCGCAACCGATCAGTCCCAGTTGGATCTGACCATTAGCGCCGAGGATGCGGTTATACGATCCAGCGGAGAAAGCAGCGGCTCCGACAGCGGCGGAACGGAGGACGGTTCTTCGGTCGAGTTGATTGGCAGACATCGCGCCGAAATATAGCATATGCGGCCAACCAGCGGTGGCCGCGCCCCGTGTCTTTGGTCACGGATAGCTAACCGTCGATGATCTCGATCTGATCGCCAGGTACGGTGTTGGTCCGCAACGCGGTGCCAGCTGGCAGTTCGATGACGCTGTGAGCCCGCAGACTCGCAGAAAGTCGCCAAGGCTTCAGACTAGCTGCCACCTTGGTCACCCTCTTCTTGCGGTCGATGAATATCGCGTCAATGGCGAACCGCATGAAGAACATATGGATCGCCTCGCAGGGACGAATCCAGAGCCCCTCACCCTCGTCAAGGCCATCGCGTCCCAACAGACCCTTGTTACGGGTTTTACCCGTTCCAGCAAGGGCGACGTTGTCACCGAGTTGAGTGCCTTTTGTTGTGTTTTGAACAATCACAGCTTCATAAGAGCATGTCTCGTCCGACGGCCCACAGCAAGCGGTGAATCCCCTAACTCGGGTGTTGTTTTTGTCTGGGGGTAGGGAGGGTCCGTCGCGAGCCCCGCCCGACACCAAGCTTACGGAATCAGGCGACTTGTTGCTGGCCAGTCCGCTGTCTCCCCTGAGGGATCGATAGCCAAGGCTGCACAGTTTGAGCGGATCTAACCGGCAGTGGGCAAGGTTTGACCGGCTCGGCTCGTCGTCCCTTGAAGTAGTCCGACAGCGGATAGAGCGGATAGGGCTGTAGCGTTGCAAAGGCCCGACCGAGGCTCGATTCAATTCGATCGACAGCGTGGTGCGTCGCAGTTGAAGGCAGCCCGATCCGTCGTGCGCACATCAAAACGCTTGCGCCCAAAATATGGTGATACCGAAACAGTCGGTAGCGTGGCGCACTCAGCGTGCGGCGAGCCACGATCTCGAAATCGGCCATATACTCCTCGCGTTTGAGCCCCCATGAGCCCCGGTTGCTCCGTCCGGTCGGAGCTCGTTCGAAATTGACTCTGCTCAGTGATCGAGCATCTTGAACGCAGTGGCGAAATCGCGCGTAACAGGCGCGAAAAATGTTCCGAAGAGCGCACTCACAGGGCAGCATTCCGCGCCTCTTGAACTCGCCATAGCCCAGTCCACCGCAGTGAGGGCAGTCTAGCCTCGCCAAAATCGCGAGGTCTCTGTTGTTGCATTCCATTCCCATTCTTCCTTTTCGCTCGCCGCCAGAGAGCCCCTCGGGCGAGCTTGTCGTGTATCGAAAGACTGCGGCCCCGGGCTGCAATGGTCAACCAAGAAAGTAATCTCTTGTTTAAATCGCTGCGGGGCTGAAATGGTGTGGAGGTGCGGTTTGGCCGCTAAGTGCGTAAGGATCAACGGCTGGATCGAGCACGAGAGCGAATGGGGACGATCAGAACGTTGAGAAGATAAATGGAAACCTTTGATCAAACACTACTACCTATTTCAAAATGAAATATGACCACACAGAGCTTTCGCGAGCTCTCAGATCGGCTCGTTAGTCATCTGAAGGCCCTGATTCGGAGCGGAGAACTCACCGAGCGGGGCCTCGCTCGACTCGTGGGCTACTCGCAACCCCATGTTCACAACGTCTTAGCAGGGGTCAGGGGTGTGAACATGCGTTTCGCCGATGACGTGCTGAGGTCACTCGGAATCACCCTTGAGGAACTCGCAACCGATGGGGACCAGAGACCTCCACTCAACCATGTTCGTGTCCCGATGTGCTCGGGCGAGCTTTCGAGTAATCGCGGATTTCCTAAACAATCCGAAGGGACTTCGGTGATTTTGGTGCCAGCTGACGCCGTCGCGACCGCCACGGGTTCGCTGGCAATGCGAGTCGGGGCGGACGAAGACGCGATGTGGCCCGCGATACGGCCAGGCGATCTGGTGGTGATCGACTCGTCCCCTCAATGTCGGGTCGAACCCGATCTAGAGGGCGTCTACGTGCTTCGAGTCGGAGGGCGCGGAGTTCTGAGGCGGTGTCAGCGGGTCGGCAGTCGTTTGCTCACGATCTCGGACCACGCCACGTCTGGGGAGCCGTCGTCGACCTGGATTGGCCTTGAGCGCAAGAAGATCCTCGACGTCGTGCGGGGCCGCGTCGTCTGGATGAGCCGACGCCTAGAAGAGGATCTCGACTGAGCGCGTCCCCTTATTGGGCAGCAGCACCCTGCCGTCCGAGAGGACTACCAACGATGTCCGCACCGGTGGGCTTCTGGAACGCTCGCAGGTTAAACAACGGCAGCACCGCAAACAGATGGTCAAAGATATCTGCTTGAATCGCCTCGTACTCTACCCAGCGTTGGTCGGCGCTGAAGACATAGATTTCTAGCGGCAAACCTTCCGACGTGGGCTGCAACTGGCGAACCAAGAAGGTCATGTCCTTCCGGATGACCTTGTTTTCGCGCAGGTACTCAACGGCGTACTGCCGAAAGAGGCCCATGTTAGTCAGACGTCGGCCATTGGCGGAAGACTGCTCCCCAGCATCGTAATCGCTGTTGTTTGCGGCAATCGATTCTTCGCGTTCCCGGATGTACGGTGCAAGCTTCTTGATCTTCTTCAACTCGGCCAGTGTGTCGGCAGGGCAGAACCGGATACTCGACACATCGATCAGGAGTGAACGCTTGATGCGCCGACCGCCCGACTCACTCATGCCACGCCAGTTCTTGAACGAATCAGAGATCAGGGCATAGGTCGGAATAGTAGTGACCGTCTTGTCCCAGTTGCGAACCTTGACGACGTTGAGCGTGATCTCCTCGACATCACCATCAGCACCATACTTCGGCATCTCAAGCCAATCGCCGGGCCGAACCATGTCGTTGGCGACAAGTTGGACCCCTGCCACGAAGCCAAGAATTGTGTCTTTGAAAACCAACAACAGGATGGCCGTCATCGCGCCCAGGCCACTCAGGAGCAGCAGCGGGGACTTGCCGATCACGATCGAGACACCGGTGATCAGTGCGGCCAGCGTGACGACGAGCTTGACCACCTGTAGATAACCCAAGATCGGAATGCGTCGGGCAATCTCAAACTCCTGGTAGATGTCGTTCGCGGCATTCAGGGCGGCATTCACTACGAGAACGCCCACCACGAGCATGTAGACGAGAGCACCTTTCTGAGCCCACACCAGGACAGTGGGCAACTCAAACGCTGCGGGCGCGAGTGTGTAGATGATGATCGCGGGAGCGAATTGGGCGAGTCGGTGGAACACCTTTCGCTTGACGAGGATATCGTCCCATGGAGTCTCGGTCCTCGCAGCGAACTGAGCCACGATCCCCAGTAGGATTTTCTTCACTATCAGGTCGCCCAGAATAGCCAGCGCAAAGACGACCATGACCTGCAATGTGTCGACCCCGACCGAGGCAGCGAAATCGCTCAGTCCGAGATTGACAAACCAGCCGTGCAGAATCTCGGTGTAGTGTATTTGCATGATGTAGTTCTATTCGCTGGAGACCAACGCTTTGCCGAGCCCCGCATTCCCCGCCTGATCCCTAACTCGGAACGTAATGAGATGCTCGCCTGTGGCCAGGTCTCCAATCGGCACGGTGAAACTCTCGGACAGACTATCGGTGAGGCCGTCATCAGATCGTAGCGGTATCCATCGAGCGGCATCGATCGAGTAATGCGCTTCCACGATGGGTGATGCCTGGTCCGTGGCGGCAAACTGCGCGACGGTTGAGCTAGTACTCGTTACTTCCACTGCCGGAGGCGTGTGGTCAATGAGAACTTCCGATGAGGTTCGGTCTGTTGTTCTCGCCGACTCACCGGGGTTATCGGGCCGGTCGGAGACCGTGACCCGGAAACGATAGCGACCGTCCGCAAGGGATTCGTTGGCGAGGGTGATAAACGCCTCGGCGACATCTTCTTCGATCAGCTTCCACTCGGTTTCATCCTCACCACGGAACTCGACCTTCGCGACCAGGTCGTCACCGTCGAGATCCACCGCAGCCCAGGCTATCCTTAACTTGCCAACCGTCGAGTTGGCCAACGCGGTCGAATCAGAAGCGGACGCGGTGCCGTTCGGCGAACCATTCGCCGACACGGTAATCGTGTACGGATTCGCGGCAGCTGTCGATGATGTCTTCTGAGCGGGAGAATCGGAGTCGAACGACACAGTTACGGCCGATAGAGTCGGTTTGGCGTTCGCGGGTAAATAGGCAATGCGAACCGTGTCTAGTGTCTGCGTGGGTGAATCGAAGCGGGCTGCCCACTGCAAGTAGCGCGCCGCCGGAGAGCTGACAGGCCCACCTCCCGCACCTTCAACCGCGGGTGACCACTCACTCCAAGTGTCGTCCGGCCGTGCCGTGTTGCCGCTTCGTGTGTGGAGAGAGATCGCGCCCGTGCCACGCCAGTCCAAGCGTCCCCAGGTCGAGATCGCCCCAGCATCGAACGGTGCGGTTTCATAACGACCGGAATCAGCCTGCGAAGCGACCATCAGGCGGGTCGAACTGCCGTGGGCAGCGGTCATCACCAAGCCACGCGGTGACCGAATCAGTGACGTAATCTGCTGCTCATCTGTCTGCGCAAGCAACTCAGAGCGCCCTTCAGTGTCAACGCGATAGACACGCCCCATCTGATCCGTAGCGATCAACACCCCACGCTCGTCGTCGGTGAGGCTGATCGCCAGAGCGTTTTCCTGTGTCGATGTCCAAAGGGTCTCGGCACGCTCACCAGGGCGAAGCAAGATAAGCGCAGACGTCTCGACACCGTAATGGACGATCGGCAGTCTAGCCATCGCTGCCGTTGAGACTGATTGTGGAGTAGAAATTGGAGTTATCGCACCGGGCGTCGCGGTGCCAGTCCCTCCAGCTACGGCAGTCACGCTGATCGTCGTCGTCGCAGCCGATACTGTCTGCACCATGGAGTCCGACAGCGAGATCGCCCCACCCATCGCTGCCAGGTAGATCGAGCCGTCAGCCGCTACTCGGATGTCGCGAATCTCGGGCAAGCTGGAGTCGTAAAGCGCAAAGGCCTGACCATTACCATCAATTCGATAAAGCAGACCGCTCGGATCGGCGGCGGCAAGCAGCCGCCCCTCGGGATCGAGCGAGAGAGCGGTGATGTGCCGTTGCTGGGTGTCGAACCAGACTTCACCACGACCGTCTGCCTCGACTCGGTAAACCTCTCCTGATGGGCCCGTACCAACATAGAGAGCATCAGGCCCTCCGAATCCGCCGTCTTCGGTCACGGCCCCGAACTGGAGTTGCCAGATGTATTCCTGGCCCGGATCGAAGAACTCCGAGGCGGAGCCGTCTGGTGTTACGCGATAAACCTTCCCCGAGGGAGAGGTGCCCGCGTAGACGTCCCCATTCGGAGCAACGGCGAGGGCGAAGATTTCGATCTCAGGCGCGGTCCAAAACAACTCCGGAACGCCGTCCGGTGCGGCGCAATAAAGGCGTCCCGTGTGGCCAGTCCCGAGATAGATGGTGCCATCAGCTGCGGTTGCCGCAGTCCAGGTAACCGCGTCGTCCGATTCATGGAGGTCGGAAATCCGCGGTGCGAGGCGAAGTTGGCCATCGCGAGACAACGCAACGGATTCAAGTGAACCTGGAAGAAAGCTGTCGTAGTCACTGATATCCCAGGACTTCACCGATGAGGAGAAGGCGACAGTAGTCAGCAAGAGTGTAGAGGCAAGCAGACGAGCCAATTTCATGGAACGATGGTCACCTCGATAGTCTGTTGGCCTTCGATCAGAGCGTCGTAGATGCCGACAACAGCCTCATGGATCGTCGATGTGGCCTCTGGCGCCGCGCCGCCAGCAGATCCGCGGGGATTGTCTAGGATAGCTCGGAGTGAGGCGGGAGGCGACGACAACCGCTCTGCTTGGACCCGCAGGCCTCGCTGCGGACGCCAAACCCTCATATAGAGTCTGTCGGACTGCCGCAAGGCGTTGAGGGATTGAACCAAGCGCTGCGGGCTCAGCCTGCTAGCCTCGAACAAGAGCGGGTAGTCCAGAGCGTTTAGCGAGGGCGCGTCAGAGAAAGTGATCTGCAGCGGGCCTGGTGCGGCGGAAATTGGCACGCGCCAGTCCACGGTCTTAATTTGCTCAGAGCCATCTGGAAGGCGAACAAGGGCATTCAGTTGAATCGTGTCCCCTGCTTGGATGCGGCTGGTCTTAGATGAGGCTCTTAGAATGCGGGCACGGCGGTCTTCCGGACGCACGGATATAGTGAGATTGATAGCCTCGACCTCGGGTGCGTCCGGCCCCGACTGCATCAAGAACGCCAGGGCCGCGGCGGTGTTGAGAGAAGCCAGTTGGCCGACGGTCGATGGGCCCGAGTAGAACCCAGCAAGGTTCAACGAGGGCATCCCACCGAGGGCTACCTCACCGTCGAATTGGAGCGTGAGCCCGCCGACCTGCCGCTCGGTCGCATCGATCGACGCAAATATCGCCATCTGCACCAAGAATGGGGTGAGAACAGGATCTCGAACGATCTCTAGATCGTAGGTGCGCTGGTCGCCAGGGGAGTTGACGCCGATCCTAAACGGGGTCAACTCGGGAGAAGCACCCAGAGTTCCCACGACACCGGTGGTGCGATCGAGGTTGATGCTTCCAACGACGCTGCCAGCGCCGGTAAGTTTGAATGAGTTCTGTAGACTGGGCACCGAGGCCAACACATGTGAGCGCATCATCGGCAGTCGTGCTGGGCCTGTCGATAGAAAGGCGTGCCCAAAGGCGTGGACACGCTGGCCGTCGACGTGGGTAACCGTGCCCGAAGCGTTGACATTCAGATCGCCGCGGATGAGGCCGACGGTGATCATCGATCCGGGCTGAATCGGACTGTTGTCTTCGATCGAGCTGGCCCCGCCGATGCCTTGCACTGGCCTGAGACCGAGACCTCGTAACTGATCGCCGAATACCTCCAAGGTCCTCGCAGTGAAACCGCCAAAGGCAATCGGCGTCGCGATGGGCGTGAGTGTGTCGGTAGCCGCAACGACAATTTGGGGCGGCAACAGGGCATCGACGTCTCCTCGCATCGCCAAGAGTGCAGGGGAGCGATCCAACGCAAGCGCCGCCGGACGAGTACTCGGCGCAGCAGAGCCAGCAACCATATCGGCGATCGGTCGAATCCCCGCCAGCGGCTCGGTTGCGAATGGAAAACTAAAGGCGACGGCACCGACTAGACGGCCATCGATGTAGACGGGACTGCCACTCATCCCCGCCATGACGCTAGTTTTGTCTATTTGGGGGCCGCTCAAGCGAGCCAGGATGAGGGACTGCTTGGGGCCGACGTTTTCGAGAACGCCTAAGATCTCGACGCCGAACTCTTCAATCTGAGTGCCCTGGAAAACCGTCTTGCCGACTCCTTGCTGCCCCGCACGAACTTCAGACAAGGGATAGAACTCCTGCGCCGGAGTTGGGACCACCAGAAGGACCGATAGCAGAGCGATAGACAGCAGTGAGCGCACGTCGATGTACTTGATTCTACAGCGACACGCGGTTACGGCATTTCTTCGACGAGTTCGAAATCGTTCTGCGACAGCCAAACTGTCTCGCCAGAAGATAACTCTACCCGTGACCAGCCAGCGCCAGACTCGAGAACGAGAAATTCCGCACCTGACCGCACCGGATCGGCCAGAGCCGCCTCAAAGCTGAGGCCATCACCCTGTCGAGCGACGCTCTGCTGCACCGTGACGACGCCGTAACTGAAGCCGAATCCGTTGGATGCCGCAATCGTCAGCCCTGTGGCGATCACGGTCGTGACACCCACTGCCAGCAGCATAGTCGGCTGAAGCCACCTGGGCCGATACAGTCGCAACACAAGCAGCCCCCAGAATAGTAGCCAGATTGCCACCGAGACGCCGGGAATATATCGGCGGGCGACAGACCAGTCGCTGCCGGACGTACAGGCACGGTAGTCGGATCGACGCGTACGGGCGACGGCGAGGTTCTGCTCCACTGCGTGGTCTCCAGGTGAAAGAAGTAGAGCTCGGCGGTAGTTGAGAATGGCGCGACCGTAGTCCCCGGCGCCAAGCAGGCTGTTCGCTTGATTGAAGTAAAGCTGACTGTTCGACAGTCCACCATCACGGATCAGCCATTCGTAGCGTCTCGCGGCGCGAAGGTAATGCTCCCGTTGCGCCCGCGGATCGTCTGCCCCGATCGTTTCCGCCAGATGAAACGCGGCGTTGGCCTCCTCAAAAGCTTGCTTGCGGTCCTCGATTGATATCTGAGCGGATGCCGTGGCTGCCACTAACAAAAAGTACAGCAGGGCGAGTCGACGAACAATCATCGCAGCGCCTCCAGCCCATCTATGGCTTGGCACACCCGAGAAGCGCCTGTTGCCAGGTTTTCAGCACCGCCGCCTGAACCTGCGAACTGATCTTCATCGCAGAGACGGAAAAGTTCCTGGAGATCGCGCTTCAGCTCAGATGGCGCACCGGCAGCAACAAGCGGCCCATCCACATCGACATAGGTCAGCGCGGGTGTCGGTACACCGAGCTTGGCGCCGAGGTAGTCTCGCAGCAGTCGGGCGACATTGCCTGACTCGGCACGTGAGAGCGACTGGAGTTCATCCATAGCCCGCTGCGCCTCGAAGTTGACCGCGATCTTTTGTGAGCGTCCCCGTCGCCGTTGGAGGGCAAAGAGTAAACCGAAGATCAAGGGCGGAAGGGCGAGTGCGCCAACAAACAGACCGGGGCCACTGTCTTCGATGAAGCTTAGATCCTCATAATTCGGCGCTAGCTTCGGTGCCGCACTGTCGACTTCTGATGCGCGGATGCCAATCTCCCCAAGGTCGGCTGAAGTCAGCATGCGTGTTGCAGTGACGGAAATTGGAATCGGTGTCGTGCGCGCCACCGCGTACTGGCCCATTTCTGGATCAAAGTGGTTGAGTTGGATCGATGGGATCTCCGTGACATCGACCGTTCTCGCCCGAACGGCCTGTGTGAACACCTTGGCATCTGCGCGCATCAAGCCTTGCGGTCGTTCGTTGGGAATGATGAAGTTGCTATCAAGGGCGCGATTCGAGGAGAGATGGGGCAGGCGTGCGTAATCGAGATAGGCGGGACCGCTCAGGGTAAACACCAACTGGATCGGATCGCCAACTCGCACTTCCGTCGAGCTCGCCATCACATCGAGAGCGAACGATCCGACTAATCCGCTGAAGTTGGCGGGTCGGCCCGTTGCGGGTAAAGCGGAGACTTCCAGCACAGGGCGGTTCGAAGGGATTGCTAGGTCTTCATAAACTGTCCTCGCTGATAGTGCCCCACCGAAGAACCCACCAAATCCCGATGTCGTACCGCGCACCGTACGCGTCGCCCGGAAGGAGGCTGTCGAGCCGGGTAGTTCGAAGCGCCCAGGTTCTTTCGGAACGACTACCTTGACGAAGCTCACCGTCAAGAATTCGCGACCATCGAGACTACCCAACTCACGCTTGGCAATGACCTTGCGATTGTTGACCGACAACTCGATGAGTTCGTCAGTCTGCGTATTCAGATCGACGGGTAGGTCCAGCGTCTCGAAACGTTCATCGTCGAGCAGAGGCATTCCGAAGACGACCTGGTCGACGTTGCGACCGATGTACCAGGTGGTCGTTAGGAGGATCGGCTGCCCGACGTACGCTCTTGTGACAGAAAGATCGGAGCGCAGCTTAAAGTCCGCGGCTTCGCTCGGCGGAATCACTTGGATCAGAATCGGTTGCGTACGTACGGTGCGGCCATCGACGGTCACTTCGACAGAAGGAATCGTGAGTGCGCCCTCTCGTCGGGGCGCCAACTGGTAGCGGAAGGTGTAGCCCCGCTCAACGTTGCGAATCCAACGTCCGTTGACGATCGAGATCGACTGACTACTGCGGGAACCGCCGCCGGCATCCTGGATGAGGAAGTCAGCATCTAACGCCGAGAGGTCCGGCGCGCCGGGTGAGTCGCTCCCGTTCAGGTCGATCTCAAATAGAAACGACTGTCCCGTATAAACCTCCGGCGACGAGACGCGGGCGGTCACCTCAAGCGGTGCGTTTTGCGCAGCGAGGATTTGCGCCAGCAGCACGATCCAGGTCGTGATGATCGAGATCCGCGCGCCTGTCACCAGTCTTTCTCCACTGGCCGCTGCTGCTGACCCGACAGCGTGTTCCGCCGCTCGCGGGAAGACCGTTCCTGATCAAGAATGTCCTCGGGAGAGACTTCTAGGGCTTGTAGCGGCTGGGACTGACTCTGTGATCGCCGAGTGTTGGCAGCCTCCTGCTGAGAGGTTGACTCCGCTGGCTCCTGTTGTCCTTCGGAGCCTTCGGACTGAGATTGCAACTGCTCCAGGGCCTGACTGAGATGGTCCTCCGCCCGCTGCTGGGAGTCTGACGCCTCGTCCATTTGGCCTTGCTCAAGTTGATTGGCAGCCTGCTCCTGTTCCGCCGCTGCCTGCTCCAACTGTTCCTGAGTCGGCTGCTGCTCTGGATTCTGCTGTGCCTGCTCGGCCAACTCTTCGGACTCGCGCTGCAGCTCGCGTTGGCGGTCGGCCTGCTCTTGGCGATTCTGCTCAGACTCGTCCGGTTCGGACTGCTCTTCTTGAGCGTCTTCGCTTAACTCCTGTTGCTGTTCCAGTTGCTCTTCAATCTTCTGCTGGAGGTCTTGGGAGTCAGAGGGATTTTGCTGAGACTGTTGCTGCTGTTGTTGCTGGTTCAACAACGTTCGCGTTCTTGCACGAGCAATCTGCAGGTTCTCGGCTGCGGCCGTGAGCTGTGGATCCAGGCCGAGTGCTTGGCGGTAGGCGGCTGCGCCTTGACGTACCGAATTGAGCGCGGTTTGTGGGTCATGGCCGTGGGAAGTCTCGGCGTTTTGCAGGAGCGCGTTTCCTAGGTTGAAAAGACCCTTGGCTTCGAGTTGAGAATCCGCCGCAGATTTGGCTGCCTTCGTCGCCGCCCGAAACGCATCGGCGGCATCGTCAAACTCTCCCTGGCGATAGAGGGCCGTACCTTCGTTGAATCTGCTCACAGCGTCTTGCGGAGACAAAGTTTGCGCTTGCCGGTAAGAGTCCAGCGCTTGCTCATACTCGCTGGCTTGATAGGCTTCGTTGCCAGCAGCAATTAGCTCGCGGCTCGACTGTGCTGGCAGCAGAGCAGCAAGAGCGAGACCTATGATGCAGAGTTTCATTGTCATGAGCGAGCCCCACTTTGGGCGCGCCTGCGACGGCCCAGCGCCGTCTCCGTGCAGAGCAGGAGAAAGCCGAGACCGAGGAGAATTTGGTACTGCTCATCGTAGGTCTCGACCAGTTCCGTCTCGAACGCGCGCTGGTCCGCAGAGCCAATTAGCGTTGAATAGATGTCGCCGAGGTCAATGGCGCCAGTCGTGACGTTGAGGTAGTGCCCTCCTGGAGTCGCCGCTGTCATTCGTCTCAGAGTATCGGCGTCGAGGCGCGACCAGACTTCCTCGCCTTGATAAGAGAGGAACGTATCACGTCCCGCACCTGTCGTGATCGGGATGCGTCGTCCCTTGTTCTCGTCTCCTAGGCCGATGGCGATCAAACGAACGCCTCGCTCACCCGCTTGCCGCGCCGCTTCAATGGGGTTGCTGTCTTGGTCTTCTCCGTCGGTGATGAGGATGATGTCGCGGTACTGACTGGGACTCTCGTCGAAGACTTCTTCGAGTGATCGTCGCACGGCATCACCGATCCGAGAGCCACCACGTGGCACGCTATCTGGGGTCAACTCGTCAAGCGCCATCCGAAAGAAGCCGTAGTCGATTGTCAGCGGACATTTCACGGAAGCGGTTCCGGCGAAAGCGATCAGTGCCACCCGATCACCGTCGAGACGCCCTGCCGCATCTTGCACCGCGAGCTTCGCTCGTTCCAAGCGGTTGGGCCTGAGGTCATCCGCCAACATGCTGCGAGAGACATCGATGATAAAGACGACATCGCGACCGCGCCGGGTGACTTCTTGCGGGCTTCGATTCCATGCAGGACGTGCGAGAGACAGCGCGACCAACGTGCAGCCTGCCAGTAGAAGCGCTATACGTAATTTCCCCTGCCAAGAAGCCCCTGGCGTTTCTCCGACTAGTTTCAACGCACGTGCCCGTCGCGTCACGCCGTACCAGAGCAAACCGGCGATTAGCGGAAGGACCAGTAGCCAATAGAAGGCAAGTGGGGCAACGATGCGAAAGCCGTTCATGGCACCCTCCGCAAGATGGTCGAAGAGAGCAATAGTTCGAGTGCGATTAGTAGGAGGCCCGCAAGCGCGAAGGGCGGAAAGAGTTCCCGGTAATCGAGATAACGCAACGACTGTATCTCGCTCTTCTCCAGCGCGTCGATCTCTTGGTAGATCTGAACCAGAGACTCAGTATTAGTCGCGATTCGATAGATTCCTCCGGTACGTTCAGCGAGAGCACGAAGCGCCTGATCCTCGGCACCGGGACGATTCGGCTGCTGGTAAGAACCGAATAGCGTCTGGACACGACGAGTGTTGCCAACGCCGATCGCGTAGACCTTGACGCCCCACTCAGCACACAGTTCAGCAGCCTGCTCAACTGTGCGTTGACCTGCGTTGTTTTGACCATCCGTCAACAGAATGATGATCTTGCTCTTGATCTGGTACGGAGTCGGCCCGCCCGTCTTCTCGGCAAGTGACTCTTCCGCCTTGTAGAGTCGGGCGGCGGCGAGTGCCACGGCGTCGCCGATAGCCGTGCCATCCTCAGGGCGTCGCTGCACCAGCGTGACCCGTTCGATGAGCGCATCGAGGGCGCCATGGGAGAGCGTGAGTGGGCAGATCGTATCCGGAAAACGAGCGAAGGTGATCATGCCCACCAGGTCGGTGGGACGTCCCGGCAGGTCGCCGCCACCGTCAACGAAGTCTTGGAATACACGCTTGACGACGTCCAGACGGGTTACCGTTCGCCCCTGGTAATACATTTCTTCCGCCATGCTAGACGAGCGATCAACGACCATCTCAATGGCTATTCCCTGGCTGATTTCACGGACGCGTTCGACTCCGAACTGTGGTCGTGCGAGCGCGATCACGATCATCGCCAAAGCAATAACTCGGAGCAGCGGAATCAACGACAGTAGATTCTGCCGAAGAGATGTACCCGAAACACTCACCACGTCGAGCGACGGGAACACCCAACCGGGTGGCCGCGTCCGACGCACCCAGAGGAAGGCTGCCGGAATCAGCAGCAAGAGCAAGAACATCCATGGAGACGCGAAGCGCATCAGGGTTGAACTGTCCTCATTTTAAGAACGCTCCTCGTGCTTGACGCGGCGGTTTCTACGATAAAGGCGCGGCACGACTCGGTTGCTTCGAGACATTGTTGCGGTGTGGCTGCTAGCTCGGCGAACTTGATGAGGTCGGCGCGGAAGAGAAATTCGCGCAGAAGCGACTGTTGGGGTTGAGTAAAGACGTTGTGGGTGCGCAGCGCCTCGAAGAACTCGCCCGTGGTTTGCTCTTGGGCTTGAATGGAAAACCGGCGTTCGATGTACTCGCGAAGAATCGCCGAGAGCTCGAAGTAGAGCTGCTTGTGTTGTCCCGAGTCCAACAGTCCACTTTGAGAAAGGGCGTCTAGCCGCGTAATGGCCGCCTCGCCTGGCGGAACTGTTGGCACGGGTTCTGGGGCAGTTGTTCGTTGGATCGAACGGCGACGCCACCAAACGAATGCCCCGACCGCCAGCAACGCAGCGGCGAGAGCCCCCAGCTTCCAGGACATCGGAATCGGCGGCTCCAGAGGCTCCTCAATATCACGCAATTGTTGACCGGCATCAGCAGTGTCGTCGAGAAGTGAGGCGACTACTATCGGCATTTCGGATAGCTGCACCAACAACATGCGGCCGTCGTCGAGCGTTGCACGAACTTGTAATGGCGGTATCGACAGGTCGCCGACCACTAACGGCGCTAGAGTCAGCTTCTGCTTTATCGCGAGCCTTCCCGGGCCCACCATTCGCGGCGGAGTGGTCGCTTGGGACTCCACCAAGAACTCACCCACCTGTTTTGCGACTAAAGGCAGCCCCAGGACAGCGCCCTCCGGGTACTCGACTTGGAGAGTCAACTCGATCACGTCCGCGGCGCTGATCTCGCTACGATCGGCACTCACAGAGAAGCGGAGCTCGCCGTCCTCGGCGGACTGTTGAATCTCCGGTTCTCTCGCGGTGGAACGTGAATCGGTGTGGCACGACAGTAGGCCGACGAAGAGCAGCGCTAGAACGACGGGCTTCACCGGCGGCTCTCCCGGCGACGGAAGAACGCAATGAGGTCGAGCAGGTAGTCATCCCCAACCGTGACGCGGATCTGATCAACGGATAGGCGGCGCAGAAAGAGTTCTAGCCCTTTGCTGCGATTCAGAGCCACTTGCCGGTAGCGTTCCCGCACTTGTGGAGAACTCGAATCGACGATTTGCTGTTTGCCCGTTTCCGCATGCTCAAGCTCGATCAAACCGACGTCGGGCAAGCTCGACTCATACGGATCGTTGATCGACATGGCCACGACGTCATGCCTTCTGGACAGTATCCGCAGCGGTTTCTCATAACCGCTGTCATGAAAGTCCGAAAGCAGAAACACGATCGAGCGACGATGCGTGATACGCGCGGCGTACTCGAGAGCACTGGCCAGGTTTGTGCCACGACCGGCGGGCCGAAACTGTAAAATCTCCCGCACGAGGCGCAGAATGTGGGTCTGGCCCTTCTTCGGAGGAATGAACTTCTCGACCTTGTCGGTGAACGCAATCAGTCCGACCTTGTCATTGTTGCGAATGGCGGAGAACGAGAGTAATGCGCAGAGTTCGGCGGCGATCTCGTTCTTCTTCTGGCCGTGACTGCCAAAATCTCCTGAAGCGGATAGATCGACGATGAGCAGAACGGTCTGCTCACGTTCTTCGACGTAGCGCTTGATGAAGGGTCGTCCGGTACGTGCCGTGACGTTCCAGTCGATGGAGCGTATCTCATCCCCAGGCGCGTATTCACGCACCTCATCGAACTCCATACCACTGCCCTTAAAGACGCTCTTGTACTCGCCCGCGAGTACATCGTTGACCGCCCGCCTCGAGTGGATCTGAATCAGGCGAATCTTCTTGGCGAGATCCTTCGGGATCATGGAACTTCTACGGCTTCGAGGACTGCGCGGATGATGTCCTCGGATGTTTTCTCTTCAGCCTCAGCCTCGTAGGTGACGACGACGCGGTGACGGAGAACATCCCAGGCGATCGATTTGACGTCTTGGGGTGTGACATACCCGCGTCCGTTGAGAAGGGCATGTGCTTTGGATGCCATGGCCAGAAAGATCGTTGCTCTGGGTGAACCACCGTAGCGGATCAGTTGATCAAGTTCGAGCCCGGCTTGCGAGTGGCCTACTTCGACGGCTTGCGAGTGGCCTCGACGACGCTGACGATGTACTCCTCGACCTTGGGATCGATATAGATTTCGTCGGCAAGCTTCCGTAGCCGCAAGATGTCTTCCGGCTGTACGAGGGCTTCGACGTTCAGGGCAGGCGCAGAGGTCGCCATGCGTCTCAATATTTGCAGTTCCTGCTCTCGCGTCGGGTAGTCGACCTTGACTTTGAGCATGAAGCGGTCGACCTGGGCCTCGGGTAAGGGGTAGGTGCCTTCTTGCTCTATCGGGTTTTGTGTCGCGAGAACCAGAAACGGATCCGGCAGTGGGTAGGTCGCATCGCCGATGGTGACCTGGCGTTCTTGCATCGCTTCGAGCAGGGCGCTCTGCACTTTGGCCGGGGCTCGGTTTATCTCGTCCGCCAAGACAATGTTGGCGAATATCGGTCCCTTCTTGGTCGTAAAGTTGCTTTCTTGGGGGTTGTAGATCAGAGTGCCTATTAGGTCGGCTGGTAATAAGTCCGGTGTGAACTGCAGCCGACTAAACGAGGCGTGTATCACATTGGCGAGAGTGGTGACGGCGAGCGTCTTCGCTAGACCTGGTAAACCTTCGATCAGGACGTGATTATTAGAGAGCAGGGCAATGAAGAGACGCTCAATCAGCAACTCCTGGCCGACGATAACTTTGCCGAGTTCAGTCCGGATTTGGTCAAGCAGGTCGTGTTCGGCGGTGACACGTTGGGTTATGGCTGGAACATCAGTAGGCACAGGCTACAAGTCTATCGAACAGTTGACCCAAACGAACCGAGCATAAGAATCAGGCCTAAGCCTTAGAGTCGTGCTGGTCGATCTACCTACTTCGTCGTAACGAACGGCGTTCTCAAAATGAGATTGACGCTAGTACCGTTCTATCGCCAGGGTATATTTAACTTCGAGCCGATGCCTGAGCACTTCTTTTGCTCTCAGATGGTTCGCGTGAAACCGAAAGATGGCACGCATCCAGCCGAGACTGTATTGCTCGAGGAGATCAGTCCCCAAGCGATGGCTCTGTCGGGCGGAGCGCCTTTCCAAGAGGGCGTGGCGTTACTTGTCGCCGCCGATGGTTTCGCGGCCCAGCTGACCGTCTCGCAGTGCGAAGTCCGCGAGGATTCTTACGTGATCCGAGGAGACTTTGGCGGCGGATACCGCTGGAGCCCGCAAAATTGGACTCCAGCGCATCTTTACGAGGTGAAAGACGTACCGAAAACGAAGGCGGCTGGAGCCTCCTAATTTGAAGCAGCGGCCTTAGCTGCGCGGCGGCATTTGGTGAGCACGCGCTCGGTATAGCCGTTGGGCTCGTCACGGCCTTCGAACACAAGCGCCAACGCCGCCTGATAGCCAGCGCTCGCATCGAAGTTCGGGGCCATGTTGCTGTAGTTTGCGTCGCCCGCGTTTTGGTGGTCGACAGCGACGGCCATCTTCTCAAAGGCAGCCACTACTTGGTCGCGCGTCACGAGTCCTTGGTGTAGCCAGTTGGCCAGGTGCTGGCTGGAGATACGCAGCGTGGCGCGATCTTCCATCAGGCCGACATCGTGGATGTCGGGCACCTTGGAACAACCGACGCCTTGCTCGACCCAGCGGACGACATAACCGAGAATGCCCTGGGCATTGTTGTCGAGTTCACTCTCAATCTCTTCGGCGGTGAGGGTGCGATCGATGAGTAAAGGCGGTGTCAGGATGTCTTCGAGGCTAGCTCTCTCTCGGCTCGCCAAGTCTGCTTGACGCGCTGTGACGTCGACCTCGTGGTAGTGCAGCGCGTGCAGGACGGCGGCGGTGGGGGAGGGAACCCAGGCGGTGTTGGCGCCGGCTTTGGGGTGTCCGGACTTAGCCTCGAGCATCTCTTTCATCATGTCGGGCATGGCCCACATGCCTTTGCCAATCTGTGCTTTTCCGGGGAGGCCCGATTCGAGACCAATGTCGACGTTCCAATCTTCGTAGGCCAGCATCCAGGGCGTGCTCTTAATCTCCAATTTGGGGAGCATCAGGCCCGCTTCCATGCTTGTGTGCATCTCGTCACCGGTGCGGTCGAGGAAGCCGGTGTTGATGAAAACGACTCGCTCGCGGGCCTGGTAGATGCAGCCTTTAAGATTGATCGTGGTGCGACGCTCTTCGTCCATGATGCCGATCTTGATGGTGTTGCGATCGAGGCCGAGTTCGTCTTCGACACGGCAGAAAAGTTCCACGGTGGCAGCGACTTCATCGGGACCGTGCTGTTTCGGCTTGACGATATTGACACTGCCGACACGGCTGTTACGGAGTGGCCCGAGCTGCTTGAGGTCGTGCACGGCACACAGGACGGTGACCATTGCGTCGAGAAAGCCTTCCGGGATCGGTGACCCATCCGCGGTGGTCACGGCGTCGGTGTACATGTGCGAGCCGACGTTGCGAATGAGCAGGAGACTGCGCCCGTGCAGTGTGAGCGGCGTTCCGTTGGGCGACGTGTAGGTTCTGTCCGGGTTGAGGCGGCGAGTGATGGTGCGTCCGCCCTTCTCAAGCGAGGCCTCAAGCGTGCCGTTCATGATGCCCAACCAGTTGTGATAGACGAGCAGCTTGTCGGCGGCGTCGACGGCCGAGACGGAGTCTTCGCAGTCTTGGATCGTGGTGATGGCCGCTTCGAGCACGACATCCTTGAGGCCAGCGGCGTGCGACTTGCCGACGAGGTGATTCTTGTCGATCTGCAGTTCGATATGCAGGTGATTGTGAACCAGGAGGATCGAAGAGAGAGCGCCGTCGGCTTCGATGTAGCCGACGAACTGGCCCTCGTCAGCAAGCGTCGTTGAGGAGTCGCCTTGCAGGCTGATGCTGAGCGAACCATCGTCCAAAGAGAAACCGGTCACATCGCTGTAGTTACCGGAAGCCAACGGGACGTGTTGGTCGAGCATCGCGTTGGCGGCAGCAACGACTTTGAGTCCACGTACGGGGTTATAGCCGGAGCCCTTCTCAGCACCGTCCTCTTCGGCGATCGCATTAGTGCCATAAAGGGCGTCGTAGAGACTGCCCCAGCGCGCGTTGGCGGCATTGAGGGCGTAGCGCGCGTTGTCTACCGGGACGACGAGCTGCGGACCGGCTGCGATGGCGATCTCGTCGTCGACGTTGGCGGTTTCAATTTGGAAATCCGCAGGCTCGGGCAACAGATAGCCGATCTCGCTCAAGAAGGCCTTGTACTCAGCGGGGTCGATGGGCTGACCGGCACGCTCGGCGTGCCAGGCGTCGATCGCCGTCTGTAGTTCGTCGCGGCGATCGAGCATTTGCCGGTTCTTGGGACCGAGGTCTCGAACGATGTCGCTAAGGGACTGCCAAAAGGCGCTGGGTTTTATGCCAGTTCCTGGAGTGGCTTCATTCTCGATGAACTCTGAAAGGCCGCGGTCTACCCGCAAACCGGCAATCTCGATGTATTCGGACACAGCTGACTTCTCCAATATTTAACGCTAACGGCCTATCCTACAGCACGCAGTCTAGTAAATGCCTGGCTACGTACCGTCTTTCTTTCCAGCTAGAGGGACCGGTATGAACAATCGCGCCGTGATCCGGCGTCGGGGGGCTATAATAGCCTGCGAATGCACCTCGGAGCGGTGCTACGCAATGGCGCGTCACGGATTGATTCTTGTCGCGATTTGGGTGATGGTCGTGGTCGCCGCGCAAGCGCAGGATCCGGCGCCGCCCTTCGATGGCGGGCCCGCTCCGGACTCTTCGGCTGCCGTCGTTACCAATTCGCGGAGCGCTACGCGGCTGTCGCGTGGACAACAGATCCAGAGGCCCATCTACCTATCCGGCTCGGTCGTACTTTCTTCGGGAGAGAAGCCTCTTGAGCCGGTATTGATTCGGCGCGTTTGTGGCTCTGATTCTAGTCCCGAGGGTTATACGGACGCCAAGGGACGGTTTAGTTTTCAAGTTGGTAGTGGTACGTCGACGGCGTCCTTTGATGCGAGTGTGGGCGGGCAGAGTTCGGACGATCTTATCACTGGCCAGAGCACCCCTTTCGGACGACTCACGGGAGTCAATCCCAGCATGGGCGTGGACCTCAGCGGCTGTTCATTGGTCGTGGACGCTCCCGGTTATCGCTCGAACCCAATTCGCCTTTCGCGGATGCATAGTATGGATCGCACCGAAGTTGGCACGTTCATCTTGACGCTGCTCGGCGGCACCCAGGCGACGGCAGTCAGTGCCACCACGTTGGCGGCTCCCAAAAAGGCGAAATCGGCGTTCGAAAAGGCAATGAAGGAGATCCGGAAAGGAAGTGCGGCCAAAGTTGATAGGGTCATTAACGAGTTGACGAAGGCCGTCGAGCTTTATCCAGAGTACGCCGCGGCCTGGACTCTCCTAGGCCAGGCCAAGATCCAAATAGGCGATGTCTCTAGTGCGGAACAGGCGCTGCAGAGAGCGCTGGAGATTGATCCGCGATACATCAAGCCGTATGAGCCACTGATCGTGCTTCGCATGAGTCAGGGCGACTGGAATAGCGCCGACGAACTAGCGGACGTCGCCCTCGGATTCAATTCCGCTGACGTGCGGATGCGCTGGTTCAAGGCAGTCTCACAGTATGAGTTGGGCAGCTTCGACGAAGCGCTTGGCTTGATCGATGCGATCCAAAACGACGAGCAAGAGGCAAAGCTGTATCCGCAGACACACCACATTCGAGGGTTGATTCACGCGCGTCGAGGTGAGTTTGATGAAGCCGCTTCTGAGTACCGTCGCTATTTGGAGATTGCACCCGAGTCGGTGGCAGGTGACAGGATCAGACGAGAACTCCACGAATGGCAGGAGCTCGGCGTCATCTAGCCCCCGCTAGCGCGCCCGCTTGCGCGGTGCCTGTCCGCTTCGCGGGGGTGGTTAATGGACCTCCGGCCTGGGGATGGATGGGGTGGCGAGTGGAAGAGATCGCTCCACTAGCGTGGCGCCTGTCCGCTTTGCGGGTGGAGGTTGGTAGATGTTAATTCGCCGCCCGACGACACTCTCGGTGAGGAGGATGCCGCCGGACGACGGGGTAGAGTTCCCTACTAAGCGAGGAACCGGATTGTTTATGGGTCGACCCTAGTGACTGTTTCACTCTTCGCTACTACCCCTATGGCCGGATAGTGAGCCCAAGATTCGGTTCCCTGTGCACCGGGGACGTTGGACGAATCTTGCAAGCGCCAACGTGCTTCTGATTTGACAGTGGCATGGGGGTCCAAGCTTTTTGCCTGCTTTCGCAGGTCTTGTGAGCGTAAGTTGTTTGTTTTGTTGGTAAAGATTTATTTTTTCGACCGTCACACGGCTCCTCAAGACCAGCCGTAAAACGACTGGCCTAATTGCAAGCGACTATGTCAAGCGCGGGGAGCGGGCGCATGGACGGTTGCGGTGGGTGGGTGCGTGGACAGCCAAGGATGGCAGTCCCCTTTTAGAAC
Source organism: Bryobacterales bacterium (assembly GCA_963667885.2). Classification (GTDB taxonomy): domain Bacteria; phylum Acidobacteriota; class Terriglobia; order Bryobacterales; family UBA6623; genus CAMPKL01. Next base: position 103,139 of record CAXWPK010000001.1, on the reverse strand, counting down.
CGCCAGCCACCGGAAGGGCCACAACCCGCGAAGGCGGGGCAGGCGCCGCGCTAACGGGCGGTGACAGTCGCTTGGGGCAGAGTAACAGGCCGGGTTCGGGGTCTGAGCTGTGGAGGGTAACTAACGTGTTCGAACCCGAGTCACTGATGGGGGGTGCTGGAATCCCCGATAATGGGCGACGAGCTGGTGAGTAGGGGTCACTCGATGAAGTCAGAGGCTTAGGTCGAAGGAGTCCCGTGCGTAGGAAGCTGTTTTGTTTGATGGTGATGGCGGCATTGTTGGTGTCGCTTGCGTTGTCGCAAGAGACGACGATGGATCCGTACTCCGATCCGATTCCGGCGAATGCTGATGTGATTGGCGTCAGCTTTGTGGAATTCGCCACTCTTCCCGATATCGAGGACAGGGCGGCTCGCATGATGACGATGCTCGATGAGCCTGCGACGAGTCGCTTGTTTGTCAGTGATATGCGTGGGCCGATCTACAGCATCAGCTACGACGGCAAGAATGTTGCGACCTATCTCGACGTCAACGACGCGAAGTGGGGTGTAGGCGTTCAATCGGCGGGCGGGGAACGGGGCGTCCAAAGTTTCGCGTTCCATCCGCAGTTCGCGGAGGCGGGCGCTCCGGGCTTTGGCAAGCTGTACATCTACGTCGATACCGACAATACGTCGAGACCTCCGGACTTCACACCAGGTGAGGCGGAAGCCACTCACGACACCGTCTTACTCGAGTGGACAGCCAAGAATGCCGATGCGGCTATTTACGATGGCGATGCGCCGCGTGAGTTGCTACGGTTCCACCAACCGTTTCGCAATCACAACGCTGGTCACCTGAGCTTCAACCCTCTGGCTTCTCCCGGAGATGCAGATTTTGGACTGCTTTACATGGGTGTTGCGGACGGTGGCAGCGGTGGAGATCCGCTCAACCTCTCTCAGAACATGAAGTCGGGTTTCGGCAAGATCTTTCGTATCGCCCCGTTCGGTTCCAACAGCGCCAACGGCAATTACGGCATCCCCACCGATAACCCGTTTGTCGGCGATGACGACGTGTTAGGTGAGATCTATGCCTTGGGTGTGCGTAACCCGCAACGTTTTGGATGGGATTCGAAGAACGGCAACATGTACGTCGCCGATATTGGCCAGAACATCGTCGAGGAAGTTAGTCCGGTGACGGCGGGAGCTAATTTGGGCTGGAATACTTGGGAAGGAAGCTTCCAGTTTGTTAGCCGCAGAGCCGTGCGGCTCGACGAACAACGGGGCGATTCGGCGATGACGTATCCGATCGCCGAGTGGGGACAGCCGGACCCGCTATTGCAACCGCAGTCAGCCGCGACTGGTGTGCGTGTTTACCGAGAGGGTCCGATTTCGCAGTTGATGGACTTGATTCTGTTTGGTGATCTGCCGAGTGGCGAGGTTTTCTACATTCACGCTGACAATCCAGGTGAGGGCAGGCAGTCGGCGATCCGCAGGGTGTTGCTCAAGGACGACGGCGAATTGAAGACGTTGCTGCAATTGATTCAAGCCAAGAATGTCGAACAGGGCAAGGAGCCAGCAAAACGGGCGGACATGCGGTTTGGCACCGGTCCCGATGATCAAATGTTTCTGATTAACAAGAGGGACGGGGTGATTCGATTATTGATACCGGACTCGGAGTAGTCGATGGTCTAGTGTCAGCCACCCATCGATGGCCGCCCCCATCGGCCATGCTACGCTGGCGAATTCATGGCGAAGAAAATTAAGGCGCGGCTGTCCCGTGGATTACGGGACCTGTTGCCCGAGGAGATGATCCAGCGGCAGCAGATGATCGATACGGTTCGGGGCGTCTGTGAGCGCTACGGATTTTCTCCGATTGAGACACCGGCGGTGGAGTATCTCGAAGTGCTTTCGGGCGCCGCGGGCGAGGAGGCTCAGCAGGGCCTGTTTAGCGTCACCAATCCGGAAGAAGAGGCTCTTGGCCTGCGGTTTGACCTGACGGTGCCGCTGTCTCGCGTGGTGTCGCAGCACGATGTCGAGCTGCCGTTTCGTCGCTATCAGGTGTCTCCGGTATGGCGGGCGGATAAGCCTGGGCCTGGTCGATTTCGGCAGTTCACGCAGTTTGATATTGATTCAGTCGGCGCGCCTTCGGAGGTCGCCGACATTGAGATCATGGCGGCGATGTGCGACACGCTTGAAGCGCTCGAAGTTGGTGGCTATATCGTTCGTTTCTCTAGCCGCAAGATCTTGAACCTGTTGCTAACTTATGCCGGTGTGACAGAAGAGCAGGGGACCGAAGTTTTCCGTGTGCTCGACAAGATCGACAAGATTGGTCTTAAGAAGGTGAAGCTTGAATTGGGTGGCGGGTACACGGATGAGTCCGGTGCGCCGATTCGTGGCCTAGGGCTGAAGTCCGAACAGGTTGAACGCATCGAAGCGTTTCTCGGAACTACCGGTGAAACACGCGACGAGGTCATCGCAAAGCTACGGACGTTGTTCGCTGATGTTGAGGGTGCGGAGGTCGAGATCGCCGAAGTCGAGTCAATATCGAATCATTTAGAAGCTCTTGGATATGGCAGCGATCGGGTGATGCTTGACTTGAGTATTGCGCGAGGCTTGGCGTACTACACCGGTCCGGTGTTTGAGGCGAATCTGACGGATGCGGCCCAGTTTGGGTCGATCTTTGCTGGCGGGCGTTACGACAATCTGGTGGCTCGTTTTGGAGGACCGCCGGTCCCGGCGACGGGTGCCTCGATGGGTGTCGATCGGTTGCTGGCTGCGCTGACACACCTGGGACGCGTGCAGACGGCGAAGACGACGGCTCAGGTTCTGGTGACGACGATGGACGTCTCGCTGACCGGAGAGTACTTGAAGCTGACTCAAGAGTTGCGTCGGGCCGGCATTCGGACGGAAGTTCACGTAGGGCGTCCGAAGAAGTTGGGCAAGCAGTTGCAGAGGGCCGATCGGCTGGAGATCCCCTACGTGATCATCATGGGCGGCGACGAAGCGAGTCGGAATGTGGTGACGGTCAAAGAGATGGACGTCGGACGCCAGGAAGCTGAGAGTGTCTCGGGTCACGAAGAGTGGAAACAGGCGCGCTTTGGGCAGCAAGAGGTCGCTCGAGACAAACTGGTCGAGACGCTCAAAGGCTTGCTTGGGGTTTAGGATGTCCGGATGAGGACCACGCCTCCGGCAAGTACGGCGATGCCAAATAGCCGCTGAAGACTCACGGGATGGACAGCAAATCCGACCAGGCCATAGTGGTCGCACACGACAGATGCGGTGAGCTGCCCGAGGATGATGCAAGCAATGAAGGTCGCGGCTCCAAGTCGGTGCGATAGAAAGATTCCCGATAGTACGAGCGCGGCACCCATCGACCCGCCAACCCAGCACCACCAGGGAACCTTGCTGATCATTTGCAGTGAGGGTGGCGTGGCGCGCATCACTACGACCGAGATCGAGAGCAGCGTCAGTCCGACGAGGAAGTTGGTGACGGCGGCGAACACCGGGTGCGGGAGATAGTTTCTCAGCGAGGCGTTCACTCCGGCTTGTATCGGAATCAGAGCACCGGAAAGGGCGGCGATCAGGAGGAACAATGCTTGCATAGGCTCCATTGTGTCGCGTCCGTTGGTTAAGATGAGCGACTCGGGAAGGACTAATCAGATGAGCAAATTAATGTTCTGGTCGCTTGGTGCGCTGTTGGCGTTGGGCTTGGCCTCTTGTAGCGGTGAGATTTCCGACGAGGAGCAGGCTCGATTGGAGGCGGAGTTCCAGGAGTCGATGACGAATGTGGTGCTTGAGGGCCACTTCACCGTTACGGGCCGTGGAGATGATTCCCAGCTGCGCAAGGAACGCTATGAAGTGAAGAGCGTCACGCGCGTGGCTGGCGACATTTGGACGTTCGTGACGCGGATTCAGTACGGTGACCACGATGTGACCGTGCCGGTGCCGGTGAAGTTGCAGTGGGCAGGCGATACGCCGGTGGTGACGCTTACCGACGTCAGCATTCCGGGTTTGGGTACGTTTACCGCTCGGGTGGTGTTTTATCGCGACCACTACTCGGGTATGTGGTGGCACGGGGACGTGGGCGGCAACCAGTTTGGGCGGATTGTGCGGGATTCGGAGAACTCTGACGAAGAGTAGAGGATACGAATCGGAAAACTCGGTCTCTGGCTGAACGATTTCTGATACTTTCACTGCATCCGGTGCCCTTTACCTCCGCTGTGTTGAGGCCAGTCGAGTCCAATGTACGGTTAGGGGGCGGACGCACGGCGGAGCATTGGAGAGGCGTCCGGCACCGTGGAGTCTCTTGATCACCGGCCGCCACAGCCGCTGATTTGGGCTGCTGCGGTCAATGATGCAAATACCATACTTGCCATGCGTGAGGAGCTGCTCTCGTTGGGACCTGGGGCTTGCGCCGCCGGGCTAACAATAGGTCGCCCCGCTGGGGCTTCGGACGCTGTCGTGGAGGGTCGCGGTTGTGGTGGGATGCGGCGCTCGGACCTGATGCTTTCGCACCAGGCTCGGGTAGGGCTGGCTTTGCGATGGCGATGTAGTCGAGTCCGGCGGGGGCGCTGAGGCTCGAGGCGAAGCCAGCCTTCTAGAACTCGCTTGCCTAATCCAACGGTATTGGTTCGCGCAGTCGGAAGGTCAAGCGAGTCTCTGACGGTACCAACAGCACCTTGCCCTTGGCGGTGGCTCCCGAGAGAGCACCCAGCCCAGCTCCAGTAGCGGCACCAATGGCCGCTCCGCTACCGCCGCCAATGATGGCTCCGATACCGGCTCCGAGTGCGCCCAGTCCGGCGGCTCGACGAACGCCCTTCGTGGTCTTGCCGGTGTCGGATGAATGCAGTTCGGCGTATTCGGTGACGACGTCAAAGTCCGTGCCGTCAATGCTGATGTTAAACAACTTCAGAGCGAGTTCTTGGTTCGCGACAGCCTCGACTACCTGTATCGAACAATCGTTGCCCCGTGGAACGATCACCTGGTTTCCCAAGACGATCGGATCATCAATGCTGCAATCGTAGAGGTCACCTGGTCGGGTGGTAGACGAGTCGATAGCGTCGATCATACGAACCGTAATTTCGATGCCAGCAGGGATCGCCGCAGCCAGGTCTACCGGTGGGGAAGACGACGCCACGGGTGGGGGTGCCGCCTCGGCGAATTCGATCCGGGCTACATCCACAATCGGGATGGATTGCGGGGCTCCATCGGGCCCCATCCACCGAACCTCGCGAGTATTCGCGCCGAGCAACGTGCCGTCTAGTGTACGTCCGTTTCTGAGCGAGAGTGTGTCTGCGGTGAGCAGCGTACAAAATGCGATCGCTAGGATCGTCGTGAGTCCGAATTTGGCCATCTTCTTCAACCCCGCTGCTTACTGGAGGACGGGCAAACTGGAGGAGATTTGCAGATCGACAAGCATCAATAGCTGGTTTTCGACCTGCAGAAAGCGAGCGGCGGGCTTTGATCCCATGGCCGCCTTGATCGTGCCGTAGTGTTTCCGCTTGAGGGCGGTACGCTTCTGTTCGAGATCAAGCACGCCGAAGACGAGTTCGTCGGCCTTCGCATCCGTCATGGTCTCGTAGTGGGCGGCATAGTCCTTTATGAGTGTCAATTTTTGGTTGCCCAAATCCGCGAGTTCGTTCGAGTACACCGAATAGAGGGGCCAGAACGTTGAGGCTTCCTGTGGGCTGAATTGCATAATCTGCCCAATGATTGCCACCTTCTCTGAATTCACATCCTGGCGCAGCAGCGAGACGTAGGCATCAATGTTCTGCTCTTCGGCGGCGGTCAGTGCCGGGCCTTGAGCCAAGGCAGGAGTGGTGGTAGCGGCTATCGCGAGCGTCAGCGCTAACGCGGTAAGCAAGCCTCCCGTTAGGTAGCATGGCAGTCTGTACATCGTTGATCTCCCCTCGCCGGTCGTCTGTTTTCAAATTGGTGAACCGGGCATTCTCGTAAGTATTACCACGAAACGCTAGCCACCCAAGAAAAATATCATCGGGGTGCGACGCAACTGGCAGTTCGAGCTGGTCTGGTGGGCTCTGCGGAAATACTGGCGGAGAGGGAGGGATTCGAACCCTCGGTAGAGTTTCCCCTACACACGCTTTCCAAGCGTGCGCCTTCAACCACTCGGCCACCTCTCCGCAAAGGGGGGTTGAACGATCAATGTTAACAGTTGGTGGCGTGCCACCGCAGGGGTCTAGCGAGCCCCTACGGCGATCGGAGGCTTCTCGGTATTGGGTTGAGGCGCTCTCTTCGGCGAGCGCACCGATTGCAGTGCTGTGGCTAATTTCTGTATATGAGGATCGTTGCGGAGCAGACTCTCGAATCGCTCCGGTGCTACTGGTCGACTCGCCAGGAACCCCTGGAAATAGTCACAGCCGGAACGGGCCAGATAGCTGAGTTGTTCGGGAGTCTCTACACCCTCGGCGGTGACTTTGAGCCGCAGCTTGTGGGCGAGATTGATGAGGCCTTCGGCAACGGCTCGGGCCTTGGCATCGATGGTGAGATCGGCTACGAACGATCGGTCTATCTTTAGCAAGTTGAACGACAGCGTCCTCAGATATCCCAATGAGGAATACCCGGTGCCGAAGTCGTCGATAGCGATGGAGACGCCGAGCTGACGAAGGCGGTCGATGAGGCTCGATGCCTCTTCGAGATTCATCATCAAGGCGGTCTCGGTCAGTTCCAGATCGAGGTGAGCGGCCGACAGACCTGTCTGCGCTAGAATCCGCTCTACGGTCTCGGGGAAGTGCTTGAGCTGCAGCTGCTTCGCGGACAGGTTGACTGCTATTCGAATAGACGGATGGCCAGCCTTCTGCCAAGCCAATGTCTGACTGCAGGCCTCATGGAGCGCCCATTCACCAATCGCCTCAATACTGCCGGTTTCTTCGGCAAGGGGAATGAAGTTGGCCGGGCTCACGACCTCATCGGGGCTACGCTGCCAACGGATCAGGGCCTCGGCACCAATGATTCGTCCGGTGGAGAGAGTCAGCACGGGTTGGTAGTGCAGGAAGAACTCCCCCCGGTCGAGAGCCTTCCCGAGATCACTCTCTAGTGAGTAAGCCTCGATGGCTTCCTCGTGCATTTCGGTGTTGAAGACCATGATCTCGCCCTTGCGGGTGGCTTTGGCCCGATACATGGCCGTGTCGGCATTGCGCAGAAGATCTTCGGCGCGCTTAACTCCGGTATTACTGAAGGCGATGCCGAGGCTAACGCCGGTGCTCAATTCATGCTCCCCAATCTTTACCGGAGGACGTAGTGCGCGTTGGAAGCGCTGTGCAACGGTGATCGCGTTTTCGGGTTCGCGGATTTCTTCTAGAAGCGCGACGAATTCATCGCCGCCAAATCGCGCCAAGATATCGCCCCTCCGTTCCCGCAAGCAGGAACGAAGTCGAGCCGCCGTGGCGGCGAGGAGCTGATCGCCGACCATGTGGCCATGGGTGTCGTTGATGATCTTGAATCGATCCAGATCCATGAAGATCACGGCAAAAAGCGAACCGCCGTTGCGCGACTCTTCGAGCGCCCGTTCGAGGCGAACCATGAATGCTTTGCGGTTGGCGAGGCCTGTGAGTCGGTCTTGGAAGGCATCGTCGAGAATCTGCTTTTCGGCAACCACGAGGTGGGTGATGTCGGTTTGCAGTCCGGCAATAGCGATCGGGTTGCCGTTCTCGTCGCGCTTGGCTGTGCCTCTGGAGAGCGCCCAGATGTAAGAACCGTCCCGCTTCTGAATACGGTATTGACTTTGGAAGCGCGGCGTCTGCCCGTAGAGGTGCGCCGAGAGGTCTTCCTTGACTTGAGGCAGGTAATGGGGGTGGATGCGGTTGAACCACTCTTCGAGCCTGCCGGGAATCTCATCAGCGCCAAAGTCGAGCATCTCCGCCCATTGCTGAGAGAATTTGCACTTGTCGGTCTTGAGATCCCAGAACCAGTGGCCGTCGCCAGCACCTTGAATCAGTTGCAGTCGAGCTTCGAGCTGCTGATTCTTGTGGATAGCGTGCTCAGCCTGGGCCGCGAGCTCAGCTTCGGTTAGCGAGTCGCTCGATACCGCCGCGATGCGCACCTTGGAGATGTAGGGTGCCATGCAAAGGAAGGGAATTAAAGCCGCAGCGAGTGCCACGACGCCCTCGGGAGGTGCATCGAACTGCTGACTGACCACCAGCCACGCAATGGATGATGCTGCCGACAGAGCAATGCCCCATCGAGGCCAGATCATTAGGTAGCCAGCGCCTAGATGCACGAAGCCGGTCGCCAATGAGTAACCCAAAGAACCGGTATAGGCGTAGTGCGCGATCTGCAGCCCTACAACGGAGATCACAACGATCGCTGCGAGAATTCGCCTCGGAAATATAAACGATCGTGTCCGTACGACGAGCCAAGAGACGACGCATAGAACCGCCGACGCCAGCGTCAAGGTGACGAGATCAGCGCCCTTGGGACCCAATACAACGGCGTCATAAAAGGCCTGAAACGCCAGCAGCAATGCGGCCGCAGGTAGACCCAGGCGCAGCTCCGTCTCAACGACATGCTCAATCCGACGATGGGCCACCTCCGGTTGTGTTGCTCGTTTCGAATCTCCAGGACTGCTGCGTTTCTTGGTCACAAGGTATACGCGGCCGGTTGGGCGCACGACTACGCAGTCAGTTTGTACGTGGCTGGGGGGCTCCGCCCATAAGCTGCCGCCCGTCGTGGCTAGGGCTTTGCATCTTAGAGGGTGATAGGGTTTTCACCCGGGATCGTATGCCGGTGCTACAAGGAGATCGCCGCACCGACTGTCGCCGCGGCTCCGACAAGCTAGGAGAGGCCCAAGTTGGCCTCGTTTTACACGTGATAGGGGTTGATACTAGAAATTCACCAAATAAACGGGCCGGTCGACATTAAATAGGGCAAACTACAGGCGAAATAGGGCGAGAGCCCCAGCGTGGACGTATGTGACTGGTGAGACAAGGGTAGTACGCAACTACAATTGCTATCGCTTGTAATCGAGGGCCGGGCGATAGGCTTTGCGAATGGAGTCGTAGATGAAGTTCACCAAGTTATTGACCGCGCTAAAAGGCCGGTCAACCCTCAACGGTCCGCCGCTAGAGGAACGCCGTAAATCGGAGCGGGCACCTGCCCAGGAGCCAGCTGTACTCAGCTGGAAAGACCATCTTGACCTCCGAAAATCACTACTCGTGACTTTGGTGAATGTATCCAGCGGAGGAGTGGCCTTTTCCAGTCCAGAGCATCTATCAACGGGGCACGCGATCGTGATTGAAACGGCGACACGCTGTCTGAATTGTGTCGTGCGCCACGTGCGTACGACGAGCACTGGGTACTACATGGGCGCAGAAGTAATCGCGACCTCCATCGGTACGGGCCTGATGCCTTCGATCATGAATCTGCCAGACGACCTAAGCCAAGAGTAGCCGGGCTGGATGAATTAATGAGTACGGTTTGTTTGCAATGTGGCTGCGGTGTGGCTGGCGAAGGCTTCGAACACGCGATGGACTTTTGTTCTCGCGGTTGCGAAACTGCGCACCGCGAGAAGATCCTAAATCGCCTGTCGGAACTCAACGAGGGAACCCAGAGCGGCCCATCCGAAGCGTGGAGCCGCGGACTCTTGTCATTGGCAGAAACGACATCGAACTTGCGGTATTCGACTGCTGATCTCAGTGGTCTCACAGAAGATGCGATAGCTACTGGCCACGGAGGAGAATCGACAGGTCGGCTGGTGACGCTCATTCCCGCGCAAGGTGGTAGTGGTGCATCGACGACGGCCCTGCATGTCGCTGAAGCGATCGCCCGGAACAGCGACGAGCGAGTGCTGCTGATTGACTACGACTTCCACAGCGGCACGACGGCGTTTCGCCTGGGCTTGCAGGCGTCCGGTGTATTCGACGACCTGTTGGGGCTGGCACCAATCAATGAGCACAGTTTGGAGCGCTCGCTTAACCGCTGGGGCTCCCTGGACGTGTTGGTTCCTGGCTCCGAGCGAAGTACGGCCCCGTTGGACTTCTCACGGCTCGGCGAGGTTATGGATTTGGCATTGCGAAAGTACTCGTTCGTAGTCGTGGACCATCCAGACGCGTTGTACTCCGCGTCGAGGCCTGTGCTCAAGCGGTCGTCTTTCGTTGGGGTTGTTTGCACGCCAGACATCTCCGCCCTCTATCTCGTTCGCCGTAAGAGAAGGGCGATTGTCTCGTTGCTTGGTAGGGAGCCCGCGGCTCTTGGCTTGATCGTGAATCGGTCGACATCTTGGGGCTCGCTCGATGCCGGGGATGTGGAACGCGTTGCCGAGGCGCGGATTGTGGCATCGCTGCCGAATGACTACGCTGCGGTGCGGCGGGCCAGTTGGGAAGGCGGGTTAGTCGAGGAAGGATCGGAATTGTCGGCAAAGTTCTTAAGACTAGCCGATGATATTCGGGTGCTATCGGGAGGGGCCCCGGATGTTGCTGTGACGGAGCAGGTGGGAGTAGAGGTACGCGATGTCTAATTCGAAAAAGTCGGCAAAGTCGGCAACGGAGCCGCAGCAACAGATTGGGGTTGCCGAACGGCGCCGTCATGACCGGTTTGATGCGACGTTCGACGTGCGTATTTCGATGACGAATGCCACCGGACGAAGGGTGGAAACAGAGGCCTGGGTCCAGGACGTGTCGGCCAGCGGGCTTGGATTGTCTTGTGGAGAGCCGTTCGCTGCTGGCGACGTGGTCACGGTTCGCGCGCCTGGGAGAAGCCTGCAGTGTGAAGTCCGCCACGTGAGACGTGATGGCGAACTGTTCCTGTTGGGCCTAGAGTTGTTGTCGTCGTCTGACGGAACCGATATTCAGGGCTCCTTACGGGAACTCGGTCGCTCACTGTTTTCTCGTAGTCGGACGAAGGAAGAACGAGCCCAGAGCTAGCGCGTGAGTTCCGATGGGGAGCAGTAACACTAAGACGGTGGAAGTCGACGTTCAGATGAACGGTGCGCCAGGCGTATCGATCGGTGCCGATGCGGTGGCAACGTCCGACCTTCGACTCTGGTGGCCAGCGATGGGTGTATTGCTGGCAATTCTGGGCTTGCATGACTGGGCGCGATTCGGATACGAGTCAGCGGCCTGCCAGATTGCGTTGACGGCCCTTGGGCTGGCCGGATTAGTGACTATAGTCGCAGCTCGGATAGAGGCGACCTTCCCGGGTCGTCGAGCAAATCTCGTAGCGAATGCGCTCTTAGGGACAACAGCGTTAGGGCAACTCCTTCACGTTGCTGTCGTGGGTTCGCCCGAGCGTCTGTATATACTCGCCGCGATATTTGTTGCAGCTGGTTTTTGGATGGTTTCGGCCGGTGCCCTGACGCTGATCTGTACCACGTCGTTCTTGGTAGCGGTGGTGCTAGCTGAAGCGAACGCGAGTACTGCGGAGTGGCTGCCGATGCTACTCTCCCTCGCTGTCGCCGGTGCGGCTAGCCAGCAAGTTGCTATTCGCCGGAAAAAGGATCGATCAAGAGAGTTTGCCGAACTTGAGCAGTTGCGCGTGGAGGCTGAGGACGGGAGACAGATTAGGGCTGCGGAGGAGTCAGGACGTTCGCTCAACTGCGCTGTCGACTCCTCAAAGGATGGCCATTGGCATTGGGACTTGCAGACGGACAAATGCGAGTACTCAAAGAACTGGGCAGAGATGCTTGGTTTCGATGAAGAAGAGATCAGTAACAGCCCAGATGAGTGGATGGGCCGCGTTCATGGGCACTATTTGCCGCAACTGAAGGAGGACCTCTCGGCACACATCTACGGGCGAAGTGACCGCTTCCAGAGTCAATTCCGCATGCAGAATCGGGACGGATCTCATTTCTGGGCGCTCGCCCGAGGCCTAGCTATTCGCGACGAAAAGGGAAACCCCACGGCGGTTTGTGGTTCGTTGATCGATGTGACGCACCTGATGCAGACAGAGCAATCGGTATTGGATGACGCGTTCCTCGACCGCTTGACTGGCTTGGCGAACCGAAATGCGTTCATGATCCGGCTGGAACGAGCGATGAATGAGGCCTCTCGCGACAGTGGATTGGTGGCGTTGATCTTCATGGATCTAAACCGGTTCAAGGTTGTGAATGATACGCACGGTCATGCGGTTGGTGATCAGCTGCTATCGGCTGCCGCAAGTCGACTGAAGGGTTGCTTGAGGGCGCGGTCGGGAGACATGCTGGCTCGGCTTGGTGGTGATGAGTTCGTACTACTAATGGAGGACATTTCGAGCCAACAGGACGCTGTAGAGGTTGCGACCCGATGCCTGGACGCACTAAAGAGGCCCTTCCAAATCGGTGATCTCGGCATCACGTCGGGCGGCAGTATCGGTATCGCGTTCAACAATACCGAGCTACAGGGTGCGGACGATCTGCTTCGTAACGCCGACACCGCAATGTATAAGGCCAAGACCGGGCGCAAGGGTGAACCGCAGGTCTTTAACCAGCAGATGTACGAGGAGACATTGCGGGTCTACGAACTCGAAACGGATTTGAGTCGTGCGCTGGGGCGCGGTGAGTTCGTACTGGTGTATCAACCGATTGTGGCGTTTGCGACAGGACAAATTGTTGCCGCGGAGGCGTTGCTGCGCTGGAAGAGAACAGGTGGCGCGGTTGTTGCGCCGAGTGAGTTTATTCCGATCGCAGAAGAGACGGGAGATATCGAGGCCATTGGAGAATGGGTGCTGCAGCAAGCGGTGCGGCAAAACGTCGTCTGGCAGAGAGTTGGTCTCCCTCCTATCAAGGTGGCGGTAAACCTCTCTCCGCGCCAGTTGCAGAATAGCGGCTTTGCGAAATCGGTCGAGAGCTTGCTGGAGCGGGAGGGGCTTGATGCCAAGTGGATGGAACTTGAGCTAACCGAAACCGCTTTGATGGAGAACCTGGAAGAAGTGGCAACAACGATTTCGTCATTGCAGAAATTGGGTGTCGATGTGTCGATTGATGACTTTGGCACTGGCTATTCGTCTCTTGGTTACTTGCGTCGACTGTCGTTCGACTCGCTGAAGATGGACCGTGCGTTTGTTGCCGATCTGACTACGGACCCGCAAGCGTTGGCGGTTGCCGAGGGGCTGATCCAGTTGGCACATAGCCTCAAACTGCGAGTTACGGCCGAGGGCGTGGAGACTCGGGAGCAACTGGCGATCCTGGATCGGTTTGGCTGCGATCAGCTTCAGGGCTATCTGGCCAGCCGTCCGTTGTCGGTCGAGAAGATGGGTGAGGCTCTTCGCGCGGGCGGTCGCTCCTTGTTTGGGAATAAGAGAGCTCCAGCGATGGAAGATTCCCCTGTGCCTGCTTCACAGCTGGCCTGAAGAAAACCCCCTAGAACGGACATCGTCGCTTCCCAGAACGCCAAGACAAACCGCGCCGGGCCATCTACGCGCACCCTATACTGTTACCGATCCGCTTGGTCTGTTCTTTTTGTCCGTCAGCCCAGGCGAGGATTGCACTGAGAGTCGAAATCGACTTGTAATCAACGTCGCTGAGTGATTTGGAAATTCACTAAGCGGCGTCTAATCAGTTAGTTAGAGTGTGTTCTGGGGTGTTGCCGATCGTCCCTGTGGGGACCTTTGTGGGGACCCCAACCGCCTTTTGTCCGGTGTACAAGCGCTCCATGCGCTCAACGGCAGACTCCAGCGTTTGGGGTGTTGGGTGAACATAGCGTTGCGAGACGACCACAGTGGAGTGCCCCATCAATCGCATGATGGTGAACGCATCGACCCCTGCTTCTCCCAGACAGGTTCCATAGGTATGTCGAAACGAGTGAAGCACGAAGTCGTCAGGAAGCTTGAGGAGTTCCCTGAGTCGACGGTGCTGTTGTTCGAGAAGAGTGAGCTTCAGGGGTTTGCCGTCGTCGCGTCGGAAGACGAGTCCCGTTTTCTTGTCGCCCCGACTCTTGAGCACCGCGACCCGTTGTCGATGCTCTCTGAGTTTCGTGTCGTGCAGAACTTTTTGGCGGAGATCGAACGCCTGAGCCCCGCTGCCCAATAACGGCACTCTCTAAGATCTCCGGGGCAGAATAGCTGGTCGCCGAGTAACTTCCTACAAGTCCGGTGGATTCAAGCGGTCGACGCAACACCCGGCGCGAAGGGAGAACGTGAAGCGTAAGCCAAAGAAAGTAAAGGGGAAGCGGTGAGGACGCTTCGCTCTCATCTGCATGCCATTGCAGTGCAACGAGTTACGCAATCGCGATTAGTGGCTTCCACTTGTAGGGAAGCCCCTTGCCGCTCTCATCGCTAGGACATTTCGGTTGAACGACTTAGCCCTAGTGTTGCGTTGACCGGTTGAACCGGCACCGCATCGAGGAAATGACCGGATTGCTAACGCCGGTCCGTGCGAATCATCCCATTGCGTCTCTGCCGCCTGCATGTATGACCGTACCTTCGCCTCCGTGACCGGGTCGCTGAAACCCGCCGACCGGGCGGCAGCCGCAACCGTCTATTCGGGTCCACGCCGAACGCCTTGCAGACAGTCATGCCAAGTGTGAGCGTACAATCTCTCTGTGACCCGCCGCCAACTTCTCAGCCTCACCGCTGGCTCCTTCGCACTCGATCAGCTCTCGGCCCAGGAGTCGCTTCATCCTCTGAATCGCTTCCCGCGCATGGTGCAGGAGTACTTTGTGCACCAAGTCCGCGAAGCCCAGCGCGGACGCCTCGCCCGCTTCAAGAGCGTCCGCACCGCAGCCGCAGCGGAAGAATGGGTCCGCGACGTCCGCCGCCGCGTGGCGCAGTCGTTCGGGCCCATGCCGGAAAAGACGCCGCTCAACCCGCGCGTCACCGCCGTCATCGAGCGCGACGCGTACCGCATCGAGAACGTCGTATTCGAGAGCCGCCCCGGTTTCCTCGTCACCGCGAACCTCTACGTCCCGAACGGCCTCTCCGGCAAGGCGCCCGGCGTTGTCGGTACCTGCGGCCATACCGACAACGGCAAAGCCGGCGAGACTTACCAATCCTTCGCGCAGGGTCTCGTACGGCAAGGCTATGTCGTGCTGCTCTACGACCCCATCGGCCAGGGCGAGCGGCTCGACTATGACGGTCAGGTCCGCCCCGGCACGCGCGAACACCTCATGGCTGGCAACCAGCAGGTCCTTGTCGGCGAGTTCCTCGGCGCCTGGCGCGCATGGGACGGCGTTCGCGCCCTCGACTACCTGCTCACTCGCGACGAGGTCGACCCCAACCAGGTGGGCGTCACCGGCAATTCCGGCGGCGGCACCTTGACCACCTGGCTCTGCGGCGTCGAGCAGCGCTGGACCATGGCCGCGCCTAGCTGTTTCGTTACAACCTTCCGGCGGAATCTTGAGAACGAGCTGCCGGCCGACGCCGAGCAGTGCCCTCCACGCGCGCTCGCGCTCGGCCTCGACCACGAGGACTTCATCGCCTGCATGGCGCCCAAGCCCGTTATCCTGCTCGGCAAGGAGAAGGACTATTTCGACGCGCGAGGGCTTGAGGAGGCGTACTTCCGCCTGAAGCGCCTGTGGCGTCTGCTCGGAGCCGAGGAGAAGATCGGCCTGTTCATCGGCCCAACCTACCACGGCTACTCGCAGGAGAATCGCGAGGCCATGTACGGCTGGTTCAACCGTTGGACGGGCCTGCGGGAGGGCTCCGACGAGCCGGCTTTGACGATGGAGGAGGACGAGACGCTCGCCGCGATGCCCTCCGGGCTGCAGAGCAAGCCGATCTTCGCATTCACCCGAGAGATCGCAGCCGACCAAACCGAGCAGCGCCCGCAACGCGATCTGGCCGAGCTGCGCCCGGTTGTCGCCGAAGCGCTCCGGCTGCCCGAGCGCTCCGCGCCGCCCTACGCACGCATCCTCCGTAACCTGCCCGAGCGCGGCTACCCCAAGCCGTTCGCCGTGCACTACGCGGTCGAGACCGAGCCCGGCATCCAGGCGCTGGTCTACCGGCTCTCGGACGAGCGCTTGCTGTCGCGCCCGCCCCAGCCGGGCGGTGCCGCGACCGTGTATCTCTCGCACCACTCCGCCGACCGCGAGTTGCGGGAGGAGCCGTTGGTCCAGCAGCTCATCGAAGCTGAGCCCGCCTCCGCCTTCTACGCCGTCGACGTGCGCGGCATCGGCGAGTCGCGGCCCGACACCACCGGCACGGACACCTTCCTCTCGCCTTACGGCTCGGACTACTTCTACGCTATCCACGCCCTGATGCTCGACCGGCCCTACGTCGGCGGCAAGACCCACGACGCACTCAGCGTGCTCGACTGGCTTGCGGCCTACGGTCACGGTCGCATCCACCTGGCGGCAAGCGGCTGGGGGACCTTCCCGGCCCTGTTCGCGGCCGTGCTGAGCGACCGCGTGGGAAAGGTCACCTTAAAGGGTGCCCTTGAGTCCTACGAGTCAGTCGCCCGAGCCCAGACCTACGACTGGCCGCTGTCGTCGTTCATGCCGGACGTGCTGCGCCGGTTCGACTTGCCCGACCTGCGCCGCGCGCTGGGCTTGAGGCTGACGATGCAGTAGTCCAGCCGCTGGCAGTGGAAGGGCCCGCGGAATCGAAGCTCCGGGACAATCCCGGCCCTCTTTGACTTGGGCACCGCCCGCATCGCGCCTTGGAGAGCCACTTCCTACAAGTCCTGCCGGCTCAACCGGTCAACGCAACACTAGGCCTAAGTCGTTCAACCGAAATGTCTTAGCGATGAGAGCGGCAAGGGGCTTGCCTACAAGCGGAAGCCACTAATCGCAATCGCGTAACTCGTTGCACTGCAATGGCATGCAGATGAGAGCGAAGCGTCCTCACTGCTTCCCCTTTGCTTTCTTTGGCTTACGCTTCCCGTTTCCCGTTCGCGCCGGGTGTTGCGTCGACCGCTTGAGACCACCCCGCATCGAGGAAATGACCCTCCCAGGCGGCCTGATTCACAAGCTGCGGTCCACCCGCATGCGTCTCTTGCTTGAGCGCATGGAGGAGTTGGCCAACATCCGCGACCGCATTCTCACCACGCTCGACGAGAGCCCGCCGCTCGCGATCTCTGACGGCGGCGTCATCGCCAAGGGGTTTGCCGCGGAACTGGACGAGCTACGCGAAATCAGCCAAAATAGCCGCGGCTTCATCGCTCGCCTCGAAACCCAGGAGCGAGAGAACACCGGCATCGCTTCGCTAAAGGTACGTCACAACAACGTCTTCGGATTCTTCATCGAGGTCTCCAAGGCGAACGCACACCGCGTACCAGACTCTTACAGCCGCAAGCAGACGCTCGTCAACCGGCTGCTTGCGCGAGCAGTAGCTACTGGCCGATGGCAATCATCTCCCGGCCCGTCCGAAAGTAGAGGACGCCTTCTGAAATCGCCGGCGAAGCCAGAATCGGGTCTGGAGTAGTAGTCCGCGACAAAACCTCAAACTCAGTTCCGGAACGAACGGTGAGGATGTCTCCTTCTTCATTGGCGACATAGATCTTGCCATCTCCACCAACAGGAGACGCCGTATACGCCCCGGACCTCACACGCTTCTCATAGACAACTTCGCCGGTCTCGGGATTCAGGCACACCAGAATCCCATTCCAGCGAACAACGTACAGCAGACCGTCGAGTAGCAAGGGCGTTGCCATGTACGCCCCTTTGCGCCGAGCGATCCACGCTAGGCCGTCGGTTTCCCCTTCGCTCAAATTCGTGAAGCCCCTTGCGCTGTCAGCGACCGCAAACACCGGTGCCTGCGAACCATGTGCGCTGGTGAAGTAGAAACGGCCGTCCCCGTAGATCGGCGACGGCACGGGAAGGTCTCCGCCACCATCGACACGCCAAATCTCCTCGCCAGTCTCCAGGTCATACCCGCCGGAGTGTCGCCAGCCATTCACCACCACCTGGGTACGCTCTCCTGTCGCTACGACGAGCGGCGCTCCCCAGGTCGGCACATCATGGCGTGGGACGCGCCAAAGTTCTTCGCCGTCTTCGAGACGGAGAGCCGCAAGAAACCCGCCCTGCTGCACATCCGCCAGCACAATCACCTTGCCGTCATAGATGACCGGAGAGTTGCCAAACTCCCATTGCGCTTCGGGATAAACGAAGAACCCGGCATCGAGAACTCCGAACTGCTTGCTCCACAGGATGTTTCCATCGAGGTCCAAGCAATGCAGGCCTTCCGAGCCAAAGAACACGACGAGCCGTTCACCATCAGTGGCAGCAGTTGCACTGGCGTGCGACGACTTCGCGTGCCGTTTCACCGCCGGGACGCCCCGGTGCAACTCCCGCTCCCAGAGCAGTTCCCCAGACCGCTTGTCAAAGGCCAACGTCTTCCAGCTGTGCTCTGATTCATCCGTAACGGACGCAATGTCTCCGTAGAGTCCCGTTCGTAGCGCGCCGTCGTCAGACTCGCTGACTGCGGTCGTCACAAACAGTCGCTCTCCCCAGATCACCGGACTCGACAATCCCAGTCCAGGCACGTCCGCACGCCAGAGCACACCGTCGCCCTCGGGAATATCAAACTCAAGCGGCAGCTCATGCCCCTCCGCCACTCCGCCGCCTTGGGCACCTCGGAACCGCGGCCAGTCATCTGCACCGCCGAATAGCTGAGGCACGGCAAGCAAACCGACTATGACCATCGTAATTAGCTTCATGAGTCCTCACCGACCGCCAACTCAGACCCAATTAGCCTACTCCATCCAGGCCACGCGGCGAAGCACCCGACTTTCGTGGTTATTGCCGATAGTTCGATTCCGGCAACTCGCGCCCAGCACTACGGTTGTGGTGCGACGACCGCCCAACAGACTCCCAAGGGAACCGCCCCTTAGCTCTCCCCGAAATACAGAAGGGGCGAGAGCCCACCAGCTCTCCCCCCCTTCAAAATCCCTCGTGAAATTGTGTTACCTCAATGCGTGACCCCGTCGTGCGCAATGTGTTCCATCTGACCTTTCAGATGGAGTCCCATCTTCTTCAATCTTGCTTCTTCTAGTTGTTCTTCCTCCGAGAGAGATCGACGGCTGCCTAGCTCTTCGATTCGACGATCATAACTTGAGTGTTCCGCTTCCCAGCGATGGTTCGCCGCAAGATGCTAGATCGGACTAAGCTCGCCAAAGCTGAACGTCTCGCGGCGAGTGGAAGCCAAAGACGTGGGAAGAACTTCAGGTAGAGTAACTTCCTACAAGTCCGGTGGTCTCAAGCGGTCGATGCAACACTTCACCGAGGAAGGAGAAGTGATGCGAAGGAAGAAGAGAAAAGAGCGGGTAGCGCGAGGCTACAGCGAGGCGCAGCGGGCGGAGATGTGGGAACGCTGGAGCCGAGGGGAGTCGCTGAAGGCGATCGGACGGATCTTCGGCAAGGAAGGAGGGTCGGTCTTTGGGCAGCTAGCTGTGGAGCCTCAAGAGGTTGTTCATGGGAATCAGGAGTCTGGAGAAAGGGGGAAGGTAGTGGAGGCTGGCGTGGGGGCGATGCCAGTTGTAATGGTGGAGCCAGGGTAACAGATGAGCGGCGCGCTGCTGGGATGAGGAGTAGGAGCGAGCGTAAGCCCATTCTCTCAGAGCGGTCTGGATGAAGCGTTCGGCCTTGCCGTTGGTGCGCGGCGTGTAAGGACGGGTAAAGCGGTGGCGGATGCCGAGACGACGGCAAGCATCGCGGAAGAGGCGCGAGCGATAGCAAGAGCCGTTGTCGGTGAGCAAACGACGAATGGGGACGCCGAGGGAGCGGTAGTAACCGACCGCGGCGTCGAGGAAAGCCACCGCGGAGTGGCTGCGTTCATCGGGCAGGATCTGAGAGAAGGCGAGGCGGGAGTTGTCGTCAATAGCGACATGCACGAACTCCCAGCCAGCGCCGCGACTGGCCCGAGAGCGATCTCCGGTAACGCGATGACCGGCGCGGAGGAAGCGGCCGAGCTTCTTGATGTCGAGATGCAGCAGATCGCCGGGGGCGGCATGTTCGTAGCGGCGCAGGGGCCGAGCAGGTTCGAGATCGCGGATACGGTTCAGGCCGGCGCGGCGCAAGATGCGGCTGATGGTAGCGGGCGAGAGGCCGACAGCCTGGGCGATGTGTCGGCCGGTCCAACGCTGGCGGCGCAGAGAAATGACGCGCTCGACCAGCGCCCGAGAGGTCCGTCGCGGGCTGCGGTGCGGTCGCGAGGAACGATCGTGCAAACCGGCGACACCCTCGCTGCGATAGCGCGCCAGCCACTTGTGGATGGTTCTCAGTGAGACGCCACAGGCCGCCGCGGCGTCCCGTGGCGTCTGCTGCTTGGCGAGGACGCGCTCGACGATCCGCACTCGCAAATAAGGCGTCAATCGTGCATTCTTGTGGATGTTCATTCGGTCTCTCCAAGGTTGCTGTTGTGGGATAACTCCAGCTTCCCTGGTCCGGGACCGAATGAACAACCTATTGAGAGGTCACAGCTAGCGCCCTATGGCGGTATCCGGCCTCGACCGCGCTGCCGCTCGCCGTTGGCGCTGACCTTGGCGGAACGGGAAGAGATCTCCCGAGGCGTTGCCGCAGGACGATCGATGCGTTCCACTTCCCGGCTGCTCGGTCGTTCGGCATCGACGGTCAGCCGGGAGATCGGCCGCAACGGCGGCGGCAGTGCCTATCGGGCAACCAAGGCCGAGGAGAGAGCCTGGGGGCGGGCTCGACGTCCCAGACGCTGTCGTCTGTCGTGTAGGCCGAAGCTACAGCAACTGGTCGAAGACCAACTGCGGTTGCACTGGTCGCCCGAGCAGATCGCTGGCTGGCTGAAGCGAACGTACCCGGGAGATGAGTCCTACCGGGCGTCACACGAAACGATCTACCGCGGCCTGTACGTCCAGCCTGGCGGGGCTTTGGAGAAAGGACTGACGCGGCATCTGTTCTCCAGACGCTCGATTCGCCGTTCCCGGCACGCTACTCGCAAAGGCCACAGCAAGGGGCAGATCTCCGACATGGTCTCGATCCACGAGCGCCCGATTGTGATCGAACATCGCACCGTGCCCGGTCACTGGGAAGGCGATCTGATAGCGGGATCGAGGAACAGCCATATCGTGACCCTGGTTGAGCGTTACTCGCGATATCTGGTGCTGCTGAAGGTCTCCGGCAAGGACACCGCAACCGTCGTCTCGGCACTGATCGCACACGCCCGGCAACTGCCGGGCGAACTCTATCAGTCCCTGACTTGGGATCGGGGACGGGAGATGGCCGATCACAAACGCTTCACTCTAGCGACGGATATTGCCGTGTACTTCTGCGATCCGCAGAGTCCCTGGCAACGCGGATCGAACGAAAACACCAATGGACTGTTGAGACGCTACTTCCCCAAGGGGACCGACTTATCAGTACACTCGCAGGAGCATCTGGACAAGATTGCACGGAGGCTGAACGAGCGGCCCCGCAAGACGTTGGAGTTTGAAACTCCAGCAGAACGTTTTAACGCAAGTGTTGCGTTGACCGGTTGAGCCAGCACCGGTTCGAGGAAATGACCCATCGCACAGATCGCCTCGGCAGCCCCAAACAGGGACGCAACCGGTTGCCGAGTCGCGTGCCCCTTGTGGGGACTTTTGGGGGGAGTCTGTGTTCGACAGGGCTAGACAGCGGTGGTCAGGCTTCCCGATTGCTCTAGATGCCAAAGCCCCTAGAATCGGCTATATTGTTGGTCTATAACGAGTTAGGCGGCCCCTGGTGTAGAGGCCGTCCATCGACTTGTAATCAACGTGGTTGTCGGGAGCATTTGTAGTGGCATATGAAGACGTTGATGTCGTTGTAATCGGTAGCGGTGCTTCAGGCGGCATGGCCGCCTGGAACCTGGTTCGAAAGGGCGCCAAGGTTCTCATGCTGGAGGCTGGCGAGCGGTTTTATCGTGAGGATTTCTGGTCCCATGTCAGACCGTGGGAGGCTCGATCCCGGAGGCGTCGGGGCGAACGAGCGCCGGATTTTCGTGAGGTGGTGAAGCGGGAGAGCCCTTGGGAGACACCCGCGGGCAAGAAACCGTTTCAACTGGATCGCGTATGGGGAGTCGGAGGTAAGACCAACGTGTGGGGTCGGGTATCGCTACGCTACTCCGACCTGAATTTCACCGAACCTGAAGTCGACGGCTGGGAGGTCCCGTGGCCCGTCAGCTACGGCGAACTGGCACCGTACTACGACAACGTGGAGAAGTTGATTGGGGTCTCCGGCGGGGACGACGACACGCCCTTCTTGCCGGGCTCAAAGAACCACCTTCCGGCTCCGGCACCGCGGTGCGGAGAACAGCTGCTGTGGGGAGCGGCCAGACGAACGGGGTATCAAGTTGTCGCCGGGCGACGAGCCGTATTGACGCGCGAGCACAACGGTCGCGCGAAGTGTCACTACTGTGGAGCGTGCGGTAAGGGATGCGACATCGGGGCGTTCTTCAACTCCTACGACTATCTGCTAGCGGAAGCTTTAGAGACAGGACGGCTGCAGATTATTGAGAACGCCGTCGTGTCACGGATTATGGTTGACGATGAGGGTCTCGCCTCTGGCGTGCAGTACTTTGATCGACAGACGGAGGAGGAGCACCTAGTTCCAGCGAAGCGAGTGATTGTTGGTGCATCGTGCGTCGACTCCACGCGGATTCTGCTGAACTCGAAGTCGTCACGGTATCCGAACGGTATCGGCAACGGTTCTGATGTAATCGGCCGCTACCTCGTCGAGCAGGTGCGCTTCCACGTTCGAGGGTTTGTACCGGAATTAGTTGGCGCTCCGGCGACGAACGACGATGGCATCTCAGGCGGGCACGTCTACATGCCTCGCTATGTGATGCCCGAGACAAAGCGCGACTACCTGCGTGGATTCGGGATCCAGTTCTGGGGAATAGGTTGTAGTTCGAACGCTAGCTTTGCGAAGAACCTTCCTGGTTTTGGTCTCGACTTCAAAGAGGCAACGAAGAGCCACTATCCAGCACTGGTGCAGTTCCATCCGTACGGCGAAGTTTTGCCTTACCGACGCAACCGCATCTCGGTGGAAGGCACGCAGAACGACCGCTTCGGCGTGCCGCTAATGAACATCGACTACGACATCGAAGAAAACGAGCGCAAGATGGTCTCTCATATGTACGACGTGGTCGAGGAATTGATGCATGAGATGAAAGTCGACCCGCTGCCATACAGGCGGCGCGATATTGATGCGTTGGGTGCCGCAATCCACGAGCACGGCACATGTCGAATGGGGGCTGATCCGAAGACGTCCGCGTTGAACCGGAACATGCAAATGCATGAGGTGAAGAACGTCTTCGTGATGGACGGCAGTGCCTTCCCGACGGCGACGGAGAAAAATCCGACGCTGACAATATTGGCGCTGGCTTGGCGGGCTTCGGACTTTCTCGCCGCGGAGATGAAACGGGGCAACGTTTAGATTGGGAGTCGAAGCTATGCCAAGAACCACTCGCAGACAGGCTCTCGTCACCGCAACGGTCGCCGGTACGATCTACGCTCAGCAGCAGCCCTCTACATTGAGCGCTCGGCGTTATGAGGCGCTGGCAGCGGCTCTCGATCAGATCATTCCGGCGTCCGACACGCCTGGTGCGTTGGGAGCGGGCGTTCCGGCGTTGGTGGATTACGATGCCGCTCGACAGGACTGGCGGGTAGCGCTGGAGGACGCGTTAGATTTGCTGCTAGAGGACGGCTTGCTTGATGCAAACGCGTTTGGGAAAGAGGCGATCTTGACCGGCTATATGAATGATGCCGAAAAGCGTGGCGACGCCTTCCGCCTATTGAAGGGACTCGCCGTCGATTACTACTACTCGACCGAAGTCGGCCTGGCAGATGAACTGGGTTATCAGGGCGGCACGTATCTGGCGGAGTTCAAGGGCTGCACGCACCCTGAGCATCAAGATTCTGGGCGGTGACGAGCCTGAGCGACTTGGAGAGCCTCGCTGTGGCCTCAACTCCACGTGTCGACCTTGCGGTACTCCTCGAAGCACTTTTCTAGGCCTTCGCGGCCGGGCTGGGACAGGCCGTGCTCCATGCCGAGTAGGCCTTGGTATCCCTTTTCGTAGATCCGCTGGAAGATAGCGGAGTAACGGATTTCGCCGGTGCCGGGTTCTTTGCGTCCGGGGTTGTCGCCGACTTGGAAGTAGGCGATGCGGTCCCAGTGCTTCTCGATGTTGTTGATCAGATTCCCTTCGGAGATTTGCTGGTGGTAGATGTCGAAGAGAATCTTTACGTGGGAGCTGCCGACCGCGTCAACAATCTCGGCGGCGTGGTCAGAGGTAACGACGTGATACCCGGCGTGGTCGACCAAGACGTTGAGCGGTTCGAGCACTAGCGTGAGATCGGTCGGTTCTACAATCTCGGCGGCTTTCTTGAGACCGTCGATGAGATGTTCAGTTTGGCGAGCTAGAGGCAGGTAGTCCACGCTTAGCCCGCTGGTGACGGTGGCCCAGCGGTTGCCAATGACGTTGTGATACTCGACTGCATTGCGCACGTCGGCGACGAAACCATCGTGGAACTTTGAGTCAACGAGTGCGTCGCCATTCCAACTGCCGGAGTTGACGACGAAGACGCCCATGTCCATGTCGAGTTCATCCATCTTCGACCGAAAGCCTTCGCACTCTTCGAGGGTGTGACGGGGAAGCCCGTTGAACTCGAAAGCTCGAAAACCATAGCTCGCATAGAGTTCGAGGTGCTGCTCGACAGACAGTTCGTCTCCGAGAAAGCCCATCTTGGGAGCATAGCGAAGATGCCAATCGTGGTTGCTGGCAGTCTCGGGCTTAGGCTCGGGGGCGCGATTGTTGGTGCAGGCGTAAGTGCCAGCAGCGGCGAGGGATGCGAGCAAAGTTCGGCGTGTCATCTCGACACACAGAATACTACTGATTCGAACTCAATCGCTGAATCACACTGTTGGCGTCCGCATTGAGGTGGTCGAGGTCGGCGGCCTGGCGGTAATGGTACACGGCGCGGAGCGAGTTGCCGATATATTCGAGCGCGACGCCCAGGTTGTAGTGAGCGTCGGCATGGAGGGCAGGAAGACGGGGGGTGTGGCGAGTGCGACGAGCCAGGGCGCCCAGCGAGAGAGGGCTCGCGTGGTGCTGATTTCCGTCGTGCCACGATCGTCACCATGATACGCGCCGGACGCTGATAGGCTGGGTGCGATGGATGTATTCGTTCTCAGGCATGCGATCGCGGAGGATGGCACTGCGGGGCAAGCGGATTCGGAGCGTCGCCTCACCGAGGAGGGAAGGTCGAAGCTGCGCCTCGTAGTAGCCAAGGCGAAGGTGGCGGGTTTCTCGCCGGGTTTGGTGCTGACGAGTCCGTATGTGCGTACCCGTCAGACGACTGAGGTGATGCTGGAGTCGCTGGGGGCGTCGTGCGAGACAATCGTGACCCAGAACCTGACACCTTATGCGAGTGTCATCGACCTGTGGAGTGAGATGCGAGAGTATGGCCGGATGGGGCCTCTGGTGCTGGTCGGTCATAATCCGCTATTGAGCGAATTGGTGTCTGTGATGATCGGGTCACCGCGCTATGCGGTTGAGATGAAGAAGGCTGCGTTGGCTTATATCTCTGGTGTCGGATACGGGAGTCAGCCGCAGGGGAGGTTGGTATGGTTATTGACAGCGAAGCTGGCGGGAGTGTGAATAATTTACCGCCTCGGAAGCGTACTAGCCGGAGAAAAGACTACCAGACGGCGTTTTGGCGACTGGCGCGATGATTGCTACAGGAGAGTAGTGTTATGTGGAACAAAGACGACCAACAGAATTCGCCGACTTCCGGCACTCCTGCCCCTCGTTCGGGTGCCGCTCCGACGAGTGGCAAGGCGGCCTATATCGGACCGTCGATCATCATCGACGGCAAGATCACGGGCTCAGATGACTTGGTGATAGATGGTCGCGTGAAGGGCTCTATCAAGTTGGCTGACAACTCCGTGACGATCGGCTCAAGTGGCGTTGTGGAAGCCGACGTAGAGGCCAAGGAGTTGCGAGTGGAAGGTAAACTTGTTGGTTCTAGCAAGGCCCTCGACCGCATCGAAATCACCAAAACGGGATCGGTGGAAGGCGAGGTGACGACGAGCCGCATCGCCGTCGAGGACGGCGCGGTGTTCCGCGGAAGCGTGAACATTGAGAAGCCGGACACCGCTTCGTCGAAAAGGTGATCAGGACGGGCCACCCTGAACGGGCGGCCCGCTTTTCCATGATTACGGCAACTTGATCGCCTCGTGGCGGATCCGCACGTCGCCACCCTGATTGGTGTTGATGCTGAAATCCGGCGGTGGTTCGAACAAGTTGGGCAAGGGCTCTGTCCGGTTAATGTTGGTGAGCCGATAGGTCGTCTCGCCGCTACGCGGGTCGTTCCGGATCGTCAGAACATCGATGCCTAGTTCTGGGGAATGCCAACGTTCGAATGTTATTTCGATGTCTCGGTCCGCGCCCATCTGTTCGGCGGAAAGAATGGTCGTGAACTTCGTGCCGACGGCTTCCATTCCTTCAATGGATCGAGTGCCGAGGTCTTCCTTGTCAGGTGGCTTGATGTTGCCGAGCGGCGTGGCTCCGGCTATGACTGCTACGCCCGAAGCACTGATGTCACCTCTTGCTCCCACTTGCGCATAGCGATTCCGCGCTTCCGGGGCCGGTTCCGTCGATGGCAGCCTGATGTGGTCGGCGAGTTTCGGCGTGGGGATTCTGTGCCCAGACTGTCCGTCGGGGTTCAGGATGTAGTGTGCGCCGATAACGGGGTCGTTGATGAAGATCATGGTTTGAGGCTCGCGCGTAGTCCATGGACCCATAGCGGCGATGGTTTCTTCGCGGCGGGTACGGCCTTCGCTGTCGCGGTAGATCACAGCGGTGTTCTTGCGTCGAATGCGATTGCCGTCAGAGAGAGTTTGGATCGTCTCCGTGGTGACATCCGCCGAATACGGCTGGCCTTTGACCGGTTCACCTTCAAATCGAATGTCAGTACCGGATCGAAGGGCAAAACCCGATCCCGCCAAATACGGAGTAGCGTCGGTACTGCCGATCCAGACGGCGTCGGCTGGTGCACCGCTCTGTGTGGCTGAAACATCTTGTGCTGACAGGGATGTGAGAGAAAGAACGAACAATACAATGTAAAACTTGTAGTACATACTGTAGTCTCCTGATAGTAAGCAGGTTAATAGGCAAAGCGAACGGCGTAGACGGTGCCGTCGTCGTTGAGTAGAACATCCGCCTGGACGCCCATTTCGGTAGTGGGTACGAAAAAGCCGTAGGCGGCTGGGGCGTCGGAGGGCAGCTGAGCCCGGACGAGTCGCCCGCGTCCGGCGGCAATGTCGGGGCTCAGCGGATCGACGATGACGAATGGCGTGAACTTGAGTTCGGGCGCATCGACTTGATCTGTGGCATGTGGTGTTGCTGTCTGTTGGGAGGCTAGCCATGCAACTGGACCCACAACAACGAGAACCGCCGCTGCGAGAAGAAGCAGCTGGTCGCGACGGGGACGAGGGGCCGACTCCAGGGACGCCAGGAGTGTGGTCTCGGTCTCTGGGGGCTGCGGGTCGTCGTAGGCGGGACCTTCAGCTAGCACGCGGGAGAGGCTCTGCTCGGCGCGAAGGCGCGCCTGGCACGCTGGACAGTCGTTGAGATGTTGTTGCTCATCGGGTGACAAAGGCTGGATCGCTAACTTCTGTTGGGTCGACTTGCAGCAGGTCATTTCAGTCCCCCTCTTTTTGGACGAGCACCGGTTCCGCGGCTATCGGCCTTGTGGCGAGCTTTTTGAGTAGTAGTGCGCGGGCGCGATGGAGCCGAGAGCGCACCGTCCCGACGGCGATGCCGAGGGCGTCAGAGGCCTGCTCGTAGCTCATCTCCTCCCACTGGCAGAGATGGATGACCTCTCGGTAGACGCGGGGAAGCTTCTCTACGGCGTCTCGAACGAGGGAGGCGCGTTGGTCGCGTTCGATGGATTGCAGAGCGTCCTCTTGGGGAACCGCCCAGACCGGGGCGGCCTCGGGGAGACGGTCGTCGAGTTGAGCTGTTCGCAGGTCTTCCCGATGGTATTGGAGTATCTTCTTGTGAGCAATGCCGAGGAGATAGGTGCGGAGTTCGCCGCGTGAGGGGTCGTAACCGTTGGGCCTGTGGATCAGGGCTAAGAAGGTCTCTTGCACGATCTCTTCGGCGGCGTCTGGATTCGCTGCGGTCATGCTCGTGGCGAATCGAAAGATGGATGCGCGATTGCGGCGATAGAGCACAGAGAGCGCGTCGCCATCTCTTCGTTGTAGGCCAGCGAGAAGCTGGGCGTCTGTGGGTGAAGCGAATGTGCCCATGAAAAGAATTCGGCGGGCGACGTTGCGCCTCTATAACGTATTGGGTGTCGGACGCAGAAAGGTTCCCGAAGTTTGCTAGGGGGCTGTAAATTGCGCTTGATCGGCTAGATAGCGTAGGTGAGCTTCGGAGAGTTGGACGCGGCGGTGTTGGACGAGGCGCTTGTAGGCGCCGGGTAGCTGGTTGAGGTTGCCTGAGCGTATGAGGAAGGCGAGGTATTCGCCTACCGCGTAGGGCTCTGGAGCGGTGAGGCGGGACTCGATGAGGTCGAGCGGTGCTCCGGCCCGCCAGGCAAGTAGGTAGGCACCTGGGCGCAGGTCGGGCAACTGTTGACAGACGGCGCGTAGCGTTTCAACGCCGTGTTCGACCTGACCCGCCGCCAGTTGATGACCGGCTAGCGCCCACTCGACGCGGTAGGTGAAAGGCTCCACTAATTGAGCGACCTGGGCGAGACGAAGTGACTCGTCGTTTGCGCCTTCGGTGCGGGCGAGGTCGGCAAGTGCGAGCCAGGCGGGCGCGGTGCGAGGGCTGGCTCGCAGTGCGGCTAGGTAGTCCAGTCGTGCTGCGAGTAGATTGCCCTGCAGATGATGTTGGCGGGCACGGGCGAAGTGCGAGTCGAGATCGAGGGGCTTCAGGGCTCCGCCGAGGATGAGAGTGCAGGCGCATAGTCCGGTGGTGAGCAGGGCGGTGCCGGACCGCTGTCGAGTGCAGGGCGTAGAAGTCGTGAGGCCGAAGGCTAGTCCCAGAAGGCAGGCCAAGAGTATGGCGATGGCCGGGGTGTGCAGTACGGAGTCGGTGATTGCGTGGAGGGCCAGGGCGGTGGCCCCAGCTGTAGCTCCGAGTGCAATCCAACGATTCTGTGGGTCGGTGGTGTGCCGGGGGTTCAGGAAGAGGCGTCCGATGGCAATCACGAGCACGGCGAGGATCAGTAGGGCGACAAGGGGGCCGAACTCAAGAGCCCATTCGAGGTAGTCGCTGTGGGCGCTGTTGATGCTCTTACGGAGGAAGTAAGGGGAGCTGCGTTCAAAGGCCCAGGGGAAGGTGGCGGCACCGGAGCCAAAGGGGTGGTTCAGGACGAGGGCGAATGTGTCGCGCCAAATGAAGAGACGTCCTGGATCGCCGCCGTGGGTGATGAGTTGATGGAAGCGTCCAACGAGTTGGGCGGATAGATCGGGAATGGCGAGCGTGGCTGCCAGAACTAGGGCGGCGAGTGTGAGAGCCGCGATTCGACGTACCCGGTGCGGCAGTAGATAGATGGCGGCACAGAGAAGGACGGCGTTCACGAGGAGAGCTGTACGGGAGAGCGAGCTGGCGATTGCGGCGGCGGTGGCGAGGGCTGTTAGGGAGGCGAGTGTAGTCGCGCTGAGGCTCAAGGGCGAAGAGCGTGCTCGTGTTGAATGTGATGCCGCAACGCCGAGGGCCATCCAGAGCCCGCCACCAAGAAACGCGGCATAGTAGCCGCGGTTCAGAAAGTTGCCGTGTGCGACTTCACCGCCGTCGGTGAACCAAAGTCCAGCTGAGTACTGGTTGAGACCGTCAACGGATTGCCAGAGAGCAAGTGCGAGAAGGCCCGCGACGATTCCGCATACGCCCCCTGTTCGAGTGGCTGCGTGCCGACAAATCAGAAAGGCGGCTAGGGCGGAAGCGGTGATTGTGGCTGCGTGCAGGGTGGCTGCAGGTTGGAAACTCCAGGTGTAGGGTGGAGTGAAGCCGAGTTGGGAAATGGCTGTAAGTAGTGGGGCGTCGATGCTGGTGACGCGCGTCCAAAGGGCGTTGGGGAGGGGTAGCGCCTGGATGGTCGGTAGGGCCGCGAGTGCGAGCACCGGCCAGGGCAGGGAAGTCGAGAGTGGTTGATGGCTTGGTGCAAGTCGACAAACGAGGGCTAGGGCGATCAGGCACAAAGAAGTTGCGACGACCCCTTCGGCGGATGCGCTGACTGTGAGATAGCCGTAGATCGCGAGTGGGACGGCGACGCTCAACAGTGAGGCTCGGATGGTACCGGGATTCACTCCCGGAAGATCGACGTTCTGTGCTGTGGGCTACAGAGCCCAGACTACGCCGGCGTAGACGTAGGCGAGCGCGGCCGCCGTCACTAGGGCGCAAAGCGTGGCGGCCATCTTCCACAAGGATTCAATGTCACGGTTGACGTGGGGGGACGCTGCCATCCAGCCGAGACCTCCGCCTGTAAGTAGTCCACCGAGGTGGGCCCAATTATCGATTCCGGAAATCAGAAAGCCGATGGCCGCGACCATGATGACCCAGCGCATGTAGAACGACCAGACCATTGGCTGGTTGGTTCTCTTGGCGAATGCCATCATCGCCCCGATCAGACCAGCGATAGCGGCGGAAGAGCCTACCGATAGGGAGTAGGACATGAGAAAGCTGAGGTAGAAACCGCCGACACTGGAGACGAGATATATGACGAGATAGCGTGAAGTGCCGAAGACGCGTTCCACTTGCGGTCCGAGGTCGAAGAGTACCCAGGAGTTCATGAGTATGTGCATGATTCCGCCGTGGAGAAAACCCGCGGTGATCAGACGCCACCATTGGCCGTAGTCGACGATGTCCGGGTAGTATTTGGCACCGAACGCTACTAGGACACCGCCACGAATGGTGAACGAGCCGTCTCCGCCAGCGAGCTTGTTGCTGAGCAACAGTGCCGCGATGAACAGTCCAAAGTTGATCGCGAGCAGGATGACCGTTGTGAAGTGGGTATCTGGAATGAAACTGCTGAGTGGGCCAGCCAAGGCCTTCGCACGCCGCTGAAGCGGATGGAGTTCCATATCGCAGTAGGGGCAGATGCGGTCAGTTGGTTCGACGAAAGCCCTACAGTTGGGGCACATGCGTGTGGCGGCCATAGAAATCGACTAGAACTCCTATCATCGGTAGCGGGGTTTGGTTTTTGCAAGTTGGAGGTCAGTTGGCGCAAGTATCGATCTGTGTAGTTTCGACGGGTGCAGCGACTCCCGACCTGAGCGACCAGACCCTGCGGGACTATCAACTGCTGCGCGTCGATAGTGAAGCGGAGGCGTTGTCGAGGAGTGGGGCGGATGCTTTCCTGTGGCTTTCGTCGGCCGGTAGGTTGGCTCCGCAAGCGCTAGAGGATTGCCTGTGGGCGCTGCAGTCCGCTGACTGGGTGACCTGGAAAGACACCGGTGCGGCTCCGATGCCGTCACTAAAGGGCGTTGCTGGTCCGCTGGGTATTTCGCGTCGGGTGATGGCGTCGCCGGACCCTAAGCCGGGTGGATTGGTGCGGCGATTGCCGTGGGCATGTGTCATCGGTCCGGCGGAAGTACATGCGGAGGAGTCGATCCCCGAGGGCGTGGGATCTCGGAAATACGACATTGAATTGGACCGCGAAGGCTACTGGCTGGGTCCTCTCGTTGCTCACGTGCAGAATTCGGGCCTGCTGTCGGCTGAGCGATGGAGGGCCGACCCGGTGGGTACGGCGTCGATGGTTGTACCGGTGGCTTTGAAAGAGTGGGTCAACCGGTCCGCGGGGCAGGAGGTATTTGACCTGGCGATCTATCAGCGATTTCAGCCGGGGACGACGTACTCGCATGGTCGGTTGCTACGACCTCTTCGGTATGCGGTTGCGTCAAACGGTGGCCGGAAAAGAATCGCGATTATGGTGCCTCATCTCGGCGCCAGTGCGGGTTCAACGGCCTTGTTGCACTTGGTCAGCGAGATCGACCGTCGCGCGAACGAGGTGATCGTGGTGGTGGAGACTTCCGCCGACAATCGCTGGAAGGAACGATGGATGCGGGTGTCGGACCGGATCTTTGAGTTGGGGAGACTCGTCGATTCGGCGGATGTGGAGCGTGCGGTGCTCTCTCTGGTGACGAACTGGGGCGTCGATGCGCTAATTGTGTCGGAGGCTTCCGCTGGCTATCGAGCGTTGAGCGGTATTCGATCTCACCTGCCAGAGTTGCGGACGGCGGATATGGTGTTGGGGGCTGCGGGCGAGGGCCTGGCGGTTGATCTGCCGATGGATACGGTCGACCGTCTCGATTTCCGGCTGGTGGATTCGGAGGCCGGGATGCGTCGATTGGCGCCGATGGCTCCTGATGGACAGCAACTGCGGAAGATTCGGAGTGCTGTTGATTTGCCTCGAGTACCTCCGCCGGGCGACATGCGAAAGCGCTTGGGGGTGGGTTTTTTGGGGGTGCTGGCCGAGAGCAGCGGAGCGGACTGGTTGCCATCGATAGCGGGCGAGGTGGCTCGGTTGCGGGGAACGGCCAAGGCGGACTGGCTGATTACTGGTTCTGGGCCCCGGGAAGTGGGATTGCGGAACTTGATGAGACGGTACGACGCACAGTTCTTTCGTGATGAAGTGAATCTCAGTGCGTTCTTCGAGCGCGTGGATGTCGTGGTGGTTGTGTCGGAGAATCCTGACGGCGATCGGACAGCTCTGGAAGCGTTCAGTCGTGCCCGTCCAGTTGTGGCGGTGGAAGCAGACGGGCGGGATGAGCTCATCACGGACGATTGCGGAGTCTTGGTTACGGGAGGTCACGATGGAGCGCTGCGAGTGGCACAGTCGCTGGCTGATCTGTTGGATGATCCGGACAAACTGGTTGCGATGGGCATGGCTGGACGAGAACGGGTGCTAGAGTTCTATTCGTTGAGTGAAGCACGACGGCAATATCGGGAATTCTTGCGGGAACTGCTCGCGGCAGAGCCGGCTGTGTCGCGCAGTTTGAGTGGGCCAGGCACGTGAAATGAAGCGAGACCCGAGTCTGATTCCACTGTCTCATCAGCACCATCACAGCCTAGGTTTGGCGGTGGTCATTCGTCGTTCCTCAGAAGCGGGAATGTCAGGCGAAGTCTGCGAGCAATTGCGAGAGAACGTGTTGGCGGCCTGGTCGGATGAGTTGAAGACTCATTTTGAGGTGGAGGAGGCACATGTGTTTCCTCTGGCGGTCGCATGGACAGAGGAGTCTGAGATGGTGGAGTCGCTCATCTCGGACCACCGTCGACTCGCAACGCTGGTTGAAAGCATCAGAAGCTCGAAGACCGCCGAGCTCCCCGCAGTTCTGTTGGAGTTTGGAGAATTCCTGACCGCTCACGTGCGGCGGGAAGAGCGGGTACTGTTCGAGTCAATGCAGCTTCACATACCGAATGAACTGCTTGCGGCACTGGGAGAACGTATTGGCCCGCTGATCGCCGAGAAGTGACGCATCGTTGCTGGCGCGACCACGGGATACAATTAGTTTGTTCACGGTTCTTCAACCCATGGTCCGCTACGTTCTCTTTGTTCTCTTACTCGCGGGTACCTTGGCCCTGGGGCAGACGCCTTTGGGCCTGATGACCTTAACCGATGACTACGTCGGCTCTCCCCGACCGCGGGATTGGGGCAGTCTCGGAATTCGGACATGGGAGATCCGAAACTTGGAACGCGTGCATCGCGGGGATGGTATCGAGGCGTACACAGTCGCGTACAAGTCTGGCGATTTGAGCCTCACCGGATTCCTGGCCCGCCCGTATATCGAGTACGACGACGAGGGCGAACCGGAACAACTTTTCCCGGCGGTGATTCTGAATCATAGTGGACGCCAGGGCGTGACGCGCGCCTGGCGAGAGATTGCGTTGGAATTCGCTAGTCGGGGCTATGTGGTGGCTGCGTCGTCGTTTCGTGGTCAACAGGGTGCGGAGGGGATATCACAGGGCCGGTTCGAGTTTGCCAAGGGCGAGGTTTTGGATTCGTTGCAGTTGACCCAACTGGTTCGGAAATTGGACTACGTCGATCCGTTGCGCATGGTTGTGATTGGCGAAGGCCACGGCGCGTCGGTGACGGCTGAAGGAATTGGGCGTTCGAATGTATTTCGTGCAGCTGTGGTAATTTCGCCGACTCTGTTTTCCGCGTCCGCTGAGTACGGCTACGCGGGGATGCAGCGGTTGCGAGAGGTATCGAGCGATCTGTTGGGAGGGAGTATCTCGGAGAGCACGCTGCTGCGGGAACTCAAGTCGCGCGAGGCATTCGCCAACGTTGGAAAGATCGAGACGCCGGTACTGGTGATGACGACGGGCGCGGATGCGGACTTGGCGACGTCGATGCGCTGGGTGGACACGCTCGGGGTGAAGGGCGTGGAGCATCAGTACCTGCGCTATGCCTCGATGTTTCCGGGCTTCGTGACGGCTACGGACAACGGCATTCGGCCTCTAGATTGGCGTCAGAACCGGGACAACGCGTGGGAGAACATTTTCCAGTGGGTGGAGCATTACGCTCCGACGTTGCCGCTCGTCGAATAGGCCGTGGCTGCTACCAACCGGTTCTCGAATAGCTTGAGCGAACGACCAGTTCGGTGGGCGCTGATTGCCGATGATTTGACGGGCGCAGCAGATACGGCGGTGGAATTTTGTGAAGCTGGCTTTACGACGGCGGTCTGCATGAGTTTGGACGCGGTTGAGCGCTGTGACGCGGAGATATGCGCCGTGACTTCCGAGACTCGTGAAGTCGACGTGGCTGCGGCGGTGCCCGAAATGGAGCGCTGGTCCGCCGTGTTACGAGATGCAGGTCGGCGGCTTGTCTTTAAGAAGATCGACTCGCTGCTGCGCGGGAATGTTGCTTTAGAGACTGAGGCGTTGGTTCGTCGCTGGGGGTTTGATTATGCGGTTCTTTCGCCAGCGCTGCCTCGATTAGGGCGCGGGTGCCGGGATGGCATGCTGACGACTCAAGATGGCCAGGCTGTCCGCCTGCCGCAGTCGAACCTGTTGGCGACTCCTGATGCCGAGACCGATGCTGACCTGAGTCGGTTGGTGGCGGGTGTCCTCGAAGCGGACACCGCAGTGCTGTTGGCAGGCTCTTCGGGGTTAGGTCAGCCCTGGGCGAAGGCCTTGGCTGCGATGCACGGTCGGTCGTCGGTCGACAGTCTTCCACCGGTGTTAGGTAAGCCCACGCTGTGCTTGATCGGTTCGGTGCATCCGAGGACGTTGGCGCAGATGGATTATGCGGTGAGCGAGGGTATCGTTGAAGAGATCGACCTGGTTGGCGCGGCTCGAGATCTGACGGGCCCGTCGAGACTCGTGCGGGTAGCGATCGGTGATGTTGGCAGGGACTGGGAAGAGGAGCTTCGTGCAGTGGTTCGTAGCGGACAATTCGGTTCGTTGCTGGTGAGTGGCGGCTCGACGGCGCAGTTGGTCTTCGGTGCGCTCGACGCGGATTGCATTGAGATTGGCGGTTCGAGCACCACTGGGGCACCATGGGGCGCTATTCGCGGCGGGATGGCTGATGGACTAGTGGTCGTGACGAAGTCGGGAGCGTTTGGCGTCAGCGACGAGTTGGCACGAATTCTTGCGTTGCTAGGTGGAAAGGGAACGAGAACGGAATGAAGCCAAAAATCGTGATCACGATCGGAGATCCGGCTGGTGTGGGCCCAGAAGTCACTCTGAAGGCCCTGGCGGATGCGGAGGTGCGCGATCTCGCGGAGTGGCATGTCGTGGGCGACCGGGCGGTGCTCGATTCCACCGCGGAGGCACTGGGTCTGGACCGTACGGAGACGCCGGTCATTGACCTTGGTTTACTCGAAGGTAAGACCGTTGTCACGGGGGAACTGTCCGCGGACTGTGGTCGGGCGGCGGTTGGCTTTGTGCGGCATGCGGCGGAGATGTGTGCTGCTGGGGATGCCGACGCCATGGTGACGGCACCGCTGAACAAAGAGTCTGTCGCCATGGGTGGCATGAAGTTTTCAGGTCACACCGAATTCATTGCCGAGATAACGAAGGCGAAGGAATCGCGGATGCTGCTGGTGAGCGAGCGGCTGCGCGTGGTCCACGTGACGACGCATGTACCGCTGCGGGTTGCGTGCGAGTCCACGATGGAACGCGTACTGCGCACGATCGAGCTGGGTGCGGAGGCTTTACAGTGGATCGGTACCGAGCAGAAGCGGATCGCCGTCTGTGGCCTGAACCCTCACGCCGGGGAACATGGGCTGTTTGGATCCGAGGATCGTGAAACGATCGTGCCAGCCGTTGAACAGGCTCGCAAACAGGGAATTGACTGTTATGGGCCGATTCCGGCGGACACGGTGTTCCTCAAGGCCCTGCGGGGCAATTATGAGCTCGTGGTCGCGATGTATCACGACCAGGGACACATTCCGCTCAAGCTGATTGACTTCGAAAAGACGGTGAATGTCTCGATTGGGTTGCCGATCATTCGGACGTCAGTCGATCACGGCACGGCGTTCGACATAGCAGGGAAGGGGATTGCTGACCCGCAGAATATGAAGGCGGCGATGCGGTTGGCTTCGGTGATGGCGGCGAATCGAATAGCCGGTTAGTCGCTGTCCTTGGTGGTCCTGGCCGTGTTGATCTCTTGACGGTCGCGGATGGCCTGTTCCTGACGAGATAGTTTTCGCTTGTCTTTCATCGGTCCTGCGGACGAACGTGCGCCAGCGCGCGCGACCAAGTTGCGTTTGGGCGTCGTGACTTCGGTACTCCTGCGCTGCTTCTTGCTGCCCATCACCTGTCATTGTGGGACGTGCGCGGGCGGTTGGCTAGCCTCCGTTTCCGAAGTGCGTGAAGCGGTAGGATGAAGGGGCTTTGGGAATGCGTGTCACCGTTCTGTTTTTTGGCCAATTAAAGGACTTTGTCGGGCGATCGACGGATGAGCTGGAAATGGCTCCGGGCTCGTCGGTGGGAACGGTATTTGATCACTACGCGTCTGAATTTCCGAAACTTCGAGAAATGGCCGCCTCAATTGCGATTGCGCGAAATCATGAGTTTGCCGCACGCAATGTTGAGCTGGCGGAAGGCGACGAGATCGCTTTGATGCCTCCGGTGAGTGGTGGATCTGGCGATGAATGGGTCGCCTGTAGTTCGGATGCGGTAAGTTTCTACGCCGTGACGAAGAATGTGATTGATTCTCAGGCGCTGGTGAAGCGACTGCAACGAGATGAAGATGGCGCGGTGATCACCTTTGACGGTGTGGTTCGTAACCATACAGGCGATCGGAAAACACTGTACCTCGACTACGAAGGCTACGCGCCGCTGGCTGTCAAAACGATGCAGCGGATTGGCGACGAGTTGCGGGAAAACCATGACGTGCGGGCGGTGGGCATGATCCATCGCGTCGGGCGGTTGGAGTTGCAGGAGGCGAGCATTTCGATTGTCGTCGCATCGGCACACCGCCAGGCGGCTTATGACGCGAGTTTGGAAGCGATCAACCGCCTGAAGAAGCTGGCCCCGATCTGGAAGAAAGAATACTTCGAAGACGGAGAAGTTTGGGTGGAAGGTGCGTGGGAAGACGGCGTACCGCGGTCTGAGGTCGACAAATGATCTCGTTTCGTGCGATTGGCCTAGGGTTGGTTGGTCTAGCGGCGACGGCGCTTGCGCAAGACGGTGCCATATTTCGGTCTGACGTCAACCTCGTCAACGTGACCGCGACGGTTCGCGATGCGAACGGGGGCGTCATCGGCGGGCTAGAGGTGGATCAGTTCCGCGTCGTCGATGGCGGCGAGGAGCGCGAGATCGTCGTCTTCGAGCGCCAGACAGATCGGGCACTGTCGGTGATATTGCTAATCGATGCGAGCCTTTCAACGGCTGTGGAGCTGGCATTTGAGCGCGCATCGGCGAAACAGTTTATTGCAAACCTCTTCGGCTCCGGATCTCACGCACAGGACCGAGTTGCGGTGATGGAGTTCTCTGAAGGGGTACGTCTGGTTGCGCCGTTTACGCGTCGTGAGCGGACCTTGGGTCGTGCGTTGGATCGTATTAAACCCGATAGTGGAACGTCGCTGTATGACGGTGTCTTGCTTGCTTCCGAAGAGTTGCAACGGCGAACAGGGCGAAGGGTGATTATTATTCTGACCGACGGCGGCGACACCACGAGCTACTCGACCTATCGGCAGTCGATTGAGGCAGCGCAGACTGCGGATGCCGTGATCTACAGCGTGATCGTGATGCCGATCAAGGCGGATGCCGGTCGAAATATCGGCGGCGAACATACGCTATCGATGTTCGCTGATGGCACGGGCGGTAAGGCCTTTGTTGAGTATGGCGAGGCGGGGCTGAACCGGGTGTTTGGCGAGATCTTGGAGAACCTGCGCACGCAGTATCTGCTGGGATACTATCCACCCGAGCATACGGACCTGCGAACGAGATACCGGGAGATTGAAGTGGCCGTTGACAGCCCTGGTGCCACGGTACTGGCGAGGTCGGGCTACTACGTTCCGGAAGAGCGTAAGTTGCTTCCCGAGTCAGTGACACC
The DNA here is from genome assembly GCA_963667885.2 of Bryobacterales bacterium. Classification (GTDB taxonomy): domain Bacteria; phylum Acidobacteriota; class Terriglobia; order Bryobacterales; family UBA6623; genus CAMPKL01. Next base: position 64,859 of record CAXWPK010000001.1, on the reverse strand, counting down.
GAGCCAAGTCGACGTCGAGCGCGAGCCGAATAGTCGATGGCGGGACGCAACGCCGACTGAAGAAGCTGAGAGCGCTGAGCCGAGTCAGGATTAGAAAGGAATTCACCGAAATGAATGACGCAGACTACTTGTCGGTTGCGACAGAGATCGCCCGAGACGCGGGGGAGATCTTGCGGCAGTTCAATGATCGCAAGGTCGAAGTGGAGTACAAGGGCTCATTCGACATTGTCACGATTGCCGACCGAACCGCCGAAGAATTGGTAATTGGAAGGCTGCGAGAGCGGTTTCCCACGCACTCGATCATTGGCGAGGAGGGTGGCCGTGTCGACAACGGCTCGGAGTATGTCTGGCATGTCGACCCGTTGGATGGTACGACGAATTTCGCCCACGGCTACCCGTGGTTTGCGGTGAGTATTGGATTGGAGAAGAATGGCGAAAGTATCGCCGGAGTCGTCTACAACCCAATTACCGAGGAGCTGTTTGCGGCGGAGAAGGGTGCGGGCGCGTACCTGAACAATCGTCGCATTGCGGTGTCTAGCATCGAAACGGTCGACAAGGGGTTGTTCGCAACGGGATTTCCAGCCTCGAAGCGGAAAGACAATCCGAACGTTTATTACTTTCACCAGTTCTCCGTGTTGACACATGGTTGTCGGCGAGCTGGATCTGCGGCGCTGGACCTATGTTCGGTGGCCTGTGGACGATTTGAGGGCTTTTGGGAGATCGGTCTGAAGTCGTGGGACGTCTCGGCTGGTGCCGCGATTGTTGCCGAGGCGGGCGGAAAGATCACGAGCATGAGTGGTGGCGACCACCGCTCGGGCGATCCGGACATGCTCGCTTCCAACGGGACGGTCCACGACGAGACGCTGGCCCTGTTTGCGCGAATTCGGCGCGGTGATTTACCCGCGCATATTCCTCCCATTCCACATACTGAACCGACGGCCTGACAGATCCTGCTTCCTTGCAGCGCACCGAGCGCGGTGCTAGGCTGTGAGATCTGGGCGATTTTCGCCTCCCGCCTTCTTCAGAGAGGGCCTAGGGAGTTTTTACGTTTATGGACCGAATTGTTGACCTCGTTCGCCGAAAACGCGACGCCGAAGAGCTGACGCTTGAAGAAATCGAGCGCCTGATCAACGGCTACGCTCGGGGAGAGATCCAAGACTATCAAATGGCAGCCTTCCTGATGGCAGGAGCCTGTAACGACTTCACCGAGGCTGAGGCGGCGTCTCTGACGACAGCGATGTTGAGGTGCGGACAGCCGTTGGATCTCAGCGGAATCGACAAGCCCAAGGTCGACACGCATTCAACGGGTGGCGTGGGCGACAAGGTTGGCATCATCGCTGCACCAATCGCGGCAGCCGCTGGACTGGCCGTTCCGGTCATTGCGGAGCCGGGCATCGGACACGTTGGCGGGACGCTCGACAAGCTGAATTCGATTCCGTCGTTCCGGACGGACTTGTCGCGCGATGAGTTCATGTCGACGGTAGCCGAGCATGGTCTGGCCTTTGCAGCACAGTCGAACGAGCTAGCTCCGGCCGACAAGAAGCTTTACGCGCTACGGGATGCGACAGCAACTGTAGATTCGTCTTCTCTAATTGCCGCTTCGGTGATGTCGAAGAAGATGGCCGAGGGCCTCGATGCGCTGGTGTTGGACGTAAAAGTGGGCCGCGGCTCGCTGGTGTCTGGCAAGACCGAAGCGCGTCGGCTCGCACAGTTGATGATCACCATCGGTCGCCGGATGAATCTGCGGATTCAGGCACTGTTGACCGACATGGATCAACCGCTAGGCTACACGGTCGGTAACGCCCTGGAGATCATGGAAGCGTCCCAGACGCTGCAGGGCCAAGGCCCACAGGACCTGGCTGGACTTGCCGTCGAGGTGGCCGCTAGGATGATTTACCTCGCGAAGAACGACGTCTCATTGGAGAACGCACGGACTAGGGCACAAGGTCTACTCGATGACGGCTCCGCGTTCGCGGTTCTGCAGAATGTAATCAAGGCTCAGGGTGGCGATGCTGACGCGTTGACGCAGTTTGAGCTACTTCCGAACGCATCGGGTGAGCAAATCATCACATCGCCGCGTGAGGGTTACATAAGCCGGATCAACGCGGAAGATATCGGTCGTGCGGCGGCGCTGCTGGGTGCTGGCCGCGAGCGCATGGGAGAGGAGATCGATCCAGCTGTCGGCATCATTCTGCAGGCGAAGGTCGGCGATGCGGTCGCTGCCGGTGCCGGACTATGTGCTTTGTACTATACCGATGAGACGCAGTTGACCGAGGCTGTTCAGCTGGTGGAAGATGCCTTCCGCCTCTCTTCGAAACCTTCAGAGCCGAGAGAATTGGTTTTGGATCTCGTTCAATAAGTCGGAAACGGCGATGTTGCATCGCTCGTCTTCGGCGTCGTTGGTGTGGAGCGCCTGGAGAACCATATGGGTCTGCTAGGTATTCTGCTGATTTTGTTGGCAGCGTATGGGCTGTCGAAGGATCGCGGTGCCGTGCAGTGGCGGGTCGTCTGGTGGGGCCTCGGATTACAGGCTGGCTTGGCAGTGCTGCTGTTGAAGACTCCGGCACGGGTCGTCTTTGAGGTCCTAGGCGCAGGCTTCAACTCCCTGATGGGTTTTGCCGAAGAGGGGTCGAAGTTCGTCTTTGGACCCGATCTAGGTTCGTCAGGTGGCTCGCAAGGCGTCGTCATCGCCTTCCAAGTGCTTCCACTGATCATCTTCGTCGCGTCGTTATTCGCCGTTCTCTACTACCTCGGCGTGATGCAGCGAGTGGTTCGTGTTCTGGCACTGGCGATGCAGAAGACCCTTGGTGTCAGCGGTGCGGAAGCGCTGAACGTGGCCGCGAACGTGTTTATGGGGCAGACTGAGGCTCCACTGACGATTCGGCCTTATCTGGACCGTCTGACGCGTTCGGAGCTCATGACGGTGATGACCGGCGGCATGGCAACGATCTCGGGAGCGCTTATGGTGGCGTATACGCAGATCTCTGGCGTGCCGGTCGAGCACCTGCTGACGGCGGTTGTGATCAGCGCCCCTGGAAGCATCATGCTGGCCAAAATCATGGTGCCCGAGACCGAGGATCCCGAGACGCGCGGCACGGTGCCCAAGGAAGTCGGCGAAGGCGACCGTAACATCATCGACGCCGCGGCGCGGGGGGCAGGGGAGGGGCTCTACCTGGCGCTGCAGGTCGGAGCGATGCTGGTCGCTTTTGTTGGCCTGATTGCCCTAGTGAACGGTATGATGGGCGCCGCACGGGAGGTGACGGGGCTAGCCTGGTTGCCCATTAACTTGCAGACGGTGTTGGGCTTCATGTTCGCTCCGATAGCATTTGTGATCGGAGTGCCTTGGGCGGATGCGCTCTCGGTCGGCAACCTATTGGGACTTCGCATGGTGCTGAATGAGTTCTTGGCGTACATCGAACTTGCCGCGCTAGAGGGTTCGATTGAGCCTCGCTCGTTTCTGATTGCTGGCTATGCGCTGTGCGGATTCGCAAACTTTGGATCGATTGGCGTCCAGGTCGGCGGACTCGGATCGTTGATACCGAGGCGACGGGGCGAATTGGCGGAGTTGGGGCTGTTAGCGATGACGGCGGGTATGCTGGCGAACTTCTTAACGGCGTCGCTGGCGGGTCTACTGACGTAGTAGGGACATGATGGACACGATTCTAATCATTGAGGCCCTGATCGCGTTTGCCATAGGCTCGATCCCGTTTGCGGTCCTGTCCATGATGGGTTCGGGCATCGACATTCGCAAAGTGGGCTCGGGGAATCCTGGATTCAACAATGTGCTGCGGGTCAACAAGGGGCGAGCGATGATCGCCCTGGCCGGGGACATGCTGAAGGGTTTTCTTCCGGTGGCGCTGTTCTTTCAGCCTGATGTCGATCCGTTCTTCCACGGTTGGCTGCTAGGGTTCGCGGCGGTATTTGGTCACTGCTATTCGCCGTTCTTGAAGTTTAATGGCGGCAAGGGCATCGCTACGTCCGCCGGCGTGATGATGCGGCTGTTCCCGTGGCTGGCGGTCGCGGGGTTGGTTTTTTTCGTGCTCGTGCGCGTCGCGGCGTCTCGATTCAAGGTGCCGGAAGCTGGAGCTATCGCGTCGGTCGCGACATGGTGTTTCTTTGCAATGTTGACGTACGTGTATGCGGACTCATTTTCTGTTCGCATGGCACTGATGATGACGTTGTTCTTAACTTGGCGACACAAGTCGAACATTCAAAACCTGTTCGACTAGCTGTGGAGCCTCAAGAGGTTGTTCATGGGAATCAGGAGTCTGGAGAAAGGGGGAAGGTAGTGGAGGCTGGCGTGGGGGCGATGCCAGTTGTAATGGTGGAGCCAGGATAACAGATGAGCGGCGCGCTGCTGGGATGAGGAGTAGGAGCGAGCGTAAGCCCATTCTCTCAGAGCGGTCTGGATGAAGCGTTCGGCCTTGCCGTTGGTGCGCGGCGTGTAAGGACGGGTAAAGCGGTGGCGGATGCCGAGACGACGGCAAGCATCGCGGAAGAGGCGCGAGCGATAGCAAGAGCCGTTGTCGGTGAGCAAACGACGAATGGGGACGCCGAGGGAGCGGTAGTAACCGACCGCGGCGTCGAGGAAAGCCACCGCGGAGTGGCTGCGTTCATCGGGCAGGATCTGAGAGAAGGCGAGGCGGGAGTTGTCGTCAATAGCGACATGCACGAACTCCCAGCCAGCGCCGCGACTGGCCCGAGAGCGATCTCCGGTAACGCGATGACCGGCGCGGAGGAAGCGGCCGAGCTTCTTGATGTCGAGATGCAGCAGATCGCCGGGGGCGGCATGTTCGTAGCGGCGCAGGGGCCGAGCAGGTTCGAGATCGCGGATACGGTTCAGGCCGGCGCGGCGCAAGATGCGGCTGATGGTAGCGGGCGAGAGGCCGACAGCCTGGGCGATGTGTCGGCCGGTCCAACGCTGGCGGCGCAGAGAAATGACGCGCTCGACCAGCGCCCGAGAGGTCCGTCGCGGGCTGCGGTGCGGTCGCGAGGAACGATCGTGCAAACCGGCGACACCCTCGCTGCGATAGCGCGCCAGCCACTTGTGGATGGTTCTCAGTGAGACGCCACAGGCCGCCGCGGCGTCCCGTGGCGTCTGCTGCTTGGCGAGGACGCGCTCGACGATCCGCACTCGCAAATAAGGCGTCAATCGTGCATTCTTGTGGATGTTCATTCGGTCTCTCCAAGGTTGCTGTTGTGGGATAACTCCAGCTTCCCTGGTCCGGGACCGAATGAACAACCTATTGAGAGGTCACAGCTAGCCCCTTATTGTGAAGGTTGCTTTCTACGATTTTGACGGGACGTTGGCTGCGGGGAACGTTGTGACGCGGTACTTGTACTACGCCAAACGCTGTCCGAGTCCATTGGAGAGCCTCTATCGAAGAGGCGTGGCTATCGGTGGCGTGCCGTGGTGGCTGTTGATCGACCTGTGGTCGCGGGCTGCGTTTAACCGACAGTTCTTCCGGCTGTATGCGGGCTTCACTGAGGATTGGCTGCGAGCTGAGGGGCGGGCGCTGTTTGAGGGAGAGACCCGAGAACGTATTTACGGCGGGTCGGAGGCTCTGCTGCAGCGCGACCGCGAGGCGGGCTACAAGCTGGTACTCGTCACCGGCGGAATGGATTTTGCCGTGGAGCACGCATCGGCAGAGTTGGGGTTCGACTATCTGTTGGCGAACAAAATGGTATTCTCTGACGGTGTTGCCACGGGGCGGATTCGCGAGCCACTACTCGCGGAAAAAGGCAAGACGGACGCCATGCGCGATTTTTGCCGCCAACACGACGTCGACCTCGACAGCTTGAAGGCGTATTCCGACAGCTATTCAGACCTGGCAATGTTAGAAATGGCCGCGCATCCTACAGCGGTAAATCCAGACAAGAGACTCCGAGTAGTTGCCGAACAGCGCGGCTGGCCGGTGATGATGACCAAGAGTAGTTGAGTATGGCGGCAGATCCCATTCGTCCGGTGCCTCCGTCCGAGGTGTTTGAGTTCGGCGATCCGACTCCAAACGCCGTCGGTCGGAATGCGTTGGTTTCCCATTCTCGCTGTGTTGTGCGGCTCGAAGAGAACTCGAGACCGCGTCTGTTCTGGTCCGGCGAAGACCTGATTAGCGCCAAGCTGCCGACCGGCACGAGGGTCGTTTACCCCAAGCCGACGATTGCTCCGCTGAAAGATCGAGATGCTGCAATTCGGTATGCACTCGACAATCCCGAGCAGGCGACGCCGTTGTCGGCTCAACTGAAACCGGGAATGAAGGTCACGGTGGCGATGGACGATATCTCGCTTCCGTTGCCGATCATGAAGAGGCCAGACCTCCGCCAGTCAGTGCTAGAGATCGTGCTGAAGATGCTCGCCGAGCATGGTGTTACAGATGTTGAGCTGATCATCGCGACATCATTCCATCGGCGGATGGAGCCTCTTGAGATACGCCATGCGGTCGGCGACAAGATTTTCAAGGCCTACTTCCCGAGCCAGCTATATTGCCACGACGGCGAGGCCCCGGATGGCATGGTGGAGCTGGGGCGGACTGAGTTCAATGAAGCTGTTCGGATGAATCGCAGGGCCGCTGAATCGGACCTGCTGATCTACGTCAACATCAATCTGGTTCCGATGGATGGTGGTGCGAAGAGCATCGCCATCGGGCTTTGCGACTACGCCACGCTGCAGGCGCATCACAACCCAGAGACGATTCGAGAATCAAACTCCTATTTCGACCCGGATCATTCCGAGTTGGCGTCGTCGGCCGAGCGTCAGGCTGCGGTGGTGCGGGAACACGTGAACTGCTTTCACATCGAGACCGTGGTCAACAACCAGATGTTTGACCCACTGATGCCGTTCTTCATGAAGAACGAAGACGATTGGAATCTGTTGGATCGGGGGGCGTTTGGATTTTCGAAGTGGGCTTTGAGCAAGCTGCCACGGAAAATGAAGCGGGATCTCTTGTTTAAGATTCCGTCTCCTTACGGGCTGATTGCCGTCCACGCTGGTGAGACGACCGCGACGCACAGGAAGACATTGGCGTACTGCAATCAGCAGTACTGCGTGCCCGTCGAGGGGCAATCGGACGTGGCGATTGTTGGCGTTCCGTTCGTGTCGCCCTACAACGTGAACTCGGCGTTGAATCCACTATTGGTGCAGGTGATGGCACTGGGGTATCTGTTCAACATGTACCGTGGGATGCCGATTGTGAAGAAGGGCGGCGTCCTGATTGTGACGCATCCGCTGTACGACGAATTTGACAAGAAACACCATCCGTCTTATCGCGAGTTTTTCCATCGGGTGTTGCCGGAAACGACGGATGCGGTGAAGTTGGCACACAAATATGAAGCAGAGTTCGCAACTAACCCCGAGTACATCGAGGAGTATCGATCAGGCTACGCCTACCACGGTGTGCATCCCTTTTACATGTGGTACTGGGGCGAGAACGGTCGCGAACACGTAGGCAAAGTGATTTGCGTCGGAGCAGAGGACAAACGGGTCGCGAAGACCTTGGGTTGGGAGACGAGCAGCAGCATGACGGAAGCCTTGGAGATGGCACAGTCATTCATTGGTCGTGTTCCGAGCGTGACCCATGTGCACGTTCCTCCGATCAGTATGGTGGACGTGTCAGGTGTTCCGTCTGATGTGTCTGATGCGGAGTCGTCGTCGTAATGAAGACCATCCTCATCACCGGAGCGACGGGCTTTCTCGGGACTCACTTGGTCGAGAAGCTCAAAGTGGAGGAGCCCACGGCGAGGCTCCGTATTCTGGCTCGTGGTCAAGGCTCATACGCTGAAGATGGTGCCGTAGAAGTGATGCGAGGCGACATTACCAAACGCGCGGACGTGCTTGCCGCGGCTGTGGATGTTGACGAGATTTACCATGCGGCGGGCTTTGTTGAGCGCGAATCGCTTCGGCCATGGCGACTCTACGACACACACGTTGAGGGAACACGCAATGTGTGCGAGGCGATGCTAGCCCACGACGTCAAGAAGGGTGTCTTCGTGTCTACCTCTGGTGTGTGTGCTGTTGGCCCGGACCCGGTCGAGCGCGATGAGACCGCACCTTACGCTCACAATGTGGTTTGGAACTGGGATTACTACGTCAGCAAGATATATGCCGAGAAGCTAGCCGCTTGGTATGTCGAGCATCGCGGCTTAGACGTGGTTCATATCAACCCGACGCTGCTGCTGGGGCCGGGCGATGAGCGACGTTCATCGACAGGTGACCTGGAGCTGTTTTTGAGAGGTGGAATTGCCGTCTTGCCACAGGGTGGGCTCAATATTGTTGACGTACGTGACGTCGCCATGGGCGCGATCATGGCGATGCGCCGAGGGAAGAAAGGCGAACGGTATCTGCTGGCGGGCGCCAACATGACGTTCCACGAATGGATCCAGCGGTCGGCGCGTATTGCTGGTGTATCCGCACCGAAACTCATGCTGCCGTTGCCGGTGCAGCTGTGGGGTGCACGTGTATTGCGTCGGATCTTACCGCTGATTGGCAAGAGTTGGGAGCTCGATGACGCTTCAATCGAGATGTCGTCGATGTACTGGTATTGCAGTTCCACAAAGGCTCGCAACGACCTGGGTTTTGAAACTCGGCGTGCGGACGTGACACTACGCGAGACGATCGAATACCTCCGCTCCTGAGCGACATGGCTGAAGTGGTTGCGATTCTGAACCCGAAGGCAGGGGGAGGCCGTGTCCGACGACGCTGGCCAGCGTTTGAGGCAGCGCTACGCGAGCGGATGCCGCAACTACAGGTGCATTGGACCGAACGCCCTTGGCACGCTGCGGAGTTGACGCGTGAAGCGCTGCTCGCTGGTGCTGACCTGGTGCTGGCTGTCGGAGGCGACGGAACGGCACACGAAGTCGTCAACGGGTTCCTCGACAACGATATGCCGGTTCGAACCGGGGCTCGTCTGGGCTATATCCCGATGGGAACAGGCGGAGACTTCCAGAGGACGATACAGGTACCGCAGGAGCCTATAGCCGTGGCAGCGTACTTGGCTGAGGGTTCGACCGTAGCGATGGACGTTGGCAAAGTTCGGTTTCTTGGAGAAGCTCATGAAGGAGTCGAGCAGCGGTACTTTGCCAACCTGTTGAGCTTCGGGATGGGCGGCGACGTGTCTGTGTCTGCCAAGAATAATGCCCTCACGGAGATCAACGGACAGGCTGCATTCTTATGGGCCACGTTGAAGGTGTTCTTTAGCTACCCCGGCAAGACGGTCCATCTTGAGTTCGACGGTGAGCCATCACTGCCTCCACTCGACATCACGAACGTGGCGGTGGGCAACGGCCAATACCATGGTGGTGGGATGCTTCCATGTCCAGGTGCTTCGCTCGTTGACGGCTTGCTGGATGTCACGGTAATCGAGCGTCTGGGCTGGTTCGAACTCATCCGTGACATTCGAGTGCTGTACTCGGGGGCGATCCATGACCATCCGCGGGTGCAGCATCGGCAGGTAGCTCGGTTAATCGCTCGATCGGTGGACCAGACGCGGGTCGAAGTCGATGGAGAGGCGGCCGGAAGCCTTCCGATTGAGATCGAAGTTTTGCCGAATATCATCCCCGTGGCACGCCCAGTTGGCAGCCCCCTCCGTTAGAACGCTCGCCGATAACCCTGATTTCGTTCCAAAAAGAACCACCTGGAAGTGATCGCAGCGTTCTGCGGCGTTCCAATTCGGTACGCCGTGTCCCAATCTGGCATTGCTTGCCCTGTTATCTATCCCTAAGTTGTTGAAAAGGTACAAGGGCCTCTACTGGCAGGAGAGTGCCATTGAGCGCTCTTACGGTGGTCGTATCCTGCTGATTCTCATTGGGTTATGCCAGTCTTATCGTTTGGTGCGTCAGTTGCACTAGAACTCCGTGCCCCTGTAGGGGAACGTGCGGCTGAGATTCACTCGGCGATGCGAGAAGGAGTGGGCGAGAGATGGCACCTCAGTCGGCGGCGACGGCAATACAGTTCAAGTTGAGCGCGAAAGAGCGGGAAGAGAGGATCATTCAACACCTTCCTCTCGTACGTGGGATCGCATCGAGGATACGCGCACGGCTTCCTGTGCAGGTAGAACTCGACGATCTGGTGCATGCGGGCGTGATGGGGTTGTTTGACGCCGTCGACCGATACCAGCCCGATAAGAACGTCGCATTTCAGCTCTATGCCAAGCACCGCGTTCGGGGTGCGATTCTCGACAGTCTGCGGCAACTGGACTGGGCTTCGAGAGACCAGCGTAAGCGGTTCAAGTCGATTGATAGTGCGGTTCACGAACAAGCACAGAAGCTATGAAAAGCCCCGTCGGAGGCAGAGGTCGCCGATGGAATGGGGATCAGCGAAGACGATCTGGTGAAACAGAAGCGCGACCTCTGTGCGGCGGGTCTGGTGGCGACGCAGCCGCATAAGGTGGAGAAGTACGAGCACACGATCACTCTGGAGAGCGCGGAGTCGAAGGGTGAGTTGCCGGACGGGTTGATGGCGAGACAGGAGATGCGCGAGGCGTTGAATGGTGCCATCCAAACGTTGCCTGAAAGATACCAGACCGTGATCAGGATGTACTATCGGCAAGAGTGCACGATGAAAGAGATCGGGCACGAACTGGGTGTGAACGAGAGTCGTGTTTCACAGATCCACAAGGCCGCGCTCCAGAAGATGAACGTTGCGCTTCATTCGGTTGGATATTCGGAAGAATCAAGTTCGCTGCGAGATCTATCGATGGGAAGAAAGTAGTTCTCGACGGTCGGATGCGGGATGACTGGAGCCGCGACCAGTTAAGCTGGAAGTGGCTGTATGGACCCCCGCTACTTCTGTCTGATTTGTCGACGTCCGACGCGCGGTGCGGGCGCGGAATGCCCCCACTGCAAGAGTCATCAGGTCGCTCGGGTCGGAGCCACACCGCAACGTTTGGCGATCGTGTTCGTCGTCATGTTGGCGTTGTTTGTTGGAACTGGCTATTACACCCGGGCGTTTAATACCGAACGGCAGGACCGAGCCGAGGAACACTTTCGACTGGGCAGAACACTCGCGGACTATGGCTACTTCGATGGAGCGATAGATCAATTCAGCGATGCGCTGCTCTACAGTCGAGGGGACTTTGAGTACCGACTAGGGCTGACGCTTGCCCTGTATCAGTCGGGCCGTTATCAGGAAGCACAGCCTCAGCTATTGGAGTTGCGGGCGGCGGATGCAACGCAGGCGGTTGTCAACAGAATGTTGGCCCGCCTGGCAGTCCGCGGTGGCCGAATTGAGGAGGCTGTTCAGTCGTATCGCACCGCGATCTACGGACGGTGGGATCAGAATCCAGAACAAAACCGTGTTGAAACGCGTCTTGAGTTGGTCGACTTTCTTGAGTCGGAAGGCGAGACGCTCCAGCTAGTTGGCGAATTGCTGAGTCTTCTACGAGAGGAGCCGGCCAATGATGAGCTGCGAAGACGTGCGGGCTTGATGTTTCTGGACGCCGGTGCCCCAGGCGAGGTCATTCGAGTACTCGGACCGCTAGTTGAGGAGAACCTGGACGACGCGGAAGTCCATGCCGCGCTGGGGCGGGCCTACTTCGTCACCGGACAGTATGGCCTTTCTCGCCTTGAACTCCGGAGCGCGCTATCGGAGTCTCCGAACCGAGAGCTATCGGAGATTCTTCGGGAGGCGGACGAAGTTGTCGAACTCGACCCCAACTATCGTAGAGCAAGCCGACGTGAACGGCGGATTACCCAACAGGAACGGTTTCGTCGGGGCCGGGAAGTGCTGCGTCGAGCGGTGGACTATCTGGAGTCTTGCTACAACTCCGCTGGCGAGGAGCTAGTCGGCCCGCCCTCACCTAGATCTGACATCGCTACTCGATCTTTCGACGCTGCCGAAATCATCCTGATTGACCCGCAAAGGCCGGATGACTACGGAGAGGCGACGGAACAAACCATGAGTCTCGCCAGTGATCTCTGGTCTCTTCGACCGGAGGCCTGTACGAACATTTGGTACGACGACGATGCGCTGGACCGTGTTCTTGAGGCGGCCGCTCGATGATTCGGAGGTGGGTAGCGGCGGCTGCAACGTACGGTAAAAAGCTGCTTGAGTTGGGCACGATTGGGCCCGTGATGGGCGAGACGCAGCGGTTCCTGCTGCTGTCGATCGTCATTGGAATCTTTGCTGGCCTGATAGTTGTTTGTTTTCACATCTCCATAGAATTCTTTAGCTGGGCGACGGTCGAGGGCCTTGGGAGTAGGAGCTGGTGGGGTTCCCTACTTTGGCCCGCAGTAGGCGGCGGTGCGGCCTTCTTCTTGTCGATTCGCTACTTTCCGGCTGCACGCGGCAGTGGAGTTAATGCCACGAAGGCGGCGCTATACATCTCTGACGGCTACGTTCCGTTCAGCGGAGTCGTTGGCAAGTTCGCGTCGAGCACAATTTCGATCGGAACCGGCAATCCGATGGGGCCTGAGGATCCATCTTTGCTGATGGGTTCAGGCATAGCTAGCTTGTTGGGACGCACCTTTCGCTTGACCCGCGACAACATGCGCATGATCGCTCCGGTGGGTGCCGCTGCGGGAATCGGCGCGGCATTCAACACCCCGATTACCGCGGTATTGTTCGTGATGGAAGAGGTAGTCGCGTCATGGAACGCGGGCGTACTTGGGTCGATCGTACTTTCTTCGGTTTCGGCCGTGGTGGTGAGTCGTTGGTATCTAGGTGACGACCCGCTTTACTCGGTTCCAGAGTTCACGCTGACGAACTATTCCGAACTAATCGTTTATGCGCTGATCGGTCTCGTCAGTGGTTATCTTTCAGCGTGGTTTACCGAATTTGCCGCATCCATTCGCGAGAAAGTGGGTGGCATCCATGGCGCTCGTGTTTATGCTCTACCGGTCATCGCTGGCCTGCTCGTTGGCGTGATCGGCATACGGTTTCCAGAGGTGTTTGGTGCAGGCTATAGCGCCATCGATAGTGCCTTGCACGACCGCTATGTATGGCACTTCTTGTTGCTTTTGGCCGCGCTCAAGATGGTGACCACCGCGCTCTGTTTCGCTGTGGGGACGCCCGGTGGGATGTTCGCGCCGACGCTCTTCATCGGCGCCATGATTGGTGGCGGAATTGGCGGATTGGCGCATGAGTATTGGCCGTTTCCAACCAGTACCGCGGGTGCGTATGTGCTGGTCGGTATCGGAACGTTCTTCGCGGGTCTGTTTCGCGCTCCGATGACATCGATATTCATGGTGTTCGAAATTAGCCGGAGCTACGTCATCATTCTGCCGGTGATGGTTGCGAACGTCATCGCACTATTGGTCTCAAGAACACTGCGGCATGATTCCTTGCTGCAGACGGCAGCTCTCCAAGACGGACTCGACCTGCCCTCAGTTGAGGATCAACGCGAGGCACTCCCGCTAAGTGTGGAGGAAGCGATGCAGCCTGGGGGGGCAAGAGTCTTTCCGAGGACGACACCGGTTGGGACGGCACTGACTCGAATGCACGAGCAGAGTCTGGAGACAGCGCTCGTGTCGGTTCACCGCAAGGGATGGTTCTGGGTCAATGTGGAGGATCTAGAGAAAGCGGTCGGGCAGGGTCGCGGTGGCGAGAGTCTGTGGCGAGCGCTAAATGTACAAGCAGTAGTGCGCCTGTATCCCGATCTTTCATTGGACGCGGCCATGCGGGAGTTAGCAACCTACCCTATCCTGCCCGTATCCAGTCGCGCAAACCCAAACCTGCTCCTGGGTACGCTGACGTTGGACGATGTCCACCGCAGTTACGGTATCCCCGAGTGAGGTCGGTGACTAGGTTATCGTCTTCGCTGCCTCTACTGCTGTCCGTATCGCGCTCAACAGAGCCTCGTCTTGGAATGGCTTGATCAGGTAGTCCTCGACGCCGATGCTGTTAGCCCTGTCTCTATGCTTCTGACCTGCGCGAGACGTCAGCATGAGGATCGGAATCTCTGAATAGGGACCTGCCTTGAGGTTGGTGGCAAGTTCGTAACCGTCCATGCGGGGCATCTCTACGTCGCAGAGGATGGCGTCTGGAGGCGTGGGCATCTCCGTCAGCGCGTCGAGCGCCTCAATGCCGTCTCGGGCGGAGACTGTGTTCCATTCGGCGGACTCAAGCAAGCGTGTCACGACACGCCTCACGCTCAGGGAGTCGTCGACGATGAGGATGGTAAGCTGCTCGTCGTTGATTTCGTCGCGAGTACTCATGTTGTCGCGGCGGTACTCGGCGGGAGGCGGGTCAACGAGTTGACCCGGATTCAAGATGAGTACGACGGATCCGTCGCCTGAGATGGTGGCCGCACTGATGCCGTGAACCCGCTGGAGGAGTCCGCCCATGTTCTTGACGACAACCTCTGCTGCTTCCAGGATGCGATCGACCAGTAGCACGAACGATCTTTTGCCCGCGTCGATGATCAATGCTGGGAGCTTGTCTGGCTCGGGATCGGGCTCGCCCGGCAGGTTGAGTACGTCCGCGAGGCGTACCGCCTTTAGTCGTCTTCCTTCGACCGTAACGAACTCACCCCGAGGCGTAATCTCAATGTCGTCAGGGTGCAGTTTGATCACTTGACGAATGGCGTGCATCGGGGCGGCGAACGACTGTGAGTTTGCCTGAACCATGAGGACGCGAGCTACAGCTAGGCTCGTGGGCAATCCTATTGAAAATGTGCTGCCCTTGCCAGCTTCAGACTCGATTCCGATGGAACCGTTGAGGGACTCGATGGCGGATCGAACGACATCCATTCCAACACCGCGTCCAGAGACCTCACTGACTTTGGCCGCAGTGGTGAAGCCAGTGTTGAAAATCAGCTCGTAAACGTCTTCAGGTGCGAGTTGGCCCGCTGCTTTCTCAGAGTGGATGCCGCGCTCAACTGCCGTGGCGCGAAGGGCGTCGACATCGAGCCCCCCGCCATCGTCAGAGACTTCAATCGCAGCACGAGCGCCATCGAGATAAGCGCGGAGCGTGACAAGTCCCTCGGGGGACTTCCGGCTTTTCTTGCGCTTGGCGGAGCTTTCAATACCGTGGTCAACGGCGTTCCGCAAGAGATGTTCGAGCGGACCGGTGATCTCTTCGAGAATGCTCTTGTCGAGTTCTACCTCACCACCGACTATCTCAAGTCGAACCTTCTTCTTGCACGCCTGAGCAGCCACGCGGACCGTCCGATGCAGGCGATTCTCAAGAGACGAAATGGGCGACATGCGCAGACGCATGAGTCCGTCTTGTACATCGCCGGTCAGACGACTGAGCCGGACAAGTGAGTTTTGGAAGTCTCCTGCCACGCCATGCAGTTGCGAACTAGCGGAGGAGATATCGTCAGCGGCTTCGTGGAGGTCGCGGGAAAGTAGGTGAAATTCACTGTAACGATCGAACTCGAGCGAGTCGAAGGACTCCGCCGAAGCACCGCCAGCGTAGGCCAGGGAGGCCTTGGTAGACTCTGAACTTCCGTCTGCCATCGCCTGGACGGCGTAGTCCGTTTCGAGTTTTGTCGTGAGTTGCGTGAGTCTCTCGCCGCTGAGCTTGAGTTCGCCGCTCTCCCGAGTAAACCGACGGCAGTGTTGCTCGAAATTCGACCGGCTGACGATCAACTCACTGACCAAACGAACGAGCTCCTCTACGCGTTCGAGTGGCACACGAGCGTACTGGCCACTGGGGGACTTGCTGGTTGGCACCGGTGCTGATGGCTCTAGGGCCGGGGGATCTGGTGCGGATGGAGTCTCGGCGGGGGAAGAGATAACTTCCGGTTCTGGAGCTGGGGGTTCTTCTAGTTCGGCTTCTATCGGTTCAGGCGTCTTGGCACTCGGTGACGCCTGAGGCGCGTCGTAGAGCGCGATGAGTTCAAGAACTCGCTGCTGGGCGGCTGCGTCCACACCGCTCGCTTGCGTGACGGTCTGGATCAGGTCCGCCGTGTGTTGGATCAGGTCAAGGACATCCGCTTCCAACGGGGTGTGACTGTCGTATAGCTGGTCCAGCAGATCCTCGGAGCGATGAGCCACTCGCTGAGCAGATCGTAAGCCGACCATGCCCGCAGCACCCTTGATGGTGTGCATCGACCTGCGAACCTCTTGCAGCTCTTTTCGGGAGTCGGGTTTCTTCCGCAACGTGCGCAGGTTCTTGGCGATGAGACCGAGATGCTCTTCGGCCTCCTCTTGGAAGACTTCGAAGAGTTCTGCGTCGCAGGGGGAGTCTTCTTCGAGACTGTCTTCGGACGGTTCCGTGGGCGCCGAGGTGTTCGTGGTCGCAGGTGGTGCGAGCTTGATCTTGGTGAGTACTTGGTCGTATTGTGCGCAACACTCGATGACGGCGGCGCGGGTGGTCTCACTCGTGCCTGCCGCTTCTGAGATGTCCTGAACGAGATCGGCTGTGACTTGCAGTAGGCCGATGACATCGGCGTCAACTGGAGTCTTGCTGTCATACAGGTAATCTAGTAAGTCCTCTGATCGATGTGCGACACGTTGTGCCGAGCGCAGACCGACCATACCGGCGGCACCCTTGATGGTATGCATCGCTCGCCGCACGTCTTGCAGCACGTCACGATTGGCCGGATCGTGTTGGAGGGTGCGAAGGCTGGAAGCGATCAGACCAAGCAGCTCTTCGGCTTCTTCTTGGAAGACCTCGACAATCTCGGGATCGCCGAGTTCGTCTGCGGGCAGCTCGCCTGAGTCGTCGCCTGGAGAGGGCGAGGCCTCCTCGGCGAGGACCGCAGGCTCGTCGATGTCAAGAATCTCAAACCGTATGGTGTCATTCGCCTCGGAGACGACATCCGGGGTCGGTGCGTCAAGAGAGATGTCGAGGTCCATATCCTCTAACTCAAAGCGAGGCGGATCGAGATCATTAGGTAGGTCCAGTTCAGCCTCGATGTGATCGAGGGTGCTTCTAAGTTCAGCCGCAGCGTCGGCGGTCATCGTCTCTTCACCCGCTACGACCTCGGCTAAGAAGTATCCGACTGCGGAACCTGTTTCGCTCCAGGTGGCCAGGCCGATCAAGGATGCGGTGCCGGAGAGGCCTTGAACGAGGCTGTGTGCCTTCTCCAGTGCCTCTCGACGGCTCGGGTTCTTGGAGAGACTGTCTAGGTACTTCTTTAGCTTGGGCAGAGCCGCACGCACTTCGTCCTGAAAGACTTGAAGCACTTGTTGATCGACGTTGTGCGGCATCTGTCTAGGTCTAGGACGGCTGAGTTAGCTAGTGCTGATGGTGGTGATGCACCTTGGTCGGGATCTTGAATCGCGAGACGGAGTTGCGCAACTCATCCGCGAGTGCTGTGAGGTTTCGGATCGCTTCCGCGCCTTCTCGAACACCATTGGCTGTGTCTCTGTGTACTGACGAGATACCCCCCATCGCTGCCGCGACGGATTCGGACCCTCGCGCTTGGCGCTCGGAGGCATCAGCGATTGAACCGATTAGCTCGGATAGGTCACGCGATACGGTCTCAATCTCTATCAAACTCTTGCCCGCCTCTTTCGTGAGGGCTGAGCCTTCGACGACTTCCTTCGTTGTGTCTTCCATGGACGCAACTGCTGCCGTCGTATCTTCCTGGATGGTCTGTATCAGGGTGTTGATACGATTAGTTGCTTCTGTGGCTTGTTCTGCGAGTCCTTCGACCTCAGTGGCCACGACCGCGAATCCGCGACCGGCCTCACCGGCCATTGACGCCTGAATGGACGCGTTCATGGCCAGCATGCTGGTCCGGTCCGCGAGTTCACCGATTACCTGAGAGATCTCCCCAATCTCTTGTGAACTCTCACCCAACCGCTTGATGCGTTTGGAAGTTTCCTGCACCTGGTTGCGTATCGACTCCATACCCTCGATGCTCTTGGTGACCACTGCCGCTCCCAACTGAGAGTTCTCTAGGGCCACCGCGGATACGCGCGCGGCCTTCTCGGCGCTTTCAGATACCTGTTGGATGGCCGATGCCATGGATTCAACGGCCATGCTGGCGGAGATGACGTCGCTGGACTGCTTTTCGGATCCTTCGGCGAGAGCCTCCGTCGTCTGTTGAATTTGGTTGGCGGAAGCGGACACTTGGAGCGTCGTGTTCTGCACCTGGGCGATCAACGTGCGGAGCTCTCCGATCATGTAGTTGAACGAGTCAGCAATCGCACCGGTGATCTCCGCGGTGACTTCGGCTTCGAGCGTAAGGTCGCCCTCTGCAACTCCGGCAATCTCGTCGAGCAGCTTGTGTATAGATTGCTGGATCCGATCACGTTCCGCGGACGACTGCACGAGGTTGAGTGTGTTGTCGGGCATGCTGTTGAGAGCCTCGGTCATCTGGCCGAGTTCATCTTTGCTGCCGACTTTCGCTCGCGCGGTGAGGTCTCCGACTCCGATGCGTCCGAAAAGTCCATTGATCTCGTCGATCTGAGAAGTGATCGTTCGATTCAGGAAGAGAATCAGGACTACGGTAAACGCCAGAATGAAGATCGCCGCGGACAGCTGCAGATACTTCTCGCCGGTGAGCCGAGCGATTCGCTGATCCATGAGGATGTCGAGCTCTTCGAGCGCGGCATCGTAGGCGGTTGTGAGGGCGGTGATTGCGGCCTCGGCGGTCTCGTTGAGATCCGCTTCGGAGGCTTTGGCTGCCCGCGGTTGCTGTCTCAACAGAATTCTAGAGGCGGCTTGTACGAATTTTCGGGATGCAGCAACCGATTCGGTTAGCCGTGGTGCCGCGTCCTCCTCCATGTAAGGGTTGACCTCGACTGCGGCCGCCATTCCTCGCTCGACTTCGCCGATGTCGGTCTCGATCTGACCGATGAGTCGGTTGAGTGTCTGGCGCGCGTCGAGATTGACGCTCACGTCCGCCTCCGCGCCGTCTCCACTCTCCTGCATGGCGAGAGCGAGGTTCGTGCGACGGGCCAGTATCTCTTGCCCGACGATTCGGACCACGTCAACGGTATCGATCGCCTGGGGCAGGCGCGTGATGACCGTGTCCATGAGAAAATGGGTATCGAGTTCGGGGTCCAGAACGAGCCCGGCCTGGTCGCCAATCGTCCGAATAAGTGTCGACAGTTGGTTGATCAATTGGCTGTGACGCTGAAAGCTCTCGATCGGAGTTAGCGCATCTACACTGGCCTCAAGGCTGCGCCAATCTTCCTTGAATCGCACCCATTGGGCAGACGTTCCAAACTGTCGACCGTAAGCACGCTCTGACGATTCGACGCGCGGAAACACAGCGTCGATTTCGGGCTGGAGGAGCAATAGCTCGGCCTGGGCCTCCGACTCACCTGACAGGTAGGAGTTGGCCACGGCTCGATGCTTCGGAAGCAGCTCTACGAGAGTTCTCAACGGTCGGAGGTATTCAATACCGTGGATTTCACGCTGAGTCGATTCGATCTGGACGTTTCTTGCGTCAATAAAGAGCCACACCAGGTAGGCAACTGGTAGGGCCATGACCAAGACGACCAGAGCTAACTTCTGGCCAATCTTTAGGTCTCGCAGAAAACTCATCACATATGCTCCTGTAGGCGGTCGGTTCCCCGAATGTGCCTCGAACCCATCATCGGTCGCACAACTTTCCGATTTCCCTAGATTTGAAGAAACGGTCCACGTCGAATACGCGAACCTCTCCGTCCTTGTCGTCGAACGCCAGCGTCGATACTGATGCGTCCACGTCGCCTCGATTCTGCAGTGACCGAAGGGCGCTTTCCGTCACCGATCGCATCCCTTGAAGCGAATCCACAATCAAACCTGTTTTCATTTCTCCGTCGGCACTGCGAATCGTAAGCAGACGCACGGCCTCACTGCGAACGACTCGAGAGATGCCGAGTAGTGCTCGCAGATCGATTACCGATAGAATGTCTCCGCGAACATTCGTCACCCCGAGTACGAAGGCGGGCGTGTTGGGGACGACTGCGCAGGTCGGCGGCCTATCGAGTTCGACGATCTTGCCGACCGGTACCGCGTAACGTTGCCCACCGAGGCGAAATACGATGTGATCGATTGCCTCTGGGTGTTCCGCGACTGGCGACTGCTGTCTCAAGAAGGCACTCATTGCAGGTGCTCCTCGACGGCACGCAAGAGGTCGTCGGGGCTAAACGGTTTCGTCAAGTAGGCATCGGCCCCTTGGCGAATGCCCCAATAGCGATCAGCGTCCTGTGTCTTGGAGGTAACCAGGAATATCTTGATGTCGCGAGTGGCGGGCGAGTTCTTAAGAAGCCGACAAACCTGAAATCCGTTGCGCTTCGGCAGCACAACATCTAACAGGACGAGGTCGGGAGCAGTCTCAACAGCCTTTAGAAGCGCCTCTTCACCATCAGATGCGGTCAGTACTTTGTAGCCCCCATCAGCCAGAGTGCTGGTCAGCGAATGCAGCGCCGTGGGACTGTCGTCCACGCAGAGGATTGTCTTTTCTCGCATACAGACTCGTGAGGTCCGCCGTTTAGAGCAAACCTATCGCAAGCACGTATACAAGTTGTACGGCCTCTGGTCTATGTCGGGCTATATTCCAAAGCTCTCGGTGAGCTACGGATTTCTTCGTAGAGTTGTCTAGGTAGAAGGGCGGGGTGATTCACCAGGGCGGTCTAACGACCTGCGATCGAGAGGCGAAAGTGGGAGCCTAATAGCTACAGCCCGAGCGACGTGGTTTGACTGGTTTTGACTGGCGCACACCACTCTGGACCCATGAGGTCGGTGATGCTGGAAGTTTTGCGAGCAGCTTGAGGTAGGGAATCGAGCAGTCTTCGCAAGGCTGCCACGGGAGCTTGATAAACTGGGCGTTGGTTGTTCTCACGGCTTTGGAGCGGGGCAGGGCTTAGCGGGCGATGGAGAAATCTCAGGTCGTAATATTGGGTGCGGGTCCCGCGGGCCTAACGGCGGCGTATTTGCTAGGAAAAGACGGTGTCGCAAGTTGCGTGCTTGAGCGTGACGCCATCGTAGGCGGCATCTCCCGCACGGCGACCCACAACGGCTACCGGTTTGATATCGGCGGTCATCGTTTCTTCACGAAGGTCGCGATCGTTGAGGACCTGTGGCGTGAAGTGCTTGGCGACGACTTGATTCGACGCAGTCGGCTGTCGCGAATTTTTTACAAGCGGAAGTTTTTCTCCTACCCTCTCAAACCCTTTAATGCGCTATCTGGACTGGGACTCTTTGAGACTCTTCGTTGCATTGCCAGCTACGGCATGGCGCGAATCTCGCCAGTCATGCCCGAAGAGACCTTCGACATTTGGGTGTCGAACCGCTTCGGTCAACGCCTGTTCAATATCTTCTTCCGGACTTACACCGAGAAGGTCTGGGGTATGCCGTGCTCCGAGATTGAGGCCGAGTGGGCCGCACAGAGGATCAAGGGTCTCTCCCTTGGTACCGCAATACGTAACGCACTGCTGGGTGAAACCGCGAAGAGTAAGCAAGACGTCGTGAAGACCCTGATCGATGAATTCCTTTACCCCCGTCTAGGACCTGGAATGATGTGGGAGCGGACGCAGGCACTGGCTGAGTCGCTCGGGGCCAAAGTACACTTCAATACGCCGGTCCGAAAAATCAAATGGGACACCAATGGTGTTACGTCGGTCGATTCAGACGGGGCGTCGTTCAGTGGGACTCACTACATCAGTTCTATTGCCATGGATGAGTTGGTCGAAGCATTGGAGCCGCAGCCGCCAACGGTTGTCGTTGAGGCCGGAAAGAACCTGCGCTACCGAGACTTCTTGACGGTCGCGCTCGTAGTGCAGCAACCCGAGTTGTTCCCAGATAACTGGATCTATGTGCATGACCCTAATGTTCGGCTAGGGCGCATTCAGAACTTCGGAAATTGGAGTCCAGAGATGATTCCCGACCCCTCTACGAGCTGTCTTGGCCTGGAGTACTTCTGTAACGAGGGCGACGACCTCTGGACGATGTCTGATGAAGATCTCGTAGCATTGGGCAAGAGTGAAATTGCCGAGTTGGGATTGGTCAATGGCGCGGACGTTTCGGATGGCACCGTGGTTCGAATGCCCAAGGCGTATCCCGTCTATGATTCAGGTTATTCTGCGGCGGTGAGCACGATTCGAGAGTTCGTAGCTTCGCGGCTGCCGAATCTACAACTGGTTGGGCGAAACGGAATGCACCGCTACAACAATCAAGACCACTCGATGCTCACCGCGATGCTCGCGGCGAGGAACATCACGGGCGCTAGCTGTGGAGCCTCAAGAGGTTGTTCATGGGAATCAGGAGTCTGGAGAAAGGGGGAAGGTAGTGGAGGCTGGCGTGGGGGCGATGCCAGTTGTAATGGTGGAGCCAGGGTAACAGATGAGCGGCGCGCTGCTGGGATGAGGAGTAGGAGCGAGCGTAAGCCCATTCTCTCAGAGCGGTCTGGATGAAGCGTTCGGCCTTGCCGTTGGTGCGCGGCGTGTAAGGACGGGTAAAGCGGTGGCGGATGCCGAGACGACGGCAAGCATCGCGGAAGAGGCGCGAGCGATAGCAAGAGCCGTTGTCGGTGAGCAAACGACGAATGGGGACGCCGAGGGAGCGGTAGTAACCGACCGCGGCGTCGAGGAAAGCCACCGCGGAGTGGCTGCGTTCATCGGGCAGGATCTGAGAGAAGGCGAGGCGGGAGTTGTCGTCAATAGCGACATGCACGAACTCCCAGCCAGCGCCGCGACTGGCCCGAGAGCGATCTCCGGTAACGCGATGACCGGCGCGGAGGAAGCGGCCGAGCTTCTTGATGTCGAGATGCAGCAGATCGCCGGGGGCGGCATGTTCGTAGCGGCGCAGGGGCCGAGCAGGTTCGAGATCGCGGATACGGTTCAGGCCGGCGCGGCGCAAGATGCGGCTGATGGTAGCGGGCGAGAGGCCGACAGCCTGGGCGATGTGTCGGCCGGTCCAACGCTGGCGGCGCAGAGAAATGACGCGCTCGACCAGCGCCCGAGAGGTCCGTCGCGGGCTGCGGTGCGGTCGCGAGGAACGATCGTGCAAACCGGCGACACCCTCGCTGCGATAGCGCGCCAGCCACTTGTGGATGGTTCTCAGTGAGACGCCACAGGCCGCCGCGGCGTCCCGTGGCGTCTGCTGCTTGGCGAGGACGCGCTCGACGATCCGCACTCGCAAATAAGGCGTCAATCGTGCATTCTTGTGGATGTTCATTCGGTCTCTCCAAGGTTGCTGTTGTGGGATAACTCCAGCTTCCCTGGTCCGGGACCGAATGAACAACCTATTGAGAGGTCACAGCTAACTACGATCTCTGGCAAGTGAACGTCGACGAGGAGTATCACGAAGAAGGACGGACCGTAAGCGAAGCAGATATCCGGCTGATGGAGAGCACGCAGCCTCAAGTCCCCAATAGAAAACAGTGAAACGGTAGCACCGAGATGAAGTTGGAATTTCGACCGATCAAAGAAGCAGACTGGAACAAAGTCAAGCGAATCTACCTTGAGGGCCTGGCGACGGGACAGGCGTCGTTCGAGAGCGAGGCCCCGAACTGGAATCGATGGGATTCCGCACACAACCCGGACTGTCGTCTGCTCGCACTGGATCATGGTGTAGTGGTGGCATGGGCGGCGTTAAACCCGTT
The DNA here is from genome assembly GCA_963667885.2 of Bryobacterales bacterium. Classification (GTDB taxonomy): domain Bacteria; phylum Acidobacteriota; class Terriglobia; order Bryobacterales; family UBA6623; genus CAMPKL01. Next base: position 41,439 of record CAXWPK010000001.1, on the reverse strand, counting down.
CTCTAATCGGGCGGTGTACAACGGGGTTGCCGAAGCCTCCGTTTATGTTGGAGCCAAGCAGAGGGGTCGAGGGGTGGGGTCAGAAACATTAGCCGAACTTGTGCGTCAGAGCGAAATCGCAGGCTATTGGACTCTGCTCGCAAAGGTGTTTCCCGAGAATAAGGCTAGCCTTGCACTCAGCGCGAAGCACGGCTTTCGTTCCGTCGGTACGTTAGAGCGGATCGGTCGCCGAGGTCCCCACTGGCGCGACGTCGTCTTGCTTGAGCGTCGTGTGGCGGATTAGCGTCTCTGTTGGTATTCGTCATATAGCGGGCCGAGAAATCGGACCGGATTGGGCGGTGAAGCCCATGGTAGGCCTCGTTCCGATTGCCAGCTTCGAATCGAGGAGCCAGAGGCGATCGGCATCTTGGAGTAGCACGGGTCAAGAAGTGCTGTCTTAATGTCGATGAACGCGAACTCGAGTTTCACGAACAGCGATATCACGTCCTCGATATTGTCGTAGTTCAGGGCGTTGGCGTGGAGCAGCGCCACGTGCGGTGCTTCGCGCCCTGTGACCGAAACGCCCAAGAGAGCGTAGTGCTCGATCGCTTCCTCTAAGTAGGCTAGATAGGCTCGAACCGTCGCTTCCTTGGTCTCTGCAGCACCGTTCGAGTCGGCCCAACTATAGATTTCAGCAAATATCCAGTCCTGAACGTCGATGGTAACCGGAGCCACTTGGTATCGATTGAGTTCGAGATAGCTACGTAGTTGCTCGCGGGATTCCGGCGACACTTCACGATGCAGATACGGGGCCCGGAAGTAGCGACCCTCTAAACCGTCACCACCCAACGTGGCTTGCAAGTATTCTTGGCCGCTGCGGATGCTCGAAAAATATTCATCGGCTGGAGTCTCATGAAAGTCCTTATGGGATGTGGTGTGGTTTCCCAGGACAGCACCCGACCGAGACCAGAACTTCAGAAGGCGAGACATATCGTCTTCGGACCACGTCGGGGGACGAAAATCACGGGTCACAAATCCCGCCACCGGGACTCCCATCTTTCGAAGTTGGCGCAGGACCTGACGTTGCGGGCTCGGAACTTCTTAGGATTAGCGAGCAGGTCAGGATGAAATGAGCTGCGAGCGGCTGGCAGATCGTCAAAAGTGATCGCGACCTGCCGGATACCGTGCGAGTCAGGCAGGAGGAAATGGTCGGCTCCTGTCAAGATCGAGGGCAACAGTAAGATTGCTGCGATCACTGATGCTAATAGGTTTTGGACAGCGCCCTTCATCAGAACTCGCGCTTTAGTCGGTAGTCCAACTGGACGCTGACATAGGACATTCTGTAAGATGCCCCCCCCAGCTTGGATTCGTAGCCAGAGGGGACTGGGTTGGTCATTGTTGGAGGGCGGAGTTCGAGTATCCAGCTTGGATTCGTAGCCAGCGAGCCAACGCTGGAGCGTTTGTGCGTACCGCCCGTTGCAGCTCCTTCGCGATTTCGACTGTCGAACTAAGCGGAATCGACCGTGGCGAACCAGATTCAAATTGGAGCCCGCTGCCAAACTCAGCGGTATAGTCGACCTGCCAAGGGAGCCGCCCTTCCATATGGATCACTCCCAGATGGGTACTCGCGGATCGGGGGCTATATACGAGGGGACTGGGTTGGTCATGAGATATCCAGCCACTGCGAGCCCCAACTTGGAGGCGCAGCGCTCCGCCCCTTCTGAGGACACGTAGGGCGGAGATATCTACGCTTGTTCTTGTTGTGGAGCCGCTGAATCCGGTTATTCCCAACCGTCCGCTGACTTGCGTCTTCAACGTGGGCCGCAAGTCCGTCTCCAAATAGCCGTACTGTGTCTGCACACGTTGTTGCACGGCATGAAAGGCCGTTGTTGGTGCTTGTCCGACTCCGCCTCGGACGCGAACTCGATCTGAGACAAGAAGACTGGCTGAACTGTCCAGACTCAGTCGGGTGGCGATGCCATCGCCAGAATAGAGAACCTGGCCAGCACTCGCGTGGGTGGAGAGGCGGCGTGTGAGTTGTCCTGTCCAGCCGAGGCCGTAGGTGGTCCAGCGAGCGGATTCGGCTCCCTGACTGAAGAATTGTCGATTGACTCCCATGTCGAGACGATGGCGTAGAGACAGTGGCGCTTCAAATTCCTGACGGAGACCCTGTGAAACGAAGCCATCGGTGTCCCCAAAGTACTCGGCGCTGGTCCGTAGACCGTAACCGTACTGGTAGGCGAGATCCTCGCGAAGCCGGTAGGTGTCTCGGTCGCCGGGGTAGCGCTGAACAAATGCTTGCGCGTAATCGGTCGCCCCGCGTGCGTCGTCGGACCACCGAGCCGCGAGTGCTTGGTGATGCAACACGTCGCTGTGGAAGGCCTGGTCCTCAGGAACCGCGGCAAGGGTCTTCTCTGCTTGCAGGTGGCGACCGGCCCAGTTCAATACCTGTGCCTTGGATTTCACAAGATCCCAGTGGTTAGGTAGGCGGTCCAGGCTACTGTCCGCCGCCTTAATTGCGGAGCCAAGCCGGTTCTGGTCCGCAAGGGAATGGATCAGGCCGTCGGGACCAGCACTTGAGTCGGGGTAGAGCGCGGCGATCTGCGTGTAAAGGCGCTCAGCAGCCTTTGCATTGCCACTCCATCGAAGGGCGAGCCCCTTGCGAACAAGATTGTGCTCATCCACGTAGCCTTCGGCGAGCATTCCGTTGAGTATTTCCAGCGCTGCTGCCGGATCACCTCCGAACAACTCTGCCTGGGCGCGATCCGAGCGGGACCAGAGGGGCTGGTTAGGATGCTGTCGGAAGACATAGTCAAACTGACGACGTGCCTCGATATACCGGTCCGACCAGGTTAATACGATGGCGTAGTCACGACGAATCCCGTTATGCTCTGGCGACATCGCTATCGCTCGACGGAGATACGCGGTACCGAGCTGAGTCGAACCTGCTCTAGCCAGTGCAACGCCCTCGGTCGCTAGCACCTGGGCTTGTCGGGTGAGTGGACGTCCAGTCTCGACTCCCGGCATCGATACAGGCAAGGATTCGATTGGTGGTTCGATCCCGAGCGATGGTTGGCGTGCTTCAACCATCGGCAACGGGGTTTCCGCTTGAAACCGCTCTCGTATCGCTCGCCCAACGATGATTGACTGGGCATCAAAGTCGGCTGCCGGGATGGCACGAAGTAAGTTGTTGGCCTCGTCGAAACGCTGAAGCCGAGCGAGCAGCCAGCCCCGCCAGGCCAAGATCTGCGCACTGCGAGGGCGGCCTTCTGACCAGGTAGCCATGAACGTGTGTGCTTCAGCAACCCGCCTTCGATCTAGGAAGCACTCGATAATACCCAGCGCTGCCGTTTCAGAGTCCGGGTAGTAGGCGAGCGCTGCTCGGTAGGCCTCGGCTGCATCCTCACGTCGGCCCGAGCGTCGGAGTGCCAATGCATGTCGAGTGAGGATGGGCTCGCGGAGGTCCCCTTCCGTCATTAAGCTTTCAAATAGCACCACGGCCTCGGATGCGGAGCCACCGAACAGTTCGGCATTGGCCATCTCAAGTCGCGCCCATGCTGGCTGGTCCGGTTGCGCCAACTGGACTCGCCGAAACACCTGGACCGCGTTTCCGTACTGCCCAGCCCATCCTAGAGCTACTCCGTAGTCCAGCTCAATGGGGGCCAGCTGCGGGGCAAGGGCGATCGCTTGCTCATAAAGTAAGAGCGCTTCCGCGGACCGCCTTGAGCGTGCAAGCTCCCGGGCCTGGTCCGACAAGGCCCAAGCCTGTTGAACAGCTGAAGTCTCCACGGTGACTTGTGCTGGCGAGACCAGCGCCAAGGCCAATAGCAGCAGCGCCAGTCGCTCCGCAGTGGACCTAATTGGCACTTTGTCGCTCCACTCTCCACGTGACTGGAGCCGAGAGGTTGAGCTTTGTAACAAAACCCTTGGTCGAATGGATCGCGCTAGAAAGCGACATCACCATCCAGTAGAAACAGGGATAGAAGATGGCAAATGGGAACTCGAGGAGAACGCCACGCTCGTACTTAGCGTCGATGAGTACTCCGACCAGAAGCTGTCCCAAGCAGCAGGTAAAGATCATCACTCCCCAGTAGTTCGGAAGCGGAGATCCGCCGTAGGGGCTGTGACCGAACAGCATACCGACTGCCCAGAACGCCGATATAGCCACGAAGATCCAAGCCCAAAGGATGGACAGAAAGCTCTCAACGTAGACTGGGTACAGGCGGTACTGCTTGGGCGTCCAAAGGATGTCCCTATGGCGCTTGAGCGCTTGCCCGAGACCGACGGCCCAGCGGCACCGCTGCCTCCACAAGACGCCGAGATTTTCTGGAACTTCCATCCACACAAGGGCCCTTGCCTCGTAGCGAATGTCGAAGTTATTCCTTTGAAGCTTGAAGGTGAGGTCAATGTCCTCGGTGGCCATTCCAGGTGAATACATGCCGGCCTGCAGCAGCGCGTCCTTCCTGAACATGCCGCAGACGCCAGACACGCACATGATGCGACCCCACACGCGCTGCGCCCGACGTAACAATCCGATGACGGAGCTGAACTCCACCGCTTGTAGTTGGCTGAGCCAGTTATTCCTATTCCGGACCCGTGCATTACCAGCGACAGCGCCTACGTTAGGACTCTTGAAATGTTGCACCATGACGGTCAGAACCTGGGGTTCAGGGATGGTGTCGGCGTCCATGACCAGGATCAGGTCGCCTCGTGCACACGGGATGGCATCGTTCAACGCCATTGCTTTCCCTTCATTAAACTGTTTGTCTAGTAGTCGTACACGGGGATCTGACAAGAAGGGCTTTACGAGCTCTACTGTCCGGTCCTTTGAGCCGTCGTTGATGACGATGATCTCGTAGTTCGGATAGTCAATTCGGATGAGCCCACGCAGGGCATCCGCGATGCTGTCTTCTTCGTAGTAGGCGGGAGTTAGGATGCTGACGAACGGCGTGAAATTCTCATCGTCGTTGACTTCGGCTAGGTCATGTCTGAAGAAATAGGTGATCGCCGTCGTCATCCAGATCAGGCTGGTGACGATGGGATACAGTCCATAGAACTGGACTGCGAGCCAGTAGAGATGGCTCTGCTCTATCAGTTCAACTAGCCACAGCATGAACTATCCGGCGGCTGCCCGTTTTACCTGCCTCGGAAGCTCCTTGTCGGGCACGAGTACCGGTCTGCCTGGCGGTGGCTCGGGATCCGGCACTAAGACAGGTTTTTCGGGGCCGTACAACTTCTTTCCATCCTTCATTTCTAAAATGAGATGGCTGTCGCGAAGAGTCGCGCCAGGTACTATCTCGATGCGCCTTCCAAAGTAGTCTTGCGAGAAGACCGTCGTAGCCTTCGAGCCTGCTTTGATAGCGCCGCGCCACTTATAGAGCGCGATGTTGTATCCGATCCAGAGCGCCAGCGCCAGGAGGTAAATCCACGTCGCCTTGGCGAGCCACATCAACGAGTCGACGATTTCATCTATCGGGCTGTCGCGGAATATCTTCGCGCCAAACCAGAAGAATCCTAACCAGAGAGCAGCCATCATGAGCTGGGTAAGCAGCCAATTCAGGCGCTCCGTCACGCTCCAACTGGGGTGCGGCTCAACTTGCGACGCTGGTTCTACCATCGCGAGATCGCACTCCCCTTCAAAACGCAGGATTGCAAAGGTCGTCTCGTTGACATTGATGGTCTTACGGGAAAGCTATTTCAGCAATAGCCCGATTGAGCCGTTTTGCTCTGGGGAAGCACCTAGCTGTCGACTGGTATATGTCTTATGAGAGACAGTCATAGAGTGAAAGGGAAGGGGAATCGTTCTGTCTGAAGCTCTGGCAGTGTTTGCAAAGCGTCCGATAGCTGGTCAGGTGAAAACCAGACTGACGGCTCGACTGTCCCCTCTGGAGGCGTCGCAACTGTATTGGGCGATGGTGGAGGACACCTGGAGGAAAGCGACTAAACTCGCTGGCGTGGAGGCCATCTTGTTCGTCGATGAACCATGGGAGGGTTTTGATGAACTGGCTCAAGATCGTCCTATCCGCCTGCAATCACAAGGCTCTCTCGGATCTCGTATGTACTCTTGTTTCCAGTTGCTAAGAGAAGACAACTTCAAGTCAAGCCTAATCATTGGCACTGACAGCCCCACGGTCCCAGAGTCGCATCTGAGGACGGCCTTCTCGCTGCTTGGCGCCGACGATGACGCCGTGCTCGGTCCGACCGAAGACGGTGGTTACTACCTCGTTGGCTGTGGCGCTCCGCGACAGAACATGTTCGCGGGTGTTCCGTGGTCAAGCACTGAAACATTCGCCCGTACCCTGAACTCATTCGAGGCTGAAGGCTATCGCACCCGCCGCGCGCCTCCATGGTGGGATGTCGACAGTCCGGATGATCTCGACCGCCTCATTTGTTCAGATGCGGGGCCGAGCGTCCGGGAGTGGATTGAGGGGCAGGGGAGTCCCCCACCGGTACAAGGCGATTGATAAAATGAGCGTTGACCGACGCACCGAAGGCTCTGTTATTTGATTTCGACGGAACGCTCGTAGACAGCGAACCGCTCCACTACGAGTCCTGGCTCCACGCCGTTGAACCCTACGGAGCCTCGACGGACTGGGCTGACTATTTGGAGCGATTTGTTGGTCAGACTGGCAAGTGGGCGGCTCGAACTTTCTTCGAAGAAGCTGGAGTTGATTACGACTCGGACCTCGTGGCGAAAGCGACTTCGGCGAAGCAGACCCACTTTCGGAAGCATGCTGAAGAGCGATTAGTTATCGCGAGCGATGTCATATCATCTATCAGTCAACTGCCGTCCTATCTGTTACTTGGAGTAGTATCCTCAAGTCATAGACTAGATGTGAGACCGGTGTTGATGGCAAGCGGCTTGCTCGACCGCATGACGGTGTTGGTCTGCGGTGACGATGTCACCAGACACAAACCAGACCCAGAGCCGTATCTCATAGGTCTCGAACGACTTAGGTCCAAGAGCGGCCAGTTAGGGCTCACCGCCGCAGACGTGGCGGTCTATGAGGACTCCCGTTCCGGCATCGCGTCGGGTCAAGCTGCCGGAATGGCCGTCCGGTGCGTAGAGGGTCCTCACGCGGTCCCGAGAATGCTCGCCGAAGAGGCCTGGTCGTAATTATCCGATAAGATATATTATGTTAACTCGGATATCCTGCTAGTCGAACTCTATGCTGTCGATGGTTGTCTTGAAGGTCGGGTACAGTTCCCTGTATTCGCCCTGGGGAGAAATCATCGCCAAGTAAAACAGTCCTTCGTTGGTGCTGACCGTGACAATCCAGACGTATTCCCGCTGTCCTTCGAGGCTTGACGGACCTTCGAGGAAGATGCTTACTCCTTGACGGTCGTCGACGGTGATCGGCTTGCGCTGGCCTCTCACGAGTCTCAGCGAGGGATTGGTGGTCTGAAAACGTTCTAGGAGTCTGTCTGCGGCATTTTCAAGTGGCTCGTCGGTGCTAATCAGGCCCACCAGATAGCCTCGGGTGATGGCCTCAGTGCCGTCTCTATTGCGAAGTACACCGTTGGTCGGTGTGATACGTACTCGGTCCGCCGTCGCGTTGGGCTGGACTGTCCAATCCGGTGGATAAGGGAACGTGTACCCCTGTCCTGCGAAGATGCCAGCAGTAGACGTAGGGGGCGCTGCTGGCTGTTCTTCGGAGAACCGCAGGGAGGACAGCGCCCTCTGGAACCCCGGGTAGAGTGCGCCGTATTCGTCAACGGGCGAAATCATGACCAGGTAGAAAAGTCCTTGGGGTCGCTGGGCAGTAACCACCCAAAGATTCTCACGTTCCCCGCGCACGGTGGTTGATGGCCCCACTAAGAAGTTGCTCTCAGCGCGAATATGATCGGCGTGGAAGTTCTTCTGCTGTGCAGGGTCCAGTATCAGGCGGATGTTCGAGAGCTGCAGGTTCTCGATGAAGCTATGTGTCGCCTGGGTCAGTGTGCCGCTTGCTGCGAAGTATCCTGCAAGAATGCCTCTACGTATCGACGTTCGACCTCGGCGTGGACGGTTCGCGCCGTCCGATGGCACCACGGTGGTCGTTGCTGCATTGCTTCCGACGTAGGCCTGCCAGTGATCGGGAACGAGGAATTCGTAGCCCGGTCCGGTGGCTTTAGTGGGTGACAGGGCAACGGGTTCAGCAATTCCCTGCTCTTCTACAGCGGCGTTCGGAAGCTCCGAGGTCGTCACTGATTCCTGAGTTGCCGACTCGATGTTGGCGGCCCGAGAGCGCATGCTGGCGAACGCGGGCGACGTGGTTGTATAGCTGTCGTCTCGATACGACGCGATCTCCTCGGTGATGTATTGGACCCGGTTGCCAGGGTTGGGATGATCCGACAGGAATTGAGGTCCGCTGGCAGCCCCTGCTTCTTCGAGCTTCTCGAAGAAGTGCGCCATCTCCACCGGGTCATAACCAACTGCCGCCATCATTCGGGCGCCAACGATGTCCGCGTCCCTCTCCGCGCTCCTCGAGTACTTCATGAAGACTGAGTTCAGGCCAAAGCCGATGCCAATATTGGCGAGCGATCCCAGCATTCCACCACTGCCCCCAAGGGCTCCGGCCGCGATAACCGCCGGGAGTTGAAATAAAGAGCGTTTGGATGCCTGATTGGTGGAATGGCGCAGGACGACGTGCCCAATCTCGTGCGCCATGACGCCCGCAAGTTGCGCTTCGTTATCGGCAGCGGCGATCAGGCCGGAATTCACATAGGTCGGTCCACCAGGCAGAGCGAAGGCGTTGATACTCGGGTCCGCGACGACCTTGAAAGTGAACGGATAGGAGGGATCTTGCGAAGCGGCCGCAAGCCTTTCGCCGATCTTGCCGATGTATTCGGTGAGTCGCTGATCGTCGACGACCTCGACCTGTGTCTCGATCTCAGCGGCTGCCTCGTGGCCGAGCGCGATGTCCTGCTCCTTAGAAAACAGATTCCAGCCGGGCCGAATCGTCTTTCGTTGGCCAAAAGCCGCCTGGACGACGATCATCGTCAACAAGGCCGCTAGGAGCGCCCGGTGGGGCCGTTGCATGTGATTCCGTGCCCGTGCGGGTCTCCGCGAGGGCCGTCGTAATAAGGACACGGTTCATGCTAGCTCATCAGCTTCAGAGTCACTCGCCAGTAAGTAAGCGAAGGAAATATGGAGAGTAAAGCATGCTGCGGCCGAAACGTTTGGGCGTCCATGACATAATCGGAAGATCCTCGTGGTGGGAAGCTAGGGATGATTACACCCACAGAAAAAATTTGGCGTAACGGAGAACTGATCAACTGGGACGAAGCGAACGTCCACGTACTGACGCACGCTCTCCACTACGGGACCAGCGTCTTCGAAGGGATCCGTTGCTATGAGACGTCGCGCGGTCCGGCTGTGTTTCGGATCAACGAGCACATCCGGCGAATGTTTGACTCCGCGAAGATCTACCGCATGGATCTTCCCCGCTTTTCTCCGGCTGAGCTCGTCGACGCGTGCCGCGAGATCGTCCGCGTCAACAAGCTGAAGAGTTGCTATGTCCGGCCCATCGCATTTCGTGGTTACGGAGAGATGGGTGTCTTGTCGCTGAGTAATCCGATTGAGATCTTTATCTGTTGCTGGGAGTGGGGCAAGTACCTCGGTGCGGAGGCGACTGAGAAAGGTGTAGACGTCTGCGTCTCGTCCTGGACGCGCATCGCCCCAAATACCCTGCCCGCGATGGCCAAGGTGGCCGCGAACTACATGAATTCGCAGCTCATCAAGATGGAAGCGACGCTGAACGGCTACGCCGAAGGCATCGCACTGGACGCAGCTGGGTATGCTTCGGAAGGAAGCGGCGAGAACATTTTCTTGGTTCGAGATGGCGTGCTCTACACGCCCACGCTCGGCACCTCTGCCCTGCCCGGCATCACGCGCGACACGGTGATTACTCTGGCGAACGAGGCTGGCATCGAAGTCCGCGAACAGGCCATTCCCCGTGAGTGGCTCTACATCGCCGACGAGCTGTTTTTCACGGGAACAGCTGCGGAGATCACGCCGATCCGGTCGGTGGACAAGATTGCGGTTGGGACGGGCACTCGCGGTCCGATCACCGAGAAACTGCAATCGGAGTTTGACTCAATCCTAACTGGTAAAGTTGAAGACCGTTTTGGTTGGCTGACCTACGTCTAGCGTCCAACGCGATCTATTTACGGGGCGGCGGTCCCATTATCGCCATCACAACTAAGCGTTTAGGGCCGGGGTTTCGCAATGCGTGCGGTTCCTCTGATTTCGCAAGGACGAGATCACCTGGCTCAATCGAGTTGGTCTCATCACCAACCGTAACGACACCGCTTCCTTCAAGCACAAGGTAGAGCTTGTCTTGGCCTGCATGGGTGTGGAGTATGTGCTGCTGGCCAGCTTCGAAGCAGTTGAGGCCCGCGAAAATGAACTCTCCGCCCAGCAAGTCGGTTTTGACCATCTTGTCCGGCCCGAAGGCAGCCGTGGAGGCGATCTTCTTGATTATCATTCCGTGACGGGCGCCGCAGCTACTCTGACGAGGTCTGTAGGAACAGGCTATCGAAGCCAACTCTTTGCTCGGGTTCTAACACTTCGAGTATGCGGATACGTCCTGCCTGCTGAATGCTGCGTACCTGCATGAGCAGCTCCGCCTCTTCCATGATGCACTCATCCAGGATGGATTGAACGCGTTGGCGTTGAGAGTCGTCGAGGTTGAGTTGACGACTCATCTCATCGATCGCCAACCGCGAATCTTCTTCGTAGTCGATGCTGATTGCTGGAGGCGCGTCGATGGTGGCCTCGTAGAGATGTATAGCCAATCCGCCCGATGCGGCGCCGATCGCAAACACCGCTGCGACCATGCCAAAAGCTCGTCCCTGGTTATACATCAATCATGTGCCCTAATCCGCGGAAGCGATGAGAACCGCCAGCATTGAATCACGGTTCTGTTGCAGATCGGGACCCAGGCGAACGTAGATCTGCTCCGGTGGCTGCTGCTTCAAAATACTGTCTGCCAACTGTACGCTCTGAGCCGTCGTATCGTCATGAAGCACCGCGACCGAGCCCAGCATCAGGAGCCACATCAGAGCAGCAAACGCGAAGCGTCGCATCACAAAAGGCTGCAGGAAGAGCGACCAGACCGACTCAGCTTGCTCCGCCTCGACTTGCTCCATAACGCGGTAGTAGAAGCCTGGAGCAGGCTCCATATCCTCCGACGTATCCACCTTGAGCTCAGCGAAGAGATCTGCCGTTGCGCGAAAAGCCGTAATCTCTTCGTCTGCGGTGGAATCTGCTGCTAGCCGCCGCTCAAACTCCGCCAGGTCTTGTTCATTGAGACGGCCTGCCAAGTAGTCTTCTAGACGTTCTTGAAGAAATGAATCCATGATGCTTAAGCCGTGGCTCGGTCGAGCTTGTGAGCTGCCTTGACCAGCTTCTGACGAGCTCGAAACAATTTTACCTTGATCGTATTGGCGTTGATTCCCGTGAGTTCAGAAAGCTCTTCGACCGTCAGGCCCTCCACTTCCTTCTGGATCAACAACATGCGCTCCTCTTCCGAGACGCGCTCAAGTAGTTTCATCAGGTACTGTCGCTTCTCGGTGAGCACATCCACCGGAGCCGTTGAATCGGTCGCACGGTGCGTGTTTTCGATCGTTCGCTCATCGTCTTGTCCGAGGTCAGCCTCGTACACGAGCTTCCTGACTTTCTTTTTTCGAAGGTAGTCATAACACTCGTTGACGGTGATCTTATAGACCCAGGTCATTAGCGAGGATCGGAAATCAAACCCCTTGAGTGCCAGATAGATCTTGACGAATACCTGTTGAGAGATGTCCTCGGCATCATTCCGCCGACGGAGAATGCCGTAGATGATGGCGAATACCTTGGACTGATAGCGCTCGACCAGCTGCTGAAACGCTAGCTGGTCACCTTTCTGAGCTCGACGAATAATCGCCGCCTCAACGCTGTCCTTGTAAGCCACCTTCCCTCTCGTTTCAGTACCGGTCGCGGCCGAACCCGGTAAAGTTGCAGTCAATGTTGCCATCGCATCCAGTTCGACGCTCGATTCGATGCCATGGTTCCAAAATTATTTCTAGCTGCATCGCACGCTATAGCCCTTGGATCGCCGTGCCTACAATTCCAGTTTCCAAGGATCTCGGTATTCGCGCTGAAGATAGGTGGCAGCCTCCGAGTTCTGGGTTGTCTCGGACGCTGGATCCCAGTCTACGCGTTGCCGGCTTCGCAGAGCGATGTTTCCAAGCAGCGCTAATACCGTGGAGCGATGTCCCGTTTCGATGTCGCAGATCGGCTGTTCGCGGGTCTGAATCGCTTTCACAAAGTCAGCCCAATGAGCGGCAGTCGAGTCGTTCCCCGATTCGCCGGAAGCCGCTCCCATGCGCTGCATCGACCCACCTGGAACCCGTTGTATCTCGGGTGTGATCTCCCAGCCACGTCGATCGACGAACAGGGTGCCGTTGGTGCCGTGAAATAAGATGCCGTATCGCTTATCGAACATCGACTCAGCGTTCCCGATGCGGTTCTCATAGGTGCATGCGAAGTCTGAAAACTCAAACGTCGCTTGGATCGTGTCTGGCGTCTCGCGATTATCGGTGAGAACGTATTTGTCACCGACACATACCACGGCATTCGGACCATCTACCTTCATCGCCCACAAGACGATGTCCAGAAGATGAATTCCCCAATCGGTCATCATGCCACCCGCGTAATCCCAGAACCAGCGGAAGTGGGAGAACGCGTTAGGGTCGTAGCCAAAGCGATTCTCGTTGAATGGGCGCTCGGGAGCTGGCCCCAACCACATGTCCCAGTCGAAACCTTCAGGCGGATCCGAATCCGGAGGGTTGCCGATCCCTTGGGGAAACTGATTGCTGTAGTTCCAGGTCCGTACAAAGCTGATGTCGCCGAGGACACGGTCATGAATCATCGACACGGCTTGTTGGAAGTGGTCTCCAGAGCGCTGCTGTGTACCGACCTGGATAATCTGACCGTACTTCTTCGCCGCCTGCACCATCATCTGGCCTTCGTGGATCGTGACCGAGATCGGCTTTTCTACGTAGACATCCTTCCCGGCCTTACAGGCCTCGATACACATGTACGCATGCCAATGATCGGGCGTGCAGATGCACACCGCATCGATCTCCGAGTCAGCCAGTAGGTCACGGAAATCGAGGTAGTGCTTAGCATTCGGTAAGAGTTCTTTGGCGCGATCGATATTCGGCTGAAAGATCTCGCTGAATGCGGTGACTTCAATCTCCGGCTGCTGCTGGGCACCGCGTAGCGTGCTACGTCCCCGACGTCCCATGCCGATGTAACCCAGGCGGATCTTGGTTCCCTGCCCTCGAAGAATTTGTGGTGCAGCCGTAAGCGCGGCAGCACCGGCTGCTGAACCAAGAAACGAACGGCGACGTAGATTGTTAGCCATAGCTACCTCAAAGATGCTCCAGTGTACACGTTCTCGCAGCGGACATTCGGGGGTTGAGGGTGGGCTACCATAGCATTCGACGTACCTTCATATGGCCCAACCACAGTATCTAGACCCTTACACGCGAACTGCAGAACATATCGAGGAAGCGCCAACCTCCTTCAGAGACATCCTTAAACGAATCGGACCGGGAATGATCCTGGCTGCGTCGATCGTTGGGTCGGGCGAATTGATCGCGACGACAGTGCTCGGTGCCGAGGTCGGGTATACCCTGCTCTGGCTCGTCATCGTCAGCTGCCTGATCAAGATCGTGGTTCAAAACGAGCTGGGGCGCTATTCCATCGCTACTGGGGAAACAACCCTCGAGGCGTTCGATCATCTACCAGGGCCAAGGTTCAAAGTCTCGTGGATGGTGTGGTGTTGGTTCTTGATGGTGATGTTCACCCTGATGCAAATTGGGGCCATGATGGGCGGCATTGGCGAGGTCCTCAACCGGCAGTTTCCCGAAGTACCGATCACGGCTTGGGTTTGGATACTCAATCTCGTGACGATTGGACTCCTGATTGGCGGTCGGTATGCCGTGGTCGAGCGGATCGCGACGTTTCTCGTCGTCTCATTCACAGTGATGACTGTTGGCTGTACGGTTGTTCTCTTTATGTTGCCGGAGTACTTTTCTTGGGCCGCGGTTGGCCAAGGACTCTCGTTTCATATTCCCGACACGGGTCTCACCACCGCCGTAGCGGCGTTCGGCATTACAGGCGTCGGAGCAACCGAACTTGTGATGTATCCGTACTGGTGTGTGGAGAAGGGATATGCGCGTTTTGCAGGCCCGCGAGACGACTCTCCCGAATGGACCCGCCGCGCCCACGGCTGGATTCGTGTCATGGGTGTAGACGTCATCTCGTCGATGATCGTCTACACGTTTGCCACGATTGCCTTCTACCTACTCGGTGCCGGCGTGCTGAATGGCATGGGGCTGATGCCCGAGGGCTCACGAATGATCGAGACGCTGTCGAATCTCTACACCCAGACCTTGGGCTCGTGGGCGTTGTCCTTGTTCATGACCGGTGCGGTTGCGGTACTGTACTCGACCGTTTTTGCATCGACGGCGGGGCACTGCCGCGTGTTTGCCGATTTTGTCGGAATGGCGGGAATCTATGATCGTCGGAACTATGCGCTTCGCCTGCGGATGATCCGTATTTTCGTGGTCGTGCTCCTCTTCGTGCCGTCGTGCTACTTCATGCTCGTGCGGGAGCCGGTTCTGATGGTGAAGATCGGTGGGATCGCGCAGGCTACCATGCTTCCCATCATCGGATTCGCGACACTGTATCTACGTTACAAACGCCTGCCTAGCTCGACGTGGCCGAAAGGATGGATCACGCTGGCACTCTGGGTAAGCGCGGCGACGATGACCCTAGTCATGGGCTACTCGGTGATATTGCGAATGACCCGCTAGGCGAGTAGCCGCCAGACCGTTGCAACGAGGAAGCAAACAGTCAGCGCGATAGCGAGCGGCATCAGGGCGCCTATCGTGGTCCATCGGGCACTGCGAGTTTCCTTCCAGATCGTCAGGATCGTTGTCGCGCACGGGCTGTGGAGCAGCGAGAAGAGCATGAGCGAGACGGCCGTGAGGAGCGTCCAACCGTGTTCGTCGACCAAGATGCGGCGAATGTCGTCGTAGGAGGTCGGCTCGATCATGACGCTGCTGCTTAGGTACGCCATCATCATGGTTGGCACCACGATCTCGTTAGCGGGGATCGCGATGATGTAAGCCAAGATGATGACGCCGTCGAGCCCGAGGACCCAGCCAAGAGGCTCAAACGCGGCTACCGCATGCTGGGCGAGACTCTGGGTGCCCCACTGCACGTTAGCCATTATCCAAATGACGGCTCCCGCTGGGGCGGCGGTGAGGCAAGCCCTCCACAGTACGAACAGCGTTCGATCGATGAGCGAGGTATAGATGATTCGGAGGACGCTCGGCCTGCGGTAAGGGGGCAGCTCAAGGGTGAACGCCGACGCTTCTCCCTTCAGCACACTCCTCGACAAAGCCCAAGAGACCAACAAGGTGGCAACCACCCCAAGTAGCACGATGCTAACGACCGCACCCGCAGCCGCAATTGAGGCGAACGCAGGTGGCACGGCGCCACCCACGAAGATCACCGCCAGCATAATGAGTGTCGGGTAACGGCCGTTACAGGGTACGAAGTTGTTCGTCAGTATCGCGATGAGTCGTTCGCGTGGCGAGTCAATAATTCGCGTGGCGATGACGCCAGCTGCATTGCATCCAAAACCCATGGCCATGGTCAAAGACTGCTTTCCATGGGCACCAGCTTTGCGAAAGAGCCAGTCCATGTTGAAGGCGACTCGCGGCAGATATCCGAGGTCTTCAAGCATCGTAAAGATCGGAAAAAAGATGGCCATGGGCGGCAGCATGACGCTGATCACCCATGCTAGGCCGCGATACACGCCGTGCCAAATAAAGCCGGTGAGCCACCACGGTGCACCCAGAGAGTCGAACCATCCTGCTGCCACAGCCTCGAAGGAGAACAACAGGTCGGCCAGCATCGCCGAAGGCACGTTCGCTCCAAGGATCGTGAGGTAAAAGATCGCCGACAAGATGACGAGCATGATCGGCAGCCCGAACATCCGTGAAGTGACCACGCGGTCGATCCGTTGGTCAAAATCCCAGTTCTTATCGCCGCGACCCTTTACGGCCCGATCGACGATGGCGCTCGATTGGTCATACAGGGACGAAACGATGTCGTCCCGTACCCTCTCGCCAAGGTCTCGACGCAGACTGTCGGCCCGATCGAGAACCGACTGTGGCGTGGTGGGAGTAGCGATCATTGCGAACCTTGAAGCGATACTAGGCTTCCCTGCTCTTCTATGGGTGCTGTCTGGGACGCTTCGACCTCGGCGAGTTCGCCCGATAGAAGCGACTGTCGCACCCGATGGTCCCCGTCGAGGAGCCGCATCGCGACCCATCGTGCGTTCGGGAGCCCAGGTGCGACTTCTTCGATGAGGGGGACAAGTTCCTCGACTGCCTCGCGAACGTTGTCTGGAGGAGCAGGCCGAAAGGGTTTTGTAACGACAGCACCGCTGACGACATCGGCGACAGTCTGTACGAGCTGCGGTAATCCCTCTTTGGTACGCGCGACCGTAGGTACGGCAGGGACGCCGAGGTCGCGTGAAATGCTGCGTACGTCGACCGTCAGGCCTTTCCGCTTGGCTTCATCCATCAAGTTGACGCAGATCACGACCTTGTCTGTAATCTCGAGAACCTGCATCGCCAGGTTGAGGTTTCTCTCGAGCGCAGTGGCGTCCACGACGACAACGGTGCAGTCCGGACGTCCAAACAGGAGAAAGTTCCGAGCAACTTCCTCATCCTGAGACGCCGACAACAGTGAATAGGTGCCCGGCAAATCAACCAGTTTGTAGCGTTTGCCGGCGTAGGAGTAGGCACCTTCGGCACGCGTTACCGTCTTTCCTGTCCAATTGCCGACATGTTGGTTGAGCCCCGTCAACGCATTGAAAACGGAGGACTTACCCGTGTTTGGATTGCCCGCGAGAGCCACCAGATGGTCCATGGTGCCCATCGATACTCCCATCTGGGCCAGCTGCGCGTGCGCTGGGCAAGTGTCACAATCGTGGCCGCTCGGGTTGCTCATGCTACTGCCTCACTCTTCTTGACACCAGCGGTCGAAGGTCGGACCCAAATCTGGCGCGTCTGCTCCTCTCGAAGTGCGATCGTCGTACCCCGAACACGAAACGCTCGGGGATCGCCGAAGGTGTTGTCCAACGCGACCGTCACCAGGGCGCCAGGTGTTACGCCCAAATCCATGAGACGGCGACGGCTAAAGCCGCGACAGCTACTGTCGATCTCTACTACCTCCGCGTCTAGCCCTCTCTTGAGGGCAGCAAGAGTGATCTCATCACGCTGTCGGCTATGTGTTGGGCCCGCCGCGCTGACCTGGATGCTGGCCGCGACAGCAGGTGCCAAGCGGTGTTCGTTCACACCATCACTGAGGACCATGCGCTCCGCATTTTGGTCGAGTATCCGGATCACCATTCCAGGGCGTAGTCCCGCGGCCAGGATCTGTTGAAACACTATTGGCGGCTCATCTTCCATATGCACGATGAGCGCTGGTTCGCCGGACGGCCACTCTGTTAGGCCGATGGCAGCAAGGTGTGCCAGCTTGCCGTCACGGGTCGGGATCGGATCGCCGTGTGGGTCGTTCTGTGGATGACCGAGATGCGCGTCCAATTCGTCTAGATACTCGGGAGAAAGGCCATGCTCTGCCTTCTCCGCCGCCTCGTGAAGCTTCTCCATCGGCAGGCCCGCATCATCTGACAAGTAGCGCTCCCAGAGGCGGTGAGCCCGAACCACTTGCAATGCAAGCTGCTCCCCCTTGGGCGTCAGCGCAAAACCATCCGACACGACTCGGAGCAGCCCCTTGGACTGCATCTCGGTGGAAAGATTGAATACCGTCTTCGACGACGCATGCATGCTCCCAGACAGCGATTCAAGAGTTGCAGACTTACCACGCTGCTCCCAAGACAGTACATGCTTGAGTGCATCCTCGGTCAGTTCTCGCCGTCGACGATCTCGACTGGCGAACCAAAGCGCAACGAGGCCCACGCGCGGCCAAATGACCCAGACCGCGAATAGCAGGAAGATCATCCAAGGAATGAGTATGTTAGGCATCGACGCCCAGTTCCTCCTGAGCAGGTGAGTCGACGGTGGGTGTAACCGCTACGTGAATCTCGGCACAAACCTTTACGCCAAGCGCGTGAACGTTGGCGGTGTCACCGACTTGCAACATGAGGGGGCCATCGAACGGCCCTTTCTCGACCAACCGAAGCTCGACGCCAGGCTTGATGCCCAGAGACGAGAGATAGCGCAGGATGTCAGGGTCGCGGTCGGATACGCGAGCAACCCGGGCGGCATCACCGGTCGGCAGGTCCAATAAGGCCCGCTCCGGACGCTCCGGTACGGTTCCGTCTTTTCGAGGGATGACATGCCCGTGCGGATCCACCGTCGGATCGCCCAACTGTGCCGCGATTCGGTCCTCGAACTGCTCGGATATTGCGTGCTCCAACTTTTCGGCCTCGTCATGAACCTCGTCCCAGCGATAACCGAGGGAGTCGTGTAGGAATTTCTCGATCAAACGGTGATGCCGAATGACCTCCAGTGCTCTGGCGCGTCCGCGAGGGGAGAGGCTTGCGCCCTGATGCTTCTCGTAGGCCACCCACGGAGGGTCTTTCTCCGCCAGCTTCTTCAGCATTCCCGTCACCGATGCCGGAGCAACGTTCAGTTGCTTTGCGATCGCAGCCGTACTGGCTCGACCACCGCCTTCGGCAAGCTCGAAGATTGCCTTGAGATAGTCGTCGATCGCTTCAGACAAACGGACACCTCGTGCGCGCTAATTTAGGCATGCCTAAATTAAATCTTATGGCGTGCCGACTTCGGGGTCAAGCGCGGACGACGAACTGGAGCCGAATTTGAGCCAGCCGGCGCTGTTCACTCGACCTCGACGAGGACCGAATTGGTGCGAACACCGTCGACAAGCAGATAGACCTCGACCACACCGGCACCGGCCAAAGACTCTGGTAAATCGATGTTCACCTGGTCAAGTCCAACAAACACTGATTGCGCGACGAGTGCGAATACAACGACCTCTTGGCCATCTACAAATGCCTGGACCGATGAGAAGCCTCGCATTCCCGAGCCAAATAGCACCAGAACGATCGGGTCTTGGCCGTCCCCTACTGCAATCGGAACCGTACGATGCTCGCCGTCGACAAAGTTTGTCACCGTCACCGGTGTCTGCTCTCCGCCGGGACCGATACGGACGGCACTGGCAGCCGCAGGGCCCTCGCCGGTTCCTGCACTTGCAAAGAGTCCGGGGTTGACTGCTGCTATCTCAATGGGGACCGAGGCCTCAGATCCGTCTTTGAAACAAACTGTCAGCGTGCCTGCCCCAGGAACGGAAGCTCCCGGTACCTCGAAGTTGACCTGTCCAGGACTGGCAAAGAATAGAGCGGCTTCCCGTTCGCTACCAGCGGCGTCCATGACCTTGACGACAACCCCCGCCAGACTGGTTGGGAGCGGAATCGCAGTCGCCAACTCCAGCAGGTCAGTAAACGGGCCTCCAAAGATCGAACCGATCTGACCAGGTGCCAGCGACCCTCGGCGGAAATTGGCTCCGTGGACGATGCCCGCTTCCGTCAGCGGCGTAGAGCCCGTTGGGCTCCACGTCATGCCACTGTCGGTGCTCACGTACAGGCCGGTGCTTCTAGTGGCCGCATAAGCGGTGCCACCTGTTCCGAAAATCACCTGCCGGACTCCGCGGGCGGGAAGGCCGACCTCCGTCAACTCCCAATTGCCGCCGTGGTTTGAACTGCGGAACACTCCGAAATTAGTGGCGATCAGCAGGTTCGAAGGAGTATCGGGAGATATCGCGAGCGAGAGCACTGAGACCAGACCCCCATTGGGCAAACCTTCGTTGGCCCCCCGAAAGCTCTCGCCCGGTATAGAGCGAATAAAACCCGCACCATCCGTCGTTAAGTAGACTCGCTCTGAGTCCGTCGGGTCCACCTCGACATGTAAATATGGAACAGGTGACGAAAAGAAAGGACCGAAATAGGAGACACCGCCGTTCCCACTCGACCAAATGGACCATACTCCAACAGTGTTCGCGATTGTCCAAACCGTCGCAGGATTCGACGTGTCATACGTCAGATCCAGAACGTTGTACGCTGCAAATTCCCGAAAGAAACTGAAGCTAAATGTCTCACCGTAGTCCTGCGACCAAATAAAGCCGTCTCTCCCCCGAAAGAAATTCGATGTCCCTCCCGCGAGTACGAATCGGCCATCCGTCGGATTCACCGCTAGTGCCCGATAGTCTCTCGAACTCGGAACCTGCGTCCAACTGGACCCACCATCTTCCGATCGGGCTAAGCCACCCGTCGTAAAATTGCTTGGGTCAACTGAGCCCACGTACAACCTGTTCGGATCCTGCGGGTCGACTTCGAACGTCACGGACCCACGGTTCAGAAAACCTGCCCGTGACTCCATCCACGTCTCACCCCGATCCGTTGACTTGAAGAGTCCGCCACTGTCCAAGGCAGTCCACACCGTTTCATCGTCCATCGGACTGACCGCGATCGCGCGAACGGTGGCTGCATTCATCCCCTCAGAACTCAAGATCCAGTTCAGGCCTTGATCTTCTGTCGCAAACACTCCGGTGCCGTTAAAGCCAGCGATCAAGTGCCCCGGCTCCGTGGGAAGTGCGGCGGCGGCAAGGGTTAGGCCAGTTGGGAGACCTTCGCTAAGAAAGAACCAACTATCGCCTCGGTCCTCGCTAATGACTAATCCAAGGAAATCAGTAAAGGCGTATAAACGGTCCGAATCTGTAGGGTCGACAAGAATGGTCGAGATGGGGGTGGGCCTGAACGACCGGTCTGATAGGTAACACTCTAAACCGGACGGATGGGTAACAGTATAGGCGGTGGTCAGTGGCCCCCGCGGGGGCCACTGACTGCCGAGCCGAGCGGCCACAGTACGCGGTTGGCGGCGTCGAACAAGGCGAGTTCCACCGGACCGAACCAGATCTGCCAAATGGCTTCGTCCACTTCGACTAGCCCGACCAACTCGCGAGCCAACGC
The DNA here is from genome assembly GCA_963667885.2 of Bryobacterales bacterium. Taxonomy (GTDB): domain Bacteria; phylum Acidobacteriota; class Terriglobia; order Bryobacterales; family UBA6623; genus CAMPKL01. The sequence continues at coordinate 20,398 of CAXWPK010000001.1, read as the reverse complement.
TTCACTCAGGAAGTACTTCTCGCCGAGGAACTTGATGCGTCCGTCGTGGCGCACTCGTCGGCGCTCCCAGTGCCCCGGGTAATCCAGATCAGCAAGCTCGCTGGGATAGGCGCGTGTTGCTGGTGCATAGAACGCCGCCGGGGGCCGCTGTCTCAACGCTTCATGCGGACGTTCTTGGTTGTATTCATGACGAAAGAGGTCGAAGCGGCGCTGCTGTCGGCGACGATCGCCAGCCGGAGGTCTCACTGTCTCGGCTTTGAGCGTGCGGTGTAGCCGCTCGTGGCGACCGTTCTGCTGCGGCTTGCCCGGCTCGATGCGCTCCACCGCAATGCCCAGCTTCAGCCACCAGACGTTCAACCGGCTCAAGCGTCCGGTGCCGATGGAGGCGAACGGCGAACCGTTGTCTGAGCGTATCCTTCGTGGCAGCCCGCGCTCCAGAAACAACCGCTCCAAGCCTCGGCGGGCCTCGGCGTAGGATGTGCCCACGTGTGCGGTGCAGTTGAGCAGGAAACGACTATATCCGTCGACGACCGTTAGCGGATAACACAGCACGCCGTCGCCGGTGCGAAACTGCCCCTTGTAGTCGATCGTCCAGAGGTCGTTGGGCGCTTCGGGTTCGCGCAACGGACTGGGTGCCGCTTCGGCCAGTCGCCGCATCCGCTTGCGCCCGCGAACGAGTCCGGCTCGCTTCAGCGCGTCGCCGATCGTCGACGCCGCTGGCCAGCTTGTCTGTGACTCTTTCGACTCCAGCCAGGCCCTGAGCTTCTTCGGCCCCCAACTCGGATGCTGCCGACGCGCTTCTATCACTCGTCGCTCGACCGACTCGGGTATCCGACCGGGCTGACGGTGTGCCGCGTGCGAGCGGTCTTCCAGCTCTGGCCAACCGCCTTGACGGAAGCGTTCTAACCACTTGTATCCGGTCCTGCGGCTGATCCCGTAGAGTCGACACAGCGCCGCCACGTTCGTCGCCGCCCCCGCTCGCAGCCAGTCTTCAATGAATCTCTTGCGTTCTTCCATCGGATAGGTCTCCTTCCATGGCATCTCGCCATGGTGTTACCTATCCGCCCGGTCTAACCTGTTACCCTTCCGCCCGGTCTGTACAGGCCCCAGTGCTTCAACTAATTGGAGGTCGGAATCTGGGCTATGGCGCACGGCCAACCCGAAATCAGTTGCAACGTAGTAGCGCTCCGGGGTGCTGAGGTCAAACTCGACACGTCTCACCGATGCATCTAGCCTTGTCGTAGTCCACGTAACACCTGCATCAGCGCTGTCGTAGATACGAGTGAGTCCAGCTGCCACAATGCGATCGTAATCGGATGGTGAGAACTTCATGTCTGAGATTCCCGTGTCTGGTAACGCACCACCCGGCTCGACCCACGACTCGCCGCCGTTGGTACTTCTGTAAATTCCCGCGCTAGTCGACGCGAGCACCAGCATCGGATTTTCTGGGTGGACTGCAATTGCAAAGACATCGAGCCCGCCAAACACGTCGGTCGTCTCTACCCACAAGCCACCGTTCACCGACCGCCAAACACCTTCCCCACCTCCAAGCCCTGCGTAGAGCCGCCAGCTTGGCCCGTCAACATCGTGGGCCGCAACGGCTGGCAATCCAGCGCTGCGGTCCGACCAGGTGCGACCCCCATCGGTGCTGCGAAATACCCCACCGCCCGTGGCAGCGAAGACCACACTCGGCTGGGTCCGCACCACCAGAAAGTTATTCACTTCGGCGCCGAGAGGCCCTCCTTGCCCCTGCAACTGCGTAGTGGAGAACAGAACGGCACTGAGTAGGAGCGAGCAAATACGAGTGGTCATACGAATTCGAGGCCGAGATCCGAGTGGCAGGCGATACGCGTTAGACGACACGGCATAGGAAAAAAATTACACGTATCCGAGCCCGCAAGAACTTTTCCGCCGAAACCTAGTAGGACCCTTCTAAGTGGTTGAAAAAACGAGTCCACAAGCGCATCGAGAATGGCGATTCAAATGCCTTATCTAGATGCATGAAGTTCTTCGAGTTAACCAATCAAGGCCTGGCGGTCATTGGTCTTCTCGTATGCGTACTCTGGGGCGTCCTGCTGGTAGAGCATTCGTTGAACGAACGAACCCAGCAAGAGTACAACAACTTGCTCCGGGATTGGCCGACAATTCCGGCGATGAACGTCTCCCCTGCAGCGATCCCATCGGCTAGACACTCTTCCGCGGTCGGTTAAACCTAGTCGGCGAATCCACTGAGCGACAGGTTTCCTCCGCTCAAGATCAGTACGACCGGTCCGCTGCCCGGGATTTGCTCATTCAGCCCCGCTGCGATCGGCACCGCGCCACCTGGCTCACCCACCAACTTTTCACTATCCCAAAGGAACCGAACGGCGGCCTTGATCTGGTCCTCGGAGACCAGCAGGATGTCGTCCACCAGCGCCTCCACAAGCGCAAACGTCAGCTCACCTGGCTTAGCCACCGTCAGAGCGTCCGCCAATGAGGGTCCGGGATCCACCTCGGTCGGCCTTCCCTGCTCCATTGACCGTTTCATTGAAGGGTTCAGCTCTGGCTGAACACCGAACACGTTACACCCCGGACGCTCAGTCCTCACAACCGAAGCGATACCAGATATCAATCCCCCACCGCTCACCGGGCACACCACCGTGAAGTCACCTTCCAGCTGGTCCAACAACTCCAGGCCAATCGTGCCGTCTCCAGCGATCGTATTGACGGCATCGTACGGGAGCAAAAGCAGTCGTCCCGATTCGCGCTCGATCTGAAACGTCGTGTCCCAACGGGAGGCGTACGAGTCATCGCACAGCACAACATCCGCCCCTAGAGCTTCGGTTCGCTCGCGCTTGTAAGCTGACGCTCCCCGCATCATCACGATCTGAGCGCTAAGTTCAAGTTTGTGCGCGACCCAAGCTACTGCCTGCGCGAAATTGCCCGATGAAGATGTAACGATGCCCTTTTGCCGGGCTTGATCGATATCGGCAAGCACGGCGTTGAGAGCGGGCCTGACCTTGAACGAACCGGTTGGGTTCCGCGATTCGAGCTTGAGATAGATATCCCGCCCAAGCCGCTCTGAGAGCAAATGACTCCGTAGCAGAGGCGTGGGAGCGATCGTCGCGGAGATGCGTTCGCGTGCCTGCCGTGCCTCCGCGAGTATCTGCCGCGCAGTCAGGGCTAAAACTCCCTACCGGTGTACATCGACCCGACGAACTCTTCGTAGCCGTTGTAGATCATGGTGTCCCGCAGCTCTCCATTCGGGAGTAGCCGATCCTGTTCTTGCGACCAGCGTGGGTGCGGCCGATTCGGGTTGACGTTGGAATACCAGCCGTATTCCCTGGCCCCGATCTGGTTCCAGAGTGTTGGAGGACGCTTGTCGGTAAACTCGATCTCGACAACTGATTTGATGCACTTCAGCCCGTACTTCCATGGAGTAATCAACCGAATCGGCGCTCCATTCTGTGGCGGAACGGGCTTGCCATAGATGCCGGTGACGAAGAGTGTCAGCTCATTCATCGCCTCTTTCATCTCAAGCGCCTCGAAGTATGGCCAAGGGTAGTGTGGTTGACTTTCGATTCCGGGCATCTGCTCGGGCCGCATCACGGTCACCATGCGGATGTACTTCGCTTCAGGTTTCGGGTCTACGTCTTTGATCAGGTGCGAAAGTTGAAAGCCAGTCCAAGGCACCGCCATCGCCCAGCGCTCCACGCAGCGGAAGCGGTACAGTCGCTCTTCCAACGGGAACTTGCGCACCAGGTCATCAATGTCATAGGTCGTCGGCTTATTGACCAGACCCTTGACCTCGACCTTCCAGGGCTCGGTCTCGAAGCGGCCCACGAGATCCTTGACCCGCGGCTTATCGAGCGTGAACTCGTAGAAGTTGTTGTAGCCGGTAGCAGCCGACTCAGGTGTAATCGGTCGGTCCAACGTGTACCGCGTATTGCGCTCAGCCGGGTAAAGATCCGGAGCAACCGCGGCCATCGCCTGGTCGGCCAACGCGTGCATGCCGAGGAACCCCATTCCCTTGATCAACTTCCGACGTCCGAAATAGACCGATTCCGGAGTTGCCTCGCGTTCTGGGATTTCCCATCCTTTGGGTTTCTTGATCAACATCGACAGGTCTCCTCTGCGATAGGCGCTTGTGCCCGGACATCCGAGTGTCCAGCTAAGATTATCTAACACTTAGCGCGGCCACGCGGTACAACTGAAGTCGTGAAGTTCTCAGAGTTATTACGCGAGGCGATTCTTAGCTCCGGGGCCGAGCTTGACGACAAGCAGGCGGCGGCGGTTGAGAAACCAATCCTCGAATTCTTGGACGCCTGGATCGCCATACACGAACCTGAACAGGCGGACGGAGAGGCGGTCGATCCGCAACGAGCACTCGTACTCATGCTGATGGAAGAACTGGCTGATCGCATCGAAATCCCCATCGGCGAATAGATATTGCACATCGAATTCGAAGCGTTCGAGTACACCTCAGAGGGCGCCCTTCAGCCGATACGTCTTACTTTCGACGGTGACGAAAACGATGGATGGTCCGTGCTCCGCAACGGCACCAACCATCTAACCCTCGACGGCGGATACCGGCTCGTCCGTAGCCTCGTCTGCGGCATCTGCTCGACTGACCTGGCTCGACGATTCCTCCCGTTTCCACTGCCGCAGGTTACAGGCCACGAAGTCATCGCCACCGATCAGACTGGCAATCGCTTTGCCGTAGACATCAACGCGTCGCACCATGCACGGCAGATCGAAACCGACTGTCCGTTCTGTCTCGGGGGTCTGCCAAATCATTGCCCTGAACGCCTCGTCCTAGGCATCAACGGACTGCCTGGTGGTTTTGGGGCCTGGGTCCTTGCGCCGATCGGTGCCCTACGCCCCATCCCAGCTGAGGTCTCTTTGGATAACGCCGTTCTCGTCGAGCCTCTGGCTGCGGCCCTTCACGCCGCCAGATCCCTTGATATTCGGGCCCGTGATCGCGTGGCTGTCCTGGGGCCGCGCAAGCTCGGCATGTTGGTCATCGCAGCTTTGCGAGCCGAGCGTCAGACGTCAGACGCTGATTTCGAGATAGTCGCTCTCGCCCGCCGCCCCGAACTCCTGGCCCTGGCCGAGGAACTGGGTGCCGATAGGTCCGTCGACGTCAGTAACTTCTGTCCCGAATCGAGTTTCGAGGTTGTGATTGACTGCACGGGTACGCCAGCCGGATTCGATGTCGCCCTTGCCTCTGTCACCCGCGAACTGCATCTCAAGTCGACCAGCGGACAGCCAGCCGGAGGCATCGAACACCTCACCGAGTTCGTGGTCGACGAGCTAGCGTTGGAACTATTCACCGAGGATCGGCTGCTCGCCGTCTCTCTTTCTGACCAACGCGATTCCCTCGTCGTAGGCTGGGTTGCCGATGGCGAGCCTCCGACCTGGCTGGAGAGCGCAACCGACGTTATACGGGCCGAAACACCAGCCAAATTGCTTCAGATTCTCCAGAAAGAACCCCTGCCAGGTCTACCCCGAGTGGATGCCGTCGTCGTAGACTCACGCCAGCGCCTCGTCGAGGCCATTCGCCCTCCGGGTACAGGGGAATGCTCTCCCGTACGACCGACTGGAACCATCTTCTACAAAGGCCCGGCTCCAGAAAACATCTATCTGCTGGCACATCTGCGACAAAAGAATCTCCGACTCAGCAGTTCTAGGTGCGGCGATTTCGATGCAGCGATCGAACTTCTAGCGTCGGACCCACAACTAAACACATTGGGCGCCCAGATGATCACCCATCGATTCGAAGCTGATGATTTGCCAGCCGCGTTTGATGCGGCCAGCACGCGAGACTGCGTCAAGGCGATCGTCAATCACCCCTGACCTCCTAAGATGGAATCGTGTTTCTGCGCACCGTTCTCACTCTGTTCGTTTTAACTGCGGTAGGCTGCCAACAGGCTGAGCCATTGCCGTCATTCTCCGGCGTTCCGGCGTTCGAACTAACCGCTCAAGATGGACGAACGGTCAGCCTCAAGGATTTCGACGGGAAGGTCTGGATTGCGAATTTTGTCTTCACCAACTGTGCAGGTCCCTGCCCTCTGCTGACGTCGCACATGGCCAAAGTCCAGCGATACCTCGCCGATGAGAATCTCGACATTCCGTTGGTTTCGTTCAGTGTCGACCCCGAACACGACACTCCTGAGGTGCTAGCTGAGTACGGCGAGACGTTCCACGCGGACTTCGATCGCTGGACGTTTCTCACAGGTGAGAAGCAGGCGATATACGATCTCATTCTCGGAGGCTTCAAACTTGCTGTTAGTGACGGTGCCATCTCACCCGACGGCACACCTGGCCCCGGCATCATCACTCACAGCACGCGCTTCGCCTTGATTGACCGAGAAGGCAATGTCCGGGGCTACTATCACGGCGAAGAGCCCGACGTGGCCCAGAAGATTGTGCCGGACGCGATGAGACTTCTCACAGAAGGCAGTTAGGCCGTCAATCTCTCCAAGAACCCAGACACAGCCTCGTTGAAGGCGGCAGGCCTCTCGATGTTGGCCAAATGGCCCGCAGCAGGAATCTCGACGAATTCAGACCTTGGTATTCGGGCAGCCCAGTCTCGCGCCTCACCTGCGGGCGTGATCTCGTCCTCGGCTCCGCAGACAACGAGTGTCGGTACCTTGATGCCAGCCAGCAGGTCCTGATTGTCCGTCCGGCTAGCAAGTGCCTTCAACAACACCGTCACAACCATTGGCGAGGCCAACTCGATCATTCGGCGTACACTGTCGACGACCTCCGGGCGCGCCTTCTTGGTTGTTGAACCAACGAACTTCGGAAGCGCAACCTTCCCCCATTCCGCCACACCGTACTTCGTCACGAACTCGATCGCGACATTCCGGGCCGCCACACCCTCGGGGGTATCAGCAGCAGGGCGGGTGTCGGCCAATATGAGGCCTCGAAGTCGTTCCGGATACCGCCGTGCAAACTCAAACGATGCGTATCCACCCATCGAGACTCCGCCAACAACAGCAGCCTCAATACCCAGCTCATCCATCAATCCAGCAGCCACGTCGGCAATGCCGTCCATGGTCACTGGCCCCGGCTCGGACTCACCGAGCCCCGGAACGTCGAACGTCACGACGCGAGCCGCCTTCGACAACTCAGCCACCTGCGCGTCGAACATGGAGCGATTCAAAGGGAACCCGTGCATCAGCAGAAGCGGTACTCCCGCACCGTCCGAAGAGTAGCCGATGCTCCGGCCATTGATCGTTACTTGCATTGCTGGGTCTGTGTCCCGAAACTATAGACTCCGCAATCGCAGCGAGGGGAAAGCAGAAGTTGCAATCTAGCACGACATATCACGGTCTGTCTCCAGTTTCCGGCGAGCCGATACGAGTCGCGGTAAGTGACGGCGTCATCACCAACGTTGAGCCCGCACCTGAGCATTCCGAATCGCGATGGATTTCACCGGGCTGGATCGATCTCCAGGTCAATGGCTACGCCGGGGTCGATTACAACTCACCAACGACGCCGATCGAAGAGATCGCACGGTCGATCGAAGCTCAGCGAAAATCCGGTGTCACCCGTCTGCTGCCCACCGTCATCACGGGTGACCTAGACCAAATGGCTGCCTGCTTCGCCAACCTCGTCGTAGCAAAGCAATCAATGTCTGAGATCGCCGGGTTTCACGTGGAGGGCCCTTGGATTTCACCAGATGATGGCCCACGCGGCGCACACCCCATCGAACATGTGCGGCCCGCCTCTGTCGACGATTTCGAGAAATTGCAAGAGGCCGCCGAAGGTCAAATCCGCTTGCTGACTCTCGCACCCGAATCTCCCGGCGCCTTAGAGCTCATCGAGCACGCCGTGGACTCGGGCGTCACTGTCTCCATCGGCCATACCGGCGCAAGCACACAGCAGATCGACGACGCGGTCTCGGCCGGTGTCACGATGAGTACCCATCTCGGAAACGGTGCGCATGCGACCCTCAACAAGAACGACAGCTACATTCTGCGGCAGATGGCCGAAGATAAGCTCTATGCGGGCCTGATCGTCGACGGCATTCACCTGACCGCCGACTTTGTTCGAATTGCCGTTCGTACGAAGGGCCTGGCTCGCTCTGTTCTCGTGACCGACGCCGTAGCCCCAGCCGGTTGCGCGCCGGGGCCGCACCGACTCGGGTCACTCAATGTAGAGTTGTTTGCCGATGGTAGGGTGCAGCTCGCGAACGGTCGACTCGCCGGTTCGTCATTGACCATGGATCGAGCCGTAGCCAACGTGATGAAGTTCGCCGGAATCAGTCTGGAGCACGCAGTGAGAATGGCCAGCGTCAACGCGGCCCGAGCCATCGGCCTCGACGAGCGGTCAGGATTTCTCGAAGTCGGTGATCCGGCCGAGTTCGTTTTCTTCGAGCTAGATGACGCTGGCGACCTAAGGGTTCTCTAGGCCTCCCTCGCTTTCTCTAGAAACACCGTCAGACCCCCTTGGCTTCCTCCGCCGAGGCATTGATGTGGTTCACGTTGCGCACGTAATAGCCTGCTCGTGTATCATGGCCGTTCCACTCGTTGGGCGGTTCCAATCTAATGCATCCGTTAGCCATCTTCCTCATTGCCGTTATTGCGGTCTTCCTACTGATCATTCGGTTCAAAATCAACGCCTTTGTGTCGTTGATCCTCTCCGCCATCCTCATCGGCGTTCTGTCACCCAACGTACCCCTCGGCAGTGTGATCACCGAGGTCACAACACGCTTTGGCAGCGTAGCTGGGCGAATCACCATCGCCATCGCGATGGCGGCCTTGATCGGCTACTCCCTAATGGAAAGTGGTGCGGCGGACAAAATAACGCGAGCGTTCATCCGTTGGTTGGGAGACAAGTATTCCTCCGTCTCGATGCTCATCAGTGGCTACATCCTCAGCATCCCGGTCTTTCACGACACGGTCTTCTACCTGCTGATTCCGCTTGCGCGTGCGATGACCATTCGCAACGGAGGCAAGCGGTATGTCTTGAACGCCGTGGCGATCGGAGCCGGTGGCGTCGCCACCCACGTATTCGTACCGCCTACGCCTGGTCCGCTAGCGATGGCCGTCACGCTCGACATCGACATCGGACTGGTGATCATCGTCGGTTTGATCATCTCCGTCCCTTCGGCGCTTGCCGCATTCGCGTACGGTGCCTGGATCGATCGTCGTCTAAACATCGAGATCCGCGAGGCCCCCGGTGCTTCGCTGGCTGAGCTGGAAGAAATCGCCGCTCGCCCGGAGAGCGAACTGCCAAGCTTCGGCCTTTCCATGCTGCCCATCGTGCTTCCGGTCGCACTGATCACGGGTAACACCGTCGCGAACACATTCTTCGAGGGATCTGCGTTCGCACAACAGGTGGCCTTTTGGGGCAACGCCAACGTTGCGCTGATCCTATCCGCGGCTTGCGCGCTGTGGGTCTTGGCGCGGCAAAAGGGCTACGGCCTGCGCGAGTTGGCTTCACCAGCCGAGAAAGCCATCAAGGATGCCGGACTGATCATTCTAATCACTTCTGGTGGCGGTGCGTTCGGTGGAATGCTCGTTGTCGCTGGAGTCGGTGACGTTCTTAGCGAGTTCGCTAGTGCCCAAGGAATCTCGTTGTTGGTACTCGGTTACGGTACGGGCGTCATGCTGCGAATCGCTCAGGGATCGGCGACAGTCGCGATGATAACGGTGTCGGCAATCTTGGCACCGATCATTCTCCAGTCACCTCCCGCGTACAACCCCGTCTATCTGCTTATGGCAACCGGCGGCGGATCGATCACGGGCGGTTGGATGAATGACAGCGGCTTCTGGGTTTACCGCACGATGACCGGCCTGACCGAAATGGAGGCCCTCAAAACGAAGAGTGTTGCCTTGTCTGTGATGGGAACAACCGGTTTTCTTTGCGCCTGGCTAGGCTCCATCCTATTCCCGATGGTCTGAGTGAGAGAAGATGGGTTAGATGCCGCGTGGCAAAACCCAGAGCAGCATCGACGAAACCCGCCGAGTGCGGCTCATCCTCCGTCGACTCAATCAAGACTATCCAGACGTGGTCTGTGCACTTGATCATTCGAGCCCGTGGCAGTTGCTGGCCGCAACGATCCTTTCCGCGCAGTGCACCGACGTCCGCGTAAACATCGTTACGCCTGACTTATTCGCCGCTTACCCAACGGTGCAAGACCTAGCCGTCGCGACCCAGCCCGAGGTGGAGCAACTCGTTCGGACCACTGGTTTCTTTCGCAACAAGGCTAAGAACCTGATCGGCGCAGCCAAGGGCATTGTTGACCATTACAACGGAGAAGTTCCCCGAAACATGGAAGCGCTCCTTACACTTCCCGGCGTTGCCCGCAAGACCGCCAACGTGGTTCTAGGCTCCGGTTTCGGCATCGCTCGCGGCGTAGTCGTCGACACTCACGTATCGAGAATCTCGAACCGCCTGGGCCTGACCACCGCGACAGACCCCAAGAAGATTGAGCGAGACCTGATCGACATCGTTCCGAAAAAGCGATGGGTGCTGTTTTCGCATCAGATCATCCATCATGGTCGTCAGGTTTGCGTTGCTCGCAAACCCAAGTGCGACGCCTGTCGCCTAGACGACCTCTGTTCAGCGAAAGACAAAACCAACTAACAGAATGAAAGAATTCGGACAGTGGCTCACTGGGATCGTCACGACTCTCGGACCGTGGGGCCTTCTACTCGTTGCGTTCGGCGACTCGGCCTTCATCCCCATGCCACAGGGGGTGGACGCCCTTCTGATTGCCCAAGTCATCGCGTTCCCCTCAACCGCTTGGTTGGCCGCTAGCCTGGCCGTTATCGGCTCCGTCGCTGGTTCACTGATTCTCTACTCCCTCGCGCGCCGTGGGGGGCGAGCCATGCTCGCGAAGCGGGTTTCTCAGCACGGTATGGATCGTCTCGAAGCCCTCACGCGAAAGTATGGAGCTTCCGCGGTCATTCCGCCGATGATGATTCCTCTGCCGCTGCCCACCAAGGTTTTCGTCATAGCAGCGGGTGTGTTTCAGATGGGGCTAGTCCCATTTATTGTCGCGGCCACCATCGGTCGGGGAATCCGCTACTTTGGAGAAGCAGCCCTCGCGTTGAGGTACGGCGAGCGCACCACAGATCTCCTCAGGGAGAACGCGTGGCAAGCCGCCGCCGCCGGACTCGTATTGATCGTGATCTTCTTCCTCGTTGATCGTTGGTCTTCTAATCGCGTGCGGAGCGGAGCAATCTAGAATACAAACGCCGAGTTCTTGACTCGCCCCGCAGCGTCCAACTCAAACCGACACGAAAATACTAGCTCCCCATTGCGGACGAATCGATAGTCGCCCAGCCTGACCGCGTCATCGCCCTCCATCACAAACACCGGGTAGAGTGCAAAGTCGTAATACGCACGCCCCAATGGCATTGCCAGGACCTGCTCGACAAGCACTGGCTCGACGGGCGAGAAGGCCATGGGTGCCGGAGGTTCTGAGATCGACGCATCCCACTGCGTCGTGGATTCGCCCGCTTCAGTCCGCAGATGGGCATTCCAGTCCCACGGAGTCCACGGGGACGGAAACAGATGCCATTCGACAAGACTCTCGTGCGCGACCGCCGACGCAACGACGCGAGGTGCCAAGTCCGCCTTTATCCGTAACGTGAGCGAAGCGTAAAGGACAAGCATCGCTAAGCCGCACACCGCCGTGAGTCTCTTCCACCCAAGTACCCAAGGGACTAACGCTGTAACAGCCAGAATCAGCCAGATGATCGGGTCAATGACGAAAAAGAGATCCCAACTCGACCATTCATTCGAGAACGGCAACCACAGGCGTACCCCATACGAGTTCGTCATATCCAGCGCCACATGAGAGCCCGCTGCCAGCAATGCCAGCCCCCACGAGCGAACGAACCATCTCGGGTGGTCGTGACTCACGCGGTTTGCACGCAGCCGATTCCATGCACCGACGAGAATCACCGCTAGCGCGGCCATCGCCGGGATGGCTACGAGCGAATGTGTCAGGTGTCGGTGATAGGTGAGATACACCGCTGGGCTAACGACCGTCACAATGTCGAGATCCGGTATATTGGCCGCGACCACACAGATGGCGGCAGCCTGGGGAAACTCCCGCTGAGGTGCTATTCGCGCGATCAGCAGGCCCACCAGCGAATGCGTCAGGTTATCCAAGCCGCGCCCAATACTCCGGTGGAGCCAGTAGTCTCAGTTTCTCCGGCCCCATCTCAACCCGGATGGGTAGCGATCCGACTAACTCCCCGTCCAACTGCACCGGAAGCTTCTCCTCCCCAGAGCTAGATACTTCAACCGTCCCAAGCTGCCGGCGACTAAGGTTCTTGACCCAATTCATAGTTCGGGTCAGTATCGCCGCCAGGTACCAGGGATAGTTCAGCGCCGTAGTCGACTCAAAGCACACCACGTCGAAATGGTCCGCCAACAGGTGCGCATCAGGAGCCATCGTGAGCCCGCCTCCATAGAGCTTGCTCTTGGCGATCACGACCATGCCTGCTGCTGTATCCGTACCACCCCATCTCACCTTCATCGGTTTTAGAGGGCGGAATACCTGCCGCACACCGCTCCAGACATACGCAACAATGCCGAATCGGTTCTTGAGCGTGGGGTTCAGATCATAGACAGCGTTGGCGTCAATGCCGGCACCGCACATCAAGAGAAACAGCCGTCGTGTGCCCTCATCCGAAAACTCAACAGTCCCTAAACGCACCGAACGCTCCTCAAGCGACGGAAGAGAAGTGGCGACCCGAACCGGGTCCAGGGCGAGCCCGGTCTCGTGTGCCAGGACATTGGCCGTTCCACGGGGAAGCGGCAGCAACGCTGCATCCGAATCTGCGACGGACTGGAGCGCCTCGTTGATCGTGCCATCGCCGCCAAGAGGAGCGATCAGATCAAATCCACGATCCAGCGCCGCTTGGGCTAATTCAGCGGCACGTCGGTCGGTCGTTGTGGGCATCAGCACAACCTCGCTGATGTGCCTTCTCAAAGCGTCGGCAACCGCGTCGACCGGTTGTGGCTTCCGGAAAAACGTTCTGCCCGCTGCGGGATTGAAAATCACCGCGGCCCTCTCATATCGCGATTGAGCCAAAACCTATCATAATTCGCTTATGACCGCTGACCCGGCGTCGCCAGAAAAGGAGATCTCCGAGCTACGGCAGGAGATCCGCAGGCACGAGCATCTCTACTACGTCCTCGACCGGCCAGAAATCAGCGATAGCGAGTACGACGTGCTGATGCGGAGGCTTCAGTCGTTGGAGCGCACGCACCCCGAACTCGTCACGGCCTCTTCTCCCTCGCAGCGTGTCGGAGGAGCACCTCGCGAAGGTGTCGATAAAGCCGAACACAGTGCGCCCATGATGAGCCTCGACAATGCTTTCTCAGAGGACGAGATCCGCGACTTCGACCGTCGTGCCCGCGAGCGTCTCTCGACCGACACTCTGAGCTATGTCGGCGAGCTCAAACTAGACGGACTGTCGCTATCGGTACGCTTTGCAAATGGAACCCTGGCCCTCGCCCTCACCCGCGGCGACGGCACCACCGGAGAAATCGTCACCAGCAACGCCCGTACCATCCGCTCGCTACCCCTTGAAATCGACGCAGCCGTCTTGAGCCAAGAATCGCTCCAGTCCGGGTTCGAGGTACGCGGCGAGGTCGTCATGCCTCAAACCGCATTCGAGCAGGTCAATTCTGCACGTATCGCGAACGACGAGCCTGCCTACGTCAACCCTCGTAATGCTGCGGCTGGCGCCTTGCGCACCCTCGATTCCAAAGTGACCGCGTCCAGACGCCTCGACTTCTTCGCCTACGCGCTGTACCCAGAGGGTCCACCGACGTACTCCACCCACTGGGAAATGTTGGAACTGCTAGCCCGACTTGGATTCAAGGTCAACCCCAACCGCGTCCAACTGGCGGGCGTCGAGGAGGTATTCGACTTCTCCAGCCGCTCTTTTGCCAATCGGGAGTCGCTCCCCTACGCCATCGATGGCGTGGTCATCAAAGTCGATGAATTAGCGCTCCAACAAGAACTCGGAGCGACTGCAAAGTCGCCGCGCTGGGCGATCGCGTTTAAGCCCGCCGCCGAGCAGCAACAGACCATCCTGGAAGGCATCGACGTACAAGTTGGCCGTACCGGGGCCGTGACACCACGTGCACTCCTCAAACCAGTATTCGTGGGCGGTGTCACCGTGTCCCGCGCGACTCTGCACAACGAAGATGAGATTGCCCGGCTCGATTTAGCTATTGGCGATACCGTCCTGCTAGAGCGTTCCGGCGATGTGATTCCTAAAGTCATTCGCGTCCTCTCCCGCCCAGAAAACCGGCAACCATTTCAGATGCCGACCCACTGCCCGGTTTGCACCGAGGCGCTGGTGCGAGAGGAAGGCGAAGCGATCAAGCGCTGCGTGAATGTCAATTGTCCCGCACGCCTGAAGGAATCCATCGAGCACTTCGCATCGCGCCGAGCCATGAACATCGAGGGCGTCGGCGAACAACTCGTCGAGCAACTGGTCAACGCCACCCTCGTAAGAAACGTCGCGGACATCTACAGCCTCACTGCCGAGCAGATCGCCAGCCTCGAAAGAATGGCCGATCGATCCGCGGAGAATGCGATAGCCAACATCGAGCATTCCAAGCAGGTCCCTCTCTCTCGCGTGATCTTCGCCATCGGCATCCGTCACGTCGGCGAAAGAACCGCTCAACTGCTCGCAAACCACTTCGGCAGCATCGAGCAGCTACAGGCCGCTAGCGCGGAAGAACTCGAACAGGTCGATGAAGTTGGTCCCAAGATCGCTGAGGCGGTGATCGACTTCTTTGCCACTCCCAGGAACGTCGAGATGTTGGCTGAACTCCGCGAGGCGGGCCTTCAATTCGAAATACCCGACGCGGTCCAGTCAGCAGGCGACGCCAGCCTAAAGGGCAAAACCTTCGTCCTCACCGGCACATTCCCCAACCTGAGTCGCGACGAAGCGAAAGACCTCATTCAAGCTCGCGGCGGGCGAGTTTCCAGTTCCGTCAGCAAGAAGACCGACTTCGTTGTGTCCGGTGAGAAGGCAGGCTCAAAACTCGACAAAGCAAACAAGCTCGGAGTCGCTGTGATCGATGAGGCGGCGCTTCTCGACCTTACAGGCTCCACCGACTGAGAACAGAAGCCCATCAGAATTCGTCTACGACTCTTCGCTATCGCAGCCGATCAGTAGGTTGTGAGCCACCACCTACACCTCGTCCACGTACTCACATCGTCCCTCGCCGCGCGACGAATGTATCCCGACTACGGACGCATGTGGAGAGCCGACGGCGTACGTGTCACTCTGATCAGCTCCCCCGGTCCCGATCTCGATCGCTTCGGCCAGGAGGAAGGTGTCGCAACCGTCGGGATTCCAATCGAGCGCGAGGTAGCCCCTCTGCGCGATCTAGTATCTCTCTATCGACTATGGCGTGAGTTGTCCCGCCTGCAACCCGACTTGATCGAATGCGGCACGCCCAAGGCTGGACTGCTCGGCGGAATCGCTGGACTGCTGGCTGGCGTTCCAACAAGGGTCTATACCCTGCACGGCCTACGGCTAGAGACCGCACGGGGCTGGCGGCGCGCCGTACTTCGTTTAACAGAGCGGCTATCCGTCCGAATAGCTAGTGAGACCATCGCTGTGAGCCGTGGTCTCCTCCGACGAGCACGAGCACTCGGCGTAGTGCCAGTCGACCAAGGAACCGTTGCCGGTCCTGGAAGCGCTGGTGGGATCGACGCCTCTCGATTCGCCGAGGTTGCCCGCAGCCAGTCGAAGGGCAACACAATCGGCTTCGTCGGGCGACTCACCCGCGATAAGGGAATTGTTGAACTGGTCGACGCATTCGTCCAGCTGAAGAAGAATCGTCCAAATGCCGGGCTACTCCTCGTAGGGGATTTCGAGAGCGGTGACCCACTGCCAGCGCGTACGCGTCAGCTCATTCGGTCCGATCTGTCCATTCGGCGCACAGGATTCGTCGACGACGCTACACCCTTCTACGCTGCAATCGATGTCGTCGCCCTGCCCTCCTATCGCGAAGGATTTCCTCTGGTCGCCCTAGGGGCTGCCGCAGCGGCTCGACCAATCGTCGCCGCCAACTGCACCGGCATGAGCGACGCCGTCCTCGATGGCCGGACCGGAGTTCTCGTACCGGTCGGCGATAGCCAACGGCTCGCTGCGGCCCTCGGAGACCTGCTCGATGATTCGCAGTGCGCGACCCGCATGGGTCGCCGCGCCCGAGGCCGAGTGATTCGTGAGTTTCAACCGGGACTTATCTGGTCCGAAAAGCAACTGATCTACCGTCGACTACTCGCGGAATCGGCACTCCGCCGTCTACCGATACAGCGATTGGTCAAGAGGGCCGCAGACATGGTCCTGTCAGGCGCACTGCTCCTCCTCTTGATTCCACTCATTGCTTTGGTTGCGGTGATCGTCGCCGTGATTCATGGCCAGCCCGTATTGTTCCGACAAGACCGCCCGGGCTTGCTTCAACGATCCATCCGCGTGCTGAAATTCCGGACCATGTCCAACGAATGCACTGCCGACGGCTCCCTTTTGTCAGATGAACACCGCGTGACGCCGCTTGGGAAACTTCTTCGACGCTGGAGCCTCGACGAACTTCCGCAACTCTGGAGCGTACTCCGGGGAGAAATGAGCCTCGTCGGCCCCCGACCCTTGTTGAGAGAGTACCTCGACCGCTACTCATCACGACAGAAAACTCGTTTCCTGGTGAAGCCCGGCATTACGGGTTGGGCGCAAGTCAACGGCAGAAACAGCGTCGACTGGGAAGAGCGTTTAGAAATGGACGTGTGGTACGCCGAAAATTGGACCCTTGGACTCGATGTCCATATACTCCTGCGGACAATCGTGATCGTACTCACCGGTCGCGGCGTCGAGGCCCAGGAGTCGTCCACTCCTCCGCCGTATCTTGGAGCACTACAGCACAGGCTGTGACCCACCGATCTACCCCACATGGATCGGTCCGTCCTCTACCGTTGGTGGGTCAGTCACGTCTGGGCTCGTCACAACCGATCTCTTCCCGTCCGACGGGCTATTAACGAAGTCTTGGCTGAGATGGAACGCTCCAGAGCCCCCGGACTCAACGTCGGATGTGGCTCAACGGACCTCCATCCCCAAATGCTGCGATTAGACATCGACTTGGGTGCCGCACCAGACTCGGTCGGATCTGCCATCAGCCTCCCGTTCGCCGACAGCTCCTTCTCCGTCGTCGTGTCCCAAGAGGTACTCGAACACGTTCGAGAACCACGCAAAGTCCTCGCTGAACTCGTGCGGGTTCTCAAGCCCGGTGGGCTTGTTTATCTCCAAGCACCGTTCATCATCGGATACCACGCAGTGCCTGCCGACTATTGGCGATTCACTAACGAAGGCCTTGCGACCCTGCTGGAGAGCGAGGGACTCGTTGTCGAAGCTCTTGAACCAGCAGTCGGTCCAGGGACTGGACTCTACCGGATCATCGTCGAATTCTCGGCGGTCTTCGCTGCTCGCATCTTCACGCCCCTCTACCTACCCGTCAAGGCCGTCGCCGCATTCGGCTTCGCGCCGTTACGCTGGTCTGACAATTGGCTATCGTCCGGCGAGCAGCGCTGGCGCATTCCCGGCGGGTGCTTGGCCCTCGCGAGGAAGGCCACTTGAACATACTGATCTCCTCGGCCGGGCGACGCGTCGGACTCATCGAATGTTTCCGATCCGCTCTCGCTAGTCTCGGTCAGTCGGGCAAGATTCTCGCAGCGGACGCCACCGACACCGCACCCGCTCTGCACTTCGCCGACGCCACTTTCAGGCTGCCTCGATGCTTAGAGCAGAACTACATTCCTGCACTCATCGAGGCCTGCCAGAAGCATCAGGTCGACGTGATCGTGCCGACGATCGACACCGAACTAGCCGTCCTCGCCGAGCACCGCCAACGAATCGAGGCCAGCGGAGCCCATCTCTGGCTGTCCTGCGCGGAGACGATCGAAATTACTGCCGACAAACGAAAGACGAACCCCTGGCTTCGGGACAACGGCTTTCCCACCGTTGACCAGTTCTGCCTGAAAGCCGCTCTGGCCGAGTGCCGTAGACACTTTGTGCCCCTCATCGCAAAGCCCGCACGCGGCAGCGCATCCGTC
This sequence comes from Bryobacterales bacterium, assembly GCA_963667885.2. Lineage (GTDB taxonomy): Bacteria > Acidobacteriota > Terriglobia > Bryobacterales > UBA6623 > CAMPKL01. The sequence continues at coordinate 2,316 of CAXWPK010000001.1, read as the reverse complement.
GGCGTCAAACGAATTGACAGTGCCCTCGAACTCGAAGCTCTCCAAGAAGACGACATCGTCGTGGAGAGGGTCGCACCCGGCGTTGAGTACACAGTTCACGTCTGGGCCGATGCGCACGGCCAAGCGAAATGTGCCGTGCCTTGTCGTCGACTAGAGGTTCGAGCCGGTGAGGTCTCCAAGGGCCGAACCGAGAAGCATGCCGGATTGATGCAACTCGCCAAACAGATCGTAGGAGCCCTACCTGGCTGCCGTGGCCCCATAAACGTCCAGATCTTTCTCGACACCACCGGCAGCATGAAGGTGATCGAAATTAATCCGCGCTTCGGCGGCGGCTACCCGCTCGTAGAGCGCGCCGGCGCGTCCTTCACGCAGCAGATAATCGGTGCATCCGACCCGCTGCGCGATGACTGGACCCACGGACTCACTATGCTGCGCTACGACGCGGCCGTATTCATCCCGCCAGTTGGATAGTTGGATGGCCGTCCGAGACCTCGGCATCGTACTTGACCTCGACGATACACTCTATCCCGAGCCCGACTACGTCCGTAGTGGATTCGACGCCGTCGGAAGCTACGTGGCTGAGCATCTAGGCATCAGCAACTTCGGTCAGTATTGCTGGGAACGATTTCTCTCTGGTGAGCGCGGACATCTATTTGACTCCGTCCTGACGGCTCTGCGGGGTTCTGCCCAGCGGGACACAGTCGATCAGCTGGTGCACGTCTACCGCACACATCGGCCTGAGATTCGCCTCTATCCAGATGCCGATCGGTTCCTAAAAAGGGCGGCCTTACGGGGAATGCCGTTGGGGCTCATCACCGACGGCCCTGCGACGTCTCAAAAAGCCAAGATCGAGGCATTACATCTCACTCACTACTTGAAGTATGCGCTCTTAACCGACGAACTAGGACCAGGTAAAGCGAAGCCTCATCCAGCTTCTTTCGAGCGCATTCAGTGTGTACTCGGACCCGTCGGTGGCTTCGTCTACATCGCGGACAATCCCGCGAAGGACTTCTTGCCGCCGAATCAGTTGGGCTGGGACACCATCCGAGTGCTTCGTCCGGAAGGCCTATACGTAAACGTAACGGCCCCGAGCTCCAAACATGAAGCTCGGGTCACCGTGTCGTCACTGGATCGCGTCAAGATATGACGGTCTAGCCTAGCGGGGGCTGGCAGCTGGGTCACGCAGATCGTCGTTGCCAGCCACTGCGAAGCCTGTAAGGGCAGCAGCGGCAGCACCGGTCGCGATCAGGACACCCTTCGTCGACTTGAGGCTTCCGATCTTCCAACCCTTCTTGCCTGTCGTACCTGCTGGCGCGGTTTCTTGATTACTGGCTGCCTTCCCATCATTCTTGGAAGAGGAGCCATCGGCCGCCCGTGGTGTAGACGCTGCTAGGGCGAAAGAGCCAACCGGAACAATCGTCCGGTTTCCGTTGGATGCGAGTATCTCCGCGTCCCCGCGATACGCCGCCACCAGAGTTTGACCGTCGACCTCGGAAACAACAAACCAAGAGTCGACCGTATCGTCGGCAGAAGAAACTCGGACTTCTTTCAAGTCCACTGTCGACCCGGACGAGCCTACCGCGCCCTCGTGGAGGTCAACCCCTCCGGCGTGTAGGGTAACAAGGCTCTTCGGCCTCACTTCCACCCTGCTTCGTCCAGATCCGATCACGGCAACGCCGTTCATATCGGTCCTAACCTGGTCACCGGCGTAGACGCTGGAGCCGCTGGGTATTGCGATCTGGTTAGTCCAGACATCGCCCGATGCGGTCAGAGTGCCGAGTGATTCTCCCAACAACGGTGTTGCCGTAAGAGCGAGTGTTAATGCAAGACTGAGTCGTATATTCATGGAACTGGGTTCGCCTCCTTCGCGATGAAGTCCTGGGTCACGACCCGGCTTCACTTCACACATTGTCTGATCCGAGCGAATCCTTAAGCTTGGACTGTTACCGGAACCGCCGCCTTGCCGACGACACTCGCAATCCGCTCGGCGTCACGCTCAGTAACCCCGCGGTGGATCGGGAGACAGATGACGTCCCGACTGGCACGCATCGTCTCCGTCAGCGGCTCTCGCTGAGGCTCGTAGAACTGTCGATACAGCCTCTGCTCATGCAGCGGCGGGTCAAAGTACCTGCGCGTCTCAACGCCTTCCTCGGCCAGTGCATCTTCAATACATTCGCGCGATACGCCGTGATCGGTGTCGAGGAGAATCGCGAAATCCTTTCTCCCGCTGTAAACGTCACTTGGAAGTTGCTGCAGTCGGATGCCCATCGCGTCGCCCAATTCCGCTTCGTAGATCTGTGCGATCCGATTACGGCG
>OY764148.2:1675000-3159689 GCA_963667885.2 Bryobacterales bacterium | reverse complement strand
CGGCAGATCTAATCTGCCATTGAATGTCATTTCCCCCGCATTGGGCGCTGGCAGAAACGTATCGAGATATTTCTGCATCAACGGATCCAGCCGATCTTGGGGAATGATCCCGTTGGGGAAATTCTGGCCCGTCGTTGGGTCTACCACCGGCACCCCGAGAGCCGATAGATTCCCCGACCTCTCAGCCATCGTCAAGATATTCGACGTCGTCGCCAAACGGCGCTGTTCAGTTGTCCAGCCCTCCGCGTCAAAGAAGAAATTCAGATTGTGCTTGGTCCACAGTGGACCGCCAATCTGGCCGCCACCCGACCAACCACTCAGCGAATCGTTCGAGCCGTCATAGGATTCGATCGAGCTGCCCCGTGTCCGGTAGAAACCACGAAGGCCACCATGCCAACGGTCTCGAACACTCCGGGAACTCGCCAGCACAACCGCACCGGCATTGCGACCTTCAGCCGCTGTGTAAGTGTGTGTGATTACGCGAAAGCTCTCAAGTGCATCGGGTACGGGAGCAAACGTGGCGGCTTGCGATCCGGTCAGGCGGTTCTGCGCATTATTCGGCGCGCCGTCGAATTGATAGTTGATCGCCGAGCGTCTTGACCCATTGGCCGAGACTGCGGAGGATCGACCGGTCATCGCGTCCAGTTCCAGCGAGTCGACCGGGCTCAACCCTGGGACCAGCGGCAAGAGCTTGTCAACAGCCGTGCGCCCTTCACTGCCTAACAACACGGGCAAACTCTGCACCTGCTCTCGCACCATGCCGTACTCCACCGAAATCGTGTCGAGTCCCGATAAGGGTCGAGTCAACGGTGCCGCAAGCCGCTCCAACTCAACCACCCACTCGCGCGGGCTGTCGGGTAACAGCTCAAATGGGCCAATCCGCTGAATTGCGTAGTCGGCCAGTTCAAAGTACAGCGAGTACTCACCGCTCGCAAGGTCAGCAAATCCATAATGGCCAGCGATATCGGTGTGGGTGAGAACCGTTTTGCCTGTCGAGAGGCTGATCAGGCCAACTTCAACATCTTCGAGTGGCACCCGGCCCTCGCCATAGATGGTGCCTGCCACACTGGACGATCCCGCAGCCCAGACAGCGGAGGTCGCGAGGAACGCGATCAATCCAAGGAGAGAAACAGAAGCGCGACGGCCCATGGCCATTCGCTACAGCGCCGAGCGGGTGAGATCCTTAATCCGATCGAGCCGATCATGAATCCGGCGCAGCAATTCGCCGGATGAGGTGCCAGCCTCGGCAAACGCCACTGTTTGTTGCGATCCAGTGAGGACGACGGTGAGGGTCCGTTCCAAGCCGAGCACATCTTGCAGCAATCCGCTGCTCTCTGCGCGCAGGCCGTCCGAGCCAGCAAGCGACTCGTCTCGCTCACCCTGATAGCGCCAGTAGCGGCGCGGCAGGGCCTCGGACAGGGAATCGTAAATCGCCGCCTCTCCACGCCCCATTCCCTCGACGTGGAAGCGGATCAGACCGGCAACCAGAGTCTTGGCAGCGGAATTACCGGCGACCCGCGACTCCGGTGAGTGATTCAGCAACTGGTCCAACTGGTATGCGTGACCTACGAGATCGTTTTGACTACGAAAGACTTCGCTCACGTAGCGGGCGATCTCCGACTCAAGTCCTGACGTCTCCGTCGACTGGAACGAGCGCCGAGCAGCATCCCGATAGTGCTCCATCAGGGCCGTTCGTACCAAGCCGCCCACTGCAGTCGGGCTTTCTTGGTTGAGTCGTCCGTGCTGAGAGTCGGCGACCGGTCGAATCGACAGGTCGAAGCCAACCGGACGTCCATCCGCCTGCCGCTCAATTGCAGCGACGTAACGTTGGCGGGCACTGGGGCTCTCGACAGAACCGGCAAAGGCCAAGTGACCGTCGCGCCAAGTCGGTCGAACGTCTTCGCGCCACAGGTCGGTCTCAAGCTGCCACCGGCGCGCTTCCAGCACGGCCAGGTAGGCTTCACTCGGTAGAGCTTCGAAGGTCTCTTCGGTCTCGATCAGCGGCTGCGCGACAGTCGGTAGTGAGGCGAACCCAATCGTTGCTTGCGAGACCGGCAGCAGTCTCAGAGTCGGAAGTGCGGTGGCGATCACCTGTGCCCCCGGCATCATGATCAATCGCTCAGATACGAAGTTAAATCGAGCGGGCGGCAGCTGCGCCGTAGCGGCTTCAACTTCGCCGACCACAACGAGCGGAGCCAAAAGACTCGCTGGCTCAAGTACGGGCTCATCAGGTGCGACGACCGCCGTGAAGACCGGCGCTTCCATCGGTACCGCCTCGCCAATCACAGCCTGGGGGGCATCGACAGGCGACAGATTCCACAGCCACCCACCAGCGACAACAGAAATCAGCGCCGCAGCGGCAGCAGCGTAGCGTGCAACACTTCGCACCGGGAAGGAAACGACCTTCGGTTTCGATGCATAAAGGTGCAGCTTCAGAGCCTGCTCGGCGGCCATACGACGTTCGAGCGACTCGCTCGGCGCCATCGCACGCAATTCAGACTCAACATTCCACAGCAGATGTCGCACTTCGACCTGGGCCGATCCACAGCCCGCACAACGCTTCGCGTGTTCCGCCCAACCAGAAGTCAGATCGCCGTCGATCAACAGCAGCAGTTCTTCTGGGGAGAGGTGCAGATCTTGGGTCTGGGAGACCCGCGAAATCGCTGCTTCTAGCCGCGACCAAGATTGCTCAGAACCCGGATCACCCGACGCGGGAGCCGTCAGAGCAGAGGAGATCGCCGTCAGCTCGCCTTGCAGCTCGCCGAGACTACTCTGGCACTCGACGCAATCGCCCAAGTGCCCCACTCCGTTCGCTGGCAGTTCCCCGTCAGCTATTAGGAGTAGTTCTTCCGTGCTCAGATGCTTCAACGTCTCTCTTTTCTCCTTCTTGCAACTTCTTTAACGCCCGCGCGACATAACTCGCCACGGTCGAGATCGAAATATCCAAGACTTCGCTGACTTCGCGAAACTTGAGTCCTTCGGATCGAAGTTGCAAACACTGTAGTTCTAGTCTCGTTAGCTTGTGCCACGGCAACCCAAGCACTTCGGCTCGAGCTTCCATCCCATCTGTCGACCCGCCGATTTGCCGCTCTACGCGGAGCCAACCGTCTGAATCCAACAAGTCCGGCTTCTTCTTGCGACCAAAATCGACCAACAAGTTGTGAGCCACACGGAACAACCATGCACGAGGTTGGGTAACATCTTCGCCCTGAGTGCGGGCCTGGAAAAAGCGTATAAAGCTCTCTTGAGCAATGTCCTCTGCAACTGCGAAGTCGCTTAAATGATGTCGCAGGTAGCGTACCAGGCTATCGCGGTTCTCGGCGAAGAGCTCTTCGGTCTCTCGCGCAGCGCCATGTCCTGTGTCAAAGCTGTTCAAAACAAGCCCCGACCCTTCGCACAGCATCGCCGTCCCTACTAGCAAGGACGTATGAATCGCCGATTCTTACGGCACAAAGAGTCAACATCATTGTCAGGCGCATCGTGCAGGGCTGTCAACGACTTCGATCCTCAGGAGTATCTGGACCGAAACAGATGTTACGGGGCAAGAGGTTCGTAATCGTTCAAAACAGCCCGTCACATCGTGGCCGCGTCGTACTCGATCAGACCTTCGGCAGCACCCAGGGTCTGCGATAGTTGCGATCCAGCAAGCGGTTCGCCTCCGCATCGTCTCCGAAGCTCTCGGTCTCGGCATCGAAATGCAACTTGCGGTCGGTTCGCCAAGCAATGTTGCCTAGGTGAATCAACCCCGATGCCACATGACCGATTTCGATGTCACAGACTGGCTTACGCCCGTCGCGGATCGCCTCAAGCATGTCACGCTTGATACGGGCGTCGTCATCACTGTTCGGACTTGATCCAGCGGCGACTACCTTGCCCTTCTCGTCGTAGGCGCGCCAGGAGCCATTGCCGATGACCACGTAGCCGTTTTCGCCGTAGATAGCCGCACCCTCGGACTCGCCTTCCATCGGCGTGGGCTGCCAATTGCGCATCTCGTACATCAAGGTCGCGCCGGGATAGTCCCAGGTCACGACCAGCGTATCCGGCCACTCTTGCATATCGTCGAAGAAGAACTTGCCACCCGAGGCGGATACCGCTGTCGGCCAGTCGGGCAATACCTTGCCCATCGACTCGAAAGCGGCCGCCAAGCCCCTGCGCGCATAGTCGACGCGATGGACTCCGTCGTTGCCCAAGTCGCCTGTCCCGTAGTCGAAGAACCAGCGCCAATTACCGTGGAATCGTACAGGGTTGAAGGGACGGCTGGGCGCCGGACCCAGCCACATATCGTAATCCACACCATCTGGCGCACGAGTGTCCGCGGGGCGGCCAATGCCTTTTTGCCGCGCGCTTTCCCAGGCTTTCGCAAAGACCACCTTACCGAGTGCTCCAGTGCGGATATACTCGCAAGCCTCTTCGTAATTGAGGCCGCTACGCGATTGGATGCCGACTTGCACCACGCGGTCGTACTTGCGCGCCGCTTCCAGCATCGCCCTACCGTCGACGATGTTGTGACCGGCAGGCTTCTCCACGTAGACGTGCTTGCCGGCTTGGCAGGCGAGGATGGTCGGGATCGCGTGCCAGTGGGTCGGTGTGCCCATCACAATGGCATCGATGTCCGGGTCATCGAGCAGCCGCCTGAAGTCGGATTCGACTGCGGGTCGGTGGTGTTGGCGGTCGTCGACTGCGGAGGCGGCCTCATCAAACAAGCGCTGATCGACGTCACAGATCGTCTTGACGTGGACATCCTCCATCTCGGCGAAACCGTAAAGCAACGATCGGCCTCGACCTCGGAAGCCCACCATGGCGACGGTAAGCTGCTCGTTCACCCGAGCCGAGCGGAGAAGAGCCGGTGAGAGGAAAGCGGAGGCAGTCTTGACGAATGTGCGACGAGTAGGCATTTCTCCCTCCAGGCCTTACGGCTGGGCGTATTATACGCGGGCGGGCCCATTAACGAGACAGCCAGAACAAGCTGCCGACACCCTCGGTCATCCCAATCCACCAAGCACGAGGCACCACTAATATCGCCCAACCCGAGCACAGGGGCGTGAGCACCGGGTTCCAGCGGGGGTACAGGGACATAGGTAACAGAAGAACCCAAGCACATGGGTAACAGATCCGCGATTCGCTGGTCATCCTCAACGGCCTCTTGGCGCATCAGACGAACTTGCAGCCATCCGAGATCATGTCGGACAAGGTTCGCTACACCGACGTCACATTCGGACTCTTCTAACTGTTGGGCTAACAGTTCAGTCCGCAACTGATAACTAGCCCGGCTGAAAGATCTCGACGGCGTTCCCGGACGGGTCCTCCACGAGGATCTGCTGCCCACCCGGACCAGAGATGATCTCGTTGCCGAACTTCGCGCCTGCCTCGGTCAGGGCAGCTACGGTCGCCGCGATGTCGTCCACCCGGACGACAAACCGGTTCCATCCACCGGGTGCGGGTTGGCTGCCGTCCGGCATTGGCCGTTGGGCCGAGGCAGGTGGGCCAGCGACCCACAGCTCAAGGTCGTCTTTTACGAGGATGCCGATCGCGGGCCTGAAATCCTGCTTGAGCTCAAACCCAAGGAGCCCAGTATAGAAGGCGATCGCGGCCTCCACGTCATCGACCATGTATCTAACTGTAGCCATGTCTTAGCCCACATTTCGAGGGACATTCGAGTTTACGCCGTCGACGAAGAGGGCCTTGTCAACTCGCGCAATTCGCGAGCAGCCGAAACCGCATTAGTGTCCGATGGAGTGTGTGGTGCGCAAGAGAGGACTTGAACCTCCACGAGAATTAATTCTCACTAGGACCTGAAGCCAATTCCACAGGATTGCTGCAGATTGCCGCGATGTTAACGGATTGATTAACAAGGGGTTCTGTGCTCTGCTAAGATTGCCACGAGGGCGAAAGATTGGCGAAGAAAGCTGCGCAGGCACACAAACGGCACACAAGGGAACCCACGGCAGCCGCGATTCCTGGAAAAACGCCAGCGCCGTCCACGATGGCCTCTGGTCTAAACGGGTTAGAGATCTTCGCTAGAGGATTACCGGAGTCTCACCAAAAACGCGAAATACTCTTTTCTATCGATTGGTGCCGCACCAGCATCCGAGAGGGGAACCGACAGCAAGCCATGTTGACGTGGTTCCGAATCCAGCACCTAGCCAACGATGAAGGTCTATACGCGGACGCGGTTGTCGGCGAGAAGGTCCGCGAGGGCCGCAAGAGATCGCAGGCTCAGCGACGACAGAAGGCAGCTACGTATCAGCAGGAGCTTGACAACGTCCATTACACTAACCGCAGGCTCTCGAAGACCGCCGCACAAGAACGGACAGCCAGACTGTGTAACTGCTGCGCCCGTACCATTGCGCGTAATACAAAATGGAAATGGTAGTTGTGACATTTGGCCCACTGTCACTGACAATTGGCCGACTGTCATACCTGATTTCCGCAAGAGTGTTTACTCAGTCCCAACTCGGTGCCATCGTCGAACTCGATGGTACAAACAAATCACCCCACCGCCGCCTCAGACGCTCTTAGTCGTCAACAGACACCGCTAGCCTCTATCCCGGAGGTCGCGTCGGAATTCGGCCTCACCCCCTGGTTTCTTTACGAGCTGATTCGCCAACGGAAACTCCCGCCCGGAGTCGTGGTCCGTCTCGGTCCTCGGACGACTCGCATCAACCGTTCTCGGTGGATGGCATTCATCGATTCTGGCGGACTCGTGAGGGCCGAACGAAAAGGACGCTGCCGGACCTTCATTCGCTAACAGCAAATCCACGCCTTTCTCGAGGCGCAGAGGGAGCCTAGAAATTCATGGCAACGACACCACACGACCCATTCGGCACCCCGGCCCAACCGGCTAGCCACTCCGCCGGTCTGACCGACGAAGACTATGAGCGCCTTGCCGAGCGCTGGATCGACCGGGAGACAGCCGATGCCGCCCGCATTCGGCGGGTCGACGCGACCGAAGGGCCACAGTTGGTTGGTCGGCGAGACCGCCATGGTTCATCACTCGCCGGACTGGCGATACCTTATTTCCGGCCCGGTGAAACTACCGTGCGCGAAATTCGCCTGCGGCGCGACAGTCCCGACTTAGAGCAACTCCCGGACGGCTCGACCCGGGAAACCGCCAAATACTTATCCCCGCCGGGCCGCGGCTCGCTCATCTACCTTCCGCCGCGGCTGACGCCAGAGCAGGTCGCGGATAAAGACGTGCCGCTCATTTTCACCGAAGGCGAATTCAAAGCCATTGCCCTGGATCGGCTGGCTCGCCACAATTCAGACAAGCTGCGCTTTGTAGCAATCGCGATCCCGGGCGTCTGGAATTTTCGCGGCACGATTGGCAAGACCGAGGGGCCAAATGGTGAACGCCAGGACCTCAAAGGAACCATTCCGGACCTCTACCTTATTACGTGGGAGCGGCGACATGTCTTGATCGCCTACGACGCCGACAGCGCGACAAATCCATCGGTTGAAACAGCCGAAAGGGTTTTGATCAACGAACTACGGCGGCGCGGCGCGACAGTTGCCGTTCTGCGCTGGTCGCTCGACGACGGTAAAGGCATCGACGATCTGCTCGCCAACAAGGGGCCAGACTACGTTCTTGAACTAATCAAGGGCGTCGATTGGGACGAAGCGATCCGTTCGACCGAAAAGGCCCGGCAACAGCAAAATCAAGCCGACGTCGTCGTAGGAATCGCGCTCGGTAGCAGCCAGCTATTTGTTGACGATGACGTCGCGTTCGCGGATATCGACAACGGCGTCGTACGGTGCACGATGAAGGTCAATTCAAAGTCTTACAGGAGCTTACTGCGACACAAGTACTACCTCACCCGCCGGAAGTGCCCTAGCGCCCAAGCGATGACCGCCGCGATCGCAACGCTCGAGGCGAACGCTCGCTTCGCTGAGCCGATTGTCCGCCGAGAGGTCTTCACCCGAACAGCCGAAGCGGAAGGAAAGTTGTACCTGGACTTGTGCGACGACAGTTGGCAAGCGGTTGAAGTTGATTCGCGGGGATGGCGGATCGTCTCCAGGCCTCCAGTTCGGTTTCAGCGTTCTCCTGGGATGCTGCCGCTGCCGATGCCCGCGGCCGGCGGAAAGCTAGACGACCTGCAAGGGCTTTTGAACGTTCGAGATTCCAGCGACTTAATCCTGATTGCCGCCTGGTTGTTGGCCGCGCTGCGTCCCACGGGACCCTTTCCGCTGCTATCGCTTAGTGGCGAACAGGGTAGCGCGAAAAGTACGGCTGCTCGGACTCTTCGTTCGCTGATCGACCCGAACCGCGTTCCGCTCCGCACCCTGCCACGCAACGAACGGGATCTCTATATCGCGGCTAGCCATTCCCATGTTTTGAACTACGACAACCTAAGTGGCATTTCACCTTGGATTTTCGACGCACTCTGCCGTCTCGCTACTGGCGGAGGGTTGACGACTCGGACGCTGTACGAAAACGACGAGGAGACGATGTTTGAGGCGATGAAGCCGATCATCTTGAACGGTATCGAAGACTCTGCGACTCGGCCAGATCTAGCTGACCGCTCGATTGTGGTCATGTTGGAGCCGATTCTAGAGGCTGACCGCAAACCGGAGAACTATCTGCAGGCCAGACTAGAGGCGGCTGCGCCAAAGGTGCTCGGGTTACTGCTCGATGGGCTTGTGCGCGGCCTGCATCGGCTCGACTCCGTCCAGTTCGAGCGGCTACCTCGAATGGCCGATTTCGCGAGTTTTGCCGTGGCCTGCGGCGACGGATCTCTATGGTCCGACGGAGGGATCATGGCCGCCTACGAAGGGAATCGTTCGAAGGCAGTCGCGGAGGTGGTCGAGAGCGATATGGTGGCGGAGGCCGTCCGACAGCTTGCCCAGCAAGGTCCGTGGAAGGGTACGGCTTCGGAAATGCTCGAACGCCTCTGCAAGATTGCCGGCGACAAAACCGCCAATTCAAAGAAGTGGCCTGCGACGCCACGCGCACTATCCGGACGGCTACGCCGAGTTGCGCCGCCACTCCGGCACCTCGGGGTCAATATCGAGTTCTTTAAAGAGGGGCACACCCGGACGCGGATGATCAGGCTAGCAGCACGCCCTCCAGAAACTGAGAGCATTTCGCCGTCCGCATCGTCCGCAAACCGCTCAGGTAACTGTGAACCAAAGGCTTACGGGCGGACGCAAAGGTTGACGCAAAATCACGACGAAGAGGCCTCACCGTCCGCAGCGTCCGCGGTCCCGCCGCTGCGGACGCAAAACGATTCTACGCAGACAGGAGCGCAACCTCTACCGTCCGCCTCTAGGCCACTGAAAACAAGTCCGTTGGGAGATGCGGACGGTGCGGACGCATATTCCCCGTATAAATCGGGTCCGCCTCCTGACGACGAAATGGAAATATGAGCGCGGATCAACTCATAAGGACAATTCGCGATAACGGTGGCTCGCTTCGTCTCACCGATGGTCGCCTGATGCTTGGTAATCGGGCGGATTTGCCCTCATCGATTCCCAAAGACTTGCGCGAAGAAAAGACCGCAGTCGTCGCAATACTTGAGGCAGAAGCCGACACCGAACGCCGGCGCGCCGGTCGGTACGCCCTGGACGCCCTCAACCGCGCCGGTGTCGGGCTACCGACACTGCCTGACGTTGGCCGAGTCGTGGCCATTCCGCGCCGAAACTGGAGCCCGGCAGTCGCCGAGGCACTGTCTAGGCTGGGATACTCCACCCTCCCCGTAGTGTTGTTCGACGAGCACCACAGAGGAGCATCCCTCGACACGCTCGCGGCGAAACTGCGACAGGCCGGAGAGATGCCATCTTGAAACTCCGGCCTAAGCCCTACGGCGACCTAGTCGGCCGGGGTCGCAATAGTCGGATTCTCCAAGATCGACGCGTTTGATCGCTCTACTGCGGGTCGCCTCCGTAAGTTCGGTTGTCGGAAACAACCCCTGAAACAGGCCTTTTCTGCCCTTCTTGGGCTCCCCGATGGGGTCACTTCCTCGAACCCAATATAGGAAGTTACTCAAAGCACCGGCTGGCAGACGTTTCAGTGGCTCCTAATCGCTACAATCCCCGCGTCATGGTCGGTCGGACCATCTCGGACTACCGCATCGTTGAGAAGCTTGGCGACGGCGGTAAGGGGTCGTTTACACGGCCGAAGACACCACACTTGAGCGCCCAGTAGCACTCAAGTTCCTAGCCGATCACCTGCTCAACGATGATGATGCGAAGGACCGATTCCTGCGCGAAGCGAAAGCTGCAGCGGCTCTCCATCATCCGAATATCTGTCCTGTTTATGAGATCGCCGCGGCCGATGGCAAGACCTTTATCGCGATGGCTTTCTTGGAGGGCGAGTCGCTTGAAGCGCGCATCACTCCTGGTCCGCTCGCCCTCGAAGATGCCCTCGATATCGCTCGCCAAGTCGCCGACGGACTTGAGGCGGCTCACGAAAAGGCGATTGTCCACCGCGACATCAAGCCCAACAATGGTTGACGGAGTCAGTCATCCTCGAAACTGAGGACGTGCCTGTCCGCTCATGGCTCCCAACGAGCCGCGTGGTCCTTCGGGTCCTTCGAGACCAACCGTATACGGATCTAGACCAAGTTTCAAGGTTCCGGAGAACACCGATGGAGCTGCAATAAGATTGGGGCCGACGACCCAAGGCGAGTAGGCAACTGGAATCGTCGACTTCGAGCCCGAGGGTCCGACAAGGTCAGCCTGACTGGGTCCCCTCAAGGGCATGTATCGCACACGGACTCGAGCGACCGAGGGAGGATACAGCACGATGCTCAAACAATGCGGCCCTACTACCGGTAAACGGTTTGAAACGTCCCGAATCTTGCCAACCAGTATCCTTTCAGCCTCATCTAACGTACGGTCGGGGAGCTCCGCCACAAGTTGCTGCAGCTCTTCCTGAAGAATGTTATCTGCGGGGGCGACGCTGACCATGAAACGAGCGTTCCCCTGCTTCGTTGCTGGTGTCTGTGGGTAGAACGAGTGCCGTGGTGCGTACGCCAATTGGAACCTGCGGCTGTGTCTTGGCTTGCTAAGTTTCGCCATAATTGGTCGACACCGCCGTTTCTTCCACTGCCATCCGGCTACGCACAGGTCAAACGGATTGGAGACCCAGTCGAGCTTAAGTCTCGTTGCGACCGGGGCGTTGTCGAGCGCATCTTTGAGGGCGATCAATACTCGGCCCAGATCGATCTTCGGCGATTGAACAAAGCTTAGTGCTGGCGGCTTCCGGTCCCTGTCGAATACTTGTCCCGTTAGCGTTTCGACAATCCACTGGTCTGTTGGAACATCTCCGATAAATGCGTGGCCGGTGTATCCCATTGCCACAATTGCATTGCTGGCGCAAAATAAGAGGTTCTTGTTTGCAACCTCGTCGAAAGCCTTCCCGCTGAGTGTCACCAGACGGTCTATGACCTGCACCACATAATTCTTTGAGGCTCTGGTGAGAATTAGGGTCATTCGACTACAGGGAGCAACTCGCCGAAGCAGGTGCGAACGCTGACCCAAAACCCAAGAGCTACGCACCCGACGAAGGTAGCGATCGTCTGGCGCCTCAAAGCGGCCTATATTCGGGCACTCAACGCGATTGGGAATAGTGTTGCAAGCGAGGGAGGTGCTGTGCAAAAGCGCCTAAAACAGCAGTGTACACCACGTTCGGAGCGGGTCCGAACCGGCTCGTCTGAGGCGTTCCAGACGGCTGGGAGGAGTGCGAACTCACCGGCTAGCGGGCCCTGCAGAGCAAGTGAAACACTATTCCGCAGTCTGTTTCACCGACGCACGCGCTGAAAGGTGAACGGTTCACTCGCGATGTCGTGCGCCGCTGTCATGCCTCTTGAGTAACTTCCGACAAGTCCGGTTCGAGTAAATGACCCCCGAAACGGGCCGTTATGGCCCTCTAGAACCACTCGGAATGTGTCATTTCCTACATTTCCTGCTGGCTCAACCGGTCAACGCAACACAAGCGTTAAAACGTTCTGCTGGAGTTTCAAACCCCAGCGTCTTGCGGGGCCTCTCGTTCAGGCGGCGCGCCGCCTGGTCGAGATCCTGCTGGGAGTGTAGCGACAAGTCGGTTCCCTTGGGGAAGTACCGCCTCAACAGTCCGTTCGTGTTTTCGTTCGATCCGCGTTGCCAAGGGCTCTGCGGATCGCAGAAGTAGACGGCGATATCCGTCGCTAGAGTGAAGCGTTTGTGGTCCGCCATCTCCAAGCCCCGGTCCCACGTCAGTGATTTGTAGAGTTGGGTGGGCATCTTCTTGGCCTGGTCGATCAGCGCCGAGACCACCGTTTCACTCTTCCTGTTCGCTACCTTGACGATCACCAGGTAGCGCGAGTGACGCTCGACCAGCGTCACGAAACAACTGCCTCCCGATCCCATCACGAGATCGCCTTCCCAGTGACCGGGCACGGCGCGAGCTTCGATCAAAATCGGACGCTCGTGGATCGAAACCATATCCGCGATCTGCCCTTTGCTGTGGCCTTTGCGAGTGGCGTGTCGGGAGCGGCGAATCGAGCGTCTGGAGAACAGATGCCGCGTCAGCCCTTTCTCCAAAGCCCCGCCAGGCTGGACATACAGGCCGCGGTAGATCGTTTCGTGCGACGCCCGGTAGTACTCATCTCCCGGGTACGTTTTCTTCAGCCAGCCAGCGATCTGTTCGGGCGACCAGTGCAACCGCAGTTGGTCTTCGACCAGTTGCCGCAGCTTCGGGCTACACGACAGCCGACAGCGTCTGGGACGCCGCGCTCGACTCCACGCTCGCTCCTCGGCCTCGGTTGCGCGATAGGCGCTGCGACCTCCGTTACGATGGATCTCGCGACTGACCGTCGATGCGGCACGCCTCAATGCCCGGGCGATCGAGCGCATCGATCGTCCCGCCGCAACCCCTCGGGAGATCTCTTCTCGCTCGGCTAGCGTCAGCGCCAACGGCGAGCGGCACCGTGGTCGCGGGCGGATGCCGCCATAGGGCGCAAGCTGCCCAAAGACCGACCCTCCTTCCTTGCCGAAGATGCGTCCGATCGCCTTCAGCGACTCCCCTCGGCTCCAGCGATCCCACATCTCTGCCCGCTGGGCCTCGCTGTATCCTCGTGCTACCCGCTCCTTCCTTTTCTTCCTTCGCATCCACTTCTCCTTCTTCGGTGAAGTGTTGCATCGACCGCTTGAGACCACCCCCAATATAGGAAGTTACTCAAAGCACGGCCTGGAGGCCCTTTCAGCGATCTCTTAGAGCTACAAACCCGCTTCGTGGGCGGGCCAGAGCATCTCGCATTACCGGGTCGAGGAGAAGCTCGGCGAGGGCGGATTGGTAGTCGTCAACGAATGGAAGACGCGTGCCTGCGCCGCCCTCAAATTCCTGCCCGCTGAAGCCCTCGGCTGCAACGTGGGTACGAGTCTCTGAGCCTACTCGTGCCGCAATGCGACCATCGGACTGATTTTCGTGGCGCGGCGAGCCGGTATGTAGCAGGCCAGCAGAGCCACGGCAGTCATCACGATCGAAACCGCAACAAAAGTGGCGGGATCAGTGGGCGTGATTCCATAGAGGACGCTCTCGATCTCGCCCACATCAACCGGCGTGAGCCCGAACGCACCGGTTAGGCGGGTCAAGACGAAGGCTGCCGCCAAACCCAGCACCACTCCAGTCGCGGTCAGCCCTACACCCCATCTCATTACAGCCTTGAGGACCTCGCTCGACCGGGCGCCCAGCGCCATTCGTATACCGATTTCGTGCGTTCGACGAGTGACCGAATGCGCCATCACGCCGTAGACTCCGATTGCCGAAAGGATCAGGGCCAAGCCTGCAAAAACTCCCAGCAACAAGGTGTAGAAACGCGATTCGCCGGTCCAAATCAAATACAGTTGCTTCATCGGCGCGACCGCGTAGATCGGCACTTCGGAATCAACATCGGCAACCGCGGCGCGGACGGCAGGGATCAAGGACGCGGCTTCGGAGGATGTTCGTGCCATAAATGACATCTGTCTGAGGCGCCTCGATAGGTCCCCCTGCACTTGCACTGTCGGGACATACACAGCCGCATACGGTTCGCGCTGCAGGCTCCAATCGTGAATGTCTCCTACAACCCCAATGACCTCCAGCGGTCTGCCTGTACAGACCGGGCGGAAGGGTAACAGGTTAGACCGGGCGGATAGGTAACACCATGGCGAGATGCCATGGAAGGAGACCTTAGACCGGTCAACGACCGATGGTAACATGAGAGCACGCCTACAAGCTGAAGAGATTTGCCATGGAAGGAGACCTATCCGATGGAAGAACGCAAGAGATTCATTGAAGACTGGCTGCGAGCGGGGGCGGCGACGAACGTGGCGGCGCTGTGTCGACTCTACGGGATCAGCCGCAGGACCGGATACAAGTGGTTAGAACGCTTCCGTCAAGGCGGTTGGCCAGAGCTGGAAGACCGCTCGCACGCGGCACACCGTCAGCCCGGTCGGATACCCGAGTCGGTCGAGCGACGAGTGATAGAAGCGCGTCGGCAGCATCCGAGTTGGGGGCCGAAGAAGCTCAGGGCCTGGCTGGAGTCGAAAGAGTCACAGACAAGCTGGCCAGCGGCGTCGACGATCGGCGACGCGCTGAAGCGAGCCGGACTCGTTCGCGGGCGCAAGCGGATGCGGC
This sequence comes from Bryobacterales bacterium, assembly GCA_963667885.2. Lineage (GTDB taxonomy): Bacteria > Acidobacteriota > Terriglobia > Bryobacterales > UBA6623 > CAMPKL01. The sequence continues at coordinate 3,145,096 of OY764148.2, read as the reverse complement.
GACTGGCCGAAGCGGCACCCAGTCCGTTGCGCGAACCCGAAGCGCCCAACGACCTCTGGACGATCGACTACAAGGGGCAGTTTCGCACCGGCGACGGCGTGCTGTGTTATCCGCTAACGGTCGTCGACGGATATAGTCGTTTCCTGCTCAACTGCACCGCACACGTGGGCACATCCTACGCCGAGGCCCGCCGAGGCTTGGAGCGGTTGTTTCTGGAGCGCGGGCTGCCACGAAGGATACGCTCAGACAACGGTTCGCCGTTCGCCTCCATCGGCACCGGACGCTTGAGCCGGTTGAACGTCTGGTGGCTGAAGCTGGGCATTGCGGTGGAGCGCATCGAGCCGGGCAAGCCGCAGCAGAACGGTCGCCACGAGCGGCTACACCGCACGCTCAAAGCCGAGACAGTGAGACCTCCGGCTGGCGATCGTCGCCGACAGCAGCGCCGCTTCGACCTCTTTCGTCATGAATACAACCAAGAACGTCCGCATGAAGCGTTGAGACAGCGGCCCCCGGCGGCGTTCTATGCACCAGCAACACGCGCCTATCCCAGCGAGCTTGCTGATCTGGATTACCCGGGGCACTGGGAGCGCCGACGAGTGCGCCACGACGGACGCATCAAGTTCCTCGGCGAGAAGTACTTCCTGAGTGAAGCGTTGGCTCGCGAGTTGGTCGGGCTAGTCGAAGTGGACGAAGCCATTTGGCAGATCTGGTTCGGTCCGGTGGAACTCGCCTTGTTCGACGCCGCCAACCGCGTACTGTGGCCGCTCGGCTCGGCAGTCAGTGGCCCCCGCGGGGGCCACTGACCACCGCCTATACTGTTACCCATCCGTCCGGTTTAGAGTGTTACCTATCAGACCGGTCGTTCAGGCCGGCAGTCCGCCCCCGGGGTCGCACGGTTCGCAGAGACAATTGCCTGCCAATAGGATCCTGATCAGGCCAATGGCGACGAGCCATTCCCTCGCTGATGACGACGACACCAGGCGCCTCAGCGGAATCCTGGGAAGTGAAATCTCGGCCTCTGAGCAATGGAATACCCAGGGTTTGAAAAAAATCACCCATCACGAGGTTATGTCGTACAGACATTTCATCCTTCTCCATAGGAGGATGCCCGTCAACACCTACATAACTGCCAGAGGTCCAGTGACTTAGGGGAAGGGAAACGATCCCGGCGGCGGATTCAACGCCCGGCACAGCCCTGACGCGTTCGAGCACTTGCCGGTAGTAGTTGGCTAACCGAGACTTCCCGCTGTACTGGCTGGCTTCGCCAAAGCTTTCGCGGCGGTTCGCCCATTCCCGCTGTCTGAGATCGACTCTAAAAGTCAGCACATCGTCTGGGTTGAAACCCACGTCGACCGCCTGTAGACGCACGAAGCTGTTGATCATCAACCCAGCGCCGATAAGCAGGACCAGCGCCAAGGCAATCTGGGCGACGACAAGCAGGGAACTCGACCGTTGCTGGCCGCTGTCCGGCGTTGTGCCCCGGCTTGCTTCGTTCAGATTATGTTTCGAACCCTTGAAGGCGGGCGCGATCCCGGCCACTAGGCCGGTCAGCAGGGAGATCAGCAACGCGTAGCCGAGTACTTCTCCATCAATGCCCGCTTCGTTCATGCGCGGGAAAAAGCTGCCGCCGAACAGAGAGTGGTTGTCTGGATTGAACGAAAGCAGAACCTTGAGGCCGCCATACGCCACGGCGACTCCTAGCGCTCCCCCAGCCGTGGCGAGCAATGTGCTCTCGGTCAGGAGCTGCCTCACCAATCGCCAGCGGCCCGCCCCGAGAGCCAGCCGAGTGGCCATCTCTTTTCGCCGAGACGAACTCCGCACCAGAAGCAAACCGGCAACATTGGCGCAAGCGATGAGCAAGACGAATCCCACCGCACACGAAAAGATGAAAAGCTGGTCCCGAAGGCGAACTCCGGTCCACCGGGCATCGTGCAACGGCGATATTTTGACGCCCAAATCGTCAATGAACTCGGGATACTCCTGTTGGCGCCGCGCGGCGAGCGTTTCCATGGCCACTTGTGCCTGTTCGATAGAGACTCCAGGCTTGAGTCGTGCCGTTGCATCGCTTACCCAGTACCCAGGGCCTCGGCGGCCAGCCACCCAAATCAACGCTTTCTCGTTGGCGAAGAAGAAGCTTGGGGGCATGACACCCACGACCGTGGCATTCTCAAGGTTGATCCTCAAGTTCTTTCCGATCGCGTTCGGATCTTTTTCAAAGAGTCGCTCCCAGAGACGATAGCTCAGGATGACAGCGGGTGCCGCTGAGACCACCTCGTCATCGGGTAGAAAGTCTCGCCCCAGGATCGGCCGCACCCCCAGCAGTGAGAATAGCGAGGCCCCAACACGTTGCCCCTTGATGAGTTGGGCAACGTCGCCATCCTTTACGGTAAAGTCCGTGGTATCCCAATAGGCCATTCGCTCAAAGACCGGATTCTCTTCGTCCCAGGCCTGGTAGTCCGCAGCCCGCCGGCGCCGAAATTGCCCGCTCTGAGTATCAGTCGCCTGAATAAGCACAATGCGCTCGGGTTCTTCGTACGGCAATGGCCGCAACAGAATGGCGTTGACCACACTGAAAACCGCCGTGTTAGCTCCGATACCCAAGGCCAGCGAGACCACTACCACGGCGGTGAATCCCGGGTTCTGGCAGAGGGAGCGTACAGCATAGCGGATATCTCCAGCCAGTTCGTCGATAGCTCGGAAGCCCCAGTAGGCACGGGAATCCTCGCGGGCCTGCGTTCGATTGCCGAAGCGCTTGCGGGCCTCATGTTGGGCCTTCTCCGGCGATAGACCCTGGTCGCGGAGCTGCCTCTCGCGCATCTCCAGATGGAACGCAACCTCTTCTTCAAGCTCTGCGTCGAGTTGGCCTCGCCGCATCTCCAGATGGAACGCAACCTCTTCTTCAAGCTCTGCGTCGAGTTGGCCTCGCCGCAACAGACTCTTGAGCTTCCAAAGCAGCGACAATAGCGCCCCCGTGGTTCGTACCTGCTAAACGTGATTCAGTACCAGAGCGACCCCTGAAGTGACGCGGTCCCAATTCTCCCGAGCGAGTTCGAGTCGGCGCCGGCCCTCGGCAGTCAGCGTGTAGTAGCGGGCGCGGCGATTGTTTTCGGTGGTCTTCCACTCCGCCGTCACCCAGCCTTCTTTCTGTATCCGCTGCAGCGCCGGATAGAGTGAGCCTTCCTCCAACTGCAGGGCTCCTTGAGAGACTCCTTCGATATGGGAGGTAATGCCAAACCCGTGCATCGGTTTGCGAGTCAAAGTCTGCAGAACCAGTAGGTCGAGCGAGCCTTGTAGGCGATCGTTCTTGGACATTCCGTTAGATAAGATATCTCATGTAGCTATCTATGTCAACTATTCAACGAAGGGCGGAACTATCGGCGCATGGGCTGTTGTGTACCTCGCCTACGTGATGGTGCCAAGAAGTGGCAATAGAGGTGTCGCTGAGAACTCGGCAGAGTAACTTCCTACAAGCACCGGTGGTCTCAAGCGGTCGACGCAACACCCGGCGCGAAGGGAGAGCGTGAAGCGTAAGCCAAAGAAAGCAAAGGCGAAGCGGCGAGGACGCTCCGCTCTCATCTGCATGTCATTGCAGTACAACGAGTTACGCAATTGCGATTAGTGGCTTCAGCTTGTAGGCAAGCCCCTTGCCGCTCTCATCGCTAGGACATTTCGGTTGAACGACTTAGGCCTAGTGTTGCGTTGACCGGTTGAGCCGGCACCGAATGCAGGAAATGACCTGCGAGACTCGGCAACCAACGTTTCTGAAGCTGAGTCGATCAGCATGAAACCAATGGGTTGGCGGGACCACGTGCTCGCGCTAACGCCATATACCATTGGCATTCTTCTCTGGACGCGACCATACTTGGGCTGATCAACGAGGTCGGTCGTGGGATCGTGGTGAATGGTTCGTCTTGATGCCCCTCGACGCTTAGGGTCATCTACCTATGGGTTTCCCGCTCTCCCAGTGAGGTACTGAACTATGTGGTCGAAATGGCTTGTCTCCTTCGTATGCTTGTTCTACGTAAGTGTGATGACACCCGAGGCTCGGGCCCAAGTCCCGGCCAAAGCTGAGCACGCAATCTTAGTCGTCATCGACGGCTTCAGTTACCTGGCCCCAGAGCGCATCGACATGCCGAATCTGAGGGCCATAATGGCCCGGGGCACCTACTTCCGCGAATCCTACAGCGTTCCCCCACAGCACCCGCACAGCGGCGAGTGGGCGGAGGCCTTCGACTCCTCAGTGCCGAACCCCATCCTGGTCTCCGGTACCGTCTTTCTCAAGCCTGGGCAGAAGTTCGTCCAGAGTTCCTTCTTCCCACTGAAATTTACGGCCCACATCGCCAATGAGCTGACCTACAAGGCGATCAACGAAGATTTCCACTTCACGTTCCAGGCCGGCGGTCGGGCGTTCCATGCCGCTCACGGTGGTCAGCGCGTCGATGACGCGCGTCGATGACGACGAAAACATGTTTTGGACGCTCAACGTACTGCGCCGATGGAAGCCGACCTACATGCGAGTCCACCTGCAGGACACTGGTGCCATGGGTGGGAGCAGCCGTCCCAATATTTGGGCGGACAACTCCCCTTACAGGCAGGCACTAGCTCGAGCTGATGCCCACCTCGGCACGATGATGGACGAACTGAAGAAGCTGGGCATCTACGACAAGACCGTCATCTTCATCACCGGAGACCACGGCCAGACGGTCACCGGAGGCCATCCGCCTTTTGCACAGGACGCTTGGCCGATGCCGCTAATCGTGGCTGGCCCCGGCGTCAAAACGGATCAGCACTTTCCATACTCCGAGCAGGTCGATGTCGTTCCCACGCTCTGCTACTTGATGGGTGCGCAACTCCCTGATGACAACGTGATAGGGCGTGTCCTTGCGGAGGCTCTTGTGAGTCCACCTGCCGATGCTCCTGAGCGTCAGGGTCAGCCGATGAAAGAACTCAGCTTGGTCCTCGCAGAAGGGGATACTCGGATCGGCAGACTTCGCGCCGCTGCCGATACCAACCCCTCTCTCCAACCGGTGCTCGACGACATGGAAGAGAACTTCTACGATGTCGAAAAGATCCTCCGCTGGCGCCAGTTCGGAACTGTGGAGAAGTTGATCACACACAACCGTGGAGTCTTGAACCGCATTCCCGAATCGATTCAATAGGCTCCTTCGGTGTGGTCTTCGTGAACAGTCGGGCCTACCGCCCATGTCGTCCAGACCTGGCATTCAACGTTGCGCAACCGCCAGGACCGGCGACCCCTCCGCACTCTCCATGCGAATCGCCTAGCTCTGAGTTACTTCCTACACCAAATGTAGGCAGCTACTCGATAACGCCGCGAACTCAAGAATGTCGGCTAGCTGCGGTGTTGGATGCGGTCCGCAATGACGGCGTCCGGCTGGTGGCATCGGAGATGTTGACGTAGGCTTGTGGCTTTCCGTCTGCTCTCGCCGCGCCTAGTGCCTACACCCCGACCTAAGCGGCCCAGCAACTAACGGCAGCCGAGAACAGAATCGCGCTCGGCCGCCATCTCCCGTCGATTCTCCAGTTCTAGCGGCCCTCGCCCGAGGGGAGGCTGAGACGAGGGCCCGGCGACTCGCGCAGAGATGACGCCGCCCGAGAAGCTGGCGTGATTGTAACCGCAGTTGCGAATTTTATTTGCAACTTATTCCCATGGAGGCCTACACCTCTACGTAAGCGGCACGCCTACAAACGGCGGCCGAGAACAGTATCGTGCTCGGCCGCCATCTCCCCTCGACTCTCGATTTATGGAGGCCCCCGTCAGATGGGAGGATCGGACGAGGTCCTGACCGCTCCCGAAGGAAGGAATCTGCCTGAACGGCTGAGTTCACGGCAACCGAGACCGCGCTTTACACCTGTAAAGGAATCCTGCTAGCAATGCCACCGGAGGCTCTGAAGCCCCCGGCGGGGCGCCCATGACCCGCCGAGAACTCATCATCCAGTATCGCAGCAATCGGACGGGAAAATCAGGTCATCAGACCCCTGAAAAGGGTCATTTCCTCGAATTCCGGTGGTCTCAAGCGGTCGACGCAACACCCGGCGCGAAGGGAGAGCGTGAAGCGTAAGCCAAAGAAAGCAAAGGCGAAGCGGCGAGGACGCTCCGCTCTCATCTGCATGTCATTGCAGTACAACGAGTTACGCAATTGCGATTAATGGCTTCCGCTTGTAGGCAAGCCCCTTGCCGCTCTCATCGCTAAGACATTTCGGTTGAACGACTTAGGCCTAGTGTTGCGTTGACCGGTTGAGCCGGCACCCAATATAGGAAGTAACTCTAATGCCACACTGGCAGCCCTTTCAGGAGTACCAAGAGGGTACAATTCCCCTGTCATGATGGTGGGCCAGAGCATCAGCCACTACAAGCTCGTCGAGAAGCTCGGCGAGGGCGGCATGGGTGTCGTTTACAAGGCTGAAGACACCAAGCTCAACCGCCAAGTGGCGTTGAAGTTCCTGGCTCAACATCTGCTAGACGATGCGGAAGCAAAAGAACGCTTTCTGCGCGAAGCCCAAGCCGCCGCCGCTCTCCACCACCCCAATGTCTGCCCTGTCTATGAGATCGACGAGGTCGATGGTAAGACGTTCATCTCGATGGCGTTTCTCAAGGGCGAGACGCTGGAGGCCCAGATTTCCGAGGGCCCTCTGCCCATCAAGGATGCCCTCGACATCACTCGCCAGGTAGCCGACGGGCTACAGGCTGCTCACGCGGAAGGCGTCGTCCACCGCGACATCAAGCCAGCGAACATCATCATCTCGCCCGAAGGCCGACCGACCATCATGGATTTTGGCCTAGCGAGACTCACCGAAGCCTCCCGTCTCACCAAACTAGACACCGCCATGGGAACGGTCGCCTACATGTCGCCCGAGCAAGCCCAAGGCATGGAGGTCGATAGTCGCTCGGATCTCTGGTCGTTGGGTTGTGTTCTCTATGAGATGGTCTCGGGTCAACGGCCCTTCCAGGGCCAATACGATCAAGCATTGCTCTACGAGATCGTCCACGAAGAAGTCGCTCCTCTGACTTCGGTTCGGGCAGGCGTACCGATGGAACTCGAGTTTATCGTCGGTAAGTGCCTGGCGAAAGACAGAGACGACCGTCATCAAGCTGCCAAAGAGATTGCGGTTGACGTCAGGACTCTGGCCGAAAAGCTCAAGTCGGGCCGCTCAACGATCTTGCGGACGACTCCGATGACCGGTCCCGTCCCGGCGACGATGACGGCAGCCCAGACGTTGAACCCCGCTGAGGCGTTGCCGCCTGGTGCGGTGGTCGTCCAACAAAAGAGCCAGCGACTCCTGCAAGGGCTGGCAGCCGGGTTCGCCCTCGCCTTCCTCGGTCTATTGGCAGTCCACTTCACAGAGGCTCCGCCAGACGCGCCGTTGCGGCGGTTTGCCTTGGCTGGGGCCGAGACCGTCGGTACGGGCGGAAGCGTTGGATCCGGCCGCTACACTTCCCCTGTCGCCATCTCGCCTGATGGCAGACACATCGCGTACACCTCCCCAAATCCGGCACAGGGGCTGGCGGTTCAGGATCTCGAACAGAGCGGTCCACGGGCCTTGGAAGGCTCCGAGGGGGCCGTGTCTCCGTTCTGGTCCCCCGACAGTGAGTTCATCGGATTCGCCACTACCGAGGCGCTGTTCAAAGTCTCGGTGCGGGGCGGTGTTCCGAGCCGATTGTGCGAATTGCCGAATGACCATTTTCACGGCGGATCGTGGAGCCCGGACGGCGAGTCCATCGTGTTCAGCTCGGGCCAGCCGCACAGCCTCTACGAAGTTTCCGCCCGGGGCGGATCCCCCGAGTTGATTGCATCGACCGAGGAGCTTGAGCAACCCCTAACGGGCGCTCCGGCCCTGTGGCCGCACTTTTTGCCAGCCAGCGCAGGTGATCGCGTCGTGGTGTTTTCCGTTGGCGGTTACACGGAACCCACACTGGTGGCGCAAGACCTCGCCACAGGTCGTAGGACAGTCCTGGGACCCGGCGCGTTCCCCCACTATGCTGCTAGCGGTCACATCCTGTCGCAGCCTGCTGCTGAGGTCTACGAACTCTGGGCCCTGCCGTTCTCTCTCGATACGCTTGAGACAGTCGGAGAGTCGTTCCCCGTCTCCCAGGGCAGTGGCTACCCAACTGCCAGCGACGAGGGAACGATGGTCTACCTGGACAACATGGGAGGGAATGGAATTGGCCGGACCCTGACTCTCGCCTGGCGTGACCGCACCGGAGAATTGCTGGAGACGGTTGGCCAGCCGCAGAACATGGCGCAGCCCGCTCTCTCGCCCGATGGCCAACGGGTAGCGGTGAGATCAAACGAGAGTGGCTACTTGGACATCTGGGTCCACGATCTGATCCGCTCCACCAAGACTCGGTTGACGTTTGACGAGGTGACCGAGTCCCAACCGGCCTGGTCCCCCTCGGGTCGGGAGATCGCCTACCGGCACCGTGGCGGTCAGACAGAGAGCCTGATGCGGAAGGCTGCCGACGGTACGGGTGAGGCTGTCGTTCTGGTCGAGTCGGAAAGCAACCTCCGCTGGCCGGACTGGTCTCACGATGGTCGCTATCTGGTCTATATCGAGGAAAACAGCGACACTCAGCGGGATATCCGCTATGTCGAGTTGGGGAGCGACGGCGCTGCTTCAGAACCGGTGACGGTTCTCAGTACGCCAGCCAGCGAGGACCGACCCCAGCTTTCGCCGGACGGCCGATTTCTGGCCTATATGTCCACCGAATCGGGCCGTAATGAGATCTACGTGCAGCCGTTTCCCAACGGCGCTGGCAAGTGGCAGGTGTCTGGCAACGGCGGTGACCAGATCCGTTGGAGCAGCGACGGCAGCGAGTTGTTCTACGCGGAGGGCTTAACGCTCATGTCCGTTTCTGTCTCGACCGAACAAGGCTTCACCCTGGGGCAGCCCCAGATGCTCTTCGAGTCCGATGCCCTCACTTCAAATTTCAGCACGACCTACGACGTCTCCGCCGACGGCCAACGCTTCGTGATGACCATGACCGTGGGAGACGGCGATGACGGAGAGATGGCGCCCCCCTCCATCCGCATCGTCCAGAACTGGTACGAAGAGTTCCGGGATCGGGAGCAGTAGAATCCTCGGTTTCAGTCCTCGAGTTTCGTGTCGCCCGAGTAGCTTCCTATAAGTCCTGCCGGCTCAACCGGTCAACGCAACACTAGGGCTAAGTCGTTCAACAGAAATGTCTTAGCGATGAGAGCGGCAAGGGGCTTACCGACCAGCGGAAGCCACTAATCGCAATTGCGTAACTCGTTGCACTGCAATGACATGCAGACGAGAGCGAGGAGCCCTCGTTTCTTCTCCTTTGCTTTCATTGACTTACGCTTCACGTTCTCCCTTCGCGCCGGGTGTTGCGTCGACCGCTTGAGACCACCCCGAATCGAGGAAGTGACCCTTCGGGACTGGCGCGATCCCATGACAAGCGGTAGCATGCCGCTCATCATGAAACACCGAACCCGCCACTCCATATCAAGATCTCTGCCGGAGCTACAGACAGCCGCCGAAGCCGTATTGGCACGACTGACTTCCAACTGCTCCAAACGCACCTATCGAAGTGCAATCAAACACTTCGTTCGCTGGTACTGTTCCAGTCCCAAGCTGGCTTTTGATCGCAGAACAGTCGTTTCCTACGTTGCAGAGTTGGAAGAGCGACGACTCGCTCCCTCCACGATCGGCGTTCGCCTAGCCGCTATTCGGGCCCTGGCAGCGGAATGCTGTGAACTGGGCCTGCTCGGTGCCGAAGCCGTTGCTGGGATATCAAGAGTCGCTTGCGCCAGACGACTCGGAACCAGAGTCGGCAACTGGTTGAGTGCCGAACAGAGCCAGAGGCTTCTGGCATCCCCGAATGAGCAAACCAGCCGCGGCCTACGTGACCGCGCCATGTTGGCCATGCTGCTTGGTTGCGGATTCAGGCGCAGTGAACTGGTCACTCTCGACATGACGCACTTACGCTCCCGAGAAGGTCGTTGGCTGGTTGTCAATCTGATTGGAAAAGGAGGTAGGATGCGCACGGTTCCGGTTCCTGCCTGGGCCATGGCCGTGGTCAACCAGTGGATCCAGAAGGCCGAGATCACCTCTGGCCCACTGTTTCGACCGATCACGAAGATGGGAGTCATTCTCGTGAGGCGGTTGTGCGATCGATCGGTGTGGAACGTAGTGCATCAACACAGTCGCCGTGAGGGCATGCTCTCGATTGCACCCCATGACCTACGACGGACTTGCGCGCATCTGTGCTTTCGATCCGGCGGACCGCTTGAGCAGATCCAGTTTCTACTGGGACATGCGTCGTCGCAAACGACTGAACGTTACTTGGGTTGTCGGCAGGAGTTGATCAGTGCGGTCAATGACTCGATGCCCTTGATGTTCCGCTCTCGGCTGACGGCCTGTTGAGATCGTATCCTCGCAACTCAATCGGGCGAAGATCTGCTCAGCTCGAATAGAATCGACGACAACCATTCCGGCTCCCTTAGCCGGACGGCAGACGATAGCGCTGCGGTGTAGAAGATGTCGTTTGTACCCTGTGCGGTGAGAGACAGTTCCTCGAACACTTCTGAGGCACCAACCCAGTCTTTGCGCTCGACCGCCTGTTTGAGGAGTTCGAGTTTTGCTCGATCGAACATGGATGAAGTCTACCTCGTTGGAACAAACCGTCGTTGTACGCCCGCTTCGCCCTGTGACCGAACGTACGTCTGACAACTAGTCCGAAACAGTCACTTCCTCGATTCGGGGTGGTCTCAAGGGGTCGATGCAACACTTCACCGAGAAGGAGAAGTAGATGCAAGAAGAACAGAAGGAACAGACGAGGAAGAGGCGGAGGTACACGGCGGCGGAGTTCGCTGAGGTGTGGGATCGCTGGGGACGCGGAGAGTCATCGAAGACGATCGCCCGGGTGATGGGCAGAGGAGCGTCGGTATACACGGTGCTGTTGCGCTGTGGCGGTATCCGCCCGCGAGTACGCTGCCGCTCGCCGCAAGCGCTGACGCTAGCTGAGCGGGAAGAGGTCTCCCGAGGCCTTGCCTGTGGGCAGTCGCTGCGACAGATCGCCCGCAGGCTAGCTCGTGCGCCATCGACGCTGAGCCGAGAGATCCGCCGCAACGGCGGCGCTGACCGCTACCGAGCGGCAGAGGCGGACAAGCAGGCCAGGAAGCGAGCACAGCGTCCCAAGTCGTGTCGGCTGCTACGCTGTCCCCAGCTCCGCCAGTTGGTTGAAGAGAAGCTGCGCGAGGACTGGTCTCCGCAACAGATTGCCGGCTGGCTGAAACGGACCTATCCGGGCCGCGAGTCACTTTACGTGTCACACGAAACGATCTATCGCAGTCTTTTCATCCAAGCCCGTGGGGCTTTGAAGAAGGAACTGACTCTCTGTGTCTGCGTTCCAAGCGCACGATTCGCCGCTCCCGACATTCCACCCACAAGGGCCGTGGCGGCGGGCAGATCCGCGATCTGATCTCGATTAGTGAACGCCCGGCCTCGGTCGAAGACCGGGCCGTACCCGGTCACTGGGAAGGGGATCTTCTAGCCGGATCGAACAACACCTACATCGCTACGCTGGTCGAACGTCACACCCGTTATGTGATGTTGGTGAAGGTCTCCGGCAAGGACACCGCAACCGTCGTCTCGGCTCTGATCGCGCACGCCCGGCAATTGCCGGGCGAACTCTACAAGTCGCTGACTCGACCGCGGGCTGGAGATGGCGACCACAAACGCTTCACCCTAGCGACGGACATCGACGTGTACTTCTGCGATCCGCAGGCCCCTGGCAACGCGGATCGAACGAGAACACGAACGGTCTGTTGAGACAGTACTTCCCCAAGGGAACCGACTTATCCGTACACTCACAAGAGCACCTGGACAGGATCGCTCGCAGGCTGAACGGAGGCCCGCAAGACGCTGGAGTTTGAAACTCCAGCAGAACGTTTTGACGCTTGTGTTGCGTTGACCGCTTGAGCCGGCAGGAATTGTAGGAAGTTACTCGGCGCAAGCCGACGAGGCCATCAATCGGGCCACCGCAACTTTCGAGCGGATCTCTCTCAATGGAGCAGCAGTAGCGGGCCTATTCCTGACGCAGCGCCACCATCTGATCGAGCCCACCCGGATGTTACAATACACGCGATTCACGGACATTTTTCGAGGAGCCACCATGTTGCTATCCGGTCGCGTTGCCCGAACGCTCGCACCGCTCGCACTCAGTGTTGCGTTGACGCTGGGGCTCTCGACCCTCGCTCGTGCCCAGGTCCTGGATGCGCCCGATCCGGCGCAGATGGAGGACGCGCCGCCGCTTGGCTATACAGCGGTCCCTCACGGTTTGCAGATTCCCGCGAACATCGAGATGGGCGCCCCGTCCAGCGTGGTCTGGACCCCAAAGAACACACTGCTGATTTTCAACCGCGGCCCACACCCGTTGCTCGAGTTCAATCCCGACGGCAGCTTCGTACGCGCATTCGGCGAGGGCGAGTACGTCAGGCCCCACGGGATGCGTCTCGACCCCGAGGGCAACATCTGGACGACCGACGTAAATGGCCACACGGTGAGGAAGCTGAACCAGGACGGTGAAGTGCTGATGACCCTCGGCACCCATGGGCAGCCGGGTGAGGCGAGCGCGGGCCTGCTGAACGAGCCGACCGATCTGACCGTCAACAAGGCGGGAGAGATCTTCATCCTGGTGGGCCACGGCCGTGGTGAACCGCGTCTCCTGAAATTTGACCGTTCCGGGAAGCTGCTGACGTCTTGGGGTGGTACCGGGACGGCTCCCGGCAAGTTCGATACGCCGCACTCGATTGTGGGCGATGACGCCGGGTTGCTCTATGTGGCCGACCGGCAGAACCGTCGCGTGCAGATCTTCGATGAGGACGGGAAGTACATCAAAGAGTGGGCCTACAAAGGGCTGCCTTGCGGTTTGCACCTTCACTCGGACCAGCAGATGTATCTGGCCAGTGGTTTCGCGGGCGAGATCCTGCGCCTCGACAAGAATGGGAAGGCGCTCGGCCGAACCGGTCAGCCCGGCAAAGGCCTTGGCGAATTTGGCGAAGCGCACTACATGACCGTCGCGCCGAATGGTGACATCTGGGTTGCCGATACCGTCAAGCCAGCGCTCCATAAGTTCGTGAAGCAGTAGCCGCACGATCGAACTAGGTGTAAAGAACTCGCCGCCGAGCTTGCCTTCCGCCGCCGCGAACTTCCCGAGGAAGTACTCGTAGACCCTTCCGAGGACATCCTTGGCGCGAGCCTGATCCGTCCCGATGGCGATAGACCCGACCAGGTCGATTAGTCCCCCCATCCTTTCTGCTGCTATGCCTCGCCGCGCGTAGTCGCGAGGCAGTTTGGCTTTGAGCTTCGGGTGATCGCGCTCGATCGCGAGCATTGCATCGTCGATCAGCTTGGGGGGCCTCTCGGCCCCTGCGCCGAAAACGGACCGTTTCAGAGAGTTGTTTCCTCGATGCAGGACTTGGCGGACGTTGCTCGCCGAAGGCAGATTCAGACCGCGAGCCAAACCCTGCGACACGGCTGAGAGCCAACTCTCGGGACCTCACGTGCGCACGTCAATGGGCTCCTGCCTAGGCACACTCTCAGCTATGCCCCGGCTAGGTGCGGGCACCATTGCCCTACGAAAACACCCGGGGACGGGCCATTATCCATCCGTCCCCGTGCGACGTTGCGGCAGTTTCTACCGCGCTAGCGGATCGGGTCGGATCTGGAACTTGACGAACTTACCTTTGGTGCCGTGGCCACCTTCGGTGTGCCAGATATAGTTCGTGCCGTAGTTTGCCCAGATCCCACGGCCTTTCCAGCCGGCGTCGGGATCGTCGATGCGACCGTCCAGACCGCGCGAGAAGAAGCCGAGCGGATACGGTACGCGTAGCGTGGTCCACTCTTCGGTCTCTGGGTTCAGCACCAGTAGCGAATCGGAGTTCGACCCGGTAGCGATCGGTGTGTTCGCACCGAAGCCGCCTACGTCGTGCTGGTCGACCCAGTTGTAATAGTAGAAATCGGCACCAATGTCCGTACCTTTCATTTTCGGCCCGGTCGCCGGATATAGCGTCCAGCCTTCTCGGCAGTCGCTGCCGTCCGGCTTATCGGGACCTTCTACCGCCTCGCACTTGCGAATATCCAAGCTGGCCAAGTGGGCGCTTCCAGCCAGCGCGGTCCAGACGACGCCGTTGGTGTCAATGTCGATTCCCCTGGGATCGAAGCCAGGGTCAGGCACCTGGAAGATCTGCGTCTTGCAGCTAGACGGAGCGTTGTCGCCACGCTGCATACGCACGATGTATCCGGGGTAAGTCTGTGATGCGCCCCATATGGAGTCGTCCACAGGGCTTGGGATGACCGAGTACATGCTGAAGTTGATCTGGGTATCAAGCGCGGGATCCAAGTCCCCTCCACCCTGTCCGGTCTCTCGGCCATCCGCGTTGTCGACTCTATATAGCGCGCCTTCGCGGCCCATCTGATTCCACGGCTTGGTGATTACGCCGTCGCCGTTGGTATCAACCACTGTCGGGCACCAACCCACCGCCTGCGCTTCATCCTTGGTCTCGTCGTAGACTTTGGTGTCGATCCAGGCAAACCCTGCGCCGCCACCATTAAAGTAGACCGTTTCATTCGGATCGTTATCGAACTGCAGGTGGTGTGTGCCGAAGCAAGTTTCGATGAGCGTAAACGTCCGCGTCTCGGGATCGTAGTACGACGCCTGCCTGCCGCCCCTGCGGGGTGTAAACCAATCGGCGTACTTGTTCGAGGGATCGCTGCACCACGCCGCGGCCTCACTGCCGCGTATCTTCGATGTCAGCCAGACGCGGCCCTTGCTGTCGAGCATGGGGTTGTGCGGATCAGCCGGATTGTAGGGAGGGTTGGACCAGATGTGTTCATTGCCAATGTACATGGACGGACGCATGGGTGCCGGGAAACGCGAGGGCACTTGATCCCTGGGTTCGCGCGTTGGAATGTCCAGCGCCAAAGTGTAGTTCTCTCGCGGGTCCATGATGACGAGTTGGCCATGTCCGGAGCTAGCGGCGTAGACGCGACCGCCCGCATTCACGCTGGGATGGTGCTTGTCGGTAGACGCCAAGTCATGCATGAACGTATGGTCACTACCTACGTCCCACTGGGTCAGCACAAGATTGCGCTCGATACCTGACGGTCGAGGTGGCACCGGCGGCAACGCGCCTGATGCGACGGCTTCGGTCCAGGCCGAGAAGGCATCAATCGACGTTTCTTGGCCCTGAATGTTCAGCACTCCGTACATTTGAGTGCCGCGGACACCTGTACCGAGACGCCACTCCCACGCCTCCGCGTGCGTCTTGAGTTCTGGTTTCGCTTCAAACACGTGGCTTACATCTCGAGTCGCCTTGTTCCCGATTTGGTGGCAGAAATTGCAATTCGCCTTGAAAGAGTTGAGCCAATGGCTTTGACTAAACATCGCAACTCCCATGCCGTTGCCGTCAGGGCCAGTTCCGGGGAATAGGCTCTTGTCCGGGGGTTCAAGCAGAGACAACCAGTAGTTGCCGGGGTACACTTGTGCCGCTTCTAAGGGCGTCGCCGCGACGGTAGCCTTAAGCGCAACCGGCTCGGTCGTCGGTCTCATCTCAACTGGTTCCGAGTCGACTAAGCCGTAACCTCTAACCCAGACCTCGTAATTCGCGTTGGGTAACTCGGGCAACACGAAGCGGCCTTCATCATCGGTGACGACGATCTTGACGAATTTCGTGGACAGATCATCTGTTTCGGCAATGACCCACACTCCCGCTTCTGCACCTTGACTGCTTGTCACCTTACCGCCGATGTAACCCTCTAGGGACTGTGCGCTTGCCGGGATTGCGGCAGCCAATCCGATGGCTAGTAAGACAATGAGGCTGGCGCCGATCAAGACGCCCCGCTCACACCGAATAATAGACGTGCTCATGAAAAAATCTCCTCGAGGAACGAGACCTTCGTTAACGGTGTAGCTTCTATGCCTGCGTCGCGTTCGTGCGCTGACTATACACCTCACCCTGTACCTGTTGCAACGAGTCGCCTTCGGAGCGGCCACGGGATGAGTGCTGGCGATCGGCAACGGACATGATCGCCAGCCGAGACTGAACGAGGGACTCGCAACTCCTCGCACTGGTCTCCACTTCCGATAGTCAGGGGTGGTCCCAAGTGGTCAATGCAGCACTTCCCCGAGAAGGAGGAGTGGATGCCAAAGAAGGCTCAGAGGAAGCGGCGGTGGCAATACACTCGGCGAGCTAGTACTGCCTCAATCCTTCCGTGAGTTCAACGTAGACACCGAAAGGGTCGGTGAAGAACGCTGTCGCCACGCCGATGTCGGGATTCTCGCGATACGGGCTGTCGAACACGATGCCCTTGGCCTCTAGCTGCTTGCAGAATGCTTCAAGGTTGCTGACTTCAAAACCGATGTGATCGAGCGCGCGGCCTTTGTTTCCGACGGCGACCGCGTCAGGCCCTCTTCGGGAACTGAAGCTGAGATTGATACCGGGTATGTCGGCGGTATTGATTCGTCCGCGCATGCTCGGGACAGCGGAGAAAGTTTCGATGTACCAACTACGCAGTTCCGAGAAGTCCGGCTTCATGAAGTGCAAGTGGTGGGCGATTGCTATTTCGGGCTGCTCGACGTCTTGTTGCAGTTCGATTTTGACGCCGTCGGGCGCGAGAACGTAGGCGTTTGGAAAGCCTGCTGCCCCGGTGAACTCGCGTCCTACTTCCATCCCGGCGGCACGCCATCGATCCACGATTTCTGCTCGACTGCGAACTTTGAGCCCGAAGTGATCGACTACGCTCCCTTCGCTGGGGCCGGATGGTTCTTGTCGACGAAACAGCAGAATCATTCCGGGCATCTTGACGCCGGTCAGACCCTCGCGTTGGAGTGGAACGGCGTCGAAGTGGTCGATCCAGATTTGCCGGTGCAACTCCACGTCGCTGACATTGAGATGGACGTGGCCCATGGCTATCCCCAATTCGTTGGGCGGCACGAGTTGCCCACTGACTGGAGCGATGATCGACATCGCCAGGAGGATTAACGGGAGTCGCTTCATGGGAGTCTCCTTGCCTGTCCGCGCCTAATTAGAGCACGCGCCATGCGGACAGGCAAATGCGACGGACGATTGCTTCAGCGAGACGAGTCAGAGCGCACAACCTGAGTTTCGAGGTTCGGGAAAGTATTGATGACGTCGGCTCCGCAAGGGACGCCTGGCAGTGCTGGGAGTTACTTCCTATATCGAAAAAGTAGGAAGCGACCTACCGGAGCCCTTTGCTCGGAGCGGAAATGCGGCCGAGCGGACCTACGGGCGCAGCTCATTCAGCGCGGCCGGTCGCGGTTTAGGGCACCGCGAGGGCAACGAGTTCCGCAAAATGATCGCGACCGCCGATGGCGACAACGATGAACTGACGACCGTTGGCCATATAGGTCATCGGGATGCCAGTCGTCCCAGCGGGTAGTTCCATCTGGTGGATGAGTTCGCCGGTGGCTTTATCCATGACGCGGAACAGCGGGCTGCCACCCCCGGCTCCCGCATTGAACAAGCCGCCTCCAACGCCGCCGAAAAGCAGCGTCTTGGTAACCATCAACGTGGCCTGATCAGGATTGCCCACTCCGCTTAGATCGACGCCCTGGAGAGCCGGATGATTCTTCACATAATCGGGCGCCTCACCATTGGGCTTCATCCAAACGTGTTCGCCAGTGTTGAGGTCGATCGCTGTAATGCGCCCCCACGGCGACTTGAGTAGTGGAAGACCCTGAGGCCCATTACTGCGCCGCACGCGGAAGCTGGCGGCCCCTGCGCGGGGGGCCCGCGGCCGTCGGGGGCCACCACGACCGCCAACGTAGTTCATGTCAGAGCGAGTTGGGTCAGGCTGCTGTAGTCCAAGCATGGCAGGACGCGTAATGGACGCGATGTAGACGATTCCGGTCTCAGGGTCGAGAGCGCCGCCTTCCCAGTTCGCGGCACCCTGGGAGTTTGGCACGGAAAGCGTGCTGACCTTCCCGTTGGTATCGCGGACGATCGGTGGAGTAAATAGCGGTCCCCTCTTGTACTGTTGCGCGATCTCAATCGCCTCGGCTCTGAGCTCTGGAGTGAGGTCGATGAGATTGTCGTCCGTCGCTCCCTGCAAATCGAAGGCCGCGGGTTTGGTGGGGAACGGCTGTGTTGGCGAGGTCCTATCGCCAGGCACGTCGGTCTGCGGCACCGGACGTTCTTCAATGGGCCAGATCGGTTCGCCTGTCACGCGGTCAAAGACGAAGAGAAAGCCCTGCTTAGTCGGCTGTGCGACGATCTTGCGCGCCCGTCCGTCGACGGTGACGTTGGCCAGGATCGGCGGAGATCCCAGGTCATAGTCCCAGATGTCGTGGTGGACGGTCTGGAAGTGCCAGACGCGTTCACCAGTCGCTACATTGAGGCAAACGATGCTGCTGCCAAACAGGTTGTTGCCCAGCCGGTGGCCGCCGTAGTAGTCACCGGTGGGCATCTCGACAGGAATATAGACGTAGCCCAATTCCTCGTCGCCACTGAGGGGGGCCCACGCCGCTGTATTGCCGGTGTACTCCCAGGAGCCGTCTTCCCAAGTCTCGTTGCCGAACTCGCCTGGGTGTGGAATGGTTCGGAAGGTCCAAAGTTTCTCACCCGTTCGCACGTCAAAACCGCGGATATAGCCGGGAACGTTCGTCTTGCTCGGAGGTGACCCGCCTCCCCGCAGAGCGGCGCCCATCACGACCACATCGTTGATGACGATCGCTGGGGAGCTCGAACCGATCGAGCCGGGTTCGACAACGTCACGGTCGAGACCGAGCGTTAGGTCGATGATGCCACCTTCTCCGAAATCTTCGATCAAACGGCCACTCTTGGCGTCGAGAGCAGACAGCTGGAAGCCCGGCGAGATTATCAGGATTCGCTCTTCCTCGCCGTCGGTCCAATATGTCAAGCCTCGGCCATTACGCCGGACGGCGCGGGTACCGCGCACGCCCTCGTCGAGTCGGTACATCCAGAGCGTCTCGCCGGTGGTTGGATCGATGGCGACTGCGTCCCGCCGCGTGCCGGCAGTCGTGTAGAGGACGCCGTTGGCCATTAAGGGCGTGGCTTGCCAGTTGTTATCGGGGCGCGGGCCGAAATTATTGGCCTTCCATCGCCAGACGATCTCTAGTTCGCTGACGTTCTCTGCGTTGATCTGATCAAGTGGCGAATATTTGGTACTTCCGGCATCACCGCCGTAGAAGCGCCATTCGTCTCCTTGCGTGCCTTGCTGAGCAGCCAACGGGTAGAGCGAAAGCAGAGGAATGAGGGTAAGGAGTCGCGCGAGTGCCGTAAATCGCACATTGGGCATGGTGTCTACTTAGGCGCGAGAACTGCGTACGATGTAACGTGGCGCGAATCGCTTTCTGCAACCTCCAACCTCTTGTGGGCCTACGGGACGCTAGCAGGTTGGAACGGATTTCGCACGAGAATTCTAGAAAGGGTCTTGCCGGTGTGTGACAGGTACCCGGTATTTCCCACCTATCCCACCTATCCCACCTACTGACATGGGTGAAGGTATCGCCACCCATCTCGCCCTCGCCGAGCTTCTCGACGATCTAGTGGTGGCTAATCGTGGACCCGATGATCAAGACGTCGCAATTGTACCTTCTTGGGACTCACGAAAGGGCCTCCAGGAGCGGCGATTAGTAACTTCCTATATTGGGTGCCGGTTCAACCGGTCAACGCAACACTAGGGCTAAGTCGTTCAACCGAAATGCTCTAGCGATGAGAGCGGCAAGGGGCTTGCCTACAAGCGGAAGCTGCTAATCGCAATCGCGTAACTCGTTACACTGCAATGGCATGCAGATGAGAGCGAAGCGTCCTCACCGCTTCCCCTTTGCTTTCTTTGGCTTACGCTTCACCATCTCCATTCGCGCCGGGTGTTGCGTCGACCGCTTGAATCCACCGGTAGTGAAGCTCCGCCCGACCGAACCGTACACGCCCGACGAGGTGATAAAGATCCTCGAAGCGGCGGGCCCCAAAGATCGCGCGTTCCTTCTGGTCGGTCGCTACTCCGGTCTGCGAATCTCGGACGTGGCAACCCTAGCACTGTCGAGAGTTCAGGGCGGAAAACTCCTGCTGTACACTCAGAAGACAGGACAACCCGTAAATCTGCCGCTGCCACCTGTTGCGGTGGAATCTCTGGAATCTATCGAATACACTTCGGCACTCTACTACTTCTGGACCGGCAAGGCGGCGAAGGACGGGGTGGCGCGAAGCTGGGGAAACCGGCTCCGCAAAGTGTTCGATCGCTCGGGCGTCAAGGACGCTCACTTCCACCGACTCCGGGACACGTTCGCGGTAGAGCTTCTGTTGAGGGGAACACCGCTCGAAGAGGTGTCGATCCTACTCGGACACTCGTCGGTCCGCATCACGGAAAAACACTATGCCCCGTGGGTCAAGGCCATGCAGCAGCGGCTAGAAAGCCACGTCCGGCTGGCCTGGGAAGACGACCCTGTTCTAAACGAACCATACAAAACAGCTACAACAGCTGTATAAGTCCTTTAGAATCAGTGGCGGTGAGGGTGGGATTCGAACCCACGGATGAGTCACCCCATCAACGGTTTTCGAGACCGCCCGATTCAACCACTCTCGCACCTCACCACTCACTAAGCTAGCACGCCTGAGGCGAGGCGATCTACGGGGCTTGTTGTTGGATGCCGAGTCGTAAACGGTCGGCGTAGCCGGTCATTTCGAGGTAGCCGACGCCGCTGACGTCGCCATTGGGGTTGTGCCCTTCGACATCGATCGCGCCTTCCCAGTAGGTGGGGCCACGGCCACGGGTCGGCACGATCTCTTGTGTGTCGAGGGGAGTTGTGACGGTCAGTGCCAGGCCGAGTCCGGGGACGTCGACGTGCCACTGTAGCGGGTACTGTCCACCCGTCGTTGGACTTGCCCACAACTCGCTCGCGGTCATTGAAAATTCATCGGCGCTGAGGTGCTGGCTAGTACCGTCCCCGCGAACGTATGTACCGGCCGAGTGAGGGTCGGTCGAGCCGCCCGCCCGCCGCAGACGATAGAGCATCAACTCGGTGTTGTCGTCGAGTTGCAGACTCATCCAGTCCCAGCCAGCTTGATTGGCACCCAACGAATCCGTCGAGAACTCGTGATCCATCCACGCCGAACCAGCTACCGCAAATTCGTCATCGCCGATGCGCAGCGAGCCCGCCGCCGCCAGGCGCGTGAAGGTGATGTAGTGTGACGCCTTCCCCTCACCAGCGGCCTTCTGACTGACGCCGTTCTCGCCGTTGACGACTGCTGGTTTCACGGGAGTCAGATCGAGTTCTATCGAGAAACCGTCCGCGACGGCTTGTAGTGACTGAGTGCCCAACGGATTCGCGGCATTGCGCCAAGAGACTTGCCAGTTGCCGTTCCAGATCAATCCCTGTGCGGCATCTGCTCCGGCCAATCCAGGCCCTGAGCGGTTCAATCGCTCGGCCTTGAAGAACTGTTGACCCTCTACATCGCTCACGGCGAAGTGCGCCAAGTAGAGCTGGTCCACGTCCCACAGAGAGGTGGCAGGCTCGGACCGCTCCACGGCGTTGCGGAAGAATGTCAGCTCAAAGCCGAATCGACGCCCGTCTGCTCTCCAGAGATTCCCTGTGTAGTACCACCATTCCAACTCAAACTCCGGATGCGAGAAGTGATCGCGGGGCAATTCAAACTCGTAGCCGGGCAGGGCAGCACGAAACTGTGCCTGAGCGGTCCCGGCAGCCAGTAGAAATACAAGCAGCAGAATCATTCCTCGTGCACCGCCTCGATCGGATTCAGCTGCGCCGCGACTCGCGCGGGGTAAAGCCCGGCCAGCACACTCGATACGTAGACCAGCCCCAGCGCACCTAGCAGCATCGCTATCGGCCAATGGAACTGAATCGTCCAGCCGAACGATTGCACATTGATCACGTAGATCAAGATCAGAGACAGGAGCCCGCCGACGACCACGCCAAGCACGATGGAGAGCATTCCCAGCAGCCCCGACTCGACCAGGATCATCTTCCGAATTTGCGGACCAGAGGCTCCCAGAAATCTGAGCACGCTGAACTCGCGCTTACGGTCGATCACCAACGCGAGTAGCGCACCCGCCATGCCGAGCACGGCGACGAAGACGGCGACAACTTCGAGGGCGTAGGTAATCGTAAACGTACGGTCGAAAATCCGCATCGCCGCTTCCTGCAATGCGCGGTTGGGGACGACGAGTAGTTCTCGGTTGGCGCTCGCGTCGATAATCGTCTGGCGCACGGCGTCTTCGTCGAACGCTGGATCGACATAGATGGCCAGGCTCGACAACGCCGCCTCCGGCAGGTAGCGCATCAGTCTGTCGCGGTCGCCGATGATCGATCCGCTCTCATTGGCGTACTCATAGAACACGCCAACCACCTCAAAAGGGACCGCCCGGTCTTGTAACGGAAGCGTGACCTGGTCGCCACTCCACGCATCGTGCTTGCGCGCAAAGGGCTCGCTCACGATCACAGTGTCCCGTTGCGATAGTGCCGTCAGAATCGCTCTTGTATCGCCACCATTGAGGAAACGTACGCCCGAGCGTTCAGGGTGTTGCGCGACATCGCTCAAGCCGAGCGTAGCGGGGCGGCCATCGTACTGAATGCCATAGCCGCGAAACCGCTCGACTGCCGCCACCCCAGGAATGTTGGCTACGGTCTCAGCCACATCCGCATCGAATAACGCGAAACGTTGCGCACCGTTCCGTCCGGCAGCGCGCATGTAAAGGTCGGCTTGGAACTGACTCTCCATCCAGACGGCGACCGTCTCGCGAAAGCTACCAACCATAATCGCGATGCTGACCATCATGGCGATAGCCGTCGATAGTGCCGCAACGAGAATCGACGTACGCGAGAGCGATCCGGCGATGCTTCGTGCAGCGAGCATGCCAGCCACGCCGGTTAGGCGTTCGATGATGCCGCCGCTCCAACGCGATCCACTCTGCACGATGAATGGCGTCGCCAGCGCAGAGGCACTCAACAGAAATAGTGTCGCCGCGTAGCCCCCAATGGGCAGCCCTTGGACGGCAGGAGCGAAGGCGCAGCCCAACGCGATTAGCGCCAGTAGTGTCGCCCATCTCAATCCACGCCCCGCGTCGACCCCGGACTGATAGTCTTTGCGGCCACGCGCCATCGCCTCCGACGGTGCCACGCGGGCTGCCTCGCTGGCAGGTTGCCAGGCCGCAAGCAGCGCCACGCCGAGGCCCGCTACCGCGGCGACGATGAGCCGCCAGCCGGTAATGTGAATCGCGCTTGCTTCTCCGCTGACGTAGAGCGTTTGCACGGTCATCGACATTGCCATTACCGCGCCTTCGGCCAAGACTCTTCCGAGCGCGAGGCCGATCGCTGTACCGAGAGTGCCGAAGAAGGCCGCCTCAGCGAGGAATGCCCAGCGCACCTGATGGCGCGAGGCTCCAAGCGCTCGCAATACACCGATCTCGCCTCGACGGCGCACGACCGAAACGGCGATGGTGTTGTAGATCAGTAGCGCTCCGACGATCAGCGATAGCCCGCTGAGCACGCGTAGGTTCCAGCCGAAAGCGCCGAGCATCTTGCGGTTGCCTTCAGCCGCGGAGCCGACTCGTGTGATGGCAGTTCCCGCGGGTAGTGCCTCCGCGATGATCTGCCGCCAGTGCTCGACGTTGTCGTCGGGTGTTCGTACTTGAATCCGTGTGAGTCGTCCAGTCTTTCCGAGTGCTCGCTGGGCCGTTGCGATATCTAGGATGACGAGGTTGCCGCCAGCAGCCCCCAAGAAGCCTTCACCTGCAAGTCGACCACCGACGATGAACTCTTGGATTGTGTCGTCGATGCGCAGCTGAAGGGTGTCTCCGCGATCGAGGCCTAGACGGTCGCCGACGAAAGCTGAGTTGCGGTCGAACGTGAAGCGAATGTCGCCGTCGCGCTCGCTGGTGGGCGAGCGGGGTAGTGTTTCATCGCCGATCAGGTCGAGCCCAAAGATGGGGACCGCTTCGCCTCGTCCGACTACGGACCCGAAACCTTCGACGCGTGGTGAGAAAAGCAGAGGATACGGCAGGCGAGCCAGGTCGCCGTAAACACCTTCGTCGATGCCACCGATGGCGGTGATCTCGAGATCGACTTCGCCGGTCAGCATCTCCATCGACGTACGAAATTCGCCGACCGAAGACTGGCTAGCAAGATCAATCGCCACGACGACCGATACGCCCAGCGAGACGGCCAACGCCGTCAGACTCGTTCGAAGCGGATCGCGCACCAAGGGCCGCACGATCAGGCGATAGAAGATCGCGAGCCAGCTCATGACACTGTGAGACGCTCCTCGATGTGACCGTCACGCAGTTTCACAATCGAGTCGGTAGTCTGAGCGGCTTCAAGACTATGTGTCGCCATGAGAATCGCCGTATCAGTTTCGTCGGCGACGCGTCGCAGCAGCTGCATGACGATATCGGCGGAGGTGCTGTCGAGATTGCCAATTGGCTCGTCGGCGAGGAGGATGCGTGGTGAGTGAACGATGCTGCGGGCGATGGCGACGCGCTGCATCTCGCCGCCGGAGAGCTGATGCGGGTAGCGATTGGCGAAGGCCTCCATTTCGACTAGACGCAGGCGATCGAGCGCCGTGTCTCGGACGTTCGTTTGCCCTGCCAATTGTAACGGCAGCTCAACATTTTCCGCGGCGGTGAGTGTCGGCAGCAACTGGAAAAACTGAAAGACGAAGCCAACTTGCTCACGACGGATTTGCGTGAGATCAGCGTCGGAGCGCCCGGACGTATCTTGACCTTCGATGAGAACTCTCCCGGAGGTGGGAAAGTCCATCGCTCCCGCGAGATTGAGTAGTGTCGTTTTGCCGCACCCGGAACGGCCAACCAGCGATAGGAACTCGCCCCGCTCGACGCTCAGTGAAACATCATCGAGTGCGCACACCACAGAGTCTTGAGAGGCGTACTCTTTAACGACGTGATCGAACTGAACGACGGGCACGTCTTCAGGTTAGCGAGGCTCGTCGTAGAGAACAGCATCAGCACCCTGCGCGGCGATCTTGTCTTCAAACAGCTGAACGATCTTGTCGCGTCGCTCAAGAAGTGCTCGCTGTTCGCGCTTGGAGAGCGTGTCTCCCATTGCTGCCTTAACGGAGTCAGCGGTCATCGCCCGCATGGTGTCCAGGAGCTTCCGGTCTATGACCGTGAGTCCCTCTGGCTTGAGCAGGTGGCCGTGGATGCGGAATGCTCGTGTGTAGTCGATGATCCAGATCTTCCAGTTCTTGTCGATGAGGACGTTGCCGAGATTCGGGTCGGTGTTGTATGTGAGTTGATTGAAGACGCGGACGCGGGACATCTGCCGATTCCAGCCATCGAGGTCCGGGGGCTCAATGTTCTTCTGATAGCGGTCAAGCTCCATCATGGCGACATCGTCGACCCACCATGAAAAAGCCGCGCGGGCTCCGCGATACTTGCGCTCCACGTGTACGGGAACCATGCCGAGACCCAGCAATCGATCGAGCTGATAGGCGGCTATGTTAAATGCCCAATAATCGCGGAAGTTGGTCTCCGTGCCTGTCGGTAGCTGCTTGACCGGCGCACTCTCGTTTATCCGCTGTACGCCAGCATCGTGAGTAGTGTTTCCGTCCGTGAGAGTCGCTCGCAACGGCTGTGTGATTCCGACACCGATCGTTGTGGCTCGACCGACCTTGGCGTTCAGCAGAAACTCCTCCTTCTGAGCATCGGATAGTTGAGCTAGCAGCGGAGCAACTAGACAGAGGAGAAGAACGAGCCGAGTCATTAGATTGGGGGCGTTTTAGCCTTCTACTTGTTATGGTGCCGGGTCCGGCCCTAGAGCGTCCAGCGACTTCTTCAATGGGGACGGACCGGGGTCGAGCGCGGCGGCGGCAGAGAGATAACGGCGAAGCTCTGCGTTGGAGCCATCGCGGGGCAACTCCAAACGTTGTCCCCGATGGAGTGTGTAGGCTTTGCCACCCTCGATGATGAGACAGGCCATACGGCTACCGTAGTACGCGGCTAGCCCTGCATCGATCATGAGTACCTTGCCGCCGAACCGCGGCATCACCGTCCCGATGGTAGGAGTGTGGCCGATGACGATGCGCTTTGCTCCGTGCTTGGCGAGTAGCGAATCGAGGTGCGCGGCGACGCTCTCCTCAGGGTCTTGAGCCAGCCCGCGATACCACAGCGGGCCTACCGGGTCGACGGTAACACCGCCCGGTATCATTGATTGGTTATTCAACTCAGCACTAATCCGCTGATTGATCGCTCCGAGTTCCCAGTCGGCGTACCTCGGACTAATGCCTCCGTGGAGGAAGATGCTGTCGTCAATCTGGATGACCGTGTTGTTCTTGCGAATCCAACGACCTATATCGCCCCGGACATGGTACGCGTTGCTGTGCTCATAGAATCCGAGCGGGTGCGCATTCTCCCACTCTTCCTTGTAGGCGTCGTCGAAAATCGCTTGCGTGCCAGCACGTGAGTTAGCCAGAGCTGCGATATTCATGTCATAGGCTTGGGCGCGCAGCCGCTCGGAGCCTCGCGATTTGAAGGCCTCAAATTCTTCTGGCGTGACATAGCGTAAGTCGCCGTACATGTTCATCGCTTCGTGATTGCCGATGAGCGGATGCACCATGCCGCCTGCCTTCTTGGCTTGGCGTTGCAACTGCATCAAGAACTTGAGAATCTGCCGAGTATCTGGTCCGCGATCTGGAATGTCGCCGGTCTGTACGAGGTGGGTCTTACCGCCGGACCAGCGGTCTTTTTGATCGATGACACCGGCTTGGCGCAGCAATGTCGTGAATTGCGAGTAGTCGCCGTGGACATCTCCCACAGCAACGACGCGGTCGACACCTTTCCAGGTCTCCTGAGCGAAGGCCGCAGACGATAGCAGTAGAACTACAGCAACAAGTCTAAGTAGCATGCGCCTCTACTTTAGCTTGTGACGGCCATGTTGGAAACTCTTGCGGGCGTGGTCTACACGACCGGCTCAAGCTGCCACCCGAATCCCGGATCGTTGGAGGGTGTTGTGTAGAGGCCCTCCGGGCCACGAGTCAGGCTGTTGTCCTCTTCATACCATTCGTAGACTTCGGGCGGAACTCCGGGTGCGACGCTTCTGGCAGCCAATGGAGCGGAATAGCCTAGGAAGTCACGACGAAGCATCGTGCCACTCATCTTCTCTCAAGCACCTCTGAATGCTAGGCCGCAACCATGAGGCGATCACTAGTGGTCCGCGACGCCGCCATCGGGGAATCGAAGCTGTTGGCGTGTGACTGGCACGTAGGGCCGTTGAGCGGCGATGGCGTCGTTGAAGTTGACTCCCAATCCAACCCGATCGGGCATGAGGGCGAAGCCGTCTTCGAAGACAGGGCCTTGGCCGTAGAAAAAGTCTTCCCAGAAGGAGTCGCGGCGCGCACTAGAGATCTCTTGGATGGCGAAGTTCGGTGCTGTCATGTCGACGTGCAACGAGGCTAGCGTCGAGACTTCGCTCTGTGGGTTGTGGGGAGCGAACTCGATACGATACGCCTCGGCGATCGCCGCGATCTTTTTCATTTCGAGAATGCCACCGCAGTGAACCACATCGGGTTGGATGTAGTCGACCAGATGCTTCGAGCAGATTTCGGTGAAGCCGTACTTGGTAAAGAGGCGCTCTCCGGTGGCGATGGGTATACGAGTCTTCGACCGCAGCAGTTCAAGCTCGCCGATATCTTCGATCTGTGTGGCTTCTTCGACGAAGTAAACGTTGTAGGGCTCGGCCTGCAGGCAGAATGACGCAGCCATCGTGGGCGTCGCTTTGCCATGCACGTCGATGAGGATAGAGAAGTCATCGCCGACAGCTTCGCGAACGGCACGCAAGTTCTGGATGCCCTCGCTAACCGAGATGACCGGGTCGATGACGTCGTTGTGGGTGGTGAAGAAGCCACCCTTACCAGCGGTCCAGCCTTCGTTCTTCGCCTTGAGCCAGGACTGACCGTAGGCCTCGGGCGTGGCCCCGCCGCCGGGGTGGACGTACATGCGGGCGCGCTCGCGAGCCTTGCCCCCGAGTAGCTTGTAGATGGGCTGACCAACGGCTTGTCCGAGAATGTCCCAGAGAGCAATCTCAACAGCGGAGATAGCTGAGTTGAGAATCGGGCCACCGCGCCAGCGGGGCCAGCGATACATCGCCTGCCAGTGCATTTCGATATCGGTTGGGTCTCTGCCGACCAGATAACGCTTATGTTCGTCGATCGCCGCCTTCATGGTGGCCGCCTTGGATGTCACTGAGCCCTCACCGACTCCGACGATGCCTTGGTTGGTATAGACCTTGCAGTAGACGTAGTTCTTGCCGCCTGAGTAGTTCACGATCCAGCTCTTGAGGTCGGTGATCTCAAGGTTGAGCGGCTTGGCAGTGTCGCGGGCTTGGGCGAGTAGGCCCTCGGCACCAGTCAGCGCGGCGATTCCGAGGGCAGCAGATTTGCCTGCCAGATTCAGAAAATCACGGCGAGAAAACTTGGGGTCGCGAAGGTCGGCGTCTGAGAACATAGCCACGACATTATAGACCGCTAGCGCGGTGCCTGGCCCGCCTTCGCGGGGTGCGGCCCTTCGGGCGGCTGGATATTGGTGACTCTTGCCCGCGAGGAGCTATGGACTACCGAGGGGATCATCAAGACCTGACGATCCCCTCGACTCGTGCGTAGTTGCCTTTGATCGGCAAACGTTCAGGTGACTAGAAGCGGAAGATGACACCTGCGCTGGTGTCGAACTGGTTCAAGAACTTGTCGTTGGAGACAACCCAGCACACGCCCCACCAGTTGCACCAGATACCACCAGCCTCCGAGAATAGGTAGGTCGGAGCGTAGCGAGCCTGAAGCCGAATGCCAACGTGCTGGCTGAAGAAGTACTTCAGGCCGCCGCCGACACCGAAGGAGAAGTTCGTTGAAGATGACCCATCGCCCGCACCGCGCGTGGCTCCAAGACCGATGAGGGCAAACGGCCTTACCGCTTCGTCTTCGTCGGCGAAGTGGATAACGAAATTGCCGTGATATTGATCGACGTTGACACCAATCGTTTCCTCGAAGGTGCCACCGCCGCTGAGCTTGCCGACCGCCTCAGTCGATTGCCGGTTCCACATGAACTCGAAGCCGAAGTGCTCGGTGGCATTGAAGCCGACCGTCGCTCCGTAAGAAGCGCTGCTATCGAAATTAATTTCTCGGATGTTGAGGTCGTTGGAGTCGACTGGGATCGTGCCTCCCCAGGTGTAGCCTACGTAGGGCTGAATTTCGACCGATCCCTGCCCAAGTGCAGTGGAAACGCCGCCGAACGATATGAGTAAAAGAAGCAGACTTCGATATGCCATGTTGAGATTTTTTCCTTCCCTCGATTGAACTCTGGTAGTTTCATTCGTCCTGTGTCTCCGGGGTCCGCTCCCCTCAGAACCAACTCACTCAGCGGGTCCATTTAGAGGTCGAGACTACTACCGGTCGATGACTGGGTCTGAAGCTAAGCGAAATCTGGGATCTTGGGAAGTGATGAGGGGTTAGTAACATTCGGATGAGTCGTGATGAGTTTTCTTAACATGCTGAAAATAAACAACGTACGCGCCGTGAACCTCAACTTTGGGTGCCGCCATTCGCTCGTTCCGGTTGTGGCGCGCAACGGCGCGGTAGGCAGTGAATTTGGCGTCCCGGAGAAAACACCAGCAAGCGCTTAGCGTCGATTTGGCAGAATAGACTTCGTGCAGACAGAATCGATTCGCGTTGGCATGGGGCAGATCTTGGTGACGGGCGGTCAGCCCGCTGAGAACCTGGTGCGCGCACTCCGGGTGATTGAGAAGGCTGCGGTGGACCGCTGCCGTGTTGTGGTTTTGCCTGAGTGTTTGGATTTCGGGTGGACTGATCCGTCGGCTGTCGACGGTGCGCAGCCGATTCCCGGGCGGCATAGCGAGCGACTTTGTGTGGCGGCTCGTGAGAACCGGATTTGGGTAGTTGCCGGGCTCGTCGAGCGAGAAGGAGACCAGCTCTACAACACGGCGATACTGATCTCGCCACAGGGCGTAATCACGCTCACTCACCGTAAGATCAACGAATTGGCTTTGGCGCATGACCTCTACACGTTAGGAACCAGTGTGACGGTCGCCGATACGGAGCTGGGCCGCGTCGGGCTAGCGGTCTGTGCCGACAATTTTCCTGATTCGCCAGAGATTGGTGGTGCGCTCGGGCGGATGGGATGTCGTTTGCTCTTATCCCCCTGTGCCTGGGCGGTCGATGGAGACCACGACCATGAGGCCCAACCCTATGGAGCGATCTGGCGCGAGTCCTATCAGGCGCTGACCGACCGGTTCCCAATGACGATTGTCGCGGTGAGCAGTGTGGGGTGGCTGACCAGCGGTCCTTGGAAGGGGCGTAAGTGTATTGGATGCTCTTTGGCGGTCGGACCAGGTGGCGTAATCTTGGCTGAGGCTCCTTACGGAGAGGATGCGGAAGCTCTTATCGTGTTTGATGTGAATGTCGGTAGCGGTGAGACCTCAGTGAGTGCCGTTGCGGCATCTCGTGTGTGAGGCCTTGGAGGGATTGATGCGGCGACGAGAGTTTCTCAGAAATACGGGCCTGGCGGCGGGCGCGGTGATGATGCCCGTTCCCGGGCGGGCGGCGACCCCGATCAAGATCCGGCACGTTGATTCGAACTTCGAGCGAGAGCCGCTGATCCGACCGTTCGGATTCAAGGGCGGCTACATGTCAGAGATCTGGCAGACGGCGGCGCTGATGGAGAGCGAGTCGGGCGTCCGTAAAGTGGGGTTGTGTACACAAAACGTTCTCTGGTCGGACTCCGCTGTCTTTGCGCAGCAGTCAGAGTCTGGCGGCAACGCGCTGATGTTTGCCCTGGCCGAGTACGCGTTACAGACAGTGGCGGGGCAGAGCTTTGAGCATCCGATATCGCTGCTCGACGAATTGCTCGATGACGTCTATGAGTACGGCAAGAAGATTACGGGCAATACCAATCTGCGCAAGACGTTCGCGTTGAATGCACTGGTGGGCTTCGACAACGCCGCATGGTTGGTCTATGCCGCTGAGAACGGGATCGAAGACTTTGACGGGCTGATTCCAGACGAGTACAAGCCGGGCCTTTCGCACCGTCACGACCGGGTGATTAGCGCACCCTCGATTGCATTCACCATTCCGGTGAGTGAGATCAAGCAGGCGGCGGACGACGGGTTCTTCTTCATCAAGATCAAACTGGGGCAGCCTGGATCGCAGCGGGAGATGCTTGAGCTCGACATGCAGCGGCTCACGCAGATTCACGAGACGATCGGTCACTATGAAACTGCGCACACAGTCGATGGCAAGCTGCCCTACTACTTCGACATGAACGGTCGCTACGAGAGCAAAGATACGCTACTGCGTCTGATTGACCATGCACGCACGATCGGGGCCTACGACCAGATCGCCGTATTGGAAGAACCATTTCCCGAAGACCTGAAGATCGACGTCAGCGATGTCCCGCTACGTCTGGCTTCGGACGAGGCGGCACACACGGACAAGGACGCGTTGGAGCGCATCCAGATGGGGTATCAGGCGATTGCGCTCAAGGCGATTGCGAAGACGCTGAGTATGACGATGAAGATTGCGCAGGTAGCGCATGACCACGACATCCCGTGCTTCTGTGCCGACCTGACGGTCAACCCGATCTTGCAGGATTGGAACAAGAACGTTGCCGCGCGGCTGGCTCCGCTACCTGGTGTGAAGGGCGGCTTGATGGAAGCGAACGGCCACCAGAACTACAAGCGCTGGGACGAGTTGAAATCGTTTCACCCGCTGGCGGGTGCCTCGTGGACTCGGTGGGAGGACGGAGCGTTCCCGCTCGATGACCAGTTCTACGCCACCAGCGGTGGGATTTTCTTGCCGACCGCGCACTACGACGGGTTGTTTCCGCAAACGCCCTAGCGCGTCAGTACGTGACGAAGACCGTTGCCCAAGCTAGGTAGCTTCGACTACCCTGGCTCTACCGAGAGTCCGCTCCCGGCAACCTAAGCTTGGAGGTTCTCGTTGGAGCGACGCAGCTTTCTACAGATGACCGCGCTGGCGTCGGCCGCGAGCGCCGCGAAAGGTCAAAGCGACATCCCCGACTACCGGGTCTTCACCACGTACCCGCGTTCCGAGAACCCCGGCATGCCTGGACCCTACCCGGGACGGGTTGTCCGAGTCCGGTCAAATCGTTGTGTGGATGAGGTCACCGAGACAGTCGACGTGCCGACGGTTCAACAAATGATGGCCCGCGGCATGAGTTCGTTGACCGGTGATCGAGACCCTCGAGATAGTTGGCGCCGGTTCTTCTCGTCCGAAGACACAGTTGGCATCAAGATCAATAGCTCGGGCGCGCGTACCCAGATGAACTCGCGACCCGAGGTGGTCGCCGAGATCTGCGAAAGACTGATCGAGACGGGAGTCAAAGCCAGCGAGATCTTTGTCCATGAGCGCCTGTCCGCACAGATGGCGGAGATTCACTATGAGGACTACGTTCCAGATGGCGTCCGAATCGAGTCTGCACCTAGTTATCTCGGCTTTGACCCCGATGTCTTCGTTGATGTGAACTTCTTTGGCGAAGATGACACGCGTTCATTCATGCTCCGCATGTCGACCGAACGGTTTACGAAGATCATCAACGTACCGAACATGAAGGACCACGGCGCGTCGGGTGTGACGGGTTGCCTGAAGAACGTAGCTTACGGCGAGTTCAACAATGTCGCGCGTTCGCACCGCCACACCAAGACCCACACGCTGAGCTACATCGGTACGCTGTGCGACGTTGAGCCACTCCGCTCGAAAACGGTGTTGCAGATTATGGATGGGCTGATCGGTGTCTGGCACGGTGGCCCTTTCTCCCGCAACCCCCGTTTCCGCTTTTATCCCAAGCAGATGGTGTTTGGCACCGATCCGGTCGCCATCGATCGGCTGCTGATCGACGTCATTGACGATAAGAGAAAAGCGGAAGGTGCGATTTCGGTGTGGGATCAGTCGATGAAGGTCCACGACGCGGATGGCTCCAGGTGGAACATCGATCCTGATGCCAACCGGTTCGTGCGTGAGACGGGACACATCGAATACGCTTCACGCCTGGGGCTCGGCGTCTATGACCTGGAGCGCATCGACTTGGAAGAGATTCAAATATCGTGACTTGGCTTGTCGTCGCTGCGATGCTGCCGGGTCTCCATTGGGCCGGCGGTCTAGACACCGCCTCTCGATTGAGTGACGCCGGTATCGAGCGCTTGGTGGTCACCCCCGAATCGCTCGAAGCATGGAAGAAAGTTGGTTTCTCGGCCGAGAGTGATGCTGTCCTGGTGGACTACACGGAGGTCGGCCCTCCTACCGTGCGAATGGAGCGAAGTATCGCGGCGGCGACGAGTGTTCCGTGGGTGGAGGCGAATGGCTGGCATTTTCTGCGAGGAGTGAAGTTCGCCCGGTACAGGGAGGTGCCCGACGGACTCGCAGCGTTAGCCGTCGCCGAGGCGTTTTCCTACGGCGTTGACGCCGTGATTGACGCGGCTCCAGAGGACATCATCGCGTTTGGAGAGATGCTTCAGTTCGTGCGTGGGATTGATCGAGGCCCTGAAGAGACGCTTGCGGACATCGGATTCGTGGACGACGGCACCCCCGAAACGCTCGG
The DNA here is from genome assembly GCA_963667885.2 of Bryobacterales bacterium. Classification (GTDB taxonomy): domain Bacteria; phylum Acidobacteriota; class Terriglobia; order Bryobacterales; family UBA6623; genus CAMPKL01. Next base: position 3,111,478 of record OY764148.2, on the reverse strand, counting down.
AGCCATGAAGTTGCTGGAGCGCCGTAACCTCATGTTTCGTGTCGTGGAACGACCGGATCCGTCACTCGACTTGAATGTCCAGATCGGCGGTGAGGAGTTTCCTAGAGAGGAAGCGGCAAATCCCCACGAATTCGCGACTCAGGTGCGACGGAGGCTGACGGACGAGCGACGGCTATTGAGAATTTTTGGTAGCAACGTCGTATTGGGGCACGTGACCAGCGTCGGTGAAGCGACGCGAGTTCATCTGCTCAACTATGGCCCGCGCGGGACTGTAGCTGGCTTACGGGTTAGGGTTGAGGGTGCCTTTACCAGCGCGAGGCTTGCTTCGTTTGGAACTGACGATGAAGACGTCGTCGATCTGCGAGTCAGAGATGGTGGCACCGAGTTCACCGTGCCTCAGATTATTCTGTACGCCGTCATCGATTTGGACTGAAATTTGGCCTGGATCGTTCTAGACTCATAAACTCAGTGGCGGGAAGAGTCGAAGCCGACTACACTGTGGGCGGCTGTCAGGGGCGACCTGGAGCCGCCTAAGGAGCAAAATGCGAATCACGACTGTCTTTATCTCGCTGGCGATTTTGGTGAGCCCGGCGTTAGTTTCCGCTCAGGGTGGATCGACGACGACGAGCGCGGAGCCGTTCAAACTGGGGACGTTTGAGATCAACGGTTCTCCCCAGGTGGGGATCGTGCTGCGCGACAGCCTGATCGTTGACCTCAACCCCGCGAATGCCGCTCTTGAGACCGACTTGGCTTACCCCAATATTCCGATGCCAGCGGACATGCTGGGGCTGATCGGTCGTTACGAATACGGTTTGAAACTGCGGCTATACGAGATCGTGAACGATCTGGTGGGCGGCGGTCGGTTGGCGGGGGATGCCAGGCCGGAGTTCGTCTACGATCTCGATGAAGTACGTACGCTGGCACCGATTCTGTACCCGGGAAAGATTCTGAATGCGGCGGTGAACTTCTACACCCATGTGAATGAGACGGGTACACCAGAGGAACGGGTGGAAGCGCGGAGACAGCGAGTCGTGAACCGGGGGGTGCCGTATCTGTTCTTGAAGCCGAGTCGTGGTGCGGTGATTGGGACCGGTGGGTCGATCGTGTTGCCTCACGGTCGCACGCGTATCGACTGGGAAGTGGAGCTGGCGACGGTAATTGGTCGTTCGGCGAAGTACGTTTCGGCGGAAGACGCGCCAGCGCATATTTTTGGCTACATGGTCTCGATGGATATTTCCGATCGTGGTGGGCGACCCCCGGGTGGGAACCCGCTGCGGTCGGACTGGTTTGTCGGGAAGGGCCATGACACCTTCGCACCGATGGGGCCGTGGATCGTTCCGAAAGAATTCTACGGTGACCCGATGGAGAAGCTGCGCCAGACGCTCAGCGTCGACGGCACACAGATGCAGGAGGCGACGGCGGGTGACATGATTCATTCGCTCTACGAGGTGATCGAATATGCGTCGTCGATCATCACGCTATACCCGGGTGATGTGATTAACAACGGGACTTCAGGCGGCACCGGCCAGGGCACCGCGGTTCGCGGCGAGCAACGGTTCTTGCAGCCAGGTGAAGAGGTCGTCGGATCGATTGACGGCATCGGTACGCTCCGCATGCGGGCCGTGTCGGAAGACGCACCCGAAGGCGGTACGGGTGCGCGTTTGCCAGCGGTCGATAGCTATCGTGACTGAGGGCCAGCAGGCTCGCGCGTTAGCGTTGGTGGCCCCGCGCTAGCGGCTCAGTCGTAGGAGAGGGAGTCTAGCGCGTCTTGGTGGGAGGCTTTGATCGCCGGGTAAAGGGCTCCGAATAGGGCCCCAACCAGGGTTACGGCGATGGCAATCGGCCACCAGGACGGGACGATGGCGGCTTGCATTGATGCGGGTATCAACGTGTCGATCAACCACTTGGTTCCGAAACTGAGAACAATGCCAGTAAAGGCACCTAGGAATCCGAGCGCGATTGCTTCGCGGAGCAGGATTCCGAGGATATAGCCCTGCGTAGCCCCCAGGGATTTGAGGATACCGATTTCGCGTGTGCGCTCAAGAATTGCTGTGTGCATGGTGAGGAAGACGACGAGGAAACCGAATGCGACCGACAGGCCGATGATGACATTGATGAATATTGAAATCTCGGGAACGGCAGCGGCCGAGAACTGAGACGCGAACTCCTCGACCGAATACATCTGGTAGTCTTCGGTGCCCATCAAGGCTTCAAGATCCGCGATGACGTCGTAGGTCAGGGCGGGGTCGTCTAGCTGGACGTAGATCAGCGTGAGTTTGCCGTCGGTTCCCGTAAGATCTTGAACGACATCCAGGGGTAGGATCAGGCGAGCCATCTTGCCCGGTTCGACGATGCCGGAGACGCGCCAATCTCTGTCGAGCATCTCGGTGTAGTCGCCCACGCTCAGATCGCGTTGGCGGGCGTAGAATTCATCGATGACGACGTCTTCAGGGCCTTCGTAGGGACCACCGTCTATATAGACAAAATGGGCCATTCGATGAAACGTGTCGTAGTCAATACCGGTGACCCGCCGAACGCCGCCTATGGACTGGATAACGGTACCGGTCGCGATCTCCACATGCGGTTGTTGCGCGACGAGGTCAACGAGCTTGTCGGAGAGGGGAGCGCTGGCGAAGCCGACGACGTTCGCACCAGCCGGCAGAATCATGATGTCCGCGCCAGAACCGCGTTGTCGATCGCGCGCATCGCCCAGCATGCCATCGCTTAGGCCGACGATCGTCAGCATCAAGGTCACGCCCACGCTGATAGCCAAGGCGGAAAGAATCGTCCGTGCCAGACGGTGTTTTAGATTCCTACCGACGATGCGATAAACGAGCGGCATGCTGCTTTTTTGTTCGAGCTTTTCCAAACGATCTCTCCGTGTAAGTCCTTATCGTGACGTGAATGGGGGGCGCCGTGCCAATGCGACGCGCGCGATACCTGCCAGATCAGGGCGAATCTCGACCCGACCCCACTCGCCCAGCAACTCTCGAACGCCCGGTAGGCTGTCGTAGCCGAGTTCCAGTATGAGCAATCCACCCGACCGCAGGACGCGTGCGGCAGCCGGAATGAGGCGGCGATAGATTGCGAGTCCGTCGGTTCCCGCGAACAGGGCCAGTGCAGGTTCGCGACGCACTTCGCGGCTTAGAGTGGCGCGATCGCGCTCAGACACGTAGGGCGGGTTGCAGACGATGACGTCGATCGATTCGTCGCATACGGCGTCGAGCAAGTCACCTTGCAAGAATGAGACAGAGACGTCGTGTCGACCTGAATTGCGCTGGGCGATTCGAAGTGCGTCGGCGCTGATGTCCGTGGCGAAGACCTGGTTGCTAGGCCGTTCGCAGGCGAGCGTAGTTGCAATGCAGCCGGAGCCGGTGCAGAGGTCGAGAATTCTCGCGTCGTCAAGCACTTCGCCGAGGACGGATTCGATCAGGAACTCAGTCTCGGGGCGGGGAATGAGGACAGCGGGATTGACCTCGAAGTCACGTCCGAAGAACTCGCGTACACCGATGAGGTATTGGGTCGGTTCACCGGCTGCTCGACGGTCGACGAGATCGGCGAAACGTGCGGACTCCTCCTCGGTCAACTCACGCTCTGGATAAGCGAAGAGATAACTTTGGTCGCGGCCGAGTACGTCTTCAAGTAGGGTGCTGGCGGTTCGACGCGGCTCCTCGACAGCTGCGGAAGCGAGTTGATGACGCGCTCGTCGGAGCTGCGCCTCAATGGTCGCCGCCTGAGGTTCGGCCGCCACGGTCATCTAGGATGTGACGGCTTCGCCCTTGAGCAGTTCCGCTTGGTTGTAAGCAATGAGGGCATCGATGAGTGGTTCGATGCGGCCTTCCATCGCGGCATCGAGCTGATGGATGGTGAGCCCGATGCGGTGATCGGTGATGCGTTGCTGCGGGAAGTTATAGGTGCGGATCTTTTCGCTGCGGTCGCCGCTGCCGACCATCGAACGGCGAGCATCGGCTTCTTCCGCGTGTTGCTTTGACTGTTCGAGTTCAAGTAGCCGCGAGCGGAGAACGAGTAACGCCTTCTTGCGGTTCTTCAGCTGTGACTTCTCGTCTTGACAGCTCACGACCAGTCCCGTGGGCAAGTGAGTGACACGGACAGCGGAGTAGGTGGTGTTCACCGACTGACCGCCAGGCCCCGACGAACAGAAGGTGTCGATGCGTATCTCGGTGGGGTCGATTTGGACGTCGACCTCTTCGGCCTGTGGCAGTACCGCGACGGTGATCGCCGAAGTATGCACGCGGCCTTGGGTTTCGGTCTGCGGCACTCGCTGCACCCGATGAACGCCGGACTCGAACTTGAGGTGTGAGTAGACGCGATCACCGGTGATCAGAGCGATGACTTCCTTAAGTCCGCCGACCTCCGATTCGCTACTCGACATGATCTCGACCTTCCAGCGATTTCCCTCGGCGTAGCGGCTGTACATGCGGAAGATTTCGGAGGCAAACAGCGTCGCCTCCGAGCCGCCCGTGCCAGCGCGCACTTCGAGGATGACGCCCTTGTCGTCGTTCGGATCTTTCGGCAGCAGCAGGATGCGTAGATCGTCTTCGATCTCGGTCATCGCGGCGTTCTGGCCGTCGATTTCCTCCTGCGCTAGCTCGACCATGTCAGGATCGCCGGACGCTAGGAGTTCCTTCGCTTCGTCTAGAGCTTGCTTCGAATCCCTCCACTCACGGTATTTGCCGACAATGTCCGCGAGGCTCGACGACGCCTTAGCCGCCTTCTGATAGGCGGCCTGGTCTTGCATGATGGCGGGGTCGGCCATCTCCGCGGAGAGCTTATCGAAGCGCTTCTCGATGTCTTCGAGTTTGTTGAGCCAGTCCATGGGAAACCTCTGGCAGCCTCAGGCGACGACCAGTTCTCCACCCTTTTCTTCTTCCAACTCCATCGCACCTGACAGAGCTCGGATCGAGACCTCGATCTGCGTATCGTCTGGCGGCTTGGTCGTGATGCGTTGTAGCCACATCCCAGGGGCGACGAAGAGGCGCATCAAGCTCTGCTGGTGCTGCGCGGCGAAGCGGATGACTTCGTAGCTGAGACCAGCGATCAACGGTAGCAGGACGATGCGCGACAGCAGCATCAGCCCGAATCCTTGGACCGGCACAAAGGCGTACACGATAACCGAGACGATCATGACGACCATCAAGAAGCTGGTGCCGCAGCGCGGGTGAAAGGTCACGAAGCTCTGTGCATTCTCGGTGTTGACCGGCTTATCGGACTCGTAGTTGAAGACCACCTTGTGCTCGGCACCGTGGTACTCGAATACGCGGCGAATGTCTTTCATGAAAGACAGAGCCAGCATGAACGTAAGGAAGATGGACAGCCGGATGACGCCCTCCACGGCGCTGAAGCCGATCTGGTTGTCGAGGAATCCGGCCTGGCCCTGGATCAGTTTCGTAGCCGTGAGCGGCAAGAACTTATAGAGGAAGATCATGAAGCCCAACGAGAACACGATGTTGAGCACAATCATCCACTTGGGCAGCTCTTTCGGCTTGTCGTCCTCGCCCTTCTTAACGTCTTCCTCGTCATCTTCGACGAACTGTGCCGAGAAATTGAGCGCCTTGATCCCGAGGCTCATCGCTTGGAACAGCGTTGCGACGCCGCGGACAACCGGCAGTCCCCAGAGCTTGTTCTTCTCCGAGAGTCGGATGGCTTCGCCTTCTTGGGTCGTGATCTCGCCGTCGGGCTTCCGCACGGCGATGCAGTAGCTGTGTGGCGCGCGCATCATCACGCCTTCGAGCACAGCCTGACCGCCGATGAGCGGGTCATCCGCGCTCTCGAGTGCGGGCATCAACTGCGTGTAGGCGGCGAGCCGAAATAACTGGCGTAATTTACGGAACATGATCAGCACACCCTGACTTAGGGCCGAAACCTCTATTCTACGATACGCCCTGTGCAGTCAAGACGTTACGGTCAGCACCGGGCACCCTCGTGAGGTAGAATCACGAGAATGGCTGAGGAGAAATCAGGCCTTCTGTGTCGGTCTGTGTTTTGGAGCTTCAAGAGAGGCTCCTGGCAATACGATCTGATCGTGATCGCGATCTTGGCCTTTATATTCCTGACGCCGCGAGAGTACTTCGGCGATCAGCCGCGTCCGCCGGTCGTTCGCCAGGTGCAGGAGCTGGGCGACCAGAACGGCACGGTCGTCTTTTGGGTGGACCCTTCCGCGGTTCCGGCTGAGCCCATCGAAGCGCGTGACGCGAAGTTGCAACAGCTGCTCTATGAACGTAGCGGGCTGAACTTGGAAGTGGTTTCGGTGGAGAATTCAATGGCTCCGGAAGGTGACTTGCACGCCTATATCGTCTACGCTCGGCCTTGAGTCGGCATCTCCGAAACGCCACTTCGACGGGAACCGTCCTAAATGTTATGAGACTCATCTTGCCGCTCTTGCTGACCTTCGTCGCTCAAGCGACTCTTGTGGCGGCAGATCTGCCGACAGTGATGGCCGAGATGAATATCGTCGCCGCCCAATACACGGGCATGAGCGCCACGATTCGATCCGTGACCTACACCAAGTTGGTCGACGACACCAGCGTCGAATCGGGCGAAATCTGGGTACGGCGTAACTCCAAGGGGCAAGTCGGTCTGCGCATCGCCTTCACCGAGCCAGCGCGCAAACAGGTTCGCGTTGACGGTACGACCGTTGAGATCTATACCGAACGGATCAACCAGATCGACGAGTACGACCTCAAGTCCAAGAGCGAACAGCTTGAAGAGGCGCTGCTAATCGGGTTCGGCGCGTCGGGAAACTATCTCCAGGAGCGCTACGATATTGAACTCGTCGGCGAAGAGGCCCTCGAAGGCGTGGCGACCGTCAAGCTTCTGCTGACTCCCAAGGACGAAGAAGCTCGCGCCAATGGGCAGACGCTTGAGATGTGGGTGTCGACCGCGACTTGGCAGCCGATTCAGCAGAAGCTCAACGAGGCCGACGGTGACTACCGTCTCTATTACTACGGCGACGCGAAGATCAATCCCGGCATCAAGCCAGCTGATCTGAAATTTAAGTTCCCACGGGGTAAGCGTCCGAAGCGCGTCAAACCGCAGGCGTAGGCTATTCCTTTCGCAGGCTCGGCAGCAAGTCTAAACTGAGCGACTTTCTCACCGCCACCGCGCCAGAGATCAGTCCGGTGAGGACGATCATCGACAGCGTTAGCGCGAGCGACCCCCACGGCGGGTGCGCCAGACCGGTAATGAGTCTTGGTAACACGGCCAGCAACGCGGCCCCGGCACCGGCGAGCACTCCGAAGATCAGCAGCGAGCCGTTCTCGGCCAGCACCAGGTGGACGACGGCGCGTCGGCCAAAGCCCATCGCCTGCAGCAGCGCGAGTTCGCTGCGGCGTTCAAGCACTGTGCGCACCATCACTACCGCTAGCCCCAGCACGCCGAGTAGCAACCCCAGGCCGCCGAGGGTTTCGAACGTGCTGAGGTAGGTGTTCTCGACCACTAGATAGCCCGCGAGGCGGTCTCCGGTGGTGGTGGCGTCGAAGCCGAGGTTGCGCCATTGGTCTTCGAGCATGGCGCTGAGCGAGGCGTCTTCGGTCTCGATGAGGAACGTGTTGAAACCGCTGTGGTCGGGGCGCAGATCGAGGAAGTTGTCTTCCGACAGAATCAGCTGCGACTGGAAGATGCTGCGCGAGAGCAGTCCGGCGATGATCAATTGACGCGGACGCCCCAGGGCGTCTTTGACTTCGAGCGTGTCGCCGAGGCCGAGGTGCAAAATCCACATCACGGAGTTGGCGTCGCCGAAAACGGGGATCGCACCGTCAGGGAAGTCGCGTTCGAGCACCAACCACGGGTTCGCTTCTTCGTCTGGCGTTTCAGCGAGAGAGGACTGGAAGGCGAAGCCGCCTCGCTCAATCATGTCCGTCGGCGCGCCCAGCAGAGTCGGCTCCGTCGGGCGATAGAGATTCAGGCAACTGGCGTCTTCGCCTGCTTCGGTGCGCAGCGCATAGAGCCGCGAACCAGCCAAGTCTGCGTCGTTGAGCTGGGTGTGGTGTAGCGGCGCGTCGGACTCCGCGATCAGTCGGAAGCCACCGTCGCCCGAGTCAAAGGCAGGCTCCGCTAGCGAGGCGTCGTGACGGTTGACGCCCACAGTCACAATGACGAATGTTGCGCTGGCGACTAGTGCGGCTGAGAGTACGCTGCGAGTCGGAAACCGCGCGGCATTCTTCACTCCCAACCGTAGCAGCGGCACTCGAGCGGTGAGGTCCACGGTGTTGCGCGAGGGTTTCAGCAGTCGTGCGCGGAACAGCGCCAGCACGGAGATTAACGCCAGCGCCCCCACACCGAAAAACGCGGCAGCTGGCTCTAGTGATTCGCTAAAGATCGAACCCAACGCCAGCCCGATCGCTAGCACCGCGCAAGCGATGCCGACGAGACGCGGTCGGCGTGCGCGTTCCGCCGCAGGCAGCTGATCGGTGTCGTCGACCACTCCCGACAGCAGCGAACGGACGCTTAGCTTGCCGAGTTTCCGTACGGAAAGCCAGACCGAAAAAAACATCAGCAGAAAGGCTCCGACGAGGCCGGAGATAAGACTGACAGGTGAGACATGGAGTTCGAGAAACGAGCCTCCCACCGCAGCGCTCCACCAAGTGCTCAGCCCGTAAACCATTAGCCAGCCGTAGCCGACGGCAGCGGGCAGCCCAATGAGGCAGCCGACTGTAGCGACGATTGCTCCTTCTTTGAGCAGCAAGTTGCGGACGAACTTCACTGACTCGCCAGTCGCGAGCAGCAGCCCGATCTCCTTGGCGCGCCGCTCGACGCCGAGCCGGAACAGCAGCGTCACCAGCATCGCGGCGGCAGCGATCAGAAACATGCTGAAACCGATGAAGAGGCCAGAAAAATCCGTTGCTCCGGCAGAGGCGTCGAGTCCTTGTTGGCGCACGGGTAAGAAGGCCAAGCCTTGTGAGGCGGGGTCGAGGCGTTGGCGCAGCACGTTCGCGTAATCGGCGTGCGGTGGTGAGACGCGCACGGAGGTGAGTTGCCCGAAGCGGCTCGTCCAAAGCTGCTTGGCGGTGTCGAAGGCGACGAAAGCCTTGGGCGTCGTGCGGTGCTCCTCCCAGTATTCTTCGTCGACGGGGCGGATCAGGCTGAGGTCGACGGGGAAGGGTGGGTCCCAGTCGCCCATGCGGTCGGAGTCGCTCATGCCCTTATACACCGGCGCGAGGTTGCGGTCGGCGGCTAGGTCCGTGAGTCGGACGATGCCTTTGACCGTGAACGCATGCCGCTCAATGACCAGTGCGCCGCCGGGGCCGACGACGTAGTAACTCATCTCGACCGCATCGCCAGTCGCGGCACCGAGGTCGCGGGCGGTCCAGTCGTTGAGATAGATCTCGTCGCCGGTCAGTGGCGGTGCTGGAGAGCCGTCGATGAGCGTGAGGTCAGGCGTGCCGCTGAGCGCGGTGACGGTCGAGTAGGGCACTGCGCTGTCGCCCGACTCGATCGAGTTCGCCAGATAGGTGAGGACGGAAACGCTTGCGAGACCCAGTTCCTCGGCCGCCGCGCTAGCAGCCTCCGCAGCGGTAGGTTCGAGCACGATGCGGCTGGTCTCGACGGTGATCGAGTCTTCGTTTGCCGTGGCGGTCAGCTCGACATCGTCGAGTTGTAGTGCGGCTCGAAGCCTTTCGTTGATATCGCTGGACTGCTCGCCTACAGCGCTAAAAACTACGTTGGCGCGGCCTTGCTGCTCCATGGCGCGTTGCAGTGTGGCGAGGGAGAGAAACGCATTGAACGGCAGTTGCTGGTTGGGCGAGAGGCCAAAACGTCCAGGGCCGCGGTCGGGCAAGATGCTCTGGACCGTCATGCGCAGCGTGCGCGTGGTGTCCGTCTTGCGGCCCATCACCGATTCGCTGGGGATCAGCGTGTCGGTCTGGAAGCGCAGTAGCATCGCCTCACCTTCGGCCACTCCCAACTCACGCGCCAGCGACTCATTGATGACGACGTCCCGCAGCCCCAGTTCCGGAACCGCCGCATCATAAAGCCCCCAGAAGCGCTCATCAGCTCCGAGCACCGTGATCTTCGAAGCCCGCGCCCCCGAGTCGGCGTTCTCAGCCGTACCGCGCATCATTACCGCCGGGACGGCGTCGATCTCGTCCGCCAACTCTTGCCGGAAGAAGCGATCAGCCACCAGCGCCTGCTCGATGTCCCCGAGCCGATCGAGCGTCAAGTCGCGCAGGCTGCCACGGACCGAGTCTCCAACGAGCAGCGCCCCCGCCAACACCGCAGCACCCACCGCCACGCCAAGCGCCACCGCCAAGTGAATCCCTCGGTGATACCGCAGCGATCGAGTGAGAAGGAGGCGCGGAGTCATCGTCAATCAGCATAGCGAGCACAGGAGTCATTCGGTCCAAAAGTTGCTTTTAGAACCCACACACAATGAACGCCCAAGGACATGGGTAACAGAATTACCCAACCACATAGGTAACAGTTTAGGGGGTTGATACAGGGGAAGAGCGGGTCTTCCCGTTAGCTGTTCTTGGACGGCGGCGGGAGCCCGGAGGGCGACCGGAGCCGTCCAAGAATGACGCCTTCCAGCGGCCTCGGCCACGGTTGTCACGTTTGGCTTTTGGGTCGTTGACTTGCCTCGCATCGAGCCATGCCAGCGGTATCGGACCGAACCAGACCCGCCAGCCGTCTTCGATTTCCTCCACCCCGACGGTTTCGCCAGCCAGTACCTCGCCCAGAAACACCCATCCGAAGCGCCAGCTGATATTGCCGTGTAGGTCTACCTTGCGTCTCAGAAATCCTGTCGGATACTCAATCTCCGGCAATCGTTCGGGAAACCTCCGCAACGAAGGTTCGTACACACTCGCAGGCGTTGCCATCGCCAGCGCTTCATGCGGACGCTGCTCGTTATACATCTGCCGAAAGCGGTCGAACGCCTGCTGCTGCGCCCTCGCGGATCGTGCCGGAGGCTGCGCGGTCTCTTGCTTCAAGGTCCGATGCATACGCTCGTGCATGATGCCCAACCGCAACCACCACACGCTCAACCGCGAGAGTCCCCCGATCCCGGTTGAAGCGAACGGCGAACCGTTGTCTGAAAGGATGCGCGCCGGTAAACCGTACTCGCGGAAGCTCGCTTCCAGCAACGGGCGGATGAACTTACCGCCGGTCTGATCGACCGCTTGGCAACGCAGCAGATACCGTGTATGGGTGTCGGAAAGCGTCAGCGGATCGCAGCGTTGGCCATCGCCAGTCCGAAACCAGCCCTTGAAGTCGATGGCCCAAACTTGATTCGCGGCGCGTGGTTGGGTGAGCTCGCTGGACGGTGTGGCACGACGCCGTCGCTTGTGGGGCCGGGTCAGTCCGAAGCGTTGAAGAATGCTTCCAATCGAGGAGGTCGAGGGCCAGCGGCGTTCGCGATGCTCGCGTTCGAGCCAGGCCTTGAGCTTGCGCTCGCCCCAACTCGGATACCGCGCACGCGCTTCGAGAATCCCTCCAAGCGTCTCTTCATCAACGGCGTTGGGCTGATGCAGCGGCTTGCGCGAGCGGTCCGCTAATCCGGCTAACCCGTGCAGTAGAAACTGCTCGTACCACTTGTAGCCGGTCTTACGGCTCACGCCGTAGCGCCGACAGATCTCGGCTCGCGAGCGTTCACCGGCTGCGAACTCCTCGACCAGTAACAGTCTTTCATCCTGCACACATGTCTCCTTCCAGCCCACGAAAATCCCTCCTTCGAAAGAGTGATTCTCGCCGATCTGTTACCCATGTGCTTGGGGTGTTCTGTTACCTATGTCTCTGGGTCGTACTGGCGGACCACGCGCTACCCAGCCCACCACCGCAACGCCACCATAGCCCCAGGTGCAGCGGAAGCGGAACCCGGGGTGCGCGCGAGCCGGGCCATCCCCTCTTCCCCTCATGCTACGCACCACGAGCCCGGAGGGCGCCATTCCCCTAGCCCAGCGCGCAAGCGCTGGGACTGAAGCCCCAGCGGGGCGACCTGATGTGAGCCCCGGGTGCAGCGAAGCGGAACCCGGGGTCTCAAGAACCAGATCTGCCCCCTCCTCCCATTCCCCAGAACCCCGCGCCCGCCAGGGCGCCTGAACAACAACTCGCCGCCGCCAGGCCCCTTCTATTGACCACAGCCGTCTTCGACCTGCTGCAGGGGGACTGCGTACGCTTCCCATCCCACGATTTCGCGGGTTCGAGCGACCGTCGCGACTGCCGCAGCGCAATCACCGCTGTTGCGTTGGACCATCGCTAGCAGGACGTGGGACTTGGCCCAGGAGTCACCTCGACCGCCGGGGTTTGCCCGATAGAACGGTTCCAAGAGTTCAATGGCCTCAATCAGCGCCTTCTCGGCGAGGTCCAAGCGGTTGGTGGCTCCGTAGAGATTCGCGAGGTTGTTGAGGGTGGTAGCGACACCGGGCCGGTAGGCATCGGGGTTGACGCGAGCCAAATCGCGTCTGAGTACGAGGGCTTCGTCGTAGGCCTGCTCGGCTTTCTCCAAGCGGTTGGTGTCGTTGTAGAGGATCGCGAGGTTGTTGAGGGTGGTAGCGACGTAAGGCCGGTAGGCATCGGGGTTGCCGCCAGCCAAATCGCGATAGAGTTCGAGGCCTTCGTCGTAAGCCTGCTCGGCTTTCTCCAAGCGGTTGGTGTCGCTGTAGAGGAGACCGAGGTTGTTGAGGTAGCCTGCCCGTGTTGGGTCTTCCGATGTCTGCTGGATGAGCTGTCTGTAGTGGTCGATTGCCGCGTCGAACTGGTTTTGTTTGGCGAGTAGTAGAGCTAGGCTCAAGCGCAGATCGGCGTCGTCGGGGCATATCGCTACGGCGCGTTCTCGGGTCGCGATGGCCTGGTCCCATTCGAATTGGAGTTCGTGAACTTGAGCGAGGTTCGATAGAGCCGTAGCGCGCTTTTGAGTGAGGGCTTGCTCTTTCTGTTCTAGTCGATCAATCAGCCGACGTAGTGCGTTACCAGCACCCTTGAGGTCGCCCTGGTCAAGCAGATCGCGAGCCGACTGAAACTCAACGTCGCCCTCGTCGTCGGCCAACTCCTTGAGTTGCTGCTCTAGCGATTTGTACTTGCTAATCCACTGCCGGAGTTCTTCGTTCGCTTTTGCAAGGTCTTGATCCCGTACGGCCAGAAGCTTGTTGAGGTTCGAAATCGTAGCTTGCGTTGGGGCAAACTCCGCTGCGAACTGATTCAGAGCCTGTTCGATCGCGCGAATCGCCTCCCGGCTCACCCCTGGACGATTCAAGAGTTCGTCGATTATCTTTTGGACACCGACGTCGATCCGCTGCACGCTCTCGGCGACGCGGACTACGGTTCCTTCGAGCCGCTCTAGAGTTGGAAGCACCTTACCGAAGGCTTGCTCAAAACTCTCGAAGTTGGAAACTTGGTCGAGGCGGTTATCGCTTGCCTGTGTCTTTAGCTCAGCGAGGATCTTTGAGTCGAAGAGCGCCTTCGCTTGCTGGTTGTTCTTCAACTCCTGCATGAAGGCGATGGCGATTAAGGAATGCCAGTCCCGTGCCAGCGTCTCCCCAGACGAACGTCGTATCGTCCAACCGTCTTTCAGCAGGTCGTCAATCGCAGCAGGTACGGTATCGGAACCTGCCCAGCGTTCCAGATCCGCCCGTAGGCTCTCTTCCTGCCTCGCACGCATCCGCTGCAGTTGGTCCAGCGGGGCAGTTGACTCGTCGAGCAGATTGAGGTGAGCGTCGTCGATCGGAGTGTCGGGGGAGGTTTCTGGCAGTGTCTCCAGCTCCGTCTTAGCAGCTTCGAGGAGGCGTTGAAGTGTTTGCTCGTCCTCGGGTAGGGCTTTGCTGTCTGAGCGGGCGTAGTCCAGGCTTGCACTCAGCAGCTCCTTGGTCGCTTCGAGTTGTGATTTTCTTACGCTTCGCTGGAGATCAGCTTCAAAGACGAGGTCTTGTTCACCACACTCACCAAGGGCTTGCCAACCGCGCTTGCCTACCCACCAGACGGCGCTGGAGGCTAAGTTGACGGCGACGCCGCTAGCTGCGCTAGAGACCATCGTGCCGATCGTGGAGATGAAAGCCGGATCAAGCAAAGGCGCGTACTAACCAGACGGCGATAGGCCTCCGAGAGTAACAGCCTGCGCTTGCACCCCCTTGCTACCCTGATCTTGAAGGCCCGCTCATCGTTGAGCGGGCCTTCTTGCATAGCGATGTCCGAAAATGTCCGCAAATTTGATGCTCAGGAGGGACCAAGCCATTGTTTTCAATCACTTACGACGAAAACAGCCGGACATTCGAGGACGTTTCTTGGACATTGACGGTCAGAAGGAGACAGATAGCGGTCAGGGAAGGACGCTGACGGCGGAACCCGACTCCCTCGCGGTCGCGGCTCGGATGGTTCATTCAGCCGCCTTCAGGCGGCTCACGGTTGGGCCAGTCCTTTTAGGGCTGGCTACGGGATCGGTCACACCCCCTTTCCGTAGCCCGTTTCAACGGGCTTACAAACGCATATCTTGGGAGTGAAGTTGGATGACGATCTCTAGCTCTTCGGTGCCGCGGATGACGGTCAGACGCATTTCGTCGCCACCGCGTTTGAGGTCGAACGATTGGCGCAAGAACCGCTGGGAGCTGACGCGGCGACCGTCAACGGCAATCACAAAATCGCCACCCCAGGGGATGCGGTAATTGCCGAGGACGACTTCTTGTTCAGCACCGCGCAGACCAGCTTCCGCCGCAGCCGAACCGGGCTTGATTTCTGTAATGAGAAAGCCCGCCGGAGGCAGTTTGAGGGCTTGTGCGAGACGTCCCGTGACGAAGAAAGAAGTGAAACCGGGGTGCTCGGGTTTTTGGCGATCGCCGCCGCTGCGGACGTATTCGAGCAGCGGCTGTGCGCGGCTGATCGGCATCGCAAAGCCGATCCCAATGTTGCCGGACGCCCCGTAGATCGCCGTGTTGACGCCGATCACGTGTCCCGAGCTGTCGAGCAGCGGTCCACCGGAGTTGCCGGGGTTGATCGCAGCGTCGGTCTGGATCATGTCTTCGAGGATGCCGGCACCTTCAGATCGAATGGAGCGTCCGAGCGAGCTGATGATGCCGGTTGTGAGCGTGCCTTCAAAGCCAAACGGGTTGCCAATCGCCAGCACCTTCTGGCCGACCTTGAGATCGTCAGAGTCGCCCAGTGGCAGAAACGGCAAGTCGTGGTCGGCGTCGATCTGGATCAGTGCTAGGTCGCTCAACTCGTCGACTGCGAGGACTTTGGCTTGGTAGCGGACGTTCTCGCCTTCGGCCGGTAGCGTGACTTCGATCTTGGCGTTGCCGGAGATGACGTGTGCGTTGGTGATGATGCGGCCTTCGCCGTCGACGAGGAAGCCAGAACCGGATTCGCTGGTGGGGTAAACCTCAAAAAACCAGTTCCTCTGAAGGACGGTACTGGTGATGTTGACGGTCGCGGGCGACGCTCGCTCGTAGATGTCGATGTTCGAGAGTTCGTCTTGCGTCAGATCGCCGTCGGCAGCCTGCGTCCAAAACGGAGTCGCACTGGGCAGCGAAAACTCTGCATCGCGGAACCAGTCCGTCGAGGTCGTGCCGAGGACAAACGCGACGACGAACGCCAACGCCAAGATGGTGAGACGCGGGATAGAGCTTTTCATGACGATGCGCGCGAGCGCGCCTCTTCACCTAATTTTACGTACACCGCGCGAGCGAGTTCACGAGTTTCGTCAAAGGAGCCGGTGGTGTCGATGATTTCATCGGCGTAGCGGCGCTTTTCTTCGAGTGGCATTTGGCGATCGATGCGGGCAAGAGCCTGTTCGCGAGTGGCATTGTCTCGCTTGATGAACCGCTCGATCTGCGTCTCTAGCGGACAGACGGCGAGCACGATGCGGTCATAGCGCTTGTAGCTGCCGATCTCGATCATGATGGCGGCCTCGACGACGGCGATGCCGGTAGGGTCAACCTCGGCGACTTGCTCGAAGAAGGCCTCTTGGCGGCGAAACACGTGCGGGTGAACGATGTTGTTGAGCTTCTCTAGCTGTTCGGGGTTGTCGAAGACCATCCCGCCAAGAGTTGTGCGGTTGATGGACCCGTCTTCGTGCAAAATTCCACCGCCGAACGCAGCGATAACCTCGTCGTAGGCTTCTCCGTTACGGGCGAGCGCCTCGTGCCCGAGCTTGTCAGCGTGGATGACGTGCGCACCGAGTTCCTGGAAGCAGGACGCGATGAAGGTCTTGCCGCTTGCGAGTCCGCCGGTGAGTCCGACTGTGAGCATCAGCCGCGCCGTAGTTTAGCTGCCCGCACGGTGTTTTTCATTAGCATGGCGATCGTGAGCGGGCCGACGCCACCGGGTACGGGCGTGTAGGCCGATGATAGTTCGGCCATGTCTCCGGGGTGGACATCACCGACGAGGGCGGTGCCTTTTTCTTCGAAGCGGGCGATCTTCTCCGGGTGAGCCGAGAAGGCGCGGGCGACATCGTCCGCGTCAGTGAGCCGGTTCATGCCGACATCGAGTACCACGGCACCGGGCTTGATGTAGTCGCGGGTGACCATCGCTCCACGCCCGATCGCGGCGACGAGAATGTCGGCTTGGCGGCAGACGGCGGGCAGATCAGCGGTGCGCGAATGGCAGATGGTGACCGTAGCGTTCTCCATGAGAAGCAGCAGTGCGGCGGGTTTGCCGACGATGTTGCTGCGCCCGATGACGACCGCGTTCTTGCCCGCGATCGGGATGTCGCTGCGCTTGAGGATTTCGATCAGGCCTGCTGGCGTGCAGGGTACGAGTCGCGGCGCACCCGTTGCGAGCGCGCCCATGTTGACCGGGTGGAAGCCGTCGACGTCTTTTGCTGGGTCGACGGCGAGCAGTACCTGCTGGGAGTCGACCTGGCGCGGCAGTGGAAGTTGCACGAGAATGCCGTCGATGGTGTCGTCCGCGTTGAGTTCGTGGACGATAGCGAGCAGCTCTTCGGTGGTGATATCCGCTAGGGGCCGGATGGTTCTGCTGCGGATACCGACTTTCTCGGAGGCCTGTATCTTGTTGCGGACGTAGATCTGCGAAGCGGGGTCTTCGCCAACGAGCACTGCGGCCAGTCCGGGGCGTGGCGAGAGTTCGGCGATTTCTTGCTCGACCTCGGCAAGGATTTGGTCACGAATCTGATTGCCGTTGAGTGTGCGTCCTGGCACGAGAATCCCGATCTTAGCATCCGCGACAATAAGCGATTACGATGCGTGTTCAGGTCCGTGCAGCGGTCGAGACGGATGTGCCCGAGTTGCTCGGGTTGCAGCAAGCGGCACCCGAGTCCGCACAGTGGTCGGTCGGGGCTCTGTTGAATGCTTTGGGCGGGTGCTCTGTGGCGGAAGTTGACGGCGTGACCATCGGGTTCTTGCTTTGGCGCTCTCTTCCCGATGACGAGTACGAGATTCTCAACTTGGCTGTAAATCCACGACAGCGGAGGCAAGGTGTTGCAGGTCAGCTACTTGGCGAGTTCCTGTCTGACGTAACCGGTACGGTTCACTTGGAGGTGCGTGAGTCGAATGAGGCCGCGCGGGCGTTGTATCGGAGCTGGGGCTTTTCCGAAGAGGGCGTGCGGCGCGGGTACTACCACCGTCCGGTGGAGGATGCCGTGGTCATGAGACGCTCGGCGAGCACCAGATCGGAAACGAAAAACGCTGATTGAAATCCTTCGGCATCTGTAGTATCGTAAGCACGCCGGTGAAGCGAAAGGGCACAGCAGAACCGCTGATGGATCGATCAGGCCGATCCTTGTCCGACCCGTTGCACTCCCCCAGTGCAGCTCGAATCCCCAACATCTTCAGGAGGCAAGTTAGTGATTGAGAATTACTCTGACGAGACACAGGCACGGCTGATGGCGACCAGCGACGAGTTCCGGAAGTTAGCTGCGGAACACTCAAGTTATGATCGTCGAATCGAAGAGCTAGGCAGCCGTCGATTTCTCTCGGAGAAAGAACAACTAGAAGAAGCAAAATTGAAGAAGATGAAACTCCATCTGAAAGATCAGATGGAACACATTGCGCACGACGGGGTCACGCATTGAGGTAACACATTTTCACGAGGGGTTTTGAAGGGGCGAGAGCTGGTGGGCTCTCGCCCCTTCTGCGTGTTGGGGTCACCTGGCTCGCTCCGCCCCACCCGAGCCCAGGCGCGTGAGCGCCGGGTTCTTGCTGCCCTATTCGGACGTGTCGGTCAGATGATGTCTGGCGCCGGACGCTCAGACGCGGGAAGTGGGGGGCGAGGGCGTATTAGGTACCCCGGGGTTCGCACCGCCGGGCTAACAATAGGTCGCCCCGCTGGGGCTGGGGACGCTGACGCTGGTTCGACCGTACTGGACAGAGTTCGGTCAGTCGCCGTGGTCGCACCCTCACGGGCGCGGCTCTGTTGCGGTTGGCGGGCTTCAACTGGTGGGGGTCGGGTACGATGGTCTGACTCATGTTTGAGTAGGCCTTCAAAAACAGCGACGACGTGCTCTGGAAAGAGGCGGGTTGTACTACTGAGCTGGACTACACCGAACAGACCTCCTGGCTGCGGTTTCTACCGAACCGGACGTCAAAGCCCTAATGTTCCCGGGCGCGGCGGTCGCGATGGCGGGTCTTATCGTAGGAGCCCTCGGAGCCGCGTTCTATTACCATCACGGCGCACGGGGAGCTATCGAGCTGAGCCGGCAATCTTTTCAAGGCGCTACCGAGCACATCGCGGCGTTGCGGTTGGACACCGAATACGTGACGTGCCTAGTGCGCTTTGCGCGAGTGTTTTTCGGTCTGGGATTGGTAGTCCTAGCGGCTGGTTTGCTGCGATGGGGCATCCTACCAACGGTGATCGCTGGAACGGCGGCGCTACTCGGCGTAGCTGGGATGGCGCTGACGATGGCACTTTCCGACGAAATGACCTGGTACGTTCCGGTGTTCCACATGAACTGCTTATGGCTACTGACGACCGGCCTGACGGTGTTGCGCCGACCCTCAGGTTTGGAGCAACGCCCATCCACTGCTACGTAGAAACGATCCTCGATCCATCCCCCGCCGAGGCCCGACAAGAGTTCCCCCGAAATTGTTCAGGGCTCCGGCCCCTTGGTTACCTCACCCTTCGAGGCTATCGTGAAGTACCGATCTCGCGTTGCTCGTCCCGCCTAGGTGACGAAGCAAGGCACCACCCGCGTGAAAGGGGGGAGCTTCCTGCCCGTCGCTTGTCTCCCCAGCGATCAGGCCGCTTCTCACAAAGTGGCCATAATACCTAGAAATACGAAGCTCAAGCGGTTAGCCTAGACGCTAATGTCGGTGAGCAAAACACGCAGCAATACAGACAAAATCGAGATTGCTCGCCAACTGATCGCCGACGAGCGCGAAAACAAGACGGGCTTCCTGGATCTCGGCAACCTAAACCTCACGGAGTTACCGCTCGAAGTTCTCGAACTCACGCACTTGAATTCGTTGAACCTGGGCCCCTGGTACATCGATGAGAGTGGCAATTTCCAGAAGTCGGCCGACAGCGGTCGAACCAACCTCAATGCTCTGACGAGCCTGCCCGACGGCTTCGGCGCTCTGGGCAAATTGCAGGCGCTGTCTCTGGTGGGGAACCCTCTCAGCGACCTCACTCCGCTCCAGGCCCTCGACTCCTTAAAGACCCTCTACTGCTCGCTCACGCCGGTCAGCGACCTCGCTCCGCTCCAGGCCCTCCACTCCTTAGAGACCCTCAACTGCTCGAGCACGCCGGTCAGCGACCTCGCTCCGCTGATCGCTCACCGTTCATTGACAGACCTAACGGCCAACGGATGTCGTCTCGCCGACCTACCGCATAAGCTCGTCCTAAGCGAAGTCCTCGACAAGCTGATACTGCATCAGGTGACGATCCCCGGGATTCCGATGGAGGTCCTATCTCCAGATCCCTCCTCAAGCTGCCTTCAAGACTTGCGCAATCACCTCACCGACCTGGAGGGCGGAGCGGAAGAGGTACGGGAAGCCAAATTGGTGGTCCTGGGCAACGGTCGCGTGGGAAAAACGCAAATCTGTCGGCGTCTGCGCGGGCTGGACTACGACCCAACGGTGGCTTCCACCCACGGCATCACCGTCACCACCGAAAGCTGGTCAGATGAGCAGTTGAACATCTGGGACTTCGGCGGGCAAGACATCTATCACGGCGCCCATACGCTCTTCATGGAGACCAGTGCCGTCTTCCTCATCGCCTGGCATCCAGATTTTGAAACGTCCGGCGACGAAACTGCCGACGGCATCGTGTATCGCAACTACCCGCTGCCCTACTGGCTCGAGTACGTGCGAACACTGGGGCGCAAAGACAGTCCCGTGATGGTCGTCCAAGCCCGCTGCGATAGGCCCGAGCAGGAAGTACGTCGTCTACCGGCGGACGATGCCTTCCTCAAGTTTCCTTCGCTCAAGCCCTGCTGGTACAGCGCAAAGGAAAACCGAGGTCGTGGAGCGTTGGAAGACGCATTGCAGGATGCGATCCTATCCCTGCGCAAGCGGGACGGTATCGCCTCCATCGGCGCTGGTCGTATGCGCGTGTTACGGCAACTAGAGGAGTGGCGTGACCAGGACCAGGACCGCCCGACAGCAGAGCGCCAACACCGGACGCTATCGCAAGAAGAATTCCGAAGCCTTTGCGAGCGCGTCGGGGGCGTGAGCTCGCCGGAGAGCCTGTTGGCGTACTTGCATAATCTCGGCGTCGTCTTCTATCAGCCCAGCCTCTTTCAAGACCGCATCATTCTGGATCAATCTTGGGCGCTGGAGGCAGTGTATGGCGTATTTGACCGGCGCAAGGCCTATCCGCTGATCCTGAACCAAGGTGGGCGATTTACGACGTCGTTGTTGGCGATGACGGCTTGGCCCGACTACGATGAGTCGGAGCGGCGACTATTCCTGAGCCTGATGGAGTCCTGCGGGATCACGTTCAAATATCGGGAGGCGGACGGACGCTTAGGCCTCGAAGCAGAATATCTTGCTCCGGATATGCTGCCGGACAAGGACGTCGTCGCCGCGCAGCTTGCGGGCCGCTGGAACGACCAAGAAGAGAGCCTTCGCCTCGAATTCAAGTACACATTCCTGCATCCAGGTCTCATGCGCGCTCTGATCTGCGAGGTCGGGCGAAAATCGCACGACGCCGGCGTCTACTGGAAGTACGGAGCCTGGGTCTATGAGAAGTCTGCATCTTGCCGCGCCCTGCTGGAGCAACAGATGCTAGACGATCGCCGTGGGCGGATTGTCCTCAAACTGCAGGGCCGGCGGCACGAGGAACTGGCCGCTTGGCTGCGAGAACGAATCGAGAAGTGCAACCGTCTGTTCGGCTACCCCGATTTGAAGCCGGCGGTAGACGAGATCGGAACAACGGAACGTCCGCGAGACCAGCACCGCGACCGGACGGGCAGGGCGACGGAGGGTTACGACGGCGAAGCCGAAGGGGCCCTCGCCGCTCCAGAACCGATTTTTGAGAAGCCGCCAGCGTCGTTGTTTCCGCCGCGTGAACCTCAGGTTTTCGTTTCATATGCTTGGGGCGACGAAACACCCGAAGGCCAACGGCGTGGCAAGTTAGTGGACGACCTCTGCGAGAGGCTCGGCCAACAGGGAGTGGTGGTCCGCCGGGACTGCGACGAAATTAGGCCCGGCGAGCTGATCAGCGAGTTCATGGAAAGGTTGGCTGAAGGCGACTTCATCATCGCCGTCATCAGCGACAAGTACCTGCAGTCGGAGAGTTGTATGTACGAGCTGTTTCGGATCTACCGCAACTGTGCCGACAAGCCCGAGCGATTCCTGCGAAAGGTGATCCCTCTGATCCTCCCCGACGCTAGGCTGGGCCGTGCCCGTGACCGGTTTCAACGTGCGATCTACTGGGAGAAGGAGGAGAAGCAGCTGAAACCACTGGTGAAAAAGCATGTCTTTGCAGCCGGGAACGAATTCATGGACAAGTACAGGCTACTCGGCGAGTTCGCACGTAATACCTCGGACATGCTGGAGCATTTGGCGGACAAACTTCAGCCGCGCGATTTTGACCGCCAGGCTAAAGAAGGTTTCCAAGAGGTACTGAGCCAAATCAAAAACGCAAACACATCGAAATGCCAAAGAAAGGTAAATGACGGCCAATCGGTGCCAGACACGAGAAAGTGCGACTGAGGTGCGAGAGGGGCAGTCCAGCCGGTGCTGTGACGGTCAAAAAAATAAACTTTCCCGAACAAAACACAACACTTACACCCACAACACCCTCGAAAGTGGGCGAAAAGCTTGCACCCCCTATGCCACTGTCAAATCAGAAGCGCGCTAGATTTTTGTGAGGTTAGCTAGCGTCTCCAGACGTCGGGAAACAAACCTTCGGTGAGTTGGCCTACCAAAATGCCAACAGCGTAACGAGGGAGCAGTTCCTCAGGGCCGGCCCAATACTTAGGTGTCTCCCCGCGTAGTAGGGATTCACAAACCGTCCGTCTGGCATCATCTGTTCGAACAGATGGCGTCGGGCGGCGGTCTAACTTCCAATCCGTTCCACACGTGGGAGCAGTGCGTCTTACCCGCGAAGCGGACAGGCCCTCGCGCGAGCGAGGCCGGGGGGCCATCTAGACACTCCTGTACCTCCACCACCACCGCGAAGCGGACAAGCGCCGCGCTAGCGGCCGAACCAAGCGGCCAGAGAAAGAGCGACACGCTGTCATCCATGAGCCGCAGGCGAAGAAGAGCTTCGCTCAACTCACGGCTACGCGCCAAGATTCAGTGTGTTGGATCCTCGGCCACACCTCGCACCGGCGGTCTGCACAGCTGTCGGGGGATCACTCCTTGCTCGACTAGGCTTATCGGCAGCAGGAATTGGCCTATTTCGTCCCGATGAAATAAACGGTAGCTACAGCGGGATGTTGAAGTATTATCATCGGCAAGCCGCCTAGGATTGCGGGAGGTCGGCACAACATGGTTGCCGTGAACCGCTCAGCGATTGTCGTAACCCCCAACCAGCCGTTTCTGGACTGGCTGCACGCCGTAGATCCGACCAGCTCTGAGTTGAAGCTTGCCGATCTCAGTATCGAGCCCACGATCTATCTGATTCCCGAATGCGAGGCACCCGAAGATGTCGTCGAATGCCTGCGGGACGTCTGCGATGAGATCTTCCAGGACCAACTTGATGGTTGGCATCGGGTTCGCGCCGTGTGGCCGACGGATCGAAGCTACGAAACGTTCTGTCGCTGGTTTGACTACAGCTTCCACTCGGTACTGCTGGATTTGGGATGAACGTCGTCGTTCACGCGGAGATTACAGTAAAGCACTGTAAATCAATGTGTTACGAGGTTGAAGGAGTTGGCTCCCCAGGTAGGACTCGAACCTACAACCCTCCGGTTAACAGCCGCGCAGTAGCGTTCATCCTAGTTCGTTTACTGATGGAACAAGGGCAATTCTTTGCCTTCTGTTCGTCTGGATTCATGCCCCTTAGGGCGCACCTTGGAGCGCACCCGAGAGTGCATAGAAAAGAGCGCTCTACGCCTTCCCGCCTTCAGTCACACACCCTCAAGCAATACCTAACGGCGTTCGAACGGCGTGCAACGGCACCCATCAAGCGCCCCAACAGAAAAAGGGCCGGCATAGGCGCCGACCCTCATTTCTTAGCCCTGCGACAACAGGACAGCACACGTGGATTTGACATAGGAATTATACCACGAAGTACTCGGAATTTCCAAGTACAATCTGCTGTTCTCGTCACGGGGCCTTACCAAAGAGGTTCCAGTGAGAAAACTATCTGTTCCGACATCACACAATCAGAATTTCGAGGGGCGAGAACCCCGTCCCGCATCATGCACCTCTTCGATTCGATGGCCAGCGTCAGATCAAATGGCCATCATTCGAAAATCTGTCCGACGATTCTGCGGGGGTAGCGCGACGGCTGCGGCCCTCCTCAACGAACTGGTCTTCATCCGTGACTGTCGGATCCGTGCTGGCGAGCCTGAGTGGTTCCAACGAAAGGCGGCCTATTGGATCGATGCGCTCGAAGGCGTTTCGGCGTCCGAGAAGACCATCCGCAAGGGCTTCGGCATTCTGGTGAAGCTCAGATTCGTCGAGGTCCGGGACGAACGGGGGAATCAACGCGGCTCGTGGTACCGGGTCAACGGCGAGACCCTGCAAACGGCGTTGGATCACATAGGCAAAGATCCCGCAACCGTCGCCGACGAGCCCAGCATTGAGCCGGAAGAGACCCCGGGAAAAACGACCAGGGTCAAGCCCACCCCGGCAGAATCGACCGACCACCCCGGCACTATTCCCGACCACCCCGGTAAATTTACCGACCACGTCGGGAAAAACGACCGGGGTTCATGCTTGTTATATACACGCGCGGGAGAACCTCTTCAAGAACCTTTTGAGAACCAAACAGACAGAGAACCTGACCTGTCTGATTCCCCTTATGACGAGAAGACGGACTGGGATCGGCTACTACAGGCCATTCACACGATCCCCAAATTCAAGACATCCACTCGTCGCGGGCAAAAGTGGGAGCAGAAAGCCAGCGAGTCAGGTGTTGCCCCGGACATACTCGCCCAGGTGATCGAGCGATACGGTGATGAACTCGCGGTCGGGTGCGATTCGCCAGTCTGGTTGATTCAGAAGGCGGCGGAACTGATCGAGTCGGGGCGTTCAGGGATCAAGGTTCCTGTTCGGTGGACGGTCGACTCCGTGATGTGCGGAAAGGTTGCCGCCAGGTACTACGACGACGACGCCTGGGAGCGTCTTGAGCGAATGTCGCAGTGTGGCCTACCGGAGATCGAGTCCGAAGCCCGCACGGCCATCCTCTGGGCAGCTGGGCAGCAATTCCACGACGAGCTAGACGGGCGGCTGATCCTGAGCGACCGGACCATGGCTTCGCTCAAGTTTCTGACCGGTTGCGGCGATCACGAGATCGAGGAGCGGGCAAGGAAGGCTCTACAGCGGATCGAGGCAGAGCGGGCAGGTAGGGGCGTCCCGGTGGACGATACGCCAGCGAAGGATGCCAGCGAGGTCGGATCGCCGCCCAGGGGCTCTCACAGCGGCCAGGGAACGACCAGTAAGCACGGGAATCCCTCGGCTACTGCTGAGCGGGTCACGGACGATGCACAGCGGGCCTACCAGCGGTTGGCGGAAGCGCCTTGGAGCGATCGCTACGGCGAGTTCGGCCCGCATGCGGTGGCGGCATGAAGCCGTTGCGTCGAGTGGCGGCCCGCGAGAGACGTACTGAGGTGGTGAAGTCCTTAAGAGGCGAGCGATAATGGCCGCGAGCTATGGAGCAAGGACGATTCAGGATTGTAGAAGTCGATCCCGCGCAGGCGTACTCTCTTGAGGCCCTTGGAACCAAAGAGAAGTTTTGGGTCAAGCACCCTGTTCTTGGGTTATCGCTCGTGAAGTACCCGCGCACCGGGAGTGGCGAAGACTGGTCAGAGGTCATAGCCGCAGCGATCGCAGGCCTGCTAGGTCTGCCGCATGCCAGCTATGAGTTCGCCGATGTCGCCGGGAGGGCGGCGACTATCTCTCCAAATTTCGTTAGAGACGGTAGGCGGTTAGTGCATGGCAACGAACTCTTGGGCATCCTTATCTCGGACTATGATCCTGGCGTCTCGAAGTTTCGAGTTTCGAAACACACAACCGATCTCGTGCTGGAGATTCTGAGCGTTGAATCCATCAAGGTGCCAGCAGACTGGGTGCCCGACGCGGGAATCGGGACCGCACAGGAGGTCTTCTTGGGTTACCTGATGCTCGATGCGACCATCGGCAACACTGATAGGCACCATGAAAACTGGGGACTTGTGGGAGGTGGCGATATTGGCATCACACTCGCCCCCACCTTCGATCATGCCTCCAGCATGGGTTGCCACGAGAAGGACTCGAAGAAGAAGCAACGTCTGTTCGGAACAGATCCACGGTTCGACGTAGAGACATACTGCGCGAAGGCTAGGTCTGCATTCTTCGAGCATGAGTCAGACGCCAAGGCGCTCTGGACCATCGACGCGTTCCACGTGGCGCGCGCTCGGTGCCCAGGAGCGGCTCGCTTTTGGCTCCAGAGGTTGGACCGATTGACTGACGAATTCATTGATAGACTGATGGTACGCGTACCTAAGAGTCGGATGACCGAGACGTCGAAGGCGTTTGCTGCGGCCGTATTGAAAGTTAATAGGAAGAGACTGTTGGAACTCTTGGAGGAATCCGCATGATTACTCTATTCATGTCCTGGCAGGACCCCAAGTCTCGGGCTTGGCACCCGATCGGGCGTCTGAGTTGCGAGCCTGACCGCTTCCGGTTTGAGTACGTCCGTGGCGTCCAAGACGCGCAGAAGCAGGGGTTTGAGCCACTGCCGTCGTTTGGCGACCTAGATCGAATCTACGAGGCGGAGACGCTCTTCCCCTTGTTCTCCAATCGTGTCTTGAATGCGTCTCGTCCAGACTATGGCGAGTTTCTTAGCTGGTTGGGGGTCGCTGATGCAGACGGTTCTAGTCAGCCTCTTGAATTACTGGCACGGAGCGGTGGTCAGCGTGTGACAGATCAACTGGAAGTCTTTCCGATGCCATCTGCGCTTGGGGACGACCGATACTCCGTCCGGTTTTTTGTGCATGGCTTGAGGCATATGTCGCCCGATGCCGTGATGCGAGCCAGCTCACTCGAATCTGGAAATCGTCTACACGTGATGCACGACTTCCAGAATCCAGTTGACCGATGCGCTTTAATGCTACGGAATGCGGAGAGCTATGACGGGGACGTCTACCCCCTCGGATACACTCCGCGCTACCTTTTTGCCGATTGCTTCGATCGGATGATGAAGGATACCGACTGGCCGAAGATTATCGTTGAGAAGGTAAACCCAGCGCCAGCGCCAATTCAGTTCCGCTTGCTGTGTCGCGCTGAGATGCAACTGGATACGGGGGTGACGCCGTTCTCTGGTAAGCGGTTCCGGCCCGTTACGGCACCCGACGCGGTTGAGGTCGGCTAGACGTTAGCGCCCGCACTCCGCTTCAGATCCTCTTCGCATCGCTGCCGTTCGCTCACTTGAGAAACGGCTCCAGCGCGGGGATTGCCGTCTGTGCAACGTATCTGCGAACGTAGCGCAGTATGTAAAGGACTCCCTGCTCCGAAAAGACCTGTCCCGGGGAATCAAACACTACTTGACGCACAGGTTCGAGGTGCACTTTGGCGTTACTCCCGCCCTTGCGGACCCGGAGCTTCGCTATGGTGTTGTCTTCTTCAGGTGGGATGATCGCCTCGATGGCGTCGACCCACCCCTCGACTACACGAAACGTCATCTCCAGTCCCGCTGTATGCAACATGCGGTGCTTATCCCACTGCTCCAGTCGGTAGAGGATCATGCGGGCGTGCCGCTCGGCGTCTGCCTCACGTTGAAACGGTTGTAGTCTCTCGATTTCCTCAACCGCATCCGGGTGAACTCCTGTGAGCCGCCGGGCGCCGTTCGATCGGAACGCCTCTTCGGTCGCATAGATCGGGAATGCGGTTTTGTCGCAGGAAGTTCCGCCGTTGACCAGAAGGAGTTGACAGACGAGATAGTCCAGTGCTGCGTGGGTATTATGAACGATATCCCCGAGAATCGGCCCCCAGGATTCGTCGGGCTCGGCAGTGACCCGGCCCTGACGGGGAAAGACATATTCCGACGTCTCGGGATGAAACTCGCCCGGAATGCGGTCCTGATTGGTTTCAAGGAAACCCTCGATAGACCCATAGAGCGTTTTGAAGTGCTCATCCGCCCGCTCTAGCTTCAGGCGAACGTCTCGCATCCGGTCCACACCAAAAGGTAGGCCCAAGGGTGCGTCAAGTCAACTCGGCGTTCCAGTCCGCCTATCGATGCACGACCGGTCGCGGCTGAATCGGTACGAGGGCCAGAGGCGCTATCTCGGTTGCAGTACCGTCGAACGCAAGAAAATCAATTATCTTTCATTCGATCGAATTATCTTTCATTCGAATCGAAGGTGTTGGCGTCATCTCCGGACCACTAGATCGGTAACCAGTCAGGCGAGGTAGCAGTGGCAACGGTGGACTGTTTCCATCGTCGACCGGGCAAAACTCGAACTCATAACCCAAGCTGTTGAGGGTGGCGATTGGGCTGCGGTGGAGTTTGGCTCGAAAGTTCTGGGTGAGCGGCGGGAGATGAGGATCCCTAAGCCCAGCAGCCATGACGGCGGGGACGGGCTCTATGCCGTCCTGAAAAAGTCGGCCCGGTGCTACAATTTCAACGCTGAGATTCCCTATGACTGATGTCCGCCCGGCCAGGAGGATCGTTCGATTCGGGTTGTTTGAGGTCGACTTGCGCGCCGGGGAACTCCGAAAGAGGGGTGTCAAGATTCGGCTGCAGGAAAAGCCGTTCCAGATGCTCACCGCCTTGTTGGAACAACCTGGGGAACTGGTGACGCGTGAGGAGCTGAGCCAGAGACTTTGGTCGTCGGATACGTTCGTAGACTTCGACGGTAGTCTCAATACTGCCGCCGGCAAACTGCGGGAGGCGCTGAGGGACTCAGCTGAAAATCCGCGCTTCGTGGAAACATTGCCGCGGCGGGGCTATCGCTTTATCGCGCCAGTCGAAGAGCAAGTGAGCGCGCCCCCGGCGGCGACTCGCCCTGCGGCCTCTCCCCGATCCACAGCCGACAGTCAAGAGTCGGCGGCACAAGCCAAAGTTAAGGTCGCTCGCGCCGGGCGCCCCTCTGCGTCTGACGAGAATTCGATCGCCGTACTGCCGTTCGAGAACCTGAGTTCGGATAGCGAACAGGAGTACTTCTGCGACGGGATGACCGAGGAACTAATCAATGCGCTGACGCAGGTGGAAGGCCTGCGAGTCGTGGCGCGAACGTCCGCTTTCGCGTTCAAGAACCAACATCGCGACATCCGCAACATTGGTGAAGAGCTGGACGTTGAGACCGTCGTCGAAGGGTCGGTGAGGAAAGCCGGCGACCGGCTGAGGGTCACGGTTCAGCTCATCAACGCGCCAAGCGGCTACCATCTCTGGTCGCAACGCTACGACCGCCAGCTGAAGGATGTGTTTGCGATCCAAGAAGAGATCTCTCAGTCGATCGTCAAGGCTCTGCGGATCCGTCTCGTCGGCCGACAGAACCGGCCGCTCGTGAACAAACCTACCGATAATCTTGAAGCCTACAACTTGCATTTCAAAGGGTTGAACCGATGGCACAAGCAGACCAAAGAGGATCTGAAAAGGGCCTGCAAATACTTCGAACAAGCGATTGAGGAAGACCCGAATTTTGCTTCCGCCTACGTCGGATTGTCAGACTGCCATCGCCTGCTTGGCTGGTGGGGCGTTTCCCCTCCCCAAGAGGCCATGCACAAAGCCAAGGTCGCCGCGCTGAAAGCAGTAGAAATCGATGACATGCTCGGCGCAGCTCATCGAGCGTTGGCCGGCGTCAAGGGCCACATGTGGAACGATTGGTCCGGGGCAGAAAAGGGGTTCCGAAAGGCCGTTGAACTCAACCCGACCGACGCGATCACTCACTCGTCGTACGGGTTCGTCCTTCTATTTCCTATGGGACGAGTGGAGAGAGGAATCGAACGGTTGCGACAGGCGCGCGACCTTGACCCGCTGTCAGCTTTCCACACCGCCTGTCTCGGCTGGGCGTTGCATATGGGACGGCGTTTCGATGAGGCAATCGATCAGGCCTGCGAAGCACTGGAGATCGATTCCAACTTACATCTGGCGCACCTCGTCAAGGGTTGGGCCTATGAGCAAAAGTCGCAGTCGAACGAAGCGCTGGATTCATTCGAAAACGCGAGAGCCTCAGCCGGTCCCATTCCTCCCGTTCTAGGCTCGCTCGCACACTGCCATGCGCTTCGTGGTGCCACGAAAGAGGCCACAAAGTTGCTCGACGGATTGAAAGCAGCCTCGGCAGAACGATATGTCCCGCCTCAGTAGTGTCCGGCTAACGCCTTGGCTGCTCTGCGTAACCGGCGCGGTATCACCACTTTAGGGTTCACCGCAGGTTTTATCGATTTCAACTCGCGCAGGCGGTTTTCGCCCGGCTCGGTTTTCCACAATGGAGCATGAACTCCGGCCGCACCGTCTTCGCGCAGTTGATGGATCACCTGCCCGCCTATGAGTTCCGCAAGTGCGTCGAACGCTATCGCGGCGATCGTCGTCTGCGCGGTTTCTCCTGTTGGGATCAGTTTCTCGCCTTGGCTTTCGCGCAACTGACCTATCGCGAAAGCTTGCGCGACATCGAAGTCTGTTTGCGCTCGGTCCAGCCCAAGCTCTACCACGTCGGGTTTCGCGGCAAAGTCTCGACCCTGGCTGACGCCGACCAGGCGCACGACTGGCGCATCTACGCCGACTTCGCGCAAACGCTGATCGGCGTCGCTCGTCCGCTTTACGCCGACGAACCCTTGGGCTTCGATCTCGACGGCGCCGTCTACGCCCTCGATTCCACCACCATCGATCTCTGCTTATCGGTGTTCCCGTGGGCGCGTTTTCGCTCCCGCAAGGCGGCAGTGAAGATGCACACCCTGCTCGACGTGCGCGGCTCAATCCCTACGTTTATTGAGGTTTCCGAGGGAAAGATCCACGACGTCAACATCCTCGACCAGCTCTTGCCTGAGGCAGGCTCTTTCTATGTGATGGATCGAGCTTATGTGGACTTTCAGCGCCTGCACGTCTTCCAGCGATCGGGCGCGTTCTTCGTCGTGCGCGTCAAGAAAGGAGTGCAACTGCGACGACGCTGTTCTCATCCGGCCGACGCCGGCGCCGGCGTGATCTCGGATCACACCGTAGTTCTCACGACCGAGCGATCGGCCCAACACTACCCAGACACGCTGCGCCGCGTTCGTTATCACGACGTCGAGCATGACCGTCGACTGAGTTTCCTGACGAACAACTTCGACTTGCCGGCGCTGACGGTCGCCTTGCTTTACAAGTCTCGTTGGAAGGTGGAGCTGTTTTTCAAATGGATCAAGCAGCACCTCCGCATCAAGGCGTTTTACGGAACCAGCGAGAACGCCGTCAAGACTCAAATCTGGACCGCCGTGTCGGTCTATGTTCTGGTCGCGATCCTCAAGAAGCGTCTCGGGCTGGGCCCCAGTCTCCACCAAATTCTACAGGTTCTGAGCGTGACGCTGTTCGAGAAAACCCCCATTGTACGGGCCTTTCACGACATCGACTCCAAAGACCCGCACCCCTCAATTTCTAACCAGTTGATTCTATTCGATTTATAGCCGGACTGGGGCCCCAGTCCCGCCTAAAAGGCCTACGAAGATCGAACACGAAGATCAGGCTAAGTACGATTCGCCTAGACCCGAGGTTCGACGGCCTGCGTACCGAACCTCGCTTCACTACCGTTCTAGCCAAGATGGGCTTGACTGCGTCACGCCGTAGCTAAGGGGCCGTTCTCAGCTGGCGCCTGCACAGTCGGAAATCTAGCCGAGCCTAACTAGCGCTACTTCCGGCGGACGGCTACAAGGGCCGCATCAGACGCACGTATAAATCTCTTTTTTTCTATGGCTTAGGGGGTGACGTACAGTCCAGTTTCAAATGAGCGGCTGTCTATGGATCGGATAATGCGGCACTGTGATCATCGGCAGAGACAGAGCCATGAAAGATCTAACGACGGGCAGGGCCGGACGCCTCTTCGAATCCTCAGGCGATAGCGTCCCGGGCGACGCCGAAGGCAACTGCACCCACCGTCTGGGTTGCATGGAAGTCTGGGGCACCAACGCTCGCGTCTCGACCGCGATTGAGTTGCCCGGGCTGAGCACTTGGGTCTATTCGAATCCGCTGGGATCGGGCGGAGGAGGCGATCTCCACTATATGTCGGTGTGCGGGAACGGGGATCTCTCACGAGTGGTTCTGGCGGACGTCAGCGGCCACGGCGAACAGGCCAGTTCGGCCGCCACCTTTCTCCAGGCATTAATGCGCAGCTACATCGACCTCTGGGACCAAGCGGACGTCATGCGCGAACTCAACCGAGTGCTCTGGCGCGAATGGCGCGGGCGCCATTACGCTTCCGCCGTGATATTGGGCTATCGCCGAAGCACCGGTGAGCTGGCGTTCACGAACGCCGGGCACCCCCCACCGTTGTGGCGCCGTACGCCGGAAAACTCGTGGGTCCCGCTGAACGAACACGCGCCTGACCCAGTCACCGGAGTCGTCAGTACGCCCGCTGGCTTGCTTCTCGACGCTGAGTACAGCCAGACGATATTACGCCTGGCCGTCGGAGACTCGCTGCTGCTGTACACGGACGGACTCACCGAAGCTGTGAACGACAAGGGCGAGGACTTGGGATGGCCCGCGTTTCTTGAAGCCGCGCGCAGCGCCCCTGTCGGCTCGCCTCAAGCTCTAGGCCAGGCCGTGCTCGACACCGTAGACGATTTCCGCCACGGCGCCGCGCCAATCGACGATCAGACATTGATGATCATCGAGCGCTCAAACGAAGAACAGCCGGCGGCAGGCCCACTGGCAATACGGCCTGAACATTCCAGTCCGAGTCGCCGACAGATCCTCGGTCACGGGGGGGACCCGACCGAGCCTGTCCCTAACCCCAACCCATGAGCACCCAAAAGGAGAACACGATGTCAAGTTCAACAGAACCGAAAGTCCTCGGCATGCCACGGGAAGGAGGATGCGGAATTGCGCGTCACCCAGTGCTTGAGCCCGTCTCGATAGGCGACCTGAAGCTCCGAAATCGGGCGGCGGTGGCTCCCATGAGTCGCGTCAGCGCCAGCTCTCAGGGCGTCCCGACGGCTGCCATGCAGCGCTACTACTGCGAGTTTGCTCAGGGCGGATTCGGATTGATCATCGCGGAGGGTACATACACCGACAAGTTGTACAGCCGGGGCTATCACAATCAACCTGGCGTCGTGACGCAAGATCAACTGAACGGTTGGCGCAATATTGCCCAGCAGGTGCATCGAGTCGGCGCCCGCATCGTACTGCAGCTCATGCATGCGGGAGCGCTATCGCAGTGTGCCGCTCCCGAGTCCGGGGTCATTGGCCCGTCTGCGGTTCAACCACGGGGCCAAATGATGCCGGAATACGGCGGCTCGGGACCTTACCTCACGCCGCGTGCCATGACGTCCCAGGACATCCGGCAGGTCGTGGACGGTTTTGTGGCCGCGGCCCGGACTGCGCGCCGCGCAGGTTTCGACGGCGTTGAAGTCCATGCGGCTAACGGCTACCTGCTCGACCAGTTTCTGACCGGCTATACCAACCGGAGAACAGACCAATATGGCGGCGAGGTGGCGAATCGCGCCCGGCTAACCGCTGAGGTCGCCGAGGCCATTCGCGACGACCTCCCGCGGGACTTCGCCGTAGGCGTTCGCCTTTCTCAAACAAAGGTCAACGACTTTGAGTATCGCTGGCCGGGAGGAGAAAGCGACGCCCGGATCATCTTCCGCGCTGTGCAGGAGGCCGGCGTTTCCTACATCCACTTGGCCAGTGAAGGGCGGGATTGGATGTCGACGTCTACGCTGGCGCCTGGAGTCACCATCACAGGGCTGGCGCGTCATGCGACCGGTTTACCGGTCATCGCGAATGGCGGCATGCATGACCCGCAGCGGGCGAGGCAGGTTCTCGAAGATGGCCACGGCGACATCGTATCGAGAGCGCGCGGAGCGCTGGCAAACCCCGACTGGCCGCTGAGGGTCGAGCGCGACGAAGCACTTGCGATTTTCGATCGGGAAATCCTTTCCCCTCAAGCAACGCTTGAGAACGCCGAACGGCTTGTCCAAAACCAGGAAGCTCGAATCCTTCAGAACCTCGCATAAGTGGTTCTATTTCTGCTGGCTAGCCCGTGACACAGGATTGATTCCCAGATAGGCCGCTGTCCATGTACAGACCGAAGATCTAGTGCGATTCTCTACATGAGCGGTAACGGAGAAGCGCCGTAGCGAAACAAGAGTAGCTTCATTCGATCCGCCACTACGACACGAATTAAGGAGTGAGACCCATGAGTAATAAAGCCACCAACACCAGCGAGAATGACGCGATCGCCAAGGTCGTCCAGCACTACATCGATGGCGCCAAGTCCGGAAGGGGCGACGACATGAAACCCGCCTTCCACAAGGACGCGACGATCTTCGGTTATGCCGGTGCCGACCTGTTCGCCGGCCCCATCCAGCAGCTCTTTGCCTGGAATGACGAGAACGGTCCAGCGGCGGGGCTTCAAGCGCGGATCGCCAGCATCGACCTGATTGAGACGGTCGCCACCGTGCGGCTTGAACTCGACAACTGGACTGGTTCCCGGTTCACCGACTTGTTCACGCTGCTGAAAGTCGACGGGGAGTGGAAGATCATGAACAAGGTCTTCCATCTGCACTCCTGAGCGAGTAGCAGGCACCGCAGGCGGCTCAGCCACTGAGGCAGCAAGTCGAGTCTGGGCGCCAGAACGAACGCAATTATCACCAAGACTGATCCAAAAGGAGACCGACCATGACTAAAACGATTCTCATCACTGGCGCATCGACCGGCTTTGGCCGCGATACCGCCGAAACTCTAGCCCGCGCGGGCCACAAGGTGTTTGCCTCGATGCGCGATCCAGAAGCCAAGAACCGCGCCCATGCGGACGCACTCCGAGGCCAGCACATCGAAGTCGTCGAGCTGGATGTTACCGATTCCCAATCGGTCAATCGGGCTGTCGCCGCAGTTCTCGCCAAGGCAGGTCGCATCGATGTCCTGATCAACAATGCTGGCGTCTTGGCGGCCGGTGTGTCGGAAGCGTTTACGCCCAAGCAGGCGACCGCGCTGTTCGACGTCAACGTTATCGGACTACTTCGGGTGACCCGTGCGGTACTACCGGGCTTCCGTCGCGACAATGACGGCCTGATCATCAACGTCGGCTCGATCCTCGGTCGCGTCACCTTCCCCTTCTTCGGAATATATGGCGCCAGCAAGTTCGCGGTCGAGGCTTTGACCGACAGTTTCCGTTACGAAGTCTCACAG
This sequence comes from Bryobacterales bacterium, assembly GCA_963667885.2. Lineage (GTDB taxonomy): Bacteria > Acidobacteriota > Terriglobia > Bryobacterales > UBA6623 > CAMPKL01. The sequence continues at coordinate 3,076,669 of OY764148.2, read as the reverse complement.
CTCGGAATCGACGTGGCTCTTGTGCAACCCAGCGCCTATCCCACGCAGCTGTTTGCCAGCGCGACTCAGCCAGCCGACTCCGGGCGGACAGCGGAGTATGGCTCGGTGGGTGAGATCCCCGATGCCATTTTCCAACAATTCGATTCCATGTTGTCAGCACCTGACGCACCGGACCCGCACGATATCGCCAAAGCAATCGCCAAGCTCGTCGCCACCCCCAAGGGCTACCGAGCAGCGCGGACCGTGGTGGGCGCCAGCTATGGCGCTGATACCCTCAACGATGCGACGGAACCAGTTCAGGCCAGCACGGTTGAGGCATTCGGTCTTGGCCATCTTGGAACGGTACCGACGGTGCTCCCAAAGAGCGCATGACCGCACGCGCTGGGCCGACGACGCATATCGGTCCAGCGCATCTTGACGTCGCCCAAATATACGGAGAGTGCCATCACGACTCCCAATCTCAGAGGCGCCCCACGATACGGCGTGTAGACCGAATCTTCTAACCGTCTGAATCGCGGAGACCACTTCTCCGCCCAAACGCCGGAGCTGACTGCCGACTCCCTAGACGATCGGATCTTCGCGGGGCCTCACGACAGGCGAGACGTGGGCTGCTGGTCTGGTCTTCATCGGCCCAACTCAGTAGACAGAAGTTCACTTCGACACTCGGATCGGTCTCGTTCACCCTAGCCCTCCTGGCTTAGAGAAGCGCGACCCGTGCACGCTCCCCGACCCGAGACTCTGGCACCGCGTCGTCTTGTCCCAAAGCGCAGAACTCATCCTCTTCAGATCATCGCTTAAGTGTTTCCTTTTCTTCTGATTAGACCGTGACACACGCTTGACTCCCAGATAGGCCGCTGTCCATGGACGGGCGAACTTCAACGTGAGATTCTCGGCTTGAGCGGTAACGATGAAGCGCGACTCAAGAGGAACTAGGAGCAACGTCATCCGATCCGCCACTTCAAATTTCAAACAGCAAGGACAACGAGGAAAGACAATGAACAATCTACAGACGAATGGAACGACATCAACGAGCCAGGCAACCAGCCGGATCACCCGCTGGGGGCTGGTCGGAGCGTTGGCTCTGATGCTGGTAAGTGCAGTTCCGATAATCGCCAGCCACGTGAACACTACTGCGGGAATGACCCTTGCCGGGGCACCGCTCGCAATCCACGGCTACGACTCGGTGGCCTACTTCGACGAAGGTCGTGCTCGCGTCGGCAAGGCCGCCTTCACGGTCAAGCACGACGACGCAGCCTACCGTTTCGTCAGCGAAGCGAACAAGAAGAAGTTCGAAAGTAACCCCCGGCGCTACGCGCCGCAATACGGAGGCTATTGCGCCTACGGCGTCGCGGTCAGCGCGAAGTTTGACGGTGACCCCACTCTGTACCGGATCGTGGACGACAAGCTGTACTTCAACTTGAATCCGGACATTCAAAAACAGTGGCAGAAAGACATCGCGGGCAATATCGCCAAGGCCAATCGGAACTGGACCGAAATCAAGGAGAAGGCGCCCTCGGAGCTATAGTAGCTCTGCTGGACAAGACCTTTCATGTCTATGTGGATCTGGCCGCGGCGCGAGCGGCGCGGCCAGATCCAGGTGTTTGATCACTATCAGCACGAACTAGGCTCGCTATTCCAATACTCAAGAACCGGCTGCTCGACTCGCTAGTCCGCGCAAGGATTCGCTGGACGCTGAATCCAGGCCAGGCGGTGCCCTTGCGCGTTCTGCAGCCGTCGGCAGTCAACCGTTCGGCCAGCTTGTCACAAGCGGTCCCGTAAGCGTCTACGCCTGGAGGAGGACAGAAGGGCGTGTGGGTTCGTCGCGTTTAGTCCGAACCGTCGAACGAAAGAAAAGCGGAGTTATCTTTCGTTCGCGCAACAGTTAGAAACGCGCCCGTTGGGCGTTGTGATCGACGCCAGCCGTGGGCGATAAATCACAGCCCGCACCCCTCCGGCATCTCTTGGATAGCTAGACTGTCTTGATGCACGACCGGGCAAAGCTCGCACTCCTAACCCAAGCTGTTGAACGCGACGACTGGACCGCAGCGGCGGATGTTTGCTTAGAGCTGTCTCTCGCAGCCAAGGGTACGGATGACGTGTTCTACACCGAAGCGCTTGCGTCTGCGGTTCGACTACGGGAATCGGAATGGCTATCGTCGGTTATTCACGAGCTGACTAGAACTGCCGCTGACTGAGCGCCCGGACGTGGAATCACGCGCGTAGGATTTACGGCAAACCTGCAGGGCCTCGTTTCGAGTCATTTCCTACATGCAGGACTTATAGGAAGCTACTCGGCGTGGGCCGATCGAGACTACGATTCTGGCAGTGTCTACTGCTCCCGATCTCGGAACTCTTCGTACCAGTTCTGGACGATACGGTGACGGGAAGTCAGCCTATCCCACTTTCATCATCGGTTCGTGCTTCATCGCTGCGGCCCGACGGACGACGCTAGACCTGGTCGCCATCTTCACCCGGTGTTAGTCGCGCCGAGTCCTCGAACGGCGACCGGCTGCTCCTGAACCAATCCCGCCATCGAAGGGCATACTAGGTCTCAGTAGATCTTCGAGGTACCGTTTCTTCTCCAGTGGCACCCAGCGTCCGGTCTGTTCGTGCTGGCGTACAACCTGGGAAACTCCCTGCGGCGAATCGCACTGCCGGCGAGCGTCAAGCATTGGACGCTCACCACACTGCGGGACAAGTTGATCAAGATCGGCGCGAAGGTCGTACGTCACGCTTGGTACGTGACGTTCCAATTGGCGGAAGTGGCCGTCCCGCGTCGTTTGTACCGGGCGATCCTGGAGCGGATACGGCGATTCGCTGGGACGCCGCCGAGGGCAGCTCCGGCACGATGGGGATGAAGTGCTTGCCAGCCAACTCACGAGGCGGAACCAGCGACATCGATATGTGCCCAGCTTCGCCGAAGCGCGTCCCGACCGGACCCCAAGGCCTGTTTGGGGGTCGCAATCCGGCCGTTTCGGACCCCACTCCCGTGCGGGTACGTCAAATGTGGGCCTGGTTCACCGAAACGGAGGTACAATCGCACTCATAGGGCCCGGCGATGGAGCCGGCGAAGGTCAAATGGGAAATGTCGGTCAAAGGAGCTGGTGTCGGTGTGGGTTTAGTGGTCTTGCCCGAACAGCTCGGGGAACAGGAGTAGCTCTAGGTCGTTCAGCCGGTGGAACGTGTCCGGATTCCGTGTCTGCACGTCGGCCACGTCGGAAACGTGTTTCACGTGCTACAGGTCGATTGAAACAGCCGCCAGACGCCGTATCCGATTAGCCCATACATGACGCGGCCGTCGGGACCGACAGATTACAAACTTCCCCGGTGACTCAATACTTGGTAGTATTCTCGGCTCAAGACAGGCCATTTCAAGGATTGTTCTTCCCATCATTGAGGGCGAAGTAATGAAACGTGCGATCATCACCCCGGCGCTGCTTGCGCTACTGTTTGCCGGCTGCACAGCAGAAAAATCGCAGACACCTGCCGATTCCGCGTCTGCCACCAGCAGGCCGAACATTCTGCTGATCATCGGCGACGACATGGGGTTTTCTGACGTCGGCGCCTTCGGTAGTGAGGTTTCCACGCCTAACCTGGACGCACTCGCAGATGAAGGTCTGAGCTTCACCAACTTTCATGTGGGAGCTACGTGTTCTCCGACGCGGTCGCTCCTGCTGACCGGTGTTGACAACCATCGGAACGGTTTGGGGAACATGCACGAGTTCCTCGTTGAGGCTCAGAGAGGGCAACCGGGTTATGAGGGCTACCTGAACAACAGTGTCGTTACTATCGCCACTCTCATGCGCGACGCTGGTTACAGAACGTCCATGGTGGGCAAGTGGCACCTCGGCGCCGACGAAGGGTTCCGGCCACACGATCGCGGCTTCGACCAGACCTATACGCTGATTCAGGGCGCAGGCGACAACTACAGCTCGACTACGGCTGGAGAGGGTGAATTAAGCGAATCGCTAACGTTTACCGCCAACGGAGAAATCGTAGAGCGCCCCGACGGTATCCACTCGAACGAGCTCTATGCCGATAAGCTTATCGGCTTCCTCGATTCGGAGCAGAATTCTGATCAGCCGTTCTTCGCATATATGTCGACGCAAACCGCGCACTGGCCACATCAGGCTCCGCGGGAGTTCATCGACAAGTACCGGGACGTCTACAGCGCAGGGTGGGACGTCGTTCGCGAACAGCGAATTGAAAAGCTGAAGGCGCTCGGAATCCTGTCAGCAGACCATCCGGCATCGCCGCGTTTTCCGGGCGTTCCGGCCTGGGACGCACTTCCGCCCGAGGTCCAGCTGGTTCAGGCGAATAGAATGGCTGCCTATGGCGGGATGATCGATCACATGGATGTGCATATCGGCCGTGTGATCGACCACCTGAAGGAAACCGGCCAGTACGACAATACAATCATCATTTTCCTGACGGACAATGGACCCGATTGGAGCCAGCCGAATGTTGGGGGCGGTGAGGAGTGGTATAACGACAAGTATCCGAAGACTGCGGTGGAAGAAATCGGACTGGAAGGATCCTTCTCGTCTTACGGCCCGCCCTGGGCACAGGTCGCCGCGGCACACTTGAGCGGTTTCAAGACGTTCTCAACCGAAGGCGGCTTGAGAGTTCCGTTCATTATTCGTTACCCGGAATGGTTCGAGGCGGGTCGGACGAACGAGTTCGTTTACGTTACCGATCTGTCGGCCACCCTGCTGGAGATCGCCGGTGTCGAGCACCCGGGGACCAGCTACGAGGGAAGAGAAATCTTTCCGATGAACGCGAAGAGCATGTTGCCGTTCCTCCGGGGCGAGACATCCACTCACCGTGGCGCGGACGAATGGCTTGGCTATGAGCTGTTTGGAAACTCCGCGGTTTTTCAGGGTGACTACAAGGCATACCGGCTTGGGGCATGGCTGCAGAGCGCTGGCGTCCAGAACGCGGGCCAATGGCAGCTGTACAACTTGGAAGCTGATCCGTCTGAATTGCACAATCTGGCGGAGCAGGAGCCCGAGCGTCTCGCTGCGCTGGTGGCGCTTTACGCAGAATACAGTGAAAGCGTGAGTGTCATCGACGTGGGAGCCGATTTCAATCCGGTGTCGGTCATCGCCGGTGGGAAGTAGCTAGTCGCGTCGGGTCAGAACGATGAACGCCAGGGCACTCTTCAAGGCGTCGTCAATCGTTGAGGTATCGATTGGACTCGCGTTGCTCGTGGCACCGTTGTTCCTGGCTGGGCTGCTGCTGGGCGACGAATTGGACATTAACAAAGAGGCCGCCCAGAAAAGGGCGGCCTTTCCCCGCTCTTGATCTACCCGAGCCTCGGCCCGCGCGGTGCCCTCAGCCGCCGCAGGACCAGCTCACGGCTGACCACGTGAAGCGAGGCTTTCGCCGTAGACACAAAAATAGGTCGATTAGAACCGTTTTGTCACATCTTCGAGGTTTCGCCTGGGCCGTGGCCTGTCGTGCTTCGTCGCCTACGGTTCGCACCACATCACGACCAAGGGATGGGGGCGGGTCCAATCCCTAACGCCTTTGCCAGAGACCGCTCCCGGTAGGCAATATTTCTTGCGTGCAATTCAGCTTTTGAAAAATCGAGAACTGGCGCTCCCAGCCCCAGATTGGGTTCTTGCCTACATCCGGTGCCGGCTCAACCGGTCAACGCAACACTAGGCCTAAGTCGTTCAACCGAAATGTCTTAGCGATGAGAGCGGCAAGGGGCTTGCCTACAAGCGGAAGCCATTAATCGCAATTGCGTAACTCGTTGTACTGCAATGACATGCATACGAGAGCGAGGCGCCCTCGTCTCTTCCCCTTTGCTTTCATTGGCTTACGCTTCACGTTCTCCCTTCGCGCCGGGTGTTGCGTCGACCGCTTGAGACCACCGGACATATAGGAAGCTACTCGGCGAAGGCCGATCGAGGCCTGCGGATTCCTGACGCCCTAATCCCGACTGCGGTAGAGTTAGACACCCGCGATGGATGAAGACGAGAAGCAGCGGCTGGTTGAAAGCTTGGCTGGAGCCCACTTGAGCGTCTCCGAGGTTCTCTCGAAGTTGCGCCGTGAGCTTGCGCCCAAGGCCCCGGCGCTCAAAGCCGCGGTGAAGGCGGAGCGGGAGTTATTTAAACTAAAGCGACAACTGCAGCAACTTGACCCGGACGATGCGACTCGATCAGAACCGTTATCCGGGGTCACTCGGGGCGGCAAGCCGGTCGATCTAGACAAGTTGCGCAAGCGACCCGATTAACTCTCAGGACGAGAAACAACGATCGCGAGCACGCTTGGGGCGCACCCAAAGTGGTTCGCTTCGAGAGTAGTTTCCTGCATTCAGGGGTGGTCTCAAGCGGTCGACGCAACACCTGGCGCGAAGGGAGAGCGTGAAGCGTAAGCCAAAGAAAGTAAAGGGGAAGCGGTGAGGACGCTTCGCTCTCATCTGCATGCCATTGCAGTGTAACGAGTTACGCGATTGCGCTTAGCAGCTTCCGCTTGTAGGCAAGCCCCTTGCCGCTCTCATCGCTAAGACATTTCTGTTGAACGACTTAGCCCTAGTGTTGCGTTGACCGGTTGAGCCGGCAAGGACTTGTAGGAAGTTACTCAGCGAAGGCTGATCCAGACTAAGATTCTGGCGGTTTCTACTGCTCCCGATCCCGGAACTCTTCGTACCAGTTCTGGACGATGCGGATCTTGGGCGGTAGCGGTTCGCCCTGCTCGATAGGGGAGACGGTCACAAATCGTTGGCCGTCCGCGGAGACGTCGTAGGCTGGGGGCGAGCCACGCTGCAAAGGCGAACAGGTATGCGACTCCAAACAGCATTGTCGCCAAGGCTGCGAGGGTGTCATTTATCGTGGTGTCAAACCACTTCATTCACAGCCCAGCAACCACCCCCACGACGACGAGGCGAGACATCCAAGAGCCAGCGATAGCCAGAATTCGAGCAGCGGGTGGCCCCAGTGGAGATCGGATGACAGCTCAGATGGGGACGGTTGCTCATTCTTGAGGCTCTTTATTTCACTCACCGCCTTGCTGGTAGATATGTATGTGATTCTTACAGTTGCCTTTGTGCGCCATGAATCCGAACCCTAGATTAGCCTGGGCGCGATCGTGGTAGAAAAGATACTCGCAACCATCAATTTCCACCACCTCAACGTCCCCGCCGCGGATCATCCGGTCTAGGCTAATCTCTGCCGGTTTCTCGACAGAGCTGTCCTCCTCCGTTGGTGCCGTAGCCTGGCCACAAGATTGAATCACCCACGCGGCGAGCACCAGCGCAGCAGCCTTGAATCGTTTGTGGTCCATGAATGGCCTCCCTCCTCAGCGAACAATCGATTTGGCTCACAATTCGTTCAGCGGAGTTGCCGATGAACAGCCCGGGCCCAAGGAGTCGCCTACCGTGTGTCGGCCACCTCCTGCAGTTCTGGATACTAGTAGTTGTGGGCAACAATGACGGAATTCTTCTCTTGGGTGAACGACCGGTCTGATAGGTAACACTCTAAACCGGACGGATGGGTAACAGTATAGGCGGTGGTCAGTGGCCCCCGCGGGGGCCACTGACTGCCGAGCCGAGCGGCCACAGTACGCGGTTGGCGGCGTCGAACAAGGCGAGTTCCACCGGACCGAACCAGATCTGCCAAATGGCTTCGTCCACTTCGACTAGCCCGACCAACTCGCGAGCCAACGCTTCACTCAGGAAGTACTTCTCGCCGAGGAACTTGATGCGTCCGTCGTGGCGCACTCGTCGGCGCTCCCAGTGCCCCGGGTAATCCAGATCAGCAAGCTCGCTGGGATAGGCGCGTGTTGCTGGTGCATAGAACGCCGCCGGGGGCCGCTGTCTCAACGCTTCATGCGGACGTTCTTGGTTGTATTCATGACGAAAGAGGTCGAAGCGGCGCTGCTGTCGGCGACGATCGCCAGCCGGAGGTCTCACTGTCTCGGCTTTGAGCGTGCGGTGTAGCCGCTCGTGGCGACCGTTCTGCTGCGGCTTGCCCGGCTCGATGCGCTCCACCGCAATGCCCAGCTTCAGCCACCAGACGTTCAACCGGCTCAAGCGTCCGGTGCCGATGGAGGCGAACGGCGAACCGTTGTCTGAGCGTATCCTTCGTGGCAGCCCGCGCTCCAGAAACAACCGCTCCAAGCCTCGGCGGGCCTCGGCGTAGGATGTGCCCACGTGTGCGGTGCAGTTGAGCAGGAAACGACTATATCCGTCGACGACCGTTAGCGGATAACACAGCACGCCGTCGCCGGTGCGAAACTGCCCCTTGTAGTCGATCGTCCAGAGGTCGTTGGGCGCTTCGGGTTCGCGCAACGGACTGGGTGCCGCTTCGGCCAGTCGCCGCATCCGCTTGCGCCCGCGAACGAGTCCGGCTCGCTTCAGCGCGTCGCCGATCGTCGACGCCGCTGGCCAGCTTGTCTGTGACTCTTTCGACTCCAGCCAGGCCCTGAGCTTCTTCGGCCCCCAACTCGGATGCTGCCGACGCGCTTCTATCACTCGTCGCTCGACCGACTCGGGTATCCGACCGGGCTGACGGTGTGCCGCGTGCGAGCGGTCTTCCAGCTCTGGCCAACCGCCTTGACGGAAGCGTTCTAACCACTTGTATCCGGTCCTGCGGCTGATCCCGTAGAGTCGACACAGCGCCGCCACGTTCGTCGCCGCCCCCGCTCGCAGCCAGTCTTCAATGAATCTCTTGCGTTCTTCCATCGGATAGGTCTCCTTCCATGGCATCTCGCCATGGTGTTACCTATCCGCCCGGTCTAACCTGTTACCCTTCCGCCCGGTCTGTACAGGGCCAGCCTTCGCACTTCCTCCCCCATCTCGGCCAACCGTTGCACATACTCTCTGGAGTAGCGGCCCGGATACAGGCCCTCCGCTAACCTAGAAAAATCCTCATGCCAGTTTTCAAACGGCATCTTCATCTGATGCCGTCTGACCGGCGGGGGCGCCCTTCCGTCGGGCTTTGGCACAGATCCGATACGAGCAGTGGCGATTTCCAGCGAGCAAATGCGAAACACGGGTGACCTTAGCGTTGACCAGGTTGCGGACCAGACACAATTCCTCGTCACAGGCTTCAGGGAAACGCTTGGCTACGTCGCGAATGGCGCAGTTGCCGAGTGTCAACAAGAACTCGTCCGGGTTCACGAACTCCACCTCGGCCATGTAGCCGCATTCGGTTAGCACAGCCGCCACGGCCGACACCCGTTGCTCAAATTCTTTTCCTTTCGTCCGTCCCCTGTAGCCAGCCTCCATGCTACGCCGCCGCTGCCGAAAAACTTGCTTGACCTTTTCCGGACCGTCGAGCTGAACCAGGAAGGCGTGAAGGAATAGCTTTTCCGTTGGCCAGCGACAGAAACGGGCAGCGTTCTCGCGGTTGGAGGCAAGGTGGAATTGGAAGCGGCGCGGCAACGAGCGGCCCCGGGAGCCTGATCGCGCTAGCGATCAGCGGTTTGTAACTGTTCTCCTACGCCGGAGCGAGTCGGAACATGCGTTGTAAGTTGAACGTCATGGCGGCCCACAACGCTTCGCAACGCACCTTCGATAAGCCGCGTGTCGAGAACCGTCTGAGCTTCAGTTTCTGCTTGATCCAAGCGTTCGGAAACTCGATCAACGGCGCTCGTTGTTTGTAGATGGCTAGCGCTTCGGGCTGCTTCATCTTCTCGTCAAAGCGCTTGATCACTGGGTCGTGGATGCGTACCGACGCCGACCGTCCGCCATTCTTGAGATTCAGCTCGGGACAACAGCGTTCCCGTGCCGGACAACTCCCGCAGTCTTTCGCCGCAGCCCTATAGACGTGAGTCTCGCAGCCTTTCGGTCGACTGGTGTAGCGATAAGGCAGCCGTTTCCCCTCGGGACAGATCATCTCGTTCGCCTGCTCGTCGTAGCCGAAACGGTCGAGCAGATAGTCTTCGTGACGCCGCGCCGCACGCCCTGCAAAACCTTCGTTGCGGCCGGTCCAGGTCGAGTAGTAATCGATGCCTCGCTCGTCCATCTCGACAACCGAAGCGTTGTTGGTATACCCGCCATCGGCCAGGCACTGCGGCGGATAACGTCCGTTGCGGCGACGCAAGCGATCCATAGCGGGCGCGATCTGTTGGCCGTCTTGCGGGTCGTTGACGACTTCTAAATCGGCGATCAATCCGTGCTTGGCGTCGGCGGTGATCTGCACGTTGTAAGCCGGAGCGATGCCGCCATCGTGCATCCACATGAAGCTGGCGGTCGGGTCGGTCGAGGACGCTTGCGGTTCTCTGCGCTTGTCACCTTTCTTCGCCGCACGCAATCGCTCGATCTCTTCGAGCGCCTCTTCTAAGCGTTGTTCTTGCTCGCGAGCACCACGTTGTCGAGCGGACGCTTCGCGCTTCGTCGTCTGTTCCTCCTTCTCTTGCCGCTCCAACTCGCGCAAGTGACGGCGGGCCAGCTCCAGATGCGCCTCGATCCTGCCGCGTCGCCGGAAGCTCTTCTTGTTGACATCAGCCCGGATCTTGGTGCCGTCCACCGCCACGCGTTCGAGTGTGATCAGACCCTTCATCGTCAGCATCGCCAGCACTTGTTCGAACAACTCTTGCAAGGCCTTGCCGTGACCGACACGGAAGTCCGAGAGCGTGTGGTGGTTGATCGGACGCAAGCCAGTCAGCCATTCCAGCCCCGGCTCGTACTCCATCTGCCGCGCGATCTCACGCGCCGAGTGCAGGCCTTTGGTGTAGGCGTAGAGCCAGACCGAAACCAGCAGATGCGGCGAGTGCGCACTGCGTCCCACCTGCCCCTCGACCGCTCGTGCCTCGCTCTCGAAGCGCGACAGATCGAGTTGATCGACAACGCGCCAGATCTTGCGTGCCGCATGATCCTCGTCGACTAAGCGATCGACATCGAGCGGTCGCAGAACCTGTTGGCTGCGGTTGATTGGGATGTAGCGAGCGGCAGGGCGATCCGACATGCCTTATTATCGCCAAGTAATTGGTGTAATAGAGCATCGGAGGGCTATTTATTCCCAGCTTCCAGGCTCGCAAGCACCTCGGTGGCCACCCCTGCATAGTCGCGTGGGAAGTGGCCATCTCCCTGTTCGGTGAGCGAGTGCACGGCTGCCGGCCGGCCCCTGGGGCGCCGCTCCCATCGGGCCTGGGTCAGGCCTTCGCTGCTGAGCTTTAGCAAATGCCGTCCCACCGCCATGGTCGTTAGGCCGCAGAACTTGGCAATCGTCTTTGCATCCGCTTTTCCTTGCCTTTTCAGGAATTCCAGAACGAGCTGCCTGGTCGATTCCTCTCGAGATCTCAACGTGTCGATGTTGTTAGTCATTGGTTGGGGTTTCGGCTCAACCGCCGTTCGAGTTCTTTGGGAACTGCTCGGCACCAATCTCGCCACTCGGGAACTGGGTCCTGACGATGAGCGCATATCGCCTGGCCGGTTTTCTCACGGGCGTTTCGGTCATCCTGCGAGCGGCCTTCTTGACCCTTTTTCGGCGCTGAGAGTCCGGTTGTCTGCCACCAGCCAGCTTCTCTGCTTCCTGTCCGCGACGCCATTATACTAAACTTAACAACTATTTATGTTGATCAAATGTTCGGAACCTGCTACAAGGCAGGCTGAGGAGCGGGTCCCGCCACAGACCCCGGGGCTGCAGGACCCATCTGTCTTGCAAGAGTCGACTTCGAAGGAAGAGCACGATGAAGACCCCTGCTGGGGAGCGCCGGAAGAAGCGTCTCCGCCAGAGGACAGCATGCACTTGTACCTCAGGGAAATGGGTGCGATACCGCTGCTGCATCGGGACGACGAAGTCCGGCTGGCCAGGAACATGGAGGGTGGCAGTCGACGAGTGAGGAAGACGCTCTCGCGGACTCCTTGGCTTTGGAAAAAGGTACTCGACGAAGAGCTGAGCGAGAACCAACGGGGCCGCCGGTCTGTTCTCGCTCTCGAAACCGGGGACGGTTCTTTGTCGGCGAGGAACCGCGCGCAGGCAAGGCTCCACAAGAAGCTTATTGTGGTCGCCAGATTGGTTCGAGAGTTCGAGAAACTGGCCGCTCGGAAGCACCGCAGTTCGCATGCTGGCGTCGCCCTTCGCCGCAGAGGCATCTTGCGCTCGGCAAGGTGCAAAGTCGCGATATCGCGCGCCATTCGGGACATTCCCTTCCACCTGGATGCCTGGAGGGGATTTGCGGTCGAGTTCCTAGACACACCACAGAAACTCCTCGGCGCTGAGCAGAAACAGGCGAGGCGTCCACAGGGTAGAGACAGGAGTGTCGGCGACGGAAAACTTGGTAAGATCAGCCGAGTTGAGATCGGCATGACGGCGGCGGAGATCCAGTGCGCCCAACGGCAGATCCGGGCGGGCCAGGCCCAGGCCGAACAGGCCAAAACGGCCCTGGTCGAGGCGAACCTACGTCTGGTCATCTCAGTCGCCAAGAAATATGTGAATCGAGGCCTGCATCTCCTGGATCTAGTCCAAGAAGGCAATATCGGGCTGATGCGCGCCGCTGAGAAGTTTGATTACCACCGAGGCTTCAAGTTTTCGACGTACGCCTGCTGGTGGATCCGCCAGGCTGTGACCCGCGCCGTGGCGGATCAGTCCCGACTGGTGCGTCTTCCCGTCCAAATGAACGAGCAGCTCAACAAGTTCGTGCGGGCTGCACAGCAGCTCGAGAAGGAGCTGGACCATACGCCAATTAATCAAGAAATAGCGCAACGAATGGCGGTGACAGTCGAGAGAGTGGAAACGCTGCGTGGAGTTTCCCGGGGCCCCCTCTCGCTGGAAACTCCGGTGGGCCGAGATGGCAACGGGACCCTCGGCGACGTGCTCGAAGATCGCCGCCTGTCCTCCCCGACCGAGCAGCTCGTGGCTTCCGACTTGGGGGCTAAAACCGCCCAGGTACTGGTAAGGCTTTCGCCCAAGGAGGAGAAAGTAATCCGCATGCGGTTTGGGATCGGTTTTGACCACGAGCACACGCAGAAAGAAATTGGCAGCAAATTCGGGCTGACCCGGGAACGCATTCGTCAGATCGAGGCTCAGGCCTTGGAAGGACTACGGGACTCCCGCCGGGCTCCACTGTTGCGGCAGTTACTGGCGTCGAAATCGTGAGAGCGCCTTTGGGAGAGGCGCTGAGATTCGGTGCCTTCACGGAGGTGCAGCAAACCCGGAGTCGGCCCAGAATCGGTTGTTGAACTGAGACCCGACTAAAAGCTCAGAAGGAGGTCGGGAAGATGGCCTACATTATTGCCGAACCATGTATCGGTACGAAGGACACATCTTGCGTCGATGCTTGCCCGGTGGATTGCATTCACCCGAAGACGGACGAGACGTACGAAGATGGCCGTCCTGGTTTCGAGAAGGTCCCGCAACTCTATATTGATCCAACCGTGTGCATCGACTGTGGGGCGTGTGTACCGGTGTGCCCAGTCGAGGCGATCTTCGACGAAGCGGATCTACCGGAGAAATGGCAGCACTTTGTTGAGATCAATGCCAACTATGTCGATGACGAGCAGTTCCAAGCAGATAAATACCAATCAGCGGAGTAACGCGCGCAGCAGGCGGGCTTTCACTTCCTCCTCGTCGAGCGTTTCGCGAGGCAGAAACTTCAGCGCGACGGTGCGGCGGAGTTGGGTGTCCTCGTCCTTATAGACGACACCCATATCGCCCTCGCCGAGCTTCTCAACGATCTTGTAGTGACTGATGGTTCGGCGATCATGGTCCGCACCTAATCTGCGTGGATCGTAGCGCTAAGGAAGTGGCGAAAGGGCCGCTGCCCAGTGCTCTGCGTAACTTCCTATATTGGCGGTCGGGTGCGTAAGCAACTCAAGCGGTCGACGCAACACCCGTCGCGAACGGAGAACGTGACGCGTAAGCGGAAGAAAGTAAAGGGGAAGAGACGAGGGCGCCTCGCTCTCGTATGCATGTCATTGCAGTGCAACGAGTTACGCAATTGCGATTAGTGGCTTCCGCTGGTCGGCAAGCCCCTTGCCGCTCTCATCGCTAAGACATTTCGGTTGAACGACTTAGGCCTAGTGTTGCGTTGACCGGTTGAGCCGGCAGGAATTCGAGGAAGTGACCCAATCTGCGTACCCACAGAGCGCCGGAAAAGCCTGTTTCAGGAGTCATTTCCTACATGCTTGTAGGAAGTTACGGCGATTATGCACTTGACACAAGGAAAACGGGGCGGTAGCATGGGGGGATGCGGTATCGTAAAACATCATCCCTTGGTATCGGTTGTTTACCCGCAGTTCTGTCTCAAGTTATTGGACTGCCGGGGACGCTTGATGATATCGGCGTTTGGAAAGGATGGCTCAAAATGACCCTTGGCGATCTGATTACTTGGACCCCAATGGTAGTTGGTTTTTCCCTGGCCTTGTATTTCTGGAGACAAGAGAGCCGTGCGGCCAAAGAAGACCGCGATACACCCTTCGATATTCCTATCCGTGATGCGATTCACCATCTTGTTTTAACGATACCGCACTCGTTCGACCGACCTAGCTTCGCCGAACAAGCAATGTTCAAGCAACTTCACCATCGTATGTGTAATGGCAGTCTATCAGTGGTGGGAACTCCTGGTGAGATTGTGGGGCCACAACGGATTCCACCGAAAAAATGCCGAAAACTAGATCCTGTTGAGGTTGTGATCCCACAAAGCGAAGCCGCCCCAGAGGGCGTGAGATTTTCTCTCGTCCGTTACAGCGACAACGTGGAAGTTGAATACACGGCATTGGCAGTACGTAGTGACGATCTATACAGGATTTGGCCCAAGCCCAAAAAGAAGAACTGATCTGATGTTGAATCTATTCCACGATTCTTTCGACGTTCAGCCCGGTCTTTCCTTCCACGGCTGCGATTATCAGGGCGTAGTTCTTCTTGTCCAGGCGCAACGCGAGGTAGTCCCCTTCTGCTTGGAACGTAAGCCAATGCTTCTTCGCGTTCGTAAAGAGCAAGGGCAGGGCAAACACTCCGACTACCGCGGCAAGGGCGGCAGTTGTTTTCCAACGAGGGTGCTTGGACTTCGAGTATGTAGCAGCCGTGAGGTCTGCGTAGGTTATCTTCTTCAAGGTTCCTCCAGCCCGGTATTCCCGAACCTCAACAGATTCATCCGTCAGAACAAGGTGGGCCTTAACCTCCTTTCCTTTGCCCCCGGTGGACAGCACGTACTTGACGTTGGTGAATGTTTGGTTGGCGGCTATGGCTACCTGTGTGGTGCAAAGCAGAACTACTACAAGAAAAACAGCGGATGCTCTTTTCGTAAGTTGAATAATCAAAAAACCTCTCCTATGGCGTGTTTTGTGAGGCCCGACGGGTGCCGGGCCTTGCGACTCTCGCACAGAGATAGAGTGGTGGAGTCCTGCTTGTTCACCAAAGTCTCAGGGAGCTACCCCAGGACCTGGTTGATGGCTGTTGTATTAAGCAGGAGACCCGACGCAGCGGGATCTCCGTACCAGAGTCGCGGGAACTATGCTATATGTACCTTGTGCAGGATGTCAAGTGGCTTCGGCGATCAATTCACGGTAGGTGATCGGGTCGGTGGAAATGATTCGGCGCACGGTGTCACGGAAGATGCGCGGGTTGTCGCGGTTGTTGTGCCGCCATTCAAGCTCTTCGAGGTAGCGGTCCATGTGCTTGACGCTCATCTTGTGGAACGTGCCCATAATCGACCTCTTAAACAGGCTCCACACGCCCTCAATGCTGTTGGTGTGAACGTCACCGACAACCCATTGCTCGGCGGAGTGGTTGACCGTTTCATGGCGGGTGTCCTCGTCGGCAATTCCCAAGTAGGACTTAAGCTCATCGGTGTAGATCGCTTCAGCCTCATCCTTGACGGTGCGGGCGATAAAGCCGTGAAGCGTGTGCCTTCTGATGTTGGGGATACGCTCAAGACGAATTTTCCCACCGCGCTGGATCGCACCGGCCACCCACGTCTTGTTGCCTTTGTAACCTCGGCCACGGTTCCTTTTCTTGCCGCCGACAAGCGTTTCGTCCACTTCCACAACGCCAAGAAGCGTAGGGCCGGTAAAAGGGTCGTTACCCATCGCTTCGCGGATGCGGTGACACAGATACCAGGCCGTGCGGTAGGAGCCGATGCCGAGTGTTCGCATGATCTGGTTAGCCGATATTCCCTTCTTCGACTCGCACATCAGGTAGATCGTGATGAGCCACTTACGCAACGAAAGGTGCGAGTCGTGCATGATGGTCTTGGAAGTCACGCTGAATTGGTAGCGGCAAGCCGTGCAGTCCCACTGTGGCCGCGACCGCAGCTTGCTAAGCGAACGGCAGCCGCAGTGGGGGCAAACTACCTTGCCTTTAGGCCAGCGAGTATCTTCCAGGAAGGAGCGGCACTTTTCGTCGGTTCCAAACCGATCCATCAGGCTAATCAGATTCAAAGAGGTGGTGTCAGTCATGGCTAAAGACTCCAAGCAAAAGAGATTGTTGCCTCGAAACCTGGGTGAGCGCCGAGACGAAGAAATCATCGAGAAGATTTTTGGTAAGAAAGTCAAGCGGGAGCTTGACAAGATCACACAGAAGCAGAAAACGGTTGAAAACAAAGAAGTTTTGGAGCATCTACGGTGATGATATCATGGATTCAACCTTGTGTCAAGTGCATAATCGCCGAAGTTACTCGCTCCAGGCCGGAAGGCAGGCGGCGCGAGGGCACGCCATCGCGCGCAACTCGGCGCAGAAAGCGCTGTCGAGATACTCAGCGAGAACGATAAAGTAACCACTTCCACCGGAGCCGACTTGCGCTACTAGGGCTCCTGGGTGGTGTAGCCGGCAGCGCATTGGCCATTGTTGCGATTGAAGTGTTGAAGAGTCTGGGGCCCGCTGTCTTGCCAAGGCTTGAGGAACTTAAAGCTGATGAATCGGTATTCCTGTTCACATTGGTTGTCTCGGTTGGAAGAGTGTCGAGTTCGTTGTTGTCAAGTACGTTTCGGCTGAGAATGCGATCGAGCTGATTCTCCCCGTGTCTCGCTAGCGAGCGCCGGAGCGTCGCCATAACCGGACGAAGCGTCTAGAATGTAGACAATGCACGACATGGGTTTTCTTGGGCTTCAGCGGATTGGCGGGTTCCTTCACAAGGTTTTGGACCGGCGGCCGGTAGTTCCTCTCGGTCTTGTGGCCATTTCCTTGTCGCTTGGCGTCGCTGGCGGTGTGGCCGCTCCGATTGACTTCCAACGGCAGGTCAGGCCCGTATTGTCGGATGCTTGTTTCCAGTGTCACGGTCCTGATCCCGCGACACGGATGATGGATTTGCGTCTGGATATCCGTGAGGGCGCGTTTGGCGAGCGTTCGACGGGTGTTCCGATCGTGCCGGGCGACCCGGAAAAAAGTCTGATCTATCAGCGGATCACTCACGAGGACACCGTGCGGCGCATGCCGCCCGAGCATTCTCATAAGACGCTCACCGATGACCAGATCAGCACGATTCGGGAGTGGATCGAGCAGGGCGCCAATTGGGAGGAGCATTGGGCCTTCACGGCGCCGAGCCGTCCGGAGCCGCCGCGAGTCGAGAACGCCGCCTGGGTCAGAAATCCGATCGACCGGTTTGTGCTGGCGAAGCTCGAGGCCGAGGGCTTGGAGCCCGCGCCCGAGGCAGACCGCCGGACGATCGCGCGCCGGGTGGCTCTCGATGTGACCGGGTTGCCGCCGAGTCCCGAGCAGGTCGAGACGTTTATCGAGGATGATTCGCCGTACGCCTACGAGAAGCTTGTCGATCGCTTGTTGGCGTCGGAGGCATACGGCGAGCACCGCGCCCGCTACTGGCTCGACGCGGCGCGATACGCGGACACCCACGGCCTCCATCACGATAACTACCGCGAGATGTGGCCGTATCGCGATTGGGTGATTAGCGCTTTCAACCAGAATCAGCCGTTTGATGATTTCACGGTCGAGCAGATCGCGGGTGATCTGTTGCCGAACGCGACGAAGGAGCAGGTGGTCGCGACGGGATTCAATCGCTGCAATATCACTACGAGTGAAGGCGGGTCGATCGAAGAGGAAGTCCTAGTGATGTACGCCAAAGACCGCGTCGATACAACGAGCACGGTCTGGCTGGGCCTGACCGTGGGTTGCGCGACGTGTCACGACCACAAGTTTGACCCGATCGCGCAGCGAGACTTTTATTCGATGGCCGCTTTCTTCCGAAACACGACGCAGCAGGCGATGGATCTGAATCATTACGACACGGCGCCGACGCTGATTCTACCTCCGATGGAAGACCAGGCTCGCTGGGATGAGCTCGACACGGAAGAGCCGCGGGCGCGGAAGAAACTCGCGGACGCTCACGCCGACGCCCAGGGTGATTTCGATCAGTGGCTGGCGTCACGAAAGAAGAACGCGATTGATGTAGACCGGTTTGACGATTCGGAAAGTTTGTCGCTGGAGTTGAGCAAGCGCGCCCGGGTGCGGTTGGGCGCGAAGACCGGGTCGTTGAAGCTTTCGAAGGCGGCGTCGGTGAAGGGCCGGGGATTAGAGTTACCCGAAGAGGGGTTCGCGGAGGTAGCCGGGTTGCCTTCGTTCTTGACGGATGAGCCCTTCACGATCTCGGTGATCTTTCAGTTGCGGGAGGGTGCGAAGAGTCGCGTGCTCGCGGCCCACACCGATCCGGATAAAGAGGATCGAGGCTGGAAGCTGACCCTTTCTGAGGGGCTTCCGAGTCTGGAGCTGATCGCGAAAGACCGCCATACGATCGGCCGTAAGGCGACTGGGGATCGAAAGGTTGAAGTCGGAAAATGGCACCACGTTGCGGCAACCTACGACGGAAAACGGCGGCGTAGCGGCATCACACTGTTTCTCGACGGGAAGCCGCTGCCGGCCGAGAACTTTGGGCGCGAGTTGCCGACGTTGCGAGGTTCGATTGAGACGGACGCGCCGCTGCTCTTGGGCGCCGACGAGAACGAGGACGGGGAAAAGAGCCGGTTCCTCGATGGGGCGATTCGCGACTTTCGCCTTTTCCGCCGCGCCGTGACGGAGCCGGAGGCGGCGTTGCTTGCCCGCTGGGATGTTCTCTCCTCCGCGCGAAACAAGAAGGCAGGCCGTCTTTCGGACCGAGAACGACAAGCGCTAGAGATCTACTATCTCGTGCGCCATAACGGGACTTATCAGGAAGCAGCGAAGGAGCTTGCGGCGTTGCGGGACGAGCGGAGAGCCATTCTTCATCGCAGCGCCGTGACCCACGTGATGAAGGAAAAGGAAGACTCGGATCCGATGGCCCACGTCTTGTACCGCGGTATGTACGACCAGCGGCGGGACGAGGTGCGGCCCGCGACGCCGGGCGTCCTGCCGCCGATGCCGGACGCGTTTCCGCGGAACCGGTTGGGGTTGGCGAAATGGCTCGTGAGCGATTCGAATCCATTGACCGCGCGCGTGACGGTGAATCGTTTCTGGCAGGAAGTGTTCGGGACGGGTTTGGTCAAAACGGCGGAGGACTTCGGGTCGCAGGGCGAGTCGCCCTCGCATCCTGAGTTGCTCGATTGGCTCGCCGTTGAGTTTCGGGAGTCGGGCTGGGACATGAAGCATATGTTTCGGCTGATACTGACGTCGGCCGCCTATCGGCAGTCCGCCGCTGTGACCGATGTAAAGCTGGAGCGGGATGCGGAAAACCGGTTGTTGTCGCGAGGGCCGCGTTTTCGGATGGATGGCGAGATGGTTCGGGACTATGCCTTGGTGACGAGCGGTCTGCTGTCGAAGCGGATCGGGGGACCGAGCGTCAAGCCCTATCACCCTGAAGGCGTGTGGGAAGCGGTTGCGATGAATGGCAGCAATACCCGCTTCTATCAGCAGGATGAAGGGGAGAGCCTCTATCGCCGCAGCATGTATACGTTCTGGAAACGGGCGGCGCCGCCCCCGTCGATGGTGACATTCAATGCGCCGACGCGCGAGTTTTGCAGCGTTCGGCGGGAGCGGACGAATACGCCCTTGCAGGCTCTGCTGACGCTCAATGGCACGCAGTTTTTCGAAGCAGCACGGCACTTGGCGACAAATGCGGTTGGTGTTTCGAAGGATTTGGATGGGCAGCTTGACTACATGTCGGAGCGGTTGCTTTTGAGGGGGCTGTCGCGGAAAGAGCGAGAGATAGCGCAGCGTGCGTACAGGGACTACCTGCGCTACTACGACTCGAATCCGGACGCTGCCGGGAGGGCGCTGTCGGTGGGGGATTCCGAACCGGACGCGGGGCTTCCGAGCGCCGAGTCGGCGGCGCTAACGATAGTGGCGAATCAGCTTATGAATCTCGACGAGGTGCTGAACAAATGAGCGATCGACGAATGTACCCCGCGAGTCTTTGCGACGAAGCGGTCCGGGTCGAGACGCGGCGGCAGTTTTTTTCGCAGGGAGCGCGCGGCTTGGGCGCGGCCGCGTTGGCGAGCTTGATCAGCGAGAACGCCGGGGCGGCGGCTCCTCGTCTCGATACCTCCGGCGGTCTACCGGGTTTGCCGCATTTCGCCCCGAAGGCGAAGAGGGCGATTTATCTGCATATGGTGGGCGCGCCGCCGCAGATGGAGACGTTTGATTACAAACCGGCGATGAACGACTGGTATGACAAGGACCTTCCGGATTCGATTCGAAAAGGGCAGCGGCTGACCACCATGACCTCCGGCCAGGAGCGCTTTCCGATTGTTCCGTCAAAGTTCGCGTTCAACCAGCACGGCCAGAGCGGAACCTGGGTCTCGGAGCTACTACCCTACACCGCGCGCATGGCGGACGATCTCGCCGTCGTTCGTTCCATGTACACCGAGGCCATCAACCACGAGCCGGCGATCACTTTCATCCAAACCGGACGCCAGGTACCCGGGCGACCCTGTATCGGCACGTGGGTCACCTACGGACTCGGCAGCATGAATCGCGACCTCCCAACGTTCGTCGTCCTCCGGGCCAGCCACTCGCACCCGAAGGCGGGCGTCCAGGCTATCTCGGCTCGTTTGTGGAGTTCCGGCTTTTTGTCGTCGGAGTACGCGGGCGTCGCCCTTCGCTCCGGCGCGGATCCCGTGCTCTACATCAACAATCCTGATGGTGTCCCCGCCGAGATTCGCCGCCGTATGCTCGACTCGCTCGGCGAGATGAACCGCCTCCGCCATGAAGAGATCGGCGATCCCGAAACGCTGGCCCGCATCGAGCAGTATGAGATGGCTTTCCGCATGCAGTCGTCTGTCCCCGAGCTGACAGACCTCAGCAAGGAATCGGAATCCACCCTCAAGATGTACGGCGACGACGTGCAGTCACCGGGCACGTTCGCCCACACCTGCCTGATGGCCCGCCGCCTCGTCGAACGCGATGTCCGCTTCGTGCAGATATACCATCGCGGTTGGGACGTCCACGGCCGGTTGCCGCAGGTCCTTCCCAGCCAGTGCAAGGATGTCGATCAGGGTGGTTGGGCCCTGGTGCAAGATCTCAAGCAGCGCGGCCTACTCGATGAGACGGTCGTTATATGGAGCGGCGAGTTCGGCCGCACCGTCTATTGCCAGGGCAAACTCACCAGCGAAACCTACGGCCGCGACCATCATCCGCGGTGCTTCAGCCTTTGGATGGCGGGCGGGGGCGTCAAGGGCGGCGTCGTACACGGTGAGACCGACGATTTTTCTTACAACATTGTCCGTGATCCGGTGCATGTGCGAGATTTTCAGGCGACCTTGCTTCACCTGTTCGGCATCGATCACGAACGATTCACGTTCCGGCATCAGGGGCTTGATAAGCGCCTGACGGGCGTAGAGCCGGCTAAGGTCGTCAAGGCGATCGTTGCGTAGGCTGAGCGCTCATCTCGGGAATCGCCTACGGCACACAATTCGGATCGGGGTTGACGGCAATGACTGTCAGATGTTGTCGAATCACTATCCTGACGTTTTGTCTTTCTGTCACTTGGGCGAGTTCAGCTCTTCCTATATTGGGTGCCGGCTCAACCGGTCAACGCAACACTAGGGCTAAGTCGTTCAACCGAAATGTCTTAGCGATGAGAGCGGCAAGGGGCTTGCCTACAAGCGGAAGCCACTAATCGCAATTGCGTAACTCGTTGTACTGCAATGGCATGCAGATGAGAGCGGAGCGTCCTCGCCGCTTCGCCTTTGCTTTCTTTGGCTTACGCTTCACGCTCTCCCTTCTCGCCGGGTGTTGCGTCGACCGCTTGAGACCACCGGAATTCGAGGAAGTGACCAGTTTCGGGCCTGATCCGAGGCAATTGGGAGTGTAGAACCTGGCCGATATTGCCCATTGAGGGGGACACGCCAAGCCGAGCGCGGTCGTCAAATGCTCAAGTATCGGCTGCTGGAGTCGCCGGGCCGCGCGTGCAAATAGGCACCAGTCGTGGCAACGCTGCCGTGACCCAAGGTGGCTTGCACCAAGTGGATTGGCGCGCCGCGATCAAGCGCATGGCTGGCGTGGGCATGCCGAAGCCAGTGAGGGCTGACGTCTACTGAAAGACCGATTCGCTTCGCCGCCGTTCGCACAGTCCGCCAAACTTGAGTGACAGACAGTGGCCCACCCTTGCGGGATAGGAAGACGGGAGTTCCGGGCTCGGTGTCTTCAGACAACAACGACTGCAAATCGGCCCAGAGGCTCGCAGGCAAAAGAACAGCCCGAGTCTTGTGCCCCTTGCCTAAAACCGTCACCTGGCCAGCATCATCTCGCGCTTGAAGGTTGCGACTACGTAGTCCGCAAAGCTCTGAGACTCGGATTCCAGCACCATAGAGCGTGCGCAATATCGTGCGGTTCCGCGGCGAAGGCTCCAAAGCGAACATCCGGTGAACATCGCTTTCCGACAAGATCCGCTCGGCGCGTACGTTCTGAATCGGCGGTAGTTTGATGGCCGCTCCCACGTTGAACGGAACGTAGCCCAGCTTCGAGGCAAAGGTCAGAAGGGAACGAACAACGGCGAGCTTCCGCGCCCGCGTTGCTGGTGCGCCATGGAGCGAGTCGGCGAACTGCTGCAAGTCGGCTAAGCGGATTTGTCGGATGGGTACGCCGACGAACGCCAGGAACCGTGCCGAGTCGCGCTCGTACGCCTTGCGCGTTGTCGTCGGACGCCCGTGGAGCCAAAGCCGGAGCAACTCCGCGTCCGAATCTGCCTGTTGCGGAGCGACCGCTCGCGGTTGGACCAAAGCCAGGGCCGCGAGCGGTTCTTCGGTTGCGGGGCCGTCGAATGCAATAAAACCATTCTTTCGTTGCGTTCGGATTGGTTCGTCTGGAGTCCGTTCGTTAGCCTCGTTTCCGCCGCGCAAGTTTGGATCGGTCCGCCTCATCAGTCTGATGCCAGGCTCGGGAGCGGCCATCGGTCGGATGCATCCGTGACAAGCTCATCGAACTCTTCTGGGATCTGATCGACAACCGCCCGCAACAACGCTCCAGCTCCCGTGCGACCCTCGCGGTCGCTGCGGACTTGGTTGGCTAGTGTGACCAAGCGATGAAATCCATCGAGGAACAAGGCCTCCGCCTCGTGGCACTGGTAGTCTTCGTCGTCGACGTACTCCATCACCGATGCCTCCTGAAGGCCGACGTCGCGCCCGTTGTTGCGGGCTCTCCTGCGCCGTCGCAGTATGTGCCACAGCTTGACGAGTTCGGTCTCGTCAGCGGTGCGTAGCATGTCCGCAAGCTCGATCACGAACTCCCGATCGGCACTGGACTCTAGGTTTCTGTTCTCGACGGTGATCGGAGGCCGGTCGTCGCCTGGTTCGCGTTTGTAGTCGAACTCGGCTTTGACGAGTCCTTGAAAATTGCGTCTGGCTGTTGTTTCTTGTGGCATGGGTGTGTGTGCTCCTTGTGTCGCGGTCATTGTGGCCCCTATGCTGCCTTGGCTCTGCGCCGTGCTGGTTTGGTGGTCGCCTTGGCTTTCGCCGTCTTTGCCTTCGGTGCTGGCTTCGCTGTCTTGCGCCGCGCTGGCTTTGCAGGCTCGACAGCCGCTTCGGCTTCTGGCTCCGCTTCGTCGACGCCGATCTCTGTCCAGTCATCGATCTCGGGTAAGGTGTCACCGGGCCATAAGTCGTCGAGCGCTTGGTTCGATAGCACCCGAATGTTCCTTCTCACCATGCCGCGCTGACGGCTATTTAGCCGCGCTGCGAACCCTTTTCTTACAGGCAACGTCTGCGCCATCCGCTTGAGCGTCTCGGTGTTCGCCTCGAATGCCCTCTCCATGAGAATCAGATAGGCGTGCTCGTATGCGTCGTCGCGGAGGTCGTACAGCATCGATGACGCCGCGACGCTCATGAGGTCGGTTGGTATGTCCGCTTGCCGCCGGTTCCATTCCTTCAAGATCTTTCGTAGGAAGTTGACGTCGTCGATGTCTGCGTACTGAAGGAATGTGCCGAGTTCTCCGAGGGCATCGGCTTCGGCTAGCAGTTTGTATTTCCAAAGCATGTGGGTGTCTCCTTTTTGGGGCCGGATTGGCCCGGTTGTCTGATGCCATCATAATAACATGAGTACTCAAGATAAACAAGGGAATCCGGCGGCTGTATATAATTTGGAGACATGAGCATCGTGAGGATAAGTCGCAGCGCTGTCTTAGACCCGGCCAAGTCAGACGAGACGGACGTTCACCTTGAGATCGACCTTGACTGTGACGGCTGCCCTTGCGGCTTGTATAGGGTGGATGTGGACGGGACGGACATCGAGCCGCCGCCCCACGCACATATCGTGACTATCGGGCGGCAACCGGACGCCGGGCCGCGGTGCGTGCCCGTGGAACTAAACGACAGCCTATTGTCGGTTTACTTGGAGTCGCTGTCTTGACGGAACCGACGGGTTTCCCAGCCCTTTCGGGCACGCGCTTTGCGTTCGTCGGGACTGAGTCTCTTCGCCGCTGCGGTTCCGGCCTGAACTCCGCGCTCGCGGCGCACTTGGGAATCCTCGGAGGTCCGAGCCTTGCGACCGGCGCGTGAAGCAACAGCAGGATCGGAAAAGCCGCCGACTTGGTTCTTCAGAAGCTGACGCGCCACACGTCCAACGGCGGACCGAGCATCGCCCACGGTCGCACTTTCTAGCCCACTCGGCGTCTGTGCATAAATCGGACCATCCTCACTGACGAGGCTCGCACTGTCGATATCTGTGCGCGTAGCAGACCGAAGGCCGTCTTCAGTCATTACGACCAGCGGGCCGCGCTTCGCGATCATTGGATCGTCTGCCATATGTATTCATGTTAGCCTCAGCTTTCGCCGACGCAAAACGGGGCAGTGGGGTCACTGTGTCGATGCGACGCGACACTCCGTACCGTCTTCGTGCAGGTACACTTCTTCGATGGGATTGCGGTCGTCAACGGAGCTGTCTGCGGGCGGAGGGTCAGCGAATCGCCATCCGTGCGCGGTTGCTCGCTGCTGTTTGCAGCGGGGGCAGGTTTGGTCCGTCCAATCTCGCTCCCACTTCTCGTACCTGTACGTCGTTTCAGTCATGCTCTGATTCTAGGCCGCAATCAGCTCCTCAATAGACCAGACGTGATCGGTGGGGTCGCTTTCCTTGGTGGTCTCTACGCGACTTTGCCAGACTGTCTTCGCTTGCGGATTCTATTCGCGCAAGTCTCCTGACAGAACTTCATCTGATAGGCATCCGTCGCAAAGATCTTGCCGCAGCCCTCGCAGACGACAATGCGACTCTGGCCCGCGTCCGCTATCACCATCGCGGCAAGGTCACCAAGCAGCGAAGGCGATTGGAGTTTCTGAGAATACTCACCGTTGCTTCCGGCGAGCTTGAACTGGACCGGTTCTGCGAGAAGGTTCAGCGTTTCTCTCGCACCTGCTTCATTGACCGCATGGTCTTCTCGGTCTTTTCCCCTGCGGCGACCCGCCTTCCCCAGCCCTTTGGCACAGTCGGCAAGTAGCTGCGCCACTCTAAGGAAGTCGAATACTGGCTCCGCGTACGCGCCCCAGAACTCTTCTGAGCCAGGCACAGGGTATGGGTGCTGTTTGGTGGCGACCGGCGACTGTGACACGTCAGCAAAGTACCTGGCCCAGAGACGGTCGAGAGGTTGCAATTCGGGCGAGGAGTACCGCAGTCGCTGGTTCAGGCTTCCCTCAATACTTCTGACGATCACGCGAGAGACCAGCCAGCCTTCTTTAAGGTCAGTCGTCGGAACAACGTCTCCCTCCGCCACGTCAGGCGAACCGTCACGCTTTGCCTGTTCGTCGTCAGTGTCCCCGCCTTCGTACCACAAGGTGCCGACTCGGACATATCTGCGGTAGGTCGGCACCAAGAAGCCCGGAAGATCCGTCGACTTTTGGTAACGCGGGTATAGAAACACGGCCTCTACCTGATGGAGAAGGAGGCCTAGCAGCCCATGCGTGTTGCACCACTCGACGATTTGGCGCTCGTCGCGATCCGTTAAGGGGCTCGTGAAGGAGCCTAGAGAGTCTGGCCTGGCTCGCTCTGAATTCCAACGAACGTTCGCATCGAGCAGATCGCCGAATTCAATCAGCCCGAGTGCAGGCTGCCACCTCTTGGACCGGCTTACTTCGTCATCTCGCTTCGCCCTGACATCGCCAGAACCTCGAATGAGGCCTCGCTCCTTGGCTGCGGCGGTTGGCCGGATATAGCCGTTGCGGATCTCGTATTCATCGAACCGGGGCCACGCGCTTTGGAACAGTGCCCAGTTACTGCTCCCTCGCTTGCTTCGCTTTCTCGGCAATTCCTAAATCCCTAGTTACCAGTGTTCTACCAGCCAGTGTACCTCTTGACTTTCATCTGTCAAGTGCGATTATACGTCTATGCGACACACCGAACACCCTGTGCAACCCTTCACGCCGCCCCCGCCGAGAGGATACAGAGGGTACGTCGGCGAACAATTTACGTCGGACCTGACCGGAGTCTGCCGTGGCACGCTACGCCGCTGGCGGTCCGATGGGTGTGGCCCGCCTTTTCTCAAATTCGGTTCACTCGTCAGGTACGGCGTGGCCGATCTTTACGCGTTGATCGAGTCGCAGCCATCAGGCGGCGGGCAATAACGCGGACCAAAAGAAAACGATGAGCGAAATCGAAGCACTACAAGCAAAGATCCAAAAACTGGAGGCGAAAGAAGAGGCCCGCGTAATCGACGACGCGTTTGAGCGCCATCTAGAAGCAGCGACCAAGAAAGCCGGGGTCCGCCTCAAGGAAGGCGCTGCGGAGCTGATAAAGCCTTATGTCGCCCCGGCCATGATTAATGGCGAAGTCAGGGCTCCTGCGGAAGAATGGACGCCGCTTCCGGAATACCTTTGCAAGATACTGAAGAGCGAATTTAGGGTCTACGTTGATCGTGATGGCGGATCGGGCAAGTCGAGTTCCTCGTACGATCCGAGCAGCTACGTTCCTGGTCGCGCCACCAAAGAAGAGACCCAGCAGCTCAAAGAATGGCTGCAAAGCCAGGGGCGATGACTGCAACCACTCCAACGGCCCCCGTAGAGAGGGTCAACTCAAAGGTCAACACCGAGGTCGTCTACGTCGTGCGGCGCGGGGCGAGCCTCCGAGAGCACCTTCTTGAGGCAACGGCAAAGCACCACAGGGATGTCGAAGTCGGCTATTTGAGGCTCGCCCCAGAGCTACGTTTCGCAGTCGAGCACCGCCAACTGGCATTCCTGGCCAGCCTACAGATCGCTCTCAGACTCTTCTACGTTGACGCCGCGACGGCGTTCCTGACGTCGGGGCTCGTTCACGTCGTCGGCGTCAAAAATCACCCAATCTCAGGCGGGGAATTCGCTAACTCCGCGCCAGTCGATCTCATCGAAGAGGCCGTCAACCTGGTCGCGGAACGCGTCCATGCGCTTGAAGAGCCAGCGGGCCAAGGGGTGACCATACAGTGACAGAAAACCTGAAATTGATCCTGGACATTATCGTCCGGAATCAACATGGCATCCGATGCAATGTTGCGGACTTGCGGAACCTCCGTGCCGAGGCCGTGGGCTCGTATCGACCACTTGGTACTTACGAGCGCCACCTCGATTCCATTGGCCGCCAAGCTACTCAGTCGGCGGGCCAGGTTGCGAAGCTACGTCGTGAAATCCAAGACACAAATCGTGTAGTTCTCACGAACAAAAGCGGCACTATCGTCGGCGGTAGTAGTGGAGGCGTTGGCGCTGCGTCTGGCGTGGCCCGATCTGCGGCTGCCGGTGCGGCTGGTGCGGGGTTGGGTGGAGTCAGCGGGCTAGGGGCTTCGATAGCTGGATTCGTTGGTGTCGCGGCGGTCGCTCGACAGGCTGTCGAGTTAGGGAGCGCGCTCGTTGACGCACAGGTCAAGCTAGAAGGTATGGCGTCAACCATTGGCGTCCTTGGTGAGCGATTTAACCTCTCCGCAGCAGAAATAGCAGGCACAGAAACACGCCTTAAGGCGATGGGGGCAACTACTGTCCAGGCCCGGCTGTCGATGCGCGACTTCATTAGGGCCGGAGCAACCCAGGAAGAGACGATAAAGCTGGTCGGGCTGGCATTTGATTCAGCCGCCCGGCAAGGCCTCACACTGGAAGACTCCATCAGTCGTCTGACCCGAGCGACCTTGAAGGCTGAGCCCGAATTGCTCGACGAGCTGGGCATCGTCATTAACCTCACACGGGTTTATAAGGCCTACGCGAGCGCGCTTGGTATCGCCAACGCAAATTCTCTGACCACTGTACAGCGATCACGCGCCATGGTGGAAGCCTTGGTCAAGCAGGCCAGTGCTGGTGGCGAGTTTGCGGCACAGATGAGCACCGTCGCCGGTACGCTCGTGCAGGTCGACCAGTCGAGTAAGCTCGTTATTGAGCGCCTTTCTAATATCTTTAGCGGCGAGATTAAGGGTGCCGCTGACGCGTACCTGGTTGTAGTCAGTGCGATAGCCGACGTACTGAAGGGTATTGAAGCCAATCAGGAGACACGTAAGTTTGAGACCAAAGCTCTCTCTGACCTGAAACAGGAAGGCTCCGGCTTCAGTCTCGGGCTGCTAGGCGGTTTCCGCAACGCAAAAGGTGAACGGCTTTCACCGCTCGAATTCTTAGGCCAGATTAATGACAGAGTGGCTGCGGGTCGGATAGGTGAGATAGCAGATCGTGACTCTCAGTCGATCGTATCCAGAACCACCAGGGAATTTAAACAGGGCGTTGACGCTGATGTAGAAGAACAACTCGCAGCGCTCCGCGAAGCAGCAGCGCTCCGCGAAAAGAAAGACCCACTTACGCAAAGCCTCATTGATAGATTTGCACTTGGCGGCCTCAGCGGTATCGACCTCATCCGCGCACGCCGGGACCAGACGCTAGGACGTCTTGAGGGTGCCAGTCAGGGACTCTTGGGGCAGGTCAGGGCTGGATTCGACTCCGAAGAGGTACGAGAGCTATTACGGCTCCAGTCAACGATCAAGCCAGTAGCGTTTGAAGGCACTGAAGTTCAGCCGACAGTGCCCGAGTTCAGAAACAACGCCAAGCGCGGGCAACAACAAGCGATCAATCGAGCACTACAGTTCGCGCAGGCCGGACAGAAGGACCGCGCAGACCGCGCCCAGCAAATGCAGACGATCGCAGACGCCGAAGCGCAAATCATTCAACTACGCTCGCGCGACGGGTCTGAGGTGCGGGATGTACTGGCATTGCGGCTACGTACAGCCGAGCAGATATTCTCTGTTGAAGGCGACACGTCACGTCTCAGGCTAGACACGCTACAGGCCGAACAAGACGCTCGGGTTCGGCTCGCCCAATTGGACCGCGACCGATTGGACCGAGGCCGTAGCGCTGCCGAGTCGGCGTTTGACGCACTGGTCTCGGGTGGCGGTGGCGGCTTCCAATCGTTCCTCAAGTCGCAGACGTTTGGCATCGGCCGCACAGTCACTGGAAACCTTGCCGAGACGATCCTCAGTTCGTCCGGCACGCTTGGTATCGACAAGTTATTTAGTGGGCAAACCAAGGACGGAAAGTTAACCAAGTTTGGAAAGATCCTCGCTGGTACGCCGTTCGGCACTGACCCGGCTGAACTCGCACGAGATCGCAACACCACGGCCATCGACGCCAGCACCTTGGCAACTGATCGATTGACTAGCGCTCTATCGATCAGAGGTGGTGACGGAGTGACACTCTCGCCTTTCACGGGAGTCAGTCGCCAAGGGGTGCGACTTGAAGGGCTGGACATCTTCCGTGAAGAGTCAGCTGCAGCCGCTCAGTCCAGCACCGCGGTAACACGGGAAACCAATGCGCTTTTAAGCAAAGCCTTACAGGTCGGAGTGCTGGGCGCTGCTGGCGCGACAAGTATTGTTGGCGGAGCCCGTCGTGGCGGAGCCGCTGGCGCCGCGCAGGTGGCGGGTGGCGTAGCGACCGCTGCCTCCGGTATTCTTGACGCGCTTAAATACGTGCCCGGATTCGCTGGCCCACTAGGCGCAGTCGGTCTCGGGGTAAGCCTGCTCAGCGGTTTTATCGGTGGTCAAGATCCACTCAAACGCGAGCACGAAATCCAGGAAACGCTGAAGAGTCACGCCTTCCAACTGCCCGACTCCGAGTCACGCCATTTCGACACCTTTGGCCGCTCGCTCGACACCAGCAACAACGCGATCCGGCCAATCATCGTGAACATTACAGCGCTGGACGCCCAATCGATCATGGACCGCTCGGCAGAGATCACCGACGCCGTGCGTGTCGGTCTCAACTCTGATGGTGGCGCGCTGATGGCTGACGTGAAGACTCAACTTGAGGGATAGGGCGGATGACTAAACAAGAGATAGGCCAAATCCGGCGTGGTGCGAAGTCAGCAGAGAGGGAACTGATTCGCATCTTGGCCGTCATCGAGCGAACGGATCAGTTCATGAATGGACGGAATGGCTGGCGAACGGTTAATCGCAACATGGTGAGCATGGAGGGTAGGGTTCAGGCCCTTCTTAACTTCGTCGAGAGCGTCCAGGCCGTGACGGACCCTGACAGTAGTGCACGCAGCACACGCAGATTGTGAGAGGAAAATGTTGACGCAAGACGAAACCAGGCGACGAGATGTCGCCATTCTAGAGAGGCTCGGCGTGACGCCGGAAACGGTCATCCGGGAACTCGCCTTGATCGCATTCGCCCGTCCCGAAGATCCCGTCGTAAGTGGCGATGACAAAGTAGCCGCTCTAGCCCTACTGGCACGCATTGATCTGCCGTATCGAGAGGACGGTGATGCCGATAAGGTCACTCGTGACAGCGTATTGGAGGAACTCACCCGCGTTGCCCTATACGACATCAGAGATGTCAGGGAGACGCGGGGGGCCGACGATTGAAATTCACCGCAAAGCAAGCTCGATTTATCGACGAATACATGCTCTCGCTGAATGCGACCCAGGCTGCGATCACCGCTGGATACGCCGAAAAGACCGCTCGATTCATCGGATCTGAAAACCTCACAAAACCTAACATTTCCGCCGAAATCGCACGCAGGCAGAAAGCGGACAGCACACGCATGGAGATCGCGAAAGACAGGGTCCTGCAAGAGTTGGCTCGCGTCGCCTTTTGCGACATTCGCGACATCGTCAAGTGGGTTACGGTTCGCGACAAAGAGACCGGTTTGGAGCGCCAGATCGTCGGCCTCATTGATAGCGACGACATCAGCGATGATGCAGCGGCTTCGATCGCGGAGCTGCGCCAAACGCGCGACGGGATAGTCCTGAAGATGCGCGATAAGCTGCCCGCGCTCGACAAGTTGGCGAGACATCTTGGGTTGAATGTGGCAGAGGGGGACGAGGCACCGAAACGCCTCATCATTTCATGGATCGAAGATGGAAAAGAGTAGATCGCGACACGGCAGAGGTAAAGCTGCAATACGCGCCCAGCCTATCGCAGCGCAGGTTTCACCGTGCGGACGCCAAATACCGAGGATTCTCGGGACCTGTCGGTTCTGGGAAGTCCAAGGCGTTGGTGTACGAAGCAATCCGCATGGGATACATCAATGGCGGGTTGATGGGACTGATTGGCGCTCCCACTTATCGAATGTTGAGAGACGCCATGCTGCCGCTACTGATTGAGGCGCTTGAAGTGAATACGTTGCCGTACACGCTCAACAAATCGTCTATGCAGTTGACCCTCGACGACGTAGGATCGCCGATCCTGTTGCGGTCGCTGGACGACCCCGAGCGGCTACGTGGGTCCAACTTGGCCTGGTTCGGAGTGGACGAGCTGACGTATTGCTCTAACGATGCATGGACCCGGCTCCAGGCGCGTATGCGCGAGGCCAGAGCAACCGACCGACGAGGATTCGCCGTGTGGACGCCACGCGGGTTTGATTGGGTCTACAAGGATTTCATCAGCGCAAAAAAGAAGTCGTCGAACGAGGCCGTAATCGCCACACCGGGTGAGAATGCGGGTGTGGGCGTGGCAGCCGATTACTACCAAGGGCTAAAGGAATCGTACTCCGAAAAGTTCTACCGACAAGAGGTGCTGGGCGAGTATCTCGACATGTTTTCGGGCCGGGTGTACTTTGCATTCGACCAAGAGCACAACGTCGAACAGCTGAACTACGTACCGCGGCAACCGTTGTTCTTGGCTTGCGATTTCAACATTACTCCGATGTGTTGGCTGATAGGTCAGAGAGCCACCAACGAGACCGGCATCGAGAAGATCCACGTACTCAGGGAAGTCGTCCTCCGTGATGCGTCGATCGACGATGCTGCCGCGTTCGCCATCGATCGCATGCGCGAGCTTATTCCCGATTGGGAAGGCAACGTGGATCTGGAGGTCTACGGCGATTCATCCGGCAATGCGCGGGTGCGGGCCGCCGCTACCGGAGCCGCCAAGTCGGACTGGGAAGCGGTCAAACGCAACCTACGGCTAGTTCCCTGGCTGAAGCCGAGTTATCACATCCCGAGCGCCAACCCGGCCGTAAAAGATCGTGTCGAGGCTGTCAACCGCATCTGTTGTGACGCGACGTCGGATGGTGTTAGTCGTCGGCTGCTCGTTGACCACAGCTGCGAGGGCTTGATAGAGGACTTGAACAGGGTCGCTTGGAAGTCCGATTCGCATGGCAACATGGCGGCGGTTTTGAATAAGAGCAATCCAGATCTGACGCACCTTTCGGATGCGCTGGGGTACCTGATTCACAAGCTGCACGGGGCTGGCCGTAGCCGCGTTGGCGGAATGCAGCAGAGTGCTTGGTAGGAGAGTGTCGAGACACCACCAAAGTTTGGCGGATCGGCAGGCGGCCATGAGGTCCAGGCATGGGCCTGCGCCCGTTGCGGATCCTCCGCAGGAACTCCCTTCCTACCTGTCCGCTCAGCGGATCTCGCGGATGCTGGATTGCTCCGAGGACCACGCCCACAAACTATTCGGGTCGTTGCCGGGGGCCGTCAATATCGCAAGGGGCGCGAAGAGAGCCTGTTGGCGTTACCCGGTGACGGAAGTGTTGAAGGAGCTTCAGCGTCTATGATGGGCCCAATGATCAAGCTCTACTCCCGGCACATCTCGCGTTGTCGGCACCGTGACGATCGCGAGCACCTACAGTGCGATTGTCCGAAGTGGACACAGGGGCGAATCCGAGGGCAGCAGATACGACGCTCGACGAAAGAGCACTCCGAGCGGCTGGCGTGGAACGTCGTCAACGATTGGATCGAAAACGGACTGCCAGAAGACGAGAAGCCACAGCACGAAATCAGCATCGCTCAGGCGGGAGACGAGTTCATCGCCTCTTGTAAGGCGAAGGGCAACAAAGAGAGCACGCTGGTGTACCAGAGGAAGTTGGTCAAGGATCTCGTCGCGTTCTGCGATGCGAAGGGCCTAAGGAAGCTCAAGGACATAGACCCTTCCGAAGCCGGTCGCTTCCGTGACTCCTGGAAGCAGGGCTCAGCGATGCGGGCCAAGCAGCAGAAGGTCTTAACCCAGTTGTTCAAATGGGCCACGGCTCGCAAGCTGATCGCGGAGAACCCCACGCTCGGACTCGAAACCATCAAGGTCAAGCGGCGCAAGACCGATCCGTTCACCAAAGACGAGATGCGGGCCATCCTGCGGGCTGTGAGCGACTACCCCGGTGACCAAGAGGTTCTGCGGGTGGAAGTGTTCACGCTGCGCTACACGGGCTTCCGTGGCGAAGACGCGGCGTGTCTTCGGACCGATGCGCTCGACGGCGATCACATCAAAGTCGAGACGGGCAAGACCGATGAGGTCGTATGGATTCTGTCACCGGTCGCTGCGGCTGCGTTGCGGTCCATCAAGCCGAAGACGAGGGATTACTTTTTCTGGACGGGTGAGGGCGCGAGTGCGACCGCTCGCTCTGTCCTGTATAAGAAGATGAAGCGACTATTCAGGCTGGCAGGTATCGAGAACGCACACCCGCACCGTTTCCGAAGCTATTCAGGCTGGCAGGTATCGAGAACGCACACCCGCGGACACGTTCGCCTGTGAGCTTCTACAGCAAGGCGTCCCGATCAAGGATGTCTCGATGATGCTTGGACACCAATCCGTGATCGTCACGGAAAAGTACTATGCCAAGTGGGTGCGCGGTCGACAGGAGGCGTTGGACGCCCAAGTTACCCGTGCAATGGGGGCCGATCAGATAGCCAAAGAGGCTGTCGCTTGGTACGGCTCTGGTACACAAGGCGCTAGTGCCGAAATACCTGTTGATTACAAAGAGGTTGTGATGGAGCCACGAGCCGGACTTGAACCGGCGACCTGCTGTTTACGAAACAGCTGCTCTACCAACTGAGCTATCGTGGCTTGGAGTTGCTACGGGGCCGGGAGAAAGCTAGGCTCCCGGGCAGCAGTCCTCATCGACATTGTAACGCTTCGGGTCTAGACTCGTCTCCCCCGCGGACACCAGGCGGGCGTACAATATATGGCATCCGTCCCCGCAGGGACACACGCCGTATGCAACAACTTTTCAGTGTTCTTTCCCGTACGACGGGTCTCTTGTTGATCGGCAGCATTGCGCTGTTGGCTCAAGGCTCCAATACACCTTCATTCGACGAAGACATCGCGCCAATCTTGGCCGCCCGCTGTGTCGCGTGCCATGCCGAGGGTGGTCAAGCCGGGCTTGATCTGAGAACCGAGGAGGGCTTGCTGAAGGGCGGTAATTCAGGAGCAATCGTCGTACCTGGTGACGCCGCAAAGAGCCTGTTGCTCGACCAGGTTGTCTCTCAGCAGATGCCAATGGGGCCGGACAAGCTCAGTGAAGCCGAGGTCGGCGTCCTGCGCGCGTGGATCGACAACACCCTGGCTCCTGAAGCCGCAGCCGCGGACTCTTCGGTTAGTGAGCATGACGTTCGCGGCATCTTCCAAGCCCGATGCGTGCGTTGCCATGGTGCGGAAGAGCAGCGCGGTGGCCTCGATATGCGGACCCTCGAGAGTCGGCTTCGGGGCGGCAAGTCTGGACCCGGCCTTGTTCCTGGCAAGCCCGAAGAGAGTTTGATTTACCGCAGAATTGCCGATGGCGAAATGCCACCCGACAAGATGGCCAAGGCTCTCGCTGTCGAGCTGGTCACCGGTGGCGAGCAAGAGCGCGTCCGCTCTTGGATCGCGGCTGGCGCACCGGGCCCACAGGAGATCGACGCAAGTGCGGATGACGTCAGTGAGGCCGACAAGCAGTTCTGGGCCTTTCAACCGCCGAAGCGGCCCGCCGCACCACCTGTCGAAAATCGTGATCTCGTCCGCAATCCGATCGACGCGTTCTTACTGCGGAAGTTGGAGTCCCAAGACCTGAAATATTCGCCTGAGGCTGACCGTCTGGCCCTGATGCGCCGCGTCTCGCTGGACTTGACGGGGTTGCCTCCCACGCCGGAAGAAATCGCGTCCTACTTGAGTGATGACTCGCCCGGGGCCTACGAAAAGCTCGTCGATCGCCTGCTTGCTTCTCCCCACTATGGCGAGCGTTGGGGACAGCACTGGCTCGATCTCGCCGGCTATGCCGATTCAGAAGGGTTCGGTCAACACGACGGCGTGCGTCCTTACGCCTACCGCTATCGAGACTATGTGATCCGGTCGCTCAATGCCGACAAACCGTACTCCCAGTTCCTCATGGAACAGATTGCGGGAGACGAAATGTCCAATGATTGGCGTGAGACAGACGGCAAAGCGGATCAAGAAATGATCGACCGTCTGGCGGCGACGGGGTTCCTGAGGACCGCACCTGATCCGACAGATTCACACGAGCGTGGTCTATTAGCCGAGCGAATGGACGTTGTGGCGCAAGAACTCGTCGTGCTGACCTCGGGAGTGATGGGCGTGACGGTGGGCTGCGCTCGCTGCCACGATCACAAATACGACCCGATCCCTCAACGCGACTACTATCGCCTAAGCGCAATCCTGCAAGGCGCCTATGACCCCTACGAGTGGCAACGGCCAAAGGACCGCAGGTATGAGCTGGGCACCGAGGAAGAATGGGCCGAGACCGAGATGCACAACGGCCCGCTCAAGACTCGTACCTCCGCGCTCGAGGAGGAGATCGCCGCCGCGGTGAAGCCATTCCGCGAACGTGCTATCGAGGCTGGCCTTGCGGATCTCCCCGCAGAGCTAAGAGCCGAAGCTCGGGCGGCCGTTGAGTCGACTGATGAAGAGCGCACGGATGCGCAGTGGGCTTTTCTTGAAACCCACAAAGTTACATTGGATCTCTCGAACCGTGCCTTGCAGCGGAAGTACCCAGAGCTGAAGACGCAGATCGAAGATCCGCAACGGGGCTTGGCCGCAACTCGTCGAGATCTGAAGCCAGATCCGCACGTCCGCATATTGAGCGATAACGCCGAACCATCTGTTCCCTATTTACTGCTTCGCGGGGACCCGATCAACTTCGGCGACCCTGTCGAGCCCGGTGTGCCCAGAGTCTTTGAGAATCCAGCCCTAGAGCCCTACGAAGTAATTGCGCCGTTTGAGGGTGCGACCGGTCGGCGTCTGGCATTGGCTCGCTGGCTGACGCAGCCCAATCATCCGCTCACCGCACGGGTCGCTGTGAATCAGTTGTGGCTGCGCCATTTCGGGCGAGGCATCGTTCCCACGGTGGACAACTTCGGGCGGTCGGGCGTCGCTCCGTCGCACCCTGAACTACTTGATTGGCTCGCGATCGAGTTTGTGGCGAACGGCTGGAGCATGAAGAAAATGCACCGGCTGATGACGACTTCGAGCGCTTACCGTCAAACCTCAACGGTCGCTTCGGAGCTCAACGAGGCCGACCCTGACAACGAGCTCCTGTCGCGCATGCCGATGAGAAGAATGGACGCGGAGACGCTGTATGATTCGCTAGTGCAAGTTGCGGGTCGTCTAAACGGAGAGGTGCATGGAGTGCCGACAGAGCCGACGATCACCGACGACAAGGAAGTGATTGTGGAGCCTGATCTCGACGGTTATCGCCGCGCTATCTATGTTCTGCGCCGTCGCCAAACGCCGGTCTCATTGATGGACGCCTTTGACCAGCCAGCGATGACGCCCAACTGCACCGAGCGCCGCATGTCCAATGTGGCTACCCAGGCGCTCCACATGATGAACGGCTCGATGACTTGGGAGCTGTCGCGCTACATGGCTGGCCGAGTGCTGGACGAGGCCGACGGGAGCCTGGAGCGGGTTGTCGACCTGATCTATTTGCGTGTGTTCACGAGACCGCCGACCGACGAAGAACGCGATATCGGTCTGCGTGCGATCGAGGAGTTTCGCAAGGGTTGGCCCGCTCGCCTTGAGGCGGATGCTGACGCGGCACCTCGAGCGGCGACCGCCAGATGGCTTGGCGTAGCCAACTACAGTCATGCCTTGCTCAATTCCGCCGAATTCAGTTTCATCGACTGACAGAGAACTCCACAATGAATAAACCATCTCGCCGCGAGTTCTTTTCCTCAGTCACCAACGGGCTTCACGGGGCTGCGCTGGCTTCGTTGCTCGGCGCGGATGTGTTTGCTCCCGCGGGTGCGCACGGCGCCGAGCCGCGACTCTATGACCTCACTCCGAAGGCACCGCATTTCCCGGCAAAGGCGAAGTCGGTCATTCACCTGTCGATGAATGGTGGCCCGAGTCCCGTTGATCTGTTTGACCCGAAACCGACGCTGAAGCGCTTGGCAGGTACGTTGCCAAGTCGAGAGCTGGCTTTCGCAATCTCGAATGGCCAGAACTCTGGAGTCCTCTATCCGTCGCCGTACGAGTTTCGGCCGCGCGGTAAGTCGGGACTCATGATTTCCGATCGACTGCCTCACATTGCTGAATGCGCGGATGATATTGCCGTCATACGTTCGATGTATGGCGAGCACGCGAACCATGAGCCAGCTCTGTTCTTGATGCACAGCGGACGCACCGTAGCCACGCGTCCGACGGTTGGTGCTTGGGTCTCTTACGGATTGGGCAGCGACAATGCGAACTTGCCCGCATATGTTGTCTTGGACGACCCGAAGGGTTTACCGATCAACGGCATTTCGAACTGGCAATCGGCTTACCTGCCTCCGATTTACCAGGGCACGCGTTTCCGCACCGAAGGCGCTCCAGTGTTGAACTTGGATTCGCGGCCCGAGATTCCGACTCCACTTGTGGAGGCGGAGCGGTCGTTGATGAGGCGATTGGACGAAGCGCATAGACAGCAGCGGCCCTACCAGCCAGAGCTGGACGCTCGAATCTCAAGCTACGAGCTCGCCGCGAATATGCAACTCGAAGCGTCGGATGCGTTGAACCTCAACGCGGAAACTGAAGCGACACGTGAGGCCTACGGCATCGGTGAAGAGCGAACGGATTCATACGGTCGGCGCTGCCTGATGGCTCGTCGGCTTGTCGAGCGTGGTGTGCGGTTTGTCCAGCTCTACATTGAGAACCAGATCTTCGACACACACTCGAACTTGGAGGCTGATCTAGAGTACGCCTGCGGCAAGACGGACCAGCCAATCGCGGCTCTGCTGAAGGACCTCAAGCAGAGAGGTCTGCTCGACGAAACCTTGGTTGTCTACAGTGGCGAATTCGGGCGACTCCCGATGACCCAGGGTGAAGGCAAGGCTGCTGGCCGTGACCATAACCCGCACGGGTTTAGTGTTTGGATGGCAGGCGGCGGCGTCAAGGGAGGCATTGCTTACGGCGCTACGGACGATATTGGATTCAAGGCAGTTGAAGATCGCGTAAGCGTCCATGACTATCACGCGACTATTCTGAACCAGCTGGGGCTCAGCTATCGTGACCTCCACATCGAGCGATCCGGCCTGAAAGAAAGGTTGACCGATCAATTCCCGGCGAGGGTAATACGAGAGATTTTGGCCTAGCTTCGCGCCATCGCTTTGCGCAGCATACCGACGCCAGCGGCGACGACGGCGATCGGCCAAAGCTGGTCTATTCCGAACTCAATCATTCCCAGGTTGTGTGCCTGGAAGTAGGCACCGATTGTGATGAGGATGATCCCAACAACGGAATTGTCTTTGCCCTTCGGGCGCAGTAGTATCTTGGCTCCGAAGCCGATCAACAGCAGTGGCCAGAAGTTCACGACCTGACGGATGTTGACGTCGAGCAGGCCAAGATTGTCGAGCTGCAGCGTGACGCCGACCGCGACGAAGATGCTGCCGAAAATCCTGCCACCGCCCTCGATCGCCCAATGGGCACCGAATGCGATCAACAGCAGCGGCCAATAGCGACTCAGGCGGCCGAGATCGACCACGTCGAAGGTGTTGAGCAGCAGCACAATCCCAGCCGCGGCAACGATGAGGCCCGGTAGGGAGCGGGTATTAAGCAGTTTCTTGTTTGACATCGGCGTGTGATTCCACTGCGCGCATCACGCGTAGTGTATTCCTTCCTAGGATCTTTTCGATAGCATCGTCGCTGAAACCTCGGTCGCGGAGTCCCGGAATGAGATTAGGCAATTTCGAAATATCTTCCATGTCTTGCGGCAGCTCTTCGTTGACGCCGTCAAAGTCTGAGCCGAGGCCGACGTGGTCGATGCCCGCGATGTTGACCGCGTGCTCGAAGTGGTCGAGCAGGACAGAGAACGGCGTGCGTCCGATCGTGTCGAGCTTGGTCATAGCCGCGGCCCACTCCTCAACGGGGTTCTGTGGCTCGTCCCCAGCACGTTCATAGGCGTTTGAGCGAGCGCGAAAGTCGTCGTCAAGAAAGCCGTTGTAGAAATTGATGTGGACGACGCCGTCTTTGTCGGCCACGGCGCGGATCATTTCGTCGGTCATATTGCGCGAGTGGGTCGCAAGGGCGCGGCAGGAGGAGTGGGAGGCGATCAGCGGTGCTTCGACGGCTTCGATCACTCCCGCGAAGGTCTTGTCGGAGATGTGTGAGACGTCGACCATCATGCCCAGCCGGTTCATCTCGGCGATGACCTCGCGTCCAAAATCGGTAAGGCCGGGGTCTTCGTCGGCTTTGTCTCCCGAGGAACCCGCCCAGGGCAGGTGAACGCCGTGGGTCAGGGTCATGTAGCGCACGCCACGTCCGTGGAGAGTGCGGAGGTGATCGAGGTTGGAGTCGATCATGTGTCCGCCCTCGACACCCATCAGGATGGCGATTTTGCCAGCGCGTTTCGCATCGGCAATCTGGTCGGCTGTGGTTGCAAAAGCCAGGTCGTCGGAACGCTTGGCGACGTCGGCTTCAACTGAGTCGATGATCGCCATCGCGTCGTCAAACTTCTCGGGCGTCGCGCCACGAGAGCCTGAGATATAGATGGCAAAGAAGATCCCGGAGACGCCGCCGTCGCGCATTTTCGGAATATCGACTTGGGTGCGGGGGTAGCGTTCACTGAGATCAAATGGGTCGCTGCGGCGTCGCCAGGGGGTGTCGCAGTGCAGGTCGACGACGAAGGACTGGGCGAGGAGATCTTCGGCGGACAGAGCCGCTGGGGCTTCTTCAATGGGCGGTGACTGAGTGCATGAAGCGGCGGTTGCGGCGGCGGCTAGGGCCCATTCACGGCGGGTCATCGGCATGCTCCATTTTAGACCGGAGAGTGCCGGGCGCCCCGTGGACAGTCCAGCGAATGGGGTGCTATCGTTGAATTTCGGCCAGATAGCTCAGCTGGTAGAGCGCAGCCCTGAAAAGGCTGGCGTCGGCGGTTCAAGTCCGTCTCTGGCCACCACTTTCCCCCTCCAGATTGTCTTTGATGTCCGGATTCGTCCTCGGGGCGACCGGTTGAGGGCCCGTTTTGTCCGCGAATGTCCGTGGATGTCCGCCGTTGTCCGGTGAAAACTGGTCTAAGTTGTTGAAAACAATGGGATAGTACGGTTTTGACGGCGGTTTAGCGGACATTTCCGGACGAGAGACGTATTCGAGTAGCGTGGTGGCGGCTCGGACTTGGGTGGCGGTATCGAAGCAGGATCGCGCGACCTGATGCAGAGATCCGAAGGCGGCGGCACGGGCGCGGCTGATTTCGGAGCGGCAGGCGCTGAAGAAATCAGCCTGTGCAGCGGCGTAGGCGGTCTGAAACAGAGGCAGTCGGCGCCAGCGACGGAGGGTGCGAGTCGTGATATCGAGCCGGTCGGCGATGCTGTCGCCCTTAAGCAGGGCGAGCAGGGCGGTGCGCTGCGCGGTTTTGAGTTGGTCGTAAGGTAGCGATTCCGTCATTAAGGCGGCCTCCTTCGGAAATAGAAAAGGCCCGCTCGTGAGAGCGGGCCTTTCTTGTTTTAGGTTAGCAGAGGGTGAAAGGGGTACCCGTAGCGGGTCACTGCCTCGAACCGGTGCCGGCTCAAGCGGTCAACGCAACACAAGCGTCAAAACGTTCTGCTGGAGTTTCAAACTCCAGCGTCTTGCGGGGCCGACCGTTCAGCCTGCGAGCGATCCTGTCCAGGTGCTCTTGTGAGTGTACGGATAAGTCGGTTCCCTTGGGGAAGTACTGTCTCAACAGACCGTTCGTGTTCTCGTTCGATCCGCGTTGCCAGGGGCTCTGCGGATCGCAGAAGTACACGTCGATGTCCGTCGCTAGGGTGAAGCGTTTGTGGTCGGCCATCTCCAGCCCGCGGTCCCAAGTCAGCGACTTGTAGAGCACGCCCGGCAATTGCCGGGCGTGCTCGATCAGCGCCGAGACGACGGTTGCGGTGTCCTTGCCGGAGACCTTCACCAACATCACATAACGGGTGTGACGTTCGACCAGGGTGACGATGTAGGTGTTGTTCGATCCGGCTAGAAGATCCCCTTCCCAGTGACCGGGTACGGCCCGGTCTTCGACCGAGGCCGGGCGTTCACTAATCGAGATCAGATCTCGAATCTGTCCGCCGCCACGGCCCTTGCGGCTGGCCTGCGGGGAGCGGCGAATCGTGCGCTTGGAACGCAGACACAGGGTCAGTTCTTTCTTCAAAGCCCCACGGGCTTGGATGAAAAGACTGCGATAGATCGTTTCGTGTGACACGTAAAGTGACTCGCGGCCCGGATAGGTCCGTTTCAGCCAGCCGGCAATCTGTTGCGGAGCCCAGTCCTCGCGCAGCTTCTCTTCAACCAACTGGCGGAGCTGGGGACAGCGTAGCAGCCGACACGACTTGGGACGCTGTGCTCGCTTCCTGGCCTGCTTGTCCGCCTCTGCCGCCCGATAGCGGTTCGAACCTCCGTTGCGGCGGACCTCGCGGCTCAGGGTCGATGGCGCACGACTCAGCCTGCGGGCGATCTGTCGCAGCGACTGCCCACAGACAAGGCCTCGGGAGACCTCCTCCCGCTCCGCCAACGTCAACGCCTGAGGCGAGCGGCAGCGCGTTCGCGGGCGGATGCCGCCGTAGCGCAACAGCAGCCAGTAAACCGACGGACCTCTGTCCATTACACGGGCGATCGTCTTCGACGACTCTCCGCGTCCCCAGCGATCCCACACCTCAGCGAACTCCGCCGCCGTGTACCTCCGCCTCTTCCTCGTCTGTTCCTTCTGTTCTTCTTGCATCTACTTCTCCTTCTCGGTGAAGTGTTGCATCGACCCCTTGAGACCACCGGAATTGTAGGAAGCTACTCGGCGACGGGCCGATTCGGGACTGCGATTCTGCCGGTTTCTACTGATCTCGACCCGGAACTCTCTGTGGGAGTCAGGGGCGGACTTAATTCGTCGGCACGAGGCGCTTGAGTTCCCCGAACCAGTTCTGGACCAGAACCAGTTGCTGACGCTCAGACACCCGGTCAACAGGTGACGCATCCTTGACCATCAGAAAGCGGCCGTCTCTTGCCACATCGTAGTTGCGTAACTGGTGGGTGTCGTACCGGCCTTGGAAGAGGGCCTGCGGCGCACCGTGCGCGAACGTCGTGGACGTGTCAACCTCGACAGCCATCATCCAGTCACCATTGCGGAAGAACAACTCGCGCCTGTCCAGGGCCCACGACGCCTCGGTGCCCCCATCCGTGCTGAGCTGCCACCGGCCGTCAGCGACGTTGGGAAACGGACGCACATAGATCTCAGGCCGACCTGACTCGTCGGATGAGTAGGCTATCCATCGACCATCCGGGGACAGATAGCCGCCCGACTCAACGGCAGGGCTCGCGATCAGTGGATCTGACTCTCCACTGCCGTCCAGAGGAACCACATGAATATCGCCTTGATGAAAGTAGACGAGGCTCTCTCCGTCGGCGGAGAAGGCCTGCGGAACTGGATTCACCCCCTCAACGACCCGCCCAACCTCTCCACCGCCCGTGGCTTCCCTCAGGTCGATACTTCGACCATAGGTATAGAATGCCACCCGCTCGCCATCAGGCGTCCACAGCGGGTGGAACTCTCCCGTCGCATCGAACGTGAGACGGGTGATGGTCTCTGTACGAAGGTCGTACATCCAGAGGCCGCCGGTCGGCGGCTGCAGTGACTGGCAGCAGTCGTCAAAGACGATGCGCGACTGATCCGACGACAGACGTGGGATGCGATAGCGCCCTGGTGCGAGGGCCAACGCCTCCTCGCTCCCATCTTGATTGACCCAGACAAGTTGCTGAACGGGCTCCGTGCTCGTTGCGGGCAGGTACACCAGCGTGCCCTCTGCACTGACCGCGTAGTTGGGTAGAACCATACTAGTTCCGATAGCCTCTGGCAAGACCTGCACCGCACCGCCCGTCGTTTCGCCACGAACGGAATCAAACGGCATGGCCCAGAGCGACTCATCGCGCCGAAACAGA
This sequence comes from Bryobacterales bacterium, assembly GCA_963667885.2. Lineage (GTDB taxonomy): Bacteria > Acidobacteriota > Terriglobia > Bryobacterales > UBA6623 > CAMPKL01. Next base: position 3,032,868 of record OY764148.2, on the reverse strand, counting down.
ATATGACCAGTAGAAATGAACTGAGCGGCCATACCTCTCGTGAGATCCTCGGTTTCCCCGGTGGATAGAGGCACCCGGACAACCATTCCCCTAATCCAATCAGACAAAAGCACCTCACGACCGCCGGGCAGAAAGAACGGTTGGCCTCGGTAGACGCTTCCGCCGGTAATCAATTCAGGCTGGCCACCGTTCGTGTCGATCAGCCAGAGGTTTCTATCCTCAACAAACGCGACCATGTCGGCCGGCCCCCAGGCCGCACCCTCTACTCGCCCCTCGTGGAACGTCACCGGCACCCCCCCGTCGGCGGGCATGTGCTTGAGTTGCCGCTCGGCCACAAACCCGAGCCGCATCCCATCAGGGGACACGAACACGAACTCCGCCCCTTCGGTCCCAGGGATGGCTTCGGCAGCCAATCCGTCCATCGGACGGCGATAGATGGCACGCCCTCCGTTCCGTTCCCCGACGAAGAACAGAACGCTTCCATCGGGCGTCAACGCCAAGGGCAGATTGAACGCTCGGAGGCCAGAGGTTGGATCCACGAGGGCCGCCAATCGCACGTCCTCGTCAAGCAGAATGACCGAGCGTGACACGCGTTCCACGACACCGGCGCTCGGAGCCACGACCAATATGCCAAGGACTGCGACAGCGATCAACGCGACAGCCGCGACGGCCCACCACATCACCGTATGTGCCGCGGTCATCGTCGCAGGGACGCCAGCAGTTAGGTTCGTTGTTCGTAAGATCGTCGAACGGCCCGACTTCAGCTTTTCGGCCAGGGTGCGCAGATCAACCGCGATCTCTTTGGCGTACTGATAGCGGTCGTCGCGGTCTTTGGCCAGACACTTGGAAGCGAGCAGTTCCAACTCAACGGGTACTCCCGTGCGGAGGCCGGTTAGTGCTGCCGGTTCTTCGTGGCAGATCTCATAAAGCAACGCCTGGTCGTACTGACCCTGGAAAGGACGTTGTCCCGAGACCATCTCATACAACACACAGCCTAGAGACCAGAGGTCTGTGCGTCCATCTACTTCCATGCCCTGCGCCTGCTCGGGTGACATGTAGGCGACCGTGCCCATCGCCGTATCGACCTTGGTCAGTCGCGAGGCTTCGGTGAGCCGAGCCAACCCAAAATCCATGATCGTGGCGCGGCCCTTGGCGTCGACCATGATGTTGGCGGGCTTGATGTCTCGGTGAAAAACACCTTTCTCGTGAGCAGCATCGAGCCCATCAGCGACCTGGCGGGCGATGTCGAGGGCATCCTTGATCGAGAGCGGGCCTTCAGCAATCCGATCTTCCAACGTGTCGCCTTCCAAGAAGGCCATCGAGATGAAGGTCTTTCCATCGACCTCATCGATCTCATGCACCGGGCAGATGTTGGGGTGGTGCAGTGCCGCTGCTGCTTGGGCTTCCCGCAGAAACCTTTCCTTGGCCTCTTCGTCGTCGAGAAGATGTTGGGCGAGGAACTTCAACGCCACTTGGCGGTTTAGTTTGGTGTCTTCCGCCTTGTAGACGACACCCATGCCGCCCTCGCCGAGTTGCGAGACGAGCTTGTAGTGGCTGATGCTCTGGCCAACCATCATGACAGGGGGATTGTACCTTCTTGGGGCTCACGAAAGGGCTGCCAGTGTGGGTGATGAGTTACTTCCTATATTGGGGGTGGATTCAAGCGGTCGACGCAACACCCGGCGCGAATGGAGATGGTGAAGCGTAAGCCAAAGAAAGCAAAGAGGAAGCGGTGAGGACGCTTCGCTCTCATCTGCATGCCATTGCAGTGTAACGAGTTACGCGATTGCGATTAGCAGCTTCCGCTTGTAGGCAAGCCCCTTGCCGCTCTCATCGCTAGAGCATTTCGGTTGAACGACTTAGCCCTAGTGTTGCGTTGACCGGTTGAACCGGCAGGAATTCGCGGCACCAACCCAATCTGGGCTCTCTGGGAGCGTCGAAATAGCCTGTTCAGGGGTCATTTTGTCCAACCTGGGTGGTCTCAAACGGTCGATACAACACTTCGCCTAGCAAGGAGAAATGATGCGTTCTTTGCTGTCGGTGAGTTCGTCAACAGTTTGACAGTCTCTTGCCCGAGACCGGAACTTTCCTACCCACCACCGCGGAGAACGGCGTGAGTACGGGCTCTTGGCTGGGATGGTGCGTGCCGCCCGTGATAGGATTTGCGAATGCCCGAAAGCGGCCAGAGTGACAATCGATCGCGGGCCGCACGGTTCTTCCCCAGATGGGAGAGTGACGTTCTTGAGAAACCGCCCGCGTTTGGTTGGCGCAATTGGTCGGCGCTGATCGGTCCTGGCCTGCTGATGGCGGGCGCCAATATCGGTGGTGGGGAATGGTTGTTTGGCCCTATTGTTACGGCTCGCTACGGCGGCCAGTTGATGTGGTTGGCGACTCTCAGCATCGGCTTTCAGGTTTTTTACAACCTGGCGGTGATGCGCTATACGCTCTATACCGGTGAGCCGATCTTCGTAGGTATTTTTCGGACGCCTCCGGGGCCGCGCTTTTGGGCCTTCTTTTATCTGCTGATTGACCTGGGTGGGATTTGGCCTTACATGGCTTCGAACGCTGCGGTGCCGCTCGCGGCGGCCTTCCTCGGGCGGCTGCCGGGACCGGAGGAAGAAGGACTACTGCGGACGCTGAGTTATTTCGTGTTTTTGGCGGCGTTCATCCCACTCATTTTTGGCGGCAAGATTTATAACGCCATCGAAAAGGTAATGGTCACCAAGATCGTCTTGGTGATGGGTTACCTGAGCGTAGTCGGGATTTTCCTTGTCAGCAAGGAGACCTGGATCTCTATCTTTTCGGGGTTCGTCAAATTCGGTTCGATTCCCGAGGGGGACATCGACTGGGCGACGTTGGCGGCTTTCGCTGCAGTTGCTGGCGCTGGCGGTCTGTCGAACATGAATTTCTCGAACTACTCGCGCGACAAGGGTTGGGGCATGGGGCAGAAGGTTGGTGCTATCCCCAGCATTGTGGGCGGAAGGAAAATTTCGCTGTCGCATGTTGGCAAGGTTTTTGAGATCAACGGCGAGAACCTCAAACGGTGGCGGGGCTGGTTGCGCCATATCACTCGTGATCAGGTGGTCGTATGGGCAGGAGCCTGCGTGCTCGGGATGGCGTTGCCGTCTTTGCTCTCGTTGGAGTTCATCCCCGGCGTCCAGGTGCAGGGTCAGGCCGCGGCCGCCATGACGGCGCGAGGGATCGCCGATAGCGCTGGCGAATTCTTTTGGTTCACCACATTGCTTTGCGGATTCCTGGTACTCGCACCGGGTCAGATCACGGATATCGACGGGATTATCCGGCGCTGGACCGACGTGATCTGGACGGGTAACAAACACGCCAGAAAGCTCAAGGGCAACCAAGTGACACTCGTCTACTACTCGATGATGGGGCTGTACATGATCTGGGGATTGACGGCGCTTAGGCTGACTCCCGATCCGCTCGTGCTCGCGATTGTGACAGGCACGCTGCGCAACGTCGGCCTAGGAGCGACTTCTCTTCACGCGCTCTACATCAACCGCACCCTGCTGCCCGAGCCGCTGCGACCACCCTGGTACATGCAACTCGGGCTGGTGGGATGTTTCATATTCTTCTTGGGAATATCGGTGATCGCGTTCGAGCAACGGTTCTCGGCGTTGTTCGGGAGCTAGGTCCGGCGGTGCTATCCGAGCCACGCAAGGCCGACGACGAAGATACCGCAACTGAGCACGCCCGTCGCTAGCGAGACTAACCCCAGAGACCGTTTCTGCTTCAGGCGAAACCACATGTAGTAACTGCTGAAGACCATCAGCAGAACGCCCACCGAGAGCGCATCCATGGCAACGACCCAGACGGTGGTCAGTACCCAATCGCGCGTTGCGGTAGCGCTGTTGCGGGGGGTTCCACTGAAAGAATGCAGCGCTCTCATCAGACCCCAGGAATTGACCTGTATATTTCGGACAGTGGCGAGGTTCTGAGCCAAGTCGACGCTAACGCGATTCTGATTGCCCGGACGGTTCACCGCGAAGTTGAGCTGACCCGGCACCGGCTCCTGATTTGGCCAGTCGATTTCGCCGGTTAACTCCAGTTGGCGCATGATATCCTCGGCCCGCTCGACGTTGCTGTCTGAGGTGGACAGTTGGACCGACCGCTCAAAGCTCGTTTCGGATCGTTGGGGCCAGAACTCCGCAAACTGCCAGTTAGAGTGATTCAAGAGCAAGCCGCTGAACGCAAACAGCCACAGGAAAAAGAGGAAGTACAGCCCGAGGTAGAAGTGCAGCTTCTTATTCCAAGCCTCCCAGTCTCGATTAGTAGACAACGGCATAAACCATCCCCCAAAAAGTAAGAGCGCCAGAGGCTAGCAGAATCAGCCCGACGCGGCGCTCGGATCGAAGTGCCGTCCACAAGTACAGGCCGCTTAGGGAAAGGAAAAAGATCAGGTAGACGGTAGTGAACGACCGGTCTGATAGGTAACACTCTAAACCGGACGGATGGGTAACAGTATAGGCGGTGGTCAGTGGCCCCCGCGGGGGCCACTGACTGCCGAGCCGAGCGGCCACAGTACGCGGTTGGCGGCGTCGAACAAGGCGAGTTCCACCGGACCGAACCAGATCTGCCAAATGGCTTCGTCCACTTCGACTAGCCCGACCAACTCGCGAGCCAACGCTTCACTCAGGAAGTACTTCTCGCCGAGGAACTTGATGCGTCCGTCGTGGCGCACTCGTCGGCGCTCCCAGTGCCCCGGGTAATCCAGATCAGCAAGCTCGCTGGGATAGGCGCGTGTTGCTGGTGCATAGAACGCCGCCGGGGGCCGCTGTCTCAACGCTTCATGCGGACGTTCTTGGTTGTATTCATGACGAAAGAGGTCGAAGCGGCGCTGCTGTCGGCGACGATCGCCAGCCGGAGGTCTCACTGTCTCGGCTTTGAGCGTGCGGTGTAGCCGCTCGTGGCGACCGTTCTGCTGCGGCTTGCCCGGCTCGATGCGCTCCACCGCAATGCCCAGCTTCAGCCACCAGACGTTCAACCGGCTCAAGCGTCCGGTGCCGATGGAGGCGAACGGCGAACCGTTGTCTGAGCGTATCCTTCGTGGCAGCCCGCGCTCCAGAAACAACCGCTCCAAGCCTCGGCGGGCCTCGGCGTAGGATGTGCCCACGTGTGCGGTGCAGTTGAGCAGGAAACGACTATATCCGTCGACGACCGTTAGCGGATAACACAGCACGCCGTCGCCGGTGCGAAACTGCCCCTTGTAGTCGATCGTCCAGAGGTCGTTGGGCGCTTCGGGTTCGCGCAACGGACTGGGTGCCGCTTCGGCCAGTCGCCGCATCCGCTTGCGCCCGCGAACGAGTCCGGCTCGCTTCAGCGCGTCGCCGATCGTCGACGCCGCTGGCCAGCTTGTCTGTGACTCTTTCGACTCCAGCCAGGCCCTGAGCTTCTTCGGCCCCCAACTCGGATGCTGCCGACGCGCTTCTATCACTCGTCGCTCGACCGACTCGGGTATCCGACCGGGCTGACGGTGTGCCGCGTGCGAGCGGTCTTCCAGCTCTGGCCAACCGCCTTGACGGAAGCGTTCTAACCACTTGTATCCGGTCCTGCGGCTGATCCCGTAGAGTCGACACAGCGCCGCCACGTTCGTCGCCGCCCCCGCTCGCAGCCAGTCTTCAATGAATCTCTTGCGTTCTTCCATCGGATAGGTCTCCTTCCATGGCATCTCGCCATGGTGTTACCTATCCGCCCGGTCTAACCTGTTACCCTTCCGCCCGGTCTGTACAGTAGCGTCGGCGAGCGACGTCCAGGCGCGTGTCCCGAACCAGTTGCCTCGGATAGCGACGTTGTGCGGGCCCGGAGACCGGTGCAAGTACGCCAGCCTTTCCCAGAAGGCGGTCCGACGTTCTGACACGGTGGCCGTACGGTCCTCGACGTTGAGGTCAATGGTGGTCTCGACTCCGGGTCTGACGACGGCGATGTCGAAGCGATGCTCCTCTCGGAAATAGCGAACGTAGCGAATCTCTCCGGATGCGCCGACTTGCGAAAGAATTGGAGCGATCAGTTGTACGCGCGCCATGTTCTCCGCCTGCTCGATGCCAGCGGGAACCTGAAGTTCGCTAAAGGTCGTAGTTGTCGACTCGGATTCAGATGGATTCAGGCGGACGTGGTTTACAAAGAAAACACTGACCGCAAAGATCACCAGAAAGGGGCTGAGGAATAACCCAAAGTACAGATGCAGATCCCTTGTCCAGCGGTAGAAGGCCTTCGGCATTGGCGAACAGAGTATCACGTAGTTGCGCGATCGCGCGCGAGCGGCTGGAACTTGCGAGGCGGCCCCGGCGTTCAGTCCCTGCGATGGACATTGAGTGTTGGGATGTAAGATTCTGCTTGACTCTGGACCATGGTCCAGGGTTTAGACTGAAGCTGGAGTGATTCGCGGTGCGCTTTGTGAAGTGCGACGAGCATCCTGGATTCACTCAATACGAGCGGCAAGAGGTAAATGGAATGAAGGAAAAGACGCTAGCCACCGCATCGGTAGTCGCGGCCGTGATGGCTTCTCTATGTTGCATTGGCCCGCTCGTGGCTGTTGGGCTTGGCTTGGGTGCCTTTGGAGCCGCTACTGTCTTCGAGCTGTGGCGCCCTTATCTGCTGGCTGCGACAGCGGTGCTGCTGGCTGGCGCGTTCTACCTGCTCTACCGTAGGCAACCACAAGAGCAGTGCGATGGTGAGGCCTGCTCGGTCGCTGATCAGAAGTCGAAAAAGATCCTGCTGTGGGTGGTCGCGATTACGGTTGTAGGATTGGCAGCATTCCCGCACTATTCAGACGTCATTTGGGGCGGAGTCGCGACAGCATCGGCTTCGACAGACGGTCGTTTGGCCGCGACGGACGAGAACGGCTTCGCTGGAACGCTTGATGCGAACGGTGCGGCGAAACTGGAAAATGTCGTCTATGCGGTTGAAGGTATGACGTGTCCAAGCTGCGCGTTCGGGATTCAGATGACACTGTCACGTCGAGATGGAATTGAGAAGATCAAGGTGCTCTACGACGACGAGACGGCGCATGTCGCTTACGACCCCACCGAGATAACGGGCGAACAACTCTCTGCGGCATTTGCGGAGCTTGGATACAAGGTCTCGTTGACGAGCGGGAGCTAAGGATGAAGACCGAACTGTTCTTCTTCGACGACTGTCCGTCGTACGTGCGGGCTGCCGACAACCTGAAAGAGGCTCTCCGAATGGAGGGGCTCCCCGTGGTGCTTGAGTGGGTAAAGGTCACCTCTGATGAGGACGCCAGGCAGAAGAGATTTATCGGTTCGCCGACGATTCGATTCGATGGCGTCGATCTGGAAGGACCCGAGGCGGAGAGCAAGGGCTACGGCTACGGCTGCCGCGTGTATTCGAGTGATGGTGGCCTAGCAGGGTGGCCATCGGTGGAGCAGATTCGCTCCGCGTTGCACACGCGGACCGGAGTCGACGACAGGCCCGCTTCCGACGGGCCTAGCGAAGCGGACTAGCACCGCGCTAGCGGCTAGTGCGGCGTGACGGCTTTGACGACGAAGTAGACGACGTGATCGGGTACTTCTTTGAACCAGTGCGGGGTGCCCTTGGGGATGACGATGACGTCCCCGGCGGAGAGCGTGCGGGTTTGGCCGCCTTCGATTCCGGTGCCGCGGATCTGGTCTGGGGCGGTGGTCTTGCCGCCGACTATCGTGCCGCCGGTGACGAAGGTCCCGGAGCCCTCAATTACGTAAAAGACGTCTGTCTCGGTGGCGTGAATTTCTGATTGGCCCGGTCCTTCACGACGGCTCATGCTGACGCGGTGGTCGGAGTCTTGGGACATGATGCCGGGCGTGGTCATGGTTGCCGCTACTTTGTCTTTGGGGACGTAAACGACGTCGGCGGCTTGCGCCTGAGACATCGTTGGCCGCTAAGCTGCTCCGAAGCAGAGGGCGAGTAGGGCAATGAGTGATAAATGACGTCGCATGTTGTTTTCTCCGGTGTTCGGTCGTGGCGGGGTGCCAGCGATGTGGGCGACGCCATTATAGCGGTATTGGGCCTTGTTGCTGGCGTCGACTAGAGCGGTCGTCACGAATCGTTGGCCGCTAGCGCGGCGCTAGTCCCGCCTTCGCGGGGTGTGGCCCTTCGGGGAATTTAGCGCCGTGGTGGGGTGCAGCGCTAGGACCGAGATGGACCTCCGGCTCGCTAGCGCGAGGACCTGTCCGCTTCGCGGGTAAGACGCACTATTCCCACAGACGGGGCAAGGTTTGAAGTTATGCCGCCGCCCGACACCGTCTGATGCAACAGACGATGCCGGACGGACGGTTTGTGAATCCCAACTAAGCGGGGAAGCACCGAAGTATTGGGCCGGCCCTGAGGAACTGCTCCCTCGTTACGCTGTTGGCATTTTGGTAGGCCAACTCACCGAAGGTTGATTCCCAGTCGACTGGGGACGCTAACTAACCTCACAAAAATCTAGCGCGCTTCTGATTTGACAGTGGCACAGGAGTGCAAGCTTTTCGCCCTCTTTCGCGGGCCTTGTGGGTGTAAGTGCTATGTTTTGTTGGCGGAAATTTATTTTTTCGACCGTCACAGGGTGGGCATTTGACCCCTCTCTCGCGTTCGGGGCTCGGATGGGGTGCGACCCAGGGACATAGGTAACAGAACAACCCAAGCACATGGGTAACAGGTCGGCGAGAATCGCTCATTCGAAGAAGGGTTGGTGCCGCTGCTCTGAACCAGCCGTAGAACGACTGGCCTAACTGTGAGCCCTGTAAACGGGGCTTGTATGTAGTGAAGTAAGGGGTAAGAGGTGTCCCGGGCGTCGTTAGGAGCGACGCCCGGGAGCGCTGCGTGAGCCCGACAACGGGGCGGGTCACCGCCGTTGCCAGACACCTGCCACTTGCCAGCGCCGTTGGGAAACGGCTGCACGTAGATCTCTGGGCGGCCCGATTCACCAGAGACATAGGCCAGAAACTGGCCATCCGGAGAAAGCTGGGGTCGGCCTTCGTTGGCTGGCGTACTGAGAAACGTCACCGGCTCGGAAGCATCGCCGTCGCTCCCCAACTCGACATAGCGGATATCCCGCTGAGTCTCGCTGTTGCTCTCGGTATAGACCAGATAGCGGCCATCGTGAGACCAGTCCGGCCAGCGGAGGTTGCTTTCCGACTCGACCAGAACGACAGCCTCACCCGTACCGTCCGCGCTCTTTCGCATCAGAGTGCCTCCCGGCCCCGGGTCATTGCGCCGGTAGGCGATCTCTCGACCCGAGGGGGACCACGCCGGATCGGACTCGGTCACGTCTTCAAACGTCAACCGAGTCTTGGTGGAGCGGGTCAGATCGTGGACCCAGATGTCATTGTCGCCACTCTCGTTCGATCTCACCGCGACCCGTTGGCCGTCGGGCGAGAGGGAGGGCTGCGCCATGTTCTGCGGCTGGCCAACCGTCTCCAGTAATTCTCCCGTGCGGTCACGCCAGGCGAGCGTCCTGGTCGAAGCGCTTCCGGCCTGGTCTCGATACGCCAACGTACCGTCGCGCGAGAGGGTGGCGGCTAGACCGGCTGTGCTGATTGGGAATGAATCCCCGGCCGGCTCCAGTGTCTCAAGAGAGAAAGGCCAAGCCCACAGTCCCGGTTCAGTGCTGTCAGTGGGTCCGTGAATCAAGTAGCCGTCCTGCGAGTAGACTGCTCGGGAGCCCGGACCGAGCTCCTGACGTTCCCCTGTCTCCAGGTTCAATACCGCCAGCCAGTGATCGGAGGCGACCGTGCCCGGTGTGTAGACAAGTGCCGAAGGACCACGGCCAGTTGGCAAAAAGTGAGGATAGACGGAGTAGGGTCGAGGATCGTCGCTGGAGTCAAATAGCAACTCTGGCTGGCCACCGCGGGCGGCGACCTTGTAGAGCTGCATGCCCGAGGAAAACACGATGCGCTCATCGTCGGGGCTCCACGTGCCTCCGAGGAGAGCGAAGAAGCCGGTGGTCGGTAGCTCACAGAGCGTGATCGGGCTGCCGCCGGCGAATGAGACTCTCTTGAGTTCAGTGGTTGTACCGAAGCCGATCCACGAGCTGTCGGGCGACCAGAATGCGTCGATCGCTCCTTCGGTCCACTGCCGTTGGCTTGGCTGGATGCGAGGCAAGTCAACGATCCAAAAGCCAAACGCGATAACCGTGGCCGAGGCCGCTGGAAGGCGACATTCTTGGACAGCTCTGGTCGCCCTTCGGGCTCCCGCCGCCGTCCAACAACAGCTACCGGGAAGACCCGCTCTTCCCCTGTATCAACCCCTTAAACTGTTACCTATGTGGTTGGGTAATTCTGTTACCCATGTCCTTGGGCGTTCAGGTTGGCTGGTCGTGGATGGTTGGGACGTCGAGGTGGGAAGGACGGGGTTGGTGGTGAGGTTGGGACGCGGACGCGGGAGTGGGAGGGGTGTTTGGGTACCCAGGACTTGCGTCCTGGGCTACGGAGATGCCGCCCTTTGGGCTCAAGACGGTGCGGTGGTGGGGTTGTGTGGGGTTTCCCGGGGGCTAACAGCAGGCCGCCCCGCTGGAGCTGGAGACGGTACGCGGGAGTCAGGAAACGGATCGGTTACTCGGTGAAGACTGCGGCGGGCAGCGTCGCACCTCGCGAAGGCGAGACCAGCACCGCGCAAGCGGCTAGTCGTCGCTGCCGACGCTGAGGACGGCTAGGAAGGCTTCTTGGGGGATGTCGACGCGGCCGACGCGCTTCATGCGTTTCTTACCGGCGCGCTGCTTGTCGAGTAGTTTACGTTTGCGGCTGATGTCTCCGCCGTAGCACTTGGCGAGGACGTTCTTTTTCATCGCCGAGATGTTGTCTCGCGCCGCGATCTTGTTGCCGACCGCCGCCTGTAGGGCCACCTCAAACATCTGCCGTGGGATCAGTTTCTTGAACTTGGCGATGAGCGCCTTGCCGCGGTCGTGAGCCTGATCTTTGTGGATGATCAACGACAGTGCGTCGACCGGTTCACCTGCCACCAAGATATCGAGCTTCACCATCGGCGACTTCCAATATCCGGAGAAGTGATAGTCGACCGAGGCGTAGCCACGGGACAGTGTCTTGAGGCGGTCGTAGAAGTCGAGGACGATTTCGCTCAACGGAACTTCATAGACCAGCATGACCCGCTCGCCAGCGACGTACTCAAACTTCTTTTGAATGCCACGCTTGTCTTCGAGTAGCTTCAAGATGCCGCCGAGGTACTCATCCGGAGTCAACACCGTCACCTCGAAGATGGGTTCTTCGATCGAGTCGACGACCTGTGTCTCGGGCCAGCGGCTGGGGTTGTTGACCTCAAGCATCGTGCCGTCTGTCATGTGAATTTTGTAGCGCACACCTGGAGCTGTCGTAATCAGGTCGAGATTGAACTCACGCTCCAACCGCTCTTGAACGATTTCGAGATGTAGCAGCCCTAGAAATCCGCAGCGGAATCCGAACCCCAGCGCGACGGAACTTTCCGGTTCGTAGACGAAGGAGGCGTCGTTGAGTTGCAGTTTGGCTAACGCATCGCGCAGTTCTGAGTGCGCATGAGATTCGACGGGATAGAGCCCGGCAAAGACCATCGGCTTCGTCTCTTCGAATCCAGGCAGTGGCCCGGTCGCGGGATGGGCTGCGTCGGTCAACGTATCGCCGACCTTGGCGTCAGAGACCGTCTTGATGTTGGCGACAACCCAGCCAACTTCTCCGGCCCGCAACTCTTCGCAAGGAATATGATTCGGCGTTCGATAACCGATTCCCTCGATGTCGTAGGTCTTGCCGGTCGACATCAGCTGGAGCTTCATACCCTTGCTGAGCACCCCGTCAACGACACGGACGAGCAAGATCACGCCGCGATAGGGGTCGTACCAGGAGTCGAACAGCAGCGCCCGAGCGGGGGCGTTGATATCGCCCTTGGGTGGAGGCAATTTATGGACGATTGCCTCGAGAACGTCCTCCATGCCGAGACCGGATTTCGCGCTCACCATCAATGCATCGGAGGCATCGAGTCCGATGGCACTCTCGATTTGCTCTTTGATGCGATCGGGCTCTGCTGACTGCAGATCGATCTTATTGAGCACCGGTACGATTTCGAGATCATGCTCGAGCGCCAGGTAGGTGTTGGCCAACGTCTGGGCCTCGACGCCTTGCGAAGCATCGACGACGAGCAGTGCACCTTCGCAGGCAGCCAGCGAACGAGAGACCTCGTAACTGAAGTCCACGTGTCCCGGAGTGTCGATCAAGTTCAGCTGATACTCATGACCGTCTTTCGCTGTGTAAAGCAGTCGGACACTTTGCGCTTTGATTGTGATTCCACGCTCGCGTTCGAGGTCCATCGAGTCGAGGACCTGTTCCTTCATCTCACGCTCGGAGAGAGCGCCAGTCATCTGGATCAGGCGATCGGCCAACGTCGACTTGCCATGGTCGATGTGGGCGATGATCGAGAAGTTGCGGATGCGGGAGGAGTCCATTCGAAAGGCCCAAGAGCCTATCTCCAAGCTATCAGATAAGTGTGTAGCTCAGGGCGGCGCCGCGGCTGCTCAAGACCCGCTTGTCGCTGGTGGAAAGCCCAATTTGGCGATTAGCTGGGGGTAGCGCGGATGCTTACGAACAGCGTCCCAAGCCGGCTCGCACTGCACGTAGACCAGGATCGAGTCCCGCACCTCGAGGGCCTGCTCCATGTACTCCATCGCTCGATCGATGTTGCCTAGGCCAGCTTCGAGTAGCGCCCACAGCATGGGTGCAATGTGGTGCTGCTTGGCCTGTTCCTTGTAGCGGTCGCCCCACTCCACGGCGGCCTCTTGTTGGCCCTGCTCGGCGTGCCAGAACGCCATCATCATGATGTGTCGCAACTCATTCTTGTCGAGTTCGTACATGCGCTCGATCGCTTCAAGCGCCAGGTCGTAATCTTTAGTCGCGAAGTACGAAACGGCGAGATCAAAATATGCGGGAGAGAAGTTCGGATTCAGCTCAATCGTCTTCTTGCACTGCTCGATAGCCGCTTTAAATTGTCGAGAGAAGTGGAAGATGCGTCCCACGGCCGTTGAAATGATCAGCGACAGGGGGTCGAGTTCGTGGGCGACGGCTATCTCTTTCCGCGCTTCTTCGAGGCGTAAGTGGAGCGCGAGAAACATCGCGTACTGGTGGTGGGCGGTCGCGTAGTTCGGGTTCAGTTTGATGGCGCGAAGAAACTCTTTCTCCGCTTCGTCCCACGCCCAGTCGGCCCGATGTCGCACGAGCGCCATCGCCACATGCGCCTCTGCCAGAGATGGATTTAATTGGAGAGCCTTCTCAGCAGCCGTTCTGGCACGATCGAGGATGACGAGTGAACTGTCGCCACCGTATTGCCCCGACGCCAAGACGATGTGCACCTCGGCAACGCCAGCGTACGCGGCGGCAAACTCTGGGTCGAGGGCGACCGCTTTTTCAAAGCGCTTCAGCGCTCTGTCAAGCATTACCGGTGTTCTCTGATTGAGGCATGACCGCCCCTCTAGGTACGCGGTGTAGGCCTCGACGTTTGAAGTCTTTTTCCTCGTACCTTCCGGCGTCTTCGTCAGTTGAAGTTTCAGGGCGGCGGCGATGCTCTGAGAGATCTCGTCTTGGATCGCAAAGAGGTCTTCGACGCCACGGTCATAGCGCTGCGACCAGAGATGGATCCCGTCCGAAACGCGTATGTGCTGGACGGTGATCCGCAGTTGATCGCCCGATTTCTTGACGCTGCCCTCCAAAATCGAATCGACGCCCAACTGGCGGCCAATTTCGCCGATGTCATGCCCTCCGCCTTTGAATCGGTATGACGAGGTGTTCGAAACCACTCGCAGGCCTTGGACAGATGACAGGGCCAAGATCGCGTCTTCGGTGAGTCCGTCGCAGAAGTACTCCTGGTCGTGATTGGGGCTCATGTCGACCAGTGGCAGAACTGCGACGGTTGGTTCCATCACGGGAGGCGCTGGGGATGGGGCCGACGACAGAGCTTCCAACGCGTCGACGACGTCCTCCATGCGGGCATACCGGAGATCTGGTTGTTTGCGGAGTAGCTTGTCTACGATGCGGGCGAAAGCTTCCGGGATGTCGGCGCGTTTGCCCTTCAGACTGGGGACATCGGTGTTGATTACGTCGTAGAGCATGACCTCGTGCCGCTGGTCGACGAACGGTGGCGCGCCGGTAGCCAACTCATACAGCAGCACGCCAAACGAATACATGTCTGATCGGTGGTTGACGTCTAGCTCTTGAGCCTGCTCGGGAGACATATAGGCGGCTGTGCTTTCGGTTGAGCCCGTTCCACTGGGCTGGCGTCCCTTCATTAGGGCTACACCGAAATCCGTCAGTTTGACGACATCATTAGTCGTGAGCAGGACGTTCTGCGGCTTCACATCTCGATGAACGATTCCGTGGCGGTGGGCATGAGCTAGCGCTCGAGCAAGACGCGACGCCCACTCGAGGATCTGCCCTATATCTATTGGGGCTGACGATCGCTTGATGCGATCGGCCAGCGATCCACCAGCCAGGTACTCGAACGCCAAGAATCTCTCGCCACGATGTTCTTCAATCGCGTAGATCGTTGCGATGTTGGGGTGGTTCAGGCGAGAGATCGCACGTGCTTCATGGAGAAACCGCTCGAACTCGTCGTCCGACGCCTGCAGGGCAGGGGACAGGAACTTCAGCGCCACCACTCGGTCGAGGCGATTGTCTCGTGCACGATAGACGACGCCCATTCCGCCCTCCGCGATGCGCTCAAGAAGCTCGTAATGTCCGAAATGTTCGCTCACGTTGTGGGATCCTTCCGAGCATTATCGCCGACCGTTCGCGGTGGCCTGGCGGAGAAAAAAAAGGCCAGCCCCGGTGGAGAGGCTGGCCTAAGTGCTTCTTGTGGTTGATTACTTAGAAGTCGCCGTGCCCGTGGGGGTCGCCACCAGCGGGTGCCGGGGGTTCGGGCAACTCGTAGATCGCCGCTTCGGTGGTCAGCATCAGCGATGAGATCGATGCCGCGTTCTGGAGGGCGCTACGAGTGACTTTGACCGGGTCGATTACACCAGCCGCAATCAGGTCTTCGTAAGTGTTGGTAGCGGCGTTGTATCCGAAGGAGCCTTTGCCCTCGCGGACCTTTTCCACGACGATGGCACCTTCTTGGCCAGCGTTGGCGGCAATACTGCGTAGCGGAGCCGATAGAGCGCGACCGATGATGGCTGCTCCGACCGCTTCGTCTCCAGAGAGATCGAGTGCGTCGAGAGCACCTGCTGAACGAATGAGGGCGACGCCACCGCCGACCACGATTCCTTCTTCAACTGCTGCACGCGTGGCATGCATGGCGTCTTCGACGCGGGCCTTGCGCTCTTTCATCTCGGTCTCGGTGGCCGCGCCGACGCGGATAACTCCGACGCCGCCGACTAGTTTGGCGAGGCGCTCTTGGAGCTTCTCGCGGTCGTAGTCCGAGGTGGTGTCTTCGACCTGAGCACGCAGCTGTTTGACGCGTCCCGCGATCGCATCGGACTCGCCGCCGCCTTGGATGACGGTGGTGTCGTCTTTGTCGATGATGATCCGTTCGGCTTGGCCGAGATCCTCAAGCGTGACGCCTTCGAGCTTGATTCCGGTCTCTTCCATGATGGCCTTGCCACCAGTGAGGATCGCGATGTCCTCAAGCATGGCCTTGCGACGGTCACCGAACCCAGGAGCTTTAACAGCAGCAACGTTCAGGATGCCGCGTAGCTTGTTGACGACCAACGTTGCCAGAGCTTCACCGTCGATGTCTTCGGCGACGATGACCAGCGGACGACCGGCGCGGGAGATCTGCTCCAGGACGGGCAGCAGGTCTTTCATCGAGCTGATCTTCTTCTCGTGGATCAGGATGAGAGGCTTTTCAATATTGACCTCCATCGTGTCCTGATCGGTCACAAAGTACGGCGAGAGGTAGCCGCGATCGAACTGCATGCCTTCGACGACATCCAACTCGGTCTCGATTCCTTTGCCCTCTTCGACGGTGATCACGCCGTCTTTGCCGACCTTGTCCATGGCGTCGGCGATGATGCCACCGATCGCTTCGTCGCTATTGGCTGAGATGGAGGCGACTTGCGCCACCGAATTACCCTCAACGGGGGTTGCCTGAGCGAGCAGGGCTTCAACGACGGCTGCTGTTGCGGCGTCGATGCCCCGCTTGATGGCCATCGGATTAGCTCCGGCGGTGACGCTCTTCAGGCCGTCACGAAAGATCGCCTGAGCCAGAAGGGTTGCCGTCGTGGTGCCGTCGCCAGCGATGTCAGAGGTCTTTGAAGCGACCTCGCGGACCATCTGCGCGCCAAGGTTCTCGATCTTGTCCTCGAGCTCAATCTCTTTGGCGACGGTCACGCCGTCTTTCGTCACATTCGGTCCGCCGAACTTTTTTTCTAGCACCACGTTGCGGCCCTTCGGACCGAGCGTGACCTTAACGGTGTCGGCTAGTTTATTAACGCCAGCCAAAATGGCCTGACGACAATCTTCGCCGTATACAATATTTTTCCTTGCCATGGGAATCGAACTCCTTCAGCCTTACTCGATGACGGCGAGAACTTCGTCCTCGCGGAGGATGACGTACTCTTCGCCATCAATCGAAACTTCGCTTCCGCCGTATTTGCCGACGAGAATTTTGTCCCCGGCCTTGATGTCGAGGGCGATGATGTCGCCGTTCTCTTGGCGTCTACCGTTTCCGACGGCAACAACTTCGGCCTGTTGCGGTTTTTCTTTTGCCGAATCAGGAATGATGATCGAACCGGACTTTTGTTCGGCTTCGTCGACTCGTTTAACGATGATTCGGTCGTGGAGCGGTCTGAGATTCACTGCCTTTCTCCTCAAATCTTCTGTCCCAAACGTTTCGGATGGTTTGGAGGCTTCGGACGAAGCCCGATAGAAGTGTACTTAAGCGCGGCTACCGGTCAGGTTGCCGAACTTTCCATCCTACCGGTGGAAGGCAGCACTGTCAATGCGGAAGCCGTCGGTCCCCGGTTACCGGCCTTGATCGGCTAGGGGTAGCTGAAGGACCAACCGAGATCCCTGTTGAGTTGCTCGGTAAAGGGTAGATCAATCTCGCTCCGCGAGACGACGAACTCCGTCCCGTCACGCGTGGTGAACTGAAACGTGTCTTCTTGCGCCGAATAGCGCTCGGCAGCGTAGATGAGCCCACTCCGCAGGGCGATCAACCAATACTGCTCCCCGACCAACGGGCTGGCAATGTCAGAGCGTTGGTCCGCTGCACGGATTGGTCTCATTTCGACATTGCCCTGGAGGTCTTCGCGCACGTTGTATACACGCGGATTTGGCGGTGCCTTTTTCTCTCTGGGCGGGACCGTGATGACGTACGAGCTGCCGGATTCAGTCTGGTCTTCTTGAGGGGCTTCAACCGGGCCTGCTCCTGAGTCCATATAAACTCCTCCGTACCCATAGCCGTAGATGGGTCGGAAGCCTCGACCTCTCCCGAAGACTCGGTCGTGTCGCCCTCTGAAAGGTTGCGGCTGCGTTCGGACCTGTCGGCTGGCACCCGGTGTTGCTGGGAGTGGTGAAGCTCCAGGAGACCTCCCGACACCAGGCGTTGGAGTCGAAGGCGGGCGTGCCGATATGCCGGGGCCTCGTCTGGAACCGATGCCTATTCCGCTTTGGGCTGCGAGTGGCACGGCCACCAAGAATAGAAGGATTCCGATCAGCCAACGGCGTCTCATGGGCCTCATTGTAGGCCCGCTGGTGCGACGGTGCGGGGCTTCTGGCTACAGTGGTCGCTTATGCCCCAAAACTTTGATCTGGTTGGCGTGGGTCTCAACGCTACCGACACGCTACTGATCGTGCCGCAGTTTCCCTCCTACGCAGGTAAGGAGCCGTTCGAAGAGGAGATCCTGAGTGTTGGTGGTCAGGTCGCCAGTGCGGTGGTCACCTGCCAACGGCTCGGTCTCCAGACGAAATACGTCGGCACGGTCGGAGACGACGACCGCGGCGCGATCCAGATCGCCAGCCTGCGTGAAGAAGGCGTCAACATCGATGACGTTCAGGTTCGCGAGGGCTCTGCCACGCAGTCGGCCTACATCGTTATCGATCGTGAGACCGGCGAGCGCACCGTGTTCTGGCGGCGTGAGGAGGGGTTGAGGCTGCGGCCCGAAGAAGTCGAGGCGAACTGGATTGAGGGCGCGCGCCTGGTACACATCGATGGGCACGATACCGCGGCTGTCGAGAAAGTGGCCCGGTTCGCCAGGGAACGCGGAATCCCCGTGACGGTTGATGTCGACACAATCTACGAGGGTTTCGGAGAAGTGCTGCCGTTTGTGGACTACCTGATCGGCAGTTCCAACTTTCCCGAGCAATGGACCGGCGAGGCGGACCACTTCGCTGCGTTGGCTCAGGTTCAAGACGAATACGGCATGAAGGTAGCGGCGATGACGCTGGGGTCGCATGGCTCACTGGCGCTCTTCGACGGTCAGTTTATTTACTCGCCGGGCTTCGTCGTCGACTGCGTTGATACGACGGGAGCTGGCGATATATTTCACGGCGCGTTCTGCTTCGGAGTGCTTGAGGGCTGGACGTTGGAGCGAAATCTGGAGTTCGCCAATGCCATGGCGGCGTTGAATTGCACCGCGCTCGGTGCTCGTGGCGGCATTGCCTCACGGGATGAAGCGGAGCGACTGATCGCCGAGGGGCAGAGGCACATTGACGGCGACGTTAAATCACGGGTGCGTTGACAGCGTTTGGCCCCGCGTGGTCTCATTTCAGACGCTATGGACCGTCGAAATTTTCTAACCACGAGCGGCGTCGCCGCCGGTGCAGCCGCCCTGGCGGGTTGCCAACCTCCTACTGAAACTACTGAGTCGCGCCCGACTGCGGCGGAGAAGCCTGTTCGTCTGTATGTTGGTTCTCAGCGACCGACGACGGACGAGTGGCTGTCGCTACACAAGCGCCACGGCGTCAATCACGTCTGTGCTTCCATGCCCCGACCGCCCTACCCGGAGCGCGGCTATTTCACGGCGGAGGAGCTGATCCAATTGCGCGAGAAGTGTGAGGCGCACGGCATCGTCGCCGACATGTTGACCGCACCATTCTTGCCGTCGAGCCATATCGATCGCGAACAGCGTGGCGACATCATGCTGGGCAATGAGCCCGGCAGGCAGCGCGATATCGACGACTTCAACAAGACGATTGAGAGTTGTAAGGCAGCTGGTATCCCGGCGATCAAGTACAACATGTCGCTGCTGGGGGTCACTCGGACTGAGAGAACGCCGGGACGTGGCGGATCGTCTTACTCTACGTGGAAACTTGCCGAGGCGACGCCCGAGCCCGCCTTGACCCGTGCGGGCGAGGTGGATGCAGATACCGCGTGGGAGCGTATTACCCACTTTGTGGAGAACGTAGTTCCGGTTGCTGATGAGAATGGAATCCGTATCGCCTGCCATCCGCACGATCCTGGCATGCCGCCCGAAGGCTACCAGGGAGTGGATCGAGTCTTGGGAACACCGGAAGGGTTGTACCGTTTCGCTGCGCTCTCCGACAGTCCGAATCACGGATTTAATCTCTGCCTCGGAACGACCTCCGAGATGCTCCAGGATCCGGCGACGGAGATCCATGACGTGATCCGGAAGCTGGGCGGAATGAAGAAGATCTTCAACATCCACTTTCGCAACATCATCGGTAAGCGCGACGACTTCATCGAGGTCTATCCCGACGAAGGCGACATGGTTATGGCGGAGGTACTGCGGACCCTCTACGAGGTCGACTACCCGTACATGCTGATGCCAGACCATATGCCGCGGCATGACGACGACCCGGGCGGCATGCAAGCGTTTTCTTACGGCTTTGGGTACATCAAGGCCCTGATCCAGTCGCTGAAGTACGAGATCGGCCAGGACGTTCGCACCGATGGCGTGAACCCGATCGTTAGAAGCTAGCGAATCGATAGGGTTGTGGCTTGCTGGCTGGCGATTCCGCTGGCCAGCAGCCGCACGGCCACTTCCTCTCCGACTGGCGCATTTGCTGGCACCTCCACATTGACTTGGACCAGGCCGACGAACCCTGGCGCGAGGCCCGCAAAGTGGATTGGTGCGTTCTGCCCTCCAATGGTCGCCACCACAGGCGCCACGACGTGATGAAGCGGCACCAGCGATGCTGGCTGACCGGTCGGCTGATTGGGGTCGACCGCTCCCATTCCCGTGGCGTAGAGCGTCACGATGCTCCCTCTCTCCGCCGCGTCGGCGGGGCCATTCAGTATGCCGTCTTGGTTGATGGCGATGACCCGATTCGATTCGGGAATCACGAAGAGGCCTGGCGATGCCACGGCGACAGGCACAAATGCTTCCGTACTTCGTGCGTCGCCCCGTAACACTCGAACGGCAACGGTGCTGCCGGGTTGTAGCTCAGCGGGGGCTTGAGCATTAATCTGTCCCGGGCCAACGAAGAACAACGGCGCGGGGCGGCCGTCCACCGAGACGGAGACGTCCCGCAGGATTTCGATCAACCCTCCCGATAGAGGGTCGAAGACGCCGGTACCTGCTTCGGAAGGTCCGAGCTCCTCTCCGAATATCGCGATGATGCTGCCCGGAGAAATGGATCCGGTCTCGAAGCTGGCGGCGTTGACGATGCCGCTTGACGTGAAGGTCGGTGTCGGTGTGGGGTCTTGTATCTCAAGCAGCCCCGTGAAGATTGCGAGCTCGTCTCCCAAGCGCACCATAGCCGATAGGCTGCCAGTTGGTGCGGACGGATCAACAGTGATACGGAAACGCAAGAGTGGAAGAACCGATCCATCCAGGAACTCGACTTCGGAACGCTCTAACGGGCCGAGGACCGAGATTCCCGAACCCAGGAACGATATCGACGAAAGGGAGATTGATGGATCGCCTAGGCCCGCGCCGTAGAGTTCGACGAAGTAGTTGCCTCCGGGATTGACGATGGTCCCGAAGTCGCTCTCGACGGAACCGCCTTCTTCCGCGGCACCCGCTCCCTCGGCCTCTCGCCCGCTACCATCAGCCGCATCTTGCGCCGCGCCGGCCTGAACCGTATCCGCGATCTCGAACCTGCTCGGCCCCTGCGCCGCTACGAACATGCCGCCCCCGGCGATCTGCTGCATCTCGACATCAAGAAGCTCGGCCGCTTCCTCCGCGCCGGTCATCGCGTTACCGGAGATCGCTCTCGGGCCAGTCGCGGCGCTGGCTGGGAGTTCGTGCATGTCGCTATTGACGACAACTCCCGCCTCGCCTTCTCTCAGATCCTGCCCGATGAACGCAGCCACTCCGCGGTGGCTTTCCTCGACGCCGCGGTCGGTTACTACCGCTCCCTCGGCGTCCCCATTCGTCGTTTGCTCACCGACAACGGCTCTTGCTATCGCTCGCGCCTCTTCCGCGATGCTTGCCGTCGTCTCGGCATCCGCCACCGCTTTACCCGTCCTTACACGCCGCGCACCAACGGCAAGGCCGAACGCTTCATCCAGACCGCTCTGAGAGAATGGGCTTACGCTCGCTCCTACTCCTCATCCCAGCAGCGCGCCGCTCATCTGTTACCCTGGCTCCACCATTACAACTGGCATCGCCCCCACGCCAGCCTCCACTACCTTCCCCCTTTCTCCAGACTCCTGATTCCCATGAACAACCTAGGCTCCACACCTAGGCCTCGACGAAGTAGTTGCCTCCGGGATTGACGATGGTCCCGAAGTCGCTCTCGACGGAACCGCCTTCTTCCGCGGCACCCGCTCCCTCGATGTTGAGCAGGTCGGATCCCGATCGCAGCGTCAAGGTGGTGGCGGTTTCGAAAAACGGCTGCACGAAGAATGTCGTAGGAAAGCCCGGCCCGCCAGCGATGGTCGTGGCGATCGATGCTTGTACGGAGCGCTGGCTGAAGTGGGAAGGACTCGCGGGGCCGTTGGCCGGCTCTGCGTAGATCATGTAGTCGCCCGACGGCATGCCTCTCATCACTGCCTGGCTGGTTGTGTCGCTCAGGCTACTAAAAAGTGTGTTCGTCGAGCGAGAAATGGCCGTTACGAGGACTCCACGGGCGGATCGGCCGTTCGCGAACCGCGTATCGACGATGAGCGATCCGAAGTTCGGGGCTCCGACTGGCGGATAGACGGCGCGCGCAAACGCCGTGTCGTCAACAGAAAGGCTCCGGAGATCGGCGGACCCGCGAGAGGTGAAGGCGAACATGGTCGACGAGACGGCCCCGGAATGGCTCATGCCGATCGCGTGGCCCAGCTCGTGAACGAGCGTTCCTTCGATGTCAAACGTGTCAGGGCGCAGCGTTGTCGAGAACTCGAATGCGGAATTGAAGATGATGTCCGTATCGATCAGTACGCCGTTGACGGTTGAGATGAGTTGCGTTACGGCGACGGCGCCGCTAGTCATCGCTCGGTTGGCGGGTGTGTCGGCGAAAGTGATCAGGCTTTGCGAGTCGGCCTGTACGGAGTCGGACTCAACCGCCGTTGGCGCGTCAAATCGGAGAATGCTGCCCGTGATGGAATTCCAGCGAACGAGCGCGGCAAGTATCGCCGCAGTTGGTGAACTGTCTGGTGCGATGATCTCTTCGCCGTCGATATTCGTGAGTCCGGCGCGCGTGCCCGCATGCACGACGAACGGCACATCGCTTGGATTCTCGAGCAAGTAGGGCGTGCCGGGGCTGCGCTCGCCATGCACGTAGGCCTGGGCACAGACGGCCAGAATCAGTGCTAGGCCAATCGAGATTCTCGCGCTCCAACCCACCCGTGACACCGTATCAGCATAGCGATCCGGTCACGCGGTAACATCGGAGATTCAGTTGAAGGAGCCCGTACGCCGTGAGGAATCCGCTAAAGCACCGCAGTTATATCATCACCGAAGGTCGAGATCGGGCCCCGGCGCGCTCGTACTACCACTCGATTGGATTTGGCGACGAAGAACTCGCGAAGCCGATCGTGGGTATAGCCAACACGTGGATTGAGGCGATGTCTTGCAACTATCACCTCCGTGATCTCGCGGAGCGCGTGAAGCAGGGAGTGCGCGATGCGGGTGGAACCCCAATGGAGTTCAACACGATCGCGATCTCCGATGGCATCACGATGGGAACCGAGGGCATGAAGGCTTCGCTCATCAGCCGCGAGCTGATTGCCGACTCGATTGAACTCACCGCCAACGCGTACATGTTTGACGCGCTGATCACCATCGTGGCATGCGACAAGACGATTCCCGGCGGTGCGATGGCGCTGGCTCGTGTTGACGTGCCCTCACTGTTGCTCTACGGCGGTTCGATCATGCCCGGCCAGTACAAGGGCGTTGATGTGACGATTCAAGACGTCTTTGAGGGTGTTGGCAAACACGCTGCCGGACAGATGACGGACGAGGAGTTGAAGGAACTTGAATTGGTCGCCTGCCCTGGTCCTGGTGCTTGCGGTGGCCAGTACACCGCCAACACCATGGCGACCGTGATGGAGATCATGGGCATCGCTCCTGTAGGTGCGGCGAGTGTTCCCGCCATGGCGCCGGATAAGGGTGATGTCGCTTACGATGCGGGCCGGATGGTCATGGAGACGCTCAAACGGGGGATTAACCCGAGCGACATTTTTACACGGACGGCGTTCGAAAACGCTATTGCAAGCGTCGCAGCGACAGGTGGTTCAACTAACGCGGTACTCCACCTCATGGCATTGGCGGAAGACGCTGGTGTTGAGTTGGAACTCGAAGACTTCGATCGCATCAGCGAGAGCACGCCGCTGCTGGTTGATCTGAAACCGGCTGGCAAATACGTGGCGGCCGATGTCTGGAAGGCAGGCGGTATCCAGTTCATCACGAAGCGCCTGATTGAAGGCGGCTACGTCGACGGGTCGGCGATGACGGTAACCGGGCAAACGCTCGGTGAATCGGTGGCGGATGTCGAGGAAACGCCGGGTCAGCAGGTCATCCACGCATTGGACGATCCGCTCAAACCTACCGGCGGGCTCGTGATTCTACGCGGCAACCTCGCTCCGGACGGTGCCGTCGTCAAAGTGGCAGGCGGCAAGTATCTGGTTCACCGTGGTCCGGCGCGCGTCTTCGAGACGGAAGAGGAAGCGATGAACGCGGTCACCAGCGGTGGCATCAAGGACGGCGACGTGGTGGTCATTCGCTATGAGGGTCCCGCTGGCGGCCCCGGCATGCGTGAAATGCTTGGCGTCACGGCAGCCGTGGTTGGTGCTGGTCTCGGTAAGAGTGTTGCTCTGCTGACTGACGGTCGCTTTTCTGGAGCGAGCCGCGGCCTGATGGTTGGGCACGTCGCACCCGAGGCGTTCCTGGGTGGGCCGATCGCGGCCATCCAAGAAGGCGACATAATCCTCGTCGACTGCGAGAAGAAGAGGCTCGATGTCGAACTCAGCGAAGAAGAGCTGGCCGACCGGCTCAGTAAAGTGGTACGTCCCGAGCCACGCTACAAGACGGGCGTCTTCGCCAAGTACGCGGCCTCGGTGTCGTCGGCGGCTCGTGGCGCGGTCACCAATCCCGAGTGGTAGCGTAGCTCGCTAGTTAGAGATTCGAGACGACCGCCGACACGACCTCGGCGGTCGTCGCTTTTCCACCCAAGTCGGCAGGCGATGCGGCTCCGCTGGCTAGGGTTTTGGCAACGGCCCTTTCGACACGTTGCGCCTGATCTTCGAGGCCGAGAAAGTCCAACATCATGCCTGCGCTAAGAATCATCGCGAGTGGGTTGGCGATGCCTTGACCAGCAATATCCGGTGCGGAGCCGTGGACGGGTTCGAACATCGACGGAACCTCGCTTGAGGGGTTTACGTTGGAGCTTGCTGCCAGCCCCATGCTGCCGGTGATCATCGCGGAGAGGTCGCTAAGAATATCTCCAAATAGATTCGATGCGACGACGACGTCGAACGACTCCGGACGACGGACGAAGTTCATGGCTGCCGCGTCGACAAGCAGCTCCTCGGTGCTGATGTCGGGGAAGTGTGCCGAGACCTCGGCGAAGACTTTGTCCCACAGCACCATCGAGTAGCCCTGAGCATTGGACTTCGTGATCGAGGTGACAAGCTTCTTGCCGTTGCGTCTGCGCGCCAACTCGAATGCGTGTCGGATGATCCGATCGCAGCCCTTGCGGGTGAAGACCGATGTCTGGATCGCTATTTCGTCAGAGTGTCCCTGGTAGAGCGGGCCGCCGATCTGGGCGTACTCACCCTCGGTGTTTTCCCGAACGACGACCATGTCGATGTCGCCCGGCTGCTTGTTGGCCAACGGAGATACGACGCCATCATAGAGTTTGGCGGGGCGATTGCAAATGTACTGGTCAAACGTTCGTCGGATCGGGAGCAGTAGCCCGTTGAGTGTGATGTTGTCTTGCACGTCCGGGTGGCCGATTGCACCTAACAGGATCGCGTTGAAGGGCCGCAGTTGGTCGAGAGCGTCCTCGGGCATCATTCGCCCGTGCTCGAAATAATACGTGGTGCTCCACGGGAATGTTTCGAAATGAAACTGCGCGTCGGACGATTTCTCGATGACGTCGAGAACTTCGAGCGCTGAAGGAGTTACTTCGAGACCGATCCCGTCTCCTGGAATAACTGCGATTTGAAACTCGGGCATAAGCCCGTATTGTTACAAAGCGGAACGGTGCAGGGCAGCGGGGTTATTGGGCACGAGAGAGCGCGGCGACATCGGCCTTCGTGCGATTGCGGCTCGCCTGCGACTTCTCTGCTACAGGGCAGTAGAACGGTGCGGCAGCCAGGACGAGAATGGCCGCGACATCGATCATGACCCAAGAGACGCGATCGAGTAGAGAGACGATCAACGGATTGTAGAAGAAGGTCAGCCCGCCCATGAGCCAGATCCACGGCTTGCGCTTGATCTGATAGACGAGGTATGTCGCGTAGGCGGAAGCGGCAAATGGCAGGACGCGAATGGCTCCGTAGTACGGATCAAATAGGGAGGTGAAGCCGAGCGCTAGCGCGATGGCGGAGAGCCAGGCGATGCCGACGAGGTGAAGCGAGATTTCGTATTGCGTGAACTCGGCCTCGAGTACCTTGCCGCCCGCAGCGGCCGATGGACGAACAGCGGTGCGCTTGACGGTTGTCGAGCACGAGCCGCAACGGAAATAGCCCTTTCGACTACTCCCTACGCTGGGGAGCCGGTTGACGCGACCGCAATGAGAACAGCTAACTAATTCCGCCATTTGCAGACTCTCAGCCGAGCTTACGTGACCGCTGGTCCACGGGTAGTAAGATCTTCGCCCTAGGGTGGAGGTGAAAGATGAGGGGAGTCTACTAGGGGAATGGCTAGTCGGCTTCCTTTGGGCTCTGGGCCATGAGGGCTTGGCTGTCGACGGCCAGCTCTCCAGAGAGAGGGACAACGCGTGCGTAGCCACCATGAGGCTGCATCACACGGGCTTTCTGATTGTCCGCTAGGGCTGTTGCGAGAACCTCGTCTCGGACGTAGCGGATCAAGTCGGGCCGCTCAATGGGGAACAGCGTTTCGACACGATAGCTGAGATTGCGACGCATGAGATCGGCACTACCGATGTAGAGTTTTGGCCTGCCATCGTTATGGAAGTAATAGGCACGACTATGCTCAAGAAAGCGCCCCACAACCGAGATGACGCGGATGTTGTCGCTGACGCCGGGAATACCGGGGCGCAGGCAGCAAACTCCGCGAACGAGCAGATCGCACCGGACTCCCGCCTGAGAAGCCTTGTAGAGCAATTTGATCATCTTCCGATCGGCCAGGCCGTTGGTCTTGAAGATGAGCCGCCCCTCTCCGCCGCTGTTTTGGACGGCGATTTCATGCTCGATCATCTCTTCCAACCGTTCTCTCAAGCCCACTGGAGCTACTAGGAGCTTCTGGTAGTCATGCTTAGCGGCGTAACCGGTGAGATAGTTGAACAGCTGCGTCGCGTCGGCCGCCAATTCCTGGTCACAGGTGAGATAGCCGATGTCCGTATAGAGGTTGGCTGTGACGGAGTTGTAGTTGCCGGTTGAAAGATGAACGTAGCGACGGACCTGATCGCCCTCCTGCCGTACAACGAGAGCGATCTTTGAGTGAATCTTGAGCCCCACCAGTCCATAGACGACATGGACGCCTTTTTCCTCCAGCGCACGTGCCCACGTGATGTTGCTCTCTTCATCGAACCTGGCTTTAAGTTCGACTAGTACCGCGACCTGCTTGCCGTTCTGCATTGCCTCAAGCAGAGCTTCCACGACGGGAGAGTTCTTGCCGATGCGATACAGCGTCATCTTGATCGCGAGTACGTGTGGGTCTTTTGCCGCCTGGCGGAGAAACTCAACTAGCGGCTGAAACGAGTCGTAGGGGTGGTGCAGCAGGATGTCTTCTCGCGCGACCGCGGCGAAGAAATTCTCGTCTTGGTCACCGCCGTCAAACGCAGTCGGAATCCGGGCCTTGATTGGTGTGTCCTTTAAGTCGGGCCGATTGACGCCATAGAGAGACATCAGCCGATTCAACGCTAGCGGTCCGTTGAGCCGATAAACGCCATTGGAGTGGACTTCGAGGTTGTTCTTGAGGATTGTGAGAATGTTCTCTGGCATATCCTCGAGTACAGCTAGCCGCACGACGCTGCCAAATCGCCGCTGACGAACGCCCTCTGCCACGACTTCGAGCAGGTCGTCCGCCTCGAGTTCCTGGATGGAAATGTCGGCGTTTCGGGTCACATGGAACGGGTGCGCTTCGATGATCGTCGTCCCTGGGAACAACAACTCCAAGTTGGCGATGATCAAATCTTCGAGCCATACATAACCGACTGGTTTCTCTGACTTCGGGCCAACTCGAACGAACTGCGGCAGCGTATCGGGCACCTTGACCCGCGCAAATCGCTCGGATTCGTCGGGGTGCCGGATAACGACGGCTAGATTGAGGCTGAGGTTCGAGATGTGCGGGAACGGACGCGACGGATCGAAAGCCAGCGGGGTCAATACCGGAAAGACGTGCTCGGCGAAGTAGGAATCGGCAACTTCCTTCTGCTCGTCGGGTAAGTTCTGGTAGGAAAGAATCTGAACGCCTTGCCCCAACAAGCCCGGGATGACTTCCTCTCGTAGGCACGTCCGGGATTGCTCTAGGAGCTCGTTGATCTCTTTGCGAATAGCGCGAAGCTGTTCGGCTGGCGGCATCTCGCCGTGGGACGTGTCCCAGACGCCGGCTGCAATCTGATCAAGAAGTCCGGCGACCCGGACCATAAAAAACTCGTTCAGATTCGAGCTGACGATGGCGAGGAACTTGAGCCGCTCCAACAGGGGCAGCCGAGGGTCTTGGGCCTCTTCGAGGACGCGGCGCTGGAATTGCAGTAAACCGAGCTCTCGATTGACGTAGAGGGCCGGATCCTTAAGCGCGGAAACTGTCGGTTCCTGCTGCAGTTGTCCCGTCTGAGGTGCGGCCGCCATGCCTACAAGCCTAGCTCATCGTCTCGACCGAGTCCTCTCGCGATGGCGGTGCTGTTAGGGCCTTGTGATACGCTCGGTTTTTGGCGATGAGTGAACACAAGGGCAACAACTACATACTGGTGATCTTCGACTCGTGCCGATTCGACACGTTTGTGACGGCGGCACCGAAGACAATCGCGAAGCTGGGCGAGGTGGAGAAACGCTGGTCCTACGCCTCATGGACGGCACCATCCCACTACAACCTATTGATGGGGCTGTTGCCGCATCACAGTCCCCAGAACGTGTTTGCATCTGAGTACTACAAGAAGGACTTTCTGAAGTACAACGAGCGCCTGGGCCAGGACAATATTGAGTTCAAGTCGTTCGTGCCGCGATTGTTTTTGCCAGCGTACTTGCAGCAGAAACTGAACTACCGTACGCACGCGATGATGTCGCTGCCTGTCCTGAATCCGCGTACGATCATCAACCAGAACTTCGATACGTTCCGCTTGATGGATTCACACAACGACATGCGTGCCATGGTGCGGTCGCTGAAGTTCTCTGAGGACCGGCCCTCGTTCTACATCTTGAATGTCGGGGAGACGCACTATCCGTACGCCTTGCCTGACGAGCCACGCGATAAGTGGCCGCGGGTGTCCGGCGTCCACGGGGTGTTTAAGCATCTCGACGACGACATTGTCGGCGGCAAGATCGGTGGCGAGTCGGAAAAGTTCTTCGATCAGAAGAAGCTCGATGAATTGCAGGATCGCCAGGTGAAAGCGGTGCAGTACCTCGATCAGGTGATCGAGGAGCTATTCGATGTGGTTCCCGAGAATACCTACGTCACGATCACGGCTGATCACGGTGAGCTCTTCGGTGAAGATGGCTACTTCGGGCACGGTCCGATCATGCACGAGAAAGTCTTTGAAGTACCGTTCGTGGAGGGTAAGATCCGCTAGCTGCCAGCCAGAACAAGAAAGCAAAAGGGCGGCCGAATCGGCCGCCCTTTCTTCGTAGTGAAGCTTGAGTCGTGTCTAGTGCGCGAGGCGGCTGCACGCTTCCGCAGCACCCGTCACGTCGATGGCGTCGGAGCCTTTCTCAACGTGCTGGATGATACCTGCCTTGTCGATCACGAAAGTTGTGCGGGTCGCTACACCCCTATCTTCAAGGAGGACGCCATAGCTCTTCGACATTTCACGGTCACGGAAATCGCTGAGCATCGCGAATTTCACACCGAGCTCTTCGCTAAATTTACGCTGTGAAGGGACGTTGTCGGTACTGACGCCGAATACGGTGGTTTCCGCACCCTCGAATTTGTCGATGTTGAACTGATACGCCTGCATCTCCCTGGTACAGCCACCAGTGAATGCGGCGGGGTAGAACGCGAGAACGACGTTACTTTTTCCGAGGAAGCTAGATAGCTCGACTGAGTCACCGTGGGTCGAGGGCAGCGTGAAGCCGGGCGCTTTGTCCCCGACCTTGAGATGGGTCTCGGCCATGGCGGGAACGCCGACGGCCATGGCGAGAGCGACGACGAGAGCGGAAAATTTAAGCATGTTTGATTTACCTCCGAGGCTGTCGCCGCGGAAGGCGGGACATGAGTGATTCTAGGTAACGCGGGCCGCTAAAGCAATCATTTGCGTACGATATATTACTTCGCTTCGTCGGGCAGCGGCTAGATCGGTGAGTTCACCCGAAGGTTGCGCAGCATGCCCAGCAGAACCTCGGGCTCCTCGCCTTCGACGACAGAGAGGGCTTTCAAACATTTCGCGTCACATGGCTGCCACGCCCCGTACAATAGGCGGGTGATGAGAGCCGGTTCTTCCATGAATCGCGGGCGGCTTGCTCGCGGAGTCCTTCTTTTCAGCGTCTTGGGCCTGGTGCTGACGCACCCCTTGCAGGCCTATGTGGGGCCTGGAGCGGGTTTTGCTTTTGTCGGTTCGTTCCTGAGCTTGGCGACAGCATTCATTCTTGGGCTGGCTTCTCTGCTGATCTGGCCTTTTCGTGTGCTGTGGCGGTCGATGCGGGGAGCGCAAGGCTACAAGAAGGCCAAAGTTAAGAAAGTCATTTTCCTTGGTTTGGACGGCTTGGAGCCGACTCTGACCGAGAAGTACATGGCTGAGGGGAAGATGCCGCATCTGGCCAGGTTGAAAGATCAGGGGCAGTATTCGAAGCTGCGGACGACTTTTCCGCCGCTTTCCCCGGTCGCTTGGTCCACGTTTGCGACGGGTTCAAACCCGGGCAAGCACAACATGTTCGATTTCTTGAACCGCAGTTTCAAGAGCTACATTCCTGAGTTGGCTTCGAGCCGTGTGGAAGCGGCGAAGAAGGCGATCAAAATCGGCAAGTGGCGATTTCCGATCGGCAAGCCCATCGTCGAGCTGAAGCGGAAGTCACGGACGTTTTGGAGCATTCTCGGAGAGGGGCACGTCTCGTCCACGATCTTGCGTGTACCCATCACGTTTCCTCCAGAGAAGTTCGACGGCAAACTGCTGAGCGCGATGTGTACGCCGGACCTGCTGGGTACGCAGGGAAGTTTCCAGGAATTCACGACCAAGACGAGCGACGTTGATTTCGAAGCGGGTTACCGGTTCCCTTTGAAGAAGGCGGGTGACTCCTATAGCGGCGCGATCGTCGGCCCAGGCAACTCAATGAAAGAAGACGGGGCCGAGCTGAAGATCCCGTTCTCGCTGACCACGAATGGCCGTCCGGGGCACGCGAGACTCACGTTGCAGGACGAGACCCTCGAGCTGGAGCCGGGTAAAACGACCAATTGGGTGCGACTGAAGTTCAAGGCAGGACTGGGCGTGAACGTGACGGGGCTTGCGCAGTTCCGCATCATGGAGACCACGCCCGAGGTCTCGCTGTATATGACTCCGATCTCGATTGATCCAGAGGCTCCGGCGTTGCCGGTCTCGCACCCGAGCTACTACGCGACTTATTTGTCGAAACTGCTGGGCGACTTCTCAACGCTTGGGTTGGCTGAGGATACCTGGGCTCTGAACGAGCGAGTGATCGACGAAGATACGTTCTTGGACCAGGCCTACTCGATCTGCGATGAGCGGGAGCGGATGTTCTTCTCGACGCTCGACAAAACGAAGAAAGGCGTGGTGACGTGCGTTTTCGATACATCGGATCGCGTGCAGCACATGTTCTTTCGCTATCTCGAGAAAGACCACCCGGCACACAAAGTGAATGGCGACGGAATGGCAAAGTACGCCGATTCGATTGAGAAGCTCTACATGAGGATGGACGACATCGTCGGTCGCACAATGAAGTACGTCGACGACGACACGGCACTGTTTGTGCTGTCGGACCACGGATTCAAGACCTTCCACCGTGGTATCAACCTCAATGCATGGCTGGAGAAAGAGGGCTATCTTACGGTTAAGGACGAGCCTGGTGCGCGTGAGGCTTCGTATCTGCGAGGCATCGATTGGTCTCGGACCAAGGCGTACAGCTTCGGGTTGGCGGGTCTGTATCTGAACGTGCGGGGCAGGGAGGCGGAGGGAATCGTCGATCCAAAGGACGCGCTGGAGTTGATGCAAGAGATTGCCGCCAAGATGACCGGCATGGTGGATGACGAGCGTGACGGTGCTCTCGCGATCAGCCGGGCTTACCCGAAGAACGCCTGTTACTCGGGTCCGTACATGCGAGCGGCACCGGATGTCGTGGTTGGCTACAACGTCGGCTACCGCTGTGGCTGGGACGTCGCAGTGGGCAAGGTTGGAAGTCGGATCTTTGCGGACAACGAGAAGGCTTGGTCCGGCGACCATTGCGTCGATCCGCCGCTGATTCCGGGAGTGCTGTTCACGAACCGCCCGTTCGAGTCGGACAACCCCGGTATCGAGGACATGGGTCCCACCTGCTTGTCTCTGTTCGGATTCAAGACGCCAGCCCACATGGATGGCCGTGATATTCGAGTTGCTACGCCGGGGAAAGCAGCGTAGTGGCTACCAGTGCAGCGAGTTCGGACGAACATTGACGCCCTTCAGGTCACCGAGGACGGCCAGGGACAGGCGGTAGGGTGTGATCCAGTTAGAAGCGAGCTGCTGCAGTCCATCCGCAGTCACTGCATCGAGACCCGCGAACTCCGCGTCGAGTTCGACCAGACGTTTGAAGTAGCGCTCGTCCTCGGCTAGGCTTCGCACTCTAGATTGCAAATTGTCGAGTCGGGACGCCAACTTGTCCTTGCAGAAATTGCGGTACTTGCGGAGTTCCTTCTCTTCGAGGGGCTCACGCGGTAGGCGCCTGAGTTCTTCGACGACAGCGTCCAGTGTGTCGGTCACTCGTGGCCGGTCTGTTCGGGCACGAATCGTGAGGCATCCTGCATCGATATAGAGGTCGAGCGTGGAAATGACCTCCTCGACTGCGGATTTCTTGCCTTTCACCAGTTTCATCAGTCTGCCATCCGGGCTGCCAGCCAGCGCGGCGTTCATGATCATCGCTGAGTGGCGGAGCTCGTCGGGTGCCGTGCAGACCGGGAAGCCGAGAATGAAACGGGCAGCCTCGAACTGAGGTCGGTTTCGCAGCGCGAGGAACCGATGAGTCGGGGGCGTCGTGGTGGACGCTCTCTTCTTCGGGTCCTCCAACGCTCCGAATAGCTTTTCCGAAAGTTCGAGGACTTCGGAGTGATCGACGGCCCCTGAAGCCACAATCGTCAGGGCCTTGGGGTGGTGGCTCATCGTATGGAAGCGAACGAGTTTCTTTGGACGTAGATCCTCAAGCCTTGTTTGGCCTCTCACGGTGAGCAATCGACCGTGAGGAGGGCGACAAAGTCCATGTCCTTTCCAGAGACTGCGTAGGAACATGTCGTCCAAGGCGTGATCCGCGTCGGACTCGGCGTCGCGTAGCTCATCGAGAAGCAGGGCCGACTCTTCTGAAATGGCTTCTTTGTCTAAGCGCGGCCGGATCGCGATGTCAGCGATGATGTTAGCGGCCTCGGCGAGTTGCTTGCCTTTGCACTGAGCGAAATACTGCGCCGAGTCGCGGCCCGTCTTGAAGTCAACCGTGCCACCGAGTCCGTCGAACAGTTTCTTCAGAACGCGTGCGGAGCGTTTCTCGGTGCCGTGCATAGCGGCGCGCTGAATGAGGTAGGTGGCACCGCTCTCGTTGAGGTCTTCGTAGCGCGAACCTGCATCCGCCCACACGCTGAAAACGATGTTGGTTGCGCGGCTGACCTTTTCGCTGATGACGCGAACGCCATTCTCCAAGACGGTACGTCGTACATCTCGGGAGAGGTTCTTCTTCGGCGCTGCTTTTTTCTTTGCTGCTTTCTTGGGGGTTGCCTTAGCCAAGCACCCATGGTACCGAAAGTGTGCAAGATCCCGTTAGGGGTGATCGATGCTAAGTGATGTCGATCGTATTGTTTGGCGTTGGGCTGAGCCCAACAATACGCCTCGTGTCGCTGCCCGCAAAGCTCCGATTTCTGGCAGGGCTTCGGCGTTTGTTGGTGCCACAGACACAGTGTCTTCGAGCGCGGATGCAAATGATGCGGAGATGTGGCGGCTGGCGAACACCCCTCCGACGGGGCAAATAACGGCATTTCCCTGTTTTATTGAGGCCATTCTTACTGCCGCAGCAGCCAGTCGCGCTAGATCTTTTCCGGCCCGGTCGAGTATCGAGTGCGCGGCCTCATCGCCTTGGGCCGCAGCGGCGTCAACGAGTTGGCTCCATGCAGCTGTTTGATCACGAGAAAACTCGCCGCCATACCAGCGATGGAGCAGTTCGTTTGCGCTGCTTGCTCCTGTCGCGCTCAGTAGGGCTGCTCGCATGCTGGTCTCTGGAGCCCAGCCCTCTTCGGACTGCAGGCTGGCTCGTAGCGCGTGCCTGGCGATGTCGAAACCTGAGCCTTCGTCGCCGAAGACGTACCCCCAGCCTCCCGCGCGCCAGATTTGGCCCGTTGTTCCGCGACTGAGAGCGATCGAGCCGGTGCCAGCGATGACGATGGCACCGGCTCGGTCGCCGACCGCACCGTAGAGAGCGATGTGCGCGTCAGTAGTCACGTCGTAAGAGTCGGCGCGGATAAGCCGGTGGATGATCTTGCGCTTGTCGTCGGGACCACCGCTCATCCCGATGCATACGGCCACGAACTTGGCGTCGGCGAGGGTCAGTTGCAATGGTTAAAGGGCCTGGTCGATGGCGTCGGTTAAGCCGCGCTCCAGCTTGGCCCGACCTTCGCCTTGGCGTGCATGGTTGCAGGGGCCGCCTCGACCCTTCCCTAGTGCGTTGCCCTCGCGGTCGCCGACGACGGCTGTCGTCGTAGACTGTCCGCCATCTACGCCGAGGTACAGATCCATCTCAGCCACTCAGTGCCCGTCGATAGGAGTAGTCGAAAACGAGTCGCCATTCGAGCCCTTGTATCGCGACAAGGTCGGCGGTGACGTCTTGCGGCCCACCGCAACTCACCGCTTGCTTACATTGATTGACAAACCACTCTGAGTCCCACTCATGCATGGCCCGTAAGTCTTCCTGAACTTGGCTGCTCTTGATCCGCAGTTGCTGGGCCTCCGCTAGTAGGGTCGGGAAGAGTTCATGGCGACCGACGCGGCGGAACCAGTAGCTAGAGTTCGGATAGTCAGGTTCCTGTCGGTGCATGATCCCGTGAAGAAAGCTTCCTGTCGGAGACTTAATCCCTTGCGAAACCGCATGGGAGTCGTCGAGAGCGGAATAGTAGAGCAGTAGCGCGCTACGGACGCACTCCGCGAACTCGTCGGACGCAGGCTTGTCGCCGTCGAACAAGTTCGTGGCTGGTGTCTCGCGAATGCTGGTGAGGCCTGGGGAATCGACCGCACGCTTGGGTGCCAGAGGCATCATCTGGGAGCGGTCTACCGCGTCGGCCAGAATTGAGCGTACGGTCGGGCCATATTCCGCGAGGTCGAACATCGCGTTTATTACAGCACGGCGGTGCTCCGCCGCAGGCGCCCGGCGATGCTATAACTAGGCATCGCAGAGTGTCGGGCCCTGATGTACATCGATACCATTGAATCGGATCTGGGTCAGATCGTTTTGGCCGGTTCCGCGACGGCTCTTTGTGTTCTTGACTTCGGCGACTGTCGCGATCGAATGGCGGGTCTTCTCAAGCGACGTTGGCCTGGTGCGGTATTTGAGACGCGGGCGGGATTTGGTGGATTTCGCGATCGCGTGACGAGTTATCTGGCGGGTGACCTCGAAGCGTTGGACCAAGTAGAGACCAAGTCGAACGGCACAGCTTTCGAGGAGGTCGTCTGGGCCGGTTTGCGGCGGATTAGACCTGGGGCGACGGTGACTTACGGCGAGTTGGCTCGGCAGCTGGGCAGATCTGGGTCGGCCCGGGCCGTCGGTCGCGCCAATTCACGAAATCCGATTGCTCTGGTCGTCCCTTGCCATCGAGTCATTGGTGGCGACGGCAGATTGACGGGCTACGCGGGCGGACTCGAAAGAAAGAAGTGGCTGTTGCAGCATGAGGGGTGCCGAGTCTAGCTGATGCGAACGCTACGAATTTTGGCATTGGTGGCTGCGATCGCGGTTGCGGTTGTAGCCTGGCGCGACTACCAAGAAGGTCAGGCTCGCCTGGCGATGGAGGCCGCCGAGGCCCCCGCAGCTATCGCGGAGGACATCGCTTCGCAATCGGCGGGTTGGAGTTGGAGTCAATCGTCCGCGGGCCGACAACATGTTTCGATATCCGCTGGTGGGTTCCGGCAGGACCGGGAGAGGTCGGGCATCGAGCTGGTCGACGTTCGGCTAGAGATTCAGCACCCAGAGTCCGGCGTCTA
This sequence comes from Bryobacterales bacterium, assembly GCA_963667885.2. Lineage (GTDB taxonomy): Bacteria > Acidobacteriota > Terriglobia > Bryobacterales > UBA6623 > CAMPKL01. The sequence continues at coordinate 2,996,866 of OY764148.2, read as the reverse complement.
TGACCGAATCACTACCGCGGCGGCGACGTTTGATAGCTCGCAGAGCCGTTTCTATAGCGAAGGTCGGGTCGTTGTCACCTTGGGCTTGCCGACTGGCGAGACGCTGGCGGATGAGTCGACGTACACCCGCATCATTACCTCTGGGGCCACATTCAACACGGAAACGGGCGAGGTGAGGACTGAGCAACCTACCGAGTATGAATTTGATGGCGGGAAAGGTAGTTCGACAGGAGCTCGCTACGACTCGCTCGATCGTCGGTTCACGATGAACAGCGACGCGAGGATCGAGCGATTCCCGAGTCGTCCCGGCGGTGCGGTGACGGTGATACAGGCCGGGCGGTTGGACTACTACGAGGTCAAGGAACAGATTCATCTGGCGGGCGGCTGTTCTCTGGAGCAGGGTTCGTATCGCGTCTCGGCCGAGAGTGCCGATGTTTTCTTGGATGAAGGTGCGATTCGTGAAATTGTGGCTACAACCGCTATCGGCACGAGTCGCGACGCGGGTCGTGAGACGCGGTTTGAAACTCCTTTCTTGCGGGTGCTTTACTCGGTGGAAGGTTGGGTAGAGCGCGTTATGGGCGAAGGTCGATCTCGATTGAGTTCGATGAGTGCGACGTCCCAAATGTCGACAGAAGGCGATTGGATCCGGTTGAGCTATGCAGCCGCACCGGGGGAACTCGATAGCCGTCTGACCGACGGTGATGTGGTGGGTGCTGCGCGAATCGAAGCGTCGCAACGCGGTGCAAAAGATGGTGTGGGCGACCGGACAGTAGAGTCGGAAAGCATCCACCTGAAGATGCGTCCCACAGGTGACGAGGTAGCGTACTTGGAGACGACGAGACGCGGCCGGATACTGATCTCGCCCAATGGCAATCCAGGTGCATCTGAGACACGGTTAGACGGCGACATGCTGCGAGTGGACTACGCTGCTGGCAATCGCATGGAGAAACTGACTGCGACCGGGAGTGTCGAGTTGACGGACACGCCCCAAGCTGACGGAGAGCTTCCGCTCGAGAGTTGGAGCGAATCGCTGGAAGCCCGCTTCGATCCGATCACAGAGGACTTGATCAGCCTAAAGCAGGGCGGGGGAACTCGCTTCGTGCAAGATACTCAGCGGGGTAGTGGCGCTGTATCGGTGTACGAGCCTTTGCTAGGCCAACTCACGCTCACCGGGAGCGCCCGCGTTGATCAGCCTGGCGTTGTCATCACTGCTGACGAGATCACCCTGGTGGAGGCCTCGGGGCAGCTACAGGCACTGGGGAACGTGGCGGCACGATACCAAGACGACGCTCCGTCGGCGGGCTCGGACGGGATGTTCGCGGATGGTGAGCCGGTCTTCGCTGCTGCCGATCGCATGACGGCTGGCGAGCAGAAAGGCCTCATCGTTTATGAAGGGCACGCCCGGCTTTGGCAGAATGAGAACCGCGTTGAGGCGGAGCGTATCGCCGTCGATCAAGTTGCCGAGACGCTCGAAGCGACGGGAGACGTGCGCAGCACATTGCGGGGACCCGAAATCGGCGCCGCGCCGACGCTGGTTCAGTCCGAGACCCTGCTGTATCGCGAAGAGACAAGAACAGCCGCCTATCGTGGAGGTGTGCTGCTATCGCGCGATGCTCTTCGAGTGCGGGGAGCGGAAATCGATGCGAATCTGACGGGCGACAGCGGCGCTGAGTTGGAGAGTGCCGTGGCCCGCGGCGACGTAGAAATTGTGCAACTCGACTCCGGGCGCAAGGGGTTTGGGCGCAGTGCGCGATATGAAACGGCGTCGGAACAGGTCGTCCTCTTGGGCGACCCGGCGAGAGCGGAGAATTCTCGTGGTGAAGAAACGCGTGGCGCTCGGCTAACCTATAGGGTCGACCACGAGGCGCTGCTGGTAGAGGGGGCCGCTGAGCCGGCCTACTCCGTCCAACGGCCGGCCAAGAACTAGTTGGTCAGACGCCCATACAATGTCAGCGCTACGCACCGACAGACTGTGTAAGACCTTCAGCGGCCGCCGCGTGGTCAATGACGTGAGCGTTTCGGTCGAATCCGGCGAGGTTGTCGGGCTATTGGGGCCGAACGGTGCTGGCAAGACCACATCGTTTCGGATGATCGTTGGGCTGATCAGTCCCGATTCTGGAGCGGTGCTGCTCGACGACCAAGACATCACGTCCCTACCGATGTACCGCCGGGCGCGGTTAGGACTCAGCTATCTGCCGCAAGAGGCGTCTGTCTTTCGGAAGCTTACGGTAGAGGCAAATCTTCTGGCGATCTTGCAGACGCTACCGCTTGACCGGACTGCTCGTCGGGAACGTTTAGACCAGTTGATCGAGGAACTGGGGCTCGAAACCGTACGCCGGAGTCTCGGGTACCAACTATCGGGTGGCGAGCGTCGGCGGGTAGAAATCGCCCGATCGTTGGTCATTTCACCGAACTTCTTGCTGCTCGACGAGCCTTTTTCAGGGATTGACCCTAAGCAGGTGATCGACCTCCAGGCGATCATCGAAAAGCTGCGTCGGTCGGGAATTGGCATTCTGGTTACAGACCACAATGTGCGTGAGACGCTGAGCGTCACCACCCGAGCTTACATTCTCAATGAGGGCGCGGTTTTCCGGTCCGGTTCGCCTCAGGAGCTTCAGGCGGACGCGGACGTACGCCGCGTATATCTGGGTGAAAACTTCGAACTGCCGACCGTAGCGGCTAGGTATCCGAGTGGGTCAGATACGCCTCCCTAGAGTTCTGAATTCGAGTGGTAAGCTGATTGCAACAGTAGATTCTCTCTAGCGACGAAACTATGTTGATGCAACAGCGATTGGGATTGAGACTGGCTCAGAAGCCGGTGTTGACCCAAAGTCTCCGACAACTCGTCAAGCTACTTGCACTCAACAAACTAGAACTCAAAGAAGAGATCGTTCAGGAACTGGAAGAGAACCCAGTTCTGGAGATCAACACGGAAGCCGACTCTTCGGAGACATCTCTCGAACAGGCGGCTGAGGCGGAAGAAGCTCGTGAGAGCGAAACCGCCGAGACGGAGATTGCAGGCGAAGCGTTTGACGACATCGACCTGGGTTCGTTCTTTGACGACTACCTCGATGCTGGGCCGAGGGGGCCAGCGCCTGAGGTAGTCGAGAAACCTTCGTTCGAGATATTTCTCTCGAAGGCCACTACACTCACCGACCACTTGAACTGGCAGCTCGGCATGACCGATACCTCCGACGAGGTTCACGCTGCAGGCGAAGAGTTGATTGGCAACCTCAACGAGGACGGCTATCTCACGATTTCGCTGGAAGAGGTAGCAGCGAGTGCTGGGATTTCCCTGTCGCAGGTCGGTGAAGCGCTCGCAGTGGTGCAAGAGATGGACCCGCTGGGTGTTGCGGCAGTCGACTTGCAGGATTGCCTGTTGATCCAACTGCGCTCGGCTGACGCTTCTGAAGGCGTCGCGGGCCTCATTGTTCGGGAATGCTGGGACGAACTGCAGAATGGCTCTGACATCGCTGGGATGGCTCGGACGCTCGCACGCCCGACTCGCCACATCGAAATGGCGCTTGAGGTCGTGCGTAGTCTCGATCCCCGCCCAGGGCAGCGCTACAACACGACTACCGTGCGGACGGTCGAACCGGATATCGAGTTCGCACGCAAGCCGGATGGTGGGTTTCGTGTAGTGCTCAACGAGGACGATGTCCCGGATTTACGGCTGAATCGTGGTTATCGGGCGCTGTTGAAACGAGGCGTGTCATCGACGGAGGTGCGTTCGTATATCCGCGATCGATACAGTTCCGCCATTCAGTTGCTGCGCAATATCGAGCAACGACGCCAAACAATTCGCGGAGTCTGCGACGCGATCGTGAAGCGACAAACGGGTTTCTTGGCGAACGGACTGGAGCAACTACGACCGATGATGATTAAGGATGTCGCCGAAGAGATCGGCGTGCATCCGTCTACTGTTAGTCGGGCAGTGGCGAACAAGTATGCGACCACTCCGCATGGCGTTTATGAACTGCGGTACTTCTTTTCGGAGGGTGTGCAGGGGCCCAGCGGAGATTCGATGCCCTTGGTTCTTCTCAAGAAAAAGGTTCAGAAGATGATTGAGGCCGAGGATAAAGGTAAGCCTCTAACTGATGACAAGATTAGCCAGATGCTTCGAGGAGACGGAATCCACGTGACGCGTCGGACCGTCGCGAAGTATCGGGAGGACTTGAATATCCCGTCGACCCATAGGCGCCGCCAACGCGCTTGATCCTTGTCGGCTGGAGAAAACGGAGCGTAACAACATGCAAGTGCACTACACGGAAAGACACGTAGCAATCAATGACGCAGAGAAGGAGAAGGCAGCAGTCAAGTTCGCCAAGATTCATCGTTTCCTCTCAGCGAATAAGGATCTTGAAGCCAATGTCGTCCTCTCGAAGAATGGAACCGACGTCGAGGCTGAAGTAACGCTGCACGCACTGCATCACACGTTGGTCGTAACCGACACCAACGGAAACGCTTTTACCGCGCTCAACCACGCCCTTGCCAAGCTAGAGAAGCAGGCGCACAAGAACAAGGACAAACTGATCGCGAACCGCCGCCGTCAGAGGCAGAGGGGGAATTCGCCACCGCCAATTCAGGGTTCGGTGCAAGAGCCAGAGGTGCCCGAGTCAAACAGCGCCGTACGAGTTGTTTCAAGCGGAAAAGTCGTTTCGAAGCCGCTGACGCTGCAGGAGGCGCAGATCGTTCTGGAGCAGAAGGATCGTGACCAGGTCACGTATCGTGACGTCGAGTCGGGGCTGATTTGTGTACTGCTCCGTAGGCGCGACGGGCACTTGGAGCTAGTGGAAACTCCTGCCTGAGCGGGTCTATCGTTACGGGGGCGGCGGCAGCGCCGCCCCCTACGCGGTTAAAATGCCAGTATGGTTCGGCTGACACTGCTCACTCTTGTCTTCTCTGTTGCGTTGGCGGCACAACTGTCGCCGCTGGATGCGCCGAAAGCGGCTGATCCACCAACCGTAGCGCCACCGTCCAATGCTCTCGACAAGTCGGATCTTGAGTACTACGTCAGACACCTCTATGTGTATGGACCTCAGATTTCGATCGACATCCCCGACTTTAAGGACTCCGCGCTGCCGGGCCTGCTGGAAACAACGATCAGTGCCAGCTTTCAACAACAGACGCGCGAGCACACTTTCTATGCCACCGCTGATGGTCAGCACCTGATTGAAGGGGCGGTTTACGAGATTGCCGCCAACCCGTTCAAGAAGGCGAATGAGCGCATCAATACGATGGCAGCTCCGACCTTCGGCAAAGAAGGGGCCTCGGTAGTCGTTGTGGCTTATAGCGATTTCCAATGCCCCTACTGCGCCCAGGAAGCGAAACTGCTGCGCAACCAGTTGCAGACCGAATATGGCGATCGCGTGCGGGTGTATTTCCGCGACTTCCCGCTGCCGATGCACGCGTGGGCGATGGATGCGGCGATTGCTGGCCGCTGTGCTTATGTCCGTGAGCCCGAGATGTTCTGGAGCTACCACGACTGGATCTTCGAAAGCCAGAAGACGATCACTCCCGAGAACTTCGCGGCGAAAGCGGCACAGTGGGCGAGTGAGAACGGTATCGATTCGTTGGCCTTTGCGCAGTGCGTTGGCAATAAAGAGACTCTCGCCCAGGTGGAAGAGTCGATGGCGGAGGCTCGCGAATTGGGTGTGACGTCGACTCCAACGCTATTTGTCAACGGTCGCAAGCTGGCTGGTTCTCAACAATGGCCCCGGCTCAAGGGCGTGATCGATTACGAGTTGGAGTATCAGAAGGTCACGAACAACGCTGGCGACAACTGCGGTTGTGAGGCCGAAGCGGCCTTTCCCGAGTAGTTCTACTCCATGAAATTGGCACGACATTTTCTTTGTGGCGCTCTGGCGCTGGGTCTCTCGGTTTCTGCCGCAGGGCAGCTCACGGATCCCGAGGTGTTTCTCGAAGACGTCAAGTACCTCGCGTCACCGGAGATGCGTGGACGCGGTGCTGGGATGCCCGAGTTGGATGTTGCGGCGGCCTACATAGCGCAGCGATTCGAAGAGGCCGGGCTTGAGCCAGCCGGCGACAACGGATTCTTGCAGCCGCTCACCGTGACCACCGGTGCTGTGATGGGTGCAGCCAATAGCCTCGTCGTCGGAGGCGATTCGTTGGGTCCCGCCGAGGACTACGTGCCGATCAACTTTTCGGCATCAGGTGAGGCTTCGGGGCCACTAGTTTTCGCCGGGTATGGAATTGTTGCGGAAGAGAAAGGATATGACGATTACACCCATCTCGACGTGGATGGGAAGGTCGTCGTTCTGCTGCGCTACGAACCGCCGACATTTTCAGGTGGACAGGGGAGCCGACGCTACACGCGTCACGCGAATTTGATCTCCAAGGCGATCAACGCCCGCAATCGCGGGGCGGTGGGGGTGATCTTGGCTAATGGCTATCGCGAGGGCTCTGATCGAGACGAGCTGATCAAGTTTGGAAGCGTCTCGGGTCCGCAGGATGCGGGGATTCCGATGGTACAGGTGAAGAACGCCGTCGTCGATGGTTGGCTTGAGTCCGCTGATACGTCTCTCAGGGAACTGCAGAGCGCCATCAACGACGCGACGACCCCACAGTCGTTCTCTCTAGCGGAGGGCCTGCGTGCGGAGCTTGAGGTCGACGTAGCCCGCGAGCAGGCTGCGGTCAGCAACGTAGTGGGCTACTGGCCCGGCGAGACGGACGAATACGTCGTGATTGGCGCTCACTACGATCACCTGGGACTCGGTGACGACAGCTCGTTGGCTCCTGACAAGGTGGGTGAGATTCACTACGGTGCGGACGACAACGCGTCCGGCACGGCTGGCGTGATCGCGCTCGCCAAAACGATCGTCTCCCAGGGAAAGGATCGCCGCGGGACTCTCTTCATCGCGTTCGCGGGTGAGGAAGTCGGGCTACTGGGTTCGCAGCACTGGGTCGAGCATCCGACACGCTCGCTAGATGACGCGGTCGCGATGTTGAACATGGACATGATTGGTCGCATCGATCAGGGCAAAGTCTATGTGGGTGGTACTGGGACGGCTGAGGTATTCGAAGAGTTGCTGGACGCAGCGACTGAAGATTCCCCGTTTGAGGTGAGTCTGTCTCAGAGCGGTTATGGCGCGAGTGATCACACGTCGTTTACGGCCAAAGGCATCCCCGTATTGTTCTTCTTCTCGGGTTTACATGCGGACTATCACAAGCCGTCCGACACCTGGGAGAAGATCAATTCGGAAGCGGCGGTGGGTGTGCTCGACATCGTGGCTGAAGTTGCCGATGACTTGCGCGTGCGCGAGGGGCGACCCGAATTTGTGCGTGAGCAGGCGGCGAACTCGCACGGAGGCTCGCCCTCGGGCGGCGGTGGGGGCGGCTACGGGCCCTACTTCGGCTCGATCCCCGATTTCGCCGAGATTCCGAACGGTGTGCGTTTCGCCGATATTCGGCCCGAGTCGCCCGCGGCGAAGGGTGGCCTGTTGCCGGGGGACATCATGACAGGGTTCGACGGTAAGCCAATCGAGAACCTCTACGACTTCACCTATGCGCTGCGAGACAGTCGGGTCGGCCAGACAGTCGACGTGGTCGTCTTGCGTGATGAGAACGAACTCACGCTCAGCGTGACGTTAGGTGAGAGACCGTGAGTCTCTTCGGTGTAACCGCTAGCTAAGCGCTGGAACCTCTATAGAGAGGGGACTCGTCCGCGTGGGCGGGCGAAGAAGAGGCAATAATGACGGTAGCGGTGAACGACGTAATCCCAGAAGAAGAAACGAAGGGTGGTAGCTACTTCGTGTCGAACTACCCTCCTTACGCGGAGTGGAGGTCTGGCCGCGTCGACGAGGCTCTAGCCGCGTTTGAGAGATCACCTGCGCCGGGAACGCCACTCGGCCTCTACCTACACATACCGTTCTGTCGCAAGCGGTGCAAGTTTTGCTACTTCAAGGTCTACACTGACAAGGACTCGAAAGAGATACAGGGCTATCTCGACGCGGCCATCCGTGAGCTGAACCTTTACGCTTCGAAGCCGTTCATCGGCGAACGCAAGCTGGACTTCGTCTACTTTGGAGGCGGCACGCCGTCGTATCTGTCTTCGACTCAGCTGACGGGGCTCGTCGATGAGATGAAGCGGGCGCTGCCGTGGGACCAGGCCAAAGAAGTCGCCTTCGAGTGCGAGCCGGGCACTCTCACCGAGAAGAAGCTTAGAGTCATCCGCGAGCTCGGCGTCACCCGGCTCAGCTTGGGTGTGGAGAACTTCGACGACGAGATCTTGCAGACGAACGGACGTGCACACGTCTCGAAAGAAATCTTTCGCGCCTACGACTTCATCCAGGCTCTCAACTTTCCCCAGGTAAATATCGATCTGATCGCGGGCATGGTCGGTGAGACCGAAAGCAACTGGCAGGCTTGCATTCGCAAGATGATTGAACTCTCGCCTGATAGCGTCACCATCTATCAGATGGAAGTGCCTTACAACACGAAGATGTTCAAGGAGATGCTGGCCGAGGGGAAGGATACGGCACCGGTTGCGACGTGGAGGACCAAGCGCGCCTGGGTCGACTATGCGTTCAGCGAGTTGGAAAACGCTGGCTATACGGTCGCGAGCGCGTATACGGCGGTAAAGGATCCGGGGAAGACGAAGTTCCTCTACCGGGACCTGCTCTGGACGGGGGCCGATTTGATGGGCCTGGGGGTCGCGTCGTTCTCACACGTGGGCGGGGTCCATTACCAAAACGAAGGGGACGTGGGTCCCTATCTGACGAAGGTCGAGAAGGGCGAGTTCCCGATCAGTCGGGCGCTGACGCCGACTGACGAAGAGCGCATGATTCGTGAACTGATATTGCAGATGAAGCTTGGCCATGTGCAGCCGGCCTATTTCGAGCAGAAGTTTGGCGTGAATGTGACCGAGAGGTTCGCCGAACCGGTTCGCAGGTTGAGTGACGAGGGCTTCCTGAAGGCCGATTCCGATGTCTGGCGTCTATCCCGTGCCGGGCTCATGCAGGTCGACCGCCTGCTGCCCGAATTCTTCTTGCCGCAACATCGTTCGGCTAGCTAGGCAGTCTTGAAGGACAAGATGGTTCAGAATGGCAATTCCTACGATGTGGTGGTGATCGGCGGTGGTCCCGCAGGTTCCACGGCTGCCGCGATCTTGGCCGAGAAGGGTCGGCGAGTTGCTGTGATTGAGCGAGAGAAGTTTCCTCGTTATCACATCGGCGAGTCGATGATTCCTTACTGCTATTTCACGCTGGAGCGGTTGGGACTTATTGAGAAGATGCAGAATTCGCATTTTCCGAAGAAGTTTAGTGTGCAGTTCGTCGGCGGTCGCGGCAAGATATCGACGCCCTTTTACTTCACCCAGCATATGGACCATCCCGCGGCGCAGACATGGCAGGTGTTGCGCAGCGAATTCGATCAGATGATGCTCGACAACGCTCGGGAGAAGGGCGCTGCCATTTTCGAAGAGACGACGGTCAAAGATCTGATTCAGACGGACGGTGTTGTGCGCGGTGTGCGAGCGGCGAAGAAGGACGGCGAGCCGCAGGAGTTCCTAGCCCCGATCACCATTGATGCCAGTGGTCGCGATGCGCTTGCGATATCGCGCAACCGCTGGAAGGTTCGTGACCCGGAGCTCAACAAGATCGCGATTTGGACCTACTACAAGGGCGCGGTCCGCGACCCCGGTATCGATGAGGGCGCGACTACCGTGGCCTACCTGCCTGACAAGGGTTGGTTCTGGTACATCCCGCTGGCGAACGACACGGTCAGCGTCGGCATCGTCGCAGAGAAGGAGTATCTCTACACGGATACGCGTGATCTCGGAGAAATCTTCGAGCGGGAAGTAAAGAAGAACGTTTGGATTGAGGAGCACCTGGCAACAGGGGAGCGTTCGGACAAGTACTGGGTGACGGGCGAATTTTCGTATCGCTCTGAGTTCTGTGCGTCGGACGGCTTGGTGCTGACAGGTGATGCCTTCTCGTTCCTTGATCCGGTGTTTTCTTCGGGACTTTTCTTGGCCTTGCGAGGTGGAGAACTCGCTGGCGACGCTGCCGATGCGGCGCTCACTAGCGGAGATTTCTCGGCTGCTCAGTTCGACGCCTACGGACAAGAGTTGTGCGAGGGGATCGAGGCGATGCGCAAGCTCGTGTACGCCTTCTACAATCACGACTTTAATTTTGGGAAGCTAATCGCAGCGCATCCCGATCTGCGACCAGCGTTGACCGACTGCCTAATCGGGCACGTCCGCCGCGACTTCGATGCGCTGTTCGCTGGTGTAGCCGAGTTCGCGAAGGTGCCTGAAGCGCTGCCGCACGGTCGTCCCTTGGTGGAAGCTCGCTAATCGTGCCACACGATTTCAAGTCAGTTCGTCAGGCGGAGTTTGCCGAGACCGACATGGGGGGCATCGTTCACTTCTCGTCGTTCTTCCGCTACATGGAAGAGACCGAGCACGCGTTTTTTCGGTCGCTGGGCCTTTCAATCGTGACGACTGGATTTGATCCGGCGATTCACTGGCCCCGTGTGCACGCGGAGTGCGACTACAAGAGCCCATTGCGTTTTGAAGATCGTTTTGAGATTCACCTCATAGTGAAGGAGCGTCTCGACACGCGTATCCGCTACGGATTTGTGTTTCGCACGTTGGACGAAGATCCGGTTCGTGTGATCGCGAAAGGTGAGATCGTCGTGGCCTGCGTTTCGAAGTTCGGTCCCGAGGCGCGGCTGGGCAGCGTGGCTATTCCAGAATCGATTGCCTCGATGATTGAGCCAGCTCCGGCGGAGTTGCTGGAATCATGCCTGTGAACGCGGATCTCCCGCTTGATCGAAAGGGGCTTGACGCCCACCAGTATGCCTGCCTTCAGCAGCTGCTTGCGGCGATTGTCCCTGCCAACTCGTTCTATACGAATAAGTTGCTGGAATCTGGTGTTGGCGACGGCATCGGCAGCGTGTCTGACTACGTGAGCCGCACGCCGTTCACTATCAAGCAAGAGTTGGTCGACGACCAACTGCGATATCCGCCCTACGGGACGAATCTCACCTATCCGGTCGAGGAGTACACGCGGCAGTGGCAGACGAGTGGCACGTCTGGTAGCCCGATGCGTTGGCTCGATACCCCCGAGAGTTTGTCGTGGATGTTGGACAGTTGGGAGACGGTCTATCGGTCGGCTGACGTGACGGCTGGGGACCGTGTATTCTTCACGTTCTCGTTCGGACCGTTTCTCGGTTTTTGGACGGCTTTCGAAGCTGCGGGCCGAATCGGCTGCCTGTGCCTGCCGGGCGGTGGAATGAGCAGTTTGGCTCGCGTTCACGCCATTCTTGATTCTCAGATGACGGTCATCTGCTGCACTCCCACCTACGCGATCCGGTTGGCCGAGGTCGCGTCTGCCGAAGGGATCGACCTGTCTGAGTCTCGTGTGCGCCGGATCATCGTGGCCGGCGAGCCGGGCGGCGGCATCCCGGCGACTCGGGCGCGGATTGAGAGCCTTTGGCCGGGAGCGAAATTGGTCGATCACCACGGAATGACGGAAATCGGGCCCGCGAGCTACGAGTGTCCGCGGCAACCGGGTGTGCTGCACATGATTGAGTCAGCGTACTTGCCGGAAGTAATTGCCCCCCAGACGGGAAAGGCCGTAGCGGCGGGAGAGACTGGCGAATTGGTCGTGACCACGTTGGGACGGTTGGGGTCTCCTCTGCTGCGTTATCGCACCGGCGACTTGGTCAAACCTCGCGCCGATGGACGGTGTGTGTGTGGCACGTGGGATCTCGCGCTCGAGGGCGGTATCTTGGGACGAAGCGACGACATGGTCGTCATAAGAGGCGTCAACATCTTCCCGAGTGCGGTAGAAGACGTGGTGCGCTCGTGCGGCGGAGTCGCGGAGTATCGCGTGGAAACGCGCCTGGTGCGCTCGCTCCCTGAGTTGCAACTGCAGGTCGAGCCAGCCCTGGAGATCGACGATGCTGACGTATTGATCGCCCAGCTGGAGGCGGCTCTGCGGAACGCTTTTGGGCTGCGGATCCCCGTACATGTCGTGGCGGTGGGTGAACTGCCTCGCTTTGAGATGAAAGCGAACCGCTGGCAGCGCGTGTAGCGGCTACCCGTTGCGCTTGGCGTTCGCTAGCTGTGACCTCTCAATAGGTTGTTCATTCGGTCCCGGACCAGGGAAGCTGGAGTTATCCCACAACAGCAACCTTGGAGAGACCGAATGAACATCCACAAGAATGCACGATTGACGCCTTATTTGCGAGTGCGGATCGTCGAGCGCGTCCTCGCCAAGCAGCAGACGCCACGGGACGCCGCGGCGGCCTGTGGCGTCTCACTGAGAACCATCCACAAGTGGCTGGCGCGCTATCGCAGCGAGGGTGTCGCCGGTTTGCACGATCGTTCCTCGCGACCGCACCGCAGCCCGCGACGGACCTCTCGGGCGCTGGTCGAGCGCGTCATTTCTCTGCGCCGCCAGCGTTGGACCGGCCGACACATCGCCCAGGCTGTCGGCCTCTCGCCCGCTACCATCAGCCGCATCTTGCGCCGCGCCGGCCTGAACCGTATCCGCGATCTCGAACCTGCTCGGCCCCTGCGCCGCTACGAACATGCCGCCCCCGGCGATCTGCTGCATCTCGACATCAAGAAGCTCGGCCGCTTCCTCCGCGCCGGTCATCGCGTTACCGGAGATCGCTCTCGGGCCAGTCGCGGCGCTGGCTGGGAGTTCGTGCATGTCGCTATTGACGACAACTCCCGCCTCGCCTTCTCTCAGATCCTGCCCGATGAACGCAGCCACTCCGCGGTGGCTTTCCTCGACGCCGCGGTCGGTTACTACCGCTCCCTCGGCGTCCCCATTCGTCGTTTGCTCACCGACAACGGCTCTTGCTATCGCTCGCGCCTCTTCCGCGATGCTTGCCGTCGTCTCGGCATCCGCCACCGCTTTACCCGTCCTTACACGCCGCGCACCAACGGCAAGGCCGAACGCTTCATCCAGACCGCTCTGAGAGAATGGGCTTACGCTCGCTCCTACTCCTCATCCCAGCAGCGCGCCGCTCATCTGTTACCCTGGCTCCACCATTACAACTGGCATCGCCCCCACGCCAGCCTCCACTACCTTCCCCCTTTCTCCAGACTCCTGATTCCCATGAACAACCTCTTGAGGCTCCACAGCTAGAGAGCCAAAGGTGGCCACGCAGAATGGCACAAGGTAAGTCAGACCGATCTTCCACCATAGCCACGCCGAGCGCGGTGCCAACCCGGCCAGTTGGTCTCCCTGATTGAGCGCAGTTAGGATTGTGCCGACGATGAGTGCGACCTTCGTCGATCGCCACAGCATCGGCTGGTAGCGCAGGGAGCAGCTCAAACAGCGGTGCTCGACCCCACTTGGTTTGCGCAGGGCATAGCCGCCGCCTCGGATAGACGTCCCGCAAGATTCGCAGTCGGACGGCATGCCTAGGACACAGAAAGGTGCGGGGGCAAGATCTCGACGACATCGGCGATTAGCTCGTCGTCGATTGTCAGTAGTTGGTTGCAGCGGCCAAATAGCCAGCCGTCTTCTGGAACCCCGAAAGAGTGCCGAATTGCCTCACCAGGCTTGATGCGAAAGTACGCGCGGGGACGGCTCTTGAATTCGACGCCTGCCTGTTTGAGGACGCTGCCGAGGGGCACGTCACCCTGCAGGACGGCTGCTCGTGGACCCGCATCGAGCCGGTCGAGATGGATCTCGATGGCTCCAAACTCCGCAGGTTCGCCGTCGTCGCTGCCACATAGTTCGACATGCCGAACCAGGTTGTGCCCGTCGACGAACTGCTCGACAGAGTGCAGAGCCATTTTCTGTCCCCGATGGCTCTCGAGAGTGCCGGTCATGTCGGTGTCGTGAACCAACAACGTCCGATAAGGCTCCGGCAATTTGTCTGGCTGCAAGAACTCAAGCGCGTGGGCCGCTCCCTCGCCGCAGAAGGCAATGAGTGGTTTCGCGAATTCGCTGATCTGGTCGTCTAGGGTCTGGCGCATGTGCTTGGTTGGGGTGACGCATCGTTCGCCCCACACTAATCCTGGCGCGGTGAAAGCCGCTGCGGTTACGTGTTCAGAAACACCCTCTCTGCACGAGTCAATGCCTGTTCTGAAACGGTGCCCTCAGTACGCGCGTGAGCCATATAGGACCCGAACGCGGAGCCGACCAGCAGGCGCGCATCTGGCCCGTAACTGCTGAGTTGGGAGTCAATCCAGGCGTTCAGCTCTTCGTCAGAGCTTGAGCTGGCGGCCAATCGTTCGAGTTCGGGTGTGAACTGCTCTGCGAAGTGCCGTTTGCTGTCGATCGAGACGAGGTCGGAGATCTCCAGTGCGTAGGCGGGCAATTCGATGTTGACCAATGACAACATCATCGTTAAGAAGGCGTTCGAGAAGTGTTGCACTTGCTCGTCGACTTTCTGGCGGGCGGCTTGGAACTCGGCGTCGGTCGCACCGGCTCCGACCGGTTCGGAAGCTTTCTCGATGTAGATCTTGTTCTTCGGCTCGGTGCCGGAGGGGCGAATCGTTGCCTTGATGTCTCCCTCAAGGTGATAGGTCATCAGGTTGCGACTACTGCGGTCCGTGTTACTGACGAAGGGACCGAACTCATCCTCGTTCCAGTAGTCGGTGACCGACAGCACACGATATTCACCGATCCTTTCTGGCGGTGTCTCGCGTAGCAGGCGCTGGATCTTCTGGATCGCCGCTGAGCCAGCGGCACCCTGCATGATGGTCGAGCGCAGGAAGTTGCGGTGATAACCGTAATGCTTGTAGGTGTCGATCAGATAGTCGTAGACCGAGCGGCCCTCGGCGGTGAGATCGGACGCCAGCTCCGCGAGCACGACTGACGCGCCAGCCGCGTCCTTGTCGCGAATCTCTGGCGTCAGCAGCAGTCCATGGCTCTCTTCGGTGCCGAGGATGAAATCGTCGAGGGATGCTTCGACGTGACCGAAACGCCCCGTCTCTTCTAGCTGGTGTAGGATGTTCCCGATGTACTTGAAGCCGACTAGAAGGTCGCCGATGACGACGCCACCGAAGGCCTCTGTGATGCTCGTGATCAGTTCAGTCGTGACCTGTGTCTTGATGACGAGCGGTTGCGCCGGTAGCCTACCAGCCTCGCGGAGCTTCTCAAGCCGGTAGCGGGTCAGTACAACGGCGAACTCGTTGCCATTCAAGAATTCGAACCGGTCACCGTTCTTTGATGCACCGCCCAGCCGGTCGGCGTCGGGGTCGGTGGCGAGGACTAAGTCGGCTCCCACTTCGGCAGCATGCTCGATCGCCAGATCGAGCGATTGCGGAACCTCTGGGTTCGGGCAGCGGAACCTCACGTTGAGGAAATCGCCACGAAACTCTTTTTGCGCCTGAACCTCGAAGAACCGCTTGTCTGCTTCGAAACCCATTGCTTGCAGACAGCGGCCAACGGTGTTGATTCCGGTGCCGTGTAGTCCACTAAAGACGATTTTTGCTGGGCCAGGTTCAGCCTTCATGCGTAGGGCGAGATTGAGGTCAATGTAGGCCTGCCGATCCTCGGCGGTGATGTCGGTGATGAGCCCTTGGGTACGCGCTTGCGAGTAGGGAATGCTGGTGACGTCGGTGATGGTCTCAACGATGTCGACCATCTGCTCGTCGTCGGGAGGGATCTCTTGACGGCCTTGATCGTTATAGAACTTGCCGCCGTTGTCGTCGGGATGATTGTGCGATGCCGAGACGTTGAGTCCGCCATGTGCTCCGTAACTACGGATCAAGAACGAGAGTTCAGGAGTGGAGATGAAGTCCGCTGGTTCGTCCGGCAACATATAGACTGATACGCCAGCGGCGCAGTAGACCGAAGCGGCGATCTGGGCCAGATCCTTCGACGTTAGACCGATCAACGGGTTCGGGACACTGTTAGGATACGCAGCGCGTAGATCTTGAAACTCCCGCACATCGTATGCGACGACCACCTTGAGTTCTTCGGACGCGCTCAGCTTTCGCCGTAGGTATTCCACGTGGCCTTGAACCGAAGATGCGATGGTGTACGGATTAATGCGATTCGGCCCTATGCCGACCGGACCGCGGCGACCGCCTGTCCCAAAAGGAATGACCTGGTAGAAACTATCGAGCAGGAGGTCGAAGCGCTGCTCGGCCACCATCCATTCGAGCAACGGTTGATAGTCACCTGGGTCGAGTAGGCCCGCGAACTTATCGTTGGCCAACCAGTCGCCTAAATGACGGCGTGCCGTCTGTTTGAGCGACTCATCGACAGCGATATCGGCAAAGCCCTGTTGGGCTTCAAGCACCAGTTTGGAATGCGGCATGGGTGCTCTCAGTTAGGGTGCGGGGTCGCCGTCAGCAACAGGACGCGGCCCAAAGAAATAGCCTGGTCGCGCTCGAACCTTGGCGCTGCCGTACGGCACTCGAACCTCGATCTTGTGGAAGATGCCACTGTTATTGAGGTTGTTTGGCTCGTAGGTCAGCAGGTATTGGCTGTGGAGGTCTTCGCCGATGTCGGCGATCGCCTGTTGCAGGCCGTTGGATGTCATCGGCTTGTACTTTTCGCCGCCGGTTCCGGCTGCGAGCACTGCGAGTGCGTCCTTGACGATGAGGTTCTTGATGCCGATGACCAGATCGACGACGAGTGGCAAGACGTTCGGGGTTATCACTACGTTGCTCTGCGCGTACGTCGTTGGAGTGCTGACAGAACCAGGGGCCGCGCCAATTGGGTCAATCCCCGGAGGGTAGGGAGAAGCTGCGGGCATCGGCGGCTTCTTGAAACGAGACTTCAACGTGGACAGATAAATCGGATAGATCTGGATGTTGGAGAGCTGCGCGGTGCGCAATGTCTCGCCCAGACCGATCGAGCTACCGTTGTCTTGACCTTCAGCGATCACCACAACCACGCGCTTGTGGCTTTCCGGTTTGCGCCGAAGCATCCGCATACCTTCGTAGACCGCATCGCTGACGCGAATGCCAGAAGCGCCGGTGCGAATCGACTGTAGTGATTTCGCAATCTCTTTTGGGTCGCTCGAGAAGTCGCTAATGACCTTGATGCGGCTGTCGAAGCCGATGATTGCTGCTTCTCCGAACTCGCCGAGCACCTGTTGGGTAAACAGATAGGCCGTCTTCTTGACCTGATCGAGCATGTCGTCAGCGAGACGGTCGCTCGATTGCACGCAGATCACCATCGAGATGGGCTGAAAACTGACGTCAAACTCAAGAATCTCTTGCGGCGTCTCGTTGTCAAAAAGCAGGAAGTCGCTCTTCTCTAACCCATGCACGTACTCGCCCTTGGGCCCTTGCACGACAACGGGTACGCTCACTAGCTGAACGTCGGTCGAAAAGGTAATCAGCTCTGGGTCTTCGATGGTACGCACCGGTTGCGTCATCACCTCATCGGGGTTGAAGACTTGAGGGGCGGCCACTGGGCTGAACATGACGGCAAGAGCGGTTGCCGATGCCAGGTGAATCACGAGATTGCTCATTCGAACCCTCAATATCATTCGGTGCGGGCCTCCAATTCATTGTCTCGGTGGAAGTCACCGCTCTTTCCGCCAGTCTTGTCTAGCAGATACAGATCGGTGATCTCGATTGCCTTATCGAGCGCCTTGCACATGTCGTAGATCGTAAGCGCCGCGGTTGCTGCCGCGGTCAGGGCTTCCATCTCAACGCCAGTCTGCGAGGTCGTAGAGGCCGATGAAATGATCTCTGCCCCATCAGCCGTCAATTCGATTTCGACGTTCGCTTGTGTCAGCGGTAACGGGTGGCAAAGAGGGATCAGCTCAGAAGTCTTCTTCGCCCCTTGGATACCAGCGATTCGCGCAATCTCTAGCGGGTTGCCCTTGGGGTTCTGGGGCAGTTGCTCCAGTACCTGCGCACTCATTTTGACGAATGCGTGGGCACGAGCCGTGCGTTTGGTCAACGCCTTATTCCCCACATCGACCATGCGGACGGAGCCGTTGTCGTCGTAGTGAGAAAGTTTTGACACGTTCTAAAGCTCTAATACGGCGATTCTGTCACCGGCGTCCCACGACTCGCGATCGGAACTAGCTACGAGGTAGCAGTTCGCCTTCGCGATCGATGCCAAATCGCCTGACCCCTGCCATTTTACCGGAGATACGCGAGTCTGGCTAAATTCTCCTTCCAGCCGAGCGGGCAGGAAGCGCGTCAGCACCGGCTTGTGCCGAAAACCTTCAGACAATCTGGCTTCGGTAAACGGCAGTCTGGAGTCAGCGACACCCGCCAGCCGCTCGAGGGCGAGTACGCCAAACACTTCGAACGTCACCATGGTCGAGATCGGATTCCCCGGCAGGCCGAAGAACGGCTTCCCCGCAGCGGAACCGAAGACCAGCGGCTTACCGGGCTGAATCAACACCCTTGTGAAGAACAGTTCCGCGCCAAGACCCGAAAAGATGTCTTCGACGAGGTCGTACTTGCCCATCGACACGCCTCCCGATAGCAGCAGCATGTCGTATTTGAGTCCGCGCTCGATGAGCTGGCGGGTCTCGTCGACGCGATCGGGAGCGATGGGCAGCATCACTGGGGTGCCGCCCCTCCGACGGACTTGTGCCGCCAACGAGTGAGCGTTGGAGTTGCGTATCTGGAACGGCTCGGGACTCTCGGCAATTTCGACGACCTCGTCACCGGAGGAAAGAATCGCGACTCGCGGTTGGCGAAACACCGAAACCGACTGTTTCCCTAGCGACGCGAGCAGTCCTATGTGCGCGTAGTCGAGTCGGGTTCCGGTTGTGAGAACGGTCGCTCCAGCTGGGGACTCGCTCCCCTTGGGGACGAAGTTTCTGCCCGCTGGCAGGCTCTGTTCGATGATGACATCGTCGCCTTCGCGACTGGTGTACTCGACCATCACGACGCAGTCGGCGCCCTCTGGCCCAGGTGCCCCGGTCATGATCTCAACCGCTTCTCCTGACGAGACCTGGTGGGTGGAGGGCTCTCCGGCCCGCGTCTCGCCGATCACTCGCAGCCGACTCGGAGCCGATGCGATGTCTTCAGAGCGAACTGCAAAGCCGTCCCGTGCGGCGCGGCGGAAGGGCGGATAGTCTCGATCCGCGACGATGTCCTCGGCGAGTATCCGGCCCGCGGCTTGATCGAGTGGAACGCCTTCCGTGGACGCAACAGTCGGCGTGGTGACCGGAACCTGTTGAGTTACCACCGCTCGAGCCTGATCAAATGTAAGAGCGTCCATGAGGAGTTGCCCCGACCGCTACTCGGACAACATCGTTAGGCGAGGAAGCTCGCGAACTTCGAACCTTCTCGGATGACCGTCTCGTCTCTCTCGGGCCCGGTGGAGATACAACCGATCTCGACTTCCAACTTGTCCTCAAGATATGCGATGTAGTCTTTGGCTGCTTGCGGCAACTTATCGTACTCGCGAATTCCCTCGGTCGAGCAATGCCACCCCGGACGGTTTTCATAGACCGGCTCGACGGCTCCGTAAACCTCGGGCAACGCGGGCATGTGTTCTAGCGTTTCGCCCTTGTATTTGTAGCCGACGCACACCGGAATCGTCTCGAGGTAGTCGAGGACATCCAGCTTTGTGACGACCAACGTCGACAAATGGTTGACGGCCTGCGCGTAGTTCATCAACGGTAGATCAAACCAGCCGCAGCGACGTGGTCGTCCGGTGACGGTCCCGAACTCGTGGCCAGCCTTTCGCAACGCGTCACCGGCCTCACCTTCGACTTCGGTGGCGAACGGGCCGCCCCCGACTCGGGTAGCGTAGGCTTTGGCGATCCCGACCACACCGTCGATGCGCATCGGCGATACACCCAAGCCGGTGCAGACGCCGCCAGCGGTGGCGCTGGAAGATGTCAGGAACGGGTAGGTGCCGTGGTCGAGATCAAGCATCGTGCCTTGTGCTCCCTCGAACAGTACCTTCTTGCCGTCACGAATCATCTGGTTGATCAGATAAGTCGTATCGGTGACGTATGGGCGTAGTCGTTCGGCGTAGTTCTGATATTCCTTCAGGGTCACTTCGATGTCCCAGGGCTCATAGATGCCGAGGGCCGTGGCGATGGTGTTTTTCTCCGCGGCGGCGGCCCGAAATCGATCAGGAAACGTTTCAGTGTCGAGTAACTCGGCGAAACGGATGCCGCGACGTCCAGTCTTATCCTCGTAGCAGGGACCGATTCCGCGGGCGGTTGTGCCGATCTTGACCTTGCCGGGGGTGTTCTCGGAGGCCCGCTCCATCATACGGTGATGGGGGAAAATCAGGTGGGCACGGAGGCTGATGAAGAGATTTCCCTTGACCGTTACGCCGAGCCCTTCGAGAGCTTCGATCTCTTTGAGTAACGCCGCCGGATCGACCACCAAACCGTTGCCGATGATGCCTTTCTTGCCGCGTAGAAGCCCGGTCGGCAGGAGCGACAAGATGAATTTCTGGTCGCCTACTTTCACGGTGTGGCCTGCGTTGTGTCCGCCGGATGAGCGCGCAACGACGTCGTACCGTTCTGCGATCAGATCGACGATCTTGCCCTTTCCCTCGTCACCCCATTGAGCGCCTAGCACCGCGATATTGGCCATGAGAATCCTCTGTTCGTCCCCAAGAAATTGATTGATGTACCGAGAGAAAAGGCCCGCGAGGGCCTTCAAGAATCGGACGGTGGGAAGCAAACTATCCTTTCCGATGATACCTGCTTTCGACCGATGTCGGCGCGCCTGAGACGGGCAGATAACTCGCCCAGCAGATATTAGGTGTCGCTGTTCGGTATCTTTGGTGGACTCGTGGCTCGTCGCAGCACAATACGTAATGTTGCGGAATTCGCTCCCGCGTGGGTCTTGATCCAAGCATTGCGCTGGCTCCCGTTGCGGCTCGCAAAGGTGTTGAGCGCCATATTGGCTGACACCGTACGTGCGATTACGCCGCGCTGGCGGCAGACGGCACTGATCAACATAGGGCTGGCGTTTCCAGACTGGGATGATCGCCGCAAGGCCCAAGCGATCCGAGCTAGCTATCGGAATCTCGGGGCCAATGCGCTGGTGTTGGCCCGCCTGCCTCGCCTGGGGCCGGGTAACATTTCGACGTGGATTCGCTACGAGGGCCTGGAAAACTACGAGAACGCGACCGCACAAGGGTGCGGAGTCATCCTGCTGACGGCACATCTGGGTGTTTGGGAATTGAGTTCTGCTGCGCACGCGATCTATGGCCACCCGATGTGGTCGATGGTCCGACCGCTCGACAATCCGTACCTCGATCGCCTGGTTGACGGTCGACGGAATCTCTTTGGTAATCGCACGATCCGCAAACAAGACGCCGTTCGTGAGGTGCTAACCGTCTTGAGGGCTAACGGAGCCGTAGGTATTCTTGCGGATCAGAACGCGGCGGGCTCAGATGGGCTCTTCGTCGATTTCTTCGGCTACCCGGCTAGCTCGACCAGGGGAGTCGCGCAACTTGCGGCACGCGCAGGAGCCCAGGTTGTACCGGGTTGTGCCGTCTGGAACTCAGCCGAAGGGCAATACGTTCTGAAGTTTTGGGAGCCGCTTACCCTCGCGGACACGGGAGACCGTGAGCAGGACTTGGCCGAGAACACCCAGAGATGCCAGGCGGCCATAGAGACGGCGATTCGTGACTACCCGGAACAATGGCTCTGGATTCACCGTCGCTGGAAACGGCGACCGCCGGGACAACCTGCCATGTATTAGGCAGTTCTCGGAATAGACCTCTTTACAGGCACCCCGTCTCGGGCGAAGCTATACTGACGACAGCTATTCTGCAGCAGAATCGCTGTGTTGGGAGAAGTGTGTGGAGCGAGTAGACAAGTCATCGGTCATCTTCAAAGTCGTAATAGCCTGCGTCGTTTGTTTTCTGGCTGTTAGCCCTTCCGCTGGCCAAGAGTCGGCGGGGTCGCAGCCGGTTGATCGCAGTGAGGCTTATTACCGATTCTCTGTCGGGCACCTCTATCACCGATTGGCGATGCAGTACGGCCGTCAGGAGTACGTCGATCAAGCGGTCGAAGAGTACCAGGCTGCCATGGCCGCGGACCCGTCGTCGGACTACATTCCGCAGGAGTTGATGCAGCTCTACGCCAGCGCGAACCGCATCGAAGATGCCGTTCGGCTCGGCAACGAGGTAGCCGAGCGAAGCCCCGAAGATGCTGAGGTGCGCCGCTTGCTGGGCCAAATCTATCAGGGGTACGCCTACGACCGGCGCGGCCAGTTTAACCGTGAGTCTGCAGCGAACGCGATTGCTGAATATGAGAAAGCGCTGGCAATAGACCCGGATGACCTCGACACTCTGCAATCGTTAGGCCGCCTGAGCTTGGATATGGGCGACGGCGAGACGGCGGAGGGATACTTCGTCAAGGCGCTGGACCTGAAGCCGTCTGACCCGCAGTCGCTTGCTGGGTTAGCTCGCATTTATGTAGCGACGGGTGAAACCGACAAGGCGATTGATGCGCTGGAGCAGGTCGTGCAGTCGCAGGGATCGAGCCGCCGCTACTTGGAGCCGCTGGCTCAGGCGTATACCGAAGCGGGGCGGCATGATGATGCGGCGGAAATCTTTCGCCAACTCATCGAAGATGCCGGAACGAACGGTGGCAATGCGCTCGCCTATCGCGGATCTTACGCCGACAGTCTGCTCAGGGCGGGCGATTTTTCTGGAGCTCGCGAACAGTACGAACAGTTGGCGGAGATTCAGCCGCGCAATGCCATTCATCACCTACGGTTGGCTCAAATAGACCAAGAGGATCGCCGCTTTGAGCGGGCTTGGACCCACATGGAAGAGGCGCAGCGCCTCGACTCGGGCAACCTCGATATCAAGTACAACGTTGTACGCCTGCTGGAGGCTGAGCTTCGCTATGACGAGGCGGCTGAGGGAGTGCGCCAAATTCTTGACGATACCCAACAGAACAACTACGACCCCGCTGATTTGGCGAATCGTCTGATGTTCTTGAATCACCTGGCATCGATTCATCTGCAGCGAGAAGACTTCGATGCTGCACGCGAGGTGTATGCCCACATGGGCGAGTTGGAGCCCGATGCCGAGGCGCGTACGCGTGCGCTGATCATTAACACCTACCGCGCGGAAAAGGACTCGGAGACCGCGCTAGAGGAGTCCGCACGTGCGATGAAGCAGTACCCCGAGAACGATGCTATCGCGATGCAGCGGGCCTCGATCTTGGCCGAAACGGGTAGCGCCGCAGAGGCGGCGGAGATCATCGAAGGGTTAATGTCTGGCGACGTATCGGACGCTGACCTTTATCTGTCGTTGGCCCAGCTGTGGGAGAAGGGCAAGAATCTCGACAAGGCGCTAGAGGCGATCGATGCCGCGGCGGCACTTGTTCCCGAAAACAAGATTCCGATCCTCTTCTCGAAGGCGTCGATCTTGGAGCGATTCCAGAAGCTCGATGAATCGGAGACGACCTTTAGGGAACTGCTCGAACTCGACCCCGATAACTCGGGCGCTCTCAACTATCTCGGCTACATGTTGGCCGACCAGGGTGTGAAACTCGATGAAGCGCACGACATGATCCAACGAGCGCTTGATCTGGAGCCGGAGAATGGCGCGTATCTAGATAGTCTCGGGTGGGTCTACTACCGCCAGGAGAAGTTCGATCTCGCCGAACGACAGCTACTCCGATCCTTGGAACGCTACGGTCGTGATCCGGTTGTACTGACTCACTTGGGGGATGTCTACGAGAAGCTGGGAGACAACGAAAAGGCTGCCGAGCATTGGCGGCAAGGTCTCGAAGAGTGGCGCCGCACGCCGAAAGCGGATCAAGACGCTTCGGAGATCGAGAGCCTAGAAGCTAAGATCGCAAAGCTCGACGAGTGAAAGACTGCTCGGGCGGAGGATCCGTCACGCAGCCGGTAGCGCTGAGGTGCTGGTTGCGGTCTCTCTGTCCGACTCCCACTCGGCATAGGCCCCGAGCAGGAAGGCGTCTTCGTCTTGTTCGTTGTGGACGATCGAGCCCACAGCACTCTTACCATTCGAATCAGTCAGTCGGATCGAGGTGCCAACCGCGATGTCTTCGCCGCAACGAACCTTGAATCCGAGATCAGAGACGTCGATCAGGTTCACAGCCGTCGACTGCTGCAGCCCAGAGTCAAGTCGCCAACTCAGCTGTGCCTGATCGTGGACTGGCAAACGGTTGTCGGTGCGCCGATCCTCTTCCTTCGGCTTGCCGCGAAGCCAGCCGGTGAGGTCGGTCCACGAGCCGCTAAAGAGACCTCCGTTGGTTCCCATGCCCCTCATCATGGGACGACATTCGCTGCTCGGCAATAAGAGAAAACTCCTAGTGGTACCCCTGGCATACGTCCAGGGTCCAGTAGAATTGAGGCTTGTTGGTGCCGTTGATCCGCTACACACTTCTCTACCTCATCTTCGCCGTTGGCCTTTGGGCTGAGTGCGTAGAGGTTCGCGTCGTCGATCCACAGGGTCTCCCCATCCCCGAGGCTGCCGTGACGCTCGGGGATGCGACTGCCAAGACTGATACGGTCGGTCTAGCCGAACTCTGCTTTGACGGTCCGCAGATAGGACCGATTCGGGTAGAGGCTGCGGGGTTTGCGACTACGTCCCAGCAGGTCACCCTAGACGAGTCTCCCCTGACGATCGAACTGCGACTACCGTTCCGCGTGGAAACGCCTGTTGTGGTCACCGGCTCTGTTCGTCCAATTGAATTAGCGGACTTAGATCGTAGTCTGCGCGTGTTGGATGCACAGGAGCCGATCATTCCGGCCTGGTCCTTCGCCGATCTGCTGAAACAGGATTCTTCTGTTCATGTCCGCGAGCGGGGGCCAGACGGCACGCAAGCGGATATTTCAATTCGTGGTTCCACGTTTGACCAGGTGCTGGTCATGATCAACGGAGTTCGGGTCAACGATCCGCAAACGGGTCACCACACGCTCGATCTGCCACTGCCATTCGAGGCGGTGCAGCAGGTGGAGGTCCTCGCTGGGGCAGGTGCCACGCTCTACGGATCTGACGCCGTCGGCGGCACGCTTAACTTCGTGACCAAGAAGCCGGAGTCGAAAGAGCTGAGGCTGATGGGTGGCATTGGCGAGCACGGCTGGAACCGGCTGGCAGCATCGGGCGGATTTCGCAAGGGGATCTGGAGCCAGTCGCTGTCGGTCGCTCGAGACTTTTCTACCGGCTTCATGGAAGGCCGCAACTTCAGGAATGTCTCCCTGGCGAGCGAGTCGTTTTTTGATACGTCCGTTGGTTCCACGAGCATCCTTGCTGCTTACAATGACCGGCCCTTTGGCGCGAACGGATTCTATGGCCCGTGGAACTCCTGGGAGCAGACCGGGACAAAGCTCTTTTCTGCCACGCAGACCCTCGGGCGCGACCCAGATGGCCTGACGCATCGGTTCAATTTCGCCTACCGCAGACATAATGACCACTTCGTCCTATGTCGAGAGGGTTGTGTCTTCGGCGGTGTGCAGTTCGAGCCAGACGCCTTCCAGAACTTCCACACAACCAACGTCTACCAAGGCTCGTATAACATTTCGGGAGACCTCGGCTCAAAGGTTCGCTGGTCTGGCGGTGCACAGATGCTCTCTGAGGGAATTGATAGCACCGTGGCCGGTGATCGCCGCCGCGAGCGCGCGGCTGTCTTCTTGGTGCTCGATTTGCGGCCGACGGATAGACTGACGATTTCCGCAGGCGTTAGAGAAGAGGCTTGGGACAAGTGGAACATCCGAACTAACCCTACCTTTTCGGCTGGCTACTGGCTCGGTGGCGGTTTCAAAGTTCGCGCTCTAGCGTCGTCCGCCTTTCGTATCCCGACGTTTACTGATCTCTACCACCGCGATCCAGGCAACGTGGGCAATGAACACCTCGTCCCAGAAACGATCTGGAACTATGATGGTGGGGTCGATTGGTATGCGCCGAGCGGAACGCAGCTTTCGGCGACCGTATTTCACCGCCGTGGAAAGAACCAGATTGACTGGATTAAGGACGAAGGCTCCTCTGTATTCGAAGCTCGCAACACGCAAGAAATCAACTTCACCGGTGCCGAGGTTGAAGTCCGCCATAGGTTTGAGAACTCACTCCAACTTTGGGCCAATTACACCGCGCTGCACGCTTCGCAGGTGATTGCCGTCGGGGGAACTTCACGGTACGTTTTCAACTTCCCCCAGAATCAGGGCAACGTGGGCCTACAGGGGGTGCTGGGACCATTCATGCTTAAGACTCGTGTCGGTGCCTACAACCGCAGTTGGCAGTCAGCCAGAGCGCTCTGGGACTTGTCTGTCGGTCGCGGTGGCGGCTCGTGGCGACCGTTTTTCCAGGTCACGAATATGCTTGATACCGAGCATGAAGCCTTCCCGGGCTTGCTCCAACCTGGCCGCTGGATTCGCGGCGGCATTCAGATCGACGTTTTCTAGTTGGCGCTAGCTAGCCCATGTGGAGAAGCCGTTTCCAGGCGCCCCCCTTCTCCTTTTGCGCGGGGGCCACGTCGAATATGTGTCGGGTGAGTGCGTCTAGACTCTCTGCGAGGCGAGATTTAGGGGCGACGAGTCCTGCCGACAAGGCGGCCTGACTGACCGCCTCGAAATCGTTCGGCAGGGAGAAGTCGACGGGGATATTTAAGGCGTCCTCAATGGTCGCCTTGGAGACTGCATTTTTGGAGTTTGACCGATTGACAAGCAGTCGGACCTTCTCTGCCTCTACTCCGAGTGCCATCATTTGCTCCAATCGACGACGGGCCAGATGGATAGATACAAGCTGCGGAGTGCACACCAGGTAGAGTCCTTCTGCCCGGCGAGCTATTTCGGCTATCGTCGGCGACAGAGATGATGGGAGGTCAGCGATGACCGTTTCGAACTCGTGCGTCGCTGAAGCTACGATGTCGGGAAGACGCCGCCGTACGGCCTCTGTTGGTGGCTCTCCGTCAGCCGGACATGCCAGCAGCCGAAACCCGTTCCACTCCGTTGCGATGCGCTTCCACAGGTCGTCGATGTCCGCGATTCGTTCTAGTGCGTCGCCCAGATGGAAGTCGAATTTGGCTCGTAGCCGGAACGCTAGGGTACTAGAGTGGATGTCACAGTCGAGTAGCAATGGCTTCTTGTCGGTCAGACGTGACATGGCGTGTGCGACGTGCAACGCGATCGTCGATGCCCCGTCGGTTGTCTGGCAAGGGGCGAAACAAATGAGGCGGTTTGCGGTCGGTCGACCTATCCGATCAGGCAGAGACCGCAACAGATTGGCCAGTTTGTCACTGCTGAACGGTGGCCATAGATAGTCGCTTGCTCCCGCCCTCATCGCCTCTAGAAGAGCTTGCGGCGACTCCGTTTGGCCTATGCCCACGGTGGGGATCTCAGGAGCTGTGGCGCGAAACTCTCTGATTGTTTGTAGCCCCTCCGGGCCAGTCGTTAGGCCAACGACGACAGCAGCCAGTCCGTTCTGATCGCACATTTCGATCTCCCTATGGGTCGGGTAGCGATCATCGAGTTGGATATCGATCTGTGGGGCTTCCGCCAGCAGTGCAGCAGAGACTGCTCGGCCCATGGGGATGTCTGGGGAGTAGACCAGGAATCGATGAGACACAGGTGTGATAGGAGCCTCTTCGGCCCTTAGGGCACACATCGACCGTTTTTGAAGCCGATTGTAGGCCGATTCGACTAGCTTGCTTCGACAACGCGCTCTGCATCCGCGTCCCACGCGAGGTACTTGCGTGTACGGAATGACTCGACCGCCATCAAACAAGCCACCGAACTATTGAACCCTAAGTCGATATCGCAGTTGAGGGGCGCGCCATCGCGGATAGCTTCGTGCAAGTTGTGATGGTGTAGGGCGATGCTTTCGTGCCCGTTGCGGGAATGCGAAACGTACTTTGCCTTGTCAGCGAAGATGGCTTCTGGCGTGATTTCGAATCCGTCTTGGGTGAACTCTAGCGTCGCGTGATGTCCGCGAATCATGTGCCGGACGCCATGCTCGTTCGCCATTGTCGACGTAAGAATAACCGTCATGCCCTCTGGATACTCCAACATCGCATTGAAGGTGTCGGGAATCTCTGCCACTGAGTCGGGGAAAGCGTACTTGCCGCCCGTTGCCACGACGCGAGACGGTGTCTTCAGACCGCAAGCTTTGACGATTCGTGTCAAACGATGCACCAGGAGATCGGTCGCGATGCCTCCCGAGTAGTCCCAGTAACGCCGCCACGAGAAGAAGCGGTCGGGCTCCCAAGGACGTTTCGGAGCTGGCCCTAAGAACGCGTCCCAGTTGAGATTCGTATTGGGATCAGCAGTCGCGTCATGGGCTTCCGGCCAGAGGTCGGCAACATAGTTTCGGGAGTAGTCGATCTGCGCCAGAATCGGCTTGCCGATGGCGCCGTCGGCGATGTAGCGAGCGGCACTTGCATAAGAGTCGTCGGACATACCCTGGACGCCGCACTGCAACAGTACGTTCGATTCCTTGACCTTGCGACGAACCGCCAGGCATTCCGGAATGGTGTGGGCGAGAGGCTTTTCACAGTAGACGTGTATACCGGCGTCGATCGCGTCCAGCGCCATCTGCGCGTGCCAGTGATTCGGCGAGGAGATCACGACGTAGTCAAGATCGCGGTGTTCGAGCAGAGCCCGGTAGTCCTTGTAGGGGCGTCCTAGGGTGATTGCGGCAGCGCGTTCAAGGCGCTTCTCATAGACATCACAGACCGCGACGACCTCGACGTTATCGGGGTCCTCAAGACCGATCAATGCCTTCGCATGGGCCTCCGCATTAGCCCCTGAACCGATGATCCCGACTCGAAGTCGATCGTTCGCACCCATGACCCGCTCGGGGCGTGCTGTTGCGGCGGCGGCAGCCAGTCCGCCAGAAAGGAATGATCTACGACTTACGGTCATGGTGTTGGGAGTAGTAGCTAAGCGTGCGCCGGATGACGATGTTCGACAGTTAGCGGTCCAGGCATTCCAGAGGAGAGGCCAAAATCGATGCCCAGCAGCTCACCGACGGCATCGACGAAGAAGCGATTGCTGCGCACCCGGACTTCAGCTTCCAGACGCTCTGGATACGCGACGTGTTCCAGCTCGTGCAGGAACACGGCCAGCAGTGCCGCGTGGAACCGAATCTCCTCGAAGGATTCCGGACCGTCATCGTTACAGGCGGCGGCGAGTCCAGCCAGGGGCAAGGGATTCCACTTGCGGATGGCTCCTACCGCTAGGTCGATTTCACCGATACGACCACCGGTGTCTGACTGCAGCGCTCGAGTCAATCGGCTGTGGATGACTGTGGGGTGGTGATGTCCTAAGCAGGTGCAACTGTTTGACGAACGCAAGTCAGCGACGACAATCGACGGCACTCGGGCGAGGGCGTCTTCGTAACTGTTCGTGATCCGACTCGGGAGAGCAGGGAAGGTCAACTGGAGGGCATCACTCAGTTCACCCGCGAACCAGCTGCTTTGGCGTGGGTAGGTCGCGACGACGAGTGGTAGGGCGTCGCCAGCTTGGATGAGCCGTTGGGTCCTGCCGCAGATCGCCGAGGCGAGGCGACTGAACACTCCCGGAGGCTTGACGCGAGGCTTCTGCGATCGACTTCTCACTGAATCCTCCTAGACGCTACTGATCATAGCGCTCGGTGCGAGGGTTGGCGCTAAGAGGCTGCTATGCTCAGGCGGAGGGTTTCCTCTTAGTTTTCTATGGCTTACTACTGGCGTAACGTGATGCCGCCGACCCAGTTCGGTGGGATTGTACCCCCCGCGATCAAGATGCTCTTGATCGCGAACGGCGTTCTGTTCGTGCTGTATTTTCTGGCCGTACAGCTGCCGATCGAGCCGCTGGCCTGGGTGTTTCGCGCCCTCAGCCTAATTCCAGCTTGGCTGATGCTGGGAGCGATCTGGCAGCCGGTCACGTACCTCTTCCTCCACAGCCCTTTTGGCTTCGGTCACATCCTGTTTAACTCCCTCATGTTGTGGATGTTTGGTGCGGACCTTGAGCGTCAGTGGGGCTCGAAGCGGTTCTTGCAGTTCTACTTCTTCTGCGGAATCGGGGCAGGCTTGGTGGACGCGTTCTCGCGCATCGCGACGGGCGAGTTGGGTACGGCCACGATTGGCAATTCAGGAGCTGTCTACGGCGTTCTGATGGCGTTCGGGATGCTCTACCCGGACCGCCCGATCTACTTTTGGATGCTGTTTCCGATACAGGCGCGAATCTTCGTATTGATCTTGGGCGTGATCGCGTTCTTGTCGACGATCGGTGATTCGGGCAGCCAGACGGCACACATCGCGCATTTAGCAGGCATGGTTTTTGCCTGGGTATACATCCGACATCGACCAAAGTTTTTAAACATCGACTGGCTGGGTTCGTATCAGCAGTGGAGACTGCGGCGCTCCCGACGGCGATTTGAGGTATATATGAAGAAGCGGGACCGCGAGGGCGGAGGCCGTGTCAACTGAGTCTGTTGTTGACGCCCCTTTGTTGGGGTTCTAGAATGAGCCGTTAGGAGACCACAATGTTAATCGAAGGTATGACAAGCGCCCCGTTCGGGCTGATTTTTGGCACGTTCGGCACCCAAGAGCTGCTGGTCATCTTGTTGATCGCGCTAGTCTTCTTTGGTGGTCGCAAGATCCCGGAGATCTTCCGGGGATTCGGCGAGGGCATCCGCGAATTCAAGATGTCCATGAAAGAGGAAGACGAGAAGCCTGCGGCGGAGAAGCCTGCGGCGGAGAAGCCGGAAGAGGTCAAGTCCTCTTCTTAGCGGCAGCACTTGGCACGAAGAAATTGAAAGGCCCGTCTGATCAATCGATCAGACGGGCCTTCTTCGTAGCGAGACTATCGAATTCTGCTACTTCTTCTTCTTCTTCGGTGGTACGATCTGGTCCGAAATGGATTTTGCCATGCGGAACTTCACCACTTTCTTCGCTGGAATCTTGATCGCCTCGCCTGTAGCCGGGTTACGACCCATGCGGGCTTTGCGATCAGACTTCACGATCCGCCCAAAACCAGGAACTACGAACTTGCCGCTCCTCTTGGTTTCCTTGACCGCCAGCGCTTCCATCTTCTCTAGCAGATCCTTAACAACCGTCTTGTTGAGGTCGCACGCATCCGCGAGAGCCGTGATGATCTGAGCCTGAGTCATCGGGCGCACAGTCGCTGCTGCTTTCGTTGCCATTCTTACTTCCTCCCTTTCTTCTTCGCAGCTTTCTTTGGAGCTGCCTTCTTCGGTGCTGTTTTTTTCGGTGCTGCTTTTTTCTTGGCAGCCTTCTTTGGAGCCGCTTTCTTCTTGGCGGCCTTTTTCGGAGCGGCCTTCTTTACAGCCTTCTTCGGAGCCGCTTTCTTCTTGGCAGCCTTCTTCGGAGCCGCTTTCTTGGCGGCCTTTTTCGGAGCTGCCTTCTTCTTGGCGGCCTTCTTCGGAGCGGCCTTCTTTACAGCCTTTTTGACTGGTTTCTTGGCGGCCTTCTTCTTCGTTACTTTCTTAGCCATATCTCTCCTCTTCAGGGTTGCCACTCTACAGAGCAGCCTTTGGCAAAAAACGTTTCCCCGTCAAAATGTTTTGACGTTCGATTCATCATAAGCGGGTCTTATGTCGCTTGACAACAAAAAATCGTTCTGGAACCCCTATTTTTATTGGGGTTCCAGTGGGCTGGTGTCCCGAAACGCCTTCCTGGAGCGGGTTCTAGAACGCCCGAGGGTGCCGAAAGGCGGCCTTCTCCAATCGTTGGCATCAACCGAGGAAAGACCTCAAACCCTTGTATACCAGGGTTTCCAGCGATTACAGGTTTGCGATGAAGAACATCTCGATCGTCCGTTCGGAACCTGTCGGGTCCTATACTGAAGTGGTGCCGAGCGGTTTTCAACAGACACCGATTCATGTGATCGGCGGAGGGCTTGCAGGACCCGAAGCGGCCTGGCAAATCGCTCGTGCCGGTCACCATGTGCGTCTCTATGAGATGAGACCGACGCGTCGTACGCCTGCGCATCAGACCGACGAGCTGTGTGAATTGGTCTGCAGCAACTCGTTGAAGAGCGAAAAAGAAGGCGCTGCGCCTTGGCTGTTGAAGGAAGAACTGCGCCGCCTCCAATCGCTCTCGCTGCGCATCGCCGCGCAGTGTCGCGTCCCGGCAGGCCACGCGCTGACGGTCGACCGCGAAATGTTCTCTCGCTTGATGAGTGAGGCGATCGCGAATGAGCCGTTGATCGAGTTGGTCCGGGAGGAAGTGACGAATCTACCCACTGACGGCGACCAGATCGTGGTTGTTGCCAGCGGTCCGCTGACGAGCGATGCGCTGGCGGAGTCGATCAGCTCTTTGACCGGGAGCGATCGACTCTTTTTCTTCGATTCGATTAGCCCAATTGTTGATGCAGAGACCATCGATCTCAACATCGCCTTTCGCGCGTCTCGCTGGGACACTTCGATCGACGGTACGGACGACTATCTCAACTGCCCTTTCGACAAGGAAGCGTACGACGCCTTCTACGACGCGCTCATCGAGGCGAACCAACATCAGACCCACGAGTGGGACAACCCCAACTACTTCGAGGCTTGTCTGCCGATCGAAGAGATTGCTCGCCGTGGTCGCGACACGCTGCGGTTCGGCCCCATGAAGCCGGTCGGCCTGACGGATCCACGTACGGGGCGCTGGCCCTACGCAGCGGTTCAACTCCGCCAAGAGGACATCCGCGCCGATTCCTACAATCTGGTCGGCTTTCAGAACCACCTCAAATATGGAGACCAGAAGCGAATCTTGCGGATGATTCCTGGGCTTCAAAAGGCTGAGTTCTTGCGGTACGGACAGATCCACCGCAATACCTACATCAACGCTCCGGCGCTGTTGGAACCGACCCTGCAGCTGCGCACGCATCCGAATATCTTGTTCGCCGGGCAGATCTCGGGAGTGGAGGGATACGTCGAATCGATGGCAACGGGTCTGATGGCGGGTATCAATGCCGCGCGGTTGGCGCAGAACTTGCCTGCTCGTACCTGGCCGCGCCAAACAGCGAACGGATCGCTTGCCGCCTACGTCTCTGGTGCGAATCCGGACAAGTATCAACCGGCGAATATTACTTTCGATCTGCTCCCGATGCTGCCGCCCGCAGAGCGTGCTCGATTCAAGAAAGACAAGAAGGCGCGGCGGGCATATCAATGTGAGGTGGCACTGATCGCGCTTGAGGAGTTCTTGTCTCAAGATGTCGCAGCCGCCTCCTAGTACTTCGCCCAACCAGCTGCGGGCTGCGGTGGATCTGTTCGTAAAGTCGCTCCAGCGCAAGAACTCTTCAAAGCACACCATTCGTAGCTACTCGCTCGACCTCGATCAGTTCGTAATCTACTGCTCGCCGCCAGACGTTCCTGTTCTGAAACCCCACGAGATTGACCGGTCGGCGATCCGTGCGTTTATCGGTGATCGATTTCGAGGTGGCGCGTCGAATCGCACCGTGGCGCGAAAGCTATCTTCTCTGCGCGCCTTCTTTGACTTCCTAGTTCGCGAAGGGACTATCGGCACCAACCCGGCGAAACTGGTGGCAACGCCGAAGATTCCGAAGACACTGCCGAACGTACCTTCCGCCGAGGAGACGAACCGGCTCATCGATCAATTGGCCGCGGATGGCGACCGAGCGACGGTGACTCGCAACGCGGTCCGCGACCGTGTGATCTTCGAATTGCTCTACGGATGTGGCCTGCGCGTCTCCGAACTTGAAGGTTTGAACCTGGCCGACTTCGACTTTGACGAACGCTGGGTGCGTGTCCGAGGCAAGGGCCGCAAGGAGCGTCAGAATCCCTATGGCAAGGGTGTGGCTGAAGCGCTCGATAGATACCTCAACGTTCGGCGGGAGGTCTTCGCTCCCGGCGAGCCCCATGACGACGCCTTGCTCGTGCATCGTTGGCACGGGCGGCCAGCACGCCTAACCGAACGTTCGATACGACGGATTGTGAAAAAGCATGCCGTTGCCTTCACGGGGGACCCCAGCATGCACCCACACACCCTGCGACACGCCTTCGCGACTCACCTACTGAGTGCGGGCGCTGACCTGCGGGCGATCCAAGAG
Organism: Bryobacterales bacterium; assembly: GCA_963667885.2. Lineage (GTDB taxonomy): Bacteria > Acidobacteriota > Terriglobia > Bryobacterales > UBA6623 > CAMPKL01. The sequence continues at coordinate 2,962,995 of OY764148.2, read as the reverse complement.
CTCCTTGGACATGCGAGTCTCTCTACCACGCAGAAGTATACGCAGCTATCGCTGGAGCGATTGATGCAGGTCTACGACGAGGCTCATCCCAAGGCGTAAGGAGAGTTTGGCACGAGAGTGTCTGTTGCGAGACACTGCCTAAGCTATGGGTGTTCGCCAAGATCCAGAGCTGACCGGTCGGCGCCGACGCCTCCAGGAGATTATCTTCGAGGCGGAGACACGCGCCGGGAAGGCATTTGATGTCGGGTTGATCCTGGCGATCTTGCTCAGCGTTGCAGTGGTGATGCTGGAGAGTGTCGAAGAGATTCGCGCCGACTACGGTGGGCAACTGCGGCTGATCGAGTGGATCTTCACGGTACTATTTACCGTTGAGTACGTTCTTCGCATCTACTGCACGGCTCGACCGATCAAGTATGTCCGCAGCTTCTTCGGCATTGTTGACTTTATATCGATCGTTCCGACGTGGCTGAGCGCGATTCTCCCGGGCGCGCAGTCTTTGCAGGTGATCCGCGCCTTGCGGCTACTGCGGATTTTCCGTGTACTCAAGTTGGCGAACTATCTCGGCGAGGCCAAAGTACTTCGGCAGGCTCTTTACGCCAGCCGTCCTAAGATCACCGTCTTCCTGATTACAGTTGTGAACATCGCAGCCATCTTCGGTGCGCTGATGTATCTGATCGAGGGCTCGGTCGGTGGCTTCGACAATATCCCGTACTCCGTGTATTGGGCGATCGTCACGATGACCACGGTGGGCTATGGCGATATCGCACCTGTCACCGCAGGTGGACGATTGATCGCGACGTTCCTGATGCTGATGGGTTACGGCATCATTGCCGTTCCCACGGGCATCGTCAGTGCTGAGCTTGTCCGAGCGGATCGCCCAAGGAAGGTGTCAACTCATTCGTGCCCCTCGTGCTCAGAAGACGGCCACGATATCGACGCCGTGCATTGCAAGTATTGTGGGGTCCGACTTGAGGAGTCTCCTGCATCTTTTTGATGCTTCACGAATCAACTAAGTGTACGGAGGGAAGGGATCATGCTTCAGATTGTTCGATCAGAGGACCGTCATACGGTTGATGCTGGCTGGCTGAAGGCTCGCTGGCACTTCTCGTTCGACTCCTACTACGACCCCGATAACATGCAGTTTGGTCCGTTGCGTGTGTTCAACAACGACGTGATCCAGCCAGCGAAGGGGTTTGGAATGCACCCGCACGCCAACATGGAGATTCTGACCTACGTAATCGATGGCGCTCTAGATGTGACCTCTCAATAGGTTGTTCATTCGGTCCCGGACCAGGGAAGCTGGAGTTATCCCACAACAGCAACCTTGGAGAGACCGAATGAACATCCACAAGAATGCACGATTGACGCCTTATTTGCGAGTGCGGATCGTCGAGCGCGTCCTCGCCAAGCAGCAGACGCCACGGGACGCCGCGGCGGCCTGTGGCGTCTCACTGAGAACCATCCACAAGTGGCTGGCGCGCTATCGCAGCGAGGGTGTCGCCGGTTTGCACGATCGTTCCTCGCGACCGCACCGCAGCCCGCGACGGACCTCTCGGGCGCTGGTCGAGCGCGTCATTTCTCTGCGCCGCCAGCGTTGGACCGGCCGACACATCGCCCAGGCTGTCGGCCTCTCGCCCGCTACCATCAGCCGCATCTTGCGCCGCGCCGGCCTGAACCGTATCCGCGATCTCGAACCTGCTCGGCCCCTGCGCCGCTACGAACATGCCGCCCCCGGCGATCTGCTGCATCTCGACATCAAGAAGCTCGGCCGCTTCCTCCGCGCCGGTCATCGCGTTACCGGAGATCGCTCTCGGGCCAGTCGCGGCGCTGGCTGGGAGTTCGTGCATGTCGCTATTGACGACAACTCCCGCCTCGCCTTCTCTCAGATCCTGCCCGATGAACGCAGCCACTCCGCGGTGGCTTTCCTCGACGCCGCGGTCGGTTACTACCGCTCCCTCGGCGTCCCCATTCGTCGTTTGCTCACCGACAACGGCTCTTGCTATCGCTCGCGCCTCTTCCGCGATGCTTGCCGTCGTCTCGGCATCCGCCACCGCTTTACCCGTCCTTACACGCCGCGCACCAACGGCAAGGCCGAACGCTTCATCCAGACCGCTCTGAGAGAATGGGCTTACGCTCGCTCCTACTCCTCATCCCAGCAGCGCGCCGCTCATCTGTTACCCTGGCTCCACCATTACAACTGGCATCGCCCCCACGCCAGCCTCCACTACCTTCCCCCTTTCTCCAGACTCCTGATTCCCATGAACAACCTCTTGAGGCTCCACAGCTAGAGCACCGTGATTCGACCGGTGGCCAGGGCATCATCCGCGCCGGAGAGATCCAGCGAATGAGCGCGGGGCAGGGCATTGTCCACTCCGAGTTCAACGCCTCACCTGACGAAACGGTTGAGTTGGTGCAGATTTGGATTCTTCCCGAGAAAGAGGATGTGCAACCGTCCTACGAGCAGAAGCAGTTCTCGGCAGAAGACCGCACCGGTAAGCTGCTGCCGATCGCATCGCCCGATGCGACGAACGGAGCGGTCTTCGTCGGTCAAGACATCACAATGTATGTGTCTCGTCTCGAAGAGGGCACGAGTGCGTCCCACGCGATCTCACTGGGCCGCCGGGCGTACGTTTTTGTCATCGATGGAGACGCAGCCCTGAACGGCGAGACGCTCTCACGCGGTGACAGTGTCAGGGTGGAGGATGTTGAGAGTCTCGACTTCACAGCTCAGTCGACTACCGAGTTGTTGGTTCTCGATCTGCCCTAAACAGCGCTAGCTGCGGATTGCAGAGGCCAGCGCGACACCAGCAGCGACCAATGCCAGGCCGCCGATTACGTTGATAGCGACGTTCGAGGCGGCCAACGCCCATGCTCCTGCCTCCATGGCGCGGTAAGTGTCGACTCCGAAGGTCGAGAACGTCGTAAAGGCGCCTAGAAAACCCGTGCCGACGATGACGCGTGTCTGCGGTGCTAAGCTCCTGTCTTCCATCGTGAGTTCCACGATGATTCCCAACAGGAAGCAGCCGATGAGATTGACGTACAGGGTCCCGTACGGAAAGTCGTTGCCCAGCCACCGCAGGGCCGCTAGCGATACGCCATAGCGCGCCAATGCGCCGATTGCACCTGCAACACCGATGGCTACTAGAATCATCTCGATTTCGATTATCTCGCCGCTTCCGTTGGGACGACCTGGATGGCGATTCCACGAAGCGTTATTCTGGGGCGAGATCGCGGAAGCTGCTAAGCGCAATCGCGTAACTCGTTACACTGCAATGGCATGCAGATGAGAGCGAAGCGTCCTCACCGCTTCCCCTTTACTTTCTTTGGCTTACGCTTCACGCTCTCCCTTCGCGCCAGGTGTTGCGTCGACCGCTTGAGACCACCGTTATTCTGGGGCGAGATCGCCTCTACTGCGACCCATTGTAGTGAAACCGCATTTTTCACATTTAGGACGACTATTTCTTTTCGCTTGCTTGCTGTTGTGTTTGGCGTGCGCCGGAGATACGGGTGAAGCTCTCCCCAACGCTGAGGCGGTCAACGGCGGAGACGGAACGGTGCTTCGCGTGGAAGCTGAGTTCGACGAGCTACTTCCACAGAACTATCGCATCGAGAGAGTCTCAACCGGCTTCGGCTTTGCGGATGGTCCGCTGTGGGTCACGCGGGGCGGCTGGGAGGGGGTGCCATTCCTTTTTTTTACGGATGTGCGCGGCAACGCCATCCATCGTTGGAGCCCCCAGGCCGGAGATACATCTGATTTCATTCGGTCGATTCTCGACAGTGGACGAGAAGACGGCTGGTCGATCGGGCCAGCGGGTCTCGCTCTCGACGCGTCGGGCAACTTGTTAATCTGCGACCAAGGCAGTCGCCGGATTCTCCGGCTCACTCCTGAAGGCGAGAGAACCACCTTCGTGGATCACTTTGGAGAGCAGCGCTTCAACAGTCCCAATGACCTGGTTTGGGGACCTGACGGTTGGCTCTACTTCACCGACCCTCCGTTTGGTCTCAGTGGGCACGACGACGACCTGGAGAAGGATCTCGACTTCAACGGTGTCTTCCGAGTCAGCGTCGACGGAAAGACGGTAGAACTCGTCGCTGACGGTCAGTCGCGACCCAACGGCATCGGATTCTCTCCCGACGGCTCGTCCTTGTACGTGTCGAACTCGGATCCAGATCGCAAGAATTGGATAAGGTACCCGGTGAACGAAGATGGCTCGATTGGCGCGGGACGAGTTTTCTACGACGTCACCTCAAACAACGAGGAGGGGTTACCTGACGGTCTGGTACTCGACCAAGAAGGCCGATTGTATGGGACAGGCCCAGGTGGTGTCTGGGTGTTTTCGCCGGACGGAACTCATTTGGGTACGATTCGTCCAGACGAACCTCCCGCTAATGTTGCATGGGGACCCGACCGGCGCACGCTCTACATGACGGCGAGAACCGGTGTCTATCGCGTCCGGCTGAATACGCAGGGCTTCATTCCCTAGTCTTTGTTTGGGGTGGATCTGCTCGCGCGCCCGCTATAATTAGGGGTTTGACCCACCGAATGCCCGATCAACCAATCATTCGTTCGACAACTGTGCTCTGTGTACGCCGCGACGGTAAGGTCGTCATGGGTGGGGACGGGCAGGTGACTTTGGGAAGTGAAGTCATCAAGGGCACTGCACGCAAGACGCGCCGACTCTATGACGACAAGATCCTCGCTGGCTTTGCTGGATCTACCGCCGACGCGATGTCGCTGTTCTCCCGTTTCGAGGACAAGCTACAGGAGTTTAACGGCAACCTGACGCGGTCGGCAGTGGAGTTGGCCAAGGATTGGCGGTCCGACAAGGCTCTGAGACACTTGGAAGCGGTACTTTTGACAGCAGATCACACGGTAACGCTGTTGGTGAGTGGCACGGGCGACGTCATCGAGCATGACGAGCCCGTGGCCGCCATCGGCTCGGGCGGATCGCTTGCTGTCGCGGCAGCTACCGCGCTGATCGAGCATTCTGAGATGGATGCGCGCCAAGTCGCCGAGGCCGCGATGAAGATCGCCGCCGATATCTGTATCTATACCAACCATAATCTACGTTTCGAAGAGTTGGGATAAGGCTCACCGCTATGGTCATCTACCTCCCAGGTCAATCTGAGCTCGACACTCCCTCGCTCGATGAGCTTACTCCACGCGAGATCGTGCTGGAACTCGACAAGCACGTCATCGGTCAACGCGATGCCAAGCGCGCTGTTGCGATTGCCCTGCGCAACCGGGTGCGTCGCCGCAAGCTCAACCCAGACATGGCCAACGAGGTCATGCCCAAGAACATCCTAATGATGGGCGCGACTGGTGTGGGCAAGACCGAGATTGCTCGGCGCTTGGCCCGACTGGCGAATTCGCCATTTCTAAAGATTGAGGCCTCGAAGTTCACGGAGGTTGGCTATGTCGGACGCGACGTCGATGGGATGATTCGCGATCTGCTCGACGTGGCCATCGACATGGTTCGTGAAGAGAAGCTCGATCTAGTTGCCGAGCGCGCAGAGGCGAATACGGAAGAACGGATCCTCGATATCTTGATGCCTCCCCAACCCTCGGCAGATGAGGCTGCGGAGGGCAAGGACTCTCTGGCTCGTACCCGCGAGAAGCTGCGAAAGAACCTACGCGCAGGCAAGCTCGACGATCGCATGATCGAGATCGAAGTGCGTGACCGCAATACTCCGATTGAGATCATCACGAACTCTGGTCTTGAGGAGATGGATACCAACCTCCGTGACATGCTGCCAGGTCTGTTCGGGGCCAAGTCGCGTCGTCGCAAGATGCACGTCGCCGAGGCTTTGGACTACCTCGTTCAAGAAGAAGAGCAGAAGTTGGTCGACATGGATCAGGTGACTCGCCAGGCTGTGGATCGTGTCGAGCAGTCTGGGATCATCTTCCTCGACGAGATGGATAAGATCGCGGGCCGCGAAGGGAGCCGCGGCCCCGACGTGAGCCGCGAGGGCGTGCAGCGAGATATCCTGCCGATCATCGAAGGCACGAGCGTCAACACCCGTTACGGTATGGTGCGGACCGATCACATCCTGTTTATCGCTGCCGGCGCGTTTCATGTCTCGAAGCCGTCGGACATGATTCCCGAACTGCAGGGGCGGTTCCCCATCCGGGTTGAACTGAAGTCCCTCACAGCCGAGGACTTCGTCAGAATCTTGACGGAGCCCAAGAACGCACTGATCAAGCAGTACGTTGCCCTGATGGAGACCGAGGGCGTCAAGCTCAAGTTTCAGGATGATTCGATCGTTGAAATCGCCCGGCTCGCGACTGAGGTCAACCAGCAGACCGAGAACATCGGTGCTCGGCGGCTCCACACGATCATGGAAAAGTTGCTTGAGGAAGTCTCGTTCGAGGGGCCGGACCTGAAGAAAAAGTCTGTCAAGATCGACGCCAAATACGTGGCTGACCGGCTCGCGGAAGTCGTCAAAGACCAGGACCTGAGTCGCTACATTTTGTAGGACCTATGGTGCTCTCATCGAGACCAGCCGGATATTGGTTGCGACTGATTTCCGTCGTGCTGTGCCTCTCATTCGTCTCGTGCGGTTCGGTCGGCGAGCCACTCCCCCCACTACTCCATGTCCCTGGCCACGTGGACGACTTCTCGGTTCGCCAGGACATCGACGATCTCGTGGTTGGGTGGACCTGGCCGGTTCGCGGAAGCGAGGGCCAGATCTTTCGTGAGATAGAGCGGTTTGAGATTTATGCTGCCCATATACCGCCCGGGGGCGCCCTTCCCTCGACAGACGCGTTCAACGCTTCTGACGATGTGGTCCGAATCATAGCCGTCGAGACGACTGAGACAACCGGGCCGGGCCTGCCGCTGTCTGTGCGAGCCCCTCTGGATGCAAGGTATGGTTCACGTTTCGGATTTTCCATTCGGGGCGTCAGCGAACGCGGCAAAGTCTCCGCGTGGTCAGCAGTGAAGGTACTCGACATCGTGCGGCCTCCTGTCGCTCCCTCTGGACTACAGGTCGAGACTATCGAGCAGGGTGTTCAGTTGAGATGGTCAGGGGTGGAAGACGCTGCCGACTACCAGGTGGAGCGGCGAGTCGGTGGAGAAGAGTTCGTGTCGATCGGCCAACCGGTGACTCCAGAATTCGTCGATGCCGGGGCCGCATGGAACAGCCCGAGCGCCTATCGAGTCCGTGCCCGTAAGATGGCCGGTGAATCGCCAGTGGTGGTTGGTGTTCCTTCAACGCGGTTCGAAGTTGTCCCCAGGGATACGTTCGCACCTGCTACCCCACGCAACTTAAGGGCAATCGCCACCGATGTTGGCGTCGAATTGTCATGGAGTTCCAACACGGAAGTGGACCTGGCGGGATATCGCGTGCTGCAAGAGGGTTCTCCCATCCATGACGGACTTCTCGAATCGGCCAACTACAGTGCTCCGGCCATCCCTGCGGCACAAACCGTTCTCTATCAGGTCGTTTCCGTCGATCTTTCTGATAACGCCAGCGCCCCCGCTGAAGTTCGAATCTCCGCGCCACGCTGAGCGGATAGAGGGCACTCCGATTCGATAGAATAGGGCTTAGACAAGGAATAAGAGGTTACGAATGAAGTTCTTTCTGGATACCGCCAATATCGAACAGATCAGCAAGGCCGCCTCGTACGGCATCCTTGACGGGGTAACGACTAACCCGTCTCTGATTGCCAAAGAAGGCGTCGATCACGCCGAGCGCATTCTGGAAATCTGCCAGATAGTGGACGGGGATGTCTCGGCCGAGGTCGTTGCGACCGACGTGGAAGAGATGCTCACGGAAGGGCGCAAACTGGCCAAGATCCACGAAAATGTCGTGGTAAAGCTCCCCCTAACCCGCGACGGCATCAAGGCCACCAAGATTCTGTCGTCCGAAGAAATCAGGGTGAACGTCACGCTCTGCTTCACCGCGAACCAGGCTCTGATCGCTGCCAAGGTTGGTGCGTACTACATCAGCCCGTTCATCGGTCGGCTGGACGATATCTCGACCGAGGGTTTGGAGCTGATCCGAGACATCGTGGACATCTATGACAACTACGGATACCCGACCCAGGTGTTGGTCGCATCCGCTCGCGGCCCGCTGCATGTCAAGGAAGCTGCCCTGTGCGGCGCCCATGTTTGCACGCTGCCTTACGGTGTATTGGAGAAGCTATTCGATCACCCGCTGACCAATATTGGACTCGCACAGTTCCTTGCGGACTACCGCAAGAGCCAAGAGGGTTAGTGGAATCAGCCTGGCCGCAATGGGCCGAGGTCGCCGCTGCGTTTATCGCGGCAGTCGTTCTCGCCCTTGCGGCCATGGGCTTCCTCGCAGGGCGTTGGAAGCGTCAGAATAATCCCGACGAAAGAGAGCATCAGCGACGTCTTGATGTGAATCAGCACGGGCGCATCGCCTCAGGCGAGGCGGTCGACATCGTCGACGAAGAGCTTGCTCCCAATGGTGCCCAGCGACGATATATTCACTATCGCTACTCGGTGGGTGCTGTCGATTTTACGGCTTGCCAAGACGTCACCATGATCGCTGATCTCATCGGAGACGACCCGCGCGGTATCGTCGGTACAGTCGCCGTGAAGTACCACCAGAAGAACCCCTACAACTCGATCATCGTTTGCGAAACCTGGAGCGGCTTGCAACGAAGCAGACTCGATGCGTCGCCGCCGCGGCAGACGACGGCTCTCCCGTAAATCTCCTCCATTGAGGTTGGATCAGTTATGCTGTCGCTTGGAGATTGGTAGCAAGCGAATACAAGTCTGTTACAGCGAGGAGAATCGAGATGAGCTTAGTGTTGCGTAACGCCCTCTTGGGCATAGCCTTGTGCCTGGCAGTCGGATGTGCGCCTGAGGCCGCTGTGGAAACAGCTGCTCCGAGCGGAGCCTACCGGGATGAAGTCTTGAGCCGGATCGAGGCGATTGAAACGAAGGTCGTTGGACTTGCCGAGGCGATGCCCCAAGACCAGTACACCTGGCGTCCTGCCGAAGGCGTGCGTTCGGTAAGTGAGCTCTACGTCCACATCGCTGGCGCAAACTTTGGCCTTTCCGGCCTGTTCGGCGCCCCCGCGCCAGAAGGCGCCGCGCCGGACAGCGACGTCACTGATAAGGCCGAGATCGTCGCGGCGCTGACCGAATCGTTCGCCCACCTGAAGGGCGCCGTTGGCGGAGTATCAGCCGCTGATGCAGACACCGAGATGAACATGTTCGGTCAGGAGATGACTACACGCCAGGCACTATGGACGCTTACCGAGCACTTGAGCGAGCACCTCGGGCAGGGAATCGCCTATGCCCGCGTAAACGGCGTTGTTCCGCCTTGGAATCAGTAAGCCGCGTCGCTAGGTAGTCGAGAACAAGAGGGGCCGCGTCTGGTAGGGCGACGGCCTCTCTCTTTGTCTTGCGGCCTCCGTTAGGTGCGATGACATCTCGGTAACTTACCCTAGGTGCTCCCCAGTCCCTGGCTCGACCCACGGGGTACTTTCGCTGAGTCTGTAGACGGTCTTGGAGAACCAGTCGTACGATTCGAGCACGGGGTACTGTAGCGTTCCACGTTCGCGAACTCCCCACACAATTTAAGGCAGGTAACTATAGATGTCAGAGATCCTCTCCTTGTTGCGGGCGCTTGGCAAGACCGCTGCATTCATGGCCGTAGCCGTAGCGGCGCTGGGCATTGCGCTAGGTGTGACCTACTTCCCCTACGACACTGACGATCTGGCGCTGGAGATGAGTCTGGAAGCCCTTGCCGCCGACAATTTCTACGAAGAGGTCTACTCTGGCGCGGAAGAGTTGGAGTTGGCAACAGATGAGGTCAACGCCGAGGAAGACTCTGACCATGAGTATGTCTTGATGGGGCGCGAGTCGGGCGAGGCGATGGGAGCGACCGACGCGGTCGAGCAGTTCGCGGACACCTATAAGCTCCACGAATCCCGAGTTCTTGAAGTCGGAGCTGGCAGTGGACAACTCCAAGACATCGTCGACGACTATACCGGACTGGATATCGCTGCGAGCGCCGCCCGCTACTTTCACAAGCCTTTTGTCCACGGTTCGGCAACGGACCTCCCTTTTGATGACTCGGAGTTCGACGCGGCATGTACTGTTTGGACGCTTGAGCACGTGCCTAACCCCGAACTCGCGCTCAGCGAACTGCGCCGCGTAACGCGCTCGGGGGGGCTCATTTTCTTGGCTCCCGCCTGGAACTGCGGTTCCTGGCTAGCGGACGGCTACCTGGTGCGGCCTTATGGTGACTTCGGCCTGTCTGGCAAACTGACGAAGGCCAGCTTGATTATTCGGAGCCACCCGATCTACCAGTTCGCCCATCTGGTTTCGTCTCGACTACTGAGGCGAGGCTCGCTCAGTTTCAGTGGGGAAAACCCGATTGAGTTCCGCTACAGTCGCATTGACCCAAACTACGATGAGTATTGGATGCCTGACAGCGATGCTGTTGTCACTCTTGACCCTCATGAAACGATGCTCTGGCACGAGAGCCGTGGCGATGAATGCCTCAACTGCCCGACCAGCACGAAAGAACAAATGCTCATGGGGCTACAGCCGCTCGTCATCCGCGTCAACAAAGCAGCACCCGCAGCTGTCGCCGAATCTCGTTAGAGAAAATCCAATAAGGGCGACTTAGTCAACTTGGTCTGCTCTTTTCGCCAACTCGTTGCGTGTGGTTTCGAGCGTCGCAACCAACGACTCACGCGGCACGGCAGTTGTGAATCGTCCAATGAGCCAGTCTAGCCCGAAGGGGATTCCACGGGTCAGTGTCGTACTGCGACACTCGACATAGACCCCGCCGTCGACTTCTTGGATGCTCCAATAGGCGTTCATCCGCCACAGGAAGCCAGCGTCTTCACCCTCTGGCAGGAGCATTTCGTTTGACTTGTCCACGTTTCGAACTTGGTTAATCTTGGTGCTGTGAGAATGTAGTTGCCAGCGCCCTTCTCCTGCATTGACTACTTCGAGTTCGTGTTCGGTGTCGAGCACGATGGTGATCACCTTGTGCTTGCGGAGTCGGAGTTTGCTGCGAATTTTAGATCCGGTACGCGAGATGACCTGTCCAGCGATGACCTCGTTATAGATGTCTGAGTGGCTGTCGTAGTCGGTGAGCAGCGCGATCACTTCCTCGCCCGATGCGTTGGGAGCGAACATCGTCGCTGTCCAGTCTTGAATGAGGCCGCCAGGAACCTCGAGGCTCTTCTCGATGAACTCGGGGTTAACTGAACCGTCTCGAAGGGACGTTCGCCAGCCACTGTCCTCCGAGATAGCAAGGAACTTGTTAGCGTCACCATCAAGCCTCGCCTGAAGCGTCTCTTCTACAATCGCGACGTAGCCGTCGAACGCGACCACAGTTTCCGCTTTGAGTCTGGTCCTAGGTTGCGCCGACAGAACTGCGCCTGACAGAAGCGCAAATACCGAGATCGCCAAGGCTCGATTGCAGTTCGTCACGTGGTGAACTCACTCTAGCAGTCGTACAATGTGGAGCAATGAGGTTGCCGTGTCGGTAGTACCAGAACAGGTTTTGCAGCTTGATGACCAAGGTTTTCTGCTTCTCGAAGGGCTGCTACCTATTGATGTCCGGCAAGCGCTCCGGACTCGCATCGCCGAACTCTTTGCCGAGGAAGGTGAGGCGGCGGGCTCCGACTTCAAGCAGGAGGCTGGTGCCAAGCGTCTGGCGAACCTCGTCAACAAGGGAGACGTCTTCCATCAGGTCGTCGATCACCCGAGCGTTCTGCCGTTCGTGAGTCACCTACTGGGCGACGACCTGAAACTCAGTAGCCTCAACGCTCGGTCAGCCAACGCACGTTCTGGCCAACCGCAACCGCTCCACGCCGACATGGCAGCGGTCCCTGATGATCGGGGTTACTGGGTGGCAAACGTTGTTTGGATGCTCGACGACTTCACTGAGATCAATGGCACGCTCCGGGTCGTACCGGGCTCGCACAAGTCGGGGCAGCTTCCGCAGGACGCTTTGGAAGACCCCGTCGCCACCCATCCCGATGAACAGTTAGTGATCGGTCGCGCGGGGGATGTCATCGTGATGAATGCCCATCTTTGGCACGCTGGTCTTGAGAATCGCTCCTCGTCGGACCGTCTTGCCCTGCACAGTTTCTACTGTCGCCGCGACAAGCCACAGCAGCAGTATCAGAAGCAAATGCTGTCAGCCGAGACTCAGGATCGACTGAGCCCCCGGCTCCGCAAGATCCTAGCGCTCGATGATCCGCTCAATGACGAGCTCAGCTCACAGGACGTCGTCCGCAGCGGATTCATGAAGTAGTTGGTCCGCGACCGCACTGCCGAATCACGTTTGCCTTGACATCGAGTTCTTGTGCGTGTACATATATATGTGTCCCACATATAGAGCTGCTACTGATGATTCAAGAACTCAAGAAAGGAACTGCCGAACTGCTCGTGTTATCGCTTATTGAGAAGCAAGATCGACACGGTTACGAAATTGCCAAGCTGATTGAGTCCTCGACCGAAGGCGAGCTGGTCTTTCACGCCGCGTCTCTCTATCCGCTGCTCTACCGTCTGGAGAAACGAAAGTGGGTCCGTGGGCGCTGGGTTGAGAAGGCCGGGCAGCGGCGTCGCCGGTTTTACGCCCTCATCGTAGGCGGACGTAAAGCGTTACAGGATCAACGCGTCGGTTGGGAATCGTTTGTCAAAGCGATGGGAAGGATAGTGGGAGAGAGCCATGCCTGATTGGAAGAGCTACATCCGTCAGCGCCTCGGCGATCTCGGCTTGAGTCCAGAGCGCGAGGCAGAGATTATCGACGAGCTTGCTCAGGATCTCGAACAGACGTTTGTGGAACTGACTGCCGGCGGGCTCTCAGAACGCGAGGCGCTGGATGAGATCCAGCGTGAAGGGCACGATTGGCGTGCACTTTCCAAAGAGATACGCGAGGCCAAGGGCGGATCAATCATAGAGAAACTTCAAGTGTCGAATCCCCCACGTGTCCCGAATCAGAGCCTCCAACTGTTAGTTGACGGTCTCTGGCAGGATCTTCGATTCGTCGTCAGATCCTTGTCGAAGAGCCCGGGGTTCGTGGCTGTCGCGATCGCCTCGTTGGCGCTTGGCATCGGTGCGAACGCCACGGTGTTCAGCATCCTGAACCAAATTCGATTCCAGCCGTTGCCCTACCCGGACTCCGAACGCATCGTAAACATCGTCGAGCAGAGCCCAACGGGCGATGGCGTGCGTAGCCCCATGAACGCAAAGCTATCCGCCATCGAAGAGCATTCGCGGTCTCTAGAGAAAACTGTTCAGTTTAATGCTGGCCGGTCCGCCACACTTTCAGGCGACGGGTTTTCGGAACGTATCATTCAACAGATCGTGGACATCGAGACGTTCGCGATGTTAGGCACCCGCCCTCAGATCGGACGTCTTTTTGAGCCAGACGATGTGGAGCCCGGAGGCCGCTCGGAGGCCGCTCGGAGGCCATCGTCATCAGCCATGGACTCTGGCAACGCCGATTTGGGGGCTCCGACGATGCCTTGGGTAGCACGCTTTATGTGGAAGGAGTCAAGAAGACCGTTATCGGCGTCATGCAGCCGGAGTTCTGGCTGATCCGTCAGTCAGACGACATCGCCCTCTGGCGAGCGTCGGATGCCCACACCCGCCCAATGACACGAGGTCTCGGCATGTTCGCTCGTCTTCGCGAGGGTGTCTCGATCGAGCAGGCTGAAGCAGAGGCGGAAGCCATATCGGCTCAGTGGGACGAGTCGAACGGCGATTCGGCGACTCGTTGGCCGACTCGCTTCATTCCGCTTCGCGAGGTCGTGTCCGGCAGCGTTGACGACTCTCTCTGGATGCTGCAGGCCGCGGTTGGCCTAGTCCTCCTCATTGCTTGCGTGAACGTCGCCAACATGATGCTCGCTCGCGGCGCAATGCGACAACGGGAGTTGACCGTGCGGCTAGCGCTGGGAGGGGCCCGCAGTCGAATCGCTCGGCTGCTACTTGTGGAGAGCCTGGTACTCGGACTGCTAGGCGGTGCTGCTGGCATTCTTGTTGCCGTGGTCGGTATCAGGGTCTTCACCACGCTTGCTCCAGCTGGGTTCCCAATGCTGCAGGAAATGCGGATCGATTCCGATGTCCTGTTGTTCCTTGGTGGAGTCTCGGTGGCGACCGGTCTGCTATTCGGACTCTTCCCTGCCTTGCAGTCGTTCCGGTTGGACTTGAACTCGGCCATGAAAGGGAGTGGTCGCGGCACCACCGGCAGCATGGGACGCCGAGCGCGAGGTGCTTTGCTGGTCTCGGAGTTGGCACTCGCCGCGACCCTCTTGGGCTGCGCAGGCTTATTGATCAACGGACTCCTCGACGAGATACGTTCTAACTGGGGCCATCGAACCGAGGGTGTGCTGACGGCGGTTGTCTCCTTGGACGGTGAGAACTATTGGACCAGGGAATTCGACCGTAAACGAATCCAGCCGGCAGCGTCTCTCTATTGGAGTGCGTTGCTCGAAAAGATGCGTGCCATCCCGGGCGTGGAGAGTGCAGGCATCGGCTACTCGTTGCCGATCTATCCCGGGCAAGATAGGTCTGTGTTTTCGATTATTGGCCGTGCCGAGGTCGAGGATGAGCAACAGCGCCCGAGTGGACGTTCCTTCGAAGTCGATCCCGGGTTCTTTCAGACGCTGGAGATTCCGCTGCTTCAAGGTCGGTACATCACTCATCGAGACTCTGCGGATGCGCCGTGGACAGCAGTTGTGAATCGGACGTTCGCTGAACGGCACTTCCCCAACGAAAATCCGATCGGGCAGTTCATTCAGGTCAACCAATTCGGCAGCTGGAGTGGCGTCTATATCGCCGAGCCGCAGACTCGCGAGATTGTTGGCGTGGTGGAGAATACGCGTAATGCTGTTTCGGTGGCCACTCCGCCAGCGCAGGTCTACCACTCCTACTTGCAGAGCCCGATGGTCCGTATAGGCGAGCAGCATCGAGTATCGACGGTAAAGACGTTGTACTTGAAATCCACCAACCCAAACGCACTTGTCGCACCGCTACGGAAGGTTGGCGCCGAGCTTGATCCTAGTCAAGTGCTCGTCAACGTTCGGGAAATGGATTCGGTCATTGGGGACACGGTCTCTCGAAACCGTTTCCTCGCCTCATTCCTGGGGGTGTTCGCGGCAATAGCGATCGCCCTCGCGTTAGTCGGGGTCTACGGGGTGATCTCGTTCTCGGTCAATCAGCGCAGCAATGAGTTCGGACTACGGATGGCCCTCGGTGCGCAGCGACATAGTATTCGCGCGCTCGTCCTAACGGACGCTCTGCGCCCCGCCGCGCTTGGACTCGCAATCGGATTGGCAGCGAGTTTTGGACTTCGTCGGTTGCTGGACAGCCTAGTGGCTGGCCTAACTGCTGTAGGCCCTCTCACGTTCGTTCTGATCGCCCTGATTCTTGCGACCACGGCCATCGTCGCGGCCTTGGCTCCAGCCCGTCGCGCGGCCAGTGTCGAGCCAAGCCAGGCTCTTCGACACGACTAGGCCTTGCCAGCCTCTTTCTGCCCATTCGCCCGGTGTTTGAGGCGGCTTCACGAAGTAGGTGGGTCGCTCTTCGGCAGCCGATACTCTTTGTTCGCTCTTGTCAGATGGTCGGCCATGGCCCTCGTGGCCCCGGCCTCATCGTGTGCGGAGATCTGCTTGAGAATCCGACGATGCTCTCGGATAGTTACTTGCTCGGCCCCAGGTACTCGCAGGAGTTCCTGATGAAATTCCGCTAACCAGTTCAACATCGATTCACTCAATGCAGAATAGATCGGATTGCCCGAGACCGAGGCAATTGCGATGTGAAAGTCGATGTCCGCACGTACGAACTCGTCCACCTCACCGGCACTCTTCTCTAGCCGGTCAACACAAGCGTTCAGCGCCGCTATGTCTTTCGCACTCGCCTTCGCGGCGGCGATTCGCACCATTCCGGCCTCGAACATGAGCCGCGCTTCCTTCAAGTGTTCTAGGGTGTTCGGTGACGATAGCAGAAGGTGGCGAGCGGAGCGGTCAATCTGCTCGAGCATGTTGCGCGCATCCATAGTCTTCACGGTGGCCCGCTCACCGTGGCTAATCTCAACGAGGCCCATGCTCGCCAGCCGCTGCATGGCTTCTCGGACCGATGGTCGCCCGACGCCGTACTCCTCCATCAGCGCCCTTTCCGGCGGAAGCTTGTCGCCTGCGCCCCATCGGCCACTTTCGATTTCGCCCAGTAGTCGCTCGACCACCTCGTCGGAAAGTTTCCGACGGACGATCGGTGCTGGTGCTTGCTTGGATGCCATCACTGAACCGCCTAGTGTCCGGGTGTCGAGACCTGGGCGCGATACACATAGCCCGTGACTCTGTCCATGTCGGAACTTGTCAGGTAGAGACTGCCGCGGTCATCGCCGGTTCCGAAGGCGCAATTCGTGAGGGCCTTCTGTTCGGTAGTGACTTGCTCGATTGTCTCTCCGGTGTCGTTGTCGATGAGATGTGCGGTGCCGAATGAGTAGCAGGTCACCCAAACATCGCCGTTCGCGTCCACCGCCATTCCGTCGCCGACGCACGAATCGATTGTGGTGATGAGCTCTTTGCTGCCTATCGCGGTGCCGTTCGCGTCCAGCGTCCACCGCACGAGATTGGTAGTGGTCGCAGCGCTGTTGTGGGCCACATAAAGAGTGCGGTCATCAGAACTCAGGACGATCCCGTTCGGGCCGACGACTGTGTCGTCAAACACGGAGATCTCTCCGTCAGCAGTTACACGGTAGATCGTTCCTGGTGCCGCCTCGCCAGCGTAGCCCTTCGGGTCGGTGAAGTACACGACTCCAGATCGCGAGACAGTTACATCGTTGGGGCCGGTCGTGGATTCAGGGTCGGCTTCGAAGTTTTCCGCCACGGTCGCCACGCTTCCGTCGGGCAATAGCTTCTGCAGCTTTCGTTCACCTGTTGCGGTCAGGTGTATGTTGTCGTCCGCATCTACCCAAAGCCCACCGGGCCCCGCCAGGGTTGCCACATCAGCGTACTCCGCAGCACCCTCGCCCGAGGTCCATTTCACGATGCCGTGATAGGTTCCGCGAGAGGTGAAGTAGAGAGCTCCGGAAGAACCGAGCGCTGGACCTTCCGTGTTACCCCACGATCCATCGGACGCGATGAGTTCGGCTTCGATGACACGCACCTCCCGCTTCGTCTGCAATTCCGGCGGCTCGACCGCGGAGCATCCGACGAGAATGGCGACAAGGCTCAAGCCCCAGAGTCGTGAGAGAAGGTGCGATGTGTGCATAGTGTGGATTCTCAAAAGCCGGTGAATACAAGGGCATACGCTACGGTGGTATGATGAGTATCCCACAACTGCTGTGGGAGAAGGAAACCGCAAGAATCAATGCCGATCAAGAACGTCGCGTTACTCGGAGCAGGGGGCAAGATGGGCCTTCGGCTCGCTGCCAATCTCAAAAAGACTGACTACAGGGTCCGCCATGTCGAAATCAGCGAGACCGGCCAAGCCGCCCTTTCTCGTCTCGGGTTCAAGGTCTTCGACGTTAACGATGCTCTGGATGGTGCTGACGCCGTTGTGCTCGCGGTCCCCGACAATCTGATTGGCAAGATCGCGCATGAGATCGAACCCAAGCTTGCGCCAGGTGTGATGGTGGTCTGTCTGGACGCTGCGGCCCCTTACGCCGGTGATCTGCCCGAGCGTGATGACCTCGCCTACTTCATTACCCACCCCTGTCATCCGCCGGTAGTTGGCGACGAGAAGACTTCCGAGGCACAGTTCGACTTCTTTGGTGGCATCCACGCCAAGCAGCACATCGTGTGCTGTATGACGCAAGGACCTGACGGCGCGTACGTTGAAGGCGTGCGTCTCGCTCGGGCCATCTTTGCTCCGGTGATGCGAGCGCATCGTTGTACCGTCGAGCAGATGGCGATCCTCGAACCGGTGCTCTCTGAAACGGTAGCTGCGACCTGCGTCTGCATTATGAAAGAGGCGACCGACGAGGCGGTTCGGCGCGGCGTACCGAAGCAGGCAGCGGAGGACTTTATCCTCGGCCACTTGAAGGTCGAACTCGGTATCGTCTTCGAGCTGTTTGAAGGCGGACGCTTCTCTGATGGTGCTCTGCTCGCGATTGAGAAAGCCAAGAAGTCTATCTTCCAGCCCAATTGGAAAGACGTCTTCGAAGAGGACGCCGTGAAGCAGAGCGTTCGCGATATTACGCAGTCGCCGAGCGAATAGCGCCGATGTCGGAGCGCATCCACGCCAGCTACTGGGTCGAGACGGCTTTCCCGCTTGAGCAGGCTGCTGAGGTCCTAGCCGGTGAACAGTCTTCAGGCACTTTTCTCGCTTTACCGGGTGAGACACCAGAGCTCAAGTCCCGCTATGGGGCTGTCGTTGAGCGCATCGAAGAGCTCGACCAGTGCGCAGCCCCTTCACTTCCGGGTGCTGCCGTGCCGAAAGGCGATACGGCTCCTGTATGGCAGCGGGCAAAGGTCGACGTCTCGTGGCCACTGGCGAACCTAGGCCCTTCACTGCCGAATCTGCTGGCGACGGTGGCTGGCAACCTATTCGAGTTGAAACAGTTCTCCGGCCTGCGGCTGATTGATCTGCGACTGCCCGTAGCCTTCCGCGATGCCTATCCGGGCCCACAATTTGGGATTGCCGGTACTCGTCGTCTGGCGAGCGTTGCGAAGCTTCCGTTAGTCGGGACGATCATCAAGCCCAGCGTCGGCATGTCGCCCGACGAAACAGCGGCGATGGTCGACGAGATGGCTGAGGGTGGGCTCGACTTCATCAAAGACGACGAGCTTCAATCCGATGGTCCGCATTGCCCGTTTACCGAACGCGTCACTAAGGTGATGCAGGTTCTACGAGGGCACGCGGAGCAAAGCGGCAAGATGGTGATGTTCGCGTTCAATATCACAGGCGAAATCGACGAGATGCGCCGACGGCACGACTTGGTCCTCGAGGCGGGCGGTACCTGCGTGATGGCGAGCATTCACTCTGTCGGCTTGCCCGGCATGACGGCCCTGCGTTCGCACAGCCAGTTGCCGATCCACGCGCACCGCAACGGCTGGGGCCTCTTCGGTCGCTCACCGCATATTGGAGTCGACTATACGGCGTGGCAGAAGTTTTGGCGACTGGCAGGCGTCGATCACACGCACGTCAACGGCATCCGCAACAAGTTCTGCGAATCGGATGAGTCTGTCATCGCTTCCGCCCGCGAATGTCTCACGCCAATGTTTGAAGGTGCCGGACGCGGCTGCGAAGTGATGCCGGTCTTCTCGTCTGGTCAGTGGGGAGGCCAAGCCTTTGACACCTACGCCGCCCTCGGCTCCGCCGACCTGATCCACGCCGCGGGTGGCGGCATCATGGGACACCCCGGCGGAATCGCTGCCGGTGCGGCCAGCATGCGGGCCGCGTGGGAGGGGGCTATCGCCGGGCTCACCGCCGACCAAGTGGCCGCCGCGAGCCCCGAGTTTCGACAGTCACGGGAGCAGTTTGGGTCGTGATTCCCCCGCTCGTGCTTGCCTATTACGGTGACGACTTCACCGGCTCGACTGACGTGTTGGAGGTGTTGACCTGGGCGGGACTCCCTGGTGTTCTATTCCTTCAATCGCCGACCGAGACCCAACTCGCCCGTTTCCCCGATGCGCGCGCTATCGGTATCGCCGGAGACAGTCGCAGCCAGTCGCCCGCCTGGATGTCCGATCGACTTCCGCCGGTTTTTAGACAGTTGAAAAACCTTGGGGCCCCACTCACCCAGTACAAGGTCTGTTCGACGTTCGACAGTTCGCCTGAAACCGGTTCGATTGGCCGCGCACTCGACATAGGCCTCGACGTTTTCAACTCCCAGTGGGCTCCCATCGTCGTTGGTGCTCCGAACCTACGTCGCTATCAAGTGTTTGGGAATCTATTCGCTCGTATTGATTCCGAGACGTACCGGCTCGACCGTCACCCCACCATGAGCCGTCACCCGGTGACGCCAATGGGTGAGTCGGACCTGCGCCGCCACTTGGCAAGTCAGACTGACACGAGCATTGGACTCGTCGACGTGCTGGCATTGGCATCGGGCGAGGGCCAACCCCGCATCGACAGCGCCGCTGCCGCTGGCGACCGGGCGATCTTGTTCGATGTACTGGACGAGGCGTCGTTGATTGAGGTCGGGCGCCTGATTTGGGAGAACCGGGAGACTGCCCCGTTTGCCGTCGCCTCGTCCGGGCTGCAGTATGCACTAGTTGCCTACTGGCGATCTGCTGGCCTACTCACCGCCGCCGAACGACCGTCTCCGGCCTCTGAAGCCGACCGACTCGCCGTCCTGTCCGGCAGCTGTTCGCCCGAGACAGCAGCGTCGATCGAGTGGGCGCTAGAGAACGGCTACGAAGGCATTCGACTCGACGCCCCTGCGGTCGCCAGCGGTAAAATCACCGACGCGCTGGAGCAATCGAAGCGAGTCGCCGCTGAAGGCCGCAGCTTCATTTTCTACACGGCGCTCGGCCCGGACGACCCAAATCTCATCGCCGCCGACGCCACCTTCCGCCAATCGATTGGCAAGCACCTCGGGCGCCTCATCGCCCAGTCCCTCGACCAGACCGGCATCGACCGCGCCGTCGTCTGCGGCGGTGACACCTCCTCCGGCGTGGGTCGACAGCTCGATGTCTTCGCCCTCACTGCCCTGTCCCCCATGGCGCCAGGCTCCCCGCTTTGCCACGCCTGGTCTGACGGTCCCTTCGACGGCCTAGAGATTGTCTTCAAAGGCGGCCAATGCGGCGGTCCCGCGTTCTTCGAAGAAGTGCGGCGTGGCCGGTTGGGTGAAAGAGCCGAATAGCCCGGCCGCTCACTCCTCTCGATCCGTTCTCATCTGGCGATTACCCTTGTCGGCAGCGATGCGCCCTATTAGAGACGTGTCACTCGAACTCGCCAGCCGATCAATTGCCGCGTAGAGTTCCGCTGGACGAATCGGCTTTGTGACGTGGTCATCCATACCGGATCTCAGGAAGTGTTCTCGATCCCCTTTCATTGCGTTTGCGGTGAGGGCAATGATCGGTGTGTGACCTCCCGTGGCCCGCTCCAGCGCGCGAATGTTGGCGGTTGCCTCTTCCCCGCCCATCACCGGCATTTGAATATCCATCAGAATCAGGTCTGGTGATTCCTGCTGATACAGCTCGATGGCTTCCTTGCCGTTGGCTGCCACAACAACTGAATGCCCGCGCCGGCCCAATAGCTCGCTCGCCAGTTCTCGATTGCCTTCGACATCTTCGACGAGCAAGAGTCGCAACCCATCCGAAGAGGGGAGGGCCCTCCTCGACGTCTCTTCACTAGTCGAGCTGCTGCTGGTCGCTACTCCGAACTTCAAGCTGTTGAAGAGGTCGGATTCGGGCACCGGACGCGGCACGAAAATTGGCGTTCCGTCGTCGGGATTGGCTGGCGGATCGGGTAAGGAGACGATCACACGGATCGGTCTACTCGTGATGTCGCCAGAGAGTTCCTCGACGATCTTCTCGAAGTCGTTCTCGGTCAGGGCGCAGTCCAACAGAATGGCGTCAAAGGGTCTGCCCAACCGCTCCGAATGGCGCACCGCCTCCATGGCTAGCTGTGGAGCCTCAAGAGGTTGTTCATGGGAATCAGGAGTCTGGAGAAAGGGGGAAGGTAGTGGAGGCTGGCGTGGGGGCGATGCCAGTTGTAATGGTGGAGCCAGGGTAACAGATGAGCGGCGCGCTGCTGGGATGAGGAGTAGGAGCGAGCGTAAGCCCATTCTCTCAGAGCGGTCTGGATGAAGCGTTCGGCCTTGCCGTTGGTGCGCGGCGTGTAAGGACGGGTAAAGCGGTGGCGGATGCCGAGACGACGGCAAGCATCGCGGAAGAGGCGCGAGCGATAGCAAGAGCCGTTGTCGGTGAGCAAACGACGAATGGGGACGCCGAGGGAGCGGTAGTAACCGACCGCGGCGTCGAGGAAAGCCACCGCGGAGTGGCTGCGTTCATCGGGCAGGATCTGAGAGAAGGCGAGGCGGGAGTTGTCGTCAATAGCGACATGCACGAACTCCCAGCCAGCGCCGCGACTGGCCCGAGAGCGATCTCCGGTAACGCGATGACCGGCGCGGAGGAAGCGGCCGAGCTTCTTGATGTCGAGATGCAGCAGATCGCCGGGGGCGGCATGTTCGTAGCGGCGCAGGGGCCGAGCAGGTTCGAGATCGCGGATACGGTTCAGGCCGGCGCGGCGCAAGATGCGGCTGATGGTAGCGGGCGAGAGGCCGACAGCCTGGGCGATGTGTCGGCCGGTCCAACGCTGGCGGCGCAGAGAAATGACGCGCTCGACCAGCGCCCGAGAGGTCCGTCGCGGGCTGCGGTGCGGTCGCGAGGAACGATCGTGCAAACCGGCGACACCCTCGCTGCGATAGCGCGCCAGCCACTTGTGGATGGTTCTCAGTGAGACGCCACAGGCCGCCGCGGCGTCCCGTGGCGTCTGCTGCTTGGCGAGGACGCGCTCGACGATCCGCACTCGCAAATAAGGCGTCAATCGTGCATTCTTGTGGATGTTCATTCGGTCTCTCCAAGGTTGCTGTTGTGGGATAACTCCAGCTTCCCTGGTCCGGGACCGAATGAACAACCTATTGAGAGGTCACAGCTAGGTCGAACTGATCGAGCGCAACGACGTCACAGTTCCACTTCCTCAGGATGGTCGACAGCCGCTGCAGTTCTGAATGATCTTCCGACAGCACCATCACCCGCTGACTGGCAAGGCGAGTGTCAGCCGTACCGCTCGCTAGGGCTAGAGGGATCGTGAACTCGAAAACGCTGCCCTGGCCTAGAACACTTTTCAACGTGATCTTGCCACCCATCGCGCTCACAAGGTCTCTAGTGATCGAGAGACCTAGCCCGGTGCCTCCAAACTGACGTGTGATCGATCCATCGGCCTGCGAGAACGGCTCGAAGATTGTCGACTGCTTGCTGTCGGAGATGCCGATACCTGTGTCCGTCACCACAAAGTGTATGTTGAGTGTTTCTTGATCGCGGTCTCCGCAAGAAACCGTCAGCTCGACGTAGCCTTCAGATGTGAACTTGATTCCGTTTCCCACGAGGTTGAGGAGCACCTGACGCAGCCGAGTCGGGTCACCGAGCAGTACATCGGGCGTTGCCGGAGTGACCACGTAGCTGAGGTCGAGGCCTTTCTCTGCTGCTCTCACCCGCAGTGGAGCGTGAAGATCGGCGAGAAGACTTCGCAAGGAGATTTCTTCGGACTCGATCTGGATCTTTCCCGCCTCAATCTTCGAGAAATCAAGGATGTCGTCAATGATTTTGAGGAGAGCATCCGCGGAACTCTTCACCATTCCCAATCGCTTGCGCTGACGGTGCTCTAGTTCGCCGGCTAGCGTCAGTTCGGTCATGCCGATAATGACGTTCATCGGTGTTCGGATCTCATGGCTCATGTTCGCCAAAAACTCCGATTTAATCCGAGTGCTCGCCTCCGCGGCTTTGTTGGTAGCCATCAGCCGCTTGTTTAGCGCCTGTAGTCGCCCATTCGCTTCACTGACGGTGTGAGTTCTGTCTCGGACCTTCTTATCCAGGTCTCGACCCGCTTCGACGGCGCTTGCTTCGGCGGTCTGAGCACGGTGCACTTCGGATTCTAGAAGTCTGTGTGAACGGGCTAAACCCCAGGCGACTCCGAGGAGTGCCGTTGTCTCCAGAAGCCCCCTGCCTGCGGCCTTCGCCCACATGGGCTCGGCGGTGAACTCATCCAGAAAATCGATCAGCAGCGCAATCGTCAAGACGCCCCATGACAGCTCCAGCGACCGAACACGAATTCGCCGCACCATGACGTAGGCAACGGCAACGCCGATGACATGAATTCCCTCGAAGAATACGTCGTCCCACTCTTCGGAAAACTCAATAGGAAGTACCGCGAACCACGCCACGCCGATCAGACAACAGACGGCAGCTCGCTGTACCCAGAATCGAGTGTCATTGGCGGACGATATGTCGAGTACGTCGGGCATTGGGCGCGCCTGCACTGCTCATCGTCCACAGCGGTGGTTTTTTGTAGCTCCAAAGAGTTCCAGCAAATGGCCGATAGGAAAGATAGCAGCTGTTCGGAATGCCTGGTACTGTTCTAGTCGTAGACGATGAGCCTCTCATGTGCGTCTACATCGCGGAAGTCCTCGAAGACGCTGGTTACACCTGTGAGACGTTTTCTGACTCACTCCAGGCGTTGGAGCGCATCGTATCCGGTGAGCTACGTCCCGATCTGATCTTTAGCGACATCAGCATGCCGGGCATTGATGGCATCGAACTGTTGCGCTCGATGGGGGACGCGAATTCCGCCGCCCCATTCGTCTTGCTTTCCGGTCGCTACGAGCGTGCGCTAGCCATCGATGCGCTGAAGTTCGGTGCTGCCGACTACCTCTACAAGCCGGTAAGACCAGCTGACGTTTTAGCGATGGCACAGAAGCACTGTCTGGCCAGCGACGGTCAACGAGAGGCGATTGGAGCGGCGCTAGAGAACTATCTTCAGGCTGGAGAGGTGAACCGACAGGCATCCCTGGAAGATTTGGTACTCATCCTCGGTGCTCTTGGCTTGAAGCGGGTCGAAACCCATCAGCACGCTCTGCGGGTGGCCCGCTACGCGGTACTACTGGGTGAGTCGTGCGCACTCGACGCGGGGCAACTCCTCACGCTGCGAGTCGGGGCGACGATTCACGACATCGGCAAAATCCTCATTCCATACAACGTTCTGATGAAGCCCGGAAAGCTCGACGACAGGGAGTGGGCTGTGATGAAGCTTCACCCTCAGTTGGGCTGGGAACTGCTGCAGCCATTCGACGAATTACACGCCGCCGCGGAGATCGTCCGATGCCACCACGAGCGCTTCGCCGGTGGCGGATACCCCGCAGACTGAGCGGCTCGGACATTCCTCGGGGCTCGCGCATTTTCTCGGTAGCCGATACGCTAGACGCCGTCCTCTCCGACCGCCCCTACCGCAAGGGACGCTCGCTCGGGGTAGCCCGAGGCATCATCGCCGAGAACACGGGTACTCAGTTCGACCCCGAGATCGTCAAGGTGTTCGATAGCATCCCCGATGAACACCTGATGCGGATACATACTGCGGAGCCCGATGGCTTGTAGGAGGTGGGGCGCAGAACCGAAGGCAGGTCTGTCGCGCAGCCGGAATCGAGCCTCGTGCTACCGCTGCGGCTCGAGTGACGGAGCCCCGCCTTCTGGCATATAGCCCACGTCGTAGTCGTCAGGCATAGGGGTGACGTAGTTTGCAGCTGCCCACTCGTCCCAACTCTCTGCCATCGCTTCGACGAGTTGCGGTTGCGCCATCGACAAGTCGCGAAGCTCCGTACGGTCCTCGTCAAGATCGTACAGCTCCCACGCTCTGCCGCGACGCGCAACAAGCTTGAAAGAGCCTTTTCGAATGGCACGGTGCCCTTCGTGCTCAAAGTACAGCGTGCGCTCTACCTGGTCGGAACCGTCGAGTATGGGCAGGAAGGATTGGCCAGGCAGAGGAATCGTTTGGCGTCCCGCGAACTCCGTGGGGTGCTCAGTTCCTGCGGCATCCATCAATGTCGGTACGAGGTCGATAATGTGGCCCATTCCTGACTTGATTGCCCCGGGCCGACCAATGCGACTTGGCCAGTGAACGATCAGCGGCGTGCTGACGCCTCCCTCGTGGTTGAAGTGCTTGTAGAGTCGCCACGGAGTATTGGACAGGTTGGCCCAGCCCGATCCGGCGCTGTGATAAGTGTCAGCCTCGCCCATATGATCCAGGTCGTCTCCCGCGTGCAAAATATTGTTGTTGCTCGACTGGATGTCGAATCCGTTTGGATCCCACTCCGCGCAGGCACCGTTGTCGGACAAGAACACGATCAACGTATTGTCCAGTTCACCCCGTGCCGTTAGGTTCGACACGATGCGACCGATGTTTTCATCCATTCGATCGACCATCGCCGCGAAGATTGCCATGCGACGGGCCAGGTCTGCTCGCCGATCGGCGGGTAACGAATCCCAAGCTGGATTCCAACCAGCCTCTGTCTCGCCGTAGTTCCACCAGGGAGACCGCGGCGTGAGTTCCGTATCCTCAGACACGAGGCCGAGTTCTTTCATGCGCACCAGTCTTTCTGCACGTAGGACATCCCAACCCTTTGTGTAGATGTCCTTGTATTTCTCGATCACCTCTTCCGGCGCTTGCAAGGGGAAATGCGGCGCGTTGTAGGCGAGATAGACAAACCAAGGTTGGTCCGGTGTCTCGCGCGCCAGATCGATGAAATCGAGAGCGTGGTCGGTTAGCGCGTCGGTTCCGTAGAATTCCTCAGGCGCGTACTCACGAGGTTGGCTCCCGACGGGGAGCCTCGTGTAGTGCTCAGGATCCCAGAAGGTCTGGGCGCTGACCAACGTGCCATAGAACTCCTCGAAGCCATGTGCTGTCGGGTCAGGTGTTCCCAGATGCCATTTGCCAGAAATGAAAGATCGATAGCCGGATGTCCCAAGGGTTTGAGCGATAGTAACCGCGTCATCGCTAACCGAGCCACGATACCCACGGCGGCCAGTGTCTCTCGTCATATGGCCAAGTCCGACGCGATGGGGGTACTGCCCAGTGAGAATCGATGCCCGAGACGGACAGCAGCGTCCGGTCGTGTAGAACTCTGTTAGGCGAACGCCGTCTTCCGCCAACTGATCTAGATGAGGTGTTTCGATCTCTCCGCCGTAGCGTCCGAGGTCGCTGAACCCAAGGTCATCGGCGACGATGAGCAATATGTTGGGTCGCGGTTCAACGTCGGGTTCTGACCCTGCGCAACCTACGAGCAGTACTGAGGCCAGCAGTGCCGCGGATAGAAACCGAAGTCGAAAAGAAGTTTGCGCGTAGTCGGAGCGAATAGGCAATCTGATCTACCTCTCAATGGGTGAAGCATGCCGGAATGCCCCTAGATTACACGAGCATACCGCTAACAAATGGATCTGGCTCTGGAGCGGCAGGAGCGTTCGCGGCGGAGGTGAATGATTAGGTCTAGTCGGGTCTAAGGCTCTTGACCTGCCGCTGCGTTGACGGCGGCTGGACCGCGAGTCTCCGGGGTGATGACCCGAACCAGTTCGATGGCTCCGCCAGTCGGAACTTGCTCCCGAACCTCAGCTCGCAGGACAAGCTGGAAACGCCAGGGTCCGGCGTGCTCGGGTGCTTCTCGCCGCAGACTGTCGAGCAGTTGCAGGACCCTTTCCTCATTGGTCAGAAACTCGACGGCCATCAGCGTTGCCTGCGTATTCAAGCCGCTCACGATAAGTAGTTCGTGCAGGTCGTCCGTTCCGGGAAGCATTGAAACGAGGGCGTACTCTACTGTCGATTCGCCTTCCTGCGAAGGGTAATTGATCTCGTAGTATTCGGGGTCGTCGGGCCTGGTGTCTGTGTTGACTATGCGCCGCTGACGCGCGCCCGACGTATCCTGTAGTTGAAGAGGATAGTTAGCAAGTAGCGGAGCCAACCAGGGGTTTTGTTCGGTGTGGCCGAACAGGATCAGGTTTTCCTGACGAAAATCTTCCCACGTCAGCAAGACAGACCGGGTCGCTCGCACAGGCAACCCCTGAGAGGCGAACAAATTTGTCAGTTGAACAGCCCCCAGCGATTCGCCGCTCTTTGTCTCTGATATTGTCGGCGAAATGTAGAAATAACCGTCATCCGTCAGGCCCAGAGTCTCTCGGAACGGTCCCTCTAGTACCTCCGGTAGCGTAAAGCGCAACGGATCGGCGTCGGCTGGCACCGGCGTGGCATAGTCTTTGAGGATTGCCATCAACGGGCTGCTAAAACAGAGCAGAGGGCCTTCTTTCGCACTAAGCCACGCGGACCACAACTCTTGTACGGCTTGCGAAGAGTAAAGTGCCGAGCCGCCAGTGGCAGTTGATCCCTGCCGAGCCGTGGCGCGCCCTAACCAATAGGCCGAAGCCAAACCCGTCGCTGCGAGCATGGCAATCACCACAATATAACGTGCGGTCGGCGTTCGCAGAAGACCAGATGGCACTTCATTCGGAGGCGAAGTTGGCACCGCCACGCTCGCGGCCTGATCATTCGACTTGAAAATAGGGACGTAGTGCCCAAGTGGCATCTCGATGAGGATTGGATCTAGCTTTCCCTCCGCTCCGTAGTACTCGCCAAGTTTGTGCCGAAGCGCGTGAGCTTGGCGTCGCACTATAGAGTCTTCGGCGGCGTTGTAGTCTGAACCCCGTTCGAAGACATCTACGCCGAGTAGGTACTCGTTGATCTTCGATTCTTCGCCCGCAAGCGTGAGTTCCGTGATGTACCGCAGAAACTGCGGGAGCCGACGCGAGCGCTTGAGCGAGTTGCTTTGAACCACCCGCTCAAGCTGATCCCGAATGGCCTGCTCCGTGAAGTTACCGCTATACATAATCCGATCAGACACTCCAGCGCGGCGCCGCGCCCTGCTCGTGAGACTTCAGCTTAATCGATCCAGATGCAGTTTAGCCTATCTCGCTCGAGGTTTGGTCCAGTTCACGGGAGTAGCTGGCCCTAAGGCCACCACTCAGCGTGGGTGGCTAAACATGATGCACCGGCACACACTCGTTCCAGAGTCTCCCGTCAACGGACCGCTCGGCTAGCTCCAACCGAAAGTCAGATGTGACGTAACACTTCAAACATCTAGCTAACTCTTAGCCCATATCCGCCGTTTGCGACCGTTCGTAACGTTGTTTGAGCCGACATCAGGCGGAAAGGTTTACATGAAAGTGTGCCACGATTTGAACCGGGCGTCCCAAATACCCAATGCCGCTAAAGGTGTTGGCTATGAAGGAGCGGGTTGTGATGCGACGGTCGCCGTGCAAAATGAGAACGATGTTGCGATGGCGATGCGAGTGCCGGTGTCGAAGACCAGGTGCGGCCTTGACCCAATTACGTCGCACCAGCGCATCTTGCATTGGGCGCCAATCAGGGCTTCTGAAGAAGCACTACACCTAGATGGAGGGGATCGTCTCAAGAGTTCGTTTGGCTTTTGGAACACAATACACGTCTCAAACGGTTCGTAACGTTGTTTGAGCCCAATGTCAGACGCTAACGTACAGATCGTAATCATTCCATACTATGAACTTGGCGTTCCATATGCTGAATGAGGTTGAAGGTGTCGCGCCGTGAGGGAGAGTGTGTCGAAGTCAGGGGTGCAGGTATTGGATCGCACGTGTGACATTCTCGAATGTTTGGCCAATAATGGTCCAGAACTCGGGCTCTCGGAGATCACTGACGACCTAGGTCTCAGCAAGTCGACGGTGCATCGGCTGTTGTCCGCGCTTGAGCGGCGATCTTATGTACGTCGGGTCCCGCTGACGAGCAAGTATGGTTTGGGTGTCAAGCTGGTAGAGCTAGGGCACAAGGCCAGCAATGCGGACGACCTGGTCACCCACGCGGCAGCCTATCTGACGCGACTAGTCACTGAGACGGGCGAGACGGCCCACCTGGGTATCCTGCGAGACGGCGTCGTCGTCTCGCTCTCGGCGGTGGAGAGTCCCAAGACGCTGCGTACGCCCTCTACCGTCGGCGTATGGACCGGCGCCCACTCGTCATCGTTAGGTAAATGTCTCTTGGCGGATCTCGATTCTGACGAGTTGGCGCTCTTCCTGAGCAGCCGCGAACTGACGAGCTCCACCACAAACACGATCTCCACCGAGAAGGAGCTGGCCCGAGAGTTGGCGAAGGTGCGGCGGCAAGGCTTCGCGGTTGACGACGAGGAGAACGAGTACGGACTGAAGTGCATTGGCGCTCCGGTTCGCGATCAGACCGGCAGGGTTAAGGCGGCGCTGAGCATCGCGGGCCCGGCCAACCGTTTAGGCCCGAGCGTGATGTCTGTGCGGTCCGAGGCCGTCAAGAGGGCCGCCGCAGAGCTGTCTGCGGCTATGGGATATAGCCCAGACGGTACGACGGCGAAAGGAAGTTGAGGGATGCGGCGATGATGCGAGCCTGTGCGCGGAGTCGCCGCTAGTGATGTGAACACAGGACCGATCGGGTGTGGAATGGGTCCAACCGACGGATGGTGACAACAGGTGAGGGTAAAGGGAAATTAGGGGTATCTATGATACTTTTTCGATTCAAGAGGTTAAGCGGAGTAGCGGCACTTGCAGTGTTGCTGTTTTCGGCTTCAATCGCCTGGGCGCAGGTCACGACAGCGAACCTGTCGGGCACAGTCCAAGACACAAGCAACTCGGTCATTCCGGGTGCTGAGGTCACTCTGACCAATGACGATACTGGTCTGATCTACAACACGCAGTCAGGAGCTGACGGCGACTTTCTATTCAGCGTACTTCCGACCGGGACCTATACGCTGGGCATCCAAACGCTTGGCTTCAAGGCTTACGAGGCCACCGGAATCACGCTGGCGGCTTCACAAAACATTCGCCAGCAGCACACATTAGAAGTCGGCGCAATCACCGAGACGGTAACCGTCGAAGGCGCACCGCCACTGATTTCAACCCAAGCCTCGGAGCAGACCGAGAGCATCGACAACGCGAAGGTCAGCGAACTACCGCTGGGCCGTCGCAACATCACCAACATCCTCAGGCTCTCTACCGGTGTGGATACCGGCGGCGGCGGCCTGCGCATCAACGGCATGGGCAAGAGTGGTGCTGGCGTTACCGTCAACGGCACCGACGCCAACTCGAACCCATCAGAAGGCCGCGCACTGGAGCAATATGGCGGTCGTAACTACATGGACGTCGTCAGCATCGAGGCTGTCGAAGAAGTCCAGATCATGCGTGGTGTGATGAAGGCTGAAAACGGCGGCGTCATCAGCGGCACGATCAACCTGATTAGCAAGCAGGGCACCAATCAATGGCATGGTAGCGGTTTCAACAATTACCGATCCGAAGTATTCGACGCCCGCCATCCGTTCACCAGCCAAGTCAACGCCGACGGAACGAAGCGAGATAAGCCCAAACTGGTTTTCAATCAGTTCGGCGGCTCGATCGGCGGACCGGTCGTCAAGAACAAACTGTTCGTCTTTGGTGTCTACGAGGGCTATCGCGAGTACTCTTCCACAGGAATCAGCGATGAAGTGCCCACCCCGCTGCTCCGGCAGATAATGCTCGACGCGAGGCCAGAGCCAGAAATGAAGACGCTGTTGGATACTCTCCCTGAGGGGACTAACCCTATAGCAGGCAACATATACCAATCAGACTTCGAGGGAATTGGGTCACGGGAGAGAACCGAGAATCACGTCATTATCCGAGGCGACTATCGGCCCACCGACAGCGGCCAACTCTCTTACACCTACACGCGTAACCGTCCGATCGGCATCGATCCCAGGATCAACCTCAACGGGGCCAACGATCGTGAGTACATCTACGCGACGGATCGTCACACGGGCCAGTACACCCACACAGGTTCTAACTGGGTCTCTGAAACGCGTTTTGGCCACAACCACGCGGATATGGACCGACTAGACAACTACTTCACGTTTCCGGCCGCCCAAGGTGAGGAGACGACCCCATGGCAACATCGCGCTCCTCGTATCCGCCTGGACAACCTTCCGGGGGGGGACTTCAACGCGGGAAGCGCCGAAGTGTTCAATATGATCGGAAACACGTACACCTATGATCAGAAGATCACCCTGATCAAAGGCAACCATTCGCTCAAGTTTGGTGGCCGCATGGTTTGGTACGGCGGTTCGCGAACCAACCCAGAGAACGTACGCCACATCTGGGACACCGGGGACGGCTTCGACCTGATGCGGTCCAACATCACCGACGGTGCGGTCTTCTCGTTCGGCTCTAACGGACCCCACAACGGCCGCCAGTATGAAATCGGCGGATTCGTACAGGACGATTGGCGCGTCAACAGTAAGCTGATGCTGAACATCGGCGCTCGCTATGACTTCTATTCCAACAACGTGGTGACGCAGACCGGAGACGTCGACGTTACGAACAAGAACCTGGAACTTCCTGCGGGAGCCGACTTCTCGGAGTTCGCCTTCGGAGCCAGGCGCTCATTTGATAATCCTATCGAGAATGACAGCTGGGTAAATATTGGTCCGCGAATCGGGTTCGCTTACGAACTCGACCAAAAGACCGTTATTCGAGGCGGTGTCGGCATCATGTTTGCCGCGCAAGTCCCGGCGCTGCTGAGGCAAAGCACGGCCGGACCGGACATTCCGTTCCGCATCACTTATGCCACTAGCGAGGCTAAGGCGATTGGTATACAGTTCCCAATGACCAATCAAGATGTCCGCCCGATTTCGCTGGCTGACGTCCAGGCTAGAGGTACGGAACTCGTGTTCTCGTTGATCACGCCCGACCTCCAGAATCCCTACACGATCAACTATCAATTCAACATTCAGCGCCAACTCAACGACTCCCTCATGTTTGAGATCGGATACGTAGGAATTCGGGGTGTCAAATTCCCGATGCACCGCCGGTTTAATCTAGCCGATCGTGAGACCGGCATCCGGCCGAACCCGCTAATTATTCCGGGTGGTCCCTATTTCGTCGACATGGGCGAGAGTGTGATGAATCACTCGCTGCAAACTTCAGTGCGTAAGCGGATGACGAACCGCTTGTCGTTTGACTTCCACTACACTTGGGGCAAGACGATTGCTTACACCGGCGGTGATGTCGGCGTCTACTACGGAACCGATGCCCAATCGGGCACTCAGGACTTCTTCGACCTCTCGGGCGAGAAATCAGTGACTGGATTCGACACGACCCATCGTGCCGTAGCCGACCTGATTTACGAGCTTCCGAGATTCGAGAGTCTCTCGGCACCACTACGTGCCATCGTTGGCGGCTGGCAGATCAGCACCATCTATGCCGGAGCGACCGGTACGCCGACCAACATAAGCCAAGGCTGTTCCAACCAGTGGGCGTGTCGCTCCGATTACATCGGTGGCGAATTATACGCGCCGGACGGACAAGTGGCCAATTCCACCCGGCCGTTTGGTCACCAAGACGTGCAGTACCTCAACAAGGATTCTTTCGCGGAGGTGATGGAGGTCGGCGGTGTCGCTTTCCGACCGGGCAACGCAGGCAAGGGATTGGTTCGCGGTCCCGGGCGATGGACCATCGACCTTTCCATTGCTAAGAACTTCCAAATCGCAGAGTCGGTTCGGCTGCAGATTCGGGCTGACGCGTTCAACTCGTTGAATCATGTCAACCTCTCGTCTCTCGGCGGTCGGGTCGATCGAGGAAGCGACTTTGGAACCCTCGATAATGCGCGCACCATGCGCAATATGCAATTGAGTGCTCGGATCACGTTCTAATGCGCCACGGCGCATCATGAACCAACCGCTCAACGGCCTAGGCTGCTGAGTAAACATAAACCGTGGGCGGGGCCAAACGGCCCCGCCCTTTTCGTTCTCGTACTCGTACTGACGCCGGTTGGCGTCCGCCGCTGGTCGGGCTTAGTACCGCGTTATCAGTGGTTGCACGTTGAGAACGTTACGAACGGTACCGAGTACCAGGCTAGATGGTTACGAACGGTGTGAGTCGCCGTAGTAGTCCTTGCCGTCCAAGGCGCCGCGCCCTACACTACTGACGTATGTATCTAAAGGTCCCTGTTCTTCATCTTGTTGCGGTGGGTATTGCAGCATTCGCCGGATTGGCAACGGCTGCGGAGTCAACCGAGGCAGTCCTGGAACAGTACTGCCAGGTGTGCCACAACACGAATGCGGCAACAGCTGGCCTCGCGCTTAACGAATTGGACCCCAGCGATCCGGCCCGGCACCCCGAAGCCTGGCAGGCCGTCATCAAGAAATTGACGCGGCGCGATATGCCGCCGCCCGGAATGCCGCGTCCCGATGAGAGCACCTACGACGCGGTAGTCGAGTCGCTCGTCAGTGCGCTCGACGCGGATGCCGCGGCGAACGTCAATGCCGGTCGTACTGCAACATTTCGGCGCCTAAACCGGGCGGAATACAGCAACGCGATCCGGGATCTCCTTGCGCTAGACGTTGACGTATCGTCCGCGCTGCCTCGCGACGAGAGCAGCAACGGTTTCGACAACATCACAGTAGGCGAGTTGTCGCCCATATTGTTGGAGGGCTACCTCACAGCGGCGCGCAAGATCAGCCGCCTAGCCGTGGGTGGACCGCTGCGTTCTCCTGGTGGCGAAATCACCTTTGTGCCACCGGACGTAACTCAAGAACAGCACGCCGAGGGCCTGCCGTTCGGCACGCGCGGCGGTACAGTGTACAACCACACGTTTCCAGTTGACGGCGAATACGAAATTCGCATGGCTCTCACTCGTGACCGCAACGAGTCGATTGAAGGGTTGCGGGCACCCTTTGAAGCTGAACTCGCTCTCGACGGTAAACGCATTGGGCTGTTCCCAGTCATTCGACCGGAGACGCGCGACCACACAGAGGTCGACAAGCACCTATTCATACGCATGCCCGTAACGGCGGGACCGCACGAGATCACCGCGACGTTCTTAAAGAAGAGCGCGGCGCTGCTCGAAACCGAGCGACAGCCCTATTTGGCGCGCTTTAATTCGGACCGCCATGCGCGTGCCCAACCAGCCGTCTACAGCATTTCCGTCACCGGGCCGTACGATGCCGCTGGACCGGGTGATACACCAAGCCGCCGCCGTGTCTTTAGTTGCCAGCCAACACTGGCATCTGAAGAGGACGCCTGCGCCGAGCAGATCATGTCTCAACTCGTTCGCCGTGCGTATCGTCGCACGGTAATGGCTGGCGAGGTCGACGAGTTGCTTGAGTTCTACCAACAAGGCAAACCAGAGCGCGGCTTCGCCGGTGGCATAGAAATGGCATTGCGAGCGTTGCTCGTCAGTCCGAATTTCCTATTTCGAATTGAGAAAGACCCCGCTGGCCTAGCACCGGGCGAACCGTATCAGGTTTCGGATGTAGACCTTGCCTCACGGCTGTCGTTCTTTCTGTGGAGTAGCATTCCAGATGACGAGTTGCTGGACGTCACCGAGCGCGGCGACCTCCGCAAGCCGGAGGTTCTTGAGCGTCAGATTCGACGCATGTTGGCCGACCCACGATCGCAGTCGCTCGTCGACAACTTCGCTGGCCAATGGCTCTATCTACGCAACCTTGCCGCCGTCAACCCCGACCGGAGGATCTTTCCGGACTTTGACGAAAACCTGCGCTACGCGTTTCGGAGGGAGACCGAATTACTCTTTGAGACCGTCATCCGTGAAGATCGACCCATCGTGGAACTGCTCGATGCACGCTACACGTTCCTAAACGAGCGGCTGGCGAAGCACTACGGCATTCCTCACATCTATGGAAGCCATTTCCGGCGCGTCGATCTCCCCGCTGGTAGCAACCGCGGAGGGTTGCTCAGCCACGGGAGTATCCTCGCTGTAACGTCGTACGCCAATCGGACCTCGCCTGTAGTGCGCGGCAAGTGGATCTTGACAAATATTCTGGGTACACCTCCCGCACCGCCGCCGCCGGGTGTTCCGCCGTTAAAGGAGAAGCAGCCAGCCGGGGAAAAGCTATCAGGTCGCGAAATGCTCGCTGCGCATCGCGAGAATCCGACTTGCGCGACCTGCCACAACACCATGGATCCGGTGGGCTTCGCACTTGAAAACTACGACGCGATCGGACGGTGGCGTAACTATGACGATGGCGTCGCCGTGGACGCGTCGGGGACACTTCCCGATGGCAGTCCATTCGATGGACCCGCCACGTTCCGCGAGGCCCTGCTGAAGCGGCCGGAATTTTTCGTTTCGACTGCAAGTGAAAAGCTGCTGACTTACGCTCTCGGGCGAGGTCTTGAGCAGTACGATATGCCCGCAGTGCGGGGCATTGTACGAGAGTCTGCTAAAGACGATTACCGCTTTTCGGCTATCGTAATAGGCCTCGTGAATAGCACTCCGTTTCAGATGAGGATGTCGCAGGAAGTAGGTCGTCCGGCGGGCCATGTTGCAGCCCGTGGTGAATAGGAATCCGTTTCAGATGAGGTTGTCACAATGATCATTACTAAGAAATCGCTCCCTCGCCGTACTTTCTTGCGGGGTATGGGCGGGGCCGCAGTCGCCTTGCCGCTGCTTGATGCCATGATTCCGTCAATGACCGCGTTGGCGAAGACCCCGGCGGCTCCGACACCTCGGCTGAGCTACGTCTACATTCCGATGGGCTCCAACATCGCGGAGTGGACACCAGCTGGCGAAGCAGGCCCGATGCGACGGTTGTCACCAACGCTGGCATCGCTTGAACCGTTCAAGGATCAGCTCACGGTCGTCACGAATCTTGAGAACAAGAATGCCTACTCGGCGGGTAATCACGCCACGGCGAATGCTGGCTTCCTTAGCACGGCCAAGGCCAAGATGACTGAAGGCGTTGACTACGAATTGGCGACCACTGCGGACCAGATTGCAGCTCAAAGGATCGGCAGGGAGACCGTCCTGCCCTCTCTCGAGTTGGCCATGGATCTCCTCACCACGGTCGGCGACTGTGACAACGGATTTGCCTGTGTTTACCAGAACAACTTGTCCTGGTCCTCACCGACGACACCACTGCCGATAATTGCCCACCCGCGAATCGCGTTTGAGCGGTTATTCGGAGAGGGCGGCAGCGCGGAGGAGCGCCGCGAGCAATTGCAGAAGAACGCCAGCATCCTTGATTGGGTTGGCGAGGATATGGCTCGGCTCAACCGCGAACTCGGGGCGAACGATAGGCTCAAGGTAGACCAGTACCTGAGCTCGTTGCGCGAAGTCGAGCGCCGTATCCAAACCGCTGAGCAGCAGACGATGGAATCGTCGCTGCCGGACTTGGATCGTCCGGTTGGCGTGCCGGCCGCCTATCAGGATCACGCCAGGCTGATGATTGACTTGCAGGCGCTGGCTTTCCAGGGAGATATCACTCGCGTGACCACCTTCCAGTTAGCCCGGGAGACAAGCAACCGCACCTACCCGGAGATCGGCGTGTCGGAGCCCCATCACCCGACATCTCATCACGGAAACGATCCGCTGAAGCTAGCCGGACTAGCCAAGATTAACGCCCTCCACGTCTCACTCTTCGCTTACTACGTTGAAAAGCTAAGCTCCATGCCTGACGGCGACGGAACTCTTCTGGATAATTCCATTCTGGTATGCGGTAGCGGCATGGGCAACCCGGACGTTCATGATCATGCCAATCTGCCGATTGTGGTGGCTGGCGGAGCCGGAGGCAAAATGAAGGGCGGACTGCACGTCAAGTACGACGAGCCAATGCCGCTGGCTAATCTTCATCTGACGCTTCTCGATAAGGTCGGCGTTCACCTCGATTCATTCGGCGATAGCAGCGGTCGCATCGAAGAGCTCTCGCTCTAGAAGGGGTGTGTCATGGTTCGATTTCGTTTGAAAATGATTCGTTCGTGCGTCTCCGCGGCGACCCTCATTTGGGTTCTTGCCTCAGCGTCTCTGTTTGGTGCCGTTGACCGCGAAGTGACTGTCGTCTCCGCCGCGATAGCGAATGATGGTGCGACCGTCCGAGCTCTGATTTCCCAAGGCGGCAGCGTCAGCGGGAGTGCCGCCGATGGTTCTACCGCACTGCATTGGGCGGCTCACTGGAATGACCTTGAGACCGCTCGGGCACTAATACAGGCGGACGCAGACGTGAACGCGATCAATCGCTATGGCGTGGCCCCGATCACGCTTGCGGCACGGAATGGCAGCGCCAAGATGATCGACACGCTGGCCGAGGCAGGAGCCGATCCCAATACCGTGGTGGGCGAAGGCGAAACAGCTCTCATGACTGCCGCTCGGACCGGTCGCGGGGACGCGGTCGAAGCACTCGTGCGACACGGTGCCGATGTCGACGCGAAAGAGAGTTGGCGAGAGCAGACCGCTCTAATGTGGGCTGCTGGTGAAGGCCACGTTGAAGCCGTGGAAGCGCTCCTTGAAGCTGGCGCTCAGCGCGACGTGCGCTCGAAGGCTGGCTTCACGCCGTATCTCTTCGCGATCAGGCAAGGCAACGTCGATGTCGTGGGCACTCTGCTAGATGCCGGGTCAGACATCAATGAGACACTGCCTCCCCGCAGACGTCGCGGCAGCCCCGGGCCACCGGATGGTGCGGAGTCGGAGCGTAATAGTCAGAAAGGCACAAGCGCTCTCGACCTAGCGGTTGCCAACGCTCATTTCGATCTGGCGTCGATACTCCTTGATCGAGGTGCCGACCCAAACGCTGCTGGTCCTGGCTGGGGTCCGCTGCACACGATCAGTTGGGTCCGTAAGCCTGGTGTCGGAAGCAACGACCCTGCGCCTGAAGGTTCAGGAACCATGGAAAGCCTAGAGTTGGTACGAGAACTCGTGGAGCATGGAGCGGATATTGATTTCCAGATGACTCGCCGATCGAGGGCCGGGTCCCATTCACTAAATACGGTGGGAGCAACCCCTTTCCTCGCGGCGGCTCGCACTGCGGATGCCGAGCTCATGAAGTTGCTGATAGAACTGGGTGCCAATCCTCTAATCACGACCGAAGACGGCACGACGCCACTCATGGTTGCTGCAGGCCTTGGAACTCGCGCTCCAGAAGAGGATGCGGGAACCCCAGAGGCAGTGGCTGAAGCGGTGAAATTCGCCATCAGTCTTGGCCTGGATCTGAATGCGGTCGACTCGAACGGCGAAACGGCCATGCATGGTGCCGCGTACAAGCACAAGGCAGCAGCGGTAGCCCTGCTGGCGGCAGCCGGAGCAGATATCAATATTTGGAACACCAAGAATAATCTCGGCTGGACACCGCTTCGGATTGCGACAGGCGTCCATCGTGGTGGAAACCTGCGGGCGTCGCCCGAGACGGCTGCTGCGTTCGTCAAAGTGATGGAAGAGGCGAACGTGTCGACCTATGTCGAGCCGGAAGATGTCAAGGGCCAGTATTAATGACGCAGCTAAATAACCTAATGGATCGTCGACTTTTCACGACCTCGTTCGCCCGATTTGCATTGCTGCTCGCCTCATGCGCGATTCTCAATGGCCATGGCTCGGACTTTCGCAAGATCACCGATGTTCGCTACGCGCAAGCTGGCGATCATGCACTTCTTCTCGATCTGTACCTGCCCAACGGCGTTGACCAAGCTCCGCTGCTTGTTTATGTCCACGGCGGCGCTTGGAGAAACGGCAGCAAAGATAGCATGCCGCTAACCGGCCTCGTTGACCAAGGCTTTGCAGTGGCTAGCGTGGACTATCGACTCAGTCCGATTGCTAGGTTTCCGGCGCAGATTCACGATATTAAGGCTGCTATTCGCTTCCTTCGAGCGAAGCAGGGCGAGTACGGTTACGATTCGAGCGCGATTACCATCACCGGCTCTTCCGCGGGGGGGCACTTGGCTGCGCTTGTAGGCGTCACGAATGGCCACAAAGAGTTGGAAGGCGATATCGGCGACCACCGTGATCAATCTTCGGATATCCAGGCAATCGTGGATTACTACGGAGCGAGTAACTTCCTGTCCATCTTGAGGCAATCGACTCCACACGGACTCGGCGTGCGCATTCCAGCGCTCCAACTGCTTCTCGGAGCCCAGCCCGAGGTCGATCCTACACTGGCAAAGCTCGCGAGTCCCTTGTTCCACGTCGACAACTCTGATCCTCCGTTGCTGCTCTTACACGGGGATCAAGATCCGCAGATGCCGATCAACCAGTCGCACGAGCTTAATGGAGAGTACGAGGCCCATGGTCTACCGGTGAGCTTTGAAGTTCTCTATGGTGCTGCGCATGGTGGCCCGCGGTTCTACGACGAGCACAGCAACAAGATCGTCACCACGTTCCTCGACGAATACATCCGCTCGAAGTAAGCGCTCGATTGAGGAACTGTCTTTCGTCAGTTTGCCTTAGCCGTGGCAGGTTAGGTCCGAGAATGGAATTCTCGGAAGCAACGCCCCCACAGGTGAAGCAAGCCGCACGAAGTGCCGCCTCCTGAGATGTTCACGTGGATATTCCCGTGGGCCTAGCCCAGGACGGGCGTAATCAAGAAGCTCTAAGTTGTTGAGAAGATTGGTGGACCTGGAGGGGCTCGAACCCTCGACCTCTTCCATGCCATGGAAGCGCGAAAACGCGTCCGCATGACGCCAACTAACTGATAACACTGGCTGGTCTGGTTGGACGCCCCTCGAAAGCCGGTGATTTAGTGGAACCCCTAATGGAACCCCTCTCCCAAGGACTAACCACGCCAAATAGCACCTACCTAGCGATGGCCAGATGTGCGGTTTCTGGCTGGGAATGGCTGTGTGACGGCCAGGGGGTGGCTTAGAGAGGGGTTCTAGAGGGGCGGATCGGACTGTGAGGGTGGTCGGAATGGCGTGGATCGGGTGAGCGTGACACATCCTACATTTGAAGGGTCCAATGTGTCCTATTGGCTCTAGAGTTCTTTTATTTCAGTAACTTATAGAACGATCGCGGCAGCTCCAAGCACGATGGCCAAGGGACGATCAGGCGCAAATAGCGCATCTTGGCGTGAATTCAGTCGGTGAGAAACCTGTCAGCTAGCCATGTGTCATTGCGTCATTTCAGGCAGGCAGGTGATCACTGGACGGAGTGAGAAAGTTTAGACTGGACAGTCGAACTGGCACATCGGGTACAAGTTCGGTAGTGCAGAGTACACCTTTTCAGCCCTGCCGCACTTGAGAGAGTGTTCGATGCGTCATTTGGATGGCTGGTTCTAGAGGTCCAGACACCGGCTCTGAGGCTTCTAGGGACATCGTTGGCAGGATGTTGGGGTGCAGCAATCGGACGGGGAAATCAGGTCCTTTGACCCCTGAAAAGGGTTGTTTCCTACATTTCCAATATAGGAAGTTACTCATCTCATCGGCCTGTTATCCATGGCAGTCCCAATGCTCGGCTTAGTGAACGTCGAAATTTATCAAAGAGTGTTTTCGAGGCAAGCTGGTGCACCCTCACACGTAGAAGACCTGTTCACAGCTCCCGCAAGTAGCGGTGTCGTTCGCATTGTAACAACTCAGCTTCAACGCCCTATAGCCCCAACTAGAAGCCCTGCTAGCATGGTCCAGTGTGGCCCGGGCGCCGCGTCCGGACCCTTCCTTTCGCCCCAGCAATGCCCGCTTTTGTCATTACCGTCTTCCTCGGCGCCTTGCTGATCTTCCAAGTGCAGCCGATCCTCGGTCGCTACATTTTGCCCTGGTTCGGAGGCGGTCCCGGCGTCTGGACAACTTGCTTATTGTTCTTCCAGTTGCTGCTCCTAGGCGGCTACGCCTACGCCCACTGGCTCGTCACGGCATTCACGCCCGCAAGACAGCGAATCGTACACCTCACTCTTCTGGGCGTATCACTGCTCGTGCTTCCCATCGCCCCCAATGCGGATGTCTGGAAGCGCACGATCGAGGGCGACCCCACCTGGCATATCTTGGCGCTGCTGACTGTATCGGCGGGCTTGCCCTACATGACGCTGGCCGCCACTGCACCGCTGGTGCAGCGCTGGTTCCATGACCTGTACCCTACACGGACCGCATACCGCCTCTACGCGGTCTCCAACGCTGGCTCCCTACTGGCCCTCATCAGCTACCCGATCGTTGTGGAACCGCTGCTGCGCCTGGACCAGCAAAGCCTTGTCTGGAGCCTGACCTACGCCGCGTTTGCACTCTGTTGCGGGTACTGCGCCTGGCAGATGAGCAAGGCCCCGGCTACCCAATCGGCCATCGAACAATCTGCTCCGCAAAGCACATCCGCTAAGATTTCTTGGCTGGCACTCTCCGCCATCGGTTCCGCTCTCCTCGTCGCGACAACAATCCAGACGTCGCAAGAGATCGCCGTCGTCCCTTTCCTCTGGGTTCTTCCTCTGACGATCTACTTACTTACATTCATCCTCTGCTTTGAGAGTGACAGCTGGTACAGCAGAAAGGTATTTAGTTATCTCCTTGCGCTGGCTATAGAGGTGGCAGCCGTAGCCCTAGTTGCAGGTGGCCGCCTGCCCATCGGTGCACAGATCGCGCTCTACTGCGGTGTTCTCTTTGTTGCTTGCATGGTCTGCCACGGCGAACTCGCCGCCGCCAAGCCAGTCGCCACCGAGGCGACAGGGTTCTATCTCTGGATGGCAGCCGGAGGCGCGTTAGGCGGCATTTTCGTCGCCCTCATCGCTCCCCGCATCTTTTCCGATTACTGGGAGTATCCCGTCACGCTCGCGGGTGCCGGTATCGCCATCATCGCCATTTGGCTCACTTCTGGCTGGCGGCCAGACACCTCCAAGCCCACCGTTTTCTTCGTTCCTCCCCTTGCCGTTACCGTCGCACTGTTCCTCCAGGGCTATGTAGCCGCCACCAAAGACCCTGCCGTGAACGAGACCATGCGCAACTTCTACGGGGTCCTCCGCGTCAGCGAGGCAGGTGAGGGCCTAGACCGCACTCTCATCCTGACCCACGGTCGTACCAAACACGGGACCCAGTTCCTCACCCCCGCCCGTTCGACCGAACCCACGACCTACTACGCTCGCGGCACTGGCATTGAGCTCGCATTCGATCTCCATCCCAACCGCCAGACCAAGAACCGCCTCTACGCTGCCGTTGTCGGCCTCGGAGCTGGCACCATGGCCGCCTACGGGCAAGACAACGACACCTTCCGCTTCTACGAACTCAATCCCCAAGTCATCGGTGTCGCCCGCGATTCCTTCACCTATCTCGCCGATTCACTCGCCGATATCGAAATCGTCACCGGCGATGCCCGCATGCGTCTCGAAGAAGAGATCCAGGCCGGAGAAGCCACCCGCTTCGACCTCCTCGCCGTAGACGCCTTCTCCAGCGGATCTATCCCCATGCACCTCCTCACCGCCGAAGCGGCGGACGTCTATGGTCAACGCCTAAAAGAAGACGGCATTCTCGCCTTCCACATCACCAATCGCTTTCTCGATCTGTCACCGGTCGTCAACGGAATTGCTCAACGCCTCGGCCTACAGTCGATCCGCATCTCCTCGTCTGGTTCTGAAGATGGAGCCTACGCCGCTGTCTGGATGCTACTCACTAAAAACCGTAGATTCCTTGAACATCCGCGCGTGCAGGCAGCCACCGACTCTACAAACAACACTGCGATTCTCGCCTGGACCGATGACTTCGCCGGACTCTGGCAAGCCCTCAACTAGTACAATTGGCCTCTTCGATGACTCGCCGACCTGACGGGGCGGCC
This sequence comes from Bryobacterales bacterium, assembly GCA_963667885.2. Taxonomy (GTDB): domain Bacteria; phylum Acidobacteriota; class Terriglobia; order Bryobacterales; family UBA6623; genus CAMPKL01. The sequence continues at coordinate 2,920,011 of OY764148.2, read as the reverse complement.
AAGCTTCCCACGACTGACGACGCGACAACCGTAGTCGGTCGCGAGATCCACGGCCTCCTGGGATATCTTTCGATGATGGTGTCAACAACATCCAACGGTTCGCCAAGAGGACGGACGCTGCCCGCATGAGCTAGGCGGCTCCGGTGCAGGACGCATTAATAGCGACATAACACTTAACAGATGAGTGTTTTTAGTGTTACTGTAGGTTGTGGGCATACAATTCACCTCTGCAGACGTTCAGACGATCACCGGGCGGGACCAGAAAAGGCTGGCCAACTGGAAGGCGACGGGCCTCGTTGTGCCGTCAAACCCCGTTGAACGCGGACGAGGCAAAACAACCACATGGGAGCCGCAAGACGCTGGAGCGGCGATTCTCTGCTCGTATCTTGCGGACTCAGGCTACCCAATCGGGCGGGCCAAACCCGTTCTTCAGGCACTGCAAGCACTGAAGGCGTGGCAGGGCCACCCGAAGAAATCGAAGCCAGGCAACCCGCACATCGTCTTCGAGGACTTCCCGGAGTTCCTGGCCTTCGATGGATTCACCGTCACTGAATCAAGCGACGGCGACAAGCGACTGGAAGGGGTGGCTTCGCTGCTGATAGACGTGCGGTTGATCGTCGCGGCAGTGCTGATGGCGTCTAACTTGCGCTACCTGCCAGAGGATAAAAGGTTCGATTCGATGCTGCAGGCAGGACGGGAGAACGAGCACTGCTCGCGGGCTGTGGCGGACATGCTGATGCCAACTGAGAAGGGCCGTCTGTTGGCGTTTCTAGGCATCGACCCTCACAGCGATGAGGGGCAGCGGGTGCGGACTGAGCTGCTGAGTATCGGTGACGAGGTTGAGTGGTCAAGAAGACGCGAGCGGGATGAGAATGGTTTCGTAACTCAGTAGGTCTTTCTGCATTGCGTACTGAAGCGCTCTAGGCGAGGCCACCCAAATGACACACCTCTCCAATCCCAGATTTTCAAAATAAAAAAATCTGAGACCAGGTACATGAACGACCGGTCTGATAGGTAACACTCTAAACCGGACGGATGGGTAACAGTATAGGCGGTGGTCAGTGGCCCCCGCGGGGGCCACTGACTGCCGAGCCGAGCGGCCACAGTACGCGGTTGGCGGCGTCGAACAAGGCGAGTTCCACCGGACCGAACCAGATCTGCCAAATGGCTTCGTCCACTTCGACTAGCCCGACCAACTCGCGAGCCAACGCTTCACTCAGGAAGTACTTCTCGCCGAGGAACTTGATGCGTCCGTCGTGGCGCACTCGTCGGCGCTCCCAGTGCCCCGGGTAATCCAGATCAGCAAGCTCGCTGGGATAGGCGCGTGTTGCTGGTGCATAGAACGCCGCCGGGGGCCGCTGTCTCAACGCTTCATGCGGACGTTCTTGGTTGTATTCATGACGAAAGAGGTCGAAGCGGCGCTGCTGTCGGCGACGATCGCCAGCCGGAGGTCTCACTGTCTCGGCTTTGAGCGTGCGGTGTAGCCGCTCGTGGCGACCGTTCTGCTGCGGCTTGCCCGGCTCGATGCGCTCCACCGCAATGCCCAGCTTCAGCCACCAGACGTTCAACCGGCTCAAGCGTCCGGTGCCGATGGAGGCGAACGGCGAACCGTTGTCTGAGCGTATCCTTCGTGGCAGCCCGCGCTCCAGAAACAACCGCTCCAAGCCTCGGCGGGCCTCGGCGTAGGATGTGCCCACGTGTGCGGTGCAGTTGAGCAGGAAACGACTATATCCGTCGACGACCGTTAGCGGATAACACAGCACGCCGTCGCCGGTGCGAAACTGCCCCTTGTAGTCGATCGTCCAGAGGTCGTTGGGCGCTTCGGGTTCGCGCAACGGACTGGGTGCCGCTTCGGCCAGTCGCCGCATCCGCTTGCGCCCGCGAACGAGTCCGGCTCGCTTCAGCGCGTCGCCGATCGTCGACGCCGCTGGCCAGCTTGTCTGTGACTCTTTCGACTCCAGCCAGGCCCTGAGCTTCTTCGGCCCCCAACTCGGATGCTGCCGACGCGCTTCTATCACTCGTCGCTCGACCGACTCGGGTATCCGACCGGGCTGACGGTGTGCCGCGTGCGAGCGGTCTTCCAGCTCTGGCCAACCGCCTTGACGGAAGCGTTCTAACCACTTGTATCCGGTCCTGCGGCTGATCCCGTAGAGTCGACACAGCGCCGCCACGTTCGTCGCCGCCCCCGCTCGCAGCCAGTCTTCAATGAATCTCTTGCGTTCTTCCATCGGATAGGTCTCCTTCCATGGCATCTCGCCATGGTGTTACCTATCCGCCCGGTCTAACCTGTTACCCTTCCGCCCGGTCTGTACATACACCCAAACCGACCCCCACCCCCCGGACCCCTTGGACAAATAATTCGATTTCAGCAGATCCAGCGGTTGAGACAGCAATAGGTGTTGTCTGTGAAAGGGTAGAGAGAGGCTCACAACGCAGCCTGCCGGTCTAGCGAGCGCGTGTCTAGGATTCGCTCATCCGAAGCTTAGGCGGGCCCTGTGGGGCATCTCTTGCCAAGTGATTCTGCCCAGGCAGGATGTCGTGAGAGCAGAAGACAATCGCTCCACAAGTTGGTGTATCAGCCGGTGCGAGTCAGTGCCACTCAGTGATGGATTCAGGGGCCAAACAGACTTCCATGTGGACATATGTGTGGACATGGCCACACGAGATTCCGTCTACTGGCGCTAAGTCGTTGAAAAGATTGGTGGACCTGGAGGGGCTCGAACCCTCGACCTCTTCCATGCCATGGAAGCGCGCTCCCAGCTGCGCCACAGGCCCCTTTCGGGATACCGAATAAGGCTATCGTACCATGCTCAGCCTGTGCGCCGGGTCGTCTTGAGGCCCAACCGTATGAGTGCTATACGTCTCGTCCGAGACGCAGCGTGTGCAGCTGATAGGGCTTGTAGGCCACCGTCATCGTCTTCCCCTGCAGCACCAGCGAGTACTCATGCTCGGAGTGATAACGTACCTGCGCTTCGGCGTTCGAGCCAGTCGACCCCACCGCAGCCGCTTCAGCGATCCGCCGACGGACCGCCAGGTCGAGTTCGGTCTTTGTCTCCACACGGTATTCAATCGAGTCCGTCTTGAGTGTCTGCACAATGAGAAAACTTCCTGGAGTCTGCAACGCCTGGCGGCAGGCGATCGGCAGGCGCGGGATGTCTTCGACGATGTCGGTGACGGTGATGTATTCGCTGGGTACGAATCGGCGTGGGAAGCGGAGAGTGATACTCTTTGTTCTGACGATGTCGATCCCGGCCAACCCGCCGAAAACTTTGAGGAAGCTCCTCAACGAGAAGCGCGATCGGCGAGTCGTATCGCCCACCGCCACTGACCGCCGCTTCAACCGGACGTAAGGAGCTAGTGAGCTGCCATCATCAAGAACGATTTCGCGTCCCTGATCATAAATGCCGATGTAGCCCGGTCTGCGAATATCGTCAAATGGAATAGCGAGAGTAAAGCCGATGCCCGCCAGCATTTTTGCCAGCGGACGCAATTGTCGCGGCGTCTCCGGCGGAGGAGTCGCTGCGGTCGATCGTTTCAACGTGGTTCGGCGAGGCCAGACGCTTTCGCGCTGACCTTCTCCCCCAGGGCAAGGGGGGCTGTCAAGTCAGGCGGCCTAGAACCAGTCCGGGAAGTACTTTTCGATCACCCACATCGGTTGCCACCGATCTGGTGAACGGCTCTTGCCAGTCAGGTCGATCTCTTTGGGTTCGGGGTTCTCGACTGTCAGTGCCAGCGTGTCACCTACTTCCTCTTGCCATCGCTTTAACAGGGAAGTCATTTGCTCGACGCGCGATTTTTGATCGGCCGCTTCAGCCAGGTTCCTCGTTTCGTCCGGGTCGTTACTCAGATCAAATAGCTGGTTCAGATCGACTCGCGGATATCGGATCAGCTTGTAACGCTCGTCTCTTACGGACCTCATCGAGGTCCCGTAAGCCAAGAACAGCGTATCTCGAACTTTCTCCACCTCTCCCTTCCAAATCGGCTCCAAGTCACGTCCATCGACTGCCTGCGGCAGATCTAGACCGGCCAATCCCAACAGGGTGGGGAAGATGTCGTACAGATAGGTCAACGCATTCGATGACTGGCCAGCAGGCACGTTAGGCCCATTCACGATGAGCGGTGTTTTCATTGAGTGTTCGTAGACGCTCTGCTTGCCCAGCAATCCGTGGCTGCCGACGGCGAGGCCGTGGTCGCCAGCGTAGATGACATACGTGTTGTTGGCTTTCCCGGTCTTCTCGAGGGCCGCCATAATCCGGCCCACCTGCTCGTCGAGGTGGGTGATCAAACCGTAATACTCCGCGAGTTGGTCTCGCACCATCGACTCCGTGCGAGGCCATGCACCAAGCTCCTCATCCCGACCCACCATAGCTCCGTTGTTAAACGGATGCTGGGGCAAAAAGTTCGACGGCAGCGGTAGCTGTTTCGCGTAATACATCTCGCGATATCGTGTGGCCGGCGTCCGGGGGTCGTGGGGCACGGTGAAAGCCACATAGGCGTAGAACGGCTTGTCGTCCTCATGGTTCTCCAAGAAGTCGATCAGCGTGTCCGCGAAGATCTCTGTGGAGAAGTTGCGATTCGGGGGCGAACGATGCAGTTGACCGTCTTCACCCAGTACTGACAGCGGCACATTCGTGTGGTCCGCCATACCGCCGAAATAGATGTTCCGGCCTTCCTGAAAGCTGCGAGTCCAAGACTCCTGGCCGTTATGCCATTTGCCGGTTCCGAACGTTGAATACCCCGCCTTGCCGAGCGTTTCCCCAAGCGTCGCTTCCCCCGACATATCCATGGGAATGCGGAAGTATGCCTTGCCGGTATTCAGCATGGCGCGGCTTGGCACACAGACTGCTCCGCCAGCGCTACCCATGCAGTAGGTATTGCGAAAGCTAAACCCCTGCTCGACGAGCCTGTCGAGATTTGGGGTTTCGATGTAACGGTTACCCCAGGCCGCTATCGTGTCCGGGCGCTGATCGTCAGCGAACAAGACGATGATGTTTGGCTGAGCCGCCAAATGAGGCAATAGCACAAGGGCGGCCAGGAGTAAGAAACGGTGCATTGCAAGAGAATAGCCGATTCGAGCGTGGATTGACGACTTTCGGTCAGATCGCAGCGAGGGCGGAGGATTCAAGCGTGAGCCTCGACGGGGACCTTCCGTCAGAGAATGTCTTTGAAGTACTTCTCGATGATCCACATCGGCTGCCAGGGGTCCGGCGTACGGCGGCGTCCCGTCATGTCGATCTCGCGCGGCTCGGGGTCGGATACTCGTAGCGGCGTCGTATCACCGAGCCGCTCTTGCCACTGCTGGATTAACACAAACATCCGCGAAACCCGCGTCTGCTGGCCCTTCTCGCCTGCCAGATTGCTCATCTCCTCAGGGTCATTCGCGAGGTCAAAGAGTTGATCGACATCGACGCGTGGATACCGAATCAACTTGTATCGCTCATCGCGGACCGATCGCATCGAGTTGCCGTAAGACAAGAACAACGTGTCGCGCACTCTCGGTGCAGTGCCGTTCCAAATGGGCGCTAGATTGCGACCGTCTACAGTCGATGGCGGCTGCTGGTCTGCCAATCCCAGCAGGGTAGGGAAGAGGTCAAGCAGATAGGTCAAAGCGTTCGATGACTTGCCAGCAGGTACGTCTGGCCCCTTCACAATCAGCGGCGTCTTCATCGAGTGCTCATAGATGTTCTGCTTCCCAAGCAGTCCGTGGCTGCCGACCGCTAGCCCATGGTCGCCAGCGTAGATGATGTAGGTATTCTCGGCCTTGCCAGTCTCCTCAAGCACCGCTAAGATACGCCCAATCTGCTCGTCGAGGTGCGTCATCATGCCGTAGTATTCGGCGAGATGGTCACGCACTTCGTCCTCGGTACGCGGCCACGCTCCAAGTTGCTCGTCGCGCACCATCATGGCCCCGTTATCGAAGGGATGCTGCGGCATGAAGTTCCGCGGCAGCGGCAACTGCTTCGCGTAGTACTTCTCGCGGTAACGCCTCGGCGGCGTCCGGGGGTCATGCGGTGCCGTAAATGCGGCGTAAGCGTAAAAAGGCTTGTCTTCGTCGTAGTTCTCGAGAAACTCAATCATCGCGTCGGCAAAGATCTCGGTCGAGAACTTTCGAACAGTAGGCGAGCGATAGAGCTGTCCGTCGTCCCCGACCTCGGCTAGCGGGACGTTGGTGTGGTCCGCCATGCCTCCAAAGAAGATGCCGCGTCCTTGCTGGAAGCTTCGCGCCCACGAATCCGTGCCGTTATGCCATTTGCCAGTCCCGAATGTCGTGTATCCGGCTTTGCCGAGAGTCTCGCCGAGCGTCGCATGGCCACTCATGTCAAGCGGTACGCGGAAGTATGCCTTGCCGGTATGCAGCATCGCCCGGCTCGGTGCGCAGACCGCTTCGCCGATGCTGCCTAGACAGTAGTTGTTGCGAAAGCTAAAGCCGTCCTCGACGAGCTTGTCGATGTGAGGCGTCTCAATATGCGGGTTGCCCCACGCCGCAATCGTGTCCGGTCGCTGATCGTCAGCGAACAAGAATAAGATGTTCGGCTGCGCGGCTAGATGCGGAACCAGCGCTAAGACGACCACCAGCGAGGTGCGAAGCATGGCCAGAGCATAGCGGAATCGCTCAGGGGTCGACGACCTCGGCACGCAAGAGAAGGAAGATTCCGCTGTGAGAACCGACCGTTCCTGACTTGCCAACGACCACCGTCACGCCCTCAGGGATGTCGAGGCTTGCTGTTAGGCTAGGCGTCTCGAAGATGAATTGACCGCTGGCGGTCTGAACCGGCATTCGCCATTCAACGTTGAGGGCACGAATCGTCACAACCCTTCTGGAGTCCTCGTCCGCGACTCCGCCAAGGTTGAACTCTACCGAGTAACGGGTGGCTGGGAGGTCAGGGTCAGAGGACATCAAGCCCGTCAGAGCGGCTTTCCCCCAGAGTTGGGTGCGAACGCCGAACGATTCAAGCAACTCATAGTTTTCGTATGGGAAGTACCGTCGCAACTCCGTAACAACTTCCTCCAGTTGCTGCGGAACAGCCGCAGCTGAAGATGCTGATGCACCGACAAAGAATCCCGTAAGCATGACGTTTGTGCTCGGCGCCGTCGCCTTAGGGGTCCTCGGAACGTCCACTTCGGCCAGAAGCCTCTCCGCCTCGCGAATCGCACTCTCGGTTCCTCGCAGGGACACAAGGCCCAACTCACGCACCGGCGAGACTGACGTGAGAATATCGGACAACGGACCCAGGACGTTACCCGCCTCACGCGCGCCAATGTGCTTCAGATGAATCACCCGGTGAACCTGGGGCTCGGCACTCTTCGCCGCTTCTTGGCTCTGCGCAGTCACTGGCACCGCGTACAAGGCCGCACAAAGCGGGAGGATAAATATCCGGCGAACGAGCGTCCATCGAGTCATGGCAAATCTCCTTGATTGTCGACCACCAAATACAGGACGACATTGGGGTTCCTACTCTCTAGTTCCAACAAGATGCCGCCGCGATGCTCGGTCTCAGGGTCCGGCGGCATAACAGCTGCGAGTCGTACCTCAGGCGGTTCTTCGCGCGGCGGTTCTTCACGAGAAATTCGATGTACATCGGAGGTGGCCAGATCGGGTATTCCCCTTACTTCCGATTCCGCAAAAGCCGACGTCGGTGCCGCGGGAGTCTCCAGTCGAGCGGTTAACTGTGGCAGTGGCTCGCGCTGACCGACTTGCCAGCCAACAAGACCTGAACCGCCAACGACTAAAGCCAATACCGCCCACCGTAGTCGATGCTGCCACGGTGATTGTGTCGCGATCTTCGCAAGAACCTCTGCCCGAATCGTCGCCAACGGGATTTCCGCCGTTAGCCCGATAGGCCGCTGAGACAGTTCTTCCTTGACACTTCTCAGATCTTCCAGAAAGGCCATGCACTCCGAGCAGGAATCCATGTGAGCCGTGGCTCGGCGTAGCGACCCGTCTCGCTCGACGACCGCCTCGATTATCGACCGCACGCTCTGGCAGGTCATAATAGGCTCCCGCCGGTTCGCTTCGTCAAGAACTCGCGCAGTCGACTTCTCGCGCGGCTGGCCTGCGAACGCACTGTTGCTTCTCGCGTGCCCAACACCTGGGCCGCTTCGGCTGCCGACAAGCCTTCGACATCCCGCAAAACCAGAGCTGCACGCTCTTTCTCAGGCAGTCGACGCAACCCTTCTTCCAGAAGCTTTCGCCGCTCACTTCGTACAGCACCGTCGTCAGCCCGCAACAACGTGGTTGGCGGTCGCCCGCCCGTCTTGAGCCAAGCATCGAGAGAAAGGAGTTCGCGCCAGCGCCGCTTTCGGTTCATGTCGCGGCAGACATTGACTGCGATTCGGTAGATCCAGGCGTCCCAGTGCTGCGACGGGTCGAATGTTTCGATGTGCTTGTAGAGTCGCAAGAAGACTTCTTGAATCGCGTCGGCAGTATCGTCGCTTTGCACGAGTAGCCGATTTGCGATCCGCAGCACGCGGCCCTGTTCGAGTTCCATCAGGCGGTCGAACGCCGCTGGGTCGCCTGTCTTCGCCTGAAGGGCTAGGGTGGTGATTTGCGACTTCGAGGCAGCATCAGGGTCCGTGATCTGCATCCACAGAACACCGCTGTTTGAGTCAATCGAGAAGCTGTCTAGCATCGGACTACTGAAGTGTAATACTCCGTAACTCCCGAGAACGTTGATGGTTTTCTCGACTGAGGCCAAAACTCTCAGGCTTTTAGCCCATTGCATGGGGTAGTGGTCCAACGTACAGTTAACCTGTGGGGAAACTTATAGCAATTCTTGTCGCCGTGCTCGTCGGCTGCGGCTCCGGTGGTCCTGAGTGGACGTCTGTTCAGGACATGGACACCGAAGCCATCTCCGCCGATGGCCGTTCGATCTCCTGGCAGGAGCATCTAATCGACGACGAGAGGACCTCTGGTGTCCCGCTGAGAGGCGCGACTGTTCTCACACGCGGACATCTAGACGGGGACGAACGCCTCGATATTCTCTCGGCTCACAGCGACTCTCGCTACCTGCGCATCGCCTTCTCTACCGAAGAGCCTACCGAGAAGTTTTTGCTGAGCCTTGCCGAGGCCGACGACGCCGTTGGCATCATTGACATCGCTATCGGCGATATCAACGGAGACGATTGGCCCGATGTCGTGGCTGCGGGCCAAAGCGGAATCCTGTACTTGCAGAATCCCGCACAATCGAAACCTGGGTTTCGCTGGCAGCGGATTCTACCGGTCGTTGCCGAGGGCCAGTGGCTCAGTATCGATCTAGTCGACCTCAACGGAGACGGAACTCTCGAAATCATCGGATTGCGTCCGTTGGTGATTGGCGAGTTTCCAACGATCGTGCAGCTGATCCCCGGTGAAGACCCAATCACCGGCGAGGACTGGACCCTCCAGCCTCTAGCGTCCAGTGAGGATGCCGCGTTCGCGATTCCCGGCGACATCGACGGCGATGGCGACTTGGATTTCTTCGCTGGCGTCGGTTCGGTGAGTGGCCTGGTCTGGTTTCGTAACGTTTCAAGCGGCTCTCGAATTGCCTTACAGCCACAGGCGATCAGCGTAGAGGGATTCTCTGGAAAGATTCATGCTCCCGTTCTTGCGGATCTGAATGGCGACTCCCGACTCGACGTCGCGGCCGCCTTGGAAACTGGTCTGGTGATGACGATTGTGCAGAGCGAGAACCCGCGGGCCGCCTGGAAGGCCCGCACAATCGGTGACCTGGGTCCAGATGGTGTCGCCGGAGTAGCGGTTGGTGACATGGATGGGGATGGGGATAACGACCTCGTCGTCGGTTCTAAAGGTGCCGGTCCTAGTGAACAAGATGCAGCCCGCGAGGGTGAAGAGGTCAACTTCTCCGCCTCCGCTGGACGCATCGCCTGGTTCCAGAGCCCCGGCGGAGGCACCGGTGCTTGGAAACGTCACGACCTGGTCCGGCGGGAGCGTGGCCGCTACAACGACTTCATCATCCTGGATGTGGACGGCGATGAGGATATGGACATCCTCGGTGTTCGCAGCGACAGCGGCGGCCTAGACGGCCTCTTCTGGATTCAGCAGCTCCATTCCGATGATCCTGTCGTACGGTTTCAGCCAGCGCGGAGAGAATCGCGAGAAAGTCTAGCGCTGCCGCTTCCGTAGGACGCACGGGCGTAGCGGACGTGCGTCAACTCCAGGCCCACCAGAAAACGCCCCGGCGAGATTTCGCGAGAATGTGCAATGCGCGCTTCCCCGCCGATGGCTAAGGCCAGTCCCGTCGCTTGCAGATTGGCCTGGACCAAGACCGTCGTTCCCGTTTGAAGACGCGTGAACGTCTCCACGCCGACCCCGCCAGGCGATGCGTCGACAAGCTTGGACATGATCGCTCGCGTTGCCCCGTTGTGATCGAAAACCCGGATCTCGATTCCGTTCGGCAAATCGACTCTGCGTCGCGCCTGGCTGCGTCTTTCGGGCTGATGTCTGCGCATCTTAGTGGGTCTATCGGCCAGCCGCCGGTCGCGCTGTAGAGCTGTCGGATCGAATGGCATGGCGTTGCTGGGTCCTTCCTCCGATTGCTACCATATAGGGTCTTTCGGGCTCCCAGACAGCATGACCTGCGTCGGTCGAGCCACTCCAGCAGAGAAACATAATGGCAGCTTATAACGGTATTTCCATCCCGACCGACGGCGAAACAATCCGCGTCGAAGACGGCAAGTTCATCATTCCTGACAATCCGATCATTCCCTTCATCGAAGGCGACGGTATCGGTCGAGATATCTGGAAAGCATCACGGAAGGTGTTTGATGCCGCTGTCGAAAAATCTTTTGGCGACTCGAAGAAAATCGTCTGGTACGAGATCTTTGCCGGTGAGAAGGCTTTCGATCGGTTTGAGAGCTGGCTGCCAGACGACACTCTGAGCGCGATCAAAGAGTTTCGCATTGCGATCAAGGGACCGCTAACGACTCCCGTCGGTGGCGGTATCCGTAGCCTCAACGTGGCCCTGCGCCAGTTGCTGACGCTTTACAGTTGCATTCGTCCTGTTCGTTGGTACGAAGGTGTGCCTTCTCCGGTGAAACGTCCAGATGACTTGGACGTCGTGATCTTCCGTGAGAATACCGAAGATGTCTACGCTGGCATCGAGTGGGAAGAGGGTTCCGACGAAGTCAAGAAGGTTTTGGCGTTCCTGAATGGCGAGATGGGACGCAAGATCGCTCCGGACTCAGGCATCGGTATCAAACCGATTTCGGTGACCGGCTCCAAGCGACTCGTCCGCGCAGCGATCCAGTACGCGATTGACAATAACCGCAAGAGCGTCACGCTGGTCCACAAGGGCAACATTCAGAAGTTCACCGAAGGTGCTTTTCGCGATTGGGGCTATGGAGTCGCCACCGAAGAGTTCCGCGAGCACTGCGTTCTTGAATCCGAGGTGTGGGACGGGGCGTCCGCTGAGGGCAAGATTCTCGTCAAGGATCGCATCGCCGACGCGATGTTTCAACAGCTACTGCTGCGGCCTACCGAGTACGACGTGCTCGCGACGACGAACCTCAACGGCGACTACATCTCCGATGCTTGTGCCGCGCAGGTCGGTGGACTCGGCCTCGCACCCGGTGCCAACATCGGTGACGAGTACGCCATCTTTGAAGCGACTCACGGCCCCGACTGCCCCGAAGTACGCCGACAAGGACGTCATCAACCCGTCCAGCGTCATCCTCTCGGGTGTTATGATGCTGCGCTTCATGGGTTGGACCGAGGCGGCGGACCGTATCGAAAAGGGCGTCTCGGGAGCGATCTCCGCGAAGACGGTCACCTACGATCTTCACCGTCAAATGGATGGTGCGACCAAAGTGGGGACGAGCGAGTTCGCCGACGCGATCATCGCTCACATGGATTAGTCGGCTGCCTATTTGGCAGCGCGTATAAGACAGATTGGATTGAGTTGGGAGCGAGAAGAATCATGCGTAAGAAAGTTACAGTCATCGGAGCTGGCAACGTAGGCGCCACCTGCGCGATGTTCTTGGCGGACAAAGAGCTGGCCGACATTGTTTTGGTCGACATCGCAGACGGTGTTCCCCAAGGCAAAGGCCTCGATATGGCTGAGGCTTGCCCCGTCGAAGGCGTTGACGTCAAAATCGTCGGCACCAACAACTACGAGGAGACAGCCAACTCCGACATCATCATCCAGACCGCTGGCTTTCCCCGGAAGCCTGGCATGAGCCGCGACGATCTGCTGATGAAGAACTACGAGATCGTCAAGAGCTGCATTTCGCAGGCAGTCAAGTATTCGCCGAATGCCATCATCATCGTCGTCGCCAATCCGCTCGACGCCATGTGCCACGTGGCTCTCAGTACTTCCGGTTTCCCCCGGAACCGTGTCGTTGGCATGGCTGGCATCCTCGATACGGCTCGTTTCCGGACGTTCCTGGCAGAAGCCTGCGACGTTTCGGTTGAGAACGTCAACGCCTTCGTGCTCGGCGGCCACGGCGACACCATGGTGCCGCTCACTCGCTACACCTCGGTTGCTGGTATCCCGATCACCGACTTGCTTGAGGCCGATGAGCTTGAAGCCATCGTCGACCGCACCCGCAAAGGCGGTGCCGAGATCGTTGCATACCTCAAGACAGGCAGTGCATTCTACGCTCCGGCTGCTGCCACCGTTGAGATGGCCGAGGCGATCCTCAAGGACAAGAAGAAGGTTGTGCCCTGCGCCGCGTTGCTTGAGGGCGAGTATGGCGTGGATGGCCTGTATGTCGGAGTGCCGGTGAAGCTCGGTGCGCGCGGCATCGAGAAGATTTACGAGTTGAAGTTGACCGACGACGAGTCGGCGGCGCTGAAAAATAGCGCAGACGCTGTCGAAGAACTCGTCGCCGTCCTACGTCCACACCTGAGCTGATAATTTATTTACTTCTATACGCTTGCTGAAGCCTCGTGGTTCCGGTAAGATACGGTACATTGTCTAGCGCTCAGTAGACTGCTGGACTGCCTTAGGGAGTATTGAACACAATGAAACGCTTTTTTGCTTTAACTAGCATATTGATCTTGACTGCTGGCATCTCGTTTGCTGGCGAGTGGACCGGTTACGTTACAGATGCGAAGTGCGCCCACGGCGGCAAAGCGGGTGCTGGCCACGCTGGATGTGCCAAGTCTTGCATTGGCAACGGCGAAGCCGCTGTCATCGTCACTGCTGACGGCACAGTGCTTGAGGTGACCAACCAAGACAAGGTCACCGCTCTTGCCGGTGAGAAAGTTAAGGTGACGGGTACCGAGGCTGACGGAAAAATCACCGTCGAGTCGGTCGAAAAAGCTAGCTAGCTTTTTCGAACAGAAACCACGAACGACCGCGGCGTGTGAACGTCTCGGTCGTTCTGTGTTTAGATGCTGCTAAAAGACTTGGAGCCCGTCCCGGTCGATCGTTGTCCGAAACGCTTCCGCCGACTGGCCCGCTTTTTCGAACGCATTGACGACGGCATCGACGGTTTGATCGCTACCTGTCTGGTACAGCACCAAGATTGACGGTCCCGCACCACTCAGCGCACAGCCGAGCAGTCCTGGCATTCGCAGGCTAAGGATCTCTTCCATCCCTGGCACTTGGCCCATACGGTAGGGCTGGTGCATCCGATCATGCAACGCGTCGGGAAACACATCCAGTGATCCTGTCGCAAATGCTGCAACCAACAGTGTGGCCCGCTGCAGATTGAACACGGTGTCTTGTTTCGAGTATGCGTTCGGCAGTACGCCGCGCATCCCCTTAGTGGCCAACTCGAAGTTGGGACAAACGATTGCCACGGAGAACACGTCCGGAATCTCCACCCGAATTGCCTTGGTCACACCGTCCGAGCCGATAGCCGATGTGGTCAGGGAACCCAGTACAGCAGCAGCGACGTTATCGGGGTGCCCTTCGATTCGTGCCGCCACGTCGAGAATGCGCCGCTCGTCCCATTCAAGGTCCAGCGCGCAATTCGCTATGGCGACACCTGCTAACAGTGCTGAGGCGCTTGAGCCCAGCCCCTTGCCGATTGGGATATTGTTGCGGACATCCATCGCGATAGCAGGCATCTCGCGACGCTCGGATTCAGCGACCTGAACAGCCGTCTTCCAAATCAGGTTCGACTCATCGACCGCAATCGTGTCGATGTCTCGGCCAGACAGTAGAATCTCAAGCTTGCTGGCGGGCCGAAAGCCGCATTCGAGGTAAAGGGAGAGCGCTAGCCCTAACGTGTCGAATCCCGGTCCCAAATTGGCACTAGTCGCGGGAACCCGCACGGTTTTAGGGGCAAACATGAACTCACGATTATACCGTTGGCTGGGTCGGAGACCGCTACGGCCACAAGTGCCTTCTCGCACGGATTGTTGCCTGTTGGTCTCTGTTTACCATCCTCACCGGGGCCGTTAGGAGTTTCGGTTCGCTGTTCGTTACCCGATTCGCGTTTGGCGCAGCCGAAACCAGGCTTTCCCCGGGTTAGCGGGGTGGGAAACAGAGTTTTCCCAGGATTACGGATTGTGTGGCTCCGGTGGCGGAGGGCAGGTTTGCTGGTCGTCGGTGCCAGCTTTCGTAGGCGAGTGCGGCGAAGGCGATGGCTTCTTTGGCGTCACTATCGATGCCAAGTTCATTGGAGCGGCGGATCTGCACGCGGCGGAGTTGCTCGCGCAGTCTTCGCAAGATTTCAGGATTCTTAATGCCGCCGCCAGAGACGATCAGTTCGTCGACCTGCATTCTGGGAGCGACCAGGTTATCAATTGCATCGGCGATGCTGGCTACGGTGAAGGCGGTCACCGTGGCGACGAGGTCCTCCGCGGGTAGGCCGTCGTCGAGTAACTCGGAGACGAACTGAGGCCCATACTGTTCGCGACCGCAGCTCTTGGGCGGTGAACGTTTGAGATAGGTCTCTTGCATCAGCTCAGCCAGCAGGCGGTGCTGGACGCGTCCCGAGGCGGCCATGCGTCCGTCTCGATCGAAGGTCACGGCACCGACGGAGAATTGCGATACAAGCGCATCGATGACCATGTTGCCTGGGCCGGTGTCGAAAGCGAAGACGGAATCCGAGGACTTGCCAGCCGGTATGGCGGTGAGGTTGGCGATGCCGCCTATGTTCAACGCGACGCGGCCCTTGCTGGGGTGGCGGTAGAGCAGGTAGTCGACGTAGGGAACCAGGGGGGCGCCTTGACCACCGACGGCCATGTCGGCAGGCCGGAAGTCAGCGACGACGGGCGCTCCTGTGCGCGCGGCGATGAGTGAAGGCTCTCCGATCTGGAGTGTGCTGGCAACCGAACGGTCGTAGAGCGTGGTGCGTGTCGCTTGGTGGTAGATCGTCTGGCCATGAGAGCCAACGAGGTCGAGACGGTCCAGGGAGATTGAGGAGAGCTTGCAGGCTTCGACAACGGCGTCACCGAAAAGTTCGCCGAGTAGAAAGTTCAACTGACTGAGCCGCGCCGTGCTCACTTCGGCGTTCGAGATCGACAAGACACCTTGGCGTACCCCAGCAGGATAGGGGATGGCGTGCAGTGCGATGGGGCAGATTCGCTGATCGAAGCCTTCGCCCTCGATCTCGACAAGCGCAACGTCGATACCGTCGACGGACGTGCCGCTCATCAACCCCGCGACTAGCATCTAGCTTGGGACCTTTGCTGTCTGGGCTATTCGCTGTTGCCAGGCGGTGAGCAGGTTCAATGCGTCGATCGGCTTGAGGTTGTCAATGTCGAGACACCTCAGTTCATCGACAAGCCCGGGGTCGGCCTGGAAGATCGAGACCTGTAGCGGTTTCTCGGTGTCGGTCGGTGAAAGCTCTTCGGAGACGGAGATCTCGCGCTGCTCGTGCATCTGAAGAACGCGACGGGCACGGTTGATGACTTCGAGCGGCAGGCCAGCTAGCCGGGCGACTTCGATGCCGTAACTGCGGCTCGCTTTGCCTGCTTCGACCTTCCGGAGAAAAACGATGCGGTCCCCCGACTCCTGCACACCGACATGCAAGTTAAAGACGCCTTCGAGGTTGTCTGCCAGTTCGGTGAGTTCGTGATAGTGCGTTGCGAAGAGCGTTTTCGCTCCCACGCGGTCGCATATGTCCTCGACGACTGCCCATGCGATTGACAGGCCGTCGAAGGTCGAGGTCCCACGACCGACCTCGTCGAGCAAGATCAGGCTGTTGGCTGTGGCTGTATTGAGGATCTCTGATGTCTCGGTCATTTCGACCATAAAGGTCGAGCGGCCCATGGCAAGGTTGTCGCTGGCTCCGATACGTGTAAAGACACGGTCGACGATTGGTAGTCGAGCCGAACTGGCGGGCACGAACGAGCCGATCTGTGCCAGGATCGCGATCAATGCGACTTGGCGGAGGTAGGTTGACTTGCCACCCATGTTGGGTCCCGTGATGAGGGCGCAGAGATGGTCGCTGCTATTGAGATAGGCGTCGTTCGGGATGAAGCGATCGAATCCGTCCTCTTCGGCTAGGGCTTCGATGACTGGGTGGCGACCGCCGACGATTTGGATCTCTCCGGTATCGGTAAATACAGGGCGGACGTACTTGCGCTCTGCAGCGACGACGGCGAGGCCGACGAGGACGTCGAGTTCTGCAATTGCCGAGGCGACCTGACGGATGCGTTGGGACTCAGCTGCCGTTGCGGCCCGCACACGCTCAAAGATCGTACGCTCCTTGCTGAGGATGAGTTGCTCTGCCTCAACGACCTTCGACTCGTACTCCTTCAGCTCGGGCGTGATGAAGCGTTCTGCGTTGACGAGGGTCTGCTTGCGGCTGTAGGAGTCCGGTACGCGGTGTGCGTTCGCCTTGGAGACCTCGATGAAGAATCCGAAGACGTTGTTGTGACGTACCTTTAGTGAAGCGATGCCTGTGTTCTCTCGCTCCTGGGTTTCGAGGCGAGCGATGAAGCCGCGGCTATTTTGGCTGATCTCGCGTAGCTCGTCGAGTTCCGCGTCAAATCCCTTGGCGATGACGCCGCCGTCAGAGATCGCGAGCGGCGGGCTCTCGTCGAGAGTGGTGAGAATGCGGTCGCGGATGTCGGCCATCTCCTCCATGCGCTCAAGCACTAGACGCATGCGGGCGGACCGCAGCTTGTGAATCAGGCCGCGCAGCATGGGAATGCAACGGAGAGATTGCCCGAGGCTGGCAACATCTCGAGGAGTTGCCGAGCCGAGTGACACACGGGCGAGTAGGCGTTCGATGTCAGCAATGGACTGGAGCTCGCGAGCGACTTCGGTGCGAGTAATTGTCTCGCTGCAAAGTTCTTCGATTCCGCCGGAGCGGGCTTCGATCTCCGTCTGGTCGAGTAATGGACGCAGCAGTTGTTGGCGCAGGAGTCTTGCCCCCATTGCGGTGCAGGTCTGATCGACGGTGTGAAGCAGAGTCGAGTTCTTGGCACCGCCAAAGAGCGGCTCAACGATCTCGAGGTTGCGCACGGTAACGGCGTCGAGGGCCATGCGCTCTTGTTGAAGGAACCAAGAGGGGCGGTCCAAATGGTCAAGGGCGGCGCGTTGGGTGTCTCGTAGATAATGCAGCAGGGCTCCCGCGGCCGAGACCGCCGTCGGGCGGTCGGCGACTCCCAGACCGTCGAGAGAATGGAGGCCATAGTGGTCTTTCAATAGACGCTCGGCGCAGTCGTGGTCGAAGGTCCAGAGCTCGACCTCTGTATGCATCTGGCGGAGGGTGCTGCCGTTGCTGTTCGTGTGCGGATGGGTCTGGAAGAGGGGGCCTGCGGAAGGGGAGAGGACTTCTCTTACTTGCAGAGCCTCGAGTGCGGCTGCTGCCTCTGCCGCACCCATCTCTGACATGCGGAACTCGCCGGTTGAGACATCGACGTAGGCAAAGCCGGTAACGTTGCCGCGTTGGATGATCGCAGCCAGGTAGTTGTTTTCACCTGCCTTCAGCAGGCCGAGGTCGCTGGCGGTGCCGGGCGTGACGATGCGGGTGACTTCCCGCCGCACGATCTTTTTGCCCTTGGTTGCTTCCTCGACTTGCTCACAGACCGCAACGCGGTGGCCTTTCTCGACGAGCTTGGCGATGTAGTTGTCAGCGCTACGCACGGGCACGCCGCACATCGGAATCTTCTCGCCTTTCTCTTTGTTTCGCGACGTCAAGGTAATGTCGAGGTCCCGTGAGGCGACGATTGCGTCATCGAAAAACATCTCGAAGAAATCGCCGAGTCGGAAGAAGAGAAGTGTCCCAGGGACTTGTTCCTTGAGTGCGTGATACTGCCGCATGAGCGGCGACTGCGTAGTTTTCGGCGGCATGAACGGAGGGGAGCGAACCCATTGTATCCACGTGGACTCGCGTTGAATAGCGGATTCGGGCGACTAAGACGCGGTCTTGTAAAACTGTTTTGAAGAACCGCTCTGGACAGGGGTTTAATCAGCCTCTAGAGCCCGCCGAGCGCTTCTACGCCGGGGAGTTTGAGGCCGGAGAGAAACTCAAGGGACGCACCGCCACCGGTCGAGATGTGGGAAATATCGGCACCGATGCCTGCCATCTTGATGGCCTTTTCGGAGTCACCACCGCCGACGATGCTAACCGCACTGGAGTCCGCGACTGCATGTGCCACAGACATGGTTCCGTTGCCAAACGGCTCGAGTTCGAATACGCCCATGGGGCCGTTCCAGACGATCAATTTGGCCCCCGCGATCTGCGCCTTATAGGCGGTGACGGTCGCGGGGCCGATGTCGAGGCCGAGCCATCCTTCGGGAACCGGTTGACTCACGTCCACGGTCTTGGTGTCGGCGTCAGCGGAGAATCCCGATGCGATGACGTGGTCGACGGGTAGCACGAGCTTGCCGCCCGCGTTGGCCATTGTCTCTCTGGCGAGATTCAGCTTCTCGTCTTCGACCAGCGAACTGCCGACTTCTTTGCCTTGGGCTTTGAAGAAGGTGTAGGCCATGGCTCCACCGATGAGGACCTTGTCGGCGAGGCGCAGGAAGTTTTCGACAACATCGATCTTGCCGGAGATCTTCGCGCCGCCGACGATCGCGACATACGGATGTTCGGGACTTGCGGTCGCCTTGGATAGCCAGGTCAGCTCCTTTTGCAGCAAGAGGCCAGCCGCGGCTTCGTCCATGTGGACGACGATGCCAGCGGTTGACGCGTGGGCACGGTGTGCGGTTCCGAAGGCATCGTTGATGTAGACGTCGGCAAGGCTGGCGAGTTGTTTGGCAAACGCTTCGTCGTTAGCTTCTTCTTCGGAGCGATAGCGGAGATTCTCAAGGAGCAGTAAATCCCCAGGCTTGAGGGCCGAGGTAAGTGCTTCCACTTCAGTTCCCACGCAGTCGTCTGCCATCGTGACGGGGCGTCCGAGCAGTTCTGAAAGCCGTGCCGCGACGGGCTTGAGGCTCATTGTCCCAACGCGCTGGCCTTTGGGGCGACCGAGATGCGAGGCCAGAATCAGGGCCGCTCCACGGTCGAGAGCAAGTTGAATAGTGGGAATGGCTGCGCGGATACGAGTGTCGGAGGTGATGATCGATCCGGTCTCCTTGTCCAGGGGAACGTTGAAGTCGACCCGTAGGAAGACCTTTTTCCCTTCGAGATTGAGGTCTCCAATGATTTTGTAAGGCATGGCGTTACGTAGTAGACAATTCTTCTCACGCGACCGGCTGATCGCGATCTTTCGTTGATGCGGACTGTGGATTAGAGACTCTTGGTCGGGTCAGTGAAGAGCGTTTCGTCGACTTCGTCGCTGGCAACGGGCCCGCCCATCTCGATCTCGCGTCCGCTCTCCTGGGTGTGAGTCGCGGCCAACTTGAGTCCATTCGTGTCAGCGTACTCCCAGTCCCACGCACCCTCTCGCTCGCTCTGAAGCGTGTACTCCCAATGCACCATGAGGTGAGACTCCCTGGATACGAAGGCGCGGTAGACATCGCCGGGCGTGAGACCGACACTCTTGAAACTCAGCTCGACGATGTCACACGTGATGCCATCCCGAGTCTCCTCACCGAGGTGTTTGAGCGTGACGCCCCCGTCGAGCCACTTCCATGGCATGGCTAGCCAGTAGGTGTCGTTGATGTACGCGCTATAAGCACCGTTGATTCGATTTTGCGCTTCCGCCGCTGGGAGTTCTTCACCACCCATGTAGGCTTTGCCAACTTTGGTGTTGGTGTTGAAGAGGATGACCGACTTGACACCGACGTCGTCGGTCGACTCAAAGCGGTAGCGGCCTTCCCACTTGTCCCACAGATGGGCGCGGGACGTGCGCCAGTCACCGGGTTGACCGACTTGGAATTTGAACTGCACGTAGCGAGTGTTGTTCCAGTTCTTGAGACCACCCATGGCCTCGTGCATCGCCTCAGTGACTTCGAGCGCCTGGGGGTCAGGAGTCTGCGCAAACAGAGCCGATGACAAGAAGAGCGCGGCGGCGAAACGACGGATAGGGCGATTTCTCATGACCAGTAGATCCTCCGGGAGCAATCCCTATTCTACGGATTGGCGGGGCCGACCGTCTTGGTCCACAGCTACGTCTGGTTCTTGCGCATAAAGGCGTCACGGCTGTCGGCAGATTCGAAGAAGTAGATCTGGCCGTTAATCTCGGTCTTGAGAGCGGTGCGCTTGTCGAAGTAACTGCCAGTTTCGGGGTCTTTGACCAGACGACCAGTCGTGGCAGGGCCTGCGTCGTCGGAAGTGTCCGGGTTTTCGGTGCCATTTTTCGGTGTTGCCATCGTCTTGCCAACGGCCCTGAAGACATCGCGAATTAACATGCGCACCAGCGCGATTGCGATGGTGATCAAGATGAGGATGACGATGGCGCGCATAGACGATCGACTCGAACGACGAAGGGCGTCGGCCTACAGCCGACGCCCGTTGGGAGTTGCCTATCTAGTAGACGACAGAATCGGCTCGATAGCTACTGCTTGAACGAAGTCTCAACTGTTGCCGATAGGCTGGCGAGCATCGCCTTAGCGCTCTCAGCAAACTGACCTGTAGGTTCAAGTTCAAGATATTTCTGGTAGGCTTCCGCCGTGCCTTCGACAGGCACCATGGCTCCGTCGGCGAAAGTAGCTTTGCTGAGGAGCGCCGTTGCGTATTGGTAGTGCGCTTCGGCGTAGTCCGGTTGTACCTCCGTGGCCTTGCGGAAAGCTGCCAAAGCTCCGTCCGCGTCGCCGCGATTACTCAGGACGACTCCGACGTTGTAGTAGGACTGGCCGCCGTTCGCGGGATCGATGGCCACCGCTTTTTCCAGCATGGCCATGCCTTCATCTACTTGTCCCGACTGCATCAACGCCAGTCCTAGGTTGTTGGGATAGATTGTCTTCGTCGGGGCAATCTCTATTGCCTTGGTATAGGCCATGGCCGCGTCAGCCATCAGAGCTGTCTGCTCATCACCGGTCTTGGTCAAGGCGAAATCCGCCTGGGCTTGTCCGAGGTTGCCCCAAATCACATCCTGATCGGGGCTGAGCTCTGCGGCGGCTTTCAACGACTCGATCGCCACCGGGTAGTTCTTGCTCTTCAATGCCTGCATGCCTGTGTTAAAGGCTGAATTGAGCGCTTCGTTCTCCGCCATTTGGGCTTGACGCGCTTTGAGAGCGGCCTCGTACTCCTCACGCTCCGCGTCGCTCATGCCCTCCAACTGATCTTCGCTAGCCGGTGCATTGGTAGTTGCTCGCTCTTCGCGCTCCTCGGGAGCGATGAGGTCAAAGTCTACAACGGCTTGTTTCGCCGGGGACACTCGGACTCCACTAACACGATCGATCTCCTCACCATCGATGAGCAGCCGAATCCCGTACTCGCCCAACGGCAAGCCAGCATGGATGTATTGGCCTTTCTTATTCGTCTTGACCTCGTATTTGCCGTTTTGGTCGAGACGATCAATCATAAGAACAGCACCTCGAACAGGTTGTCCCTCCGCATCAACCACGACTCCTCTCAGTCGACCGACTTGCGCCCACGCGGGCGTGGAAATAAATACGAACAGAAGGGCAAGGCTCAACGTCTTCAATAAGTTATTCACCATGGTGTCAACTCCTCAATCGGTACTGTATAAGGATACAACATCAGCGCGGTTCTGGTCAGGTCCAGGGTCGCTCTCAAGCGCATACGGGGCAGGGTCCCGTATGCCTGCCGCCTCGAAGGCTCGGAGGCGCAGAGCGCAGCTGTCGCATCGGCCACATGCGACCGAGCCGTCCTGGTAGCAAGACCACGAACGCTCCAGAGGAGCACCGAACTCCACGCCCTGGCGAACGATCTCGACTTTTGACATGCCAATCAGGGGCGTCTCGATACGTATGTCGGTTTCGGGACGAGTGCCAATTTCGGTCACCCTTTGAAATGCGCTGTAGTATTCGGGACGACAGTCTGGATAACCGGAACTGTCCTGCTCCACGGCACCGATGAAGACCCGGCTCGCTCCGATGACTTCGGCCCAGGACACAGCGGCTGCCAAGAAATGAGCGTTTCGAAAAGGCACGTAAGTGACTGGAATGCTGTCGCTGTCGTCTGCCTGCTCCGGCTCGAAGTCCGGCACGGAAATCGATTGGTCAGTCAGTGCCGAACCACCGATCGCAGCCATGTACCGCTGGTCGATGACCAGGCGATCTTCGATCCCTAGACTGTCAGCGATTTCATGGAACGCTTGGAGTTCCCGGTCCGCGGTCCTTTGGCCATAGCTTGAATGCAGCGCGGCCACACCGTACCCCAAAGCGGCGATGGTAGCCGTTACACAACTATCCATTCCGCCGCTGAGCAGCACGATTGCTCGCTCCCTGTTGTTGGCCACAGATTCATCATAACCGTTCGCTTTCCGCAACTTAAAGACGTGTTTGGGAGCTTTCTGGTTTCTTTTCAGCGGGAGTCATAGGGTCCAACTGGTGCCCGAGGCAGGTGTTTTGGGGCTTGCTCTGGACCGGCCATGGGGGGAACATGAAGGGGCCATCGGCGTTCCCGAAGCATTGCCAACCAGTGGAAGCAACCGTCCCATTTGCCCTGAAGATCACTACCAGAGCAGTGGAGCTGTTCCTGGTCGTCGCGCAGGTCCATTTTGCGGTGCTGCTGTACCGTCTCTCGCGTAGGAAACGGCTACGATTCGCGATGCCGTTGAGCCTCGCGGCTGGAGCGGTTGGCGTGTTCCTGGTCGGCATTTCAGAGCTGGTGTCTCTGCATCTGGAAACGCACGAGTTCGGACGTCAGCTGCCGCGCATCTTGCACCTGGTATCGGCCGTGCATGTGGCTGGATCGTTTGGGGCATATGGCACCTACCTGGTCTGGTCTCTTGCTCGCCGCTTGCGGCGCCCATCGGAGCGTAGGGGCAGCGCCGCCGATGGCCTATCCCGCCGCTCGTTCCTCGACGGTGCAGCCCAGACGGCCATGGCAGCCCCGTTCTTGGTCGGTGCCTACGGAGCGTTCATTGTCCGTGACGATTTCGAGGTACGCGAGACCGAGCTGCAAATCAAGAGGTTGCCATCTGGCCTGGATGGACTGAGGATCGCCCAGGTCAGCGACATCCACTTCGGCCCCTATCTGGGACCAAAGGAGCTCAAGCGGATTGTCGGAATGACGAACGAGTTGCGACCGCACGTCACGTTCTTGACTGGTGACTTCATTACACGCGAGGGTGACGCGCTAGAAGAGTGCTTGGACATTCTCGCCGGGTTGCGAGCCGATTCGGGGGTTTGGGGCTGCTTGGGCAATCACGAAGAGTTCGCCAAGTGCCGCGCTCTTGCCAAACGATACGCAGCGACGAGGGGAATCCAGATTCTCCGCCAGGAGTCGAGGGCTCTCCGCTTTGGACACGCCGAAATCAACCTTGTCGGCGTGGACTATCAGCGACAGTCAGCGGGATATCTGCCGACCGCGGCGGATTGGGTGAAGCCAGAAGCGTTCAATTTGCTGCTGTCCCACAACCCCGATGTGTTTCCCACGGCAGCTGCATTAGGCTATGATCTCACTCTCGCTGGTCACACCCACGGAGGGCAGGTCACTGTGGAGATCGTAGAACAGACGTTGAACCCGGGACGCTTCTTCACCCCGTTTGTGGTTGGGGAGTACCGGATTGGTGAGAAAGCGGCCTACGTCACTCGCGGTGTTGGGACGGTAAACATGCCCATGCGGATTGGTGCTCGGCCGGAGGTGTCCTCTTTGATTCTGCGGTCGGTCTAGGTAGTCATGCGTTACCTGGTGCTCAGCGACATTCACGCCAACATGGAGGCGTTGGAGGCCGTGCTCGCCGACGCAGAGGGGCTTTATCAAGAGGTTATTTGCCTAGGAGACATCGTCGGGTATGGCCCAGACCCAAATCAGGTGACGACGTGGGTCCGCCAAAACTGTGACGCAGTCATTCGCGGGAACCATGACCGTGCGAGTGCCAGCCTCAAGGGGCTTAGTGGCTTCAATCCCGTTGCCAGGGCTGCGGCTGAGTGGACGAACGCGGCGCTAGAAGAGGCACATAGAGACTATCTTCGAGAACTAGTTAGCGGGCCTATGGGCGTCGACGACTTCGAGTTGGTCCACGGTTCGCCTTTCGACGAAGATGCTTATCTCCTTACGGTGGAAGATGCCTGGCAGCAGTTCGATAGCGCCGAATTCGGGCTCGTGTTTTTCGGCCATACACACATTCAGGGCGGCTTCTGTCGCCGTGCCGCCACCGATGAGCCGGTTGTGATTTCAACGCGTGACGTGCTTGACGTGAATCTCGCTGAGCCGTACCTCGTGAATCCTGGATCGGTCGGGCAACCGAGAGATCACGATTGGAAAGCAGCCTATGCGATCTATGACTCGCTCACCCGCCAGGTGGAGTTTCGACGTTGCCGCTATGACGTGGACACGACGCAGCGAAAAATTGTCGAGGCGGGCCTGCCCGCAATGCTCGCTGAAAGACTAGGTCTCGGACGCTGAGCTTTTTGGCGTTGGCGATTTCTTCGGGGAGGACTTCGTTCTCGGACGGGATCGATTCGACGCTTGCTTGACAGCGGCGGCGGCCCGTTTCGCTGCTGGGGAGCTGCCAGCTAGGGCCCCGTCCCTGAGTGCCTGGAGCGCCTTGGGCGGTCTGCCACGCCGGTGACCCGACTGAAGAGCCTCTAGGACCAAAATCAATCCGTCAATTCGCTCTAGTTCACGACGAAGTTCGTTGATGATCGTTACGACATCCATGCTACATATCTCAGGTCAACACTGGTTGTAAGCAGTCGGGCGAATAGACCGAGCGTAGCATAGTCAGATGATTTATTTTACAGCTGTATCTATTAGAAACATAACTAGTATTGGAAGGCTATGTTCTAGGGGTTGTACAGACCGGGCGGAAGGGTAACAGGTTAGACCGGGCGGATAGGTAACACCATGGCGAGATGCCATGGAAGGAGACCTATCCGATGGAAGAACGCAAGAGATTCATTGAAGACTGGCTGCGAGCGGGGGCGGCGACGAACGTGGCGGCGCTGTGTCGACTCTACGGGATCAGCCGCAGGACCGGATACAAGTGGTTAGAACGCTTCCGTCAAGGCGGTTGGCCAGAGCTGGAAGACCGCTCGCACGCGGCACACCGTCAGCCCGGTCGGATACCCGAGTCGGTCGAGCGACGAGTGATAGAAGCGCGTCGGCAGCATCCGAGTTGGGGGCCGAAGAAGCTCAGGGCCTGGCTGGAGTCGAAAGAGTCACAGACAAGCTGGCCAGCGGCGTCGACGATCGGCGACGCGCTGAAGCGAGCCGGACTCGTTCGCGGG
This sequence comes from Bryobacterales bacterium, assembly GCA_963667885.2. GTDB lineage: Bacteria > Acidobacteriota > Terriglobia > Bryobacterales > UBA6623 > CAMPKL01. The sequence continues at coordinate 2,894,413 of OY764148.2, read as the reverse complement.
CGCAAGCGGATGCGGCGACTGGCCGAAGCGGCACCCAGTCCGTTGCGCGAACCCGAAGCGCCCAACGACCTCTGGACGATCGACTACAAGGGGCAGTTTCGCACCGGCGACGGCGTGCTGTGTTATCCGCTAACGGTCGTCGACGGATATAGTCGTTTCCTGCTCAACTGCACCGCACACGTGGGCACATCCTACGCCGAGGCCCGCCGAGGCTTGGAGCGGTTGTTTCTGGAGCGCGGGCTGCCACGAAGGATACGCTCAGACAACGGTTCGCCGTTCGCCTCCATCGGCACCGGACGCTTGAGCCGGTTGAACGTCTGGTGGCTGAAGCTGGGCATTGCGGTGGAGCGCATCGAGCCGGGCAAGCCGCAGCAGAACGGTCGCCACGAGCGGCTACACCGCACGCTCAAAGCCGAGACAGTGAGACCTCCGGCTGGCGATCGTCGCCGACAGCAGCGCCGCTTCGACCTCTTTCGTCATGAATACAACCAAGAACGTCCGCATGAAGCGTTGAGACAGCGGCCCCCGGCGGCGTTCTATGCACCAGCAACACGCGCCTATCCCAGCGAGCTTGCTGATCTGGATTACCCGGGGCACTGGGAGCGCCGACGAGTGCGCCACGACGGACGCATCAAGTTCCTCGGCGAGAAGTACTTCCTGAGTGAAGCGTTGGCTCGCGAGTTGGTCGGGCTAGTCGAAGTGGACGAAGCCATTTGGCAGATCTGGTTCGGTCCGGTGGAACTCGCCTTGTTCGACGCCGCCAACCGCGTACTGTGGCCGCTCGGCTCGGCAGTCAGTGGCCCCCGCGGGGGCCACTGACCACCGCCTATACTGTTACCCATCCGTCCGGTTTAGAGTGTTACCTATCAGACCGGTCGTTCAGGGTGTCTGGCCTCGATGGTCCGATTAAGTGGTATCTCTTTCGAAGCTTTAAGCGCCAGTCGCTGTTCACTCCAATCCGTTCGAGGGGGATCGCAGCGGAGAAGAATTGAAGTAGATGTTCGGTACTTGGATGAAATCCAAGCGAGGGGGCGATGAGGAGCAGCCGCGGAGAACTTCGCGATATGCGCTGAGCGGGAAACAGGCGTTGAATGGATTCAGGGCGTGTTTGGATCTGTCCTACAACTTGTGTCCAATAGTCGAGCGATTGAATCGGCAGTTGAAGGCTTGACGTCTCTTTGACTTCGATGATGACGAGTCGGCCCGATTGATCAAGTGTGAGTAGGTCAATGATCCCCCTGTCGATCCCCTGTGTGGCGATCGATTGCCCGAAGATCGGGTTGTGGCCAAGGGACGGGTCTGAGGCGGCGATATGTCGCCGCAGTTGCGACTCTAGCCAACGCTCCGGGAGGGCTCGATAGAGTGGGTGGCTCCGCGTCTTTGCTCCTGGATTTCGAAAGGTAGCTAACTCCTGTGCGATTTGGATGACCTGACTGAAGTTCGCGGTGGTCACCGGCACGCTTGTTTCAAGTCCAAAGTGCATCTGGTGGCGTTGTATGGTGGCGAACTCTAAGCCCCACACGCGCATGGACCGGACGCCGTTCGCCTGAATGACGGTCTCCACTTGGTCCAGCGCTTCGAGCCGTTCAACCCAATCCTGTAGACGCTTACCCAATTCCACAGTTGCTCGGTGCGGCCCCAGTCTTGATTCTTGGTTGCCAACGTCGGAGAGTTCAACCTTTCGTACGCTTCCAGCCAAGTCGTAGACGTACAGTTCGTAGGCTGCAACCTCTGCGTCAAGGAACCGGAGCAGTCGAGCGGTCCTGGTCTCGCGGCCCAGCGGCAGGAGCAGCCGAAGTCCGATGACCGGCTGCCGTGGATTCCTCTCGCGTAGCAGCCGAAGCCAGAGCAGGCCGGTAGTGATCGTACTGTTAGAAGCGTCGGCGCTAGAGAGCGGCGGAGCGGCGGCGATTGCCCAGGCGACTTTCTTCTCTTGCATCAGGCATCGGACGTGCCGTCCGGAAAGACTATTTTGGAGGTCCGAGCTGCCCGACATTCTGCTCACTCTCGAGCCGGGAAATTCGCGGGAAAGGAGCCTCTGCAGGAACGCCTCCGACGAATGCCCGACGGTCGAGCCGACCGTCGACCGTGCCGCTGAATCGACGAGGGCCAGCCGGATATCGGCTCCGGCAAATCGCGCTGCTTGTAACTCAAGCTTGGTTCTTGAGTGCGAAATTATTGACGTGACGCGACGGACGGCGGTGCCTTCGGGGCCCCAGATTTCGAGGATGACTCCACGAACGGATACATCGAGGCGGATCCGGTCGCGGTCAACAGTGATCGCTGGTCGTCCAGACTCGATGAGGGCGGGGCTGCGGGCCGCTGTGAGAAAGCTCTCCAGCGCTTCGAGGATCTGCTGCGGGTCCTGAAGGTTCCGGCGCTTGGTGGCCGGGGGCATACGGGGCTACCGGATGATACAAAAAAAACGTGGCGGTCTGTTGAGAAAAGAGCGGGGCCGTGAGGATTGATACAATCGTGCCGATGACGGCAGGCACTTATCGAGACGGTCCCGGCTCCCGTCGGACACCGGATTTTCGTCGGATTCGTCAGACCGCGTTGGCGCTTGTCAGCGCAGGGCTCTACCTAGGCTTTGCCGGTTCACTATTGCCTTTGGTGGCCGCGCATTTCACGTTGAGTGCCGCCGCGGCGGAGCAATGGCAGTTCAGTGTGCTGACAGGAGGCTTAACTGGAGCGTTGGTGGGGCGATCATTGGCCCGAACGCGCGGTGGAGTTCGGAGCGTGGCGTCGGCGGGCGCGGTGGCGATGGTTATGGCATTTGGCTCGCTTGCGATTGGTCCTGCGTTGGATAGCCTGGTCTGGACCGCCGCTCTATTAGGAGTAGGTCTCGGTCTTGCGGCGATCGCATCGGCATACGCCCTGGATAGCGTGCTTGCCACCGATAGTGCATTTGGGGCTCTAGACCTCGCGGCTGCATGCTTCGGTATCGGCGCGGCAAGCGGATGCCTTCTGCTGGTGGCGTTGGGGTCGTTCATGAATTTCGACCAGTTGCCTGTGGCGGCTGGCGGGATCCTGCTTGTTGGCTCCTTGCTGGTCTGGTGGTGGGGGGCACCTCCCGACGCGGTGCCACCAATTGTACTGGCACATCATTGGCACGACGTGGTGCGGCCAACGCGAATACTGCTCTCCATCGGTCTCATGCTCCAGTCTGCATTGTGGGGTGTGGTGGCCTACTGGCTCGGGTTCTACGCGAGTCGCATCCTCGGGACGACGCCTGGATGGTCGGTGGGCTTGCTTGTGTTTTTCTGGGTAGGCTGGATAGCTGGGCGGACGTCGGCTGTTCGTGCGCTTGCCTTGGGCCTGTGGCGGTCGACGATGGCTGCTGCCGCCGTGGGGTTGCTCGGCTGCTTGTTTCTAGCGAACACCGTTGAACTGTCGGGTGCCATAGTGGGGGCTATTTTGTTGGGTGTGGCGAGTGGTTCACTGCAGGGACTCGTTCAGTCTATGGCTGGTGGGCATGATGTGACGTTGGCGATGGTTGGACGATTTTTCGCTGGAAGCATAATGTCTGGCCTACTTGTGGCAGCGTTGACCGGATCTCTGATTCGAGTGTCTGGTGCACGGTCAGTTATCTGGGTGGTGGCCTTGATCGGAGCGGCCCTCTGTTTTTGTTTGGTGATCTTGGCGATTGAGTCTCGGCTGGATAGGAGTCCTGCCGAGGTCTGATATGGAACAATGCCCAAAGGCGTGGCGGCAACGTGATTTGATGCTCAGCTCAAACTAGATGAAGCGCTCCCCACGCGACCCTCGATACTTAGCGGTACTGGCATTGACTGCCGGTGCCATCCTCGTCTTGGGTAACTGGCTGCGACCGGTTGCTGGCGGCGAGGACGGCGTCGGCCAGGTTCTTCCGGTCGACTCCTCGTTGCTTCAGCTCCCGAGGCTTACCCAGCGGCGGGCTATTGAAGACCGAGTTGAGTTCGTGACCCAGTTGGTCGCCAGGTTAGATCGCTACATCTACCGTTTAGCACATGCCAATCAGAGTGCGGTTCTGTGGAACGCGGCCACCCTGGTGACGGCTCCTGCCGTGGGACGCATGCCGTCCCGAGACGAGGCATCGGGCGGCTCAGACCTTCGGCTGGATGCGTCAGTGACTCGTGCCGGGCCTCACCTGCCTCTTTCTCTCCTGGGTGTGAGACTGGAGAGACCACCTCTGCCAATTCGGCGCGTGTCAGTAGCAACGTCCCCGGAGGGGTCCTGGGTGCTGGCTGTGTGGCGCGGTTCCGATGGTGCCTTGGCGTGGTCGGAGGGACAGTACCTGCGGACTGGACCTGAAAACTGTGGCGACCTGATGCCAGCCCAGACGCTGTCTTCAACGATTCAACTAAGGCCCCAGATGGCGGGTGCGGGAGTATTTAACTTGGATGGCGCCTTGGTTGGCATCGTGGGCCGCTGCGATGAGGGACTGTCGATTCTTAGCACGCAGGCGATTGAGTTGCTCTTTGGACGTACGGGCGACCTCAAGGATCGCCTGCTCTACCGCTACGGAATGCAGCTGGACTTGCCGAATGACGCGGAGCGAGAGGCTTTGCAGGTCGAGCAGGGCTTACTTGTCCGCGAAGTTTGGGTGGGCTACCAGGGACATGCGTCTGGGCTGCGACCCGGCGATGTGATTATCGGCATGGATGGCGTCGACCTGGTTGCCGTCGGAGAACTCGAGCGATTGGTTCTTCCGGTGGCACAAGAAGTCTTCGAACTGCAGGTCGTTTCCCAGCGGCGCAGTCGCACGGTCGATCTGCTAGCTCGGCCAGAGGTGGAGCCCGAGGTATCCGCTGGAGGAGTCGTGTTGTCTGCAAGCGAGCCGGGGATTTCTATCACGTATGTAACCGGGCAGGGCGGCTTTGCGAGTGCACGGGCTAGGGCCGGAGATCGGTTGTTGTCCGTCGATGGGCTCGTACTCGATGATCCTGACGAGGTCGCGCGCTATCTGGATCGTGCCGACGGGCCGGTGTGGGCGACGTTGAAACGGGGGGATCGCCTGTGGGGAGCGCTGGTGTTGGATGAATGAGATCGTCTCACTGGGCATGATTCTGCTGCTGGCTCTGCTGGCTGGTCATCTGGTCCAGATCCTGCGCCTGCCTGAAGTCACGGGCTACATTCTTGCGGGCATCGTGCTGGGGCCGTCGGTTCTTGGCTGGGTCAGCGCGGAGAACCTTCAGGCTCTCGGAGTCTTTAGTGAAGTGGCACTTGGTCTGATCCTGTTTTCGATTGGCTCCGTTTTCGAATACCGGTTGCTGCTCCGTTTCGGTTTACGGGTTCTCTGGCTTACGTTGGCCGAGTCGGCGCTGGCTAGCTTTTTGGTCGCTGCGGGAATGCTCATGCTGGGCCAGAGCTGGCAGGTGTCGTTTCTACTGGGCGCGATCGCCATCGCCACCGCGCCGGCCTCGACCTTGATGGTCCTTCGAGAGTGCAATGCACGTGGGCCGTTGAGCGATACCCTGTTGGGCATCATCGCGGTCAATAACATCTGTTGCATCATAGCCTTCAGCTTGGTGGCCTCCGCGATTGATTTGACGGCCGGTTGGTCTGGCTTCGGCGAGTTGCTGCCCACGCTGTATCAAGCGATCTTCCCACTCTTCTGGCAACTGCTCGGATCTTCAGCATTAGGATTCCTTGTCGGTCTGATGCTGGCTAGTTGGTCGAAGCATGTAGTTGAAACCGGAGAGATGCTGATTCTTCTGGCCGGTTCGATCTTACTCTGCGTTGGAGTGGCTCGATGGATTGGCCTGTCGCCCTTGGTCGCCAGCTTGGCCGTGGGTGCGACGATGGTCAACCTTTCCCGGCACAGCCGTAAGCTATTTGACACGCTGGGAGGGACCGACCCGCCGTTCTACGCGATCTTCTTCGTCATCGTCGGAGCGGATCTCGACGTTTCTTCCGTGGTCGACATGGGCATGCTGGGTGTCATTTACCTAACGGGACGTACGGCAGGCAAGTTCCTCGGCGCGCGTCTGGGTTCGAAAATCCTCAACTTAGACGCCAACGTTCAGCGCTATCTCGGTTATGGCCTGATGGCACAGGCTGGGTTGGCGATCGGTCTGATGTTGTCGGTCGAGCAGCGCTATCCCGAGTACTATCCGGTGCTACACGCGGTGATCTTGTCGTCCGTGACGTTGTTCGAAATGTTTGGACCCGTGAGTGCCCGGTTCGCCATTGTGAAGGCCGGAGAGTCAAACGTGCGGACGGTCGATTCGGGTTCGATCTGGTCTCTGGAGTAGCTAGTTGTGGAGCCTCAAGAGGTTGTTCATGGGAATCAGGAGTCTGGAGAAAGGGGGAAGGTAGTGGAGGCTGGCGTGGGGGCGATGCCAGTTGTAATGGTGGAGCCAGGGTAACAGATGAGCGGCGCGCTGCTGGGATGAGGAGTAGGAGCGAGCGTAAGCCCATTCTCTCAGAGCGGTCTGGATGAAGCGTTCGGCCTTGCCGTTGGTGCGCGGCGTGTAAGGACGGGTAAAGCGGTGGCGGATGCCGAGACGACGGCAAGCATCGCGGAAGAGGCGCGAGCGATAGCAAGAGCCGTTGTCGGTGAGCAAACGACGAATGGGGACGCCGAGGGAGCGGTAGTAACCGACCGCGGCGTCGAGGAAAGCCACCGCGGAGTGGCTGCGTTCATCGGGCAGGATCTGAGAGAAGGCGAGGCGGGAGTTGTCGTCAATAGCGACATGCACGAACTCCCAGCCAGCGCCGCGACTGGCCCGAGAGCGATCTCCGGTAACGCGATGACCGGCGCGGAGGAAGCGGCCGAGCTTCTTGATGTCGAGATGCAGCAGATCGCCGGGGGCGGCATGTTCGTAGCGGCGCAGGGGCCGAGCAGGTTCGAGATCGCGGATACGGTTCAGGCCGGCGCGGCGCAAGATGCGGCTGATGGTAGCGGGCGAGAGGCCGACAGCCTGGGCGATGTGTCGGCCGGTCCAACGCTGGCGGCGCAGAGAAATGACGCGCTCGACCAGCGCCCGAGAGGTCCGTCGCGGGCTGCGGTGCGGTCGCGAGGAACGATCGTGCAAACCGGCGACACCCTCGCTGCGATAGCGCGCCAGCCACTTGTGGATGGTTCTCAGTGAGACGCCACAGGCCGCCGCGGCGTCCCGTGGCGTCTGCTGCTTGGCGAGGACGCGCTCGACGATCCGCACTCGCAAATAAGGCGTCAATCGTGCATTCTTGTGGATGTTCATTCGGTCTCTCCAAGGTTGCTGTTGTGGGATAACTCCAGCTTCCCTGGTCCGGGACCGAATGAACAACCTATTGAGAGGTCACAGCTAGCCGTCGCGAGTGATCCGTTTAGCGCGCAAGAATGATGACACTCCGAAAGCTCCGAACATGAGCACCACGCCGCAGAGTAGAAGTAACTGCGAAAAGGCCTCTGGACGCTCGTCGAGTCGGCGGTAGGTCTCGATGACGCCCTGTGCGCCAAACGCAAAGAAAATTGCCAGCGCGAGGAACACGATGCCCATGATCTCGTTGAATAGTTGGCGGACCAGCGCCCAGAGCTTCGGCACGAAGTTCTGAATCTCGGCCCAGCCAGCGGATATTGCCTGGAGAATTTTCATGGACGAATCGAGCTGCGGGTAGTTGCTGGGATCAACGTACCTACAGCGACTAGTATAAGTAAGCCATGTCCGAGTCAAACTATCAGGATCCCCAGTTGACCCTCAGCAAGATCTACACGAAAGGAGGTGACAAGGGCCAGACAAGCCTTGTCAATGGCCGCCGTGTTGCTAAGGATGACCCCAAGGTCGAGGCTTACGGCGCGGTCGATGAACTCAATGCCCGCGTCGGCCTCGCACGGGTGACCGCGGATGCGCTGGCTCATGGCGGTGACAAGTTGGGTGAGTTTCCCGGAATTCTGCTGCGCGTACAGCACGAGTTATTCAACCTCGGGTCGCTACTCGCGACTGATCCAGCAGATGTTGGGGAGCGCCAACCTAGAATCGCCGAGAGCGACGTTCTACAGTTGGAGCAAGAGATCGACGCGATGAACGCGGAGCTACCAAGGCTCAACTCTTTCACCCTCCCGGGTGGGTGCCAGTTGGAAGCTGAACTCCACCTTTGCCGCACTGCCTGCCGCTTAGCGGAACGCCGAGTCGTGACACTGCAGGCCCTTGAGGATGTCGATCCCGCTGCGGTCAGCTATCTCAACCGGCTCAGCGACGCGTTCTTTGTGTGGAGTCGCTGGGCGTGCGTTCGTCTGGAAGCGCCGGAGACCCTGTGGCAACCAAGTCAGGCGAGTTCCGCACGCCGCTAGCTGTACGGAGCGGGATCTCAGTGCCCGACGGCCTATAATGGACGGTTCCACTCATGTCCCAGAATCGCTCCGCCACTTACAAGGATGCTGGCGTCAATATTGATGAGGCCGACCGTTCGACAGCCAAGATTAAGCGCCTCGCAGGCGCCACGTTCAGTGATCGCGTCCTGACTGGAATCGGTTCGTTCGGAGCCGCGTTTTCGCTGGGCGGGCTGGGTCTCAAAGACCCCGTCCTGATTAGTTCGGCTGACGGTGTGGGCACCAAACTCAACGTTGCATTCTCGCTCGGCGTGTTCGACACGGTCGGTCAGTGCCTGGTCAATCACTGCATCAACGACATCGCAGTTCAGGGGGCACGCCCGCTGTTCTTCTTGGACTATTTCGCCGTCGGTCAGTTGGAGGCGGATGTCGCCGAACAGGTGGTGCGTGGTCTCTCGATCGCTTGCAAAGAGAACGGTGTCGCGTTGATCGGTGGTGAAACCGCGGAAATGCCAGGCATGTATCGGGCCGGTGAGTTCGACCTGGCTGGCTTCATCGTCGGTATCGCTGATCTCAAAGAGATGGCGCGGGCCAGTCGAGTCAAAGCTGGCGACGTCCTGATTGGCTTGCCGTCTTCCGGGCTGCAGACGAACGGATATTCCCTAGCTCGCAAGTTGATGTTCGAAGTCGCTGGTTATGCCCCGGTCCAACAGGTTCAGGAACTCGGCACCACGGCAGGCGAAGAGTTACTGAAGATCCATCGGAGCTTCTTGAAGCCGATCCGCTTGCTTCACGAGGCGAAGCTGCTTCGCGGTGCGGCACACATCACCGGCGGCGGAATCACGGATAACACACCCCGTATGTTGCCTGACGGCACCGTGGCACGTGTGCGATTGGGTTCTTGGCCCGTGTTGCCGGTCTTCGAACTCCTGCGCGACATCGGTCACGTGGCTGACCAAGAGATGCTCAGAACGTTCAACATGGGCGTGGGCATGATTATGGCTGTCTCCAAGTCTTCCCAGTCGAAGGCACTGAAGCTACTGGCAAGCGAAGGCGAGGAAGCCTTCGTCGTCGGCGAGGTGGCGAAGGCTCGGAGAGCCAGCTCGAAACCCAAGGTCGTCTACGAGAAATGAAGAGACTCGGGATCCTTCTCTCTGGCAGGGGGTCGAATTTCGAAGCGATCGCCGCAGCGGTGCGAGACGGTCGCATCGAGGCGGAGATCGCTCTCGTCATCTCGAACCGACCGTCTGCACATGGTCTCGACAGGGCGCGAGAGTTGGGCATCCCGGCGGAGTGTATCCCTTCCCGGGGCGTTGAGCGAGAAGACTATGACCGCCTGGTCGTTGCTCGGTTGAAGGAGTCTGAAGTCGACCTGGTATGCCTCGCCGGATTCATGCGCTTGCTGAGCTCCTACTTTGTTGCTGAGTTCCCGCGGAAGATCGTCAATATTCATCCCTCGTTGCTACCCTCATTCCCCGGTCTCGACGCGCAGCACCAGGCACTGGAGCACGGTGTAAGATTTGCTGGGTGTACCGTGCATTTCGTCGACGAGCGACTCGATGCGGGACCGATCATCGAACAGGCGGTGGTGCCGGTCTTCGACGAGGATGACGATCAGACTCTCTCTGCGAGAATCTTGCAGGAAGAGCACCGCATCTATCCCGAGGCAATCCGAGCTGTCTTGGACGGCACTTGTGAGATTGTCGGTCGCCGGGTGTTATGCGACCGAACTTGACGCGGCATCGCCGCATGCACCATGACTATTGACCAACAGCTAGCCTACTTGCGAAAAGGATTCGCGGAGATCATCCCAGACGATGAGTTCGTCAAGCGGCTGACCGAGTCCCACAAGACGGGACGGCCCCTACGCGTCAAGGCTGGCTTCGATCCCACCGCGCCCGACCTCCATTTGGGTCATACAGTCCTGCTCCGCAAGTTAAAACACTTTCAGGACCTCGGCCATACCGTAATCTTCATGATTGGTGACATGACCGGACTCATTGGCGATCCGACGGGTCGCAACATCACCCGTCCGCCCATGACGCAAGATGAGATCAAGAGCAACGCCGAGACCTACACGCGGCAGGTGTTCAAGATCCTTGACCCCGACAAGACCGAGGTGCGCTTCAACAGCGAGTGGCTGGGGCCGATGGGCTACGCCGATGTCATTGGACTGTGCAGCAAGTACACCGTTGCCAGATTGTTGGAGCGTGACGATTTTTCGAAGCGCCTCAAAGAAGGCGTACCAATTTCGATGCACGAGCTGCTCTACCCGCTGGCGCAGGGTTACGATTCGGTCGCCTTGAAGGCGGATGTCGAGTTAGGCGGGTCTGACCAGAAGTTCAACCTGCTGGTCGGCAGGGAACTCCAACGCGACTACGGACAGCGACCACAGATCGTCGCTATGACGCCGCTGCTCGAAGGGCTCGACGGCGTCGAGAAGATGTCGAAGTCGAAGAACAACTATATAGGCATCACCGAGCCGCCGGATGTCATGTACCGCAAGGTCATGCAGATCTCGGACGAACTGATGTGGCGCTACTACGAGTTACTCACGGACCTCTCTCTTGAAGAGATCCAGGCCAAACGCCACGAGGCGGAGTCCGGCGCAGTCCATCCCATGGACACGAAGCACGAGTTGGCTCATTCAATCGTCGCGGAGTTCCATTCCGAAGATGATGCCAGACAGGGAGCGGCGACCTTTAAGAAGGTGGTGCAACAGGGCCAAGTCCCGGACGACATGCCGGAGTTCGACATGCCGGAGGGCGTTCGAGACGGTACCGCCATCCGAGTCGACAAGCTGCTTCGCGGGATTGGCCTGTGCAAGTCCGGCGGTGAAGCGAACCGCAAGTTAAAAGAAGGTGCCGTTGATGTCAACGGAACTCGACAGCAGGGCATGACCTACGATGTGGCCGATGGAGTCGCCGAATTGGTCATCCGCATGGGAAAGAAGTGGGCGCGAGTCCGCGTCTAGAGCGTCAGTGGATTCCGAGCAAACACGAACTCCTCGACCGGCTTTCCGCCGATGATGTGCTCCTGTAGGATGCGTTCAATCACTTCCTCGGTCGCATTGCGGTACCAGGTGCCGTCGGGATATACCACTGCAATAGGCCCGCGTTCACAGATGCGGAGACAGTTCACTTTGGAGCGATAGAGGCATCCGTCTCCCACCGCTAAGCCGAGTTCTGCGATCCGCCTCTTGAGGTACTTCCAGACGGCGCGGGTCTGTTCGGGCTGCGCGCACTGCGGCTTCGTCTCCTCCACGCACAGCAGAATATGGTGAGAATACGCTCCTTGTGTTGGTAGTTCCACGACAGCCTAGAACGTCGCAATCGGGTTCAGCGGCGCCCCGGTCCCGCCTTCTACCTTCAGTGGAGCCGCAGTGAGTAGGAACTCCCCGTGGCCATATTTCGACAGCTGTTCCATCCAACTCTCGACCGTTGCCCCATCGACGCCGTACCAGCGACCGCGATTCATTGCGTACCCATCATAGTAGACGGCAGTTCCTTACTGTCAGGGCTGCTGCATTACACGAATTTAGGGGGTATTAGGGGGTGAATGAGGAAAGGTCGACGGCCGCAAACCCGAGAGTCGAGGGGAGGATAGAGCTCAGCGGGAGAACTCGGCCGTCGACCAACTTGCTGCCACTTGCCCAACCGTCAGAGAGCGTAGACTGCCTGTCTATACGTACTGCGTGGGACTTGGCGAAGCGTTGATCACACGTTAGTTAACTAGTGCATGAATCCTAATATGTCCTGATGTTAGCGCAACCGGGCACCCCAAGGTCAAGGAAATGTTAAGAATTAATGACAGAACTCTTAATGCAGAAATTCGGAGCTTGACCGACGGTCTACTGGAGCACGATGTCGCGCCGGATGTTGGCGTTGATCCGGATGCCGCTTAGCACCGATGCTCGCCCCGGCTCGCCGTTGCGGACGACCTCTCGACGTGTCGCGAACCGCATGCCTTCTACGTCGACGAACTCCGAGAATGTTTCTTCTACTTGCGCGATGCCCCCTCCGGGCACGTCGCCGACGTACACCTGCTTGAGTAGATCCTTCGATTCCCGGTCGATGTAGAGACGAAGAGGGGCTCCACCGACATCGATGATTTCGATGACGTCCACTGTGCGCCCTCCGATCTGGTCTTCACGTCGATACCGGATTAGTTGCGCCGGCGGAAGTTCAGCAAAGAAGACGTGCCGTCGAGCGAGTTCTGCCCTTTGGAGAGCCGCTGCCTCGGCTGGCAGGACTTGCTTCTTTCCACCAAGAACCTGCCAAACGTCACCACCGTCGAACACGAGTTGTGTTGGACCCTGCGGAGTTTCCAACTCCTGGCGCACGAGGTCCGGCAGGATGACAACGATCGAGCCTCTAATCTGGACCTCGCTATCGCCGGCGGGAAGCGTGAGCAGTAGGTCGTAAGCATAGTCGATAAGCCGCCCTGGCTCGCTTCCGCCACCGGCCCGCTCACGTGCGGCAAGATAGATGGCTGTCGCATCAGGATCGGCAGCCATCACCGAGTCGAGCGGGGCGACAGCGAATATCGCCAGCAGGGCGAGTAAGCTTCGCATGCGGCTTAGTATGGGGCACACTGCGTAGGACGCCCTCGGGCGTCAACCCTATTCCGAGTACCAGTTTTTTCTGATACCGCCACAGCCATTGCCAACATGGACGAGTCGTACGATAATCTAAACGGAGTTGCAACTGTCGACCAAATCGGCTACAAAAGACGTCCAGGGAGCGCATTGTGAAGCGTAATGGAAGCGATGACACCCTACGGTGTTCGTTCTGCCACAAGGACCAGGAGATCGTAGGCAAGCTGATCTCCACACCGGGTGACTATCCCAAGTCCTACATCTGTGACGAGTGTGTTGCAGTCTGCAACTCAATTCTCGAAGACGACCGGGCTGAAACGAACGGTCCGTCGCTCTTCAATCTCTCGAAGCCGCAGGAGCTGAAAGAGAAGCTTGATCAGTACGTGATTGGGCAAGACGTGGCGAAGAAGAAACTCGCTGTAGCCGTCTACAACCACTACAAGCGCATCCTCATTTCGAAGCAGAAAACGCCGGGCAACGAGGATGTCGAACTTCAAAAATCGAACATTCTGCTGATTGGCCCGACTGGAACCGGCAAGACATTGCTGGCTCAGACATTGGCAAAGGTACTCGATGTCCCGTTCGCGATAGCAGATGCCACCACGCTAACCGAGGCGGGGTACGTTGGCGAGGATGTCGAAAACATCGTGCTCAAGCTGCTTCAAGCGGCCGACGGCGATGTGGAGAAAGCCCAGCAGGGCATCATCTATATCGACGAGATTGACAAGCTCAGCCGCAAGGACGAGAATCCGTCGATCACGCGTGACGTTTCTGGCGAAGGCGTGCAGCAGGCGCTGCTCAAAATTCTCGAAGGGACCGTTGCGAACGTTCCGCCCCAAGGCGGCCGTAAGCATCCGCACCAAGAGTTCACTCCAATCGACACCACGGGTATCCTGTTTATCTGCGGCGGAGCCTTCGTCGGGTTGGAGAAGGTTGTCGCTCGTCGTGTCGACGAGAGGGTTGTCGGGTTCCGCTCTGGCACGGAGGCTGCTGAAGCGAACGAGTCCGTCCGCCCCGATCAACGCGGCTTGGGTCTGCTCGGACGCGCCCAACCGCAGGATTTGATCCGCTACGGCTTTATTCCTGAATTCGTCGGACGTTTGCCTGTGATCGCGATGCTGGGTGACCTTGACGAGGCCGCCCTGGTTCAGATCTTGACCGAACCGAAGAACTCTTTGCTCAAGCAATACAGACAACTGTTCGAGTACGAAGACATCTCCCTCACTATCGAGCCCGGTGCATTGAAGGCGATCGCCAAACGAGCGCTTGAACGCAAAGTAGGTGCGCGCGGCCTGCGCATGATTATGGAAGAGCTAATGCTCGACCTGATGTACTATCTGCCGTCCTACAAGCAGGTAGACGAGTTCGTGATTACCGAGAGGATGGTCGACGCGCAAGACCTCAACCTGACTCTTCTTGATAAAGCGGGTTAGGGTCTGAGGCGTTCGCTGTTACTCCCGGTCAGACACCTGCGTGAGCCTTTGCCCGTCAGCCCAATCGGTCTGCGCTGGCACGGTCGTATTTCCCTTTTCACCTAGCCACCGTCATAATCAAAGCAAGAGTTATGCAATCAGTTCAAGGCCCTGTAGTCTCCCGGCGTCTGCCGATGATGCCCATTCGCGATGTGGTCATCTTTCCGCATATGATGACGCCGTTTGTCGTCGGTCGCGAGTCGAGCGTACGGGCTCTTGAAGAAGCCCTAGCGGGTGAGAAGAAGATATTATTGGCAACCCAGCATGACGCCTCGGTCGACGACCCGAGCCCGGACCAAATCTATCAGACCGGAACAATCGCGACCATCGTTCAGAGCTTGAAGTTACCGGACGGCAATATCAAGGTTCTAGTTGAGGGACTGGAACGTGCTCGTGTGCTGTCGATCTCGGTTGATGATGGCTTCCTGCTTGCGGACGTCGAGACTTCGGCGTTTTCCGTGGAGGAGGGGACCGAGCTAGAAGAGTTGCGCGGTCGCGTAACTGGCCTGTTTGACCAGTATGTCAAGCAGAGTCAGAACCTGAACTACGAGACAATGATCGCCGCTGTCCGCGTCGAAGACGCGGGCAAGCTGGCGGATACCATTGGGGCTAACCTACAGCTCACGATTCCAGAAAAGCAAGAGTTGCTCGATATACCCGATCCGATCGAGCGCCTTTCTCGCATTGGCGACATCCTCGACATCGAAATCGAGAAGCTTAGTGTGGATCGTACGATCCAAAGCCGCGTCAAGCGCCAGATGGAGAAGGCTCAGAAAGAGTACTACCTCAACGAGAAGATTAAGGCGATCCAAAAAGAACTGGGCCGAGGAGAGAAGGGCGAACTCGACGAGCTGCGAGCCAAGATCGAAGAAGTCGGTATGACGCAAGACGCCCAAGACAAGGCTCTTGCGGAGCTGCGACGGCTAGAGAATATGCCGCCGATGTCTGCCGAGGCGACCGTCTCTCGCAACTACATCGACTGGCTTCTCGCTGTTCCCTGGAAAGAACGTTCGCGTGAGAAGCGTGACTTGCGGTACGCCGAGAAGATTCTCAATGCGGACCACTACGGACTCGAAAAGGTTAAGCAACGCATCCTCGAGTTCTTGGCGGTTCGCCGTCTGGTTAAGAATCCTCGCGGTTCGATCTTGTGCTTCGTAGGGCCTCCAGGTGTAGGCAAGACCTCCCTTGGACGATCGATTGCAAAGGCGACAGGGCGTAAGTTCGTACGGCTGTCACTAGGTGGTGTCCGCGATGAGGCGGAGATCCGTGGACATCGGCGCACGTATATCGGCGCCTTGCCGGGCCAGATTATCCAGATGATGAAGAAGGCGGGCACGAACAATCCCGTCGTCATGTTGGATGAGATCGACAAGATGTCCACCGACTTCCGTGGCGACCCTTCGGCCGCGTTGATGGAAGTATTGGACCCCGAGCAGAACACCGCTTTTAGCGATCACTACCTCGACGTCGAATACGATCTATCGCGAGTCTTCTTCATTGCGACTGCCAACGTACTGCACACGCTACCGGCGGCGCTATTGGATCGCCTGGAGGTGATCCATCTCGGTGGATACATGGAGCAGGAGAAGCTTGAGATCGCGAAACGGCACTTGGTCGATAAGCAGATCGAGGGTGCGGGGCTGAAGAACGCGAATATTGTCTTCACGGACGAAGGCCTCCATACGCTGGTGCAGGACTACACGCGTGAGGCAGGTGTCCGCAATCTTGAACGCGAGATTGGCAATGTCTGCCGCAAGCTGGCTCACAAATTCGTTCTTGCGTCGAAGAAGAAGAAGACCAAGACAAAGATCACCGCCAAGAGCGTCCATGATCTACTGGGCGTGCCGAAATACCAAGACCAGACTTCCGAGCGTAAGAATGAAGTGGGCTTGGCCACGGGACTAGCCTGGACCGAAGTCGGCGGTCAGATTCTGCCCGTCGAAGCCACGCTCATGGATGGCAAGGGCAAGCTCACCTTGACCGGCAAGCTCGGCGAGGTGATGCAGGAGTCCGCTCAGGCCGCGATGAGCTATGTACGATCGCGCTCTCACCAGTTGGGACTTCCGAAAGAGTTCTACCGCAACCTCGACGTACACATTCACCTCCCAGAAGGGGCTATCCCCAAAGACGGCCCGTCCGCGGGTATCGCGCTGACGACGACGCTCGTCAGCGCATTGACCAAGATCAAGGTACGCGGTGACATTGCCATGACAGGTGAGGTCACCTTGCGGGGTAAGGTGCTGCCGATCGGCGGCCTAAAAGAGAAGCTGCTAGCAGCCCACCGCAACGGCATCACCGAGGCGATCATCCCGAAGGCGAACGAGAAGGATCGGCCCGAACTCCCCGAGATAATTCGCAAGGAGATGAAGTTGCACTTCGTGGAGACGGTGGACGAGGTGCTGGCGCTTGCTCTTGAGAAGCCGATCGATCTGGGCTCCACTCCAACGCCTGCTGCTACAGCAGAGGAGTCGGGTAAACGACCGGGCATCATGTAGCCGGAGCGCTCTACGACGCTGGTTCAATCAACGCTGCCATTGCTCCCGAACAGCGAGGTAGCCGCCAATCGGGGCCGTAGCCGTGAATCGCGTCCCGCTTGCGCTCAGCTTCAGCGAGAGGCAGAGTTGCCAGTTTCGTGTGCCCACGCTTATCGACCTCGATGGTGTGCTCGATCGCTTTCTCAAGAGAGAATCCGAGTAAATCACCGAGCATCTCAACCACGTAGTCCGCAGTGTGATCGTTGTCGTCGAGCAGAATCAGATGGTACGGCTTCGACAGCTCTTCCGCCGTATCGTCGCCGACTTCTACTGATTCATCTACGTCTGACAGAACGATCGAACTACTCATAGCGTATCGCCACCTCGCTGGTAAAACCCCTGCTGTAGGAGCACCAAAATTAACTGTTCCATCCAAGTGGACCGTCTGCCATAATCAGGGCGGTTATCACTCTATGTTGTCCAAGCGAATGATCGAAAGTATCGAAAAAAACGCCCACCGATTGGCGCAAGATCTGGTGGAGTCGTTGCGGCAGGACCCTCATGTTCCTGCTTACCGGGCTCTTACAGACCAACAGTACCAAGGCGTTGTTGAGGATCTCTACGGGCACCTCGGACAGTGGCTCTCCAGTCGGACTTGGCACAAGCTCCAGATTACCTATGAGCGAAAGGGCCGGGAACGCTTCCACGGCGGGATTCCTCTCGAACAGCTACTCTACTCGCTCACTCAGACCAAGCAAAACCTGCTGGACTTCATCCGCGGATCGCTTGCTGGATCAGGCGATGAGCGCGACCTTGAATTACAGCTCATTCTATCGGTGTCGGAGTTCTTCGACAAGGCGATCTACCACACGACCGTTGGCTACGAGGACGCACGCCGAACCGTCGAGGAATCGCGGGACCCGCCCGCATTGGCTGACATTGAAGCGTCGGTCGCGCGTGCTACCGCCAAGTTGACGAGCCAGTCGCTACGTGAGGGCGACATGCCTCAGATTAGTCGCGGCGGTGACGTCGGCGAAGTTTCCGGCTAGTTTTCTCCGCGAAGGTCGTAGCAGAGCAGACGCGACGGCGCACCAGTGATGAAGTCACGTCCGTTCTGCATGACGTAGAGCAGCCCGTTGCTCACGACAGGCGGCGTCCAGTTTTGGCGTGACAGAAAGAGCGTCGACTTCGACAGAATTGTCGGCCCTTTGGGTGTGAGGTCCAACCAGAGCAGTTGGCCTTGTTCTCCCAACACGAGGAAGTGGCCGTCGGCTCGGAGCAAGGTCGCGCGATACGGGCTCAAGAAGAGTTCCCGCGGTGAACCGCTGACGCTCAACGTCTCAGGCCACTCCAACGCTTCGTCCCAAACGATCTCTCCGGTCTTGATGTTGATTGCCGTCAGACTAGCATCTGGTTCGTTGCGGCCAGAGAAGGCGTAGAGGTGACCCTCGTGTGCGATCGCGGTCGTCCAATGCAGGTCAAAGTCGCCTGAAGTCCAGGCGGGCTCTACGGTGAGGTCGGGGGCTATGTTCAACAACGCCGCGCCAGCCCGGTAGGTGGCCGAGACGAGTACTTGGTTCCCGACGATGACGGGGGAAGCGGCATTAACGGACTCGTACGTCTTGCTGCGCCAAGGGAAGGTGGAATGAACCGTGCCGTCGACCGGGTCGATCAGCATCAGGCCCCCTGTTGGCGGTCGGCTCTCGCCACCAGCAAAGACGAAAATCACCCGCTCGCCATGAACCGTAGCCGGTATTGGGGAGGCGTAGCCGGCGCCCCAGTCTTCTCCGGCTCCCCATTCCAGCTCGCCCGTCAGCTTGTCGAGTGCAACGACGGTTGGCCCTCCCGGCGCACCCACGGTGACGATGAGATGGTCTCCTTCGATGAGCGGTGTCGACGCGACTCCGAAGAAGTCCTGCGGCACCTTGAAATCAGACAGGATGTCTCGTTCCCAGAGCACTGCGCCGTCGGTCAGCCGCAGGCAGTGCAGCTTCGCCTGCGCGCCATAAACGTAAACACGGTCCTCATCGATCACCGGACTGGCGCGCGGACCGTTGCTATAGCCGTAGCGGTCACTAAAGTTCGTGGCGTAAGAGAACCGCCAATATAGCTCGCCCGTCTCGGGATGCAATGCCTCAACGACCTCTTCATCGCCGATCCGGTGCAGAAACACCAATCGATCGTCTTGAATGGCCGGGGCTGAATATCCTGCGCCTGTCTCCATCTCCCAAACCAGGTCGGGACCGCCTTCGGGGACGTCCTGGAGCAACGGGCTCTCGGTCGAGACGAGATCGTGCGTCGGACCCAGAAACTTAGTCCAGTCGTGCGTGGTGGCACCCGCCGCCAACCGCTTCGGTGCGCGGTGGAAAGTCACCCGAGGATGTTGTCGGGCTGCCGTCGGCGTGCTTGCCTCAGGCGTCTGTACGTCGGGCGGAGCCGGGTCCGTGAAGGTTGTAGCCAACGCGGCTATAGCCACAAGGAGCAAGATCAGCGCCGCAATTCGCATTGGGTCGATTGTCTCATATTGCCTCTCACGGACCGGCTATGGGCATTGTAATGTGGTGCTTAGGGTCGATCGTAGAAGTTTCGAATGATCGACGGGCACCGTCTGAAGACCGGGTTTTTCCGCCGGACGATTCTTTATTGATGCTATGGACCGCCAGCTGGCCGAGAAGCGCTAGGGCCGGTAGTATTCTACGTGCCTTGGACGGATTAACTCCGTCCGCGGATGTAGCTATAGGGCGGAAAGCGGACGTTCCTCCGGTCCAAACCGGATGCTCAGTTCCTTGACCATGTCAGCTGCTGGTGGCCTCAGGATGCGCGGTCGAACCAGTACAAGGAGGTCCGTGTTCTTCGTCTGATTCGTCTTTCGGGTCAGTAAATTGCTCACAAACGGAATGCCTACGAGTCCAAGCGAGGTACGGCTAATCCGACGTTGTTCTTCAATGGCCATGCCTGCCACGATAGCCGACTCGCCGGCTCTCAGACGAATTTGAGTTTCCAGTGTTCGATTGACGATAATCGGAATTTCGTTGACCCCTTCACCCGACAGTAAATTGAACTCCACCAGCAGATGAAGGGTGACTTCTCCGGCTTCGTGAACTGTTGGTGTTACGTTGACACTGAGACCCAAGTCCTCGAAAGTAACCGTCGGCGCTGGGAGTTGGAACAGGGCGCGGTCACCACCAGGATCGATTCCCGATCCCGGCTCGAATGATGCGGTGATGATGGGAAACCGCTCGCCGATGCGTATCTGTGCCTCCGTCCGATCCGAAGCTCTTACCGACAACCGCTGCGTTGAGGAGCCTGCTCCAACCATAAGCCTCGCCACGAAGCTGGCATCCGCTACACCAATGCCGAACACCGTCTTTCCGCCCCCGACGATAATTTCCGGCGCACCACTGGGTTCTGGCGGAACAGCGTTGAGGACGGTGGAGTAATTCGTCACCGGAAAAACCGACGGCAGCGTGACCCCAAGATCGGTGTCTTGGTTGTCGTTATAGGCGATGATATCCACCTCGAGAACAACTTCGGCATGAGGCATGAGCAGCCGTTCCAGCAGGAGTCGCGCCATGCGAGCCTTTGCTGGCGAAGCGCGGATCGTTACGATGTTTCTCGAGGGCACGACAAAAAGGCGACGGATGTCGAGCGTTTGTTGAACGGCTTGGGCGACTTCGGTGGCATCTTGAGGAGTGGCAGCTTCTGGAATCGGCACATCGATTGAGACGACCGGTTCCAATTCTGTCCGTTTGGCTGGAGTATCTTCGGCGATGAGAACGAGCTTGGCGGTTAGAGGAACGACAAAGGCCATCGCGATCTCGTTGAGCGCGAGCATGGCGTCTTCAAAGTCAACATCGTCGATGTGAAACCGCGTCTGCTCGGTTCCTCCGAACCCCTCGTCAAAAAGCACGTCGATGCCATACTCGCCGAAAACTCTCTCATACGCCTCCTCAACCGTGCCGTCGAGTCGGAACGAGGCGACCGTCTGCTCGACCTCAAGCTCCGTGGCTCCGAGTGCTTCTTTTAGAGAGGACGCATGGTCAAAGAACTCAGTCGTCTCAAGCCGCGGCGCGTGCTCCTCGGACTCCACTTCAAGCAGCCCGCCCGTCGACTGAATCGCGATCGCTTGAGCGGTTGCCGCTCGAAGCCGGTTGGCGGCTCGCAGGTACTTGCGACTGCTGGGATCAGCGGCTCGCGCCTGGACGTATCGGGAGTAGGCTTCGAGACTTGCCCCTCGCTTTTCCGCATCCTGACCCAAATTGTAGTGCTGCTTCGCTACGTCTGCGGCCAAGCCGAGAGGAGCCAACAGGAGCGTCAGTATCAGGAGTCGAGGGATATGCCGCACCTATAATCTAAACGTCCGACCCACGTGGACCGTGCAACCGATCTTACTGCTTTCGGGTTAGCCATTCCAATTGGAGTCATGCGGGATCACGATATGGAGGTTCGATCCATGCCCCGGGTTAGACTCCACAGTCAGCGAGCCGCCCAAGTTGCGGACACGCTGTTTGACGCTGAGAGGGCCCATATCGAGAACCTCCAGTTCATCGAGCCCAAACCTCCCACTGAAGTCATAGCCGTGTCCATTGTCATCGATCGACAGATGGAGGTCGCCGTTCTTCCGCTCCATCGAGAACAGGACGTGGGTGGCATGCGAATGCTTGTACACGTTATGCAGCGCCTCTCGAGCAATCTTAAGAACCTGACTCTTCACCTCTCCCGAGGCCGCAAACTCACCACTCGAGTCAGACATCATCGTGATCGCTACACCGCTCTCTTTCTGGAACGCATCCACTAGCTTCTTCGTCGAAGCGCGCAGGGAAATGTCTCTCGCTTCGATTGGCCTCACACGCAGAATGAATGTCCGCATTTCTGACACGAGTTTTCGAGAGAACTCGTACAGCGCCGCGAGTTCCTTGTCCGCTGCTTCGGAGTCACGTTCGCGCAGTTGGCGAATAATATTCAGACGCATTTCGAAGCTGATAATGCTCTGCAGTGGGCCGTCGTGCAGATCGTGGGCGGTCTTCATGCGTTCCCGCTCGTATGCTGCGTACTCCGTGCGCCGATGCGTTCCCGCTCGTATGCTGCGTACTCCGTGCGCCGAACGACAAGAAGGTGCAGAATCGCCTCCCGAAAGATGTGAGAGACTTCCGTCAGGCGGCGCAGTTGGCTGGCCTTGGCTCCTTCAGGGCTATTCAAGATCAATAGTCGCCCGACGATGTTTTCGCCCTCCTTCAAGCTACAACCGACGGCGTTATAGACCTCGAGAGATTGAATGACGTAGGGGTGCAAGTCGAAGCCTCTTCCCGATGCCCCCCCCCTGGCCATCTGAAAAAGACACATCGTTCGAGTGAAAATCGAGGTTCCTTCCGACGAAACAAGCCCATTCCTGGCGATTGTCGAACTCCAGCGGCTGAGGGGCCGTCGGTTCTCGCTTGGGCGGGTACTGGCACAAGGCATGATAATCAGCATCCGGGTCCCAGAACGCCAATACTGCTCTTGAGCACTTGAGCCAGACCGTGAGTTCTTTGAGAGCCGATTCAACGGCGACGACCAACTCTGCCTCGGACTGCCCCGGAGCCTGCACTAGTGCTTCGGCGACGCGTCTTTCCAGCCTCCGGCTCCGGACACTAAAGTAGTAGCCGAGTGGTCCTCCCACCAGCAGCAGGAAGAGGAGTGAGCTAAACGAAAAGCGATAGTCGCTCGGCGTACTCACCAGTAGTCGCGTCAGCCAGAACACGGCCCCTACGCCGGTGACGATGAGGACTTCCTTTGCTTCATGCAAGAGGGCGGCTTCAATCACCAAGAAATAGAACAGCAGCAGAGCCATCCCTGTAGTGGCGCTGGTACTTACAGCCGCGAGAGAAGCCATCGCAACCAAGTCCGCCGCGAGGACGAGAGGAAGGGAGCTTCTAACCCGCGGATTTCCCCGGTAGACCAGTAGCGCCAGACTGTAAAGTGCGAACACCGCACCAACAAGAGCGCTCAGAGCGACTTCTCCCGCGAGAGCTGCGGCACCTTCTATGAAGAGATATCCTAGCGCCAGACCGACGCGCAGAATGGCGACGCGTGTGTCTCGACGGCCCTGCAAAACGAGACCGTCAAAAAAGCTGTTAGATAGCACTATCGGTAATTTGTCCAGAATCGGGTCTGGAACACTATGCGGATGATTCTACCCGATCAACGGTCCGCAGCTAAGGCCTCGACCGTGCCTCGGTAGCCAATTGGGTCGAAGAAGGTATCATTCGCGTGCAGCTCTCAGGAGAACTACTGATCAGTTGACTCGACAGGCTCAGCTCGTTCGAAAACCGCTACGACCCGTAATCGTTGGCCCGTAGGGCTTACTTCGAAGTCCAACTGTCGTCGTCCCGAGAGGACGTGGATCGCTGGGTCGTAGGTGATCGAGAGCGTGGCTTTGCCGCCTGCCTCAATCGGGACCGGCTCAATCGCGACTGTGAGTCCAGCAGGAAGCTTTCTCAGTGGCTCGATCGTCAGATTGAACCCTGCTGGCGCGTGGCTGGTGACGCCGACGACCTGGGTGATTGGCTCGGTGGAGCTTGCGGGGAATGTTGCCTCGGTCTTGTCCAAGGAGATCATCTTCCCTAGACTGGCGACTGACGGTGCCGCCATCCCGCCCGGTTGCAGACTGCCTGTACCTTGACCGCCAGCGGTCGGCGCAGCTGGATTTACCTGCCCAAACGGCGTCATGCGCCGTCCGTCAGGTGGGGTCAAATGCATGTACCATTCGCCATCGATCAGCGTCCATTCGCTGCCGACCGGAATTGGGAGCGGCGTTGAACCCAACATCGGAACCAGCGTCAGTGCCGTAACCATTACACGTACAGATCGGAAATCGTCACTCCAGGTAAATTCCTTGATCGAGTGGCCCATGATGCGGACCTTTCGGACGTTGTAGTAGAGTTCCTTCGACTCCTCATCTACGAAGGATTCCGCATGCCGGAACTGACCATTTTGAAAGTCGGAGTAGAATCCTGTGACCCGCTCCGTCAGCGAACGCACCAGCTCGTCAGGCGCATTCGGCTCAAGTTGGGCGGAGGCCACGCTCGCGAAGCTTATGGCCAGAATAAGAATGAGGCTACGCATGTGAAACTCTCATGATTGTAACGGATTGGACGCACCAACCCTCGGTTTCGGTTGCCTCCACCGATGCGTTTACTGGCCGATCTGAATGTCCCGATGGACGATCTTTGTCGTGTGTTCCGATTCCTTCAGCCGCTTGCGAATCGCCTCGGAGATCATCACCGACCGATGACGGCCCCCGGTGCACCCGATGCTGATCGTCAGATAGCTCTTGCCTTCGGTTTCGTAGTGGGGAATCAAGTACAGCAGTAGTTCGGACACGCGCTCGATGAATTCGTGCGTCTGCGGAAACGAGCCGACGTAATCGATCACCGTCTGGTCGTGTCCGGTCATATCCCTGCCGCCTGGCAGATAGTGAGGGTTCGGCAGGAATCGTACGTCGAATATGAGATCGCTATCGACCGGCACCCCATGCTTGAATCCGAAGCTCTTCAGCGTGATCAGCAGCACCGGTTTGCGAGCGTGTTCACCAAATCGGTCGGTGATGAGCTGGCGTAAATCGTGGACTGTATGCTTCGAGCTATCGATGATTAGATCCGCGAGCGACTCGATCGGAGCAAGTCGATCTCGTTCTTTTCGGATCTGCTCCAATACCGACGGTCCATGGCCGAGCGGGTGTGGTCTTCTGGTTTCGCTGAAGCGTCGTTGCAGGACGTCATCGTCAGCTGTGAGGAACAGCAGAGTAGCGCTAGCCTCTTTCTTCAGTTGTACGAGAACCTCGGGGAATCCACGGAGGCCTGGGCCTTCACGGACATCCACGACGAGTGCGGCGCGTGAAATCTCGTCCGAAGACTTGCAGAGTTCAATGAACCTCGGAATCAGCTCAACCGGAAGGTTATCAACCGCGTAGTACCCGAGGTCTTCGAATACGCGAAGAGCTGTGCCTTTCCCAGAGCCGCTGAGCCCGGTCAGGATCACATACTCAACGCTGCTCGGCTTAGATGGCGAACTTTCTGACATGCGCTCTGTCGTTCGCGAAACAATACCAGTATATGGGCATGCCTTGCAGACCGTAGACCTCGTGTAGCCTGTGATTGTGTCTCGAAAAGCACGCACCGCCGCCGAGCGTACCGAGCAGCCCCCGATTTCGCTCTCCCAAATCGGCTGGTTCGACGAAGGCCGCGGCGAGCCGATCCTACTGCTCCACAGTTCGGGAGCCTCACGCCGACAGTGGGCAAGACTACGCGAGCCGTGGAGCGACCGTTACCGAGCGTTGGGCATCGACCTTTGGGGCTATGGAGAGACACCATTGCCGACGGGGGCCGACGGGTTTCGGCTCTCCGATGAAGTTTCCTTGGCTCGCGTCCTTCTGCGCCGCTTGGATCAGCCGTTCCATCTGGTTGGCCACAGTTATGGTGGTGCCGTCGCTCTGCGACTGGCTCTTGAATCACCCGACCTCGTGCGTTCTATCAGCGTCCACGAGCCGGTACTGTTTCACCTCCTCAGGGAAGGCCACCAAACGCGAGAATGGGATGAGATCAGGCGAATTTCTCAGAACGTACTCCACTACGTCGAGCACGACGATCTGAACGAGGCGGCAAGGCTCTTCGTCGACTACTGGAACGGTGAAGGGGCATGGCGCAGTCTCTCTGCCACGCAGCAGGCCCGAACGGCCGCTGCTGCCAGAAAGGCTCCGTTAGACTTTCAAGCACTATTCCACGAATCCGACCCGCTAGAGCGCTATCAAACGCTGGCAGGGAAAGTGCTCGTCACTGTCGGCGAGACAACGCGCGCTCCTGCTGCCAAGGTGTCCGAACTTCTTGGACTAGCTTTCGGACCCGACTCTCTCCAAGTCTTGCCACGCGTAGGCCACATGGCTCCGATTACCGATCCAGAACTCCTCAGACCCCTGATCGAGAAGCGTTTGGCCAACAGCTGAACTCCCGTTCACAGCCCCCAAATGCAGCTGCTTGGCTGGCGTCGTAAAATAAAGGTTCTCCTCAACAATTTCTGACCGCTTTGCGCTCAAACCGGAGGTTGACTGTGTCGAACACTGCCCAATCTGAAACTCACGATTTCCAAGCGGAAACCAAACAGCTGCTGGATCTGGTGATCCATTCGCTTTACACGAACAAGGACATCTTCCTCCGCGAGTTGGTTTCCAACGCTTCGGACGCCTTAGACCGCTTGCGCTTCGAATCACTCACCAACCCCGACCTGCTGATAGATGGCGAGACGCTGGAAGTTCGAATCGATACGGATCTGGCTGCCCGCACGCTGTCTGTGTCCGACAACGGGATCGGGATGACCCGTGACGAGGTGATCGCCAACATCGGATCGATCGCCAAATCGGGTACAGCCGAACTCGCCGAGAAGTTGAAGGCGGCCAAGGGCGGAGAAGTCCCACCGGAATTGATCGGAAAGTTTGGTGTCGGGTTCTACGCGGCATTCATGGTGGCGGATCGCGTAACTGTCGACACTCTCCGTGCAGGCGAAAACTCCCCCACGTTATGGGATTCTCGGGCTGACGGAACCTATACCGTCGAGCCCGGACAACGCACCAGCCACGGAACTACGGTGACGCTACACCTAAAACCGGTCGACACCGAAGGCGGCATCAAGGACTACACCGACGAATACACGTTGGCGCACATCGTCAAGAGTTACTCCGACTTCGTCAACTATCCGATCCGGCACAAGGTCACCCGTCAGGAAAAAGAAAAGGACGAGAACGGTCTCGAAAAGCCCGACGGTGCGACAACTATCGTCACCGACGACAAGACACTCAACTCACAGACGCCGATCTGGGTGCGTTCGGGGAGCGAAGTGTCCGACGACGACTACAACGAGTTCTACCGCCAGATCTCCGGCGATTGGGAAAAGCCGCTGCTGCGGTTTTCCTACAAGGCTGAGGGCATCTCGGAGTATCAGACGCTGCTCTACGTCCCATCCCAGAGTCCGCAAGACCTCTACTTTTACAACTCCGACTTTGGACTGCGCCTGTACGCACGCCGTGTCCTGATCATGGAGAGCTGTGAGGAACTACTGCCCCGGTTCTTACGATTCGTACGCGGTATTGTCGATGCTGCAGACCTGCCACTCAATGTTTCTCGACAGATGTTGCAAGAGAACCGTCACGTTGCGCAGATCCAGAAATGGCTGACACGCAAGGTCCTGGACTCTCTCGCGAAGCTGCAAAAAGACGAGCCCGAGCAATACCTCGCCTTCTGGAAGCAGTTCGGTCGTGCGCTTAAAGAAGGCGTAGCGAGCGAGTTCCAGCACAAAGACCGCATCGCCAAGCTAATGCTCTTTGAGTCTTCGGCAGACCCAGCAGTGATGACAACGCTCGACGAATATGCCAGCCGCATGCCGGAGGGGCAGGACGACATCTACTACCTGTCGGGTGAGTCCCGTGCGATGTGCGAAAACTCTCCCTTGCTAGAAGGCTTCATGGCCAAGGGCTACGAAGTTCTCTTCTTCACCGACGGCGTCGACGAGTTGGCGATGCAGTACCTGCCGGAATTTGACGGGAAGAAACTCAAGTCTGTCGCTAAGGGTGACGCCAATCTGGGGTCCGACGACGAGAAAAAAGAAGCAGAGGCCAAGCTCAAAGAGTCGTCCGAAAGGCTCAAAGGCCTCATTGAGACGTTGTCAACAGCTCTCGACAGTGACGTCAAAAGCGTTCGCGTATCGAACCGTTTGACTGAGTCGCCAGCCTGCCTCGCTGCGGAAGAGTACGAAATGAGTCCTCAAATGGAGCGGCTGATCCGAATGAGTCAAGGTGACGGTGCGCCTCGTCAGAAGCGGATTCTCGAACTCAATCCAACGCACCCGATCGTGCAACGCCTGCAGTCGCGGTACGACGCCGCAGCTGACGATCCGCAGATCGCCGAGTATGGGGAGCTGCTCTACGGCTATGCCGCATTGGCGGACGGTCTGGACTTGCCTGACCCAGTTCGCTTCAACAAGCTACTGGCCAGTCTCATGACGCGCGATGCCTAATCGCTGCTGTGGTCAAGCTTCCAGCGCAGTTGCCGTAGCATCGCCATCAGCAGCTGAGCATCCGACGGGGCTAGTCGTAGCCGCGTGATCCAGCGGCGTACTTTTTGAGTCTGCGCTTCTACGCTGTCCGAGAAGATGAAGCCGCTGTCGTCGAGAAGGGGTAGTAGCAGACCCAGAATGCGGTCTCGGTCTTCAGCGGAAACCGAAGCTGGCGTCTTGAGTTCCGGGATCGCCCGTGAATGGCGGGCGATCTCGTAGCAGACCAACGCTACGGCCTGGCCCAGGTTTATCGAGGGGCAGTCCGGGTTGGTCGGGATTGTCAGCAGCCAGTCGCACCGCGATAGATTCTGCCGTGATAAACCGTACTTTTCTGGGCCGAACAATAGCGCAACCGACCGATCTTCGAGATGGGTGCGAATGGCATGACCTGCCGTCGGGATCTCACGTTGCACCAGATCCGTCGATCGCCCTTTTGCCGCGGATGTAGCAACCACGAGAGATGCGTCGCCCAGCGCTTCCGCGAAACTCGACGTGACTCGCGCGTGACGCAGCACGTCCGCCGCACCCATCGCTGATTTCGCCTCACGGAACGCCTTGTCCCAAGGGTCGATCAGCCACAGATCCTGAAACCCGAAGTTGTACATGGCTCTCGCCGCCGCGCCGATATTGAGCGGGTTGCGCGGCTCTACGAGGATGATGCGGAGGCGCTTCTTGGGCTCGGAAGTCACGGGCTGCTCGTCCTATAATAGGAGGGATATGTTCGACGTTTTCCGCAGTCAACGGAAGTCCGTAAAGTACGTTCTGGCCTTCATCATGGGAATGGTCGGCCTTTCCATGGTCATCACCATGGTGCCTGGCCTGTTCTCCACGCCGACAGCGGATCTCTCGAATCCTGTCTTGGTTGAAGTGGGCGACGAACGCATTACGATACGCGACGTCCAATTCCAGCTCAGCCGGATGATCCCCCCTGGACAAGACGCGTCCCAGATATATGGCCTCATGGCGGGGCAGGCAATTGATTCCCTAGTCAGCGAGCGAGTCATGCTTACCGAGGCGGATCGACTTGGCTTGAAGCCGAACGAACGACAACTCGCTGAGTGGATTCGTGACCAACTGCCGACCTTGTTCCCCGGAGGCCAGTTCGACGGGCGGCAATACGCGGCGATGGTTCAGCAACGGTTTTCCATGACCGTGCCCGACTTTGAACAGCAACTACTCCTCGATCTCACAGTTCGAACTCGTTTGCAGTCGATGATCACCGACAGTGTCGTCGTCACGGAAGATGATGTTCGCGCCGCTTTCACCGAGCGCAACGAACAAGCTCGCATTGAGTTCGTAGTCGTGTCCTCCGATGCCTTTAGGGATGAGGTCGACGTCAGCGACGAGCGAGTGCAGGAGTTTTTCGATAGCAACCGCTTCCGTTATCAGACGCGGGAGACTCGCGGCGCCAAACTGATCACCTTCGTTTCGGCACCTCCGACCGACAATATCGAGATCTCTGAGGGTGAAATCAGAGCCTTTTACGATCAGAACCGCTATCGCTTCGAGACCCAAGACCGAGTGCGTCCCCGCCATATCCTCTTCATGACGATCAATCCTGATACGGGAACAGCATTGTCTGAGCCGGACAAGGCCGCCAAGAAGGAGCTTGCGGAAGACGTGCTGGCGAAGTTGAGAGCCGGTGGTGACTTCGCCGAGTTGGCAGCCGAGCACTCTGAGGATCCAGGCACTCAGGGCCAGGGCGGCGATCTTGGTTGGGTAGCGCGCGGCCAAATGGGCACGCCCGCTTTCGAAGATCCGACCTTTGCGCTACAGACTGGCGAGATGAGTGAAGTCGTCGAGACCGAGTTTGGTTTCCACATTATCGAGATGCAAGAACGTGAGGCAGCCTCGCGCCAACCGTTCGAGGATGTACGCGAAGAGATCATCGACGACCTGCGGTTCGAGCGCAACCAAACTGCGGAGCAGACGCGCGTTGACCAGTCTCTGGCGGCGTTGCGCAACGCTTCGCCCGAGACGGTCGACGGAATTGCCGCTGGGCTCGGCTTCGAAGTGCAGACGTTCTCTAACTTTGAGCAGAGTCGCGCTCCAAGCCAGTTGTCTCGCCTGCCGACCGTCCTGAACGCAGTTTTCTCTGGCGCTCTCGGCGAGCTTGTTCCCCACGCCGATGCTGAAGGCATGATCGCCGTGATGGTCACCGACATTGCTCCGATAAGGGATTTGACCTACGAGGAAGCAGGTGGCCGAACCCGCGCCGACTACCTGAGCGCTGAGATCCGTACACTTGCCGAGGCAAGAGCCGTCGAAGTTCTTGAACGAGCCAAGAGTTCCAGCCTGGCTGAGGCTGCAGCCGAGTTTGGTCTGGAAGTTACCGAGAGCGACCCGTTCAACCGCGCGGGCTTTGTTCCAGGTTTCGCCAACGGGCAAGTTCTCTCGACTGCTTTTACTGCTACCCCAGGTGAACTACAAGGGCCAATAGCCGCGACGGGCGGTTTCGGCCTCTACAGAACCGTTGCCGTGGAAGATGCTGACATGGCGGCGTTCGTCGCGCAGCGCACGTCGGTTCGAGAGCAACTGACCCAGTCTCGCCGAGCCGAAGCGTTCTCGATCTTCGAGGATGAGGTATTGACTCGCTACGAAGAAAGCGGCCAGATCCGCCGCTACGAAGGACGAATTCAGCAATTTATTGGCCTAGCGTCTCGTCCGCTGCTGTAAGCAGGCACGGATAAATTCAATAGAGGCGTTTTTCCTCGGAACAAGTTAGCCGCCCGAGCCGTATCTATATGAGTTGCGGCGATTGGACGTGACGACGACGGAGGAGTTCGGGTGAGAAAGTGGGTCTATCTATTCGTCGGATTCGTGCTCTTTGCGGCTATTGGGCAGCACTTCTTCTCGCAGAATTTCACACTTGAAATTCGTCCTCTGAACGATACGACCACCGATGACGGTAAGGACGATGACGCCGACGCTGGCGACCCCACGCCGGTTCGCACTGTCGCTGCGGTGCGCGGCTCAGTCGACTCCCACATCAACGCGACCGCCAACCTGCGTGCTCTCCGCAGCGTCACGATTCTTTCCCACTCAGTGGGCGTCGTGACACGTATGGTGGTCGAAGAAGGCGATTTTGTTCGACGGGGACAACTCCTCTGCCAATTGGATGATCGTGAGTTGCAGGTCGACCTCGAACTGGCGCGTCAAAAGCTGGCTCAAACTCGCGTTCAGCTGGAGAGCGCACAAATCACTCGCGAGAAGATTCAGAGCCAAATTGCCGCCAAATCCATCGAGCTCCAGCGCAACGTTGACGCTCTTGCTGAGGGGCTCGTTAGTGACACGGATGTTGACCTGATTCGCAATCTAGTCGCGGAACTGGGCCACGACGAACGATCCCAAGAGGCTACCGTTCGAGAGAGCGAATTCCGAGTCGAAGAGCTGATTGCGGAGATCGCTAAGGTCGAATACAACATCGAGGAGGCTCGCGTGATCGCTCCATTCGCGGGCACCATCGTCGAGAGATTGGTCGACCTCGGCCAGTCGGTTACGCCCACCGATTCGATATTCCGCCTCGCTTCATTCTCTCCGATTTACGCTGATGTCTTCCTTTCGGAGGTCGAGTCTCGGGCGGTCAAGCCGGGCCAGTTGGCTTTAATACAACTTGATATTGGAGCCACTGCGGTCGAAGGACGGATTGTTCGCATCAGCCCCGTCGTCGACGACGAGACTGGCACTGTGAAGGTCACAGCTGAGATCCAGTCACCGACGGCCCAGTTCCGACCGGGCGCATTTGTACGCGTCAGCATCAATACCGACACTGTTGACGACGCGGTGCTTATTCCGAAGGCTGCCGTCGTCGAACGCGATGGCGAAACGTTCGTGTTTGTCACCGAAGACGAGACGGCGCATCGGATAGTGGTTCAGCTCGGATACGAAAACGGCGCCAGCGTAGAAGTTCGATCCGGCATCAACAGCGGCGATCTCGTTGTTGTGGCTGGCCAAGGGGCGCTCTCTGAAGGTGACAAGGTCGAGTTGATCGAGCTGTAGTGACCACGCTCTGAATGCCCAATCTCTGACACCGCTATGATCCCGGCACGTATCGCAGTCCGTCGGCCCGTAACGACCTCCATGTTTGTCGTGGCCGTTTGCCTCTTCGGACTCGTCTCCCTGGATCGATTGGCGCTCAACCTCCTGCCCGACATCTCCTATCCGTCGCTCACGATTCAGACCAGTTACGAGGATGCGGCTCCCGAAGAGATTGAGGCCCTCATCACCCGACCCGTCGAGGAGTCGGTTGGCGTCGCTGGTGGCTTGACCCGTCTTAGCTCTGTGTCTCGTCCCGGTCAGTCCGAGGTCATCCTTGAGTTCGGCTGGGGCGTCAACATGGACTTCGCGTCCATTGAGGTGCGAGAAAAACTCGACCTACTCTCGCTTCCTCAGGACGCCGAGAAGCCTGTCATCCTCCGCTTCGACCCTTCCTACGACCCCATCATGCGGCTGCAGCTGTACTCCGACATGAGTTTGAGTCGTCTGCGCACCGTTGCCGAAGAAGAGATGAAGAAGCGTCTCGAATCCGTCGACGGCGTTGCCGCGATAAAGGTCGCGGGCGGTCGCGAAGAACAGATCCGAGTTGAAATCGACGAAAAACAGCTCGCCGAACTCGGAATTCCCATTACCGAAGTTACGCAGGTTCTTAAACAAGCGAACCTCAACCGAGCCAGTGGGTCGCTCTACGACTTGGACGCCAACTACCTCGTCCGAATGCTGAACGAATTTCAGACCGTCGATGAAATCCGCGGCATGATCGTGCGTGATAGCAAAGGCCGCCGGGTCTTGCTGGGCGACATCGCCGAGGTTTGGCGCGGCACGAAAGATCGCGGTGTCATCGCACGCTACAACGGCGACGAGAGCGTCGAGTTGGCTATCTACAAAGAAGGCGATGCCAATACCGTACAGGTATCCGAAGCGGTCAAGACACGGCTCAACCAACTCAAGCGCGAGGAGGGTTTTCCGCAAGGCCTCCAGTGGGCGGTCGTCTTCAATCAGGCGGACTTTATTTCCGAGAGCGTGGCCAACGTCTTAAATGCGGCCCTGGTTGGTGGCCTGCTGGCGACGATGATTCTGTTCATCTTTTTGCGGGACATCCGCAGCACGATCATCATTGCGCTTTCGATCCCGGTCTCCATTCTCGCCACTTTCGCGATGATGTACCAGACTGGAATCACCCTCAACATCATGTCGCTCGGTGGCGTAGCGCTGGGTGTCGGTATGCTCGTCGACAATTCCATCGTGGTGTTGGAGGCGGTTGATCGTTATCGCTCTAAGGGCGGCAGCCTCGCCGAACAGGTCTACCGTGGCACCAAGGAAGTCGGCGCCGCCGTTACCGCCTCAACCCTGACCACCGTCGCCGTTTTCCTTCCCCTCGTTTTCGTCGAAGGCATCGCGGGACAGCTTTTTCGAGACCAGGCGCTCACGATTACCTATGCCTTACTGGCATCGCTGGCCGTCGCGTTGACGTTTATCCCGATGGCCCTAGCGCTTGAAGGTTTTGCTGCGTCATCGATCCCGGAGCAAACCACCCGTCCCGCGGTTCCGACCCGTGCTGGGGGGGCACTCATTGCTGGTGTCAAGCGTGTCGTGCGGTTCTTTCTGGTTGATATCGTTACCGTACTTTTGACCGATGCACGCAGGATTCTTCGCTGGTGCGCTGCACAAGTGACGAAGGTTCTCGATCCGCTGCTATCCGGTTTTGATCGAGGCTACGGTCGCGTGGAACGTGCATATCCGAACCTGTTGACTAAGGCGCTCGACAATCCCGGTTCGGTCGTTGCCATCACGACCGCAATCGTTATGATCTCAGTAGGGCTCGGCACTACCCTGGGTGGAGAGTTGATCCCCGCTCTCAGTCAAGGCGAGTTCTCGTTCGAAGTCCAGTTGCCTGAAGGGCGCCCTCTTGAGAGGACGGATCAACTTCTCGATCAAGTCGAGCAGAAGGTCCGCGAGTACCCTGAGGTCGATGCCGTGTTCTCCAGCATCGGCGGTAGCCAACGCAACCAGTTCGCCACCGGTGCCATTGAAGAAAACTATGGCCAGATCTTCATCGTGCTCAAGGACAAATCCGACAAACGCGGTGAGGCCGTCGTCATCGAGCGCGTACGGCAGGAGCTGAGTCGATTGCCCGACGTGAAATACGTCTTTAGCCGCCCGACGCTCTTCAGTTTCAAGACCCCGATCGAGATCGAGGTAGTCGCCTTCGATCTCGACACTCAACGTCACACCGCCGAACTCATCGCCTCTCGCCTTGCCACCATCGATGGCCTCGGCGACATCCAGACCACGACGCAGCTCGGCAACCCCGAGGTGCAGATCCGGTTCGATCGCGACCGTCTGGCGCGCCTCGGCCTCGAAGAAAATCAAGTCTCTGAGGTGCTGCGCAACAAGATTCGCGGTGATGTCGCTTCACGCTTTCGAGATGGTGATCGCCAGATTGACATCCTCGTCCGTGCTTCCGAGAAGGATGGTGGTCTCAAGCGGTCGACGCAACACCCGTCGCGAACGGAGAACGTGACGCGTAAGCGGAAGAAAGTAAAGGGGAAGAGACGAGGGCGCCTCGCTCTCGTATGCATGTCATTGCAGTGCAACGAGTTACGCAATTGCGATTAGTGGCTTCCGCTGGTCGGCAAGCCCCTTGCCGCTCTCACCGCTAAGACATTTCTGTTGAACGACTTAGCCCTAGTGTTGCGTTGACCGGTTGAGCCGGCAATCGTACTAGCATCGCGGACCTCGGCAATCTCATCGTCAACGCACCGCGCGGGACACCTCAGGGTTTCAACGGTGACTCGGGGCCTTCGCGACCCGACGAAGAAGAAGAGCCCAGAGATCGTACCGAGGAGCTTGCGTTCGTTCCAATTCGCCTTTCTCAGGTCGCGACAATCGAAATGTCCCGGGGTCCGAGCGAAGTCCGTCGTATCCGCTCGCAACGGGCCGCAATCGTCTCGGCCAGTCTAACCGGTCGCGATCTCAATAGCGTGTCGAGTGATATCCGTGCGGTGCTGAACGAACTCGGCGCCGATCTCCCGCCCGGAGTTTCCGTGTCGCTCGGTGGCCAGAACGAGGAGCTAGAGACCTCCTATAACAGTCTGATGTTTGCGTTGGCTCTCGCGATATTCCTGGTCTATCTCGTGATGGCGTCGCAGTTCGAGTCTCTCGTCCATCCGTTTATCATTCTGTTCACCGTACCCTTGGCTCTTGCTGGCGTCGTCCTCGCTTTGGCGGTCACGCGAACCGCCATTAGTGTTGTTGTTTTGCTGGGTGTCATCGTGTTGGCGGGCATCGTCGTCAACAATGCGATCGTCCTCATCGACTACGCCAACCAGTTGCGACGCGAGGGTGCCACGAAACGTGAGGCAATCGTGCGTGCTGGACAAGTCCGGTTGCGTCCCATCATCATGACCACGCTGACTACCGTCCTTGGCCTTGCACCCATGGCCATCGGAGTCGGTGAGGGATCAGAGATCCGTACCCCCATGGCCATTGCCGTGATGGGCGGGCTTTCCCTGGCTACGTTGCTGACGTTAGTCTTGATTCCCGTGGTCTACGAATGGGCCGACCGGAAGAGTTATGAGACCTCTACGTCCGCTACCACTGTCGCTGGCAGCGAGGCTTGGCAGGCGGGGGACTGATGGAAGAGCGGCCACACGAACAGGCTGATAGTGCCGCCGAGCTAGGGTCGGCGATTGCCTCCTTCTCGATTCGTAGGCCTGTGACGGTCGCCATGGTCTTCGCCTCATTGTTGGTGTTGGGGTTGATCTCGCTGGGCCGGATTCCTCTCGTACTTCTGCCCAGCGTGACGTTTCCGGGGCTGTTCGTTTACGTTCCGTACTCCAACGCCACACCAGAACAGATTCAACAGTCCATTACTAAGCCGATCGAAGAAGTCCTCGCAACGATTTCTGGCGTCGAGCGAATGCGCTCCACATCTGGATCTGATTTCGCTCAGATCGCCGTGTTCTTTACCGGTCAGGAAGAGATTGGTCCTGCACGCGCGGAGATTCGCGAGAAACTCGATCAAATACGAGCGGATCTGCCTGATGATGTTCGTCAGGTATTAGTCCGCGGGTTCGACACCGACGATATCCCGATCATTGAAGGCGTCATCTCGTCAAAACGGGATCTGCATTCGGACTATGACTTTATCGACAGAAAGCTCAAGAAACCTCTGGAGCGTATCCAGGGCGTCGCCGAGGCTCAGCTCTGGGGCCTGAACCGACAGCAACTCGATATCTTCCTCCGCATTGACGACATCAAACGCTACGACGTCAATGTCGGTCGTGTATTCCGTAGCCTCAACGCCGTCAATACCAACGTCTCGCTCGGCTCGGTTGAAGACGGAGGTGCCCGTCATGGCGCGATTTCGCGAAGCGCGATAAGGTCCGTCGATGAAGTCGCTCAGTTTCCGGTCAACGAGCGCGGCCTTCGCCTAGGCCAGATCGCGGATATCGTTTTTGATGAGCCGATTCGCAATAACGGCCAGCATCTGAACGGTGAGTACTCAATCGGGTTTAGCGTTCTCAAGTCGTCCGAGGCCAACACGGTCGAGACCGTTGAGCGCGCCCGAGCCATGATCGACTCTCTCGCGGATGATCCTGAGTTCGACGGGGTCGAAGTTTATCTATGGCATGATGCCCGCAAGGAAATCGTAGACTCCCTCAGTGGCTTGCTCACTTCGGGCACACTGGGTGCGGCCCTTGCGGTTTTCACGCTATTTCTGTTCCTTCGACGCATTGGCCCGAGCCTAATCATAGGCATGGCGATTCCGTTCTCGGTCGTCGCGACTGTAGGGTTTCTCTATCTTGGTGGTGGGACGCTCAACCTGCTGTCGATGATGGGTCTTATGCTCGCCACCGGCATGTTGGTAGATAACGCCGTCGTTGTACTTGAGTCGATCTATCAGAAACTCGAGCAGGGTCTGGCGCCCGTCGAAGCGGCGAAACAAGGGGCCGCGGAGGTGACGACGGCCGTCATTGCGTCCACCCTGACATCGATCATTGTTTTTGTTCCGCTCGTCTTCGGAGACGGCTCCCAATTCACCGTCTGGTTCGCCTACGCTGGTGCCGCGATAATTCTGGCTCTGCTCTGCTCACTCTTCGTATCCCTTACCGTGATGCCTCTGGCCGCTGCACGATTTGGGAGATTCCGCTCCTTCTTCGCGGGTGCCGGATCCTTCGATGGGAAAGGCCCCATCACCGAAGCCTATCTGACCGCGGTACGTTGGCCCCTGCGATGGCGCCTCCTGACCGGCCTCGTACTCGCACCTGGCCTCGTCATGCTGTCTGTCGTTGTCCTACAAAAATATGTCCCAGACAATACAGCTGATGCCCAGGATGGCATGCGCCTTGATTTGCAGTACGAGTTCTCGGAAAACTACCACTACGCCAAGATTGAACGCGACTACGTCGGCCCCGTAGAAGAATTCTTGGCCAGCAACAGCGAGCGCTTCAAGATCGCTGACTACATGAGTCGCTACGGTAACGGCTGGGCGCGCTCAACCGTGTTCTTTGACGCTGACCGCATTACCTCCGACGAACTGCAGACGGCCCGCGACGAAATAAGCGACGAGATTCCTGTCGTCCCTGGCGTTGAAGTCCGTGTCAGCGGTGGAGAAAGCGGAGGTAATGCTTGGGTTACGGCCAACATAATTGGCGACGACCCTACAGAGCTGACTCGCATCATCGCGGATCTGCGTGAACAGTTATTGCTCAATGATAACTTTGGCCAGGTAAATACCAGTGCCCGGGAGGCTCTAGAAGAAGTCCAAGTCCGGCTCGACCGAGACCTTACGCGCAAGTATGGCCTGAGCCCTGAAGGGGTATCGCAAGTCCTCGGCATCGTTGTCCGTGCGTCCCAGTTGCGCGGCTTCCGCACCGACAAGGGTGAGGTTGAGATGTGGCTGCGGATTGACCCTGCTGACATGCAGGGTATCGAGGACCTCAAGTCGATCACCGTCGGTGCCTCCTCCGATGGCACTCCGATCGCTCTTGAACAGGTCGCGCACCTCTCGATCAGCGAGTCTCCCGGTAACATCGAGCGTGAAGATCGCAACACCTACAGCTTTTTGGCCGCGCGCTGGAATGGTGGCAATATGGCCGAGGGCCGAGAGGCGTTCACTGCGGTGCTCGACGATTACGATTATCCGACCGGCTACGGATGGAGCTTCGGATTCTTTACTCAGCGCAGCGATCAGGACGACGCTGTAGCCATCTTCAACCTGTTGCTGTCGCTCTTCATGGTCTATTTCGTGATGGCGTCACTCTTTGAGTCGCTGTCGCACCCATTCTCCATCATGCTGTCGCTGCCGTTTGCCATCGTTGGCGTGGCTGGAATGCTCTGGGCTACGAACACCCCGTTCAACATCATGGCTGTCATAGGTGGCCTGGTTCTTATCGGTATCGTCGTAAACAACGGCATCGTGCTCATTGATCACATCAACAACCTACGTCGCAAAGGGATGCCTCGAGAGCAAGCTGTGATTGCGGGCTGCCGCGAACGCTTCCGCCCCATCATCATGACCGCCGCTACAACGATCGTCGGCCTACTGCCGCTAGCGTTTGGTGAAAGCGGCCTGATGGGGCTCCGCTACTTTCCGATGGCTCGAACCATCATGGGTGGCCTGATGGCCTCTACCGTGCTCACGCTGGTCGTGCTGCCGACCTATTACACCCTCGTCGATGACTTCGGAGTCTTCCTCAAGCGCCTCTGGATTGTCACCGGCCCTGCCGCACAGCGGTCGACCGCTTCCGGCGACTAACTTCACCTGGCACTACGCTTTAATATGGGTGAATGCTCGTCCGTGTTGCTACCCTCGGCCTGATACTCTTAGCGGCGGCCTCGGCCCAGCAGATCGCTCTGACCGAGATGGCGCTGCGAACCGATCCTACGGATGTCTCGGTGCGTCCGTTAGAGAGCATCCCTGTTCAAGCGCTCTACTACGGCGAAGCCGACGAGCAAAGAAT
The DNA here is from genome assembly GCA_963667885.2 of Bryobacterales bacterium. Taxonomy (GTDB): domain Bacteria; phylum Acidobacteriota; class Terriglobia; order Bryobacterales; family UBA6623; genus CAMPKL01. The sequence goes on along the minus strand of OY764148.2, from coordinate 2,855,588 downwards.
CCGGCTGCGCCTCGACGGTGCCCTGTGGAACCTCGGTAATGAGAACTCTGGCTGGCTCAGCAAGCCGTATCGCTTCCAGGGCGAGGAGTCGGAGCCCTTCTACGAGCCGCCGAATCAAGGGTTGAGTTCGATCATCTTTGGTCGCGCCAGCAGCCAGTTCCTCCGACAGGACTCAGTAGTCTACACCGCACCCGCCGAGGCTGGCGTGTATGAAGTGCGAGCCTCACTGCAGGGCAAAGAGGCTGTCCTCAAGATTACCGTCGATCCCAACGCTCCCAGCCTCCGCCCAGATGAGTCAACCTCGTTCCCCCCGGAGCCTTCCTCCACCCACCCCTACCGTGAGTTGGCCGAGCACTGGGCACCGTTCGTTGCTCAAGAAACCTGGTTTACTCCCAAAGCCGACTACCTCGCGCGCTTCGATCTCGACGGTGATTGGCGTGGCAACAACAACTGGGAGAACGCCTTCGCGGGCTCGTCTCAGGCTTACGTCTACTACGCCGCGATGGAGACCAATACGCACTGGTTCCTGATCTACAACATGTTCCACCCCCGCGACTACTCCGACAAATGCATTGCCGGTAGTTGCCACGAGAACGACAACGAGGGCCTCATCCTAACCATCTTCAAAGACGGCAGTCGCCACGGATCTCTACAGGTCATGGAGACCCTCGCGCACAATAACGTCTACTCCCACGTCACTTCCCGATCGATACGCAAGGGAATTCACAACGTCGATGGCGGTATCGAGTTCTGGGAGGGCAGTCATCCGGTTGTGTTTATCGAGTCCGGTGGACACGGTGTCTACGGCTCAAGATCAAGTCACTCCCGCTTCACCTTGGCATCTGGAAAGTTCAGTGCTGGCTCCGGAGTCACCTACGTCTACAAAGGCCAGTCTGAGCGCCCGGCCCACCCCGACTCCCGCCAAGTCGGCTACGAACTACTACCGATCTATGACCATTGGTGGCTGCGTGCTCAAGAAGGCAGCGGACGTGAAGATGGCACCTTCGATGCCTACTACGCCTACCGTCCAGCGGGCAATCGGCCCCGCACGAGCTACCAGCAGATTGCCGGTTCCTTCCTCGGTCGGGCACAAAGCGAGAACAAAGCGAAGCCATTCTGGGGATGGCATGACAACCGATCCCGCAAGAAGAAGGTTGTCGCCACCGGACAATGGGGGCTTGATCCGGCTTACGCTGTCTCGAAGAATCTCAGAATTCCAGGGCCTTTCTCGCTCGACTACGTCTACAACCTTTACCTCGGAATAGGCTCGCCTCCGTCCCAAGCGGCGGTTGCTGGGCCACCACCTGAACCTTCCAAATCACAACCATCGACGACGGCAAGGACGCCCCGGCAGGGCCGTGTCATCGATTGGCACCTGGAAGTGCTGGAACAAGCGGGATTCGAATTTCCCCGGAACTAGCCGTGACGTAGCGCGACTCAGGCTTCTTCTGCCGCTGACTCCGGTGGCTTGGGCGCATCTCCAGAGCCCAGCAGCACGGCGATCCACTGAGTGTCTTTGCCGCCCTCCATTGCGATCTTCACCCCCATCGTCAGCGGGATCGAGAGCAGCATTCCCACCGGACCCAGTACCCAGCCCCAGAACACCAACGACAACAAGACCGCAAACGGCGATAGACCTAGGCCCTGTCCCATAATGCGCGGCTCCAAGATATTGCCGAGCACATTGTTGATCACTAAGAAGCCAGCGATGATCGCCAGTGACGAGCCACCACCGAGTTGAACCAGCGCCAACAACGTCGGTGGTACCGCCGCCAATATCGAACCAACATTCGGGATGTAATTCAGCAGGAACGCCAGCAGTCCCCACAGAATTGGGAAGTCGACGCCGACCACAGCGCACAGTCCTCCGGCCAAGACACCCGTCAACAGGCTGATCCAGGTCTTCATCACGAGGTACCGATTCACGCTCTCAAATAGTTGCCGAAACTGGCTGAGATGAAGATCCCTTCCTCCGAAAGCCACCTGCATCTTACCGGGCAGAGACGAGGCCTCCAGCAATAGAAACAACACCATGATGAAAATCAAGAAACCATTGGCGAGCACGGTGCCGACCCCGGAAAAAAGGCTCGCTGCCAAGTTCAGCGCCTTGCCTGGGTCGACAAGGTTGCCTAACAGTGATTCCAGTTCGACCCCCACGCCATACTGCTCAATCCACGCGCTCAAGGACTCGTAGTGATGGCCGATCATCGCCTCGTATGCAGGCAGTTGCCTCCGAAACTGCGTGATCGACGTACCAATCAGCCCGGCCATTGCTCCCAGCAGGCCGATCGCTGCCGACAGCACGATCACCATTCCCAAAACGAAGGGCACCCCTTTTCGTTGCAGGAAGAAAATTGGCGGCGCGACGGCAATCGCCAAGAAGAGAGCGGCCAACACGAGGATGACAAGATCGCTCGCTGCCTTCAATCCAGCGGTAATCACCACGAATGCCGCCAGGTTGACCAGAACCCCCGTACGAGAGCCCGGTGCTGCCGTTGTTCGATCGCTCACCATGACTAGGTTAGACCGAAACGGTTTCAGCCCGCACGCAAACGAAAAAAGCGCTGGCCAAATAGCCAGCGCCTTCTAATTCGCGGTTCTTGAAACGAACTAATCTCGAGTCGTCACGTAGATCAACTCTTCCGCGGGCAGCGCTCCTGCACCAAGAGCCTTTCCGTGGAAAGACCCCAGACTAAAGTCTGTCGTCTCTTCTTGGTACGCCTGCCTCACCCGAATCCACTCCTTCGATCCGATGTAGGCGATGGCCGAGTTCGTCGGATTCAACTGAATCGTACGAACCGCTGAAGCAACCGCACCCGTCTCCATGAATACCTGTCTCTGCAGCATCGTGCGAGCGTCTTGCTCCGACAAGTTCTGCGTGTGGAGTTGGATATCGAGCATCGCGTTGGCTAAAAACTCCAGCTTGTATTTGAGCCAGTTCAGTTGGAAGTTCTCGTCGCTGGCGTGATAACCGTACTCCATCGTTGATTCGACCGTGTAATAGCTCCAGCCGCTGGTGTAAGCACGGTTGCCGTTTACGTTGCGAATCAGGCGGGATGTCGCTGTCAGCTCTGGGTCACCCGTCGCGCTAATCGCTGATTGCAGGTAGCTACCAAATGCGTCCACGGCGACGATCTGCAGCTTGAAGTTGTTGAACTCTCTCAGTTTCGCCAGCTGTGCGCCACGTGACGAACCGGCTGGCAACGGTGACAACCAGAAGTGCGCACCCAGGCTCGGGTTCAAAACCGGCGTGCCGATGAAGGCGCTGACGGGAAACCGCGTGCGCAGGAAGGCTGGCGTCTGTGAGACCGAAAGCTCTACGCCTTCGGGGAACGCCATCAGCTCTTCTTGCTGCATGAATGCTCGCGCTGCTTCGATGTTCTCTTCGATGCGGGCCACCATGCCGTCTTCGCTGCGGAGACGGTTGTCATCCGAAACGATATCGAGAATGTCGCGGATCATCGCGTAGTCGGTCGGCGGTCGTTGGCTGCCATAGATGCCGCGGTGAATCGGGCGAGCGACGTCAATCAGCTGGGCATAGACTTCGTCGTAATCCGCCTGTAGCTCTTGGAGCACGGTGTTGAGGTTGATGTCCTCGCGATTGCTATCAGCCCTGAGCTTTCCTTCGAACAGATCGGCACCCATTCGCCAATCTCCGGTTGTGCCGAGTCCGTCGAGAAAATCGCGGAATTCGTTCAACGCGTTGACCGCGCCGTCAGCCGCGGAGGAATACTCGCCACCAGTCGCACTAGGCATTTGAGCGGGGATGACGTCTTCGATCATTCCAATCAGTCCCGTCACCTGGCTCTTTGCCGCATCGATTTGCAGCTGAGAAGACGAGGTCAAGTTGCCTTGCGCCTGCTGCAGGAACTCGGGTGCTTTCTGCAGGCGCGCCGTGATGTGACCGGCTCGCGCACTCTCGGAGGCGTACGCCTCAATGACCGGCACCAGCAGTCCTCGACCGAGGAGTCCTGTGTAGAAGACCGGATCTGTCGCATACTGCTGCCGTGTCTGCCACTCAAATAGCGCTCGCTCGATGCTATTCTCAGTGGCTCCATAGTTCGTCCAAAGATCGCCCCTGAGCGAGTCTCGCTCTGGGATGGTGTCCTTGTCGTTGAGGGTATTGCGAACGGTGCCGTAGTAGGCGATGCGTGCTTGAATACCAGCTGCGGAATAATCGCCCAACTCCTCGTCGAGTTGAATCGTAGCTTCACCCTCGACCGCGTGGGTGTGATACCCGACCTGGGTCGCTGTGACGGGGTTCATCGCCAGGGGTTGGCGAGCGAAGTCCTCGAATATCGGCTCGAGGTCCTCTGGTTGAGGGCCAAGGGTAAGGGTACAATCCGTCGCCATCAACAGTTGGAACACCGCGGCCGCGATCAATACCTTTCGCTTTAGGTTCAAGCTCATCATCTAATTTCCATTTTCCGTGGGGCTAGGCCCCATGCCCAGCGAGAAGTGCCAGCGGCAGAGTCTTTCCAGACACTCCATTCTACTGGCTATCCCCTATTTGATCAATGACATAGTGCGGATCAGAACGGAAATGCAACCGGTGCCAGTAGCGCCGCAGTTATCGCCAGCAGGATAGACAGCGGTACTCCCATCCGTGTGAAGTCCAAAAACTTGTATCCGCCCGGCCCATAGACCAGCAGGTTCGTCTGATATCCAATCGGTGTCAAGAAGCTCGAACCCGCTCCGAGCAGCAGCGTAAACATGAACGGTTCCGGGCGAACTCCCAGCTCTTGAGCCGCTGCCATCGAGATCGGGAACATCACTGCCGCCGCGCCATTGTTGGTTAACGCCTGCGCGAACGCCGTTGCCAACAAAAACGTCGCAAACAGGATTCCGCGCGGCCCCAACCCGATGCCACCGGCCAAGTCCAGGAACCCTTCAGCGATCGCCGCCGCCGCTCCGGTCCCCGCCATCGCCTGGCCGACTCCCAGCGCCGCCGCGATGACGATAATCACTTGGATGCTCACGCTCGACCGTGCTTCACCCGGCGTCAAGCAACCCGTGATCACTGTCGCCACCGCGGCAGCCAGGCCGATCGCGACCGGCGGAATCGCGGTTAGTGCCAGCGAGGCCACCAATACGGCGAAGATCGCGATCGCCACCCATGCCTTCTCATGTCTTACTGGCTTCGATCCGGCGACGTCAGAGACTAAGTAGAAGTTGCCGCTGTTGCGATAGCTGTCCACGAACCCTTGGTTCGTCTCCAACAGCAGAGTGTCTCCAGCCTGAATTAAGATGTCGCCAACCTTTCTGCGAATCTGACCGCCATTACGGTGGACGGCGATAATTGCAGCGTTGTACCTAGTGCGAAAACGCGACTCCTTAACCGTCTTGCCGATCAGGTGAGAGTTGTGTGAAATCACCGCTTCCACCAGCGTGCGCTCGTGGATTGCCGAGCTAATCTTTTCCACCTGATTCGTTGCTGGGGTCAGCCCACGGATCTTGCGCAAGTCGACAACGGATTCGAGGATTCCAGCGAAGGACAACGTGTCCCCGGCCTGAATGATCGTTTCCGGGGCTGGTGCCGGAATAAACTCTTCCGCCCTCTCAATTTGAGTCAGATAAAGTCCAGGTAACTGTCGCAGGCCAGCGGTCTCTATGCTCTTAGCGACGATGGAGGAATCCGGCTTGACCACCATGCGAACGATGTAACGACGTGTGTCCATTCCCCGTTGCGCAATAGGCTTGCGTTCGGGCAGCAACCATTTCGATGACAGCAGGATGAACGCGATGCCGATTACCATCGTCGGCGCGCCCAACGCTGCCGGTCCCCAAAATTCAACACCGGCGGAAAGAGGTTCCAGCCCTGGCGTCGCTGCGGCGTATTCCTGGTAGAGGCCCATCACGACCAGATTCGAGGCGCTCCCGATCAAAGTCAGCTTGCCGCCCAGAATCGCCGCGAAGCTCAACGGCATATAGAGCTTCGACGGGCTCACACGAATTTTTCTCGCCCACTCGTTGACGATGGGCAAGTACATCACGACGATCGGCGTATTGTTCAGGAACGCCGACAAGAGTGCTACCGGTCCCATCAGGCGGAACTGGGCTGCAGTGACGCCCTTCGGACTCCCAAGAAGTCGCTGTGCCACCCGCTGCGTGGCGCCGGTCTCCGTCAAACCCGCAGCCACCACGAACAACGACCCGATCATCAATACGGCGGGGTGTGCGAAGCCAGACAGTCCGGCCTGCAGGTCGACCGCGCCAAACAGAATCAGCGCAACCAGCCCACCCAGAAGCGCGGTCTCGATCGCCAGTAGATTTGCCGCTGGTAGCGCGATAATCGCCAATACGACGGCGATACTAAACCAGGCTTCGGTAGACATCGGTGTTGATCAGCGCCGGGCGCGAAGGCTAGTCCGAGCCCTCGCTAGAGACCTTCTCAGATGCTTCGTCGAGCAGCGCGGCCAGGGAAGAACTACGAGAACTCACCTGGTCGCGGAGCTGAGAGTGTGTGTCCCGCAACGCGTGGAGTTCGTCGGCCAGTTCCAACGCGGCGAGCACAGCGATTCGGTAGTTGTCAGCCGAGGAGCCCCGGTCCGCGATCCGGCTCATCTTCTGATCGACCATATCGGCGATCTGACGGATACGGTCAGCATCTTCGTCGCTTTTCAGCCGATAGACCTGCCCGAAGATCTGTACCGGTGTGCCTTGGTTCGACTTCATGAGTTCTTGGCCCTGGCGGGCTGAAACCTAGCTAGGCAATCGACTCGATGCGTTCCAACAGGGCCTCGATTCGCCCTCGAACCGATTTCTGCTTTTTCTCCGACGCTGCGTTTTGACCACGGAGTCGAGTAAGTGCGTCTTCTAGCTCTCCAATCTTCGTTTCGAACTCCGAAGCCCGGGTTTCGGCCTCCTGTCGACCGACTCGTGCTTCCTGAAGTTGCTCTACGATCCCGACGATCTTCGACTCCAAGAGATCAAAGGCCGCAGTCTCGTCAGCGTCAGCCGTTAGCAGGGTCTCACTCATCGTTCGCATGCGCTCAAATATTTCCTACATCCTAACCCACGGAGGCGTCGCAACAGCGCAACAATCTCCAGTTATCAGCAACTTCCCAGCAAAACTTCGAGTTTTCGAGCAACTGCCACAGCCGTGGCATCTTCGAACTTTCTCGCAATCACCTGAACGCCGATAGGCATCCCCTCCGGCGACTTCCCAACCGGTACAACTGCCGCCGGATTGCCCGTCAGGTTGAATACTTGAGAGTAGCTAAACACTCGTGGATACTCCACGGTTTGCCCCGCAATCTTCCACTCTTTTTGCCCATGAGCATACGCTGGCACTGACGCGACCGGGCAGAGCAGTACCGGGAACTCCTCCATGCGCTTTGCGAGGCGGATGCTAAATAGGTCCCGCTGCAGCCAGGTGTCCAAGAACTCTGGGTAGGATGTCCCCGCTGTCTCCTCGGGCGTCCCCAATAGCCCCCAGGCGAGCGGATGCACCTGATCTTCCTTGCCGCCGATCATAGGCTCCACCAGGGTTCGCGCCGCCACGCCAAACAGCTTCCACCAGCAGTCGATAGCGCCCTCCATGCCACTCCATTTGTAAGGGCGCACGTCGAACCCGTCCCCTTCAAGTAGCGCCGCCGCTCGCTCCACCGCTTGCTGCGTCTCCGGCGTGACTGGTGCCACGCCGTCATTCGTGAACCATCCGACACGCAGACTCTTGAGCGCATCGGCGGAAGGCGGCACAACCGAAACCGGTGCTGACTGTGCATCACCCACGTCGGTACCCGCGGTCGCTTCGAGCATCAACTGCAGGTCCGCTGCTGACCGCGCCATCGGTCCAACCAACCCCAAGTAGCCCCCCGGGCCAGCGCAGCCAGGGAAGTGCCCGCTCCGCGGAATCACGCCCGGTGTGGGCTTGAGCCCGTACAACCCGCAAAAGTGCGCAGGCACACGCACCGAGCCGCCGCCGTCACTGCCCATTCCCGCCGCCGACATACCGTCCGCGATCGCGGCAGCCTCCCCGCCGCTCGACCCGCCAGGGGTGTAGTCACAATTGAGTGGATGGTTCGTACGTCCGTGGAGGTGGTTATCCGTCTCATACGCCATCAGCATGTCGGGCGTATTCGTTGTCCCCAAGATCACCGCGCCAGCATCGCGTAGCCGCGACACCACAACGGCGTCCGTCCGAGCCCGCCGACCAGCGCGGAACTGCGTGCCACATTCGCAGAGCCGCCCGGCCACGTCGATCGAAGACTTGATCGTCAGCGGAACGCCGTGCAGCCCACCCGTTTCCGTGTCCTTGGCGATTGCCCGATCCGCCGCGTCAGCACTCTCCAGAGCCTCGTCCGCAGCCACGTCCACGATAGCGTTGAGCTCGGGATTACGCTCCTCGATCCTGTCCAGACAAGCCTGCGTCAGTTCCCGTGAAGAAATTTCCTTCCGCCGGATCAGCGAAGCCAGATCGCTGACTGACTTCTGAAGGAGTGCAGGTACCGGAGATGACATCTGTCCCCGCATCTTGGCAGTTCGAGCCCTCCTGCGTCTGAGTTAGAGGCAATCAGCCAGCTCGGAGACCACGCGCTCGTCGCCTTCCAAGAAGTCCAACTCAGCGAGCCGTTGAGGCGGGACCCATCGGGTCTCGGCGAAGAAATCGCCGTTCAGCTCTCCGTCGTAGTCCTTCACCCAATAAAAGACCAGCCGAATCGAATTCTTGCCGGGGTAGGAGAACTCATACCGCAGAAACTCCTCACCGATCGACGCCTCGATCAGCAGTTCCTCACGCAGCTCCCGCACCAGCGCATACCGCCAGTCCTCGCCCTTCTCGACCTTGCCTCCAGGGAACTCCCACTTCCGCGCATGATCCTGATCCGACCGCCTGCGGCAAGCAAGTAAATGGCCGCGCTCCGTCAGAAGCCCGGCCACTACAGTTAGCACGATGAGCCCTCTTAGAACGCCGCTTCGATAGCGCCAGTCAGCTCATCCGACATCGGCTCTATCTTCGACTCAAACTGCTCGATCACTTGACCGTCCTTACCGACAAGGATTTTCGTAAAGTTCCAGGCAATCTGCTCACCCGTCGCTGCCGTCAAGTGTTGATACAGCGGGTGCTGGTCGGCACCCTTCACCGAAATCTTCGAAAACATCGGGAAGCTCACGCCGTAGTCTCGCGTGCAGAACGTCTTGATCTCCGCATCGGTACCAGGCTCTTGGGCGCCGAAGTTGTTCGCCGGAAAGCCAAGGACTACCAGACCGTCGTCGCCATATTTCTCATACAACGCCTGCAGCCCTTTGTACTGCGGTGTGTAACCGCAACGGCTGGCGACATTCACGAACAGCTTTACCTTGCCGTCGTAGTCGCTCAGAGAAACCACGTCGCCATCGATTGTCTTCATGTCAAATTCGTCAACCGAAGAAGCCGCGCCAAGTGCCATAGCCAACAATGCTCCCAACAAGAGAATGCGTTTCATAGCCCTGAGTATAGTGACGCCCAACCCCAACTGCTAGCCCCATCGCTATGTTGCGTGCCGAGTGCCGACTCACCCCTTCACGAGTCGCTCGACCGTTCCGTACAGCGCCTTTCCATTTTTCCCTTGGGCGATACTCCCACCGCCCGCGCTGGTGCCAGTAGAGATAACTTATCCTGAAGTTCTCCTAACGGTGCTGACCGGGCTCCGCCAGCCCGTGCGGCACAGTGCAACCCATAACAATGACAACCCGACTCGCCATGTGGTCCGGCCCGCGCAACATCTCCACGGCCATGATGCGTTCCTGGGGTAATCGCCCAGACGCCATCGTCGCTGACGAGCCCCTCTACGCCCACTACCTCAAGCAGACTGGGCTCCCGCACCCCGGTGCGGCAGAAACACTCGCTACGCACGAGGGCGACTGGAAGAAGGTTGTGGAGTGGCTGACCGGCCCTCTACCTGAAGGCAAGTCAGTCTTCTATCAGAAGCAGATGACTCACCACATGCTTCCGAACATCGAACTCGACTGGCTCGCTTCATTGACAAACTGCTTTCTGATTCGCGAACCGCGCGAGATGATCACTTCGCTCACCGAGTTCGTTCCCGTTCCCCGAATGTCGGATACAGGCCTGCCGCAACAGGTCCGTATCTTCCAGGCAGTACGTGACCAGACAGGAACCATCCCGCCCGTTTTCGACGCACGGGACATTCTTGAAAACCCTCGCGGCATGCTCACGGAAGTTTGCCGCTTGGTCGGACTTGAGTTCTGTGACGAGATGCTTGAGTGGGCCCCGGGACGCCGAGACTCCGATGGCTCTTGGGGGAAGCATTGGTACAAGAAAGTCGAACTGACCACCGGCTTCGGCCCCTATCGTCAGAAGCCAGATCCGGTACCCAAGTCGCTCGAAGGCATATTGGACGAATGCAACGAACTGTACGAACAGTTGCGCCCCCATCGAATTACTCTAGATTGAGCCGCCATGCTGCAGAAATTTGACGAACGGAATCGAGACCTTCTGATCAACATCAACGGCGAGCTTTCGCATCGCGATCAAGCCGGTATCAGCCCGTTCGATTCCGTTGTCCAAGGAGGAGATGCAGTCTGGGAGGGCCTCCGTCTTTACAACGGTCGGATTTTTCGGCTGGTCGAGCACCTCGATCGACTGCGGTCGTCCGCCTTGGCCCTCGCATTCGCCGAGATTCCCGCACACGACCAGATTATCGAAGAAATCAAGAAGACACTCGCCGCGAACAACATGACTGACGGCGTCCATATTCGTCTGACGCTTACCCGTGGCGTGAAGACGACCAGTGGCATGGATCCGCGTCTCAATCAGGCTGGGCCAACGTTGATCGTGCTCGCAGAGTTTAAAGCACCTGTCTACGACAAAACGGGGATTCGATTGATCACTAGTGGCGTGCGGCGACCGACGCCCGACGTCCTCGACCCGAACATCCACCACAACAACCTCCTGAACTCGATCCTAGCCAAGATCCAGGCCAACGCAGCGGGAGCGGATGATGCTCTCATGCTCGACGCGAACGGATTCGTTGCCGAGACCAATGCCACCCACATTTTCCTCGTCCTCAACGGAGTCGTCCTGACGTCACGGACCAACGCCTGCCCGGAAGGCATCACCCGCGACGTAGTCCTCCAGTTGTGCCGCACGAACAGCATTCCCCACGAAGTCCGAGATCTTTCGCTAACCGAAGTCTTCCGGGCCGACGAGATGTTCTGCACAGGAACGATGGGAGAACTGGCGACCGTCAGCGAAGTCGACGGCCGAACCATCGGCAGCGGGCAACTAGGCCCCATCACACAACGTCTGTCCGAGTCATTCCGAGAGCTGACAAGCCGCGAAGGCACCGTCGTCGTGTGACGGTCGAAAAAATAAATCTTTCCTAACAAACAAAAGGACTTACGCTCACAAGACCTGCGAAAGCAGGCAAAAAGCTTGGACCCCCATGCCACTGTCAAATCAGAAGCACGTTGGCGCTTGCAAGATTCGTCCAACGTCCCCGGTGCACAGGGAACCGAATCTTGGGCTCACTATCCGGCCATAGGGGTAGTAGCGAAGAGTGAAACAGTCACTAGGGTCGACCCATAAACAATCCGGTTCCTCGCTTAGTAGGGAACTCTACCCCGTCGTCCGGCGGCATCCTCCTCACCGAGAGTGTCGTCGGGCGGCGAATTAACATCTACCAACCTCCACCCGCAAAGCGGACAGGCGCCACGCTAGTGGAGCGATCTCTTCCACTCGCCACCCCATCCATCCCCAGGCCGGAGGTCCATCCCGGCGACCGCCCCACCCGAGCCCAGGGGCGTGAGCACCGGGTCCTAGCGCCGCACCCCATCTCGACATCACCCCCCGCGAAGCGGCCATGCACCGCGCAAGCGGTAACGCTAAACGTCGATCTTGATGTAGTCGTAACCCTTGCGATACGGCCGGAACAAGAACTTATCAGCTGTTTTACTGTTCTTGAACGCGACCTTCTTGGCGTCCCACTCAAGCTTCTCGTTGGCTTGCGCCGCGACGTTGCCGAGAACCGGCGCGATCGTTGACGTGACACCTTTCTCGATGTTCGCGAACGGCTCTTTGCCCTCGCGCAGGTTCTTCACGAAGTTCTGGCAATGAATCGCCGTCGGTTCCGGCTCGTTCATCGCCATCTTCGGCATCTGGGACTCCCACGGACCTCGGCCCGGTTTGCCTTCGGAATAAAGCTCCATGCCGAGCCGATCGACGAACAGCGCCGCATCCGTGCCGTAGAACGCCATGCCGTGCGGGCGATCCTCTGGGCCGCGTGCGCCGTAGTACGTCATACCCTTAGTGCGCCCACCGAGCCCATGCGAGTTCATCGAGCAGCACTCATAGCTCATGATGAAGCTTGGGTACTCATACGTGGCCTGGTGGATGTCTGGCAACGTCCCCCTCTTGCCCTCACGGAACACGTTCCACGACGACGACACAGTCCGAGGAGTATCTTCGCCCATGATTTGATGGACGCTGTCGATGCGGTGCATGCCATAGTCCGTGATCAGACCGTTCGTGTACTCCATGAAGTTGCGATAACTCAGACGGTCCGGGTTGAATGCCACCCACGGTGCCGGTCCTAGCCAAGCGTCCCAGTCAAGACCTTCGGGAACGGGCGCATCAGCGCTAGGCTTCCGGAATCCAGGATTGAGGTTGTTCCACACTCGAACAAAGCAAACCTGCCCCAGCTTGCCGCTCTGTACAATCCGTGTCGCTTCCGCGATGTGGTCGGCGGAACGATGCTGGCTGCCAACCTGGCAAATCACCTTGTTCTCGCGTACTGCGTCGATGACGTATTGCCCCTCTTTGATGGTGTACATCACGGGCTTTTCGAGATAGATATTCTTGCCTGCTTGGGCCGCCAAGACCGCCATCGGAACGTGCCACTGGTCCTGGGTGGCAATGACAACCGCATCCAAGTCCGTGTCTTCGAGCATGTCGCGGAAGTCGTGGTACCCCTTGGCGTCAGGTGCCCATTGCTTCGCGCCAGCGATCTTTTGCTCGTTGACATCGCAAAGCGCGGTCACGGCGACATTTCTGTCCGTGGAGAGCCTCGCGATATCTTCCGGCGTACGTCGTTGCACATCTTCTTTGGTGCCGCGAATCAGCCGAGTATCGAGAGAACCGCGACCTCCGCAACCGATCAACCCGATATGGATCCGGTCGTTTGCGCCGAGCACCCTGCTGGCTGAAGCGGCTGTGAGCGCTGCCGCACCTACTGCTGATTTCACAAAATCTCGACGTTCCATAAAGCTACCTCCGAATCAATGCCCCTGACCAAGCGTTACGAATTGTAGCAGTTCAATACCGCGCCGACCGGTGACTAATCTTTGCAACTGTTAGTTACCGCACATACCGCAGTTTGGTGACACGACGGCCCCTACAGGGTTATCGCGCGGGCAACATGTTGCGAATTGCGGCAATCCGCCACCCGTCATCGGTCTTGACGATAACGAACGTCGACCACATCTTACGCGCCGCACGATTGGCAGAGGCGGCAATCTCATACCGAGCGTCGGCGATAGCGACGTCATCCGTCACAAAGCGCACCGTATCGACCGTGATCGTCCGCCCACCAGGGTTGCCGCGCGAACTGGCCAGCATCCCCTCCCGCATCGTCTCTTTGCCGCGTCGCCAGACCCCGGAAGAGACCAACTGATCGGCATCCTCGACAAACAGCTTCTCGATCGCGACCGGATCCTGACTTTCGCGTGCCGCCGCATAGTCCGCGACGACTTGCCTGACGGCGGCCTCCGGCGACTGCGCCAAGACGGAGCCAACGAAAAGAAACATCGTGGTGAAGCTCAAAACCTTCATTGTGTTTACTCTTCTCGGTCGCGGAACTCTTCGTACCAGTTCTCGACGACGCGGATCGCGGGGGGTGCCGACTCCTCGTTGCCCTCGACCGGCGCGGCCCTCACGAACCGTTGGCCGTCGGCGGAGATGTCGTAGCCCCCCGAGCCCGACACCGTTCCGCCTATGCCAGGGCTCTCAAACAAGGCCTGCGGCTGGCCCAGAGTGAAGGCCGATTCGGTCGAGACCGAGACCGCCATCAGCGTGCTGCCCTCCACGTAGTACAACTCCCTGCCGTCACTACGCCAACGGGGTTGCGTACCGCCGTTCACCGAAGCCTGCCACTTGCCGGCACCGTCGGGAAACGGACGCACGTAGATCTCATCGCGGCCTGATTCGTTGGAGGAATAAGCCAGAAAGCGGCTGTCTGGCGAGAGCTTCGGAAATCCCTCGATGTCGGGCGTACCGAGAAACGTCACCGGCTCTGAAACGTCGCCGTCAGCCTGAAGCTCAACGTAGCGGATATCGGGCAGCGTTTCCGGGTTGTGTCTCTCATAGACCAGATACCGGCCGTCTCGCGACCAGTCGGGGTTGTACAGACGGTGTTCTGACTCGACCAACGCGATGGCCTCGCCCGTGCCGTCGGCTGACCGGCTCATGATTTTTGTCGGCGAACCACCGGCCCGGTAAGCGATCTCTTGACCCGAGGGAGACCAAGTGGGATTGTCCTCGGTTCGGTCTTCAAACGTCAACCGCGTCTTGGTGGAGCGGGCCAGATCGTGAACCCATATGTCCGGGTTCCCGCTCTCGAGAGACACCACGGCCACCCGTTGGCCGTCGGGTGAGAGGGTGGGCTGAAAGATATTCGGCTGCGGCTGGCCGACGGCCTCCAGGGTTTCTCCCCCGCGGTTGAGCCATACGAGAGTCCGAGCAGCAGACAATGCGGTTCGATCCCTATAGGCCAGCGTGCCGTCGTCCGAGAGGCTGGGCGCGAAGCCGGCGGTGCTGACGGGGAATCCCTCCCCAGTCGCCTCAAGTGCATCAAGAGAAAAGGGCAGTGCCCACAAGCCTGGTTCATCAGCGCCCTCCGCTCCGTGGATCAAGTAACCGTCCTGCGAGTAGACCGGACCGCTGCCCGGTCCAAGTTCGCGACGTTCTCCCGTCTCCAGGTTCAACACTGCCACCTGTCGATCGGCAGGACTGATCGCCGCTGAATAGACAAGCGCAGGCGGGCCACCGTCGACAGGCAAGAAATGAGGGTAGAGAGACACCCGTCGAGCGCTTTCACTGGCATCGAATAGCAACTGCGGCTGGCCGCCGCGCGAAGCGATCTCATACAACTCGAGACCAGAGGAAAACACGATGCGCTCGCCGTCCGGGCTCCAGGTTCCGCCATAAAAGAAGCTCTGTGACGGCAGCTCACAGAGGGTGATCGGACTGCCGCCATCGATCGAGACTCGCCTTAACTCGTGGTCCGGTGTGTTGACAGCGAAGCCGATCTCGGTGCTGTCGGGCGACCAGAAGCCGTCTATCGCCCCTTCTGTGCCCGGAAGTTCACGCGCGGACTCGTCGCTGAGCGATCGCAGCCACAGGCTGCTTCCATCGTCCGTGTTGGCCGGTGGTCTCAAGCGGTCGACGCAACACCCGGCGCGAAGGGAGAGCGTGAAGCGTAAGCCAAAGAAAGCAAAGGCGAAGCGGCGAGGACGCAATCCGCTCTCGTCTGCATGTCATTGCAGTACAACGAGTTACGCAATTGCGATTAGTGGCTTCCGCTTGTAGGCAAGCCCCTTGCCGCTCTCATCGCTAAGACATTTCGGTTGAACGACTTAGGCCTAGTGTTGCGTTGACCGGTTGAGCCGGCACCGCATACAGGATGTACTTGCCGTCCGGGGACATGTGTGCCTGAGTAAGGCCCTCGTGAGTGAAGGAGAAGCGCGTTACGGTTGCCTCGGGCGGAGCCTGGGTGAAGAGGACGAACGCGAGAGCCAGCATGACGAGGGTCGAAACGGCAGCCAACACCTGCGTCGCTCGATGGCTCTTCTGTTGCACGATTACCGCACCAGACGGCAGCGCTTTAGCGGGGTTCACCGTTTGTGTCGGCGTCATCGTCGCCGGGACCGCACCGGTCATCTGCGTCGTACGTAGAATCGTCGAGCGACCGGACTTGAGTTTCTCTGCGAGAGTGCGGAGATCGACGGCAACTTCTTTGGCGGCCTGGTAGCGATCTTCGGCGTCCTTGGCTAGGCACTTGGTGGCGACAAATTCAAGTTCGACCGGCACACCCGTGCGCAGTCCGGTCAGCGCCGCTGGCTCTTCGTGAACAATCTCATACAGCAGCGCCTGGTCGTACACGCCTTGGAATGGCCGTTGTCCCGACACCATCTCATAGAGCACACAACCAAGCGCCCAGACATCAGTACGGCTATCCACCTCCATGCCCTGGGCCTGTTCAGGGCTCATGTAGGCGACCGTGCCCATCGCCGTATTGACCTTGGTAAGTCGCGAGGCCTCTGTTAGACGTGCCAGCCCGAAGTCCATGACGGTGGCGCGGCCTTCGGGAGAGACGATAATGTTCGCCGGTTTAATATCGCGATGGAAGACTCCCTTGTTGTGAGCGGCTTGTAGGCCGTCGGCGGTTTGACGGGCGAAGTCGAGGGCGTCCTTGAGCGAGAGCGGCCCCTTGGTGATATGTTCTTCGAGCGACTCACCTTCGAGGTAAGCTATCGCAATGAAGGTCTTTCCGTCTACCTCGGCGATCTCGTAGACCGTACAGATGTTGGGATGGTCGAGTGCAGCAGCGGCCTTGGCTTCGCGGAGGAAGCGCTCTTTGGCTTCCTCGTCGTCGAGTAAGTGTTGGGCGAGGAACTTGAGCGCTACGGTGCGTTCGAGAGTAGTGTCCTCGGCTTTGTAGACGACACCCATGCCGCCCTCGCCGAGTTTTTCGACTATGCGGTAATGACTGATGGTTCGACCAACCACGACAGGGGCATTGTAGCTAATGCAGGACGAGGCCTAGTGACCGATAGCACTCGGCATCGTCAGTTCGATTCTCGAACCGCCACCGCGCTCCACGAGTGTAAGCGTTCCGTTCTCGTAGACGGCATCGTCGACTCCCTGATACGACTCAGGAATCTCGGCAAGAAAGCCTATGTAAGAGCGCGTCTTACTCTCGGATGCATCCAAGAAATCCAACAGTGGGCGTTCGAAGATCGTGCCCTTCTTCACCAGTATCGAGAACGGTTGGTGCAGGCCCGTCGTGCCAAACTCCAAACCGCGCGCAAGCGGGACACCGTCTTCGGCCCTTCGCCAAATATTGAGCCAAGGGTACTCCGCAGTCTCCCACAAATATCCGATCAGCAGGCCTTTGGCGGGGCTCGCCGCGGTCACCCAGCCGATACTTTCCTCGACGATGTAAGAGACGACGTTAGGGTCATGATCGTCGCTCAGGTACCGTATGTTCACCGGCTTATCGGCGCGAGGGGCATGCGGCCAAAGAGCCGAAAACTCTTCCGGGTTTGGCATGGGGCTGCTCTGCGCAAAGCCCTTGGTCGCGTTGGAATCGACCACGACATTTTCGTCGAGGAAGGGCGGTCCGATCGTGGGGTGCTGAACCATGTTGTAGACGCGACCCAACTTGTTCTGGTTCGTCACGGTCTCCGCGACGTGGAACCAAGTACCCTCCGACGCCACCTGAATGGTGCGCTCGACTCGCAGGCCAGCCATCGGAAGAATGGCCGCCATGCGGGCACTTGTTCCGTCCTCCTCGAGGACTTCCCACTCGACCTTACCCGCTTCGCCGTGGCCATTCATACCGTTGGCGCTCTCGGCGTCGGACGGCAGCCCCCAGCGGTCGAGGCAGAGGAAATGGCTCATCTGCCGAGCTTCGTCCGTCGGACCCGTGTTTGCCCATCTCAGCGGATTGAGCCCTTGATCGTTGAGCTGGAACTCAACAATCGAGCCACCGAGAATGTCGACGACCAGACGGGAGTTGGAGCCTTCAAGAACGACAGAGCGACGACCGGTCACGAGTTCTTCAGCTGAAACAAAACTCAAAGCAGCGAGAGTAATTACCGCCAGACCGGCGGCCGATTTGGCGTAACGCATCGACGTCAGTCTAGCGCCAGCCGCCATGAATTGCTATCGAGACGCAAGAAGGACCACGGCGCCCACACCGAGCAATTCGACATAACGAAATAATCTATCGCGACTCTGTGCCAAACGTAGCCAAACTCGTCGCGATGTTGGGGCATGCCCGGAGGATGGCTCGATCGCAGGTCACGAGCGGCACGTTTTTCTGTTCGGCTAGAACTACGAACTCACAGTCGTACGCAGAAAGCGTAGAAGTCTCTGCTAGCAGCAAGACGGCAGAGGATGCTACTCGGTACTCCGCGCCATGGAGCAGGACCTCCGCCTTCTCCATGACGAGGATAGCTTGCCGCGACGACAGTTTGTCTCGCCTGACGTAGCTGATCAGAACGCTCCGCAACTCCGATCGCCACAGTATCGGGGCGATCCAGTCGTGATCTCGGCGATAAGCTTGCTCGGCGTTCGCGGTTTGGGTGCCGGGCAATAGAAGGTAGGCGATGACGTTGGTGTCGACGACGATCATGGACGACCGGACGCCTTGGCTACCGCAATTTCCTTGTCGGTGAGGTGTAGGTCGCCGAGCGAGCTGCGTAGCTCGCGGACTTCGGCTAAGAACGAGTCGGGGCTGAGGCGGCCGCCGATTAAGGCCTCATCAAGTCGTGCGATGACCTCACCGTTGAGGCTTCTCCTGTGGAGTTCAGCGCTTTCTTTCAGGCGCTGGTAGATCGCTTCAGGAACGTTCTTAATGGTAAGGGTCGGCATGAGTGCAACCAATATGCTTCCATTATGGTAGCACCTCATGCCGACCTTCAGTGGCCGTGTGACCTAGTTGGTCGCGAAGCAGTAGAAGTAGCCAGCACCGCCGGTGCCTTCCAGATCTGACTGGCTGCAACCGCGCGAACCGTGCGCGGAGTGCCAGGAGGTCGGGTTCTGACCGCCGCCGGTGCGATCGTGGTGGCCGACCTGAGCGCTGCCCTCGCCATTGCTGGTCCAGTTGCTACAGGTGTGGTCTTCGTCATCGGCGAACTTCGTCCCGTCGAGTTGCGTGCCCGTGATGATGTCGTGCCGATTGGGATCGTCGCCGCGACCATTGCTCACCGCGCCCTTCTCGGTGATCGAGTTCATTTTGTTGAGCTCATTGTTCGAGCTATGCAGGTCTGCGACGCTTGAGGCGACCTCAACACCCTTGGCGTTGTGCCAGGGGCCGGAACCGATGCGATCCTTGGCATCGATGGTGTCGGTGCTCAAGTAAGCATGCCAGGTTTTTCCACCTGCGCCGGCAGCGGCGGCTAGCGACTGGCAATGCGCGTCGGCACCAGCCAGGCCGCCGAGGTTGGCCCCGTCTCCCGAACCGGCGCTCGTGATGAAGAAGCTCAGGCTAGTGTCTTGAGCCATAGCGGGCTGCATCGCGACGGTGAACAGCGCGGCAGCGAGGACAACGAAAGTCTTTCTCATAATTCTGATCTCTCCTGTGTGTTCGGCAGAGTCGATAGGCGCTGCGAACAGACTACACATTCTACAGAGGAAAGCGCCTCTGTGCGCGTGTTGGCAAAAAACAACAAGAGGCCGTGTCTGATTTCATACACGGCCTCTCTTGGTGGATTGAGGCTTCTATTCGTAGCGCAGCGCTTCCATTATGTCGGTGCGAGCGGCGCGCCGGGCAGGGATCCACGAGGCGGCCAGCGCGACCAAGACCAGAAACACGCAAACCCCGCCGATGATGTCCGGCGAGAAAGCACTCACGTCATAGAGTTGCGAAGAAAGCAATTTCCCCGTCACGAAACTGGCCCCTACGCCCACAACGAGCGCGATAAAGATCAGCCGGGCGCCTACTTTCAGAACCCCGAAAAGGACAGCGCTTCGCTGAGAGCCGAGCGCCATACGAATGCCAATCTCGCGTGTGCGCTGTGACACCGAGTAGGAAATTACTCCGAACAAGCCGATGCTGGCGAGTAACAAAGCGGCGATGGCGAAGGACGAAATCAGCGACGTATACAGACGTGGCGTGACGAACGTCTCGTCGATGCGGTCTCGCATTGTGTAGTAGCGCGCGATGGGCTGATTCTGGTCGATCGAAGCCAATATTCCGTCGAGAGACGCTCGCACGGATTCCGGATCTGCTGTGGTGTCGATGATGAGTCGAAATGTCGTCGTGGGGTCTTGAGGGTAATGAAGATACGCCTGGACCAGTGTCGGGTCGGCATCGAATCCGTAAATGCGTAGGGTCGGCACAACTCCAATTACCTGCCGCTCGATGTTATTGATGGCCACTACGTGCCCGAGAGCGTCCTCGCCCGGCCAATGCCGCTCGCCAAACGCCTCGTCGATGATCACAACTCCGGGGGCGTCGGCATGGTCGGCACTTGAAAAGTGACGCCCTTGCAAAAGAGGTAGGCCGAGTGTTTCGAAGTAGGACGCTCCGACGATATTCATCTCAACGTAGGGTTCTTCTCCGCTCGGGAACGTTGGCCTGCCGACGATATCGAATTGCGTCTGCCAGCGGCTGTCTAGCGGCGGGGCATAGCCAACAGTCGCATCGCTGACGTGCGGCAGAGCACGGACCTTTTCAAGTACAGAGTCGACCAAGATACGACGGGACTCGAGTTGGTCATCCGGGTAGCGCTCGACGGGCAGAGACAGGTCCGCCATGAATACGTTTTGGTTGTCAAAGCCGAGGTCTACCTGCTGGGCCCGCAAAAAGCTCTTCGTGAGCAGACCCGCGCTGGCCAGCAGAACCAGCGTCGTGGCCAGTTGGCCGACGATTAGAGCTTCCATCGAACGACGTACTTTAGCGCTGCCGCTGCCAGAACGTCCGCCAGACTGAAGGTCGCCGCGGAGGTTACTGCGTGAGGCCCGCAAGGCGGGCCATAGACCGCAAGCCAGGCCGGTCAGCAGCGATAGGCCGAGGGCAACGCCAACACTCCGAGGTTAATGTCCGCAGTGTGAAATTGCTCGAACGACTCAGGCCCGAGAGCGATGATCGCATCGCGGCCCCAGCTGGCGAGCACGATCCCGACTGCGCCGCCCAAAACGCTGAGCAGTAGGCCTCGGTTAGCATCTGCCGAATCAATTGGCTGCGCTGCGCACCCATCGCTAGTCGAATTGCGCACTCGCGCGTTCTTGCTATTCCGCGTACCAGCAGAAGATTCGCGAAGTTGGCGCATCCGATCAGCAGCATGAGCGTAACCGCTCCAAACAGGAGTCCGAGGTTGGCACGAAACGGACCGAGCAGGGTCTCGTCCAATGACCGCAACCGCACGCCTACGCCGGTGTTTGAATCTGGATAGTCCTGTTCGAGGCGATTCGATATCACCGCGATCTCCTCGGACGCCTGCTCTAACGAGACTCCTCGTTTAAGAAGTGCGATGCCCCACAGTCCGAGATGATTGTCTCTATCGTGAAAGGCTTCCTCCGCTGTTGTCGGTCCCAATGCCACCCAGAGCCGTGCGTCTGTCCGGTACGCGAACGATGCTGGCATCACTCCTATCACCGTGTGCGACACGTCCGACAGGATGATCAATTTGCCGATGATGTCTACGTCTGCCTCGAACTGGCTTCGCCACAGTCCGTCGCTCAAGATCACTGTTGGAGCGCTAGTGACCCGATCGTCGGCGGGCTCGAAACCCCGACCGAGCTGAGGTATGGCCCCGAGCGCGGGATGTACTCCGTACGATGTCCTGTCTCCGAGCAGTTGTACGGCGGCACCACGCCCAGTGAGGATGAAATTGTTGCTCCGATACACGCCCAAATGTTCGAAAACTGTGTTGTCGCGGGCGTAGTCGGTGAAGTTCGGGTACGAGACCGACATCGAGCCAAAGTTGGTTTGAGTCTCTTGGAAGCTGACAATACGATCGGATTCGGGGAACGGCAGCCCTTGTAGGAGAACCGCATTAATGACTGAATAGACGGCCGTACAGGCGCCGATGCCGAGAGCGAGCATCAGCACGGCGGTGACGGTGAAGCCCGGTTTTTTTGCGAGTTGCCGAACGGCTAGCTTGACGTCGCTCATGACGGTGGGAATAGCACGTCCGTTGCCATTGCCCGAGTAGTCGTATTTTCAGTAGTTTACGAGATCGGTCAGAAAATGAGGGGTTGTAACCGTCCCACAGTCGGACAGTGGGCGTGCGATTTCGAGGCAGCGAGAGCTGTCGAGAACAGAAAGAGGCCGTGTCTGATTTCAGACACGGCCTCGGTTGTTTCGTTTCGAGCGATTCGATCTATGCCCAGCTAAATCCGTTCTTGTCTAGAGGCAGAGAGCGGACGCGGATACCGGTCGCGTCGAAGATGGCGTTGCAAACAGCGGGGAGGACTGGAGGCAAGGCGGGCTCGCCCAAACCTGTTACTGGGTTGTCAGTCTTGAGGAAGTGCGTCTCGATCACGGGAGGAGCCTGCGCCATCCGCACGAGCGGGAAGTCGTGGAAATTGCTTTGCACGGCTGCACCATCTTTGAAGGTGATCTGCTGTGACATCAGTTCGCTGATGCCGTCGATCAGAGCGCCCTCGGCTTGGTTGATTGCACTGCTCGGACTGATGATCTGACTACCGATATCGCCGCCAGCCCAAACTTTATGGAGCTTAATCTTCTTGTCGGCAGTCACGCTCAGCTCAATAATTTCGGCGAAGTAGCCGCGGTGACTGTAGTGGAAGCCGATACCCATGCCGGTTCCGTCGGGAGTCTTGCGGCCCCATCCGGATTTTTCGGCGACCAGTTCGAGTACGGCCCGCATGCGACCTGCGTCGTAACTGCCGCGACCAGGTCCCCCAACGATGCGAGGTTCGCCTAGAAGATCCAAGCGGAACTCCACCGGATCTCTGCCTGCCTCGTGCGCCAACTCATCGATAAAGGACTGGATGACCCATGACAACGAGTTGCTGCGCGGTGCGCGTAAGGCACCCGTCGGCACACCCAGCGGAATGAGCGAGGCTTTCATCTCAAAGTTCGGAACGAATTGAGCAGGGAACTCCGTCGGAGAGATGTTCGCCGAAGCCGCAAACTTTCCGTCTTGGCCGAAGCTCACGAAGTGGTTGTGCCAGGCTGTCAGCTGGCCTTTGTCGTCCACGCCACCCTTGAGGTACTGGAAGCCTCCCGGACGATAGAGTCCGTGACGCATATCGTCTTCACGGCTCCAAACTAGCTTGACCGGCTTGCCGACCACTCGGGCGATCCAGGCCGCTTCGACCGTGTAGTCGTTATAGAGACGTCGGCCAAATCCGCCACCCGCGCGGGCCATATGAATGGTGATGTTCTCTTCGGGGATACCCAGCGTTTCGGCGACGAGACGCCGTCCGTTTGCGGGTCGCTGACTGGTCGACCAGATCTCTAGCTTGCCGTCTTCCTTGTAATGCGCTGTGCAGTTTTGCGGCTCCAGCGTTGCGTGATTGATGAACGGGTAGTCGTAACGAGCCTCGACGGTGTGGGCAGCTTTCTCGATGGCGGCAGTGAAGTCGCCATCGTCCCGGAGCGTCATCTCCGGCTCTTTTTTGAAGAGTTCCTCGGCCTGCGCCGCGAAACCCTCGCTGCTTTGCGCCGATGTCGGATGATCTTGCCACTTGACCTTCAGACTGCCCCGGGCCTTCTGCGCGAACCACCAACTGTCCGCGACGATCGCGACGCCGCCGACGAGTCCGTTCAACTGGTCGGTACCTTCCACCACGAACACGTCTTGGATGCCGTGCATCGCCTTAATCTCGTCGATATTGGCGCTGGCGACCTTGCCACCGAACACGGGGCACTTTTCGTATACCGCGTAGACCATGCCGGGTCGATCAACGTCGATTCCGAAAAGCGGCTTGCCCGTCACGAGGTCCGGGTTGTCGACCCCGGACTTGTGCGTTCCGATGATCTTGTAGTTACGCGGATGCTTCAGGGTGACCGTACTCAGATCTGGCGGAGTCACCGCCGCCGCTTTGGTGGCCAATTCGCCGTATCCCAAAGAGACGCCGGAGGAGCGATGGTGTACACGACCGGATTCGGTAGAGCACTCCGCTGCGGGAACGTGCCAGGTCTCAGCCGCTGCCGTCACGAGCATCTGGCGAGCAGCAGCCCCGACGCGACGCAGCGGCTCCCAGTTCGAGGGCGTACCGTTGCTGCCGCCAGCGGACTGGCTGCCATAAAGCGATTGATCGGCGTCGCCTTGCTCGATCGAAACGCTTTCCCAATCGACGTCTAACTCCTCGGCGATCAACATGGGAAGCATGGTCTTCATGCCCTGGCCGATCTCGGGGTTCTTTGCGATGATCGTGACCGTTCCGTGATCGTTGATGCGGATGAAGGCATTCAGTTGAGGCGCGTCGCCTGTGTCGTGGGCTGAGAGTGTCTCAGCGTAACTGCCCAGTAGCATTCCACCACCAGCGACGGCGCTGGCGCGGAGAAAGAAACGGCGATCCACTTGTGTAGTAATCATGACGTTTCTCCTTATTCGGCCTGTTTGATCGGGTTGGAAGTCGACTTCGAGGCGGCGATATGGATGGCCTCGCGGATTCTGGTGTAGGTGCCGCAGCGGCAGAGATTTCCACTCATGGCGGAGTCGATCTCGTCGTCGGTCGGTTGCGGTTTGTCGTCAAGTAGCGCGGCGGCTGACATGATCTGTCCCGACTGGCAGTACCCGCATTGGGGGACGTCGATCTCGGTCCAGGCCTGTTGCAGTGGATGCGAACCATCGGTCGATAGACCTTCAATCGTGGTGATGTTCTTGCCTTCGACACCAGCTACGGGCGTAAGGCAGGCGCGAATCGGGACCCCGTCCTGGTGGACGGTGCAGGCACCGCACAGCCCTATGCCACAGCCAAACTTGGCACCCTTCAAGTTGAGGACATCCCGCAATACCCAAAGCAAGGGCATTTCGGGAGGGACATCGACCGAAGTCGATTTTCCATTGATATTCAGAGTAAGAGCCATAGCGAATCCAATCTCCAGGGGTCGTCGGTCGAGCCCAACTGCGATTGCAGCCAGAAAAGGGGCAAGTGGCAATTCTAACAGGAGTTGTATCGCATGTCCTGTAAAGAGTTACCCTTCGCGACGCCTGATCAGCCTATCGATCGAAAAGTCGCCGCCGCCATGAACGGAGAGGACGAGGTAGATGAAGCAAAACAGCACGGCCAACTCGCCGTCATTGTTGATCGGCCAGGGAGCACGTGGTGCGTGAGACAGCCAGTAAGCGACAGCCATTTGGCCCGACAATAGGAACGCGATCGGTCGAGTGAACAGCCCGAGGACAATCAGCGCGCCGCCGAAGAATTCAAGGACGCCCGCCGTGCCCATCATGGACGTGAGGTCGACCGGTTGATCGCCAAACAACTTGGCGTAGCCGTGAGGCATGAACAACATGCCTGTGACTATGCGCAGCAGCGTGAGCGTGATGTCCTTTAGTTTGCTGGTCATGATTTGATGGCCCAAAATTAAGCTAACGTCCTGGCGATGTCAAGGCAAGATTCCGAGATTCAATTATTCTAATCGGTCAAGGGAATGAGCGCAGCACGCGAATGGAGAGAGTCAGAACGCCCGCCGCTAGTTCGTGAACTCGCTGACCAGGCATTTGCTCGGGCTTCTGGGGCTCCTCTCGTCGCGGGCAACCGTGTGCGTCTGCTGCGCGATGCCAGCGAGAACTACGCTGCGTGGCTAGTCGCCATCGCCTCCGCGGGTCACACGATTCACTTCGAGAACTATATTCTCGCGGACGACGCGACGGGGCGGCGGTTTGCCGATGCCCTGATCGAGCGCGCCCAAAAGGGTGTTCAAGTTCGGCTGATTTACGACTGGCTCGGTTGTCTCGGGAAGGCCTCGCGACGCTACTGGAACCGGCTCCGTGAGGGCGGGGTAGAGGTGCGCTGCTATAACCCACCCCGTCTCGGCAGCCCGTTCGGATGGCTGTCTCGTGACCACCGCAAGATGATCTGCGTCGACGGTGCGACTGCTTTCGTGATGGGTCTTTGCGTGGCAAGCACCTGGGAGGGCAATCCGAAGAAGAAGGTAGACCCGTGGCGTGACACAGGGGTCGAGATTCAGGGGCCGGTCGTGGCAGACATTGAGCGGGCATTCGAGCAGACCTGGGAGATGACCGGCGAGGCGATTCCGAAGGCGGAACGTGCGGCAGTGGGCGTGATCGATCCGGTCGGGGACGTGGCGATGCGGATCGTCGCGAGTGTTCCTCATACAGCCGGTATGCTGCGCGTCGATCAGTTGGTGGCGGCCCTTGCCAGAGAGCGCCTGTGGCTAACAGACGCCTATTTCGCGGGTACGACCAGCTACGTGCAGGCGCTACGGTCCGCGGCTCGTGACGGCGTCGACGTGAGACTGTTGCTGCCAGGAGCGAACGACGTCCCGGTGCTCACGCCTTTCATTCGCACCGGCTACCGACCGCTACTTGAGGCGGGTGTCCGCATCTACGAGTGGAAAGGGCCGATGCTGCACGCCAAAACAGGCGTCGCGGACAGTCGTTGGGCTCGGGTAGGCTCGACGAACCTCAACATCTCTAGCTGGCTCGGCAATTGCGAGCTAGGTGTGACCTCTCAATAGGTTGTTCATTCGGTCCCGGACCAGGGAAGCTGGAGTTATCCCACAACAGCAACCTTGGAGAGACCGAATGAACATCCACAAGAATGCACGATTGACGCCTTATTTGCGAGTGCGGATCGTCGAGCGCGTCCTCGCCAAGCAGCAGACGCCACGGGACGCCGCGGCGGCCTGTGGCGTCTCACTGAGAACCATCCACAAGTGGCTGGCGCGCTATCGCAGCGAGGGTGTCGCCGGTTTGCACGATCGTTCCTCGCGACCGCACCGCAGCCCGCGACGGACCTCTCGGGCGCTGGTCGAGCGCGTCATTTCTCTGCGCCGCCAGCGTTGGACCGGCCGACACATCGCCCAGGCTGTCGGCCTCTCGCCCGCTACCATCAGCCGCATCTTGCGCCGCGCCGGCCTGAACCGTATCCGCGATCTCGAACCTGCTCGGCCCCTGCGCCGCTACGAACATGCCGCCCCCGGCGATCTGCTGCATCTCGACATCAAGAAGCTCGGCCGCTTCCTCCGCGCCGGTCATCGCGTTACCGGAGATCGCTCTCGGGCCAGTCGCGGCGCTGGCTGGGAGTTCGTGCATGTCGCTATTGACGACAACTCCCGCCTCGCCTTCTCTCAGATCCTGCCCGATGAACGCAGCCACTCCGCGGTGGCTTTCCTCGACGCCGCGGTCGGTTACTACCGCTCCCTCGGCGTCCCCATTCGTCGTTTGCTCACCGACAACGGCTCTTGCTATCGCTCGCGCCTCTTCCGCGATGCTTGCCGTCGTCTCGGCATCCGCCACCGCTTTACCCGTCCTTACACGCCGCGCACCAACGGCAAGGCCGAACGCTTCATCCAGACCGCTCTGAGAGAATGGGCTTACGCTCGCTCCTACTCCTCATCCCAGCAGCGCGCCGCTCATCTGTTACCCTGGCTCCACCATTACAACTGGCATCGCCCCCACGCCAGCCTCCACTACCTTCCCCCTTTCTCCAGACTCCTGATTCCCATGAACAACCTCTTGAGGCTCCACAGCTAGGCGCCATCATCGAAGACAAATCTGTCGCTGGCGAGGTGGAGCAGATGTTCTTGGACGACCTCAAGAACGCGACTGAGATCTTGCTTGATGACCGCAGCCGGCCTCGGCCTCCGGGTGGTGAAAAGCTGCGGCTATATAGGCGGGGCGGAGTAGCCGCAAGTGCGGGGCGTGCTGCGGCGGGCGCTCTGCGTATCAGCAATGTTGTCGGTGCTGCGGTCGGGGCCAAACGCATACTGGGGCCGATTGAAGCCCGCATCATGACTTGGAGCGGGCTGCTGTTTTTGGGCCTGGCCGTCCTATTTGCGCTTTACCCACGCGCCGTCGTCGACGAAAAGAACTGGTCGACAAATCACGCTAATACGACAGAAAGGGCGGCCCCAATGGCCGCCCCCTCGTTTCTCGATTCGAAGTGTGAACTACCAGGGCATCTGGCGGTTCGTGTAGCGGCGACCTTTCTCGGTTACCGCCGGCTGCGCCCCGGCGCCAATCATCACGCCCTCGTCGATCATCGCTTCGATATCGTCCTCGCGGACGGTATTGAGGAACGCCAGTCCGTTCTCGATGCTGGCGGTCATGATTTTCTTACGAGCCGCTCGCATGGCAGGGTGCAGACGGTCGTTGCCGACGTGGCCGTCGGGCAAGTCGAGGGAGATACCCATGTCGCCCGGACCCCATTCCGCAAAACCGATGCCAGGCACGGCCGCGAGCTCGTCGGCGCGGGCAAGGCCATGGTGATCTTCGATCTTGATCCCTAGCAGCGTCTCGCCGTTCGGATTCAGCGGCCACGGATCGGCTTTTGCCATGTACTCGGCCCGATCGACGCCCCAAATTTGAGACGCGAAGCCTTGGCTGCCGTTACCCATCAGTCCTTCGCCGAGGCCAGGAACTCTGGTCGCCTTGGGGTAACGGGCTGAACGAACGAACCACTCAAGCGCCTCGGGGTCGCGAGCGTGGCAGAGTAGAACGCCGTGGATCCCACAGCACATCGCCTGCTGGGAGACCCAGAAGTTAGCTTCCATGTGTGCGCGTGAGATGCCCAATACGGGCAACGTCGCGATGACGGCAGGCGTGCGGTGACCGCTCTTGGTCGGGCCGCCGTCGACGAGGCCTTGCATGAAACCGCGAAGGGCCGTGAAGTCGAGCGGACCATGCTCCATGCCGTAGTTAATGTAGTCGGCGTTGGTCTGGGCGAGGGCCTTACCTTCGTCATATCCGCCGCCGCCCCCGGTGTAATAGATCGGTTGCTTGTCGGCGAGAAGCTCAATGGCTTTGTTGATGCGTTTCGGTTTGTAGTTTGCGTTTCCTCCGGGTGCCGCGCTGGCAACTGCTGCTGCGGCTGCGACAACCATGGGAGCTGCGAGGAATTCTTTACGAGTCATGGCGAGAGGCCTCCTTGTGGCTTCTTAGGCGAATTCTGACGTTGAATGGTTATGCCACTCTGCGATCACGTGGGCGACTCTAGTCGCCAGCGCCGAAGGCTACCCCTTGGGACCTCGACTGGCACGGTATTATGACACGCCTGCAGGGGCCACGGAAAGCTCGACCTTTCGGAGCTGTGGTCCGGCCTCGACTCGTTAGCGATTTCACTGTGCGGAACGGGAAAGGGCGACCGCTGTCGCGGCCGCCCTCGTGATTCACGCCCTGAGTTGTAGTTCACTACCAGGGCATCTGGCGGTTGGTGTAGCGGCGACCCATGTCGGCCACAGTCGAGTCGCGTCCCTCACCACTGATCATGACGCCATCGTCGATCAATTCTTTAAAGTCGTCCTCACGCATGCCATTCAGGAATGCGAGGCCGTTCTTCTTGCAGGCGTTGAAGACTTTCGCCCGTGCATCGCGCATGGTCGGGTGCAATCGATCGACGGAGGTGTGTCCGTCGGGCAAGTCGAGCGAGATGCTCATGTCGCCCGGTCCCCATTCGGCAAATGCGATGCCAGGAACGGCGGTCACTTCGTCGGCCATTAGCAAAGCATGACGGTCCTCAACCTTGAGCCCCAGCATGAATTCGCCATTCGGGTTGAGTGGCCAGGGATCGGCCTTCGCCATGTACTCCGCGGTCGAAACGCCCCAAATCCGGGATGCGAAACCTTGACTACCGTTGCCCAGCATGCCTTCACCGACAGCGGGAGACACGGGTTTGGCGCGCGGATACCTCAGTACGCGGACCAACCATTGCACAGCCTCGGGATCACGAGCATGGCAGAGTAAGATGCCGTGGATGCCACAAGCCATCGCTTGCTGGGCTACCCAGAAGTTTGCCTCCATATGCGCGGCCGAAACACCGAGGACCGGCAAGGTGGCGATGACGGCAGGAATGCGGTGCCCACTCTTCGTTGGGCCAGCGTCCACAAGGCCTTGCATGAAGCCGCGGAGAGCGGTGAAGTCCAGCGGACCATGCTCCATTCCGTAATTGATGTAGTCGGCGGTGGTGCCCTTCAGCGCCAGCCCTTGGTCATAACCTCCACGTCCGCCGGCGTAGTAAACCGGCTGCTTGTCGGCGAGCAGCTCGATGGCTTTGTTGAGGCGTTTCGGCTTGTAGTTAGCGTCCCCTCCGGTTGCCGCGCTGGCTGTTGCCGCGGCTGCCGCAGCCAACATGGGTGCGGCGAGGAATTCTTTGCGAGTCATGGGATAGATACCTCCGTGTGTAATGCGGGCTTGATATCTGAAGACTGTTCGATACCTCCCGAAAACGGTCAGATCTCCCGTGCCGAAGGCGTTCGGGTCGGACCCGACGGCCCGACGTTATCACATCTATGACTCAAGGGGGCCACGGAACTGTACGTTTCTATACAATGCCGAACTTCACTCAGGGCGGAGGACCGTCTCACTCGTTCCGAAGAGCCGCCATCGGCTTGATGAGGGCTGCCCTGCGGACGCGGACGTAGGTTGCTGTGAGCTGTTCCGGGTTATCCCCGCCCTTACCCACGAACGCGTCGTCAACTCCGGTGTCTTGGCAACCGTCTACAGGATCAGCTACGATCGCATCGTCGAATAGCTGAATTCAGCTTGGCTGACCGACGTAAGGATTTGACGCACGTCCGACTAAAATCCCTAGCGGTGCGTTGGCCGAACCAGCTTGTGAAGACGACTAAAGATGCTCACTCTTTCTACTCGTGGCGCAAGGCCGTCATCGGCTCGATACGGGTAGCTCGACGGGCGGGGATGTAGTTTGCTACAGCGGCGCAGATGAGCAAGAAGGCCGCGGCGGCTGCGAACGTCTTGGGGTCGAGGGCACCGATGCCAAACAGTTTGGATTCCAACAGGCGAGTGAGCGCGGCGGCTGCGGCTAGGCCCGCGATAGAGCCGCCGACGATCCAAGATGCCGCGCGGCGAAAAACCATTCTGTGAATGTCGGCCATCCGAGCGCCAAGGGCGATGCGTAGCCCGACTTCCTGCGTGCGGCGAGTGACGTCGAATGAGATGACGCCATAGAGAACGATCGCCGTGATAATGAGGGCCAGGAGGCCGAACATCGAGAGCAGCCCCGCGACGGTTCGCTCCTCTTGCATGCTCTCTTCCACCTGAGCGTCCAGCGTGCGGACTTGGGTGATAACGAGCGTGGGATCCAGGAGGCGGGCCTGCTCGCGAATGATTGAGGCGAAGTCGCTTAAACTCATCGACGTCCGTGCGTAGACGTACAGGGCGGGCAGGCCGAAGCTGGATTGACGGTAGGGCTGATAGATCTGCGGTTCAGGCTGCTTGCGCAGGTCGAAGTACTTCGTGTCCGCCACAACGCCAACGATCTCGGCGTCCGAGACACGTTGGCCGATGGCATTTTCTCCCTCGAACCACTGCCTCGCAAAGGATTCATTGACAACCATGACCCTTGGAGATCCTGCGTCATCGGTAGGCAGAACGTCGCGGCCAGCGAGCAACCGAACACCGACGGTTTGAAAATAGCCTTCGCTGACGACCGTGGCGGCTGTATCGATGCGCCGTGAGTCATCGCCCTCTCCTATAACGGTCAGATCCGCTCGAGAACGCGACATCGTTCCAAATATGGAAAATCCGACACTTGAGAAGCCCTGTTGGTTTTCCAAGTTGCTGAGGAGCGTCGCAAAGAGCGTGGTCGCACCGTCCTCGTCGTAGCCGCTAAAGCTCGGAGCGATGAGCGCCACAAGTCTTTGGCTGCGCTCAAATCCGAAGTCCTGGGAGGTCAGGTTGCTAACCGTTTGTATCAGCAGGCCAGCTCCGACAAGCAGCGGTAGACACAGAGCGCATTGCGCGGCGACGAGCCAGCCCCGCGAGCCCAACGAGGAGCCGTTGCGGGCGAGGGCCGTTGCACTGCCTCGAAGGGCAGAGAATAGCGGAATGCCAGAGGCGCGAACCGCTGGAAACACCGCGAATAGGAGCACAGACAGCACGGACAGCATCGCGATGAACGTGAACACGGCGTAGTCTGGTTTCGCATCGAGCGTTTGCGTCGACACGACCGCGACTTGGAGATGTGTCCAGGACATCGAGGCAATGCCTGCGCCAATCAGCCCGCCGATCGTCACGAGGACCAGCCCCTCGATCAAGAGTTGGCGTACGAGTCGAAGGCGTGAACTGCCGATCGCGAGCCTCACAACGAACTCGTGGCGGCGCTGTGCCCCGCGGCCCAAGAGAAGGTTGGCGACGTTCGCACAGCAGAGAAGCATGACGAGACCGACGGCAACGGCAAGCGGAATCAGACGTTCGACGTAGGTATCGCGTGTGCCGGGGCCAGCGGCCGATGCCCGTTTTAGTTGGACTTGCTGCCGGGAATAACGCCCTTGCAGTCGTTCTCGTTGCAACTCGCTGGCTGTCAGAAGACGGACGTCGACGAAACGTTGATAGGCAACGGCTGTAGCGACTTGAGCCTGTTCAAAGGAGACACTCGGAGAGATCCGACCAACGATCTGCATCCAATTGGTACCCGCTGATCGGTAGTTGGACCGCCCCATAGCCGGTGCCGCCGAGACTGGCAGCCAGAGGGCTGGCAGCCCGACGACGTCGGAGCCGAGAAATTCCCGGGCTGCGACTCCTACGACTACGAACGGCTGGGTATTGATCTTGACGGTCCGTCCGATCACAGCCGGATGGGCTCCGAAGTGGTCTTGCCAAAAACCGAAACGGAGGACCGCGACCCGTGTACCGGCGGCTTGATCGCCAGGGTCAAGCAAGCGGCCCAGCGCTGGCTTGACTCCGAGTAGAGAGAAATAGTTCTCCGTGACTAGGTTGGCCCGGATTAGCTCAGTGGACTCCCCGACAGTGAGACCCGCGCTACGAGAACCGACCGCAGCGAAGCCTGCGAAGGATTCCTTGTCTTCGTTCAGCAGTTCGTAAAGGCGAAACGAGTGTGAGTCGATCCAACGGCCTTCGTCGTTGTCGACGCCAAACCAGACGAGTTCTTCTGGGCTCTGAACAGGCAGATCGCGCAGTAGAAGAGCGTTGACGAAGCTGAAGATCGTCGCGTTGGCGCCGATGCCGAGCGCGAGGGTGATGACGGCGACAGCGGTGAAGCCGGGGCTGCGGCGCAGGCTGCGGGCAGCGAAGCGTAAGTCGCGCCAGGGGTCGTCTACCCAGCGAATAACCCAAGCGTCGCGGGTGTTCTCTCGTACGGCCAGAGGCGAGCCGAAAGCCTTGCGGGCTTGGCGTCGGGCTTGGGCGGGCGAGAGGCCGTCGGCGATGAGCTGGCGCTCTTTCTCTTCCAAGTGGAAGCGTAGTTCCTCGTCGATCTCTTGATTCAGATTGCCGAAGTGGATGAGCTTTCGGAGTTTGCCGAAGAAGCTCACACCTCACTCCTCTTGAGCACCAGCGCGATCGCTGTAGATAGACGACCCCAGCGCTCGGTCTCCGCTTCGAGGTGTTTGAGACCAGTGCGAGTCAGCCGGTAGTACTTGGCGCGTCTGCCGTTATCCGTCTTGCGCCACTCAGCGGCTAGTAGATCGTCGCGTTCGAGGCGATGGAGGGCAGGGTAGAGCGAACCTTCTTCGACGTCCAGTCCGCCCTCTGACCACACGGCAATACGTGACGTAATGCCATAGCCGTGCACCGGCTCGTGCTGCAAGGTTTTGAGCACCAGTAGATCGAGGGAGCCTTGTAGTTTGTCTCGACGCGCCATATGCCTAGTTGTCTAGGTGAGTGTGTCGCGGCAATACCTAGATGTCAAGGGAAACGTTGAGGTCGCCGTATCCTCTACAATTCCCTGTCTGGATGGTCCCGCCCCGGCATCAACCACCGCCGGATTCTCGAACGTAGCAATGTCCTAGGGGTGAAAAGAGGTCTAGAGCGGGGAACGGTTTGGCCGGTCACATGGCCGTCGGCCGCAGTGGATCTGGCTGGTACTTGGCCTGAAATGCTTGTGCGAGCTGCAGGATCGCTTCTTCGCCGAACAGCTTTCCGGTCAGGCTGAACGCCGTCGGTGTCCCTTGCGACGTGAAGCCATAAGGGACGGAAATCTCCGGGTGACCAGTGAGATTGGTAAGCCCCAGGGCAGAGCCGACGAAGAGGTCGATATCTTCGAAGACCTCGTGTAGTTGCTCGATTTTCCGGGCTCGAAGGCGGTTCGCCTGAATGTACTCGACGGCGGGCACAAAGCGATTCAGTCGAAACGAATCAGGCCATGCGCTGCTCTCGGGATCCAAACGCATGGAATCGTCACCGTCCTCACGTGCGAGCGCATCGAAGGCGGCGGCGGCTTCGGTGAACAGAAGAAAGTCGATATGCCGGCTCGTGATGTCCAACTCGATCGGCTGCACTTCTACGCCGAGTTCGCGGATCAGGCCGAGGGCTTCGCGCCCATTCCGAACGGCTTCGCGGCGTCTCTGGACGAGTTCAGGATTTTGAGCGTCGTCGGGTATCTCTTCTTCGAAGTGGCTCTGCAAATAACCCACGCGCAGGCGACGCACGTCGGCCGTTGCGTCCCAGTTGAACGGCACGTCGAAGGTTGACGCGTCGCGGTCGTCTCGCCCGTTGATCGCGTCCAAGACCAAAGCGCAGTCCTCAGCCGAGCGGCACATCGGGCCGATCTTATCCATGCTCCAACTCAAGGTCATCGCGCCGTACCGGCTGACCCGTCCGAACGTTGGCCTCAGGCCGGTCACACCGCATCGCCGCGATGGCGAAATGATCGAGCCACGCGTCTCGGTGCCGATCGAGAAGCCGACAAGGCCCGCCGCTGTGGCCGAGCCAGGGCCAGCAGACGAGCCGCTGGAGCCCTGATCGAGCTTCCAAGGATTGCGGGTGAGCCCACCAAACCAGCGGTCGCCTTGCGCCAGCGCTCCCATCGAGAGTTTGGCGACCAGCACGGCACCGGCGTCGCGCAGCCGCTCGTAGACTGCCGCGTCGTTGTCGATCGTCCGCTGGCGATAGGGCGACGCGCCCCAAGTAGTCGGATAGCCTCGAACGGCCAGCAGATCCTTCGCGCCCCAGGGCACGCCGTGGAGCGGCCCGCGGTAATTTCCGGCTGCGATTTCTTGGTCAGCTAGGCGCGCCTGTTCTAGCGCCAGGTCTTCGGTCAGACTGACCACACAGTGCAGCTTCGGGTCGTAATACTTCAATCGCGACAAATAGAGCTTGGTGAGTTCGACAGACGTAACCGCTTGCGACTCCAACAACCGTGCCAGGTGCGTAACCGGTAGAAAGGCGAGGTCTTCATCGGTTTTGGGGCTCGGCATTTCGACCACCGACCGTCTCATCGGCCGCCGTTCCGTGGGCAATTGGAAGCCCGTTGGTAGAGGGTTGAACACCAGCGCCGGAGCGAGACTGTTTGGAATCTCCTCCTCGCGCATTCCCTTGTAGGACTCGATCAGGCTGCCGTCGCCATTGAGTTTTCCGGCGATGGTTTCGAGTTCGTCGTCGCCAAACGTCAGTCCAGCGATGCGAGCCGCCTCGCCAACCATGGCGGGAGTAATCTCCTCGGCCTCTTGAGCGACAGCTGTCAGCGCGCCAGGTAGCAAGGTCGCCCCGAGTCCTATCGACGAAAGGCCGGAAAGGAACCGGCGGCGGTTGTGTTGAAGACGAGAATGGCGGGTCACAGCCACCGAACTATATCACCTGAGCAACAGCGGTTGACGGCCGAGGACGAACAGCCAAAGGTGTCGATCCGTGTGGTGGAGGGCTGGTACGAAGAGAACCGCTATCCCTACACCATCCCCTAGCGACCGTCGCTCACCTTGCCCGTCAACGAACGGAGGAAAGCCAGCAAGGCCGTCTTCTCGTCGTCGGTGAGCTTGAGCGGCCGCAGCCTGGAGTCGAGATAGGGATTCTTTCTGCCGCCATCGTCGCGAGGAACGATGTAGAACTCGACGACATCTTCGAGCGTCGCCAACGAGCCGTCGTGCGTGTAGGGGGCGGTGCGGGCCACCTCCCGTAGTGTTGGCGTCTTGAACTTGCCGCGATCGTCCGCTCGTTCGGTCACCAGGGCGCGCCCTTCGTCGAGCCACTCGCCGTCCCCCCAGGCGATGCCTGTGTTGTGGAATTCTCCGTCCGAGAAGGTTGGGCCTGTGTGGCAGAAGGCGCAGTTTCCCTCCCCCCGAAAAACTCTCAGTCCAGCCAACTCATTCTCCGAAAGCGCCTGTCGGTCGCCGAAGAGATAGCGATCGTACGGCGAATCACCGGCCATGATCGAGCGTACGTAGGCCGCTAAGGCCCGCGCCAAGTCCTCGCCGTTGGGCTCTCGCCCAAAGACCTCTTCAAACGCCTTGCGGTAGCGACGCTTCGCGCGAAGCCGCTCCACAGCTTCCTCCAGCGTCAAATCCATTTCGGACTTGGCCAAGATGGGCTGAACGACCTGCTCTTCTAACGTCGGCATACGCCCGTCCCAAAAGAAAGAGCCGCCCCAAGCAAGATTGACCAACGTCGGCACACTGCGCGGCCCCTGACGTCCGTAAACCCCGACCGCCTTCGGGCGACCGTCGGTAAAGGCCCGCTTGGGTTGGTGACAGTCGACACACGCGATCGAGCGATCACGAGAGAGCAACCGCTCACGAAATAGTCGCCGACCGAGTTGGACCTTGTCCGCGGTTGGGGGATTATCGGCGGGTTCCGGCCGGTAGAGATCAAGCCCAAGCGGCCGCCCAGAATCCGTTTCCGCCCTGGGGTCGGACCGTGATATTCCGATCGTGGCGCATAGCCCGATGAGCATCACCGTCTGGAAGGCGATGATCGACGCTTCGACGAAGAATCGTTTCCACATCCTAGCTACCGCTTGGCCTGCTCGCTCAGTCCGAAGGGAAGGTCACGCATGGCCCACATCTGGGAAAAGGGTTGGCCTTCCCCGTACAAGATCCGTTTCCCGTCGGGATGTATGTCGAGTGTGCCGAAACTCTCGTGGACCAACTCCGTCGGGTAGGACGGCGCGCCGTCAACGGGCACCACCCAAAGTCTCCACATACCCGCGCCTGCATCCGGGTTGAGCCGCAGGACGATGAGCGCCTTCCCGTCAGTCGTCGGCGCTACCCCGCGCCCAAACTGCTGATCCTCATCCGTCCGCCACAGAACTTTTGCCTCTCCGCCTGCAGCCGGATGCAACAGGATTTCTGTTCGGTCACGAACCGTCGCGATGCGGCCGTCAGCCAACGCACTGAATCGACCGGTTCCGAAATTACCCGGTACTCTTTCCACAGAACGGTCAGACAGACGGTAAGAGTAAATCGAGCCGCTCTCCGCTTCGTTGTTGCGGTACAAAACGCGCGCGCCGTCATGCGACAAGACATTTCTGTCCGCGCCCTTTGCAACAAGTTCGGTCTGACCGTTGGCGAGGCCGACGCTAAACAGGCCGAAGACCCCAGCGATCATCTTTGCCTTCTACGAGGAGGCTCTCGCCGTCAGGCGGCCAGATCAGCGAGAAAGTGTACCGCAGATCGTGCGGCACCTCGCGCTCCTCCCCAGTTACGAGCGAGCGGACGACAATCGCGCGGTCGTTCCATCCCTCTCGCCCAGAAAGGTAGGCGAACTCCTCGCCGTCCGGAGAGAACTCGCCCCCACTGTTGCGCCCGACGAACCGCTCGACAGCGTTCTTAGGTTTGGTGAGGAACTTCCCTGTTCGCATGTCGATCTCCGCGATCTTCAGCCGTCGGGCTGAGACCCGGACGGGGTAATACAGCGAGCCGTCCGTGGTGACACCCATTCCTGCTCCTACGTCTACGTTGGGCACGATTAGTTGGAGCTGTCCGACTGGCTCCGCATTCTCTAGCGGCTGGACCCATAGGCCAGGCTTTCCGCTACGATCGCTGTTGATGATCAGATAGTCGCCCTTCGGGCTCCAACCCACCAGCTCGTCGTTTGCAGCTTGCTCGATCACCGTGGATTCCGAGGAGCCGTCT
Source organism: Bryobacterales bacterium (assembly GCA_963667885.2). Taxonomy (GTDB): domain Bacteria; phylum Acidobacteriota; class Terriglobia; order Bryobacterales; family UBA6623; genus CAMPKL01. Next base: position 2,817,933 of record OY764148.2, on the reverse strand, counting down.
ACTGCGACCACGAAGATATCTTTGGCCGGTTGCTCTCGCGAGGCTGAGCGGCTGTAGGCGATGTGACGGCCATCAGGCGAGACTCGAACCCGCGGGTCGTCACTCCAGCCGATCGAGCGAATCTGTCGCACGTCGCCGTCACGCACTGAAACAGTGACGATCTGATAGCCCGACTGGCCCGAGGTAACGACGGCTGCAATCCGATCGCCGTCAGGAAACCAGTCCAGATGGAGGACCTTTCTGCCTTCCCCGGGGTTCCAAATGGTGCGCGGCTGTTCCGCAGCGCCACCCAATCGCAAGAGCCGCAATTCGATGGTCTCAGGCCCTGGGCCCGGAAGATCCCAGCCATAGACGACCTGTTTGCCATCTGGAGATATTCGGGAATACATCGCGAATACGGAACCGCTGTCTGCGGTTTGGGTGAGCCGCCGGTTTTCTCCTGTTTCGAGGTTCCGTATCGCCAGATTCCCTAAGTCACCCCAATCGACGTAGGTAACGAACTTGCCATCGGCGGACACGGAGCCTTGAGGGCTGATTGCCTTGGCCTGCTGCCAAACCACTTCCGTGCGAACACCGTCTTGGGCAGCCTGCGCGATAGGTGACGGAGGATTCAGCACGGGGCCGAAGCCAATCACCAGCAACACCACCGCGATCAGACCAGCACCGGCCAGCGCCGGTATCAGAATCCGCCTGGGCTGTTCGCTTGAGGGAGTCGAGGCTGCATCGCCCCTGGACTTTTTCAGTCGTGAAGCCCGCCAGCTCTGAATCTCGCTGGGATAGGCCTAAACGCTGCCAGCTGAGCCTCCATGGCGACGCACTGGGAGCCCGCCGGGCTCCTCCCAACGTTGGGCGGTCCGGATGTCTCGCTCTAAGTAGTCGGCAATCTCCTTCCAACTCTGCAGAGGGGCTTCACCGGCTGGCTGGTTCTGTTGATCGTCTCGGTTGGTCATTTTGCGGCTCTAAATGCTGTTGCAGTCTGAAAGTTAAGCCGGTGCCCCGACTGATTCAAGCGGCAAAACACGACATCGAGCCTTCAAGGTCGGTTTGTCGCGTTTTTCCGCCTGTTGCGAACCGAATTGACTGCTGGTACGTTACTTCCGCTAGCCAGCTTGGTTGAGTCGTGTCGAAGTTCAGCAGTCGAGCGGGGCCGCATCCTGAACTGTCACTGGAATTCGGCTATGCTGTCCGGTGATGTCTCATCTTGAGCCGCGTCACACCTAAAAGGAGATCGTTGGATGACCCGCCGTGAATGTATGAGGCTCTTAGCCTCCACTCCCGCCGTAGCGGCACCCTTGGCGGCGCAAAGCTCCGGGCGTCGTCCCAACTTCATTTTCATACTGTGCGATGACCTCGGATGGGGCGACCTGCCAGCCTACGGGCACCGCAACGTCGATGCCCACGGCGGTTGGACCGTGCGGGGGCATCTCAAGATGCCTCATCTCGATCGGATGGCCAAAGAGGGGACGCTTTTCAGTCAGTTCTATGTCGCTTCTGGAGTCTGCTCGCCTAGCCGAGCCGCGATCATGACCGGTAAGTTCCCAGCCGAAGTCGGCGTACATGACTACCTGGCGAGTGAGGAACTCAATCGAAGCCGCGGCTGTGTGAACTATCTCGATCCCGAGGTGCCCACCGTCACCGGGCTGCTCCAAAATGCTGGCTACGCGACGGGCCACTTCGGCAAGTGGCACCTCGGAGGACGCACCGGATCACCGCCTCCCGAGGACTACGGCATCGACGTCTACAAGCCGTGCAACGACGGTCCAGGCAAGCGGGTGACTTCGAGCGGACAGATCGCCGACGCGACGATCGACTTTATCGACGAACATCGCGATGAGCCGTTCTACATCAACGCCTGGTTCTACGACCCGCACTCACCGCTGCACCCCACCGAAGCGATGCTGGACGAGTACGCGGACCTGACACCGCGTTGGGGCGAGAACTATGGCGCGCTGCAGGTTTACTACGCGGTCCTGACCTATCTCGACAAACAGGTCGGTCGAATCCTCGATCGGCTTGACGAATTGGAGCTCAGTGAGGATACGATCATCGTCTTTACCTCCGATAACGGCCCCGAGTCTGGGCTAATCCCGTTCGTTTCGCACTATGGTGGTGCCGCGTCTTCCGGCCCATTTCGCGGACTCAAGAGAAGCCTTTATGAGGGAGGCGTGCGGGAGCCATTCATCGTGCGATGGAAGGGCAAGACTCCGGTGAATCGGGTGGATACGGAAACCGTCTTCGGTGGCGCTGACTGGCTGCCGACGGTCTCCGAGCTGGCGGGAGTTGAACCGCCGACTGAGATTCAGGGCGAGGACCTATCGGATTCGTTTGAGGGGCGCAGTGTCGAGCGAACGCGCCCGCTGATGTGGGAGAACCGTTTCCCGGTCTACGGCCACGTGCTCGACAAGAGCCCGATGCTAGCCATCCGAGACGGTCGTTGGAAGCTGTTGATGAATCCGGATCGCAGCCGCGTGGAACTCTACGACATCCCCAACGATCCATCGGAGATGAACAATCTGGCTGGATCGCAGCCCACGGTCGTCGCGAAACTTTCCGATCAAGTGTTGGCTTGGCAGCGGACGCTTCCACCTGGCCCGGTGGATCCGGCTGCCGGCAGAAATGACTACGACTGGCCGGTTGAATCGCCTTGAGCCGCATTGCCGGACGGCCCGTTAACCAGGCCGGTTGAACGTGAACCGGTAGAACGGCTTGAGGTCGTCGAGCAGTTCCTCGGGTTCGTCGAGCTTCCACTGAAAAAACATACCGTCCACGCGATCTTCGGCGAAGTCGAGAACGGTAAAGCCATTCTTTTCTATCGGTGACAGGCCTTCGTCAATCTCGATGCCCGTCACGGGCTGAGGCGGCGTGCCCCGCCAGGCCGACGGCCAGGCTTTCGGGCCAGTGCTGATCGGACCCGTGAGGACCGTCGCGACCGGGTTGCCCCTCAGATCAAGGTCGCCGTAACTGTGAATGCGGCCCTCGCCGATCGCATGCAGGTCGCCGCTGAGAAAGAGTGGGATGCGCTCCATTGACGAAGCGGCCTTGAGCAGGCGGTTGTGCTGCAAGCGCCAACCCTCTTGCCACCAATACTTCGGTGTTGCCACGCCGAGGGTGCCGTTTGGCTGCACGAGATCGGGGTACCACTCGCCCCATTTGCCAGCACTCCAGCCCACCGGCGTGGACGGCAGATTGACTACGTGGTGGGTTTCCTGAGACTTCATGCGGCCCGTCAGCCAGGCCTCAACCGAGTCGGGGACGAAGCCGCTGACCGGGCCTTTTAGGCTCAGATGACGTCGACAGTCGTACATCATGATCTCCGCCAGATCGCCATACCGAAGGGTTCCGTAGGATTCCGACACACCTCGCGCGCGACCCGCCGGAGAACTGCTCGGCAGCCCAAGCGGCCGCCCAACCGTGGGCAGAAATTCCGGATAGTAGAGCCGCTGAGCACCCCTGGCCAGACGCAACGAGAAGTCGTCAGGCGGGAAGGTCACCATCTCTTCTGTGGCCTCGTCATTCTCGAAGTAATCGTGATCGTCCTGGACGAAGAACACGGGCGTTGAACGAAACAGCGTGCCGTAGAGATCGCAGACTTGCGGGGTAACCGCAGTCTTCAGCTTGTCTTCGTTGGCGGTTCCCAAGACGGGTGCCGAACGGTTGAACTCTCCAATTAACGATCGCAGCGCCTCGGAGCCGCCGAAATTCTTACGTCCAACTGGCGAGAGTAGATCCCAGTAGACGTGATCGCCGATCGCAATCATGGCGTCGGGATTGTAAGCGAGGCCCGTCATCAGCATCTTGCGACGGTTTTCGATGGATACCCAGTAAGGGCCTCCAGTGTCGGGATTACGGGTGGCCGGGTGGCCGCCAGCACAGGTGTAGACAAGCAGCCGAAAGCGCCTCGGGCTGGCTTGGGGAGCAGGGAAAGTCGCAATCGGCCAAGGATCGCACAGCGATCCGCCACCCGCTCCTTGCAGCTCTAGCTGATAGGAGGTATCGGGTTCGAGGCCGGTAAGATCGAACCACCAGAACTCACCGGCGGAGTCCGCACGGACTCCGGAAGCGGAGCGTGAACCGGCCCTTAGCGTAGGAGGGGCAGAGAGAGCCCGGTGAAAGCTCGCTTTCAGCAGCAGTCGATCGTGGCTAACGGCGGGAAGCAGATGACGGACGGATCCCGCGTCCCAGGTGTCATCGGATTGCGCGTAGGCGCGTATCCCCGTCGATGCCGCAATTGCGGTGGCTAGAAGTTGGCGGCGTGATATCGACGTTCTGGTACTCATCGGACAGTAGCCTACCATTTCGCCGGTCTTACGGCAGATCTGTGTCGGCCAACCTGCCATTCCAATCGCGGAATCTTTGGATGTGAATGAACCTCTCCTCCCGCTTTGAAAAAGGGAAGAGGGCTGTTTCAGTAGCCGACTATTTACTCAAATAATTTGATCGAAGAAGGGAACACCGTCATTTGCATACTTACGCATAACATCTTCATCCAGTTCTATTCCAATACCTGGCTTCTCAGAAAGTGTGAGAAAGCTGTTTTCTATGGTTGGAAATTCCTTTACGATTTCATTCCGTGGTCGTTTTCCCATCAAATGTGATTCTAACCTTAAGAAGTTCGGAACCGAAGCACAGACATGTGCTGACGCCATCATGCCGAGGGGCGACGAGACCATGTGCGGTCCAAACGGGACGTAAAAGAGATTCGCAAGATTGGCTATTCGCTGTGATTCACCCAGACCACCACATTTTTGTACATCGGGCATAATAATGTCCGCAGCCTTTTTCTCCAAGAGAGTTTTGAACTCGTGAGCAAGGAATAAGTTTTCGCCTACACAAATAGGTATGTTGAAGGACAAAGTTATTTCCCGAAGTGTGTCCATATTCTCTGCGGGGACGGGTTCCTCAATCCATAGAGGATGAACTTTTACGACCGTGTGCGGTGCAGTTGAGCAGGAAACGACTGTCTGATAGGTAACACTCTAAACCGGACGGATGGGTAACAGTATAGGCGGTGGTCAGTGGCCCCCGCGGGGGCCACTGACTGCCGAGCCGAGCGGCCACAGTACGCGGTTGGCGGCGTCGAACAAGGCGAGTTCCACCGGACCGAACCAGATCTGCCAAATGGCTTCGTCCACTTCGACTAGCCCGACCAACTCGCGAGCCAACGCTTCACTCAGGAAGTACTTCTCGCCGAGGAACTTGATGCGTCCGTCGTGGCGCACTCGTCGGCGCTCCCAGTGCCCCGGGTAATCCAGATCAGCAAGCTCGCTGGGATAGGCGCGTGTTGCTGGTGCATAGAACGCCGCCGGGGGCCGCTGTCTCAACGCTTCATGCGGACGTTCTTGGTTGTATTCATGACGAAAGAGGTCGAAGCGGCGCTGCTGTCGGCGACGATCGCCAGCCGGAGGTCTCACTGTCTCGGCTTTGAGCGTGCGGTGTAGCCGCTCGTGGCGACCGTTCTGCTGCGGCTTGCCCGGCTCGATGCGCTCCACCGCAATGCCCAGCTTCAGCCACCAGACGTTCAACCGGCTCAAGCGTCCGGTGCCGATGGAGGCGAACGGCGAACCGTTGTCTGAGCGTATCCTTCGTGGCAGCCCGCGCTCCAGAAACAACCGCTCCAAGCCTCGGCGGGCCTCGGCGTAGGATGTGCCCACGTGTGCGGTGCAGTTGAGCAGGAAACGACTATATCCGTCGACGACCGTTAGCGGATAACACAGCACGCCGTCGCCGGTGCGAAACTGCCCCTTGTAGTCGATCGTCCAGAGGTCGTTGGGCGCTTCGGGTTCGCGCAACGGACTGGGTGCCGCTTCGGCCAGTCGCCGCATCCGCTTGCGCCCGCGAACGAGTCCGGCTCGCTTCAGCGCGTCGCCGATCGTCGACGCCGCTGGCCAGCTTGTCTGTGACTCTTTCGACTCCAGCCAGGCCCTGAGCTTCTTCGGCCCCCAACTCGGATGCTGCCGACGCGCTTCTATCACTCGTCGCTCGACCGACTCGGGTATCCGACCGGGCTGACGGTGTGCCGCGTGCGAGCGGTCTTCCAGCTCTGGCCAACCGCCTTGACGGAAGCGTTCTAACCACTTGTATCCGGTCCTGCGGCTGATCCCGTAGAGTCGACACAGCGCCGCCACGTTCGTCGCCGCCCCCGCTCGCAGCCAGTCTTCAATGAATCTCTTGCGTTCTTCCATCGGATAGGTCTCCTTCCATGGCATCTCGCCATGGTGTTACCTATCCGCCCGGTCTAACCTGTTACCCTTCCGCCCGGTCTGTACAAAGGGGGTTCTTGCCTATCAGCCTACTTGCCATCGATTTGGCTAACCAATGGGTACCTGCCACAGCATCGACACCCTCGCCATAACCAGTAATGCCCTGGTTCGTTTCAATCTTGACGTATATGTGGTCTTTAAACAGGTAAGCAGTTGAAATGTTTGTGATTCTGAGGTCAGTTGGACTCGAGGCAAGCGACTGGGCTCCGACCGCTACCTGAAGTCCAGAACCGAAGGTCGTCGTTATGGCCGTAGCCGCGGCACCGGTGATAGCAGTTCTATTTATAAACGAGCGTCGTGATAGGTTTGCCATGAATCTTCTGCTCCTGTTTGGAACAAAATGGTGTACGTCATCAGAGCCTTTTAGCCAGGATTTCCGTTCTCGCGGTCCAAGCGCAGGTAGGATAGCGTAGCTAGGTGTGGAGCCTCAAGAGGTTGTTCATGGGAATCAGGAGTCTGGAGAAAGGGGGAAGGTAGTGGAGGCTGGCGTGGGGGCGATGCCAGTTGTAATGGTGGAGCCAGGGTAACAGATGAGCGGCGCGCTGCTGGGATGAGGAGTAGGAGCGAGCGTAAGCCCATTCTCTCAGAGCGGTCTGGATGAAGCGTTCGGCCTTGCCGTTGGTGCGCGGCGTGTAAGGACGGGTAAAGCGGTGGCGGATGCCGAGACGACGGCAAGCATCGCGGAAGAGGCGCGAGCGATAGCAAGAGCCGTTGTCGGTGAGCAAACGACGAATGGGGACGCCGAGGGAGCGGTAGTAACCGACCGCGGCGTCGAGGAAAGCCACCGCGGAATGGCTGCGTTCATCGGGCAGGATCTGAGAGAAGGCGAGGCGGGAGTTGTCGTCAATAGCGACATGCACGAACTCCCAGCCAGCGCCGCGACTGGCCCGAGAGCGATCTCCGGTAACGCGATGACCGGCGCGGAGGAAGAGGCCGAGCTTCTTGATGTCGAGATGCAGCAGATCGCCGGGGGCGGCATGTTCGTAGCGGCGCAGGGGCCGAGCAGGTTCGAGATCGCGGATACGGTTCAGGCCGGCGCGGCGCAAGATGCGGCTGATGGTAGCGGGCGAGAGGCCGACAGCCTGGGCGATGTGTCGGCCGGTCCAACGCTGGCGGCGCAGAGAAATGACGCGCTCGACCAGCGCCCGAGAGGTCCGTCGCGGGCTGCGGTGCGGTCGCGAGGAACGATCGTGCAAACCGGCGACACCCTCGCTGCGATAGCGCGCCAGCCACTTGTGGATGGTTCTCAGTGAGACGCCACAGGCCGCCGCGGCGTCCCGTGGCGTCTGCTGCTTGGCGAGGACGCGCTCGACGATCCGCACTCGCAAATAAGGCGTCAATCGTGCATTCTTGTGGATGTTCATTCGGTCTCTCCAAGGTTGCTGTTGTGGGATAACTCCAGCTTCCCTGGTCCGGGACCGAATGAACAACCTATTGAGAGGTCACAGCTAGGGATACTGTACAACGGATTGCACCCTGTCTCATGGTTCGACCCCCGATTCGGGAGCGGTCTGGCCTTCGGATTGGCTCCAGGGAGAGCATGCCAGGCCCAAAACACACTCTCTAGGGAGAGCGCTTCGACTCTGCCTCTCCGATACTGGTCGCTTGGAGTGCTTTGTGGCTCGTCAAGTCAACCTCCCGGCACCGGCAGTGCCCTGATCCTCTCCAGCATCTCACCGAACAGGCTGCGGTTTAGATGCCCCTCCGCCGACAACAACCGGTAGTAGCGAGCGGCCTTGACCAGCCTACCTCCGGTCTTCATCAGCCGCTGTTGCAAGCTCGTTAGCGCCGCGCCACGATCCCAGTTCTTCTTCGAGCCGAGCAGTCGAAACGTCGGGTCAGAGGAGACACGCCGGGCGTCGTTGAGATCCTCGTAGCCCGCCAACCGCGAGTAGACCGACTGCCGCAGCAGATCGGCGAATGGGAACTTCTTGTTCGCGCCTTGCCGCGAGTCGCAGAGATGCTCGTCGATCAGCTCGCCGAGTCCCAATCGCTCGTCCAATTCGCGCACCAGGATCAGTCCGCCGAGAGCGCTGGGATAGTTAGCGCTCAGACGTCAAATCGGAAATCTGGGAGGAAGGGCTGCCTGCGTGCTACGCAAGCAACTCTCGAACTACGCGGCCATGCACATCCGTCAGCCGAAAATCACGACCGGCGTAGCGGTAGGTGAAGTGCTCATGGTCGAAACCCAGTTGGTGCAGGAGCGTTGCGTGGAGGTCATGCACATGCACCTTATTCTCGACTGCCTGGAAGCCAAACTCGTCGGTCGAGCCGTGCACATAGCCTGGCTTCACGCCAGCACCGGCTAGCCACATCGAGAAACCATAAGAGTTATGATCGCGGCCATTCTTGCCAGCATTGGAACCGAACACGGTCAACTCGACTGTCGGGGTGCGTCCGAACTCGCCACCCCAGATGACGAGCGTGTCGTCGAGCATGCCCCGCTGTTTGAGATCGGTGAGCAGGGCCCCGATGGGCTGGTCGCACTCACCCGCCAATCGACGGTGATTTTTCTCGATCTCCGCATGACTATCCCAGGGCTGTCCGGCGCCGTGCCAGACCTGTACGAATCGTACGCCTCGCTCTAGCAACCGCCTCGCGGTGAGCATCTGTCTGCCGTGTATTGTGTCACCGTACAAGTTCCGGATCGACTCCGGCTCTTTCGTGGTGTCGAAGACGTCGGCGGCTTCCATCTGCATGCGGTAGGCGAGTTCGAAGGACTGCACGCGGGCTTCGAGCAGTGAGTCTCCTGGGCGCTCCTCTTGATGCATCTCGTTCAGTGTCGACAGCAAGTCGAGCTGACGCCGCTGTTCCGGCTGGTCGGCGAAGCGGCTGCGCGAATCGGAGATCAGTTTTTCGGGTTCGGTGTGGCGTGTATCGACGTGTGTCGCTTGAAAGGCCCCGGGCAAGAAAGCCGACCGCCAATTCTTAGCCCCCCAAACCGGATAGCCACCCGGGCAAAGCACCACGAATCCAGGCAGATTGCGGTTCTCCGAGCCGAGCCCGTATGTCACCCAAGATCCGAAGCTGGGCCGCGACTGTTGCGTCGTGCCGCAGTTCATCATCATCAGCGACGGCCCATGATTGGGAACGTCGGTGTGCATCGAGCGAATCACGCAAAGATCGTCGACATGCTCGGCCACCTTGGGGAAGATCTCGCTGACCTCGATACCGCTCTGCCCATGTTTGTGGAACTCAAAGGGCGATGGGAACGCTGCGCCAGTAGGCCGCTCCGTTCTCAGATGAATTGGTAAGGCCTTACCGGCGTACGTCTGCAGGGCGGGTTTCGGATCGAATGTGTCGACTTGAGAGGGGCCGCCGTTCATGAAGATATGGATGACTCGCTTGGCCTTGGCCGGTAATGGTGGTGGCTTGGGAGCCAGCGGGTCGGCGGGGTCGAAGGTTGGCGCCGCGGTTAACTCGCCGGTTGAACCGAGCAGAGACGCCAGCCCAAGCCAACCCATGCCCATCGTTGAGCTGCGGAGAAGTTCGCGACGCGTAGCTTGATTCATATCGGCCTAATCCACAAAAGCAAACTCGTTGGTCATCAGCAACACCTGAGCGAGACGTTCCCAACTCGTCAACGGGAGCGTCTCCGGTTGGCGAAAGTCGTCTTTCGCGCTCCAGATTTGAGCCGCCATACCGCTCTCCTTCTCCTCGTCACTGAGCAGCTGCTCGATAGACGGCGCCCAGTTGAAGTCATCCATCTCGTAGTCGCCCTTGGAATCCACGACGAAGTCGATGATCTCACCGCGCTCGACGAGGAGTCCGTCGATGTCGGTTGAGACCTTAAAGCCCCGCACGGTCAAAGTCGCCAAAACGCCCTGGCGATCAGACACGATCCAGCCGCGGATTCCGTTGGAGTAGTCGAAGCGTTCTGGGGTCGCGCCCATGGGGTGGTTCAGTACGCCGGTGATCTTGATTCGAGCGGCAATCTGAGAAACCCAGCGCCGAACCACGACGCTATGCAGGTCATCGCCAGGCGAGCCGCCGGAGGCGCTTAGACTTGCACGTCCACCTATCGCTGCTGGCAGGATCGAGGCGTGCTGCCAACGCTCATCGACCCAGACCTTGAACGGGTCGAATCCCTTGACCTGCTGCCCCGCTACATCCAACTCAGCCGAGCCGTACCGCCAAGGAGAGGTCTCGGGAGTTACTGACGGCGACGCGCCACTTTGTGCGACGAACTCGACGGCCAACTCAAGCTCGCGCTCGGTCGGTACACGGCCTAAAACGAACCGGTACAGCTCATTGGCTTTAGCCGCATCCGCGGACTCAGGCAGCCGTGCGGCCAGGCGTCGAGCCTGCTCGCCAACGAATGAATTGTTGATGAGGAAGAGCGCTTGCTGTGGCACCGTCGTCGACTCGCGCTGCGGGGTGTGCTGCTCGGGGTTCGAAAAATCGAAATTGCGCATCGTGGCGGAGGGCTCTTCCCGCGAGATGTACGCATAGATCGAGCGCCGCGTCGGCGCCGGACGGGCGTCCAAAGCGAATGGGCCACCTCCCACGGTGGCGTCAAGCGCATCAGCCACGGTCAACATCGAATCGCGGAGCGCCTCAAAGTCCAATCGGCGCCGATTCTGTCGCCAAAGCAGGCGATTCTCAGGATCGACCGCCATCCCTTCAGGCGTATCCGCACTTGCCTGGCGGTACGTGCTCGATAGCATGATCTCGCGGATTAGTTTCTTTACCGACCAACGGTCATTGATGAATTTCGTAGCCAAGTAGTCAAGCAGTTCAGGGTGGCTCGGTGGATCCCCGCGCAACCCAAAGTCGCTGGGAGTGCGTACGATGCCGTGCCCGAAGAGATGCTGCCAAATGCGGTTGACCATTACCCGAGCAGGCAACGGGTTGTCTGGATTCGTAATGGCTTGAGCCAACTCCAATCGACCGCTGCCTTCGCGGAACGGTGTCGCTCCAAACGCCGTCAAGAAACGGGGCTCAACCGGCGCTCCGAGGCTATGCTGGTTGCCACGCACGAAGACGAATGCCTGCTGCCGCTCGGGGGCATCGCGAACCGCCATCGCGTGGCGCGGTCCACCGCGATAGCCCCAGTCGGCGAAAATGCCGGTGTATTCCCACCTGAGATTCTTGACCGTGTTTTGGTCGCCCTCATTGAGGACCCACATCGAGTCCTCAAAAGGAATCTCCGTCGGCGCGCCGTCGGCCCAAAGTATCTGCCGTAGCTGCTCCTTCGCGGGGTCTCCCCACGGCGAGTCTCGACTGGCGTCGACCAATCGTCGAGCGAATTCTGTGATCGCTTCGTCGGAACCATCAGCGTCAACAATCGGCTGGAATCTGCCGCCGCCAGCATCCAATGAATCGACCAGGAAGCGCTGCCAGCGCTTCAAGACGTAGAGGTTGAGGTTCTTCTCTTTTGAGAGCGCGTCTAGTTGGATATCAGAAGCGTTACGGCCCACCCATGCTACCGCCAGATAGCGCTCAACAGCGTCGAGTCTACGAAATTCCCCTTTGTGGTACTCAAGGCGTTCGCGCTTGAATCTGTCGATCCATTCGCGCCGGTACTGGAGCTTTTTGGTGTAGAACTCTGCCTGTGGCGTGTCTGGAATCGTGTCAATCGCGACGGGCTCCAAAACGTCCGGTGAGTTTAGAAACACGCTGTAGAGCGAGTAGTAGTCCTTCTGCGGAATCGGGTCGAACTTGTGGTCATGGCAACGGGCGCAGGCAACCGACAAACCAAGGAACCCTCGACTAACCACATCAATGCGGTCATCGAGATTTTCTGGAACGTCGGTGATGCGGGGTAGGTTGATTCCGACCGTCAGCATCCCGAGCGCCGCGAGATGACGTGTCTCTTCGTCAAGTAAATCAGCTGCCAACTGGCGCTCAACGAATGCGTCGTACGGCATGTCTGCGTTGAATGCGTCGATGACCCAGTCGCGATAGGTCCAGGCAATCGGAAACGCTCGGGCCTGAAATCCCTCGTCCGAGTACCGCACGATATCGAGCCAGTACCGCGCCCAACGCTCGCCGAAATGCTCGGAGCGAAGCAGGCCGTCAATGACCTGCTCATACGCACCGGGAGACGGGTCGCCTACAAACGCGTCAATATCATCGGCCGACGGCGGCATTCCGACTAGGTCAAAGTAAGCACGCCGCATCAAGCTCCGCTTACCGACATCGGAAGACGGAGTTAGCTGAGCCTCTCGCAAACGTTGGGCGACGAAGGCGTCGATCGAAGAGCGAGCCCAGCTGTTGGTCGACGGTGGGGGACGCTGGTCCGACAGAGGCTGAAACGCCCAGTGCTCGACACTAGGTGTCACAGCAACCGCATCCACTTCATTGGATGGCGCGGGAGCGCCGATACGAATCCATTCCTCGATGCGGGCGATGTCCTCGTCCGCCAGCTTGCCCCAGGGAGGCATCTTAAGTTCGTCTTCGTGACGCAGCGCGCGTATCAACAGGCTACGCTCGGGCTTGCCCGGAACGATCGCGGGACCGCCGTTACCCCCTGACAAGAGCGCCGCCCGCGAATCCACGCGCAACGCTCCCTGTACCGGAGTGGCGTCCGCGCCGTGGCAGCTATAGCAGTTCTCAGCGAGAACTGGCCGCACCCGAGTCTCGAAGAACTCGATTCCTGCCCGGTCCTGTGCCGTCGTGGCAGACGCGAATAGCAGTAGGCCGACGAATAGTTTTATCCTCACGGGTGCTTGCATTGTAATCCAGCCGCTGAGAACGATGGCAAAACTGGACGTGGGGAGCCCACGCCGTTCCATCGATGACTGTTACGACCGCCCGGATATCTGCCATGAAGAAATTGATCTTGCCCACAATGACTGTTCCGGCTCTACTGCTGCTGGCTTGTGGAGCCACCACTCCTATTGCGGAAGACCAGGCCGAGGCGCCGACGATCGTCCCGGAAGGGGTGAAGCTCGAACTGCTGTTCACCCGCTCACTGCCGATACAAGGGGGCTTAACGGAAGGGCCAGCGGCCGCGCCAGACGGCACCATCTATTTTTCTGACATCCCTTTCGGAGCCGACAAGGGCAAGATCATGCGCTACGACCCGAAGACCGGCGAGACAACCGTCTTTGCCGAGGACAGTGGCAAGTCCAACGGCCTTTTCTTCGATACCGAAGGCCGGCTCATTGCCGCTGAAGGGGCCAGCGAAGGTGGCAGACAGATCTCGCGCTGGAACGTTGAGACAGGCGAAAAGACGACGCTCGCCGACAGGTTCGACGGCAAGCGATTCAATTCCACGAACGATCTCACTCTGGATACCGAGGGACGCATCTACTTCAGCGATCCGCGGTACGTGGGCGAGGAGCCGCGCGAGCTAGAGCACATGGCGGTTTATCGCATCGACACCGATGGCACGGTCGTGGAGTTGACTCACGAAGTCGAGAAGCCGAATGGCGTGGCGCTGAGTCCGGATGGGCGCACATTCTACGTCGCCGACAATAACAATGGCAGCGACGAGATCACAAATCCAGCAGCTGATCCTGCGGTACCGGGCGCGATGAAGATCTATGCGTTTCCGTTAGGCGACGACGGACTCATCAATGGCCCGCGGCGAACCTTGGTCGACTTTGGTGAGGAGGCCGGCACCGACGGCATGACCGTCGACGAGGCGGGCAATATCTATCTTGCGTCTCGCAGCTTGAGGCGTCCGGGCGTCATGATCATCGACCCCGAAGGCCAGGAGGTCGGCTTCATTCCGACTGGCCCGGAAAACCAAACAGACTCAGCCACGGCCCAGGGCCTACCCAGTAATGTGGAGTTCGGCAGAGGCGACGGGGCACACATCCTTTACGTGACCGTCGACGTTAGCCTCTACCGCATCCCGTTGAGCATAGAGGGGTCTCGTCCTTTCTAGGCTCGGTTAGCATGAAGCAGCGCGAAACGTTGCAGTGCATCCCAGGCTCGGCTATTCTTTCTCTCGGAGTAGCAAAACGGAGTTACTGACCAAGGAGTACCGCCATGCGCTTTGATCGTCGAGAGTTTCTAGCCGCCTCTGTGGCCGCCACCGCTGCCGTTTGCCAGTCTCGCCTTGCCGCGGCACAGAGCGTCGCTTCGAGTGGAGCGAGCAAACTTGGCATCCCTGGTCCGTACCCAGGACGCGTGGTGGCTGTCAGCCATCCCGGCTCGATCATCGACGACACCTTCCAGTCCGAACCGATCGGCGAGATGATCGGACGCGGCATGACGGAACTGACCGACGGCGAGAGCCCCGAAGAAGCCTGGCGCGAGTTTTTCGAGCCCGGCGATGTCGTCGGCATCAAACTCAACCCGGTAGGGCAGCCCTCCGTCATCTCGTCAGCCGAAACCGTCCGAGCGATCATTGCGGGGCTTGAGTCGGCCGGGGTTAAGCGGCAGGACATCGTCGCTTTTGACCGCTACCGTGACCAGTTCATCAATGCCGGATTCGATACCTGGCTGCCGGAAGGCGTGCGTTGGGCCTCGGCTAGCGAGAAGTATTTGAACATCCAGATGGACATGGACGGCTACGACCCGGACGTCTACTTAGATATTCCGCTCGTGAATCCCGAGTACTCACCCGACTATCGTCTCGACGACCCTCATATTCGCCGCTCGTACGTGGCGAAGTTCCTGACTCGCGACGTCAACAAGATCATCAATCTCTGCCTGCTCAAGCACCATCAGTCTGCCGGGGTCACGCTGGCGCTCAAGAACCTTTCTCACGGGCTCGTCAACAACGTGAACCGCAGCCACTCCTCCACCACGGCGAACGCCTGCGGCATTTTCATACCAGCCGTCGTCGACCTGCCGGTGATCCGCGAGAAGGTTGTGCTCAACATCATGGATGGAGTGAAGGCTGCCTATCATGGCGGACCGGGCGGAACCGTCCAGCACTACGCCTGGGAGCACAAGACGATGTACTTTGGCACCGATCCCGTGGCGATGGACAAGACCGGCTGGAAGGCAATCGACAAGAAGCGCATCGAAGTCGGTCGGCTTCCGATCGCCACGATGAAGCCCGACGAACACAGCCAATGGCTCAACGGCCAAGTCGAACACATCGAACTGGCTGGGAATATGGGGCTCGGCGTGTACGACGACGCTCAGATTGAGCTGAAGAGCATCGAGCTGACGTGAGCCGGAAGGGACTGCTCCGTTAAGACGAGCGGTCAACCTCGCAACCCGGGGCCCCTACGCTACACTCTCGGCAGCTCGCTGACCGGAGCGCTATCCTGCTCCAAACGGACGAAACATCGAGATACCCGTAATGCAAACATCCTTTGTTCCTTCTCTGGTTGCCACGCTTCTTTTCATGTCCCACATCACCGCCCAGGCCGAGACCCATCACTTCGAACCGACCCATTTTCACAACACCTTTTCGTTCGGACACGAACCGGTATTGAGAATCAAGCCCGGTGATCGTGTAGTTACCAAGACCATCGACGCGCGTGGGTACAATGCCGCCAACGACAAGGTCGGCGAACGCCCAAACCCCCAGACCGGCCCGTTCTTCATCGAAGGCGCCGAGCCCGGAGACATTCTGGTCGTGCGGTTCGAGAAGATTGAACCCAGCCGCGATACCGCCTGGTCGAGCAGCTTACTGGCGCCGTATGCCGCGGATCCCGGTTTTCTGCGGTACCAGGGGGAGCGGGAACAGACCACCGAGACATGGAACATTGACAAACAGCGCGGCGTAGCGCGAGTCGCGTCGGACAAGATCGTCCCCGTGGGAATCGAGGTGCCACTCCGGCCGATGCTCGGATGCGTTGCAGTGGCGCCTGCACGAAAAGAAGCAGTGGCCACGAGCACTCCCGGCCCCTTCGGAGGCAACATGGATTACAACGGCATGATCGCCGGAGTGACCCTGATGCTGCCAGTCTCCGAGCCCGGAGCGTTGCTGTTTGTCGGTGACGGCCATGCGCGCCAGGGAGACGGAGAGGTTGTAGGCAACGCCCTGGAGATCTCCATGGACGTCGAGTTTTCCGTGGATCTGATCAAGGGCAAGACGATCGGCTGGCCGCGGCTTGAGAACGCCGAGTACATCATGACGATCGGCAGCGCCAGGCCGCTACTCCAGGCCCTCCAACACGCCACGACCGAGTTACAGGGCTGGCTGATGTCCGAATATGGCTTCGACGAGCGCGGATCTTCTCTCCTCATGGGCCACGCCCTGGAGTACGACATCGCTAACGTCGTCGATCCGCACTTCACCGTCGTCGCGAAGATTTCGAAAAGCTTCCTGCCCGCGGAATAGTCCCAACGGCTGCAAGCTCAAGCTCCCACCCGATGAATCTCTCGGCGGTCACATCCCTAGGAGCCGATCTAGCTACTCGTGCCGCAATGCGACCATCGGACTGATTTTCGTGGCGCGGCGAGCCGGTATGTAGCAGGCCAGCAGAGCCACGGCCGTCATCACGATCGAAACCGCAACGAAAGTGGCGGGATCCGTGGGCGTGATTCCATAGAGGACGCTGTCGATCTCGCCCACATCAACCGGTGTGAGCCCGAATGCACCCGTCACGCGGGTCAACGTGAAAGCTGCCGCCAAACCTAACGTCACTCCGATCATGGTCAGCGCTACGCCCCATCTCATCACAGCCTTGAGGACTTCGCTCGACTGGGCACCCAGCGCCATTCGTATTCCGATTTCGTGCGTTCGACGAGTGACGGAATGCGCCATCACGCCAAGACTCCGATCAAAGGATCAGTGCCAGTGCAAAAACTCCCAGCAATAGGGTGTAGAAACGCGATTCGCCGGTCCAAATCAAATACAGTCGCTTCATCGGAGCGACCGCGTAGATCGGCTGTTCGGGATCAACATCGGCAACCGCGGCGCGGACGGCAGGGATCAAGGCCGTCTCTTCGGAAGAAGTTCGTGCGATAAATGACATCCGTAAGATGCGCCTCGAGTCCTCCTCCGGCACTTGCGCTGTCGGGACATATACACCTGGCCTCGGTTCGTACTGTGTACAGACCGGGCGGAAGGGTAACAGGTTAGACCGGGCGGATAGGTAACACCATGGCGAGATGCCATGGAAGGAGACCTATCCGATGGAAGAACGCAAGAGATTCATTGAAGACTGGCTGCGAGCGGGGGCGGCGACGAACGTGGCGGCGCTGTGTCGACTCTACGGGATCAGCCGCAGGACCGGATACAAGTGGTTAGAACGCTTCCGTCAAGGCGGTTGGCCAGAGCTGGAAGACCGCTCGCACGCGGCACACCGTCAGCCCGGTCGGATACCCGAGTCGGTCGAGCGACGAGTGATAGAAGCGCGTCGGCAGCATCCGAGTTGGGGGCCGAAGAAGCTCAGGGCCTGGCTGGAGTCGAAAGAGTCACAGACAAGCTGGCCAGCGGCGTCGACGATCGGCGACGCGCTGAAGCGAGCCGGACTCGTTCGCGGGCGCAAGCGGATGCGGCGACTGGCCGAAGCGGCACCCAGTCCGTTGCGCGAACCCGAAGCGCCCAACGACCTCTGGACGATCGACTACAAGGGGCAGTTTCGCACCGGCGACGGCGTGCTGTGTTATCCGCTAACGGTCGTCGACGGATATAGTCGTTTCCTGCTCAACTGCACCGCACACGTGGGCACATCCTACGCCGAGGCCCGCCGAGGCTTGGAGCGGTTGTTTCTGGAGCGCGGGCTGCCACGAAGGATACGCTCAGACAACGGTTCGCCGTTCGCCTCCATCGGCACCGGACGCTTGAGCCGGTTGAACGTCTGGTGGCTGAAGCTGGGCATTGCGGTGGAGCGCATCGAGCCGGGCAAGCCGCAGCAGAACGGTCGCCACGAGCGGCTACACCGCACGCTCAAAGCCGAGACAGTGAGACCTCCGGCTGGCGATCGTCGCCGACAGCAGCGCCGCTTCGACCTCTTTCGTCATGAATACAACCAAGAACGTCCGCATGAAGCGTTGAGACAGCGGCCCCCGGCGGCGTTCTATGCACCAGCAACACGCGCCTATCCCAGCGAGCTTGCTGATCTGGATTACCCGGGGCACTGGGAGCGCCGACGAGTGCGCCACGACGGACGCATCAAGTTCCTCGGCGAGAAGTACTTCCTGAGTGAAGCGTTGGCTCGCGAGTTGGTCGGGCTAGTCGAAGTGGACGAAGCCATTTGGCAGATCTGGTTCGGTCCGGTGGAACTCGCCTTGTTCGACGCCGCCAACCGCGTACTGTGGCCGCTCGGCTCGGCAGTCAGTGGCCCCCGCGGGGGCCACTGACCACCGCCTATACTGTTACCCATCCGTCCGGTTTAGAGTGTTACCTATCAGACCGGTCGTTCACTGTAGGTTCCATTGGTGAATGTCGCCTACAACCCCGACGACCTGCAGCGGTCTGCCTGCAGCGGCCCCGCGGCGTTGCAGAACCAGTTGCCTGCCAATGGGATCCTGATCAGGCCAATAGCGGCGAGCCATTCCCTCGCTGATGATGACGACACCTTGTGCCTCAGCGGAATCCTGCGAGGTGAAATCTCGGCCTCTGAGCAACGGAATACCCAGGGTTTGGAAAAAATCACCCATCACGCGGTTATGTCGCACAAGCATTTCAAGCCCCTCGACCCCCTTCATAGGAGTAGGAGGCCGCCCGTCGACACCTACAAAACTGTTGGAGGTCCGGTGACTGAGGGGAAGGAACCCGATCCCGGCGGCGGACTCAACGCCTGGTACGGCCCTGACGCGTTCGAGCACTTGTTGGTAGTAGTCGGTTAACCGAGACTTCCCGTTGTACTGGCCGGCTTCGCCAAAGCTTTCGGGGTGGTTCGCCCATTCCCGCTGTCTGAGGTTGAGTCTAAAAGTCAGCACATCGTCTGGGTTGAAACCCACGTCGACCGACTGTAGACGCACGAAGCTGTTGATCATCAAACCGGCTCCGATAAGCAGGACCAGCGCCAAGGCGACCTGGGCGACGACAAGCAGGGAACTTGACCGTTGCTGGCCGCTGTCTGGCGTTGTTCCCCGGCTTGCTTCGCTCAGATTATGTTTCGAGCCCTTGAAGGCGGGCGCGATCCCGGCCACTAGACCGGTCAGCAGGGAAATCAGCAGCGCGTAGCCGAGTACTTCTCCATCAATGCCCGCTTCGTTCATGCGTGGGAAAAAGCGGCCGCCGAACTGGTGGTTATCTGGATTAAATGCCAGCAGAACCTTGAGGCCACCGTAAGCGAGGGCGACCCCCAGCGCTCCCCCAGCCATGGCGAGCAACGTGCTCTCAGTCAGGAGCTGTCTCACCAAGCGCCAGCGGCCGGCCCCGAGAGCCAGCCGAGTGGCCATCTCTTTTCGCCGAGACGAACTCCGCACCAGAAGCAAACCGGCAACGTTGGCGCAGGCGATGAGCAAGACGAATCCCACCGCACACGAAAAGATGAACAGACGCTCCCGAAGGGGGGCTCCGGTGAACGATGCATCGTGCAACGGCGATATTTTGACGCCCAAATCGCCACTGGTTTCGGGATACTCCTGTGCGCGCCGCGCGGCGAGCGTTTCCATGGCCACCTGTGCCTGTTCGATCGAGACTCCAGGCTTGAGTCGTGCCGTTGCCTCGCGGATGTAGGGCCCAGGGCCTATGCGGCCGGCCACCCAAATCAACGCTTTCTCGTTGGCGAAGAAGAAGCCTGGCGGCATGACGCCCACGACGGTGGCATTCTCAAGGTTGATCCTCAAGTTCTTTCCGATCGCGTTCGGATCTTTTTCAAAGAGTCGCTCCCAGAGGCGATAGCTCAGGATGACAGCGGGTGCCGCTGGGTCGTTCGCGTCCTCGGGTAGGAAGTTTCGCCCCAGCATCGGCTGCACCCCCAGAACTGAGAATAGCGAGGCCGAAACAGTCTGCCCGTCGATGAGTTGGGCACCGCCGTCGTTCTTCACGATGAAGTCCGTGTTAATCCAATAGGCTATTCGCTCAAAGACCTGATTCTCTTCCTCGAAGGCCTGGTAGTCCGCAGCCGGCCGGGACCGCAATTGCCCGCTCTGAGTATCAGTCGATTGAATGAGCACAATGCGCTCGGGGTCTTCGTACGGCAATGGGCGCAGCAAAATGGCGTTGACGACACTGAAAACAGCCGTGTTAGCCCCGATACCCAAGGCGAGTGAAACCACTACCACGGCGGTGAATCCCGGGTTCTGGCAGAGGGAGCGTACGGCATAGCGGAGGTCGAGGAAGGTTGTCTCTAGAAAGCTGACGCCGCGAGCGTCACGACATTCTTCCTTAACTTCTTCGACTCCACCGAAGCTAAGCCTCGCTCGCCGCGTCGCCTCTCGCCGGGACATGCCCTCTCGTCGATTGGCTTTGACTTGATTCTCAAAGTGGAAGCGCACCTCCTCGTCGAGTTCGGCCTCCATCTGGTTGCGGCGGAAGATGGCCCGCAGGCGGTAGATCAAGTCAGGGAACATGGGAACCCTCTACGCGGTGTCTAAGACCTGGCCGACGGCGACGATCAGCTTGCGCCAGGTTTCGGTTTCGGCTTCGAGTTGTTTCCGACCGGTACGCGTGAGTTGGTAGAACTTGGCTCGACGGTTGTTTTCCGAGGTGCCCCAGGTTGCTGTGACCCAGCCACGGCGTTCTAGGCGATGGAGGGCCGGATAGAGCGAGCCCTGTTGGACTTGGAGTACTTCTTTGGAGACCTGCTGAATGCGCTCGGATATCGCCCAGCCGTGTCGCGGCCCGAGAGAGAGACTGCGCAGGATGAGCAAGTCCAATGTGCCTTGCGGGAGATCAATTCGAGTTTTTGACATCGTACTGTACCGTTATGCTTCGACAGGGGTATCTTAGGCGATTTTCTGTCGAAGCCCAAGGGGAGGTCCTTCTCACTAGTCGACTGGTCCCTACACTCTCAGCAGCATCTGGAGAAGATTACACGAAAGCTCACCGGACGGCCGCGTCAGACGCTGCGGTTTGAAACTCCAGCAGAGAGAATTAGCGCTTGTGTTGCGTCGACCGCTTGAACCGGCAGGACTTGTAGGAAGTTACTCGTGCCAACGGACTTCGCCGAGAACTTCTTGCACTGGATCGACCGACTGCGCGCCCGTAGTGAGCGTCCGCAGGAGACTAGTTGCGAGCGAGGCCGTCCGGAATTCATGTGATACACGCAGAACTGCCCGTAGCTCTCATTGAGTTCGATCTCAATTCCTCCAGTCACCTTCGAGCTACCACGACCGATGTTGGCCGACCGGTACTCCATGCCTTCATCGATCGAGATCGATACGCCGTGATTGCCGCTTGTGAACGGATTTTCGATCGGTGACGGTCACTCGTTGACCGCACGCATCCAGCCGAGGAACGGGCCCACGTCTAGAGCTTGCTCAGCGTGTCGCCAAAAGCATTCGCCACCCAGATGTTGGCCCCATCAAAGGCCATCCCAATAGGACCATCGCCCACGGCGAAGGTGCCCAGCAGCACCCCGTCGCTGGCCCGCAGCTTGCTCACCGTGTCGCCAAAAAAGTTCGACACCCAGACGTTGGCGCCATCGAAGGCCAAACCGGCAGGAGAGGCGCCCACGGCGAAGGTGCCCAGCGTCATCCCGTCCGTGGCCCGTAGCTTGCTCACTGTGTTGTCGGCCTGATTCGTCACCCAGATATTGGCCCCATCGAAGGCCACCGAACTAGACTGATTGCCCACGGCGAAGGGGCTCCCTGCCGCCTCCACGCCGTCACTGGCCCGCAGCTTGCTCACCGTGTTGTCAACAACGTTCGCCACCCAGATATTGGCCCCATCGAAGGCCAGCCCGAAAGGTTGCGTGCCCACAGTGAAGGGGCTCCCTGCCGCCTCCACCCCGTCGCTGGCCCGCAGCTTGCTCACCGAGGCGGAAAACTGATTCGCCACCCAGATGTTGGCCCCATCGAAGGCCAGCCCCAGAACTTGACCGGCGCCCACGGGGAAGGTACCCAGCGTCATCCCGTCCGCGGCCCGTACCTTGCTCACTGTGTGGTCAGTCTGATTCGCCACCCAGATGTTGGCCCCATCGAAGGCAAGAAAGTAATGAGTACCGCCCACGTCGAAAGTATCTCCAGTCTGATTGGCTTCATACCAGCGGAGCAGGGCCAACTGAAGTGGGTTCAACTGCCTGGCCTCCAGGTCCGCCACTCCCGTCGCAAGGGCCGCGATGTTCCCATCATTGGTTGTCACGCGGGTGTCCAGGGTGGACGCGTCGGTCTGCAGGGTCGTGATGTTCCCCTCACTGACTGACGCGCGGCCCAGCAAT
The DNA here is from genome assembly GCA_963667885.2 of Bryobacterales bacterium. GTDB lineage: Bacteria > Acidobacteriota > Terriglobia > Bryobacterales > UBA6623 > CAMPKL01. Next base: position 2,795,540 of record OY764148.2, on the reverse strand, counting down.
ATGTCGTCGGTTGTCGTGCGGGCTGCTGCTTCAGCTGAATCAGCCGCAGTGCGCGCTGCTGCTTCGGCTGCGTCCGCCGCCTGGCGGTCTGCGATCTCAGCGTCCAAGGAGGCCTGTGTGGCCGGTCGTTCCCCCTGAGCCTTCACGGTCGCACCCGGCTCAAAGGCAAGCCCTAACCCCATTGCCAAGCAGATCAATGCATTAGCGCAGGCCCTGAACTTTCGTGGGCTCTTCTCAGGGCCTCTAGAGTCTTTTTGTACTGAGTGAAACATTGTCCGTTCTCCTTGTTGTGTCTCTTGCCCGGGTCTATCGACGACTACGTCGTTCAGGATCCTATGATTGTGGTCGTTGGCTTATGGGCGAGCTGATTGCCCGATCCGCTTGGCGATCCCTCTTGAATGCGCTCGAATATCGCCCAGCCGTGTCGCGGCCCGAGAGAGAGGCTGCGCAGGATGAGCAGGTCCAATGTGCCTTGAGGAAGATCGATTCGAGTTTCTGGCATCGCACCGTACCCTGTAGCTTCGACAGGAATATCTTATGCGATCTTCTGTCGAAGTGCAAGGGGGGTGGAGTCGTCTGTCACGAATTGACTTGCTGGAACCTCTGAGCACGGAGTCCAAACACGTTGAACTAGAACTTGCTCCCACGTTTACGGGCAGTTCCAGATAGGACTCAATCCGTCGGGCGCGTACGGAACGAAAGCTATCTTCGCTCGGCGAGCCGAGGCTAATCGCATCAGCTTACCGAAGCTGTTGTAGATCGTGAGCGTTACGCAATGATATCCGTCACGATATTTCCGTGTACATCGGTCAGACGGAAGTCACGGCCAGCGTAGCGGTAGGTCAGCTTCAAGTGATCCAGCCCCAGCAGGTGCAGGATAGTGGCGTGGAGGTCGTGGAAGTGGACCTTGTTTTCCACCGAGTAGTAACCGTAGTCGTCGGTGGCCCCGTACCGTAGCCCCGGCTTCACTCCGCCGCCAGCGAGCCAATAGGTGAACGCCTCTGGGTTGTGGTCGCGCCCGTCCGAGCCCTGAGCGGTCGGGGTTCGTCCGAATTCGCCGCCCCAAACGACCAGCGTATCTTCGAGCAGGCCGCGCGACTTCAGGTCGCGGATCAATGCGCTCATCGGCTTGTCGACTTCGGCCGCGTTCTGCGCATGGTCACGGTACAAGTTGGCGTGTTGATCCCACTTGTAACTGTGAGTGCATTGGACAAAGCGCACGCCAGCTTCAGAGAATCGCCGTGCCATCAAGCACTGCCGCCCAAAGTCCTCCGTCACCGGATCGTTGATGCCGTACATCTCAAGCGTCGCCGCGGACTCGCCGGAGAGGTCCTGCAATTCCGGTGCCTCGGCCTGCATGCGAAACGCCAGCTCGTAGGACTCGATGCGCCCCTCAAGGCGCGGATCCGGTCCGATGTCGTCGAGTTGCTTGTGGTTCATCTCCCGCAGGAAGTCGAGCTCCATGCGTTGGATATTTCGCGGTGTCTCTGAGTTAGCGATGAATGGAATCTTGGCTTCCCGTGTCGGAATCCCGACAGAGCCGACCGCCGTCCCAGCGTAAGGGGCAGGCAAGAACGCGGACGAATAGTTGTTGGCACCGCCATGGCTCCGAGTGGGTCCGATTGTGATGAACCCTGGCATATTTTGGTTCTCGGAACCGAGGCCGTAGGTCACCCATGAGCCCATGCTCGGCCGTACGAACGTGTCGCTGCCGGTGTGCATCTCAAGTAGCGCGCCGCCGTGCCGCGAGTTCGACCCGTGCATCGAGTTGATGAAGCACAAATCGTCGACAATCTTCCCGATCTCTGGGAAGATCTCGCTTACCCACATTCCGCTCTGGCCGTACTGCTTGAAGCTCCACGGCGACTTCAGCAGATTGAACGTCTCAGAGGAAACCACCTTGGGCCGCTTGAAGGGCAGCGGTTTGCCGTGGTCGCGCTGCAGCAACGGCTTGTAGTCGAACGTGTCCATCTGCGACGGACCGCCATGCATGAACAGATAGATCACGCGCTTGGCTTTTGGCTCAAAGTGCGGCTCTCGCAAGGCCAGGGGGTTTTCACTGTCCAGCGCCGGACCGGCCGCGCGCGCCTCTTCACCTAGCAACGCCGCGAGCGCGAGCCCACCAAAACCCGCCGAGGCCTCGCGCAGCATCTGCCGCCGGGTGCGTGTTGAGGAGTAGGGGTTCCAGTGGCGGTGCATGACGTTCCTTTAGTTTAGGTACAAGAACTCGTTCGATCCGATCAACGCCTTGCAGAAGCTCTGCCAGGTTCGCGCGCGGCGCTCGAGCGCGTCGGGGGTGTCGGCCTCAAGCGCCTGGTCGATTTGGGCAATAAACGTTAGCGCTCGGTCGACTTCGCCAGGGTTGGGCAGCCGGGCCAGAACGCGTTCATAGACGTCTCGCACGCGTCCGGCGTCGTCAAGGTCCCCACGTTCGAGCAGCTGATCGGCCATGAGTCTCGTATGCCGCAACAAGATCGAACCGTTCATCATGAATAGAGCCTGCGGGGCCACGACGGTCGCACTGCGGTTGCCGTTCGGGCCGGACGGGTCGGCGAAGTTGAAGGCACTGAAGACGTCGTACATCCCGCTGCGGACCACCGGGAGATAGACGGCTCGTAGGTTACGGTCGTAGTCGATTCCTCCGCGCGTTCGCGAGTTGGCCACGTACTGCCGATCCTTCAACGTCAAGATCGAGCCGCCCATCGAAAGATCGAGGTCCCCTGAGAGCGAGACGATCGCATCGCGCATCGCCTCGGCTTCGAGACGTCGCCGGCTCATCCGCCAGAGCAGAGCGTTCTCCGGATCTATTTCGGCCGCGCGTTCGTTGTATTCCGAACTCATCTGATAGGCGCTCGACAGCATTATCGTGCGGTGCATCTTCTTGATCGACCAACCGCTTTCGATGAAGCGCAGCGCCAGCCAGTCGAGCAGGGGTTGGTTGGTCGGTTGCTGGCCGAGACGTCCGAAATTATCCGTCGACGGGACAATGCCGCGCCCGAAATGCCAGCGCCATAAGCGATTGGCCATCACGCGGCTTGTCAGCGGATGGTTGGGATTCGTCAACCACTTGGCCAGTTGCAGGCGGCCGCTTTGAGAATCCGGGATCGAGGGAGGATCGCCGCCCGATAGCGCCGTGAGGAAACCCCGTGGGACCGTGTCGCCCAACGTCCAATGGCTGCCGCGGATGTGGATCGGAATGTCGCTGATCTCGGGTCCCTCGCGCACGCCCATCGCGTGCGGAAACTCGGGAGTTGCATTCTCAAGTTCCTTTCGCTCGGCCTCGAGTTTCGCCAGCGAGTCCTTAGCGCCCTCGGAATAATGCTCGCGGATGCCGTTCGGAGGACGGAAGGGCCCGTACTTTTCATACAAGACCTTGCGGAAGGCCTCTAGACCCGGGTCCGACAGAGTGGGTTCCTCTTGGTCGTCCTTGTAACGCTCATTGTTTGTGTAGTTCAGCGCGGACTCGGGGTGAAGCTCGCTCCACTGTCGTACGGCTTCGTCAAACAGCTCTTGGTACCTTGCCGCGGCCTCTTCGCGGCTGGCGTAACGCGCGGCGCCAAAAGTATTCGCGGCCGGAGTTGCCCAACCCTCTCGGCTGTCGCTATAGCTAAACCAAGCGAAGAATATGGATGCGGGAGCGCCCTTCGCTCGGTTCAACCTCTCAACCCACTGTTCGAGGAACCCAGCGTTGACGCCGTACTGGCGGGCGATCTGCGCAACGGTTCGCGGAATCTCACCGTCCGCACGCAATCGATATTCCGCGATCTGGAGTTTCTCGAAATACGGGAAACGCGACTCGTGCTCCAGTCGGATCGTGTTCTCTCCGCTCCTCAACGGAAACACCCCGGAAACGGACCAGCCGCCCGCATCCGGAGACGCCGCGCGGTTCCTCACTGGCCTCGCGCCGTAGTCCACCACCTCGCCGTTGATCCACACGTCAGCGGTGCCATCGCCTTTCTCGGTGTCGAAGAAATCCAACTGGTACTCGCCAGCCTCTTCGACCCTCACGTCGTACTCGGCGAAGAAAGGGCCATCGCCCTCTGGCGTGTTGGTTTCTCCCTTCGCGATTTCGCGAGCGATATTTCCGCGGTCAAACGAGCCCGCCTCTCGAACGATCCCCTCGACTTGGGCTGGCTGAAGCTCGATCTGGCGATAACGCAGCACGTCGTCGGACGCCAGTAAATAGTTGCCAGCTTCACTCCAACCGTCGACGACCAGCAGGTGGTTCTCGGCTGCGGTAATCTCCGCGATGGCGTCTTTCTTGGCGGTGATCTTGGCCAAGTGCGCGTCCAGGTGGTCGCGATCCGACTTGGACGCCAACACGTATTCGTGCCAGCGTGCGACGACGTCGAAATCCTCCATCGTCAGCGAGCTCTTGAAGATACCGGCCATCGCGTAGTAGTCGGTCGTCGGGATCGGGTCGAACTTGTGGTCGTGACAGCGTGCGCAGCCAACCGTGAGCCCCATGAACGCGCGGGCAGTCGTCTCTATCTGCTCATCGACGATGTCCATCTGCATCTTGACCGGATCGTCTTCGGCCAGCATCTTGCCACCCAGCGACAGGAAGCCGGTCGCCGTCCAACGCTCGAACATCGTCTCTAAATCATCAACGGGTGGCAGTAGGTCGCCGGCGAGCTGCTCATGCACGAACTGGTCGTAGGGCTTGTCCTCATTGAACGCTTGAATGACGTAGTCGCGGTAGCGAAACGCGTTCTTGTAGACGATGTTTTCGTCGAGACCGTTGGAGTCAGCGTAGCGAGCGACATCCAACCAGTGCCGTCCCCAACGCTCGCCGTAGCGTGGGGACTTCAACAGGCGGTCGACGACGTTTGCGAAGGCCTCGGGCGAGTCGTCGTCGAGAAAGGCGCGGATCTCGTCCAGAGTGGGTGGCAGGCCGATCAGGTCGAACGTGGCGCGACGGATGAGCGTTCGCTTGTCTGCAGGCGCCGCCGCCTCCAATCCTTTCTCTTCGAGCCCAGCAAGGACGAATGCGTCAATCGGCGACTGCACCCATTCGATGTTCTCCACTTGCGGCGTCTCTGGCTCGACCGGTGCGGCAAATGACCAATAGATGTGCGACTCCGCCAGCTCCTCGTCGGCCACCACTCCCCAAGGCGCTCCAAGAGCGATCCAGCGAGTGAGTGCGGCGATCTCTGCGTCCGTCAGCTTCCCGGTGGGCGGCATCAAGAGCGTCTCGTCGCCATGGCCGATTGCGCGGATCAACAGGCTCTCGTCGGGCTTGCCTGGCACGATCGCGGGACCGCGTCCGCCGCCGACCTTCACGCCTTCCAGCGAATCTAGCCGTAGACCGCCCATCGCAACGTTGCCGGATTCGGAATGGCAGACGTAGCAATTCTTCGCCAGCAGCGGGCGGACTTCCTGCTCAAAGAAAGCCGCGCCCTCTTGCGCGACCGCCGTCGGGGTCACCGCAAGCGCCATCCAGACCAGCCATTTCTTTGAAAGATCCACGAGCGACACTCCAAACCGGAATCTCAAATTCGAAACTCCGACACCCACATGCTACGCCCTCCCTTCTGCTGAAGGCAATGACTTAGCCTCGTGAGGCGGGCCGCACTGGTCCCTTCGGTCCTACTCCCGTTCTTGTACAATGCGGAAAGCCATTCATGCGCCGACCACGAATCTTGTGTGAATGGTTAGATCGCCGTCGGTGGCTTGTACACCGGCGGTGGTCGTGTAGAAGCTGTTCGTGAGTCCAGGTCGGTGAACTTATTCCGTATCGGAAGTAGTCCTACTCAGCTCGTCAATCGTCACTGCCAACCGCTCAAGCGCCATCGGCTGACTCGGCGCCGTACACCACGATCGAATCCAGTGTGACCCGCGCATCGTCGGTCGGGTTGAGCAATCTCACTTCCACCCGGTGCGGGCCATCGTCCAGCGCGTACTTCCAGAACAGGTAGAAGCGACGCGTGATGAACTCGGTCGGCCACTTGGCGGTTTCGACCCGCTCGCCATCGACATGCAGCTCGGCTTCAAATACATACGCCTCGCCCTCTGTCGAGGCGTTGCCCATCAGGGCAAAACCGATGCCGTCGAACTCGAACCGGTAGGTGTCGGCGAGTACCAGCGGCTGGCGTTTGCCCCCGCTGTTCGGCGCTCCAAGCGCGCGACGCTCCAGAGCAATGTGGTTCTCGAACGCGTCTTCGAACCTCACGGTTTCCGCAGCCTGCACCTTGATCGTGACGCTGTCTTTTCCCACCTGCCCGCCGCCTCGCCGAATCATCTCGAGCGCATGCTTGTAGGACAGCTCATAGGCATCGTTGAGCGAGATTGTCGTGTAGGCGAAGTCGAGCCCTTCCACGTCCGCCAATCCCTGCTTCCAGAACTCCGGGATCTGGTCGTATCCGTAGATGGTCCCGAGAATGCCCGCAGCCGACGCGGGATTGCAGTCCGCGTCGTCCCCAGCGCGTGTGGCGATCTCTAGCGTTCGCGAGAAGTCACCATCGCCATACAGAAGGCCGAGCACAACCCAAGCCGCGTTGATCTTTGCGTCGATGTTGAACGGGGCCATTAGGCCTCGAGGCCCCAGATCCGTCTGCGCCCAGTTGCTGTTGATGCGGTCCCAGGCGTACTTCCAATCGTCCGGATTCTCCTCGTGCAGAGCGATCACTTCGGTGATGATCCGGTGGAAATCGCTCTCCGGGGGAATAACCGCAATGGCCCGGTCGACGATCTCTTCGATGTCGTTCTCGATGAACGCCAGCGAGTACATCGAAGCGATGAAGACTCCTCCATACCAGCCGTCGCCGTAGTTCATGATGTGCCCAACGCGGTCACTGATCTCGACCGCGCTATTCACCATGCCGGGGGTCATTACACCAGCAAAATCGGCTTCGATCTGAAAATCGATGTCATCGGCCGCTGGGTTATTGAGCCAGTGCCCCGACTCCGGAGGCCGCAGTCCACTCAGGACGTTGTACCGAGCTATTTGGTTGGCGAACCAGAGGCGGTATTCGGCATTGGCAAACGCGTCGGCGAACGACTGCGCCGGTGCGTCCATCCCCTCGTCCTCCAGGACCTGCACAAAGGTCAGGTCCATGTAGATGTCGTCGTAGACTCCGGGCGTTTCGGTGAAGGTTTCGAGCAGATAGCCGTCGTACCAGGGCAGCTCGTGGTCATCGGGCACACGCTTGCTGTTAAATTCGAACTCGACCGGATAGCCGTAGGTAACCCCGATGGTCTGGGCCGCCCAGGCGCCCTTGATCTTGTCCAATAGCTCGTCGCTAGACAGTGTGACAAGATCCGCGCTAGACGGCGAAGCGGAGTCCTCCGACGAACACGCGCTCCCGCCCCCCACGGCGACGATCAATAACAAGACGGTCAACGCCCGCCGATACAGTCGAATGCGGCGTGATGTCGACACGTCGGTGTTGAAGGCGCTCTGGTCGATGATCATCGGCTGTTCCTCATCCGACGGATGATAGCGCTTTCTAGGGGTGCAACGGACATCCATGACGGGGGAGCTGAGGGGACAGTTTCTTTTTCGAGTCGAGGCTGCATTCGGGAGGCAGATCAAGTCGTTTTCTTGCCTTGGGCGAACGACCGTCGGAACAAAATCCTGAGAAAGAAACTGTCCCCTCGATCCCCCTCCACTCAGTTCCCCCGAATACGGCAATAGCAGCCATCTGAGCGTCCAAAATCGCCGATTTCCAACGCATGGACCGTTGGACACAACTCTCTGAAATACAGTAACTTGAGGGCCGATCGAGTTTTTGGACAGTACGCCGGTCGAGTTCTTGGACACTACGCCAATAGGAACGCTGGCGCGGCGGGCAGGAATGTCGGCGCTGCAGGCAGGAATGCCTGCGCCACGTCAGTTCGAGCTAAAGGCTTCGCTTTCGGCGACTGCTAGCACGAGGTCGCTGAGCCCGCCGTTACCCTTCAGAAGGTTGTCGACGATTTGGCTGATCGCCTTCTCGTCTGAGGTTTCGACGGAGCGGCCGGTGCCGTACGCCAAGAGTTTCTCGGTTAAGCAGCGGGCAAAGTCGGCCTGGTGGTTTTCAAGCAGGACGCTCTTGAAGTCGACGATCGATTGGAACGCCTCGCCGCCGGGGAGTTGGCCGGACGTATCAATGAGCGGGCCTTGACCGTGGGTGCGGGGGTAGCGGTCACGCCAGCCGCCGATGGGGTCGTAGTTTTCGAGTGCAAAGCCGGGCGGGTCGATGCGCTGGTGGCCGCGTTGCAGGTTGGGATCTCACGGTGCTTCATCAACTGGTCCCGAACCGTTTGGGCACCGCGGATGTCAGGTTCGAGAGGTTCGACGTCCGGGGGTGGGGGGCTAGGAGGTTTGCCAAGAATGTTCTCTAGGAACCAGACGCCGCGCACCACTGGTGAAGTATCGATCCCGTTGGCGCTTGCAGTCAGGACGCTCGCCATTCCGAGCAGGCCCCCTCGGCGCCTGTCTGGCAGTGAGACTTTGCGGAACTGTGCGCCGTGGACGCCGGGGATCTCGTAGAGGCGCGCGAGGCTACTATTCACGAAAGTGAAGTCGGAATCGAGGAAGCTCTCGATTGGCAGATTCTCGTCGAGCATGTGCTCAAAGAAGAGCTTCGTCTCGGTTTTCATGGCCTGCTCGAGGCCGTCGACGTAGTATTCCTTGAAATTCTTCGAGCTTGGCGGCATGGAGCCTATCTTGTAGAGTTCAAGCCAGCGTGAGGTGAACTGTTCGGTGGACGCCTCGGCCTTGGGATCGGCGAGGAGGCGCAGGGCTTGGGCGCGCAGTACGCCAGGCTGGCTCAGGTCGGCGGCGAGCAGCTCTTCGTCGGGCATCGACGACCAGAGGAAGTAGCTCAGCCTGGCGGCCAGCGCGGCATTGCCGAGAGCGCCTTCGCCTTCGTCGAGGTAAAGAAAGCTTGGGGATGTCAGGACAGCTCGGAGGCCGACTTTGAGCGCATCGAGGGGCAAGTCTCCTCCTTTGGCACGAAGGTTGACCAGGGCAACGAGAGGCTCAATCTCGCTGTCGGCAACCGGTCGGCGGAAGGCGCGCTGGGCGAAGCGCCGAAGAATCGCTGCGGCATTTTCGAGTTTGGGCTCTGAATCTCCGAAAAGTGCTACGTGCGGGGGCGGGGGCCACTGTTCATAGCGAGGGCCTTCAAGCTCGATCTCGTAGACTCGCACACGAGGGCCTTGATACTCGCTGAAAAAAGTCGACCAGCCATCGCGGCGGTTGAATTTACGGGATGTGCCGGCTGTGGTCAGCTCGGTCTTCGATGCGCCCTGCGCGGAGACGCGGCGCGAGAATGATTCGTCGATGGTCTCTTTGGTGATCGGGCCGTCAAAGACGACATAGCCGCGGATGAAGTCGGGGAAAGTGTCTGCGTAGTTCGTGACGAGTTGCTTTCTTAGAGGCTTGACGCCGATGGGGCCATTCGGAAAGGTCAGCCGGGGCTGATAGCCCGCGTCGAGCCAGATACGGGCTTCGTACCAGAGCGGCTCGTCGGCAAGATCGAACTCGGCGATCTTGCGATCCGAGGAAGTGCGAAACTCGAGTTCGCCATAGCGGGACGAGCCCGCGATCACCGCGACCTGCAGTGGATCGGTCTTTGGCGTCCCAACGACGCGCTCTTCGTAGCGGTAGTTGCGATTCACGCCTTCGGCTTTGAAGCGTAGGCTGTAGTAGCCGGAGTGGGGCACTCCTTCGAGCAAGTCGTCGAGCCAAAGGAATCCGCCCGTGTCGGTGGTGTTCTTGCGAATGTTCTGGTACTCGCCCGGGCGGTCTTGGCCGTCATGGCGGTTGCGGGTGGGGTGGAACGGCGCCTTGAAGGAGTACGTGCGGAGCTCGGGACGTTCGGCGGGCGCGACGGCCTGGTCGATGAAGGCTTCGGCGGCGGAGAGGTAGCCGGTTAACAGGAAGTCGGAAGTGATGAGAGCCGAGCCGTTGTTGTTGAAGCCGCCCTCGGAGGCGTCGGGCGGGAAGACGTCGGTAGGGTCGGACAGAGTGTCCTGAAGCGATAGTAGGTCGCGAACCGTGCGGTCGTACTCGAAGCGGTTTAGGCGACGCAGGACGGTCTTGGCGCCGGTGCTCTTGCTTTCGGCTTGTGCGGCCGCGAGGCGCTCGCTCATCAAGTCGATGATCGCTAGGCGCTCTTGGTCGCCCGGCTGCTTAGCGCCCTTGGGGGGCATCGTGCTGAGGTTGAGGCGGCCGACGATTTCACGCCATTGTTGGCGGGTGTCGGGCGAGGCCAGATCGTCGCCGAGCGATTCGAAGGTGCGGTCGGCCATCTTCGTCTCGGGGCCGTGGCACTGGATACAGTAGGTGTCGAGGAACGGTTGGATACTGGCGGCGGCCGTCAAGCAACTGGCAACGAGGCCAAGCGAGAACAAGCGCAGGACCGCTAGCCTACGCGCACGGCACGGTACGACAATCATGCAAAGTCCTCGATTGTGCCGGAAGCTTTGTTGAAGCGGTCGAGCTCTACCCCGAAGCGTTGCAACAGGGTTGTGTAGAGGTTGCACAGCGGGATACGGCGATCGGTCGGATAGGACTTGTGCTCGCCGTGTCGGAAACCGCCGCCGGCTACGAGGATCGGCAGGTCTTTGTTCGAGTGGGAGCTGCCGTTGCCCATACCGCTGCCGAACAGGACAATCGTACGGTCGAGCATGCGAGCGCCGTCAGAGTCTTCCATTGCGGCTAGGCGATCGAGGAAGCGGGCGAAGGCTTTGGTCTGAAACGTCTCGATGACGAGCAGACCGCGTTGGAGGACCTCAGCCTTCCCATGGTGCGAGAAGCCGTGATAGCCGCCGTTGAGGCCAAGGTTTTGCGTGTCGATGACGCCCGGGACCTCGAGGACCGCCACGCGAGTCGAGTCGGTCTGGATAGCCAGCGCCATCAGCTCGTAGAAATCAGCAAGGCTTTCAGTGAAAGGCCCGTCTTGAGGAGGGGCCATGCCGACCTTTGGTTTGGGGCGATCAACCCAGCCAGAGGCCATGGTGATGCGGCGCTCGACCTCTCTGACAGACGTCAAGTATTCATCGAACTTGTGCTGATCGAGCTTGCCGAGCTCTTGGCGAAAGTCGTTCGCTTGTGCGTTGACCGCGTCGAGAATACTGGAGTTGACGTCGTAGCCGTGCGCTCGGCGACGGCGCGCTTCGGCATCGTCGGCGACGAAGAGTTGCCCGAAAAGTTCGCTGACCCGGGTGACCGGCGGGACGTTCACGCCGTTGCGAGTCCAAGACATGCGGCAGGCCATGTCACCGTCGGCGCCCCCGACGCTCGCCACGATTGACGGGAAGCGTGTCTGAGCCCCGACGAATTCGGCCGCGCGTTGGTCAATCGAGATATTGCGGTCGGGCCAGTCGCTGGCGTCTTGGTCGCGGAGTCCGCTCAGAAAGGCGTGCACGGCGCGGTGTCCCCCGCTAACGTCGTGGTCAAGGTGCGAAAAGAGGGTGAAGTCCTTGCGGCGGTGGGCGAGTGGCTCTAGTAGCGCCGGAGTGGCATAGTCGGGGCCAGACTGGTCGGGGAAGAACGAGTCCGGGAGCATCCCCAGTGGGTTTCCGGCACAGACCAGACGCATCGGCGGTTTAGTTGCGGCGCGTGCCGGAGACGACTCGAGCAGCGGGAGGGCGAGGGCTACGCCAGCTCCGCGGAGGAAGGAGCGTCGAGGGAAAGATCTACGGTCCAGTGCGGGCATTGGTAGGCGCGATTTTAGCAGGAACGATTGAGCGCCCCTTAATGATACTCAATACTCGGGTTGAGCCGATTGCTCACCGAAATCAGACCGAAACCGCTCTTCTTCAAGTCTCCGATGATCGTCTCTTGAATCATCAGGTCGCGGTCCAGCCGATGCTGTGACGGTCGAAAAAATAAACCTCCCCCAACAAAACAAGGGGCTTACGCGCACATGACCCACGGAAGCAGCCAAAAAGCTTGTATGGGGCTAGATTAGGACGCAAGAGGTGAGAGGGGAGCTGGGCGGCCGCCCGACTCCCCTCGGTGCGGCGGTAACTCGACCGAAAACGAGGTCGTAGAAGACCGTTGTCAAGCGTGAGGCCGCCGCACGCCTTGATCGAACCCGAACAGTCGTTTGGGCCTAAGAGCCCGTATCACAAGACAGGGAGCCCGATCATGCTCGATTCTACGCCCGTTTCTGCGGTTTTGCACTGCGCTGGACTGGACGTGTCGATGGAATACGTCGACTTCTTCTTTTCAACAGAACAAGTCAGCCTCAATGGCCGCGTGCCGCGCCAATCTGAAGCACTGCGTTCGCTTGCTGAACAGCTTCGCGACGCTGGCGCGGAGTTGGTCATCCTCGAAGCCACCGGCGGATTCGAGGCGCTTCCCTGGAGCCTTCTTGAGAACGCTGGCTTGTCCGTTGCCGTGGTCAACCCCAGACGCGTTCGCCACTTTGCGCGTTCGCTCGGCCTCCAGGCCAAGACAGATCGCCTCGATGCGATCTTATTGGCACAGTTCGGCGAGCGTTTGCGCCCTGTGCCCACACCACTTCCAGCAGCACACGTACGCCACTTTCAACAACTGCTGCGCCATCTCGTGGAAGTCGTAGATCAACGCGCTCGTTGGCGCACCACTCTGCATCGCGCCCCGGAACCCGCGCGTGCCAGTCTGCAACGGTTGATTGCTTCGATCAGTTCCGAGATTCGTCTGCTGGAGCAACAGCTCGACGAAGCAGCATCCTCTTCGCCGGAGTTGCTCGCACTCACACGCCGCCTACAAACTGCTCCCGGCATCGGTCCGAAAACGGCTTGGCTGTTGGCCGCCGAACTCCCCGAACTCGGGAGTCTCAACGCACGTCAAGCCGCAAGCCTCGCCGGTCTTGCTCCGCGTGCCCGCGACTCCGGCAAGTACCGTGGACGCCGAACCATCGGCGGTGGCCGCCCTCGCGTGCGACGCGCCCTGTTCGTCGCCGCTTGGAACGCGCGGCGCGGCGACCCTGGCGTCGCCGCCTTCTACGATCGTCTCTTGGCCGCTGGCAAACCTCGAAAAGTGATCAACATTGCCGTCGCTCGTAAACTCCTCGTCGCCCTCAACTCCATGATCCAACACCAATCCGACTGGCACCCCGCAAGCAGCTCTTGACACAGTCGCTTGCACACCTATGCCACTGTCAAATCAGAAGCGCGCTAGATTTTTGTGAGGTTAGCTAGCGTCCCCAGTCGACGGGGAATCAACCTTCGGTGAGTTGGCCTACCAAAATGCCAACAGCGTAACGAGGGAGCGACCGGTCCAATACTTCGGTGCTTCCCCGCTTAGTTGGATTGCACAACCCGCTGTATGGAGGTCCTGTAGTCATGCAGGGCCGCCATACCGAGGGCCGGTTCTGCGCAGCAACAACTCCTACGGGAAGGCTCCATGAAATCTCACATCAGCGATCGCAGTCGCCGAACTCATCCTCTTGGCCCTATTTCGCTCGGACATTCGCGGTCGCGTTTGACACCGCCTGCCCCAGAAAGGACTACAGATGTTCGAGTCGAGTCTCGGCGTCACCGAAGCTATCCATCTCGATGCCCATGCGATCCATGATCGAGAGGTAGAGACTGCACATCTTGCGGTTCTCTTCCCCGGCGTCAAGATAGTTCAGCGTACGGCCCGTCTTCAGAGTGCCGCCGAGGCCTCCGGCGAGAATCAGCGGCAACCTGCTGTTGTCGTGAGTCCGACCGATCCAGAGATTGGAGAGGAACATCAGGCAGGAGTTGTCGAGCACAGTGCCCTCACCCTCCGGCATGCTGTCTAACTTCTCAGCGAGGTAAGCGAGTTGGCTCACATGGAAGCGTGAGATGCGCTCGTAGCCATCGGATGTATTGTCGTGAGACGCGGCGTGGTGTCCGGTGTTGACGTTGAGGAACGGATAGTACATCGCCGAGAGATCGCGGGAAATCAGTAACGATGCAACACGCGTCCGATCTGTCTGGAACGCGATCGCGATGATGTCGCACATCAGGCGCACGTGGTCTCGCAAGTCCTCTGGCAGACCATTCTCCGGACGATCCATCATGAACGCCGGCTTGTTCTTCAGCTTGGCGCGGTCTTCGGCTTCGTCCTTGCCCTTGCGCATCTTCTCAACACGCCTTTCGACTTCGCGGACACTGGTCAAATACTCGTCCAGCTTGGCTTTGTCGGTCGAGCTGATTTGAGTGCTCAGGGTCTCGGCGCGATCTTTCACGCGGTCGAGAATACTCATGTTCCGCAGACTGCCGCGATTCTCAAACAAGTTGTCGAAGGCCAGCGAAGGATAAACCTCTACGGGCACCGGCGAGTCTGGGCTTTGCCACGAAATGTGTGAACTGTAAGCGAGCGAGAAGTTTGTCTCGTGGTAGCCGGTCATCGGCTGCTCGCAAGAGAGGACGATGCTCGATTGCGGCGTCTCTTCGCCCACATGGTTGGCGATCACCTGATCGATCGACACGCCTGATCGAATGACGGCACCCTTCTGAATCTGCGCTCCAGATAGTAGGCTTCCGGTTTGGGCGGGGTGAATGCCTTGTCCGGTAGCGGCCTTGTTGAAGAGTCCGTCGATGACGTTGATCTTGTGCTTCAGCGGTTCAAGCACCGACAGGGTCTTGCTGAGCTGCATGTCAGCACCGTTGCCCGTGGCGCTCCAATGGTTCTCGTTGATGCCGGTGCCCATGAACAGAACACCGAAGCGTTTGGGATACCCAGCAGGCGTAGTCGCTGCGGCGAGTCCAGGAGCGGACTCCAGCCAAGGCAATGCCATGGTGACTCCGGCACCGCGAAGCACGGTACGACGGGAGATTCCACCGACGGATTTCTCTTGTTTTGGGTGGGCCATTTTACTCTCCTGTCTTCGGTACGAAGCTTCTCTGCTCGGCGGGATCGGGGTCTCGCCGATTGACGAACTGCGGACTGGTGACTATTGTCTCCATAAGTGCCGCAAAGCGGAAGTCCTTTGTTTCAAGATTTTCTATCGCCTGCTCAATGATGGGCTCGTCAGAAAGCTGGAGAGAGCGGCTAAGCGCATACGCTAGCATCTTCCGACTGAGGTTGCCGAGGTAGTCGTTCTGACGATGTTCGCGGATATACGTTTGCACGCCTCGAAGACCTCTACCCTCATCGCCGCCAGGGAACTCCGCTATCGTGTCGATGAGTCGACCGGCAAGGTCGCTTGAGCGTCTCTCACCGATGGGCCCGTAACCTTCGAATGCCAGACCGAAGGAATCAAACCGCGCATGGCACGAGGCGCACAACGGATTGGCACGGTGTTGGGCAAGCAGTTCGGGCAACGGCAGGTCAGACTTGGACTCGTCCTCAGGCAGCTCCGGTACGACCGGCGGAGGAGGAGGAATCTCCTCGCCGAATACGCGGCGAACCATCCAGTAGCCGCGCTTCACTGGGCTCGTACGCAGTCCCGGGGAGCTCTGCGTCAGGAAAACAGACATCGGCAACAGTCCACCACGGTCAAAGCGATCGGCGTCGTCGACTCGAACCCAAACGCTTTCGTCTCCCTCGCCTTGGCGTGTCATGCCGTAGTGCCGCGCGAGGACGGGGTTGACGAACGTGTAGTCACCGTAAACAAGATCGAGCACGGAGCGATCGTTGCGGATGGCGTCTTCAATAAGCCGTAGCGGTTCTTCAAACATCGCTTGCCGCAACTGGTCGTCGAAAGCAGGGAACCTGCCGCGATCAACCGCGTTGTGCTGCTCGAAGCGGCGGAACTCAAGCCAGTTTCCAGCGAATTCGGCCACCAGCCCACGGACGCGAGAGTCCTTCAACATACGGCGCGTCTGTGCGGCAAGGACTTCCGGTCGCTGCAGAGAGCCATCTGCCGCGTGCGACATCAGCTCGTCGTCGGGCATGCTCGACCACAGGAAGTAGCTGAGCCGACTGGCGAGCGCGTACGGAGAAAGAGCGCGGCTCTTTGTTGCTAGGGCTGGTCTGTCGGCCTTTGCCAAGGTAGCCGCCCCGACCTGCGCGGCAAAGCCGTCCACCAGGTCGATGCGATACAAGAAGTCCGGCGACATTAATACACTGACGATCGAATCGCGAATCGCCTCTTCGTGCGTCAAACCACCTTCGCCGGCCCGCAACTTTCGGTAGTACGCTCGGATGTCGTCACGCTCAAGCGGCGATAGCGGTCTACGGTAGGCACGTTCCGCGAAATTGAGTAGGGCGTCGAGATGGTGGGGCTCGGCGTCGATTCGCATCTTCTCGATGCGACGTAGCGCTGTGTCCACACTCTGGAAGTGGCCGAGAATTGCTTCGGTAGCGATCGGATCATTCGACGGATCTTCTCGTGCCTTGGCGAGGTAGGTGTCTCGCATCTCGAAGATGACGGAAGTCGCGTCAACCGCCCGATCGGTTGGGCGCTCGGTGCCTGATTCGCGACCGTTACCCTGTACTTCACCGCTTTGATTGAAGAAATACTGATCCCAGGTGCGTTTGGTGTAATCGGCGATGAACTCGAACTCGTCCCAAAGGCCCTCCAACTCCGTCCGGCCCTCTTCGTCCAGGATTAACTCGATGAGTGCCGTGTCGTCACGGTAGTAGCCCATGACGTTGTGGTAACCCGCGCTGAGGAAGCGCCCCTTGTCGTTTGAATCGTCAGGGAAGAAGCGTCCTCTCTCGCTGACGTAAAAAACATCGGGGAATACATTGCTGAACTCAGCGAACGCCGTCTCATAGCGGGTCATCTGCCCGGCGGGAACGATCAGGTCCATGTTGTCTGCGCGAGCATGCAATTGCAGTGCTCGGGCGCGGTACCCAACCTCTCGGCCCAGACCGGGATAGGTTGGAATCTCGGGAAGCTCGGGCGCTGGATCACTCTCTAGGCGCAGGGCGGTCGGATCGAAGTCGCGGCGATGGGAAGCGAACTGAGCAAACTTCCAGTTGATCAGTGGCTGCGACCAGGGGGACAAACCGTTCACCTTGGGTGCCAAAAATAGGCGAGCAGTATCTCTGCGGATTTCGACCACGAAGTCGCGCATTTCGGCACCGCCTGTGCGCACCGTTGAGTCAGCGCCCGGCTCGCCCGGAGTCGGAAGGGCATTCCACATGTCCCGCAACCGCGCGATTGGGCCTACGTTTTCCTTGACGGGTTCCTCGAGAATTCCCCAGACCAAAGGCAGATACTTGGCACTGAGATTGGCGTTCGCAGAGATGCTGGCTAGCGAAGCGTTCGACTGATTCAATGCAGCGCGATACTTGAACCGCCAGGCGGCTTCAAAGTAGTCGGCGTAGTCGGTGGGCTGGTTCTTGTAGAACTCAACGATGCGTCGAATCGTGTACTTCTCGCGATCCGTCTCGACGAGCATTGGGTGCGGCGCGATGTCGAAACCGTGTGGGGCAAGCACCATGTGTTCCGCGATGTTGCGGGCGGCCTGCAGGTACTTATTGAGCAGCGCAGGCGACATCATTAGCGACTCGCCCGAATTATCGAATCCGGCCAAGTTGGCGGGATCAACGGGAAATTCGCGCGTCGGTTGGAGGTCGACGCCGGTGAGGTCGCGGATCGTGTAGTTGTACTCGGAGTTACTCAGCCGCCGTGCTAGCACCGGCCCCGGATCACCTGCATTCTTCAGCGCCGCATTCGTTCGCACGGCCTCAATCCACTCGATCACCTGCTGCCGGGTATCGGAGGGGGGTTGTGGCATCGAACTCGGTGGCATGTCGCCAGCTTTCAGCCGCCCGAGAACCAGCGCCCAATGTGGAAAATCTTCGACCACGGTCTCCATCGTCGAATAGACTTCCATGTCGAACTTGGAGGCAGGTGATTCACCGCCGTGGCATCCATTGCAATAGGTCGCCGTGAACGGCTTTACGGTGGCTTCGAATTCCTGCTTGAGCTCTGAGTCAGATAGTTCGGCAGCCGGGACCGCGGGGATGGCGACCAGGCTCAGCGGTACACCCAGCAGGAGGCGGGCATAACCGAGTCGTACGGGTCTGAGAGGGCGCATAAAGGGAGTTGCGTTCAACATAACTTCTTTTTGATTATCGCCGTCGTATCGAGTTACGCGTGACGATTACCTCGTGGCAAGCATTCCCGCGACATTTCTCTTGGGCACATTACCGACGGGAATTCTGTCGATGACCGTCATTGTCTCGGTGTCTACCACCGCCGTTACGTCTTCCCCGGCGAGGGCTACGTAGAGGCTCTTGCCGTCGGGCGTGATGGCCAGCCAATCAGGGTGGAGGCCGACGTCAACGATCTTCAGCAGTTCCCACTCGCAACGCTGTCCGGGCCGGGGCTCATAGCCCGGTCGGCACCTCGATGGAATACCGTAGGCGTACACGGCGTGGTAGTACTTACTCGTGGACCACAGGACCTTTCCGTCCGGGCTGACCGCTAGCCCATGCGCGGGAGAACCCTGTAGGCCTTCAGTCACCCGTTCGTGGCCGGGAGGGTCGGGAAACTCGACCCTTGCGATCTCCTTTCGCGTCGCGAAATCGACCACGGCGAACCCGTGGAAGTTGGATAGCTGAACGATGCTCCAGCGCGTGGACCCATCCCCGTTTTTGGTAAACGCCATGGGTCGAATGCCGGCATCTAGCGTTAACGTCCACGAAACGGCATCGCGCGACACGTCGATGACGCTGATGGTCTTGGACGGAATCGAGCCGGCAAATACGTGCGAACTGTCCGGAGTGGTGAAGACGTTGTGAATGGGACCGGTTACGGCAATACTCTTGACGTTCGTCAGCGTAGTCGCGTCGATGACATCCACAGCTCCGGGTGCCTCATTGATAGCCACGTAGACCTTCGAACCATCCTTGGTGACAGCAACGTTGTTCGGATTGCCGCTCAAAGGGATTCTCTTGAAGACGGTGAGCGTCTTCGTGTCCACCACGTCCAAGGTGTTGAGCGACTCGTTGGTGACGTAAATGCGCTTGCCATCTGGCGCGATGATGAGACCGTGAGGGGCCTCGATACCTTCGATCAGCCCCGTTACCTGGTTGGTGGTGGGGTCAATTACGTGAATGTTGTCGCCAGCCGCGTTCGACTGGAGGACACGAACGGTGCCCGAGGTCGACGGCAGGGCCAGACCGCCGAGACGTTGGCCGCGAACCCACGCCGCAAGTGTTTGCCACTCGGGGTGTCCCTGCGATGCCCAGTGCTTGCCGCCAGCGTGGAACTCGTCGCCGCCCCCATCTTCGGCCAGTGGATGTAGGAGGAAGCGACTCTCAAGCGGCTCGCCCGGAACGACGAAAAGTTTCCAAGTTTCAAAATTCACCCGCGACTGTTCGTTGTCCCAAGTGGTCGCGCCGGGCGAGAGTTCTTGCAAGGGAGGACGGCGATGCGTGTGACACGTCACACAGCGCGCGTGACCGGCTCGCTTCTCAAGAAAGATGGGTTGCACTCGCTCTTTAAAGAACAAGTAGTCCAGCTCGGGCGCGGGGCTCGACGAAGACGCGGGCTGCTGAGCGAACAGCACTGTACTGGCCAAAACGAATAGGCTCACCCGGGTGAAAACAGACAACACGACACGCCCTCCTTACGACGCTATTGTAGACCTCAGAACGGCTTTAGGGTGCCGTCTCCGTTGTGATGACTGGCGTTACGTGCTAAATCGAACATTCACGCTAGCGTCGGTGGCGTACTTGCTGCTGACCTAGCGCGGATCGAAAGAAGAACACTTGCGAACTGGAGCTATTGCCTAGACTCTTCTGCAAGAGCGGTCTCTAGGATTGGCCGTAGTGCTGCCGTTACGAGGGCATGTCCAGTGGCATTGAAATGCGCGTCTACTTCGAAGTAGAGCGGCTCATCCGCGTGGGCGCGGAAAGTTGGTGTGAGATCAACGGCGATGGCTCCGGCTGTTTCGGCGACTGTGGCGAGGCGCGCAAAGCCCACACCCTCATTATCCAAGTAGTCGCCGCCGAACAACTGAGCGTAGTCGCGGTGATAGGTAGACTCCTTCGATGGCAGAAAGGCGACCACGGTCTGTACGCCTTGGCTCGTAGCGCGTTCGACGATGACAGCGAGCACCTGCTCGGTATGGGTGAACTGATCGCCGCTCACGTACTCTGGATGCGCTCCAGCGATGCGGAATAGAGTGAGGCCGAGTGGTCCTACGCCGCTGACGGCTTCTTGTGGCGGTACGGGCGGATGTCGCCAGGTGTTCAATCGGGCGCCAAGATGAGAGGTGATGCTGCGCTGCCGCCAGGACAGGGACTTGTATGTATTCCATCCGAAGCGTTCGTAGAAGTGTGCGAAGTCGTCGGACGTCATTTCGGGGGTGAGGTCGTTGGCGAAGATTGAGACGACAATCACGTCGGGCTGATGGTTCTCGAGGAACCAGTCGAGCGCCAGGGCATACTGCTCGATGTAGAAACTTTGCTGGCCGAGATTGAGGATGGGTGTGGCGAGTTGCTGCTCAAGCCGTCCGGCGAAGGTCTCTTCTTCGGCAACCCACACGCCGAAGGTGAAAGAGTCTCCGATGAACGCGATGGGCGCCGCGTCGTAGTCACGACCGACGTTGCGAAAGCCGAACTCGTCGGTCGAGTAAGAGGCCTCGACACCGGTCTCACGCCACCGTATGCGGAACTTTCGCAGGTTAGGCCGCGTGTGAAAACCCCACTCTGGGTGCGGTTCGAACATCTCAAATAACACGCGATGACGGTCCGCGAAGTCGGCTGGGACGAGGAGTTGAGTTGAGATGACGACAGCCTCAGCGACTAGCCAGGTCACGACGAACATGAGTGCCAAGGCGAGCCATCGAAGCCCATGCCTCTTGCTGTGGTCTGGTCTGACGCTCAAGCGGATATCGTATCGGATGAAGAGTTTATTCGCCTAGCGCTACTTCTTTTTCGAGGCGGATTTGTTCGGCGCGGGCGCAGGCTTGCATTGTTTGGAAGTAGCGCTGGACCCAGTCTGTGCCGAGGTCGTAGGGGTGTGGGCCGTCACCGCGACCGGCGAGCATTTTGTTGCGGTTGTTGGCGTTGTCGAACTCGGTGTGGTTCGAGAGGATGACTGTCGCACCGGCCTTCGCTGCCTCATCGGCCATGTGTTGCTGCGCGGCGATGTAGCGGTCGAAGTTGCGAATGCCCAGATCCGGCGGGTTGGTGGGGAAGTTGAATGCGGTGCCGCCCGAGTAGGCGACCTGCACCGGCTTGCCGTTGTCGAACGCCGTGAAGGTGTAAGACAGCGTGCCCTCGGTGTGGCCCGGTGTCAGGAATATATTGAGGGTTGTGTCGCCGAGGGTGAGCTTCATCCCGTCGGTGGCGGTGATGTTTCGCTCGGGGGCCATCGTCTTGAATCGGTTGGGATATTTATCAACCAGGTCCCAGTCGGGGCCACCCATCACGACCTGCGCGCCGAAGCGGGATTGCAGTATCTCGGAACCGCCGATGTGGTCACCGTGGGCGTGCGAGATGACGACGTACTTAATGTCATTCGGGTCGAGCCCCAGCTTTTCTAGGCCACCGACAATCAGTTCCTCCGAGTTGTAGGGGTAGATCGTGTCGATGATGATAATGCCCTCGCTTGTGGTCAACGCCCAGGAGGTATGAATCTTGCCCCCGACGAAGTAGAGGTTGTCGTAGACCTTGGCCGGTTCGGCGTACCAAGCTTCGCGCGGCGGCACATTGCTGGGGTCGACAACGTAGCGCGGCAGATTATCGCTGGTGTTGGGAGAGCGACGCGGCGGTGCGATGCAGAGTCGCGAGAGTGTCCCTAAAAACTCAAACCCAGAAGCACGCTTGGCGTCGCGCAGCGAGTCTAGGATTTCAGCGTCGAAGTCCCGAGCGGTGGAGGCCGGTTGCGCCGACGCGGCATTGGATCCGAGTGCGATGAGCGTAGCGAGCACGGCGAACGCGATGACGATAGGAGATTTCATGGAGCTTTCCCGTGGGAGTTGTTGCGGCGTGGAACTGGTGTGTCATCGTATCAGCCGCAGGGGTGTTGGGAGTAGTGGATTGCCAGATACAGCTTGGGTGTCGTATTGGCTCGCTAGCGCGAGGGCCTGTCCGCTTCGCGGGTAAGACGCAGTACTCCCACGTGTGGAGCAAGTTTGGAAGTTAGACCGCCGCCTGGCGGCCCTGCGGTACCGCGGGACCACCAGACGGCGGTTTGTGATTCCCTACTACGCGAGGAATCACCAAAGTATTGGGCCGGCCCTGAGGAACTGCTCCCTCGTTACGCTGTTGGCATTTTGGTAGGCCAACTCACCGAAGGTTTGTTCCCAGTCGACTGGAGACGCTAGCTAACCTCACAAAAATCTAGCGTGCTTCTGATTTGAGGGTGGCACAGCGGTACAAGCTTTTCGCCCGCTTTCGCGGGTCTTGTGGGTGTAAGTTCTGTGTTTTGTTGGGGGAAGTTTATTTTTTCGACCGTCAATCGGTGGGAAGAGGCCCGGATGGCGCGTGTGGGTGGTGCTGGGGCGGTCGAGGGTGACCGTCGGAGGGGAGCCCGCTGAACCGGGCTGAAGAAGGGGGGAGGGTAGGTGTTGCTGCTCTGAACCAGC
Organism: Bryobacterales bacterium; assembly: GCA_963667885.2. Taxonomy (GTDB): domain Bacteria; phylum Acidobacteriota; class Terriglobia; order Bryobacterales; family UBA6623; genus CAMPKL01. Next base: position 2,773,154 of record OY764148.2, on the reverse strand, counting down.
CCTAGAAGGACTGGCCTAGCCTGGGAGCCCCGTCAACGGGGCTTGTATGTAGTGAAGTAAGGGGTAAGAGGTGTCCCGGGCGTCGTTAGGAGCGACGCCCGGGAGCGCTGCGTGAGCCCGACAACGGGGCGGGTCCGCTGAAGGAGCGAGACCGTTGCATCAGCGGGGGCAGCGCAGCGCGCCTCGATCGAATCCGAATAGTCGCAAGGGCCTTTTGAGCCCGCATCTACAAGCAAGGAGATCCGATCATGCCTTTGGATTGTACCCCCGTCACCCCGATCTGGGTGGGCCTGGATATCTCGCAGGAACAGGTCGATTACTTCGTTCTCAACAGAAAGGAAAACCCGTGCGGACACCTGCCGCGGCGGGCGTCCGCGCTGGGGCGCTTGGCCCGCTCTTGGCGGCGTCTAGGCGTCACGCACGCCGTGATCGAAGCGACCGGTGGCTTCGAACGAGAGGTCTGGGAGTCGTTGGAGAAAGCCGGGCTCACTGCCGCTACATACGCAAGGCCGTGAGACCCGCCGTCGGTGGGCAAGAAATGGGGGCGGAGAGAGTAGGGCCGAGGGCCGTCGCTGACATCAAACAGCAGCTCGGGCTCACCGCCGCGGGAAGGGATCTCATACAGGCGCAGACCAGAGGAAAACACGATGCGCTCGCCGTCGGGGCTCCAGGTTCCCCCCACAAAAGCGCGCTGGCCGCCAGCCGGCAACTCACAGAGCGTGATCGGGTCTCCGCCATTGATCGAGACTCTCTTCAATTCGGCGCCAGTTCCAAATCCGATCGACAGGCTGTCTGGAGACCAGAAGCCCCCACGGAGCACTCCTGCCGTGCCTGCCAATTCGCGGGCGGACTCGTTCTCAAGCGATCGCAGCCAGAGGCTATTTTGGTCACCGGTCCTGGCCCGGAAGAGAATGAACTTGCCGTCTGGAGAGATGCGCGAAGTGTCTTGGGTGAATCCGTCTGGCGCGAATGAGAAGCGCCGCAGCGGTATCTCGGGCGGGGCCTGGGTGAAGTTGAACACCAGTAGGCCGAGGAAGGCGATGCCGAGCACTGCAGCCAAAGCTTGTAGCGCTCGCTGGCTGCTTCGTTGCACGATCACGGCGTCAGGCGGCAGCGCTTCCGCATGGGTCACCGTCTGACCTGCCGTCATCGTCGCCGGGACCGCACTGGTCATCTGCGTCGTCCGCAAGATCGTCGAGCGGCCCGACGACGCCTTCCGAGCCCCAGTCTGTTTCTGAAGCACTCCCAGGTCCGCCAACAGTTCGTCGGCGTGTTGGTAGCGCTCGTCTCGATCCTTCGCTAGGGCCTTGCTCAATAGCCGATCGATCTCCGGCGATAGACCGGCGCGTTGCGCCGTTACCGGCTCGGGATCCTCGTTGAGAATGCCGTAGCCAATTGCCTGTTCATAATCCGCCTCAAACGGCGTGCGTTGCGTGAGCATCTCGTACAACACGCAGCCCAGTGCCCAGACATCCGCCCTACGATCGACGTTTCTCCCTTCGAGTTGCTCCGGCGCCATGTAGGCGGGCGTGCCCATCGTGGTGCCGGTCTTGGTCAGCTTCGAGCGCCCCGTTAGCGCCGCCAGCCCGAAGTCCAGAATCTTCACCTGACCTTTGGCGGTCAGCAGGATGTTCTGTGGCTTGATGTCCCGATGAACGACTCCGTGCTCATGGGCTTCGTGCAGTCCCTCGCCGATCTGGGCGGCGATCGAGAGGGCTTCCTCCAGCGGCAGCGGGCGCTCCTTGATCTTGTCCGCCAGCGACGGCCCAGCGATGTAGGCCATGGCGATGAAGGTTTCGCCGTCTTCTTCGTGGATGCCGTAGACGTGACAGATGTTGGGGTGATCGAGGGCGGCAGCGGCTTGCGCCTCACGAATCAGACGGGCTTTGACCTCTTCCTCGTCGAGTGTTTCGCGAGGGAGGAACTTCAACGCAACGGTTCGGCGGAGCTGGGTGTCTTCGGCTTTGTAGACGACACCCATGCCACCCTCGCCGAGCTTCTCGACGATGAGGTAATGGCTGATGGAGGAGCCAATGACCACGATGGTGGGATTGTAGCGCGCTAACGCGGGCTTGTGTGCTTGGCGGTCCGCTTGCGTGGAGCTTGTTATGCCGTCGCAGGGTGCGAGTGTTGAGGTGGGACGCGGCATTAGGACCCAGCGCTTACGCACTTGGGCTCGGGTGGGGCGATTGTTGGTGGGGGAGCGGGGGGTGGGGTTGTACAGACCGGGCGGAAGGGTAACAGGTTAGACCGGGCGGATAGGTAACACCATGGCGAGATGCCATGGAAGGAGACCTATCCGATGGAAGAACGCAAGAGATTCATTGAAGACTGGCTGCGAGCGGGGGCGGCGACGAACGTGGCGGCGCTGTGTCGACTCTACGGGATCAGCCGCAGGACCGGATACAAGTGGTTAGAACGCTTCCGTCAAGGCGGTTGGCCAGAGCTGGAAGACCGCTCGCACGCGGCACACCGTCAGCCCGGTCGGATACCCGAGTCGGTCGAGCGACGAGTGATAGAAGCGCGTCGGCAGCATCCGAGTTGGGGGCCGAAGAAGCTCAGGGCCTGGCTGGAGTCGAAAGAGTCACAGACAAGCTGGCCAGCGGCGTCGACGATCGGCGACGCGCTGAAGCGAGCCGGACTCGTTCGCGGGCGCAAGCGGATGCGGCGACTGGCCGAAGCGGCACCCAGTCCGTTGCGCGAACCCGAAGCGCCCAACGACCTCTGGACGATCGACTACAAGGGGCAGTTTCGCACCGGCGACGGCGTGCTGTGTTATCCGCTAACGGTCGTCGACGGATATAGTCGTTTCCTGCTCAACTGCACCGCACACGTGGGCACATCCTACGCCGAGGCCCGCCGAGGCTTGGAGCGGTTGTTTCTGGAGCGCGGGCTGCCACGAAGGATACGCTCAGACAACGGTTCGCCGTTCGCCTCCATCGGCACCGGACGCTTGAGCCGGTTGAACGTCTGGTGGCTGAAGCTGGGCATTGCGGTGGAGCGCATCGAGCCGGGCAAGCCGCAGCAGAACGGTCGCCACGAGCGGCTACACCGCACGCTCAAAGCCGAGACAGTGAGACCTCCGGCTGGCGATCGTCGCCGACAGCAGCGCCGCTTCGACCTCTTTCGTCATGAATACAACCAAGAACGTCCGCATGAAGCGTTGAGACAGCGGCCCCCGGCGGCGTTCTATGCACCAGCAACACGCGCCTATCCCAGCGAGCTTGCTGATCTGGATTACCCGGGGCACTGGGAGCGCCGACGAGTGCGCCACGACGGACGCATCAAGTTCCTCGGCGAGAAGTACTTCCTGAGTGAAGCGTTGGCTCGCGAGTTGGTCGGGCTAGTCGAAGTGGACGAAGCCATTTGGCAGATCTGGTTCGGTCCGGTGGAACTCGCCTTGTTCGACGCCGCCAACCGCGTACTGTGGCCGCTCGGCTCGGCAGTCAGTGGCCCCCGCGGGGGCCACTGACCACCGCCTATACTGTTACCCATCCGTCCGGTTTAGAGTGTTACCTATCAGACCGGTCGTTCACTATGGTCGATCGTTGAACTACGATCAGGTTTGCTGTATCATTCCGTGGGACAAGCAGGCTAGAACGCTAGGCCCGCTGTGCTGAATTTTTGACAGCTACGTGCTGTCAAAGCCAAGTACGTGCGAGCGCAGATGGTTTGGATCTTCTTGTCGAATGTGAACTAGGACGTCGGGGATGGGGGAGCAGACTACGTACAGGGGTAAACCTCGCCTTGAACCGCCGACGGCGACGGCGGTACGAGAACAGCTGCGCAATATTGTCCGATCCCCGTCGTTTGGCCGTTCGGCGCAGATGGCGAAGCTCCTGGAGTTTCTCGTAGATGAAACACTGAACGGCAACTCCGAGAATCTCAAAGGTTATGTGATTGCTGTCGATGTCCTCGGGCGCCGGGAATCTTTCGATCCAAAACTGAGTACTATCGTTCGCTCCGAAGCACGGCGGCTCCGCGAGAAGCTAGCAGCCTACTATCGAGTCGAAGGGGAGCATGACCCGATAGAGATCCGGCTGCCAAAAGGCTCTTACGTTCCGAGATTCGAGTACCGCGGCGCGGCGGAACTAGCGGAAGACACGGGTACACTGTTCGCGGGGTATCGGATCCTCGAGGAACTCGACAGTGAAGGACTGGGGAAAGTCTATAGAGCGGAAGACCCCCGGCTGCACCGGACTGTAGCCCTAAAGATGTTGCCAGCTTCATCGGGAGGAGGCAATAACGACGAGGAGCATGCGGAGGCACTAGCGGCGGAGCTGGACCACCCGAATGTCTGCACGGTTTACGAGACTGGCGTCTTCGCAGGACAGTCCTACATCGTCAGCGCCTTTATCGTCGGAGAGAATCTGGCGCTCAAGCTTGAGCGGGGCCGTATCGAATTGCGGACGGCTGTCAAGGTCTTGGTCATCGCTTCCACCATCAGCCAGTACAAGACCCTCCACAGCTCTGGAAACGCGGGATGGGGGGGCTAGCTAGGCCGAGGACACGCGTCTCCGTATGGCAACGTGGCGTCGTCCCTTGCAGTCCCGACTGAAGCTGCCCCATAGGTATTCGATCCATTGTTCTGGAGCATGCGCTTGACAATCCTGGGGACGGACTCGATACTACCCATAGATTTCCTATGGGAACGAAGACACCACCGACGAGAACTGAGATCCTGCGTGGAACGCTCGACATGCTCATCCTCCAGACGCTGACGCTGGGAATGCTGCACGGCTATGGGATTGCGCGACACATCCAGCACGTCTCCTCCGAGGTACTGCAGGTCGAGGAAGGCTCGCTCTATCCGGCTCTGCAACGGCTACTGGTAAAGGGCTGGGTGGTTGCCGAGTGGGGCCATTCGGCCAACAATCGCCGCGCCCGCTATTACCGTCTGACTCCCGCGGGTAGGAAGCAACTCGTCCTCGAGGTCTCCAACTTCGAGCGCGTTGTCGAGGCTATCGGGCAGGTGCTGCAACCGGCGGAAGGATAGCGCCGTGGCATGAACAAGATTGGCGAGATCTGGCGACGATTGGTACTGCTCACACGGCGTGAGCAGTTGGAAGAGGAACTCGGCGAGGAGATGCGGTTCCACCTGGAGATGAAGATCCAGGACAACATCGAGGCTGGGATGTCGCCCAGCCAGGCCCGCCGCGCTGCCTATCTCCAGTTTGGAAACAGGACGTTGGCGCGAGAGGATAGCCGCGAGTTGTGGGGATTTGGCTGGCTGGATCGATTGGGGCAGGACCTGCGCTTTGGCTTTCGTATGCTGGCTAAAAGCCCGGGATTCACTTCCATAGCGGTGCTCTCGCTGGCGTTGGGTATCGGGGCCAACACGGCTATCTTCAGTGTCGTCAACGCCGTTCTGCTGCGCCAGCTTCCTTTCAAGGACCCGGACCGGTTAGTGAGCATGCATCGCATCACCCTTGCGGATGGACGGGACGGTATACCGTCTCATTCGGTGGCCGTGGCGTGGGGAGAAAAGGCTGAGCTTCCCGAGCTCACGTCCTGGGCAGGGAATTACACGACGCGTGGACCTTACCTGCTGGATGGTGTTCCCCGAGAGCTGCATGAGCTGTCAGTTGGAGTAGATCTGTTCCAGGTCTTGGGCACAAACCCGGTTCTGGGCCGCAATTTTTCCGCCGCGGAGAGTGGGGAGGTCATCATTAGTCACGGTCTGTGGCAGCGTCACTACGGTGGGGCCCCCGATGTCATTGGCCGAGGGATAAGCGGGAACGGCCGTCCCTCCGATGTCATCGTCGGGGTGATGCCGCCCGGATTCTGGGTCCATCCCTGGACGGCAGATGCGGATTTGTGGGCCGCCGTGAAGAATCCCGGGGGCTATCTGAAACCGATCGGACGATTAAAGCCGGGGACCACTATCGAGCAAGCCGAGGCGGAGATAAACGTCATTGCCGAAAACACTGAGAAGCACGCGTTTTATGCCAAGTACCCGGCACGGCTTGAGCTTCGGCCGCTCAAACGAGTGATCGCCGATAGATACGGGAGCACCCTGAACTTGCTGTCGGGTGCGGTCGGCTTTGTACTCCTGATGGGCTGCGCCAATGTCGCCGTTTTGCTACTGGGGCGCGCAACACGGCGGCACAAAGAGATATCAACGAGAGCGGCTCTAGGGGCCGGGCGGTGGCGGCTGGTCCGGCAGCTGATGACCGAGAGTGCGTTGCTTGCCGGAGCTGGCGGACTCTCCGGCACGGTGGTCGCCTATGGCGGGATCAAACTGTTCACGATGCTCGCCCCGGAGTGGTATCCGCCGTCGGAAGAGATTGGCGTCGACGAGCAAGTGCTGGCCTACACGCTTGGGATCGCGCTGCTGACAGGACTTCTGTTCGGACTGGTTCCAGCGCTCCAGAGTTCCAAGCAGGATCTGACCGTAGCTCTCAAGGAGGGGGCGAGAGACACAGCAGGAGACTCTCGACGGAGGCTGCGACGACTCCTGGCCGTGTCGGAGGTGGCGATTGCCTTGACTCTTCTGGCCGGAGCCGGGCTCATGATCAATAGCTTCGTCAGGCTGGTAACGGCCGACCGCGGTTTCAACCAGAAAAGTCTGTTGACGATGACCTTCAGGCTCGGGGGAGAGGCCTACTGGGACGAAGAGCACAGGCGTCCGAAGCCCGGGGCCGTGGCGCGCGTCGAGCGCGTCATTGACCGAGTAAAGACACTCCCCGGGGTGGTCTCCGCCGGACTGAACTCCTATATCTTCCAGCCTGGTCGGGGAGAATTCTTTCGGATCGTTGGCCGGGCCGAACCCGCATCCGCTGACGACCCGATGGCGAAATACAACGAGACGGGCGGGGACTTCTTCGGAACCATGGAAACGCCGTTAATTAGGGGGCGTCTGTTCACCCGCCAAGACACCGAAGGTTCACACCGAGTGGCCATCATCAATCAGGCCTTGGCACGCAAGTTCTTCCCAAATGAGGACCCGATCGGAAAGTCCCTGCAGACGCCCCGTATTCGTTCATATTCATATGAGGAACCGCGGGAGATAGTCGGGATTGTCGGAGATATCATCAGCTTTGTGAGAGGAGGGGGGCGCCCGGAAATCTTCGTTCCGTATCGTCAATACACTCGGACCCGCAAAGGAGAATATTACACCCTCAGGAAGTATTTCGTTATCCGGACCGCGACGGAACCGATGAGTCTGGTTGAGGATGTGCGCAAAGCTGTTTCCGACATCGACCCGGAACTGACCCCCGACTTCGAAACCATGGAAACGGCGGTGGCCAATTCGTCCGGCATAGAAGCGTGGGGGGCATCGGCGGTTTCAGAAATCCAATCGTTACGCTTCCACGTGCGGCTGCTCTCGATCTTCGCGGGGCTGGGGCTGTTTCTGGCGGCGGTGGGGCTTTTCGGTGTGATCTCGTATTCGGTTGCGCAGCGGACCCACGAATTCGGCCTTCGCATGGCACTGGGCGCTCAGCGGAGCGATGTCCTGCGAGACGTAGAAGGCGGCGACGCCAGGGTTTGAGGGAAGCACTTGTGCTGACCCTGCTTGGGTTGGGAATCGGCGCGGTGGCCTCTCTTGCTCTGACACGATTCATCGAAAGTCAGCTCATTGGGGTTACGTCTACCGACCCGGCTACGTTCGCTGCTGTGTCAGCGGTGCTGGTCGGTTTCGCGCTGCTTGCGGCTTATGTTCCGGCGCGCAGGGCGGCAAGCGTGGACCCCATGGTGGCGATGAGGCATGAGTAGAACTCAATATGCCGAAGCTCTTGTGCTCTGTCAAGTTACTGGGAAGTTTAGTTCGGAGTTATTATGTTTTCCCCTACCTTGTTCTCCCTGCTGGCGGTCCACTGTGTTCTCTTTCCGAGCGCCATCCTGTTCGCTCAGGGAGAATTGACTGAGACAGAGTTCGAGGTGGATGGCCGGGCCAGGCGCTACGCCGCTTACATCCCGGACAGCCTGAAACAGGGCGGACAGGCGCCGGTGGTCTTCGTCCTGCATGGCGGCGGCGGGAACGGGCGGGCGATGTCCCGGCGTGCCCGATTCGATGCTTTTGCGGAGCGCGACCGCGCCGTCGTCGTCTAGCCGAGCGCATTTGAAGGCTTCTGGAATGACGGACGAAAATATCAGCAGTTCAAATCTCAAGTCGAAAACGTGGACGACGTGGGATTCCTCTTTAGGGTTTTGGAGGATCTCGATGCCCGGATCGAGGTCGATCGCAGCCGAGTCTTCATCACGGGCCACTCGAACGGGGGGCTGATGGCACACATGGTTGCCGCGCATGCAGCGGATCGCATCACGGCGATCGCGCCGGTGTCCAGTTCGATTGCCCGCCCGCTATACAGCGGGTTCAAGCCTTCGCGGCCTGTGCCAATCATGATCGTTCAAGATGCAGGCGACCCAGCCGTAAAGTGGACGGGTGGGGAGGGCGGCCGGTTCGACTGGGTTTCTCAGCCACAGGCGATGGAGCGCTGGCGCGAAGTGAACGGTTGCGGGCCGGCCATCTCCACGAGGAGCGATGCGCTCGACGGGACAGACGACGATGCGGCGGTCACTCATATGGTCTGGCCGGGGTGCAACGAGGGGGTAAGAATGGAAGCATATATCGTGGAAGCGAATACCCATCGCCCGCCCTCGGCTCTCCTTGACAAGGAGAATATGCGCCGTTGGAAGGAAGTGGTCTGGGAGTTCTTCATGAGTACGGACGATGGCATCAAGCGGGGCGAGGGGCTCAAGGAGTAACTTCCTACAAGTCCTGCCGGCTCAACCGGTCAACGCAACACTAGGCCTAAGTCGTTCAACCGAAATGTCTTAGCGATGAGAGCGGCAAGGGGCTTGCCTACAAGCGGAAGCCATTAATCGCAATTGCGTAACTCGTTGTACTGCAATGACATGCAGATGAGAGCGGAGCGTCCTCGCCGCTTCGCCTTTGCTTTCTTTGGCTTACGCTTCACGCTCTCCCTTCGCGCCGGGTGTTGCGTCTACCGCTTGAGACCACCCCGAATGTAGGCAATGACTCCCGAATCGGATCTGATTTGCCCTTGAAGGTGTTGTTTTCTACATTCCCCTGTAGGCACAGCGAGAACGGACCGGCCGAAGGGGGCGCGTGGGGCCGGGCCGCTGGTGGGTACGCCTAACGGCGTTTGCGGAGAGACGCCAAGGCTGCGAGGCCCAAACCAAAGAGCAGGTATGTGGACGGTTCGGGGAGTTCCGACACGACGTTGTCATCGGTGGTAAGTTCGAGCTGCCATTGGGCAATGGTGCCGGAATTGTTGTGCACGAGATCATCGTCAGTCGTCCAAGTCCAGATCGTCGTCGTCGGCATCGTCGAGCGGCGCGCGGACGGCGCCGCCGGTTGCCGGTCGATAGAGCTGCTCGAGTAGGGCCGCCATCGCGTCCAGCGCGCGCGACATTTCCAGAACGAGCGGGTTCTTGACTGGGATTCCAGACGCGCCGGTGATCGTGGGGAACGATCCGGACGTCTCCCACTGGTCCGCCGCGTGCCGATTGATCCGATCTTGGATCAGGTAGAGCCGCGCGATCTCGGCCGCTCGAACGTTAACAGGGAGCCCGGCCGCCGCTAAGTCGACGAGAATCTCCTGGAACCGGATTCCTTCTCGCTCCGAGAGGTCATCGGGCGTTTGAATCGTGCTCTGTGGCGTTTCGTCGATGGTATGTGGGCCGGGGCTCATGAGTTTTTTCTGGCGGAGTTCGTGTAGCGTCCTACCTGGGACGGTCTGGAGGGCCTTCGGCCTTAACTTTCCGAGCCCCCCCTTCCTTCGGCCGGGTCGCCGACTGATCGATTTCGCGTCTCCTTGCGCAGCGGCAAGTCTCGAAGTCCGGCGTCGGACTAGTCCAGCCTGGAAGAAACTATTCTCGGAAATGGGCCGGCTTGACCCTCTGAGAGGGTCCAGATTGGGTCACTTCCTCGAATTCCTGCCGGCTCAAGCGGTCAACGCAACACAAGCGTCAAAACGTTCTGCTGGAGTTTCAAACTCCAGCGTCTTGCGGGGCCGTCCGTTCAGCCTGCGAGCGATCCTGTCCAGGTGCTCTTGTGAGTGTACGGATAAGTCGGTTCCCTTGGGGAAGTACTGTCTCAACAGACCGTTCGTGTTCTCGTTCGATCCGCGTTGCCAGGGGCTCTGCGGATCGCAGAAGTACACGTCGATGTCCGTCGCTAGGGTGAAGCGTTTGTGGTCGGCCATCTCCAGCCCGCGGTCCCAAGTCAGCGACTTGTAGAGCACGCCCGGCAATTGCCGGGCGTGCTCGATCAGCGCCGAGACGACGGTTGCGGTGTCCTTGCCGGAGACCTTCACCAACATCACATAACGGGTGTGACGTTCGACCAGCGTAGCGATGTAGGTGTTGTTCGATCCGGCTAGAAGATCCCCTTCCCAGTGACCGGGTACGGCCCGGTCTTCGACCGAGGCCGGGCGTTCACTAATCGAGATCAGATCTCGAATCTGTCCGCCGCCACGGCCCTTGCGGCTGGCCTGCGGGGAGCGGCGAATCGTGCGCTTGGAACGCAGACACAGGGTCAGTTCTTTCTTCAAAGCCCCACGGGCTTGGATGAAAAGACTGCGATAGATCGTTTCGTGTGACACGTAAAGTGACTCGCGGCCCGGATAGGTCCGTTTCAGCCAGCCGGCAATCTGTTGCGGAGCCCAGTCCTCGCGCAGCTTCTCTTCAACCAACTGGCGGAGCTGGGGACAGCGTAGCAGCCGACACGACTTGGGACGCTGTGCTCGCTTCCTGGCCTGCCCGTCCGCCTCCGAGTCCCGGTAACGAACCGGGCCTCCGTTACGGCGGATCTCTCGGCTCACCGTCGATGCCGCCCGGGTTAACCTCTGGGCGATGGACCGCAGCGACTGCCCGGCGGCGATGCCTCGGGAGATCTCCTCGCGTTCGGCTAGAGTCAGCGCTTGAGGCGAGCGGCAGTGTACTCGCGGGCGGATACCGCCACAGCGCAACAGCACCGTGTATACCGACGCTCCTCTGCCCATCACCCGGGCGATCGTCTTCGATGACTCCCCTCGTTTCCAGCGATCCCACAACTCAGCCAGATCTGCTGCCGTGTAGGCTCGCCGCTTCCGCTTCTGCTTCTTCTTCTTCTGCTGCATCACTTCTCCTTCCTCGGTGAAGTGTTGCATCGACCCCTTGAGACCACCGGACTTGTAGGAAGTTACTAATCCCTCTGGCAGACGGCCCTTTCAGCGAGCGCTTAGCGCTACAATCCGCGTGTCATGGTCGGTCGGACCATATTGCAGTACCGCATCACCGAGAAGCTCGGTGAGGGCGGCATGGGTGTCGTCTATAAGGCTGAGGACACCCAGCTCCGCCGGACCGTTGCGTTGAAGTTCCTTCCTCGCGAAACGCTCGACGAGGAAGAGGTCAAAGCTCGCCTGATTCGTGAAGCGCAAGCCGCCGCCGCACTCGATCATCCCAACATCTGCCAGGTCTTCGGCATCCATGAAGAAGACGGCGAGACGTTCATCGCGATGGCCTACATCGATGGGCCGTCACTGGCGGAGAAGATCAAAGAGCGTCCGCTGCCGCTCGATGAATCACTCACTATCGCCACTCAGATCGCTGAAGGTCTGCACGAGGCGCACGAAAAGGGAGTCGTTCACCGCGATATCAAGCCGCAAAACATCCTGCTGACCGCGAAGGGACAGGTGAAGATATTGGACTTCGGCTTGGCGTCGCTAACGGGAAGGTCGAAACTGACCAAGACTGGGACGACACTGGGGACTCCGGCCTACATGGCACCGGAGCAACTCGAAGGCAAGGGAGTCGATCGAAGGGCCGACGTTTGGGCGCTGGGCTGTGTCTTGTACGAGATGCTCACGCAGAAGACCCCGTTCGATGCGGACTACGAGCAGGCGATCGGCTACGGCATTCTCAACGAAGATCCCGAGCCCGTAACAGCGCAGCGTGCGGGCCTACCAACAGAGATTGATCGTCTGCTGAGCAAGGCGCTGGCGAAGCCCCCGGACGAGCGCTACCAGCACGCCGACGACATGCTCGCGGATTTACGGGTACTCCAGAAGCAGACTGCGGTAAGGAAGACGCCGTCGGGGAGTTCAACGACGTTGGCGACGAGTCCGACGGTGAGTGCTATTGATGCGCTGCCGCCTGACTCGGTAGTCGTGCGCCGAAGCAGTCAACGCATCGCACGCGCGCTAGCCGCTGTGCTCAGCATCGCTTTACTCGCTGTGCTGACGGTCCACTTCACCGAGGTCTCGCCCGAGCCTCCTCTGCGGCGCTTTTCGCTGGACACTCCTTCGGACCTCAACACCCTGCTTGTTAACGGGGGGATCGCCATCTCGCCTGACGGCAAGCACATCGCCTATACCACCACCAGCGCCGCTGGCATGCTTTGGGTGCAAGACCTCGACCAAGATGAGCCGCGCGAGTTGGCTGGAACCGAAGGAGCGCGGCGGCCGTTTTGGTCGCCTGACAGCCAGTTCATCGCTTTCGCGACGGCAGACGAACTGAAAAAGATATCGGTGGATGGTGGCGCCATCGGGCTCATTTGCCCTCTGCCGCGCTCGAGTGCCTTTGGAGGGGCTTGGAGCCCAACTGGCGAGTCGATCGTATTCAGCGGCCGCGGCGGGCGGGGCGTGTTGCATGAGGTATCGGCGCAAGGGGGCGTCCCGGAAGAACATCAGGTCGTCCAGGCCGAGCTTGATGAGAGGGTGGAATTTGCAAGTGGGCCCCGCTTCTTGCTTGGAGAAGCCGGTCGCATCCTGCTGTTCACGGTTGGGAACTACGCGGCCGGCACGATGTACGTCAAGAACCTAGACACGGGGCAAACGGAAGTGCTGGGTCCTGGAGATAATCCGGTTTATTCAGCTTCGAGCGGTCATCTGATATATCAGCCAGCGCGCGGCACTCACGATCTCTGGGCTCGTTCGTTCTCTCGCCAGATGTTCCAGTTCACCGGAGTGGCGTTCCCTCTGCGAAAGAACGCCCAAAAGCCCTCTGTGTCAGAGGATGGCACGCTGACGTATCTGGATGGGGCTGGCAGCGCCGCAGCGAAGACTCTCGTCTGGCGGGACCGCGCCGGTGAGCTGCTTGAGGTCATCGGTCAGCCGCAGCCGCGCATGGCAGGCCCTGCTCTCTCACCCGACGGTCAGCGGATCGCGGTAACGTCTAACGAGAGCGGAAACTTCGACATCTGGGTACACGATTTGATCCGCTCCACCAAGACTCGATTGACGTTTGGTCCTGAGCTTGAAAACTTCCCGGCTTGGTCGCCGGACGGGCAGGAGATCGCCTATCGGATTCTGAATAGCGGGCGAAGGCGCCTGATGAGAAGGACTCGAGACGGCACAGGCGAGGCCGCCGTTCTGGTTGAGGCTGACACGGGGATGTATAGTCTTGAATGGTCGCGCGACGGGCGCTATCTCATCTATCGGGTGGGGAACCCGGGGAATATCAGCTACCTCCGGCTCAAGACCGACGGCACCGCTTCAGAGCCGATCACGTTTCTCAGCACACCCGCTCACGAGGACAATCCAAAGTTTTCGCCGGACGGGCGTTTCCTGGTATTTGTTTCCAACGAATCAGGGCGTAACGAGGTCTATGTGCGTCCGTTTCCCGATGGAGCTGGAAGGTGGCAGGTGTCGGTGAGCGGCGGAGGCCAAGCGCGCTGGCGCGGCGACGGCAGGGAGTTGTATTACGTGGAGGGTGACACACTGATGGCGGTCTCTGTCTCGACCGAGCAAGGGTTCGTCCTCGGACAGCCGCAACGACTCTTTGAGGACGAAGATCTGATCGCTGCCTACTCTGCGCCGAACTACGACGTATCCACAGACGGTCAGAGATTCGTGACGGTGATGCCCGTTGAAGAGGAAGAGCCGTCATCTCTCAAGATCCGAGTCGTCCAGAACTGGTACGAAGAGTTCCGTGATCGGGAAGAGTAGGCCCAAGATCGGCCTTCGCCGAGTAACTTCCTACAAGTCCTGCCGGCTCAACCGGTCAACGCAACACTAGGCCTAAGTCGTTCAACCGAAATGTCTTAGCGATGAGAGCGGCAAGGGGCTTGCCGACAAGCGGAAGCCATTAATCGCAATTGCGTAACTCGTTGTACTGCAATGACATGCAGATGAGAGCGGAGCGTCCTCGCCGCTTCGCCTTTGCTTTCTTTGGCTTACGCTTCACGCTCTCCCTTCGCGCCGGGTGTTGCGTCGACCGCTTGAGACCACCCCGAATGTAGGCACCTACCCCTTGAACAGCCCGTTTTGACGCTATGAAGACCCTCAAATTGGGTTGGTGCCGCGAAACCCAATATAGGAAGTTACTCATCGCCGCTCCTGGAGGCCCTTTCAGGAGTACCAAGTTCGAATCCGCGTTGTGGCTGCGGAGATCCCCAATTCCAAGATCGTCTGCCAAGATCACCACGACGTTCGGCGGCGTGGATTCTTCTTGTGCGGAACAGCCAAAAAACTCGACGCCAGAGCAAGGGTGCACAGACATCGGCGGATAAACATCGCCTATGTCCTAATAGAAGACGCTCGGGTCAAGTGCGCCGGAGGCCGAAGCAGATCAAGTAGAACGCAGTACGGCTGTGCTCTAGGCACCACGAGGATATGATGTAGGTTGGCAATGTCGCGCGTGGTGAGAGAGGTATCCCCGAATCAATTTCTGGGAGGACTCTGCTGCTTGTTGGTTCTGCTGACCAGCACGCTAGCGGCCCAGTCGTCGGACGAAGAGAGCCCCACGACACCGTCTCCTCTGGAGACCACCACGGAGCAGAGTGCGCCTACGACCCAGGACTCCGAAGAATCATCGCAAAGAACTGAGCTGAATCTGCTTGGCCAAGTCGACGCTTCCAGCGGTGAGGGCCGCCGCAACGAGAACGTCAGCCTGACGCTCATCGATAACAATGTGCTCAAAGAGCTCAATCTCCGCATGGGAACGACCGCGACGATTGTGCGAGAGTTTCAAGCCAACCGTACGTATTTCGGAAAGGAGTTCGGCGGCACACCCTCAGCCCCACTACATGTGGGCGGTGGCGCTTCGAGGGACATCCACGGAGACGCCCACTGGACTCACGGCAACAGCATCTTCAGCGCGCGTTCGTTCTTCCAAGTGGGAGAGGTCCAACCGTCGAAATCAAACGATTACGGGGGGACGTTCGCCGCTCCGATTTGGACCGGTGGCCACGTTACGCTCGCCGGCGGACAGCGAAAGCTTCGCGGCCAGGTGAACGGCAACGTCCTCGTACCAGCGGCGAACGAGAGGGTGCCTACGACCACAGACCCTGAGACAAGGGCAATTGTTGACGATATTCTGTCAGCATATCCTGCGGAACTGCCAAACCGTACCGACATCAACGAGCGAGCGCTCAACACGAACGCGCCCCAGAACATTGACGACCACCGGGCGGGTGCTACGTATGAGCAGCAATTGGGTGACAACGATCGACTGATCTCTCGCTACAACCTAACGCTACAGAGTGTCGATGCGTTTCAGCTAGTGGGCGGGCAGAATCCCGACACGACGACGAAAAACCATGATGCGAGACTCACATGGAATCGCGTCTGGAACCCCAGCACAATCACCGACTTCACGGCGGGCTTCAACCGGGTTAGTTCAGTACTGGTGCCCGATGATTCTTCACTAGGGCCGTTTTATTACTTTGGCAGCACCTTGCAGTTCATCGGGCCCACCACCACGGTCCCCCTAGATCGCGCACAGAACACGTTTCGGTATGCCGGGCGCATCCAACAAACTAGTGGCAACCATACGATTGACGCTGGCTTTGACCTCTCAAGAAGACAGATCAACGGTTTCGAAAGTAACAGGCATCGCGGTCTCTTCAGGTTCGGAACAGACTTTGGTCGGACGGTCGTCGAAAACCTACTTGAGGGAACGCCGAGCCAATACTTTCAAGGAATTGGCAACGCCCATCGAGGCTTTCGGGCTAGCAGGCCGATGATCTATCTCGGAGACGTATGGCGTGCGTCTCCAAGCCTGACACTGAACTTCGGAGTTCGTTACGAGATCGCGCCCGCTCCCTTCGAAGTGGATGGGCTGACCGAGATCCCGTACGACTGTGACTGCAACAACCTGGCACCGACATTTGGATTCGCCTACAACGCGAATGACCGCTGGGCTGTCTTTCGAGCGTCATACGGGATTCACTACGGCGAGATATTCTCCACCACTTACATGCGCTCCCGGTTTAACCCGCCAGCGATCGTCAACTTCAACATTAGTGCCCCTGATTTGGTGGACCCACTTCAAGATTTCCCTATCGACGACATCGATCCGAACCAGCGCAGCGGCCTCACTTGGCTCGATCCTGACTTGGCGACACCCTATTCTCATCAATATAACTTCACCTGGCAGATGCGCCCAGCGTACGACTGGACACTGGAGATCGGCTACGTCGGAAGCCGTTCGCACAAGCTACTAGCCGGTTGGTCTACGAATCGAGCACGCCACATCGAGGGAGTCGAATCGACGACATCCAACATTAACGAACGGCGACCGGACCAACGCTATAACGAAGTAACTCATGTACTCAACGGGTCGCGCGCATTCTATGATGCGGCGAAAGTGACCGTGCGCGTGCCACGGTGGGCCGGGCTGAGTATCAATGCGTCCTATTGGTGGAGCAAGGCGATAGACCTTGGCGCGGACTACACGAATACAGCGGTCGGAAGTGATGCCTTCCGGAACCTAAGCCCCACCGAATTTGGCGTCCACGAGCGCATGAAGGGGCCTAGCAACTTCGACCAACCACACGCGTTGTTGTTGAACACGGCGTACGAGACTCCTTCGCGCGCAACTGGGAACAGCGTTGTCGATCGAATCGTCGGTTCGTGGCAGATGACTGGAGTTGTACTTCTCAAGTCCGGTAGTCCTTTCACGGTTCACTCGGGCGGAGATAGTCCAGGATTTGGCAACGTGGATGGCACCACCTCCGATAGGCCCAACGTCGTTGATCCTTCCGTTCTCGGAGCGAACGTGAACCATCCGGATACGTCACAACAGGCCCTGCCACGCTCGGCTTTCTCCTTCCCCGCAGTGGACCAGCCCTCCGGAAATCTCGGTCGCAACACGTTTCGCAAGGACGAAGTCTTCAACGTCAATATGGGCCTAGCCCGCCGCTTCCCCTGGAGAGGCGACATGTCGTTTGAGCTTCGCGCGGAATCTCTAAACCTGTTGAATCATGCACAGTTCCAGTCCCCGGGTTACAGCCTCAGCGATGACAATTTTGGGCAAATCACGAATACGCTAAACGATGGACGAACATTCCAGTTCACGATGAAACTGGCCTTCTGACTCGGGCTCCCGGCAACTGCGCCAAGCCGTTTTTCGGGCGACTAGAGCTCTGGAACGCTACAATATGACGAGTCCAACCACTCTCACGACACCGCCGGAGCCGCAAGAGTTCCGCCATCGCGAGCAGTAGGAACCTCGGTTTCAGCCTACGAGTTTAGTGTCGCTAGAGTAGCTTCCTACAAGTCCGGTGGTCTCAAGCGGTCGACGCAACACCCGGCGCGAAGGGAGAGCGTGAAGCGTAAGCCAAAGAAAGCAAAGGCGAAGCGGCGAGGACGCTCCGCTCTCATCTGCATGTCATTGCAGTACAACGAGTTACGCAATTGCGATTAGTGGCTTCCGCTTGTAGGCAAGCCCCTTGCCGCTCTCATCGCTAAGACATTTCGGTTGAACGACTTAGGCCTAGTGTTGCGTTGACCGGTTGAGCCGGCACCGAATCGCGGCAGCAACCCCTTGAAATGGGCGATTTTGGCTCTCTGAAAACCCCCTGATCGGGTCACTTCCTCGAATTCCCAATATAGAAAGTTACTAATCACCGCTCCTGGTGGCCCTTTCGCAAGTCCCATAGCGCTACAATTCCCCCATCATGGTCGGTCGGACCGTCAGTCATTACAGGGTCGTCGAGAAGTTCGGCGAGGGCGGCATGGGCGTGGTCTACCAGGCCGAGCGAGCGACCCTGGAGACCAGCGTCTCGCTCAAGTTCCTCGCCGATCACCTGCTCCTCGATGAAGAAGGGAAGGAACGCTTCCTCCGCTCGGCCAAGGCCGCAGCGGCGCTGCATCACTCGAACGTTCGCCCGGTTTATGAGATCGACGAGGTCGCCATTCGCACCTGGGGGCCGGGTCCATGCTTTCCCCGCAGGTTGGGCCATAGGAGGGATGCATCGTTTTGACTGGAGTATTGGGAGAGGGCGTACAGATCATGCTCGTGGGCATGTTGGTCGTCTTTTCCTTCCTTTGCCTATTGGTCATTGCGGTCATTGGGATGTCCCGATTGGCTTTGGCAATCGGGCCGCCGCCGGAAGGTCCAGAAGAGGAACCCCGCGAGGTAAGCCCGTCTGAGTCCGATATCGTCGCCGCCATAGCGTCAGCCCTCCACATGTACCGGAAAGGCGTCCAATAGACCTATGACAAAACCGTTAGCTATTACCGACGTTGTCCTCCGCGATTCCCACCAATCCCTCCTCGCCACCCGCGTTCGCATCGATGATTTGCTCCCGATCTGCGACAAGATCGACAAAGTAGGGTTATGGTCGGCAGAAGTGTGGGGCGGGGCGACGTTCGATGCATGTATCCGGTTCCTCGGCGAAGACCCCTGGGAACGGTTGCGGAAGTTCCGCAAGGCTCTGCCCAATACCCGGACGCAGATGCTGCTCCGTGGGCAGAACCTGCTCGGATACCGGCACTACGCCGACGACGTCGTTGAGGCGTTCGTGAGCAAAGCGGCCGAGAACGGGGTGGACGTGTTCCGCATCTTTGACGCCTTGAACGACATGCGGAACATCGAGGTGGCGGTCAAGGCCACGCTCAAGGCCGGCAAGCACGCCCAGGGAGCAATCTCCTACACGATCAGTCCCGTCCACACGATGGAGACCTGGATCGACAAGGGTAAGCAGCTCGAGGACATGGGGTGCCATTCCATCTGCATCAAGGACATGGCCGGCCTGCTCAAGCCGTACGTGGCCGGCGAAATGGTGGCCCGCCTTAAGGAGACTACGGCGGTGCCGATTGCTTTGCACTCGCATGCCACGACGGGGATGAGCACTGCGGCGATCGTCAAGGCGGTCGAGGCGGGACTCGATATGGCCGACACGGCGATTTCGTCGATGAGTCATACCTACGGTCACTCCGCTACCGAATCGATCGTCGCCATCCTCGAGGGCGGCGACCGCGACACGGGGCTCGACCTGCACCTACTTGAGGACATCGCCGCGTACTTCCGGAACGTCCGCAGGAAATACGCCAAGTTCGAGGGGTCGTTGCGTGGGGTCGACTCCCGAATCCTGACCGCTCAGGTTCCGGGAGGGATGCTCACCAACATGGAGAACCAGCTTCGCGAGCAGGACGCCGCCGAACGGTTTGACGAGGTTCTCGAGGAAATGCCCCGCGTCCGAGAAGACCTCGGCTTCATCCCGCTCGTGACCCCCACCTCTCAGATCGTCGGGACGCAAGCGATCGTCAACGTCCTAAACGGCGAGCGGTACAAGGTGATCACGAAGGAAACAGCCGGTGTGCTCCGCGGCGAATACGGCAAGACTCCGGCCCCAGTGAACGGCGAATTGCAGAAGAAGGTCCTGAACGGGGACGATCCCGTAACTGGGCGTCCCGCCGATCGCCTTCAGCCCGAAATGAAGAAGCTGGCGGCCGAAGTCGATCAACTGTCCAAGCAGGAGGACTTCGACCGCGCGGCGGATCCGGACGAAGACGTGCTGATCTATGCGCTGTTCGCGAAAGTGGGCCTGAAGTTCCTGAAGAACCGAGATAACCCGTCGGCGTTCGAGCCTCCCCCGTGGCAGGCAGACGACGCCAAGGCGCCCGAATTCAGACGGGTGGCGGCCCAGGCGGCCACCGCTGACCAGGGACCTGCCCGCTACCGCGTCAACGTCAACGGCAATGTCTACGATGTCGAAGTCAGCCCCGAAGGCGCCGTCCACTCGGCGCAACCGTCGGAGGCTGCCTCTCAGTCGAAACCCAAGACACCACCACCTGGTTCCGGGACTACGGGCGAGCCACTTCCGTCTCCTCTGTCCGGAACAGTTATAGACGTCAAGGTTTTGCCCGGCCAGGAGGTTCAGGCCGGAGACGTCGTCCTCGTCCTCGAGGCGATGAAGATGGAGTGCAACGTCAGCGCGCACCGCTCCGGTCGTATCCTCTCCCTTGAAGTGAATACGGGCGACGCTGTGAAGACAGGCGAAAAGCTCCTGACGATTGCGTAGCGAGCGTAGCCAATGCAATCCGATATGATCCAGAGCCTGTGGGAAGCTACGGGAGTCGCCAACTTCGACGGTTTCGGCCCCGCCTTTATGATGCTGGTCGGCGCCGTTTTCATTTACCTGGCCATCGCCAGGGGCTTCGAACCGCTATTGCTGATCCCGATCGGTTTCGGCACCATCCTCAGCAACATACCGGTGGCCGACATGAGCGGCTCCAATGGCATCCTAGGACATCTCTACACGGTCGGCGTCACTTCCGGAGCGTTCCCCCTGCTAATCTTCCTGGGTGTCGGCGCGCTCACCGACTTCAGTGCGCTGATCGCGAACCCGAAGACGCTTCTGCTCGGAGCGGCTGCGCAATTCGGAATCTTCTTTACGCTGCTGGGATCGCTGGTGATGAGCGACGTGATTCCCTCCATCGAGTTCTCGCTGCAGGACGCGGCTGCAATCGGAATCATCGGCGGAGCCGACGGCCCGACGGCGATCTTTCTGGCATCAAGGCTGAGTCCGGATCTGCTGGGCGCGATTGCTGTTGCGGCGTATTCGTATATGGCTCTGGTCCCCATCATCCAGCCTCCGATTATGCGTGCCCTTACGACAGAAGAGGAGCGAAGGGTTGTTATGGAGGATCTCCGTCCCGTCACGTCGCTCGAACGCATCTTCTTTCCGTTCACGGTTCTGGTGGCGGTGATCCTGCTGCTGCCGTCCGCGTCGCCTCTGGTCGGGATGCTCATGTTTGGCAATCTGCTGCGGGAGGCCGGAGTGGTCAAGCGCCTCGCTGACACGGCCCAGAACGAACTGATCAATATCGTCACGATCTTGCTTGGTCTGGCAGTCGGTTCCAAGCTGCATGCCGAGGAGTTCCTCCGCGCCGAGACGATCGGGATTCTGATGATCGGTCTTGTGGCTTTCGCTGTCGGCACGGCCGCCGGTGTTCTAATGGGCAAGATCATGCACCGCCTGAGCGGCGGACGGATCAACCCGCTGATCGGCGCCGCCGGCGTTTCGGCCGTCCCCATGGCCGCCCGCGTGGTGAACCGTGTTGGTCTGGAATCCAACCCTAACAACTACCTGCTCATGCACGCCATGGGCCCGAACGTTGCTGGCGTCATCGGTTCGGCCGTCGCCGCCGGCTTCCTCCTCTCTCTTCTGAGCTGATTCCGAGCTCTCACGTTGGTCCGCAATGGGCGAGCGCTCTTACCTTACCGTCGCAATAACGTTGAAAGCGGTGGAGGTGCCACCAGGACAGGCGTGTGACAAATGCGAGACTCTCGAAAACCGCATGGCCCAGGGCCCGCTTTCGCTCGACGACGCCCTCGGTATCGACCGCCAAGTCGCCGCCGGATTAGAAGCGGTGCCGAGAGGATGGCGGAACTACCGGCCAGGTGCGAAGAGCGCCGTCACAAGGAAGAGAAGATAGCTATCGCCAAAGCTGAGCTACTGCGTCCTCCGTCGGGTAACTTCCTACAAGTCCGAGTGTAGGAAATGACCCCTGAAACGGATCCTTCTAGCGTTCTAGAACCACCCAAAATGTGTCATTTCCTACAGTTCCGGTGGTCTCAAGCGGTCGACGCAACACCCGGCGCGAAGGGAGAGCGTGAAGCGTAAGCCAAAGAAAGCAAAGGCGAAGCGGCGAGGACGCTCCGCTCTCATCTGCATGTCATTGCAGTACAACGAGTTACGCAATTGCGATTAATGGCTTCCGCTTGTAGGCAAGCCCCTTGCCGCTCTCATCGCTAAGACATTTCGGTTGAACGACTTAGGCCTAGTGTTGCGTTGACCGGTTGAGCCGGCACCCAATATAGGAAGTTACTCATCGCATTGGTTGGCGGACCTTTCAGCGAACGCCTACGTGAGTTTCAATGCTGCTTTTCGAACTCGAAGGTGACGTCAAGTTCTGACAAAAGCTGATTTTGGGCTGAATGTCATAACTTGACGCTTGAACCAACTACGTAGTTGGCGTAAGTTCGGACTGCAGCCAGCAGTCGGAACTAAGTAATGACCGATCGAAACAACCAAGCCAACCGCCCGTCCGGTGAAACTCCCCTGCAGGGATGGAAGGAGATCTCCGCCTATCTGAAGAGGGAAATCCGTACCGCCCAGCGATGGGAGGAGTCCGGGGGGCTGCCAGTACGTCGCCACAGCGGCTCGCCTGGCACCGTCTATGCCTATCCCAGCGAGATCGAGGTCTGGCGGGTTTCACGACAACCGAAGTCCGGCGGCGATGCAGCCTCGACTCCAGTGCGCGAGCAGCCGAGGAGGGTTTTGATACCGGCGCTAGCAGGTGCTGGTGTGATCGCGGTGGTGTTGCTGGTGATTGGCTTCGGCCCCGTGCTCAACCCTCCGTCACCTATCGCACAAGCTGCTGAAGACGGGCTCCGCACGGAACTGGTTTGGCCGGAAGCCAGGGGAGTCAGCCCTCAGGGCTCGGTGTCCCCTGACGGCGAGTTCGTTACCTACGTAGATTGGATTGACGAAGGAAATCTGGCCATACGGAATCTCGAAACAGGAGAAAACCGACGGCTCACGGACACCGCAAGCGGCACTACCGGCAGCGACGATGGCATGTCTTTCGCGAACGAATCTCGAATCTCCCCAGACGGGGAGAGCGTAGTCTACAGTTGGTACCTACAAAGCCCAGTCGGTGGCAGCACGGAATTGCGGCTCTTGCCACTGGGGGGCGTCGCGGTACAGCCGCGCACCATCTGGAGTCCCGGGGACGGCAGCTACGCCTCGGTTCAGGACTGGTTCCCTAGCGGCGATCGAGTTGCAGCGGTAGTCAGCACCTCCGACAACACCTCTCGAATTGTCACGGTGTCGCTGGATGATGGCGACGTGCGTCAGGTTCGTTCCATTGACTGGGATGCCAGGCCTAGCGTGCGTGTGTCGCCGGACGGACGATATCTGGCCTACAGTCGAGCACCGTCACGTGAGATCACCGAGAAGGACATCTTCATAGTCGCAGTCGATGGCTCCTCCGAATCCGCCGTCGTGAAACATGGCGCGAGCGATGAAATAGTGGGATGGAGCCCCGACGGCGGCTATCTCCTTTTCAACAGCGACAGGAGCGGTCAGGCCAGCCTTTGGGCGCAGAGAGTTGATCACGGAGCGGCAGCGGGCGAGGCGTTCCTTGTGATGTCCAAACTGGATGTTGGTTTGGGGATGGGCATCGCCCGCGACGGATCTCTTTTCTACCCCGTCAGAGTGTCGCGGCGGCGGCTGAAGATCGCCGAGATCGACATGGAGACTGGCAAGCTCCTACAGCAGCCGACCAGTCCAATCGAGCGATTCGTCGGCAGCAACAGTGGAGGCGCCTTTTCTCGCGACGGCGACGAGCTGGCCTACAGATCTCAACGCCGGGGATGGAATCAACATGTGATAGTCATTCGCTCACTCGAGACCGGAAAGGAGCGAGAGATCCCGCATCAGTTGAGTCAGTTGGGGGGCATCAGTTGGCAGCCTGACGGCAAGCGTCTGCGGGTCGGTGGTCGCGACCAGAATGGAGAACGAGGCTTCTTCGATGTCGATGCGGCTACCGGTGAGACGCAGTTTGTCGTCGCCAGCACCAACAGGGGGGCCAACATGGGGTCGCCCCAATGGACACCGGACGGGCTGCGTATCCTGTATCGCGACTACCAGACGAAAGGGCGAGAAGGACTTTATTCCTACACCGTGGCCGACGGCTCAACGGAGGCGATTCCCGGCAACTTCGGAGATGTATTCAACTTCAGCCTGTCTCCAGATGGTCGCCAGATCGCGACCATCCAAGGGAACACCGAGATCCTTCTACATCCTGTAGGGGGCGGCGATGGCCAGGTGCTGGTGACCACCGACGAGCAACATCGGTTCGGGCGTTGGACGGTTTGGACTCCGGACGGCAAGGCGCTGCTCGTGCTCAAGGGTGTGCGTCCGACCGGGCGTCAGACCGAAAAGGAATTGTGGACGCTCTGGATCGTTCCAGTGGATGGGTCACCTCCTATAGAGACGGAGTTGAGCCATGAGCTGGCCAATGCAGGCTTCCGACCGCTTCACATCCACCCCGACGGGAAGCGCATAGTCTACGTCGCCGGTGGAGACTTCCTGCAGTTCTGGGCGCTGCGTGATCTGACATTTGATGAGCCAGGGCAGTCGACGGAGTAGTCCGAAATGTGGAAGCGATTCTTCGTCGAAGCGTCGATTATCGCCTTCCAGACGGTGATGCTCATCGGCCTGTGCGCCACGATCGGAATATCGCGATCCGACCCCAGGGCGGAAACGGATTCTGGGCGACCACTTGGGCTTGATCTCTATCGTCCCGAGCCCGCTGATAATCCTCCAACCGCGGACAAGGTCCGGCTCGGTCGGCGACTATTTCGTGAGCGGTTGCTCTCGCGTGATCGCTCGATCGCTTGCGTCGACTGTCACCAACCCAAGCGGGCCTTTACCGACGGTCGCCCGAAGGCGGTCGGGGTTTACGGACGTCAGGGGCCGCGCAGTGTGCCGACGTTGGTCAATCTTGCTTGGGGCGGCTCTTTCTTTTGGGACGGGCGTATGCCGACGTTAGAAGAGCAGGTCGTTCAGCCCATCTTGGCCAAGTCCGAAATGGATTTGACGCTGGAGGAAGCTGTGGAGCGGCTTCGCGCGAAGCGTCGCTACCGCAAGGCGTTTGAAGAGGTCTTTGGGCGAGAGCCCAACGGCGAGGACTTGGCGCGGGCCTTAGCGGCCTACGTACGCTCGATCATGGCCGGTGATTCGCCGTACGATCGCTATCTCTTCGGCGACCGACAGGCGCTTTCGGAGAATGAGTTGGCTGGACTGAGAGTTTTTCGGGGGGAGGGTAACTGCGCCTTCTGCCACACAGGCCCAACCTTCTCGGACGGAGAATTCCACAACACAGGCATCGCCTGGCGTGACGGCGAGTGGCTCGACGAGGGGCGCGCCCTGGTGACCGAACGGGCAGAAGATCGTGGCAAGTTCAAGACGCCAACACTACGTGAGGTGGCCCGCACCGCCCCCTACACGCACGACGGCTCGTTGGCGACGCTCGAAGATGTCGTCGAGTTCTACAACGATGGCGGCAGAAAGAATCCCTATCTCGACTCCAGGCTGCGGCCGCTCAAGCTCACCGACGACGAGAAGACGGCCTTGCTGGCTTTCCTCCGTTCGTTGACGGGCAAGGTGAGCGACGGTCGCTAGAGTTGTTACTCGCTACTCACCGGTGACCGTTGCCCCGCCGAGTACTACAAGTCCTACTCACCGGTGACCGGTCGGGTTGCCCCGCCGAGTCACTTCCTACAAGTCCGATTTGAGGAAATGACTCCTGAAACGGATCCTTCTGGCCCCCTAGAACCACTCCGAAAGGGTCATTTCCTAGAATTCCGGTGGTCTCAAGCGGTCGACGCAACACCCGGCGCGAAGGGAGAGCGTGAAGCGTAAGC
The DNA here is from genome assembly GCA_963667885.2 of Bryobacterales bacterium. GTDB lineage: Bacteria > Acidobacteriota > Terriglobia > Bryobacterales > UBA6623 > CAMPKL01. The sequence goes on along the minus strand of OY764148.2, from coordinate 2,747,543 downwards.
CAAAGAAAGCAAAGGCGAAGCGGCGAGGACGCTCCGCTCTCATCTGCATGTCATTGCAGTACAACGAGTTACGCAATTGCGATTAATGGCTTCCGCTTGTAGGCAAGCCCCTTGCCGCTCTCATCGCTAAGACATTTCGGTTGAACGACTTAGGCCTAGTGTTGCGTTGACCGGTTGAGCCGGCACCCAATATAGGAAGTAACTCGAAGTGCTGACCACAGGGCCGTTGCGCTGAACGTTTCGACCTTAGCGAATCAACTCTGAAGCCGCTGGCCGGTCGCGCCGAGTGAACAGTTTGCTAGTAAAGTGTTCACTTTTCTGAGGGCCGCTCTTAGGGGGCGCTTCCGCGACCCGGACGTCTCGGAAGTACCTGCCGGGGGAACTTCGATCACCGCCTCCGAATGAACACGGCCGTTCCCGACGAATTGATCTATAGGAGCGCCGATCGAGAACTAATTGGTCAACGTGTTGGGCTGAAGATCGACCGTGACAGTTTCGATCAGCGATACGACGCCGTTCCTCGCGGCCAGTTCCCTCGATACAGGTTTCGCTCACGATCGCGTACGCGATCGTTTTCGACTAGCGCGGAACCCGACACAGGGTACTCGGCCCCGTCGAATCGATGCCCGGTCAGTGGACCTTGACAGGACAAGTGAGTTGAGACTGCTGTATATTATTAGGCTATGCTAATATATGATTTAGGATACACGAAATATGATCCAAGCACATCGTGCGCCGCTCAAGCCTCGCGCAGCCACCAAGGGTGCGCGGACGAAAGCGGCGAGCAGCAGCGGCTAGCTGACCCGGAGTCTTCCGGTCGGGCCAAGTGGCTGATTCCCAGCATGTTGTCTCTGTTGGCGGTGCTGACGGCAGTCCCCCACGCCAGCGCTATCCCGTACTACGCTCGAAAGTATGGGACTAACTGTACTCGGTGCCACGTTCTGCCGCCCATGCTGAACGAGTTCGGCCAGCGCTTCATCGCCAACGGCTACCGGTTGCCCGAGCTGGTACGCAAAACCTCAGAGTTCCCCCAAGCGACGCCGATCTCGGCGTGGAACACCTATCGCGTCGAAGCGAACCAGACCGGCGATTGGGCGAAGGGCTACCCCAACCGGGTGGAGCTGATCTCGTCCGATTCGGTCACACCGTGGCTGTCTTACTTCGTGGAGTGGAGGACGCTCAGCTATCAGACGACCTCGGGCGGGCGGCTGAGGAACCGCAGTGGGCGCTTCGAAGACATGTTCGTGACCTTCAGTGCGCCGAAGAACGTTTCGGTCAGCGTCGGCCAGTTCCGCATGATCAATCAATGGGACGTCTCGCGTCGCTTGACTCTATCGACGCCGCGCACGTTCGGCGCCGGCGTCAGCGGGGAGGCGAGCGCGGGGTCCTCGCGGCTCACGTCGCTGCGAACCTTTTCCTGGGCGGGTCGAGCCCCGGCCGTTCGGGCGACCTGGAACGCTAAACCGGGCGAGGGCGAAGCCGACGGCTGGTTCCACGAGTTGACCGTGCCGTTCAGCGGCGAGTTCTCCGCTCCACAAAAGTGGATATGCCAGCAACAGAGCCGCAACCGTGAGGTTGCGATTCCCTCCCCACACAGGCCGGAGGTCCATCTCGGTCCTAGCGCTGCACCCCACCACGGCTCCAACTCCCCCGAAGGGCCACACCCCGCGAAGGCGGGACGAGCGCCAGGCTAGTGGGCAACCTCGCCCTTCAGTTCAGCGAACTCCAGTGACGAGATCGGTGACACGCGATCTACTACGCACACGCCGGATAACTACGGCTTCACAATACTTCCATCCATCGCCCTGTCGAGCCGGTAAGCCCCACCGTTGTCCCACGGCTTAATCGGATACTTCGCAGCGATCGTTTCGTCGATATCAATCCCCAACCCAGGACGCCCACTGCCATAGAGATAGCCTCGTCGAATCTCCGCGACGCCGCTCATCATCTCGCGAACAGAATCCGGGAATCCGTTCTCTTCCTGAATCCCAAATCCTGTACTCGAAATGTCCACGTGATAAGCCGCTAGCTGGTTGACCGGATCATTCTCACCGCCCTCCTGGAAGGCCGTCTTCGCCCCAAAAGTCTCACAGATCGTCGCCAGCTTCTTCGCGGGCGTAATTCCGCCGATGCCAGAAACCCGGCAGCGCGCAAAGTCGATCAACCGCTCGGCAATCAACGGTATGTACTCAAACGGATGCGTAAACAACTCACCTACCGCCTGCGGCGTTGTACACACTTGCCGGATACGCTCGTACCAGTCGACGTGCTCGGGCGCCAACGCATCCTCGACGAAGAACATCTGCATATCCTGCATCCGACGACAGAACTCAACCGCATTCATACCCGTCAAATGTGAGTGCACGTCGTGGAGCAACTTCTGTTCAAAACCGATCCTGGCGCGCACCTGCTCAAACATCTTCGGAACGCGATCAACGTAAGTCTCTTCGTCAAATGCTGGACCGTCATATCCACCCTCGGGACGACTCCGCTCACCAGCGGGGATAAACCCGCCGCCACCATACCGCCCAAACTGCACTCGAATGTGCCGGTAGCCGTTCTCAACGCTCTCTTGGATGCGATCGAGCGCCTCCTCGACATCGTTGCCTGCAGCGTGGTCGTAGCAGGGCACCGCGTCCCGAGCCTTGCCGCCAAGCAACTCATAGACGGGCATGCCCGCCCGCTTGCCCTTGATGTCCCACAACGCCATGTCCATGCCGCTCAGGACGTTGTTATTTACCGGGCCATTGCGCCAGTAGGTCTTCACGTGTGCACTCTGCCATAGATCCTCAATCCGGTCGGGATCCTTGCCGATCAACCACGGCTTCAAATGGTCTTCTAGTGCAGAGACGACGGCATTGGTCTGGTAGTGATTGTTCGCGGACCCAACGCCGTACAGACCCGGCTCATTGGTGATGATCTTGACGAATACCCAGCGATAGTTGGCACCGCCACTGGTTTGGATCACCTTGACATCCTCAATCTTCAGGGGAGGCAAGCCGTTCGAGCGGCGTTCCACCTCCTGGGCAGCAGCCACGGAAATGGCAGGCACGGCAATCAGGCTTTTAGCGAAGAGTCGTCTGTTCATGACGTGCATCAGCGTAGCCTACACCCCGCCCCGTGGCCAACCCACCGTACGTTATACAATTACTTTGGACTACTTAGTGCGATACCTGGTCTTGCTCTCCTTGTGCTCGCTGGTGCTGCAAGCGCAGACCGAAGCCGAGCGTCTTTTTGTGGAAACAGTTCAGCCGCTGCTGAAACAGCAGTGCCTCGGCTGTCACGGTGAAGCCAACACATTCGCTAGGTTGGACCTCACCTCACGATCGTCAGCTTTGCAAGGTGGCAACCGCGGTCCCGCGTTCGTGCCCGGCGAGCCCGAGGCTAGCCTCCTGGTCCGCTCTCTTGAGCACTCTGGGGACCTGAAGATGCCGCCTGGCGGTGACGACAAGAAGCTTTCTACCGAGGCGATCGCCGCAGTGCGTGCATGGATCGCCGCCGGTGCGCCCTACGCTATCGGCGAAGTGCAACAAAGCTGGGACTACGGTGAGGAGGACATCTGGGCACTCCGCTCTATTCAGCGCGTAGCGCCACCGACAGAGAAGATAGATCCAACCCGGGTCAAGACTCCAGTCGATAGCTTCGTTCTAAGCGAGCTATCCGAGCAGGGACTTGCAGCGGGACCACCCGCCAACAAGACAGACCTCATTCGCCGTATCACCTACGACCTGACCGGCCTGCCGCCTACACCGTCAGAACTCGACGACTTTTTCGCTGACGAATCCGACGTAGCCTACAAGCGAGTCGTCGAGCGTCTATTAGCCTCGCCGTCGTATGGCGAACGTTGGGGCCGTCACTGGCTCGACGTGGCACGCTATGCGGATACCGCTGGCTACTCCAACGACTTCGAGCGCCCCAATGCCTGGCGCTATCGCGATTACGTGATTCGCTCGTTCAATCAAGACAAGCCGTACGACCGGTTCATCCTTGAGCAAATCGCTGGAGACGAATTATGGCCGACCGACCCCGACGCCATCGTCGCGACTGGGTTCCTGCGCACTGGACCTTGGGAACACACCGGCATGTCGGTCGCAGCAGTTACGCGGCAGCTATTTCTCGATGACGTCACCCACAGTGTCGGCACAGCATTCTTAGGTCTCACCGTCGGATGCGCGCGCTGCCACGACCATAAGTTCGACCCCATCCCCACCAAAGACTACTACTCCATGCAGGCCGTATTCGCGAGTACGGCGTTCGCACGGCGCCCCCTAGATTTCGCCCCCTACGAAGCCGTGGCTGGTTTCGATTCAGGCAAGCAACGCTTCGAGAGTCTGATCAAGGAACTAAACAATCGAATCGATGCGCTCCACGAGGCCGCGCGTGCGCGCGCCGCGAGCGAGCGTGGCACCGAGTACGCGGAGAAAGCTAGTACCGGCACGTTGCAGCGCTTTCTGCACGGCGACGAAGCAGAGACGCTGAAGCTTCTACGAAAGCAGAGAGCCATGCACCAAGAGTCGATCCAGCGGTACGATCCGCTGGCCTTTTCGGTAACTAGCGGCCTCGAAGAAGAGTGGAACGATGTCGGCCCCGGTGGATCCGGCAGTTTCCTCAAGACAGGAGACTACAGCGACGCCAGAACGCACGTACTAGTAGGCGGCGACGTCCAGGCTCCAGGTGAACCCGTCGAACCCGGAGTGCTTTCTGCCATCGAGCACTACTCCGGCTACGCCACACCAGAAATCCCCGCCACCACGCATGGCCGCCGAGCGGCTCTCGCCGGTTGGATCTCTCATCCAGACAATCCGTTGACCGCCCGCGTGATGGTCAATCGCATCTGGCAGTATCATTTCGGACGGGCGCTGGCCGACAACACGAACAACCTAGGCAAGATGGGCAAGAAGCCGACTCATCCCGAACTGCTCGATTGGTTGGCGGGATTCTTCGTCGACCAGGGCTGGAGCATGAAGGCGGTTCATCGCGTCATTGTTCTGTCAGATACCTACCAACGCTCGACGGAGCACCCTGACACCAAGATCATTGAGAAGGATCCGGGGAATGTCTACCTGGCCCGGTTTAGCCCACGGCGCCTGGAGGCGGAGGAACTGCGCGACAGCATCCTAGCAGTTTCTGGCGAACTGAGTCCGCTCCGAGGCGGCCCTGGCACTTATCCGCAGATCAACTCCGACGTAGCCCGTCAGCCGCGCCATGCGATGGGAACGTTGCGTCCGGCCTATCACGCGTCACCGACCAAGGCGGAACGCAACCGCCGCTCCATCTATAGCTTCCAACAGCGCAGTCTGATCGATCCCCTGATCGAGTCCTTCAATGGTGCCCCGGTTGACTTGAGCTGTGAACGACGTGAGTCTTCTACAGTTCCGACACAGGCTTTCTCACTCCTCAACTCCGAGTTTTCAAACGAGATGGCATTGGCGATGGCAGCGCAGGTCGAGAAAGCAACCGACTCTTTCGACGCCCAAATTAAGTTGGCGTTCCGGCTCGCGTTCAGTCGCGCTCCAACCGCGGAGGAGCATCGGGACGCAGCTGCTCACATTGCGAGAATGCGTACCGAGCATGAACACAATCCGGCGGCTCCACGCTCCTCCGAGCCGATAGTTGTGCATGAGATCACCAGCGAACTGACCGGTGAGCGCTACGCCTTCCAACAGGTTGAAGAGACTGTCGATTACGAACACAACCTGCACCCCAGCGAAGCTTCTCCGACGACGCGCGCACTCGCCGACTTGACGCTAATGCTTCTCAACTCCAACGAGTTTGTTTACGTCTACTGAGCACAACCATGAGCCGCTTTCGCAATCGCATGCTGACCGCCTCGCCTTCGCGTCGAGATCTGCTCTACGGATTGGGCATGGGCCTGGGCACGGCTGCCCTGTCCGCAATCTCCACTAGTGAGCAGGCCCGCGCCGGAGTCCTCTCGCCAAAACCTGGCCACCACACGGCCAAGGCCAAGCGCTGTATTTTTCTCCTGATGGAGGGCGGCCCTAGCCATATCGACACGATCGACCCCAAGCCGCTACTCGCCAACCTACATATGACGGAGTTCGCCAAGGAGCGCACGAAGTTCGAAGCCTCGATGAATACGGGCAAGCGCTACTTCGTCCAGAGTCCGTTCGAATTCCGTCCCGCTGGGCAATCAGGCATCGAGATCAACTCGCTGTTCGAAAGCTTTTCCGAGTGCGTCGATGATGTTTGCTTCTATCGCGGGCTCCAGGCACAGAGCGTCAATCACCCCACCGCGCTCTATCACTTGAATACGGGCAATCGCTTTGGAGGCGATCCGGCCATCGGGTCCTGGGTCAGCTACGGTCTCGGCACGGAGAATCAGAACCTGCCTTCCTTCGTCGTGTTGCCCGACCTCGCCTACCCGCAAGGAGGCGCCGCCAATTGGTCCAACGGATTTCTGCCCGCGTATTACCAGGGAACGCCGCTGCGCTCTGAAGGGGCGCCCGTACTCGACATGAATCCGCCCGAGTACGTCGACTCGGCTCAACAGCGCGCTAACCTCGACTTCCTCGGCAAGCTCAATGCCGCACATCAGCAGAGGCATCCCGCGCACGACGAACTCGCAGCCCGCATCGAGAGCTACGAACTCGCCTTCCGCATGCAGGCTGAAATGCCCGAAGCCGTCGACATCGACTCGGAACCTGAGTCAACGAAAGCTCTTTACGGTATTGGCAGCGACAACGAAGACGCCGACGCCATCGGACGCCGCTGCCTGCTTGCCCGCCGCCTCATCGAACGTGATGTCCGATTCGTGCAGGTCATCGTCGGCGGCTGGGACTCACACGACTACATTGAGAAAGCCCACGGCGCACGCATCAGCGCCATCGACAAACCCATCGGCGGTCTGCTCAAAGACCTCAAACGCACTGGCCTCCTCGAAGACACCCTGGTTGTTTGGGCTGGGGAATTTGGCCGCTCTCCTGACAACGGCGTCCGCGGTGGCGACAAAGCCTGGGGGCGGGACCACAACGCGACAGCGATGGCCTGCTGGATGGCCGGTGGCGGTGTCCGTGCGGGGGAAGTCATCGGAGCCACCGACGACACAGGGCGCGAGGCGATCGAAACCGCTCACCCTATCAAGAATTTTCACGTCACACTGTTACACCTGCTGGGTCTCGACGACAGCAAGCTGACATACTTTGCACAAGGTCGCGACAAGCAACTCAGTCAGACCGGCGGCGAAATCATTCGCGACTTGCTGGCCTAGCCAATCTTGCGGATGATCGCCATCGCCGTGTCGTGCAACATCTTCGATACGTTCGACATCGTCTGGAGCGTCCGCTGCTGTTGCTGCAGCGCGTTTTGCAGATCGACATTCGCCCGCTGTGCGTTCGCATCTGCCTTATTGCATAGCACGACGATGCTGGCTAGCTCATCGACAACCGAGTCCACCGTGGCAGGCTTCGGATCGGTCGTCGTCACGGCTGGCACACCCGGGCGGTACGAGTCTGACAGCCTCACCGAGCGAATCATCAGTCCTTGTGTCCCCACGCCCCCTTCTAATCTGGCCTGCGTCTTTTCTAACTGAACCTTCGAAGCATGAGCAGCCTGCCGCTGCTCCTCGCGATACTTCATTCTGTCCGCCAACGGCTTGAGCTCTGGAGACCGCGCGACGTAGGTCCGGTTCACCACCCAGTCAGACAGTGCAGCCACATCCAACCGAGCGTCTCTTTCACGCATCCCTTGAATCAATCGCGACCAATCCTGCTGTGCCGCTGCCCTGTTCTTGTGGCGCAAACGCTCCGAGACTCTTCGTAACGCCGCACGCTCCGTCCGGGACAGGTCACCGGTCAACGAATCGGCCATGGCGATCTTCCGCAGCGCCTCCGCTTCCAGTAGCGGCGCAGTCGCCAAGGCGGCAGGCATCGCCCGCTTCGCCGCATCACTAGCCGTACGCTGGGCAATCTGTTGACCGGCTAAAGGCATCACCACCAGGGTCGCTAGCATCGCTGTAAGGAATTTCTGCTTCGTCATTGATACACCTCCGACCCCCCGGAATGTGAACTTCACTTGGAGTATACAGGCAAGTCATCGCACAGCCGTTGTCATCGGCTACCATGTCGGCGTCATGCTTACACGTCGCCGCTTCCTCCAGTCCGCTGTCGCTGCCAGCACTCTTCTCGGCACCCGATCCCAAGCCGCTCTCGCGGAGATGAAGATCACCCGCGTTCGCTACTACGACTCTCCCATCGGCTGGCGGGTTTCCAACCAGAGTTCGCAGATCGTCACCGTCGAGACCGATCAAGGCATCACCGGCATCGGCGAAGGCGGCACGAAAGAGATGATGGACACCCTCGCTGGCGTCCTGATCGGCGAGAGCCCCAACCGCATCGAGCACCTCTGGCAGCTCATGTATCGCGGAGATTTTTACCCTCCCGGTCGAGAGAAGATTCACGCCCTTGGCGCACTCGATATGGCCCTCTGGGACATCAAGGGCAAGGCGCTCGACATTCCCGTGTACGAACTCCTCGGCGGCCTCACGCGCGATTACGTCCCGTGTTACTCCACCGGATTCCCCTCTCAGGGAACCGTCCGCGACACCGCCCGCGCCTGCATGGACTTCGGCTTCAAGGCCTTCCGCACTAGCGTTTTCGCCAGCACAGATGGCTACTTCGAACCGCAGAACGCCGTCCGTACCTCCGTCGCCAATTGCGAGGAAATTCGCAAGGGTGTGGGCGACGACGGGGCCTGGGCTATCGACTACCACACACGCCTCGACTTCGCGGACGCTGTCCGCCTAAGCACCCTCCTAGAACCGCTTGAGCCAATCTTCTGCGAAGACCTCGTGCGGTCCGAGAACCCTGGTGTCTACCGCGAGTTACGTCCGCTAGTCAAAGTACCTATCGCGGTTGGCGAACACTTTGCCGACCGCTGGGAGATCAACGAACTCGTCGAACAGCGACTCATCGACTACTCCCGCGTCACGATCCCTAATGTCGGCGGCATCACCGAAATGAAGAAGCTGGCCACTCATTGCGAGCCGCATTACGTCGGCTTAATTCCGCACTTCACGGGACCCATTGCCGAAGCCTCACTCGTCCATGTTCTGGGATCGTCACTACAGTTCGGAATGATGGAGATGACTGGCGACGGCAACCATGAGCTGCCTCACCTTCCCGAGTGCTACGACTTTAGCGAAGGCAAGATGTGGCCCAACCAACGCCCCGGTCTCGGCGTAACTTTCGACTCATCCAAAGCAGATCTTATCTCCGAGATAACCGAGCACCGGCCCGGCCTCCCCAAGTACTTCCGCCGAGACGGCTCACTAACGAACTGGTAGCATCTGGCATACGGCTCACGGCATCGTCATCACGGCGGCAAACGCATCGATGCCGGACCAAAGATTGCCCAGCCGCAAGTTCTCATTCGCCGCATGTTGATTGTTGTCGTGGTTCGCCATCGGCAAAATCAACACCGGCTGCTCCAACAAATCGGTGAACAGATACGGCGGCAACGATCCGCCCATCGTCGGGACCAACAACACCTCTTCTCCCGCCGCCGCCGTCACCGCCGCCGCGACTTCTTTCGCCAACGGCAAACTCATCGGCGTCCGCGCCGCCGGGTAACCTCCTTTCCGGGTCACCTTGGCAATCTTCGCGAATCGCGCCCGCGTCGCCGCATCTGGGTCCTCCCGCACCACGTGAAACCCTCTTTGCCGAATATGCCGCTCCACCAAGTCCAGCATCGCGTCAGGATCGTTGCCCTTAACCAAACGAACTCCCAACGTCGCTGTCGCGGTTGGCGGGATGATATTTCGCGATAGCGCGCCCGTATTCCCACTCGACAGTCCCCGCACCGTCAACGACGGCAATAGCAAACGCTCCGCCAGCAACGCACCGCTACCTTCGGTCGCCGCCAATCCCAGCTCAGTCCGCAGCTCGTCATCAAAGTCGGGTAGCTTCGCCAACGCCGCCCGCTCTTCATCGCCAATCGGGTCCACCGTCGAGTAAAACTCCTCGATCAGCACGCGCCCGTTCTCTTCCTTCATGCTAGCCACGAGACTCGCCAGCATCGCCCCCGGCACCGGCGCCCAGTTCCCGTAGTGGCCGCTATGCAACGGACGGTTCGCGCCATACAGCGTCACCTCGAGTCCCGTCACTCCCCGCGCGCCAAATAATATCTGCGGACGCCTACTCTGGTGTTGCGGACCATCGCAGAACAGCCACAGGTCGACATCCGCTACCTTTTCCGAGTACTTCTCAAGAAACTCCCGCAGGTGAGGAGAACTCCGTTCCTCCTCGCCGTCGAAGAAGAACTTCAGGTTCGACGTCGGTTCGATCCCCTTCTCCTCAAACGCGTCCAGCACCGTCAACAGCGCAATCAACGGCCCCTTGTCGTCACCCGCCGAACGCCCATACAAACGCCACTCCGGGTCAACTCGCTCCCCCGCCGCTGGAAACGCAATCGCCTCGCCCCCCTCATCATGCCGTGCCGTATACAGCGTCGGCTCCCACGGCCCCTGCAACCACTGGGAAGCATCCGCTGGCTGCCCGTCATAGTGGACGTAGATTCCCAACGTCCGCGTCGCGCCCTCGACCAGCCGCTCGCCATAGACCACCGGCGGCGCGCCCTCCACCGTCAGCAGCTCCGTCGTCACACCGCGGCGAGCAAACTCCGCCACCACATACTCCGCATTGCGCTGGATATTCTCAATGTCGGTCGCCACATTCGGAATCCGCAGCAACTCCACGAAGTCCCGAAGAATCTCGACCTCATGCGCCTGGCGATAGGACCGGGCCGTCTCGACCGGCGTCTGCGCCCAGCACCAAACCGACACCAGAGGAAGTAACAGGAGGATACGCCGCATCACGACACCATACCAACCCCCGGAAACAGCCACCCTTGGTTGTCCACGCCGCAACCCAAAAGAGTCAGCCCTCACCCCACCCGCGTCACCACAATCTCCCGCCTCGGACGGTCAATCCCATACAGCAGCGCCGGGTCCGCCGGATCCAACGCGATCCCCTGCCCATGCATCGGCATCGGAATCGTCTCTTCCAACACCAGCGTCGATCCGCCCTCCGGGAACGTCAGCACATACACCTCAGCATTGTCGTGCCCCGTGCAATACAACTTGCCCTCCGGCGTAAACACGCCGCCCGAGATCGAGTAGTTGCCCAACTTCGACACCAGTTCAGCCGGATAAACCCACGCCTGCCTCCGTCCCCAGTCGTCATCAAACTGGACCAGCATCGTCCAGCGCGGATCGCGGTCCGCTTCGTCAGCATCATTGCGATAGTGGCCGAAAGTCACGTACCGCGAGCCCTCATAGAAATCCATCCAGGTCGCCGACCCGCCCATGACACCGAAGCTGTAACTGCCCGTGTGTTCGAGCGTCGCCGCATCCCAAGTCTCGATCGAGTTCGTCATCGGCACACCGGGAAAGTTCGAATGCGTACACCACAAGACGCCGTCATACACAACACCACTGTCGAGATGAATCAACGGCTGCCCCCTCTCGCATCGCCATTCGGCCACGCGCTCGCCCGTCCGCTTGACGTACTTGCCGATGGCGTGGTTATCGATCGCGTAGAGATGCCGATCATCAGCGGCAACGGCCTGGTTCGCTTCCCCAGCCGGGATGCGCCGAATCTCCTCGGCACGCCGCCCCGACTGTGCCCAGGCAGACAGAGCAACCAGCCCGGCGGGGAGCCGCAGCGCCTGAGCCGCAGCGCCTGACGTCGAGTGATTCTGCCAGCGGAGTTCTTCATGCGTTCAGTATGCCGCGCTACGCACTTGTCAGTCCGCCAACGCCACGCCACACTTGCGACAACTCTTCTGATTCGATCCCTTGCCCAAGTACCGATCACAAGCGGGACATCGCCAATTCCGCCAAGAGAAATACGCAGTTCCGAGCAGCACCGCAGCGAACACAGGAGCAATCACCATCAACGACTGCCCAAAGACCGTCCCCGCATCCTTGTCGCTAGCAAAGTAGAGCGCGAGCATCAGCACGACCAGCGGAATCGCCACAAACTTCTGCCGCCCTCGCCGTACCGCAAACCGCTTCTTAATCTCGCCGAGCTGCTGTTCCGTGTATTCCATATCGAAAAACAGTATCACGTACGCCCAGACCCCTACCGTTTCAGCCCCGTGCCATACTCGCCTAATGCCCTCTCTCTCGGAGGTCAAGCCCTGGGGGCGATCCCTCACCGAGTACCGCGCCATGTTCGCTCTCACCGAGAGCGACCTCAACGGACGTATCCTCGATTGCGGCGGAGGCCCCGCCGCAGCGCTGCGCGAACTCAGCCGCGTCGCCTCGCAAGCCCGCGTTTTTTCCCTCTTGAACTCAGACGGCGAGTCTTCTCCGCATCTCAAACCGTTACTCAACATGCTCATGCACGAAGGCTACGAGATACGCCAACAACCCGTCGCCCATGAGTTCCAGCGCGGCGGCAACCAAATGTTCGTCGTCTCAGCTAACACGTAGGCTACGGGTGCCACGTGGCCGCCCGCGTTCGTGTAGCCGATCATCCCTCCTGACCATCACTTAACGGTACAATCCCCTAATCGTGATCAGCTCCGCCATGTTCCACTCTGGCCTCGTAGCTGAGGCCGATCACACCTAGCTTGAGCAACGCCAGGCCAACGGGAGACTCCATGCAACGCGACACATTCGCCCATTTCTCGATACCGAGCGTACTCAGCTATGTCGCTCTTGGTCTCCTACTGACCTTCCCGCTCGCAGCACAACAGCCCGATGCGCCTATCAACTTGCGCCAAGGTGTGATGGCCGGTGAAGTCGGCGAGACAAGCGTGATCTTGCAATCGCGCCTCACCGACTCCAATCCTCATCTGGACCCGTTTTGGGAAGGTGTGCGTGGCATTGAGGGCTGGACCCGTTTCGAACTCGCGACGGATGAAAACTTCAGCGGCTCCTTCTTCACTGAATGGCTACAAGCGTTGCCGTCTTCCGACTTCATCGTTAAGACTCGCGCGGCGCGGCTTCACCCGGCGACGCGCTACTACTATCGACTGCACTACGGACCAGCTAAGTCCCGCCAGACCGTATCCGATACCGCCACATTCCGAACACTAGCGGGGGCCGACCATGCCGATTCGTATTCGCTCGCGATCGTGACCGGAATGAACTACTCCCGCTTCCACTACACCGGCAACAACAACTTTCCACCCTATTCGGGCCCCGACAAAGAGTTGGGCTATCCAGCTCTCAAGTCGATACTCGAGCTTGCTCCAGACTTTTTTGTAGCCACGGGCGACAACGTCTATTACGACAGTCCCGGTCATCGAGCCCGTGCGCAGACTCGTCATGAGCTACGAAAAAAGCATCACCAGCAGTACTCGCAGCCCCGCTTCGTCGATCTATTCGAAACAGTCGGTACGTACTGGATGAAAGATGATCACGATCACCGGTTCGACGACTCCGACGCGGTGAACGCCGTTCGCATTCGCGCTCCCCGACAATTGCAGTACTACCCTCGAACGAATATCTTTGAAGGAGAATCTGGCTCGGGTTTTGCACCGTCTCATGAACTTGGCATCGAGACGTTTCTGGAGCAGTTGCCGGTGGTCGATCCCGAAGACCGCGATCCCATCACCTATCGGAGACACCGTGTAAGCCGCGACTTAGAGATCTGGTTCGTGGAGGGCCGCGACTACCGTGACCCGCTCGACATGCCTGACAGTCCCGACAAGACGATTTGGGGAGAGCAGCAAAAAGCCTGGCTCAAGAAGACGCTGCTCGATAGCGATGCCACCTTCAAGCTGCTGATTTCAGCGACGCCAATGGTGGGACCAGACGACGCAACGAAGCGGGACAATCACACGAACAACAACGGCTACCGTTACGAAGGAGACGAGTTCTTCGAATGGCTCCAAGCGAACGAGTTCTCTACGAACGAATTCTTCATCGCCTGCGGCGACCGCCATTGGCAGTACCACGCAATCCACCCCTCCGGATATGAAGAGTTCTCCACGGGGACGCTCGTCGACGAGAACTCGCGCCTCGGAGTACGTCCAGGAGACCAGAACGGCACTGATCCCGACGGCAAGATTCGGCACGTGTATCAATACGACGAGCCGACCGGGGGTTTTCTGACCGTAACAGTCGAGCGAGACAACGACGGCGCAGCGCTGACCTTCGAGTTTTACGACGAACACGGCGAGATCATGCACACAAGCCGCAAACGCGCCGACTGAGTGACGGCGAGCGAGCCGACCGATATAGCCGAGTTACTCCCAAGATCCCCTGTGGTCTCAACGCATAAATGCAGCACGTTACGCAGACGGGAGGATGGTGGAAGTATCCGGCGGAAGCCGCTAGCATTAACGCCGGGGTGCCAGCGCGATGATGATCTGGCTGGAGCAGTCGCTTCACGACATTCAATACGCGGTAAGAGTACTCAGGCGCAACCCACGGTTCACGGCGATCTTGTGGTCACACTGGCTCTTGGCATTGGTGTGAACATCGCCGTATTCAGCGTTGTGAACGCTGTGCTCCTTAGCCATCTGTCTTATCCAGACTCAGATAGATTGATCTGGTTGGCGGATTTCAATGAGTACCATCAGCAGGATACCTGGGGGTCACGAGCCGACTACGTTGTCTTGCGAGCCGAAGCGAGATCCTTTGAGCAGATGGCTGCCTATGGGACTCAAGATCTTGCCCTAGTTGTCGATGGCGCAGCAACTCAAGAGAGAGTCGCTTCCGTCACTGGCGATTTTTGGGCGATGACTGGGGTAGTCCCAGCTCTGGGCCGACTCTTTGATGAAGGCATCACGAACCAGATCGTCTTGTCGCATGAGTTCGCGGCAAGGCGATTCGCGGGCGAGCGAGATGCGTTAGGACGGACGGTTCTGCTTAACGGCGATACTTTCACAGTCTCGGGAATACTGCCGGAGACCTTTCGATTTCTGTTTCCGCAGCAGTATTCGTCAGGTCAGGAGAGAAGACGAATTGATGCTTACATTGCTATTCCTGGCGCTTCGGAACAGCCAGGGGAGCCGGTAACGCAAGAGCAAGGCCCGGCCCCTGGATGGGTGGGCGTGATCGGAAAACTTCGATCTGGCACTTCGATCGAAGAGGCCAGGGCGGAGATGCAGACGATCCACGCACGTCTTGAAGCGGAGTTCCCGCACCCGCTCCGCGGGTCACGGCTGACAGTTGCCCCGCTCTTGGAAAAGCTTGTTGGCGGTACGCGCCACGCACTGCTCGTCTTGCTCGCTGCGGCCAGTTTCGTCTTGTTGATCGCTGTAGCCAACGTCGGAAACCTACTACTGGCACAGGCATCGAAGCGAGGACGAGAGATCGCGGTTCGAAGTGCGATGGGAGCACGGCCTGCCCGAGTGGCTCGACAGATGTTGACTGAGGGTTTGGTCCTGTCGTTGTTGGGAGCGGCTGCTGGGTTGGCGATGGCGTATGGGACTTTGGGAATCGTTGTCCAACTCGGTTCCGGGTCGGTACCGCGCCTAGGTGAGGCTGTGATCGATGGTCAGGTCATCTCGTTTGCGTTCGGAGTCTCGCTCCTGACAGCACTTCTCTTTCCCCTGGGATCGTTCCGCTCAAGAAACAGCCGTCGCCTGGCTAGCCTCAAGAGCGATGCAAGATCATCTGCTGGGAGCGGCCCATTGCGTATTCGCGGCTTCTTGGTTGCATCGCAACTGGCTTTGGCTCTGGTGTTGCTGGCCGGTGCCGGATTGATGCTCAAGAGCTACTGGCGCATGAACGAGTTTCCAACCGGCTTCACTCCCGATACGATCCTCTCGATGCAGATCCCTCTAGTAGGGCCACGTTACAAGAGCTGGCCTCCGAAGGACCTTTACATTCGAGAATTGCTTACTCGACTTAACGAGGTGCCCGGAGTTCGAGCTGCAGGAATCGACGTCGGTACGATTAATACGACCGTGGATGTCGAGGGCTCCAGTCTCACATCGCCTGATGACACCTCATTCGCTGCGATTCGGATGGTTTCGCCCGGATACCTTCCAGCCATGGGTACCCGCTTGATTCGAGGACGGTGGCCCACGGACGATGAGGCACTTGACGTCGTCTTAGTGAACGAAACCTTTGCTCAGAAGTTTGCTGGCACTGACGACCTCGTTGGGAAGCGAATCGGAGGATCATTCTTGACGGGGACAATCGTCGGTGTCGTCGCCGACTTCAAACACCGGCAACTCGACGCGGCCCCATCGGCAGAGGTCTACTATTCTTACGAAATGGCACCGATAGTACGCTCGATTCGAGTGGTAGTCGCTGCACCGGAGCCCCGCGCCATCGCCGCCTCGATTCGTGAGATGGTCTCCGACATCGATCGAACCCAGCCGATTTATCGCTTCGCCACTCTTGAGAAACTGCTCTCGGATTCGATCGCTCCGCGCATCTTTAACCTAGCCCTGTTGGGCTGCTTCGCCGTCACAGCGGTATTGATGGCGCTCATAGGCGTCTACGGTCTCATGGCTTACACAGTTGAGCAGCGGACTCGCGAAGTCGGCATTAGAATGGCGCTCGGAGCCAGGCGTGAACAAGTAGTTCGAATGATCGTTCGGCAGGGAATGGGCATCGCATTGGCGGGAACAGTCGTTGGCCTCGCTGGAGCTTTGGCCTTGACACGGCTAATGGAGAGCCTGCTCTACGGAGTCAATTCGAACGACCCGATCACCTTCACGGTCGTGGTGATCTCGCTGTTCGCGACGGCGGTATTAGCGTCCTGGGGGCCTGCCGTGAGAGCGTCCAGGATAAATCCGGCCAGCTCTCTGCGTCACGAGTAAATGTGACCGAAGTTGCTGTCGAAAAGACCGGTTTCGGGGCCGGAGCCCTCTGCGCTCATGCTCCCCGTTCTCGCGGCGTAGCCGACTTCATTCAATTCCGCCGTCGGTCTGGTTACTCTTGTCTCCTATCCACCTTCGCTTTGCGCTGCCAAGGATTCGAAGCTAAGCGAGGAATGCTTCTCTAATTTGCGTAATGAAGTTGGCGACCGTCTTTCTTCTGGCGGCGACCGTGGCATCTCGGCCAAGCGCCTCCATCGGCAAGAAGCCGCGGTATTCGACCTTGTCAATTACGGCCCGCAGTCGTTGGAGATCAACCGGAACGGCCTTGTCCCCGTACCAGACTTCCTCTTTCACTTGCCAGGTGCAGGCATAGGGCACGAGCTTCTCGATCTCTTCGTAGACATCGTGTCGACGTAGGCTTCCCACGTCGAGAATCACGCTGAACCATTCCGAGTCGACCTTGTCGACGAGCTCAATCGTTTCGTCGGCAGTCTGTAAGAAGTCGTCGTGATGTTGCAGCCCGATAATGACACCACGCTCCTCGCCGTACGCGGCACACTCTTGGAACGCGGGGACCATCCACTCGAAAGTTGACTCGAAAGTCTGCCCGTCCGCGATTCGCCTCCCAGAGAACACGCGCAGCACGTCCGCGCCGAGTTTCGCCGTCACGTCCACCCAATCCTTGACCAGCTGCACGTGTCCCATTCTGCTCAGCGGGTCGGCTAGAGCGAAATCGTTGCGCACTCCGGTTCCGCTGATCGTAACGCCGTTGAGGAAAGCCGTCTTCTTCAGGGCGTAGATCACTTCATCACTCGGAACATCTGGATAGCCGGGGAAGTAGTAGCCGGTCATGTCGACACCGTCGATCTCATACTCGGCGCAAAAGTCGATGACTTCGTCCATCGACATCTCACCGGATCGAAGCTGCTGATTGAAGGAGTAGGCGTTCAAGCCGAGCTTGATCCGCGTTCCTTGGCGGCGTTTTACTCCGCCTAGAGCGAGTGCTGAGTTCGGCATTGCGGCAGCCGACGAAAGGGCGGCCGCAGCCAGTGAATGGGTTAGAAAACGACGACGTTGCATCAATACACCTCCATCAGGCCGATCCGGTGAAGGCTCTGGCCTGGTCGGGATCTACTGTCGCACAGTGGGGCCAAGATTTCGATCCGACAATCGCTGCCCTAGAGGTTCGGCGCCAGCCTAGACGCGACTGAAGATCGACTCGCTCAGCGTACCGGTGCTATCGGCGAACGATTCCTGTTCGACGCCTAGCGATCGTAGGATGCTGACGTACATGTTCGACATCCGCGTCTCACCATTGCGCCAATACGTCCCATGCTTGAGGCCCATGTTGGCACCACCGGCGATCAGTGTCGGTAGGTTTCGCGGGGTGTGCGTCGTACTCGCGCCACTTCCGAAGAGCACGATGGTGTTGTCGAGCACGCTGCCGTTGCGATCCTGATAACTGTTCAGACGCCCGAAGAAGTGCGCCAACTGCGTACTCAAGAACCTATCGTACTTGGCAAACTGCAGCTGCCCGTCCTTGTCGGTGGCGTGCGATAGCTTGTGGTGTGTTTTCGTGAGTCCCAACTTGAACGGGAACGTATCGCTGATACCCATACCGTCTTCGCGATTGAGCATGAACGCGACCGAGCGTGTGATGTCCGCATCGAACGCCAACGCGATCAGGTCGAACATCGTGCTGTAGTATTCCGCGGGCTCTCCCTCGGACGTTGCGTCGAGATGAAGATGCGAGTAGTCCTGCTCTTTCAGCGGGATGTCGATCCAGCGCTCGGACGCAATCAATCGCGATTCCACCTCATTCAAAGAGGTCAGGTACTGATCCATCCGTTCCCGATCGGAGGTGCCAAGTTGCTGATCGAGGGAACGCGCACTCTCGGCAACGGCGTCCACCAACTTGATGCGCCGCTGCAAGTGGTCACGTTGCGACTGCAGAGAAGCGCGATCAGCCCGAAACAGACGGTCGAATATGCGACGGGGATTGTTCTCCGCCGGAATCGGCCTGCCTTCGAGACTATAGGCGATCGTACCCGTTCGAGACAGGAAGCCGGTACCAGCATCGATCGACAGCACCAATGATGGTTGCCTACAGTACTGCTTGGTGTGCAGTGCCACAATTTGATCGAGTCCGACCGAGTTGTAGACCGCCCGCTGCGGATTGTACAACGGCGCGCCCGTGAGCCACATGTCTGAACAGGTATGCGGGTCAGACTTTGGACCGCTCGGGTGGTAAAGTCCGCCCATGAAGCTGAGTTGCTGCCGGAATGGGCTCAGCGGTTCGGTCGACTTGCCAAAGACGAATTCGCCATCGCGCTCGGCGGTGGGAAACCAGCTCCACTCGGCGAGAGCGTTCTCCGCCCTCGGGAGTGACATACCATTCGCGGTGTAGAGAGCACAAAATCGTCGAGGAGCCTGCTCGGTAACTTCGGCGCCCATGGCGTCGAGAGCTGGCAAAGCGAGTGCCACTCCTCCCATACCTTGGAGGAAAGCTCGCCGGTCGATCTTTAGCGCAGGTCTCATCGAAGTCTCCGAAATCACTGTTTTGTTCCCTACTACTTCTCAAGGAACAGCTTGCTGTTGACGACGTACCTCATCATGTCCTGCATTCGGTAGCCGCTCGCCCTCAATCTTAACCCGTCTTCTTTCAAAAAGTTGAGCTCATTGTACGTCAGACTTCGACCATTCGCATATATGGCAAGATGCTTGAGAACACTGAACGCTACCTGGTCGATGCGATCTTGACTGAGATACCGCTTCAGCTCGTTTACGCCTGACACCTCGGTACCGTCGGGCAATACGGATCGCGCGTCCACGGACTGCTGCTTCAGCCGTCCACCGGCGTCGAACTCTTCGAGAGCGACGCCCCACGGATCAATTTTCGTGTGACATTGCATGCAGCCGGGCAGACTGCGATGCTGTTCGAGCCGCTCACGAAGCGAGAGGCCCTCTGCATCCGCTGCTAGGTCCGGCACATTCGGAGGAGGATCGTCCGGAGGCTCCGCAACGATCTTACGCGCCAGCCACGCGCCTCGCTTCACAGGATTCGATTCCCGTCCGTCCGACAGTCCGGCCATGAGCGCCGCCTGCGTGAGAACACCACCAAGTTCAGATCGACCATGCACGATCGGAACAAACTCAAAACCACTGTCGGTCGTGCCAGCCATGTCGTAGTAGCTCGCGACAACCTCGTTCGCCACGACGAAATCGGACTCAACCAAGTTCCGCACCGGCAGGTTGTTGCGAATCAAGTAGCGAAGAAATTCGACCGGTTCCTTCCGCAGCTGTATACGCATGTCGCGCGTGAGCGCCGGAAACTGCACCCGGTCTGGCTCAAGCACGTCAAACTTCTCAAGACTCAACCACTGGGACGTGAACTCCTCGATGAACTGCGAGAATCGCGGGTCGTCGACCATCCGTCCAACCTCCGCATCCAACTGTTCCCGGAGCGAGCCCGTGGCGGCCAGATTCAACGTCGTGCGATCGGGCGGAGCATTCCACAAGAAATACGACAGCTTGGAAGCCAACTCATGATCATCAATCGGCTCGGCTTCAGGCGTGCGGCTCGCCTCAACCATAAACAAGAACTGCGGTGACGTCAGCGCGACTTGCAGCGCTTCCTTCACGCTTCTCTGAAAACCGCCTTCTTCTTCGAGTGATCTCTCGAACACCGCCATCAGTGCCGACTCTTCCGCAGCGCTAATCGGACGGCGGTAGGCACGCGTGGCGAATCCGCGAATGATCTCTCGCGCATACGCCGATGTGTCGGCCTTGCGTTCGAAATCACTAAAAATCTTCTGATGCGACGGCGGTGGCCATGTCCCGTGGAGCGGTCCCTCGAACTCAACCGAGCGGACCACCAACCGCGGCATGTCTCGACCGTCGGTGTACTCGCTACGGACGGCGATTTCACGGAAGCCCGCTAGATAGTTGACATTGCCCTCTTCGACATCCGGACTAGGGAAATCGCTGATCGCTCCCTCAAACACGAATTGGGTGAGCTGATTGCTGGCCACCGATTGCGGCGAACCAACGGGAGCGAATGTGCTGCCACAATCGCGACGCAGGCCGAGATGCACGCCCAGTCGCGGTACCTGTTTCTCGAAAGTGCGAACGCGCTCAGCGACATCATGGTCAGCAGCAAGTGGAGTCAACACGATGCGGTCCAGTTCCCGCAGACCCGTGCGTTGGACGTCGACTCGCAACGCCCCCGCCTCTAGCCGTACCGCAAGGAAGGCGGGCTGTTGTAGCGTGCCTGAGAATTCCCGGTCACCCAGTGTCAAAGTCACGTCTTGGGGCAGTTCAGGAGGAGGCAGTGCGAGCGCCCGGCCGGGCTCCAAGAGCGCCTGTAGTTCTGTTTCTTCTAGCGCTCGTCTGTAGACGCGCACCTCATCGAGTTGGCCGCGAAAGTATTGCTGGTACGATACGCGTCCAATATGGAGAGCAACATCGGGATTGTCTAGGTTCGCCGCGCCAACCTCCCCGATCGCTACGGGATAGCCGTTGACATAGAGTCGCGCTTCCTTCTCCCCGCGCCGCATGACGGCCGCCACATGTTGCCATGCACGGGCACGGACCGCTCCTGGCGGTGACGTTACCGTCCCGTTGGCTTGATTGTCTGGGCCGACCGTCGAGATACGCAGGGCACCTTTGTTGCCAGACATCTCCAGCCGCCAGCCGGGCATCTGGTCATAGGCACCGAGAACGACGAGTCCAGCTCCGCGCAACTGAGCTGGGTGAATCCACGCTGCCACCGTGAAATCGCCTTCGCCAACGTTCATGCCTTCGTGATGAGGAACGACTACTGAGTCACCATTGCCGTCGAGCGACAAGGCCTTGCCAAACGGCGAATCGATGAGCTGCGCATCGCCTTCAAAACGGCCGGCCGTGTCCGTGTCAAACGGCCATGACCCAGCTAGCTCTTCGCCGAGTCTCGACCCATCGGCGACCGACGGCACACTTTGCGGCACTTCGTAGATATCAACCTGGTAAACACCTGCCTTGTCGATCTCCACCGTTTGCGGAGTTTCTGGTTCGTGACTGGTAATTACAGTTTCCAGGGCATCGGCGGATTGCACCGGGTCGGTCCGATCGAGCATCAGGCCGTCGTTGTACTTCGCCGCCGTGACGGTGATTCGAAAGCGCCCGTGATCCGGTAGTTCGCGCAACGAGATCTTAAAGTTCGCCTTTGGCCCGTAAGTGCCATCGCTCCCGAACAACTCGTCACTGGGGATGGCTGGCCTCAGCAAGAGACCCTCAGGCACCGTGCTGTAAGCGCTTCCCTTGGGATAGCCGCTGCTACCGCGAAAATCGGCGAACACCGCGTGATAGATGCTGTCGAAATCTCTCCAGCCACGAACCGTGGCGTTTCCCTGGTAGCCTTCGATAAACCGGTACTTGGTGCGCATTCGAAACGGATCGAACGCGAATGGCTTACTCGGCGTCAGCTGCGTAACCATGTAGTCCGCAGTGTCGAGGAGCCTGCTACCGGCCCCGAGAATTAACTTTTCGGTTAGCGGGTCGGGATTGACCGACGCGCCGAAGTCGACGCGGAAGTTCTGGATCGAGGGCTTCGAGTCTGGATTGACGATGGATCGATTGAGCGCTTCTTCAGCAACCTCAAAGTAGGCCTCCATCAGTAATGGCGACAGTTGCAGCGTCTCCGCATTGTTCACGAATCCATCTTTCGAGACGGCGTCTGGGGGAAGTGCGTCCGTCAAATCGTCGTCCAGTAGCAATAAGTCTCGAAGGGAGTTGCGATACTGCGCAACCGTCAGACGCCGCACGATGCCATTCTTCAGCGGGGGACGAGAGCGAGCGACATCCAGGGCCTGAGTGATCCACTCGTCTATCCGCTGACGCTCGGCGCTGGTCGGCTGCGGCATACCCTTTGGCGGCATCGTCTCATCAACGATCCTTTTTTGTACGACTTCCCACAGCCGAAGCTGTCGATCCGCGAGCGCCGCGTCGAGATGGTCCACACGGACGCCCGAGGTCGGTAGATCCGCGTTGTGGCATCCCGTGCAGTTCTGCGTCAAGAACGGCTTCACATGCTGCTCGAACGATACTTCGAGCGCCGTTACCGTGCTGTCGGTGGCCTGGGCCGACACGCGACGTGCTGTCCACGCTATCCCGACAACCGAAAACAGCACGAGAGCACACACGGCTTGCAGACGAAGCCGACGATTCCTTGAGGTCGTTTTGTGCCGCAAATGAAAGTCCTACTACGAGGCATCACCCGATTGGGCTTGCAGCACCTATGTTAACTCGGGACTTTGCGCTGCGACCAAGCCTAGTCTTATGAACCTTCGAAGCGTTAGGCGATTCGAGAACGCGCTTGACGCAGCACATCACCCTTAAGGGGCCGTCTGCCGGACAATACAGATCCGAAATCGAAGCCCTGTTTACCCCAAACATTGGTCCCGGTATGGAGAAATTGGCTCGCGACATGTCTCACGCAGATGGCACCGGGTAACTTCGTCGCGCCTACTTTTTCCTCTGTTTCTTCCGCACACACTTCACCTTTTCATTTCTCGGCGAAGTGTTGCATCGACCGGTTGAGCCGACACCTGCTTGCAGGAAGTGACGAGGTTCGCCACGCCAGTGCTCGGCCCAACACGTTGCTTCTTGCCCCAAGAAAACTTGCACCGCCGTGCAACACTGAATTCAGAAGCCAGTTGGTTGGATGAAATGCCAAAAAGCAGCCGGGCCAACCTGCTCGCATTCGCAGAAATCGCGTAATCAGTCCTTCGAACTGAGCCAAGAATATCTCTGGCTCGCGGTCAGGCAGGAGGCCTTCTCTGCCCGAGAAAGTGAAGGGGACCGAGTGGACGCTGTGTCGGCTGAGCGGCAGATCCGAACGAATCAAAATCGAATGGACCGCCAGCCCCGCGTTGGCAAATGTCCGAATATGTCCGCCCTGACACCGTCTCAAGCGTCCACATCTAATAGAATCAACAACTTAACACCGATTTCGCCGGACAATCGCGGACATTGGCGGACATCCATGGACGTTCGATGGACAATTCTGACCAACCACGGCCGTCCTGGGGACAATTGCGACCCTAATCGACCTTCTCAACGTAGGCGTAGTACGCGCCGATCTCTTGGCCGTCCGCCGTCTCGAAGCGAGTTGACAACTGCGCTCGACCAGCCTCCAGCGTGAGCCGAAAGACCGCTTCTTTGTCGCCTGGTGCGACTGCGCGCTCAGCATGCTGATCGCCGATTTCAATGGTCGCCTTGGTCACGGCGACCGCCACGCCAGGCCGAGCTCGCCACGCCAGCACTCCCGGAACGTCTGCACCTGGAGGCAAGCCCGCGTCGATCGCTGTATCGGCAACGTCAGGCCAGCGCCGCAAACGAAACTCATACTCGCCATCAGCGAAGACCTCGACGTTCCAGAAACCTGTATTCTCATCGCCCGCCAGAGCGTCTCGAATATGCGCGTGATTCCATGGCGTCGATCCGGTCGTGATCCAATCATGGGCCGTCAATCGTGCCGGGTTTTCGGCCGGGTGCCCCAAGTAGATGGCAGCAGCATCAGCGAACGTCGGCTCCAACTCAGTCCACCATTCGTCGTAGAACTCTCGCAGTCGCTGTACCGCCTTAGGCTGCGCGTCGGCTACATCGATCTGCTGCCCCGGGTCCGCCTGCATGTCGTAAAGTTCTTCGCCGTTGATCAATCGCCACTGATTCGTCATCACGGCACTCTTGCGCCACTTGATCGGATCTTTTACACGCTGGGAATCGGTGATCAGAATCCTGTCCACGCCCTCTGGATCATGCCCCTCAAGAAGTCTGCGGATACTGACGCCATCAAACCGCACGCCTTCCGGCCCTGGCACTTGGGCCAAATCGATCAACGTCGGCAACACGTCGACATGGGCAGCGATCTCCTCTACGTCGCGACCGCCGGTGATTCCGCCCGCGGGCCAATCAATGAAGAAAGGCACGCGGTGGCCGCCGTCATACTCACTTCCCTTTTTCCCGCGCATCCCAGCGTTGAAGAGCGAACCAAAGTTCCTGCCACCTGTCGAACCGTTGTCCGTGGTGAAGATAAAGATCGTGTTCTCAGCCAGCCCCTCCTCTTCGAGAAACGTCCGCAGCTCGCCGACGTTGTCGTCGATGTTGGCGATCATCCCGTAGAAATTGGCCACGTCAACCGGCAGGTCGCTGTAAGGCGCGCTCGACGACTCCGGCGCATGCATCGGACCGTGCGGCGCGTTAGTCGCAATGTAGGCCAAGAAAGGCTTCCCCGCCTGCTTCTGAGCAGTGATGAACCGCTTGGCATAGTCGAACCAGACGTCGGTGCAGAAGCCTTTGACCGATTCGCGCTCGCCGTTATGGAAATAGCTGCCGTCGAAATAGGCGTTGTCCCAAATATCTGGTGTCTGGCCCACGCCACCGCCACCATTCCGCATCACTTCGCCGTAGCCGCGATCTTCTGGACGGAACGGATAGTTGTCACCGAGGTGCCACTTGCCAAACATGCCCGTGGCGTAGCCAGCATCCTGGAAGACCTGGCCCATCGTGACCTCGTTCTCCCGCAACATCGACCGGCCCATGATCGTGTGCCAGACTCCCGTGCGGTTCGTCCAATGCCCTGTCAACAAAGCGCTACGAGTTGGCGAACAAGTCGGAGCGACGTGATAGTCGGTCAACCGTACGGTCTCGTTCCGAAGTTGGTCGAGATTCGGTGTCTTGAGAATCGGGTTCCCGTGGCTGCTCAGATCACCATAGCCTTGATCGTCAGTAATGACGATGACGATGTTCGGCGGATCGGGCGTAGCCCCACAGGCAGCAAGCAGCAGCAACAGGTACGAGAGCAAGAAAAGGCGCATAGTGGTTCGCGCCATGATAACAAGCGTCTTGGTAGCGTCACAAACGCCGTCGGAGAAATCGTTTACCCCTGGTGCAATTCCTGGAGCGACATAACCTGGATCGCCTGGTCGCGTTTCGCGGCGATTCCATCCGCCGCAGCACGCCCCGCAGTCAGCATCGAGATACAAGGAATCACTTGCGCCGCCGCCGCTCGACGAATCGCCCTCTCGTCTTCGAATGCGCTTGCTCCGGCTGGAGTGTTGATGATCAAGCTCACTTTGCCGTCTTTGATCAGATCGACCACGTTGGGACGACCCTCGTTGACCTTGAAGACAACCTTCGCGTCCAACCCGGCTGCACGCATCCTCTCCGCGGTACCGCGTGTACCGAACAGCTCGAATCCCATCGCTGCAAATTTCTTGGCGATCTCGACCGCCTCGTCCTTCTGCTCGGCACCGATGCTCATGAACAACGCGCCGTCATCGGGCAGCGGGTTGCCCGCACTCAATTGCGCCTTCGAGAATGCCTCGCCAAACGTTTCGCCGACGCCCATCACCTCACCAGTAGAACGCATCTCCGGTCCAAGAATCGGATCGACGCCAGGGAACTTGTTGAACGGGAAGACCGGAGACTTCACGCACACCTTGTGCGGCACCAGAATACCCTTTGGCAGCTCGGGCATGTCCGCCAGCTTGCGGCCCATCATCAGCTGCACGGCGATCTTGGCCACCGGGAAGCCGGTGGCCTTACTGACGTACGGCACTGTACGCGACGCACGCGGGTTGACCTCGATTACATACACCTTGCCGTCGGCGGAGATGGCGTACTGCACATTCATCAAACCAACGACGTTGAGTGCCTTGGCCGCCTTGACCGTGTAGTCGCGAATCGTCTGGAGTTGCTCTTCTCCGATTGTCATAGCTGGCAGCACGCAGGAGCTATCGCCGGAATGAATGCCAGCCTCCTCAATGTGCTCCATGATGCCCGCGATCAAGACGTCCTCGCCGTCGCACAACGCATCCACATCGACTTCGGTCGCATTCTCCAAGTAGCGATCGATCAAGATCGGGCGATCTTGCGAGGAGTAGGCCACCGCTTCGCGCATGTAGCTCTCGATCATCGCCGCGCTATAGCAAATCACCATCGCGCGTCCGCCCAGTACGTAGCTCGGGCGGACCAGCACGGGGTAGCCGAGGTCCTGCGCAACCTCTAATGCACCTTCGACCGACGTCGCCATCCCACCTGGGGGCTGTGGAATGTCGAGCTGCTCCATCAGGCGACCAAAGCGGTCGCGATCTTCGGCCAGGTCGATCGACTCTGGGTCGGTACCGACGATCGGAACGCCGTTCGCCTTGAGCGGCAGAGACAAGTTCAGCGGCGTCTGTCCGCCAAACTGCACGATGACTCCGTCCGGCTTCTCGGTCTCGACAATATTGAGCACGTTCTCCAGCGTTAGCGGCTCGAAGTACAGTCGGTCAGCCGTATCGTAATCAGTGGAAACCGTCTCGGGGTTGCAGTTGACCATGATCGACTCATAGTCCATCTCCTGCAGTGCGTATGAGGCGTGGCAACAGCAGTAATCAAACTCGATCCCCTGCCCGATACGGTTGGGGCCGGAGCCCAAGATCATGACCTTCTTGCGTTCGGTCGGCTCGGCTTCGCACTCGTCCTCGTACACAGAGTAGAGGTAGGGAGTAAAGCTCTCGAATTCGGCTGCACACGTATCGACTCGCTTGTAGACGGCGTTGATGCCCGCCTCCTTGCGCTTCTCGCGGACCGCAGCTTCGGTCACGCCCCATAGTCGGCTCAAACAATCGTCGGAGAAGCCGTAGCGCTTCGCCTGACGCAGATTTTCGTCCGAGACGGTCTCAAGAGTGTCGTCCCCGAGAGTGCCCTGAAAATCGATCGCTTCGCGCAACTGCTCAAGGAACCAAGGGTCGATCTTAGTGAGGTCGTGCGCCTCTTCGACCGTCATGCCTTGTGCGAGCGCATAGCGGAGATAGCTGAGTCGCTCCGGCGTTGGCGTGATCAAGCGGCTGCGTACTAGATCTGGGTCGAAGACATCGGTACCCGGCTTGCGACCTGTCTCCAAGCTGCGGATCGCCTTCCAAAGTGCGTGCTTAAACGTCGAGCCAATCGCCATCACTTCGCCGATCGACTTCATCTGAATGCCGAGGACGGGCTCAGCACCGGGGAATTTCTCGAATTGCCACTTGGGAACCTTGACGACAACGTAGTCAATCGACGGCTCAAAGCAAGCCGGTGTCTTCTTCGTGATGTCGTTGGCGATCTCATCGAGCCGCATGCCGACAGCCAGCTTCGCGGCTATCTTCGCAATCGGGAATCCGGTTGCCTTCGACGCCAAGGCCGAGCTGCGCGAGACGCGCGGGTTCATCTCAATGATGATCTGGCGGCCGGTCTTCGGGTCGATCGCAAACTGAACGTTCGATCCCCCCGTATCAACGCCAATCTCGCGCAGGCACGCGAGCGAAGCGTCGCGCATGAACTGATACTCGCGATCCGTCAGTGTCTGCGCTGGCGCGACCGTGATCGAGTCACCGGTATGGACGCCCATCGGGTCGAAGTTTTCGATCGAGCAGATAATGATGCAGTTGTCGGCGACGTCGCGCATCACCTCCATCTCGTACTCTTTCCAGCCGAGGACGCTCTCTTCGACGAGCACTTCATGGACCGGAGAAATCTCAAGCGCAATTCGCAGCAACTCGACCATCTCTTCGCGGTTGTAGGCGATGCCGCCGCCCGAACCACCGAGCGTAAAGCTGGGGCGCAAGATGGTCGGATATCCGATTTCGTCCGAGAACTCCAGGCCCGCTTCGAGATCTGTAACCAAGAGTGATTTCGGCGTGTCGAGACTGATCTTGGTCATTGCCGCCTTGAACTGTTGACGGTCCTCGGCCTTATTAATAGCGTCTCGGTTCGCGCCGATCATTTCCACGCCAAACTTTTCGAGAATGCCTGCATCGGCGAGCGCGAGGGAGGCATTCAGACCGGTCTGGCCGCCGACCGTCGAAAGCAAAGCATCGGGTCGTTCTTTCTCAATGATCTCGCGAAGGTATTCGACGGTAAGCGGCTCGACGTAGGTCTGCTCGGCCAGCTCCGGGTCAGTCATGATCGTCGCCGGGTTGGAGTTGACGAGTACGACTTCGTAGCCCTCGTCTCGTAGCGCCTTGCAGGCCTGCGTACCGGAATAATCAAATTCGCAAGCCTGGCCAATCACGATTGGGCCGGAGCCGATGATCATGATCTTGTGAATGTCGGTCCGTTTTGGCATCGTCGATCAGCAGTACACAGCCGTTAGCGTTGGCCTTCCATCAATTCGCGGAACTCTTGGAACAGGTAGGCCGAGTCGTGTGGACCTGGTGCCGCTTCGGGGTGGTATTGCACACAGAACATCGGATCTTTGCGGCTGCGGAAACCTTCCAATGTTTGGTCGTTGAGATTGATGTGCGTCAGCTCGATCTCGGCTGAGGGCAGCGAATCGGGATCCACTGCAAAACCGTGATTTTGTGACGTGATCTCGACCTTGCCAGTCAGCTCGTTGCGTACCGGGTGGTTGCAACCGTGATGACCGAACTTCAGCTTGAAAGTCTTGGCACCAGAGGCGAGCGCAAGCACTTGATGCCCGAGGCAGATTCCGAAAACCGGTACTCGTCCGATAACCCCTTGGATATTCTTGGCCTGTGCCTGCAGCGGCTCTGGGTCGCCGGGGCCGTTCGAGACAAAAACGCCGTCGGGCTTGAGCGAAAGGACATCCGCCGCGGAAGTTCCAGCCGGGACGACGGTCGTTCGCGCCCCGATGCCGCGCAGTTGGCGCAGGATGTTGTGCTTAATGCCGAAGTCGTAGGCGACGACGTGGAACTTCTCCTCGGCAGTCGTGATGTGCTCGGACGGAGACGACGCCGGTACCGGATCGGTCCACTCGTAACGTTCCTTGGTGCTCACCGCGGAGGCTAAGTCACGCCCAGCCATGTTCGGAATCGTTCGTGCCTTTTGAATCAAGCTGTCGGGGTCGAGGTCCAGCGATGAAATCACTCCACGCATGGCACCGTGCTCGCGCA
Source organism: Bryobacterales bacterium (assembly GCA_963667885.2). Taxonomy (GTDB): domain Bacteria; phylum Acidobacteriota; class Terriglobia; order Bryobacterales; family UBA6623; genus CAMPKL01. The sequence goes on along the minus strand of OY764148.2, from coordinate 2,717,883 downwards.
GATGCCGAACGAGTGCCCGCGTGTCGATGCCGTCGATGATCGGCACACCCGCTTCGGACAGATACTCGTCCGCTGGTTGCTGAGATCGGCGATTGGAGGCTATCGGTGAGAACTCTCGAACGACCAATCCTTCGAGGCAAGGTTTCAGCGACTCTCGATCTTCGTCGTTGACGCCGTAGTTGCCGATCTGCGGATAGGTCAGCACCACAATCTGACCGGTATAGGACGGGTCTGAGAATATCTCTTGGTAGCCAGTGAGGCCGGTATTGAAGACGACTTCGCCGGCACGCTCGGCAGGCGTACCTACACCCCTTCCTCGAAAGACGCGTCCGTCTTCCAGGGCCAGCAGAGCTGCAAAACTCATTCCAATACTCCGAAGCGGTCGAGAGGCCAGTAGGCGAAGACTGCCTTGCCTGTCACGGATGACAGCGGCACGGTGCCCCACACGCGGCTGTCATTTGAGGTGTTGCGATGATCGCCGAGGACGTAGAGATGGTCTGTTGGAACCTCAATGGCGGCGTGGCTCGAGCTGACCTGATACTCGCTCGGCACATACCACTCGTCGACATGAGCGCCATTGACGAAGAGCTGACCCGCGATGATCTCCACCATGTCACCCTCCACACCTACGACTCGCTTGATATAGGACTTGCGCGGGTCGAGTGGAAAACGGAAGACGATCACATCACTTCTGCCGACTTCGTCGAAGTTGTAGACGAACTTGTTGACGAAGATGCGCTCTTGATCTTCGAGCCAGGGCATCATGCTGGTGCCCTCGACCTTTACCGGCTGGTAGAGGAAGACGATGACGACAGCGGCAATGGCGAGCGAGACGAAGATGTCGCGGATCCAGATATGAATGTCGAGCCCAAAGGCTGCGCGGCCAGGATCAGGGGAGTGATCCGGCAACAGTTCGGCGCTCTCCGGCTGCGAGGCAAGCACGGAGGCGATGCCGTCCGACTCCTGAGTAGGCTTCATCGATAAAAGAGAAACGAGCCACGGCCCATGCAGGACCTCTTCGATTTTACAACGTGGCTTCATTTGCTCACAAGGAGCAAGGGCCCAAGGACGGACAGCATCGGTGCAAAAAGGCGTGTGCCACATCGACCGCATGAGCAAACGGCCCGGCTTTGCCCCTCCATTCGAACCGTGAACGTCAGGGAGCGGTTCTAAGCTACAATCCCCCCATCATCGTCATCGGCTCCACGATTGGCCGTTACAAGATCGTCGCCAAACTCGGCGAGGGCGGCATGGGTGTCGTCTACAAAGCCGCGGACACCACCCTCGAACGCACCGTCGCCCTCAAGTTCCTCGCCCAACACCTACTCGACGATGAAGACGCCAAAGAACGCTTCCTGCGCGAAGCGAAAGCCGCCGCCGCGCTGGACCACCCCAACATCTGCACCGTCTACGAGATCGCAGAGGTAGACGGAAAGACCTTCATCGCGATGGCCTTCTTGGAGGGCGAGTCACTCGAAGCTCGAATCGCCCAGGGACCGCTCACGCTCAAAGACGCTCTCGAAATTGCACGTCAAGCTGCCGACGGCCTTGAAGCCGCTCACGAGAAAGGCATCTTCCACCGCGATATCAAACCCGCCAACATCATGGTGGACTCCAAAGGCCGCGCCACGGTCATGGATTTTGGCTTGGCCCGACTGACAGAAGCGTCACGGTTGACCAAGACCAATACGGCGATGGGAACCGTGGCTTACATGTCGCCCGAGCATGCCCAAGGCATGGAGGTCGATAGTCGCACCGACATCTGGGCGCTCGGCTGCGTGCTGTATGAGATGGTCTCCGGCCAGCGTCCTTTCCAAGGTCAGTACGACCAGGCGCTGCTCTACGAGATCGTCCACGAAGAATTTGCTCCGCTGACGTCGATTCGAGCGGGTGTGCCGATGGAGTTGGAGTTCATCGTCGGCGAATGCTTGGCCAAGGATCGCGATGATCGTACCGGCACTGCCCAAGAGGTCTCCCGCAAACTACGCACTCTCGCAGAGAAACTCAAGTCGGGCCGATCAACGATTCTGCGGACCACGAATCTAACAGGCGCCGTCCCGGCAACGATGACGGCGGGACAGACGGTGGCACCCGCTGAAGCGTTGCCGCCTGATGCGGTTGTGGTTCGACGAGGTCGCCAACGTTTAGAGCGCGGCCTGGCGGCAGTGCTTGCCATCGCTTTCCTCGGTGTGACGGCGGTCCTTTTCACCCAGGCTCCGCCAGAGCGAACTGTGACGCGCTTCTCGTTCGCTCCAGAGGGCCTCCGTGAGGCGAGCATTTCCCCGGACGGCAAGTACATCCTCTATGCGGACGGGAGCACCGACGACCGCCGTCTCTGGCTGCGATCACTCAGCGACGAGTCCGCACGTAAATTGCCTGGCACAGCGGGAGCGATTTATGGCTTCTGGTCGCCGGACAGCTCGTCGATCGGATTTGGTGTTGGCGGTGGCAGCTTCGAATTGAAGAGTATCTCGACCAACGGTGCCAGTCCGATCACGCTCTGTGAGTTGCCGACAGGCGGCACCACAGGTTTCTTAGGAGGAACCTGGAGCCCCGACGGTGAGCGTATTGTATTTTCCTCTGGCCTGCGGCTCTATGAGGTCGCCGCCCGCGGTGGCCAGCCAGAGTTGCTGTTCGACTCCGGCGACAGTCCTCGGCCCATGTCCGTTTACCCTCATTTCCTGCCAACGGGCAGCGGGCCTGCGGCGCTTCTCTACAGAGCGTCCACAGGCCCCTCCGAGGGCTGGGTGGCGGTGTTGAACTTGGAGACTGGGGAACGTCGCGAACTCGGTCCCGGTAGCCGGGCTATCTACTCGCAGGACGGGTACTTGATCCACGGTCCCCCCGACAACTCTGAACGCGGATTGTGGGCATGGCCTTTCTCTTTAGAGACCCTTGAGCCAACCGCGGACGCGTTTCCGATCAGCACAGCCGGTTTGTCCGCCACAGTCTCGCACAACGGCACGCTGGCCTATCGCGACGATGCCGGGAGTGCTACTAGCTGGACTCTGGTCTGGCGGGACCGCGAGGGGAATCTGCTTGAGACCGTCGGTCAACCACAGCCGCGCATGGCAAACCCTGCCATCTCACCCGACGGCCAGCGGATAGCGGTGTCCTCCAGTGAGAGTGGGGACAGGGACATATGGGTTCACGATCTGACCCGCTCCACCAAGACTCGGTTGACGTTTGATGAGGGGAATGAGGGCTCACCGACCTGGTCACGGTCCGGTGAGGACATCACCTACCAGATCCGCGGAACCAGCATCACGCGCAAGGCTGCTGACGGAACGGGCGAGGCGGTCGTTCTGGTTGAGGGGGCGGGCAGCGATCCCGACTGGTCGCGCGACGGCCGGTATTTGGTGTACCAGGAGAGCAGCTCCGATTCGGGGGTGGATATCCGCTACCTGGAGCTACAGACGAACGGCGACGCTCCCGAGCCAACCACCTTTCTCAGTACGCCCGCCGTCGAGCGCGTTCCGAAACTTTCGCCAGACGGGCGCTTTTTGGCTTACATTTCTAGTGATTCCGGGAGACCCGAGATCTATGTACGGCCGTTTCCTGACGGCGCTGGGAGGTCGCTGGCGTCGGTGATTGGTGGAACGCAACCGCGCTGGCGCGGCGACGGCAAGGAGTTGTACTACGTGGAAGGCCAAGGGGGACTGATGGCGGTTTCCGTCGCGACCGAGCCACGGTTTACGCTGGGGCAGCCACAACGACTATTTGAGTCGCCAGATCTCCAAGGTGGAGGTGCGCCGCTATACGACGTCTCCGCCGACGGCCAACGGTTCGTTACGGTTGCGCCTGTCGATGGCGGCGACATAGATGTATCCCCTCCCACGATCCGCGTAGTTGAGAACTGGTACGAAGAGTTCCGGGATCGGGAACAGTAGATATCGCCAGAATCTTAGTCTCGAATCGGCCTTCCGCGAGTAACTTTCTACAACTCCTGCCAGCTCAACCGGTCGATGCACCATAAACACTAAATCGTTCAGCTGGAATATGACTTTCCAGCATCTTGCGGGGCCATTCGTTCAGCCTCCGCCATCCCCCGAGCCAGCCGCAGCGCTTAATTACCAGCACTCCGCCGCTGTCGCCGCCATCTCTTGCCGCTTTTTTGGGGAATCGGATCGAAAACGCACACGGTATACTGGCACCTCCTCCAAAGGACCTATATAGACAGAATGTTGGCTATCGGCTTCATCGGTTGTGGTCGTGCGACCACGGCCCTTCATCTCCCTGCCCTCTCGTCGATTCCAGATATCCAAGCGGTTGCTGCCTGCGATATTGACGCGGCGGCACTTGAGAGCGTTCGAGAGCAGTTTGGGATATCGAAAACGTACGCGGACTACCGTGAATTGATCGCGGACCCGGAAGTTGAAGCCGTGGCGATCTGTACCCCGGTGCCGCACCATACTGATATCGCCATCGCGGCACTGGCAGCGGGGAAGCCGACATTCATCGAAAAGCCGCTAGCGCTGAGCGTGGAAGAGTGCGACCGCATCATGGCGGCCGCCACCGAGCATGGGACACCGGCGGTCGTGGGGCACAATCTGCGTTGCCATCGACTGGTTGAAGAGGCACAGGCCACTATCGCGGCGGGTGATCTGGGTCGCGTCCAGCTCGTGCGTAGTGTCTGGACCGCTGGTTTCAACTTGGGGCGAGAGATGCCTGAGTGGAGAAAGCGACGCGAGATGGGCGGCGGCGCTCTGACGGAATTGGGCATTCACCACATCGACCTTTGGCGGTTTCTGACCGGACGGGAAGTGACCGCTAGTGCGGCGATGAGTTTTTCGGAAACTTCCGACGACCAGGCGGTAGCGCTGCAAGGGGTACTCGACGATGGAGCGGTTTGCTCCACGGCTCTGTGCCAGCGCACGGCTGACTCGAACGAAGTGGAGGTGTTTGGTGACCGTGGTCGGTTGCGGTTTTCGCTCTATCAGGCCGACAGCCTTGTGCAGTTCTCGACGTCGGACTTTGGTGGAGGGATGGGCGCACGTCTGAAGCAACTCAAGCAGCAGGCACGACGTTTCCCCGCTCTATTGCAGACTTCTCGACGTGGTGGAGCATACATCGAGAGCTACCAGCGACAGTGGTTGCAATTCGCGAAAACGGTGCGAGAAGGTGCGCCACCGTCGTGTAGCTTGGAGGATGCCCGTGCGGCCGTCCAAGTCGTTTGCGACCTCAAGGAACTGTTGTCTTCCGCCGACATCCCAAGGCCCTCAACGAGAAAGTGATGGGTACGCAACCGTCAATTTCCGTGATTCTCTCCACGATGGGCTCACTCGAATCGCTGGAGCAGACAATCTGTCGTTTGGTCGATCAGACGATCTGCCCAGAGATTGAGCTGGTGCTGGTAGGACCCGCCCAGGATGAACCCTGGTGGGTTGCTCCGTTACGGAATCGGCTTCATGGAGTTCAACTGGTGATCATCGATTCGTTCGTTTCTATGGGTGAATCGAATGCAACCGGTGTCCGGCACGCGGCAGCAGAAATTATTGCTCTTGGGGAGGACCACTGTTTCCCCGAGCCGGGCTGGGCAGAAGCATTGGTCACGGCGCATCGGGACAACTGGGCTGTGGTTGGCCCTCAAGTCGGCAATGCGAATCCCGAGAGTGCCGTAAGCCGTGCGGATTTCTTGATCGGTTACTCGCCTTGGTCGGAGCCTTGTGAGTCAGGCGAAGTTGAGCTACTGCCGGGGCACAACAGCAGTTATAAGAAGAGCGTGCTGCTGGCATACGGGGACTCGCTCGCGGATTGGCTACAAGCAGAGACCGTGTTGCACTACGATTTGGGCAACAAGGGGAAAAAGCTCTACCTCGCGGCACAGGCTCGCACGGCGCACGTGAATTTTTCTCGGTTGTCGTCTTGGTTTGGTGTGCAGCACATGCAGGGGCGTGTATTTGCCTCGGAGCGGCGCAAAGGTTGGTCGCTGGGACGGCGTTTGGTCTACGCGGTCGCGAGCCCGCTGATACCGATGGTGCGCCTCGTTCGAATAACGGGCGAGTACTTCGCGGCGCCACGGTCGATGACAACGTTTCTCGGCACGCTTCCGCATCTAGTCCTAGGGCTGAGTCTCGACGGCGTGGGGCAATTTGTCGGCTATGCGATTGGCGCGGGCGACACGATGGACCGGATCGCATCGTTGGAACTGCGGCGGGTGGACCACATTACCGAAGCGGACCGCGACGCATTGTTTACGCCGAACCCGCTCCAAGCGAAGTTGGGGAGTGACGCGTGATGAGTACGGAAGAATCCGTTACTTGCCGGCTCGAGTTCTCCGTCATCGTTCCTACACGCAATCGGCCCCAAAAGTTGCGGAGTGCGCTTGAAGCAATCTCGCAGACGGATTTCCCGCTTGATGCCTTTGAGGTGATCGTCGTCGCCGATGGAGAGGGACAAGGCCTTGAGGCGGTGGTTGCGGAGGTCGAGTCGCCGATCGCAACTCGGGTTGTGGAGCAGCCTCAAGCGGGCCCCGCGGCGGCCCGCAACGCGGGTGCGGCTTGCGCTCGAGGCCGCTACTTGGCGTTTACGGATGACGATTGTCTCCCGACCCCGGGATGGCTGTCGGCTCTCAACGAGGCGCTCGATGCATCGCCGGGAGCCTTGGTTGGTGGTCGGACCATCAACGCGATCGACGGGAACCGCTGCTCGGAAGCGAGTCAGCTGATTCAGGCGATCGTCTATAGCCATTACAACGGCCAACCCGATCGGGCGAGTTTTCTGGCGTCGAACAACATGGCATTACGGGCCGCGGATTTTGCCAGTCTTGGCGGCTTTGATCCCTCGTTCTGGTTTGCCTCAGAAGATCGGTAATTCTGTGACCGCTGGCTATGGGACGCCCGACCAATGCATTACGTAGCGAACGCGGTGGTGCGACATGCTCATGAGCTGACGCTTGCGTCGTTTTGCCAGCAGCATTTTCGCTATGGGAGAGGGGCTGCGAAGTATCACCGGACGCGGGCCGATCGGGGATCGGGCAAGTTTTCGGATCACGTGTCTTTCCATGCAAATCTGAACAACTGGTTGACGCCGACGGTCGAAGGCGGTGTGGTGCGCCAGGCTCAGAATCGTGCGTTGTTGTTGGCGTGGCAGGGTGCGAATGCGCTGGGCTTCTTGTGGGAGAGATTCCGGCAGACCATCGCAAACACCGGTAGGCGATGAGTGAACCGTTAAGTAGGCGTTATCATTTTCGCTGTTGTGAGAATGCCGGGGCAGCTATACTGTCGCCGGGATCAAACATGCATTTCACACGGAGAACTCTTCTCGGAACTCTTGCCGCGAGCGCATCCTCAGCCCTCCGGGCCCAGGGGATTGACGGGCGGCCGAACTTTGTATTCGTCTTGACCGACGACCAGCGTTGGGACTCGCTCAGCGCTACCGGCCATCCGTTCGCACAGACACCCCACATGGATCGACTCGTCCGCGAAGGAGCTCGGTTCTCTAACGCCTTCGTGACGACTTCGCTGTGCTCACCGAGCCGCGCCTCCTTTCTTACGGGTCAGTACGCCCACACCCACGGCGTTCGAGACAACTTCGGGGACATTCGACCGACCGCATGGACGTTTCCGCGAGTTCTGCAAGAGGCTGGCTATGAGACATGGTTCTTCGGTAAGTGGCACATGGGTTACGACAAGGACGAACCGCGGCCAGGCTTCGACCGTTGGGTCAGCTTCAAAGGCCAAGGCCCTTACTTCGACCCGGAGTTAAACATCGACGGATCGCGAGCTGTTGTGCGCGGTTACACTAACGACCTACTCAGCGACTATGCGAGCGATTGGATTGGGCAGCGGGGCGACAAGCCGTTCGTGGCATATCTCTCTCATAAGGCCGTCCACAATCCCCGCACCCCTGCGCCGCGCCACGAGAAGCTTTACGAGGACGCCGAATATCCCCGCCCTTCAAGCTACGACGATGACTATGACGATAAGCCCGCTTGGCAAGCTGCCCGCCGCAAGAGCCGTACCGGAGTCGATGGGGGACTTACTCGCTATGACGGATCGCTCACCGAGTATGTCCGTGAAACGCAGCGTACGCTAAAGTCCGTCGACGAGGGTTTGGGCAAGATTCTCAAAACTCTCGAAGAGATCGGGCAACTCGATAACACCGTCGTAATCTTCGCCGGAGACAACGGATTCTTCTTCGGTGAGCACGGATTCCTTAACAAGCGCGCCGCCTACGAGGAGTCGATCCGGATCCCGTTTGTGGTTCGTTACCCCAAACTGATCGAAGGCGGAACGACGGTCGATGCGATGACGCTGAACATCGACCTCGCACCGAGTATTTTGGACTTGGCTGGAGTGGCAGCGCCAGAGGAAATGAACCCGCAGGGACTATCCTGGAAGCCGCTTCTAACAGGGGAGCGGCAGAGCCTGCGAGACTCGTGGCTCTACGAGTATTTGTACGAGCCTCGGTTCGCTCCGACACCTTCGATGCAGGGCGTACGCACAGAGCGCTGGAAATATGTGCGATACCCGAATCTCGATGAGGTGGAAGAGCTGTACGACCTCGCGAATGATCCCACTGAGATGAGCAATCTGGCCAGCGACCCTGCCCGGAGATCCGATCTTGAGGAGATGCGCCGCGAACTGTACCGCCTTCTGGTGGAAACGCAAGGGCTCTGACTCGCCTAGCTAGATCAACCCCTCTCGGGCGGCCCTGATCACTGCCTCCAAACGCGTGTGACATTGTAGCTTCTGCAGCAGATGCTGGACGTGATTACGAACCGTTGCCGGGCTGATGTGAAACTCCTTGGCGATTTCACTGGTATTTCTTCCACGGGCTAGGGATCTGAGAATGTTCGCTTCCTGGCTTGTGAGGTGCCTCGACGGATTCGACGAGGGACTCCGGCTCAACGCATCGTTCGCTTCTCTTCCAGTCAGATCCGCGACACGATCAATGATCTCTCTGGTCAATTTTTCGGTCTTCTTGCGCGCCTCGATATTTCTCATCAGATGCACGACAAGGGGCGAGGGGCCTGCTCCTACGTTCGCCACAATCACTGAGACATTCACCCACTTTCTCTCTCCAGAGGCCGTTGCGGCGTGCAAGTCATAGGCCGCGACCGCACCGCGCGTCCGAGCCATTTCGATGACACGACAGTTCACGCTGCAGGTCTGGCATCCGGCGTCGTCGTGACCGTCGACAATTGAGGCGCAATTCTTTTCGAGCGCCTCCGCACTCGAAAACCCCAGCAGTTTTTCGGCGTTAGCCGACCAGTAGCAGATGCTGCCGCAGGGCTCAACGGCAAAGGCGGCGTCGCCTGCGGCATCAAGCAAAGCGAATAGCTCGTGGGTTCTCATACGATCTCTGGTGGTTCAAACGCATCATGCGAATGAACTGTTTGGCGCATTGTATCCACTGCAGCCGGAGCGCACCCTTATTGGTATGCACGCTGTCAGCGTGCAGCTCTTGGCGGAGCTAAGGCGCGCCGGTACTCACACACCCCCCGGTACCGGCCGCCTTTATTCCATACGAATTCGTTCGCCGACAGAATCTATGTACCCTTCACCACACCCCAGAGGCTCCAAAGCTCGCGTGCTATTGAGTTCAGTCTTCGGACCCTACGCCCAAGACGACGAGTTCGGCAGCCGATCCATCAACCCGATGGAGCTCTATCACAACCAAGTCACGCGAGAACAGGGGCCCTTCTCATTGCGCATGTTTCATCGCTCCTGGGGGTTGATGTTCATCCAAAAGACCATTTCGGCGCCGTCTGTCCTGCTTGATTTTCCGACCCGCGACAGATTTCGCGAGGAGCTTGCGAAACAGCAGTACGACATCGTCGGCATCTCCTCGATCGTGATGAATGTCGGCAAGGTCCGTGAGATGTGCCGCCTCATCAGACAGATATCTCCACATTCTAAAATCGTGGTTGGTGGGCACGTAGCGGCGCTGCCCGAGCTTGGAGAAACCGTTGATGCCGACCATATCGTACGCGGCGAGGGAGTCGAGTGGATGCGCGCATATTTGGGAGAGGACACAAGTGCCCCGATACGCCACCCCTCGATCGTCTCCGGTTTTGGACAGCGTGCGTTGGGTGTCAGGGCCGAGCCAGGCAGCGGCTCCCGCGCGGCCACAATCATCCCCTCGGTGGGATGTCCGTTGGGATGTAATTTCTGTGCGACCTCGCAGTTCTTCGGCGGTAAAGGCAACTTTCGCAATTTCTACGACAGCGGAAAAGATCTGTTCGAGGTGATGCAAGCGGCAGAGCAGAAAGAGGACGTCCGTACCTTCTTCATCATGGACGAGAACTTTCTGCTTCATCGCCGCCGCGCGCTCGAACTGTTGGACTTGATGAAAAAGCACGACAAGTCGTGGTCACTCTACGTCTTCTCGTCGGCGAGCGCCATCCGGAAGTACACGATGGATGAGATCGTAGCGCTTGGAGTTTCGTGGGTCTGGATGGGGCTTGAGTCGCCCAATTCCTCTTATGCGAAGCTGCGCAATGTCGACACACGGGAACTCGTGGCCGAGTTGCAGAAGAACGGCGTCAAAGTGCTCGGCTCGACCATCATCGGGCTGGAGCACCACACCCCCGAAAACCTGCCAGCCGAGGTCGATTACGCGGTCTCGCACTCGACAGATTTTCATCAGTTCATGCTCTATACGCCCTTGCCGGGGACGCCGCTTCATCAAGAAATCCAGAAAAAGGGGAAGCTTCTGCCTGATATTGACCCGGCGGATATCCACGGTCAGTACAAGTTCAACTTTCGGCACGACTTCATCTCAAGGGATTTGTCTCAGACATTGCTCAAGCGAGCCTTCGAGCGTGATTTCGAGGTCAACGGTCCGTCACTGTTCCGCATCTGCCGCACGGATTTTCTTGGTTGGCGCAAGTACGGAAGGTACTCCGACAAACGTATCCGTGAGCGCTTCCGTCGTGAATCACGCGAGTTGAGGCGCGGCTATGCGGCCATGCTGTGGGCGATGGAAAAGTATCTGCGAGAGGCGAGTCCCCGGGCAGGCGAAAACATACGGGCGCTACGTGGTGAAATCCAACGCGAGTTTGGATTGCTTACGCGTCTGTTCGCCAACCTCGTGGGACCTATTCTTCTCTGGACCAGCCGCCGAGAAGCCCGACGCCTGGCGCAGCGGAAATCGATCGAGCCACAAACATTCGTCGAACGTAGGAACTGGGCAACAGACGAATTGTAGTTGGTCCAATATTGCACGGGCGGCGGCGGAAGCCAGCTGATCCAGAGCTTTGCACGCTGCAATGGAGTCAAGTCAACTTTGCGATCGGGAGTGTTTGCTTATAGGACTCGACGGAAAACCTCGAATCAAAAAGATCAAGGCGGAATCCATGCTGCATGACTTCCGGTGCATGGCGATGTTGAACCTCGTCCGCGCTGGCGATCCAGAGCCGGTCAGCATGAAGCTGACACGGTACAATATCACCAGTCCGTAGAATCTCAAGAACGCCGCAGCGAGGCTAAACAACTTTCACAACGGCACGGGCACGAATCCGGGCACAGTTGGCGAATACGGCAAGATGGCATCAGCGCAAGTTATTGATTCTAAGGTTCGGGCGCGTAGCTCAGCTGGATAGAGCAACGGCCTTCTAAGCCGTGGGTCGCGAGTTCGAGTCTCGCCGCGCCTACCAATTCATCCCGTACCGGACAAGTACGTAACCCGTTGATTCTATTGCGGGTTACATACTTGCACAAAGTGCCGACCTGTGGGTCATCAAGCACCCCTCTACATCTGATAGAGCATCGGATTCACTCGAAATCGCCGGATTCTCGCCAGCTATCCGCCAGGAGATCGGTGGTAGGAGTCCACCCATCGGCATCAAATCTCAAGCACTCATGCGTCCACGGCGGGGAGTCACGGCGGTCTACGCCTTCCCGCCTTCAGTCACACACCCTCAAGAAACGGCTAACGGCGTCCGAACGGAGTGCATCGGCACCCGTCGCACGCCCCAACAGAAAAAGGGCCGGCATAGGCGCCGACCCTCATTTCTTAGCCCTGCGACAACAGAGCAGCACGGTTGATCTTGACACCAACATTATACCACCGAGTACTCGGACTTTCCAAGTGCTATCTGCTGTTCTCGTCACGGGGCCTCATAAGCGAGGTTCAAGTGAGAGAGTCATCAATTTCCAGCCCCAGCGGCACCGGGTCATCTACGACTAGCAAGGCCCAACGTGAGATTCGACCGGGACAGGCATTCAATCCGTACAGACAATTCAACGGCGCGTTCATCCCAGAATCAATCCTGGAAATGAAGGGCGTCTCGCCAGGCGCAAAGCTTCTCTATGGCCAGCTGTCGCGTCATGCCGGGAAGGACGGCAACGCGTACCCGTCCTACAAGACCTTGGGTAGGGCGATAGGGCTCAAGGAACGCCAGACCATGCGCCTAGCTCACGAATTGAGCGACGCCAAGCTGATCGAGATCCGCAAGCGGATTGACGGCGTGGGCAGGCAGCGCTCCAACACGTTCATCTTCCTCTGGCACGAGGCGTTCAAACCCCGCGCTCCCGAGGTCAAATTGGAGGGTGACATCGTTGACCCCCGGGGTGACGAACCTGACAGGGGGGAGGGTGACACATCTGACACCCCCCAGGGTGACGGATCTGACACCCATAAGAGAGTAACTTCTGAAGAGAGTCATATAGAAGAGAAACACACACAGCAGCAGCAATTACACCGTCCTTCTACGCGCGAGCCGTCTGCTGCTGAGGACTCTTTCGAGTTCAAGAAGACACTCCAGACGCTTCGCGGGAGGTTCCCCATTACCGAGGCCCATCACACTTGGGCGACCGTATGCCGCAACAGCGGATTCAGTGACGATGAGATCGACAAGGTCATCAACTGCTACGGCTCGGTAGTCAAGACCTTCGAGCCGAATGCCAAGTCACCGTGGCTCGTCGTGATGGTCGCCGTCGCGAAGCTCAAGCGGCGGAAGGAGACCGAGCAGCCAGCGTCAACAACCACCTACACAATCAACAGTGTGAAATCGGCACTGACACGTGCATTGAATTTCGACGACGAGGCCCCGGCGCAGCTGGAGCCCATGGCAAAGTGCGGTGACACGCAGATCGAGCAGGCTGCACTCCGAGCGCTTGCGCTTGTGAGGGGCACCAAGGCGGCGGCAGCAGAGACCGTCTTCAAAGCCACCCATCCTTTTGGACAACTGCCAGTAAGCCAAGGCAGCACGGCGGAGCTAGACCAAGCACGCTGGGCGAATGCGAAATTGGTGCATTGCTGCGATGACGAGTTGTTCGAGCCTGACGACTTGTGGGGGGCGGGCCCTTGCTCACAGTGCGACGGGGAGTGGGTAATCCTGTTCGCGGACGGCGAGAATGACTGCGCCTCGTGCAGTTTGAAGGCCCTCTACGAGTACAACAGGCCGTTGGCTCAGGAGTACGAGCGGCAGACCGCTGAGCCGGGCGGAATTGGTTCCGAGGCAGGGCCTGACGAAACCGTGGCGATGGCCGAAGCGCTGCCCCGTAAAGGCCCGCAGGTGGTGGCGGCGTGAGGTGCGGGTACGCCGTCGCTCCGCGTTGGGTCGTTCAGGGAGCCGTTTCGAGTATGACTACATCGCTAGCCGTTCTCGATGAATCAGCATCCCTGCCTGCCCTGGTAAGGCGAGCGGCGTCTCAACTGGCCAGCGCGACGACAGCGGCAGAGGTACTCGACGCCCGCGTGAGCGCGTCTGCCGCCTACGACGTAGCCAAGACTGCGGGCAGGCTCGCCAAAGCCAAGCAAGCGCACGACGACGTTATCGCTGCGGTCTACCGCGCTCAGGCTGACGCGCTTGAGATTGAGGCCATGGCCAAGCGTAGGCTGGCTGACGAGTATGACGCGGCGCAGGAGCGGGGCGAGGTGGCGCGGAATGGTGGCGGTAGGAATTTCAGTATTCCAGACGGGAATACTGAAACCACCGTCACCGGCCGGAAAATGTTCCAGACGAGAACATTTATACCGTCGAGGAGCGGCGGCGCGGCCTTCTCAACGAAGAACGATATTCCAGACGAGAATATCATCACCGTCTCCGACATCGGCCTCACGTCCAAAGAGGTCCACGAAGCGCGGCAGATATTCCAGACGGGAATGTCTTACCCACCGCCTAGCTGACGAGTACCACGCGGCCGAGAACAGAATCGTGCTCGGTCGCCATCTCCACTCGACTCTCGATTTATGGAGGCCCCCGTCAGAGGGGAGGATAGGACGAGGGCCTAACCGCTCACGAAGAGAGGAATCTGCCTGAACGGCTCGTCTGAGGGTAACCGAGACAGCGCTTTACACTTGTAAAGGAATCCTGCTGGCAACGCCACCAGAAGTTGTGATGCCCCCGGCGGGACGCCCGTGACCCGCCGAGAGCCTGTCATCCAGTGTCATGGAGAACCCTGGAAGACTGATTCCAAGGTATGGTCTCAAGGCTCACACTAATGGCCGGGTATCAGCGTAGTAGCAGAATTGGCTTGCCTTAGGGTTTGGCCAGCGCCAACACCCGCTACGTAAGCGGTCCCCGCCGGTGCTAAGCACACCAACGAGGGCCCGACCGCCACGCAGCGCGAACTGCAATGGGAGTTCCAACCATCCTACCCGCGTCAAGGCTCATCGGCGCCAATTGCGTAGATGCCGAACGCAAGAAAAGATCAATTATCTTTCGTTCGCTCGAACGTGTTGATGGCGTCTGGTGGCACCTAGAACCTCCGGCCCGAATTTCTTGAACGGAGGGTCATTTCCTACATGCGGTGCTTAGAGGAAGTATCGACAGTAACCCCTCCTCGGTTCATCTGCCGGGCTGTCGGCGGCTACGCTCCAAAACTGAGGTCGGGCCCACTCGATCCTGTGCCGCCCGGCGGGATATGCTATGCGGATGTCATCTATCGTGGAACACTACGGGCTTCCCAGCCTGCTTGACTCGATCCTGCGGGCCCTGCGCGAGCAAGGTAAGAATACCGACGAACTCGCCGTTGACGATCTCGCCGCAGTCGATGAGTTCCACATTCGGGGACGGGAGGCGACAGTCGAATTGGCGGACATGGCGGGCATCCAAGAGAGCTGGAAGGTGCTCGATATTGGATCCGGTTTGGGCGGTTCTGCTCGCTTTCTGGCCAGCCGCTTTGGATGTCGCGTCGTAGGCGTCGACCTGACTCCTGAATACTGTGACATAGCCCGAGAGCTTTCGAGCCTTGTGCGCCTAGGCGGGCTGAACGAGTTTCATTGCGAGTCTGCGACCGCAATGCCTTTCGAGGACCGCACCTTCGATCTCGCCTGGACTCAACACGTGCAGATGAACATCGCGGACAAACCGGAGTTATACCGGGAAACCGCGCGGGTTCTCCGGCCCGGCGGACGTTTCGTTTTCCATGACATCCTTGCAGGCGCCGCGGGACCGCCACACTTTCCCGTGCCCTGGGCGAATGAGCCCGGGATGAGTTTCCTCATCTCGCCCGATGCACTAAAGGCTCTGTTGGAGAAGAGCGGCTTCCGCATCATTACCTGGCGTGATACCACGGACATCTCTCGCGAGTGGTTCCTCCAGACAATGCGGCGCATTCAGGAGGTCGGTGCTCCACCGCTGGGCTTGCACCTGCTCTTGGGAGAAACAGCTCTAGACAAGATGACCAACGTTGTCCGCAACTTAAGCGAAAACCGCATCGTCGTGTCGCAGGCTGTGCTGGAAAGGACATCCTGAAGATCATTCGCGCCAGAGCAATCAACCCGATGCAGGGCGTCCAGAGGGTCACGGAAGCCCGTCGTGGAGAGTCATTTCCTCGATTAGGGGTGGTCTCAAGCGGTCGACGCAACACTTGCGAGAAGCCAGAAGACAAGACGTAACCGGTTGAGATGAAAGAGAAAACAGCGCCAACGCCTGACTCCTAGGTGCACGCCATTGAGTTACAAGGAGTTACGCGGTTGCACCCTGGACCCTGGGACCACCTGCCTGCTCTGAGGCTGACGCGTTCTAGCTGAACGGCTTAGTACGGGTGTTGCGTTGACCGGTTGAGCCGGCAGGACTTGTAGGAAGTTACTCGAGACCGGTAGCCATTCCGCTCGTCGGATCAGGGGCAAGCTAATCGCTCACACTGGGAGTTCCGGACGTCAGCATCGGATGTCGCAGCTTCCAGATCTCAACGGGCGGGTTGTCGACGAGCGTATAGGCGATGAATCGACCATCTGAGGACCACATTGGTAGGGTTGCCTCTGTCTTGTAGTCTTCTTCGCCGGTCCAGATCACGTTATGGGTTCCGGTCGACCGGTCAAGAATCCAAATCTCATGTCTCCGCAACGCTGGATTCAAAGCTCCCCAAACGAGCATCGAGCCGTCGGGCGACCAGTGTGGGCTCATTGTTCTCACACCCGCATCCTGCTCTGGCGGCTCAGCGTAACAAGCAAGCGTCTCGACCTCTTCGGACTCGACGCGCACGATCTTCACGCACGGCCGATCCGCAATGGCCAGTTCTGATCCGTTAGGAGACCAATTCGGGTTCTCCACTTTCGCCCCTTCATAAAGCATTCGAACCGAACCCGTAGCGAGGTCGACGACGCCTACCGAGCCTTGCTCTCCTAAGATAGCCCCCCCTCGGAACGCAACGCTACCGGAATCATCCGACAGCCGTGCACTTCGCGAATCGTATGAAAAAAGCTCGGTGCGCTCTTCGTTCACTAGATGTGGAGCCTCAAGTTGTTCATGGGAATCAGGAGTCTGGAGAAAGGGGGAAGGTCTGGCGTGGGGGCGATGCCAGTTGTAATGGTGGAGCCAGGGTAACAGATGAGCGGCGCGCTGCTGGGATGAGGAGTAGGAGCCGTAAGCCCATTCTCTCAGAGCGGTCTGGATGAAGCGTTCGGCCTTGCCGTTGGTGCGCGGCGTGTAAGGACGGGTAAAGCCCCGAGACGACGGCAAGCATCGCGGAAGAGGCGCGAGCGATAGCAAGAGCCGTTGTCGGTGAGCAAACGACGAATGGGGACGCCGAGGGAGCGGTAGTAACCGACCGCGGCGTCGAGGAAAGCCACCGCGGAGTGGCTGCGTTCATCGGGCAGGATCTGAGAGAAGGCGAGGCGGGAGTTGTCGTCAATAGCGACATGCACGAACTCCCAGCCAGCGCCGCGACTGGCCCGAGAGCGATCTCCGGTAACGCGATGACCGGCGCGGAGGAAGCGGCCGAGCTTCTTGATGTCGAGATGCAGCAGATCGCCGGGGGCGGCATGTTCGTAGCGGCGCAGGGGCCGAGCAGGTTCGAGATCGCGGATACGGTTCAGGCCGGCGCGGCGCAAGATGCGGGATGGTACGCAACGCTACCGGAATCATCCGACAGCCGTGTCGCGGGCTGCGGTGCGGTCGCGACTCGAGATACGCGAATCGTATGAAAAAAGCTCGGTGCGCTCTTCGTTCACTAGATGAACAACCTATTGAGAGGTCACAGCTAGATCGAATAGATAGACGGTCGACTGACGGTCGGATCTGTCGACTGTGAGCGCTTTCGTGAGATCTTTGCTGTACCACCTCCGGTCTCCTACACGCGGCAGCTGGACAATACCCTCGCGACCAGTTTCCATGTCGTACCGGCGGAGCAATTCGAGACCAGATAACTGCCAGTTGAGGGTACGGTCGAACGCAAAGAGCGTCGGTTCGGTTGGCGACCAGATCTCGGCGTGGGTGCCTCTCGGCAAGTCCGTGACGACGTCGTCGACAGGCTGCCCCGTTCGCGGCTCCACTTCCATCACGCGCGCGCTGTTCCATGAATCCTGGTGTGCCCAAACGTACTCTCCGTTCTCAGTGACGACAGGCTGGATCGAGCCTCTTACTGTGGCCAAAGGGGCGAGCAGAGACGGCTCGCCGATCAGCGAGCCAGTGTCGCGGTCAATCGACGCCGACCAAAGCTCCACTTTGGAATTGTTTCGGAATTGACGCATGAAAAAGACGCTCGTGCCGTCCGGGCTCCAAACGGGGAGCGTCGCCCGCTCGTCGAAGGCACGGATGCGGGCTGGCTCTCCGCCACCGTCGGTCCGCAGGATATCGACGCCGGGGCCACTCGGTGAAGCAAGAAAACGACCATCCGGCGATAGGTCGGCAGCCCTCGTTACCCGAGCACCGATGTCCAGTGGCTCTAGGTCCAGCGTCTCAAGCGACAAAGCCTCCACCTGGTCGCCAAACGAACTCACCAGGAGCAGTCGATTGCCGACACCATCCCATGCGACCGGGACACGATACTCTGGGATGACGGTGGGGGCGGGCGAGCTTATTAGCAACAGCCGGCTCTCGCCGGAGGCTACGTCAATCACCTCCAGCAGGTGATCACCCTCGCGCGCTCTCACCACAGCGATCTCGCTTCCGTCCGGCGACCAGACCATAGTCCTGAGGACCGGATCGTCGACTAGAAGTCTGCTCTCGCCGGTGCTCAGGTCCTCTATAAACAGGCGGCCGTCGTCGCCGTCGCGGCGGGCGAGCTGCTGACCGTCAGGAGAAATCGCACCCCATACGTGAGCCAGTCCCGACGGAAGCGCGCCGACGAGTTCCTGGGCGTGTAGGGGGTCTGCTTGGTCGGCAGGTCCGAATGCAACGGTCGCACCCCATATCAAAGCAGCGGGCAATCCGATGAGGCCCACCAAGGAGAGTGCCCGTCTAGCGCGGCTGACGACTTCTGCCTGATCCGGTGCGTCACTGTTGCCTGTGTCGGGCTCGACGCGCTCTACGTCAGCGATGAAACGGTAGCCCCTCTTGGGCAGGGTCTCAATAAAGCGGGCTCGTCTGGGCGAATCGCGGAGAGCACGCCGAAGGTCGAGGATCACATTGTTCAAGCTCCGGTCGAAGTCGACGTAGGTTTGCTCCGGCCATAGCCTGGCACGCATCTCCTCGCGGGTTACCAGTTCTCCAGGATTCTCCAGCAGGAGCGCGAGGATCCTTACAGATTGCTCGGCCAGCTTGATGCGCTTGCGGCGCCTATACAACTCGCCCGTGCGAAGGTCGGCCTCGAAATCTCCGAAACGGACCTTCGACGAAAACCCGTTGTCTCCACCCTTAGTCAATCGCCGCCCTCGATGGCTGGATTATAGCGTCGGCTCTCAGCCACAACCATTCAGTAGCGGTTCGTAGAGATCCGAAAAACTTGCTCGACACCCGGATTGACACCCACTAAACCTTTTAAAATGAGCAGCTTGCAGACTGATATAAATCAGATATAAATCTGACACCGTGCTGTGTTGTGCGCATTTCGGCTCGGTGGCAAACTTACGACCACAAACGTTGGACCGGGTACGGCACGATAACCGACGGAACCGGGTCAGAGAAGCATCTAAGGAGAAAAAACACATGAAGCTTTCAAAATGGACAGGGTTCCTTGTCGTAGCTGTAGTCTGCGCCATGGCTGCGATCGTTGCTAACCCCGTCAGTGCCGCCAAGCCCGATGGCGGGGGGAAAGAAATAAACCCAAGAATTTAGATCACCCAGTCCTCCCGATCGTCGCACTGTTCGAGCCAAACGACGATGTCTTGGGCCGTCCGTGGCGGATCACGATCACTGATCCAACTGATGAACTTGATCCGCCGACGCCCGAAGCGATACCGCTCACCGATGCCGAACTCAGCGAGCAAGGCGGGTGGTCGCATCTGGCCCAGACAGGCAACTACACACTTCAACTCGGCGGCGGCAGGAATAGCAAGAAGACCGAAGCGAGCTTGCGCGAGGTGACCTTCGACTTCAGATTCTTGCTTGACGACGGTTCGGTGCCAGCCGACAACCCAATCCGGAAGTCTCACCTGTTCATGCCTATGGGCCGCAAGTACTGCCGCCAACCCAACGGCGACGGCACGTGTCCGGCGGATCAGTGGTTTGGCAGCAACTCTGATGGCTCCCAACCGGGATATCGGGACATGGCGACGGGGGAAACAGTCCCCGTCAGCGTGTCGTTGTGGCCTAGCTGGGACCCCGTCAACTATCGGATGGCCTGCACTGAGTCGAGCAGCGGCAGCTTCGGCACGGAAGCCTCCGACCATACGGCGTTTGCTGAAGCTACGTGCTTAGGACAGGTGCTCGTAGGAGGCATAGCAGGCATGCAGCACCCAGACGCCTACCCGGGCTGTGTACAGTGGCTCGTCGAGGGAGCCTACCGCAACAACCCGACGGAACCCCCGACGGTACCCCCGACGGTACCGGAACCCCCGACGGACGCGATGCGCTGCGGCCTATGGCTCAACGGCAACAAGGTGGGTGTCTTCGACATGGGCTTTCGTCTTCACTTGTGCCGCGAAGACGACGACGGAAACCCATATGCCGAGTGTGAGGATCCGTTCGACTTCTGATCTCCTACCGCCGGTCGAGGTCCTTAATTCGGTCGGCGATTGGCGAAGTATTCCACAACATTCCCAAACTCTTGACGAGCTTCGACTCAGCTTGAGTTGAGGGGAGGGAGTTTGATCTAAGCCAGCAGGCTTGGCCCTAACTCGGGCTGTCAGCACCTAAGGAGGAAAGAGACGGATTTGAGAAGTAGACAAGTCTAGGTAGCTACGGCCTCGTGCCAGCAGGGACGCAGGTGGGGACGGCTACGTATACGGTCGATCGCAGGTCCATTCCGGCAGGCCCGGTGATTCCGGTCGGAATTCCGTAGGAACCGTAGCTCAACGTTGGTCAAGGTTACAAACGAAATGAACCGCGCAGCGGCTTGACTGGTCTGTTACTATCTGCCCGTGACGCTATGCGGGTGAAGTTAACGGTCCTCGCCATAACAACGTTATTGACAGTAGCCGGTTCGCTCAGTGGCACAGACGTTGGGCGAGATTTCCGGCTACGTTCGTGATGTGTCTGGCGGTCTCCTGTCAGGCGCGGAAATCGTTGCGATCAATCAGGCGACTAACCAGACGCGTACGACAACCACGAACGAGGCGGGCGGCTACGTCATACCGCTGCTGCCGCCCGGGCAATACACAGTAACCGCGTCCCTCCCGGGCTTTCAAGCAAAGTCGACTACTGGCGTCGAGGTGGATCTCGGAGCGCAGGTCCACATCGACGTTGAATTGCAGGTGGGCTCGATCGAGGAGACGGTAGAAGTCGTCGCGGACCAGCCACTAGTGCAACGCGACAACGCTACGATCTCAACGGTCATCAGCCAGCAACAGTTGGTCGACTTCCCAACACGCTATCGCAATTACCTATCGCTCTTGAAGCTGTCTTCAAACGTGGCGACCGACATGGGCGTTGCTCCGCTCAAGGTACAACGCCAGGGAGGTGAGCGCTCTGAGCAGGCGATCGCCGTCGCTGGTCAACGGCAGGAGTCTAATCGCTTCACGCTCGATGGCATCGAGAACACAGACGTCAATTTCAATACCTTCCTCGTGCGACCGTCTATAGACGCCCTCCAACAGGTGAAGATTCAGACCGGAATCTACTCAGCCCAGTACGGTCGCTCTCTGTCACAGATCATCGTCGGCACCAAGTCTGGAACGAATCAGTTCCACGGGACGATCTTCGGTTTCCACACGAATGATCACCTCAATGCAGAGCCGTGGCGCTTCGAAGGTGAGCAGAGCCCGTTCGCCACGAATCAGTTTGGCTTCACCTTTGGCGGCCCCTTGGTTAAGAACAGGCTGTTCTTTTTCAGCAATGCAGAGTTAGTACGCGAACAAGTGACCTCGCAGACGAATGCGCGAGTGCCTGGCAATGACATTCGCACGGGCGATTTTAGCGGGCAGCCGTGGGGCGTATTCGATCCCCTCACCCGAGTCTTCGACGCAGATGGGTAAAGGCCGTATCGGCTGAGCCGTTCCCGAACCAGGTCATTCCGCAGAGTCGACAACATCCAATCGCGCTTGCCTTACTTGAGTTTTACCCTCAAGCGACGACGACCAACCCAGGCTTCAACTACCTCAGGGAGGCGTTTCACGTCCGCGATTCGGAGCAGTACTTGCAGAGATTCGATTTTCAGGAGAGCCCCGTCTCCAGTTGGTTCGGTCGATTCAGTCACGGGAATGAAAGGTCGGCAGATCCGGCGAGACCGTTCCCGACTCAAACCAGCCGAAGCGAGACGCGCGCCTACCAATGGATGGCGTCAAACACGCGAAGCCTCAGTCCGCGTGCACTGAATGAGTTGCGCGTCGGATACAACCGGTTTGACAACGACGTAGTCAATCACTTTGCCTTCCAGCGCGACGTGGTTTCGGAGCTCGGTATTCGTGGATTGACCGCACCCGACCCTTCCGCTTGGGGTGTGCCGAGGATCAACCTGGATCACGGTTGGACTCGCTTCGGCCGATCCTTCAGCGGCGGCCCCTGGTCCGGCCGCGATCGGACACTGCAGGTGATCAACAACACGTCGATTGTTACCGGAGCACACTCGATCAAATTGGGCGGTGAGTTCCGGCGTGACCATTACAACCAACTAGGTGCTCACCTTGGAGCGACTGGCAACTTCTCGTTTTTCGGTGATGCCACGGCTGATCCGTCGTCACTCGCCTCGACGGGTGAATCATTCGCGGACTTCTTAATAGGTGCGACAGGTAGGGCGTCTCGAATTTCGGCGTTCTACGACGCCAAGCTACGAGCAAACTCGGTTGCGTTCTATCTGCAGGATACGTGGCGCTTGACTCCCAGGCTGACGATTGACCTCGGGATCCGCTACGAATACACTCCGCCCTACCACGACAACGATAGGGGCATTATTAACGCGCAGGTATTCGATATGGGTGCCGGGCCGGACGGGCTGCTGGCTGATACGCAGACGCCCATTCTCACGAGGCCCGGCAGTGGTGATTTCTACGAAGGTTTAGAATTCCGTTACGACGATGCGATTCCCACGCAGGTGGGCGACCAGTTTATGGGCCGACGCCTCGTCGCTGACGATAGGAACGACTGGGCTCCGCGCTTGGGGATTGCCTTCAGCCCGTCTAACCGCTGGACGATTCGAAGTGGCGCAGGGATGTTTTACTCACAAGATATCGGCAACGCCAGGTTCGAGATGTCCCGCAATCTGAGCGGAGAGACAGATTCGACGCAGACCCGCAACGGCCTGATTCTGATTTGAGCGATCCATGGGCGAGTTCTGTCGCTAGCGCGTCGTGCACAGGGTGGGACGGCGTCTGTCTGCAGAGCCCATTCCTGTTCAACAACATCTTCGGTCGGCGCACTCCGTATGTCTTTCAGTGGATGTTCGACGTCCAGCGACAGTTGACCGACTCGATCCTGGTTCAGGTTGGCTATCACGGCAACGGTGGCCACAAGTTAGAGCGGATGCGGCCCTTCAACCAAGCCGTTAACCGTAGCGGTCCGGACGATGGGAGTTCTCTGACGTCGCGGCGGCCGTGGCCGGAGTATGGCACCGTGCAAGAAGTCGACAGCGTCGGCAACTCAAACTACCATGCGCTGAACCTGAAACTTGAGAGCCGGCTGTCCCACGGCGCGACTTTCTTGGTTCGCTACACCTGGTCGAAGGCGATCGACGACACGAGCGCGATTCGCAATGCTACAGGGGACCGCCTCTTGAACGACCGGTCTGATAGGTAACACTCTAAACCGGACGGATGGGTAACAGTATAGGCGGTGGTCAGTGGCCCCCGCGGGGGCCACTGACTGCCGAGCCGAGCGGCCACAGTACGCGGTTGGCGGCGTCGAACAAGGCGAGTTCCACCGGACCGAACCAGATCTGCCAAATGGCTTCGTCCACTTCGACTAGCCCGACCAACTCGCGAGCCAACGCTTCACTCAGGAAGTACTTCTCGCCGAGGAACTTGATGCGTCCGTCGTGGCGCACTCGTCGGCGCTCCCAGTGCCCCGGGTAATCCAGATCAGCAAGCTCGCTGGGATAGGCGCGTGTTGCTGGTGCATAGAACGCCGCCGGGGGCCGCTGTCTCAACGCTTCATGCGGACGTTCTTGGTTGTATTCATGACGAAAGAGGTCGAAGCGGCGCTGCTGTCGGCGACGATCGCCAGCCGGAGGTCTCACTGTCTCGGCTTTGAGCGTGCGGTGTAGCCGCTCGTGGCGACCGTTCTGCTGCGGCTTGCCCGGCTCGATGCGCTCCACCGCAATGCCCAGCTTCAGCCACCAGACGTTCAACCGGCTCAAGCGTCCGGTGCCGATGGAGGCGAACGGCGAACCGTTGTCTGAGCGTATCCTTCGTGGCAGCCCGCGCTCCAGAAACAACCGCTCCAAGCCTCGGCGGGCCTCGGCGTAGGATGTGCCCACGTGTGCGGTGCAGTTGAGCAGGAAACGACTATATCCGTCGACGACCGTTAGCGGATAACACAGCACGCCGTCGCCGGTGCGAAACTGCCCCTTGTAGTCGATCGTCCAGAGGTCGTTGGGCGCTTCGGGTTCGCGCAACGGACTGGGTGCCGCTTCGGCCAGTCGCCGCATCCGCTTGCGCCCGCGAACGAGTCCGGCTCGCTTCAGCGCGTCGCCGATCGTCGACGCCGCTGGCCAGCTTGTCTGTGACTCTTTCGACTCCAGCCAGGCCCTGAGCTTCTTCGGCCCCCAACTCGGATGCTGCCGACGCGCTTCTATCACTCGTCGCTCGACCGACTCGGGTATCCGACCGGGCTGACGGTGTGCCGCGTGCGAGCGGTCTTCCAGCTCTGGCCAACCGCCTTGACGGAAGCGTTCTAACCACTTGTATCCGGTCCTGCGGCTGATCCCGTAGAGTCGACACAGCGCCGCCACGTTCGTCGCCGCCCCCGCTCGCAGCCAGTCTTCAATGAATCTCTTGCGTTCTTCCATCGGATAGGTCTCCTTCCATGGCATCTCGCCATGGTGTTACCTATCCGCCCGGTCTAACCTGTTACCCTTCCGCCCGGTCTGTACACTCTACCCGACTAATAACTATAATCTCCAGGCTGAGCGCGGGCTCTCACAGTTTCATGTTGGCCAGAGTTTCGCGGCGTCATTCATATACGAGCTACCGTTTGGGCAGGGCCGGGCGTTCGCCAACGGTGGTGGCATCGTAGGCAAGATCGTTGGAGATTGGCAACTGAGTTCGATTCTGTCAATCTCTGAAGGCTCACCAATTAGCGTTGGCACGATCCGTTTTAGCAGCAGCACCGGCTCATTTAGTAACGTTCCCGATGCGACGGGAATCAGCCCAATTGTCGATGACCCAACGCCTGAGCGTTATTGGAACGTCGAGGCGTTCGACACGACGAATCCCGAACTGGAGTATCGCTACGGGACCGCTGGGCGTTCGACCCTGCTCAATCCAGGACTCGTCAACTGGGACTTCTCGTTGTTAAAGAATGTGGCGATCAGCGAGACACATCGATTACAGCTAAGGTTCGAGGCCTACAACCTTGCCAACCATCCGAATTGGACTTCGGTTGCAAGAGATGCGCGCCGCAGCACGTTCGGTCAAGTCGGTGCTGCTCGCCAGATGAGGTCGATCCAACTCGGCGTGAAGTATATCTTCTGACGAGTGCCCCGGAGCACATGTTGTCTGTTTGAAAATCGAAGCGGCGTTTGTTGTCGCCACCACCAAACTCTTCAACGATAACCGTCGGCGGAGCGAGTCGTCATAGGACGGAATTGTAGCGACAAGCGCTCGACAAAAGGGCTGTCGCTAGGGGCGATGAGTTACTTCCTATATTGGGGGTGGTCTCAAGCGGTCGACGCAACACCCGGCGCGAAGGGAGAGCGTGAAGCGTAAGCCAAAGAAAGCAAAGGCGAAGCGGCGAGGACGCTCCGCTCTCATCTGCATGTCATTGCAGTACAACGAGTTACGCAATTGCGATTAATGGCTTCCGCTTGTAGGCAAGCCCCTTGCCGCTCTCATCGCTAAGACATTTCGGTTGAACGACTTAGGCCTAGTGTTGCGTTGACCGGTTGAGCCGGCAGGAATTGTAGGAAATGACCCAATTCAGGCGTGATTCGAGGCATCCAGGAGAGCGAATCCGGCGTTTCAGAGGCCCGTCAACCAACCTCAATCGGCAAGACTACATTCTAGGGAGCGAACGGTTCCATCTTCTTTGGGACCCCCGGTCGGGACTCCTAACCGCACACAAGAAGTCCGGCCCCACCCCCCGCGGCTGCGAAATCTTTCGCACTTCCGAGTCGAACTCCTAGAGAACGCTAGCTTTGCCCCGAGGCTGGCGCTATGATGACGCCACCCATGTCCGACGTCGGCCACATCGCATTCTCAGCGAGCCTAGTGTTTCTCGTTTCCCGCTCTGAAGCCGACCAGCGCAAGCGGGAGCGCATCGAGGACAAGACGTGGGCCTTACTGTTGGAAACCTGGCAGCGACTGGACCGGAAGCCGCGACGGCGACGAGGGCGAACCAAGCAGCGCCCGCTGTTCTACCCTCGGGACCACCAGATACGGCTTGAGTTCCACCCGCTCCCTGCTGAAGCGCAGGTAGGGCCCTAGAGGCCGAGGGGACGCCCGAGAGATCCTCGCCCTCGAGAAGCGGCTCATCTTTGTTCACCTCCGTATCCGTTGAAACTTTCAACACGGAGCTTGTCGGTAGCTAGGCCGACTCTCGACGCTCATCTCCCTTGAATAGTGAAGAGGCCGCCCGTAGACCGCCCCATGTGCTCATTCGGAGTTGTTGCTCTGGTGAAGGTTAGCGCGACCCCAGCCGTTGAAACTTTCAACACGAGCAGGGCCGCGCCTCTGCACCTAAGAGATCGGCACCCAACAGGAAACCAGAGCGCGTTGCTCGGGGTCGCCACTGATGGCCGTATCGGGAAGCGACATGCCGTCTTCGTCCACGAGGATCGGCGGATCAAGGAAGGTGATCTGCTGGTCTCCTGTGAGCCGCTTGGCGGCCTTGGAGAAGGTGAACTCCTCGGAATCTACGTCCGCGCATCTCAGGCGTACCCAGGCGGGCACCCAGTCCGAACCATCGCCATCTAGGTCGGCTGCCTGTATTCCCTCCTCTAGTTCGATGAAGGGAAGGTCGAATCTCTCTACGGTGTTCTCAATCGAATCAATTCTCAACATCTCGTGCTCCATAGATGTAGTGCTGCGCCCATTCGGCAGCGGTTGTTCTCGGTTGCCGCGTTACGAACACACGTAGACGCCCCGAGGAGGGCGAAAAACCGCCTCCCGAGACTTCTATGTGGACATTCGTGTGGACATGGCCCGGAGTGGGCCCGGTCGAGAACGGCTAAGTTGTTGAGAAGACTGACGTGGTGACGACAATCTTCCCTTGCGCCCGGTTTTCTTCCATGCAACGGTGCGCTTCGACGATTTCGGTGAGAGGAAATACTGCGCCGACCCGAATGCTCGTACCTCCGTTCTCCATTTGCCGGACAAACTCCTGAAGTGGCGTCGCTACGAAATCGGACGACTCTCCAGCATAGGTAGTCAGCTTGACACTCGTGGGGATGGCCTCCATGGGAGCAAACCGCTCGAAGTCCCACTTGTTGCCTACCATGCCAGTCATGCAAACGACTCCATGGCGCCGAGTCGATCTTAGGGAATCGAGCAATGTAGTGGTTCCGACCAGTTCCAACACGCGATCGACGCCGCCGTCAAACGCATCGCGCACGGCCCCAGCGATTCGACCGTCATCGACGAAGACCCGGTCGGCTCCGTTGTCGCGCAGCATCGGTTCTCGGTCCGCGCGCCGGGTTGTCGCGGCAACTATCGCACCCTGCTTCTTGGCCAGAACCGCGGCCGCGAGCCCAACTGATGTTGTGCCACCGCGAATCAACAGACTGTGGCCCGGCTCAAGTTGCAGAGCGGTATTGAGAGAGCCCCATGCCGTTTGAAGCATTTCTGGCAAGGCGGCAAGGGCGGGCCAGTCGAGCGTGGTCTCCAGCACCTGTACCTGCGACACCGGAACACAAGTGTACTCAGCGTAGGAACCATCGAAGTGCCGCCCCATACCGCCCATCGCGGTGGCCACTACTTCGCCAGTCCGAAGCTCACCCCCGGGAGCCTCGACAACTTCACCGACGGCTTCAATGCCCAATATTCGGGGAAAGCGCACAGATGGCGAATGTCCCTGGCGCGTGAACAGCTCCGAACGGTTGATCCCGAAGGCCTGGACCTTGATCAGTACCGAGCCTGCCGAGGGAGTGGGAATCGGTCGCCGCCGCAGCTTCAACACCTCCGGGCCGCCAGCCTCTTCAACAACAGCGGCTTGCATCATCTCTGCCATCTTTTGGACCCGGCTCGCTACGCCAGGATGTGCGCATTCTAGCGCTACTGGTTGATCCCCGAACAGACGCCAGCCCTGAACCAGGCTCTCTTTCGCTGGCTAATCTGTGGCCTGAACTCCGAAACGGGTCATTTCCTACCACCGGTGCTTATCGGAAGTTACTCAGCCTGCGGCGTTCAGCTTGGTTGGACAGCGTGTAGCCACAACGCTTGCACTAGCGTCAACCGGAGGTGTTGAAAAACTCCGCGGGTCAGACGTGGCAGAGAAGGCGGAGAACCGTTGCGCCGGAGGTGCTAGCTCGACTACGCTATATGCGCTGGGATGGCCAAGACGGAAATCCCAGTTGAGAGCACCATTGGTGCTGAGACCGAGTACACTGTGAGCATGTCCGCCACTGATCCGGCGCGCTTGACAATCTCCCACCTCTGGACTTTGAGGTGATATGTTCGACTTTGGAAGGAGGCAGCGGGTGACCGAGCCGGAATTTTCCCTTCGAGTGCTGAAAAGAGCCCTTGCCGGAATGGCAGTGGTGCTCTTGCTTACCGTGCCGCTAGAGGTATGGGCACAGCAGAGCAGTGCGGCGCCTGAGGCACCTTCCCCAACCACGAGCCAGCGTCAATTCCTCGATCGCCATTGCGCGAGTTGCCATGGCGAAGGCCAGACGACTGCCGATCTAGATCTAGTTCAGGTCGACTTGTCCAGGCTTGGTGAGCAACCCGAATTGTGGGAGAGCGTCGTGCGCAAGCTGCACACGGGCGTCATGCCGCCTCCTGGCATTCCGCAGCCTTCTGAGGCGGATCGCCGTGCGATGTTGACGTGGCTGGAAACATCGCTCGATGCTGCGGCGGCCGCAAACTTGAATCCTGGTCGCACCGAAACGCTGCGACGCCTGAATCGAACCGAGTATCAGAACGCGATCAGGGACCTGCTGGCGCTTGACATCGACGCCGCCTCGTTACTGCCAGCCGATGAGAGTGGTTATGGCTTCGACAACGTCATCGTCGGCGATCTGTCGCCGACGCTCCTGACCCGTTACATCTCAGCCGCCCAGAAGGTCAGCCGCCTGGCGGTCGGGAGTACGCAGTCTTTGCAGAGCGACATCATTCAGAACGCTGCCGATCTCACGCAGGAACGTCACTTGCCTGGGCTGCCGCTTGGCACGCGCGGGGGCCTGTCGACGCCCTATACGTTTCCTCAGGACGGCGAGTACGACATCCAGATCTTTCTCGCTCGCAATCTGGTAGGAGCGGTCAGCGGTTTGCGCGAGGACCGACCGCACGAGCTACTGGTGCTACTCGACCGGGAGCCGGTCGAGACCTTCACGATCCAGAAGCCGGCCAGCGGCGACGACACGCTGCTCGACAAGAATTTGAAAGCGCGGGTTACCGTCAGCGCAGGTCCGCACGACCTCGCCGTCACGTTCGTCAAAGAGGGCTCATCGCTTATCGACACGCTCCGGAAGCCCACGGAATCCCGCTACAACGACCGGCGGCATCGGCGTACGGCGCCCGGCATCAATATGATTTCGGTGACCGGACCTTATGCGCCACGCGGCGCCGGGGACACACCGAGCCGACGCCGATTGTTTGTCTGTCGGCCGACTGGACCGGAAAAGAGTCAGGAAGAACAATGTGCCAGAGAGATTCTATCGACGCTGATGCGGCGCGCCTATCGGCGGCCGATCGCCCACGCTGAAGTTGACGGTCCAATGGCCTTCTATCGCGAAGGGCGCGCCGAAGGCGATTTTGACGCCGGAATCGTCATGGCGCTGAGTGCCGTGCTCGCCAACGCGGAGTTCCTGTTCCGCGTGGAAAGCGACCCCGAGAGCGTACCGGCAAGCGGTGTTTACCGGGTCAGTGATCTCGAACTGGCATCGCGATTGTCGTTTTTCCTGTGGAGCAGCAGCCCGGACGATGAGTTACTCAACGCCGCCGTTCAGGGCAAGCTGAGTCAACCAGGAGAACTCGAAAAGCAGACGCGCAGGATGCTCGCCGATCGCCGCTCGTTCAACCTCACGACGAATTTCGCTGGACAGTGGCTGCGGCTGCGTAATATCGGGGCGGTCAATCCCAGCCCTAATGTTTTTCGGGACTTCGATGACAACCTGCGGCAAGCCTTCCGGGAGGAAACCGAGCTCTTCTTCGACAGCGTGCTGCGCGAGGATCGCAGCATTCGCACTTTCATCAGGTCGAACTACACGTTCCTCAATGAACGCTTGGCGAAGCATTACGGAATTCCCCACGTTTACGGGAGCCGGTTCCGCCGCGTAACTCTCCCCCCCGATAGCAGGCGCGGCGGCCTGTTGCGGCAGGGCAGCGTGCTGTCGGTCACCTCCTATGCGACCCGGACATCACCAGTACTTCGCGGAGTATTCGTACTGGACAACATCTTAGGGGCGCCGCCGCCGCCGCCGCCGCCGAACGTGCCGGCACTCGACGAGAGCACGATGGTGGCCAACCTTTCGATGCGCGAGCGCCTGGCTGCACATCGCAGCTATGCGGCGTGCGCCAGCTGTCATCGCACGATTGATCCGGCGGGCTTCCCGCTCGAGAACTTCGATGCCGTGGGACAGTGGCGTGACCTGGAGGTAGACGAGCGACTCGTCGATGCGTCGGGAGCTTTACCCGGCACCGGGGAGTTCCAAGGGATCGACGGACTCGAAGACGCGCTACTGGCTCGTCCAGAATTATTTGCCGCAACTCTGACGGAAAACCTTCTGACCTTCGCGCTCGGACGAGGCGTCGAGTACTACGATGCACCCGCCGTTCGCAAGATTGTGAGAGACGCCGAGAAGGACGACTACCGGTTCTCTTCGCTTCTTCTCGGAATCGTGAAGAGCGTTCCGTTTCAGATGCGGCGCGCTGAAAATGAAGGAATCGTCGGTCCCCGTACGATTGCGAAGAACCAGTAAGCACTAAGTAAAGGGAAGTCATGATGTTTCTAACGAAGAAGGCGATTCCCAGGCGGACGTTCCTGAAAAGCGCGCAGGGCACTCTGGCCCTGCCTCTACTCGATGCGATGATTCCCGCGGCCACGGCGTGGGCCGCGACGCCCGCGAAGCCGGTGGCAAGGCTCGGCTTCGTGTTTGTCCCGATGGGGTGCGATCATTCGCGATGGACCCCACCCGGCCAGGGAAGCCTCGACAAGCTTTCCCCCATCCTCGGCCCGCTTGAGCCGGTCAAGGATCAGCTGACCGTCATCACCAATATGCGGCTGCCGAATGCCTATCCGGGTACGCATGACACCTCGAACTCCGCGTTTCTGAGCGCGGCGTCCGCCAAACACACCGAGGGGTCGGACTATTATCTGGGCACGACAGTGGACCAGATCGCGGCCCGTGAGATGGGCCGTGATACGCAGTTGCCCTCGCTCGAACTCTCGATGGATCTGAACCCGCTCGCCGGTGTGTGCAACAACGGTTACTCCTGCGTTTATCAGAATTGCCTCTCATGGTCTTCGCCGACGACCCCGCTTCCGTCCGAGGCGCATCCGGGCGTAGTCTTCGAGCGCATGTTTGGCGAGGGCGGCGATGCAGCCACGCGCCGCTCGGCGCTGGGCAAACGCGAAAGCTTGCTTGACTCGTTCACTGGAAGCATCGCGAAGATCAAAGGACGAGTGGGCGCTCCCGATCGCTTGCGCTTGGATCAGTATCTCGAGAGCGTTCGTCAGGTCGAGCGTGAAATCGGGCGTGCCGAGCAAGCGGTATCGGACAACAAGACGCCCGACCTCGATCGGCCAGTAGGGGTCCCCGCGGAGTTCGCCGACCATGCCAAGCTCATGTTCGACCTGCAGATTCTGGCCCTTCAGGCGGATATCACGCGAGTCATCACCTTCCAGCTCACCCGGGAGCAGAGCAATCGTACGTATCCGGAGATCGGCGTAGCGGATCCGCATCATCCAACCAGCCATCACGGCAACGATCCGGAAAAGGTGTTGAAGATATCTAAGATCAACCAGTTCCACGTGTCGCTGTTTTCAGAGTTCCTCCAGAGAATGAAAGCCACTCCCGATGGCGACGGCTCGCTCCTCGATCACTCAGTCATCCTGTACGGCAGCGGCATGGGCAACCCTAGCCTTCACGATCACGAAAACCTTCCGATCCTGGTGGCGGGTGGAGCTGCAACCGGTCTAAAGGGCGGTCGGCACATCAAGTACGAGGAAGGAGTGAACTTGGCCAACCTCCACCTCACGCTGCTCGATCGCGTTGGAATCCATCTGGATTCGTTCATGGACAGCACCGGAAAAGTCGAAGGCCTCTTCGAATTGACCGACGTAGCATAAGGGGCACCTATTATGAACTGGCGAAAATTCGGTGGAATCGTACTCCTAGGGCTCGCTCTCGCGGCCTCCGCCGTCGCGGCGCCGCTCGTCGACGCCGCCGAGCAACGGGACAAAGCTAGCGTTCGCACGCTCCTCCAGACCGGCGTCGACGTGAACGCCGCGCAGACTGACGGGACCACCGCGCTGCACTGGGCCGCGTATCACGATGATGCGGAGATGGTAGCGTTGCTCGTACGAGCGGGCGCCGATGTGACCGTTGTGAACCGCTATGGCCTGCCGCCACTGGTGCAGGCCTCGACGAATGGCAACGCCGCCATTGTGAAGCTGATGTTGGAGGCTGGGGCCGACGCGAACACGATGATGAAAGGCGGGGAGACCGTCCTCATGTTGGCGGCACGATCCGGGAATGCCGAGGCGGTGAAGGCGCTGCTCGTGGGTGGCGCTAACCCCAACTCGCGCGAACGGCTCGGCCAGACCGCCTTAATGTGGGCGGCTGCCGAGGGCCACGTCGGCGTCGTGAATGCCCTGATCGAGGCTGGAGCCGACCTGAACGCGCAGGTCGATTCCGGGTGGTTTACGCCATTCTTCTTTGCCGTGCGCGAGGGCCAACTAGACGTCGTGGAGGCGTTTCTCGAGTTGGGCGTCGATGTGAATGCGATGCTGCAGCCTGCAGAGGGGCGGGGGAGATATAGGGAATCACGGACGAGTACGAGTCCGTTGCTACTCGCCGTCCAGAACGCCCACTTCGAACTGGCGATAGCGCTGGTCGACGCGGGCGCCGATCCGAACGATGTGCGGACCGGCTTCACTCCCCTCCACATGATTCCCGGGGTACGCAAGCCGGATTCCAGCGACCGCAGCGATGGCGCGCCGCCGAGGGGAGCGGGCAAACTCTCGAGCGCTGACTTCGTGCGCGAACTCGTGAAGCGCGGCGTGGATATCAATTCCCGCCTGCCTGAAGAGACACGGAGTCTGCCCAGCACGTCCTCGCGCATTGAGACGGGGGGGGCGACGCCGCTTCTCTTTGCCGCCGATCGTTCCGACGTTCCGCTGATGCGCCTGCTGCTGGAGCTGGGTGCTGATCCGTTACTGCCAAACTTCAACAACACCACACCGCTGCTGGCTGCCGCCGGGGTCGGCTCGCGGGAGCCGCTTGAAGAGGCGGGCGAGGAAAGCGAAGCACTGGAAGCTGTGAAGCTTATGCTGGAAATCGGCGCTGACATCAACACCGTGAACAACGATGGCGATACGGCTATGCATGGCGCCGCGTATAATATTTCCCCGCTGGTCGTAAAGCTGCTGGCTGAGCGTGGAGCCGATCCACAAATCTGGAATAACCCCAACGAATCTGGCGGGACGCCACTATTTATCGCCGAGGGTTACGCCAGTCGCCTTCCGCGTCCCGATGCACCGACGATCAAAGCCATTACCAAGTTGATGCTGGCAGCGGGCCTTTCAACAGAAGGCAAACGGCCGGAGATCATTGATAGTTACCAGAAGACTGAAGAGCCGCCCAAGACTCCTGAACCGACGAAGTGACACGTCAAGCCCGGTGGGAGCCAAGATCTGGAGTTGACGTGAGCAATCGACTAGGTGCCAGCAGCGTAAGTTAAGGTTAGTGCGTCGTTTCTTTTGGTCCATTGCTCTTCAGGTGGCTTGCGTCGCCATCTGCGCTGCGCAAACGCCGCAACAGATTATTCGCCTGGCATTTGAAGCAGACGAGCGCAACCAAGAGCTGGCTGAGCAGTACGCTTACCGAGAGCACGTCGAGGAGCGCAATCTCGACAAGCAAGGTCAGATAAAAGGCACCGAGTCGACCACCTACGATGTGGCCCATCTGTGTGGTCGCAACTACCAACGACTCATCGCGCGAGACGGCCAGCCGCTCTCCGCCAAGGCAGATAACAAAGAGCAGCAGAAGCTCGACCGCTGCATCGACAAACTGAAGCGAGAATCGCCTGACCGCCGTCGCAAGCGGCTGGCCAAGGAAGAAGCGGCGCTCACAGATCAGCGCAAACTGCGACGAGAAGTTCTCAACGCATTCGAATTCACTGTCGAAGGCGATGAAACTCTAGCAGGCGCGGCAACTTGGCGCATTCGCGTCGAACCGAAACCCGACTACAAGCCAGCATTCAAGAAGGCCGCCTTCCTCAGCAAGCTCGCTGGAGTGATCTGGATTTCAAAGGACGACTACGGCTGGGTCAAGACCGAAGTCGAAACCATCGCGCCGGCCAAATTTGGCCTCTTCTTGCTCACGCTCAAGCAAGGAGCTCACATGGAATTCAATCAGACCAAAGTGAACGACGAGCTTTGGCTGATGAACCACTTCCAATTGCGGTTCAACGCCAAGGTTCTCATGATGGGCCTTCGGCGCGAGGTCTTGGTCGACTGGAGCGACTTCAAGAAATTCACCGCCGAGTCAAAGCTGATCGTCGACTAGCCCTCCGTTACTCGATCGGTGGCAATACGGCCAACGGCGGCAGCAGCAACGGATTCCATCGCCCTGGTCCACCGCCTGGCAGCTTCACCTGATACCCGGTTCCAAAGGCCTCGTTGGGCAAGTAATAGTCTGTCGAAATGAACTGCGCCCCAGAGTCGAAGGCTGCGTTCATCCGACCGTAGTCGCCAACTCGCGCTTCCTGGGTGCCCGCGTCTGCTCTAGTGCGGACGACATATCCAGCTCGAACCAGCTTCTGAATGTAGTGAAAGTCGGCGATTGGGTCGTTGACAATACGGATCGCCGCTTCCGGGCGGCCTTCACGGGCGTTGACGAACATCACTCGCCCCGTTAATGACGGATGGCCCTGCACATAGGTCTCAAGTTTCCGCCCGGTCTCGTCGAGGATAAACAGGAATCGGCCGCGCGATTCGCCCAGCGTGGGCCAGGCATGAGATTGCACAGCCTTTTCCAACGTGTCGAACTCGCCTCGCACGTCGTCGGGAGTCAGCAGTTTCTGCCTAGGCATGACTTCGCGGATCTCGGCGTCCCAACTGTCGAACGCCTGCCGGTCGAATGGCAGCGGCCGCGCGAAATCGATTTCGTCTCTGGCGCCCACGTCCTTGGCGTTCATGGTGATCAAGATAGGCAGATGCCGTGGATGGGCGTCCGACCAGGTCTTTAATTCTTGAAGCGCTTGCTTGAAGGTGTACACGTTGGAGCGAAAGTCGATGTCTGGAATGTGCAACACCTTGAGCCCCGGCTCGGTCATCAGCTTGTCGGGGTCGTACTTCGGACCCGCGGGCAACCCGGCTTCGCTGACCCATTGCAGGCCTAAGGGTTCAGCGAAGAGGCCACCGTGGGGATCGTTTACGACATCGAGTTCCAGTTTCCTCAATCCCATGTCGAGCTGCTCCGTCAGCGAAACGTGTTCATACTCAAGTGATCGATGGCGTTGAGGGTCGTCCTTCCTCAGCAACTTCAGTAGCGAGGGATCAATCGCCTGCTTGTAAGAGTTGTGACTACCCAGAACCTGTACCTGGTTGAGCCGAAACTGATCTGCGGCAGTCTGCGGGAATGCGACAGCGGCGGCAATGAACGCGAGGAGGAACAGACGCATGAAGACATCCTATGGGTTTGTCGCGACGACCATAATTCAACGAGGCGCATAAGGCGTGATGCCCGGTTGGGTCACGCGAATGCTCCAAAGCGTGCCACCGGCAGTGATGAAAAGCGTACGCAGATCTTCGCCGCCGAAGGCGACGTTGGTCGTTTCATCCTTGGGAATCGGCACCAGCGCTAGCAAGTCACCGCCTGGCGAGAGGACATAGACACCAGCAGGAAAGTTGATCGTCTCGTAGGGCGGAGACGGTGCGTTACGGCCAGCGGCTACCCACAGCGTTCCGGCGCGATCCATTTCAAGCCCGTCCGGGCCGCGGCTATCTCGCCAGTCGAAGATCAACGTCTTCGTCCGGGTGTTGACCGAACCGTCAGCTCGAAGATCGAAACGCCAGAGCTTTCGCGCACCACCGACCGTGTCGTTGTTGTTGTCGGCGACATAGAGGAATTCGTCACCAGGGCTCACGAGAATTCCGTTGGGACGATCGACCGCGTGGGTGATCACTCGGGACACTTCACCGGGGGCGTCGATTCGGTAGACGCCTTCGACCAGCCTGCCACCGCCATCTTTCAATTCCATGCCGTCACGAGAGCCGTAACGCGGATCGGTAAAGTAGATGCGGCCTTGGGAGTCAACAGCAAGGTCGTTCGGTGAGTTGAACTTTGCGCCTCGATAGTTGTCCGCTAATACGGTCAACGAGCCGTCCGCTTCAATGCGGATGACTCGCTTGGCACCGGGTTGGCAAGCGACGAGTCTCATCTGCGAATCGATGAGCAGGCCGTTTGTGTCACCTCCGGGCAGTTCGTTGGCCTTGACCTCATCGGCGATGGTCCGCAACCACGTACTGCCACCCCCAGAATAATAGAGCCCCTTCTCGGTGTGCCAGACTGGTCCTTCGGTGGAGCCGACATCTCCGTAGCCGACCGGTTGGGCGTTTGTCTCGAAGAGCGGCGACTGGGCTAGAAGGGATGCGCTACAGGTAAGGCCAACGACAACAAATTTCCACATGACGTGATGATTTTATGCGAATCGTCGTGTCTAGCGTGGCGCCGAAACGAAATCTGACTGTTGAGCTTGGTTGTGTGGCTGTCGATGGATTAGATTCCGTGGGGACCAGGAGTCTTGGAATCGAGGCCGCGCACGGAGCTATCGATGGACCTCCGGCCTGTGTGGGGAGGAAATCGCAACCTCACGGTTGCGGCTCTGTTGCTGGCATGTCCACTGATGTGGAGCGGCGATGAGTTTGACCGCCGCTTGGCGGCCCTGCGTGACTACAGGACCGCCAAACGACGGTTTGTGAATCCCAACTAAGCGGGGAAGCACCGAAGTATTGGGCCGGCCCTGAGGAACTGCTCCCTCGTTACGCTGTTGGCATTTTGGTAGGCCAACTCACCGAAGGTTGATTCCCAGTCGACTGGGGACGCTAACTAACCTCACAAAAATCTAGCGTGCTTCTGATTTGAGGTTGGCATAGGGGTGCAAGCTTTCTGGGGTGTTTCGGATGGCAGGTTGTTGGACGCTGACGCGGGAAGAGGGGAGAAGGGCAGGTGCCGCTGCTCTGAACCAGCCGTAGAACAACTGGCCTAACTGTTAGCCCCGTTAACGGGGCCGATGAGCGCAGCTGCGGCGTGGGTGGTAGCCGCTATTGCTGGCGGTCGCGGAACTCTTCGTACCAGTTCTGGACGATGCGAATTGAGGGTCGTGTTGCCTCTGCTTCTTCGTCGTCTTGGACTGGGGCGAGCGTAACGAATCGCTGGCCGTCGGCAGAGACATCGTACGTAGGCGAACTATTGTTGGAGCGCAGGTCGGGGGACTCAAACAGTTGTTGCGGCTGACCAAGCGTGACGCCTTGCGCGGTTGAGACGGAGACTGCCATCAGGGCATTGTTCCCCTGTACGTAGAACAACCCCGTGCCATCACGACTCCAGCGCGGCCTCGTCCCGCCGTTCACTGATGCCTGCCGCCTACCGGAACCTTCGGGAAACGGTCGCACGTAGATCTCGTTGCGCCCTGATTCATTGGACATATATGCCACGAAGCGACCGTCCGGCGAAAGCTTGGGGGCCCTTTCGGAGGCTGGTGTGGCGAGAAAGGCCACCGGTTCGGAAGCGTCGCCGTCGGTCCCCATCTCGACATAGCGGATATCGTACCCGGTCTCGGTGTTTGACTCCTGGTAGACCAGATAGCGGCCGTCGCGCGACCAGGAGGGGTTGGGCAGGGGGGGTGCCGCCTCGACCAGAACGACCGGCTCGCCCGTCCCATCGGCAGCCGTACTCCTCAGGCTTGATCCTTCGTCACCCTGGAGCCAATACGCAATTTTGTCCCCAGAAGGCGACCAGGTGGGCATCCGTTCTGGTGCTGAATCGAACGTTAACCGCGTCTTGGTGGAACGGATCAGATCGTGAACCCAGATATCTGGGTTCCCGCTCTCGGCAGATGCCACTGCGATGCGCTGACCGTCGGGAGAGATCGCCGGGACGAACACGCTCGGCTGGGGCTGGCCGACGGTCTCAAGAAGTTCACCGGCTCGGTCGCGCCAAACGAGTGTGCGGATACCCGTGCTACCGCCGCCAGTCTGGTCCACGTAGGCCAGCGTTCCGTCTCGAGAAACAGTCGCCCAATGGCCACCGGTATCAATGGGGAAAGCCTCTCCGGTGGGTTCGAGCGTCTCTAACGAGAACGGCAGAGCCGACAGGCCTGTTCCGCTTACGAACTCTGGACCATAGACCAGATGGCCGCTTTGCGAATAGACCGGTTCATCGCCTGGCCCCAGATCCTGATGCTCCCCAGTCTCTAGGTTCAATATCGCCATCCCCTGGGCACGTCCCGAGATGAACGTGGTGTAGACGAGCGCTCGCGACATCGCGCCTGCCGGCAGGAAATGCGGCTCAAAGCCGACCGCCCCTTCCTCAAGCAGGGTCTCTGGCTGACCACCCCTGGCGGGTATCTCGTAGAGCCGGTCGCCGGAAGCGAAGACGATGGTTTCGCCGTCTGGGCTCCACGATCCGTTTCTGAAAGCGAATTGACCCGTGGTTGACAGTAGCTCGCAGAGTGTGATTGGGTTGCCGCCCTCAATCGACATTCTCTTGAGTTCAGCGGTTGTGCCGAAGCCGATGGAGAGGCTGTCGGGTGACCAGAATGCTCGTATGACACCTTCGGTTCGTTCGAGCTGGCGAGGAAATTCGCTGGCGATTGCTCGAAGCCAGAGACTGCTTTCACCGTCTGTGGTCGCCGTGTAGAGGATGTATTTACCGTCAGGTGAGATGAATGGCCGCCCAACGCCTTCGGGCGAGAACGAGAAGCGGGCGACGGGCTTTTCGGGCGGAGCTTGGGTGAAGTGGACGTACGCCAGAGCCAGCAGAGTCACCGTCACCATCGCTGCAAAAGCCTGTACAACTCGATGACCGCGGCTGGCGGCCCCGGCATTCGGCGGCAGTGCCTCCGCAGGGTTGACTGTCTGCGCCGTTCTCAGGATCGTCGAGTGGCCGGACTTGAGCTTCTCGGCCAAGGTACGCAGCTTGCGGGAGACCTCTTGTGCGGTGGCGGTGCGATCGTCACGATCCTTGGCTAGACACTCGTTGACGATGAACTCCAGTTCCACCGGGACGCCCGTGCGTAAACCGGTCAGTGCCGCTGGTTCTTCGTGAACGATCTCGTACAGCAGTGCCTGGTCGTACTGGCCCTGGAAGGGCCGTTGGCCGGAGATCATCTCGTACAACACGCATCCCAAGGCCCAGATGTCGGTACGGGTATCGACTTCGATGCCTTGGGCATGTTCGGGCGACATGTAAGCCACGGTTCCCATCGCCGTATTGGTCTTGGTCAGACGGGAGGCTTCGGTTAGCCGTGCCAAGCCAAAATCCATCACCTTGGCGTGGCTCTTGGCATCGACCATGACGTTGGCCGGTTTGATGTCCCGGTGGATGATGTTCTCTTCGTGTGCTGCTTCTAGTCCATCAGCGACTTGGCGTCCGATATCGAGGGCGTCTTTGAGGGTGAGCGGTCCAGAGGCGATGCGCTCTTCGAGAGTTTCGCCCTTGACGAACTCCATCGCGATGAAGGTCTTACCGTCGACTTCGGCAATCTCATAGACGGTGCAGATGTTGGGATGGCTCAGCGCGGCGGCGGCTTTGGCTTCGCGGAGGAAGCGTTCTTTGGCTTCTTCGTCGTTGAGCAGGTGCTGGGCCAGGAATTTGAGGGCAACGGTGCGTTCGAGGGTGGTGTCCTCGGCTTTGTAGACGATGCCCATGCCGCCCTCGCCGAGCTTGGCGACTATGCGGTAACGACTGATGGTGGAACCGATGACGATGATGGGGGGATTGTAGCGCTATGGGCGGGGTAAGGCTAATGTTTTGTGTGTGGTTGAGTACGGAGGTTCGTGGGTGGGGTGGATAGATTTGGTTGCAGTGCTCTGGGGACAGTCCACGAAGGGACAGTCCCCGGCGGCGAGGGTGGGAGGAAAAGACGCTGACGCGGGAGGGAGGGGAGCGGGTGGTTGGATACCCAGGACTTGCGTCCTGGGCTAGGAAGATGCCGCCCTTTGGGCTCAGATGGGTGTACTGGATGAGTGGTGTGGTAAGTGCTGACACTAGGACCCAGCGCTTACGCACTTGGGCTCGGGTGGGCCACCAACCTTCGAAGTTCCTGATAGTTGGAGCATTGTATTTGGCGTGCTGGGGGAACAATCGCTGGCGGCGAGGGTGGGAGGAAAGGACGCTGACGCGGGAGGGAGCGAGCGTTCGGCGTTCGTTAACCAGCCCTAGAAGGACTGGCCTATCTGGAGAGGCCCGTTAACGGGCCTGAAAAGAGGGACGCAGGTTCATGGGACGGGATGGGTTGCGCCGCTGGGGAGAACCCGCTTACTTGCGTGCGCGGCTCGGATGGGGATGTGGTGGCGGATGGAGGTCCGTGGGTAGACGCGATGAAGGACACTGCGGGCAACCGCGCGAAGAGCCGGTCCCCAAAAGGGCCACAAACAGGTGCCAGGCAAGTGGCCGACGACGTCGGCCGAACCGCTAAATGAGTTCGAATAGGCTGTTTAGCTTGCTGCTGAGCCAGGAGAGGACGATGACGATCAGCAACACGATCGCCGCCATTCCGAGGAGTTTGCGGTTGGTGATGCGGCGGCCCATGCGACTAGCATCGCAGGCTATGCTGGGACGAGTCCCATGTATCTGAAAATTCTTTCGCACCCGATCTTCATGAACCTCAACTTTCACATGCCGATGATCGTGGATCTGTCGCATCCGCTGATCATGCTGGAGGGGGAGAACGGTTCAGGGAAATCGACGCTGCTACATTCGATCTATCTGGCAATGCGCGACGAGCAGGTGGACGGCTACGCCTACAAGCTGGACAAAAAAGAGATTGAGCTAGGCAAGGTGATGCTGTTCGATGCGGAGCAGCACAATCCGCGCAATACGCCCGAGTTGTTCGACGACGATCCGCAGATGAAGGAATTCATCTTGTCAGCGAGCCATGGCCAGGTGATGCTCTCGCTGTTTCGTGAGACCTTCCCTGCCCTGCCGGACGGTTCCGTGCTGCTACTCGATGAGCCGGAGATGGCGTTGTCGCAATCGAACCAACGCCGGATTTTAAAAATGCTCAAGGAACTGGTTGACCAGAGAGGTTTTCGGATCATCACGGCGACGCATTCACCGCACCTGTTGTCGTCTCCCGAGACGTACGTGATCAACCTCGATCGGCATGTGAACCGAAATGTGACGACGGGACCGATGGGCGTGGACGACGCCAGCACGATTCAGTAATCGAAGCTAGAGTTCGCGTACATGCTTGTTCTTCATGAGGAAGAGCACGGTTACAGCGACGAGCACCCCACCGAATACCGAGACGGTTAGTGGGGCACCGCTGCGACTCGCCAAGGCACCGGCAGCGAGCGGACCGATGGCCATCGAACCGCGAAACGCGGTGCTGTACACGCTCATGATGCGACCCCGCATCTCTTCTGGCGCGAGCAGTTGAACGAGCGAGTTCACCGAAGTGAAGACGGACAGCACGCAGGCTCCGGTGATAAACAGCAGCACGGAAGCGCCGTAGACGTTGGACGTGAATCCAAAGGCCAACGTGGCAGCCCCGAGACAGAGCTGCATCAGCAGGGCACGGAGTCCTTGGCGGCCCCTATTGCCGTGCCAAGCGACCATCAAGGCTCCAACGACCGCACCGCCGCCAAATAGGGCGGCCATCTGGGAGTAGCCAGCGGGGCCGAGGCCATAGATGTCGCGTGCGAAGACCGGCAGCAGCGTCATGGTCGGCACGCCGAGGAACGCCGTCGCAACCGCTAACAATACCAGCGAGAACATCGACTTGTTGCCAAAGACGAAAGCGAGGCCTTCTTTCAGGCTGAGCAGGACGTGCGTCCGCGTCTTGCTCGGGACGAATGTACAGGGCAACAGCAGCAACGACGTGATGACCGCCAGGAACGAGAAGCCATTGATCGCGAAACAGAGCGCTGGTCCAAAGGCGGCGTAGGCCACTCCACCGATGGCGCGACCGATGACTTGCGCCAAGTTGAACTGGATCGACATGAGGGCGATCGCGTTCGAGAGGTTGTTCTTGTCGACTAGGGACGGAATCAGCGCCTGGTAGGCAGGGCCTCCGAACGCTTGACCGGTTCCGGTAAAGACGGCGGCCACAAGAATGTGCCAGATGGCGATCTGATCGGTCCAGATGAGGAGCGCCAAAGCCACGGCGGACGCCATCTGCATCAGCTGGGAGCCTATCAACAGCTTGCGACGATCCATTCGGTCGGCGGCAACGCCGCCCGCGAGCGACAACAAGAGAATCGGAGCGTTGTTGAGGAAGACGGTCAGTCCCAACAGAAACGGGTCGTTGGTTAGTTCGTAGACGAGCCAACTCTGCGCGACTTCCTGAACGAAAGCGCCGGTGGTGGAGGTAAACGCCCCCGCCCACATCAGGCGGAAGTTCTTATAGCGAAACGCCTGGAAGGTACGCCGAAGAAAGCCCTGGCCAGCAGGGGTCAGCGTCGAGGCGTCTGGCTGTTGTGGGGAGGCGCTCATCCGACCGGAGAAGAATCCGTAGTGGGTGCGTTAGGCCGAAGACGCAGGCGACATCTCGGCAGACGCAGGAAGACTATCTTCTCATATGGCGGGATGGCTAACTGTATATAATCAGACACTTCCGAGAAGCGGCGGCCTGCCGAGTAGGTTGTTGAGAGTTGTAACGTACTTGTTTACTGGTAGAGGCAATTGATGACTGACAATGAACCGGCCCTCAATGGGTCCGCGCGGGATACCGGTGGCATCGGGGGCCACCCGCGAGGACTGACGACGCTGTTCTTCACGGAGATGTGGGAGCGGCTGAGCTATTACGGTATGCGGTCGTTTCTGGTGCTGTTTATGACAGCCTCGGTGGCGACCGGCGGACTCGGGATGACGACGGCGGTAGCCGGGAGAGTCTACGGGCTCTACACCGCTTCCGTCTATTTGGCGGCACTGCCGGGTGGCTGGATCGCGGATCGCCTGATTGGGTTGAGGAAAGCGGTGCTGTGGGGTGGGTTCGCCATTATGGCGGGCCACTTCACATTGGCCATTCCATCGGATACGGCATTTTACACAGGTCTCATCTTGATCGTGATCGGTACGGGTTTGTTGAAACCCAATATCAGCGCGATGGTCGGGGAACTCTACGACCGCGATGACCCGCGCAAGGATAGCGGTTTCTCGCTGTATTACATGGGCATCAACCTCGGAGCGTTCTTGGCCCCGTTGGTGTGCGGGACTTTGGCTCAGCGCGTTGGCTGGCATTGGGGGTTTGGGGCGGCTGGCGTCGGGATGATGTTTGGGCTCATCCAGTACGTCCTGACAGCCAACCGATTGGGGACTGCGGGCAAACCACCCGAGAAGAGCAGCGGGGGATTTAAGTTCGAGTTGTCACTGAGTGGAACGCTCTGGCTGGTTGGGGTGGGAATGATCCTCATCGCCATGGCGGGCGATCTAGTTTTCGGCTTGGAATTTAGTCAACTGCAACGGTTTGTGACGCTGGCGGCCGGAGCGTCGATCTTCATCCTTTCGCTCTATGTAGGTGGCGATTACAGCCCGAAGGAGAAAAAGCAGGGGTTCAGTATCTACTTCCTCTTTTTGGTGGCCGCGCTGTTCTGGGCGGGCTTTGAGCAGGCAGGGTCGAGTTTGACGTTATTCGCTGACCGGATGACCAACAACAGTGCCTTCGGTATCGCGTTTCCTTCGAGTTGGTATCAATCGCTCAACCCGGTCTACATCATTTTGTTGGCACCGGTGTTTTCTTGGCTCTGGATCAAGATGGGCGATAAGCAACCTTCTAGCCCGGCTAAGTTTTCTCTTGGGCTGGTCGGCGTCGGAGTGGGCTTCGTCGTCATGGTGCTGGCGGCTCAGCGTGCCGCGGATGGAGGCGGAGTTGACCCGAGTTGGTTGATGGCGACGTACCTTCTCCATACGCTGGGTGAATTGTGCCTGAGCCCTGTTGGACTCAGCGTGATGACGAAGCTGGCGCCTCAGAAGATTGGCGGCCAAATTATGGGTGTGTGGTTCCTCGCAGCCGCCATTGGCAACTATATGGGCGGCGAGATTGCTGGGCTCTTCGAGGCGTTTCCGTTACCGCAACTATTTGGTTCCGTCGCGGCAGTGAACATCGCCGTAGCGGTCGTGGTGATTGCACTGACGCCGATGGTGAAACGGCAGATGGGTGGGGTGAAGTAGTGCTATTGGACACGCTCGCCCTTCGGCGGCTCGAACAGTTGAAGCTTCACTTCGGTACCGTCTGGGGCCTCGCTGATTTGTCGGGCGAAGTTCGCCGAGAAGGCGATCGCGTTGTCAGCCTCCACGGCTTTCATGGCTAGTTTCTTGTCGGGACGCTTGAG
Organism: Bryobacterales bacterium; assembly: GCA_963667885.2. Lineage (GTDB taxonomy): Bacteria > Acidobacteriota > Terriglobia > Bryobacterales > UBA6623 > CAMPKL01. The sequence continues at coordinate 2,673,137 of OY764148.2, read as the reverse complement.
GCAGAGTGGTGGCATCGTATGGACGAGTTGCCCGGGTTCGAGGCCACCGTGTTGCTCGTGGAAGAGCGCTAGGAGATCGAGCGAGAGGTACGAGACTGGGTCGGCCTTGGCTGCGGCGAGAAACCCAGCCAGGTCGACACGGAGGCTGGTTGCTTCCCCGGTATCGGCACGCAGTCGGAAGACTTCTGAATCTCGCAGAAGAAACTGATTGCCCAAGAAGTCTTGGCCGAAGGGAACGTCATATTCGCGGACCTGCGGGTAGATGGTGTGTAGTGCCATTTCGCCCGAGTGGTAGTGGGCAAAGGAATGCCAACTGGGCGACTCCACAAAACCACGAACATGCAGCCCGCCAGCGTAGGCGACGAAGCCGTTGACCTGCCAGAGGACTTCAAATAGCTCGGGAGGCAGACCCTGCAGCACGCTGGGATCCTCCAACGGCGGGCCTTGAAACGTTACGCCTTTCAGAGTCATCACTCGATGTGCTCGGCCTGTAGCTGGGCGACCAACGAGAGTTCCGCCGCCTTGAAGGTGCGCTCTTGCGTCATCGCCTTTTCGGTGCGTTCGAGGCAGTCGGTGATCAGTTGGCCGAAGAAGGGGAAGCCGACTGTGCCGTAAGTGGAGATGCGTTTCTCTTCTTTGCCGTTGACGAGGTACAACTGATCGGATTCGGTCGAGCGAGCGATGTCGAGGTACTTGCGCAGTTCGATATAGCCCTCGGTACCGAGGATCGTGGCCCGCCCGTCTCCCCAGGCTCCGAGGCCGTCGGGGGTGAACCAGTCGACGCGGAAGTAGTTTGTTGCGCCGTTGTCGGCGGTTAGGGAGGCGTCGCCAAAGTCTTCGAGTTCAGGATATTGCTTGTTGGCGTAGTTGGCGACGCGTGCTGAGTCGACCTTCGCGTCCCTGGCACCGGCGAAGTGCAGGAACTGTTCGACCTGGTGGCTACCGATGTCGATCAAGATTCCGCCGTAGGACTTGCGTTCAAAAAACCAGTCCGGTCGTGAAGCGGCAGCGAGGCGGTGCGGCCCAAGGCCGATGACTTGCAGGACGCGTCCGATGGCACCCTCGTCGATGAGGTTGCCAGCGTAGATGGAGCACTCGGAGTGGAGGCGCTCGCCGTAGTAGACGTAAAATTTCTGGTCTGTTTCGGTGACCTTGGCGCGCACGGCTGCGAGCTGATCCAGGGAGATCATTGGTGCCTTATCGACGAAGTAGTCTTTGCCGTGCCCGAGGACTTCGATCCCGAGAGGAGCGCGGTCACAGGGCACGCAGGACGACGCGACGAGTTTGATGTCAGGGTCGTCGAGGACCTCTTGCTTCGAACGAGCCGCCTTCGCACCTGGAAAGCCCTCAATGAAGCGCTGCACCTTGTCGGGATCAGGATCGTAGGCCCAGCGCGGTTCGGCACCGGCTTCGACGAGACCGTTGCACATACCGTGGATGTGTCCGTGGTCGAGGCCGACCGCGGCGATCGGAAAGTCTCCGGGTCCCACCACTGGCGCTGCTTTGCCCTTGGGGGCGTAGTTCATTCCGTCGGCTTTCTGCATTCGTTCGATCTCCGCCGTCCATTTTCGCATGGACTTGGGTCGCGCTGAGTCTTGATAGGATGGGCGCTAGTGAAGTTATGGACTCGCAGAAAGATGCTCACGGCAGGGCTGCTGCTTCCGGGCTTCGCGCGCGCGGCAGGCCGAGGGTCACGGGTCGAGCACGGTGAGACGAAAGTAGTCGATGAGCTGACCGAGCGGTCGCTGTCGAGGCTGACGGATCCGAATGTTCTGTATCATCTGCCGCACTATCACCACCGCTTTCTCTCGGCAAACAACCGCTTTCTGATTCTTGCTGGAGAGGTCGGCGGTACACGGCAGCTCCACTACTACGACCTGCGCCGTCACCGCACGACGCAGCTAACAGCGGGTTCGGGAATCTTCCCTTACTCGGCGACGCTCGACGACGAAGAGCGTCAGATGTTTTTCTTGCAAGGCGATGCGCTGAAGCGCACGTCCATGAAGGGGCGCGGTGAGCACCCGATGGCTCGGTGTCCACGCGGATGGCAGTTTACTGGCCACATGAGCGTCTCGGCGGGGGCACGGACAGCGGCGGTTGTTGAGATGCGCGAAGAGGATCATCGGGATGATCCGGCGGAGCAATTCGCGGCGCGACCGCAGTGCCGGATTCGGGTGATCGACCTGGTGACCGGTAAAGACCAGATCGTCGTGACGGAGCGAGCATGGCTGGTGCATCCGCAGCTGCGTCCGGGGCGACAGGAATTGCTCTACGGGCATGAGGGGCCAGTCGGCGATGTTGAGGACCGTCTGCGCTGGATCGGGATCGATGGGAAGGATGGCGAGCCCATTCGGTCGGCCAAGGGTGGACGGACGGATCGGGGGTATTGGTCGCCCGGCGGTGAGGAAGTGCGCTTCGTTCATTACCCCGACGACAGTCTGCGCGGGGCGACGATCTGTAGTGTGGTGCCCGAGACCGGCGAGGAAAGAAGCATCGCGCGGTGCTCAGCCTTTGGCTGGATGGATGAGAACGTCGATGGTTCGGCGTTCGTTGGGGCGAGTCGGAGACCTTCGGGGCCGAATATCTATGTACTATTCCCTCGGCTCGAACGCGAGATCACGCTGTGTGAGCACGGAGCGAGTGGCAAGCCTTATCCGGTGGCGGGAACGGATGGAATGGACTATGACTGTGCGCGGCCCGAGACGGTTTTCTCAGCTGATAGTCAGTGGGTCTATTTTGTGAGTGATCGCGAGGGGAAGCCAGCGCTCTATCGGATGCAGGTTGAGGATTTGGTTGAGGCTACTTAGGTGGCTATGGCTCGATCAGACCCGTGAGTCTTCTAGAAGGGATGTGTGCTAGCTGTGGAGCCTCAAGAGGTTGTTCATGGGAATCAGGAGTCTGGAGAAAGGGGGAAGGTAGTGGAGGCTGGCGTGGGGGCGATGCCAGTTGTAATGGTGGAGCCAGGGTAACAGATGAGCGGCGCGCTGCTGGGATGAGGAGTAGGAGCGAGCGTAAGCCCATTCTCTCAGAGCGGTCTGGATGAAGCGTTCGGCCTTGCCGTTGGTGCGCGGCGTGTAAGGACGGGTAAAGCGGTGGCGGATGCCGAGACGACGGCAAGCATCGCGGAAGAGGCGCGAGCGATAGCAAGAGCCGTTGTCGGTGAGCAAACGACGAATGGGGACGCCGAGGGAGCGGTAGTAACCGACCGCGGCGTCGAGGAAAGCCACCGCGGAGTGGCTGCGTTCATCGGGCAGGATCTGAGAGAAGGCGAGGCGGGAGTTGTCGTCAATAGCGACATGCACGAACTCCCAGCCAGCGCCGCGACTGGCCCGAGAGCGATCTCCGGTAACGCGATGACCGGCGCGGAGGAAGCGGCCGAGCTTCTTGATGTCGAGATGCAGCAGATCGCCGGGGGCGGCATGTTCGTAGCGGCGCAGGGGCCGAGCAGGTTCGAGATCGCGGATACGGTTCAGGCCGGCGCGGCGCAAGATGCGGCTGATGGTAGCGGGCGAGAGGCCGACAGCCTGGGCGATGTGTCGGCCGGTCCAACGCTGGCGGCGCAGAGAAATGACGCGCTCGACCAGCGCCCGAGAGGTCCGTCGCGGGCTGCGGTGCGGTCGCGAGGAACGATCGTGCAAACCGGCGACACCCTCGCTGCGATAGCGCGCCAGCCACTTGTGGATGGTTCTCAGTGAGACGCCACAGGCCGCCGCGGCGTCCCGTGGCGTCTGCTGCTTGGCGAGGACGCGCTCGACGATCCGCACTCGCAAATAAGGCGTCAATCGTGCATTCTTGTGGATGTTCATTCGGTCTCTCCAAGGTTGCTGTTGTGGGATAACTCCAGCTTCCCTGGTCCGGGACCGAATGAACAACCTATTGAGAGGTCACAGCTAGCGGTCTCGGTGTGTTCCTCGCGCTCCTGCCACTTGAGAGCCGTGTTCGGATGTCGTTGCCGCAATACTGTATCCGGTTCTAGTTGATTAGACCACCGCGAACTCATAGTGAACCTGGAGGCTTGACTTGCTTCACATTCGTTGGAAAGTCGGGACATCCGCAATCGTCCTCGTAGTAATTGTCTCGGCGCCGCTGCTCTCCGCTCGCACCAAGACCGACGTGCTTCACATGAAGAACGGCGACGACGGCGTCTTCCAAGTCGATAAGGTGCTCCCTCTGCATCTTGAGCAGGCCCCCTCGTGCTTCTTCCGCGCTTGTTTTGTCTTCGTACGCAATGGCCACAAGTTCACTCATGTTGATCTCCAAGTCTTTTCTGTGAAGTGTCGATCGCGGGAGTAGGTCTTGGAAGCCTACTCCCGCAGAAACCCTGTGGCCTCTCTGCGCGGATGCACGGGAAAGCCGTCGCGCTTTCCCGTGCATCGAAATCAATGGTCGCCCGGCGAGTTGATCGTCTCCATCACCTTGTCGAGCGAGAAGCTGCCCGGCTTCATCCGAGGAGGGTATTCCTGGAAGCTTGCCATGAACTGCCCAACGTATCTTTGTGCCGGAACCAGAAGGTAGATCTTGTCGATCATCCAGTCGTAATAGTTGTTCGAAGTGAAATAGGCGCGTTCGTAGGGATCGCGGCGCAGATTGAAGATCAGCGGGATGCGGAGTGCAATCCATGGATCCTTCCAGACCGCGAGGGTTCCCATCGTCTTCTGCTCCATGAAGATCATCTTCCACTGCCCATAGCGCAGAGCGGTCAGGTCCCCTGTGTCTGAGAAGTAGAAGATCTCGTTGCGCGGGCTCGAGACGCCCTGGGGGTCCTTGAGGTGCTCGGTGATATCGTAGCCGTCCAGGTGGACCTTGTAGTCGCGACCCATGGCCTCATTGGGGTAGCCGTCGAGGAGGTCTTCCTTGACGTCATTCTTGCCCGCAGCGGCGAGGAAGGTAGGGAGCATGTCCATGTGGTGTACGATCCCGTTCGAGACGGAGCCGGGCTTGATGACGCCGGGCCAGCGCATTATCGCCGGCACACGCCAGCCGCCTTCCCAGTTGGAGTTCTTCTCACCCTGGAAGGGCGTGGCGGCGGCGGCGGGCCACGTGTTGTAGTGGGGGCCGTTGTCGGTCGAGTAGTGGACGATGGTGTTGTCGGCGATACCGAGTTCGTCCAGTAGATCGAGGAACAGGCCAATATGCAGGTCATGCTCCACCATTCCGGCCTGATACTCGTCCAGGTGATGTCCAGCGATCCCGTCCGCTTGCTCCCGCATTTCTTCTTTGACATGTGTCCGGAAATGCATCCGCGTGCCGTTCCACCAGACGAAGAAAGGCTTGCCCGCCGCGTGCTGGCGACGGATGAAGTCAATCGCCGCCGCGCTCGTCTCGTCGTCTATTGTCTCCATGCGCTTCTTGGTTAGTGGTCCGGTATCCTCGATCCGGCCATCGGCGAAGCTGTGGATGACGCCGCGCGGGCCGAAGTTTTTCTTGAAGTCCGGGTAGTCCGTGGGATTCGGGTAGTCCTCGTCCTCTGGCTCTTCTTCCGCGTTGAGGTGGTAGAGGTTGCCGAGAAATTCGTCGAAGCCATGGTTGGTCGGCAGGTGCTCATCGCGATCGCCAAAGTGGTTCTTTCCGAACTGACCGGTTGCGTAGCCCTGGTCCTTTAGCATGCCGGGGATTGTCGGGTCGAGGGTGTTGATCCCTTCTGCGGCTCCCGGCAGGCCGACCTTCGAAAGGCCGGTCCGGAACACGCTTTGGCCGAGCATGAACGAAGAGCGCCCGGCGGTGCAGGACTGCTCCCCGTAGTAGTCGGTGAAAATGATGCCCTCTTTGGCAATCCGGTCGATGTTGGGCGTCTGATAGCCCATCAAGCCCATCGTGTAGGCGCTGATGTTGGATTGTCCAATGTCGTCACCCCAGATGACGAGTATGTTGGGCTTGGTTTGAGCGGACGCTGGCTGCGCCACCAGACTGACGGCGCTGATCAGAACGGCACCCAACCCGAGATTCCGAAAAAGACTCATTGACTGCATTTCTGATCCCCTCCTCGTTTGTTTGATGCGTCCTCGCTTAGCCGACAACGTGCTTGAACACCCTGGACAGCATCACGTACGACAATCCGGACGAAAGAAAGTCGACGCCGACGACAATGCCGAGCATGAACGCCGAAGTGTCGGGCAGCCCCATCGCAATCATGACTCCGAGGGCCGCACTAGTCAGGCCAGACATCAGCGCCCAGCCCCAACCAGGTGTTGGCCGAAGTTCGAAGGCCATCGTCAGGTGAAACGTCCCTTCGATGATGAAGACAACGGCGAGAGCGATTGTCACGGCCATTAAGCCTACATCGGGATTGCGCAATAAGAAGGCCCCGCAGCCCAGGGTCAACAGGGCAATCAGCAACGAGCCGAAGAACAACTAGACGCCACGTCTGATTCGACGCAAGTTACTGAATCTCTTGGTGATACGAAACCCGATGGAGCCGCTGAAAGGGCTCTATCGAGGTACACGACAGGTACACGGGCAACTAGTCGCCTTGAAAACCCGAAGGGCCGCTACGACCAATAGCGACCCTCCGGCGATCTTTCAAGGATTTAACACCGTGAGCGTAACACAGATTCGACCAGGAGAAGCATTCAATCCATATCGCCAATTCAACGGCGTGTTCATTCCAGAGGCACTGCTAAGCATGCCGGACGTTCCGGCAGCCGCAAAGTTGCTCTATGGCCAACTGTCGCGCCATGCAGGCCGCGACGGCAACGCGTACCCGTCATACGGCACGCTTGCAAAGGCGCTGGGGATCGAGGCACGCCAGGCCATGCGCCTGGCTCACAAGCTCAGTGAGTGCAAGCTGATCGAGATACGCAAGCGGGCTGACGACGCGGGAAGGCAGCGCTCCAACTGGTTCATATTCCTATGGCATGAGGCGTTCGAAGCCCGCATTCCCGAGGTCCAAATCGAGGGCGACATCGTCGACTTGGAGGGTGACGAACCGGGCACTGGGGAGGGTACCGAACGTGACACCCACCAGGGTACCGAGCATGTCACCCAGAAGAGAGTAACTTCTGAAGAGAGTCATAAAGAACAGCAGCAAGCAGATTTAGAAGTTACCCACAGCGGTGCCGAAGGCTCACCTCCGCCTGCTGCTGAATGCAATTCGGTTGATTACCAGAGAACACTCACGAGCCTCAGAGCCAAAGGCTTTCCAGATGCTCAGCTAGGCCAGAAGTGGGAGACCGAAGCGAAGGCCAGCGGGTACACCGATGAGCAGTTGGCTGCCACGCTTCAAGATCCCAGATTCGATCCTGGAGACGCCCGTAAACCGCCTATGTTCATCTTGCGAGCTGCGGATTTTCTGAAGGATGCGGGTGCGGCGGATGCGCCTATGTCGCAAGTGGAATCTATCCGAATCAGGGCGGAAACCATCAAGCGAAACAAGAAACTGATGGGTGACATCACCCGTCGCCGAGTGGCCCACGAAGAGGACGAACAGATGCGATTCACAAACCGCCGGGCGCGGAAGACCTTGGAGCCGAAACCGCCCGACTTCTACTTGAAGCGGGGCCACTTGTGCGATGACCCGGACTGCGTCGACGAGTTCCACATCGAGATAGACACGACCGAGGGTGAGCTGGTGAAGGTCTGCGCGTGGTGCAGTCAGAGCGATCTGCCGGGATGGCTTACCTCGCAGCACAAGCGGTTCGTGGAGCTGCGTTTGGAAGGCATCGACTGGCCCGACCTACGCGCTGCGTACACGGCCAGATTCAAGAGCGAGCAGGCCAAGGCGGTGGCGGCATGACGGGGCACGCCCCCCTTTGGGTCCTTCCGAGCCGGTCGAACACCTGCGGGTCGCGTCATGGCACGAGTTTCCTAGTGACAGCGATTGGAAATGGGTTGCCAAACGCACCGGAAATGACCTCAAAACCTGCTTTTGAGCGTGCGCACACCGTTTCAAATGGGTTTCCATTAAACAAAGCGCATCGGCGGCAAAGCATTGAAAACTCAGGACTTAGGTGCAGTTTTCCTTATGGCAACCCATGTGAGTTAAGCACCAAAAGCGCACAAATGCGGGCGGAGCAAGCCACCGAAGCTCCAAAACGCGGGTTTCGGCCTGTACGCATAGCCCTGAAGTGGGTTGCCAGTATCCACTGCGAAATCAGGTGTAAAGCGTTGAATCGACAGAGGTTAAGTGTGTTTTTTGCTAGTGGCAACCCCCTTCCACAAAGGGCCAAAAGGCGGTAATTAGGTGAACGGAAGGGACGATCGGCGCGGATTCGGTGGTTCGGCTACGGTTGTCGGGCCTGAGATTCCAGCGTCACCGGCTGAGGGGGACTGCTTAGCGGGAGAGGGAACGGGTCGGGTGGTCCAGTGCTTCCACCTGGCCCTCATTCACGTCATGGCAAGTTTCCGTGAACTAACAGCGAAGGTCTCTATCCGGCCCGCTTGAGAAGAGCTAGACTATCCGTCGATGCTGGACACGGGTAATCTTAAGAAATTACTGGCAGCCGCAGCCGAGGGCGATTGGGAGAAGGCGGAGTCTCTTCTGCTCGAATTGTCTAAGACGCTTTGGGATGACCCGCGCTACACAAAAGACGAATCAGGAGTCTTTTCGGACCTCAGAGAGGACGAAAGGGCCAAGGATGAGCCGTTCCTGCAGCCCATTAGAGAGGCCATCCGACTTCGCGACGAGGATGCTCTCTATGAAGCGGTCGATGAATCCCTCGAGGAGATTGAGAGGCGGCTTCGCGAAGACGCCGCGAGCGAGCGGTTCGAGAAGTATGGTGTGCCAACGGAAGAGCCGACAGGGAGCCTGCTACAGACCACATCGCGCCTGGACGAGATCGCATCGCGCGTAGACGACATCACGTCGCACCTGAAGGCCATCGACGATCAGATGGGTGATATCCAGCGCCAGATTCCTTCAGAGTACGAGATTCAGTCTGCGCTCGAAGAGAATCGCACGCGGATGCCCATCGAACTTATCAGCGAAATCCAAAGTTACGCGCAAGGAACTGCCCTGGGCGTTTGGATCATAGTCGCGTTCATTGTGTACATGGTTGCGTGCTGAGACCGTGCCAGTCAGATCCGAGGAATGCCCTTGAACCTGTAATCGCCTAACCGCTTCCGACTACTCCCGAACCCGCTCCACCGTCACCCGATAGCACTGGTCGTAATCCACCAGTGAGACGAATAGCACGGTCTCGGGACTTGGTATCGGGCCATGCCACCACTCGCTGTTGAAGCGTTCTAGGGCCATGCTGGCGAACAGTTGGAAGGGGCCTCTGTCAACTACCGACGACGCGACAACCGTAGTCGGTCGTGAGATCCACACATCCCCGGCTGAAGGTACATCCTAAGAGGAGTGGCGCGGGTCGGGTATTCATGTGTATGCCCGGCCCGCGCTTCAGTCATGGCGAGCTTTCGTGAACTCGCGGTGAGGGTCTCGGTCTGGCTAGCGTGGCTCTGCCGGACTCTGGCCTTCACCAAGGACTATCGCCGCTGAGTCCTGGTAGACTTCGGTCCAATGGCGAACCCCGAGCATGTTCAAAAGATTAAAGAGGGTCGGCCAGCCTGGAAAAAGTGGAGGAACGAGCATCCTAATACCCATCCAGACCTCAGTGGGGAACGGCTGGATATGCAAGACTTCAGCCACTTTCCGCTCGACAGGTCGGATTTCACCGGGACAGTCCTCGACCAATCGAATCTTACCGATGCGAGTCTCATCGGGGCGACGCTAGAGGGGGCCAGCCTCGTTGCGGTCAACCTCGTTGGGGCGAAACTCATCGAGGCGGATCTTGTAAAGGCGGACCTCAGCGGCGCAAACCTAACCAAGGCAAGCCTACGTTTAGCGGACCTACGTGGAGCGAATCTAACCTCGGCAACTCTGACTCACGCCGAATTCGCTCAGATGGCGATTGACCGCACAACCACCCTTCACAACCTCAGGTTTGGAAAGGATCATGCCGAGATGAACGATGGCACGGCGCTTTTGCGTTGGAGCAAATTCGATCAGATAGTCAACTGGACTAATTTGAGGATCCTGAGCGACCTACCGCTTTTCGGCGTTTCGTACGCCGGTCTTGCCCTATTGTTCGCGCTTGCCCACGGCATCGATATCGCGAACACCCATGGCCTTCGGCCCCTCAGGCTAGGCCTCGACAGGTTGTCTGAAAGTTTGGCGGCGGTTCAGCCGCAGCTTGATGCAATTCGAGGTCGATACCCTAGTGCCGATGAATACTTTCACGGGCAACTCGACGCTCTCGCTGAAACACTTCGAGGGTTTGAGTCGATAGCCCTCGGACTTTCCTCTGAGCTGCCGCCCCAACTCTCGCTGCCTGATGAGACGCCCTGGGCTTTCCTCAGCATAATATTCGTCGCATTCGGAGCAACCCTCTACAGATTCGCCTGCCCTCCGTCTGTACAGAGTTTCACCGAGATCGAATGGGTGGCACAACTCCAGCGACCGCGGTTGATGTATATATCGGACAGCATGGCGTGTGGCCGCCGTGGCTGGCGGACGTGGAGGCAGACCGCGTCTCAGCTCTTGGTGGGGGCGTCTGTCACAGTTGGCGGCGCTATCGCGATGGTGATACTCGCAATGCGTCTTTGGAAGCTGTGGCAGGTGATCTGGTTATATACGTGACGTTTCCTCCTCTGCGAATACGACCTAGCGTATCTAGGCTTTTGCGCAGATACGCGGCACGGGCGATCGTACCCGATTAGGCGGCGCTCAGCCAAAGCTCTGGGCGCAGGGAGTTAGACGCAGTAATCCGAGAACCTTACGCGGTGGCGTGAGCGATTTGAGGTTGACAGAGCGAGTTCAGTACAGTAGTCTTACAACTACGCAGCATAGTACCGCATAGGAGTAAGCACATTGACTAGAAGAGTCACTCTACACGTAACAGACGCCGACGAGCCGATCGTCGATCAATTCAAGGAAGCTGGCGGCAACCTCAGCGAATTGCTGAGGGAGAAGCTGCACGAATGGGCCCGTGTCCAATCCGAAAAGGGCGACTTCGAGCTGATCGAACTGGACGTCGAGGGAGAACTAGGCAAGAAGTTCTACGGTCGCTGGATCTACCAAACGGACTGCGGCCAGCACGGTCACGGTTTTCTTGCCGGAGTGGCCGAGACGCGCGGCGGAAAGTACGTCACGTATAATGCTGTGCCACCCGACGCGCCCGTGGCTCAGTTCGCTGTGTACGACGGCGTCGACGAGATTGAGGACGACGAGTTGAGAGCCAAGGCTGAAGCCGTGATCGGCGACGGCTACGAGTTCCTCGACATCTAATCGCTTGCCTTAACGCCAGGCTTGGGCGTAGACTCTGAAGCGGCCCCCGCCGGTGCAATGAACTCCGACGAGGGCCTGACCGCCACGCAGCGCGAACTGCAATGGGAGTTCTAACCATCCTACCCGCCTCAAGACTCATCGGCGCCAATTGCGTAGATGCCGAACGAAAGAAAAGCGGAGTTATCGTTCGTTCGCGCAAAGTCGTGCATCGACCGTTTGAGACCACCGGAATTGTAGGAAATGACCCAATTCAACCCTGATTCGAGGTGGTTGGGAGTGCAAGACTTGGCCGGTATCGCCCATTGATAAAGACGCGACGAGCCGAGGGTGGCCGTCAAATGCTCAAATGCCAGCGGCTCTGGTCGCCGGTTCCCTCGCCAGCAATCGCGAGATAGTAGCGGGGTGGACCTTAAACAGCCGCGCGGCGTCAGCTGCCGTCTTGTCGCCGTTGGAAACCATCTTTCTGATCTCCGCCTGTTGTTGGGGCGATAGCTTGGGACGGCGACCGCCGATGCGTCCTTCTGCACGGGCGGCGTCCAATCCTGCCTTGGTTCGCTCCTTGAGCATGGCCCGCTCGAACTCGGCAAACACCGAAACCATGTGCATCATCATCCGTCCCGCCGCCGTCGTCGTATCGATCGACTCAGTCAAGCTGCGGAACCCGGCCTTGGCCTCCCCTAGTCGCTCCATAAGGATCAACACATCACGAAGCGAACGGGAGAGCCGGACTAATTTCCAGACCACGACCACGTCGCCTTCACGCAGTTGTTCGAGAAGTCGGTGGAGTTCAGGCCGGTCCCAGCGGCCTCCGGAGGCCTTCTCGCGATAGATGCGCTCGCACCCCGCGGCTTTGAGCGCGGCAACCTGGACGGCAGTGTCCTGGTCGTCGGTGGAGACTCTTGCGTATCCGATGAGCATTGCATAAATATATCGCGAATCAATATATAATTGCAACACCTTTTTGCAACACGCATCCCTCCGCCGATTGACAACCGTCCATTTGTTGCGAAAACGAATGTTTGTGCAACGTGATTGTTGCTGAGCTCAGCACTAGACGTGCGGAACCGCGAGAAGGGCACGACGGGCCGCGGTGAAGGGCGGAAACCGTAGGGTCACTATCCGGGCGAGCAGCGCGTTGTGGATCGCATGAAGATTCTTCGCTCTGAGGGCTTGGCCTATGATAAGTTGGCCGAACGGTTGACCGCCGACGGCTCCAAGACTCGCAACAGCATCTGGACAAGATTGCACGGAAGCTGAACCGACGTCCCCGTCAGACGCTGAAGTTTGAAACTCCAGCTGAACGTTTTGACGCAAGTGTTGCATTGACCGGTTGAGCTGGCACCGAATCGAGGAAATGACCCCTCAAACGGGCCGTTTTGACACCCTAGAGACCCTCAAATTGGGTTGGTTCCTCGAATTCCTGCCGGCTCAACCGGTCAACGCAACACTAGGCCTAAGTCGTTCAACCGAAATGTCTTAGCGATGAGAGCGGCAAGGGGCTTGCCTACAAGCGGAAGCCACTAATCGCAATTGCGTAACTCGTTGTACTGCAATGACATGCAGATGAGAGCGGAGCGTCCTCGCCGCTTAGCCTTTGCTTTCTTTGGCTTACGCTTCACGCTCTCCCTTCGCGCCGGGTGTTGCGTCGACCGCATGAGACCACCCCCAATATAGGAAGTTACTAATCACCGTTCCTGGAGGCCCTGTCAGCGAGCGGTTGGCGCTACAATTCCCCATCTTGGTCATCGGCACCACCATCAGTCGCCACAAGATCGTCGAGGAGCTCGGCGAGGGCGGCATGGGGGTCTTACGCGCGTACGATGGTGGACAGCATTGGCGGTCAGTTGGTGGAACATCACATCGAAGACAAGTGCAAAACACACTGCGACTTCATGGACATGTACGGCTAAGCCTCGTGGTCGCTGGGCCAAGAGCAACCCCGGCCGCGGGTTCTAGATAGAATTAACCCGGACAGTCCGACGGCCCAAGTTCGGCCACCGAGGTACGAAGCTCTATGGAACAGAAAATTCTGCGCTATTCCGGCAGGGAGACGACTGTAAGTTATGACGTCACCAGGTGCATTCATGCAGCCGAGTGCGTCCGCGGCTTGCCGGAAGTGTTCGACCCTACGCGACAGCCATGGGTTGAGCCGGATCATGGTCCGTCCGAGAAGCTTCTTAGCGTCGTATCGCGCTGTCCAACAGGTGCTCTCCATGTTGAGTCCGCTGCTGGCGAATCGCTAGAACCGGCGCCGCGGGAGAATCGAGCAGCGATAGAGCCCAACGGCCCGATTTATGTATCTGGCGAGATTGAGGTCGTCACGCAAGCAGGAGAAACCCTACTTCAGGAAACTCGCCTTGCGCTCTGCCGCTGTGGCAATTCGGAAAACAAGCCGCTTTGCGACGGGAGACACTCCCAGGTGGGATTTGCCGACGACGGCATTGTTGACCCCGCATCCGGCCAGCCGAATGATGGTGCCACTGGAGGCCTGAGATTGACGGCACTGCCCAACGGACCGGTTTTGTTTGAAGGTCCAGCTTCTATTAGTGGTACGGGACAAACAGAAATCACCGTAACAAAGGGAGCCTTCTGTCGGTGTGGCGCTTCTGGGAACAAGCCATTCTGCGATGGTAGCCATGTCGCCATTGGCTTTGCGGCTGACTAGCTGTGGAGCCTCAAGAGGTTGTTCATGGGAATCAGGAGTCTGGAGAAAGGGGGAAGGTAGTGGAGGCTGGCGTGGGGGCGATGCCAGTTGTAATGGTGGAGCCAGGGTAACAGATGAGCGGCGCGCTGCTGGGATGAGGAGTAGGAGCGAGCGTAAGCCCATTCTCTCAGAGCGGTCTGGATGAAGCGTTCGGCCTTGCCGTTGGTGCGCGGCGTGTAAGGACGGGTAAAGCGGTGGCGGATGCCGAGACGACGGCAAGCATCGCGGAAGAGGCGCGAGCGATAGCAAGAGCCGTTGTCGGTGAGCAAACGACGAATGGGGACGCCGAGGGAGCGGTAGTAACCGACCGCGGCGTCGAGGAAAGCCACCGCGGAGTGGCTGCGTTCATCGGGCAGGATCTGAGAGAAGGCGAGGCGGGAGTTGTCGTCAATAGCGACATGCACGAACTCCCAGCCAGCGCCGCGACTGGCCCGAGAGCGATCTCCGGTAACGCGATGACCGGCGCGGAGGAAGCGGCCGAGCTTCTTGATGTCGAGATGCAGCAGATCGCCGGGGGCGGCATGTTCGTAGCGGCGCAGGGGCCGAGCAGGTTCGAGATCGCGGATACGGTTCAGGCCGGCGCGGCGCAAGATGCGGCTGATGGTAGCGGGCGAGAGGCCGACAGCCTGGGCGATGTGTCGGCCGGTCCAACGCTGGCGGCGCAGAGAAATGACGCGCTCGACCAGCGCCCGAGAGGTCCGTCGCGGGCTGCGGTGCGGTCGCGAGGAACGATCGTGCAAACCGGCGACACCCTCGCTGCGATAGCGCGCCAGCCACTTGTGGATGGTTCTCAGTGAGACGCCACAGGCCGCCGCGGCGTCCCGTGGCGTCTGCTGCTTGGCGAGGACGCGCTCGACGATCCGCACTCGCAAATAAGGCGTCAATCGTGCATTCTTGTGGATGTTCATTCGGTCTCTCCAAGGTTGCTGTTGTGGGATAACTCCAGCTTCCCTGGTCCGGGACCGAATGAACAACCTATTGAGAGGTCACAACTAGCGCTCGATGGACCTCATCCATCGAGCGAAGGAGCGAATAGATGCCCATGCCGAAACGTAAGACCAAAGTTGTTCACGCTAGTGATGAGCAGACCATATGGCGCGGGGCAGGAGACGAGTATCGGGTGCTGGCTACTGGCGAAGACACCGCAGGCGATTACTTCGTTATGGAGGCTACGGTTCCTCCGGGTGGTGGACCGCCTCCACACATCCAGACGCGCGAAGAAGAAGCTTTCTACATTCTTGAAGGTGAGGTGATCTTTTGGGCAGATGGGGAACGGATAGTCGCGAAGGTCGGCACTTACCTGAACATCCCGCGCGGCGCACCTCACAGCTTCAGAAATGAATCGAAATCGAACGCTCGGATGCTGATATATTTTGCACCGGCAGGGATTGAGTTGATGTTCCAGCGGATGGCTGCCGATCCAGACAACTACGCTGAGACGGCTAGTGAGTTCGGGGTCCAGTTTCTAACGGAAGACTGATTGCGCCTCGCGTGCAAACGTGATTCGCTAACTCATTGCTGTCGGCAACAACGTGTGCCTCACGGTGCAGGCAGAGCTTGCCGACCGATTTAGAGTACCTTCCGACGAGTCCGCATGTAGGCAATGACCCCTGAAACGGCACGGTCAAACGCCGAGTTTGAGACTCCAGCAGAACGATTGAGTGCTTGTGTTGCGTTGACTGTTTGAGCTGACAGGAAATGTCGGAAGTAGCTTTGGCGCTGTAGATCAAGTTCGCGCGGGTTGTCCTGCCCTCCCCCGGCGTCTATTCGTGCCGCAGAACAACACGTAGAAAGGCGCTATGGCTGACCACTGACAGCGAGTCCTCGCCACTGCTAACAGCGCGCCCTACTATGTATCGTCCCTCAGCGCCTCGACCGGCTCCACGCGAAGCGCCCGCAGAATCGGTCCGATGCAGGCGAGCGCACACACGCCCATCATGGCAATCCCATACGCGAAGAGCAGCCCGGCATGTTTGGCTATGGCTGCGCCGGAGCCGCTGCCAGCGAGCGCCATGACGGCCCCCAACAAGACGAATCCCAGTACAATGCCTGCCGCGACCTGGCCGAGCGGTCTGCGGAAGATGTCGGCGATGAGGCGTGGGACCTGCGCACCCAGGGCCACCCGCACTCCGATCTCTCGGGTGCGCCGCGATACGGTGAAGGACATGACGGAGTAAATTCCCGCTAGCGAGAGGAAGAGCGCGGTCACGCTTCCCATCAAGACGACGTTCGCGAAGAGATGCCAGGAACGCGCATCTTCGCCGGTTACCCGGTTGAGCGGGAGAATGTCGTGGAGCCGGAGCCTGGGGCTCACATCTCGGGCGATCCGGCGCAACATCGGTGCCAGCGAATTCGGATCACCCCTCACATGCGCGGCGAGATACAGAGGGTAGCCCTGTGGCTGAACCGGACTCAGCGGACGATAGACGAGCGCCCTCGCCGGATTGTCCATGTTCAGGGGAGCTTTGGCGTCCAGCACGAGGTCGGGCACGACGCCGACAATCTCAAACCACGGCTCTAGCTCCGTGCGGAATCGAGAGTCGCCCGATTTGAAACGGATCCGCCGACCGATCGCATTCCGACCCGCCAAGATCTGGTCTACGAACAAGCGATTGACGACGACCGTGTTCGCGCCCTTCACTAGGTCACGCGAATCGAAGTTGCGGCCATAGAGGATGGACGTCTGGAAGACCTCAAACGAGTCCAGGTCCACGGCAGCCGTACCCACGCGAAAGCCAGTGCCGCTCGATGGATCCCCTGCAACCGCTTCGTCCACCTCGATGAGACGGACGGGGTGCCCCATCAGCGGTAGCTTCTCGGCCAGGGTCACGTCCTCGACCGCAGGCTCCATGGCGAGTTGTCGTTTCAGCTCCCGGACGGTGGCGGAGTAGCGCTGCAAGAAATCCTCCTCGTACGTGTCAGACCACTCTTCCGTGGTGCTTTCCCGGTCCATCTCAAGCCGCACCGTGAGGTACTGTTCGGCCGGGAATGCCGCCTCTATCGACGCGAGCCGTGAGGCCTGGTTCTGCGTCACGAATGCCACGGCGGTGAAAAGGACGGTTGCAGCGATCTGCGTGATGATCACGCCCGTCCAGATCCCGCCCATCTGGAGGCCCCCTCCTCCAGCGGTCGCCTCGCGGAGACGAGCCCCCATACCTCGTCGGGTAATCTTCAACCCCGGAAGCACGCCCACCGTGGCCGCAGCAGCGAACGTTAACAAGACCGCGTACGTCAGAGTCGTAGGGGAGAGCCCGCCCTCGAGCCAGAACGGCCAGCTATCCGACTCGGTGCTCAGCGCACCAAGAACCAACTTCAACCCGTGACTCGTTGCGGCTAGGCCAAGCAGCGCCGCAAGGGCGCCCAGCACGAGCGCTTCGGCGAAGAACTGCATCACGATCCGGCCTCGGCTGGCACCGAGCGCACACCTCACCAGGATCTCCTTCTCTCGCGTTGCCGCTCGGGCGAACATCAACAGGGCTACGTTGCCGCAGCAGAGAATCAGAAACAGGGCGGCAAACACGTTGACCGAATAAATGCCCGCACGCACAAGGATGTCGGGGGGGATCGAGATGATGGACTCAGCGTACGGCAGCACCTGCGGCATCAGATCCGCGTACTGCTCCGGGAACTCCTCGGCAGCCCGCGCCACGAGAGTCGTCAACTCTGCTTGTGCCTCGGCCAGTGTGACACCAGGTGCGAGGCGACCGAACAGTCGTAGAGCACCCAGACCCGGTGCCCGGGGCAGATCTCCCGGGCGGAGGGGTGTCCAGAGGCTGTGGTAGATGGGAAACGCGAATCCCTCTGGCATCACCCCGACCACCGTCGCCCGTGCGTCGCCCAGCCGTACGACACGGCCCACGACCGCCTGATCCCCGTCGAAACGGGTCTGCCACAGACGGAACCCAAGAACCACCACTGCGGGCGCTCCGAGGTTCTCGTCCGCCTCCAGCAGAGTGCGCCCGAGCAGAGGGCGACGCGCGTCACTAGGAACGCGGCGGCGCTGATCTCGGCAACCTCCACTGGCGCTCCGGTTTCCTCACCCATGGCGAGGTTTCGCTGCAACAGCCGGAAGCCGCCAATGTCCTCCACCGCGCGGAGTCCCTCCCTCCAAGTGAGGAAGTCGTAGGGGGTTGGGGACTCTTGGCCGTACGCCACGCGGTCCCAGTAGTTGAACCCTACGATGCGTTCGCCGTCCGGCAGCGGGAGGACCGGCTTTGTCGCCCGCTGGACGATCTCGAACG
Organism: Bryobacterales bacterium; assembly: GCA_963667885.2. Taxonomy (GTDB): domain Bacteria; phylum Acidobacteriota; class Terriglobia; order Bryobacterales; family UBA6623; genus CAMPKL01. The sequence goes on along the minus strand of OY764148.2, from coordinate 2,654,968 downwards.
TGCCAACCCCGACCACGATCGCGAAGGCCATGGCAAGGACCCCGACCAGCGTGAGGCCCGGGTACCTTACGAGCATCCGAACGCCAAGCTTAAGCTCCATCGCCCAGCCTACAAGCCACTGGAACGATCGCTCATGGCGCTGAAGCTCTTTCGTTTGCCCTATATTTCCGAACGCGCGCTTCGCCGCGAAACGCGCTGCTTCAGGACTCATGCCCTCCGCGCCAAACTTCTCTTCCAGCAGTTGCAGATGCGCACTGATTTCCCGCGCGAGGTCAGCGTCGGCGGGGCGTCCGCGAAGAAGCGCCACGAGCCGACGAAAGAAGCGACGAACTTCCGACATTTCTCAGGCTTCCACCAGGAGCTTGTCGACGAGTCCAGCCAGGCGGCGCCAGCTCTCGACCTTCTGCTTCAGCCCCCGTTCTCCCGCCTTTGTGATGTTATAGAACTTGGCCTCGCGATTGCTCTTCGTCTTCCCCCAGGCGCCTTTGATCCATCCCTTCTGCTCCAGGCGAACGAGCGCCGGATAGAGCGTTCCTTGATTGAGCGCGAGCGGATGGTCGGACACCCGCTCAAGACGCGTCGCGAGCGCGTATGCGTGAAGTGGGCCCATTGTCGAAAGAGCCCGCAGCACGATGAGATCGAGCGTCCCTTGAAGCAATTCTACGCGCCGTTCTTCACTTGACATCCAAGTGATAGTTGCAAAGACTTCACTTGGCTGTCAAGTGAAGTCTAGTCGCGATTAGTGGTGCGTCAGGTCGACCACCGTGATCCTGAACTCCGATAGTCCGGTCGCGCTACGCCTCTCGCCCCATCACACGGGCGATCACCTTCGAGGACACGGGGTTAAGGCCTCACTAGCGAGTCAATTCCAAATCCGGTAAGTGACGCAACACCCGGCGCGAAGGGAGAGCGTTGCAAATCCGGATGTAGGCAACAACCCCGCAGAGAGTACATTTCGGCGCTCAACAGACCCAACATCCGGTCATTTCCTACATTTCCGGTGGTCTCAAGCGGTCGACGCAACACCCGTCGCGAAGGGAGAACGTGACGCGTAAGCGGAAGAAAGCAAAGGGGAAGAGACGAGGGCGCCTCGCTCTCGTATGCATGTCATTGCAGTGCAACGAGTTACGCAATTGCGATTAGTGGCTTCCGCTGGTCGGCAAGCCCCTTGCCGCTCTCACCGCTAAGACATTTCTGTTGAACGACTTAGCCCTAGTGTTGCGTTGACCGGTTGAGCCAGCACCCAATATAGGAAGTAACTCATCACCGCTAGCGACAGCCCTTTCAGCAAGCGGTTGACGCTACAATTGCGACGTCTTGCACATCGGGTCCTCCATTAGCCACTACCGCATAGTCGCCAAACTCGGCGAAGGCGGCATGGGTGTCGTCTACAAAGCCGAGGACACCACCCTCGAACGCACCGTCGCCCTCAAGTTCCTCGCACAGCACCTACTCAACGACGAAGAAGCCAAAGAGCGTTTCCTCCGCGAAGCGAAAGCCGCCGCAGCCCTGAGCCACCCCAACATCTGTACCGTTTACGAGATCGCCGAAGTCGATGGCAAGACCTTCATCGCGATGGAGTTCGTCAAAGGCGAGACTCTCGAAGAGCGTATCGCTGCCGGACCGCTCACCCTCAAAGACGCCCTCGATATCGGACGCCAAGTAGCTGACGGGTTAGAAGCCGCACACGAAGAGAACATCATCCACCGCGACATCAAACCGGCCAACGTCATGGTCGATGCCAAGGGCCGCGCCAAGGTCATGGATTTTGGCTTGGCACGCTTAACCGAAGCCTCACGTCTGACTAAGACCAATACCGCGATGGGCACCGTCGCTTACATGTCTCCCGAACATGCTCAAGGCATCGAAGTAGACACCCGTACCGACATCTGGGCCTTGGGCTGCGTGTTGTACGAGATGATCTCCGGTCAACGGCCCTTCCAGGGCCAGTATGACCAGGCACTGCTCTATGAGATCGTCCACGAAGAGCCAGCGGCACTGACGGGCTTACGGACTGGGGTACCGGTGGAACTCGAGTTCATTGTCAACGAGTGCCTAGCGAAGGATCGAGACGACCGCACCGCCACTGCCCAAGAGGTCTCCCGCAAACTACGCACCTTGGCCGAGAAGCTCAAGTCGGGCCACTCGACGATTCTGCGCACCGCACCAATGACCGGTGCAGTCCCGGCGACGATGACGGGGGCGCAGACAGCGAATCCTGCTGAGGCATTGCCAGCCGGTGCCGTGATCGTGCAACAGAGCAGGTTGCAGATCGAGCGCATCGTCGCCGTCGTGCTTGCGGTGACCTTGGTCGGTCTGCTCGCAATCCACTTCAGCGAAGCTCCACCCGAAATACCGGAAAAGCCAGTCACGCGCTTCTCTTTCACCCCCGAGGGTGTCGGGCACGTGAGCATATCGCCGGACGGCAAGTACGTCGCCTACGCCGCGACGATAGACGGCGAACGCAGTCTCTGGATACGTGCGCTCGCGAGCGAGTTCCCCCGACGACTCGAACAGACGGAAGGCGCGATACGACCTTTTTGGTCTCCCGACAGCCTCTCGATTGGCTTCGGCACAGCGACCGAACTCAAGAAGATGTCGATTGAGGGCGGCATACCCATCACTCTCTGTGAACTGCCATCTGCGGGTGCTAACTTCGCTTTCAGAGGCGGCTCGTGGAGCCCCGACGGCGAGAATATCGCTCTTGCCTCCGGCGACAACCTGTACGAGATTCCAGCCCGTGGTGGTCAGCCCGTGCCGCTGCTTGAAGAAGAAGCCAATGGGTTTGAGCCTCACTACTTGCCAGCGGACGCAAAGTCCCGGGCCCTCGTCTACACCTCAGCACCAGGCAATAACTACACCATGCAGGGTCTGGCGGTGTTGGATCTAGAGACCGGCGAGCATCGAGATTTGGGGTTGGGGGATGAGCCGGTCTATTCGCCAAGTGGCCACCTCGTATACGGACCATCGACTATGGGCGGAAGTGGTTTGTGGGCCATGCCCTTCTCTTTAGAGACGCTGGAGCCAACCGGAGAAGCGTTCCCCATCAACACAGGTGGCCGTTGGACCACGGTTTCCCACAACGGCACACTGGTGTACCTGGACGATATTGGTGGCGGCGCTGGCCGTGCTCGCAGCCTCGCTTGGCGTAGCCGCACGGGTGAGCTGCTGGAAACCGTCGGCCAGCCGCAGACGATGGGCCAGCTGGCTGTATCGCCCGACAGCCAGCGGGTAGCGGTGCGATCGGCCGAGAGCGGCGACCCGGACGTCTGGATCCACGATCTGATCCGCTCCACCAAGACTCGGTTGACGTTTGACGACGTCATTGAGGAGCAACCGGCGTGGTCGCCCTCGGGTGGGGAGATCGCCTACCGGCGCAACGATCCGGGGCAGGGCGACAGACTAATGCGTAAGGCTGCTGACGGAACGGGAGAGGCTATCGTTGTGGTCGAGTCGGAAAATCCCCTTGGCGCGCCGGACTGGTCTCACGATGGCCGCTATCTGATCTATTACGAATCAGACAGCGAGACTATGGCTGATATCCGCTATGTGGAGCTGGGGACCGACGGTGATGCTTCGGAGCCGGTGACGTTTCTCAGTACGCTAAACAATGAAGGGCTGGCCAAGCTTTCACCCGACGGCCGTTTTCTGGCCTATCAGTCCGACGAATCGGGACAGGGCGAGATCTACGTGCGCCCGTTCCCCGGAGGCGCTGGCAAGTGGCAGGTGTCGGTGAACGGAGGAACCCGAGTCCGCTGGCGCGGAGACAGCAGCGAGTTGTTCTACACGGAGGGCCAGACGCTGATGGCCGTCTCTGTCTCAGCCGAGCAAGGCTTCACCTTGGGCCAGCCGCAGGTGCTCTTTGTGTCACCGAACCTTGCCGGCAACCGCGGTTACGACGTCTCCGCAGACGGCCAGCAATTCCTGACGATGGTACCGGCCCAGGACGCTGACGACGCAGAGGCAGCACCACCATCCATCCGCATCGTCGAGAACTGGTACGAAGAGTTCCGGGATCGGGCGCAGTAGAAGCTGCCAGAATCGCGGTCTCGATCAGCCTTCCCTGAGTAGCTTCCTACAATTCCGGTGGTCTCAAGCGGTCGACGCAACACCCGGCGCGAAGGGAGAGCGTGAAGCGTAAGCCAAAGAAAGCAAAGGCGAAGCGGCGAGGACGCTCCGCTCTCATCTGCATGTCATTGCAGTACAACGAGTTACGCAATTGCGATTAATGGCTTCCGCTTGTAGGCAAGCCCCTTGCGGCTCTCATCGCTAAGACATTTCGGTTGAACGACTTAGCCCTAGTGTTGCGTTGACCGGTTGAGCCGGCACCCAATATAGGAAGTAACTCAAAGCACGGTCTGGAGGCCCTTTCAGCGGTCCCATAGCGCTGCAATCCCCGTGTCGTGATCGGGGTTCGGCCCTAGGCCGCTGAAACGTACTCTCAGAAACTCCTAGGATCGGCCCGCCCGCGAAGCCAAGAACGGAATTCCGGTTGCTTGGCTGCAAAGGCTTCTTGATGCGAAGCAGGGGGCAACTGGGAAGTCGCACGCCCGACCTCGGCTGCCCGAACTGTGCGCCTCGAACGCGCGTGTCGGCTCGGCTCGCTAACCTTGGACAGGGAGAATCCGTCCGAAATGTGCGGCATCGCCGGTTTCAGCCTCCTTACCGACACCCGAGAAGGCCTGGGCACAACCGTCTCTAAGATGGGTGCGGCTCTCATTCATCGCGGCCCCGATGGATACGGTGAGACCGTCGACGAATCATGGGGTGCCGCGCTCTGCTGTCGGCGCTTGAGCCTCGTCGGGCACGACTCGGGGGACCAGCCAATCTGGAATGAGGATGAATCGATTGGCGTCGTTGCCAACGGGGAGATCTACAACTGGCGTCAGCTGGCCGAGGAGCTTCAGAGTCGAGGCCACATCTTGCGCACTGGATCAGACGTCGAGGTCATCGTCCATCTCTATGAAGAAATTGGGGACGATTGCTTCGAACAGCTCAACGGAATGTTTGGCGTCGCCATCATAGATCGAAGTAAGCATCGCCTCGTACTCGCCCGTGATCGTAGCGGCATGAAGCCCCTCTACTGCGCTCGTGCCGGGGGCGGCTTGCTCTTCGCATCAGAGATTAAAGCCCTTTTCTCATCCGGGCGAGTTACGCCCGAGCCGGATTCACATGCGATCTCCACCTATCTGGCTATCGGATACACTCCAGCCCCTGCAACCTGCTTCGTCGGCGTCGAAAAGATTCCTGCGGGCGAATGTTGGACTTTTGACGCGACCGGACTACGTCGCCGAGTCTACTGGAGACTTCGATTCGAGAACCGACAGACTAAGCCCACGGAACGCGAGCTGTCTACGGAGTTAGAGGGTCTCCTTGACCGGGCAGTGAAGACGCACATTCAGGCAGATGTGCCTGTCGGCGCTTTCCTGAGTGGTGGATGGGATTCATCACTGGTGGCCACCCTAGCCGCGAGCCACCTGCAGAGACCCATCAAGACTTTCACAATCACCTTCCCGGAAAGCGCCCACCTGAATGAAGCAGGCTTTGCGCGAGAGGTTGCCGACCACATCGGCTCGGAGCACCATGAGGTCGAGTTTCGTGGTGAAATGATCCCTGATCTGCTGCCCAAGGTTGTTCGCGGCCTTGACACGCCCTGTCTCGCTTCTCCTGCGTTGCTGCAATATCGACTGGCGTCCAGCGCTGCCGGCGTCGTGAAGTCATTGCTGGGGGGAGAGGGGGCGGATGAGCAGTTCGCAGGCTACTCCTGGCTGGCTCCTTCTCCAGCCTACGCGCTTCAGCCGTGGGTGCCGTCGGGCTGGGGACAGCGTGCAGCCGATTATGCGTCGGATTTTCGGGTACGGCGGCTGTTGCGCCAAGTGTCGGCGCGAGACGCCATGGCCGCAGACGCGGAAGGATACCGCCTGTTGTCGCCCCGCGAGCGGCGTCATATTCTTCCCTGGTGCGACGAAGGCGAGAGTGATCTGGAATCTGTGCGGCTCGATGCCGAGACAGCCGCTTCGTGCCGAGACGAACTCGACCGGCGTCTCGCGCTTGAGTTCACTCGCAGACTCCCTGATGGCTTGCTCATGGTCAACGACCGCATGTACATGGCTCACTCGCTCGAAGTCAGAATGCCTTTTCTCGACAACTCGATTATCGAGTTCGCTCGGCACCTGCCCTCCTCCCTCAAACGGCGCGGCAAGCAGGAGAAGTACCTATTAGCGGAGTTGGTGCGACGTCACTTGCCGCTACGGATCGCGCAGCGAAAGAAGTTCCCGATGCAGGCCCCGATGAACCAATACTTCGCCGGTCCACTTCGATCGTATCTTCGAGATATGCTCCTCGATCGATCCAGAGATGGTGCCCCATTCAAACGTGCTGTACTGGAACCGGTGCTTGAAAACTGGCTTCGAGAGTCCAATCGCGACCGCTTTCTGCGTAGGCCGATCGCGTTACTGTTCTTTCAGGTGTGGTGGAGTGAATTCTTTAGTCGGCACTAGGTGCCACGCGAAATAGGAAGCTGATCCCAATAGGACCATCCTTGCCAGTCGGCCGGGTGATGTTCGACCAGGCGCTCCAATCTCTGCGCAAATTTCGGGACAGCATACGCTGCGTACTCTTTGCGCGTTAACCCATGGTCAACTGAAATAGGCTCGTCAACGACGACACGATATGCGAACGGGCCTGTTCGCACCGCATAGGCAGTGAGGAGAGCGCTGTCTTCGAGCCAGGCGAGCGATGGAGCACCAATCGCAAAACTGCGGCGACCGCCGAGAAACGGTGCATCAATGTTCTGCCGGCCTTCGTGTTCGCCGAAGATAGACACGCACGCATTCCGCCGCAGATGGTCTCGAAGCGCTGAGATGTATGCCAATGAACCATTGAGCGGAATCTTGATGCGCTCCATTAGGTAAGGATTCTCGGCGCGACAGAACAGCGGCGAGACGGCTCCGGCGGCGAGTCTTGTTCTCGTGTGCGCACCGTGCTCAACCCGACTGAGATGAACCAGTGGCATCCCAGAGCGATGAAACGACTGCTTTATGGCCGTTGCACTGGCGAGCCGCATCATCCAGAGGACCACTCCTCGCCCACGCTCTAGGGCATTGCGGACGATTTCCACGCCTTCCATCTCAATCGTCGGGACCCACGGGTATGGGCCAACACCCTTCAATCGACCCCAATAGTCTTCAATCCGCATACGTTGGTGGGCGTCGGCAATCGCCAGCCAATCGCGGTCCGGATCAGACAACAATGTGCGCGCCATCAGTGCCGCAACCTCTTTCGTCCTCTTGGCTCGGCAAATACGATGCACCCGAACGAGCCAGTCCACGACCGCGCCGTCCCAGCGAGATGGGAGAGCTGTCGCGAAGACGCTTCCGGCCGAGAGCAAGACCAGACTCTTGAGATCCTTCGTTGAGAACAACTCGACCGTTGATGCTCTCTTAGGATCCATTGGGAACGTAGGGCCTAATAAACCGACGCTTGCGCTTCGGCTCCAAGACAATATGGTCAACGACCTCCGCGCTTAACTCGACGTCTTCCGGCAACACGTCTTTCCCGCGAGCGCAGATCGCCGCGGCGACGCCGTTTTCGGCGCTGGGGTCCAGCAACTGATACCTCACTCGAACGGCATTCGGACCCGTCTGCTCGACGACGTACCGACTGATTCCCTCAATTACTTCGATTTGGTCCATCATGATATGGGGGCTGAGCACCTGACCACCTCCGAAACGCATATAGTCGACGACCCGCCCCTGAATGCTCTCAATCGAACCAAAGCCGATGCCGCAACTAGGCGGCTCGGCGGGCAGGCGGACGATGTCGCCCATTCGGTAACGGATAACCGGCATCACATGCGAATGAAGCACGGTGATCACTACCTCGCCTTCTTCGCCCGCCTGGGCTGGGCGGCCGTCCTTGAGAACTTCGACAATCAAACTGTCATCGCTTGTGTGGTAGTGCCCGCAGCGTATACATTCCCAGGCCACAAGGTTGCACTCGACTGCTCCGTAGAAGTCCACAACCCGGCAACCGCAAACAGTTTCCAGGCGGGTGCGCGTCAGGCGAGATAGTTGCTCCCCGCCGGTAAATATCCTCCTTGGCCGAAGGGCGCGTACTCGATCCGGGTGAGCGTCGATGAGACGCTCAATCAACGTGGGTGGTCCTTTCACAATGTCGGGGCGCAAGGTCTCTAGGCCCGCGATGGTGGTATCCAGGTCTGTCGTCGGCGGTATGCTCCAGACTCGGAATAGACCGGCGCTGTGAAGGAAGTTTCTGGTCGGAGCCGAACCGAGATGCACCCGGCGACTGCTTGGCCGCAATCCGCTGAGCACAAGCGACCGAAGACGTCGACCGAACAACAGCAGCTCTTCGTCGGGACTTCGTGCAGTGCATAGGGGCTCGCCGGTCGAACCAGACGTCTCGTGAATCGCGCAACCCTCAACATTCGTGCCGCGGGCAAGCCGATCCTCGAAGCCCGCCCGCTGGAGAGTCACCTTATCGCTCAACGGAATCAGACTCAGGTCTGCACGACCTCGGATATCGTCGGACTGGAGTCCGGCTTCTCGGAATAGCCGCTGGAAATACGGGGTGTCTTTCGCTGCGCGTCGAACGAGCTTTAGTAGAGCGCGCTCTTGGTAGCGCCGAACATCTTGGGGCCTGAGCCAGATGCGACGCCAGGACGCCAAATGGTCGGCAGCTGACGCTACGTAGCCCCTAAGTGTCGGCGACACGCCCCATTGTGGAGCTACCTGAACCCAGAATCAACCAACTGCAATCTCCACGCATGGACCACACTGCACGTGACTCGTGCCGAAGAACCTAACCCACATTCTGACCGCATCCACGGAGCTTTGGTCTGGCACGAAAGTTTCTTGACGGCGAGCGGCATCCAGCTGTCTCATCGCCTCGCTTGCGGTAGCTTCCTACAATTCCGGTGGTCTCAAGCGGTCGACGCAACACCCGGCGCGAAGGGAGAGCGTGAAGCGTAAGCCAAAGAAAGCAAAGGCGAAGCGGCGAGGACGCTCCGCTCTCATCTGCATGTCATTGCAGTACAACGAGTTACGCAATTGCGATTAGTGGCTTCAGCTTGTAGGCAAGCCCCTTGCCGCTCTCATCGCTAAGACATTTCTGTTGAACGACTTAGCCCTAGTGTTGCGTTGACCGGTTGAGCCGGCAGGACTTGTAGGAAGTAACTCAACTCCAAGCCGACGGCGCACTCGACGCCGTGACCGGGAATGACACCTCGGATAACATCTCGGTGCTGCTGGGCAACGGCGACGGCACGTTTGGACCGAAGACCGATTTCGCCGGGAGCGACAGGCCCTTATCCGTTGCACTTGCGGATGTGAACGGCGACGGCGCACTCGACGCCGTGACCGCGAATCTCTCCTCAGATACCATCTCGGTGCTGCTGGGCAACGGCGACGGCACGCTTGGACCGAAGACCGATTTCGCCGCGACCGACAGGCCCCGCCGGGTCGCACTTGCGGATGTGAACGGCGACGGCGCACTCGACGCCGTGACCGCGAATGCCGTCTCAGATACCATCTCGGTGCTGCTGGGCAACGGCGACGGTATGTTTCAAGCGAAGACCGATTTCGCCGCGAGCGACGGGCTCCGCCAGGTCGCACTTGCGGATGTGAACGGCGACGGCGCACTCGACGCCGTGACCGCGAATCGCAACTCGGATACCATCTCGGTGCTGCTGGGCAACGGCGACGGCACGTTTCAAGCGAAGACCGATTTCGCCGCGGGCGACAGCGCCTTCTCCGTTGCACTTGCGGATGTGAACGGCGACGGCGCACTCGACGCCGTGACCGCGAATCTCGTCTCGGATAACATCTCGGTGCTGTTGGGCAACGGCGACGGCACGTTTCAAGCGAAGACCGATTTCGCCGCGGGCGACGGGCCCTTCTCCGTTGCACTTGGGGATGTGAACGGCGATGGCGCACTCGACGCCGTGACCGCGAATTTCTTCTCAGATAACATCTCGGTGCTGCTGGGCAACGGCGACGGCACGTTTGGACCGAAGACCGATTTCGCTGCGGGCCTCGGGCCCTCCACCGTTGCACTTGCGGATGTGAACGGCGACGGCGCACTCGACGCCGTGACCGCGAATGGCCTCTCAGATAACATCTCGGTGCTGCTGGGAATCAAGATCTTTTCCATCGACCACTACTCCAGAACATGACGGTCGACATCGAGCAGTTGTTGACGGACGGCGATATCAACAACGGCGTCGCGAACCCGCTACAGAAGATCTTGCGCAATATCGAGCGCTCGCTCGCTCGCGAAGACACCATCGCGGCCTGCAACCAATTGTGGGACTTCATCGACACCACGCAGGATAAGATCGATTCCGGCAAGTTGAGTTCGGAAGACGGCCAGCCGCTGATCGATACCGCAATGGAACTGCGCACCAGGTTGGGCTGCTAGGGAAGGCCGTTTAGCTGGGCCCGTTCGGCGCTACAGGTCCCACGCCTGCGGAAATGGCCTTGTATGCGATGCCCATACGGCCTTCGCCGATCTTCTCGACTATGCGGTAATGGCTCATCGTGGCGCCGATGATCAAGACGCGGTAATTGTAACCCTATGCGAGCGCTGAAAGGGCCGCCAGGAGCGACGATGAGTAACTTCCTATATTGGGGGTGGTCTCAACAGGTCGATGCAACACTTCACCGAGGAAGGAGAAGTGATGCAGCAGAAGAAGAAGAAGCAGAAGCGGAAGAGGCGAGCCTACACGGCAGCAGATCTGGCTGAGATGTGGGATCGCTGGAAACGAGGGGAGTCATCGAAGACGATCGCCCGGGTGATGGGCAGAGGAGCGTCGGTATACACGGTGCTGTTGCGCTGTGGCGGTATCCGCCCGCGAGTACGCTGCCGCTCGCCGCAAGCGCTGACTCTAGCCGAACGCGAGGAGATCTCCCGAGGCATCGCCGCCGGGCAGTCGCTGCGACAGATCGCCCGCAGGCTGAGTCGTGCGCCATCGACCCTGAGCCGCGAGGTCCGCCGTAACGGAGGCCCAGCTCGTTACCGGGCCTCGGAGGCGGACGGGCAGGCCTGGAGGCGGACACGACGCCCGAAGCGGTGTCGACTGGTACGCTGTCCCCAGCTACGCCAGCTGGTCGAACAGAAGCTGCGCGAGGACTGGTCTCCGCAACAGATCGCTGGCTGGCTGAAGCGAACCTATCCGGGGAATGAGTCCAATCAGGTGTCACACGAAACGATCTATCGCAGTCTTTTCATCCAAGCCCGTGGGGCTTTGAAGAAGGAACTGACTCTCTATCTGCGTTCCAAGCGCACGATTCGGCGCTCCCGACATGCCACCCACAAGGGCCGCGGCGGCGGACAGATCCGCGATCTGATCTCGATTAGTGAACGCCCGGCCTCGGTCGAAGACCGGGCCGTACCCGGTCACTGGGAAGGGGATCTTCTAGCCGGATCGAACAACACCTACATCGCCACGCTGGTCGAGCGGCACACCCGTTACGTGATGTTGGTGAAGGTCTCCGGCAAGGACACCGAAACCGTCATATCGGCACTGATCGCGCACGCCCGGCAGCTGCCGGGCGAACTCTACCGATCGCTCACCTGGGACCGCGGACTAGAGATGGCTGATCACAAGCGCTTCACTCTAGCGACGGATATCGCCGTGTACTTTTGTGATCCTCAGAGCCCCTGGCAACGCGGATCAAACGAAAACACCAACGGTCTGTTGAGGCAGTACTTCCCCAAGGGAACGGACTTGTCGGTACACTCGCAAGAGCATCTGGACGCGATTGCACGCAGGCTGAACGGACGGCCTCGAAAGACGCTGGAGTTTGAGACTCCTGCCGAACGCTTTGACGCTTGTGTTGCATCGACCGGTTGAGCCGACAGGAATTCGAGGAAATGACCCAATCTGGGCTCTCTGGGAGCGCCCAAACGACCCGTTTCAGGGGTAGGTGCCGCGATGCGGGGTGGTCTCAAGCGGTCGACGCAACACCCGGCGCGAAGGGAGAGCGTGAAGCGTAAGCCAAAGAAAGCAAAGGCGAAGCGGCGAGGACGCTCCGCTCTCATCTGCATGTCATTGCAGTACAACGAGTTACGCAATTGCGATTAATGGCTTCCGCTTGTAGGCAAGCCCCTTGCCGCTCTCATCGCTAAGACATTTCGGTTGAACGACTTAGGCCTAGTGTTGCGTTGACCGGTTGAGCCGGCAGGACTTGTAGGAAGTTACTCGTTGCAGGCCAATCGAGACTGGGATTCTGGCAGTTTCTACTGTTCGCGGTCGCGGAACTGTTCGTACCAGTTTTGGGTGATGTGGATCGACGGCGGTCCTCAGGGTGGCAGCACTACTCTCGTTTGAAATGAAAGGCGTAAGGGAGACATGTCAATGCGGCGGCCCCGACACCCAGGTGAAAGCTCACTCGTGCCGTAAGGCCACCATCGGATCGACCTTCGTCGCCCGGCGGGCCGGGATGTAGCTGGCTAGCATGGTAACGGCGATCAAAACCAATGAAACCGCAGTGAATGTCGCTGGATCGGTTGGCGTGATGCCGTGAAGCTGAGCGGCGAGTAAGCGCGTCAATCCCAGAGCTGCAGCTATGCCAATGGCCACTCCGATCAGGCTTAAGAAAAAACCCTGCCTCAGGACCAGCATGGGGAGGCTCGTTCGATGAGCGCCCAACGCGATCCGCAGGCCGAACTCGTGCGTCCTCCGAGTGACCGAATACGAGATCACCCCGTAAAGCCCCACCGCCGCCAGAAACACCGCCAGCCCGGCAAAGAGTCCGAGCAGCCGCACCCAGAAACGCTCCGTATCAAACTGTGAGGAGCGTTCCGCCTGGTGAGTCTCAATCTCTGTACTCGACAGCAGATTCTTGTCAAGATCGGCAACCGCCTCTCGCACGGCGGTCGCCAGACCGGCCGGGTCGGAGGCTGTCCGCACAAACAGAGACTGGTTGCGGTGAGTGTGGGCGTGCGGATTCGGATACACCCGAGGATGCTGGCTGTACGGCACGTTGATCACGGAGAATCGATCGAAATTCCGATGTTTGTCCGTCGTGGAGCCCACCACTCCCACAATCTCGCGAGGCTTGTCCTGGATAATCCTCCGATCGTTCGCTGCTGGGTCCTGCGGAGTAAGTCTCGACCGGCCCGAACCCTGCGCCTGAAAGTCCACCTGGAGCACTTTGCCGAGTGGATCCTCGTCGGGAAAGTGTTTCCGGGCCAGGGTCTCGGAGATGATGGCGACCGCCAGAGAACCTTGTGTATCGCGCTCGTTGAAAACACGGCCCTTCAGCAGTGGAATCTCCATCGTCTTGAAATAGTCGCCACCGATTTCGTTGTAGCCGACTAGTGGCCTCTCCCCCATAGTGACGTCGGAACGCCCGATGATCCTGAATGGAACGCTCGGTCTCGGGGCTACAATCCTAGACGTGCCAGCCGAGGTCACCCCCGGCAGAGCCTCAATCCTTTTCAGGAGTTGCTGCCAGAAAATGCTCCCCTCAGGCGAAACCGTCGTAGTATCGCCGTCCGTCCTCTTGGAATACTTCGGTCCCTCAAGTTGGATCCACGCCTCCAATAAACCTTCGGGTTTGTAACCCAGATCCTCCGTCTGAAGCCGCACGAACGTGTTGATCATCAGACCGGCGCCGATCAGCAACACCAGAGCCAAAGCCACCTCCGAGACCACCAGTACGCTGCTTGCCCGATGGCGCGGCGGCGCCGCCGAACGCCTCGCCCCTTCCTTCAGAGACGCATTCAAATCCAGCCTCGAAGCCCACAGCGCCGGCATCAGCCCGAACAAGATCGCCGTTAGCATTGAGATCCCCAGTGCAAAACCCAGCACCGTGGGGTCGATCCGAATCTCGTGCGATGGGGGATAAAAGTTGGGCGCCAGAAAGATAAACAGCTTGATGCCGACAAACGTCAGTAGCACTCCCAGCAGACCGCCCAGCACCGCCAGCAGCATGCTTTCGGTGAGTAGCTGCCGGATGAGACGCCGGCGACCGGCCCCCAGCGCAGCTCGGGTGGCAATCTCCTTGTACCGCGCCGCCGAGCGGCTCAGCAGCAGGCTAGCCACGTTGCCGCAGCCGATCAGCAGAATGAAGCCGACCGCTCCCAGCAGCAGGTAGAGAGGCCTCGCATAGTTCCCCATGGTGTTAATACTCTCGTGTAGGGTTTGGACCTCCACCATCCAACCAGTGTCCGGGGCCGTCTCGGGGTGTTCCAGTGGCCGTGCAATCGCCTCCAGGTCCGCTCGGGCCTGTTCGATGCTGACGCCCGGCTTGAGTCGGGCAAAGGGGAGCTGCCAGTTTGGGATCGTAGCAGCGCTGCTGAAGTCCCTCGGAAACCAATAGTCTCGTTCATAGCTATACGGTTTGATCCAGAAGTCGGGCGGCATCACCCCGATGACTTCCATGACCCGTTGCTTATCATCCCGCAGCGTTTGGCCAACCACGTTTGGGTCCCCGCTAAAGCGACGCTGCCAGAAACGGTGACTGATGACGATGGGGAACCGGACATTCCCCGCCGTATCCACCGTGGGGTCCTCCGGGCGGAAACCGCGGCCCAGGATGGGCTCCACTCCCAGGAGTCGGAAAAAGTTCGGGGTCATCGACGTCCCAGACCACCTTGCCATCTGCTCGAACACCCGGTTGTGCTCTCTCCAGGCAAGGAAGGTGGATGCTTTCGGCCAGTAGAACGAATCCCAGGACGACGCGTCGTCTCGCCCACTTTCCAGCTTGGGCTCCCGAATAGATATTAGTACCACCCGATCCGGATCTTTGACGAACGGAGGCTTGCGCAACAGAATCGGGCTGATCACGCTGAAAATCGTGCTGGTCCCTCCGATGCCCAGTGCCAGCGAGAGCACCGCGACCGCTGTAAATCCCGGGCTTTTGGCCAGCATCCGAAAGCCAAAGCGCAGGTCTTGTCCCAATCGATCCAGCCAGCCAAACCCCCACAGCTCGCGGCTATCTTCCCGGGCCAATGTCCTGTTTCCAAACTGGAGATAGGCAGCGCGGCGGGCCTGGCTGGGCGACATCCCAGCCTCGATGTTGTCCTGGATCTTCATTTCCAGGTGGAACCGCATCTCCTCGCCGAGTTCCTCTTCCAACTGCTCACGCCGTGTGAGCAGTACCAATCGTCGCCAGATCTCGCCAATCTTGTTCATGCCACGCCGCTATCCTTCCGCTGGCTGCAGTACCTGCCCGATTGCCTCGACAACCCGCTCGAAGTTGGAGACCTCGAGGGCAAGTTGCTTCCTACCCGCGGGAGTCAGACGGTAATAGCGGGCGCGGCGATTGTTGGCCGAATGGCCCCACTCCGCAACCACCCAGCCCTTTACGAGTAGCCGTTGCAGAGCCGGATAGAGCGAGCCTTCCTCGACCTGTAGTACCTCGGAGGAGACGTGCTGGATGTGTCGCGCAATCCCATAGCCGTGCAGCGTTCCCAGCGTCAACGTCTGGAGGATGAGCATGTCGAGCGTTCCACGCAGGAACTCAGTTCTCGTCGGTGGCGCCTTCGTACCCATAGGAAATCTATGGGTAGTATCGAGTCCGCCCGCAGGATTGTCAAGCGTAGGCTCCCAAACAATGGATCGAATACCTATGGGGGAGCTTCAGTCGGGACTGCAAGGGACGACGCCACGTTGCCATACGGAGACGCGTGTCCTCCGCCTAGGCCCCCCATTCCGAGTTTCCAGAGCCTGTGGAAGACCTTGCAGCGGTGGTGGTGGACTAGATGACCAAGACAGGGGGTTTGTAGCGTTATGCGCTCGCTGAAAGGGCCTAGGGGCCGTGCTCTGAGTAACTTCCTACAAGTCCTGCCGGCTCAACCGGTCAACGCAACACTAGGGCGAAGTCGTTCAACCGAAATGTCTTAGCGATGAGAGCGGCAAGGGGCTTGCCGACCAGCGGAAGCCACTAATCGCAATTGCGTAACTCGTTGCACTGCAATGACATGCATACGAGAGCGAGGCGCCCTCGTCTCTTCCCCTTTGCTTTCATTGGCTTACGCTTCACGTTCTCCCTTCGCGCCGGGTGTTGCGTCGACCGCTTGAGACCACCTGAATTCGAGGAAGTGACCCGATCTGGGGTGTCCAGAACGTCCAAACGGCCTGCTTCAAGGGGTTGGTGCCGCGATGCAGGACTTATAGGAAGCTACTCTACCCGAGGCGATCCGCCTAGAGGTATTGGCAGCCCTAGTGCTCCCGATCGCGGAACTCTTCGTACCAGTTCCATACGATTTTGATCGCCGGTTTGACGGCTTGCCGTCTTGCGGATTCCGCACGAGCGGCGTCAACTTCAGCCGGCCGCCGGCTTCGCGGTCCTGGGCCATCTCGGCCAGGATTGATTCTAGCCGCTCGCCCGAGAACGGCGAGTGTTCCATGTCGATGAAGCGTCACTCCCGATCGGCGACCGCGGGTCGTCCGTTTTCGAGCGCCTCGATGACTTTGTTCAACCGGGTTCGCCCTTGCGCGAGGCCTCGCTGCTGTGCGGTCAGCGCCCCAAAGCTGAGGGCAAAGACGACAACCAGACCTGGCTTGGTCGTCATCGAAGCGCGTGTCGAGTGTGCTTTCTGACGGGACCTCCGCGCAGCGGGGCCCTCCGCCCCCTCTCTACATTGTTGGCCAAACTACGCCTTGGTCTTTTTTAGTGACCGGTCCCAGGCCCTTGTAAACGAACTTCTGGAGGCGCCTTCCTTCGTAGGTCTCGGTGGTGTACAGGTTGCCTTTCGAATCGACCGCGACGTTGTGCACGCCGTAGAAGTGACCGGGCTGGCGCCCGCCATCGCCGAAGCTCGTCAAGACTTCGAGCGTATCGCGCAACAGGATGTGCACCCTCGAGTTCTGTCCATCGGCGAGGTAGAGGTAGGTTTGCTGTGGATCCCTCGAGAAGGCGATGTCCCAGACCGACCCGCCGCCGAGGGTGTCTTTCGCAATGAACGCTTCCTTCACAAAGGTTCCGTCCTTGTTGAACACCTGAATCCGATCGTTGGCGCGGTCGCAGGCGTAGACCAGCCCGTCATTCGAAATTTCGGCGCAGTGCACCGGCGACCGAAATTGTTTAGCCGGCGGCGCGTTCGGATCGTAGGGGCCGAGATCGGAATCGTCGGGCTCATTCCCGTAGGCCCCCCAATGCCGCTTGTACTCGCCGCTGTCGGCGTCGTAGACAATTACGCGTCTGTTGCCGTAGCCGTCGGCGATGTAAACCTCGTTGGCCGCCGGGTCCACCGAGACCTCTGTCGGTCTGCCGAGGTTCTCGATCTCGTTGCTGCCACCGGTTTTGCCGGAATGGCCGATTTGCAGCAGTAATTTGCCGCTCTGGGTGAGCTTCAGAACTTGGGCGTCCTGCTGGCCATTGCCGCCGATCCAGACGTTGCCCTTGTAGTCGATCGTGATCCCATGGTTCGACTCCGGCCACTCGTAACCTTCACCGGAACCGCCCCAGTGTCCGACGAGGTTGCCTTCCGGGTCGAACTCCAGCACTGGCGGCGCCGGCGCGCAGCATATACCAAGAGGGGGATCGAGCGTGGCGCCCCGTTCGTTGTCGGCGAGCGACTGCTGTCGATGCACAATCCAGACGTGATCCCGGGCATCCACGGCCAAGCCTATGGTCATGCCCATGATCCAATGGTTCGGCAGGGGCTTGGGCCAAAGCGGATCGACTTCGAATGTGGGTGCCTGGACATCGGCTGCCTCAACCACAGCCCACTTCTCCAGCAAGGCGGACGCCACTGCCAGTAAGAGGATAGCCCCGACAAGCCCTACACCCACGTAGAAATTGCGCTTCATAGCCGTCGTCCTCCAGTCCGAATTTGCATTGATTGTACAGGAAACGTGATTCGGCGTTGCGACCGATCTTCCGAGCCGCTACTAATCAGCCGCTTGAGGTAGAATCACCGCCGCGAGGCGGCCTGTTTCCAGGGTCATTGCCTACATGCGGGGTGGTCTCAAGCGGTCGACGCAACACCCGGCGCGAAGGGAGAACGTGAAGCGTAAGCCAATGAAAGCAAAGGGGAAGAGACGAGGGCGCCTCGCTCTCGTATGCATGTCATTGCAGTGCAACGAGTTACGCAATTGCGATTAGTGGCTTCCGCTTGTAGGTAAGCCCCTTGCCGCTCTCATCGCTAGAACATTTCGGTTGAACGACTTAGGCCTAGTGTTGCATCGATCTATTGAGACCACCGGACTTATAGGAAACAGAACTTTTCTGGTCTGATTCGAGGCAGTTGGTGGGGCGAACCGTTAGCTGGGAACGAGGAGCCTGTAGATCAATCGTACGGCGGCAGCCTCACTCCCAGAACGACGCGCAGATAGTTGATGTTATGCGCAATATAATCATCGACGGCGAGTTTCATGTTTCCGCCGATGGCGTCGAGGCCGTCGTCGCCTTTCCTTGGGGGGTTGAGGTCAAAGATGGCCCAACCCTTGTAGTGCCGGTCACGCAGCACTTTGAAGACGGCCGGGAAATCGACGCCTCCGCCGCCCATATTGTGGTAAACGCTTGCCACCGCATGTTGCTCCCGCGTTGGTGTGGAGGTGTTGCCGCGATACTTGGCGTATGTGTCCTTGAGATGGATCTCGGCAACGCGCGGGAAATAGTCGTTGATGATTTGCGCCGCGTCCGCGCCGCCCAAGACGATGTGTCCGGTATCAACCGTCATCCAGACATAATTGGGATCGGTGAGTTCCATGACCCTGCGGATCTCTCCTTCCCGTTCCATAGGCCCCCAGATATGAGGGTGCGGTGCCAGTCTGATTCCCATGGCAATCGTTTGCCTGCCAATCTCGTTGAGGGTGTCGGCTAGTCTCTTGAGCTGATCATCGCTGGGACCGCCGGGCGGACGTCGGCCCATGTTGACCTTCCATTGCTTGCAGCCCATCGGCTGGAGCAAATCACGGGCGTAGGCTACATGATCGGCGATGGTTTTGGGGATCTGGCCCTTGTCGATGAAGTTTGTCGACTGGCCGCTCTCGCCGTTGGACGCGTCGATGAATGTGACACCCGCATCGTCGAAAAGCTTCTTGAGCGCCATCGGATTCTTCCGATACTTCGCAATGGTATTCGCGTACGGCTCGATGCCCTGCAGTCCCACGGCGGCTACTCTCTTGATCCCCCACTCGATATCGTGGTGTCCGCGCCAGAGGGAACTGGTGGTCCCGTAAAGAATGTCTGGGTTGACGGGGTCGAGCGGCTGATGAGAAACCGCACCCCGCGCCTCAGATGGTGCTACGAGGCTCGCAGCGGCCGTCATGCCGGATAATGCCAGAGCGGAAGACACGAACCCCCGCCTCTTGAGCCCGTGCTCAGTAACTTCTACAGACATGAACACCTCCGTTCTTGAAAGTTGTTTGTTGTGCGCACCCGTATCGTAGTTCGCTTACCGAACCGTCGCAACCCTTCTTGTACCGGCGGGTATAGTTTCGCACTTGCGGTGACGCGCCGAGAGACGTACGCCAGATCAATCTTGAAGGTGGGTAGATGCCACCTTCGCCGAGCTTCTCGACGATGCGGTAATGCGAGATGGCCTGGCCCGTCCACGACACGGGGATTGTAGCTCTAAGCGCCCGCTGGAAGGGCTGGCACGAGGGGCTAAAAGTAACTTCCTATATTGGGTGCCGGCTCAACCGGTCAACGCAACACTAGGGCTAAGTCGTTCAACAGAAATGTCTTAGCGATGAGAGCGGCAAGGGGCTTGCCTACAAGCGGAAGCTGCTAAGCGCAATCGCGTAACTCGTTACACTGCAATGGCATGCAGATGAGAGCGAAGCGTCCTCACGCTTCACGCTCTCCCTTCGCGCCGACCGTTGAGACACCGGAATTCGAGGAAATGACTCATTCTGGACTTTCTCAGAGGGTCAGCACCGTTCATGGAGTAGATTCCTGCATGCAGGACTTGTAGGAAGTAACGAATGGTAGGCTAGGGCCGCAATGATCGAGCGAATCGCAGACGGACGCACCGACCTAGTGTTTGACTTCGTGGAGGCAGGTCATCTCCCTGATGCTGTTGACGCGAACGGCGTGTCTCTATTGCGATGGTGTTCGTATTACGGCGATGTCAGCGCCATCAAGTTTCTACTTGTCAACGGAGAAACCTTGGGGGCTCTAGGGGCGAATCTCGACCTCAACGGTGCCTGTTTCCACGGGCATTGGAGGCTCTGCCAATACCTGATCGAACAGGGCGCGGACGTAAACCAACCACTCGTAGAAACGGGCGAAACCCCGCTGCACACAGCGCTCAGTAAGCCGAACATGCCGGTCTTCGACTTGGTTGTTGAAGTCCTACTATCCAACGGCGCCGACCCAAACACAGTCACCAAGCAATCTGCTGAAACAGGTGGGTTCATGCGCGACTGCCGCACAAAAGCCGAGACTCCCCTTCATCGAGCTGCCGCGTTTGGCAGCGCAACCGCGATTCAGTTCTTGCTGGACGCGGGCGCGCGACCCGAAGCCAAGGATATGAATGGCGATTCGCCCATGTCGTGGGCAAGTTGGTATTGCCGCCCTGCGCATATCCTCAGCCAGTTGTGCCACGGTCCGTTTGGCATTCATCCCGAATCCGTAAGGAACTCAGCCGGTGATCGCGACGCCGGTTGGAGAGGTATGGAGAAGTCTCTCGTTGGCAAGCCGCACCTGTCAGAGTAGTTTCCTCGATTCGGTGCCGGCTCAACCGGTCAACGCAACACTAGGCCTAAGTCGTTCAACCGAAATGTCTTAGCGATGAGAGCGGCAAGGGGCTTGCCTACAAGCTGAAGCCACTAATCGCAATTGCGTAACTCGTTGTACTGCAATGACATGCAGATGAGAGCGGAGCGTCCTCGCCGCTTCGCCTTTGCTTTCTTTGGCTTACGCTTCACGCTCTCCCTTCGCGCCGGGTGTTGCGTCGACCGCTTGAGACCACCGGACTTGTAGGAAGTTACTCCGCGAAGGCAGGTCGCCGTATCGACTCTGGGGGCTAATCTTGTTCCCGGTCCCGGAATTCTTCGTACCAGTTCTGGACGATGCGGATCTTGGGCGGCGCCGCTGAAGAAGTCGGCCGACGACAGGGCAACGACAGCCGCACCGATCAAGTCGCTCTGGGGGATCACGATCCTTGAGCCTAACGGGTGCTGTCTTCAATTCCCACCCCAGGCCAGAACAGGTGCTAACTCCTGGAAAGACCCGTTTCCATCCGATTCTGCACCGCCTCATTGTACTGGAAATACGGGCTATGAATGCAGAACTTGGAAACCTTGGCTGAGGGACATCAACAGCACAACTAACACCGGAAAGCGCCGACTGGCCCCGGGAGCTTCCCGAATATCCTGGGTAGCCATCTGACATTCTGCCTGCAAGGGAAGGGAAATTCCTTGGTCCGTCTGTGGCTGCGGCAACTCGACCTTAGGGTTCAGCCTCGGTTGGTCATATCTTCCCACCGCATATAACTGTCACTGAATCTCTTGACGATCACCGCCGGCGCATGTACGCTGACATCATTCTTCGTTAGAAGGTTTTGGAGATCCGGATTTCGCTAAACAGCTTTCTCACGCTCGCACAGTTACTTTGCACACGTTGTAGTCGGAGTCTAGGCTAAGGGCTGAAGGCGACAATCACGGGCGAGGATCCTGAAGGAGGAACGATGATGAATTCAAGGACAAGAGTTGCAACGGGCACCGCGGGCTGGCTCCGCTTCTGTCTGTTGGCAGTGGCGGTGAGTGTGTCGGGCCTGACGGCGACCAGCCTGCAGGCCGCTGTGCCGGGAACAGCTAGCCTGTCGGGGACGGTCACGTCTTCCCAGCCGTTCAAGGCGGCACAGGTCTATATCCGCAATATCGACAAGCGGATCGTGTACATGGTTTACACGCAGGCGGGCCGGTTTCGTGCCGTGGCACTGTTTCCGGGCGACTATGAGATCAGTGCAAGCACCAAGCATCTCGAGTCGGGTGTACAGAACCTGGTTCTGAAAGCGGGGGATGCCGGCCAGACCAATCTGTCGCTGCGAGAGCTCGAAGGTGATGCGCCGCCCCTTGTCATTCCCACCGGTCGAACTGCAATGGAAAACAGGTCGGGGGGGCCGGTTGTATACGAGAGTTACGACGAGATCTATCCGCCCGGGCCCGGCAAGGAGATTGCGGAACAGGTGTGCATGGTGTGTCACGGCGAGAATTTTTTCCCCTCCCGTCCGGCGCCCGAGGGAATGTGGGACTTCTGGATTGATCACATGGTGGGCTCAAAGCTCGGGGAGCAAGATCCGACCAGGTATGCACAGGGTCTGCTCTCCTTTCGGGCCTCGACGTTCCGCTTTGGGAGAAAAGACCGGGATGACTTACGAGCCTACGTGGTAAAGAACTTCGGACCGGATAAACCGCGTCGTCGCGTCCGCATTGAGCAGCAGACGCCCGTCGATGAAGAAGCGCTGAGCAAGGCCATGTACATCGAGTATTACCTGGCGATGGACCCTCCCGGAAAGGGGATCAATGATCCCCGCTGGGCCAATGATGGGGTCAGGCGCTACGGCCAGGATCCCCGCTTTGATGCGGATGGCAACGTGTGGCTGGTGGATCGTGGTGTCCCCCATCGGCTGGTGAAGCTGAATCCACGCACCGGCGAGCAGAAGGAATACCTCTACCCCGATCCCAGGAACGGCAACCACGAGATCCTTATCGACCCGACCGGTCTGATATGGCTACCGGAACACCGGGGCCTGACAGGGGACAAGGAGAAACGCCTGCTGGGCTTTAACCCCAGGACCGAGAAATTTGAACACAAGATTCCCATGGATCCCGACAACGTGATCCGCAATCCGACCAAATTTCTGCAGTCGCTGGCCCAGGACTCCAAGGGAAACATCTATGTCGGCTGGATCATGGGGGGCGCCTTGAGCAAATGGGAGCGTGCCACGGGCAAGGTATCAGTGTATCGGATCCCCACCCCTCACGCCATTCCCTACGGCGTGGTGGCGGACCGCAACGACAACATCTGGATCGCTCTATGGAGCGGCGGCAAGATCGTCAAGTTCGATACCTCCAACAACTCGTGGACCGAGTTTACGCCCCCAACTTATCCGGCCCATACGCGGCGCCTCAACGTGGATTCGAAGAACAATATTTGGTGGGGGATCTATTCCGCCGGCAAGCGCCCCGGGAAACTGGTCAAGCTGGATCAGACCACCGGGAAGATGAGAGAGTGGACGATTCCGCAGCAGAACGCGCAACCCTATGACGTCAGCCCCGACCCGGATGACAACATCTGGTCCGCCGACGTCGGGCAGCGCCTGGACGGCGAGTACGGTGCCTCCATATGGAAGTTCGATCAGCGCAGCCAGAAGTTTACTTTTTATCCAAAACCGCAACGACACGCCGACTCGCCCAAGATCCAGGTCACCAGAGACGGCGCTGTGTGGTACTCGCCACGCGGCAGTCGTGAGGCACCCGCCTTCGGCGTACTCTATCCGGACATGGATAAGATCGACTCGCTAGGGGCTTACTATACGAACGGCCCCCCCGGATATCCGTACACGGTCCCGCCTCCCATCACATCAACAGGGGGGCGTTGAAACGGGGAAAAGCGATTACCGTTGCAAACAGAGCCGCGGCGAGCAACTGCAGAGCCAGCAGCTTGCGGCGCGGGACGGCGACTTTGCTGGGCGCCAGTGTTCTCGCGTCAGGGTCGGCGCCGGGGCTTGCTTGCGGCATCAGGCCGATGAAGCGGTAGCCGCGCTTGGCGACGGTCTCGATGTATTGCGGGCGGGTTGCTGAGTCGCCAAGGGCCTGCCGAACCTTGTTGATCGCCGTTGCCAGGCTGCGGTCGAAATCAACGAACGTGTCGTCCTTCCAGATGCGGTCCTGCAACTCCTCCTTGGTGACGATCTCACCGCGCTTCTCCAGCAGGGCAGCGAGTACCTGGAAGGGTTGCTCTTGCAGACGGACCTTCGTCCCATCGCGACGGATATCTCCCGTCTCGAGGTTGACCTCAAAAAGGCCGAATCGAATCGGATCTCTACCCGATGGCACGGCGCCATTATCACCTCTCAAGGCGTACCCGCCAAACGGCTATTGCGGTTTTGGGTACACCGCTGGAGACCGCTCTGGGCTGGCGTTTGAGTAACTTCCTATATTGGGTGCCGGCTCAACCGGTCAACGCAACACTAGGGCTAAGTCGTTCAACAGAAATGTCTTAGCGATGAGAGCGGCAAGGGGCTTGCCTACAAGCGGAAGCTGCTAAGCGCAATCGCGTAACTCGTTACACTGCAATGGCATGCAGATGAGAGCGAAGCGTCCTCACCGCTTCCCCTTTACTTTCTTTGGCTTACGCTTCACGCTCTCCCTTCGCGCCAGGTGTTGCGTCGACCGCTTGAGACCACCGGAATTCGCGGCACCAACCCAATTCAGGACTGATTCGCGGTAGTCGGTAGTGTAAAACTTAGCCGGAATTGCCTATTGAATGGGATCCGACGAACCGAGCGCAGTCGTCAAATGCTCAAATACCGGCTGCTGGAATCGCCGGGCCGCGCGGGAAGGTAGGCACCAGTTGCTGGCCGCGTGCCGCTCTTGGTCTCGACGACCACCGGCCCCCGCTTGGCGGCTATTGAATCATCGGCCACATGCTGATAGTAGCCCCACGCAACTAAATGCCCGTCACGTTGACCCTTTGTCGAGCCGACCGTCGTGACTGCATGCCACTAGCCGGTTACGAAGACGCATCACTTCATCGGCTAGCGGCGGGATTTCATAACGCTTGCCAAGCATTTCAAACAGCCCCGCATCGAGGTAATACGCCCTGAAGATGTGAATGGGTACGCCATCGTTCGGTTCAAGGATTCCGACGTACTCAGGCAGGATGGTGCCCACGATGCCGTCGGCGATGTAGGCGTCAAGTCTTTCGTCGAAGTGCTCAATGGCGTTCCGGAGAGCACGATTGCGAAGCGCGTTGTCTTCCGTAATGTCTAACGCCTCTCGCAGATGCTTTGCGCGTCCTTGATGGACTGTGCCCTTGGCGGCAGGCCAGAAGTAGCGCGAGAGCGCGGCGGCCTTGACGACAACGTTCTGTAGCTCATCGAGCAGCTTCCTTGTGTCCAGTTCTTGAAATGACTCTCCTGACTCATCGCATGCAATGGCTTCAAGCGTGGTCCCAACCCATTCGATGGAGGCGGCAGCCGAACGGGTATTGGATAGCATCGCCTCGATGTAGAACGCTTCGTATGGTGGCCAGATGCCTGCGTTCATGCCGCTGTCCTGCGGACGCTTCTGGGGGCCGGGTTCGGTAGCTTGTGCGGGAGGCCCAGTTGATCTGCGAGGGTGTAGAATCGCTGCCTGATTCGCTGGACGACAACGCCTTCTCTGACGCCCCAAAACTCGGAGGTGCTGCGTTTGATTTCTAACCTCGCGATGGACGGTTGCGTCATCCGACCCACGCGGTACTTTGCGAACAGCCTCAAATCGTGAATACTCGGCAACTCGTTATTATCCTTGTGCTTGGTGGGCACGAACCCCTCAGCCTTGGCGGCTTGATCGCGTGTCTTAATCCACTCTGGCGCGAGTTTTTCGATGTTGGCTTTCGCGGGCTGTCTTAGTATTCTCGCGATACCCCTCTCGTCTAGCGAGAGCGGATCTTCCAGGTGAGGGGTCAATTCAATGACGAACTTCGGCTGGTGAAACCTGCCCCTGGCAAATCCGTGGCTCTGCGCCATCACTCCACACACATACGGGGGGTTGTTCTCGATGGAATGCCATAGGCTGAGGTTTGTCAGCGCCACTTCAGTTGACCAATCTCCGTCGAAGGACGAGCCTCTCCGGTCGTAGCGCTCTTGCCATCCCTCGTTAGAGTGAGCAAGGTTGTACTTGGATGCCCATTTGTCAATTGCGGCCATAGTTCCAACCGCGACCTCTTGAGCCCCTGAGGGCCATCGGCGGAAGTCAGGCGGGCCACTACCGCAGCAGTCCAATAGAACGTCGTCGATCTCCCTAGACGAAGTCTCACTGAGTTGGTGCCGGAGTTGCTTGTACGGCTGAAAAGCCGTTGCCTTTAGCTCTTCGAACACCTCCGGAAACAGGGGAGCAATCACGTCCTCGACGAATCTCTTCCATCGAGCTAGCGAGACGCTCAGTTGCCCCGAAAATGGGCCATTGTCAAAAACCTTTCGTGGCCCGGTGAACACTTTGCGTGCTGGTACTCCAGCCTGCTTGACTTGTCCGATCATCCGACTGGCCCAAGTCGGCACAGCGATCAAGTGCTGGCCTTTTCTTGTTTTCGATGGCGAGGGAATGCACGCGTTGATAAGGCGGGTCCGCTCCTTAAACCTGAGCTGCCAATCTTCTTCCTCATTCTCTGCTTCTAGGGCTGCTTGGGTGGCGAGAAATACCAGGGCTTCCCCGAGGCACTCCGAAGCTTGGGCGAGTGCTTGGTCGTTGCTGTCAGCCTGGGCGTTGACGGCTCTACATGTGCCCGACACAGCCAACTCCATTGGTAGGTCTGGAAACGTGATGCAGATCTTACTGTTTGTCGGTGTGAATGTCGCTGGATAGGCCCGCATGTTCATTTGTTTGATCGGTCGCCGATTGGATGATCGTGGCGATCGGAGGGATACAAAAAAGAACCAAAAAATGTAGTCGGTTTTCTTACCTTTCCCTCACCTGCATTCTATTGCTTGACTGTGGTCATGAGCCAAGCAGCACAACCCGAGGACGCCATGACGACGGTCAAGAGAGCCGCTGGCACCTTCCGGGAATGCCTACGCAGGGCTCGTCCCACCAAGGAGGCCTCGCTTGAATCGCTACCGGAGAACCGCGAATCCGTGGCCATGGTATTCCAGCAGTATCTGGACGCTATGGGCTATGTGATCGAGACGGTAAACGGGTTCTTGGACATCGTCGAGCAAGACATGGGAAACGAGACGGCCAACAGTACGACCGGGAGGACGGTTTGAACAAGGCAGAACGACAGCGGCGCGACGTCGCCATTTTCGAACGACTGGGCGTGACGCAGGAGCGCGTCGTCCGTGGGGTTGCTGAAATCGCCTTCGCCGATCCTGGCCCGATCATAAGTGGCGATGACAAAATGGCCGCCCTATCCATGTTGGCTCGGTTCGAACTGCCTTATCGCGAAGACGAACCAGACGCAGAAGTTACGCGAGATCGCGTCATAAAAGAAATCGCCCGTGTCGCCACCTACGACATTTTCGACGTAGGGGAATCGCGGGGGTCTGACGAGTGAAGTTCACCGCAAAACAGGCCCGATTCATAGATGAATTCCTCATCTCGCTGAACGCTACGAAGGCCGCGATTGCCGCCGGGTACGCCGAAAAGACGGCCCGATCCATTGGTGCCGAGAACCTGACAAAACCACACATTGTCGAAGAAATCGCACGAAGGCAGAAAGCGGACAGCGTACGCATGGACATCGCGAAAGACCGCGTGTTGCAGGAGTTGGCTCGCGTTGCCTTTTGCGACATCCGCGACGTCGTCTGCTGGGTGACGATTCAAGACAAAGAGTCCGGGTCGGAGCGCCAGATCGTCGGCCTTGTTGATAGCGACGACATCAGCGACGACGCGGCGGCATCGATCGCAGAGTTGCGCCAAACCCGCGACGGCATCGTGCTGAAGATGCGCGACAAGTTGCCCGCGCTCGACAAGTTGGCCCGCCATTTAGGCTTGAACGTGGCCGAGGGCGACGAGGCACCGAAGCGAATGATTATTTCATGGCTAGAAGATGGCAAAGAATAGACCGCGACACGGCAGAGGTAAAGCTGCAATACGCGCCCAGCCTATCGCAGCGCAGGTTTCACCGTGCGGACGCCAAATATCGAGGGTTTTCTGGGCCGGTCGGCTCGGGCAAGTCGCTGGCTCTCGCCTACGAGGCGATCAAGCTCGGTTACGTCAACGGCGGGCTTATGGGCTTGATTGGAGCTCCGACCTACCGTATGTTGCGCGATGCAACGCTGCCGCTACTGATCGAGGCGCTCGAAGAGAATACGTTGCCGTACACGCTCAATAAATCGTCCATGCAGCTGACGTTGGAAGATGTCGGATCGCCCATCTTGTTGCGATCGCTGGACGATCCAGAACACTTGCGTGGATCCAACCTGGCGTGGTTCGGGGTCGACGAGCTGACGTACTGCACGCATGACGCCTGGATACCGCTACAGGCGCGTATGCGCGAGGCGAAGGCTACCGATCTCCGGGGATTCGCCGTGTGGACACCTAGAGGTTTCGACTGGGTGTACAGAGACTTTATCGGGCCGAAGAAAAAGTCGCAGAACGAGGCCGCCATCGCCGTACCTGGAGAGAACGTTGGTGTTGGCGTGGCAGCCGATTATTACGCAGGCCTACGCGAATCGTACTCGGAGAAATTCTACCGGCAAGAGGTGCTTGGCGAGTACCTCGACATGTTCAGTGGTCGCGTCTACTTCGCGTTCGATCAAACGCACAACGTGACCGATCTGTCGTACGTATCACGCCAACCACTGTTCCTGGCCTGTGATTTCAATATCACGCCGATGGCGTGGGTGATAGGACAGCGGGTCACAACCGAGACTGGAGTAGAGAAGATCCACGTGCTGAAAGAGGTCGTTCTCCGAGACGCCTCCATCGACGATGCTGCCCAGTTCGCGATCGATCGCCTGCGGGAACTGATACCGGACTGGGAAGGGAACGTAAATCTAGAGATATACGGAGACCCGGCTGGCAATGCTCGCGTACGCTCTGCGGCGATTGGAGCGGCCCGGTCGGATTGGGAAGCGGTTAAACGAAACCTGCGGCGGGTGCCGTGGCTGAAGCCGAGCTATCGAGTCGCGAATGCACATCCGCCGGTGAAGGATCGTGTTGAAGCGGTGAACCGGCTTTGCTGTGACGCTACGTCGGATGGCGTTAGCCGTCGGCTCTTCGTTGATCACAGTTGCGAGGGCCTGATCGAAGATCTAAATCGCGTCTCGTGGAAGTCCGATTCCCATGGGAATATGGCAGCGGTTTTGAACAAGAGCAATCCAGACCTGACGCACCTTTCGGATGCGCTGGGGTACGCCGTTCACAGGCTGTACGGGGCTGGTCGTAGCCAAGTCAGCAGCATGGTAGGGAGTGCTTGGTAAGAGTGTCGAGACACCACCAAAGTTTGGCGGACCGGCAGGCGGCCATGAGGTCCAGGCATGCGCCTGCGCCTGTTGTGGAGCCTCCGCAGGAGCTGCCATCTTACGTGTCGGCTCAGCGGATCTCGCGCATGCTCGACTGCTCTGAAGACCATGCGCACAAGCTGTTTGGAGCGTTGCCGGGGGCCGGCAATATCGCAAGGGGCGCGAAGAGATCCTGTTGGCGTTATCCGGTGACGGAAGTCCTGAAGGAGTTACAGCGTCTATGATTGGGCCCATGATCAAGCTCTACTCCCGGCACGTCTCGCGTTGTCGGCACCGTGGCGACCGCGACCACCTTCGGTGCGATTGTCCGGTTTGGGTACAGGGGCGTATCCGAGGGCAGCAGGTACGACGCTCGACGAAAGAGCACTCCGAGCGGCTCGCGTGGAACGTCGTCAACGATTGGATCGAACACGGACTGCCCGAAGACGAGAAGTCACAGGACGAAATCAGCATCGCTCAGGCGAAAACGGAGTTCATCGCTTCCTGCAAGGCAAAAGGCAACAAAGAAAGCACGTTGGTTTACCAACGCAAGTTGGTTCAGGATCTCGTTGACTTCTGCAAGGATAAGAACCTGTGGAAGCTCAAAGACGTAGATGCCGCTGAAGTCGGTAGATTCCGGGACTCCTGGACGCAGGGCTCAGCGATGCGGGCCAAGAAGCAGAAGGTGTTGACTCAGTTATTCAAATGGGCGACCGTTCGAAAACTGATTGCGGAGAACCCCACACTCGGACTAGAAACCATCAAGATCAAGCGTCGCAAGACCGATCCGTTTACCAAAGACGAGATGCGGGCCATCCTACGGGCCTTGAGCGACTACCAGGGAGACCAGGAGGCGCTGCGCGTGGAAGTGTTCACGCTGCGCTATACAGGCTTCCGTGGCGAAGACGCGGCGTGTCTTCCGACCGACGCGCTCGACGGCGATCACATCAAGGTCGAGACGGGCAAGACAGACGAGGTCGTATGGATTCTGGCGCCGGTCGCTGCGGCTGCGTTGCGGTCCATCAAGCCGAAGACAAAGGATTACTTTTTCTGGACGGGTGAGAGCGCGAGGGCGACTGCTCGCGGTGTCCTGTATAGGAAGATGAAACGTTTGTTCAAGCTAGCAGGCATTAAGAACGCACACCCGCATCGTTTTCGGGACACGTTCGCCTGTGAGCTATTGCAGCAAGGCGTCCCGATCAAGGACGTCTCGATGATGCTGGGACACCAATCCGTGGTCGTCACGGAGAAGTACTACAGCAAGTGGGTGCGCGGCAGACAAGAGGCGCTGGACGCCCAGGTCACCCGTGCGATGGGGGCCGACCAGATAGCCAAAGAGGCTGTCGCTTGGTACGGCTCTGGTACACAAGGCGCTAGTGCCGAAATACCTGTTGATTACAAAGAGGTTGTAATGGTGCCACGAGTCGAAGAACGGCCCGGCACCGTGAAAAGCGAATGAGGCAAAGAACATCACCGCGCCGCCCATTAGGAACAGAATTCCAATCATGATGGCGACCGCTAGCGAAGAGGCCATGGGGAAGACGAGCGCCACAACGCCGGTCAAGATCATCAATAAGCCAGCGCGGAAGAGGTGCTTATTGCCCCTCCGGAGAGCCTTCACTAGGGTCCCTGGCGAACCGGTGGCCTCTGCTACTGATGCGTATGCACTCATTGGTCTCCTCCCTTTGGTTTAGGTCCGGCATAGTATATGGCCATAGCTACCGATTCAGAGCACGCGAGGGGGTGATGAGTTGGCGTAACTTATTGACAACAACGACAGTGCAGCTGCGAAATCCGAAATCTAGACAGAGGGGCACAAGGCGAAGTGCGGAATGTGGATCTCTAAATGAAGTGAAGTCGGGCCGAGGAAGCGGCACGGCCAGGAGAATAATAGTGCACGCTTGCGGCAAGGCGCCCGTCGAAGACGGAGCGAGCGGCAAGCCTTATCCGGTGGCGGGAACGGATGGAATGGACTACGATTGCGCACGGCCGGAGACGGTTTTCTCGGCTGATAGTCAACTGGGTGTACTTTGTTAGCGACCGCGATGGGAAGCTGGCGTTGTATCGGATGCAGGTGGAGGATTTGGTTGAGGCGACGTAGGACGCGAAACGTTGACTGGCGCTGTGCCGCGGGCCAGTTGGTAAGGACCTCGGACGATTGAACTACTCCTTCTCGGTGAAGGGTCGCATCAATCCCTTGAGACCACGCCAATATCGGAAGCAACCCTTAGCACTGCCTGGACGCCCCCTCGCGGCTCCCATAACGCTACAATTCCCCTGTCTTGATCATCGGCTCCACCATCAGCCAGTACAAGATCGATGTTCCTCTCCCGCGAACCGCTTGGCGCGGCGAGATCGCTCAGACTGACCAGATGAGGTGCTAGCCGTGTTTGACAACGCTCCGAGATCTCAGGACATGGGCCTCACATATGTCACGGCACTCTTGTGGCTCGTCGCGTGTGCGGCCTGCACTCCCACACGCCCATCGCAGGAAACAGCTCCGGCGGTTCCACGCCCGCTTGGCGAATTCAGGCTCCTTGGTGATCCTTCGCCGTGCGAGGGGCAACTCTGTTACGAATTCGAGGTTCAGTGTCCGGAGGTGTCCGAACCCGAGCGGGGTCTACTCACAGTCGGAGGCCTCGAGGGCAGCCCGCGCGGCGTCGTGTTGCTGGCCGGTGGGGGACTTGGGACGAGTCCATTTCAGCTTTGGCCAGACGGAACTCCCTCTCGCCCGAAAGCAAGAATCGTCCGAGCCCTGCATGAGGCTGGATTAGGTACCGTGCAACTCTCGTGGGATAAAGGCTGGCCGATTGGATCGCCGCAGGGCGCCGAGGGATTCGTTCGGCTGGCCTGCCGTCCTGCTACCGTCGCCCAATGGGTTGTGGAGAATCTGGTCGAATCGGATCAAGCTTTCTGTGCCGCAGGCTCGTCGGGAGGCGCCGCACAGGTCAGCTACATGTTGACTCACTATGGGCTTGAAGACTCGATTTCTCTTGCCCTACCATACGCCGGCTATTGGTCGGGCCGTGTTGACGAAGGCTGCCTTGGTAACGATCCTCTTAACGCGGCGATGCACTATGGCGAAAGTGCCAGAGCAGGGATTGACATGTCGTTCGGTTATCCAGGTTTCCCCGGCCCATCTGAGGGCCCATGCAGTTCCCGGGATGAGTCTTGGCGTGAGGCGTTTGAACAAGCGAGTGTATCCACCGGGGGTGACTATTTCTACCCCAATACTCTCGTCTGGCTGGTGCTTGGCGGCGGCGACACAGGAGTGGCGCTCCATCAGGGATTGACGTACTACGACAGTCTGCTTCGGTCGCAATCCCCAACTGTTCGGCTGGATGTCATCCCCAACGCTCCGCACCCGGTGGTGACGACGCCGGAAGGTGAGGCCATGATTCGGGACATCCTTATCGGCGAGTGCCGCCCCCACAACGCAGACTAGTGGGTGTCACTACGCGGACCGAATGTGACAGGCAGCAAACCCTGTCAAGACTGCCAGGGTGCAGGGATTCCGAACTTTGAGATCGTACAGATACGTCAGTAGGCCGAGCATAGCTGCAGCCCACGGTGGCCGTGCTAGCCTGCCTGCACCGAAACACCGCGACCACACGGTGCCGGACTACATCTTGCTGATGTAGACCTGGTGGACACCTTCGGTCTTGCCTGCGAGGGTCAGAGCTGCGTTCACCTCAGTGTCGCCTGCTTCGAGCGTCGCCGCCGATAGGGTGATTTCGGTGTCGCCTGCCTTTACTGGGACCGATTTCTCATACCCACCGATCTCGACGTCGAGCTTGCCGTCCGCAGCAGCGGGCTTGAAGAGGATGCGGATGTCATAGTCGCCCGCCGCCGCGAACTCGACCATCCAGTTGCCGAGCGCTCCGGTCGACCAGTTCTCTCCAGAGACCCTGCGCCAGTCTTGCCGCGTGAGCACGGTCGTCTCTTCGTGAGGCGTGCCGATCTGGATTCTCGGCGGAGCGTAGTTGTCGGGTCGGGTCGAGCCGACATCGTCGAACCACGCGTCGTAGTCGCTCTTCATGCGGGCCACGATCTCTGGTTTGGTGCTGGCGAGATCGTTCGTTTCACCTGGGTCGGCTTGGAGGTCGTAGAGTTCGAATGAGGGCTCGGCTGGGGGAGTCTCGCTATCGAAGTCTGGGTGCAGGAGCTTGTACTGTTGCTCGATGGCAGCGAACTTTCGATAGCGAACGGGAACATCGCCACGATGCCATTGCACGTAGATTGCGCGATCAGGCCAGGTGACTTCTTCACCCTTCAAGAGTGGGAGAAAGCTCCTGCCGTCTAGCTGCAGGTCAGCGGGCTTGGGAGTACCCGTTGCTTCGAGCACCGTCGGCAGCACGTCATAGTGAGCGGCGACGCGGTCTGATGTCACGCCCGCCTTCAGTTGGCTGGGCCAATGCGCTAGGAACGGAGTGCGGATGCCGCCTTCGTTGACGCCGCCCTTCGATCCCCGCAATTCACGAACATACCGGACACCATTGGGGCCGTTGTCGACCAGGAACATCACGAGCGTGTTCTCGTAGGCACCGGTCGCCTTCAATCGCTCGAAGAGACGACCGATGTTCTGATCGACATTTTCGATCATGGCGAATTTGCGAGCGGTCAGATCGCGGAATTCTTCATACTCCTCATCCGATGCCTCGCCCACCATCACCGGCCGCAGGTCCATATCCATGTAGGCGCTGTAAAGATCTTCGGGGACATCGTGGAATGGTCCGTGGGGAGCGTTGGTCGGGATATAGATAAAGCTCGGCTTGCCAGCCTGCTGATTCTCTTCGAAGAAGTCCATCGCCGCATCGAAGTAGATATCGGTGCAATAGCCGGTCATCTGCTTCTGCTCGCCGTTGTGGAAGAGGATGGGGTCGGTGTATTTGCGTTCACCGCCGGGAGGGTCGGATGGCTGGCCGATACCGCCGCCGCGATGCACGAGGACTTCCTGAAAACCCTGATCTTGAGCCCGGAGGGGGTAGCTGTCTCCGAGGTGCCACTTTCCAAAAATGCCGGTTGAGTAGCCAGCATCGCCAAGCAGCTCGGCCATGGTGACTTCTTCAGGCTCCATCATGGCTCGGCCGATATAGGTGTCGATGGCGCGTGTGCGGTAGTTGTAGCGGCCCGTCATCAGGTTTGCTCGCGTCGGCGCACATACCGGGCTGACGTGGAAACGCTCCATCATGGCGCTGCGCTCGGACATCGCGTCGAGATTCGGCGTCCTAATGACCGGGTTCCCCATGAAACCGAAGTCGCCGTAGCCCTGGTCGTCGGTCATGATCAGGATGATGTTCGGCTGTTGGCTGGCATCCTCGGCGGGCTGGCCTGAGCAAGCTGCCAGGCAGAGTGCGGCTGCGACGAGTAACCAATGAAATACTATCCGCATGTTTTCCCTCAAAGAGTCAGTTGGCCCGCCGCTGTGGCAGGCAACGGCCTATTCTATCGCGGGCGTTGAGACAGATCGTTTGGACACTAGTGTTGGTAGAATCTCCGCGAAGGGTGCGTTTGGTGCCTGTTGCTTGACTATGTATTTTCGATTCTCGCTTCTCGCCGTCTTGATTGCTCCTGGTCTGTTCGCGGACGAGGGGATGTGGACCTATAACCGGTTGCCGTTGGAGCAGTTGCAGACCGAGTATGAGTTTGCGCCATCGGACGAGCTGATTGCTCGGTTGCAGCGTGGTTCGGTACGGCTGAACAACGGTGGGTCGGGATCGTTTGTTTCTCCCAGCGGGTTGGTGATGACGAACCATCACGTGGCGTCGGACTGCATTCGCAAGGTGAGTTCAGAGGAGAAGGACTACATCGCCGACGGATTTTATGCGACGACGCGTAGCCGCGAGTTGAAGTGTCCCGATCTCGAACTCAACGTGTTGATGGAGATCGAGACCGTCACCGATCAGGTCAACCGCAAAGTGACGGCGGATATGAGTGACGCCGAGAAGCGCGAGTCGCAGCGGGCGGAGATGGCCCGCATCCAACTGGACTGTCGCGACTCGACGTTGATGCGCTGCGACGTGGTGAGTTTGTACGAGGGCGGGATCTTTGACCTGTATAAATACAAGCGCTATACGGACATGCGGTTGGTGTTCGCACCAGAATTTTCGGCGGCGTTCTTTGGTGGCGACCCGGACAACTTTACGTTTCCGCGCTACTGTCTGGACGTCTCGTTTTTACGGGTTTACGACAAGGGGCGTCCGATTGAGTCGCCTGGGGTGTTGCCGCTTGATCCGTCGGGTGCGGAAGAGCAGGAGTTCGTGATTGTCTCGGGCCACCCGGGCAGCACGCGGCGACTGATGACGGAGGCGCAACTGCGGTACGAACGAGACCGCCGTATGCCGTTCATGCTGGAGTTTTTAAACCGCATGGGCGTCGCTCTGAGGGGCTACGGTGCCGCTGGTGGCGAGGCTGGTCGCCTGTCACGGGATGAGCTGTTTCGCATCGACAACTCAATCAAAGCCTATACGGGCATGTTGAATGGCTTGCGTGATGAGGAGCTGTTTCGGGAAAAGTCCGCGCAAGAAGCAGAGCTTCGCGAAGCGGTTGCGGCGAACGATGAGTGGCAAGCGAGCTACGGAGATGCGTGGGGGAAGATCGCGTCGGCGCAGCGGGTCAAGAACGAGCTGTATGAGGAGTATCGGCTACTGGAGAGCCTTGGGTTCTACTCGCGCTACTTCACTTTTGCAAAGCACCTGACACGGCTGTCGGCGGAGCTGGCGAAGCCTGATGGTGAGCGGTTTGAGGAGTATCAGAGCGCGGGGCTGGAGTCGCTCTATCAACAGGTCTATTCGCCCGCCCCGATCTATCCAGAAGTGGAGATCGTGAAACTCACCACGAGTCTCGAATTCTTGCGCGACCGGCTGAGCGCGAACCATCCACTGGTGAAAGACCTGCTGGGCGGGCAGACACCTGCGCAGTTGGCACGAGATGTGGTCGAGGGCACGAAGCTCGGCGATGCCGAGTTCAGGGAGCAGTTGGGTGCGGATGATGCCGTGCTTGCCGCGGAGTCGGATGACCCGATGATGTTTCTCTATCGCAGCATCGACGAGCGGGCTCGGGAGGTGCGCGAGCGGTATGAAGACGAAGTGGAAGCCGTGGAAACCGCCAATGGCACGCGGATCGCACAGGCACGGTTTGCGGCGCTGGGCTCGGACGTCTACCCCGACGCAACGTTCACCTTGCGGATGGCGTTTGGTGTGGTGAAGGCCTACCTGAGCGATAGCCGTCAGCGCGTGGCCCCGTTTACGACAATCGAGGGCCTCTTCGACAAGGCGACGGGCGAAGACCCTTACGTGCTGCCGAAACGCATCGAGGGTGCCGAGCGGCGGCTGGCGAGTGATACGCCGTACAACTTGGTGTCAACGAATGACATCACCGGGGGCAACTCGGGCAGCCCGTTGCTCAATAGCGACGGCCGCGTGGTGGGACTGATCTTTGACGGCAATATCCAGTCGTTGCCGAATGACTTCTTGTACTCCGAGCAGCAAGCCCGAGCGGTGAGCGTTGATGTGCGGGGAATTCTCGAGATGTTGCGGGACGCGTATCGGGCGCGGTCATTGGTCAACGAACTGACAAGGGCAGGCAGCGAGTAGGATGCCTTACGACGAAGCACTGGCGGAGCGCGTCCACGACTTGATGGACTCACGGGCGGGTGCAGTGGAGAAGCGCATGTTTGGCGGGGTCTGCTTTATGCTGCACGGCAATATGTGCTGCGGGGTGGCTCGTGACCGGCTGATGCTGAGGCTCGGCCCAGAAGGCGCGGCGCAGGCCCTTAGGCAACCGCATACCGAGCCGATGGATTTTACGGGTAAGCCGATGAAGTCGATGGTCTACGTGGTGCCCGCTGGTTACACCGACGACGCGGATCTCGAACGCTGGGTTGAGACGGCGGTTCAATTCGTCGAGACGCTGCCCGCGAAGTAGCTTTCTTCCAAAAAGATCGATTGACCTGATTTCGGTCTGACCCTATCCTTTGACGGCCAATAGGGAGGCTTCGCCAGATGAATAATCAATTGATTGGGGTCACTCTCGCGATTGATTGGGGTCACTCTCGCGACAGTCGCCGTCTACATGTGGGGCTTCGCGTATTGGGGCGCTACGACAATTCCCTACAGTCCGCTTAAGGCCAGTGCAAGTGACCCGGCGGCGCAGGCGGCGCTACTAGAACACTTCCCCGAAACGGGTGCTTACCTGGTACCGGGGATGCACAATCCGGCTGAAGTGCTGACTCCGCTGTATGAGGCCGGTCCGATCGCGTTTGTGTACATTCAGCGCGATGGGCATCCGATGGAGGATCCGGCGCTGATGTTCCGAGGGTTCCTGCTGACGATCGTCATCATGTTCTTGTTTTCAGTGCTGATGAAGAAGGCACTGCCAGCGCTGCCCACCTACGGGAATCGAGTGATGTTCGCAGCGCTGGTCGGTCTGACGGCTGTGGTGATGGTCGACTTTGGCGATGCAGTGTGGTGGCGCTTTGACTGGAGCTGGAAGCTCGCTCAAGCGTTCTATGGACTCATGGCCGCGACGATTGGCGGCGCCGTCTTGGCCAAGTTCATCAAGCCAGCTGACGCCAGCTAGAACATCTGCCGGAGGTCCGAGAACTGATCGACGACCCGGAAACGGTCGGAGGGTTCTGGTAGGTCGACGATCTCAAGCGACCAAGTGCGCTCGTGGGGTACGAAGATAGCCCTCAGCCCAGCTTCAAGAGCTGGGTGGATATCGGACTTCGGACTATTGCCGACCATCCAGGTTTGTGCCAGTTGCATGTTGGCTCGCTCGACGATGCCACGGTAGGCTGCGGCATCTTTCTCGCGAACGACCTCGACACCGTGGAAGTAGGGGCCGAGCGCTGAGCGTTCAAACTTCAGCAGCTGCTCTTCGGTGTGCCCCTTGGTGCATAGGGTCAAGTGGTGGCGCTCGGTGAGGTAGGCAAGAGTGTCGCGGACGCCCGAGATGACGTCGATGGGATGGTGCATAATGCGATCGGCGATCTGGACGATGTTTTCTAGATCGTGATCGGCATAGGTGCGTTCGGCGAGGTGTTCGAAGCACTGCAGCAGATTGCGACCGAAGCTTTTCGAACCGTAGCCTTGTTGGGCTACGTTGTTGACTTCGATCTGGTCGAGGGTTTCGCGAACTTCGCTGGGTGAGAGGCGGGAGTGGGCGAGAAAGTCCACGAACTCGTCAAAGGCGCGCTCGAAGTAGACGTTGTTTTCCCACAACGTGTCGTCGGCATCGATGAGGAGAAACTGCGCTTCCATCGGAGGGGTCGCCGACAGAGCGGCGCTCCGACTATCAATAGCGCATCTTGATGTTGGGGTCGAGACGGAAGGGGATGCGAATGATGCTCTCGACGGCGACGGGCTCGCCGTTTTTGCGGGCGGGCTCGAACTCCCACTTGAGAATAGCGTCTCGAGCGGCCATATCGAGACGCTCGTCGACACCGCGCACGAGCCTTAACTGGGTCATGACCCCGTCGTCTCGAATAATGGCATAGAACACGACGATGCCCTGGACCTTTTCACGCATGGCACTGGCAACGTAGCGAGGGTCTACCTTGACGACTGGGAAGGGAGGTCTGAGAGCGTCGTCGGTGACGGCGAGTCGCTGCTCGATCTCTTCGTCGGTTTCGCCGGGCTCGTTTTCAGTTGCCTCGATCGCCTCCGCGAATTGCAGGACCCAATCGCCGCGATAACTGGTGATGTTGGGCATGTTGACGGCCATGGTGTAGACGGGTCGACCGACGAACGGGTCATCGAGATCGATGGGTCTCTCTTTGAAGACGACGTCGACCGCGGGAGGCGGAAACTGCGCATTTCGAATCGAAGGACGCCGAGTAAGAGAGGCCAGTAGGTCGGACCCGCTGCCGCCGCCAGCCGGTTGCGAGTTCCCTCGGCGGGGTCCGTCGATGGCGAGGTTGGGGACGGTGACGGGCGCGCCCGTGCCTGTGGCACCACCACCTTCACCGATGTTCGGGCCAGCGGTAAAGCTACCCCGCCGTGAACCAATCGGCAGGTTTTCTGGAAGGCGATCGGCCGGGTTCACGCCGACGGCTACCAGGTTGATGTCGCCGCCAGTGCCGCCCGACTGGGTGCCAGCAGCCGTCCCAAGGCTGGCAGGCGGAGATCCGGGGCGATCGAGTTCTGGCAAACCGGCCATGGGAGTGCCAGTGCCCGCAGATGAAGCGGCTATTGACGGTGCGGCTCCGCCATCGACTTCACCCAGGGCCGTGGCGGCGGGCGCGCCGCCACGCGAGGTCGAGGCTCCGCCGCTGTCTTGGTAGCGGAGGCGGGAGAGTTCTTGAAAGGCAGCAGGATCAAGCGTCGAACCACCCGATGTTCGGGCTAACTGCTCAAGCTGCCCGGGCTGCCCGCCGACGGTATCGGTCAGGGCCCGTCGCTGCGGTGCGTCTCGCGGAGCACCACCTTCGCCGGACTGATAGCGGAGACGAGCAAGCTCCTGAAACTGGGAAGCGTCAAGAGCGACACCCGGGGCGACCGCAGAGTCGGTCAAGACGGGAGCGCCGCCGTCGTCAAGGGCTCGCCGCTCGGGGGCTGCGTTGGGGGCATCGTTGCCACCGGTCTGGTAGCGGAGCCGGGATAGTTGTTGGAGTTCGACGACGTTGGTCGTAGCGGTGCCCTGCGCGCGAATGTCTGGCGCCGCATCGATAGTCAGCGCCTGACGATCGGGGTTCGCACGGGCGCTCTGCTCGGCTTGGTAGCGGAGGCGGGCGAGTTCCTCTTGCTGAACGATGCTCAGATCCGCCGGTGCGGATACGTCGATTTGCGGAGCCTCAAGCGTGGGCAGCCCCTCCGTCGAAGGTGCGACGAGCTGTGGCTCGGTGGGTTGGAAGCGAGGTTGTTCGACCTCGGGAGCCTTCCACGACACGATGTTAGGCAGATCGACATCCTGTGTCAGCTCGATGTCGGGGCGATCAGTTCGGACCATCTGTTGCAAACTCTGCGGGTCGGGATCGCTCGCGGTGATCCGTTGCGGGAGTTCGTATCGGGCTTGCTCTGGTTGATCTTGCCGCGGGGCGGACTGCTCGGCGGGAGCGACGGCGGGTAGTTCTTGCTGTGGGGTGTACCAGACGATGCGGCGGTCATTGGAGTCGAGTAGATCCGCTAGCTGTGGCTCGGGAAACTCTCGTGCGATCGGTGTCGGATTGACAATCCAAGCGATGGTGGCAAGAACGACGTGTACGGTCAACGAAATGGAAAACGACCGAGCAGCGTTGGGGCGCCGCGGATGCCAGTCACTAAACTCAAAATCGTGGGCTAAATTGCCCATAGGCCACATTATCAGGGCGAGGTCACGATACGGGAAGACAGCCCCGGGAAAAGAATGGCTTCGTCTACGGGGAAAGCTCTAGTCTCTTACCGTTGATTTCAGCAATTGCCGCGCATTGGCGAGGGCAGCGGCGGTAACCTCTTCGCCCGATAACATGCGGGCCAGTTCGGTTAGGCGATCATGGACGGAAAGTTCGGCGATCCGCGCGAATGTCTCACCCTTTGCTGAAGTTTTTTCGACGAGGAAGTGGGCGTCAGCGAAGCCAGCGATTTGTGGCAGATGGGTCACGCAGAGGACCTGGTCGGACCCGGCCAGCCGTTTTAGGCGACGACCGATCGATTCGGCAACACTCCCGCCCACGCCGGTGTCAATCTCGTCAAAAACCAGCGTGCGCGGCACTCCATCACTCGCCTCCGGCTTGAGACAGGTCTTGATCGCCAAGGTCACGCGGGAGAGTTCGCCACCCGAGGCAACCTGCGCCAGGGGCTTAAGTTGCTGACCGGGATTCGCGGAAAACTCAAAGATCACCCGGTCGATGCCCGATGCCGACCAAGAACCTTCTTCATTCGCTTGATTCACTACAACGGCGAAGCGGGACTTCTGCATCGCTAGATGGGTGAGTTCACTTTCTACCTGCGTCTGGAACGCAGCCGACGCCTTGCGGCGCGCCTGCGAGAGTTTGGATGCCGCCTGCGTAAACGTGCTGGCAGCCTCAGCGAGTTTCTTCTCGACGGCGTCGGCGGTCTTTTCGCTCGAAGAGAGTTCCTCGACTTTGGTGGCAACCTTTTCGCCATAGGCGATCACGTCGGCAAGGGTCGGCCCGTACTTGCGTTTGAGCTTCCCGATGTCCGCTAGTCGATCTTCAATAGACTCAAGTCGACCTGGGTCGGCTTCTAGGCCGTCAAGGAACCCCTGCAGTTCGAATCCGGCATCCTGGACTGTCGCCTGAGCCTCAGCGAGGGACTCCTGGAAGCTGGCGAAGGCTTTGTCGACGTCCGCGAGTGAGCCGATGGCGGTAATAGCCGTCTTCAGTTGCGCGGCGGCTGAATCGCCCGACTCATAGAGAGCAGAGTAGGCGGTCGCGCCGTCGTCTCGGAGGCGTGTGACGTTCTGCAGCTTCTTGCGGTCGACGCGGAGCCGATCTTCCTCTTCGGCGCTGAGTCCGGCGGCGGCAATTTCTTGGGTTTGATAGCGATAGAGGTCTAGTTGCCTGAGGCGTTCTTGCTCATCGCCCCTCAAGGAGTCGAGTTGGACCCGCAGGTCGCGCCAGCTCTTATAGAGCAGGCCAACCTTTTGGACCGGCGTCGCGAGGCCAGCGAATTGGTCGAGGAGAGCCATCTGCTCGGCTGCGGAGAACAGTTTTTGCTGATCGAACTGGCCGTGGATGTCACAGAGATGGGGCGCGAGGGCGCGCAAAAATGTCTGGGTCGCGACACGTCCGTTGACGTAGCAGCGGCTCTTGCTCGTCGCGGCAATTTGGCGCTCCACGATCAACTCCCCGTCTTCCAATTCAAAGCCCGCCTGATCGAGTAGCGCAATCAATTCAGAGGTGGGCTGGGGTTCAAACACGCCACAGAGTCGGGCCTTGGCGGCACCTTCTCGAACGACGTCAGCACCTCCCCGCCCGCCCATCAGCAAAGAAAGCGCTCCGACAACGATCGACTTGCCGCTGCCGGTCTCGCCTGTCAGCAGGTTGAGTCCCTTTCGGAAACTCACCTGCAGTCGGTTGACGACAGCATAGTTGTCAATTTGGAGTTCGTGGAGCATCGACGGATGTATCGGTCGCAAAAGCAGTTGGAGGCGAAACGATTACGATAGACCGCTCGTCCATGCCTCAGACGCCCGCCCCATTATATGTGTTAGATTCAACAGAACCGATCTGTCCCGAACGCCTTGGTAAAAGGCACTTGGTGTCGCTCCCCGCACTCGACACCTTGCGGGTCGAAATAGAACGCGCCGTCCCCCCGCAACGGCGTAGTCGGACGTAAGGAGAGCGTTGTACACAACTACTTTGTTCGCGCTCTTGCTGCAGGCCGCGCAAGACGTTGCGGAAACCGAAATCCCAGAAGAAAGCGGCGAAATCGTCGAGCAATCGATCCAATCTGGACTATTCGACATGGTCCTTATGGCGGGACCGTTCGCGAAATTGGTCTTGCTCGTACTCTTGGGCTTCTCTGTGCTCTCGTGGGCGATTGCCTTTTCGAAGTACGGCTTGCTCAAGGATTCGAATCGCAAGGACTCATCGTTCTTGAAGGCCTTTCGCCGCGTCGGCAAGATGAGCGAGATGAACGCGGCTGCGGATCAGTACCGCCCCGCTCCACTCGTAACCGTGTTCGAGTTCGGCTATGAGGAACTCGCGCGCCAAGTGAACAAGTACGGTCGCCTGCGCAACAACGACATGCTGGAGCGGGTGATGATGCTGGCGGCCAGCGAAGAAACTTCGCGTTTACAGCAAAACATGGGCTGGTTGGCAACGACCGCTTCTGCTGCGCCCTTCATCGGTCTATTAGGTACGGTCTGGGGCATTCTTAATGCCTTCCGGGGATTGGGAGAAGCGGGAGGTGCAACGCTGCGAGCTGTTGCGCCTGGAATTGCCGAGGCGCTGATCGCGACCGCGTTTGGTCTTTTTGCCGCCATCCCAGCACTAATTTTCTATAACGTTTTCTCGCAGCAAATTAGCGAAATTCGCACACGG
This sequence comes from Bryobacterales bacterium, assembly GCA_963667885.2. GTDB lineage: Bacteria > Acidobacteriota > Terriglobia > Bryobacterales > UBA6623 > CAMPKL01. The sequence goes on along the minus strand of OY764148.2, from coordinate 2,611,908 downwards.
ATGGAAGACTTCGGGCTGGAATTCTACAACTTGGCTGAGCGTGATTACGGAGAAGACGATGTCGTTTATGAAGAGACGCAGCAGTCTCGCTGACGCACAACCGTTATCCGAGATCAACGTCACACCGTTCGTGGACGTTGTACTCGTGTTGTTGATCATTTTCATGATCACAGCGGCGGTAGTGGAGTTCGGCATGCAAGTGGGCGTGCCGGCGACGACTGCGGCGACGACCGCACGACCGGCGAAGCCGAATGTGGTTCAGATCGCCTCAGACGCACGCTTGTTCTATGACGGGCAGGCAATCAATGTGTACTCGATTGCGGATCAGGCCAAGAGTTCGAATCCGGAGCGACCTGAGATCTATCTACAGATCCATAAACTGGCGCAGTACAACATCGTTGCCCAGGTGCTTGCCGAGTGCCGCGCACAAGGCGTTGAGGTGAACTTGGTTTCACCACCGCTGACGAGGAATCCGAGGGGCTAATGGCTTTCTCGATGCACAACGGCAGGCGGGACGAAAAACCCATGGCTCAGATCAACGTCACGCCATTTGTCGACGTGGTGCTGGTATTGCTAATCATTTTCATGATCACTGCAGGCATGTTCGACTTCGGCCTGTCGATCGAGGTCCCGAAGACCCGCGAAGTGGCAACCTCCCCGGCGGATTACCCGGTCATCAACATCACTGCCCAGGGAGGCATTTTTTATAACACCGAGCCGATAGCCCCACAGGAAATCGCGGCGCGGGTATTGTCAGACGATACGTTCCGATGGAGCGAAAGCCGTTTGCCCGGCGTGTACCTGCGGGCGGATAGCACGGTGCCGTGGGAAATCATCGCACCAATTGTGCAGGCTTGCGGTCGAGAAAAGATTGAAGTCTCGATGGTGACTAAGCCGCTAGAGCGGAACCCGACTTCAGAATGAGGCAGCACGTCACAGCAGCGGACGAGGATCGCGAACAGCTCAAGCGTCCGGTCGTGATCTCGATGTCATGTCACATCGGGCTGGTGGTCGTGGTATTGGCGTGGGGCTTCTTTTCGCCCCCACCGTTCGACTTTGGCGACGCCGACGGTGCGGACGGCGGTGCGTTTAAGGTGACGCCGGTTGACGGGATTCCGCTGAATGTTCCGACGGCGCCGCGTGACCCAGTAGCCAACGACACCCAGAGCCAAGTTCCCGCCGCACCGGAGCGCCAGCCGCCCGCACCAGCGCCCGAAGCCCCGCCAGAAGAGCCCGAGGCAGTTCCGATTGAACAGCCGACTCGGCGGCGACCTCCCGCCCCGGCTGTGCAGAAGTCCGCGCCCGAGCAGAAGCCTAACGAGGTTCGCTCATCGACCGGAGCCCAAGCGTCTAGCGAAATTTTCACGGGCACTCAGCAGGAGACAGGTGCCGGCGTTGGACTAACGGGCTCGAATCCGTTCGGTGAAGGCTTCGCTTGGTACTCGGCGGCACTACAGAGAGCTGTTGGAGAATCGTGGCGGCAGACGCTTAGCCAAGCCACCGGTGCCGCAGCGCGTCCCGCTACGGTGCGCTTTACGATTATGCGCAACGGCGCGATCAAAGACATTCGGATCGTGGAGTCCAGCGGCAATCGAAGCGTGGACTACACGGCTCAGCGTGCGGTCTTGGGCATTACGCCATTTCGAGCGCTGCCTCCTGGACTGCGTCGATCGTCTATCGTGGTGGATATCTTCTTCCAGTTGCAGTAATGAGACTTCAAAAGCTTTTCTTCGTCCTCTCTCTGCTCGTCTGCGTCGCGATGTCGTCGGCACAGCAAGCAGACGTTTCTATCGGCGTCACCGGTGAAGGCCAAGTACCGTCGATCGCGGTTCCCGACATCCGGGGGCTAGTCGGTACGGAGAATGAGTCGACGTTCAACACCACTCTGTGGAACGACCTCGACGCCTCAGGGCAGCTCCGGATGGTGTCGAAGAGTTTCTATCCGCGAACCGCACCGCGTCGCGCCGAGGACATCCAAGCTTCAAATGACAATCTGCCAATCGATCCAGGCGATCGCGGATTGTGGCTGATTGGCTGGTCCGACCCGCCCATATCCGCTCGCTATCTGGTTTTCGGAACGCTGGAAGAATCTAGCGATCGGCTCGTGCTGAACGGCTGGATCTACGACGTCACAATGGAGCAGATCCAGGCGGCGTATGTTTTTGGCAAGCGCTACTACGGCTCGTTGGACGAGGCAGGTGCGCGGAGGATCGCACACGATTTTTCACGAGATATCTTGCAGAACCTCGGCCTGGGAATTGGGCTTGCTGGCTCTCGCGTTTACTTTAGATCGGGCCGCACCGGTTTCACCGAGATCTTTTCGATGGACTACGATGGAGCGAATCTGAAGCAGCACACCAAGTACAACAACATCGTGATGACGCCAGCCGTCTCGCCCGACGGATCGCGGCTTGCGTTCACAACTTTTGTCGAAGGTACGCCGAAAATCTACATTCACTCGCTCGAGACAGGGAGACGCCTGACCTTCTATAACCAGGACGCTTCGCTCAACGCGACACCGGACTTTTCGATCGATGGAAAGTCGCTAGCGTTCGCGTCTTCGGCCTCTGGCCGGTCGCAGATCTACATGGCGGACCTTGACGGCGGAAATCTTCGCAGGATATCGTATTCACGATCTCTTGAGATCGATCCTGTGGTCAATCCGCGAACGGGTTCGCAAATTGCATTTACGAGCGGGCGTTCTGGAGTGCCTCAGGTTTACCTGATGGATGTTGATGGAGCGAACGTGAGAAAGCTGTCTGGCGGTCAAGGAGACGCCGTTCAGCCGTCGTGGGACCCGAAAGGTGAACAAATTACGTTTTCTTGGACCCGCGGGTTCGAGCCAGGCAACTACAATATCTTTGTTATGAACGTCGCCACGCAGCAGCTAGTGCAATTGACGCACGGTGCCGGCCGCAACGAGAATCCAGTATTCTCGCCAAGCGGCACCCATATTGTGTTCTCATCGAATCGTTCCGGTGGCACACAGATATGGACGATGCGGGCAGACGGGACGCAAATTCGGAGACTGACGACCCAAGGACGCAACACCCAACCGGTATGGGCTATACGGTGAAGTGCTAGAAAAGCGTATTCGGGCAACTTGTGGGCCAGATATGGGTCCGATTAGAATCGCAGAGACAGCTAGGAGGCCAAGAAGTTCCATGATCAGCAAGCGAAAAATCGCGCTGGCGACAATCAGTATCAGCCTGGCGCTATTCGCGGCCGGGTGCAAGAAAGATCCGCCGCCACCGCCACCACCACCCCCACCGGCACCGGCACCGGCACCAGCACCGGCCAAGCCGACCGTGTCGATCTCGGCCGAGCCGAGTTCAATCGAGAGAGGCAAATCGGCCACTCTGCGCTGGAGTTCGTCGAACTCGACGAGCGCTTCGTTGAACCAAGGTATCGGAACCGTTCCGGCAAGCGGTTCTCGCGAAATCTTCCCAACCCGCACTACGACCTACACGATCGAAGTGTCGGGAGCAGGTGGATCTGCGAGTTCCTCGGTAGAGGTCGCTGTTCGTACGCCACCGCCACCGCCACCACCGGCGCCGGCACCGCCAGCGTTCTCCACTGTGTTGGGCCAGCGGGTGAATGACGCCTACTTTGACTACGACAAGTACGATATCCGCGGCGACGCGGAAGGCGTGCTGCGTGCCAATGCGAGCGCATTGCGGGATCTCTTCGGCACCTACACCAACGGTAGGGTGCTGGTCGAGGGTCACTGCGATGACCGCGGTACGAACGAGTACAACCTCGCTCTAGGCGATCAGAGGGCCACGGCGGCTCGTGATTTCTTGGTGAACTCGGGAGTTCCCGCTAGCAAGCTGTCCACGGTCAGCTATGGCGAAGAGCGTCCGCAGTGCACTCAAGAGGACGAGTCGTGCTGGCAGCGCAATCGTCGCGCGCACTTCTCTGTTGCTCCCTAGAGCAGCAGAAAGGCTAGAACCAAGGATGGGGGGGCCTTTGCGGCTCCCCCGTTTTTTGTTTCTGGACCTGTGGCAGCACCCCGCCTGACGCCTATACTTGTTAGTCTAAAGTCAACTTTGTGAATGACCTGCGGCACCCTCCCGCAACCTGCCGGTCGTTTGAACCGTCCATAGAGACGACGACGAGACGCCGTTCGGGCGTCATCCGCAAGGAGACAGCGACCGTGACATTTGTACCCCGATTCCACACACCCGTTCTTGCCTTCCTGCTAGCTTCCCTCGTCGTTCCTGGGATGTTGTTAGGACAGTCCACCAAGGACCGCCTCTTGGAACTACAGAGGGACATCGCCTTGCTACAGGGTGCGGTGCAACAGAGTGATCGGGGGACAGGTGAACGGATCGCCGGGCTCGAAGCGCTGATGAAGCAGAACCTGGAGGCCATTACTCGGCTCAACCAGTCAATCGCTGTAATCGAGAGTGCTGTGAATCGTCAGAGCGATCAGGTGGTCGGCCCGGTCGTGAACACCGCGGCCAAGGTCGATGCGCTGAGCTCGCAGTTTGGCGGGTTACGTGATGCGGTGGAAGAGTCCAACTCGATGATCACTCGCTTGCAGCGAGAGGTCGACGACATCAAGACGGTGCTCACAACCCTGCCACCTCCCGGAAGCTACGGATCGAGTGAGGACGGAGAACTCGCCACCGCACTGGGAGAAGAGTTCTTCATCCAGGCACAGAACGATTTCAACCGCGGCAACTACGATCTGGCGAAGGCGCAGTTTGATGATTTTCTGAGGTTGTCCGCCGGTAGCTCTCGTGCGCCTGAAGCGCAGTACTACTTGGGTGCGGTGGCCTACAACAGGGGTGAGTTCGACGAGGCGGCCAAGCAGTTTGACCTGGTGCTAGAGCGCTACCCGGCAGGTCTGATCTCAGCCGACGCGCAGTTCAAGAAAGGGATGGCGCTGCAAAAACTCGACCGCACCGACGAGGCTGCAAACGAATTCCGCGCCGTGGTGGAGCGCTTCCCGAACTCCAGCGTGGCGCCAAACGCGCAAGGCATGCTCGACGCTCTCGGTGCCGAGTAAGCGCTAATAGCCTGCCGCCAGTCCTTCTGAGCGAGAGTCCGCACCGCCGGTGAGTCCGTCGTCGGTCATGAGGATCGTCATCGCTTTACCCATGCGGGGTCCGAGGCGAACCGTGTGGCCCATCTCTTCAAGCAGACGCACCGTGTCAGGCGAAAACCCTTCAGACTCCATACGAAGCTCGTCAGGCATCCACTGATGGTGGAAGCGCGGTGCATCCGCGGCACGCTGAGCGTTCATCCCAAAGTCGACGACATTAACGATGTTTTGAAGGACGGTCGAGATGATCGTGGGACCACCCGGCGCGCCAGTTGCCATGAAGAACTTGCCGTCGCGAGCAACGATGGTCGGCGTCATCGACGATAACGGACGCTTGCCTGGCTCGATCGCGTTGGCGGGGCTCTGGAGGACACCGTACATGTTTGGCTCACCAGGCTTCGCCGTGAAGTCATCCATTTCGTTGTTCATCAAGATGCCAGTCTTGGCGATGGTGACGCCCGAACCAAAGAAGCCGTTCAGGGTGTAGGTCACGGACACGGCATTACCATCCTCGTCGACAACGGAGTAGTGGGTCGTCTCGTAGCTCTCTTTCCAGGGGCCAAGCCCGGCGGAAACGTCTTCACTGGTCGAAGCATGACGTGGGTCAAAGCTGCGGTAACGCTGTTTGGCATACTTCTCATCAAGAAGCTGGGCGGTCGGCAACTCGACGAAGTCGCCGTCGCCCAGATAGGCAGCACGGTCGGCAAAGAAGCGGCGCATCGCTTCCGCCACGTGGTGAATCATGCGCGCAGACCCCGGACCTGACTTGGTGAAGTCGGTAGGCTCCAGCATGTTAAGCATCTGAATCACACCGATACCGCCCGAGCTAGGAAGTGGGGCGGTGATGATCTCGTGCCCTCGATAAGTGCCTCGCAAGGGCTCGCGCTCGACCGGATGGTAGTCGCGCAGGTCGTCCATGGTGATCAGCCCGCCGTTGCGCTCCATGTCTTCAGCGATCAGTTCGGCGGTTCGACCGGTGTAGAACTCGTCTGGCCCGTACTTGGCTAGGCGAGCGAGGGTCTTGGCTAGGTCTTTCTGGCGCAGAACGTCGCCGTACTCGTAGTCGCGTCGACCGTTCTGAAAAATCCGCCTCGACTCGTGGAACTGGGGCAAGCGCGTACTGTCGCGCATTTCTCTCGCCAGTCCATAAGACAACGGGAAGCCGCGTTCGGCGAGCCGCTGAGCGGGCTCCACGAGATCGCGCCAGCGCTTGGATCCGTGTTTGTCGAGGGCGAGCGCCAGTCCACGGACCGTCCCAGGTACGCCAGACGCGCGGTAGCCGACCAAGCTCTCATCGGTCGCGTTGCCATCTTGGTCCAGGTACATGTCCAGCGTTGCGGCTTGGGGTGCGGTTTCTCGGAAGTCGATAAAGGTCGCGCGACCATCGGCGAACCGGATCAGCATGAACCCGCCGCCGCCGATGTTGCCTTTCGACGGGTGCGTTACCGCGAGCGATAGACCGACGGCCACAGCAGCGTCGATGGCATTGCCACCCGACCGCAGCACATCGACGCCAACACGTGTGGCATGGGGCTCTGCCGATACCACCATCGCCTTCCTGGCGTGGACAGGTTCTCGCGTCGCAGCCGAAGCGGCGAGGCAGAAGACGACGAGCAGCAACCAGAGACGTGCGCGCATGGGTTCAGATTAGCGTTTCGTGATAAAAACGGTGGCGTTGTAGTCGGGGACTCCTCCCTGCGGATCGACGTGACCACGCGGAATCAGGCAATTGAGTTCGGGCCAGTGCCCCTGGAGTGTGCCCGGCGCCACGTCGGCGATGAAGACGCGCCCTAGGAAAGCACCGTGCTCGTTGCGGACCTCGATCGAGTCGTTGGCACTGAGGCCCAGCCGATCGGCGTCAGACACGGAGACGAAGATGTGGTCACGATCCGCGCCAGTGAGTGGGTCCCTGTCTCGTTGGATCATCGAGTTGAACTGCTTGCCACGGCGGGTGGCGAGAACGAAAGTATCAGGCTCGGGAGTCAGCCCGAGGTTCGGTGGAACTCGCGGTTGCAGGTGCGCCTTGCCGTCCGAGGTCGGGAAGACACGATCAGCACAGAGGCGAGGACCGCCCCACTGGAACTGATCACCCTTCTTCGAGAAGTTTTCGATGCCTCGGTAGGCGGGTACGGCGTCGGCGATGTCTTGCCGAATCGCGGCGGCGTCTTCAAAGTGGACCTGCGAATAGGCGTCCGGCTTGGCCGCCTTGGCCAGGTCGAGCAACGACTTCCACTCTGAGTGCGCCTCGCCGACGTCGTGACCGGCAATATGGGGCGAGAAAATGACGCGGCGTTCTGTCGTGGTTTCTGTTCCCCCGCCCTGCTGCTCGTAGCGGGTACGGGCGGGCAGAAGATAAACCGTGTCGGCGGGATCGACGAGCATCTGTGAGGTGACGACGATATCCGAGTGCAGGCGCAGGGGGATACGAGCTAGCCCAGCGCGAATGCGGTCAGGATTGGGCATCGTTTCCAGGAAGTTGCCTCCGATGGCGTAGAGGGCGTCTAAACGGCCGTGAGTGGCCCTCTCTAGAGCTTCAACCGTCGCGAATCCCGGATGACTGGGGACATTGAAACCCCACTGTTCAGAGAACTGCGCCGCAAACTCCGGTGTCACCGGCAGGCCGCCCGGTAACGCGGTCGCGTAGGCTCCCATTTCCGCCCCCCCTTGGACGCCAGAGTGACCGCGAATCGGCATCATGCCCGTACCGGGACGACCGACGTACTCCCGGAGCAGGCCAAGATTGACAATTCCCGTGACGGTGTCGGCTCCGTGGGCATGTTGGGTGATCCCCATCGACCAGACGAAGACACCGGCGTCAGCGGCGGCCAGCTCTTTGGCAAAGGCCTCGACCTCGGCGAACGACAGGCCGCAGCTTTCGAGCAACTGCTCCATCGGCTGCGCATCGAGCGCGGCCTTGAACTCAGCTACACCCGCAACTGCCGCGTCGAGAAACTCTTGTTTCACCCAATCGCGGTCGATTAGAACCTTCTGTACGGCGTTGACGAACGCCAAGTCACCACCTACTTTGACCAAGAAGTTGCGGTCGGTGATCTTGGTACCGAACACCGCCGAATCAGGGTTCGAGGGTATCCAGTAGCGCTCCATTCCCGGCTCGCGATACGCGTTTACGGTGAGTACGCGAGTACCGCGGAGACGGGCATCAGCCAGGTACTTGAGCGCGACGGGCTGATCGTTGGCCGGGTTCGACCCGAAGAAGACGATCAAGTCCGATTCGTACCAATCGCGATACGAGCAGGTTGTGGCGGCTACGCCGAGAGTCGCTTTGAGGCCAGCTGTCGATGGCGAGTGACACAGGCGAGCAGAGTTGTCGACATTGGGCGAACCCAGATAGCGCATCACTTTTTGCGCTGTGTAGTAGACCTCGTTCGTGATGCCCCGACTCGTGAGATAGAGAAAGACTTTTCCGGGATCGAGCTCGCGCCAGCGCTGGCCGACGTCCGCCCACAGGTCGTCCCATGTGACCCTCGCAAAGCCTTTCTCGCCCCGCCTACGCCGCATCGGGTAAGCCAGCCGTCCCATCTCCCGCAGTTCCCTGGAACTCTTGGTCGAGAGAGCTTCGACATCACCTAGCACGTCGTGGTCGAATGCGCCCATCGTGTTGAGGCGCATCAACTCCAGACGCACCATGCAGAGGTGTGTGCCGTCGATCGTCCAGTCGCTAAGGCCGCTGGTGCCAAGTGCGCAGCCGTCACAGACACCCTGGGTGAGAATCCGCCAGGCATAGCCGAGATTGTCGCGATTGGCCCAGGCGATCCGGGTCATGTCGAGGAAGTGGTGTGGCTTGGTCTCGCCAATGCCAAAAGGGATGGGACTGTAGGCCAGGTCGACCCGTGAACGGCGGCGCGGCATGATCGTCGGTATGGTACCGCGTGGCTCGAACCATCGACCGGTCGCTATGCTGGGCTCATGCGCATCGCGTTGCTAGCCGGGCTGCTTCTTGTAGCAGCCTGCGGATCGGATACGAGTGACTCAGAGGCTCCCAGCGTCCTGGTCGCGGCTTCTGCGAACCTCGACCGAGCGATGCCGCGATTGGTGGAGGCATTCGAGGAGGAGACGGGTATCCGGGCGGTCGTCAGCTTGGGCTCGACGTCAAATTTGACGCAACAGATTGAACACGGAGCGCCGTTCGACATTTTTCTATCAGCGGACACGGCACACATCGACGAACTGATCGTTAGCCAGTTCGCCGAATCTGATTCAAGGCACGTCTACGCACGAGGACTGCTGGCGCTATGGACCATCGACGACTCTCCGCTTAAGCTCACGGGGCCCGAGGCGCTGCTTGATCCTGCGGTGCAGTTTGTCTCCATCGCTAACCCTAAATTCGCACCCTATGGAACGGCAGCATTCGAGGTACTCGAACGACTTGAATACGACGAGCGGCTGAAGGGAAAAATCGTCTACGCCCAGAGCATCAGCATGGCTCACCAGTACGCAGCGTCGGGTAATGCAGATATTGCGATTACAGCCCTCTCGCTCGCGGTCGATTCTGACGGCAGGTGGGTCGAGGTGGACCGCTCGCTCTATCGTCCGATTGAGCAGGCGTTGGCGGTACTCTCAAATGCGCCTCACGTGCAGTCGGCACAGGCGTTTGCATCTTTCCTCGCCGGAGCCGAGGCACGAGGAATTCTGGGCCGCTTCGGTTACGAAGCCGGAGATTGATACACTAATCGACCGCCCCCATGGCGCTCTTTACCGCACTTGTCATCTGGTTACTCGCCCTAGCGCTGCTGTTGCCAGCATGGCTGGGACCGTGGGGCTTTCCAGAAGCGATCACGCCGCTGGCTCGCCAGATCGACTCTCGCATGACGTTGACGTTCATCCTGAGTGGGGTGATCTTTCTGCTTTCGCAGTTTGCTCTGGGCTACGCCGTGCTGCGTTTCAGCAGGAAGCGCAAAGAAGCGGCGAGCTACGTCACGGGAAATGATCGTTGGGAGATGCTCTGGACAACCGGCGGCCTGGCTCTGTTTATCGGCCTGTCGTTGGCAAGCTATTCCGCGTGGGCCGAGGCGCGATTCGATGCCGAGCGCCATGCGGAGGGCGACCCGAATCGCCTTATCGTCGAGGTGGTCGGCCAGCAGTTCGTCTGGAATATGCGCTATGCCGGACCGAACGGTGAATTTGGTCCGACGGACCCGCAACTCATCGACGATTCGATGGGCAACGCGGTAGGTGTGGACCGCTCGCACCCGATGGGGGCGGACGATCTGATCGTCCCGCGCATGGCTTTGCCGGTCGGCCGCGAGATCGAAATCGTGTTGAAGTCGAAGGACGTGCTGCATAATTTTTTCGTGCCGGAACTGCGTATCAAATTGGACGCGGTCCCGGGACTCGAAGGTCGTCTGAGGTTCACTCCCGACAAGACAGGCACCTACGAAATCGCGTGCTCTGAGTTGTGTGGTCTCGGGCACTACCGTATGCGTGCGTTTATGGATGTGATGCAGCCCGCGGCGTTCGAGACCTGGCTGCTGGAGCAGGCGCAGTATCTGCAGTAAAAACGATGTCCCAAACCGTCGAATACACAGAGGTCGAACGCCACACAGAGCCGAAGGGCTTTGTGAACCATTGGATTTTTTCCACCGACCACAAGGTGATCGGCATACAGTATTTGATCCTAGCGGTCGTGGCAGCGTTCACGGGAATGGCGCTGTCGATGCTGATGCGAATTCGGCTGGTGTGGCCAGATCGCTCCTATGCCTTCCTCGAAACGCTCTTCCCTGTCGGAGCGCCGGATGGTGTGATGACGCCCGAATTCTATCTGGCGATCCTCACGATGCACGGCACCATCATGGTGTTCATGGTGCTGACCACCGCGCCCCAAGGCGGTTTCGGCAACTACTTCTTGCCAATACAGATCGGCGCGCCGGACATGGCATTTCCGCGGCTGAACATGTTGGCCTTTTGGCTGACGCTGCTCTCGTTCCTCACGTTGATGGCTGCCTTCTTCGTCCAAGGAGGCGCACCGGGTTCAGGCTGGACGGCGTACCCGCCTTTGAGCGCGCTGCAGGAGGCCACCACGGCAGGCATCGGCCAGGACTTGTGGATTGTCTCGATCGCGATTTTCTGTATTGCCGCGATGCTAAGCGCGTTGAACTTCATTGTCACGACGCTCGAGATGCGCACCGAAGGTATGGCGCTGATGCGGATGCCACTCACGGTGTGGGGCTGGTTCACCACGGCCGTGATTGGACTGCTAGCTTTCGGGGTATTACTGGCAGGCGGTATCTTGCTACTGATGGACCGCAACCTCGACACGAGCTTCTTCATCCCGGGCGGCTTGGTGGTCAGCGACCGATTGATCGACCGCGAGGGCGGATCACCGCTTCTGTGGCAGCATCTGTTCTGGTTCTTTGGACACCCCGAGGTCTACATCGCGATCCTGCCCGGCATGGGAATCATCTCGCATGTCTTGGCAACGTTTTCGCGCAAGCCGGTGTTCGGTTATCGCGCCATGGTGTACGCAATGATGGCGATCGCCGGCCTCGGTTTCGTCGTCTGGGGACACCACATGTTCGTCAGCGGCATGAGTCCCTACTCGGCTGTGGCGTTCTCGGTCTTGACGATGGCGATCGGCGTGCCGTCGGCGATTAAAACATTCAACTGGATTGGGACGATGTGGGGTGGGCGGCTGCGGCTCGATTCGCCGATGCTGTACGCCATCGGGTTTGTTTCGATCTTCGTGGCTGGCGGCATCACGGGACTCTTTCTCGGTCAACCCGCGCTCGACATGTACTTCCACGACACCTACTTTGTGGTGGGACACTTTCACTTGATCATGGGCGTCGCAGCGGTGCTGTCTATGTTCGCCGGGCTGACGTTCTGGTTCCCGAAGATGTTTGGACGGTTCATGAACGAGCCTCTAAACAAGCTGCACTTCTGGCTGACCATGTTCGGCGTCTACGGCGTGTTTGGGCCGATGCATTTCTTGGGGACCTTGGGGCACCCGCGTCGCTACGCCGACATCACCGGTGTGAACTATCTTGCCGAACGCGGCTCAGCGGAACTGCATTACTTCATTACGATCGCCGCGATGATACTCATCACGGCGCAGTTCATCTTCTTGGCGAATCTCTTGTGGAGTCTATTCGCCGGGAAGAAGGCGCCGGAAAACAATCCTTGGGAGGCAACTAGTCTGGAGTGGGCGATTCCCTCGCCGCCTCCCTATGACAACTTCGCCGGGCGCGTTCCCGTCGTGCGCCGAGGTGCGTACGATTACAGCCTGCCCGGTAGCGCCAAAGACTTCTTGATGCAGCACGAACCTGATGAGATGACGCAGGAGCCAGCGACTCGCGATGTCCGTTGAACTCCATCCAGCACCAGCGAAGCGACCGCTAGGCACTGGCGGTCGCGGCGACGACGTCATACCGCCGGAGAGCCGCGGTTGGGGCGGTGGCGACTCTGGCGGAAGCGGTTTCCACGCTGAGCAGCGCTACAAGCTGGCCGTCTGGGTGGGCCTGGCAGGCGTCGTGATGCTGTTCGCCGCCATCTCGAGCGCAATGATTGTTCGTAGCGCGGGTGAAGACTGGCTGCATGTGGAACTGCCAGGCGTTTTGTGGGTCAGTACCGGCTTACTAGTCGTCAGCAGTTTGGTCTTTGAAGTGGCCAAGCGAGCGGCGCAACGCCAAGGGCCGAGAGCCATGCGCGTCTGGGTCACCCTTACCGCTCTGCTCGGCCTCGCGTTTGTTGTCGCCCAGTTAGCAGGCTGGTCAGAGCTTCTCTCTCAAGGTGTCGTCCTGAAGGGCCAGCCGAGTGGCGCATTTTTCTACCTGCTGACCGCCACCCATGGTCTGCATGTGCTGGGTGGCGTCTGTGTGTTGACCTATTTGGCGGCTCGGGCGTCGATCCGTCGTCCCTGGCCCCGAGCCAAAGCGGTGGTGGAGGCGTCGGCGCTCTATTGGCATGGCATGGGTGCCTTGTGGCTCTATGTATTGGGCCTGTTGTTGTATCTGGGGTAGCAGTTGATGGCGCAAGCAGCGACACAAGACAACGCACTGCTCAACGTCGGCCACAAGAAGTTGGGGATGTGGCTGTTCCTTGTCTCCGATTCGCTGACGTTTGCGTCGCTCTTGATCGCATACAGCTATCTGCGGATCGCAAACGACTGGCCGCGTCCTTTTGAGTTTTCCCCGGCAATCATTTTCTCTTCCGTAATGACGCTCGTGCTTCTGTCGAGCAGTTTGACAATGGCCCTCGGGGTCGCAGCTGCACACGTTGGCGACCGGACCCGTGCCGCCAAGCAGATTTTCCTGACGGCACTAGGCGGCATCGTCTTTGTCGCCCTTCATTTGACTGAATGGAACCACCTGATCGAACAAGGAGTCACGCCCTTCTCTAATCCTTGGGGCGCCCCGTTGTTCGGTGGGACGTTCTTCCTGATAACCGGACTGCACATGACCCACGTTGTCATCGGCATCGTCTATCTCGGTATCATCGGGATCGGCTTTCGTCGGGGCCGCTTTGATAGTGAAGATGTCGAGGTGGCCGGGCTCTACTGGCACTTTGTGGATCTGGTCTGGATGTTCGTTTTTCCGCTGCTGTACCTACTGTCGGTCGCCCCGCGCACCTAGAGGAGAATGCTCGTGTCAGTAGCAGTAAATTCGACTCGAGGATTGATGCTCAAGGTCTGGGCCGGACTTTTAGGGCTGACGCTAGCCGAGATCATTCTCGCCTATGTACAACTCGCACAGGGGCTGATGCTGACGCTGCTGATGGTGTTCTCTATCGCCAAGGCTGCCATGATCATGGCGTATTTCATGCATCTCAAGTTCGACAAGCCAGCGCTAAGCTGGATGTTGGTGCCTCCCTTGATCGTCTGCATTGTGGCGCTGGCGGTTTATCTACTGCCCGATAGCCTGCGGGCCTTGGAGCTGCGACCGTGAGCCGCCTACTCGCAATGGCCACCCTGACCCTGATTGCGCTGGCATGGGCGGCACCTGCCGCAGCCCAATGCGCCATGTGTCGCGAGGCAGCCTCTGCTCAACGAGAAGAGGTCGCCGAAGCGTTTAATCAGGCCATTCTCGTGCTGGGAGCGCCGCCCGCCCTCATTCTGGCTGGAATCGGACGCGCTTTGTGGCGACGGCGTGACAGCCAAGAAGTGGCTCCTCTAACTGCTGGGCTACAGTAGTAGGGTGAGTGGTCAGAGCATCTACGAACAGGTCCTCTCGGGCATCGGACAAGCCTTTGCCACACCTCCGGCAGCCCGCCCGCGACCATCGGCTGCGGTCGTCCTGTGGCGTCGGAATCAGAAGAAACAGATCGAGGTCTTTCTCGTCCGCCGCTCGGCGATTCTTCGGTTCATGGGCGGTTGGCATGCGTTCCCCGGTGGTGGACTCAGCTCGGCTGACTCGTCGATTCCCGTCGAAGGCACGCCGTTAGCTGTCGACACGCCCTACGACAACGACGACGTCCCCGGGGCTGATGGCGTCGAACTGCGACCGACTCTCATCGAAGGCCTGCTGAGCTGCGCGTTCCGCGAACTATTTGAGGAAACAGGGGTGCTGGCATACGCTAGCGAGGCGCATCCGAGCGCCGAGGAGCTAGCGACCGCACGGCGTAAGCTGCTCGATCGCAAAGCTTCGTTCGAACAGACCCTCTCGGGTCTCGATGTGGAACTGGATGCGTCCGTGTTGACCTATGCCGGTCGCTGGGTCACGCCGCCGTTTTCGACCATCCGCTTCGACGCGCGGTTTTTCCTGCTGGAATGGCCCGCGAATCGACCGGTCCAACCAGAAGTCTGGCATGGCGAACTGGATCAGGGTGAGTGGATCGCAGCCTCCGAGGCACTTCAAGGTTGGCGACGTGCCGAGCTATTGCTTCCGCAGCCGGTGCTGCACATCTTACGCGTGCTGCATGAAGATGGCCCGGAGAAGGGCCTGGAACGGTTGCTGCCCGGCGAAGAGCATGGCCCGTCGCCTCACCGCGTCGAGTTCCGTCGCGAAATCAGTGCCGTGCCTCAGAAGACGGCGACGCTACCGCCGGCGACGCATACCAGCGCCTACTTGATCGGGCGCCGTGAGGTTATCATCGTCGACCCGGGCTCTGGCGACGAAAAAGAACTCAAGCGGCTGAGACGCGCACTACGGTCCGTAGCGGCCCATGACGGCGCACTCGTCAAGGCAATCTGGCTGACCCACCACCACCCCGATCACATCGGCGGCGCGTTGGCGATGAAGCAGGCGATCGGTGCCCCAATCTGTGCGCACGCGGAAACCGCTAAACATCTGGCGGCCCGGGGCATCGAGGTCGATCAGCCGTTGCACGACGGCCAGGTCGTGGTGCTGGCTGGAGATCCACCCGTCACGATTCGCGTAATTCACACTCCAGGCCATGCCCGTGGGCACGTATCTTTCTTTGTTGAAGAGAGTGGCTCACTGATCGTCGGCGACATGGTCGCGGGCCACTCAACGATCATCATCGACCCGCCCGAAGGCAATATGACCGCTTACATGGAGTCGTTGCAGAAGTTGGTAGCACTTGCCCCTAAGGTCCTGCTGCCGTCGCACGGCACCATGATCGCCAACGGAGTCGAACGCCTCAACGCGCTCTACGCACACCGTCTTCGTCGCGAGCAGCAGGTGCTCGAAGCTTGGCGCCAAGGCCTGCGAGACCCGGTCGAAATCTTACCAGCGGTCTACACCGACATTGCGGTTCATGAGTATCCGATGGCCGAGCGTCAGATCGCCTCGCACATTGAACGGCTCCAATCGCTCTGCATGATCTAGTCTGCGGTGAAAGTCTCTGACTTCACTTTCGAACTGCCCGACGAACTGATCGCGCAAGTACCGCTGCCTGAGCGAGACGCGGCCCGCATGCTCGTCGTGGATCGCCAATCGGGCACCTGGCAGGATCGCTCGTTTCGAGACTTCCCATCGTATCTGCGCCCGGGAGACAGGCTCGTCCTCAACAACACACGCGTGCTGCCGGCACGGTTGTTTGGGCGTCGCGCTGGGGTCCCCGGTGCACTGCAACAACCTTCCGGGGTCGTCGAGGTGTTGCTCTCGAAGCCCGTTTCTGAGTCGCCGCTGCGGTGGCAAGCGCTAGTACGCCCTAGCAAGAAACTCACGGTCGGGCAGCTCGTTGTTTTCCCTGAGGGGCTTGAGGGTCGTGTCGTTGCCGAGGGCGAGTACGGTCTGCGCACGCTGGAGTTCAATTGTTCGGACGAGTTCTACGAGAAGATCGAGCGCATCGGGCACGTGCCGCTGCCACCCTACATTCGACGCCCGGATAACAAAGCGGACCGCGAGCGATACCAGACCGTGTACGCGTCCGAGTCAGGGGCCGCGGCAGCGCCAACTGCGGGGCTTCATTTCACTGACGACGTCTTAGCGCAGTGCCGCGAACAAGGTGCACAGATCGCCGAAGTCACCCTGCACGTCGGGCTCGGCACGTTCCAACCAGTGCGAGTGGAGCGGATCACGCAACACCAAATGCACTCCGAGCGGTTCGCGCTTTCTTCTGCGACCGCGAAGATTCTTGAGAACACACCAGGGCGTATCTTCGCCGCTGGTACAACCGCGGTCCGAACTCTCGAGACCGCGGCACAACGCAACGACGGCAAGATTCAGGCCTGCTCGGGGGAGACGGACATTTTCATCTATCCGGGCTACGAGTTCCAAGCGGTGGACGCGCTGCTGACGAACTTTCACTTACCAGAGTCAACGCTGCTGATGCTCACCAGCGCCCTGGCTGGTACCGAACTGATGCTGGAGGCCTACCGACACGCCGTCAAAGAACGCTACCGGTTCTTCTCCTACGGCGACTGCATGTTGATCGTCTAGGGAAGTTCTTCCGGAAACACGACGACACCTTTCGGGGGCGGGAAGAGTTCCCGCAGCAGCTCAAGACGCTTGCGCAGATGGCGACTCGGCAGCTGGCGCGGACCCGCTTCCACATCGAGATCGCAGCACAGGCCATGGAGATACAGCGTGAGCGTGTCGATCATCGCTTCCCGTGCATAGGCCTGGAAGGCTTTCGTGTTCCTCGCCGGATCGGTTTGGCGGCTCAGGAGCTGATCCTTGAGCTTCCAACTCGCGTCATCGACCTCGCCGCGAACATCGCCCTTCAGCTCTTCTCGCAAGAGCGTTCGGAATTGTCCAGTCAGCTCGCCATCGGCGTGTCCCACCGCGAGCGTGGCTAGCTCGTAGTAGAGCGAGTCGTGATAGTCAGCAATATCTTCATCCTTCGCAGCGAGAAAGATGAAGAATTCTCCGTCGTGTTCAACACTGGCCGCAAAGAGACGCCTGGATTCAGGCGGCTTCTTGAAAACCAGCAGTGGGCCGTCGCTGGCCTTGCCGTGCGGCTTCTCTAGATAGGCGGCCACGACGATCCGAAGCTTCGGCAAGATCGAGGCGAGGATAGGAGGTGTCGCCGATGCAGGGTCATGGACCAATCGCTGGAGATCGACATCGTCATGTGGTGCAACGACGCAATAGCTCAGTGAGTTGGTCACCGGAACCAGCAGCTCGTCCGCGCTGGCAGCAAACGCCTGCGCCGAAATACTTGAATCAGACAGCTTTTTAGCGGGCATACGGCAGCGATCAGCAGAGTCGATTGTACCAGGAACCGCTCTACTCACTTGTCGTCGAGGGGAACGCCGAAGAGCGTCGCCGGCTTGCCTGACGAAGCTGCGGCACCTCAAAGGGCTCAATCTCGTAGCCTGAGCGGCGTGTTGCACCGATTGGATCTTAAACACCCAGCGGCTTCACGGACTTCCGCTAAGATGGGCGGAATTGGAGAACATCCCCCCATGCTGAAACTTCTGTCATTGGCGACGATGCTCGCGCTGCTCTCTTGCAGCCAAATGGGGAACGTCGAGCAGCGAATCTTCCCCTATCCGTCCGAAGTCCATGACTTTCCGAACGGTCTACGCAGCGTCGTCATCGACAGTGGCTACCCAAATCTCGTCGCCCTCTACGTGGTGGTACAGGTGGGTTCTCGCAACGAGGTCGAGCCCGGACGCTCGGGCTTTGCACACTTGTTTGAGCACATGATGTTCCGCGGCACCGAACGCTTCCCATCAGAGCAATGGGAAGAGATCATGCAGTCCGCCGGAGCGGAGACGAACGCCTACACGACAGACGACCGGACGGTGTATCACGCGGTCTTCGCGAAAGAAGACCTCGAGCAGATCCTCGAACTCGAAGCCGACCGCTTCCAGAATCTCGCCTACTCCGAGGAGCAGTTCCGAACCGAGACGCGTGCGGTGTTAAGCGAATACAACAAGAGCTTCGCCAACCCATACCGGAAGCTAGACGAAGCGAAACGGAATACGACCTTCACCGCTCACACCTACAAGCACACGACGATGGGCTTCATCGAAGATGTCGAGGCGATGCCCGAAATGTACAACTACGGTCTACAGTTTTTCGATCGCTATTACCGCCCCGAGTACACGACGGTGACCGTGGTCGGCGATGTCGACTTCGCGGAGTCCCGCGCGCTGATCGAAAAGTATTGGGGCGACTGGGAGCGCGGCAACTACACAGCTCCGATCCCCGAGGAACCCCCACAAAACGGTCCGAAGCGCGCCAACGTTGAGTTCCACGCGCCGACCCTGCCGTTCACGACCATCTCGTACCGCGCACCGGCCTACGACGATGAGGTGATCGACTCGGCTGTGCTCGACATCATCTCCTTCCAAGCCTTCGGAGAGAACTCGCCACTCTACAAGAGGCTGGTCATCGACGAGCAAAAGGTAGACACCCTGTTCACCGACTACGTCGACCACTTCGATCCCTACCCGTTTGGCGTTGTCGCTCGTGTGAAGGATCCAAACGATCTCGACTACGTCGAGGCGCAGATTCTCGCCACTTTTCAATCGCTCAAGACCGAACCAATGCCGGTCGAAGAACTCGCAGAGGTGAAGTCTCATCTGCGCTACCAGTTCGCGCTGTCGATGAACTCTACAGGCGCGATCGCCCGCACACTAGCCCACTACATTGGCCTGCGAAGGGACCCCGAGACGATCAACAAGCGCTACCGCCTCTACGACGCCGTCACGCCGGAAGACGTTCAGATGGTGGCCGAGAAGTACTTCAAGCCAGAAGGCCAGACCATTGTCCGGCTCGGCCAGGTGATGGATGGAATGCCACCGGAGGCCCAGTAATGTATCGCCGTTGGTTTCTTGCTACTGCGTGGGCCGTCTTCTCCGCCGCGATCGCTCCGGCCGCCGAAACGCTGTTGCAGCCAAGCGATTCGCCGCTGATTGCGATTCGCATTCTTGTTCGCACCGGTGCAGCCTCAGACCCCGACGGCAAAGAAGGAGTGGCGGCTCTTACTGCGGCGATGCTCGCTGGCGGTGGCTCGGCACAGCGGAGCTACGACGAGATCGTCGAAGAGATGTTCCCGATGGCCACGTCCGTCGGGGTTCAGGTCGACAAAGAGATGACGGTCTTCTCGGGTACGACCCACGTCGAGAATCTCGACGCCTACTACACGACGCTACGCGAAATGCTGCTCGATCCCGGTTGGCGAGAGGATGACTTCCGACGACTCAAAGACGAGGCGGTAAACTTCCTGCGCATCGGCCTTCGTGGCAACAACGAGGAGGAACTCGGTAAGGAGACGTTGTACCTAACGATATACGGCCACGGCCATCCCTACGGCAGTCACAACCGCGGCAACGTATCCGCGCTCGAAGCCATGACGCTTGACGACTTGAGGGCGTTCTACGCCGCGAACTATCGCCGCGACAACGTCATCATTGGCCTCTCGGGCGGCTATCCCGCAGACTTCCCAGATCGCGTCAAAGCCGACTTCGATTCGCTGCCCGAGGGCTCTCCGGCGACGGTTGAATTGCCCAAGCCCAAGAAAACTAAGCGGACGAGCGTGCATATCATTCAGAAAGACACGCGATCAACCCTTCTCTCGATCGGCTTCCCGATCGATGTCACGCGCTCCCATCCCGACTGGGCAGCCCTCAAGCTGATGCAGTCTTACTTCGGACAGCATCGCTCGTCGAAGAGCCATCTGTTCCAGCAAATTCGCGAGATACGCGGCATGAACTATGGAGACTACGCATACATCGAGTACTTTCCGCGTGGCATGTACAAGTTCCAGCCGGACCCCAACCTGGGGCGTCGTCAGCAGATATTCCAGATCTGGATTCGCCCCGTTGTGCCTGAGAATGGCCCCTTCGCGCTCAAAATTGCACTGTATGAGCTCGACAAACTGATTCGCGAAGGAATCAGCGAAGAGAACTTCCAGGCGACGAAATTGTTTCTTTCGAAGCACGTGAACCTGCTGACACAGACGCAAGGTTCGCAGCTCGGCTACGCGCTCGACGGTGAATACTACGGTACCGGCGATTTCAATTCTTGGTTCAAAGAGCAGCTCAGCGGTCTCACCAGAGAGTCGGTAAACCGCGCGATCAAGGATCACCTGCGTGCTACCGACCTCGATGTGGTCGTGATCACCCAAGACGCCGTCGGGTTTCGCCGGCAGATACGGTCAGGTAGTACGGCGAAACCTGCCTACGCTGCTCCGCCGACTGCGGCCATCCAAGCGGAGGATCTCCTGATCACGAACTACAAGCTCGATCTCGGGTCGATCAAAATCGTGCCTGCCGACCACATCTTCGAGTAACGCGCCGCATGTCAATCGACTCTACAGCCCAGATCGCCGAAAGCGCCCGCATCGCGCCCGGTGCTCGGATCGGTGCCAACGTGCAGATCGCCGATTTCTGTGTCATCGAAAACGATGTCGTCATCGGTGACGGTTGCCGATTCGAACCCCACGTCTTCATCAAGCGTTGGACCACGATGGGTAGCAATAACGCCGTCTCGGCGGGAACCGTGCTCGGGAGCGATCCACTCGACAAGGGTTTTGGCGGCAACCGCAGCTTCCTTGAAATCGGCAACGACAATGTCATCCGCGAGCACTACACGATCAGCCGAGGCACTGATCCCGATTCGAGAACAGTGATCGGCGATCGCAACTACATCATGACTTCGGGCCACATCGCTCATAACTGCACGATCGGCAACGACAACGTCATCGCTAGCTGCTCGCTGGTAGCTGGTCACGTGGAAATTGGCAACAACGTCTTCGTCTCAGGGGGCATCGGCATTCACCAATTCTCCAAAATCGGTGACTTCGCGATGCTGGCTGGCAGTACACGGGTCAACAGGGACGTGCCGCCGTACTTTCTCTACGGGGGTCTCTACGTCACACCGATGGGCGTCAACACCGTGGGCCTCAAGCGGGCCGGCTTCAGCGCCACGGAGATCTCTACGCTGAAGCATGCCTTTCGACTGCTATTTCGGACTAAGCTATCGATCCAAGATTCGCTCACGCGCATCGAAGCCGAGTGCGAAGGCGAACACGCCGCCAAGCTTGTCGAATTCGTACGCAGCTCAGACCGCGGAATCTGTCGCCGCAACGACGGGTCCTAGTTCATCCAGCCTCGGTTCCACGGCTGCGCCAAGCTCGGTTGATTGGCATAGCGCTTCATCTTGAACGTCAGCTTCGTACCCGTCCCCGGCTCAAGCCGCACTGTTAGGGCAGGCGCGTCGAGGTCTTTGCTTCCGCCATCCCATGAGACACCGGTGAACTGATGCTCGGCGTAGCCGCCGGCCTGTACGTCTACGGTCCGCGCTTCGACTTGATTGGTATTGACGAGCGTGACGACCACCGAATCGTCTGTCAGTTTCTCAACCAATGCCGCTACGTCTTGTGGCAGACCACTGCGACGATTCTCTGGGTCGAAGTATCGTAAGCGACTATGCAGAACCCAAACGCGACCGTTAGCGAAGAATCCACCGGTCGTCAACTGGGTGAGAGTGTCGGTCGTCGCTGGCACGATACCGAGCAAGTAGTCGGCCAACCGAGTGTCGGCAGTAGTGGCGTCATTTCTCATGAGCTCAAGACGCTCCCGGATATGCTCCATGTCGGCGCTCATGGCATCCATCGGGTAGTCCTCGTTGTTGCCCTCCAAGAAGCCAACCCAACCCGTATCGGTCGGGATACGCTCGAGATCGCTGCGCTTCATCGACCAGAGATAGACCTCGGTCAACCGGTCATGGAAAAGGTTGTCCGTGTACTGATACCACTCGGGGTCACCATCGTACTTGTATCCGCGAGGATCGCCATACATTTGCGGTAGCAAGGTCTTGCCGTTCTCGACCTTTTTGTTGTCGTAGAACAGATCGAGCTGCTTACGAAGGACGTCGATATAAGACTGATCTCCCGTTAGCAGCAGAGCATTCGCGAAACCCGCAAATATCGAGACGTGCCAGTAGTTGCGATGCGCAATCTGTTCCAGCTCGCCGTCAAAGATGGTGAAGTTCCAACCGTAGGTTCCTTTCCACCACTGCCCGTCGTGTGAGCCGCCGAGCGATCCGTCTAAGCCAATGTTCGATGGAACCATACCGCCCGCCTCAGCGGCCCGTTCCTTCCAGGCATACATGTACTCAAGCGTCCAATCCCTATACTTCTCGTCGCCCGTCAACGCGTAGGCGTTCACTGTCAACAGGCTGGCGGCCATGTTCAAGAACGTGTCTCCGCCCGAATCCAGATACTCCGCGCAATGCGCCAACATGCGCGGATACCACTCCTCTAGATCCAACATCTGAGAGGTCCGAGCAGGGTTATGGAGGAGATGGAACATGCCCGGCACCGGGTCGCCCACCCAGTCGTAGACCGTCGCGTCGTGGAGCATGGGGCCCTTCGAACCCGTCCAGAAACTCCTGATGACCTTATTCTCGGGGTCATAGTTCGGCGCATCCGGGTCTTCGCCCATGTACATGGCGGCGAAGCTCTTCATGCGATTGACCATCTCTGGATTGTTCGGCTCCGACAGTCCCCACAAAAAGAACGCACGCATCCCCTCCGCCGTGTGGAACCAATCGGACTGCGTGATGAAGTCCTTGTGATAGGCACCATTCGAGGCGAGATCGGTCAACTCGGTTCGTAGTTCGTTGTACTGCGCGATATGTCCCTCAAGGCCCCTCTTGTACGCCTCAAGAACACCGTCGGACCCGCCCAACGCGTGGAGAAGCGTCCAGTTGTAGTAGGTCTCAATCGCATCGTCTGGCCCGTCCAAGGTGCCCCAGCGCGGCGTATGCGCTAGGTATCCGCGCTCATCGATGTACTTGTCGGCAAAGGCTTCTACCGCGCCAGAATTCGCGTCGAGCAACGCACGCTCCATCAACGCCCAGTCGGGCGGCGTCATCGGCGTATCGACGCGCAGACCGGTTTGAGCCGCAAGAGTGGCAGCGGCGAAGAGCAGCAAACTGAAGAGTTTCATGGTGCCGAACATCATCGCCCACTAGCTGGCCCGACGCAACCCACCCATGGCAGCATTCCGCCTGCCCGTCAGAGTAAAATGGGGTTCAATGAAACTGACGGTAAACGGCGAAGAAGCTCCACAAGGCGCCCTGGAGGCCGAAGTTAGCGGCTTGATGGGCCGCTTCAGGCAACTCTCACAAGAGGAAGCACAGAACTTCGGATTCACCACGCGAGAGTCGATGCAGCAGCGAGCTGCGGAGTGGGGCCAAGAGAACGTCGTCGAACGCATGCTCCTCCGGCAAGAGGCGCTGACGGACGACGAGCCAGTGCCAGCAGACACGGTACAGAAAGCGGTGGATGCCGCAGTCGAACGCTGCGGCGGCAAAGAGAAATTCGAAGAAGATGGCTTTACCGAAGCCGAGGCACGTCAAGACGCCGAAGCTGAAGTAAAGATCGAACGGCTCATCAACAAGCTAACCGCACACATCAAGCCAGCGAAAACCAAGGAAATCGCTGAGTTCTATCGAAAACATCGAGACCGGTTCCGCATACCTGACAGCATCAACGCCGCCCATATTCTCAAGCACGTTAACGAAGAAACCTCCAAGGACGAGGCTCGTGTAGCAATCGAGGCGGCTAAGGCCGAACTCGACTCTGGCACCGACTTCGCGGATGTCGCCACTCGCTTGTCAGATGCACCAACCGACGGCGGCAACCTGGGCTGGTTCCCACCCGGTCGCATGGTGCCCCGTTTTGATGAAGTAGCGTTCGGTCTTGAGCCCGGTCAGGTCAGCGACATTTTCAAAACTAGCTTCGGATACCACGTCGTCAAAGTGTTTGAGCGGCGCTCCGAGAGCCTTACCCCATTGGCGGACGTTCGCAATGTGATCGAACGAGAACTCGCGAGACAAAAGCAGGACGAGGTTCTTGAGACTTTTGTTGACAAGTTGCGTGAGAAGGCCACCGTCGAGTTCGACCCCTCGGAGAGCTGATGCCCCCGAAGACGCCACCACCGTCGCCTTGCTGTGCTCCGACCATCGAGCGTGCCAAGCGCCTCGAAGAATCACGCACAGCGTCACAGACGCGGATTCATGCAAACAGCGGCTCGACCGACGGCATGCTCCAACTCGACGGTGGTAGGTTCCTGATGGGAACGGACCACGCAAGAGGCTTTCCAGCCGACGGCGAAGGACCCGTCCGCCCTGTCCATATTGATTCGTTCTGGATCGATACCCATCCGGTAACGAATGACCAGTTCGCGGAGTTTGTGAAGTCGACGGGATACAAAACCGAATCGGAAAGCTTCGGCTGGTCCTTCGTTTTTCAGGGAAACCTAACCCCCGAGCGGTACAGCCAGTTCGTTGAAGACACGGTTCTGGCCGCGCAGTGGTGGTGCAAGGTGCCTGGAGCCGACTGGTTGCACCCAGACAACCCCGACTCAACACTTAAAGGCTTGGAAAACCATCCGGTCATCCACGTCTCTTGGACTGACGCGGCAGCCTATGCGGAGTGGGCAGGCAAGCGCCTCCCAACCGAAGCGGAGTTTGAGTACGCCCAGCGGGGTGGCACCGAGCAGCTACTTTTCTGGTGGGGCAACGACCTCGAACCCGAAGGCAAGCACCTTTGCAACGTCTTCCAGGGCAGCTTCCCCGACGGCGACTCCGCTGAAGATGGATATACCGGGGTTTGTCCCGTCGATGCCTTTCCAGCAAACCCCTATGGCATGCTGTCGTCCATCGGCAACGTTTGGGAATGGACCGCCGACTGGTTTAGCCCTAGCTATCACGTCGGAGCGAGCCGACACAATCCGATTGGGCCACCCCGAGGAACGCAGCGCGTGATGAAGGGCGGTTCGTACCTCTGCCACGAGTCCTACTGCAACCGCTACCGGCTGGGAGCACGAACCGGCAACACGCCCGATAGCGCGGCGGGTAATATCGGGTTCCGCTGCGTCCGCGATATCTAGAGCCCATCGATGAAGCGGTCTAGCTTCGATGTCGCACTCGAATCGCTGCTCACTGAGTGGGAGCCGCGCATCGGTCGTCCAACTTGCGCACCTGGATGCTCGCGCTGCTGCGAACGCTCGACGATATTCATTTCTTCAGCCGAAGCATTACGGATGCTTGAGTTCGTCGGCGAAAACTCAGATCTGCGAGCCGATTGGCAGCGTCGCGTCGTGCGCCTACGAGAGAACCCCAACGACGACCCGGTCGAAGCGCAGAATGCCCTGATCGATCTCGGCCCATGTATTTTTCTCAATGAGACAAGCACTTGCGACGTCTACGAGGCCCGACCAGACGCCTGTCGAGCCTGCCACGTCTGGCACACTGCCGAGCACTGCGGGCGCGAGGACTACGACATGTGTACGCCCGCCGAACTCAACGCCCTGCGCGTCGACCGCATTCACCAACTCATGCTGGAGGAGCTCAACCTGGGTCGCCGACCCTTTTGGGGGCAACTCTTACCGATGATCGCGACCGTCGATGAGTTCCAAGGCCCTTACCTCGCAGGCAAAAACCTTGCTAACCAGGTCGACGCAACCTGGGTCCAGGCCGAACTCATTGAGTTTCCGGCGAGCGGACTGAGTCTGTCCAAAGTCCGTACGTTCCTCGAAAGCGAAAGAGTCCGACTTCGAACACTGTTCAGATCCGAAGAGAACCCGATGGGCTTTCCACGGGCTGCCGCCGCACCAGACCGCGACTTTCTTGAAGCGTTTCCGCTCGACTAAGACACCTGCTTCGACTCGATTTCTGGGAGCAGTGTGGCGAGAAATTTTTCCACCGTCTGCTGCCCTTGGTCACCTTCCCTGCGTTTGCGGACCGCTACCTTGCCTTCCTCGGCCTCGCGGGCTCCGACGATCAGCATGTGCGGAATCTTCTCCAACGTCGCCTCGCGAACCTTGAAGCCAACCTTCTCGTTGCGCTCGTCCACGTCAACTCTCACACCGGCCGCCTTCAACTGCTCCGCGACCGATTTGGCGTACTCCAGCTGAGCGTCAGTGATCGGTAGAACCTTCACCTGCACCGGTGCCAACCACGTCGGGAACGCGCCAGCGTAGTGCTCGATCAGCACGCCCATAAAGCGCTCGATAGAACCCAACAACGCACGGTGCACCATGTAGGGCCGGTGCCTTGCGCCGTCTTCGCCGACGTATTCCAGTTCAAAGCGACGCGGCAGGTTGAAGTCGAACTGCACCGTCGAAAGCTGCCACGAGCGTCCGATGGCATCAACCATCTTGACGTCGATTTTGGGTCCATAGAACGCGGCCTCGTTGGGCATCACCTTCGCTTCAATACCGCGCTGCGCCAGTGCATCCTTCAGCCCGTTTTCCGCAAGCTCCCATTCCTCGGCGTCGCCCGCATACTTGCCGCTTTCTCCTCCGTCCCAGGTGGATAGCTCGACCTCGTAGTCTTTAAACCCAAACGTCTTCATCACGTCCATCGCGAAGTCGACGCAACCAACCACTTCGTCAGTGACCTGGTCGGGAGTACAAAAAATATGTGCGTCGTCTTGGGTAAACCCGCGGACACGCAGTAGCCCGTGCATCACGCCCGATCGCTCGTAGCGATAAACCGTCCCCAATTCACCGAGACGCACCGGCAGATCGCGGTAGCTCCGAAGCTTGTCCTTATAGATCAGGATGTGGAACGGGCAGTTCATCGGTCGCAGCTGGTACTCGATGTCGTCGAGTTCCATCGGCTTGAACATGTCGTCGGAGTAGAAATCAGCGTGCCCAGAAGTCTTCCACAGATCGCGCTTGGCAACGTGCGGCGTAAAGACCAGGCCATAGCCGCGAGCCAGGTACTGGTCTCTCATCCAGTCCTCGACAATCTTGCGGACGAGCGCCCCCTTCGGATGCCAAAAAATCAGACCAGGCCCTGCAGCCTCTTGCACCGAGTACAGGTCGAGTTGTTTACCCAGCTTGCGGTGGTCGCGCTTCTTCGCTTCCTCCAACTGGTTGAGGTACTTCTTCAGATCCTTCTTCGAAAAGAACGACGTGCCGTAAACGCGCTGCAGCCGCTGGTTCTTCTCGTCACCCTTCCAGTAAGAACCCGCCACCGACAGCAGCTTGAAGGCCTTCACTCGGCCCATCGAAGGGATGTGCGGGCCTCGGCAGAAATCGTTGAACTTGTCCCCGGTCTTGTAGATCGAGACCTTTGGGTCGTCGGTCTTCTCGGTGATCAGCTCACACTTCATCGTGTCGCCCTGCTCTTCGTAGAGCTTCAGCGCCTCATCACGATCCATCCACACGCGGCGATTCGGCAGATCGCGATCGACGATCTCCTGCATCTTCTTCTCGATCTTCTCGAGATCTTCGGGCGTGAACGGCTGCTCGCGCTGCATGTCGTAGAAGAAGCCAGTGTCAGTCGGCGGACCGACGCCGAGCTTTGTCTCTGGATACAGCTCCAGCGTCGCCACGGCCAACAGGTGAGCGCTGGAGTGCCGGTAAACCTGCAGCGCCTCCGGGTCGCGCTCGGTTAGTAGACGCAACGTCGTGTTCGCCGTGATGGGCTCGGTCAGATCGACGAGCGTACCGTCGAGTTCCGCGACAAGCGCGACCCGCGCCAAACCAGGACTGATCGATTCCGCAATCTGAAGCGGCGTAGTGCCAGCTTCAACTTCTTTTACGCGGCCGTCCGGCAGGGTGACTTCAAGCATGAGACCTCTACTTCTATTGTTTCGAAAAACTGGGCCCTCTCGCCGAGGAATCAGTCGGATATGGCCGAGCGGGCTCGCTCCGAGAGAATATCCGCAAGTGCCGGATGCCCGTCGAGACCAGGCGTCGCCACCAGCTCAACCCCTGGGGCCGCTTCCGCAGCCTCGTCGAGCAACCTCGGCAGGTCTTCGGCCAGGTGTACACCCATCACCAAGAAATACGGCGTCACGACGATGCGCTTCGCCCCTGCCGCGTACAGCTCTTGCACCGCTGCCGCCAACGTCGGCTCCGCTAGCTCCAAGAACGCCGCACGCCAGATCGCAAAACCACCCTTCTGGGCTGCAGCCGCAGCCACACGCTTAACGGCTTCGTTGGCTTCCGCCCGCCGTGACCCGTGAGCAAAGACGATAAGAGCGTCCACCATCTCAGTCTATCCCGCCTCGAATCGTCCCGATTTGTCCGCCAAACGTCCGCCGAAAGTGCGGCGTTGTGCTCGGTTTGGTCGCAGATGTCCGTGGATGTCCGCGATTGTCCGGCGTATTGCGACCTAAGTCGTTGAATCTATTGGCTTATCAACGATTCTGGGCCATCTGAGCGGACATTTCTGGTCAAAACTCCTCAACAACGGGAACGGCCCGCTCTCTCAAGCGGGCCGTTTCCGATTTCAGGATAGCAAGCAGTACCAAGCTCCTCTTCTGCGTGTTCAAATGCTCGAACACACAGTTACGCCCGAGATTCCCGGCAGTGGAAAGTGACTTTTTGAAACGCCCGCAGAACGTTTTAGCGCTTGTGGGGTGTCGACCGGTTGAGCTGGCACCCCATACCGGAAGTAACTCAAAACCCATCGTGCCAGCCCTTCCAGTGACTCCTTAGCGTTACAATCCCTTCGTCATGGTCGGTAGGACCATATTGCAGTACAAGATCGCCGAAAAGCTCGGTGAGGGCGGCATGGGTGTCGTTTACAAGGCCGAGGACACCCAGCTCCGCCGGACCGTTGCGTTGAAGTTCCTCCCTCGCGAAACACTCGACGAGGAAGAGGTAAAGGCACGCCTGATCCGCGAAGCGCAAGCGGCGGCTGGCCTCGATCACCCCAACATCTGTCAGGTCTTCGGCATTCACGAGGAAGATGGCATTCACGAGGAGCGGTCTGGAGCGGCGCGCTGAAGCGTTCGGCCTTGCCGTTGGTGCGCGGCGTGTAGATGGCGAGAGGGAGCGGTAGTAACCGACCGCGGCGTCGAGG
Source organism: Bryobacterales bacterium (assembly GCA_963667885.2). Taxonomy (GTDB): domain Bacteria; phylum Acidobacteriota; class Terriglobia; order Bryobacterales; family UBA6623; genus CAMPKL01. The sequence continues at coordinate 2,582,715 of OY764148.2, read as the reverse complement.
AAAGCCACCGCGGAGTGGCTGCGTTCATCGGGCAGGATCTTCATCGCTATGGCCTACATCGATGGGCCCTCGCTAGCGGACAAGATCAAGGAGCGCCCGCTGCCGCTGGATGAGGCCCTCGGCATCGCCTCTCAGATTGCTGAGGCACTCCACGAAGCCCACGAACAGGGCGTAGTCCATCGGGACATCAAACCGCAAACCATTCTGCTGACCAGCAAGGGCCAGGTGAAGGTCCTGGACTTCGGGCTGGCCTCGTTGACGGGACGCTCGAAACTCACCAAAACTGGAACGACGTTGGGCACCCCTGCCTACATGTCGCCGGAACAACTGGAAGGCAAGAAAGTCGATCGGCGCGCGGACGTATGGGCTCTCGGATGTGTGCTCTACGAGATGCTCACGCAGCGGACTCCGTTCGACGCGGATTACGAGCAGGCGATCGGCTACGGGATTCTCAACGAAGAACCGGAGCCGATTTCAGCGCAGCGAGCCGACGTAGCGCCTGAGGCGGATCGGCTGATTGGCAAAGCGCTGGCCAAGGACCCCGCCGAGCGCTACCAACACGCCGACGACCTATTGGCGGATCTGCGGGTATTGCAGAAGGAGGCGAGGCAGAAGCCTGCCTCAGGCCGCTCGAGGACGGCCGCGAGTACGGCCATTTCGACGGCTCAGGCCGAACGTTCGAGAATGTCCCGTTTGCCGTGGTTGGTCGCGGGAGCGTGTGCCTCGGTTGCGTTGACGATGGGGATTCTGTACTTCAGCCAACCGCCCGCCCAACTCCCCGCCCTGAAAACGCACATACTCCCGCCCGAAGGCACGAGCTTCTTCGGGCTTTTGAGCCCCGCGGCGCTGTCCCCTGATGGACGCCGGATCGCTTTTGCCGCCTACAAGGATAACCAGCCGCGCCTGTGGATTCGCGATCTCGACTCCCTCACAGCCCGCGCCGTCCCCGCCAGCGAAGGGGCTCGGTTTCCCTTTTGGTCGCCCGACAGTCAATCCGTGGGGTTCTTCGCGGGGAGCGACCTCAAACGAGTGGAGGCTGCTGGTGGCCCTGTCCAGACGGTTGCCGCGGGGGTGGTTGTGAATGCGAACCCACGGGGAGCCTCCTGGAGCGGTGAGGATCTGATCATGCTCAGCGGTTTCGTAGCCGCCCCTCTCTCCGCTGTCCCCGCTGCCGGAGGCCCTGTTGAGCAGGTGACCACGCTGGACGATTCGTCCGGAGAAACTTCCACCGTTGGCCATTCTTCCTGCCAGATGGCCGTCACTACCTCTACACGTCACTAAATGCCAATCGCGGCGAGAGTGGCATCTACTGGGCGGAACTCGGATCGGACAGCCGACAGCGCGTTTCTTCCGCGGTGTCAAATGTAGCCTATGCATCGGGATACCTGTTCTTCGTGACAGAGCAGACATTGATGGCCCAGCGCTTTACCCCCACCACTGGAGAGACCACCGGGGACGCGTCCCCGGTGGCCGAACACGTGTTATTTAGCCCGATCAACCTGCTCGGCCTTTTTTCGGTCTCCCACGAAGGACTACTCCTCTTCACAGCAGGAGGGTCCGACCCGCCGCTGACCTGGTACGATCGCGGCGGTGGCACGGTGGGCACCGTGGGGCCACCTTCCAGCGTTCACTCGGTGTCCATTTCTCCGGACGGCACACAGGTGATGGTCTCTCGCTCGGACGGCCAGCAGGAAGACCTATGGCGGCACCAGCTATCGCAGGATACCGGGTCGCGGTTCACCTTCGACTATGGATTCGACATTCTCCCGCTCTGGTCTCCGGATGGCGAAAAGATCGTCTTCAGCTCCAACCGTAGCGGCCGCTACGGGCTCTACCAAAGAGGTGCGAGCGGGAGCGGTCAGGTGCAGGGGCTATTACCTTCCGATCATTCCCAGTTCGCTACTGATTGGTCGAAAGATGGGCGCTATTTGGTTTTTATGCGGACGAACCAGGACCAAAACTATGATCTGTGGGTGCTGCCGATGACGGGTGCGACAGCTACGGCGGAGACCCGGGAACCGTTTCCATTCCTCCAGACCGCGGCGAATGAGGCGTGGGCCAAGTTCTCTCCGGATGGGCACTGGCTCGCCTATGTTTCGGACGAGACTGGCCGCAATGAGGTCTTTGTCCAGAGCTTTCCCGACCCGGGGAGCAAGTTTCAGATCTCCGAGAATGGTGGTGGCACCTCAGTCTGGCGCCGCGACGGGAAAGAGCTGTTCTACGTCTCGGCGGAGGGCAAGATGATGGCGGTGACGGTCGAGACCGGGGCAGATCGATTCGTGGCAGGCGCCCGTCAAGCCCTGTTCGATGCGGGTTTGGATGCAACCCAATCCTACGATGTTACCGCCGACGGCCAGCGCTTTCTGCTCCCCAGCCTTCCCGGCTCCGGCGGAGCGTCTTCGTTGACGCTGGTAGTCAACGGACTCCCGTAGCAGGAGCCACTTCGGCTCTACCGGCTATCGATAACCGTTCGCTAACGATCTGCGTTGTCTAAAACCGGTACGAAGAATTTCGAGGCCGGGAGCAGTAGAGCTTCCATAATCGACACGTCTGAACGCTTTGTGGCAAGTTACTTCCGGCAAGTCCGGTGGTCTCAAACTGGGGCCGAATCGAGTGGATTCGTACATTTCCCAAAATAGGAAGTAACTCATCACCAACACTGGTGGCCCTTTCAGCAACCCCGTAACGCTACAATTCCCCTGTCGAGGTCAGCGGCTCAATCAGCCACAAACCCTCGACACTTGAACCGACTCGGGGATACGAATTGATGCCGATGGAACGGCAGAGTGGCCGAGTGGTTCGCTTTGGAGTCTTTGAAGCGGACCTATTGACGCGCGAGCTGCGCAAGCGCGGCGCAAGGGTGCGTCTGCAGGAACAACCGTTCCGGCTACTCCAGGCCCTCCTGGAGCGCCCGGGTCAGATCGTTACTCGGGAGGAGATCAAAGAGAAACTCTGGCCCGACGACACGTTCGTAGACTTTGATAAGAGTCTCAACACGGCAGCTCAAAAGCTGCGCCAGGCTCTGGGCGACTCGGCAGACAGTCCGCGATTCCTGGAGACCGTCCCAAAGCACGGTTACAGATTCATTGCCCCGGTAGACCGTGTGGAGCTGGCTCCAGCCTCGAAGGAGAGCGAAGGGTCAAGCTCTAAAGCTGGCCTGTGGACGGTTGTGGCACGGTCCGACCGCACGATGTTCGCCGTTGCACTCCTGGCCGCGCTGATCCTCGCGGTCCTTTACTTCCGGGAGGCTCCCCCCCCAGGAGCTCACGCTGCGTTTCTCGGTTCCCGTGCCGGAAGGCACAACTATTCGTAGCTTCGAGCTTTCGCCCGACGGCCGTCACCTGGCTTTCGTGGCCGACGAAGGAGACCGGGCGCGCGTGTGGTTGCGGCCACTCGCCGAACTGAGTGCGTCTCCCATTGACGGAACCGAAGGCGTTGATCAGATGGGCTCGCTATTTTGGTCGCCGGACAGCCGTTACCTCGGATTCTTTGCCGACGAGAAGCTGAAGAAGGTCGGCATTGGGGGGGATCCTGTCGTTGAATTGGCCGAAGCAACTTCGGGCCGCGGCGGCTCCTGGAACGAACAGGGGGTTATCCTTTTCTCCCCTTACAACGCCGGGGAGGCTTCTCGACTATTCCGAGTTTCGGATCGGGGCGGTGATCTACAGCGAGTGACGACAGGGGGAGAGCAAAGTCACCGCTCGCCTCATTTCCTGCCAGGCGGTGAGAGCTTTCTTTTCTACTTTCGTCGGGGCGCTGCGGGTGCCGGGACGGCAGAACTGCGGCTCGGCGACCTGCAGACGCAGGAAAGCCAGACGTTGATCGATGCCGAGTCTCACGGCGTGTTCTTTCCATCTCGTCGTGGGAGTGACGGCTATCTGTTGAGCGTCCACGGGGACGTGCTCGTGGCTTATCCGTTCGCCCCCGGGCTCGGACGCATTACCGGAGCCGCCTTTGCGGTAGCGCAAGACGTCGGCATCGATGTGGCAATGGGCCGCGGGCTGTTTTCGGTTTCGACCACGGGGGTGCTCGCCTACTCGGCTGAAAGGTACCTGATTCCCGAACGGAGAATCGTGATGGTCGACCGCCAGGGAAGCGAGATCGCATCAGTTGGGCCGGAGGGGAGTTTCCTCGGTTTGCGGATCGCTCCAGATCAGACGCGGGTCGCTGTACAGACGCGCGTCAGCCCCGGTTACGGCCTTGAATTATTCACGATTGACCTAGCCGACGGCCGGATTCTGCAACCGGCTCCAGGCTTCAGGGGAGTCGGCTTGATTTGGACGCCAGACAGTGCAGCATTGGTCGCCAGCATAGCGGAACAGACGTATCTCATCCCTGCCGATGGTTCCTCCCAGCGCGAAAGTATCGCCGTCCATCCGAGAGCCGCCCTCGCTTACCTTTCGCCGAAGGGAGACTGGCTCTTGTTGGAATCGTTCGACCGTGACGGTCTACTCGTAATGCCGCAAGACGGATCGGCGGAGCCAGAGTTCCTTCTGGAAACGGAGTTCAAAATAGAGAAACCGCGATTCTCTCCCGACGGTGATTACGTCGCTTATACGAGCGACGAGTCGGGGGTGAATGAAGTCTACGTCCAGCGCTTTCCGTCCGGCCCGCGAGTCAAGGCGTCCTTCGACAGGGGCTCGACTCCGGTCTGGAGCCAGGATGGCAGTGAATTGTTCTACGTCTCGTCCAACGACGACCTTATGGCTACGCCGATTGTCCGCTCCGGCGATCGAATTCGATTCGGGAGACCGGAGCGACTATTCAGGCTAGACGAGCAATTGAGAAATCTGGAGGCATATCGTTACGACGTGTTTGCCGACGGTAAACGCTTCTTCGTGTTTCGTGGGACTGTTCGCTCGGAACCGGGCCCGATCACCGTCGTCGTCAATTGGGACATCGAACTGGAGCGAGCGGTCGCGGAGAGGAAGGCTGAGCCGTGAGCCAAGGCGCAGCTCTCAGACACAAAAAATGCACTGCACCACCTGGTGCGGCTGTGGCGAAAGAGTAACTTCCGGCAAGTCCGGTGGTCTCAACGGATCGAGGCAACACTTCACCAACAAGGAGGAGTGGATGCGAAAGAAACAGAGGAAAGAGAGGGCACGGCAACTCTTGGAACTCTACCTCCACCGGCAACTCGGCTACCCACTCAACGAGGTTCATTCGGAAGTAAAGACTCTGGAGCACACGGTCTCCGAGAATTCGGAGGCCCGAACTGTCACCAATATGGGCTACCCAACGATCGATCCTCACAGCCATCCGATTCCCACCAAAGACCGGCAGATAGACGCTCGCCCGTAGCCTCTACTCCAACTCGAAGTGGGTGTTCCGGCGACTGTTTTGGGTGTTTCGGATCGCGAAGTAGACGCACTGCGGCAGCTATGCGACGACAGATTGCTGCCGGCGCTAGGGTGTCGATTGCCGAATGTGCCCCGCGCGAAGGACCCCTGACAGTCCGCGTAGAGAGGCGCGTCAAGTGCTCCGTGCTCGGACGGAAATCAGCCGCTCAAGTCTTGCCTTGTCCTGCTTAGCAGTACCTCCACCTGCCGAAGCTCCGCTCATCCATGCACTGCCCGAAAGAGACAGGCAACGCATATTGACATCCAAATCGAGTTGAAGCTAATAATGAGTATTCGCCTTAGGAATATAATAATTTGGCATGACTAAATTTCTTGTAATCTTGATCGCTTCAGCTGTGCTCGCGAACGCACAGGTGAGTGCGACGCCGGAGCAAATCGAAGAGCGTTTCCGGTTGCTGGAGTCGCGGATCTTGCAGTTGGAAGCCGAGCTTGCCGCCGTCCAGGGCGAAGAGGTGCCAGAACCTGCGCCCGAACAGCAGGCGGTTACTCAGACCGCATTAGCACCACCGGCGGAGCCGGAGCCACTCCCGATGGCGGAGGTCATTCCAACAGAGGGCACCGCGTCCGACGAAACCTACTCGAGCGAAGTCCGTATGCCGCTATCGGGCTACATGGACTTTCACTTCAACAAGCCTGAGGGTGAGCCTGGTGTCGCTGACTTCCATCGGTTCGTACTGCTGTTCGGACATAGCTTCAGTCGACGTATACAATTCTGGGCCGAGCTAGAGCTAGAGCATGCCTTTGTGGCGGGAGGCGAGGAGAGCGGCGAGCTAGAACTCGAACAGGCCTATCTTGATTTCCTGGTCACCCCGCGCCTCAATGTGCGGACTGGCATCATGCTGGCGCCGATGGGTTTGATCAATGAGCGCCACGAGCCGCCCTCGTTCAACGGCGTAGAGAGGCCCTTCGTCGACACCTTGATCATTCCGACGACGTGGTTCGGGCCTGGTGCCGGAATTCATGGCGACTTGGGTCGGGGATTCACCTACAAAGCGTACGTAATGGACCCACTCGATTCCTCGCTCTTCAACGCGGAAGAGGGCTTCCGAGACGGGCGCCAGAAAGCCTTCAAGTCCGTGATGCAAAACCCTGCCTTAACTGGGCGATTGGAGTACCACGGTCTTCCGGGTGTGTCTCTGGGAGCGAGTTATTGGACCGGCAAGACGGGTTTCGCGACCCCTGGAATCAACCCCAGGGTCACGATCTTTGAATTCGACGGCAGAGGAAGTCTTGGACGCTTCGATTTCCGCGGAGAGTTCGCACAGACCTATATGGACAAGACCGCGGAGCTCAACGCGCTGCTACAGAGGACGACCGGCGTCAACCCGAACATCGCCGAGCGGATGCGTGGTTTCTACGTCGAGGGTGCCTACCATCTACTTCCGAATCGGTACCGTCACGACCTGGTCGCCTTCTCGCGCTACGAGAACTTCGACACGCAGAACAGGATGGCGGATGGATTTCTCCCTCTTGGTGAGTTCGACCGTGATGCCCTCGTTACGGGGCTCACGTACTTTCCGGAACCAGACGTCGCGCTCAAGTTTGACTACACGATCTTGCGAAATCAGAGCCACTTCATCAAGGCGCGAAACGGATTGAATTTGGGTATTGGTTGGTGGTTTTAGCGATGACTGTGGAAAGGATTTTCGCAAAGTTGGTGCTGTGCGGCGCACTTGTAGCGGCATGTGGCCTGATCGTCATGTCAAATGGCGCGGAACAGCCGGACCGTGAAGAGCGGGACCGCATCATCAACATCGTGGCTGAACGCTTTACGTTCGTGCCCTCTCAGATCAAACTCAAGCAGGGCGAGGTTGTCGAGTTGCGGATTCGCAGCCTGGACACAAACCACGGATTCCGCATCCGCGAAGCCAGAATCGACGTGATCGTACCCAAGCGTGGAAAGGGCGATGCGCGCATCCTGTTTCGTGCCCAAGAAAAAGGCGTATTCCCGTTCGAATGCTCGAAGGCCTGCGGTGCTGGCCACACGATCATGCGGGGCCGGATCGTGGTGGAATGAACGTGAGAATAGCTGTCATCGGCCACGCGCTCTGCGCCTTGCTCCTCGTACTTCCTTTAGCCGCGCAACGGCTGGAAGGACAGCGGTCTCCCCGCTTCCGCTCAACGCCAATAGCTCGGGCGCGCGTCGTCGCTACTCGATCTGTACCTCAAGGACGTCCGTCCCAGCCGGGTAATCCTCTACCAGGGATCACCGCCAATGAATTCGAACTGTTCACTATCGGCCGCGACGATTTTCTAGAAATCGAAGATGCCGGAGAAGGGCTCGGACCCGTCTTTAACGGACTGGGATGCGCGCAGTGCCACGCTACCCCGGCGATCGGTGGCATTAGTCCGGTCTCGGAGATGCGCATTGGCCGTGTCGATGAGCAGGGCGAGTTTCATGTCCTGGGCGGCGAGACCTTGTATCACCTCTTCGCCCTTCCGAACCAAGAATGCCAGCCAGCGATTCCCAAAGAAGCGAATGTGATCGCGCACCGCGTTCCGATTCCGCTGTTCGGCAGCGGGCTAGTCGAGGCGATCCCCGATGAAACGATCGTCGCGTTGGAGGACCCCGATGATGCGGACGGCGACGGAATCAGCGGACGCGCTGCCTGGATTCAGGATGTGGAGACAGGTCAGATGCGGGTCGGAAGGTTTGGCTGGAAGGCCCAGCACGCCACGCTGCTCGTCTTTGGCGCGGACGCCTACCGGAACGAAATGGGGATTACCAACGATCTGTTCCGCAACGAAGTGGCAGCGGGGATCGATCCCGAAGTGCTCGAATTGTGCGATATTACGCCGGACCCAGAAGATAGCCGGGATCCTCTGACAGGCCTGCGCGGCATCGATGCCTTCGAGGTCTTCATGAAGTTTCTTGCTCCGATTGACCGAGAAATCCCGAGCTCAGAGGCAGTTCGCGGAGAGACGGTCTTCAGCCAGATCGGCTGTGCTTCCTGCCATGTCCCGGTCTTGATGACCGGTAACAGCGCGAACCCTGTGTTCGATCGTCGGATGGTTCCCCTTTACTCGGACTTGTTGCTCCACGACGTGGGAACCGGTGATGGGATCGTGCAATCAGCGGCACTAGCGAACGAAATCCGCACGCCCGCGCTGTGGGGCCTTCGCTTCCGACGACCCTTGCTGCACGGCGGCTCTGCTGCGACGGTTCAAGAGGCGGTGTTGCAGCACGGAAATGAAGCCGAAGCGGTGATTGTCCGGTACCGGGAACTCCCACTCGACGATCGCACGGCGCTGTTGGCATTTCTTGACTCTCTTTGAGTCGGCTCAACGAACGATGCCGTGGCTCGGGTGGCTTGCCTGCGCCAGTTCAGGGGGTCTTTCCCCGGCACGCCACATTCGGTTGGGCCCGGGCGGCCTTACTAGGTCGTCATTTGCAACGCTCGTAAGCGCCGGCCAGGCGGAACATCTTCTCTTCGGCAAAGTGGTCGGCCAAGATCTGCATTCCTACGGGCAGCCCCTCGGATGTCTCGCCGCACGGCACACTGATGCCGCAGTTGCCCGCCAAGCTCGCGGTGATCGTGTAGATGTCCGAAAGGTACATTTCGAGCGGATCAGAGGTTTTCGCGCCCAACTTGAAGGCCGGTGACGGCGAGACAGGCGTCACGATCGCATCAACGGTCTGAAAAGCCTTCTTGAAATCCTGATAGATCAGGCGTCGCACCTTCTGTGCCTTGCGATAGTACGCGTCGTAGTAGCCCGAACTCAGCACATAGGTGCCGAGGATGATCCGGCGCGTCACTTCTTTGCCAAAACCCTCGTGACGCGTGTTGCGATACATTTTGCCGAGCGTTCCCGAGTCCTCCGACCGGCTCGTGTAGCGAACGCCGTCGTAGCGAGCCAAGTTTGCGCTCGCCTCCGCGGTACAGATCAGGTAGTAGGTCGCGACCGCGTACTCGGTGTGTGGCAGGCTGATCTCGACCGTCTCGCAACCGAGTTTTTCTAGCGCCGTGATCCCTTCTTCGACACAGCTCCGGACCTCCGGGTCCAAGCCCTCCGCGAAGTACTCTTTCGGGATCCCAATCTTCAGTCCCTTCACGTCGCCGGTTAGGGCAGCAGCGTAATCCGCGGTCGGCGCAGCGGCGGAAGTTGAGTCGCGTACATCTCTCCCCGCAATCACACTGAGCAGCGTCGCCGAGTCTTTGACGTTCTTCGCAAACGGTCCGATGTGATCAAGTGAGCTAGCGAATGCAGAAAGCCCGTAGCGCGAGACGCGCCCGTAGGTTGGCAACACGCCAACCACGCCGCAGAACGATGCTGGCTGGCGGATCGAGCCGCCTGTGTCGGAGCCCAGCGCCAGCGGCGTCATGCCTGCCGCAACGGCTGCCGCAGAACCGCCCGAGGATCCGCCCGGCACACGATCAGGAGCCGCGGGGTTCTTCACCGGGAAGTACGCCGAGTTCTCGTTCGACGATCCCATCGCGAACTCATCACAGTTTGCTTTGCCCACAATCAGGGCACCCGCTTGTTCGATGCGCTCAACGGCAGTCGCATCGTAAGGGGCCACGAAATTCTCCAGGATCTTGGAGGCGCAGGTCAGCTTCTCGCCGTCCACCAAGATGACGTCCTTCACCGCGACAGGGACGCCAGCCAGCGCGCCAGCGTCCTCACCCGCCGCCAACTTCTTGTCGACTGCCTCGGCCGCCTTCAGCGCCCGTTCCTGGCAGAAGTGTAAGAACGCCCCGTACTTTTCGTTCTCGGGCTCGCAGAAGCGCTGTGATTCTTGAGCTATCTCCACGGCGGAGAATGCTTTCGAGCGCAACCCTTCTTGGATCGCGTCGACGTTCAGTGAACTGTAGCTGTCGATAGCCATCTCTATCGCTCCAAGATCCGTGGAACCTTGAACTGTCCCGCTCCCGACAGAGGCGCATTCGACATTGCCTTGTCGACATTCATGCTGGTCTTGAGTTCGTCCGCTCGGAGGCCGGCTGCTTCAGCACCCTCAAAGAGCACCTGGGCCATCGGCTCGACGTCATCAGTCGGCAACTCGTTGAGCTTGTCGACGTAGCTGAGGATCTCTTCCATGTCGCCTTGATAGGCCACAATCTCGTCGTCACTGAGGTTGAGATGCGCCAATTCGGCAATGTTGCGAACTTCTTTCTCTGTAATTTTCACGGTGATTCCAACTGGCCCAGTGGGCCTTCAACGACCTGCTTGCGCAGCGCGCTTCGAAGCCAAATAGAGTCGCTTGCGTTGCGGGTCGCGGATACCATCGGCTGCTTCGAACGACGCGGTCGATGACTCAGCCCTCGCCGCTGGCTTGCGCATCGTCGACACCACACGGAATACGATTCGTCCCACGGCCTTCGACCCGATCGCTGCGTTGAGCTTTGCTCGAATGCGGAGCCGCACAGCTTCAAGTGCCTTCAGCCACTCCGGCGAATCCACTTCCACAACGAGCAAACTGCCTGTAAAGTGAATCGGTCGACTCACTTGCGCCAATTTTCCGCCAGCCGCGTCTTGCCAAAAACAGAACACCAGGTCGTGCTCAGCCTCTTTCTTACCGCGACCCTTCCGGTAAACTGCTGCCAATATGTCGCTTGCTTGTTTCACGGGAAGAGAAGCCGAAACAAAGGCGTATCGTACCATGACGCTAGGGTGAATCGACTGCCGTAGAGCCGTGCTTACCCGATCACTAACCCTGAGAGGAATAGGCGACGATCATCAATGAAAGGCAACCCTCGCGGGAAGCAAGCTAGGAGCCCCCAGTAGTGAAGATCAGCATTATCGGAGCCGGCTATGTCGGGCTCGTCACCGGAACCTGCCTCGCAGACTCCGGCAATGAAGTCGTTTGCCTCGACAACGACCCCGCCAAGGTGGAGTGCCTCCGAAATGGCGAAGTCCCCATCTACGAACCAGGCCTCAACGAACTGATCAAGAACAACACCGGTGCCGGGCGGCTGAAATTCACTGACGATCCCGCTGAAGCCACCGCCGGTGCCCGCTGCGTCTTCATCTGCGTCGGAACGCCGCAGCGCGACGACGGTTCAGCCGATCTATCGTTCGTCGAGAGTTGCTGCTCTGAAATGGGTCCGCATCTCGACGACGATGCCGTCGTGATCGTAAAGAGTACGGTTCCCGTGGGAACCAACCGCATCATCGCCGCGTGGCTCAAGCAGTCAGCGGGCCGTGATGTGCCGACCGCATCGAACCCGGAGTTTCTCAAGGAAGGCGCCGCGATCGATGACTTCACAAAGCCCGACCGCATCGTCGTCGGTGCCGACAGCGAAGAGGTGATCGAGGTACTCCGGGAACTCTATCGCCCCTTCCTCCGAACCGAACACCCCTTCTTGGCGATGGGAACCGAGAGCGCCGAGATGACCAAGTACGTGGCCAACTGCATGCTCGCGACGAAGATCAGCTTCATCAACGAGATGGCCAACCTGTCAGAACTGGTGGGCGCGGACATCAATGAAGTTCGCCGCGGCATCGGATTCGACGCTCGAATCGGCTTCCAGTTTCTATTTCCCGGAGTCGGTTACGGAGGTTCCTGCTTCCCTAAAGACGTTCGCGCGCTGGCTTCGCTTGCCGAATCCAAGGGGATGGAACCACGCATCTTGCGCAGTGTGGACGGCGTAAACAACGCCCAGAAAGAAACACTCTTCCACAAGCTCAATCACTACTTTGACGGCAACCTCAAAGGGAAAACGATCGGCGTCTGGGGGCTCTCCTTCAAACCGAAGACAGACGATATCCGCGAAGCTCCTGCGTTAGTCTTCATCGACCAGGTTCTGGCGGCCGGTGCCTCGGTCCGCGTGAACGACCCGGTAGCTGAACAGAATGTGCGTGCCGTTTACGGTGACCGTCTCACCTACTGTCCGGACCGCTATGAGGCCGCTGATGGTGCTGACGCGCTGGCGATTCTGACCGAGTGGAACGAGTTCCGCACGCCCGACCTCGCCTACCTCAAGCAGAAACTCAACAACGCAGTCATCTTCGACGGCCGCAATCTCTACGACCCGAAAAACATGGCCAAGTTAGGCTTTGAGTACTTCGGCGTAGGCCTCCGCAGTCACTCCTGACCGGCGTCTGCACGCGCGACTTCAGTCAGCGAAAACTGGCTGGACCCAGGCGCTCCAGCCGTTCGAGTCGGTAACGACAGCCCGCACGTAAGGCTGACCGGGTTGGAGGCGATATTCGGGCACCGCGTCGAACGTCCGCGACAGCAGTTCTCCATTGGCTCCGATAAAGTCCGTCGTGAAGCGAGTATCGTTCGAGTCCGGCAGCCGCAGCCGCAGCCCGTTCCTCAGACGCTCGACATCGTCCAGCACCACTCCGGTGGACGCATAAAAATCCCCGTTCTCAAGGGAGCCGATTAGTGCATCCACAGACAAATTGTCCGCTCGCACCATGACCCAGCCGCGCCCAGGATTCGAATACTGCTGCCCAAGACTCTTGAAGTAATGGGCATCATCAACCGCAATGCCATAAATCTCCCGGCCAGCGGTCAACAGCGTATCCCACATTTCCTCGAGTCCGGGGCGCCCGCCCCCGCCCTCATTGTTCACGGACTGATGCCCGTTGTAGACCTCAAACAGCTTCAGATTGCGCACTTCAAGCAGCTCATCCGGCGAGATCGCCCATCGGAAGTTGGGGTGATTGAGAGACGGAAGGGCCCTCGCACCAAGAATTCGGTCCACGTTCTGCTGGATCGTATCGACGACCGACGCTCCGGTCGCAGGTTTAATCAGCGATTGCACATCGAACGCGTTCACGTGGATCGGCGCTCCCTCATAGCCGGAGGTGACCTCCTCCCCTGGCACCAGAAGGAACTTGCCAGGAGCGCCAAAAACGCTGTTCAAACCATCGGTTGGAGTCAGGAAGTTGTGGTCCGTCAGAGACAGGAAGTCGTAGTCGTGCTCCTTGTACCAGCGAGCAACAGCATCGGGAGAACTATCGCCGTCGCTGTTCACCGTGTGGGTATGGAGATTGCCTTTAAACCAGCGGCCGGTGCTCCGCTCCGGGCTCTGCGCAACAGCCATCCAGGCCAGTGTCGAAATGAAGATCGCTACGAGCCCGGCTCTGATAGCCGGAGTCCTGTGGTGGTTCAGCATGATGGGGATAGCATCGCACGATAGCGAGCCATGGTGGCAATCGCCGAAACCCTAGTCGGTAAAGAATTACGGCACCGTCGTGGAACGCGACTTCCCAGGCAACCGTTCGCCAGCATCGGATGCGACGGTCGTTGGCTGTTGCACCTCGACAACAAGCTCAACATGCGGACGGAAATGATGATCGTTAAGTCTTTCGTTGAGCCCTACTGTTCGGTTGTCAGCACCCCATACACCGACTAGAATTCACTATCCTGGGGCTGTCGCAGTTGTTGCCGCGGCTTTTTTTTCATCCAACAGCCGCCAGGAGGACCATTGGATATCACTAGGATCGAACCAAGAGTGATCGCCGAACCAAGCGGTCGCAGCTACGTCGTCCTCAAAGTCACCACGGACGAAGGCCACACGGGATACGGAGAGGCTCCCGTTGGAGCAGACCCGCAAGCGACGGTCGACCGCCTCAAGCGCGAACTCGCAAACGAGGTCGGGGCGAACGCCACCCGAACTCTACTCGCGGACCTGAGGCTGCGACGGGCCGACGCCTCGCACGGTGCCAGAGCCGCCCTCAACATGGCGCTGCTCGACATCCTGGGCAAGTCCACCAAGGCACCTCTCTATGAAGTCCTCGGCGGCCCGACGCGCAACAAGGCTCGCGCGATGGCGGTCATCGACAGCGGCACCGATGCCCAGATCCGCTCGGCGGTTCTAGAAGCGAAGTCGGTTGGCCACAAGGCTTACTCGATTCCGCTCGATGTCCCCGCAACACGCGAGCGTGGGCGTGCCTTCTTCGTCGATATCCGTACGCAACTTGAGGCTCTCCGCGAAGCCACAGGTTCAGATCACGACTTCGTGCTCAACTGCGGTGGCAAGACCAACCCCGGTGAAGCCATCTCGATCGCCGACCGCATGGAGACGTTCCATCTACTCTGGCTCGACGAACCAACCGCCGATCTCAACTCGGAGGCACAAGCGGCCATCTCTCGCCACTCGGTCACACCCGTCGGCTTCGGACGTCACTTCGATGAGAACTCCCGCTTTCAAGATTTGCTTCAGGCAGACGGCATCGACGTGATGCGTCCTGACTTGGCGACCACCACGATCACCAACATCCGCAAGGCAGCCGCGATCGCGGAGACACACTACATCGCGATATCGCCCTTCCACCGCGGAGGCCCGATCGGCACCGCCGCTGGCATCCACATCTCGGCGTGCCTGCCCAACTCCTTCATTCAAGAGACGCCGTTTTCGACCAACGAGGCCGACCGACGGATGCGCCAAGCAATCTCCGGCGGATGGGATGAGGCCCCGGTAGACGGTTTCTTCCAGCTGCTCGAAGGCCCTGGCCTCGGTTTGCAGGTCGATGATGCTGCGTTGGCAGAGTACACCGTAGCGAGCTAAGGAGACGTCATGAATCGCAGAGAACTACTCAAGACTTCCCTTCTCGCTGGGGCCGCAGCCATGCCCGCGATGGCATCGCCCACCAGTACCGCCGATCTGCTCTCGTCCTGTGGCTGTGCACCGCTATCCGCGGCCTCGCTTGCCCTGCCCTCTGCCCCAAGGCTGAAAGTTACGGACATGAAGGCCTTCGGCGTGACGACCGAGTACGTCCCGCCTGACAGGCCCCACATCTTCGTCAAAATCGAGACCGACGCCGGTGTCGTGGGCTGGGGAGAGGCCACCCTCGAAGGCAAGTCCGAGTCAGCTATCCAGGCTGTCAAAGACATGAGCTACGCCATCATCGGCCAAGACCCGATGCAGGTGGAGCATCACTGGCAGTCGATGTATATCCACGGCTTTTATCGCGCCGGACCAGTGCTGGGCTCTGCCATCTCGGGCATCGATCAAGCCCTGTGGGATATCCGCGGCAAGGTTCTCGGCAAACCGGTCTACGAATTACTCGGTGGCCCGGTCGATGAGCGCGGTGTACGCGGCTACTACCACCTGATGTCCGGGCGCATGCGAGAGCGACTCCCACCGAACGCTACCTTCCGTGAGCAGGTGGCGATCATTCGCGAACTCGCCGAGCAACACGGCGTCACCGCCTTTAAGACTGGCGTGCCCGGCTTCTACGAATTCCTCGACACCCACGAACGCATCAAAGAAGCCGTCGATCACCTGCACATCCTACGTGAAGAGATGGGCGACAACATCGACATCGGCATCGACTTTCATGCCAAGGCGGGCCCCACCGTCGCGACGATAATCTGTAAGGAAGTCGAGTCGCTCAACCTGATGTTCATGGAGGAGCCCTGTCCGCCCGAGAACATCAAGGCGATGAAACGCGTCTCCGACCGCACCACCGTACCGATCGCTACCGGCGAACGCCTGATCACGCACTATGGTTGTCGCGAGATCATCGAGCAACACGTCGTTGACATTCTGCAGCCGGACGTCAATCACGTCGGTGGCATCAGTGCACTCTGGAAGGTCGGTGCTATGGCTGAGGCTGGCGGAATCCAGATGGCCCCGCACGCGTGCGAAGGCCCAGTCGGAGCCATCGCCTCGATGCACGTCGATGCCGCCATGCCAAACTTCCTGGTTCAAGAAATCTGTAGCGGCGTCGAGCCCGAAGAGAAAGAAAAGATGTGGGAGGAGTGGATGGGCTTCCCAGCCATGCGCATGGTCGACGGCTACTACCCGCTCAACGACGAGCCAGGCCTCGGGTTCGAACTCAACGAAGAAGACTTCGCCAAGTATCCGTTCGCCGGAACAAAGCCTTTCGTGTCGCTACCGGTTCAGGACGACGGATCCATCGCCTCGCCCTGATCCGCAAGTGAACTAGTTTGGAGTCAAAGTCATGAGATCGCTCAACAGAACAAACATCTTCGGCCTCGTCGCGACACTGTTCGTCGCCGCCAGCGCCTTCGCACAACCAGGAATCTTCACGGAAGAAGACCTCGTCAAATACACGCCGGAATGGAAGGGCGAGCGGTTCGACGACGGACGCCCGAAGGTCTCCGACAGCATCATCGAACGGATGAAGGCTGTCACCCTTGAAGAGGCATGGGCCACTCTCCGCTCCGAAGGATTCACACATCAGTACGAAGAAGGCTGGCTTTCGATCCACCCCGAAAAGGTTCTGGTCGGACGAGCGCTCACCGCCGTCTGGATGCCAGGTCGTCCCGATGTCCACAAGGTCATCGCCGAGCAAGGCAAACAGGATGGTCGCATCGGCGGACAAAACGCCTGGCCCGTCGACCTCCTCCTGAAAGGAGATGTCTACGTCGCGGACCACTTCGGACTTCACGTTGACGGTGCGTCAATCGGTGACAACGTAGCGAACGCCATCTACGCGAACTCAGGCAACGGCATCGTCTATGACGGTACGATCCGCGATATCGAGGGCCTTAAGAAACTCGAAAACTTTACGTCGTTCGTACGCGCCTATCACCCCTCGCACCACTTCTCGAGACTCGGCGCCGGACTCAACTCCACCATGATGGGAATCAATAGCCCCGTCCGCATGGGTGCTGCCATGGTGATGCCGGGTGACGTCGTGCTGGGCCGCTCCGGCGGCGTAATATTCATCCCAGCCCATCTCGCCGAAAAGGTCGTCACACGTTCTGAACTGATTCGCCTGCGTGATATGTTCGGACACCTTCGACTTCGCGAAGGCACCTACACTCCTGGACAGATCGACGCAGGATGGACCGAACCCATCGAGGACGACTTCTGGCAGTGGCTTGCCTACAACGCTGCTACCGTGCCCGTCCCCGCAGATGTCGTCCGAGAGATGATCAACAATCGCTCTGAGTAGCGCCGCTGCCGAAAAGTTCGTCTAGCTCTGCACGACTTCGCTCGGGCCTTTGGGCAGGTTGAAACAGATCGTGTCGTAGCCGTCTGTGCCACGCCAGAATTTGTTGGCCATCAGCCGAAGTGGGTCTTTCACCTCGGCGAGCATGATCGGTTGGCCATCGACCCTGAGTCGCGGCGCGGTTTCCGGGTTTGTCGCAACGCGGATCGTAAAATCGGGTGCAGCGAACGGCGCGGTAAAACGGATGCGATCGGCAATCTTCTCGATGCGCGTCAGCTCCTTCGCGGCCCAGTAACGGGCGATTTCACTCAGCTTCATCCACCGCAGGTTGTCGTACTTGGCGTGCATCCGCCGCACAGCCTCTTGGAACACTTTGAAACCAACTTCCTCGCCATTGAAGTAAATCCCCGTCCAGTGGCACAACATCAGCGCTGGCTCGCCGCGCTCGATCACTTCGACCATGCGGCCGCCACTGAGGTCTGGCGTGATGAACTTGTCCACGTCCCCGCGATTCGAACAATCCCAACCCCCGGTCCAGTCACCCGTGCAGGCCACGATCGACACAACGCACCGTGGGTCATCAGAATCGAGCCCCGAGGCAAACTCCACGCGCGGTTCGACGTTCGCATCGCCCGAGTCGGTGACGTACTTGAAGTAGTGCGGAATTTCCGCCCCGAACACGTCGCGGACTGACTCCGACGTCGCTCGAGCCAATTCACCCTTGACGCCGCTGCCGAATCCGCCCGGCGTGGTCACCCCCTCACAGGGAAGGCCGACATTCTTCAGGATCCGTAGTGCGTAGCTCAGGTAGTCCGTCAATTCGTCCACTGACTTGCCATCTGCCCAGCGCCAGTTCTCCATGTATTCCTGCCCGAACCGCGGAATCGGATGCCCTGTCTTGGTATCGATCACTCGAGTGTGCGTCACCATTTCGGGATGAATGTCCCAGTTGGGCATCATCAGGTCACGCACCAGATCGATACTGGCCGTGAGTTGTCGGCTCGTCCAGCCAGGGACCTCGCGGTCAATCCGGCCGACGCAAGCCGGATAGGGCACGATGCTGTACTTACCCTTGATCTCGCGCTCGCCGCACCACTCGCCAAACTTGCGGACAAAATCGTCGGGAATTTCGACCGGCATCTTGCGCCAGTCCTGCTCGAAGCGCTTGTAGCCCCAGCCAGCAGCAAACTGCGGAATCGCGAAGCGATTCAAATTCACCAGGCACGTCGAGTCATCGATGATGAACGATAGCGGCACACGATTACGTGGGTTCAAGACCGTGACGGAAGCGTCTTGCGTCGGTCGCTCGCCCGGAACCGGCTCGGCGGCAAACGCCGGAGATGAAAAACTACCGAGTGCGCCCGCCGTCGCGGCGGCGGCGCTCATCTGCAGGAAGCTACGTCGCGGAAGGCGAGTCATGGCGGGTTCCTTCTTGCAATGCATTACCGTGATTTTCTAACAAGTTGAAGCTGACGGTGACAGTCGGCAAAGTCGTTTGTCAACATGGCCACGCCGAGACCCCACTAGCAACGCTTGCCTGCGCCCGCCTCAACCGTCGATACTGAGGCAGCCTAAATCAGCCGTCGATCGCTCGGCTGGAGGAATTCATGCAACTTCAATGTAGTAACTGGCTGGTCAGACTGCCCCTGACGCTAGCCATCAGCTCCGTTCCTTTGTTTGCCCAGTTCTCTGGATTCTCGAAGGATGACCTCATCAAATACACCGCCAACGTGCCGTATGAACGCTTCGAAGACGGTCGTCCAAAGGTTCCCGATCAATACATTGAAGCGCTCAAGAACTCCTCATCGGAAATGGTCTGGGGTCCTCTCCGCCGCGCCGGTTTTACGAACCAGTGGTCAGGCGGCTGGGAGATCATTCGTCCCGAGAAGAAGCTCGTTGGCCGTGTCTTCACCGCCCAGTACATGCCGCTTCGACCAGACGTGGACGACATCATCGAAGCCGAAGCTCGTGCCGCTGGACTAGCTAGCAGAAACCAGCGCGTCATCAACATGCTGCAGCCGGGCGACGTGTTGGTCGTCGATATGTTTGGCAAGATCGAGCAGGGCACCTTCGTCGGCGATAACCTTGCCGCTGCGGTCTTTGCCGCGACCGGTACGGGGTTCATCATCGACGGCGCGGCACGTGACCTGGACGGGATATATCCGCAAGAAATTCCGGGTTACGTTCGAGGTTTTCACGTAAGCGCAATCGGCAACGTCATGCTCACCGGCATCAACGTACCGATCCGCATCGGCGAAACAACGGTCATGCCCGGCGACGTGGTCGTGGGTGACCGCGAGGGCCTCACATTTATTCCTGCAGGTGTGGTCGCCGAGGTCGCCCGCGCCTCCAAGATGACCGAGCTACACGACGTCTGGACGAAGGCGAAGTTCGCCACCGGCAAATACAAGTCAAGCGACCTCTACCCGCGTCCAAGCGACCCAGCGCTCATCAAAGAGTTTGAAGACTGGCGCGACGCGGAGCTAGCAAAAGTCGGCATCGAGCCACCCGCTCGCGACTAGTCGAGAAATCGGCACTATTGAAGGGGACGTGAGAGGGGATATCTCCAGCCGGGCTGCCAAGACCAAGTCTCCGAGACTATGTCTTCTAGTCTGCGACCGCGAAGCAGGTTCTCAAGTGCAAACTGGGTAGCTCTGTGACCGATAACCAAGATGGTTCGACTTGAATTCTCATTCCACAGTTCGTTAAGAAACTCTCGTACACGTTCGGTGCAAGCTACGTAGCTCTCGCCGCCAGGGAACGGAGTGTAGATTCGGCTAGCGCGAGAATCGGTAACATGCGACTGAGTTCTTCGGGTCCAACTGCCGTAGTCGCACTCACGCAATCTCGAATCAATCTGGACGACAATGTCGCTCCGTCCGCCAAACGCGATCTCGGCCGTCACCGATGATCGCTGCAGGTCGGAACAGAATACTTCCGTCAGACTACCCGGCTCGTATCGACGCCCGAGCTCCCGAGCCTGCCGCTTGCCCGAAGCAGACAGCGGCGCGTCCCAGTGGCCTGAGGCCACGTCATCTTCGTTGTCCACTGAAGTGGCGTGAGTCTCAAAAATCACCTCGATCACGGACACCTCAAATGCCCCAATAATAGGACCTCGGAAATCTGCGTGCGGCTTTTCTAGAAGTGAAACGCCCAAGTCGCCTGCAGATAGTCGTCATTGCGAATACCGTACAGAAAAATACCCTCCGGCGGAATCCCAAGGCGTCAATCGTGCATTCTTGTGGATGTTCATTCGGTCTCTCCGGGTTCGCTGTTGTCTGTCAACTCCAGCTTCCCCAGTCCGGGACCGAATGAACAACCTATTGAAAGGTCACAGCTAGACCACGCCGCCATGTCGCCGCCCCCGCTCGCAAATCGCTGAATCCCGATGCCAGTTGGGATGTCCGTCGTTTTAGGCCCAATTTTCTAATAGAGACGGACGAAGGGTTGGAGGGCCTCGTAGAAAACTCGTGGGTGGGCAAACAAGTTAGAATCGGCAGCGCGACGATCGCGGTTGCCGCGCCGACTCCCCGCTGCGGCATGACACTACGTCCCCAGGCTGACCTTGAATACGACCCGGCGATCCTGAGGACCATTGTCCGAGAAGCCGACCAGAATCTGGGCGTCGGAGCGCATTGCGCCGAGGCGGGCGAGATTCGGGTGGGCGATGTTGTCCAACTCTCCGAGGCTTAGATCAAATCAGCGGTTGAGTCAGGTGGGATTCGTCTATCCTCACGGGCCCGGCAAGAACTTCAGCGCGATGAGTCGGCCGAGCTTCTCGCCGATCCGGTAGTGCGAAATGGTCCGTCCGGCCATGACTTGGGAATTTAACGCTTGGAGCTGGATGGAAGGGCTTCCATCGGGGGCGACGATTTCATGCCAACCGGTATGCCTGTTGATGTGCCGCACTTCAACAGGGGTTTTGCGAAGAGGGGAGCTACCAGATCTGCCCACTGCCCTGCGCCTTCCTAGGCTTGGCAGGTTCCAAAATAACTGATCAGACGCCCGGGCCGTAAACGCCGCCCATTTGGCCGCTGTTGCGGACGGCTTGGTCGCCATGGAATTCAACTTCGACCAGCTTCTCGCACGGCGAGATCTTCATGGAGGTCTTCTTACGTGCTACGCAATCCACGACCGAGCCATCGGATGGATAGCAGTATCTGCCGTCGATGCCGAAGGCTACCCAGCGGTTGCCGTCGTCTTTGTTCCACGGCGATTCGATGTCATCGAACAGCTCCACTCTGCCGACGAACTGGGGTTTCTCGGGGGTCTTGGCTGTATCAAAGACATTGAGATAACCCCAAAGATCGTCCAAGAACCAGACCTCCTGGGTTGTTGGCCGGACTCCGATACCGTGGCTGAACGGATGATCGCCATGCGGCATGCCGCCATGTGCCGTCATCCAGTGCTTCGTACGCTCGTAAGGAGGGTTAAGCAAGATTTCGCTGCAATCTCCGGTCTGGATGTTCCCAACACTGAAGCCTTGCGTGTAGGTGGTGTTGGCATAGACGAAGCGCTCCTCGATATCCACCGCGAGCGGGCGGACTGGCCATGCGAACGGCCCGATCTTCTTGACCATCTTGTGCGTCTTCTGGTCTGCCAAGTACAAGTCGTGATGGCTCCGGCCCGCGCAATACATATAGCGACCTTGCTCACCTGCAAAGGAATTGTGGGGACGACCCGGACGGTCGATTTCGGCAATGCGCTCGCCGCTCGACGCGTCCAAGATCAAATATCTACCGTTCTGCTTGATAGGAACGTAGAGAGCCCTCCCATCGTTGGTTATGGAGCAGCGATCAGGCTGGACATATCCATACTTCGTCTGGACGTTGACGCTCCAGAGTTCATTGCCCGTCAACATGTCATAGGCTTTGACCGTGTTCTCGTCTTGCTGGGTAATGAATATGCGATTGGTCGCGGCGTCGGCGCTGATCCCACCCACTTTGCCACCACCCATGGGAAACGAACGGACAAGTTTGTGATCGTTGTTGACGTCAAAAATATCGACGGCCCTCGTCTCATCGTTCGTGACATAGAGGTGTCGCTTCACGACAGATGATTCTTGATCAGCGCCTATTGCTGACGTCGAACCCAGAGCGCCGTAGGCTAGGCCTACGCCAGCAGCGGTGATGACGTCGCGACGGCTTAATTTCTTGGAGGCGCTGTCGTTTCGGGTTTTCTCAAAGCTCATAATTTCGCCCCATTCCATGCCTAGATTCTCGAACCCGTCGTCCTTTCCGAAACTGGAGTCTTAGCGCGAGATGATCATCTTCGAGCATTCCAGACCCGGCGGGCCGGTAGACGTCGGCTAGTATGCATCTATGACTCAACACCGGTCAAGCCGTTTCTCTGTCCTGTTACGTACATCCGCGTAAGCCTGGCCGTCTGTCCGCCTTGCGCAGCGTCCGCTCGCTCGATAAAGTCAATGCGGTGGCGGAATTCGCGTGGAGCTGGTCCAGCGAAACATTCTGCCAGGACACACCCAAATGAAGAACGCTGCATCATTCCTCCGCGCCGCCTCCGGGCTCGCTCTCGCACTCGTCTTGGCACAGTCCGCCCTCGCTGGCGAGCTCAAATTCCGTAAGGTGACTCTCAACGCGGATTCGAAGTTCTCCTCTGCGGCGGCCTTCGACGTCGACCACGATGGCGATATCGACATCATCGGCGGCGGCATCTGGTACGAGGCGCCCGACTGGACCCCGCACAAGGTCCGTGATGTCGAAATATTCAAGGCCGACGGCAACCCCGACGGTTACGCCGCCCAACCTTACGACGTAAACCAAGACGGCTGGATGGACTTCATTGAAGTCAACTACCGCACCCGAAGCTTGAAGTGGATCGAGAATCCCGGCGGGACGCTCGGGGAGTGGACCGCTCACACCATAGCCGTTCCTGGCTCCATGGAATCGGGACGGCTCGTCGATATCGACGACGACGGACAGATCGACCTGCTTCCCAACGGGGTCCGCTCACCAGCCTGGTGGCAGCTGATTCCCAAGACGTTGCCTGACGGCTCGAAGACCACCGAGTTTGTGAAACACGCCCTACCGCAGGAGCTTGCAAGCCACGGCATTGCCTTAGGCGACATCAATGGCGATGGCCGCAAGGACATCGTCAGCGGCGACGGCTGGGCCGAAGCGCCCGTAGACCGCCGCATCAACGGCACCTGGAAATGGCATCCAGAGTTCGAAATCGGCAGAGTCAGCGTCCCATTCCAGGTCCGTGACGTCGACGAGGACGGCGACGCCGACCTGGTCTACAGCATCGGCCACGGCTACGGTATTTTCTGGCTAGAGCAAGGGTCCGAGGGCGGCAAACGCACCTGGACCAAGCACGACATCGACACGACTTGGTCGGTCGCCCACTACCTGATTTGGGAAGACCTCGATCAGAACGGACGCTCGGAGATCATCGCTGGCAAGCGTTATCAGGCTCATGGAACACGCGACCCTGGTGCCGCTGATCCTCAAGGCATCTACAGCTACGAGTTCATTCCCAAGACCAGGACTTGGAAGAAGCGCGTCCTCTCTGACGATCCGCTCGTCGGTTGGGGCCTAGACGGCAAGGTGGTCGACGTGGATAAGGACGGCGATCTCGATCTCGTCGCCCCTGGACGTAGTGGTCTTTACCTGCTCGAGAACCTACTCAACGACTAATCGCTGCACCCAGCAGCACTCATCAGAGCCCCGGAGCTATCTGCACGGGGCTCTCTGTCTTTCCACTACAATCGCGGGATGCAACGTCGAGATTTCTTGGCTGGCGCGGGCCTCTCTGCCCTAGCCTGCAATGCCGCTCCCGAATCCGACCGCCACGCCCGAGCAATTAAGTTCACCGGTATTGAGGTCTTTACGCTGCGCGTCAACGCTCGGGGCAACTGGGTCATCGTGCGCGTCCTTACCGACTCGGGTCTCACCGGCCTCGGCGATGCCTCTCATTCTGGACGCGACGATCCCGCGATCGGCAAGCTCGAAGAGTACGCCGAGTTGATGGAAGGCCATTCGATCTACGACGTCGAGTGGCTGCGGCAGCGGACCTTCCCCGACCATGCCGAGCACAGACACGCAACCTCCTGCGCCGTCAGCGCCATCGACCAGGCGTTGCACGACATCCAGGCGCAGGCCGCCGGTGTCCCGCTCTACGATCTCTTCGGCGGCAAGCTCCGCAACACCGTCCGCAATTACGCCAACATCAACCGCTCCGTCAGTGACCGCACTCCCGCCGGATTCTCTGCAATGGCACAGAAGGCGATCGACGCAGGCTTCGATGCGGTGAAGATGGCCTCGTATGACGGTATGCCTCGGGACGGCAGCGCGGCCGAGATCGCCGCACACACCAAACTCGGGACCGACTGCATCAAAGCCGTCCGTGATGTCCTCGGCCCCGACCGCGATCTACTCGTCGACGCCCACAGCAACTTCGACCTCGAACGCGGCCTCGCCCTGCTCAAGGACCTGGAACCGCTCAACCTTTACTGGCTCGAAGAAGTCTCTCGTCCGCTCGACATCCTCGCGAAGATCCGCGAAGCCGCGCCGATGCCCACCGCTGGGGCCGAGTCGATCTTCGGCATTGACGAGATGTTTGACTACCTCAAATACGATCCGGTCGATATCGCCATGCCCGATATCAAGTACTGCGGCGGCATGCTCGAACTCAAGAAGATCGCCGCTATGTGTGAAGCGGCGGGAACGGATGTAGCGCCTCACGGCCCCGCTAGTCCCATCGGAAACATGGCCGCTGCGCAGGTTTCGGTCACCATGCCGAACTTCTCCATCCTCGAGTACTCGCACGGTGACGCCCCTTGGCGACACGAACTCGTCGACCCGCCCGAACCGCTAACCACCGGCGGAATCCTCACCGTTCCCGACACTCCTGGCCTCGGCTACAAGCTCAATATGAAGGTCGTCAACGAGCGCAAGGTTTAGCGATCATACGAATTCTCTAAATTTACTTGCCAATCCGACTGCCCCAGCGTGCTACATTCTGGCGAGCACTTTAACCATGTGGGAACAAAACTATCTACCCGTCGCCGGCAGCCTCGGTTACTCCACCGCAATTGCTGCCATCCCTCTGCTTCTTCTGTTCTACATGCTTGGCGTCAAACGCAAGCCCAGCTGGATCGCGGGACTCACCGCCCTGGGTGCAGCCGTCGTCTTGGCGGTAGGCGTTTTTGGAATGCCTATTCCTCAAGCCGGAGCCTCGATGGTTTACGGCGCGGCGTTCGGAATGTTCCCGATCGGTTGGATTGTCATCGCGTCACTCATCCTCTATCGGGTAACGGTTGAGACAGGCAAGTTCGAAATCATCAAAGACTCCATCGGCTCACTCAGTGATGACCGACGCTTGCAAGCCGTCCTCATCGGCTTCGCGTTCGGAGCCTTCATCGAGGGCGCTGCTGGCTTCGGCACACCCGTCGCCGTGGCCGCCGCCATGCTCACCGGCCTCGGCTTCTCGCCCTTCTACGCGGCGTTTATCTGCCTCGTCGCAAACACCGCGCCAGTTGCATTTGGCTCACTTGGAATTCCCGTCGTCACTCTCGCCGGTATCACCGGCCTGCCGCTGGACGCGCTCAGTTCGATGACCGGACGCCTCTGCGCGCTGATCGCCATCATCATTCCGGCCTACATGGTCGTCATCATGTCCGGCGTCCGCGGAGCGCTCGGAGTACTGCCCCCGATCCTGGCCTGCTCGATCACCTTTGCTGGCGTCTTGTTCGGCATTACCAACACCATCGGTCCCGAAGTCGCTGTCATCCTCGCTTCGATCGCCGCCTTGGTCGCCATGATCACAGTAATGAAGTTCTGGAAACCGGCCACCATCTTCCGCCTCGAAGGTGACACGGAAGTAACGGCAGAGAAGCACAGCCACACAACCGGCGAAGTCATCACCGCTTGGAGCCCCTACATCCTGCTGGTCGTCTTCGTGCTGACATGGCGCTACCCGCCGATCCAAGCCTTCCTCGGTTCGTTCAGCTTTTCGATCCCCGTACCGAGCCTCCACGAGATGATCACTCGCATGCCACCGCTGACGCCCGAGCCGTCGCCATACGCCGCCATATATAACTTCCAGTGGCTATCGGCTGCGGGCACTTCGTGCTTCCTGGCGGCATTCGTCTCTTCGTTGGTACTCGGCCTCTCGCCTGCTAAGTTCTTCGGAGTCTGCGGAGCGGTGTTCAAGCAGTTGTCGCTGCCGTTGCTGACCATCGCGTCGGTGTTGGCGCTGGCTTTCTTAATGAACTACGCAGGCATGACCTCGACCCTCGGCCTGGCATTCGCCGCCACCGGATCGCTATTCCCTGCCTTCAGCGCGATGCTCGGCTGGACCGGCGTCTTCTTGACCGGTAGCGACACATCGTCGAACGCGCTGTTCGGCAACCTACAAGTCGTCACCGCTAACGCACTTGGTCTGAACCCGATCCTCACCGCATCGACCAACGCCGCGACCGGCGTCATGGGCAAGATGATCTCGCTCCAGAGCATCGCGGTCGCGGTAGCAGCAACCGGCATGGCGTCGTCCGAAGAAGGCCGCCTCTTCCGCATGACGCTAAAGCACAGCATCATCCTGGCCCTCTTCATGGCCGTCGTCACGATGATCTTTGCCTACGTATTGCCGCAGTTCGTGCCGCAGGTGTAGCGCCAGCGCAGGAAACGGGCACTCATTGACCATCATTGTCCGCGGGAAGACCGGTTGGGGGTCTGTTTTGACCGCGAATGTCCGCCAATGTCCGCGAATGTCCGGTCGAAATGGGTCTAAGTTGTTGATAACATTAGACAAGGACTGATTTACGGCTGTCTGGGCGGACATTTCCGGACAGAATACTAGGCTGAGGGGGTAGCGGTCGCGACGAAGTGATGCTGTCATTTCGGAATGTCCCCAGGGGCAAACGGAAACGGCCCACTCGAAAGAGCGGGCCGTTCTGTATTTAGGTTAGCAGGGGGTGGAAGGGTTTCTGCTGGAATCGCCGATCTCGCCATGGTGGCTGTCAGCGTGCGATTCGGGCAACGCTACATCGCAACCTGACGGTTGCGGCTCTGTTGCGCTCGTCCAACCGCAACTGATCTTGCCCGACGCGCAGAGAGGACCATCGAGACAGCCGCGAAGCGGAGAAGCCCGCGCTAGCGGTACAATCCCCCTGTTATGATGGTCGGCCAGTCCATTAGCCACTACAAACTCGTCGCCAAGCTCGGCGAGGGTGGCATGGGTGTCGTCTTCAAGGCCGAGGACACCAAGCTCGAACGCATCGTTGCGCTCAAGTTCCTCGCCCAGCATCTACTCGACGACGAAGAGGCCAAAGAACGTTTTCTTCGAGAAGCGAAGGCCGCCGCCGCGCTGCATCACCCCAACGTCTGTCCGGTTCATGAGATCGACGAGGTCGACGGCAAGACCTTCATCTCGATGGCGTTTCTCAAGGGAGAGACGCTCGAAGATCAGATTGAGAGAGGGCCACTGTCGTTAAAGGACGCTCTCGACATCGCTCGCCAAGTCGCTGACGGCTTGCAGGCGGCGCATGCCGAGGGAATCTACCACCGCGACATCAAGCCAGCCAACATCATCATCTCGCCCGAAGGCAGACCAACGATCATGGACTTTGGTCTGGCGCGTCTCACCGAACCGTCTCGGCTGACTAAGACCGATACCGCCATGGGCACTGTCGCCTACATGTCGCCTGAGCAAGCGCAAGGCATAGAGGTCGACAGTCGTTCGGATCTCTGGTCGCTCGGCTGCGTGCTCTATGAGATGGTTTCGGGGCAGCGCCCCTTCCAGGGCCAGTACGACCAGGCATTGCTCTATGAGATTTGCCACGAAGAACCAGCAGCACTGACGGGCTTACGCACCGGCGTGCCGATTGAGCTGGAGTTGCTGACTTCCAAGTGTCTCGCTAAAGATCGCGACGACCGCTATCAGTACGCCAAGGAGATTGCCGTTGATCTGAGGACGTTGGCGGAGAAGCTCAAGTCCGGCCACTCGACGATCTTGCGAACGGGTCAGATGTCCGGTGCGGTCCCTGCGACGATGACATCTGCTCAGACGGTGAACCCCGCTGAGGCGATGCCCCCTGACGCGGTGGTAGTGGCGAAACGCAAGTTGCAGGCGGTATACGCCCTCGCTGCCATTGCAACGCTCGCCTTCCTCGGTCTATTGGCGTTCAACATGGCCGAGGCCCCGCCCGAAACACCCCTGCGGCGCTTCTCCTTCGCGCCAGATGGCTACTTCGCACGGACGTCGCTAATCTCTCCAGACGGCAAGTCCATCCTCTACCAGGCCGGGACCGCTGGCCAAGGGAGCCTTTGGCTCCGCTCGCTGAGCGACGAGTCCGCCCGCGAGTTGGCAGGTACGGCAGGAACGCAGGTCGTAGGCTTCTGGTCTCCGGACAGCCTGTCGATCGGATTCCAAGCTGGCAGGGAATTGAAGAGAGTCTCGATCAATGGAGGCGACCCCATCACGCTCTGTGAGTTGCCGGGTCAAAGCAACATATTCGTCGGGGGAACTTGGAGCCCCGACGGCGAGCGCATCGTGTTTTCGTCGGGCCTTCGCCTCTATGAGATCCCTGCCCGCGGCGGCGAGCCTCAGATGCTGTTTGATCCCGGCGATAGTCCTCGGTCCACTTCTATTAGCCCTCATTTCTTGCCCACTGATGGCGGGTCTCACGGCCTGGCGTATGTAGCGGCAGTGAGCGCGGCTGATCAAATGCTAGCGGTTATGGATCTCGAGACCGGCGAGCGCCGCGAGTTGGCGCCAGGGCGTCGTCCGGTCTACTCGTCTGACGGCTACTTGATTCACGGGCCTAGGCTCAGCAACGAGCCCGGTCTTAGGGCCTTGCCTTTTTCTTTCGATACGTTGGGGGCGACGGGCCAGTCGTTTCCCATTGACGAAACAGGCCAAGCGGCCAGCGTGGCGCTGGACGGTACTTTGGTCTACACCGATGGCGTAGCGACGGGCGGCATCCGTCAGATCGTCGTGCGTAATCGTTCCGGAGAGGTTGTCCAGACCATCGGCGAGCCAATCGACGGTGGGATCAGCCCAGTTGTCTCCCCAGACGGTCGTACGGTTGCTCTTGAGATTGCTGGCGACATCTGGGTCTACGATCTCGATCGAAATATCCGCACCCGCTTGACTGCCTCGGCAGACTCAAGAGAGCGCGGGGTCTTTTGGCCTTCCTCCAGCAATGAGTTGTCCTACGCTTCTTACGTGGGCCCGAGCCGCCAAGTGATGACTCAAGTCGCCGACGGCAGCGTACCGCCGAATGCCCTGCTGGAGACCACGCACGGACTCGACTCACTGGATTGGTCTTCAGATGGGCAATACCTTATCTACAATGGCCTTCCGGGCGCTGGTGCCGCAGCGGGCGAAGAAGGGGGCATCCTGTACCGGGAACGCGGCCCAGACGGCTCTTTTGCAGAAGAAAAGCCATTTCTGCTTACACCCGGCGCGGAACGTCTGCCTCAGTTTTCCCCCGACGGGCGGTTTATCGCCTACCACTGGAATGTGTCAGGTCGATTTGAAGTCTACGTCAGGCCGTTCCCTCCGGCTCCCGGCCAGTGGCAGCTTTCGGTTGCTGGCGGGCTTCAACCACGCTGGTCTGCTGACGGCAATGAGCTGTTCTACGTCGAGCGAGGCGAAGGCGGGGTTTCGGCGCTGATGGCGGTTTCCGTCTCGACGCAGTCGGGGTTTGTCTCAGAGGAGCCAAGGCGACTTTTTGCTTGGCCGGATCTGGCAATGAGCGCTTTGCATCACGATTACGACGTTTTCCCCGACGGTCAAAAGATCGTGGCGCTTGGGCGGGGGCAAGGTTCAGAACAAGCAGCCGAACAGCCAACGATCCGTATCGTCCAGAACTGGTACGAGGAGTTCCGGGATCGGGAGTAGCAGCCCCAGGCGACGGTCACCCTTGACCGCTCCAGGCACCACCTACATCCGTCCACCCATCCGAACGCCCAAGCACATTGGTAACAGTTGGGGGGCGTCACGGGGCTGGGGACGCTACGCGGGACACCGCGAGCTGAAGCTTCGCGGCTCGGATGGGGCTTCCTACGTCAATTGGCGGGTTGGTGAGGGGGAAGCCCGCTGAACCGGGCTGAAGAAAGAGAAGGGAGACCGTCCGACCTCTCTGAACCAGCCGTAAAATGACTGGCCCATCCATGAGCCCCGCAAACGAGGCTGAAAGAATCAATCAAAGATGCAAGAACAGTTGCCCTTGAAGGGCGAAACGCGGGAAGGGGAGAGGTAAGTGTCGGGTCGATTTCCCAGAGCTTGCGCACTGGGCTACGAAGATGCCGCCCTCACGGGCTCCGGAGAAAATTGCCAGGGGATTCATTAGCAGCCAGCCACCCAAAGGGTCACACCCCGCGCAGGCGGGACCGGCGCCGCGCAAGCGGTGCAACAATAGGTGCGATCACGAGGTCGACCTATGAAACGTCGAGAGTTTATTCAGATCCCAGCCCAGGCTCTTGGAGGCGTATTGATGTACACGCTCGCTTGCGAGCCAGTACGACTACCCGTTGAAACATCCGCATCTGGAACGCTCGACTTCGAGCTTCGGCACTTTACCGCTGCCCAGGCCCACGTCGTTCAAGCTGCGTCGGCGCGGATCTTGCCAAGCGATGACAGTGGCCCCGGCGCGACCGAAGCAGGCGTTGTGATCTACATCGATCGGCAGCTCGGCGGCCCTTACGGAAACGACTCCCGCCGCTACACCAAAGGCCCGTGGAAAACCGATGGCTGGGAGGGCCACGGCTACCAAGGCAAAGAGAACCCTCGCGAGATCTATGCCGCGGGCATCGAATCTCTCGGTGCCGACTTCGCCTCGCTCAGCGAAGAGCAGCAAGACGAGCGCCTCGTCAGCATCGAAGACTCGATATTCTTTGGCATGTTGCGGCGTCACACGATCGAGGGCATGTTCTGTGATCCGCTGCACGGCGGCAACGCCGACCTGATCGGCTGGCAGATGCTCGGCTTCCCTGGCCCGGTCTTCAGCTACAAGGACCGCATCGAGACCTACGGCACGCCCTACCGGCCCGCACCAAGGAGTCTGGAGCAGATCGTCGGACACCCCGTCAAAGGCATGGAGGACGAAGACCCCGCCTAGGGGACTTCCATGCACCGCCATGAAGACTCTGAAACCTGTTGACGTCGTCATCGCCGGAGGTGGCTGGACCGGCCTCCTGATGGCGCAAGAGATCGCCACCCGAACCTCGCTCGAAGTCGTTGTCCTCGAACGCGGGCCGAACCGCAACTTGATCGATTACATGGACGGCATGGACGAGGTCGATCACAGGGTTCATCTGAAGATGATCCAAGACATCTCGGAAGAGACGGTCACCCATCGCCACTCGACTGGCAATCGTGCTGTGCCGGTTCGCCAGTACGGCTCGTTCCTGCCGGGCACGGGTACCGGCGGCGCGGGCGAGCATTGGACCGGCTACGCCTACCGCTACATGCCCGAGACTTTCCGACTCCAGAGCCATTTCGCCGAACGCTACGACAAGTCGCAAATTCCAGAAGGCGTTGACGTTCGCGATTGGGGCATCACTTGGGACGACATCGAGCCCGACTACTACCGCGCCGAGCAGCTCATGGGTGTCGGTGCCGCCGCTGGCAATCTACGGGGCAAACTCAATCCCCAAGGAAACATCTTCGAAGGCGAACGCCAGCACGACTTTCCGCTGCCACCGCACAAGACGAGTTACGCTATGACCGTCGTCGAGGCTGGCGCCAAGGAGTTGGGCTGGCATCCGTATCGTCCACCTGTAGCGACCCTCACGGACACTTACACCAACCAGTACGGAGTTTCGCGCGCTGGCTGCGAGTACTGCGGTTACTGCTCGCGTTTCGGCTGTATGATCGGCGCGAAGGCACAGCCCAGCAGCGTGCTGATGCCGATACTGCAGCGGCAAGACAACTTCGAGCTACGCAATCACGCCTGGGTTCGCCGTGTGCTTCACGAGGACGGCCAAGCCACTGGCGTGGTGTACATGGACGAGGACGGAGAAGAAGTCACTCAGCCCGCCGACATTGTCGTGCTCTCTGGTTTCACAGTTCCCAACATCCGTATGTTGATGCTGTCGAAGATCGGCACCGATTACGATCCGCAGTCGGGCCGCGGCACATTGGGCAGGCGCTTCACGCAACAAACCGGGAAGGTCCGCGGCGGCCCATTGATCGTGTTCAATGAGCCGCTCAACCTATTTATGGGAGCTGGCGGTCACGCGATGAAGGTCTCGGACTTCGATCGCGACGGAGCCTCTGACGCGACGGGCACCTTCCTACGCTCGGGCAACCTCGGGTACAGCGGAGGTGGACGGCCTGCGATCGGTGGCTTCAATGGAGCTCCACCTCATCCGGGAGGTCGCAACTGGGGTTCGGCCTGGAAGAAGCACAATCTCGACCACTACGATCGGGTCATTTCGATGGGAGGTATGGATGCTGAACATCTGTCCTACCGCCAGAACTTCGTCGACCTCGACCCGACCTATACCGACAAGTGGGGAGACCCGTTGGCTCGCTTGACGTTCGATTTCACCGAGCACGAAGTTCGCCAATCGGATTTCACGGCGAAGGTCCTGAGGCAGTTGTCCGAAGCAACAGCACGAGCTGGCAAGGCGAAGCTCATCGATCGGCCGTACAGCATGCCCGGCAACGGTCGCTATTCGGCGTCGATCTACCAGACCACGCATTTGCAGGGTGGAACGGCGATGGGCACCGCACCCGACGACAGTGTCATTAACACTCACTTGCAACACTGGGATGTCCCGAACCTGTGGGTTGTCGGCGCGTCCTCATTCCCGCAGGCGGGTTCGACGAACCCAACTCTCACGGCATTGGCGGTTACCTACCGTGCGGCCGACGCACTGATTGACCGCTATCTCAAGCGTCCTGGCCTAGTTGGCTGAGCCCGGTACGTTTTCCGTCACGAGGATCACGGTCGGGTCGATCACATAGCGGCCCGAGCGTTCGCCAAAAACCGCAAAGCCACCGCGGACGGGCACAAACTCCAACGACAACTCCCGCCTTTGGCGTAGCGCAACGATGTCTTCGGCAGTGAGATCCACGCGCAGCTTCGCGAGATAGCCATAGCGCGAGCCGCTGCCTGTGGCGACAACCGCCGCTGGCCCAGTCGGTCCGCCGGGGATATTCAACTCTCCAATTTCCCTGCCGTTCAGCAAGACTCGCACTAGTGATCCGTCTTCGCCGGGCGGGTATGTTGCGATCTCCGTCAGCACCTCGACTGCCGTCGGGCCCGCTGCGATCTCTTCTGGCGCGAGAGAATAGACGTACTCGATCGACTCGGTCCCGTCGCTTTCTCTAACCTCAAGACCCTCGCCCGGCGCGGCACGCAGCGCCAACCGCCGTGGAGCGAACTGCTCGGCCCGTGGAGACTGCGGAGTGTCGAACCCGCGCACGATCAGCGGCGCGTAGTTTGCCGCGCGCCGCTCACCGGCATCGTTTAGCAGCTCGAATCCGATGGCTCCAGATAGACCACGACTGAGGGGCACCGACATCTCGATCTCTTCAAGTGCCAGCACTTCCCCCGGGCTCGCGTGGACGACGCGCGGACGAGAAAAGATCTCGATCTCGCCACCTAGGTCGTTCATCGCACGAAGCCAGACCTGCAAACGC
Source organism: Bryobacterales bacterium (assembly GCA_963667885.2). Taxonomy (GTDB): domain Bacteria; phylum Acidobacteriota; class Terriglobia; order Bryobacterales; family UBA6623; genus CAMPKL01. Next base: position 2,548,921 of record OY764148.2, on the reverse strand, counting down.
AGCTGCTCGTCGCCAGACGAATAGCGGCTGACGAACGGCGCGATAGTCAGTTTGTCTCCTAGATTCGCCTCAAACGAGGCCACCCCATCTAGGCCGACATAGTCCTCAGACTGCAAATCAGCCACGGTCATGTCGGGTACGAGCGCCTCATATCCAAACGACGATGGAATCTCCGCACTCCAGATATAGCCCTGCGAAAAATCCAACCGCTGAGCCCGGTTCGTGAAGTCCCGAAACAGCTGTGGCAGGTTCGCTGAGTCCTGCGGACCCAGTGATATCAGTAGCGGTCGACTCCCCTGATCCGAGCCCGTATCCGCGATCTCCAACTCAAGCGGGCGAGCCTCTTCGTTCGCTACAAGGGACGACGGACCCGCAACCACGCCGTCCTCTTCGAGAATCCAAACTCCCAAACGGTCAGCCCAGTAGTGCAGTCGCGGCTCCGCGCTTCCTGGCGCCACATGCAAAAGATTGAAGCCCATCGTCTTCAACCGCTCGACCTCGTGGCGTAGAGTGCCGTCATCAACTGCCGTCGGAAGTTCTGGCGAACGTGCAACACCTCGAAAGTACGTCGGAGCGCCGTTGACCAGAACTCGTCGGCCCTCACGCTCCACGGTTCGCAAGCCGAAACTGGTTTGCACCAGATCAGTCTCGTCCCCAACGCCGACGACGCGAATCGTTAGCGGATACAGTCGCGGTGAATCTGGACTCCACGGCTCGCCGTCGGTAATCGGGATACGTACAACGGTCTCACCCGAACCGCCAGCTAGCACGACAGACGTCCGAGTTGCAGAGACTGCCGCATCGGAAGACTCAGTCACGACATCAGCCGCACCACCCGGGCCAACAACCGTGAGCCGAGCTTCAACCGCCCACGAATCCGCCTCACGCATCGTGCGGAACTCAACGTGAGATAAGTGTGTTCGAGGTCGCGACTCCAGCCATACCGTACCGACGAGCCCGCTCTGCGCGGCACCTGAATCACTGACAACGCGGACAGTGATTTCCGAATCCACACCCGGCTCAATCAGTTCGGTGGCATCAAATTCGGCGGCAGTAAAGCCACCTCCAGCATCACCGACCTCGGCCCCATCGATCCAAATCGTGGCCTTCCCCTCAACACCATCCAGGTGCAACCACATCTGCCGCGAACGCCACTCGGTCGGAGCGGTGAAGCTTCTCCGGTACCAACCGACCGTACCGCTCATCTCTTCCACTTCGGCCGCGTCGCTCTGCCAGGGGAACGGAACCCGAATCGAATCACCAAACCAGGGCGACTCCTCATCCGCAGCGCCGAAACCGAACCCCCAATAGCCATTAAGGTTGAGCCAATCAGCTCGCTCCAGCTGAGGCCGAGGATGCTCGGGACGCGGTGGAGGACCGGGCTCGGGTAGTCCGCAACTTATCCAAAACAGCGGTGCCATCAGAATCAGATGAAGCTTCACGGGAGTTCTTGGTAGGGTAGCAACGTGGCCTGGGGCACCGACAGAGCAGCAGTGAGCCGGTCGCTCGGACTCCGTCTTCTGCTGGCGATCTGCATCGCGACGGTATGCCTCCGGGCCGCTCCCTCACGCACCCCCAACGTGTCTCCACTGCTGGAGGCCTTCCGGATTTACGTCGCGGAGGTAGAGCAGATGGTCGACCCTTTCGGCGGAGGGCTCCAAGCCCTCGCAGGGGCGTCGTTGGTCGACATGGCGAAAGTCGACTTCATCGTCGGATCATCGCGCCCGATCTCTCCACGCTATGTCAACGACTACGATCGAAAGTTCGTCCTCAGCGCCGTTCGTGGGCAATCTGATGAAGAGCTTGAAGCCCATCTGCCAGCCCTCGTCAACTACGTGCGGCTATCGACGGCCGTAGTCATCTACTACCGGCGTATTCGAGCGCAAGAGCTCATCTACGGCGAACAGAGGGGAATTGAAACCCTGCGATCGATTGGCAGGCGTGTAACCGAGTTTCGAGCGCACCACCTCGCTCTCGTTCGAGCCAGAAAGTTTCACCCGGCCCAAGTTCTCACGACTCAGAACCTCGGTGAGTTCGGGGACGCCGCACTGATCGCCGAAATCGAAACCGCTTACACAGACGGGAGGAGTCAGTTCCTCAACCAACGCAACGCAGTCGTGTGGCTGCTCTTACTTGTGGAGCTAGGTATTAGTTTCGCCTTCGCGGTCATCTTTCTTCAAAAGCAGCGACCACTCGTACGAATCCGGCTCTAGGCAACCGCTCACACGACTCGACGCCGAGGCGAATAGGAGCCACGATCAAAGCTGGAGAACAGTTCCTCGACGCCCGGGTGCGAGATCTCGGCTCCCGACAAGTCTGCCTCTAGGTTGCGTTCAGCAACGTAGGTGTCGTGCCGCTCGCCATGCACCAACACCCGGTACCACGGCTGGTCCTTCGGCGGTCGACTCTTGGCAACCTGCTCGTACCACTCCTCCGGACCTTGGAAGCAGGGATCCACATCGTAGATCACGCCCCTGTAGCCGAAGAGCCTGTGCTCCACAGTCTGCCCAATCGAAAACTTGGCCTCAGCACTCATCAACCCCGTCAGCCTATCACGAGCACCGTACTTAGTTGTAGAGGGCGGTCTACGACGTTCTCCCTATTGATGGGCTCTTCTCCATCGACATCAAGATGGGGAAGTGAACAGCCCTGACAAGCAAGAACTCGTCTTTCGACGGATTCTGGTCGCTTTCTCGATCGCTGCGGGCGCTGCGCTGCTCCTCCAGTCAGCGGCGGCACTGTGGGCGACGCACGGAATTACCGAAGTCGAGGCAATCATTGCCGCGCAAGCCACTGCGCTCAGTCGTGGCGCTGGCCTGTACTACAGCCTCAATAGCTACCCGTTCACGGTATCTCCATATGGCCCTATTCTCTATGGGTTAGAAGCAGCGGTCGCCGCGCTCGGCATCTCCCCGATGCTGGCTGGTCGCGCAATCTCCATCGCTGCCCTCATCGGGACCATCTGGCTCATCCATCGCTTGGTTAGGCTCTACACAGAAAGTCGTTACGCCGCTTGGGCAGGCGCACTACTAGCCGCCTCGACGGCCAACCTCGTGACCTGGGGATCTGTCGGGCAGTCAGATATGTTGGGCCTCTTCTTCTCCCTGGCCGCGCTCGAACGCTACTGCACCTTCCACGCAAATGGGCAGCGTTCCGCGTTGTTGGCTAGCGGCATCCTGATCGCCGCAGCCATCTTCACGAAACAGACCTTCCTGGCAGCCGGAGCGACCATATCGATCCTCCACTTCGCGTCCAGTCCCAAACGTAGCCTCCGGTATATCCTCGGCCTCGCAGCCGCAGGAGGCATCATCGTCCTGATCTTGAACTGGGCCACCTCTGGTAGCTATTGGTCGAACGCTGTGCTGGCCAACTTGAACCCATTCAGCCTGGCTAAGCTCGGCGATCAACTTGAGTACTTCGTCTTCACCGCCTCCGCGCTATGCCTGTTGGCCTGCTGCGGGCTGGCGGCTGGAAAGAATCGCACCATACACCCCTTCGTGCTCTACCTTGCATTCGCGGTGGTGATATTCTTGGCCACCGCATCGAAGATTGGCTCCGACCTCAATTACCAGATGGAGACAGTAGTCGCGCTCAGTCTAGCGAGCGCGCTGGCACTCGACCGGCTCCGTTTTTTTCCACTCTTATTCGCTGGGGACAAGGGTTGGATCACACTACTCCAAATTCCGCTCCTGTTCCACGTGGTGTTGAACTGCACCGTCACCGGCAAGGTGGCCTTGGAGCGGGTCGGTCGCGAACTTGCACGGCAGGAGCAGTTTGCGGCACTCGCGCCGCTCATTTCTCCACCAGGACGCCTACTTTCAGTCGAAATCGACCCGGTTCTTCAAACTGGCCGACTGATCGAAGTCGAGCCACTGATCTACACGCTGCTCGTCGACGCAGGCATGTCTGATCCGATGCTCGTCCTCGACGATCTCCGCGAACAGCGGTTCGACCGGGTGGTGCTCTACGAAGATCTGTTCAACGCCGACCGACCGGACCTCGGCCCGGAGGCACCCAGCCTGCCTAGCGAACACTTGGACACCATCGTCGAGCGATACAGCCTGCTGCAGCACGTCCCGGGTCCGCTCCTGGGCGGGCTCTACGTATACACCCCCAACCGTAGCGACACTCCGTCAGCCAATCTCCCAGAGATCTCTCAGGCGAATCCCTGATAGGCCGGCATACGACCTCGTCGATAACCTCTCAGGCAGTAGTCCGCAAAATGAGTACTTCGGCAGCAGGTGTAGATATCGATCTAGAGGCGCGGGCGCGAGCATATCACGAGATTCGTTTCGCCTACGACCCGAAGCGTGCTGCTGTCTGGCAGGCGTTGTGTCGCTATTTGCAACGTTTCGTCGACGCCGACGGGGCTCTGCTTGAGCTAGGAGCGGGCTACGGCGAGTTCTCTCGCTTCATTGAATCAAGTCAGAAGTCAGCGCTCGAACTCAACCCCGATATGGCAGCACATTGGCCGGACGAAGTGCGCCCGATCATTCAGTCAGCACTCGAACCGCTTCCTCTTGAATCCGATTCACTGAATACCGTTTTCGCATCGAACTTTTTCGAGCATTTCACCATCGAAGAGGGCGAGCTTATCGTCAACGAGAGCCGTCGTGTCCTGAAGAGGGGCGGTCGGTTGATCTGCGTACAGCCTAACTTTCGGCTTGAGCCGCGGCGCTACTTCGATGACTACACGCACAAACAGATCTACACCGATGTCAGCTTCCGCGACTTCTTGGAGGCCAATGGATTGAAGGTCACTCACTGCGAACCGCGTTTTACGCCGTTCAGCATGAAGTCGAGAATTCCGACCGCGAGCTGGCTCGTGTCTCTCTATCTCGCTCTGCCCTACAGGCCGCTAGCCGGGCAGTTCCTCGTCGTGGCCGAACGACCCTAAGGACCGGTTGTTATGTGGCGCGGCCAAAAAGTAGCGGTCATCTTCCCTACGTACAACGAGAAGGAGTCAATCCGTCAGGCGATCCTCGACGTCAATGCGACCGAGCTCGTCGACGAGGTGATCATCGTAAACAATAATGCTGCAGAGGGCACCTCCGAGGAAGTGGCCGGAACGGGCGCGACGGAACTATTCGAGCCCAAGCAGGGCTACGGCAATGCTCTTCTCTGCGGGCTGGACTACTGCGACGCCGACCTGATCGCCCTGTGCGAACCGGACGGCACTTTCAGTGCTCACGATATTCAGAAACTACTGGCCTACTCTGATGACAAGCCGGTCGTCTTCGGCACCCGAACAAGCCCAGAGTTCATCTGGGCAGGAGCCAATATGGGTGCGTTCTTGCGTTGGGGCAACTGGGCTGTAGCAAAGATGACCGAGGCCTTGTTCAACACGACAATCCTCACCGATATGGGATGTACGTATCGCCTCATCCATCGCGAGGTATTTGAGCGGATCCGTCCGCATCTGACGATCGGTGGCTCTCACTTCGGTCCACAGATCTTGCTCGAAGTTATCCAGCACAAGATCCCATTCGTTGAAATTCCGCTCAACTACTCCGAGCGTGTCGGCGCATCGTCGGTGACGGGTGATTTCTGGAAGACCTGGAAGTTGGGCTGGCGAATGATCTTCTTGGTTCTTGAGTACCGCTTCGGCTTGCACCGCAAACCACGCGAGCTGTGGAACGGTGGCGAAATGGCCCCGGCACTTGACAACCTGGCCACGCGGTTGCGCACGGAGTCCGAACAAACACCGTCAACCGAGGCAGAAACGCCTACTCCGACAAAAGTTAGCTAGGGTCGGACGCGGTGGATCATCCGGGGGAAGGCGATCGTTTCCCGTACGTGGTCGATGCCGCAGATCCACGCCACGCAGCGCTCAACACCCATACCGAAACCACCGTGCGGCACCGAGCCATACTTGCGCAGATCGAGGAACCAATCGAACGCCTCGCGCGGCAAACCATGTTCATCGAGCTTCTTGACGAGCGAATCGTATTCGTGGATCCGTTGACCACCACCGATCAACTCACCGTAGCCTTCAGGCGCAATCATGTCGACACCCAATGCCACTTCCTCGCGTGTCGGGTCTGGCCGCATGTAGAAAGCCTTGATCGCAGTCGGGAAGCGGTGGATCATGATCGGCCTGTCGTAGCCCTCGCTCAACATGCCCTCATCGGTATTGCCGAAGTCCGAACCCCACTCGATCTCGCTGCCTTTTTCTTGCAACGCCCTCACCGCGTCGTCGTATGAAATCCGTGGGAAGGGTCGTCGCACTGACTCCAGCTTCGACGTGTCGCGTTCTAGAGTCTTCAGCTCGGGCTGGCGCTCTTCGAGAACGCGGGCCACTATGTATTCGACAAACTCTTCGGCCAGGTCCATGATGTCGTCGAGCTCAACGAACGGCATCTCTGGCTCGACCATCCAAAATTCGGTAAGGTGACGGCGGGTCTTCGATTTCTCCGCTCGAAAAGTCGGACCGAAGCAATAGACCTTTCCTAATGCCATCGCCGTCGCTTCGCTGTAGAGCTGACCCGACTGCGAGAGATAAGCCGTCCCTAAATCGAAGTACGGAGTTTCGAAAAGCGTGGTCGTGCCTTCGCAGGCCGCTGGCGTCAAGATGGGCGTATCGGCGAGCGTGAAGCCGTTGCTGTCAAGGAAGTCACGGCACGCCTTGACAACCGAGTGGCGCACCCGTGCGACCGCATGCTGCAGTCGACTGCGTAACCAGAGGTGTCGACGGTCGAGCAGGAAGTCGATGCCGTGCTCTTTGGGGGTGATTGGGAAAGGGTCGTCAGCCGGAACAGCGTGGATGACCTCGATGTCCTCGATTTCAATCTCGTAGCCACTCTCCGCACGATCGTCGGCACGAAGTTGGCCTTTCACGCGAACGGCGCTCTCGTGGGTGAGATGCTTTGCCCGTTCGAAAATCTCTTCGCCGACGTTGGCCTTCACGACAACGCCCTGAATGAACCCCGTACCATCTCGAAGGATCGGGAAGGCGATCTTGCCCGACTTACGGAGGTTATGGATCCAGCCCTGCAGGACAACAGTTTCGCCCGCGTGATCAGCAGCCTTTTCAATCGTTACGCGCGGCGCGTCAGTCATTGGCCAGCAATTCCTCCAGGCGACTGAACGAATCGGCAGCAAGCACCACCGGTTTCTCGCGCTCCGGGTCCTCGGTCAAGTCCATGCCCCAAGGAGTATCCGCGGGGAGGCTCCCTAAGGCGTGAACAACCTCGGTCCAATCAATGGAGCCACCGGATTCGGTCAGCGGTGCCCGCCGCAGATCACTGACACCATCGTTGTCACTCAGGTGAACCATCCGAATGCGTTCTTGCATCGCCTCGAACTCAGGCACGACACCGTCGCCTCGATGCGCTGCACCGACGTTGAAACAGTAGCCATTTTTCAGATGGGTCATGCGGAGAAGAAGGTTCAATCTCGCGGCGGAAGAAAGGTCGTTGGCTCCGTTCTCGATCAGTAGCTCAGCACCAAGCTGACCCGCAAATACGTTGAGCTCTTCGAGTGCGTTGAAGGCGGCATCGGCGCGGCCCTCCTCATATTCCTCGCCCTCGCCGCCGACGTGCTGCAGAACGAACTCACAAGGGATAACGTCCGCTACCTCAAGTGCCCGCTTGATCTCGTCGGTGGCTCGAACACGCTCAGCTTTCCTAGGGTTTGCGATCGAGACCAGAGCATGGACGTTCTCCGAATCGTCGTAGTACACCGGAGTGTGCAGCGCGGTCACTCGCATCTCTGAATCTCGGAACCAGTGGCCCAACTCCTCGACCTGGCTGCCCTGGCGATAGTTTAGGTGTGGCAGCGAGCAGTGGAGCTCGATTTCCTGAACGCCGACACGTGCCATGCGGTCGAGCAGAGCCGTCGTCAGTCGCCTTCGACCAAACAGCTGGGTGGAAAATACGCGGCGCATGAGAGAAGGCTCTGATTGTATCGGATTGCCGAGGGAGCGATTAGGCTATTGGTGATGTCTTCGCCGCTACCCGCCCTACGCATGGAACTCGATATCATGCCATCTCCACTCGAAGACCAGCCTGGTCTGCTGATGCGAGACCCGTTCCTCTACACCGAGCAGACCATCATCGTGCCGCCACTATTGGCTCAGGGCCTGCGGTACTTCGATGGGCGACACACCGACGCCGACCTTCGCGCCTACCTGACGCAAGCCACCGGAGAGGTCGAGGTCACCTCCTTGGCGAGCCACTTGGTCGACACCCTTGAGACCGGCGGATTCCTCGAATCGGATACGTTTGCGAGACTACGCGATGAGAAACACACGGCGTTCGCCGAGTCCGAGGTTAAACAGCCGGCTCATGTCGGCTCCTCCTACGCTGCTGAGCCGGACGCTTTGCGTGAACAAATCCGAGGATGGGGTGCTGACGGGCTAGCTGAGTCCGCCAGCGGCAGCCGACTGATCGGCATAGCTGCTCCGCATGTGAGCCCCGAGGGTGGCTACCGGAGCTATGCCGCTGCGTACAACCGCTTGGAGCCGCAACACGCATCGAAGACCTTCGTCATACTTGGCACCTCTCACTACGGTCAAGGCGAGAGTTGGGGACTTACGCGGAAGGCCTACAACACGCCTCTCGGGCCAGTCGAGACCGACCAAGCATTCGTCGACCGACTGGTCGAGCGCGGAGGCGACTCGATTGAGATGGAGGACTACTGCCACGCCTCCGAGCACTCCATCGAATTTCAAACCGTCTTCCTGCAGCATATGTTGGGACCGCATCTTCCTGATGGGGAACGGCTACGGGCTGTGCCGATCCTGTGTGGAGGATTGGGCGAAAGCCTGTACTCAGGCCACCTGCCGGAAGAGAACGATGCGGTACGGCGCTTCTTCGATGCCTTGTCGGAGACAGCCGACGAGCGTGGCGATGAACTCGTGTTCGTACTCGGCATTGACCTCGCCCACATCGGACGTCGCTACGAGGACGACTTCGTCGCCGAGGCCGAGACGGGACCGTTGCTCGATGTTCGCCGACGTGATGAAGAGCGCCTAGCCCGAGTCGCGGTAGGCGACCTAGAAGGCTACTACGAACTGCTGCGACCCAACCAGGACGACCTACGTTGGTGTGGTCACGGACCCCTGTATACGTTCCTGTCGACCGTCGGCGGCTTTGAAGGCAACGTACTCAGCTACGAGCAGTGGAACATCGACCCGCAGTCAGTTGTGAGTTTCACCGGAATGGAGTTTCGCGAGGCCTAGACCTCAACGCCGGTATCGCGCCATTCGCCGGTGCGAGCCGACTCGAGCACGCTGTCACAGACCCTTTGGGTTTGGAGCGCATTGCGGAAGTCCGGTTGGACCGGCTTGCCAGATTCAAGCCCGATAACAAAGTCGGCCAGAGCATTCAAAAAGGTGTGCTCATAGCCGATCGTCGTCCCTGGCACCCAATATCGGTCCATGTACGGATGTTCGAAGTTCGATACGTGGACCTTCCGCCAGCCCGTCAGATGGTCTTCGACCTTCTGACCCGACTGCTTTTGAAGGTATTCGAGGTATTGCAGGTACTCCGGCTCTTCAAGATCGAAATAGACGCTGCCGTCGGCTCCGTTAAGTTCGAAGGTGTTGAAATTTTTGCGCCCGCGAGCGTAGCGCGTGGACTCAAACGTCCCTAGCGAGCCGTTGGCGAACTCCGCCAGAAACATGCAGGCATCATCAATTCCGACCGGCTGCAGTTCACCAGTCTCGGCGTGGGTACGCTCCTTAATAAACGTCTCCGTCTTGGCCGTCACGCGGCTGATCGGGCCGTTGAGCCACATGGCGGTGTCAATTGAGTGGGCAAGCAGGTCGCCGGTGACGCCCGAGCCTGCTTCCTTCGAATCCAAACGCCAAAGGGCGGCCCCACCCTGTGGCACGTCCTCGGCTATCGTCCAATCCTGCAAATAGGTAGCACGGTAGTGAAAGGGCCTTCCAATACGGCCCTCGTCGACAACCTGCTTCGCCAACGCAATGGCCGGAACACGCCGGTAGTTGAACCAGGCCATATTGGGGACACCAGCCTTCTCGACGGCGTCCGTCATCTCCTCGGCCTCAGGGACGTTCATGGCGAGTGGTTTCTCACATAAGACCATCTTGCCAGCCTCGGCGGCTGCGATCGCGATATCCCGGTGGAGGTAGTTTGGAGCAACGATGTCAATCAGGTCGATGTCGTCGGCTGCGACGACGTCGCGCCAATCGGACTCGATCCGCTCATAGCCCCATTGGTCTGCAAATACCTTTGTTTTCTGTTGGTTACGAGCAGCCACCGCTTTGAGAACAGGTCGGTGCTCCACGTCAAAGAAGTCGTTGAGCCGCTTGTAGGCGTTCGAATGTGCCCGGCCCATGAATCCGTAGCCGATCATTCCGACTCTAAGTTGCTTCGTCATTGTGCGTCTCACCTACCTCAATCTCACCCAGCTGGGCAGCGTTGCTAGCGGGAACGATTGTAGTACACGGGTTTCTCTCCGAGCGGAAGCTAGGTGATTCCCCGGAACTTTAGGCTTGCAGGATTTGGATTCGTGGGAGATACTACACATATAACCTAATGACGGGATGGAAATCCCGAAGTTGAGTTTGCAGGCAGCCCGACGGACAGCGTCTCGACGAAGCCCTTGCACCTAAGGGACTTAGAATCAACGAGACCGACGCTCATCCGAAGTCGAACCCTGATTACTGACTGACAATTTGTATTGGTTTCGGCAGGTTTAATTTACCGTTAGACCAAAGACAACTTGCGGCAATATCTCGCCGCGAAGGGATGATCGTATCCGCATCGTCCCGTCCGCCGCTGAAGGTTAGTCCTTCGGCGTGCAACAGGAGGCCCCGTGGAGCCGTTTGAAGAGCAGTCCTCTAACAATTCTAAGGATCAGTTGTCGACCGCGCTGAGGGATAGCTCGGCGACCTTCGACCGTACGGACGGCGAGAAAACCCGTGCGGCGGCACAGAGCGCGCCCGAAGAAGCCCTCTATACCGACGATCCGGTCCGTGTCTACCTCCGGGAGATGGGCGCGGTACCGCTGTTGACTCGTCAAGGTGAGGTTAGCCTCGCCCAGCGGATGGAGCGCGGAACCTTCCAGGTAGAGCGCGCCCTGACTCGCTCCGGAGTCGTCATAAGCTCCTACTGCGAGATGCAGGCAAGGCTGGAGAGCGGTGAGATCGAAATCCAGTCTGTGATCACCGGCGGTGACCCGGAGGAGTCCGCATCCGACAAACAGAAGCGATTCAAGCGGACACTGCAACGGTTCTCTGATGTCGCGGCGATTCGGAAGCAGCGTCTCAAGGTCGAAAAGAAGCTCGCCTCGACACCGAAGCGTAACATCAACGTGTTGCGACGGTTGAGCATGCAGCAGAAGCGGCTCATCGTGAGCATGCAACGCGGCATTATGGCTCTGCCGCTGCAACCGAAGATCTGGAAGAGCTACCAGGAGCAGCTCGTAGCGTCCAAGAAAGAACTAGAGAAGCTCTACTCGACTCGGGAAGCAATTCGTGCGGAAGGCCGTGCAAAGACCGCCGACTTCCGTCGCGCCAAGATAGCTCTTGAAGAGCGCGAAGAAGAGATCGGTGACACGCGGGATAGCCTGAGGGCTGCCCTGCGCCGCTTGATCATCGGCGAGCGCACCGCGGAAGCTGCCAAGCAGGCCCTGGTGGAAGCCAACCTGCGTTTGGTTGTTTCGGTCGCTAAAAAGTACGTCAACCGTGGCTTGCACCTGCTGGACTTGATCCAGGAGGGCAATATCGGCTTGATGCGCGCTGCTGAAAAGTTCGAGTATCGCCGCGGCTACAAATTCTCGACGTACGCTACCTGGTGGATTCGTCAAGCGATCACCCGCGCCATTGCGGATCAGTCGCGGACCATTCGCATCCCGGTACACATGAACGAGTCGATGAACAAGTTCTTGCGGGCGTCGCGTGAGCTCGAGAAAGAGTTCGGCCGCACCCCGACGAACGAAGAGATCGGCGAGCGAATGGAGATCTCTGCGGAAAAGGTTCAGAAGCTGAAGACGATCTCTCGCGACCCGGTTTCTCTAGAGACGCCGGTTGGCCGCGATGGTGAGTCCGCGTTGGGCGACCTGCTCGAGGACAAGTGGGTCGGATCGCCGGTGGACGCCGTCATCGACTCGAATGTACGCGGCGAGACTGCCGACGTGCTGAAGACACTCTCCCCGAAAGAGGAGAAAGTGATTCGGATGCGGTTTGGCATCGGCTTCGACCGCGAGCACACCCTAGAAGAGATCGGGCACGAGTTCACGGTCACCCGTGAGCGAATTCGCCAGATCGAGGCAAAAGCCTTGCGCGCTCTGCGCGGACCGGATCGGGCTCGTCGACTTAAGGCTTTGATGGCCGCAGTCGACTTCTCAGGAGACTTCGCTGGCAAACGGTAGCCCCGGACTAGCTCTAGATCAAACGCGTCGGCCTAGCCGGCGCGTTTTTTGTGGTTTTGAGTAGGTCTCTCCCCCCGCAAATATTGGGCGATTCCTCGATTCTCGCAGTACATCCCGAGCAGCTACTATAGTCACTTGTCCGGTTCGAGTCCCGTCCGGGGCGCTCTTCAGTTGGCAGCTGCCGATTCAACCGGTCAACGCAACACCAGGCCTAAGTCGTTCAATCGAAATTGACGTAATGGAATGGACGCACTCCCAGCTTTGGATCGCCTCGAAACCAACTAGACTGACGCGGAAGAGTACGTCTCGCTTCTGCTCTTCCTCCCTCTTCTTAGCCACAAAAATCTCCCTTTCCACCCAGGGTGCGCTCATGCTGCGCTCGGAGATTACTAATAGTGTCCGATCGTGGGAGTAAATGGCGTCCTTCAGTTGCGGGTAGAGTTTCGATCCAGCCTTCAAGTCACGCCGGGCATAGTAGCAGCGCACCTCAGCGTCTTGCAGATCAGCGTAGAGCCGCGTCACGAATTCTTTATCCCTCGTTGAGTGTCTTATGAAGCAGGAGTCGAAGACTAGCGCGGTCGCGTGATGAAACAGCAAAGGCACGTTCTCAATGAATAGCTCAGGCAGGCCGCAGCCGCGCAGGAACTCGATAGGAAGGTTCGGGGACTTGGCTAGTGTTCGATGGTCGAGCGAACTCGGCCCGTAGTGAACGCAAGTGTCGAGCCCTTTCGCTTCGCCCAAATCCGTATTGACGAAATCCGTTTCAAGTAGAGACGCCTCGCTAAGGTCCGTCCCTAGAGGCTCGCCAAGTAGAGGTCGACCGCGCTTCCGTCCGCCCGGTCGACCTTGAAGGTGCTGGCTGCTGGAGCCTCAGCATTTGGAGCAGCGTGGGCGCGGGTGGCATTGACGGAAGTGCCAGCCTATCCGTGCAGCATCCGCTGCAGACGGCCCTTCAGACTCGCAAACGACGCTTCCAGCTCGTTGCAGTTCACAGCTGAGTCCACCGCCCTCATCGCATTCTCATCCGCCGATTGGGCGAGCAACTTCACTGAGTCGGCGATCTCCTGCTCACCACCATCGGCGGCGTCCAACGATGAGAGTGCCGCTTGGCAGGCTTGCTGCTGAGTATCTGCGCTGACCACGAGATCCTTATTGCACCCGACGACGGCGTCCACGTTCTCTGCAAAACCTTCGACCTCGCGGACTGACGCTGCCACAGGCTTAATCACAGTGCGTTGGATTAGCCCGAATAGGAGTACAAAGCCGCCCGTGAACACTCCGGCCAAGGCAGACAGAAGGGAGTTCCGGGCATGCTGGGCCGCCGCCGCCACCTCGTTAACTGGTACATTGACGCGAATTGCGCCCATCAATTCATGCTGTTTCCACCGCTTGCCCGGACTCACTCCGTCTCGCTTTCGAGCGGCCATGATGTCGGCCCGCTGCTCATATTGGTTGTGGCAGGAAACACACGATTCCGCCACAGCCGGGTCGGCACGCATATACTGCAGGACCGGAGCACCGTTCTGGGATTCAAAGCGATACACCGGTTGCCAACGGTACCCATCTTGATGCGTTGGAGTGCCGCTCTGCAGAAAAGCGCTGTTCTGTTCCTCCAACTGGCCCCAAGCCCAGCGATCGAAGTCGTCTTTTAGTCCTTGGTCGGCATTTAGGTTCCACTGGCTCACGAGCGCATAGGAGTACAGGTCACCGGATCCAGTGGCCACTCTCTTGGCAACGTTGCGGACGAACTGAGCGGGTAGTTGTACGAATCCGGCGAGTTCGTCTGACTCGCGTGAGGCGCCGAGCCCGTCTCTCTTCAGCTTTCCAACGATGTTCGTGGTGTACTCCGCCCGGTCCGCCACAACCTGTGCAGAAACGATGTTCGCGATCCGAACGGAATTTAGCTCAAGTAGGTCCTCGTTGGACCTTTCTAGTATCCAAAAGCTTGCCCCGCCGACGGCGAGTGCTATCAGAGCTGTTACGAGTACGAACCGTCCTCGGATTCCCATATTAAATACCTCTCCTCTACTTGGTTAGCGCTTCTATCTCTTCTACTAGCTTCTGTTGCTTTTCCTTGTCTGGATGCAGGTATGTACAGACCGGGCGGAAGGGTAACAGGTTAGACCGGGCGGATAGGTAACACCATGGCGAGATGCCATGGAAGGAGACCTATCCGATGGAAGAACGCAAGAGATTCATTGAAGACTGGCTGCGAGCGGGGGCGGCGACGAACGTGGCGGCGCTGTGTCGACTCTACGGGATCAGCCGCAGGACCGGATACAAGTGGTTAGAACGCTTCCGTCAAGGCGGTTGGCCAGAGCTGGAAGACCGCTCGCACGCGGCACACCGTCAGCCCGGTCGGATACCCGAGTCGGTCGAGCGACGAGTGATAGAAGCGCGTCGGCAGCATCCGAGTTGGGGGCCGAAGAAGCTCAGGGCCTGGCTGGAGTCGAAAGAGTCACAGACAAGCTGGCCAGCGGCGTCGACGATCGGCGACGCGCTGAAGCGAGCCGGACTCGTTCGCGGGCGCAAGCGGATGCGGCGACTGGCCGAAGCGGCACCCAGTCCGTTGCGCGAACCCGAAGCGCCCAACGACCTCTGGACGATCGACTACAAGGGGCAGTTTCGCACCGGCGACGGCGTGCTGTGTTATCCGCTAACGGTCGTCGACGGATATAGTCGTTTCCTGCTCAACTGCACCGCACACGTGGGCACATCCTACGCCGAGGCCCGCCGAGGCTTGGAGCGGTTGTTTCTGGAGCGCGGGCTGCCACGAAGGATACGCTCAGACAACGGTTCGCCGTTCGCCTCCATCGGCACCGGACGCTTGAGCCGGTTGAACGTCTGGTGGCTGAAGCTGGGCATTGCGGTGGAGCGCATCGAGCCGGGCAAGCCGCAGCAGAACGGTCGCCACGAGCGGCTACACCGCACGCTCAAAGCCGAGACAGTGAGACCTCCGGCTGGCGATCGTCGCCGACAGCAGCGCCGCTTCGACCTCTTTCGTCATGAATACAACCAAGAACGTCCGCATGAAGCGTTGAGACAGCGGCCCCCGGCGGCGTTCTATGCACCAGCAACACGCGCCTATCCCAGCGAGCTTGCTGATCTGGATTACCCGGGGCACTGGGAGCGCCGACGAGTGCGCCACGACGGACGCATCAAGTTCCTCGGCGAGAAGTACTTCCTGAGTGAAGCGTTGGCTCGCGAGTTGGTCGGGCTAGTCGAAGTGGACGAAGCCATTTGGCAGATCTGGTTCGGTCCGGTGGAACTCGCCTTGTTCGACGCCGCCAACCGCGTACTGTGGCCGCTCGGCTCGGCAGTCAGTGGCCCCCGCGGGGGCCACTGACCACCGCCTATACTGTTACCCATCCGTCCGGTTTAGAGTGTTACCTATCAGACCGGTCGTTCAGGTAGAGTGTCGACCCCCAACCAGGAAATTCATTTGTTCCGTGATATCACTCTTCGTGACCGAGTCCGGCGTAACGCCGCCTCGCTTCAATTGGCGTGGAAGCGTCATATTAGCCCGGTCGTCTCCGATGTATTTACTCACAGTGCTAAATAGGTCGTTGTACAGTGCGTTGGCCAATTCCATTCTCCTGCTGTTGAGCCGCAGTTAAGGGCGTTTCTCTGTCCACTTCCACTTATCGATCAATACCGGGCGGAACTTTAGCGAGCAGAGAATTTTACACTCTCCGTTAATACCACCGGGCCATCAGCCGATGGAGTAAATAGGGCGACTGTCCACTAGATAGGACGACTGCCCGAGAGGACCAGACTAAATGACTAATAGAAAACCGATTGATGGGCTGATGGGTATCCTGGCAAAGATCGCAGTGGTCGCGATCGCACTGCCAGCCTTCCCCGTGGTGAGCGGAGCGGAGCCGGAGGCTGGCCCGAGCCCTAAGCTGCGCCAGACGCTAGGGCTTGACCAGCCCGCCCTGAGCGCAGTAAACGCCGAATTACCGAAGTGGCTGCGGCTCAGCGGAGAACTGCGTTTCCGCTCTGAAACCAGGCATGGAATGGGCTTCACCGACAGCAACGAAGACGCCTACGGGCTGTTCCGTACGCGTCTCAATGTTGAAATCGAGCCATCCGAACACGTCCGCTTCTTCTTCCAGGGGCAGGATTCTCGGGCACCGGGCATTCTTCCGGCACGAGCAAATGGGGTTTTTCGTGATCCGTTTGATGTACGCCAAGCGTACGTGGAAATCGGCTCGGGGGAGGACGGGCCCGTGACTGTCACGGCGGGACGTCAGCTATTGATTTATGGCGACCAGCGTCTGGTGGGTGCGCTGGACTGGACCAACACTTCTCGCACATTCGATGCCGTGAAGCTGTCGCTAAAGAGCAAACCGTTCAAGCTGGATCTATTTTCCGCGCAGGTCGCGCAGAACGATCCTGGCCGCAGGATCAACCAGTCGCTCGAGGGCAACAACCTTCACGGTGCATACGTCCAATGGACCACGCCTCTGAAGAACACCGTCTTCGAACCGTTCGTTCTCTGGCAGACAAACCCGTCGGTGCTTGTCGAAAGCGCCGCGCCGGGAGATATGGATCGGGTTTCGTTCGGGTTTCGGGTCGCCGCGAAAGCACTCGCCGGCTGGGACTACTCAGCTACGCTCGTCGGCCAGCGGGGTAGCATGGGCGGTGCTGATATTAACGCCGAAGCCGTTTCGGTGCAGGTCGGACACACGTTCGACGTCGCCGCGCGCCCGCGTGTTTTCCTTGAGTACAACTACGCGAGCGGCGACGACGATCCCACCGACAATTCAATTGGTTGGTTTTCCGATATCTACCCAACAGCCCATCTCTACTACGGCTACAACGACCTGGTGGGCTGGCGGAATATCAAGAACCTACGTCTCGGCATGGCTCTGAACCCAGTGAGGAAGCTGAAGCTCAACATCGACTTTCATTCGTTTTGGCTGGCGAACCGTCACGACAATCTGTACAACGTGGCCGGCAATATTAGCGTGCGGCCGGGACCAGAATTGGGTGTCGACACCAAGGTTGGAGATGAGGTGAACGTGACACTGGCCACTCCGGTCAACAAATCGATGACCTTGGGTGGGGGCATAGGCTACTTCTGAACGACCGGTCTGATAGGTAACACTCTAAACCGGACGGATGGGTAACAGTATAGGCGGTGGTCAGTGGCCCCCGCGGGGGCCACTGACTGCCGAGCCGAGCGGCCACAGTACGCGGTTGGCGGCGTCGAACAAGGCGAGTTCCACCGGACCGAACCAGATCTGCCAAATGGCTTCGTCCACTTCGACTAGCCCGACCAACTCGCGAGCCAACGCTTCACTCAGGAAGTACTTCTCGCCGAGGAACTTGATGCGTCCGTCGTGGCGCACTCGTCGGCGCTCCCAGTGCCCCGGGTAATCCAGATCAGCAAGCTCGCTGGGATAGGCGCGTGTTGCTGGTGCATAGAACGCCGCCGGGGGCCGCTGTCTCAACGCTTCATGCGGACGTTCTTGGTTGTATTCATGACGAAAGAGGTCGAAGCGGCGCTGCTGTCGGCGACGATCGCCAGCCGGAGGTCTCACTGTCTCGGCTTTGAGCGTGCGGTGTAGCCGCTCGTGGCGACCGTTCTGCTGCGGCTTGCCCGGCTCGATGCGCTCCACCGCAATGCCCAGCTTCAGCCACCAGACGTTCAACCGGCTCAAGCGTCCGGTGCCGATGGAGGCGAACGGCGAACCGTTGTCTGAGCGTATCCTTCGTGGCAGCCCGCGCTCCAGAAACAACCGCTCCAAGCCTCGGCGGGCCTCGGCGTAGGATGTGCCCACGTGTGCGGTGCAGTTGAGCAGGAAACGACTATATCCGTCGACGACCGTTAGCGGATAACACAGCACGCCGTCGCCGGTGCGAAACTGCCCCTTGTAGTCGATCGTCCAGAGGTCGTTGGGCGCTTCGGGTTCGCGCAACGGACTGGGTGCCGCTTCGGCCAGTCGCCGCATCCGCTTGCGCCCGCGAACGAGTCCGGCTCGCTTCAGCGCGTCGCCGATCGTCGACGCCGCTGGCCAGCTTGTCTGTGACTCTTTCGACTCCAGCCAGGCCCTGAGCTTCTTCGGCCCCCAACTCGGATGCTGCCGACGCGCTTCTATCACTCGTCGCTCGACCGACTCGGGTATCCGACCGGGCTGACGGTGTGCCGCGTGCGAGCGGTCTTCCAGCTCTGGCCAACCGCCTTGACGGAAGCGTTCTAACCACTTGTATCCGGTCCTGCGGCTGATCCCGTAGAGTCGACACAGCGCCGCCACGTTCGTCGCCGCCCCCGCTCGCAGCCAGTCTTCAATGAATCTCTTGCGTTCTTCCATCGGATAGGTCTCCTTCCATGGCATCTCGCCATGGTGTTACCTATCCGCCCGGTCTAACCTGTTACCCTTCCGCCCGGTCTGTACACTTCACGCCCGGCCCGTTTTGAAGCCAATTCGCCCGGTCATTCCAACCTATTTACGTACATGTTTGTGTCCCAACGATTCTAATAGTATTGACATTTCTGAGTCTGGAGCGGTTGGTGTAGTGTGAGGAGCACCGGCTACGTCACAGGCGCTTGGCGTTGTGCCCACGATTTCTGATGCTCTTCATCGAGACTTTCGGACCTCTCAAGAATGCCTGTATCGGATTTAGGCTCCTGTAGGTTCATAGAGAGCGCTGCGCTGGCCCCTTCAGTACCTTGAGTTATGTCGGCGTCCTCGGTCTGGCCATCAATCAGTCCTCCAATAAAAAGGTTGTATTGTGCACGAACAAAAAATTCACTGACCTCGTAGTCCTAGTGTACAAACCGAGCGGATAGGTAACACCATGGGTCCTGCTTGGCTCACTCCGGTTCTCGGATACTTGCGGCTAGCACTTCATCCGCGACGCCCAGCTTCCGCACTGTCGCTAGCCCCTTGTGGTGATGGGACTCGATGGTCGGGAATCTTTCTTTCAGAGATTCACAAATCAGTGAGAAAGCAGCGACAGCATCGTTCTTCTTCTGCTGAGGATCAGGAGAAGGTTCTCCCGTGCGTGTATATAACAAGCATGAACCCCTGTCGTTTTTGCCGGGTCTCTTCAATGACCAATGGGTCACCTTCTGGACTGTCGATTTCCGCTTGAAGTCGCTCGACGTTGAGCTTGTAGAAGGACCCTCGCTGGTCTCCGTTCACTTGCCGAAAGACGATCAGACCGAGAGCCTCGATGGACTTGAACGCGTCGCGGATGGTTCTCTCGGAAGCTGCCCCATGAAGAGCCTCAACCCAGTACGCGCACCTACGCCGATACCACTCAGACTCGCCAGCCGCGACTCGATTTTCTGTGACGAGTAGCGCGTGGTCGAGCAGTTGCGCCGCGATGACGTTGCCGTCGCACATCTCAATGAAGGATGCGTTTCCAAATGGACGAAGGGAACCGAACGCTTTCACCTTCGTTTCTTTCAGGCTTAGGTTTCAAGCATTTGGGGGTATGCTCCGCATGTAAACATGAATTGTTTCTGCGCCTTTGGTCAGGCGTGGTTGGCTGGGCATTCGTACGTTTGGGGTGATCGAGGCGCAGGAGTGCGCCCGTAGTGCGCCCTAAGGCACATGAATTGACATGAATAGCGAGGCTCTTGATAGAGTGGTTTCCAAATGGACGAAGGGAACCGAACGGTCGGCGCGGGTTCTGAACCCAGCGCCAAGACCTCCATCACGGTAGTTATCCCTGCCTACAACGAAGAGGCTCGTCTCCTCTCGACACTCGATCGAACTGCGGAGTATCTGTCGTCTGCCGGATTCGAGGCGGCGGAGATTATCGTTGTCGACGATGGATCGAAAGACAAGACCGCCGATATCGCACGGCAGGCTGGAACTCGCCTTGAGCGCACCGGACTGTCGTTCAGGGTGCTTTCGAATCCGGGCAACCGTGGCAAGGGCTACGCCGTTCGCAACGGTATGCTGAATTCCACCGGCGACTGGGTTCTGTTTAGCGATGCCGATTTGTCGGCCCCGATCGAAGAACTCGACAAGCTCTGGGCCGCAGTCGTCCGTGATGGTTGCGACGTTGCGATCGGCTCGCGGGCGCTTGATCGATCTCTCATCGGAGAGCACCAACCGCTGTTTCGTGAGGTCTCCGGTAGAATCTTTAACCTGGCGGTCCGCATCGTCACGCGATTGCCGTTTGCCGACACGCAGTGCGGCTTTAAGCTGTTCTCACGCAAGGCGGTGGAGACCGTCGCGAATAAGCAGCTAGTTGAGCGCTTGGGTTTCGACGTCGAGCAGCTGTACCTCGCGCGACACTTCGGCTTCCAGATCAAGGAGGTGCCGGTTCGGTGGAACGACGTGGAAGGCACCACTGTTAGCACTCTGGCCGGAATCAGTGCGTTTGTCGATGTCGCACGCGTACGCTGGAATTCCATGACCGGCAAGTACGGCTAGCGCTCTCGGGGTTGCGCCCCCAGGGCGTTCCCACCGACAATGCCGGACTGGCGCAATGCTCCGCTCCTACCTCATCGTTTACCCCGCCCTCGCGGCCTACATCGCCGTTGCCACGCTGATCTTCGTCCCGCTAACTTGGATCATTCGTGATATCCGACCCATCTACTGGGCTTCGCGTCAAGGGATTCGACTGGCAATGCTGTTGTCTGGAGTCACGGTCGAAACGGTCGGACTAGAAAAGGCGTGGGACCAAAATGCCGCCGTCTTCGTGAGCAACCACATCACGAACCTCGACCCCCCCGCCCTGTTCCTCACGCTGCCTCGGATCGCAGTTATTTTGAAGAAAGAGCTCGGCAGTATTCCGTTACTGGGATACGTGATGAAGCTCGGCAGTTTCATCTACGTTGACCGCTCGACTCGTAGCTCGCGGCAGAAGGCACTCGACCAGGCGATCAAGACGCTGCAACGAGGCATTTCACTGTTGGTGTTTCCCGAGGGCACTCGCAGCAGGACGGACGAAATGCTTCCGTTCCGTCCAGGCCCGTTCACGATGGCGATCGAGGCGCAGGTCCCGATCGTACCGATCACCGTGGAAGGAGCACGCGAGTTGATGCCGCCAGGCTCACTGCGAATCAGACCTGGACGACTCAAGCTGACGATCTTGGATCCGGTTGAGACGACCGGGATGACGACGAAGGACCGGCCAGCATTGATGGAGACGGTTCGTAGGAAAATGGAGGCGGCGCTCGGCGCCTCTAAATAGCCAAATTCCGCCGTTGTTGTCTATGCCGCTTTGACCGTGCTGCTCGCCGCGTCGTTTTTGGAACCCATCGCCTCGCACGTTGCGCAAATGCGCCCGTTGCTAAAACAGGGCTTGACTCCGTACCTAGGTCCAGGCCTTAGAGTGATAGGTGGAGGGCCGCCGCCATAATGGAATACGCGAGCCGACACGGCATCAGAGTTTCTGGACTCAAGCGCATGCCCCACTCCTACCCCTCTCGCGGCAGCGACATCCCCTAAATGTTCTAACTGGCCATTGGACAACGACAATGATAGACCTCAGCACGATCGTCACCAAACTCCATGATGCTGGAATACTGCCACGATTGAGTCTGGATCTGGCGCGTCTTCTCAAGGAAGCGTGGCGGCTCGTTGCGCTGGGACATCCGGTGCCCGTTTCACGACTGGAGGAAATCGCTGCTGGGCTTGATATTCCGCCTGGCAATGTCGCGACCATCATCCAGATGAGCGAGCGGGACGACGAAGGGAACGTGGTTGGGACATTTGGGCTTTCACAGAAAAAGCACCCGCACCAGTTCGAGGTCGACGGCAGCCTACTGTCCACATGGTGTGCATGGGACGCCCTGTTCCTTCCGGCCCGGCTTGGCCAGGCCGCCCGCGTAGAGTCCCCGTGCCCGATGACAAAAGAGATGGTCCACCTTACGATCACGCCCGAGAAGGTTGAATCCTACTCCCCGCCCAGCGCCGTGCTCTCGATCGTGTTGCCAACGCCAACGAAAAGCGGTCCAGAATCCGTAGAGGAAATCTGGGGAGCACTTTGTCACCACGTTCATTTCTTCAAGACTCCCGAGGCGGCAGCGAAATGGTTCGCGGGGAAGAACCTGAACCCGATTATGCTCTCAATAGAGGACGGGTTCGAAATCGGGCGGATGGCCTTTGGAGAAGTCCAGTGAACCCCGAATGGCGGCTGCCAGCGGTTTCCTCATATGCTCATAACCAGCTGGCTACTGATGTTGGCCAGCTGCCCGATTGTGGAGGGTCGGCGCCATGATGGAATACACGATCGGAGAGGCGGCGGAAGCCGCTGGCGTGAATATCGAAACGCTGCGCTATTATGAGCGGCGCGGTCTGCTCCCTCCGCCTCCGCGCAGCCGCTCCAATTACCGAATCTACCCCGACGACAGCGTCCGTATAGTCCGCTTCGTCAAACGAGCTCAGGAACTCGGATTCACTCTCAAAGAGGTTAAAGAGTTACTCAGTTTTCGTCAGAGTAGCGATGCCAACTGCGCAGACGTACGACAACAGGCCCAGGCGAAAGCACGCGACATTGCGACGAAAATCCAGGCATTACAAGCGATGCATGGAGCTATTTCCGAACTGGTTGATCAATGCTCGGGCCGCGCTTCGGTGGAGGCATGCCCGATACTCGAATCACTTGAGCCGGATAGGAGGCCACGATGAAACTGTTCTTTTCGAGGTTTTGGCTGACGCTCGCCTTTCTTGCCGTACTTATGGCTACGTCGTTCTCGGTGGTTGCAGTCCATGCAGAAGCACCTTCGGGACCGGTCTACGCCCTGCAGATCGACGGACTCGCCTGCCCTTTCTGTGCCTTCGGAATCGAGAAACAGCTCAAGAAGATTGAAGGCGTCGTGTCCACCTCGGTCGACATCAAGGATGGCGTCGTCACGGTCGTCATGGAACGAGACGCTACTTTGGACGAAGCGGCGGCCAAGAAAGCGGTAGAGGCTGCGGGGTTCACTCTGCGCGGCTTCGAACGCAAGGAGGCTGGTGAGTGATCCGGTCGCTCTCGGTGCTGACCAGCGGCTTGTGGCTCATGCTCGTCGTGGCCTCTACGGCTCAAGCCGCGCCCCAGACTTTCAACACGGCCCTCCCGGTCGCCCAGGGAGAGTTTGTTTTTCGCCAACAGTTTTTCCACCTCACTGCGGGCGACGGCGAGCTTAACCCTGCTGACCGCGATGTCGATGTGCGTGGCGGAGTCTCCGTGCTTGGCTATGGCGTCAACGGAAACTTTGTGCTCTTTGGAGTGGTTCCTTACCTGAACAAGCGACTGGAGATCACCACTCCGGGTGGCGATCGCATCACGCGCCGCACGAACGGTATCGGCGACGCCCGGCTGTTCGGCCGCTATACGGTTTACCGCGATGATGCGCGCGGGCGGACGTTTCGGATCGCCCCCTTCGGAGGAGTTGAGACGCCAACCGGTGACAACGAAGATCGCGACAGCTTGGGCGTTTTGCCCCCCACTCTCCAGCGCGGTTCTGGTTCGTGGGACCCGTTCGGCGGCGTGATCGTCACCTATCAGAAGCTCGCTTACCAACTCGACGTGGCAACCAGCTACAAGATCAATACGGAAGCCAATGAATTCGAGTTCGGCGATGAAGCGCGGCTGGACGCCTCGTTCCAGTACCGTATTTGGCCGCGCAAGATCGACAGCGGCGTGCCCGGTTTTCTGTACGCCGTCATCGAGAGCAACCTGATTCATCGAGGCAACAACGCAATCGGCGGTCTCGCGGATCACGACTCAGGCGGCACCACGCTGTATATCGCGCCGGGCTTGCAATACGTAACCAAGCGCTGGGTGGTCGAGGGGATCGTCCAGCTGCCAGCGGTGCAAAGCCTCAACGGGATGGCCTTGGAGGATCACTTCACTGTCCGTGCTGGCTTTCGCATCAACTTCTGAGGAGGAACAACTTGCGACGGAGGGCACTCGACGAAGTGATCGAGGCGCAGGTCCCGATCGTACCGATCACCGTGGATGGCGCACGCGCGTTGATGGAGACGGTTCGCGGGACTGGAATCGTGATAGGGTGCGTCGCTAGGACCGAGATGGACCTTCGGCCTGTGTGGGGAGGAAATCGCAACCTCACGGTTGCGGCTCTGTTGCTGGCATGTCTACTTTAATTGAGTTGCGAAGAGTTAGTCCGCCGTCCAGTAGCCCTGCGGTACCGCGAGACCACCAGACGGCGGTTTGTGAATCCCAACTAAGCGGGGAAGCACCTAAGTATTGGGCTAGCCCTGAGGAACTGCTCCCTCGTTACGCTGATGGCATTTTGGTAGGCCAACTCACC
The DNA here is from genome assembly GCA_963667885.2 of Bryobacterales bacterium. Lineage (GTDB taxonomy): Bacteria > Acidobacteriota > Terriglobia > Bryobacterales > UBA6623 > CAMPKL01. Next base: position 2,524,353 of record OY764148.2, on the reverse strand, counting down.
GAAGGTTGATTCCCCGTCGACTGGGGACGCTAGCTAACCTCACAAAAATCTAGCGCGCTTCTAGTCCTAGGTGTAGCATGCCGTGTCAAGTGTTCTTCCCCTGAAGGGGAGGTGGGGGATGGGTAAGCCCGTTGAAACGGCCTGCGAGAAGAGGGGGCCGGTGTCGCTGGTTTACCAGCCCTAGAAGGACTGGCCTAGCCTGGGAGCCCCGTCAACAGGGCTGAAGAGAGGAGGGCGCTACTACTCACGATCGCGGAACTCTTCGTACCAGTTCTGGACGATGCGGATTGTGGTGGGCGCGGCGTCGGCAGCCTCGACCGGTGCGATCGTCAGAAATCGTTGGCCGGCGGCGGAGACGTCGTAGCCCCCATTGGTGCCGCCTGCCGCAAAGACTAAGCCAGGGGCCTCAAACAGTCGTTGCGGCTGCCCCAGAGTGAAAGGCGGTTCGGTCGAGACCGAGACCGCCATCAGTGTGTCGCCCTCGACGTAGTACAGCTCTCTGCCGTCGCTGCGCCAGCGCGCCTGCTGTCCGCCGTTTACTGACACTTGCCGCTTGCCGTCGCCGCCGGGGAACGAACGCACATAGATCTCGGGGCGTCCGGACTCGTTGGAACTATAAGTCAGAAACCGCCCGTCGGGCGAGAGCTTCGGGAACAACTCGTCGGCGGGCGAGCCGAGAAACGTGACGGGCTCGCCGACGTCGCCGTCGGTCCCTAACTCGACATAGCGGATATCGTATCGCGTCTCCGGGTTGACTTCGAAGTAGACCAGATAGCGACCGTCGCGCGACCAGTCGGGGAAGAACAGACCGCCCTCTGACTCAACCAGCGCAACGGCCTCGCCGGTGCCGTCAGCGGCCCGGCGCATGATACGGTTGGGCGATCCGGAGAGTCGGTAGACAATCTCCCGCCCCGATGGCGACCACGCCGGATTGGCCTCGGTCACATCCTCAAACGTCAACCGCGTCTTGGTGGAGCGGATCAGATCGTGGATCCAGATGTCGTCGTTCCCGCTCTCCCCAGACCTTACGGCGACCCGTTGACCGTCCGGCGAGGGGGCAGGCAGAGCGATGTCCGGCTGTGGCTGGCCGATGGCCTCCAACAACTCGCCGGTGCGGCTGATCCAGACGAGGGTCTGAGCGCCCCTGGCGGTTCCGTCCAGATACGCCAGCGTGCCGTCGTCCGAGATCGAAGGCTGGCGTGCGTTCTGCCGCAGGGGGAAGGCGGAGCCGGTGAACTGGAGCGTTTCGGGCGAGAACGGGCGGGCCCACAGATCGTAGATGTTCCTTTGCGACTGATAGATCAGATGACCGGTCGCGGTCGAGTAGACGGGCCGGTCGCCGAGACCCAGCGCCGCAGTCCGGCCGGTATCGAGGTTCCGCACGTACATCTCCACGGCCGAGTCCATGAGGACCGTGAACAAGAGGACTTGATCGGCTGCGCCCGGCACGAAGCGGGGTCGTGCCACGGAGGTCGCTGTCTGATCGACCTCACTGGCTGTGATGAACTCCTCGGATGAACCGCCCTGCGACGACGTCTTGTATAAAATTCCTCCGCTGCTGACGTAGGAGCTGAAGACGATTGATTCGCCGTTCGGGCTCCAAGTACCTTCGCGGAAGGTGGGGCTCGGCAGAGGGCAAATAAGCCCGCTGGCGCCGCCTCGCACGGAGATCTTTCGCAGTTCTTTGCCAGCGGCATATGCGATGAACTCGCTGTCGGGGGACCAGAACGGCAGATACGCTCCTTCGGTTCCGGCTAGTTGGCGCGGTTCGTCTTGGTCGAGATCCTGCACCCAGAGCCCGCCCGAGGAGCCGGAGGTGGTGTAAGCGATATGCCGACCGTTGGGAGATAGGGCCAGGCTGGCAGTTTCGTCGTCGTTGTTGATGTCGGCAGGTGGGACGAATGAGAAGCGTCGCAGGGGTTTCTCGGGCGGAGCCTGGCTGAAGTAAACGAACGCCAGGGCGAGCAACGCGATGCCTAGGACGACGGCGAAAGCCCGTTCGACTAGCAGCTGGCGGCTTCGTTGCACGATCACGGCGTCAGGCGGCAGCGCTTCCGCATGGGTCACCGTCTGACCTGCCGTCATCGTCGCGGGCACAGCGCCGGTCATCTGTGCAGGACGCGAGATCGTCGGGCGGCCCGACGACGCCTTCCGAGCCCCAGTCTGTTTCTGAAGCACTCCCAGATCCGCCAACAGCTCGTCGGCGTGTTGGTAGCGCTCGTCTCGATCCTTGGCCAGTGCCTTGCTCAGTAGCCGATCGATCTCCGGCGACAGACCGGCGCGTTGCGCTGTCACCGGTTCGGGATCTTCGTTGAGAATGCCGTAGCCAATTGCCTGTTCGTAATCCGCCTCGAACGGAGACTTCTGCGTGAGCATCTCGTACATCACGCAGCCCAGTGCCCAGACGTCCGCACGGCGATCGACGTTTCTCCCTTCGAGTTGCTCCGGCGCCATGTAGGCGGGCGTGCCCATCGTGGTCCCGGTCTTGGTCAGCTTCGAGCGTCCTGTCAGCGACGCCAGCCCGAAGTCCAGGATCTTCACCTGGCCTTTGGTGGTTAGCAGGATGTTTTGCGGTTTGATGTCCCGATGAACGACTCCGTGCTCATGGGCTTCGTGTAGTCCCTCGCCGATCTGGGCGGCAATGCCGAGGGCTTCCTCCAGCGGCAGCGGGCGCTCCTTGATCTTCTCCGCCAGCGACGGCCCATCGATGTAGGCCATGGCGATGAAGGTCTCGCCGTCCTCTTCGTGGATGCCGAAAACCTGACAGATGTTGGGGTGATCGAGGGCGGCAGCGGCTTGCGCCTCACGAATCAGACGGGCTTTGACCTCTTCCTCGTCGAGCGTTTCGCGAGGGAGGAACTTCAACGCAACGGTTCGGCGGAGCTGGGTGTCTTCGGCTTTGTAGACGACACCCATGCCACCCTCGCCGAGCTTCTCGACGATGAGGTAATGGCTGATGGAGGAGCCAATGACCACGATGGTGGGATTGTAGCGCGCTAGCGCGGGCTTGTGTGCTTGGCGGGGGGCTTGCGTGGAGCTTGTTATGCCGTCGCAGGGTGCGAGTGTTGAGGTGGGACGCGGCATTAGGACCCAGTGCTCACGCACTTGGGCTCGGGTGGGTCGATTGTTTTTGGGGGAGCGGGAAGGGATGGGTTGGCAGCTGGGGGAGAACCCGCTTACTGGCCTGCGCGGCTCGGTTGGGGGTGGGGTGGGCTGGCGGATGTGGGGTCAGTGACCTGGGGTCGATGTTGGTGGTGGGTTTGATGTGGGAGGAGGCCGCTCTCTGGCGTTCGCGGCTCGGATCGGAGGGTGCTGATGTGGGAAGGGAGAGGGGGCGGGGGCGTTTGGATACCCAGGACTTGCGTCCTGGGCTAGGAAGATGCCGCCCTTTGGGCTCAGATGGGTCTACTGGGTGAGTGGTGTGGTGGGAACAGGGGGCTCACTTGCGTGTGTGGCTCGGATGGAGTGCTCTGGGGACGATCCCCGGCAGCGGGTGAGGGAGGAAAAGAGGCAGCTAGCCCCCGGAAGGGCCACGCCCCGCGCAGGCGGGCCTGGCGCCGCGCTAGCGGTGGGCGGTGTTAGGGGAATGCTACACTGAGCTTTTGGGCGCCACTTCTCTTCTCGCGCGATGAAATTCGGCGTAGTTATCTTCCCCGGCTCAAACTGTGACCACGACGCCCTGTATGCGGTTGAACGCAATCTGGGCGAAGAGGCAGTAGGTATTTGGCACCAGTCCAAAGACCTTCAGGGCTGCGATGCGATCGTACTCCCCGGTGGCTTCTCTTACGGGGACCATCTGCGTGCGGGAGCCATCTCGCGGTTCTCTCCCGTCATGGGTGCAGTCCGTCGATTCGCCGATTCGGGCGGACTGGTCATGGGGATCTGCAACGGCTTCCAAGTGTTGGTCGAGTCGCATCTACTACCCGGTGCGCTGATTCACAACCGCAGCCTGAAGTTCTCGTGCAAGACGGTTCGGCTAAAGGTCGAGACCGCGAGTTCGCCTTTCACTGCCGCGTGCGATCCCAACCGACTCTTGGCGATCCCAATCGCACATGGCGAGGGTTGCTACTTTGCCGATGACGCGACGCTTGATCAGTTAGAGAGCGAAGATGGTGTTGCATTTCGTTACGTCGATGAGAATGGGGATGCGACGCAAGAGGCCAATCCCAATGGCTCCTCCCGCAACATCGCAGGCGTTCTTAACGAAGGTCGCAATGTGATGGGAATGATGCCGCACCCGGAACGGGTTGCCGACCCCGCCATGGGGTCTGAAGACGGCCTAGCCATCTTCCGTTCACTCGCTGTCTCGCTTGCCACCGCACGCTAAATCTAAGATGTCATCCATCACGCCCCAAGTCGTCAAAGAGCACGGACTGACGACGGAGGAATACGATCGCGTTCTCGACCGGCTCGGTCGTGAACCGACGATGACGGAGCTGGGCGTGATCAGCGTGATGTGGAGTGAGCACTGCTCCTATAAGTCTTCACGCTTACATCTGAAAGGCCTACCCACCAAGGGCGAGAAGATCCTGGTGGGGCCGGGTGAGAACGCGGGCATTATCGATATCGGTGGCGGCTGGGCGGCTGCGTTCAAGATCGAATCGCACAACCACCCCAGCTTCATCGAACCCTTCCAGGGCGCAACCACTGGCGTGGGCGGTATCTTGCGCGACATCTTTACGATGGGCGCGCGGCCGATAGCTGCGATGGATTCGCTACGGTTTGGGCTACTCGACGACCCAGAAACCGGTGTTCGCAATCGTCACACGGTTGAGGGTGTCGTGGGTGGCGTCGGCAACTACGGCAACTGCTTTGGTGTGCCGACCATCGGCGGCGAGTGTGTCTTTGAGCCCGGTTACAGCGGCAACCCGCTCGTCAACGCTTACGCGCTTGGGATTTTCAAGAGCGACGAAATCTTCTTTGGACAGGCAACTGGCGTCGGCAACCCGGTGATATATGTCGGGGCGAAGACGGGGAAAGATGGCATCAAGGGTGCCTCAATGGCGTCAGAAGAGTTTAGTGAAGACTCCGAGGCGAAGCGTCCGAATGTACAGGTCGGGGATCCGTTCTTGGAGAAGCTGCTGTTGGAAGCTTGCCTCGAAGCGATGAAGACCGGTGCGATTTTGGGCATCCAGGACATGGGTGCCGCGGGTCTCACCTGCTCGACGTGCGAGATGGGCGGACGCACGGGCGCGGGCGTCGAGATCGACCTGTCACTGGTGCCCCAGCGCGAAGCCGACATGACGCCTTACGACATCATGCTCTCGGAGTCGCAAGAGCGAATGCTGCTTGTCGCCGAGCGTGGTCGCGAAGACGAAGTTTTCCGTGTGTTCAATAAGTGGGGACTTGACGCAGCAGAAGTTGGCACCGTCACCGACGACGGACTACTGCGAGTGAAGAATCATGGCGAGGTTGTGGTGGAGTTGGAGAACTCTTTCCTCACCGACGATGCGCCGCTTTACGACAGGCCGTACACGACGCCCTACCGTCCACACCCGCTCGACGGACCCGGTGTACCCGAGATCGACGGTGAAGCGGCTAAGGCGGCGCTAGAGCAGCTGCTTGCGGCGCCGGATATCTGTTCGAAGCGCTGGATCTATGAACAATACGACTACCAAGTCCGGACCAACACGACGGTCGGCCCTGGTCACGACGCAGCGGTTGTGCGTGTGAAAGAGGCTGGTGTGTCGCTGGTGATGTCACTCGACGGCAACGGACGCTACTGTGTGCTCGACCCGAAGGAAGGTGCGAAGCTGGCGGTTGCCGAGTGTTGCCGCAACCTGGCGACGGTCGGAGCGGAAGCGGTCGGCGCAACCAACTGCCTGAACTTTGGCAACCCGGAGAAACCGGAGATCATGGCGCAGCTGGTGGCAGCCATCAAAGGTATTGGCGAGGCCTGCATAGCCTTCAATGCGCCGATTACCGGCGGCAATGTGAGTCTTTACAACGAGACTCTGGGTACGGGGATCTACCCCACGCCGGTGATGGGCATGGTGGGTGTACTACCGCACATGAATCGTCCGGCAGGTACGACGTATCAGTCGGGTGGAAAGACGTTGGTGCTGATTGGCGGCTTGCTACCTGGCGAGGACGATCAACTCGACCGTCGATTCGGGTCCACGCAGTACTCGAAAGAGATCACAAAGGAAGTTTGGGGCTTGCCGCCCGCGCTCGACATGGAGTTCGAGAAGGCGGTGCAAGCGACGGTGAGAAAGATCGTCGAAGCGGACCTGGCGGAATCGGTGCATGACGTTAGCGATGGCGGGTTGGCGATTTCGATCGCGGAGAGTTGCTTTGGGGAGACACGGTTCGGCGCTGAGATCTCCGTCGATAGCGACGCCCCGTTGGCCGCGCTTCTGTTCCACGAATCGCCGTCGCGAATCGTTGTCTCAATTGATACATCTAATCTAAGTAATGTCGAACGGCTCGCTCAAGAGCACGGAGCCCCAGCGGTGGTGATTGGTCGAACTACCGACGATCCGAAGCTGAGCTTCCGCGTCAACGGCACGCTGCTGTTCGAGTCATCGGTCGGATCGCTCTATGAGGGTTGGGATACTGCACTTGTAGGGATGTTGAAGTCATGATGCAAGAGGACGATCTCGAAACTCACATCCTTGGTGAGGACATCGACGACGATCACTTCCACGACGAATGTGGAGTGTTCGGCATCTGGGGCCACCCGGAAGCGGCCAAGCTGGCCTACCTAGGGTTGTACGCGCTGCAACACCGCGGCCAGGAGAGTTGCGGGATCGTTACCCGCGATGGTGAGATCCTTCACACGCACAAGGGCATGGGTCTCGTGCGCGAGCTCTTCACCGAAGCCGAACTCGACAAGCTGACTGGCGATGCCGCTATCGGACACACGCGCTACTCCACTGCGGGACCGAGTGCTGGCAAGAACGCTCAGCCGTTCTCGGTGCAGTGCTCCAAAGGCCCTCTCGCCGTGGCCCATAATGGCAATCTAACAAACGGCTGGGAGTTACGGAAGGAGCTGGAAGATTCGGGATCGATCTTCCAAGCGACGAGCGATACGGAGGTCATTCCGCACCTGATGGCGCGATCCCGCGAGACGACGCTGAGCCAAGCGCTACGCGAGTCTTTGCTGCGGCTGGAGGGCGCCTACTCTCTAGTACTGCTCGCTAAGGACCGGCTGATCGTGGCGCGGGACCAGCGGGGCTTCCGGCCTCTGTCGGTCGGTCAAATGACGGCACCCGATGGCTCTACCGCGTACGTGTTTGCGTCCGAGACCTGTGCCTTTGATCTGATCCAAGCTGAATTGATTGATGAAGTGCATCCGGGTGAGATGATCATCGTCTCGGACGAAGGTATGTCGCGAGAGCGTTTCGCTCCAGAGTTGGATCGTGCCCAATGCGTCTTCGAGCACGTCTATTTTTCTCGACCTGACTCGCGGGTGTACGGGCGGCCCGTTTCGCAGACGCGTGAGATATTGGGGCGTACTTTGGCGAGAGAGAGCCCGGTACCGGCGGACTGCGTCATCGCGGTCCCCGATTCTGGTGTGCCAGCAGCGATAGGCTATGCGGCCGAGTCGGGGCTACCGTATCGACCGGGCCTGATCCGCAACCACTACGTGGGCCGGACCTTTATTGAGCCCCAGCAGACGATGCGCGATTTTCGGGTGCGTCAGAAACTGAATCCGGTTCGGCACCTCGTCGAGGGGCAGCGCGTGGTTCTAGTGGACGACTCGCTCGTCAGGGGAACCACCTCGCGGAAGATCGTTCGGCTGATGCGTGAGTTCGGAGCCAAAGAGATTCATCTACGAATCTCTTGCCCGCCGACGATCGGCTCGTGCTACTACGGGGTCGATACTCCTTCGACCGCGGAACTGATCGGAGCAAACCAAACGATCGAGCAGATCCGTGAATTCACCGGTGCTGACTCGTTGGCCTATCTGTCGCTCGAAGGGCTCAAGAAATCGATGGGCGATCTAGCGGGCGATTGCTGCTACGCCTGTTACACGGGCAACTATCCGACGGATTTGGTCGGCATTGAGACGTTAACGTCCCAGGCGAAAAAGTAGCCTGCCTAATTAGACAGGCCATATTCCTCGACTATTCTCTTCGCGAGAAGATTCTCGACTCGCGCCTCGCTGCGCGAGACTTCCAAGAAGGCGGAACGCAGAAGCTGATCTTTGCGATTGAGCAAGGTCTCACGGATCTCCTGCTGCACGCTCGGGTCCGAGAAATCCCTCAGGCCGGCAGGCTGGCGCGAAATAAGATGGATGATACGGAACTCTCCGTCGATCTCCACTACCGGAGACGTCTCACCCGGAGAAAGTGCCGCAACCACACGCCGGAGAGCTACTGGCGCCTTCTCAAGAGACGACTGCGGAATAAAACCCAGGTCTCCCCCGCTTGAGGCCGATGCCGGGTCTTCGGAATAGTTCTGCGCTAGAGTGTCGAACGCCTCGTTGGTTGCCAGGCGCTCAGCGAGCATCGTGATCTTTTCTGAAGCGGCCTTGCGGTCGGTGGCATCGTCATTCAGCAGGTTAGGCGGTGGCGACTCGGTGGTCGCGGTGACAAGAATCTGGGCCAAGTGAAGCTGCGGCTCGGGACGGCTGAAGCTCGCTCGGTTTTCTTCGTAGTATTGCTGCAGCTCCAGCTCAGAGACGGCGACGCGTGAGGTGATTTCACGGTTGAACAGTTTCTCAATCGCGAGGTTCCGCCGAATGGAGACGCGCAGTTCGGCTAGAGATAGCCCACGCTCCCTGAGCGAACCCTCGAATTCTTCATCGGACGGAAATGGGGTGCGGAATTCAAGGAAGAGGGCATCTACTTCATCGTCAACGGCCGCCAGCCCGTAACTTTCCGCCTTCTGCAACAGGATCTGCCGATCGATCATCTCACGCAGCAAATTCAATCGCAACATACGCGCCTGCTCTTCGCTGGGTGGCGCGTCTTGGCCAGGCATCTGCTGCTCCTGGTAGTCGTCTAGTTCGTCGTAGGTGATGCGATAGCCGTTGACGATGGCCGCGACCCCACCGTCAGCAACGTTGTCACAGGCACTGAGTCCGAGCACCAAGAGCACCGCAGCAGCTGCCGCTCGATAAGACTGCATCATTTTATTCTAGGATCTTGCCACCATGCGTAGCACCTGGACGGGAATGCAAAAGGGCGGACATCGCTGTCCGCCCTTGCGTTTTGTCTGTCGGTATCGCTGCGACCTAGTTGGCAGCGGCAGCTTCGACCTCTTCGCTTTGCTCCTGCTGTTGTTTGATGCGTTCTTCCTTACGTCGGCGACGCTCTTCAGCACGCTTCTTTACCTCGGAACCCAGCAATTCGATGATGGCCTCTTCAGCACCATCGCCCTTGCGGAAGCCGACGCGCATGATACGCGTATAGCCACCCGGGCGCTCAGCAAAGCGAGGCCCGATCGTATCGAACAACTTCTTCACTGCGTCGTCGGACAACAAGAACGCCGCAGCCTGCCGCCGTGAATGCAGCGTGTCACGCTTCGCGAGCGTAATCATCTTCTCGACCTTAGGGCGAACTGCCTTGGCCTTGGTGACCGTGGTCTTGATCCGATCTTCTAAAATAATGCTCGTCGTCAATCCGCGCAGCAACGCACGTCGACCCGAACCGTCGCGGTCTAACTTAAACCCGCCTATCCTGTGCCGCATATAACCGTCCTCGTCTCCAGCAAAACCGCAGGTCTAGAGTTCTTCTTCCTCACCGACGCCTTCGAGAGCAATCAATCGGCCTTGTTCGTCAAAGCGCATTCCTAAACCGAGGCCCATGCCACCCAAGATCTCTTTGATCTCGTTGAGCGACTTGCGACCAAAGTTCTTCGTCTTTAGCATGTCGGACTCGCTGCGAACAACCAGATCGCCGATCGTCTGTATGTTGGCGTTCTTGAGGCAGTTGTATGACCGCACCGAGAGTTCCAACTCTTCGACCGAGCGATTGAGGTTCTCGTTGTAGCGCTCTGCCGTCGCGTCGACGGGTTGCTCTTCAACGGCAGTCTCTTCCTCAAAGTTGATAAAGATGCTCATGTGATCTTTGATCAACTTCGCGGCCAATCCAATGGCATCCTGTGGGCTCACGGCACCGTTGGTCCGAACCTCAAGGTTCAGCTTGTCGTAATCGGTCATCTGGCCGATACGTGCTTGGTCAACGGTGAAGTTCACCTTGCGAACCGGCGAATGAACCGAGTCGACGGGGATATAGCCCATCGGTAGTTCTTCGTCAAAGTTCTTTTCGGCGCTGACGTAACCGCGACCGACCTTGACACGCATCTCCACGTCGAGCAGTCCGCCTTCGGCGACCGTCGTCAGGTAGATGTTCGGATCGAGAATCTCGACCTCGGAGTCGACCTCAATTTGACCGGAGAAAACCTCGCCCGCTTCGGTTGCGCGGAGCCGGATGGTGCGCGGCTCGTCACTGTACAACTTCAGCGGAATCTGCTTGAGGTTTAAGATGATGTCGGCCGCGTCCTCGGTCACTCCGGGGATCGGGCTGAACTCATGGGAGACACCCTCAATCTTGACGGCCGTAATTGCGGCTCCCTCGATGGAGCTAAGCAACGCCCGACGGATCGAGTTCCCAATCGTCGTTCCGAATCCACGTTCAAACGGCTGTGCCGTAAAATGACCGTAGCTAGCGGTCAGAGTGTCCGGATCGACCGCCAGACGCTTTGGCTTTTGAAATCCCTTCCACATGCCTGTTGTCGTTCCTCTTCGCGTTCGGCGGTCCAGGACCACCGCGGGCGCTAGCGCCCCAGGTGGAACCGCGTGACCGAAGAAGATCTTCGGCGCGGCCCCGATTTCGTTCTTACCGAGAGTACATCTCGACGATGAGCTGAGCGTTGATCTGGGTTTGATTCAGATCATCCTTGCTGGGCGTACCAATCACGCGACCCTGATAGTGCTCCGGATCGGCCTCAAGCCAACTCGGAAGCAGAGAAGCAGCGGGCGTATCCATCGCTATCATGATGCCGCCATGCTCGCGGCTCTTCTCGCGAATCCGGATGATGTCACCCGCTTGTACCTGATAGGACGGAATATCGACCTTTCCACCGTTCACCTCAAGGTGTCCGTGGTTGACGATCTGACGTGCCATCCGCCGTGTCATCGCGAAACCCAATCGAAAGACGACGTTATCCAGGCGCTGCTCCAACAAACTGAGCAGGTTGTCGCCCACAACACCCTTCAGGCGCTCGGCCCGTGCGTAGTAACGCCGGAACTGTTTCTCAAGCACGTCGTACATAAAGCGCGCGCGCTGCTTCTCTTGCAGCTGCGTGCCGAAGTTCGACATCTTCCGCGGACGGCGGCCTCGCTTGACCTGTCCCGGCGGATTCGGCCGCCTGTCTAGTAATCTTTCGGACTTCGGATCGAGCGCCAAGCCAACTCGGCGCGATCTCCTGAGTACCGGTCCTCTGTTTCTCGCCATTGAAAACCTTCCCTATTCCAACTCAGACCCGGCGCCGCTTCGGCGGCCGACAACCGTTGTGTGGAATCGGCGTAACATCACGAATCGCTCTTACTTGAATGCCAGCAGCGCCGATGGCGCGAATCGCTGACTCCCGACCACCACCGGGACCTTTGATCCGCACCGTAACGGCACGAATACCATGCTCTCGGGCAGCGTTGATAGCTGTCATGCTCGCCTGCTGGGCCGCGAACGGCGTTCCTTTTTGCGAGCCACGGAAGCCGAGCGAGCCAGCGCTCGACCAGCTGATTGCTCCACCTTCGGGGTCCGTAATCGTCACGATCGTGTTATTGAACGTGGCCTGAATGTGGGCGATCCCCAAAGGGATATTCTTCTTCACCCGATTCTTGGTCTTCTTCTTGCCCTTGCCTTTCGCTTTAGCCATCAATCTTTCTCAGTACGCTCTACTTACTTAGACTTTCTTCTTGTTGGCGACCTGACCCTTGCGGGGGCCCTTGCGGGTGCGCGCATTTGTGTGCGTGCGCTGACCGCGAACAGGTAGACCGCGACGATGCCGCAGGCCACGGTAGCAACCGATTTCCATGAGGCGGCGGATGTTGAGTGCTACCTCTTTCCGCAAGTCACCCTCGACGGCGCCTTCCTCTTCGAGCAAGGTTCTCAGCGCAGTGGTCTCGCGGTCATCGAGCTCGCCCATCTTCTTGTCGAACGAAATACCCGCCCGATACAGAAGCGACCGCGCGCGGGTCGACCCAATCCCGTAGATATAAGTCAGCGAGACTTCTGCTCGCTTGTTGTCCGGTATGTCGACGCCTTCCAAACGTGCCATATAGCCCTCTCGAGAATCCTTAACCCTGCCGCTGCTTGTGCTTTGGCGTCGTCTTACAGATCACGCGCACCACGCCGTGTCGGCGGATGACCTTACAGTTCTTACAAAGTGCCTTAACCGATGCTCTGACTTTCATTTCGAATCCTTTCCAACAATTCGTCCGCGTCGATCATCGTGAGGCGACAGCCGGACTTTGACGTGATCGCCCGGCATCAACCTCAAAAAACTCATTCCGCGTCTTTCGGCGACGCCAGCCAATATCTCTCGTCGATCACTCAGCGCGATTCGGTATAAGGCACTTGGCAACTCTTCAATCACTTCGCCTCGTACGTTTCCGCTCTTGCCTACAGAGTCGTCAGAATCCACGGACCCTTCTCCGTAATCGCAACCGTATGCTCAAAATGAGCGGCTGCGGATCCATCACTCGTAACCGCTGTCCAACGATCCTCCAACACATGCGTCTCCGGCTTGCCCGCGCTAACCATCGGCTCGATGGCAAAAACCATGCCTTCCCTCAGACGCGGATTCCGCATCTTATGGTTGACATAGTTTGGCACGTGCGGCTCTTCGTGGAGCTCAGTCCCGATTCCGTGCCCGACAAACTCGCGCACAATCGTAAACCCTGCTCCCTCGACATGCCGCTCGACGGCTCCACAAACATCAAACAAGCGGTTCCCAGGAACCATCTGTTCGATCGATAACTCAAGTGACTTCTTCGTCACTTCCATCAACCGCGTCTTTTCTTCGCTCACCTCACCGACAGCCACCGTGGTGGCCGAGTCGCCGAAGTAACCTTCGATCTGAACGCCGACGTCAATCTTGACGATGTCGCCCTCTTCGAGAATCCGTTTCTTCGACGGTATTCCGTGGACGACCTCCTCGTTAATCGACGTACACAACACACAAGGGAAGCGGCTGCCCGCGGCTGGGACGTAGTATCCCTTAAACGCCGACTTCGCTCCTGCCTCTAACACTCTCTTCTCGGCAACGACCTCAAGTTCCATGGTCGAGATGCCCGGCTTCACCAGTTGGTGCATCTCATCCAGTATCTCAGCGACCAGGCGGCTGGCCGAGCGCATCTTCTTGAGCTCACTAGGGCTCTTCCGAATGATCATGCTCCAACGTTCCGTCGCCTACCCACTACCGTCGCCACCTTCTCTCGTCCGCCGCCTAAGCTAACGAACGCCGACCGCGAATCCTTCCGGCTCGCGGCGTAAACCCTTCATAGTGACGCATGACCAACTGCGCCTCGACCTGGTTGACGGTATCCATTGCGACGCCTACGACAATCAGCAATGAAGTACCACCAAAGTAAAAATTCACGTTCAAACCGTCGAGGAACCAGCGCGGCAATGCTCCGTCTGCCCAATCCCCAATCAGCGGTACGTGATGAATCCGTACGCCAGCAATCAAAAAGTCCGGTATCACCGAGATCAGGGCGAGGTACAAGCCACCCACCATAGTTATCTTCGTGAGAATACTGTTGATGTGAGCAGCGGTGGGCTTGCCCGAGCGGATACCCGGCACGAACCCACCATACTTCCGCATGTTATCAGCTACTTCCTGTGGATTGAAGATAATCGACACATAGAAGAAGCAGAAAAATACGATCATCGTCACGTAGAGCAGCTCGTAGAGCGGCTCGCCGTAGGCGATCGTCGCCAGCAGGTTGGCCAGATAGGGGCTATCCTGCACCACTAGACCAAGCGTCTGCGGGAAGGCCAACATCGACGAGGCGAAGATCACCGGGATCACGCCGCCGGAGTTGACCTTCAGCGGTAGGTGCGTCGACTGGCCGCCCATCATGCGACGCCCGACCATGCGGCGGGCGTACTGCACCGGAATTCGGCGCTCGCCGCGCTCGACAAACACGATGAAGGCGACGACCACGACCATGAAGCCCAAGATCAGGAACAGCTGAATCATGTTCCATTCGCCGGTGACGAAAACGTTCTCGTACAGGTTCAAGATCGCACCGGGTAGCCCGGTAACGATGCCAGCGAAGATGATGAGGCTCATCCCGTTGCCAATGCCGCGCTCGGTAATTTGCTCACCGAGCCACATCACGAAGGCAGTGCCCGTCGTTAGGGTCAGGATCGTCATCAGGGTGAACGAAAGGCCTGGGTTGTAGGCCAAGCCAGAACTCTGCACGACGCCTGCAATCGTCATCGACTGGGCGATGGAAAGAAGAATCGTGAGATAGCGCGTCCACTGCGTAATCTTTCGACGACCTAACTCGCCTTCTTTCTGTAACTTAGCGAGAGTGGGGACGACGATTGTCATCAACTGCAGGATGATTGACGCCGTAATGTAGGGCATGATGCCCAAGGCGAAGATCGTCAACTGCGACATCTGACCGCCGGAGAAGAGGTCGATAAATCCCAATGCGGTGCCCGCGGCTTGCTCGAACAGCTGTTGCATCTCGGCCGTATTCACGCCCGGCGTTGGGATATGACCACCCAGACGATAGATTGCGAGCATGCTCAGCGTAAAGAAAATACGCCGACGCAGGTCCGGAATACGGAATACGTTCGCAATCGCCTCAAGAACCTTATTCATCGATAACGTCCGTTGCTAGGAGTCCTTCTTGGACGCCTTCTTCCTTGCTTTCGGGGCCGGGGTCTCCACCACGGGTTCTTCCACCTTCGGCTGACGATGACGCCTGACCGGCTCGTCAATCATCGTGACCTTGCCACCGGCCGCTTCGATCTTCTCTTGCGCCGACTTCGAGATACGGTGCGCCGATACGTTGATGGCGCGCGTAATCTCACCGTCGCCGAGGACCTTTAGTCCCGAGCGAAGATTGCGGACGACTCGATTCTCTACCAGTATGGCGGGCGTGAAGTCGGTGCCTTCGAGTTCGTTCAGGCGGTCCAGGTTGATCACGGCGAACTCTTTGCGGAATGCGTTGTGAAATCCACGCTTGGGTACGCGACGCACGAGCGGCATCTGGCCGCCCTCAAAACCGTAGCGGCGGCTAAAGCCGGACCGCGACCGTTGACCGTTCTCACCGCGACCAGCCGTCTTACCGGTTCCAGATCCGGGGCCGCGACCGATACGCTTCCGCTTTTTCGTCGACCCTTCAGGAGGTCTCAAACTACTCAGATTCATCGCGTCACCTCGACGAGATGGACCACCTTGGCGATCATGCCACGGGTCGCATCATCATCTGGACGCACAACCGATTGGTCGATGCGCCGCAAACCTAGTCCCACTTGCGCAACCTTGCGAACCTTAGCGGGTGCGCCGATCGTGCTGCGGACCAGCCTGATCTTAACTGTCTTCGTCGCCGCCATATCGTCCGCTCCTACAGGTTCGCCACATCAATACCGCGCAGCGTCGCCACTTCCGATTTGTCGCGCAGCTGCCGCAGGCCGTCGAAGGTCGCTCGGATCACGTTGTGCGGATTCTTGCTACCGATCGACTTCGTCAAGACGTTATGAATGCCTGCCGCTTCGACCACGGCACGTACCGCACCGCCAGCAACCGTTCCCTTACCGTCGCGAGCTGGCTTCAACATCACGCGTCCAGCGCCAAAGACACCCATGACCTCGTGCGGAATGGTGTGCTCAAGCGTGTTGACCCGCACCAGATTCTTCTTCGCCCTCTCAATCGCCTTACGGATGGCCGAGGGAACTTCCTTGGCCTTTCCCTTGGCGTAACCGACGACGTTCTGCGAGGGGTCGCCAACGACAACCAGAGCCACAAAGCTCATGTTCTTGCCGCCCTTGACCACTTTCGTGACGCGGTTGATAGACACGACCTGTTCAGTCAGGTTCAAGTCTGTCGGATCGATAATTTCGCGTTGCTCTGCCATTTCGCCTACGATCTCCCGACTGCCCCTAGAACCTTAGTCCGCCCTCACGTGCGGCATCAGCCAATGCCTTCACGCGACCGTGATATCTGTGTCCACCGCGGTCAAATACAACCGCTTCGATGCCAGCATCCTTTGCCCGATTCGCGACGAGCGCGCCCACCTTTTCGGCCGCTCCAGCGTTGCCGCCGTAAGAACCCTTGAGGTCGCCCTCGCGAGTCGAGGCTGAGACCAGCGTGCGCCCTGCCAGGTCGTCGATGACCTGCGCGTAAATGTGCTTGGGCGAGCGAAACACAGCCAAACGGGGCCGCTCGGCAGTGCCGCGCAGTTGGGCGCGGATCCGACGATGGACGTTGGCGCGGATCTCTCGACGATTCGGAGGCGTATACATCGCTGTCTAATACTCCTAGCGCTACTACTTGGCGCCGGTCTTGCCTTCTTTCTTGCGGAGGATCTCACCCGCGTAGCGGACACCCTTCTGCTTGTACGGGTCCGGCTTGCGCAGGCTGCGGATCACAGCGGCTACCTGTCCCACTTTCTGCTTGTCGGCGCCTGACACCTCAATCTTGGTGTTCTGCTCGATCTTGATTTCAATACCCTCAGGCATGACCACTTCAATCGAGTGGGAGTACCCCAGGTTAAAGGTAGCCACATTACCCGACACAAAAGCGCGGTATCCGATTCCGACGATCTCCAAGTTCTTCTTGAAGCCCGCCGTAACCCCTTGCACCACGTTCGCGGCGAGTGCTCGCGCCAACCCGTGTTTCGCAGAGTATTCGTCAGCCTGACGGGTGAAGACGATCGAACCATCTTCAAGCTTCGCCTCGATTCCTTCAGGAATCGGAGAGGTCAACTCGCCCTTCGGCCCTTTGGCTCGGAGCAATCCGGGCTCAATCTCGATCTGCACCCCATCAGGGGTAGTCACCGGTAAAATTCCAATTCTCGACATGGCTTAGTACACGTTGCAGAGGACTTCGCCGCCGACGCCCGTTTTCCGGGCTTGCTTGCCCGTCATGACGCCGCGGGAGGTCGTCAAAATATTGATCCCCATACCGCCGATGACCTTCGGCACATGGCCAGCATCGGTGTAGACCCGACGGCCAGGCTTGGACACACGCTCCAGCTTGGTGATTACCGGTCGGCTATCGGGTCGGTACTTCAGGTACACCTTAATGGTGCGCTTACCGTCCTCGTCAGCAACACGGTAGTTCGCTACAAAGCCTTCCTGTTTCAAGATGCGAGCCATCTCGATCTTGACCTTGGAGGCAGGAATCTCCGCCTTGGGATGACCGGCATTCATCGCGTTGCGAATGCGCGTCAACATGTCGGCGATGGGATCACTCATCATCTCTCTGAACCCTCTCCCTACCAGCTCGACTTCGTCACGCCAGGCAACTCACCCAGCAACGCCAGCTGACGCACACACAGGCGGCACATCTCAAACTTGCGGATATAACCGCGCGGACGACCACACCTGCGGCACCGATTCCGGTGACGTACCTTGAACTTCAGTTTCTTGCGCTCTCGCGCCATCTTGGCTTGGGTTGCCATTACTCTCCCTACCTACTTGCGGAACGGCATCCCGAATCGCCGCAACATACTCAACGCCTCGGCGTCCTTCTTAGCTGTCGTGACGATCGTCACGTTCAAGCCCTTCAGGTTCTCGGTCTTCGTATAGTCGATCTCTGGAAAGATCGTGTGCTCGCGTACACCCAGCGTGTAGTTGCCGCGACCATCAAATGACTTCGGACCGATACCACGAAAATCACGAACACGGGGCAACGCGACCGAGATCAGACGGTCGAGAAACTCGTACATCCTATCGCCGCGCAACGTGACACAGCAACCAACCGGCTGCCCCTCGCGGAGCTTGAAGGCGGCGATCGATTTGCGCGCCTTCGTCACGATCGGGCGCTGGCCCGCAATCGCCGTGAGTTCCGCGACAGCCGGATCCATCAGGCGAGCGTTCTGCGAAGCTTCGCCCAGGCCCATGTTCAGCTTGATGCAGACGATTTTCGGCGTCGCCATCGGGCTCGAATACTTGAACTCTTCCAGGAGCGCCGGAGCGATCTCATCCTGGTACTTGGTCTGTAGCCTTGGAGTCGGCATCTGCTTACTTCGCCTTCTTCTTTTCGAGCGGCTTGCCACATTTGCGGCAAACTCGCGTTCTCGTTCCGTCGTCGCCCACCGAGGTCCCGATTCGCACGGGACCATCATCGGGGCATACGATCATGACGTTCGAGAGATCGAAATACGCTTCGCGCTCCGCGATGCCGCCCTTGATCTGTTTCTGCGGGTTGGGCTTGACGTGCTTCTTGACCATCATCAAGTGCTCGACCAAGACCCGTCCACGCTTGCGGTCGATATCAAGCACACGACCACGCTTGCCTTTCGAACGGCCGGCGATCGCCTCGACGATATCTTCACGGACGATTCGCGTCCGCACATTACTCGCTTGTTGTTTCTGCGCTGGCATCTTTCGATTCCCTGCCTAGATCACTTCCGGTGCGAGCGACACAATTCGCATAAAGCGCTTGTCGCGGAGTTCGCGGGCCACCGGACCAAAGACGCGCGTGCCAATCGGCTCGTCCAAATCATTGATCAACACTGCCGCGTTCTGATCGAACCGTATATAGGTGCCGTCCTTCCGACGCGCCTCTTTGCGCATCCGGACAATCACCGCTCTCACCACTTCGCCCTTCTTGACGTTGCCATTCGGAGCAGCTTCTTTTACCGACGCGGTGACGACGTCACCCAGTCCGGCTTTGGCGCCGACCTGGCCACCACGCGGCAGAATTACCTGCAGCTTGCGCGCCCCCGAGTTGTCGGCTACGTCGAGCCGAGTTTGCATTCCGATCATGAGTGTTGCTTCCTTCTCTTGTTTCCCTGGCTAGCCAGTAGCGCTATTCGCCAGATCCACTCAGATCAACCTGAGCAGCACGATGCAAAACCTCTGTCAATTTCCAACTCTTCGTCTTCGACAGCGGACGACACTCGGTAATCGTTACGCGATCACCTACCCGAGCTTCACCGGTCTCGTCATGAGCGTGGAACTTCTTCCGTTTGCTCACGATGCGACGGTACAGCGGGTGCGGCACGCGGCGCTCAACCTGTACAACGATCGTCTTCTGCATGTTGGTCGATATGACCTGGCCGACTTTCGTCTGCTTGTGCGTGTTGCGTTCCTTACTCATCGCCCTACGCCTCCACCTGCGCTGCCTGCTCGGCGCGCACCGTTAACAATCGCGCCAGATCCTTCTTGAGCACGCGGTACTTCTTGACTCCGTCGGCTTGCCCCATCGAGAGCTGAAATCGCAGGCGAAACAGTTGCTCGCGGATCTCGGTCTCCTTCTGGTCCAACTCGTCTGAGTTCAACTGCTTGAATTCTTCAGCCTTCACGCCCTTAACTCCCCGCCCTCGCGACTGACGAACTTCACTGGTACCGACAGCTTCCGGGCAGCGAGCTCCAATGCCCGCCGCGCCAGTGGCTCTGGCACGCCCTCAAGCTCAAACAAAATCCTGCCCGGCTTCACCACCGCAACCCACTGATCCGGAGCCCCTTTACCTTTACCCATTCGGACTTCCGCGGGCTTCTTCGTAATCGGCTTATGCGGAAAGATCCGAATCCACAGCTTCGCGCCGCGCTTCACGTGGCGATTGATCGCGATGCGGGCGGCCTCGATTTGACGATCCGTGACCCAGGCAGGCTCTAGTGCCTTCAATCCATAGTCGCCAAACGACAAGCTGGAACCGCGATAGGCCTTGCCGCGGCGGTTACCGCGTTGGACCTTACGGTGCTTAACTTTGCGAGGCATCAACATGACAAATACCCTTTATCTCTCGGCCTAAGCGCTAGCTATCGCCCTCGGTCTCTTCCTTCGCCGGTGCAACCGGTGGACGTAGCGGCGAACCCGCTGTTGGCTCTTCGACCACTGGCGCGACCGGTGCAACCGGTGCCACCTCAACCGGGGCAGCCTCGACTGGTGCAGCTACAGGCGCCGCTTCAGCCGCTGGTGCGGTCGCGACCGGAGCCGCAGCGGCAGGTGCGGCAGCTTGCGGAGCTGGCTGGTAGCCACGATCAGCAGTCGGACGACGGGCAGGCTGACGGCGCTTCGGGGGCTCTAGCTCACCCGTCGACTTGCCATCGATAATCTCGCCGCGATAGATCCAGCACTTGACGCCGATAATTCCGTACGTCGTGTGCGCTTCGCAGAAGCCGTAATCAATATCCGCACGGAGGGTCTGTAGCGGCAAACGCCCCTGCAGGTACCACTCGCGTCGGGCGATCTCATTGCCGTTCAAACGACCGGCGACCCAGACCTTGATGCCCTTGCAGCCGAAACGCTGGGCTGAATCGACAGCCTTACGCATGGCGCGCCGGAACATCACACGCTTCTCAATCTGCATCGCGACCGACTCGGCCACCAACTGTGCATCAAGCTCGGGGCGATGCACTTCTTGGATATCGATATAGATCTCGCGATCCGTCTTTTTCTGTAGATCGCTCTTCAGCTTCTCGATCTCAGACCCGCGGCGACCGATGATAATACCGGGTCGCGCAGTGCGAATCGTAATCTTCAGCTTGTTGCCCGGTCGATCAATCTCGATCGAACTGATCCCAGCAGGGCGCAGGCGCTTACGCAGCTGATCTTTGATCTGCTGGTCTTCGGCGACGAGGTCGGCATAGCCGTGACTCGCGAACCAGCGCGAACGCCAAGTCTTCGTGTAGCCCAGGCGAAATCCGTACGGATGAACTTTTTGACCCATGCGCTTACTCTTCCGTCTCCGCGGATGTGGTGTCTTCCGCGGCATCATTGCCGTCGGAGACCGTTACAACGATATGACTCATGCGATGCAGATAACGGAACGCACGACCCATTGGCGCAGGGCGCAGACGCTTCAGCCGCGGCCCCTCATCGACGCGTATCTCAGATACGGTCAGTTCGTCGCGGTCGGCGTCCCATAAATCCTCGGCGTTCGCGATGGCTGACTGCAACACCTTCTCGACAGTTGGCGCGACTCTCTTATTGGTCACACTCAGACGCACAAGTGCGTCTCCCACGGGAAGCCCGCGGATCAGATCCACGACCAGCCTCGCCTTTTGAGGCGACACCCGTATGTACTTTGCTTTCGCCGTAGCCGTCATGCTCGCCTACCTTGCCTTCCCGCCAGTGTGCCCACGGAAGGTGCGGGTCGCAGCAAACTCACCGAGTTTGTGCCCCACCATGTTCTCCGTGACGAACACCGGGATGAACTTACGCCCGTTATGCACCGCGATCGTGTGATTCACCCATTCGGGCAAAATCGTGGAACGCCGCGACCAAGTCTTGATCACCTTGCGGTCGCCCTTCTCGATTGCGGCCTGGACCTTGGCATCGAGATGCTCGTCGTAAAACGGTCCCTTTTTTAGTGAACGCCCCATTGGTTAACTCTGCAGCTCCTCAGACCTACTTCTTCTGTCCGCGTTTCGTCACGATGAACTTATCCGTACGAGGATTGTTCCTCGTCTTATAACCGCGAGTCGGACGACCCCACGGAGTCACAGGATTCCGACCGCCCGAGGTACGGCCTTCGCCGCCGCCATGCGGGTGATCAACCGGGTTCATCGTAACGCCACGGTTATGCGGCCGCCGCCCCTTCCAGCGGGCTCGGCCAGCCTTACCTAATTTCTCGTTCTGGTGGTCAACGTTACCCACGCGACCAATCGTCGCAGTGCACTCGACCAACACACGACGCACCTCGCCAGACGGCAATTTCAATAGCGCGTAGCTACCTTCGCGGGACACCAAGCGGATTTCCGCACCTGCCGCGCGGCCCATCTGGCCGCCCTTGCCAGGCCGAAGTTCCACATTGTGGACCAACGTTCCAGGAGGGATGTTCCTTAGCGGCAACGAATTGCCAACTAGTATGTCCGCGTCCGGTCCCGAGAGGATCGTCATTCCAACCTTCAAGCCGACCGGCTGTAGGATGTAACGCTTCTCGCCATCGGCGTAGTGCAATAACGCAATATTCGCCGACCGGTTCGGATCATACTCGACCGAAGCAACCCGGGCAGGTACGCCCGTCTTGTTTCGCTTGAAGTCGATGATGCGATAGCGCCGTTTATGGCCGCCACCACGGAACCAACTCGTAAGCGAACCGGTATTGTTACGGCCACCCGACTTATGTATGCCTTCGACGAGCGAGCGCTCAGGGCGCTGCCGAGTAATTTCTTCTCGCGTGACGGTTGTTTGGAACCGTCTCGTCTTCGTCGTTGGTCTGTAGGTCTTTATACCCATCTCGTCTCGCGCCCCTCTACTACTCGGGTGTCGCTAACTCTCAAGCTCAAACTAAATCTGCGCGTACTCGACCATCTTCTCGCCCTCGGCGAGCTTGACATAGGCCTTCTTCCAATTCGGACGATATCCAGCGGTACGCCCCTGTCGACGCGGCTTGCCCTTGAAGTTGGCCGTGCGCACGCCGGAAACCTTGACGCTGAATACCTTCTGGACCGCGTTCTTGATGTCCGTCTTCGTGGCGTTCGGATGCACACGGAAACAAAGACTCTGCTCTAGCGCCCGGATCGTCTCGGACTTCTCGGTGACACAGGGGCCCCTTAGAATTTCGTATACGTTCATGACAGCGCCTCACTGCACTTCTCGGCGGTCGCCTTGGAGAAGATGATCGTCTTGGCGTTCAGCAAGTGGTACGGATGCACTTCGTGACTGGCCACCACCTGAACACCGGGAATATTTCGACTCGAAAGCTCCAGGTTGCGGTTCTCACTGTTGTCCACCAACAGCACCTTGGAACCAGCCTCAAGCTTCTTCAGAACCGAAGCGAATTTGCTTGTACGGTGATCACTCAAGGTGAAATCCTGAACGACCTTGATCGCGCCGTCGTTCAACTTCGCGGTCAGCGCCGAGCGCAGAGCACCGAGCTGCATCTTTTTCGGGAACTTGTAGGAGTAGTCTCGCGGCCGCGGTCCGTGAACGACACCGCCCTTCCGCCAGACAGGCGAACGGACAGAACCGATACGTGCGCGTCCGGTGCCCTTTTGCTTCCATGGCTTGCGCCCTGAACCGCGAACTTCGCCGCGGCCCTTGGTCTTGTGCGTTCCCGCACGGCGACACGCCAGATAGTGGCGGACCGACTGATAGAGCAAAGCCTCGGAGACCTCGGCGGCAAATACCGAGTCCGCCAGGTCGACTGAGCCAACCTGCTTATTGTTTAAATCGATGACGTCGAGCTGCGGCATGACTACTGCTTTTGAGACCTCCGCACGGTGACGTAGCCGCCATTCGGACCTGGGATAGCGCCCCTTATTAGAATGACGTTGTCTTCTTCAAGAACTTCGACAACCTCAAGACCGATCGTGGTGATCATCGTGCCACCCATGCGGCCACCCATTCGGACGCCCTTAATGACACGCGACGGATACGCACTCTGACCGATCGAGCCCGGGGCTCGATGCGACATCGAACCGTGAGTCGCCGGGCCACCTTTGAAACCGTGGCGCTTAATGACGCCCTGGAAACCTCGACCCTTCGGCTTCGCCGTGACGTCGACCCGATCGCTCGGCTTGAACTCGCTAGCGAGAATGCGATCACCGGTCTTCAACTCTTCGCCGCTACCGACGCGAAACTCTCGCACGAAGCGAGCCGCCTCGACACCATGCTTCTTGAAGTGACCCAGACGCGCTTTCGTGACCCGGCTCTCTTTGATGAATTCCACCAAGCTAACCTGCACCGCGTCGTAACCGTCACTCTCAGCCGTCTTGCGCTGGACGACGACGCAGGGCCCTGCCTGCACAGCGGTCACGGGAATCACACGACCTTCGTCATCGAAGATCTGCGTCATCCCGATCTTTTTCCCTAGAATTCCTGGGGCCATCGTCGTAATTCCTTCCTACCTACTTGCCGAAGGCTTTGATCTCAACATCCACTCCAGCCGGGAGGTCGAGCCGCATCAGCGAATCCACCGTCTCTTGCGTCGGCTCAAGAATGTCGAGAAGCCGTTTGTGTGTACGGATTTCAAACTGCTCACGCGAGCGCTTGTCGGTGTGCGGCGAGCGCAACACGGTGTACTTGTTCTTCATCGTCGGCAAAGGAATCGGGCCAGCCACAGTTGCGCCGGTCCGCCGTGCCGTATCCACAATCTCGCCGGTCGACTTATCGAGTACTCGATGGTCGTACGCCTTGAGGCGAATTCGGATGCGTTCTTTAGCCATGTCAGTTTCTGCCTAACTCGTCAGCGTCCCTATTCGACAATATCGGCGACAGTACCCGCGCCGATGGTGCGGGAGCCTTCGCGGATAGCGAAGCGCAAGCCCTTCTCCATGGCGATCGGGTGGATCAACTCCACGTCAATCGTCACGTTATCGCCCGGCATCACCATCTCGGTGCCCTCGGGCAGGTTCGCCACTCCCGTCACGTCGGTCGTGCGGAAGTAAAACTGCGGCCGGTAGCCGTTGAAGAAGGGCGTGTGGCGACCACCCTCGCTCTTTTTCAACACATACACTTCCGCTTTGAACTTCGTGTGCGGATTGATCGATTTCGGCTTCGCCACGACCTGCCCACGCTCCACCTCTTCTTTGTCGAGACCACGCATCAGCAGTCCGACGTTGTCGCCCGCTTGACCTGAATCGAGCAGCTTGCGGAACATCTCCACGCCGGTCACGACCTTCGTCTGGGTGTCGCGAATGCCGATGATCTCCATCTCTTCGCCGACCTTGACCTGCCCACGCTCGACCCGACCGGTCACCACCGTGCCACGACCCGAGATCGAGAATACATCCTCAACCGGCATCAGGAACGGCTTGTCGATCTCACGCTCCGGCGTCGGGATGTACTCATCCACCGCCTTCATCAGATTGTCGACCGTCTTCTCCCACTTCTCTTCGCCGTCCAAGGCGCCCAGAGCCGATACCTGCACCACCGGGATGTCATCGCCCGGGAAGTCGTACTCCGACAACAGCTCCCGCACTTCCATCTCGACCAACTCCAGCAACTCTTCGTCGTCGACCATGTCGACCTTGTTCAGCGCCACGACGACATACGGCACACCCACCTGGCGAGCGAGCAGAATGTGCTCCCGGGTCTGCGGCATCGGTCCATCGGTCGCCGCCACCACCAGGATGGCGCCGTCCATCTGCGCCGCTCCGGTGATCATGTTCTTGATGTAGTCGGCGTGACCCGGACAATCGACATGCGCGTAGTGCCTGTTGTCGGTCTGATACTCGACGTGCGCGGTCGAAATCGTGATTCCACGCGCCTTCTCTTCCGGCGCGTTGTCGATCTCGTCAAAGGACTTAACCGTGTTCGACGGATCGTGCTTCGCCAGCACCTTCGTGATCGCCGCCGTCAACGTCGTCTTGCCATGGTCAATATGACCAATCGTCCCGACGTTCACATGCGGTTTCGTCCGTTCGAATTTCTCTTTCGCCATGCCGTTCTTCTCCTAGCCGAGAACCACTAATCCCGATACAACCTGCGCCGACTAAGCCGCGCCCTTGCCGCGGACCTTGCTAATTACTTCTTCCGACACAGCAGCTGGCGCTTGCTCGTAACCGTGTAGGTGCATCGTGAAGTTGCCGCGCCCCTGAGTACGCGAACGTAGATCGGTGGCGTAACCAAACATTTCAGCCAAGGGCACGTATGTCTTGATAATCTGCGAGCCGCCGCGCATTTCCATGCCCTCGACACGACCGCGACGCTGGTTGACGTCGCCAATCACATCACCCATGTACTCTTCAGGTACGACAATCTCGACCGCCATCACCGGCTCTAGCAGTGCAGGCTTGGCTTTCGCGGCAGCATTGCGGAACGCCATCGAGCCAGCGACTTTAAAGGCCACCTCAGAACTATCCACCTCGTGGAACGTTCCGTCATAGAGCTCAACGCGAATGTTGGCCAGAGGGTAGCCAGCAATGATGCCACCCTCCATAGCCTCAACGATTCCAGCCTCAACTGGCTTGATGTACTCTCTGGGAATCGCGCCACCCTTGATACTGTTGACGAACTCGAACCCCTGGTTCTCTTCGGTCGCTTTAATCGGCTCGATGCGAATCTTGCAGTGCCCGTACTGGCCGCGACCACCCGACTGGCGAACGAACTTGCCTTCAGCCTCAGCCGGACGCGTAATCGCCTCTTTGTAGGAGACCTGCGGACGACCGACGTTAGCATCGACCTTAAACTCGCGGAAAAGGCGATCCACTAGGATCTCCAAGTGCAACTCACCCATTCCAGAGAGGATCGTCTGCCCCGTGTCGGGATCGGTGACGACCTGGAAGGTCGGATCTTCTTGCGACAGCTTGCCTAGCGCCATGCCGATTTTTTGCTGGTCCGCTTTCGACTTTGGCTCGATCGCCAGACTCAGAACCGGCTCAGGAAACTCAATCGATTCCAGGACGATCGGATTGTCCTCATCACAGATTGAATCGCCAGTCTGAACCGTCTTCAGGCCGACAACCGCAATGATGTCGCCAGCACGCGCCTCTTGGAGCTCTTCGCGCTTATTGGCGTGCATTTCCAACAAACGACCAATACGTTCCTTGCGACCCTTGGCGACGTTATAGACGCTCTCGCCCGCCTTCAGGACGCCGGAGTATATGCGGGTGAACACCAGCTGCCCGATAAACGGATCCGTGATCACCTTGAAGACCAACGCCGAGAATGGCTCGTCGTCGGAAGACTGGCGCGTCAGCGGCGTGGTGCCATCGAGGTCGAAGCCCTCGACCGCAGGCACATCGAGAGGCGACGGCAGATAGTCGACAACCGCATCCAGCAGACGCTGTACACCTTTGTACTTAAAGGCAGAACCGCAGAGAACCGGGGTGATCTTCAGAGCGATGGCAGCTCGCCGAATCGCGGCTTTCAGCTCATCGATAGAAATCTCTTCGCCCTCGACGTACTTCTCAAGAAGCACCTCGTCCGACTCGGCGACTTGCTCTATCAAGCCAGCGCGACGCGTCTCCGCCTCGTCTTGTAGCTCTTCGGGAATGTCGTCGACGTCGTATGACGCACCCTGCGTCTCGTCGTGCCAGACAATGGCCTTCATCTCGACGAGGTCAACAACACCGCGGAGCTTGTCCTCGGCACCGATCGGCAACTGTATGGGAACCGGGTTCGCTTTGAGGCGATCAACGATCGTCTGAACGGCGTGGTCGAAGTCCGCGCCGGTCTTATCCATCTTGTTGATGAACGCGATCCGGGGAACTCGATACTTGTCGGCCTGCCGCCAGACCGTCTCCGACTGCGGTTGGACGCCAGCGACCGCGTCAAATATAGCGACAGCACCGTCAAGAACACGGAGAGAGCGCTCCACTTCAGCCGTGAAATCCACGTGACCAGGAGTGTCGATGATATTGATGCGGTAGTCGTTCCAGGAACAAGTCGTCGCGGCCGAGGTGATCGTAATGCCACGCTCCTGCTCCTGCTCCATGTAGTCCATGGTCGCGGTGCCTTCATGCACTTCGCCCATGCGGTGGAGCCGGCCCGTATAGAAGAGGATACGTTCGGTCGTAGTCGTCTTACCCGCATCGATGTGGGCAGCGATTCCGATGTTCCGGTACTTCTCGAGTTTTACCTGGCGGGCCATTGCGATTCTTCGTTCTCTAGAGCCGTAAAATTGCTGTCAATCAGATCAAGGCCTACAGCAATAAGCCTCGACGACAAAACTAACCCCTGCCGCTACCAGCGGTAGTTGGCGAAGGCTTTGTTGGCGTCCGCCATGCGGTGGACGTCTTCTTTCTTCTTCATCGCGGAACCACGCCCGGCGGCCGCTTCGAGAATCTCGTTCGCAAGCCGCTCAGACATGCCTTTCTCGCTGCGCGAACGGGCGTAGCCAATCAGCCAACGTAGAGCCAGCGACATACGACGACTCTGCGGAACTTCGATCGGAACTTGGTAGTTCGCGCCGCCAACGCGTCGGGATTTCACCTCGACCACCGGCTTACAGTTTTCGACGGCCTTCTTGAAGGTCTTCAGCGGCTCTTCTTCAGAGCGCGAGGCCACCTTCTCCATGGCGTCATAAAAAATCTTGGACGAAACACTCTTCTTGCCGTCCCACATCATGTGATTGATGAAGGTCGACACGAGGGACGAGTTAAAAACCGGATCCGGCTGGGGGGCGCGGCGGGCTGCTTCTTTTCTACGCGACATCTTATCCTCTAGCGCCCGCTACTTACTTCGGCCTCTTAGTGCCGTACTTGGACCGGCTCTGGCGCCGATCCGCCACACCAGATGCGTCGAGCGTCCCGCGAACAACGTGATAGCGAACACCCGGAAGATCCTTAACACGGCCACCGCGGATCAGCACAATCGAGTGCTCCTGCAAGTTGTGGCCCACGCCAGGGATGTAGGTGGTGACCTCGATCCCGTTGGTCAAACGAACGCGGGCGACCTTACGCAGCGCTGAGTTCGGCTTTTTCGGCGTTACTGTGTAGACGCGAGTACAAACACCACGTCGTTGGGGACACTTCTGCAAGGCCGGGCTCGCCGTAGCGTACTTGGGAGCCTTGCGTCCCTTTCTTACCAGCTGGTTAAACGTCGGCACTATCTATCTCGCTCACATGCCGCGAAGCCACACAAAACCACGCCGTATCAGACCGCATGAATGCGACCCGCAACAGCGTGGTAGGCGCAAATCCGCCAAAACTCAAACTATCTGTCTTCGCTGAAAACGCCCCGCCCTAAATAACTTGAATGCTCAAGCCTTTTCGGCGACGTTTTTCGATGCACCTGCCCCGCGAGAGCGCAAACTCAAGCGACGCCAATCCCTTCACGAACGCCCGTCGGTGAGACCGACGACTCGACTGTTCTTAAGGTGAGTCGCAGGGCGACTACGCCAGAACAGCAACGGGACTTTCCGCACTTCTATCGAGGATAACGATCCGTCGAGGGTATGTCAACCGAAAGGTGGGTAACAGGTAAAAAGCCTAGACAAGCTAGTCGTCCGACGAGTCGCGGAGGAACTGGTAGCGGTCGATCGTAGCGGCGATGCTTCGTCCTGGATTCGCCGATTCGGAGAGTTCTTCTTGGCGAATGATGCGACCGCGACACCGCAGACGGACATCGCCAACAGCTGGCATATCCAGCATGGCACCCTGCAGGGTCACAAGAAACTCGATCGATGTACCCTCACGGACATCCTCGGTGGGCACGGTGAACCGCGCACCAACGGAACTGACGTCCCGGGTTTGGCCGGTCATCTCCACGGACTTACTGCCAATCTTGCGGATCTCGACCGGCAGCTCGATCGGGAAGCGACGAGACCTGCGACGTTCTCCTGAATGAGCTGGCATGACGGGCGCCTGATTCGGCAGTCAAGCAGAGGGCGCCCCTAAGTGTATTACACGGCACCGAGCAATTCCACTCGAAAAACGGTGCTAAGTCACAGTGTTTGCGACAGTTGCCCCCATGGCAGCTTGGTCGCTACCATCATCTTCTTCCACACCATGTCAGAAACTCCACTACTCGAAACCAACCTTCCAGGCATCCAGCAGCTCGGTCGCGGCAAAGTCCGCGACATCTATGAGGTCGACGGCATGCTGCTGCTCGTCACCACAGACCGGCTGTCAGCCTTTGATGTCGTACTGCCGACGGGCATTCCCCGGAAGGGCGAGGTGCTGACGCAGATCTCGCTTTACTGGTTCGATTTCTTGGCGGACCTGGTGCCGAATCACCTCATTTCGGCAGACGTCGACGAGTACCCGGCCGTTCTCCACCCCTTTAGGGATCAGCTCGAAGGCCGCTCCATGCTATGCAAGAAGTTAGAGATGTTTCCGATCGAGTGCGTCGCTCGCGGCTATCTCGAAGGATCGGGGTGGAAGGACTACCTGGCAAACGGGAGCGTTTGCGGCATCGCGATACCGGCAGGCATGGAACGGTGTGGCAAGTTGCCCGAACCGATCTTCACCCCAGCGACGAAAGCCGAAACCGGACACGACGAAAACATCTCGTTTGAGCAAGCGGCGGGGCTGATTGGCCAAGAGGACGCCGACGCCCTCAAGGCTCTGACGCTCGAAATCTATAATCGATCGGCCGAGAAGGCGCTTGAATGCGGCGTCGTAATCGCCGACACAAAACTTGAGTTTGGCAAACTCGACGGCAAGATCGTCCTCGGCGACGAAGCGATGACGCCGGATTCTTCGCGCTATTGGCCACTCGACAACTACAAACCGGGCGTCTCGCAAGTCTCGTTTGATAAGCAGTACATCCGGGAGTATCTCGAGACCCTTGATTGGGACAAGGCCGATCCGGGTCCGTCGCTGCCGCCGGATGTTGTCGCCAACACGACGAAGAAATACGTCGAAGCGTACGAGTTGGTCACAGGCAAGAGCCTGGATGGTTGACACCTGACCAGTGATCCACATTATGGTGTGGCTGGACTACTTAAATGCAGCCGCCATGCCAAGACCCCCCGCCAACGGGCGATCGTCACCGTAGCGAAAACCAGCGTTCTCGCGGCGTAGCCGCCTAATACACTCGTGGTACGGCGTCTCTAACGTACGAACTTGAACCATAGAACGACTGTAGCCGTACCGGCGGCGACGTTGAGAACGGCATCACCGATGTGCGGATGACGCCCAGCTACGAGTAGCTGAAGGGCTTCGGCGACGACGCCCGCGGCAACGACCCACAGCACGCAACCCGTGCGCGATCGCCCAGTCAGACGTAGGGATAACAGCCAGCCAAACACGGCGAATAGGCCGACGTGATAACCCTTCTGCATCAAGAAGTGCAACACGCCGCAGTCGAGTTCATCGGCTTCACCGGATCCAAACAACCACGCGAAGATGCTGTCCGCAAGCCGCCCAGCTTCAGAAGTCTGCGACGCGACAACGAGCACCAACCAAACCCAAGGAAGGGCTGAGACCAGCTGACTGCTACGATGCCCAGTTTTGTCGGAACTCTTCAAACAGCGTGAACCCTCCGCAGGCATAGATCGTCTTGCCCGTGCCAGTGATGCAACTTACTTCTTCCGATGCCAAGAAGAAGAAGACGACGGCCATCACCACGGCGACTTGATCATCAAGCGCGAGATCCACCTAGCGAGCCTCCGCCTTCTCGTTGATTCCGGCATCCCCGTGCGCAGTTCTACCCGGATCCACAGTGGTCTCGGCATAGCCGTCATCATGGTAGTGATTCACGGCTAGGTTGGCTCTCTCTTAAGCGATGCAGGCGAAATCGGCGCGAGTAAGTCCGGTGCCCGCGTCCGCACCCAAGACTGTCTTGCTATTGAGCCTCATAACCCTTGAGCGCCAGTTTATCAACCGCCCCTATGTATTGATCAACACATCAAGCGCGGAATCGAGCGGCTAGAACCGCTAGAATCAGGACCGGTGCCCCTTACTCGTACATTGACCCTCACGCTGTTGCTCATTGGAGCCGTTTCCGCCGCGGAGGTGAAAATCGCCTATGTCGGCCCCTCGCTGCACGAAAGCTCGTCGGGCAGGGGCGCACTCCAGGGGTTGAAAGAGGCTCAGCTCCAAGGCCGTTTCCTAGGAATTGAATACTCCTTGGTAGAAGCGAAGCCGAGCGATTCGGACGTTTTGCGCGGTTCCGACGCGATTCTGGTCTCTGGCTCGCCGGATCAGGTTCAGGCGGTAACCCGCACGGTCAGCCAACAAGCCGTGCCCGTATTTAATGTCGCGGCAGCACAAAATGAGCTACGTACCGCGTGCGCGCCCAATCTGCTGCATATCCTCCCCAGTGACGCGATGCTCGCCGCCGCAGTCGCCCAATGGAGACAACGCTCGGAGGCCGAGTCGGTGGTCGCTCAAGCTTGGCACCCGGCCTTCGTGAAGTTTGCCGCCCGCGACCTCAACAAGCGATACAAGGCATCGTGGGACACGGACATGGATGACGAGGCCTGGGCCGCCTGGGCCGCAGTGCGCATCATCGCGGACGCCGCCGCGAATCTACCAGAAGGGAATGTGGCCGAGAGACTGAGTTACCTCCGAACTGACCTGGAGTTCGACGGCCAAAAAGGGGCTTACATGACGTTTAGAAAGACCGGGCAACTACGGCAGCCGTTGCTCGTGGTCGAGAACGGCGAGCTGGCTGGCGAGGCTCCTGTACGGGGCGTCGCCGCTTCAGACGCTCTCGATTCACTCGGGCCGCTGGTCTGTTCACAAGGAGCGGCGCGGTAGGTGCCAGAAACATTCAGCATGAAATCTCTATCAAGAATTGTCATCATACTTTTTAGCTTCGCCGTCGCGCTGACGGCGCGTGACCCAACCGGCTACCTCTTCGTGACGAATGAAGGTGACGACACGATCTCGGTCATTGACGCGGAATCGGGCGGCCTGGTCAAGTTGATCGAAATCGGTGGGCGTCCGCGGGGCATTGGCTTTTCGCCCGACCGCACACACGTGTACGTGGCGCTGGGCGATGAGAACGCGATCGGCGTCATCGACGCCGAGACGCTTGAAGTCGTCGAGAAGATCCCTGCAGGATCTGACCCGGAGGCTTTTGCCGTACACCCGAACGGCAACATTTATCTCTCGAACGAGGACGATGGCGAGGCGACTGTACTGAATCCGGCGACCGGCGAAATCCTAGCGCAAGTCCAAGTCGGGATCGAGCCAGAAGGCGTCGCCATCGGACCAGGGGGCGACCGCGTCTATGTGACCAGCGAATCGACAAGCATGGTGCATGTGATTTCGGTGCCCGAGCACGAGGTGATCGCCAACATCCTTGTTGGGGCACGCCCTCGAGAGATCGCGTTTTCCGCGGACGGCAAGTTCGGATATGTCACCTGCGAAGTCGGTGGTGAAGTCGTCAAGTGGGACCTCGCGACAAATAAAATTGTGCAGCGCAAGAAACTGCGCCGTGAGATCCGCCTCGTCAAACCCAAAGGAATCCGTCGAGGTCCAAGCGGCGACACCTTCTTCATCGCGACCGGCAGAGGCAATGCAGTCGCCGTCCTCAACGCTGACACACTGGAGTTGGAGGCCACCATCCCTGTCGGACGCAGGGTCTGGGGTATGGCTTTCACCGGTGACGGCAAGACTCTGTACGTCACCAACGGCATCGACAACGATCTCTCTGTAATCGATGTTGCTGCCCGCAAAGAGCTCCGTAGAATCTCGGTAGGAGCCATGCCGTGGGGCGTAATCATCGACGACTAATGAAGACACACACTCGATACTCCTTGCTTACTCGCTTGGCGATTCTGCCGCTACTGTTGGCGGTCGGCGCAACCGCCCAAGTGACTCCAGAGGAAGCCATCGGATGGCGTCTGTTTTTTGACGACATTCTCTCCGGCCCCAAGAACTTCTCTTGTGGAACCTGCCACCTCCCCGAAAAGGGCTACGAGGGTGGCGAGGCACTAAGCAAGGGTGCTCACGACGACGTGTTGCGTCGGAACACGCCGACGGTCGTGAACCTGAGCGAAGCCGAGTATTTCTTCTGGGATGGGCGGGCGTCGAGCTTGGCTGAGCAAGCTGAAGGCCCGATCGCTAACCCTCAAGAGATGGACCTGACAATGGAAGAAGCCGCCGCGAGAGTCGGTGGCGAGACGCACTATCGCACGGCATTCGAGAAGGCGGGGCTCGGCGAAGTAGACGAGCAAGGCATCCTTGAGGCCATTGCCACGTTTGAAGCCGCTCTTGAAACCGGCCCGACCCGCTTCGATCGTTGGATTAACGGCGACCGCGACGCGCTAAACGAGCAGGAAGAACGCGGACGGCAGATCTTCTTCACTAAGGGCGACTGCGCTCTCTGCCATAACGGCATCAACCTCTCGGATGACGACTTTCACAACATCGGAACTGGTACGGCTGACGATCGGGGTCGCTACGAGATTGAGAAAGATGACTACTACCTCGGAGCGTTCAAGACGCCCGCGCTCCGCAACTGGAAAACGCGTGAGCCTTTCATGCACGATGGTCGCTTCGACACCCTCCGTGACGTCATCGACTTTTACGTCAACCCGACGCCGACCGAGATCGGAGAGAGAGAGATCGACGCCATCCCATTGACCGAAGAAGAAATCACAGATCTGATGGCCTTCCTTGAGACATTCAACGGTGCCTGGCCCGACCTCGCCCCCTATGAAGCGGCCTGGGAAGAACTCGTCGCCCCATGAGCCAACCTGTTCTGGAAGCCGTCGGGCTGGCAAAACGATATCCTTCTGGCTCCGGCATTCTCACTGTCTTTGAAGAGGTTGGCTTTCAACTCAGCGAGGGCGAGAGCGTCGCACTCGTTGGAGAATCGGGCGCCGGTAAGTCGACACTGCTGCATCTGCTCGGCGCGCTCGACACGCCGACTGAAGGCCGTATACTGTTCGGCGACATGATCGTCAGCGAAGCCGACGAGAAGGCCCTGGACGCTTATCGCAACGGCGATGTGGGCTACGTCTGGCAGAGCTACCACCTGCTACCCGAGTTCACAGCGCTTGAGAACGTCGTCATGCCACGGCTGATCGCTGGCGAAAGTCGTGAAAGCGTGGAACCACACGGTCTCAAGTGGCTGGAGCGCGTTGGACTGGCAGATCGATCGACCCATCGAGCCGGAGAGCTTTCCGGTGGCGAGCAACAACGCGTGGCCGTGGCGCGTGCGCTCGTCGGAGGACCGAAGATCTTGCTGGCAGACGAGCCAACCGGCAACCTCGACGACAAGACCAGTGAAGCGCTCATCGCACTGTTGTTCGAGCTGCAACGAAGCGAAGGACTGACGATGGTGATCGCAACCCACAATCTGTCGTTCGCCGAACGCTGCGATCGAGTCTTCCGCATTGCTGGGTCGGCGCTGGTTCCGGCGTAGCGGCTATCCTTGGAATACCCCATGAGGCTTCTCTTCGTCGGAGACGTCATCGGTCGGCCGGGCCGACGGATCGTCCAACATTCTCTGCAAGACATGGTCGCTGCCGAGGAGGCGGAGTTGGTCGTGCTCAACTGCGAAAACTCCGCCGCTGGTTTCGGGGTCACTCCAGACATCGCCAACGGCTTCCTCGACCTTGGCGTCGATGTGCTGACTTCGGGCAATCACATCTGGGACAAGAAGCAGATCTTTGACTACTTTGGCCAGCAGCCGCGTTTGTTGCGGCCCGCGAACTATCCCGATTCTCCTGGCTCGGGACTCTACGTCGGCTGTACCGACCGTGGGATACGGTACGCGGTACTCAACCTGCAGGGCCGCACCTATATGCCCGCGACACACTGTCCGTTCCGAATGGCGGACGAAATATTGGATTCGATCGAAGACGATATCAAGGTACGTTTGGTCGACTTTCACGCTGAGGTGACGAGCGAAAAGCAAGCAATGGGCTGGCACCTCGACGGCAAGGTATCGGCAATGGTCGGCACCCACACTCACGTCCCGACTGCCGACGAAAGAGTCCTGCCGGGTGGCACTGCCTACCAGACCGACACAGGCATGACAGGCCCAACTCATTCGGTGATTGGGATGGATGTCCGTAGCTCGCTGGGACGATTCTTGAACGGCAGGCCCGCACGGTTCGAGCCTGCCAGCGGCCCAGTACGCATGAACACCGTTCTCATCGACATCGATGAGAAGACCGGTAGAGCACGATCCATCGAACGGCGGACCGCCGATCTTGACTAGTCGCTACTGCTGCTCCTCTGCCGCCTCTTCTTCGGCGGCAGCCGCAGCCTCGATCTCCTTTAGTAACGCCTCTTCTTCCGCCTGACGCTCGGCGACCTCGGCCACACTCAGAACCTCGCACATCACCGGCTGTACCAAATAAGCGGGCGTATCACCCGCTGTCAGAAGCATGACGTTGTACCGAGCGTGAGGGACATCGGCAGGCAGCCGAAAGCGCACTTGTTCGGCAGCTTGTTCGAGAATCTCAACCTCAATGTCGGTCGAGCCGACGGTGATGTAGAGTTTGTCGACGTTTGCGCTTGCAAGCTCGGTGCCAGTAATCACCAGTTCATCTCCGGGTGAAGCAAGAGTCGGCTCAAGCGACATGACCCGAGAAGCCGCCGACAGCGTAGCCGCAGCAATCAGTACAGAAAGAGGGGCAAGGACCACGGACCACTTCATAACGGTTGCCTCCTAACTATAGGACGAGTTTTGTCACCGCCCCGATCCTACTCCTGCCAGCACTGGATTGCAACGGGTATCGGCATATCTCTGCAATACTGGGGAACTTCAAACAACGATGAGAAAGAATAGAACACGCCAAATCCTTGCTGATGGGGGCGTTGCGCTCGGCCTCATTCAGAACGGTCTACCTACGCCAGAAGTTTCAAAAATGGTGGCTGCATCCGGTTTCGACTGGCTATTTCTCGACACCGAGCACGGCGCATTCCACACAGAGACAGTTCACTCCATCATCCAGGCCTGCCTCCAAACGCCGGTGACGCCGATCATCCGCGTGCCCGATTTCCAGTATGATCTGGTGGCTCGTACCCTCGACGCTGGCGCGGAGGGGATCATCTTCCCTCGGACCGAATCACCCGAACAGTTGGCCACGGCTGTGTCGTGGGCCAAGTTCCCGGCGCAAGGAGTTCGCGGCTTCGGCCTCGGCGTGCCGAACATCGGCTACGTGTCTGCCACGTTCGAAGAGATCGTCGCTCATCACAACAAAGAGAACCTGGTTATCGCGCAGATCGAGAGCATGGCAGGCCTCAACGCCATCGACGAAATAGCGGCGGTCGAGGGTCTCGATTGCCTGCTACTCGGCCCCGCCGACATGAGCGTGTCGCTCGGCGTTCCTGGTCTGTGGGATCATCCCAAGTTTCGGGACGCCTTTGATCGGGTCGTCGCCGCTTGCGAGAACAATAATATCTGGCCCGCGACGCATTTCCGCGAGCCCCATTTGTCGATCCAAGCGATCGAACGTGGCATGCGACTCGTCAGCTGCACGACCGACCTTACCCTGCTGTGGGACGGGATCAGTCGACTCGGAGCCACGCTGAACGAGGGTCGCCCTAAGTAGCGACTGCTCAGAGAGCCCAAGCTTCATCTACGTTCCACTCCGGAACCGCACCCGATCGAGAGGCCACTAGCGCTCCCACGCGGTTCGCGAAGTCAGCGGTCTTCTCGATCGGCCAACCACTCGATACGCCATGCAGGAACGCAGCAGCGAACGCGTCTCCAGCGCCGACGGCGTCCGCGACGACGGTTGAATAGCCGCGCACCGAGGTCTCTTCGCCGTTCCATAGAACGAAGCAGCCCCCCGCTCCTAGCGTCACACAGACGCCGGTATAGCCATATCGTGTCGCATATTCGCGGGCAAACGTCTGCACGTCGGTCTCCGGCTCTCCGAATAGACGCTGCAACTCGGCAGCCTCATCAGCGTTGACCTTCAGCACGGTTGCCAGCGGAAGCAACTTCGCCAATAGTTCCCGGCTGTACGAGTTCTTGCGGAGATTGATGTCGTAGAGGCGGTTCGCCCCTGGTGCCGCTTCTAGCAATCGAAGGGTAACTGCCAGGGCTGAGGGAGCCATCTGCAGCAGCGTGCCGAAGTAGATCCAATCGGGCGGATTAGTCGCGAGCGCTGCAACGTCTCCGTCGCTTAACGCCACTGCGTCATAGGCCGCCGGTCTGTGGATCACTTAGTCCGGCTGGCCTAGGTCATCGACCGTGACGGTGACCGAACCGGTCGCCGGACTCTCCACGGTACGTACGAGCCGTGTCGAGACGCCGAGGCTTTCTGCCGCAACGAGAGCACGGCGTCCACGATCGTCCGTCCCGACGGCACTCAGCATCTCAACCCGACATCCCAGCCGAGCCGCATGCGCGGCAAAGTTGAACGGAGCGCCACCCAGGTGCTCCTCAGCCCCAAAGACGTCCCACAGTATTTCGCCAATCGCTACGATATGCATTGGTCCACCGCTAGTGGGGCTTCTTAGTATCGCTAGTGTGCGGCGGGCCGTGGAGAGATCGGAATGAGAGCTAATCACGTAATGGCAGTCGCCATCGCAGTGGTCGCGATGGTGACCGCCCCCGCGCCCGGCATGGCGCAGGGCAACTACGAACTTGGGCCTGATTCGCTGCCACAGGCGGACTCGCCGAAAGGACGCCTCATTGAGGCGTCGTACACCAGCCCTGAAGGCGGCATCTATCCGGGCACCGTACGCGACTACTGGGTCTACATCCCAGCGCAGTACGACGGCTCCGAGCCTGCTGCTCTGATGGTGTTCAACGACGGCGGCGGCTTCGCTCGCGCCAATGGGAATACCCGCGTCCCAGCCGTATTCGACAACCTGATCCACAAAGGCGAGATGCCGGTGACGATTGGGGTGTTTCTCGACCCCGGCAGAGTACCTGCGGCCCGCCCCCATGGTGCCGCACGGCGCAATCGCTCCTACGAGTACGACACGATGTCGGACGTCTATGCGACGTTCTTGATTGAGCAGTTCTTGCCGATGGTTGAGAGCACACACGACGTGAGACTCTCGACCGACCCAGAGATGCGTGGGGCGGTTGGCTCTAGTACAGGCGGTATTGCGGCCTTCACGCTCGCATGGGAACGGCCCGACAGTTTCCATAAAGTGGTCAGCTACATCGGCACCTACGTAGACATCCGTAGCGGCGACAACTACCCCGGCATCATTCGCAAGACGAGCCCCATAGGACGACCGTTGCGAGTGTTCCTGCAAGATGGCACCAACGATCTCGATAACAACCACGGCAACTGGCCGCTGGCCAATCGAGCAATGGACGCTGCACTTGAGTACATGGGCTACGACCACAAGCTGGTGATGGGCGAGGGCTCGCACAGCAGCCAGCATGGCGGGTCGATCTTCCCGGACGCGATGCGCTGGATTTGGCGTGATTGGAAGGGTCAGTAGAGCGAGGCAAGACCGATGTTTTTGAAATTCGTACCAGCCTCCGTCTCCACGCTATGCCTCGTCCTGTTCGCCATCGGCGCAACTGCGCAGGATCTTCCGCTTAGCCAGATTCTGATCCCTGGAGAAGAATGGGAGCTAGTCGGCAAAGGTTACCGCTTCGCTGACGGCGCAGCCGCCAACCATGACGGCGACCTATTCTTCGCCGACAATGACTCGAGCATCATCTACAAGCTGGAGCACGAGACGAAAAAGATCACCGTCTTCGCTGACAACACTTACAAGGCTGGCGGCCTCATGTTTGCGCCCAACGGAGAGCTTTACGCCACGCAAGCCGCGCAGAATCGCATCGTCGCCTACACCCCCGACGGGAACTACCACGTCATCGCGGATGGCGTCGGTGTCAACGATCTGGTCGTTGCTGGCGACGGCTCGGTGTGGTTCACGGACCCATTAGCTGGCCGCGTCTGGTACATCAGCCCCGACCGCCAGACGGTGAAACCGGTTGCCGAGAACCTGCGACCCAACGGCATCATCTTGGCGCACCGCGAGGGCACCATCGTCGTTACCGACTCCGACAAACCGCACCTGTGGGCCTTCAGAGCCGAACTTGACGGTTCACTCACCGCTGGCGCACCGGTCTTTGCGCCCCTGCAGTTACCGTTTGAGACCGCTCGACCGGGGTCGGACGGCATGACGGTGGATACGCAGGATCGTGTGTTCGTGGCCACCAAGCTGGGCCTACAGGTCTTCGACACGGAAGACCGCTTCAGCGGCGTCATCGAGAGCCCTGTCCGAGGCGAGGCGACCAGTAACGCGACGTTCGCCGGGCCAAACTTCGACTACCTCTACGTCACGATGCCCAACAGCCTCTACCGGCTGCGCACCGCCACGACGGGCGTACCGTACTTCCTACGCGACTACGAGGCGATTGAGCAGGCGCGCCAGGAGCGCATCCGGCAGATTCGCGAGCAGCGTCGACGCCGCCAGCAACAGTAGCTATCGCGGAGAGACGTCCAGCACGAGTTGCGGGTGGACGTTCGGGGCCGTGATTGCGTTCAAGACCTCGAACCTGAGCGAGACGGCGTCTTTTCGTTCGATGGTCTTCACCTGCAGAGTGGTCGCCCCTTGGGGCTGTAGCGTCACCAGGTCCGTGTTGGCATGGAGTGTAAAACCGGACTGGTTGTCCAAGACGTATTCGGCATCGGACGAATTCTCGATGGTGACCGTGAGCACGGTCGTGTCGCCTGAGTAGGAAGCTTCTGTAACCGTCAGAGAGGCCTTGATCAGTGGCACCAGGTGTTCTTCCTTGCCGATCAGGGTGTTGTTGAACCAGGCGACAGTGCGTCCCGCGTGCAGCGCTTCCTCGATACCCGCCGCGGATCGCTCGGTGGCAAACACCAACGTGATCGATCGATGGCCTCCCTCGGGTACCTTGAATGACCAATCGATCAGTCCGTGAACGTCGGACGTCCCGAGGATGGTGAGATCGTTGTCGAGAGCGATCTGAAGCGCCTCGTCAGAGTACGTCAG
The DNA here is from genome assembly GCA_963667885.2 of Bryobacterales bacterium. Lineage (GTDB taxonomy): Bacteria > Acidobacteriota > Terriglobia > Bryobacterales > UBA6623 > CAMPKL01. The sequence goes on along the minus strand of OY764148.2, from coordinate 2,484,031 downwards.
CTCGTTGACGACTTCGATGCCGTGTAGCAAGCCGTCTCGGATAAGCTGGCGATGGAGATCGGTCAACTCGGAGATGCCACTCGGGCGCTGTGCGGTCCAGTTGGGGTGATTCCAGAAGGCGAATCCACCCTGGCGCTTGGCTTCGCGGAAGACATCGACGGCATCGTCTTGCAGCAGGGCATTGGCATCTTCGATGAAGATGGCGTTGTTGTGCCCCGGCGGCATGCTTCTAGTGATCTCCGAACCCCGGATGATGATCAGCGGGTCGTCGCCAACGTCTTCAAGTGCGATCTCGTAGGAGCGGTTGCGATCGGGGTGCGGAATGTCATCTTCGTGTGGTTGATACTCCAGGTGCTCGGTCAGCGAGATGGCGTCGAGGCCGTCGCGCTGGGCCTCTTGCACGCGTATGTCGGGCCAAACCGCGCCGTCCGAGAAGACGGTGTGGATATGCAGGTCGCACTTGAGCGTCAGGAATCCGGGTACGTCCGGGAACTGGATGCGGCGGTCGTGATCTTGTCTGCTCTGGGCGCTGATATAAGACAGCACGAGCAGAACAAGGGCACCGGTGATCAGCAATTTTCTCATGATTCGAATCTACTCCTACTCCCTCTCACGGAACTCGTCGTACCAGTTCTGGACGATGCGGATCGCGGGTGGCGCGGACTCTTCCCCTTCAACGGGCGCGATCATCACGAATCGTTCACCGTCGGCGGAGACGTCGTATGTCGGCGTACTGCCACCGGGTTGAAGCAGATCGGAGGACTCAAAGAGATGCTGCGGCTGTCCCAGCGTGAATGCTCCCTCGGTCGAGACAGAGATCGCCATCAGCGCTGCTTCGCCTTCCACGTAGAACAACTCCTTGCCGTCGCTTCCCCAGCGCAACTGGCTCCCCCCGTTCACCGACACCTGCCGCTTGCCAGTTCCGTTGGGAAACGGACGCACATAGATTTCACTGCGCCCCGATTCGTTGGATCGGTAAGCGAGAAAGCGACCGTTCGGCGATAGCTTGGGACTCCCCTCGGCGGCCGCCGTACTGAGGAACGTGACGGGCTCACCAGCCTGGCCGTCTGGTCCAAACTCCAGGTAGCGGATGTCCGCCCGGGTCTCTGAACCGGACTCCTGATAAACCAAATACCGACCGTCTCGCGACCAGTCAGAATTGGTCGCAAAAGTTTCGGACTCAACCAGCACCACGGCCGTGCCCGCCCCGTCAGCAGCCTTGCTCTTGATGCTGGAGCTGGATCCGCGGTTCCAGTAGGTGATTTCCTCACCGGACGGCGACCAGGTCGGTGAGCCCTCGACCCCCACTTCAAACGTCAACCGAGTCGCGGTGGAGCGGATCAAGTCATGAACCCAGATGTCGCGGTCCCCACGCTCACTAGAAGACACCGCGATCCACTGGCCGTCGGGAGAAAGAGCCGGGTCTTCCATGCTCGGTTGTGGCTGGCCGATGGCCTCAATCAGCTCGCCAGCGCGGTTGCGCCAGATGAGAGTTCGGCCAGCAGCGCGTGCAGCATCGTCCAGATATGCCAACGTGCCGTCTTGAGAGACCGCGGCAGCTCGACCTGCTGTGCTGATAGGAAAAGGGTCCCCAGTTGGCTCCAGGGTCTCAAGTGAAAAAGGCCAGGCCCACAATCCGCGCGCGTTCTTGTTCGTGGGCCCGTGGATCAAGTAACCGTCCAGCGAGTAGAACGCATCGGAGCCGGGACCGAGCTCGCGACGTTCGCCTGTCTCCAAGTTCAACACGCCCACCCACTGATCGGAGGCATTAGTAGCCGACGCTGTGTAGACAAGTGCAGAAGGCCCGCTTTCGGTCAGCAAGAAATGAGGGTAGAGTGATATAAATCGAGCGTTGCCGGTGGCATCGGATAGCAACTCCGGCTGGCCACCGCGGGCGGCGATCTCATAAAGCCGTACATTTGAGGAAAACACGATGCGCTCGCCGTCCGGGCTCCATGTTCCACCGGTGAAAGCGTATTGAACACCACTGCCATCAGAGGCATTCGTTGTCGGCAATTCACAGAGCGTGATCGGACTGCCGCCGTCGATCGAGATTCGCTTTAGTTCAGCATTCGTGGCAAATCCAATCGACGAGCTGTCCGGCGACCAGAAGACTTCGATTGCTCCGGCAGTCCCCGGTATTTCGTGCGCGGACTCGTCGCTGACTGATCGCAGCCAAAGGTTGCTTTCACCATCTGTCTGGGCCGCATAGACGACGCTCTTGCCGTCCGGGGAAATGCTCGCTCCGCTCGACAAGTACGCAGCACGGAGACCTTCTGGAGCGAATGAGAATCGCGTTACGGTCCGATCCTGTGTCTCAGGCGGGGCTCGGCTGAAATGGATCGTCAGAACGCCAAGCAAAGCGATGGCAAGCACAGCAGCCATCCCGTACACCGCCTGCAATCTGCGTTTCCCCACCACGACCGAGTCAGGCAGCAGCGCTTCAGCGGGGTCGAGCGTTTGACCCGTCATCACGGTCGCCGGTACGGTAGCGGCCGGGTTAGAAGTTCTAAGAATCGTCGAGCGACCGGACTTGAGCTTCTCAGCCAGCGTACGTAGATCAAGGGCGATCTCCTTCGCCGCCTGGTAGCGATCTTCGCGATCTTTCGCCAGGCACTTGCCGACAGTGAACTCGAGTTCCATCGGCACGCCCGCGCGGATGGACGTCAGCGGAGCCGCCTCTTGGTGGACGATCTCGTAGAGCAGCGCCTGGTCGTACTGACCTTGGAAGGGGCGTTGGCCGGAGACCATCTCATACAGCACGCAACCAAGCGACCAGAGATCGGAACGACTATCAACATCCATGCCCTGGGCCTGTTCAGGGCTCATGTAGGCAACCGTGCCCATCGCCGTATTGACCTTGGTGAGGCGCGAGGCTCTGTTAGACGTGCCAGCCCGAAGTCCATGATCGTTGCCCGGCCGTCAGGCGAGACGATAACGTTGGCCGGTTTGATATCGCGATGAACGACGTTCCCGGTGTGTGCTGCCTGCAACCCGTCGGCAACCTGGCGAGAGATGTCGAGCGCGTCTTTGATCGGCAGCGGGCCTTCGGAGATACGCTCTTCGAGTGTGTCTCCGTCGATGAAAGCCATCGAGATGAACGTCTTCCCGTCGACCTCGTCGATCTCATAGACCGGGCAAATGTTCGGATGATTGAGCGCGGCAGCAGCCTTGGCTTCGCGGAGAAAGCGCTCCTTGGCCTCTTCGTCGTTCAGCAGGTGAGCGGCTAAGAACTTCAGCGCAACGGTGCGTTCGAGCTTCGTGTCCTCGGCCTTATAGACGACACCCATGCCACCCTCGCCGAGCTTGGCGACGATGCGGTAGTGCGAGATGGAGAAACCAATCACCACAACACGGGGATTGTAGCGCTAATGCGGAACGAAGCGTCCAGAGAGCTAATAGATCTCGAAGCCCTTGGCGGGCTCAGAGATCGGGTCAACTCCGACCGCCAGCATGGCCTCTTGAATCGCTTCTTGGGTTGGTGGAGAAGGCTTGAAGTTGCCGAAGCGATACCCCTCGGAGATAGTCAGCGGCGTCCAACCCCACTCGTTCTTCTGATGCCATATATTGATGTCGGCACCGTGTTCAGCGAGTAATCGAACAGCCTTGGGCGAGTTCTTATAGGCGGCACCATGCATCGCCGTCTCGCCGTGAGCGTCGATGGCATCGATGTCGGCACCTAGATCCAAAGCGAACTGCAACGCCTCAACGACTTCGCTTTCCGTGCCAGCGTCTTCACCTGGCGAACGGGTCGCGATGCCAGCCGCGATCATCAGGGCCGTACTGTTGTCTTCGTTGGTGATGCTGGGGTCGGCCCCAAGTTCTACTAGCTTCCGCATAAAATCGGCGTCGGCCGTTTGTGAAGCCGCCAAAAAGGGAGTAACGCCAATCATGTTAAGCCGCGTGCTGAGGAGTCTAACTTTCTGCGTCATCCGTGCGTCCAAGTCAGCTCCATGGGCCACCAGTTGCTCGACAAAATCCAAGCTTGTTACGTTACCTGAGCCCGTGGGCGGGGGATTGTTGTCGCCGACACCTGGTTTGCGAACCCTGGCCATCACGTGCAGCACGGTGTAGCCCGCTTCGCCTGCATTGGGGTCGGCACCCGCTTCTAGCAGTACGACACCCAGTTCAAAATGCCCATTGACCGCAGCAACGAGTAACGGTGTTGAACCCGGTCGTGGGCTACGCCGGTATCGCCGCCCCGTCTCACCCTCGACCACCGCGTTGACGTCCGCACCGACATCAAGCAAAGTACGTACGACATTGATGTGGCCCTGCCGTACCGCGAAAAGTAACGGCGTAAACCCAGACGGAACGCGTGCGTCCCGGTCGGCACCCGCTTCAAGCAATACGTTGGCGACTTCAGAGTGGCCTTCCGCGGCAGCCCACATGAGCGCTGTCTGTCCTCGAACCGTGCGATCCACTTCGGCACCGTCCGCCAGCAGCGCGCGTACGGCGTCGGTGCTGCCGGATCGAGACGCCGTCATCAATACGGTCTCACCACCGGTCAGCGTCGTATTTGGATCGGCTCCCGCGTCCAGCATGGCCTCGACCATCGCACCGTTTCCGTTGGTGCATGCGAGCGAAAGCGGGGTCAGACCATAGCGGTTGGTCGCGCTGACGTTGGCACCCGCTTTGAGAAGCATCGAGACCATCTTCAGGTCGTCATGGTTAGCGGCCCAATGCAGCGCGGTCATGCCGCCAATCTGCTCGGCGTTCACAGCCGCGCCTTGCGCGACTAACGCGCTCAACGCGCTGTGGCTCCTCTGTTCGGCTGCGTCAGCCAGACGGGCGTCGCCAACAGCCGCCGTTAGGCTGACTGCTGACAACAAGAGAATTGCAATCTGCCGTAAGCTTTTCATGCTCAAAATCACACCGCAGTCAATTCTTCGATCTGGCCATCACTATCTTGGAATTCGTCGATGTGAACTCCAACCTTATCGAGCAACGTGAGATGGAGGCTCGCCAACGGCTTCGGCTCGGCATACTTGATGTGCTGTCCGCCCTTCAGGCGACCCGCCGCACCGCCAGCAACGATGATCGGGAGGTTTACGTGGTTGTGAACATTCGGGTTGCCCATGCCGCTGCCATAGAGGTAGGCGACGTTATCGAGCAAGTTACCGTTGCCCTCTGGAGTTGCCTTGAGCTTCTCCAAGAACTCAGCGAAAAGCGAGACGTGGAACTGATTAATTTGAGCAACCTTGGCAAGCTTCTCCGGGTCGCCGCCATTGTGTGTCAACGGGTGGTGAGGTTCCGCCACTCCGATTTCGGTATAGGTGCGGTTACTGGTCTCGCGTGCGAGTTGGAAGGTCGTTACGCGGGTCACATCGCCCTGTAGCGCCAATACCTGCAGGTCAAACATCAACCTCGCATGGTCCCCGTATGAGGCCGGTACGCCCATCGGACGGTCGAGATCAGGCAAACCGTTGTCACCCGTTTCGGCTTCGGCCTTCTGGATTCGCCGCTCCACTGCGCGCACCGTATCGAGATACTCATTCACCTTCAAACGGTCTTCGGCCCCGAGCTCGTTCTGTAAGCGAGAGATGTCGTCTTTCACCCAGTCCAGCAGGCTGGCCTTCTTTTGGAGTGCAGCAGTGCGCTGCTCGGGCGTTCCGCCCTCACCAAAGAGGCGCTCAAACACCAGACGCGGATGCGCCTCTGCCGGTAGTGGCGTGGTCGGCGATGACCAGGACAGATTGTTCTGATAGACGCAAGCAAAGCCGTTGTCGCACTGGCCAACCATGGACATCAGATCCATGGCGAGTTCAAGCGAAGGCAGCTGCGTCGCCTGCCCAATCTGCTGGGCGGCAATCTGGTCAGCGGTCGTGCCCAGGCGGTAGTCGGTGCTTTCGGTCCACTTCGCTTTAGCAGCACTCAAGAACCCTGCATTGGAAGTCGCGTGAGTCCCAGGGTAGGAGTTCTTCAACTCCATGTTGCTAACGATCGAGACCTGGTCGATGACTGGCTTTAGTGGAGCGAGAGTCGGCGAAAGGCTCGTCAGATCGTGCTCATTCGGCGGTGTCCAGCTCCCGATATGGGATCCCATCGGTATGTAGACATATCCCAGACGCCGCACCGGCTCGGCCGGGGTCGCCGAAAGTGGCGTCAACGCTGGTACCATCGCATCGAGCAACGGCAATGCAAAGGCGGCACCTGCACCTCTAAGAAACGTGCGTCGAGGAAGGGCCTTCTTGCTGATCATCATAACGATCTCCTCATCTGAAACGGCGTACTCTTCGTTATCCCAAGTATAAGCGTAGAAAATCGGAAATTATCCGCTTTCGCCTCACGTACAACCTCGCGAATCGCAGGCGCGTCGTAGTGTTCTACCCCACGACCGAGCCCGTAGGTCAATAACTTCTCGGCTAGCACTCCAGCAAAAATCTCGGGCCGCGCCAAGATCGCGTCCTCAATCCCTGCAATGCCATCGAACTCACTGCCATCGGGCAAGCCGCCAGAGGAGTCGATAGGCTTGTCCTCCTCCACTGCTCTCCAGCGACCGACAGCATCGTAGTTCTCCAGTGCAAATCCCACCGGGTCCATCAACTGATGGCAACCCGCGCAAACAGGGTTCTCCCGGTGCTGTGACAGGCGCTCGCGGACCGAGAGATTCTTGCTGAGGACCACGCTTTCTTCAAGCGTGGGCACGTTGGGCGGCGGTGGTGGTGGTGGTACGCCCAATATGTTGTCGAGAATCCATTTCCCGCGTATCACCGGAGACGTGCGTGTCGCGTAGGAAGTCACCGTCAGCACGCTACCGTGCCGTAGCAAGCCACCCCTCATCACGTCGTCCGGGAGGTCCACCCGCCGGAATCGACTGCCGTAGACATCGGGAACACCATAATGCCGCGCCAAGCGCTCATTGAGGAAGGTGTAGTCTGCCTTAAGAAGGTCGAGAACACTGCGGTCTTCGCGTAAGATGCTCTCGAAGAAGAGTTCCGTCTCTTGCCGGAACGCCTGGCGCAAATTGTCGTCGAAGTCGGGGAACAATCGCATGTCCGGCCGAATCGCCGTGAGATTACGCAGGTAGAGCCACTGTGACGCGAAGTTGGTGACTAGCGTCGACGAACGCTCATCGGCCAGCATCCGCCGGACTTGCGCCTCGAGAACCTGGGGCTCGTGTAGCTTGCCAGCAATCGCCGTATCCATCAACTGGTCGTCTGGAATGCTGCTCCACAGGAAGAACGACAGGCGGGACGCTAGCTCGACATCGTTTAATCTGTATGTCTCACTTGTGGCCACATTCGCCGGATCGCGCTCCACGCGGAACAGGAACTCTGGACTCACCAATACTGCCGACAGCGCCAGTTCGATTCCTGCGTCAAACCCAGAGTTTTCACGACCTTGGCGGAAGAATTCGAGCGGCCTTTCGAGATCTGCCTCGGTTACCGGGCGACGATAGGCTCGGCGCGTCAGCGTCGACACGATCTGCGCCGCACATGCGTCCTCTTCGCTGCGATCAGCCGGTGTACAACTGAAGATCCGCTGGCGACTCGGCGTTTCACCCGGACCGCTCGCGGCATAGGGGCCAGTGATCGTGACCGAAAAGACCGCCGGCTGAATCCTCGGATGCCGATAAAAGTTGAAATGTGCCTCGTAGGGCTGCCTCTCGGTCTCAAGCAGAGCCGTGGGCTTCTTCAAAAACGCTACGCCTACTTCGTGGGGACCAGCAGAGATCGGAACCCGAACTCTCAGGTGCTGATCCACCAGGCGATGGTCGCTGTTGCCACGCCCTGGTGGCGTTACGGTGAGTAATTTGAGCCGGTCGCGATCCAGCAGGATCTCGACGTCGTGGGGCTCCGTTAAGCCCTCCATCTGTTCATTGCGGTCACGGGTCAGTCGGACCACAATTTCGTACTCGGCATCAAGCGGGAACGTATACGGCACTACTGTACCGCCGCGTGTACCGATCGGCAGCCCAGCCACGTGCGCTTCCTGTGTACGATCTGGCGGGATCCTGACGGTAAAGCCGTCGGGCGCATTAGCGGGTCGGCCAACGGCCAAACGGCTGATCTTCTCTGCCGCTGTGATATAGCGGTCAAGCAACATCGGTGACAGGTTGCCTACGGTGACATTATCGAAACCATGGCTAGAGTCGTCACTCGGCAATAGGGTCTCGACATCCACGTCGACCGCTAGCAGGTCGCGGATCGCGTTGTGATACTCCGTGCGATTGAGCCGCCGGAAGGTATCGGTCCGGCCCGGGTTCGGGTCGGCAGAGGCTGAAGCGTCCAGCGAGGCCTCAAGCGCGTCCACGACTGCGGCGTAGTCGCTCTCAGATGGTCGCGGCATGCCCAGGGGAGGCATCTGTCGGGCGCGTAGCCGCCGCACGACTTTTTCCCACGTTTCCGAGTCTGCGGCAGTGTGATCAGCGTCGACCGAGCCGAGATCAAGGCCAGCTCTATGGAGCTGGCTGTTGTGGCAGACGAGACAATACTGTCCAACCAACTCAGCAGGCTCGGACTGCGCCCAAGCTGTAGCGACCAACCCCACTGAGAGCAGCAAGACCGTCAGCAGCCGCACAAACATCAAAACGCGAACCATCACTCGCCTCCTAACTGATATCGCCGTTCTACCACCGGGAGTGCGGCCCGACAAGCCCTCCGCTTCATCGTTAAATGCGGCGATGGCTTAGTGGTTTCCCGAACGTTGAGAGAAAACTTCACTGCTTGGCGGAACTCACGTTGCACTTACCACCGCAGTGGCCAGTGCACTCGTAATTGTAGGTCACGAGGCCGCCGAATGCTGGCATCCTGAACAGTTCGGAACCGTTCAGCAGAGCGTTACACTCCAGTCACTGGCAACTCGTTGGCCACTTTAGGGCCCGCCGTGGCAGTAACGGTACACGAGCAGGGCGTGCGCGAACGTCCATCAACGAATGCGTGCCTCGGGGCTTTTCGGACGAATGGGAGAGCGCCGAACAGCTATCCGCCTAGGCAAATCGCGTGTGCGTTTTCGTACTTAGTCACGATGTAGACTCCAAAGGCCGCAAGCTCCCAACAAGATAGATAGCCGATTCCCCGTCCAGCCAGATTCCGCCGGTACTTAGGATAGCCAGCGGTAATACGACCGGTATCGACGTACCGGCCAGAATCGGTACCCCAAAAAGGTACTCCTAGCCCATCGACCAACTTCTACTGATCGCCGCATGCTCATCCATGAAAGAACACCGTTTACAGAGAGGGACAAATCGCTATGAGCAACTTACAACACCTGCTAGCCCGCCTAATTCGTAACAACAAGGGTCAAGACATGGTCGAGTACGCGCTACTCGCTGGCTTCATCGCCGTCGCCGCTGGTGCCCTACTACCAAATATCTCCGGCAGTATCAGCACGATATTCAGCCGCCTGGGTTCCTACCTCGTCATCGCTGCTTCCTAGGCACGCAGACGTCGGAGGGGCGACCCACAACAGCCCCTCCGACCTCCGAGACGTGAACTACTGACCTAGCGGCGCCAGCCAGCAAACGGCAACTTCTGCTTGCATCAATCGGCTGGGAGTCTTAGACTGTCCGTGCGCCACATGGCGTTGGTCCTGTGCAACGACCACCGATCCGGTCTAGGAGTTCCCCATGCGCTTCATCCTAAAAGTATCGCTACCGCCAGAGACTTTCAATGAGGCCGTTCGGGACGGCTCAGTTGGCGAGAAAATTGGTCGCATCCTCGAAGACAGTAAGCCCGAGGCGACGTACTTCGTCACAGACAACGGTGATCCCGGTGCATTCCTCGTCATCAACATGGACGACGTTTCGGAAATGCCAAAGTACGCCGAGCCATGGTTCCTCACTTTCGATGCTTCCGCCGAGTTCTTGCCCGCGATGACGCCCGAAGACATCGCACAAGCTGGTCTCGACGAGTTAGGCGAGAAGTGGGGCTAGATCCGCTACTGGCCGCATTGGCGGGCAGCTGCCGATAGTGGATGCCGGCTCAACCGGTCAACGCAACACTAGGGCTAAGTCGTTCAACCGAAATGTCTTAGCGATGAGAGCCGCAAGGGGCTTGCCTACAAGCGGAAGCCATTAATCGCAATTGCGTAACTCGTTGTACTGCAATGACATGCAGATGAGAGCGGAGCGTCCTCGCCGCTTCGCCTTTGCTTTCTTTGGCTTACGCTTCACGCTCTCCCTTCGCGCCGGGTGTTGCGTCGACCGCATGAGACCACCGAGCATCCCGGTGCCGGAGACCGGCAGCGGCGTGGTCCCTAAGCACGAGTCCCAGCGCGTGCTCACCAATGTGCAAGAACTCGACGAGACCGAGCACCGCACGTGCCCCTTCAACGAGAAGTGCAAACCGGTAAAGCGCTGCATCGACGAGTTCGGGCGGATCTAGCAATCAGACACCACTGCGCTCAGTCCTGCTCCCGATCGCGAAACTCTTCGTACCAGTTCTGGACGACGCGGATGGAGGGGGGTGCAGCCTCCTCGTCGCCGTCTCCCACGGCCATGGTCATCACAAAGCGCTGGCCGTCGGCGGAGACGTCGTAACTGCGACCGCCGCCCAGGGTCAAGCCGGGTGATGCAAAGAGCGCCTGCGGCTGCCCCAGGGTGAAGCCTTGCTCGGTCGAGACAGAAACGGCCATGAGCGTTAAGCCCTCCGCGTAGAACAACTCGCTGCCGTCGCTGCTCCAACGGATCTGGTCACCGCCGTTGACAGACACCGGCCACTTGCCAGGGCCGTCGGGAAACGGCTGCACGTAGATCTCATTACGGCCCGATTCGGTGGAGACATAGGCCAGAAATCGGCCGTCCGGCGAAAGCTGAGGTCGGTCCTCATTGGCTGGCGTGCTGAGAAACGTCACCGGTTCTGAAGCAGCGCCGTCGCTCCCCAACTCGACATAGCGGATATCCCTCCCAGTCTCGCTGTTTTCCTCGCTATAGACCAGATAGCGGCCATCGTGAGACCAGTCCGGCCAGTGGAGGTCGCTTTCGGACTCGACCAGAACGACAGCCTCACCCGTACCGTCCGCGCTCTTTCGCATCAGACTGTCGCCCGGCCCGACGTCGACTTGTCGGTAGGCGATCTCCTGCCCCGAGGGCGACCATGCCGGGTGGGCCTCGTTCACGTCCTCAAACGTCACCCGAATCTTGGTGGAGCGGATCAGATCGTGAACCCAGACGTCAAAGTTTCCACTCTCGTTCGACCTCACCGCGACCCGTTGGCCGTCGGGCGAGAGGGAGGGCTGCGCCATGTTCTGCGGCTGGCCAAGTGTCTCCAGTAATTCTCCGGTGCGGTCACGCCAGGCGAGCGTCCTGGTCGAAGCAATTTCGGCCTGGTCGCGATAGGCCAGCGTACCGTCGTGCGAGAGGGTGGCGGCTCGACCGGCTGTGCTGATCGGGAATGCGTCCCCAATCGGCTCCAGTGTCGCTAGAGAGAAAGGCCAAGCCCACAGTCCCGGTTCAGTGCTGTCAGTGGGCCCGTGAATTAAGTAGCCGTCCTGCGAGTAGACAGGCCGACGGCCGGGGCCGAGTTCGCGACGCTCTCCTGTCTCCAAGTTCAGCACCGCCACCCAGCTATCGGCCGGGCTCGTGGCCGCTACATAGACAAGCGCCGCCGGCCCGCTGCCAGTTGGCAGGAAATGAGGGTAAACGGAGACGCGCCGAGGACTGTCGCTGGGGTCGAATAGCAACTCTGGCTGGCCACCACGGGCGGCGACATCATAGAGCCGCAGGTCCGAGGAAAACACGATCCGCTCATCGTCGGGGCTCCACGTGCCACCTAGGAAAGGGAAGAAGCCGGTGGTCTGTAGCTCACAGAGCGTGATCGGGCTGCCGCCGTCGATCGAGACTCTCTTGAGTTCAGTGGCAGTACCGAAGCCGATCCACGAGCTGTCGGGCGACCAGAAGCCGCCTATCGCTCCTTCGGTCCCGGCCAAATGGCGCGCGGATTCGTCGCCGAGCGGTCGCAGCCAAAGACTGGATTCACCGTCTGTCTGGGCGGTATACAGGATGTACTTGCCGTCCGGGGAGATGCGTGTGTGAGTGAGGCCTTCTGGAGCGAACGAAAAGCGGGTGACGGTTTGCTCGGGTGGAGACTCGGCGAAGTGGACTACTAGCACGCCAAGGAAGGCTAGTGTCGCAACGGCCAAAAGGGCTTGCAGCGTTCGCTGGTTGCTTCGTCGCACGACCATCGAATCTGGTGGCAGCGATTCAGCGGGGTTCAACGTCTGGCTCGTGGATGCGGTCACGGCAGAGCGCCCCTAGGGCGCCTTTCTCTCCCCACTCTGCTTTTGGAGTACGCGCAGATCCGCCAGCATGTCGTCGGCGTGCTGATAGCGCTCGTCTCGATCCTTGGCCAGTGCCTTGGCCAATAGATCATCCACTTTCGTCGGTAGACCCGAACGCAGAGCGGTCACTGGTTCGGGGTCCTCGTTCAGTATCCCGTAGCCGATCGCCTGCTCGTAGTCCGCTTCAAATGGACTCTTCTGCGTCAGCATCTCGTACAACACACAACCCAGCGCCCAAACGTCCGCACGGCGATCGACGCTTCTCCCTTCGAGTCGCTCCGGCGCCATGTAGGCGGGCGTGCCCATCGTCGTCCCGGTCTTGGTCAGCTTTGAGCGGCCTGTCAGCGACGCCAGCCCGAAGTCCAAAATCTTGACTTGGCCTTTGGCGGTCAGCAGGATGTTCTGCGGCTTGTTATCCCGATGAACGACTCCCTGTTCGTGCGCCTCGTGTAGACCTTCAGCGATCTGAGTGGCGATGGTAAGAGCCTCATCCAGCGGCAGCGGACGTTCCTTGATCTTCTCCGCCAGTGACGGCCCATCGATGTAGGCCATGGCGATGAACGTCTCGCCGTCTTCTTCATGAATGCCGAAGACCTGACAGATGTTGGGGTGGTCGAGAGATGCAGCCGCTTGTGCTTCGCGCAGCAGCCGGGCCTTGACCTCTTCCTCGTCGAGTGTTTCGCGTGGGAGGAACTTCAGCGCAACAGTCCGGCGGAGCTGAGTATCCTCAGCCTTATAGACGACACCCATGCCGCCCTCGCCGAGCTTCTCGACGACCTTATAGTGCAATATGGTCCGACCGATCATGACTCAGGGATTGTAACGCTATTGCGGTCCCGATTTGCAGCGCAGAGCATCTTCGACGTACACTTGCGCCGGACACGCCGCCCCAGCGGCAGCTCTCTGCGAGGCTCCTTTGAAGCAGTTCCCGTGCGTTGCGATTGCACTTTTCTTTTTCGGCTGTGGCGGCGGAAACGCCCCGACGATGGTCCGTCTCGTCGATATTTTTGACAGCGCGTCCGTCGAAGGTGCCCCAGATTCGGCTGAGGCAGCCCCACAAGCGTTGTGGGATTTTGCCGAGCCAGGCGAAGATGCGACCCTCGGCTGGAAAGCAGGCCCCGGAGTCGCCGACCTCCGTGTGGTTGACGGCAAACTGAGGGGACGCGCCACCTCGGACTTCCCCATCATCTACGCCGCACGGCCCGAAGGGGTCGACACAGCGGACCGCTTCTACTCACTTGAGATCAGCGCCACAGCCACCGATGGTGCGGAGATCCGCGCGCATCTGGCGAACTCCGAAGATCCTGACTTCGACGACTTGCAAGAGGTGAGTGGCAACAACTGGCGGATGGAGGGTCGCGTCAGCGGAGACAACATTCAGTCGGTCACGCTAAGCGACCCACGCCTGCCAAGTTTGTCGAACGCACAAACGATTCTGTTGCGGCCAGCCGATACGGAAGGTTCCACCTTTGAGATCGAATCGATTCGGATGTTGTCCCAGCGGGAGCATTTAGCGTCCATCCCATCTGGAATCGGCTGGCACGGCCTCGGCGAAGTCTATCGCGAATCGCTCGTCTCACGCTCTCCCGAGAGCTTCACAGTCGAAGTGGACATCCCCGCCAACTCTTGGCTCGACCTGCACGTCGGTACCGTCGAAGACGCGCCGCTCACCTTCGTCATCACAGACGTCACGGACGGATCCGAAACAACACTGCTGGCGCGGACCGTCACGACAAAAGACACCTGGGAACTAGCCTCCACCGACCTTGGCGGCATCACTGGCTCGCGTCAACTGCGGTTCTCACTCGACGTCAACGGCGACCGACTCTTGGGCTATTGGGGCGCGCCAGCGATTCGCGTCCGAGGCGCGCGGCCCGCGACGCCCGCACCTGCGGCGGAGTTGATCGGTTCGCCCGCCGCCCCGCAAGGCGTGATCCTCATCATGATCGACACGCTGCGCAAGGACCATCTGAGCCTTTACGGATATGAGCGCGATACGACGCCAACGCTGAAGAAGATGGCGTCCGAGGGCATCCTGTTCCTAGACAACATCTCGCAGGCTACCTGGACGAAGGTCGCGACGCCCTCCATCATGACCTCGCTTTATCCGCAGTCGCATCGCGTGTTCGACTCGCCCGACCGCCTGTCAGCAGCGGCAGTGACGCTCGCGGAGGTTTACCGTGAAGCTGGCTACGCGACGGTCAGCTTCCCGTCCAACGGATTTACGGGTCGCTCTACGAATCTCCATCAGGGCTTTGAAGAAGTACATGAGGCTGGCTCGCTGAACCTAGACGGCATTAGCAAATCCGCCCGCCCCGTGGTCGACGGTGCCACAGACTGGCTTGAGCGCCATCAAGACACCCCTTACTTCATGTTCTTGCACCTCTATGACCCACACAGTGACTTCGAACCGCGGGCGCCCTACAACACCATGTGGGCTGACCCAGAGTTAAAGGAGGAGCACGAAGAGCAGCGCAAGAAGGCCTTGGAGTACGCCAAGGAGCAGGGACACGATCGGCAATTCAACGAATTACCGCACCCAGTCGACTTTGAGGGGACAGACACTGACCCGCTGGCCTGGATGGAGTATGAGAAGCAGTGGTACGACGGCTCGATCCGTGGCTTGGACTCCGAGATCGCGCGGCTCCTCGAGAGACTAGACAGCCTTGGCATCGCCGACGATACCCTCATCGCCTTCGTTGCCGACCACGGGGAAGAGTTGCACGACCACGGCCAGATGGGCCACGGATTCGCCGCTTATGGAGAAATCGCGAACGTCGTGATGATGCTCCACCGGCCTGGCTACATCCCCGCAGGGGTGCGTGTCGAAGAGACCACCCGCAGCATCGACCTCATGCCGACGCTGCTGAAGCTGAGCGGCCTACCCGTTCCCGACGGGGCGCAAGGTCAGAGCGTGCTGCCGCTCATCGCGGCCTATCAAAACGCATCGGGCGACGAGGCTCTGGCCGCGGCAGTCGAACTCGGCTGGGAAAACCGACCCGCGGTCACCGAAGAACATAAACGTGACGAGGATGACGAAGATGACGATGAATCATTCGCCATCGTTTTCGAGGGCTGGAAGCTGATCCACAACACCAAGACCGTCAGCAAGCCGGAGTTCGAACTCTTCGACCACGGTACAGACCCGCTCGACGCTCGCAACGTCGCTGATGCGAACGAAGACATCGTTGAGAAGCTCAAGACGGAACTCGCTTACTGGCGACGCGAAGTGACCGACGCTGCACTGCCCGAGGACTCTTCGGAAGGCATGAGTTCCGAGGAGCTAGAGAGACTTCGTAGTCTGGGCTACATCCAGTAAACGAGACGCCGCACTACTGGGGGGAACAAGCCTGGCCCGACTCCCGTAGGCTCTTTGCAGATGGCTTGGCAAGATGCACCCTTCAGACGCTCGAACCACCACCGGATCCTCGGTGGCGTCTGCGGCGGGATGGCCGAAGCGATAGGCTGGCCACCGCTCATCGTACGCATACTTTTTGTCGTTGGTTCGGTCGCAGCTGTAGCGGTGCCCGGCTCGCTCATCTACGTCGCCCTCTGGATCTTGGTGCCGCTGGAGCAACGCTGATAGCACCGCTCAGACTATCGACTGGACCGCACCGCACGCTGGAATCCCACGGTGCAAACCAGCCCCACCGCCGCGAAAACAGCGACCATCACGAAAACATGCTGGTGACCCAACACTCCGGGAGATTGGTCGAGCAAGTAGCCCGTTACAGGGCCCATAAACACCTCTGGGGTGTAACCTATCACCGAGACCAAGCCCACCGCACTCCCAGTAACTACCAGAGGCACGCGAGCCTCGCCCAGCAAAGAATAGTAGACCGCCCGCACCGCATAGATACCCAGACTCGTACCGGCCACGGTCAGCAACAAGATCAGATGTAGCCCCGGCTGAACCACCATTGCAAGACAGCCGAGCATCAACGTCCCGAAACCAAGGAGCGCAACACGTGAAGGGGCGATGCGGTCCGCCAACAATCCTGCTCCGACTGCGGCAAACGGCCTCACCCAAAACGACACCGTACCCATCTGTGCAGCAGCCACTTCGTCGTAGCCAAACACGTCACGGGCATAGAGCGAAAAATCATCGGTCGCCTTAAAACCCACATAGCCGCAGACAATGATTACCGCCTGCAACCAGACCGCCGGCATGGCGATCACGCGGCGGACACCCGCAAGTGTCAGGCGAGGCTCCGCATCAGATACTGGCTCCGCTTCGGGAACTAAGAACCAAACCAGCACCGCCGAGGCCAACGTCAGCCCGGTAAATATCCATATGACCTGTCCGAATGCAGCAGAGCGCTCCGCCATCGTTGCCGAAGCCACATCGGTCGGGAGCAAACTCGCAAATACCGCCACCATCACCGATGCCAGCACCGCCGCCGCCAACCCTCTTCCACCATCGAGGATGCCGTAGGCTCGGCCAATCCGGGCCTCGCCGCCCCATTCTCGCGTCGCACGCATCAGCGCCGCCCAGAACAGCAAGATCGTAGTCAGGCCCCAAAAGCCATAGAGCGCTGTCACAACGCCAAGCGAGGGGATGCCCGCGAAGATGGCCCCGCCCAGTGAAGTCGCCACCAACGCCGCTGTCATCAAACGCCGCGCCGAAAAGCGATCCGCCAGCGGCCCACCCAAGAAATAGGCCGCCATCGCGACCACCCCATAGACCGAGAATGCTGTCCCGAGTTCAAAGTTCGTCAGCCCGAACACATCGAGCATCGTCGGCCGAAAAACTCGCGCCACCACGAACGGCAGCATGAAGATCATCTCGCCCGCGACGATCAACGCCGTCATGACGAGAACTCGACTACGCCCGGGTGAGATGTGCGTTGTTAGAACTCCCAGCGCAGAGCCAGCTGGACCTGCCGCGACCCGGTGGCCGTGTTCGTAATTCGGCCCGCAGAACCGATTCGACCACCCGACGAAGTGAACAACTCCTGCCCCGAGGGGATTTGGAAGTTCGGCGTATTCGTGATATTGAAGAACTCCGCGCGAAAATTAATGCGATGGCCTTCCGCAATCTGAAAAGACTTGTGCGCCGAAATGTCGAGCGTGAATAGACCTGGCCCGCGCAGCGTACCCCGTCCGAGCGTGCCCAAGAACCCGGCTTCTGGCAACGAAAATGCCATCGGATCGAAGTACTGATCCGGTCCGCCCTGCACGATGCTTTCTGAAGTCCCGCTCGCCAAGTCCGGTCGCTGGCCCACATCGCCAAAACCAGGGCGCAACCGCGCCTGGTCAAAGCCGACGCTCGGCGCAAAAGGGCTGCCGGTCTGAATCTGTGTCAGGCCGTGGATCTCCCAATTGTTGGTGAGCAGGCCCAGCGCCCCGGCATCCGACACGTTCGGCAGCACGTACGAAAAGCTCCCCGCGGCGACGTGCGGCAGGTCGAATTCCGAGGGGCCACGATTCAACCGATAGTTGTAAGTCGTCGGCACTTGGTCACTCGCCACGAAATCGTTGAATGTGGCGCTGGACGATTCATCAATCGACTTTGACCAGGTGTACTTCGCCTGATAACGAAAGCGATCGCGCCATCGACCGTCCATCGACACGGTCATGCCGTGGTAGAAACTGTTGAACTGCGACCGGCGCAATCCGATGCGCGAAAATTCCGGGTTCAGTCGGGGCGCATCCGCCGCAAAAAATACCCGCCCGTCCGGCAACGTTTCTGGGACCGGCGTATTGAAATTGCCTACCTGTCCCATCAAATGAATGCCACGCATGCCCGAGTAGCCGAGTCGAACAACTGTGTCCGCACCCAGCTGTCGTTCCAGCTGCAACTGCCACCGTCCCACGTATGGTTGAGGCAGGTCAAAGTCGAGGCCATCGATAGACGACGAGGGATTGCGACCTTCAGCCGCATTCAAGATGTCCGGAAAACCTGGTCTCCCAAAAACGAGAATGCGGTTGTAAAACGGCGGAGCCCGCACACCAGCGATTACGAGTTCCCCGCTGCCCAGCAGGTCGAGGAAGATGCCGCCGCCAGCCCGGATCACGGTCTTGCCATCACCGAATGGGTCCCAAGCCAAAGCCGCGCGCGGCGCGAAATTGAACCCCGAGGATGTGTCCCACAAGGGGCCACCGACCGTCGTCGTCGCGTCGTTGATCGGGTCGCGCAAGACCGCGATTTTGCCATCATCTTCGTCGGGCACCGTCGCCATCTCGTAGCGCACCCCCAGGCTCAAGCTCAGGTTCGGGAGAATCCGCCAATCGTCTTGGATGAAGCCGTGGAACTGCCAGTAGCGCCAGTTCCGATCCGTGTCCGAGCCTGGCTCAGCAACCTCGGCGATTCTCGGCGTTCCCTGCAACAGGTTCTCCAGCGAGCCAAACGTGTAGCTGCCTACAAACGACAGATCCGAACGCTGATCAAAATGCACGTTGTCGACGCCGCCACCAGCGCGAATCGTATGCGAGCCCGCGATGTGCACCACGTCCGCGTTGAACTGACCGCTGTTGAGGATGAATGTCCGCGGACGCGCACGCGCCTGGAACCCCCCAAAATTGGACAGGCCCGTAACGGTCATCGTCCCCATCGGCCCCCCCGCAACAAACGAGAGATCTGCGGGTATTGAAGAGTCGACATCGCTGGTCTCCGAATTATTGACGCGACTATACGCACCCCGAATGGTCGAGACGGTATTCGGCGAGTGTACGGTCTGCACCTCCGAATGGAAGAAGTGATTGCGCGAGTTCAACATGAAGGTCCAGAGCCCCATCGGGTCGGGATCCGCGAACTCCGCGACGTCACGGGTGTAGCGAGCCGAGGCGCGAACATCGTTGGTGACATTCCAATCTACTTTGCCAGCAAAAAAATCTTCGTTGATGCGCGACTTCGCCAGGTTCACAAACTCACCGGTTCCATCGCCAAAATCGCGACCAGTCGGAAGCGGATACAGATTGACATACGGTTCAGCATCGGGCGAGACGGGTACGCTGCCGGATGGTAGGTCCCCAGACCGAGCCGCCAGGTTCGGCACCACGGGACGCTCCGTCCGTCCGCGCCGCTCACGAATTCCCTCGTAGTTCACTACGAAGAAGAGCTTGTTCTCGACAATCGGCCCCGTCAGCAGGCCGCCGAACTGATTGCGGCGCAATGGCGGGATTGACTCGCTCGGCGCGTCGAAGTAGTTTTTCGCGTCGAGCGCGTCGTTGCGAAAGTACTCATACAGCGAACCATGAAAGTCATTGCCACCGCTTCGAGATACAGCGGTAAACAGGCCACCCGATGTGCGCCCGATCTCTGCGCTGAAGGGGTTCGTAACCAGGTGGATCTCGCGGACCGTCTCGATACCCAGCATATTTCCCGAAGCGCTGGAAGGCATCGACGATGTCGCATCGTTTACGTAGACACCATCAAGCTGGTACGCATTCTGGTTGGGCCGCGAACCGTTCACCGAAATCTGGCCGCCAATGCCTTGAGCTAAGCTGCTTCGCGCCGCCGTAGGCGTCGTCGCACCTGGCTCGAGCACCGAGACTTCGAAGAGATCCCGCCCGTTGAGCGGAAGGTTCTCCAGCTTCTCCGACTCCACCAAGCCACCCCAGTCCGAAGCTGCCACGCTAATCAGTGGTGGCGCGTCGGTGACGACGACCTCTTCTTGGTTGGAGCCGACCTGCAACGAGAAATCGATGGTCAACGCGCGGCCAGCCGACAGGCTCAGCCCCTCGCGCGTCGTTGTTCGAAATCCGTCGGCAGTGGCCTCAACTCGATACGGCCCAGGTGGCAACTCCAAGGCCTGGTAATGGCCGCGAGAGTCCGTGGTCAGGTTGCGCTGGGCCTGAGTCTCCTGCTGTGTGACCTTCACCGCGGCACTCTGCAAGACGCCACCACTGGAATCGTGCAGCGTTCCTTCAATCGCACCGGTGGTCTGCGCCTGTAGAAACGACCCCGACAAGAAAAAGAAGACCGCAACAACTCGCATGCTCATAGGTGGAACTCTCGCAGCACGGCAGGAATTGACGTACTGAAACCACCTATCGTAGCAGCGCTGAGCCTCACCGGTGCTTGCGCGGACGTCCGCTATGTGTGTATCCTCACCAACCATGTCTACGGTCTCTGCTTGGCGCAGACTGCGCCTCCTCGCCGCCTCAATCGGTCCCGGCATATTCATGATCGGGTACATCATCGGGACCGGTAGCGTGACTTCGATGAGTGCGGCGGGTGCCGAATTCGGGATGTCGCTCGTTTGGACCCTGGTTTTTGCCTCGCTGTTCAACCACATCATGATCGTGGCCCTCAGTCGGCTGACCATGCTATCCGCCGAAACGACCCTCCATAGCTTCCGCAAAGGATTCGGGGGCGCCTATTACGCTATTCATGATCTTTGGGATGGCCGCAACCCAGCTAGGCTCCATCGTGGGCGTCATGGCTATCGTGGCTGACGTAATCCGGCAATGGACTGACCAAGTTCTCAACGCGCCGGTGCCGCCGTTGACTTCCGCAGTGGTAATCACTGTTTTGCTGGTCGGACTGTTTTGGGTGGGTCGCCACAGGTTCTTTATGCGAGTGCTCGCGGGTCTGGTGACGGTGATGGGTGGAGCGTTCGTCTTTACAGCGCTCAAAGTCGCTCCGCCCGCTGAAACGATGATCGCCGGCTTCGTTCCTAGTATTCCAGTGGGAGAAAATCCGGAACTACTGATCGCGGGAATGATCGGCACCACGATGGCCTCGGTCGTGCTGGTCACGCGGGCCATTTTGGTGCAGGAGAAAGGCTGGACGATGGCCGACTATCGCGAGGTCGTCCGCGACTCCGCCATCGCCAACACACTGCTGTTTTTTCTCAATGCCGCCATCATGGCCTGTGCCGCTGGCACGCTGTTCCTTGAGGGAACTCTCGTCGTCGAAGCCATCGACATGGTCAAGTCCCTTGAGCCTTTGGCCGGCAGAGTCGCGGTAGCTGGCTTCTCTATAGGAATCGTCGCGGCTGGCATGTCGTCGCTGTTCCCTAATTATCTTCTCGGTCCCTGGATCGCGGCTGATTTCTCAGGCGCCAAGCGGGACATGGCCAAACCCGTCTACCGCGCTATGGTCGTCGGAGCAGCACTGTTCGGACTCATCGTTCCTGTATTCGGTGGCCGTCCGGTGCCGCTAATGATCGCCTCCCAGGCCATCAGCCCCCTGGTGATGCCGCTACTGGCGGTGTTTGTGTGGATCCTGATCAACCGTTCCAGCGTCGTGGGTGACGAAAAGCCATCCAAAATGATGAATTACGCCCTGGGAGTGACCGTCGTGTTCACGATGTATGCCCTCTCGCTCTCGGTGACTGGCCTCTACGCCGAGTATTTCTAGGGAGCGACGACCGTTGGGCGTGTACCGCCGCTAACATCGAAAGTGGTAGCCTAAGGTCGGAGTTTTTATCCATGCGGATCGACCAAAACAAGTGCGTCGCGTGCGCCAACTGCGTTCCTGTCTGCCCAATGGGTGCGATTTACATCGACCCCGCAGCCAACCGAGCGACGATCAATACTGAAGCCTGCGTCGAGTGCGGCAACTGTCTACGTGGCATGAGCCAAGAGCATCTCAACCCTTCGATCGTTAGAACCGTGCGTAAGCTCGCAAAGGCCATGCGCCTGCGCTTCGAGCCTGAGCCCGATGTCTGCCCAACCGCTGCGTTCTATATGAACGAGTTGGAGATGCCACGCCTCGTACGCCAGGTATTCTCCGACCCCGTCGTCGAACACAAGTCGACTGGTATCAAGGGGCGTGGCACCGAAGAGGTCAAGACCAACGACGTGATCCCCCGGGTGGGACTTGGCGAAGTCGGCTACACCATTGAGTTCGGTCGTCCGGGCGTGGGTGTCTACTTCCGCGACATTCAAGAGATGACCCGCGAACTGGCGCAACTGGGTTCCACGTTCGAACCAAATAACCCGATCTCGCACATGATGACCGATCACTCGACCGGCGATCTCCGCGAAGACATCTTGGATGAGAAGATCCTTTCCGGCATCGTCGAGATCAAGACGACCGTCCACGAAACACAGGCTGTGCTCGACGCCGTGCGCCGAGTCAACGACCGGATCGACACTGTGATGGCCGTCGGCATCTCGACCCGTTGCGACGAGGATGGCGAAGATCGCATTCTTGCGCCACTACTCGAAGAGTGGGGCTACACGTTCTCACGTGCAAAGACCAACATGGGTCTTGGCCGCATCACCAACGTCGCCAAGAAGGAGGAAGCACATGACGAACACCTTGCACCGGTACGGTGACGCTGACAGCTTCCACGACGACTTCATCCTGTTTTGCCTCGCCTCGACCGGCAACAACGACGAGGGTGCAGCGGCAAAGCAACGGAAATTTTTGACGATCTGTGCCAAACACGGCCCCGTCAACATGGGCAACGGCAACCGCGGCACCTTCAAGCCCGAGCGCCATTTACACCCTTGGGCCCACTGGAAACGGTCGGTGCATCCAGATTGGCAAGGTGTCATCGACGAATGCGTCAAGCCCGGCACCACGGCCGCCGTGTTCAACACCCGCGAGAAGGCTGAGGCAGCTCTCAAAGAGGTAGTCGAGGCCGATCTCGGCCTGTCGGTCAACATGAGCACTGCGGTCGAAGGCGCGAAGAGTTGCGCCGAAGGTTGTGGGATCAAGCGCCATAGCGTCGAATATTCTTTGGGCTTCCAGGATCCGCACGATCACTTGCCCAACTCTCAAGTTGTCCAGCTGGCGACCATGTGTGGCCACGGCATGGTGAGCTTCAACATGGCACGCAAGATGATCGACATGGTCCGCGAAGGCCGCCGTACGCCGGAGCAAGCCGTCATGACCCTGGTGCGATTCTGCCCGTGCGGAGTCTACAACCCGGCTCGTGCACAGCGCGTTTTGGAAGAAGCTCGTGACCACTCGGGATAAACCAAGTTCCTTCGCTGCCAAATAACTCTGTTATGCTCAAGGGGCAAACGTAATTGCCCGCCAGGAACCGGCCGACTCGCTAGAAGATCCTTTGTTCTGATCCTCCTGTCCCCGACCAGCCTTGCTTGCCTTTAGCGTTTCGATAGGAGAAACCAGATCAATGAAACGACTCTACGTCGGTAACCTCAGTTTTAATACGACCGAAGACGGCGTCCGTGAGGCCTTTGGGTCCTACGGCGAAGTAACTTCGATCCACCTCGTCACGGATCGTGACACCGGACAACCGCGCGGCTTCGGCTTCGTGGAAATGGCCGACGAGGGCGCAGCCCAGAACGCCGTCGACGGACTGAACGGCACCCAGCTCGACGGTCGCACCCTCACTGTCAACGAAGCACGTCCCCGGCCCGAGCGTGGCGGCGGCGGCGGTGGCGGTGGCGGTGGTGGACGCGGCGGCGGACGCTGGTAGTCCCAACCGACATTTTGTGTAACTAGAGACTCGCGGGCAGCATCAGCTGTCCGCGAGTTTTCTTTTGCCGCTAGCGCGGCTCCCGTCCCGCCTTCGCGGGGAGTAGCTGCCCACGGTTCTTGCGGGCAACAGCCACCCCCGGCTATACACAACCACTACGATCCATATTGACGGGACCTCCCGACAATATGGCTACCAACGAGCTGCTATCCTTCCGCCTCCAACTCCTCTTCTCTAACCTCTGGATTGATCACATCCAACCCTTCCGCCCGAGCAACCTGTACCAAATGTTTGTCTGCACAAACGAAGGTCAACTCTGGTAAGCCACTGGCCTTGAGGACAATAGCCCCCGCCAATTGAACAGCATCATATGCTCGCAACGGATGTTGGTCGAGGAGACGGCTAGCCTCCTCGACAACACTCGCATTCGATGGCTGGGTTGAAAAGATCTCAGCCAGATGTTCCTCAAACTGACTGAGCAACTGCGACGCTTGGGCCGGAGCAATGTCCTCCGATCGCTCCCGTCGGCGCACTGCGGCCCGAAACTCGATCCTCGCAAGATCGAGAATCGCCAAACGATCATTGTCTAGATCGCTTGCCGAGTCAATCACCACGCTGGTTCCTGGCTCTTCGACGTAGAGCTTCACCAGAGCACTCGTATCGAGGTAGTAGACAGCCATCGAACCGCCTAGCGCCGACCTTCGATTACCGTTTCCGAGAGCGCAGCGCCAGATATTCTGGCCGGTCGAAACCGCTTCTGAGCAGCAGGACGTTCTTGATTCTTCGCAAACCGCGGATGACTACGATTCAAGCGAATCGCAGTCACCGGATGAAGAGGGTTTCTGGGGTTCGCAACCTGGTTTGTCAAGACCAGTTTCTCTTCCAGCGCCGCGTTGATGAGTCTACGCCGCAGAGCCAAGTCGTCAGCCCAGGCCCCACCCAGATTCACCAAGAACTGATCCCGAAACCACGTAAGTCCGACAAAGTCGCGCGAGCGCTCGGCCTCCTCAAGCGTCTTGAGAAGCTCGTCGATTTGATTGGGAATCATGCTATTGCCTGTCGAAGGTGGCGCTCCAGGCTCGCCGTCCTCGTCTTCCTCGACAGCAATGTAGCGGATAACTACCTCACATTGAGATGGGTCGAAATAGTCGAAGTTAGCGTCATCTCTAACTTTGCGCCCGGTACTGACATTTCGAACGCTGAGCTCTGGCCTACTACCACTGGGGACCAAGAACCTTAAGTCTCGAAGATTTGACGGAATCCCTCGACCACCAGCCACGAACTCTAGAGTGGATTCAACCCTCTCCTGAAAGTCGCCTATATTCATATCGATCTCCTATTTAAGTAGATAAATTATATATCTCTATTAGGTATTATAGAAGTATATCACGATACACTGGATTGTCAACAGGTGAGCTGCCAGGGCAACGCCTTGTGGCCCCAGCAACTCGCTAAACTGCGAACTTGCCTCAGCGCTCCCATCTCTACGCTGACGTAGCCCTTCCGGTGCCACTCGATCAGGTCTTCACTTACTCTCTGCCCGAGACCTTGCAGCACCGCGTTCAGGCTGGAGCCCGTGTCACCGCACCCTTCGGCCCACGCAAACTAACCGGCGTCGTCACGAAGACCCACAACAACAAGCCTGACCACCAGACCCGAAACATCCTCACCCTGATTGACGAAGAGCCTGCCCTCACGGCAGAACTGCTCAAACTCGGCAAGTGGATTGCCAGCTACTACTGTTCACCGATTGGCGAGACGTTAAAAGTGATGTTGCCGCTCGGCGGCGAGTTGCGCTCGAAGCGCACCGTAGCCTTGACCGATCGCGGCAGAGAGATGGCGCAACAGTTCTTGCGCTCTACCAACGCCGACGACCCCTACGTGCAGGTACTGCGAGCGTTAGAGAAGCGCCCACTCACCGAGACCTATCTCAAGAAGAAGATCCCCGGCAGCGACAAGTCTCTCAAGCTGATGGAGAAGCGCGGCCTCATTCGCATCGAAACCGACATCGCCGAACGCGATCCGCATCGCGCTCGCGACGGTCGCTGGGTCGTCACTCTCGGCGACCTATCGAAAGCGCCAAAAAAGCTCACCAAGGGCGAGCGCTGGCTGCTCGACTACCTTCGCGACCACCCCGGCGAGCAAGACGTCGAGGCACTCGAGCTGGAGCGGAAGGACGCTGGTACCGTCGCACGCAAGCTCGCCAAGAAGGGTCTAGTCGGACTGAGAATCCTCCGTAAAGTAACCTCATTGCGGGCGGAAGACCAACAATTCCAGCTCAACCCCGCTCAACAATCCGCGTTCGACTCGATCAACACCGCCCTCGACCAAGATAAGTTCAAGACCTTCCTGCTACATGGCGTCACCGGCTCGGGCAAGACAGAAGTCTACCTGCACGCAATCGACGCGGCACTCGAAGCAGGCAAGAGCGCACTACTGCTCGTGCCAGAGATCGGGCTGACTCCAGCGGTCGCCTCGCAGTTCTTCTTGCGCTTCGGCGACCGCGTCGCGATTCTCCATAGCGCCTTCACCGGCTGGCAACGCTCCGAGCAATGGCGACGCATCCGCTCGGGCGAAGCGAGGGTGGTGATCGGCACCCGCTCGGGCGTCTTCGCTCCCGTCGAAAACCTTGGGCTCGTGATAGTCGACGAAGAGCATGAGTCGAGCTACAAGCAAGAAGAGATGCCGCGCTATCACGGTCGCGATGTCGCTGTAAAACGCGCCGCGGACGCCGGTGCCGTCGTCGTCCTCGGCTCGGCAACACCCAGCCTAGAATCACGCCTCAACGCCGAAAGAGAACGCTACTCGCTGATCGAGATAAAAAAGCGCGTCGCCGACAGACCGCTGCCCGAAGTCGAGATCGTCGACATGAGACGCGAGTTCGTCGAAACACGCCAGAACAACCTCTTCTCGCGCACCCTAGCCGAGCAGATCGACGAAAAGATCGACGCCGGCGAGCAAGCGATGATTCTGCTCAACCGGCGTGGCTTCTCGATGCACGTGATATGTCGCGCTTGCGGCGAGCGCGTCGAGTGCGAAAACTGCTCGGTCACTCTCACCTACCACCGGCGTGAAAACCGCCTGCTCTGCCACTACTGCGACTTCGCCGCACCAGTGCCGCAGAAGTGCCCGTCCTGCGACAGCGAGCACATCTACTTTCAGGGCTCCGGTTCAGAGAAAGTGGAGGACTCGCTCCGGCAGCAGTTCCCCAAGGCTCGCATCGCTCGCCTCGACCGCGACGCGGTGAAGAGTCGCGAGTCCTACGAATCCATACTGAATAGTTTTCGTGAACGCGCTTACGACATACTCGTCGGCACACAGATGATCGCCAAGGGACACGACATCCCCAACGTCACGCTCGTCGGCGTTGTCTCCGCCGATGTCGGGCTCGGCATCCCCGACTTCCGTGCGGCGGAACGAACCTTTCAACTGCTAACCCAAGTCGCCGGTCGGGCCGGTCGCGGCGAGCTACCCGGCAAAGTCATCCTGCAAACGATGAACCCCGAGCACTACGCCATCGAGCTGGCCGCACAGCAGAACTATGGCGCCTTCTACAAGCAGGAGATCCACTTCCGCAAGATGATGAACTACCCGCCATTCACATCGATGGCAACTCTGCTCCTCCGCAGCCAAAAACTGGAGGAGACGATGGCC
Source organism: Bryobacterales bacterium (assembly GCA_963667885.2). Lineage (GTDB taxonomy): Bacteria > Acidobacteriota > Terriglobia > Bryobacterales > UBA6623 > CAMPKL01. Next base: position 2,456,813 of record OY764148.2, on the reverse strand, counting down.
TGGAGCGCCGCACTCGCGAAAGATCTGAAGAATTTACCGGAGACAGTCCGTGTGATGGGACCCGCCGCCGCACCAATGGCCAAGCTCAAACGGGAGTATCGCTTTCAGTTCTTGCTCAAAGCTTCGAGTCGCCGCGCGCTGGCAAATGCCGTGCAACGAGCACGAATATTCGCCCAACAGCACGACTGGCCGGTAACCGCGCTAACAGCGGATGTCGATCCGGTCAGCTTACTTTGATCGAACCGGAAGCGTGAAGTCGACCGACGTCGGTGCCAAGCAAGCTTTGTCGGTGCAAGCTTGATACCGCAACGTGCCAGTCAGTTCGGTCAACCCCGCAGGAGTATTCTCAGGAATACGGAAGCTCGTCATGAACTCAACTTCGCCAGAATAAACCAACATGGCGTCATCCGAAAACTGGGAGACGAAAATCTCTGCCTCGGGGTACGTCACTGCCGACGCCTCCAGAGGCGCAACGTCCCAAGTGAGCCGGGTCGGGATCAAATATTCTTCCGCGGGCTTGTCCGAGTTGATGTGATAGCCGCGGCGAATGCGTACGACGATCGAGGCCTCGACCGTCTCGCCTGCCTTCAACTCCAGCGGAGCCGGAGGCAATACAGTCGCCGCCTGGAACCCACGGAACTGCGCCCAGCCGGACGTCGCCGTCAGGAAGACGAGGAGCGCCGCGATCTTAGAGCAGCCCTTCAATTTGCTCCTCGTAAACGGACTTACTGACCAAGCCGGTATGGCTATCGACAACATTACCTTCGCGATCAATAATCAGAGTTGTCGGCAGGGCTACAACACCACCAAACTTCTGGGCGGTCTCTTCGTCTCCCCACACAACGGGAAAATTCAGTTCGTACTCTTCGACGAACGGCGCAATCGGATCAATGTCGTCATCGAGAGAGACTGCTAGCACTGTGAAGCCTCGGTCCTTGTACTGCCGCTGAAACTCGACGAACCAGGGCATCTCGATCTTGCAAGGCCCGCACCAGGTCGCCCAGAAGTTGAGCAAAACGACTTGACCCTTGTAGTCGGACAAGCTCACGTCGTTGCCATCAAGATCTTGCAGAGTGAAGTCCGCGGCCTGACCGATGTGCGCCGCTTCCGCAGCCGCAATCTCGCCCGCGTCATCATGGCTTCCGCCACAAGAGGCCAACAAAAGGCCCGCCGACAGCGGTATTAGTACCCAAGTGCAGAGTCGTCTCAACATGCAAATATCTCCAAGAAAGTCATCTAATTATACCCAGCACGCGACGGTTCGCCCGGCGACGCCAGATCTAGCGTAAAGTAAGGGGCATGCGAGTCAAACTGGCCTGTGGCAAGACCGGTGTGGATATCACACTGCCCGATAGTTTGGACGCACGCGTCCTGGAACCGCGTTTCGCCCCAACTTTGGCCGACCCGACAGCTGCCGTGAAACAAGCGATCGAACAGCCGACTGCGGGCCCAAGCTTGGCCGAGTTGGCGAGGGGCAAGCGCACCGCCGCGATCGCCGTCTGTGACATCACCCGGCCCGTACCCAACCGTCTGATGCTGCCGCTCGTGCTCGACGTTTTAGAAGCTGCGGGCATGGGACACGACGACATTCAGATCATCGTCGCCACTGGACTCCATCGCGAAGCGACCGAGGCTGAGCTGGACGAGATGATCGGCCCCGACGTGCGCGCCCGCTGCCGCGTCGACTCCCACCGGGCCCGCAACTTGGACGAGCATATCCACCTGGGGCAGACCGACAGTGGCACAGAGGTCTACACCGACAAGCGTTTCGTCGAAGCGGATGTCGGTATCTCGCTCGGGTTTATCGAGCCGCACTTGATGGCCGGATTCTCGGGTGGCCGTAAGGTCGTCGCCATCGGATTGGCCGGCGAGCGAACAATCAAACGGCTGCACAGCCCCCACTTCATGCGTGACGCCAAAGCCGTCGAGGGATCGTTCCCCGATAACCCGCTGCATCGCGAGTTGCTGCAGATTTCGGCGATGGCTGGTCATAACTTCATGATCGATGTCACGCTCAACGGCACTCGAGAAATCGCCGGCGTCTTTACCGGAACTCCAGCAGAAGCACACCTGGTTGGCGTCGATTTCGTGAGAGAGTCCACCCTCGCCGCGGTTGACGAGCCCGTGGATCTGGTTATCACGACCGGCGCTGGATACCCTCTGGACCTTACCTTCTATCAATCGGTGAAGGGAGTTACGGCTGCGGCGCATATTGTAAAGCCCGGCGGCACGATTCTTGTCATCTCGGAATGCGATGAAGGCATGGGTGGGCCCGAATTCACCGAGCTAGTCAGGCAGTCGCCAGACTGGCGTGAGATGTTGAAGAGCTTGCTCGATCGTCCCGTGGAGGTCGATCAGTGGCAAGCAGAGAAGCTGGCGGTCGTCGCCGAGCACGCCAAGCTCGCGTTCTGCCCGCGCAGCTTGCCAGCAGAAGATCGCGCCGTGTTGTGGGGACAAGCCTTCACCGACCCCCAAGATGCCGTCGACACGTTGGCGGCAGCGTTGCCAGATGGCGCAAAGGCGGTCGTGATTCCGGAAGGACCGTACGTCTTCGCGCAAATCGAGCCCGAAGAAGCGATTCTGGTCTGAGGAAGAAAAGTGGTGGACCGCGCGGGGATCGAACCCGCGGCCTCAGCGTTGCGAACGCTGCGCTCTCCCAGCTGAGCTAGCGGCCCAATTAGAGCCGAACGACTCTGCCTCCAGCTTATCACGCCCCCGCTAGCACGGCCCGGTCCCGCCTTCGCGGGGTGTAGCCCTTCGGGTAGCTAGCGTCTTGAGGATATTGCCACCAGCCACCTTTGTCTTCCTGTGCTTTGCATCTGGCGGTCTGCTCTCATGCCATGCACCAGGCTATAGATCTAGCAAGCACCACTCCTTACTCAGGGGAACGCTTCCCATGGCGATGCCGGATTCCTTCGCGACCAGCACCATGTCGGATGGGTTATAGCCGTACCCGCCGGAGGAATTGAACAGTCCCGGTTCCATTGAGAACGTCATGCCCTCCTCGAGAACCGTGTCGTCGCCGAGGGATATGTAAGGCTCCTGGTGTCCCTCCATTCCCTCTCCGTGAGCTACTCGCTGGTAGAGGTACTTCTGCATGCCGTTCTCAAGTTGATACTCGTGGATCGCCTTGGCGACATCCTGACAGCGCGTTCCCGCCTTGGAGAGTCGTACCTGCATGGCCGACCCTTCCGCCATCACTTCCCACATCTTTTCTTGTTCGGCGGTCCACGGCCCAAGATGATAGGGCAGATAGAGTTCGCCTCCATATCCGCCGATCCGCACTCCTCCGGCTACCTGCAACGAGTCCCCTTTTCTGAGCTTGCTGTGCTGGAACTGATTAGGATGCGGATAACCCGTAGTCACGCCCGTGCGGCAACCGATCGAAATTCTGATCCCGACCGCCGTGTGCGGGTGGCCGTCCCGCTCGATGTCCTTCATGATCAGGTCGACGCCATACTGCCGCGCAGCCATGGAGATATCGAAATCGGTCAAGTCCGTTCCGTGCTCGAGGATGTAGTCCCGAGTCCAGGCGTGGATCTGACTGAAGTAATCGTAGGACCGTTGGATGAGCGCGATTTCTTCGGACGTCTTGACCCGCCGCATGCCGATACAGACGTCACCGACGTTTTCGAAATTCGCCTGGGGGAGAACCTCGGTCATCCGCTTCAACGTCGCTACAGCGGGCGACTGATCGAGGCCGATCTTCTTGTCGCCGAACCCTCGCTTCTCCAGCCCCTTCAATCGCCACTCCAACAGATCGACAGGCGGCCCGATCGCGACTTTCCCCTGATCGGGATAAGCTCCCTCGGCGTGGGGGTAGTCGAAGTAGTAATCACCGTCGGTGTACCACCAGCTTCGAACGAGTTCAAGGTCGAGGCCCGGATGAAACCAGTACACCTCCATCGCATCGGTTGGGATGAAGCAGGCCATGGGCCGCTCGGTAGACGTATGGAACAAACCTGTGTAGTAGATAATGTTCCAGCGGTCGGTGAGCAGGATGCCGTCGAGGCCTCTCTCGGCGAGTCTCTCTTGCAGCCTTCCTACCGTCCGTTGGTGCCATTCGAGGGGCAGGCGATCGAAACGAGCGGGCTCAGGATGAGCCGGGTTGTCGATCAACATCGCAGCAGAGCCGGCGGCGCGATTGTCCGGGCCCGAAGTACAACTAGAAGCTAGTGTCGAGACCACCGCGGCCGACCCGGACCCTTTCAGAAAATTTCTTCGAGTGCTCATCAAGACCTCCACATCTGGCTGTTCTGGGACGCATTCGTTCTCGACCCCCAGGAGCCTGCATGAACCGAGCAATCGCCCGGCACCGAGTCGGAGGGGCTCATTGAACCCTGGGCACAGCCAAACTCGCTGCCGCGGTACAATCTACCGATTCAGAAGCTGGACCTGCGGCGCTAACGACCACAGGTAGCATACTTACTTCTGCGTACCGATTCAACCGTGACGCTTGTCCTCGCCCCTCCCTATAGACCGCGCCGTCCTCACTGTTCCGTCAGGCCCGGTGGCATGTGAGTCTTCAGATAGTCGGTGCGTAACTCGTATAAATGATGCTGTGTATTCTCCCCCTCACGCAGGCCGTGATTTCGATTGGGGTAAATCATCATCGAGAACTGCTTCTTCGCGGCGACTAGCTCGTTGACCAACGATTCGAAGCTCTGAAAGTGGACGTTCGAGTCACCAGTTCCGTGAATGATCAGAAGCTTACCCTCCAGGCGGTGAGCCCAGGTTTTCGGCGAGCCGTCCCGATAGCCTTCTACATTCTCCTGGAGCAATCCCATGAAACGCTCTTGATAGGCCGGATGGTAGAACCGCTGGTGGCTGACGAACGAAGAGGGCATCGCCACTTGATAGAGATCCGGGAAGCGAAAAATGAGATTGAGACTCATCTGTCCGCCGCCGCTATGTCCGTAGATTCCAATGTTTTCGGGATCGATGTAGTCCGTATCCTCGATAATCTGTCGCGTCGCCGCACCATGATCGAGAGCGGCTTGAATGCCGAGCTTGCGGTAGATGATCTTTCGCCACTCCCTTCCGCGGGGAGCGGGCGTGCCGCGAACGTCCACGCTCATCACGACATAGCCTTGCTGCGCCAGCATGAGATGCCACAGGTGTCGACGCCCCAACCATTTGTCAAGCACCGTTTGCCCAGCGGGCTCGCCGTAGATGTAGAACAAGAGCGGATGTTTCTTCTTCGGATCCATGTCGGGAGGTTTGATGCGGTAGGCGTCCAACTCCACCTCGCCAGATTCGATGCCGATTCGAAAGAATTCGGTCGGGTTGACTTCAAGAGCCGCTAGCTTCATGGCGAGTTCGTCGTTGTCCTCGAGCACTTGAATCACCCTGTGATCCGGGAGTCCCACCATGCTCGTCACCGGAGGCATATTTATCGTCGAGCGGGTATGGACAGCCCATCGGGCGTTCGGCGACAACTGGTATTCGTTCATGCCTTCAAGGCTGTCGGGAGTCACACGCTCATGCCCCACCCTTCCGTCAAGGGAAGTTCGGAACAAGTAGCGCTGAGTCGCATTGCGCGGTGAAGCGATGTAGTACACCCAGCCGTTTTCTTCGTCAACGCCCTGAATGCCCATCACGTCATACGAGCCAGGAGTGAGCGCTCGCAGCTCCTCTCCAGACCGATCGTAGAGGTAGACGTGCTGCCAACCGTCGCGTTCGCTGAGCCAGAGAAACTTCTCCCCCTCTTCCAACCACTTGATGCTGTTCGGTTCGAGCCAGGCTTCATCTTCTTCGACCAAAATGGTCTGGACATCGTCCTTCTTCGACGAAACCAGCATCACCTTCATGGTGTTCTGCTTCCTGTTGAACACCTGTAGCAGCAGCTCGTCCGAGTTGGCTGCCCATTCCATCTGCCACAGATAGTCGTCGAAAGGATCGCCGGGCACGTCGATCCAATGCGTATCGCCGCCTGCCGCGCTCACCACGCCGACCCGATACGACGGCAATCTTTGCCCCACCTTGACGTAGGGAAACTTAATGATCTCGGGGTACAGTGTGTCGGTGTTGTTGAGCATGTAGAAGTCGGGCACATGCCGCATGTCCACCTGAACGTACGCGATGAATTGGCCGTCCGGGCTCCAGCTAGATCCGCTTCGCCCGCTGCGGTGGCTGTGCGGAGCAGCGAGCATCGAGCGGTTGCAGCCCTTCGCTTTGGCGTTGAAGATCTTCTCCGACGTACTGTCGGTCAGCTGAACGATCGAGAATGACGTGAGGTCCTCAACATAGAGATCGATGCCCCTGACGTAGCTCACGTGGCTTCCGTCCGGCGAGAATTCGGCGTCACCCAGCGACTGCGGAGGCGCCGAACCGCCAAGTTTGTGCCATACCCACAGCGAGAGATCCAAGATCCAGTAGTCAGCGCGAGAGCCTCTAGGTGGCTCGTCTTGAGTGTTCGTGGAGAGCAGCAGTCGCGACCCGTCGGGAGACCACGAATGGCTGTCAATCTTGATCGGCTGATCGCTTTTCGGTGGGATCAGCCGCCAAGCCGGGACGACGATCTCGCGCTCCCCGGTTGCTGAGTCATATCCCACGATGCCTTTGGCCCCGTCGTCGCTGTCGGCATCGGACGGCTCAACGACGGTGTACGCGGAGCTGTCTTCGAGCCAAACGACCGGACCAAACGATTTCGCTTCAAACTCGTCACTCACGACCCGGTCGAGAGTCAGAATCGCGGGGTCGACTTGCTGAGCCCACGCGGGTATCGACGCGACGATGAGGATCATCAGCGCTACGGCTCCGGAAGTCTGTGTGAAGTGTTTCATCGTGTCGTTCTCGCCTGTTGCTGAATGGTGCTATCGAGGTGATCGAGCGCTGCGCTCAAGATTCATCTCATCGGTCTTATAGACAACACCCATGCCACCCTCGCCGAGCTTCTCGACGATGCGGTATGCCTGATGGTGGAGCCATTAACGATGGGAGGATTGTAGCGTGAAGCGGCAGTTAGACCGACCGTCGCAATTTTCATTGACCCCACGACGAGCCTCCTAGAGAATAGCCGCATGTCACCCGTTCACCGCTCTCGTCCCACCGTCGGGCCGTCGGACTGGCCTGAACTGCCGTACCGAAAGTGGGGTGACACGATCGCCACGCTCCACATGTGGTTTCAGATCGTCGGGAAGGTTCGCATGGAGTTGTCCCCCTGGGTGAACCACTCCTGGAACTCAGCGCTTTATGTCACCTCGCGCGGGCTCACCACCTCCCCTGCCCCCTATGGAAGTCGCGATATTCAGATTGAGTTCGACTTCATCCACCACAAGTTGTCGATCGCCTCAAGCGACGGCAACGTGCGGAACCTGGCCCTCCGGCCCCAGACCGTGGCCGAGTTCTACGCAGAAGTTCTGGGCGCACTGAGGGACTTGGCATGCGACGTCGCGATCTACCCGTCCCCCAACGAGGTGCCCGACCCCACTCCGTTCGCCGAAGACAATACGCACTCCGCCTATGACCCTGCCCACGCAAGCGCCCTGTGGGGTGCGCTGCGCAATACGGCCCGCGTCATGGGAGAGTTTCGGGCCCAATTCATTGGCAAGGTGAGCCCAGTCCACTTCTTCTGGGGAGGCCCTGACCTCGCCCTGACGAGGTTTTCCGGACGAACGGCACCTGAACACCCGGGCGGCGTCCCTCACCTACCCGACGCGGTGACTCGCGAGGCGTACTCGCACGAGGTATCGAGCTGTGGATTCTGGCCTGGGAACGACAGCGCGCCCGATCCGATCTTCTACGCCTACGCTTACCCAACCCCCGAGACGTTCTCCGAAGCCGCAGTCGAACCAGCCGCGGCGTTTTGGCACAAAGACCTCGGGGAGTTCGTTCTCACTTACGATGCCGTGCGGGACACCGATGTGCCCGACGAGACCCTGCACGCCTTCTTCCAAAGCACCTACGAAGCCGCAGCCGATTTGGCAGCCTGGGATCGCGAGGCGCTTGAGCAACCTCGCGGCTTTAGACCGCTGCCCAGGGCCGTGTTCTAGCTGTGGAGCCTCAAGAGGTTGTTCATAGTTAGGAGGAGTTCGGAGACGAGGGACAGATGGGATGAGACGGCTGGCAGTTCGGGACGTCGTTGTCCGACGAACCAACCGCGCTGGCCTCGGACGGCAGCAGCGGCGTCTAAATGGGGGAACCACTTATGGCTCTCAGGATGGAGTAAGTGGAGGAGGCAACTCCGACGGTTTTCTGACGAAGTACGACAGATTCAGAAATGTTGTCTGGGAGTCAGGCAGTTTAGAACGTCATCGCATCTGAGAGCGCTTATGCGCTAGCCGATAAATTAAGTGACATTGACTCTCCCCCTGCCTCCTCAACGAATCATCTCACTCAACGGTGATGGAGCTGTTGGCTGGCGTGGTGGCGGCTGGACCACCTCCGGAACTCGTGATACTGATCGGAACGTCGCCGACGCTCCCCGTGACCGGCACCGTGACATTGATCTGGTACAGACCGGCGAATCCAGGGGAACTGCCCGCGTAATGTACAATCGCGGGGACGCCGTCGATCGATACGGTGACGGGAGCGGCCGGTGCGGCCCCGCTGGCGTCAAGCGGCGGCAGTTCGCCAGGCGCGAATGGCGGAGTGGTCAGGCCGAGTCCGGTGGGCCAGAGTGTGATGATGTCGCCGGCTTTGGCCGGCTCATATTGCGCTCCGAAGGACCTGGGACCGACGGACTTGCCGGTGGTCACGTTGGTAGCCAGGACCGCCTTTGAGCCGTCTGGATCGATGACGGCCGCCAACATATCAGGGCTGACCGGAGCAATGGAAACCTGCACGACGTTGCTCCTGAATTCGGTGGCTCCGCCGCAATTGCGAACCATCTGGAAGGTGAATGAGCCGGTTTCATCTGCGCGAACCTGGAAGTTTACCTGGTCGTCCCGCAGGAACAGCAGCGGAGTTCGCTTGCCATTGATCTCCAAGCAGGTACCGTCAACGATCGTCGGTAGAAAACCGCCAATCAGATCACTAGCGCCGACCGAGCGAGCCTGGCCCGCCGGGAACAGGTCCTCGCCAAACACGGTCGCGAGCGTATTGGGAGACAGCGTCGTGATCGCGGGGAGCCCGAGACCGCTACTGACAATGGCGTTAATCTGCGGCCCTGGGGAGTTGCCCAGCAGGGTTTGTATAATTCCTTTGAGGAGGCCCCCATCTTCGCCGGGAGAACCGATGATGAGATCGTCTGCCATGTCGCCGCCGAAGTTGCCGGCTGCTAGCGCACGACCGAAGAAGTCGTCCGCTTGCGCCGTTCCACCCAGGCCGCCCCGACCTTGACCGAAGAGCTGACTGCCTTCACCATTGAGACCGTCAACCGAGCCGAAGACGATCTGGACGATTCCTGCGTCCTCGTCTTCGCCGTCTGTTGCGATCGCTAGGTCGCTGAGTCCGTCGAAGTTGAAGTCACCAACCGCAAGCGTGGAGCCGAACTGATCGTTTTCCGAAAATTGGTCGCCGATGCCTCCCAGGCCCTGCCGAAAGTTCTGGGAGCCCGTCGACGTGGGTCCAAACGACGAACCGGGAATGATTGTGACGCTGCCGCTAGCCTGATCTTCACCAGGGGAGCTGGCGGCGATGTCGCCGAATCCGTCGCCGTTGAAGTCGCCGATGTCGATCTGGCTGCCAAAGAGGTCGGCAGGTGCTCCAACGCCAGGCAGTCCGCCTGTTCCTAGCTGCCAGAGCTGATTGCCTCCACCGGTGAGGCCGATACCTGAACCAAAGATGACATGGACGCGGCCTCTGCCTTCGGCCTCTCCGGGAGCACCAATGACCAGGTCGTCGTTGCCGTCTCCGTTGACATCGCCAGCAGCGAGTTCAATGCCAAAACTGTCTTCGGGCTCACCGTCGCCCAGGATGCCGTCCTTGCCGATTTTCCAATGCTGGTTGCCACTGGCCGTGATCCCCGCGACTGAGCCGTAAAGGACGTTGACCGCTCCTTCATTCGCGTCCTCCCCTGGTGAGCCGATGGCAAGGTCGTCGAATCCGTCGTTGTTGAAATCGCCGGTCGCCACCGCAAATCCAAAGGCGTCACGCACGACTGCACCATTTCCCAGGAGGTTACTCTGGTTGATTGCAGCCCAGGTGTTCCCTTGTAGGCCCGTCCCTTGGGAGCCAGAGAGTATATGGACAGTTCCCCCGTGCATTGTCCTCTCCCGGCCAGCCGATTGCGAGGTCCGCGAAGCCGTCACCGTTGAAGTCTCCTGATGCGAGGGCGGCACCGAACAAGTCACCAGGTTCCCAGTCTCCTCCGATACCGCCAGACTCTGGTCGCCATGTCTGCGTAGCGACAGGACTGAGGCCGCTGGCATCACCGAAAAGCACGTGGACCATTCCGGCTTGGATAAATTCGCCAGGAGCACCGATCGCGGCGTCCATGAACCCATCACCGTCAAAGTCACCGGTGGCCAGGCCTCGACTGAAACGGTCATTCTCTTCGGGGATGTCCCCGATGCCATTAGCACCTTGTCGGAGGAGCTGAGGGCCATCGGTAGAGAGCTGCGCCAAGAGGCTGGTCGGCAGAATTAACGCAACAAAGAGAAGGATTCGAGCTGCCATGCGAAGGAAGCTCGGGTTTGTGGCCTGCCCGTATACGGTGCCGGGCGATAAATAAGGTGCAACCACGAGGGCTGCCGCCATCGGTACAGCTCTTTTGGTATTCATGGCCTCGATCGTCTCCCTATATCTGTACTCCTCACAGTCAGCCAATTTCTGCTCGTCTCGCTGCCTCGGATTGGCCGATCTAAGAATTCTCCCGCTCATCGACGCAATCGCCCTTGCCGCCTACATCAGACTCGGCGTAGGACAGCCGCTGCCAGCCTATCCGACCGACACTCGAATACACTCTACGTCCGAAGCGTTCAAATGAAAAGTGATGTGGTGTTACTAACATTGGCACTGGGGTGATGAGAGTTCCTTAAGATACTGAAACATATGACCTTACTCGGGTCTATCGACACGAGCACGGGCACGGGCACGGGACAACATTACGCTGAGGGCCAAATAAATTGGCGGGACAGACTAGCTTTCGCCGGGTAAGCCTTGGTACTAGGTCGCGCTAGCCCAATACTTTGGTGTCTCCCCGCTTAGTTGGGATTCACAATCCGTCCGTTCGACATCGTCTGTTGCCACAGACGATGTCGGGCGGCGGACAAACTCAGATCAGAACAACTTCCGAGACCAACCACCCGTCCCCGAAGGGACAAGCCCGCGCTAGCGGGCCGGAGGTCCATCGGCGCGTAGTGGCCCGTTCGGCGGCTGCTTAGCGCTACAATCTCGTCACCATGGTCGGCACCGGTGTCGTCTACGAGACTAAGGACTCGCAGCTGGGGCGGGCCGACCCATCGCCAGACTGACGGTGCTTCATCCCTAGAGAAGACTACAAAAAGGGGACGGGAAGCTGTGAATACCCCCCTCTCTCTCTGAAACTCTACTAAACCAATGACTTGGCGATAATAAGACATGTCGGAACGCCCTGCCGCTCGCTACATCCCAATCAACCGCAGCCAGCAAGTTCTGCGAGCGGTCGAGGGGCAGGTGGGACGCAGTGCGCACTCGCCGCATCTGCTGGTCTCGGTCTGGCTCTACGCCTACACCAAAGGTATCCACTCAGCGCGCGCGATCGTGCGGCAGGCCGAGTACGAACCGTGCTTCGAATGGCTGACCGGACTGCGTCCGATAATCGCAATCAAACCGGATATTACTGCACCGAGACCTTCATCCCGCTCTGGCTCGGCACACCATTCGCGATGACGTACATCGGCAAATCGATGCCCGTCTTCATGTCCGCCGGAAGCGCGAAGTTGAGCTGAAAGACACCCACGAATCCGGGTGCCAAACCGACCCACTGCGACGCGATCTGCTCCGAACCTATCAACACCCGGACTTCCGACGTCGCCAGGCGAAGTGGCTCCAACGGCGGTGCCTGCCCGGAGGCGATTGGCGGCGAAACTGGGCCAATGCCGTTGACGTAGGCGAATACACTCGTACCCCGCAGGGCCGGATTGGACGGACCGTTTAAGGTCGAGTCGCCGTTGTACACTGTCGCCTGCCCGGCACCCGTGCCGTTAGCCGAATACAGACCCGGTGAGTTCTCCTGGGCGGTCACTTGGACCGCGTCGCTCGCGACGCCTTGAAACGTCACACTGATAGGTATGGTTGCGGGAAGAACGGCCGGCGGTATCCAAGGGATCTGAGCATTGATCTGGTAGTTCGAGACGAAGAACAGAGGCGCGCGTTGGCCATTGATAACCACCTCGGTGCCAGCCAGCTCCGTTGGCAGTTCGCCCATTTGGTTGAATTCGGCCAAGACCGGTTCTCTCGGTCCTAACCCCGCCCCGAAAATCGAGATAGTCTCGCCTGGGGTGACAGACCCACTTGCGAAGCTGGCCGCGTCCGTCACGCCGTCGAATGTGAACGTCGGCTCATTGGTTTCACCTGTGCCGGTGATCGTCAATGAGTAGCCCCATAAGGCACCGAATTCTCGAAGATCCTTATCTTCAACCGTCAAGATCCAGAGGCCGTACGAGTTCCCGCCGTCGAAGTCGCGGAGATCGTCTCCGTCCGTCCTGTAGCGGAACGGTCCCGGTGGGCATACTGAGCCGATTCTATCGGCGGCTTCATCATCGAAAGTCACGTTCATGCCAATCGTTTCGCATTCCCTGTCAACCAACAGCACCGTGGTCAGCCCCTTAGTTAGGGAGATGTTCAGGTCCGCCATGTTTTGATGGACGATGTTCACCTTTACGTCTACATCCTCAATCTCAAGCGTGCGGGGCACGAAAATTTCTGCAAATAGCGTGCCGTTGTCCGGGATATACCGCGGCTCGCCGGGCCACGTGGCGGTGATCGTCTCTTGGCCCCAGGCCGTCGCTGTCACACAGAGCAGAACTGTCACTACTAGAATCCAAGGTGCTCTCGTCAGTGCCTTCAACATGTTGTTCCTCCTCACGAATGCGCCATGACCCGTGTGCTTCGGCGGGCCTAGTCTCACAGAGCGATACGGCCGTCCCGCGGCCGTTATCAAGACTGATATTCACCCACGTGGGCAAACGCTTGAGAGTAGCCGCATAGTCAGTTTCACCTGTCCGTCCTCCGTCCTCTGTTCATTACGGGGGTCCGCTGGCACACTGACTACGTCGACGCTACACCATGAATGGTTCGATGGGAAGTGATGAGGTGTTACTAACATTTCCGGGGGGGGGCGATGAACACCCAAGCCACACTGATAACACCGGAGTTACAGGCCACTGGCGTTCTCGTCAACCTTGAAGAAAATGGGGACAACGAGAATCCTCTGGGCCATGCGGGACAGTCAGCAAGCCTGCCTCTGAAGGCCCCAACGCTACTGGCGAGCAGTCCGTTCCCCCGCCAAATGGCCCTTCGAGCATCGCCTAGCGCCCTCCAACAGACTTCGAGTCCCAGTTGCCTGCCTGTCCCGCTTGGGGTTCCGATCGCCCGCCAGCCGATGGTGTGACGGGCGAAAAACTTGCACCCCTATGCCACTCTCAATTCAGAAGCACACTAGATTTTTGTGAGGTTAGCTAGCGTCCCCAGTCGACTGGGAATCAACCTTCGGTGTGTCGGCCTACCAAAACACCGTCAGCGTAACGAGGGAGCAGTTCCTCAGGGCTAGCCCAATACTTTGGTGGGTCCCCGCGTAGTTGGGATTCACAAACCGTCGTTTGGCGGTCCTGTAGTAACGCAGGGCCGCCAGGCGGCGGTCGACAAAAGTGGACATGCCAGCAACAGAGCCGCAACCGCGAGGTTGCGATCTCTTCCACTCTCCGCCCATCCAATCTCAGGCCGGAGGTCCATCAATAGGTCCGCCACCAACGTCTTCAGCCGCTTCAGCTCGCTGACCTTCCGACCCGCTTCCAGATGCTTCAGCACATCGATGATCTTCTCTTCGGTGAATCGACTCTTCTTCATCCTTGTTCTCCTTCTTCTCGCGGAGAACTTCCAATCCTACTTGGTTGACTTTATTGGGGGCACGCCGGGAGGATTAGGTTGTGAAAAGGCATGCGATTACTCCCGGTTAGGTTACGAGCAAGCGCCCGATGTTGTTCCCCACGCCACTACTCCCCGAAAATCAACGTTTGCACAACGCGGCGGTTACTTCCTGGCTGCACACCCTCAAGCCTCAACTCCTCTGCGCCGGTCGCTCGGCACTCGAAATCAAACGTCTCGGCGACCGCAATGTGCTGATCCGCCTTTCGTAGTCCGGTATTGTGTACCTCGGCCGCATCCTTCGCGATCGGTCGCCATTTCACTGGACCATCGGCGCCTCGTAGCGAAATCTGCAAGTTGTCCATCGTCGGAGTGATATTCATAAACCGGAAGCGGTAAGTGGTTCCGACCTTGAGTCGCATCGTCGCTGGCTGGGGCGACCCGTTCATCAAAAGCAGCCCCGAGCCGAAGGGCTCGCTTGGTCCCAAGCTCATCAAGAACGGCTTGTCTGTTTCGGAATCGTACTTCTCGCCCGCTGGCAACACGATCATCGGCCCGTGGACGCCGCCGGTCAGTTGCGCTTCGTCGTGCCAGTGCGTGTGATACATATACGTCCCGGGCCGCTGCGGAATCAGCCGCACCGTAAACGTCTTGCCGGGCTCGACCGCCGGGGACCGCTTGTCACCAACCCCGCCCCATCCCGGGACGCCATCGTAGTAGCTCTCTAACTCAATCCCATGCCAGTGAATACTGGTCGGCTGCTGCAAGTTGTTGGTGATCGCAATCTCGGTCTTCTGCCCTTCGGTCACCACCAGCAGCGGACCGGTTAGCCCACTGCTCACCGCCGCCTCGTCTGTTGATGACCGATCCTTCAGCGAAATCTCATAAAACCGCCGATCCCCGTTCTGGTTGCTGACGCCCATCGCCAGGCGCTGCGCTGGTTCCCACCCGTTGACAGTATCGAGTTCCGAATTACCTGCGACGGTGATGCCTAAGATCATTCCGCCCATACCGAGGTAATCGGAATCCATGCCGTGCATGTGGTGGTGATCGTGGTCGTTGTGCGCGGGCGATGGCACGTCATTCGGATCCACCGGCACCGGCAGTCTCATGTGCGGAATGCGATGACAGTGATAGAGCCAGCGACCTGGCTCTTTCGGAACCCAGGTCATCTCAAACGTCTCGGCGATGTCCGCCGAATGCGTAAACTCCTCCGGCTTGCTGTCCTCTTCGAAGACCGTGTAGTTCTCGCCGTCGCCCTCGGCGTCGAGCGAAAAGTGGAACCCATGCAGGTGCATCGGATGGCTCAGATCTGACGCGTTCACAATCTTCCACCGGACCGGCTTGCCGACCTCAGCATCGATCCGCTCTGTATACGGCCACGACTTGCCGTTAATCGCGGTCCGTGTCGGCCCGTTCCAACGCTCGAGCACGAAGATGCGATCGGCAGTCGAATCGTCACCCGGACGATCCACAACCAGAGCACCACCGAGCATGGCGTCAATCACACGACGGTTCCCGCGCCCACCATCTGGCGTCCGCCCCCAATACAAGTAGGTGCCAGGCGCACCTGCCTCAAAACGGACATGCTTGGTCTCACCGGGATCGAGCATCACGACATCGCTGTCAACACCGGGCCGAGAATGCAGCCCATGCAATGTCGTCGGAACCGTCAACGAGCTATGCAGCGAGATGTCGATGACGGTGCCCTGAGGGACGCGAATCGTCGGCGCCGGAACCTGCAATGGCTTGCCCACCTCGCCAAAGGCGTAACTGGGAATTGCCTCGTCGTCTACCGTTTCGGGATGCCAGTTGCCCTTCTGAATCTCCAGCTCCAGATACAAGACCCCATCGCGGATCTCGCCCGCCGGCGTCCGGTTGTCATTCGCCGCAATCGACGGAAGCCCCTGAGCCGTTAATGGCGAAGCCGCGACAAGGGCGGCAGTGACAAACGATGCAAGCGTGACCCAATAAGAACTCTTCACGGATTCTCCCTTTCGATTGCAGGGTAAGTAACTGACGGCAACCCTGCGGTGCTGAAATCTTTGCGGTTATATCCGAACCTGCCTATCTTCGCAAAAGGGAGCGATGGGGCATTGCGCGAAGTTGATCTGCGGGAGAAGAGCGAACAATTTCGCCTATCAATTTTGGCCTACTGCGTGATGACGAATCACATCTACGTGGTGGCTATCCCTCGTCTGCCTGTGTCGCCGGCAGGTTCTTGTCGGAGGCCCCTCAGGCACGCGGTTCGAAATGTCTCGGATTAGAGGTCCGAGTTCTGTGACGGCTGGACGGTCATCCAAGGCCCGGGGATGGTTCGTTTCATGTTCGTAGAACTCTGGAGCACCTGGGCGAGGCGGTCGCTTATCCGGCTTACCGCGTCCCGTGACTCCAGCGGGCCGACCAGCAAGCGATGGTACTCGTTGTCCTTCTGAACTTCGACTTGGAATCCCAAAGCCTGCAGACGCGCGGCGGACTCCCTGGCCCCATCCTCGTGATGGTAGGCAGCCACTTGCAAATAGAAGCTCGGAAGAGCGGCTATCGCGGCGGCTTCCTGACTTGGAGAAGCCGTGGGGATGGCATCCGGTATGGCCGCAGGCGAGTCGACCTTAATCGTCTGGCGGGTCGGAGTGTTTGTTTGACCCGGTAGCGAAAGTTGGCTCGACATCAAGAACCAGCCCAACGAGGCTCCTACAAGGCCAGCGGTGGTGCCGAGTAGAGCTGCCTGGAGAAGGGACATGTCGTCGGCTAGTGCCCGCATCGCTATAATTTCCTCCGGTTGACGGTCTTCGGGCTAAAGAATACGTCAACATTACGTCCCAATGTCAATGGATCCGAGGTACCCCACAATCAAGGGTCCAACTTGGGTACATCGTCATGGAGCAACCGTGGGGTTTCAGTGCGAGATCGGGGCCGCGGCCCATGACCGAAGTCATGGTACATCGGCGGCATTCTAGCTACTTGGACGGTCGAAAGGGCCGAAACGTGACGGTCAGTGAATTCCTGCGTCCCTCACCCAAAGTCCCACTCGCGCACAAGCTTGCCGTCGCGATAGAGCCCAGCACGGTCAATCTCCGCCGTGCCGTCACCCTCGCCAAAGTCGAGACCCATCAGGCACAACCAGCCGCCTTCGGGAACCTCGAACGACACCCGCACATTCTGCCAAGCACCGTTCGCCGTGAAGCCAGTCGCGGCTCGATTCCCGACGCCCCGCATGTTGTCGACCGTACCCCAGAAGAACTCCGGCGTCTTGGCAGCCGAGCGCATCCGCAGGCGCAGCTCAAACGCGCCACCTTCAACAACCCACGGCAGGCGCACTTGATTCGACCTGCCTGACCACTGCATGTGCAGGTGCCCGTCTTGTCTCGTCATGACGCCAGTCGCGGTCATCCAGCCGTCGACAGTTGTGCGCAGCTTGTACTCTTCAGGCACCGGGTTCTCGGGCGTCGCACCCGTGTCGTCCGTCGCTTCGATCCAACCGTCGAGTTGTGCCCGCATCTCCGCGAGCTTCTCCGCATGGGCCGGATCGTTCGCGAGGTTGTGCAACTCGAACGGGTCGGCCTGTAAATTGTAGACCTCTTCCTGAGGGCGCGTGTCCGCCATGAACGCCGCCTGCGCCTCATTCAACTTGCCCTCGGACTTCCACTGCCTCATCACTTGCAGCGACGGGTAGCTGGTGTCCTTGTAGTGGTTCGGCTGCGTGTAGGCACGCTCCGGCATGTAGTTCCGGATGTACTTCCAGTCCGCGGTGCGGGCGGCACGAATATGGTCGACGGTTTCATCAGCACGGTCACGCGCACAGAACTGCACAGTCCGCGGCGGGGCGGCAGCCGGGCCGATAAAGACCTGCGCGTCATAGTTTGCCGGACGATCGATGCCACACAAGGCCAGCGAGGTCGCCGTTATATCGATGTGACTGATGAGTTCGTCACTCGCTGATCCAGGCGTCCAGCCGGTGGGCTGGAACTTCTCCGGCACACGCACGATCAGCGGAATAACCATGCCGCCTTCGTAGCAGAACTGCTTGCCGCGTGGCATTGCGCGACCGTGGTCGCCAAAGAAAATGACGATCGTGTCATCCGACAAACCCTCGTCCTCCAGACGCTGCAGTACCGCGCCCACCTTGTCGTCGAGGTGCTGCGCATCTTCGAGATACAGCGCCCAGTCTTCGCGGACCGCGGGATGGTCGGGGTAATACGGTGGCAGTTCAATCGCGTCGCGATCAATCGCGGTTGGATGCGCGTTGAACGTTCGGTGCGTTTCTGAAAAATTGATCTGCGCGTAGAACGGCTGACCCTCGGCACGCTCGGCCCAGTCCTCGCCGTCGTAAGGATCCTCGTCCAAGTTGAAGTTGAAGTCCGTCTTGCCGGTCCCACCTACAGGCGAGTTCCGCAGGTTCGACGTGTGATAGCCCGCCTCGCGAAACAGATTCGTAAAGATGTCGACGCCCGCAGGCAACTGGTAACCGTCGACGCGATGGCTGCGGTGGTGGTGGGCACCAATCGCCGTCTGATAGCGCCCGGTCATCAGTGCGGACCGAGCGATCGAGCAGATCGGTGCGGTGATACACGCCTGCGTGTAGCGGACGCCCTCCGACGCCAGGCGATCGATGTTTGGCGTGGAGACCAGCGGGTCATCATAGCAACCAAGCTCTGGCGAAAAATCCTCGCCGATGATCCACAGAATATTGGGCTGGGTTGCCCCGTCGCCCGTGCAGGCGGCGATCGAAGCCGCGCCAAGCGCGAGCCCTGAGTTTTTTAAGAAGCTACGGCGGTCAAGTGAGTTCGTCATTGCGGGCACCTAGAGATGTTAGTCCAATCGAACACTCGGGCGCGTTAAACTGGGCGCCATCATGACCCGCCATTGCTGCGTCGCACTAAGGCTCGCATTTGCTTTCAACCTTGCTTGCACTTCATCGACCCAGGCACCGCCTGAGCCTACAGAGTCCGCGGCCCAGGCGATTGCCGAGGCTCTGACTTTTCACGCATCTTTCGATGACGGAATCGATGCTGATTTTGCGCGGGGTGACAGCCGCCTTTACTCGGCGCCGACCTATGACGAAATCGATCAGCGCACAGCCGGACTAGCGGGCCTTGAGATTGACATTGCGGAGGAAGCGGGCCGCTACGGCCACGCGCTCAACTTCCTCTCCAAGAACACCAAAGCTGTCTTCTACAACGCAGAGGACAATGTCGCCTTCTCACCAGACGGTTGGAGTGGGACGATCTCGTTTTGGTTGAGTCTCGACCCCGCGATTGACCTCGAACCAGGTTACTGCGACCCGATCCAAGTGACTGACACCGCCTACAACGACAATGCCATCTGGGTAGATTTCACTGACAAAAATCCGCGCAGTTTTCGTTTGGGCGTCTTCGGCGAGTTAGATGTGTGGAACCAGGACAACCCTACTCCGAACGCCAACCCGGCCTTCATGGCTCGGCTAGTCCAGGTCGGCGAGCCCACCTTCGAGAAGGGCCGTTGGACCCATATCGCGATTGTCCATGAGGGGCTCGGCGGTGGCTCGGGCGAAGCGACACTCTATATCGATGGTGTCGAGCAAGGCACAACCTCTGACATAGCGGAACCCTTTAATTGGGACTTCTCGACCGCGGCGATCCGGCTCGGGGTCAACTACGTTGGCCTATTCGATGAACTTTCTTTCTTCGACCGACCTCTAACAGCGCTAGAGATCGAAACGCTGCGTTCGCTTGATGGTGGGGTCGCGGCCCTGCGGAATCAGTAGGTCACCGGAGCAGCCGGAACCGGTCGCAGCTCCTGAATGCGGATGTCGCGATAGCGTGTTTCCATCGCTGGCCCAGAATGGATCTGCACCGCGATGCGCCCGGTCAAGGGGATCGACGGATCAGTCTCGGTGTAATCGACGGTAGTCACGCCGTTCAGCTTCAGCACAATGCGTTGACCTTCGGCGCGAATTTCGTAGTCGTTCCAGTCTGTTGGTCTAAGCGCACGCTGGAGCGTCTCTTCGTCAGGCGCGGCTAGAGTCAGTCTGCGTCGTGATTCGTCGTAGAGGCTGCCCCAATACTCGGGACCGACATCTGCTTGGTAGCCAATCATTTCTGTATCGCCATCCACGCGCTCGCTGCGGAATTGAATTCCGCCGTTGCCTATGTTGTCGACGAGCTGGATCTGAAGGCGTAGAACGAAATCACCGTAGGCGTTTTCGGTTGCCAGAAAGTCGTTGTACGAGATGCCGGGCGAACGGCCGATGAGCATGCCGTCCTCGACTAGCCATAGGCTCGGGTCGCCCTCCCAGCCGGCCAAGCTCGCACCGTCGAACAGCGGCTCGAAACCGCTCTCGACCGGGCTGGCGCAGCCGACAGCTAAGGCAGCGGTTGCGGATTGCATGAGCTGGCGGCGAGTGATGTAGTCGAAGGACATCGGCTCACACAGAGTAGATGGACCACTCCTTGCAGCACAAGGATAAATGGTAAGAGGGGGTGTCCATTGGTTTCGATGGTCCTTGGCTGTCCGCGGGTGACCCTAGATGACCGGTTGAGGGCCTTAGGCTAGCAGGGGGTGGAAGGGGGGTGGTTCTTTTCCTTCACTTAACCCTTGACTCCCAAATTCCGTCGAAGGGGAGCCAGCTCGCCAGAACATCATCTGGGGGTCCGACAAGCCGCATACTGCTGGAGGCAAGTCAAAGCACAGAAGGCCATTTCCATCTGTTTGGCCTGCTCCTCGGGCTCCCTACTTCCCCTCATTGAGCGAAGCTCCTCGTATTCCTCGCAACTACATCTGCAGCCCCGTTCTTCGGTGGTGCTGCCCGCTCCTCCTCCCCCACCCCCGCCGGATCCGCCGGGGCCGCCTTCGGGGTTCGTACCGTCGTCGCCCAGCATCCAGTTCGTTCTGCCCTCATATCGCTGCCGGTAGACTTCGGTGCCCGGCGTCATGATGTCGCGTGGCGCTGATCCGGCGAAGTAGCGCCAGCCGAACGGCAGCGTGATCACCGCCTCCAACTCATCCACCTCTTGGAACGGGCGCAGCGCCGGGAGGGCTGGGTTCCACTCGCAAAGTTTCGTGTTGATGTTGAGCACCAATTCATCCTCGGTTGCTCGGGTAACCGTTCCAATGACTCCGGGTTCACTGCCACTACTACATAGCATCGAATTGATCATGGTCACTGGAGTGTCAGGGCCTCTGTCACCTTGCCTCTCCAGCACAACAACGCCGCGAATCTCGGGATCAGAGTTTGGCCCGATCTTCTCGGTTGGCATGATCGAGTACACGTTCTCGGCTGACTCGGGTCCAGATCGAATTTCGAAGCCCGCACCCCCAGCCATCCCGGCTAAGTCCATCGGAGCTGCTGGCCTAACGCCATAGCGCAGTTCATCGAGGCCGGGAATGCCACCTACTACCTGCATGGCCATCGGATGCAGCACCGACGCAAGCTCCATCCCAGGTTGAACACCCACGCGCCAACGGCGGAGCTCTCCCGTCAAAGGGACGTTCATCGGCGTCACGGTTCCGGCTGGAGCGAACTGCCTGTCCGAGTCGGGCGGGGGTTGGGTCTTCGCGATTCCGTAGCGGAGCGTGACCCCATTCGCGGCGACCGTCTTGTGAGGGCCCGGCGCGTTGGGAAATTTTGCCGTCGGAGGCGGCGCAACGTTGGCGATGATCAGGCGCGCGAAGCCACCTTTATTCCAAGACTCGCTGTCGAGTTCCCACTTCTTTGCAAACTTACCTTCGGATGGGCCGCTTTGGACGAGAACCTTCTCGTTGAGACACGAGTCGACTCCCATCATCCCACCGCCGCTGGCCCTCCAACTCCAGCAGTACTCCACGTTGCCGCCCGACACCAGCCTTGCCATGCCGAGGTGCAATTGGTCGATGACCGCACTGGAATTCGCGATGGCTTCGATTCGGAGTTCGACCTTCTCAGAGCTAGAGGCGGGCCATTCAATATCCACACAGGCTGCGGACAACGGAGGCAAATTGGGAAGCCGAATCTTGGTGACCCCACCGTCATCAGGCTTCGCGCCTTTCTTGCAGGGCCCGCTGAATAGGTCCTTGACCCAGGTGTTTTCGTTGTAGCTTCTGTAGCGGGCCGGGACGTAAGACGCGATCTCGGTGATCGCCCGTGGCAAGAGAGTGTACAGAGACTCCTTCGTTGGACCTTGTGCCTTCAGTGCCTTCTCAAGCCAGTCGATTCGATCTTGTCGATCTTGTCGCCCGGATTCGGCGAGCGGCTGTCGCAACAGATACTCGATGAAATCAAGCCCGCCCGCCTCCTCTGCTAGCAAACGCCAAAACGAACTGGAATAGTAGGAGGCGCTCCTACCCGGAGGGTCGAAGAGCCCGGAGTAGTAGGGGTATCCACCGAGTGGTTTCCTTTCGGTGGAACTTGAATGCCGGTCGCTGTACTTCAGTGCCGCGAGATACTCCGCGACGCCGTCGGCCATCCCCTCGATAAATACCCCCGCGGTACCGACACTCGGACTGATCACTTCGCAGAGGAGGAGCGAGTTGAACCGGTTGTAGTCATAGGTTCCCTGAATGGCGTGGAAGAGCTCGTGAGCCAGTGTGCGGTACAAGTCTTTCTCATTCGAAGTACCGGTCAGTGTGAAGTCATTGTGGTCGACCTCCATCCAGCGTTCGGGTGCTTCGCATTCACCACGGAAGTTCTCAAGCCGTGCGCCAACGTCAAACTCAGCGACGCCCGCAATCCGGTCTTGGATCGACTCATCGCGGAAGGGATAGACGTAAACAGCATATTTTTGAACGCCTTCGTCCTCGACGAGCTTCATCACCGGCGGCAAGAAGCCCTGGCCATCGTACTGTCGAGCAATCTCGGACAGGTACCCTTCGATCAGGCGGGCCATCGCGGCGTCGGCGGCTTCCCGGTCGTCCAATACGGCGGCTGCCTGATCGAGCCAGACCTGGAGGTCTTCGCTCAAATCCGTTTCGTCGTCGGGATTGGTGCCGAAGATGACTTTGAAGTCGTGGATTGGCCAAGCCGCCGTGGCGGGCATTGCGGTCAAGGCGATGAAGATCGCCAGAGTCATCTAAGTGATCGCACGCATCGGATCGGCCTCCTCGGGTTGCTAGGGCGGGTCGTGCCGCCGGTTCTCTGTCTCAACGACCTTGGTTCGGCATGAACTGTTTCTCTTTGTAGTCTGCTGGTGGGGCGAAGTGGTCGGAAGAGAGGCTTACCGTCTTGGACGAAGAGAGGAACCTCTCACGAACGAACTTGCCGTCCTGGTACTCGCGCGTGACTACTGGGAGGCCGTCCATTTGGCTCATCACGTCGAAGGTTCCTTTGAGTGCACCACCCATAGGAGCCTGCGGCACAGATTCGGTCAGCTTACGGCTGAATTCCTGCATGTTCTCAACGGCGGCCATCACTTCATTGGCGCCCGTGATCTGGTCTGTAGAGGCGGCGCATAGCTGTTGGCTCAGCGCATCGCCGATGAAGACGCGGTAGTGGTTGCAGGCGTAGTCCTCGAAGTTACCCGCGTCACCCTTCTCTATACGAATCGCCGGTACCGCCTCCGGCATGCCTGGCATCTTCCCCTTGAACATCTTCTCCATCATCTGCCGTTGCTTGGGAGGCATGTTCGCCATTTGCTCCTGCATCTGCTTCATCGCGGCACTCGCCTGGCCCAACTGTGCAGCGAGTTCCTCAACGGACTTCTCAGTGATGCGGAGATAGGTCTTATCGCCGTGATTGACGACTACCATCTCGTTGTCTCGGAAGATCATGCTCTGAGTCGGAGCGCCGTTTGCATCGAGCTGATCGAGGCGCAGAGCCCCGCCTTCAGCCGACAGACGATCCGCTAGAACCGCCGGAGCGTCCGCGGAGCGTCGGGCGCTCATCTCAATCTGTGCGCCCCCGAATAACGGGGCTGAAAGGGCGGCGAATAGGAGATACGGAAGAATCTTGGTGAGCGTCATGGAGATTACTCGATAGTCGGTCTGTACGATCAAGTGTCTGGGCGAGGCACTCGTATTTTACGCGCAGCCACGTCGGAGAGCCTACTACTCTCTCGGTTCCTGCTGCGGAGGATACACCTGCGGCGATGGGTAGACGGTGCCAAAAATGCGGGGAGAGGTCCGGACCCGTTCCGCGATGTCGCGGTTTGTTGCGAACACCACGATAGCGACGAAGTACTTCGCGTCCTCCGCGTTCCTGCGAGCCAAAAGCCCCACGTTGGGATCCCAGAGCCCGAGGTTCACTGGTTTACCATCGACGGTAGTCGGGCCGAGGTCCAAGAGCTGAAGCTCAGCCGACTGTTTCTCATAGCGTGTCGGCCAGCAGTTTTCAAAACCGCGGGCCAGAATATCAGAGCCCACCGAACGACCGGGTGCGATCTCGAAGGAGCGCGACGTACACTCATTGGCCATCTTGCCGTCGGACGTGACCAGCCAAGCCCGAAAGGCGACTTCGATCGGACGGCCCTCGTCACTGCGATACGTCGCTCGCAAGGCTCCCGAGAAGTACTTGACGAGAGCGTCGCCGGACATCAATTTCGGAGGCTTCTGGGTCACCGCTAGTTCGATCTCCCCATTCGGCTCGGCAATCGCCGGGAAGAAGGCCGCCGTGACTAGCAGGGCCGCGCTTGTGAGTGTGCGTCGTAGTTTTTGGTGCAGTGTCATGTCCGTATCTCCCCTGTCAGTTACAAGCCAACCAACTCAAGCCGCTGATCGACTCCCCGAAACCCGCAGGCGTATATCACTGCATGAATGGTGCTTCGCTGGCAAAGAGGGGATTCGTCCGAAGCCCGTGCGCAGTCTTTCTGTCCGTTGACGAGACGGCAATCACCAAGCCGGACCATTCCCGACGCATCCCCGCGTCGCGCAAGAACCCTCGTACGGAATCGGCCGACAGGAAGATGTCTCCCGATTGGAACGGGTCTCGCGGTCGGATCCGCTCTTCCAGGCCAAAGCTCTCTGCTGGTAGGTACTCGTTTGGCGGCAATATCTTGATTGCCATGACAGTTCCGCCTCCCGATACACTGGGCAGCGGGTAGGAGGTCCAGGGTTTACTTACTTGCCCCTTCTTGACTGGATACACGAACACGACAAGTCGGATCTCTTCTTCACCATCCACCCGTACCGTCAGGCCATTCTTGCGCAGCAGATCGGCGGAAACCGGCCCCTCCCGAAACGCTCTCATTGTCGCGTCGGGGAATGCCGTAGAGACCTTGGTCTCAGCGCTGGCCGAAGCGGTGAGGCCGAGAGCGGCAGCCACGACAAGCAGGGTCGTGCTTGTGAATGTGCGCCGGAGTTTCTGATGAAGTGTCATGTCCGTACCTCCCCTGTCAGTTACAGGACGACCGACTCGACCCGCTGCCCGACTGTCCATTGACCGCGCCCGTGTGTGTTAATGCGCCACAGGATCAGAGTTAAAAAAGAGCGGATTCGTCTTAGTCTCGCGAGCGGTCTTTCTGTCCGGTGACGAGACGACCAGCAGCAGGCCCGACGTGCCCGGAGGCATCTTCACGTCGCGCAAGAAACCACGCACGCCATCAGTGGTGAGGAAGGTGTCACCGGGGATAAAGGTGTCTCCTGGAATAAACGTGTCTCCCGGAATTTTCACCCACGCCGGGTAATCCGGAAAGAACGTATCCCCCTGAACGACCGGTCTGATAGGTAACACTCTAAACCGGACGGATGGGTAACAGTATAGGCGGTGGTCAGTGGCCCCCGCGGGGGCCACTGACTGCCGAGCCGAGCGGCCACAGTACGCGGTTGGCGGCGTCGAACAAGGCGAGTTCCACCGGACCGAACCAGATCTGCCAAATGGCTTCGTCCACTTCGACTAGCCCGACCAACTCGCGAGCCAACGCTTCACTCAGGAAGTACTTCTCGCCGAGGAACTTGATGCGTCCGTCGTGGCGCACTCGTCGGCGCTCCCAGTGCCCCGGGTAATCCAGATCAGCAAGCTCGCTGGGATAGGCGCGTGTTGCTGGTGCATAGAACGCCGCCGGGGGCCGCTGTCTCAACGCTTCATGCGGACGTTCTTGGTTGTATTCATGACGAAAGAGGTCGAAGCGGCGCTGCTGTCGGCGACGATCGCCAGCCGGAGGTCTCACTGTCTCGGCTTTGAGCGTGCGGTGTAGCCGCTCGTGGCGACCGTTCTGCTGCGGCTTGCCCGGCTCGATGCGCTCCACCGCAATGCCCAGCTTCAGCCACCAGACGTTCAACCGGCTCAAGCGTCCGGTGCCGATGGAGGCGAACGGCGAACCGTTGTCTGAGCGTATCCTTCGTGGCAGCCCGCGCTCCAGAAACAACCGCTCCAAGCCTCGGCGGGCCTCGGCGTAGGATGTGCCCACGTGTGCGGTGCAGTTGAGCAGGAAACGACTATATCCGTCGACGACCGTTAGCGGATAACACAGCACGCCGTCGCCGGTGCGAAACTGCCCCTTGTAGTCGATCGTCCAGAGGTCGTTGGGCGCTTCGGGTTCGCGCAACGGACTGGGTGCCGCTTCGGCCAGTCGCCGCATCCGCTTGCGCCCGCGAACGAGTCCGGCTCGCTTCAGCGCGTCGCCGATCGTCGACGCCGCTGGCCAGCTTGTCTGTGACTCTTTCGACTCCAGCCAGGCCCTGAGCTTCTTCGGCCCCCAACTCGGATGCTGCCGACGCGCTTCTATCACTCGTCGCTCGACCGACTCGGGTATCCGACCGGGCTGACGGTGTGCCGCGTGCGAGCGGTCTTCCAGCTCTGGCCAACCGCCTTGACGGAAGCGTTCTAACCACTTGTATCCGGTCCTGCGGCTGATCCCGTAGAGTCGACACAGCGCCGCCACGTTCGTCGCCGCCCCCGCTCGCAGCCAGTCTTCAATGAATCTCTTGCGTTCTTCCATCGGATAGGTCTCCTTCCATGGCATCTCGCCATGGTGTTACCTATCCGCCCGGTCTAACCTGTTACCCTTCCGCCCGGTCTGTACACCCCGGAATAAGTCTGCTTCCTTCAATTTTGGGCAATGGTCTGGAGTTCCACGGCCTCCCGATCTTTCCGTCCTTGATTTGAAAGGCGAACACGACGAGTTTCGCGTCACCTTGACCCTCCATCCGCACTATCAGACCGTTCTTGCGAAGGTCCTCGTTAGAAATAGAGCGCGCCTTCATCGTCGCGTCGGGGAGCTTCAAAGAGACCCTCACCTCGGCATTGGCTGGGGCCACAAAGCCGAGAGCGGCAACGGCGACTAATAGGGTCGCGCTTGCGAGTGTGTGTCGTAGTTTCTGATGAAGTGTCATGTCCGTATCTCTCCTGTCGGTTAAAGCACAACTAATTCGACTCGTCGATTCTGTTGCTTGCCTTCTGGCGTGTCGTTCGGAGCAACCGGCTTCGTCTCGCCGACTCCGACCGACTCCAAGCGACTAGCGTCGATGCTATAGGTCGCCATCAAGAAGCTTCTGACCGCCGCCGCGCGTTTTTCCGATAGCGCCTGGTTCGAGGCGTCGTCGCCGTCGGCATCGGTGTGACCCTCGATCGAGATCCGAAGGTCCGCGTGATCGGCCAGCATCTCGCCAATCTCTTCGAGCGTCGGTGTCGACTCGGGTCGAATGCGGTCGCTGTTGACATCAAATAGAATGCCGTGGGTCGCTACGCGTCCCTTCTCGATGAGGTCATCGTAGAGATCGCGACCGCCAGCGGCCAGTCGGATATTGCCGAGATAGATGGGGCGGTCATCGCGGCCCCACATCTCGAACGTAATCCTGTCGCCGCGGGCCAGCTCAATACGCGGTGCGTTGGAGATGCGCTTCTCGTTGATGAAGAGCTTCGCGTGCGCGCCGTCAACCATGATGCGCGCGGTGACGATCTCGGTCGCCATGCGCTCGTCTTCGGTTGTCGACAGAGGCTCCCGTTCTCTCCAGATGCCCGAGCCGCGCCAACTGCCAAAGTTGAAGCGGGCGCTCTGGTAACGGTCGCGAGCGTTCTGAGTCACCTCCTCGGTGACGATGACGGTGCCGGATTCTGTTTTCGGATCGTGAATGTCGAACTCAAGCGTGAACTGCTCGGGCACTCCGTCTTCGAGAAGAATCGCGAACTGGCTCTCACCGGTGGCACGCAACAGCAGCCGCTCTTCCCACTCGACGAGTTCCATGTTGCCGCGCAACCACTCGAGTCGACGGGGGAAGTCTCCGGCTTCGTCGTCGGTAAAGTCGTCGACGTAGAGAATCTCTTCGCCGGGGACGAAATCATAGTTCGCCCAGACGTCGGAACCCGGAGCCATGGGGCCGTCAGCCTCGGGCGTCTCGCCCACCATTTCGGCGGCGGTCGCCGGGTCACTAACTGGCGCGCCGTCGTCATCGACGATCAGTTCGCCGTCGGCGTCCGTCAGCACTACGGTCTGACCTGCCTCCTCGGCTTCACCGATACACACGGGATCGTTGAACGCGCACTGTACGCTGCCACGAACCATGCGGTCCAACTGATTCGCCGTCTCGTCTTCGGCGGCGTTGGTGACTGCGTTCTTGAGTCTCTTGAAGAGTTGGGCCTCGGCTGGCTGGGCCTGAAGGCACAGAAAGGCGACAACGAGTGTCAGCGCTAGAGAAGAGGGGAAGCGCACGGCGATCTCCTTGGGCCGGTCGGAACCGGCGATTGGCGGTAAGTGTAACAGAGCATTGAGCGAGTCCAAAGGACTTTCGTCACGCCCCGAGCGTCATTGGTGCGATAGGGAAAGAGGCGGGTAGTTCCCTGGCTTTGATGTGAAAGTCATCGGGGAGAGTGGTTCCATCTGGGTGGCGGGGCAAGACCCTGGCGGAGCGTATCTGAGCGAGGCTTAGGGCTTGGCGCCTGGGCTGGGGAGGGGCCGCACGCTGCAGCGTGCGGGTGGAGGCGCGGGGCGCGTTGGTCGTTTGGATACCCAGGACTTGCGTCCTGGGCTGGGAGAATGTCGCCCTGGCGGGCTGGGTCGCGCGCTGAAGCTGAGTGAAGAGGTGACAGTCAACAATGTGACAGTCACCGGGGCGATCGTGGGAGGAATGATGGTAAGCCCGCTGAACCGGGCTGAAGAATTGAGAAGGGTAGGTACCGCTTCCGTCAACCAGCCGTAAAACGACTGGCCTAGCTGTGGAGCCTCAAGAGGTTGTTCATGGGAATCAGGAGTCTGGAGAAAGGGGGAAGGTAGTGGAGGCTGGCGTGGGGGCGATGCCAGTTGTAATGGTGGAGCCAGGGTAACAGATGAGCGGCGCGCTGCTGGGATGAGGAGTAGGAGCGAGCGTAAGCCCATTCTCTCAGAGCGGTCTGGATGAAGCGTTCGGCCTTGCCGTTGGTGCGCGGCGTGTAAGGACGGGTAAAGCGGTGGCGGATGCCGAGACGACGGCAAGCATCGCGGAAGAGGCGCGAGCGATAGCAAGAGCCGTTGTCGGTGAGCAAACGACGAATGGGGACGCCGAGGGAGCGGTAGTAACCGACCGCGGCGTCGAGGAAAGCCACCGCGGAGTGGCTGCGTTCATCGGGCAGGATCTGAGAGAAGGCGAGGCGGGAGTTGTCGTCAATAGCGACATGCACGAACTCCCAGCCAGCGCCGCGACTGGCCCGAGAGCGATCTCCGGTAACGCGATGACCGGCGCGGAGGAAGCGGCCGAGCTTCTTGATGTCGAGATGCAGCAGATCGCCGGGGGCGGCATGTTCGTAGCGGCGCAGGGGCCGAGCAGGTTCGAGATCGCGGATACGGTTCAGGCCGGCGCGGCGCAAGATGCGGCTGATGGTAGCGGGCGAGAGGCCGACAGCCTGGGCGATGTGTCGGCCGGTCCAACGCTGGCGGCGCAGAGAAATGACGCGCTCGACCAGCGCCCGAGAGGTCCGTCGCGGGCTGCGGTGCGGTCGCGAGGAACGATCGTGCAAACCGGCGACACCCTCGCTGCGATAGCGCGCCAGCCACTTGTGGATGGTTCTCAGTGAGACGCCACAGGCCGCCGCGGCGTCCCGTGGCGTCTGCTGCTTGGCGAGGACGCGCTCGACGATCCGCACTCGCAAATAAGGCGTCAATCGTGCATTCTTGTGGATGTTCATTCGGTCTCTCCAAGGTTGCTGTTGTGGGATAACTCCAGCTTCCCTGGTCCGGGACCGAATGAACAACCTATTGAGAGGTCACAACTAACGATCAGCGACTATGTCAAGCGAGGGGAGCGGGACGCCAGTTGGAACCGTCGCGAGCCATGGCGTTGAGCATGACGAGTAAGCGTCTGGCGACAGCGATGAGTCCGAGTTGTTTGGGTTTGCCAGCGGCCTGGAGTCGCTGATAGAAGGCGCGTAGGCGCAGGTCGTCCCGCACCGATCGAGCGCTTGCCGCTGTAGGTGCCGGAGTCGCGAGCCCGTGGCGCGAGTCCCGCGAGCGAAGCAGCTTGTTTGCCCGTCAAACGCCCTAACTCTGGTAGTTCCGCCGTTAGCGCCCAGGCGGTCTTCTTGCCGACGCCCCCGGCTTGCTGGAGCCGCTTGGCTAACTGTGCTGCTTCCGGCAGCGCCTCGAGCGCCTGGCGGACAGCCTGCTCTAGTTTCTCGATCTCGGTACTCAAACTCTTGATGACCCGCGCCAAGCTGCGGCGTGCCAACGCGTCCCGCACGCGATGTGTGCGTGTGCGCAAGCGCGCCCGCTCTCCGACCAGATAGTTGAGTTGCCGCAGCAACTCGCGATAACGGCTCATCGCTGGTCCTGGCAGTGGCGTCGCCGCTGGCTCTAAAGCAGCTCCGAAACGCGCCAACAACTCGGCGTCGATGCGATCGGTCTTGGCCTCGATGGCACACGCGCCGGCGAACTGTCGGACACGTCTTGGCTGGATCAGAGTTACCGCGATCCCGGCTTTCTCCAACGACTCCCAGACCTCTCGTTCGAAGCCACCGGTCGCTTCGATCACGGCGTGCGTGACGCCTAGACGCCGCCAAGAGCGGGCCAAGCGCCCCAGCGCGGACGCCCGCCGCGGCAGGTGTCCGCACGGGTTTTCCTTTCTGTTGAGAACGAAGTAATCGACCTGTTCCTGCGAGATATCCAGGCCCACCCAGATCGGGGTGACGGGGGTACAATCCAAAGGCATGATCGGATCTCCTTGCTTGTAGATGCGGGCTCAAAAGGCCCTTGCGACTATTCGGATTCGATCGAGGCGCGCTGCGCTGCCCCCGCTGATGCAACGGTCTCGCTCCTTCAGCGGACCCGCCCCGTTGTCGGGCTCACGCAGCGCTCCCGGGCGTCGCTCCTAACGACGCCCGGGACACCTCTTACCCCTTACTTCACTACATACAAGCCCCGTTGACGGGGCTAAGTGTTGCGGGGACAGCTAGCCTGCCAGTGGGCGACACCCGGCGAAGTCCGGCCCGGCCCCGCGCTAGCGGTCAACGACTGACAGTTACCGGGGAAACGCTAGTCTCACTGGCGCATATGGGTCGTTCGAAAGAGTTTCGCCGGGCATTCGCAGTGGCGACGTGCCATGACTTTTTCAACTTCATCGTCGTCGCTGTACTGCTGCCCATAGAGATCGCGACCCGATCGAAGCCACAGGCGTTTGCGTACGTAGGCGGCGTCTTCCTCGGTGCGCCAGCACTGGTAGCTGTATTCCTGCGGTAGGGCCACCGGCTTAACCGAACGTTAATCAAAGAGTCACGAAGATACAGCGCTTCCTTTACCAAACCTAAACAGTGGTCTCCGTACCGTAAGAGCAGTGACGAGTACGACTCTACTCCGACGAGTGAGCGTTATCGGACTGACCCTGCTGGCGGGAGCATTCCTGGTGACGACACCAGTGAAAGCAGAAGGCTTCGACGGTATCGTTCAGCTGGTCCGCCCGGCACCGAGTTCGAGGAAAACAGAAGACCCTCCAAAATGGATCCGTTACACCTCTGCGGGGCTGCGAATCGGATCTGAGGACCACGCGGTCAGCGCGAAAGTGCATGTCCGTTCTCAGCTACGCTTTAGCTCACCGTTTCTCTCGCCTCCGCGTGATGAGGGCCATCTCGACCGAATCGAAGAGGTGGACTTTCGGTTTCGCCGCGCCCGCTTCAAAATGGACGGCCACGTTGTGGCCCCCTGGATTACGTACAAGTACGAACACGATCTCGTGGACGGCAGGCTGCTCGACCTGCGATTTGATGTTGGCCCCGAATGGATGAAGGTTCGCTTCGGCCAGTGGAAGGCGGACTTCAGTCGCGAACGGATGGATTCCTCCGGTAAGCAGCAGTTCGTGGAACGATCGATCGTCAATCGCCAATTCACCATTGATCGCGAAAAGGGAGTCGAGCTACTCGGGCGAGTCGGCAAGGGATCGGCTGCCGATTCGCAGTACTTCGTGGGTGTGTTCACCGGGCAGGGTCGTGGCGTCTTCCGCGACCGTCGTGTGGAGCGAGACGCGGAGGACGGCGGCCCGATGTGGCTCGCGCGGTACCAGTGGAATGCCTTGGGCGGCGGTGTTGCGCTCTCTCAGAGTGATCTAGAGCGGCACAGTGAGCCGCGGTTGAGCCTCGCGGTCGCAACCACACGCAATCGCAGTAGCTATACACGCTTTTCGTCTGGTGGCGGCGGCGACTTGGATGGCTTCGAACCGGGCCTCCCGGGTCAGTATTCGATTCGGCAGTACTTAGTCGAAGCTGCCTTCAAGCAGAAGGGCTTTTCGTACCAGCAGGAGTTTCACTGGAAACGCGTCATCGACAATGTAAACGCTCGGATGACGAACATGCGCGGTAGCTATATCCACGCCGGCTACTTCTTCAATGAGATTTACAGCAAGATCCCGCGCCAGTTGGAGTTAGCCGGGCGGTATGCTTTTGTCGACCCGCAGACCTCTAGAGCTCACGACATCCTTCACGAGGGAGCGGTGGTTGCCAACTGGTTCTTCAACGGACACGGCGACAAGTTGTCTATCGATGTGAGCCGCTACTCACTGATGACAGAGAGCGAAGGTCGCCGCTCAAAGGTAGGCGTGCGCGTCCAGTGGGACGCGTCGTTCTAGACGTCTTCCGCCGCAGCCTGGGTAAGCTTTTCTTTTACCTCAGGTAGCAAGCTCTTTTTTCCGGTGTAGTCCATGCGATGCAGTGGGGTCACGATGGTGGAGAGAACGTTGAGTGCGTGTCCAACGATGCGCTGGTAGTAGTACAGGCACAGGACGTGACCGGCCGCGCCAGGGGCGTCCGAGGTCAATCGAGAGAGAAGCTCGGCATTGATCCGCCTTCTGAGATCCTTGCCCGCCTCGATTATGCTGACTGTCTCGACCTGATCAGATTCTTCAAGCGTATCTGCCAAACGCGTAACGAGTTGCTCCGCCTCAAGCGCTAAATGCGCGTAGGATGTGGCGTCAGACGGTGTGACCCTTTCCGCAAGCTTGGCGACATCCTTTGCATAGTCGCCGATACGCTCGACGTCCTTCACGACGTTCATCAATGACAGGCAAAACGGTAGATCGAAGCCGTCTTCGCTCGCTATCGCGTGCAGTAACGCATCCTTGCGAATTTTCCGCTGTAGCTTGTTGATTTTCTTGTCTTCCGCCGGGATGTCCTTCGGCTCGCCCGCCCTGGGTCCCCGTTGGAAATAGATATCGCCAGCGAGTTCCACCACTTCGGCACTCATCCGCACCATACGGTCGAGATCGTCTCGAAGGCCCGGCCCTGGGCCGCCAGAACGGAATAATGCAAGTAGTTGATTTAGCACGTCAGGCTCCAGATAACTGCGGCTTTTCAATCTTACAGCATGGTTGAGTCGCATTGACGATGCCATGACGCTATCCCGGCTGAACGGCGAGCGAGCGATTCAGATGATCGTGGCAACGAACTCGAACGACGCGTTCATGACGGTGAGTTATTCTGGACCGGAGGAGTGGGGGCTGGCCAGGAATCGCTGTCATGACGTTCGAGGAGATCCGGCGGATCACCGTCATTGCTCTTTTCTCCGACGATGAACTCGTCGACCAGCTGGTGTTGAAGGGTGGGAACGCGCTCAGGCTGATCCACAAGATTAGTTCGCGAACGTCACTTGATCTCGACTTCTCGCTAGCGACTGATTTTGGGGATCTCGATGATGCCAGGACGAGAATCTTTCGGGCCCTGAAGGATCGGTTTGACTCACACGGTTACGTCGTCTTCGACGAGCAGCTCAAGCGAAAGCCTCGACTGGACGGACCCGATGAGCGTCCCTGGTGGGGCGGCTATGAGCTGAAGTTCAAGATCATCGAGAAGAAGAAGCATCAGCAACTGAGCAATCACCCAGAGAAGCGAAGTATTGATGCACAAACAGTAGGACCGGGCCAGCGCCGGGTCTTCAGGGTTGATCTCAGCAAGTACGAGTATACCGATGGCAAGGAGGAGTTCGAGCTAGACGATTACACGATCTACGTCTATAGCCTGGAGATGGTGGTGGCAGAGAAGCTGCGAGCGATCTGCCAACAGATGGAGGAGTATACGCTGAGTCGAGGGGTAGCTCGCGCCCGCGACTTCTACGATATCCACCGCGTCTTGAGCACGACTGACATCGATCTTGCGAGTGCAGATAACCTTGAGCTCATCAGACAGATCTTCGCCGCGAAGAAGGTTCCGCTGACGCTGCTCGATATCGTTCCGCAGTATCGAGAACTACACAGGCCGGACTGGCCAGCAGTCATGGACTCCGTTTCTTCCTCGCTGGAGGAATACGACTTCTACTTCGATTTCGTGCTGAGTGAGATCGAGAGGCTAGAGACCCTTTGGGTAGAAGAGTCGCCAGTCTGACGAATACACTCTGTCGCGGCTGCCGTGCGCAAGGTAGAAGTCGAACTCCATCCCCAACTTCTTGAGTCGATCGTAACGTTTGGACTCATACCCGGCCCGCTCCATGTAGAAGCCGATGGCCTGGTGATACGGGTAGATGTAGTCGAGTTTCTTGAGCGTCGCAAGCAGCGTCGCAACCGACACCGTTTCACGCGCGCGACGGTAGGCCTCAAGCACTTGATACACGCCGCCTGCGTATACCGGGCGAACCGCGATGTCGATCAAGGTTCGCTCAAGCTTGGTGGCACGGTAGGTCTTGTCCTGGAACGAGATGTCGCCGACTTCCAACATGCCGCTGTTCTTGCCGTTGAGTTGGAGTACTTGAACGTCGTCGTAGCGGTAGATCATGGTGGACTGCCGCTGCTTGCCACCAAAGGCTCGGTCGATACCGGCTTGACTCAGTCCGCCGGTTGGCTTGGGCTTCGGACTCTGCTCCAGATTGAGATAGATGGTTGACGACAATTCATCCGTTAGACTGTGCAGAAAGGCGGCGCTGCCGTGGGAGACGTAAGCGTTCTTCTTGAGCGAGCAGGCAATCTCGAAGGCGTCGGGCTCGCCCCAGACGAAGCGAGTGATGGGAGCTACGTTCGGATGATTGACGGACTCCAGCTGGATTTCATGAAGAGGAGTGTTTTCGAGTAGAAAGTCCCTGAACGCTGGACTGCCCAACCCATCGGGAAGTTGCCAGTCCTCGCGATTGGCTACGAGAATTGCCGTAAGTTCGCGGGACTTAAAGACCTTTTGCGGTTGACTGGCAAGGAATTCAACGATCTCGTCTCTGGCCAGTTCGATACGGGCGGTGCGAGGCATGCTGTTCCAGTATAGATCAAATCGAGGTATTTATACCCAGTTACTTGTGGCTAGTATGACGTTGGTATATATACCATAGTTGTCTGTCTGGGAGTTCTAGAAGGTATGTATACCTATGTATGATGGGACCCAAGCATCAGTGCCATTCTCCGTCTCGCAGATGCTCGGCGAAGAACGCTGGCGTCCGCTCCCACGCGAGTTTGGGGGCGGCTTCGTCGTAGCGTGGAGTTGTGTCGTTGTGGAATCCGTGGTTGGCTCCCTCGTACATGTGCATCGTGTAGTCGACGTTGTTGGCGTCGAGTGCGGTTTGGTACTCGGGCCAAACGGCGTTAGCGTAACTTCGCAGCGCCGAAGACCGGTCGTCTGCGGGTGTCTGATTGCGAGCCGGGAGGCTAGTGAAAGTCCTCTACCAACATGACGTCGCCGCCGCGCTCTACCATGACAGTGAGCACGATCTGCTGACCGTCGGCTGACACCGATAGGCCGGGGCTCCCTTCGATATGCCAGCCCTCGGGAAGTTCTGCAAATGGTGTGATCGTTTCCGTCGCAAAGTCGTAGAACGACAGCCTCTGTGTTTTCTGATAGATGTCTTGCACGAAGCAGATTCCACGTTCAAAAGTCGTCCACATCTTTTGATCAACGCTGGGAAGCACCTGTTCCGGAGTCGTGGCACCAGCAGCGAGCCGCCAGACCTCACCTTTTCCGGCGACGTCCTTGTGGTAGTACAGTGATCCATCGGCGGTTTCATAGGATCGATTACCGCCCTCTTCAGTGACCTGTATCGCGTCACCGCCACCGACAGGTATCTTCCAAAGAGCGCCTTTTCTTGATCGGATGGACCAGAAATAGATCCACTGGCCATCTTGGGACCACGACGGTCGAATATCGATAGAGTCCGACGCTGTCACACGGCGTATCTCACCGCCGTCGGCGCGGACGATGTAGATGTCTCGGGGACCGTCGATGTTGCCGTCAATCGCAACGAATTGGCCGTCGGGCGACCAGCGGGGGCTTCCCACGCCCGGTCCATTGAGCGTCGTAATTCGTCGAACATTCGTACCATCAGCGCCGGCGGTCCAAATTTCTTGACTCCCGGTTCGAAGGGACACGAACACGATGCGTGTGCCGTCCGGTGAAAATTCCGCGCTCTTGTCGTCATGAGTCGACGCGACCACCTGCTTCGGGGCGACAGCACCTCGGTCTGGCGCTAGATGTGACCTCTCAATAGGTTGTTCATTCGGTCCCGGACCAGGGAAGCTGGAGTTATCCCACAACAGCAACCTTGGAGAGACCGAATGAACATCCACAAGAATGCACGATTGACGCCTTATTTGCGAGTGCGGATCGTCGAGCGCGTCCTCGCCAAGCAGCAGACGCCACGGGACGCCGCGGCGGCCTGTGGCGTCTCACTGAGAACCATCCACAAGTGGCTGGCGCGCTATCGCAGCGAGGGTGTCGCCGGTTTGCACGATCGTTCCTCGCGACCGCACCGCAGCCCGCGACGGACCTCTCGGGCGCTGGTCGAGCGCGTCATTTCTCTGCGCCGCCAGCGTTGGACCGGCCGACACATCGCCCAGGCTGTCGGCCTCTCGCCCGCTACCATCAGCCGCATCTTGCGCCGCGCCGGCCTGAACCGTATCCGCGATCTCGAACCTGCTCGGCCCCTGCGCCGCTACGAACATGCCGCCCCCGGCGATCTGCTGCATCTCGACATCAAGAAGCTCGGCCGCTTCCTCCGCGCCGGTCATCGCGTTACCGGAGATCGCTCTCGGGCCAGTCGCGGCGCTGGCTGGGAGTTCGTGCATGTCGCTATTGACGACAACTCCCGCCTCGCCTTCTCTCAGATCCTGCCCGATGAACGCAGCCACTCCGCGGTGGCTTTCCTCGACGCCGCGGTCGGTTACTACCGCTCCCTCGGCGTCCCCATTCGTCGTTTGCTCACCGACAACGGCTCTTGCTATCGCTCGCGCCTCTTCCGCGATGCTTGCCGTCGTCTCGGCATCCGCCACCGCTTTACCCGTCCTTACACGCCGCGCACCAACGGCAAGGCCGAACGCTTCATCCAGACCGCTCTGAGAGAATGGGCTTACGCTCGCTCCTACTCCTCATCCCAGCAGCGCGCCGCTCATCTGTTACCCTGGCTCCACCATTACAACTGGCATCGCCCCCACGCCAGCCTCCACTACCTTCCCCCTTTCTCCAGACTCCTGATTCCCATGAACAACCTCTTGAGGCTCCACAGCTAGAGGACCCGGCAGACTCCAGATATTCATGTCGTCGGCGATTTGCGCGAACACAAAGCGCCGCGATTGAGGATCGATGGAAAGTTGAATGCCGTGCCGTCCACTGATCTGCACGATTTCAGGTTCACCTGGTTCGACTGAGACACGCCAAAACCTGTCGATACCCTCCAACCTCGACACGAATACGATCTCACGCCCATCAGGCGTCCAGTCGAGCCCGAACATGAAGGTCTCGTGCCAAGTCAAACGCCGGGCTTCGCCCAGCGGTTCCCCGCTTTCGCTCAAGTCCTGCAGCCAGATGTCCATCTGCTCGGCACCACTGGCCATGGCGTAAGCGATTGAACGACCGTCTGGCGCGTACACGGGACCTCTGATTCCACGAGGTTCTGGGCGCGGCAGTGGCGTTATTTCACCCGTCGCGATTTCTAACTGGTGTGGAGAGGAATCATCCGACGTTGGCCCCAGTCCCACGGCTAGGTACTCGCCATCCGGTGACCAATCGAGGTACGTGTACGTAAATGCCAACCCTACCGATACGGGAGCGGGAAAGAACGCCTCGCCGAGCTTTTGTTCCGGCCCGCCGATGGACGGAATGCGAATGATCTCCGCTTGCCCCGGGAAGCCGCGAAGAAACGCCAGATAACTGCCGTCGGGTGACCAGGTTGGGCTCAAGTCGACCTGTGCATCCGTCGTGAGGCGGATCGGTCCGTCGTCGGAACCAATCGTTTGGACCCAGATGTCGATGCTAGCTCTGTCTGGGTCATCCGAAACCCGGTCAAAAGCCACGCGGTCTCCGCTGGGCGATATGGCCGGATGCCACTCGCCACCGAAAAACGAAGTTAGAGGCCTGGGCACGAACACCGTCGCAGGCTGATACGGTTCGCTCCCGATACGCCCGAGCAGAAATGCCGCTACAGCAATAGTGACAACAAAGCCAGCAGCCCAAACGAATGCGAGTCGGACTGAGCCCGGTCGCGTCGCGCTCACTTCAGGCCTGGCTGGGAAACCGGCCCCCACAAACCGATAGCCTCGGCGTGGAACCGTCTCGATATATCGCGGGTGAGACGCTGAATCTCCTAGTGCCTGACGAATCTTGTTTACTGCCGTGGCTAGGCTGCGGTCAAAGTCGACGAACGTATCGTCTTTCCAAATACGCTCCTGGAGTTGTTCCTTGGTGACGATCCTACCGGGCGTTTCAAGCAGGGCCGCGAGAACCTGAAACGGCTGCTCCTGCAACTTCACTCGCTCGCCCTTGCGGCGCAACACCCCCTCGGTGAGGTCGACCTCGAAAATGCCGAAGCGAACTGGCTGGCGGTCGGCAGGCACGGCGTCATTATCACCCCAAGTCACCCAAGCGCCCAAATCGCGCGAGTAGAGTTCGCGGCGTCGAAGTTTGGCGAGTGTATGAAATGTTACGAAGTATCCCTAAATTCGTGGTTATTGTCGCGATGGTTGGGCGTATACTTGGTGCGCTCCGCACTTAGAGCGGATGCCGTGAAGACTGAGGCTGCCTTGTGAGGTGACACGTGAGAGCACTAAGCCGTTTAGGGTTGGCTGCCACGGCGCTGCTCTTAGCTGGGCAGGTTTTAGTCCAAGCCCAGACGGCGACTGGAAGGATCACGGGCGTCGTGTTGTACAGACCGGGCGGAAGGGTAACAGGTTAGACCGGGCGGATAGGTAACACCATGGCGAGATGCCATGGAAGGAGACCTATCCGATGGAAGAACGCAAGAGATTCATTGAAGACTGGCTGCGAGCGGGGGCGGCGACGAACGTGGCGGCGCTGTGTCGACTCTACGGGATCAGCCGCAGGACCGGATACAAGTGGTTAGAACGCTTCCGTCAAGGCGGTTGGCCAGAGCTGGAAGACCGCTCGCACGCGGCACACCGTCAGCCCGGTCGGATACCCGAGTCGGTCGAGCGACGAGTGATAGAAGCGCGTCGGCAGCATCCGAGTTGGGGGCCGAAGAAGCTCAGGGCCTGGCTGGAGTCGAAAGAGTCACAGACAAGCTGGCCAGCGGCGTCGACGATCGGCGACGCGCTGAAGCGAGCCGGACTCGTTCGCGGGCGCAAGCGGATGCGGCGACTGGCCGAAGCGGCACCCAGTCCGTTGCGCGAACCCGAAGCGCCCAACGACCTCTGGACGATCGACTACAAGGGGCAGTTTCGCACCGGCGACGGCGTGCTGTGTTATCCGCTAACGGTCGTCGACGGATATAGTCGTTTCCTGCTCAACTGCACCGCACACGTGGGCACATCCTACGCCGAGGCCCGCCGAGGCTTGGAGCGGTTGTTTCTGGAGCGCGGGCTGCCACGAAGGATACGCTCAGACAACGGTTCGCCGTTCGCCTCCATCGGCACCGGACGCTTGAGCCGGTTGAACGTCTGGTGGCTGAAGCTGGGCATTGCGGTGGAGCGCATCGAGCCGGGCAAGCCGCAGCAGAACGGTCGCCACGAGCGGCTACACCGCACGCTCAAAGCCGAGACAGTGAGACCTCCGGCTGGCGATCGTCGCCGACAGCAGCGCCGCTTCGACCTCTTTCGTCATGAATACAACCAAGAACGTCCGCATGAAGCGTTGAGACAGCGGCCCCCGGCGGCGTTCTATGCACCAGCAACACGCGCCTATCCCAGCGAGCTTGCTGATCTGGATTACCCGGGGCACTGGGAGCGCCGACGAGTGCGCCACGACGGACGCATCAAGTTCCTCGGCGAGAAGTACTTCCTGAGTGAAGCGTTGGCTCGCGAGTTGGTCGGGCTAGTCGAAGTGGACGAAGCCATTTGGCAGATCTGGTTCGGTCCGGTGGAACTCGCCTTGTTCGACGCCGCCAACCGCGTACTGTGGCCGCTCGGCTCGGCAGTCAGTGGCCCCCGCGGGGGCCACTGACCACCGCCTATACTGTTACCCATCCGTCCGGTTTAGAGTGTTACCTATCAGACCGGTCGTTCAGTGTTGGACCAGAGCGAAGGGGTTCTTCCCGCAGCGACGGTTTCATTGGAGAGTCAACTAACCGGCGCAGCCCGTCAGGTTGAAACGAATGCGAGCGGCTTATTCACGTTCCCGTTTTTGCCGGTCGGCGTCTATTCCGTCACTGCCGAGCAAGAGGGCTTTCGGGCCTCCCGGCGCGGCGACATTGAACTCAACGTCGGTCAAATTATCCGAGTCGAGCTAGCGCTCGAAATAGGAGAGATCTCCGAGACCGTCGAGGTGCAAGCGACAGCGGCAGTGATCGACTTGGAATCCGCCGCCGTAAGCCAGACCGTCACCGAACGCCAGGTCAGGGAGCTACCTCTTAACGGGCGCAATTTTATGTCTCTGTTGTTCCTAGGCGCGGGGGCCATCGGGACGGCTGGCGAACAAGGGGCTCGAGTGCGTAGCGGTTGGACAGTCAGCATCCAGGGTGCGCGTCCCACCTCGAACAACTACATGCTCGATGGAACGGCGAACACCGACACGGCTTTCAATACTCCCGCTGTCCTGTTGTCGGTCGATGCGATTCAAGAGTTTAAGCAGCAGACCAACACCTACTCAGCCGAGTACGGCTTCAGCGCCAATCAGATCAATCTCGTCAGCAAGAGCGGCACGAACCAGTTCCACGGTTCTCTATTCTGGTTCCTGCGCAACGACGCTCTTGATGCTCGCAACTTCTTCGAAGCCGACAAACTGCCGCTGCGCCAGAATCAGTTCGGCTTCGTGGCTGGTGGCCCTGTGTTTATTCCGAAAGTCTATGACGGTCGCAACAAGACATTTTTCCTCGTCAACTACGAAGGGATGCGAACCCGAGTGGAGACGAACCGCTTCGGGATCATCCCTTCTCCGGAAAACTTGGCTGGTCGGTTTGAGGAGACGATTACTGACCCGTTTACCGGGGAGCCGTTTCCTAACGGCGTCATTCCAGAGGCGCGCGTCAATCGCCTGGCCGATGTGGCGCGTAGCACCGTGTTCTGGCCGCTAGCGAATACGGACCTGCCGCAAGGGAACTTCCGCGGGGCCGATTCGGAGCCCACCGATACGAGTCAGCAAACCTATCGCTTCGACCAGGTTCTCGGCAAGTATGGCTCGCTATTTGGGCGGCTTACCACGACGGATCTCGTGAACACGAATGCCACCCAGTTGACACCGAAAGGGGACAAATTCATCAAGCAGGACGCGACGAACTGGCAGGTCTCCCATACGGCGGTAATCTCACCGACCCTCGTCAATCAGTTCCGCTTCGGTTACCTGAAATACACGGCCGATCAGTTCGGAGACACGATGCCAGATGCCGATATCGCGAGGCTCGGACTAAGCGGTGTGTTCACCAACCTTTCCGATCAGCAAAAAACACCTCCGCAGATGAACGTGACCGGATTTTCGACGGGTGGAGGTGCCTTCGGTGCCGTCTTGCTTAGCAACCAGCCCATGATCGATTTTAGTAACGGCACTACCCTGATCCGTGGGAATCACACACTGAACTTGGGATTTGGATATCGCAGTTGGAAGCTGGAACGGGATCTCGCCAACAATTTCTTGGGCGTATATGGGTTCGAAGGGGACTTCAGCGGTCATCCGGTTGCGGACATGCTGCTGGGGGTCTTTAAAAATGCCAGAGCTTTCGTGCCGGGGTCGTTGAGTTCTCCAGACGCAGCCGGGAACCCGAGGGGCTTCAATTTCAAGTTCTTCGCGCCGTATGTCCAGGACGACTGGAAAGTGTCGCCCCGTCTCACGCTCAACATGGGGTTGCGCTGGGACTACCGCACGATGCCGTACGAAGACAACGACCACATGGCCTGGTGGAATCCGGACAATCCATTGGGGGGTCTGCTGGTAGCCGACGAAGACCTCGTGGCGGCGGGTGTCATCGACGATAGCGGCTACTACGTTCTGGCAGGTCGGCGGAATCCCCATCCGGCTTCGAAGAACGTCTTCGTTCCGCGTGTCGGATTTGCCTATCGTCCGTTTGGAGAGAAGACGGTAATTCGTGGCGGCTACGGGGTCTTTTTCGATTCGGCCGAAGAACGCGAAATCGACGGCTCAGCGGACGTCTATCCCTACGTCAGTCGATTGCAGCCCCGAAATTTCCCTGGCGAAGAACTCACGACGACCGACGAATTGTTCCCTGACTTCGGAGACGCCGGCCCAGCAACGCCGGCAGCCAATACCAGCCTATCGGTGATGCAGTCGCACGAAAAGAGGAACCCCTACGTACAGCAGTGGACGTTCTCTATCCAACGGTCGCTGAGCAGGAACTCGACCCTCGAACTCAACTACGTGGGCAGCAAGGGGACCCATCTGCTTATGCGGCACAACTTCGCACAGGCGTTGCCGCCCACCGCGGAGGAGCTTGAGAGCGGCACTATCTCGCCCGTAAGTGAGCGCAGGCCCTACCCAAACTTCCCCCGTTTCACCAACAGCCTGTGGGGCGGCAACTCCAGTTACCACTCTTTCAACACAAAGTTTGAGTATCGCGCCAGTAGTATGATTCTGACTTCCGTTTACAGTTGGGCGAAGAGTATTGACAACAAATCCGCAGCCGCTGGCATCTACACGGCAAATAGTGGCTGGCAAGGATTCATGAACAACCACGACATCCGTCGCGATCGAGGGCCCTCGGATTATGATGTGGACCACCGCTCGGTTACCAGCTTCGTGGTCGGCTTGCCGGTCGGGCGCGGCCAGCGTTTCCTCGGTGGAGCTTCCGGAGTAACAGAAGCTTTGCTAGGCGGCTGGCAGATCAGCGGCATCGTAACGTTCCAGGGGGGATTCCCCTACGGCATCCGTGCTGAAGACGCGGGTGGCTACCTGGATACCGCTGCCAATCGAGCGAACCTGGTGGGCGACCCGAACCCCGACGGGTTTACCCCGACGGTCGAAGAATGGTTCAACACCGCTGCATTCGAACAGCCCTCAGCAGGCCACTTTGGCGATACTGGACGCAAAGTTCTTAGGGCCCCTGTCTACAGCAACTTTGACGTCGGTCTGTTCAAGAACTTCCGTGTCGCCGAGAGCGCGACTTTGCAGTTCCGACTCGAGTCGTTCAATATGCTCAACCACGCGAACTTTCTGATCCCTATTAATAGGGTTCAGTGGA
This sequence comes from Bryobacterales bacterium, assembly GCA_963667885.2. GTDB lineage: Bacteria > Acidobacteriota > Terriglobia > Bryobacterales > UBA6623 > CAMPKL01. The sequence continues at coordinate 2,413,047 of OY764148.2, read as the reverse complement.
AACGGTTCGGCGTGTTCGGCGTTGTCAACGGCGCTTTGCCCGGGCGCATCAACCAGCTTGGCTTGAAGCTGCTCTGGTGACTTAATAGAGCCAACTCGGCCCGGTGGCTTGCTGGGTCCGGTGTTGTGCGTACATAGCACTCGTGGCCGCGGCGTTAGGGCCAGCGGTGCTTGACCTACAGCGCGGCCTTGGCTGTTAGACCGGCCAGCACAACGAGGTAGCCGAATAGGGCTTGATATTCCTGGTTTCGCAGGTAAAGAGAACTCCGAAATCTGAGGCCGCCGGTGTAGGCGGGTGATAGTCGCGGCCAGAGTTTTGGAGTCCTACGCCGGTACTCGTCGTAGCCCTCTAGGATCTTTGCGAGGTGGCTCTCTTCTTCTTCTACGACGGGTAGGTAATAGACGATGAAGAACGCGACGAGCAGAGCTCCGATGGCCCAGTTTGCTCCCGCGATGCCGAAGCCGATCCCGGCGATCAGCGTGCCGACGTAAAGCGGGTTGCGAACGTAGGCGTAGGGTCCCGAGGTGGCGAGTTGCTCGTTTTTCGCGAGGTGACCAGCGGCCCAGGCCCGCAGGGCAACACCGACGAGACCGATGATTCCTCCAATCGCGACCGACCGCATCGTCGGCGTCGACAGCAAGAGAAACGATACGAGGACGATGAAGCCCGCAACCACTCGCGTGCGAGCGACGAATTCAGCAAATTTCTTAGGAAAGGCCACGTTAGAAAAAGAGGTGTTCCGGCGGGCGTAGAGTGCCGAAGGAGCCGATGTTGGCGATGGAGAAGCTTACGCGGAACTGATTTTCCGTTCGTGTCGGACCAATGGCGAAACGACGAAACTCGACTCCGAACCCACAGCAGTCTGTGTTGTAGCTGAGTTGGGATGCGGTGTAAATGAAGAGCTGTTGACGGTAATCGTAGATGTTGTCGACGGCCACATTCCACCCCCGTCGGTTGAAGTCGCCGATGTAGACGCGTGCTGTGAGTTGATTGGATGGAGGGGAGATCGTTGTCGGTGCGCGAACAGCGTTGTGTCCGACTATCGCCTGAATCAGCTGGTTGAAACGATACGAGACCGTGGCGCTTGAGTTGACGACTTTCTGCCGAAGGGGATCATAGTCGGTCCGCCACTGAAGCCCTGTCCGCCAGTTCGGGTACGTCCGCAGAGACATCACGACAGGAGAGTAGTTGCGTGGCTCACCGACAAAGGCAAAAGGAGTTAGATCAATCGCCGACCGTAAGATATTTCGTTGACCCGGTATTACGGCACCACCAAACTCTGGGTCGAAGTAGCGCCGTTGCCAGAGTTCGAGGCTGAGAATTTCGCGGGTTGAGCCATCGGCCGCCTTGGCGAAGAGCCGCTGCGTCAGCGAGATCTCTCCCTCGTTGGTGTTGTTCATGATGTCGCGATAGTCAAAACGAACAACGGCGTCGAAGTCGTCGATGCCGCGGGTGTAGCGGTAGCGCAGGCGCGGTTCGATCACATGCTTGAGCTTCTCGCCCAGCCATTTCGGGCCGTTGAAGGTCCTTTCGAGAGACGGCGGCACGATGTCGAACGAGACCTCTCCGGCGGTGCGGTAGAGGTTCTCACCGATGACTGATCCGGTATCGCTGTGCTGCTGACCATACGCGGTAAAGCGCGCTCCGAACGTGGGTGTCACATGGAAGCCCTTCCATTGGAAGTGACTGGAGACTCGCGGGAACATGTCACTGCGCTGCACGAAGTTCCGGGTCTCAAACTCCAGCTGGTTGCGACTCACCAGATCGAAAGAGGTGTCGAAACGGAAAAATAGTGGTACGCCTTTCTTCGAGATTTGCTTTGTGCGGCTATTGAACTCAAACGCAGGCAGCTTTCGGATGGTGATCGTGTTGTCGGCTTCGGTGACGTTTTGGAAGTTCTCTTCGCGCGAGATCGAGGCGTTGAAGCTGTAGGAGTCAAAGTTTTTCGATACGTAGCCGGTCGAGCGAATTTGGGAAGAGATCGCTTCTCCGTAAGACTGAGTGAAGGCTTGGCGAAACTCAAGCGAGCTGAGAAAGTTGACGTCGAGGACGCCTCGGAAGCCGCCTGGCAATTCGGCGGTCCCGTCCATGGAGAAGCTCGTGCCGCCTTGCTTGAGTCGATCTCCGTTGTCGAGTTTCAGGCCCCGGTCCTTGACACCAAAGAAGATGGCGTTGAAGTTCGACGTCCTGGTTGGCCGTCCGCGGAACGAGGCCTGAGTGGAGAAGCCCCGGTCGGTCAGGAGCGTGCCATTAACCGTCGCGTCGTAGCTGCGGTTGATGGCCCAATAGTAAGCCTGGCCCAGTACGAATCCGAATCGGGAGCTGTTGCCGATGTTGGGGGTGAGGAACCCACTTCGTCTCGGCACTCGCTCCAGCGATTTTGTGAAGTACGGCATGTACAGAATCGGCACGCCCTTTACTCGTAGGACGCCGTGGCGTATCGTTGCCTGTTCTCCTGGGAGCACGGTGGTCTTGGGAGACTTCAATGTCCACCAAATGTCGTCGAGGTCGCAGTTGGTCACGATGCCGTCATGCACGACATACGAGTTCGCGGTCTTGTGTACGACAGACCCCTCAAGGTGAAACGGGTTATCGGTGGTTAGCATCCGTGTACCCGCCTGACTGGCAGACGAGAGGAAGCCGTTGACGTCGTAGAACGTGCCCTCTTCGGTCGTGACGTTGTAGCTGATGCGAGACGCTCGAATGTCTTCACTGCCGTCGGTGTTGAGAAAGCGGACATTACCTTCGGCTTCGAGCATGCCGGAGGCTTCGTCATACTCGGCTTTGTCGGCCGTGACGATCACGTTTCCCTTGCGGAGTTCTACAGCGCCATCTGCTCGGTTGACTCCGCCTTCGCTCCGTTGGGTTTCTGAACGGATTTCGACGTCGTTGGGGTTCTGGCAGAGTGCGTTCGGGGCCAGCGATGCCCCAAGCAGCGTGATTGAGATCGCGACTCGGCAGAGACGGTCCAAGAGGTATCTACGTCCGATTGGCAACGGTGGGCGCAAGAATCTTTGACCCTAGCAGAGCTGGCCTAGTTTGCGATGCCTGGCACCGGGAAGCGAGCGCACAGATCCTCGACTTCAGACTTGATCTCGGTCAGGGCGCTCTCGTCCTCCGGGTTGGACAAAGTACGGAGTATCCAGCTGGCGAGTTGCTTCATTTCGGGATCACCGAAGCCGCGGGTCGTCGCAGCGGGTGTTCCGAGGCGAATGCCACTTGGGCGCAAAGGCGGGTTGGGGTCGTCGGGAATGACTTGCTTGTTGCAAGTGATCGACACCTCGTCGAGCGCCTTCTCCGCCACTTTGCCGTTGAAGTCGAAGCTCTTGACGCAGTCGACGACCATCATGTGGTTGCTCGTACCGCCGGTCGCTAACTGCGCTCCACCAGCCATGAGTTCGGTTGCCAGAGTCTGAGCGTTCGTCAGGGTCCGTTCGCAGTATTCCTTGAAGAAGGGCTCCAGAACCTTGCCCATGGTGATCGCGATGCCACAGACGTTGTTCATGTGCGGTCCACCCTGGAGGCCCGGGAAGACGCTCTTGTCGATCGCCTTGGCGAACTCTTTGCGGCAGAGGATCATACCGCCGCGCGGTCCGCGCATCGACTTGTGCGTGGTCGTCGTGACGAAATCGAAACCGACGTCACAGGGGTTTTCGAGGACTCCGCCCGCGACGAGTCCGCCGACGTGCGAAATGTCGGCCATCGTGAGCGCGCCAGCTTCATCCGCGATGCTCTTGAACTGGGCGTAGTCGAGGTTGCGCGGGTAAGACGAGAAGCCGCAGACGATCATCTTGGGCTTGCTCTCGATGGCGGTCTTACGCAGCTCATCGAAGTCGATGGCACCCTCCGCGTCGGGGTTCGTCTTGTAGCGAATCCAGTTGTAGAGCGTCCCCATGTGGCTCACGGGCGCGCCGTGAGTGAGGTGGCCACCGTGCGAGAGGTCCATGCCGAGAACGGTGTCGCCGACCTCAAGCATCGAGAGATAGACGGCCGCGTTCATCGGAGCGCCGGAGAGCGGCTGCACGTTGACGTGTTCAGCTCGGAAGACTTGCTTCGCTCGGGTGCGGGCGATCTCTTCGATGACGTCGGTGTATTGTTGGCCGCCATAGTAACGGCGTCCGGGGTAACCCTCGGAGTACTTGTTGGTGAAAACGGACCCCAAGACGGCGATCACTTCCGGGTAGGTGTAGTTCTCCGACGGGATCAGTTCGATGCCAGCCGCTTGGCGGGCTTCTTCGCCGACGAGGGCGTCGTAAATTTCGGGGTCGTTCTGTTGCAGCAGCTTGCGGTTGGCGTCCATCTGTAGTCCTCTCGATTCCTTAGCGTTTTCGTCTGGAGACAACGATCTCTAGACGCTCGTTCTTCGAACCGAGCCCAGGCGAGCGGCTGCTGAAGCTATGTCGTTCGCGCTTCCTCGTGGTCGTTTCCACGCTTGAGTCGCCAGTCGCACGAACGCTTCTGAAGGCTCTATTGTAGCGCCGTCTGCTCGTAGAATTGTCGCCGCCGATGACGGAGAATCCGGTCTTCGTAGGCTCTGGCCGCAGCCAGATTGCGCAGGCTGGCCTGTCGTCGGGTCTGAGCCGAGCTGAACCTCCGGAAGACCGCTACCAGGGCCGCGATGTTGCCGGGTGGCACCATCGCAGGCTTAGGCAATAGCTCCGGTATGCCGCCGACGGTTGAGCCGATACAGGGCAGTCCTCGGGCCATCGCTTCGATCATGGCGCGTGGCACGCCCTCCTGACGGGAGGGGAGGATGAATAGGTCGGCGCGATCGAGTTCGCAACGGACGGCTTCTCCGCTGGGAAGCTGGCCCACGAAGTGGACCGCGTTTCCTAGGCCCAGTCGTTGGGCGAGCGCTTCGAGCCAGGTGCGTTCGCGTCCGTCGCCGACGAGGGTCAAACCGATGTCGAGTCCGCCGCTTCTGCACTCCGCTAATGCGTGTAGCGGGACGTCTTGCCCCTTGTAGAGGTGTTCCATCGAGCCGACGGTGATCAGGCGTAGCGGCCCGCTGGTCTTGGGCACGCGTGGCTGCTCTATGAAGGCGTTCTGTCGAAGCTCGACGCTGGAGTAGTGAGTGGTAAAGGCCGTGTGAGCAGGGGGATAGCGACTTTGCAAGGCGTACTCGGTGACGTAGGCGGCTCCCGCTGCCTGCTGGCAGAGACCTCTTAGCGCCCGAGTCTGATGCCAGCGGAATAGGGGTCTCAGAAGACGCCGATCGGCTCCTGGGGCGAACGCATCATAGGGATCTCCGACGATCTCCGCTACGTACGGGCGTTTTGCGCTGAGCAGAAGCCTCGCGGCTACGTTAGCTAGCTGGCCTGGTGCCCGCAGTATGATCGCCTGCTGGGCGGCGAGGGCTTGTTTGATCGATCGCCGCACGGCGGTGCGTTGTTTGAGGTACTCCCACGGTCCGATGTAGCACGGTACGGTCGCGAACCCTACGTCGTCGCCATTTGCGCGCAGCCAATGTTGGCCTGCTTGATCGGTCTGGGCGATGCGGGCCACAACCAGGACGCGGTCAAACACGTCGAGGTAGCGCGTAAAGAACGAATAGGGGAACGGTCCGTCGGTCCAGACGCAGCCATCTGGTGTAACCCAGAAGCGGTGATCGAGTACGACGGCGAGTTGCATTCTCACTAGTGAATCGTCGTCCGAACCTGGCTGCATTACCCGTTGTTACTTGTTCGGCAACCGGAGCGCTCGGTCATTGTTGTTGCGCAGCTTGGTATCCTGGGGCCTCGAAAGACTGCTCGGTACTGGTTACTGACACGCCTCTCGTCCCCGCGTTATGGAGAAGATCGCAGTACTCGATTCGGGTGGGCAATACTGCCACCTTATAGCTCGCAAAGTGCGTGAGCTGGGCGTCTATGCCGAGATTCTGCCGATCGAGACTTCGCCGGCCAAGCTGCGCTCCTACAAAGGGGTGATCATCTCTGGTGGGCCGTCAAGCGTCTTTGACGACGACTGCCCACGAGCTCCACAGAGCCTCTACCGAATCCCCAAGCCGATACTGGGCATCTGTTACGGGCACCAGCTGATGGCCCAGTCGATGAATGGCGTTGTCGAGCAGGGCAAGACACAGGAGTTCGGTCGTGCGGACATTCGCGTGAACCGTGTTCAACCGATCTTTAGCGGATTGCCGAAGAAACAGCGCGTCTGGATGAGTCACGGCGATCACGTGGCAGCGGTGCCTCCCGGCTTCCAGACGTTGGCCGACACCGCTGGCTGCTCCGTCGCCGCCATGGGTGACAAGGAGCGAGGCTACTACGGCTTCCAGTTCCATCCGGAAGTGGTGCATACCAAATACGGCTCCGAGATCCTGAAAAACTTTGTCGTCGGTGTTTGTGGTTGCAAACAGGACTGGCATCCGGAAGATCGCGTCGAGCAACTGATTCGGCGCATCCGCAAGCAGGCACACGGGCGACGGGTGCTGTTCTTCATGAGCGGCGGCGTCGACTCGACGGTTGCCTACGCTCTGACGGTGCGTGCTCTGGGGACGGAAACGGTGCATGGCGTCTACGTCGACACCGGTTTCATGCGCCAGGGCGAGACCGAGCAGATTGAAGATGCATTTCAGAAGTTGGGACTCGGCCATCTGCAAACTTTCAATGCGACCAAGCAGTTCTTTGGTGGGCTGAAGGGTGTCACGGATCCGGAAGAGAAGCGGGCGATCATCGGGCAGGCGTTTGTCGACGTTCAGGACGAGGTCGTCGAGCACGAAGAGCATCGCGATCACGACTGGCTGCTTGGCCAAGGCACGATCTATCCGGACACGATCGAGTCCGGTGGCACTGGACAGGCGGCTGTGATCAAGACGCATCACAACCGCGTCGAACGCATCCAAGAGATGATCGCCGAGGGCCGCATCTTAGAACCCCTCGCGGAATTCTACAAAGACGAGGTGCGCGTTCTTGGTCGGGCTCTTGGGCTGCCCAAGGCGCTGGTTGATAGGCACCCTTTCCCGGGGCCAGCGCTGGCGATCCGCTGCATGTGTTCGCCCAAGACGCTGAGGACGGAGCCAGACGACGAGATTGACGCTCTTGCTCGGAAGAGTGGCTACCGAGCATTCTTGCTGCCGCTGCGTAGCGTCGGCGTTCAGGGCGACAGCCGCAGTTACGCCAAGCTGACTGTACTTTGGGGCGGCGAACTCGACTACAAGAAGCTGCTGCCACTCGCGACCGACATCACGAACCGCTATCGACGCACGAATCGGATAGTCGCTCTCGTTGGACGCAAGAGAATTCGTCCTGCGGAGTGGAAGATTCATCGCGCAACGTTGACTCGCCGTCGGGTGGCGCTGCTGCAAGAAGCGGACCATGTCGTGACGGAATTTCTGTGCTCCGAGGGTCTTTACAGCAAGATCTGGCAGGCGCCGGTAGTGTTGTTGCCGTTCTCTCGAGGAAAGGGTGAGACGATTGCTCTACGCCCGATTACTTCGGTTGACGGCATGACGGCTGAGGTGGCACGGCTCAACCCGGCCAAGGTACTCGAACTGGCGGCGCAAATCTCGAAGCTTGACGGGGTCGATGCGGTGCTCTACGACCTGTCTCACAAGCCGCCTTCCACGATCGAGTGGGAGTAGGTGCGTATCCGTTCGTGGTGAAATAGCCGCGCTCGCTTTCAGGCCCGGAGTACGAGAAACTCGATCAAGTGAAGGACGTGCTCATCCGACCGGCGGTTCAGGGCGAGATGCCAGCGATTCGGCGACTGATCGGTCAGTACCCGAATCTGCTGATGCAATCGGGCTTGCCTCGTCTGGCTTCTTACTTCGTGGCGGAGCATAAGGGCGAGATCGTTGGCTGTTGCGCTTTGCAGGTTTACTCGCGGCGGTTGGCGGAGGTCCGCAGTTTGGCCGTTGAGGCCGAGTTCGTTCGCCACGGCGTTGGCAAACGCCTGGTTGAGGCCTGCCAGCGGCGTGCGGAAGAGCGCGGCATCAAGCAAGTGATGGTCGTGACCAGCTCGCCGGAATTTTTCGAGAAGAACGGCTTCTCGACGTTCAAGCGTGAACGTATCGCGTTGTTCTACGACGTTCCCTAGGTCCGACGAAACAAACGTCGCCTCACTCCCGTACCATTCTTCTTAGGCCGTCCGCTTCGGTATCGCAGACGGCACAATGGAGTTGCGTCCTTTCTTGAGGGGAGTTTTCTCGTGATGACACGCCTTTTCTTCAGCGTTTTCGCCATTCTTCTTGCTGTGCAGTCCTTGTGCGCCCAACAAGCCGAGCCCGTCGTGGACTACTCCCTGAACCACGGATCGTTCTGGAACCTAGATATCTACCGGCAGCGACCGATCGGCGAAGCCAACTTGGTCGACTCGCCGCGCCTCGATCGCCTTATTCGCGGTGGCAAGCTCTACTTGTCGCTGGCGGATGCCGTAGCTCTCGCGCTTGAGAACAATCTTGACATCGAGGTTGCGCGGTATTCGCCCAAGGAGGCGGAGACCGATCTGCTGCGGGCAAAATCCGGGGCCAACCTCAGCGGTGTTCAGACGCAGATTTCTACACTTTCGACGGCCTCGTCGGCGAGCGCCGGGAGCGGTGGTGCGGGCTTCACGTCGGGACCGGGTGGTCAGGCGACCGGTATCAATGAGGGAGCCAGCGGGCAGATCGATTCTGGAGGGTCGGCCGGTAGTGCGGCGTCATTCTTCGGAACGCAGACTGTCAATCTAGATCCGCAGCTCAGTGCGACGTTCGGAGCGTTTCACACGAGCATTCCTCAGATCACGAGCTCGGTCACGGGAACGAACACGTTAGTTTCGGACTCACTCACGTCATCGGTGAACTTTCAGCAGGGCTTCATTACGGGTACGACCCTTGGTGTGCGCTACGCGACGTTTAGACAGCAGAACAACAACATCCGAAACAACTTCAACCCGACGCTTAGCGCTGACCTGAGCATTTCCTTGACACAGCGTCTGTCTCAAGGCTTTGGCCGGGCGGTCAATAACCGCAACATCCGGATCGCGAAGAATAACCAGGTGATTGAGGACCTCAACTTCCGCGAGCAGGTGATTACGACGTTGTCGCGTCTTGAGCAGCTCTACTGGGACCTCGTAACGTTCCGTCGTATCGCGGAGGCACGGCAACAGGATGTCGACTTGTCGAATCGGCTCGTGACGCAGACGCGCAAACAGGCTGAGCTGGGACTGTTGGCCCGCATTGAGGTGACGCGTACCGAAGCGGAATCGACTGCATTTCGGCAGCAACTGGTAGAGGCTCAGCGAGCGATTCGCGAGCAGGAAGAGATCTTGAAGACTGCTTTGACCAAGCATGGTCCGACTAGCTCCACCCTTGCCGGGGTGGAGGTGGTTCCCGTCGATTCGATCACGATCCCGACCACGGAACTGGTCGAACCGGTGAACGAACTGGTCGTCGAGGCGCTGCGGGAGCGAACTTCCGTCGGTCGCTCGCGCATCAATCTAGAGAGTTCAGATATCAATTTACGAGGTATCAAGAACGCTCTGAAGCCGACGATCGATGTGACGGCATTCGCCACAAACAACGGACTAGCTGGGACGATCAACCCCGATGTCGATCCCTTGCCGGGTGCGGAACCTCCCAGTGACTTTTTCATCGGCGGACTCGGGACCGCCTGGGGCCAGATCGCTCGCCGGAACTTCCCCGATTATGGTGTTCAATTTCAGCTGAACATCCCATTGAGAAACCGGCAGGCCCAGGCCGACATGACGCGTGAGTCCCTGAGACGTCGCCGCGCGGATATTCAGCTACGCCAACAGGAGAACGCGATCAAACTGGAGGTCGCCCGGGCGGTGACGAACCTCAAGCAAGCTCGCGAGACGCATCTCATCTCCCGCGAAGCTCGGGTACTTCGAGAGCAGATGGTCGATGCCGAGGAAAAGAGGCTCGCTCTGGGGCAGTCCACCATCTTCCAGATCATCCAAGCCCAGCGCGATCTCTCGACGTCGCGTACGACTGAGATCAACGCGCTTGGCTCCTATGAAGCCTCCCGCAACACCTACGAGCAAGTCCTCGGCCGGACGCTCGCCGTGCATAACGTATCGATTGACGAAGCCTACTCAGGCCAGGTGTCGAGAGACCCAGATCCGATTCCGCCAGCGGCTATTGAGACTCCGTGAACTTTCTCGCCCACATTTACTTGGCGGGGGAGAATGAGGACCACGTCATTGGACAGGTCATGGCCGACTTTCTCGAACGTGGCTGGCAAGAGCGGGTCTCGGCTGGCGTGCTGCAGGGCATTCGACTGCACCAACAGGTCGACATGTTCACCGATAGGCACGAGGTATTCCGGAGGAGTCGAGAACGCTTGCCAACCGAGTTGCGTCGTTATGCGGGCATCGTCGTGGATATCTTTTATGACCATGTGTTGGCTCGGAACTGGGACCGATTTCACGACGTTTCGTTGGACGAGTTTGCACAGAGTCGCTACCGCATCTTAGAGAGCCGGCCCGAGGAACTGACGGATCGAATGCGTCGTGCCTTGCCATCGATCGTGACCCACGATTGGCTGACCTCCTATCGCGAGATCGAAGGCATCGAGCGTGCGCTGAAGGGTGTCAGTAACCGTTTGACACGTGCGAATCCGATGGCCGACGCTGGACTTGTGTTGAGACGGGAGAGGGTCGGATTTGAAGCGGACTTTCTTGAGTTTTTCCCTGACCTAGAAGCGTTTGCGGTTGATTTGCGAGAATCGGCCTAACCGATCGCCCCGTGAACCGTCCCAGTTACTAGTGTGGCGCGTGGACGGGCCGGACTGATTTCTTGCTTCTTGCAACGGATCAGGCATTCCAATCATCCAATGTTGTAGAAGTGTGGCGATCCCACCACGTGCGGAAGGGGAATAGAAAATGACATCTCAGATTAGGCAGACGGTATTTGGAAGAGTGTTCTTGTCAGTATTTGCGGCGCTGGCGCTGATGGTTAGCGTTGGAGCGTTCGTTGGGGTTGAGTCAGGGCAGGCGGGCCTGTCGACGATACCTGACTTGCCGTCCGAGAATCGCTCGGATGACGAGAGCCTGCTTCCGGCTAGCGGCTCGTTTGCTCCGATTGTGAAGTCAGCCGCTCCGGCTGTAGTGAGTGTGCAAGTTGTGAAAGAGGCCGTCCAGCAGCCTATGCCGCAGGGTTTCCCTGGATTCGGCAATCCGTTCGGACCTGGCCCACAACCTGAACAACGTCGCCAACGTGGCGCTGGTTCCGGGGTCATCATCAGCGACGATGGATACGTAGTAACGAATCACCATGTCGTTGAGGGCGCGGACGAAGTGACCGTTGTTCTTTCTGACGATCGAACCTTCGATGCTACGGTGGTCGGGAGCGACGAGAAGACGGACATCGCCGTCCTCAAGATCGACGGCGAGGATCTGCCCCTGATGAAGTTGGGCAACTCGAACGCCGTCGAAGTCGGAGACATCGTACTTGCGATTGGGAATCCCTTCGGTCTGGGTCAGACCGTAACTATGGGCATTGTCGGTGCCACCGGCCGAGAGTTTGGCATCATGCGCCAGCAGGACGGTTATGAAGACTTCATTCAGACCGACGCTGCGATCAATCCTGGCAACTCGGGCGGAGCTCTGGTGAACACTCGCGGCGAGTTGGTTGGTGTGAACAGTGCGATTATCTCCCGCTCCGGCGGTAACAACGGCGTTGGATTTGCGGTTCCCGTCAATCTAGCCCACAGCATCATGAAGCAGCTGGTCGACACGGGGCGCGTGTCGCGAGGCTATATGGGCGTGGGCATCCAAGACATCAACGAAGAAATGGCTAAGTCGCTGGATCTGCCTGATTCACGCGGTGTTGTCATCAGTCGAGTTGATGAAGGGTCTCCGGCCGATATGGCGGGTTTCAAGCGCTACGACGTAGTGCGATCTATCGCGGGTAAGTCGATCCGCGACACACGTGAGCTCCGACTGGGAGTGGCCTCGACACCTCCTGGAGAGCGAGTGGAGATGGCGATTCTCCGCGATGGCAAGTCGCGGACACTCACGATCGAACTGGGCGAACTGCCAGAGGGTGACAATCGTCCCACACCTGGTGGAACCGACCGCGAGGGTGTCTTGAGCGGCGTGGCCGTTGAAGAGCTGACTCCCCAGATTGCGAGCCGTCTCGGCGTTGAGGGCTCTGGAGTTGTGGTTACTCAAGTCGCGCCAGGCAGCGCAGCCGCAGAGGCTGGCCTGCGGAGGGGAGACGTCATTGAAGAGGTGGATCGGCACGAGATAGGCAGTGTCGATCAATTTCGGGACGTCGTTGCCGAGGCCGGTGATTCCGTACTGTTGCTAGTGACGGGCCGAAATGGATCGCACTTCGTGGTCGTAGAGCGCTAGATCGAGCCGAGTGGCTCGGGATGGGGAGCCGGGAGTCTTCAGGGCTCCCGGTTCTCTTGCTTCTGTGTCGCCCTCAAGAAACATTCCCACGCCTCGTCGTTGCAAATGGTGTCAGGATTCTCGACACTATGAGTCCCGGTAAGTGTCTATCGGGTCATTCGCTTGAATACTCCTGCTGAACAGAGAAAACATCCGAGGACACAGCAGCATGGTCCTCAGAGACTGAACATCACGTATGTCGACGCGATGGCGGGCGAGAAGATCTGCGCCGCCGCCCTTTGGGATTTCAGTGAAGGCGGACTGGGCATGGATGCGCCGCGCCATTTTGAACCGGGCGAGGAGATTCGGATCGAGGCGGACCTGATAGGCTCCGTATTCTCGATGCATCTTGAAGCACGTGCCCGAGTCGCGTACTGTCGGCGTTCCGAGTCGCGCTCCTACCGAGTTGGCGTGGCCTTCTTGGAGCACTCTCTCCGACGCCTTGAAGCTTGATTCGAGAGTGGGGTCGCGCTCTCCGGCCGTCCTCCAAGGCTCCCATTCAACCCTGTGCTAGAGTCGGAGAAATTCCGATGCGGACTTATGTGCGGGTAGATCTCGAGCGCATTATTGCGAACTATCGAGCGATTCAAGCTGCGTGCCCCGTGGCTACCGAAGTCCTTGCAGTGATCAAGGACGACGCCTATGGCCACGGCGCGATTCCAGTGGCACGGGCCCTCTCCGCAGCAGGCTGCAGCCGCTTCGCCGTAGGGTGTTTGGAGGAAGCCGAGGCCTTGCGTGCGGCTGGAATTCGTGGTGAGATCGTCGCCCTGGGTGGCTTGTTTCCTGGGCAAGAACAACAGGCTGCAGAGTTGGAAGTGGCTCCAGCGCTTTACACTGCCGAGGCCTTGCGACGTTGGTCGCGGCATGGTGTTGCCATCAACCGTGAACTCCCCTGCCATCTGAAATTTGACACCGGAATGACCCGCCTCGGTTTGGCCGCTGACGCGGAGGCGACGCTGCAACTGTTGGCCAAGAATCCGGGCGTCAAAGTTCGCGGGCTAGCGACGCACTTGGCGTCCGCGGAAGATTTTTTCGGGGTGCACTCGCAGGATCAACTCGAACGATTCTTCGAGCTGGTTCGGCGGTTAGCTGCTGGTGGAATACGGCCCAAGTTTATCCATTACGGCAATAGTGCGGCCGTGGCCTACGGTGATCTTTCGAAGGGGAATCTGGTGCGCTGTGGTTTGGCGCTCTATGGCTACGTCAATCTATCGCCTAACGACCACCTGTCTCGCCTGCAGTTGGTCCCGGCGCTAGAGTGGCGAAGCCACATCTTGGCTGTTCGTGAAGTCGAAATGGGCGCCCGGCTGGGCTATGGCGGCGCGTTCACGGCACCCACGGCGATGAAAGTGGCGGCGCTATCGGTGGGTTATGGAGATGGCTATCCGCGAGCGCTCTCGAATAAGGGACAGGTCGTCATTGGTGGTGTCCGACGGCCTGTTGTTGGCAAAGTCAGCATGGATATCACTCTCGTCGATGTGACGGAATCACCGGGTGTGTCCGTCGAAGACGAGGCGATTCTCGTCGGTGATGAGGTAACGGCGAGCGAGTTAGCGCGCCTGTGCGACACGATTCCCTACGAGATTCTCTCTCGTATTTCCCCTCGGGCCAAACGACGATACACCTAGGGGGCCAGCGCTTATAGTGCCGTTTTTGTTAGGCTCAGCGTTTGACCTATGCCCGCACGTGAGCGTCCCCGAAGGCGTCGACCCCGTAGCTCTGGTGTTCGCGCCCATCAGCCGCAACCTGTTGAAGTTGTTGTTGACGCGGCGAGAATCCAAGAGATTGCTGAGCGACTGGCTCGGCAGAAGTACGTCGCTTTTGACACTGAGTTCCTCCGTGAAAAGACGTTCTTCCCCCAACTCGGCCTGCTTCAGATAGCGGACTCCGAGGATACTTGGCTCATCGACCCCCTGGCGGTTTCGAAGCAGGACCTTCAGCCGCTCCTCGATGTCTTAACCAGTCCGGATGTGCTGAAGATTGCACACTCCGCTGAACAAGACCAAGAGTGTCTGGCACGTGAGTATGGCGTTGTGGCTTCTCCGCTCTTCGATACCTCGGTTGGTGCGGCGCTTACTGGTCGCGGCGAACAGATCGGACTGGCCCCGCTCTTACGAAAGACGCTCAAGGTCGATTTGCCAAAAGGTCACACCCGGACGAACTGGCTCAAGCGACCGCTGCTCGACGCCATGGCGGAGTACGCCGCCGCGGACGTGATCTACCTGGTGGAACTCGGGGAACTACTGTTGGCTGACCTTGATCTCCGAGGGCGCAAGAACTGGGCCCTTGAGTTGTCGAACCAGTTCGGTGATGTGTCTCGCTATGAGACCAACGGCACCGGTCCAGCAGCCAAGATGGCTGCGTCTTCGCGGTTGTCTCCGCGAGAGTACGCTGTCCTCGTCGAACTCTCGACGTGGCGCGAAGCGAGAGTGCGGAAGTCGGATATTCCGCGTCGCTGGCTCGCTGAGGACGCTGCGCTAGTACAGCTGGCTCGTGCTCAACCGACTACACCAGGTGACCTCGCCCAGTTTCGCGGCCTGGGTCAGCGCGTGCGCGACTACGGTGCCGAAAAGATTGTTGCCGCGATCCAACGCGGGCTCGACAAGCCTGAAGAGGAGTTGGTTGAACCGCCGCGGAAGGCCGAGCCAACTCAGGCGGAAGCCGCTGCGGCTGTGGTGTTGAAGTGCTTGCTCAATCTATTGGCACAGCAGAACGACGTGCCGCTTCGGTACCTGATGTCCGCTGACACTCCCCTGTTGCTCTTGCGCGGCAACTTTGACTCTGCTGAGGCGCTACAGAATTCAGGTCTGCTCGGAGCCGGAGCTTGGGAAATGTTTGGCCCGCAGGTTTTGGGAATTCTGCGGGGTGACCAGGCGGTTCGGATCGATGGCGGACAAGCGGTCTTGTTCACCCGCGAAGAGGCTTAGTCCCGACCACTTCGCGGGTGGGCTGGCCACTCTTCCGCCGTTTGGATTCCCGCGGCATGACTGCCCAACAAACGCCGTAGGCGATCAGTCCGGGACTAAACGGGAGCAGGGAAGCGCCTGCCCAGAGGGCACGCACGACTTTGGGGTCTTTTCGGAAGTAGCGAGCGACACCGCCGCACACCCCAGCAAGCTTCTGCTCATCGCCACGTGATCGACGCAGTTTTTGGGTGACCCGAACCTTCGCATCGCGTCCCGCAGGCGTGGCCAAACCACAGCGGCGGCAGAAGAAGTCTTCGGTCTCAGTGGGAAACCTGCACTTTTTGCAGAACATTACTTTCGCTCTGAGACTATCGCAGAGCTGAGTCGGGTGCAAGTCGGCTAGCCTGCGGGCGCGGTGCGCCAGGGGATCACGCGCTTCTCAAGCCAGCGAAGCGGGCGGTGCTCTCCAGCTCGTCTAGAATGGGTTCTCGATGAAGAACCTAACTGCTCGTTGTTTGGCACCGACTGCTCTCTTGGTGATGGCTGCGCTGTCCTGCTCGCCATCAGTGCCTCCGTCGTCGGAGGAAACACGTCCCAATATCGTCGTGCTGTTCGCAGATGACCTTGGCTATGGCGACTTGGCCAGCTTTGGACATCCGACGATCCGCACGCCGAACCTCGACCAACTAGCCGCCGAAGGCATGAGACTGACATCGTTCTACTCCGCGCCTTGGTGTGTTCCGGCCCGTCTGCAATTGATGACAGGTCGCTACTCGGGTCGCATCGACGTGGGCCGCACCGGCGTGGACGGCGACGGCAGCATCCCTGAGAGCGAGACGACTATGGCGCAAGCGCTCGGTGCCGCGGGCTACCGGACGGGGATGGTAGGCAAGTGGCATCTGGGCTATGCCCAAGAGGAGTATCTACCGGTTGGGAAGGGGTTTGACTCTTGGTTCGGACTACCGTACTCGAACGATATGCGGCGGCCCTGGGTCGACACAGACGAGCCGCTCTGGCTCTATGACAACACCACCAAAGTCGAGAACCCCGTCGATCAAGACACCCTGACGACACGCTATACCGAGCGGGCCGTTAACTTCATTAACCAGAGCGATGGCAAACCGTTCTTCCTCTACGCTGCCTATTCGATGCCCCATCTGCCAGTCCACACGGCCGAGGAGTTTCAAGGACGCTCGCGAGCCGGGCTCTATGGCGACGTGATCGAAACGATCGATTGGTCGGTGGGGCAGATCGTTGCGGCCATCGAAGAGACCGGTCAGGCGGACAATACAATCATCGTCTTCACCAGCGACAACGGCCCGTGGCTGAACCTGCCCAGCCGCATGTTGCAGGACGAAGTGGAACCGTGGCACACCGGTTCACCCGGACCTCTACGCGGGGCTAAGGCTACAACCTACGAAGGCGGCGTAAGGGTTCCCTTCATCGTTCGGTGGCCAGCTCGGATTGAGCCTGGGCGCGTTTCCGCCGATATCGTCTCCACTGTTGATCTCCTACCAACCTTCCTTGCTGCTTCAGGAACTGCCTTGCCGCAACAGCCGCTCGACGGCCTCGATCTGACGCCGTTCTTGAGCGGCGCGGTCGAGCAGTCCCCTCGGGACGACTTTTACTATTTCTATAATCGACGGCTAGAGGGTGTGCGCAGTGGCCCGTGGAAGCTGCGAACTCTGGACGGCATTGAGCTGTTCAATCTGGAGCTAGACCCCTCAGAACGCTACAATCGCGCCGAGGATCGCCCTGATGTAGTAGAAGAACTCAACGATCTCATGACGGCGATGAGAAGTGAAGTCGAGCCGAACTAGGGCAGTTCGACGAAGAGTGATCAATCACTCAATCCAGCGGTAGTAGCCGTCTTCATCCATCGGGAGGTTCTGGGTCGTGGTTGAACGCCAATCATCCAGCGGCGGTGCCCCCGCTTCATCGAAGAATCGGTGTAATCGGCTGCGCAGTGCCACCGTGCGTTCACGATAGTCGGGTGCGCCAATGCGATTAATCGCCTCGCCTGCGTCGATCTCGAGGTCGAAGAGTTCGTCGCCCCAACCTTCAGCGCGCTCGACTAGCTTCAGGTGATCAGTTCTGATCGAGCGCACGTAGGCAAACTCGAAGTACAACTCCGTTGGCCACTCGGGATTCTGTCCGTTGAGGAATCCCGCATAACTGCGACCGACCCGTTGCTTATCCGGCGCGGCCTCGACTCCTAGGTAGTCCAGTAACGTCGGGAAGAAATCGTAGGAGGAAACCATCGGCTCAGCCGTAACGCCTTCCGGAATATGTCCGGGGTGTGACCAGATGAGCGGAACGCGAATCGACTCCTCATACATGTTGAACGGCAGCGTCCCGTTACCCTTGCCCCAGAATCCGTGATGGCCACAGTTGTAACCGTGGTCAGCAGTGAAGATCACCACGGTGTTGTCACTGAGGCCCAGTTCCTCCAACTTGTCCAAAACACGACCGACGTTGGCGTCGACGGCGGTTACGAGCGCTGAGTAGCCGATTTTCGACTCGCGATTGTCCCAGTGCTGATCGTGGCGACCGCGACGCTGGGCGTGCCGCTCCGGCTGAGGGAAACACGAGAACTCTGAGTCGTTGTAGTGGCTGCGGTACTTCTCCGGCTGGAAATCGAACGGATCGTGCGGAGCGAAGAACGGCACAGTCAGGCAGAAAGGTCCGTCGTGGTTCTCGTCTAAAAACTTCAGCGCGCCGTCACCGACGAAATCGGTCTTGAAGCCCGTATCCTTGACGCTCTTGCCGTTGTCAAAGAACTCCACGTCCTTATACGGCCCAGCGCCCCGCTCCGCGGTAAACCAGTAGTCGAACCCGGACTGCGCCTCCGTGTCGTGCCCGAGATGCCACTTGCCCACGAGCCCGCACTTGTATCCCTCGCCCTTAAGCACGTCAGCGAACGTTGTGTGCCCTTCGAGAAAACGGTGGCTATCGGGACCCACGCTATCGCTGCCGACGAGAAAGTCCTGGACGCCGTGGTGTGAGGGCAGCTTACCCGTGAAGAATGTAGCGCGGCTCGGGGAGCATACCGGCGTGCAGGCGAATGCCTGACTGAAGCTGACGCCATGCCCCGCCAACCGGTCGAGGTTTGGCGTGTGCATCTCATCGCATTGGGTGCCGAGTGCCCAGGCTCCGTGGTCGTCCGTCATGAAGAACACGACATTGGGGCGCGAGGGCTCTTGAGATCGAAGGACGCTCGCGCCCGCGGCGGCTGCCAGGCCGCTCAGAAAAGTACGGCGACTCGACGCGGTAGGCATGGGGGGCAATTTCTGCATGATTCTAATTCCTCGCTGGTGGCCGCTGTGTCTGGCGCAGGATGTAGGCGTACCCGACAGGGGGCGTGCAACGCAATCGCGGGACCGGTTGTTGCCTCATATGGCCACTAGCGCTCGCAACAGCGTAGCGTACTCCACCGCTATAGCAGTGTGCCGCGAGGAGGAGTCTAACGGTGGAGGCTAGTACGCGGGTAGACTATTTCAGAAATGCGTCTGCCTGCTTTACTACTGCTTTCGATCGTTCTCGCCGGTTGCGTCTCCCCCGATTCGACATTGGGAGAACGACCACCGAACATCATTGTGATTCTCACCGACGATCAGGGTTACGGTGACGTTGGGCTCCATGGCAACGACGACATCCGAACGCCGACGTTCGACCGCTTCGCAGCCGAGGGGGTCGAACTCACGCGATTTTACGTCGAGCCGGTCTGCGCGCCTACGCGTGCGGCGCTCATGACCGGTCGCTACCACTACCGCTCTGGCGTCATTCACACGTCAAGGGGCGGTGCGAAGATGCATGGGGACGAGAACACCGTGGCAGAAATGTTGCGCGAATCTGGGTATCGCACCGGGATGTTCGGCAAGTGGCATCTGGGCGACAACTACCCGATGCGTCCGACGTACCAGGGATTCGAAGAGGCTCTCTGGCACAAGTCCGGCGGCATCGGCCAAGCGCCGGACAAGCCCAATAGCTATTTCGATCCATGGCTTTGGCGGGACGGCGAAAAGGTTCAGTCCGAGGGCTACTGCACGGATGTCTTCTTCGACGGAGCGATCGACTTCGTGGAGCGGCACCGAGACGAGCCATTCTTTATTTACTTACCGACCAACGCCCCACATACGCCTCTTGAAGTGCCCGATTCCTACTGGAAGCCCTATGCCGAGGCTGGTCTCGACGAAACGACCGCACGCGTCTACGGGATGGTTGAGAACATCGACGACAATCTTGAACGGCTCCTGGTTCGCCTTGAGCAGCTGGGAATACGAGACAACACCGTCGTCGCCGTTGTGAGTGACAACGGCCCTCAACAGAGCCGCTATACGGCTGGCCTGCGCGGGCTCAAGGGAACGACTTACGAAGGCGGAATACGGGCCCTCAGCTTCTGGCAATGGCCCGATGGTTTTGACGGCGGTCGCCAACTGGATGCGGTTGCGGCTCATATTGACGTGGCACCGACGCTGCTCGAATGGGCTGGCGTCACCCCGCCTTCGGATCGACCATTCGACGGTGCGAGTCTTGCGCCTCTCTTCAGCGGTGAACCATTTGATGAGCGAACACACTTCTCGCAGGTCCATCGTGGTCTGAGGCCCAAGCTGTACCAGAACGCCGCCGTCATTGCCGGTCAATACAAGCTCGTACTAGCGCCCGAGACCTTCAGCGACGAAGGCTGGTCCTACTCCGACGTGCCTCCTATCGAGTTGTACGATCTCGATGTGGATCCGGGCGAGTCACGCGACATCGCCGATGAAGAACCTGAACTGGCTGCGGACCTGCGTGAGCAGTACGAGGACTGGTTCGCTGACGTTCGGGCGTCCCGCGACTTTACGCCGGGAGTGATCCTCATCGACAGTGGAGCGGAAAATCCGATTGTGCTGTCTCGCTACCAAGACTCGAGCTTTGTCGATGGGATCCCGACGACTTGGAGCGTCGAGGTCGTCGAGGCAGGTCGGTATAGGTTGCAAGTTGAGACTGCCGCGGATACGTCGGCGGCGACGCTACATGTCGATATCAGCGGCTCGCGGCAGGTTTACCCGCTTCTCGCTGGTAGTCGCGGCGTGGTCGTGGATCTTCCCGCAGGCTCGGCCGAACTCGACGTTTGGGTGCAGGCGGCGGCTAGTGACCGTGTAATTCTCCGCGACAACTCGACGCTGGGCGACGTAACGGTCTCCAGAGTTGAGTGAATAAACGGGTTGCGCGGACGTCAGCCTGACTCAGTTCGTCGCTACAGATCACGTTTGATGTGGCAATGAAAACTGGCCGCGGGGGCGGGTCGAAGCGCTACGGCATTTCGTGTGCGTCGTGCCGGAAGCTACACTACCAGGCAGCATGATCAGAATGGCTGCCGCCCTCCTCCTCGCCGTGATGCTCTCCTGCGGCGGGTCCGACAGCACAGAGTTTCGAAGTGCCTGGCAACAGATCCCCGACCAACCTTGGGCTGGTGCCGATTATTGGACCAACCCGCTCCAAGACTGGCGCATCCGCGACGGTCGTCTCGAAAACTGGCAACCTGGCGGCGACCGAAATGTTTTCTTATTAACCCGCGAGGTCAGCGAACGGCCAGGCGACCTCGAACTAAGTGTGCATCTAGGCCGCCTCGAACAAGACTCTGGGCAGCCTCTTGACGAAGGGTTCGTTGGCTTCCGAGTGGGCATCGGCGGCTACTTCGACGACTACCGTGACAGCGCCGTCCGCGGCGACGGACTGAACATTGGCATTACAGCCGATGGCCGCCTGTTCATCGGCCGAGTCGAGAACGACTCTCCGCCAGTTACCGTGCCGCTTAACGAAGTCGAACTGCGTTTCTCCGCTTCACCCGCCCAACAAAGTTATGCTGGCGTGCTCACTGCGCTCGACTCGAACGGCATTGAATTGGCGAGCATCTCACGCCTGGACCTCGAACCCCAGTGGCTCGAAGGCGGTCTCGCACTCGTATCGAGCTCCGGTCCCGTCGCCGATACGCCAGCGACAGACCGGGCACTCAGCCCCGGCTTCGGTGCCAAGGCTGGCACAGACCGCGGCGGCTCCATACGCTTCTGGTTCCGCGACTGGACAGTCGCGGGTTCCAAAGTCGATGCCCATCCCGACCGCCGCTTCGGCCCAATTCTATTCGCGATGCACACTCTCGATCGGCATGTGCTCAACCTGACTGCCCAAATGGCACCGGCTGACGGCGGCTCCAACAGCGCAGTCCTTGAAGTCGAGAACGACGGCTCCTGGGACGAAGTCGCCGCGGCCACCGTCGACACGGACGCTCGTACGGCACGGTTCCGCGTCCCAGACTGGGACGATGCGAACGACACGCCCTACCGCGTTCGCTACCAAGGTGACGTTTTCGTGGGAACGATTCGCAAAGACCCTGTCGACAAAGCTGAGATTGTTGTTGCGGCCTTCACGGGAAATAACGACCTCGGCTTTCCGCACGCCGATATTGTCGAGAACATCCAGTTCCACGACCCCGACTTCTTGGCCTACACCGGCGACAGCATCTACGAACGCGTCGGCGAATACGCTACGCAGCGCAACCCCGAGGACATGGCGATTCTCGATTACTTGCGCAAATGGTATCTCTTCGGCTGGGAGTATCGCGACTTGCTCAAAGACATTCCGGCTGTCGTTATTCCAGACGATCACGACGTCTATCACGGCAACGTCTGGGGCGCCGGCGGCAAAGCCGCCGACGGGACCGGTCAGCCCGGCCAGGATTCCGGCGGCTTCACGATGCCAGCGCGCTTTGTCCAAGTCGTGCACCGCACACAAACCAGCAACCTGCCCGAGCCTTACGATCCGACGCCGATCTTGCAAGGCATCTCGGTCTACTACACGGATATTCTCTACGGCGGCGTCAGCTTCGCCGTCCTCGAAGATCGTCAGTGGAAATCCCCGCCCAAGGTCGTGCTGCCCCAAGCCCAGATCGTGAACGGTTGGTCAAAGAATCCGCGCTACGACGCGGCACGCCACGGCGACGAGCCCGGCGCTGAACTACTCGGCGAACGCCAAGAATTCTTCCTCGATGAGTGGTCCAAAGACTGGAGCGATGGCGCGTGGATGAAGACGGTCATCTCACAGACAATCTTCAACAACGTCGCCACGCTTCCCGCTGGGTCGAACACTGACGCCATCACGTCAAGTCTTCGAGTAATGGAGCCCGGCGAGTACGTCCAAGGCGATGCGCCAGTGCAAGACCACGACTCAAACGGTTGGCCCCAAACGCCCCGCAACCGCGCGGTCCAACTCATGCGCCAGGGACTCGCCTTTCATATCGCGGGCGATCAACACCTCGGCAGTACGATCCAGTACGGCGTCGACGAATGGAACGATGCCGGCTGGGCCATTTGCGTCCCTTCTGTGGCGAATATCTTTCCGCGACGTTGGTTCCCTCCCGAGCCCGGCCGAAATCGCCGCGACGGCATGCCAGCCAACACTGGTGAGTATCTAGACGGTTTCGGTAACAAGATGACGGTATGGGCTGTTTCGAACCCGATCGCCAACGGCATCGAACCCACCGCGATCAATCATCGTGCGCCGGGCTATGGCATTGTGAAATTCCGGCGCAATGACCGCAAGATCGAGATCGCGAACTGGCCGCGCTGGGTCGATGCGTCCGCAGCGAACGCCGCGCCGTATCCAGGCTGGCCGATTACGATTGACCAGCTTGACAATGGCTTCCCTGCCGACGGCCTCACGCTGCCGGAGATCATCTCCCAAGAAGACGACCCGGTCGTTCAAGTGGTCGAGTCGGCGACAGGCGACGTCGTCTACACTCTCCGGATATCCACGAATGCGTTCACGCCACGCGTTCGTCAGACTGGCCGTTATAGCGTAACGGTCAACGGCGAGACGGCCTACGAGAACCAACCCGCACAATGAAGAGACTAGGCACGTTCTTCGGGAGCACTGCTGCTCTTGCTCAGCGCAAGTCGCAGTACACGGCGTCCTCTGGTTCAGCAGTCTAGCGGAGTGTCGCCTGTCATCGGTACGACGGGAATGCCGTAGGACTAGCTCCACCAAAAGCCAGTAGGGACATAAATGTTCTTGCCGTCAATTGTTATAGAAGACCGATCGGTGCCCTGCTCTTCGGCGAGGTTAAGGAGTTCGGCCCGCCCGCGGTGACCGGAGAAATTCGGACTCCGTCCCGATACTGAAATCCGCTGGTCCCAGGCGCGCGTCAGAGTCTGCCGCTAGGTTGCGGGAAAGCCTGTATTATCAGCACCAAGCGGACTGGCGATTCGATTGCATCGAGCCAGTCCAGGAAGTGAGGCCGTGATTCAAGTATTTCGCTTAGCGTGTCGCCGACTAATTCGCGCGCCAATGTTCGCCCTATCCGTCTGCGCGGCGCTCGGCCTTACCAGTGCCGCCCTGATGGTTGCGTGTGTTGTTGCGTATGCTGTTCTGCTTTCTCCTCTGCCCTATAGCGAGCCCGACGAGTTGGTCTTCGTACAGCAGCAGAGTCTGCGGACAGGAAATCTTGGCCCGTTCTCGGCGGCTGATTATCTCGATGTGCGCAATCAGTCGACCACGCTCGCCAGCGCGGCGGCGGCAGAGGCCTGGTCGCCTGTGTGGACTGGCGATGGGGCGGCAGCTGAGAGACTTACTGGGTTAAGGGTGAGCGGAGACTTGTTCGAAACGCTAGGAGTTCCGGCGGAGTATGGGCGGACGATTGAGCCCGATGACGACCGAGTCGATGCTCAGCGGGTGGCGGTAATCAGCCATCGACTGTGGCAGCGGCTGCTTGGTGGTCAACTGGCACTCGGCCGATCCCTGCGCTTGAACGGCGAAACGTTCACGGTGTTGGGCGTGATGCCGCGAGGATTTGAGTTCCCGACGTTCTGGCAGACCGGTGTTGACGTTTGGGTGCCCTTCCGGTGGACACCCGAGCAGACTGCCGGTCGGAACGGGTCGTCCCTGCGGGTGTTCGGAAGGCGGGCGCATGGCGTGTCGACAAGCCAAGTCCAGGCGGAGATCGAGACGATCAGCGAGTCACTTCGTGCGGCGTTCCCCGCATCCCACGCCGACCGAGGGGTGGCCGTATTGGGGATTCGAGACGCCACGGTCCGAGAAGTTCAGCCTGTGCTTCTGGCGCTGGCGGCGGGTTCTGCGCTGCTGTGGTTGATCGCCTTGGCCAACGTAACGGTTCTTGCGTTGGTGCGGGCTTCTGGCAGGGTGAAGGAGGCGTCGGTTCGGCGAGCTTTGGGCGAGTCGTGGGCTTTCGGGCTGCGCCGCGACGCTGCTGAAAGCGCACTACTGGCCGTTTCGGGTTCGACGATTGGTGCCGTCCTTGGCTTTTGGGCGATTCCGTTGTTGATGGCGTCGGCGCCAGCCGAGTTCGACTTTATCCTCTCGCGCTGGGAGAGCCTGCCAGCGGTGAGGTGGGGCGGCGTCGCGATTGCGGCCTCTGCGGCCATGGCCACGGCAGCTTTGGCGTTGGCGGGTCGCTGGGCCTTTGCTGGCGGTCGCCTAGCGGACGGCTTGCGAGCACGCACGGAAGTAGGTGCGTCGCGGAACTCGACCACTGTGCGGAGCTTGTTGACCGGCGGTGAAGTCGCGCTTGCAGTCGTCTTGGTAGCCGGGGCGGGACTGGTCACTCGCAGCTTGTTGGAATCGCTGGCGGTTCAGCCTGTCTTCAATCCGGCGCTAGTGACTACAGCTATTGTTCCGGTCACGGGATCGGTGTTTGGGGATCCAGCGCGGAAGGCGGGTTTTTATCAGTCGCTGTTGGAGCGGCTCGAGGCTTCCCCTGGGATCGAAAGTGCCGCGGCCGTGAATCATGTGCCGCTGGTTGGTGATCGCTGGGGGCTCAACTTCGTCACGGAGGGCGCAGAGCCCCCGCAAGCCGGTTCAGAGCCGAATGCGGCGTATCGAGTCGCTACGCCAGGCTATTTTCGAACGATTGGCGCCCAACCGCTAGCCGGACGAGATTTTGCAGCCACAGATGATCGTGACGCGCCGCCCGTCATTGTTGTGAATCAAACCTTTATCGAGCAGCACTTGGCTGGAGAGAGAGAGCCTCTCAGGACGCGCGTGCGGTTTGCCGGAGCCGACCAGCCGTGGCGTGAGATCGTGGGCATCGTGGCGGATCTGCAGCAGCAGTCTTGGGCGGAAGTTGGCGCGGAGATATTTATCCCGTTCGAGCAGGATAAGTCGTTTCGGGAGAGCGCACGCTCGCCGTTCGCGATGACGATCGTGGTGCGGTCGGTGAGCGGCGCGGGTTCGGCGGCCCCGAGGCTGCGGCGGATTGTGAACGACCTCGATCCTGGAATCCCGGTTGATCGAGTGATCACGCTTGACGAGGCCGTTGCCGGTGCCCTCTGGCAGCCGCGCGTCACCGCTTCGTTGATGAGCGCCTTTGGATTGATCGCACTGTTGCTGGCTGGGATCGGTGTGTACGGCACAGCTGCGCAGGCGGTGGCTGCACGACGGTCAGAACTGGGCCTGCGGTTGGCGCTTGGCGCTACTCAGCGGCAGGTTCTAGCGTCGGTCCTGGGGCGCAATGTGCGCTTCGTTGTCGGCGGAGTGGTCGTCGGCGCTGTGTTGGCGTGGCTTCTGTCGGACTTGCTGGGAGATGTCCTCTACCAAGTGAGTGCGCGGGACGGGTTCGTCTTTGCCGTCGCGTGTGGAGCTTTAGGGATCGTTGGTCTCCTAGCCAGCTATTTGCCAGCCAGGCGGGCGGCGGCGATCGACCCGGCAACCGCGCTGCGGCAAGATTGATTGGACCGCGAATGGTTTGCCACGAGAGCCGCAAGTGCGTCTCACTCCATCTGTCCCGCTTCGCGCCCACTGGCGTGGGGGCCTGTCCGTTTCGTGGTGGTCCTCGAGGTATAGGGGAATTTCGATGGACCTCCGGCCTGTGTAGGGAGGGAATCGCAACCTCACGGTTGCGGCTCTGTTGCTGGCATGTCCACTGATGTGGATTGGCGATGAGTTAGTCCGCCGCCTGGCGGCCCTGCGGTACCGCGAGACCACCAGACGGCGGTTTGTGATTCCCTACTACGCGAGAAACCACCAAAGTATTGGGCCGGCCCTGAGGAACTGCTCCCTCGTTACGCTGACGGCATTTTGGTAGGCCGACACACCGAAGGTTGATTCCCAGTCGACTGGGGACGCTAGCTAACCTCACAAAAATCTAGCGTGCTTCTGATTTGAGAGTGGCATAGGGCACCAAACTTTCTGGGTCGTATTGGAGCAGTGGTGGACGGAAGCCCTTTGTTTTGTTTGGGAAAGTTTATTTTTTCGACCGTCACTCATCGGAGCCTTCCATGAGACAGCCGGTTGGAGTCAAGGAGAAAGTGAAGGCTGAGAACCGCGCCCGGCTTCCATGCGCATCGTTGGTGAGCCGCTTGGAGGTCGTTCAGCAACGACTGTAGAGCTAAACGGCCTCGGTTCCCAGACGGCACGATCGTCTATTGTAGGAATTCGTGTCTCGGCTCCTCTCCGTCGCTACCGCTTTGCCGCCTCACTGTTTGAGACGAGACGAAGCCCGTGCGATTGCTGGCCAAGTATTCGCGGGACACCCGCACCTCAGTCGTTTGCTCAATGTCTTTGAAACCAGCGGCATCAATCAGCGCTACTTCTGTGAGCCCGCTGCCTGGTTCCTGGCCGAGCATTCGCCCGAAACGGTCAACCGATCGTACATTGAGAACGCAACGGATCTCAGTGAGACTGCCGTTCGCCAGGCGCTCAAGCGGTGCTCGCTGGACCCGAGCGACATCGACTACCTGGTCTACGTCAACACCACCGGCTTGGCGACACCGTCAATCGATGCCCGACTCATGAACCGCTTGGACTGTCGCCTCGATGCCCCGCATGTGCCGATTTGGGGCCGTGGCTGCGCGGGCGGTGTCGCCGGGATCTCGCATGTGAGCGAGTACCTACGCGGACATCCTCGCGCGGTCGGGGTCATTATCGCTGCCGAATTCTGCGGCCTCACTTTCTTACCCGGTGATCGATCCGAGAGCAATATCGTCGCATCAGCCCTTTTCGGAGATGGCGTCGGCGCAGCCGTGGTGGCGGGTGCCGAAGTGGACCGACCCGGTCTGGAGATTGTGCGGACGCGCTCAAGGCTGTTTACTGATTCGCTCGACGTCATGGGTTGGAACATTACCTCCCAAGGGATGCAAGTGGTCTTCAATCGCCGCATCCCCGACATCGTGCGGCAGCACGGGGCCGCCGAGTTGGATGCGTTGTTGCGATTAGCTGGCGTTGAACGCGAAGAGATTGTGGAGTACGTCTACCACCCGGGTGGTCCGAAGGTTATCGACGCTTATCGAACTGCATACGGGCTGTCCGACGATTCGCTGGCTCTGTCGGAGGCAGTACTCAGAGACTATGGAAATATGTCGTCCCCTACCGTGATGTTTGTACTCGAACGGTTCCTGCAGCACGAGGGCCGTCCGACCGACGGCTACGCGGTCGCTGCCGCTCTGGGGCCGGGATTCTGCGCGGAATCGTTATTGTTGAAAATGGGTTGAGTGGCGCTACTTGCGGGCCGCTTGGATCAGAGCTTCCATGTGATCGAGGTAGCGATTGAGGGCTTTGCGGCCTTCGCGCGAGAGTGTGTACTCGGTGCGCGGGAATCGTCCAGCGAAGCCTTTCGTGCACTTCACGTAGCCCGCCTCTTCGAGCTTGCGGGCGTGGACGCTGAGGTTGCCGTCGGTCACCTCAAGCAGGCGCTTGAGTTCGGAGAAGCTAAGAGCACCACTGCCAGCGAGTGCACTCACCATCGCGAGCCGCGTCCTCTCGTGAATCAGCCGGTCAAGCTGCAACGCTTGCGAACCTGGTGCCGCAACCGGAGCCTTCTTCTTGCGGGATACCGGTGGGTCGGCCTTCGCCAGGTTGGATTTAGCCGCCATGATGCCTCGCAATATTCAATCCGAAAATAATGTGCAGGCCGCCAAACCCTGCCGCTAACCAACCGTCTGACCAAGTGGCGGGACTCAGGAATGCGCCGACTCCGAGGGCCGAAAAACAGAGTCCCATGATTGGCACGATGCGTATCGAGTAAGCACCGGCCGTCACGACGCCAACCCCATAGAGCAGTAGCCACACGCCGGGTAGGAGGTGCCATTGAGCGCTACTGGTCAGCACAGCGGTTAGAACAGCTCCTGCCGCCAGTGGCGGAGCCAGGCCGAAGCCGAACTTCCGCAGCGAGCCTTCCGTCGCTGGCGCTTTCTTCAACTTAAGAGTGGTCGTCGTACCAGCGATCGCCATCGCCACCACGGCGGTCGTGAGCCACACTTGCAACCACGCTTCAGGCGAGGTTCGCGACGAAGCTAAGGCGGCGGCACCCAACGCCAGGCACCCAGTTGCCGCAGTACCCCATCCGGGAACGCCGGTGAAGACAGACGACCGCTCCATCGTGTCGCGAATGAAGGCGAGATTGTCCATCGCCTTGCTGTGCAGCAAGATGGGCTGCTCGGTAGACGGCCTCTGGGATGGCAATGCCATGTAGCGATGCTACTTCGTGGGGAGACATCTGTCAATCGATGCCAAGATCTTTGTGGGCTCAAGTGGGCGTACTGATGCCGAGACTTCCCCGGGGCAGCGGACCGCCATTGCGCACCGGATCTCCAAGCCGCTGCTCAGCAGGATCAATCCCCGCCTACCACCGCGGGCAAGGGACGTTTCAGAACGCGAAGAACCCCCAGTCAGTTTCTTTATCGAACAGCAACTGGCCGACGGACTCGTAACGTGCTGTGGACGCGTAGGCGTGTTTGGTGATGACCTGAATATCGCGGAAGTGCTTTTCGAGCTGTGATGTCTCGCGGATCGCTGTCGTACCAGCCGCCCGACAGACTAAGTCGACGGCGTCGGCAGCGGTCCGAATCGCGTACGTCGTCGCCAGCTGGACCTTGATCTTATGGTCCTGATCGATTAAGTTCCCTTCTTGGGCCAGTGCGTGCGCTTCGTTCAGGGACTGGTAGAAGTAGGCACGAGCCGCGCCGAGCATGGCGGTGGCTTCGGCAATTTGTGATTGAGCCACGGGGCGCTCGCCCATCGTCTGCATAAAGTAGTTCGGCTTCTTTTTGCCCAAGACGGTTACGAAATTAATCGCCGATTGGGCGATGCTCAGTGCGGGAGGGGCCAGGGCGGCTACATGAACGACCGGTCTGATAGGTAACACTCTAAACCGGACGGATGGGTAACAGTATAGGCGGTGGTCAGTGGCCCCCGCGGGGGCCACTGACTGCCGAGCCGAGCGGCCACAGTACGCGGTTGGCGGCGTCGAACAAGGCGAGTTCCACCGGACCGAACCAGATCTGCCAAATGGCTTCGTCCACTTCGACTAGCCCGACCAACTCGCGAGCCAACGCTTCACTCAGGAAGTACTTCTCGCCGAGGAACTTGATGCGTCCGTCGTGGCGCACTCGTCGGCGCTCCCAGTGCCCCGGGTAATCCAGATCAGCAAGCTCGCTGGGATAGGCGCGTGTTGCTGGTGCATAGAACGCCGCCGGGGGCCGCTGTCTCAACGCTTCATGCGGACGTTCTTGGTTGTATTCATGACGAAAGAGGTCGAAGCGGCGCTGCTGTCGGCGACGATCGCCAGCCGGAGGTCTCACTGTCTCGGCTCCGGTTGCGCGATATGCTGCGGATGGATCGGTCAGCGGCCGCGGGCCGAGCTGCACGCTGCTCCGGCACGAATACGTCCTCGGCAACCGTATCGTGGCTGCCGGTGCCGCGCATACCCATCGTGCGCCATGTATCGACAATGCTCCCCTCCTCGGCTCTATAGAAAGGCCAGATCACGACGGGCTCGCCGTTTTCATCGACGCGTGGTGTATCGCCGTCGAAGACCTGCGCCTGGCAGATGAACCACGATGCCTGATGGCAGCCGCTCGAAAAGGAGCAGCGAGCCGTCAAACGATAGCCGCCGTCAACTACGACCGCGCGACCCAATGGAAAGAAACCGCCGGCGCAATAGGGTGACTCGACCACTTCATTGGAACCCGCTTCAGGAAGGTACGCCATCAGGATCGTAATCGCACAGCCAATTTGCAGATTCCAGCCTGCGGCGGAGTCAATTGCGGATACGGCCTCGAGGACTTTCATGCCCGTGACGGGATCTACTTCGTATCCACCTAGATCTTGGGGGATCCACATGCGGTAGAGGCCCGCATCACGCATGGCCTCGAACGAAGGCCGGGAAAGGTGTCGCTCTCGCTCAGCTTCCGCCGCGTGCTCGGCGAGGACCGGCGCGATCTCTTGGACCTTTTGGAGGAGAGCGCTGGAGCGTTCGGCCATGGATGGTTGGTCGCTGATGTAATCGGTTTCCGGTGCGGCGCTCGTCGTGGACATGGGGATACTACTCTCCTGTTGGGTTTTAGTCGTGTTAGGCATTCGCGGTAACTATCGCCACTACGACGACACCTCGTCTTAAGGGTGCGAGCTAAGTCTACGTCGGAACTTATTGGGCTTGGGAGTGACATGGGGTGACATCGACACCGCCGACGTTAATTGCGAAGTGGTCACCGCAGGGCTATACTCTCCAGCGAGGACGCGATGACTGACGACCAACATCAGAATGGTGCCTCCCCGCCGAGTCAGGGTTTGCCGAGCCAGGACGCGAGAGCGGCGATGGAGAGGGTCCTCAGCGGATCGACATTTGCGCAAGCGACAAGTCTCAGCAAACTGCTTCGATACCTCGTAGAAGAAACGCTCGCGGGTCGTGCCGACCGGCTCAAGGAGTACACGCTCGGCGTCGATGTATTTGAGCGAGGAGAGGCGTTCAGTCCAAAGACCGACACGATCGTTCGCGTTCAAGCCCGTCGTCTACGCGCCAAACTTGCGGCCTACTACGCTCAAGAGGGCGCGTCGGATGATCTATTGATCGCGGTACCGAAGGGCCAGTATGTTCCGAACTTCCGAATGCATTCTGTCCCGAGTAATGGCACAACCAGACCGACACAGGCACGTGCTGTCGACGGAAACCTTGATCTAACTGGCGTCTACCGTCCCGACCCAAAGGCCCATCGTCTCTACGTGGAGGGCAGTCGGCTGAGCAGTCGAGCCACGCCGGAAGCGCTTCACGATGCAATTCGACACTTTGAAGAGTCAATCGCCATCGACCCGGACTACGCTCTGTCATACGCCGGAATTTCCGATGCCTATCTCCAACTCTCCAGTGCTCATCTACCGCCGCATGACGCCATGCAAAAGGCTCGGACAGCGGCGGAGAGGGCGATCGAGTCGGACCCGTCGCTTGACAAAGCTCACGCGGCTCTAGGAATGGTTCATCTGCGTTATGACTGGGACCGGCGGGCGGCGGAAGAGCAAGTCAAGATCGCCATCGCGCTCAATCCAAAATCAGCAGAGGCACGTGTCCTATACGCGGCGTCAGTATCATCCGAGGGGCGATTCAGCGAGGCTCTTTTTCATCTTCAACATGCGCAAGAACTTGATCCATTTTCGGTGAAGGCAAGACTACAGACCCAATTCACTTATCTGCTCGACCGGAATTATGAGGCGGCGATTGAAGAAGGCCATAAGACGTTGCAACTGGAACCTGGGTATTCCCTGGGTCGGTCATTGCTGGGCCTCGCCTACTCGCTTCACGGCGATGTGACCACAGGTCTCGACCATGCCCGCTTGGCCGCGGATCAGGAAGACAGCCCATGGCAGAATCTTTTCCTCCAGCACGGCTACGCGCTGGCGGGCGAGCACGCGCAAGCAGAGGGGATCATCCGCAAGCTTGAAAGCATGGCCGCTCGACGCTATATCTGTGCGTACGAAATCGGTGAGGCGTACACCGTAATGGAGAATAAGGACAGTGCCTTCCGATGGCTTGAGAGGGCGCTTGACGAACGGGCAGATTGCATGGCCTGGCTCGAAGTGGAACCTTGGATGGACTGCCTACGAGACGATACGCGCTACCAGGAAGTTGTCGAGCGGCTGCATCGCCAACCGTCATGCCCGATCATACCGGCTGACGGTTAGACAGAGAAACCAGATCAGATAACTTGTTAAGCGTACGAATTCGCTCGACTCGCCTACGGCATTTGGCTGGCAGCCATGGGACTAACTCGCTGGTTCTTGGTCAGACCAAACGGCGAGTTCGTTGCCGTTGGGGTCGGAGAATTGGAAACGGCGACCACCGGGGAACGAAACTATTTCTTTCGTGATGGTGGCACCGGCGGTGACAACTGCCGCTTGGAGCGCTTCCAGGTCCACTGCGTAGATCACTACTAGCGGTCCGCCGCGGATAACTTCGTCCGCCTTGTAAAAGCCGCCGTTCAGACGCCCGTCCCAAAAGGCCATATAGTCTGGACCGTAGTCGGTGAACTTCCACCCGAAAGCTTCGGCATAGAAGCGCTTCGTGGCATCGAAATCGGTTGCAGCGAACTCAACGTAGTCGACGCGACGATCGTGCTCTGCTTGGCTCATGGTGCCTCGTCTTCTACGCTGCTACCGTGTCGTCTCGACTTCTCTGAGCCAGTCCGGGGCCTTCAACACTGCGCGTGGGCGGCTGCCGTCGGGTGGTCCGACGATGCCGTCTTTCTCCATGGCGTCGATGATGCGGGCGGCGCGACCGTAGCCGAGGCGTAGGCGGCGCTGCAGGGTCGACGTCGATGCCTTGCCCATTTCGAGCACGCAGCGGACAGCGTCTTCGTACATTGGATCGTCGAGAGCCGGTGCGGCCTCGTCGCCTTCTTCGGCCTCACCCTCGGGTGTTGCCAGGTAGTTGTTTTCGTAGCGCGGTTTCGCCTGCAGCTTCCACTCGCTGACGACCTTCTCGATCTCTTCTTCGGTGACGAACGGGCCGTGCAGACGGATCATGCGGGCGGTTCCTGGCGGCAGGAAGAGCATGTCGCCACGTCCGAGCAGCGCTTCGGCGCCTTTCGAATCGAGGATGGTGCGTGAGTCGATGCCGGTCGACAAGCGGAACGACATGCGAGCCGGTATATTGGCCTTGATCAGGCCGGTGATGACGTTGACGCTGGGCCGTTGGGTCGCCAGTACCAAGTGAATACCCACCGCGCGGGCCATCTGCGCCAAGCGCGTGACGGACTCCTCAATATGACGGCCTTCGAGGATCATCAGGTCGGCCAACTCGTCGATGATGATGACGATGTAGGGCAGTCGTTTGAGGGCCTTCGCGAGATCGGGGTTCTCGACCTCGTACTTGGCCTTGATGCGGTCGAGTTTCGTATTGAACTGATCGATGTTGCGGACACCGTGTTCGGCGAGCAGCTTCAGCCGCCGCTCCATCTCGGTGGTGGCGTTCTTGAGCGCGTTCGACGCCTTCTTCATGTCGGTGATGACCGGCGTGAGCAAGTGCGGGATCTCGTGGTAGAGGCCTAGCTCAACCGTCTTCGGGTCGACCATGATGAAGCGCACCTCGTCGGGAGTGGCGCGCAGGAGGATCGACATGATGAAGGCGTTGATCATCACACTCTTGCCCGATCCGGTCGAGCCGGCGACGAGCAGGTGAGGCATGGCGGCGAGGTCGGCGACGTGGAGGCGTCCGTTGATGTCTTTGCCAAGTGCAACCGTGAGCGGCGACTCGCTCTCGCGGAATTCACGCGACTCCACGCCTTCGCGCAGCGTAATGATCTCGCGTTTGCGATTGGGCACTTCAATACCCACGGTCGATTTGCCGGGGATGCGTTCAACGAGGATCGATTCGCATTCGAGTGCCAGGCAGAGATCTTCGGAGAGGTTCAGCACCTTGTTGTATTTGACGCCTGCGTTGGGCTTGAACTCGAAGGTCGTCACTACCGGACCCGGATTGATCTGGACCACCGAGCCGCTGACCTTGAACTCTTCGAGCTTGACCTGAATTCGACGTGCGACCTCCTGCAGTTCGGCCTCGTCGTAGTCCGTGCGTTCATGCGGCGGTACGAGCAGGGCTGTGGTCGGGATGCGGTAGTCGATGGCGAGTTCTTCTTCCTCCTCGTCATCGTAGGCTTCGTCGTCATCCCAGGGAGCGATTTCACCGTTCGCCATTTCCGCGTCAGCTCGTCGGGCGATCGTGGACGCTTGGGCCTCGAACTCGGGTTGACCTTCCGCGGCTGCTTCCGGGTGGTTGACGGGTTCTTCGCTGTAGGGGACGATGGGCGGCAACTCAAGCTCGCCTTGTTCGGGATTCTTGGCCAGTGGATCGACCCGGACGGGAAGCGTCACCGCGAGGGCGTTGGCCTCCTTCACGACCTCTTCGCCAGCGGCGAGAGCCGCTTTCTGGCGACGTGCCGCACGCCAAGCCTGGAAGCGCTCGCGCAGGGACGATCGCTTAGCGACCGTCTTCTTGCTCTTTCGTACGGCAAACTTTTCTAGTTGGAACGTTGTCAGTAAGTAAAGAGACGTGACCGCCATGACCGCTAGAAGCAGAGCCGTGCCCGTTCGGTTGAGGAATCTCAGCGAGACGTCGGCGAGTACCGCGCCGAGCACGCCGCCCGCGCGAACGACGCCGCTCCAGACGAACCAGTCACCGCCTAGGCTCAGCGCCCAGCAGAAGGTGACGAGCAGTAGGACCGCGCCGGTTGCCCGCACGCCGGGCCAATGCACGGCAGTGGAGCGCAGCCAGAACCAGCCGAGCGCGACCATGAAGATGGGCAGCAGAAAGGCACCCATGCCGAGCGATTGCAGGGCGATATCCGCAAACCAGGCGCCAGGAATGCCCACCAAGTTGTGTGCCATCGTCTCCGCGCCAGCCACGTTCGCCGAGGGGTCGAGTGGGTAGTAGGAGACCAGGCTCAGAATGAGAGCCACGGCGAGCACAAGAAGAGCGAAGCCCGCGGGCTCATTGAGCCGAGGGTTCGAGGTAGGTCGTAATGTAAAGCCGCTCATACTTCTTCTCGTTATTACTAGCGAGCAGAAGAAGAGCCGCTGGAGCCGCCCTTAGTATGGCAGAGATCGGTTGGAACGCAGCAGTAGATTGACTTCCGCTACCGACCAAAGTTCGTAAGAAACGTCAGCGCCAACACTACCACTCCCAGAATGATGCGGTAGTAGACGAATACACGCAGTGTTGCCCTCTGCATGTAGCGCAGGAAGAACGCGATCACAGCGTAGCCGAAGATCGCCGATGCAATGACTCCGACGGCAAAAGCCGTGTGCATCTCGGTGGGGATGCCCCCTTGGTCTGCCGCGTCGAGGAACGCTTTGAGGCCGGCACCGAGGATGATCGGAGTCGAGAGCAAGAACGAAAACCGAGCGGCTGAATAACGGGTGATGCCGAGGAACATCGCTGCGGTAATCGTGATGCCCGAGCGTGATGTGCCCGGGATCAGCGCCAGTGCTTGGGCACAACCGACGGTCATCGCATCGCGGAAGCTTAGGTTGTCGAGATTGCGCACCAGATTTGCTCGCTTGTCCGCGTAGGCCATAACTAGTCCGACGACGATCAACATTACGCCGATCACTGCCGGGCTGCGGAAGACCGTCTCGACATAGTCCTTCAGCAGCAGGCCCGCGAATCCCGCCGGCAATGTTGCAGCGATGAGCAGCCACATCAGCTTGGGGTTTTCATAGAGGTCGTGGTCGACTTCGCCCGGTTCGGGCTTCCATACCTCACGACCGATGGCGAGGAACGACAACCGGACCCAGGTCTTCGCGAAGTAAACCAGGATGGCGATCAGCGTCCCTAAGTGGAGCGCGATGTCGAAGAGGAGGCCATGGTCCTGCCAACCCAGCAGCCATGGCGTCAAGATCAGATGTGCCGTACTTGAAACCGGTAGGAACTCGGTGGCCGCCTGAACCAGCGCCAGGATGAGGGCATGAAACAGCGGCATGGTGCCTGGCTAGTGTGCGGCTAGCTGGAATGCGGCTTTTAGATTGCCTGCGTCATCGAACTCGATCGCTTGCGGTTCGCCGACCACTTCGATTTCAGGGTTTTGCTTGACTTCATCGAGCAAGTTTTCGCTGACGAGGCACTCGCCGATATCCATCGTGTTCGGAATCCAGACGATCGATGCCTCGGCGGTATCGAGCCTTCCGCAGGTTGCGAGGATCTTCTCGACACAATCGCGATCGGTGGAGAAGTGCATCGGCGTTGAGCAGGGCTGCGTCGTCGATGAGGTGAGGCCGTTCACCCAGGTCGCGTTGTAGTCGATCGCGTCGACCAGCCGGTCGGTGGTGATGTCGGCGAAGCCGATGCCGATGGCGTTGCCGTAACTCTTATTCGAGAGTTCGCGGACGAAGAGTCTACGGACGAAAGGCACGTCCTTCCAAACGTTGGGGCCGTCGACCGAGCGGTTGACGACTTTTGTATCCATGCCTGCGCCCGAGAAGGTTTTCCCCATCTCATCGACGATCAGCAGGTCGATCTCCTTGGCCGGGATATTCGCCTTCCAAGACTTGGTGAGCGCGAGCAGCTTTTCTTCTTCTTCGACCATGCCCGCCGCACCAACCGCAGTTACTTGGGCGGTGTTGTGCCAGGCGTCTTCAAGGATGGCGATGCCGCCGAGCATCTTTCCGGTACCGAGCACGATCTGCCCGACCGCGCGGATCACTTGCTCCATGCCGAGGCGCAGCGCCCAGGTGTGATAGCGTTTCGCGCCAGCCCATTTACCGAGCCCGATCGCCATCATCTTATGGACGCCGGATTCGAGACCGCCCTCAAAATCGGTATGCCACTTCACGCGGCTGCACAGCATCACGCCGTCCGCTTCGAAGGCTTGCTTGTCCATCGAGACTTCGATGCCCTCTGGCGTATGGCCGACGGTGACGACGTCAAGAGAACTGACGATCGGTGCTCCCATCGCTTCTTCGGTGATGCCGTAGTGATGCAGCACGTCCGCCTGGCCCTCGGCGGTGGCGGCACCGTGACTCCCCATCACGGGGATGATGAACGGCTTGCAGTCGCGTGACGTCCAGAAATCGACCGTTGCTTTGACGATCACATCGATGTTTTGGATGCCACGACTGCCAGCACCAATCGCGATACGACTGCCTGCCGCGACCTGCCGAGTCCAATCGGCGGCTTCGAGAGTCGCACGTACCGACGCGGCGACATCATCAAGAGCTCTTTTAGGGAAGTTTTGGCGGACACGAACGAGACGCTGCTTGGGCATAGGAATCTTTGATTATAGGTGACTTAGCCGTGTCTTCTAGCGCGGTACAAATATGGCACTAGTGGACGAGAGAGGGTGTATTATTCCTGCCGAAGCGCTACCGCAGGATCTACGCCAGCTGCTCGTCTAGCAGGCAAGAAGGTCGCGACTACTGACACCGAAACAACTATCGCCGAACCTGCTGCGTAGGTTGCTAGGTCGATCGTGCTGATACCGAAGGGCATCGCTTTCAGTACGCTTGACGCTGCCAAAGCTCCGACCACTCCAAGCAGCAGTCCAAGCCCAATCCACACAAGTCCTTGCCGAAGGACTTGCCGCAAGACCTGACTCCGCTGTGCGCCGAGGGCTATTCGTAGTCCGATTTCATTGGTGCGCTGTCCCACGGTAAAAGAGACGATTCCGTAAACTCCACCCACCGCCAGCACCAGTGCTGCGCCCGCGAAGGCTGCGAACAAGAGCGAGTAGCAGCGTCTGAGCCAGAGCGAATCGTCGAGGCGCTGTTGCATTGACCGCACGTCAAACATCGAAACTTCCGGATCGAGTTCTTGTAGTTGGCGGCGTAGAGGCTCAACGAGTGAAAGCGGCTCAGTGGCGGTTCGCAGCACGATCGTCATCGTATCCCGGTACCGCTGCGAAAATGGAACGTAGCGTCCTACTCGGACGCGGGGGCGCTGACACGGGAATGGTGAGGTGTGGCGGGTTCCTCGCACGCCAGCCCTAGAAGGACTGGCCTAGCCTGGGAGCCCCGTCAACGGGGCTTGTATGTAGTGAAGTAAGGGGTAAGAGGTGTCCCGGGCGTCGTTAGGAGCGACGCCCGGGAGCGCTGCGTGAGCCCGACAACGGGGCGGGTCCGCTGAAGGAGCGAGACCGTTGCATCAGCGGGGGCAGCGCAGCGCGCCTCGATCGAATCCGAATAGTCGCAAGGGCCTTTTGAGCCCGCATCTACAAGCAAGGAGATCCGATCATGCCTTTGGATTGTACCCCCGTCACCCCGATCTGGGTGGGCCTGGATATCTCGCAGGAACAGGTCGATTACTTCGTTCTCAACAGAAAGGAAAACCCGTGCGGACACCTGCCGCGGCGGGCGTCCGCGCTGGGGCGCTTGGCCCGCTCTTGGCGGCGTCTAGGCGTCACGCACGCCGTGATCGAAGCGACCGGTGGCGTCGACCATGATGTTGGCTGGCTTGATGTCGCGGTGGAAGATGCCTTTCTCGTGAGCAGCGTCGAGGCCGTCGGCAGCTTGGCGCGCGATATCGAGAGCGTCTTTGAGCGAGAGCGGGCCTTGAGTGATGCGCTCTTCGAGAGACTCACCTTCCAAGAAGGCCTGCCGGCTCAACCGGTCAACGCAACACTAGGCCTAAGTCGTTCAACCGAAATGTCTTAGCGATGAGAGCGGCAAGGGGCTTGCCTACAAGCGGAAGCCATTAATCGCAATTGCGTAACTCGTTGTACTGCAATGACATGCAGATGAGAGCGGAGCGTCCTCGCCGCTTCGCCTTTGCTTTCTTTGGCTTACGCTTCACGCTCTCCCTTCGCGCCGGGTGTTGCGTCGACCGCTTGAGACCACCCCAAGAAGGCCATCGCAATGAAGGTCTTGCCATCGACCTCATCGATCTCATGCACCGGACAGACGTTGGGGTGATGGAGAGCGGCGGCGGCTTTCGCCTCCCGCAAGAAGCGCTCCTTCGCTTCTTCGTCGTTGAGAAGATGCTGAGCGAGGAATTTGAGGGCAACCGTGCGTTCGAGTTTGGTGTCCTCGGCCTTGTAGACGACACCCATGCCGCCCTCGCCGAGCTGCGAGACGAGCTTGTAATGACTGATGGTGGAGCCGATGTGTAAGACAGGGGAATTGTAGCGCTTGGGGCGGCGTAAGGCTAATGTTTTGTGTGTGGTTCTGCACGGAGGTCGCTCTCTAACGAGGCTGTGTGAAAACTCATCCGCGAAGCGAGGTAGAGGGGAAGGCATCAGGGAAAAAGTGGGAAGAGCGGTGCAAGAAACCAGGGGCGACAGCCCCGGAGCTAACTCGCGGCAACTTGGCGGCGGTTATAAAGGCGGGTCAGGTTGTAAGCGGTGGTAGCAAGAGTCCATTCGACGCTGACCGCCGCGAGGCCGCGCCGCCGAAACCGGCGCAGGCCGCGTTGCTGCTTCAAGACTCCAAACACCGACTCCACCAACGCCTTGCGACGCGCCATCGCGGTACGTCCTGGTGGGGCGGTCAAACGCTCTCGTATCTGCGCCAAGCCCGGTGATCGCCGCCGCTTCCGATGGGCCATGACCGGCGGCGGGACCTTGTCCGCCAACGCCTTCGCTAACACCGCATCCGGCACATACACCTGCACGCCAGCAGCTTCTACTTGCTCGATCTGCCCTCTGTGGAAGTATCCGCTGTCTGCCAGAATCGCCTTCGGTCGTTGCCCGCATTCTCGCTCCACCGCCTGCATCATCGGCACCAACGAGCCGTTATCGAAGCTGGACTGATGCACCCGTTGCGCCACGATGAAGTGATCGTCGGAGACCGCGACCTCGCCGCTGTATCCCAAACAGAAGCCGCCGCGTCGACGCAGATAACGGCTCTCGGGATCACGGCGCGAACTGCGCTTCTGCCCCGACTTGCGGAGCTGTTTCAACTGCTGTGGAATCTCTTCGAGACGCC
The DNA here is from genome assembly GCA_963667885.2 of Bryobacterales bacterium. GTDB lineage: Bacteria > Acidobacteriota > Terriglobia > Bryobacterales > UBA6623 > CAMPKL01. The sequence goes on along the minus strand of OY764148.2, from coordinate 2,373,133 downwards.
GCCGCCAATCTACTGGTGCTGCCACAACACCGCCACTAGGCTCCTCATCGCGATCGCATTGCTGTTGCCAACGCCTGATCCGTTGCCGAATGCGCGCCCGCTCGCGACGTAGTTGCTCGACCGTGTCGCTGCGGTCCGGAGAAGCCTCGGCTTCGACACGCGTCGAGTCGATGGCGACCCGCCCCAGCCGCCCCAGGCCGAGGCCTCTTGCGGTCTCGACCACTTGAGTGAAGACATCGTTAAGCGCTCGACCGTGGCGTCGTCGAAACTCGTTGAGGGTCCAGTGGTCGGGCTTCAGACTTCCCGCGAGAAAGCGGAACCCGAGGTCTTCGCGGATGCGCTGTTCGAGTTTGCGCGACGACGTTACGCCCAGCGCGTAAGCGTAAAGCCAAACCTTCAGCATCAACTCCGGCGGGTAGGCGGGCTGTCCGTCGTCGGAATACGCCGATTCGAATCGGCTGAGATCCATCCGCTCGACCGCTTCATCGAGAAAGCACGCCAGATGCTCTTCGCCTAACTCATCACTGATGCGCGGCGGCAACAGCCAGGCTTGGTCCGGGGCGTAGTCCTGAAAACGTGCCATGCATCTTTGGTAACCCGCGACCCGCCCCGTTGCTACCTTTTTCTCGTTCTGTTTCCACACAGACTCTATAGGCACACGTCTCCCGTAGAGACGCGAGTACTACCGGGCGGGGCAACTGATCCAGCCGGAAGACTGAATCCTTCATCAGTCCAGACGAGGCACCGAAGCGCCTAATATCAGAACCTGCGTAAGGGGTGCCGGGCACGTCATGCTCCTGATCGACCGACCCGGAGTCATCGCCATGGATTCTATTTCCGTAACAGGAAAACGTAATCGGAAAACAAACGGCCATCGACCTGGACGCTCACCAATGTGTTCAAGAATCCGCCCACCCTATCACACCTTCAACATACGTTCACCCAACCCGAACCCCGGGCCTCAGCCTGGGCGTTCAGCCGGTGATAACTATCTCAAGACCAACGAGGCGACCACCGCCCATGCCAACTGTTTCAATACATAGGTGAGCGTGATGATCGATTCAGGCCTGGCGAGGCTGTACGGTGTAACGACCGGACGGTTGAACGAGCAGGTCAAGCGCGATGCTCTGCGCTTCCCAGACGATTTCGCCTTTCAGCTAGCGGTGGACGAGTTCGAATCTTGGTCACGCCGGCCCCTCTTCCTCAACTTGCTGTTGGTTTACTTGCTGGCTCAACCGGTCAACGCAACACAAGCGTTAAAACGTTCTGCTGGGGTTTCAAACACCAGCGTCTTGCGGGGCCGTTCGTTCAGCCTCCGCGCAATCTTGTCTAGATGTTCTTGCGAGTGTACTGATAAGTCGGTTCCCTTGGGGAAGTACCGCCTCAACAGTCCGTTCGTGTTTTCGTTCGAGCCGCGTTGCCAGGGACTCTGCGGATCGCAGAAGTAGACAGCAATGTTGGTCGCCTGAGTGAACCGTTTGTGGTCGGCCATCTCCCGTCCCCGATCCCAGGTCAGTGACTGGTAGAGTTCGCCCGGCAGCTGCCGGGCGTGTGCGATCAGCGCCGAGATGACGGTTGCCGTGTCCTTGCCCGAGACCTTCACCAACATCACGTAGCGGGTGTGACGCTCAACCAGCGTCACGATATGGCTGTTCTTTGCTCCTGCTATCAGATCGCCTTCCCAGTGACCGGGTACGGTGCGACCTTCGATCACAATCGGGCGCTGGTGGATGGAGATCATGTCGGCGATCTGACCCTTGCTGTGGCCTTTGCGGGTGGCGTGTCGGGAGCGGCGAATCGAGCGCCGCGAAGGGAGATGCCGCGTCAGTCCCTTCTCCAAAGCCCCGCCAGGCTGGACGTACAGGCCGCGATAGATCGTTTCGTGTGACACGTAACGCGACTCATCTTGCGGGTTGGTACGTCTCAGCCAACCGGCGATCTGTTCGGGAGCCCAGTGCTCTCGGAGCTTCTCTTCGACCAGTCGGCACAACCGCGGACAGCAGGCCAACCGACAGCGTCTGGGACGCCGCGCTCGACCCCAGGCCCGCTCCTCGGCCTCGGTTGCCCGATAGGCACTGCCACCTCCGTTGCGGCGGACCTCCCGACTGACTGTCGATGCCGCTCGCCCCAGTTGTCGGGAGATCGATCGCATCGATCGTCCTGCTGCAACGCCTCGGGAGATCTCTTCTCGTTCAGCCAAGGTCAGCGCCAGCGGCGAGCGACAACGTGGCCGAGGACGGATGCCGCCATAGGGCGCAAGCTGCCCATAGACCGACCCTCCTTCCTTGCCGAATAGGCGTCCAATCGCCTTCATCGACTCTCCGCGAGCCCAGCGTTCCCACATCTCCGCCCGCTGAGCCTCGGTGTAGCCTCGCGCTACCCGCTCTTTCCTCTTCTTTCTTCGCATCCACTTCTCCTTCTTCGGTGAAGTGTTGCATCGACCGCTTGAACCCACCCTTCTTGGCGTTTAGGTCACGTCGCCAAAACCAAACGAGCGATAGCGAAAGGCGAAGTTAAGTCCCTAGGACCGGTCCCCTCACACTTCCTGTTCCCCGCGTGGAAGGGAACTCCAACCCGCCGTCTCGACGGGCGTTCTTTTCTCAGAGGCAAGAGCGTCCGTCGGGCGGCGGCAACTGAACCTAGTCCCTCGCCTCCACGTGGGCGTAGTACGTCCAATCAGGCCCCCACGCTAGTGGGCCGCCAAGCGGATTGGCTCTCGCGCTTGCGGGGCCGGAGGTTCACCCGCCCCACGTTCGAAAGTCAAACACAAGAGTTGAACTATCTGTTGCTGTTTCGTTGCTCTTGAGTGATCCTACCTGACAAGGATGACCATGTTCACACGACCTCTCTTGCTCACACGAACCCTGTTGGTGCTAGTGGTTATCGCTTTCGTACCTCCCTCTGAGTCGGCTGAGCCCCCGCGTTTGGTGCTCCAGATCACGGTGGATCAGCTGCGCGGAGACCTAGTACCACGCTATCTCGACCGGATGGGCGAGGGCGGTTTCCGCTATCTGATCGAGAACGGAATCGTCTTTTCGAATGCCCATCATCCTCATGCCAACACCGAGACCATCGTCGGGCACGCTACACTAGCAACCGGCGCCTATCCTTCGGCGCACGGAATGGTCGGCAACGTCTGGTTTGACCGCGAGGACGGTCGACTCACGTACAACATTGAAGACTCGCGTTACCGTTTGCTGACCGCCGACGCTGACGTGGACCAGGCCACGGAGATCGACCCAACACAGCGAGTGGCTCGTAGCGACGGTCGCTCACCCGCAGCCATTCTCGTCTCTACCCTTAGCGACGAACTGGCCATCAGCACGGCGGGGCAGGCCCAGGTATTCGGAGTTTCCGTTAAGGATCGCGGCGCCGTTTCAATGGCTGGCCACGCGGGCAAAGCCTTCTGGTTCTCCAAGCAATCCGGCGGATTCGTCAGCAGCAGCTTCTATTACGATCGCTACCCCGAGTGGGTCAACGAGTGGAATGCCAGTGACCCAACTCAGAGGTTTGCCGACACGAGTTGGGGACTACTTCACGACCAGTCAACCTACCTTTACGGCGATCAAGACGACCAGCCCTGGGAAACCGCCTTGCCGGGGTTCGGGCGAGTTTTTCCTCACCAGTATGGGCAGGCGGACGGTCGAGGCTTCACGACCTTTCTCACTCTCAGTCCGGCCGGCGATGAGCTTACTCTTGAATTCGCCAAGGCTCTTATCGAGAACGAGAATCTCGGTCGAGATGAGGTGACGGACTATCTTTCAGTCAGCTTCTCGTCAACCGACTATGTCGGCCACGTTTTTGGCCCCTCCAGCCTCGAGAGCGAGGACAACCTACTGCGCCTAGATCGGACTCTCGCGGAACTGCTGAGCTTCGTGGACACGACGATCGGTCACGATCGAACACTGATCGTACTGTCCGCCGACCACGGCGGAGCTGAGGCTCCACCTGCCCTAGATCAGTTTGGCTTTGAGGCGAAGTATGTCGATCCGGAAACCTGGGACAAAACAGCGGGTATGGCGGACCTCAAGGAACGTTTCGGAGTGGGAGAGGAACTGATCCGCGAATACTTCCACCCCTACGTATACCTTGATCGAAAAGTCATCGAAGAGGCCGGTCTCGATCAGACGGAAGTTGAGCGAGTTGTCGCTGCGGAACTATCGAAGTTCGAAGGCGTCGCCCTCGCGGTTTCGAGCACTGCGCTTGCAAAGGGAGAGCTGCCAGACACGCCGCTGACGCGATCTATCCTCCACAACTATCACCCCAAGCGCTCCGGCGACATCTTTGTCGTCTTCGAACCACACTGGTTCATCAATGACTTTGATGGCCTCGTGGTCGCCACCACGCATGGATCGCCGTGGAGTTATGACACCTTCGTGCCCATGATCTTCGCTGGATCTGGCATCCAGGCCCAGCGAGTCCATCGCGAGGTTCAGACTATCGACCTAGCCCCTACCCTTGCCGCGTTCCTGGGAATCAAACCGCCCTCGGGCAGCCGAGGCGACGTTCTCGTCGAAGTGCTGGAAGGCCGCTAGGCCCCTACTTGAGTAGTTTCAAGTACCGCCGAGTTCCACATTGGGTCGGAATATTTGTAGGGGGCTTAGTTTAGGTTGTAAGAGCCGAGCAGGGAGCCAGCGGCTTCCCGGTACGCGACCGGTCGCTACTCATTTGCCCTCAGGTCATAGCAAAGCAGTCGAGGCGACGTGCCCTCAAGGGTACCCCGCGTGTTCTGGCTGACGTACAGCAGCCCGCGGCTCAGTACAGGCAGCGCCCATGTTTCGCGGGCCTTGAACAGTGAGGCTCGGGAGAGGATTCTGTAGCCCTCGGGGCTCAGCTCCAGCCAGAGCAGGTGGCCGTGCTCGCCGATCGCTAGAAAGCGACCGTCGACCCGCAGCAGCGATCCGCGGAAGGTGCTTTCGGTAATCTCGCGCGGCTTGCCGTTGGCGACCACCGTTTCAATCCACTCCGGCTCGGCTCGCCACATCTCCCTCCCCGTTTCGACGTCCACCGCGACCAGCGCCGCGTCTGACTCGTTGCGTCCTGTAAACCCATACAGGTAGCCATCGTGGTGAATCGCAGTCGTGAAATGCAGGTCGAAGTCCGGATTTGACCACGCAACCTCCCGCCGCCCTTGCGGTGGAATTTCGAGCAAGACCGCACCTGTTTGGTAGGAGGCGGAAACGAATACTCGGTTGCCGACGACCACGGGGCTCGACGCGGTCACGGATTCGTAGTTGCGGCTGCGCCACGGAAATGTGAGGTCGATGCTCCCTGTTAGGGCGTCGAGCATCATCAGCCCACCGGTCGGGGGTTTGCTTTCTCCTCCCGCTAACACGAACAACCGACGTTTCCCATGCACCACCGCTGGTATCGGAGAGCTGTAGCCAGCACCCCACTCGTCTCCCGCGCCCCACGATAACTTGCCAGTGAACTTGTCGAACGCCGCCACGGTCGGACCGCCGGGAGCTCCCACGCTCACGATCAGAAGATCTCCTTCGATGAGCGGTGTGCTAGCAATGCCAAAGAAATCTGGCTTGACGTCGAACTCGCCAGCGATATCTCGCTGCCAGATCAGCTCGCCGCTGTCCAGTCTGCGGCACTGCAACTGCCCTTGTGCCCCGTAGGTATAGACGCGATCCTCATCGATCACCGGACTCGCGCGCGGCCCGTTGTTGTAGCCGTAGCGGTCGCTGAAGTCAGTCTTGTACTCAACATGCCAGTAGCGCTCTCCCGTTTCAGGATGTAGACATTCAATGCGCTCCCTATCTCCAACGCGATGCAGATAAATGAGCCGGTCACCGGCGATTGCCGGAGAGGTGTAGCTCGTACCCTTGTTCAGCTCCCAAACGAGCGGCGGCCCCTGCTCCGGAAGCTCCTTCAAGAGCCTCGTCTCTGTCGAAACGGCGTTGTGCGTCGGTCCCAAAAAAGACGTCCAATCATGGGTGACGGCGCCTGTGGGCAAGGGTCTGGGCGGGCCGTGAAAGGTGACATCGGGATGCGGTTGCAGCCCCGGAGCCTGCGAACCCGTAGCCTTGCGTACCGCCGGGGGGCGGGGATCGCGAAAGCGCTTCTGCTTCCGCGCAGATTTCTCGGCGGCGGAGGTTATCGCTTGCGGGGGCTGAGCGGCCGCCCCAACCTCCACAAGTTGCGCGAGGTGAATACGGCCCACGTCCCACATGTAGTGTGGGATCTGAAAATTGGTGACCGCGCGAGCGACGTGCCCGCGGGCGAGCGCAGCGTTGCCGATCGCATCGAGATAGAGTCCAGAGTAGAGGTGACCGTAGAAGAGCCGGTCTCCCAACTCCGCAGCTGTCGGGTTGCCAGTCTCCGCTGCAATCATTACGTCCTCGACAGAGCCTCGTCCTCGGTACAAGTCGTAGATTTGCTTCATCGGCACCCGCTCGTCACCGGCGATCGCTAGCATCGATTTACGCGCCTGCGCGACTCCTAGGTCCTTTGCCATGCAAAGGAAGTGGAAGATACCGTTCTCGTAGTCCGTGGGGTTGACCGTCGCGTACGAAAGCTCGAACTGCTTCCAGCAGTCCTCGTATTGCTGTGCGTAGTGGTAGGACAGCCCCCGCTGCCAGTGGTTATTGTTCTTATCGGGGTCGAGCACAACCTCACGATCGAAGTCCCCGATGGAGCCGTCGAAATCGCCGACCTTGAAGCGAAGCCCTCCGCGGCGGTTGTACGCCAAGGGCAGCGATGGGCTCAACTCAACAACCCGGTCGTAGTCTCGGAGAGCCCCCTCGTAGTCCTGCCTAGATTCGAGGACCGTACCCCGAATGAAGTAGCCGGTCGGATCTCCAGGCGCACGATCAATAGCGAGATCGGATAGCCTGAACGCCTCGTCGACTCTCCCCTCGCGATACGACGTCGTCGCCCGCGTCAGCAAGTCCTCGATCGAGTCTTGTGCCAAACAGGCGATACCAGCCGAACCCCGCGACGATCAGACCAAGACCACGGACCATCCACACATCGATATGCTATCAGCCGCTATAGCTTTCGGTTCCGAGAAAACCTTGCACCGGCTGCAAACCTGAAATGAGAACGGCCCGCTCGAAAGAGTGGGCCGTCTGCGTTCCCCCTGGGAAGCATCATGCTATGCCGCAACCACTGACCGGAGTCCAATTAGCCTGGCTCGATTCTGTCCTATGTCCAGAAATGTCCGCGGATTCAGGCTTCTCCGCCTACAAGCCTAATATTATCAACAACTTAGTTTCGTCATGGCCGGACAAAGACAGACATCCACGGACATCTGTGGACAAAACAGACGTTCAACGGGTCATTCCAGAACTTTTCTGGACAATCTACGACAACTTCTCGGCTAGCGTCGGTGGAGAACGCGGCTATTTGAGCTCGACTACGACAACATCCGTGGGGACGTCAGAGAGGCTCTTGGCGTGGTGGCGGACCGATGACGTGAGCCAGGACACGTCACCAGCTGTGTGCGCAGCGTGGCTAAGCTTGCCGCTTTCGTCCCAGTAGTTGACGTCGGTGGGCGTCAGGTAGGTTCTGACGCGGGCGCTCAGATGTTCGTGCAGCGGAATGACGGCGCCTGCGGGGTACTTGGAGCGATAGACACGCACCTGATCATTCTCAAACTCAAGCGTGTTGTGATCGGGGTCGGAGTTAAGCGGATGGAGAGCGCTGAGAGGAGTTGGGTTCGTTGGCCCATTTTGCCGCAGTTCGATCTCGACGATTGTGTTCGGAACTTCGGCCTCGAGCTCGACGCGGTGCATGCCGATCGCGGGGCTCCAGAGTGGCTCACCCGCCGCCCACTCTTGGACAGTTGTCGGTCCGTTCTCACGGATAACGGACTGTCCACCCGCTTGGAGGTAGATCATCACCCGGTTAATCGTGTGTACATGCATACCGGTTGAGTGATCCGTCGGCACGGTGACTTTCAAGATGCGAACCTGGCCGTTGTCTACGATGGTCTCGACCGTTGCCGCCAGCCCGACGGCTGCCCAAGCAAGTGAGAGGAAAAGTAGCGTTTTCATGAGAAGTCTCCGACGACGAGGACCGAGTATACAGGGGTTAGGCAACTCAGCGTGCGATGCCGAATGGCTGAGGCGCGGTTGCATCTTTCAAACGCAACCAGGCTCGCCGCCAGGGTCCGAACCATACGACTCTCATCATCCCGATCGGATACCGCTTTACCGATTGCTGAACGTTGACTGCTGGGGTGTTCTCGGGCATCAGCACAGAATAGCCGGTGTGATAGCCCGACTTTAACAACAGCGTTCGTCGCTCCCGGATCATCGCGACCGAGACACCCAACTTTCGCCAATCGGCGTGTACGAACAACTCGTAGCCATAGACGGCACCCGTAGGTAGCTCCATCGCAACGCCCATGTAATCGACCGGGGCCCGACCGACCGCTGACCAGACGTAACCGATCAAGGCACCTTCGGACCACGCAGTGTGGCAGATATGTCCGGCATCGAGACGGGAGGTGATCTCTCGCCCCTTGACAGGCGGTGCTTTTGACAGATATTCAGGAAGCTCTTCGCGTACGAGGGGCCGAACCTCTAACGGGACACGTGCGTCAGAAACTTCGTAATCGACTTCGAGGCGATCTTTGAATAGGTAGACCCGTCGGTAGCAGAGTTCACCGAGAACCTTGAACCAGAGTGCTTTCGCACCTTGTTTCCCCACAACCTCGCGTGCACGGCGCACGAGATCGCTGGGTGACCAGCACCTACCGAACATAGGTGGCGGATCACGTGGCTCTTCTTGGGCCGCAAGAACACGGTTGGAGGCATCCGCCATCCCGTAAATGGTTGATGTTTGTAACAGGCAATTGTCAAGCGTAGGAGGCGAAGGGAGAGACCATATCGTTCGCGACGAGCGGGCCTCCGCAGACTCCTTGTGCGTGGGTGTCGATTTATTGCTCGGCTGCGAGCAGGTCGCGGAAGCGTTTCTCGTACTCAGCTACGGCCGCCTTGTAGCCCTTGGGGTCGACGAAGCGCTCGGAATCGTAGGAATCGCCCGGCTCGAATTTGTCGTGCATCTGATACTGGCTGGCGTGGGCGGACACCCAGATGTCGGGCTTCAGTTTCTTCTGAACTCCGAACGTATGAGCGTAGTCTTCCGAGATCTGGGGATACTTTTCGTTGCCGACGAATACGGTGCCGCCGTTGACCGAGTTCATGTTGGCAATCAGTACATCGTAGGTCTTGCCGCCTTCTTCGACCGTCAGCGCGTAACTAGAGCTGCCGTTGGTATGGCCGGGCGTGAAGATGACGGTCAACTCAAGATCACCGAGCTTGAGCACTTCGCCGTCCCTGAGATGTCGCTCGACGGTGGCTGCGTCGAACTTCGGGCTGCCGCCGAATAGGTGATCAGTGGCTCCGCCGCTCTCAAGTAGCTTGGCGTCTTCGGGAGTGGCCCAGATCTCGGCACCGGTCTCGCGCTTGACAGTTGCAGTGGCGGCAACATGATCGTTGTGCGCCTGCATGGTCATCAGCACTTTGACGTCTTCGTAGCGGAAGCCGACATCCTCGATACCCTTCTTGAGCAGAGGTGCCGAGTCCTCCATTCCGGTGTTGATCAGGATGTGACCTTCGGAGGTGGTCAGCAGGAACACCGAGAGGTCATAGGTGCCGACGGAGTAGAGCGGTCCGATGACGCGGTGCGCCTCAAAAGGCGTCCGCCAATATTCACGCTGGGCGTTGGCCGCTGGAGTAAAAAGGAACGAAGCGGCAACGAGAAGCGTAGCGGCGATACGGATCATACAAGCTCCAATTGGGACAACACGGTGTCGACTTTGGCGCGGCTCTCCTCAGAGATGGGCGCGATGGGCAGGCGGTAGTTCGCCTCAAGCAGTCCCATTTGGGCCATGGCGTACTTGACTGGTCCAGGGCTCGATTCGCAGAAGTTGACATCCATGAGCGGGTAGAACTTGCGGTGGATGTCGAGGGCGCCAGCGAAGTTGCCCTTGAGCGCGAGGTCGCAGATATGGGCCATTTCGGCAGGAATCTCGTTGGAGGCGACCGAGATCAGTCCGTTGCCGCCGAGCGACATCAACGGCAGGGTGACGGCGTCGTCTCCAGAGAGAACGACAAAATCATCGGGCGTGTGCTGGCAGACTTCTGCGACTTGCGAGATACTGCCGGACGCCTCTTTGACGCCCACAATCGTCTCGATTTCGGCCAGGCGCAGCAACTCGGGCGTCGGGATGTTGCGCCCGGTTCGTCCAGCGATGTTGTAGAGGATGATGGGCAGGGGCGTCGCAGCGGCGATAGCCTCATAGTGAGCGAGGAGTCCTTGTGGCGCGGGCCGGTTGTAATAGGGCGTCACTGAGAGCAGGCCATCGACGTTGAGGGCGTGGAGAGCCTTCGCCATCTCGACCAACTCGACGGTGTTGTAGCCACCGCAACCAGCGAGGACAGGAGTCTTGCCTGCCGCCTCTTCGACGGTGATCTCGACCACGCGAAGGTGCTCCTGCTTGGTGAGCGTCGGACTCTCACCGGTCGTTCCACAGGGAACGAGGAAGTGAATTCCAGCGTCAATTTGCCGCTGGAGCAACTTGCGTAGGGTCGCTTCGTCGAGTGAGCCGTCTGCGTGAAACGGCGTAACGAGTGCGGTGCCGCAACCTGTAAACATCAATATATCCTCAGATCATCTGATCCCAAACTTGGGAGAACTCATGCAATCCGTCTCGCGACGAAATCCAACGTGCGGCGCGTAACGCACCTTTCGCGAAACCGGAGCGTCCCCGGGCGGTGTGGCTGATACGGATGGTGTCCGCTTCGGAATCAAAGCCGAACTCGTGGGTACCCGGAACGTGGCCGACACGGTTGGTGGCGACGTCGATGGGACGCTCGTAGCCGGACTCTTTCATCACATCGAGCAGCCGCAGCATCGTGCCAGAAGGTGCATCCTTCTTCCACTTGTGGTGTGCCTCGTAGGCCCAGCAGTCGTAGTCTTCGGCGTCTGCGAAGGTGCGTGCAGCAGCCTCGACCACGCGGTAGAAGGCGTTGACTCCAATGGAGAAATTCGCTCCGTAAACAACGCCAGTGCCGGTCGCGTCCGAGGCTGCGCGGACCTCATCAAGACGGTCGTACCAGCCGGTTGTACCGACGGCGGTTGGGATGCCGAGTTCGCAGAGACGCAGGACGTTATCGACAGCGGTTGCTGGAGTCGAAAATTCGATCGCGGCGTCGACGTCAGCGAAAGCCTTCGGCGTCATGCCCACGCGGTCGGCGTTATTGAATTCGTCGAGGCGCAAAACGATTGTACAGTTCGCCTCTTCGGCGAGACTCTCGATCATGCGGCCCATCTTGCCGTAGCCGACGAGGGCGATACGGAGTGGTTGATTTTCTGCGCTCAAGCGAATACTTCCTTGTCGATCTGCGAGAAAAACGCCTGGTGGAGCCTTCGGACGACCTCTTCGAGGTCATTTTCGTCGACTACGAGGCTGACGTTCATGCGAGATGCGCCGACAGAGATCATCTCGATCAGAATGCCATCCAACGCAGTGAAGATCTTAGCGGAAACACCCGGCGTGTTGCGAATGCCGTCGCCCACGACGCAGACGATGGCATTGTTGTCGCGTCGTTCGACGTCCGCTACGCCTTCGAGTTCAGCAATGATCTCGTCGAGACGGTCGGTGCGGTCGACGGTGAGCGATACGCTGACCTCGGACGTCGTGACCATGTCGACAGCGGTTTCGAAGCGCTCAAAGACGTTGAACAGGCGAGCGAGGAAGCCGTGCGCCATCAACATACGCGTAGAGCGCACGTCGACGATCGTGATGCCCTCTTTGTAGGCGATTGACTTGACGAGCGCGGTGTGCGGTGCCTCGGCAACGATCAGGGTTCCTTCGTTGTCGGGACGCCGCGAGTTCGCAACTCGTATCGGAATGTTCTTTTCGAGCGCAGGCGCCATGGTGGCGGGGTGCAGAACGCGCGCACCGAAATAGGCCAACTCGGATGCTTCGCCGAACGACATGACCTTAAGTCGGTGTGCGTCCGCGACGAGGGACGGGTCAGCCGTCATGACGCCGTCGACATCGGTCCAGATCTGGACTTCATCCGCGCCGAGTAGCGCACCGATGACGGAGGCGCTGTAGTCGGATCCGCCGCGCCCGAAGGTGGTCGTGATGTCGTCGAGCGTGGAGGCGATGAAACCTCCCATGACCACGACACTGTCGTCGAGCAAGGGCGCGACGTGCGCGGTGAGAGCGGCAGCCGTCTCGTCTGGCAAGAGTTGAGCGGCACCGTGGTTGGCGTCGGTCTTGATGACCGTACGGGAGTCAAAACAGACCACTGGTAGGCCGTTGCGGAAAAACGCTTCGGCGACGACGGCGCTGGATAGACGCTCGCCGTAGCTCAGGAGTACGTCGTTGTCGGCGGGCGATAGGTCTCCAACTGGCAGATCGCGGAGTCGTTTCTCAATACGCGCGAAGGTCCCGTCAAGAAAAGCTTCGAGTCCCGCACGACGGTTGGCAGTTGCAGAGGCCAACCCTTCACGGTGGTGATGTTCGGCGATCTCTTGCAGTTCGGCTAGTGCAGCGGAGAGATCTCCCGCTGCGGCGGCGCGCGCCATCTCGACGAGCCGATCCGTCGTCTTGCCCATCGCCGAAACGACGACGATGGGCTTCTGGTCGAGACGGCTCTTGACCACGCCCGACGCCCGGTCAAGAGCTTCAGCGCTCTCGACGGACGTGCCGCCAAACTTCATTACGATCATCTAATCCAACCAGCCTTCGCTGTGCAGCAACTCTGCGTTGAGGACGGCGGCCCCGGCGGCACCACGAATGGTGTTGTGGCCGAGTACGACGAACTTGTAGCCGAGGATGGGGCACTCGCGGACGCGTCCCACTGAAACCGCCATGCCATTTTCGCGCATCGCGTCACGTCGCGGTTGCGGTCGGTCGGGCTCGGACATCAGATGGACCGGCTGTCGGGGCGCGGTGTGCAAGTTCTTCTGCTGCGGCACGCCGCGAAACGAGGTGAAGGCTTCCTTCAGCTCGTCGATGGAAGGCTTCGCCTCCAGATCAACGGATACGCAGACGGTATGCCCGTCGATGACTTGGACGCGGTTGCAGTGAGCGCTCATCGGCGCGTCGAGCAACTCAATGCCGCCGTCGACGAACGAGCCGAGGATCTTGGCTGTCTCGGTCTGCATCTTCTCTTCTTCGCCGCCGATGTGAGGGATCACATTGGCAACGATATCGACCGAAGGTAGACCCGGATAGCCCGCACCGGAGATCGCTTGCAGCGTCGCTGCGAGAATTCTCTTAATGCCAAATGGCAGCAATGGAGCGAGGCCCATCGTGAGCGCGATCGTCGAGCAGTTTGGGTTGGTGATGATCGCGCCGGACCAGCCATGGTTTCGACGCTGCGCGGGGATCAGCCCGAGGTGATCAGCGTTGACTTCTGGGACTAGCAGCGGCACGTCGGCCAGCATGCGATGGTTCTTCGAGTTTGAAACGATGACGTGTCCGGCCTTGGCGAATGCCTGCTCGATTTCGCCTGCAACCGACGCGTCCATGGCCGAGAAGACCAGCTGCGGCGGGCTGTTGGACGGCGTGGCGAGTTGCACGGTCTGACTCGCAATCGAATCAGGGATGTCGCGGTCTTGCACCCAGCGGGCAGCGTTTGGATAAGCTTTGCCTGCGGAGCGTTCACTGGCCCCCAACCACGTCAGCTCGAACAGCGGGTGGTCCTGTAGCTGACAGATGAACTGTTGGCCCACCATTCCGGTGGCGCCCAATACTCCGACTTCGATCTTTTTCGACATGGGAATCTTCTTCCGAGCCCGGCGCTCGGCTGTAATCAGCGAGAACACCCAGGCGGTCTAGTTCTTAGTATCCGTTTTGAGCTGCTTGACGAGACGGACGTAGAGATCGACGGCGTCTGTGATCTGCTGTTTGGGCACTCGCTCTTCGAGCTTGTGCGCGACGTGAATCGACCCAGGACCCAGCAACAGGGGCTGTCCCCATTTGGTGAGTTTTGGAATGTCGGTTGTGTACTTCACGATAGAGGTCGGGAAGCCCTCGACGGCCGTCAGATGCATGGGCTCGCTATAGGCGAAGGTCTCGACCTCGACGCGATCGTCTAGCGCGGCCAGTGCTTGGGCCTTCAGCTCCGCTAGGTCGGTGACGACGCGAATCATCAGCGACGCAGAGGCCTTGTCGGGGATGACGTTCGCTGCGATGCCGCCCTCGATGGTGCCGATGTTCAAGGTGGTGTCACCGAGAACCGGGTCGCTGGGCCAATCGACGGCGCGAAGGGCCTGGAGGTTGTCGAGAACCTTGTTGATCGCTGACTCGCCTAACTCTTCGTAAGCGGAGTGGGCTGCCGTGCCAGTGGCAGTGAGCTTGAGACCGAGCGCGCCCTTTGACCCGAGAGCCAACAGGTTTTCGGTGGGCTCGCCGTTAATTAAGTAGCGGACGCCGTCGGGTGGTGTCTGGTTGGCAAACGCGGCTCCACGACCATTAACTTCTTCGCCGACGACCAAGAGCAGGCCGAGATCGCGGACACCGTCTTCGAGCAGGCTTTCGAGGGCCTTGAGCATGGCGGCGCAGAGCCCGTGGGTGTCGCAGGCACCGCGGCCCCAGATGAACTCGTCGTCTTCCCTTGAGGGAATAAATGGCGGCACCGTATCCATGTGGGTGGAGAAGACGATCTCCGGCGTGCCCCACGAAGCCCAGACGTTGTTGCGGCCCGGCTCTACCTCGATTTTTTGGACTTGGCCGCCGTAGCGTTCGGCGAGTGGACGCACGTAGTCATAGAGCCAATCGCCGATTTGCTCTTCGTTGGGCGTGACCGAATCGATGTCGATCAGAGCCCTGGTAATTTCGATTGTGTCCATGGGGAGCCTAAGCGCCTGAAATTCAAGGATATCGGACCGCTTGGAAGCGGCGCAAATGCGCGGCTCGCACGGTGGGTCTACATTTTGTAGAAAGTACGCCGAGCCAGCTCCAATGGGGCTCAAGGCGCGTTAGGCATCAGCATGAAGCGCCGCCGCTCGCAACCTTCTTCAGAGCTGCGCTCGAAACTGAGCAGGCGGAACACCGCAGTGCTTCTTGAAGGCATGAGAGAAATGGCTACGGCTGGAAAACCCAACACGATTCGCCACCGCATCCGTCGTTAGGCCTCCTTGTCTCAGCAACCGCGCGGCACGCTGCATCCGCACGTTGTGAACGAGGTTCATGGGAGAGCGTCCAAACGCGCCCGTAAAACACTCCGCAAAGGCGGAGCGGCTCATCGTGGCAGACTCGGCGAGCGACTCGACGGTATGGTATCGTGCCGGGTCTTGCAAAATACTGTCAATCGCCCGCGCCATACGCGGATCATCGAGCGCGGTGAGCCATGGCAGGGGGCACTGGGGATCGTCGGAAATTTCCCGTAACAGATGCACCAAACACTGGCTCATAAGGGCAGTCGTCATCGCGTCGCTGCCTGGCCCAGGATTGGACTGCTCCGCGAGAATACCTTGAAACGCAACGGTCACCGCGGGTGAGTCCGAGAGATCCACAGCAATGATCTCTTGCAAGTGGTCAAACAGGTTCATGGAATCGCCATATTGAACCCGAACGGTGCCGCACGCGACCACCAGATCGGCTGTTTCCTCAGCGCCTACAACGATCCGCCTGACACTAGGACTGCACTCCGGAAGAACATAGGCATCACCGGATGGGCCAGCATCATCGTTCGATTCCAGCGAGTGTGGCATCCCTTGCGGTACCACCACCAATGCCGATTCCGAGACCGCGACCTGATCGGGTCCGCGGACTACTCCGCTGCCCTTAAGCACAAAGTGCAACGTCACCACCGGCGTGCTAGGCAGAGATAGCTTCTGGCCCGCGCTCACCATACACAAGGCGAACGGTTCGACATACACCGCGAGATTCGAAAGAAGCTTGTCCAGCACCATCAAAGGATATCCAATTCCACCCCCGCGAGAAAAAGTATACACGTCTGGACGATCTCGCACGATTTCTGGGGGGCGCAGCACGCGCTCGGACAAAGTCGCACATCAGCCGGTGCACCTCACACGAGAGACGGTGGCACTGTTACAGAGGCGGCAGACAGCAAAGCCGATGTCGTCGGCAGAAAGGAGAAAAGCAATGAAATACACAAGTAGATTCACCTCGTTATTGATCGCGTTGACGGTCTCGTTATCGACTGCGACGGCTCAGCTTCCAGACCCCGGACTAATCGTGGATAAAGATCGCACCGCGCTGGTGATCACTGATCCGCAGAACGACTTCCTGAGCCCGGAGGGCGTTACTTGGGGTCTCGTGGGCAAGAGCGTGACGGCCAACGGCACCGTAGAGAACATCAAAACACTCATGAAGACGGCGAAAAAGGCTGGCCTCGAAGTTTTCGTTTCTCCTCACTATTACTACCCGACGGATGGAGATTGGCAGTTTGGGGGCGCGGTCGAGACGATGATGCACGCCATCAACATGTTCGGCCGCACGGGCGCCCTGACCCAGGATGGATTCTCAGGATCGGGCGCGGACTTTCTGGCCCGCTACAAGCCGCTGATTGACGACGGCAAGACGATCGTTACCAGCCCGCACAAGGTGTATGGCCCAGAGTCGAATGATCTGGCCCTGCAACTCAGGAAGCGCGGCATTTCGAAGGTCATTTTGATGGGCATGTCCGCAAACCTTTGCGTCGAATCTCATCTGCGGGAACTACTCGAACAAGGTTTTGAAGTGGCGGTTGTGAAAGATGCCACCGCGGCGGCGCAAGCTCCCGGTTTGGATGGCTACGCGGCAGCTCTTACCAACTTCCGTTTTCTCGCCAGTGCCGTCTGGACCACCGAGGAAGCCGTCGAAGCTATTAGCCCCGGCACGATGGTGTCGCAGAAAGTTGAGTAGCCGCGCTACCTCTTACTTGCAGATCAACGGAGTCAGTAATGAAACGAACAATTCAATCAATGCTATTAGTCATATCTGTCGCCTTGGGGTGTACAGACCGGGCGGAAGGGTAACAGGTTAGACCGGGCGGATAGGTAACACCATGGCGAGATGCCATGGAAGGAGACCTATCCGATGGAAGAACGCAAGAGATTCATTGAAGACTGGCTGCGAGCGGGGGCGGCGACGAACGTGGCGGCGCTGTGTCGACTCTACGGGATCAGCCGCAGGACCGGATACAAGTGGTTAGAACGCTTCCGTCAAGGCGGTTGGCCAGAGCTGGAAGACCGCTCGCACGCGGCACACCGTCAGCCCGGTCGGATACCCGAGTCGGTCGAGCGACGAGTGATAGAAGCGCGTCGGCAGCATCCGAGTTGGGGGCCGAAGAAGCTCAGGGCCTGGCTGGAGTCGAAAGAGTCACAGACAAGCTGGCCAGCGGCGTCGACGATCGGCGACGCGCTGAAGCGAGCCGGACTCGTTCGCGGGCGCAAGCGGATGCGGCGACTGGCCGAAGCGGCACCCAGTCCGTTGCGCGAACCCGAAGCGCCCAACGACCTCTGGACGATCGACTACAAGGGGCAGTTTCGCACCGGCGACGGCGTGCTGTGTTATCCGCTAACGGTCGTCGACGGATATAGTCGTTTCCTGCTCAACTGCACCGCACACGTGGGCACATCCTACGCCGAGGCCCGCCGAGGCTTGGAGCGGTTGTTTCTGGAGCGCGGGCTGCCACGAAGGATACGCTCAGACAACGGTTCGCCGTTCGCCTCCATCGGCACCGGACGCTTGAGCCGGTTGAACGTCTGGTGGCTGAAGCTGGGCATTGCGGTGGAGCGCATCGAGCCGGGCAAGCCGCAGCAGAACGGTCGCCACGAGCGGCTACACCGCACGCTCAAAGCCGAGACAGTGAGACCTCCGGCTGGCGATCGTCGCCGACAGCAGCGCCGCTTCGACCTCTTTCGTCATGAATACAACCAAGAACGTCCGCATGAAGCGTTGAGACAGCGGCCCCCGGCGGCGTTCTATGCACCAGCAACACGCGCCTATCCCAGCGAGCTTGCTGATCTGGATTACCCGGGGCACTGGGAGCGCCGACGAGTGCGCCACGACGGACGCATCAAGTTCCTCGGCGAGAAGTACTTCCTGAGTGAAGCGTTGGCTCGCGAGTTGGTCGGGCTAGTCGAAGTGGACGAAGCCATTTGGCAGATCTGGTTCGGTCCGGTGGAACTCGCCTTGTTCGACGCCGCCAACCGCGTACTGTGGCCGCTCGGCTCGGCAGTCAGTGGCCCCCGCGGGGGCCACTGACCACCGCCTATACTGTTACCCATCCGTCCGGTTTAGAGTGTTACCTATCAGACCGGTCGTTCAGGGGAGTGCCCAGGCGCAAGATCTTATCTGGAGCGCTGAGAGTGCGGCACCGGATTCCATCTCATTAGAAGCCACGATCATGGACTGGAGCTTCAACGAGATTCGCAAGGGATCCAACCAGTGGACCTCTCTACCCGATAGGCCCGATACTCCGGGCGTAGACCCGTGGTGTGTTACCCCGGCCTGGGTGGAGTTCCTCAGAGCCTACGTAAACAAGACGAAACCAACCTATACGGACATCGGGTTCGCTTACATGTTGATGGGTGACACTCCCGTCAGCAATCGCGATCCTTATGCCACTGAAGAAACGACCCCGGACGACTGGGTCACTCACCTCGGGCCGCATCTGATGATGCTGATCCCGGATACAGACTTGCTAAACTCAATTCCCACCGACCATCTGAACGGCGGCCCTTGGATCATGTGGCCAGATACGCCATACGCGCACATCATGATCCCATTCCAAAGCCGCGGAGCAGCTATGGCGCACTAAGGACGTGCGCTCATCTCTGGGAGAACTGCGGGGCATCGCCGGAGCGCTAGCAACTCCGGCGATGCCCTTCGCCTTCTCCAGCGCCGCCGCCCCATATCGTCGCCGCCATTGCCCTGACGGCTCGAGGCTTGAGGGGACTGCTTCCGAGAGACCGGTTGACGGGCCCTACGCGAAGATAGCCATTGCGAAGATAGCCAAGGGCGCGAACTCACCCTTCAGGATCGCCGCCGTACCGCCATAGCCCATCCATTCAGCGATCATCGTCGCGTAAACGCGACGGAAGTCCGTGGTCATCTTCAGGTTGCCGTCGTCGAGGTCGGTGAGGCTCGAAGTATCGCCGTAGAAGCCACCTTTGACACCCTCTCCAACAACGAACATGGGGCCAGCCGTGCCGTGGTCGGTCCCTTGGCTGGCATTCTCTTCAACACGCCGGCCAAATTCCGAAAACATCATCACGGCCACGTCCTGACGGCGGCCGATGCGTTCGAGGTCCTTCATGAAGCCGTTCACGGCGTCGGCCGTGTACATCAGCAGCCGGTCATGAAGGTCGGCCTGGTGGACGTGAGTGTCGAACGCATTGCCGCGATAGCTAACGTAATAGATCTGTGTAGGCAGGTCCGCGTCGATCAACGCCGCGACCTTACGTAGGTCAGTTGCGACTCCGACGCCCAAGCCGTAGTCGACCGGCGTGCTGTAGGACGCCCAGGCGTCGCGCACCAGCGCGCCGCCTTCGGCTGCATTCAGCGCCGACGAGCGTAGGAAATCTAGCGTCGGGTTGGCCGTCTCGCGCTTACTAACGAAAAGCTCCAGAGCCGCCTTCTCTGCTGCGCTCCCTTCACGGCGAAGCTGCGCCGGATCGTCGAAAACAAGCGGGGAGTGCGTCTTGCCGCGCACCGCGAGCGATTGTGAGCTGCCGATATTGATGATGGTGTTGGGCGTCCCCTCCGGCATGTCGGCATCCGCGAAACGACCGACCCAACCAAGCGCTTCGCCGCTGTTGGGGACGCCCGTGTGCCAGAAGCCCATCGAGGAGAAATGCGAAAGGCTCGGGTTGGGATAACCGCAACCCTCGACGACCGCCATCAGACCGTCCTTGTAGAGTTGCTCGAATCCGACCAACGAGGGGTGGAAGCCTACCTCCTCGCTGATCGCAATCGCCTTATTCTTGGGGATTCCGAGATTCGGACGGAGCCTGTAGTACTCGTCGTTGCGATAGGGCACGACCGTGTTGAGACCATCGTTGCCGCCCGACAGCTCAACCACCACTAGGATTCGACCGGATTCATTCCGCGCCGCCGCCAGCGCTTGCGAAGCGCGTCCGAGGACAAGAGGCAGAGCGGCGGTTACGCCAATTCCGTGGAGTCCACTGCGCAAAAAGTTGCGGCGGGAGCGATTGTAGCCATGTCGGAGATTCTTCATGTCGTCGTCACCCCAACTGATATTCCGGGGAGCTAAGGATGAGGTAAAGAACACTGCGCAACGCGTCTTCCGACGAGTCTCCCGTCAGCCCTTCCGGGCCGAGCCGTTCGTCGAGATAAGCCGCGAGCGCCTGCCAGTCCTGCTCGTCGAGCGGCGCCCGCAAGAATCGAAGCAGCAGGTGATCGACGGCCTCGGAAGCCGTCTCTGCCCCGGCCGAGCGCACCATCAACGCAAGATCGAACTCAGCGGTGTGCCGCGGAATCAACTTCACTCGCTCGTGGGCCATCAAGTAGCCGCGGTAGACGCCGTAGCGAGTGTTATAGTCTTCGTCCGCATCCACCATCATGCTGATCGCGGAGTCGCCGGAATTGGTTGCGTTCGTGATGTTCATTCCCTGCGCCAAGCGCTCGCCCACCACATTGTAGATTCGAGGCATAACACGATCGGGATGCCCGTAATTCGCAAGGTCCGGCGGGAAGAGAACGCCGCGCATGGCGTTGCCGCGCTCTAGTAACGTAGCGGGCGTGATCCAGGTGCGGCCGCCGGACCAGCCAGCGACGTTCGGCGGGTAAAGCAGGGACTGGCCTAACGGGCCGGTCAAACCGTTGAAGTCCGGCGCCGTCGGCGTCTGCTTAAACCCGAGTTTGCGGTAGGTCGAAACAAACAGATGCACCGGGCTCTTGATTTGCGTGGCGACCGAGAGTTGGCCGTAGAAGTCGCGCGACAGGAAGATCGCCTTGAGCAGGGGCTTGATCTGGTACTCAGCATCGCGAAACGCCTTCCCGAGTGCCGCACGAGTCGAATCCGAGATCTCCTCTCGAACAAAGTAGCGATAAAGCTTGGCGGCGATGAACTCCGCCGTCGCGGGCTGAGCCAGGATGATGTCGACGATTTCCTCGCCGCCGAAATTGCCCTTGTGGCCCAGGAATTTCTTGGGCCCCGCGTCATGGAGATCTGGGTCGAAGCGAAACTCTAAAACATCGTTGGTCCACCCAGTGAAGGCGCGCGACGCTTCGCGAATGTCTTCTTCGCTATAGTTGCCGACGCCCAGAGTGAAAAGCTCCAGCAACTCGCGCCCAAAATTCTCGTTCGGGTGGCCTTTTACGTTCTCGCCGTTGTCGAGATAAACCAGCATGGCCGGGTCGCGCATGATTCCCAGCAGCAGGTCGCGAAAACTACCCGTTGCTCGAGCCCGCAGCATGCGGTTCTGGACGAGCATCATGCGGTAGTCCCGCACCTTGGTTTCGGAAGTGGCGAAGTGGCCATGCCAGAAGAAGGTCATCTTCTCCTCAAGCGGCCGCGGCGTCGCAACCATGCGCTGGGCCCACCACAACGCGACTCGACGATTTTCAAACCTGTTGGCCCGCAGCCCGTAGAAGAATTTGTCGACGATGGGCTGTAGCCGACGCGAAGAGCCCTCGGGCAGCACGGCCTCGCCGAGCGCCGACCCATTTTCGCGGGCAATCCGCACGGCCTCGGCCCTGCTCGGCGGGAAGGGGTCCATCCCCGCGTCCCACACGCCCGATTCGTCGAACTCGGCCAGGGCTGAAGCGTCAATCGACTCGTAGTCGACGAGACGGTCGACCGCCTCCCGCGGAGACATCGAAGCCAATCGCCGAACCTCGCCAGGCGTGGCCCCGAAGCCAGCGCGCTCGATGAGGTGGGCCGCGCGATCGTAGTTCCACGCAGCCGCGTCAATGGGGCGCAGGTCGTTGGCCCAGTCGGCTGACGACGTACGGTCGGCCGCGCCCAACGTCGCGAAGGGCAGCATGAGTACGGCGAGGACAGCAAGCCCTAACGGCCCACGTCGATCGGCGCGGCGACGAGCTGCGGCGAATGCCAGAATAGCCATCCTAAAATCTCCTCAGCAAGGATTCCGCCCCGATCATACAGGACTGGAGCCTACAAGGCGGCTTCTCGGCCATGCGGTAGCGGCTAATTGTGGAACCGATCACCAAGACAGGGGAATTGTAGCGCCAAGCGCTCGCTGAAAGGGCTGCCGCTAGCGGTGATAAGTTACTTCCTATATTGGGGGTGGTCTCAAACGGTCGACGCAACACTTTACCCAGAAGGAGGAGTGGAGGCGAGCGTACACGGCGGCGGATTTAACTGATCTGAGGGCCTTACCGCTGCCGAACGGAGGGTCGAACGTGCAAGCAGTCCAGAATTCGTTGCATCACCGCCGTGGAGCGCTACCCTGCTTCCGCCGGGACGTCCGGAATGGAAATCTCGGCTAGATTGGAGGACGGTTGCGATGTCAGGGTGTCGCATCGGCTACGATACTCCATAATGTTTGCGCCTCGGCTGAAAGTGATGTTGGCTGTCGCTGCCGCCTTCGCTTGTGCGTCTGCCGAAGGGACAGCATCAGACTGGACTCGCTTTCGAGGTCCCCGCGGGGCTGGTTCCGTGGAGGACTCTCCGGCTCCCCTCAAGATGAGTTCCGAAGCGGGGTTTGTCTGGAAACGCGCGATTCCGACCGGCAAGTCTTCGCCAGTGCTCGCCGGCAACCGGGTTTTTCTGACCGCCCGTGACGGCGAGCGGCTGCTCACTATGGCTCTTAGTCGGCGCACGGGGGAGACTCTCTGGACGCGCGAAATCATCCGGACTCACGTCGACCGCCGGAACAAGATGAACGACGGGGCAACGGGCTCGCCCGCAACGGACGGGAACTCCGTCTACGTGTTCTTCCCGGATTTCGGCCTGGCAGCCTACTCGGCGGAAGGGGAGGAGCTCTGGCGGCGACGGCTCGGGCCATACGACTCAGCGCGCGGCGTCGCCGCCTCACCGTTGCTGGTGGACGGAGTTATCGTGCTGATGATCGAGCAGTTTGTCGAAAGCAAGGTGTTGGGGTTCGACGCCTCGACAGGCAAGACGCTATGGTCCGTGCCGCGACCGACTTCGATGGGAGGCTCCTACGCCACTCCGGTCGCCTATAGGGCCGAGTCCGGTGAGACGTTGGCGGTATTGGCACATCCTTTCGAACTGGTAGCCTACAAGCCGAAGACTGGCGAGGAGGTCTGGAGCGTGGGGGGCTTGCCTCACCAGCCGAAGTCGAGCCCGATGGTTGTGGGAAACACGATTATCGTCGGGGTGCAGGGCGACAGCCATCGTGGAAACCTCAAGACTTGGGAGCAAATGCTCGCGAGTGCCGATAAGAATGGCGACGGGGCCATCCAAGGCGAGGAGATTGGCAGCACACTCGCTGACTACGATCACGACGGCGACTTTGACCGGACGGACTACGACCAGTGGTTCAGGGAGAAGGCGCCGGCAAGCCGTCTGATGGCGGTACGCCCTAGGGGCCGCGGAGACTTGACCGATCAGGCAGTGCTGTGGCGGGTTGACCGCGGCGTTCCCAGAATTACGACTCCGCTACCTTACAAGGGGTCGCTGTACCTGATGCGCAACGGTGGCATCCTATCCGCGCTCGACCTGGAAACAGGAGCGATTCAGAAGGAGGGCCGGTTGCGCGATGCAATCGACGAATACTTCGCGTCTCCGGTAGCCACGAACGGTCGGGTCCTCACGTTAAGCCGCGCATGCAGGCTGACCTGGATCAAGGCCGCCGCCGAGTGGGAGATCCTGTCGTCTAGTGAGCTGGCGGACGAGTGTTTCGCGACTCCCGCACTCGGGCATGACGGCGTCTTCGTGCGGACTTCTACAGCGATTTATCGATTCGCCGACCAGGCTCAAGAGAGTGACTCGCAAACGAATTAGGTTCTATTGCTAGTTGACCGCTTCCGCGTTGCACTTTCCGTTTGAAAGGGCCTCTAAGCGGCACTTTCGGTCACTTCCTATATTGAGGGTGGTCTCAAACGGTCGACGCAACACCCAGGGCGAACGGAGAACGTGAAGCGTAAGTCAAAGAAAGCAAAGGGGAAGCGGCGAGGACGCTTCGCTCTCATCTGCATGCCATTGCAGTGCAACGAGTTACGCAATTGCGATTAGTGGCTTCCGCTCGTAGGCAAGCCCCTGGCCGCTCTCATCGCTAGGACATTTCGGTTGAACGACTTCGGCCTAGTGCTACGTTGACCGGTTGAACCGGTAGGACTTATAGGGAGTAACTCCACGTCCGGGCCTTGATGGCTATGGAACTGCGGATCTGCCTGCCGTGGCGCCGTCGCCGTCGAGCAACCTTGGCGGGCGGACTCATCGCTGACTAGAAACCAAGTCGCACGCTTTACGACTGCTGGGACTTTAGTACCTAACACCCCGCACTTCGGGCATGGCCTGATATGAACCGGATATACCACCTTCAAAACAGTACAACGCGTCCATAGCCGAACTCACGCTCTTGACCCCAATATCGTCTTGTCGGTTCGAGTTACATGCGAGCCAACAAGTAAATTCAGTTCTTGAACACATATCTACGGGAGACACAAAACTATGCTTAAGATTCAAATGTTGATTGCTCGCTTACTCAAAGATCGTAAGGGCCAGGACATGGTCGAGTACGCATTGCTCGCCGGTTTCATCGCCGTTGCCGCTGGCGCACTGCTGCCCAGTATCTCCACCAGCATCTCGACCATATTCAGCCGCATGGCTTCGGTCGTGTCCGCTGCCGCGACTGCGTAAGCGCGTCTCAGCGTTCGACAATCGGTCAGGGCGGCCCTCAGGGCCGACCTTTTGTCGAGGCGGCAGGGCGCTCCTCCAGGTGAGAGCCAATCCCGATCTGAATCCATCCGTCCCCAGGGTCTTAGGTGGATCTACCGACTGATGAATTATCCAGGTTGGTCCGATTCAAGACGGATTGGCGCGTCGAAGCTCTGATGACTGAGGTATTGGCCGAGCTTCCGAATTGCAGTGCTAATCGGCTGCCGAACGGGCCGTCACGATGGGCCAGACGTTGCCTCCGACAGTGGCAAATGTAGGAAATGACCCGCTTTAGCCCCGAATCGAGACGGTCGGCAGACCAAATCTGGCCCGCCCAACTGCGGTCATCCCCTGGGGACCCGCGAGAGCCTACGACGAGACAGAGGCATCATACCGAAATTGAAACACGCTCTCTGCAGGGAGGCCCGGAAAGCTCACGCCAAACTCACACACGGATTTTTCACCAGTTTCCCTCGATGGCCTTTGACGATGAACCCGCGCCGTCGCCGAGGAGTTCGATCGACCGCGTCTTCATGTTGTAGACGTCCCCCGGCGAGAGCACGTAGTACGGCTTCTCCCACGGCTGGTATAGCCGGGTATTGTCGTGAACGGCTACCTTCCACTTGCCCATGACCTCGAACGTGTCGCCGATCACGACGATCGCGGTGCCCTCGGACAGGCCAATGCCCAGCAAGGCCGGGTGTGTCTCGATTACAGGAATCAGATCGTCCCAACGGTTCCTGGTGTTAATGTGCTGGTCGATAGCAGACTTCTTCAGGAACGCGAAGCCGTTCTGGTGATCGGGCTCCTCGGTCATCATCACATTTGGCCCCGACGTATCGCCGCGCACCAGGTACTGGCCCTGTATGGTCGCGCCAGCCGAGCTGCCGCCAATCACCCCGCCGCGTTCCAGCACACTGTGGAATTCCCGGTACGTCCGTGTGTTCGCGTACGAATCGACGATGTTCCACTGGCGACCGCCATTGAACCAGACGGCGGTGGCATCCAGCAGCGGCGCTACGAAGGCGTCGGTGTCCGCCTTTTTCGGATCGGCCGTGTGCAGCATGCGCACATGCTTCAGGCCGCGCGCCGCCCAGGATCGAAGTATGTCTTCTTCCTTGTACTCGATGAGCTTGCCGTCGGCGTCTCGGTTGCCGCCGGCTGTCGGCACGATGACGAACTTCCCGTTCTCCGCCCCTCCGCCGAGTTCGATGAACCTCTCCATGATGTTCGTGCCGTTGGTCGAACCCCCACCCATGATGACAAGGGCGCCGTTGAGCGCACCGTACTCCGGTGGGGCCTGAGCCGCCGACGGCGCTGGGAGCAACCCGAGAGCCGTCACCAGTGCGGCCAGAACCATCGTCAAGTTGTGTCGGCGCATTGCGATCCTCCTGTCGGGGAGAAAGTAAATGGAGTGTTGTCTACTCGTCCCAGAGACGACTCCCGTGCCACCATCACCGAGCTTCTCGGCCATGCGGTAGCGGCTAATTGTGGAACCGATCACCAAGACAGGGGAAGTGTAGCGCTTTGGGGCTCGCGAAATATCCGTCAGTCAGTGCTTTGAGTTACTTCCTATATTGGAAATGTAGGAAGTTACTCCGCGAAGGCCGATCAAGACCGTGATTCAGGTGGTTTCTACCGCTCTCGGTCCCGAAACTCTTCGTACCAGTTCTGGACGATGCGGATCTTGGGGGGCGGGGCTTCGGCGTCTTCGACAGGCGCGATGGTCAAGAAACGCTGACCGTCGGCGGAGACGTCGTAAAACCCGGAGCCGCCTCCCGCTATGCCTCCGCCAGAGGCCTCAAATAGTGGTTGCGGCTGCCCTAGAGTGAAAGCCGATTCGGTCGAGACGGAGACTGCCATCAGAGTGCCGCTCTCGCCGTAGTACAACTCGCTGCCGTCCCTGCTCCAGCGCGGTCCCTGTCCACCGGTCACCGAGACCTGCCGCTTGCCATTGCCGCCAGGGAACCGACGCACGTAGATCTCGCTGCGCCCCGACTCGTTGGACGCGTAAGCCAGAAAGCGACCGTCCGGCGAGAGCTTCGGCGACCCCTCTCCGGCGGGCGAGTCAAGAAACGTGACGGGTTCGCCGACGTTGCCGTCCGTCCCTAACTCGATATAGCGAATATCGCTCTGCGTCTCTGGGTTGACTTCGTCATAGATCAGGTAGCGTCCGTCACGCGACCAGTTGGGCGCGTGCAGCTGATTAGCCGACTCAACTAGAACCTCCGGCTCTCCGGTGCCATCGGCGACCTGGCGCATGATTCGGCTCGGCCTCGCCGTGTGCCGATAGACGATCTCCCGCCCCGAGGGCGACCACACCGGATTGGCCTGAGTTTGGTCGTCAAACGTCAGCCGCGCCTTGGTGGAGCGGGTCAGGTCGTGGACCCAAATGTCCCAGGTCCCGCTCTCGTCCGACGCCACGGCGGCCCGTCGGGCGAGAGCGCGACCTGACCGATGCCCGGCTGCGGCTGGCCGACGGCCTCCAGAAACTCGCCCGGGCGACTGCGCCAGACGAGACTCCGAATCATTCCGGTTGCAGCATCGTCGCGATACGCCAACGTGCCGTCGTGGGAGACCGAGGCCGCTAAACCGGCTGTGCTGATGGGGAATGCGTCCCCAGTCGGCTCCAGGGTATCGAGAGAAAAAGGCAGGGCCCACAATCCTCGATCGCTACCGTTGGTGGGTGCGTGGATCAGGTAACCGTCCTCGGAGTAGACCGGCCGGCGACCGGGACCGAGATCGCGACGTTCTCCCGTCTCCAAGTTCAAGACCGCCATCCGATAATCGGCGGGCGAGGTTGCCGATGTATAGACAAGCGCAGCGGGGCCGTTGCCAACGGGCAAAAAACCAGGGGAGTAGTAGGAAAATACGGGCCGCGGGTCGTCGGTGGCATCGAATAGCAACTGCGGCTGGCCGCCGCGAGAAGCGATCTCATACACCTGCTTACCAGACGAAAACACGATACGCTCGCCGTCGGGACTCCACGTTCCTCCAGGGAAGTTGCGCCGTCCCGGCAACTCACAGAGCGTGATGGGACTGCCGCCGTCGATCGAGACTCGCTTCAACTCGGCATCCGGGGCGCCGGTAGCGAAGCCAATCCACGCGCTATCCGGCGACCAAAAGCCGTCAACCGCTCCTTCCGTCCCCGGGAGTTCACGCGCGGACTCATCGCTGAGCGATCGTATCCACAGGCTGCTTTCTTGGCCTGTCCCAGCGGCATAGAGGATGGACTTACCGTCCGGGGAAATGTGTGCCTTAGTGAGGCCCTCTGGAGCAAACGAGAAGCGTGTCACGGGCTTCTCGGGGGGCTCAGGAGCGGGAGCAGTGAAATACGCGTAGGAGACGCCAAGGAGGGCCAGCGTCGCGACGGCAGCCACGGCCTGCAGTGCTCGCTGGCTTCTCTGTTGCACGACGACCGCACCCGGCGGCAACGCTTCAACGGGGTTCACGGTCTGGTCCGTCGAATCCGTCGAGTCGACGGAAGTGAGTTCAGGCCTCGGGCTCTCCGCGACCGGCACCAGGAACTTGTATCCGACCTTGGGTATCGTCTCGATGAAACGCGGCGTGTTGGCGGAGTCGTCCAGGGCCTGACGCAGCTTCTTGACCGCCGTATTCAGCCCCAGATCGAACTCACCGAAGTCTTCTTCCGACCATAGCTCTTGCTTGAGTTCTTCGCGAGTGACCACCTCGCCCGGGCGGGCAAGCAGCATCGCGAGCATCCGAAACGGCAACTCCTGTAAAGGCATTCGCACTCCACGCTTGCGCAGAATGTGCGACATCAGGTCCGCCTCGAAGACCCCGAAGCGGATCGGACCTTTCGCTTTCCCGGTCGAGGGCATGGTTTCTGCTGAACTCCCGATGAACCGGCCGTTTCGTCGGGAGGATTCTAGCACAGACCCACTCGTCTGGGCGGTCCATAGAGGACTGAAACACACATGAAATCAACCACTTAACTGTTCATCTCGGGTTCTTCGCAAGCCCACTCGCAGTCAATAGGACAGCTTTATGAACTCGCTGATTCTCGCTCCAGCACAACGCAACGGAGGCGAGAATCATGACACTATCCACACAGCTACTGCTCACGGCAACCCTCATGGGCGGACTCTTGGGTGCCGAGCCCATGGAGACGCAGACCGAGGCAGCACTCACGGTTTGGCTCTACGACTATGCCGATGTCGCGCCGGGAACGCTAGAGCGCACGCGACGGCAAGCCACGAGGATTCTGAATCAGGCGGGGCTGCGCGTTCGCTGGGAACTCTGTCCAACCTCAGCGGAAGAGGCGGAACAGAATCGGGACTGCGCCCGACGAGCGGCAGTCGACACCATTCGGCTCGGCATCCTCTCGAAGAAGATGGTAAAGAAGACGACCCAACGTGGGATTGAATTCGGCTACGCAGTGGCGCTGGCCGAGGGCTTCGGGGTGGTCGCCGGGGTGTACCTGGATCGGACCGTGCGTGAAGCCGACTCCATTGGTCTCGAAAGACACATCATGCTGGGTCACACGATTGCTCACGAGATCGGCCACTTACTACTGGGGCAGGGCAGCCATTCCAAAAGGGGCATTATGAGTCCGACTTGGCGCGGGCGTGAGGTCAATTTGGCAAAGACCGGAAGATTCCTCTTTAGCCAGGACCAAGCCGAAAGGATGCAAGTGCAGGTGGCCGCACGGATTCGGGCGGCCAGGGCGGATAGTGTGACGGCTGCGAATTAGGTGAGCGGCGATCCTTGATTGCCACCGCACGCCGCGGGAGCACATTCCCAGGCCTGGAAGCCGCGTGCGCCTCGGACCTATCGGCGAACGGGTCGGCCGCACCTGAGGTATGCTGCTGTTTCAGCGAGCTGGAGGCGATTCAATCCATGAGCCAAGCAACAACACTGCGGGAACGTATTGGGCGGGGCGAACTGCTTGTCGGAGTCGGGGCGCGTGATGCACTGGAGGCCAGGCTGATCGAGAACGCAGGTTTCGATTTTGTCTGGGCCAGCGGATTCGCGATCTCGGCATCCTACGCCGTACCCGATGCGAGCATCGTTTCGATGACCCAGCTACTGGAAGCCACGCGTTCGATGTGCGGTCGCGTCAACATTCCGGTCGTCGCCGACTGCGACACCGGCTTCGGCAACGCAAATAACGTCATCCACGCGGTAGACGAATTTGGGAAGGCCGGAGCGGCCGCAATCTCAATCGAAGACAAGAAGTTTCCGAAGGATACGAGCCTGTTACCCGGAGGCCGCCAGGAACTCGTCTCGATTGAGGAATTCTCCGGCAAGGTTCTGGCCGCCGCCGATGCGAGGCAAGGCTCGGATCTCGTCATCATCGCCCGCACCGAGGCGTTGATCGCTGGCTGGGGTGTGGATGAAGCGCTTAGCCGGGCACACCACTACACAGAGGCGGGCGCCGACTGCATCTTGGTTCACTCCAAGTCCAAAACGCCGGACGAAGTGGTGGAGTTCGTCGAACGCTGGGACGGTTCCGCGCCCATCGTCATCGTCCCGACCAGCTACCCCATGCTCACTGAGCAAGACATCCGGCGGCTAGGCAAGATCAAGCTTGTCATCTACGCCAACCAGGTGCTTCGTGCCGGGGTGAAGGCGCAGGAAGAGCTTCTATCGGAGATTAAGCGAGCGGGCGGGATTCACGCTATCGAAGACCAAATGGTCCCTGTCAGCCGCATCTTCGACCTACAGGGCGTGGTGCGGATGAAGGAAAACGAGACCAAATATCTGCCATGACATCACGACAATCTGAAACGGCTTCTTGGCACTAGGGATGTAGTCCGGAGCGGAGATCGATGCTTCTCTGTCCAGCGCGCGGGCGATCCTCTTCGACGATTCCCCTCAGCCGCGTGATCACTTCGCAGATTCTAGAATCGCGATGGTCAGTCTGACGTGCCCCCAAATTATCAACCAACCATAACTGGAAGAACTCGGTGGGCAAACTCGTTAGGCGTCCGGTAGCCGAGGGAGCTATGAGGACGCAATTGATTGTAATGGCTACGCCATGCCGCGACGGTCAGTCGCGCATGGCGTAGGTTGCGGAACCAGTTGGTATTCAGGCATTCGTCGCGCAGGCGACCGTTGAAGGATTCGATGATGCCGTTCTGCATCGGCTTGCCGGGCTCGATGTAATCGAGCCGTATCCCTTTGTCGTGGCACCAGGACTGAAACCAGCGCGAGCGAAACTCGGGGCCGTTGTCGGTGCGGATCTTTTGTGGCTGCGGTCGCTCGTCGAGGACCTTTTCCAGTGCCGCCGTCACCCGCCGTGCTGTCAACGAGGTATCGGTCTCAATCGCCAAACACTCTCGCGTGTAAGCATCGACAACCGTTAACAGTCGCAGCACGCGACCTTGCGCGGTCGTGTCGGAGACGAAGTCCAGCGACCCGAGCTGGTTCGCTCGCTCCGGCGCCGTCGCGGAAGTGCGAGCGCCTCGCGCGAGTCGCTTCCGCCGGCGGCGCTGGACAGCCAAGCCCTGCTGGCGATAGAGTCGTTCCACTTTCTTGTGGTTCACTCGTCGTCCTTCGCGCCGCAGTAGCGCATCCAAGCGGCGGTAGCCGTAGCGCGGATGTTCGGCGGCGAGTTCACGCAACCGTGCGCACAGTTCTTCGTTGCGGTTCGGTCTCGGCCGGTAGCGATAGCTGGAACGATCGATGTCCAGCAGACGGCAGACGCGACGTTCGCTCATCGGAAAACCTGCGATGAGAAACCGTGCGTCGCCGCATCGCGCTACCGGCTCCAGCCGTTTTTTTCAATCACCGCCTTCAGCGCGACCTGGTCTAAACTCAGATCCGCCACCAGCGTCTTCAGCCGGCGGTTCTCTTCGTCCAGCTCTTTGAGCCGTTTGAGTTGGCTCACTTCTAGACCAGCGTACTTCGACTTCCAGCCGTAGATGCTTGCTGTTGAAACGCCGTACTCCCGGCTCAGCTCGCTGACCTTCCGGCCCGCCTCCAGATGCTTCAGCACCTCGATGATCTTCTCTTCGGTAAATCGACTCTTCTTCATCCTTGTTCTCCTTCTTCTCTCGGAGAACTTCCAATCCTATCTGGTCGAGTTTATGGGGGGCACGTCAAGTCAAGACCTGCAGTCCAAGGGTAGTCATAGCCGGACCTGACGGAGCGCGGGCCGCGCACCGGCCAGTCCTGTTGGCTGGTACAGCACCTCCAACCTCCTTGGACCGGTTCAGCAAGCTGAACTGGAGCCTCTCCGCCTCACCAAGCTGGGCTTAGTGGAATTAATGAAATTTAATTGTTGACACCACGAATAAGTGGTGTTACTGTTTCCTTGTTCGGAGTACATCATGTTGATTAACGCTTATAGATCGAGGTTCCAATACCTCACTGGTGCGGGCTCTTTGAGTTACCGTATGCCAGCGTTGATCGATTCTTCGATCATCCACCTGGATATAGCTCAGTAGGTAGAGCATCAGTCTGTAAACTGACGGCCGCGGGTTCGACTCCCGTTATCCACCTGTCTCGAAACAGGTATTCGCACACAGAGTGAACCGGGCCTCGCTTCCACTGTCCGTTGACTTCGGTCGACGACTGCAGTAGCGCAACCTCGGCCCTGAGCTTCCGTTGAAACCGCCGTTCGTTCGCACAGGCAAATGCTGCCTGCTGCTCGTTCAGCTCTAGTGGAAGCCCGCCATAGGTCGCGTGAAGTGCGGCTCGGGGATCTCAAATCAATTGGTTTCTATTTTTTCTTGTAAGGAGGTGTTGTGATGATTCGTCGAATGATTGTTGGAGATAACGGGCGCATGATTGTGACTCGTAAGGGGCGGTTCGAGTCCATTCTGGGCCCGGGAGAGCATTTACTGTTCGGCCTCGGTATAGAGGCGGAGCGTCACGACACGCGTGATCCGATAGCGGACACTGAGTGGACCGACTTCATCGTCGCCCAGCGTCCGGAGATCGCGGAGAAGCAGTTCATCGTAGTGGAGACCGGCGACACCGAAGTTGCGGTTGTCTACTTTGACGGCAAGCTGGCCCGCGTCATCGGACCGGCACAGCGTGTGCTCTACTGGCGCGCTCTGATCGAGGTCACCTTCGAGCGGATCGACGTAGCGGCCGAGCCGGAAGTCCCGACTCGACTGATTGCGCCGCTCGTGCGAGTTGGTCGGGCTTCTCTCGCCGTGTTCGCTCTGGTGGACGAAGGCAAACAGGGCCTCGTGCATCTTGATGGACGACTAATCGGTGAGCTGGAGCCGGGGGTGTACGCCTTCTGGTTGGCAGTTGCGGAGCCGAAGGTTACCATCACCGAGCTGCGGCGTCAGACGCTCGAAGTGACGGGTCAGGAGATCCTGACCGCCGACAAGGTTGCCATTCGTGTCAACGTCTCGGTCGTCTTCCAGATCGTCAACGCAGCGGCCGCACGTGCCGGTGTGATGGACGTTCAGGAGCACCTGTACCGCATCGTCCAGATCGCCGTTCGCCAGTACCTTGGCGAGCGGACTCTGGAGGAGATGCTGGCAGATAAGACCAACCTCGACGCGGCGGTTGCAGAATCCGTTCGTCAGGAGATGGAGCCGCTCGGTGTTCGGGTGGGTGTCATCGCCATCAAGGATGTCATTCTGCCCGGCGAAGTTCGGGACATCCTGAACCAGGTCGTAACGGCAGAGAAGCAGGCTCAGGCCAACCTGATCCGTCGACGAGAAGAGGTTGCATCGACTCGTTCGCTGCTCAACACCGCCAAGCTGATGGGCGAAAACCCGATTCTTGTGCGGCTCAAGGAGCCCGAGTCGCTCGAAAAGATCGCTGGCAAGGTGGACAAGATCACCGTTGTCGGCGGAATTAACGCGCTCCTGGAGCGCACGGTGAACATCCAGGTCGATTGAGGCCGGGATCAACAGCGGCGGGGGCCGGCGTACTACGCGCCGGTCCCCTCCAAGGATAGAAGCGCAGGGTTGGTGTAAGTCGGAAACACGGCGGATTCCAAACCCGCAAGCGAGGGTTCGAGGCCTTCACTCTGTGCCAGAAGTCCCTTGCTTGAAAGGTCTTTGACAACTGAATATCCGTACGAATTTGTTGCGGGGTAGCTGGAGTGGTTCCAGTACGGTCTCATAAGCCGTTGAGGGCGGTTCGATTCCGCCTCCCGCAACCATGCCGGAGTCGTCCAACAGAGAGGATCCTGGGCTTCGAACCCAGAGATGTGGGTGCGAATCCCTCCTTCGGTTCCAATTTCGTGTGGCTGTGTAGCTCCAAGCGGTAGAGCGTCCGGTTGAAGCCCGGAGTCTGTGCTGGTTCGACTCCAGCCGCGGCCACCAAGTTTGCTGGCAGGTCGTCCAATCGGCAAGACACCTGACTGTTACTCAGGGGGATAGAGGTTCGAGTCCTCTCCTGCCAGCCAAGTTCGGAGATGGTGCAACCGGCAGCATGGGCGGCTCTGAACCGCCAGATCCAGGTTCGAATCCGGGTCTCCGATCCAAAGTTCGAAAGTTTGCGGACCGTTGGCGCAGCCCGGTAGTCGCGCTCGGTTGTCAGTCGAGAGGTCATGGGTTCAAATCCCATACGGTCCGCCACGTTTGGGCGTCTTTGGTGTCAATGGCAAGCATCCTTGGCTTCCACCCAAGGGGTGCGGGTTCAAGTCCCGCAGGACGCTCCAATCCCATCACACAACTCACATCAGGGCGTAGCTCAGTCTGGCCAGAGTTCCCGCCTCGGACGCGGGTTGCCGTTGGTTCGAATCCAACCGCCCTGACCAATCACGTGGGTTCGTAGTTCAACAGCAGAATGGGTGACTTTTAATCACCTCGATGAGGGTGCAAATCCTTCCGAACCCACCACGGGCCTGTAGCTCAATGCAGAGCGTCTGCCTTGCAAGCGGGAGAATGCGAGTGCGAGTCTCGCCGGGTCCACCAATTTCGTAGGTCCATAGCTCAACCGGCAGAGCATCCGGTTCTTACCCGGAAGGTTGGGGGTTCGACGCCCTCTGGGCCTACCAACGTCGGCCTTGTAGCCCAACCGGAAGAGGCGCCCGCCTCAAGAGCGGGGAGGTGAAGGTTCGAATCCTTCCAAGGCCACCAAGTCTCATGCCCCGCTGGCGGAATCGGTATACGTGCCGGTTTTAGAAACCGGTTTTTCCAGGTTCGAGTCCTGGGCGGGGTACCAGTATTTCTCAGGGTCGTACCGCATGGCGCGGAAGCGGGCTGTAAATTCGCTGCTCACGAGCACCGCTAGTTCGATTCCAGCACGACCCACCAATCAAGGCGCCGCGGCCGAGCCCGGTGCGCTGAGTTCGAGCGTGTAGCTCAACGGATCAGAGCAGGCGGCTTCTACCCGCCGGGTTGGGGGTTCGAATCCTCCCACGCTCGCCAGTCTTGTTCTGGGTTAGCGTAACGGCAGCGCGGGCCGGATGTGAACCGGTCAGAGTCAGTTCGAGTCTGACACCCAGTACCCAGGGGCCGTCGTCTAGCGGAAGGACGCGGGACTTTCGATCCCGGCAGCGCGAGTTCGAATCTCGCCGACCCTACCAAGTTTAGGAGCGTAGCTCAGTGAGTCGAGAGCGCACGTCTGATACGCGTGAGGCCGAGGGTGCAATTCCTTCCGCTCCTACCAAGTTTGTTGCGGGTTAGCTCAGCTGGCCAGAGTGCCTCTCTTACAAAGAGGAAGCCAGGGGTTCGATTCCCCTACCCGCTACCAAGTTAGGCCCTCTTAGTTCAATGGAAGAATCGCTGTTTTGTAGTCAGCTGATGGGGGTTCGATTCCACCCAGGGGGCTCCAGTTCGATGGAAGGGTGGCCGAGTGGCAAGGCACTGCCCTGCTAAGGCAAGGTTGGGTCGAGAATACCCACGGAGGTTCAATTCCTCCTCCTTCCGCCACGTTTGGAGAGTTGGCCGAGCGGAAAGGCTCCGGTTTCGAAAACCGGTGACGTGCCGAAGACGCACGCGGGGGTTCGATCCCCTCACTCTCCTCCAGAGGCCCGTCAGGCCTGTTTTGGGGAGTTGTTTCCTACAACCGGTTGAGCCGATCCCACTCTCATGGCTCCGCACAACGGCGTTTCTACGATGGCCGATAGTCCCTGCTCTGACGGGCGCACGAACCTCGTCGATCACCTGTCCGGCTCGACCCTCAGCCGGCCACTGACACGGCCAGTCGCTCGACGAAGATGAAGACGGCGACGAACGAGAAACCGAGCAGAACGAGGGCACCGACGGCGAAGAACGTCTTCAGGACTCGGTTCTCGAAGGGGGCCGCGGAGACCAGGTTGCCGAACTGCATGGCCACCCGGACAGCGACGTAGATCGCGATGATCAGTGCCGCGAGGCCGAGAGGGGGCGCGTCGTCGATCCATGCGCACCCCACGAGAGTTGCGGCGGCGAATACCCGCATCAACCAGGTGAAGAAGATCTCCTCGGCGGGAGCCAAGCGGTCTTGTAGGGGGCTAAGTGTTTCTTGCATTGGCTCGGGACACTCCTGGGTGCGCGTACGACATCGATCCGGTGCGCCGACCCCAATTTGATGGCCGCCGCCGTTCAATTAACTTTGTCATACAAAGTTCATGGCGTCAAGCACAATTACTAAGCCGTTGGATGGCCTAACGGTCGACGACCGATCCATCATCGGCGTCGTATGTCTCTGCCGGACGGTAGTCGTGCCCCTCTTGTGACCGGACGTACTCATCGTCCAGTTCGATGCCGAGCCCTGGTCCGGTTGGCAAGTCCACATAGCCGTCATGCACGGTGAAGGGCTTCTTCAGGTAGCCTTCCCCGAGACTGACCTGCTCTTGGCAGAGAAAGTTCGGGATCGATGCCGCCAGTTGGATTCCCGATGCCAGCGAGATCGGCCCCAGTGGATTGTGCGGTGCCATCGCCGCGTAGTAGGCCTCGGCCATTCCCGCGATCAGTCGCGTTTCTGAAATTCCGCCCGCATGTGCGATGTCTGGCTGTAGGATCGACGCTGCCTTGGCTTCGAGTACCTCGCGGAAACCCCACTTCGTGAAGACACGTTCTCCAGTCGCAATCGGTAGATAGGTCGACCGTGCGATGTCTGCCATCACATTGTGATTCTGTGCCTGGCAAGGCTCCTCGATGAACATGGGCTGATAGGGCTCCAACCCCTTGATGAGGATTTTTGCGCTCTGCGGCGGAATCGCTCCATGGAAGTCGATGCCGATGTCCGAGTCGCTCTCCTGCGGCCTCGCGGAGTTCCGCGAATTTCTCCACCGAATACGCGATCGCCGCTGGTGTCTCGACGATCCGATAGGGCCGCTTCTTGGCTGGTCCGGTCTTGAATGCCCTAAATCCCTTCGCGTAGTCCTGTTTGATCTGCTCCGGCGTCCTTGCGTGGGAGTAAACTCGCACGCGGTCCCGCGTCGGTCCGCCAAAGAACTCGTAGATAGGGATTCCCAGTGCCTTGCCCTTGATGTCCCACAGGGCCACATCTACTCCAGAGAGCGCCGAGGTCAGCACCGGGCCACCTCGGTAGAAGGCGTGCCGATAAATCGCCTGCCAGTGGAATTGCACTCGCCGCGGGTCTTTCCCGATCAGGTAGGGTTCCATCTCGCGGACGGCTTCCGCGGTCGTCTTACCTCGCGACTCGACAACTGGCTCGCCCAGGCCAACGACCCCCGCGTCGGTATGGATCTTGAGGAACGTCCAGCGCGGCTTCACGCGGATCATCTCGAGCTTGGTGATACGCAGATTTTCGCGCGGCGCGATCGGGGTTGCCGCACCCGCCCTTTCTTGAGCCCAGAGATAGTGCGGCTCTAGAGCGGCAGACGCCAAAGCCCCGCCCGCCACGGTCATGAATGATCGACGTGTCATCACAACACGGGAATTGTAGCGTCAATGACGTCGTGAGCAGGTGCTGGATGTACCGCAAGGGCATCCTTACCCCGCAGGCTTCGACCAACGCCGAGTACGTCGAGCTAGAAAGCTTCGTCGACGCAGTGCTAAACGGCACCAAACCGAAGGCGGACGTGGAGGTAGGCCTGCAAGATTCGATGGCAGTGATGCTCTCGAACCTCGCCATGGATGAAGAGCGCAAGATTTACTTCTCAGAGATCGAAGCCATGGGCCGCGACGGCGTCCAGGTGTCAGAAGCTCGCTTGGGCACTCGCGCTGACGACTGAGCTAGCGCGTATCGCCGCGGTCGATGCTGCACCCGAACAAGTTGGGAGTGCGGCTAGCCCCTGAGACGTTCGGCCTTAGCCGGGCGTGCTCTCTTCCATTGCCCTCCAGGAGGATTCTTCCGTGCCATCTCCTATGCATTGAAACAGTCACCTTAAATAGTTTCGGACCCCTCGCGTGCGCGCCCGTGTTCCGTTATGAAACACATTCAGTCCCCGATCATGCGAAAACGGATGTATGGCGGCGGGGATGGAGCTTGAGAGGCAATTAGGGTAACTGTCCCTCGAACTCCTACTTAGACCTCTTTTCGCTCGGCCACATTGTTTAACCCGTCAAGCGTACGCACGCTCTCAGGTTCGGGATCAGAGGGCAACGTAACGTTTTGCGCAGCAGCGATTTTCTTGCAGACACCGCGGATTGCATTCGCAGACTTAATCTGCTGCGGTATCGCCTTAGCCGCGTACACAAAGAGCTGCACTTGCTCCTTCATGTCGCGCACTGAAGACACTCTTGCCGGGTCGGCACCTGTACAGACCGGGCGGAAGGGTAACAGGTTAGACCGGGCGGATAGGTAACACCATGGCGAGATGCCATGGAAGGAGACCTATCCGATGGAAGAACGCAAGAGATTCATTGAAGACTGGCTGCGAGCGGGGGCGGCGACGAACGTGGCGGCGCTGTGTCGACTCTACG
The DNA here is from genome assembly GCA_963667885.2 of Bryobacterales bacterium. Lineage (GTDB taxonomy): Bacteria > Acidobacteriota > Terriglobia > Bryobacterales > UBA6623 > CAMPKL01. Next base: position 2,334,621 of record OY764148.2, on the reverse strand, counting down.
GGATCAGCCGCAGGACCGGATACAAGTGGTTAGAACGCTTCCGTCAAGGCGGTTGGCCAGAGCTGGAAGACCGCTCGCACGCGGCACACCGTCAGCCCGGTCGGATACCCGAGTCGGTCGAGCGACGAGTGATAGAAGCGCGTCGGCAGCATCCGAGTTGGGGGCCGAAGAAGCTCAGGGCCTGGCTGGAGTCGAAAGAGTCACAGACAAGCTGGCCAGCGGCGTCGACGATCGGCGACGCGCTGAAGCGAGCCGGACTCGTTCGCGGGCGCAAGCGGATGCGGCGACTGGCCGAAGCGGCACCCAGTCCGTTGCGCGAACCCGAAGCGCCCAACGACCTCTGGACGATCGACTACAAGGGGCAGTTTCGCACCGGCGACGGCGTGCTGTGTTATCCGCTAACGGTCGTCGACGGATATAGTCGTTTCCTGCTCAACTGCACCGCACACGTGGGCACATCCTACGCCGAGGCCCGCCGAGGCTTGGAGCGGTTGTTTCTGGAGCGCGGGCTGCCACGAAGGATACGCTCAGACAACGGTTCGCCGTTCGCCTCCATCGGCACCGGACGCTTGAGCCGGTTGAACGTCTGGTGGCTGAAGCTGGGCATTGCGGTGGAGCGCATCGAGCCGGGCAAGCCGCAGCAGAACGGTCGCCACGAGCGGCTACACCGCACGCTCAAAGCCGAGACAGTGAGACCTCCGGCTGGCGATCGTCGCCGACAGCAGCGCCGCTTCGACCTCTTTCGTCATGAATACAACCAAGAACGTCCGCATGAAGCGTTGAGACAGCGGCCCCCGGCGGCGTTCTATGCACCAGCAACACGCGCCTATCCCAGCGAGCTTGCTGATCTGGATTACCCGGGGCACTGGGAGCGCCGACGAGTGCGCCACGACGGACGCATCAAGTTCCTCGGCGAGAAGTACTTCCTGAGTGAAGCGTTGGCTCGCGAGTTGGTCGGGCTAGTCGAAGTGGACGAAGCCATTTGGCAGATCTGGTTCGGTCCGGTGGAACTCGCCTTGTTCGACGCCGCCAACCGCGTACTGTGGCCGCTCGGCTCGGCAGTCAGTGGCCCCCGCGGGGGCCACTGACCACCGCCTATACTGTTACCCATCCGTCCGGTTTAGAGTGTTACCTATCAGACCGGTCGTTCAGGGTCCGCATCCGCCCCCTCTACGGTGTAAGAGAGGATGAATATCTTCAGCGCCGTAGCTACGTCACCAGTCACGGACAGCCCATGCTTATCGCGGAGGAATTTTGTCAGTACGGCTTCGTCAACTGAGGCTAGAATCTCAACTACGGCCTTTACTTAACACACCCGCAGCCATAATCTCAACGTCATACATCAGCATGCTGCTATTGCTGACACAGTCGGCGAAACAGCTTCGTATTTCCCCAGGAACGCATCTTTAGGCCCGTACACCGACGCAAGGGCGTTCTCAGCATGCTGCTATTGCTGACACAGTCGGCGAGAACAGCTTCGTATTTCCCCAGGAACGCATCTTTAGGCCCGTACACCGACGCAAGGGCGTTCTCAATAACCCCTTGTCGGGCTTGCTGTTCGAGCGTGGCGAGTACGGCTCGTTGTTCGGCCTGGGCTCGTTTCTTGTTCTTACTCTTGGGTGAGAAGGCAACTTCTGCCCTGCCCGAAAACTCCGTGGCCTGAACGGGCAAGCTCGCTATTGAGAGCGCGATGATGCAAATACAGGCCGCTAGTGGTTTTCGCTGAGACATTGGGGAGGTGTCCTGGTTGTAGGGGAAGGCACTCGTAGACCGTTTTGGCTACATGAATTCTAAATCAATAGGGGCAAGTGTACCGAACCTTATAAAACCTAGCGCGAACAGTACTAAATTGAGATTTGTAATGTCAAGCATCTGGGAGAAACCGGGACAGCCTCAATTAATGTTGTCAACTTATGGGTCAAACAGGAATAGGCGCGGAAAGATCTATCCCCCTCGTTATCAATGACGTACGAAGTTCTGTCGCGGCGAAAGCGGCACGATCCCCTACACCTACGACGACAACGGCAATGTCGAGACTCGCGCCGACGCGCGCGGCATCACTGCGACCTACGGCTATGACGCACTGAACCAGCTCACGTTGACGAGCTACAGCGACTCCAGCGAGTCACTCGCGTGGAAGGGTACGCCGTGGGTGACCCGCACCTATGGTCGAAGGTGACCGTCGAAGGTGACAGCCAGGAAACCCATTCTCAACCAGAAACGTTCTCAACACTGGCCCTCCAAGCGGCGGGGCCGCCGATGTAGCTCTCGGCCACGGGGGAACCCTTGCACGCCCTGCTAACCTGAAATCAGAACGGCCCGCTCTTTCGAGCGGGCCGTCTTCGTTTCCCGTGGAGAGTATCCCGATTTGCCGCGATCACTGCCCGACAATCAACCCTGTTCTATTTCGCCTCATGGCCGAAAATGTCCGCAATATCAGCCTCAAATCAGCCCCAACTCAATGTATTCAACAACTTAGCGCTCGATCCGCCGGACATTCGTGGATATCCACGGACAACAAGCGGACAGATGCGGACAAATCAGGCCTTCAAATGGTCATCCCCGGTCAATGAGTGACACTTTACTCCCAATAAAGAATGCGCTTGCCTTCGTCGTCGACAAACTCGCCGGTGGCGATCATCACTAGGTCATAGATCCAGCCAACACCAAAAACTCCGAAGCTAAGCAGCCAGAGTATTCCTGATCCGATACGACCTGCGTAAAACCGATGGACCCCGACAAAACCTGCGAAGACGCACAAGAGAAGAGCGGTCAGCCGACTCTTGTCGGAGGGCGGGCCGAGATTTCTCGGCGACGATGGCGGCTGCCGTTTGGCGTGTTCGGTTGGCCGCTCGGCGTCCCAACGGCAACTGCCGCAGAAGCGATCGTCCGGGCCCATGGACCTCCCGCAATCTGGGCAGTAGACCGACTCGGTTGGATTGGATTCTTGCATACCGTTGCACCCGCCATCACGGAGACGCACAACAGGATACGTCGAATCGCACTTGGTTGTTCCGTCTGGTCGATTGCTGAATAGCTTCGAAGCCAACACGGTTGAAGATGAGAAGTGGTCCCGGGGAGTGGAGTTGAACCACCGACCTAGGGGTTATGAGTCCCTCGCTCTAACCACTGAGCTACCCCGGGATTCCCAACGGCAAGCGCTCTAACCATCCTAGCCCGGCTCAGAATACGGCGCAACAGACGGTCAGCTGGGAGTTGCCCCAGGGTCGTATGGGACTCCGGTACTAAGGGGTATAGGTGGATTCTCCCGATATACAGCTAGACGCTCAAGGCGCATGCTCGAATCGTGAACGAAGGGAGAAGTCCATTTGCTTGGGTCCAATCGGCCCTCGGCCAGTTTGGCGTGCGTAGCGTCGTGTTCGATAGGAGATCGGAACCAAGGCAGGCGACCACGGGTGAACTAGCGATCACTTGGCGAGATCACACGAGTCACGCCCATCACGCGGGTGTAGAGATGGTTAATAGCTCCGTACACGGGGCCGCTTTTAGCGGGTCACATGAAATTCCTACGGGGCATGTCATCGGCATCCGTCGAGGTGACGGCATCTGCAGGGCAATCGTGCGGCACTCTCGACCGGTAGACTCCCAGTTCATCACTGGCGTCGAGCTTTGCGAGACCTACCGAATACCGACGGCCGCAACCCATTCGGAGTTGAGCTAAGGTCCGATGCTGCTTCGTTGTGACATCGCCGGGCGAAAGACTGCCTATCGACCTCGGTTCCTAAGTCGAGATGCCGATGAGATCCGACTTCGCGGATTCGCACCCCTGCGGGTTGGCACCGTCGTGGAGTTCGCGGCTTCTCAGCCCGCATCGATGCAACCAGGCCGGGCGCGCGTTTCGCGCTGCGAATGTGCCAATGACGGGCTCTACGCGATCGACCTACAGATCCTCGGAGAGTAGCTCTTCTAGCAGTGCCGCTACGTCGGCAGGTGAGACGAGCGCTCCATCGAGTCCCGGCTCTAACCTGAGCGGTTCGCTAGTGCTTGGACGGTACCCCAGAACAGCGGGGGGTTCATGAATTCCCAGTAGCGCCGCAGCTTGCTCAAGAGGCGTGGTCAGGCGGTAAAACGCCTGCTCGGGCGACGGCCCGATTCGAGTCGTCCGCCATTAGCGCCGACCGCCTAGATTGCTCGGGCGAATCGGCGTCGAGCGATAGATAGACGAACTCGACACCGAGAGACTCGTACTCCTGTTGGAGTTCGAGCATCGAGGACATCAGCTCGACCGAAGAGCGCGACCAAGAGGCCCAGACATAGATTGCGGTCGGCCCGGAACGGTCGTCGATCAGCTGAATCCACTCAGAGCTGCTGATGTCGTCAGCGGCGGACTGTCGGCTACAAGTGGAAGGGCTCCCTATGACGAGAATCAACAGCCATGCCGCCGTGGAGAAGCGGATAGTGGCTACTCCTGTTTCAACTCGAAGACGTAGAACAACTCCTTGCGGTCGTCGAAGCTACTCAGTTTGCGAATCTTCGCTTGATAGCCATCCGCGTAAGCCCTAAGTTCGTAGTCGACGTTGAGGTCCAAGCCGTAGAAGTAGTAGTTTCCTTCGTCATCGGTATGGAACGACTTCACATCCAGAGTTCTCATATTCTTGAGCTGAACGACGGCACGAAGTGCTACCTCGGCCTCATCGGTGACGATACCCTTGACGGTCTTGGTCGGAGCATCTTTCTTCTTATAGCGATCCTTGTAGTCGCCAAAGATGCCCTGCCCGAAAGCTGCGCCGGAAGACAAAACCACGACTAGAATGGCCACGGCAAATGTGATCGTTCGCCTATTGTGCTGGTTCATGATTAGTTTTCCTCTTCGTTGGACGCTCGCAGGGCCGCCCTCGTTACGTCCAGCTACTCCTCGGCCTTGAGGAGAAAGTTCTGGTTCGTCCGTTGGGACTCATAAGCGTAGAGCTCATGCTCTAACGGCTTAAGTCCTTTCGCTTCAGCAACAACGCGGTATTTGACACCCTCCATCGTTGCTGGAACCCGGATGGCGAATTCGCCTCGACCGTCGGTCACTCCCTTCCAGCGACCCTTGTCGTCGGCGAGGTCGAATACCGTGACGGTCACGCCGCGGAAGGATAGGCCACTGGGATGAAATACTGTACCGGCCACGAGCCCCAGCGGCTGGCCCTTCTTGCGGCCCTTTTTCTTGTCCTTGGCGGCGGCCCCAACGCTCAGGGCGAGGGCACTCAGCAGGACAAAGCGTCGCGACAAGATCCTCATGGTCTCGATGCCTAGCATAGCAGGCGTGCGGCGCTGCTTTGATATGCTCCAATCGAAGGATCGTATGGGACGCAGCTATCCTTCTCGACCTGTCGCGGCCGTTGGAGCGATCGTTATAGAGAGCGATTCGGTCCTGCTGATTCGCCGTGGCCAGGAACCCCAAAAGGGCTTCTGGTCTCTACCTGGCGGAGCTCTCGAACTGGGCGAGAGCCTGAGCGCCGGGTTAACTCGTGAGGTTCGTGAGGAGACTGGGCTCGATGTTCGTGTTCTCCAACTGGCGGAAGTGATTGAGAGGATTACGACCGACACGGGTGGCACCGTTGAGTATCACTACGTGGTGCTGGACTACCTCTGCGAAGTCGTGGGTGGCGAGCTGGCTGCTGGCGACGACGCGGCGGATGTAGTTTGGGTTCGCCGTGATCGACTCGGCCAGCGGCGAGTGACAAAGGGCTTGCTCCCCGTGATCGAAAGGGCGTTTGCCCTGCGCGAAGAGATCAAGCTGAAGAGACGATGACTTCCCGAGCCTCGATCGCGCTGGAATTCCCAGCGCTGCTAGAGATTCTCCAGCGGTACGTTGCCAGCCCACTGGGCATGACTCAGTTGGAGTCCGCAACTGCGCAGGGGCCTTTGGCGAGCGCTGCGGACGCGGAGGCATCTTTGGCGGAAGTTGCCGAGGCGATGGAGTGGATCCGCGCAGCAGCTTCGCCAGACCAGCGCAACCTCACACCCCTTCCGAGTTTCTTTGGCCTGCAGGACTGCCGACCTTATGCCGATCGGATGGAAACCGACGGCGCGGTACTTGAGCCAACGGAGATCGCCGCCGTGCTCCAGCTACTGAACCGAGGCGAAGAGACCAAGCAACGGCTATGGCGCGAGGTCACACGCCGCCCTCTTCTCGGCGCGTACGCGGACCGCATCGCTGACTTCTCGGCATTGAATCGCGGGTTGGCCGGGAAGATCTTGCCAGACGGATCCTTGGCGGACCACGCCAGCTCAGACCTGGCACGCATTCGACGCCAGACGGGCCAACAACGGATGCGGATACAGACTTCGCTCGATAAATTCGTGCGTCGCAACTTCGACGCTGGGCTCCTGCAAGATTCGTACGCCACGGTACGCGATGGCCGCTCGGTCGTTCCGGTTAAGGCGAGTTGGCAGGGCCGTGTCGATGGAGTGATCCACTCGGTCAGTGGCACCGGACAGACGGTGTTCATCGAGCCGCTCGAAACCATCAACGAGAACAACCGGCTGGTCCGATTGATGGAAGAGGAGCAGCAGGAGATTCTGCGGATTCTACGCGAGATGACTCAGGCCTTGCGCGAGCGCTGGGACGAGATCCAGAGTGCGATGGGGGCTCTCGCTGAACTTGAGTGGGTCTTCGCTCGGGGCCAGTTCGCCAAGGAATTTCGCTGTTGCGTGCCGCTGTTCGCTGATCACACGTCACCACGCGTGAAACTACGTTGGGCGCGGCATCCGGTTCTGGAGGATGTCTTGAAGCGCCAGGGCGCTCGCGCGGTCCCTCTCAACTTGGAGCTGTCTGAAGGGCGACGGACGTTGGTCATTAGCGGCCCTAATGCGGGCGGCAAGACGGTCGCGCTCAAAACCGTCGGATTACTAGCACTGATGGCGCAGTGCGGTATCCCGGTCCCCGCAGACGAAGCGGAGTTCCCGTGGTTTACCCGTATCGTTGCCGACATCGGGGACTTGCAATCGATCGAAGCGAGTTTGAGCACATTCTCGGCGCACATTGAGAACCTCAAGCGCACGATGTCCGAGGCGACCAGCGGGTCACTGGTGATCGTCGATGAAATTGGTGCGGCGACCGACCCCCAAGAAGGCGGTGCGTTTGCAGTAGCGGTTGTGGAGCACCTGCTCGATGCCGGGGCGTTTACGTTGGCCTCGACCCACTTGCCGCGACTCAAGGTCTGGGCGGCCAACCACGACGGCGTTGTGAGTGCGGCGATGAGTTTTGACTCGGCGACACTCATTCCCACGCATCGGTTGATCATTGGCGTGCCGGGTCAGTCCGCGGGGCTGGCGATGGCGAAAAGGCTTGGGGTGCCGGATGGGATCATCGACAGAGCCCAGCGCGCCCTCGCGGACGAAGAGCAGGAGACTGCGAAGTTTCTCGATCGGCTGCACGCCAAAGTATCGGAGGCGGAAGAACGCGAGCGCCAAGTTGAGACTGCAAAACGGCGTTTGGAAGAGCGAGAGCGAGCCGTCGAGTTAGCCGCAGCCGAGATGGAACAGCGGATCAAGGGAGACATGGAGTCGCGCTTCCGAACCGCGCTGCATCGAGCCGAGTCGTCGAACCGTGAGGCGCTCGACAAAGCATTGCAACAGATGAGAGCGCGTGCCGCTACCCGTCGTGGAGTCACCCAGTCGGAGATCTCGGCCTCACGTGTCCACCGAAGGGCGAAAGAATCGTTCTCGGCAGCCCTCGATGAGACGCTTGGTGTGGAGCCACCGGCCAGCGATGTTCCGCAAGAGTTCGAAGTGGAGGAAGGCATGGAGGTCAGGCTGGACTCCTTTGGTTCGACCGGGCGCGTCCTACGTCAGCTGGGCGACGGCGTCTGGGAAGTGCGGATTGGGCAGCTCAAGGTTCGTGCGGACACGAAGGATATGAGCGAAGTCGAGCAGTCGGACTCCGACGTTGCACGGCTTCCCGCAGGCGTGACGTTCTCATCCGAGATCAGATCGCGGGAGTCGCTGACCGAGATCAACGTCATTGGCCAGACCGTCGATGAGGCGCACGATGCGGTTGACAAGTTCCTCGACGAGGCCGTGCTGGCGGAAGTGGAGCGGCTGCGAGTGATCCACGGCTTTGGTACGAATACGCTCCGGCGGGCACTGTGGGCCATGTTCGCGAAGCACGTACACGTGGAGAAGTTCTATCAGGCAGAGCAGCACGAAGGTGGTGGTGGGGCCACGATCGTGGAAGTACGCGTCTAGAGCCGAGAAGGACTGGAAACATCGCTCGTCGGGCGGTGCCTTAGGATAGTGGCATGACTCGCGCCTTGCGCATCGCGGCTGGAGTCGCGTTGGCGGCGGTAGTGTGCGACGCGGCTAGCCTTGTGGTGGTCAACCCGGCTGGAAGCGTCACCGTCGTTGTCGCAGCGGCTGGTCGACTAACGGTGAGCGGCTCGACACCGGGTGGTGCCGTTGGGCCTCAGGACTACAACGTCATCCGTAGCGGAGAGGACATCCGACTTGAAGTTCTGCCGCGCGACTCTCCACTCGACCTGACGGTCCGACTCCCACTGGGCTTCTCCCTTGAGGCGGTCACCACCACCGGTGATATTTCTGTCGACGGTATGGTGCACCTCGTACGTTTAGAGACCGATACGGGAGCTATTCGTCTCAAGGCTCCGCTACGAGGGATCCGCATGACACTGGACGCTACTGTGCCTCCCCCGGGGTTCGTCCTTCCAGAAGGGCGTCTATTCCGTGCGTCCAACATTGCCCTGGCCGGAGGCCGAAGCCTTTGGAGACTGCGCGACCGGCTGCCGAAGAACGCGATTAGCTATGGGGCTTACCGGATCAAGACTAAAGCTCCTCAGAGTGTTGAGCTCTTGCCGTTCGAACCGCCCGTGGGTTGGCCGCTGCGGTTTCACTGGGAAGCGACCGGCGAGCTTCAGACGACGCTGGAACGCTCCAAGGCGTCTGGGTCTGGCGACGATTCAGGTGTTGCTGTGGCGCCTGCGGCCAATGAGGCCGAAAGTGACATCGTTTTTCGATCAAGCGTCCGGATGGTGAATTTGACGCTGGCCGTGACCGACTCGGAAGGTCGACCGGCAACGGGTTTGGCCGCTGGCGATTTTCACGTCGTCGAGGAAGGGGTCGAGCAACGAATCGGTCCGGTCCAAGCTGGCGATGCCGCGTTCAATCTCGCTATCTTGCTCGACATGAGCGGCAGCGCCATGCTGGACCGCGCACCGATTCGGGACGCCGCTCGCCGCTTCGTCGAAATGGCGAGGCCGGGCGACCGAGTTGCCATCTATGCGCTGACACAAGGGATGTTCCAGGTCGTGTCACCGTTGTCGTCGGACCGTGAGGAGTTGCTCGCTGCGGTCGACAACCTGCCGCGCATCGCGGGCGCATCGCCACTCTATGACATCATCACGCTTGCCTACGCGCAGGAAATTCGCCAGCTGCCCGGCGAGCGCAACGCCCTAATTGTGATTTCGGACGGGCTAGACAACCAGGTCACCGGGCAAGAAGTCCCGTCCTCGGTGAAATTCAAGGATTTGACGCGAGCCGCTGAAGAGATGCACGCAATCGTCTACCCAGTATTTCTGCTCTCGGGTAAGCGCTTCGGGCGCGGTTGGTCCAAGCGGGGGATCAAGCGCATGCAGGCTCTTGCGGACGCTTCGGGCGGACGACTGTTCCCTGCGGAGTCGATCACGGATCTCGATCCGGTCTTCCCCTTGATCGAGGCGGAGCTTCGTAGCGTTTATACCTTGGGTTACTATCCAGATAATCAGGACTTTGACGGTTCTTGGAGAACCGTCGAGATCTCCGTCGACGTGCCCGACTTGAACGTTCGTGCCAGACCTGGCTACTACGCGAACTAAACGCCATGAACCAACTCTTTAGCACCGCTCTGGCCGCGGCCACCGGCGAGAGGCAATCGACCGGCCAAGAAGAGTCCCCGGAGAGACCTGCTTGATCAGGCGGTTGATTCTACTCGCGGCTGTCGCCGCAACTCTTCTGACGGCGCAGGACGCGGAGACTTTGTCCGGCTGGCAGTTTTACAAGGAAGTCTTGGTGAGTGCCGGGGAAGGATTGGCGACGATCGACCTGGATGCCGAGGCGCTGGCAGGATCGAGAGATGACGGCGAAGACCTGCGCCTGTACGACGCCAGGGGAAACGAAATCCCCTTTGCGCTTCGGGTCTTGAGGGACGTTCAGACTTCGGAGAGACTCGCCGCCGAGGAGTCCAACCGATCGGCGACCGGAGATATTGCAGCCGTTACGCTAGACCTCGGCGATGAGCATGGAGACCACAACCAGATTGAGGTCGTGACCGCGGGGGCGAACTATCGCTGGCGAGTTTCTGTTCTAGGCAGCGATGACGCCGGGGACTGGGCGACGTTGTCCGAGCGTGCGATGATTTTTCGGTTTTCCTCCGCCACGAGCGGCGTACTGGTCAGTCGGGTGCGCTATCCAGTGAACCGTTTCCGGTTTATTCGCGTCGCGGTATCTCCTGACCAGAAGACGGCGTCGACCGCGCCCGTGATTGAGTCGGTCACGGTTCACTTGGCCGTTGCCATACGCGGTCAGGAGTTGGACCTTCCCGTCGGGTTCAGCGTAGGGGAGGCGACTAGAATCAACGGCAGGCCTGCGTCGACCTACACCATTGATCTCCCTGGTAGGCTCCCCACCCACGCCCTACGATTCACCACGCCGACGGAGAACTTTTCTCGCCAGATTCGGTTGGAGTCGATCGAAGGCGACAATGTTCTTCCCGTCACGGTGTCGTCGGGGCGGCTAGATCGGCAAGGGGCTCAACCCTCCAACGAGACCGCGCTGCGTTTCCGCGAGGTGTTTACCCCCAAACTACGACTGACCGTTGTGGATGATCACAACCCACCGCTGCAGCTGATTCAACCGGTGGTGGTCAGTGCGGTTCGGCAGGTGGTTGTCGATCTAAATGCTGTTGCGGAGGGCCCGCTTCGGCTCTACTACGGCAACCCCTCGGCACGCGCCCCGGAGCACGATGTCGGAGCAGGTCTACCGCGAAGTCTCGATGAGGGCGTCTCGCGTCTGCTCGCTGGCGTGCAGCAGTTCAATGCCAACTATCAGGAGCCCCCGCCGCCGCTCAACGAAAGAGCGCCATGGTTGGTCTATGTCGTGCTGGGATTGGTGAGTCTCGCGCTGCTAGTGATTTTACGGAGTCTTGTATTCGATGTTGACGACGATGGCGAGTCGTCTAGACTCAGCGTCTGACCGAGACTAGGGTTCGTCTTCTTCGTACTCGTCGTCTTCGAGCTGATGTTCGCGGAAGCGACGGAGCGCTTCTTTGCTGATCGCCGTGGCCGACCAGATAAAGGCACCGGCGAGCGCTCCTGCAATAGCGCCGATGACGACCCCAACAGCGGCTCCGGCAGCCGCACCTGTCCCAACGGCCTTCGTGCCCTGGCTGAAGATTTCTTCAGAAGGTTTGGGGTCTTCGATCTGTTCCATGCGCGCTCATCATCTCATAGGTCAGGGCGAGGGGTGTCTATAGCCTCAGAATCGGCGGTATCCTGTGCGAAGCCATGCTTAGTCGCCGCAGTTTCCTCACAGCCTCTTCCGCCGCTGCTCTGGCTGCCTGCCAGCGTTCCGACGGTCGCAGGGTCATCGGCGTCGTGCCCAAAGGTACAAGCCATCTGTTCTGGCAGACGATTCACGCCGGGGCCCTCAAGGCTGGCGATGAGTTCGACTTGGAAGTTTCTTGGCAGGCACCTCAGCTAGAGATTGACTCCAGCCGCCAGATCGCCATCGTCGAGAACTTGATCTCGCGTCAGGTCGACGGAATCCTGCTGGCACCGGTTGACGAGGAATCGCTGGTCTCACCGGTGGAGCGTGCGGCGGAGCGGGGAATTCCCGTGGCGATCTTTGACTCCTCGATCAACACCGACAAGATCATCAGCTTCGTCGCGACTGACAACTTCGAGGCAGGAGTGATGGCGGGTCGAAGGATGGGAAAGATTCTGGGTGGGCGGGGCAAGGTCGGGATTATCGGGTTCATGCCCGGGTCGGCATCGACGGTCAAGCGAGAGAACGGCTTCCTCGAAGCGTTAAACGAGTTTCCAGACATCGAGATGGTTGGCCTCCGTTACAACATGTCTGACCGCGCCAAGGCGATGGCGGAGTCCGAAAACTTGATGACCGCGCACCCCGACTTGGCGGGTCTGTTCGCGGACAACGAATCTTCCACCGACGGTACGGTCCGAGCGGTGAAGCAACGGGGTGCCGTGGAGCAGGTCAAGATCGTAGGCTTTGACTCGTCCGAGGAGTTGATTGACGAACTCAGGGCGGGGACGATAGATTCGATCGTGGTCCAAGACCCGTTTCGCATGGCGTACGAGTGCATGAAGGCAATGGCCGATCATCTTGCCGGACGGGAACCGTTGGCCGAGCTCGATTCCGGCGCCTATCTCGTGACACGTGAGAACGTCGACGACCCAGCGATTCAGCGTGTCTTATTTCCCGATATCGAGACGTGGTTGAACGGCGCGTGATCGAATGGCCCCGCAAGGCGCTGGAGTTTCACACTCCAGCAGAACGATTTAGTGCTTCGGTTGCATCGTCCACTTGAGCGGGCAAGACCTACAAGAAGTGACGCCAGTAACCGATATTACGTTTACTAGAATCCAATTTTGCGAGTGACGCATAAGCAGGGTATCCCACCCTGTGAAACGGGCCGACTGGACTAACGGTTTCCGGCTCTTGACACCGTCCACAGCGGGTGCGAACGTGTCTATAGCCGAGCAGAGCGATACAAGGAGACGAGTATGAGTTTTCACCGGAATAAGTGCCTAACAGCGTTCCATATTGTGGGATGTATGGTCATGGCGAGCTTTATTGCGAGCCCCATCGTGGCCAGTGACGAAGCGGTGCAAATACGCCTCTTCGAGGACCAGTCTGAAGCGAATTGGCTTGCTCCTGAAGGAGTGCCAACTTTTTCTTACACGGAACCCGCATTTGGCTTCACTCGAATTCCCGTCAGTTTTACTTCGAACGCACTGCCACTGGATCGCTCCTGGCCGTTTTCGCTCGAAGCCACCATGACGACGGTGCTCGAAGCTGGTGAATATCAGTTCCGTCTGAGATCGAGAGCTCTCGCCGTGTTCGCCGTGGATGGCAAGTCGTTGCTCCAGACCAAGGCGCTGGCACCGAACACTGCATCGCACGAGGCACTGCCGGAGGCTCCTGCCGACCTGGGGCCTGTGCGCGCTCTGCATGCGCCTCATCACGACGCGGTTATCACCCTGCACTTGGACGCGGGTGAACACACATTTCTCTTAGTGGCCGTCATCGGCGGCAAAGGTCTGTCGCCCACGCCTGGTGAACTCTCGGTGAGTATGGCGAGAGCCGGCGAAATTGATCGTCTCATCGGTGGCAAAGATGCGCCATTGCTGACCGACGCGGGGTGGGAGGGCTTCGCGATGGCGCAGGACCTGCGTCACGAGCGCGATGACATCGCACGGCGCCGTGCCTCCGACGATGCCGTGGAGAAGGCTTGGGCAGAGCGCCACGCCAAGATCAGAACCTGGATGGAGTCACGTCCAGGACCGACCGTTCCAGACGTTGCCGACAGCGACAGCATCTTCAACAAGGTTGACCGTTTCATCAATGCCAGGTTGGCCGACGCCTCAATTGAGCCACTGCCTTTGACCAGTGACACTGAGTTTCTTCGCCGTCTCTCTCTCGACACCACGGGCTTGGTCCCCAGCGAGAAACAGATCGAATCGTTCCTCAGCGAACCTGCCGAACTCCGACGGGCAACCGCGATCGAGCGTTTCTTGAGTGACGATAGTTGGGCCGATAGCTGGATACCGTATTGGCAAGATGTCCTGGCCGAGAATCCAGGGATTCTGAAGCCCGACTTGAACAACACCGGTCCCTTCCGGTGGTACCTGCATCAAGCTCTTTCGGATGGCTACTCCTATGACAGGATTGCCGTCGAATTGGTGGAGATGGAGGGCAGTCTCGCCAAGGGCGCGCCAGCCGGATTCAGCATGGCCAGTTTGAATGACGCACCGATGGCGGCGAAGGCCGACATTCTTTCGCAGGCGTTCCTAGCCAACAAGCTTTCCTGTGCCCGCTGCCACGACGCACCGTTCCATCCTTTCAAGCAGAAGGATCTCTTCTCGATGGCGGCCATGCTCGAGGGCAAGCCGATCGTCCTGCCGGAGAGCAGCACGGTGCCGGTCCGCGAAGGCGGTCGACAGCCCTTCGTGAAGATCACGCTGAAGGCGGGCGAATCAATTGATCCCCACTGGCCTTTCGAGGACGTGATGCGTGACATCATCGTCGCGGCACCACCTCGCAACACCTCGGTTGATTCGCGCTACGCACTGGCGTCGACCATGGTCAGTCCCGCGAACACGCGATTCCAGCGCGTCATAGTCAATCGCGTGTGGGCGCGGTTCATGGGAGCTGGCATCGTCGATTCCCTCGGGGACTGGTCCAAGGCGACTCCGACGCACCCCGAACTGCTCGACTATCTCGCGCGCGAGTTCGTCATCAATGGCTACGATCTCAAGCACATCAGCCGTCTCATCCTCAGTTCGCACACCTATCAACGCAAGCCCGACCCGGCTGACCCGAAGTCACCTGGCGAAGCCGGTGAGTTGTTCGCCGGTCCGCGGCGGCGCTACATGTCTGCCGAACAGGTGGTCGACTCGTTGCACTTGGTGGCTGGCAAGAGTCTCGACTCAGAGGAACTCAACCTGAATCCGCGCGGCGATCGTGCCCTGAGGCAGTTTCTCAACATGGGCACGCCCAAGCGCGCCTGGGAGGCCACCGCGCTGTCAAACGAGCGTGACCGCCCGAGCTTGGCTTTACCGCGTGCGCAAGCGATTGTCGATCTCTTATCGGCTTACGGCTGGCAGCAATCGCGCCAGGGTCCATCTTCGGCGCGCGACGACGGTCCTTCGCCCATGCAGACGCTCGCCCTGGCCAACGGTGCGACCGGAACCCGTGGCGTGCGCTTGTCCGACGATAGCTTCTTCACACATCTGACGCTCCAGGATCGATCGCTTGACGAGATGATCGATACCGTCTTCTTGCGGGCGTTGACCCGACAGCCGACGGATGCAGAGCGCACTATGATGGTCGGCTATCTCGAACCGTACTTCGCCGACCGCGTGGTCCCGCTCGCTGACCGCGATATCGGACTTGCAAAAGGCAAGAAGACGGACAGCCGGGTATCTTGGGCGAACCATTTTGACCCGGAGAGTACCCGCATCCGAATGGAAGAGGAACGCAACGTCCGAATGGGCGACATGCCGACTGATTCACTGACGACCGAGTTCCGCGAGCATTTCGAGGACGTGGTCTGGGCGATCGTGAATTCGCCGGAGTTCACGACGATCCCGTGAGGAGCACCATGATGAAACTAACCAGACGTGACGTCCTCAAGACCGCTGCCGCTGGCATGGCGGTACCGGCAGCCTTTGCTGCCCCCGCTGCTAAACTTGCAGCCCAAGGTAAGGCCGACGCCTGCATCTACATCTGGCTCGGCGGCGGCGCTGGGCATATCGACACGTTCGACCCCAAGAGGCGCAGCAAGGGCCCAGATGATCCGGGCTCGTACTACGACTCGATCGCGACCGCAGCGCGTGACATTCGTCTCTGTGAGCACCTCCCTGGTGTCGCGGCGCGCATGGACCGCTGTGCGCTTCTCAGAACGGTTAGCCACGACATCAATAGCCAGCACGGTGCCGCGTCGAACTTGATGCACACCGGTCGCAAGCCGAGTGGCACGATTATTTATCCGTCGGTGGGTTCGATCGTATCCAATGAGCTAGGGTCGAAATCTGACGACGTGCCAGCCTACGTCGTGATGGGCTACCCCAATATCATGCGTGACCCGGGTTTTCTCGGGGCGAAGAACGGGTACGTCTATTTGACCCAGATCGAGACGGGTCCCACCGGACTCAATCCCGCACCCGATGTCACCGACGATCGCCAGAAGCGCCGAGAGATTTTGCTCGGTCGTCTCCGTGCGGACTATCTCGCCCGCAACGACAACGATGCCATCGTTCGTGCCAAGGCAGAGGTCAGC
The DNA here is from genome assembly GCA_963667885.2 of Bryobacterales bacterium. GTDB lineage: Bacteria > Acidobacteriota > Terriglobia > Bryobacterales > UBA6623 > CAMPKL01. The sequence goes on along the minus strand of OY764148.2, from coordinate 2,318,600 downwards.
GAGCAGGGCTTCCGCATGGCAGGTCCGCAGTTCATGAACGTGTTCGACCTCGAGAGCGAATCCTCGTCTCTGCGGGAAGCTTATAAGAGCGAATTTGGTCAGCGCTGCCTGCTCGCGCGCCGCCTCGTTGGCGCGGGCGTGCGGTTTGTCGAAGTCTCATTCAATTTGAACTTCCTGAACGGTACCGGTTGGGACGTTCATCAAGATGGCATCGTCAAACAGCATTTGCTGATCCAGGACCTGGACCACGCGATCGCCACGTTGATCGACGACCTCGAACGCAACAACCTCTTCGACCGAACGATGATAGTTGTCGCAACTGAGTTTGGTCGTCCGGCGGAGTTCGACGCGCAGGGCGGTCGTGGCCACCAGTCTGGCGCGTTCAGCACCCTATTCGCGGGCGGTGGGATTAGAGGCGGTCAGGCCGTTGGTGAGACCGACGAGATCGGCGAAACAATCGTCGACCGCCAGACAACCGTACCCGATTACTTCGCCACGCTCTTCGGCGCGATGGGCATCGATCCGGCGAAGAACCTTTACGCCAGCAGTCGTCCTGTGCCGATCACCGATCATGGTCAGCCGGTCGAAGAACTGTTCGGGTAATTGGGCACTAGCTTCAGCCGCCTGGTCCGGGGAACTTCGGCAGACTCTACGCGAGCGGGCAGACGGTTATGTCGCCGTCCGCGAATCCTGAGCGCATGCCGCAGGCCCCGAGCCGTCGAGTGTCGCCCTCTGGATCTATAGACGCACGTTACTGGATGTAGCCAAGGCTACGCAGCCGGTCTAGCTCTTTCGGCGACATGTCTTCGGCGGCGTCCGCCTGAGGCAGCTTGTTCTGCTCCACCATGTTCTTCCAAGCTTCGAGTTCGGCCTTGAGCTTGGCTACGATGTCGGGGTTTGCGGCTGCGACGTCGCTGAGGTCGAGCGGGTCCTCGGCGTGATTGAAGAGTTCGAACTCTGGCGCGCCTTCCGGCCTTGGGGCGTGGTGAATCAACTTCCAACCGTCCGAAACGATGCCGAAATCCTGCGTGTCGTACGGCGGCACGCCAGCCGTCGTTATCGCTTTCTCCGTCACTGCGACCGGCTTGGTCCAACCGAGTGCTTGGGCCGACGCAATCAGTTGCTCGGGATCTCCGCCCTGAAGCGCTGCGGCGAACAGTGGCACGAGACTCTCGCCTTGTATGAACTCCGGCGCCGGTAGACCGCTGAGGTCGAGCAAAGTCGGCATCACATCAATGCTGCGCACTGTTGCCGGAATCTTGGCTCCCTCAGGCATGACCCCTGGCCGACTGAAGATCAGCGGCACTCCGGCTAACTCTCCGTAGACGGTCTGACCGTGAAACATGCGTCCATGCTCGATGAATTCTTCGCCATGATCAGACATGAACACGAGTTGGACTTTGCCCTCGAGTCCTCGTTGCCGCAGATGACGGACGAGGCGGCCTATTTCCGCGTCCATTCCCAAAATAGAGCCGTCGTACCAATCGACGTCGTGGCCCACAAATTCTCTCGGATTCACCCCCGCAGCCTCCATCTCGGCTTTCGTAGGCATCCCGAAGGCCTTTAGGATCGGATCGTCGATATGCGGGCGGATCTGATCGAGCTGGTTCTCGTGATGCTCCTTTTTCGAAGGATCTGCCCACACCGCATCGTAGGGAGACCGCGGTTCGAAGGGATCGTGCGGGTCAAACACGTGCAGGAACATGAAGAACGGCGTATCTTGGTGCCGATCGATCCAATCCGAGGCGCGATCGACATACTCCCGTGCGGTCTTAGCCACGTGAGCGGGGTCCTCGACCGACGAAGCTTCGTGCAACTCTTCAAAGCCCTGGTGCAAGTTGGTGTACCGGCCGGTGAACGGCACCGACGAATACGCCACCGTTGCGAAGCCTGCCGCGCGGTAGGACTCGGCCAGGGTGTTGGCTTGGGATGAGAGCCGGTCGGACACTTCGGCGACGCGATGCGATGTGGGATAGAGCGAGGTCATGATCGCGGGCGCGGACACTTTAGTCCAAGTCGCTTGGGATACATTGTCGAGGAAGAGCGTGCCTTGGCCTGCGAGCGAGTCGATGTTCGGTGACGTCCGCCGCTCATAGCCATAAGCACTCAAGTGATCTTTGCGTAACGTGTCGCCGAGAATGAGGATGACACCTTGCGGCGGCGTGATCCCGCCGAGCGCTTCGCCTGGAGTGCACGTAGTCGCGGGCATCGTGTCGTGGGTGCGGATCGGCGGCGATCCCCAGAATCCGACAACTCTTTCTTCATCTACGTCGAGCGAGAAGGTCAGCCTTTGGGGCCCGGCGTGGGAGGACAGATCCACCGGCGCTGGTTGCCAGCGATGGGGCCTGGTGAGCGTCTGAGTGAGCAGCGTATCTTGGGCGTCGCCTTCTCCCACGGTGACGTGGAAGGTCACGGCTCCCTCGGAGACTGTACCGAGGTCTAAATCGAGCCAGCCGTTGCGGGGTACGTCAACTTCGACGGAGAACGTCTCTGGCGATCGCGACACGATGGTCTCGTGGTAAATGTCGGCCAAACCTTGCCAGCCGACTCCAGAAGGGATCGAGGCGCGATTCTCCGCCTGGGAGACCAGCCGTATCGTTTCGATTTCGAAGTCGGCGCCGGGAACGTCCACGGGCCGAACCATGACGGTCGTCGCCTGACTGAGGCGAGTCGATCGTCCTGGCAACATAGTTATGTCTTGAAATTCCTCGCCGGACTCCAGCGCCGACGCTAAATTCCAGGGAAGGCCCCGCGCTCGCCCGATTACCGCCGGGAAATTGGGAGCCTCATCAGGGACGCCGGCCGCACTAACGTTTGCGCCTGCGCTGGCGCGAATGCGAATTTCAATCGAGTGAACGCCGTCGTTGACATCGAGTGCCTCGGGGCGAGGGGCGTAGAGGAGCGGAAAGTCGGTCGTGGAGCGTCCGACGAGTTTGCCGTCGACGACACGGAGGCCCGTGACCCCCGGTCCCGCTTTCCAGCCCAGGGTATCGCCGGCCGCCGCAGCGGAAAAATCCCAGAGCCCCTGCGGCTCGGCTGACGCCTGCGTGGGCGTGCCTTCAACGCTCTCGGGGTCGAATGCATCGACCAAGTGTACGGTGATCGCCTCCCCCGACCCTCCGCAACCGAGCGTGAGCAGAATCAGGGTCAACGCGAGCAGAAAAGCCAAACTCTTGACGGACACAAATGCACTCCTTCAGTCTTCGGGGCCGATCGGCCAACGGTTGAGCCGATCTTGACGTAGCAACTATAGCGTTAAGCGTTCGCAAGAAAGGTGCCTCGATGGGACTATTAGTTACCGTCGATGATGGGATTCTCGGAAATAACTCAAGCACACGGGGAAATGCGGCGATACGAAGGCTTGCTGACTCCAGATGTTGACTATCAATCGAGCAAACGGGCGCTGGCTAGTGTCCGGCTATAGGGACCAACCAATCGAAGCTGATCGAGATTCAGCTCACACGCTCGCTACCGTCACTCTCTAACGAACTTCTTTATCGAGCCGCTGAGTTGGGCCGAGTACACGTCACCCGATTCGGTAGCGACAACGCCACGCGCACCAGTCCGGCGCGTTCAGTACGGTGTTCGCGGGCGGCGGGATTGGAGGCGGGCAGGCCGTTGGTGAGACTGACGAGATGATCGGCGAAACGATCGTCGACCGCCAGACATTGGCGTGTGGCTCTTGTCTACACGTCTGCAGAATCGAGGGCGGCGAGCACGCGTGCGTCCCTGAACGGAACCCGTCGGATACGAACACCCGTGGCATCGTATATCGCGTTCGCGACCGCCGCGAGCAGGGGTTTACAGGATGCTTCGCCAGCACCGTAATGCGGAAGATCAGGCCGGTCCGGGTTCGGGTCCCCGTTCACCAGCACGACCTCGATCGACTCAGGGGTGTCGGCATGGGTCAGCGAGGGATGAGAGCCCCAATCCAAGCTCGTGACTTTCTCAGTGTCGAAACTGACCTCTTCGTGGAGCGCACGGCTCAGCGAGTGAAGTAGTGCGCACTCGACTGTATGACGAAGGCCCATAGGGTTGACGACAAGTCCGCAGTCGTGCGCGCAGACAATCCGCTTTACCCAGACGTGGCCCGTTCTGCGGTTCACCTCGACATCGACGATCTCCGCGGCGACGGTCTCACTACGGTAGGAGTAAGCGAATCCGCGCCCGGTGAGAATGTCCCCTGCGGACCGTGGTCTCGGCGATGGACGCGTGTCCCAGTCATAAGCCTCGGCTGCAGCCTTGACGGTCGCGATGGAGCGCGCACGCTTGAAGCCGCCGTCATCGTCGTCGCTCGCGGTGAGCAGCTTCATGCGGAACTCGATGGGGTCGGCGTTCGCCGCCGCCGCCAATTCGTCAATGAACGACTCGGCGGCGAAGGTGACCTGCGGCCCATCGGGATCCCGTAAGTTACCTGTCCGAAGCGGAGTCTCCCAAATGAGGGGCAGGCTGACGACGTGTGTCGACATGCGCCGGTTCGGGATAGCGTACTTGTCTGAAGGCGTGGAAGCTCGGCCCGCGGATGGTGTGCGCCTCACTCCGGTGAGCTGTGCGATCAGCACGCTGTCGTGCTCGTTGTAGCCGACGTGATTGTAGTCGACAGACCGGATGTCGTAGTCAAGTGCAACAAGGTTGCCCTGCCCATCCAACCCTCCGCGCATCTTAAACGAGTACGCCGGAGCCTTTGTATCCCAAGCCGTTTCCTCATGCCGCATCCACTGCACACGCACGGGGCGTCCGATTTCGTTCGCCAGAAAGGCTGCCTCGAATCCAGCATCGTCCGCTGCCGTGCGGCCATACGCCTGCGGTCCGTCCATCCAGACGACGCGAACGCGATCGCGGGGCATCCGAAGAAACTGAGCCACGCCGTTCCGCAGCCCATACGACTTCATGTCATTGGAATAGATTGTCAGCTGATCGTCGGACGGGTCGGCAGTGGCGTGCGCCGGCCCGAAAGATGTGTGCCCCTGGAATGGGACATAGTATTCGGCCTCGACGACGTTCGCTGCTTCCGCCAGCGAAGCCTCGGGATTACCGACCACCCTGGGCTCGCCGTTCGAGGTCGGCGTCGCGTCGCGCATGAATCTGTGCAGATCGTCCGACGCGGGGAACGGTGCCGTCGTGGGTTTCCGCCATTCGACCTGGAGCTGCCGGGCCGCTTGGATCGCCTGCTCTTCCCGTTCGCAAATCACCGCGACGTAATTGCCCTTGCTCACCACCTGGATGAACCCGGGGATGTCTTGAACGGACGATTCGTCGATGCTGATTAGTTGGGCACCTGCAACTGACGGCTTCACGTTGCGCGCATGCACCATCCCGGGAAGCTTGACGTCGACGGCCCATTTCAGCGAGCCGTCTACCTTCGGAGGAATATCGTAGCGCTGAATCGACTGGCCGACGATCTTGAGCTCCTGCACCGTCTTCAGCCGGGCCCTACCAGTCGTAGCGTTGACGTTGTCGCCTGTCAGCGAGACGTTGAACTGTCTGCCGCTGATCAGTTCTCCGTAGGTGACGCTTTTAGAAGGATCCGCCGCGACCGTGATTACACCCTCGCTGACGGTGAGCCTGTCGACGGGCGTGCTGAATTGGCCCGATGCCAACTCCAGCAGGACGCGCCGTGCCTCGGCTGCCACACGCCGCACGGGCCATCCATCCCTCTGAAGCGCATCCGAACCGCCCGATCCGCCCTGATCGACAGTGACGTCGGTACTGCCCATGACCAGACTGGTCCTGTCGTAGGCGATATCCAACTCATCGGACATGATCTGCCGAAAGGCTGTCCCGGTCCCCTGACCGAGGTCGGTTTTCCCGACGTAGAACGTCGCGGTGTTGTCTTCGCGTATGACGATCCACGAATCAAGTTGCCTGAAGTCGGGATCGGGATACGGACCCGCAGCCTGAGCCGCCGCGGTGGGCGCATTGATGTGGACTACCGATGCCGCGCCGATGCCGACCACGAGCAAGCCCGAACTTCTGAGAAAATCTCTGCGCGAGGTGGAGCGGCCCTCCTTCTTCAGAGCCTCTTCGATTTCCTTCGGAATTTTTGTGAACGTGGTCATGCGACTACCTCGTTGCCGGTCTGCGTCTTAGCAGCCGCGATAGTCTTTGCGGCGCGCTTGATGGCGGCTTGGATGCGGTAGTACGTCATGCAGCGGCATAGCGTCCCCGCCATCCCCTGCCGGACTTGCGCATCGGTGGGGTCGGGGTTCTTGTCGAGCAGGACCTTCGCGGTCAGGATCTGCCCGTTCTGGCAGAAGCCGCACTGCGGGACTTGCTCGTCGATCCAGGCCTGCTGGAGTGGGTCCAGCGCGCCGTCTTGGGCCAACCCTTCGAGAGTGGTGATCTCTTGGCCTTGCACGGAGGAAGTCGGCCGGATACACGACCGAACTGCTTCGCCGTTGATGATTACAGTGCATGCTCCACACTGGCCGAGTCCGCAACCAAACCGCGGCCCTCGCAAGTCGAGGTCATTGCGAAGGATATAGAGCAGTGGCGTCGACGGGTCTATGTCCACGGTGTGCGTCTCGCCGTTGACCTTGAGTGTGATCTTGCTCATTCGCTTCGCGCCTCCATCCGACCGAACCGCTGCGGATCTCGCTGGCCGACAACGCTGCTCGGCACCCTAAAGTTGCGCTCCAGTGTATACCACGATCAAGAGACCGGAATGATGGCCCTCATACTGGATTTCGTCATACAGCCGACTCCCAATACCATTCATGGGGAAGGTCGTAAGCAATCCCGCCACCGCAACCGTCAATCTCTAACGAACTTCTTTATCGAGCGGCTGAGTTGGGCCAAGTAAACGTCCCCAGAATCGGTAGCGACGACACCGTGCGCACCTCCGGAGGGGCGCGGTAAACTTCCGAGCAGATTCCCGTCCAAATCAAACAATCCGTCCCCTGCCCATAGCTGCTGATCCTTGGTCATAAAGAGCGCCGAAATACCGCCGACACCCGCCCACTCCTTCAAGAACTTCCCGTTGGAGTCAAAGACCTGGATTCGCTGGTTCTCGCGGTCGGTGACGTACACTCTCCCCTGCGCGTCAATAGCCAAGTTGTGCGGCAGCGTGAATTCGCCGGGGCCCGATCCCCTCTTGCCCCACTCCATCAAGTACTTTCCGTCGGGTGAAAACCTCACAATCCGCTCGTTCGCGTACCCGTCGCTCACATAGATATCGCCGCCGGGAGCAAAAGCCACGTCAGTTGGCAAGTTGAAGGTGTCGTGGCCGGTACCCGAGACTCCCTTCGTGCCCAACTGCATAATCACTTCCCCTCGCTGGTTCATCTTGTAGACGACATAACCAGAAGCGTTGACCAACCAAATGCTCCCTTCGCGGTCGACGCGAATCGCGTGAGCGCCACACGATTTGCAACCAGCCGGGCCATGGACCACCGAGTGAATGGTGCGCCCTTCAACTTGGTCTTCCGGATTAAGAGTGAACACCTTGCCGTCGCTGATTAGTTCGTCGCCCCACGAGCGTACGAATTTCCCGCTGCTCTCAAATTCCAGAATTGGATGAGCGCCACGGTGGAGCACGAGGACATTGCCATTTGAGTTGATTGCGACACCGGAGACCTGGCCAAAATTCCAGGGTCCCGGCGCACCAACGGCGCTCGTCGATGGCAACGGCCACACCTCCACAGCACTATAGGGCAACGTCGGAACATCGCCGCTCTGACAGAGGGCAATTCCCGGGAAGGTAAGTACTAACGCCAGCAAGCTCAGATTTCGAAGAGTCATTGCAGCACTCCTTGTTTGGTCTTTGTGGTCGGATTTCTCTACTCTGCCGACCACGACACTGCGATTGTAGCGTCAAGCGACCGACAAACGGTCGTCGGATCGAGTCAAAGTTAACTTTCGACAACCGGATATCGGAAGCAATGCGCGGGAGCAGTCAGAGTATCGGCTACGGATACAGCGACTTTGGCTTGAGATATCACCCATCGGTGGAGATGCACGCGTAGCTGATCTAGGCGGACTTGCTGGGCTCTATCGCCTGTCGTGCGCGTCGAGATTCATAGGCCTTCAAGTGGGCATCAACGACGCGCAGCAACGAGTAGTCTCCAGTCTGCTCGTCGTCGCGCCGGAGCAGATCGCCAATGATATGGTCGGCCTCGGTTGGCGCACCGCTCTCCACATCCCGGAGCATCGAAGTCATGAGAACAGAACCAGGAGTGGTAAGAATGGCGCGACTTCTCTCGGTGAATGACTTGCTGGGAGGAAAGCCTTGCTGGGTCGCGATCGTGGCACATTCGTCGAAGAGCGTCGTAGCGAGATCGGCAGCGCCGGCAGCCACGATGTCGCCGACAGTCGCGCGCATGAGGCAATCTATCCCGGCAGCGGCAGCGAGATAAGTCCATTTCTCCCACATGTCCTGGAGAATTTCTCCGCTCGCCTGGGCGTCAAAGTTGGCTCCTGACATGGTCGCGGCAATGGCGTCGATGCGTGACGATCTAGAACCGTCTAGTTCACCAAAGGATAGAGTGTGCTTTTCGTTGAAGTGCAACACAGCGCCGTTCTGGTCGAGTGCTGCCGAAATCATGCATTGGCCGCCGAGCACGTGCTGTTCACCAAAGCGCGCCGACAGTTGTTCGAGGTGCCGCATGCCGTTAAGTAGTGGCAGGATCGCCGTTCCGGGTCCTACCGCGGGCGCAAACGATTCCATCGTCGTCGCGAGGTCGTAGGCCTTGCAAGCGACAATAACAACGTCGAACGGAGCCGTAATCTGTTCCGTCAGAACGTGCGGTGTCTGGGGCAGGCTTATGTCGCCATGAGGGCTCTTGACGATCAGTCCCGTCATTTCAATTGCTGTAGCACGGCGTGGCCGAAGAAGAAAGGTCACATCGCGCTTCGCCTCAAGCAGCCGTCCCCCGAAGTACCCACCAACCCCACCCGCACCAATGATCAAAAGTCGCATGAATTACTCATCTCCGAAACTTTTCGTTTCCGATATCCGACACTTCGCCGCTCCCGGCGACAACTCTGTATTCGCAGGTGTCGCATAGAGGCGACCCCCACCCAGCTTCTCAACCATAAGGTCGTGGTTGATGGCTAGCCCGATCGACAGAAACGAGATTGTACCGTTAAGCGGCCAGCGAACGCGGGCCGGGTACCGCGCTAGCGGGCTGTTATACTGATTCCGCCTGTCGCCGGGGCCGGGTTGCCCTGCGGGTAAGTTGATGAAACTAAAAAAGTATTGGGCTCTTCCCGCCACGATTCTAGTGTGTGCTTTGGTCGGAGGCGTCCTTGGGCCAAGGATCAGCATTGCTGCAGCGGCTTCTGAAGATGACGTCAAGGACAGTTTCCGACGATTCAGCCAAGTGCTGTCGATTGTGGAGCAGAATTTTGTCGACGAGATAGAGCCCGAGTCCGCCGTCTATCAGGGAGCGATCCCGCGGATGTTGCAGGTTCTTGACCCGCATTCGAGTTTCTTTGACCCCGAGTCATTCGCACGGATGCGGGACGATCAGCGCGGTCGCTATGCGGGTGTCGGTATGACGATCCAGCCTCGCAACGGGCAAACGGTCGTTGGTGCGCCTTTCCCTCGCACGCCAGCCTATCGTGCGGGCCTGCGACCGGGCGACATCATCCTGGAAGTCGACGGCGAGTCAATGGACGGTCTCAACACTACCGAGGTCGCCAATCAGTTGCGCGGGCCCGAAGGCACTGAAGTCGAGATCGGCTATGAACGACCGGGCCGCGACGGCATGATTCATGTCAAAGTGATCCGCGCTTCGATTCCTCGTCCGAGTGTTCCGGTTGCCTTCGAAGTGAAGCCGAACATCGGGTTTGTGAAAATTGAATCGTTCAATGAGAACACGGGCAAAGAGCTCGACAAGGCGCTTGAGTCGCTAGGTGGCGGCGAACTGGATGGATTGATTCTCGACTTGCGGAGCAACCGTGGCGGGCTCCTGAGCCAAGGCGTCTACGTCTCCGACAAGTTCTTGGACAAAGGTCAGGGCATCGTATCGCACCACGGACGCGCGTCGAGCGAGCGCAGTTACAAGGCGCAGCGCGACGCGACAGATGCCGCCTATCCGATTGTGGTGATGGTGAACTGCGAGTCGGCTTCTGCTGCGGAGATCGTCGCGGGAGCGCTGCAGGACCATGACCGTGGCCTGATTATCGGTTCGCCGACGTTCGGCAAGGGACTGGTCCAGACCGTATTTCCGCTTGGCAGCCGCACGAACACAGCAGGCTTGGCTCTGACGACCGCACGTTACTATACGCCGAGCGGTCGTTTGATCCAACGGCGTTATGACGGTGTTTCCATGGTTGAGTACTACGGAGATCCTTGCAGCGAACATTACAAGCCGATCCACGATGAAGTGCGACTCACCGATCAAGGCCGCCAAGTCTACGGCGGTGGTGGTATCGAGCCCGACATTTCGCTCGAAACGCAGCTGCTCAACGAGGTTCAGATCAAGCTCCAGCGCCAGTTCACTTTCGATAACTTCGCTCAGCAATACACGCTAGATCGCGACGATCTGCCGCCTTCGTGGGAGCCGACCGAAGAAGTGGTAGCAAGCTTCAAGAGTTTCTTGGCTGAAGAAGAGGTCGAGGTCTCGGATGAAGATTTCGACGCCAACCTGAGCTTCATTCAGCGGTTCATCAAGCGCGCGGTCTATATCTCCGCCTATGATCTCACTGAGGGCGAGAGGGTCTACTACGCGCTCGACCCAGCTGTGGAGAAGGCCTTGGCAGCGCTGCCCCAAGCCGCCGCGCTACTTGAGGGCGAAGCCATTGAGTCGGGCGAACACCTCGTCGCTGGGCGCTAGCAACAGGTTCAGCAGCTGCTAATAGTGGTTCCCTTGCTGTCGATTCTCTAGACGCGACGACGATGATTGCGGCGCTTAATGACAGACTGCTGCCGGAGGGTGGCTTTCTCACCCGACCGGACGGTCATTACCGCTGTGACGCCACCGCATGGGCCATCTTGGCGGCAGAGGCGCACGGAGCGTCCACTTCAGAGTTAGCCCCCTCTCGTGCCAGGCTCACCTCGCGGCAGCGCACTGATGGCGGCCTGGCAATTGATGCCGATCATGGTGAATCGTTGTGGCCGACGCCGCTGGCCGCAATGGCCTGGGCCGGCTCTTCTCTCTCGGCCTCCTCGCAGCGTCTAGCGGTGCGGTACCTCTTGGAGTCTCAGGGACTTCACTGGGACCGTGTTCCGGAATCGCCGATCGGCCATGACACTTCTATCCCTGGATGGGCGTGGACGCTGGGTGCCCATTCTTTTGTTGAGCCCACGGTGCTGAGCCTGCTGGCGCTCTCTCGTGCTGGCGAGGCTGGTCACGAGAGGGCGCAGCAAGGTGCCGCGCTGCTGCTCGACCGTCAGTTGTCCGCAGGCGGTTGGAACTACGGCAATACGTTGGTGTTTGGCCAGGAATTAGTTGCCTTGCCGTCGACCACGGGAATGGCCCTGTGCGCTCTGGCCGGGCGAGTGGCTCGCGATCAAGTTGAGCGCAGTCTGAACTACTTGCAAGTGGAAGCTGCTCGCATTCGGACACCCTTGAGTCTCGGCTGGGCGCTTGCCGCTCTCGACGGCTTTGGCGAACGATCAGACCAGGCAGACGCGTGGATCGAAGAGACCCTGGCGCGACAAAGCGTGGTCGGGGCGTTCGAGACATCGGAGTTGGCGCTGCTATTGATCGGTTCCGCGCCACAGCTCTCGAGACGCGACGTCCTAGGGGTGTTTGCCTCATGAGCCCTGACTCCAAAACTCGCACTCGAAAGGGCGGCGGAACGACTCGGCGGAGGGTGCTCCTGGTAGGGGCGGCTGGTCTTGCCGCGACCGCGGCTGGGCGGCGTTACCTCCAGAATGACGAAGCCGGACTGCGCGCAGAGGTCTTTATTGCCAAGCAGGCGGATTATCAAGGGGACATTTCCGGGACGGTTCTGCGTGGTCTCCGAGAGATCGGGGTCGATGAGGCCGCGACGAAAGGTAAGCGAATTTTGCTAAAGCCGAACCTCGTGGAACCGCATCCCGAGCGGACCCACGTCAACACACATCCGCTGTTTGTGCGGGCGGTCGCGGAAGCCTTCTTGCGCTTGGGTGCCGCAGTGGTCGCCGTGGGTGAGGGCCAAGGCCACCGCCGAGATTCGTTGCTTGTGCTTGAGGACTCAGGGCTGCTGGAAGTGTTGCAGGAGGACTCCTTGCGCTTCCACGATCTCAACGTCGACGAACTCAAGATGGTTCCGAATGCTGGCGACCACACGCAGTTCAAATCGTTGAGTTTTCCTGGGCTGTTTGACTCCTACGACTGGATCGTCTCACTACCCAAAATGAAGACGCATCATTGGGCGGGCGCGACTCTGTCGATGAAGAATCTCTTTGGCGTTATGCCGGGCATCGTCTACGGTTGGCCCAAGACGGCACTCCATCTGCAAGGAATCGAGAACTCGGTCGTCGACATCTATGCCACGCTGCAACCACATCTAGCGATCGTCGATGGAATTGTAGGCATGGAGGGAGACGGTCCGATCATGGGAACCGCCAAGCAGGCCGGGGTGATTGTGGTCGGCAGGAACTTCCCTGCCGTCGATGCGACGTGTGCTCGCATCATGGGGCTGCGACCCGAAACGATACCTTATCTCAACATTGCATCCGGTCAGCTAGGACCTATCCGAAATGCCAATATCAAGCAACTTGGGGAGCCGTACGAGGCAGTTCGGACCGACTTCGAACTCGTCGGCGACATACCCGCCCATCAACAACTACGTCTGGCTACTAGTTAGGCCGGACGATAGTCGAGTTAGACCTTCGAGGCGCTGGCGTAAGGGCGTATCCCTTCGGGACGACGGAGTTGGTGACTTCAGTGCCAGCTCACCTGGAAAGTCTGTAGCCCCGCGCGAGGGCCTTTAGCCACTCCCCTGTGCTGTTACCCATCCATCAGACCGGTCGCACATGCGAGTCTCCATTCAACGCTCACCCTGTGGGGTAAGATCGACGGAACCGGGTCGCACGCCGACGTGGCGGCAGCGGGTGCTGCCTGTCAATGTCCCACTCACAGCAACCCCGAAGAAAGGTCGGACTTATGAAGATCATCAGCGCAGATGAAGTGCATGCCGCTCTCAGCTATCCCGCATTGATCGACGCTTTGCAGGAGGCGTTCGCCAAGCACTTCAATCAGCCGCCTCGCCAGGTCTTCATGCTTGATGAGGCAGACGACAATGTCGACGCGTTCGCATTACTGCCCGCCTGGAACGACAAGGTCATCGCCGTCAAGGCGTTCACCTACTTCCCAAGCAACGTGCCGCCGTTCGATCTTCTCTACTCCAAGATCATGATCTTCGACCGGCCCCACGGTGAACCGTTGGCGCTCGTCGACGGTACTACATGCACCTTTTGGCGTACCGGTGGCGTTTCGGGCTTGGCCACACGCCTGTTGAGTCGGGAGGATTCTTCGGCCATGCTGCTGTTGGGCACCGGCAATCTGTCCACGTACATGATCCGCGCCAACGCCTCGGTGCGACCACTGAAGAAGATCATGGTGTGGGGAAACCCCGATGGTCTGCCGTCGGTGGCAGGCGCCCAAGCTGTGATCGACCGAATGTCGACGGAACTGCCTGAGATCGAATTCTCCGTGGCCACCGACTTGGAAAGCGCCTGCGGTGCCGCCGACATCATCGTCTGCGCCACCGCGTCCCCCGATATCCTTGTTCGGGGCGACTGGATCAAGGAAGGCACACACCTGGACCTCATCGGTAACCACCACGCCGACAAGCGGGAATGTGACACCGCGGTGATCACGAAGGGTAAGGTCTACGTGGACAGCTACGTCAACGCCTTCAAGGAAGCCGGTGAGATTCTGTTGCCGATCGAAGAGGGCGTCTTTCAGAAGACAGACGTCGTTGCCGAGTTGGCTGAGATGTGTTCGGGCAGGGCCACGCTGCGAACCGATAACAAAGAAATCACCGTGTTCAAGGCGATCGGCCAGGCATTGACCGACCTGGTGGCCGCGAGCATGGCACATTCGGCGTCGGAGTCGGCTGATCAGGCTTGAGCCAGAGTCGATACGTTCGGGCGAGTCGCCACGCAGTTGCGTACGATCTCGAGAACGCGCTCGCGCTCATCACCCACGAGGGCCAGGCGGGGCGGACGTGTCCGTTCTGAACCTAAGCCCAGTTCCTGAACCGTGAGCTTGATGTACTGCACCAGCTTGGGGTGAGAGTCGAAACGCAGCATGGGCATGTACCAGCGGTAGATTTCCCGAGCTGTTTCGTAGTCCCCGGAAGTTGCGGCATCCCAGAGCAAACGATTTTCGCGCGGGAAGGCGTCCACCAGGCCGGAGACCCAGCCGGTGCAACCTAGCATGATGCTCTCTAGCGCCACGTCGTCGAGGCCAGCAAAGATCAGGAAGCGGTCGCCGAGCGCATTGAAAAGCTCCGTGACCCGGCCGATATTACCCGAGGACTCCTTGATGCAGACAATGTTGTCGATGTCCATCATCTGCTGGAACATCTCGGGGGTGATATCGACGCGATACGCAGCCGGGCAGTTGTAGCACATGATCGGCAGGTGCGTGGAGTTAGCCACCGTGCGGTAGTGAGCGATGGTTTCGCGGGGATCGGAGCGGTAGACGAGGGCCGGCAATAGCATGATGCCGTCGACTCCAGCTTCAGCTGCCGCCTTCACGGTGTTGCAGGCACCCTGGGTGGTGCACTCGGCGGTACCGCTGAGCACGGGAACCTTGCCGCCAGCTACTTCTACCGCAGCGCGCAACACTTCCATTTTTTCGTCCAGAGCGAGAGAAGTGTTTTCGCCGATCGTGCCCAGCATCACCATCCCGTGAATGCCATTGTCCAGCAGCATCTCGATGTGGTTCTTGGTGGCGTCGATATCCAAAGAAAGATCTTCTTTGAACTGTGTGGGGACTGCCGGGTAAACGCCTGTCCAATCTACTTCTAGTGGCATGACTTCCTCTGTCGCTATCTTTTTCAGCCTCAGGCGTTGCAGACTATCGAGTACAGTCGGCTCCCAAAGGTTCTTGCTGGCCGCTAACTCAACAAGATAAACAGTGTAGCGATGATCACACCGGTACGCATCACAGCCTTTGGCCGCTTGCATGCAGCTCCTCGCGGCTTCCAATATTAGCGGTGGTCTCAAGCGGTCGACGCAACACCCGGCGCGAAGGGAGAGCGTGAAGCGTAAGCCAAAGAAAGCAAAGGCGAAGCGGCGAGGACGCTCCGCTCTCATCTGCATGTCATTGCAGTACAACGAGTTACGCAATTGCGATTAGTGGCTTCAGCTTGTAGGCAAGCCCCTTGCCGCTCTCATCGCTAGGACATTTCGGTTGAACGACTTAGGCCTAGTGTTGCGTTGATTAGCGTAAATCGGTGACAAGTAGATCTTCGAGATCACCCGACAAATCGCCTCGGAACGCTGAGCAACGGGCATTCGAGACGATTCAAAAGTAGGTTCTTGTGCATATGGCAGCCAAACAAATCATATTCCTTGCGTTGGGTGGGTTCACTGCTTTCTATCTGGCAACGTTATTGGCTTCACTCCGCCAAGCGCTCCGCAGAGGTCGCAGCTCTGAGCCCGGCTCCTTTCAGCTGCCCTCGAAGACTCATCTAGCAACCGGGTTCATCACCAACTTCTTCGACACGTTGGGAATTGGCTCGTTCGCCACCACCACATCCGTCTTCAAGTTCATGCGGATGGTCCCCGACAGACTGATTCCCGGGACACTCAACGTGGGCCACACACTTCCGGTCATATTCCAAGCATTCGTATACATCCTGGTTGTTGAAGTTGATGTCGTCACCCTGACTTTGATGATCGCGGCTGCCGTGATCGGAGCCTGGTTCGGCGCAGGACTGGTTGCGAGGCTGTCACGGAGAGCCGTGCAGATTGGTATGGGCAGTGCGCTGCTCCTGGCTGCTGTCGCTATGTTCATGAGTCAGATGCAGCTGTTCCCCATCGGTGGGAATTCGCTGCGGCTCGAGGGATGGCGTTTGCCAGTTGGCATGGCGGGCAACTTTCTCTTCGGAGCAGTGAGCACATTGGGCGTTGGCTTTTATGCACCCTGCATGACGCTGGTAAGCCTGCTCGGCATGAACCCGGCTGCCGCCTTCCCCATCATGATGGGCTCATCCGCCTTCTTGATGCCGGTGGCCAGTGTTCGCTTCCTCCAGAGCCAAGCCTATTCGCGTACCGTCGCAGTCGGACTTGCCGTCGGTGGACTCCTGGGCGTTCCGCTGGCCGCCTTCGTAGTGAAGTCGCTGCCGCTGTTCGCTATCCGGTGGCTAGTAATTATTGTCGTGCTGTACGCGGCGATACTGATGCTGCGGTCGGCCTTCGAGGATGTCAACGTGGCGGATGTGACCGTATCAGGGGTCGACGAGTAGCCTCGGCGGTGTGGGGTCAAGAAACGAGCACGCCAGTGACAGGCGGCGCGCAATTCGATATCGCACTCTCGATCCGAGTCGGACCTAGCCCGCCAGCTGTCCCCTGAATCCCTAGTTTCTAAGTGTCGCCAAAGCCGTCTCTGCAGCGTTCCGAATCACGTTGCGCGGCGATTTCATGGCAATGGCCTCCCTCAGCAGAGGAATGGAGCTGTTGCTACCACTCTTTCCGAGTGCTCGCAGCGCCTCAGCCTGGGCCTTATAGCTGTCTTCCTTTCGAAAGCGGTCCTGCAAGAACTCCGTCAGCGTAGCGTCCCTTAGCTCGCCCAGGGCTCTCAAGGCAGCTGACCTCACTTCCGCGCGCTCATCCTCGCTGGCCCGCTTGAGCAGGTCAATCTCGACGGCATCTCGTGAAGAGCCGATCGCTTGAACAGCGCTTCGTCTGACCGCCCAAAACTCATCCTGGCGGACGCTGCGCCGGAGCGCGACGATCACGTCTTGTTCGTGTACGTGCTCGCTCAGTTGCGACGCCGCCCACATCCGGCCAATCACGTCATCCTGTTCAAGCTGATAGAGCAGTTCCGCAGTCGCTTTCGGGAAAGACCATTCTTTGAGCAGAAAGTTCCCTTCATCGAATCTCACCATCAGCGGTTTCTCGTCGCTATCTAGCTCGAAGGTCTCTTCCCGTTGGCGAACCCAGATCTTCTCAGACCTTTTCCCGGAGGCCGTTACGATGCCGATAACGACAGGGGTCTGAAAAATTGGGACCTGCGAAGACGTTCCCTGCGTTTGTATGATGCTCAACTTCACCTTCTTCGTCTCGGGGAGCCAG
This sequence comes from Bryobacterales bacterium, assembly GCA_963667885.2. Lineage (GTDB taxonomy): Bacteria > Acidobacteriota > Terriglobia > Bryobacterales > UBA6623 > CAMPKL01. Next base: position 2,301,418 of record OY764148.2, on the reverse strand, counting down.
TCATAGCGAATCTCAAGAATCGGATGGCCAGCGTGATAGAACCACTGGTCAAAAAACCAGTCCAGTACCTGACCGGTCGACTCGCGAATCGCAACAACTAGATCATGTGTGTCCACCGATTGATATTCGTGTTTGCGAAGGAACCATGACATTGCCCTTCGGAAGTCCTGATCACCCATGACCGAGCGCAGCATGGCCAGCACAGCTGCTCCCTTACGGTAGGTGTGCCGATCAAAGAGCTGATTGGGGTACTTCCAGCGGTGGAAGACGATCGGACGCATGTACCGAGTGTTGGCTTCGATCAAGTAGGAGTTCTTCTTCTCCAACAGGTTTAGAGCGCCTTCGTCGTCGCCGAGAGAGTGCTTCGAATAAAGGTACTCGCTATAGGTCGCAAAACCCTCGTTCAGCCAGGCATGGCTCCAGTCTCGCATCGTGACTACATCGCCCCACCACTGGTGCGCAGCCTCATGAGCCACCAGCCAGTGGCTAGGAAAATCTTTGTCGGCCTTTTCGTCGTGAATGATTCCTTGACCGACTACCGTCGCGGTCGTACTTTCCGCACCCCCACCGATCCCTGGAATCGTGATCTGGTCGTACTTGTCCCATGGATATTGGTATCCAAACTCGCTGTTGAAGAACTCGATGATCTCGGGCGTCTTGTGGAACGACCGCAGAGCGTCATCTTGATCTTTCGGGTAAACCCAATATCCGATCGGAAGGGGTCCAAGCGAATCGGCCACTTTAATGTAAGGACCAGCCACCAGCACGAATAGATAAGTAGAGTGTGGTAGGTCTTGTGACCAATGAAACGTTTTCTCGTTCTTGTCCGCGTCCTCTGTAACGCTAACCAGCCGACCGTTTGAGATGACCTGATAGTCTTCGTTCACGGTAGCGATGACTTCGCCGGTGGCCTTGTCGTTCGGGTGGTCGTTGCTCGGATACCAATGCCGCGCCCCGTCTGGAAACGAGAGAGTGTTGATCAACGCCGGGTGATCGTCCGTAGCAGACTTAAAGCTCAACCCAAGATCGTAGCCTCTGTTCATGCCATACTTTTCTGGGTCTACGGCGACGTTGTACGCGTGATAGAAGACCGTGAAGGAGAGTTCCTCGTGATACCCGTACGGCCTGGACAGTCGCACGATCAGCCTGCCTGGCTCCTGATCGAATCGTAACGCGACGCCGTCTTCGTTCAAAACTTCCGTGACCTGGAAGGTTTCCGCATCCAGCGTGCAAACCTCGAACTTATCCGTGAGTGGACGCAGGGTTATTTTCGTCTCTCCCCAAAAGGAACGAGTCGTCTCGTCAAAACTGAGCTTGATGCGGTAGTGGAGGGCGTCATAGTCACTGCTCCGTTCTTGGCGCAGCGGCCAGCTATAGACGTCTACCTGATCGGACCATAGGGTGCATGGAGACCAGGCGACAATTACCGCAAGACAAAGGACATGGGTGATCTGGTGCGATAGCGTCATGAGTCATTACTCTTCGGACGGACGGAGCTGAACGATGCCCTCTTCCTGTATCAAGTGTTCAATGTCATCTAGCCGGGCAGGTAGAAAGTCCGTGAAGTTCTCTACACCGTCCTTGGTCACTGCCACGACGTCCTCCATGCGGATATAGAGTTTCTCCTCTGGCACCCACAGCATTGGATCGATGGAGAATACGATACCCGGAACTAACGGAGCGCGCTTGTAATTCCCTACATCGTGGACCGTCATTCCAACCGGATGCGATAGGTGTCCGCGAAAGCTCAACGCTTTCTCCGCCGCATTCCGATAAACGTCTTTGTAGAACTCCGTGGACTCCCAAACAACCCGCATCGCTATTTTCGCGCCATCCAAGATCTGATCCGCCGTGACGCCGGGTCGTATCCGATCAAGCAGCGCCTCGCGATAAGCGAGGATGAATCCGTAAAGGGCTCTTTGGGCTTTGGTGTACTTCCCGTTGACTGGCCACATTCGGGCGATGTCGCTCGTGTAGTAGTGATAGTCAGGAGCATAGTCCATCAAGACAAGGTCACCGTCTTTCAGCGAACTATCGTTGTGGAAGTAGTGTCCCATCCAGGCGTTGGCGCCCCCTGCGGTAATGGAAGGATAGCCTTCGCGTCTTGCTCCATTCACGAGGAAAATGTAGCGAGCAGCGGCATCCAATTGGTACTCAAAAACACCGGGTTTCGTGCTGCGAATCGATTCCATCAGGCCCATTCCCGCAATCCGTGAAGCTCGACGGATCAGCGAGATCTCGGCCGGGCTCTTGACTAAGCGCAGTCGGTCGAGCAGCGGGGACAGATCACGGAGTTCGAACGAAGGGAATTGAGAGTGGAGCCGCTGGAGCATATGTCCAGACCGTGAAGGCCGTCCGTCCCATGGGTCTGAGGCGATGCCAGCGCGATGACGAAGCAACTCGTCGCGACTACCACCCGCGCCCTCGGGGGGACTGAACGGTACGTACAGCACGGGCGGCGGCGGGCGGAGTTGTGCTCTCGCGAGATGCCGCGCGAGCGCCTCCACACCGTGAACCTCGTCAACCCCAGTGAGCTTCGCTACCAACGGACCATCTTCGGCGTCGAGAAACTCGCCCGTCTGTCGTTCCAGGGCCTCGTCACGATGAGGCAAATAGGCTGTCGCCTTTCGGCTCCTGCCGTCCAAGAGAAGGTAAGAATGCGGCGTCTCTAGACCGGTCAGATAGTAGAACTCGTTGGACTGGCGAAAGACTTCGAAACCCTCGCTCCCCGGTGCGCCCTGGATCAACGCTATCGCAGCGTTCCCGATCTCGTCAAAGATCTTTGCTCGCCGCGCCTCGAACTCCGCAGCAGTGAAGTCGGTCTGATAGGACTCGTGCTGCTGTCCTCCGAGCGGGAGCGTGATCGACAGCCCGATTACGAAGAGAATCTTCTTGCAACATTTCATGCCTAACCGCCTATGGATTCACTCGCATCATGTTCTATCAGCTCCGATCGAAGTAAGGCGAACATATGTTCCACATCGCCGGACCAAACCCGGAGCATACATCAACGCGATCGAAACCTCTCGATCGCCTCGTCGTATGCGTTCAAATAGGTTTCCAACCGCGTTCTATCCTTCCACGGTAAGCCTCGAAGATAGACCTTCAGCTCCTGTATATACCGGACGAAATAGTCCGCGTCCTTGTCGTTGCCGAACTTCGTATCGCCGATCCGCACGTAGACCGGACTAGTATGTGCAAACGCGTAGGAGTCACCGACCAATGGATGCGCGGGACCGATTGCCCTGACCGTGATCCAGCTCGATCTCTCTACGGATAGATCCATGCTGACGGACGAATCGCCGGTCGTCTCGACGATCTTTCCATTGACGACGACCTCAAGAGTGTCGATAGGAACATTCGACATAACGGCGGCTTCGAGGCGCACGGTTGCGGGTTCATCAAATACCAGCTCGTCACCTATCTCCCGACGGTCCACGGTCAGGCCAACAAAGGTCAAAGAGTGTCCATTTTCGATAATGGACCCGCACATTCCAACAGGCGGACGCGATAACGGCGGCTTCGAGGCGCACGGTTGCGGGTTCATCAAATACCAGCTCGTCACCTATCTCCCGACGGTCCACGGTCAGGCTCAACAAAGGTCCATTGGTGGCGAAGCTTCGCCCCGCTTTCAGGGCCTCGATCCATTTTCGGAATGTCAATGGGCCGTCGACCCGCACATAGGCACGAGCGGTACCAACAGGCGGATCGCGAGGTACGTCCGAAAACGGATCCGTGCCACCCGCCACCGGCAGCTTGAATCCGCTATTGAGCAGTTTGTAGTAGATTTCGGCTGCGAGCTTATCATCGCTCCAGATGCAATTGATGTCGTAGAAATCGACTGCGCCAAGCGCAACGTCGACGGGGATCTCGGTGGCCCCTCGACCGTTGCGGACCCCTTCAAGAGACTCCGACGCCATATCGGGGTAGTAGGGATGTGGCAGCCCAATGACTGCCCCAACTTGTCTGGCCCGTTCCGCCATCTGGAACAACGGCGGCCAAGGAAGAGCCAGGCTAGTTCCACGGACCGCGCTTGCCATCGGATACAGCAGCTCGCCCACTCCCAGCAGCGAAATATGGCCCAGCGAACTTCGGTATTCCTCGGAGTAGTGAAGAATGTGCTGGCCCGTGGAGTTAGGGTCATCTTCGCCCGTCATGTTGCTGGGCTTGCCTTGATATTTGGTGCCGTCAACATGGACAAGGAGGTTCGTCACGTTGAGGTTCTCGGCAGCCGCGGCCGTGGCCATATCGGCGGCCGTGATCGGATAGATACCCGAATGCAGGTCATGCACGTGGGTGTCGCCCGAATACCAACCTGGCAGGTCGAAGCGTTGGGTCAGATTAATGTCCGCCGTGCCCGGCACACTTACTTCGTTCTCAACAGGAGCGTACTCGGATCCCCGACTGACCCGAAGTTGTGCCTTGCCGCGGGGAAGTTCGATTTCAAATGATCCGGATGCATAGAAGTAATGAGTCTCGGTCGCGGAGGCGACGTGGTGCCACGCTCCTAGAGGAGTGTAGCTGCGATCGTCGGAGGCCTTGATGGAAACTCGTGCGGGCCCATCTAGGTTGACTCGCAACAGCCCTGTTGGCCGCTTGAATTTGTAATTCGAAATCGTTATCGGTGTGGTGGCTCCGCCGTCCCGTGGAACGACCCGCATTTCTCTTGCATCGGAGACGTAAACCACGTGCCGACCGTCCGGCGACCACCGAGCCTCGATCTCCATTCCCGGATCGGTTGTAATCCGAATGGGAACCCCGCCTGCCGTTGGGACGCGCCAGAGGTCGCCGTTGGATGAAAACAACAATTCGTTTCCATCCGGAGAGAAGACTGGGCGCGCTCGATACACTGTTTCTTCCCAATGCACCAGGAACCTTTGATTGGTCTCTAGATTGAGCGTCCACAAACCTCCCGTGCCCAGAGGAGAGTCTTGTGTCGAAACGAAGGCGATGGTGGAGGAGACGGGAGAGTGGCTCGGCTGGATGTCCCGCGAACGCCCACTGGTCAATGGCTTCAGAGGATACTGCCATATGTCGAAGTTTCCGCCGCGGGAGGAATAAAACACGATCTCTCCGGCGGGACCGTAGCTCGGTAGCAGATCAACTGCCTCATCGTCTGTTAGCTGCCGCTCTGTCGAGGAGTACTCCCATAGATCCAGCTGGCCTTCTCTGTCACGGACGAATACAACCTTTTGTCCGTCAGGCGAGTAACTTGGCTGATAGTCGTACCCAGGGCCAGACGTGAGTTCTTCCGCTATGCCGCCCGACGCTGGCACGCGCCAGATGGATCCCCACATGGAGAACGCGATCCAATCGCCGTCTGGAGACCAACTGGGCGACATCGGCGAGCTTGTTGGCGCGGGAATCAGGTAGGTTTCTGTCCGATTCTGGTCGCCACCCACCGAAGGGTAGCGGTATTGCGGGAACAGAAGCGGTGCCGCCAATAGGGCGAATACGAGAAGCCTCAACATGGGTAGCATTCTAATCTGAAAAGCGGAGCGGTCGATAGACTGACTCCATGGCCGGTGGTCGTCGACGGCCGTTAACTTGGCAGGATCGACGGGTTAGCGGACATCGAGACCACGGGCGCCTGGAGTTCTGTTTCGGCCATCCGGCCTCGGTCAGCATAGCCGAACGACGGCTGCGGAGCAACGATTTGGTACTGCTGTCCAATACGAGCCCTCCATTCACGCCAGTTGCGCCAAGTCCCCTCTCCTCGGAGCCTCGACAGCGCCGAAGGTTGGTTCTGCACGAAGCGTCATGTATTCTGTGCATTGCGATCAGTGAGACTAATCCGCTCCTTCATCCGGTGCATTTTCTCCAGTGAAGACTTGTTGACCGCCCAGGGACGTCGAAGCACTCATGAAACAGAAAAGCCACGGGAGACGCCTCATGGTGTTGCGTAAGACCTATCGACTGCAAGCGATCACGGTTGCTGCCGCCGCATTGGTTGGTGTGGTTCTAGCGCTGAGCCCGACGTCGGCGGTTCTCGCGCAAAATGTGTCGACTTCCGCTGGCATGAGCGAGGACTCGCGCTTGTCCTCCTTCTTTGAGGATGTCTATGAGCGCAGGGTCGCTGAAAGCCCGATGTCTCAGGCGAGGTTAGGGCGACGGACCGATGCGTACGGCGAGTGGGACGACTTTTCCGACGCCCATTCCACGGAACAGAACGAAGCGACCAGGGGGGATCTGGCTCACCTACGATCCGAGTTTGACTACGACCAGTTGAGCGACGATGCAAAGCTCAGCTACAACGTATTCGTTTTTGACACCGAACGCCGTCTGAATAACTTCAAGTTTCGCTACCACCACTACATCGCAACGCAGCACATAAGCCAGGTGTCCGGGTTGCCGACCGTTTTGCAGAACCTTCATCCGATAACGAAGGTCGAAGACGCTGAGGCCTACATTTCGCGGCTTCAAAATTTGGAAACGGTGATGAAGCAATTCGCGACGCTTGTACGCACTCGGGCGGAGAAGGGCATCATCGTGCCCGCGGTGTCTTTTCCCTATGTCATCGCCGATGCGCGGGCCGTCATCTCTGGCGCGCCGCTAGATGAGTCTGCGGAGGCGAACGCCATCTTTGAAGACTTTCGTACCAAGGTCAACAAGCTCGATGTGGACAGCCAGACGAAATCTGCTCTTCTGGAACGGGCCGAGAGCGCCTTGAAGGGGCCGGTCGTGTGCGGCTATGAGGCTTTCATCGCCGCGACGGTTCGCCTGCAAGCGCAGACGTCCAACAATGACGGCGTATGGAGTCTACCTGACGGGGCAGCCTATTACCGAAACCGGATCAAGAATCACACCACCGTCGACATGACCGCCGAGGAGATACACGAGATCGGCCTAAGCGAAGTCGCCCGGATACACACCGCGATGAGCGCGATCAAGGAGCAAGTCGGTTTCGAGGGTGACCTGCAGGCGTTTTTTGAGTTCGTTCGCCACGATCCCAACAATCGTTTCCTCGACGGAGATGAGGGTCGAGAACAGTTCCTTGCCGAAGCGCGGGTCCAAATCGGCGAGGTGCAGCAGGTTCTTGGGCGTTACTTTAATCGCCTCCCCAAGGCAGCGATCGAAGTCCGACGTGTGGAACCGTGGCGCGAGGCCACCGGTGGCATAGCGTTCTATAATCGCTCGTCGGCAGATGGTTCCCGGCCCGGCATCTACTACGCCAATCTACGGGACATGAAGAATGTGCAGAGGTATGTCTTCACGGCGATTACCTACCACGAAACGATTCCAGGGCATCATCTGCAGAATTCGCTGGCTCAAGACTTGAAAGGTTTGCCAGCCTTCCGACGACACGGCTCCTATGGGGCGTACGGAGAGGGCTGGGCGCTCTACGCCGAGCAGCTTGCCAAGGAGATGGGCTTCTATAAGAGCCCCATGCAGGATCTGGGCCGTCTGCAGAACGAGCTTTGGCGATCGGTTCGATTGGTAGTCGATACGGGTCTTCACTCGAAGAAGTGGACGATCGAAGACGGCATCGAGTATTTCCGTGTGAACACGCCACTTTCCGAAGGCGACATCAAGACCGAAGTGGAACGCTACCTCGTTGTGCCAGGACAGGCGCTCTCCTATAAGATCGGGATGCTCAAGATCCTGGAGCTACGAGCGAGAGCGAAAACGGTGCTGGGCGATCAGTTCGACCTCCGCGATTTTCATGATGCGGTTCTGGGTGCCGGACCTCTTCCCCTGCCTATCCTGGAGCAGGTGGTCGATACCTACATCTCGCGGGCGGATGGACTCTAGAACAGGCGGGCCTCAAGCTGGATACTAGACCGCCAGAGAGTGGAGCTGCGAGGGCGGTTGAGGATTTCGAACTATGAAAATTACACGCGTGGCAGCCTATCAGGTTGATCTTCCACTACACGAGGGCCGGTACAGCTGGTCCGAGGGCAAGAGTGTCGCGGTGTTTGATTCAACCGTAGTGCGCGTCGAAACGGATGCCGGCCTGATCGGCTACGGCGAAGTGTGCCCCCTTGGCCCGGTCTATCTTGCTGCTTACGCACGCGGTGTGCGGACGGGGCTTGAGGAACTCGCACCGCAGCTTCTCGGCGTGGATCCCACCCAACTAGGTGCGCTGAACCATCGCATGGACCAGCTGATGAAGGGGCACTCCTACGTCAAATCTGCCATCGACATGGCGTGTTGGGACATCGCTGGCCAAGCAGCGGGAATGCCGGTCTGCGATCTCTTGGGTGGACGCTACGGCGACGATGTCGTTCTCTATCGTGCGATCTCGCAGCGCCCAGCGGTGGAGATGGCGGAGAACGTCGCTGGCTACCGCAACGACGGATACCGCTGCTTTCAATTGAAAGTCGGGGGCGATCCTAACGACGACATCGACCGCATCCGCGCGGTCCGCGAGATCCTTGAACCGGGCGACAAACTGATTGCCGACGCCAACACCGGCTGGCTGATGCACGACGCGATGCGCGTTACGAATGCCGTACGCGACGTTGACGTCTACATCGAGCAGCCATGCGCTTCCTATCAACAGTGCCTCAGTGTCCGAAGGCATACTGCGCTCCCGTTTGTCATGGACGAGGTGATTGATTCGGTTGATGCGATCCTGCGGGGCGCGGCGGACCAAGCGATGGATGTAGTCAATATCAAGATCAGTAAGTTCGGCGGGTTGACCAAGGCCAGGCAAGCTCGCGATCTATGTGTGTCGCTCGGAATTGCGATGACCATTGAAGACAGCTGGGGCGGCGACATCGTGACAGCAGCGATCGCGCATCTGGCACACAGCACACCAACTGAGTTCTTGTTTACATCGACGGACTTCAACAGCTACGTCACTCGATCGATCGCGGATGGCGCGCCCCAACGAGTCGCTGGCCGGATGGCCGCATCAACCAAACCCGGCCTCGGCATCAGCCCTCGTCTTGAGGTGCTTGGAGATCAGGTCTGGAGTTGCGACCGCTAGCGCCCGCTTCCGCGGGTTTTGGCCCTTTGGGGGAGTTGGTGTTGTGGCTGGGTGCAGCGCTCAGACCATGGGCTCCCGCCGATGGCTCGGGTGGCGGACCTATTGATGGACCTCCGGCCTGAGATTGGATGGGGCGGAGAGTGGAAGAAATCGCAACCTCACGGTTGCGGCTCTGTTGCTGGCATGTCTACTTTAATTGAGTTGCGAAGAGTTAGTCCGCCGTCCAGTAGCCCTGCGGTACCGCGGGACCACCAGACGGCGGTTTGTGATTCCCTACTACGCGAGGAATCACCAAAGTATTGGGCCGGCCCTGAGGAACTGCTCCCTCGTTACGCTGATGGCATTTTGGTAGGCCAACTCACCGAAGGTTGATTCCCCGTCGACTGGGGACGCTAGCTAACCTCACAAAAATCTAGCGCGCTTCTAGTCCTAGGTGTAGCATGCCGTGTCAAGTGTTTTTCCCCTGAAGGGGAGGTGGGGGATGGGTAAGCCCGCTGAACCGGGCTGAGAAGGGGGGAGGGTAGGTGTTGCTGCTCTGAACCAGCCCTAGAAGGACTGGCCTAGCCTGGGAGCCCCGTCAACGGGGCTTGTATGTAGTGAAGTAAGGGGTAAGAGGTGTCCCGGGCGTCGTTAGGAGCGACGCCCGGGAGCGCTGCGTGAGCCCGACAACGGGGCGGGTCCGCTGAAGGAGCGAGACCGTCAGAAATCGTTGGCCGTCGGCGGAGACGTCGTAGCCCCCATTGGCGCCGCCTCCCGTTAGGGCAAAGCCAGGGGCCTCAAACAATGGTTGCGGCTGCCCCAGAGTGAACGGCGATTCGGTCGAGACCGAGACCGCCATCAGCGTGTCGCCCTCGACGTAGTACAGTTCTCTGCCGTCGCCGCGCCAGCGCGCCTGCTGTCCGCCGTTTACTGACACTTGCCGCTTGCCGTCGCCACCGGGGAACGACAGCACGTAGATCTCATAGCGACCCGACTCGTCGGACTCATAAGCCAGATACCGGCCGTTGGGCGAGAGCGAGGGAGCCCCGATGGTCGGCTGCGGCTGGCCGACGGTCTCTAACACCACGCCGGTACGGGCTCGCCAGACAGTCTGGAAGATGCCGGCTGCTGGCCGGTCGCCTCCAACGTATCGAGAGAAAACGGTAAGGCCCGCAATCCTTCGTCCTGGTCGTTGCTGAGCCCGTGAATCAAGTAGCCGTCAGACGAGTAGAAGGGCACACCGCCTGGTCCCAACTCGCGGCGCTCGCCGGTCTCGAGATCCACAACCGCGAGCATTTGATCAGTCGAGGTCACTGCCGCTACATACGCAAGGCCGTGAGACCCGCCGTCGGTGGCTAAGAAATGAGGGTAGACAGATCCGGGCCGCGGGCTGTCACCGGCATCAAACAGCAGCTCGGGCTCACCGCCGCGGGAAGGGATCTCATACAGGCGCAGACCAGAGGAAAACACGATGCGCTCGCCGTCGGGGCTCCAGGTTCCCCCCACAAAAGCGCGCTGGCCGCCAGCCGGCAACTCACAGAGCGTGATCGGGTCTCCGCCATTGATCGAGACTCTCTTCAATTCGGCGCCAGTTCCAAATCCGATCGACAGGCTGTCTGGAGACCAGAAGCCCCCACGGAGCACTCCTGCCGTGCCTGCCAATTCGCGGGCGGACTCGTTCTCAAGCGATCGCAGCCAGAGGCTATTTTGGTCACCGGTCCTGGCCCGGAAGAGAATGAACTTGCCGTCTGGAGAGATGCGCGAAGTGTCTTGGGTGAATCCGTCTGGCGCGAATGAGAAGCGCCGCAGCGGTATCTCGGGCGGGGCCTGGGTGAAGTGGATCGCCAGTAGGCCAAGGAAGGCCAGCGTGGCAACGACAGCTACAGCGCGTTCGATAAGCTGGCGGCTGCGTCGGACGGATACAACGTCAGGCGGCAGCGCTTCCGCATGGGTCACCGTCTGACCTGCCGTCATCGTCGCGGGCACAGCGCCGGTCATCTGTGCAGGACGCGAGATCGTCGGGCGGCCCGACGACGCCTTCCGAGCCCCAGTCTGTTTCTGAAGCACTCCCAGATCCGCCAACAGCTCGTCGGCGTGTTGGTAGCGCTCGTCTCGATCCTTGGCCAGTGCCTTGCTCAGTAGCCGATCGATCTCCGGCGACAGACCGGCGCGTTGCGCTGTCACCGGTTCGGGATCTTCGTTGAGAATGCCGTAGCCAATTGCCTGTTCGTAATCCGCCTCGAACGGAGACTTCTGCGGCAGCATCTCGTACATCACGCAGCCCAGTGCCCAGACGTCCGCACGGCGATCGACGTTTCTCCCTTCGAGTTGCTCCGGCGCCATGTAGGCGGGCGTGCCCATCGTGGTCCCGGTCTTGGTCAGCTTCGAGCGTCCTGTCAGCGACGCCAGCCCGAAGTCCAGGATCTTCACCTGGCCTTTGGTGGTTAGCAGGATGTTTTGCGGTTTGATGTCCCGATGAACGACTCCGTGCTCATGGGCTTCGTGTAGTCCCTCGCCGATCTGGGCGGCAATGCCGAGGGCTTCCTCCAGCGGCAGCGGGCGCTCCTTGATCTTCTCCGCCAGCGACGGCCCATCGATGTAGGCCATGGCGATGAAGGTCTCGCCGTCCTCCTCGTGGATGCCGAAAACCTGACAGATGTTGGGGTGATCGAGGGCGGCAGCGGCTTGCGCCTCACGAATCAGTCGGGCTTTGACCTCTTCCTCGTCGAGCGTTTCGCGAGGGAGGAACTTCAACGCAACGGTCCGGCGGAGCTGAGTATCCTCGGCCTTGTAGACGACACCCATGCCGCCCTCGCCGAGCTTCTCGACGACCTTATAGTGCAATATGGTCCGACCGACCATGACGAGGGGATTGTAACGCTAAGCGAATGTCGAATGCGTCACCGACCTGTACTAAGAGTTACTTCCGATGACTGGGTGGAGCAGTCTAATTGATCGTACATTCGACCGATCCGAAGCGGTCCGCTGCTACAACGATGCGACTGTTTGCGGTTACAGGAAACACTTCGGCTACCGATCCGCACAAGATCGTTTGACCAGCGAGCAAGCCGAGTCCGTGGTGATGCAGTTCGTGACTCAGCCAGTTCAGCGATCCCACAATTGTGCGTACTAGGTCTGTTCCAGGTACGGTTGCCACGATGGCGTCGTTGATTTTGATTTGCATCGAACCTGGTTCGTGCGGTGCATAGGGTGAGAGATCCGTCGGATAAACGAAGCCCGCGTGAACGGCGTTGTTGGCGATCAGCTCTTCGGCCGTCGGGCTTCCCCGTCGGAAAACAAGATTGTGCAGTTCGATGACGGCAAAGACGGAGTCGATTACATCGAAAATTTCCTCATCGGAAGCATCGACGGGTAGATCGCGCGCCAATCGTACAGCCAACTCACCCTCGATGGCCGGACTGGCAAATCGCGTCGAAGCGAAATCAGTTTTCGACTCCCAAGAGTCGCTATCGAACAATCGGCCAAAGACCGGATGACTGATATTGAGTTGCTGCTGAATGGTGGGCGAGGTACACCCAACCTTGTAGCCAATAAGCCGTTCACCTCGTTGCTCGCGCAGTCGACTCACCTCGGTTTGAATGGCGTACGCTTCGCGGACGTCCAGCGAAATCGACTCGGCAAACATCGTTCCAGGAGTGCGGGCGTCGTAATCCCGCAATTGCCGGGCGGCTAACTGCGCAATCTCAGGCATGATCGTGGCTCTACACCCGCGTCGAGACTGCACTCAAGGCCGCAGCGACGTGGTCTACGCGAGTCGGACACGGGTATTGTAACGCTGCCAGTCTGACGCGATTGTGGCTGCGACCGCGATGCGACGAGGCTCGACCGCAGGGCGGACTAGCCGAACAGCTCGCGAAAACCCGGAAAGGAGCTTCGGAATCCGTCCTCGAAGGTTCCTCCCTCGGGGCGGTACACGCTTTCGAAAGAGACTACCCCCGTGTAGTTGTCCCGATGGAGAGCCGCCGCGATATCACGGTAGTAGCCGATCATCTGACCGTCGCCGAAACGGCATTGGTCGACCGTGGCCTTGGGGATGTCGACGCGAAGGTCTTTGACGTGAAAGTGGCCGAGATAGCCTCCGCGTAACGCCTCATAACCGTCTGGGTAGCCCGGTTCGTTACAGAACAGGCTGTTGCCGGGGTCCCACAAGATCTTTAGCCGCGCGCTGCCCGTCTCATCGACGAGTTTGCGTCCGAGATACGCCGAGTTAATGATGGCGTTGTTACCGGTTTCGACAACCAGCGTGATCCCTTCGTCCTCGGCCAACTGAACAGCTGGAGCGAGTAGCGCCTTGAGCTGGTCCCAGGCGCCGGTCGAGACGATCCAGTGCTCGGAGCCATATGAGCCGAACAAGATCATTTCCTTACGGAAGCTCATGATCCGGACCAGCCCGCAGTCGAGCGCCTTGGCCATGTCGATGCAACGCTTGAGCGCCACCATGTGTTTGTTGTGATTCTCGTCGCCGACTTCCGTTTGTCCCACGAGCATCCCCACGAAGTTGTGGCGTGAGATGCAGCAAACCTGCATCTCGCGTTGCCGAATGAGATCTTGAACCCGGCCGATTTCAGAGTCGTCGAGGTCACCGACTTCCTTACCCCAGAGATACTGCAATTCGACTTGTCGCAGGCCGTGCTCGCTCATGACATCAAGCGCCTGCTCAAGTTCACGGCTGATGCCGTCTGTAATGACTCCCAATTCCGCCATGCTCGTTCCTTCTTACCAGGTCACTTCCGTACCGGCGATCTCCTCAAGCCACTTGACGATCGACCAATTGTCTTCGGTCGGGAAACGGGAGATGCCGACCTGGAACATCTCGTACGCGGCGCTCGTGGCAAACATCGCGGCTCCGGCTTCGTGCGCCACGCTCAGCGTGATGCCGAGGTCTTTGTGCATCGTTCCGATGTGGCTGCCGGTGTCCTTGAACTTACGATCGAGGATCAGCCGGGCGCTATTCTCAAACAGCGGGCTGCCGACGGCGCTCGACTGAATGACGTTGAAAAGCGTCTCGCCTTTCACTCCAGCCTTGTGGCCCATGACGAGGGTTTCGAACGTCGCGGCAAAAGTGCAGCCGATCATGGCTTGAAGGGCTGCCTTCACCGTCTGGCCTTGGCCAATCTCCTCGCCGACGTGGAAGACGGCTTTGGAAATGGCGTCGAGGACGTCTCGGTTTGCTTCCAGAACGTCGGCCTTCGCCGCCGTCATGAGAGTAAGCGCACCATTGTCGGCGCCCGATTTGCCTCCGCTGACCGGCGTGTCGATCAGGTTGACGCCCTTCGCGGCAAGCGGAGCTTCTAGGGCCCTCACCTCAGCCGGAAGGATCGTCGCACTGACAATCACCGTTTTGCCCGCATCCATCCCATCGAGCAGACCGCCCTCGCCCAGGACCGCGTCGTGGACTTGTGCGCCGTTGAGCACCATCACGAAAACGGTCTCGCACCGTTCGCCCAACTCGGCGCAACTTGACGCGCGACCGCCGCCGGACTCTTCGAGCATCGCCATTCGTTCGTTACGAAGGTCGTATCCGGCGACAGGGAACCCGGCTGCCAGCAAGTTGCGGGCGATGCCAATCCCCATGTCGCCCAAGCCAATCACACCGACGGTATTCATTTGCTATTCTTTGTCCTCGCTGCGCGCTTGCGCCATGTGAGGGGCTAGGATAGCGCAGCATTGTAAGCAGCGTGAACTCTCGCAACGTCATCACGGTCGCCCTAGCCGCCGTCCTCCTGTTCGCCTGTTCCCCGCAGCAAGAAGCCTACCGATTTCGCTACTCACACACGCAACCAGCCGGGCATCCGCGCAGCCAGTCGATGGAGTTCTTCGAGCGTGAGTTGGAGCGCAGGACTGGCGGCCGAATCGAAGTGGAGAACTACTTCTCCGGCGTGCTCGGCGGTGAGCGCGAACTGATGGATATGGTCGCAACCGGCGTTTTGCAGGGGACGCGCGGCGGTTTGTTCGCGGACGCCAGTCCAAAGTACACTCTGTTTCAGTTGCCGTTCCTCGTGGAGGATTGGGACCAGGCCTTACGGCTGATCTACAGCGACTTCGCCGATGGCATCAACCAGAGCGCGAGGGCGAATGGCTTTCACGTCCCTGCCTGCGGAATCTCTCAGGGTTTTCGAGCCCACACAAACAACGAGAGGCCGATTCGTCGGCCGGAGGATCTGAGGGGCCTGAAGATGCGTGTCCCACCGCAGGAGATTTACGTGGCGACCGCCCGCGCGTTCGGAGCCAATCCGCAGGAGATCGCCTTCGTCGAGGTCTACCAAGCGATCCAGACCGGGGTCATCGACGGTCAGGACAATGCACTGTCCAATATCTGGGACATGCGGCTTCACGAAGTGCAGAAATTTCTGACTATCACGAACTACTCCACAGGCCCCGATCCGTTCCTCATCAACTTGGCCTGGTACGAAGCGTTGCCGGATGACCTGAAGGAGATTCTCGACGAGGTCGCCAGGGAGACGATTCGCTTCAGCGATCAGCTCAATCGCGAGACCGAGGGCGACTACCTCGACAGGCTCTCAGGCGAGATGGAGGTCAGCTATGTCACCGGGGACGAGCTGCAACGCTTTCGCGAGTTAGCCGAGACCGTCTACGAGCAGTTCATCGAGAAGGGATACTTCAGCCCGGCGGAAGTGGAGGAGGCGCGCAGGGTCGCGCGCGGCGAACAGTAAGGTGCCCACTCTCGACCAGCTCGAATCCTGGACATCCCGCGCTCTCGAAGCCGTTGCTTCGATGTGCCTACTCGGGATTCTTTCCGTCATCTCCGTGCTGGTGCTGCTCCGCTACGTCTTCAACGCGGGCATCGTCGGAGCCAATGAGATCGCGACGGTGTTATTCGTGTACACGACTGCGCTCGGCGCCGCGGTCGAGATCGGACGGCGTGAGCACATTGCGATCACGGTCGTCGTCGACAAACTCCGTCCAGCTGCGCGCCGCACTGCGGGGATTGTATCGTTTGCGGCTGTTGCGCTGCTGCACAGCGTCATCGCGTGGCAGAGCGTGGAGTGGATCGCGGTGACGGGTGGCTATCTGATGCCCGCCACGCAGACGCCGCGCTTCGTAGCGCAGCTCGCCGTGCCGCTTGGGTGCGTGCTGGCAACGCTCTACTGCCTCATTGGAATACGAAGAACCTTACGCGGGGAGGAGTCGACGTAGATGTGGCTTCTGCTTGCCGTCTTGGCCCTTCTGATTCTCGCGGGCGTACCGATCGCCTATTCGTTAGGGCTCTCGGCGTTGGCGTTCTTTCTGGTCGAGGATCCCGCGCTGATGCAGGCCCTTCCCCAGCGGCTATTCGCGGGTATGGACTCTTACGCGCTACTGGCCTTGCCGCTGTTCATCCTGATGGGACTCGTGATGAACGCGGCCGAGATTACCCGCAGACTGCTGCAGTTCAGCGCGCTCTTCGTCGGTCGATTGAAGGGTGGGTTGGGCTTGGTGAACGTGGCAGCGAGCATGCTCTTCGGCGGGATTTCGGGTTCGTCCGCGTCCGACACGGCGTCCATTGGGTCCGTGCTGATTCCCGAGATGGAGAAACGCGGTTACCCTCCGGCCTTCGCCGCCGGCATTACCGTAGCCTCCTCGACGATGGGCATGATCATTCCGCCTAGCATCCCGATGGTTCTCTACGCGGTTGTGGCCCAAGAGTCCGTGGGACGCTTATTTCTCGCGGGCGCGATTCCCGGAGTCCTGATCGGTATGCTCCAGTTGGCAATCGTGCTCGCCGTCTCACACCGCCGCGACTATCCGCGAGAGACAGTAGTCCCTGGTTGGCGGCATGCGCTCGGGGAGACCGCGCGGTCGGCGCCCGTGTTGGCCATGCCTCTCGTCATCGTCGGTACGGTCGTCTTTGGCGTGGCGACCGCGACCGAATCCGCCGCGTTGGGAGTCGTGTACGCGATGGCCGTGGGGTTCGCAATCACGAGGGTCTTGACTCTCCAAGGCTTTCGCGACTGTCTGCGGCAAGCTGCGCTCACGAGCGCGAAGATCATGATGATCATCGCCTTCTCGCAGGTCTACATCTGGATTCTGGCGCTCGAACGCATACCGGAATCGATCGCGGCGGCGGTAACCAACCTTGAGCTGGGACCCCTTGCAACGCTCCTCGTCATCGACGTCATTATCCTCGTTGCGGGGACCGTCATCGATGTCAGCCCGGCGATCCTGTTGTTGACCCCGGTATTTCTGCCGGCATTAGAGGCGGCGGGAGTATCGCCGATTCAGTTCGGCGTGATCCTCGTCTCCGGCTTGGCCGTCGGAGCCTGCACGCCGCCGGTGGGCAACTGTCTGAATGTTTGCGCGGCTATCTCAAGACTAGGAATCGGGTCGATCTTTCGCGGCGCCGCGCCGTTCCTGGCGGCCAATGTTGCCGTGATGCTCGTTTGCACGCTGTTTCCGCAGGTCGTCTTGTGGCTGCCGGCGCTCCTCATGGATTAGGCGCCGCCAGTATGGCTATTCCTCCGAGGTGGCCGCCTCGGCCTCGGCGACCTCCTTGTCGAAATCCTCCTGTTCGAGGTACGTCACGTCGACCCAGGCGTGAGCCATCTCATCGACTGTTCGGTCACCCCATCCGACCCATTGCTCGGGATCCGGGTTGTTCGGGTTATCTGCCGTATTGTCGTGCCAGGCGGTGATGACCAAGGTCGTTCCCTGCGGCAGTAACGGGGCCACATGGTCGGCATAGATATAGTTGACGTGCCAGTTCCACTGGAAGTTGTTCACGGAGCTCAGGAGTTCCTGGCGGCCGTCCGGATAGATCGCCTCCATGGTCATTTGCTTGCCCCGCATATGCATGTGCGGCTGGAAGTTCTCAATTCGAGCCGGTGCTGGCAAGACGTGAAATTGCTGGGTCACCGCAATCTCCCCAGGAGGGATATCGAGGCCCGAGGGGCCACGTGCATCGAAGAACTTCAGCATGGTCCGATTCTTCGGCACAACTCCCTTGGGATAGAAGTACAGTCCGAGTTCGACCACGTCGTCCACAACCTCTTGGCCCACCGCGTGCATGTGGACCTCCCAGCGGATGCGCGCGCCGGGTAGCATCAGTTTCCCGGCGTCAGGCGGGAAAATCTCCCCGACCTTGCCCACTGCCCACTCCATAAAGAGATCAGCACCCATCACACCTCGTTCTTCGGCAGTACTGGCTAGCTTTGTGAGTCCTTCCTCGTCTTGCTCAAGAAAAGCAAGCGCATGATGGACAATTCGGCGGCCATCAGGATACGAAGGTTTCATCTCGATGGCCCGCACCCAGCGCGCCTCTGTAAGTCCTGTCTCAACGACTGGCCTAAACCACTTGTCCTGCGTGTGTGCAGCGAGGGTATACGGCTCTGAACGGACGATGAGATCGGGCTCGCCGAACCGATCGGCCAACTGCCAACGGTTAGGATCTGGAAATTCGGCGGGGGGTGGCAAGTCAGACTTGTCGCCGAAGGGCGCGCCCGCGTCGATCCATCCGACGATGGTCTCGATCTGTTCGTCGGTCAAACCCCGGTCGTTCTTGAATTCCTTGATTCCGACCGTCCTGTCGATATGTCAGGGTGGCATCACCCTTGCCGCCACCTTGGCTCGGATCATTGGCGCGTAACTCTTCACCTCTTCATAGGTCAAGAGCGACATGGGAGCGATGGAGTTCGGCTGATGGCAGTCCTGGCATTTCTCCTGGAAGATCGGTGCCACGTGCTTGGCGTAGGTGAGTTCTTCCGCGGGCTGATCCGCTGCGATCCCGTTGCCCGGAAGCCCCAGAAGCAGGCTGAGGGTCAGTACAGCGGTGGCTATGCCGCCGGGAATCGCTCGGTAAAACATTGTGTATGTCATGACCCTCTCCTCCTTCTCATTGTTCGGTGACTGTGACCATCACGAAACCGTTCGTCCAGCAACATTGGGCGTGGCCTGCGTTGCCAACGCCTGACGCATCGTTGGCGCGCACCCGGAGTACGTACTCTCCTGGTGCGCTGAAGGTCGCCATTGTACTCGCCTCGCCTGCCACGGGTTCGCCGAGTACCTCGGTGGTCGGCACATCAAAGGTGACAGCGCCAGGTCCCTGATGCTTGAACCACTTCAGCGTCACCGGCATGTTTTCGTCGCTCATCGCGCGGACAGTCCCTGAAGGTCTGCCATCATCGGCGACCCACACGGCCAGCTTCAGCGGTTCGTCTGTCAAAGTGCGAAGTGGCCCAACCGCGACGCCACCGGGACCGCGCCCTTCAGGACCGGCTGCGTCAAACTTGAGAACAGGGGGCGTGTTGCCGGAACTCACCTCTCCTTTCAACGCATCGATCTGCCAGTCCGGTTTCAAACTGCCCGGGATCGAGAACGTTTCGCCGCGGATCTTGAGGGTCCATACGACCCGCTGGTTTCCGAAATCCGCGGGCACCGTTACAGCGAAGACGCCCCAGTGCCGAGCCGGATGAAATGTTGTCGGCTGCCCTTGGTTCAGATCTCCAGGCTCAATGAAGTTATCCGCGCCGATGGGAATCTCTAGCGTCTCGTCGGAGTTCCTGTTGTAGTACCCAAAGGAAATGCTGAAGGTGCCGTCGGGATTCACGTACCAGCCCTCAAAGGCTGGGGTCACGGTGAGACCGGCTCCACGGACAGGTGCCAGGGGCAGCTGCGCTGCTGCTGGCGGTGCGCTGGTCAGGGCGACCAGCCCGATTGCCACACCGATGATGACGAAAACTCGTGTTCGCATCGGCCCTCCTAGGGTTTGTGTCTAGGAACATGACACAGCGGACTCCGGATTGGGAACGGGACATGACATCCCGGCACTGGGACCCCGAAAACTTCGAAAGGCGCTGGACTTCGCCCACCAGATCGCTCGATGCCCCGAGGCGGCTGGCGGGATAGCGGAATCAGGGTCGCACTTGAACCAAGATTCATTCGTGACAACGCAGCTCGGATAGTGCTATCACTAATCCGGCAACGAGACCAATGGGGATCATTTTCAATGCCACAGCCGTTCTTGCTTTGTCGCTTCTGGCGCTAGCGCGGCCGAGTATGGCGCAGACGTCCGACTCAGCTGACGCACCCGCGTCGCTGCGCGACGGGATCTTTACGACCGCTCAGGCCGAGCGCGGCGCGGCGGTTTATGAAAAGTCGTGCAGCGGGTGCCATCAACGCGAGCAGTTCACCGGCCCCGGTTTCATCGACGCCTGGTCCGGCCAAACGGCCGATGCCCCGTTTGATGTAATTCGCACGACGATGCCCGAGGACAATCCAAGTAGTCTCAAAAGGCGGGATTATGCCGCCGTACTGGCGTACTTGTTTAGCTTGAACGGGCTTCCGGCGGGAGAGACGGACTTGCCGAGCCTCACCCGGAAGCTCAAGCTGATCCGCATTGAGGGCGTTCCCAAAGCACAGGTAAAACCATGACAACAACCGCTCAGACCAAAAAGGCGATCGTCCTGCGGATGTGCTGCCTGATGATATTCACAGCAGCGTGGACGATCCCCGCCCATGCTCAAATCGGAACCGAGAACGGCGAGTGGCGCTACTGGGGCGGCGACGAGCGCAGCACCCGCTATTCACCGGTCGATCAGATCGACGCCGACAACGTGATCGATCTGGAGGTGGCCTGGAGATGGAGGGCAGCCAACTACGGGCCGACGCCTGACTTCATCTACCGGGCCACGCCGCTCTACGTCAACGGCACACTCTACACCGTGGCCGGGCAGCGCCGCACTGTCGTCGCCATCGACCCCGCGACCGGCGAGACGCTTTGGATGTGGCGAATGAAGGACAACCCGCGCTGGCAGGCGTCCACGCGCAAGAACTACGGCAAGAGCGTCGCCTACGCCGAGGTCGATGGGCGCGGCATCATCTACCTGGTCACGCCAGGCTACTACATGGTGGCGCTCGACGCCGCGACTGGCCAACCGATCCCCTATTTCGGAATCAACGGCATTGTCGATCTGCACCTGGGCTTGGGCGACTATCCGGTCGATGCGGACCGTGGCGTGCTCGACAGCGGTGATATCACGTCATCGGCCCCGCCGATCGTCGTCAATGGCGTCATCGTGGTAGGTAACTCCCACGACCGCGGCTACTATCCCAACAAGAAGGAGAACATACCGGGGCACATTCGTGGTTACGACGCGAAGACTGGCACGATGAAGTGGATCTTCCACGTCTTGCCGCAGCCGGGCGAGTTCGGCCACGAGACCTGGGAAGGCGATTCCTCGACCTACATCGGCAATATCTCGGCCTGGGCGCCGCTCTCGGCAGATTCCGAACGTGGCCTCGTTTTCATCCCCACCGACACGCCCTCCAATGACTACTACGGCGGCGATCGTCTCGGAGACAACCTCTACGGCACGAGCTTGATCGCGCTCGATGTCGAGACCGGAGAGCGGGCCTGGCACTTCCAATTGGTACACCACGACGTCTGGAACTACGACAACCCCAATGCGCCCAAGGCAGTCGACATTACCGTGGACGGCCAGCGAATTCCAGCCATCGTGCAGACGACCAAGCAGGGCTGGGCCTATGTCTTCAACCGAGAGACTGGCGAACCGGTGTGGCCTATCGAAGAGCGTGCCGCGACGCCCTCGGATGTTCCCGGCGAGCGAACGGCGGCGACCCAGCCTTTCGTCACGAGACCGGCGGCATTTGAAAAGCAGGGCATGAACGAGGACGACCTCATCGATTTCACGCCCGAACTGCGCCAGCAAGCGCTCGACATCGCACGGCAATACCGCATGGGAGATATCTTTACACCGCCTTCGCTCGCTGAAGGTCTAGACGGCAAGAAAGGCACGTTCGTCGTACCCGGCGCCAACGGCGGCGCGAACATCCCCGGCGGATCTTCTATCGATCCCGAGACCGGGATGCTGTACGTGGCGACCGAGCGGGGACACAGCGTCATCTCGATGGTTCCAGGTCCGTCGAAGGGGTCGAACGCCGGCTACGTCTCGCTGGGTCCAGGCGGCATCCGTGGTCCGCAGGGTCTTGAGCTACTGAAGCCGCCCTACGGCAGTATCGTCGCCATCGACCTCAACACCGGCGACCACGTTTGGCGCATCCCGAACGGCGACACGCCGGAGTCTCTCAAGAACCACCCGGCGGTCCAGGGCGTAGACCTCCCGCAGACCGGCAAGCGCTCGCACGCCACGATCCTGACGACGAAAACGCTGCTCTTCTACGGCGAAGGACGGCGCGGCGACCCTTGGTTTCACGCCGTAAGCAAGAGTACAGGCGAGGAGGTCGGCCGCGTCGAATTGCCGGCCACCACGAACACCGCGCCGATGACCTATATGCACGAGGGCAGACAGTACATCATCTGCGCCGTCGCTCAGGCTGGTTACGAGGCAGAATTGGTAGCTCTGGCACTGCCGGAGTAGCTAATCCTAAATGCGTCAGCTTACTTTGACTGGCTGCTAGCCTCTACTGCTCACGGCTGGGCGCGAATATACTTCCTAATCGTCCTGACAAACGGTTCACCAGCGTAGAGGTTGCCGTCGGCATCAGCCGCGACGAACTCGGCTCCGAAACCACGGGTCAGCTTCGGATCCGACCAGGGGAAGCGCACGAAAGTCTCCACCCATCCGGTTTGCGCATCGCCAATCCGAAGACCCACGTGCCAACCAGGGTTCTGCACATTATCCGACTCGGAGTCGGCGACGTAAATCTTGCCGTGGTCATCGAAAAAGATCCCGCTCGGACGTCCGAACTGTGTCCATGTCGCCAAGTGCTCCCCTTGCTGATCGAAGATCTGGACCCGGTTGTTATTCCGGTCGGCGATGAACACCCGTCCACTGTTGTCGACGGCGATCGCGTGCAGAACCCGAAACTCACCCGGGCCGTAGCCGGTCTTCCCCCAAGACATGAGATAGGTCCCATCGCTCGAAAACTTGACGATGCGATTGTTGCCATCGACACCGTGGCCGTCAGCGACGAGGATGTCTCCGTTTTCAACCGTCACGACGTCGGCCGGGGAGTTGAAGTGGTCCGGCCCGCTGCCAGCCTTGCCCGGCGTACCGAGCCGCATGAGGACCTCTCCGGTCGAGCTGAATTTGATGACCTGGTGGCCTCTCGTGCCTTCAGGCGTCCTGTTCTCGGCAACAGCGTCTGTCACCCAGACATTTCCACTCGGGTCGATGTGGATCCCGTGGGGCCAGATGAACATTCCACCGCCGAAACTCTCGACGAGCTCGCCATCCATATTGAACTTGAGGACCGGATCCAAGTCCGAATCGAGGCACTCGTTTCCGAACCGCTCCGGTGCGGTCGCGTCGCAGCGCACGACCGCCCAAAGGTGTTCGCCGTCCGGGTCCATCGTCACTCCACCGACCGCACCCATGCTCCTGCCGTCAGGTAGTTGCGCCCAACCGTCAACCATCTGGTATTGGTTCTGGTAGAGCTGACCGAAACAGCTTGGCGGCGCGCTGGCCAATGCGGCGACAGCCGCGATGAAGATTGATAACAGCTTTGAGATTGTCATGACTAGGGGTGGTTTGGTCTAGGATTTCCGTTTGGCCAACTCGGCGAAATTAGAATAGTCGATTTTCATGGCCGACGTACGAACTGGTCTGCCTTCGCTGAGTTTCTCGACGATGGGATTGTAGCGCTATAGAACTCGTTGACGCACGGTCGGCCCGAAATCAACGGATGTATCGTTCTCTCCGCACCGAAAAAACTTTCTCCCGAATGAGTTGGCAGGACCTTTCGAAAGCGGCTCTCCACGGGCGATCTGCCTGGAAAATGTCGTGGATTGCTACCGCTTGCGGGCGTGGAACTCTTCGTACCAGTTCGAGTCAGGTTCAATTCGTGGGCACGAGGCGCTTGAGTTCCTCGAACCAATTGAGGACCACCGTAATTTCTCCCGGGCGGGATCCGCTCACGCTTTTCATCATCAAGAATCGACCGTCGGGTGCAACGTCGTATGGCCTCTCGAACACATCTGACTGAACGTAGTCGCCCGAGAATAGCTCCGTGGGTTCATTCCAACTGAGGTCGGGCGAAGCGGCTCTGCGCGCCGCCATCATTGCGCCGTCATTGAGGTAGAAGAGTTCCTTGCCATCCCGTGACCAAGCTGGGTACGTTCCACCATTGCGCGAGACCGGCCAACGATCTTGATCGACCGCAGGGAAGGGACTCACATAGATCTCGCTTCGGCCCGACTCCGTGGAAGAGTAAGCAAGAAATTGGCCGTCAGGAGAAATAACCGCAGCATCCTCCAAAAACTGCGTGCCTAGCAGAGTACGCGGTGTCGCGTCGCCATTGAGAGAGATGACCCCGATGTCGCGTCCGCTCTCCCTGTTGTCCTCTGTGTACACCAGCCACGATCCATCCGGCGATACCGAATGCGGCGCCAGCCAAGTTTCCATCAGCACCCCTTCGCTCGAACCATCTACCGCCTTCCAAACTAGCTTGCCGCCATCTTCGTCCGAAACATGGAACACCCGCTTGCCGTCTGGGCTCCAGATCGGCCCCCAATCGGCGCCCAGGTATTCGGTGAGCGTTCTCTTGAGTACGCCTCTCTCCAGGTCGTAAACAAGGATATCGATATTCAGGTCCTGTCCTGCCACGGACATGGCCAAGCTCAAGCCGTCGGGCGCGATTCTGGGGTAGTAGTAGACGCCGGGCTCCAGCCCAACCGCTTGCTCTCGACCTTCCCGGTCTACCCAAACGAGGGCACGCGACCGACCGCCGCCAGCGGCCGAGGCAATATAGGCAAGCGTTCCGTCTTGTGTGAGTGCGAACTGTGCAGCCATACCGTGTCTGACGCCTTCAAGCACAGGTGTTGGTTCGCCCGTGACCTCCCATCGTGTCGCGTCAAATGGCACAGCCAGCAGCGTTCCCGCCCGTGCGTAGATCAGATGACCGCTGGCGGCAAACTGTGCACCACCACCGACGCCGCTGATCAGGAGCTTCCGCTGGCCGGTCGTCAGTGACTGCGCAACAATGTCCGCTCCGTCCCAGCCGATCATGTCACCGAGCAGAATGCCAAAGACGACCGTGTCGCCATCCGGCAGTAAGGTCAGTGAGTTATGATCAACCTCGTCCTCTTGCGGCGTCGTGAAATCCTCAACTGGCTCGCTTCCTGTTGCTGAGATCTTCTTGAGGCCCGTAGGCCCGCGAACACCAAAGATGATGTCGCCGTTGAGGGACCAGACTCCGGTGCTGGCGTTGGCGACGTTTGCCAAGGTCGTCGGGGCGCCGCCTTGCATGGATACCTTCTTGAGCTGCGACGAAGTAAAGAATCCCAGCCACTCACCGTCCGGCGAAAAGAAAGGGCCATAGCCGCCTTCTGTGCCCGGGATCGGAGAGACATCGAGTTCCCCCATCTCGCGGAGGTAGAGCATCTCGTTGGCCTCAAACACCAAACTCCTGCCGTTTGGCGATAGTGTGAAAACGGTCCTGAGTGCTGCGTATTGATTCAGGTCGGGCAGATTGAGATGGAGTCGAGTTACGAGATCTGATTCGGGCACATCCGACCCGCCGAAGCCCCAAAAAAGGCCAGCGACCAGAAGTCCAGCGGCTAAGGCCGACCACAAGGGCACCCACTGTTTCCAGCCAATCGGGCGCTCTTGGGCCGCGGAGTGCAGCTTTTGGGGCTCAAGCCGTGAGTGGCCCGTCCCGGACTTGAGCTTGTCCGCCAGAATTCGTAGGTCTCGGCCCAATTCCGCTATTGCGCCGTAACGATCCTCTTTCTCCTTGGTCAGGCACTTGCCAACGATCGACTCCGACTCTATCGGCACGCCTGTGCGCAGGCTTGTCATCGGTTCCGGTTCCTCGTTGAGGATCGAGTACAACACCGCCTGGTCGTATTCGCCCCGAAACGGCCTCACGCCGACTACCATCTCGTAGAGCACGCAGCCGAGCGCCCAAATGTCGGTGCGATAGTCTACCTCCATGCCTTGGGCTTGTTCGGGCGACATGTAAGCGACAGTGCCCATGGCTGTATCCACCTTGGTGAGGCGAGATGCTTCCGTGAGCCTCGCTAAGCCGAAATCCATCACCGTTGCCCGGCCCTTGGCATCAACCATGATGTTGGCTGGCTTAACGTCACGATGGACGACGGCTTTCTCGTGGGCGGCTTCGAGCCCATCAGCGGCTTGTCGAGCGACGTCGAGTGCGTCTTTGAGGGAGAGTGGCCCTTTCGCGATGCGCTCTTCGAGCGACTCGCCTTCGAGGAAGGCCATCGCGATGAAGGTCTTACCGTCGGCTTCGGCTATCTCGTAGACGGTACAGATGTTGGGATGGTCGAGCGCGGCGGCCGCCTTGGCCTCTCGTAGGAAGCGTGCCTTCGCTTCTTCGTCGTTGAGAAGATGCTGGGCGAGGAACTTGAGCGCGACGGTGCGTTCGAGCGTGGTGTCCTCGGCCTTGTAAACTGTACAGACCGGGCGGAAGGGTAACAGGTTAGACCGGGCGGATAGGTAACACCATGGCGAGATGCCATGGAAGGAGACCTATCCGATGGAAGAACGCAAGAGATTCATTGAAGACTGGCTGCGAGCGGGGGCGGCGACGAACGTGGCGGCGCTGTGTCGACTCTACGGGATCAGCCGCAGGACCGGATACAAGTGGTTAGAACGCTTCCGTCAAGGCGGTTGGCCAGAGCTGGAAGACCGCTCGCACGCGGCACACCGTCAGCCCGGTCGGATACCCGAGTCGGTCGAGCGACGAGTGATAGAAGCGCGTCGGCAGCATCCGAGTTGGGGGCCGAAGAAGCTCAGGGCCTGGCTGGAGTCGAAAGAGTCACAGACAAGCTGGCCAGCGGCGTCGACGATCGGCGACGCGCTGAAGCGAGCCGGACTCGTTCGCGGGCGCAAGCGGATGCGGCGACTGGCCGAAGCGGCACCCAGTCCGTTGCGCGAACCCGAAGCGCCCAACGACCTCTGGACGATCGACTACAAGGGGCAGTTTCGCACCGGCGACGGCGTGCTGTGTTATCCGCTAACGGTCGTCGACGGATATAGTCGTTTCCTGCTCAACTGCACCGCACACGTGGGCACATCCTACGCCGAGGCCCGCCGAGGCTTGGAGCGGTTGTTTCTGGAGCGCGGGCTGCCACGAAGGATACGCTCAGACAACGGTTCGCCGTTCGCCTCCATCGGCACCGGACGCTTGAGCCGGTTGAACGTCTGGTGGCTGAAGCTGGGCATTGCGGTGGAGCGCATCGAGCCGGGCAAGCCGCAGCAGAACGGTCGCCACGAGCGGCTACACCGCACGCTCAAAGCCGAGACAGTGAGACCTCCGGCTGGCGATCGTCGCCGACAGCAGCGCCGCTTCGACCTCTTTCGTCATGAATACAACCAAGAACGTCCGCATGAAGCGTTGAGACAGCGGCCCCCGGCGGCGTTCTATGCACCAGCAACACGCGCCTATCCCAGCGAGCTTGCTGATCTGGATTACCCGGGGCACTGGGAGCGCCGACGAGTGCGCCACGACGGACGCATCAAGTTCCTCGGCGAGAAGTACTTCCTGAGTGAAGCGTTGGCTCGCGAGTTGGTCGGGCTAGTCGAAGTGGACGAAGCCATTTGGCAGATCTGGTTCGGTCCGGTGGAACTCGCCTTGTTCGACGCCGCCAACCGCGTACTGTGGCCGCTCGGCTCGGCAGTCAGTGGCCCCCGCGGGGGCCACTGACCACCGCCTATACTGTTACCCATCCGTCCGGTTTAGAGTGTTACCTATCAGACCGGTCGTTCAAAACGACACCCATCCCCCCCCTCGCCGAGCTTCTCGACGACGCGGTAGTGGCTAATTGTCTGGCCGACCATCACAATTGGGGAATTGTAGCGCTATAGAACTCGTTTAGGCTCATTGTGATGTATTTGTTTAAAAGTCAACTCCATCTCCGACTCGTGTGAATGCCCTCTCTGACCGTCTTCGTACGTGTCCAGTCTCAATTTCCACAGCACCGGTAACGTGACTCCGTCTGCCGGTTGAAAGTTGTCGAACGTCTCGGTCAAACGGGATATGGCGAAGGTGTTCTGCAGTCGAAGGCGCCCACTCCCGCTCAACATTGGAGTGCTGACGCGATATTCGGTACGCACGTGACGATAGGTTTCGGGTTCGAAATACAGCTCAATTTTGAGGTTCCCCGCGCCCCTCCTGGGTCGATATTCTAGAAGGTGGAGTGAGCGTCCGTCGACATCCTTCAAGCCACGGTAGTTAACCTTCGCTCTCCTTCCAGCCACATCCTGCAGGGCCCAACTTAGACTCGCGGTACCCCCGAGCAAGCCCTGGTCCAAGATACGAGTATTTCTTTGTATGAAGCGGCCCAAGACGGAGTATTCGGTTTGAAAGGCTCGCTTCACGAACGTGTCCTCGCCGTCAAAGCTAAATCGCTCTCCGAAGAACGCCGTGTTGTCACCGGTATCGAATCTAAAGTCACACGTACCCTTCGATGAGACGAATGACGCCTGTCCAGATACTTGGCCGACACCGCCCACGAACAGGCGCCAGGCTCCTTCGCCAACATAAGTTCTGGACTCTAGTCGTTGACGCGCCTCGGCAGGGCCGACGGATTCGAGATGGCGCGAAATAAGTTCTTCCGTCGTGATCTTTTTGTCTTGGGCGTGCATCGCCAAAGCCGCAGTCAGTGACAGCAGAAATAGGGCTGATCGATAGAAGCCTGAGCGCGTGATGTGTCCGCACCGCGTCATCGGAGATTCCTCCAGAACGCTCGGTCGATGGTGAGCACCCCAGCACACGGGAGATTGATCGCTTCGATTGTCTCGCTGCAACGCCTCGGGACATCTCTGCCGGTTCGGCCAGAGCCGGTGACAGATGGCGCTTGCGCTTTTAGGGCTAGCGGGATGATCAACGAACCTGCAAGAATCAACAGTTCCTTACTCGACATCGCTATGCTCCTCTCGGGCTTTGGTCGTGACAGGCGTTTGCTGCAAATGCGACTGTCAAGATGATACACGCGCTCTTCGGGCTGAGCCCTAATTGAATGTCAGGTTCGTTGGGCTCGGGAAGTTACAATACGGACGAGACAACATCCAAAAATCTGCGGACTTCATTCGGTTGCACGTCGTCTACGCAATTACAGTTCCGATCGGCACGACCCTCCAAACTGTTGACAACATTGCGATTAAAGAAGAAAAGCAGGAGGGGTGTCCGTGTATATCCACCGACTAGTGGGGGTGGGTTCAAGCGGTCGATGCAACACTTCACCGAAGAAGGAGAAGTGGATGCGAAGAAAGAAGAGGAAAGAGCGGGTAGCGCGAGGCTACACCGAGGCTCAGCGGGCGGAGATGTGGGAACGCTGGGCTCGCGGAGAGTCGATGAAGGCGATTGGACGCCTATTCGGCAAGGAAGGAGGGTCGGTCTATGGGCAGCTTGCGCCCTATGGCGGCATCCGTCCTCGGCCACGTTGTCGCTCGCCGCTGGCGCTGACCTTGGCTGAACGAGAAGAGATCTCCCGAGGCGTTGCAGCAGGACGATCGATGCGATCGATCTCCCGACAACTGGGGCGAGCGGCATCGACAGTCAGTCGGGAGGTCCGCCGCAACGGAGGTGGCAGTGCCTATCGGGCAACCGAGGCCGAGGAGCGGGCCTGGGGTCGAGCGCGGCGTCCCAGACGCTGTCGGTTGGCCTGCTGTCCGCGGTTGTGCCGACTGGTCGAAGAGAAGCTCCGAGAGCACTGGGCTCCCGAACAGATCGCCGGTTGGCTGAGACGTACCAACCCGCAAGATGAGTCGCGTTACGTGTCACACGAAACGATCTATCGCGGCCTGTACGTCCAGCCTGGCGGGGCTTTGGAGAAGGGACTGACGCGGCATCTCCCTTCGCGGCGCTCGATTCGCCGCTCCCGACACGCCACCCGCAAAGGCCACAGCAAGGGTCAGATCGCCGACATGATCTCCATCCACCAGCGCCCGATTGTGATCGAAGGTCGCACCGTACCCGGTCACTGGGAAGGCGATCTGATAGCAGGAGCAAAGAACAGCCATATCGTGACGCTGGTTGAGCGTCACACCCGCTACGTGATGTTGGTGAAGGTCTCGGGCAAGGACACGGCAACCGTCATCTCGGCGCTGATCGCACACGCCCGGCAGCTGCCGGGCGAACTCTACCAGTCACTGACCTGGGATCGGGGACGGGAGATGGCCGACCACAAACGGTTCACTCAGGCGACCAACATTGCTGTCTACTTCTGCGATCCGCAGAGTCCCTGGCAACGCGGCTCGAACGAAAACACGAACGGACTGTTGAGGCGGTACTTCCCCAAGGGAACCGACTTATCAGTACACTCGCAAGAACATCTAGACAAGATTGCGCGGAGGCTGAACGAACGGCCCCGCAAGACGCTGGTGTTTGAAACCCCAGCAGAACGTTTTAACGCTTGTGTTGCGTTGACCGGTTGAGCCAGCAGGACTTGTAGGAAATGACCCCTGAAACGGGTCGCTACTCTTGCCGATGTATCGGCCTAGGCCCAGTCCATCAACTCACGAGACTCGATCTTGGAATCGTCAAGCTCCATGCCGAAGCCCGGACGATCCGACAAATCCAGGTGACCATCGACGACCACCGGCGGGAACTTGTCGAAGAAGTAGTAATCCCGCATCTTCTTGATCAGAACTTCGTTCAGCGGACAGGTCATCGGAGACTGGCTCGCAGACACATGCATTGCGGCGTGGATATTGTGCCCGTGCGGAATCACATGTGCGTCAAACGCCGAGGCAATGTTGCAAATCTTGACCAACTCGCTCGTGCCACCACACCATTCGGGGTCGGCCTGCACTACGCTGATCGCCTCCGCTCGCAAGAAGCGCTGCACTTCCCAGCGACCGTAAAAATGCTCGCCGGTCGCAATAGGAATTGTCGTCTCACGCGCCAGCGCCGCGAAGCTCTCCATCTTGTCGACGTGGAACGCCTCCTCCAACCACCGGGGACGATACTGTTCCACCGCACGGCACCAGTCGCCCGCATAGTTCAGATCCCACCCCATGAAGGCGTCGAACATGATGTCGACTTCCGGCCCGACCGCTTCACGCAAGCTGCGGCACAGCGCAATGTTCAGGCATTCCGGAGGCATTCCGAGACATCCGTGAGCCGCATCGGGTGGATTTGAGTCCACCGTCGCGGAAGTTTCAGTGTGGGTAATAGCCCGCCGGCCTCGAAACAGCCTCAGCGGTCGCATCGGGCCTTGCGGCCTTCGCGCAGTCCCAGATTCGCGAGGACCGACGGGCGGCTTGTCTCCGACTTCGCTCGGAATCTTGTTCTCCTTCAGGCCGCTCGCGCCCGTGGCGTGAACGGTTTCCGCGAACGATCAACCGCCAACAGGTAATCGACCAGCTTGCGCGCCACCGCCAGCGTCGCGCGGTTGCGCGATCCCCGCAGTAACTCACGTTCATGCACAGCCTTGAGTTCCGGATTGAAGCGTGGTGCCAGCTTCGCCGCCTCGACCAACACCCGTTGCAAGTGTTTGTTGCGTTGCTTCGATAGTGGTCCGCGTTGGTCCTTGCCTGCTGACTCACGTTGCGCCGCGCACAGCCCGCAGTAGCTCACCGCGCAGCGGACCGAGCCGAAGCGTTCTGCCTCGGCAATCTCCAGCGCCCAGGTCAGCGCCGTCACTTCGCCCACGCCGCGAATCGACCTCAACAGCTCCACCCGTTCGGCCAACAGCGGATGCCGCTCCAGCCCTTTCAGCAGACGCCGTTCGAGGTCTTGAAACGTCTCCAGCATGCCACGACTAATCGCCAACAGCTCAATCGCCGACTCGGGCGTATGTTCCAAGCCGTCGAGCAACTGATAGAAGTACGACTTGCCGTGCAGCCGACTCTTGACATACTCCTCGCCGCACTCCATCAGCACCCCGCCGATGCGATTCTTCAGCCGCACCGCTTGTTGCACCAGCAGGTTGCGGTAGCGCAGGACGCGCCGCAGCTGGCGAATCTCGGGCGGCGCCATGTAACTGACCGGCAGCAGATCGCAACGCACGAGATCGCAGATCTTCTCGGCATCGATTTGATCGTTCTTCTTCTTGGCGCAGCTGATCGCCTTCAGCATCGCCGGATGGGCGACTTGCAACTCAACGGCATGGGCTTCGAGATGGTCGTAGATCCAGCCGGTGAATAGTGTTGCTTCGAGTGCTCCGACCCACGGCCCCGGCAACGCTTCGGCCCAACTCGTTAAAGCTGCTCGGGTCGCCGCGATGCTGCCCGCCGCGACCTTCTCTCCCGCCGCCGTCTTTACCGAGTAGCTGATCGTTTTCTTGTGGACATCGAGTCCAACGTAGTAGACACTCTCCATGGAATCCTCCTGGGTACGACTCGAGGCGCGCCGCTCCGCGGCTCGTCCTCGCTTCTTTTGTCCTCCAGGAGGATTCTTCCGTGCCATCTCCTATGCATTGAAACAGCCTCGCAATTAACACATGTAACAACTCTGGGCCAATCGACGAAGGGTCCGAACAGGACATCCATGATGGGGTTCCGATGTTGTGACGGTCGAAAAAATAAATCTTCACCAACAAAACAAAGGACTTCCGTCCACCACCACTCCGAAATACCCCAAGAAAGCTTCCACCCCTGTGCATCCTCAAATCAGAAGCACGCTAGATTTTTGTGAGGTTAGCTAGCGTCTCCAGACGTCGGGAAACAAACCTTCGGTGAGTTGGCCTACCAAAATGCCAACAGCGTAACGAGGGAGCAGTTCCTCAGGGCCGGCCCAATACTTAGGTGATTCCTCGCTTAGTAGGGGATCACAAACCGTCCGTCCGACATCGTCTGTTGCAATAGACGATGTCGGGCGGCGGCCTAACTTCAAACCCTGCCCCGTCTGTGGGAGTAGTGCGTCTTGCCCGCTAAGCGGACAAGTCCGCACTCGCCAGGCACGACAGGATCTCTTCGAGCACTTGTGTCTCTCGGCTCTGAACAGCGGGATTCGGGTTCGGGGGATCGATTACAACCAGCTACTTGGGTGACGGAAACTCCGCGAACTATCGGCGGATGCTCTCTTCCAGTCGATCTGGGAGAGATACCAATACGAGCTTCTTCCCCGGCCCGTCTTCCGGGTTGAGTAACGGTGGCGGTGCTAGGAGTATCACGCTTCCGATCGCTGCTGGGTCGTCCACCTTGGTTGTGGCATAGGCGACCACGGCCGCGCCCATGCGTGACCCAATCACCGGACAATTTGGACCTCCTGGCTACGCAGATACTGAATCCCGCTGTGAGCGAGGACGATGCGGTGCCTACCGCTCTCGTGACAAACAGCACGCCAGCCCGTTATATAGAGGAGAGGACCATTGCGGCGCGCCCGCAGCTAGGATATGCTGTCGTTGCTAGGTCTGCAGTAGAATATCCGGCTCACGGGCTCCCACGGACTACGAAAATGAAAACCACTCGTCGCCATTTCTTCCTCGGCTCTCTACTTACCGCCGCTATCCCCGCGGGAGGCTTTGGCGCCGTTCCTCAACTGGGACGGCTGGGTTATAAGTCGCCAAATGAAAAGCTTAACGTCGCCGCCATCGGTGCGGGGGGCAAGGGGCGCTCTGATATCGCTGGCTGCGCGACCGAGAACATCGTCGCACTGGCGGACCCGGATGACGATCGTGCGTCCGTGACGTTCGAAAAGTATCCCAAGGCGAAGAGGTACAAAGACTTCCGCAAGATGCTCGACAAGCAGGAGCGCGAAATAGACGCGGTCATCGTATCGACGCCCGATCACATGCACGGGATGGCGTCGATGTGGGCGATGGAGCGTGGCAAGGCTGTCTATTGTCAGAAGCCGCTGACTCGCACGATCTGGGAAGCTCGCCAACTCACCGAAGCGGCGGAGAAGTTTGGCGTTGCCACTCAAATGGGGAACCAAGGCTACTCCGAGGACGGCACACGTCGGGCTGCGGAAATCATCTGGTCTGGAGAGATCGGAGGGGTAACGGAAGTCCACGCATGGACCAACCGGCCCATCTGGCCTCAAGGAATCGACCGAGTTCCGGCGAAACAGCCCGTGCCGCGGACGATGGACTGGGACACTTGGCTTGGCATTGCCGACGACCGTCCGTATAGCCGTGAGTACGCGCCGTTTGACTGGCGGGGCTGGTATGACTTCGGTTGCGGTGCCTTGGGCGACATGGCCTGCCACATCCTCGGTTCCACCAATATGGCGCTCATGTTGGGCGCTCCGACCAGTGTCGAAGTACTCAGCCAAGAAGGCAAGAACCCACACACTTTCCCGACCAAGTCGGTGATCCGCTTTGATTTTCCAGCCCGCGGCAACATGCCCGCGGTGAAAGTTTTCTGGTACGACGGAGCGACCCACGCAGCCTATCGTCCGCACGACCTCAAGGGCGAACGCCTGCTCCCCATAAGTCCTCGCAGGCTGCAAGACTTCGTCGACGAGGGCGATCGTACGGCGGAAGACGTGGCCAAATTCGAGGCACGCTCTCAGGCCAACGGTGCACTGTTTGTCGGCGAAAACGGTTACATGGCGACCGACACCTACGCCGAGTCGGTTCAGCTACTCCCGCGCGAGCGGATGGATTATTACAAGGGACCACCCGAGCTACTGACTCGCTCGCCCGGTCACTATCGCGACTGGATACGTGCTGCGAAGGGCGGTGCGCCAGCCGCGTCGGACTTTGCCGTCGCGGGGCCGTTCACCGAGTGGATTTTGCTGGGCGTCTTGGCGCTGCGTTTCGAAGGTAAGCTTGAGTGGGACCACGACAAGATGAAGGTCACCAACCACGCCGAGGCCAACGCGTTCATCAAGCCAACATTCCGCAAAGGCTGGAGCTGGACTTAAACGGCCATCGCGGACGCTCCGATCTTCTCGCGCAGCGCCGGATCTCCTGCCGCACACGAGATTTGGGCTGCTAGGTCCGCCGGACCGCTCTTATGGAAGAGCGGCGAGTTTGTAGACGACGAAGGCAAGCGCGTTCTTTAGTGGGCGTGAAGTGTCACTCATTGACCGGGGATGACCATTTGAAGGCTTGATTTGTCCGTATCTGTCCGCTTGTTGTCCGTGGATGTCCGCGAATGTCCGGCGGATCGGGGTCTAAGTTGTTGAATACATTGAGTTAGGACTGATCTGAGGCTGATATTGCGGACATTTTCGGCCATGAGGCGAAATCGAACAGGGTTGATTGTCAGGCAGTGATCGTGGCAATTCGGGATACTCTCCAGCGAAAACGAAGATGGCCCGCTCTTTCGAGCGGGCCGTTCTGATTTCAGGTTAACAGGGCGTGCAAGGGTTTCCCCGTGGCTGAGAGCTAAATCGGCGGCCACGCCGCTTAGAGGGCCGGTGTTGAGAACGTTTCTGGTCGAGAATGGGTTTCCTGACTGTCACCTTCGGGGACCTTCGGCGGGAAAATCGTTGTGTCACGATCGCGGGCTGGTAGCGCTACTTTATGCAGGATAGCCGTACAGCTCCAGCCTCGTGGATCCCGGACCGAACGAACAATTCATGAGGGCTCCACAACGAGATAGTAGGGGTCGCTCCAAATACGCGG
This sequence comes from Bryobacterales bacterium, assembly GCA_963667885.2. Taxonomy (GTDB): domain Bacteria; phylum Acidobacteriota; class Terriglobia; order Bryobacterales; family UBA6623; genus CAMPKL01. The sequence continues at coordinate 2,266,088 of OY764148.2, read as the reverse complement.
TTGACGCATGTACGATAACGCACGTTCGGCACGGTTCGTAACGTTGTATAAGCCGATGTCAAACGCTAACATTACACTGCGGTGTTCCGCTATTTGAACCGTATGTTCCAGATTTCTACTGTTCCTGAACGTATTGGGCCATGAAGGAGAGTGTGCCGAAGTCAGGGGTGCAGGTGTTGGATCGCACGTGGGACATTCTCGAATGTTTGGCCGATCGCGGTCCAGAACTCGGCCTCACGGAGATCACTGACGACCTGGGCCTCAGCAAGTCGACTGTGCATCGGCTGTTGTCAGCGCTTGAGCGGCGGGCTTATGTTCGACGCTTCCCACTCACGAGCAAGTACGGATTGGGAACCAAGCTGGTCGAGCTAGGGTTCAAGGCGAGCGACGGGGACGGCCTGGTCACCCAAGCGGGACGCTATCTGACACTACTGGTTGCCGAGACGGGTGAGACGGCCCATCTGGGAGTCCTGCGAGACGGCCTCGTTGTTACGCTCTCCGCGGTCGAGAGTTCCAAGACGCTGCGTACGCCCTCTAACGTCGGCGAATGGAATGGCGCCCACTCTTCATCGATTGGCAAATGTCTGTTGGCGGATCTCGATTCCGATGAGCTTGCGCTCTTCCTGAGTAGCCGCGAACTGACGAGCTCCACCACAAACACGATCTCCACCGAGAAGGAGCTGGCCCGAGAGTTGGCGAAGGTGCGGCGGCAAGGCTTCGCGGTCGACGACGAGGAGCACGAATACGGTCTGAAGTGCATTGGCGCTCCGATTTTCGATCAGACCGGCAGGGTCAGGGCGGCAGTGAGCATCGCGGGTCCGGCCAACCGTTTAGGCCCAAGCATCATGAAGGTGCGGTTGGGAGCCGTGAAGCGGGCGGCGGCAGAGCTATCCGCGGAATTGGGATATAGCCCGGAGGAGACTCGGGCGAAAGGTGTTGAGGGGATGTGGCGATGATGCGTGACTGTGCGCGGAGTCGACACTGGAGCAGTAGACAGAGAACCGATCGGGCGGAATTGGTCCAACCGACGGATGACAACAGACAACAGGTGAGGGAAAGGATAGGGGGTATCTATGATGCTTTTTCGATTCAAGAGGTTAAGCGGAGTAGCGGCACTTGCAGTGTTGCTGTTTTCGGCTTCAATCGCCTGGGCACAGGTCACGACAGCGAACCTGTCGGGCACGGTCCAAGACACAAGCAACTCGGTGATTCCGGGTGCTGAGGTCACCCTGACCAACGACGATACGGGCCTGATTTACAACACGACATCAGGAGCGAACGGCGACTTTCTATTCAGCGTACTTCCGACCGGAACCTATACGCTGGGCATCCAAACGGCTGGCTTCAAGGCTTACGAGGCCACCGGAATCACGTTGGCGGCTTCACAGAACATCCGCCAGCAGCACACATTAGAAGTTGGCGCGCTCACCGAGACGGTGACCGTCGAAGGCGCACCGCCGCTGATTTCAACCCAAGCCTCGGAGCAGACCGAGAGCATCAGCAACCAGAAGGTCGCTGAACTACCGCTAGGCCGACGCAACATCACCAACATCCTCAGGCTATCGAGCGGCGTGGATGTCGGAGGCGGCGGCCTGCGCGTCAACGGCATGGGCAAGAGTAGTACGGGCGTTACCGTCAACGGCACCGACGCCAACTCGAACCCATCGGAAAGCCGCGCACTAGAGCAATATGGCGGCCGTAACTACATGGACGTCGTGAGCATCGAAGCTGTCGAAGAGGTCCAGATCATGCGCGGCGTGATGAAGGCCGAGAACGGCGGCGTCATCAGCGGCACGATCAATCTGATCAGCAAGCAAGGGACCAACCAATGGCACGGCAGCGGTTTTGAGAACTACCGTTCCCATCTCTTCAACGCCCGCGAGCCATTCCAAAAGAACGTCGACGACGACGGCAACCAGCTAAGTAAGAACCGCGAGGTCTTCAATCAGTTCGGTGGCTCAATCGGCGGACCCGTCGTCAGGAACAGACTGTTCGTCTTTGGTGTCTACGAGGGCTACCGCGAATACGCTAACCAGCGCGTCAGCGGCACGACAGCGACCGCTGAGATGCGGGCGACAATCCTCGAAGCGCTCCCCTTCCAGGAGACCGTGATGACCTTTCAAAACGAACCACTGCCGAACGTACCACTCGAATTCGAAGGCGATACGGACCCATACCGCGGACGCTACGAGGCAGCAGGGAGCAGGGTGCGGAGGGAGAATCATGTGGTTGTCCGAACCGACTATCGGCCCACCGATAGCGGCCAACTCTCGTACAGCTATACTCGCAACCGCCCATTTGGCGGGGATCCCAGGTACGCCCTCAACGGTGCCAACGACCGTGAGTATATTTACAGGACGGATCGTCATACGGCCGGGTACACCCACACAGGTGCTACCTGGGTCTCTGAATCGCGTTTTGGCTACAACCACGCGGATATGGACCGATTTGACCAATTCTTCCAGAATATCAACCCCGACTTCCCAGAAACGGAAGAGTTTCAAAATCGTATTCCGCGTTTCCGAATGGAAACCCCATCGGGCAGACTCAACCTGAATGGTGCCGAAGTTTGGTATATGGAAGGGAGCACCACCACCTTTGATCAGAAGTTCACCTTGATCAAAGGCAACCATTCGCTCAAGTTTGGTGGCCGCTTGGTTTGGTCCGGCGGGAATCGAGGCAACCCAGAGAACCCCCGGTATGGGTTCGACAGCATAGAAGAGATGTTCGACCGCAAAGTCAATGATACGTACAACCAGTTCGGCTCCGGCGGCGACCACAAGTCGCGCCAGTATGAAATTGGCGGTTTCGTACAGGACGACTGGCGCGTCAGCAATAAGCTGATGTTGAACATAGGCTTGCGCTATGACTTCTATTCCAACAACGTGGTGACGCCGACCGGCACAGAGATAATTACCAACAAGAACCTTGAACAACCGGTGGGAGGCGTTGGGCCGGACTTCGCGTTCGGACCGCGCCGGCCGTTTGACAACCAGACGGAGCATGACCCCTGGGTCAACCTCGGTCCCCGATTCGGCTTCGCCTATGAAATGAACAATCAGACAGTCATCCGAGGCGGAGTCGGCATCATGTTCGCCGGGACAGTCCCGGGAATCATGAGGCAAAGTGTTCAAGACCCGGACCTTCCACGCCGGCTCATATACAGCCGGGTCGAGAATGAATCGGTCGGACTGATGTACCCGATGACCAATGAGGAAGCGCGGCCGCTCGCGCGTGCCGACATTCAGGCTTCCGGTCGAGAGCTCATGTTCAGCATCCTCGACACGGCTTGGCAAAATCCTTACACGATCAACTATCAATTCAACATTCAGCGCCAACTTACCGACAGCCTGATGTGGGAGGTCGGGTATGTGGGCGTTCGGGGCGTCAAGTTCCCCATGCACCGGCGGTACAACCTACCCGACCGGCTGACCGGCATTCGTCCGAACCCGGTTATTGTTCCTAGCGGCAGTTACGTCTCCTCGGACGAGAGTGCGATGATGCACTCGATGCAAACTTCACTTCGCAAGCGGATGACCAACAACTTGTCGTTTGACTTCCATTACACTTACGGTCAGACGATGGGCTACGCCGGGGGTGATGTCGGCCTCTACTACGCAACCGACTCAACAGAAGCCAATCAGACCTTCTTTGACCTTGCCGCCGAAAGATCAGAAACTAGATTCAGCACGAGACATCGTGCCGTAGCCGACGTGATCTACGAGCTTCCGAGATTCGAAAGTCTCGCGGCACCGTTACGTGCCATCGTTGGCGGCTGGCAGGTCAGCACCATCTATTCCGGAAATACTGGAACTCCGATCTATATCAGCCAAGGCTGTTCCCAGCGCTATGCCTGTCGGCCCGACTACGCTGGCGGCAACATCTATGCGTCGGGGGTATACGGTAAGCCTCGCCCCGGTTCGCACCAAGATGTGCAACACCTTAACCCCGACGCGTTCTTAAAAATCCCAGAGCTAAATGGCGTCGCTATACGACCGGGGAACGTCAGCCAATCGTTCGCTCGCAATGTGGGTCGATGGGTCGTTGATTTCAATGTGTCCAAGAGGTTCACATTAGCGGAGGGGGTCTCACTACAAATTAGGGCCGAGATGTTCAACGCCCTCAACCACGTCAACCTGAGCTCACTATCAGGTAATATCGAGAGCTCCGACTTCGGGACCTTCGACAATGCTGGCTCCATGCGCAACATGCAAATGGGCGCACGCATAACGTTCTGATGCTTAGACAAGCGCCAGCAACAAACCGCTCACAGGCCTAAGCCGCTGAGCAAACCTTTGGGCGGGGCCGCATGGCCCCGCCCTTCTCTTTGTGCATGCGGACTTTTTTTAACAACCGGGATAAGTTCGACTTGATGGATCGGGTGTTGGCGACAAGCTTCTAAGGCGAGCCCAGTTCGGGAAAGAGAAAGGGTTTCAAGAAGTACTCGGCAGCGTCCTGCGTCAGCATGGGGCTGCCGTCTACCATCAAACAAGCCTCACCGTCACCGCCTAGTAAATCCGGCGTTGCGGTTCGTTCACCTTTGACGCCGCCGCCGTACTGCACTGTTGTGAGCTGCTTGCTCTTGTCAAGAGTGATTACGACTCCCCTCTGAAAGGAGTTCCCGGCGGGATCGGGTCCTTATAGCGAAGTGGCCTGAACCGTTACCGGGGTCGAAGAGGATCTTGTCCGTGATAGGATGTTGGCGTTGAGCAGCAAGAGAGACAGGTCGGGTCGGTCTGCACGCGAGAGAAGAACGCCGGCACGCCTCCCTGAAGCGGCTAGCGTTGAGAGGCCCGGTCTACCGATCTCCTTGAGGCGGTACGCATGGGCCGCTGTCGCTGCTGTCGCCGTTGTGAGCGCGACTTATTCCTGGCACCTGCTTTCCCGAGGCGACGGGCCGTTACCCGGTGCCCGCGATGCGGCCAACCCACCGCTTTACGAAAGCCCAAGAGACGCTGGATACTTGCCTGGCGACGCCTGTAGAGCCTGCCATGCTGATGTTTATGAAACCTATCAACACACGGGTATGGGCCGGTCATTCGACCGTCTCCAGCCGGGAAACATAGTTGAAGACTTCACCGAGAACACCGCCTTCTATCACAAGGCCTCCGACCGCTACTATCGAATGATTCAGCGTAATGGGCGCTACTACCAGCGCCGTTATCAGATCGGTTTCGACGGCTTGGAAACAAACGCCATTGAGAAGGAGATCGATTTCGTGGTGGGGTCAGGGAATCATTCCCGTACCTATCTGCATCAAACTGTGAGCGGCAGACTCGTGGAGCTTCCGCTGGCTTGGTATTCCGCTGAAGGCGGCTACTGGGCGATGAATCCCGGCTATGACCGCCGCGACCATCAGGGATTTCGCCGCCGTGTCAGTTTCGCATGCATCTCCTGCCACAACGGCTATCCCGAATATCCCGCAGGCGCTGTTCTCAGCGGTAGCGACGCAGTCTTTCCTGAGATGCTTCCGAACGGGATAGACTGCCAACGTTGTCACGGACCCGGTCGGGATCACATAGAAGCGGTCACGACGGGCCGTGGTCTTGCGCAAGTCCGCGAGACCATCGTTAATCCGAGAACGCTCGACCCTGAGCGCCAGATGGAAGTTTGCTTGCAATGTCACCTAGAGTCCACCAGCACGCGTCTACCCAATTTTCTGCGGCGATTCGACCGAGGCGTGTTTTCATATCGTCCCGGAGAGCCGCTGGCTGACTACATGCTGTTTTTTGACTACGCTTCCGGGACGGGCCACGATGACACATTCGACATCGCTCATCAGGGCTATCGATTGCGCAAGTCCGCCTGCTTTCTGGAGTCGGCTGGCCAGTTGACTTGTACTACCTGCCATGACCCTCATGATGCCTTGAGGGGGGAAGCCGCGAAGCGTCACTACATCGCGGTTTGTCAAGACTGCCATCAAGATCGCGTCGAAACGTTAGTTCAAGACGGACTCCACACGGCGTCGGGTGATTGTTTGAACTGCCATATGCCGAAGCGACGCACGGAGGATGCGATTCACGTCGTGATGACTGACCATTACATCCAGCGCCGGAAGCCGGTCAAGGATCTGCTGGCTCCGTTGAATGAAAGATCCGGGGAAGCCTATGTAGGTGAAGTGAAGCTGCACTATCCGCCCGAGTTGGCGCCCACTGGAATCAACGAGCTTTATATTGCCGTGGCGCAAGTCAAGCACAACAGCAATCTGAAAAATGGCATCCCTCGACTTAAGGAAGCGATCGAGAAATACGAACCAGAGAGAGCAGAGTTCTATTACGAGCTCGCGAAGGCATATTCGGAGAGCGGCCGTCTAGAGCAAGCCGTCCCGTACTACCAGCAGGCTTTGCAGCGGGATCCGAATTATTGGCCCGCACTGTATCGTGTCGGACTCACGCTAGCGCGGTTGGGACGTCTCGAGCAGAGCGCAGATGCGTTAGAGCGGGCGCGCAAGTTGGCGCCAGCGATTGCGACGCTCTCCAATGATCTCGGCCTAACTTACTTAAGGCAAGGTCGCCTTGAAGAGGCTATAGACGCATTCCGTGAGGCGACGGTCGCTGACCCCGATTTGCCCGACGCCTACAACAACCTAGGCGGGGCCCTCAATCAACGAGGTGACATCTCCGGCGCCGAGCAGGCCTTTCGCGAGGCGATTCGACATAAGCCCGATTCCGCCCTTGCTCACGACAATCTCGCAATGTTTCTTGCTGTCAGGCGGGATTTTGCACAGGCCGAGCACCACTTCCGCAAGTCGATTGAGGCCGACGGACGATATGCGCCGGCGCGTCTCGACTATGGGCGTGCTCTAATGCAGCGGAATCGGTACTCGGAGGCGTTCGAGCAGCTTAACGTCGCCGTGGATCTCGATCCGGAGTCCGCCCAAGCCAATACCGCTTTAGGCGATGTACTTATGCTGCAAGGTGAAATGAGCCGGGCTGTCTCCTATTATCGGCGCGCTGCAACGCTTCGGCCTGATCATGTGGAGGCGTTAGTCGGTCTGGGAATTGCTTTGATGGAACAGGGTAGATTCGTCGATGCCCGGCAACCCTTGGAGGCCGCACTGGCGGTTAATCCTGATGAGATGGAAGCTCATTTCCATCTGGGACGGGTCCTGGCGATGCTAGGTTTGCGGGACCAAGCGAATCTTCATCTCCGCCACGCGGCATCCAGTTCGACGCCAGCCATCCGCCAAGCTGCTTTGGAGATGATCGAAGCTCTGAACCGCGGGACGCGCGCCCAATGACAATCGACGGATAATCACTTTCCGGCAGCGCTTGATTCGTAAACTACAGGTCTCGGCTCACTCATGTACGACGGCTCTACAATTGTCAACGTGCGCTCCGATGTCCGTTTCACCGCCGTCGCGGTCTTCGTCGTCCTGATTGCGCTCATTCACTGCGGCGGCGGAAACCCACCAGAAGCCGATATCGGGCCACTGCCGCTAGTTGATCTCTCGACACTCGATCCGGATCTCGCCGACCGGCTAACCAAGTCCATTACGAATCTGCGCTCGGAGCCCGAGAATGCCGCATTCAACGGCGATGCGGCGATGATGTTGCATGCGTACCAGCAGTTCGAACTCGCCGTACAGTTCTACCGACGAGCGCAGGCCCTTGAGCCCGCAAACCTGCACTGGCGCTACTACCAGGGCGAGATCCATGCCCGCCAGGGTCGCTACGACGAAGCTATCGCTTCGTTCAACTCGGTTCTAGAAATCGACACGACATTCGTCCCAGCGAAGAAGCGACTCGCGCGCGCGCTTCTCGACTACCGGAAGCTTGACGAAAGCCTCCGCATCTACAGAGCACTCGTCGCCAACGAGCCTAACGACGCCGAAATCCGCAACGGTCTTGGCAGGCTTCACGCTGCATTGGGCAATTCGGAGGACGCTGTGGTCCACCTAACCCGCGCTGTCGAGATACTGCCGAACTATGGCGAGGCACACTACGCCCTTGCGCTCGCTTACCGCGACTTGGGGGACGAGGAGAACGCTGCTAATCATCTCCAGCGTTACGAGGCTGACAAATTCAGCGCGCGCACCGGTTCGGACCTGCTGATGACTGCGGTGAGCAGTCTCAATATCAGCGCTGTCGAGTACCTTAAGGCTGGCGTCGAAGCCGAAGAAGCAGGTCGAATCCCCGAGGCGATCGACCTTCACCTGCGGGCGCTGCAGCTTGACCCGACTCTGCACCCAGCCCACGTCAACTTGGTCCTGCTATACGCGACTAACGGCGAGCCTGATTCCGCCGAGTTTCACTACGAGAAGGCTCTAGCGCTAGAGCCCAACAGTGCGACGCTCCATTACTACTACGGAATGTTCGCCTTCGACGGAGGGAAATACAACCAGGCGGCCGCGTCGTTTGAGCGGGCGCTAGAAATCAACCCGGACTACGCTTTCGCCAACCACGATCTGGGTCAGTTGCACGAGCAGGCTGGCCGGATCGACGATGCAATCCGCTATTACCGACGAGCTGTTGAGAATCGCCCCGACTACGGGCTTGCCCATTTCAACCTTGGACGGACGATGATGAGGAAGGGCCGGATGGCTGATGCGATTCGTGAGTTTCGACTCGCCCTACGAGAAGAAACGTCCCTAACTCCGATCTGTCTCGCCACGTTGGCATCAGCCTACGCTCGCCTTGGGAAGATGTCCGAGGCTGCCGATACGTTCGAATTAGCTCGGCAAGCGGCAGAACGTTACGGGCAGGATGCGCTTGCCGAGGAAATTGACAATGAGATCAATCAGTTAGCTGCTCACGGCGAGCCCTGATTCCTCAACAGTTGTGTGTTGACAGGCTTGTTCTTAGGGTGGCGTCAAAATAGTGCAAGAACTGCACGCTAGCAGCAAGCGCCTTGAAACCAATCGTAGATTTTCGCGGGATCTTTTGAGCGCTACTGCGTCGCACCGCTGCCCTTCACGGGGCTGAAGACGGTGTCGGCGGCTGGTGGTGGGAATTGCTCGCGATCGCCGTTCGGCCAGATAATTTCTATCGAGGTTAATTTCGGTGTGCCGCTCAAGCCAAAAAAAGCGGCTGGCTCGGATGAGCTTAAGTAGCTTCCGTCGCGATGGACCCTTCGCCACGTGGTGGTTCCATCCGCGAATCTTAAGCCAACCCGGGCACCAAGCGAGTTTCCCGCCGGCTTTACCTTGATGGAGGATTGGCTCTCGGACTGATTGACATAGAGCCGCGCCGGACCGTTGTTGTTCGAAATCACGACATCGACGTCGCCGTCGTTGTCTAAATCGCCAGCAGCCATGCCGCGGCCAATCAGCGGCTCCTGCTTCCCCCACACTTGAAGACCTGGGGCAAGCTCGAAGCCCGCTACGGTTCCGCGGTAGAACAAGTTGCCTTGAAGGAAAGGATAGGGGCTTCCACGCTGCGCCTCCACGACGGTCACCGCGCCATTAGCGATGAATAGGTCGAGTCGACCATCGAGATCAAAATCCTTCCATTGGAAGCCGAATCCCGTGAAAGGCACCGAGCCGCCAGCCAGCCCGAAATGATTGGTCGCGTCACGAAACGAACCATTGCCGTCGTTGATATAAAGCGTATTCGTCTCTCGTGCCAGGTGCGTCATGAAAATGTCCTGGTCGCCGTCGTTGTCGAAATCCGCAGCACTGACGCCCATACCGGCCTCAAAGCGCCCATCCGCGTTAACGGCGGTACCCGAGATCATGGCTAGTTCTTCAAACGTGCCGTCGCCGCGATTGACCCAGAGCTGATTCTCGGTGCCGTCGTTCGCTACGTAAATGTCAATGTGGCCGTCATTGTTGAAGTCGGCCGCCGTGACGCCCAGGCCATTGCCGAACTTGGCCCCGAGCCCCGCATCGCTTGAGACATCGGTAAACTTGCCTCCGTCATTCTGGAATAAACGGTCCGGAACCGGTTCGTAGGCCTTCGGGGCGCAATAGTCGGGCAAGCCGGTCGGGTCCGAACATTCCATTTTGGCGCGCACGGTGAAGCCGACGTAGTTCGTGAAAAAGAGATCGAGGTCGCCATCGCCGTCATAGTCGACGAACGCGGCAGAGGTGCTCCAGCGGTTGTCTTGGGGGCCCGCGGCATCGCTGAAAGTTCCGTCGCCGTTGTTGCGGTAGAGGACGTTGGGGCCCACGTTGGTCAGGTACAGATCGAGGTCACCGTCAGCGTCGTAGTCAGCTACCGCGACGCCCATTCCATAGCCTTCATGGCCGAGGCCTGACTTGGCCGTCACATCGACGAAGTTGAGTCTTCCGTCGGGAACCATCCGGTTTTCGAATAGTCGGTTTGCGATGCCGCTCCTCGCCGGGAAGGCCGATTCCTCGGGCGACTTCGACTTTTCGAGCATCGCCCCCTGCACGAAATACACGTCGAGATCGCCGTCGAGATCAAAGTCGAATAGAGCTACGCCCGCTCCCATGATTTCGGGCAAGTAGTACTGGCCCGTCGATCCAATAAAGTGACGAAAACTTAACCCGGTCGCGTCGGCGGATTCAACGAAGAGTTGGGGCCTGTCGGCACTACTGCTCTGTCTAGGTGATGATTCTCCGCATGCCGCCAAGACTACCGCCAGAGCTAGAGAGCCGAAGCGCACTTATCCCTCAACGAGATCTGGAAACGTTGTGACATTCCGGCCCAATTTAGAGAGGTGGTATCCCAGTCGGAATTTACCTATGCCATCGCTCTGAGCGAAGTAGCTGTGCCGCCCCAGCACGGACAACAGACAGTGGACTTTGCCTCTTTGCAGGCCGACCCTAGTGGCGAGTTCAAAGACTCCGAACTCAACTCCACTTCGCTCCAGCGAATCGAGAATGCTACATGCGCGAGCGAGTACTTGAATGCCGTAAGCCGTTCGAATCACCCGTCCCACAAGATAAGAAGTCTCAGTAGCGATTCGAGACGAGCCTAGGATACACTTAATCCCTCCGTTCAAACAACACTGGAGCCGGAGGCGACGTGACATGCGCCTGAATCATCCTCCAAGGGCAACTGGAAGATCTCGATTGGCAAACTCGTTGGGCGTCCGATAGCCGAGGGCGCTATGGGGCATTCTGAAAAAGATCCCATCGGTTCCCCCGACGGTCGCTCGTACAAATCCAGCTTCCGCGGACTGTGGCCTATTGAACTACCCAATGATACATTACGGATAGATGCAAGGAACCGCTTCGAGAATCGAGTCAGCTTTTAGTTCCTGCTCACCGTTTGTGACCGTTCGTAACGTTGTTTGAGCCCAATGCCGAGCGCTATCGTTTTTAGTGTGTCGTCCCACCTTATGAACCAGACGTCCCGTATTATGTTCGCTACAGTGGAGGGCCCGAAGACGCTGTTCCGCGGCTCTTTGGTGTTATGAACCGTCGTAGTTTCTACCAACGGGCTGTAATCGGTCTCGGGGCCTTGATCAACGCCGCCATCGCTTTGCCTGCGCTGGCCTACCTTTTCTTACCGGGAAAGCAGAAGGCTGCTGCTGGCTGGACCGACGCGGGCAGCGTCCGTGCGTTGCCCACTGACGAGCCGAGCGAGCTCACGATCCAGCGTGAGCGACAAGATTCCTGGAAGACATCTGTCGAGAAGCTCACTGTTTGGGCGGTCAAGAAGAGCGACACCGAAGTCGTCGTGTACACTCCGGCATGTACCCATCTCGGTTGCGGCTATCGTTGGATCGATGACGATCAGCATTTTATCTGTCCGTGCCACGACAGCGCTTTCGGCAAGGATGGTTCCGTTCTGTATGGCCCGGCACCACGCCCCCTTGATCGCTTCCAGACACGAGTCGAGGGCGGTCGCCTTTGGCTAGGTCCGGTCGGACCAGACGAGAAGGCGTAAGACAGTTAAGACAATGCTGCAGTCCATAGAGAAATGGCTGGACGAGCGCACCGGTCTGCCATCTGCCCTCAAGGGCTTTTTTGAAGAGCAGATCCCGGCGTCGAGTGGCTGGCATCAAGTCTTCGGCAGCGTAGCGCTATTTATCCTGGTTACGCAGTTCGTAACGGGAGCGCTGTTGGCGCTCAACTTCGCACCCCAGCCCGGCGTATCTTACCTCAGCCTTGAGTACATCGTCAGCGAGGTCCCTGGTGGCAGGCTCATTCGAGGCCTGCACCATTGGGGCGCGAGCATGATGGTTGTGATCGTCGTGCTGCACATGATTCAGGTTGGGATCTGGGGTGCCTACAAGAAGCCTCGCGAGGCGACTTGGATCGTCGGAGTCTTGCTGTTCTTGTTGACCCTCGCCTTCGGGCTAACCGGTTATCTGCTGCCGTGGGACAATCGGGCGTATTGGGCGACGGTAGTCACGGCCCAGATCTCCGGCCTTCCGCCCGGTGGATCGATCGTCCAAGCGCTGATGGGTAGCCCGGGTGGGCAGGTCGGCGTAGGGACCTTCCAACGCTTCTACACGCTACATGTGATGATCCTGCCCGCCATCACAGCAGCGCTGGCCATCTTCCATGTAGCTCTCGTCCGCCGCCACGGTGTTGCGCCGGAACTCGGAGACGAAAGCAAACCGAAGAAGCAGTTCTATCCTGAACAGGTCTTTAAGGACACGGTCGCGGTCTTCGTCACATTTGCTGCTCTATTTGGACTAGCGGCGTTCGCTGATATTCCAATGGAGAAGGTTGCCGATCCGCTAGACCTGTCCTACGTTCCACGTCCGGAATGGTACTTCCTGTTTCTCTTTGAGGCTCTCAAATTCTTTGAAGGCTCGTTAGAGGTCGTGGGCGCGGTGGTTCTACCGACGCTAGCGGTAGTCGCGCTCGTCCTTGTTCCCTTCCTGGATAAGGGTGTAGTCAAGCGTGTAAGCCAACGAGTTGGCGCGATGGGAATCGTTGCTCTTTGCGCAGTCATATGGGGTAGCCTTACGATCGCTGCCATCGTGACAACCCCAGAGCAGGAGCCCAGCCCCACCGCAGCGACGAATGAGCAGGCGATGTGGAGTGCCCTGCCGCCTACTGCTCTCGCTGGTCTTTACGAATTTCGCAGCCTGAAGTGTGCCGAGTGCCACAACATCGCCACCGGAGATCCGAAGCCAGGGCCCAACTTGGCGATGGTTGTAGAACATCAGAGCAATGATTGGATGGCACAACACTTCCGAGATCCTTCGGGAATTGATCGGGACGCGGGCCTCTCAGCCAACCAGGTCCAGTTCCTGACGGCCTTGGCGACGACTCTGACTGCTGCCAACGGGTCGGCGGTAGCGAACGCTCCTGAGCTACCCGTGCGAGGGGCACACGTCTACGCCTCGCAACAGTGCGCCTTCTGTCACGTCACTAACGGCGGGGGACAGACGGTTGGACCACCACTGAATGGCGTTGCTGGCGGCCACGATGCGGAGTGGCATGCCGGCCACTTCAGAGACCCAGCATCGTTCGTCGAGGGCTCCACCATGCCACCATTGAACCTGGCAGATCCTGAAATGGGGGCTTTAGTTGCCTATATGCTGTCCATCCCAGATTGAGGATTGACGTCACCACTCACTCGGCAGGCAAGTAGGCTTCGAAGTCCTCGAGGAGGGCATGAGCCACAGTAACCGGTTCATGAAAGCGGCGGCCCTTTGCCGTCGTGTAGGCTTGCTCAAGCGCCTCCCGCTGACTCGACACTTTCTGCTGGTTCGCTTTGAGATGAGCATCCTCAATTCGTTGTCCCGGTGTGAAGTTGAGCTGGCAGGCGAAGACTCGATCGGCCTGATTGGGATGGATGAGCGCAACACCGTAAAGGCGGCACAGAGTCGGTCGGTCTCGATAGATAGCGCAGCTACCCTCGACTAGGGCCGGACAAGGGAGACGGGCTTCGCGGGGCGAGAGTTCGCCGCGACCTTCTCGGTAGCCGTAGGTTTCGAGAATGGAATCGCGGCGTTCGAGGTAGCTGCGGGATCGTTTGCGAAGGCCCTTAAGCAGATCGGGCGATAGACCTCTGACCGCGCGGCTGATTGCAGCCGCCTCGATTTTCGTGATCGAGAACAGCGTGTGGCAGCACGCATCGCAACCCTTAAGGCAGCCGACCTGCCTGCGATGCAATCGATGCTGCCTGTGGAACTCGGCCCCTGCGGTAGTTTGCAGGACAGTCAGCTCTTTCCACAGGGGCTGCGACACGCTATGGTGAAGATCGACTGATCGGGAGACCAACACCATGCTTCGATTTGCCCTACTCCTCGTTCTCGTGTCCGGCGCGACAGCCCAGGCCGCCAGCAAGGCGGTGGACCGCTGCAACCGTGCTGCCGCGGTGTTAGAAGAGATTCTCACCGCTGGCGACCGGTCGATTCCCCAGGATCTTCTTTCCCGTGCACATTGCGTCGCGGTTGTGCCCAATCTCATCAAGCTAGCACTCGGCTTTGGTGGGAAACGCGGAGTCGGAGTGATCTCCTGCCGGGGAGACGGGGGAAACGGTTGGACGGGGCCGTCGACCGTCAAGATCGAAGGCGGTAGCATTGGTTTCCAGATTGGTGGCAGTTCCACTGACCTCGTCCTGTTGGTGATGAACGAGCAGGGCAAACAGAAGCTGCTCGCGAGCAAGTTTACTCTCGGCGCAGACGCCTCGGTTGCTGCTGGTCCAGTCGGTCGAACGGCTAAGGCGGAAACGGATATTCAAATGCGCGCCGAGATTTTGTCCTATTCGCGGGCTCGCGGTATTTTTGCCGGTGTCTCGTAGAGCGGCGCTACGCTCCGTGGTGATCGGGATGCCGACAGCAAGATTTACGGGCACAACGTGTCGCGTCGCGACATCCTGTCTGGGGCCGTGGAAAGGCCATCGAGCTGCTTGACCTTCGGCCAGACCTTGTTGAAGTACTCATCCCAAGAGCACAAATAAATGCTCCGGTGAATACCGACGGTCACTACAGCGCGTGGTAGTCAGCAGTATGTATTCGGATAATTATTCTGAATTACTGTTGATATAGGGCGTCAATTGTCGGACAATTTGGGCGTCTGGCTGGCCGTCGAACGGACGGACAGCGAGTCTTTTCATTGCGGTCGCCGTACCGCTAGATGGCCTGCTTCGCCATCGCCTCGTTTGGAGCCCGAGACTCCAGGCCCCCTCTTGCGATTTGCCGTGTGTGAGCATTGCCCTGTACCGGGCGGGCTGCGCACGGGGAGGCGATACATGGATCGAACTACGCCAGCTCAAGCCGAGAGCGGGCGCCGTCATATGGCATTGAAACCCACCCTCGTTCCGGTCGGTTACCTGAAACTGCTCTATTCGCGTCGAAGGATCTGGACGACGGCAGCCCTCGCTGGGGCGCTGCTCGGATGGGCGCTGACGACGCTAAGTCCCCAGCGCTATCAGGCGCACGCCTCGCTTGAGATCGTCGGGCTGAGCGGGGGCCAGCTCGCACTCGCAGGTACGGCTACGCGCTTGCGAGTCCTCGGCAGCCAGAGCCTCATGGAGACCGCTGTCGAACAAATTCTGAATACCCCTGGTGGCCCAAGAGACCCCGCGTGGGAATCGGCTGTGCGCAATGCTACCGAAGGAATCATGGTCAGTGCTTCCGACGACGGTCGGATTATTGACATTTCTTGCGAGGCATCCACTCCTCGTGCGGCCTCTGGACTGGCAAATGCTCTTGCCTTAGTGTTTGCAGCGCGTGACCGCTGCGACCGGCTCGACGAGGCCCGCCAGACGGACGAGCGGATCAATCGACAGCTGGCGGCACTTGCCGCTAGCGACGCCCCGAACCGCGACGCACTCCTCGAACTGATTTCGGATGTTGGCTTGAACGCGGTTCATCCTGCGGGGAGCGTCAGAATTCTCGATCCAGCGGAAATGCCGAGGGCTGCTGTCGGTCTCAGTGGCCATGGCGGAGCCGTTCTTGGTCTGCTACTTGGACTCTGCAGCGGATGCTTGTTCGTGGTCATTCGCGATCACCTGGACCCCACGTTCAAGCGGCCTGGTGATGCCAGCCGCACGCTCGGGCTGCGAGAACTGGGGGCTGTACCTGCTGCGGCATTCGAGCAAGGACGAGAGTGCATGACGCCAGCTGGCGTAGCAGTAGCGCCGCCGCCGCCAGCCGAGAGGACGTGCGCGGAGAGCCGACCGTCGTGGCTTGCCGAATGTGTCCGCGGAGTGCGCACATCGTTGATTGCCGGAGCTGACCATCCGCAGGTGTTGACGGTGACCAGTCCCACTTCCAGAGAAGGCAAAACAACCATCGCCGCTAACCTGGCTGCATCGTTCGCTGAGTCTGGTCGCCGGACGCTGCTCGTCGATGCGAACCTCCGCCAACCGAAGCTCTATGAAGTTTTCGGCATCTCGAACAGTGAGGGGTTGGCCGATCTCTTGCAGAACCCGCGGCGGAGTCCCGCCGGGCTGTGCCGTGAGGTGGCTAAAAGCCTCTGGCTCTTACCAGCGGGTGTAGCCCTACATGGCGGCCCTGGCTTGCTACACGAACCATCAGCGTTCAATCTTCTCGCATCGCTGCGCCAGGAGTTCGACGTGATCGTACTCGACTCGCCCGCTACGCTTGGTGTTTCGGATGCGCGCACTCTTGCTGCCATGGCTGATGGCACCGTGCTCGTAGTCCGCGCCGGTGTCACTGACCCGGCTGATGCGATCGAGGCCAAGTCGGTCTTGGAATCGGACGGTATACACCTTCTAGGTGTTGTGTTGAACTCCTGGAATCCCCGCGTCTACGGCGGGCAATGGGCGCAGAACCACGAAGGCCTGAATCGGTGGCGGGAGGTGGCGTGAGCCTCGTCCTAGGCCGCGTAGCTGGTGATCGTTGGTGGATGGCCCCCTCTCAGGCCTAGCATGTATCTGGATGGTCTAGCGTCTCGGGTGGGCCCGAACCCCACCAAGCTAGCTCTTAGGCGCGATCATCGACTGCCCTCTTGAGGCCTTCTAGAGGCCTGAATCAGTGGCGCAGGCCTCTACGGTTTACACTGGTCGTTCATGCTCGATCTCAACCGTTTAAGGCGAGACTTCGATGATCTCAAGCAGCGTCTCGAAGGACGTGTCGAGCCAGCATTGCTCGATGAGTTCGTCCAAGCCGACGAACGCCGCCGTGCTGCTGTCACCGAAATCGAACAACTCAAGCGCCAGCGCAATGAGTTCTCCGCTCTCGTGGCTCAGGCCAAGAAGTCCGGCGAAGACGCCAGCGACGCTATCGCCAAGAGCAAGGAAATTGGGCAACGAGCCAAGGGGTTAGAAGATGCAGTTAAGGCCGCTGAGGAAGCCCAGCAGTCGATCGCGACGCGCATCCCCAACATTCCGCATGAGTCGGTGCCAGCAGGCCCTGACGAGTCCGCTAACGTCGAGGTGCTCCGCTGGGGAACCATCAAGGAATACGACTTCGAGCCGCAGGCGCATTGGGACATCGGCCCCAAGCTCGGCATCTTGGACTTTGAGCGGGCGGCCAAGATTACTGGCTCTCGGTTCGTGGTCTATATGGGCGCCGGTGCCAGGCTAGAGCGTGCGCTCATCAACTTCTTCCTCGATGTCCACACGCAAGAGCACGGCTACACGGAAGTCTTGCCGCCATTTGTCGCCAATTCAAATGCACTGCTCGGTACCGGTCAGCTGCCAAAGTTTGCGGACGATCTCTTCAAGCTGGAGGGTACCGACTACTGGTTGATTCCCACAGCCGAAGTGCCCTTAACGAATCTCTACAGCGACGAAACTTTGGAGGCGAAACTGCCGATCAAGCTCACCGCCTACACACCTTGCTTTCGATCCGAGGCAGGCTCCTATGGACGTGACGTGCGTGGCATCATTCGCCAACATCAGTTCCAGAAAGTCGAGATGGTGAAGTTCGCGCACCCAGACACCAGCTACGACGAGTTGGAGTCTCTTACCGCCGATGCTGAAGACATTCTCCAACGATTAGGACTGCCCTACCGCAAGGTCACACTTTGCAGTGGCGACATGGGCTTTAGCGCGACTAAGACCTACGATCTCGAGGTTTGGCTACCTGGCCTCGGTGAATACAAAGAGATCTCTTCTTGCTCGAACTTCGAGGATTTTCAGGCACGGCGCGCCAAGATCCGCTTCCGCGATACTTCGGGACCGAAGCCCAAGACCCGTCTCGTTCACACCCTTAACGGCAGCGGACTTGCCGTGGGGCGAACGTGGCTGGCCATCGTGGAGAACTACCAACGAGCCGACGGAGGAGTCGAGATTCCAGCGGTGCTGCGGCCCTATCTCAACGCCGAGCGCATCACGCCAGAAGGCCAGCTGGAATAGCGCTACTTACTCCGGCGCTTGGCGACCTTCTTACGGGCTGTCTTGCGGCTTGGCTTCTTCTTCTGGAGCGCGATGGCAATCACCTCTGCGACTTCTTTCACGTAGTGAAGCTTCAGATCGCCGAGTTGTTCTTCGTTGAGGTCGTCCTTGACATCTGAAGCGTTCTCGTGCGGCAGGATGATCTCGGTCACGCCCGAACGACGGGCCGCCAAAACCTTTTCCTTGATCCCGCCCACCGGCAAGACGTTCCCGCTTAGGGTAATCTCACCGGTCATCGCGACTAGAGGCCGGACTCGCTGCCCGGTAGCCAACGAGACCAGCGCTGACACTACTGTCACACCAGCGGACGGTCCATCTTTTGGAATCGCTCCAGCCGGTACGTGAACGTGCAAATCGTTCGACTTGAAGTAGCTCTGCGGAATGCCAAGTTGTTTTGCGTGCGAGCGAACCCAGCTTAAGGCCGCTTGCATCGACTCTTGCATCACCTTGCCAAGTTGTCCGGTGAGGAGCATCCCCTTGCCGCCGCCTGGCATGGAGGTAGCCTCAATGAACAGGACATCACCGCCAGCTGCTGTCCAGGCCAATCCAAGCGCCACTCCAGGGTGCTCGGTACGCTCGGCGATTTCTAGCTCCTCTCGATAGCGCGGAGACCGCAGCGCCTGTTCTACAATCTCTGGCATCACTGTGAGCTTCCTTAAGCCCACTTTCTTCTTCGTCTTCAACCGCGAGCGTTTCTCAGCGATGCGGCGGGCCTGCTTGCGACAGATTGTGCCGATCTCGCGCTCGAGGTTACGAACTCCCGCCTCACGGGTGTAGCGCCGGATCACGAAGTGCAGCGCTTCGTCGCCAAACGCGATGTCTTTGTTTTCCAAGCCGTTCTCTTCAATCTGGCGAGGGACCAGATAGCTCTTTGCGATCTGTAGTTTCTCGAACTCGGTGTAGCCCTGCAGTTCGAGCACTTCCATACGATCAAGCAGCGGACCCGGAATCGTATCGAGCACGTTGGCTGTCGTAATGAAGAGGACCTTCGACAGATCGAACGGGGTGTCGAGATAGTGATCGCGGAAAGCGTTGTTCTGTGCCGGGTCCAATACTTCAAGCAGTGCCGAAGCCGGGTCACCGCGAAAGTCGCTACCCAGCTTGTCGACCTCATCCAAGATGAATACCGGATCGTTCGTTCCGGCCCGCTTGATCCCTTGGATGATCTGGCCCGGCAGCGCTCCTATATAGGTTCTGCGGTGTCCGCGAATTTCAGCTTCGTCGTGCATGCCTCCAAGAGACATGCGGATGAACTTGCGTCCCAGAGCCCGGGCGATGGATTTACCCAGGGAGGTCTTCCCAACACCAGGAGGGCCCACCAGGCACAGTATCGGACCCTTGAGTTCCGGCTTGAGCTGTAACACCGCCAGATAGTCGAGGATGCGCTCCTTGACCTTCTCAAGATCGTAGTGATCCTCGTCGAGTACTTTGGCAGCTTTGACGATATCGATACGCTTACCCGAAGACTTCCTCCAAGGCAGGGACACCAGCCAATCAAGGTACGTCCGTGCAACGGTATAGTCTGCTGCCGCTGGGTTCATCCGAGAGAGGCGTTTGGCCTCGCGCTCGGCTTCCTTCTTGGCCTCCGCGGGCATCTTCGACTTTTGGATCTGCACCCGTAGGTCTTCGACGTCAGCCTGTTCATCCTGGTCGCCCAACTCTTTCTGGATCGCTTTCATCTGCTCTCGCAGGTAGAACTCCCGTTGGGTTTGAGACAGCTGGTCTTGCACCTGCGACTGAATCTTGCTGCGAAGCTCCAGTACCTCGAATTCTTTCGAGAGCAGCCGCAATAGCATCTCGAGTCTCTTCCGGACGTCGAGTTCTTCGAGTATCGATTGCTTCTCGGCAGACCCAAGGCTGGGTATTGTCGCAGCGATGAAGTCCGCCTGTCGGCCCGGCTCATCTAGGTTCTTGACCATCTGGAGCACATCGTCCGAAAGGGAGGGTGAGAGTTCGATGACGTCGCTGAACAGGCTCAGCGCATTCTGGCGTAGCGCCTCCAAGACCGCATCCAGTTCCGGCTCAGGCTCAGGGATGGTCTCGTACGCCACCCGGTAGAACGGCTCCTTCTCCTGGTACTCGGCGATCCGAATACGGCTAAGTCCCTCGGTAAAGATCAGCAACGTCTGATTCGGCATGCGAACGACCTTGTGGATGATTGCTATCGTACCGATCGTGTACAGGTCTTCTGGATCAGGATCGTCGAGACTGGCATCTCGCTGTGCCACGACTCCGATCTTCTTAGCCTCGCCGAGTGAATCGATCAGCGCCACCGAACTCGCGCGACCCACATTGAGCGGCATGACGGCGTGAGGGAACAAGACCGTGTCACGTACGGTGAGTAGCGCGAGAGGCTCCGTGTCTTCAGCGGCCAGCGCTGCCTTTTTCGCGTCCTCAAGTGAGATGCTTTCGCTCGTTTTTGCTGCCTTCTTGGCCATCGATTGCTTACCTACGCCGCCTGTGGATAACAGCCCAGCACCGAGAGGTGCTCCGTCATTTCTTCGAGCTGATTCATTGCGCCTTGCCAGCGCGGGTCCTCTGGGGAGCCCAAGAAGTCGACGTAGAACATGTACTCCCAAGGACGTCCACGCAAGGGCCGCGACTCAATCTTGGTTAAGTCCAAGTCACGCAGCGCTAGCGCGCTCATGCACCGAAACAGGGCCCCGGACGAGTTCTTCGTCGTAAAGGCGATCGACGTTTTTATCGCGCCGCGACTCTTGGTTGGTTGCTTTGGAGCCTTTCTCGCCAGGAGGAAGAATCGCGTATAGTTCTCGCGATCATCCTCGATACCCTTCCGCAAGATTTTTCCACCGTAGAATTCCGCTGCCGCAGCCGACGCGATGGAGGCTACTGTTGGGTCATCGCCTTCCATCACCGTCTTCACGCTGCCCCCGGTATCGTAGTGGCTCTCCGCCCGAATCTTCGGGTGTTGCTGGAAGAACGTCACACACTGACTGAGTGCGACCGGATGCGAGATGGCCCGCTCGATCTGCGATAGCTTTGCCTCGGGTCGGCAGATCAAATTGTGGACGATCCGTACGCGGGTCTCCGCGATGATCGGAAACCGGTATTGAATCAAGTGG
The DNA here is from genome assembly GCA_963667885.2 of Bryobacterales bacterium. GTDB lineage: Bacteria > Acidobacteriota > Terriglobia > Bryobacterales > UBA6623 > CAMPKL01. Next base: position 2,244,826 of record OY764148.2, on the reverse strand, counting down.
TCGTAGTTTTCGTGGATGGAGCCGACCAGGGTGTTCTCGATCGGTGCCACCGCATAGCGGACCTTCTTCTGCTCAAGTGCATCAAAAATATCGACGAACCGTTCAAACGGCTTGTACATCAAGTCCTTGCCGAGTAGCTGCCGACAGGCTTGCTCGCTGAAAGCGCCCCTGGCGCCCTGAAATGCGACGGTGGTTCGTGCCATGAGAATGATCCAGGTCTCCGACCAGTCTAGTTAAGTCGCTCCTTCAGGGTGCGCTTCTTCTTTGCCCGATTGCGGATGGTGATGGGCGATCCCTCGAACTTAAAAGTCTTTCTGAGCTGATTGATCAAAAAACGTTCAAAACCGAAATGGAACGGTTCGGGCCGATTTGTGAAGAATACGAATGTCGGCGGCGCCACTTGAGCCTGCGTCACGAACGAGACCTTCGGCTTCTTGAATCCCGGTACGGTGACGCGGCCAAAATCGACTGTCTCCAGGAAACGGTTGAGTTCGCTTGTCGAGATCCGCTTCTTCCACTCACGATAGACTTTCCGCACCAGCGGATACAGCGAGTTAGTCTTGTATCCCTTCAACGCGGAGATGATCGCAATCGGCGCATAGTCTAGATACTTAAGCTTGTCCCTGACGTCCCGTTCGAACTTGCCTTGCTCGACGCCGGTCAGCAGGTCCCACTTGTTTACGACGAGAATCACTGCCCGACCCGCCTCGTGGGCGTAGCCAGCAATGTTGGCATCGAGAGCCGTAACTCCTTCGACCGCATCGAGCATCATGATCGCGACGTGCGCCATGCGCACATGACGCTGTGCCATCATGACGCTCAGCGTCTCGGCCAGTTCTTTGGTCTTGCCCTTGCGCCGGATACCGGCAGTATCAACGAACTCGAATCGAACACCGTCTCGCTCGATGGTGGCGTCGACTGCGTCGCGCGTCGTTCCCGGCGTTGGGGATACGATCGAGTGTGCCTCGCCAGTCAGACGGTTAAGAAGAGTCGACTTGCCGACGTTGGGTCGTCCAATGATGGCGACCTTAATCAGCCGTTCTTCCGGTTCCTCCTCGTCCTCGATCAGCGGGAACTCGGTTGCCGCGCGTTCGAAAAGGGTCTCAACTCCACGGTTATGCTCGGCGGAAACAGGGACGGGATCACCGAAATTCAGCTCGTAGAACGCGGACGCCATCTCCTCACCGCGGTCGGTATCGCACTTATTCGCGGCTACCGTGACCGGGCGGCCGGTTCGCCGTAGGTAGTCTGCTAACTCCCTATCTTCTGATGTCAGCTCTGTACGAGCGTCCACCACGAAGATGATGTGACTTGCCTCGTCGACCGCTTGCCGCACCCGCTCGTTAATCAGCTGCGGGAACTCACCTTCATCGCCGAAGGTCATACCGCCCGTGTCGGTCACCAAGAAGCGCCGACCGTTCCACTTTCCCTCCAGCTTGATGCGATCGCGAGTAATGCCCGGCTGGTCGCCCACTATCGCCCGGCGACTGTGAGTCAGGCGGTTGAATAGCGTCGACTTCCCGACATTCGGGCGTCCCACGATCACGAGGATAGGCAGCGTAGACAAAGAGGTCCTCAGAAACAAGCAGGCGCGGTTCCAACGCCGCGCCCTACCTCGATGATAACGTGAGAGGCGCGATGCGCTTGCGGGCCGTCAACAATCGTCTAAAGGTCGAACACTCCATCATCGGTGGACTGCGACCGGTCCTTGAGACGCTGCTGGTGCGGAACGACTCAATCGCTTCGATTGTGCCGGGGGTGATTCGCAAGGTCCGCAAGGCGCGCGGCCCCGTCAAGATTGGCGTCACCATCCCCACCCTAACCGGTTGGAAGGCCATCGCATTGGCCTCTGGCGCGCGCCAGGAGCTATTCGTCAGTACCAAACTGACGAAGGCAGAACTTGAAGCGGCAATCGCCGACGCCCTGAGTGGCTAGGCCTGATCGGGCAACTCAACCGGACAGAGACTGTCCAGATGCGGGCATCGTCTACATTGCGGGCCGATCTTTGTCGGAAACTCTTGAGACTCTTGTGCCATGAAGAATTCTTCCACCGTGCGGGCAGCGTCAGTCAGCGACTGCGTATCTAGCGATACCTCAACTGGTTGCCCGAGTCGCAAAAAGAACAATAGAGCCTTGCTGGGTCTCCGACCTTCGAGTTGGAGAGCGAGTGCGTAGAGCCGCATCTGCAACGCGTAGTCCTCCGCTGTCAGATCCACATCAGCTGGCCCGACCCGGACGGTCTTGTAGTCCAGTAAGACACCACCGTCAGCGTCTTCAAAGTAGAGATCAATCGTGCCCCGCAGTAGCCTCGGCGTCGTCCCCACGGGAAATAGCAGCGAACGTTCTCGCGCGACGTAGCTGGCCCGTTTCACACGCTCAGCCAGAGGATGCTTTTCAAATACATCCGCCAACTCTTGCGCCCGAGCAGACGCCTTCCCTGGCTCTGCCGTATTAGCCAACAGCTGATGAACCTCAGTTCCCAACTCCGAGGCGGAGACCTCGGAGGGATTGTCCACAGGGACTCCTCCTCCTATCGGTACACGCGACTCCAGCCCTAAATAGCGCGACAGGTAGTAACGCCGTGGGCAAGTAGCGTAGAGTGCAACGCTCGTGACCGCAGCCTCGGAGTCGGCTTGTCCTAACGACGTCTCCCGCCGTTCCACATAGATCGGCGACGCAACTGCACGGATGCCATCGTTGACCTCAGGCCGCTCCGGCGCGTCGTCGGCGACCATCACGCGGAACGATACTTCGCCTTTCTCGACAACCCGAACACCGACAGCATCTTTCGCTGGCTCCAGCCCGAGTGCGGCACTCACCGGCTTCACCCATCCGCGCTTTTGGACCGCCTTTTCCCACCCGGCGCTTAGTACCAAGTGGTCCTCCGCCCGCGTCATCGCGACGTACAAGAGTCGACCGTCCTCGGCTTTGCGTGTCTCGGTCGCCGCTGCATGGAGAATGTTGTAGGCAGGGTCACCCCTGCCCTCTTCTTCCTCCATGTCAGACCACCGCACCCCCACACCCTGTTCATGGGAGTACAACACCGGGTCGATCCCTTGGTTACCTTGATGCTGGAGCGAGCCGAGCACTACCACGGGAAACTCCAAGCCCTTCGCTGCGTGGATGGTCATCAGCTTAACGGCGTCAGTTGAATCGTCCGGCAAGGCCGCTTCGCCTTCTCCAGCTGAAGCCTGTGCCATCGCATCGAGCCGCCGTACCGCACTCCGAAACGAGCCCACTGCCTCCATCGCTCGTCCCGCCAGACCGGCCAGCTTCTGTGCATTGGCGGACCGCTGCAGGCCACCTTCTTGCGCTAGCAACCAAGCATCGAAGCCCGTCGTCGAAATCATCTCGCTCACCAGCACATCAAGTGGCAGCGCCTCGCGTCGCCCACGATAGTGGTCGATCAACTGATGGGCCTCGGCCAACTTTTCGAGCTCCGACAACGCGAGTCCCGCGGGCGGCGAACCTATCGCTTCATAGAGGTCTGCACCGTCGGCTTTGAGTGCCAACAGCGTCGCATCCGCGATCCCTGCAAGCGGAGACCGCAGCACAGCGGCCAACTGCATCTCGTCGCGCGGATTGTCCAGCGTTCGCAAGAACGCCAGTAGGTCACAAACCTCCGAGGCTGCAAAGAAACCCTGCCGCGCATTGGCTACATACGGTATTCCCGCCGACTGCAATCCTTCCGCGAACACCGTCAGCAACTTGTTCGTGCGCAGCAGTACTGCGAAGTCACTCCACTTCGCCGCACGAGCCGCCTCACCCAACCGCAGCTGATTGCGTAGCTCAGCAATGCGACGGGCTACCCACTGCGCTTCTTGTGCGGAACCCCCGGTTCTCGATAGCAACACCTCGACCGACGGTTCCGACTTCGCGGCGAACTTCTGGCCAGCTTCCAGTGGCTGATCTTCGACGCCTTTTGCCTTCGCCGCAATCAGACGCGCCGCGCCCAAGATCTCCGATCGACTTCGAAAGTTCACCAGCAAGTCCACGACCTTGCCCGACAGCTGCACCTCATCCCGAAACGCACCAAACACCTGCGGGGCTGCGTTCCGGAATGCGTAGATCGACTGGTTCAGATCTCCTACAGCAAACAGCGGTACGTCGCACCGCTTCCGCAAAAGATTCATCAACATCGCTTGCTGCGGATTGGTGTCCTGGTTCTCGTCTAGCAAGATGTGTTTGTAGCGCAGCCCGTTGGGAAACTTGCCGTCCCGAAGCAGCGCAACCGTGCGCGTCGTCAAGTCCGAAAAGTCCATCAGTCCGCGACTCCGCTTGTCTGCAGCAAAGAGTTGAAGCGCTCCTCGGGCTACTGCCGCCAACCACTCTCGATCCGCCGCGTGACGGTCGCCGTGCGTCTTCGACTCTGGTAACTCACCACACACACGCGCTGCCTGAATGAGCCGTAGCACCTGACCAAAAGCTGCCGACCCGCCACCTTGTTCCTTCTTGCGGAACGACTCCCCGAAACGGCTGGCACCGTCGGGGTCTTGCTCCCAAGCTTCGTTGAGGGCTTGTTCGATCCAGCCTCTCAACTCGATATCTGCGTCGATCGGCTCAAGCTGCTCAAAGTCTGGGTCGAGCCCGATCTCGATTGCGTTCTCGCGCAAGAGTCTTGCGCAAAACGCATCAATCGTCGAGATATGGGCCCACTCCGCCTGCTCTTTGTTGAGCAACTGCGAGAGCCGTTTCTTCATCTCAAGTGCCGCCTTTCGAGTGAAGGTCACCGCTAGGATGTTTTCCGGCGGGCAGTGCTTGCGCTTGACGAGCCACTCAAACCGCGACACCAGCACGCGCGTCTTGCCCGAGCCCGGCCCAGCGATGACGCATAGGTCACCTGACCCGTCGTATTCGATCGCTTCCTTTTGTGCCTTGGTGAAGTTCACGACCGCACCCTGCAGATCTCGGCATAGGAACAATACTTGGTGCAGTGGTCATCGTCTTGGGGGTCAATAGCGATCTCGCCACTCCGGATGCGCTTGCCCGCATCGGCTGCGGCCTCGACTCCACGGGCAATGATTATGCCGAGTTCGTCGGCGGTGACAGCTTCGACCCCATCGGGCAGATCGTCGTTCGAAATCACTCCGCTGCGCACCCAACCGCCCGTCGTGACATTGTCCTTGAGGCTGCAAAAGATCATGCCTGCGGGCTCTAGCTTCAACTGCTCGCGCAGTCCCGTGAGGTAGAGCGGCCCCTGCAACTTGGTACCGTCCTGGTGTTGCGAAACGAGTTTTTTCAAAGTGTCAGCCGACGAGTGCTTGTAGTCGATCACCAGCGCCATGCCGTCGCCCACAGCGTCGTAGCGGTCCAGCTTTCCGTTGACCCATACCTCGCCCTGTGGCCCTTGTTCCATCACGTAGCCGACGGTCTTCTCAAACCCACCTGGCTGAGAACCGGGCAGAGGCTGCGCAATCTTCTCGCCCACGAACCGCTCCAGATCTCGTCGCAGCGCGTCCTCTACCATTGCCGTGCGAAATCCCTGCTGTAGGTTGAGTTCCGCGAGTTTCCGCGCAAACACATCGGTGAGAATCTCGTCGATCGGTTGAGACGAATCAGCGCCCCAACTCTCCAACACCGCATGAATCACCGAGCCGCACTGGCGCGCATCGAGCCGCTCTTCAACGCTCCCCGGCCTCTCGCGTAGCCGCAATGTGTAGCCCGCAAAGAACTCATACGGACACCGCAAGAACTGCTCCAGCCCAGACGGTCCAAACTTCAGGTGCTTCGCCTGTACCGTCGCGATCGCTGCCGCCTCCGTGAGATGGCTACGGCCCTGCGTTGGCCCATCGGACGGCGTTTCCCGTGGCCTCACCGACTGAGCTTTCGGCTCCTCATCACTCGCCTCCGGCAAGTAAAACGAGCGCATCAACGGGGCCCCGGTAGCTGTCAATTCGGGATAGCTCAGCACCAGCTCTTCGCTCGCGCGGCTCTCCGCGATTGCAAACAGCAGCTGCTCTTCCGCCCGCCGCTCGTCTCGCCGGCGCAGCCGCACACCCTGTTTCCGCAATCTCACCCGCTCCGCCTCGGGGAAAAACAAATCTTCCGCCAACTCCGCCGGAAACTGTCCCTCGACCATGCCGCACACAAATACGACCGGCAACTCCCACTGCCGTGCTTCATGCACGGGAAGCACGTTAACGACGTTGCGGCGGTCATCGGCGGCCTGCAGAGTGGTGTGAGCGAGGAATCGCTCGAACGAGTCCACGAACTCCTTGAAACGAACCTGTAGCCGCCCCCTGAAGTCGAGAAAATCCGCCGCCCCCTCTACGCATCGCAGGACACCTTCGACGGCACGTCCCGCGTCACGTATCTCCCGTACCTCCGGCGCGGTTAGGCGATCACCTGCGGTCGGCCGTGCGAGCAGTTTCGTTACTAACGCTTTAACCCTCGCTGCCCACTCATCCGGCGTCGACTGTTTCCGCATCCAGGCCTCGACTCCGTCCAGCCCGGCCAATGCCTCTCGAATTTCCGCCGACGCACTAGCGAGTAGAAACTCCAAGCCCCGCCCGGGCAGCCTCTCCTGCAACGCAAAGTCGTACGCGTCGAACTGGGCACTCTGGCTCAACCGAGAGACCGGGCGTCGCAGAGCCTGCAGGACGTCTTCACCAGGCAGGCCCCGAGTGATCGCCGCCAGCATCTCACTCACCAACGCCCCAGCAGAATGTTTGCTGAGTGGCTGTGGGCTGTTGAGTCGGTACGGGATTCCGAATCGGGTAAACGTCGCCTCAATCACCGACGCGTAGGTCGATGGAGTCCTCAGCAGTACACCCATCTCGCGCCACGGTCGGTTCGCCGCCAAGATGCGAAGGGCAATCTCCTCCACCTCTTGGTCGACACCCGGAGCTTTCACTACGATGCGCCGCGGGGTACGCTTACGAGTTGTTTTCAGTGCTGTTCGAGGCCAGTCTCGAAACTGACCAACCATCTCTGGAGTCGCCGTCGCCGTCACGTTGGCACCATGGTTTCTGAGCGAGAGAATCAGATCGCGTTCGACGGGAGAGAAACTCCAGAAGCCGTCGAAGTACAGCTCCCTCTTCCCCTCGATGCCGCCCAGCGCTGCGGCCTGTGCTGCCTCGATTCGCCGCTGGGGTGCCGACGACAGCTCATGGCTGTCGAGAAAGCTCTGGTAGGCATCGTATGCCGCTGCCAAGCCATGCTGTAGCGTCGTTGCTGCAAACCGCCTTGCCTGTACAGGGTTGTAGCCAGCGGCCTGCAGCTCGTTAATCGCCGCCTTCGCTCGGCGCTGTAGACCTGGAGAGCGGCTCAGTTCCCCGAAAGCGTTGCCCGCAGAATGTTCAAGAGCCCGCTCGATCAACCACGAGTCGATCACAGCCGTCGGCTCTTTTCGATCCGGGGTCAGCATCTCAAACACTTTGCTGATCGGCACGACAAGCCCGCCAGGCACGGCCAGGCCGCGTCGAGCCAACTCGTGGGTCAAGTGGCGTGCCATGCTTGCAGTCGGCGTGACGAGCAGGACCTTGCCCGCCCTCCCCTCGCGAAGCGCCGCCGCGACTTTCTCAAGTACGAAGTGCGTCTTTCCGCTGCCGGGGGGGGCGACGATAATCATTTCAGGATCACGACCCTACGGCTGGCGAGCGTCTAGCGTTCGACTACAACGCCGCGCCAAAACGCGACCTTGCCGCGAATCTCTTCTGCAGCAGGTTTCGGATCGGGGTAGTACCAGGCAGCGTCGGGGTTTCGTTTCCCGTCCACGACCACATCGTAGTAGTGGGCAGTCCCCTTCCAAGGGCAGCCCGACGTGGCGTCGTTCTCTTCGAAGTACTGCTGGTTGAGGGATGTTGCGGGGAAGTAGTAATTGTTTTCTACAACCACTCCTTCATCACTCTCCGCGAGAATTGTGCCGTCCCAAGTTGCGCGAGCCATGCGGCTCAGTCTAGCGCATTGGACAGACGCTTCTGCCTAGCTGCGGTAGCGGTAAACGATACGACCACGGGTCAAGTCGTAGGGAGACAATTCCACGTTGACGCGGTCTCCCGTGAGTATCCGGATACGGTGCTTGCGCAACTTGCCGGCGATTTGTGCCAGGACCGTGTGCTTGTCAGCCAACTCGACACTAAACGTGCCGCCGGGATGCTTCTCAACGATCGTGCCTTCTACCTGGATGCCTTCTTCTTTCATATCCCTCACTGGGTTCGCTAACAAAAACTCTTGCGCCCTCGGGATCAACATCCGTGAATCAGGCGCACTCCCATTAGGACGACGAACTCCTCAAGGAGGTTATCCACGAATTAATCCGCGGGTAGATGCGTCACAAACGCCTCGTCGAGGCATAACTGCCGCAGAATCAGTATCTCAGAGGTCGTTGAACTCTGGCAAGACCTCTCTGGTCCGTTGACCTAGAGACCATCGATCAAGTGGCCTAGCTTTTCCTTCTTCGTCTTGAGGTAAGCCGCAGCCTGATCACTGGAGTTGGGCTCACACGGAACGCGCTCTACAACTTCGATGCCTGCCCCTTCGAGTGCAGCGATCTTCGCGGGGTTATTCGACAGGAACCGCACTTTCTGGACACCCAAGTCGAGGAGCACCGCCACTGCCAGGCCGTAGTCGCGTTCGTCCGCTTCGAAGCCCAACGCCTCGTTGGCTTCGACCGTGTCCGCACCCTGGTCCTGCAACTGGTAGGCGCGGATCTTGTTCAAAATACCGATTCCACGCCCTTCTTGTGGATCGTAAATCAGCACACCGTTGCCTTCTTCAGAAATCAGACGCATGGCCATCTGGAGCTGTGGTCCGCAGTCACAGCGTTTGCTCCCAAATATCTCACCCGTCATGCATTGGGAATGAATACGGACTAACGGAGCCTTCTCATGGTCGCCGAGATCTCCGTACTTGAGCACGACCAACTCCTGCTCTCGGTCGCCCTGTTTTCCTTGAAAAGCAACGATACGAAATTCGCCGTAGGCACACGGCAGGGATGCTTCCGCTACCCGTTCGACACGAGCGTTTGAGGAACTTTGAGACACGGTGGAAATCAACTTGCCGATCTGCAGTCATCGAGATCGGCCAGATACTACTAACATTATAAAGATTCGAGGCTGCACTCCAGATGGGTTCCGAAAACACAATCCTGGTTAGTCTGCTGGTGAAGATCGCCGTCATCGCGTCGATGGCGAGTTTCTTGCTGCGGTGGTCTTTCGCCAAACGGCTATTGCTCCGTGAGCGGCGAGCGATTCGGCAACGGCTGGAACTCGGCCTACTGTTTGGTGTCGTTTTCTCTACTGGCACGCTTGTCCGCCTCGGCCTCAATTACGACGCCGCTGAACTGGGCCTTGAGGGTGCATTCGTGGCGGGCCTCGTCGGAGGCTATGTTACCGGCAGCATCGCAGGAGTCCTTGTCGCCGCACCGGCACTCCTGCTTGGTGGGGAGTGGATCGCTCTGCCTCTCCTTGCGGGTGTCGGTACGCTGGGCGGCCTGATGCGTGATGTTGCACCGAGAGCCGATGAGATCTGGCGGTTCTCGCCGTTTTTCCCCTTCACCATTTCACGTTGGGTCACACGAATGCCCAGTAGCGAAAATGCGTTCCAGATGGCGCTATTCCTTTGCTGCCTCGCGATCGAGTTCCTACGAACGAGCCTGGCAGCAGCGTTTGGCGCCCGTGGGTGGCTCTTTTCGCTGTACTTGCCGAGCGACGATGTTGGCGCGCTAACGGTCGTGCTGGTCTATGTGGCGACTGTCGTCTGCATCGGAGTAACGATCAAAATTTGGGACCACACCCGAAACGAGTGGAAGCTCGAAGAGCAGCAACGGCTTCTCATGCAGGCCCGCTTGCGGAACCTTTCGAGCCAGATCAATCCCCATTTCCTGTTCAACACACTGAACTCGATCTCCTCCCTGATCCGTGTCAAGCCCGATGAGGCGCGGGCCCTGATCGTCAAGCTGTCCACCATATTGCGCAGGCTCTTGCGCCAGCAAGATGCATTTGCGCCCCTACGCGACGAGGGTCGCTTCATCGGCGATTACCTAGAAATCGAGAAGACTCGCTTCGGCGACAAGCTCCAGGTACATGAAGAGTGGGCCCCCGACTCGCTCGACTGCCTCGTGCCAAGCATGCTGCTCCAACCCCTCGTAGAAAATGCGATTAAGCACGGCCTGGGTCCCAAAGTCGAGCCTGGCTCGCTTTGGCTCCGTAGTGCCGTCAAGGGCGGACGCCTCCAAATTGAAGTGGAGGACGATGGTGTCGGCATTCCGGAGGAAGTCCTTCCCGTCGTGTTCCAGGTCGGCATCGGGATCAGTAACGTTCACGAGCGCCTAGCAGTTCTCTTCGGAAACGATTTCCAGATGTCCATCGAAGCGCGTCTGGGTGGTGGCACTCGTGTGCGTGTGCAGTTCCCGCAGCTCAACGCCGTAGCCGAGGCGGACCCGCAATGGCACGATCGCACGCATACCGAAGCCGCAGCCGTAGATTCACCGCACTAACCCTTCAGAGCCTCCCGCCACGCCTTCGTCGCTTCACGCGGTGCGACCTGATTCAAGAAGATACCGGTTGCCCACTCGAAACCCGCTACTCGATTGAGCCGAGGGAACAGTTCAATACGCCACCAGTAGCGATCCTCGCCAAATGGTGCAGTGTGGACGAGCAAGTGGTAGTCGGGCCGATCCAACAGCTTGTCTAGCGCTTGAAGCACCCGCTTGAGCAGGACCGCTGTCTCTTCAAATACCCCATCAGCGCTGTCCTCAAATCGAGCTTCTGGGGTCTTAGGCATGAGCCACAGTTCGTAGGAAAATCGAGATCCGTGCGGTGTCACCGCCGCCAACCGTCGACTCGTCACAACGAGATGATTGAGGTCGTCCATTTCGCCGCGTACTCGCGCCTGATAGGTTCCTTGGTGGAAGGCCCGAACCTCAGCCTCGATTCGCTTCGGCACGAAGGGCAGGGCAATGAATTGCGAATGCGGGTGTTCGAGCGACGCCCCAGCATTGGGCCCCTGATTCTTAAAAACCAGCCCATACTTCAGCCGATCGTCCTTTCGCGCTGCTCGGAACCGGTCTTGCCACGCCGCCAAGACCAGCTCCAACTCCACTTCACTCAGGTCAGCCAGCCGGGTGTCATGTTGTGGGGTCTCAATGACGACTTCGTGAATCCCGAACGCATTCCCTGATGAGGTCGCCGCGACTGCTGGGTAGAGGTTGGGGGTTACTCGTAACTGCCAGCCACCGGAGTCTGATTCCCCCGCTGGCCTAACTGCGTACACCTCTGGTGGCGTTTGACGTTCGCGACCAGGGCAGAATGGGCATTTAGCCTTTCGCTCTGCTTCGGTCGAGCGATAGTCATACGGGCGACCAGCCCGTCCCGGCGAGATCAGAATCCGTTCGCCGATCAGGTCTTCGACCAGCTCAGCCAAACCCACGTCTCTCCATAGCCGATCGCGCCGTGTAGGCGGCACGATAGAGTTCGACTTCGGGCGACTCGCCGAGCAAGACGCTGACGATATCGAAGCGCAGCAGGTCCGGGTCGATATCCGCTCGGCGAGTGTAATCGTATGCGGCAGACACGAGGCGCCGCTGCTTCTCGCGGTTCACACTTGCCTCGGGTCGCCCGAAATCGTCGTTCTTGCGAGTCTTCACCTCGACACATGCCAACCACTCGCCGTCCCAACCCAACAAGTCGATTTCTCCTCTCCCTGATCGAGAGCGGTAGTTCCGCGCGATCACTCGGAACCCCTCATCGCACAAAAGTTCGTACGCCAAATCTTCCCCGCGCTGTGCGTCGCGCAGATGCTCAGGCAGGCCACGCACCCCTATCTCGCGCAGCTTACGCTTGATCGCGCGGATCATGCAGAGTAAACCTCGGTGAGCAGTCGTTGGATCTCTCGACCGTCCTCTCCGGTTACCCCCGGCGTCCGACCGTCGTGGATAGCGTTGACGAAGTCTTCCACTAGCGGTTGATGCAGGTTAGCGTGAGGGGGTAACGACTCGACCGTAGTCCCGTGTCGTGTAACGATCCGCAACTCGCCGGTGTTGAGCTCGTCCACATGCAGCGAGCCTTCGCTCAGGTATACATCCACCACGTCACGAGGCTCCACTGCCGCATGCGAAATCAGCAGCGACGCACGCACCCCACTCTTGAACTTCAGACTCGCGCCCGCCGAGTCCTCTACCTCTCGTTCGGGGAATAGCAGCTTGTCGCTCCAGCCCGTCACGGACTCTACATCCCCAAACAAACTGACCAATAGCTCCAACCGGTGGGAACCGAAATCCATCATCGGACCACCGCCAGCCTCTGCCATCAGGAGTCTCCACGGGGTCGGCTCACCGGGCTCGGTGTCGAAGCGCTCAAAAGCTTGTACACTCGCTTGCAGCGGAATTCCCAGTTCGCCCGATGTGATCAATTCCGCCATGCGTAACCGGACCGGGTAGAAGCGGCGGTAGTACGCGACGCCCAGCTGCACTCCGTTTGCCGCCGCCGCCGCGATCATCCGATCGCAGGACTCGACATCCATCGCCATCGGCTTCTCACACAGCACGTGCTTGCCTGCCTCGGCCGCGGCAATTGTCTGTTTCGCGTGTGGCTCGAGCGGCGTCGCCACATAGACCGCATCGATTTCCGGGTCGGTCACTAGATCGCGCCAATCCGCATGCACCCGTGAAGCCCCAAACTCGTCCGCGAACGCTTGTGCCAGTTCGGTGCGCTTGCGATTCACCGCCGCCAGCGTGCTACGTGGCGAGTCTCTGAGTGCTGGTGCCGCACGTTTTCGCGAAATATCGCCGCAGCCGATCAAACCCCAACGCAAGTCCGTCATCGCGGACCATATTAGCGCAGCGGATGCTACGAAACAGTTCGCTTCAGCTGTCCGCAGGCGGCAAAAATATCTTGCCCGCGAGGACGGCGAACGAAGCACGGCTGGCTTCGCTGAATGATTTCCTGAAACGCTTCTATTCGTTCTCGCTTGGGCGCGCCATATGGAACTCCAGCTCCCGGGTTGAACGCAATCAAGTTGACCTTGGCGCGGATGCGACCGAGCAGCTGCACCACCCGTCGTGCATCCTCATCAGAATCATTCACCCCGTCAAGCAGCACGTACTCGAACGTCAATCGCTCCCAAGGCCGCAGCGGATAGTTCTCACAGGTCATGATCAACTCCGCTAACGTGTACTTTTTCGTGATCGGCATCAGCCGCTCCCGCGACTCCTGTGTGGAAGCGTTGAGCGAGATGGCCAGGCGCGGTCTCTCCTCCAGCCCCGCGAACTCGTCAATCTTCGGAGTGATCCCAGATGTCGAGACCGTAATCCGTCGAAGCGGGATCGCCAACCCTTCCGAGTTAGATATCAGCCGCAGAGCTTTCGACACCGACTCCAGGTTCAGCAGTGGCTCGCCCATGCCCATCATCACGATGTTTACCGGACGGGTGCGTGGCTCAAGCTTGTGCTCTCGGCACAGCTCCAAGACCTGGCCTACGATCTCGCCGGCGGTCAGGTTTCGCTCAAGACCCATCAGGGCCGTCAAGCAGAATCTACAGTCCACTGCACAGCCAACCTGGGACGAAATACACAGGGTGTCCCTGTCCCGCTCGGGAATGAAAACCGCCTCGACCGTCTTATGGTCCGCAAGCCGCAGCAGATGCCGCACCGTACCGTCGATCGAAACGAAGTGCTCGGACAGCTCAGGCAAACCAGGTTCGAAATCTTCACCTAGCTGCTCAAGTAGATCGGCTGGCAGCGTCGTCGCCGCACTTAGGCTATCGACCCGTCGTCGATAGAGGGCGTTGAAGAGCTGACGAGCCCGAAAAGGCTTTTGCCCGACTGCCGTCACTAACGCCGTCAGATCATCTAGCTCCTGTCCTATCAACGCGTCACGCACACCACCCATCTTATCGAATGAGTTCGACGCCCCAAGGGATGCTAGAGTGGGACTCACTTCTCTCGCGTGCGTGACTTCGATACAAATCCTCAGCTCGGTAAGACCGTTCTCGACAACGGGGTCTGCATCGTCACCGAAACGATGGACCACGTCCGCTCGGTCGCCACGGGAGTCTGGCTCGACTGCGGCTCTCGACACGAATCTCAGGACGAAGGTGGCATCGCCCACTTCACTGAACACATGGTGTTCAAAGGTTCTGAGACTCGTTCGGCTGAAGACATCGCCTACGCGATCGACGGTATTGGCGGCCATTTAGACGCTTTCACCTCCAAGGAGACCGTCGCTTTTACAGCCAAGGTGCTCGATGAGCATTTGCCGACTGTCATCGACGTCATCGCCGACATGGTGTTGCAGCCGATCTTCGATGCAGGCGAACTTGAGAAAGAGAAAGGCGTCATCCTCGAAGAACTCAAGATGGACGAGGACAGTCCCGACTACCTCATTCACGACGTCTTCTCCTCCAGATTCTGGAGAGGTCACGCACTAGGCCGTCCGATCATCGGGACGAAATCCCTTATTGAAGGGATCAATCGCGCGAAGTTACAACAGTTTCACGCTCGCGCCTTCCGACCCGACCGCCTGCTGGTCACCGCCGCTGGTCGACTTCGGCACGATGAGGTCGTCGCGCGAGTCAACAAGCAGTTCGGACAGCTCAAGGGCCGCTCTGAAATGCCAGCTGCAACCCCCCCAGCTGCAACACCGTCCATCGTGCTTCACGACAAGCCGTCTCTCGAACAGGTGCATATCTGCATTGGCGTACCGACTCACTCCATGGACGCCCCCGAGCGTTTCGTCGGCTACATTCTCAGTACGATTCTTGGCGGTGGCGTTAGCTCGCGACTGTTTCTAAAGATTCGCGAGCAGGCTGGTCTCGTGTATTCGGTTTACTCCGACCAGAGCCTCTACTCCGATGCAGGCTGCTTGACGGTCAATGCGGGAACCTCGATCGAATCGACGCCCCAGGTAATCTCGCATGTGATGGCTGAGTTTCGCGATTTGAAGCACAGGCCTGTTCCTGAAACCGAACTCCGCCGAGCCAAGGATCACCTGAAGGGGAGCCTGACTCTTAGTCTCGAATCGACCTCAAGCCGCATGTCGAACTTGGCCCGTCAAGAGAAGTACTTCCACCGTTGGGTCTCCTTGGAGGAGGTTCACCAGCAGATCGAAGCTGTCACCGCAGAACAGATCCAAGCTCTTGCCCAGAAGTGGTTCCAGCAGGATTCGATCGCTGCGACCGTGCTCGGTAGCCTCGGCGACCTCCAACTCGAACGCGAAGATCTTGCCTGCTAGAACAGCAGCTTGATTCCGAATTGCAGCTCTCTGCCGTTCCGTGCCGATCCGATCTGACCAAACCCTGGCGTTCCAAAGAAGATGTTCGGGCTGTGGAAGTTCGGCGTGTTGAGCGCATTGAAGAACTCAGCACGAAGTTGCAGCGTCACCGTTTCTCCCAGCAACGTCCCTTTCACGGCCGAGACGTCCACGTTGTAGAGCGGAGGCCCTTGTACGATGTTGCGGCCCGCGTCGCCGAACGTGCCATATACCGGGAGTGCAAAGGCGGTCGGGTCGATCCACTGCGACGGATCAGGGTTCGCGAGGTTCGGGTTCCTCACTACGTTCGGTCGATCACCCGCCCCAAAGCCGAAGATCGAACGGCCAGTATTAGAATTGTCGAATTCGCCTGGCAGCATGACTGAGTACGGCTGCCCGGACTGCAGAGTAACGATGCTGTTGAGCTTCCAGCCGGAGATTAGAACCGATCCGAGTCCGGTCGAACCTTGACCCCAGCGCTGACCCTTGCCAAAAGGCAGCTCATAGGCGAAGCTTCCGACGAACCGATGGGGAGTGTCAAAGCTCGACCGAGCTCGCTCGGCCTTGGGATTGTGGCTGTCTTGCGGGAAGTTAGCGTCGCCCGCCGAGGTGAAGAAATTCGACGTGTTGTCGATGGACCGAGACCACGTGTAGCCAAACAGCCCCGTCAGACCCGAGCTAAGGTTCGTGCGCACTTGCAGCTGCAACGCGTGATAGGTCGAGTCCGATGCGGACTCAATTTGGTTGATGTCAGCGAACTGAGGTAGTGGCCTCAAGTTCGGCTGAATCGGGCTGGGCATCGGTTGGTTGATATCCCTCGCCCCCAGCAGGCTCACGCCCCGCGTACCGTTGTACGCCGCAGACACAATGACACCCCGTGATACTTCGCGCTGCAGCGAGAAGTTCCACTGCTGCGCATAACTCGTCTTCAAGTTGGGATCGAAGGTCGTTGCGCTAGGCGGAACCGGTGCTGCACCTCCGGTGGGCCATGGGTCGTGGATCTGAATGATGTTTTGCTGGCTCGGTAAGAACAGCTCAAAGTTGAAGAACGGCGGATTGAAGTAAATTCCTAATCCGGTTGCCAGGGAACTAGCGTTGTAGTGGATGCCGTATCCGGTCCGAACAACGGTCTTCCCCGAGCCACCAGGGCTCCATGCTAATCCGATCCGCGGGGCGAAATTGTTCTTGTCCGGCTCGTAGCCACCGCGAGGGATACCGCCTGTGCCCAACTGAACAATCTGCTGCGATGCGCCGTCGTAGATTGCTGCGTTGTCGAACGCATCATAAGCTGGCTGGTTGTATTCGTATCGCAGTCCCAACGTCAGAGTAAGATTGCGTCGCGCGCGCCAGTTGTCCTGCACGAACAGGTTGGTCGCCCAAGTACGCTGATTCTGATCGTTGTCTCCCGATCCGCCACCAGTGAAGCTGGGCAATCCTAGCAGAAGATCGGCTAGTGCGTTCCGCGAGTAGGCGAAGTCGGTGAATCCCAGTTGACCGCGTGACAGAACATGGCGGAAAGCATCGCCCCGCACCCAGCGCTGCTCAAACCCGAACCGAACTTGATGATCGCCTATCGATCCGCTCACCGTATCCGATACCTGGTACGAATCCGTCACCGAGTCCTGCGGGTTATTGAACTCGCTCCCCAATGACGAAAAGCCAGTGACTTCGATGAAGCTTAGGCCGAGATCCTCATTTCGTGTCGCAAAATCGGGTAGGCCGACGAGACTATTGAGGCTCGAACCACTGTTTGAGTGGAACGTTCGACTATCCACCTGGTTGAACCCCACGCGGGCTTCGTTTACCCACCGCGCTCCAAAAGAGTG
Source organism: Bryobacterales bacterium (assembly GCA_963667885.2). Classification (GTDB taxonomy): domain Bacteria; phylum Acidobacteriota; class Terriglobia; order Bryobacterales; family UBA6623; genus CAMPKL01. Next base: position 2,227,812 of record OY764148.2, on the reverse strand, counting down.
CGTCTCAGATACCATCGCGTTCTGCCCGCGTTCGTCGATGTCGTTGCCATAACCAGGCAGTAACGAGAATCCTGTGGCACCGTACGGTGTGACACGGGTCGCGTCCGAGAAGCTGTAGCGTGCTCCAATGAGCCCGTTGTCACCGATTCGGTGGTCGAGTCTCACGTCAAACTTGTTGTGGTCGTCTGATCCGGTCGGACTCGCGACATAGTTCTGTCCCGGCACATCACGATTGGGTAGCGGATAGAGAGACGCGACGCCTTGCCCCACCGGATGCAGAAACGGCAATTGAGCATTCGGAAACGGCATTTGAGTGAACGGATCAATCGGAGCGGGCAGACTGCTATTCGAGAAGTCGCCGCTCCTCTCCGCCAACGTGGGGGCATTCGTTGTCTGGGTGATGTCTCGGCTCTCGCGCAGACCTTCGTAGTCGGCAAAGAAGAACGTCGTGTTCTTGCGAATTGGGCCGCCGATCGAACCGCCAAACTGGTTGCGCTTTAGCTCCGGTCGGGCTTGGTCGACCGGTGCGAAATAGTTCCGTGCGTCTAGCGCTCCGTTGCGGTAGAACTCGTACACCGATCCATGTAGTTTGTTGCCTCCACGTTTCAACTCGACAGATACCTGCGCCCCTGCGTTGCGACCTAAGCCTGCACCGCTGTTTGAGGTCTCGACCCGAAACTCCTGGACCGCATCCACGGGAGGCGTAAACGTGAAGCTATTCAGTACTGGGTCGATTGCGTACACGCCGTCGTAGATAAACGAGTTGAAGCTCTCCCGCATGCCTGCCGCCTGGAACGCAAAGCGTCCACGGGCCGATCCGGCCGATCCGGCCGCCGCCGGAGAGGTCCCCGCTGCGAGCAGCGACAATTCCAAGAAGTTACGACCGTTAAGCGGCAGATCGACAATGTAATCGTTTGAGATGACCGTCCCAAGAGCTGCGCCCTGCGCCTCAATCGCGGTCGCTTCAGAGGCTACCGTGACCGTTTCCTCGGGCGATCCCACGACCAGCTCAATGTCTACTAAGACGACCTGACCGATGCGCACCGTCAGCGCTTCCCGCACGACCAAGCGAAAGCCGTCAGAGCGAGCTCTCACCGAGTAAGACCCGGCAGGCAGTTCTGGCAGCATATACGCGCCCCGTCTGTTTGTACGAGTAGTCCGTTCGACGCCGGTCGCCTCTTCGGTCGCTAGGACAATCGCCTCGGGCACCACGGCCCCGGATGCGTCCGTAACACGACCGCGAATCGAACCAGCGACGCTTTGCGCCAGACAGCTAGCAGCAACGATCAGAAGGAGAATTTGCGCCAAAGCGCAGCGAAAGACAAGTCTCATGAGGGTATCGGCTGGCTCTGCTAGAACCTTATACGTAAAGGCCGCCGTCAACGCTCTGAGGTTACCCATCGTGGGGTATCAGAGAGACCAAAACGACCGCAACCTCAATTCTCTTGGATTGAACGCCAAGGGGCAAGCCGGTCGACTACTCGACCGGATGAATCGAGAGGATCTCCAGTCGTTCTTCCGTCCCGTTCAGAAGCTCTGCCTCAACGACTACAGGACCTCGGAGACCGTGGGTATCACCTCCCAGGGCATACGTTTGGCCCGTAGCGGCTCCCTGCAGTTCTAGTTTCTGCCCGCTTCCGTCTTCGACCACGACGCCCTTCACCTTCAGCTTCGTTTCGAGTGCCTGAGCCCCACCTTGTTCAATGCGAGACATCAACGGAACCAGCCGAACGCGGTTGTCCCCAGCCAGTTCCAAGAGAATCATGCCTCGCTCAAGATCGAGCGTCACTGTCTCGATGCCCCGAACGCGCTGCATCCGGCCCTTCAGCGACTCCGCGCAAGACACGCAGCCGCCATCATCGAAGCGTATTTGGAATTCAAGAAACTGCGCTGGCAACGCCCCGGCCAATACCAGCAGCAACGCTGTTAGCCGAAACATCCGCCTACCACTCGATGCGTTTTTGCCGCTGCGACATCGGACGCACTTCCATGCAGCCCTTGCCGGTGGGCAGTATCTTTCCGGGGTTCAGCCGCCAATCAGGGTTAAAGACCCGAATCAGCCGCTCCATCATCTCAAGCGATTCTTCTTTGAAGATCAACGGCATCAAGTCGTTCTTCTCCATGCCGACGCCGTGCTCTCCCGTGACCGAGCCGCCAGCCTCGATGCAATAGGTGAGAATCTCCGCCCCCGCCTTCTTAGTCTTCTCCAACTCCTCGGGAATATTCTTGTCGAAGAGAATAATCGGGTGCATGTTGCCGTCGCCTGCGTGAAAGATGTTCGAGATCTTTAGGTCATATTTGTCAGCGACCGTGTAGATGAACTTCAGCGTGTCGGCGATACGGGTTCGAGGTACAACGCCGTCCTGCACGTAATAGGTCGGGCTGACCCGGCCCACTGCACCAAACGCGCCTTTGCGACCTTTCCACAGCGCAGCTCGTTCCGCCTCCGACTTCGCTACCCGTACTTCTCGCGCACCGTTCTCTTCACACACCGCCACAACTTGTGTGAGCTGCTCATCGACGGCTTCGGTGAGCCCTTCGATCTCAATCAACAGAACGGCGTCGGCGTCGAGCGGATAGCCGGCATGGCTCGCTTCTTCCACCATCCTCAGCATCACACCGTCGAGCATCTCGATTGCCGCAGGGATGATCGCTTTTGCTGTCAGTCCGGCCACCGTGTCAGCGGCGTCCTGTGCCGAGTCGTAGATCGCCAGCAGAGTCTTCACTTTTTCCGGCGCGCGCAGCAGGCGCACGATGATCTTGGTCGTTAAGGCCATCGTGCCTTCCGAACCCGTCAGCAAACCCCGCAAGTCGTAGCCGGGCAGGTCAGACTCCTTGCCGCCCATCTCGATCACAGTGCCGTCCGGCATGACCGCTTCAAGCCCTAGCACGTGGTTCGTTGTCACACCGTAGGCAAGAGTGTGTGGACCGCCCGCGTTCTCCGCCACATTGCCACCGATCGTGCATGCTTTCTGACTTGAGGGGTCTGGCGCATAGTAGTAGCCCGCGTCTTGTACTGCCATAGTGACGTCTAGGTTGACGACGCCCGGCTGCACCACCGCGCACTCGTTCTCGTAATCGATCTCCAGAATCTTGTTCATCCGCGCGAACGCGATCATCAGACCGCCCTGCAGCGGAATCACACCCCCAGACAGACCCGTGCCCGCGCCCCGGCCGACCAAGGCCAAGTTGTGCTCGGCGGCGATCTTGACCAACCGCACGACTTCTTCCGTCGAACGTGGAAAGGCCACGCACTCTGGCGCGTGCGTATCAATCGAACCGTCGTACTCGTAGAGACTCAGGTCCTGCGGACTGTCCAGCAGACCTTTTGCTCCAACTACAACGCGGAGCTGTTCGATAACTTCTGGTGCAATCATCTTCTGGTCCAACTACTCGGAGCTACCGGCTTTGAGCGCTTCTTCAATCAAGCGGCGAGCCTCTTCCGCCTCTTGCGGTAAAACACGCACCTCGATGCCGCCCGTCGGCAATTCCGGCACGTTCTCACGAACAATTACCGACCCCAGGTCAGCCGATTCGAGCAAGCTGTGAATCGTATCCGCCTCTAGCTCGGCATCGACCGCTTTCGAAGAGAACACGGTCACAAATTTACCGGTCGGATGCTCTTCTGACATGTCGTCTCCTTCGTCCATCTGCGCTTGCTCAATAAACGCCAGCGCCTCTTCTCGTTGCGATTCGAGCACCACCAAAGACACACCGCCCGAGCTCTGGAATGTCGGCGGCTTCCAACGAATCATGCTCTCGATACCAGCCGAGTGCAGCAGCGTCTTTAGGATCTCTGCCTCCGGATTGGCCGAAATTTCTTTCCCAAAGAACACCTCAACTAATTCGTCTTCGCGCAAGGTGGTCCGAAGTCGAGTATAGCCAGCAATCGTCGCTATTGGCTCACGGGTTTGCCATCGGGCGGCGACCAACGTTCCCGAACCCACTCCAACCCCGCCTCGCCTGAGTCGAAGGTACCGTCGAGCTGCGCCTCTTCCGCAGCAGCAAGAATTGCCGAAAACGCTGGCCCGGCCTTGAATCCGTCCGCGATTAACGCCGCCCCATCGACGAGCCGCGGCGGTCGCAGGGCCTCTTCGTCGTAAGTATGGAGAGCTTCACGGGCGAAGCGATAGTTGTCCAGATGGCCATGACTGGCCGAGCAATCGAGTCGGTGCAACTCCAGATGTTCATCGAATTCCGGCTGTCGCAAGAACATTTTCAACTTGCCCGGACGCATCTGCTGCACGTGCATGAACCGCATGTGGTTGCCGATCAGTGCGAGAATCTGCTCGGTCTCGCGGTTCGAGAAGCGCAGCCGTTCACAGATCTCCTTACCCATCTCGACCCCTTTCTCCACGTGCCCGTGGAACCGAATCCGGTCCGGTGCCCGCTCAAACGTCGCAGGCTTCCCGATGTCATGCAGCAACGCACCCATCGCCAGCGCTACCGAAGCGTCCGGTGGCAGACCCTCCAGCAGCAGCAGCGTGTGCGTCCAGACGTCTCCTTCCGGGTGATGTTCCGGTGATTGCTCCACGCCTTGCAGCGCAACCACCTCAGGCAGTAATTCGGCGAGCAGTCCCGTCCTATCGAGCAGTTCCATGCCCCGGCGGGCTCCACCTTCGGTCAGAATCCGCGTCAGCTCTCCCCGCACACGTTCCGCCGCGATTCGGCGAATCGCAGGTGCTGTTTTCTGGATCGCGGCCAACGTACCGGACTCAATCTCGAACCCCAGCCGCGCCGCAAACCTTACCGCCCGCAGCATCCGCAGGTGGTCTTCCTCAAATCTTTCCAACGGGTCGCCGATCCCCCGCACCACACCTTTATCGATATCCGCTCGACCGTTGACCAAGTCCAACACTTCGTCTCCGACCGGGTCATACAGCAACCCATTGATCGTGAAATCTCTGCGGTGAACGTCTTCCGCCACAGAAGTCGTAAACGTCACGCGCTCCGGTCGCCGCCCATCTTGGTAATCGTGGTCTTCGCGGAAAGTTGCCACCTCGACCGTCGCACCCTCGCCGTGGACCAACACCACTCCAAACGCAGCGCCTACCTCTTCGGTCCTCTCAAACAGCGACTGCACCTTCTTCGCCGCAGCTGAAGTCGCCACATCCCAGTCCTGCACATCTCGGCCTAACAGTCGATCGCGCACACAGCCACCGACGAAGTACGCCGTCTCGCCGTTTGCCTGCAGCGTCTCCACGACCCGCCGCGCCAGCTGTTCCTCAGTCGTCACGCTTTGACTTCCCCGGCAACCCAGCCGGACTCTCATGGACGCGCTCTCGCCGCCCATGCTTCATCGCTCCCGCCAAACCAACCGCGGACTCGCCGAATCGGTCACGCAGTCGGTCTGCGGCGCCCAACAACTCTTCCCACTTGCGCCGGTCGTCGCCATCGAGCAAACCCAGCTGCCCCCCTGGGGCCGTCAGCGAGCCTACGTGAACTCCCAGCAGCCGCACCCTCCTGCCGTTCCAGTTGTCGCGGAAGAGCGTCCTCACCGTCTCCAAAATAATGTTGTCGAGCTGCGTCGGATCCTCCAACGTCTTCGACCGCGTCAGCGTCTTGAAGTCCGAGTAGCGCAGCTTGATCTGGACCGTCCGCGATGACAAGCCGTGCTCACGCAGTCGCCGGGCCACCAGCTGCACGAGCTGCGCCAGTGTGGCATCGAGAAGCGCGGAGTCGGCTGTATCTTCACCAAACGTCGTCTCGTGGCTGATCGACTTCGGCTGATCGCGCGACCCAATTTCGTGGTCAAACCATCCACCGCCATCCTCACCGCGCGCTTTCGCCGCCAGCGCCGAACCCCACTTTCCAAAGCGTCCCCCCAACGTTTTGTCGTCGAGCTGCTGCAGCTGCCCGATGCGCTCAATGCCGATCTCGCGCAGCTTGCCCTGCATCACCTTCCCCACGCCGGGGATACGCTTCACTTCGAGCGGCGCTAAGAACGCCGCTTCCGCTCCTGGCTCTACCGACAGCACGCCATTCGGCTTCGCCAATCCCGAGCACATTTTCGCGATCAGCCGCGAAACCCCAATCCCAATCGAACACGGCAGTCCCGTCTCTTCTCCCACTGCCTCGTGCAGCTGATGCGCCGCAGCCAACGGACGACCTAGCAACCGTTCGGTGCCGGTCATGTCCATGAACGCCTCATCGATCGAGACCTGCTCCACCACTGGCGAAAAGCGCCGCAGGACCTCATGTACCTTGTGGGAATACTCGCGATAGAGCTTCGGGTGCCCCTCGAGAAACACCGCCTGCGGACACCGTTGATAAGCCGTCCGCAACGGCAGCGCCGAATGCACTCCGAACTGTCGCGCCGCATAAGAAGCCGCCGAAACCACGCCGCGCTCCGGCCCCTTGCCACCGACAACAACCGGCTTGCCTTTGAGAGAGGGGTCCAGCAGTTCTTCGACCGATACGAAGAACGCGTCCATGTCCAGATGGAAAATCGTACGCACGCCGCTACCCGACGTTATTGTCGCGCCTGGCGGAGCTAAGACACCATCACCGTGCGCGGGAACTGCACATTGTGCTCTAGGAACGTCTTCTTCAACTCTAGATCCGCCTCAACCGGCTGCACTACGCCGTTCACATCGGTCGCGCGAGACACAATCGTATGCTCGCCCGCCGTAGCTCCCTCCCATCGGAAACTAAACAGCTTCCACGAAAACTCTGTGTTCGACGCATCCATCTCAGCGCGCTGCCACGGTCCATCGTCGATACGAACCTCCACCGAACTCAGCGCCGTACCGTCATTCAACACAAACCCAAGTACTTTGTGCGCATCTCCTTCAGTGCTCACGCGCGCAACGACGGACTTCAACTGCATTCGCGTTACTTCGGTCTCGATCCACTGCAGCTCGTCGTCGGGGCCCTCGCCCATCATCGTGCGGTACCAGCGCGCTTGGAACTTACCCAGAAAGCGATCTTCCTGCAGCCGAATCTCCGCCAGCCATTTCACATTCGCCACGCCATACCAACCGGGCATAATCAACCGCAGTGGATGCCCTTGCTCCCTGGTCAATGGCTCACCGTTCAGCGCGTACGCCAGTAGTGGCTCGGGCTTCATCGCGTTCTCAAGCGACATGCTGCGCCCGTACTGCTGGTCCACCGTAAACGTATTCTGGCGGAAGACGACGTCTTCCTCGCCGTGGTCGGCTCCAAAGAACACGACCTCTCGCGCCTTCGGGTTCACACTCAGGCTCGTCAGCACATCACTCAACCGCACGCCGGTCCAGTGACCGTTCGACACCAGCCCCTGCTGAATCCGCCCGCTATTGCCCGAGCACTCATAGCCGGCGACCAGATTGGTCGAAGGCATGGCCTTCAGGTCCGCCAGCGACAACTCCGCCTCTGAGCTCACCAGGCCCGAAATCTTCAACCGATGCTCCGACTCCTCGATCTCTGGCTTGGGGTAATGCTGGATCGAGAAAAACTGATCTCTAGGCGTAATCGGCCCGTCAATCGTACGGATATCGAGCACGCGTATCCGCGTCGTCGTATCGCCCGTGCTGAATGTATCGGGGATGTCTGTGAACGCGATCTCCCGCTCACCCTGCGCCAGCGCCGGAATAGCCCAATCGGGCACCGTCAAGGCCAACAGACCCGTAGCGGTCAGCCCTCTCCTCAATGTCTCTCTGCGGCTAATCTGCTTTTCCATGACGAGTCTCCTCCGATTCGGCTGCCCTATTCTACTTCGCCCGACTCACATAAGCATTGCCTTCCACAAAGAAACGTAGTGGAAGATCCGCTGCCTTCCTGATCCCAATCCGTCGACTCACCCCAATCCGGAATTCATCCGAACTCGTATCCGCCCGCACCGTAAGCGAGCCCTTGGTCACATCCACACCATACTGATCGAGCGTTACACCCAACGCCTGCGCCAGCTTCCCCGGACCCGAAGCAAGGTCCTCCAACCGGCGAGCCTTCGGACGCCGTGACCGCATCGCCTCCACTCCTGCCACCGGCTCCAGTGCCCGAATCAACACAGCCCCCGCCTCACCCTCCGCTTCCGTCACGAAGTTCAGGCAATGATACATGCCATAGACGAAGTAGACATAGGCGTACCCTGGAGGCCCATAGATCACCCGCGTCCGCGGGGTCATCCCCCCGAAGAAGTGCGCCGCCTCGTCCCCACGACCCAGGTAGGCCTCAACCTCAACAATCCGCCCGGCAAGTTCCTCGCCATTAACCTGATGGACAATGACCTTGCCCAACAGATCACGGGCCACCTCAACCGTGGGCCGAGCATAGAAACTGTGTGGCAGAACAGTTCCTTCCGCCATGACTAGTAGCTCGGACCGAACAGAGCGCCGGCGAAGTAGGCCTGCAGGACGGAAGCTACGAGGAGCAGCCCCAGGAGCCCGGAGGAAATCTTCCACGCTGCTCCGGTCACGCTCCGTGTCATCTGACCCAAGACCGTGCAAAGTGGGAACCACAGCATCAGCCATACAGGTGAGATGTCGAGCAAGATCACAACTAGGCTGCTCAAGGTGGCCGCCAATCCGACTAGTGCGGCAAAGCCGTGACCAAGAAACCGATCTGCGCTTCGTTGGCTGAGACCTAGGAGCATGACCACACCGGCGATCATGGCCGAGAGATTTAAACCAATGGCTATGGATTCGATCACACGCATGGCCTTCCAAAGCGCACCCGAACTCGGCATCAACGCGCTGAGCGTCCACGCCAGGGCCGCGAACGTAGGCGCACCGATTACCACTAGTGTTAATCGCGCCTTACTCTCGGGCACGCACAGCGCGTCAGCCGCCCTTTCGTCTCCGATGGCTCTGAGGAATGGCGAGAGCACTCGCGGAGTTAGCGTAGCCAGGATGAAGCCGGAGAGACATAGCATGAGGACTCCCTGGACTACGTCCCAAGAGCCCATGTGACCACGAGGGTCACCGCCTAGCCAGGACACTGATCCGAAATCGACTTCCGCCTGCACCGCTTTACCTCCGCGTTAACAAAGACACCGCAGCGCCCGCTACTTGTTCCGCCGTTTCAACCACTCCTCTAACCTCTCCGCAATGCGCTTCTCCACCCCGTGCTCAGTCGGATAGTAATAGCGCCGCCCCTTCAACCCCGCAGGCAGGCAATCCATCTCCACAAAGCGGTCCTCGCGTTCATGGGCATGCTGGTATCCCTTGCCGTAGCCGAGTTCCTTCATCAACCCCGTCGGCGCATTCCGCAAGTGCAGCGGAATCGCCTCTTCCGCCGTCTCCTGGGCGTCTTTCATCACATTGCCCAGTGCCCGATAAGCGGCATCCGACTTCGGAGACATCGCCAAATACAACGTCGCCTGCGCCAAAGCCAAATCGCCCTCTGGCTCACCCAACAACCGAAACGCCTCAACCGCCGCCAGCGTCTGCTCCAAAGCCCGTGGGTCCGCCAACCCAATATCCTCCGAGGCAATCCGCACCAGCCGTCGCCCGATATAGACGCGGTCCTCACCGCCCTCCAGCATTCGCGCCAACCAATAGAGCGCCGCATCCGGGTCTGACGACCGAATCGATTTGTGTAACGCGGAGATCGTGTTGTAGTGCTCTTCGCCGGCTCGGTCGTAACGTAGCGTGCGGCGCTGCAACACATCCGAGATCAACTGCTCGGTAATCTCGTCGGTGTCCGAGGACAATGCGGCCGTCTCCAACGTCTGTAACGCCGCGCGCGCATCGCCGTTCGCAAAGATCGCAATCTGCTCAAGCACTGCTCCAGAAGCATGCCGCTCATGCTCGCCCAGCCCGCGCTCCTTGTCCGCCAAAGCCCGTTTCAGCAGCTCCTGCAAATGGTCTAGCGTCAGCTCCTTGAGCACGTAGACCTTTGTCCGCGACAGCAGCGCCGAGATCACTTCGAACGAAGGGTTCTCGGTCGTCGCGCCGATCAGCGTAATGTCACCACGCTCGACGTAAGGCAAGAAGGCATCCTGTTGCGCCTTGTTAAAGCGGTGAATCTCATCAACGAACACAATCGTCCGTCGGCCCGCCCGGTGCATTTTTTGCGCACCGGCCATTACCTGCTTTACCTCTTTGATACTGCTCAGGACGCCCGAAAACTGTACAAAGTCCGCACGTGTCTGCCGCGCAATGATCCGTGCCAGGGTCGTTTTCCCAACTCCCGGCGGGCCCCAAAAGATCATCGAACCCAGTTGGTCGCGTTCGATCTGCGCTCGCAGCGGCTTGCCCGCTGCCAACAGGTGTTCCTGGCCGATGTACTCGTCGAGACTCCGCGGACGCATCCGATCCGCTAACGGGGTAGAGAGATCCTGCTGCTTCGAGTCTTCGGGCTCCGCAAAAAGATCCGGTTCAATCATCGGACCCTCACTGCCAGGCTGGCGAGCTCGCCTAATTCGTACTCTTGCGCCACGAACTGTAGAATACAGCCCCGCTCACAAAGTAGACCAACGTCGGCACGATCAGCCACTGGCGCACCATCTCCAGAGTGGTCCACTCCATCCACACTCCAACCGGCATGCCGATGCAAGCAACCAGTGCGGCGAGCGCTACAATCCCCGCCAAAACGTTCGCCTTACCTGCGGGAACAGGCAACGGCGGCGCCATCACTTGTGCGGACCCTTGAAGTTCCAGAGGCTCTTCCTCACCCGCATGAGTGCCCGCGCCTGACATCTTAGCCAACACCAGATACACAACACTGGCAAACAAGTAAGTCGGCAGGAACAGGTAGAACAAATGCAGCGTGCCACTACGCTCCAGCCCCAAAGCCAATACCAGCGAACTGCCCCAGGCAATTGCTGCAGGCCAGTTGAGGCCCAGGTGCCGTCGATGCGCCCAGTACCGCTGCAGTCCAATCCGCGGAAAGATGTAATGCTCCGTCAGCACAATCGCCCCCGGAGGTGCCAAAAGTAATCCGTAGATCCCCACAAAATCCAGCAGCCCGGTAAACACAAACGGGAAGCAAGCAATGATCGTGGTCAACGCACCGGCTACCAACGTCACCCGCGCACGCGACCAGTTCGGTGTCACCGCTTGTAGCGCCAGCCCGGCACGGTATAGTGTCGGGTTCGAAGTCGTCCAACCTGCAATGATCACCGCCAACACACCGGCCCAACCGAGTGCTTGGTACGCTACCTCTCCGGGGTCGAGCGTCGCCAACCCACGATCGAGCAGCACCGCCGCGCCCGCGCCCATCACGCCAGCCGCAATCCAAGCCATGTAGTGCCCGAGGAACATGCCAAAGGCCGACGCGAAGCCGTAAGAGGCCTTCTTGGCGTACCGAAACAGTGCCATGTCTGACAGCCCGCCATGCATCGCCAAGTTGCAGATCCAGGCGAATGCCGCGATCTTCCAGAACCCCATCGGTTCACTGCCATCCGGAGTCGTTCCCGTCCAGACAGTCAGGCGCGCTGCCTCGACGAAACTACCGATGCTGTCGATTGCTCCGACTCCCGACGCCGCTCCGATCTCCGGCAACATCACGAACGCACCACCCGCAAACATCAACAGCATCCAGGGCGCACACACGGTCGCGAACGAAGCCAGCTTGCGGAAGCCCAGAATCGCCAGTGCCACCACAACCGCACCGACGCCGAACACGACCAGCACAAATCGCCAGTCGTCTGGATACCAATGCACCTGCGGCGCAATCCCAAATGGTATCCGCACAGCCGACGCGGACACCGTCACCATCGCACCCGCCAAGATGCAAAACAGCACCGCGTTGAGCACGTTGTAGACGAGCGTAAATGTCGGACCCGCGATGCTCCGCAGATACCAATAGAGAGTGAGGCGCGTCTCGACCGCCACCGGAGCGCACAACAGCACCCACGTCAGCACGGCCATTACGTTCCCGATAACCAGGCCAAAGAAAACATCCTCGACCGTCGCGCCCCAATTGACGAAGTTCACGCCAATCACGAACTCCGTCGCCGCGACGTGTTCGCCCGAGAACGAACCGATGAAATAGCCAGGCCCCAGCAGACGGTCGTCGCTTACAGGCTGCCTGTCGAACTCATAGAGTTCGTCCAGCTTCTGAACAGCGCTCTCTGCCAAGACGGACCTTCCGCCTACATCGGCGAGGCTTCGGGCACGAGATTGCCCGCGACATAGACCGAGCTCAGGGTCTTCGTATTGGCGATGTCGGCTTGCGGATCTTCATCGAAGACCGCGAAGTCAGCCCACTTGCCCTCTTCCAACGTGCCGACGTCACTGAGGCCCAAGCAGGCTGCGGCGTCCGACGTCGCCGTCTGCAGAGCTTGGGTCGGCGTCAGGCCAGCGTCGACCATCATCTGCAATTCCATGTGCTCGAAGTAGCCCAGGAAGCGCGCCGCCGGGCCAGCGTCTGTACCCATGGCGATCCCCACGCCCGCGTCAAACAGCTTCTTCACGTTGGGCGACGCTACCGCGGCGAGTTGCCTCTTGTAGGTCTGCGGACCAGGACGCTGCGATGCCGCCTGCCTCTCCGGCGTCTGCAGCGCCTCCAGTACGGCCGGGTCGGCCAACTTCGTGAAGAACGGATCGTCGAAGAACTCGGGCTTCGATTCGTAAACGAAAGTTGAAACTTCTCGCGTCAACGTCGGCACTAAGCAGACGCCCTTCTCCTTGAGCGTCGCGATCAACTCGTCGCTGACCTCCACGTCGCGAACGCTATGGGCGATGAGGTCCACCCCGGCATCCAACAAGCCCTCGGCGTCCTCCAGGTAGTAGAGGTGCGCGGTAACCTTCAAGCCGTGCTGATGGGCTTGCTCAATGACTGCGGTGTAAGTCTCTTTCGACATCTTCTGCGAGTTGCCCAGGTTGTCGTCTACGCGAATCTTGATCCAATCCACGCCCGCTTCCGCGTCCGCGTCGACCTGCGCGCGGGCCTCTTCCGGCGTCGGGCCGGTGACGATCGTGCCGGCCATGGTCAGGCGCGCCCGGTTGAGCGCCGGGTCATCGCTGCCGTCCCGCAGCGCGACCGCCGTGTCCGGCTCGCTGCCTTGGCTGAACACGCTGGTCACGCCATAGGCGGCCAGGAGCGTCAACTGGCTCTCCACGTTCTCGGTCGTCTTGGCTGCCGCGCCCGAATCCAGACCCTTCGCCCCGCCGACGTGACCGTGCGACTCAATCCAACCCGGCGTTATGTACTTCCCAGCTAGGTCAATGACTTCAGCACCTTCCGGCACCTCGATCTGCGTCGCTGGACCGATCGCTTCGATGCGACCATCGCGCACGACGATAACGCTGGTCCCGGCGGGCGAATCCTCGCCGTCAAACAGCTCAGCCCCGACAAAGGCCTTCAGGCCAGGAACCATTTCTGGCTCACTCGAACCGCATCCAACAATGAAGGCCCCAAGGGCGAAGAGGGCTAAATAGGTAAATTTACGCACGGCTAATACTCCTGAGGGCTCAAGGGTAGCGTTAGCGCCTCTAAGATTCAACGCCTATAGGTAGAAGCCTAAGGTAAAAAGACGTCCAAGATCACCCGCGTCTCACGGTTGAAGATCACCGCGCGACCGTGGATGAAGATGCGCGCCAGCCCGGATTGCAGCGGAGCAAGACGATTATTGAGCTCTGCGGGGAACGAGGTCATTCTCTTCTCCAGTCCTCGCGGCAGCTGACCATTCTTGGCCAACTGCTTCTGCAACCCAGGCGGCAAGGACTCTCGGTTCGCCAACCCCGGGGGCAACGATCCCGTTGGCCGAGAGCTTATCCAGTCGCCGATTACGCGACGATCATTGCCGAGGAAGATGTCGACAGACGCGTCGATGCCTGAGCGTTGATTGCCTTGACCACTTCCTTTCCGCTTACCTTTCCCTTGCCCCAGAGCGGGGGTGGTGGCGGCAGCAAGTACCACGAAGGATAGGAGTGTGCGACGGGTCATAACTATCCTCACCGTACTCCCAACCGCGACGGCTGTAACTCAGGAGAACACCCGGCATTCACGGACGCCATCTAAAATGGGCTCTTCACCGTGATCCACTCCACCCCGGTCAGCCCGCTGCGAACCATTTCGCTCACGGTCGTTACCCTCGTCTTCTTCGCGGCCAACTCCGTGCTCGGTCGCGTGGCCCTAGGCGAAGGGGCGATCGACGCGGGATCGTTCACCGCCGTTCGCCTCCTCTCGGGCGCCATGGTACTCGCTGCTCTCGTCGCTCTGCGCGGCGGCGGTAGGAACGCGCTTGAGCGAAACGGCTCCTGGATGGCGGCGTTCACTCTCATCGCCTATGCCGTCACCTTCTCTTACGCCTATCTCTCGCTCGATGCTGGCGTCGGGGCCCTCATCCTCTTCGCCTTCGTACAGATCACCATGATCGGCGTTGGCATCTTACGAGGTGAGCGCCCGCGCCTCGTCGAGTGGATTGGCCTCGCCGCCGCCTTAACTGGACTCGTCTATTTGCTCTCCCCGGGCCTAACCGCGCCTCCCATCGGTGGAGCAGCGGCGATGGCCATCTCCGGTGTCGGATGGGGTTGGTACTCACTGCTGGCGCGAGGTGTCGAGTTCCCGGTCGCCACCACGGCCTCCAACTTCGTTCGAACTGTTCCCGCCTGCCTTGTATTGCTAATCGCGGTGTGGGCTAGTGGCGCGTTCCACGCGACCACGTATGGACTTCAACTCGCCGTCGTCTGCGGCACGATAACCTCCGGCCTCGGATACGCCATCTGGTACGCCGCGCTCAAGGGCCTCACCGCGACCCGAGCAGCCATCGTACAGCTCTGCGTTCCCGTCATTGCCGCGACCGGAGGCGTCCTCTTCGTCGACGAACAGCTCACCCCCCGCCTCGTCATCGCGGCTGCGGCCATTCTCGGCGGCGTCGCGCTGCCTCTCGCCGGCATCCGCCGCGGAACCTAGCCGTAGACTCGGCGGCCCAGCGCTATGCGGACACCGTCATGACATCTAGCCGAAGGCGAACTCTGGTAGGGGTTAGCGTCTACTCTTTTGCAAGAAACTTAGACGTCTTGGATCGCGGCATCGTCTTCATGCGCTCCAAGAAGTCTGATTCTTCGATCTGGCTGGGCCAGTCTAGATTGGCTTCGACAAGGAAAGCATCCTCTCCCGTCTCTCTCGCGGTGATCGCCCCGATCTCCATCAAGCCATTGAGGTCTCGGACCACCGCCAGATCCTCGTTCTTCAGTTTCGAGTAGTTCGGTCGAGTCAGCCGAATCAACTCCGATAACGGCAAGCTTGACCGCAGCAACAACTTGAGAATCTCCAGCTGCCGCGTTGCCAAAACTCTCTTCTTCGGCGACTTCAACAGACCGAACAGGTCGAACATCGTGTTGCGGAATATAGCTTTCTTGATCTCGATCTTGATCTTCGATAGCAACCGATCGCACTGTGACGCGACACCGCTCAGTCCGAATTTGATGAACGCGGTCAGATCGTGATTCTGAGCGCGTACTTCCGCGAGCACTGCTAGGTACTGCGACTTCTCCAGGTAGTAGTAGTTCGACTGAGCAATGAATGCGCTATCGCGTAAGCCAGCTCTTTGTAGCAGTAGCGCTTCGATGGCGCGAGCCGTTCGACCGTTCCCATCCTCGAAAGGATGCATTGCCGCGAAATGGTAGTGAACGGCCATCGCGCGGACTAGCGGATCATGGCCCAGATACTCCTTCCGTACCGCTTGAGCCAGGCTTCTGACAGCCGCCTCACAAGGCTCGCCGCCTTCGCAGCCGCGATGCGGCGGGACGCCAAAAACCACATTGTGATCTCGCGATCTTACCCGACCTGGTTCACAGTGATCGTCATCGCAGCCAGTGACCATCCGCCGGTGAATTTCGCAGATCAAATCCTGGTCGATGGGGCGATCATCAGGCAATTCGGCGATCCAGTAGTACGTTTCCGCAGCCGCCTGGGCCTGCTTGAGAGACCGAGTTTCGGGATCCAATCCGTCGTCGAGCAGTTGGGACAGTTCGGTATCGGTGAACTCCGCTCCCTCAATCCTTGACGTTCCGGCGATCTCCATCTTGAACTGTAGCTTCTGAAGCTCCTGGACCCAATCTCGCTGAAAGGGTGTCGTCGTCAGCGCCCGGATAGCGACTTTGGCTTCTAGAAGCTCATCGAAAATCTCGTCTCGATTGTACTTGATCCACGAGTCTGGGAGCCGATAAGGAACAGCCATCTGACGCTCATAGTAGCACGTATAATCGTATCTATAAGACGGACTACTATGTTCTTAACAAGTCACTTACAGATGGAAAAACTAAGTTTGTGACGGCCTTCAAGACGCGCATAATCGACTCTATAGTTCAATCCCGAGCGTCTCTTCCAGATACCCCTTGTTAGCCGCGATCTGATCGTCGATCGTGCCTTCCCAGGCTCGTGGCGGATCGAAATCCATCGTGACCCAGCCCTCGAAGCCGCGCTCGGTGAGCGTCTCGTGGATCGCCGGGAAATCAACCCCACCCGTTCCGAGAATCTTGTAGAGATTCACTTCTTGGTGCAGTTCGCGAGTCGGTGTCTCTCCAGTGAAGCCACGGTACTTCGGCTCGGTGTCCTTGAAGTGCAAGGCCCTTACACGGTCAAAGTGGTCATGCACGATTCGCGCTGGGTCCATGCCGCCTAGCGTTAGATGCGCCGTGTCCGCCACGATCGATACGTACTCCGGGTCGGTCAACTCGAGTACGCGCTCCACTTCATGCTCGCGCTCCAGCGGGCTCCAAATATGCGGGTGGGGTGCCACACGAATACCCAAATCCGCCGTACGCTTGCCCAACTCGTTGAGCGTCGTCGCCATCGTCTTCAGCTGTTCGTCGCTTGTTGCAACGTCAGGCCGCTGCCCCAAGTTGAACTTGAAGTGGCTACAACCAAATACGGTCAAGAAGTCGCGGGCGAACGCGAAGTGATCTTCAATCGTCTGCGCCGTTTGCTGCGGATCGATGAAGTTGACCGTCATGTCCGGCCCACCGTTCGAGCAAGTCGCCATCGCGATACCCGCCTCATCGAACTTCGCTTTCAGCGCCGCCGGGTCAGCGAGGTGCCCCATGATGTGGCTGCGAAACGGTTCCACCCCGTGGAAGCCCCACTCCGCCGACTTCCGAATCGCCTCTTCAACATCTTCTTGCCACGGAAAACCGCTATACGCATAGCGAATGTTGCTGCTCGCTGCTGGCTCTGGCGCTGACGCTTTTGGCTCGCTCGCATAGCCCACTGCGAGCGCCGCTCCGGCACCGGCCACAAACTCTCGTCGATTCAGCATGTCTTAGCCTCCTTGGCCCGAACTCGCCTCACTCAAGAGCTCGAACGTGTACGACTCCGGGTCAAACTTGTAATCATCGCGATGCGGCACCGGCGGTGCGCTACTCTTTGGCATCCACTCTGCCAGCTCCTGTTTCAGCGCCGTATGTTCCTCGGCCCCGGCGATATTATGCCAGTCGTTCGGGTCGTTCACACGGTCGTAAAGCTCTTCAGTGCCGTCGTGATAGCGGATGTAGCGCCACTTGTCGGTCAGCACCGCGTAATTGCCCGGCATGTAGTCGATCACCGCCGGACGTTTGGTCGCCGTCGGGTCCTGCAGCTGTGGAACCAAACTCACGCCGTCCAGCCCGAGGCCTTCCGTATCCAGCCCACACAGCTCCGCCAGCGTCGGATACATATCGACGAGTTCGATCTGCTGCGGACGATCTTCACCGTTGTGCTCAATGCCTGGACCGCTCCAAATCATCGGCACATGTGTTGCGCGCTCCCACAGCGTGCTCTTGTGCCAGTGTTCCTTCTCGCCCAGGTGCCAGCCATGGTCGCTCCAGAAAACGATGATCGTGTTGTCGGCGTATGCGCTCTCATCGATCGCCTTCAGTAGCTGACCCACCATGTCGTCGGCGAAGCTGATCGCGGCCAAGTAGGCCTGCACCGCGTCGTCCCACTTGTCTTCCTTGACGATGCGCTCATGCTCTGAGCGCCGTACAGCGGCAATCTCTTGCGCGATGGGTGGCAGGTCATCGAGGTCACCCTCGAGAATCTCGGGGATCTGCACCTCATCCAACGGATATTTATCGAAATACTTCTGCGGCGAGAATAGCGGGATATGCGGATGCCACAGCCCAATCGCTAAGAAGAACGGCTTGTTGTGCTCCCGCCGCAAGAAGTCTTCCCCAAAGCGCACAGCGGTCATATCGCCGTAGGTGCGCTCCGGCCGCCCCGGCAACACACCCCAGTCAAATTCACCCGCGAAGTTGTCGCTGGCCAGGCCGTTGAAAGGATGGCCTGGAGGGTTCGCCATCCGCTCGGTCCAGTGATACCAAGACGGTCGTCGGTACCACGGATCGTCGAAGTGCTGCAGCCGGTATTCATCCCACTGGTCGGGCGGATTGTAGCCTGAGTTGTGGTGAAAAATCTTTCCCGCACCCGCGACTAGATACCCGTTCTCGCGGAAGAAGCGCGGCATCGTCTTCACGTCGGGCAACGCGGGCGCCCAAAACTGATCGTTGTCGTAAACACCCGTGGTCGACGGACGCTTACCAGTCATGATCGATGTCCGTGACGGATTGCAGATCGGCGACGTGCAGTGCGCGTCTGTGAACAGCACGCCTCGTCTAGCGAGGGCATCAATGTTCGGCGTCTGAACCCCCGGGTAGCCCTGAAGACAACCGACCCAGTCGTTCATGTCATCGACCGAAATCGAGATTACGTTCGGGCGGTTATCGGGGGCTGGAGCCTGCGAGCAGGCGGTCGTGGCGGCAGCAGCGCCGAGGGATGTTTCTACGAATTGGCGACGGTTCATCTCGCCAGATGGTAGCTGGACCACGCCCCCAAGTCCACCCGCTAGCGCGGTGCCCGGCCCGCCTTCGCGGGGTGTGGTGCTTCGGGGGGCTGGCCACCGTGTCGGTCACTCTAACCGCAGTGCCTCCATTGGCTGGATACGTGCTGCTCGCCGCGCAGGCAGATAGCCAGCTGCCAACGCTACGACGCTGAGGATTGCAACTGCTCCAGCCATACTGACCGGATCGTTCGACCGTACCCCATAGAGCTGCGACTCGGTCCAACGACCGAGGACGAGGGCTGCCGGAATGGCCGCACCGGTACCGATGGCGAACAATAGGACGACCTCCTTGAGGACGAGCCAGGAGACGTCTCCGCGTTGTGCCCCCAACGCGATCCGCAAACCAATCTCACGCCGCCGCCGGGCGACCGAATAGGCCAGCAAGCCGTATAGGCCCACCGCCGCGAGCAACGTAGCCAAGATGCCGAATGCCGTCGCCAAGAACGCCAGCATACGTTCCGTACCCAGCGTGGTGTTCTTCTGGTCTTCCATCAAACGCAAGTCGACGACCGGTAGACTGGCATCCAGCTCGCGTGAGACCGCTCGCGCCACTGGAACAGCGATCTCCGGGCGGCGATCGGTACGCACGTAGACGTGTGCGCCCGTGGGCCAAGGCGCCTGGGCGAAAGGCACGAAGACCTGCTCGGGGATATCTTCCTTCACGCCTTCGTAGCGTGTATCGGGAACGACGCCGACGATCTCGAACTCCTCTGGCCCCATGTAGAAGCTGAAGTGTCTGCCGAGCGGCGATTCTCCGGGGAAGAAATGTTCGACGAACGATTCGTTCACGATCCCTACCGGCGCTGCGCCGTTTGCGTCCGCCTCGGTAAAGGTGCGCCCTTCGAGCAAAGGGATTTCCAGCGTGCGGAAGTAGCCTGGAGAGACGGCGTTGTAGTTCGGATTCATGTCCTCTTCCGGAGCACTCTCATAGCCCTCGACTTTGACGGAGTTGCTCCACGTATCGTCGTCGAGCATGCGCATCGTGCTGAAGCCAGCGGAGACGACTTCGGGCCGCGCCTCCAACTCTTCTTCGAGGCGCGCCAGCCAGAGTCGCGTGGCGTCGTCATCGTATCCGCCCTGCATCGGGTCGATCGCGAAGACTAAGGTATGCTCGGTCTCGAACCCCGGGTCGATGTTGCGCAGTTCCATCAGGCTCCGCGTGAAGAGTGCGGCGCCGATCAGCAGCAGTAGTGAGAAGAAGATCTGCGAGCTGGCCAGCGCGCGCCGCCAGCCATCGTTGCCGCCAGCAATGGAGCCAGCTTGATCCTTGAGGGCCAGCGCCAGGTGCAACTGCGTCGTTCGCAGGGCTGGCAACAAGCCAAATAGAAATGTGGTTCCGGCAGCCGCGACTGCCGCGAACGCCACGATGCGCCAGTCTGGGCCCGTTGTGAAATTGAACGACTCGGCGCCATCCGGCGCGAATCGCAGGATCAAGTCTGCCGCCCAGCCCGCCGCGAGCAATCCCAACGCGGCCGCCGCGGCTGAGATCAGAGCGCACTCGGCCAGCAACTGCCTGACGACTCGCGCTCTGGTGGCGCCGATGGCGAATCGCACGGCGATTTCCTTGGTGCGTCCAGCCGCACGGGCCATCAGAAGATTGGCGACGTTGCCACAGGCGATCAAGAGCAGCAAAGCGACCATCACCATCAACAATCGCAGCGGTGACTCCAACGCCTCGCGCGTGCGGCGGCGGCCCTGTCCGCCGGGCTCGACCAGAATGCGGTGCCGGCTCAACCGGTCAACGCAACACTAGGCCTAAGTCGTTCAACCGAAATGTCCTAGCGATGAGAGCGGCAAGGGGCTTGCCTACAAGCTGAAGCCACTAATCGCAATTGCGTAACTCGTTGTACTGCAATGACATGCAGATGAGAGCGGAGCGTCCTCGCCGCTTCGCCTTTGCTTTCTTTGGCTTACGCTTCACGCTCTCCCTTCGCGCCGGGTGTTGCGTCGACCGCTTGAGACCACCGGGCCTGTCGGTAGCTCTCCCGCCCGCGCTCGTCCATGTTGGAGAGGTCCGTAGCGAGGTCGTACTCCAACCCTGCTTGCATGATGGGCGCGATGGCTGCTTGGGCTTGTTCGCGGCTCATGCCGTCGCGCAACCTGGCGAAGACATTCATCCAGCGGCTGCGCCGATTGTCGAGCTGATAGATCTGCCGTTGAAAACCGACCGAGACCGTGTTCTTCATCAAGGCGGGGATGAAGACTTTTGGCCGTGTAGCGAGATCGATGCCGCGGAAGTTCTCCTGCGAGACTCCAATGATTTCGAACGGGTTTTGGTTGAGTAGGATCGTCTCGCCGATCACGTCGCGCTCGCCACCGAAGCGGTCCTGCCAGTATTCATGGGTGAGTACAGCTACAGGATGGGCGTCCGGGATTTCGTTGTCGCCCTCCTGCAGCACGCGTCCAGCGGCGGCTCCGATACCGAGGGTACGGAAATAGTTGCCAGTCACCAATACAACGTCCGCTTGCTCGGCTTCGCCAGAGACGCCGATCGCCATCGGAATGCTGGCTCGTCCGATCAGATCCTCAAAGATCTCGCCGGTCTGCTCTTCTAGATCCTCGTACCAGGGATAGGACCAAACTGAATAACCGGTGTTCGAACCCCGCCAATCGCCGTCCCAGTCCAGCAGCACCAGTCGATTCGGGTCCTTGACAGGCAACTGGCGCAGCGACACTTGGTCGAGCAGCGTAAAGATCGCCGCACTAGACCCGATGCCGAGCGCGAGGGTCAATATCGCCGTGGCCGTAAAGCCTGGTGACTTCCGCAATGTCCGCAGCGCGTAACGAAGATCCATCATGACAATAGGCATCTGCAACTCAGATGCCATTGTTATCTCGCTGATTTTACAGGACCGTAGAGTTCCCTCGATGCTGGTATTGGGACACCCTCAACCCAGCTCTGGGACCCGCTTGCTCGGGGTGTGGCCCTTCGGGTCCGCGGCTGTCCGCGTGGTGACCCACTGTGTCCGGCGAATTTGGGGTTAAGTTGTTGATTCTATTGAGTTGGAGTTGATCCTGGGCTGTTTGGGCGGACATTTTCGGTCAGACCGCAATGAAAACGGCCCACTCGAAAGAGTGGGCCGTTGCTTATTTCAGAGTAGCAAGGCGTGCCAAATCTCGGCGGAACCCCCTCTCTAGCGTTCAGGATGGTGGCGCACGCCACCGCGATTCCAACTCATCCGAACGGCCACGGGAACAGGTGCCGCTCAAGCGGCCTAGCGGATCGCTGCGATCAATCCATCCATCGTATGAGGCGACGCCTCGACTGTGGGCTCTAGCCCATACTCGCGAATCGTCTGTGACGTGATCGGCCCAATCGAAGCGATGCGGATATCTCGCAGTGTGTCCACACCAACCATCTCGACGAAATGCCGGACCGTAGACGAGCTGGTAAACGTAATCCAATCAGGCGACTTGGCGGCCAAGACTTCCCGCAGGTGAGATCCGTCGGGTACCACCGTGCGATACGCCGGAGCGACATCGACCTGTGCCCCACGGCGGCGAAGCTCTTCCGGCAAGACCTCTCGGGCAACCTCCGCTCGGGCGATGAGAACCTTCTTGCCCGTCAGATCATCGTCGAGTGCTTCAAGCAGACTCTCTGCCACGAACTCCGTCGGCACGCAATCAACTTTCAACCGTGCCTCAGCAAGCGCCTCGGCGGTGGCGGAACCGATCGCAGCGAGCCGACCCCGAATCGCACGTAGATCCCGCGCGCTACTGTCCAGTCGATTGAGAAAGCGGTCCACACCATTGCGACTCGTAAAGATCAGCCAGTCGTAAGTCTCCAGCGCATCGATGGCGGCATCAATCGGATCCCAACTACTCGGCTCCTGAATCTCGATCGTCGGGGCGACGACCACATCGGCCCCCAGCCGCCGCAGTTGTTCAGCCGACTCGGCCGACTGTTCCTCCGCACGCGTTAAGACGACTCGTTGCCCAAACAGAGGTAGACGCTCGAACCAGTCAAGTTCTTCTCGCAGAGAGACGACTTCGCCGACGATAACCAGCGCGGGCGGCTTGAGATCGGCCTCGGCGACACGTTCAGGGAGGTCGGAGATCGTTCCGACGATCGTCTGTTGGTCGGGGCGTGTTCCCCAGCGAATCGCAGCTGCCGGAGTGTCGGCCGGGCGCCCGCCTGCGATCAATTTCTTGCCAATCTCACCAAAGGTCGTCAGCCCCATGAAGATGACCAAAGTTTCCGCGTGCCCGATCTTCGTCCAATCGATCCCGTCGACATCATGCCCGGTGACAAACGTAATCGCCGAAGTCTTTGAGCGGTGGGTCAGCGGAATGCCAGCGTAAGCCGCTGCACCAGTCGCGGAGCTAACGCCAGGCACGACCTCGAACCGAACGCCAGCAGCGTATAGCGCTTCGCCTTCCTCGCCGCCTCGACCAAAAATGAACGGGTCACCACCTTTCAGGCGAACAACCGTCGCACCAGCCTGAGCCCGCTCGATAATCAGCGCATTGATTTCGTCCTGGGTCCGGTGGTGGTCGGCTCGCTTTTTCCCAACGTAGATCCGTTCCGCTTCCGTGCGAGCGTCTGCGAGCAGCGACACCGGAGCGAGGTGGTCGTAGAAAATGACGTCCGCGCTGCGAAGGACGTCGAGGCCACGCACCGTGATGAGTCCGGGGTCGCCCGGACCGGCACCAACGAGGTAGACCTTACCGCTCATGGATCTGCCCAGCTTGCCCGCGCCTAGGCGGGTAGCAGGTCTCCCGCTCCCTTCTCCTTGAGCGACTCGGCCAACTGCTTCCCGAGTTCACGAGGCTCCGTCATCGGGCCTGCAGCCTCGTCTCGAATCACCGCACTGCCATCTTCCGAAAAGATCGCTGCACTCAAAAAGAGTTCTTCGCCCCTGACGTGAGCATGGCCGCCAAGAGGAACCTGGCAACCGCCCCCGAAGGCGTCGAGCAGCGAGCGTTCCGCCTCAACCGAGAGATGCGTCGCGGTGTCATTCAGCGGAGAGACGGCTTCGAGCGTGACTCCATCTCCAATGCGGACTTCGATGGCCAGCGCGCCTTGACCAATCGCGGGAGCCATCACGTCGGGGTCAAGAGCTTCGGTGATGCGGCCTTCCCAGCCCAGTCGTTTCAGCCCAGCGCAGGCCAGAATAATGGCGTCGTACTCACCGTTATCCAACTTGCGCAGGCGCGTATCGACGTTGCCGCGAATATCAACCGTCTCGACGCCAGGCTTCAGTCGCCGGATCTGCGCGGCTCGCCGCACCGAACCGGTTCCAATCCGATCGCCCGGTTGCAGGTCGTCGAGACGCTTGCCAACCAGCGCATCACGCGGATCTTCTCGTTCGGGCACAACACCCACGGTCAAGCCCTCGGGTAATTCAGTGGGTAGGTCTTTCAGACTATGGACGGCGAGATCGATGCTGCCGTCGAGTAGGGCTTCCTCAATCTCTTTCGTGAAGACACCCTTGAGTCCAGATACTTCTCCCACGCGCGCGAGTGCGACGTCGGTGATCTTATCGCCCGTCGTCTTGATGATTTCGATGCGCGTCTTCACTCCGTGCGACTGCAGACGCTCAGCAATGTGGCGGGCTTGCCACATTGCTAGCTTCGAGCCGCGAGATCCGATGACCAACTCAATCATTTGTTCCTCGAGCGATGGTGAAGCTTAAACGCTCGGCGGACGAATTCAACAAATCGGGTGCCGTCGGGATGGTCGGCCATCTGCTTCATTTCGACGATCGGCTGGTGGGCAATCTTATTGATGAGCCCCCTGGTCAACCCGTCAAGCGCTTGTTGCTGAGTGGGGCTGAGGTCGCCGAGGCGAGATCGGAACCGCTCCATCTCGCTGACTCGAATTCTCTCCAGGCTCTCGTTCAGCGAGACTATCGTCGGTGCCACCTCTACCGACTTGAGCCTATGCATTACGCTCTCGACCTCTTCCGCCACGATCGCTTCCGCCAGTTCGGCTTCTTTCCGTCGGTGCTTTAGGTTGGCCTCCGCCACTTGCTGCAGATCGTCAATGTCGTAGACGAACATGTCGTCGATCTCGTTGATCTTGGGATCGATGTCACGCGGTACCGCGATGTCGACGAGAAAGATCGGACGGTTCCGACGAGCGGCATTGAGCTTCAGCGCCGTTTCCATGCTGAGGATGTAACCCGATGAACCGGTCGACGAGATTACGATATCGGCCCGCGTGAGTAACTCAAACAGCTGTTCGTACGGCGCCGCCTTGCCGTTGAAACGCCGCGCTAACTCCTCGGCACGTTCGAACGTGCGGTTGACGACGATCACATCATTGCCACCCGCTGCCTGCAGGTGCCGCGCCGTCGCCTCAGACATTTTCCCCGCACCAATGATCAAGACCGAGAGACTGTCGAGATCGCCAAAAATCTTCTTCGCGAGTTCGACCGCGACGTAAGAAATAGAAACCGCCATCTGACCGATGCCCGTTTCTTGACGCACCCGTTTCGCAATACGGAAGGACGACGTCAGCAGCTGATCTAGCGGCCCATGGATTGTGCCAGCCCGCTTCGCTCGTTGATAAGCCTCCTTGACTTGTCCCAGGATCTGCGGTTCACCGACGACCATCGAATCGAGACTCGCCGCCACCCGAAAGATGTGCTGAACCGCCTCACGGTCAGCGTAGCGGTAGAAGAACGGCTGTGCGTCTTCGATCGGGAGGCTCTGGTCGTCGAGGAAGTCGAGAATCTGCGTCTCAGGGCTAACGTCTGATTCAGAGCGCACGAGAAACTCAACTCGGTTGCAGGTCGAGAGGATACACGCTTCCTCAATGCCCGGCAGTTGACCCAGTGCTCCAACAACGGCATCGACTTCTCCATTGGGCAGCGCAAAGCGCTCGCGCACCGCCAGAGGTGCCGTCTTGTGACTGAGACCGAGGACCAGGACGCTCATCGTTCTACGAAGGAATGCATTCCGCTATTGACAATCGCCGAAAGTGCAGCGAAACAGAAGCCAGCGATGGAGAAGTAGGCACTCTTGCGACCCCGCCAACCAATTGTCACTCGGCTGAAGACCATCGCTAAATAGATGGCCCATGTGACGAACGCCAGCGCAATCTGAGGGTCGACGATCCAGTTTGAACCCCACTGCGAAGCAGCCCAGACGCTCGCGACAATCACTCCAAGAGTCACCGAAACAAAACCGAATGCGAGAGTCTGGTAGCTCACCTGGTCCAGCTTGGTGAGCGGCGGCAATCGGTAGTAAAACGCTCGGGGATGTTTCGATTTCAGTTCTCGCTCCTGGATCAGGTACATCACCCCTGCAACACAGGTGACAAAGAGGGCTGCATACCCGAGCAGAAACAGGCCTACATGCAACGCGACCCAGCCACTGCCAACCGAGTTTGTGATCCAGGGGTCCAGCGGAGCTCCGAGAGACGCCACGAAAGACAGCAAGAACACCAACGGAAACACGAACACAGCCAGGCTCTCGTAGCGGTAGCGAGAGTAAACCGCCATGAAGATGACCGTAATGAGGAATGCGATCAACGAGGCGATCTGATACGGTGTTCGCGCCGGAATGCCGCCTACCGCTATCCCGTCAATTACCAGGGACACCAGGTGAAGCAACGCTCCCACCGAAATTGACGTGAGAGCCGCCAGAAACCGCTGTTGGCGCTGTTCAATGACAGTCCGTAGCGCGTGCCACAGACCGACGGAATACAGTAGCAACGCGATGCGCAGCCAGTAGACGCTCCAATCAGCCACCGTGTCTGCATTATATCGGGCTCTACCGAGGCAACCTTGAGCCACATCAGCGGAATTGGCTGTATTTGCGTGCGATCTCGGACCCGGTCAAACTAGGGATCACGATGAAACGCAAAGTCCGTAAGGCCGTCTTCCCCGCCGCTGGAATGGGGACCCGATTCCTGCCAGCCACCAAGGCGCAACCAAAAGAGATGCTGCCGCTCGTCGATAAGCCGCTAATTCAGTACGGTGTCGAAGAGGCGCTCGACTCAGGAGTCGACAACATCATCGTCGTAACCGGGCGCGGCAAAACGGCGATCGAGGACCACTTCGATCGTAATGCGGAGCTAGAGCACGAGCTTGAGTCGCGCGGCAAGAAGGACGATCTGAAGCTGGTCAAAAAGATCTCCGACCTGGTGCGGATGTCCTACATTCGTCAGGGAGAGCCGCTCGGACTGGGACATGCGGTAGGTGTGACGAAGGAGCTTGTTGGGGAGGAACCGTTCGCGGTCATTCTGGCTGACGATGTGATTTCGTCGGAAGTGCCCTGCCTCAAACAGCTGCTGAAAATATATGACTATTTCGGCGCCGCTGTCATTGCGGTGATTGAAGTGCCGGAGGAAAAGACCTCATCCTATGGCGTGGTGGACGCGTCCCCGGTGGAGTTTGAAGGAAGCACAGACCGTCTGTTTCGGGTGAACGATCTGGTAGAGAAGCCGCCACAGGGTCAGGCTCCGTCGAACTTGGCCATCATCGGACGCTATGTGTTTCCGTACGAAATCTTCGGTTGCATCGATGGCCTGGAACCAGGCAGCGGCGGAGAACTTCAGCTGACGGACGCGATCAGAAGCTTGATGCGACGTGGACCAGTCTATGCCTATCGCTTTGACGGCAAGCGCTACGACGCCGGCGATAAGCTGGGATTCTTGCAGGCTACGGTTGAGTTCGCTCTCAAGCGCCCCGACCTCGGTGGGGCATTCCGTGAGTATCTCAAGCAGCTCAAGATCTAGCGTTTTCAGCCCTGTACAGCCGGGGACGACGCGAGAATCAGTGCGAATAGGTTCCACACGATCAGCAGGGCAAAGAAGACATTCACTCGCCGTAGCAGTTGATGACGGGACTGAGCCAAACAGACCAAGGCAAGGCCAAAAGCACCGATCTTTAGTAGCACCAAACTAGCAACAGGGCTGGGGCCCGCTTCCATCGCCCAGGCGACAATCGGGTTCGCTTCGGTAACTCCCTGGATCAGAAACGCGACGGTTGTTAACACGTCGAGCATCTGCAGGTACGTAAATTCGGCAAGCAGTTTCACTTAGGCCCCCTTGGCGGCGAACCTTAGTAGAGCATAAGGTCAACCATCTAGCAAGGCTTAGTACTGTAGTCCTATCAATGACTTACAGGCCGTGGAACTTTTGGTAAGTACCTATCCGAAAGCCGCTTGGAGTTCCTCGAATTGCGATTCGAACTGCTCAAGAATATCCGGCAACTGATCTCCGAGTGAGAGCTGCTCAAACAACTCGTGAGGGTCTTCGGGTGGGCGCTCGGGCGATGAGATCGCCTCGAAGCCTGCATGCTTGACTGCTGCGTTGGCAGCGTGCAGCAGCCAGGCTAGGCTGGGTGGCTTCGTTGGTTCGGATGTCTTCCCGTAGCCATTGCGGCTGCCGGATCGTGGTGGCATCGGACTGCCAATTCGATCTGCTGGGGAAGCTTCCAGGAATGGATCACAGAGCCCGAGAGCTCGGAGTGCGTTACACCAAGAACTTTTCTCTCGGCATCCTGATAGGACCCCCCAACCTCCCACTCCGTCACGATTTTGGGAACGAGCTCAGGAGTCGTCGTGAAGACTAGGAGCTTGCCAATATCGTGGAAGAGACCAGCTGCAAAAGCCGCCTCTAATTCAGGAGACCGAGTGAAATGTGCCAAGAATTGGGTCATCAAGGCGCAAGCGAGCGCATGGCGCGAATAGGCAGCGTAGACCGCTCCGCTGGGCTGCGAGCTCTGCATCATCCGGCGCATCGAGAACGCCAGCGCAAGATTCCGTACGGTTGCGAAGCCGAGCAGGGTCACGGCGTGTCGTATGGATGAGACCCGACTGGACACGCCGTAGTACGCCGAGTTGACGCAGCGAAGGACGCTGCCGCTGAGGATGCTGTCGCGCTCGATCATGCCGGCGATTTCAGTCGACGAGCAATCGTCGTCGTTCAGTATGCCGAGCAACTGGCTGAGCACCGCCGGAAGCGGTGGCATGGCGTTGACGGCCGACAGCAAACGCATCCGCGTGTCTTGGGCGGGTTGGACAGGCTTTTCGACGGGTGTCGGAGACACAGCGGTGGTCCTCGCCTGACTCCTTCGAGTCGAATTTGCTGGCTGGTAGCTGTATGTTGCCGCCATGAAGGCCTTCCTTGGGGCTTATCGGCGGATCGGTAGCAGAATACAGTGATTCCCACCAAGATCGACTTAGTCGTCGGAGTTGGCAATGAGGACGGCTGTCACGTTGTCGGGTGCGCCTTGATCCAGGACGGATTCAACCAGTGCTTCGCCGCGTTGCTGCAACGAAGTGGGTTGGCCTAAGACCGCAGAGACTTGGGCATCGTCGATTACGCCGTGCAGTCCATCGGAAGAGAGCAGCAGTAACTCTCCAGGTGTAAAGTCGATCTCAAGTTTCTGCGGTTCGACCTTGTCGTCGGCTCCGATGGCTCGCGTGAGCATATTGCGGTAAGCGTGGGTTTTTAGCTCGTCTTCGCTAAGGCCGATGCTTCGACCGACTTCATTGATCCAACTATGGTCGCTGGTGATGCATTTGAACGAATCGGAGCTCTTTTTGTAGAGGCGGCTGTCGCCTACGTTGACCACGTAGGCTTTGGCTGGCCGAACAAGAACCGCGACGACGGTAGTCCCCATTCCGCTGTACCGTGGATGGGCACGAGCTTCGGCGCGGACTCGGCGGTTCGCCTCTTCCACCGCTTCGCTTAGGTCTGTCAATGTAGCTGACGATCCCTTCTTGCTGATTTCGTCGCCAAGCGTATCGATGGTCAGCTGGGATGCTCGTTCTCCGGCCTGGGCGCCGCCCATTCCGTCAGCCACGACGTAGAGGCCAAGCTGGGAGACTGCCAGGTAGCGGTCCTCGTTGTTTTTGCGAACACGACCAACGTGGGAAATGCCGAAAGATTGGATCATAGAGCGGAATGAATCGTCGCACCTCGGCGACTTTCTGCATATCTTGACACAGCCAGTGGTCGAAGAGCTCCGACTGGTATTCTTTGGATTATGCGGTTCTGGAGTACGATCTTCATTTGCGCCCTGGCGCTACCGACCCTAGCATTGGCTCAATCTGGATCGCGAGACGAGGTTAAAGCCCTGCTGTTGCGGACGTCCTTGCAGTTCGAAGCGTCCATCAAGGACGTCACTGAGCCCCAGTGGAACTACAAAGCCGCCAACCAGAAACATACGATTGGAGCACTGGCGGAGCACGCGGCTATTTCCGCCAATGACCTTCAGACCATGGTGCAGAAGGCGTTGGATGCGGACGCGCAGCCCGAACTCGCGGGGACTCTCTCGGGTCAAGTCGCGGTCGTGAGGGGCGTCATGTTGAGCGTGGAGCAGCCTCCCGACAACTTCCGTCCGGCTGGGCGCCTGCTCACGAAGGAGGATTTCCACGAGTACTTCCCACAGGTGAAGGGCAAGGCCCTTGCCTTACTCGCGTCTGCAAGCAAACCAGAGATACACGTCTACCGCCATCCGTCTCGGCGGATTGGCAACTTGACGGCGGTTCAGTGGTTCTATTACATCGCCTACCTGGTGCAGGCGCATACCGAGCAAATTGAACGAATCAAAGCGGACCCCGGCTATCCCAACGGCTGAAGTAAGTCAGATCGTTCCTGGATTGAGGACAAATCGTTGAACCTGGTTCTGACCTTAACGCTGAACCCGGCAGTGGATGTGTCCATTGCGACGGAGCGGATCGTCTATGACGACCGGGTGTATATTACAGGCGAATCCGCTCAACCAGCCGGGAAAGGGATCAACGCGGCGACTGTGCTGCACCGCTATGGAGCGACGGTCGAGGCGGTCGCACCTTTCGGCGGAGAGCTGGGAAGCCGATTTGCCAATCTACTGGCCGAATCGCAGATCCCGGTGACGTTGGTCCCCGTCAGTGGCGAAACGAGACGAAACATTGCGGTTACCGATTCCGAGGGCCTCACGCTCAAGCTTGATCAGCGCGGTTCGGCGCTGACGGCCGAAGAGTTGGAGCGTATTGAATCTAAGCTCCTGGAGAAGCTTCCGCAGGCGGCCTGGCTAACTCTCACCGGTAGTTTGCCGCCGAATGTGCCCGTGACCACCTATGCCGAGTTGGTCGCATTGGCGCAGAAGCACGACGTTTCGACGTTACTCGACACTACTGGAGACGCTCTTCCGGTTGGTCTCGCAGCCGGGCCTACGTTGGCGAAACCTAATAGACCAGAGGCGGAGCGGCTGCTCGGGCGGAGCTTGTTCAGCGAATCTGACGCGATCACAGGGGCAGAAGAGATCCAGGCCATGGGGGCTCAGAGGGTTCTCCTGTCTCTGGGTAGCCAAGGCGCGGTTGCTGTTTGGGAGCAGGGGCGCTTGCGGGCAATCCCGCCCGTCACAGCGAAAGGATCTCCCATTGGAGCAGGCGATGTTGTCGGAGCGGTCTGCATTTGGGCACTATTGCGGGGGGAATCTTTTCCAGAGGCCTTCCGTTGGGCAATCGCGGCGGGAACTGTCGCAGCGGGCCTCCCGGGCTTGGACTTTGGGGATCTCGAAGATGTCGAGCGTATGCGCTCGAAAGTCGATATTCACGAGGTTTAAGGTCCAGCCGGTAGACCAGCTCTCACGCTCGCAGCGAGCGAGTCCGTCAGTTCGTTGAGGCTCCGATTGGTAGCGCTGCTGAGTTGGCGTACCACTTCGGGAACGTTCGATACTGCTACCGTCGCATCGGACGTGGCTGAGTCTTCCCAGACGACCCGCATGGTGTTGGCTTCGAGGAGTTCAGCGGACACAGCGCTATAGACCTTCACGCCTCCCTCAAAGTCGACTTCTTCGAGACGCTCGATGCGCGCTCGGAGTACGTAGTCAGATCGTGTACGTCCGTCGAACTGTGCGACGCTCCGAAACGCGCCGCTGGCACGAACTTTCTGAATCAGAGCATCCATCACGGACTCACGCGGATCTTCTGCCCAGCGATGGTATTCGTAGTAGCCGACTTCTTCACGACTGGGTCGATAGACGATACGATCTTGAGTCAGCATGCTGCTCGTTTTCAGTGGCATGATGACCACAGTGTGCGGCAGCGCTTGGGCGGCAGGAGCGGGAGCGGGCGGTAAGTCCAGGGCGTAGTAATGGGTCGGCGGAATCTTGCCGCCGCCGCAACCGAGCATCGCCATGGCGATTACCGCGAGAAATATCGTCTTGAACTGGCCCATAGAAAGGGGTCTAAGCTGCAACCTATTATGTCGGATGTTGTCTTTAGCTGTCACAGCTGTGGAGTAGCGGTAGCTGTCGGGCTAGGAGAGAAGGTTGGTCGCCGGGACGAGTGCGAGCGCTGCGGCGCGGACCTCCATTGCTGCCAGAACTGCAGGTTCTTTGACCCCAGTCGCAACAACGAGTGTGCTGAGCCTCAGTCCGAGCGTGTCGTCGACAAAACCGCGTCCAACTTCTGTGACTATTTCGAGCCGCAAACGAAGACTGAGCTTGCTGGCGGAGAGGTTGGTGGAGCTGGTTCGAATCAGCAGTTCGATGATCTGTTTAAGTGATTCTGCGTACTGACCGGGACCACCGACTGCGCGATAACATCGGTTACGGACTCTGTCATGAATGCGGCGGGTTCGCTCCAGAGATGGCTGATCTGTCCGCCTACTATCGCGCTCTCGACCTGGAACCGGGGGCGAGCATGGATCAAGTCAAAGTCGCGTGGCGAGACCTGGCACAGGTTTGGCACCCTGATCGATTCCCCAATAACGAACGGCTGAAAGCGAAAGCCGAAGAGCAGCTTAAGCAGATCAATGAGGCCTACCACCGCATCGCCCAGGTAGGCGCTGCCGATAGCCCGTCCCGTCCGGCATCCCGCTACCAGCCGGAGACTCATAGTTCGGGTACGACCGAAGTTTCACATGCCGACATCCTCGCCGAAGGTGTGCCGACGTGGAACCTGTGGCGCAAGAAGTACATGGATGTTGCGCCTCGGTTGGTGGGAGTGCGGCTCGCTAGGCGGGCGCTTGAAGGCGTGGACCTACGGGAGGCCAATCTCGACCGGGCCAATCTGGAGGGCGCTGACCTTTACAAGGCCAACGGATCTCACGCCAGTTTCCGA
The DNA here is from genome assembly GCA_963667885.2 of Bryobacterales bacterium. Taxonomy (GTDB): domain Bacteria; phylum Acidobacteriota; class Terriglobia; order Bryobacterales; family UBA6623; genus CAMPKL01. The sequence continues at coordinate 2,195,117 of OY764148.2, read as the reverse complement.
GATGCGCGGTTGAATGGCGCGGTCCTGCACCGCGCGATTGCGCTTGAGGCGGATTTTTCGGGGGCTGACTTTGCCGCAGCGGATCTCACTGCTGCTGACTTGAGGGGCTGTTTATTCGGGAGGGCGCGGTTCGACGGCGCGAATCTGTTGGGCACTCGCCTTGAGGGTGCTGACCTGTCGCAAGCGATCGGGCTGACAGAGGTGCAGCGCTTGTCCGCACTACTCGATTCCACCACGAAGTGGCCTCGCTAAGGAGCGCTATCGTAGAGCCTGACGCCCACGGCGTTGCGGTGGAGATGGAACAGCTTGGTTTAGATTTTGCCGTTAGTCAACGACCGCTTACGGTTGGTGAAGTTACGGCGGCGATCCGCGAGTTACTGGAGCGCACGTTCGACAACTGCCGGGTGGCGGGAGAGGTCTCTAACTGTCGCCGGGCACCGAGCGGCCACTACTACTTCACGCTCAAGGACGGCGACGCTCAGCTCAAGTGCGTCTGCTTCCGCCAAGCCGCGATGTACCTCAAAGTGAAGCCGCAAAACGGCTTGGAGGTCATCGCCCACGGGCGTATCGGTGTCTACGAGGCACGTGGTGAGTATCAACTCTACGTCGATTCGTTGGAGCCCCAGGGGCACGGCGCTCTGCAATTGGCGTTTGAGTTGCTCAAGAAGAAGCTTGAAGCCGAGGGCCTGTTTGAGGCGGAGCGCAAGAGAGAGCTGCCGCGTATCCCGCAGCGCGTGGGCATTGTGACATCGCCGTCGGGCGCCGCTGTCGCCGACATTATTCGGGTGTTAGATCGGAGGTTCCCTGGGCTTGAGATACGGTTGTATCCGGCGGCTGTGCAAGGGGAGAACGCCGTCCCTGAGATCTCCGCCGGATTGCGGTACTTCAGTGACAGTGGCTGGCCAGATGTCGTGATCGTGGGCCGCGGTGGTGGATCGATCGAAGATCTGTGGGCATTCAACGAAGAGGACGTTGCACGTGCGATCGCGGCCTCGGAGGTGCCGGTCATCGCGGCAGTCGGTCACCAGACTGATTTCACCATTGCGGACTTCGTGGCGGATGTTCGGGCTCCGACTCCCTCTGCGGCAGCTGAGATAGCGGTTCCCGAGAAAGATGAGTTGCTGAGTACTCTGGTGGGGAATCAAGAGCGGCTGCTTCGCGCGGTGCGCTATCGGGTGGAGCGAGCGACGCGTCGGATGTTGGAATCAGGCGTCGAGCGCCCGGCTGCCATCTTGCGACGTCGGGCGACACAGCTGTGGCAGCGAACGGACGACTTGGAGCTGCGCCTTCGAGAGAACTTCGTGGATCGGTTGCGGCGAGCCGACAGTCGGCTACGCGACACCCAGCACCGGTTAGCCGGAGTTGATCTGCAGGTTCGGCTAGGGCGCTCTCGGGGTCGGCTAGAGCAACTCCACAACAAGGTTTTACTGTCAGGAGAACGTCCGGTTCAGATGGGCCGAGGTCGACTGGAAGCGGCAACCGCGCGGCTCGAAGCGCTGAACCCAGCGGCGGTTTTGGAGCGTGGCTACTCCATTCTCACCACACCGGAGGGTGCTGTTGTTCGGCAGCGCAGCGACGTCACCGTGGGGCAGGCGCTCGAAGCACAGCTACATGGCGGCAGGCTGGGTGTTCGGGTCGAGAACGTCAGCGACGACTAGCTGAGTAGAGTCCGGTGCGTTGTTTCACGAGCTGGACGGTTGCTTCGGCGATCGGCGCAATGCGGTCGGCGCTGTCCTGAAGAATTTGACGCAGGTGATCGCGGTGGTTCATCAGGTCACGGTAGCGTTCTTGGATCGGAGCAAGACTCTCAACGACCATCTCGGTGACACGTTTCTTGAGATCGCCGTAGCGCATCCCGTCGAACTCATTCCGCAGAGTATCGTCCGACGTGTCGGAAAAAGCCTGGTAGATCGCGAGCAAGTTGCGGACTCCTGGGCCAGCAGTCTCCCACTCGACTTGCGGGTTGGAGTCGGTCACGGCGCGTCCGATGAGCTTCTTGATTCGGCCCGGCTCCTCCAACATGCTGATGGCATGGTTGGGACCTTCCGCGGACTTGCTCATCTTTTGCGTCGGGTCGTCTAAGCCCATCACACGGGCACCGATGGAAGGGAGCTTTGTCTCGGGGACGACGAAGGTCTCGCCGTAGAGGTGGTTAAAGCGCTCGGCGATGTTGCGGGTGAGTTCGAGGTGTTGGGCTTGGTCTTCGCCGACAGGAACGATCTTGGCCTGGTAGAGCAGAATGTCGGCGGCCATGAGAGCCGGGTAGCAGAACAGCCCCGAGCCGACCGTCTCTTGATTGCCAGACTTCGACTTGAACTGCGTCATACGACCGAGCCAGCCCATTGGGGTGACACAGGTGAAGATCCAGCCGAGTTCGACGTGGCCGGGAATCATGGACTGGACGAAGATCGCCGAGTGGTCTGGGTCGATACCCGAAGCGACGTAGAGCGCTGCGACTTGCTCGATGCTTTTTCCAAGCTCTATTGGGTCTTGGTAGGTGGTGATGGCGTGCTGGTCAACGACACAGAAGATGGGCTCGTAGTCGTACTGAATCTTGGCCCAATTCTTGAGGGCTCCGAGGTAGTTGCCGATGTGCAGCACGCCTGAAGGCTGCATGCCAGAGAAGATCCGAGGTTTCGCAGACGACATGATGGGTGAAACCGCCATTCTATCGCGCTGGCTGGAACCCACGTTCAGGCTGCGACTCAGCCAGCAATGAGGTATATTACGGGTGCATATACAAGGCTTGCCTGTTGTGGCGGCCGCTCAACTAACTGACGGGTGCCATCCGCCTCGCTTCTCGGGTGAAAAGTGGACTTCGACCAGCTCCATACTTTCCTCGAGATCGTTCGCCTCAAAAGCTTTTCGAAGGCGGCTCAGACCTGCTTTCGAACGCAGCCAGCGATTTCTGCCCAGATTCGTCAAATGGAGCAGGAGCTGGGTACACAGCTCTTTGAGCGCTTTGGAAGTCGCATCTCCCTCACAATCGCCGGCAAAATCTTCTCTGAATACTGTCGTGAGATACTCGACACGAAACGTCAGGCATTTGATGAGATCAGGGAGCTGGAGAACGTACCGCGGGGACAGCTGACGATTGCCGCCAATGAGGCGACGTGTCTGAAAGTGCTGCCGTCGGTATTTTCCGAGTTCAAGAAGAATTTTCCTGGGATTCGGCTGCAGGTGGTGCGTTCCTATGGATTGAAGACCGTGCAGGGCGTCCTCGACAACTCGGTTGACTTTGGCATCGCGCAGATTCCAATTCAAGAAAAGAAGATCGAGGTGGTGCAGGTCCATACCGACGAGATTCGTTTGATGGTGCCTCGGGGACATCCGCTAGCGGACAGGCAGAAGGTTGATGCTGAAGCGATTGTTGCCTATCCGCTGCTGCTGCCCAAGAACGGGCGAACTCGCAGCCGCATCAACGAGTATCTCGAAGACCATGAAGACGAGATGAAGATCTCCATGGAACTGGAGTCGAGTGAGATGCTGAAGCAGTTCGTGGCGGCCGACCTGGGGATTGGCTTCATGGCGATCACCCACGCCCGCGAAGAAATGGCTTCAGGGGACTTGGTTGCCTTGCGCTTAGCGCCACTGCCGATGACCCGGACGATTGGGCTGATCTACAGAAAAGACAAGGCTCTTTCGCGCGCTGCTATCGGGTTTATCGAAACGGTCGCGGAGTTTGCGCGCCAGGCGGAGAAGAAGGTGGTCGCGGTGAAACCGAAAGGTTCACGCACGACGGCGAAGAAGTCTCGAGCGTCATGAAGATCGTTATGCGAACAGGTTTTGTCCGCGTCGCCTCTTCACAGGGTGATCGCATCTATAAGTCGCTCGACGACTTGCCGGAGACGTTGCGCGAGCGGGCGCGACAGACTCTTGACGGACCCAACGCCGACACGATCTTGATTGCCGACCCTGAGGCATACGAATGGATCCTCGAGATGGGCGAGGGTCTACCGACTGAGATTCAGCGCGCTTGTCCCCCCAGGACGACGAAGAAACCGAAGCCGACGGTTGCGAATTCTGATGCAGACCGCGAATGGAAGGTTCTCTTGTTCGCGGGCGGTGGAGCGATCCTTATCCTCTGGGCACTCTGGCTCTGGGCAATCCGAAGCGGTATGTCGTGAAGCCAGATAGCAGTTTCGGATAGAAGTCGGTCGATTTTTGGGGCATCACGCCTCCTGAGAAGGAGATCTCGGCGACATCCTTCACATCAACGGGGCGGAGTAAGAAGCCGACTTGAGCGGAACCCGCTCGAACTTCATCAACCGCGTTCGACAGACCGCGCACGTACCGGATTCCCTTTAGCTCGCGCACGTCGTCTTCAGAAATGCCTAGCGCTTCGCCGAGGAGCGCTCTATGCAGGATCACGACATCGAGACGTTTCTCGTCCTCGGTGAGTCCGCCGAGAATGTCGTCTAGCGAGCCTGTCTTCGGGGTCAGCACGTAGCCCGCTTCATCGCCTGCGAGGACGAGACCGATGGTCGCCCGATCGCTTGGAGCGTTATCGAGAGCCTGTTGGAGGTTGTCGCTTGAGAGAAGCTTCACGACCGTGAACCGCTGAGCTATGCGATCAAGCACTTGGCGTGGCGAGAAGTTGCGTAAGCCGGAAATTAATCGATGGGTAGCGAGTACGACTAGTCCCTCTGAGTTCATGTTGACCAGCGTCAACATGACACGAGAAGCTCCGGGGGTATCGGGGTGCTCGCGTCCGTAGGCGAGGGCTGTTTCGTAGCGGTGATGCCCGTCAGCGATCATGAGCTTCTTGTCCACCATGACTTGCTGGATCTCATCGACCTGGGCGGGGTGGTCGATCTTCCAGATCTTGTGGACGACGCCTTCTTCTTCGGCTTGCATGAGAGGTGCGGCCGTGGCGGTTGCGCTCAGCAGTTGGTCGATGCGGTGGGTGGGGTCGTCGTAGAGAAAGAAGAGTTGTCCGAAGTAGGCCTGGGTCGCATCGGCGAGTTTCCAACGATCGACTTTAGGTCCGCGGTGGGTCAGTTCGTGTCCGTGGATGATGCCCTTCTCGTACTCCTCAACCTCCGCTAGACCGATGAAGCCCTGTCGAATGACTGTTTCACCGGTCTCAGGGTGGTCGAATTCTTGCGAGTAGACGTAGAACCCAGGTTTTGCGTCTTGTACCAGGATGCCTTCCGCGATCCATTCGTCGAGAAGAGCGCCAGCGCGCGAATAGACGTTGTGTTGCTCGTCGTCTGTTGGTAATTCGTCGCCTTTGATGAGGCGAACGAAGTTGAATGGGCTTGCCTCCAGGTACTTCTCTCGCAGGGCGTCTGGGATCTTGTCGTAGGGCTGGGTGACGAGGGTAGACGTTTCACCCGCCTTCTTGGAGTACCGGTAGGGTTGGAAGGGAACAATCCGGGCCATGGGAAACAAGCATAGCCGTACTGGTCCCGGCCTGCTTAGCGGTTCCTGTACGATGGGCCTTGGTGCAGACTATCGAAACAGATTTTCTCATCATCGGGGCTGGCGTGGCTGGCCTGCGGGCCGCGATCGAAGTTTCCGATGCTGGCCGCGTGCTGGTGCTCACAAAGGACCGTCTTACCGAGTCCACCTCCGAGTACGCTCAGGGCGGCATTGCGGTGGCGCTGAGCGATGAGGACGAAGTCAGTCTCCACGAGCAAGACACGATTCAAGCTGGCGCAGGTCTCTGCAACCCGGAAGCGGTCAAGATTTTGGTCGAAGAAGGGCCGCCACAGATCGAGAAGCTGATTGAGTGGGGCGTTGAGTTCGACCGCGATGGCGGAAGCCTGTCGTTCACGAGAGAGGGCGCGCATAGCCGCAATCGTGTACTCCACTCGCACGGAGACTCGACCGGGCGAGAGATCTCGCGAACGCTCTATCACACGACGCGAGCGATCTCGAATATCAGCTACCGCAGCTTCTCGGGCGTCGTCGACGTGTTGCGCAACGATCATGGTGAGGTTTCTGGAGTTGTTGCCTGGGATCGGAAGGAGCAGCGTCTGATTCCGATTCGTGCCCGCGCCATTCTGATGGCTACAGGCGGATTGGGGTGCGTCTACTGGGAGACGACGAACCCGAACGTCGCTACTGGCGACGGGATGGCGATGGCGTATCGTGCAGGCGCGGCGCTAGCCGATATGGAGATGGTCCAGTTCCATCCAACAGCGTTGTTCACCGAAGGAGCGCCGAGGTTCTTGCTATCGGAGGCCCTGCGTGGTGAGGGTGCCCGACTGCTCAACGCGGCGGGCGAACCTTTTATGGAGCGCTACGACAAGATGGGGGATCTGGCTCCGCGGGACATCGTTTCGCGCGCCATTGTTGCCGAACTGCGACGCACCAAATCTGGGCCTGCGTATCTCGACATGACCCATCTTGATGCGGATCGGATACCGAAGCGATTTCCGCGCATTTACGAGACATGCCTGCTCTACGGCATTGACATTACGCTCAAACCGGTCCCGGTTCATCCGGCCGCTCACTATTCGATGGGCGGAGTTTACACGGACCTCGACGGACGCACTACAGTCGCCAGGTTATACGCCGCAGGTGAGACGGCTTGCACGGGAGTACACGGCGCGAACCGTCTCGCGAGTAATTCGCTGTTAGAGGGCCTGGTATTTGGTGCACGAGCAGGGGCTGCGATGCGAGAGTGCGCTGGCTCGGTAGCGGCGAGTGGCCCGATTCCCGAGCGTGGTGATCCGGTGCCATTGCCAGCCAACTCGGTATTTGATCTGCGTCGCGTGGCGTGGCGGCGCGCAGGAATCGAGAGATCCGCTGACTCGTTGACTGAGGGGTTGAACGAGCTGGAGCGGCTGTCGCCCCTGTTCGCCCCTGGCGTGATGCGTAGCAACCGCCAGGGGTTCGAGGCGAACAACATCTACCTACTGACGTCACTGATTATTCACTCCGCGCTAGCTCGCGAGGAAAGTCGTGGGGCGCACTATCGCTCGGACTTTCCAGACGCGAAGCAGGAGTTCTGTCGGCATTCTCGGGTCGAGGACGGCAGTGAGGTCGGATTCTTTAAGACGGTGAGCTAGGCAGCGGATTCGGGGTGGTCCTCCGGCCTGTGGAGGAGGAAGAAATCGCTCCCTCACGGTCGCGGCTCTGTTGCTGGCGTGTCCAGTTCTGTGGAGTGCGATGAATTAGTCCGCCGCCCAGTGGCCCTGCGGTACCGCAAGACCACCAGACGGCGGGTTATGAATCCCTACTAAGCGGGGAAACACCTAAGTATTGGGCCTGCCCTGAGGAACTGCTCCCTCCATTCGCTGACGGCATTTTGGTAGGCCGACACACCGGAGGTTTGTTTCCCGAGCTCTGGAGACGCTAGCTAACCTCACAAGAATCTAGCGCGCTTCTGATTTGAGGGTGGCACAGGGGTGCAAGCTTTTTGCCCGCTTTCGCGGGTCTTGTGGGTGTAAGTTGTTTGTTTTGTTGATGAAAGTTTATTTTTTCGACCGTCAATCGGCGGGAAGAGGCCCTTTTCTGGCGTTCGGGGTTCGGTTAGTTCGGGTGCTCATTACGACGATCTTCGTCGCTACCCTAGCTGAGTTTCCTGCCTGTCACTCTTGGCCGATGCCAATCGTAATGTCGCCTGTCCCTAGTTCCCCTAGTTGCTTCCGCAGGTCCGCCTCCAGCGCGGCCGCCGCCTTCTTGAATACTTCCAGGTGCTCAATGCGCTTCTCGATCTGCTCGCGAGCTACGTCATCTTGCTCGAAGGGGTCTGTTAGATCGGCTTCCGCGCTCACGATGCGTATCACCAGCGATTCGATCGGGCCTTCGACACCTGCGGCTTCGGCTCTCTCGACCCAGTCTGCGGACTTATCGGAAGCGGTGTCGGCCGCGCGTGCGAGACAGTGTCGAATCAGGACCTTCGCAGCGTGGTCCACATTGTCACAGAGCTTGAGCCACCTTTGCGTCTCACTACCCTGCTCTGGCTCCCCAACCTCTTCTCGTAGCGGACGGAAATAGTAGGGTCTGTCGTCGCTGGGATCGAGCCTCTCCAACGCTCTCAGAACTGGCTCAAGCTCGGCTAGCGGACGACTTCCATCCGGAAATTCGCGGCGGTGCTTCCAGAGTGTCAGGATCGCATCGGCACACTCTGCACTTCTGGCCGGTTTGTCGACAGTATCCGCCTTCTCCGCAGCCTCCATCAATTCAGCTAGATGGTGAGCCATCCATCTTCCGAGCGTGTCGGCAGAATCGTCCATGCCGAGTTCGTTGACGATCTTTTCTCCAAGCCGAAGCAGGGGCTTAGAGAGTATAGATACCGCCATCGGACTTAATGAGGAAGAGCCTTGCACTGGATGGGATGTATCCGAGGTCGTCATCTTTCTTTCCTGCGTAGCGCGAGTAGGTCGAACGTCGTTGTACTTGCACCTCGACAATCATGTCCATCGAAACGTTGTCAAGCAACTCTGTCACGAATGCCTGTGACACTAGAAAACGCCGGCCATGACTGTATTCCTCGTCGTGAGGACCTGTGTCGTTGCAGTTTCCCCAAACCTCCGACCACATGACCGTCTGGTCGCCTCTAACCCATAGTCGATTCTCGCTATCTGGATGGAGGTTCATCGTATCGACTACAAACTGGGCAGGGACGATAGGCGGGAAACTAATGCCACCTGCCCACGGATCTAGCTTGTCGATGCCTTCGTCTCGCCCGCTGTCCCGAATCCAACCTGTGAGCTGAAAAGCGCCCTCGCTAATAAGTCTGCGGTCGTCTTCTGGGGGGAGGTAGTACTCACGGGGATCGGCGCCATGCAGCGCCCTGAGCAGCGCCCCTGATCGATCAGACGACACGAGCGTGCTACATACGTCTACGACCTGAACCCTATCGCCGTCGACGACTGTGTGACGACCCCAGAGGTTCAGCTTACCTGCCCGGAATAGCTGTTCATCGAAATCCCCTCGGTGAATGGACCAGCGCCAATCGACGGGAATCGTTGTAGTCTCTGTTGGCAACACGTCTAAAGGCTCAGGGTCTCTTCGATCGGCCAGCCAACCTCGGTCAAGACGCGAGAGATTGTGTTCAGCCAGCCAACCCGCAAAATCGTCGTCCGGATTGTCTGGATCGCGATGCTCTGGGTACTGAGCTAGCAAGTCACCCGCAACGATCAGCATCGCGTGATAGGAGAGATAAAAATGGCAATCGTCCGTCTTCGGATACGACCGGTGGGAGTGATAGGTTTCACCCTCCCGGTATGTGCCCCGAATAGAACGTTGGTCTTTCCGCCACCACTCGCTGGCATTAGGCCATTCGCCAATCACCTGCGCTGCCGCATGCTCACCATCGGCCTGTGACAAGGCAAAGTACGAGGCGAGGGGCCCATACCAGTACGGACCGAAATCTAGGCCGAAGTGAAACTGGCTCTTGTCTCTGTCCCCGCGAATGGCTTCTTTGGAGTCACGACATCGGTTGTGACGCTTTGATCTCTTGACAGGGAGCGGGGACTCATTGATTTTTTCGAGGCGCAGGCGGACATCTGCCGCGATCTCGATGCTGTCAGCGTTGGCTAACGCCAAGACTACCTCTGCTGCGAAGCCTCGGATTAGGACGTGCCTCTCTTCAGGAGCCGCACATTTCACTAGGAAATCGGAATGGGGAGTGAGAGCTGCCGGGCTCTCCTTCGCCGCTCGCGCTAAGGCGATTAGGAGCCACTGGCGGGCGTGCATATCGTAGAACGGCAGTTGGTCGTCGACGAACGGACCTCCTGAGCCGCCTTGCGCAAGGGCAATGAGGTGACTCAGGGCGCCTTCACAGTTCAACTGGCACCACGCACGCACTACGTGGGCAGCCTGCCAGCGAAGGCTGGTTTCGGGGGCAGCCATCGCTGCCCATACGTAGCCTGAGAGGGCCGCTTCAACATCTTGCGGAGGCTCCAACGGCGGAGTCCAGGGCCCATCACCGTCATCCTCATCAAGAACATCTTCAAATAGGTCGAGACCGAACTTGAGTGCCTCTAGGGCAATGTCCTCCGAAAGCTGCGGCGCAAGAAGTCCGACGAGTGTAAAAAGGCGCGATGTATCGAATAGCTCTGTTCTACAGCCATGCTCATTCAGGACGTCCTGAATAACTTCTTGCTCGGTGATGCCAGCAAGTGTGCACGCTCTCTCAAGAGGAAACACTTCGAACTGACGACTCTTGGAGAATGTTATGCAGCAACGGCGGAAGACGCGCTTCAGGGTCTCCGCAAGCGCAGGCTTCATCGACATTCGGCCCTGTCAAGCGACTGTGTCAAGAGCTGCTTGCGGGGTGCCAGTCGGATTGGTGTTGGATCATGGAGTTGAGGGCGACGAGGAGTTTACGAGCGACGGCAATGTTGATCACTTTTCGAGGTTTGCCAGCGGCCAAGAGACGATCGTAGAAGGCGGCGACGCCAGGGTCGCCGCGCCGCGCGTTCCAAGCGGCGACGAACAGGGCGCGTCGCACGCGAGGGCGGCCACCGCCGATGGTTCGGCGTCCACGGTACTTGCCGGAGTCGCGGGCACGCGGAGCAAGACCGGCGAGGCTTGCGGCTTGACGTGCGTTGAGACTCCCGAGTTCGGGGAGTTCGGCGGCCAACAGCCAAGCCGTTTTCGGACCGATGCCGGGAGCAGTTTGTAGGCGGCGTGTGAGTGCGAGCAACTCCGGCGAAGAGGATGCTGCTTCGTCGAGCTGTTGCTCCAGCAGACGAATCTCGGAACTGATCGAAGCAATCAACCGTTGCAGACTGGCACGCGCGGGTTCCGGGGCGCGATGCAGAGTGGTGCGCCAACGAGCGCGTTGATCTACGACTTCCACGAGATGGCGCAGCAGTTGTTGAAAGTGGCGTACGTGTGCTGCTGGAAGTGGTGTGGGCACAGGGCGCAAACGCTCGCCGAACTGTGCCAATAAGATCGCATCGAGGCGATCTGTCTTGGCCTGGAGGCCGAGCGAACGCGCAAAGTGGCGAACGCGTCTGGGGTTGACCACGGCAACGGACAAGCCAGCGTTCTCAAGAAGGCTCCAGGGAAGCGCCTCGAATCCGCCGGTGGCTTCGAGGATGACCAACTCCGCGCCAGCGTCGCGAAGCTGTTCAGCAAGCGAACGCAGTGCTTCAGATTGGCGCGGCACGCGGCCATTGAGGCTGACTTGTTCTGTTGAAAAGAAGAAGTCGACGTATTCCATCGACACGTCCAGTCCAGCGCAGTGCAAAACCGCAGAAACGGGCGTAGAATCGAGCATGATCGGGCTCCCTGTCTTGTGATACGGGCTCTTAGGCCCAAACGACTGTTCGGGTTCGATCAAGGCGTGCGGCGGCCTCACGCTTGACAACGGTCTTCTACGACCTCGTTTTCGGTCGAGTTACCGCCGCACCGAGGGGAGTCGGGCGGCCGCCCAGCTCCCCTCTCACCTCTTGCGTCCTAATCTAGCCCCATACAAGCTTCTGGCATTAGCGCTAGAGCGCATTCCAAGTGTGCCAAGCCAAACTCCGTGACATGCCCAAGTGCACGCATGAACGAGGCTTCAGAGCCAGTAGGGATCCGGCTATGCGCCTCGGTAAGAAAGTCGCCAAACGGCCACGGTGGACCAAGCGCTTTGTATCGGCCCCAGGCCATGGAAATGTCGTCGGGTTCGGCCAAGTCAACTAGAGCGAAGACAGCATCCCAATCGCGTCTAGTATCGGCCTCGAACGGATCGTGGCCTTCTTCGTTGTGACTGACACGTTGTTCTTCGGAGCGACTAGCCGCAAGTCGTTGATCCAGGTCATTGAACGACAATCCATGTTGGGATGCCATCGCCCGTGTAATGGACAGAGGTCCGTCGGTTTACTGGCTGCTGTTGCGCTACGGCGGCATCCGCCCGCGAACGCGCTGCCGCTCGCCGCAAGCGCTGACGCTAGCTGAGCGGGAAGAGGTCTCCCGAGGCCTTGCCTGTGGGCAGTCGCTGCGACAGATCGCCCGCAGGCTGAGTCGTGCGCCATCGACCCTGAGCCGCGAGGTCCGCCGCAACGGAGGTTCGAACCGCTATCGGGCGGCAGAGGCGGACAAGCAGGCCAGGAAGCGAGCACAGCGTCCCAAGTCGTGTCGGCTGCTACGCTGTCCCCAGCTCCGCCAGTTGGTTGAAGAGAAGCTGCGCGAGGACTGGGCTCCGCAACAGATTGCCGGCTGGCTGAAACGGACCTATCCGGGCCGCGAGTCACTTTACGTGTCACACGAAACGATCTATCGCAGTCTTTTCATCCAAGCCCGTGGGGCTTTGAAGAAAGAACTGACCCTGTGTCTGCGTTCCAAGCGCACGATTCGCCGCTCCCCGCAGGCCAGCCGCAAGGGCCGTGGCGGCGGACAGATTCGAGATCTGATCTCGATTAGTGAACGCCCGGCCTCGGTCGAAGACCGGGCCGTACCCGGTCACTGGGAAGGGGATCTTCTAGCCGGATCGAACAACACCTACATCGTCACGCTGGTCGAACGTCACACCCGTTATGTGATGTTGGTGAAGGTCTCCGGCAAGGACACCGCAACCGTCGTCTCGGCGCTGATCGAGCACGCCCGGCAATTGCCGGGCGTGCTCTACAAGTCGCTGACTTGGGACCGCGGGCTGGAGATGGCCGACCACAAACGCTTCACCCTAGCGACGGACATCGACGTGTACTTCTGCGATCCGCAGAGCCCCTGGCAACGCGGATCGAACGAGAACACGAACGGTCTGTTGAGACAGTACTTCCCCAAGGGAACCGACTTATCCGTACACTCACAAGAGCACCTGGACAGGATCGCTCGCAGGCTGAACGGTCGGCCCCGCAAGACGCTGGAGTTTGAAACTCCAGCAGAACGTTTTGACGCTTGTGTTGCGTTGACCGCTTGAGCCGGCAGGACTTCGCGGAACCAACCCGATCTGGGGGTCTCCAGACGGCCAGAAGGGCCGTTTCAGGGGTTGTTTCCTCGAAGCGGTGCCGGCTCAACCGGTCAACGCAACACTAGGCCTAAGTCGTTCAACCGAAATGTCTTAGCGATGAGAGCGGCAAGGGGCTTGCCTACAAGCGGAAGCCATTAATCGCAATTGCGTAACTCGTTGTACTGCAATGACATGCATACGAGAGCGAGGCGCCCTCGTCTCTTCCCCTTTGCTTTCATTGGCTTACGCTTCACGTTCTCCCTTCGCGCCGGGTGTTGCGTCGACCGCTTGAGACCACCGGAATTCGAGGAAGTGACTCGAGCTAGGGGCCTCTCGCGGCCAAGGGGACGGTTCTCAGAGGGTTGCTGACTACAACCGGAATGTCGAACGCAACGATGCTTTCGGGGATCGGTTTCTGGTAAGATACCGTTCAGCGTGCGGCCCATTACATTCCCGCCCATCGGGCCGCTGGCGTCGAGCCGATGACCTCCCTCCGGCAAGAGTGAGACGGTATTCCTGGCCGAATAGAGTCTAGCCCGGGCTGTAGACGCACGATTTCGCTAACCCTCCAGAGCACGGATGCCTTACTATCATGCCGTCGGGCCCCCCCAATATACCTTCGGAACTGGAGGCTCGGCAGCTTTGGAGATCCATCGAACGGTCATCAATTAGTAACCCCAATTCAAACAAGGAGGCCTCTTTCCCATGACTCGCAAAGAATTCCTCGCCGCACCCATGTTCGCTGCGGCAGCTGCGGCAACCGCAAGCGCGGCACCCGGCGGGAACGCGAACTACAAACCTAAACGGCTCAACAAAGCTATCGAGCTTCTGGCCGACGATCAGCCGGTCTTTTATGCCAGCGGCAGGGGTGGGTACGACGAGGGCAAGGCTCTCTCCCAAACTACTGGCGACTACATCAACTACGACATGGAGCATTCGCCGCCGGACTTCACGCTGCTCCGCGGCTTCATGCAGGGCCTAGTCGACGGCGGCCCAACCAAGAGTGGTCACCGCATCCCTCCCGTCATTGCCACATTGCCAATTATCGGCGTCTCCGCCGCGCATATGGAAGCGAACTTCTGGGTCGCCCAGCAAGCGATGGCTTGTGGCATCCATGGCATCTTGCTCTGCCATGCGCGTGATCCCGAGGCCGTGCAGTGGTTGGTCCGAGCGTTGCGCTATCCGCGTGCCCAACCTGTATCTCCCGCCATCGGCGAAGGCCTGCTGGGTAATGGCAGCCAAGGTTTCGCATCCCGGATTTGGGGTGTTTCAGCTGCGGAGTACATGGCGAAGGCCGATCCCTGGCCTCTTAACCCGAACGGCGAGTTCATGCTGGGACTCAAGGTCGAAGACCGTCACGCGTTGCTCAGAGCCGACGAGGTGACCGCCGTTCCCGGCATCGCGTTCGCCGAGTGGGGCCCTGGAGACATGGGCATCTCGCTTGCCCTGCCCGACGGACACACTGCCGTCGATCAATTGCATCCGATGATGCGCGATGCGCGAGCGAAAGTCTTCAGCGCATGCAAGAAGAACGGTCTCGCGTTCCTTAGCGGTATGCGCGAGAACGACGTCGAACAGTTGATCGACCGAGGCGTCAGAATCAGCGGGGTTGGGCAAACCCCGGCCGTAGCCGATAAGGGTCGTCGCTACAAGAACCGCCAGATGCCCTGGTAGTTGCCCATTTTTTGGTGTGAATCAGAATGCTAGCGCCATCCAAAGCTTGGTTCGTTCCGTTGTCGTAGACGACGCCGTCGCCAGCGGCCTGATTCCAGAGCCTGATGCGGAAGGTGTCGCCGGCGGTGCCGCCCGCAGTGAGGCACAGGTGCCGTAGCGCGTGCCCGAAAGGGCCTCCAGGCCGTCTTTTGAGTTACTTCCTATATTGGGTTCGAGGAACCAACCCGATCTGGGTGACCAGAGAGCGTCGGAACGGCCCGTTTCAGAGGTGTTTCCGAAAACCGGGGTGGTATCAACACATCGACGCAGCACCTCACCGAGAAGGAGGAGTGGATGCAGGAGAAACAGAGGAAGAAGAGAAAGCAGCGAGGATACACGGCGGCGGACTTGACGGAGGTATGAGATCGTTGGGGCCGAGGGGAGTCCTCGAAGGCAATCGGGCGCGTCTTGTGACCGAGTACCTGTATCGAGACGCGCCCCGCAAACCGGCCCGTGAGTGTTTTCAAAACTGCCGTATGCCATCGCCGGAGCGAGGCCGTGACCTATCACGGGGCGACCGTTTGACCCATGACCCAGGCGGCTAGCGTCTGCCACTCGTCGTCGTCCACGGAGTTCCAGTGCTTGCCGCCGGCGTGCCAGTGGCTCCCGCCGGCATCCTCGGCGAGCGGGTTCGTGAGCAAGATGCTCTCCATCGGTGCGCCGGGCGCCACGAGCCGCTGCACCCGCTCGAAGTTCCGCAGCGACTGCTCGTCGTTGTAGGCGTCGCGGCCTTGGGCCAGCGGCTCGAGGAAGCTGTTGCCGCCACCGCGGGAATGACACACGACGCATCGAGCATTCCCGCGCCGGCGGGCGAGAAAGATCGGCTCGACCCGTGAGCGGTAGAAGTCGAAGTCGACGGAGACGCGCGTGTTGTTCACCCAGGCGGCTAGCGTCTGCCACTCGTCGTCGTCCACGGAGTTCCAGTGCTTGCCGCCGGCGTGCCAGTGGCTCCCGCCGGCATCTTCGGCGAGCGGGTTCGTGAGCAAGATGCTCTCCATCGGTGCGCCGGGCGCCACGAGCCGCTGCACCCGCTCGAAGTTCCGCAGCGACTGCTCGTCGTTGTAGGCGTCGCGGCCTTGGGCCAGCGGCTCGAGGAAGCTGTTGCCGCCACCGCGGGAATGACACACGACGCATCGAGCATTCCCGCGCCGGCGAGCGAGAAAGATCGGCTCGACCGTGTCGCGGTAGTGCTGGAAATCGAGCACCTGGACCGTCCGCCGGGGCGACGACTGGGCCATGACGACGACGGATGTCGTCGACGCGCCGACCGCGGCCAGCACCACGGCAACGACGCCGACTGCAGCGGATGAGAGGGACCGAGTCATGGGTATCTACCTCCCTCGCGACCGGGGCCTAACGCCCGGCCGGCAGCGGCGGCAGGAGCGCCGTCATGTTCCTTTTCGGCACCTGCCCAACCGGAATCACCTTGATCTCTTCGCGTGCATCCACGTCGATGACCGACACGGTGTTCGAGTGCGCGTTAGCCACGTAGAGGTGCTTGCTGTCAGGGGTGAAGGTCAGCCAGTCTGGAACGATGCCGACCTTGACGCCCCCGAGGTACTCCAGATCGGGCAGCGAATACGCGTACACGCGCCCGTTGATCTTGCTCGTCGACCACACGCTCGTGCCGTCGGGAGACACCTTGATGCCGTGGGCGGGCGCACCTTGAATGCCGTAGGCGTTGCGCTCGGACTCGGGGATCTCCGGCTGAACGATCCGCCCGACTTCCCTGCGCTTCTCCCAGTCGACGACCGCGAACCCGTGGAGGTTCGTGATCTGGACGTACATGTTTCGAGTCGAGCCGTCCGGGTTCGTGTCGAACGTCAGCGGGCGCACGCCGCCCTCGAAGTAGATCGTCCAGACCGGCCGTTCGAGCTCGGTGTCGATGACCGTCGCGCCGCCGCCCCCGGTTGATCCCGCCACCACGTACTTGCTGTCCGGCGTGATGAACGTGTTATGCACCCCGCGGATGATCCTGATAAACCTCACGTGCTCCTCGTTGACCGCATCGATGACGTCGACGCCGCCTCCCGTGCCCTGGATAGCCACGTACAGGCGCTCACCGTTCTCGTGAATCGCGACGTTGTTGGGCCGACCGCTGAGGGGAATCGAGTTCGTTACTTGAAGGGTCTTCGTGTCGACGATATCGAGCATCTCGGTCGACTCGTTGCTGAGATAGAGTCGACTCCCATCGGGCGCTGCCGCCACCCCGTGAATGACCTCGACCCCGGTGATCTCGCCGACGATCGCGTTAGACGTGGGGTCGATCAAGTGAACGTTGTCGCCCGCGGCATTCGTCTGCACGATGACGGGCTTGAGCTGTGCGGCGACCGGCGAGGGCGGGAGCGCCCCCGCGGCGACCAGCCCGATCGTTAGCATCGCTACGCCGCGCCGGGACACCAACGGAACTAGGATGGTTGTCATGGGGATCCTCCTGTGGTTGATAATAATACCTCATGTACTCTTGCCTGCGGCGCCGAACGTTTTTCGAAGGCGTGCTGCTCTCGGTGCTCGGACTCGGGCGCCGCGCGTGGGCGCAGGCGCCGCGCGTGCTTCGCTATCGGCCGCTTTCGCGTCCTGCGACCATCCCACTCGCGGCGCTCGACGTTCCGTGGCGGGCGCGTCGCTTCCGGGCCCAGGGCGTGTCGCCGCCGACCGCCGCCAACCCGGACCAGCCCGTGCGCGTGAACGGCATGGTCGTGCGGGTGTCGGAAGGTGCCGCGAGACCCGAGCGCTTCAAAGCCGTGTGTACCGTCTGTCCACACGAGCAGTGCGAGGTCGACTTCATCGCCGACCCGGCAGCGCTCGATCCCCTCGTGCTGGCCGAGATCGGCGACGTCACGGAGCCGGTTTATCTCTGCCCATGCCACAACAGTACCTTCACAGTGTCCGAGGGAAAGCGGCTCGGCGGGCCGGTACCGCGCGGGCTCTACCGGTTTCGCGTCACCGCAGTCACCGACGCCGTGGTCGAGGTCGGAGAGGTGGAAGAGGACGTGCTGCTGTTCTTCTGACGTAATGTCCTCGGCGTCGGACGCCAAGTCTCGCTGTGGGCTTTTAGCCGCTAACTTGTCGGGTAGTTTCGGTGTTTTCGCCTTCAGTTCTAGCGCTTTTTTTTCGCTAGTCCATCCAGGATCAATTCGCCATCGAACTTCGATCTGATGACAACCCGCCGAGTTTCTCGAAGATGCGGTAGTGGCCGATGGTCGAACGCATTACCAAGACAGGGGAATTGTAGTGTTATGGGACCGCTGAAAGAGCTGTCAGTCGACACTACGGGTGACTTCGTATATTGGGATTTGTAGGAAATGACCCAATCTGGGCGTCTCTAGAGGGGCAGATCAACCCCTTCAGGGAGTAGTTTCCTGCATGCAGGTGCTTATCGGAAGCTACTCGGCGAAGGTTGTTCTACTGCTCCCGATCCCGGAACTCTTCGTACCAGTTCTCGACGACGCGGATTGCAGGCGGTGGAGCCTCTGCCTCGACTTCGACGGGCACGATCATCACGAATCGTTGGTCGTTGATTCGGAAGTATCGTTTGGGGCCAGGGGTGCTGCTCCGGCCTGCACCACGGCTCGGTCGCACCGAGCCAGTCCATCGCGAACTGGCCGACGGTGCACCGCGTTGCAAGAGCTTTGCATCGTCGGGTGGCAGCTACGTTGCGTTCGCCCTGCCAGCAGCGGAGTAATCCGGGCACGCACGCAGGCGGGTTGATCAGTTCCTCAGACCGAACGCATATACCTTGGCGTCCCACGAAACCAGATAGACCCTTCCATCGGAAACCGCCAACCCTCCGAAATGACTCCAACTGTCGATCTGGAGACCGCTGTTGAAGAGTTCCTCGCCGGTTGCGGCATCAAAGGCATGAAGGACGGTTCTGCCGGTGTTGGTTGTTCGTTGTTCCAACGTGTTGCCTCGCTGCGTCGCATCCTCGCCTGTTTGCGTGGCGAAGACAACGCCGTTTGCAACTACAGGAGGATCGGGCAGCGCCATGTCACGGGACATCCATTCGGGAACGAGAACCGGTTTGTCTTCCTCGATGGCGACTCGAAAGGCCATGATGCTGCCGTTTTGCGCCAACCCGTGCCAGCGCTGGAAACGAGGCTCATCTCTAGCGACGATGGGAGGTCCCCACATAGGCACAAACAGCCAGCGTTCTCCTGCAGGATTCTCCCAGGTAGCAGGAGCGCCCCAGACGCCATTGTTCCAGAGCAACTCCGCCGAATTTCCATACAGATGCTCGAAAAGCGGAGTCTGGTGGTTCTCGCCTCCGAGGCTGCCGGCGTCCAACAAGAAGAGCCGGCCTTCCTTGCCCATTGCCGCGACGAGATCACGACCTTGGTAGGTGAAAGCGACAGGACCCGCCGAACCGAAGTCCAGATCCTTGTCGTTGAGGTGTTCCCAGTTCGCGGGTGTGAAGTAATCCTTGAGCGCGAGATCGCCGGGGCTAAACCGCAAGACCGATTCACCGAATAGGTTGTTCGCGGGATCCCACGGGCCATCGGCGGTCTGCGCGATGATGCCATTCGTGCCAAGTACGACGCCGCCTCGACCCCATGCACCGTTGGGACGCCCGGTGCTAGTGAAGAATCGCATTATTGGATGGCTCGGGTCTCGCACGTCCATGACCGCCGTGTTGGCCATGACGCCGCCGCAACCGCGGGCTACGGACGTGTAGATGTGGCCGTCGATCAGGTTGAGACTCCAGCTTCTGGCGTGGGGCTTAACGAAGTCGGTTCCTTCGAAGCGTTCCTCGCCGTTCGCAAGATTCAGACCGCGCAGTTTGCCGTCGCTCGTTGTCACGTAGATGGTCCCGGCGTCTTTGTCGATCACGGGCGTGGCGTTCTGCGTGTTGGGGCACAGCCAGTTCTCGCGGCGAACCGGCTCGATGTTGTTAGGGAACGTCTTCTGCCAGAAGACCTCTCCAGTGGCGTCGTCGATGGCGTAGATCGTATCAGCGCTGCCAACCACATAGACAAGGGTTTTCGTTCCCTGAGAAGTTTGCACGTCATGCGCTACGAGCGGAGCCGTCAGCGTAGCGAGTACCACCCGCCTCGGTTCGGTGTCGACTTGCGTCTTCCAGATGAGTTGGAGTCGGGAAACGTTCTCTACGGAGAGCTTAGTTTCTTCCTTTGCCCAGCCTGTTCTTCCCGGGTCGCTACCCCAGGTCAACCAGTCCCCAGCTAGACCAAGCGCTGGTGCCAGGAACAGCACTGCGTAGAGCAGGCTCGATTTCATCGGATAACTCCAAGTACGGCTATGCCAGTCACCACGCCGACAGATCAATCGTGCGGCGGCAGATTCACGCCTAGAACGACGCGCAGATAGTTGATGTTATGCGCGATGTAGTCATCGACGGCAAGATCCATGTTTCCGCCGATAGCATCGAAGCCGTCGTCGCCCTTCCTCGGGCCGTCGACATCAAAAATCGCCCAGCCCTTCCAGTGCCGGTCTCGCAGCACCTTGAAGACGGCCGGGAAGTCGACGCCGCCGCCACCCAGATTGTGATAGACGCTCGCCACGCGGTGTTGCTCCCGCGTTGGCGTGGAGGTGTTGCCGCGATACCTGGCGTAGGTGTCCTTGAGATGTATCTCGGCGACGCGCGGGAAATAATCGTCGATGATCTGCACCGCATCTCCGCCGCCCAAGACGATGTGTCCGGTATCGACCGTCATCCAGACATATTGGGGATCAGTAAGATCCATGACCCGGCGCACCTCGTGGTCGCGTTCCATAGGTCCCCAGATATGAGGATGCGGCGCCAGTCTGATTCCCATCTCAATCGTTTGTCTGCCGATCTCGTTGAGGGTGTCGGCGACTCTCTTGAGGTGATCGTCGGTTATGCCGCCGGGCGGCCGCCCACCCATATTGACTTTCCAGTGGTCACAGCCCATCGGTTGGAGAAAATCACGGGCGTAGTTCACGTGGTCGGCGACGGTTTTGGGGATCTGGTCCGGGTCGATGAAATTTGTCGACTGGTCGGGTCCGCCATTGGACGCATCGATGAAGGTGATGCCCGCGTCATCAAAAAGCTTCTTGAGCGCCATCGGATTGTTCCGATACTTCTCGAGCTTTCCCTGATATGGCTCGATGCCCTGTAGTCCCACGGCAGCGACTCTCTTGATCGCCCACTCGATGTCGCGGTGCCCGATGATGGAGCTGGTGGTCCCGTAGAGAATGTCTGGGTTGACAGGGTCGAGCCCCTTGTGAGAAATCGCGCCCTGCGCCTCGGATGGCGCTACGAAACTCGTAGCGGCAGCCAGGCTAGACACTGCCAGAGCCGAAGACACAAACTCCCGCCTCTTGAGCCCGCGCTCAGTAACTTCTACAGACATGAACACCTCCGTTCTTGAAAGTTGTTTGTTGTGCGCACCCGTATCGTAGTTCGCTTACCGAACCGTCGCAACCCTTTTCGCAAGGGAGGGACGGTTCCGTGCGGGCCGTGACGCGCCGAGAGACGTACGCCAGATCAAATTTGAAGGTGGGTAGATGCCACCTTCGCCGAGCTTCTCGACGATGCGGTGATGCGAGATGGCCTGGCCCGTCCACGACACGGGGATTGTAGCTCTAAGCGCCCGCTGGAAGGTCTGGCACGAGGGGCTAAAAGTAACTTCCTATATCCGGTGCCGGCTCAACCGGTCAACGCAACACTAGGGCTAAGTCGTTCAACCGAAATGTCTTAGCGATGAGAGCGGCAAGGGGCTTGCCTACAAGCGGAAGCCATTAATCGCAATTGCGTAACTCGTTGTACTGCAATGACATGCAGATGAGAGCGGAGCGTCCTCGCCGCTTCGCCTTTGCTTTCTTTGGCTTACGCTTCACGCTCTCCCTTCGCGCCGGGTGTTGCGTCGACCGCTTGAGACCACCGGAATTCGAGGAAATGACCCAATTCACGGGTTTTCAGAGGGCAAGACGGAGCCGTTTCAGGGGTCATTTCCTACACTCGGACTTGTAGGAAGCTACTCGGCGAAGGCCTATTGAGGCTGTGCCACGATCAGCATTTCCGCTACCGCCCGCCCGCATCGCTATCCCGCGCTGCCTGCAGTAGCAGGTCGAATCTCTCCCCCTCCGGCGTGTGTCGCGTCGGCCCTGTTGTGACTGAGTGATGGTTGAACCCTAAGGCACCGCTAGAGCGACCAGTTCCGCTGGGTGGCCACGGCCCCCGATGGCGGCGACAATGAACTGGCGACCGTTGGCCGTGTAGGTCATCGGAGTGCCGGACACGCCCGTCGGAAGTTCCATCTGGTGGATGATCTCTCCGGTGGCTTTGTCGACCGCACGGAAGAGTGGGGAGCCGCCCCCGGTCCCGATCCCGTAGAGATTAGCGCCAACGCCATGAAAGAGAAGACTCTTTGTGATCAGGATCCTCGCTTGGGCCGGATTGCCGGCGTTGCTGAGGTCAACATCCTGGAGCGCCGGGTGCTCCTTCATATAATCGGGGGCCTCGCCATTGGGAATCATCCACTCGTGGTCGCCGGTGTTTAGGTTGATGGCCGTGATACGGCCCCAGGGACCCTTCAGCAATGGCAGGCCCTGCGGTCCGATACTGCGGTTCGCGGGAGCGGCACTTGACGAGTAATCCCTAGGGCGGCGGCGTGTCCGTGGGCCGCTAGTGCGCCTAGATCCAGAGATATAGTCCATGTCCGATCGGTCTGGATCGGGCGCGCTGAGTCCGACAGCATTGAGGCGTGTGACAGACGCGATATAGGCGATGCCGGTTTCCGGGTCTAGCGCCCCGCCCGGCCAGTTTGACGCACCTTGCATATTGGGGACGACCAGCGTTGCGATCTTTCCGCCCGTATCTCGAACGATCGGCGGGGTGAAGAGGGGGCCTCGCTTGTACTGCGCTGCAATGCGGCGCGCTTCCTCTTTGAGCTCGGGCGTCAGGTCGATGAGGTCGTCGTCGGTCGCGCCCTGAATGGCGTAGGGCGCTGGCTTGGTTGGGAATGGCTGGGTCGGCGAGAGCCGCTCTCCGGGGACGTCCGTTTGCTCCACCGACCTCTCTTCGATCGGCCAGATCGGTTCGCCTGTGACGCGATCGAAGACGTAAAGAAAGCCCTGTTTCGACGGCTGTGCGACGATCTTGCGTTCGCGTCCATCCACCGTCACGTTGGCCAGGATCGGAGGAGATCCGAGATCGTAGTCCCAGACATCGTGGTGCACCATCTGGAAGTGCCACACGCGTTCGCCGGTCTTTGCGTTGAGGCAGACAAGGCTGTCCGAGAATAGGTTGTCGCCCAGACGATGTCCGCCGTAGACGTCGCCGGTCGGCATCTCCGTAGGGATGTAGACGTATCCGAGTTCCTCGTCTCCACTGAGCGGCGCCCAGGCGGAGGTGTTGCCCGTGTATTCCCAAGAGCCGTCTTCCCACGTTTCGTTTCCGAACTCGCCGGGATGGGGGATGGTTCGGAAGGTCCAGAGCTTCTTGCCGGTACGGACGTCGTAGCCTCGGATATGGCCAGGGACGTTCTTCATACTGACGGGTGACCCTCCCGGCACCAGGGCGGCGCCCATCACAACGACGTCGTTGATTACGATCGCAGGCGAACTGGAACCGATCTGGCCAGGCTCGACTACGTCCCGGTCGAGACCCAAGGTGAGGTCGACGACGCCGTCGGTGCCGAAGTCGTCAATCCGATGTCCGTCCTTAGCGTTGAGGGCGACGAGTTGAAACCCTGGGGAAATGAGCAGGATACGTTCGTCGCCTTCGCCGTCGGTCCAGTAGGCGAGGCCCCGATTCTGGGGACGAACCGCCCGGTCGCCGCGGATCCCTTCGTCGAATCGAAACATCCAAAGAGTCTCACCGGTCATTCCGTCGATGGCGACGACGTCGCGACGCGAGCCGGCCGTCGTGTAGAGAACGCCGTCAATGGCCAAAGGAGTAGCCTGCCAGTTGTAGTCGGGGCGCGGGCCGAAATTGTTCGCCTTCCAGCGCCAAACGATTTCGAGCTCGTTGACGTTCTCGGCGGTGATCTGATCGAGCGGGGAGTACTTGGTGCTACCCGCATCGCCACCATAGAAGAGCCAATTGCCGTCTTTGGTGCCTTGCTGACCAAGCAAGGGCGGCGAGGCGAGAATTGGAATGAGCAGGAGAAGTGACGCAAACGCCTTGATTCGCATACTGGTCATTGTGTTCATGTAGACGGACAAACCGCGCACTTCGTAACATAGCCCGAATCTGTTTCTCGGACCTCTAACCTTTCGCCGGTTTACCTGTGGGCGGCACAAAAGTACAGATGCACTGAACTCCATCGAGCAAGCCCGCACGTTCTCCACTGGGCACCTTGGTCGGTTGCTCGATTATTTCCGGCCTGTCGGCCGTCGCCGAGTAACTTCCGACAAGTCCTGCAAGCTCAAGCGGTCGATGCAACACAAGCGTTAAAACGTTCTGCTGGAGTTTCAAACTCTAAGGTCTGGCGCGACCGTTTCGGGGGCCTCAGAGGATCAAAACGGGCCGGTTGAGACCACCGGAAATGTAGGAAACAACACTCGGGGGTCAAAAAATGACGACCTGTGATAGTCTGACTCCAACCCGGGCGGTAAGTGGTAATCCCGGATAAGGGTTCCTCGGTTCAAGCGAGACGAGGGAGAACTCAGCCAGTGACGCACGCATTGATCACGAAACTCCACCAACCTCCGGGTTCGCGAAACGCCTTCCCGATTTTAGCCGCCTTTGCTGGTGTCGCTATCTGGGCCCTCGTTCCTGGAATGGTCGGAGCACAGCAACGCAGTGGACAATCTGCTCCGCCTGAACGGGCCAAAGTCGAGCCGGTCAATAATCTGCCTAACCCCTACGAGACTGTGCGGAACTGGGGAACACTGCCAGACGGGCGAACATGGGGTTCGGTCAGCGCGATCCACGTGGACGCGGATGGTACGCACATCTGGGCCGGGGACCGTTGCGGATCCAACTCATGCGCAGGTTCCGACGTGGACCCGATCGTGAGACTCGACCCGGGCGGCCGGGTCGTCCAGAGCTTCGGGGCCGGGCTACTGATTTGGCCGCACGGCATGGATGTCGACCCTCAGGGCAACGTCTGGGTGGCCGACACCCGCTCCGCGAGACCCAATGAACTGGAAATGTACCCAAACGCCGCAGGCAAGGGACACACGGTGATCAAGTTCAGCCCGGAAGGCGAGGTGCTGATGACCCTCGGCACGCCTGGCACGGCCGGCGATCCACCAACGCACTTCAACGAGCCGAACGACGTTCTGGTCGCTCCTGACGGGAGCATTTTCGTGGCGGAAGGGCATACAAACCAGCTCACGGACGAAACAGGACCAGCCCCGATCGCGAGGATTTCCAAGTTTTCTTCTGATGGGACGTTGATCAACAGTTGGGGCTCGTGGGGCGATGGGCCGGGCCAGTTCCGATCGCCGCACTCCTTAGCCATGGACTCTCGCGGACGATTGTTCGTAGCGGACCGCGGTAACGGCCGAATTCAAATCTTCGATCAGGACGGCAAGTATCTCGATACTTGGTATCAATTCAGCCGGATCAGCGGGATCTATATCGACGCGAAGGACGTGCTGTATGGCATTGATTCCGATTCCGACGAAAATCGCAATCCGGGCTGGAGGAAGGGCCTTCGGGTTGGGAGCGCCCGCACGGGAGAAGTCCTTTATTTCGTGCCGGAACATTTCACGAAACGGGCTCCGGGCATGGGTGGCTACGGATCGATGGGCGAAGGTGTCACCGTGGACGCGCAGGGCAATGTATTTGCGGGTGAGGTGGCGATTAAGGGCCTCACCAAATTCATACCGCGCCTCATACCATAATCGCGTTGCAGGACTCATTTCCTACAATCGGGGTGGTCTCAAGGGGTCGATGCAGGGCCGGAGTGGCACAGATTTGGGCGTGGCTTCAATATGGCATCTGCCGTTTGGTCAGCGCACGTCCCATACTCGACAACTCCGGCGAGTTACCAGCGTGCGTGACCATGATGCCCGCCTTAATCAACTGCTCCAGGTTGTCGTTGTTGCTCGAATGCAGGACGAAAATGTTGTTGGCCTTCAGGGCGCTGAAGATGCGCGTCCGAGCCGCTTCCAATTGCGAGTCGGGAAGCATCGGCAGGCCTAGCACGTTGGTTGCGGGAGTCCCGCTACCTTCACCGTGCGCCGCTGCTGATCCTCCTCCCTTGAGGTACTCGAGACCCTTGAGAGACATTGCTTGATCGCCGGGGCCCCATTCCGCCCAAGCGATTCCAGGAATGACGGCAATCTGCTCGACGTTCGCCAAGGCATGCTTGTCTTCGAGTTTGAGAGACAGGATGATCTCGCCGTTCGGGTTCATCGGCCAGGGATCGGCGCGTTCCAGGTACTCCGTGCCGGAGACGCCCCAGATGCCCGCCGGGTGACCTTGACTACCTGAGCCCCGCAGACCTTCAGGAATCATGTCATCCTCAAGGCCTTCCCGCTCGAAGGGATAACGCGCCGCGGAGATAAACGCCTTAACGGCGTCCGGCGTTCGCGCATGGCACAACATCAGCCCGTGCACGCCGGCGCTGAGCACCTGTTCGATCACCCAGTGGTTGTTGCGAACCGTGACTCCATCGAGGCCAAGAACCGGCAGGACGACAATGACCGTGGGCGTTCGATGGCCGGACTTCGTGGGACCACCGTCGACAAGACCTTGCATGAATTCGCGAAGACGAATCGGATCGAAAGGCCCGTGCTCCATTTGGTACTGGATGAGGTCGTAGTGGGCTTGGGCCAACGCCTTGCCCTCCTCATAACCGGCCCCCGAGACACTAATGTCGTACACGGGCTGTCCCGCCTCGAGGAGTTCGATCATCTTGTTGATGCGCTTCGGCTTGTAGTTGGGATCGCCACCTTGCGCCCATAGACTTGAGGCAAATATCATCGCGAGCGCCAGAACCGGCAGTTCATGTGTTTTCATCTCGACTTCTCCGTAGCTACGTCCATCCCGTCCTCGCCGAACTTCTCGACGATGGGTAGCGGCTAGTGACCGAGGCCACCATGGCGGTTGGGATTATACCTCCGGTAGCCCTCAGCAGGCCTGGCCAGCTTGATCTTTAGCTACTTCCTAATATTGGAATTCGAGGAAATGACCCGATCCGGGGACTCTAGAGGGTCGAAACGGCCTGTTTCAAGGGGTTGCTGCCGCGATTCGGTGCCGGCTCAACCGGTCAACGCAACACTAGGGCTAAGTCGTTCAACCGAAATGTGCTAGCGATGAGAGCGGCAAGGGGCTTGCCTACAAGCGGAAGCCACGAATCGCAATTGGGTAACTCGTTGCACTGCAATGACATGCATACGAGAGCGAGGCGCCCTCGTCTCTTCCCCTTTACTTTCTTCCGCTTACGCGTCACGTTCTCCGTTCGCGACGGGTGTTGCGTCGACCGCTTGAGACCACCGGACTTGTAGGAAGCTACTCGGCAGAGGCCGATTTGAGGCTGGGATTAAGGCAGTTTCTACTGCTCCCGGTCGCGGAACTCTTCGTACCAGTTTTGGACGACACGGATCTTTAGGGGTGCGGTGTCAGCCCCCTCGACGGGCGCGATGGTCAGAAACCACTGGTCATCGGCGGAGACGTCGTAGTTCGCAGCACCAAGACCGCTGAGCAGGCCCGAGGACTCAAACAGTTGTTGCGGCTGACCGAACGTGACCCCCTGTGCGGTCGAGACCGAAACGCTCATCAGCGCCCCGTTCGACACGTAGTACAACACGTTGCCGTCGCTGCTCCAGCGTGGCGCCGTTCCGCCGTTTACCGAGGCCTGCCGCCTACCAGCACCCTCGGGAAATGGCCGCACATAGATCTCGAAGCGCTGGGATTCGTTAGACGCATAGGCCACAAAGCGGCCGTTTGGCGAAAGCTTCGGACGCACTTCGGTGGCTGCTGTAGCGAGAAAGGTGATGGGCTCAGAAGGGGTGCCGTCAGTTTCAAGTTTCAAGTAGCGAATATCCATCCGTGTGTCCGGGTTGAGTTCTTGGTAGACCAGATAGCCACCGTCGTGAGACCAGGAGGGACTGGGAAGGAAGTTCTCCGACTCAACCAAAACGACCGGCTCACCCGTGCCATCGGCAGCGGTCTTCCTCAGGCTCGATCCGACGCCTTGGAGCCAATAGGCGACTTCATCCCCTGAAGGCGACCAGGTCGGCTGCCGCTCAGATGCCGCATCAAACGTCAAACGAGTCTTCGTAGAGCGGACTAGATCGTGAACCCAGATGTCTGGGTTGCCGATCTCGGAAGACGACACCACTACCCGCTGGCCGTCGGGCGAGAGGGTGGGGTTAACCATGTTCGGCTGCGGCTGGCCAATGGTCTCCAACAGTTCACCTTCGCGGTCCCGCCAGACGAGAGTCTGGGCACCAGAACTGCCAGAGTCGTCCAGGTAGGCCAGCGTGCCGTCCTCGGACAGCGACGGTTGACGGGCATTCTCCCGAAGCGGGAATGCCGGTCCCGTGAACTGGAGCGTCTCGGGCGAGAAGGGACGCGCCCAGAGATCATAGACATTCCTCTCGGACTGATAGATCAGATGACCGGTCGCAGCGGAGTAGATGGGACGATCTCCGAGTCCAAGCTCCACCGTCTGCCCGGTATCGAGGTTCCTGGCATACATGACGCCGGCCCCCGTGTCGCCGACCACAAACACCAGGGCGCGACCGGCTTCCTGAGGCAAGAAACTGGGGCGAGACACGGAGATAGCTGAGATTTCGACGTCACCGAACTCGGCAAGCGTGACGAGCGTTTCGGGAGTTCCGCCTTGCGAGGATACCTCGTACAACGCTGACCGGATTGCGCCCACGTTCGCGTTAAAGACAATTGACTCACCGTCCGGACTCCAAGTCCCGTGATAGAAATTCTGGGCTGGCAAAGGGCAGACGAGTCCACTGGCACCGCCCTGCACCGATATCTTTCTCAGTTCTCCACCTGCGACATATGCGATGAACTCGCTGTCAGGCGACCAGAACGGGAGAATCGCGCCTTCGGTACCAGCAAGCGCCCGCGGCTCGTCTTGGTCAAGGTCTTGTACCCAAAGAGCGCTGTTTGCCCCTGTCGTCGTGAACGCGATGTGTCTGCCGTTGGGAGAGATGGCAAGTCCAGCCCGTAAAGATGAGGCGTTAAAGCCAGGCGGAGGAACAAACGAGAAGCGCCGCAGCGGCTTTTCGGGCGGAGCCTGAGTGAAGTGGACGAAGGAGACGCCCAGCAAAGCGATAGTGACCAAAGCAGCGAGGCCATAGACCGCGTGCAGCTTCCGTTTCCCCACTACCACCGCATCAGGTGGCAGAGCTTCAACCGGGTTCAACGTCTGCGCCGCCGCCATCGTCGCAGGGACGGCACCAGACATCTGACCAGTCCGCAAGATCGTCGAGCGGCCCGACCTCAGCTTCTCTGCCAGCATCCGCATATCTACCGCAATTTCTTTGGCCGACTGGTAGCGATCTTCTCGGTCTTTGGCCAGACACTTTGATGTGAGAAGCTCCAACTCCATCGGCACTCCGGCCCGGATGGAGGTCAGCGGCGCGACTTGCTCGTGGACGATCTCATAGAGCAACGCCTGGTCATACTGACCTTGGAAGGGCCGCTGGCCGGATACCATCTCGTAGAGCACGCATCCCAAGGACCACAGATCCGAGCGGCTATCGACCTGCATGCCTTGCGCCTGCTCGGGCGACATGTAGGCCACAGTGCCCATGGCGGCGTCGGTCTTGGTCAGGCGCGACGCTTCAGTCAGTCTAGCCAACCCAAAATCCATGATCGTGGCGCGGCCTTTGGCGTCGATCATGATGTTGGCGGGCTTGATGTCGCGGTGAAAAACACCTTTCTCGTGAGCAGCATCTAGTCCATCAGCGACCTGGCGGGCGATATCGAGCGCGTCCTTGATCGAGAGCGGGCCTTCAGCAATCCGATCTTCCAACGTGTCGCCTTCCAAGAAGGCCATGGAGATGAAGGTCTTTCCATCGACCTCATCGATCTCATAAACCGGGCAGATATTGGGGTGGTGCAGCGCCGCTGCTGCTTGGGCTTCGCGTAGGAAGCGCTCCTTGGCCTCGGCATCGTCGAGTAGATGTTGGGCGAGGAACTTCAGCGCCACTTGGCGGTTGAGTTTGGTGTCTTCAGCCTTGTAGACGATACCCATGCCGCCTTCGCCGAGCTGCGAGACGAGCTTATAGTGGCTGATGCTCTGGCCGACCATCATGACAGGGGAATTGTACCTTCTTGAGGCTCACGAAAGGGCCTCCAGGAGGGCATTTGAGTAACTTCCTATATTGGGTGCCGGCTCAACCGGTCAACGCAACACTAGGCCTAAGTCGTTCAACCGAAATGTCCTAGCGATGAGAGCGGCAAGGGGCTTGCCTACAAGCTGAAGCCACTAATCGCAATTGCGTAACTCGTTGTACTGCAATGACATGCAGATGAGAGCGGAGCGTCCTCGCCGCTTCGCCTTTGCTTTCTTTGGCTTACGCTTCACGCTCTCCCTTCGCGCCGGGTGTTGCGTCGACCGCTTGAGACCACCAGAATTCGAGGAACCAACCCAATCTGGCCCCCTTCAGAGAGTCGGGAAGGCCTGTTTCAGGGGTCATTTCCTCGAACCGGACTTGTAGGAAGCAACTCGGTGAGTGACTAGCTGACGGTAAACGGGCTTCAGCGAGTGAGGGCTGCTGCGCTGTCGAACAGACAGGACTCCATCGTTGGAAAGGCAAGTCTTCGCCGGGGCCCAAGATCCCCGGCTCAGCGCCCGATTAGCCGCGGAACGAACTTAGTCAGGCCCTGCACCGGACCCACCTCTCCAGCGATGACGTTACCGAACATGTCGGCGGTCACTCCCTCGCCCATAGCGCCCACGCCACCCATGCCCGACGCGCGCACAGACGCGTGCTCGGGCACGTAGTACCACACCTCACCGGTGCGAGCGGAGCCCACTCGCAGGCCCTTCCGCCAACCAGGGTTGTAGTTCTCGTCGGACTCGGAGTCGATGGCGTACAGGACGTCGTTGCTGTCGATGTAGAGCCCGCTGATCCGGCTGAACTGGTACCAGGTCTCGAGGTGGTTGGCGTCCTGGTCGAAGATCTGGATACGGCGGTTGCCGCGGTCTGCTATGAAGAGCCGGCCCTGTGAGTCCATCGCCAGCGAGTGTGCGCCACGGAACTGGTTGGGCCCGTAGCCCCAGGTGCCGAACGTCTTGATGAGGTGTCCGTCCGGGGACCACTTCGAGACCCGTCCGATGCCGCCCTCGGGCGTGTCGAGGAACTGGTCGCCGTGCGCCTCGGTGATGAAGATGCTGCCGTCCGGCGCCACGAGAACGTCGCTCGGGTCGGTGAGGCCCGTGGGCGGCGTCCCAGTCCGCCCCGGCGTGCCGATCGTCATCAGCAGCCGACCTTCCGGGCTGAACTTGCGAACGACACTGCCGAGGTTGGCCGATGCGGGATTCTGGCGGATCTCGTTTTCGTTGGCCAAGCGCGCGTCCGCGATCCAGACATTGCCCTCGGCGTCGACGTCCATCCCGTGCGGCCAAATGATCTGACCCGCTCCGAACGATTGAACGACCGTGCCGTAGGGGTCGAGCCTGACGATCGGATCGATGTTCGGCGTCGTAGCGCATGAGTTCGTGCCGCAACGGTCACCCGCCCAGATATGCCGTCCGTCGATGTCTACGTTGAGCGCGCTGACTGACCCCCAGGTGCGCCCGTCCGGGAGGCGACCCCAGGAGAGCTGCGTCTCGTAAGGGTTCGGCCGGTAGTTAACCGGCGCCACGTCCGCGTGCTCCGGCGGAGCCGAAGAGCCGCGCTGCGCCAGGAGTGACGCGGGGGCGGCTGCAGCCAACGCCAGGAGAGCGAGGGTCACTGAGCTGTTGAGATTGCGAAAGTTCGACATATTCATGGGTGCCTCTGATTCACGGTCCCGGATCACCTGATTGATACGACAAATGGCTCATGGTCGTTTAGGCCGCGGCCAGCATAACAGCAATCCGGCACGGCAAATGTCATTTCCTACATCCGGTGCTTGTAGGAAGTTACTCAGCGAAGGCCGATCGAGACGCCGATTCCGGCACTTTCTACTGCTCCCGGTCGCGGAAGTACAGTGCCCAGGGGAGAGTGGGCGGGAGGCCGCTTACTCGCTCCGGTCAACTTGGTCGCCGGCGAGGTAGACCGCGGCGATCTTGCGGGTGTTGGTGATGTCTTCGAGGGGGTTGTCTTCGAGGACGATGAAGTCGGCGCGCTTGCCGGTCTCGATGGTTCCGGCGTCGTCAAGGCGGAGGAAATCGGCGCCGTTCTTGGTCGCGGCGACGATGACCTCGGCGGGGGTCATGCCGGTCAACGCCATGTCTTCCATTTCGACGTGGGGTGCCCAGGCGCTGTTGCCGTCCGAGCCCAGGGCGATCTTGACACCTTCGGCGCTGAGGCGAGCGAGGTTGCGGGCCTGTATGGCAAAGGCGGCTTGCGATCGGGGATTCTCAACGTTGGAGGTCTGCAAGCTCTCCATTTCTTCCGCGGAAAGGGAATCGCTCAACCAACTCAGATCTGTCGGCACGCCGCGGCCGGGCAGATTGGGCGCGAGCACAAAGTCGGGACGCTCTTTGAAGAGTTCGATGATCTCTTCGTCGACGTCGGTGTCGCGTATGCCGTGGGCGAAGGAGTCGATGCCGGCGCGCAGCAGTTCCTTGGCGTCGGCGAGTTCATAGATGTGCGCGGTGACGCGCTGGCCGACATTGTGTGCTTCGTCGATGACGGCCGCGGCGAGTTCCAAGGGGAACTTCTCGACCGTACCGCCGCGGGTGTCGACCCAGATTTTGATAATGTCGACGCCGCGGTCGGCCTGTTCGCGGACGGCTTGGCGGGCCTCTTCTTCGGTGGTCACCCAGTAGGGGATTTCAGTCCGACCAGGCTCGGGGCCGGTGATGCCGACGCCGGCGGTGCGGAAGCGGGCGGCGCCGGGGATATCTTGGTTGCGAATCTCGATGGCGGATTCTTGGGGGTCCCGGCCGAGGCTCATGATGGCGCTGACGCCCCAGTAGGGGCGGCTGCGGAGGTCTCCGATGAGGGCGGCGCGCTCGATGTTCGTGTGTACGTGCGTATCGATGATGGTCGGCATCACGGTCATGCCCGTGAGATCGACGCGCGGGGCGCCGCTGGGGGCTTCGATTTCGCCGACGGCGCCGACTTGGAGGAAATGACCGTCTTCGACGACGAATGCGGCGTTCTCGATGGGCGCGCCGCCGTCACCTACAATCAAGCGCGCGCCCTCGTAGAGGACGGCGTCGGTTTCGGGCGCGGGGGACGAGCAGGCGCAGAGCGCCAACAGAGAGACGGCGGCGAGGGCGAGAATTCGATGCATAGCTCCTCCGTATTTCGCAAACAGCGTAGCATCTTCGGAACTCCGGGGCAGGGCGTGGGGCTCGCGAACTGGGGCCACCCCTTAAGCTATTTCGGCTCCCCGGGACCTCCAACGTCGACCCGGGGGCCCTAGGGCCGAGCGGAGTATCCGCTATATGCTGTAACCCCGCCACGCCGTCCTCTTACGGGTCTTAGACCCCTCGGTGGTCAATTGCTCGGCTAGCCTGGCGTAGGCGTTGGGACCGTTTGAGACCGCCGGGCTTGCCGGAAGTAACTCCGCGCTGGGCAATTCGCACGTGGAGGCCGAGCTTACTCGTTCAGGACCCCGGACTCAGCTTAGCGCCCATGGTGCGCCTCAATCTGCTCCTTGCTGAGCCCAAGATATCGAGCGTCGTCGTAGAGAATATCTCGCCTCCGCGGGTCGTTCAGGAACGGGCATTACTGATTGAGGCGATGCCTCGTCTACCACGGCTGCGGACGATTTGTGTACTCCCTGCCCTTGGTAGCACCGGGCCCCGTGCCGCCCGTGCAGATCATGACACCTTCATCGATCATGGCGGTGACGTTGTTTTCATTGCAGGAGTTCAAGAAGGCGATATTGGCGGCTTTTGTCGCGGCCAATACGCGCGAGCGCGCAGCAACCATTGCCGGATGACTCGTCCGGCGGTTACGAGCTTCGCGACCTACTCCTGCTGTATCCTCGGGTAGCCCCAGGAGAGAAAGCCCCATGTCTCCTGGACCCCATTCGGCGAATCCGATGCCAGAGATCCTGGTGCTTTCCTCGGCATTGGCCAACGCGTGCCGATTCTCAATTTTCAACCCCAGCAGAATCTCACCCTCAGGATTGAGGGGCCAGGGATCTGCTTTGCGCATATATTCAGTGCCCGAGACACCCCATATTTCTGCTGCAAAGCCCTGGCTGCCGGAGCCCCGCGTGATCCCTTCCTCCAGCCCGGCAGCTTTCGGAGCAAACGGATAACGTGTGGCCTCGACGAACACCCGGATGGCCTCAGGTTCGTTGGCATTGCACAGGAGAATACCGTGGACGCCGGTCGCCAGCACCTGCTGGACCATCCAGGCGTTGGCACGCATGCTGGCGGCATCTATACCGTAGATGGGCAGCGTTACGATGACTGCCGGCGTGCGATGTCCGCTTTTCGTGGGGCCGCCTTCCACCAGACCCTGCATGAATTCACGAAGCTTGGTCATGTCAAAGGCGCCGTGCTCTAGCCCATAGTTGATGTAGTCAGCTGGCGTTTGCGCCAACCTCTTGCCCTCCTCGAAGCCGCCAGTCGAGCCGGTGTAGTAGATTGGCTGGCCTTGGGAGAGCAGATCAATCGCTTTGTTGATGCGCTTGGGTTCCGAAGTTTGCGCGGTCAACAAAGAGGCGGACAGCAATATGCCCGCCGACGTCAACACCAATAGTTTTCTCATGGTTTTTCTTCTCCAAAATGCCGTTCGGCAAGGATCAGGTCTTGTCCAGAATTACCGTTTGGGTAACCTTAGCAGCGGCAGTATAGCCGACGTGTGGCTGCGATACAACGGTTTTCGCAATGCTGCCACAGTTGCCAGCTGGGATCGTCGAGGCCGAGTTTTCTCATCTACACTCGCCCGACGACCATTCCTGACCATCCACTGCTTTCAGCTGTCAGCCACACTATAGGGAAATGTAGGAAACAACCCAATCTGGGCGCCCAGAGAGGGCCAGAAGGGTCCGTTTCACGGGTTGCTTCCTAAAACCGGGGTGGTATCAACACATCGATATAACACTTCACCGAGAAGGAAGAGTGGACGCAGGAGAAACAGAGGAAGAAGAGAAAGCAGCGAGGATGCACGGCGGCGGACTTGACTGAGGTATGGGATCGCTGGAGCCGAGGGGAGTCGCTGAAGGCGATCGGACGCGTGTTCGGCAAGGAAGGAGGGTCGGTCTTTGGGCAGCTTGCGCCCTATGGCGGTATCCGCCCGCGACCACGGTGCCGCTCGCCGTTGGCGCTGACGCTAGCCGAGCGAGAAGAGATCTCCCGAGGGGTTGCGGCGGGACGATCGATGCGCTCGATCGCCCGGGCATTGAGGCGTGCCGCATCGACGGTCAGTCGCGAGATCCATCGTAACGGAGGTCGCAGCGCCTATCGCGCAACCGAGGCCGAGGAGCGAGCGTGGAGTCGAGCGCGGCGTCCCAGACGCTGTCGGCTGTCGTGTAGCCCGAAGCTGCGGCAACTGGTCGAAGACCAACTGCGGTTGCACTGGTCGCCCGAACAGATCGCTGGCTGGCTGAAGAAAACGTACCCGGGAGATGAGTACTACCGGGCGTCGCACGAAACGATCTACCGCGGCCTGTATGTCCAGCCTGGCGGGGCTTTGGAGAAAGGGCTGACGCGGCATCTGTTCTCCAGACGCTCGATTCGCCGCTCCCGACACGCCACTCGCAAAGGCCACAGCAAAGGGCAGATCGCGGATATGGTTTCGATCCACGAGCGTCCGATTTTGATCGAAGCTCGCGCCGTGCCCGGTCACTGGGAAGGCGATCTCGTGATGGGATCGGGAGGCAGTTGTTTCGTGACGCTGGTCGAGCGTCACTCGCGCTACCTGGTGATCGTCAAGGTAGCGAACAGGAAGAGTGAAACGGTGGTCTCGGCGCTGATCGACCAGGCCAAGAAGATGCCCACCCAACTCTACAAATCACTGACGTGGGACCGGGGCTTGGAGATGGCGGACCACAAACGCTTCACTCTAGCGACGGATATCGCCGTCTACTTCTGCGATCCGCAGAGCCCTTGGCAACGCGGATCGAACGAAAACACGAACGGACTGTTGAGGCGGTACTTCCCCAAGGGAACCGACTTGTCGCTACACTCCCAGCAGGATCTCGACCAGGCGGCGCGCCGCCTGAACGAGAGGCCCCGCAAGACGCTGGGGTTTGAAACTCCAGCAGAACGTTTTAACGCTTGTGTTGCGTTGACCGGTTGAGCCAGCAGGAAATGTAGGAAATGACACATTCCGAGTGGTTCTAGAGGGTCGAAACGGCCTGTTTCAAGGGGTTGCTGCCGCGATTCGGACTTGTAGCAAGCTACTCGGCGAAGACCGATCGTGCCCGTGATTCTGGCGGTTTCTACTACTCCCGATCCCGGAACTCTTCAAACCACTCTTGAACGATGCCGATCTGAGGTGAACGGTAGGCAGCGGCCAAATCGACCCCGTCGGACCGGTAATTGAACGAATGCTCCAAGCGGCGCGGTACCGGGACACACCGTCGTATCAATCGTGTGGCGGCAGCTTCACTCCCAGAATGACGCGCAGGTAGTTGATATTGTGGGCGATGTAGTCATCGACGGCGAGATCCATGTTTCCGCCGATGGCGTCGAAGCCGTCGTCACCCTTACGCGGGCCGTCAACGTCAAAAATCGCCCAGCCCTTGAAATGTCGGTCACGCAGTACCTTGAAGACGGCCGGGAAGTCGACGCCGCCGCCACCCAGATTGTGATAGACGCTCGCCACGCGGTGTTGCTCCCGCGTTGGCGTGGAGGTGTTGCCGCGATACCTGGCGTAGGTGTCCTTGAGATGTATCTCGGCGACGCGCGGGAAATAATCGTCGATGATCTGCACCGCATCTCCACCGCCCAAGACGATGTGTCCGGTATCGACCGTCATCCAGACATATTGGGGATCAGTAAGATCCATGACCCGGCGCACCTCGTGGTCGCGTTCCATAGGTCCCCAGATATGAGGATGCGGCGCCAGTCTGATTCCCATCTCAATCGTTTGTCTGCCGATCTCGTTGAGGGTGTCGGCGACTCTCTTGAGGTGATCGTCGGTTATGCCGCCGGGCGGCCGCCCACCCATATTGACTTTCCAGTGGTCACAGCCCATCGGTTGGAGAAAATCACGGGCGTAGTTCACGTGGTCGGCGACGGTTTTGGGGATCTGGTCCGGGTCGATGAAATTTGTCGACTGGTCGGGTCCGCCATTCGACGCATCGATGAAGGTGATGCCCGCGTCATCAAAAAGCTTCTTGAGCGCCGCCGGATTCTTCTCATACTTCCCAATCTTGGCCCGATACGGCTCGATGCCTTGCAGTCCCAAGGCGGCGACTCTCTTGATCGCCCACTCGATGCTGCGATGCCCGATGATGGAACTGGTCGTTCCGTAAAGAATGTCTGGATTGACCGGGTCGAGCGGTTGATGAGTAACCGCGGCCCGCACCTCAGACGGTTCAACGAGGCTCGCCACGGCAGCAATGCCAGACGTTGCCACAGCGGACGACATCAACCCCCGCCTCGTGAGTCTGCGCTCGGTCACTTCTAGTGGCATGGACACCTCCGTTCTCGAAAGCTATTGATTGTACGCACAGTTATCGTAGTTCGCTTTCGGGACCGTGGCAACCTTTTGGCGTCGATGCCAAGGGTTTCGTACGTGTCGAATAGCACCACGGGTAAACGGGTCGACGCGGGCGTCGAGGATGCGAACGCCCAAATGCAGGTGGGGACCGGTGACGCGCCCGGTGACGCCGGCTGGTCCGACGAGCGGGCCGCGCCCTCCAAGCAAGCCATAGCGACAAAGATCTTCCCGCCCTCTTCCCCGATCTCATGGACGTGGCAGATATTGGGATGATCGATTGTAGCGGCGGCCTTGGCTTCGCGGAGGAAGCGTTCTTTGGCCTCCTCGTCGTTGAGGAGGTGTTCGGCCAAGAACTTGAGGGATACCGCGCGTTCGAGAGTGGTGTCCTCAGCTTTGAAGACCACACCCATGTCACCCGCGCCGAGCCTCTCGACCATGCGGTAGTGCCTGATGGTTGAGCCGACGATCAAGACAGGGGAATCGTAGCTCTAAGCGATCGCTGAAAGGGCTGTCTGCCAGTGCAATGAGCAACTTCCTATATTGGGGGTGGTCTCATGCGGTCGACGCAACACCCGGCGCGAAGGGAGAGCGTGACGCGTAAGCCGAAGAAAGTAAAGGGGAAGAGACGAGGGCGACTCGCTCTCATCTGCATGTCATTGCAGTGCAACGAGTTACGCAATTGCGATTAGTGGCTCCCGCTGGTCGGCAAGCCCCTTGCCGCCCTCATCGCTAAGACATTTCTGTTGAACGACTTAGCCCTAGTGTTGCGTTGACCGGTTGAGCCGGCAGGAATTCGAGGAAATGACCTCTCAAACGGGCCGAATCGGCGTCGCTAAGGCGCTCTCAGGGCCGGGGCTAACGATGGGAAGCGGCTGATCTCACCCGGACGTCGGAGCGCTCCTGAGGAGTAGCGGGCAGACTCCGCCCGATTCCAGCCTGTCTCCTGGGTCAGCTTGATCGCGGAGCAAACGAGCACGGATCTAATTTTATCGATCAGCCCGGCCCTCAAGCGTGTAGACACCTGTCGTTAGCTGAGCCCGCTTGTTCTCACCGGGCGAGGCCTCTCGGCAGCTCGCTGGGTTGCTAAAGTCCGAACACGTAGAGGGCATGCCCAGCAGCAATCGCTACATGTTGCTTGCCGTCGACTGAGTAACTGATTGGGTTCGACGTCATGCTTCCGCCGGTTTGGTAGTGCCACAGCGGTTTTCCGGTCTTACTGTCTAGTGCGAAGAAGGAACCATCCTCGCCGCTCCCAAAGACCAGCCCGCTGGCTGTCGATAGGACTCCCGCTCGAGTCCGGCCCCCCGCTGGGAAGGCCCACTTCAGAGCGCCCGTCTCCGGTTCAAGCGCGCGGATCTCGGTGTAAGGCTCCTCATCGGGGATCCGACGGGCGCCGCCCGCGTTGTAGAGGCTGCCCGCCTTGTAGATCGCTTCGCCTTTGTGGAAGATGTGCCCCATCTCCAATGTCGTGACGAAGAACATATGGTCGACCGGGCTGTAACTCGGGCTGAACCAATTTGTCGCGCCGGGTACGGACGGATACACCTGGGTCCCCTCAATTGACGGAGCGGTGTTGGGCAACCTCATCGGGCGACCATGATCGTCGAGCCCTTCTGCCCAGGTCTGCTTGGCGTAGGCGTTGGCGTGAAGAAACTCGCCAGTTTGGCGATCGAGCACGTAGTAGAACGCGTTGCGGTTGGCGAAGAGGACAAGCTTGCGCTGGCGACCGCGCACAACGCCGTCCATGAGCACGGGAACCTCGGTGGAGTCCCAGTCGTGGACGTCATGCGGGGTGAACTGGAAATGCCACCTGAGCTTCCCCGAATCGAGGTCGATCGCGAGCAGCGAGTCGGAATAGAGGTTGTCGCCTTGTCGAACTTCGCCGTTCCAGTCAGGGCCCGGGTTGCCCGTGCCCCAGTACAGCAGATTGGTGCCAGGGTCGTAGGAGCCTGTAACCCAGGTAGTAGCGGAGCCACGCTTCCAGCTGTCGCCGGCCCAAGTCTCGTTGCCGGGCTCGCCCGGGCCGGGCACCGTCCAAAATCGCCAAGTACGTTCACCGGTCTTGGCGTCATAGGCGTCGAGGAAGCCGCGGACGCCGTATTCACCGCCAGCCATGCCGACGACGATCTTGTCCTTGACGGCCAAGGGAGCGACTGTGACCGACACACCGTGCTTGTAGTCGATGACTTCGACATCCCAGCGCACCAGTCCGCTATTCGAGTCGAGAGCGACCAGATGGGCGTCGAGCGTTCCGACGTAGACCGTGTCCCCAAGCACCGCAACGCCGCGATTGACCCATCCGCAGCAAACAGGGATATCGGTTGGCAACTGACGCTTGTACTTCCACAACGGCCGGCCTGTCCGGGTGTCGATCGCCGTGACGTCGCTGGGAGGCTCGGAGATATACATCACCCCGTCGACAACGATCGGCGTCGTTTCGAACTTGTGGAGCGTGTTCTTCTGATAGCTCCATAGCGGAACCAGGTCCGCCACGTTGTCGCGGTTGATCTGCTTGAGCGGAGAGTGCCGGTGAGAAGAATAGTTGCCCGAGTATGTCAGCCAGTTGTGAGGCTCGTTTTGGGCGTCGCGTATTCGCTCGTAGGAGACCTGAGCGCTCAGCGATGTCGCCAGAGCAAGCGTAGCAGCAGTGATTCTCATGAGCCCCCCTGAAGAGTGGCGAGATACGCAACCAGATCGTCAATCTCGGTGTTCGAGAGCGTCGAAGCGTAGGACGGCATCGATGACTCGCCTTCCCGCCTGACCACTTCGGTTAGCTCCGACTTCAGCAAAGAATGGAGCTTGTCAGAGAAGTCGCGGATCTGAATCGAAAAGGGACCGTCATAGAGACGCACGCCCTGAATGCGCCGCCCGTCCTTGTGTATCGCGGTGACCAACATGAACCCCCGGGGGACTGCTGCCGACGGTTCCAGAAGCGATTCGCGAAGATGCGCCACGCTCCGCGCGGCGCCAATCTCGGTGAGTTCTGGGCCTTGTCTTCCGCCGGAGCCCTCGAGCCAATGGCAGGCGGCGCAATTGCCCTTGGATTCGTAAACGTCTTTGCCTGCCACTGGGTCGCCGGGCAATGGCTCGGGATCGTGCTTGCCGAGCGACTCGACGTAGGCGGTGATCTTCCAGATCTCGCGGTCGTGGAGCTGCGAGCCGCGCGGCATTTCGGTGCCTTGAATGCCGAGGTCAATGATCAGGAAGAGTGATTCGGCGTCTGTCGCACGACTCAGCTTGGGCCTCGCCAAGTTCGGGCCAAGGGCGCCGCGTCCGCCGGGCCCGTGGCACCCAGCGCAGTGGCCGTCGAAGAGTCGCTTGCCATCCACGATCTCCTGCTCGGTTAGCTCCGGCCGCTCAGGGATAGGTCCGCGTTCAAGCTGCGCCGCTAGGGAAACAACAGCGAGAGCGGCGGCTGAAATGAGTCGACAAAGTCTCACGGTCTGCGCCATGCCCCGTCAGCATAGCCCGGCGCCCTGGAGACTTCAATGGAAAAAAGTCGCTCACAAGATCTAGGATGGCGGGGTCGAGAGCTGTAGCACCGGAAGCCTGCGAACCGGCTCCTCGCCCGACGGCACTGTGCCATTATCTGCGCCGAGACAAGTGCAAGCCAATCCGCT
Organism: Bryobacterales bacterium; assembly: GCA_963667885.2. Classification (GTDB taxonomy): domain Bacteria; phylum Acidobacteriota; class Terriglobia; order Bryobacterales; family UBA6623; genus CAMPKL01. The sequence continues at coordinate 2,154,314 of OY764148.2, read as the reverse complement.
GACGCGCGTTTGGACATCTCGAGGAACTCCCAATCAGTCGGCGTTTGAGTCACTTCCTACATTGGGAACTCGCGGAAATGACACTTTCCGAGTGGTTCCAGAGGGCCATGACGGCCCGTTTCGGGGGTCATTTCCTTCAACCGGAGTCGTCGGAAGCAACTCATTCTGAGGCTGCGCCCCAATAGTCCCTGACGAGTTCTTGGTGTCGTGCAGCGCGGATCGCTCACGCTGTTGCAGCCTAGAGCGCCCGCAAAGCCTCGACCACCGTAGACTTGCCGTGGCGCGTCGCGTCATCGAGCGGAGTCTTACCCCAGCGGTCACGGGGACTGGCATCGACTCCCTGTCTGAGCAGAAAGCGCACGACCTCCGTTTGCCCTTCGGCTGCAGCGAGATGTAGGGGCGTACGGCGGTCATAGTCAGCGCTCTCCAGGCGTACTCCCCGGGCAACGAGGCGGCTGATGTGCTCCATGTCGCCGAGGCTCGCCGCCCAGATAAGCTCGTCCGTGTTCTCGGAGAAGTCGGGAGCCGAGCCCTGTTCCTGGAAGTCACTCACCCCTACTGATCCAGTTCCGTGCCGCGTGCAGCCCGCTTCCTCCAGAAGCCTAACCACCTCGTCGCAGCCGTGAAGTTGGGCGTCATCCAAGGGCGTGCGACGCCACCTATCTCGGGGTTCTAGCTGAATATCGATTGCGCGGCTCTGAGCTATGTAGTACTCGACCACTCCGACTTGACCTTCAACGGCGGCGAGATGAAGCGGTGTTCGCAGATCGTAGTCTGCGCAGTTCAGGTCGGCGCCCTGCTGCTGCTTTCTGTATAGGCCGCCAGTGTCTCCTTTGCTTGCCGCCCAGATCAACTCGTTGACCTGACGAGCTTTTCGACCGATGCGGCTTTCCCTTGGGTCGTCCGTCGAACCGGACCCGTTGAGGTTGGCGTATCCGTGAAACCCAAACCTATCAACAAGCCGCTCGCAAAACTCGATAGCCCGGACACTATTGCCGTTTTGATCAAGCGCTGGAGACCACACGCACGATCCGGACACGCCGGGAATGACCACAATCACAGCTCCAGAAACTCCGCTCTTCGCCGGGAGGCCCACCCTGAACGCGAATTCGCCCGAAAAGTCATACATGCCGCAGCTTGACATGAGAGAAAGGCAACGCTGCACGGTCTCGGCCTGGAATATCCTCTCGCCCGTCAGAGGACAGACCCCGCCGTTGGCGAGTGTTGCAGCAACGACAGCAAAGGACTCGGCATTCGTCTCGATCGCACAGCACTGAAAGTAGAAATCCAGAACATCGTGGATGTCCGTCCCTTCAGGGAAAATCCCCTTCTCGCGCATGTAGTAGGCGAGAGCGAAATTCCGGTCCGCAGTCTCCCGCTCCGACAGATATACCGCGCCATCGAAACCGGGGCGACGTCCGCCCGACAGCGCCTCCCAGCAGTCCAGCACGGCTTCGAAGCGGGTCCCGGCTACGCCGTGGCTCTTTGAGTCATGATCGGCGACCAACGCACAACTCATGATGGCACCGGCGTTGACCATTGGGTTATGAGGGCGGTCGGCCCGATCCAAAGTCAACTCGTTGAAGCTAACGCCGCTCGGTTCACGACCGATATGCTGATGGACACATTCGGCTCCCGCTCGCTCGAGAGCCAGGCAATAGTTGATAGGCTTGCAGGCCGACTGCACGGTGAATACGTCACTGGCTGCCCCGAACGCCTTCCTCTGGCCGTCAACAGTGCACAATCCGACTGCGAATCTCTTGGCCGCGTTCCCTTTGGGGTTGAGCTGAGGGATGTACGTTGCCGGCACGCCGTCGTTGTTCTGTTGCGTGGAATCGAAGATGTCTCGAAGCGCGTCGACAAAGTACCCAAAATCGGGTATGACGAGGTTGCCCTGTAGCGCCTGCTCAATCAGAAGCACGTTGCGCTCGGTGCCGACGGCGAATTCTTCTTCGGTGAACGAGTCGGTCTCTTCTAGTGCCCTGTAGGTTTCCTGCAGACGTGGATCGTCCTTCAACAGTCCTATTCGCGTCAAGGACTCTTGAAGTACTTGACTGCTGACTCGACCGTCGTTGTCGGCGTCGAGACTACGAAATAGCCGCCGCTGTCGATTGTCGGCCCGGACTCGCGAGCCGTCGTCCCCTTGCTGCATTGTGCCCTCCGCTTGAAGATTGTAGCCCCAGAAGACGCCCGAAAGCAGCGTGCTATTCCCCAATATGATCTGCGCGCCAGGCCGTTAGACTGGGCGATGAGTAACTTCCTATATTGGGGGTGGTCTCAAGGGGTCGATGCAACACTTCACCGAGAAGGAGAAGTAGATGCAAGAAGAACAGAAGGAACAGACGAGGAAGAGGCGGAGGTACACGGCGGCGGAGTTCGCTGAGGTGTGGGATCGCTGGGGACGCGGAGAGTCGTCGAAGACGATCGCCCGTGTAATGGACAGAGGTCCGTCGGTTTACTGGCTGCTGTTGCGCTACGGCGGCATCCGCCCGCGAACGCGCTGCCGCTCGCCGCAAGCGCTGACGCTAGCTGAGCGGGAAGAGGTCTCCCGAGGCCTTGCCTGTGGGCAGTCGCTGCGACAGATCGCCCGCAGGCTGAGTCGTGCGCCATCGACCCTGAGCCGCGAGGTCCGCCGCAACGGAGGTTCGAACCGCTATCGGGCGGCAGAGGCGGACAAGCAGGCCAGGAAGCGAGCACAGCGTCCCAAGTCGTGTCGGCTGCTACGCTGTCCCCAGCTCCGCCAGTTGGTTGAAGAGAAGCTGCGCGAGGACTGGGCTCCGCAACAGATTGCCGGCTGGCTGAAACGGACCTATCCGGGCCGCGAGTCACTTTACGTGTCACACGAAACGATCTATCGCAGTCTTTTCATCCAAGCCCGTGGGGCTTTGAAGAAAGAACTGACCCTGTGTCTGCGTTCCAAGCGCACGATTCGCCGCTCCCCGCAGGCCAGCCGCAAGGGCCGTGGCGGCGGACAGATTCGAGATCTGATCTCGATTAGTGAACGCCCGGCCTCGGTCGAAGACCGGGCCGTACCCGGTCACTGGGAAGGGGACCTTCTAGCCGGATCGAACAACACCTACATCGTCACCCTGGTCGAACGTCACACCCGTTATGTGATGTTGGTGAAGGTCTCCGGCAAGGACACCGCAACCGTCGTCTCGGCGCTGATCGAGCACGCCCGGCAATTGCCGGGCGTGCTCTACAAGTCGCTGACTTGGGACCGCGGGCTGGAGATGGCCGACCACAAACGCTTCACCCTAGCGACGGACATCGACGTGTACTTCTGCGATCCGCAGAGCCCCTGGCAACGCGGATCGAACGAGAACACGAACGGTCTGTTGAGACAGTACTTCCCCAAGGGAACCGACTTATCAGTACACTCACAAGAGCACCTGGACAGGATCGCTCGCAGGCTGAACGGACGGCCCCGCAAGACGCTGGAGTTTGAAACTCCAGCAGAACGTTTTGACGCTTGTGTTGCGTTGACCGGTTGAGCCGGCAGGACTTGTAGGAAGTTACTCAGCGAAGGCCGATCGATGCGCTAGTTTAGAGGGTCGTTACTGCTCCCGATCCCGAAACTCTTCATACCAGTTTTGGACGATGCGGACGTTGGGGCGAGCCGCTTCTTCATCGGCGACTTCGATGGGCGAGACGATCACAAATCGTTTACCGTCCGCCGATACGTCGAACTCCGCCGAACCGTATTCCCCCAAACCGGCCGAAATCAGATCCGTGGACTCAAACAATCGTTGCGGCTGCCCCAGCGTAAACGTGGGCTCAGTCGAGACGGAGACCGCCATCATGCTGCTGCCTTCCAGGTAGTACAACTCCTTCCCATCGCCGCGCCAGCGTGATGTCACTCCTCCGTTCACCGACACCTGCCACTTGCCAGCGCCATCGGGAAATGGACGCACATAGATCTCGTAGCGCCCCGATTCGTTAGACTGGTACGCCACCAAGCGACCGTCTGGCGAAAGCTTGGCGCCCCCCTCGCCGTTGGGCGTACCAAGAAACGTCACCGGCTCTGAAACTTCACCGTCACTCTGAAGTTCAACGTAGCGGAAATCAAACCTACCCTCTGGGGTGAGATCCGTGTACACCAGATAGCGCCCGTCCGTGGACCAATCGTTAACAAGAGTAAAGCCGTCGGTCTCAAGCAGCACAACGGCCTCGCCGGTACCATCGGCAGTCTTGCGCATCAGGTCATATCCAGGGTTTTCATCGCGCGAATAGGCGATCTCCGTTCCAGAGGACGACCAGACCGGGCTCCGTTCAGTTCCCTCATCAAAGGTCAGCCGTGTCTTGGTGGAGCGGATCAGATCGTGGACCCAGATGTCTCCGTTCCCGCTCTCGGTGGACCTGACCGCTACCCGCTGGCCGCCGGGTGAGAGGGCGGGAGTCCTCATGCCTGGCTGCGGCTGACCGATCCTCTCCAGCAACTCACCATTGCGGTTGCGCCACACGAGGTTGCTCAGGACCCTAGCAGCATTCCCGTCCAAGGAGACCAGCGTGCCGTCGCGGGCGAGACTGGCGAACTGGCCGTCTTCAGCAATGGGAAAGGCTTCGCCTGTTGGTTCCAAGCTCGCCAGCGAGAACGGTAGGGCAAGCAGACCGCCTTCATCCACCTCGCCAGGCCCGTGAATCAAGTAACCTTCTCGTGAATAGATTGGAGCCGAACCGGAGCCTACTTCGCTGCGCTCACCGGTCTCGAGGTTCAGGACCCAGATTTGATTACCAGCCTCGCGGCTCATCTGGTAAACGAGTGCCGCTGGGCCGCTGTCTGTAGGGAGGAAATGAGGCCGTTGCCCGACACCCATATCCCGATCAATCAGGACTTGGGGCTCGCCTCCTCGCGCCGGGATCTCCCACAGTCGGCCCGCAGTGGAAGAAAACACGATGCGCTCGCCCTCAGGGCTCCAAGAGACACCCCGAAAACCGAACCCACCCTGACCCGGCAATTCGCCCAGCGTGATCGGATCGCCGCCGTCGATACCGACACGTTTGATCTCGGTGGTCGTCGCGAACACGATTGACTGGCTGTCGGGCGACCAACCTAGTTGTCGCCTCGCGCCGTCGGTCCCTGGGAGCTCCCGAGCCGTCTCAGTCCCAATGGCTCGGAACCACAGACTGGATTCGGGTCTAGTCCCAGTCGTGAAGGCGACATAGCGCCCGTCCGGGGAGATGCTCGCTGAGCGGAGGCCTTCCTGAGAGAACGAGAAGCGGCGCGTGAGCTGCTCGCGGATCTCTGGCTGAGCTTGGGTGAACAGGATCGCCGTCACGCCGAGGAGGGCGATGGCGAGCACGGCTGCCAACCCCTGTAATGCTCGCTGGCTGTTCCGCTTCATCATCACGGCATCAGGCGGCAGCGCCGCCGCAGGGTTCACCGTCTGGCCCGCTGCCATCGTCGCCGGGACGGCACCGCTCATCTGACCTGTCCGCAAGATCGTCGAGCGGCCCGACTTGAGCTTTTCGCCAAGAGTGCGTAGATCGACTGCGGCGTCGCTCGCATGCTGGTAGCGGTCGTCGCGGTCCTTGGCGAGGCACTTTGACGTCAACAACTCCAGCTCGATCGGCACGCCGGTGCGCAGGCCAGTTAATGCTGCCGGTTCCTCGTGGACAATCTCGTAAAGCAACGCCTGGTCGTATTGGCCTTGGAAGGGCCGCTGGCCCGACACCATCTCGTACAGCACGCAGCCGAGAGACCAGAGGTCTGAACGAGAATCGACCTGCATGCCTTGGGCCTGCTCCGGCGACATGTAGGCGACGGTACCCATCGACGCGTCGGTCTTGGTGAGGCGCGACGCTTCAGTGAGTCGTGCCAACCCAAAGTCCATGATCGTCGCGCGGCCTTTCTCATCCACCATGATGTTGGCGGGTTTGATGTCGCGGTGAACGATGGCCGCTTCGTGAGCCGCTTCGAGTCCATCCGCCGTTTGGCGAGCGATATCCAGTGCGTCTTTGAGCGAGAGCGGGCCCTTGGCTATACGATCTTCTAGCGTCTCGCCTTTGAGAAACGCCATCGAGATGAACGTCTTACCATCGACGTCATCGATCTCGTACACCGGGCAGATGTTGGGGTGATGAAGTGCGGCGGCGGCTTTCGCTTCCCTGAGAAAGCGCGCCTTGGCCTCTTCATCATTGAGTAGATGCTGAGCCAGGAACTTCAGCGCCACCGTACGTTCGAGTTTGGTGTCTTCGGCTTTGTAGACGACACCCATCCCGCCTTCGCCGAGCTGCGAGACGAGCTTGTAGTGGCTGATGCTCTGGCCGACCGACCATGACGAGCAAATTGTAGCGCTATGGGAGTCGCGAAAGGGCCGTCAATGTGGGCGATGAGTAACTTCCTATATTGGGTGCCGGCTCAACCGGTCAACGCAACACTAGGCCTAAGTCGTTCAACCGAAATGTCTTAGCGATGAGAGCGGCAAGGGGCTTGCCTACAAGCGGAAGCCATTAATCGCAATTGCGTAACTCGTTGTACTGCAATGACATGCAGATGAGAGCGGAGCGTCCTCGCCGCTTCGCCTTTGCTTTCTTTGGCTTACGCTTCACGCTCTCCCTTCGCGCCGGGTGTTGCGTCGACCGCTTGAGACCACCGGACTTGTAGGAAGTGGCTCGCGTCAACACGTCCTGTTCCCTGCACGGCGGTAATGGAGACTGCCATCCGTCCTGCGCTGAGGGCCCGACTAGCGGGGAGAGGAGGAACGAACGTGGCGGAAGCACGAACCTTGCGTTGCAGCCGCAGCTTGGCTAGCCTGACAGCGGCCAGCGGGCCAAGGCGGAATTCTCGGGTGAGAGTTCAACGTGGGCTGACATGCCCCGCCGGTGCATTGCGCGATTTTTGATGTAGAATCACCCTGATAGGAGGAGGCTCAATGATGTGGCTCAGATCTCTGTCTGGGTTATGGTTCATGTTCGTGTTGTCGGCGGCAAGCCTTGGCGCCGCTGGCGGCCCTGCTCCGCTTGCCGATGCCGTCCAGCATCGTGACAAGCAGGCTGTACTCTCCCTACTCAAAGCTCACGCCGATGTGAATGCGCCCCAGAACGACGGCGCGACTGCGCTGCATTGGGCGGCCTACCTGGAAGACGCGGAAACGACGGCACTGCTGATCCGTGCTGGAGCCCGGGCGAATGTGGCTAACAACTACGGGATCACTCCGCTGGCGCTCGCCGCTTCGAACGGCAATGCCGCGATCCTTGACCAATTGCTCAAAGCAGAGGCGGATCCGGAGCTCGCGGTGCGTGCGGGAGAGACCCCGCTGATGCTCGCAGCGCGCGCCGGAAAAGTCGATGCAGTCAACGTGCTGCTGGAGGGTGGCGCTGATATTAACGCCAAAGAGACCTGGAACGGGCAGACGCCGCTAATGTGGGCTGCGGCGGTCGGGCACGGTCCGGTCGTGCGAACTCTGATCGACCACAAGGCCGACATCACTATTCGTTCCGGCAGCGGCGCCGACGCGCTCCTCTTCGCCGCGCGCTACGGCGACATCGGCTCGGTCCGAGCGCTGCTTGAGGCGGGAGCGGACGTGAATGGGAAGAGGCCGGATGGCGCCACGCCGTTGCTCGTGGCGGTCATCAACGGGCACGAGGATCTGGTTGATTTCTTGCTCGACAAGGGCGCGGACCCCAATGCAGAAGGCGGGTCAATCGACATCACCGTGCAAGGGGTGCGAGCGCAAGCGAAGGAGATTGAGTTCAAGAAGCCGACGATCCGCGAACAGCTCAATTCCGTCTCGTCCGAAGGAGGGGGGCCGAACAACACTTTCGGCAAGCCGCTGCAAGCTGCCGTGCATGTCGCCAATTGGCACATCAGCGATCACTTTATCGTGGTGAAGTTAGACAGACTGCGGGTCATCAAGTCGCTGCTCGCCCACGGAGCGGACGTCAACGGCCGGAACACCTTCATGGAGCCCAGGTGGGCGGGCGCGCGATATCGCCGGCAATTGGTAGGTTCGACCGCGCTTCTCTTCGCGGCGAAAGCGGCTGACGTCGAAGTGATGCGGCTGCTGCTCGAGCGTGGCGCCGATCCTCGAATCAACACCGACCTCAATATCACGCCGCTGATGGCCGCAGCTGGCATCTCCTGGGCCTCGAACCAGGACCGGGCCCCTGAAGAGCAAGTACTCGAAGCCGTCAAGCTTCTGGTGGAAGAGCAGCATCTCGAGGTCAACTTTGCGAACGATCTCGGCGAGACCGCGATGCACGCCGCCGCGTATCGTGGCGCCAACGGCATCGTGCAGTACCTGTTCGACAAGGGTGCGAAGCTTGACGTGATGGCGAAAGACGGACGGACGCCATTGATCGTCGCCCAAGGCGTCGAATACGGCAATTCGTTCGCAGCCCAGCCGCAGACTGCTGAGCTGCTTCGCAAGCTGGGAGCGAAGGTACAGGAGTGTCCGTGGCCCTGCCAGGCTACATTTTCCGAGGCGGCCATCGAGGAGATCTTGAAAGCGAAAGGCATCGAGACATCGAATGAGGCATCGCAATGAGCGCGCGTTTTTCACTCGTCGGTAGAGTGGTCTGTTTCGTCGCGGTTGCGGGCTACAACCTGTACGGCCAGGCGCTGGCCCCGACGGCGGCTATGGAGGAGTCCCGCGCGATGCTCGACCAGTACTGTGTCACTTGCCACAACCAAAGCGCTAAGACCGCCGGCCTGATGCTGGATACGCTTGACTTGGCCCGCGTCGGCGAGCAACCGGACGTGTGGGAAAAAGTCGTGCGCAAGATCCGCACCGGGGCGATGCCGCCGTCCAAGCTACCGCGACCCGACAAAGCAGCCGCTCTTGGGGTCGCGTCCTATTTGGAAACCGAGCTCGACCGGGAGGCCTTCGAACACCCCAACCCGGGGCGACCCACGCTGCATCGACTCAATCGTGCCGAGTACGGTAACGCCATTCGCGACCTGCTCGGGCTCGACCTCGACGTCGCCTCGTTGTTGCCGGGGGATAGTGCCGCCTACGGTTTTGACAACAACGCAGATGCGCTGATCCTGTCGCCCGCCTTGATGGAACGCTACCTTGGCGCCGCGGCGAAAATCAGCCAAGTGGCGCTGGGGGTTGAACGCGGCATCCCGTCGCCGGACACCTTCTTCGTGCCGACTGACCGGAATCAAGGGCGCCGCCTGAGCGAGGATTTGCCGTGGGGGTCGCGCGGCGGCTTGGCGGTCCGCTACTACTTTCCGGTCGATGGGGAGTACCTGTTCCAGCTGCGGCTTAACGAGAGGGGAATCGTCAGCGGGTTCGTCGGCATCACGGAGGAGCCACAACAGCTCGATCTGAGCATCGACAACACAAGGGTCTCGACGGTAACCCTGGGCGGGCCGGAATTCGCGAGGAAGCCCGGGCAACCACGGGCGCCATCGCAGGCCTCGCAAGAGGAGCGAGACCGGAAGATACTGGAGTCTCTCGAGTTTCGGGCGACGGTCAAAGCCGGCGAGCATCTCGTGCAAGCCTACTTCGTCCAACGAACCACCGCGGTTCTTGAAGATCTGTTCGATCCGTATTTGCGTCGCGACCCGTACCGGGCCAACAATGGCGAGCCAGGCATTGCCAGTCTCGCGATTACACCGCCCGATACATCCCAGGCGACCGTGGCCGATTCGCCCACCCGCCGCAAGTTGCTCATCTGTTATCCAGCAGCTGCCGCCGAGCAAGTGCCTTGCGCCAAGAAAATCATCTCCACGCTGGCGCGCCGTGCGTACCGACGGTCGGTTACCGACGCGGATATCGAAATCCCGCTCGCTCGCTACCGCGATGGAGCGAGCAAGGGAGGGACGGGAAGTTTTGAGTCAGGTCTTGAGTTGGCGCTTCGCAGCATTCTCGTGAGCCCGAAATTCCTATTCCGCGTCGAGACCCAGCCGGACAATATCGCGCCCAATGAGGTCTACCGCATCAGTGACGTCGAGTTGGCATCGCGCTTGTCGTTCTTCTTGTGGAGCAGCATCCCCGACGACGAACTGCTCGCCGTCGCAGAGAAGAAGACGCTTCACAATCCCCTCGTGCTCGAGCAGCAGGTTAAACGGATGCTCGCGGATCCGCGGTCAGGGGCGTTGGTGAAGGATTTTGCCGGCCAGTGGCTTCAGATTCGCAACGTGGCCGGATTCTTTCCGAGTCCGGAACTGCTCTTTCATTTCGACGATCAGTTACGTCGGGCGTTCGCGACCGAGACCGAGATGTTCTTCGACAGCATCATTCGCGAGAATCGGAGCGTGATTGATCTGCTCGACGCCGACTATACGTTCCTCAACGAGCGGTTGGCCAAGCACTATGGGATTGGGGGCGTGCACGGTGAACGGTTCAGGCGAGTTTCACTCCCGTCCGACAGCCCCCGCCGCGGGCTGTTGGGGCAGGGCTCGATCCTTACCGGCACCTCGCGTCCGAATCGGACCTCTCCAGTCATCCGGGGGCAATGGATCCTGGATAATATTTTCGGCACCCCGCCCCCGCCGCCGCCAGCCGATGTGCCCGCGCTCAAGGAAGAGCGAGATCCGACCAAGATTCTGCCGATACGAGAGCAGATGGCGTCGCATCGGGCAAACCCGGTGTGTGCGGCCTGCCATGAGCAGATGGACCAGTTGGGGTTCGCGCTCGAGAATTTCGACGCGATCGGGGAATGGCGAGACATCTACAGCAACAACCGTCCCATTGACGCGTCCGCGCAGTTTCCTGACGGCACGACATTCGATGGTCCGGTGGAGCTTCGAAAGGTGCTGCTGAACCATTCTGACGACTTTCTGACAACCGTCACGGAAAGGCTGCTCACCTACGCGCTCGGGCGGGGGCTAGAGGCCAGCGATATGCCGGCGATCCGTCGAATCAAGCGCGAGGCGGCCCCCACGGACTACCGGTTTGCGTCGCTCATCCAGGGCGTCGTAGCGAGCACGTCGTTTAAGATGAGCATGGCGCCGTCGAACACGAATTGAGTGGAGCACGAGGAGAATTCCAATGGTGATCACAAAGAGAGCGTTACCCCGTCGGACGTTCCTTCGCGGAGTGGGCGCGACGATGGCGTTGCCGTTCCTTGACGCGATGGTCCCTGCGCTGAGCGCGGCGTCGAAGCCAGCGCCTCGATTCGCGGCGGTGTACTTTGGCAACGGCGCCAACATGTTTGACTGGACGCCGGAGGCGGAGGGCGCCGGGTTCACGTTTCCCTCCACTTTGAAATCGCTCGAGCCCTTCAGGGATCACACACTGGTGCTGACCGGACTGGATAATCATCCGGGGTCGGACCAAGGAGACGCCGGCGGGCAGCATCCGCGCGCGGCGCCGGCGTTCATGAGCTGCGAGCATCCGAAGCAGACCGAAGGGGCCGACGTGCGCGCCGGGATGACGGTAGATCAGGTGATTGCCGAGAGGATCTGCCGCGACACGAAGCTGCCGTCGCTGCAAGTCACCGTGGATCGAAGCGACGTCGTCGGCGCCTGCGATCACGGCTACGCCTGCGCGTACATGAACTCGCTGTCGTGGAAGACTCCGACCACCCCGCTGCCGGCGGAGAGTACGCCGCGTTTTGTCTTCGAGCGGATGTTCGGCGTCGGCGCCACCGCCGAAGAGCGGCTGGCCAGGAGCCAGGAGGACCGCAGTATTCTCGACGGCCTGGCCGAGGAGATCTCGCAGCTGAGCGGCAAGCTTGGCGCGCGGGACCGCACCAAGCTCGCTGAGTACTTCGACGCGGTTCGCGACGTGGAGCAACGTCTCGCGAAGGGTGACGCGACCAACAGCGACTTCGCGGCGCCGGAAGCGCCGGTCGGCGTGCCGGGGACATTCCGGGAATACGCCGAGCTGATGTACGACCTGCAGGTGCTGGCGTTCCAAACCGACGTCACTCGGGTCACGTCATTCATGATGGCCCGCGAGAACATCAATCGGGCGTATCCAGAAATCGGTCTGCCCGAAGCGCATCACTCAATCTCGCACCACGGTAACAACCCGCAGAAGATGAAAGATTACTCGAAGTTGAACGCCTATCACATTGATACGCTCGCGTATTTCATCAAGAAGCTCAAAGAAATCCCCGACGGAGACGGCACGCTGCTGGATCATACGGCGGTCCTGTATGGCAGCGGCTTCAGCGATGGCAACGTTCACAACAACTACAACGTTCCTGTGGTGGTTGTCGGCGGGCGAAGCCAAGGGATTAAGGGTAATCGACACCTCAAGTACCCCACAGGGACTCCGCTGGCGAACCTGATGCTGGCGCTGATGGACAGGTACGGCGTGCCGATGGAGCATTTCGGCAACAGCACGGGCGAGCTGGATCTGCTGTCCGGTGTGTAACCGCATCGCGCAGGCGTAGCAGCGGAAGGGTGCAACCGCGTAACTCCTTGTAACTCGATGGCGTGCACCTAGGAGTCAGGCGTTGGCGCTGTTTTCTCTTTCATCTCAACCGGTTACGTCTTGTCTTCTGGCTTCTCGCAAGTGTTGCGTCGACCGCTTGAGACCACCGAAACATCATGGCGCGGATAGCGGTGACGATGGTCGTTCCGGAGGGCGGAGTGCCGGGAAGCCCGAGGCTCTGGCGGCCCGAAAACCCCGCGGTGCGCCCGATGGCTCGAACGTGGTGCTGCGTCACACAACACCTTCAATCTCTAGGAAAATCAATAACTCATTTCTGGTCTAGTGGAACGTTCGGCAGGGGGTCACGTCAACTTTCGCGACTTGGTATCCCCGACCAGTGATTGATGGGCAAGGGCCGAGACGGCTCAGCAGTTTGCATTTGGGGGCAGACTACGGACCCAGCGCATTCGTTGGCCTTCGCTATCTAGGAGTGGGTCCACGCCGAAGCTCCTGTTTATCGATACGGCCCAACCCAGCCGCGCTGGCTTGCCCAGCCTTTCCTGCCCGAGGAGGGCGAAGACGTGGTCGTGTGTGCGGCTCTTTACCCGTGGAGCGAGCAGACCGAAGTATCGAATGTTGTGGCGGTAGTGGTCAGGAATGTGATCGGCCAGCGCCGCCAGGAACTCAGTGGGTGAGTAGGTGGTCTTGACTGCCTGCTTGGTGCGTGTGTCTTTTGTCAAAAATCGGATTTCCCGATGATCGATCCGTCGAAACCGATGCTGTGCGATCGGCGGGCGTCGTGCGTACCGTCCCGCATATCCTAAGAACTGCTTTTTGCTGCGGAAGCGTTGGATGTCGATGTTCCACCAGCGTTCGTACTGTGTCTTTAGCAGAGCCCGCAGAGTGCGCTTGGACATGGCTGTGGTGATGACATTGGCATTGGCGGCTTGGCGCAGATACGTAACCACTGCGTAGCGCCACATCCGCATGAGGGCCGCTTTGTTGATTGGAGCGCGAGCCAGCCACCCTGTGCCGTCGTCCCTGAGGCCACCCTCTGATATCAGGATATGCAAGTGGCAATTGAAGTTGAGGTGTCGTCCGAAGGTGTGAGGGATGACGATAATCATTAGCCGTATCCCGTACGCCTGCCGTGCCCACTGTTGTAGTACCTGCGCCCCGAGGACCGGTAGGTCGTGAATCAGGTGTCGGTTCCGGCGGAACAGCGGCCACAACACGTCCGGCATGGTCAGCGAAACGTGAGAGTAAGGCACGTCAGGAAGCTCGCGCCATTGATCCCGCTGCCAGGCTATGGTTGCCCGATGGCCACAGCTTGGACAAGCTCGGGACTTGCACGTGTGATAGACGACGCGTTCTTCACTCGCTGAGGCAAAAACCTCGGCTCCGAGCGCCTCCGTGCCGCAATCGAGTGTCTTCTGAAACGCCGCGCGCACGGATGGGCGCATGCTGTCCCGATCCCAAGTGTCTCGCGTCATCCGGAGGATCTGTTTGAGCGGGCGCTCAGTTGCGTTCGTCAAGCGACCTTCCTCCGCAGCAACTCATCCAGACATTCTCTGGTGATGACGATTGCCTTCCCTGGGATATCGGTGACTGCGACAGCGGTGTCGCTGGTGGCGAGAGGGCCAAGCAGTTCGCGTAGTTGGTCGAAAGACGGAGCGGCTCTTCTAGTGCTGGTGTGTTTCGCGATCAAAAGGCGGATCACCTTATCGGCTTGCCCATGATGGCGGTGCTCCCAAAGGGCCTGGTCTTGCTGTTTCTCGGACAGCTTGCGCCACTCCCACGCTCGATGGATGCTGACCTCTCCCTGGCGTAGGCTCTCTCTGACCTCAGCAGATACAGTTGACCGCAGCTGCTTCACCTTCGTCACGTTTCCGGTCGACACGCCAGCAGCTCGCGCGATCTCTGCTCGAACGTCCTTACCTTCGGTCTTTGTCAAATTTGACGAATTTGTGGGTGACTGCGATCGTTGCGGAGTGTTGACTCTGTAATGGCCCTCCAGTTGTAGAGCCATCACAATGCGGCAGTACGCGTTTAAACATTCAGTGCGCTGGTGCCGCGCGAGGAGAAGTTCAAGAGCGCCTGCCTTACTGAGGTCGTGCTCGATGCAGGGAAGGGACAGCTGACGGCGCGCCGTGGCTGTTTGCCACCGCACGTGTCCGTCGAGGATGGTGCCGTCGGTGGTGATGAGTAGGGGATCACTTATCTCGCCTGTGAACTGTGTTGCGCCACGCACTCCCGCACCCACCAGGGGGCCGCGCAATTCCAGGTAGACCGGATGTGGTCGCAGTTCAGTCGTCGGGCGATGGACCAGTCGTGGTTCCCTATCAATAAGTTCGCTTGCCTGGGAATGGGCGTTCATCTGCCGCGCCGCCCGGAATCGACGCTTGTGGTTGGGGCGTATTCACTGTTGTCTTGCTCACAGGACTCCAAGAATCTGTTGAGGTCCGATTCTCGGTAAACGACGCGCCGTCCGATCTTGAGCCACGTTGGGCCGCCGCCCATGATTCGACGCTTGCGCAGCCACGACGTGGAGAAGGGAAAACCCGCCTCCGGTATTTGGGTATCGCTTAGGTATCGTTCCGTGATGGGCAAGACGTCTTCGGGACTGGTGTGTGTCCTGAATTCATCATTGAAAACGTCCGCATCGAAAAGAAAGATGCGCACCGAGCAGTGCGCAATGTGCGCGTTGAGTTGGCCAAAAAAGTTTACTTCTTAGCGGATTTGTCACGCAGAAGCTGTTTGGCGGCGGTGGCGAGTTCCTTGGCTGTATGGAGAGCTATTGCTCCGTCCCGATTCAGAAGCCGGTCGACAGTGCGTCGACTGAATCCGCCTGCTCTGACCGCGATCTTCGTCTTGGAGATGCCAAGCTCCCAGGCATTTCGTACTGTGACTGCGTATTCGTCCATGAGCTGTTCCGCGTTCTGGTCAAGGTCGTCCTGCTGCTCTAGGCACCGAGCGCGCCACTCGTCGACGGCCACACCCATGAACGTGAGAGAGATCGTGTACGGGTACGGTCCCCAGACCGGGCGGTCGGTGATCCTGAGTATCTGAAAGGTGATCTGCGGAATCGAGCTGGCGCAGTGTGCAGGCGTCAGCCTGCCGTTCTCTCGAAACTCTGTCGCGACCGCATTGTAGACCCCTTCGTGGACCTTACACGGTAAAATCTCCGAGCCCTTTTCTCCGGCGGGCGGTAAGTTTCCAGCTCGGGCTCCAACGCGGAACTCCACCCGCGCTCGTAACGCCGCCGATTCAATGCGCCTACTTCCAGCCTCGCCCAACCAGGGCATCTCTGCCTGCAGCAGGTCCTCCAACGCGAAATAGGTAGTCAGCTTTGGAGGAGAAGGAGATGAGACCGTTCCGACGACGCTTGCCACGACGAGACCCAGGTCTTGTTGGCGAGTGAACGCGGCTCCCGCCACCCCGCGTTCCAGAAGTAGCTCCTGTACCGCAAAGTCGAAGTAGTCGCCATTGCCAAGCATCAACCGTGAGCGAGGTCTCTCCTGAATATTAGGCCAAGCTTGACTCTCCGTGGCTATCTTGCCAACGACTCGAAAACCGTCCTCACCGACGTGCCATGCTAGCTGGTAGTAAGCGTCAACGGGCTCTTCGTCCGAGCCAACGACGAGCTTCCCCTTGCCGCGTTCTGTTCGAGTCGTGGTCCCCATAGACTGTAGAGAATAGTGTAGAGACAACGGGGAACAATCGGGGTTTTCAAGGAGCAATCAGTAGCACTCCCTCGCCGTCTAACTTGCTGATTTGTATCAGTCTAGGTTAGACGGGAGCAAGTAGTCCTAAACCTCCGCCTCTGCTTCACACGCAGGAGGTCCGGAGTTCGAGTCTCCGCGCGCCCACCATTCGTTTCAACAACTTAGAGGCGATCCGAGAATCACGGATTCTTCTGTGTCCGCGTGGTGTCCGTATACTCGCAGCCCGTCAGAGTAAGTCAGCGAAGGACGCGAGTCACTCATTCTGGGGGTGCATTCGGGTCATTTCCTACAATTCCGGTGGTCTCAAGGGGTCGATGCAACACTTCACCGAGAAGGAGAAGTAGATGCAAGAAGAACAGAAGGAACAGACGAGGAAGAGGCGGAGGTACACGGCGGCGGAGTTCGCTGAGGTGTGGGATCGCTGGGGACGCGGAGAGTCGTCGAAGACGATCGCCCGGGTGATGGGCAGAGGAGCGTCGGTATTACTGGTGCTGTTGCGCTATGGCGGCATCCGCCCGCGAACGCGCTGCCGCTCGCCGCAAGCGCTGACGCTAGCTGAGCGGGAAGAGGTCTCCCGAGGCCTTGCCTGTGGGCAGTCGCTGCGACAGATCGCCCGCAGGCTAGCTCGTGCGCCATCGACCCTGAGCCGCGAGATCCGCCGCAACGGAGGTTCGAACCGCTATCGGGCGGCAGAGGCGGACAAGCAGGCCAGGAAGCGAGCACAGCGTCCCAAGTCGCTGTCGGCTGCTACGCTGTCCCCAGCTCCGCCAACTGGTCGAAGAGAAGCTGCGCGAGGACTGGTCTCCGCAACAGATCGCTGGCTGGCTGAAACGGACCTATCCGGGCCGCGAGTCACTTTACGTGTCACACGAAACGATCTACCGCAGTCTTTTCATCCAAGCCCGTGGGGCTTTGAAGAAAGAACTGACCCTGTGTCTGCGTTCCAAGCGCACGATTCGCCGCTCCCGACAGGCCACTCGCAAGGGCCGTGGCGGCGGGCAGATTCGCGATCTGATCTCGATTAGTGAACGCCCGGCCTCGGTCGAAGACCGGGCCGTACCCGGTCACTGGGAAGGGGATCTTCTAGCCGGATCGAACAACACCTACATCGTCACCCTGGTCGAACGTCACACCCGTTATGTGATGTTGGTGAAGGTCTCCGGCAAGGACACCGCAACCGTCGTCTCGGCGCTGATCGAGCACGCCCGGCAATTGCCGGGCGTGCTCTACAAGTCGCTGACTTGGGACCGCGGGCTGGAGATGGCCGACCACAAACGCTTCACCCTAGCGACGGACATCGACGTGTACTTCTGCGATCCGCAGAGCCCCTGGCAACGCGGATCGAACGAGAACACGAACGGTCTGTTGAGACAGTACTTCCCCAAGGGAACCG
Source organism: Bryobacterales bacterium (assembly GCA_963667885.2). Lineage (GTDB taxonomy): Bacteria > Acidobacteriota > Terriglobia > Bryobacterales > UBA6623 > CAMPKL01. The sequence continues at coordinate 2,136,921 of OY764148.2, read as the reverse complement.
ACTTATCCGTACACTCACAAGAGCACCTGGACAGGATCGCTCGCAGGCTGAACGGACGGCCCCGCAAGACGCTGGAGTTTGAAACTCCAGCAGAACGTTTTGACGCTTGTGTTGCGTTGACCGCTTGAGCCGGCACCCAATATAGGAAGTAACTCATCGCACCGACCGACGGCCCTTTCAGCGGACGCCTGCGTGAGTCTCTTTACGGTTTTCTGACCTCAAGCGGGCGGAAAAACACGACAAACCGACCTCGAAGGCCCGATGTCGTGTTTTGCCGCTTGAATCAGTCGGGGCACTGGCTTAACTTTCAGACTGCAACAGCAATTAGAGCCGCAAAATGACCAATCGAGACGATCAACAGAACCAGCCAGCCGGTGAAGCCCCTCTGCAGAGTTGGAAAGAGATTGCCGACTACTTAGAGCGAGACATCCGGACCGCCCAACGTTGGGAGGAGTCCGGCGGGCTCCCAGTGCGTCGCCATGGCGGCTCAGCTGGCAGCGTCTATGCCTATCCCAGCGAGATTCAGAGCTGGCGGGCCTCGCGAGAGACGAAGCCCGGGGGAGAGGCGGCATTGACTTCCGCGCGCGAGCAGCCCCGGCGACTTTTGATCCCGACCCTGGCCATAGCGGGCGCTGTGGGAGGGGCACTCTTGGTGATTGGCTTCGGCCCGGTACTGAACCCTCCTTCGCCGATTGCCCAAGCTGCCGGAGACGGCGTTCGCACAGAATTGGTTTGGCCACAAGCCAAGGGAATTAGCCCTGAAGGCTCCGTGTCCCCTGACGGCAAATTCGTCACTTACGTCGATTGGTTTGACGGGGGCAATCTCGCCATAAGGAATCTCGAAACAGGAGAGAACCGGCGGCTCACCCAAACCGCCGACAACGGTTCCGTATTCGCGAACAATTCCCGAATCTCCGCAGCCGGCGACCGAGTCGCCTACAGTTGGTTCCTAGGAAGCCCGGACGCTGCGACTACCGAATTGCGGCTCATGTCGCTGGGTGACTATACGGAACAACCGCGCACCATTTGGAGTCCTGGAGACGGCAGCCATGCCTCCGTCCAGGACTGGTTTCCTGACGGCGATCGGGTCCTAGCGATCGTCCAAAAGTCCTCGGATCATCAAATCGTAACTGTCTCTGTGACTGACGGCGATGTTCGACAGATTCGCTCGATCGCCTGGACTGACGACCCTCGGGCTCGGATATCGCCCGACGGTCGTTACATCGCGTACAGCCGCTCCGCTTCGAGGGACGAGCCAGCCAAAGACATCTACGTGGTCGCAGTCGATGGCTCCTCGGAAGCTGCGATCGTCCAGCACGCTGCCAACGACGAGCTGGTGGGTTGGAGCCCAAAGGGCGACTATCTGGTAATCAACAGCGATCGTGGCGGACAGCCGGGCCTCTGGATCCAGCCGCTTGAGGATGCAGCTCCAGTCGGACAGCTCCAACTCATCGTGCCTAACGTAGACGTCGCGGCGGGAATGGGCCTCACCAAGGACGGGTCATTGTATTACTCGGTCAGAGTCTCGCAGCAGCGCTTGAAGCTTGCTGAGATCGACCTGCAAACGGGAAAGTTCCTCGCCGAACCCAAGAATGCCGTCGAGCGGTTCGTCGGGCACAATTCTCGAGGCACATTCTCCCCGGACGGCGAGGAGTTCGCCTACCTTTCTGAGCGAGAGGGAAGGAGAAACCGTGCAATTGTCGTCCGGACTCTCGCAACCGGCGAGGAGCGCATAGTGCCGCACGACCTGAAGTATGTACTCGGGATGTTCTGGCCGACCGGCGGTCACAGCCTTATCGTGGGAGGCCGCGATGATAGGGACCGCTACGGCCAATTCAGCTTGACCAACGGTCACGCCGATCTTATTTTGCAGGGCGGGAATAGGGACTTGTCACCGGACGGCGCGCGCCTTTTGTACCGCAGCCGGCAACCGGAGGATCGTTCGATCTTCTCGTACCGTCTGGCTGACGGTTCCGTGGAAAGAGTCCCGGGTGATTTCGGAACCGGGCAGTTCAGTGCGTTGGCCGACGGCCGAATCGCGACGATTCGTAACCGAACAGAAATCCTGCTCCATCCGGCTGCGGGCGGGGAGGGAAAGATTCTGTGGAGGACGGATGAGGATCATCAGTTTGGGCGCCAGGTGGCACGGACGCCTGACGGGAAGGCGCTCGTCGTCCTACGGCGCGACTCGGATACAGGCGCGGATACAAGTGCGGGTATGTGGAGATTTTGGGTGGTGCCCGTTGACGGCGAGCCCCCCTACCCGACGGAGTTGCTCCACGAGAGGTACGGCCGAGTCAACATACATCCTGACGGGAAGCACATTTTGTACGCGCACGGCGGATCCTTCTTCCAGATGTGGGCGATGCGTAATCTTCCCTTCGACCTGCAGGAGCGGGCCAGGCAGTAGCCAAGATGTGGAAGCGAATCCTAGCCGAAGCCTCGATCATCTGTTTCCAGACGGTGATGCTCATCGCTCTGTGCGCCACAGTCGGCGTATCGCGATCCGATCCGAAGGCGGAAGCCAATTCTGGGCGTCCGCTCGGGCTGGATCTCTACCAACCGGAGCCCGCCAACAACCGCGCAACAGCGGAGAAGGTCCAGCTCGGTCAGCGACTGTTTCGCGAGCGGCTGCTCTCGCGTGATCGCTCGATCGCTTGCGTTGACTGCCATCAACCGAAGCGAGCTTTCGCCGATGGGCGCGCCAAGGCCGTCGGGGTATACGGGCGACAAGGGCCACGCAGCGTTCCCACACTCATCAACCGAGCCTGGGGAGAGTCATTTTTCTGGGATGGACGCACATCAACGCTTGAAGAGCAGGTTGTCCTACCGATACAGGCCGAGACCGAGATGGATCTCACGCTCGACGAAGCCGTCATGCGTCTCAGTCAGAAGCGCCGCTACCGCAAAGCATTCGCTGCGGTGTTTGATCGTGGGCCGAACGCTGATGACTTGGCGCAGGCGCTGGCCGCCTATGTCCGAACGATTCTCGCGGGTGACTCACCGTACGATCGCTATCTCTTCGGCAAACCGGATGCGCTATCGGAGCAAGAGTTGGTCGGGCTAAAGCTCTTCCGGGGCAAAGCCAATTGCACGGTTTGTCATTCGGGGCCAACGTTCTCGGACGAACGGTTCCACAACACAGGAATCGCCTGGCAAGACGGCAAGTGCCTCGATGAGGGCCGAGCATTCGTCACCGAACAACAAGAAGACCGAGGCAAGTTCAAGACGCCCACGCTGCGTGAAGTGGCTCGCACGGGGCCGTACATGCATGACGGGTCGTTGGCGACGCTAGAGGATGTCGTCAGCTTCTATTCCGACGGCGGCCGCAAGAATCCCTATCTCGACCGGGAGTTGGTCTCGCTCACCCTAACCAACGACGAGAAGGACGCTCTAGCGGCATTCCTCCGTTCGTTGACGGGCAGGGTAATCGACGGCCCCTAGAGTCGCTTCTCCCGTACACCCGTGGTCGGCCTGGTTGCTCCGTACCGAGTAGCTTCCTACAAGTCCGGTGGTCTCAAGCGGTCGACGCAACACCCGGCGCGAAGGGAGAGCGTGAAGCGTAAGCCAAAGAAAGCAAAGGCGAAGCGGCGAGGACGCTCCGCTCTCATCTGCATGTCATTGCAGTACAACGAGTTACGCAATTGCGATTAGTGGCTTCAGCTTGTAGGCAAGCCCCTTGCCGCTCTCATCGCTAAGACATTTCGGTTGAACGACTTAGGCCTAGTGTTGCGTTGACCGGTTGAGCCGGCAGGCTTGTAGGAAGTTACTCAAGATCGAGCGCTGACGGAGCGTGGGGGACCACGGGCGTCGCAGCGCTAGACTGTCCATTGGCGTGGTGACCGCCCCAGTCATCTTCGTCGTAGCGCCGACCGTCCTGGTCAAGCTCTACGCGGCTAGCTCGGTCCGAAGGGGACTGGAACCCGCCTACATCAAGTCTTGTTGGGTCCCAGGCCTCCTCCTGGCTTCGACCTACGTCGTGCGAATTCCGATCATGGACCGGCTAAGCTATGCCGCCGCCTTGGTGTTGCTCCTCGCACCGCTTGCAAGTCTGATTTGGACTGTGATCGGATTCGTGCTGCTCGCTTCGGCTCGCGAGCGGGGAAGCCGGTTGGTCCCCCTTAGGCTTGCGCCGATCGTTGCCAGCGCTCCGTTGCACGTCATCGTCGTACTGACGCTCGACATATGGGCCTCATGAGTAACAGCGAGGCACAAACGCCCGCCGCGAGAGCGCCATTACCGGGATCGTTCCCTACAGGTGGTGCCAGCTCAAGCGGTCGATGCAAGACTTCACCGAGAAGGAGATGCCGCCATCGACTTTTCTAGAGGATTAGTTCGCCGTGTTGCTCCATGACACTGCTGCAGCCTTCTCGGCTGGGTAGGCGACGACGGTCCACTGACCGTCAACGAGAAATGATGGTGTTGTGGCGGTGAAAGGCTCGATTTCGTACTTGCCTGTCCGAAACTCAGCAGCATAAGGACTAGGAAGCAGAGCGAATTCGTACGTCCCCGGAAAAGCGGAGACAAGTTCTTCTCGGCTCTTGAATGGCTCGTCTAGATCGCTCGCCACAGTCAACTCCATCACGATGATCGGGCGCTGGCGCTCCAATGTCTCTACAAGACCTGCCAGCACGCTCTTCTCGTAGCCCTCGACGTCAATCTTAACGAGGTCCACACGCTCGACTCTTTGAGCCCTTAGGTATTGGTCACCCACGACCACTCGCAATTCAGTTACGCCGCTCGACCGATCTTCGAACTCGCTGACAAAGCTCCCCGTTCCTTGGTTATCATGCGGAGGTTCGAAAAACTCTAGCACCTCATTGGTTGCACCCAGTCCGATCGGATGAACCACGGCGTTGTCCAGCAAGTTTATTTCGATCCCTTTGCGAAGCTGCTCCAAAACCGGAGGGTAGGGTTCAAAAGAATGCACCGTAGCCGCGTGCCGTGACATGAAGAGAGTGTGTTGTCCGGTATTCGCGCCGATATCGAGGAAGACGAGATCGTCGTCTTCCAATAGCTCAGCAGTGTCTCCCAACCAATGTAGCAGCGGCTTTTCGAACGCCCCGAAATAGAGAATATGAGCGTCAATCAGATTGTTAGACACGCCGTGGTAGCGCAGACCGTAGAAATCGGTGACGAACTCAATGTTGCGGGCGGTAAAGCTCTCAAATCCCGATGGGTAGTCGCGCAGAACACCGCGATAGTGGATCACCAACGCGCCAAGCAGCAACGTCAAGGAACTGAAAACGACGAAAATTATCTCGACATCTTTTAGTTTTCGCATCGCGTGTACAGGTGATTGCCGCAGGATGAAGCCACAGTCATCGTGCCATGGGTCCTTACAAAGCGCAATGGGTTCACCCATAGGCTCACGCGTGTCAGCTCACCCTCTCAGTAGCCTGAATACCGCCATTGAGACTCTGAGCGATTGATGGAAGCGCTACTAGGCCGTGCTCTGAGTAATTTCCTATATTGGGTGCTGGCTCAACCGGTCAACGCAACACAAGCGTTAAAACGTTCTGCTGGAGTTTCAAACCCCAGCGTCTTGCGGGGCCTCTCGTTCAGGCGGCGCGCCGCCTGGTCGAGATCCTGCTGGGAGTGTAGCGACAAGTCGGTTCCCTTGGGGAAGTACCGCCTCAACAGTCCGTTCGTGTTTTCGTTCGATCCGCGTTGCCAAGGGCTCTGCGGATCGCAGAAGTAGACGGCGATATCCGTCGCTAGAGTGAAGCGTTTGTGGTCCGCCATCTCCAAGCCCCGGTCCCACGTCAGTGATTTGTAGAGTTGGGTGGGCATCTTCTTGGCCTGGTCGATCAGCGCCGAGACCACCGTTTCACTCTTCCTGTTCGCTACCTTGACGATCACCAGGTAGCGCGAGTGACGCTCGACCAGCGTCACGAAACAACTGCCTCCCGATCCCATCACGAGATCGCCTTCCCAGTGACCGGGCACGGCGCGAGCTTCGATCAAAATCGGACGCTCGTGGATCGAAACCATATCCGCGATCTGCCCTTTGCTGTGGCCTTTGCGAGTGGCGTGTCGGGAGCGGCGAATCGAGCGTCTGGAGAACAGATGCCGCGTCAGCCCTTTCTCCAAAGCCCCGCCAGGCTGGACATACAGGCCGCGGTAGATCGTTTCGTGCGACGCCCGGTAGTACTCATCTCCCGGGTACGTTTTCTTCAGCCAGCCAGCGATCTGTTCGGGCGACCAGTGCAACCGCAGTTGGTCTTCGACCAGTTGCCGCAGCTTCGGGCTACACGACAGCCGACAGCGTCTGGGACGCCGCGCTCGACTCCACGCTCGCTCCTCGGCCTCGGTTGCGCGATAGGCGCTGCGACCTCCGTTACGATGGATCTCGCGACTGACCGTCGATGCGGCACGCCTCAATGCCTGCGGGCGATCGAGCGCATCGATCGTCCCGCCGCAACCCCTCGGGAGATCTCTTCTCGCTCGGCTAGCGTCAGCGCCAACGGCGAGCGGCAGCGCGTTCGCGGGCGGATGCCGCCATAGGGCGCAAGCTGCCCAAAGACCGACCCTCCTTCCTTGCCGAACACGCGTCCGATCGCCTTCAGCGACTCCCCTCGGCTCCAGCGATCCCATACCTCTGCCCGCTGGGCCTCGCTGTATCCTCGTGCTACCCGCTCCTTCCTTTTCTTCCTTCGCATCCACTTCTCCTTCTTCGGTGAAGTGTTGCATCGACCCCTTGAGACCACCGGAATTGTAGGAAATGACCCGAATGCACCCCCAGAATGAGTGACTCGCGTCCTTCGCTGACTTACTCTGACGGGCTGCGAGTATACGGACACCACGCGGACACAGAAGAATCCGTGATTCTCGGATCGCCTCTAAGTTGTTGAAACGAATGGTGGGCGCGCGGAGACTCGAACTCCGGACCTCCTGCGTGTGAAGCAGGCGCTCTAACCAACTGAGCTACGCGCCCGTACCTTTTTATTCAGCAACTTGCAGATAAGCTGCTGACGGTTAAAACGGCTGTGTCCGTGTCGTGTCGGTAAACTCTCAGCCGCCTCGACGTCTGTCGGGATCTCTAGATTACCAGGTTCCAGTACGGACGCGACGCTCGGCCGCGCAGTGTTCCAACGGCGCGTTGCCGACTTAGACCCAGTAACCTGGCCTATTGAGAACAAATCCGTCGCCGCGTAATTTGTCAGAAAGCTGACTGTCTGCTCGATTGGCCCGTCCGATTGCGAATGATGCCGACGCTACGCTTTTGAACTCCGCGGAGAACCAATTAGGCGGGAAGGCGATCCCGAGCAGACGCTAGTCTGGGGGTGAACGCCGATTCGTACACTAACACTTAGTCGTGGTAACATCCATTCACGACGGAGGGCAGGCGGACCGGCAAAGTGCATATGCTCCCTTCCGGCAAGCTGTCAACTCACTTCAAACTAGATCTGGAATTCCTCTTCCGTGAACATCCTAGCCCTGCCTGCTTCCGCCACCCGGCGGATTGCCAGAGTAAAAGCCGCTGTTCGCATGTCAATGGCTCTCTCTTTGGCAATTCCCCGCACTGCCGAGTAGGACTCGCACATCGTGTCGGTAAGTTCTTGGTTGACCCGATCCTTCTTCCAGCGAAACTGCTGGATATTCTGGGCCCACTCGAAATAGCTAACCGTCACGCCGCCCGCGTTGGCGAGGATGTCGGGGACGATCAGCACGCCGCGTTGGACCAGTGCCTCGTGCGCAGCCGGTGAAGTAGGGGCATTCGCCCCCTCGACGATGATTTCGGCTTTCACATCCTCGACGTTGTCTTGATGGATGGCGTTCGTGCGCAGCCGGTGAAGTAGGGGCATTCGCCCCCTCGACGATGATTTCGGCTTTCACATCCTCGACGTTGTCTTGATGGATGGCGTTCTCTAGCGCCGCTGGGATCAAGACATCCACGTCCCAGGTGATCACCTCTGGGCCATCGAAAGCTTCACCTCCACCGAAACCCTTGACGGTACGGTGCTCCCGCGCCCAGTTACCGAGAGCGTCGATGTCGAGCCCGTCGTCATTACTTACGCCACCCATATGGTCCGCCACGGCGACGATTTTCGCCCCTTGCTCTGCGACGAGACGCGCCGCATTGGCTCCAACGTTACCGAACCCCTGGACGGCTACCCGCAGGCCCTGCCATGGCTTACCTAGATCTTTCAAGGCTTCGCCGAGTACCACCATGACTCCGCGCCCGGTTGCTTCGTCGCGGCCTTCCGAACCGAACAAGTGGAGGGGCTTGCCGGTCACGACACCAGGCGAGAAGCCAGCATACTTGGAGTATTCGTCCATGATCCAACCCATCACCTTGGCGTTGGTATTGACATCGGGAGCTGGTATATCGGTAGTTGGCCCGATAATCTCCTTAGTTTGCTCCACGAAGCGACGGGTGACGGCGTTGAGCTCCCGTTCACTCATTTGGCTGGGATCACAATTGATGCCGCCCTTGGCTCCACCAAAAGGCACATTGACAACGGCTGTCTTCCAGGTCATCAGGCTTGCGAGTGCAGCGGCATGATCCTCGTCCATCGCCGGGTGGAATCGCAAGCCACCCTTCATTGGTCCTCGCGCCTTGCTGTGCTGTACACGGAATCCTAGATAGTGCTGGAGCTGGCCGCGGTCATCATCGATCACCAATTCCACCTTGACCACCCTTAGTGGGGTGAGCAGAATCTCTCGAATTCGGTCCGGCAGGTCGAGCACATCGGCCGCTTTGTGAAAGTAATATTCACTATCGCTGAGCATCACTGAATCTCCCCTTTCTCCCCGGCGAGCGTGGCAGGGAGGCACGCTGCTCGCCATACGAACATCCTTCCCTGCATGGCAATGCTGCCCAACCATTCATGCGATGTCAAGGTGTAAGTGGAGGCCTTTCAGACGCCGCGATGCGCCTCGACAAGGCTGAAAGGCCCTAGGATCTACACTTCGCCGGAACGGACGACGAGCATCTTGTCGGTCTGCATGTCCTGCATCGTGAATCGAATGCCGCCCACAGCGAGACCCGATTCCTGGAGACCGGCGAAGGGCATCCAGTCGACACGGAACGCAGTGTGGTCGTTGACCATGACCGCCGAAGCCGATAGGCGACTATAGGCGCGCAACGCCGTGTCGATGTCGCGGGTGAAGACTGCAGCCTGGAAGGCGACAGGCACGTCATTCGCGCGCGCGATTGCCTGGTCGAAATCCCGGTATGGGTATACGCAGATTACTGGGCCAAAGATCTCCAGCTTGCTGACCTTCGACCCGGACGCCGGATCCGCGAGTACCGTGCATTCGTAGAGCGCCGCGGACAGGCGCTGGCCGCCGCAGACGACCTTTGCACCTTGCTCCACCGCCTCGTTCACCCATTGCTCGACACGGTCCGTTTCGCGGTGTCGGATCAATGGGCCAACGTCAGTTTCAGCGAGCGTCGGGTCGCCTAAGACCATCGCGCCAGCTGCCTCAGCCAGTTTCTCGGTCAGCTCGGCGGCCACCGATTCGTGGGCGAATACACGCTGCACCGAGACACATACCTGGCCGGCGTGATAAAGGCCACCCTTGGCTATCAGCGGTATGGCGGCATCGAGATCGGCGTCGGCGGCAACCAGCACCGGTGCCACGCCGCCATGTTCGAGCGCGCAGCGCGTGCCGGCTGAAAGCTTGGAGCGCAGCATCCAGCCGATCTTGGCACTGCCGATGAACGAGAAGAAGTTGACGCGGGGGTCGGTCGCCAGTCGAGTGGCGAGGCTCACGTCGTTCACCACGAGCGCTTGGCACCACTCCTCGGGCAATCCGGCCTCGCGCAGAAGGCTAACGATTCGGAAGCAAGAAATCGGCGTGTCTTCAGCGGGCTTCACAATCACGGGGCAGCCGGTAGCCACCGCCGGGATCACCTGGTGCACGATCAGGTTGACGGGGTGGTTGAATGCGCTGATGGCAACGACCACCCCGATCGGCTCCTTGCGCGTCATCGCTAGCCTGCCCGTCGAGGCAGCCGTGAGCCCCATCGGGATCTCGTCGCCGTGCTGCGTACGCAAGGTCTCAACCGCGAGCTTGACGCCGTCGATCGCGCGCACGACTTCGACCTTGGAATCGACCAGCGGCTTGCCGCCCTCACGGGCTGCTTCGAGCGCCAGATCGTCGGCACGCTCCTCCAGAAGGGCGGCCATTCGCTCCAGGATCTCGACCCTTCGGTGGATCGGCAGCCGCAGGTCGCGATCACGGGCGAGCGCGGCCGCTGTCGCCAGTGCGGTCTCGACCGCGGCAGCGTCCGCCGCTGTGACCGCGCCCAGCACTTCGCCGTCGTAAGGAGCCGTCACCTCGACGATGCCGTCGTCGGTCGTGGCTCCGGGGATCAATAGGGCTAAATGTTCGCTCATGCAGACCTCGGACTTGCCTCTATATCGCCTGACTCTTCTCCCGGATCTCGCGGTTGAGAATGCGGTCGTTGTCCGAGTAGTCGACCGGGCAGTCGATGACGTGCACCCCGGGCGTCGAATGACATTCTTCCATCAGCGGCAGCAGATGGTCCGCGCTCTCAACTCGGCAGCCGTGGGCGCCATAGCTCTCGGCATAGCGCACAAAGTCGGGGTTGCCGAAATCCAGCCCCCACTCTGGAAAGCCCAGCCCGGCCTGCTTCCACTTGATCATGCCGTACGCATCATCGCGCAAGATCAACACCACCAGGTCGAGCTTCACGCGCACGGCGGTCTCTAACTCCTGCGAGTTCATCATGAACCCGCCGTCGCCGCAGATCGCCATGACACGGCGCTCGGGGCAGACCAGCCGTGCCGCAATCGCCGACGGCAAGCCGGCCCCCATGGTTGCGAGAGCATTGTCGAGCAACACGGTGTTGGGCTCGTGCGCCTTATAATTGCGCGCGAACCAAATCTTGTAAACACCGTTGTCGAGCGCGATCACACCGTCTGACGGCATGACTTCACGCACGTCGGCGACCAGCCGCTGCGGGTAGATGGGGAAACGTTCGTCGTCGGTGCCTTCGCGGACATGAGACTCGACCGCGCCCCGTACCTTTTCGAAGAACCCGAAGTCCCAGTGATCCTGACACGAGAGTTGGTTTGATACCAGCTCGACACTTGTTGCGATGTCACCGACAACCTCGACCTGCGGGAAGTAGACGGCGTCCACCGCCGCAGTGAAGAAGTTGACGTGGATGACCTCGAAACCCCCTGGCTTCATAAGGAACGGTGGCTTCTCCACCACATCGTGGCCGATGTTGACGATCAGGTCCGCATGCTCGATCGCGCGGTGCAAGAAGTCGTAATTCGACAGGGCGGCGGTGCCCAGGGACCGCGGCGAGCGCTCATCGATCACGCCCTTGCCCATCTGAGTGCTGATGAAGGGGATGGCGTACTTGAAGGCGATCTTGCGGACCCTCTCAGCAGTACGCTGCCTATTCGCTGCAGCGCCGATAACGAGCAGAGGATGCCGGGCCGCTTCGATCATCGCGACTGCGCGCTCGATGCTCTTTTTCTCTGCGGTCGGGCGGCGTACAGCACTCGCAGGGATCGGCTGCTCGTCGGTCAGCTCGCGCTCGATGTCCTCGGGCAGTTCGAGATGCACGGCACCCGGACGCTCCTCCTCGGCCAGACGGATGGCCTCACGCAGGCAGGCTGGCACGTTCTCTGCGCTGACGATCTGCCGAGTGTATTTGGTCAGCGGCTTCATCATCTCGACGATGTCCACCACTTGGAACCGACCCTGTTTGCTGCTCTTAATCGGCTTCTGTCCGGTGATCATGAGCATCGGCATAGCGCCGAGCTGGGCATATGCTGCAGCGGTGACGAAGTTCGTCGCCCCCGGACCGAGCGTCGACATGCACACGCCGGTCTTGCCTGTGAGTCGGCCATAGGTCGCCGCCATGAAGCCCGCCGCCTGCTCGTGTCGTGTCAGCACGAGTCGGATCGGAGAGCGCCGCAGGGCATCGAGGAAGTCGAGGTTCTCCTCGCCCGGAATACCGAAAACGTACTCGACTCCTTCGGATTCGAGAGCCTTGACCAGAAGATCGGAGCCTTTCATTGGCATGATTATTGACCTATCAGTTCAGAAACTTGTGCTTCTCAGGTTCGAACTCTTTCGTTGTAATGGCGGCCTGGTCGCTCAACTCGCTCAGCTTGGGCGGCGGGTCGGCCCTTGGACCGCCGATTCGGATCCGCGCTTCTCCTGCTCCTGGTTCAGGGCCGGGGACATCCTCAGATCGCTCCGACCGGTGCCACTGATTGAATCGAAAAGCCTTCATCACGATTTGCTCTGAGTTCATACGGCTGAGAATAGGTCAGAGATTCAGTTGTAGACCCACAGAGAACGTGTGGGCACGAAAGTCTTCGACTGGGTAGACCGTTTCGCTAAATCCGTACCACCTCCACTCGCCAACCCACCGGATACGCTCAGTGATGCGACCATCGAGTTCGACTTGCGGCGTGTAGAACCGAGTAGGTCGACTTCCAGATCCGATGAAGAGTGAGCCGCCAGCCTGCAGACGCACGCCGTAGACAAGGCCCGTCTGGATGTAGACGCTGCCAAAGTGACCGTCGTCCCGGTAATGCGCGAAGTCTGTTCCGTAGAACGGGAGTTGGATCGTCAACACTCTTGACGTCAGGGTTGAGCGCGTGTAGTCGGCCAGAACCGACCAGCCGCGCTGTGCTTGAGGCGTCCAAGAGAATCCGGCGGAGAACTGCTGGCTCTTCGTATCAAGCTCGATTTGCGAATCGTCGTTGCGATTCTCAAACGCCGTGAACGAGCTTTGAAGCGTCAGCGCGGGCAGTATCCGGTAGCTGGCTCGCAATTTTCCGCGCCAATAGTCCTTGAGGCCAGTTCGGAAGTAAATCTCGCTAGCCGATGAGACTTCGGCCTGTGCGCCGATCCTCAGACGGCCCCCGTTGAGTCGCGTGGCAACGCTGGCCAGTCCAACGTGTCGCCGCATCGCGCCTCGCGTCTTGGGGTCGGGCCGCAAGTCGAATGACGGCGGTGGCACTTCAGCGTCGCCCCAGGCGTAGCGGTGACCCGCCCGGATGCTGATGCGACGATCCGGCTCGAAAATCAGCTCGACTTGGTTCTGGTTGTATTCGAGCACCAAGCGGCGATCCAGTTGGTCTTCGATGCTCAACTCGGGCGTCGTGTTGAGAATCTGTGAGATCGCCGCCGAACCTGCAACATGGAATTGGTCCGTGTACCACGACTGCACCAGGCGGAGGCGTCGATGCAGCCGAATCTGTGTAGTCCAATTCCCAGAAGACCGCGGGCGGCTGGCCTGGGCGACACTCCGCTCTAGCGCGAAGGAGTAAGGAGCTAGGAGCGGCAAGTAGACGAACTCGCCTTCCGGCGCAGCGTCTTGGGTCACATTGATCTTCGGCTGGCTATAGATAAACTGACCCGTCACGGCGAGTCGTGACCAAGGCTGGGCCTGGATGACGGCTCGGCTGAACAGGCCTCTCCCGTCTGCGGCGTACTGCTGGAGAAGCCGGTCAAGCACCAGGTCTTGGCCGAGCAGCGGAAACTTCCGGTTGCCGAGATTTGGACCTCGATCCCAAAACACTTCTTGGCCATCGGAGAAGTCTGTGAATCCCTGCTCCAAGATGATGCTCCAGCGCTCTCCTGATGCCGTCACGCCAGCCCGCGCCATTAGCAGTTGGTCGTCCAGATCGGTGTCGACGGCGAACTCGTTGCCACCGGAAACGAAGGTTGTGACGCCGCGCCCGCGCCCTGAGTAATTGGACACGCCGACAAACGGCGAGAACGTTCGGGTGGGCCAGAGTTTCAAGTCCACTTCCAGTTGTCGGCGCTGGGTATCGAGTGATCGTTGACTAAGGGTCACCCCGTCTTCCAGAAGGGGATTCGCAAACGAAGGCAGGTCGTTGAAGTAGGCGACATTGCGATACCCCGTCAAAGCGAAGGTCGTAAAGCCCTTTCTTCTCCGCAGCGAAGTGGACGGTGTTGTAGGGATCGCCTCCCCAGGAGTTCATGGATAGCGAAGCACTGTCGGCCCACCGCGATCCAGGACGCGAAAATCGCAGATTGGCGTCGAACAGTCGCGGGCCTTCGCCGAGGTTCACAACGGACCGATAGACTTGGCTGTTACCGGCAATGTCGCTGACCCACCGATTGCGTACGTCGATTGAACCAGTCCATGCATCGGACTGCAGCAACCCCTGTTGGGCCGGTGCCGCCCCGACGGACCAAAGCATCAGAACGGCGACGCGATGCGTGGTCATCGCAGGAAGTCCGAGTCAACAAAGGAGCCGTGGATCTTGGAGTGGCAGATCGTGCAGTTCTGAAAGCGACGACTACGTAGGTCATGGAAGCCTGGAGGGACGCCACCGAAAGTAGCTGTTGAGATCGTATGGCACTCAAGGCAGAGCTGGCTCACGTTGTGCCGAGTCAGCATACGAGGATTCACCGAGCCGTGAGGTTCATGGCAGGACGAACAGGGTTCCATGCGGACTGGCGCGTGCTCGAACGGAAATGGTCCCCGTTTATCGCCGTGGCACCCCACGCAGGACACGTCGTTGCCAGCGAACCTCGCCATCTGCGCCGGTGGGGGTTGACCATGCGGGTCGTGGCAATCCACACACGAGATCGACCCTTCGTTCAATCGATGACGAAAAGGCTTGTCGAACTGTGCTCGAACGTCGGCATGGCAAGTAGAGCAAAGTTGATTCGAAGAAACCATCACCGATAGATCTTCTGGCACGTCGCCGTGGATTTGGTGGCAACTCATACAGGACATGCCGACCGCTAGGTGCGGAGAGAAGGCATGGGTTGACTGGCCGATGTCCCTTGCATGGCAAGTGAGGCAGGATTGATTGACGATTGAGGGTTGCCCCTCGGCAAACACGGCCAGTTCGTCGGCGCTGAGCGCTTGGACATGGGCTAGCGCTGCTCTCGGGCCAGTCGCGGCGCTGGCTGGGAGTTCGTGCATGTCGCTATTGACGACAACTCCCGCCTCGCCTTCTCTCAGATCCTGCCCGATGAACGCAGCCACTCCGCGGTGGCTTTCCTCGACGCCGCGGTCGGTTACTACCGCTCCCTCGGCGTCCCCATTCGTCGTTTGCTCACCGACAACGGCTCTTGCTATCGCTCGCGCCTCTTCCGCGATGCTTGCCGTCGGCCCGTGACAGGACTCGCATGTGGTCGGTGCTGAGCGCGCGGACCCGGAGACGGTCGGCGGCGCGTGCGGGTTCGTCGAGAACGATTGAGCTGTCTCTTTATGGCAAACGACGCAACGCTCCGAGCCGATGAAGCCGCGGCCTTGTCCCAACAGGCCTCCCGGCACCGCGAAGAAGAGCAGTAGCGCCCACGGTGCCCAAGCGATAGAGGCCTGGTCGGGGAGTTCAAGGCCAATGTGGCAACGGGTGCAGTTGTTCAAAGAGCCGAAGGCCGAGCCATCCGGATGGTGACAACTGGCGCAAGACGCGCCGTTGGTCTCCGCCGAGCGGTGGTAATCTTCGGCGTATCCCGCTAGACCGACTTGATTCATTGGAAACGAAGCATTGTGGCAGCTGACGCAGCGGTTGTTCGCGTCGAGGATATGCTGGTCGTGGTCGAACTCAACATCGCCAAGTCGGTTGCCGTAGACGAGGGACGCTCGCAGCCCCATCGCAGAGCCAGCAGCTTGGGCCGTCGGGTCGACATGGCACTGTAGGCAGTTGTCTTCAGCCGCGAACGCCGTACCCGTCGGCCGATGGCAAGAGCCGCACGAGGTCTGATTGGCTTCAGCAGTCCGATGAAGGTTGTCAGCGTAATTGAGCAGCCCCCGAGTTAGCGGGAAGACTTCGTTGTGACAGGTCTGGCAACTGCCCTCGGCAAGTTCCACATGACGCTCGTGGTCGAAACGGGCGGGGCCGATTCTTGTGTCGAGGTTCGGAAGTTCCGGAATGCCGCTGACTCCTGTCGACGGCGTGACACGCGGCTCGCCGAGCCCCTTGTGACAGAGAGCGCAGTTGTCTGCCGCTGCGAAGGCTGCTCCGCCTGGGAAATGACAACCGGCGCAGGAGGCCTGAGTAGCTTCTGCGGCTCGATGAAAATCTTCACCATAGTTCAAGTCAGCGGACGCCATCGGGAAGAGGACGTTGTGACAGTCCGCGCAAGTTGCTCCCTCCCGATCGGCGTGCAGTGCGTGGTTGAAGACAGCGGTACCGAGCGAAGTCGTGTACTCTACGTCTCCCGGGGGCGGGCGCGGCTGCAGGGATGGTACCGCCTGGGTTACAGTCTGTTCGGGGCTGAGGTTCGTATGACACAGGTTGCAGTTGCCCGCAGTCGCGAATGCCGTTCCACCCGCTACGTGGCAGCCGGCGCACGATGACTGGGCGGCTTCTGCGGCTGCGTGCAGGTCCGCACCGTAGCCGAGGGGAGATCGATCCATGGGGAAGAATCGGTTGTGGCAGCTAGCGCAGCTTGCGTTCTCATACTCAGTGTGGCGTGAGTGATCGAACGGCACCGCTCCTAATGCAGTCTCGAATGAGATCAAATCGGCGAACCCAACCCCGCCGAACCTTGCCAGTTGAGTCAACTCCTGCGAACTCACGGGTTGTCCAACGCTCTCGACGGCGTGACAGACGCTGCAGTCGTCGCCAATTGGAACGGCTGCCGCGTCTTGACTCACTAGCTGGTCGTTGTGACAGCGGAAACAACCTGGGTAATCCTCGTGTCCTGACTGGTGTGGATGTGTGCCCCAGTCGACTCCCCACTCGGGAAAGACATTGCGATTGCGAATGGCCGCGAGTTCCGAACTAGCCTGGACGATCTCGTCACCACGACCCGCCGCGAGTTCTGGGTAGTCCGCCTGGTAGAAGGCTCGGAGCGCCTCAGCGATCTGATCCTCGGCTAGCTCGGGCGTGTCGTAGCCCGCACGGATGAGTTCCAGCCCTTGCTGTCGAACGAAGGGCAAGGACGGATCGATTCGACCCTCCGACAAGGAGCGATCGACGGCTCTCTGGGGGTCTTCGAAGCTATGCGCCGCCCGATTGTGGCAGTCGACGCAATCCATTTTGCGCAGTTCGTAGTCTTGTGCTCGCTGCTCATCCCAGGACGCTCGGGCGTAGACCGTCTCTTCACCGTCCGGTGCCACATAACGCATCCAATGGATCGTTTCGCGGTCAGGCTCGGCACGGTACTCAAGCGTAGCCCCGCCGGAAAAATGAGCGCCGTGCGCTCCCTTCGGGTTGTCGCCGCCGCCGATGACTAGGGTCAGCTGCGTCCGTTTGGCGCTGTTCCCTTCGTCCGACCCGAAGTGGAATCTCTGCCATCGTTTGACGCCGAAATCCCTATCGGCGTGGCATCGGCCACAAGTGAGAGATCCTTGAGCGAGGTTATGCACTGGCGTCGGCACTGGCGTCGGGTACGTGCCCGCTATGACCGCAATCATTTGCCGGGCACCGTCCAATTTAGCCACCACGAACGACCGGGCTCCCGACCCGATGTGACACTCAACGCACGACACCTCAGAGTGGGAGGAAACGGCGTACGCCGTGAACTCCGGGGTCATGATGTGGCATGCTTGGCCGCAGAAACTCACGGAGTCCATGTACTCCATCGCGGAGTACGTGAGTTGACCGCCGATCACAACGTTGGCAGCTGTGGAGAGGATGAGGAACGAAACAAGTCTTCGAAAGTCCGTATTACTCCAACTGGGTGGTGCAAAGCTGGTCGGATACGTTCCAGCTTTCCGCGCGCGGTGCGCTTCCTGTACAGACCGGGCGGAAGGGTAACAGGTTAGACCGGGCGGATAGGTAACACCATGGCGAGATGCCATGGAAGGAGACCTATCCGATGGAAGAACGCAAGAGATTCATTGAAGACTGGCTGCGAGCGGGGGCGGCGACGAACGTGGCGGCGCTGTGTCGACTCTACGGGATCAGCCGCAGGACCGGATACAAGTGGTTAGAACGCTTCCGTCAAGGCGGTTGGCCAGAGCTGGAAGACCGCTCGCACGCGGCACACCGTCAGCCCGGTCGGATACCCGAGTCGGTCGAGCGACGAGTGATAGAAGCGCGTCGGCAGCATCCGAGTTGGGGGCCGAAGAAGCTCAGGGCCTGGCTGGAGTCGAAAGAGTCACAGACAAGCTGGCCAGCGGCGTCGACGATCGGCGACGCGCTGAAGCGAGCCGGACTCGTTCGCGGGCGCAAGCGGATGCGGCGACTGGCCGAAGCGGCACCCAGTCCGTTGCGCGAACCCGAAGCGCCCAACGACCTCTGGACGATCGACTACAAGGGGCAGTTTCGCACCGGCGACGGCGTGCTGTGTTATCCGCTAACGGTCGTCGACGGATATAGTCGTTTCCTGCTCAACTGCACCGCACACGTGGGCACATCCTACGCCGAGGCCCGCCGAGGCTTGGAGCGGTTGTTTCTGGAGCGCGGGCTGCCACGAAGGATACGCTCAGACAACGGTTCGCCGTTCGCCTCCATCGGCACCGGACGCTTGAGCCGGTTGAACGTCTGGTGGCTGAAGCTGGGCATTGCGGTGGAGCGCATCGAGCCGGGCAAGCCGCAGCAGAACGGTCGCCACGAGCGGCTACACCGCACGCTCAAAGCCGAGACAGTGAGACCTCCGGCTGGCGATCGTCGCCGACAGCAGCGCCGCTTCGACCTCTTTCGTCATGAATACAACCAAGAACGTCCGCATGAAGCGTTGAGACAGCGGCCCCCGGCGGCGTTCTATGCACCAGCAACACGCGCCTATCCCAGCGAGCTTGCTGATCTGGATTACCCGGGGCACTGGGAGCGCCGACGAGTGCGCCACGACGGACGCATCAAGTTCCTCGGCGAGAAGTACTTCCTGAGTGAAGCGTTGGCTCGCGAGTTGGTCGGGCTAGTCGAAGTGGACGAAGCCATTTGGCAGATCTGGTTCGGTCCGGTGGAACTCGCCTTGTTCGACGCCGCCAACCGCGTACTGTGGCCGCTCGGCTCGGCAGTCAGTGGCCCCCGCGGGGGCCACTGACCACCGCCTATACTGTTACCCATCCGTCCGGTTTAGAGTGTTACCTATCAGACCGGTCGTTCACGCCTGTCGTCCGTTACCTCCATCGGCCCAAGGGAACCAACTAGTCTCCACAGATCCTGCGAGAACGCCCATTCTCGTCGCTCAACTCGAACCTCGTTAAGAGTTGTATTCTCAGCAGTGCAAGACGTGTCCATGCCCGTACTCGTATGGGAAAACTACCATGTTTGGTTTAATACAGCAAGCACATTCTCCGCTGTTCCATGCTGGTCAGTCGACGCCGCTGGCCGATGGGCATCATAGCCTCCGCTCCGACAGATCTCCCGGCTGCGACGCCTCTGGAAATCTGTTCGCTCCCAGCGATTCCACATCTCCGCCATCTCATTCCTCTGTTGCTTCCGCATACACTTCACCTCTCTGCTTTCTCGGCGAAGTGTTGCATCGATGGGTTGAGATCACGCCGGAATCTCGGAAGTAGCGGAACCTGGAGCACTCTGCTTCGGCAGCGGCCTACACGCGATGGTAGTCGCCCTGCCAGTCGGTAATCAGTTTCTTGATCGGTTCTGCGGCGGTGAGGTTATCGTCGAGCACCTTGCGAGCCAGCTCCGGAAGTTCGCCATCGCCTGCGAAACGCAGACCGACCATCTGTGTTGGCGTGAAGTCGTTGATGCGCCCCTGCAGGTCTTCTGGCAGCAGTTCCCGCATGCGCAGCCGCATCTCAAGCCGAATCACGCGGTCCTGAGCCCTGAGGGCGAACGTCCGAGCGACCAAAAACAGGATGACGAGCGCGATCGCCACGAGCACGTTCAGAATCGCCTCGAACGACAGCCCGCCGAACAGACGGTAGACCGCCCAGCCCAGATTGATCAGCAAGATCGGTCCGGCGACGAAGTGATATGCGGGAACCCACCGTGTGTGGTTGGCAAAGTTCTGTATCTGGTCAGCCATAGTGACTCTCCTCGGAATAGTAGTGTGTTGCTAGCGCATCATCTTACCAACGCGACTGGCCCAGCTCAACCAGCGGGGAATGTTGGAAGTGACTCCAGGCGAGCCGGTCTAGGGCGTTCTAACCAACTGAGCTACGGGACCGGCGCCTGAACTGCTCGCCGGTCCCAACGTTCCATGGTGTAGTGCGCCTCGGGCGCTTCTTCGTTAGAGAACAGTTCAAAGAGACTTCGTTGCAGCGAGTTACCCGTCCTTACACGCCGCGCACCAACGGCAAGGCCGAACGCTGTAGGGCAGGAACGCACTCGACTCGGTCAGTTGGTAGCCGACCTCTAGCCGCTGTCGTGCTGACTCATGCAACCCGCCCGGAGAAACGTCTCGCGCCGAACCGAGACGCCAAACCGTGGCCGGATCTTGATCGAGTAACCGCGTATCGAGTTCGCGCACGAAGGCTGCGTCCTGAGCCACTACCACCTGATACGGCGGTCCAAGCGCCGCAACCAGCGGCTTGGGGTCTCCGTTGAAGGCGTCGACGAGAACCAGCGTGTCGGCGGGCGGCGACTGGTTTTCGATCTGCTGTGCCATCTCACCGTAAGGAACAAGGTAGCCAAGGTTCAGGTAGCCGTACTGAGCGAAGTAAAAACCGACGCCGGCCAGATTGAGCGTAAGCACGGCAGCGAGCACGAATCGGTCTCGCTTTTCGCGGACGCCGAGCGCCAGTGACAACAGATAAACGGGCAGCAGAAACAACAACCTCGCCGGAGTAAAGGCAAAGGCGACCCAGCGCCACGTCCCTAGCAGTCCGACCGGAGCAGCAAGCAAACCGGCACGCACAAAGCCAGAGGAGTCCACTTGCATGCCGCGCAGCGCAAGGGGCAGCAACCACGGGCCAAGTAGCACCGCCAGGGTCAACGTGATCCAGCCGTGAGCTTCTCCGAACGAAAACGCAGTGAACCAGTAGCCAACTCTCAGCACCAACTCCCCGACAACACCTGGAGCCAGACGGTAGACGTCCTTTGAAGCGGCTTGAGTGAGACCGTCGAGAAGCACCGGTATCCAGGGCAGATACATCAACGCGGTGAGTGCAGCCGACACGAAAGCCAGACGAACGCTCTTTTTCGCCAGCGCACCCAACGCCACCGCGCCGATAGCGAGCCCCGGGAGGTAATGCGTATAGAGCAGCGCCGTGAGAGCCAGGGATAGCAAGCTTGCCTTCTTCAGCGATGGCTGAGCGCAGGCATGAGCCATCGCGGCTAGCGCGAGGATGGCGAACAACGTCTGTAGCGAATACGACCTTGCCATGCGGGCGTCCAGCAACAGCAACGGCGACAAGCACCACAATGCTAAGAACCAACTGCGAGCCTCCGCGGAAAACCTCGGCAGCCAAAGCCGATCGAGTGCGACGGTGGCACCCAACGCGATTAATCCCGAGAACAAGCGTGCCCACGCAATCGGATCAGCCAGAGCGAGCGACATCCAAGCCTTCAGCAGCAAGAAGTACAACGGTGGATGAATATCCACCGCCAAGGCCGGGCCGATCTCTCCCCAAGGCAGCGCAACAACGTCGAGAGTGAACTGCTCGTCACCCCAAACCGGAAGCAGTCCCGGGTTCACAAGCAGAAGACTGGCTTGAATCGGCAGGAACCATCGCAGCGGATGCCGACTCAGTTGCGCAAAGGCCATTCGGGAACTCTATCAAAGACGCGCCCGTGGCGAGCCGGTATACTGCGATCCTCGGAGTCGGATGCGATATTTCAAGCGCAGTCTCTTGCTGGTATGGCTCTTCGCTGCAATGGCGTCCGCGCAGGTGCTACCCACGCCCGAGGAATTCGCGGGTTTCCCCATTGGCTCAGATGGCAACCTCGTTCGCTGGGAGCGGATCGTCGAGTACTTTGAAATTCTCGATAGAGGGAGTGATCGCATCGCGGTCGAGGAACTCGGCAAGACGACGAACGGCAATCCGTTCGTGCTCGTCAAGATATCTTCTCCCGCAAACATCGCTCGACTCGATGAGATTCAAGCGACACAACAGCGCATCGCCGACCCACGCGGACTGAGCGCCGACGAAGCAGAGGAGATTGCCTGGAACTCGCCAGCGGTGGTGATGATCTCGGGAAACATCCACGCTACCGAGATCGCGGCCTCGCAGCTAGCGATGGAGTTGGGACATCGCCTTGCGACAGACGACTCGCGTGAGACCCGGCACATTCTCGACAACGTCGTTCTGCTGCTGGTGCCGTCACTCAACCCCGACGGGCAGATCATGGTCACCGATTGGAACAACCGTATTCGCGGGACCGAACACCGCTGGGCACCGCTGCCATGGCTCTATCATCCCTACGTCGGCCACGACAATAATCGCGACGCGTACATGATGACTCAGGTCGAGAGCCGCTATACCAACAAGCTGCTCTTTCAAGATTGGTTTCCGCAGGTCTATCTCGACGAGCATCAACAGGGAAATGCGGGCATGCGCGTGTTCGTGCCACCCTTCCGCAACCCAATCAACCCCAACGTCGACCCGGCAATTTGGTCTGAAATTGGTCAAATCGGCTTCGCCATGTACCAGCGCCTGCACGAGGCGGGGTTCACTGGAGTCGGCTACGACCATAAGTACACTGCCTGGTGGCAGGGCGGATTTCTGCGCGGGGCGTGGTTCCACAATATGGTCGGCATGTTGACCGAGGTTGCCAGCGCTAATCTCGCCATGCCAGTGATGCAGGAGCGCGCCGAGCTAGGCAAGCCGCCCAACAATCCCCAGACGAGGGATGAGTGGGAAGAGGTCAGGGAAGACGAACCCGATGCGCCGATGCCGCCGCCCAGTGACGTGATGCCGCGTTACGACTATCCACGCCCGTGGCTCGGCGGACGCTGGACGTTGCGTAACGTCATCGACGCAGAGTGGGCCATCACCCAGGCGTTGCTTGAAACAGCAGCCAACGAGAGGGTCAAGCTGATCGAGACACAGATTCGCCTCGGTCGCGAGGCTATCCAGAAAGGGCATGACGGTGGCCCGTGGGCTTTCGTATTCCCTGCCGAACAACACGATCCCGGAGCCCTGTACCGACTACTCGAAGCGCTGCACTACTGCGGTATCGAAGTCGACCGAGCGACATCGGCATTTGAAGCCAGCGGGCGGTCATTCGAGGCAGGGAGTTACGTGATTCGCATGGCGCAGCCTTTCCGGGCCTACGCCAAAGACCTGCTGGAGCCACAAGACCACCCCGACCCGTCGCTGATGCCTCAAGGCAAGATGGGCGAGCAGCCGTATGACCTGACCGCGTGGAGTTTGCCGTTGCAGATGGGAGTCGAGACCATTCGCGTCGAGGACCGATTCGACGCAAGACTCGAACAGCTCAACCAAATTCCGAAACCGCAGAGCCACATCACCGGCTCGGCAAGCCCCGCAGGTTTTCTTATCCATCCAGAGCCCAACTCCCTGTCGATCGCAGCCAATCGTTTGCTCGCTTCTGGTGCTCGATTGGAGATCTTGAGCAGTGAGAGTTACCCGTCCGGTTCGATTTGGGTTGAAGGAATCGAGCGAGGCCGCCTGGCTGGGATCACAGCCGATCTCGGCTTACATGTAGCAGGGTTAGCGTCGAAGCCTGACGGCGACTTCTCGACCCTTCAAACTCCACGCACAGCCTTGTACAAACCTTGGACGGCATCGATCGATGAAGGCTGGACTCGCTGGCTACTTGAACAATACGAGTTTCCATTCTCTTCGTTGGTAAACGCCGACATAAGAGGGGGCAGCCTGCGCGATCAGTGGGACGTCATCATCTTGCCAGGCGATCGTGACGGCGAGTCCTTGATCGAAGGCAACAAGCGCGCCTCGATGCTTGCCGAGTATCGTGGTGGCCTGGGGAACGTGGGCCGCGAGGCTTTACGACTGTTCGTCGCGAAGGGAGGGACGCTGATCGTATCGGGCGACGCCATCGACTTTGCCCGCACGACATTCGAGTTGCCGTTGCGGGACGCGCTGGAAGATGTCCCCGCCGAAGAGTTTTCCGCGCCGGGAAGCTTCCTGCGCATACAGATCGACAATACCCAACCGCTGGGCTTTGGGATGCAGCCCGAGGCGATCGCCATTTTCGATGACGACGCTGCACTGGAACCGATACCGGGGGCCAGTCTCACCAAGCTTGGCGTCGTGGCCCGATATGCAGCCAGCGACTTACTGGCAAGTGGCTGGTTGCGCGGTGAAGAGCACCTAGCCAACCGCGTCGCCGCTGCCGAGGTGCGCTATCGGAAAGGCCGCATCGTGTTGATCGGATTCCGACCCCAGTTCCGCGCACAGCCCGACAACACTTTCAAGCTGCTCTTCAACGCCATCCACCTGGCGGGAATGGCGCGGTAGACCGGTCCGTCTTGCGCGATGCGGCGATCGAGAACTATACTGCAACTTGATGCTTTTCTGTGCGCATCATGGTCTGCACCATTCCCTCTCGTAGAGGGCTAGGCGGGCTGTGCGCGAAAGCAACTAGAGAAATCGGAGTTTTTCGAGGAATCCCCCGCCGGCCTAAGCCGAGCGGGTTTTTTGTTTCTTGGAGTAAGTGAGAAAACAAGATGGAACTCGATTTCGAAAAAACCGGCGGACTCATTCCCGTCGTCGTACAAGACTCTGGCGACCAGCGCGTGCTGATGGTCGGATTCATGAATGAAGAGGCCTTTAAGAAAACCGTCGAAATCGGCAAGGTCACCTTCTGGAGTCGGTCCCGCAACGAGCTGTGGACCAAGGGTGGAAGCTCCGGCAACTACCTCGCCGTGAAGGAAATCCAGACCGACTGCGATAACGATACGCTGCTGATTCAGGCCGAATCTTTGGGACCGGGCGTTTGCCATAATGGCTACCGGAGCTGCTTTTATCGTCGTCTGAACGATGGCAAGTGGCAAGAGTCCGAAAAACCCACCTACGACCCGAAAGCGGTTTACAAGAAGTAGCCTGATCCTGGCGCCGGTGTACCCCGCAATGCCGTCATGTTGAAGATTCTCCGCAGTTGCGATACGGCCGACATCGAGTCGTTGTTCGCGCGCCGCTCGGTGCGAATGAGTAAAGCCGAAGCGGTCGTCGAGCCGATTCTAGCCGCCGTGCGCGAACGTGGCGACGCAGGTTTGGTTGAGTACGCTCGGAAGTTCGACGGACTTGACGCGGACACCGTTCGGGTCGCCCCCGAGCAGCTCCGCGCGGCGGCAGATGCGGTCGACGACGACCTACGCGAGGCAGTGCGCGTCGCCAGCGAACAAGTACGAGCCTACGCTCGCTTGCAACTCCCCACGGAGTGGTCGCGAGAAGTCGGTAGTGGCATCAAGCTCGGCCAGATCGTCCGACCGCTCGAATCGATTGGAGCCTACATTCCCGGTGGACGCTACCCGCTACCGTCGACCCTCATGATGACGGTGATCCCGGCACAAGAGGCGGGCGTGAAGACCATATCGGCGGCGTCGCCTGCGATGAGTCCAGCAACTCTCGGCGTCGCGGGCATCCTCGGCGTCGACAACTTCTTCCACATGGGTGGCGCTCAAGCGATCGCCGCATTCGCGTTCGGGACCGAGACAGTTCCCAAAGCGCAACGAATCGTTGGGCCTGGCAACATCTACGTGGCTGCAGCCAAGAAGATTCTCGCAGGTGAAACAGGCATCGACTTCGTGGCTGGGCCAACCGAAATTCTGCTGATCTCCGAGGACGGTGATCCGCGTCACCTAAGCGCCGACATCTTGGCGCAGGCGGAACACGATGTCGACGCTGCCGCGATTCTACTCACCACGTCCCGTGAACACGCCGAGCGTGTCGTCGATCAGGTCGAGGCGCAGTTGGCAGACCTGACGACAGCCGAAGTTGCGCGCCTAGCCGTCGATCGCAACAGCGCCGTCGTCGTCTGTGATTCCATCGACGAGGCATTCGCGATCTCAAACCGCTTCGCGCCCGAGCACCTCTCGATTCCCAATAACGATCTGCTCGGCAAGGTGGAGAATGCCGGTAGCGTGTTCGTGGGCACGTGGAGCGCCGAGGCTGCGGGCGACTACGCCTCAGGCCCGAACCACGTGTTGCCGACTGGCGGAGCGGCAGCCCTGCGAGGTGGATTGTCGATCCTCGACTACGTCAAGATCATCTCGGTGCAGGAGTTGTCGGAGTCCGGCTTGCGCCGGCTGGCTCCGTCGATCAGCCAACTTGCGCGGGCGGAGGGTCTCGAAGCCCACGCCCGCTCGGTGGAGGTTCGTCTCGATGACTGACCCCGCTTCACCTTATGCACCTAGTGTGCGTCGGGCGATCGACGCAATGCAGCCGTACTCGCCGCCGAC
Source organism: Bryobacterales bacterium (assembly GCA_963667885.2). Classification (GTDB taxonomy): domain Bacteria; phylum Acidobacteriota; class Terriglobia; order Bryobacterales; family UBA6623; genus CAMPKL01. The sequence continues at coordinate 2,110,746 of OY764148.2, read as the reverse complement.
CTCAGGGCGAGCCGGGATGCTGCGCCTCGACTTCAACGAGAACACACGTGGCTGCTCGCCCAAAGTCATCGAAAAGCTGCGGGAGCTCGCGACGGCAGTCTTTCTTACCGTCTACCCCGAATATGAAGCTGCACGTAGCGAGATGGCTGCCTTCTATGGCGTGTCCTCCGACCAACTGACGTTCTCCGATGGCACCGATGAAGGCATCCACGTGCTGCTCCAAACGTTCGTAGAGTCGGGAGATGAAGTCGTCATCCCGACGCCAGCGTTTCCGATGTTCAAGTTCTATTCGCAGATCGCAGATTCCACCCCCGTCGTGGTTCCCTACCCAGAGAGCGATCTGAGTTTTCCGATGGACGCTTTGCTCGCGGCAATCACACCTCGAACCCGGGCGGTCATCATCGCGAACCCGAACAACCCGACCGGTACGGCCATCGACCTGGCGACCATTGAGCGGATCTTGCAAAAGGCGTCCGGGGCTGCAGTACTCATCGACGAAGCCTACTACGAGTTCTATGGCGTGACGGCGCTCGAACTATTGCCGCGCTATCCGAACCTGTTTGTGAGTCGCACCTTCTCAAAGACCTACGGCCTCGCGGGACTCCGCGTAGGCTGCCTCTTCTCGCAGGCGCAGAACATGGCTGCGATCCGGAAGGGCCAGTCGCCGTACAGCGTCACTTCGGTCGGCATCGTTGCGGCACTTACAGCGATCAAAGATCAGGACTACCTTAAGTCCTACGTCGGCGAAGTGCTCGAAGCACGGGCCCAACTCTACGCTGCGTTCGAGCGCTTGGGCATCGAGACGTTTTCGTCTGAGGCCAACTTCATCCTGGCGCGATTCAAGGACGACTCGTTGGCGCAGCGTGTCTACAGCGAACTCAAGGAGAAAGGAATCCTGGTGCGACCACGCGGCAAGGAGATCGCTCGCTGCGTCCGTTTCACAGTAGGCGACCTTGACCAGACCAGCCGGCTCATCGCCGCTCTTGGGGAGATCCTGGCCAGCTAGCCACAGAGGAAACAACCACCATGGTGCGCAAGTCAACAGTTGAGCGGATTACCAAAGAGACCCAGATTCAAGGCTCGCTCAAGATCGAAGGGAAAGGCCGCTATGAAATCTCGACCGGTATTCGGTTCTTCGATCATATGCTGGAGCTCTTCGCCAAGCACGGCGGATTCGATCTGAAGATCGAGGCTACCGGGGATCTCGATGTCGATCAGCACCACCTCGTAGAGGACGTTGGCATCGCCCTCGGGCAACTCTTCGCCGATGCGCTGGGTGACCGCAAAGGCATCAACCGCGCTGGCTACTTCGTCATGCCGATGGACGAGACGCTCGCCGTCGTCGCCATCGACCTGAGTGGTCGGCCTGCGCTCGTCTATCATGCGCCGACACGATATCGTCTGGTGGGTGATCTCCAGACCGAGCTACTGCACGACTTCTTTGACGGATTCACCGTCCACTGCGGAGCCAACCTACATGCGCGGGTGATGTACGGCCGGTCCAATCACCACAAGATCGAAGGCATCTTCAAATGTTTTGGGCGCGCCCTGCGATTTGCATGTTCGACCGACACACGCCTCAAGAACGAACTGCCCAGCACCAAGGGCCTTCTTGAAGGGACCGCGAAGCGATGATCGCGATCTTCGATTACGGAGCGGGAAACCTGCGGTCGGTAGAGAACACGCTCGACGCGATTGACGCTCAGTATCAGATCGTCAACGACTCCGCTGGGCTACTAGCGGCCGAAAAGATCATCCTGCCTGGCGTCGGCCACTTCGGCCAGATGCTGCGCTCTCTCGACGAGCTAGGCGTTCGCAACACCCTCAAGGAGCGCATGGCGGCGGGCATTCCTTTCCTTGGCATCTGCCTCGGCCTCCAGGCGCTATTTGAGTCGAGCGCCGAAGCGCCAGAACTCGACGGACTCGGTGTGTTTCCCGGGAGAGTTGAACGTTTTCCAGAAAGCATGACGGTGCCCCAGATGGGTTGGAACAAGCTCCAGTTGCAAGGTGCTCCGTCACTGCTCGAAGGCGTCGGCGACACGCCGTACGTCTACTTTGCGAACAGCTACTACATCCCCGACGAGACGGCAGCGGAGCGTATAGCCGCAACGTGTGACTACAACGGTATTGCACTAACAGCGGCGATTGAGATCGGCAATATCCACGCGGTTCAGTTCCATCCTGAAAAATCTGGGGCCATTGGACAGCGGATCGTAAGAAACTTCTTGGATAAGGCATGCTGACGAAACGCATCATCCCCTGCCTTGACGTCAAAGGTGGACGTGTCGTCAAAGGAGTGAACTTTGTCGGTCTACGCGACGCTGGCGACCCGGTGGAATTGAGCGATCGCTACAACCTCGACGGCGCGGACGAGTTGGTATTTCTCGACATCACGGCATCCAGCGACCAGCGCGGCATCATGAAGGACGTCGTTGAGCGGACCGCCCGCAAGGTATTCATCCCGCTCACCGTCGGCGGCGGCATCCGCTCCATCGAAGACGCTCGCAAGATTCTCGTCGTCGGTGCGGATAAGGTTTCCGTCAACACCGCCGCTGTCCATCGTCCCGAGGTCATAACCGAGCTGTCAAACGAGTTTGGAGCCCAAGCCACGGTACTCGCCATCGACGCCCGCGCTGCTGGAGCCAACAAGTGGAATGTCTACATCTATGGGGGTCGCGAAGACACATCGATGGACGCCGTCGAGTGGGCCCGCAAGGGTGAAGAGATGGGTGCTGGCGAGATCTTGCTGACATCGATGGACGCCGATGGCACCCAAGCAGGCTTCAATTGCGAACTGACGCGCGCGGTCGCGCGCGCCGTCAGCATCCCCGTCATCGCCAGTGGTGGCGGTGGCAAGCCGGAAGACTTCGTTCGTGTACTAACTGATGGTGAAGCCGACGCGGCATTGGCTGCCTCGGTGTTCCACTATGGAACGTACACTGTCGACGACCTCAAGGAGCTTCTGGACAAGGAAGGGATTGCCGTTCGCCCTCCGGCTCGCCTCGGAAGCTAGCATGGCCCACATCTTCTACGACCTCGACTTCACCGTCGCCGTATTCGTCATTCGCGATGGACGGGTACTGCTGGTCAATCACCGCAAGCTCGAGAAGTGGCTGCCCATCGGCGGTCATATCGAGATTGGAGAGAACCCGGAACAAGCCGCCCTGCGCGAGACGCTGGAAGAGAGCGGCCTCGAAATCCAACTCGAGGGCGAGAAGCCATCACGAGAGTTCCCCGGTACGACGACCCTCATCGCGCCGACCTATCTCGATGTCCACGACATCTCGGGCGATCACCGCCACATCGGCATGATCTATTTCGCCAGATCAAGCAACGGCGAACCTCGGCTGGCGGAAGCCGAGCATCACGACATTCGTTGGTTCAGCCCCAAGGAACTCAGCGATCCCGAGTGGGCCGTGCCCGAAGCGATTCAGTTCTACGCCACCGAAGCCCTCACAAAGCTGGCCACATCAATATGATCATTCCCTGCATTGACCTTCAGGGCGGCAAAGTCGTCCAGCTCATCCAAGGCGACAAGAAGGCTCTCGAAGGCGCGCCGCCGCTTGAGATGCTCGACCGCTTTGCGGGGTTTCCCGTCATCCAAGTCATCGACCTCGATGCCGCCATGGGCAAAGGCTCGAACATCGACATCGTCCGTGATCTCACCTCGCGGGCGCGGACCCGCGTCGGCGGCGGAGTCCGATCAGCAGCACGCGCCCTCGAATTGGTTGAAGCTGGGGCGGAGCGAGTCGTGGTGGGTACCGCTGCGTTCTCAGGCAACGCCATCAACGAGAAGCTTCTCGAAGAGATCGGTGACGCTGTCGGGCGCGACAAGATCTTGCTCGCGCTGGATTCGAAGTTTGGGAGGATCGTCGTGAAAGGTTGGAGCGAAGCGGTCGACCTCACCGCGGAAGAAGTCATTCGCCGACTCGAATCCTATTGCGGTGGTTTTCTCTGTACCTACGTCGATAAGGAAGGGATGCTCGAAGGCACCGATCTGGAATGGTACCGGCGGTTACGAGCGTCGACAGATCACGAGATTACTGCTGCAGGTGGTATCACGACGATCGAGGAGATTCGTGAGCTGACCGAGATGAATATCCATGCAGCGCTCGGGATGGCGATCTACACCGGACGCTTGGACCTAGCCGAGTTGGCCCAGCTGAATCAATTGCCGATGGAGTGAGTTCATTCAGTCGCCCCATGGGGGCGACTGAATGAACTCGACGGACGGTGCGTCGAAACTAGAAGCGTGGCACCTCGGGAACTCTGGAGTCTGCCTCGAAAGCCGCTAGTTCTTCTTGGCAAGCGATACAGTAGCGGGCCCAGGGGATCGCCTCCAGCCGCTTGTTCGAAATCGGCTCCTCGCACTCCATGCATTCGCCGTATTCGGCATCTTCAATCCGGGCCAAAGCCGCTTCGACTTCGCGCAACAGCGATACGTCGATACTGTTGCGGCTCAGATAGAGCCACTCCTCATGAGCCTGTACCGACAAATCTTCCAGATTCTGTGTCTGTTCGCCGATACGGGCTTTCCCGCCGCGGGATGTATCTAGACTCGCCTGGATCTCAAGCGCCTTCCCTTCCAACTGCTTCCGCAGTCTTCCGATCTGAGCTTTTGTCAGTCCCTTTGTCGCTGTGCTTGTCACCTGTCGTACCTCACTTTGCCTGCTCTGCTCATGGCAGGCTTAATGTTTATCGTCCTGACGGCTTTCAACTCTTAGTTAAATCCGCCAGTCTGCCCAGGATTTTTACCTAGGCTCGTATCAGTCGATGCCCGATACACCAGGCGACAATAGTTTCGCCCCATGTGCGCGGAAGCCGACCGTATCTTGTCTTGACCGAATTGCACCGGCTTAACGCGAGGCGGGAGACTCGCTCGCCAGTGAATTCTCAAAGAGTATACGGATGTAGCCGCCTGAGGGCAAGAGAAAAATTCTCTGGCTCTCGGATTCGCGGTCGATTCGATACTAACATCCACTGAAACCACTGTCAAGAACCTCGTAGGTAGTAATGACGCGGCAACCACTAGAAACGATTCGTGAGAATCGAAATTTTTTGAGCGGCTCGCCAGGGCAGCAAGTAGGTAACATGTTTACGACCTTGCGGCCGTAACCCGACGTCGGTGCTCGACGAAGAAATGAGCGTGACGAGCTTTGCGATTACCGCGGACAGCTCTATGTTGTCTAGCCCGATTTCAGTTGACGCCCGCTCCGCTTCTAGCGTCAAGGATGCGGAGAGGGACCACCTACAAGAATTGATGGAGGGCTACCAGCAGGCGGACGCCGATGCGACGACCGAACTCGTCCATCGCCTTTCGCCGATGCTATTGAGGTTTCTTTCCGGCCCGCTGCAGACTCGGCCCCATGCTGACGACATGCTCCAAGAATGTTGGTTACGGGTCCACCGGGCGCGCGCATCCTATCGCCCCGGTAGTCCTGTATTGCCATGGGTCTTTGCGATCGCTCGGCATACACGGATTGACGTCTACCGTCGACGCAGTAGAATTGAGCGCCGCGAGTTCGCCTCGGACGACCTAGAGGCGACGACCGCCGCAAGCGTCCCAGCACCCGATGCCGCCGACGGGGACATCTGGCGGCTCGTTGCGCGATTGCCTCAAAGCCAACAAGAGGTTGTGCGCATGTTGAAGGTCACGGGCATGAGTCTCGAGGAGGTCGCCGGAGCCACGGGCACGACCGTCGGGTCGGTGAAGCAAAAGGCGCATCGAGCATATCGCAAACTGAGAGAGATGCTCACGGAGTTGGAGAGGTCATGAGTTCTCTGAAGTCCTCGAAATCAATTGAACGTGAGCTCGACGAGATCCTGCCAGAACGCATGTCGCCACCGGTCGCGCCCCTTACTGAGCAAGCGATTCGAGACCGCCTGCTCACATCGCTGGAGCCTGTTCGCCCCATACTAAGTCGCGCCATCTTGGTCGCCGCATTTCTGGCGATCTTTGCCACGGTAACGGGTGTTTTGATCGCGTTCTTCGGAACGCGAGGTGCCGCCAGCATGACCACTCCGCAACTCGTCGGTATCCTGACAGCGATCGTCGTGGCGGCAGGTCTTGCATCGATATCGCTTAGCCGCGATATGTCTCCCGGTCAGCGCCGACTCACCCATCCAGGCGCTATGACGGCAGGTGTGCTCTTCGCATTGTTGGCGCTCATCGCGGGACTGTTCCCCTGGAGCGAGGGTCCGACCAACGGCTTGCATTGCTTCGGCAGCGGGTTTCTGTTTTCGCTGCCGTCAGTCGGGTTGGTACTGCTGGTGATCCGCAGAGGGTCACCACTTGCATGGGGAGCGGTGGGTGCAAGCGCTGGATTGCTCGGCGGGCTCGTCGGCATGGCTGCCATCCACATCGGCTGCTCCATGCTGAATGCGCCGCACATGGCAACAGGACACCTAACGATTCCGTTGGCGGGAGCGATCGGTGGCTACATCACGGGACGGGCGCTGCCCTACGTCTTGCCGTCCGAGACCGGTGCAGCCTAAGCGCTAGATGTGACCTCTCAATAGGTTGTTCATTCGGTCCCGGACCAGGGAAGCTGGAGTTATCCCACAACAGCAACCTTGGAGAGACCGAATGAACATCCACAAGAATGCACGATTGACGCCTTATTTGCGAGTGCGGATCGTCGAGCGCGTCCTCGCCAAGCAGCAGACGCCACGGGACGCCGCGGCGGCCTGTGGCGTCTCACTGAGAACCATCCACAAGTGGCTGGCGCGCTATCGCAGCGAGGGTGTCGCCGGTTTGCACGATCGTTCCTCGCGACCGCACCGCAGCCCGCGACGGACCTCTCGGGCGCTGGTCGAGCGCGTCATTTCTCTGCGCCGCCAGCGTTGGACCGGCCGACACATCGCCCAGGCTGTCGGCCTCTCGCCCGCTACCATCAGCCGCATCTTGCGCCGCGCCGGCCTGAACCGTATCCGCGATCTCGAACCTGCTCGGCCCCTGCGCCGCTACGAACATGCCGCCCCCGGCGATCTGCTGCATCTCGACATCAAGAAGCTCGGCCGCTTCCTCCGCGCCGGTCATCGCGTTACCGGAGATCGCTCTCGGGCCAGTCGCGGCGCTGGCTGGGAGTTCGTGCATGTCGCTATTGACGACAACTCCCGCCTCGCCTTCTCTCAGATCCTGCCCGATGAACGCAGCCACTCCGCGGTGGCTTTCCTCGACGCCGCGGTCGGTTACTACCGCTCCCTCGGCGTCCCCATTCGTCGTTTGCTCACCGACAACGGCTCTTGCTATCGCTCGCGCCTCTTCCGCGATGCTTGCCGTCGTCTCGGCATCCGCCACCGCTTTACCCGTCCTTACACGCCGCGCACCAACGGCAAGGCCGAACGCTTCATCCAGACCGCTCTGAGAGAATGGGCTTACGCTCGCTCCTACTCCTCATCCCAGCAGCGCGCCGCTCATCTGTTACCCTGGCTCCACCATTACAACTGGCATCGCCCCCACGCCAGCCTCCACTACCTTCCCCCTTTCTCCAGACTCCTGATTCCCATGAACAACCTCTTGAGGCTCCACAGCTAGAGCAACGAGGAGTCGAGCGGCTGAGAACCGTTCGACACGAACGTTCTCTCGCCGAGACGACGCTCTTGAAAATACTGCAACAGCTTCTGCGGGGACCGCGCAAAAAAATCGTCGAGCAGGCGATCGACAGCCAATTCGCAAACGGCCTGCTCAGAAATCGCAGGCGTATACAAAAAGCCACGACCCTTCTTGGCCCGATCAGCAGCGCCCTTGCGAGAGAGCCGATCGAGGACCGTCATCACGGTGGTGTAGGCCAGGGGGCGAGTGGGTTCGAGTTCGCCTTGAACGTCCGCCACGGTCGCAGAGTCACGTCGCCACAGAACCTTCATCACTTCCAGTTCCAGCTCCGGCAATAGGCGCGCGCGCGAGTTCATCGGAAAGGCTAACTCTGAGCCGGTAGTGTAGCACGCATAAAAACATTAGTTGTCACTATTGTTCGATTGAATCGCCGGTCGATTCGCTCCACTTAGGCTCCAACCGCGGCTGCGGGCTAGCTCCTCAAGCGTCGCAATTCGGTCATCGGAGATCGGATGCGTTGAAATCCAACCGACCAAATCTTTCCCAACGGCGTCCCCGCTATCCCTGCGGAAGAAATCAAACGCACCTCCCAAGTGGCCGTACTCCGCGTGAACCAAACCCAACGCGAACTCATCTGCGTTGGATTCCTGTGCGCGACTAAACCCACTTGTCGTCAGCAGCTCGGCCCAGCCAAGACCCTGCGGCACACCCATTCCGGTTAGAGAACTCACACCAATTCGCAGTAGCGCAAAGGCGGACGCTCGGCCAATCGCCACCAGGTGATCTCTTCCCCGGAAGTGCCCCAACTCATGCGCCAGAACAAAGGCCAGCTCGTTTTCTGAATCGGCCTGCTCAAGGAGACCTCGTGTGACGAGGATGCGCCCGCCGGGGATCGCAAACGCGTTCGGCTCTGGACTCTCGTCAATAGAGATCTCAAAAACGTAGGGGCAGTCGGGCCATGATGCGGCAAGACGATTGACCAGTTCCTGAAGCTGAGGAGCGACTGATACATCGCCGTCAGCGTTGAGGAATCGACCGACGCCAGAGAAGATGCGCACCTCCCAAGTCGGTGGAATCCTCGGCACAGCAAATTCAATTACTTGCCCTAGGGAGAAGAACACGATCATCGCGATCGCCGTCGCGGCAAGCACGAGTATCGCGATTTCCCGCAGAGGGTTATCCCTCGTGTAATTGATCGCCTCCTTAGGCGTCTTGGGCTCGAAGCGCATTGGCAGACTCAAGCGGACTATTCCGGAGCCGAAGCCCGGTACCGTACGCCAGCATCTCCACCCCAGCCGTCGTCGCTCCGTCGGAGTTGGCCATCCGGGAAGTCTCTAGGCGCACGTTGATGATCGCATCGTAGCCAGCCGCGACGGCGTCTTCTTTCATACGCAAGAGCGCCTCGCGGCGCCCGCGGTCCAGTAGCGGTTCAAAGGACTTCACCCGGCCGCCGAAGAGAATTCGAAACGACGCGGCGAAGCGCTTGAAGTAGTCCAACGAGACGACTACGCTCCCGGTGACGAGGCCCGCACGGTCGGCGGTCCAACCTGCCGGTGGCTTTTTGAAGGTGATCGCCGGAACTGTTCGAAGGCGCTCCTCTCTTCGGCGGATCGATGCAAAATGTCGTCGTTCGGCAACCGAGCCCGCCGCTAGCCCCACCACCAGCAACAGCAGGAAGGGGACGACGCGCACGGCGACATCAAGCAATTCCGGGTTCATCGTTACTCCACCCGTACAGCGGTGCCATAGGCAAACAGCTCAGCCGCACCCTGCGCAATGGAGCTCGTGGAAAACCGTACGTTCACCACCGCGTTGGCACCCATCGACTGGGCCTCGGCAATCATTCGCTTGAGCGCTTCCTGGCGAGCTTCCCCCAACAGCTCCGTGTAGCTTTTCAGCTCGCCACCCACGATGTTCTTCAGGCCAGCGAGGATATCCTTGCCCAAATGCTTTGCCCGTACGGTGCTACCCGTCACCAATCCATAGAACTCAACCACCCGATGTCCCGGAATGTTTTCTATGTTAGAAATCAAGAATTCGCCGTTCAACTGAGCCATATAAACTGATGCCCCCTAGACCTGCCTAATTATCTCTCAAGTCGGATCTTGTTTTATTGGAGAAGAAACCCTAGCGGAGAAGAGGTTCGTACTCGACAGACCAGTCCCGGCTGGTAGAATCGTGCGGAGATGCCAGCATCTGAGCAGCTAGCGATCTATCCGGGTTCTTTCGATCCGATCACAAACGGCCATCTCGACCTGATTCGCCGAGCGGCCAAGATCTTCGACCACGTCGTAGTCGCCACGCTGCGACACGAAACGAAGGATCCACTCTTCACCACCGAAGAACGGATGGAGATGATCACACAAGCCACCTCTGACCTACCAAACGTCTCGGTCGACAGCTTCGACGGACTTCTGGTGGACTACGCCCGTGAGCATGGAGCCCGCCTCATTCTCCGCGGCATTCGCGCCGTCTCCGATTACGAGTACGAGTTACAGATGGCATTGATGAACCGTCAACTCAGCACGGAACTCGAAACGCTCTTCATCCCAGCCTCGGAGCAATACAGCTATCTCAGCTCTCGTATCGTCAAAGAAGTCAGTCGCCTGGGCGGAGACGTGAGCGCCCTGGTTCCTGCTCCGGTATCGGCACGCCTCATCGAGAAACACAGTAATCTGTAGGTAGGATGAAGCTTTCTCAACGTATGTCGCGGATCAGCGAATCCGCCACGATGGCCGTCTCTGCAAAAGCAGGGCAACTCAAAGCGAGCGGCGTCAATGTAATCGCCTTTGCCGCTGGCGAGCCCGACTTCCCGACGCCCAACTACATCAAAGATGCGGCGAAGCAGGCCCTCGATGACGATTTCACCCGGTACACTCCCGCAGGCGGTATTCCGGCGCTGAAACAAGCGATCACGGACTGGCATCGAAACGACTTCGGCACCGACTACGCTACCTCCGAGTGCATCGCCTCGGTCGGCGGCAAGCATGCCATCTTCAACGTCATGGCAGCGCTGCTCGATGACGGCGACGAGGTCGTGCTTCCAGTCCCGTACTGGGTGACATTCTACGACGTAGTGAACTATCACGGTGGGTGCTGCGTCCAGGTGAAGACCGAAGAGTCCGACGGCTACCGACTGACCGCGGCGGCCATCGAGAAGACGCTTAGCCCGAAGACACGCATCGTCATCGTCAACTCGCCGAACAACCCCAGCGGTGCCGTTGTCGATCGTGCGGAGTTCGAGAAGATCTACGAGTTGACCTCGACTCGCGGCATCATGCTAATGACGGACGAGTGCTACTGCAAGTTCGTTTATGAAACCGAGCCGTTCTCAATCGCCTCTCTGCCCGGCGCCAAGCCCAACGTCGTTGTAATCGGCTCGCTATCGAAGACGTTTGCGATGACCGGCTGGCGCCTCGGCTACACTCTGGGCCCCAAGGAGTTGATCGGCGCAATCAATAAGCTACAGAGTCACTCCACGTCGAACCCGACCTCATTCGTGCAGAAAGCGGCGATTGAAGCCCTCACCGCGCCCCAAGACTCGGTGGACCAAATGCTGGCCGAGTATCGCCGACGCCGCGACTACGTCATCCCGGCGCTCAACGCCATCCCCGGTGTCGAATGCCCCACGCCCGGCGGTGCATTCTACGCCTACCCCAACATCAGCTCCGCGTTCGGCAAGGCGGGTATCGACTCACCCATCGACTTCGCAGGAAAATTGCTCGATGACGTGCACGTCGCCGTCGTACCCGGCGAGGCATTTGGCACCGACGCACACGTTCGCCTCTCGTATGCGGCTTCGATGGAAGATCTTACCGAAGGGCTCAGCCGCATCCGTCAATTCATGACCGAACTATCGTGAGCGAACTCTATCCGCTGCGTCTGACTCCGTCGCCGAAAGAGCGGATCTGGGGAGCGACAGACCTCCGCCCGTACTTCGGCGAGTTCTCGCAGCCCATCGGGGAGATCTGGTACTCCTTCGAGGAAAACCCGGTCACCAACGGCCCCTTGGCTGGCCGCACGTTGGCCTCACTCATGACGGAGTTCGGTTCCCGGCTGATGGGAACCGCCCATCAGCCACAGACACTCGTCCGGCAGACCGCTGGTGCCCACCTCGCCGGCAGCTCAAGCCCGACAGGGCCGTATTTCCCCATCCTGGCAAAGATGCTCTTCGCGGAGAAGACTCTCTCGGTCCAAGTCCACCCCGATGACGACTACGCCCTACGTCACGAGAGAGGCCCCGGCAAGACTGAACTCTGGTACGTCACCGATGCCGACAAGGGCTCTGCGGTCGCCCTGGGCCTGACCGAAGGAATGTCGCCGGACGAGCTTGCAGACGCCGCCCGAAGCGGAGAGATCGAGCAGTACCTGAATTGGATCCCTGTCCAGAAAGGTGACGCGCTGTTCATCCCACCCGGCACGCTCCACACGCTGGGCGCAGGTGTCACGATTTGTGAAATTCAGCAGAACTCCGACCTGACCTACCGCTTTTTCGACTTCGGCCGGTTCGATGCTTCAGGAAAGGGCCGCGAGCTTCACGTCGAGCAAGGTGCTCAAGTCGTGCGCATGGACGCACCAAAATCCAAACTAACGCTCACTCCCGTCGTGGACCCGGTCTTCGATAGGTGCCTCCTCGCGAGTTGCCCCTACTTCGCAGCCGAGACCCTCCAATGGGACGCCCCGGCTGAGTTCAGCCCAGACGCTCGTCGTTTTGATCTGCTTGTATTCCTAGAAGGCCAAGGTCGCATCGGGGCTGAAACCTATCGGCCCGGCGACTGCTTTCTAATTCCCGCGACGGCAGAACCATTCAAGCTTCAACCCGACTGCCTGTCGACGGCCCTCCAGGCGTTCGTCCCAACCAGCTAGAGCCGGAACGTGATCGCCAGGTAGGCCAGCTTTCGCTTGGAGTTTCCTGCGGCGTTCGATTTCAAGAACTTTCCGGGAAAAAACAAACCGCCGCCGCCTTCGAGCGTTAGCCACGGAAGCGGCGTCGCGTAGTCCAGTCGCACGTCCCACTCAGAACCCACACGACGGCTGGAGGCTCCTGCTTCTGGAGCTGGTATTTCCAGACGACCGCTTATCGCGTAGAGTCCGTCGTAGCGCGAGGCCAGCCAAAAATCGAGGTGACTCACCCGGAACCGCGGTGGTCTCAAGGGGTCGATGCAACACCCGGCGCGAAGGGAGAGCGTGAAGCGTAAGCCAAAGAAAGCAAAGGCGAAGCGGCGAGGACGCTCCGCTCTCATCTGCATGTCATTGCAGTACAACGAGTTACGCAATTGCGATTATTCCGCTTGTAGGCAAGCCCCTTGCCGCTCTCATCGCTAAGACATTTCGGTTGAACGACTTAGCGGTTGCGTTGACCGGTTGAGCCGGCACCCAACGTGGGTGGAAAGACGCATCCCAACCAATCGTGACGGCGCTAACGTTGCGGCGGCCTACCACGTCGCCGATACCCAGATGCTTGTGGCGTGCGTAGTGGAGAGGGTCGAATGTTGTTATCCGATCCGTCTCTCGACTGTCATCGCCCGACGCATAGTCGTGCAAGACACGAAACCGGCTCTTGAGCGGCAGCCGGTCGTTTCCGAACGTCAAGCTAGCGGCGCTCGCCCATCCACGGAGTTCGATCTCTCGGGCATGCCCGCGCTGGGCCGTCAGCTCGAAGTCGTAATCCATCCAGGGAGTTGCCGTGCCCACGAAACGGAGTCCCGCTGTGTAGGAGCCAGCGTCCGGGCCGATATCTGGAGCGCTACCGACCCGTGGCTGTGAGCTATACAGCAAGTAAGGCTCCAGATGTGCACCTTCGACCAGCGAGCCAATTCTTCCGTAGAAGCCGTGGAGCCGATTATCCTCAAACGGGTTGTCAATGCCGTTCGGATCAATGCCCACAAAGGACATCGAGAAGATGTCCACTTGATCTTCTCCACGGCGAAGCACCAGGCGAGCGGCATCCCAGGCAGGGTCGAAGTTGCTCCAGTTTCTACGGCCAATCAGGCGGTCGTCGCCGTAACGCAGTTCTTGGCGACCAACGTGAAGCTGGCTACGGTCAGACCGCCCAACGGAAACGTAGGCCTGTCGAACATCAAACGGGTTTTCGCTGGGACTTCTCCACGCTTCGCGCCAGTAGAGACGAGAGTCTTGGCCCTGGAACGTGAACTTCAGCCACGGTGTCGGACTAACGCCGACATTGAGCCGCGTCCGCGTCCACAGGGCGCCATCGTCCTGTTCTTCGATGTTGTCAATGTTTGTCCGATACGTCGGGCGCAAACGCACTTCCGCCCCCAAGTCCAGCCATTCGGGCAAGGCAGGCGCGGGGCCAGCCGCAGCATCTTGTGCTGTGGCCAGCAAAGCGGCGACCGCCAGTCCAACCAGCAGGCGGGCTAGCGACCGAAGTACACACAGTGACTGATTCATGAGCCTGGGCTAGAAAATACGCGCCGAGGCTAGTCCATCAACATGCCGCCGTTGACTTCAATCGACTCACCGATGATGTGGCCCGCATCCTTGCTCGCCAAGAAGGCAATGACACCCGCGACCTCGTCGACGGTACCCGGACGACCCTGGGGAATCATGCTCACCATCTTGTTCATGTTCTCTTCGTTGGTGAAGCGCTCGTGGAACGGCGTCAAGATCACGCCGGGGTTTACGGCATTCACACGGATGCCAAAGGCGATCAGTTCTTTCGCCATGCCCTTCGTCATACAAGTTACCGCCGCCTTTGAGGTGGCGTAAGGCATCGCACCGGGTCCCCCGCCATTGTGCCCAGCAATTGATCCGAGATTGATGATCGCCCCCGAACCCCTCTCTTTCATGTGACGTGCGATTCCCTGGCTCACCCAGATGACGCTACTGACGTTAATGTCGATGATCTTGCGCCACAGGTCGTCCGTCAGGTCCATAAACGGACGACGCTCCACCAGAGAACCTGCGTTGTTCACGAGCGTGTCGACACGCCCACAGGTCTCAAGAACTTTTACTGAAAGCGCCCGCGCTTGCTCCGGGTCCGAAACGTCGGCCTGAAACAGCCATGCCGTTCCACCCTCTTTCTCGATGCGTTCGGCAACACCTTCGGCCTCCAACTTGCTGGAGTTGTAGTGTACTGCCACCTTCGCGCCGCGACGGGCGAATTCGACAGCAGTCTCGGCTCCAATGCCGAGGCTCGCGCCGGTAACAAGAGCAACGTGGTCGGGAGAGAACTGATCAGCCATTACCCTCAATTGTACCGAGGCGAGGCCAGGAACTTCTTGGCCGAACGTCGCCTCGATTACAGCCGCGCTTTTTCGACTGCCTTCTTCCAGCCACCGAAGAGTTCTTCGCGACGCTCCGCTGGCATGTTCGGCTCGAACACTCGGTCCGCCTTCCAGAACTGCTCAAGCTCGTCCGTATCGCTCCAGAAGCCGGTCGCCAGACCCGCCAGATAAGCCGCGCCAGCAGCCGTCGTCTCTAAGTTGGTCGGGCGCACGACCGGCTTGCCCAAGATGTCTGCCTGGAACTGCATCAAGAAGTCGTTCGCGGACGCGCCACCGTCCGCACGCAACTCCGTCATCTCCGACCCGGAGTCCGCTTCCATCGCCTCCACGAGCTCACGCGTCTGGTAGGCAATGCTTTCAAGCGCCGCTCGCACAATGTGCTCGCGCGTCGCCCCTCGCGTTAGACCCGAAATCACGCCGCGTGCCTTCGCATCCCAATGCGGCGCACCCATGCCAACGAATGCTGGGACGAGATAGACTCCAGCTGTATCCGGCACTTTCTTCGCCAGCGCCTCGGACTCCGATGCGCTGTAGATCATCCGCATCTCATCCCTCAGCCACTGGATGACGGCGCCTCCAACAAAGATGCTGCCCTCCAGCGCATACCGCGTCTCCGCGTCCTCCGAGGCAGCCGTCGTCGACAGCAACCCGTTCTTCGAAGTCGCCCGCTCCTTTCCCGTGTTGAGCAACAAGAAACAGCCGGTACCATAGGTATTCTTCGATAGACCAGGCTTGAAGCAGGCCTGTCCGAATAGTGCAGACTGCTGGTCTCCAGCAATTCCGGCGATCGGAATCTCGGCACCCAATAGGTCGCCATCGGTCGTCCCGATTACTCCGCAGGAAGGCACGATCCGTGGCAACATCGCCCGAGGAACATCGAACAGCTTCAACATCGAGTCGTCCCACTCGGCAGCGTCGAGATTCATCAACGATGTCCGCGAGGCATTCGTGACGTCGATCACGTGTTCGCGGCCACCGGTCAGATTCCAGACCAACCACGAATCGATCGTGCCAAAGGCCAGATCGCCGTTCTCTGCTCGCGACCGACCATCTTTGATGTGATCGATAATCCAAGCGATCTTTGTGGCAGAGAAATACGCATCGATGACTAGACCCGTCGTCTTCGTCACGGCCTCGCCGTGCTTCTCGGTGGTCAGGCGCTGACAAGTCTCCGCGGTCCGGCGGCACTGCCAGACGATCGCGGGACCCACGGGACGTCCCGTCGTCCGGTCCCACACGACGGTCGTCTCACGCTGATTGGTGATGCCCAGCGCCGAGATGTCTTCGGCTTTCAGGTGCGCGTTCTCAATCGAGTACCGAGTCGCATCGAGTTGCGCCTTCCAGACCTGGCGAGGGTCCTGCTCTACCCAACCGTCTTTGGGATAGGCGCACTCAATCTCGGCTTGATACGAGGCGACAACTCGCGAGTCGTGATTGAAAACGAGCGCACGTGCGCTGGAGGTTCCCTCATCGAGGGCAAGTACATGCGACATAGCAGTCGCAAGTGTAGCAACCGCTCAGCGTTGATCGGATGATGGAATATCTCGGAGTTCGCGAATCCAAAACTCCTCCATCGTGCGGAACAGATGCAGCCGGTCCTGCTCACCCGAGATGCCATGAGTTTGGCCTGGGTATAGCTGCAAGTCGTACGGCTTGTCAGCATCGATCAGAGCATCAACCATCCGGAACGTGTTCTCTGGATGCACGTTGTCGTCCGCTGTGCCGTGAATCAGCATCAGTCGCCCATGGAGGTTAGCCGCCGCTTCAATCGCCGAAGTCCGACTGTAGGCTTCCGGCTCGTCACTCGGTAACCCCATATAGCGCTCGGTGTAAATCGAATCGTAGAGCCGCCAGTCGGTAACCGGTGCCACCGCAATCCCAGCGCGGAAGACATCGCTATGCGTCAACGCAAAACTTGACGCCAACCCACCGCCACTCCAGCCCCAAATCCCTACCCGATCCGGGTCGACAAACGGCAGATGCTTCAACTGTTCGACTGCTGTCAGTTGATCAGCCAACGCAATGGGACCGTAATCGCGAGACAGCGCGACCTCATGCCGGTGCCCCAGCCGTGATGACGCCCGATCATCCACGTAGGCCACCACGAAGTTCTGCTGCGCCAAACGTTGGTGGAACTCGTACCGACCGCGCGTGTCCCAGCTATCACGAATCGTCGGCGCATGCGGTCCACCGTAGACGTAAATCAGCAGCGGATACTGCTTGCCGCGCTCCAGGCGCTTCGGCTTCAGCAGCAGCGTCCGGATCACGGCTCCGTCTTCGCTACTGATCGTCCCTAGCTCCGGCTCCGCTAGCTTGTACCCATCAACGGACTGCGCCTCGTGAATCACACGTGACAACCCACCGCCCGGAGATCGAACGACAACGTCCCCCGGATGCTGCATCGTCGAGCGGGCGTCCACATAGTGCGTCGCGGACGGGTTCATCAAAACTGCATGCGTCCCGATACCGCTCGTCACGCGCCGCACTGGGCCACCCTGCAGCTGCACCGCATAAAGATCCGAACCGATCGGGTTGTCGCGATTCGCCGTGAAATAGACGATGCCAGCCTCTTTGTCGACGCCACGGACCGACGAGACTTCCCAGTCGCCCTCGGTCAGTCGGCGAACCAACTTTCCCCCGCCACTGTAGAGGTACAGATGC
This sequence comes from Bryobacterales bacterium, assembly GCA_963667885.2. Classification (GTDB taxonomy): domain Bacteria; phylum Acidobacteriota; class Terriglobia; order Bryobacterales; family UBA6623; genus CAMPKL01. The sequence continues at coordinate 2,093,283 of OY764148.2, read as the reverse complement.
CGCAGGCCCGATCGTTCTGAACTCCACAAGAACTGACTGCCGCCATCAAGAACGCGCAAGTCGTCATGAACGTTGATCCAATCCCGATCGCGTTCGGTCATCAACGTATCGCGCTTGTTGCTCAATACCTCAATCGATTCGAGCCGCAGATTGCGTTGCGATCGGTCGAGCGTCTGAACAATCAGCCGCGAGTCACCGGCCCAGGAGAACCGTGGCAAATACTCGGCATTGAACTCCAACCACTTGGGCTTGGGAGCGCCCGCACGAACCTCGACTACTCCCAGCCGGACCTTCGGGTTCGGGTCGCCCGCCTTGGGGTAGCGCTGCAGATCGACTGTGGACTCAACACCTGTCAGCGTCGTCATTGGATAGGTCGGAACACCAGACTGGTCCGTCTCCAGAAACGCGATACGCTCGGAATCCGGCGACCAGAAGTAACCACTCCGTACGCCGAACTCCTCCGGATATACCCAATCCAAATCGCCGTGCAGCAGGTCTGCCGTACCGCCCGTCGTCAACCCCCGCATCTCACCGTCCGCCACGCTGGAAAGCCACAAGTCGTATTCGTAGACGAAGGAGACAGACTTGCCGTCGGGCGAAAACTTCGGATGCTTCACCCCTGTAAGGCCGGGCGTGAGTTCGAGCGACTCGCTCCGCTCTAAGTCGTAGAGAAACAGGTTCCCCGCACTGGTAAACAGCAAGCTCCGCGAATCCGGCGACCACAGATAGCTCGCGATCGCGTATCGCCGCCGCCGCTCTCTCTCCCGCTCGTCACCGGTCGCCTCGCGCAACACTGGAGCCAACGACGACAACTGTAGGTGGCTAACCAGAATCTGCGGCTCTCCAGTGTCTGCAGCAACGGCCCAAAGATTGCGTTCGCGACTGCCGGCCTCCTCAAGGATGTAGGTCAGAACCGTACCGTCAGGGCTCCATCGCAGCTGCTGCGGCGCAGGGCCAGCGAGCCCATGCGGACCAAAGATGGCCTCAAGCGTCAGCTCCTGAGCAGGAGCAGCAAGAGCAATGATTAAGAAGAAAAGCGTGCGGCACGCTCGCGGCATGCATACATGCTAGTGGAAGAACCCCAGCGAGAGGTCGCTAGGAGGCGACTCGTGCCAGGCGCATCGCCCGATCCGACGCGCGGAGCGCCAGAAGCTCGGTAATCTCGGTCAGAAGCTCGGGTACGTTCACCGGCTCCACCGAGACCTCATCAGTCCCACCCGCTCCGTCTCCGGAAATCCGTAGATGTGCGGTCGCAGGCCGATAGGGCTGACTCCGAGCCAGTGTCCGGAGTCGTTCACCAGCAGTCGCATCGCCATAAATATCGCACAACACTAAGTCGAATTGAGAAGCTTCAATCTTGTTCATCGCTTCCGCGCTAGAAGCAGCAGAATCAACAAGATATCCACTTCTCTCGAGTACGCCCTTAAGCGCCAAACGGGCTGCGAATCGATCTGCTACAACCAGAATCCGAACTGCGTTGCGGCCACCGATGGGCATGGATGGAGGTGATGTAACTGCCTGACTCTGCATTCGTCGTCCTATGGATAATCATATCCTTCGCAGGACGTTTCTCCAAGGAGTATTTGGACTTTCGGACGATTCAGGTTAGTGGTTTTCAAACACTCGTTTGAAAATAGCGTCTACGTGGCGTAACTGATTCTCCAGCGAGAACGCGTGGTCAAAATCAGCCGCCTCAAGCACGCCGGAGATATCTGGGTCGGCCTCCGCCAGGGCCCGGAAGTCGCTGTCTTCTTCCCACGCCTGCATCGCGTTGCGCTGCACCATACGGTACGCCTTTTCGCGCAGGACGCCCTTTTCGGTAAGCTCCAGCAAGAGCTGTCCCGAATAGACCAGCCCACCGCCCGACTCGAGATTCTTCCGCATCCGGTCCGGGTAGACCAAAAGCCGATCTACTAAATCTGTAGTTTTTGCCAGCAGATACTCGACAAGGATCGTTGAGTCGGGCAAGATCACCCGCTCAACCGACGAGTGGGAGATGTCCCGCTCGTGCCACAGCGCCACGTTTTCATATGCCGCCTGCACATTCGAACGCACCACGCGAGCCAACCCGCAGATCTGCTCCGACGTAATCGGGTTTTTCTTGTGGGGCATCGCCGAGCTGCCCTTCTGCGACTTCGAAAAATATTCTTGCGCCTCGCGAACTTCAGTCCGCTGCAAGTGGCGAACCTCTGTCGCGATCTTGTCGCAAGTCGCGGCGATCAGTCCCAGAGTCGACAGATAATGAGCGTGCCGATCGCGCTGAATCACTTGCGACGAAATGGCTGCCGCCTCAAGCCCCAGCCGCTCGCAAATCTTCTCCTCCGCCTCGGGACTAATGTGGGCAAACGTGCCTACCGCCCCAGAGATTTTGCCGACTCGAATCTGTTCACGCGCCTCGGCAAACCGCTTCGTGTGACGGCTCATCTCCGAGTACCAGTTGGCAACCTTCAGCCCAAACGTCGTCGGCTCGGCGTGGACACCATGCGTACGGCCCACGATCACGGCGTCCTTGAATTCCCAAGCGCGACGCTTGAGCACTTCTCGGAACTTCTCAATCCCTTGCGTAATCGGCTCCGACGCTTGCTGAATCACCAACGCCTGAGCCGTATCAACCACATCGTTGGACGTCAGTCCGTAATGGAACCAGCGCGAGTGTTCTGCTTGTCCGGCTGCCGCCATCTTCTCCGAAACAGCAGTAGTGAACGCAATCACATCGTGGCGGACTTCCGCCTCGATCGCGTTGATCCGATCGACATCAAAGTCGGCGTGCTTGCGCAATGCCCGCGCCGCCTCGACCGGAACTTGGCCGAGTTCGGCCAACGCCTCGGACGCTGCTAGCTCGACTTCTAACCACTGGCGGAAACGATTCTCTTCGGACCAGATGCGGCCCATCTCGGGGCGGGTATATCTCGGAATCAAAACTCAAAAACCTCGCTGGGCTCATCCGGCTTCGCGACCAGCAAGCGCGTCTCCGACGCACCACTCCTCTCCAAAGCATCACCAGCAAACATGCGGGCGACTTCGGGGTGGTTATTGTTGCCGCTGAGATGAGCTAACACCAGGATACGCGTCGCAGGGTCAAATCCGCTCGCCAGATACTCGGACACCGCCTCATTCGACAGATGCCCCACGCGGCTCATCACCCGCTGCTTTACAAACCACGGGTACGGCCCCACCTTCAACATGTCGAGGTCGTGGTTCGATTCCAAGATCAGCATGTCCGCCCCATGAATGCGGTGCTTGATCGACTCCGTCAGATAACCCAAGTCAGTCACGTGGGCGATCTTGTACCCGTCCGCCTTGAAACAAAACCCCACCGGATCAATCGCGTCATGCGGTGTCGTGAACGTGTCGACTTCGAGATCGCCGATGGTCAACTGCGCCCCGGCTTCGAACATCTCGACCGCTGGATTCGGTTCTCCCCATTCCAACTCGCCAGCAGTACGCTGGGTCAGGTAAACCGGCGTCGGCTTCTTCTGTTTCTTGAGCAACGTCCTCAAACCCTTAATGTGGTCCGAGTGTTCATGGGAGACCAAAACCGCATCGAGATCGTCAGCCGACTCGCCAATGGCGGCCAGGCGTTGGGTCAGCGAGCGAAAGCTAAAACCAGCGTCCACCAGCACGCGAACGCGGTCGGTCGAGACCAGCGCCGCATTGCCCTTACTGCCGCTCCCGAGGATGCTGATTCGAAGACTCACTGCCCGCTACTCGCCCCCAAAAACATAGGTCTCGAACAACAACACCGAGTATAACGAGCCGATCACCAGCAGGGGTTTTCAAACACGCGTGGGTGCGATCCATTGGAAGCCTCACTTGCCGTTGCTCACCCGAAGGGCCACACCCCTTGAAGGCGGGCCCGGCACCGCACAAGCGGTCCGCTAAAGTAGGACGGTGCAAGCGCCGTCTCCGCTCATTGACAGAGCTTCGCTCGAAAGGCTCGAACGACTTTCCGTGCGCTGGAACCGATCCTTTGCTGGACTACTCGGTGGACGCAACGTCTCGCGACACGCAGGCGTCGGACACGAGTTCCTCGATCACCGTCACTACCAGCAAGGTGATGACTTACGCTCCATCAACTGGCGAGCTTACTTGCGACTCGAACGGCTCTTTCTGAAAATGTTCCGTACGGAGCCGCGTACGCCGATTCGCATCCTTCTCGACGTCAGCGAATCGATGGCCTGCGGCGGAGAAGACGGTGGAGAGCCCAAGTTTGCCTACGCTTGCCGACTTGCCGCCGCTCTCTCTTACGTGGGCCTCGTCCGCCTTGAGACGATCGCCATCTATCCGTTTTCCGACCGTCTCTTCGAGAGCTTTCGTGTGCAAGGCGGCCGGCATCGTTACGCGCAAGTAGCTGACTACCTCGAACACCTGGAAACCGGGGGCACGTCCGACTTCTCTGCTGCCGTCCGCGGGTTCGCCAACGAGGTACGGACACCTGGGTTAGCCATCGTCATCTCCGACTTTCTCGACGACGGCGACGGCCCAGCCGCTCTCCAACGACTCGCCGCCGAAGGGCATGAACTCGCCCTCACACAACTTGCCGCCCCCGAAGACCGCCTACCGCCCTGGGACGGCGAGCTCGAAGTCGAGGATGCCGAGACCGGCCAAGTACTGCGTGTTCAGTTTGACCGCGATGGAGCGCGTGCCTATGCCTCGGCATTCGACGAGTACTGCACCTCGATTGAAAAGGTCGCGGTCCGCAACGAAGGCCGCTACGTCTGCCTCAACACCGACCTGCCACTCGAGGACGCCCTCTACGGCTCTCTCGCTCAAGCCGGAGCTCTATCGACGCAATGAGTCGTTAGCAAATCATGGGGTTGCTCAACCTGACGTTGGCCCAGTTCTTGACCGTGCTTATTCCCCTAGCCGGTGGTCTCGTTGCGCTCTATTTCTACGACCGCTCCCGCCGCCGCATACGGGTCTCCACCCTCCGCTTCTGGGGACAGCGTTCCGCGCCCGCCGTCTCCCGTCGGCATCGCAAGATCCAACAACCCTGGTCGCTCATCCTGCAACTGCTGGCAGCACTTCTCCTACTGCTCGCTATCGCCGACTTCCAATGGGAAGGCAGTGACGAGCCTCGCCATCACGCCATCCTCCTCGACGGCTCTGCCGCGATGCTTTCACAGACCAGCACCGGCGCAACCGCGATGGACCAGGCGCGTCAGAGCGCACTCGACTATCTTGATGCGCTGCCCGCCGCCGACCCCGTCGCACTTATCCGGGCCGACGCTGCACCCTCTGTCGTCGTCGGCTACACGATCGACCGCGAACGGATGCGCCAAGCGATTGAAGAATTCGACGCTGGTTGGACCGCGCTACGCCTCGACGCCGCACTCGAACTCGCCCAGAGTTCGCTCTACCTGGCCCTCGGCGAACCCATTGACGGCCCGACGCCGACCACTCTTGGCGAAACAACCTACGTCGGAGCGGGTCAAATCGCGACAGGCTCCGAGCCACTAACCGATCTACCGTATCTACGTTTCATCCCCGCACGCGGTGGCCTCGATGATGTCGGCATCATCCGATTCGCCGCCGTTCGTCCACCTACCGCACCGGACGTCTGGCAAGTCTCCCTCGAACTCCTCAACGACTCCGACACTCCTCGCCGCGTCACGGCGACAGTCGAGTTCGACGGACGCCGACTTGGCGAACGCGCGGTGCAACTCGCGTCGCGCACTTCGTCAGTCGTCGAGTTCCGCATTCGCACCAGCAGTCCCGGCACGCTAGAAACTTACGTCGAGAGCGACGACGGTCTGCTAGAAAATAACCGCGTCGCCCTAGAGCTGCCCGCCGCCTCGCGACTCCCCATTGCGTTCAACACCTCCCGGATCGAGCGATGGCGCACACTCATCGCCGCCAACCCCGCGATCGTCATCGCCGACGACGACGCAAGGGTGGCTCTGAGAATCGCCGATCGAGGTACGACCGACGCCAGCGCCCAAGTCTGGATCGACCCCCGCCCCGGTGACTCGCCCGTCGAAATCACGCGCCGCGTCAATCGGCCTCGTATTACCGCATGGGCGCCGGGCCATGCTGTCACTCAACGCCTACAAGAAACCGACGTGCGCCTCTCCGCTGCCTCCGTCTTCGACCCCGAGCCCGGTGATGTCATCTTGGTTACTAGCACCGAGGGCCCCATCGCGATCAGCCGCGAACGTGACGGTAACCGGCTCGTCGTTCTCGGCTTCGACCTGCTCGATCCCGCAGCCGCCGGACGACTCACCGGCCCGCTCCTTTTCGCCAACATCATCAGTTGGTTTGCGCCCGAGGCATTTCAATCCGTCGCCGTCGAAGCACGTCCGCCCGGCGTCCTGCAGGTGCCACTCGGCACCGATGATGACTCGCGCGTATCCGTCTCGACTGCCAGCGGGCTGCGCCCCATCTGGTTCCGTCACGGCGACGATCTACGCCTCTATCGCTCCGAGCCCGGCACCCTTCGGGTCACCACACCCTCGCAGAACTCGCGCATCTCCATGACGCTGCCCGCGCCCGGGCAAACCATCTGGGAACCGCCGCCCGCCGTGCGACGCGGCGTGCCGACCGCCGCCGGTGGAATCACGGGCATCGCCTTCTGGCCCTGGCTATCCCTGCTCGCGCTTGCCCTGTTGTTCATCGACTGGCGCTGGTTTGGCGACCCGTCGCGATTTGTAGCGGCACCAACTAGTGAGGCAACCCATTGAGCGTCGCGCATAGCTGGTTGCTCGCTGCCGCTCTGCTCCCGCTGGCTTGGGCAGCGTGGGAGTGGCGGACCAGCCATCGCCGCAGCGCCCTACTGTTGAAAACCGCGTCGTTTGTCTGCATCCTGCTCGCCCTTGCAGAGCCACAATGGCAGACCTGGGAACAACGCTCAGGGATCGCCGTCGTGGCCGACGTATCCGCCAGTATCCCGGCCACTCAGCGCGAGCAGCAGCGTCAATTCATCGATCGTCTGCGCGCCGCAACCGATGATGCCGTCGTGCGCGTCATCGACTTCGATTCTGGAGTCCGGCGCACTAGCGAGACCACAGCAGCCAACAGCGACGCCGGAGGCACCAACCTCGAACTCGCCATCGAAGGCGCTCTCTCCGCCCTGCCGCCTGATCGCGCTCCCCGCATCGCCTTGCTCTCCGACGGACTCGAGAACCTGGGCGTTGTCGAACGTGCCATCTCCCAAGCCCGCCAACGCGGTGTCCCCATCGACACCGTCGCGCTCGCAGGTCGCGCCACGCCCCAACTGAATCTCATCGCCGCAGATGCTCCGGCCCAGGCTTACTACGGCGAACTGTTCCCGATCAGCCTCGCCATCGAAACCCCCGAAGCCGTCTCTGTCGAAGTCCGTCTCGAAGCCGAAGGCGTCTCGATCGGCTCTTCCCGGGCTGAACTCATCGCTGGGACCAACTATCTGCGAGTGCAAGCGCGGCTGCGAACGACCGGCGCGACGCTGATTCGCGGCTTTGTCGACGGCGGTGACGCAGGCGAGCTCACCTTCGCCATAGCCATCCGCTTTGTGCGTCCGCGCGCACTTCTCCTCACCGACGCGGGAGCAGGCGCGCACATCCCGGGAGTACTTGAAGCCAACGGATTCGAGACTGATGCCCGACGCCGCAACAACACGCCGCTACGCGCCACCTACGACCTCGTCATTGCCGACAACCAGAACTACGAAGCCTGGCCCATGCGCCTAAAAACCGAGCTTGAGGAGTTTGTCTCCGCCGGTGGAGGCTTTCTGCTCATCGCTGGCGAGCGGAACGTCTACGCCGAACGCAACGAGAATGTTAACGACCCACTGCAGCGTATGCTGCCCGCCAATCTCGCGCCGCCACGTTCGCCCGAGAGCACTGCGGTCGTCCTCGTACTCGACAAGTCCTCCTCTATGGAAGGCCGCAAGATGGATCTCGCCCGCCAGTCCGCGATGGGTGTCGTCGACAACTTGAGAAGGGTCGACCAGGTGGGCATTCTCGTCTTCGACAACAGCTTTGAGTGGGCCTTCCCCCCACGCACCAACGACAACCCCGACCAGCTCAAGCAGTTAATCGCTGGAGTCATCGCCGACGGCGGAACCCAGATCGCGCCCGCCCTCAAAGAGGCCTACCTGGGTATCCTGCCGCGCGACGCGGTTTATCGTCACATCCTGCTGCTCACTGACGGTATTTCAGAAGAAGGCGACAGTATCGAGATAGCGAAACTCGCTGTCGATGAAGAAGTCACCATCTCCACCATCGGCCTCGGCCGCGACGTCAACCGCTCCTATCTCGAGCGCATCGCCGCAACCGCGCTCGGCCGTTTCTACGCCGTACTCGACGTCTCGCAACTCGCTCAGGTGGTCTTGCGGGACGTGATGGAGCATACAGGTTCGTCCGTCACCGAGCAAGAGTTCGAACCTCTCATCATCGAGTCCGCCGACATCCTCGACGGAGTCGCGTTGGCCGACGCTGGGCCGCTTCTGGGTCGCGTACGTTTTGAGAGCAAGCCATCAGCCGAGACGATTCTCGCCGTCGACGACGACGAGAGAGATCCGCTACTCGTCCGCTGGCAATATGGTGTCGGACGTTCCGCCGTCTTCACCTCCGACGCGCGCGATCGCTGGGCAGCCAACTGGACCGCATGGTCTGGCTTCGACCGCTTTTGGGGCAACATCGCCCGCGACCTGCTCCCCCGCACGCCTCGAGAACAAGTGGACGTCCAGTTTGACGCCGCTACCCGCGAGCTGGTCACGACGTACAACTACGACGGCGAAGAGCCCGACGAGCTACCCGAGATTTTCATCTCCGGCCCGAACGGATTCCGTGCCACAGCCGAGTTAGAACGAACCTCGGCAAACATCTACGCAACCCGCGCCCCCATCGGCGACCGCTTCGGTCTGTTTCGCATTAGCCCCGCCGACGAGACCGACGGCTTCCCCGAAGCAGGCTTCTATCGCGAAAACGAAGAACTCACCCACTACGGCTCAGACCCGGACCTACTCCGTAGCATCGCCTCCGCCACCGGCGGCCTCTTCAACCCCACCCCCGAGCAAACCGCCAACACCACCGCCCCGGCCATCCGTACCCAGTTTGACCTCTGGCCACTGCTACTAGCCTTAGGCCTCCTCCTGAACCTAATCGAAGTAGTAGCCCGCAAAGGCTGGCTGCCGCTAGCGCGGCGCTAGTCCCGCCTTCGTGGGGCGCGGCCCTGCGGGAAAGCGATCGTTGACGAGCCTTCTGGCGAGCCTATGTCTAAACCTGAAGCTAAACGCAGTAGATCAGCACCCACGCTAGTGGGCGGAAAAGCGGGGCGCCCGCTCTATTCGTCTTCCACAAACTCGGTGGCGTGCGAGAGATCTTCAGGTCGACCAACATCGCGCCAAAAACCTTCAATGGCATACCATGAGACCGGTTTTCCAGAGTTGACGACCTCGTGAACCGCGTCGGTCAGCTCGTACTCACCGCGCGGCGAAAGGCCCATTCTCTCTTGGGCAGCAAACACCGACGGGCGAAAAATGTAGATACCCGCGTTGTTCCAGTTCGTCGTCGAAGTGCCCTGTTCCGGCTTCTCAATGATCTTGGTAACACGATCACCGTCGGTGTAGACCGCTCCGCCTTGGTAAGGGTCCTCGACCCACTTCACTGACAGCACCATCTCGGCACCATCAGCGCGGGAAATCATTTCGCTATAGACGGCCGAGTCGACCAGGTTGTCTCCGTAAACCATCAAGAAGCCGTCATCACCAACGAACTTGCGAGCCAGCAGAGCCGCGCTTCCAGTGCCGTCTTGTTTGATTTGAGTGACGTACGAGAGCGTAGCCATCGCGGGCGGATGCTCGGCGAAGTAGTCTTTGACGATCTCAGCCTTGTAGCCGACGATAATCAAGATATCCCGAATACCCGCCTCTTCAAGACGTTCGATCTGATGCGCCAACATGGGCCGGTCGCCCAGCGACAGCATAGGCTTGGGGCAATCGGCAGTGAGCCCCTTCATGCGCGTGCCGCGCCCGGCGGCAAGCGTGACGGCTTTGGTGATCGTTTCCACGTATTTACAGTAGCCCGAAGGCACGGTCGGCAGCCTTCAGGCGGAACCCCTAACTAAAGCTCTAACCGCACAGCGGTCTTCTCTTTCGCGCTGCGATAAACAGCCATCGTCATCTCAACAGACTTGAGGCCGTCGTAAGAGTTCACTGGTGGTTCGCCGCCTGCGAGGATCGCATCGACGAAGAGTCGGTCGCCTTCGGCAAAACCCCATTTTTCTTCGCGAGTCAGGTTGGCGAAATTCTCAACGCTAGTCGGCACATCGAGGCCACTGCGCCACTCGATCTTTTCCATCTCTTCGGTGCGGATCGTCGAGTACTCGCCGTAGATCTCCACGCTTTCGTAGGGGAAGAACCAACCCGTGTCCGCGGAAGTCACAAACGTCACATGGACGCCGCTCTCGAACTCGACCAACATCGAAAAATCGTCTTTGCGACTCTCCCGCGCCTGGACCGATGCGATCTCGCCCATCAGAAACCGCATCATGTCGAACATATGGATCGGCGTCTCGAACAGAAAGCCACCGGTCACCGTCGCGTCGCCGACCCAGGCTGGGTTGAGCAGTTCGCCGCGATTCATCTTGATGTGGGCGCAGTGCGCGGGTGAGGCTTCGAGCAGTTGCTTGACCTGCTTGTAGACAGGCGCGAATCGCCGGTTGTGTCCGACTTGAAAGACCTTGCTAGAGGCCGTCGCAGCTTCGTGGAGGCGCTGAGCGTCCTCCAGCGTCGTCGCCATCGGCTTTTCGCAGAAGACGTGCCTGTCGGCGGCGAGAGCCTTCAGCGCGGTCTCAACATGCGTCGTATTCGGCGAAGCAATGTAGACAGCATCAGACTTATCGAGCAACTCGTCGACGCTGGCGACGGCCAATGCACCGGCCCGAGTGGGGTCGATGTCGAAAATACCGCAAACCTCCACGCGGTCATCGCGATCCAAGTTTCCGCGATGCACACCGGACATGAATCCACCGCCAATCAAACCAATCTTCAAGCCCACTGATCAAGCCTCCTCAAAGCCCCGCATGCTAACACGCCCGTACCGCTAGACGGCAGGTGCTAGTAGTCGCTGCAGGTTGCCACCAAAGATCTTCGCGGCGGCCTCTGTCGACACGCCGAGGTTATGGAGTGCTTGTACCTGCTGATCGAAGACTTCTCGATTCCAGCCGCGAGGGAAAAACGACGAATCCGATCCGAACAGCAACCGCTCGGGGCCGACGACATCGAGTGCCTGGCGGAAGACGTCTTCGAGAGAGGGCGGAGGCGTTAGGTACTTCACCCAAGAATTGCTGCTTGATGTGTCGAGGAAGACGTTTGGGCAGAGGTCGGCGAGCATCAGCGCTTCCCGAAAGAACCCCGCGCCGAAGTGGGGGATCACGAAATTCGCGGTCGGGTGCTCTAGGGCCACCCGATGGAGATCGAGCGGATTCGCAAAGCTCATGTCGAACTTGGAGGCCAGGCCCAGCTTCTTGCGGACGCCGATGCTCAACACGCCGCAATGCACGAAGACGACCGTTCCAGGCCGAGCGGCCGCTGCTTCATAGACCGGAGCGAGGCGTTCATCGTGTGGGGAAAATCGTTGCATCGCCGGGAACAGGCACAGGCCGCGAAGACCCTGCTCGTCAAACGCGCGGCTCGCCCGTTTGCCTGCATCAGGCTGAGTCGGATCGAAGAGGAAATAGCCCCAGAACCTATCCGGATGCGCCGCTACAGCTGCTGCCGCGGATAGCTCGTCACCGGGGACACTCGCTATGAGCGTAGAGCGGTCGACGCCGTGTCGATCGAGTTCTTTGACCCAACGGTCGGCGAGTTCACTGGCATCGTCGGGTGGAGGCTCCCAGCCCAAACCCTCGACCATGGATTCGGTACTTTCATCCGGTGCGAAAGCGACTCGCTGAGAGCGGAGCGCCTCAAAAAATCGATGAGAGAACAGATGAACGTGAGCGTCGTGAACCGCGATCGGACCCCAAGGCGTCTGCATCCTTCGAGGATAGGCTAGTTGCGGCCTGTACTAGCGCAGGCGGGGGTCTTCGAGTTTCAGTATTCGCTCAAGCTCGGCAGTGTTGCAGAGAAACTCGGAGCCAGGCATCTTCATGCAGCCGAGGCCGCATTTGTGCTGCGTGTAGAGGCGCGCAAACATGCGCTGCAACCAGCCATCCGCTTCCTCGGGGGTGAGGAACGAGTTGGCCAGACAGATCCCGCCACCTTCGATCAAACCGAGATACTCGTCGGAGTTTTCGATTCGTTCCCGAGCCAAATGAATCATCTGGTTGCCAACTTGATGAATCTCGGCTGAAGGGCAGTCATCCATGCCCCCTAGTCTGAGGTCTTCCCCTTAGATCCTCAATAGCCCTTCAGGTTCAATCAAGGGGTCAAACTCTCGTACTGGCGCACCCAAAACTATTTGGTCCTGGGTCTGGTACATGCCACCTAGAAGGACTGTACGCGGTCGCCGACGCGAGATTCGTAGGCCTTAACCGCAGCCATATGACTTTCGAGATAACCCAACTGGTCAACGCCTGCGAGCAAACACTTCTTCGAGAACGCGTCGATCGGAAATTCGACGCTGGTTCCGTCGGGCAGGATAAGCCGTTGGCCTTCGAGGTCGACGGTGAGTTCGAGGTTCGGATCTTCCGCCAAGGAGAGCAGCGCGGCGTAGGTCGTCGCGTCGACGACGATCGGCAACAGGCCGTTCTTCAGCGAGTTGTTGCAGAAAATGTCGGCGAAAGAGGTACTAATAATCGCTTGCAGTCCGAAGCCGGTAAGTGCCCACGGGGCATGCTCGCGTGACGAACCGCAGCCAAAGTTGTCGCCAGCAATCAGGATCGATGTGCCCGCATGCTCTGGCTTGTTGAGGACGAAGTCAGGGTTCGGATCGCCAGACGGCAAGTAGCGCCAGTCGTTGAAGAGGTTCTTCTCAAGCCTGTCTTTGCTGATCGTCTTGAGATAGCGGGCCGGAATGATCTGGTCGGTATCGATGTCCTGGATCGGCAGCGCTGTCGCCTTGCCGCTGAACTTAGTAATCGGCTGCATTGCTTGCTCTCTCTACTCGCGAAACTCTTAGGAAAGGAACTCTCGGGGGTCGGCCACCGCGCCCTTGATGGCAGAGGCAGCCGCAGTGATCGGACTGGCGAGGAAAGTCCTGCCACCCTTGCCCTGCCGGCCTTCGAAGTTCCTGTTGCTGGTCGAAACGCTGTATTGTCCGGGGCTCAACTGATCGCCATTCATCGCGATACACATCGAGCAGCCAGCCTCACGCCACTCGGCACCAGCGGCCCGAAAGATCTCGGGCAGACCTTCTTCCTCGGCCTGCTTCTTGATCTTTTCAGAACCAGGCACGATCATGGCGCGGACGCCAGGCGCGACCTTGTGTCCTTTGAAGACAGCGGCAGCATCGCGCAGATCACCAATACGCGAATTGGTACAGCTGCCGATGAAGACAACGTCGATCGGCTTACCTAGGATGGGCTGACCAGCCTCAAGCGCCATGTAGTCGAGGGACTTCTGGAGTCCTGCAGCTTGTGACGGATCGGCGATCGACGCCGGGTCTGGAACTGGTTGCGTAATGCCAACGCCCTGGCCGGGGTTGGTGCCATAGGTAATCATCGGCTCCAACTTGGCGACGTCTACCGTGACCGTCTTGTCGTAATGGGCACCTTCGTCGCTGACGAGGCCCTTCCAGCGCTCGACAGCTTCGTCCCACGCAGCACCTTGTGGTGCCCGCGGGCGGCCTTTCAAGTATTCGAATGTGGTTTCGTCCGGGGCGATAAGGCCAGCGCGGGCGCCTGCCTCGATCGACATGTTACAGACCGTCATGCGGCCTTCCATCGACAGTGATCGAATAGCCTCGCCGGTGAACTCAAAAACGTGACCGGTGCCACCACCCACGCCGATCTGTGCAATCAGTCCCAAGATCAAATCCTTGGCCGTAACGCCTTTCGGTGCAGCACCTTCGAAGCGAACCTCGTAGCTCTTGGGCTTGTGCTGCAGCAGGCACTGAGTAGCTAGTACGTGCTCGACTTCGGTCGTGCCCACGCCGAAGGCCAACGCGCCAAACGCGCCGTGAGTGGACGTATGACTATCGCCACAGACTGCGGTCAGTCCGGGTTGGGTGAGCCCCAATTCGGGTCCGATGACATGGATGATGCCTTGGTCGATGGAGCCGAGATCAGCCAGTGGCACATCAAACTCTTTGCAGTTGATGCGCATCTGCTCGATCTGCTTACGCGCGATCTCGTCGGGGATAATCTGCAGCCGAGTGTCCGTGGTCGGAATACTGTGGTCGAGCGTCGCCATCGTGTGGTCGGGGCGACGAACCTTGAGCCCGCGATCACGGAGTCCCTGGAACGCCTGCGGCGATGTCACCTCATGCACGAGGTGCAGATCGATGTAGAGAACAGCCGGAGAACCCGGCTCGTGGACGACGACGTGGTCGTCCCAAATTTTTTCTAGTAATGTGCGCGGTTGACTCACTCGTTTCGTCCTCGGTCCTTCTCTGACTTAGTTAAGCAAGTCGCATTGTCATAATGCAAATTAATAGATATCTAGGGTTAGATAAGCTGGCATTATGACGATAGGCAGCTTTCGATTTCGGATTCGAAGCCCCTGTCCCAGAAGGACTGCCGGCTCAACCGGTCAACGCAACACTAGGGCTAAGTCGTTCAACAGAAATGTCTTAGCGGTGAGAGCGGCAAGGGGCTTGCCGACCAGCGGAAGCCACTAATCGCAATTGCGTAACTCGTTGCACTGCAATGACATGCATACGAGAGCGAGGCGCCCTCGTCTCTTCCCCTTTGCTTTCTTCCGCTTACGCGTCACGTTCTCCCTTCGCGACGGGTGTTGCGTCGACCGCTTGAGACCACCACTTCTCCGGGACTCGCTCATGACGCAAGTGGTCCGGAGATTGCTGGTCGGCAGGCAAGAGTCAGTCGTTGCCTCTAACCGGGGTGGTCTCAAGGGGTCGATGCAACACTTCACCGAGAAGGAGAAGTAGATGCAAGAAGAACAGAAGGAACAGACGAGGAAGAGGCGGAGGTACACGGCGGCGGAGTTCGCTGAGGTGTGGGATCGCTGGGGACGCGGAGAGTCGTCGAAGACGATCGCCCGTGTAATGGACAGAGGTCCGTCGGTTTACTGGCTGCTGTTGCGCTACGGCGGCATCCGCCCGCGAACGCGCTGCCGCTCGCCTCAGGCGTTGACGTTGGCGGAGCGGGAGGAGGTCTCCCGAGGCCTTGCCTGTGGGCAGTCGCTGCGACAGATCGCCCGCAGGCTGAGTCGTGCGCCATCGACCCTGAGCCGCGAGGTCCGCCGCAACGGAGGTTCGAACCGCTATCGGGCGGCAGAGGCGGACAAGCAGGCCAGGAAGCGAGCACAGCGTCCCAAGTCGTGTCGGCTGCTACGCTGTCCCCAGCTCCGCCAGTTGGTTGAAGAGAAGCTGCGCGAGGACTGGGCTCCGCAACAGATTGCCGGCTGGCTGAAACGGACCTATCCGGGCCGCGAGTCACTTTACGTGTCACACGAAACGATCTATCGCAGTCTTTTCATCCAAGCCCGTGGGGCTTTGAAGAAAGAACTGACCCTGTGTCTGCGTTCCAAGCGCACGATTCGCCGCTCCCCGCAGGCCAGCCGCAAGGGCCGTGGCGGCGGACAGATTCGAGATCTGATCTCGATTAGTGAACGCCCGGCCTCGGTCGAAGACCGGGCCGTACCCGGTCACTGGGAAGGGGATCTTCTAGCCGGATCGAACAACACCTACATCGTCACCCTGGTCGAACGTCACACCCGTTATGTGATGTTGGTGAAGGTCTCCGGCAAGGACACCGCAACCGTCGTCTCGGCGCTGATCGAGCACGCCCGGCAATTGCCGGGCGTGCTCTACAAGTCGCTGACTTGGGACCGCGGGCTGGAGATGGCCGACCACAAACGCTTCACCCTAGCGACGGACATCGACGTGTACTTCTGCGATCCGCAGAGCCCCTGGCAACGCGGATCGAACGAGAACACGAACGGTCTGTTGAGACAGTACTTCCCCAAGGGAACCGACTTATCCGTACACTCACAAGAGCACCTGGACAGGATCGCTCGCAGGCTGAACGGACGGCCCCGCAAGACGCTGGAGTTTGAAACTCCAGCAGAACGCTTTGACGCTTGTGTTGCGTTGACCGCTTGAGCCGGCAGGACTTGTAGGAAGTTACTCGGGGAATCATCTAGGCTGCGATTCCCGCGCGGTCTCTACCGCTCGCGGTTGCGGAACTCTTCGTACCAGTTCCCGACGATGCGGATCTTGGGAGGTTCCGGCTCGCTCTGCTCGGTGGAGGTGACCCGCGAGACGGTTACGAACCTCTGGCCGTCGGGGGAAACGTCGTACGTCGGCGGTGAGTTGGTGGAGCGCAGGTCGCCGGACTGAAAAAGTTGCTGCGGTTGTCCCAGCGCAACTCCCTGCCCGGTCGAGACCGAAACGCTCATCAAGACGGTGCCGCCCTGTACGTAGTACAACTCCCTGCCGGCTCGGCTCCAGCGCGGCTTGGTTCCGCCATCGACCGACGCCTGCCATCTGCCGGCGCCTTCGGGAAGTGGCCGCAGATAGATCTCATCACGCCCTGATTCGTCGGATCTATAGGCCACGAAGCGGCCGTCCGGCGAAAGCTTCGGCGCTCGTTCGACGGCCGGAGTTGCCAGGAATGTGATGGGTTCGGACGCGCTGCCATCCGCCACAAGCACACGACGGAGACGTACGAAGGCAAGCGCGCTCAGAAATTCGTCTATCAGGGCCTCCGCCCCGTCAGCGCGGCGAACCAGGGCGCGCCGTGGCCGGCCGGCGAGCGCTAACGCGACCGAATTCTAGGGAACCGGCATGATCATAAAGTGCCGCATCCCCATCTCCATGCGAGATCGGTTGCGCTCGGACTGCGCGAGCTCGCCGACCGCTGGACCACCCTGATTGTAGATACCGGCGCGAAGTGCTGAAACGAGGTAGTCGATCGTCGGGTCAGCGCTCCCCGCGTGGTTCGTAAACTCAGCGACGAGTGCATCGATCCTGGCCGGTTTGTTGTCGAGATTTGGATAAGCAAGCACGTCGGCCACGATACTGCTGAGCATATTCAGATTGTCCAGGATGATGGCCGCCTGCGGACTCAGCGAAAACAGCGTCGGAGCAATCGCCGGAACCATCGGCATTTCGACAGGCACGGGCGATCCGTTCTGTCCGGCGTCGGAGAGCTTGCCGCGGAAACGCGCCTCGACCGTGGCAACGCTTCCCCAGTCGCTGGCGCCCCGCTGCTCGAAAATGATCGCCTCCATTGCCGCCAGCCGCAGCCACTGACTGGACCAGGCAATGCCGCTTAACCTCGGGAAGCCTTCGACGAAGGCCCCGGCATGCGCGTGGGCTAGCAACAGAGCCGCCGGCTTCGGTCTGGCCGGGACCGAGAGGCTTTCGACAAGATAGGCGTCCACTGCGGCGGCGAGCGCGGCGGGTCTATCACGAACGGACTCCGCGACCAGTATGTCGAATACGCGTGTTTCGAACTGGTGTCCGCGCCGGAGGACTTCCACGGCCCGGGCCGGAAGCGACGAATCCTCGTAAGCGTTGCGAACTTCGCGTCGTGAATGCGTCGACAGGAGCGATTCCGTGAGCTCGTTGCTGGCCGGGAATTCGAGTTCGTCGTATGACCCCGGCATTTCCATGCCGTCGTACGACCGCATCATGACCATCATGTCGGCCATCGACATGTTGGCGCGCATCCGCAGGTTTTCCGCAAACCGTTCGCGCGCCTCGCTTGCAGTGGGGGATCCGTCGATGCCGATGATTGCCTCGAATGTCCGAGCCCGGGCGAGCCAGGCCGCGTCGAGCAGAGTTCCGAGATCTCCGTACTCACTGCGCAGCTCATCACCGGCAGTCTGGGAGAACGCGGCGCCGGTTGTCAGTAGCACCAGGCCGAGCGCCAGCCGCGCCAGCGCAGCCGACTGCCGCATGCGCTGTCGAAACGGCCGGCTCCTCATCTGGCCGAAGTCACCACGTTCCCCTCGGTCTGGGCCTGCTCCCGCTCGGCGAGCAGTTCCTGATAACCCGCTTCGTCGAGATGGGTCACCGCCAGCCAGACATGGGTCATCTCATCCGCGGTACGGCTCCCTCCCATGACCCATTGATCCGGATCCGGGTTGTTCGGGTTCTGTGCAGTATTGTCGTACCACTGTTTCAACACGAGCACCGCACCGGTCGGAACCAGCGGCGCAACATCCGGCTCGTATAAGTGACTGTGGTGCCACACTGCGCTCCAATTCGAGACCTGGCTGATCGGCTCCGTACGCCCCGTTTGCGGATAGAAAATCTCGAACGATGCTGCCCGCATGCGCAGGTGGCCGTGCGGTTGGAAACTGTCGATGCGCACGGGATGGTCGAAGGAATGAAAGCCCTGAGTCATCTCGTAGCCGTGGGGCGGAATGGCCAGGTCAACCTGTGGGCCCAGGCGGTACAGCTTGAGATCCTGCTTGTATCTGGCCTGATCCTGGTAGCCCTCGTCGTAAAACCAGATACCGAGCTCGACGACGTTGGCCTCGATCATCTGTCCCGGCGCCATCGCACCCAAGCCGCCAGGATACATGTGAATGTCCCAGGCAATCCGCCCGTTCGGCGGCAGGGTGCGGCACACGCCGTCGGGCATCATCTCGCCCCACTTGCCCATGGCGTACTCGGTCAGCTGGCTGAAGCGTTCGTAGGAGCCGTCGTCCTGCGGCACTTCCACACTGGAATTTGCGTGGTGAACGACGGCCTGGGCGGCGCCTTTCGGCTTGACCTGCATCGCCTTGATGCAGCGCCTGTCGCCGAGCCCCGTCAGCGTATAGGGCCTGTGCCACATGTCGTTTCCGGTGGCCGGGATGTCGATGGGCTCGGACGCTAGCACGAGATGCGGCGGTCCGAGCTGCTCCTCGAAATTCCATTGTTCAAGGCTCCGGACGATTGCCGGTGGCACGGAGACGTCGGCGTTGCCTTCCGGCGCCCCCTGCCCGACCCAGGCGGTTATCGTGTCGATATCGCTTTGCTCGAGGCGCCAGTCGCCGATCAGATGCTGAATGCCGATGCCCTGGTCGTATGCATACGGCGGCATTTCCCGGCGCTCCACCTTATGGCCGATGACCGGCGCCCAAGGCCGCACCTGCTCGTACGAAGTGAACTGCATTGGGGCAATACCGCCCTCACGATGACAGACCACGCATTTTTCGTTGATGATGGAGGCCACGTGACTCCGGTAGGTGACTTCCTCGATCGGCGCCGACTGCGTCTGACTTTGCAGATGCGTGCCGAACGCCGTCATGGCGATCACGCCCACAGCGACCAACTTCGATGTCAGCGACTGCGTTGCGTTCCTGAACTTCAGCGATTTCATTTGTCGTGTCCTCCGGCAACGTCTTGCGACGATTGCGGTAATCATGGCGGTCGCGCCCGTCATTCGTTTTCCCTCATGACCGTGACGTGCTGGTAAACGTTTGTCCAACAACACTGATCTGGTTCGGCGCTATCCGGAGCTGCCCAATTATCGACCTGAATTCTTAGCATGTATTCGCCGGGTTCGGCAAAAGTGGCGTATATGCTTGCGGTACCGGAGCCCTGCGGCAGCGTCACATCCTGCGGCTGTGGCGCCCGCCTGCGCCGCCTCGGTCTCGGAGACGATTCCGCGGGTTCCGGCACTGGCGTCGATTCATGCCGGGTGAATTCTACCGGCGCGGGACCCTGATGGACGGCCCAGTTGACCCACAGCGCGACCGGCTCCTGAAAGCGCGGATCGTTCGGATCTCGGCGCGAAGGGTCCGTCGCGTGAACGCTCAGCATGACCGGCAATCCGGTCCGAACCGAGCGGCCGAGCGTAGTCACGATGCCGCCGGGCCCCGAGCTGCGCTCACCGCCTTCGACAAACCATACCAGCGGCTCCACCGAGCCCTGCGGGCGCGGACGCCGGTCGAGCTGATACGCTTCGCTCGTGCCGCGACCCGGCACCTTGTATGCCTCGTTCTCGCCGGCCTTGATGTGCCACCAGACACTCTCACGGCGCGCGTTTTCAGGCAACGTAACCGTGAATACTCCGGTATGCCGGCCCTGGTCGAAGAAAGTCGGCTGCATTCCGTCGTAGCTTGCGGGCTCGAGCCGATTGTTTTCGCCGAACGGTATTACGAGCGTCCCGGTCTGATTCTTGTTGTGATAGCCGAAGGATATCGTGACCGAGCCGTCGTCGTTTTCGTACCAGCCTTCCGTGACGGGAACGATCGGCAGACCGGTTGGCGGATAGATCGTGAGCGCTCTGGAAGCCGGGGCTTGCTGCGCGGCCACCGGCGCAGCGCCGTAGACGAGCATCGCGAGCGCCAGAGCGGCGGACGCGTGCGCGGTGGAAACATTAGTGCGTGCCACGCGCGAGCCTCCTCTACCGAACTGCATATCTGGTGAACGCACCGCCGGCCTGGCGCAAAGAGTTCGGCGCTCCAAGATTACGTTGGTCGGGGCGGAGATGCAACCGCATTCTTAGGCTCTTCTAGCGCTTGGACCTTAGCCCCGGAAACGTAGCGACTCTTCTGATAACCGAGCCAGACATTCTCGTCTCAGCTTTGAGCCAGCGCGTGAGTCCTCATGCAACCGAAAATCGGTCTGCACCTAGAGGATTGTCAGCCACTCTCTCCCTCCACGAAAACCCTGCAAGTTTGGGCGATCGGTAGCTTCCGATATAGGATTTGGAGGAAGTGACCCGAATCGGGGGTCTCCTGAGGGGTCGGAATGCCCATTCAGGGGTCATTTCCTGTATCCGGAAATGTAAAGAGTCACGTAAGGTGGGCCTCCGATGAGTGTCGGAACAGCGTCGGGTGATTTACATTCCGGGCTTTCCCGTTGGACGGGCTAGAATGGCAGCGGCATCTCACCGTTCGTGGCTGACCTTCATGAGAAATCTGATCCTCCTTCTTCTTCTTTGCGCTTGGGCGCTGTCTGCGCAACAGAACCGGCTACTGGTGGTGTCGATTGACGGTCTTGACCATCGCTGGCTCCGCGACGCTGATCACCTCGGGGCCAATATACCCACGTTGAAACGGCTCGCACGTGAAGGCGCTATCGCCGACGGTGTCGTCGGTATCGTGCCGACAGTCACTTGGCCCTCTCATACAACCATGGTGACGGGGGTTTCTGCCTGGGAGCACGGTATCGTTTCCAACAACCAGCCTGGCAAGCCGGGTCAACGTTGGTGGTTCGTGGAGTTCTTGAAGAGCAAGACGCTGTGGGAGTTGGCGGGCGAGAAAGGACTGAAAACCGCCGCCGTATGGTGGCCGGTGACCGCCGGAGGAAAGATCGACTTCAACTTGCCCGAGTTTTGGGACGACCCGTCGATCAAGCCGTATGCCTTCGCGCCGGTGGCTCGCCAGGCAACACCTGGGTTGGTAGAGAAGATTCGGAGTCGAGATTCGTCTTTCGGTGGCAAGGATTTCACCGACGAACAGGCGGCAATCGCTGTGCGTTTCCTCTTGGAGACGGAGAGACCGGAGCTGACGTTGTGGCACCTCGGCGACCTCGACACCGCGCAGCATCAGACCGGCGCGTTCTCCGGGCACGCCAAAGAGACTCTCGAACACCAGGACGAATTACTCGCGAAGGTGTTGGCTGTTCTGCCTGAGGACAGCTACGTCGCGATAGTTTCCGACCATGGGTTTGAAACACGTGAGCGCATATGGCGGCCCGAGGTGTTGCTGCAGCAAGCCAGAATCGAAGCTGATGTGGAAGTAGTGGACGGCCTCGTGGGAGTGTCTGAAAAACCAGCCGCGGATTACTTTCGAGCCCTGATCGCCAAAGCGAATTCCCCGCTGGCGCGGGAGGTATCCATTGAAGAGGTGCATCGCCTAGCGCCGACCCTGAAGCATTGGGCTGCCGCCTTTGAGACAGCGCACGGCGTTAGTGCTGTGAAAGGTACCGGAGGACCTGCGATCAGCGAGGCCATCCGGCGCGGACGTCACGGTATGTGGCCTACCCGGCATGACTACCGGGCATCCTTCGTGCTGTGGGGTCCGGGAATTCGACCGCGAACTCTGCCGGAAATGCAGATGCTCGACATCGCTCCAACGCTCGCCGACCTGTTGGGCGTCAAGCTCCAACGTCCCGAAGGGAAGTCATTGTGGGATCAAATGAGGCAGTAGCAGTCACGTTCTGAAAAACGGCGCTCACGGAATGGCTCCGTTCTCTTTGCTTCCGTTAGTAGATGGTCCAGACGCCGGGGGTAAGGAGTTCGAGAAGGTGGCCGTCGGGATCATGGAAGTAGATGCTCTGGCCGCCGCGGGGCCAAGAGACGCGGCTGACGATCTCGACGCTAGCGGTTTGAAGCTGGGATTCCCAGGCGGGGAGGTCTTCGAGTTCGACGGCAAAGCCAGCGTGGATGGGACCGGAGCCGTCGTGGGCAGGGATCATTCCGCCAGGTAGTTGAATTTCTTCGTTCGAGGCGCCGCGTAGGAAGAGCAGCAGGACGTGGCGACCAGCGATGTCGAGCGCGCAGAGGCGTTCGTCGGACCAGAGGATCTCAAGGTCGAGGATGTCGACATAGAAGCTCCGGGCGCGTTCGAGGTCATCGACGTAGAGGGAGGTTTCCTTGAGGTCGGTGAGTCGGGGCATCTTGGGCTCATGGTAGGACGCGACGCCGTGGGGTGGCGTGCACGCGTGAGATGGGTATCCGCATCGGGTTGGGGGCGAGCGTGGGTTCGGTGTTGAGTATCGTGGTGTGGGGCGCGTTGAGTCTGGCTGCGGCGGGAGCAGTAGGGGCGGCGTATTGAAGCTGTCTGGCTCTAACCCCATACTGGCCAGGTGGATATAGACGAGTTTCGGCACGCGGTTGCACTCGGGCTTGGACGGGCGGTGCTGCATGTAGATGGGCCGCTGCCGGATCGGTTTGCCGAAGTAGTTCTCGACGCGTGTCGTTACAACAGAGCGCGTGACCCCCAGATCGAGGGTAGTCGCTCGCAGTACATGCTCGACATCGTGTGGCGCACAGTTGACTCTTCGTTCTACATAGCCAATGTTCTTGATGCGCTCGCAGCCGACGCGGGCACACAGCATGCACTCCACCGCATCGCAATCGCCGGTACGCTAGCTATGGATGGTGACGCAGATGCTCGGCGCGCAATGGTTGAGGCGTTTGATGCCCATCTCGGCACAGCGAGTGAGACGCCCTTCGCTGAGGCGTTCATCGATCTCGACGGGATGTCGGGACTACTCTTCGCGATGGACCGAATCGGCTGCGGACTCGTTGCGGACGACGAGCGCTGGAAGCACGACTACCTCATCTCGGCCGCAGAGTTCGATCTTGGCAAGGAGGCGGTGTGGACCGCCGTTAGAGAACGAGCAAGGACAAATGACAACGTCGCGGGCTACCTGGATGCCATCGAAGCAAACATGGCTGATTCACGCGGCCACGAGCCCGAGGACTTTTCTGGACTGTCTTACGAAGAGCTTCGTTTAAGCGCGGATCCTGGAAAAGTTGCGAGTGGCTTAACCGGTTGGGGCATGAGAGCGGCCGCAGTCGAACTAGAGTGCGCAGCGTCAGACCTGATGCGTGAGACAGACCCGCGTAGAATTCAACTCTGCCTACGCATCTTAAGGCGACGGGCATTTCCCCTCGACCCAGACTGCCTCATCCGATTCGTCAAGAACATGGATCACCCGCTTCCAAATATGGCCTTGACAGCGTTGGCCCAGGTGGAGAGTGACAAGGTCCGTCAGTATGCACTGGATCTGGCCGAGGGCGACGAGTGGGATCGGGGCTGGTCGATCGGCATGCTCGTGAACAACTTCGGTCTGGGCGACCACGAGTTGGTCAAGAGATGGAGCCTGGAAGAACGCGACACCGAGGCTCTTCACAGCATCGGCATGAGCCTCGACAAGTTCTTCAAGTCGCATCCGAACGAAGAAGTCGAGCGGGAACTGCTGCTGGCACTCTATGACCGAAGACCGTGCTCACATTGTCGCCATGGAATCGTTGAGCGATTGCTGGAACTCGATAGCTTGCCGGATGATCTGAGGGTCGAGGCAGCTTGGGACTCTTACCTCGAGACGAGGGAGTTGGTCGGTGCCTAACTGGGTGTACGTGGACGGTCAAGGGTGTCGAGTGCACCCCATCGTTGAGACAGCTAAACCAGGGACAGGTTAGTCGACGCGAGTACACAAAGGCTGCTCTCGGGTCCACGAGCGATTCCCTCACCTGTAGAACGGCATCCAGGTAATCCAGCGGGGACCGTAATGCGGTTCGTCTCGGCCAAGCTCAAGGGCACCCAGGTCAGGGGCTGCCCCGGCAAAGCCATCGTTAATCGTTGGCAGAACCTGTCCGGCATCGATGGCTTTAGAGCCCGCCCGTAGCTGGAAATTCAGATCCATCGAATGGTAAACGTGATGGCGGCGAGTGATGTCTGGCGGAGCGAGATCCGCGAAGATGTCGTAGTCCAGTTCAACGCCGTGGGCTTCCTGCCCGGTCGCCTGCTGGAACTCGGCGAGCGTGGCGAAGCTTCGCCGGTCGCTACTATCGGGCTCGTACGTGGTCTCGCCGGGTTCAGGCGCGAGCCATGTGTACTGTCGGCTGACGCCCGGGTTGGGGCGAAAGCCGTTGTAGTCGCTACTGTAGTTGGCCGTTGCATTGCCCCAGGTCATGACGCCGCGATCTGGACGATCGAGACCGAGAAACAAGTTGTTTCGAAAATGAGCGTTTGAGTAAGGCCCCCCTGCAGACTGTTCACCAATGAGGGTGTTCTGATAGACGAGAATGCCAGCCGGAATCGCGCTGAGTTTGAAGGCGGAGCCACGACCGACGTGATAGAGCAGGTTGCGGTAGAAGTAGACAGGCCCCCCAAACATCGGTTGCGCACTGTAGCCGTTGTGACCGGCATTCACGCCCCGATTTTGATAGACACGGATGTTGTGAACGCCGCCGTCGGACTCGATGAAGTCGTCGTTGGAGAGGTGAATATCGTTGTTGTAAATATCGATGGACGAAGGCTGCCGCTCAGGATCGGATTCGGGAGGGCCGTAGGTAGAGATGCAGATGCCGTCGTGAAAGTAGGCAATAGCGTTGTGGGCGATGACGTGTCCGGGGCCGTAGACCTTAATGGCGAAAAAACTGCGCAACTGATGCGACGGGTAGATGCCTGCCGAGCGCCTGCCCGCTTGGTTCCAACCGATCACGCGCATCCGGTCTTCACGTCCCAAGAAGAGATTGTCGGAGATCAGAAAGTCGCTTGAACCAGCGTATTCAGTCCAGATGCCGACACCTACGTCCTCGAATCGGCAGTCGCGGACGGTAAGCGCCACCGCGCCCATGACTTCCTTTTCGCCCGCGAACATGGCGACTTCGGTATTGCGAAATGTCAGCCCTTCGAAGATGTGGTGTTCGGTTGCCATTACGTCGACGAGACGGTGGTTGCCCCCACCGTCAAAGATCGCCTCGCCATCACCAGCCGCTTTGATGGTGATGGGCTTTTCGGCCGTGCCCTTCAATGAAAGCGACCAGGAACCAGTAAACGGTGCGCTCAGCGGATCGACATAGTTGAGACGCTCCGGGCGGTAAAGGCCGGCGTGGATAAGAAGGGTGTCGCCGGGCTGGGCCTTGACTGTGCGGACTGAGGTCCAATCGCCGCGACCTGGGCCGTAGTACGCGTGTTTGAGACCGATAAAGCTTGGCTCCTCGCGCGGGCCTTCATGGTCGGCAGGGTAAACGTGCAGGACGCGTCCGCCCGGGTAAGGCTCTGGCTCTGCCCGCGTGGCGACGGTGAGACGCTGTTCCGCTTGGCCGCTGACGCCGTCGGGATCGCTAAGAGTGAACTCACATTCGTACCTGGTGTCGGGCTCAAGATTGAGAATGCTGCCCGCAAAGCCGTCGGGCACGGTGTAGGACATCTGATACTGCTCGCGGTACACACGTTCCCCGCCGATGCGCAACAGTGGCAGCCCCGTTTGCCATTCGGCAGTCCCCTCCTTGCGGAAGCGAACTTCAACGGTGGCGTTCCGATTCGCGTCCCCGTCGATTGCCCATTCGAAGCCGAGATTGAGCAGTGTGGGATGTTCTACGTGGAACTTACCCGGCTGCGTGGAGTCTTGAGCCTGGAGAACGCAGGTCGCTAATAGAAGCAAGGTAACGATACGCATTGTGAAGGCATTCTATACGAGTGCACTAGGCTGTCGCAGGCTCCGGGCGCGCAGACTTGCCGATCGGTGACCTCCAGCTGCTGCCCAGTGGTCTCCGACGATTCGGACTCTACACAACCCGGATACGCGGGCTGTCTCTCGCCGGTCCACAGCAACTACGGCCGCGGGATGTCGTCGGCGGGTTTGGCGGCTAGGTAGATGCCGGTGATTACGGCCGCCAGGCCGAACCAGAGGCGGGCGGTGATCTGTTCGCCGAAGAAGAGGCTGCTGAGGACGAGGCCGGCCATGGGGGTGGCGAACGAGAAGACCGAGATGCGTCCGGGGGAGTGGGCTTTGAGGAGCTTGACCCAGAGGACGAGAGCGACGCCGCCGACAATGAATCCTTGGTAGAGGATGGCGGTGGCAGGCCTCCAATCAAACGGGCCGCGGATGGCGTCTCCGGCGAACCAGCCGCCGATGGCAAAGCAGGGGATGCTGAAGAGCATCTGCCAAAAGACGGCGCGGGTGACGGGCATGCGTTGCACGATTCGCTGGATATAGACCGTCCGGATACCGACGAGGGCGGCCGAGATGATGATGACCCAGTTGCCGAGTAGCGGATGCGGGGCTAGGACGGCCTCGGGGCGTCCGAAAGAGACGTAACAGATTCCCGCGAAAGAGATGGCGAGGCCCAGGGTGCGTTGGGGGGTGAGGCGGTCGGCGGGAACGAAGAAGTGCGCGATGAGGTTGGCGAAGATCGGGTTGGTGTTGATGAGAGTGACGGCGTAGGCAGGCGAGGTCCAATCCGCACCCCAGTGAAGCAGCCCGATCTGGACGGTGAACATGGCACCGAGCAGAGAGAGCAGTCGTTTCTCACCCGGCTCGGGCCAAAGTCGAACTCCGGCAAAACGTGCGTAGACCCAGACGGCGATGGCACTAACACCCATGCGAGCGAACGCTGTCCAGAGTGGTGCCAGGGCAGCGAGGGCGTACTTGATGGCGACTTGATTGCCGCCACGCGAGACGCTGATGGCGAGGCTGAGCAGCGATGTACGCCAGGTAAACGACTTTCTGGCTGTGGGAGGGGGGGGCACGGTGGAGCGACACGCTGGGCGGTCGAACCGACCGGGTGAACCTCCAGGATAGGGCGTATCGACCCGGCCACGGTAATCTAGAAGGACCGCTATGAAGAAACTGTTGGCCGCCAATCGCGGTGAAATTGCTATCCGAATATTGCGAGCCGCGACGGAGCTGGGTCTCCGTACGGTGACGATGTATTCGCAAGAAGATCGGCTAAGTCTGCACCGATTTAAGGCGGACGAGGCCTATCTCGTTGGGCAGGGCAAGGGGCCGGTGGCGGCGTATCTCGACATCGACGGCATCGTCGGGCTGGCGAAAGAACACCACGTCGACGCGATCCATCCGGGTTATGGATTTTTGTCGGAGAATCCGACTTTCGCGCGGGCGTGTGCAAAGGCGGGTATCACATTTGTCGGGCCGACGCCGGAGTTGCTGGACGGGCTGGGCGACAAGCTGGAGGCGAAGAAGCTTGCCCGCGAGGCGAACGTCCCCGTCGTGCCAGGAACCGAAGATCCGATCGACGACATCGACGAGGCTGTCCGCATCGCCAAGGAGATTGGGTTCCCGGTGATCGTCAAGGCCGCGTTCGGCGGTGGTGGTCGCGGTATGCGGGTTGTCGAGTCTGAACGGGACTTGGCCGACAAAATTGCGGAGGCGAGTCAGGAAGCGCAATTAGCGTTCGGAAATGGCGCAGTCTTCGTCGAGCGATTCGTCAAGAGGGCGCGGCATATCGAAGTGCAGATCTTGGCCGATGCCCATGGCGAGGTGATGCACTTGTTTGAGCGCGACTGCTCGGTGCAGCGGCGTCATCAAAAGGTTGTCGAGATTGCTCCGGCACCGAACCTATCTGTGAAGACACGCGACGAGCTTTGCGACGCGGCGGTTCGGATTGCGAAGACATCCGGTTACGTGAACGCGGGGACGGTCGAGTTTCTGGTCGATGCGGATACCGAGGAGTGGTACTTCATCGAAGTCAATCCGCGGGTGCAGGTCGAGCACACAGTGACCGAGATGGTGACGGGAATCGACATCGTGCGGGCGCAGATATTGGTTGCGCAGGGTGTGAAGCTGCACGAGGCTCCGTTGTCGTTGCCCGAGCAGAGCGACGTCACGACGAACGGCTTTGCGATCCAGTGCCGAATCACGACGGAAGACCCGGAAGATAACTTTGCGCCGGACTACGGCCGGATTACGACCTACCGTTCGCCTGCGGGCTTAGGTATTCGTCTGGACGGCGCGACGGCGTACTCAGGGGCACAATTATCCCCCTACTACGATTCGTTGCTGGTCAAGATGACGACATGGGATACGACACTTGAGAATGCCTGTCGGCGAGCGGATAGAGCGTTGCGGGAGTTCCGGATCCGCGGCGTCAAGACGAACATCCCGTTCGTGGAGAACGTGGTCAATCATCCGGTCTTCCGGGCGGGTAAGACGACGACGGGGTTTCTTGAGCAATATCCGGAGTTGTTTGAGTTCCGTCGCCGAAGGGACCGCGCCACCCGGCTATTGAGTTACGTGGGCCACGTGATCGTCAATGGCAACGAGACAGTGAAAGGGCGTCCGCAGCCCGAAATGTTGGATAAGCCTAGGGCTATCCCGTTTGAGCACGGCGTCGAGCCGAGGCCTGGCACTCGGCAGATGCTCGACGAGATGGGGCCGGAGAAGCTGACGGCCTGGGTGAGCGAACAGCAGAAGCAACTCGTCACGGATACGACGTTTCGTGATGCGCACCAGTCGCTCATGGCGACACGTGTGCGAACGCATGACCTGTTGCAGGCTTCTGAAGCTGTCGCGCAGCGGCTGCCGGATCTCTTCAGCATCGAGATGTGGGGTGGGGCGACGTTTGACGTATCGATGCGCTTCCTTCACGAGGATCCGTGGCAGAGGCTGAGAGAGTTGCGGGAGAGGATTCCGAACGTCTGCTTCCAGATGTTGCTGAGAGCATCGAACGCGGTTGGGTATACAAGCTATCCGGACAACGTGGTGCGCGAGTTCACGCTAGAGGCGGCTCGGCAGGGAATTGACGTCTTTCGGGTGTTCGATTCTCTGAACGACGTCGACCAGATGGAGGTGGCGATTCAGGCCGTTCTCGACAGTGGCCGGATCTGCGAGCCCGCCATCTGCTACACGGGCGATGTTCTTGATCCAAAGCGTCCGAAGTACAGCTTGAATTACTACATCAAGCTCGCGAAACGGTTGGAAGAGATGGGTGGTCACATCTTGGCGATCAAGGACATGGCCGGGCTGTGCCGACCGTTTGCGGCCTACGAGCTGGTGAAGGCCTTGAAGCAGGAAGTGGGGATGCCGATTCACTTCCACACCCACGATTCAAGTGGATTGAACGCGGCAACGCTGCTGAAGGCGTCGGAAGCGGGCGTGGACATCGTCGACGGCGCGGTTGCTTCGATGAGCGGTTCGACGAGTCAGCCAAATCTCAACTCGATGGTTGCGACGTTGAAGAACACAGAGCGCGACACGGGCCTGGACGAGCAGGCACTCAGCGACCACTCGCTGTATTGGGAAACAGTTCGCAGCTACTACTTGCCGTTCGACAATGCCCCACGCCACGGCTCGGCGGATATCTACATGCATGAGATTCCCGGTGGGCAGTTCACCAATTTGCAGCAACAGGCGACGGCGATGGGGTTGGGGCATCGGTGGAGGGAAGTGGAGCAGATGTATGCGGATGTGAATCAGCTATTTGGGGACATCGTCAAAGTGACGCCGTCGAGCAAGGTCGTTGGTGACATGGCGCTCTATCTGCTGAGCAAGGGAATGACGTGCGAGGAAGTGGAAGCGCTGCCGGAAGACCACAGCGTAGCGTTCCCCGACTCTGTCGCGGACATGATGGCGGGATCGTTGGGAGTACCGCCAGACGGTTGGCCGCCGAAGGTTCAGCGGATTCTGCTGCGCGGCACGAAGCCGATCGAGGGCCGCGCCGGGGCGATGCTGCCTGCGGCGGACTTCGACGCCGTAAAGGTGGAGTTGGCCCACCAATTGGACCGGGAGCCGGATTGGGGCGAGGTCTTAAATCATCTCCTCTATCCGCAGGTTTTCAAGGACTACACGGCGAAGCGTGCCTCGCACTCGGACGTGAGCGTGTTGCCAACGCCGGTCTTCTTCTACGGAATGAAGATGGGGGAAGAGTGGACCATTGACCTCGAGGCCGGTAAGACGCTCGTGGTGAAATTCCTCACGGTTGGGGAGCCCCACAAGGATGGAACGCGGACGATCTTTTTTGAGCTGAATGGACAGCCGCGTGAAGTTCGGGTGCGGGACGAGTCGCTGAAAAGTAAAGAGAAACTGCGTCCCAAGGCGCAACCGAACGTGGTGGGCCATGTAGGTGCGCCGACGCCCGGACTGGTTACTGGCCTGTTTGTGCAACCAGGTGACGAGGTCAACCGGAACGACAAGTTGTTGACGCTGGAAGCGATGAAGATGCAGTCCACGATCTACGCGCCGGTGGACGGGAAGGTTGTGGATGTACATGTTGCTCCCGGCGAGCAGGTTGACGCCAAAGATCTTCTCGCAGTTATCGAGTAGGTGCCTG
This sequence comes from Bryobacterales bacterium, assembly GCA_963667885.2. GTDB lineage: Bacteria > Acidobacteriota > Terriglobia > Bryobacterales > UBA6623 > CAMPKL01. Next base: position 2,062,548 of record OY764148.2, on the reverse strand, counting down.
CGCTAGCTGTGACCTCTCAATAGGTTGTTCATTCGGTCCCGGACCAGGGAAGCTGGAGTTATCCCACAACAGCAACCTTGGAGAGACCGAATGAACATCCACAAGAATGCACGATTGACGCCTTATTTGCGAGTGCGGATCGTCGAGCGCGTCATTTCTCTGCGCCGCCAGCGTTGGACCGGCCGACACATCGCCCAGGCTGTCGGCCTCTCGCCCGCTACCATCAGCCGCATCTTGCGCCGCGCCGGCCTGAACCGTATCCGCGATCTCGAACCTGCTCGGCCCCTGCGCCGCTACGAACATGCCGCCCCCGGCGATCTGCTGCATCTCGACATCAAGAAGCTCGGCCGCTTCCTCCGCGCCGGTCATCGCGTTACCGGAGATCGCTCTCGGGCCAGTCGCGGCGCTGGCTGGGAGTTCGTGCATGTCGCTATTGACGACAACTCCCGCCTCGCCTTCTCTCAGATCCTGCCCGATGAACGCAGCCACTCCGCGGTGGCTTTCCTCGACGCCGCGGTCGGTTACTACCGCTCCCTCGGCGTCCCCATTCGTCGTTTGCTCACCGACAACGGCTCTTGCTATCGCTCGCGCCTCTTCCGCGATGCTTGCCGTCGTCTCGGCATCCGCCACCGCTTTACCCGTCCTTACACGCCGCGCACCAACGGCAAGGCCGAACGCTTCATCCAGACCGCTCTGAGAGAATGGGCTTACGCTCGCTCCTACTCCTCATCCCAGCAGCGCGCCGCTCATCTGTTACCCTGGCTCCACCATTACAACTGGCATCGCCCCCACGCCAGCCTCCACTACCTTCCCCCTTTCTCCAGACTCCTGATTCCCATGAACAACCTCTTGAGGCTCCACACCTAGCCGTTGAGCTGGGTTCGCTCTTGGCTTTGATATTGGAGTTGATAGAGCTTCGAGTAGAGCCCTTGCCGCGCCATGAGTTCGGTGTGGGTGCCGAGTTCTCGGAGCTTGCCTTTGTGCATCACGAGAATGCGTGAGGCGCGTTTGACCGTTGACAGCCGGTGCGCGATGACGATCGAGGTGTGCTTCTCGACGAGCTGTGACAGGGCGTTGCGGACTTGAAGTTCGGTGGCGGAATCGACGCTTGAGGTCGCTTCGTCGAGGATGAGGAACGGCGATTGGCGAGCGAGGGCGCGGGCGAAGCTGAGGAGTTGTTTTTGTCCGGCGGACAGTGCGGCTCCGCGCTCGCCGATGGGCGTCTCGAAGCCTTGGGGTAGTGAGTCGATGAAGGATGTGAGTTGAACTCGGTTAGCGGCCTTGCGGACCTGTTCGGATGTGACGTTGTCATCGTTGAGGCGAATGTTCTGATCGACGGTTCCGCTGAAGAGGTGCGGGTCTTGGAGGACGACGCCAAACTGTGACCGTAGGTCTTCGAAGGACCACTCACGCACGTCTTTGCCACCGACGAGGATACGTCCGCGCTGGGGCTCGTAGAAGCGGAGGAGTAGGCTGACGAGGGTGGTCTTGCCAGCTCCGGTGTGCCCAACGACGGCCATCATTTCGTAAGGCTCGACGCGGAAGCTGACGTCGCGAATCACCCAGTTTTCGTCTCGATAGGCGAACCAGACGTTCTCAAACTCCACAGTTGGCTTGGCGAGCGGCTTCGGGGAGGGGCTGGCGGACGGCTTCTCATCAACGGGCGTGTCCAAGAGGGAAAAGATTCGTTCGGCGCTGGCCAGTGCTGCCTGCACGATGTTGAATTTCTCGCCGAGATCTTGAACCGGGCGGAAGATCCTCGTGCCGAACTGGAGAAACGCAACGAGGACTCCGAGTGAAAGGGAGCCATCGGTCGATAACCAACCGCCGCCCAGGAGCAAGACGAAGACGGCGAGGACGCCCAGGAACTCGACCGTTGGATAGTAGAACGCGTGGGCCCGGACGGCGGCGAGATGGGCATCGCGGTGACTGCGGTTGATCTCTTCGAACTCCTCAAGACTGCGTTGCTCGTTGTTGAATAGCTGAATGACGGAAATGCCGGAGAGCCTCTCTTGCAGGAAAGAGTTGAGGTTAGCGACGGCTCCTCGTACTTTGCGGAGACTAACTCGAACGTATCCCCGGAACGCCCAAGTGGCGAGCAGAATCAGGGGTCCGACGGCCAGCAGCACCAGCGTCAACATGGGGCTGAGATAGAACATGGCTCCGAGGATGAAAACCAGGGTCACGATGTCGCCAGCGATGGCGGCGATGCCAGAGGTGAAGAGGTCGTTGAGGGCGTCGACATCGCTTGTAACGCGCGTGACGAGTCGGCCGACTGGATTCGTATCGATGTAGCGGATACTCTTTGACTGGAGGCGTCGAAAGACCTCGCTTCTGAGGTTGAGCATGACGTTCTGACCCGTCGTGTTCATGACGTGGATCTGCGCAGCGCGGAGCCCGTAGTTGAATACGAGGATCGTTGCGTAGACGCCGACTAGAGCGATCAAGGCGTCGCTGCGCCCTAGGGGCAGCCAGGAGTCAAGCCAGGTTGGATCAAGCGGAACTGGTCGCAGGATGCGGTCCACTGCGATCTTGGTAAGAAACGGCCCGACGATTCCCAAACCGGAATGGGCGAGTAGGAGCACGACAGACGATGCTGCCCAACCGCGATAGGGGCGGAGATAGCCGAGCAGACGACGTACCAGGGCTGCATCCGAGCCGGCGGCGTTACTCATCGCGCACCAGCTCCTCTTCAATCAACTGCTTGCGATAGAGATCGGCGTAGACGTCGGCGGCGGCAAGGAGGTCTTCATGAGACCCGTACTCGACGAGTTTGGCTTCACGGAGGACGGCGATCTGATCGGCATGGCGCAAAGCAGAAAGCCGATGTGACGAGACGAGTGTCGTCCGGTTGCGCATGAACAGGCGCAGCTTCTCGATGATGGCTTCTTCTGTAGCAGCATCGACACTCGAGAGCGCATCGTCGAGCAAGAGGATACGAGGGTCGCGCAGCAAGGCACGGGCCAAGCAGATGCGCTGCTGTTGTCCGCCAGAGAGCGTGACGCCGCGCTCGCCGACCAACGTATCAAGCCCTTGAGGGAATGACTGAATCTCGGTCCAGACCTGAGCGATGGTGGCGGCTTCTTCGAGCTGCCAGTCTTCGGCTGTGGGAGAACCGAGCCGCAGGTTCTCGCGGATGGTGCGATGGAACAGGAAGCTCTCTTGGGGTACGTAGCCGATCGTGGATCGGAGAACGTCGAGGGGAATCGTTCGTACGTCGATGCCGTCGACCCGGACCACACCGGATGAAGCGTCGAGTACGCGCGGAACGAGGTTTAGCAGCGTCGTCTTGCCGGACCCAACGGCTCCGACAATGGCGAGGGTTTCACCCGAACTGACGGACAGGCTGATGCTATCGAGTGCTGGGCTAGTCGCTCCAGGGTAAGAGAAGGTGACGTTCTCGGCGCTGATGGATCCGCGCAGGCTCGTGATTGACAGGTCTGGGGCGGGCGCATTCGGGGAGCTGAGCGGGTAGTCCATCAACTCGTGAATGCGGATCAGTGCCGCAGAGCCCCGTTGCCAGAGGTTGACCGACCAACCCAAGCCAATCATCGGCCAGGTCAGCATGGCCATATAGCTCAAGAACATGGCGAAGGAGCCGATGGTCCTAGCCCCTTGCGCTGTACGCCAGCCACCGTAGCCGAGTACAACCAAGAAAGTGAGGCCGACCAGCAACTCCAACTGCGGGTAGAACTTTCGCCAGACCGCGACGAGCTTAAGGTTTTCGTCGCGGTAGGCCTCGTTCAGACCTTGGAAGCGCTCACTCTCGGCAGAAGCCTGGCCGTAGGCACGGATCACACGAACGTTGGTGAGATTCTCTTGGGTCATTGACGCAATATCGGCCAGGCGCTCCTGAACGGCCAGGAAGTGCGCGTGAACTTGGCGTCCGAAGTAGGTGACGGTGATTGAGACGAGTGGAATGGGGAGAAAGACCATGCAGGTCAGCCTCCAGTCGGTTGTGGCCATGACGGCCAGCACTACCGTGAAGGTAATCGTAATGTCCGCCGCGGTCATCAACCCGACACCGATCATCGTCCGCACGGCAGCAAGATCGTTGACCGACCGGGACATGATGTCGCCAGTCGTGTAGGAGCGATAGAACCGTTGCGGCAAGTACAGAAGGTGGCCAAGGAGGTCGTTGGCGATGTCGTACTCGATGCGGCGAGAGTTGCCGATGATAATCCAGCGCATCCAGAATTGGAAGAAGCCCTTGATCGCCGCGACTGCGAGAAGTGCCCCTGCGATGATCCACAGTTCGCGACCCACTTCCCCGCCAGCGATTGCATCGACGGCTTGCTTGATGAAGACGGGTATGGCTGCCGCGAAGACGCTCTTAGAAAAAAGAGCGAGGAAGCCAGCAGCGTAGCGCCAGCGGTAGCGGAGCAAGTACGGAATCAGTGCGCGGAGACTACGGAGCATGAGCTAGGCCGCCCCCAGAACCCACGTCAGGGTACCGGGTCTGCTCACGGTGATGGGCTCGCTGGCAATTGCGTTGAGTCGTCGCACACGGTCGTCCGAGAGGGCGGCAGGTTCCCGAGGGTTGGTTCGAATCCGGGCTTCGTTGGCTGTGGTGCCCGTGATTGAAATTCACACGAACGACGCCAGAGGTCGGCACTATGGTCGAGCTCAAGCCAATCGGTTTGCGCTTCCTATCTTACCGAAGGAGCAACGGCGAGAATCAGTGGCCGGAGGCGCTGATGCAGTAGAGGAACTCGGATGTTCGGAAGAAAAGCTGGTTGCCGGAGACTGCTGGAGAGGAGAGTGTAAATCCTTCGAGTTGGTTCACGGCGAGAATATTGAACTCTGGGCCCGTCTCAAGGACGCTGACGACTGCGTCTTCGTTGATGACGTAGATCTTGCCATCGGCCAACACGGGGGACGAGGAGTAGGTGCCGGGTTGGAGGCGCGAGCGTTCCCAGATGGCATCGCCAGTATCGAGGTCGAGCGCTTGTGCGATGCCCCGATCGTCGATCAGATAGAGTCGCTCGCCGTCGGAGGTAGGGGTCGGGACGTCGGGACCGTAGTTCGTGGTCCAGACGCGGACGGGACTGGAACCGAGGCGGAAGGCGATAAAGGGCTTGCGGCGGCTGGGCACGAACAACATATCGCCGACGCGCAGGGAGGAGGCGATGGTGCGGTAGTCGCGGGCCCTATTGGGGTCGAGCCCGCCGCGCCTCCAGAGCTCCTTGCCATGACTCATGTCGTGTCCGGTTACGTAACCACCGCCGGACACGAGGAACTGGAGCTTGCCACCGACTTCGCCAAAGGTCGGCGTCGAGTAGGAATCGGGTGTCTCGTGGATTCCGTCGGTGGGGCGTTCGACCCGCCAGCGGGTCTTGCCAGTCGAGGCGTTGATAGACAGCACGTAAGACGGCTCGTCTGTGTAGTAGCCGTGCAGCATCTGCAGGTAGAGGTTGCCGTCATGGAGTTGCGGAGAAGAGTTGTAGCCGAACGCGGCGCCGACCTTGCCGTAGTCACGAGCCAGGTTACGCTCCCAGAGCTTGTTGCCCTCGAAATCCCAGCATGCAAGAACACCCTGCCCGCTAACGGTCCAGATATTTTTGCCGTCCGTGAGCGGTGAAGCCGAGGCGAGGTTGCTCTTGCGGATAATGTGGTTGCCTTCTCCCATGACTCGGCTCCAGCGAATGGAACCGTCGGATCGGTCGAGCGCGACCAGCAGGACCTTGTCTTTGGAGGCTTCTCCACCGCCTCCTCCGCCCGGCCCGAGAAAGCCTTCTTCGGCGGAGGTCACGAAGACGTAGTCGTTCCAGATGATTGGTGTGGATGCGCCCCAGCTAGGGAGTTTGGTCTTCCAGACTACGTTGGTGGAGTCGTCCCAGGTGGTGGGTAGATCGTGCGCCGTGGTGCTGGTTCCATTCAAGTTGGGGCCACGCCAGTGCGGCCAGTTCTCGATCGCTTGGGCGAAGAGCAATCCGATGGAGCAGAGGGCGAGTGCGGCTATCCGCAGAACAGCGATCATTTCGGGATCATAGCAGGGCAACAGTCGCCAGTTTGGCGCCGGAGATAACGAGGAGCATGGGCGCAATCGTTGAGAGTTCTCGATATCCTTAGGGACCAAAGTCGCTTCTGATGGAAGATCTTCCAACCACAGTTCGCCTCGCTGTCCTGTTCTTCTTGCTAGCCGTCAACAGCTTTTTCGCGGCGGCGGAAGTGGCGCTGGTTTCCGTGCGCCGGACGAGGATGCGCCAACTCGCGAATATGGGTGAGTCACGGGCCCGCCTGGTGTTGGGCTTGCTTGAAGCGCCGGACCGCATGCTGTCTGCGACGCAGCTGGGCGTCACCTTGGCCAGCTTGGGCCTGGGTTGGGCGGGAGAAGAGACCGTCCACCGCATGGCGCAGCCGTTGCTCGACTGGGCGCTTCCGCCTAGTGCGGAGCAACTAGGCCACGCCCTGAGCTTCGTGGTTTCGTTCAGCGTGATTACGTTTTTGCACATGGTGATAGGTGAGGTCGTTCCCAAGAACTTGGCGATGGAGCGTTCCGAGCGGATGGCGCTATCGGTTGCCCGACCGCTGGAGTACTTTGCGCGGGCAACGAGTCCGTTTGTCTCGGCGGTAAGGGGGACGGCGAAGAGGCTGTCGCTACTGATTGGACTGAAGTTGAATCAGGGTGAGTCCGGCTACACGGCGGAAGAGTTGAAGCTGATTGTGAGTGCCGACCAGAAGGCGGGTGACGAAGCGCATCGACGCGAGGAGATGCTTCACCGCGTCATTGACTTCTATGGGCTGACCGCGCGTGAAGTGATGGTTCCGCGCCAGGAGATGGCAGCATTGTCGATCGAGGCGACCGCCGATCAGGTGATCGACCTGATTGTTAGCACCCATCACTCGCGGATCCCAATTTACGAGGGGTACGGGGAAAATATCATCGGTGTGATTTACGCGAAGGAGATCTGGACGTTTGTGCAGGAGAGCCGTCACCGACAAGCGTCGCTCCGCCCGGCTCCGATCTTCCATCTGCCGTCGTTCGTCCACCCCGTGGAGTTTGTGCCTGAGACAAAGATGCTGCATGAGTTGCTACAAGAGTTGCAAGAGCGACGCTCGCAGCTGGCGATGGTGGTAGACGAGTTCGGTACCGTGGCGGGTTTGGCGACTGTTGAGGATGCTCTTGAGCAGATCGTGGGTGAGATTCGCGAGGAGCACGAGCCAGCCGACGCGCTGCAGGAGCTTGATGGGTCACTCGAGTTGGACGGCATCACCAATATTCGGGACTTGGCGACGCAGTACAAGATTCGTCTTCCTTACGATGCGGGTTTCGAGACGCTGGCAGGCTTCATCTTGAGCCGCTTGGGTCACATCCCTCAAGCGGGTTCGAGTGTCGAGTTTGAGGGGCGTACGTTCACGGTCTTGGAGATGGAGCGAAATCGAATTTTTCGGGTCAGGATCGACCGGCCTGACCAAGTGGTAGTCGCCGATGAGGATGGCACCGTGTCTGAATCGTAGGGCATCTTTTTCTTATGTGGAAACAGTGGCGGATTACGGTCATCATTCCCTGCCTCAATGAGGAGCAGGGTGTCGAGCAGGTGCTGGAGCAGATGCCTGACTACGTGGACGAGACGATCGTGGTCGACAACGGCTCGACCGACCAGACGGCGCAAGTGGCGAAGTCATTCGGGGCCAAGGTCATTCGAGAGGATGTTCGCGGCTACGGGCGGGCCTACAAGAAGGGATTCGCCAACGCCACCGGAGACATTATCATTACGCTCGACGGCGATCACTCCTACCCGGTCGATGCATTGTCTTACTTGCTGAGCGCGTTCGAGCATTTGGGTGTTGATTTCTTGAATGCCTCGCGGTTCCCGGTGCGGGACGCGCAGTCGATGAGCTTCAAGCACAAATTTGGCAACTGGGTGCTGTCGGTCACGACGTCATTGTTGTTCTTCCGGTGGGTACGCGATTCGCAGTCGGGCATGTGGGTGTTCCGAAGATCGATTCTCGACAAGATCCGTTTGGAGTCTGACGGCATGCCGTTCTCGGAAGAGATCAAGGTGGAGGCAATCAAGCATCCGCAGATCAAGTTCGACGAGATCCCCGTGATGTATTCTTCGCGACTCGGCGAGATCAAGCTGCAGCCTTATCGCGACGGTATTCGCAACCTGGCGTACCTTTTCCGCAAGCGATTTCAGTTTTCGAGGCGCTAATGGCGAACGCTTTGCCCCATGCCTACGACGGCTTTGCGCCCTACTACGATCTCTACTGGTCGGAGGGCTACCTACGCGACTTCGAGGAGGGATTCGCGGAGATGGTGTTGCCGCTGGTGCCACCAGGGGCGCGAGTGCTGGATCTGTGTTGTGGCACCGGTCGGTTGGCTGGTTGGATGTGCGAGCGCGGGTTCGAGGTGACGGGCCTCGACGCTTCGGAGCGGATGCTGGAGATTGCCCGTCGGAATGCGCCGGAGGCAGAGTTGGTGCGGGCGAACGCACAGTCGTTCGTGTTGGCCGAGCCGGTGGATCTGGTCGTTTCGACATTTGACAGCATGAACCACCTGGCAACTCTTGACGAGTTGGAGAGCGTGTTTCGGAGCGTCCACGGCGCGCTATCAAGCGAGGGGCTGTTTTGCTTTGACTTCAATACTGAAGAGGGCTTCGAGTACGGCGGGGATGAGACACATGCTGCGATCGATGAGGACCACGTCTGTATTTCTCAGTCGGTGTACGACAGCAAGGTAGGCGAGGGCGTTTCGACGCTGACTGTATTTGAAAGGGAAGGTGCGTGCTGGAAGCGGACCGACGCCGAGGTCCGCGAGTATCATCACGACCAAGCCGACATCGAGGGGCGGCTCGTGGCGGCGGGCTTCGAGCAACCGAAGGTGTTTGATGCTGCCGATGACTTCGGAATGCCGCGGGGCGATGGGCGGCTATTCTTGTTGGCTCGACGGACTTAGGCTAGTCACGGGCACCTCGATGTGAGTTGCTAAACTATCGCTTCGAATTGATGGAGTGAGGTGTGCGTTGGAGACCGATCCTGCAGTAGTGAAGTATGTGCGATGCCGCCATGAAGGTGCAGTTTCCTATGGAATACTGGAGGGTAAGACGGTCCAGCTGATCGACGGCGATCTGTTTGGCGACCGGGCACTCTCTGGCGAATCAGTTGGTCTGGCCGAGGTGGAGCTTCTTACTCCGTGCGAGCCCTCGAAGGTGCTGTGTGTGGGGCTCAACTACGCTAGTCACCTGCAGGGGCGTGAGGCTCCCGAGAGTCCGTCGGTGTTTCTGAAGCCGTTGACGGCATTGCAAGATCCCGGTGGTCCGATTGTGATCCCGAGTGATTCGAGAGACCTCCACTTCGAGGCCGAAGTGGTTGTGGTGATTGGCCGCGAGGCAAAATATGTGTCAGTAGAAGACGCCTCGGCCTACATCTTTGGATACACCTGTGGAAACGACGTCTCGGAGCGCAACTGGCAGAAGGGCTCGATGGGCGACAAGGCCGATCGGCAGTGGTGGCGTGCGAAGGGCTGTGACACGTTTGCACCGCTGGGACCCGTGATCGCGGCGGGATTGGACTATCGAAAAAGCCGGATACAGTGTCGCTTGAATGGTGAGGTTGTCCAGTCGCAGATACTGAGCGACCTGATATTCGATGCGGAGACGGTGGTGAGTTTTGTCAGCCGGTACGTTACGTTGTTGCCAGGCGATGTGATTTACACGGGTACGCCCGGCAAGACGAAGGCGATGAAGCCGGGGGATGTGGTTGAGGTAGAAATCGAGGGGATTGGCACGTTGAGCAATCCGCTGGTGGCGGACTCCGAGTAGCGGGAGTTCCGGGCCGTGTACGATAAGTCGTTACCGAAATTTAGAGAGGTCAGAATTGCACTGGATCGACTACGAATGTCCGCAAACCCTGGATGACGCTGTAGCGCTGTTTCGGCAGCATGGCGCCAACGCACGTGCCTTAGCGGGCGGAACGGACCTACTGGTCCAAATGAAGACTGGCGGTCGCGCTCAGGGCGTGGTGATCGACGTGAAGAAGGTTCCCGAGCTCAACGCGCTCAGCTACGACCCGGTCGAGGGCTTGACGCTGGGGGCGGCAGTCGCGTGTTACCAGATTTACGACGACGACACCGTGCGTGAGCACTATGCCGGTCTCGTGGATGCCGTTGAAATCATTGGCGGTACGCCGATTCAGGGACGCGCGACGGTGGGTGGCAATCTCTGCAACGCCGCTCCGAGTGGCGATACGATCCCGGCGTTGATCGCCTACAGCGCGATCTGCCACATCGTCGGTCCCCAGGGTGTACGCCACGTGCCGGTGGAAGAGTTTTGCACCGCTCCAGGTCAGAACGTGTTGGGCGACAACGACATCTTGGTTTCGTTGCACCTGCCGCCCCCGCCGCCGGGTTCTGGCGCGGCTTACTTGCGGTTTATCCCCCGCAATGAGATGGATATCGCGGTGGTTGGTGTTGGGGTCTCGGTCGAAGTCGTTGACGGCAAGTTCAGATCGGCGAGGGTGGCGTTGGCTTCAGTCGCGCCGACGCCGCTTTTTGTAAGAGAGGCGGGCGAGGCGTTGGTGGGGCAGCCCGCGAATGCGGCGTCGATTCAAGTGGCGGCGGACTTGGCGAAGGCGGCTGCGAGGCCAATTAGTGACATGAGAGGGACGGCAGAGTATCGACGTCACTTGTGTGATGTACTGACGCGTCGTGCGCTAGAAGCCGCGATGGAGCGGGCTCTTAGCTAGCCGCGAGACGAAAACTATGGCGAATCATCCAAAGACTCATGTCCGGACGACAATCAATGGGGAGCAGCGAGAGTTTCTTTGCGAGCCGCGCGACACTCTGCTCGAAGTCTTGCGCGACAACCTGAACCTGACGGGAACCAAGGAAGGCTGTGGCGACGGTAACTGCGGCGCTTGTACCGTCATGATGGACGGTCGCATTGTGGTGTCTTGCCTGACACTCGGCGTGGAAGCCGAGGGCGCGGAGATCACTACGATTGAGGGCGTGGCAGTCGGGCAAGAACTCCATCCGATCCAGCAATGTTTTCTCGAAGGGGCCGCGCTGCAGTGCGGCGTCTGCACGCCGGGCGTGATTATCGCGACCAAGGCGCTGCTTGAGAATAACTCCGACCCGACCGAGAAAGAGATCCGATTCTGGCTGGCGAACAACCTGTGCCGCTGCACCGGTTACGACAAAATCATTCGCGCCGTTCAAGAGTCGGCAAAACGGATGCGTGAGAGTGCCGGGGAGGTTACTGCCTGATGAGTACCACTACTGATCCGAAGACTGCTACAACGACTTCATCGAGCGAAAATAATGGTGCTGCCGAGGTCGACTACGATCGCAGCATGATTATCGGTGACAAGAAGTATCGCGTGCTGGGGACGCGCCCTATCCGCCACGACGGAGTTGACAAAGTCACCGGTCGAGCCCTTTACGGTTCCGACATTCGTTTGGCAGGCATGGCCTACGCCGCCATGATTCGCAGCCCGCACGCTCACGCTCGAATCTTATCCGTGGATACGAGCGCGGCTGAGAAGGCGACCGGGGTTCTGGCCGTTATCACGAACGCCGACTTTTCCGAAGACGACGAGACGCGGCTGGTGAATATGGGTGAGGGGCCGATCCCGCTCTCCTACGCTCGGGGCAACATTCTTGCTAAGGACAAGGTCCTCTACAAGGGCCACGCGGTCGCCGCCGTCGCCGCGCTGACCGCCGCGGATGCAGCTGAGGCTGCCAAGAAGATCGTCGTAAAGTACGAGCCACTACCGTCAGTCGAGACAGCTCCAGAAGCGATGGCTGATGGGGCACCCGTTTTGCACGCTGACATGTTCACCGTCGAGGGAGGCGAGCGAGCGAAAACGGCTTCGAACGTGATTGAGCACATCCGCTGGGAGAGGGGAGACATCGCGGCAGGCTTTGCACAGGCGGACGTGATCATCGAGCGTGAATTCGACACGGCAACGGTTCACCAGGGTTACATTGAGCCACAGAACGCAACGGCATTATGGAACTCCGACGGACGTCTACAGGTTTGGACCGCGACGCAGGGTTCGTTCAACGTGCGCCAATTGACGGCAAATGTACTGGCGCTACCGGTGTCGCAGGTTAAGGTCACGCCGATGGAAATCGGTGGAGGATTTGGCGGCAAGATTCCGATCTATCTTGAGCCGGTGACGGCGTTGCTGTCGAAGAAGTGCGGTCGTCCAGTCCAGGCGGTAATGTCCCGTCAGGAGGTTTTCGAAGGCACTGGACCAACGCCGGGTTCACACGTTCGGGTCAAGCTGGGAGCCACCAAGGACGGTCACATTGTGGCTGGCGAGGCAACGCTGGCTTATGAGGCGGGAGCGTATCCGCCAGCTTGGGTCAGGCCGGGCGCGATGTGCGTCTTCTCGTGCTACGACATTGAGAACGCCGTGGTCGACGGCTATGACGTACTGGTCAATAAGCCTGCGACGGCGCCCTACCGGGCCCCGGGTTCTCCCAATGCCGCTTTTGCCACCGAGAGTGTGGTGAATGAGCTGGCCGAGAAGCTCGGTATCGATCCGCTCGACTTGCGGCTGAAGAACGCAGTCAAGGAAGGCGACCGCCGGGTGGATGGGCCGAAGTACCCGCGGATCGGTTTGATCGAAACGTTGGAAGCGATGAAGGCGCATCCGCATTACAGCGCGCCTATTGAAGGCGAAAACGTTGGTCGTGGCATAGCGGTTGGGTTTTGGTTCAACGCCGGTCTCGAGTCAAGTGTCTCGATCAGCGTCAACGCGGATGGGACGGTGAACCTGGTCGAAGGTTCGACTGATATTGGTGGGACGCGGACCTCGCTGTCAATGCAGGCGGCCGAGGTGCTAGGCATTGATGCGGAGGATGTCCATCCCACGATTGTCGATACCGACTCGGTGGGCTTTACTTCAACAACCGGCGGAAGCCGTGTCACCTACGCGACCGGCATCGCCTCACACGACGCCGCTCAAGACATCGTGCGCCAGATGAAGGAGCGCGCGGCGCTACTTTGGAGTGTCCAAGCGGATGCCGTGGCGTTCGCGGAGGGCGTGTTCTCGAGTGGATCGGAGTCGATCGGATTTAAGGTGCTTGCCGCCAAACTAAGCGAAACCGGCGGGCCGGTGGTGGGCCGTGCGACGGTGAACCCGAAAGGGGCTGGCGGCTCGTTCGCTGGCGATATCGTTGACCTCTACGTTGACCCGGAAACCGGCAAGACCGATGTCTTGCGATTCACGGTGTTTCAGGATGCCGGAAAGGCGATCCATCCCAGCTATGTCGAGGGACAGATGCAGGGTGGCAGCGCACAGGGCATCGGCTGGGCCTTGAACGAAGAGTATTTCATGGACGCTGAAGGCGTGATGCGTAACTCAAGCCTGCTTGATTACCGCATGCCGACGAGCCTAGATCTGCCGATGATTGACACCTGCATTCTTGAAGTGCCCAACCCTGGGCATCCGTTCGGTGTGCGCGGAGTCGGAGAAGCGAGCATTGTACCGCCGCCAGCGGCGCTGGCCGATGCCATCCATCACGCGGCGGGTGTGAGACTGCGGCGCTTGCCCATGAACCCGGTGCGGATCATGGAGGCGCTTTGGGCCAACGAATCTAGCTAGATGCCTTGAAGTTCGAGAGCGAGTTGCTCTCCGGCTATCCGCGTCTGATCCTCGGATCTGGACTTGAGCTCGTCGGCGACGGCCTCGGCGGTACGTCGCTCACGGAACTGTGTCCCGGCAATGAGATGGCGACCCGCTTTGGTCTTGACGACGATGTCGTAATAGGGGCAGGCCTCTATGAGACCGGCGCGTAGCCCGGATCGTGCAACGGCGATGTCGTTGACGAGGGGGCTGGCGACGGTATCCATTTGTGAGCGCCAGAGTTCACGGCGCTCCGTCCGAACGACGCTGTCACGAAGTTCGGTGATGACGCGCGTTCCGAGCGGCCAAAGGAGTCCTGCTAAGAACAGCAGGCCGATTGTGAACATGGCGATTGTGGTCCAGTCGAGGGCCTCGACGGTAGAGAGCCAGACTAACTGGCACCATAGGCAGAAGTAGGAGGCGGTCAACAGCTCGCCGGAAGCATTCCAATCGCTACCGGTCTTGAAGACGACCGCCCCGTCTTGGCGTGCGCTGGCGCTTTCAGGTAAGGGGGCGTTGCCACCGGGGCCAATGTCGATGCGATCGGTGCTGGAGTGTAGAGCTTCGGAATTGGCCTCTTCGACAGGCACTTCGAACGCGACGCCGAAGGCGGAATCAGACAGTTCGGCGGACGCCCGTAGCATCCACTTGGTTCGGGTTTCAGTGGATGCGGCGGTGGGCAGGGCGGCGGCGGGGATCTCGAACTCGACAGGGATGGAGCAACCACTGTAGCGGGCACCGGCCACGTCTCCCCGCACCGTCTTGCGGAAGTGGTGGAGCACTTCGCCGGTCGCCTGCCTATTGGTCCCTTTGCCTTGGCGAACGCAGGTAAGGTCAAGCTGGTAGCCGTTCTTCGGGAAGTGGCTGGTTTGGGTGCGGATGAAGCCGGAGAGCCGTTTGCCGATTCGTCCCGGACCCAGTGGCATCTCAAATTCGTTGGTCGAGAAGATACCAGCTGCTCGCGCCACCCGAGATGCCCAATACAGCAATGCTCCATCGAGCAGCAGGAAGACTGCTTTCACTGATGCTTCGCCCAGCGCACCAGCTTGAACATCTTGCCACAGAGCCAGAAGGGTAATCGTGAGTAAGAACGGGAGGATCGTGGCCACAAAGATCAGGGCTCGACGGAATGCTGCAACGAAGAGCACAGAGAGACAAAGGAATAGTCGGGGATACCAGACGGTCAGTTGCTCCGCCGGAGCAGCATAGTAAAGGAAGACGAGTGCACAGGTAACACCGAGCCAGCCGAACAAGATCTCCCAGGTCGCCATGACGGCTTCTGAAGGAGGGCTGTGCAGAATCTGGCGATTCTTGAAAATCCGTCGGATCTGACTGCGGTTGATGAGCTGCAGTCCGTGGGCGGCCAGAATTAGCAGCGTGGCGACGAGTAGGATCAGATAGCGGTAGCCGACCGGGAGCGTACCGGCGGTGAAGGCGAGATACGCCGCGTAGGCCGCGTACCCGTACGCAATAATGGTGATCCCGACCGATCTGGCCGAAGACGCAACTCCCATACGATTTTGGCCGCCACGGTCGACGGCGCATAACCAGTCTAGAGTTGGGTTGCGGATGATGGCCTTGAGACGAACCACTCAGTCCAGCGCCGCGTTCGCCTCATGGAGGGGCTACTAGTGGGGTTTTCGGAGGGGCGTAGCGGCTCAGGCGATCGTCTTAGAGTGACTTCGTCCTAGTACTAAGTGGTAGAGTTTTGCGGGAGAACAGACTCCATTCGAGACTTGCTGATCCCTAGAGCCTAGCTGCTTACCATTGATGCTGCTGATCCGCGGCGCCCAACAACTGGTTACGATGCGCGGCCCCAGCCCGAGGCGTGGCGCGGGGATGGCCGACCTAGGAATCATCGCTGATGGCGCGGTATTGATCGACGGTGATCGCATTGATGAGGTCGGTCCGACGCGTCGGCTGGAGAACTTGGCTAAGGCACGGGGATCTCGCGTGATTGATGCCACCGGGAAGGTTGTTCTTCCTGGGCTGGTCGATGCGCATACGCGGCTGTTGTTCCAGCGCTTCCCGACTTGGGCACCGGCGGAGGTGGACGATGTCGGCCAGTTTGGGATAGCGGAGATCCGCATGGCCCGCCAAGCGCGCTCATCCCGAGCGCTGCGTGCGGCGACGCGGCGGTGGACGTACAACATGGCATCGTGTGGAACGACAAGCGTGGAGGTGCGAGTGGGCGGTGCGCCGGAAACGGTCCGCAGAGGCTTGCGGGCAGCGCTAGCGCTAGCGGCCGACCCCATACAGACGAGCGCAGTGCTGGCGGTTTCGACATTCGTGGGTGACGCCACCGTGGCGGACGACGCTACCGAACCTACCGCCGCGACAGTCTCTTGGGCTGCTCGAACTGGAACGGCCTACGCTTGTGAGTTGTACTGCGGCCCAGTCGGCTTGAATGCTGCTGAGGTCCATTTAGTTGCCGAGGCGGCTCGGGAGCGGGATCTTCGGGTGAAACTGTTGGTCAGTGGGGAGACATCGACTCCGATGGACAAGCTTGTCGATGGCGTGGACACTCTCAGCGTGGACGTGGCCGCCGCTCTTGAGGCTGAGGCCATCGAGACACTGGGTGATGCTGGGTCGGTCGTTACGCTGCTGCCAGGTATCGCTCACCACACAGGATCGACCTATCCACAGGGAAGAGCGTTGATTGATCAGGGCGCTGCGGTGTGCCTGGCGACGGCGTTTGGTCCAGAGTCGTGTCCGTCTTTGAGCTTGCCGATGATGATGTCGCTAGCATGCCGTAGGATGCGGCTGACGCCTGAAGAAGCTGTCGCAGCCTGCACGTTGAAGGCCGCTGCAGCGATCGGCCGCGACGACGTAGTCGGCTCCATCGAACCTGGAAAACTAGCCGATCTGACGATGTTCAACGTCACCGACTATCGCCAGATACCGTACTATTTCGGATTCAATCTTTGCGCCATGACGATCTGGCGGGGGAAGATCGTCTATCGCGCCGCTACTGTACCGCCGCTGGCACCGGCACGATCGAGGCAACCCTAGAGCATGGAACCGATTGTTGAGTGTGTGCCCAACTTGTCCGAGGGACGGAGTGAAAGTTTCATGCAGGATGCGCGTGACGCACTCGGCTGCGTGAACGGCGTCGCATTGCTCGATGCAAGCGCGGATGCGGACCACAATCGGTCGGTCTACACATTGGCGGGTTCGCCAGCAGCCACTGTTGACGCATTGTTGTTGCTTGCCCAATTAGCTGCCGAGCGCATCGACCTAAGAACTCATGTTGGGCAGCATCCCCGTATTGGTGCACTCGACGTCGCGCCGTTTGTTCCGGTTGCCGGGCTCACTGACGCTGAAACGGTCGTGATCGCTGGCGGTTTTGCAGAGCGGCTATGGGAGGAACTTCAAGTTCCGTCCTTCTTCTACGGCCTAGGCGCGACGACGCCGGAACGGCAGCAATTGCAGGATGTTCGGCGCGGTGGGTTCGAGGGGTTGGTGGCAGATGCAGCTTCGGTCTCGTACGATGTGGGCACAGAGCTTCACCCGACCGCGGGGGCGACGGCGGTCGGTGTTCGCAAGCCTTTGATCGCCTGGAACGTGGATTTGGCGACCGAAGACGTGGGCCCAGCGAAACGAATTGCGCGAGCGATACGAGAGTCGGCGGGCGGATTCCCGGCGGTGAAGGCACTGGGTCTCCACCTACCGTCGCGAAAGGTGACTCAGGTTTCGATGAACTTGGTCGACTATGAGCGTACGCCGCCGCAGATCGTTTTCAGCCGCATTTGTGAGCTGGCTGAGGACGAAGGCGTGTCGGTAATCGACTCCGAACTGATTGGGCTGATACCCAAGAAGGCCCTCGGTCGCGATGGCGCCGAGGGCCTCAGGATTCGCGGGTTCAAACCCTCGATGATTCTTGAAAATCGAATCGAACAAGAGCTGGACTGCGAGTTGCGTTAGTCGATATCGAAGTTCTCGCGGGCCAACGTCACATCGCTCTTGATGAGAACACTAGCCCCTAATATCTCTTCTAACTCCTGTAAGTAGGAGTTGGAGCGCGCCTTAAGTTCTTTGCCGATGTCCGGGTTGCATCGAATAACGACACCCCGCTCGGCGTGTTCTCGTTTCCCCATGCGCTGAGCATTGCCGAGCAGGTTGTAGATCACGGTCGGTACGCTTGGGACGTGGCCAGCTCCCTGGCAGGACGGACACGGTGAGCAGAGCGCCCTTTCGAGTGACCGTTTGACCCGCTTACGGGTGATGCAGACCAGGCCGAAGTCATTGAAACCGAGCACCTTCGACGGTGCGCGATCCGCGCGCAAAGCATCGTCGAGCGCCTGCCCAACCTTCTTGCGGTTGCCGCGATCTTCCATATCGATGAAGTCGACGACGATGATCCCACCCAGATCTCGCAGCTTCATCTGGCGTACGAGCTCTTCGGCGGCTTCGAGGTTGGTTTTGACGATCGTGTCTTCGAGCCGGTCGGACTTGCCGACATATTTTCCCGTGTTGACGTCGATGGCGACTAGAGCCTCGGTCTGGTTGATGACGAGGTAACCGCCGGACTTCAGCCAGACTTTGGGTCGCAGAGCCTTCTCGAGCTCTTGGGTAATATTGAATTCGTCAAAGATTGGCGTCGAACGTGTGTAGAGTTTGACGCGATCAAGCAGGTCTGGTTGGAAGCGCTCGACGAAGCGAACCACCCGTTCGTACTCGGCCTCGGAGTCGACCCAGATCGTCTTGTAGTTTTGGCCAAGATGGTCACGCAGGATGCGCTCGACAATGTCGAGATCGGCGTGGAGCAAAGCTGGCGCCGGTCGCTTTTCGGCTTTTTCTTGGATGCCCTTCCAAAGGTTGGCCAAGAAGGTGAGGTCGGCGATCAGATCGGCTTCTTCAGCACCTTGCCCGGCGGTACGGACGATGAAACCTCCGGGTACGCCTTCACTGTTGTCTTTGATGATGCGTCGGAGTCGGTTGCGCTCGGCGTCGGAGCCGATCTTACGGGAGATGCCGGTGTGAGCCACGGTCGGCATGTAGACGACGTAACGCCCGGGTAGGGCGACATGAGAGGTGATGCGCGCACCCTTCCTGCCCAGGGGCTCCTTGGCAACTTGGACGATGATCTCTTGACCCGGTTTGATCAGGTCAGAGATGCGCGTGCCGGGCTCCTCCTTGGGCGATGACTTGGACTCCTTGCCCGAGGCCGTGGGTGTTTCCTCAGAGGTGCTGTCGGCTGTCGCGTCTGAGTCTTCCTTGGTACCATCGCCTTCCTCTCGACGACGGCTACCGCGACCGCGACGACGACGACCTCTGCGGCCCCTTCGGAGAGGTTGTGAGTCGTTGCGGTCACGAACGCTGGCCTCGGTGGGCTCGGATTTCTCTTCTTCGTCGCTCTCGCTATCGGTGTCACTTGTTTCGTCGGTGTCCGCCTTGTCAGCGGCTTGTTCTTCCGACTGGCCCTCGTCAGCGCGCGACTCGTCTTCGTCGGTAGGATCCTCTTCCTCGACCGAAGCCTCAGCGGCTACCGAATCATCTTCGGAGGTGTCGGCATTGGAGTCGTCGGAAGCCTCGACTTCTGCTTCTTGTTCGGCTGCCTCGTCGGAGTCATTGGATTCGGTCGGTTCCTCAAGCTCGGGTTCGACTTCCTCCTCTGCGGGGATGTCTTCGTCGGGCTCTTCTGCATCGGCCTCGACCTGCGCGACTTCCTCGTCAGTTTCGCTTACGTCAACGGGGTCGTACTTGGCTATCGATTCGCCAGGTAGCAGCTCGAAACTCTCGGGGGCCTTGATCTTCGTCGGGGCCTCCTCGGGCTCGGCGGCGGCAGCATCTTGGGCCGCCGCATCGTCTTGAGGGGTGTCCTCAGAGGCCTTCGCCTCTTCGGACTTGTCTAGCTCAGCGAACTTGGCATCAGGGAAGTTCGAGTTGCCGCGACCTTTGCGGCGGCGAGACCGGCGTCCACGCCGACGGCGTTTTTCTCGGCTGCCTTCCTCGCTGGATTCGGCCGCCGACTCTTCGTCCGTGGCGATGTCGCCAGGCGCATCTTTCTTTGCCTGCGATGGAGCAGGCTTTGCGTCGGGCATGACTTCATCGACGGCATCGAGCTCGCCGCTTTCGATCTGCTCGGTTTCGTCGACGATGTCTGTTACATACAGAAACGCGTCGCGTTCTAGGCCGATCTTGACGAAGGCGGACTGCATCCCGGGCAGTACCCGGTTAATGCGGCCTTTGTATATTCCACCTGCGATAGCGTGCTCCGTGGCACGCTCTACGTACACTTCACTGAGTCGATCGTCTTCGACGATAGCAACTCGAGTTTCATGAGGCGTTGAAGAAACAACAAGCTCTTTCGACACCGGAGTCCTCCTGGTCACAGGGTTCCGGCGAGCAGATGTGCGGTCGATTCGAGAGCTGGTGATGCGGAATCCGCTTAGCCAACATGCGGCGGTCCGCCTCCTATTCTGAACCAACACGCGTACCCTTCAGGGCATCGAATTGGCTCACCAAACTGCCTTCCAGCGGAACCCTCGCCAGCCTCTTTGGCCATGGGCTCAACGCCAACTAGCTCTCTTAGATCCGCAAGTGCGCCTGCTCAAACCGGGCACCTGTCAAACAAAACAAAAACTCTTGCGCGCATCCTCTTCTCAGAAGGTGCGCTGAAATCCTGTCAGTTAGTGAAACGCCGAATACGGACGTTGTTCACCAGCCCCAGCAGAATGAATACCGTGAGTGTATTCGAACCACCGTAGCTCATCAAGGGCAGTGGCATGCCCGTGACTGGCATCTTGTTCACAACCATACCGACGTTCACCGTGATCTGGAACAACAACAACGCGGCGACTGCCATACAAATCTGCGTTCCAGCTGGATCCGCGGCAGTCTGTGCATTGTTGACGATCCTCATCAACAAGCCAAAGTATAGCGTCAGGACGATCAGTACGCCTGCGAATCCGGTTTCTTCCGCGTAAGAAGCGAAAACAAAGTCGGTGTGGGCCTCGGGGATGAAGCGCAGCTGAGTTTGGGTGCCGCGCGCAAACCCTTGCCCCCAGATTCCGCCCGACCCCACCGCGATCTTCGACTGGAGGGCCTGGTAGCCCTTGCCACGAGGATCCTCTTCGGGGTTCATGAAGGCGGTGACGCGGTCTTTTTGGTAGTCCGACAGCAAAAACCACCCGACTGGGGCGGCTAGCGTCGCGGCGACCAGCCCGACAGCGATGTACTTTCGGGGGAGACCCGTCAGAAAGATGCCCATACCGAGTATGGGGAGAAAGCTCAGCGACGTGCTCAGATCAGGTTGTCGAGCTACTAACACCAGTGGAATGAGAAAGATAAATCCGGCTTTGAACAGCGTGGAGAGGTCGAGTCGGCCCTTCGGAAGTTCGGCAAACAAACGCGCCACCAACAGAACCAGCATGATTTTCGCGAACTCGGAGACCTGCAGATTCACCAATCCTGGGATCGGTAGCCACCGGCGGGAACCGTTGACCACTGTGCCGAACAGCAAGACGCCGACGAGGCCCACCAGCGTCAGTACGTAAAAGGTGGGAGCGTGTTGGACCAGCCAGTGATAGTCGATAGTGGAGGCAACCCACATCAGGCCGAGGCCAAGGCCAATCCAGAGGATTTGGCGCAGATAAGCGTCGTGCCAGGGGGTGCTGAGCGTGGCGCTATAGACTTCTAGCGCGCCGAGGGCAGCGATCAACAGCGCGACAAGCAAGAGGGTCCAGTCGAAGTCCCGCCATGAATACTGTTCGTTCATGGTCGGCTGATTTCCGCTTTGGCCGTCTGCGGCGCTGCGGGTTGGTCTGGCTGTCGACGGGGCTGCGCTCGGCGCTCCTGCTTATCGAAATAGGCCTTGATGACGTCGCGGGCGATGGGGGCGGCCCAAGAGCCGTGCTCCCCGTTTTCAAAGAGGACCGACACGACGATCTCGGGCGCCTCACAGGGTGCGAAGGCTATGAACCAGCCGTCGTCGAGCAGTCGAGGGTCGTCGTTCTCGAAGGCTAAGGTGCGAGATATTCTTTGTGCCGAACCGGTCTTGCCACAGACTGAGCGACCAGGGATCATCGCGCGGACTCCCGTACCGCCGTCGTTGACCACCCTCCACATGCCGCGCACGATCGGCTCGAGTTGTTCCTCGGTAATTTCCGCTCGGCGAGGTTCGGGTGGTGAGTAGTTCGCGAGAATCTTCGCAGCCTCGCGGTCTGCGATCAGTCGGGGTCGATGCCAGACGCCGCCCATCGCCAGACCGCCGATGGCGTGGGCTGCCTGCAGCGGAGTGATGGTGAGGGCCCCTTGGCCGATCGAGACAGAGATCGTCTCGCCGGCGTACCATTTGTCACGGAAGAACCGGATTTTCCAGCGGCTAGAAGGTACGATGCCTTCTGCTTCAGCAGGTAGGTCGATATCGGTTCGACTGCCGAAGCCAGCGAGTTCTGCGTACTTGGCGATGCGGTCGATGCCTAACTCTTTGCCGAGGTTGTAGAAGTAGACGTCGCAGGAGACGCGCAGGGCCTCTTCCATATTGACCCAGCCGTGGCCTCCGGCTCGGTGACAGCGAAAATAGCGCCCGTAGAAGGAAGCACCGCCAGTGCATAGAACTTGGAAGTCTTTGTCGACGGCCCCTTCCATCAGACCGGCCAGCGCGACGAACGGCTTGAAGATCGAGCCGGGCGCAAGTTGGGCCTGGGTGGCTCGGTTGAGCATCGGCTTGTCCGGGTCCCGAGCGACGTTGCGCCAGGCAGCTTCAGTGACGCCACCGACGAACGCATTGACGTCGAACGCTGGCTTCGACACCATCGCTAGGATCTCGCCGTTGCGCGGGTCCAACGCAACGACGGCTCCGCGTCGGTCGCCCATGGCGAGATCCGCGACGACCTGCAGGTCGAGGTCGATAGTCAATCGCAGTGTTTGGCCCGGCTCGGCTTCTTCGCGGTTCAAGTCACGGACCCGCCGGGAACGGCTATCGACGAGGACCAGACGCCGACCGTCCTTGCCCACGAGAAAGTCGTTGTAGCGCCGTTCGATGCCAGCCTTGCCGATCTCCGCCCCTGACTCGTGGAGTACGAACTCCTCAAGATTCAGCTGAGCTTTGCTGATCTGGCCGACGTACCCGAGCATGTGCGCCGCCATACCGTTGAGCGGATAGCGACGGCGAGGGGAGCGGATCAGCTCCAACTCAGGTAATTCTCCTCGATGAGCTTCGAAGAAGGCGACCTCCGACAGAGGGAGGCCATCCTTGAGGACAACCTGTTGGTAGTCGGGGCCACGTTGGATCCCGACGGTGCCGAGTCGATCAACGAGTTCCTCGTAAGGGATGTTGAGACCTTCTGCGATGAGAAGCGCGCTCTCGGCGCGAACTGCGTCCTTGGACAGCATCATCCGAAATGTTTGGATGTTGTCGACCAGTACCCGACCGTCGCGATCGAGGATGCGCCCACGCGGGGCTGGGATGGGTAGTGATTTGACGCTGTTGAGCGTCGCACGCTGCTCGTAGACCTCTGGGTCTTGAACCTGCAGTTGCCAGAAGCCGGTTAGTAGCCAGAGAAAAATCGCAGCTACGATGTACTGAAAGATGGACGTCTCGACCTCGCGTGACGGAGGCCGGTGCTGGTCGAAGCGAGTCACGATACCGGACTCATCCTATCGAAAATCTTGTAGAGCGAGAGCGCGAGTCCGGCGTGGACGACGGCCAGAATCAGCGCCTTGGGGACGTTCGCATCAACCGCGCTTCCCAACAAGGCACTGGTCACAAACCAGAACAGAAGCGTGTGTGCGAGATAGAAGAGGGCTGTCAGTACACTCCGAGCGCCGGGAAACTTGATTTCGATGTAGGCGCCGATTGCCCCGGCAGCATATCCAGCGGAGGTCTTCAACATGCCAAACAAGCCGATCGGCCCGGCGGTCAGCCCGTCTTGGGCGATGCCGACTACAAGGCCGATCCCCATTCCAATGAGAGGGGAGCGACGGATCAGCGCCAAATAGACGACCGCTATCAGTGGCAGGTCCAGAACGCCTGCCTGTGGCACGTAGAGTGGCAGTGTGGTTTGGAGTAACAACGCCGAGAGACAGATCACGACGGTTGGTAGCGGGTTGAGCCGGACAGCGCGCGTGAGACGCATGGAGCTGAACGCACTGGGGGACAACCGTCGCGCTGAAGACGTCATGGCTCTTGTCGCTCGGCGTCTGTCGCCGCGCCATCGTCAATTCTCAAGTTGAAGTCGGGCGGTCGTGAGCCGGGTAGCCCTTCGCCGAACACGTGTCCTTGGGCGTCCCCAATGCGCTGGTACCGACGCCTGATGCGGTCGGCGTCGGTGATATTGACGTCCAGTGTTGCCGAGTCGAGAACCTCGGCGGTCGCGGGCTCTTCCCCACTCGGTGTGGGAGCAGGGAGCAGCACGGCCGGTTGTTGCTGCGCCTCGCGACGCAGCGGCAGAGCCTGGTGCTTACCTTCGGTGACGACGAGAACTTCGTCCAAGCGGTCTAGCTTTGCAAAAGGCCGCACGAGAATCGTCTGCGCGGTCTCGGTGCGATCATGTTGCACGACTTCTCCGATGGGAAGGCCCTTGGGGAAGATACGGTCCGCGCCCGAGGAGTAAACCGTCTCTCCTATCCGAACGGGCACGTCGGTGTTGATGTAGTTTAGTTCGCAGTCTCTGTCACCCAAGCCCCTAAGGACGCCGCGTACACGGGTATCGCCGAGAAGAGCCCCGACCGCTGCGTCGACATCGTTGATAAGAACAACGAGGGCCGAGGCGGAGTGTGCCGCCTGGACCCGCCCGACGATACCTTCAGACGTAATCACCGCCATGCCAGCCAGCACGCCGTCGGTGGTGCCTTTGTCGATGATGATCTCCCTGGCTGAGCTGGAGGCCCCGCCGCCAACGACCTCTGCCAGCAAGGTCTTCGAGGGAACGCTGGCTTGGTAGTCGACAAGTGCGGTGGCGCGTTCGAGGCGTCCGAGTTCGCGCTCTAATACCTGCTTCTCCAACCGCAGGCTGTCGAGTTCGGTGTGAAGCCGCTCGTTCTCGCTGCGCGTACCCACCAGCCAGACGTAGTCTTGCCACGCGGAGACACCATAGTCGACTCCGCCATGAAGGGCTTGATTGAAAGGAGCGAGGACGCCGATGGTCCAAGTGCGGAGCAAAGTATTACCGTCTTCTTGCCGAACCTGGTAGCCCAGCAGAGCAAGCTGTGAGAACAACGCCGTGATCAATAGCGCGACGTTGCGGTAGCGCAAGAACAGGTCCACGGCCGCTATTCCATTTGCTGCGAGATCCTCCGCAAAAGGTTGAAGTCGCTTAGCATCTTACCGGTGCCGAGCACGACCGATGCGAGGGGGTCTTCAGCGATCGAGACGGGCAGTCCGGTCTCTTCTCGGATACGCATGTCGAGGTTTCTGAGGAGCGCTCCGCCGCCGGAAAGCACGATGCCCCGGTCGGAGATGTCAGCACTCAACTCGGGAGGAGTGCGTTC
The DNA here is from genome assembly GCA_963667885.2 of Bryobacterales bacterium. Lineage (GTDB taxonomy): Bacteria > Acidobacteriota > Terriglobia > Bryobacterales > UBA6623 > CAMPKL01. Next base: position 2,037,534 of record OY764148.2, on the reverse strand, counting down.
GAGCGCGACCCGAATGGCATTCATGATCGTTCCGACGCAGTCACTCAGGGCTTCTCGAATTTCGGAGTCGTCGACGGTCACGGTACGCGGTACGCCCTCGATAAGGTTGCGGCCCTTGAGTTCCATCGTCAGAGGTTTTTCTAACTTGTAGGCAGACCCGACCTCGATCTTGACGCGCTCCGCGGTTCTCTCACCGATCAGCAAATTGTACTTGCGCTTGAGGTAGCTGATGATGGCGGCGTCCATCTCGTTGCCCGCTACGCGAACCGACCGTGAGTAGACGATGCCAGACATCGAGATGACCGCCACGTCGGTGGTGCCGCCGCCGATATCGACGACCATGTTGCCGGAAGGTTCCGTGATCGGCAGGCCCGCACCGATCGCCGCCACCATTGCCTGCTCCACCAGGTGTACTTCACTGGCATGCGCCCGGTAGGCGGAGTCCATGACGGCTCGTTTCTCGACAGGAGTGATTTCACTGGGCACGCCGATGACGATCCGCGGATGGACGAGCATCTTGCGGTTGTGGGCCTTCTCGATGAAGTACTTCAGCATCTTCTCGGTGACTTTGAAATCAGCGATGACACCGTCCTTCATCGGTCGGATGGCGACGATGTTACCGGGCGTACGCCCGACCATCTCCTTGGCCTCCTTGCCAACGGCTTCGACGTGGTTGTTGATCTTGTTGATGGCGACGATGGACGGCTCGTTGACCACAATGCCCTGGCCCGCAACAAACACCAGGGTGTTGGCGGTGCCAAGATCGATAGCGAGATCCCGGGAAAAGAGACTAAATAGCGAACGACGGTTCATTTAGAGCACACGACTCCTCAAAACTCGTTCGATCCAGGCGGGAAGCCCGGGCTGACTGCGCCTCCGCAAACAGACAAGGCCATTCGACCGAAAAAGCTCCTAAACTGTTGATTTCGCTGCTACAAGCGAACCTGAGCGAGCGAACCTACACCCTAGTTTAGCCATAGGCAAAACCGTCCCACAGACAAGGCCTCGGGAGACCTCCTCCCGCTCCGCCAACGTCAATCAGCGACTTGTAGAGTTCGCCCGGCAATTGCCGGGCGTGCGCGAGGCGGACGGTTGCGGTGTCCTTGCCGGAGCGGCAGCGTACTCGAGCGTTTCAGGCTGTTTTCCGGAACAAAAACACTCAAACCGGTTATTGCGGTTCGCGGACGTCCGGTCGGCGGACGTACACGGGCTCAAGCTCCTCTGGTGTCGTGGTCTCTCCCCGTAGGGCGCGCTGCTCGGCGAGAAGAGCGATCGAGTTGGCGAGCGTCCCGACAATGAGTGCCGATTCAAGGTTGCTCAGAGAGGCCGGGCCGTCGTGGCCGAACACGGACTCCTCGGGCGCGATCAGTTGGGGTTGTCGGTCTTCGAGCCGTATGAGGAATTCAGGCCAGGTCTCCACCGAGGGCTCCAGGATTGGTGATACCGCAGCGTCGTATAGCGCCGTGAACACCTGTCCGCGTCGGGCATCCATTACCGCCGCTCGCAGGTCACCACTACCGGCAAAGGCGAGCGCCTCAAGATTGCTAATGGGCACGGCGGGCCTGCCCGTGACCTCCGCGAGAGCTTTCGCCGCAGTGAGGCCGATGCGAACTCCAGTGAACGAGCCTGGACCGGACGCAGGTGCCCAGATGTCGACGTCGGGGAGGCGATAGCCGTGGTCCGCCAACAGCGACTCAATCTCGGAGTAGACGATGCCCGCGAAGCCGTCTGGGGCATCAACGGAGCGCGACGCCAAGATCACACCGTCACGGGCGAGAGCGAAGCCGCCACGGCGGTTAGCCGTATCGAGCGCGAGGGTGAGCATCGGGTTTCCTAGGCCGACAGCTACTCGGTCCCGTCTGGAGATGCCTCTTTCTCCAAAGTGAACGCCCGAAAGCCCTCGAAGAGCCGTCCCGCCCCATCAATTCCCAGTAGGCGAAGAGCGAAGGTGGCGGGATAGCGGTCGGTGAGGTTGGTCGGGATCGAGAACTCGCCGAATTGTTTAGTGGCGATGACCTGAGCCGATCGCCCCGAGGCAGAGACTTCGCCGAGCCACAGCCAAGACATCCGCAACGCAGCTGGCGTGGATTTGGTCAGTGTCGCGTTGAACTCATAGGTCTGGCCAGCGATCAGGGTCTGCTGGTCGGGGAACTGGAGAGTGAAAGGCAACTCGGATGGAATGGTCTCGACCTCTTTAGGCACAACCCGGCGAGCTTCGAGGAAGTACCTCTTGTTGAAGCTTTGCTTCTTGCCTTCACGACGAACGTAGAGCACCCAGTCTTGGTTCGAGTCGGGAGGTGTGCCACGAAATCGATCCCCTTTGAACTTCTTCTTTTGATCGAGCCAAGAGCCATCGATGGGGTTGAACCAACTCACTTCGTAGCCGTTCTTGGGAACCAAGAGATCGATCGCGTCGGGTTCCTCCAGGTACACGATGTACTCGATCCCTTTCGCCTCGTCCCAGCTATCGACGTAGTTCATGGATAAGGCGGAGCCACGCGACAGCCGGTAATACGGTTGCAGGTCGACGTAGCGGGTCTGCGCAAAGAAGTCGAACAAATGAGTCGCGGCCTGCAGCATCGACGGGTCCGCCCCGTTTTGGCTGGCGGCTTGGGAGAGGGTTGGATAAGAACCGCGTGCTGCGACTCGCCACATACGTTTGCGAGCCTCATCGCCACTGATGGGGCCCGCGCTCGCGTAATCGACCCCGGCGTTGACAACGGGCAACAAGTGCATCTCGTAGTCGATCAGAGCCAGTCCGTCGCTTGCGCCTCGCTGGGTGATGTAAGTCATCCAACCGTCTTGGAGCAGCGGGCTAGAGGTGCGGCGAACGTGCGTGGAGCGCGGATGCTGATAGGGGTCGAGTCGTCGGATCAGACCCATCACCTCACCGAGCAACCTCCTGCCATCTTGGTAGCTCTCGAACTCTTCGAGGCCCTGCCAGGTGATGTTGTGGGCTCCGTAGCGGGCGACAACATAGTGGATGTACCGGTCGCGCTGTTTGCGCTCGGGCAACAGGTCGATGAGTTCGTTGTCTTTGCCCGCGAGTACGAGGTCGACGACGATTCCTTTGGAGTTGAGATAGGCGATACGTCGATCGACTTCGCGGAAGTGAGATGTGAGCGGGCGATTCGGATCGGCGAGTACCGTGCTTGCTGCCTGGTCGGGGCCCAAAACAAGTCCACGCAGGTGGTTGAACTTCTGCAGGGCACGGGCGTCGACCAGGCGTGTGAACGCTTCCCACGGCATCGTCGAGAACTCGTTGCTGGTGAAACCCATCCAGTAGTGCGGCGTTTGCGGGGCCTCGTAGCGGAAGTAGCGGCTGTTGAAAGGTCGGATGAATCCGGGCGTTCGGGCGGGGCTGGCTTGGAACGAAAAAACTTTCTTGTCGATACTGTCAACGTTCGAGATCAGGCGGAGGTCCCAGCGCCCTTCAAAGTCGGGAGCGAACCGGATGCGGAAAGTATGTCCGCCGTCCCAGAAGCCGGGCATCACCTTGGTAGAGCCGCCTTTGGGAGAACGAAACTCGGCTCGTAGTTCGATGGAAAGGTAGGGGTTCTCGTGAGCCGCGCCGTCTGCGGTGCTCAGTTCAATCTGGATCTCGCAAGGCTCATAGACTGGCACGGACTCGCAAACGACGACCTGCGCCGACATCGCGGTCGCGAACAAGAGTAGTGCGAGAAGACCCTTCATCGTGCCTTGAGAATAGAACGCGAACAGGCCACCTGCAAACCGGTGACGATTAGCTGGGGAGTTCGATCGACGGCAGAAGGCGTTCGATATGCTTGGCGATCATATCGCACTCCAAGTTCACCCGTTGGCCTGGATGCCGATCGGAGAGGTTCGTTTCGCGGTAGGTGTGCGGTATGACGGCGACTTCGATGACGTCTTCGTCGAGGCGAGCGATGGTGAGGCTGATGCCGTCGATGGCGATGCTGCCCTTATAGACGAGGTACTTCAGCGTCTCTTCGGGTGCTCGGACTCGCAACGTCCAGTTGTCGTCGCCTGCGTGTGTGACCCCGACGAACTCTCCGGTAGCATCGACGTGACCTTGGACGAAGTGGCCGGAGAGTCGACTAGTAGGAAGCAGCGGCCGTTCGAGGTTGACTCGGCTACCAACGGCGAGATCCCCGATGTTGGTCTTCTCAAGAGTCTCGGGCGACAGGTCGGCCGCAAAGCCCTCGGAGTCGATCTCGATCGCGGTAAGGCAGCAGCCGTTGACGGCAATCGATCCGCCGATTTCGAGATCGGACAGAACCGTATCGGCGGCGAACCGCATGCGTGATCCGGCTTCACTTCGCTCGACCGATAGGACGGAGCCCGTCTCTTCAATGATTCCGGTAAACACGGCTCCCTTTACAAGTACGCTTCGACGGCAAACTCGTCTTTGCCGACCATGAAGGTCTTTAGCCCGTGGAGTCGGATCGCGCCAGACCGGCTACGCCTACCGATGCCACCTGCCATCGGCAGTGAGTCGAGACCGCCGAGAATCTTCGGGGCGTAATAGATCAGGACCTTATCGACGATGCCGGCGTCGAGCGCCGCCCAGTTGAGTTTGGCTCCGGCCTCGACCATCAGAGATAGCAGTTGCTGCTGGGTCGCCCAACTGATGACAGCTTTGAGGTCGACCCGGCCCATCGGCGCGTCCATGACTTGGACAGGGATGCCTCGCTCTTCGAGTAGCTGTTTTCGCTTCGGAACTGCCGCCGAGGTCGTCATGACGGCGAGATCGTTGTCGAACGACTGGACTAGTTGCGATTCGATGGGCAGGCGGCACAGCGAGTCGACGACGATTCGCATCAACGGTTTACGCCGAGGGAACCCAGAACGGTCGGTCATGAGCGGATCGTCTTCGAGTACAGTGCCGATTCCGGTGAGGATCGCATCGTGGCTGTGTCGGACTTCGTGGACATGCTGACGGGCTTCTCCACTGGTGATCCAGCCGGTGTTGTCGTCCGGTGCGGCGATCTTGCCGTCCAATGTGGCCGCAGTCTTCAGAGTGACGAGTGGGCGTCCTGAGCGCATGAAGTGGAGGTACGCCTCGTTCAGCATCGCCGCTTCTTCGCGGAACTCATCGGCGATCTCGACTTCGATTCCAGCGGAGCGAAGGCGCTCAAAGCCCTTGCCTGAGACGTCTGGGTTACTGTCTTCGAGCGGTGCTACGACGCGTTGAACACCAGCGGCGACCAAGGCTTCCGAGCAGGGGCCGGTACGCCCATGGTGACTGCATGGCTCAAGAGTGACGTAGAGCGTGCCACCCCGTGCTCGCTCGCCAGCGGCTTCAAGCGCCAACACTTCGGCATGCTTGACGCCCTCGTAGGTATGGAACCCGTCGCCGACCTTGCTGCCTTCGGCGTCGAGCACGACTGCTCCGACCAGGGGGTTCGGACTGGCCAGGGCGCGGCCAGTTGCTGCCAGTTGTAGTGCCTCTTTAAGGAACTGTCGATCGAGGTCGGTCATACTTCAAACAATGCTCGGACGAACGTTTCTGGGTCGAACTTCTCCAAGTCTTCCATTTGCTCGCCCACGCCAATATACCGGATTGGGAGCTTGAGCTCACCCGCGATGGCCACGACGATGCCACCTTTCGCGGTGCCGTCGAGTTTGGAAAGCACCAACCCGGTCACTCCAGCTGTCTGAGTGAACTGGCGCGCTTGCTCAAGTCCGTTTTGCCCGGTGATGGCGTCGATCACCAGCAGTACCTCGTGCGGAGAACCAGCGACGAGTCGCTCGGAGGTCCGCTTCATTTTTTCTAGCTCCGCCATGAGGCCCGCTTTGTTGTGGAGTCGTCCGGCGGTATCAACGATCACGACATCGACAGTGCGGGCTTTCGCCGCTTGCAGGGCATCAAACAGCACGGCACTCGGGTCAGAGCCCGTTTGCTGGCGGATGACCTCGGTGTCGGTCCTCTTGCCCCAGACTTCTAACTGCTCGATGGCAGCGGCACGAAAGGTGTCTGCGGCGCACAAGAGCACGCTCTTACCTTCACTCTTGAGCTGGTACGCCAGCTTGCCGATCGTGGTTGTCTTGCCGGTGCCATTTACGCCGACGACCAGAACCACCTGGGGCTTTGCCTCTACGACGGGTTGGCTCTCGGCGGCGCGATCGAGGATGTTCGCCATGTGCTTGGCGAGATGAGCCTTGAGTTCTGACGGATCTTTGAGTTCGTTGCGGCTGAGTTCGTCGCGGACGGCCGATAATATCTCGTCGGTGGTGCGGACGCCTATATCGGCGGTGATAAGCACCATTTCCAGCTCTTCCAGCAGATCTTCGTCGATCTCCTTCTTGCCTTGGAAGATGTCGTCAAGCCGATCGACGAGCTGAGTACGCGTTTTCGCGACGGCTTTCTCAAAGCGTTCGTAGATGGTGGGCTCGGGGGGAGGCCCGAAGAGAGACTGGATCATGTTTCGAGAACGCCGCTGAGCAGAAACAGCGGCGTAGCAGCTATTTTACCAACCGTCGCGGGACAAACCCGTAACTCTTGGAACTGGCAAGCGAATCAATGGCTAGAGGCTCGATCATGCGGTACTACATCGTCTTTTTGTCACTCGCCTTCGTTGCGATCACTGGTTTCGGTCAATCGCTACCGACTGACAGTGACTTCAAAACGGATCTATCCAAGCGCACGATTGATCTCTCTGAGTTGCGTGGTGGCGGACCCCCGAAGGACGGCATTCCGGCGATCTTTAAACCACGGTTTGACGGCGTCGCGGCCGCTTCAAAGTGGCTAGCCGACGTGGAACCGGTCCTCGTGGTTCGCCACGCCGGTGTGGTGCGGGTCTATCCGTTTCAAATTCTCGTCCACCATGAAATGGCGAATGATCAGATTGGTGACACTCCAATCCTGGCCAGCTACTGCCCGCTGTGCAACTCCGCGGTCGTTTTTGATCGACGTGTGAACGGCGAGACGCTAACGTTCGGAGTCTCGGGAATGCTGCGAATGAGCGATATGGTGATGTACGACCTCCAGACCGACACTCTGTGGCAGCAGTTCACCGGCGACGCCATTGTGGGCGAATATGTAGGCACGCGGCTCACGGTGGTTTCGAGTCAGGTAACCGATTTTGGGGCCGTGCGCCAGAGATTTCCCGAGGCGCAAGTGCTTAACCAGAATACGGGTTATTACCGCCCTTACGGATCGACTCCCTATCCAGGCTACGAGGGGGGCGGTCGGACCATGTTCCCGGTCAACTATCGCAAGCAGGGTGGGATCAACGCCCTTGATCGCGTCGTTGGAGTTACGATCTCAGGCCAGACTGCCGCGCACAAGATGTCGACGATTAGGCGAGCGCGGGTCGTATCGGGAGCGATCGGGGATTCCTCCTACGTCATATTTCATGACCCGAAGGCAGTCGGTGCAATGGATGAGCGCTTCATCAAAAATTCTATGCGCGTCGGTTCGGTGGGTGTGTATTCGCCGCAAGTTGATGGTCGGCAGCTGGAGTTTGAGCGCCAGAAAGGCAAGATTCGAGACAAGCAGACCTCCAGCGAATGGAATCTATTTGGTGAATCGACCTCTGGCCCGTTGGCAGGCACGCGGCTGGACCCGATTGAGCATGGGGTTTTCTACGCCTTCGCATGGCTCGCGTTCAACCCCGACGCCCGAGTCGAACGGCCCAAACATTAAGGAACTTCCGCAGCCCTTCTGGGATCGAGGAACCGAAGTACTAGAGTTTCGCTCCGGTGTAGGAGCTTCCATTTATCACTGAGGACTAACCCGATCGTGGTACCTACGCTAGGCCCATTGTTGAATTGTCGACAGCGAGCAGCCAGCGATAGGATTGCTCTAGTACTAGTAACTTGCCGAGGTGAGACTGTCATGAAAGAACGATTGTGGACGAAAATCCTTCAGCTAACAATTTGGAAAGATCAGCGCGGACAAGACATGGTCGAGTACGCATTGCTCGCCGGGTTCATTACAATTGCCGCCGGAGCGCTGTTCCCACCGATAGATCAAAGCATCTCAACGATCTTTTCGCGTGTGAACAGTTTGTTGACGTCTTCCGTCTCATAGAGGCGGTTTAGAGAAGCGGCTCGTCGACACCAGCTCCCCCTCGGCACACTGTCCACGGCACTTCGCGATTGGCATTCAAATTGATCGGCTGGCATCGTGCTGCCTAGTGCGAAGACTGGATCAATCTGCGTTCACGTATGGCATTGAACTCGCATCCAAGTAGAATGATCGCGCTGGACAGGTAGGTCCAGATCAAGAGTACGATTACCGCCGACAGGCTGCCGTAGAATTCTTGGTAGCGGGGGACGTTTTGCGCGTAAAGCGTAAAGAGGCCCGTGGCGAGCGCCCACAGACACGCTGCCAAGAGCGCTCCGGGAAAAACGTCTCGCCAGCGCTGCTTGCGGTGTGGGGCCACGTAGTACAGCAGGGCCAGAATTAGGGTTACCGTCGGCAGGGCGACCGCCCACCAGGTCACGAGCGCCACTTGCGTGATCCAGGCGGCACTAACACCCAACTGAACGGCCCACGACTCGAACTGTCTTGATAGGATCAGCCCTCCCTGGGCTACCATCAGGGGCCCAATCGAAAGGAATACCAGGGCAACCGCGACTGCATAGTCGTGCCTCACGGCATGGCGGCGCGGGGCCTTATAGGCGGCTCGAAAGCCCTCCATCAGGCTGATCACGAGATCTGCGGCGAAGAAGACCGAGGCCAAGCCCGCTAGAACCAGCACCATCGTCGACCGGTCTTCTTCGACTGTCAAGTAGTCGGCGAGCAGATCACGGACTCGTGGCGGCAAGACGGTGCCAATTGCCAGGGAGATGTCGTCAATTGTTTGATGTGCGTTGTTGCGGAGCAAAAGGTGCGCAATAACGATCAGTCCAGGGAAGAGCGCAAGTACGGCCGAATAGGAAACGGCCTTCGCCAGGATGAAACAGTTGTCGTCATACCCATGCCGAATCGCTGCGGCGAAGTCTTTGACCCACTGTTTTGTAACTTGCAAGACCGACCGCTCTCAGTTCCTAGGATGTCACGAAGGCACGTTCGAGTAGGCCCATTCGGGAGAAGATGCCCCGATCTTGGTCAATCTCTAGTAAATTGATAGAGAATCCCATGGATGTCTCTGTGAAAGGTGAATACGCTCTTCGGGCAGTCTTTGAATTGGCGTGTCGCGACTCCGACGAGCCGATTAAGATCGCCAAGATCGCCGAGCGGCAACGGATCCCCCAGAAGTTTCTGGAGTTGATCTTGTCGCAGCTCCGGCAGGGAGGCTTCCTCGGGTCGAGACGAGGCACGGACGGCGGCTACTTTCTCGCCCGGCCAGCCGACAGTATCACTGTCGGGGACATCCTGCGGCACATCGATGGGCCGACAACGCCCGCACGACGCCTGGAGCAGGGTGATGTGGCGAACGATTCGCCGTTCCCAGAACTCTGGCAGAAGGTCGAGCGCGCTCTCTCCAGTGTGATCGACCGTACCAGCTTCGCCGACCTCGTGATGCGTTGGAAAGAGAATCGCGCCCGCAAGGTCGTCAACTGGGATATCTAGCAGGAGCGGTGATGGCTAAGATCTTCGAAGACTATTCCTACACGATCGGCAACACTCCGCTCGTCCGCTTCAATCGGATTACTGACGGTGCCAAGGCGACGGTGCTTGGCAAGGTGGAGGGGCGAAACCCATCCTTTTCCGTGAAGTGCCGCATTGGTGCTTCGATGGTCTGGGACGCGGAAAAGCGTGGCGTGCTGAAGCCAGGCATGGAGCTGGTCGAGCCGACCAGTGGCAACACCGGAATCGCATTGGCGTTTGTTGGTGCGGCACGTGGCTATCGCGTGACGCTGACGATGCCCGTGACGATGTCGATCGAGCGTCGGCGCGTCTTGAAAATGTTGGGTGCCAAGTTGGAACTCACACCGGGCGAAGAAGGCATGTATGCGGCGATCGAGCGGGCCGAACAGCTCGTAGCGGAGGATCCGGCAAAGCGGATCGTCTTGCAGCAGTTCAAGAACCCCGCCAACCCACGCATCCACTATGAGACGACGGGGCCAGAGATTTGGAACGACACCGACGGTGAAATTGACGTACTGGTCTCGGGCGTTGGCACAGGCGGCACCATCAGCGGCGTCTCGAAGTACATCAAGAAGAAGCAGAAAAAACCGATCCTCTCGGTCGCGGTCGAGCCCGAACGCAGTCCGGTTATCCAGCAGACATTGGATGGCCAGCCGATTCGTCCCGGTTATCACGCAGTGCAAGGAATCGGTGCGGGCTTCATACCCGACACGTTGGACCTCAAGATGGTCGACCGCATCGAACCGGTCAGCGACGACGAAGCGATCGAATATGCCAAGCGCTTGGCCCAGGAAGAAGGTCTGCTCTGCGGCATCTCCTGCGGTGCCGCTGCAGCCGTAGCCTGCCGACTAGCGAACCAGCCTGAATTCGAAGGCAAGACAATCGTCGTCATCCTCCCGGACGGCGGCGAGCGCTACTTGTCGAGCCCGTTGTTCGACAGCATTTCTTAGTTTCTTCCGACTACCAGAAGTAAGCGTAGAAGATTCCGATGAAGCTCAGGATCACGCAGGTGTGGATCACATCCCAGTGGTTCCAGCTGGCACGCGTCTCAGCCTGCTGTTCCGGCGTTGCTGAGCCATAGGTCAAGCCTTGGAGTTGCTCTGGTCGTGGTTTCTCGGTGAACAGGCTCACCAGGATGATCACCGTCAGCGACGCGAGGAACAACCCGATGCAGTAATGCAGCCAGTTGGGCGAGATGATCCAGTCGTAGATCAAGCCCGATGTCGGCGCACTGCTCTCGAAGATTCGCAGAGCTAAGCGCGACATTCCGAACGTGAAGCCGAAGAAGAGGCCCGAAAGGCTCCCCGCTGCGGTTGTTCCTTTCCAGAAGACACCGAGCAGGAAGACCGCCGCGATGCCTGGCGCTAGTAGCGATTGCACGTCTTGCAGGTAGACGTATAGAACGTCTCCCAGGCCGCGCATGACCGGAATCCACAGAACGCCCAGCACCACGACCACCACGGTCGCCACGCGACCGACGTAAACCAGCCGCTCCTCCGACGCCTGGGGTCGCCACTTCTTATAGAAGTCCACGGTGAAAAGCATCGCCGAGGAGTTGAACAGAGATGCGAGTGAACTCATCAGCGCTGCGACTAGGCCGCCGACGACGATGCCCTTGAATCCGACTGGCAGCAGCGTCGCCACCAACACGGGGAATGCCGCATCCGCATTTGGCAGATCAATCAAGCCTTTTTCGTTGAGCGCGAAGGCGATCAGACCAGGCACCAAGAAGATGAATACCGGTGTCAGCTTGAGGTACGCGCCGAAGATGGTGCCGCGGCGTGCCTCTCGCTGATTGCGGCCAGTAAGAACTCGCTGGACGATGTATTGATCGGTGCACCAGTACCAGAATCCGATGATCGGCGAGGCGAATAAGACACCCGTCCAGGGGAAGGTTTCGTCGTTTGGCGAGCGGATCAGACTCAACAACGAGTCACCCTCAGGCGTCGTCGCCGCCCCTGCGATCGCTTCTAGCTCACCCCAGCCGCCAAGTTCGATCAGGCCGATGATGACGATCAAGATAGAACCCATTAACAGGACGGGTGTCTGCAACAGGGACGTATACAAGACCGACTTCATACCACCCACGACGGTGTAGATGCCGGTGGCAACAACCAGGCCAACGGCACCAATCCAGAAAAAATCGATGCCCATGAACTCGTCGATGCCAAGTACTTGCTTGAATACGACACCCCCCGCGTAGACGGTCACAGCTACCTTGGTGAGCACATAGCTGACGAGCGAGATGACGGAGAGGAAGGACCGCGAACCAGCGGAGAATCGTTTCTCAAGGAACTCCGGCATGGTGTAGACCATGCTGCGGGAGTAGAACGGTACGAAGACCCAGCCCAGAATCAGGATGATGTAGCCGTGCAGCTCCCAATGCGCCATCGCCATACCGGTCGAAGCACCAGCACCAGCGAGGCCGACGACGTGTTCGGAGCCGATGTTCGACGCGAACATCGAGGCACCGATGACGACCCAAGTAGCGTTTCGCCCAGCAAGGAAGTAGTCGGCGGTGGTCTCCTCCTTCATCCCCATCACGTAGATGACAATCGCGATTAACGCGACGAAGAAGAAACTGAGGGTCAGCGTGTCTTGCCAGGCCCAAGCGGTGATTTCCAAGGTGGCTCCTTAACTCGTCGACATGGACGGGACCGCTAGATTATGGTCGTGGCTTGCTCGTCGGCGCAACCGAATCGAGCCGCTGTCTTACAAGTCGCTGCAAAACCGGTCGCGCGAGGGCGGCCAACTGCGAGTTGGCGTAGCCAACCCAGGCGACGGGGCTTGTCGTATCAAGCGGGACGTCGAGCGGAGAGCCGTCTGGAGCTTCAACGATGCCGCCGAGTTCTTCGAGTATCATCGCCGTGCAGATGTCATAGGGGTGACAGGTCATCGAAAGCTGCATCCCGAGCTTGCGAAAGACATTGGGGCGTAGGTCGGCCCACATGCGATCGCGGCCACTAGCGAGTTCGTAGATCTGACCGCCGGTAGAGATGTACTGGTCATCGAAGACTAGGGGTGCCGCCTGGGGCTCTTGGCCGTGCAACTCGGCCCAGAACTCTTCTTCAAGCTCAGCCAACAACGCCTTGCCTTGGGGAAAGAACTTAGAGATTCCGGCGAACCCGTGACGAAAGTCGGTTGCGATTGACGGCACCGGCGTCCAGGCCGAGCGGCTGTCTGCTCGCACGTCGATGGCAGTTGCGGTAACGCACCGGATGCCTCGAATCGCGCTGAGCTGGTCCGCTCGCCACTGCTTGCTTGTGGGAAGTTCCGTCATCGCAGCGACGATGATGTCACTCAACCTGGTCTCGGGACCCCGCTGCGGCGCGATCGCCGCCAGAGCCCAGGCACTGCGCTTGTCGTGCATCCAAACTCGAGTACCGTCGATGGGATCGAGGATGCATTTCCACCGCGTGCGTTCGACTGCAATTTCAGCCGGGAAGGCTAGCGGCGCGCCGTCGACTCCCTCCATGACGAACTCGACCGGTTCATCCCGGGGCCAGTGAGCCGTGGCCCAATCGAGAATTGCCTGTTCGGCGATTCGGTCGACGCGGAAGATCGTATCGGCTTTGGTTTCTTCAGCGATCGCTGAGAGTTCTGTCGGGTCGATGGAATCTCTGGCCTGAGTGACTGCGGCCAGAACGCTGTCTTCGAGACGGCAGAGCAGTGACCGCAGTGCGTCTAGCTGCTTTGGATCATGCTGCGGCATGTGTTGGAACTAGCTCTCGGAACCCTTGTCGACAGGCATCTCGGCGGCATTCCACGCACGCCATCCACCTGCAAGAGAGAATACAGCCTGATAGCCCATCCTCTGTAGCGTGTCGGCTGCTAGCGCGGAACGATACCCACCACCGCAGTAAAGAACAACCTTTCTGTCGGTTGCGGGAATGACCGTCTCGACGTCCCGCTCGATGATTCCCTTACCCAAGTGAATCGCGGTAGTGGCATGGGCTGCGTTCCACTCCGACTCTTCGCGTACGTCAACAAGAACGAAGTCGGCACCGGACTCCTGGTCGCTGCGAACTTCTTCGACAGTGATCTCATCCACGCGAGTGAGCGCGTCATTGACGATGGCGAGGAAGGCTGGGGAGTGCTTCATGACCCCACGATTCTAACGTGACGCTAGATGTTCGGGTCGAGCATATCGATGTCGCCCGGCAACCTGAAGAGGGAATCGTCGATGGGCTGATTGACCACGAGCTCGGACGCATACTGCTCGAATATGCGTTCGCCGTCTCGCTCGCGTCGGATGTTCCAAGGAAGATTGGCTCCACCCACGTCCCTGTACTTGGACCAGATCGTTTTCTCTTCGTAGGGAATACGTGTCTTCGGGTCTCGCCGCAGGTAGAGCTGTTGGTGAGGCAGACCGTCGCTTTGCCTGAAGTAGAGAGTGACGAGTTGGCCCTCGGCGTCAGTGATCTCAACAGCGTCGGTCGGCTCGTTGTCAATGATCTCGACACCGGGATGGTAGTAGTAGAGGCCTGGCTCGTTCAAGCGATATCGCAAGAAGTAGAAAAAGTCTCGTCGCACGGCGACACGGTAGCGCTCGATCACTTCTTCTCGAAGGGGTCGCGCTCCTCGGTAGGTAATCTCCCAGCCTCTTCCGTTCTGGAACACGGAGTAGTAGTCACCCTTTTCTGTATACACTTCGCGGCGACTGACGGGGAGCCAGTCGGCATCCGCATTCGGCTGCATCTCCTCGAAACGGTCCGTCATCGTGACCCGAGCAAGCCCTCTGATTTGCGAGTTGTAGAACGAGTACGCCCTACCGCGAGCAGTGATGTTGTCAATCTGGAGAAAAGCGTCTCCGCCCAAGGCTGCCAGAGCTTCTTGGACGAGCTGTTTGCCCCGCTCTTGTCTGGTCTGGGCCAGCCCCCGTGGGCCGACAACGAAGGAGCCCGCGCCGACTGCCGCGACCGCGAGTGCCTTGCGGCGGGTCATGCTATTGCCATCTGCAAGGTGCATCGTAGTAAGGGACGTAGCTCCGGATGACATTGTTGCATGGCATTTACTCCTTGCCCGCTTCAGCCGTCTGACCGGGCCGTGGATAATGGCGGGCCAAGAAGCTGTCCCAGCCTCGGTCACCCAACAGCGCACGGAGCCATAAGAATATCCTTGCCGAGACTGTTATGGGATATCTCGTCTTCGGCTTGTCAGCGAGCAACGCTTTTTCAATAGTGCGGGCTACATCATCCGAACTACCACCTAGCTTCGAAAGAACTCCCTTGGTGTAGGAGTCCTTCGTCGCCTGCTTCACTTTGGCCATCAACGCGAGATACGGGCTGTCGCTGTGCTGCTTGGGAACGCCAGCAACCGCCGCTTCCGCGAACTCAGTGCGAATGAGACCCGGCTGCACGAGCACGACATCGATGCCGAAGCCCGAGACCTCGAATCGCAGCGCATCACTGAAGGCCTCCAGCGCGTGCTTCGTGGCGTGATAGTATCCACCGCCAGGGAAAGTAAGCTGCCGCCCATTGAACCGAGGTGGATGATTTTCCCGTATCGGGAGCGGCGCATTCCTGGAAGTACTAACTGCGTGAGTCGCGCGAGTCCAAAGACATTCGTCTCGAATTGACGACGGATTAACTCGATAGAGGTCTCTTCGATCGTGCCGGACTGGCTATAGCCAGCGTTGTTCACCAGCGCGCTGACGGCACCGCAATCCGCCTCGATTCGTGCGACGGCTCGCTGCATCGAGGCCTCGTCGGTGAGGTCGAGTTGGAGCGTGCGGCAGCCAGCCCGGGCGAGGTCTTCGATCGAGTCCAGGCGACGGGCCGTTGCGTAGACGATCCAGTCGCCTTGGCTAAGCCGTAAGGCTGTAGCTCGCCCGATACCGCTCGAACATCCGGTGATCAGAACCGCTTTATGTTGCTCGCTCACACTTGCCTCACAGTCTACGCGGCTGGGGACTCTTCCGTTGATCTCGATACAATAAGCCTCTAATGGGCACGGTAATGAGTTGGGACGAGTTGGCCGAAGCCCGCCGGGGCTGGAAGGCTGCTGGCGAGAAGGTTGTTTTCACGAATGGGTGTTTCGATTTGCTGCATCCTGGACACGTTCGTGTCCTAGAAAAGTCGCGCAACCTCGGCGATCGGTTGATCGTGGCTATCAACAGCGACGAGAGTGTCCACCGCCTGAAGGGGCCCACTCGCCCGATTCTTGACGAGCAAGAACGGGCGGAGACGCTGGCTGCGTTCGAAGCAATTGACGCCGTGGCCGTCTTCGATCAAGACACCCCTGAGGAGATCATTGCGCTCATCGTGCCCGACATCCTGGTCAAAGGTGCAGACTGGGCGCACTGGGTCGCTGGCCGTGACACGGTCGAAGCGGCTGGCGGCGAGGTGAAGCTGGTCGCTCTTGAGCCCGGCTTCTCAACGACAGACGTTGTTGAGCGTGTCATGGCGTTGCACAGCGCCGCGTCCAACGAGAAACCGTAGCCTTGACTCACCCCTCCTTAAGGGAGCTCTTCGACGAGCTTGCACAGCTGCCCGCATTACAAGATGCGGTGCAGGCGATTCGTCATGCGGAGCCTGCTGACCTCCACGTCTCTGGCCCCAATCTGACCGCACAGGCAATTCTCGCTGTCCTATTGCAACGGGCTATTGATCGTCCGGTGATTGCTATCGTGCAGGACTTTGGCTCGGTTGAGGTTGTACTCAACGCTGCCGAGGCGGTCGACGAGATGCTAGACCCCCAGGCGAATCGCGTGGGACCACTAGCATTGCCTGCCCATGACGTCACGCCCTTTGACGGTGTATCTCCACATGCGGATATCAGTGAAAAACGTGGAATCGCCCTGTGGCGCATGGCGCATGGCTCCGCGTCAGTGATCGTCGCGCCGGTTGCCTCGGTTCTGCTCAAGACCGCTGCGTCTGACTTCGTCCGTAATCTCGCCTGGCCGATTGCCGTGGGGGACGAGTTCTTCCTGGAGGATCTCGAAGAAGGCCTGGCAGCTGTTGGATATGTTCGGCATGAGCCGGTTGAAATGGCCGGGCAGTTTTCGATCCGCGGCGGGCTCTTTGACGTCTTCTCGCCAGAATCAGAGGTGCCGGTTCGGATTGAGATGTCGGGCGATGAGGTCGATTCGCTTCGCGAGTTCGATCCCGAAACGCAGATGAGCTTGCGGCCCATACGAGACACCGTGATCTTGCCGATATCGGAGTTTCCCGTGACGGCGGCTGCGGGAGCTGATGGGGAGTTCCTGCTGAAGCCCGGCTGGGAGTTTTCGGCGTCGATTGCCGAGAAGCGTCAACTGTCGGTGCTCGACCTGGCTGACCGGCCCGTCGTGCTCTGGTGCGAACCGAGTCTGATTAAACCGGAGGCCGAAAAGCGCTGGGAACGACTGCGCTCGAAGGGCGGACGCGAAGACCAACTCGATGCCTCTGAGTTCTATTTCGGACTCGACGAGTTTCGCACGCGAGCATATCGTACCGATCAAGTCTTCTTCGAGCAACTCGGTGCTGGCCTCGGAGACGATGCGCTGCAAGTTCGGACCAGCCGGACGCCACGGTTCCAGGGCGTGATCTCGCACGCCATGCAGGAGTTGAAGGCACGGGCAACCGCTGGCGACCGTCTGCTAGTCGCTGGCTCGTCAGTCGGCGATGTGGAACGGCTCGCCGACATCTTCACCGAATACAACATCCCCTATCACCTGTTGCTCGGCGATGACGCCCGTGATTTGAGCCCCTACCTCAGAGAGCGAGCGACAGTGTCGAGTTCTGGACCCGGAGCGCTGATCGTTCGGTCGCGGTTGACCGAGGGGGTCTCGTTCCCCGATTCGCGGATCGTGATCTACGGAGCGGAGGACATCTTCGCGGCCTCGGAACTCGTCGCCCGTCCTGAAAGACGCAAATCGGTTGCCTCGACCTTCTTGTCGGACCTAGAGGATCTCTCGATTAACGATCTTGTCGTCCATGCCGAGCATGGCGTCGGGCGCTACGTCGGCATGACGTCGATTTCTCAAGGTTCTCGCCACGAAGACTTGATGATGATCGAGTACGCCGAGAGCGCCAAACTCTACGTCCCTCTTTCTCGCCTCGACCTCGTTCAGAAGTACCACCGTGCTGGTGGCCGGGAGCCCGGACTCGATCGCATGGGTGGCCAGACTTGGGGAAAAACCAAGTCGCGCATCAAAGCCAAGCTCGTCGATATGGCCGACGAGCTGCTCAAGCTCTACGCCCAGCGCCGCATGGCAGAAGGGTTTTCGTTCTCGCCAGACGGAGAGTTTCAACGCGAGTTCGAAGACTCCTTCAAATACTCGCCGACGAAAGATCAGCGGCGGGCCTTCAAGGACGTTAAGCGGGACATGGAGTCATCCACCGCGATGGATCGACTCATCTGCGGCGATGTCGGGTTCGGCAAGACCGAAGTGGCCATGCGAGCGGCGTTTAAGGCGCTAGGCGACGACAAGCAAGTCGCTATTCTCGCGCCGACGACAGTGCTGTCGTTCCAGCACTTTGAGACCTTTAAGCAACGTTTTGCGTCTTTCCCCGTGACGGTTGAGATGCTGAGCCGCTTTCGCTCTCCTGCCCAGCTAAAGGAGACCCTCGCGAGACTCGCCACAGGTCGGGTCGACATCCTTGTGGGTACGCACCGGATCTTGTCGAAAGACGTTGAGTTCGCGGACCTGGGATTGCTGGTCGTCGATGAGGAGCAGCGATTTGGCGTCCGTCACAAGGAGCGACTGAAGCAGTTGCAGAAGAACGTTGACGTGCTCAGCATGAGTGCGACGCCGATCCCACGGACGCTGCACATGTCGCTGGTCGGTCTGCGCGATATCTCGATCATCCAAACGCCTCCGAAAGATCGCCTCGCTATTCAGACTGTCGTAGCGCCGTTTGATGAAGGCCTGATCCAGACCGCCATCGAGCGCGAAGTCGGCCGTGGTGGACAGATCTACTTCATCCACAACCGAGTCGAAACGATCTGGGAGATGGCGGCTCTGGTGCAGAAACTGGTCCCCTCCCTACGCATTGGCGTGGGCCACGGGCAACTCCCTGAAAAGGAACTTGAGAAGGTCATGCTCAAGTTCATGAACCACGAGTACGACCTACTCATGGCGACGACAATCGTCGAGAACGGCCTCGATATCCCACAGGCCAACACCATCGTGATCAATCGTGCCGAAAATTATGGCCTCTCTGAGCTCTATCAATTGCGCGGTCGCGTCGGCCGATCCGACCGCCGGGCCTACGCCTACATGCTCGTGCCTGATGGCAAACAGCTGACTGACGTGGCTCGCAAACGGCTGGCCGCGCTCAAGGAATTCAGCGAACTCGGCTCGGGCTTCAAGATTGCTGCTCTCGATCTAGAACTGCGCGGCGCGGGAAACCTGCTGGGCGCGGAACAGAGTGGCCAAATTGGCGCGGTCGGATTCGAGATGTACTGCCGTTTGCTCGAAGAAACGGTTCGCGAGCTTAGCGGTGAAGAAGTCGAGACGGAAGTCCGGACCAACCTGCGGCTCCAGATCGACATCCACATTCCTCCCGACTACATTGCGGACGAGACACAGCGCCTCCGTGCCTACAAGCAGTTAGCGGATATTTCCAGCCCAGAGGATCGCCAAAGCGCCGAGGCAGAATTGGCGGATCGTTACGGGACATTGCCGGAGGCGGTCGTCAACCTGATGGACTACTCGCAGCTGAAGAGTCTCTCTGAGCGTCTCCGTGTAGAGTCGATCGAACGACGTCAAGCGCGCGTCTCACTGCGATTCCGCGAAGATTCCAAGATCGACCCGGAGCGCCTAATGCGATACGTCGCGTCAACCCCGGAAGTGACCTTTTCCCCTTCGGGCGAGTTGCAATGGACCGGTGCGCCCACCGAAAGCTCCCCCCTGCTCCAGGCTCTGACGGGGTTGCTGGGTCGAATAGCCGCCTAGTGGTCCATCCGGTATCTTTGTCTCCTCGACAAGAAACCACTAACATGAGTGGAGCGTATCTTGGAAGGGTGCGCCCTGGCGTATACGCGCGGGACAGAGCCTATCACCATGAGTTTTCTACGACTTGCCTTACTGCTCATTGCGGTTACCACCGCCGGACTTGCCGAGACGATTGTCATCGAAGCGATCATTGCCAAGGTAAACGGCGATATTCTTCTACAGTCTGACCTCGATGGTTCCCTATCCGAAATCCGCCGCGAGGTGGCCAATACTGAATCGATCCCGGAGGACGAGAAGGCCGAGGCGATCGCCACCCGCGACAAGAACATTCTCAGCGATCTGATCGATGAGCGGTTGCTGGTGCAGATGGGTGACGATCTCGGCATAAGTGTTGAGGCTGATGTCTTGCGCCAGCGCGACCGCATCATGGAGCAGTACAAGTTGGAGACCATCGACGATTTCGAGGTCTGGGTAAGTAAGGAGACGGGGTTCTCGGTGGAGGACCTCATGGACAGGATGCGGCAACAGTTCATGACCCAAGCCGTCATCGGACAGCAGGTTAGTAGCCGAATCTCGATTGCCCGTGACGAGATCGAGGCGTACTACAAAGAGCACGCGGAAGAGTTCACCCGCTCGGAAGGTGTGCGGCTGGCAGAGATCCTTATTTCGAATCAGGAGGCCGTCTCGCCCGAGATGATCGCCGAGGTGGAGAAGGAAGCCCGCGAAGTCCACGACCGTGTGCAGCGCGGCGAACGTTTCGACGAGATGGCGCGGCGTTTCTCCGATAGTGAAGGCTCTAAGGACAAGGGCGGTGACATCGGCATCTTCCGGCGCGGTGTCTTGCAGCCAGAAATCGAGGAGGACGTGTTTGCGGCCAACCCGGGCTACATCACCGACTTGATGCCGGTTCCGAACGGCTTCCTCATATTGAAAGTGATCCAGCGTTATCGCGAGGGCCTCGCGGAACTCGAGGAGGTCCAAGAGGAGATTCGAAGCACGCTGACGCAACCGCGGTATCAGCCAGCGATCCGCGACTATCTGGCTGGCTTGCGAGAAGACGCCTATATCGAGATCCGCCCCGGCTACGTGGACACCAACGCTGTAGTCGGCAAAGACACGTCGTGGAGCGATCCGGCGAAGCTTGCTCCAGTCACTACCACTCGCGACGAGCTCCTCAAGAAGAAAAAGAAAAAGAAGCTGCTCTGGGTAATTCCGTTGCCAGGTGGCGGCGGCGATGACGAAGCCGACAGCGACGAGTAAGAGAGCGCGTGAAACCCCATTACGTAGAAGATCTTCAGCCAGACGAGCGAATCGAATCGTTCTATCTGGTCCAGTCCAAAGAGATTCGTACCAAGAAAACCAGCGGAGATCCCTATCTCTCGTTGACTCTCTCGGATCGGACCGGATCCATCGAATCGAAAATGTGGGACGGCGTGGAAGCTGTCGCCGATACGTTCGACCGCGACGACTTCATCAAGGTGCGCGCGGCGGTCCAGACCTACCGTGAGAAACCGCAACTGGTGATCCACAAGTTACGGCGGGTAGACGAAAGTGAGATCGACCTCGCCGACTACATCCCGCATACCAAGCACGACATCGAAGAGATGTGGGCGACGTTACGGACCACCGTCGAGGCGTTCAAGAACCCGCACCTCAAGGCCTTGCTGCTGTCGTTCCTGGATGACCCCGAGTTCGCCGATCGCTTCAAGATCGCGCCAGCCGCGAAAACCCTGCACCACGGCTTTCTCGGAGGCTTGCTCGAACACGTCTCGTCGCTGATGCGCCTCGCCAAGCTGGTCGCTTCGAACTACGATTTTCTCGATGTGGAACTCCTGCAGACCGGCGTCATCTTGCACGACATGGGTAAGCTCGACGAGCTGACTTACGAGCGCTCGTTTGGCTACAGCGGTGACGGCCAACTGCTCGGCCACATCACCATCGTTTTGCAGTGGATCGATCGCAAGTGCGCCACTCTGCCCGACTTTCCGCCGCGCCTCAAGCGGCTCGTCGAACACATGGTGCTCAGCCACCACGGTCGTTACGAGTTCGGCTCGCCGAAATTGCCAATGTTCCCCGAGGCACTGGCGTTGAGCTACATCGACGACCTCGACTCCAAGCTTGAGAGCATGCGTAGTGCGCTGGCCCAAGAGACCGGCGATGGAGTCGAGTGGACGGGCTACAACCGCTCGCTCGAACGCTCGCTGGTCAACCCGAAAGAGTTCCTCGAAGCTCCGAGCAAGGCAGAGTCGACCACCGCGCCACCTCCTCCCTTGCCGAAGCCCGCTGCCGAGGCCCCGAGCCTCTTCGGCGAAAAGCTGCAGGGTGCCCTTGAGCCGAAAGGCGATTAGGTCGGCTCATCCGCGACCGGCGCAGCACTTGCCAAACCCTCAAAGATCGCTACGACGTCGGAACGGTTGAGCAAGATCAGCAGGAAGACGCCGATCAAGGTGCCAAACGGGAAAGAGAACAGCAGGAGAATCGACAAGCCCATGCACGCGCCGCGATAGCGCGCCTTGGAAAGAAGGTATCCGAGTAAAGCGTAGGTGCCGATCGAGACCAACACGGCAAGAGCGGCGAACGCGATCATTACCGGCCCCAGTACCCCGTGCATCGTAGCAGCGTCTTCGTTCCCCCCGCCGATGGGCAAACTCGTGATCCTCATGACGAAGGCCGCCGTTGACATTCCGGAAACCAGGTTAAAAGCCGCGAACACATAGCAAGACAGCGATAGTACCTTCAGGTCCCAAGCACCACGAGTCTCGGCTCCTTCCGGGAATTGCGTGTCGGGGAACTGAACTTGCACCGTCGGCCTGCGCAGCAGCTTGTAAGCGAATCCCGCCGCTACGGGTGCGAACGGATTCCAAAACATTGCAGAAGTCGTGCTGAAAGCCGACAGTGCCAAACAAACTCGATAGCCGCGTCTCCGCGACGTAAGGACTCCGACGGCCACAAGGCTGCCTACAACTGATAGAAAGTAGACTCCAGCGGCCACTCCAAGAATCACGGTCATTCCAGCTATAGCTTCCGCGGCCGTCGCTTCTTGAGCCGTCTGGGTTGACTGATGAGTCGCCGCTCTCACGAAGGCGTTGATAAGTAGCGAAAATCCCGTGTATAGCGCACCGACCGCGAGCGTCATCACGGCCACCGCATAGTGGCCGATCGCCAGCCAGCGCAGATCCCGATCGTCGTCTGGCGCTTGAGACATGGCCTATATGCTAGCGGTTCGGCTCGCGCCCACTCGCCCTCGCTAAACTAAGCGTTTGCGCATGGCCCTTCTCGATCGTCTCAATCCGCAGCAGAAAGAAGCTGTTCTGCACACCGATGGCCCCCTTCTGATCCTCGCTGGGGCTGGCAGTGGCAAGACTCGCGTCATCATTTCGCGGATCGCCCATCTCATCCAAGAGCATGGCG
Organism: Bryobacterales bacterium; assembly: GCA_963667885.2. Taxonomy (GTDB): domain Bacteria; phylum Acidobacteriota; class Terriglobia; order Bryobacterales; family UBA6623; genus CAMPKL01. The sequence goes on along the minus strand of OY764148.2, from coordinate 2,014,723 downwards.
TCGCGCCGTGGTCGATTCTGGCCGTCACGTTCACCAACAAAGCTGCCAGTGAGATGCGTGAGCGCGTCCAGCAAGCGTTGAGTGCCGCCGGACAGCCACCATCCGCGACGCCAATGGTGGCGACGTTCCACTCCTTCTGCGTGAGGGTGCTTCGGTCGCATGGTAAGCCGCTCGCCGAGGTGCGCCCTGGGTTTACGCCGCAGTTCAACATCTACGATGGTGCCGATCAAGTAGCCGTCCTAAAGAACGTCTACAAGGCCATCGGCATCGACGACAAGACGTTCATGAAGCCGCGTGCGGCGCTGTCGATCATCTCCCAAGGCAAGAACCAGGGCCAGGGCCCGCAAGACTTCTACAAGCAAGCGACCTCGCCGCAAGCCGAGAAGCTGGCCATCGTCTTCGAACGCTATCAAGAGGCGTTGCAGTCCGCCAACGCCCTAGACTTTGACGACCTATTGCTTGAAGCGGTCCGCCTGCTGCGCCGCTCACCCGAAACGCGCGAGCAGATCGGTGGACGCTACAAGTACGTCATGGTCGACGAGTATCAAGATACGAATCGACCCCAGTACGAGCTGCTGCGTCTGCTCACCGAGTCACACGACAACGTCTGTGTCGTCGGCGACGAAGACCAGTCGATCTACTCTTGGCGCGGTGCCGAGATCCGCAACATCCTCGACTTCGAGCGCGATTTCCCCGGTGCCAAAGCGATTCGACTGGAACAGAACTACCGCTCGACCAAACGCATCCTCGAAGCCGCTTCCGTCGTCGTCGCCAACAACGAAGACCGCAAGGGCAAGAATTTGTGGACCGACGGTGACGAGGGCGACAAGATAGCGTTCTATCAAGGTTCCGACGCTGAAGCCGAGGCGCTCTTCGTCGCCGATGAGCTAAACACCTACCTCACCGAAAACCCCGACAGCCGTGCCGCCGTCCTCTACCGCACCAATGCGCAGTCGCGGCAGATTGAAGAAGCCTTGCGCCGCTACGGACGCAAGTACACCGTCGTCGGCGGCCTCAGCTTCTACCAGCGCGCCGAGGTCAAAGACCTCATCGCTTACCTCAAGCTCGCCACCACGCCCACCGACCTCGTCTGCCTCATGCGCGTCATCAACACGCCCGCACGCTGTATCGGTAAGACGACGTTCGAGGCACTGCAACAGCTGGCGCAAGAAGAGAACGTCAGTGTTTGGGAGGCCATCAATCTCGCCGTCGACCACAAGAAGTTCCCGGCACGCGCCCATGCGGCACTAAAAGTGTTCCGGCACCTGATCGAGCGCATGCAAGAGAAGATCGAGACGGAGCCCGTCAATCAAGCGCTGCTCTGGATCTACGAAGAAACCGGCTACCGGCGCATGCTCGAAACCGATCCGTCGGTCGAAGCCCAAGCGCGGCAAGAGAACGTCAACGAGCTACTCAACGCTGCTGCCGACGCCGCCCAGCGCGAAGAGACCGTGCAGGACTTCCTCGATCACGCAGCACTGGTTTCCGAGACCGACAAGATCGAAGACTCGTCGCGGATCCTGCTGATGACGCTGCACAACGCCAAGGGTCTGGAGTTCCCCTGGGTCGCGCTCATCGGCATGGAAGAGACACTCTTCCCGCACAGCCGCTCGCTCGAAGACCCCACCGCGCTCGAAGAGGAGCGCCGCCTCTGCTACGTCGGCATGACCCGCGCCGAGCAGAAGCTATACCTCACCTGCGCCCGCACCCGGCGACGTTTTGGCGGCGGCGCACCTGACTGGATGACGCCCTCGCGCTTCTTGCGAGAGGTGCCATCGATCTTGATCGACGACCGCACCGTCGGCGGTTCCGAGCTGTTTGGCCTCAAGAGTCGAGTCACCGAACCAGCAAACGGCGTCGACCTTTTCGGCGAGCAGAGCGCCGTCCGCCAGATGGCCGAGTCGCGCCTAGCGCGCGGCAGCAAGATGAAGGGCGAGACCTACAACTCAGCTGATGCTGTAGCGGGGTTCTTCCAGAAACGCGGCCTGCCGTTCAATCCGGGCGGACAACAACCCACAGGCAAACCCGCCGCCGCACCGCCGCGCCCAGCAGGAGCCCCACCGGTAACGAAACGCCCCACCGGCGGCATCCGCAACGGCGCCCGCGTCCGCCACGCCAAGTACGGCGTTGGCACCATCCTCCGCCGCGAAGGCGACGGCGAAGCCGCCAAAGTCACCGTCAACTTCCAACGCCACGGCCTCAAGAAAATGATTCTCAAGTACGCGAAGTTGCAGCCTGCGTAGGAGTGTAGGGGTTGAAGCGGCGGAAGTTCTTAAGGTACCGATCCGTTCTCCACCAGGCGAGCCAACTCGTCGACTACTACCTCAAGATGTTCTTCGGAGATCTCAAATTTGAGGGCACATGTGGGAATAGGTAGGGAGGTGCGTTTGACGTGCCCCCCATAAACTCGACCAAGTAGGATTGGAAGTTCTCCGCGAGAAGAAGGAGAACAAGGATGAAGAAGAGTCGATTTACCGAAGAGAAGATCATCGAGGTGCTGAAGCATCTGGAAGCAGGCCGGAAGGTCAGCGAGCTGAGCCGAGAGTACGGCGTATCGACAGCAAGCATCTACGGCTGGAAGTCGAAGTACGCCGGGCTGGAGGTGAGCCAACTGAAGCGGCTGAAAGAACTAGACGAGGAGAACCGAAGGCTGAAGACGCTGGTGGCGGACCTCAGTTTAGACAAGGTCGCGCTGAAGGCGGTGATTGAAAAAAACGGCTGGAGCCGGTAGCGCGAGGCGGCGACGCACGCTTTCTCATCGCAGGTTTCCCGATGAGCGAACGTCGCGTCTGCCGCCTGCTGGGACTGGACCGTTCCAGCTATCGCTATCGGCCGAGACCGAACCGCAACGAAGAGTTGTGCGCACGGTTGCGTGAACTCGCCGCCGAACATCCGCGCTACGGCTACCGCCGTCTGGGCGTGTTATTACGACGCGAAGGGCGACGAGTGAACCACAAGAAGGTGGAACGACTCTATCGCCAACAGGGCTTGGCCATCCAGCGCCGCCGACGGAAGCGACTCGCGCAAGGCGCTCGCACTTCCGCGACGGCGCTGGAGCGAGCGAACCAACTCTGGTCGCTGGACTTCGTCTCCGACACGACCGCGCAAGGGCGCGTGCTGCGGCTGCTGACGGTTGTCGATGCTTACACGCGAGAGTGTTTGGTGATTGAGACCGATACCTCGTTGACGGCACGGCGGGTGACGGCGGCACTCGAAAAGATCCTCGACGAGCGACCGCAGCCACAGAAGATCCGCACCGATAACGGCCCGGAGTTTCGCTCGCGCTGGTTTCAATCCTGGTGCCACGAGAGAGGGATACGGCTCGATTACATCGAGCCCGGCAAGCCAATGCAGAACGGCATCATCGAATCCTTCAACGGTCGCCTGCGCGACGAATGCTTGGATACCAACTGGTTCCGCAACCTACGCCATGCGCGACTGACCGTCGCGGCATGGCGTAGCCATTACAATCAATTGCGTCCCCATAGCGCCCGCGGCTACCGGACGCCTAACGAGTTTGCTAACCGAGTTCTTCCAGTTCCCCTTGGTTGATATTTCGGGGGCACGTCACGTTCTACCGCCGGTAACTTGGCCTGTCGATCTATGGCAGATTGGATATTTACGACGAACTCTTCGATGTTGTCGAGGCTGCCAACTGCGCAGTTGCTGGCGCTGGACATGAGCTTCTCGAACTCTTCTCCCAGTGTGAGGTCTTGGTACTCAAGTGACCAATACAGGATTCGTTTATGGAGTAGCGCTAGCTGTCTAGCGGCCCGGACCACAAGTACTGGATCACCATCTTCGCCACTCTTGCCGATCGCCTCTGGCAAGACGCCATGGATGATTCGGTTGCCAAGATCGAGCAGTCTCCTGAATTCATCGGTCTTCGACACAAGCCACTCGCGCAATTGATCTGGGCGGATTCTCGTTGGCATCCCTGCACCCAGCCCGTGACGAAGGTTGTATCGAAGTTCCTGAAGCTTGTCGATCTCCTCCTGCGCTACTCTACCGAACAGCAGATACTCCCAACCGTTCGGCATGTCGGTAATGAGCCTCAGACAGCTGCCACTCAGGTCGCCGAAGTCAATCTGGCTGACTCTCGCAAACTTTGCCCTGTATTCCAACGATGCCCCAAACAGGATCCCGAACTGCTCTCGGAGAATCGTCTCGATATCGGCTGCTTTTTCGAATTGGGAAACCCACTGAACGACCGGTCTGATAGGTAACACTCTAAACCGGACGGATGGGTAACAGTATAGGCGGTGGTCAGTGGCCCCCGCGGGGGCCACTGACTGCCGAGCCGAGCGGCCACAGTACGCGGTTGGCGGCGTCGAACAAGGCGAGTTCCACCGGACCGAACCAGATCTGCCAAATGGCTTCGTCCACTTCGACTAGCCCGACCAACTCGCGAGCCAACGCTTCACTCAGGAAGTACTTCTCGCCGAGGAACTTGATGCGTCCGTCGTGGCGCACTCGTCGGCGCTCCCAGTGCCCCGGGTAATCCAGATCAGCAAGCTCGCTGGGATAGGCGCGTGTTGCTGGTGCATAGAACGCCGCCGGGGGCCGCTGTCTCAACGCTTCATGCGGACGTTCTTGGTTGTATTCATGACGAAAGAGGTCGAAGCGGCGCTGCTGTCGGCGACGATCGCCAGCCGGAGGTCTCACTGTCTCGGCTTTGAGCGTGCGGTGTAGCCGCTCGTGGCGACCGTTCTGCTGCGGCTTGCCCGGCTCGATGCGCTCCACCGCAATGCCCAGCTTCAGCCACCAGACGTTCAACCGGCTCAAGCGTCCGGTGCCGATGGAGGCGAACGGCGAACCGTTGTCTGAGCGTATCCTTCGTGGCAGCCCGCGCTCCAGAAACAACCGCTCCAAGCCTCGGCGGGCCTCGGCGTAGGATGTGCCCACGTGTGCGGTGCAGTTGAGCAGGAAACGACTATATCCGTCGACGACCGTTAGCGGATAACACAGCACGCCGTCGCCGGTGCGAAACTGCCCCTTGTAGTCGATCGTCCAGAGGTCGTTGGGCGCTTCGGGTTCGCGCAACGGACTGGGTGCCGCTTCGGCCAGTCGCCGCATCCGCTTGCGCCCGCGAACGAGTCCGGCTCGCTTCAGCGCGTCGCCGATCGTCGACGCCGCTGGCCAGCTTGTCTGTGACTCTTTCGACTCCAGCCAGGCCCTGAGCTTCTTCGGCCCCCAACTCGGATGCTGCCGACGCGCTTCTATCACTCGTCGCTCGACCGACTCGGGTATCCGACCGGGCTGACGGTGTGCCGCGTGCGAGCGGTCTTCCAGCTCTGGCCAACCGCCTTGACGGAAGCGTTCTAACCACTTGTATCCGGTCCTGCGGCTGATCCCGTAGAGTCGACACAGCGCCGCCACGTTCGTCGCCGCCCCCGCTCGCAGCCAGTCTTCAATGAATCTCTTGCGTTCTTCCATCGGATAGGTCTCCTTCCATGGCATCTCGCCATGGTGTTACCTATCCGCCCGGTCTAACCTGTTACCCTTCCGCCCGGTCTGTACACCACTGCTCCCCACCATCATTGAGTCTTTCAACGAACTCCATAAGCTCCGGAGAATCCAATCTCGCCGATACGTCCATGGGACGATTGAGTTTCCAATGTGGCAGTAGGCTTAGTAGTTGCTTGTCGACAAACGCATAGATCGGTATTCCCTTGGCCACGGCCTCCAGGTACTCTCGATTAGTAATGGATTGTCCCGAGTCGGTGTGCGAACCATAGCGGCTACTGCAGATCAGAACGAAAATATCGGCGTGGTTCCTGACCGCTTCAAGGCAGTTCTCAATCGTCGATGCACTTGGGTTGATGGGAAAGGAACTGTGTTCCGACAACATCGGACGAAGTCCAAGGCTCTCTATCAGCTTGTGCATCGAGTCCCTGACTTCGTTTAGGTCGTAGAACGTGGAACTCACAAACACGCAGGGAGGTCGCATGCTTCCTATTGTCGCTCCGCAAGTTGGATCCTCGTAGCACGGTAGAGACAAACAAGTTGAGTGCGCTCGATGAGCCTATCCTGGAACCATGTCGGACATCACCATCCGCCAAGTCCTTCCCACCGAGTCCGCGCTGATCTACAGCTTCTTCACCATATCCGCCCGCATGGCCGAATCCGGTGAGACCATCCAGCAAGCACTCACTGACCCGGCGCTCGTGAAGTACTGGCAAGACTGGGGACAACCCAACGACCTCGGTATCGTCGCGGAATCCACCGAACTCGGCTACCCCGTCGGATGTGCCTGGGTGCGCCTCTTCGCCGGAGAAGCGCCCGGCTACGGACACGTCTCCGACGACATCCCCGAACTCGCCTACGGCGTCGTCAAGAACCGCCGCAACCAAGGCATCGGCACCCTCCTGCTTGAACAACTACTCGACCAGTGCCGCGACCGCTACCCCGGCGTCAGCCTCAGCGTCCGCCACGACAACCCCGCAATCCGGATCTACGAGCGGTTCGGATTCCAGGTCGAAGGCGACGGATTTACCAACCGCGTTGGCACTGCGTCAATCACCATGCTGCTACGCTTCCCCGCCTAACGCGCCGCCCGTTGACGCAGCCCTCCCTCGTGCCGCATCGTAGTGGGCGGAATGAGCGACGACGAACTCCATATCACGCGAAGAACCTTGGTCGCGGCGGGCGCGCTCGCTAGCCTGCCCGCAACCGCCTCAGCCCACGAATGGCAGTTACTCACCGAGCACCAAGCCGAACTCGTGACGGCCCTGGCCGACGCCATCGTCCCGCCCGACGACAACACACCGGGCGCTGGAGAAGCGGGTGCGGCCGACTATTTCGACAAGCAACTCCGTGGTCCACTCAAGCGTTTCGAGCCGATCTACCATCTGGGCTTACCGGCCCTCGACGCGACCGCGCAACGACTCACCGCGAAAGGATTTCTCTATCTTTCCGCTACTGAGCGAACGGCGTTCTTGGAACGCGTCGAAGCAGGCGAAGCAGAGGGGCCAGAGTGGTCGGAATTCACCGCCCAGAGCTTCTTTCGACGCGCCATCCAACACGTCATGCAGTCGTACTACGGCTCGCCCAAGCACGGCGGCAACCGTGACGCCGTCAGTTGGAAGATGCTCGGCGTCGAAGACTCCATGCACTGAGGACACGGAATGAAACTGCCGAAAATCGATGCGGTCGTCGTAGGTGCCGGAGCCGCTGGCGGCATCGTCGCCTACGAATTGGCGCAAGCGGGTTTGCAGGTAGCCCTGCTTGAGCGCGGACGCAATCAAAGCTTCTCCGAAACGGGTCACGACGAACTGCACTCCCAGCGCACCTGGGTTCTCGGCACCGCGTTCGGTCCAGCCGACGCGACAGACATTCGGCTGGTTCGCTCTGGCAGCGCGACCGAATTTCGAAAGGTCTTGCCAAGCGACTCCGGCTACGGCCACACCGCGACCTGCGTCGGCGGCGGCACCAAGAGCTACGGCGCCATGGCCTGGCGGTTCCTTCCCCAGGATTTCCGCATGCGATCCACCTACGGCGATGTCGCTGGCAGCACTCTGGCCGACTGGCCACTCAGCTACAAGGAATTAGAGCCCTACTACGCCAAGGCCGAACGTGAGATCGGCGTTTCAGGTCAGCGCGGCGCGAATCCTTTTGAAGGACCACGGGCTGGCGACTACCCCATGCCGCCTCTGCCCCTCAGCAAAGAAGCTTCATTCCTGAGAACTGCAGCCGAGCGGATGGGGCATCACCCCTTTCCGATCCCGATGGCGATCAACTCGGTTGATTACATGGGGCGGCCTGGCTGTACACAATGTCCACACTGTGTCGGTTTCGCCTGCGAGGTGTTGGCAAAGAGTTCGACTGCCGACACCGTCATCCCCCGAGCGACGGCCACCGGCAACTGCGACCTGCGCACCGAATGCGTCGCTAAAGAAGTGCTCACCGACGAGCGTGGCCGAGCCACGGGAGTGGCGTACTTCCAAGACCGCGAACTGATCGAACAGCCCGCCGATGTGGTGATCGTCTCCTGTTCAGCGACGGAATCCCCACGTCTGCTGCTCAACTCGAAAAGTCGTCTCTTCCCTCAAGGCCTCGGCAACAACAACGACTGGGTGGGCAGAAATATACAGGGGCACGCCTATTCAGGAGCGATGGGGCTATTCGACCAAGACCTCTATGACGGCACCGGCCCAGCGGCCCGCGTTGCTCTGTGCGACTTCAACCATGGCAACGATGGAATCATCGGCGGCGGGATGATTGCCAACGAGTTCATCCGTCTGCCGTAGCTTTTTTCGCAAAAATTTCCGACGCCCATAGCGGGTCGCTGGGGTGCCGACCACAAGGAGTTTATGCGGCAGCATTATCGGCGCTCCGCCGGACTGAAGGGGCCCGTGCAAGAGATGCCCGTGTTCGACAACCGTATCGAAGTCGATGACTCCATGCGGGACTACTGGGGCATTCCGGTGGGCAAGATTTCCGGCGGCCGCCATCCCGAAGATCGCAAGACGGGCAAGTTCATCGCCGATCGTGCAGAAGAAATTCTGCGCGAAGCTGGCGCAACCGACGTCTTCCAAAGCGTGCCGGGCAGCGGAGTGCCCGGAGGCCAACATCAGGCGGGCACCTGCCGCATGGGAGACGATCCGAAAACATCTGTGACGACGAAATACGGCCAGCTTCACGATGTCGATAACGTCTTCGTCGTCGACGGAAGCTTGCATGTCACCAACGGCGGATTCAATCCGTCACTGACGATTCAGGCCCTCGCATTCTGGTGCTCGGAATACATCGTTAGCGAGTGGAGGGGCACGCGCTTTCGCTGATCCGCTAGACGTACTCAGCCAAGACTTCTTCTTGCACGTCGATGCCGAGGCCTGGCCCCTGCGGAACCGCGATCCGCCCGTCCGCCAACTCGAACTTTTGCTTGAGCAGGTCATCCCTTAACGGATTGTGTGTGCGGTCAAACTCGACCACGGGCTCATTCTGCAGCGGGATCGGATTGGCGGTATGAGGGAAGAGTGGCAGTGCCGCAACCGCATGGAGCGCCGTTGCCAGAGCCACTCCCGACCCCCAGACGTGGGGCACTACCCACACGCCGAACGTCTCTCCCAGGGCTGTGATCTTCTGCCATTCACTGAGGCCGCCAGAAGCACAGATGTCTGGTTGAGCGACGTCCACACAGCCAGTGGTGATCAGGTCTCGAAAGCCAAATCTCGTGAACTCGCACTCCCCACCCGTGATCGCGAGCGACAAGGCCTGGCGGACGCGACGGTACCCATCGCGATCCTCGGGCGTGACCGGCTCTTCAAACCAGCGGACATCGAGTCGCTCCAAACCCTTGCCCATGCGTATCGCCGACGGGACGTTATAGGCGTGGTTAGCGTCGACTAGCTGTGGAGCCTCAAGAGGTTGTTCATGGGAATCAGGAGTCTGGAGAAAGGGGGAAGGTAGTGGAGGCTGGCGTGGGGGCGATGCCAGTTGTAATGGTGGAGCACGGCGCGCTGCTGGGAGCCATTCTCTCAGAGCGGTCTGGATGAAGCGTCAGGTCTCGAAAGCCAAATCTCGTGAACTCGCACTCCCCACCCGTGATCGCGAGCGACAAGGCCTGGCGGACGCGACGGTACCCATCGCGATCCTCGGGCGTGACCGGCTCTTCAAAGATGCCAGCGGACATCGAGTCGCTCCAAACCCTTGCCCATGCGTATCGCCGACGGGACGTTATAGGCGTGGTTAGCGTCGACTAGCAGAGCAGTCTCCGGTCCGATAGCATCCCGGATTGCGGCTATCCGTTCTAGATCCTGATCGATCTCCAGTAGACCAACCTTTGTTTTGAGGATGCGAAAGCCAGACTCGACATACGAGCGAGCTTCGGCTTCGAGTTGCGGCAGCGCGGCTCGGTAATCCAGATAGTTGTCGCCTTGGTAGTAGCAGCCCGTCGCATAGGCAGGTACCGTCTCACGCACCGGACCGCCGAGTAACCGACAGACAGGTTCGCCGAGTGCCTTACCGGTGATATCCCAAAGAGCGATGTCGATGGCGCTGATCGCTTCGATGTATGTTCCCTTTTGGCCGAAGTCGCGCGATAGAGCGTAGAGATCGCTCCAGATCTTGCCTCGCGGTCGTGGATCCTGGCCCATCAGCTTCGGTGCGAGTACATGATCGATACAACTCGCAACCGGTGCAGCGGGTCCGTATTGACCACCCTCTCCCCAGCCAACGAGTCCGTCGTCGGTCTCGATCTTCAGCAGGAGGCTCGTGCGTTCGGGAATCAGTAGCTGCGAAGAGAGAAACTGCTTCTCTCCCAGCGGCACGCGAGCGACAAACGTAGTGATCTTGCTAATTTTCATCGAACCGATCACGTTAGCGCAGATTGGGCGCAGCGAGGCGCGAGCGAAGCGACAAGAAGAGGGGAATTGGCTGGGAGGCAGGGATTCGAACCCCGATAATCAGAACCAGAATCTGACGTGTTACCGTTACACTACCTCCCAGCAGTACGGCTTTCCCATTATATCTATCTGTCTTCGAAACAGAAAACGGCGGCGGGCTCGTCGCTGGCCGTGAGTGCCGCTCCCCATATCAGACGACCCGCGTAGTCTGGTGCTGCTAGCTCCACCGCAGCTTCCGCCACGATAGGCGGTCGTGGAAAACAACGCACCCAAATATCACCATTCATCCCGTTTGCCAGTGCGATCAGTTGCGTGGTCGGTTCCGCGCGTTCGAGGAACTGACCACGCTTACGCGCCCACAGCAGTGCACAGTTGTGCATCAGAACGATCGCGAGCAGAATCGTGACCGCGCGGCGGCTGCGGATCTCCGCGAATCGCGCAACAGCAGCACCACAAAGCAACGCCAGCCCAACGCTCGCGAGGTATGTTTGCCGACTCGGTATCGCCGTCGAGTAGGTCAAGAACATGTACGGCAAGAACGCAACGACGGCCCACGTGAGTGCGGGGCCAGCAACGCGCAGCCCCTCGTCTCGCCGTTTCCAGAGCAGCAGGCCCAGTGCCGGAATTCCCCAGATCCAGGCAAGCCGAAACAGGCTATGCGGCATCGTCACCCAGAACGGCGCAGCGAAGGAAAAGCTCCCATCGTCAAACCGAAACGATTCGCCTCGGGACAACAGCACAGACGCCACAGCCAGCCCCGCGAGTAAGGCGTACGGCGCGAGTTGAGGCAGCGCCCGCCAACGTTTGTCGGAAGGAGCGGCCAGCACCAATAGCGGCAAAAAGATCACCGCCGACTCTTTCGAGATCAGCGCCATCGCAAACAGCGCCACCCCAGCGACATGCCGTCGCCAATCGCCGCGAGCAACCGCCGCGCGCCAACACAGCAATGCTGCTATCCCAAAGGCAAACTGCAGCAGCTCATTGATCGCCGAGAACCACATCACTGCTTCTTGGTGCCCTTCATGAATCGCGAAGAACGCCGCCGCCCAAAGCGCCCCCGAGCGCATTGCGGGCCAACCTAGTGCCAGCCGATAGACGAGCCAAGTGCAGACAACATGCAGCCCCAGCGAAAACAGATGGAAGGGAAGAGCGCTGACACCAAACTTCGACCACAGCCCGTTCATCGCCCAGTAGCTCGTCGCGCGCAGCCGAAAGGTCGAATCTGCTGCGAGCGCTTCTAGCCCGTCCCACGAGCCGTAACTCTGGGACTGAACGATATTGGAGAAGTCGTCTTCGAGCAGCGGAATCGTCAACGTCGGCGCATACGCCAGCACGCACAGCCCTGCCAAGACCAGATAGGTCATACCGCGCGACATCTCCCACGAGTCTAGATGGTTGTCAGCTTGCGATACTGGTGAGAACGAGTGCGATGCCTTTAGAAGAACTAGCAAGAGATTTTTCCGGCCTGCGCGAGCGGGTCAACGAAGCTAGGGGGTATCTTTGACGCCCCGAAATACCGTACGCGACTAGAAGCGGTAGAAGAGCAGGTTGCCGACCCCAATTTCTGGAACGACTCCGTACTCAGCAAGAAGGTGATGCGCGAGCGAAAGCGTCTCACCGAAGTCATCGAGGCTGACGCAGAGTTGATCCGCCGACTGGGCGATCTCGACGACTTTTTCGAACTCGGCAAAGAGGGCGAAGAGGTCGAGGACGAGATCACTGACGAGCTGAAGTCACTCACCGAACGCATCGACGAGATCGAGACAACCGCACTACTGTCTGGCCCGAATGATCATCGCTCAGCCCTGATGGTGATCCACCCCGGTGCAGGAGGCACCGAAGCGCAGGACTGGGCGGAGATGCTGATGCGAATGTATCTCCGCTGGGCTGAGCGCCAGGGATTCAAGTCGAACATCGTCGACCTGCTGCCCGGCGACGAAGCAGGCATCAAGTCAGCCTCGATCGAAATCGACGGCGAGTACGCCTACGGTCTGATGCAGTCCGAGATCGGCGTGCATCGCCTGGTGCGCATCTCGCCGTATGATTCGAGCGCTCGGCGGCACACGTCGTTCGCCTCGGTGTTCATTTACCCTCAGGTCGACGACGAGATCAAAATCGACATCAAGACAGAAGACCTGCGAATTGACACCTATCGCGCGGGCGGTGCCGGTGGCCAGCACGTCAACCGGACCGATTCCGCGGTTCGCATCACGCACCTTCCGACCAAGATCGTTGTGCAGTGCCAGAACGAACGCTCGCAGCACAAGAACAAGTCGGCGGCGATGAAGATGCTGCAGTCTCGTCTCTATGACCATGAGTTGAGCAAGAAGAAGGCAGAGGCCGACAAGCTAGAGGCGACGAAGTCAGACATTAACTTCGGTAGCCAGATTCGCAACTACGTCTTGGCGCCCTATCGTCTGGCAAAGGATCTTCGTACCAAACTCGACGCGGGCGACGTGGACCGCGTCCTCGACGGTGACCTCAATCCCTTTATGCAGGCCTTCCTCATCTGGCGCAAGACCGGTCGACTAGCTGGCGAAGATGTCGAGATGGACTAGCGAATCGCTTCAACCAACCGCCCGATGCCCTCGCGGAACTCATCGTGTGGGCCGATCAAGCTGATCGCGAGATAGCCCTCGCTCTCAAAGCCGAACAAGTGCCCTGGGTGGACGTAGACGGCTGCAGTCTCGAGCAGATAGATCGCCCAGTCGTCGTCCGAGAGCGAGATAGGAACTCGCAGCACCGCGTACCAACCACCGTCCGCCTGCAGCCGACTCACCGGCGTATTGCCGCTGAGTTTCGCGTCAAGAAACTCCAAGTTCTGACGGATGCGATCGAGGATCTGCGGTTGCACCAAACGGCGCTGTTCCAGAAGTGTATGTGCTGCCGCCTGGGTCGACGCGCTCACCGAAAGGTAGGTATCGGCGATGACTTCAAGCCGAGACATTGCCGCTGCATCGGGTCCGACCGGGCCGCGAACGGTGATCCAGCCGAGCTTCATCTGCGGCAGTGCCGAGATCTTTGACAGACCGCTGATGGCCAGTGTGAGGCAGCGACCGCGACTCTCCAGCGTCTGGGCATTGGCCTGCTTCTCCTCTTCCCAGATGAAGTCGAGGAAGACTTCGTCGACGATGATGGCGAGCTCATGCTTAAGGGCGAGTCGCGTGAGCTGATCGCGTTCCTTTGGACGCAATAACTGCCCCGTCGGGTTGTTGGGCGTCACAAGCAAAATGGCACGCGTGCGCGGCGTGATCGCTTTTTCCAACGAGTCGAAGTCGATCTGCCATCCGTGGTCGTAGATCAGTGGGTACGGTACAAGGCGGACGTCAGTCAGGTCAGCTAGAAAATCGAAGAGTGGATAGCTCGGCTTCGGAGCCAGTACCTCATCACCCACTTCGCACAGCAATCGAAAGCAATACGTATAAGCCTCGCTGCTACTCGCTGTCAGAATGATTCGGTCGGTCGAGATCGGTGTGCCGCGCTCCTTGTAATACCGAGCGACGGACTGGCGTGCCTCGATGCGCCCCCGAGGGTGCGGATCGTAGTCCATTACGTCAGGTTGCCCCAACGCCTCCCGGACCGCCTCGTCGTCATAGACGAATCCGCAACGAGTCGGATTGGACTCCGTGAGATCGAAGATTTGAGCCTGCTCCAGCCTTAGCTGCTTCAGACGTGCGGAGAGTCGCGTCGGTTCGGTCGGCCAGTTGGTTCGCTTCGCGAACACTAACTGCTCTCCACTGTGCCCATGCGCGGTCGGTCGCTCACACCGCGTACCGTTCAGTTTCGATCAAGCGATCCGCGATTCGGCGCCGCGCCGATACCGCATCGACCAGTGGGTAGCGCGTCAATCGCCGAAGTATGCCGTGGTACTGCTGCTGCTTGGCCCCTTCGAGACAGTTGGCGATCACCACTTCCGCGTTCCGCACGATCCCCAGCATGAGATCGCGTATAGCGATCTGTGTGATGTCGCGGGTGATGCCGCTTCCGATCTTCTCAGCCCTCAAGAGCGCCGATTCCATCGAGTAGACGGCGATGACGATATCCGCAATGGCGTAGACCACCTCTTGCTCTGCTTCCAGTTTCGCCCCGTACTTCTGGTAGGCGACACCAGTACTCACGAGAGCAATCTTCTTCGCTCGAGTGACGAGTTCGGACTCCACCGTGAGACCGCTATCGTCGACTGCGATATCCGCCACCGGAGCCGCCAGCTCGGCAACCAGTTGCATCACCTCGGCCATCAGAGGCAGACGGTCTTGTGCCGCTCGCTTGAGCAGCATGCCGACGGTGAGCAGACGGTTAATCTCGCTTGTGCCCTCGAAAATGCGGTTGATTCTCTCGTCGCGGTAACAGCGCTCCACAGCGTAGTCCTGGTGAAAACCGTATCCACCGTGAATCTGCACACCCTCGTCTGCGACGTACTGCAACGCTTCCGACGCAACGACCTTCGCGATGGCGCACTCGATGGCATATTCCTCAATTCCGCCCAGCATACTCTGCGCCGCGTTCTCGTCTTCCCACGAAACGTCACCGAGCTTGGAATCGATGAGCCCGCCGGTGCGGTAGACGACCGATTCAGCGACGAACGTGCGTATCGCCGACTCCGCCAATTTTTGGCGAATTGCACCGAACTCAGAGATCGTCTTACCGAAGGCCTTGCGCTGCTTCGCATAGCGAACCGATTCGCCTATGACGCCCTTACATCCACCGACGCAGGACGCACCTAGCTTCAGGCGCCCGATATTCAAGATGTTGAACGCAATGATGTGGCCCCGACCAATTTCTCCGAGGACGTTGCCGACCGGCACCTTGACGTCATCGAGAAACAGCGCCGTGGTCGAGCTGCCACGGATGCCCATCTTGTGCTCTTCGCCACCAGGCTTCACGCCGTCAAAGCCGCGTTCGACCAAGAACGCCGTGAACTTCTCGCCGTCGACTTTCGCAAATACGGTGAAGAAATCCGCCCAGCCTCCGTTCGAGACCCACATTTTCTGACCGTTCAGAACGTAGTGAGAACCGTCTTCGCTCAGAGTCGCTCGTGTAAGAGACGCGAGTGCATCGCTACCAGCCTGGGGCTCGCTCAAGCAATATGCCGCGAGCAGCTCGCCCGACGAGATCCGCGCCAAGTAGCGCTGCTTCTGGTCTTCGGTACCGAAATAAACCAACGGCAACGTGCCGATACCTGAGTGAGCGCCGTAGGTCACCGAAAACGATGAGTAGCCGCCTACCGACTCAGCCACGAGCAACTGACTGGTGAGATCCATCTCTAGCCCGTCGTACTGTTCTGGCACCAGAATCGAGAGTAAGCCCAGGTCTCCAGCTTGGCGAATCAGTTTGCGTGCCAGCCCGTCTTCTTTCTGCTCGTAGCGATCGACGACCGGTAGAACTTCTTCGGCCATGAAGCGATCTGCTGTCGACTTCGTTTGGCGATGCTCTTCGCTGAAATCTTCGGGTGTAAAGACTGCCGATGGTTCGGCCGGTTGAATTAGGAATGAGCCGCCCGCTGGTGGGTTGTTTGCCATGATTTGCTCCCCGCCGGTCGGTTAGCCTAACCGCTCGAAGATACCCGCAGCCCCCTGGCCGCCACCGACGCACATGGTCACCATGCCATAGCGAACCTGGCGGCGATCCATCTCGCGTAGTAGCGTGGCAGTTAGTTTCGAACCCGTGGCACCGAGCGGGTGCCCGAGTGCGACGCCGCCACCGTTCGGATTCACGATGTCCGGGTTCAGCCCAGCCTTTTCAATGACGGCGAGCGACTGTGCGGCGAAGGCTTCGTTCAGCTCAATCACGCCAATATCGTCCAAGGTAAGGCCCGCCAGCGCCAGCGCTTTCGGAATGGCGACGACGGGTCCGATTCCCATGATCTCCGGCGGAACTCCGGCGACGGCGAAGCTAACAAACCGCGCCATCGGCTTGAGGCCCAACTCTTCGGCGCGGACGTCAGACATCACAAGAGCAGCAGCGGCACCGTCGCTCGTCTGCGATGAGTTGCCAGCGGTAACCTGACCCTTAGCGTGAAACACAGGTCGCAGACCGGCAAGCGCTTCCACCGTCGAGTCGCGGCGCACACCCTCATCGGCGTCGAACACGAACTCTTGCTTGCGAGGCTGGCCGTTGTCCGATGGTGAAACGACTTCCACCTCGAGCGGCACAATCTCATCGGCAAAGGCGCCGGAGTCTTGTGCCGCTGCAGCCTTCTGATGGCTGGCAAGGGCAAAAGCGTCCGCCTGCTCGCGAGTAATGCCATACTGCCGCGCCACGTTCTCCGCCGTCAGCCCCATGTTGATATAGATCTCAGGCAGATGTTCGATCATCCAGGGTTCGGAGCCATCTTGTGGCCCGCTGGGGGAATCAGACTCATCGATTCGGCGCCGCCAGCGATGATCGCTTCCGCGCTACCTCCGCGGATGCGCTCGGCAGCCATCGCAATCGTCTGTAGACCCGACGAACAGAAACGGTTGACTGTCGCGCCTGGCACCGAGTCCGGCAATCCGGCTCGCAGGGCCACGACGCGACCCATGTTCATGCCTTGTTCGGCCTCGGGCATCGCGCAACCAAGCAGGACATCGTCGATCTCCTCTGGATTGAGCTCCGGGGTACGCTTCAGTAGCTCTTGGATTACGGTAGCCGCCATGTCATCCGGGCGCGTCGTACGCAACGTCCCGCGAGGAGCTTTTCCGACGGCAGTACGAAGGCAGTTGACGATGACGGCTTCTGGCATGGCGGTGACTCCCTTAGTTCCGATCTCCGCCCGTAGTTTAGCGAGTTAGGAACTGGCTACCCCAGTTGAGTGACGGGATCACGAGAATCACCGCAGAAGGAATGAAGGGTACCGCTAGCAGCGGAACATGTGCCAGCCATCTCACCACGGGACGCTGGCACCTAAGACCAATACCAACACACAGAAGGTTGACTCCGATGCCTCCAACTACTACCGCTGACATGAGGAGCATGGCTCCACCGTGCGATTGGTCGTACGGCGCGATCTGCCTACTCTCATACACTCCCCAAGCTGCAAAGGCCGTGATGGGCAGTCCCAACCCAATCTCAATCCACGAGATGACTCGCCGAAGAGTTCCCACCTGAACGCCGCTTGCCATACGCACGAGCATTCTATCGCCTCAGCGGGCCGACCGCTAGAATGCGTCTTGGCGCATGTGCGCTTGCCTATGACGAAAGCACGATTCGAAGAGTTGGTCGACCAGGCCTGGCAAGCGATCCCGGAAACCTTCCGGGACCGCTTCGAGAACGTCGCCGTCTTCGTCCAGGACGAGCCTTCGCGAGAGCAGCTCGCGCGGGGTCGAGTCCCGCGCGGATATACTCTTTTCGGCCTCTACGAAGGGATTCCCCTCGATCGGCGGGGACACGGGTACACCATGGCGCTGCCCGACCGTGTCACCCTTTTCGAAGGCCCCATTCAGAGAGCCGCACGCAGCCCAAATGAGGTTTGGACACTCGTCTACGACACCCTCTGGCATGAGCTAGCCCATCACCTGGGAATGTCCGAGGACGAAGTCCGCAGCGCGGAGCTCCGACGCGCAGGGCACCAGTTTTAAATAATGCACCCGAGATCCTGAGCCTTGCCCGTCGGGTGTAGTCAAGGTTGCCTACCGCGTCATCTTGAGGCCTCCGACCATGACGACTCCATCAACTGCGCAATCGAGCTCAAACCAGCTATGCGTGGCTGCCCTACTCCGGCGGTGCCTGACGGTACGGCCCCAACGGAGCCCTCCGGTTTTCCGGTACTCCTTTAGGCCTAGTAATCATGATTCTGTTTCCTTCTACTCCGCTGTCATCAACGCCCCGACCATGAGCACCGAGTCGGTCGCGCAATCAATCTCAAACCAATAGTGGGTTCCGGCTGTCAGTGCCGTATTGGTACTCAAGTTGAACGTCACATGGTCCGCCACCACCGTATTTCCCGCCCGCGTGTCTGCCTTCTCTCCCGCCGAGTTGGTATCGCCGTGTTCCGTAGTCCTGGCGTAGTTGGTGTAGAGCGTTAGATCGCAGGAGTTGGCGGAGTTCACGCGATCGAACTCCACCGTCGCCGATGTCGATCCGATCGCCGTAATAGACACCGCTTGCTGCGACGACCAAGACCCTAGCCCCGCTGTGGGGTCAGTGCCGCCGAGAGCGTCGTCCAGCATCTCGAAGTCGACGCCCATGTCCTTGCCGTCCGAAGCATCTTGTGCTTGGCCAGCCCGGTAATCGTTTGTCGTGCCCGCTCCGGTGATTCGGAAGTCGCTATTGGCAACATTCGCGAACCCTATATCACGATCGACTCTTTTACCGTGGTGGTGTACAGACCGGGCGGAAGGGTAACAGGTTATTAACACCATGGCGAGATGCCATGGAAGGAGACCTATCCGATGGAAGAACGCAAGAGATTCATTGAAGACGGCTGCGAGCGGGGGCGGCGACGAACGTGGCGGCGCTGTGTCGACTCTACGGGATCAGCCGCAGGACCGGATACAAGTGGTTAGAACGCTTCCGTCAAGGCGGTTGGCCAGAGCTGGAAGACCGCTCGCACGCGGCACACCGTCAGCCCGGTCGGATACCCGAGTGATCCAAAGCGCCAGCGTCGATAAACACGTTGTTCTCGACGTGCGGCGTGAACGGTGAACTGACGGCCCCGTTGAGCGTGTCGCAGCCCGCAGTGGATGGGGCCGAGTTGAACCTAGTGGTCTGGATGATGCTGTCCCGAATTGAGAACCAATCGGTTCGACTATCCGGTATCGTCTCTTGAGGCTCAGTCACGATCGACTCTTTTACCGTGGTGGTGGTGAACCCCAGTTGGGTCAAGTGGCGGATCTCAAAGCCTAGATCAATGGCCCCTAGGTTTAGGACTCGGGTTGCGTCAAGCCCATCCGACTGGTTGTATAGACTTGGATCTACATGCGTCGAGAGGCCGTTCCAAAATACGGTTGGTCCATTTTCCTTGGAGGTCATCGGCTGGACAACGCCCCGAATAACGGGGCCGCCAGCCGTATAGCGCGAGCGAAAGTTGTGGAAAACTATATCGTTTGCTCCGTCCCAGCCAGTCCACGAGTTTGCGCCTACCTTGCTGACGGCCCAGGCTTGTTGACTGCCGTCACCGAAGGGGCTTAGATCGCCCCAGAAATTCTCGGTCAAACATCCCGAGCAGGACTTCGATTCCCATAGATTCTTGATGATGTAGTCGATATAGTTGTCGCAGTTAGCGTCCGCTGATCCCCAAACACCAGCAGCGCAGGTATAGCAAGTGGGGCCTGCCGAGGTATCCTTCCACTGCGCACCGGTATGACAAGTCCCTGAAGGTGCCCCCGCGATCGCCTGAACGTACCACTCGTCTTTTTTCCAGTAGTAGTTATTCCGCTGAGTGATCCCGCCCAGCGACCCGATGTCGATGTACTCAGGGCGACCGTTGCTGGGATTGGTGAGGAAGTTCTCCCCAGCGGCCATGACTCCGTTGTTCTCAATCCACACAGGTCCCGGTGCATCCACGATGAAGATGCCCTGCGACTCTTGGGAGCCGTAGTCGGTTATCTCGGTAATTAAGCTATCGCGGAAAGCGATATAGCGCCCCGCGATGACGATGCCGCGCTTCGGGCCGAAGTTGTTGTCGTAGCCGTGGAGGTACAAGTGCTCGAAAATGATGTGCGAGACCTTCGTTTCTGGGAACGGCGTGAAGTCGTACATCGAAATGATGTTTTGACCAGCCGCGTCGCTATCTGAAACTTCGATCTCCAGTCCTTGCAGCTTCCAACAGGCGATGGGACGATTTGCTTTCCGTAGCCCCGCATTCGATAGATTGGTAGGCGTCGTCGTGATGTCTACCGTAGAGCCGCCTAGCGCTTCCGACAGGGTTAGGGTCGTCGTGGTGGGCGTCGTCAGAACGTAGTAGTAGCGAGTGTGGAAGAAATCGTCGCCGTCAATCCACTTGTAGTCACTCGTGCCGCGTTGAGTCCAGACCACCTTATCGCCAACGCTAAAGCCGTGGGCGGACGCAGTTGTGATCTGTTCGCTGGACGTATTAACAGCCGTGACGTTGGCGGTTTCTCCGTTTTTAATTGTCGTGATTCTAACTGGGTGAATATTGGTTCCGGCCCCTGTGTCACCGCCGATTAGGTTCGCCATGTTGGAGGCATCGGAAGCTGTTACACGAACCCCACGGGTGAAGTTGGCGGAATAGTTTGTGGGCCGAATCACCGTGTAGGTCGGGCAGTTACCTTGGAAGTCGTGGTTTGAGGGTAAATTCAGCACGGTACCTACCGTGTCATCTCCGAACTCTTCGCCCGCTGTAAGTAGGATGAGGTCGCCCAGCACCGCGACATCGACCGCCGCTTGCACGGTGGTGTGATCGCAGCCCGAAGCGCAAACGGTACGTGTCGTGCCGTCGCCCCCCACTGGTTCATTCCAGTCCCAGCCGTCCCACATGATTCTGGCTTTCTCGCCACTAAGGTCGACCCGACAAGAGGCTGTATGGTCGTTAGCACGAATTACCGAGCGGATCGGGTTGTCGGTCTTCAGTTGAGCCTGTAGCTCCAGGCAGACTTCCGCCGCCACGTCGAACGTGTACGTGCCACTAACGCCCGCGATATATAAGTCGCGGACCTGCTTGATGATGTTTTCGCGCTGCTCGAATAGCTCTAACTCATCCAGGTCTTGATTCGACAGATTGACCAGTGTGAACGTCGCTGCCGAGAGCCGCAAGGCGAGAAGACATAGTAGGATCAACCGCATTAGTACGTCACCCCCAACGCGAAGGAGTGAATCGCTACCTGATCCTCGTAGGTGTCGCTAGCATTCGAGTCGTCTCGGCCGATACGGACCGCTAACATTTCTCCGGCTGAGCACTGACCGGAGATATCGATTGTTTCGTCCACCCCGTGCCATGCGGCGCTATTCGTACCGGGAATTGCTATCGTCAGAGTCGCGGTCGAAGAGGCCGGTGGGATGACCTCAGTGCCGGTTGTGCAGCCGTACTCTATTTGGATAATGAGATTTCCGGCAGAGGCGGCAGACGAGTCGTTGCGACCTTTTACGGCAAGACCTATGTTTCCGGTAAACGTCGATGGGAGATATTGGTTCGCAACGACATAATCGAAATCTGAATCGGTGTTGTCAAATAAGGAATAAGTCAGCCCCCAGTCGCCCCCCAGGCCATTGGTCTCGGGGATAGGGGCTGCAGGTGAACGACCGGTCTGATAGGTAACACTCTAAACCGGACGGATGGGTAACAGTATAGGCGGTGGTCAGTGGCCCCCGCGGGGGCCACTGACTGCCGAGCCGAGCGGCCACAGTACGCGGTTGGCGGCGTCGAACAAGGCGAGTTCCACCGGACCGAACCAGATCTGCCAAATGGCTTCGTCCACTTCGACTAGCCCGACCAACTCGCGAGCCAACGCTTCACTCAGGAAGTACTTCTCGCCGAGGAACTTGATGCGTCCGTCGTGGCGCACTCGTCGGCGCTCCCAGTGCCCCGGGTAATCCAGATCAGCAAGCTCGCTGGGATAGGCGCGTGTTGCTGGTGCATAGAACGCCGCCGGGGGCCGCTGTCTCAACGCTTCATGCGGACGTTCTTGGTTGTATTCATGACGAAAGAGGTCGAAGCGGCGCTGCTGTCGGCGACGATCGCCAGCCGGAGGTCTCACTGTCTCGGCTTTGAGCGTGCGGTGTAGCCGCTCGTGGCGACCGTTCTGCTGCGGCTTGCCCGGCTCGATGCGCTCCACCGCAATGCCCAGCTTCAGCCACCAGACGTTCAACCGGCTCAAGCGTCCGGTGCCGATGGAGGCGAACGGCGAACCGTTGTCTGAGCGTATCCTTCGTGGCAGCCCGCGCTCCAGAAACAACCGCTCCAAGCCTCGGCGGGCCTCGGCGTAGGATGTGCCCACGTGTGCGGTGCAGTTGAGCAGGAAACGACTATATCCGTCGACGACCGTTAGCGGATAACACAGCACGCCGTCGCCGGTGCGAAACTGCCCCTTGTAGTCGATCGTCCAGAGGTCGTTGGGCGCTTCGGGTTCGCGCAACGGACTGGGTGCCGCTTCGGCCAGTCGCCGCATCCGCTTGCGCCCGCGAACGAGTCCGGCTCGCTTCAGCGCGTCGCCGATCGTCGACGCCGCTGGCCAGCTTGTCTGTGACTCTTTCGACTCCAGCCAGGCCCTGAGCTTCTTCGGCCCCCAACTCGGATGCTGCCGACGCGCTTCTATCACTCGTCGCTCGACCGACTCGGGTATCCGACCGGGCTGACGGTGTGCCGCGTGCGAGCGGTCTTCCAGCTCTGGCCAACCGCCTTGACGGAAGCGTTCTAACCACTTGTATCCGGTCCTGCGGCTGATCCCGTAGAGTCGACACAGCGCCGCCACGTTCGTCGCCGCCCCCGCTCGCAGCCAGTCTTCAATGAATCTCTTGCGTTCTTCCATCGGATAGGTCTCCTTCCATGGCATCTCGCCATGGTGTTACCTATCCGCCCGGTCTAACCTGTTACCCTTCCGCCCGGTCTGTACACAGGCCCACTCGTCGTCGTGTCGGGGTGAGCCAAGTCCGATTCAATCGACGATGAACCCGAGTCACGGGCCACGCCCATGTCCAATTGGTACCAGTGTGTCGAGGTACCACCACCAAGCACCGCAGGGGCCCCTGAGTTCGCGTTACACCACTCGAAAGCGTTGTCGGTGCTATCCCACCAAGCCTCGCCTTGTTGTCCGGTACAGTCGTCATCATTGACCGCTGTGCCGACGTAATCGATAGCACCCTGGAGGTTAGGGCTCACGAGAGTTGGACTCGTCCCGAAGACGATCGCGCCAGTCCCGGTTTCGTCCGTCAGTAGCGCGATGTATTCTGCCGAGGTGTCCATCTCGGTCGAGATTAGGAAGTTGAGGCCAGCTACGTGGGTCTCAAATTCGGCCTCGGTGTCAATGGTTCCCATGTCGTCGCCAACCCCGGAAACCACCACCCACTCACCAGCTGTGTCACAGCTACCGTCCGATGTCTCACAGACATAGAGCGTGTTGGCGTCTTTCTCCCAGCACGTCGCGCCGTCTTTGCCGTCCACGAGAATCGTGCAGTCATCCGCGTGAGTCGCTCCCTGGATGTCAAGTGAACCTGCTGGCCGGACAGTAGCGGCGGACAGTGCCGCCCCGCCTTGCAAGGCTCCGTAGATCTCCCGCCCATCCTCATCGAGGAACAAAATTACTTCAGGAGTATTGGCGGTTTGGCAGATGCCAAGTGCAAGGTCGCCGTCTTGATCGAGCGAGAGGTCCGCCGCCGTTGGCGTCGGGATACTGCTATTGACGATTACAACAGTGCGGGCATCCGAGGCCGCACGCACGCTCCACGATTCGCCAGCGGCGCAAACCATCGCCGTCCAGTCATCAGTTGCGCCATCTAACTCCGTGTCGAGTAGGTGGGGTCCGCCGCCAGAACTCAGCGTCACACTGCCAGAACTGATCGTCAGTTCGGTCGGCGATGCGTAGTTGCCAAGAAAGTCAGATGTACCCCCAAACCCACCCTGCTCAAGGGAAACGGTCGAGCCCGACGACTTCTTGATCGACAGCTCTCCGTTTGATGAATCGAAGAACAATCTCCCGAACCCCATGGCTGGCGTGGTGGGCGTCATGACCGTCTGCAGTTCCACATAGTCGCCGGTGATCCCAAGTCTGCCCGATCCGACGCTTGAGTCCGTGACATCAAGCGCAACCGTGGTCTCTATATTGCCACTCCTAAAGATTCGCAGAGGTCGGTCTAAGAAGGATCCAGAGTTGTCATAGCGCAGAATATCAAAGACGCCGTCCGTTGCAGACAGCGCGAACCTCTTCAGCCCGCCGATTTCGAAGAACTGAGAGACGGTCGCACCAGCCAAGGGTGCCGCGAGGCCTAGCTCCCGAAAGAAGCCATTTCCTTCCGCCGTGATCAGCGCGGCCAGCGTGCCCGCTCCATCGCGCCATTCCTGAAGCGCTGCCGCCTGTCCCGTCGATCCTTGGATCTTCAATACCGGATCGGTAGGCGAGGCACCTACCATGAAGTCGTTTGTACGACTCAGAGCGCCAATACTGAGCGGGGTGATCGCGTCGCCGCCGACTGACGCGTGTGTCGAAGCGTGAGACAACGGGGGCCGCGCATCCGATAAGCGCGAGTCATTGCCCTCCGTGATTGTGCCAGCATTCGTGCCAAAGTCCGGAGTGACATCGGTTCTCAGTTGTCCAACGTTGTCGCTCAATACGAAGCCACTAGTGAAGTTGGCCACCGTCCGTTGCGCGACGCTCGACCCAGCCTGCTGCAGCACCTCATAAGCCGATCCGGAGCCAGCTCCGCCACCGGCCGCCGAAGACCAGAACAACGCTCCATCGCCATCGGTTGTCAGCGCCTGGTTCGGAGAGCCATCGTTCGGAGGCAGCGTGTAAGTTACATCGCCCGTCAGCGTCGGCAGTCGAAAGTAGACTCCCGCTGAGCCGTCGCTTAGCTCCAGACCCAGTAGCGGGTTGGACGTGCCTGGCGCGTCTTCTCGCAAAACTTGCGGTGCTAGGAATGTATTTGGCCCCGTCCTATCGGCCTTTTCATTGAGAGCCGAGGACAGCCCACTGACCTGCGACATCGAGACCGATGTACTCGGTGGAGGCATGCTCTGAACCCGTATCTCGGCAACGCTGACGGGATCGCCGGTAGCTGGAACCACCCAGAGCTCGGTAAACGGTCTGCTACCCCGCAATTGGTATCGGACCATGTAAGCAGTTCCGTCAGGAACGGCCCCCTCGTTTGGTGCCAACGACAGCGCCGCGCCGCCGTCGATGATGTCGACCGAGATCGTGTTCTGCGGAATGGTAGAGCCGTCCGCGGCAGTGAAAGACTTCCAGCTAATTCGGATCGAACCCTCAGCGCGACTACCGTCTGCGTTGAAGAGCGTGTCCGAGATCTGGGTTCGAGTTAACTCTTGCCCAGAAACGACAACAGCCGCCCAAAGGGCGGCCGTGATAATGAGCCGCTGAACAGCGGCGTGTGTAGATCGCATCTTGATCCTGTTATTTCCTCCAGGGGTATCGGACTGCGGCAGAGTTGCCTAGGCCGTTCTAAATTCAGGTGTACCTAACCGGTCCAAGCAATTCGGTGGTTTTTGCGCCTCTCTCGAATTAGGTGGTCGTTTGTCGTTGTCACCTAAGGCGCTCAGAATCAATGAGATAGTGGTTGATTCCATCGGATCATCTTTTATTTATTCGACCGTCACTACTAATGCGTGTCGCACGGCTTTCGGCGTGCTAGCATGCCAAAATGCTGAGATATCGCTGGGTCTTTCTAGTTGCCGTGTTCTGCTTTCTAAGCTGTTCGTCCACCCCTGAAGGAGTTGGCGCGACCGCAGACATCGACGGTGATCGAATCGCGGCTCACACCGAGTACCTAGCGAGTGATGAGTTGCAAGGGCGTGGTCCCGGCACCGAAGGAGAAACGCTCGCCACCGAGTACATCGCCGAGCAGTTCGCCCTCGCTGGAGCCGAGCCTGCCGGTGACAACGGCTACTTCCAGCAAGTACCTCTCGTTGCGATCGCACCAACTCCCGAGACGACTCTCACTTGGGGCCCAGCAGGCACCGAAAACACCGTCGACTGGGCCGACGGCTTCGTCGCTCTCAGCCATCGCCAGCAGGAAGAAGTAGCCCTCGACGCCGATGTCGTCTACGTCGGCCACGGCATCGTTGCCCCCGAGTTCAATTGGGATGACTACAAGGGCGTCGATGTCTCCGGCAAGATCGTCTTGCTCTTCACCAACGAGCCGCCCTCAGACGACCCTGGGTTCTTCGGCGGCAGCGCCCTAACCTACTACGGTCGCTGGAGTTTCAAGTACGAAGAAGCTCTGCGCCATGGTGCTGCCGGAGTCCTCATCGTCCACACCGACGACACAGCGGGCTATCCCTGGTCGGTCGTGCGCAACTCCTGGGGTGGCCATAACCCGTATGTGAAGCTTGCACCCGGCGAAGAGGCACTAGCGCTAGCTGGCTGGACCACGGGCGAAGCTGGACAGCAGATCTTGCAACAGTCTTCAACTACCTCCGGGATGTCCCTAGACGACCTGCTCGCACTTGCCAACCAATCCGAGTTCACCCCCATTCCGTTGGACCTCAAATTGCGCTCGCGACTCATCAGTGAAGTAGAGGAATTTGAGACGCGCAACGTCGTCGCGAAGATCGAAGGTTCCGATCCGACGCTTCGTGATCAGGCCGTCCTATTCTCTGCCCACTGGGATCACCTCGGCGTAGGCGAGCCCGACGAATACGGCGACACAATCTTCAACGGCGCAGTCGATAACGCCACAGGCTGTGCCGTGATCCTGGAGATAGCCCGCGCCTTCGGGCAACTGGAAACCAAGCCCGCCCGAACGATCATCTTCGCGTCGGTCGGCGCAGAGGAAGGAGGTTTGCGCGGGTCCGCCTACTACGCCCAGCATCCCGTCATTCCAGTCGGTCAGACCGCCGCCAATTTGAACTTCGACGGCTTCCTGCCAACGCCCGTCACCGAGAGCATTTCGCTTGTCGGCTACGAACGCACCACGCTCAAGGGTCTCGTCGAGAGCGTCGCCAGCGAGTTCGCATACGACCTCGACCCGGACCCGAACCCCGAGCAAGGCTACTACTATCGATCCGACCACTTCAGCCTAGCGAAGGTGGGTGTCCCAGCCTTTTCCGTCAGCTTGGGGAATCGCGTCATCGGCAAACCAGAAGGCTGGGGCGCGGAGCAGGAGGCTGCCTACCGGGACGACCGCTATCACCGTCAAGCGGATAACTTCGATCCCGCCTGGGACTTCTCTGGCCTCGAAAAACTAGCGATGTTCGGCTTCGAACTGGGGCGTCGAGTCGCGGATTCGCCCGACCTACCAACCTGGCATCCTGGCGATGAGTTTCTTCCCGCCCGCGAAGCCTCGTGGCAGGACTAGCTGTGGAGCCTCAAGAGGTTGTTCATGGGAATCAGGAGTCTGGAGAAAGGGGGAAGGTAGTGGAGGCTGGCGTGGGGGCGATGCCAGTTGTAATGGTGGAGCCAGGGTAACAGATGAGCGGCGCGCTGCTGGGATGAGGAGTAGGAGCGAGCGTAAGCCCATTCTCTCAGAGCGGTCTGGATGAAGCGTTCGGCCTTGCCGTTGGTGCGCGGCGTGTAAGGACGGGTAAAGCGGTGGCGGATGCCGAGACGACGGCAAGCATCGCGGAAGAGGCGCGAGCGATAGCAAGAGCCGTTGTCGGTGAGCAAACGACGAATGGGGACGCCGAGGGAGCGGTAGTAACCGACCGCGGCGTCGAGGAAAGCCACCGCGGAGTGGCTGCGTTCATCGGGCAGGATCTGAGAGAAGGCGAGGCGGGAGTTGTCGTCAATAGCGACATGCACGAACTCCCAGCCAGCGCCGCGACTGGCCCGAGAGCGATCTCCGGTAACGCGATGACCGGCGCGGAGGAAGCGGCCGAGCTTCTTGATGTCGAGATGCAGCAGATCGCCGGGGGCGGCATGTTCGTAGCGGCGCAGGGGCCGAGCAGGTTCGAGATCGCGGATACGGTTCAGGCCGGCGCGGCGCAAGATGCGGCTGATGGTAGCGGGCGAGAGGCCGACAGCCTGGGCGATGTGTCGGCCGGTCCAACGCTGGCGGCGCAGAGAAATGACGCGCTCGACCAGCGCCCGAGAGGTCCGTCGCGGGCTGCGGTGCGGTCGCGAGGAACGATCGTGCAAACCGGCGACACCCTCGCTGCGATAGCGCGCCAGCCACTTGTGGATGGTTCTCAGTGAGACGCCACAGGCCGCCGCGGCGTCCCGTGGCGTCTGCTGCTTGGCGAGGACGCGCTCGACGATCCGCACTCGCAAATAAGGCGTCAATCGTGCATTCTTGTGGATGTTCATTCGGTCTCTCCAAGGTTGCTGTTGTGGGATAACTCCAGCTTCCCTGGTCCGGGACCGAATGAACAACCTATTGAGAGGTCACACCTAGCGCATAGCTCTACCTAGAGCCGAATCGCCTACTCCATGAGACGCACGGAGATCTCCAACGCGTCAGTGACGCAAGTCACCAGTGACTGTTATGAGATCGTCTTTAGCGGAAAGCTCAGGAGGAGCCTAGTGATCCATGGAATCGAGGATCTGCTTAACGGCCTGTAGACCGTCTTGCTCGAATACGCGTCGTAAACGCTGCATCTCTACAGCCGGATCATCTCGAAAATCCGATAGTGCTTGCTCAAGACCCGCATCGCCGCCCTGTACCAGCGCCGCTATCAACAGTTGATGGACCTTCCGCGCATCCGCTTCGGCACCTTCGGACCGACCAGCGAGCGCTGAGGCGCTTCTCACACTGGCAGCCGCATTTTCTCGGAGACGCTGCTCGGCTGTTATTGCCGATGGCGTGGTTTGGCCGCCAACCGTCACGGAGCCTTCTGCAGACGCCACCTTCGCGGCAGTTGCCCCGGTTTGAGGAGGCGGCGGAGGGGCCGGTGCCGCCACGTCGCTCACTAACGCATCTCTCGGACCTACTGCGTCGGCTGCCACTTCGGAGCTCGCATCTTGCCGCATCGGCTCGCCGGGAACTTCAGCGACGACGGTCTTCGACTCGGCGATGCCTGCCGCTGTCTCAACAGCCTCGTCGGTGCTGGCTTCGCTCACCGTTTTAGGCGCG
The DNA here is from genome assembly GCA_963667885.2 of Bryobacterales bacterium. Lineage (GTDB taxonomy): Bacteria > Acidobacteriota > Terriglobia > Bryobacterales > UBA6623 > CAMPKL01. The sequence goes on along the minus strand of OY764148.2, from coordinate 1,985,762 downwards.
TCGCCAAGTGACTGCTCCAACTGTGGGCCACGAACAATCACCAATGCGATCACGACACCCGCCACCGCTAGCCCGGCCTGCCAAGCGACCGGAGGAACGAAGCCTCGATTCCGCTGCGATTTCGACGCCAGCCGGTCATTCTCGACGCCCACTTCGATCGCCGCCGCCATCTCGTTCCAATCAATGTGCGGGACTTCCGCTAATTCGCGGAGTTCATCCGGCAATCGGAAGTACGCTGCAGCCAGCGACTGGCACTGCTCACAACTCTCCACATGGCGCTCGATGCGCCAGCGCGCAAACGGTCCCGACTCGCCCCCAGCGAATAGTGCCAGGTCGGTCTCTCGCGGATGCTGAAGGAAGAACACGCTCATTGCTTTCTACCCTCCATGTACTTGCGGAATTTCACCCGCGCATTAGCGATGTGCGAACGCACCGTCGCAGGCGAGCAGCCAAGCTGCTTCGCCACCTCAGCGGCAGGCAAACCTTCAATATCCCTCAAGATCAGCGCCGTACGTTCTCGCGCAGAGAGCAGCCGCAGTCCGTCTTCGATGTAGCGCTTCTGCTCGCCACGCAGCACGCTCTGCTCAGGCGTCTCCGACGAATCCTGCGGAGCCTTTTCGATCTCCTCAAACACAACCCGCTTCCGCTTGCGCACAAAGTCGAGGGCCGTATTCACAGCGATGCGACCCAGCCAATGTGCCGCCTTGTCGCGGTCTTGGAGTTGGTCCCGGCGACGCAACGCCTTGATGAAGGCTTCCTGCGTCAAATCCTGCGCATCGGGGACGTTGCCGACCACCCGATAGATCAAGCGGAACACCCGCCGCATGTGAGCTTCGATGAAGGCCGAGTCTTGTACGGCGTCAGCAGACACCGAGAGTGCTGCTTCCTGCTCAGTCATCACTGTCGCCCATGCAGAGGTTGCCACGGAGTCTCGCCTTCATAAGAAAAGACGGGTCCTCTCCCGAAACGTGCAGTCAGAGTTGCGAGAGAATAGCGGACCGGGACGTACAACTTGAGATCGGTTTCCATCATCTCCGCCGGGATGACCACCTTCGGCTCCTTTCCCGAGCGTAACATCCGCCATCTGGCTTGCGAGGCGGGCAACGCTGCCATCACCGGCGCGGGTATCTCTGCTCAGCAGCTCGAAGCCCTCTACCTCGGCAACTTCGCCGGGCCCTCTTTCACCGGACAGAGCCATCTCGCGCCCTGGGTCGGTGCTGGACTCGGTCTCGACAGCGTCCCCTGCACTCGCTTCGAGGCCGCCTGTGCCTCCGGCGGTGCGGCCCTGTTCCATGCCTGGACGGCCATCGCCGCTGGTGCCTACGACATGGTCCTCGTCGTGGGCGTTGAATCGATGACTCCGCAGTCCACAGCCAAGACGACCGAGATCCTTTCTGCCGCAGGCGATGTCACATCCGAAGCGGCCATCGGCGCGACCTTCCCTGGCCTGTTCGGCCTCATCGCCAGCCGCCACATGCACAAGTTGGGAACCACCCGCGAACACCTTGCAGCGGTAGCCGTGAAGAACCACGCCAACGGAATGCTGAATCCACGTGCTCAGCTTCGCAAGGCCATCACCATTGAAAAGGCCCTAGCCGCACGCCCCATAGCCGAACCACTCACCCTCTACGACTGCTCGCTCATCAGCGACGGCGCGGCGGCAGTCGTTCTCTGTGCCACCAAACGCGCCGAAGAATTCACCGATCGACCGGTCCGCGTCCTCGGCATTGCTCAAGCATCGGATCGCCTAGCGCTGCACGAGAAGGACGACATCACCACCTTTCCTGCCGTAAGACAAGCAGCACAGCAGGCCTACCAGATGGCCGACGTTGCCCCCCGTGACATCGATTTCGCCGAGCTACACGATTGCTTCACTATCGCTGAGATCATCGCCCTCGAAGACCTTGCGCTCTTCGCCCGCGGCGAGGCTGGTCCGGCCAGCTTGGAGCGGAAGACAGCTCGCAATGGTAAGCTGCCCATCAACACCAGCGGCGGCCTCAAGTCCAAGGGCCATCCGGTCGGAGCCACTGGCGTCGCACAAGCCTGCGAAGTGTTCTGGCAGTTGCGCGGGGAGGCTGGGGAGCGTCAATTGAGCAGAGCGGCCATCGGCCTCACCCAAAACCTGGGAGGCTCGGGTGCCACCGCCGTCGTTGGAGTGTACTCGCGATGACGGCCACCGTCTACTCAGTGACACGCCTCCACGCCGCCGCCGAGCCCTTCGAGGAGCAGCTGCCGTTCCAACTCGCCATAGTCGAACTCGAAGACCATACACGCACTACCGTCCGCATCATCGGACCAGCCGTCTCCATCGGCGATCAAGTGGAACCAGTCTCCAACACCCCCAACCTCTGGCAACTCCTTCGCCGCTAGCGCGGCCCTACGGGTAGCAAGTGCCGATGAGACTTCTTCCGAGTCCGCAAGGACGACATCCTTCTAGCCCAGGACGCCAGTCCTGGGAACGCCAATCGCGCCCCCCTAACTTCCCGCGTCAGCGTACCCAGCCCCAGCGGGGCGACCTGTCGTTAGCCCGGCGGCGCAAGCCCCGGGACCAATCCGATCACCCGCTCCCCGCTCCCCCCCCTCACCACCAGCGATCATCCCCGAGCACGCCAATTGCGATGCTCCAACTATCAAGAACTTCGAAGGGCGGTGGCCCACCCGAGCCCAAGTGCGTAAGCGCTGGGTCCTAGTGTCAAGTCTCCACCACTTCCGCTAACCCAACCCAACCAAGCCGCGCACGCAAGTAAGCGGGTTCTTCCCCGACCGTACTCATTCACACACAAAACATTAGCCTTACCCCGCCCCGAGACGCTACAATCCCTCCATCGTGGTTGGCCAAACCATCAGCCATTACCGCGTCGTCGCCAAGCTCGGCGAAGGCGGCATGGGCATCGTCTACAAAGCAGAGGACACCACCCTCGAACGCACCGTTGCGCTCAAGTTCCTCGCCCAACACCTCCTAAACGACGAAGAAGCCAAAGAGCGCTTCCTCCGCGAAGCGAAAGCCGCTGCAGCACTGAGCCATCCCAACATCTGTACCGTTTACGAGATCGCCGAAGTCGACGGCAAGACCTTCATCGCGATGGAGTTCGTCAAGGGCGAAACGCTCGAAGAACGCATTGCCGCCGGACCGCTCACCCTCAAAGACGCCCTCGATATTGGACGCCAAGTCGCTGACGGTTTAGAAGCCGCACACGAAGAGAACATCATCCACCGGGACATCAAACCGGCCAACGTCATGGTCGATGCCAAGGGCCACGCCAAGGTGATGGATTTTGGCTTGGCACGGCTAACCGAAGCCTCCCGTCTGACCAAGACCAATACGGCGATGGGAACCGTGGCTTACATGTCGCCCGAACATGCCCAAGGCATCGAAGTCGATACCCGTACCGACATCTGGGCCTTGGGATGCGTGTTGTACGAGATGATCTTCGGCCAACGGCCCTTCCAGGGCCAGTACGACCAGGCACTGCTCTACGAGATCGTCCACCAAGAACCAGCGGCACTGACGGGCCTCCGCACCGGGGTACCGGTGGAACTGGAATTCATCGTCAACGAGTGTTTAGCCAAGGATCGCGACGATCGCACCGGCACCGCACAAGAGGTCTCCCGCAAACTGCGAACGCTGGCCGAGAAGCTGAAGTCCGGCCACTCGACGATATTGCGCACGACGAATCTCACCGGTGCCGTCCCGGCCACGATGACGGGGGCGCAGACAGTCGAATCTGCGGAGGCGCTGCCGCCGGATGCAGTGGTCATGAAGCGGAGCAGCCAGCGAGCACTGCAAGGGTTGGCTGCCGCCGTAATACTCGCCCTGCTCGGCGTCACTTACGCCTATCTCACCGTTCCTGAGCCTGACAAACCCGTGCGGCGCTTCTCCTTCGCCCCAGACGACTACATCGCACGGACGTCGGTCATCTCTCCAGACGGCAAGTCTATCCTCTATCGGACCGGTTCCGGCGCCCAGGCGAGTCTCTGGCTGCGATCGCTCAGCGAAGAGTCCGTCCGAGAGATCCCAGGAACAGAAGGCGCATATAGAGCTTTTGGGTCGCCGGACAGCCGGTCGATTGGATTCGGCATCGGAACCCCGGATTTTGAGTTGAGGCGAATCTCGATCGACGGCGGAGATGCGATCACGCTCACAGAGTTGCCGTCACAGACCGATGCTCTCGTGGGCGGCACGTGGAGCCCCGACGGCGAGCGTATTGTCTTTTCCTCGGGTCGACGTCTGTATGAGATCCCTGCCCGTGGAGGCGAGCCGGAGTTGCTGTTTGATCCCGGCGACGCTCCGCGGTCCACATCTATCTATCCTCATTTCTTACCCACCGACAATGGCTCTCAAGGCCTTGTATACACAGCTTGGGGAAGTCCGACTGATCGGGCTCTAGCCGTCATGGACCTCAAGACCGGCGAGCGTCGCGATCTGGGACTAGGCGGCGAGCCCTTCTACTCGTCTGACGGTTACTTGATTCACGGGCCCACGGACCAAAACGAGCCCGGATTGCGGGCGTTGCCCTTTTCTCTCGATACGTTGGAGGCGACCGGCCAGTCGTTCCCCATTGATGAGACTGGCCGCACAGTCAGTGTCTCGCGAGACGGAACGCTGGTGTACACCGACGGTGCAGCAGGTGGCCCCCGCCAGATTGTGGTGCGTGATCGCTCCGGGACCATTGTTCAGCCCGTCGGCGACCCGGTCGCCATCAGTTATGCACAAGGGACGCCCGCCGTTTCCCCCGATGGCCGTTACATCGCGATCACAGTCGAGGGCGACGTCTGGGTCTATGACCTCGAGCGAGACGTGAGAACCAGACTGACAGCTTCCGATGCTATCGAACGGGTGCCCGTGTGGATTTCCTCCGGCAGCGAAGTCGCCTATATCACGAGCGGCCAAATATCCGTAATGGCGCGCGTGGCCGATGCCAGCACAGCGCCGAGGGTTGTGGTTGAGACGGATCGGATTCCTTCGACCTGGGGCGCATCTACGGATAGCAGATATCTGGCCTATGGCGCTTCAGCGGGATCCACCGAAGGGGAGGGGGGCCTCTCCTATCACGAGCGCGGCGCGGACGGCGCTTATTCGCAGCGCATCGATATTCTCCTCACTCCCGGCCATGAGAACGGGCCTGAATTCTCGCCCAACAACCGCTATTTGGCTTACAACTCCAATGAGACGGGTCGGTTCGAAATCTACGTGCGACCGTTCCCGGACGGCCCCGGCAAGTGGCGAGTGTCTACGAACGGAGGACGTCAGCCGCGCTGGTCAGCCGACGGATCGGAGTTGTTCTACGTCGAGGATGGCACGAACATGTTGACGGCTGTTCCCGTCTCAACCGGGCCGACCTTCACGGTTGGAGCGCCTCAGGCGCTGTTTGCGTCCGAAGGGCTGCAGCGGCTTGGCAACAATAACTGGTGGAAGTACGATGTTTTCCCAGACAGCCAGCGCTTCGTGACGCTCGCGCCCGCAGGGGGCGACGACGGTGATTCCTTGACAACGATCCGCGTCGTCGAGAACTGGTACGAAGAGTTCCGCGACCAGGCGCAGTAGCTCCTAACGACGCCCGGGACACCTCTTACCCCTTACTTCACTACATACAAGCCCCGTTAACGGGGCTAACAGTTAGGCCAGTCGTTTTACGGCTGGTTCAGAACAGCGGCACCAACCCCTCTTCCCGCGTCAGCGCTCAACGACCTGTCAACTTTCTTCAAAAACTTTCACCAACAAAACAAAGGACTTCCGTCCACCTGCCCTCCGAAACACCCCAGAAAGCTTGCACCTCTATGCCACTCTCAAATCAGAAGCACGCTAGATTTTTGTGAGGTTAGCTAGCGTCTCCAGTCGACTGGAAACAAACCTTCGGTGAGTTGGCCTACCAAAATGCCAACAGCGTAACGAGGGAGCAGTTCCTCAGGGCCGACCCAATACTTCGGTGCTTCCCCGCTTAGTTGGGATTCACAACCCGTCCGTCCGGCATCGTCTGCTGCAACAGACGGTGTCGGGCGGCGGTCTAACTCATCGCAGTTCCACAAAAGTGGACACGCCAGCAACAGAGCCGCAACCGTGAGGTTGCGATCTCCTCCCCACACAGGCCGGAGGTCCATCCCTGACGTGCCCACCCGAGCCCAGGGGCGTAAGCGCCGGGTTCCGGTGCCGCACCCCACCACGATTCCAACTCCCCCGAAGGGCCGCGCCTCGCGAAGGCGAGACCAGCACCGCGCCAGCGGCTAGCGGTTATTGGATCAGAACGCCCTGCTCGTTCTCGTCACCGTCGAACTCATCGTCATCCGGCGCTTGAGGCGCTACTGCCGCCGCCGCGATCGAGTCGTCGTCTTCGAGGTTGACGAGCTTCACACCAGAAGCCGAGCGCCCAGTCTTGCGGATGTTGTCCGCATCGATCCGGATGATCTTGCCACCCTTCGTGATGATGACGAGGTCGTTGTCTTCCGACAAACTCCTCACCGCCACTACCTCGCCCGTGCGCTTGGTGATCTTCATGTTGATCACGCCCTTGCCACCACGGGAAGTCAGGCGATAGGCATCCAGGTGAGTCCGCTTGCCCACGCCCTTCTCGGCCATCGACAGAACCAATGCGTCTTTGTCGACACAAAGCAACCCGATGACTTCGTCATCCTCGTCGAGCTTAATGCCGCGCACACCCCTTGCGGGTCGGCCCATCGCACGGACTTCTTTATGGCCAAACCGTATCGCCTTACCCATGCGGGTAGCGATGAGAACCTCTTGATCGCCTTCAAGCAGACGAGCGGTAACGAGTTCGTCTCCATCGTCGAGCCCGATCGCAATGATGCCACGCGAAAGAGGTCGACTGAAGACTTCCAGCGAACACTTCTTCACCGTGCCTTTCTTTGTGACCATCACGACGAACTTCTCCGGATCGAAGTCCTTCACCGTCCGGAATGCTTCCACCTCTTCACCCGGCTGCAGGTTCAGCAAGTTCACAATATGCTTGCCCTTGCCCGTCGTGCCGACATCCGGCAATCGGTAGACCTTCAGCCAATAGACACGTCCCAAGTTGGTGAACACCAAGATGTAGGAGTGCGTCGAAGCGATGATCAGATGCTCGACGAAATCGTCTTCCCGCGTGCCCATGCCGATGCGGCCGCGACCACCTCGCGCCTGCTTGCGGTACGTATCGAGCGAAGTTCGTTTGAGATAACCGTTGTGCGTAACGGTGACAATCATCTCCTCATCCGCGATCAGATCTTCGATCGAGATGTCGCCGACTTCTTCACCAATTTCCGTACGGCGCTCATCGCCAAACCGTTTCTTCACGTCGCGTAGCTCCGAGATGACGATCTTATTCACCTCTTCGTCGGCGTCGAGAATCTCGAGATGGCGAGCGATCTCTATTTGCAGCTCGGCCAGCTCGTCAAGAATCTTCTGGCGCTCCATGCCGGTGAGACGCTGCAACTGCATCTCGATCACGGCTTGCGCTTGGATCTCGGTGAAGTCGAACGCGGGCTTCGCGCCCTGACTCTCCTCACGCAATAGAGAGTCGTAGTCAATCTCCGAAAGGCCCATCAGGCCCTCACGCGCCGCGGCAGGACTCTTGGCGGCACGAATCAACGCGATGACGTGGTCGAGATGATCCAGAGCTTTCTGGAAACCCAACAAGATGTGCTCGCGTCGGCGTGCTTTCGCCAACAAGAACGCCGTACGACGCCGTACAACCTCGACCCGATGCCCAATGAAGTGCTTGAGGTAATCGATCAGCGGAAGCTCGCGCGGCTGTCCGTTGACGATGGCCAGCATGATGATGCCCGAGCCTTGTTGCAGTTGGGTGTGCTTGTAGAGGTTATTCAATACAACCTCTGGCTCCTCACCCCGCCGCAACTCAAACACCACCCGCACGCCGTGACGATCGCTCTCATCACGGATATCCGAGATGCCCTCGATCTTCTTGTCGTTAACCAGGTGCGCTGTCTGAATAATGAGGCGACTCTTGTTCACCTGATAAGGAATCTCCGTCACGATAATCGCGTGGCGGTTCTTCCCAATCTGCTCAAACTCCGTCCGCGCCCGAATCGTTAGATGGCCGCGGCCTGTCTGGTAAGCCCGCATAGCGCCCGCACGACCACACAAGATGCCTCCGGTCGGGAAGTCGGGACCTTTGACGATCTGTAAAAGATTCTCGAGCTTCGTATGGGGATGCTGAATCAGCTGGATGGCAGCGTCGACAATTTCGTTGAGATTGTGCGGCGGAATGTTCGTCGCCATGCCAACCGCGATACCGGTCGCACCGTTGACCAGCAGGTTCGGTGCCGTCGCTGGCAAGCACTCCGGTTCCTGGTTTTCGTCGTCGTAGGTCGCGCGGAAGTCAACGGTGTCCTTGTCGAGGTCGAGCAGCAGATCCTCGGCGTAACGGGACAAGCGGGCCTCGGTGTACCGCATGGCCGCAGGGGGATCGCCGTCCATCGACCCAAAGTTGCCCTGTCCGTCGATCAGCTGATAGCGCATCGTAAACGGCTGCGCCAACCGGACCAACGTGTCGTAGATCGAAGAATCGCCGTGCGGATGATACTTACCCATCACGTCACCGACGATACGAGCGCACTTCTTGGGCGACTTGCTGGCTCGGATGCCAGCTTCCAACATGCCGTACAGAATCCGTCGCTGTACTGGCTTCAGCCCATCGCGAACATCCGGCAATGCACGCCCGACGATCACGCTCATCGCGTACTCGAGATACGACTTGCGCATCTCGCTTTCGATGTTGATCGGCTTTAAATTGCCATCGATTATTGGCCCGTCTGAAAGGGGTAATTTAGGGTCCGTCGGTTCGTCCGCCAAAAGGTGATTATCTCCAGACCCAGGAAGGGGCTAAACCATTGAGAATAGCAAACTTGGCGGTGCTTCCGCACCTTGGCAAAGGGTGTGTTTTGTCACCCTCGGAGTGGCCTGAGGCAAGCCCACTACGCCCGTCGTATCAGGAGGGATTTCAGCCCACCCGAGCCCTGGGGCGTGAGCGCCGGATTCTAGTGCCAGAACCTCCTACCGATCGTGCCACTTCCGTGATCCTGCACATCGAAGGGGCCATCCATGACTGTCCGCGGTCACCGCCCACTTCAGTTAGCCATAAGACGGCCGCCTCCAGAAACGAGCTCCGTTCTTCTCAAACCATAGTCTACAGACTATGGACAAGTCTCATATCTATAGTCTATAGTTTATAAAGATAAGAAGTATCCATAGCCTATCACCTATGACTAAAGCCCATCTAGCCGCCCAGTCACGCGCCCGCCTCGATGAACGATTCATCGAGATCGGACCCGCTGCCCGCTTGGCGCCACCTGTGCGCGGATGGATCAAGGCCGTGCGCCAGGCGCTAGGCATGTCAACGACGCAGTTGGCGAAACGTTTAGGGGTGAAGCAACCTTCGGTGGTCGGGCTGGAGCAGTCCGAGGCGAAGGGTTCGATCGAACTCGCGACGTTGCGGCGCGCGGCCGAGGCACTCGACTGTAGGTTGGTCTACGCGCTTGTCCCAAACAAACCCTTGGAGACCGTGGTCCGCGAACGCGCGTGCGCGTTCCTGCGCCGCCGCCGTGCGCCGATCGAGCATTCGATGTTGCTCGAAGACCAGCAGACCGCGGACAGGGACGCCGAAGCGCGGCTGGACGAGACGGTCCGGGAGACCAATCCGCGGTTGTTCTGGGATTAGCCTGTGCCGAACCCCTTCGGGCAGCCCGACCACGCAACGCCGCTTACGCCCGCGGAAACGCGCGACCTGATTCCCGCGCATATTTCCAGCCGTGACGAGTTAAACGCGGCTGAGCAAGAGAACATCGTGCGCGGGCAGGACTGGGCACTGCGCCGGCGGAGCGATCTTCTCAGCGAGAGATTCATACGGGAATTGCACAAGCAGATGCTCGGCGATGTCTGGCGCTGGGCTGGCAAGTTTCGAACCAGCGAGCGGAACCTCGGCATTGAGTATCGGGAAATTCCGGCGGCAGTCCGTCAGCTACTGGACGACGCGAAGAGCTGGATCGAATTCCGTAGCTTTCCGCCCGACGAGATCGCGGTGCGGTTCCATCATCGGCTCGTACAGATCCATCCATTCCCAAACGGCAATGGCCGCCATTCGCGCCTGATGGCGGACCTGCTCATCATGGAACTGGACGGCGAGCGTTTCTCCTGGGGAAGCGCGCAACTCCAGGCCGCATGCGAGGTAAGACGGCGCTACATCACAGCGCTGCAGACAGCCGATCAGCACGATTACGGTCCGCTGCTAGACTTTGCCCGGTCCTGATGCACTGGCGCGTTCGATCCTCGGTCGCGAATCGCGGGATGCTACTTCCGCGACTGCCACTCGGCTCGGCTCTGGCCATAGATATCGACAAGCACATCGATTGGTGGCGGCAGTCGGATGTTCTCGCGCTGGAGGTTGGAGCCGAGGCGTTCGGCGAGGCGGATCGAGGGCGCGTTGTCTTTGTGGATGCAATGGATGATGTGGTCCCAGCCGAGGGTGTCGAAGGCGTAGTCGATCGTTGCCGTGGAGCCCTCGGCGGCGTAGCCCTTGCCCTGCGCGGAGGCGATGAGGCCCCAGCCGATCTCGGGTCCGGGCCAACCAGCACTTTCGCCGCCGGGATACCACGGGCCGATACGGCCAATCCAGCGGTCCGTCTCCTTCTCGATCACCGAGAACATCGAGTAGCCCAGCAACGACCAGGCACCCGTGATGGTCGCCAGCCCACGCCAGGCGCCCTGCGGTGGAGCCAGCCCACCGATGTAACGCCTGGTTTCCTCTTCCTGCCCCATGGCAGCGTAGGCATCGAAGTCTTCCTGGATGGGCGGCCGCAGGATGAGCCGCGGAGTTTCGAGCGTGGGACCGAGTGGTGTCATCGGAATCGCCTCAGGAACTCGAGGACCGTCCAAGATTAACTCAACTCCCGCGTTACACTAACCCCCGCAATGTCTACCTCTCGACGAACCTTCGTTTCGGCCATGGCCGCCGCTGGAGCCGCGCTCGCTGCCCGCCCGCCCGGCGCCATCGTCGACACCCACATTCACCTATTTGCTCAAGACCAAACACGTTTCCCTTACGCGCCCACGGGCACCTACCGCCCCGAGCCCGCCGACCTCGAAGACTACAAGCAGTTCGTCGCCGAGGCCAAGCTCACCCACGGCGTTATCGTCCACCCCGAGCCCTACCAAGACGATCACAGCTATCTCGAATACTGCTTTGAGAACGAGCCCAGCCCCGGCTTCTTCAAGGGGACGTGTCTGCTCGACTCGGCCCGCGGCGACACGCCAGACCGCCTGCGCCGCTTGATGCAGCGCTGTCCTGGCCGCATCGTCGCGATGCGCGTCCACGCGGTTTTCGAGCGCGGCACGCTGCCGTCGAACACCGGGCCCATCACCGGGCGCGATCTCACCGCCGACTACATGAAGCGCACCTGGCGAATGGTCGCCGACGCTGGCATCGCCATCCAGATGCACATGCGCCCCCTTCTACGCACCCCAGGTCCAGGCGCTGATGGAGCAGTACCCGCAGCAGCGAGTCATCATCGACCACCTCGGACGCGCTGGCATGGGAACCCCCGACGACTACCGCGACGTCCTCGCTCTGGCGAAGTTCCCGAACGTCTATATGAAGTACAGCGGCCTCGAATACTCCTCGAAGACCGGCTACCCGTTTGAAGACGTCAAGACGATCGTCCGCCAAGCCTACGACGCCTTCGGCCCGGACCGCATGATCTGGGGCTACTTCGGCATGAACATGGAAGAGTTCGAGAAGAACGCGGCGGTACTGGATGCCATGTTCGACTTCGCGTCAGAGGAAGACCGCGCCAAGGTGCGTGGGGAGACGGCGGTGAGATTGTACGGGTTTTGAGAATTTGAGGAATTCGACGGACATGGCTGGGGGCTGCTGGAATGCAGTATCCGGACTTGCAAATCAGGGCGTCTGATTCGTGAAGAGATTCATTTCCTACATTTCCCAACATAGGAAGTAACTCACCGTCCGTGACGTTGGCCCTTTTGCGTACGAGACCTTGCCCACTCCGCTGGCCACTTGTGATATCGAAAGCAGTAGTACCGGCAGTATGGCCCACGGACCATTCCGGCGGATCGGATAAGCAACGAGGCTAAGGTAGTACTGAAACGGCTCCACGAGGCTAAGGTAGTACTGAAACGGCTCCACGTGAACCCTCCTGCCCGAACGACCAGCTCGTCTCAGCCTGAATTGACTGGATCCCCGCCCGTACCTCCAATGCATCCTGACGAACGAAAATAGCGTTAGCGGATGACGGTGGACGACTTCCGCTGCCGGGCAATACGCCAGCCGAAACCCTCGTTCCATCCAGCGAGCGCAGAAGTCTCGGTCCTCTCCCGCAGACAAAACATAGGTCGGATCGAACCCACCCACTACTCTGAATCCGTCAGTCGGGACGGCGAGGTTATTGGGGGTGAAGAATCGTGGCCCCGACGCCTTCATAGCTCCCTCAAAGCACAGGTAGTCAGTCAACATCTGCGACGTAGCGGCAAATATATTGCCGCTGCAACCATTGTGGATGGACCCACCGATCGCCGTATCGTCCGGCTCTCGCCCGACAGCATCCTCCATCGCGCGAAGCCATCCGACGGACGGCGCGCAATCATCTGCGGTGAAGATCAGATGCTTTCCCTTGGCCTTTTGAGCCGCAGCGTTTCGGGCGGCCCCGACTCCTAGGTGGACTTGTGTTATTAGGCTGATGTCCAGCGTGCTCTGATACTGTTGGACCACATCGGCGGGGGGATCCGGGCTGCCGTCGTCAATAACGATCACCTCGAACTGATCTCGGGGGTAGTCAAGTTGAGCAATCGACCTAAGGCAATGATCAAGTTGCGCCGGGCGCCTGTAGGTCGGTACGACGATGGAGAAGACTGGGGTGGTCGCGCTCAACGCCAGATTCCCTTGCGGACTCTCAGCATACGAGCCTCCACACGGCAGAGAACGCGGTATAGCGTTTGGGTCGGGCTTAGGCGCATGGCCCGGGGTAGATGGCCGACCTCGGCCTGCAAGGCTGCAACGTTGGTCTCCGCAAAAACCGGGTGGTTGGGGTGCATCGACGCTCTTTGATGCGTCGGCCCGCCCGCCTCATCAGATGTATCAGGCAAAATACACCTTTCGAAGCGCAATTCAGTACCGTCAGCCCTGCTCTTTTGGCCTGACTCCACCATCGCATTCGCAAGCGTCACCACGCGGGGCGTCGCCGGAGTTCGACACTCAAGGCTGTCGTACAGGAGCAGATCTTGGAACGACATTCTCTCCGGGGTTGGATTGGCCAAAGCTGGAACAATCTCGTCGATGTGATCAGTCGCCGTAATGCTCCACGCAGCCGACACGAAAGCAGGCCGATTGCCGTAGTCGAGCAATGCTACCGGTATACCCGCCTTCATGCCCTCCAGTTGGACCGTCGATGGACATGAGATCATTGCGTCCGCCGTTTGGAGCTGATCGGATAGCGACGCCGATTCCATTGTGTTGCCGCCACTCACTGCCTCGTCCACTTCTGGGGCGACCCGCCAAACCGGTTCATAGGAAGACCCCGCGTTGTCGAACCAATCTGCTAGATCGCGGAGACTCGCGCGCACAGAGTCCACTTGCTGTTGGGTAAATCCGGGGGAGCGCGCGGTAGTAATCAGAATCCGGATCGGCCCCTCTGTTCGATGCAAACCGACCGGCCTTCTCAAAATTCCGTCAAGCCGGGGGGAGCCAGTAATCTCGCACTTGCCGATATTGCCCCAAGATTCGAGGTGCCGTGCTTGGGAACGTCCCAAGCACGCTATCTTGTCGGCAAGTACGGGTTGGAACAACGGCATACCCCTTTCTTGCGAGGCCCGCTGCGGATTTTCCCAGGTGTTGCGCCACTCCAGTATTCCGTCCGCGAGATGCAGCGTCGGAATCGCACGCCGATGTAGGCCGGGTAAGCTTGCGCCGGTGAAAGGCCAGGTCTCGTCGTTGAGCACGACGAGGTCGGCCCTGAGGCTGTCCGACATCAGCTCTGCGGGAGAAACGGCCCGGCACTCCGCTGCTAATTCGGACTCAAGGCGTTCTATCAGATCGCCATAGAACTCCATCTTTCGATGGGCGTCCACGAATAGCACCTTTGGAGCCGAACACCTCAAACCTTGAGCCACGAGAACAATTGCCGTATATAGTACTTGGCTCGATAAGGGAGGCGCGCTGTCTGATACTGTGAACCGTCGAACAACGGCTCCCCGAGTTCCACTACCAAGTTGACGAACTTGCGCGTATGCCGGGTGTGCTGTCGCGGCGTGACCTCGTGCAGGCTGTCGGTGGTGTTAAGAAAAAGCACGAGCACGTTGTTCTGATAGGGAATAGTCTTGATCGGCTCCACGCATGCGGGGTCGACGTCGTATCGCCATAGACGCTTGCGCTCGTCCCGATAGCGACAGAACACCAGGTCTCCGCCCCGAGTCTTCTGGTCCTCCGGGGGCCTTAGGTAGTACAAGCCTGTGATGAGCTTGGTCGGGAGATCGAGATGAGCGGTGCGGACCGTGGTCGGGATCGTAGATACCGGGGTGTTGATCGAGATGCCGGCGTCCAGCAGCACATCACGATCGCGATACTCGTCTCGGAAGCGCAGCCCGGTTCGTGCCCGCTCCAGATCGTCGCCGAATCGTGCGGTTAACTCTGGGTAGCGTTCGCCAATCGGTCCAGCAAATAGGCGCATCGCGTGACGAAAGAATCGCGGAGACGACTGCTCCTCGATGAACTGCTTCCATAGCGGAGAGATCCGCGGACTGTCCGCCACATCGCCCGCATAGATATTCAGTCGCTTGTTCGAGCCGGAGGGGGCCGCATCAGCTTGAATCATCACCTCATCCGGCGGATATTCGGCAGTTAACCGGTGGGCCACAGACTCGGGCAAAGCGTTGTGGATGATTACATGCGGAAACGGATCCAGGCGCATATCTTCCGGCTTTACATTTGAAAGCAGGTTGTAGTCTCTAGCATCCAGCGGCATGTCGCCAATCCTGTCACTCAAGCCGGAATCACGCGGTCGTACACGCTTCTTAGATAGCGGTGGGCCCTCGCGAACTCGCCATAGTTGAGGTCGAATAATAGGCGAGAAGTTTGTACCGTGAAATTAGCGTACATGAAAGGCCGTTCGCCGTGGCCGCGTGGGGTCAGCGCCTGAATCGAGCGGCTGGTATTAAGCACGAAAACCAGGACGCCCTTGCCGTAGGGAACCGTTCTCTCTAGCTGCAAGCAGCTACGGTCTGTTTGCGCCCATTTGCCGAATCGCGGAACTGCGCCCGGCTTGATCGAAAAGAACTCGTAATCACCGCCCGGCGCATCATCGTCGTCGGGGCGCAAATACAGGAACCCCTCTAGGAACTTGTTGTGGACTTTGATATGCGGCCGGCGCTCGAGCCTCGGCGCTCCAGACACCGGCGTGTGTATTCCAATCAGGGCATCCAGTAGTACGTCGCATCGGGAAAAGTTGTCGCTACCGGCCGAGCCTACCCGGAACGATTCAAGATTCCGGCCCCATTCTTGCTCAAGGTCGGGGTACTCGAGCAGCAGATGCGTTCGAAAGACGTGAATCAGTTGGGAGTAAAACTCGTGAGTAAGGTGACGCCGGAGGAACTGCTTCCACAGATCAGAAACGCGGTCATCGGAGAACGCACGCCACGCAGGAAAGTAGATCTTGACGTTGTCCCCAACCGGACGACCCTTCGTAAACAACGACAGCGGAGGGAACTCGTCGATCAACCGCTCACAAAGATCCTGAACAACCGCATTCTCCACGACTAGGTGTGGATACGGATGCGCGGTCACATGCTCCGCCGTAACACCATCCAGGACGGTCACGCGCCCCTCCAGTGGTGAAGATCGCGACCGGTTAACGACTCCAAGATATCAATCTCACTGTGATACGCAGGAGCCAGCCGGTCCCTCAAGGAAGGATCGAGTCGAGGCCCAGGCTTAAGGTTGATAAGGCTGACGGATCTATTGATTGCGTCGCGCGACCATAGCGGTAAATGACGGAGCGCCCACCTTCGCGGTGCACTGTCCCTCACATAGCGGTAATGCAGCTCGCCCCAGCGGGGTTGCATCGAGGAAACATTTTCCTTGGTTATCAGCACGTCCTCAGAAATGTCCACCCCAAGGTGCTCGAATACACGGCTCAGAGTCTCCTGCGGGCGAGCCTGCCAATCTTCGTACAGAAGGATCAACAACTGCTCACTCGGATAGTACCGAAGCCATCTCTGCAACTGGGACCCGTAGCAACCGCCGCTTTGATAGAGCCAGCCCAGCCGCCAGCCCTGTTCTCTTCTGTGGTTCTCAGCACAAAGGGCCGTCTCAAAATCGCTCAGCTCCTCCGAACCTTTGTGCCTCATGTGAAGCCATTGGGAATAAGCCCGTTCCACCGGGTGCCGCAAGATCGCTATCAGGCGGGCGGAGGGCACTCGGGCGGAGGCATTCGCTGGTGCTGCCGGGTGGCGCAAATAGCCAGTGCTGGCCTCTCCAGCTTTTTGGCCCGGAGCGCACTCTTGGAACAGCTTGAGATATTCCTCTTGCTCGTAGACTATGCCGTCGGCGCTACGTTCACCCCCAGGGCAGGGGAAATGGGGGCAGGATCCGGCGTATGAGAAGTACCTGGGCTCCTTTCGCGTGCTGGCATACACCTGAGAATGCCTAGCAATCGCCTTGAATAGCGCGGTTGTACCGGCTTTCGCAGCGCCGATGATGAGGAAGTCCGGCCATCGCTCCTTGACAGGCACCATACTAGCTTCATTCTATGACCGTTGAGCGGCGTGGACGCCACAGAAGAGATGTTAGGATTACGTCGCTATCAACGAATGCATACTACCGGCTCAGGGTTGTCTCTCGATCTAGGGGGCTCAAGGGGACAGCTTCCTACCAGAGACGGCAACCCTTTTCATCCGTGCAACGTCAGAACGAGTCATGACTTACGTGCCTTTCTGGTTTGCCCTGATCCTCTGGTTTGCCGGTGTTGTGGCCTTAGTGGTCTCCAGCTCCGGATTAGTCCGGCGACGCGCGTCCCTGCTGCTTGGCGGAGCCAGCCTGATGTTACCGGCTTCCTTATATCTAGCTGTGACGCCACAGTTTCATTACGTCGGATTCGTGCCCGTGGTGTGCCTGCTCCTGGCTGCTCAGGCCGTGCGGCGGGACAGGGTCTGGATCGCCGGGCTACTCGTCGCTGGCGGTGCCGTCTCCTGGAGCGTGGTGGCCTCGCTACTGTCCTTCCCGATCCTGCTCCATGTGCTGGTGGCGGGCGGAGCCATCGGGTTCGTAGCCATGCGTCACATCAACTGGAAGGTAATGATCTACGTCCCAACCGGGATCGCCGGTGCGTTCGTTGGCTCTCTGCTCAGTTTCGGCGACGCGCCATTCCTTATGCGGCATCCTTATCTCAACCCGTGGACGTTGTCTGTCACGGCAGCCGCACTCCTCGTGACGGCGCTCACCGTGGTGGACAAGAGGATGTGACGTACCCCCGAAAAACCCGACCAAGTAGCATACGAAGGGGCACGAGGGAACATCCATGATAGGAATCTGTCAAGGATAGACGCAGTTATTCTCATACTGGGAGCGAGACCAGCGTGGGTAGTGACGAGTTGAGCGAAGGGGTCGAAGCCTTTTTCGGGGGTCAACAGCCAAGCGTGACCAGACATCCATGAGCCGCATCGGGTGGAGTTGAGTCCACCGTCGCGGAAGTTTCAGTGTGGGTAATAGCCCGCCGACCTCGAAACAGCCTCAGCGGTCGCATCGGGCCTTGCGGCCTTCGCGCAGTCCCGGATTCAGTGAGGACCGACGGGCGGCTTGTCTCCGACTTCGCTCGGAATCTTGTTCTCCTCTCAGGCCGCTCGTGCTCGCGGCAGAAACGGCTTTCTCGATCGATCGACCGCCAGCAGGTAAGCGACCAGCTTGCGCGCCACCGCCAGCGTCGCGCGGTTGCGCGAACCTCGCAGCAACTCGCGCTCGTGGACTTCCCGCAGTTCCGGGTTGAAGCGCGGTGCCAGCTTTGCCGCCTCGACCAACCCCCGTTGCAAGTGTTTGTTGCGTTGCTTCGATAGTGGTCCGCGTTGGTCCTTGCCTGCTGACTCACGTTGCGCCGCGCACAGCCCGCAGTAGCTCACCGCGCAGCGGACCGAGCCGAAGCGTTCTGCCTCGGCAATCTCCAGCGCCCAGGTCAGCGCCGTCACTTCGCCCACGCCGCGAATCGACCTCAACAGCTCCACCCGTTCGGCCAACAGCGGATGCCGCTCCAGCCCTTTCAGCAGACGCCGTTCGAGGTCTTGAAACGTCTCCAGCATGCCACGACTAATCGCCAACAGCTCAATCGCCGACTCGGGCGTATGTTCCAAGCCGTCGAGCAACTGATAGAAGTACGACTTGCCGTGCAGCCGACTCTTGACATACTCCTCGCCGCACTCCATCAGCACCCCGCCGATGCGATTCTTCAGCCGCACCGCTTGTTGCACCAGCAGGTTGCGGTAGCGCAGGACGCGCCGCAGCTGGCGAATCTCGGGCGGCGCCATGTAACTGACCGGCAGCAGATCGCAACGCACGAGATCGCAGATCTTCTCAGCATCGATTTGATCGTTCTTCTTCTTGGCGCAGCTGATCGCCTTCAGCATCGCTGGATGGGCGACTTGCAACTCGGCGGCATAGTCTTCAAGGTGATCGTAAATCCAGCCGGTGAACAGCGTTGCTTCGAGTGCGCCGACCCACGGCCCGGGCAACGCTTCGGCCCAACTCGCCGACCCACGGCCCGGGCAACTCGAGGCGCGCCGCTCCGCGGCTCGTCCTCGCTTCTTTTGTCCTCCAGGAGGATTCCCGTGCCATCTCCTATGACCCTTCGGCCCAACTCGTTAAAGCTGCTCGGGTCGCCGCGATGCTGCCCGCCGCGACCTTCTCTCCCGCCGCCGTCTTTACCGAGTAGCTGATCGTTTTCTTGTGGACATCGAGTCCAACGTAGTACAAACTCTCCATGGAATCCTCCTGGGTACGACTCGAGGCGCGCCGCTCCGCGGCTCGTCCTCGCTTCTTTTGTCCTCCAGGAGGATTCTTCCGTGCCATCTCCTATGCATTGAAACAGCTTCCTTTTCAAGCTGGGGCAGCCTTGGAGTGGCCGATCAAGCGGTCTTTGCTGCCTCGCACGAACGCCTCCGCCGAATAAACCTGAAAAAGAAACTGTACCCTCAGGGCCCACTCCTGGTCGGAGTCGTACCGGCATTGGGACGCCGGTAGCGTCGCTATATGCGACCAGACTCCGGGCCGTGGACGGCAGTGACTCCATCGAGCACACTCACGCTGCACTTCTCCAGTGACTCAAATCCCGCCTCGTTATTGATTCGACAATGTCGATATCGGCGTGATACGCAACCGACAGGCGAGAGCGCAATGCGGGGTCAAGACGGGGCCCGGGCTTGAGGTTGAAGGCGCCGACGGTTTTCGTGACCGCGTCGCGAGCCCACAGCGGGAGATGACGCCGAGCCCCTCTCCGCGGCGCGTTATCGTTCATCATTCGGTGATGCAGCCACGTCCAGCGAGGACTGCGGGACGACACGTTGTCCCGAGTCACGGAGACAGCTACGTCCGCATTGACACCGATATGGCCAAATACGCGTGCCAACGTTTCTGACGGACAAGCGATCCAATCCTCATGAAATAGAATGAGCAGCTGCTCGCGCGGATAGTACTGCAGCCACCTGTTCAACTGCTGACCGTATAATCCACAGCGACGATAATGCCAGCCTGGGCGCCAACCCAGCTCAATCCGTCTACTCTCGGCGTCAAGTGCTGCTTCAAAGTCGCCTATCTCTTCTATGCCCTTGTGGCGCAAGTGGAGAAACTGGGAAAAAGCGCGATCCACCGGATGTCTCACAACAGCGATCAGCGGAGCGGACGGGACCTCGGCACGACAATTCGCCGGCGCCTCTGGATGATATAGGTAGCCAGTGCTACCATCGCCAGTTTTTTGGGTCGAGGGGCAACGGCCGAACAGTCGAAGGTACTCGTCCCGGTCGAACGTTATCGCATCAGCGCTCTCCTCACCGCCGGGGCACAGGAAATGTGGGCGGGACCCCTTGTAGGCAAAGTATCGAGGCTCCTTCTCTGGAGGCGAGAACACCTGTGGATGGCGCCCAATCGCACGAAATAGTGCGGTCGTTCCCGCCTTCGGTGCCCCGATACAAATAAAGTCCGGCCACCGCTCAACGATCGCAGCCACGTGACGTCATTCTACAACCAGTGGGGAGAAGTGAAGAAAGTAGTAGAGAGTCATTTCCTCGAACCGGTGCCGGCTCAACCGGTCAACGCAACACCCGTACTAAGCCGTTCAGTTAGAACGCCTCAGCATCGGATGGGGCAGGCGGCTTCGGGGTCCAGTTCGCGGCCGCACCGCAGGGGTTGCCCTGTTGATTCGAATGCGTTCGTTAGACAGTGTCTGTCCTTCCACATGAACGGGAATCGAGAGCGAGACGTGTGACAGTCGAGTTGTCGGTTGTTGGATACGTACCGGCAGGCGAGAATTGATTCGAATGACCGGTCTCGACAAAACAACTTCCGTGACACCTGCGGCCGAGGATTCTCGAATGGGCATGCTCGGCATATTTGGGACATGGGAGCGACGCTCACGTTTTTGGGCACTCGTGTTTACCTCGTTGACTGCGGTGGGCGTTGCCCTGGCGTGTTTCGTAGCGATCCGAACGGGTTGGACTCCTGTGGGTGTGCTGGCAGTTGCCGTCATCTCGCTGATTGCCGTATACCGTTGGCAGACACGGAAAATTCGCAGACGGTGCGCGATCCTCGGTGAACCGTTTCCAAAGGAGTGGGAAGCGGTCCTTCAGCGGGATGTCGTATTCTTTCGAGTTCTTGATGCCGTGGATCAGCAGCGGTTCCGTCGTCAGCTCCAGGTATTTCTCGGCGAGAAGTCGATTACCGGCATCAAAGTACAGCTCGATACGACGACTCGTGTCCTGGTGGCTGCGAGCGCGATCATTCCGATCTTCGGGTTTCTCGGTTGGGAGTGGGATCAGATCAGTGAGGTCCTGGTGTACCCGAACCGGTTCGACGGTGAGTTTCAGTTTGGCGACAAGAAGGGAAATAACATTCTCGGAATGGTGGGTACCGGCGGAATGAATGGACTGATGATTCTGTCCAAGCCCGATCTGATCAGTGGATTTCGGAACGCTACGGACAAACGGAATGTCGGTTTGCATGAGTTTGCGCACCTGGTCGATAAAAGCGATGGTGTGATTGACGGGGTTCCGTCGGTCGGTCTCGGCCGGCAGGCAATCGGACCATGGATTGATCTTGTGCGGCGAAAGATGGCGGAAATAGAGGACGGGAACTCGGACATCAATCGATACGCGCTGACAAACGAGGCGGAGTTCTTTGCGGTGACCTCGGAGTACTTTTTTGAACGCCCGCTTGTTTTGCGACGGAAGCACCCGGAACTCTATTCTGCGCTCGAACGGGTGTTCAATCGGGACGTCGGCACGCGCGCTGAACAGTGGCGGCGCGAACTGGTGCCGGTGCGTCGGAAGTTCGGGCGAAACTCACGCTGTCCGTGTGGGAGTGGCCTGAAATTCAAAAAGTGCTGTCTAGAATAGGCCGCAACCTTTGAATGCCTCTACAGCGGGATTTCGAATCTTACGCTTCGATAGCCTGGGAGTTCGGGGACAGGAAGCTGTGAATTAATTGCCTTCCGGCCTCTTTTCGTCAAGCTAAGTCCCTTGTTTGCCACATTGGATTCTGGGGTAAGTTGATTGATTCACAGCTTCCAGCCTCCGAATTCATCCAGCTAGACCCAAACCACTGATTCTACTGCCGGACGACCAAATTGCGAGGCTGTCCCGGGATTTCCTTCACAGCTTCCTGTCACCCACCTGGTCACCCACCTGAAATTGTGACTAGGGAACCCGCGTACGCTTCAGCAAACAGGCTAGGTTGCCCGCCGGTGTGCCAGAAGAGGACTGTCTCACCATCTTTGAAGAAACCCTTCTGGATCATATCGATCAGCCCTGCCGCGGCGCGCCCGGTGTACACGGGATCGAGCAGCAGTCCCTCGGCTCTTGCGAACAGACTGACCGCTCCGCGCTCCGCCTCGGTTAAGACGCCGTAGCCGGCGGCGCAGTACTCGTCGTTGGCCAGCACGTCGGCTGGGCCGAACTCAATGCGCGGCCCAAGCTTTTCACTCGCGGACGAGGCCAGCGCTGAGACATGTTTCTTAAGCCACTCGGCAGACTCGTCAATGCTGATACCCAGCACTTTGCCCTCGAATCCAAACATGCGCTGACCGAGGAGAAGTCCCGCGTGCGTTCCGCCTGAAGAGGTGCCGAATACGATCCAATCGGCGTGGACGCCTTGCTCGAGAAACTCCTGCATCGCGAACGCGTAGCCCAGCGCGCCGGTTGAACTCGATCCGCCGTATGGAATGAAATATGGATGCATTCCCGCAGCAACAGCTTGATCGAATGTGTCCTGCAATACGTAGTCGCGGTCCTTGCGATCTGCAACGCTGACGAGCTTCGCGCCCAACAGCCGGTCAAGCAAGATGTTTGCGGAGGGTTCTTTCGGCATTTCACCGTTCAATACGAGTGTGCATTCGAGACCGTGACGCGCTGCGGCGGCCGCCGTTTGCCGGCAGTGATTGGATTGGATTGCGCCGCCTGTGAGGAGCATCTTCGCGCCGCGCTCCTGCGCCTCGGCAACGAGGAACTCGAGCTTGCGAGTCTTATTGCCCCCGAAGGCCAGTCCCGTTAGGTCGTCGCGCTTGACGAGGAGGCGCGGTCCGCCGAGCATCCCGGAAAGACGCGGGAGTTCCTCGATGGGAGTCGGTAGATGAGCGAGACTGAGTCGCGGAATCGGGCTCACGGTACTATCTGTCCTGCGCACGCTGAATCATCCCCTTCGGCTCCAGTGTAGAATTCGCTTTCGGAGACCGGCTGCCTGCCGGGTAGGGACCCCGCACACCTGACTGCAGGGACTGATCTTGCCATTCTGACAGGAACGGCCACAGGCGACATGCAAACCTTGACTCAATCGTCGATCACACTCGGCGAATGATCGACCGGCGACCTGGCAGGTAACTTCTTAGGCCGAAGGCCGACGGTGACAGTCAGGAATTACCCGACAACCGTCCGACATCCAAGAAAGTCCTTGCTTGGTGTTGCCATCGGTAGTATGCTTCGCGACGGGTCGGCTGACCCGTTCACAATCCCCATCAATTTCGATCTTGACCGCATAGGAGACGATTATATTGCTCCCGCTTAAGAGAGCGTTGGTTGCTGCGTGTGTGAGTTTGGCGTGTCTTATTCCGGCCCTGGCGCAGGAAGCGCCCCCGATAACCCAGGTCGTAACGGTTCACGTGAAGCCGGATCGGCTCGCGGACTTCCTCGCGGTACAGACCCGGTTCGCTGAAGCGGCCAGAGAGAGAGGCGCAGGTTTCCGGGGCGTTTGGCGAAGCAACAACGACACCTACAAGTTCGTTGTCATTACCCCCAGAGACAAATTCGCAGATTTCGACTCCGGCCCGGCGGTCGGCTCGACGATCTCCGAAGCAGAGTTCGCCACGCTCGTCGCCCGAATCCAACAGACGTTCGTCAGCCGAAAGGTCGAGATCCGTCGCCCCGTGCCGAACGTCATGATCAGGCCAACGACTGTGCCTCGCATGGTTCACGTTAGCGAGGTGCACGTCGGCGGAGGCAAGCGGGCCCAGTACGAAGCTCTCGTCCAGCAGATTGCCGCCGAGTACAAGAAGATCGGCATGCCGGGTTTCGGCGTGGGCCGAGTATACTTCGGCAGCGACCGCAACACCTATTTTGTCTGGAGGGCCGTAGAGAATATGGCCCAATTCGACAGCCCGGGTTGGTTTGCCAAGGCGAGAGAGTCGATGGGCGAAGAAGCCGCCAACAAGTGGCTCGAGGGCTACCGGGACGCGCTTGCCGGGCCGCAGACCCACGAACTCTTTACCTATCAAGAATCCGTTAGCTACTACCCCGATCAGGAGCAGTAGTCCCTGGGAAGCTGAGACACCCCGGGGCTGCTGGCTAGTTGAGGCCAGACTGGCGCCCCGGCGGGATGCCACTTGACCCACAAAAAGGCGGGTCGTATGCTTGACTCCGATAGTGAAGGGTGGGGGTGATCCTTCCCTATTCGCTCACCAGGGAGTTGCCTCATGTCTCGACTCGCATTTGCTGCGGCCACGCTTCTTGCATTGGCCTTCGTGCTCGCAAGCGTCGGGCCGAAGGTCGAGCTGTCTGCGCAGGATGCCATCGTACCGTTCGAGTACGAGTTGATCCCAGAACCGAATCCGTACCAGCCAGCGTGGCCCGCTGGCTTCAGAACGGCCTGGAGTTGGGGACAGCTCCCCGATGGGCGGAACTGGGGCTCGACTAGCGCCGTTCACGTCGACATTGACGGCGAGTCCATGTGGGTCTTCGAAAGGTGCGGGAGTGATCACGGGAACTGCCTCGGTGGCTTGAATCTGGACCCCATGGTCAAATTCGATCCCGATGGTAACCCTCTCGTTTGGTTCGGTGCGGGCATGTTCATCAACCCGCACGGAGTGCATATCGACCGCGACGGGAATGTCTGGGCCACCGACACGGGCGGCCCGAACGAGCGGACGATCCAGGAGTATCCGGCCTCGAAGAACCTGGGGCACCGGGTGGTGAAGTTCAGCCCAACGGGGGAAGTCCTGATGGTCATCGGGACGGGGGGCGTGGCCGGGGACCCCCCGAACCACCTGACGACGCCGACTGGCACTGTCACGGCCCCGAACGGCGACATCTTCATTACGGAGGGCCACGGAGGGAATATGGGACGCGTCTCCAAGTTCGCGCCGGATGGCACGTTCATCATGAGTTGGGGCAACGTCGGCTCTGACCCGGGCGAGTTCAATGTGCCCCACGACATCGCCATGGACTCTCAGGGAAGGGTGTTCGTAGCCGACCGGATGAACTACCGAATCCAGATCTTCGACCAGGAAGGCAAGTTCATCGACTCGTGGAAGCAGTTCGGTCAACCGAGCGGGATCTACATCAGCCTGAACGACGTCCTCTACGTAACCGATTCTCACTCATGGGGTGACGAGCCCCGAGCAGACCGTCTCCCTTACAGAAAAGGCGTTCGGATCGGAAGCGCGCGAACCGGGGAGGTGAAGTACTACCTGCCGGATACCGAGGTGATGACCAAGGCCAATAGTGGAGGGGAAGGGATCGGCGCGGACTACGCCGGCAACGTGTATGTGGCTGTGGTCCGACGGCTCGGAGTGGAGAAGCATCCCGCTCCCCCGGACGGACGGTGACAGGCAGGGAACTAGGCCGCGAAGCCAAAATCCTGTGCTGCTCTAGGCCAAACGAGGCCAAACGTGACAGGCAGGAAACTCTGCCTAATCGGTCCCATCGATCGCTGGTAGCTAGCTCATCTCCCGCCAAACAGACGTTCGAGGGTTGACCACCATCTAGTAGCGGCTTCGGTGTCCTAGTTTCCTGCCTGTCACCTCGGACGACCTCGGACGCATCCCAACAGCGCGCCGCCCCAGGTCGCCCGCCCGAGGTCGCTCTAACGCCCCGGCGACCCCATCGTTCCCGACTGCTCAAGCAGCTTGGCAATTAGACCCGTCCAACCCGTCTGATGCGACGCACCCAAGCCCTTCCCTGTATCGCCGTCGAAGAACTCGTGAAACAGCAAGTGTTCGCAGAAATGAGCATCGTTCTCCACCGACTCGGGCGAACCAAAGATCAACCGGTGCCCCTCCTCCTGCTTAAGGAATGGGCTACTCATGCGCTGTGACAGTTCTGCGGCAACTTGCCAAAGGTTCATTTGCTGTCCTGACCCGGCGGGACACGCCACCGTCCAGTCATCGCCCAAATAGCGGTGGAACCGTTGCAGCGACTCGATCAGAAGGTAGTTGAGCGGGAACCAAACCGGCCCACGCCAGTTCGAGTTGCCGCCGAACATAGACGTCTTCGACTCCGCTGGCTCATATTCGATCTGGTATCTGTTACCACCGAGTTCGATGGAATACGGCTCCTCGCGGTGTCGCCGCGAGAGCGATCGGACGCCATGCGGCGAAAGAAACTCTTCTTCGTCGAGCATCGATCCGAGAATTCGCTCCAGTCGTTCGGGGTTGACGACCGACAGCAGGCAGCGCGTCCGTCCGTCGGCAGTTTTCGACTCCGTGAGATGTTGCCGGAACCAAGGCCGATTGTCGATGAACCACTGCATGCGTCTCCTGAACCCGGGGAGTTCGTCGATCACCTCCGGCTCCAACGTCTGCACCGCAAACAACGGAATCAGACCAACCATTGATCGCACTTTCAGCTTTTCGGCACGGCCATCAGCCCGTTGCAGAACGTCGTAGTAGAAGCCATCCTCTTCGTCCCAGAGTTCTGTCCCGTCGGGCCCAAAGCCGTGCATCGCGTGGGTGATGTAAACGAAATGCTCAAAGAACTTGCTGGCAAGATCTGAATAAGATCGATTGTGCTGCGACAGCTCAAGCGCAATTGTCAGCATGTTCAGGCAGTACATCGCCATCCAACTCGTCGAGTCAGACTGCGCTAGCCGAAGTCCTTTCGGAATGTTCGAGCGGTCGAACAATCCGATGTTGTCCAAGCCGAGAAACCCGCCCTGGAAGACGTTGTTGCCGTCCGGGTCTTTCCGATTCACCCACCACGTGAAATTGAGCAGCAACTTATGAAACACCCGCTCCAAGAAGCCTATGTCCGCTGCTCCTCGGACGCGTTTTTCAATCTTGTAAACCCGCCAAGCTGCCCACGCATGTACCGGCGGATTCACGTCAGAGAAATTCCACTCATAAGCCGGAATTTGTCCGTTCGGATGCTGATACCACTCCCGGAGTAGCAGGATCAGCTGCTCCTTGGCGAAGTCAGGATCAACCGTTGCCAACGGGACGCAGTGGAAAGCCAAGTCCCATGCGGCGTACCACGGGTATTCCCACTTGTCTGGCATCGAAATGATGTCTTCGTTGAAAAGGTGATGCCAGTCGGAGTTGCGCCCCCGAGCCCTACTGGGCGGCACCTGCGGCCCGATGGGGTCACCCTTGAGCCAGGTGGCCACGTCGAAGTGGTAGAACTGCTTGCTCCAAAGCAGTCCCGCGTAGGCCTGACGCTGCACATTCTTCGCGTCGTCCGAAAGATGGCGCGGGGCAGCTCGCCGCTCGTAGAAGAGGTCCGCCTCATGCTTGCGGAGTGCGAACAGAGAATCGTTGTCGAGCCTATGTTCGGCAACATCTTGGTCCGTCAGAAACAATTCGATCGTGTACGAACCTCCGGCCGGGATCTCCTCTTTATAGAGCGCAGCCGCTTTGGTCCCCGTTCGCTTCGGATTCACCGCGCCGCTCTCACCTGAGATCACATGCCGATGAAATGCGTCCTTCGTGTAAGGGCTAGCGTTCGGTTGCCCATAAAGGGTCGCCCGATTCGTATCGTTATCGGTGAACAAGAGTTCCGGATCGCCACCGCACACCAGCCAGCGGGTCCCGTAGTGCTCGTGTTCGAGTTCGATATTCCGAGCGTCAACACGCACACGACCTTCCCGCAAGACAGGCCGAGCTCCGTCTGCCCAAGACCACGTATTGCGAAACCATACCGTCGGTAGTAGATGGAGTTCTGCCGGTTCCGGACCTCTGTTGTGCGCCGTGATGCGTATCGCGATTCTCTCGGGAGTCTCCTTTGCATACTCGACGAATACATCGAAGTAGCGATTTCCCTTCAGCACGCCCGTGTCTGCCAGCTCGTACTCGGGATCCAACTTGCCGCGCCGCGCGTTCTCCTCAACCAGCTGCCGGTAAGGGAAAGCGGCCTGAGGGTACTTGTACAGGTACTTCATGTACGAGTGCGTCGGAGTGGAGTCTAGGTAGTGGTAGATCTCCTTGACGTCCTCACCGTGATTGCCTTGATGACCGGTGAGCCCAAACAGCCGCTCCTTCAGCATCGGGTCGCGGCCGTTCCAGAGCGCTAGCGCGAAGCAAATGTATTGTCGGCGGTCGGAGATCCCTGCCAGTCCATCTTCGCCCCACCTATACGCCCGGAGATGCGAATGCTCGTGCGGAAAAGACTGCCAGGCATCTTGCGCTGCCGAGTAATCCTCGCGGACGACCCCCCACTGCCGTTCGCTAAGGTATGGCCCCCAGCGTTTCCAATGAGCAGTGCGTTGCCGGCTCTCTTCCAGCCGTTGTCCTTCCTCGGTTAGCGGTAGACGATTCGGCTTCAAGTAGTGATCGTACCGAAACGAGGATGGATCAGTAGACGCGCCGACCGGCGCTCTCGCAGACCCGGTGCAGCGCGTTGAGACGGCGAACGGCTGCTTCGCCCGTGGCGAGGGAATAGTCGCCTGGGTTTGTTTTAGATGGCACTGGTAGGCTCCACGCTCAATAGCGCGGAATCTTTAGCGACCTCCAAAGGCCGACTGAAAGCCAAGACGCAATCCACGGGATTCCGCTCTGAGGCCCCCAAACGGACCTCCCAAGGGGTAGTTTCCTCGAACCGGTGCCAGCTCAAGCGGTCGATGCAACACAAGCGCTAAATCGTTCCGCTGGAGTTTCAAACTCCAGCGTCTTTCGAGGCCTTCCGTTGAGCTTCCGGGCGATCTTGTCCAGATGTTCTTGTGAGTGTACTGATAAGTCGGTCCCCTTGGGGAAGTACTGCCGCAGCGGTGGAAATACGGGACATCCTCGCCATTGATCCTCCGCGAGATCTGAGTCCAGCATGTGAAGCCGAAGCCCTGACGGATGGACGTGTTTGACAACCTCGACCACTCAGCAGGGGAACTGCAAGGCTGTCGCCGACAGCCCTCAGTAGATCGCTGTCGGAGCGACCGTCGAGCCCGTCGCTCCCTGGAGCTTCAACGGTTGAACCACAAGGGCGAACTCGTACACTTCCCGTTCGGCAAGCTCTTCCAGATTCATTCTCTCCAAGAGATGGATTCCGTTGACGACGAGCATGATCTGATGGATGGGTAGCGAGATCTCCGGATCGGGGTTCGGTTGAATCTCCACGGGCTGATTGTCCGAGCCTACGATCATCGGGTCCTGAGTCACCAGCCATTCCGCTGCGGCGACGCCGATCCCCGGGGCCCTGCCCAGGAAGCGCGGCACGTCCCGGGTCCACAGCCGCCCCCATCCGGTATTGATGATGACGGCGTCGCCCGGTTCCAGCGTCAGGTTCTCGCGGGCCAGGGCCTGTTGCAGGTCCTCGGTCGTTATCTCGTAATCCTCGGGCAACATGTCCACGCCCTTGAGCTTGGCGATATCGAGCAGCACGCCACGGGTCATGAGCATGCCGACGTTCTCTACCCCGAGCCGCGTGAAGCCCGACCGCGTCAGCGTCTCATCCACTGGGAAGCAGTTGTACAACGTGTTGCCGATGGTCTGATGAGCGAAGCCATCGAACTGCGTACCGACCTGACCCAGTTCCGTAACGACGAGCTCCTCGTTGGAGCCTCGGCGGTTGCTCTGGGGGTTCATCGCCGTCGGCTTGGGGTAGAGATCGAAATGACGATTTCCGAGCGGCATCTCCGCGTGCAACACGTGGCCGAGCTCGACGACCTCGCCCTGTCGAATCAACCGTGTCGCTCGCAACACGCTGTCCGTATCCATGTGATTACCCGAGCCGCGCTCGTCGCCCGCGCCCCACTTGGATGGACAGCGGTCCGCTTCGGCCGGGGGACGCCAGGTTTGCGCATTCGCCGTCGCCAGGCCGCCAACGAGGGCCAGCAACAGGATCGTCGTTATCCGGTTCATTCTTTGTATTCCTCCCACATCGGGGTAGCTCATTCGCCGCCAAGGCTCGGCAACTCTGCCAGACGCCGACCATTTTGGCATGCTTCAGGCCCCTCTCCTACACCGGGCGGCGTTGTCGAGAACTGGCGTGAAGACCCCCGAGAGCGAGAGCAGTGGAGATGAGTGACGAAGATAAGTGGCAGGAAGCTAGGGTACGAAGCCAAGATGCGGTGCGGCTCAAAGCACCCGCGGAATTCGATAGAGAACGAGCGATTGAAAACAAGGACGTCATCGGGGCATTCTTAAGGGAACACGACATCCGATGACACCCACTCCGCAGCCACCAGCCGAGACGAAGAAGCCCGACCCGCCCGAGGACCACAGCATCCACTGCCCTGTGTGCTCCACGCGCCTGACCGAGATGAAGTGCAAGTTGCTCTGCAAGAAGTGCGGCTACTTCATGAGCTGCGCCGACTTCTACTAGCAGCGAGGCAGGCAAGACCGCGCTACCGTAGGGCTAGATGGAGTCGCCGCTTCTCACTGAGTTTGACCTACACCTTTTGGGTGAAGGCGCTCACTACCGCAGCTACGAAAAGCTCGGTGCTCATCTCACCAAACTAGACGGCACCTCGGGTGTCCGATTTGCTGTGTGGGCGCCCAATGCTCGTGAGGTCTCTGTTATCGGCGACTTCAACGGCTGGAACCGTTCCTCTCATCCGATGCAGTCCCGGGGCGATTCCGGTATCTGGGAAACCTTCATCCCCGGCATCGGTGACGGCGAAGTCTATAAGTACTTCATCCGTTCCCATCGCAACAACCATGAAGGTGAAAAAGCCGACCCGTATGCCTTCGCGAGCGAGGTACGCCCTCGCACTGCCAGCAAAGTCTGCGAGCTAGATGGCTACGAGTGGGGCGACCAAGAGTGGATGTTCTCACGTGGCGAAAAACAGCGCCGCGAAGCTCCTATCACCATCTACGAGATGCATCTGGGCTCCTGGCGTCGCGCGCCCGAGACCAATAGCTGGCTCACCTACGCTGACATCGCGCCGCAACTCGCCGAGTACTGCCAAGAGATGGGCTTCACCCACGTCGAACTGCTACCAGTCACCGAGCACCCTTTCGACGGCTCCTGGGGGTATCAAACCGTCGGCTACTTCGCCCCCACCTCCCGCTTTGGGACGCCGCATGAGTTCATGGCCTTCGTCGATACACTGCACGCCGCGGGCATTGGGGTCATCATCGACTGGGTCCCGGCCCACTTCCCGAACGACCCGCACGGCCTCGCTCTGTTCGACGGCACGCACCTTTACGAACACGAAGACCCGCGCCAAGGCTTCCACCCCGACTGGGGCACGATGATCTTCAACTACGGTCGTCGCGAGGTCTCGAATTTTCTCATCGGCAACGCCCTGTTTTGGCTCGACAAGTACCACATCGACGGGCTACGAGTAGACGCGGTCGCCTCGATGCTCTACCTCGACTACGGTCGCGAAGAGGGTGAGTGGGTACCCAACGAGCACGGCGGCAAAGAGAACGTTGCTGCCATTAGCTTCCTGCGACAGCTTAACGAACGCGTCTATGGCGAGCACCCCGACGTGATGACCTTCGCCGAAGAGTCGACCTCTTGGCCGATGGTCTCAGCGCCTACCTATCTCGGCGGACTGGGCTTCGGCTTCAAGTGGAACATGGGCTGGATGAACGACATCCTGCGCTACTTCTCACGTGACCCGATCTATCGCGAGTACCACCAGGGCGATCTCACCTTCTCGCTGGTATACGCCTTCAGCGAGAATTTTTTGCTGCCGTTCAGCCACGACGAGGTCGTCCACGGCAAGGCCTCGCTGCTGTCGAAAATGCCCGGCGACGACTGGCAGAAGTTCGCGAACCTGCGCGCTCTCTATGCCTTCATGTATGGCCATCCCGGCAAGAAGCTGCTGTTCATGGGCTGTGAGTTTGCCCAATGGGCTGAGTGGAACCACGACTCCAGCATCGACTGGCATCTGCTCGACTTTGACCCTCATCGCGGCATGCAGCGGCTGGTCCGCGACCTCAATACGCTCTATCGAGCCGAGCCTGCGCTCTATGAGCAAGATGCCGACGGAAACGGCTTTGAGTGGATCGACTGCAACGATGCGCACTCCAACGTCGTGACTTTCCTCCGCCGAGGCACCAACCCCGAAGACGTACTGATCTTCGGCTGCAACTTCTCCAACGCCCCCCGGCTGAACTATTCGATTGGCTCGCCAAGGGGCGGCGCGTGGCTAGAGATCTTCAATTCCGACGCCGACATCTATGGCGGATCCGACTGCGGTAACCAAGGCCGCGTCGAAGCGACCGACACCGAAACCCACGGTCGACCGCACACCCTCTCGGTGACGCTGCCGCCGCTGGGCGTTGTGGTATTCAAGCCCGAAGCGTAGCGCCCCTCACTCGCACTCGCAGCAGTCGCTGCAGCGCTCGCACTTGTCGCAGAGATGGTTCGCGCAGGCATCGCGCGTGCATCGTCGACAAATCTCCTCCGACGGCTCCTGGCAGATATGGCAGCGCAGGCCATCATCAGGATCAGGCTGTGGAGCGGACGGCGTGACTGCGCCGACCGGTTCTAGCGAGGCTGGGTCAGCAGTTCCGTGCGACACCGCTGGGCCTCCTCATGGGCGATTTCCATCTGTGTGTTGACGGAAACCGCCAGCTGACGCATGTACTCTTTGAGCTTCTCGGCCGCGCCCGAATACTGACCG
Source organism: Bryobacterales bacterium (assembly GCA_963667885.2). Classification (GTDB taxonomy): domain Bacteria; phylum Acidobacteriota; class Terriglobia; order Bryobacterales; family UBA6623; genus CAMPKL01. The sequence continues at coordinate 1,953,282 of OY764148.2, read as the reverse complement.
CGTGACGACTCAAGCAAGTCGGCGACCGCTGCATTCTGATAGCGCCGCACCCCGTCTGTAATCGAAATCAGCATCGAGTTCGTGCGATCAATCCAAAGAAACGTGTCCACCACAACCGGTAGACTCTCAGGCCGCCGTACCATCGCGGCCGCCGAGTTCCTCAAATAGCCTAACTCCGTAAGCAACGTTTCGCGCTGGCCTGCATACGCCACACCGGCCTGCGACCACTCTTCTGGATGAATACCGCCAAGGATTTGTTCGACTTGATCCACCTGCACGCCGAGGTCTTGCGCGATCGATGCCACCTCCCAACTCGGCATGATGCCTTCGTCTTGCTGGGCCGGAAGAATCGCTGCAAACCAAACCGCTAGTAGGACCACGCCGAATACTTTCATACTCGTCATGGTATGTGGCCCTCGCCCGAGGGACAAGCAGGCTCGGCCCGCTTGCGCGGTGCCTGTCCGCTTCGCGGTGGGGGTAGATGGACCTCCGGCCTGTGTGGGGAGGGAATCGCAACCGTGAGAGTCTGTGTGAAAACTCATCCGCGAAGTGAGGTAGAGGGGAAGGCATCAAGGGAAAAGTGGGAAGAGCGGGATGGCCAGTGGGAAAAGCGGTGCAAGAAACCGGGGCGACAGCCCCGGAGTTAACTCGTCGCCGCTTGGCGGCGGTTATAAAGGCGGGTCAGGTTGTAAGCTGTGGTGGCGAGAGTCCATTCGACGCTCACCGCCGCGAGGCCGCGCCGCCGAAACCGGCGCATGCCGCGTTGCTGTTTCAAGACTCCAAACACCGACTCGACTAACGCCTTGCGACGCGACATCGCGGTGCGTCCGGTTGGTCCACGCAGCCGTTTGCGTCGTTCGTGTAGCCCCGGACTGCGGCGCTGTTGCCGCTTACTCATCGGCCCGGCTGGCTTGCCGTTCGCCAACTCTCTCGCCAAGCACTTGTCGGGAACATAAGTCTCGACGCCTTGTCCTTCCACCGCCGCAATCTCTTCGGTCGTGTGGTAACCGCAGTCGGCCAACACCGCTGTCGGATACTCCCCGCACTCCTGTCGCACCGCTGCGGTCATGGCCGCCAACGACCGGTTATCGTTCGCCGCCTGGTGCACCCGTTGCGCCACGATGAAGTGATCGTCGGAGACCGCGATCTCGCCGCTGTATCCCAAACAGAAGCCGCCGCGCCGACGCAGATAACGACTATCGGGATCACGGCGCGAACTGCGCTTCTGTCCCGACTTGCGGAGCTGTTTCAACTGCTGCGGTATCTCCTTGAGTCGCCGTCGCCAATCCGCAGGAGCCGCCGTGCCACCGGTGGGCTCTTCATCGCGATCGCATTGTTGTTGCCAACGCCTGATTCGTTGCCGAATGCGAGCCCGCTCGCGACGTAGTTGCTCGACGGTGTCGCTGCGGTCCGGCGAAGCCTCGGCTTCGATGCGCGTCGAGTCGATCGCGACCCGCCCCAGCCGTCCCAGACCAAGGCCTCTCGCGGTCTCGACCACTTGCGTAAAAACATCGTTGAGCGCGCGACCGTGGCGGCGGCGGAACTCGTTGAGGGTCCAGTGGTCGGGCTTCAGACTTCCCGCGAGAAAACGGAAGCCGAGGTCTTCGCGGATGCGTTGCTCAAGTTTGCGCGTCGACGTCACGCCCAGCGCGTAAGCGTAAAGCCAAACCTTCAGCATCAACTCCGGCGGATAGGCGGGCCGCCCGTCGTCGGAATACGCCGCTTCAAACCGACTCAGATCCATCCGCTCGACCGCTTCATGCAGAAAGCACGCCAGATGCTCTTCGCCTAACTCATCACTGATGCGCGGCGGCAACAACCAGGCTTGGTCCGGGGCGTAATCCTGAAAGCGTGCCATGCATCTTTGGTAACCCGCGACCCGTTCCGTTGCAACCTTTTTCTCGTTCTGTTTTCACACAGTCTCTCACGGTCGCGGCTCTGTTGCTGGCATGTCCACAGATGTGGAGCTGCGATGAGTTAGTCCGCCGCCTGGCGGCCCTGCGGTACCGCGGGACCACCAGACGGCGGATTGTGAATCCCAACTAAGCGGGGAAACACCAAAGTATTGGGCCGACCCTGAGGAACTGCTCCCTCGTTACGCTGTTGGCATTTTGGTAGGCCAACTCACCGAAGGTTGGTTTCCAGTCGACTGGAGACGCTAGCTAACCTCACAAAAATCTAGCGCGCTTCTGATTTGAGGGTGGCACAGGAGTGCAAGCTTTTCGCCCGCTTTCGCGGGTCTTGTGAGTCTAAGTTCTGTGTTTTGTTGGGGAAAGTTTATTTTTTCGACCGTCACACTACCGGGCCAAGCGGGACCGACTGGGTGACGTGGTGCGGAACGGCCTTCACCACCACGCACGCTTATCGCGAAATGAATCGTCGTCGGTAATCTAACAGATTCTCTCGCCGATCACCAGCTCACGTGGACTTCGCAGGTCGTTGATAACGTGGAGGTTAGCACTATCCGTGGCTGTCAACAATTGACTGATCGTTAGCGCGGCGGGCTCGCGGTGCCGCTCGCCGCCGCTTCGCTTCCAACTCCACCCTGCCTCCGACCGCGAGAACGCTGCCCGTTTCCGTCGCTGGCCAACGGAAAAGCTATTCCTTCACACCTTCCTGTCCCGGATAGGCTAAGACCGTCTGCTACAACTAGTCGACATGGAGATGAGTAATCATGCCGAGATTTGAAGTGAAAAATTCGATCGTTCTCGTTACCGGGGCTAATCGTGGCATCGGCCGTGCTTACGTCGAAGCTCTCGTTGAGGCGGGCGCCAAGAAGGTCTATGCCACTGCCCGCAATTCGGAGTCCGTGCAAGATCTCGTTGATGCCCACCACGGTGTGGTCGAGGGTTTCGGGCTTGATGTTGGGAACCCGGACCAAGTCGGTGCCGCCGCGTCCAGGGCATCAGACGTCACTCTGCTGATCAACAACGCCGGGGTCGCCAACGGAGGCTTCGTCCTGGGCTCCGACGACACCTCTGGTCTTCGTAAGGATATTGAGGTAAACGTCTTAGGAACGACGGACATGATCAGGCAGTTTGTTCCCGTTCTTGAGTCGAACGGAGGCGGAGCAATCGTTGTTCTCAATTCGGTTGCGAGCCTCATCAACTTCCCGCTGTTCGGCGGTTATAGCGCATCGAAGGCGGCCCTGCACTCGATCACCCAATGTGTACGGGCCGAGCTAGCCTCGAAGGGTATTCTCGTTACCGGCGTCTACCCCGGCCCGATCGACACCGATATGGCTGAACCCCTCGATATGCCGAAAGAACCTCCGTCTGCTGTCGCCAAAGCGACTCTCGCGGGCCTCGGTGATGGAGCTGAAGAGGTCTTCCCGGACGCTATGGCCAATGGACCTTGCGGCTAATTTCAGGTCTGATTGGAAGGCCGTCGAAAAGCAAATCGCTGGCATGATGGTCCCCGACTAGCGTTTACGGCTAGACATTATTTGTTAGGTGCCTATTCATCCGAAGCACGGCCGGACCTCAAGTGGCCGCGAGGCACCTCTGGGAGGCAAGTGGCTAGCGATTGAACGCCGGAAGTCAAGACTAGCAGGCTCACACCCGTAACTACCGCGACGGATGGTTCTCCTTTGCATCTTTCTGAATGCGCTTTGCAGCTTACTGCTGTTCAAGGAGTTCGGGGGAGTTCGGGCGGAGTTCGGGCGGAGTTCGACAACGGATCGTCCACATTAGGGCTCCGTCCCCGAATGCCTCCGAAGCTATTTTTTGACTCGGCCGCACAAGTTGACAATGCCGCTTGAGTCCGGGAACCTTGTTGGCGTCCCGATTGGGAGTGTAGGAGAGTGATGATGCTCCGGTTCGCATGTTTCTTCGCGGTGATTTCGACCCTGCCGCTTATGGCGCAGGAGAACAAGGCCTGGATCGTGTCCGAGCATGTCCAAGGGTCCGACTCACCGCTACGGCTCACATTCGTCCCGACTTGCGACGGTATCCACACTCCGATCGCCCTCCGCAAGCCTCCTGGCGATGGGCCGTTCTCGGCGGTGCTGTTCCTGTCCGGCAATGGAGGCGGGGGAATGACGGCAGCGCGCAGCGCCATGCTCAATCGGGGCTACGCCTCTGACCGCTTTCTCAGCGAAGGCTACGTCGTGGCTTGGCTGCGCTACCGCGCCGAGGTCCCGCGAGCTTATGGATCGGCCGAGCCTTTGCCCAAAGAGGGCCGCATGTTACCGAGATCGCCCTTGGATCACGACGACCTCATCGCGATCGTCGGCTACATCGGGCGGCTGCCGTTCGTCGACCCCGCGCGCGTCGGGCTCGTCGGCAGCAGCCATGGGGGCGAAATGATTCTTAAAGCGGCTTCGGAAATCGACATCGGCGCCGGGGTGCTCTGCGAGCCTGCTTCCCACGAATTCTTGTCCGTCGCCATGGATCAACTGCCACCGGGAGAGCCCCAACTTCAGAACATCGGGCGCGTTCGGGAGTTGGCCGACGAAGCCCTAGCGCTGGAGCGGATTCAAAAAATCAACAGCCCCCTGTTGGTGATCGGACGAGACGATGATCACCTCCAAGGCGTGTTTCGGTTGACCTATGAGTGGCTTCAACAGGCTGGTAAAGAAGCCGAATGGCTGAGCTACGATCACCCTCGCCACGGCTTTGCCCTGCCGCGCCGCGGCCGCGATGGAAAATACCAGCCGAACGAAGCTCAAGAGGACGCGGTCGCCCAGATGCTGAAGTTCTTCAAAGCAAACATGTAACGTCGGGGGAGGTAGATTTGACATGACTCGATGGAGAACTAGTGACAGGTTGTTCGAGTGACCCAACCCCGCAAGACGAAACAGTTGGAAAGTTGAGGCTTTGGCAAGGGTGTGGTTCCCTAGACCCGTCCGCGTGCGCACGTCTGGTAGCCTATGCGCCTGAGGAAGTTCTGCGAATAGGCCCGCCATGCATCGCTAGCGAACTCGCCAGCACCTACGACCTCTCGACGAATGCGGAAACTTCCGTCAGGACACAGAAACGGATATGGATACCGCTGGCACGGCATCTGGGCAATGCTCGGATGGTTGGCCCTGGTGCCGCTACTGACCGCCCAGCAGCCTGAGTTGCTGTCGTGGGAAGCGCTTTCCGAGCTTCCGGCCGGGCCTGGCCAACAGGTTCAACCCGGCGTTGCGGGTGCCTATTCTGGACAGCACTCTGGGGCTCTGATCATTGCAGGCGGAACCAACTTCCCGGAGGCCCTGCCGGCTCAACCGGTCAACGCAACACTAGGGCTAAGTCGTTCAACAGAAATGTCTTAGCGATGAGAGCGGCAAGGGGCTTGCCTACAAGCGGAAGCTGCTAAGCGCAATCGCGTAACTCGTTACACTGCAATGGCATGCAGATGAGAGCGAAGCGTCCTCACCGCTTCCCCTTTACTTTCTTTGGCTTACGCTTCACGCTCTCCCTTCGCGCCAGGTGTTGCGTCGACCGCTTGAGACCACCCCCTCCCTGGGAGGGCGGTGTCAAAGTCTGGCGAGACGATGTATACGTTCTGCTTAACGGTGACGACGGGCCTTATTGGCACCCGGAAATCTTCACGCTGCCCAAGCCGATGGCTTCCGGCGTCGCTATTGAGACCGATAGCGGCGTCATTCTAATTGGCGGGTCCGACGGCCAAACCTACCTCTCGGATGTCTATCGACTGAGCTGGCTCGCCGAAGAGCAGGTCATTCAGATCGAGGCGCTGCCTTCGTTGCCAAGTCCTCTGGCTGAAATGGGTGGAGCACTGATCGGCGACACGATCTATATCGCAGGTGGACGAGAGACCGCCGCAGAGGCCGCCAGCAAATCGTTCTGGTCTCTCGATCTCTCCGAGGAAGGTCAGCCCGAGGGCTTCGATTGGCGGGAGTTGGATCCTTGGCCAGGACCGCCACGCGTCATGCCCATCGTGGCCGCCCAGAGCGACGGCGAGTCGAGCGGTCTGTTTCTGTTCAGCGGTCGCAATATGGCTCCCGGCGAGACGACCGAACCGCTATCGGATGGCTACAAGTACGATGCCACTTCCGAAGAGTGGTCTCGCATCTCAGACGTGGCGGTCGCGAGCGACTCGCCCCGGAGCGTAGTGGGAGCGGCATCTATCAGCTGGGGCGCGAACCATATCTTGGTCTTTGGCGGAGACGACGGTCGGTTGTTCTTGGAGCGTGAGGAGATCGGCCGCCGACTGGCTGAAGCTGGCGACGCGGCAGAGACTGCGGAACTCGAGAGCGAGTTGACGCGGAGCTTCACCGAACACCCTGGATTCTCTCGTGACGTGCTCGCGTACCACACCGTCACCGATACCTGGACGATCGTCGGACAGATTGATGCCGACTTGAGTCACGTCGTGACGACGGCGGTGCGCTGGGGCGACTCGATCGTCATCCCCAGCGGTGAGATCAGACCCGGAATTCGCACGCCCGAGGTGTTGAGAGTAACCCTGCACAATCAGGCTCGATTTGGCACGGCGAACTATCTGGTGCTGGGAGTTTATCTCGTCGCTCTGATCGGGATGGGACTTTACTTCGCGCGGCGAGGGCAGAGCGCGGACGACTTTTTCCGGGCTGGCGGACGCATCCCGTGGTGGGCCGCGGGCATCAGCATCTTTGGCACGCAGTTGAGCGCCATTACCTACATGGCGGTACCGGCCAAGACGTTCGCCACCGACTGGCGCTTCCTGACACTCAATATCGGCATCGTGATTGTCGCGCCGTTGATCGTCTATGTTTTCCTGCCCTTCTTTCGCAGACTGAACGTCACGACCGCGTACGAGTACCTGGAGAAGCGCTTCAACTTGGCGGTTCGTCTCGTCGCCAGCGCTCAGTTCGTCTTCTTTCAACTCGGACGAATTGGAATTGTGCTGTTCCTTCCATCGCTCGCTCTCTCAATGGTCACGAGTATTGACGTGAGCGTTTGCATTCTCGCCATGGGTATCTTGTGTATCTTCTACACGGTTCTCGGTGGCATCGAGGCCGTCATCTGGACCGATGTGATCCAGGTGGTGTTGCTGCTGGGCGGTGCTGTGCTTTGCCTAGTGGTGATCGCGGTCGACCTACCGGCTGGCTGGACTGAGGGTATTGCGGTCGCGGAGCGAGCGGACAAGTTTAGGACTTTTGACTTTCGCTTCGACTTCACGACGACGACATTCTGGGTGCTGCTATTCGGCGGCATTGGTCAAAGCCTCGTGTCCTACGGCACGGATCAAGCCGTTGTGCAGCGATATTTGACTACAAAGAACGAGGCGATGGCGCGCCGCAGCATTTGGTGCAACGCGATCCTCACGTTGCCTGCTACCCTGCTCTTCTTCGTCCTCGGAACCGCGCTCTACGTCTTCTTTCAGGCTCGACCCGAGGCTCTGAGTCCGGTCGTTGGCCAACAAGACGCCGTCTTCCCTTGGTTCATCGTGACGCAACTTCCTGATGGTGTGGCGGGCGTCCTCATTGGCGGCCTGTTCGCCGCTTCGATGAGCAGTCTCGATAGCAGCATGAACAGCGTCGCCACCGCGGTCACGACAGATTTCTATCGTCGATTCAATCCGGGAGCGGCGGATCACAAGTGTCTTAGAATCGCGCGCTGGGTCACCGTGATCGTCGGCGCATTGGGCACCGCGCTAGCCCTGTTCATGGTGGAGTCGAATATCCAAAGTCTGTGGGATCAGATGGGTGCGGTGCTGGGATTGTTCGGCGGTGGGTTGGCTGGCCTGTTTCTATTGGGCATTTTCACCAGGCGCACCAGTGCGAGCGCCGCATTGGCGGCGTTGCTAGGTAGTACGGCGATTCAGTTCTGGATTAGAGAGACGACTTCGCTGCATTCTTGGAACTTGGCTATGACTGGCATCGTTAGCTGCTTCGTCCTCGGGTCGGTACTCAGCAGCGCACTGCCGAATCGAAAGAACCTCGAAGGGCTGACGATCCACACACTCGCCGCGAAGACGCAATGATTTCATGAGTGGTGACCGGGTATCTTTGTCAAGATTGAGCGATGCAGGTTTCCGGTATCCTTCCCGCCCTCGTTACGCCTCTAGATGAGGACGGCAAGTTCCTGCCTGAGAGTCTCGCTCGACTTCTTGAACGGCTCTACGAGGCAGGCTCACACGGAATCTACGTAGGCGGCAACACCGGCGAAGGTCTGCTTCAATCCATCTCGATGCGAGAGCAGGTGATCGAAGCAAGCGTGCGAGAGTCTCCAGCCGGTAAGACCGTGATCGCCCACGTGGGAGCACAGAGCACTGCGGATGCGATCGAGTTGGCTCGACGAGCCAGCAAGCATGGAGTCCACGCTATTAGCAGCCTACCCCCGAACGAAGCTGGTTCGTTCGAGGACATCAGGCGATATTTTGAGGACCTGGCCGCCGCGACCGACCTGCCGTTGCTGGTCTACTATTTCCCCGATCGCTCGAAACTTATTGGGAATCTGGATGCTCTCACTGAGCTGCTGGCAATCCCGAATGTCGTCGGGATTAAATTCACCGACTTCGATCTCTACATGCTGGCGAAACTGAAGCAGAGCGGGGCCTCGGTCCTGAATGGTCGCGATGAGGTCCTGGTCGCGGGATTATTGATGGGAGCCGACGGCGGTATCGGCAGCTTTTACAACCTGGTACCGGAACTGTTTGTCGAACTCTACAATCAGGCTCGCGGCGGCGACTGGAAGGCTGCCCGCCAGAGCCAGGATCGAATCAACGAGCTGATCGAACTCACGCTGCGGTTCCCAATGTTGGCGGCGATCAAGACGATGCTGAGCTGGTCCGGCATTCCGTGTGGTCGTCCGATCGCGCCCCATGCCGCACTCACATCACAGCACGAGTCGTCGTTGCGCGAAGCGCTCCGACAGTCGAGCTTTTCAGAAGCGGCCTTTTGTCGACCTGAGTCGGTATTAACGGAATAGGCCAGCATCAGACTGCGTCGAACAATGTACTATCTGGTCGCCAAGGGTAACTACGCTATGTGCCGCACGCTTCTATTGATGCCGCTCCTCCTACTCCTTTCAGTTGGGACGTTCGCCAAAGACTACGCCAAGGTGACGGTTTTCGAATATGGCACCGAAGGCTACAACATCTTTCGAATTCCCGCTATCATTCGCGCGGCGAACGGCGATCTCCTCGTGATCTGCGAGGCTCGCGTTGGCGGCGATGCCAGTGAGATTGACCTTGTGATGAAGCGTTCCCGCGATCAGGGGCAGAGTTGGGGGGCGCTGCAGGTGGTCCAAGACCAGAGTGACTTTGTTCCCTTCTTTCCGCAATACGAAGTTCCGCCGATCACCATCGGCAATCCGGCTCCAGTTGTGGACTTGATGGACCCGAACCATCGCGGGCGCATCTGGTTGCCATTTACGTTGGAGAACGATCGCGTGTTCGTGACCTATAGCGACGACCACGGCGAAACCTGGTCCGACCCGCGCGAGATCACCGCCAGCGTCAAGCGAGAAACGTGGGGCTGGTATGCGACCGGGCCCGTGCATTCCATTCAGATGCAACGGGGGCCTCACTCTGGACGATTGATCATTCCGGTCGATCATCGTCTGGGCATCGACGGTGATGATCGAGGTGTCCATGGCGTGCACGTCGTATTCAGCGATGATCACGGCAACACCTGGCAGCTCGGTGCGATCGATGCCACCTACGATGACGATCTGAACGCCAACGAAACCACCGTGGTCGAACTCAACGACGGGCGTCTCTACTTCAATACCCGCGATCAAAACGGCGAGGCTCCAGGAAACCGTGGACACGCCTATAGCAGCGACGGTGGCCTCAGTTTCGACGCCAGCGGACATACCGCCTACCAATACTTTCGACCAAGCTCCAGTGTGCTTGATCCGCCGGTCGTTCAGAGCGCTCTCTTGCGGGCCGCGTCAACCCTCGATGGCAACGAAAACGATATCATCCTGTTCTCAGGCCCCGATGAAGACGGCCCCTCGGGCAAAGGCCGCAGCGATCTGCGCATTCGTTACAGCATCGACGAAACGAAGACTTGGCAAGACGGCCCGCTCATTCACACCGGCCCCGCCGCCTACAGTGATATGGTGCTTATCGACGCCTCAGGGTGGACCGTAGGCATCCTCTTCGAAGCCGGTGATGCCGGCGGCAAGCAAAGCCGTATTGACTTCACAACGATGTCGCTGAGTGATTTGGAAACACGCGATTGAGGCTCTACAACTAGCGCTCGATTTTTTCGATCACCGACTGGGTCGCGGTCATCCGCCCGTTGATGCTTTTTTCGTAGATATCCGTCTGCACCGACTCCCCATCTGCGGTCGGACGACTCACCTTCTGGGTTAACGTCTCTTCGGTGAACTCTCGCGAGTTCACCGCGCTGCGTTCCTTAAACGTGATTCGCTCGCGCACGGTTCCGTCCGCGTTGACGGTCACCTCCGAGTTCGACACCGACTGTAGTGCCATCCGCGTGGCGTTGACGTTGAACCCGGCACCCGCCCCGAACCCGTAGGTCTCCACCGTCTCGGAACTCGATCCATTCGGACGCTCCTCAAGGCGACCCACCGTCCGGCGCGCCAACTCCAGCGAGTCCGTCGCCGGGCTGCGCTCAAACGTCTGGGTCTCGGTAACGGCCGCACCGTTCTCCATGCGCATCACGGTCTCCTCCCGAGAGGAAACTCGCAGTCCACCGTCCCCCTGTCGAGTCTTCGTCGTCGTTTCGATCGTGCCAGAGTCGTCCCCGTCCCGACGTTCAATCGATTCTTCTTCGATGATCGTCTGGAACCGCCCGTTCATCCCTGCCGTCTGGGTGGTCGAAGTGGTGCGGGTTTCGCCATTGGACTCCGTCATGCGAATCACCCGACGCTCGGACACCTGCATGCGACCATTCAAGTCGGCCTCGTAAACCGTTGTCGTCGTCTCGGTCCCCCCGCCAGGCAGCTTGCGCTCTTCGATACGTTCCATGCCCTGGCCGGTACCGCGACCCGTGGCGTCGTATCGTTGCAAGACCCGCTCAGAAACCTTAAGCGAATCCGACGAACTCACCACACGCTCGCTCTCGGTCAGGTAGGGAACCTCGCGGCCATTGATCGACCGCACACGCTGCACCAACGAACGCACATCGCCATTCACTGAGCGCTGTTCTGTCACTCCGCCCGCGCGGCGTTGACCGTCCGAGTTATAGACGACACTTTCCCGCCGCCGTTCCCGCGGATCTCGAGGAGCCTCCGCTTCGGCTTCTTCGGTCTCGCCCGTTTCGGCAGGCTGCTCAGCCTCCGCCGCTGGCTGCGGAGCGGGACTCGAACCTCGAATGATCTGAATCTGCGCGACGAGGGAGGGCGTCAGCGCGAGCACCAAGAGTAAGTTTGCGTAGCGCATAGGGGTGGCCTTCGCGGGTCGGAAGCCTGCATTTAGAGTCTATCCGCCGAGAGCAATCTTGGGAGCCAGAAAACCTTCTAGCTGGGTAAGCATTTCGCCCTAGCCACCGCTGGCTACAAGGTCCCCTCATTCCTGATCGCCCGTTTCACCGCGAACGGTCTTGTCGAGAACGCACAGCATAAAGGCCGCCCAAGCGCCTCCGTTGGTTTCGACGTTGCGGTAGCTGGCGCGAACATCGTCTTTACACGGTTCGTAGCTTGTCGTTCACACCGACACCGACTATGCTTTCACTTGACGCTCATCGGGGCGCAGAAAGAAGGAACCCCATGCCCAACCTCAATCGCCGCCATTTTCTCGGCGCTTCCGCCGCTTCCGCTGCAGCCTTCGCTGGCTGCACAAGTCAATCTGCTCCGACGGCTGGGGAACAGTCTGTCGGGCCGACGGTCGAAGCCTTGGATGCCGCAGCCGCGCAACCCATCCTCGACCTCTCGGGCCTCGATGAACCGATCATCATCGACTCGATCCGCCTGCTTGAGAAGGATGGGACACAGTTCGTCCACGTGCGATCGAAAGATGGCGCGGAAGGCGTGTCGTTGGGCAACAACCGCCCCTACTTGGCACCGATCCTGGCCGACCGAATCATTCCCTTTCTGATCGGTAAGGACGCCCGCAAGCTAGAGTCGGATTTGCTCTGGGATCTCTATCGCTACGGCAGCAACTACAAGCTGCAAGGACTGGCCTTTTGGACCCCTCATGCCTGGGTCGAATTCGCCATTCTCGATATGCTGGGCCGCGTCGCTGGCAAATCGATCGGCGAGCTGATGGGCGGTGTGATCCGAGAAGAAATCGACTACTACGTCGCTAGCGGACGACGAGATTCAACGCCCGAGGAAGAAGTCGAGTACCTGCAATCGCTCCTCGACGAGACCCACGCAAAGGCGGTGAAGTTCCGCCTCGGTGGACGCATGAGCCGGAATGCCGACGCCGCGCCCAATCGCTCGGAAGACCTGATCCGCCTAGCGCGCAAGACGCTTGGCGATGGGATCGATCTGCACGGGGACTCCAACAGCTCCTACGACCCCGAGCACGCCATCCCCATCGGACGCGTGCTCGAAGAGGTGGGCGCCGTTTACTTCGAGGAGCCCTGTCCCTTCGACCACCTCGAAGACACCAAGGTGGTGACCGACACACTGACGATTCCGGTCTCGGGCGGTGAACAGGAGTACAGCGAACGACGCTTCCGCTGGATGATCGCCAACCGGGGAGTGGATATCGTGCAGCCCGACTTGCACTATTACGGCGGCCTGATCCGCTCGGCGCGCGTCGCGAATATGGCCGAACTGGCTGGCATGCCGACCACCGTACATATCTCCGGCGGCTTTGGCTTCATCTACATGCTGCACTTCGCTTCGCGGACGAAGAGCATCGGCCGCTACCAGGAATACAAGCGCAACATCGAACGCTACCAAGATTGGTTCGAGCCGAAGCTGACCATCACCGATGGCCGCATGAGCGTGCCGAAGGGTCCGGGCGTCGGCATCCGCGACATCGCTGCTGTTATGCAAGGTGCCAAGCAAGTTATCTAAAGGCGAAGGGGAATAGGGCGGTTCGCGAGCGAACACGTCGGAGCCGAAACATGATTAGGGCGACTCGAGGACAATATCTGGTCCATCTGGAAACCGGGCTGGCCGTAGTGGCCCTCTTCGCGGTCATCGCGCCGATGTTGTTGGCCCAGAACGAGCCGTCAGGAGTTGAAGGAGTCCGCGAAATCGTGATGACGGCGAAGAAATATGAGTTTTCGCCAAGCGAAATTAAGGCCCATCCAGGCGAGACCGTCAGGTTGGTCATCACCGCGCTGGACCGTAAGCACGGGTTCAAACTCGACGCTTTCGGCATCGACCGCCAGCTACCGAAGGGCGAAGCCGTGACGATAGAATTCACCGCCAATCAGGCCGGAACCTTTCCGTTCAAGTGCTCCAAGTTCTGCGGCTTCGGGCACGGGAAAATGAAGGGCGGGCTGATCGTCGAGTAGAGCCAGCGGGCTATTACCCACACTGAAACTTCCGCGACGGTCGGCTCGGCTGGCCCGATGCGGCTCATGGATGTCTGGTCACGCTTGGCTGTTGACCCCTGTTACGGCTTCGACCCCTTCGCTCATCTCGTGACTACCTACGCTGGACTCGCGCCCGGTAGGAGGACAACTGTGTCTGCCCTTGACAGATTCCTATCATGGATGTCCCTCGAACTCAGCGACGCGGTTCACCGTTGCCGGGAGGGCGGAACGCCCACCGGCAACTCGATTCGAAAGCGCGTACCCTGACCCAGTTCGCTCGATACACTAATCCGGCCGCGATGGCGTTCGATGATGGCGTACGCATTAACTAGATCCATGCCGACGCCGATGCGAGAGCCAGTCGTCTTGAAACCCAAATCGAACAGGCCGTTGACTTGTTCAGGAGACATTCCGCGACCAGTGTCGGCGATCTCGACGCAAACAAAGTCTTCCTCTTGAGTCGTTGCGATGACTACTTCGCCGTCGCCCTCTATCGCCTGTGCGGCGTTGGAGATCACAGTCAGGAAGACTTGATTGAGTTCGCCAGGATTGCAGAGCACTTCAGGAGTGCCGCCGAAGCGCTTGACCAACGAGACACCGTCCCGAAAGACATGTTGCAGCAAGGCCAAAGTACTGTCAATACAGTGCTCAAGGCTTGCCCCTCTGTAGTTTTGGTCGTCCGGTTGGACGAATGTGTTCAGGCTCTGAACGATCTTCGCGATCCTCTCGCTGGCACGCACGATCACCTGGGCATTCTCACCGACAATCGTTAGGGCCTGCTGAAACCGCCTATCCGCTCGGATTTCCTCAACAGAGACGCTGCTCGTCAGCACTTCCATGATGCGCTGAACGCAACGCGCGGAGCTGTCCGCCGAACTGCGCACTGTGCCTACGGGGTTATTGAGTTCATGAGCAATACCGGCAGTCAACTTGCCTAGAGCCGCCATCTTCTCAGACTGCACAAGGTGAGACTGTGTCTCCTGAAGGTTCTCCAGCGCCTGCGCCAGTCCCTGTTCTGCACGCTTGAGTTCAGTGATGTCCGAGTAGATCGCGACGGTCTCTCCCTCGGCAGTCTTGTACTCATTGATCTGCATCCAGATTTCGCCGATCCGCCTCTGGACATATGGCCCGGGCGGCTGCTGGTGTCGCAACACTCGCGCCGCTACCCACTGCTCTACGCGGCCTTGCGCCTCAGGGATAACACCGGACTCGGCCAAGCGACGCACGATGCTCTCGAACGTTTCGCCTTCAAGCCCGTGACCCTTCACGCCGCTCAACAGTTCGCGGTACTTTCGATTACAGAGCACAAGTCTGTCGTCCGCGTCATATAGCGCAAACCCTTCTGAAATACTTTCTATCGCCTGCAACATACGAGAGCGACTCACTCGGGCGGATCGGGAGGCAGCCTGTAGGCGACGTTCGACGATCGCTACGAAAATCGCAAGGCCCAAGACTATCACCGATGCCAGCGTTACCATGGCACCAAGAACTGTCGGTTCAATTGCGCCTACTGGAGAAGACGCGCCGTCGATAACGAAGAAGCGCGCCGCCGACATTCCGGTGTAGTGCATCCCGGCGACAGCCAGACCCATCAGCACGGCCGCCGATAACTTGTGGCGGTAGTTGACGGTTCGACCCCTCAACTCTGTGGCGTTCTGGCTTACGCCAAGCGCAAAGGATGCGAGAGCCCACGCGACAACCAGAGAAACCGTGAATAGCAGCGGGTCATAGTACATCGCCGCAGGGAGACGTATCGCCGCCATCCCCGTGTAGTGCATCGCTCCTATGCCTGCGGCCATCAGTCCGCCGCACAACAACGTCGCCCGTACATCAGAATGTTCCCGACTAAAGAACCGGTGCGCGACCAAGCTAGCTAGCATCGCGGGGGTGAGTGAGACCACTGTGATCGTAAAGTCGTAGGTTGCCGACACCGGGAGCCTAAACGCCAACATGCCGACGAAGTGCATCGCCCAAATGCCGACGCCCATCGCAAAGGAGCCAGAGCCCAGCCAAAGCCGTCGTTCTCGGACTGTTTCGGCAGCGCGGACCCGGCCCGCCAGGCCTAGGGCGGCATAAGCTGACATGGCTGCGATCAGAACGGATAGAGCCACCAGCAGGAGGTCGTAGGAACCGTTGAGCGGGGCGCCGAGTTCCTCAGCGTCAGGTAAGAAATCGAAATGTGTGCATACGCTTAGGACCGGGATATTCCCAATTCGTAAGTACTTGAGGCGAGTCCATAATAGCCGAGAGGCAGAGGCCTCACAATCTATTTGCTGTTTGCGACCGCGCCTAGCGTCGTTGCGCCTCTCAATCCCAAACGCTGGTGGGCTCAAGGAGTTCGGGGGAGTTCGGGGACAGCCTCCGAACTCATCCGGCGGCGGCGCGAGCGGCCTTCGGCTGCGGACCGGGCGGCCTGCGGTGCAGGCGCCGATTGAGCTTTCGCTCCATCTTTCTGACGAAACCCTCGTCTCCGAACGGCAGCCCGCCGTAGGTAGCCTCACGCAACTCGTCGGCGTCGCCTCTTCCATCGCCCGCAGCCAGAATCTGTGCCCACGCCTCCGTCAGACCCAACTCTTTCCACGCCCAAGCGTCGACGAGAGGGTCACCGGCGGTCGCGCTCAAGTGCGCTCGAGCGCTCGCGCCAGAGAGTCTCCGCGCTGCGGCATGGCCACCAAATGTACGTGGTTCGTCATCAGGCAGTAGCCCAAGACAATCACGCCATGCTCGCGGCACTTCGTCCGCAGGGTGTCGATATAGAAGCGCCGATCATCGGCGAGATAGAAGATGTCTTGGCGGTTGTTGCCCCGCTGAGTGACGTGATGCGGAACGCCCTCCGCAACCACGCGTGCCTTTCGCGGCATGTGAACTAGCGGCAGTATGACACAGTTCGGAGGCTGTCCCCGAACTCCCCCGAACTCCCACCTTCGACTCTCTTCGACTCAACTACCACGCCTTCACCGGCTGGGCCCTGGGAGAAGCGGTGATCGGCTGCGGCGTAGAGTTGGAGCCAAACTTCCTGGGCTGGCTAGGGTACTCTGAAGTTGACGTCGGCCTGTTGGGACTCGACGTTGTCGGCGGCAGCGAAGCCCCAGGGGTGCTACCTTTGCTCAATCGCGTAACCGATCGACGGCGTAGTAGCGATATTTCGTACTCTGTAGTCGCAACTTCTGGGTAGCCATATCTTGCGCCTTTAGTATCTAAGGGAGGCTCAGTCACACATGCCACTAAAGATCCCAGATCAGCACATACCGGGTATCTCCAAGCTGATCCATCTTGATGACACCCTGATCGATAAGCTCATCGAGGCACTTGCAGCCCTTCCGCCGACGCCTGACGAAGAAGAGGTCGTAGAGAGTATCGCGCCTAGCATTGACGTCGACAAGAAAGACCTGCAGACGATAGTCACAGCACTCTACGCCCTCTACCACGTTCGAGAGTACTCAGACGAGCCTTCTTCTGCGTTCGTAAGTGACTTTCTACAAGCGATACGCACTAGTGACGAACCTGACCTCGCGGGGTTAAGCTCAGAACGATTGGAGGCTCTGAGAACCCGATTTAGCAAACTTCTCTCCATCGAAAGTGTCGGCTTTCTTTCGAAGGCACTGACTCTACAACGCGATGGCGAACGCCTGTTCTGTCCGTCAACGAAGATCCTTTCTGATATTCGACCAGTATTCTCCGATGACGCCGAATCTGAACCGGCAGCGGTTGTCGTTACCCACACGTTGAAACTTAGCTACCATGAAGGGACCGAGCACAAGCACTTCTTCGTCGTGCTCGACAGCATCGATTTGGCCCAACTTGGCGCCGTAGTTACGCGCGCATTGGAGAAAGAGTCCACCCTACAACGACTCTTGACTACAGCTGGCTTGAAAGACCTCGGCATTTAGGAGCACCTCATGAACCGATGCCAAGAAAGCATTTCGCGGTGGGGATCGCCGCCACAGAGGCAGCGTCGACTGACGAAAGGCTGGGGCACCACTTCCCAGCACACGCGTAACGCTTTTAACGAGTGGCCTACCGTCGATAAGTCCCGCGAACCATTCCAACACTATGTCCCGATGCGCCAGCGCCTGGTGAGGCCTCTTCGATCGAGGCCAGGCGCGGCAACGACCGGGGCTCCCCTGGAATCAACGTTTAGGAAGCTTGCGGATAGCTGGAGACAAGAAACACAGTTCATCTCCGATTCTCAAGAAAGGGTTTTGCATCCTTCATATCAGTCGATCATTGCCATGGGGCCACGCGTACTTCCACTAGTGTTGAAAGAACTGGAATCTCGCCGCGGTCATTGGTTTTGGGCGCTGAGATTCCTAGCCAACACAGACCCTGTCCCTGAAAACGCCAACATCGAGGGAGCGCGCCAAGCCTGGCTCTCTTGGGGCCGGCAAGAAGGCTATCTTGGGTAATGTCGGAGCTGGACGAGATGGAGACTTGGTTCCCGCTCCTAGCAGGCACAGAGTACTCAGAAGAGAGCCCTGTCGACGACCGGTACAACTGCATCGCGTTCGCATTCGGTGACATCGCTCAATGGTGGTGGCCAACAAAGGCGGATGGCCAGTACTGGCCTCCCGGATTCACCTATTCAGCTGATGTTGATGTGCTTGTTGAGATATTCGAATCCAAGGGCTATGCCAAGTGCGAAGACGGCGAACTTGAGCCCGGCTACGAAAAAGTAGCCATTTATACTCTCCATGGGCGGTTCAAGCACGCAGCCCGCCAGTTGAGAACTGGTAGGTGGGCAAGCAAGATCGGCGATTTCCACGATATTGAGCATGTTCGGGCGGAACATCTCAACTCAACGTCGTACGGCAAGGTATCCGTATACATGCGCCGTGAACGGGAAGTTTGATCTGGCCACGGATGCGCTACGGCAGGCTGAATTCGGCTCCACGGTGACAGATACACGATTCTTCACCCAGAACGCCGCAAGGCCGACATCTCCCTAGCCCAGTGCGCCAGCGCTGGGACCTCAGTGCCAACCACCACCGAACACCCTCCCGCGTCAGCGCCCCCAGCCCCAGCGGGGCGCGACCTATTGTTGGCCCGGCGGCGCCAGCCCCGGATCCAAGGGAGTCCAAACACGACCATCTCGGCACTCTCTCCATGCCACCCGCGCGCTTTACGGGGGTCATTCCCGTGCGCGATAATCGCCCCGCATCATGGAGCTTTGAACATGAGAATGTCACGAATCTTTGCTGCTATCGCTGTGTGTCTGCTCGCCGCCAGCAGCGCCGCTGCCCAGGGCGCGCTGGCCAAGCCGGCGCCGGGCTCGCCGACGGCGGACAAGCTTCCCATCTACGAAATCGATCCGACGTGGCCGAAGACGCCGACGCTGCCCAACGACTGGATATGGGGCGATATCCGCGGCCTGTTCGTGGACGACGAGGATCACCTCTGGGTCGTTCACATGCCGTCGAGCCTCACCCGGCAGGAGATTGGCGCCGCCGAGAACCCGCCGATCGCCGACTGCTGCTTCCCAGCGCCTCCGGTCCTCGAAATGGACGCCGAGGGCAACGTGCTGCGCAGCTGGGGCGGTCCCAACGACGAGTACACCTGGCCGGAGCCCGAGCACGGAATCTACATGGATCACAAGGGCTTCATCTGGATCGGTACGAGCGGTGGCACCCACGTGATGAAGTTCACGCAGGACGGCAAGCCCGTACTGACGATCGGCGAGCCCGGCGTGAACAAGGGAAGCAACGATCCAGATCACCTGGGCGGCCCGGCGAACTTCTACGTCGAGCCGAATACCAACGAGATCTTCATCGCCGACGGCTACGACAACCGGCGCGTGGTCGTCTACGATGCCGACACCGGCCGGTACAAGAGGCACTGGGGCGCGTACGGCAAGACGCCCGACGACGATTACAAGTACGAGTACCCGGTCGATCCGAAGAACCCGCCGCAGCAGTACTCGACGCTGCACGGAATCGTCGGCACGAAGGACGGGATGATCTACGTTTCGGATCGGCGCGGCAATCGGATCCAGGTGTTCGACCAGCAGGGCAAATACATCATGGAGCGCTTCGTCCGTCCGGAGACCGGCGGGTCGGGGAGCGGCTTCAGCCTGCAGCTGTCGCGCGATCCGGAACAGAGCCTGCTCTATCTGATGGACGGCACGAACCAGCGGATCTGGATCCTGCGGCGCAAGGACCTGCAGATTCTGGACCGGTTCGGGCGGCCGGGGCGTCAGGCGGGCGAGTTCATCCGCGCGCACATGATCGCGATCGATTCGCAGAATCGGATGTACACCGGCGAGGCGGGAAACGGCCGGCGGGTCCAGCGGTGGAAACTGAAGGTCACGAGGCCGGCGTCGAGCGTGAAACCGCCGGCGGAGAATTAGAGGAACGCCCACCCGGCGCGGAGGCTGGACCTTCGCGCCGCGGTTTTCCTGCCTCGCGTTGACCTCACCCGCGCAGAAGGTAAGCCAGGGGTTCGAGTGACAGTTACGCTAAATAGTTCTGGGCCTCTCGGGTCGGGGTCTGTGTTCCGCAATGAAACACATTCACCCCCTGATCATGCAAAACCGGATGTTTAGAGTCGGGATCAAGTATCCGAGCCAATTAAGGTGACTGTCCCTCGGACTCCCTGGTCAAACGCGCCGACGGTGTATTTCTCGAAACTGGCTGGGACGCTGGCCGGTGTGGCGGGCGAAGAACTTGTGGAAGTTCGTGGGCTCTGAGAAGCCGAGTTCGGCGGCGATGATTGCGGCGGGCTTCTCGGTGTGGGCGAGGAGGCGTTTAGCTTCGAGGATGAGTCGGGTGTTCAAGACGTCGCGGGCGGTTTGGCCGGTGACCTTCTGACAGGCGCGGGAGACGGTGCGTTCGGAGTAGCCGAGCGGGCGGGTCAGTTCACGGACGGTGTGCGCGACGTAGAGATTCTCTTCGATCACTTCGCGGAAGACGGAGTAGGCGTCGGGCAAGGATTCAGCGCGTTCGCCAGAGCCGCGGTCGAAGATTCCGCAGAGGGCTTCGAAGAGAGCATACATCACGCGGGTCGAGGCTTCGTCGCCGCTGAACCGGGCTTGTTCCAAGCGGAGGAGACCGATGATGGCGTCGGCCGCTGCAAAGGATTGTGGGTCGAGATCGCGATAGGCGCTTGCCGCGGAGAACTCTCCCGTTGAGGGGACATTGGCGAGTCGCGAGAAGACGAGGGCTGCTTCGCAATTGCACTCTGTGTCCCAGGACTGGACCGGGGCGGAGGCGGACCAGGCGTCCTGGTTTGAGGTTGACCCTTTCAAAATCAATGACGTGGACACCTTGCCCGGAATGGACAAGGTGCAAGGCATGGAAGAAGGGCCTGTCGGGCGGCGGAGACGGGTCGAAGCGGCCTACGAGTTCGGAGCGGTCGAGCACCTCGACGGGGAGGTCGGGGTGGATGCTGCTCTCGAATTCGAGGGACTGAATCGCCGATTGTCCACTTGCAACCATCAAAAGGCATTCTACGCCCTTGGATTGTCCCGCGGTTTGGCGCATGCTGACCCTGCAAGCGGCGCGTTGCGATTTCTTACGGAGGTTTCGGGATAGCCATGCACTTACAGACGAGCCCCGCGGTAGAGGTGGCTGATGGGTTGCGCGATCTAATTCTGGAGAATCGCGACGCTACGGAGAGAGACCGGAAGATCGCCGAGCCAATCGTAGAGGCTCTGATCGAACGGAGGCTTGGACGCCTTGTGTTGCCGGCGGAGTATTCCGGTTGGGGGGCGTCTCCACGTGAGGCGCTCGAGGTATACGAAGTGCTGGCCCAAACGGAAGCTTCGGTGGCGTGGATTGTGTGGAACAACTCCCTACCCTGTTGGTTCGCGCGGTTTCTTTCCGCTGACGCGCGCCAGGAAGTGTTCGGCGGTCCCGCGGCGCTGCTCGCGAGTTCGACGAGGCCGACGGGCAGAGCGAGGCTCGAAGGCGACTCTTACGTTGTCAATGGCCGTTGGAGTCTGGTGTCGGGCTGCATGCACGCTTCTTGGATCCCGGTGACGTGCCTCGTCGAGAAAGACGGGGAAGTGGAGATGCTCGCGCCTGATGTGCCTCACATGCGGATGCTGTACATTCCGAGAGAGAAGCACGAGATTGTCGACACGTGGCGTGTTGGGGGGCTCCGCGGTACGGGCAGTCACGATTGCGTTCTCACCGACGTCTCGGTTCCGGTTGGCCTCTCTTTCGCCATGGGGGCCCCAAGCTTGTTGGACTCGCCGACGGGTCGCGTACCGATATTCGCCGCCTCGGTGTCCGGCTGCGCGTCGATTTGTCTGGGCATCACGACTGCTTCGCTGCGGGCGGTGTTGGATCTCGCAGGGGGAAAGGCCGACGTCGAGGGCGGACCCAACTTGCGGGATCGTGCGACGGTTCAGGGTCTGATCGCGAAGATCGACGCGAAGATCCATTCGTACCGCAACCAGCTTCACTCCACATGCGATCGGCTGTGGGAAACGGCGGAGTCCGGCAAAGAACGCGACCCCGCCGAGATCGGGGCGGTTCTAGCCGCGGGGATTACCACGGCGCAAGAGTGTCGGGCGGCGGTGTCGGAGCTCTACGCGGCCGCTGGAGCGTCAGCGCTATACACGGATAGCCCGCTGGAGCGAGCGCACCGGGACATCCATGCGGTGACGCAGCATATCGCGCTGCAGCCGTTTTGGAGGGAGCAGGCAGGGCGGGTGCAGTTAGGCCTGAAGCCGACGCACCCGCTTTTCATGCTTTGAAAAACCAGGGACACGCTACAATTCTGCGGACGCGGCGCGGGCCTGGGGCCGTCCGGGACCATTGGGCCAATTGGTGACTGGGCCAATTGGTGACAGCCACGGATAGATCTAATCCCCACGTTATCAACGACCTGCGAAGTCCAAGTGAGCTGGTGGTCGGCGAGAGCATCTGTTGGATTACTGACGACGATTCATTTCACGACAAGCGTGCGTGGTGGTGGAGGCCGTTCCGCACCACGTCAACCAGTCGGTCCCGCTTGGCCCGATGGTGTGACGGTCGAAAAAATAAACTTCCTCCAACAAAACACAGAACTTACACTCACAGGACCCGCGAGAGCGGGCGAAAAGCTTGAACCCCTATGCCAACCTCAAATCAGAAGCGCGCTAGATTTTTGTGAGGTTAGCTAGTGTCTCCAGTCGACTGGGAATCAACCTTCGGTGTGTCGGCCTACCAAAATGCCGTCAGCGTAACGAGGGAGCAGTTCCTCAGGGCAGGCCCAATACTTAGGTGTTTCCCCGCGTAGTTGGGATTCATAAACCGCCGTTTGGTGGTCTCGCGGTACCGCAGGGCCACTGGGCGGCGGACTAACTCTTCGCACATCCACATCAGTGGACATGCCAGCAACAGAGCCGCAACCGTGAGGTCGCGATCTCTTCCACTCTCCGCCCCATCCAATCTCAGGCCGGAGGTCCATTAACCACCCCCGCGAAGCGGACAGGCACCGCGCAAGCCGGCCGAAGGGCCAAAACCCACGGAAGCGGGCGGGCGGTCGCCAACGGCGAGGGCGCGTATGACGTTATAATCCCGTCCGCCATGATGAGCGGAATTTTCTCGAAGCAAGCGATTACCGCCGGACCGGACTTCAATCGTTGGAAAGTCCCGCCCGCCTCGATCGCGATCCATCTGTGCATCGGCTCCGTCTACGCCTGGAGCATCTTCAATCCGGCTCTCATTCGTACCGAAGGCGTCGTGGTCAGTGCAGCGGACGACTGGACCCTTCGGCAGGTCGTCTGGGTGTTTACCGTGGCGATCGTCTCCCTGGGGCTATCGGCGGCCTTTGCTGGGAAGTGGTTGGAGCGTGTCGGACCCCGAGCGGTCGGTAGCGTGGCCGCGGTCTGCTGGGGCGGCGGCTTCCTGATCGGCGGAATGGGCGTCTGGCTGCACCAGCTCTGGCTGCTCTATCTCGGTTATGGAGTGATCGGCGGCTGCGGGCTGGGCCTAGGATACGTCTCTCCGGTGAGCACGCTGATCAAGTGGTTTCCCGACCGGCGGGGCATGGCCGCTGGCATGGCGATCATGGGATTCGGTGGCGGCGCCATGATCGGCGCTCCGCTCAAGGAGTGGTTGATCGGGCTTTTCTACAAAGCTCCGGATTACCTCGGACCGGCCATCGAGTTGAACCTGACGACCGACGGCGGTCGACGATTCACGGAGGTCGGCGGCAGGCTCGTCGAAGTGGTGGTGGTCGGCGCGAACGACCTCGCCCAGATGGTGCGCCCTGGCCCGGAAGGCGTCTATGTCGTCGGCACGGGGAGCGTCGGCGTGGCGGAGACGTTTTTTGTACTGGGGGCGGTCTACTTTGTGGTGATGGTGGCCGCGGCGTTTTCCTATCGTTTGCCGGCCGACGGCTGGCTCCCCGCTGGTTGGACGCCACCTTCGGCGAAGGAAACCGCGCACAAGATGATCAGCCACGGCAACGTTACAGTCGATAATGCCATGGCGACGCCGCAGTTCTATCTGCTGTGGGTCTTGCTCTGCTTCAACGTCACGGCCGGAATCGGCGTGCTCGGCGTCGCCAAGACGATGATGTCGGAGATATTCGGGGGCTCGCTGCCCGGTATCGTCGACGCCCCGTTCGCGGCCACCTACGTGCTGATGATCAGCGTTTTCAACATGGGCGGGCGCTTCTTTTGGGCGAGTGTTTCGGACTATATAGGACGCAAGAATACCTACACCATCTTCTTCGTGCTCGGGGCTCTTTTGTACCTCTCGATCCCGTGGACGGCGATGCAGGTCAGCGCCTCATCTGGTGTCGTGTGGCTGGTGGTCTTCTACGCCGCGAGCATGGTGATCTTCACGATGTACGGTGGAGGTTTCGCGACGATTCCCGCGTATCTCGCGGATCTGTTCGGCTCTCAGCAGGTCGGGGCGATTCATGGCCGCCTTTTAACGGCCTGGAGTACGGCCGGAGTACTGGGGCCGCTGGCAATCACCTCGTTCCGCGAGCGCGCCCTCGAAAGCGCCCTCCATGACCTCGTCGCCAAAGTCGACCCCGGACGATTCGCCCAAACCTTTGGCGCTCCGCTCGCCCAGTTGGAGAGCTTGATCGCGGAAAAGACCGTAACCGTCGCGAAACTACTGGAGATCGCGCCGGTCGGTACCCTGGACCCCTCGGCGACCCTCTATAACTCCACGATGTATGTGATGGCGGGACTGCTGATCGTCGCGCTGGTTGCAAACCTGCTGGTCAAGCCGGTGGACACCAGACACCATGTGTAAGAACGTAGCGACTCAGATTTAGGGGGGAAGCTATAGGTCTGCTGGTAGTAACGTGAGGCGCTCGGTGGTTCGGAGGCGACGAAAGCGCTTTTCGTTGGCGGTGAGCACGACTCTTGCGTTTAACCGCTCGGTCACGGCAACAACCGTTGCGTCGGTCAAGCCGAGACGGAACCCAGGATTCTCTCGGATGAGGCCAGCGGCGGCGGACCAATCGGTGGGACCGGTCGGCTCGACGGTGAAGAAGCCTCGCGTGAGCCCCTCCAAGAAATCGGCTTGGGCAGCTGCTCCCAGATGGTTACGGATCAGGTAGTCCGCCTCGGGCACAACGAAGGCGGGTACGACGATCGACAGATCCGGCCGTTGGAATAACCGCACGAAGTCGATATGGTGTGCGTCAGAGGAGTCGTACAACGAGTAGATGGCACCGGCGGTCGCTACCCCAATCACGCGTCGTCACCACCGTCGACCCAGAGCATAACGTCTGCTCGCTCAGAGACATCATCACGACTGCTTGAGTAATGCCCCACACCGGGTGGTAACTCCGCCTCAACCTTGGAGCGAGCCTTGGCCACGTAACTTCGCAACGCCTCTCGCATCAGTTCAGCTTTCGACCGACCTGACTTTCGCGCGAGTATGCGGAGCTCAGACTCCGTGGTTTCATCGAGATACACAGTGGTGCGTAACATATCTACTAACATATATGCTAGCTTTCGTGACAAGATTTGTCTACAATAGAACTCATGGCGAAACCCACGATTCTGGTTGGTCTGGTTCTTATCCTAATGGGTATCGGCGGCTACCTCGGTAGCGGAATGATTAGCATTACGGGGCTGATCCCAGCGTTCTTTGGAGTGCCCATCCTGCTGTTAGGCGTCGTCGCCAAGAACGAGGCGCGCCGCAAGCATGCCATGCACGGTGCGATTCTGCTGGCGCTATTGGGTTTTGGGGGTTCCGTGCCAGGGCTTCTGAAGCTCGGATCGCTGCTATCAGGTAGCGCAGAGCGACCGCTGGCCACAGCGATGCAGTCGCTGATGGCGGTTCTACTGGCAGTGTTTATCGTGCTCTGCGTGCGGAGTTTCATCGCGGCCCGCAAGGCCCGCGAAGCCTCCTAGACGTTCGGGCGGCTTTGGCGGTTGAGGGCTGTTAGCCCCTCCCAAACAGGTGGCTTGACGTCGTCGACGAACAGCTGCAGGTGCGGGAACGGAATCTCGATGCTGGCTTCGTCGAGTGCGAGTTTCGCCGCCTCGACCACGTTCGCCATCACACCCTGACCAGTGTTCGCGTCGCTTACCCAGACGCGGACTTCGAGATCCACGCTCGATCCGCCGAGCTGGTCTACTACGACCGTAGGAGCAGGGTCCGAGAGCACGTGCTCAAGGTCTTTCACTGCCCCCAGCAACACCTCGCGGGCCTGAGGAATATATTCCTTATAGGCGATTCCCACCGGGATGTTGAGTCGGGTAGCGCCGTGCTTCGAATAGTTGACGAGCACTTGGTCGATGATCAGCTTGTTGGGGATCACGACGTAGGTATTCTCTGGCGTCTTGATGCGGGTTGAGCGGAGCGTGATTTCGACCACGGTGCCTTCCTGGCCCGCTACGCCCACCCAGTCACCTGCCTCGAACGGTTTGTCCAGAAAGATTAGGAATCCCGAGATCACATTGGCAACGGAGTCTTGGGCGGCAAAGCCCACGGCGATACCAACAATTCCGAGGCCAGCAATGGCGGCGGCAACGTTGACCCCCAGTTGATCGAGTGCCATGACGAGTGCAAAAGCGAAGATGCTGTAGCGCAGAACGCTGTCGACGAGGAGGCGAATCAATGCCGGTGCCAGGCCAGCTCGTTCCAGCACCGACTTCGCGGGCTTGCGGAGCAGCCCAAACAGAAGCCAAAGGCCGATGAGAATGAGAATAGCGGCGACAACCGCTGGAACGAACCCGACGACTTTGGTCAGCAGAGCTGTTAGGTCTAAGCTCTGTATCAATTGATCGAACATGAAAGAATCCCCCCCTAGAAGCGGTAGTCCGCTGCAAGATTCTATCGAACTATCGACCTATTCGGGGGCGACCGTTATCTGGTGGTCCGGGTGGACGCTGCTGCGGGAAAGTCCGAGGCGATCGGTTCTTATTCCCAGCGCTGGCGCGCTGGGCTAGGGAAATGCCGCCCTGACGGGCTCAAGAGATATGGCTTAGCACGTGGACGGTCAGGGGTGACCGTTTCCTGGAAGCCCGCAGAACCGGGCTGGGAGAAGGAGGGAGGTTGCGCCGTCGGTTTACCAGCCCTAAAAGGACTGGCCTAGCTGAGGAGCCCCGTCAACGGGGCTTGTATGTAGTGAAGTAAGAGGTAAGAGGCAACCAGGGCGTCGTTAGGAGCGACGCCCTGGAGCGCTGATGAGAGGAGGAAGCTACCGCTGCCGATCCCGGAACTCTTCGTGCCAGTTTTGGACGATGCGGATTGTGGGGGGCGCGGCGTCGGCACCCTCGACGGGCGCTACCGTCAGAAATCGTTCACCGTCGGCCGAGACGTCGTAGCCCCCAACGGCGCCGCCGCCCGTTAAGGCAAAGCCAGGGGCCTCAAACAATCGTTGCGGCTGCCCCAGAGTGAGAGCCGATTCGGTCGAGACCGAGACCGCCATCAGCGTGTCGCCCTCGACGTAGTACAGCTCTCTGCCGTCGCTGCGCCAGCGCGCCTGCTGTCCGCCGTTGACTGACACTTGCCGCTTGCCGTCGCCGCCGGGGAACGAAAGCACGTAGATCTCATAGCGGCCCGACTCGTCGGACTCATAAGCCAGATACCGGCCGTTGGGCGAGAGCTTCGCCATCTGCTCGTCGGCGGGCGAGCCGAGAAACATGACGGGTTCGCCGGCTTCGCCATCGGTCCCCAACTCGATATAACGAATATCGTTCCGCACCTCCGCCTCCAGTTCGAATTCGTCATAGATCAGATAGCGCCCGTCGCGCGACCATTCGGGTCTGTTCAGGGTAAAGTCGGCTTCCAGCATCGCAACAGCCTCGCCCGTGCCGTCGGCGGCTCGGCGCATCAGGCGGTGCGGCGGCCCCTCGTATGGTAGACGATCTCCCGACCCGAGGGCGACCACGCCGGATAGACCTCGGTTTGGTCTTCAAACGTCAACCGCGTCTTGGTGGAGCGCGTCAAGTCGTGGACCCAGATGTCATCGTTCCCGCTCTCGGCGGAACTCACGGCGACCCGCTGGCCGTCGGGCGAAAGCGCGGGAGCCCCGATGTTCGGTTGCGGCTGACTGATGGTCTCTAACACTGCGCCCGCGCGGTCGCGCCAGACGAGAGTCCGGCTACCGGCGCCTCCGGCATCGTCCCGATACGCCAGCGTACCGTCGCTCGAGACCCGGGCAGCCCGACCTGCTGTGCTGATGGGGAATGCGTCCCCAGTTGGCTCCAGGGTCGCAAGAGAAAAAGGCCAGGCCCACAATCCGCGCTCGTGCTCGTCGGTGGGCCCGTGGATCAGGTAACCGTCCAGCGAGTAGACCGCATTGGAGCCGGGACCGAGTTCGCGACGTTCGCTGGTCTGTAGGTTCAACACCTCCAACCACTCATCCGAGGTGCCGGTTGCAGTTGTGTAGACAAGAGCCGGTGGCCCGCTGTCGGCCGGCAAGAAATGAGGGTAGAAGGAGGCCGCCCGCGGGCTGTCGCCCGGGTCAAACAGCAACTGTGGCTGGCCACCGCGGGCGGCGATCTCATACAACCGCAGTCCTGAGGAAAACACGATGCGCTCGCCATCGGGGCTCCAGGTTCCCCCCAAGAAAGCCCACTGGCCGCTGGCCGGTAGCTCACAGAGTGTGATCGGATTGTCGCCGTCGATCGAGACTTGCTTCAACTCGAAACCCGGGCCTCCGACAGCGAATCCAATCGACGAGCTGTCAGGCGACCAGAAGCCTTCGCTTGCTCCCGCCGTTCCCGGCACTTCGCGAGCGGACTCGTTGCTGAGTGATCGCAGCCAAAGGCTGCTTTCATCGCCTGTTTGGGCCGCATAGAGGATGTACCTGCCGTCCGGGGAAACGCTCGCTCCGGCCGAAGAGCTCGCAGCAAGGAGGCCCTCTGGAGCGAACGAGAAGCGCGTCACAGTTGGCTCGGGCGGCGCCTGGGTGAAGTAGGCCGCCGATAAGCCCAGCAAGGCGATGGCAAGTATGGCTGCGAGACCTTGCAGTGCCCGCTGGCTACTCCGCTTCATGACGACCGCGTCAGGCGGCAGCGCCTCCGCAGGGCTTACCGTCTGGCCCGCCGTCATCGTCGCGGGGACGGCTCCGGTCATCTGTGCCGTCCGCAAGATCGTCGAGCGGCCGGATTTGAGCTTGTCTTGGAGATTGCGGAGATCCACCGCCGTCTCTTTTGCGTACTGGTAGCGGTCGTCGCGGCCCTTAGCGAGACACTTGGAGGCGAGCAACTCCAGCTCAATCGGTACGCCAGTGCGTAGGCCGGTCAATGCCGCAGGCTCTTCGTGGACAATCTCGTAAAGCAGCGCTTGGTCGTATTGGCCCTGGAAAGGCCGTTGACCGGAAACCATCTCATAGAGCACGCAGCCGAGAGACCAGAGGTCTGAACGAGAATCGACCTGCATGCCTTGGGCCTGCTCGGGCGACATGTAGGCGACGGTACCCATCGCGGCGTCGGTCTTGGTGAGGCGCGAGGCTTCAGTCAGTCGAGCCAACCCAAAGTCCATGATCGTGGCGCGGCCTTTCTCATCCACCATGATGTTGGCGGGTTTGATGTCGCGGTGAACGATGGCCGCTTCGTGCGCTGCTTCGAGTCCATCCGCCGTTTGGCGAGCGATGTCGAGAGCGTCTTTGAGTGAGAGTGGGCCCTTGGCAATACGATCTTCCAGCGTCTCGCCCTTGAGAAACGCCATCGAGATGAACGTCTCACCATCGACGTCATCGATCTCATAGACGGGGCAGATGTTGGGGTGATGAAGTGCGGCGGCGGCTTTCGCCTCCCTGAGAAAGCGCGCCTTGGCCTCTTCATCATTGAGCAGATGCTGAGCCAGGAACTTCAGCGCCACCGTGCGCTCTAGTTTGGTGTCCTCGGCTTTGTAGACGACACCCATCCCGCCTTCGCCGAGCTGCGAGACGAGCTTGTAGTGGCTGATGCTCTGGCCGACCATCATGACAGGGGGATTGTAGCGTCATGGGGCGGGGTAAGGCTAATGTTTTGTGTGTGGTTTAGTACGGACGGGGGAGAACCCGCTTATTTGCATGCGCGGCTCGGATGGGGGTGTGGGCTGGCGGATGTGGTGGAGCCTTGACACTAAGACCCAGCGCTTACGCACTTGGGCTCGGGTGGGCCGCCGCCCTTCGAAGTTCTTGATGTTTGGAGTATTGCAATTGGAGTGCTCGGGGGATAATCGCTGGCGGCGAGAGTGGGAGGAGAGGGGTGATGGGGATTGGTCCCGGGGCTTACGCCGCCGGGCTAACCACAGGTCGCCCCGCTGGGGCTAGGGACGCTGACGCGGGAAGGTAAGCCCGGTGAACCGGACTGGGAACTAGGCGGTGTTGGCGTTCGTTTACCAGCCCTAAAAGGACTGGCCCGGTTGGGGAGGCCCGTGAACGGGCCTGATGAGAGGGATAGAGCGGGGGGTAGTGGGTGGATGACGTGGGAAGAGAAGATGGTTGGTGGTGGGTTTTGTCGGCGTGCTCTGGGGACAGTCCCCGGCGGCGAGGGTGGGCGTTCGTGGCTTGGCACGTGGCCGGTCAAGGTGACCTGCACCCCAGAACTGAGACAGAGAAACTAGAGACCACCTCTCTGGCGTTCGGGGCTCGGATGGAAAAATCGCTCCCCCGAAGGGCCGCGCCCCGCGAAGGCGGGACAGGCGCCGCGCTAGCGGCTAGATGTCGAGGTTCGTGGCGTCGAGGGCGTGGTCGGTAATAAACTTGCGCCGAGCCTCAACGCTATCACCCATGAGGGTGGAGAAGATCTCTTCGCTTTCGACCGCGTCGTCGACCCGCACCTGTAGCAGCAGGCGCTTGCTCGCGTCCATCGTCGTCTGCCAGAGCTGCTCCGCGTTCATCTCACCCAGCCCTTTATAGCGCTGGATGGATGCGTCTTTCATCGCCTGTCCCTTGAGGTGCTTGAGCAACTCTAGGGGGTCCTGAATCGTCTCGATGGCTTTCTTGCCGGTGACGATAAACGGCGGCTTGTTGTAGGCTGCCAGCTTTTGGGAGAGCGACCGCAGGCGCCGGTATTCGGGCAGCGCGGCTTGTTCGATGCCAAGCGCCCGTTCGGCGTCGGCACCCTCTTTGAACATCAACCGGTAGGCCGAGTGCTCTTCGTCCGCCACGAGGCGAGCATCAACGCCCGCTGCCTTCATGCGTTCGACCAACCCCAGCATGTGAGCTTTGTCTTGGAAGTGGGCTTTCGTGTCGAGTTCGAAGGTGGTGTCAGCGAGCAGGTTGACCGCCTTCTCGCTGCGCATGCGGCGTTGTACTTTGTGGAACATCGCCGCGTACTCGTCGAGCTTGAACACGAAGTCTCTTAGGTCGTCGGCCTCGAGGATGCGGCCTGGGGCGCCATTGCGACCGACTTCGAGGGTGACGCCTTCGGTGGCGATGTCGATGATTTCGCGTGTGAAGTCGGCGTCATCCTTGATATAGCGCTCTTTCTTGCCGCGCTTGATGCGGTAGAGAGGCGGCTGAGCGATGTAGACGTGTCCGCGGTCGACTAGCTCCCGCATTTGGCGGAAGAAGAATGTCAGCAGTAGGGTGCGGATGTGAGAGCCGTCCACATCCGCGTCGGTCATCAGGATGATCTTGTGATAGCGGAGCTTTGAAATGTCGAAGTCGTCAACGCCGATGCCGGTGCCAAGCGCGGTGATGAGCGCTCGGATCTCTTCGTGGCCGAGCATCTTGTCGTAGCGGGCCTTTTCGACGTTGAGGATCTTGCCTCTGAGGGGCAGGATCGCCTGATTCTTGCGGTCGCGGCCTTGCTTCGCCGTCCCGCCTGCCGACTCGCCCTCGACAATAAAGAGTTCGGTGCGCTCGGGGTTGCGCTCTTGGCAGTCAGCGAGTTTTCCGGGAAGTCCACCGGAGTCAAGGGCACCTTTGCGGCGGGTCAGGTCTCGGGCTTTGCGGGCCGCTTCACGAGCGCGCGAGGCATCGATCGCCTTTTGTACGATTGTCTTGGCGACCTGCGGATTGCGCTCAAAGAACTCACCCAACCGATCGTTCACCATCTTGGTCACGACACCTGAGATGTCGCTGTTGAGCTTACCTTTGGTTTGACCCTCAAACTGCGGCTGGGGCAGCTTCACACTAACCACCGCGGTCAAGCCTTCGCGAGCGTCATCGCCAGACAGGCCGTTCTTTTGGTTCTTGAACAGTCCCGCTTGAAGACCGTAGGCATTGATGGTGCGGGTCAATGCCGAGCGGAACCCAGCGAGGTGACTGCCACCATCGACTGTGTTGATCGTGTTGGCAAACGAGAAAAGCGTCTCTTGATAGCTGTCGTTGTATTGCAGCGCAATCTCAATTTCGACCGTTTCTCCATCCGCCATCTTGCGCTCACCTGTGAAGTGAATGGGCTCGGGATGGAGGGGGGATTTGCCGCGTGCGAGGTAAGTGACGAATTCGGCAATTCCACCTTCGAAGTAGAAGGTTTGTGGTTCACGTTCTTCGCGCTCATCAGTGAAGATGATCTTCAATCCGGCGTTGAGGAACGCCATTTCGCGCATACGCGTAGCGATCACATCATGCTTGAAGGCGGCAACAGTGAAGATGGAGGAATCTGGCAGGAACGTGACTTTAGTGCCGGTCTTCCTGGTGTTGCCGGTTTTCTCCAGTTGGGTTTGCGGGATGCCGCAAGAGTACTCTTGCTCCCAAGTGTGACCATCGCGCCAGATCTCAAGCTGTAATGATTCCGAAAGCGCATTGACGCAGCTGACACCCACGCCATGCAAGCCGCCCGAGACTTTATAGGAATTCGCGTCGAACTTTCCGCCTGCGTGGAGTTTGGTCATGACGACCTCGGCGGCAGAAATACCAGACTCATGCATCGCCACGGGGATGCCGCGACCGTCGTCGACAATCGTGACGGAGTTGTCGATGTGAATTGTGACGGTAATCTGCGTGGCGTGGCCAGCCAGCGCCTCATCGACGGAGTTATCCACAACCTCGTAGACGAGATGGTGCAGGCCCATCTCGCCGGTTGAGCCGATATACATAGCAGGGCGTTTGCGAACGCCTTCGAGCCCTTCAAGGACCCGAATACTGCTGGCGTCGTATTCTGTTTTGGTTTCAGCCATTCGTGATTGTGCTTCCTCGGTCCTCAGACCCGCATGGGCATTACGACGTATCGATACTCGTAACCCTTGGGCTCTGGCAGCTGCATCTGCCCGGCGCTTTCTTCATCCTTGATCTGCAGCAGAACCTCGTCTGACTCAGCGACTGAGAGAAAGTCGATGATGTACTGCGAGTTGAAACCGACCCGCAGCTTGTCGCCAGAGTATTCAACCGGAATCGACTCTTCGCTGTCGCCCGCATCGGAGCCCGATGCAGCAAGTTTGAGTTCGCCGTCTAGCAATTCGAACCGAATGGCGCGAGATCGCTCATCCGCGAACTGACCTACACGGCGAGTAGCAGCGGTCAGTTCTTCACGGTTCAGTGTGATGGCGGTTCCAATGTCTTTTGGCAAGACGCGATCGTAGTCGGGGAATTGACCGCTTAGCTTGCGTGATATCAGCAACCGAGAACCACACCGAAAGAATAAATGGTTTTCGTCGGTGGCGAAGTCGATCATCATCGAATCTCCGCCATCAGACGCGATCTTTACAAGCTCGTTCAGCGCCTTCTTGGGCACGAGTCCGCGGACTTCGCCGCTCACGCCCTCGAAGGTCCCATTGGCCTTCAAGTAGGCGAGCCGGTGGCCATCGGTGGCAACCATCGTCAAGGAGTCTTCTTTGAGCAGTAGCAGGGCTCCAATGAGCGTGTAGCGAGATTCTTCGTTGGCTACCGCAAACGCAGTTTTCTGGATTGCATTGAGCATCGTCGCGACAGGAATCTGTGTTAGCGGCGTTGGCATCGCGGCTAGTTCAGGAAAGTTCTCTCGCGACATGCCAGCGATGCGTGTGCGGGAGCGTCCACAGACAACATGGGCGGAGTGATTGTCACCCACCTTGAACGACAGCTCCGCGTTTGGCAGCAGGCGAACGTAGTCGAGGAGCTTCTTGGCGGGAAGAGTTGTCGAACCTGGCTTGCTGACGACTGCCGGACAAGTGCTTTGGATACCAAGCTCTAGATCGGTCGCGGTCAGAGTCAGCTGGTCATCCTTTGCCTCGATCAGGACGTTGGAGAGTACGGGAATCGTCGTCTTTTTCTCAACGACTCCCTGGCCGAGACCCAGCTCTTTGACGAGGTCAGATGTCTTGACGGTGAATTCCATCGTTCAGTTCCCTTGTACAGCCAGTTGCTCGATGCTAGAAGGGGCCAAAGAATATAACCCTTCCTTAAGTAGTTCTATCTATAGAGTAGTAGTAGTAGTAGTAGTAGTAGTAGTAGTAGTAGCTGTGGATATGTGGAAAACTCCCACAAGTCCAATAGTATCAGTTGCTTAAGATCATCACCCCTGTGGAATACTAGCGGATCGAAGGGTTCAGGAACTGTGGACAATGAGCTGTCCTCAAGATTCCTCAGGTTCGTCCACAGCCCGATGGGCGTGATTCTATTATATCTCTAATTGAATCTGTCAGTTAGCTTGTGAATTACCGTGTTGAGGGCTGGGTCGAGACGACGCTGGCGCTCAATTTTCTGAACTGCATACAGCACTGTTGTGTGGTGCTTACCCCCGAACGCTTTGCCGATATGTGGGAACGAGTGGCCGAGGATCTCCTTACAGAGGTACATCGCGATCTGTCGAGGGAAGACGATCGCCTTAGCATTACTCTTCTCGCGGAGTTGATGGGTCTTCAGGTTGAACTCTTCGGCGACTGCCGTCTGGATGTTTTCGATAGATACGTTCTCGTTGTCGTTGCCGATTAGACCCTTGAGAGCCTGCTTTGCCATCGGGAGATTCACGTCGACTTCGGAGACCGATGAGACGGCGCTTAGGCGCAGCAGAGCACCTTCGAGTTCGCGGATATTGGATTTGAGGTGCGTTGCTAAATAGCTACGAACCGAGTCGGGTAGGTCGAGGTGAAGCTCGTCGGCTTTTCGGCCGAGAATAGCCATCTTCGTCTCGATGTCTGGGGGTTGGATGTCTGCCATCAAGCCCCAGGTGAAACGTGAGCGTAGGCGATCCACGAGGCCGGGGACCTGTTTCGGGGGTAGGTCGCTGGAGATGACGATCTGCTTCTGCATATTGTGCAGAGCGTTGAAGGTATGAAAGAACTCTTCTTGGGTCCGCTCGCGGGTGCCTAGGGTTTGAATGTCGTCGATCAAGAGGGCGTCAGCAGCGCGGAAGCGCTCATGGAATGAGCTCATGCGGTCGTAGCGCAACGAGTTGATCATCTCGTTCATGAATTCTTCGCTCGACACGTAGACCACCCGCAGATGCGGGTAGCTATCGAGTAACTGTTGCCCGATGGCGTGCATCAGATGGGTCTTACCCATGCCGACATCGCCGTAGATATAGAGCGGGTTGTACGCATTGGCGGGGTTGGCGGCGACCGCTTGCGCGGCGGCATGGGCGAATTCGTTACAG
Source organism: Bryobacterales bacterium (assembly GCA_963667885.2). GTDB lineage: Bacteria > Acidobacteriota > Terriglobia > Bryobacterales > UBA6623 > CAMPKL01. The sequence continues at coordinate 1,918,087 of OY764148.2, read as the reverse complement.
GACCCGACCACGAAGCTATCGAAGGTATATTTGGGGCTGAATCGTGCAGCGCGGTCTCGGAATTGGAACGTCTGCTGGCGTGCAGGGGCTGCCAGTGTCGGGCTGACCGGAGCTAGTTCCCGCTGAACCGACAGCTGAACGGTGGTGATGGCTACATCGACGGTCTGAACCGCCTTGAGGATGCGTGGGCCAAACTCATCTTCAAGCCAACTTTTGGCATTATCGTTCGGTGCCAGCAGGTGCATGACGCCGTTGGAGTCGGTGCGGTCGTACTCGAGTGGTTCGAGCCAGTTGGCGAAGCTCTCGGGGCTAGTATCGCCCCGGAGATTTTCTAGTACTCTGTGCCAGACTTCTACGCTCATTCGGCTCTCGACGACTCCCGGCGCAAGGACCACGATCAACCACCTGGCTCATGGAAATAGAGAGCCGGGGAGGTCGCCGCGAGAACTACCTGGGAAGTCTGTAGTCTAGCAGCGAGAAACAGTTAAGCGCCACCGGGAAAGCCAGGAAAAGCAATCGCGCAAGTTATTGTTTTAAAAGAGGTTAAACGGATTGACAGCAACCCTATTTGTTGCAGAGGAAAGCGTCCACTCAGGAGGATAGAATCGGAAAAGTTTGGCTCTTCGTGGATGGCAGAGCCGCGTTGAGTGAGCCTTGACGGTAGCCGTCGACATCCAGTGTAACGTACTTGAATCCGAGGGCTTTGAAGATCCGCGAAAAGCGAGATGCCATACCTGGATCCATCGCTCGCGCCAATTCGTCACGGCCAAACTCGAGCCGTGCGAGTTCGCCGTGGTAGCGAACGCGATAGACACGGAAGCCGAGTTCGCGCAAGGCCTCTTCGCCCTGCTCGATCTGCTGGATCCGTTCGGGGGTGACCGCGATGCCGTACTCAATGCGGGAACTGAGGCAGGCTGCCGCTGGCCGGTCCCAGGTTGGCAATCCAGCGAGGCGCGAGAGTTCGCGGATGTCTGCTTTTGTCAGGCCCGCTTCGAGAAGTGGCGCATCAACGCCGTGTTCATGGGCGGCTCGGTGGCCGGGACGATAGTCCTGAGTGTCGTCGAGGTTGACGCCGTAGACGACGTTGTGGAGTCCGAGGCGGGTGCTGGCTTCGGCGAGTCGGCTGAAGAGTTCGTCTTTGCAGTGGAAACAGCGATTGCCGTCGTTGCGGATGTAGTCGGGGTTGTCGAACTCTTTGGTTTCGATGAATTCGTGCCGAATTCCGAATTGCCGGACGAAATCCTCAGCGTCACGTTTGTGGGATCGAGGAATTGAGGCGGAGTCGGCAGTGACCGCAACGGCACGGTCTCCGAGAACGCGATTGGCGGCCCAGGCAAGGTAAGCCGAGTCGGTGCCGCCGGAGTAGGCGACGACCACCTCGCCCAGCTCACGGAGCAAGCCGAAGAGCTTGTCTTGTTTCGCTTGGAGGGTCGCAGACACTGCCACGACATTATAGCGGGACGGTTGATTGTGGGTACGGCCTTGGAGGCCGTACCCGATTACGGCAATCGGCTGCTAATCGGCGGCGACAGCAGAGTCGTGGTCGAACTGCTTGTAGTGCTCCGACAGCAGGTCGCGACCGAAATCGCCGTCGAAATCGCGCCAGATGGCGTGGACATGGTTTGAGTCGTTCTGCGTGTTGGCCCACTCGATGAGGAACTCGGGAGTTTGGATGCGGAAGTAATCACCCTTGCCCGGCTCGTCGGCTCCAGCCCAAGCGAACAACAGGTCTTCCTTGGCGGTGGCCTCGGCAGAGGCGATCCGCTTAGCGGCGGCTTCGGCGGTCACGTTACTGGCGTGCACGGCGATGAGCTGCTGCAGCGCTGCGTACTGCTCGTCGGTCATGTCGGAGGCGGCCAAACCTGGGGGCTGGTCAGTCAGGACGGCGCGGCTGTCGGCTGCGGTGAGCATGTCCCGGTAGGCTTCAGCGGCGACGAGGGCTTGGCTCTGCTGGCGGCTGCTGAGGGATCCAAAGAACTTGAAGGCGAGCGCGCCTTCGACGGCGAGTGGACTCAAACCCTTGCGGGGGCCTTCTCGGACCTCGTTCGGGTTGGTGCCATAGAAGGTCGGCGACGTAGACACGAGTTCACCGTCTTTGATGGTGAAGTGGAGTGAAAGGTGGTGGCCCTCGGCGCGCCAGCCCCAGGCACCTTCGGCTGAAGGATCGCCATAGACCGAGAAGTAGTACTTCATCGGGTCGCGGCGACCGGCGAGGTCACCCTCTTGAATTCGAAGGATGTCTTCTAGGCTCATGATCGTCTTGGCTTTGACAAAGCCGCTGCTGCTGAGTCCCGTGGAGAGCAGAGCGTCGGCCAAGTGGCGCTGGTGACCGAGCATCCGGTTGTAGGTCAGGCCTGGCCGCGGATAGCCGCGCTGCTGCGCGAAGTTGCTATCCGGTACGAAGTGGAATTCCGTGCGCTCCTTGGCGTTGAAATCGAACCGCGCAATATCAGCTTGCTCCCCGTCGAGAGACGTCAAGAACGCGGTGGCAGCGGATTGCATCGCCTCGGCAGCGGAATGGTGATACGCAAAGGCGGCGGCGGATGCGCAGAGAAATAGGGTGAGTAGACGAATTCTTATAGTTCTAGACATGGTGGGGTTCTCCCATAGCCGTCCGCGATTATACACGACCTGAAGAGGGTTGGCCTATACAATGAGGTGCATCATGTGGGCTCGAATACTCTTGTGCGTTCTGTTGATGGCCTCGTCGCTCGCTGCGCAGGCCGGATTGCGGTTCGATCAACTGCGAGACATCATCCGATCGTCGAACGAGCAGGGGCTAAGGGATCGGGACGTCGCGAAGTATCTGAAGGACACGAGCCTGTTGTTCCGGCTGACGCCCGTGATGGTGGAAGAGTTCCAGGGCATCGGCGTAGGGCCACGAACGCTGGAGGCTCTCCGCCTATTGCAAGAGTCGAGTGCGGGCATGGGTGAAGCAGCGCCGGTGGCCGAGGCGCCGCGACCTGTCCCACCGCCGCCGCCTTCGGAAGAAGAACAACGCCGTATCATTGCCGAGGCGCGTGAGAACGCGATGAACTACACCGATCGGCTGCCGGACTTCGTGTGCTTGCAGATTACGAGACGCTACTTCGATCCGAGCGGGCTCGAGATGGATTGGTTCAAGGCCGACGAAGTGAAGACGCGAGTCAGCTACTTCGACGGTCACGAGAACTATGAAGTGGTCAGTGTCAACAACCAAGTCACCAACAAGGCCATGCATGACTTGGGCGGTGCTACTTCAACCGGCGAGTTCGGATCGATGTTGAAGGACTTATTCTCCGTACGCACCGACGCGATCTTCACTTGGGCACGGCATTCGTTGCTACGTGGCAATGCGGTTTATGTGTTCCGTCTGCATGTCCCTCAGCGACGTTCGCGTTGGCGGTTGAACTACGACAAAGAGCGGGAGATTACTGCCGGCTACTCGGGCTTGGTCTACATCGACAAGGAGACCGAGCGGGTCTTGCGGATGGATGTGAAAGCGGTCAATGTTCCGCCCGATTTTCCGTTGAGAGAAGTGAGTAGTCGCTTAGATTACGACCACATCGAAATAAGTGGTCAGAGTTTCTTGCTGCCGCTCAAAGGTCGGGTGGGGATGCGAAGCGGCAAGGTACTGAGCCGCAACGATGTGGAGTTTCGGCTCTATCGGAAATTTTCTACCGAGTCGACAATCTCGTTTGGCGACATTGACGATCTCGAGCCCTTGGTGGAAGAACCAGAAGACCTGATTACGCCTTAGCTGGCAGGGGCTTGCTCAGCGTCGAGGACGCGGGCGACAGCATGCAACACCGATGCGATGCGAACCGCAGCTTGGACACCGGCTTCGGTAATGCCTTTCTCGCGCACGACTTTTTCATGAGAGTCGATGCACGCCCCGCAACCATTGATGGCGGAAACGGCTAGGCTCCACAACTCGAAATCTTCTTGGGCAACGCCGTGAGTACGGATGGCGTTCATGCGCAGACCGGCTCGCATCGAGCGGTAGTTGTCGTTGGAGGACAGGTGTAGGAAGCGGTAGTAGATGTTGTTCATGCCCATGATGGCCGCGGCGGATTTGGCGGCGTTGAGGGCGGTTTCGTCGAGATGCTCGGCGGCGTCGGCCAGTACGGCCGTGTAGAGACGCACGTTGTGACTAGCCAGGGCACAGGAGACCGCAGTCCCCCACAGCTGGCGTTCGGTGAGTTCGATCTGCCGCATTACGCTCGATAGGTTGAGCTTGAGGTCTTTGGCGTATTCGGGGATTTCTTCGCGCAGCTGTTCGAGGTTCATGGGGGTCTTGTAGTAGTGGGATTGTGAGTGGGCGGCCCGAGGCCGCCCACTCGATTGACTTAGACGGTGAGGGTGGCCTCGCCCTTGGTCCAGTTGCAGGGGCAGAGTTCGTCGGTCTGCAGTGCGTCGAGAACACGCAGCACGTCTTCGGGGTTGCGACCAACCGAGAGATCGTTGACCGAGGCGTAGCGGATGGTGCCTTCTGGGTCAACCAAGAACGTCGCGCGCTGGCAAACGCCGGCGGTACGGTCGAGAATGCCGAGCTCAGTCGAGAGCTCACGCTTGGCGTCGGCCAGCATCGGGAAAGGCAGATCCTTAAGGTCCGCGTGATCATTGCGCCAGGCGCGGTGGACGAAGTGCGAATCGGTGGAACCGCCCAGCACCTGGGTGTCGCGATCGGTGAACTCGGAGTTCAACTTGCCGAAGGCGGCAATTTCGGTCGGGCAGACGAAGGTGAAATCCATCGGCCAGAAGAAATAGAGCTTCCATTTGTCGGCGTAGTCGGTATCTGTGATGGTGGCGAACGCTTTGTCCATATCGGCCGTGGTGTCGACGGCTGCGTTCAGTGAATATGCGGGAAATTTGTCTCCAACGCCAAGCATAGGTGTGTGTTCCTTTCTGTCCTTTCTGAAGTAGAAAATTCGGTTAGTGGGCGATTCTTGCGGGTTCCGTGGGTTGGCAATCCGGGCAAACGCCGTAAGCTTCGACCTGATAGTTCAAGACCTGAAAGCCACCAGGCGACTCTTCGCGGGCTCTCGCACCGTCTAATTGATCGTCGTAAAGATCGGTGACCTTTTCGCAACGGACGCAGATCAGGTGATGATGCCGATCGAGATTGGCGTCGAGGCGATTGGTCTGGTGCAGGCGGTTGACTTCCCGCAGCAGGCCAATATCAACGAAGGTGCGGATGTTCTTGTAGACCGTGGCTTGAGAGATCGAGGGGATCTCCTCCCGCACGCGATCAAAGACCAACTCTGGGCTGGGGTGATCCTTGCTTTCCACCAGCGTCCGATAGATGACTAAGCGCTGGTGCGTTGCCGCGAGGCCAGCGTCTGCGCAACGAGCGCGGAAGTCGTCAAGTCGGGATTGAGTAGATGCGAGAACCATGAACGACTAGATCCTAAACAATAATTATTATTATTTAAGATCTAGAAGCGTGTCAAGCGCTTCGACGGTGTGGCCGTTAGAACGGGACGTCGTCGTCGCTGATGGCCATGTCGTCGGCTTTGGGGCCGGAGGATTGCGGGGCTCCGCCGCCGCCACCACCACCACCGCCGCCCTCGCCGCGGCCACCGCCGCTGAGGAGCATCAGGCCCTGGTTGCCGTCGACGACGACTTCGGTGCGGTACTTCTTTTGGCCGCTTTGGTCTTCCCAACTGCGGGTCTGGAGGCGGCCCTCGATGTAGACCTGGGTGCCTTTGAGTAGGTAGGGCGAGACGTTTTCGCCCCGCCAGAGCACAATATCGTGCCAATCGGTATCGTCTCGCCACTCGCCGCTCTGATCTTTGACGCGACGCGCGGTAGCGATGCTGAAGTTTGTCACAGCGACACCACTTGGGGTGTGGCGAGTCTCGGCATCGCGTCCGAGATTGCCGATCAACATGACTTTATTGAGCCCTCTTGCCATGATTTAAAGGGTACAACTCACGGGTTGGCCAAGCAAGACAATGGGGTTGGTTAGAAAAGATTCAGTGCGAAAATCTCTTCGATACCTGCTGGAGAGGTGTCGGCGGTGATGCGGTAGGGAGCTAGTGCGTAGGAGCTACGACGGCTGTCGTAGAGAGCGCGGAAGGCGTCTGGATCTTTGGCCAAGGGGCGCTTGTCTTTGCCCGCCACGCGTTCCCAGAGGATTGGGTACGGCGGGTCGAGCCAGAGGGCTACGCCACAGTCTTCGATGGCGTCGCGGTTGCGTTCGGAGGCGTAAGCGCCTCCGCCGAGGGCGACCACGCGGGCACCACCTTGGCGCGAGCAGCGGATTTCGTCGAGTAGTCGTTGGTGTTCGAGTTCGCGGAAGGCGTCCTCGCCATCTTCTTCAAAGATGACTCGGACGGATTTTTCGGCAACGCGTTCAATTTCGGCGTCAAGATCGACAAAGCGCCAACCGAGTTTCTTGGAAAGCAGTTTGCCCGTGGTGGACTTGCCGCAGCCCATGAAGCCGGCCAGCCAGATTACGGGAGCTCGCTTGAGTCGAAGGTCCATCGTTTTAGAAGGCTCATGATACTAGGTAACTAACCCTTTTGTTCCTCGACGAGGCGGTAGGCTTCGCGCTTGCTGAGGCCGCGTTCTTTAGCCACGGTCTTGACGGCGTCCATTGGGCTGGCTCCGTCGTCGATCAGGTGTTGGACGCGCTCGGGTAAGGGGATATCGGGTTCGGGCACCAGAGCGTTATCGGCGCCGGCGACCAGAAAGACGATTTCGCCTTTGACAGAATCCCGGGCGGCGAGGACGGCGTGAAGTTCCGAGAGGGTGCCTCGTAGGAACTCTTCGTAAGCCTTGGTCAGCTCGCGGGCGACGACGGCGCTGCGGTCTCCGAATACGGTTCTCGCGTCGTCGAGTGTGCGTAGCAGACGGTGCGGCGCCTCGTAGAACACAAGTGTCGACTTCTCGTTAACGAGTGCCTCCAGCGCTTTCACTCGCTGCGAGGATTTCGAGGGTAGGAACCCAGAGAAGAGGAACGAGTCGGTCGGTAGGCCGGAGGCGACGACGGCGGTGTCGACTGCGCTGGGTCCGGGAATGGGTATGACGCGAACGTTGGCCTCTATGGCGGCCTGAACGACACGGTAGCCGGGGTCAGAGATCCCGGGGAGGCCAGCGTCGGTTACCAACGCTACGGATGCGCCGGACTTGACGCGCTCGACGAATTCCAGGGCGCGCTGCTGCTCGTTGTGTTCGTGGCACGAGATCAGTGGTTTCTTGATCTCGTAGTGAGTGAGTAACTTGCGTGTGCGGCGCGTGTCTTCACAGGCGATGACGTCGGCTTCGCGCAGAGTGCGTAGAGCGCGTAGGGTGATGTCCTCGAGATTGCCGATCGGCGTGGCAACGAGATAGACGGCTGGTTCCATGGGCTAGGCCTTCTCGGGTTTCGCCCGCAAGCTCTTGATGAGCGGCGTGAGAAGCGAGAGAACCGTGGCGACAAGAAAGAACAGCACGATGGGACGCAAGAGCGTGCCAGCCCAGTCACCACGGCTGAGGATGAGTGCGCGACGGAGATTAGCTTCCATGATGGGGCCGAGGATGAGCCCTAAGACGAGTGGACCCAGAGGGATGTTGGCACGGCGCATCAGGAACCCGGCGATGCCAGCGACAAACATCGCCCACACGTCGATGACGGCATTGTTGAGCGCGTAGGATCCGATGATGCCGAACAGAGTGATGGCGACCCAGAGCCAGGGGCCGGGGATACGCAGGATCTTCGATAAGGGGCGGGCGCCGATGAGACCCAGCACTATTCCGATGACGGCAGCAAAGGCCATCAGAAACACAAGCGTGTAGACGAAAGCCTGATTGCTCTCAAATAACAGCGGCCCGGGTTGGATGCCGTGAATCAGTAGCGCGCCGATTAGGATGGCCGAGACCGCGTCCCCTGGAATACCCAAGGTGAGCATGGTTGTCATGGCGCCGCCGATGGCTGCGTTCGCTGCCGTAGAACTGGCGGCGAGACCTTCGAAAGAACCTTTGCCGAAAGACTTCTTGTCGCGTGAGACGCGGCGGGCTTGTTCCCAGGCGACAACAGAACCGATATCACCACCGGCGGCAGGGATGACGCCGACGATGGTGCCCACGACGGCTCCGAGGGCGCTCTGGGGTAGCATCTTTTTCCACTGGGCACGGGTGGGCAGGATGTGTCCGAGTTCTCCGACGGGAGCCTGTGTGGTCTTTTCGCGACGGTCGGCGACCTGCGTGAGGACTTCAGCGAAGCCGAAGAGGCCGATCATGACCGGGATGAAAGAGATGCCGTCGAGGAAGTCGGAGATGCCAAAGGTAAAGCGCGGGTAGGCTGTCATCGGATCGAGGCCGACGGTGGCTAGAGCCAGGCCGAGCGTCCCGGCGAGCAGTCCCTTGATGACGTGCTTGCCCGAGACGCCAGCCATCAGGCTGATGCCGAACAGCGCGAGGCCAAAATACTCTGCTGGGCCGAAGCTGAGAGCCAGCGCTGCTAGCGGGAACGCCGCGAGGGCCAAGAACAGGATGCTAATGAGTTGACCGCCGCCGGACATGAGGGCGTTCACGCCAAGGGCGCGTCCCGCCTGGCCTTTCTTGGCGAGCGGGTAGCCGTCCCAGCTGGTGGCGATGGAGGCGGGAGTGCCTGGGACGTTGATCAGAATCGCGGGGATGCCACCGGCGGGCAACGCTCCGGAGTAGATGCCGAGCAGCATCGCAAGACCCTGTTCGGCGGAGAGCCAGAAGGTGAGCGGCGTGAGCACCGCGACGCCCATGGTGGCGGTGAGGCCAGGGAGGGCGCCGAAGACGGCTCCGAGGAGGACTCCGGTGACGAGGTAGGCCAAGACCTCCGGCTGACAGGCGGCTTGGAGTCCGGCGATGAGTTCTGCGCCCATGATCTATTCGAGCGACACGTGGAGGCCGTATTGGAAGGCCAGCGTGACCGCGGTAGTGAGCACGACGGCGACGGCAATCCCGGTCCGCGACTTCTCGCCAAGCAGCCGCAGCAGCAGAAACAGGAACAGCACCGTGCGCAAGAAGAAGAACCCCGTGCCCCAAAGGGCTAGGTAGGCGAAGGTGACCAGGGCAACGATGGCGGCGAGACGGGTGTCCCCTCGCAATAGGGACAGGGGTGCCGTGAGTGCGGTTGGGCGCACCAACATCGCGAGAGACAGCGCCAGCATCGTAACGCCGACGCTGATCGGGAAGAACCCCGGTCCTGGTACGCGACCCATGCCAGGTGGCAGCAGCCAGGAGCCGAACAACAGCAACGAGGCGAAGGTTGCGAAGGCTGCGGCGACAATGCGGTCCGGGTTGCTCACGGGCGCATCCTCAGTAGGAGCGGAATCTGCTCGGCGAAAAACTCGGCTTGCTCGGCAGCGAACGTTGCGTATTCGTCGGGGCCTAAATAGGCGGGCTCGATGCCCCGGTCGCTGGCGAGTTCTAGCCAGCGCGGATCCTTGGATGCTTTTTCGAATGCAGCGGCGATCTGGTCCCGGACGAGTGGATCCATGCCAGCCGGGCCGGAGAAGGCGCTCCACGCAGGTGTTCCCATCGGATAGCCAAGTTCGTGCGTGGAGGGTGTATCGGGTAGCACGGCGGCGCGCTTCTCATCGAAGACGGCGAGCGGACGCAACGAGCCAGCTTCGATGTGAGACATTGCTTCGCTGACACCCGCGATGACAGCGTCGACATGGCCACCGAGCAGAGACACCAGTGTGTCGCCACTGCCGTTGTAAGGCAGGTGGGTGACTTGAATCTTGGCGTGCGACTGCAAAAGTAGTGTGTTGAAGTGCCAGATCGAGCCGGTCCCGGAGTTGGCCATGATGAGTTCGCCCGGAGCGGCCCTTGCTGCCGCGACGTACTCTTCAAAGCTCTGCCAGGGTGCGTCGGCGCGAACAACAAGCACGGGTGCAATCTTGGCGGCCAGACAGATCAGAGTCATGTCCTCGGGTCCGATGTCGGTGTAGCCCAGGGTGCGGACCATGGCGAGTTCGACTGGCGTGTGTCCAATGACGTAACCGTCAGGGGCCTTGCGCGCGACGTAGGAGAAGGCGAGCGCACCGCTTGCGCCGGGCTTGTTCTCGGCGATCACGGGCACGCCCAGGTCTTCTTCGATCAGAAGACCCATGAAGCGCGAGATCTGGTCAGAGAGTCCACCGGGCGGCGACTGCACGATGATGCGCATCTCCTTGGAGGGGAATGGACCGGTGTCGGCTCCACAGCTGACAAGACAGGCGAGCGACACGAAGGCTGCAAGGGCGCGGAGCACAGTCAACACAGCATAGCGAATGGGGTAGACGTGCCCAGACGTGAGGCTGGGGCCCTCCGCGTGGATTCGTGTTGAGGTTGGATAGGGTCATCTACGTTGCGGTCGCGACGTTTGTGGAAGACATTAGAGTATTCGCCTGGGCAAGGGATCGCTATGCACCAACCGCACGGTCGTATGTTTGAGACGAGGGATACGCTCGAGCAGTGGCTGAAAGAAAATCACTCCACCGAGCGAGAGCTTTGGGTTCGCGTCTTCAAGAAGCACTCAGGCCGAACGAGCGTCACCTGGAACGACTGTGTTGTCGCCGGTATCGCCTGGGGTTGGATCGACAGTCAGCGCAAGTCGCTCGACGAAGTTTCGTTCCTGCAGCGAATGACGCCACGTCGGCCAAAATCAAACTGGTCCAAGAAAAACTGTAAACACGCCGAACACCTGATCGCGGAAGGGCGGATGCAGCCCTCTGGCTTGGAATGTGTTCAGTCAGCCCGCGATGATGGGCGCTGGGATAGAGCCTACTCGGGGTCTGCTGAGATGGTCATTCCAGATGACTTCCTCAGAGAGTTGAAGAAGAACCCCATCGCCACGCGCTTCTATGCAGGGCTCAATCGCAAGAGCCTCTTCCGGATCTATGGTCGTATTCACGTTGCCAAGAGTGTTGCAAGACGGAAGGAGGTGATCGCGAATACCATTGCGAAACTCGCGATGGGGCAAGAGGTTTAGGCAGAAAAAGGAGGGGGTGGCCCCTCATGTCCCTCATCGGCACTGCACCATTGCGCCGCCCACGCCTCCCGCGAGATGGTATGGATTGAGTTGTTTGATCGCCTCTCCCGAGAGAAGCAATCACGTCTGACACGCAGCGCGGAGAACTGTCGTAATGCGAATTCTGTTTACCGGCGGATCGGGAAAAGCCGGACGCCATGCCATTGCCTATCTCGTCGAGAAGGGGCACCGGGTACTCAACCTCGACCTGACTCCGCTCAATCATCCGGGTGTGGGCGACCGCATCGCCGATATCACTGATGCCGGTCAGGTTTTCGATGTCATGGCGAGCTACGCCGGATACGACGAGTTGGAACCGGGCACGGGCGTCCCGCGCTTTGATGCTGTCGTACATTTTGCGGCCATACCGCGGTTGCTGATGAAATCGGATAACGAGTGCTATCGCGTCAATACGCTCGGGACCTACAACGTGATCGACGCAGCGGTGAAGTTCGGCGTAAAGAAGATCATTTTCGCCTCGTCTGAAACGACCTATGGCGTATGTTTCGCAGACGGAGACCGTAAGCCTGAGTACCTGCCGGTTGACGAGGAACATCCGGTGATACCCGAGGACAGCTATGCGATGTCCAAGGTGGTGAACGAAGTCACCGCGCGCAGCTTTCAACGCCGCTCTGGCTTTGACATCTATGGCATCAACAACGTGATCGCCCCATCAAACATCTAGCGTGATCGAGCCCCACGAGTACGTTCAGAACTTTCCGTCCTATCTAGCCAACCCGGCGGTACGTCGCCGCAACATATTCGCCTATATCGACGCCCGCGATCTTGGTCATATGGTGGATCGGTGCCTTGCGACCGTTGGGCTTGGGTTTGAAATATTCAACGTCTCGAACGACGACCACTCTGTTGCCAATAGCTCCGCGGAATTGATTGAAGAGTTTTATCAGGGCGTGCCGGTGGGTGATATCGGCCCACGAGAGTCGTTCTACTCCAACAAGAAGGCCAAGGCCCTGCTGGGCTATGAGCCGCAACACAGTTGGAGAATGTATCTGGACGAGGCCGCCCAGCGGTAAACGGTCTCGAGTCCTAAGGTGACATCCATGATCCGCATCTCCTTGGAGGGGAATGGGTCGGTGTCGGGCAGAAAATGGGAGTTGTCCCCACTTGTTCTTATGGCTATAAGTTTGACCCTACCCGTTACTCCCAGCAAGGATCTTCTGCTTTCAACGGCTTACGGGCCGCCAAAAAGATGGGAGAAAGGGAACCCTTTTGAACGGTTTGTTTGGGCTCGCAGGTCTAACTGGGAATCAAAGTCCTGGCCAACTGGGTATTTCCTTGAAGTACGCTCCTAGCCATGCCCCGCCAACTAGAGTTACGACTGCCCAGATGGCAGAAGCTATCCGACGTGACGTCCGTCCTTTCTCTGCCTCGGCGGCGATGCCATTGCGAACTGCCTCCTCGAATGCACCTCTCACCGCTGAACTATCCTCTTTGCTCAATGCCGCCAAGCGCCCGTATTCCGCAGCCAAGTTTTTCTGGGTCGCCACCTCGACGTGGAGTTCACCCAACTTATTCGACTGCTGGGTAAGCTCTTCCTGCATATCGGTGATGATTGCATTCGCTTTGGCAAAATGTACGCGGGCCTCATCAAACCGTTCTTGAGCAGCTGTAGGATCCGCAGGATCTGGAGCGTCAGGAGAAAAACTGATACTGATGACACTCTTTGCTATATCGCCGATTTGCTTTTGGGTAAAGAGGCGGCCGGTGATTCCGTTGACAAAAGAGTAGGCAATAGAGTGGGCAAGTTGAACTAAATAGGGTTCCATCACATGGGGTCTCCTGCAACACGAATAGCTAGTCGAGGCTAGTGTACCCATGGCAGGCTGGCCGGCGCAGCGCCCCTTTCCCTTGGTGTAAGAGTGTTCGCTTCGGCCCGGCTCTCTGTAAACGCTCTACGACGAGCGCGCCATGCGCGGCCTTGACAGAGCCCAGCCCTGCGCTGTGATCGTTCCACCAAGAACGGGCAATGGGCAGAAGTGGACAGTCTTTTTTGCGAGCAAGTCTTTCCGCAATCGGTGCTCTTGGCAACGATTTCAGGTTGCGAGGTTTCCCAGAGAGGGAGACGTGAGAAGGGTGATCTTCCCTGTTAGGAATACGTTCCTCTTGACTAATGTATATACAGATCGTATATATAGAGAAGGATCAACAACGATGACGACAATGAACCGATGCCGACAGGGTTTGAATGGGATGAAGCGAAAGATCGCGCCAACCGCACCAAGCACGGTATCAGCTTCAAGGAGGCATCAGCCATCTTTGATGGCCCGGTTCTGACACGGGCGGATGATCGAGCCGACTACGGCGAAGAGCGTTTCATCAGCTACGGCCAGCTCGGCGTACTGGTGATTGTTGCCGTGGTTCACACCAGCCGCGACGGGATGATGCGCTTGATTTCTGCCCGCAAGGCCAACCGCAACGAAAGGGAAAACTACTATGAGCATCTCGAAGAAACGGCTCAAGGAAATTGAAGCGATCCAGGACGAAGAGATCGACTATTCGGAGATTCCCGAGGCCAGTCCTGAGTTCTGGGCAAAGGCCCAAATGCATATGCCGACGCCGAAGAAGGCTGTTTATGTCCGGCTCGACCGGGACGTTCTCGAATGGCTCAAGGCAGAAGGCAAGGGCTACCAGACGCGCATGAATGCGATGCTGCGCGCGCTGATGGAATCCGACACGCGGCCTCGCTAATCTGTCTCCCTAAGCCAATCTAAGCCAATCTAAGCCAATCGGTGACAGGAAGCTGTGAATTAATTGCCTTTCGACCTCTTCCCATCAATCTAAGTCCTTTGTTTGCCTCACCGGATTCTGGTGTGAGTTGATTTTTTCACACCTTCCAGGCACCGATAGCGTTATCCCGCGCACTATTCAACTAGGTAGTCTCGTTCAGATACGAGGCTAAGACGGACCGCCCGGATCCTTGTCACCCGTTTGAACCGGGCGGATCAGATGATCGACGTCGCCGTAGATGAGGCGGGCGGCGCGCTGCAGTCGAATGTAAGACCAGGCCCAATTGAATGCGACGGCGACCCTGTTGCGGAAGCCGACGAGGTACAGAATGTGGACGAACAGCCATGTGAGCCAAGCGATGAGGCCCGAGAGTTCGAGGCGTCCGATATGGGCGATGGCGCGGGCACGACCGATCGTGGCTAGGTTGCCCTTATCGCGATAACGAAATGGTTTCGGCGGCTGGCCGCTGATCGCACGGACGACATTCTCCGCAGCCTGCCGGCCTTGTTGCATGGCCACAGGCGCTACGCCAGGCAGTGGGTGGCCGTCTTGCATGAAGTGCGCCAGGTCGCCAGCAACGAGGATTTCTGGATGGTCCGGGATCGTTAGGTCGGGTTGGACGAAGACTCTCCCAGCTCGGTCGGTCTCGCCGCCAAGCTTCTTACCGAGCGGAGATGCCTCAACTCCGGCGGCCCAGAGTGTGGTGTAGGCATCGGTGCGACGTCCGTCGATGATCACGTGGTCTTCGGCGATGTGGGTGACCCTCTTGCCAACCCATATCCAACAACCGAGTTCGCGGAGGGAGTTTGCGGCCTTGGTGGCTAGGCTTTCGGGAAACGACGCGAGAATGCGTGGACCTGCCTCGACGAGAATGACCTGAGCATCGCTCGGGTCAATGGCCCGGAAGTCTTCGTGCATGACTTGACGCGAGATTTCCGAAATCGCTCCTGCCAGTTCGACACCGGTCGGGCCAGCGCCGACGATGACGAACGTCAGCAGGGCCTGTCTGCGGACGGGGTCTTCTTCTCGCTCGGCCTTTTCGAATGCGAGGAGGATGCGGCGGCGCATCTCCAATGCGTCTTCTAAACCCTTCAGGCCAGGGGCCAAGCGCGCCCAGTGTTCGTTGCCAAAGTAAGAGTGCCTCGCGCCCGCCGCGACGATTAGGTAGTCGTAAGGCAGTACGCCGTCGGACAGAATGACACGCTTGGACACGATGTCGACGTCTAGAACCGCGGCCAGTACGGTCTTGGCCGACTTATTATTTTTTAGGATGGCGCGGATCGGATAGGCGATGTCGCCCGGCGAGAGTGCCGCAGTCGCAACCTGATAGAGAAGAGGTTGGAATAGATGATGGTTCTGACGGTCGACGACAGTCACGTGGACAGCGTTGGTGCGTAAGCCCTTGGCCGCCTCGAGACCAGCGAAGCCAGCACCAATGATCACGACGCGAGGCAAGGACTTTGGCTGCGATACGATGTCCATTGATTCCCTCTACTTTCACCTTGCGCGGATAGCCCTATGAGTACGATCGACGACGTTCAAAGACTAAAACAATTGTTGCAGCAGCACTCGGTCCACTATGGAGCCTTCACGCTCGCTTCGGGTAAGAAGAGCAACGTGTATGTCGACTGCAGGTTGACGACTTTGCGTGCAGAGGCAATGCCGCTGATCGGGCGGGCGATGCTTGAGAAGATTGCGCAACGCGGTTGGCAGGCGGATCTCGTTGGCGGGCTCACGATGGGTGCTGACCCAGTGGTGTCTGCTGTGGTGAGGGAGAGCCTTGATAGTGGACAGACGCTGAACGGTTTCTTGATTCGCAAGGAGGCGAAGGGACACGGTCGGGGTCAGTATCTCGAAGGTGTCCGTGAACCGGGCGAACTGAAGGCGGTGATCGTGGAGGATGTCTGTTCGACAGGCGGTTCGGCGATCCAAGCGATCGAGAGGGCCAAGGAGTTTGGTCTAGAAGTAGTTGGGGCGATCTGTTTGGTCGATCGTGAGATGGGTGGCCGCGAGGCGATCGAGGCGACCGGCTGTGAGTACGAGAGTGTGTTCTTGATGAGTGAATTGCTCGATCCTCGGGAGGCGTAATGGGGAAGCCGCTCCGGATGTTGACTACGGATCTCGCCGCGGAGTCGATTGCCGTGATTGAGGCGGCCGACGACGACGTCGAGGCTTGGGTTCGATTTGATCGTGAAGGTGCGCTGCAACGGGCGGGAAACTGCAAGTCGGGGCTACCGCTGAGCGGTGTCCCGTTTGGCGTCAAGGATATATTTGACACGGCGGAGCTACCGACCGAATGGGGTTCCCCGGTTTACGGCGGTCGCCAGCCGGCAGTAGACGCAGCGTTGGTGGCGGAGTTGAAGCGACTCGGTGCCTTTGTCCTTGGCAAGACGCATACGACGGCTTTCGCGTATTTCGACCCAGCACCGACGCGCAACCCACACAACCTGGAGCACACGCCTGGTGGTTCGTCGAGTGGCTCAGCGGCGGCTGTGGCGGCTGGCATGGTGCCACTGGCGTTGGGGACGCAGACGCAGGGCTCAGTTCTGCGACCGGCATCATTTTGTGGTGTGGTGGGGTTCAAGCCCAGCCGTGGGTGTCTGTCGGTTGAAGGCGTTCTACCGTGCTCGCCGACTTTGGACACGGCGGGACTGTTTACAAGCACGGTCGATGACATGCGTTTCGTGTGGAATGCGCTGCGACCGGGAGGTGAAGCGCGGTCGGCAGAGCGAATCATCTGCGTTCCGTGGCCCCCCCAAAAAAAGGGGCTTGAGCCTGGCATGGGCGAATGTACTCGATCGGCCACTGCACGGCTGGCTCAGGCTGGACTTGAGGTGCAGGAAGGTGAGGCACCAGCGAGCTTCGACCTATTGCCCCAGGCCGTTGCCGCTGTGATGGCGTATGAGGCGGCTCAGACTCACCATGAGCGCTATGAGCAGTACGGCGTGGGCTTGGGAGAGAAGTTGGCCGAGCTCGTCGAGTCGGGGCGACGGGTAACCGAGGCTGCGTACCAGGGTGGCTTGCGGGCGATCACCACTGCGGAGAGAGACTTCTTGGAATGGGCAGGCGAAGACGCTGTGGTCGCTACCCCTGCGTCAATGGGGCCCGCCCCGCGAGGGCTCGAGTCCACGGGCGATCCCGCCTGTAACCTGCCCTGGACAGCTATCGGCGCAGCGGCAATTTCGGTTCCCTGTGGAACCGTCGACGGGCTACCGGTCGGCTTGCAACTCACGGCTGTGGTTGGTTGCGACTCGATGCTGCTTGAGACTGCCGACGTGGTTGAACGTGTTCTGTCGACCTAGAGCGACTCGGGCGGTTCGGGGAAGGTCCGGATCGGCGAGTAGCGTTTGTAGGATTCCCAGATATCGCCGTCGCCTACGACTCTTGCGTCGCCGGTTTCGCGCAGGTAGGCCTCGAGCTTGCCAGCGAGCTGCTGCTGGGTCTGCTCGTGTTCGGCGTCTTCGGCGAGATTGACGAGGCAGCCGGGGTCTTCGTGAATGTCAAAGAGCTCCTCGGCAGGCCGCTTGTCTACGGCCATCAGGAAGTAGGGCCGTATTTCGGGATCGTCGCGGTTTTCGATGAGAAATTCCAGCGAAGGACAGGCGTCGATGTCGTGATAGCCACCGTGCATCGGTCCGAGCGTGCCGTCTCTCTCGAACTTCCGCGGATCACCAGCAGGCCAGCGATCCGGCTTGAAGTTGCGGATGAAGAGATAGTCGCGGGTGCGAATTGAGCGCTGTGGATAAGTCCAGTTGTTGTAGCGCGAAGAGCTATGGCGTTCGCGGGAGGAGTAGACGGCATCTCTTGAGGTGTCGAGTGTGCCTTGCTCGTTGGACTCCAGGATGTCGAGAATACTGCGACCAGAGAGTCCGTCGGGCGCGGTGTGCTCGACACCGGCGGCATCGAGAATTGTCGCCGTGAGATCGACAAACCCGACCAGATCGTCCACCGTACGTTCTGCGGGTACACGGTCTCCCCAACGAATTGCTAGCGGCATATGGATGCCGAACTCGTAGCAGTTTGCCTTGGCTCGCGGAAACGCCATCCCGTTATCGGAAGTGACGATGACGAGCGTATTGTCGAGTTCTCCGGCCTGCTCGAGCGCGTCGAGAATACGTCCGAGGTGGGTGTCGAAGTGCTCGATCTCGAATGCGTAATCGAGGATATCGCTGCGGATCTCTTCGCGATCAGGGAGGAAAGACGGAACGTCTACGTCTTCTAGTCGCTTTCCCGAAGCGAGCCCCACCCCTTTTTCGAACTGGCGGTGTGGCTCGCTGGCACCGTACCAAAAGCAGAAGGGGTCTCCGGCGGGTCGTTGTTCAAGGAATGCTTCGAAATTCGCGGCGTAGTCGGTCCGCCGAATACCCTCGTGGCCGGGGTCAGTCTCGATTTCATTGAACTCTGCACCGGCAGGGTTGCGAGGGCGTACTTCGTCCCAGTTGCCGGGGCCCCATGGCTTGCCGGTATAGCCCACCCAGTAGCCCGCCTGCTCCAGCAGATCGGGGTAGGTCACGTAGCGCGCAGAAAATGAACTAGCGTGCGTGCCAGCGTGTTCGATTTGCCAATCGTGCCGACCTGTCAACATCGCCGCGCGGGTCGGAGAGCAACCTGGAGACGGCGAGAAGGCGTTCGTAAATAGTACTCCCTCGCGAGCCGCGCGATCGAAGTTTGGCGTGCTGACGAACTTCGACCCGTAGGCAGAGGCATGGGGGTAAGACTGGTCGTCAGAGATGCAGAACAGGATGTTCGGCCGCGCGTGTTGCGGCTGTGCGCAAGCGCTCCAAGCGACTGTTCCACCGATCACGGCATGGCGCAGAAACTCTCGGCGTGAAGGAGTTTGAGTAGAGCTTGGCATAGCGCGGCCATTATAGCCCTCTCTTTCAGGGATTCTGCTGTGATAGGCTTCAGAATGAGTCGCCAATAGTTCGATGCGCATCCTCATTGCAGGGGGCGGTCAGAGCGCTGCGCTGATCGCTAGCCGACTCATCCGAGAAGGCAACGAAATCACGATCGTCGAGAAGGACGCGAGCCGTTGCGCCCATCTGGAAGAGACGTTGGACGCCAAGGTTGTCCAGGGCAGCGCGGCCAGTATTAAGACGCTCCGAGAGGCTGGACTCAAGAACGTTCAGATGTTGATCGCCGTCACGAACTCGGACGAGATCAACATCCTCACCTGCGTTATCGCGAAGACCTATCCGAACATCACCGTGAAGGTGGCCCGCGTCAGGAGTCATGAGTTTGAGGATTGGCGTCGTATCGCCGATGACAACGAACTGGGCATTGATCTGATCATCCATCCAGAGTCGGATGCGATGGAGCGCATCTTGCGCGTGGTCAACGTTCCCGGTGTTTCAGACATTATTGATTTCGCCGATGGCGAGGTGAAGCTGTTCGGCATGAACGTTGAGCCGAATAGCTGGTTCGCGGGCAAGACGTTGGAAGAGCTTGATGCGGCAGGGCCACCCGAGAATTCGCTGGTGGCGCTGATCTTCCGAGGCCAACAGGTGATTGTCCCCCATGGAGCGCAGGTCGTCCTGCCGGGTGACCACGTCTACGTTTGTACGACTAAGAAGAACCTTGATGCGGTGCTGGAGTTCATGGGCGTGGGACGGCGCGGCAAGTTGCAGCGTGTCTTCATTGTTGGCGGCAAGCAGATTGGTATCTCACTAGCGCAAGAGTTAGAGCGACAGGGCGTCCACGTCAAGTTAATCGAGAAAAATGCGGCTCGCTGTGAGTTGATTGCGGGCCTAGTCAAGAAGACGGTCGTGATTCGCGGCGACGGCACCGATCAAGCGACTCTTGAAGAAGAGAATATTGATGGTGTTGACGCATTCTTAGCGCTGACGCATCACGACGAAGACAACATCATTGCATCGCTACTGGCTCGCCGGTTAGGGGCGGGGAAGGTCGTCGCCCTCATCAACCGTTTGAGTTATCTCTCGATGGTTCAGCGGCTCGGTATAAATACGTCGGTGAGTTTGCGTTTGTCTACTGTCGATGCGGTGCTGCAGTTCGTACGCAAAGGCAGCGTGCTGTCGGTGACGACGTTCCGCGAGGAAGAGGCGGAAGCGATCGAGTTGATTGCCGCCGAGGGCTCGCCCTATGTTGGCAAACAGCTGCGGGACATCGCCCTGCCGCGTGGTGCCATTGTTGGAGCCATCGCGCGTACCAGCGGAGAGGTGATCGTTCCGCGTGGCGACGTCTCAATCAGACCCGGCGACCGCGTCATCTTCTTCACGCTTGAGAGCGTAGTTCCCGAGCTGGAGTCAGCATTTCTCGAGAACAAGAAGAAGAGGCGACTGCTGGCGTGATCCACTTCGGTGCTATCGGCTACGTTCTCGGGCAATTCATTCTTATCTTTGCCGGGGTGATGGGCGTTCCCTTGCTCTATGGCGCGATGGTTGGCGATGGCGAGGTGTTGCCGTTGCTCTACGCGGCTGCGGTGACGGCGACGGCGGGCGGCAGTCTCATGCTGGTGCCTCGGCCCGACCGTGAGTTGACGCAACGCGAGGGGTTGCTGCTGGCCGTATCGACCTGGTTGGCCGTCTGTTTGTTCGGCAGCCTGCCATTCGTCTTCTCCCCCTATTTCACTAGCTTCACGGACGCGATCTTCGAGTCGGTGTCGGGATTCACGACGACTGGCGCGACGATCTTGACAGACGTTGAGGTGCTGCCACCGGCAATTCAGTTCTGGAGATGCTTTAGCCACTGGCTTGGTGGCATGGGCATCGTATTGTTGGGCGTCGCCGTATTGCCGCTCGTTGGTCACGGTGGCATGCATCTCTATCGTGCTTCGTTTTCTGGCGCGACCTCCGAGAAATTGAAGCCGCGCATTATGGAGACGGCTCTGTCGCTGTGGAAGATCTACTTATCGCTCTCGGCGGCGGTTTACGTGATGCTTCGTTGGGCGGGAATGAATAACTTCGACGCGTTGTGCCACACGTTCACTGCGATCGGAACCGGCGGGTTTTCAACACGTACAGCGAGCGTGGCAGCGTTTGAGAGCCCGTTGATCGAATACATCTTGATCGTGTTCATGCTGCTGGCCGGTATCAGCTTTGTCCAGCACTACCATTTGTGGGTAGAGCGGCGTCCCCGTAGGGTGCTGCGAGACCCGGAGATCGTTGGGTACTTAGCGTTGGTGGCGATCGCGACCGTTGTGATTGCGAGCGTCTTGATTGGGTATCACGGCTATGATTTCGCGAGCGGTTCCCGCAGTGCGCTGTTTCAGGTGAGTTCCATCCTGACTGGAACCGGACTTGTCAGTGACGATTACGAGGCCTGGCATCCGCTGCCGCAGTTAATTCTGTTGGCGCTGATGTTTGTTGGCGGCTGCACGGCGTCGACGACTGGAGGGCTGAAGGTGTCACGGGTCATGTTGCTGGCGCCTGTAGTGAATCGGGAGTTCAAGCGCATGGTCGAGCGCCGGGGTGTATTTGCCGTGCGGCTTGGTGGGGTGGTTGTGCCCGAGGCGACGGTGCAAAGCTTGCTGAATTTGGTTTACCTGGCGTTGGTCGTCAACTTTATGTCTTGTCTCGCCCTGGCGGCGGTGGGGGTCGACGTTTTGACAGCGATCTCCGCAGTTGCAGCCTCGATGTTCAATGTTGGTCCGGGTCTTGGACAGGTTGGACCGTTGGACAACTACGCGAGCCTGCCAGCGTTGGCGAAATGGGTCTTGTGTGGCGACATGATCGCCGGGCGGCTGGAGTTCTACATGACGATCGTGATCTTGACACCGGCGTTTTGGAGGAAGTAGGGAGGTCCAGATGAGCCCATCGGACGAGTGGCGGCGAGAGGCCTTGGCTTGGTTGCTGGCGGCGGGCTTGGGTTTCCTGGTCTATCTGGTCGTCCGACCCTTTCTGATGGCGATGATTTGGGCGGCCGTCTTGACGGTCTTCTTCTACCCTGGGCATCGCTGGCTACTGACGAGAGTTGGACGGCCCAGGATAGCGGCGCTGATCAGCACCGTGGTTGTTGCGATCTTACTGTTGGCACCGATGGTCTGGCTCGTACCAGCGTTTGTTCGGCAGGCCGTCCAAACGGTCGGGCAGTTGCCGTCGCAGCAGATCATGGAGCACTTGAGCGCTGCGGCTGACTGGGTATCGGACAACGTGCCTGGTTCAGGCTTCAGCCTCGAAAGTACGGCGAATGACATTGCCCGCGGGATGACTGGACAGCTGGGCCGATGGTCGGCACAGCTCGCGGGGAACTTGGCGGCGTTCATCATCGACGGAATCGTCTTGCTGTTGGCTATGTTCTACCTGTTTCTCGACGGGGCGCGTTTGGTAGACCTCTGCCGAGACATCGCACCATTTGGCGGCCGTCGTCATGACCGGATGGCCCAAGAGGCGATCGACATGATCTCGGCAACGATTACGGCTGGTCTGGTCGTCGCGGTGGTGCAAGGCGTGCTGGGCGGTATTACGTTCGCGGCACTGTCATTGCCGTCGCCAGTTTTCTGGGGTGTCGTGATTGCGTTTCTCTCGCTGATACCCATTTTGGGGGCCTGGATGGTGTGGCTACCCGGCGGCATCGGACTGCTGCTTACCGGCGATGTCACCAGGGGTATCATCCTGCTGGTTGCGGGTGCGCTACTGATTAGTACGATCGACAATTTCCTGCGGCCGATGCTGATTGCGGGTCGGTCAGAACTCAACGGGCTACTCGTATTTGTCAGCGTTCTTGGTGGTATGCAGGTCTTCGGACTGATTGGTTTGGTGTTGGGACCTTTGACTGTAGCGATGGCGGCGGGGCTGATTCGTGGCTATCGTGAGAGCCTCAGGCGGGACCCCATGGAGCCCCGGGCGGAAGTCGACCCGGTTTGACAAGTCCCTTGGGCTTGGCTATATTGATCATCGCTTCGCCGCATCGGATCGACTGGGCTAGCTCGGGTCGATTTCGGTACGGCTTTTTCATTTCACGCGGCGTCTCCTAAGTCGGGACGTTGCACGAGGAGAATCATGATGACCGGAGAACCCGAAGGGCTCCAGCCGCGCGCTGACCACCAAGTTGAGGAAGCCGCGCCTGCTTCAGAACCGGAAACTGATTCCACCTCAACTGAAGAATCCAAGACCACAGAATCGACTCCCGAGACTGCCGAATCGGTCGTAGTAGATCCGCCGACTGAAGCACCTGCACCCATCATGAGTCAGGCGTTCAGTGCAGCCCCGACTTTGCCGAAGCCCAAGCCCGTCGACCTGCCACCTGCCGTCGAGCCGACGATACCGATGCCATCGACCGATAGCGGGAGCACGGTTGCGGATCAACCAATCGTGCCCTCCGATGAGGGTGGCCTGCCCGGTCTACCAGACGCCGACGCTGCTGGGGATGAAGTTTCGGATGAAGAGATGAAGGCGATTGATGAGGCCGTTTACCAGCACCTCATCGAAGAGTCCACCGCGGGATTGTCCCCAGTGTCTGAAGGCGACCGCCGCAACGGCACCGTCGTGAGTGTGTCGGACGAAGGCGCCGTCGTCGATATCGGTGCCAAGACCGAAGCGATGCTCTCTCGCGGTAGCGTACCGCAGGATGCCGATTGGGCGACGCTACAGATGGGCACCCAGATTTCCGTCGTCGTCGTTAGTCTGGGTGCTCCTGGGGAGCCAGTCCAGCTCGAACTCGCACGCGAAGAGAATACGGAAGCTTGGGATGCGCTCGAAGCGGCGCTGGCCGACAAGCGTACGTTGGAAGGAAAGGTCATCGAGCGCATCAAGGGGGGCCTCGCGGTCGAAGTTGAAGGCTTGGTCGTCTTCTTGCCAGGCTCGCAGACGGGACTGCGTGGTGGACAAGATCTGGACTCGATGGTTGGGGAGACGCTGTCGGTTCGGGTCGTCAAAGTTAGCCGTCGTCGAGGGAACGCGGTCGTGTCGCATCGCGAACTGCTCGAAGAGGAAGCAGCCGTCCTGCGCAAGGCAGCACTCGAGAAGATTTCCGTGGACGCTGTTGTGGAGGGAGTCGTAAAGAACGTCACCTCTTATGGTGCGTTTGTGGACCTGGGTGGGGTCGACGGATTGATCCATATCACCGATATCTCCTACGGCAGGGTGAAGGACCCGGCGAGCGTGCTGACGCCTGGACAAGAAGTGGCATCGAAGGTCATCAAGATCGATGAAGACAAAGGCCGCGTCTCACTAAGCCTCAAGGCGATGGCGCCAGATCCCTGGGAGACGGTAATCGATCGTTTCGAGCCCGGTGCGAAGGTGACCGGGAAGGTGGCCAGCGTCACGGACTACGGTGCCTTCGTCGAGCTAGAAGAGGGCGTCGAAGGTCTTGTTCATATTACCGAGATGACGTGGTCCAAGCGGTTGCGCCACCCCTCGAAGATCCTCACTGTCGGCCAAGATATGGAGGCGATTGTGCTGAAGGTGCAGCCTTCCGAGCGTCGCATCTCACTGAGTCTTAAGCAGGTAGGCCCGGATCCGTGGGAGAAGGCGCAGGAGCAATATCAGACCGGGACGATCGTCGAGGGCCGTGTCCGCAACGTGACATCCTACGGTGCGTTTGTCGAACTGGAGGAAGGGGTCGACGGCCTCGTCCACGTCTCGGACTTGAGCTGGGATCGCAGTATTAAGGATCCCAAGCAGGTTCTCAAGAAGGGCCAGCCCCTACGTGCCGTTGTGCTAGAGATCGACAAAGAGGCCCACCGAATTTCTCTCGGTGTCAAGCAGCTTGAGCCGGACGCGTGGGAGAGCTACTTCGATCTCCATGCGATCGGCGAAACGGTTGCTGGCACGGTCGTACGGCTGGCGAAGTTCGGCGCTTTCGTCGAGTTGGAGCCAGGCGTGGAAGGACTGTGCCATAGTTCGCAGATGCCAGGTCACGGTCACGGGCGACAGGGGACGCTGCAAAAGGGGCGTAACTATCAGTTTGAGATCATCAAGGTAGATGAACTCGATCGACGCATCGGCCTAAGATGTGTCAGTCTAGACCCGACCGATCAGCCAGTTGAGGGAACCGATCAGTCCTAGCGGTGAGCATCATTGGACGTGCTACCATGCTGCTAGATAACGGTTTAGCCTGAATTGCCGAGATCCCCGGAGAACCCCTGAAGAATGACTAAGGCCGACTTAATCGAAGAGGTTTCGCGTGTCGTTGAGCTGACGCGGAAGGAATCGGAGGTTATTGTCGAGACAATTTTCGACAGTGTCGTTGATTCGCTGAAGGGTGGTGACAAGGTCGAGATTCGGGGCTTTGGCAGCTTCCGCACTCGCGAGCGCAAGGGTCGCATTGGGCGGAATCCGAAGTCGGGTGAGCGGGTCGTCGTACCGCCCAAGACGATCCCGTTTTTCAAGCCCAGCAAAGAGCTGCGTGATGTCGTGAACGGTGGGCCGCCGCCCGCTGCGCAGCCTCTCAATAACTCCGACTCCTAACGGTCCTGGGCCGATGGACTACCTCTGGAGCCCCTGGCGATATCAGTACATCAAGAGCGGAGCGGCAGAAGACGGCTGCGTTTTTTGTGGTATCGCGGAATCGTCGGAAGACGATTCGAACTTGGTGGTGTATCGGGGTGAGCGGAACTATGTCGTTCTAAATCGCTACCCTTACACGAGTGGACACGCAATGGTGATTCCTTACGAGCACCACGCGACGCTTGAAGGTGCGCCGACCGCGACGCTCGAAGAAATGATGCGGCTGACTCAGCGGCTGGAAGGGGCGTTACGTCGACAGTACCGCTGCGAGGGCGTCAACATTGGCATGAACGTGGGGCAAGCGGCAGGAGCTGGTGTGGCTGGGCATATCCACATGCACGTGTTGCCGCGATGGGTTGCGGACGCCAACTTCATGACGGTGATCGGCGAGACGCGGGTCGTACCCGAAGAGTTAGATCAGACGCTCGCCAAGCTACGAAGCGAGTTCAGTGAAACCCGCTGATATACTGCGAAAACTTGTGATCGAAAAGCTTCCGAGCGAACAGCGCAACCCGGCGAGTGAACGGATAGACGTCGTTTCTACCTTCGAGATGCTGACGATTATCAACCGCGAGGATGCGCTTGTCGCAGCGGCGGTCGAAGCAGAGATTCCGAAGATCGTTGCGTCTGTTGACGCGATCACTGAGCGTTTCCAGCGAGGTGGGAAGCTCTTCTACGTTGGTGCGGGGACGAGTGGTCGGCTGGCCGTCTTGGACGCTGCTGAGTTGCCACCCACGTTTGGCCTGATGGAAGGGCGCGTTATCGCGCTGATCGCTGGCGGCCCGGAAGCGTTGATCCGTTCGATTGAGGGTGCCGAGGACGACGAGGTCGGAGCGGTCAGAGAACTCGAAGCACACGGACTTTCTGACCGTGACTGTGTGATCGGTATAGCGGCCAGCGGTCGCACGCCTTACGTTTACGGCGGGCTCCGTTTCGCGCAAGAGCGAGGCGCGTGGACAGCCGCGATTTCTACCAACCCAGCCGCTCGTTTAAACGACCATGCCGATGTTGCAATCGCCCCGCTGGTCGGTCCTGAAGTAGTTACAGGATCGACGCGAATGAAGAGCGGTACAGCGCAGAAGCTCGTGCTCAACATGATCTCAACGGCGTTGATGATCCGTACAGGACGCGTCTTCGGCAACCGCATGGTCAACGTGCAATTGAAGAACGAAAAGCTCTGGGATCGTGCTGAACGCATGGTGGCCGAGCTGGCCGAGGTCGATCGGAGAGTGGCTCGTGAGGCCCTCGAACAGGCGAAGGACGTACGCGTGGCTGTGTTGATGACGGTAGCGGGCCTGGACCTACAGTCGGCGGAGAAGTTGCTGGAGACCAATGAAGGGGTACTGAGGAGCGCGCTGAGCGCCACGCAGGACGAGGTATGAAGAAGTTAGAAATACAGGGTGGCCGTCGGCTAGAGGGTTCGATTCGTATTTCGGGTGCGAAGAACGCCGCGCTGCCTGCGCTGGCGGCGACGCTGCTGACCAGTGAGCGGGTCGTACTTGACCGCATCCCTTCGGTAGCGGACCTGAAGACGATGGAAGGCTTGCTCCGGAGGCTGGGTGCC
Organism: Bryobacterales bacterium; assembly: GCA_963667885.2. GTDB lineage: Bacteria > Acidobacteriota > Terriglobia > Bryobacterales > UBA6623 > CAMPKL01. Next base: position 1,891,407 of record OY764148.2, on the reverse strand, counting down.
GAAATCGAAGTTGACGGTGAGCGGCGAACGATCGTGACTCGCGAGATCGAGTCACCCGAGGCTCCCTATGAGTTGGTGAAGACGATGCGTGCGTCGAGCCTCGTCTTGGGACCGTTGGTCGCTCGCACGGGTCGTGCCAGGGTCTCGGTGCCGGGGGGCTGCGCGATCGGTGCGCGTCCGATCAATCTGCACCTGGCGGGCCTCGAGAAGCTAGGAGCGTCTGTACGGCAAGAGGCGGGCTATATCGAGGCGGTTGCGCCCGATGGCTTGGTGGGTGCGACGGTGACGTTTCCGCGTGTGACGGTGACGGGCACCGAGGACCTGATGATGGCCAGTGCATTGGCCAAGGGGGAGTCGGTTCTGGAGAACGCGGCTCGCGAGCCGGAAGTTGTGGACCTCGCCGAGTTGCTGAATGCGATGGGCGCTCGCATCACGGGTGCTGGTGAGTCCACGATCAGGATTGAAGGCGTGGATCGTCTGCACGGTGCCGAGCATCGAATCATCCCCGACCGAATCGAAGCTGGCACATTCATGATCGCCGGAGCGCTGACTGGCGGTGATCTCACCTTGGAAGAAGTCGCTCCTGCCCACCTGGAAGCGGTGATTGCCAAGCTCAAGCAGGCTGGGGCTGAGATTGAAGAGGTCAATTCGACAACACTGCGGGTTCGACGATCGCGCATGCTGAATCCGGTCGATATCACGACTGAGGAACATCCGGGTTTCCCGACCGACATGCAGGCGCAGTGGATGGCGTTGATGATTGCCGCCGAAGGCGACTCCCATGTCGTGGAGACGATTTTCGAAAACCGTTTCATGCATGTCGCTGAGTTGGCGCGGATGGGTGCGGAGATTCAGTTGTCCGGCAACCGGGCGACGATTCGCGGCGGTGGGCAACTCTCGGGCGCGACTGTGATGGCGTCGGACTTGCGGGCCAGTGCTGGCTTGGTGCTCGCCGGCCTAGCTGCTGAAGGCACGACCATTATCGATCGACTCTACCATTTAGAACGGGGCTACGAGCGGCTGGAAGAGAAGCTGGCTGGAGTCGGAGCTGCCGTCCGACGGATCGGCTAGACTCCCGCCAGAAATGCGCTTGGCAAGCGAGCGGAAAGGGCCCATGATATGCTCGCCTGTATGGCGTTTTGTACGAATTGCGGCACCCAGATCGATGACAGCGCGGGCTTCTGCGGTAGTTGTGGAACCCCTTCAGGTGAGGTCACAACGGCCACTCCAACGACCCCGGCGGTTGCGGCTGAGCCCTTGAAGTACGAGATCGAGGGTGACAATCTCGAATGCGTCCGCATCCACCTGAAGCCGGGCCAGGAGATCATCGCCGAGGCGGGCAAGATGGTCTATAAGACGCCCGACGTCAATTGGGAGACCAAAATGACCGGTGAGGGTCTCGGTGGAAAATTGATGGGTGCGCTGAAGCGCAAGTTGACGGGCGAGTCATTGTTCTTGACGCACTTCAAAACCAGCGGCGGCGCGGGTGAGGTTGGCTTTGCTGGAGAGTTCCCCGGACGTATCCGGGCTTTCGATTTACCTGCCGGTAAGTCCGTGCTGTGTCAGCGCGATGCGTTCATCGTGGCCGAGGTGACCGTAGAGCTAGGTATAGCCTTTACCAAGAAGATGGGCGCTGGATTGTTTGGAGGTGAAGGCTTCATCCTGCAGAAGCTCACCGGGCCGGGAACCGCTTTCATCCACGCTGGTGGAGACTTCGTGGAGTTTGAGCTGAAACCGGGTGAAGTGCTGCAGGTCGATACCGGTTGCATCGTTGCTTTTGACGAGAGTGTGCACTATGACGTGCAGTTCGCCGGAGGAATCGCGACGAGTATATTCGGCGGGGAAGGTCTCTTCCTAGCGACGCTGACCGGTCCAGGGAAAGTCATCATCCAGACCATGACACTCTCGAAGCTGCGCCGACAGCTCGGTGGTGGTCTTGGAGCCAAGAGCGGTGGCGGCGAGTCTAGAGGCCTCGGAGCTCTGACTGGGTTCCTAGGCAGCGACGACTGAAGCGCGGTTGTTGCGTACCGCGTTGGTCCGCCTATCGCATCAGGACTGTATCCACTGATCTTCGGATAATACCCCGGCGATCTGGTCAAGACAGGCAGTCGAAATCAGTTGATGGCGCACAACGGTGGTCTTACGGTGCCGATCACGAACTAGGGTATACGCCAACGAGTCGCAGAAGATGAGATCCGCCGCACCTACCGAATCGGTTTCGTTCGGTGAGAGCAGTACACCGCGCAGAGAATGCTGGTCACCAGCGGCTGGTGCAAAGACTGCGAGGGCCGTTTCAAGAAAGTACTCGCTGATCGAGACCACTGCAATCAGCGACGGCCCGGCGAGCTGTCGGATCCGGTCGATGTGGTCCGCTATAGAAGCGTAGACGATGGGAAAGGCAGGGCGCTCGGCCCGTGTAATTCCATCGAATTTGGGCAGATGACCCGGGGGACTCAACAATAACGCGCCAACGAGCAGGTCGCGATCCGAAATTACTTCGGCTGGCGAGCAAGCCTGGATGGGGCGGTCAAACCGCCCTTTCAACTCCGCGGGCAGGATCAGACGCATTCCCGCATCGTCAGAAACGACCAAGATATGATCCGGCGGCGCGGCTAGAAGCCGCTCACGAAAACGCTCTACGAGTTGCTGCGTGCTGTAGCCCTGTTCACGGGCGACTTGAATCGCCATGTCGACGACGCCGTCTAGATCGCCTGCTGGTCCCGGCGATTGGTGAGAGCGGTCCCGTACGACCAAACGACTTCCGGGGCGTTTGACGACCAGCATTCCCAGAACTCGATCTTGGTAGGCCTCGGCGACCGTGTTGTGGTGGATGCCCAGCTGCCGAGCCAGGCCACGAATACTTGGCAAAACATCGCCCGGCTTCAAGTCCCCGGTTCCGATCCTCAATACAATCTGCGCCGACAGCTGCTGGTGGAGCGGCACGTCGCTGTCTCTACTAATTCGAATGTCTAACGCCATGCCCACCAGATTGTGACAGTTCAGAAACCGTCACGCTAGCTGTTGGCGATACGCGCTAGCCCCCGTAGGCTCCTGGTATGGCAATACCAAGTCAACTATTGAGGGCCGTTTCAGCGTACGCGACGACAGACCGCCGCTGGAGGATCGGCCTCCTAATCGGCCTGAGCATCCTGGTTCTGGGTGCCGTCGCTCTATCGCCAGCGATCCCTCAGTCGCTCGGCTACCACGACTTCGCCGACCAACGCAGCCTAGCTGGCGTGCCTCACTTCTGGAACGTAGTATCGAACCTTCCCTTCGCCTTCATCGGCCTAGCTGGCTGCGTTTGGCTGCTGCGAAACGCTCGCCGTTTGTCGGTTCACGGAGGCTGGAGCAGATGGGCGGCCTACTTCGTTTTCTTTTTCGGAGAGTTCTTGACTTGCTTCGGATCGGCTTACTATCACGCTGACCCGAGCAACGGCACGCTCGTTTGGGACCGGCTGGTTTTCAGCTTGTTGCTCACTTCGTTTTTCACGATCGTTGTCGCTGAACTCGTCAGCAGGCGTGCCGCACGAATATTACTGGTCCCGATGGTTCTGATCGGGCTGTTCAGTGTCGTGCAGTGGCATTGGACCGAGCTGGCGGGAGTAGGGGACCTGCGGCTGTACCTGTTGGTGCAGTTCTATCCGCTGTTGGCGATCCCGATCATCATCACCCTATTCGGCGCCGGTTCAACTGCGGCGCGAGCGTTTTTGCTGACTTGGGCCCTCTATGGGGCGGCGAAGATCTGCGAGGTGCTCGACGTCCCGCTCTACGCCCTCACGGGGTCTTGGAGCGGGCATACGTTCAAGCATTTTGTCGCGGCGGCCGCGACCGGTTGCGTGCTCTATTTTCTGGCGGCCCAACGACTGCGCGTGCCGCGATTGGCGGCGGTACCACTGCAACAGGAGGCGATCTGATGAAGAGCTATCGAGTGCTATTGCTCGCCATGAGCGGCGTGCGTGTCAAGAACGATGAGTTGCGCGAACTCGGGATGAGTTTGCCTGGCTTCATCGAACGTGGAGAGGTTATCGCGTCTCTGCCCAGTCTCGGTTTACTGACCCTGGCGGCCCATACCCCTGCTCATTGGGAGACGGAATATCGTGAGATCGACGAACTGTCGGTCGATGCCGTCGATCAGATCGTGCGAGGGGATTACGACCTCGTCGCCATCTCCTCGCTGACCGCTCGAGTTCTCGATGCGTATCGGATTGCTGATGGCCTGAGGGAGACAAGAACAACGGTCGTTATCGGCGGCCTGCATGCCAGCGCGATGCCGCACGAAGCGGCGCAGCATGCGGATGCCGTCATACAGGGAGAGGGTGAGTTGCTGTGGTCCGAACTTCTCGCGGATTTCGAAGCGGGATGCATGCGGGCGCTCTATTCGTCCTTCAACGCTCGACGCCGGTTCAGTCTGGCCGACGCCCGCCCGCCTCGGTATGACCTACTCGACATCGAACGTTATAACCGGCTCACGCTGCAAACGACGCGCGGATGTCCGCTCGACTGCGCGTTCTGCGGGGCGTCGAGACTGATTTCGCCCTTCAAGATCAAGCCAATCGATCTGGTGCGGCGGGACCTCGAGGCGATCCTCGAACTGTGGCCGCGTCCGTTTATCGAGTTGGCGGATGACAACACATTCGTTTCCAAACGCTGGGCGCGGGAGCTGTGCGAACTCTTTGCCGAGTATCCCGTGCGGTGGTTTACCGAGACGGACCTTTCTGTCGCGGATGACGATGAACTCTTGGAAGCCTTGGCTCATTCCGGTTGCGCGCAACTGCTTGTCGGCCTGGAGTCGACAAAGCCGGTCGCCCTAGATGAAGCAGACAGTCAAGGCTGGAAACAGCAACAGTTCTCGGAGTACGTGACGAAGATCGAGAAGATCCAATCGTTCGGGATCACCGTCAACGGTTGCTTCATTCTAGGCTTCGACCACGACGACGACGCGGTGTTCGATCGCACTCGGGAGTTCGTGCGAGAGAGCGGCCTGTCGGAGGTTCAGATCACGCTCCTAACTCCGTTTCCGGGCACTCAGCTCTACCGAACACTTGAAGCCGAAGGGCGACTGCTGCGTCCGGAGTTCTGGGACGAATGCACGTTGTTTGACGTGACCTATCAACCGAAACTGATGAGCCCGCAAGAGCTCGAGACTGGGTTCCGAGGACTGATGGAGCAGATGTACAGCCCGGCCGAGTCCGCAGCGCGGAAACAGATCCGCAAAGAGTGTTACGGACGCCGGCGAGTGTCCGTGTCCGCCTAAGGATGAACTGATGAGCGTTACAGAATTACAGACAGCAAGCCATGTCGAGGGAGTGCGAGCGATACAGCCTGGGCAACGAAGCAAGGTCATTGCGTGGACCGGCATGGTTGTGGGGGTGCTACTCGGCCTGCTGATGGGTCTCTGGTCGTTCGACGGCCCCATTGCCCCACCGAGCTTCATCGGTGACTATGCCGATCCGGCGCGGCGATTGCTTCGGCTGGGGCACATCGCTTGCTTTGGCCTCGGCATGCTCAACCTGCTTCTCGTGCGCGAGTTAGCATCCTTCGAGCAGACCTGTGGTGCGGGCCGTTGGGCGACAGGGGCAATGAATTTCGGGAACGTGTTCCTGCCGCTCGTTCTTGTTTCTGCGGCGGTCTATCAGCCATTGAAATACCTGCTCCCGATCCCTGCCGTTAGCGTGCTTGTGGCGCTAGCTCTGATGGCCTATCGAGTCAGCATCAGTCCGTACAAGAAAGCGCATGGAGGATAACTAGCAATGGAACTGAAACAGCACTTGGAGACCGTGAAGACCGCCTTTCGCGCCCTTACGTTTCGTTCGACGCGGGAGGAACTGATAGGCCTCGACTATAGGCACTTAATAGTAGGCTTGGTGGCGACCTGGCTCGTCGGAATGGGGCGGCATTGGGATGTGGCCGATGCGACGCTGGTCCAGGCCTCCGGGCTCGTTTCCATCGCCTTCGTTGTTGGTCTGGCGGCGGTGGTCTGGATAATTGCTGGGCCGTTCGGGCCAGCGAACTGGTCTTACCAGCGAGTCTTGACGTTCCTGACGTTGGCGGCACCACCAGCGGCTGTGTACGCTATTCCGGTCGAGCGGCTGTTCGCACCGGAGACCGCACAGCATCTGAACCTCGCCTTTGTGGTGTTTGTGTCCCTTTGGAGGCTCAGCCTGCTGTTGTTCTTTCTCACGCGGTTGGGAAGGCTTCCACTGGCAAGAGCTGTGGTCGCTACTCTTCTGCCGGTATCGATTGCTGTCGCCGCGCTGACAGCTTTGAGACTTGAGGACGCGACGTTTCGTGCGATGGCCGGGCTGACGGGCGAACAGCCACTCACCAGCGCTTTTGCGGCAACGGCTTGGGCCGCGTCGCGAGGATTCTCGCTCCTGCTCTTGCCGTTGATGGCTTGCTATCTGTGGTGGAATCGGCGGTCTTCCGTCCGGCTACAGAGCCCGACCCCTTGAGGGCGACGGCGATTCCCAGTCCTCTCCGTAGTGGATGGTGATCTCGCTGCCGCGTTCAATGTCGGATAGAGCGTAGAGTTCCGCGCCGTGCAGTTCCGCGTTGGGGGTTGCGCTGTGATTCATGTACCGCAACGCGTTGCGGCCATCGATGCCGGTCCATTCGCCGCCGTCGTCCTCGACCCACAGGACGTAGCGACCATCGTCTTCGGCGATGGGGCCGTCATAGTCACCGATGTAGCTATCCGAAGGGATTGAGACTTGCGCGAAGAGGCCGAGGCCATGGACGGGGCTTGGCCGGACCAAGACCCAGTCGAGGCGTACGCGTTCGATGAGGTTTAACAAGGGAAGGGACTAAGGGAGAGGATATGAAGGGCGGACCGAGTTTTGGCCCGCCCTTCATCGAAAGAAAGACTAACCTGCCAGTTCGTCGGCGGAGGTTGCACCGTAGAAGCTGTACCAAGGGGCAGCCTTGGCAATTGCGTTGTTAACGGCGGTGATGTTCTTGACACCTTCGTCGAGCAGCCACTCTTCAAGCGCCGCAGCGCCCTTCTCGGCGTAGACCGGGATGCCGTCCTTCCAAGTAGCGCGACCACACAGGACACCAGAGAAGGCAACACCGGCTTCGGTGGCCCAGTCAAGTGCTTCGGTGAACTCGGGGTTGCTGACGCCAGCGCTCAGGTAGATGAACGGACGCTTGGCGATTTCGGCCGCAGTGCGGAAGTGCTCAAGAACATCTTCTTTGCTGTACGCTTTCTCGCCCTTGAATGCCAAAGCACCTTCGGCGTAGGTCAGGTTGATCGGAATCTCTACCTTGAGGATGTCGACGCCGTAACGGTCTTTCGAGAACTCGCGCATTGAGTCGATGACGACTTGCGGTTTCTTCTTGGCGAACTCAAAGCCCTTCTCGTCGCCACCGTCGGTGTCGTAGCCGATGAACTCCAAGAACAGGGGGATGCCGTTAGCGTGGCACTCATCACCAATGCGTTCGATGAAGGCGTGCTTCTCTTCGTTGATCGACTTCTCGGCAAATGGCGAGTAGTAGATCAGTACCTTGATGGCATTGGCGCCCGCTTCCTTGAGGCGGCGCACCGACATCTCGGGCAACAGGTCGGCTTGACGGCCCGGACGGGTGTTGTCGTAACCACTCTTCTCGTAGCTGAGCAGCAGGCCCGAGCCCTCGGCGCGCGCATCGGCGGCAGGCATGCCCCACTGTGGGTCGAGGAGGATGGCGCTGGCGTGCTTGGTCAGGACCCTCGAAACAGCGACCTTGAACTCGGTCATCATCTCGTCGGTGACGTCGTCAGGGGCGATGCCCTTGCCAGCGGCGATTGACTTTTGCAGCGAGCCGCGTTGGTCCATGGCGGCAGCGGAGATGACACCGTGCTCGTTGGAGAGCACCTTCATATGCTCAATTTTTTCTTTGGAAATTTTCACACTCATGAAATTGTGTCTCTACTCTGGAAGGTCGCCTCGGCGCACCGGTTAACGTGCAGGGCGGGATCAAAATACATCAACGACCGCTACACCGCACGGGCTTGGATCCGGTCGCGTAACCGAAAATACCTTTCGGCCTCCGCGATATCTCGATAGATCTGCTCACGTAGGGATCCGGAGGACTCGAACAGTTGCTCGTTTCGCAAGCGCCGTAAGAAGTTAACTCCGATCGCTGCTGGCGACGCGCCTCCGATCGGATCGAGTAGATGTGTCTCGATCGTCCGGTCGCTCTCGCCAAATGTTGGTCTCACACCGACGTTCGTCACGGACCGCCAGCGTCGTGGCCCCGACAACTCACGGGTCTCGCTTACGTAGACACCGTTCGCTGGCCAGAGATCCACTTGCGGTTCGAGATTGAGGGTCGGGGCAGTGCTTTTCGAGCCGATGCCCCGTCCGGAAACAACCTCTCCCGCCAACTCAAATGGCCTACCCAGCAGCCGACGTGCAACGTCGGTCCTACCGGCGGCGACAGCTTCGCGTATCCGCGAACTACTGACGATTTGGCCCCCGATTCGAAACGGTCCAACCGTCTCGCTCAAGAAGCCATACTGCCGTCCAAGTCCCTTCAGGGTATCAATATCGCCTGCCTGTCGGTGTCCGAAGCGGAAGTTTCCCCCGACGACGACACATGCACACCCGAGACCGCGTACGAGTACTTGATCAATAAACTCCTCGGGCGACTGCTTTGAAAACGCCTGTGTAAACGGCAAGACGACCATGGCGTCGACGCCATGGTCTTGTAGCAACTCGCGGCGCTGCTCGATTGTCGTCATCACCTGCGGCGCTCGATCCGGGGCGACTACCTGGAGCGGATGAGGGTCAAACGTGAGCGTTGCGGTGCGCCAACCATGGTCCTTAGCCGCCGTGGAAGCGATCTCCAGAATCTTGCGATGGCCGCGATGAACACCGTCGAAGTTTCCGATGGTGACAACACTTGGCCCGAAATCTGACGGGAACTCGTCGAGCGAGCGGTAGACCTTAAGCATTGAGTCCTGAACCTGCGATCTCGATTGAAAGGCCGTCGTAGGCAAGTTCCACGCCGTCAGGCAACTCGGCGCTCACCTTCGCGTGCGATAGGTCGTGGCAGATGTGCGTGAAGTAGGCGCGCTTGGGGCGCAGCTTCTCTACCCACTCAAGCGCTTGATCTACGGTCGAGTGGGACGGATGCGGCTCCCGGCGTAGCGCGTCGAGAAACAAGACGTCCAAGTCTTCGAGCAGCGGCAGTGAGCTTTCGGGAATATCACTGTTGTCTGTCAGGTAGGCCGCTTGTCCGAAGCGATAGCCCACGATCTGGTTCTTGCCGTGCCAAATCGGTACAGGTGTGAATTCGAGTCCATGCAGTCGAACCGGATCAGACCCGATGCGATGAGCGGTCACTCGGGGCAGTCCGCCTGGGTGCGTCTCGGCCTCGATGAAGGCGTAAGCAAACATTCGTTCGAGGACGTCAATCGTCTCGGGTCGACCATACGCTGGAATCCGCTCCTTGCGACCGTAGTTGAACGGGCGAACGTCGTCGAGCCCCATGATGTGGTCGGCATGTGAGTGGGTATAGAGGATCCCGTCGAGGTCGGTGAATCCCGCGCTCAGCGCCTGCTGGCGCAAGTCCGGCGTCGTGTCGATGAGCACGTTACGCTCGCGCCCATCGGCAGGATAGCTGACGAGGATCGACGGCCGCAGACGTTGGTCACGCGGGTCATCCGAATGGCAGACGGCGCAGGGGCAACCAATCGTCGGGACACCGACGCTGGTACCAGAACCGAGAACGGTAATACGAATGGGAGCGGGGTATGCCAAGGAGCCCTCGAACCCCTATCTTGCAACAGCCGGGCTCAGGCAATCCATTCGGTATGTCGACTGTTGCCGCTTCAATCCAGGCGCAAAGTGGAGATCGGGTCTAGCTTGGATGCTTGCCTCGCCGGGACAGCGCATGCGGCAGTGGCAACTGCGATGACCAGCGCGGCTACGCCAAGGTAAATCGATAGATCAAATTGGCTTACGTCGAGAAGGTATGGCCGGAGGGCAGACGAGAGAGCTAACGTCGCCACCAGTCCGGTGGTAAGGCCCCACACGACGAGGCCAAGACCCCGCGCCAAGACGAGGAGTGAGACGCTCGCCGGGCTCGCTCCAATAGCGAGCCGGATTCCGATTTCCTTGCGGCGCGACGAGACGAGATACGCCACCACGCTGTAGATACCGAAAGCGGCTAGGCAGAGCGCACTCAAGGCGAAGACCATGACCATGGACGACGACAGTCTGTGAACCGCCAACCGATCGGTCAGTAGGGTATTCACCATCCAGGGGCCATCTAACGGCTGTGCCGGATCGGTCTTCCACAATATCTCTCGCGCTAAACTCGACACTTCCTCCGGCTGACCTGTGCGGGCAAGGAAGTAGATCATCATCGGCGGCGCTTGCCCAATCGGGCGGTAGACCACATCGGTAGACCCGCGGTGCAGAGGCGCGCGCACGTCGGCGACAACGCCGACAATACCAGCGAGGACGATGTCTCCGGTAGTACCTCTCAATCGGATCGGCTGGCCGATCGCATCGCCGCCGTAGTGTGACGCTGCCAAGCTGCTACTTACGATTGCGACCGGAGCACCATCCCAGCTGTCGCGCGAGTCAAAGGGCCTTCCTTGCATGAGCGGAATGCGCATGGCGATGAAGTAGTTGTCAGCCACACTTCTCGCGGCAGCTTGGGGCCATCGCGAAGTATCGCTGCCGAATGCCTGTGGGCCCGCGAAGGGTGATAACTCCTGGTCTTCATGTGAGGGAAGCAGGTTGACGGCGGTGGCGGCCTCTACTTGAGGGAGTGCTCCAAGTTCCTCTGTTACTCGCGTGTAGAGCCGGGCGCGACTTGCGTGGTCTTGGTAACTCGACTCAGGCAGTCCCATCCACATCGTTAAGAGACCCCGCGTCTCAAAGCCGACCTCTGTTTGTTGGGCTGTCCAGTACCCCTTGAGTAGCAGGCCGCCAGCTACCAGCAGGATCACTGAGAAAGCGACTTGCCCCACCAGCAGAAAGGCCCGCCCACGGTGGTTGCCGCCAGACGAAGTCCTGTCAGCGCTCCTAAGCGCATCGGCCAGGTTGAACCCTGTCCGTCGAAGCATTGGAGAGAAGCAACATAGAACTGCAGTTAGAGCAGCGATGACGACGGCGAAACTAGCGGCCAGGGGATTCAAACGAAAACTGGCAGCTTCGCCTGGAACAAGACTGATTACCTCTGCGGGCAGAACAGCGATCAGTGCTTGCAGGCCCAAGGCAGCAAGCCCAAGCCCCACGATGCAACCCGAGAGACTAAACAATGTTGCTTCTGCAAGGAAGTCTTTCGCGATCGCCCCACGCGTTGCCCCGAGTGCCGAGCGGACGGCGATCTCTTGGCGCAATCTCATGCTTCGGGCCAGCACTAGGCCCGCCGCGTTGATGCAGGAGACCAGCAATAACAAAGCGACTGCGGCGAACATCATGAAGGCCGGTGCATGGGTACTGCCCATCCAGCGACGGTGTAGCGTTTCGAGTCCCGCGCCCCACCCTGTGCGAGCCCCTGGAAATCTGAGTGTCAGGTCTTCCATGGCCTCCTTCGTGCGTGCCAACGCGTACGGCAGTTCCACGCCTTGCTGCAAACGCGCTACGACTACCGGCAGGTTGGAACGGAGCAAGGCATCGACGCTTCGCGGGCGCGACGGTAGGGGGATCACAACGTCAGGGACGTATTCGAGGAAGCGAAAATCTCTGCGAAGGACTCCAACAATCGAGTAGAGGCGCCCTCCGAGTGGAAGCTGTTCGCCGATGACGCTGCGCCTACCGCCAAAACGGCTATTCCAGAATTGATGCGAAAGCACCACTACGGGTGCGGCGCTCTCCACTTCGTTGTCTGCGAAAAGCCTACCAACGGACGCCGACTCACGGAGAATAGCGAAGAAGTCGCTAGTTACCGATGCCGCCATCAACGCCTCTGGCCGGTCTTGTCCGGTCAGATTGAGATCGTGCAATCGATAACCAGCCACTCCGGAATAGGTGTCGGTACGGCTCTGCCATGCCTCCAACGCCGCGAGCGAGCCCCCCCGGGAGCGGCCATCGCCGTCTAGTTCCGTGAGAACGACCAGACCATCTGGATCTGCTAGTGGGAGCGGTCGAAGTACAAGCGTCTCGACGACACTGAAGCCGACGGTCGCGCAGCCAATGCCCAATCCGAGCGCCAAAGATACTGTGAGGAAGAATCCCGGCTCTCTCAGGAGTCTTCGAGCTGCTTGGCGAATGCTTCCCACCGGCATGCGGGGATTCTATCACTCAGCGTCGCCGGTGGAGTTGCGAGCCAGGCCGTTCGATGCCGTGGGTTATGCTAACGAGTGTGTTTCGAGTCACTTCGAAGCGAATCGCTATGCCCTTGAGTCGACTGATTACCATCTGGATCGCGGCGGCCTGCTTGGCACTGGCTCAGGGACCAGAACCACCGCGGGCGGGTCCTGTCGAAATCTTGCCGCTCGACCAGGTCGAGGCGGGTATGCGGGCGACTGCCTGGACCACCTTCACGGGCGTCACGGCCGAGCCGATTCCGATAGAGATCCTCGGTGTCTTGCGGAACGCCTTCGGTCCGCGCCAAGATGTGGTCCTCGCCAAACTGGGTGGCAAGGCCCAACGCACGAACGTCGCTGGCGGCATGAGCGGCAGTCCGGTCTACTACGACGGCAAGCTGCTCGGTGCGATTTCTCTGCGCTACAGCCAGTTTTCCCCAGACGCGATCGCTGGCATCACTCCGATCGAGTTGATGCTTGAGATCAATGAATTTGACAAATCGACTCCGCTCGCAGCGGCAGCACCGGACGGCGATCTAGCGCAAGCCATCTGGGGCCTGCGCGATGCCTCACCGCCGGGAATCGATGGTGAGGCCCGACCGATCGCGACCCCGCTATCGTTCTCTGGTGCTCATCAAGGTGCGCTCGACATATTCAGCGGCTATTTCCGCTCACGTGGCTATGCCGTGATGCAGGGTGGTGCCCTCGCTTCGCGCAGCCTTGACGTTGTCGACCCAACCGGTCACTTGAACCCTGGCGAACCGATCTCGGTCGTGATGATGGCGGGCGATATGTCAGCGACCGGGCTCGGAACCGTGACTTACAACGACGGCGAGAAGATCCTGGCATTCGGCCACCCGATGTTCAATTCAGGCCGACTGGAAGCACCGATCGCGACGGCGAGCGTCGTGCATATTTTGGCCTCGCAACTGTCGCCGGTGAAGATGGCGAACACCGATTCCATCGTTGGGGCGTTACGACAAGACCGCCACTCGGGAATCCTAGGCGTACTGGGCGAGTCCGCCGAGATGGTACCGCTCCGCGTCAACGTGCGGACGTTCGGTGATGATGATGAAATCGTTAGCACCAAGCAGTTGAACTACGACGTGATCCAAAACGAAAAACTCACGCCGCAGCTTGTCACGATGGCGGTTTTCAATTCGATGTTCGGTCTCAATGAGTTCGCCCAGGAATCCACCTTCCGACTCGATGCAAGGGTCAACTTCGAAGGCGACCACGAGTTCGCGTTCCGTACCATGTTGAGCGATGCGAGTGGGTCACCGGCACCAGTCCCACTACTGGTAGCCAGCGCGTTGGGCAACCGGCTTTTGAGGCTCTACGGCAATACGCTTGAGATGCCTCTGATGGAGACCATTGAGGTCGACATCGACTTACTTCCCAAGCGTCGCACGATGGTGATCGATCAGGTTTGGATCGACCAGCGCCGGGCACGCCCCGGAGACGAGATCAATGGCAAGGTGGTCTTGCAGCCCTATCGCGGTCGCCGTGTCGAGAAGGAATTTCAAATCGAGATCCCTGTCGGTACCCCCAAGGGCCGCTTGACGCTCGTCGTCGGTGATTCCTCTGCTTACAATCGACGGCAGCTAGCGCTTGGAGCACGTAACCGAACGCTGAGCTTGCCCGAGTCAGTTTCGCTGTTGAACCAAGAGCGGCGAAATGATGTGCTCTATATCGCGTTGATGGATCGCAGCCCTTCCGCGTCGATCGACGACACGCAGATGCCCAACGTCCCCGCGACCACATTGAATGTCATGCGCGCGACCGCGCAGGGGCGCATGGCGTTGCAGCGAGGTTCGGCGCTCGCTGAAGCCGAGATCCAGCTAGACGCTATCGTCCAAGGGCAACGCTCGCTAACAATCGAGATCCGGTAGGTCTCTCCGAAGGTTCAATTGATGAAAACCTGTAACGCGATTGCGCTGCTCTGTCTGTTTCTGGTCGGTGGGTTCGTGCAGGCCGAAGAGACTCGAACCTGGGTACAAAGTGCTGAGCAAGAACTGCTGAAAGGGACCGCTCGTGGCCTGAGCATTAGCAGCGACGGCAAGCTCGAACTAGCTCCCCGCCTGGAGCAGATCGACGAAACTCCAGGCTCCTACTTCTGGGACATCGTGGCCAGCGAAGACGGGACGATCTACGCGGCTGCCGGACCTGAGGCGTTGGTCATCCGCATCGCGCCCGACGGTGAGCGAACGGTTTTCTTCGAGACGGACGCCATCGAGATCCACGCACTCGCGTTGGACGCGGTAGGCAACCTCTACGCTGCCGCCGCGCCCGACGCGGTGATCTATCGCATCTCTCCCGACGGCGAGTCCTCTACGTTCTACGATCCGCAAACGCCGTACGTCTGGGACATGGCATTCGGTGCTGATGGAGCCCTTTACATTGCTACCGGTGATCGCGGTGAAGTGCATCGCGTGGAGCCCGACGGCGTGGGCACGGTCTTTTTTGAGACTGGCGAGGTACACGTCCGCTCACTTGCCTTCGACGCGGAAGGTCACCTGGTAATCGGTACGGATCCGAGTGGACTGATCTTGCGCATCGATGCATCAGGAGCTGAGCCGCACGGTTTCGTTCTGCACCAGAGTTCGAAAAAAGAAGTCACCGCCATCGTGGTAGGCCCCGACGGTTCTGTTTACGCCGCAGGTGTGGGTACTCGCACCGCGACGCCGCCTACTGCGCCAAGGCGGCCAGCACCGGCTCCGGCACCAGCGCCAACTGCTCCGGCTCAAGGAGCGCCGCAGGACGGCACCCAGAACCAGTCGACCTCCGCCAACCAGGCCGCACAGGCGGCCCGCCAGGCCCCGTCTGCTATCGCGCTACAAGTGCGCGGCGGTAGCTCGATAACTCGCATCGCAGCCGACGGCGAACCGCTGAGCATTTGGGAGTCCACAGCTGCTGTCGTCTACGCCTTGGGGTTCGATGCCGATGGCCGTTTACTGGTGGGTACTGGCGAGGGTGGTCGGCTCTACCGCGTGGATTCCCCGCAAGACTCTCGACTTCTGACGACTCTCGACTCCAATCAGATCACCGTCATCGCGACCGGGCCGAATGGCGAGGCGCTGCTCGGCGCGAGCAACATCGGAAAGCTCTATCGCTTGGGCCCTGAACTTGAACAGGAAGGATCCTTCGAGTCTGACCTACTCGATGCGGAAATCTTCTCCACCTGGGGAGTGCTCGAGTGGGATGCGGCTGCTACGGGGGATGGCATCGACCTCTCCCTGCGGTCGGGCAATCTGAATCGTCCGCTAGAGAACTGGAGCGAGTGGAGCGCTGTTGGTGCTGAGGTTCCCGCCGCTCGTTATGCACAGTTCCGAGCAACACTGCGAGCTGACGCTGATGGAACGTCGCCGGTGCTTGAGGCCGTTAGGCTTTACTACCGCCCTGTCAATCGGCAGCCTCGCATTGTGGATATCGAGGTCACACGCGCCAACTATCGCTTTGTCACGAACCGGCCAGTGACGAGACCAGATACGCTCAGCCTGCCCCCTCTTGGCACTGCTTCGAGGCGGACCGTTCAACAGGCTAAACTCAACCAAACCCTCATTGCGGCGCCGGGTTGGATTGCGGTGCGTTGGAAGGCGGAAGACCCCAACGGCGATTCGCTCGAAACTACCATCGAGATTCGTGGCGAGGGCGATGCGAACTGGGTGCCGCTCGGCGACAGCATCTCGCAGAGTGAATTCAGTTGGGACTCCACCGCCCTGCCCGACGGCCGCTACCGGCTGCGCCTCAGCGTGACCGACGCGGTGGACAACCCTGCAGCGGAAGCGCTCAGCACTTCCCGTGAGAGCGAGCTATTCCTCATCGACAACGCCGCACCGGCGATCTCCGACTTGGCTGTCAACATCGCCGCCGATCGGATTCGTGTGAGCTTCGAGGCCAGTGACGCAGCCAGCCGACTCACCCGCGCCGAGTACTCAGTCAATGGTGGCGATTGGGTACCGGTTGACCCGACGTCGAAGGTGTTCGACGCGATGTCGTTGGACTTCGAATTCGACGTCTCCGTGCCAGCCGAAGAAGGTGGTATCGTCTTCGCCATCCGAGTCTATGATGAGCGCGACAACGTGGCGGCGGCTCGATCCGTCGTTCGCTAGGCGTTACCGTTGACCGGCGGCTGCCGCAGCGGGTTCAGCATCGAGCACTACTGCAGGCGACGACTCCACGGCAGCAATTACGATCTGGTCGACGAGGTTCCTGACGTAAGAAGTCGAGATGCCGAAATTATTGACGAACACCGAGAACGCCAGGTTCCGACCGTCGAGCGTCGTGGCATAGCCCGATAGCGCCGTCACATGAGAGAGCGTGCCGGTCTTGGCGTGGACACGGCTCCGGGCTTGGGAGCGGGAGAAACGCCAGTCGAGAGTGCCGTCTACCCCAGCCGTGGCCAGGCTCTCGACATAGGCATCACGCTCAGGAGAATCCCACATGTGGCGGAGCAACCTTACCGTAGCGGCGGGGCTGACCAGATCTTTTCGTGATAGCCCAGACGCGTCACTTAAGAAAAACTCCCAAGGACTGAGACCAGCGTCCTTCAAGAACGTGCGCATCTCTTCGATGCCCGCTTCATGGCTGCCAACACCGCGCAGCGAGTAACCCACCTCGCGCAGCAGCATCTCCGCATGCAGGTTCTGGCTCGTCTTGTTGGTAACTTGGATAATCTCTCGTAGCGGTGCGGACTCAAGGGAGGCCAACTCAAGTGGGTAAGTGCTGGGATTTCGCAGCGGTCCGCCTTTGAGGTCGGGTACGTCGGACGCTTCGTAGTGATCGGCTCGGGGTTTACCAAGGACTTCAACACCCAGCGTCTCGAGTTCGTGCTTGAGCGCGACCGCCGCAAAAAGCGCAGGGTCGTCTACCGCGATGGAGAGTTCGCGGCCTGACGAGCGGATGGGGATGTCGCCCCAAAGTTCCAATGCTCGTTCGTCTCGCGAAAGCTTGATGCTGAGGCGTTTCGAAACCGTTCGTGTCGTCGCGGTCCTCGTCTGGTTGCGTATGTCGTAGTAATCGATCGAGGGTTTGACGCGCAGCCGAGCCGCACTGCCTGCCCGGGCACCGGGCCGAACCAAGATCTCGATGCGGTTGTCGTTGAATGACAGCGCGCTGATCGGCGCACCGTAGGACCAGGTGGCGTCCTCAATAGACCAGCCCGACGGGTAAGGCGTCCAGACGAACCGAGTATCGTCGCCGATGATGTCACCGGTGACTTTCCGCAGTCCCGCGTCATATGCTTGCTGGGCCAGATTGCGTACCGGCTCCATTGGATCCGGACCATACTCGATCTTCGGGTCGTAGGGCAGGATGCGTGATGAAAAGTTCGGATCAGCACCACCCACCAAGCGGAGATCGGCGTCGAGAGTGCCGTCTTCGGTCAAGCCAGTATCCGCTACAAGTTGAGTAGAGAAGCGACGCTCCGGTCCCAATCGAGCGAGCGCCAGCGCGGTAGAAAACAGCTTGGCGTTCGATGCTGGGATGAACAGTTTCTCGGAGTTCAGCTGGTAGACGACTTCGTCGGTCGCTAGGTCGATGATCTGGATTCCCCAGAACGCACGGCGTGCAGCTGGACGCTCCAGGATCCGCTCGACGCGTTTCTCGAATTCGACATCCTGCCCCGAGACGGTACCGGTAACGAGCAAGAAGCCCAAGAAGATACTACGCAAAACCATGGGAATCACCATCATAACGCCGTGCTGAGTCATGCCTGCGGTCTGGTATTCTTGGAGCAGCGACCAGTCGTCGAGTCCGGTTCTTTGCCGTCGTTCACTCCGCTAGTCGTCTTTGGGGGTCAGCCATGTCGGGTCATTCAAAATGGCACACTATCAAACACAAAAAAGCTGCGACTGACGCGAAGCGCGGCAAGATCTTTACTCGCCTGATTCGCGAGATTCAGATCGCGGCTCGTCATGGAGGCCCGGACCCCGAGGCGAACCCGCGGCTCCGCACGGCGATCACCGCTGCCAAAGGGGCGTCCATGCCCCAAGACAACATTAAGCGCGCCATTCTGCGTGGTAGCGGCGGTCTCGAAGGTGAGTCGCTCGAAGAGATCACGTTTGAGGGTTACGGACCGGCTGGTGTTGCGGTGTTCGTTGAGACGGTTACCGACAATCGCAATCGTACGGTCAGCGAAGTGCGCCACATGTTTTCCAAGAACGGTGGCAACTTGGGCGAGAACGGTTGCGTTGCCTACATGTTCGATCGGCGTAGCCTGATCGAGGTACCGAAAAGTGCCATTGGTGAAGACGACCTGATGGAGGCGGCCCTAGGCGCCGGCGCGGAAGACATGCAGGAGGAAGGCGACAACTGGCTGATCGTCTCGGATTTCACGGTGCATGACCAACTGCTGACCGCCTTGCAAGGCATCAACATCGAGCCAGCGTCAGCGACGATTAGTCGAGTGCCGCAGACAACAGTCAAGTTGACCGGCAAGCAGGCTGCGTCAGTCCTACGTATGGTCGATGCCATAGAAGAGCAAGACGACGTGCAGAACGTCTATGCGAACTTCGACATCGACGACGACGAATTAGAGCAACTGTTGGCTTAGCGGACCCCGCCGAGTCACGTCTGGCTTCTAGATGCGAATTCTGGGCATCGATTGCGGCTCCGAGCGTACCGGCTACGGTGTGGTCGAGAGCGACGGCAGACGCCACACCATGGTGACGGCAGGGGTGATTCGTGCGTCTCCAACGAAACCTTTTGCCGAACGGCTACGTTTGATTTACGTGGGCGTGAAAGAAGTCTTAGAGCGGGATCGCCCTGAGCAATTCGCGGTGGAGACGGTATTTCACGGAGTGAATGCGAAATCCGCGCTCAAGTTGGCTCAGGTACGGGGCGTCGTCATGCTAGCTGCTGCCGAGGTCGGTCTAACCGTTGGCGAGTATTCGCCACTAGAGATCAAGGGCAGTGTCGTCGGCTACGGTCGCGCCACCAAACAACAAGTCCAGCTGATGACCGCTTCCTTGCTCGGCCTCCGAGAGATCATCGAGCCCCATGACGCCTCCGATGCGCTCGCCGTCGCGATCTGTCACGCGACTCGCAGTCCTCGCCCGCATGCGGCGTCTGCGAGAATGACCAAGGTGTCGACGCGTGCGTAGGTTTTTCTTGACAGTAATCGTGCTCGCCGTTGGCACTGCCACTGCCGTTGTAAATGCAGCTGACCTCGAGCAACTCTTCTTCTCAAGGGATCAAGAGGGTGGTGTGCCGCCCTATTTCGACGTCACCGTTGGTGCAGACGGCTGGGTCGTCTATCGTGAAGCGCTCGACGACGAATTTCCTGTGGAGTTTCAGGCACCCGCCGTTGACGTTTCTCGCCTTTTCGAAATATCGAAACAGTTGGGATACTTCGCCTATCCGCTGCCTGCTCCCAAGAGGCCACCACCCTCTTCCGGCGATAAAGTCCTTCGCCACACGAGTGCCTCAGGTGAAACCCACCAAGTGGAGTTTGTCTACTCCCCGCACGAGGGCGCTCGGGAACTGGCTGGCTGGTTTGCCAAAGTCGCCGAAACCGAGAGCTACTTCATTAGCCTGGAACGATCGGTCCAATTCGACCGCCTTGGCGTGAATAGTGTGGTTCTCGACTTGCATGCTGCCTTCAACCGAGGTCGGATCATAGCCCCAAGACAATTCCTGCCGCTGCTTCAAAGAGTAGTTAACGATAAGAAAATACTACACTTAGCTCGATCAAGAGCTGCGGGATTGAGCGAACAGATCGAGGCCGAATCTGCCGTGGACAAGTAGTCCTACTCGTCGTCGCCGGTTAGTACAGAGTAAAGCCGGTCGAGTTCCTCGGGGGAGCCGTAGGCGATTTCGATGCGGCCTTTGCTACCGCGCTCAACCAGTTTCACCGGAGCTCCCAAGCACTCCTCAAGACGGGCGATAGCGGCCGCCACGTTTGGATCTGGCGTAGGCTTCACCTTCGGCTCGGAGGGCTCCTGCGTTTGCTTGACGAGTTGTTCGACTTGGCGAACCGAGAGGTTCTGTCGGACGATCTTCTCCGCTAGTCGCCGTTGCTGGTCTTCCTCAGGTAAGCCGAGCAAAGCACGGGCATGGCCCATGGAGATCTCCTTGTCAGCGACTAGTTGTTGGACGTCTGCTGGCAATCGTAAAAGACGAAGCAGGTTAGTGACGGTGGAGCGATCCTTGCCCGTGCGCACGGCTAGCTCTTCGTGGCTGAGTTGAAATTCTTGAGCCAGGTGTTGCAACGCGGCGGCTACTTCAATGGAGTTGAGGTCTTCCCGCTGAATATTCTCGACCAGAGCAATCTCTAGTAGCTTCTCTTTCGCCACATCTCGGACGACTGCGGGCACGCTGGCGAGTCCGGCCAGCTTGCTCGCTCGCCAGCGACGCTCGCCAGCGACGACCATATACCGGTTCCCGACTGGTTTCAGCAAGATCGGTTGGATCACCCCGTCTTCCTTGATCGAGCGCGACAACTCATCGAGAGCCCCGGGTCGGAAGACTGTTCGGGGTTGGTTGGGGTTGGCGTCGATCAAGTCCACCGGAATCTTCTGCACCCGCTCACCCTGTTCGGGTGCTGGCGCTGGTGCCGCAGCCACGCCGCCAACAGGCCGATTCGGAAGCAGGGCATTCAGCCCTCTGCCAAGCGCTTTCCGCGATGATACCGGAGAGGTGGGTTTTTCTTTGGTCGTCATCTATCGCTCCTAGTGGGCCGCCTGTCCTGCCGCTTTCGCTTCCAATCGCTCAAGAACCTCTCGCGCCAACTGCAAGTAGCTGTCTGCGCCTTTCGAGCGTAGGTCATACTCCATCACGGGCTTACCGTGGCTAGGAGCCTCCGCGAGGCGAACATTGCGAGGAATTACCGTTTCGAAGACCGCATCCCCGAAAAAATCCCTCAGATCGGCAGCGACCTGCTTGGTGAGCGTTGTACGCTCATCGAACATCGTCAGGAGAACCCCTTCGATCTGGAGCCTCGGATTTAGTCCCTCTCTGATCTGCTCGATCGTATCCATGAGCGCCGAAACGCCTTCGAGCGCGAAATATTCGCATTGGATCGGGATCAGCACCGAGTCCGCGGCGATCAGCGCATTCACTGTGAGCTGATCAAGTGCTGGTGGACAGTCGATGAAAATGAAGTCGTAGCGATCTTGGATCGCTACGAGCGCTCTAGACAAGCGCACCTCGCGGCCTTCCTGGCCAACTAGCTCGACATTTGCACCAGCCAGGTGGCGCCCAGAAGGGAGTAAATCTAATCCAGAGAACCCCGTGGACATGATCGCCGCCTCAATGGGCATCTGATCGACGATGACTTCATACACACCCACGCGCTCAAGGTCGTGCGGAAAACCGAGTCCACCCGTGGAGTTGGCCTGCGGGTCACAGTCGATGATGAGTACACGACAGTCCGCCGCTGCGAGCGAGGCAGACAAGTTGATGGAAGTCGTCGTCTTCCCGACGCCGCCTTTTTGGTTGGTTATTGCAATCGTACGCGCCAAATGGTCTCCCCTGGCGAAAAGTCGCCCCAGATTAGCACATGACTAGAGGTGAAACGCCAACGATGTTCCACGTGGAACGCGGGCACACGGAAGTGCTCTAGATGTTCCACGTGAAACGTGAAGCCTACGCTCTTTCTGCGATCAGAAGCGCTCCAGGGGCATCCCAGGGGAGTTCGATTCGGCGCTTCAGAGTCCAAAGATCGGTTTTTTCTAAAGCTTCTGAAGCCCTCGACCCCGCTAGTAAAGCCGCTCGCGGGGCCATCTTAGCCAACTCCTCCAACAGGGGCTCAATCGCGACTGCCCGCATCACGACCCAGTCGAACGTCTCTTCAACCGCCTCGATTCGGCCCTCAAACAGGCTCACATTGCTCCAGTCCCGACTGACCTCGCGCAAGAACGTCGTTTTCTTTGTCATGGACTCAACCGCTGTCACCTGGACCGCAGGCTGCCAAGCAGCGATCGGAAGCCCCGGAAAACCGGCTCCCGCGCCGAGATCGGCAATCGTTCCGCTGGTCAGCCCCATTTCACGGGCCAAGAACAGTGCTTCGCCGAAATGACGCCGTGCGACTTCGACCGGCTCCGTGATGCGTGTGAGATTCACCCGTGGGTTCCAGGCCTGCAGCAGTGCCTCGTGCCGCAGCATGCGATCGAACGCGACGTCATCGACGGCGATGTCGAGATCTTCGACCACCTGGCGAAGTGCGGCTTCAAACCTAGGCATCGAGGCGGACAGGGCGGGGAGCCTCCAGGTGCATGTTGAGAATGGAGATGGCGGCGGGAGTGACTCCAGGGATGCGACTGGCCTGTGCCAGCGTCCTCGGTCGTACTCGCTCCATCTTTTCAACCATTTCCCGCGACAGGCCCGGTAGCCCCGCATAACGGAAAGTAGCCGGAATACTCCGAGCCTCGGCTTTTTTCAGCCGCTCCACGTGCTTCTTCTGCTGTTCGAGGTAGCCAGAGTACTTCACCTGGGTCTCGACAGCCTTCCACTCGGGGCGGCTCAAACTGAGGCCCGTGTACTTGCGAATCACCGGCTCGATGTCACCGATCGACACCTCGGGACGCCGCAAATAGCCGTCCAGAGTCGCTCGATCCGCTGGAACGCCACCTATCCGGGCAAACAGCTGTTGCGCCTCGTCGTCCGACGGTGCAGGGCGATGCTTGGCGATAAACGCTGCCGCCCGCTTGCGATCGTTGTTGCTGCGTTCGTATTGCGCCCACTGACGGTCGTCTACCGAGCCCACTTGGTGGCCGATTGGCGTAAGACGCTGATCCGCATTGTCGATTCGCAGGTGCAGTCGGAACTCCGCCCGCGAGGTAAACATGCGATAGGGCTCGTCCGTTCCCTTCGTGACAAGATCGTCGACAAGAATGCCGATATAGCCGTCGGTGCGCGAAAGCACCACAGGAGGCTTATCTTGAATCGCCAAGGCGGCATTGATACCAGCCATGAGGCCCTGGCAGGCCGCTTCCTCGTAGCCGGTGGTTCCGTTGATCTGTCCAGCTAGGTAGAGACCCTGGATGCGCTTGGTTTCAAGTGTATGGTCGAGTTCCGTGGCGTCGACCGAGTCGTACTCGATCGCATAGCCAGGGCGGATCATCTCCGCCCTTTCTAGACCAGGGATCGACGCCACCATCGCCGCCTGAACGTCGATGGGCATGCTGGTAGACAAGCCATTGACGTAGACCTCGTTGGTATCGAGGCCTTCAGGCTCCAGAAACAGCTGATGGCTGGCTTTGTCCGCGAATTTGACAATCTTGTCTTCGATCGATGGGCAGTAACGTGGGCCGACACCTTCGATCTGGCCGCTATAGAGCGGAGAACGCTTAATGTTGTCCGCCAATAGCCGCTTTGTCTCTTCGCTCGTATGGGTGATGTGACAGTCGATCTGCTCCCGCTCGATTCTTCCGGTGCGGAAGGAGAACGGCGTCGGTTCTGCGTCTCCTGGCTGTGGTTCGCAGCGGTTCCAGTCGATCGTTCGCCCATCCAGGCGTGGTGGCGTGCCCGTCTTCAGGCGAGAACACCGAAAACCCAGCATCCGTAGCCGCTCTCCCAATGGAATCGACGCCGGTTCGCCACTACGACCAGCCGGATAGGTCGTCTCGCCGATATGCACCAACCCGTTCAGGAAAGTGCCTGTCGTGATGATGACCGCGGCTGCCTCGATCTTGCGACCGTCGAGCAGTTGCACGCCACGGCAGACCGGACGGTCCGATCCTGCCCGGTCTTCGAGAAGTAGATCAATCGCCTCCGCCTGCTTGATGACGAGATTGGGCTCCTCTTCGAGCCGCCGACGCATCTCCACCCGATACTGCCTCTTGTCGCACTGTGCTCGCGGAGACCATACAGCTGGGCCACGGCTCGTATTGAGCAGACGGAACTGAATCCCGACCGCATCGGCGACCAAGCCCATCACGCCGCCGAGAGCATCAATCTCCCGTACCAAGTGTCCTTTCGCAATCCCGCCGACGGCTGGGTTGCAAGACATCTGGGCGATCAAGTCCGCGTTGAGCGTGACGATGGCAGCCCTCAGGCCCATGCGCGCTGCAGCCATCGCGGCCTCGCAGCCCGAATGCCCGGCACCGACGACAACAATGTCGTAGCGCTCCATCGTATTGAATCCCATAGGGTTGTGCGTCGGGGCCCGAACTCTCATTGTATCTTAACGGGAGATATGTTCTATCTTGGTGATAACACAGTACTTATAGAGGAACTGTCAATGATCTCAATCTCATGCCTGATCCTTGTTATCCTATTCTGTCGCCCCGATCCGAACTTGATTCGTGTGTGATTCAGGCGAGCCTGCAATGAAAGCACTAGTAATTGGCGGAGGCGGACGAGAGCACGCCCTAGCCTGGAAACTCGCCGAAGCTCCTTCGATCGACGCGGTTTACGCCACGACGGGTAATGCTGGCATCGCGATGGATGTTTCCTGCATCCCGGGTGATATTTGCAGCCCCACTGAGATGGCGGGGTTGGCTCGGACCCTTGGAGTCGATTTCACCGTCGTCGGCCCGGAGGCCCCGCTCGTTGCGGGCGTCGTCGATGCCTTTCAGGCCCACGGACTAGCCATCGTCGGCCCCACCCAGGCCGCGGCCCAACTTGAAGCGAGCAAGGTATTCTGCAAGCAGTTCCTCGAAGAGTTCGGAATTCCTACCGCTGTAGCAGAGACCGTCGAGACCCCAGAAGAACTCGACGCCGCGCTCGTCAAAATTGGTGTTCCCGTTGCACTCAAAGCCGACGGCCTTGCAGCGGGTAAGGGCGTCATTCTGGCGCACGATTTAGAGGTCGCCAAAGCCGCGGGTCGACGCTTGCTTTCGGGCGAAGCCGTGGGTTCCGCCGGTCAGCGCCTGCTCGTCGAAGAGTTCCTCGTCGGACGCGAGGTGAGCTTCATCGTCCTCAGTGACGGAGAGGGCACCCTTGAGTTCCGTGCCACCCAAGATCACAAGGCCGCCTACGACGGCGATAAGGGTCCGAACACCGGTGGCATGGGCGCGTATTGTGTCGATTCCATTTTGTCCGAAGACCTCAGGGCTCTGGTCATGAATACCATCATCGAGCCCTCGTTGGATGGCATGCGTCAGCGCGGAGCCAAATTCCAAGGCTTTCTCTACTGCGGGTTAATGATGACCGCGGACGGCCCGAAAGTACTCGAATACAACGTTCGCATGGGCGATCCCGAGACGCAGCCCTTGCTCTATCGCATGAACGGCGACTTCGGTGAACTAATGGCCTCGGCTGCTCGTGGTGCGCTCGATCCCAGTCTAGTCGGCTGGAACGACGGCGCTACAGCTTGTGTCGTGATGGCCTCGGGCGGCTATCCGGGCTCTTACGAAAAGGGCAAGCCGATCTCTGGTATCGCCGAAGCCAACGCAACCGGAGCGAAGGTGTTCCACGCCGGCACACTGCTGCGGGAAGGCGGTCTCGTCACCTCAGGCGGAAGAGTCTTGGGCGTTACCGCCGCTGGCCCAGATCTCAGTACTGCCCTCTCTGGTTCATACGAGGCAGTCGAGAAGATCTCATTCGATGGAGCGCAGTATCGCAGCGACATCGGCCACCAAGGGTTGGCCCCACGAGCATGAAAGTTGGACTGATAGGTACCGGGGCGATAGCCCACAAGCACGCAGAGGCCTACGCCGAGTTGGAGTATGAGCTCGTTGCCGTGTCGAACCGCGGCGAGGAGAAAGGTCGCGCCTACGCCGAGCAGTACGGCGCCGATTTCGTCGCTGACTGGCAAGAGCTGGTAGGCCGAGCAGACATAGATTACATCGATGTTTGCACTTTCCCAGACTCGCACCTGGCGATCGTCCAAGAGTGTGCGGCTCGGGGACGTGCTGCGTTGCTGCAGAAGCCGATGGACATCACTCTTGAGGCATGCCGCAAGATGATTCGTCTCGCTGAAGATGCCGACATTTGTCTCGGTGTCGTCAGCCAGCATCGCTTCGACGACTCGACGATCTTCCTCAAGAAAGCGCTCGAAGACGGTCGCCTGGGTCGTCTGTTGCAGGCGGACGGCTACGCGAAATGGCATCGACCACAGAGCTACTACGACCGTAGTGGTAAAGGCACCTGGGCAGTCGAAGGTGGTGGTGCTTTGATCAATCAAGGTATTCACACCCTCGATGTGCTGATGTATCTTGCGGGTCGTACAAAGACGATCGCCGCCAATTGGCACCTCGCGGCTGCCCATGAGATGGAAGCCGAAGACGTCGTCAACGCGCTCCTGACTTTCGAGAGCGGCGCGACGGGCGTGATTCAGGCGGCGACGGCCTTCTGGCCCGGCTACTCCGAGCGCATTGAACTCCACGGCACCAAGGGTTCCGCCACGATCGAAGGCGATAAGCTGGTTCGCTGGGATGTCCAAGACGATCCTGGTGACGATGCGCCGCTACAGGGGGCATCGGACGCTTCCGGTGCATCCGATCCGATGGCGATCCCCATCGAGAATCTCAAACGCAATTTCGCCAACTTTGGCCAAGCCGTCGCCACGGGGTCGAGGCCTCTCATCGACGGCCAAGAAGGACTGGCTGCCCTCGAACTTGTTCTGGGTGTATACGAAGCTGCACGGTCGGGCGAAGTCGTCCACCTTTCCTAGCCCGATTTCCTGTTTGAGTGCAGCTGCGCCTGCCAAACGAGAACTATTCCGGTCCTACTACGCGGCTCGTTTTTTCCTACACTTTGTACTATTCATCACCTATAATCAGCGCCACCAACACAGATAAAAAGAGGAGGCGAATCTCATGCAAGGACTCAAGCACATGTTTGGGTACGGAGTGCAGGCGAAGGATGGGCGAATTGGCAAGGTCGAGGACTTCTTTGTCGAGGAGGCCTCCTGGACCGTCCGCTACATGGTTGTCCGCACCGGCGGCCTGCTATCCGGTGAACGTGCCCTCACTCCGATCAATTGCGTGACGTCCACCGACGTGGACAGCCGAACCATCGACGTCTCCTTCTCGCGGTCGGAGTTAGCTGATGTCGCTCCACCCGGTGAAGTGCATCCAGTATCGGCAGAAATGGAAAACTGCCTGAAGGCTCTGTATGGTGGTGCCGACTATCGTCGAGACAGCGGCTTCATTCGTGTCGGAAGTGAGCTTGCTCAAGTTCCCCGCACGGTCTCTTCTCTGCGTAGCGTCCGAGAAATCACGACCTATCACATCGAGACGATCGAAGGCCCTTGCGGCCTATGTACCGACCTGCTTGCGCACACCGAGAACTGGAGCATTCCCTACCTGGTCGTGAATACCAAGGAATGGATGCCCCACGGACACGTCCTTGTACCCTCTGCCTGGGTTAGACACATCAGTTGGGCTGAAATGAAGACTGCCGTAAATGTCCACCGACCCCGGATGCAGCATGCCCAGAGATTCGATCCAGCGTCGCACGATGTCTGGCATGGTGGCGTGAAGCCGCTACACAGACCGGCCTAAAGCACCGGCCCGATTCGCCACGTCACAAATTCACGGTGGCCCAACTCTTCGCTAAACGTCTTGCGGCCTGATGCGGTATCCAATATGAATTGATGGATGCGCTTGCCTAACTCCGCAATCGTCTCCTCGCCGTCCACTACGGTGCCAGCATTGATGTCCATGTCTTCTGTCATGAATTTGCCGGTCGTGGAATTGGACGCGATCTTCACTACCGGAACGCTCGGGAAGCCGAAGCAACTGCCCCGCCCTGTCGTAAAGATGCAAACGTTGGCTCCGCCAGCAGCCATGCCTGTCACCGAAGGCGGGTCATAGCCGGGCGTGTTCATAAAGACGAAGCCCGGTTCGGTGATCCGTTCGGCGTAGTCGTAGACAGCGGTCAGGTTCGACGAACCGGCCTTTGCTACCGCACCCAACGATTTCTCCGCGATGTTCGTCAGCCCACCCGCCTTATTGCCAGGGGACGGGTTCTGATCAAACGATCCGGCGCCCTTGAAGCGCGAGACGTAGTCGAGATACCAGTCGATCATGTCGAGCAACCGCTGGCCGACATCACGATTCACCGCTCGCCTCGTCAGCAGCTGCTCGGCCCCGTAGACCTCCGTCGTCTCCGCCAAGCAGACAGTGCCGCCTTGCTTCACCAGAAGATCGGAGAAATAGCCGGTTCCCGGGTTGGCGGCGATCCCCGAAAAAGCATCCGAGCCGCCACATTCGAGACCCACGACGAGCTTCGACGCCGGGCAAGGAACGCGCTTGAACGTTCCAACCTCGGCAATCAACTCCCGCACCGCCTCGATGCTGTCTTCCACCGCGAGACGGGTGCCGCCACTCTCTTGAAGCGTGAAACCACGGCGCGGGGCAGCGTAGCCCTCCTTGTCGCCACTACGCATGTAGTGGCCAATCTGGTTGACCTCGCATCCCAGACCGATTACGACTGCACCGACGATGTTGGGATGGTCGACAACTCCGTCGATCGTCCGTCGCAAGAAGTCCATGTCGGGCCCTTCGGCCTTTCCGCAACCGTCACCGTGCGGGAACGCGACCACGCCGTCGAGCCCAGAGCCGCCGAAGTCCTCGTCTTCAAACGCGGCAGCGACCTTTTCCACAACGAATGCCGAGCAGTTGCTGGCACCGACCACCGCGATGTAATTCCGAGTCCCGACGCGACCATCCGGGCGCGGGTAGCCCATGAAAGTATTCTGTTCGAGCAGCGGAATATCCGGCAGATCGGTGAGCGCGGTAGCGAACTCATACTCCTTCGTACCGATATCCCACGCGAGGTTGTGAGTGTGGACCAGATCGCCTGCTCGAATCGTCTCTCCAGCGACCCCAATCTCGACGCCGTACTTGTAGACGACGGCGCCCTTGGGTATGTCGACCACAGCAACTTTGTGCCCGGCCCCAATCGCCTGTTTGAGCTTGAGTGAGCCGCCCTCGAACTCGACTACTTCTTCGGCAGGCAACGACGCACGTGCCACAACGACGTTGTCGTTCGGATTCAGTCGGATGAAAGGATTTTCGGGTACGACAGTAGGGCCAAGATTGACGAGAGACATGATTGAGTAGCGCTCCGCTCCACCCGTATTCTCCCAGATTCGTTGCCATGAGACCCGCTTTGCGGGGAACCTTTCGCGCCACTCAAGCGTCAGGGGTTACATGCGATGGCTACTGCTGATTGCGCCCCTGGTGCTGGGCCCTCCCTTCGCGCATCCCTATCCGGAAGCTGTCATCACAATCGAATCGTTCGAAGTGGCACCCGTGCTTGTCACGGGGTGGGTGACAGCCATTGAACACGGACCGCTACTTCGTGTACCGAGTTTGTCAACAAATCGCGACTTGATCGAGTCGACTGCGGTCGTGGAGGTCTTGCGATCCCGCTCCATTTCAGAAGGCCTCCTGGCTCCCGAACCCCACCAGACGATTCGGATTCGCTTCTATTCGCATCCGAATGGCGGTGGTGGCGTCATGTTCGGTCCTTCGCTTCCCTCCATAGAACTAGATGAGCTTCACGTCTTCCCGCTCCGTGCTAGCAACGGGCTCTGGCGTCTTAGCCGCGACAGGGGCTCCCAGCTCACCGTTCGGGCAACTGCCGAGTCGTTGAACCAGCCAAATGACATCAAGGACAGTCGGGATTACCTGCTTACCGAGATCGCGGGAGTCCTGGCTCAAGGTACCGCTGCAGAAGTCGTCGATATCGCCAGGAGCCTTCAATCATTTCTGTCGGGTACCGCAGCTGAAACGACTCCAGAAATTTACGCCCAACTTGACGCCGCAGTAGGTGATGACCTCGAACGTTGGGCCTCGATAGCCGTCCTCTACTCATTCGGCCAACCGATCTTCACCGACAGCGCAACAGGAAAGGTGATATTGCCAGAGACCCGCATCGTTGAACGCGCCACGCAGCGACTGTCGCGATCTCCCCAGGGCGTACGACTACTAGCCACCGCGCTTCTGGACAACATGCCGCTTTTCCCTGGCCGTCGAGGCCCAGTTCTGAATCTAGCATCAGAACCAATCCTTATCGCTGGCCTTCGTAACGGACTGAACGAAGACGTCCCGGGGTCATCCCCTCTTGCGTATACCTTGGTGCAGGCAGGACACGATGAACTTCTGCCTGAGGCGCTCGGGCGAGCGCTAAGAGTTGCTGATAGTCCCGAGAGTCATTACAACGACATCACAGCCGCAGGAAACACCGTCCGAGACTTCGGAGACGAACGGCACCTACGTGCCTACGCGGCACTCGTTCGCAAATACCAGGCTGGAAACCCCGAACACTACCGCTCGCTCTGGCAGCGTGCGACCGGCCCAGATACTCGGACCTCCGCCTATGTCTTGGCCGTTGTTCTCGAAGACCGCCGTGTCGCCTTCCGTGGAATTCGGCGCTGCGACCAAGCCGTTGGCTATTTGGAGAGAGCGCCCGGCGAGGACTTCGGCAGTAACCCAGAAGGACCGATACCAGCGCGCGATCAAGCGATTGAACGCGCCTTCACCTGGCTCCGCACTCACGGCATCGTCGACTGACGCTAACCCTCGACTTGGTAGTTAGGCGCTTCTTTCGAGATCGTCACGTCGTGGACATGCGCTTCTCGCAAGCCTGCTGACGAAATCTTGATGAAACGGGTCTTCTCTCGCAGCTCCGCGATCGTCTCACAGCCGCAGTAGCCCATGCCAGCCTTTAAGCCGCCGACGAGTTGATGAATCAGGTCGCCGAGCATGCCCTTATAGGGCACGCGGCCCTCAATGCCCTCTGGGACCAACTTGCCGCCCTCGGTGGCCTCTTGTCCGTAGCGCTCAGCGCCACTGGATCCGGTCTCGGTCATCGCTCCGAGTGAACCCATACCGCGGTAGGCCTTGTAGGTGCGACCCTGATAGAGTACCCGTTCGCCGGGACTCTCCTCCGCTCCAGCCAGCAGGCTGCCGATCATCACACTGTGCCCACCAGCGGCGATCGCCTTCGTCACGTCACCTGAGAACTTAATACCCCCGTCTGAAATGATGGGAACACCGCTGCCTTTCGCAGCTAGCGCTGCCTGCGAGACCGCAGTGATCTGCGGCACGCCTGCCCCAGAAACCACCCGTGTCGTACAGATTGATCCTGGTCCGATACCAATCTTGACGGCATCGACTTCTAGCTTGATCAAGTCCCGTACGGCGTCGGCGGTCGCGACGTTGCCAGCTACCAGTTGGACCTCCGGTAGCGCGGCACGCAGCTCCTTGATCGCATCCATCACTCGCCTCGAGTGGCCGTGAGCCGTATCGATGACAATCACATCGACTTGCTTCTTCACCAACTCCTGGGCCCGATCGAGGTAGTCCCCTGTAGCACCGATCGCGGCACCGACCAGTAGGCGGCCCTTGTCGTCCTTCGCAGCTAAAGGGTAATCCCGCTTCTTCTGAATATCCTTGACTGTAATCAGACCCTTCAACGCGTAGTCATCGTCGATAACCAGCAGCTTCTCAATGCGGTGCTGGTGCAGGATTTTTTCGGCCTCTTCGAGCGTCGTGCCGATGCTCGTCGTCACGAGGTTATCCTTCGTCATCACGTCCGAGACGCGTTGGTCGAAATTCTTTTCGAAGCGCAAGTCGCGATTGGTCAGGATGCCAACCAGCTTGCCGTTCTGAGTGACTGGTACGCCAGAAATGCTGTACCGTGCCATCACTGCTAGCGCATCGTTAATACTCTGCTCAGGTGAGATCGTGATGGGGTCGACGATCATGCCACTCTCCGAACGCTTCACCCGGTCCACCTCTTCTGCCTGCCGCTCGACCGACATATTGCGATGAATGAACGACAATCCGCCTTGCCGGGCCAGCGCAATCGCGAGACGCGATTCACTCACCGTATCCATGGCAGCGCTAACGATCGGGATGTTGAGAGAGATCTTACGGGTTAGGACGGTCCGCGTGTTGGTCTCAGCCGGGATGACCTCGGAATACGCGGGCAACAGCAGGACATCGTCAAATGTCAGCGCCTCGATCAGTGGCTCTTGAACCATAACGAATTATGCCGGGATCTGATGCCGAGAGGCAAGGAACGGCGGTAAGAGCTTGCCTGATATCCTGCGAGAAGCCGCTCATGTCCTCAGAAAAGCCCTCCGCCAACGCCCTCATCCACGAGACGAGCCCCTACTTGCTCCAACACGCCTACAATCCGGTGGCCTGGCTGCCGTGGGGAGAAGAGGCACTTGGGAGAGCGAAGTCCGAGAACAAACCGATCTTCTTGAGCATCGGTTACGCCGCGTGCCACTGGTGCCATGTCATGGAGCATGAAAGCTTCGAAGATCCCGGCATTGCGGCCCAGCTGAACGCGGACTTCATTCCCATCAAAGTCGATCGCGAAGAGCGACCCGACCTCGACGAGATCTACATGTCCGCCACGATGGTTTTTGGCAACGGTCAAGGCGGCTGGCCGATGAGTGTTTTTCTAGCGCCTGATCTCCGACCACTGTTTGCGGGCACATATTTCCCGAAAGAAAACGCCTACGGTCGACCCGGCTTCAAGACTGTTCTCTCTGCTATCGCAAAACGTTGGCGAGAGATGCCCGACGCGCTCCTCGCAGACAGCGACCAGGTCGTCGATGTCGTCCAGAGGCTGCACTCCGGCGGCGTGCCGATGGACCTGATCGACGAGGAAAGAATCGCCGCCGCGGCGGATGCTCTGCGCCGCGCATTTGATACGACCGACGGCGGCATTCCTAGCGGTTCCAACCGATTCCCACCGTCGATGGCGATCGACCTGCTACTGCGTCGTCATGCGGTCGATGGCAATGCCGAGAATATTTCAGCCGTCGAGTTGACGATTGAGAAGATGGCCAACGGCGGTATCTTTGACCACCTCGGCGGAGGATTACACCGCTATTCGACCGACCCCAAGTGGCTCGTCCCTCATTTCGAAAAGATGCTCTACGACCAGGCGCTGGTCGCGGCGGTTTTCGTCGACGCCATGCAGGCGCTTGAACGCAAAGACCTCAAGCAGATCTGCGCTGACCGCTCCCGCGGTATCTGCGACTACGTACTCCGTGATCTCACCAGCCCCGACGGTGGTTTCTATTCAAGCGAGGATGCCGACAGCGAAGGGCTCGAAGGCAAGTTCTATCTCTGGACCGTCGAGCAAATCCGCGAACTACTTGATGAGTCCGCAGCCGCGCTCTTCTGTTCGCACTACGGCGTGAGCGACTTTGGAAACTGGAATCATCCTGGCGACGAGCACGTACCCCACGGCCCAAAGAACATTCTGCACGTCTCCCGCACCGTCGAGGCCATTGCACGCCTAGCGAATGTCGAAGAAGACGCTGTCCGCGCAAGTCTCAGCGATTCGCGTGACAAGCTTTTCGCTGCTCGGGAGAGTCGCATCCGTCCGGGCCTTGACGACAAGATTCTATGTGGCTGGAACGGGTTGATGATCACGGCCTTGGCGAAAGTCGGAGCCGTGCTGGGCGAACAGCGATACATCACCGGAGCCAACCGCGCCGCGGATTTCCTACTCGACCAGATGCGCATTGACGGACGCCTCATGGCCGCCTTCGGCAAAGGCAATCCCCGACTCATTGGATACGTCACCGACTACGCTTTCGTCATCGAAGGCCTACTGGCTCTCTATGAGGCAAGCGGCGACTTCGCTCGCGTGCGCCAGGCAGCTGAGCTCATGGACATCGCTTTGGCTCACTACTGGGACCCGGAGAACGGTGGCTTCTTCATGACGGCCGATGACCACGAAAGTCTGCTCGTGCGCAGTAAGACTTCTCAAGATGGCGCGACGCCGTCGGGCAATTCCACGATGGCGCGCAACCTGCTCCGTCTCGCGCTACTGGTCGATCGTGCAACCTACCGCGAGCAAGCAAGCGACATCTTGCGGCTCTTCGGCGATGCCGCCGCGAATCAACCTTTCCAAAGCGAACGTCTGCTGGCCGCAGCCATGGAGCACGCCAACGGCTTCGTCGAGATCGTCGTCGTCGGTGCTGCCGATGACGATGCGACCCAAGTGCTGCTGCATGAAATTCATTCTCGCTATCTACCTAACAAGATCGTGGCGCGGATCGACCTCGAACACGCGTCGGATGTCGCGGGACTGCCTCTCTTCGAGGGGCGGACTCCGGTGGATGGGAGACCGACCGCCTACATTTGCCGCGACTTCACCTGTCAGGAACCGGTAACCAGCGTCAAGGGACTCGCCCAACAACTCGTGGTGATTACTCAAGTGGCTAGTTGACCCGGACCGCTGGACGCGCCGGGCCAATGAATTGGAGGCCGATCCTATCGGCGTCGTCGTGTGGGTTGCAGTGAGCGACAACGCCTTCGCGACTTGCGCTGAGATGGGACACCTCGATCCGTTGGTCGACCGCTAGTGGCACCGGCGATTCCAACTGTAGGCCGCCTTCGCTCGCGTCTTTGATGATGACGTCCAAGTCGCCTCCTCTGCCACCGCGAGTGCAAGTCACTCGGGCCGCGTAATGCATCGGCTCGCGGTCGCTGCGTCGACTTTCGTGCGGTACCAGCTCCACGCCGATGTACCAGCCGCTCTCAACTGTCGAGCAATGACGGACGATTGCCTTGACGGGCCCCTCGTCCTCGGGTGTCACAAGTATCGTCTTGCCCTTTGCGATTCGCCGCGGCGTACGGAGCCCATATCCCTTCCGGGAGCGGTTCTCCAGCCGGCCTGCCAGTGCCTGATCCCCCTTCTCCATGTCGTGCCATTCCACCAGCGCGGTCTGATACGACGGCCTTCGGGGGCCGTCTCGCCTCTCGACAGCTAGTCCCTCGCTGTTGGAGACCGGGGTAAGTACTTGGAATATCCTCGCGAGCGTGTTCTTGAGTAGGAGCGCCATATGCTTCGTCGCTCGTATCGGCCAGGCCAGCCGTCGTCGTGAACGCAATCCCTTCGCGCAGTGAGTCGCAGGCGAGTATAATCCTCCCATCAATGGCACCTTCACTTGATCGCCGCGAACTGCTACGCATCGGGGCCTTGGCCGCGCTCCCGTGGGCGGCAGCTCGCGCGGCGGAAAACCCAATTCGTCTCCCGGCGAAGGTCCGGCTCGGTCTGCTCGGTTTGGAGGGGCACTTCTCCGAGGCCCTGAACGCCGTGCGTGACTATCCGGCCATCGAGATTGTCGCGTTAGAGACCCGTTCTGACGAACAAGAACGAAGGGCGTCGGGGATACCTGAGTTGGCGGCCGCAACACAGTATCGCGACTTCCGCCGCCTACTGGACGCCGAAGATCTTGACGCTGTCTGTGTCTGCGACCAAAACTGGCGTCGAGCCGAGTCTGTCGCCGCCTGCCTCGAACGCGGCATCCCTACTGCCGCGGAGAAGCCGATCGCCGTCAGCGTGGAGCAGCTTGAGGCGGTCGAGCAAGCTGCTGCTAGAACCGGGACCCCACTCACCATGCTGCTCATCATGCGCTACTTGCCGCAGTTTGTAGCGATGAAAGAAATAGTTGCCAGTGGAGTAATCGGTGAACCCATCCAGCTATCGGGACAGAAGTCGTACAAGCTGGGCAATAGACGGGAGTGGATGAAGGATCGGCGAACCTTTGGCGGGACGATCCCTTACATCGGCTGCCACGTCGTCGATCTTCTCCGCTTCATCACTGGGTGCGACATGACCCACGCCTCGGGGTTCCACGCCAACGTCGGTGCCCCTCAGATCCGCGAAATGGAGAACACCTGCGCGATCTCTTACCGTCTGGACAACGGTGGCACCGCCGACATCCGGCTCGACTACCTGCGACCGCAGACGGCACCAACGCACGGGGACGACCGCATCCGCATCGCCGGGACCAAAGGCGTCATCGAGTACCAGCAGGGCAAGGTGACGCTTGCTGACGGTGACGGTCCGCCGCGAGAGATCACCGAGCGTCCCCAGACACGAACGCTGTTGCCCGACTTTCTCGACGCGGTATTCAACGACGGCAGTCCCATGCTGACTCAGAAAGAACTCTTCCGAGTCTCGCGAATCGTCTTGCGGACGCGCGACGCGGTCGACGCTGGCCAGCTCGTCGCGATCTAGGTGCTACTGCAGCAGACCGCCGTGGCCGAACGCCGCGATGTCAGCGCCCGTCAGTCGATGTTGAGTAAGCAGAGCTGGCAAGACCAAGTCCACTACATTCGGACGCGGTGACCGAAAACAACCCGGCGCGGCAACGATCGGAACATCGCCGACATAGGCCAACAGCAACAGATTCCCCGGTTCCACCGGTGCCATGAATCGCTCCAGGCTGCCCCCGACTCGATTAATCGCACGTCCCACGACGTCATCTGGACCGGCCGGTGCCGTCGTCGATGCCACCAGCACCATCGTCGGGCGCGCTCGCAGCAAGTGACGCAGGCTGTGCGCCAGAGATTCCTCCTCTTCCTTTGCGGCGAGTGCAAATGCCACATGCATGCCAAATCGTTCAAGCCGAGTGCGCATGATTCCTTCGAATTGTTTCCGCGCACGTTCGGCATCAAACGGGTCGCTATAGAGCACGCCGACCACCGGATTGTTAACGGGCCGCGCCTGCAATAGGGGTCCTGCTTTTTCCATCTCAGAACGCACACGCTCGTAGTCTTGCCGCGGAACTCCGAATGGGGCCGACTTGATCGTCGCCAGCCGTTGTTCCGGGAATGCGAACGACAGATTCGGAAGTGTCGCCGCCGTGACGACGCCTGAGTCGTTGAGCCCCCTCAACAAGCCCTCGTCCACCAGAACGCAGCAGCTTTCAGTCGCGACAAGGTTGGCGCGCCCACCGGCTCCGATGCGAATCTCAAGACTCCCGCAGGCCGCCCGCATCGCAATTTCCACCGCAGCTTCCTCTTCCGAGACGTCACTGTCTTCCAGAATGTTGACCGGAACCTCGCTGTACCCTTCACGGGCGAGCATCAGAACGTCTTCCGGGCTGATCTGATGGCCTTTCGCCAGCAGTTTCTTCCCTGTCGGATAAAAGACTGGATCGCTCAACAGCATCCCAGCGGCATTCGAAACCTCAACTACCTGTCTACGCAAGGCGGGCCTCCTTATCACCGGGTCCACTCAGCGGTGGACACCGCGACGAAGGAGAAGTATATCCATGAAACGTCAGGGTTATTATGATAATTCAACTATATTTATGGTTTCTTTATACACCTATCGTTTCTCAACTCAGCTGAATGTAGGGGGAATTATCCATCAAACTAGCCAAAAGCACTTGACGTGACCGTTGTTTTATGCTATAATACTATCCATGAAACAAAGTCACCCAGGACGTTGCGAACGCAAAGGCATGAGCCTTGTAGAACTGTTCGAGTTGTTCCCAAATAATGTTGCCGCAGAAGCGTGGTTTGAGGCGCAACGTTGGCCGAATGGCATCAGTTGCCCCACTTGCGGATCGGCGCGATACGCCGTCGTCAAGAGTCGTAAGCCTATGCCGTACCGCTGTAAGGATTGCCGCGAACACTTCAGTGTCCGTAAAGGGACAGTCATGCAATCCAGTAAACTCGGCTATCAGAAGTGGGCAATCGCAATCTACCTTGTGGCTACGAACTTGAAGGGCGTTTCATCGATGAAGCTGCATCGTGACCTGAAGATCAGGCAACCGAGCGCATGGCACCTGGCGCAACGTATCCGTGAGGGCTTTACCAATGGATGTGTGAGGATGGCCGGTCCCGTCGAAGTGGATGAGACGTACATCGGGGGTAAGGAACGCAACAAGCACGCTTCCAAGAGATTGCACCCAGGCGGCGGAACGACTGGAAAGGCTGCTGTGATCGGCGCGAAAGACCGCGCTACCAACCGTGTCTCGGCTGAGGCCGTGCCATTCATCGACCGCGAAATGGCCCTAGGATTCATCTCTTTCGCGGCGTCCGGCTCTGCCACGATCTACACCGACGCTTCGTCGCTGTACACGGGCTTGCAGAAGCATGAAGCGGTGTGCCATAGTGTTGGCGAGTTCGTCAAGGGCATGGCTCACACTAACGGTGTTGAGAGCTTTTGGGCGCTACTCAAGCGAGGCTATTACGGCACGTACCACAAGCTCAGCCCTAAGCACCTGAACCGCTACGTGCAAGAGTTCGCAGGCCGACACAACATCCGTGGACTTGATACCGAAGCTCAAATGTCCCTGATTGCCCAGGGATTCGACCAGAAGAAGTTGCGCTACAAAGACCTAGTGAAATAACACGCGATGCTTCAATTTGGCGGCATCTCTCCTATATTCCGTGGGCCGTTCTTGAAACGCGTGGCACGTCATCGCCACGTTTCAACACTGCTTGAGCTTGGGGATTATTTTTCAGACTTCTGTCCCCCAGACCGACGCCAGCCGCTGAGGGAGTGGTTCGACTTCTTTTATGCCCTACTTTCCAACAAATACCGCTGTGAGTACATCTACAAAAACGCCATCGCTACCAAGCTCTATCTTGGCGGACACCACTGTCTACAGAATTCCCTGCTAACAGATGAGTTGCGAAGCGGGAAGAGTCGAGCTGATGTAGTCATTCTCAACGGTACATCCACTGTCTACGAAGTGAAGTCGGAGTATGACTCACTTGGGCGCCTGGACACTCAGTTGGCTGATTATCGGAGAGTCTTCGATCACATTGTTGTGGTCACGACCCCCAAAATAGCCCCTCTTGTGACGGCACACATTGACGGCATTGTCGGAGTCATGAGTCTTGATGCTAGTGGAGAACTTGCAGTCGTCAAACAGTCATCTTCTAACAAAGCCAATACCGATCCCGCTGCTGTGTTTGACTGCATGAGACAACCTGAGTTCTGCGCGGTTATCAAAGAGACATTCGGCCACATCCCAGAGGTGCCAAACTCTCGGATTTACCGTGAAGTTCGCGAGCTATTCTGCCAACTTGATCCGAGTCTGGCTCACGACTTGATGGTCGCACGTGTCAAAATGCGTGGAAAACGAAAATCATTCGTCGAACTAGTCGACAACTCTCCAGAATCTCTGAAGCATGCTTGTCTATCGTTCTCGCAATCACAAACATTGGCAACCGGATCGGATCGTTTAACGCCCCCGCGGGGGCCACTAGGCCGAGCCGAGGGCCGTGAACAAGGCGAGTTCCACTTCCAAATGGCTTCGTCCACTTCGACTAGCGGAAGCCGAGGAACAGACTCGTCGGCGCTCCCAGTGCCCCGGGTAATCCAGATCAAAGCCGCTGGGATAGGCGCGTTCCTGGTGCATAGAACGACGCTGTCTCAGTTCGTGCGACGTTCTTGGTTGTATTCATGACGAAAGAGGTCGAAGCGGCGCTGCTGTCGGCGACGATCGCCAGCCGGAGGTCTCACTGTCTCGGCTTTGAGCGAGCCGCTCGTGGCGACCGTTCTGCTGATGCGCTCCACCGCAATGCGCTTCAGCCGCGTTCATCAAGCGTCCGGTGCCGATCAACGGCGAACCGTTGTTGGCGTATCGAGCGACGCTCCAAGCCTCGGCGGGCCTCGGCGTACATCGCGACTATATCGATTCACAGCACGCCGTCGCCGGTGCGAAACTCGCCGTCCCGTCCGAACGGAGGTCCGCTTCGGCCAGTCGCCGCATCCGCTTGCGCCCGCGAACGAGTCCGGCTCGCTCAGATCGTCGCCGATCGTCGACGCCGCTGGCCTCTCGTGACTCTTTCGTGCGGTTCTCGGCTCCGGCGCAACTCGACGGGGCGACGAATGAGAAGCCCGTTCGAAGGTGCCGTGAGCAGTCTTCAATGCCCAACTGTCTTGCCTATCGCCCGGTCTAACCTCCCTTCCGCCCGGTCTGTACATTACCGAGCCACTACAACATGAATTACTTCCCATTTCTTAGAGGCAAACAGAATGAATTAATGGCAGTCCGAGCTTTGGCTTCGAGCATGCGTCATTCCGATCATTGAGCCGGTCAACGCAAACTCAACGACCCGCATATCAATCGATCGCTTCATTGAAGAGTCAATGCCGTTCCTGCTCGTATGCAATCCGATGACTTTAACAATGTTGTAGGGCTACGTGAGAGTCTCATTGCGTGTTGACCGATTACGACAACTGGACTCCATCCCTTTACGTCGATGGACAACGATCAAGAACTGCAATCGTTCATCGACACTTATAGGACAACAAACTTTTAGCGTTGGTTTATTACGGCCGTCCACAAAGGAATGCCGTCCGTAAAATGATCGAAGATAGTTACTTTGAGTGGCACGTTTTTATGGATCGCCGTGTCGAAAGAGAGTATATCGAATCTGTCAATACTTCCTCTTGCGTACTAGTATCTGATCCATTCGTTCGTCGACCGCGCAACGCCGATTATCCAGAGAACGATTTCTTTACCGATCTTAACACGGTGGCAGGAAACCCACATAGAACACACTTCGGTGACTTCTCTATAGTCGGAGATTACTACACCGAGACAGGCGGTCCTGCTTATGCTGTCGCCTTGCATCATATGCACTATGCGGAAGGTTCACGAAGGCTTGAAGTATCGCATTTTCTTTCGGATCGAATCGACACGGTCGTCGATACGCCGGGAAAAATTATAGAGGCTTTGAATCACTTAGTAGATGCTTTGGAGACTCTTCATCCGAACAACACGCAAACATGTCAAGAATACCGTGAAATGAGGGAAAGTGCGCAGGCTAGTGGGTTGGGCTATATGAAGCGTTTGGCTATCAAGCATCACTTGGAAGTCATCCTTGACAATGGCCTTGAAAGTAAAACGTGATGGGCAAATCCAAGAACAAACCAGGACGACCGATCACTCGCAAAGTCGAGATTCAGGCGACCGCCAAGCAGATCGCCCAGGCGATGTTCTCCGCTGCTAAGCAACCAGACCCCAGCAAACGGATCGTTAAGCGTCCCAAGAGCGGTTAGAGCGTGGCTAGTTTGATGGATAATCCCCAATGTAGGCATTCCATACGTATTTATGACGATGATATGCGTAGTATTCGACGTACTAATGTGCCCTTCGACTTATCAAAGTGCGCGAAGTTGCGAGATTGTTACTGCTTCATCAGCACGACTGGAGCCTGCTCGGCCCCAGCCACGGCACGGAAGAAGTCGCGAACGCTTGCGTAGTCTGCTGCGTCAACCTCGGCGTTCCTGACGGAAAGTTGCCTGGCGAAAACCAATGTATCGCCCTCTGGCGTCCATGTGGCGCTATAGTCGCCAAACTCCGTGTGCAACTTCACGTCGGATGGCTTCTCGTCAACCACAAAGCCTTCTGGAATTGAAAAGTGGATGCTTTCCTTGAAAGCGTTGGCGTTGAGAACGACCGGATGCACTCGCGCGGCGTCACCAACCAGGAGGGTCCCCTCGCGCCAAGACATAATAGCTGGCTTGAACACCAACAGCTGCCCCGCGATCGTTTGCGCATAGGCCGGGTCCGTGAACTTCACGGCCAGATCAAATCCCTCATCATTCCTGTCGACGACCTGCAGTTCGTCGAGCTTCGCCGCTGGAACGTCTCGGGTGATGCGACGCTGAATCGCGTCGCGATAGTCACTTTTGGACGAGCGACGATAGATCGCTCGATTCTTCGTCGCCGCCCGTCCGATGGAGGTCTCGCTCATCACGACCTCGATCTCGCCGGATGGAGAGAGTTGTACCGTGGCCTCTCGCTCCGTGCGGTTCTCCTCCGGCGCAACCGACGGGGCGCGAATGAGAAGCCCGTTCGAAGGTGCCGTGAGCAGCGCCCAACTGTCTTGCTCGTACTCGGGCAATTGACCAAGCGGCGTGTAGGGATCGGTCGGGTCGAACAGCAGCAGTCGACCAAAGTCTCCCCACTCACCGACCGCTGGAGCCACGACATCGTCCCCCACGTCGATAGCGATGATGACGTGATTGAACTGGTGTGGGGAGGGCCACTCCTCGCGTACATAACGACGATCGCCAGAATAGATGGCCACCAGGTAGGACTCGATGCCGCTCGCCCGAAGCAGCGAGCGCATCAAGGTCACTTTGTCCTTGCAGTCGCCGTAGAGATTGCGAAGGATACGTGGTGCCGGGTGTGGAGTGTATCCACCACCACTGCCAGTGCCCATCTGAATCGACACGTACTTGATTCCCTGAGCGAATTGACCAATCGCCTGAAGCTTCTCCCACTCGGTCACCGCGTCGGTCGTTAGCTGCTCGGCGCGCTGCGTGATCGGTCGCGTCGGGTTGCACCTGTGGTTCGCTGAGGCGGTCCAGCCAGGTAGAAACCTCTGACCAGTCACCAAAACTCATGTCATCAGCCGATCCCCCGGTCGGCGGGTAATAGGTCACCGCAACACGCGGTGCCAACGCGGCGTATGACGGACTCGCGACTTCTCTCTGAATAGGAGGCAGGTTGCGAAGCTCCCAGGTGTACTTGGAGACCTGAACCAACGGCTCGACCTGGTCTGCGTTGAACGTCGTCGACTCAGCCGTCCAGCCCGCCGGTAGATCCAACGTAAACCGTGAGGAGAGTACCGGCAAGTCACTCTGGAAGCGGTATACAAACTGCGCGAAAATAGACTGGCTCTCGACAACCGACTCGAAGCCAAACACGGTTCCGATGTCCACCTGGCCGCGAGCAGATAACCACTGCACCCGAGCCTCGTCGTATAAGTTGATGCTCGAAACTGTTTGGTCTACTACGTCCTTCTTGCCGAGTGTCTTGTGCTCCCCGGAGGGATACAGGATCCAACCCTCCAGCTTGCGCACTCTCTCTGTATCCGCTCCGTAACGGACGAGCTCTCTGGCCCGTTGATCGCCCGAGCGTTGGAGCACGCGTATCGCGCCCCGACGAGTCTTAGTAATCTTCCCGGTCGCGTCAACCCGAACAGTTTCCTCGTCGAATAGGACGACCGCAGGAATGTCTCCGTCATACTCCGGAACCGAGCGCGTCGCCACCTCATCGAGCCAGCTCGGAGACGGCGCGTCAGCACCGTACGCTAGCTGTGACCTCTCAATAGGTTGTTCATTCGGTCCCGGACCAGGGAAGCTGGAGTTATCCCACAACAGCAACCTTGGAGAGACCGAATGAACATCCACAAGAATGCACGATTGACGCCTTATTTGCGAGTGCGGATCGTCGAGCGCGTCCTCGCCAAGCAGCAGACGCCACGGGACGCCGCGGCGGCCTGTGGCGTCTCACTGAGAACCATCCACAAGTGGCTGGCGCGCTATCGCAGCGAGGGTGTCGCCGGTTTGCACGATCGTTCCTCGCGACCGCACCGCAGCCCGCGACGGACCTCTCGGGCGCTGGTCGAGCGCGTCATTTCTCTGCGCCGCCAGCGTTGGACCGGCCGACACATCGCCCAGGCTGTCGGCCTCTCGCCCGCTACCATCAGCCGCATCTTGCGCCGCGCCGGCCTGAACCGTATCCGCGATCTCGAACCTGCTCGGCCCCTGCGCCGCTACGAACATGCCGCCCCCGGCGATCTGCTGCATCTCGACATCAAGAAGCTCGGCCGCTTCCTCCGCGCCGGTCATCGCGTTACCGGAGATCGCTCTCGGGCCAGTCGCGGCGCTGGCTGGGAGTTCGTGCATGTCGCTATTGACGACAACTCCCGCCTCGCCTTCTCTCAGATCCTGCCCGATGAACGCAGCCACTCCGCGGTGGCTTTCCTCGACGCCGCGGTCGGTTACTACCGCTCCCTCGGCGTCCCCATTCGTCGTTTGCTCACCGACAACGGCTCTTGCTATCGCTCGCGCCTCTTCCGCGATGCTTGCCGTCGTCTCGGCATCCGCCACCGCTTTACCCGTCCTTACACGCCGCGCACCAACGGCAAGGCCGAACGCTTCATCCAGACCGCTCTGAGAGAATGGGCTTACGCTCGCTCCTACTCCTCATCCCAGCAGCGCGCCGCTCATCTGTTACCCTGGCTCCACCATTACAACTGGCATCGCCCCCACGCCAGCCTCCACTACCTTCCCCCTTTCTCCAGACTCCTGATTCCCATGAACAACCTCTTGAGGCTCCACAGCTAGCGCGGACAGCGCGACAAACCAGACGGTGAGTAATCTACGCAGCATCGGTGCTACTCCGCCGCTCGGGTCGCCGCTACCATGTGCTGATCGTACTGGTGTTGATCGTCGAAGATTCCCTTCAACTGGAGATATGCAGATTGAGGAAACAACACAGTCCCACCCTCTCCCCAGACGAACTCACGCTCGTAGACGATCTTCGTACCGCTTTCGTGTGTCAGTTTCGCCTGGTAGGCGCCGATGTTCGGGACGCGAATGGTCCTGGGCGGTTCCGGCGCCCCGAGCGTAAAGCCGTCCGGTATGTTGATCGTATACTTATCCACTTCCCGCCAGGGGTAGTTGAAGTAGACGTCATGCTCGCGCTCGTTCAACTCAAACCGGGCCGCTGCATTTTTCTTGGCGAAGTTCGGTTGCACGAAGAGCCGCCTTCCCGTTACGGCTGCGTATCCAGGCACGCGAACCGAGTAGGTGTAGCTAAACGATCCGGTGCGAGAGTCCGCGTTCATCACGCCGATTCCCGTGACCTCGGCGCCCGGTAGTCGGTCGGTGACCGTCTCGGTGATGAGGTTCTCTCGCTC
The DNA here is from genome assembly GCA_963667885.2 of Bryobacterales bacterium. Classification (GTDB taxonomy): domain Bacteria; phylum Acidobacteriota; class Terriglobia; order Bryobacterales; family UBA6623; genus CAMPKL01. The sequence continues at coordinate 1,846,827 of OY764148.2, read as the reverse complement.
CAGGTCCGACAGGCCGTCGTACTCGTGCTTGAGAGCGACACCCTGATGTCCGGTATAGGTGTGGAACACCGTTCCGACTAACGTGCCGTCCGCCAGCAAGTCGAAGGTACCTTCTCGCCTAGTTGTTGTCCTCGACGGTGGCGAGACCTGGGTCTCAAGCCACTGGGCGTCCTTGGCCTTCGGTGCAGCGACCAACGCCGCGACACCTTCCTCATGCCACTGCAGCATTCCTGGCTCAATATAAGGGGTAGCGAAATCGTGAAAGACCCACTCCCCGTCGACATTCGTACCCGTGATGAATGCGTTCAAGAAGTAGGGGTTCAAGAAGTTGATGTCGAAGAATCTCTGGTTGCGGCGAGAGACAAGAACGATTCGTGAATCGAGCCCTGCCGCGTCCGCTAGGGCGATGTAGAGGAGGTTGATGTCTCTCGCGGTTCCAAGACCACTCTTGAGCGTGTCGGACGGACGCTTGTTGTCTTCCCGGTTTCCGCGTTCCGCACCTGTCGCGTCCGACCAGTCGCCATCGACGGAACGAATCTCCGTTAGGCAAAACTCCCGCAGACGTTTCACCTTGTCCGCGTCGCTCGTTGAGTCAGCGATAATGCGGGCCGCCGCCTCCTTTACTGCGCCGTCGATCCTAAGTTCTGGCTTCAGCGCCTCGTAGACGTCGGAGCCATAGTTCGGCCAATACTTGGCAGGGTCGGTGAACTTGTCGCGGACGTAGTACACTAGAGCCCACCTGCGGGCCTGAGATTCTGGAGGCATGGAAGGCTCCGTGTGGAACGCCTTCGAGTCACTGACCTCCATCCGTGAGTACCGCGTCAGACCGTACGATTCCTCTATGAAAGCTCCAAACCCACATCCGAAGTCCTGCGTTCGCATGTAATAGCCGTAATCCATCCTTTCGGCCAACGGCTTCACGCGATAAATGATATTCCACGCAGGAATCTCCATCTGGCAGTCGAGCCGCTGGTAGCGGACAAAGGTGTTGTCCCGGTACTCCACCCACTGGTATTCGATAATGTCGCCAACTTCGACGTTGGGCATCGAGAACGACCGCATGCTGACCTTGACTCCATCCGCCCGCGCGACCAAGCGTTCGAATACTGCAGCACGCTCCAATTCGACAATTCTTCCATCCGGCTTGATCGTCCTTCCCTTGATTCCACTGACTTCGATCTCTGAGGACGCCTCGGTAACGTCGATGGTGGTCTGTTCCTCCAGCCCACGTTCAGTGAATATCTTGATCCGCAGGTAGTGCGTTTCCACCGTCTGCCGCTGCCGGCCACCAAGTAGTCGATCGTCGAGCCAAACCTGCCAGAACAGGGCCTCCGCATCTGCACCGGGGTCGATCCGCGGCGACTCAAGCTTTAGAATCGACGGGTCGATCGGATCCCAATCTCGTGCTATCAGGAATTGCGGCAAAAGACTCATTCCGACAGAAAACAGGATCGATGAACACAAGTGTCGGTGCATAAAGTGATTCCCCATGGTTCGATACGCGAATGAATTCCTAGCCTTTCTTTTCAACTCGCGATCAGGTCAAGTATATATCGATGTTGCGCACCTAAATCATTACCCCAGCTGAATCCAAACCGGAAAACAGTGCCCGATAGGCATCCCGCGATAGCCGAAGCAATCCGACTGCCTGCGGAAGGAGCTGCGCGGCATGAACCGATTACGAGCTGCATCCAGACGCCGAGATCTGACTCGTGCTTTACCTACAGCCCTCGCGTGAGTCAGAATCCAAACCACCATGCCGTACGATCGACGAAGTTTTCTCCGTTCCCTGTCTGGCCTTGCCGCCGTTTCGGCGTTGGCGGCGTCGCCCGCTCCCCAGCGCGGCTCGTTTGAACGCAACCTGGTGGCTGCCGTAGACGCCATCCCCCTCGTCAACACCCACGAGCACATCATCCCGGAGGAAGAGCGCGTCGCCCTCGACGTTGACTTCTTTAGCTTGGCAGGCCATTACGCCATCAACGACATGATCTCGGCTGGCCTCTCTGGCGACGACTTGCGATTAGTCCGCGATGAAAGCGCACCCGCCCAGCGTCGTTGGCAGGCGTTCGAGCCCTATTGGAATAATGCTCGTTTCACTGGCTACGGTCAGGCACTACGAATCGCGATCCGTGATATCTACGGCGTCGAAAACATCTCTGGCGAAACCCTCGCTACGATCAACGACCGTATCCGTGCGAAGAACCAGCCGGGCCTCTACGAGGACATCTTGATCCGCCGTTCGAATATCGAGTACTCCGTTCTCGATGACTACTGGAACCCCGCTCCAGTTGCACCCAACCCGAAGTTCTTTGTTTACGCCCGCAAGTTCGATCGCTTCGTCTCACCGCAATCGGTAGAGAATGTCCGGGCGATTGAGGAATTAACCGATGTATCCGTCACCAACCTTGGCGGGCTGAAACGCGCCATGGAGCGCAGTTTCGAACAGAGCCTGGAGGCTGGCATGGTCAACGTCAAGTCCACGCTGGCCTATAACCGTGAAATCCACTACGCGGAGGTTTCAGAGTTCGAGGCGGAACAAGACGTCCAACAACTACTCAACAACCGGAGGTCAATTCCTAGCGGTTTTCGCAACCGGCTCGAACGGCCCTACCGCCGCTTGGAAGATCACCTATTCCACCACCTCATGCAGCTTGCCCAAGAACACAAGATTCCGGTGCAGATTCATACGGGCCTTCATGCGGGCAACGGCAACTTCATCGAGAACTCGAAGCCCACTCACCTCACGAATCTATTCTTTCTCTATCCGACGGTGAAGTTCGACCTGTTTCACCTCAGCTATCCGTACCAAGGCGAGCTATCGGTACTGGCGAAGATCTTCCCGAACGTCCACATCGACTTCTGTTGGGCGCACATCATTTCCGGGCATCTATCGCGGCGGGCGCTGCACGAGATGCTCGAAACCGTACCCGCCAACAAACTCTTCGGATACGGCGGCGACTACCGCTATCCCGAATTGAGCTACGCCCACGCCAAGATGGCCCGCCGGAATATCTCCCAGGTCTTGACCGAGAAAGTCGAGGAGGGCTTTTGTTCAGAGACAGAGGCTCTAGAACTTGCGCGCATGCTGCTGCACGACAACCCAGACCACATGTTTGGCTGGCGGAGAAGATAGCGCCTGACACGAACCGGCTCATCCGTGGTTGCGCCTCCTATCACCGTCCGCTAGCCTCGGTTACACATATGCCGCATCGTCGTCTCTCCCGCCGCCACATGCTTGCCGCCTGCGCTGGACTCGCGGTCGTGCCACGGGCTCTACCCGCTGCCGAGGATAAGCTGAAGATCGTTTCGGTTGACGCCTATCCCGTCAAGCTGTGGGCGAATTCGGCTCAAGGCACATTGCCGAAGTTCGATTCCGACTTCGACCCTCGCCGCTGGAGCTATCGCGGACCACTCGCGCAGCTCGCTGGCGCCATTATAGTCGTCATTAAATCCGATCAAGGTCATGTCGGTTTCGGAATGGGTGCTGGTGGCGCTGCTGCAGTTCAAGTAATCGAAAAGCATTTGCGAAACCTGTTGCTGGGCGTCAATCCGCTCAACATCGAGATGCTGTGGGACCAGATGTACACCTCATCGAACGCCTACGGGCGCCGCGGTCTGGTTGTCATGGCGTTGAGCGGTATCGACAATGCCCTCTGGGACCTGTACGGCAAACACGCCGGGCAACCGGTGTGGCGGCTGCTCGGGGGCACGACAAAGGAAAAGGCACCTGCGTACTACACAAGCGCGACTCCCGAAAAAGGCCTCGGGCTCGGCTTCGAGCATTTCAAGATGCCTGTTCGCGACGGACTGCTCCAGCGACGCGAGGGCATGCAGCGCACCGTGGATATGCTCACCGAAGCCCGCCGAGCCATCGGTCCCGACCGGGGCCTGATGATTGATTGCAGTTCGCGCTGGGATGATGTGGCCTACACGAAGGAGATGGCACGACGGCTCGAGGATGTGCGGCTCTACTTCATCGAGGAGCCACTCTCACCCGACAACGTGCTCGGCTACCAACAACTCGTGCGAGAAGTCGAAGGTACACTTATCGCTTCCGGCGAGCACGAATACACCCACCACGGCTTCCGCATGCTGTTTCACCACAACGCCGTCGAAGTCGTGCAGCCTGATGTCACCTGGTGCGGCGGCGTGACCGCTCTACGGCGAATCGCGGCGATGGCGCACGCCGAAGGACTTCCTTTCATCCCTCACCGTGGCGGCAGTCTGTTTGGCCTTCCCTTGGTCTTATCCCAACCCAACGCTTCACTTGCCGAGAGCTTCGGGACCGGCGACGCTGGAACCGAGGTGATGGAGGCCATCACCGCACCGTTCGAACAAGGCCACTACTACCCGCCTGAAGGGGCTGGCTTCGGCACCCAACTGACCGAGGCGCTAGTCAAGAGGCACGTGCAGTAATGAATCGGCGAAATTTTCTATCTCAGGCGGGCATCCTTGCATTCGCGGCTACTCGCCTTGATGCATCCGAGGCGGACTCTTTCCGCGGTATCTTTCCGATTCTTCAAACGCCCTATCTAGACGATGGCACCGTCGATTTCGCAGTACTCGGGAACGAAGCCGAATTCGTGCATCGCGCCGGGGCCCACGGTATGGTCTGGCCTCAACTCGCCAGCGAATACGTTCGGCTTACCTTCGACGAACGGATTCGCGGTGCCGAAGCTCTGGTCGAAGCCAAAAGCAAGGGCCTCAATCCGAAGCTCGTTATTGGCGTTCAGGCCGAAGACACCGCGACGGCAGTACGGTACGCAAAACACGCTGCCAGCATCAAGCCCGACGGCATCATTGCACTACCTGCGCGCAAACCGGATCAGCGCGAATTCGACCTCGACGAGACCCGCGCCTACTACAAGGCTGTGGCCGAAGCTTGTCCGTTGCCTATGTTCATTCAGGCGATCGGGAACATGAGCGTTGAGTACGTCACCGGCTTGGTCGAGGAAATACCGAACATCTACTTCGTCAAGGACGAAGCGGGTCACACGCTTACGCGCATCACTGAGTTTTCTCAGGTCGATGCGGCGAAGAAGCCTGCCGTCTTCACCGGAGGGCATGGCCGCACACTTCTCGACGAGATGGCGCGCGGCTCGCGCGGCAACATGCCCGCTGCCGCCTGGGTCGACCTATACGTCAGCGCTTGGGAGCTATGGGAACAAGGCCGTAAAGGCGAAGCGCTCGATATGTTCTCGAAGAATATGCTCTTCGTAACGCAGGTCAGCGCCTACGGATTGCCAGCGTTGGGTTATAATGTCAGAAACCCGAACGCGCGACCGCTAGACAAGTACGCTTTTGGACCCACAAGAAACGCGGCGTGTTCAAGAACTGGAATGTCAGAAACCCGAACGCGCGACCGCTAGACAAGTACGAACATGCCGCCCCCGGCGATCTGGGTTATATTTTGACCAAACGCGGCGTGTTCAAGAACTGGAATGTCAGAAACCCGAACGCGCGACCGCTAGACAAGTACGCTAGAGCGGCACTGGACCGAACGTACGAATTCGTCTCGCCTTACTTGCGCACATGACCACTCGCTAGCCAGCGACCATATCTGTCCCTAGCGCTTCGCCAGCCAGCAGCCGCCCAATCACATCGGGCTCTGCCCCGGCGGCGACACGGACGTGCTTCGTGCCCTGCTCGATCGACGAAATCGCCGCTCGCAGCTTGGCCTCCATGCCACCCTGCGCAACACCCTGTTCAATCAGATCCAGTGCGCCCTGAATCGTCAGCGACGGAATCAGAGCTTGGTTGCCGTCGAGTACCCCCGCGACATCGGTCAGGTAGATCATCTGGTCGGCCTTGAACCCGCCCGCGCAGGCCGCTGCCATCTGGTCACCGTTGACGTTGAAGATCTCGCCGTCGGCTCCGCCCGCGACGCAAGCGACTGTCGGCACGTATCCTTCGCTCGTCAGTAGGTCCAACGGAGCGGGGTTGACCTTAGAAACCTTTCCCACCGCGCCTAGCTCCGGCGATAACTGGACTGCTTCAACGATCCCCGCGTCGATTCCCGAAAGCCCAATCGCCTTCGCGCCCGCCCGCCCGAGTTCGGCGACCAAGCGATGATTCACCGAGCCCGCAAAGATGCGCAACACCGCGTCCATAATCTCTGGTGCGGTGACCCGCAATCCGTTGCGGAACTCGCTCTCCACGCCCTGGTCCTCCAGGTAACGGCTCAACCGCTTGCCTCCGCCGTGGACGACTACCGTCTGATGGCCGGCCTCCTGCGCCGCCGCGATCTGTTCGCAGAGCTCCCGGCGCGTCTCTTCGGACTCCAGCAGGGTTCCGCCCAATTTGATGAGAATCTTCAAGCGTCGTCGCGTCCTTCGGCTAGAGCAGCCCTGCGGTCTCTTCGAGCCCGAAGACGATGTTCATATTTTGGACCGCCTGCCCCGCAGCGCCCTTCCCGAGATTGTCAATCGCCGCGATTACCGTCACACGCTTGGTCGCCGGGTCGGTGCGAAAACCGATGTCGCAGTAGTTCGTGTGCTGTACCGCGCTTAGATCCGGGAAGCGCCCCTCCGGATAAATCCGCACAAAAGGCTCGTCCCCGTAGTGCTTCGCATAGACCGCTGCCAAATCGTCATGCGTCATTCCCTCAAGCGATCGAATATAAATGCTCTCCAGAATGCCGCGATGGACCGGCAGCAGTTGCGCAGTGAAAGAGAACTCGCCTTCCTCGAGACCGGAGTTCATCAGCACCTCCGGTACGTGGCGGTGCTGCTGGGCGGCATAGGCCGAAAAGTTCTCCGTCACCGCACAGAAGTGCTTCGCCGGTCCCGGTTTCTTGCCAGCACCACTCACGCCCGACTTGGCATCGCAAACGATACCCGCCGCCTTGTCATAAATGCCCTCCTGCACCAGGGGACGAATCGCTAGGTTCGCTGCGGTCGGATAGCAGCCCGGGTTCGAGATCAGCTTCTGCCCTGGCAGCCTGTCGCGGTAGAACTCCGGCAAGCCATAAGCCGCTGATGCCAACAGCTCCTCTTGGCCGTGCTCGGTTCCATACCAGCGTCGGTAATTCTCTTGAGTTCGCAGCCGGAAGCCCCCGCTCAGGTCGATCACTCGAACGTCCGCATCCAGAATCATCGGAGCGGCCTCAATCGAAACTTCGGGCGACGTCGCCAAGAAAACCACATCCAGCCCGGCAACACCCGCAGCCGTCAGCGGACGCCGCTCCGTACCGTCGTCAAACACTGGAGCCTCGTCAGCGGTTCGCGAGCGATGCTCCACCAAGACCGGATCCGCACCCGGGTGACCATTTAGGATGCCGACAAGCTCGGCACCGCTATAACCGGTGAATCCCACGACCCCGGCTCGAAGCTTGCTATTCGTTGCGCTCATTAGATGCCCAATCTATTGAGCGTAGCGGGCTCAGCGAGCGACCTTCAAGCAGCTACGTCTGGAATGAGCAGTTCAACACCCGAACCAGTGGCGCAATCCACCCTTCACTTCCCCTGAATCGTCCGCGCTCAGCAGTTGCCTCAGAAGCTCGTCTTCATGCACGACCTTCGGTCGAGCACATGACTGGCACAATCGCGGACGACCGTGTTGCGTCGCCCGATACACTGCAGGCCTCCTGCGGCACAGCGTGCACGGTACGGTGTTCGTTGTTGGGAGTCGAAGGACTCTCATGCGCTCCCTATCGACCGTCGAACGCACCAGCAATAGACCGACGATGCTCGTGGGCATACGCAAGTGACGATCCCGTCTGAGCCTCCGGGGTCTCCTACCCATGTGCTTGGGTTGTTCTGTTACCTATGTCTCTGGGGCGTACCGCCCGCTTGCGCGGTGCCTGTCCGCTTCGCGGTGGGGGTTGATGGACCTGCGGCCTGTGGATGGCTGAGGTTGCGGTCCACTAGCGTGGCGCCTGTCCGCTTTGCGGGTGGAGGTTGATAGATCTTAATCCGCCGCCCGACGACACTCTCGGTGAGGAGGATGCCGCCGGACGACGGGGTAGAGTTCCCTACTAAGCGAGGAACCGGATTGTTTATGGGTCGACCCTAGTGACTGTTTCACTCTTCGCTACTACCCCTATGGCCGGATAGTGAGCCCAAGATTCGGTTCCCTGTGCACCGGGGACGTTGGACGAATCTTGCAAGCGCCAACGTGCTTCTGATTTGACAGTGGCACAGGGGTGCAAGCTTTTTGCCTGCTTTCGCAGGTCTTGTGAGCGTAAGTTGTTTCGTTTGTTGGGGAAAATAGTTGAAAACGTGGGCGGAGACCCCTCTCTTGCGTTCAGGGCTCGGTTGGATGCCGCTCCCCCGAAGGGCCACACCCCGCGTAGGCGGGACAGGCGCCGCGCAAGCGGATTAAGTCAACGATTCGGTGATGAATCCGTGCATCTGCTCCAAGCCGCCTGAAGCGAACCGCTGCACGACGAGCGTCTCTCTTCCGCTGGAGTCTCGCTTCAGTACGCCTTGATCGGGACCCCAAGTTTCGACCGAAAGCCGCACCGACTCGGGCGCATCAAAGAACTCAGGATGCAACGCGAAACATACCGCCGTCATATCCCATAGTCGATACATCGGTTGGTCCAGCACCAACCGGTAAGCGTCTGACGCCAGTCGCGCTGGCTCCGACTGTTCCCCTGCCGCACGCAGAGCATCGAGCAACGATGAACTCAACAGCGCCTGATCGCTGACGTCGAGCGGAACGACGACCAACGGAAACGCTGTGTTCCGAAATACCCAATCCACGGCGAACGGATCCCAGAACGCGTTCCACTCCGCTTGCTTGCCCACCGGTATTCCTGGCAGCGTATCCGGCTCCAAGTTACCGGGCACGTCTACCGCACCACCCATCCAAACCACACGACGAATGCGGCTCTTGAGTTCCGGTTGAACTTCGAGCACCATCTGCAACTGCGTCAGCGGGCCGGTTGCGAGAATCGTTAGTCCCTCGTCACCCGCAGCTTCAAGCGCCTGCGCCAGATGTGCCTCGCCATCGGGATACGGTGGGGCAATCGCAGCCGCCTTGCCCAGCGCGTCCAGCTCGACAAAGCGCACGCAGTCGCAGCGGTACTTCCACGGGAAAGGATTCACCGCCCGGGCGGCACTGAGCGACGCCGGGATGTCTGGTTGCCCGGCTAAGGCGAGCAAGCGGTTCTGGGCTTCCATCCCCTGTTCGGCGAGGCAGTCGGCGCTGGTGAGAGACGTACCGACCAAGTTGACGTCCGGGCGACGCGCCAACAGCAGTAGAGCAATCAGTTCGTCGATCGCTCCGTCGTGGCTAAGGAAAAACGACGGTTGTCTCATCGGTCGAGTTCCGCGGCGGCCGCCTCGTCGACAAACCAGCGGACGTTATGACCCAGGCGTTCCACCAACTGCGCCGGATAGGCCATGAAGTCCTCCGGGCCGTCGAGCACTGCTTTGAGCGGCGTCGCCTTGTCAGCACCCGTCACCAAGAACACCGTGCTCGCCGCGTTGAGCAGCACCTTCGGTAGCAAACTCACCCGGTAGCTTTTCTTTGAGGCGGCGTACACCGACGCGACCAATCCCAACCGATCCAGAATCAGCGGCTCGCCCGGAAACAGACTAGCCGTGTGAGCGTCGTCTCCCATGCCGAGATGGAGTACGTCGAAGCGAGGTGCCTGGCCTTTCTTCAAACGCAACGACTCGATCAGGTCGGCGACATATCGATCCGCTGCGACGCTAGGCCCAAGCTCGCCCTGAATGCGGTGGACCTGCTTGTCCTCAAGACCCACTGGCGCGCACAGCGCGGCGTTGGTCATGCCAAAGTTGCTCTCTGGGTGCCCCGGCGCGACCGGTCGCTCATCCACAAAATACAGTTGCAGCTTCGGCCAGTCGAACTCGCTCGACGCCATCGCCTCGAACATCAGCTTGGGAGTTGATCCGCCCGACACCGCGAGGCTTGCCTGCTCTGAGTTCTCAAGCGTTGCTGTCAGTTGTTCGAGAACGAATTTCGCTGCACCAGCGGCGGCCTCACTCTTTGAGGCGAAGACATGCAGTTGCGACATCTACCACTCACTGTAAGCGGTGCCGTTGAGACCGATCCGGTCCGACCCGCTGCGGACATCATAGAGCCCCGACTCGCCAGTCGGGCCAGCGTCGTCAATCGTCTGCCAAGTCTCTCGCGACGCAGTGAAGGGGTCGATCGGGACCTCTCGCAGATAGCCTTCAAAGACCAACTCTTCGAGCGACTGCGGAGGTTCTTCCTTATCGTAGGTGTACTGGTCGATCACCGAGCGCATCGTGAAGAGGTTGCTCTGCAGTACTGACTCTTTCGCTCGCACCATCGCCGTCGTATAGAACGGCACAGCGATGGCCAAGATGGTGACGATAATTGACACCACCACCATCACCTCGATCAGCGTAAAGCCGAGCCTCTTCATCACTGTGCTCTTACCACTCAGAATAGAACTCCCCGTCCATCGATGAGGCTCGGCTGAGCGAGTAGACGTCAAAGACGTTGCCGCTGCCCCAGCTCATCGCATCTGGCGGATCAGACACCGAGCGCATACCCCATTCGGCGTTGCCGGTCATCGGGTCAGTGGGGATGCGACGCAAGAAGCGGAGTTTCCGCTCCTCTTCGTCGTCCTCGGCAAAACCGGTGCGACTACGTGAGCCGAATTGGTTGCCTCCGTCATTGCGGTTACGGGAACCAAAAGAGCTTGAGTTTCTTGAGTTCGACTGGCCTTGTCCCGAGCCGAAACCACCACTGCGCTGACTATTCCGAGAGTTCTGGTTGCCAAAGCTCCCTCCAGTCTGTGGCCCCCGAGTACGCCCTGAAATCGAATCCTGAGCGCCACCAAACGGATTGCCGCCGAGTCCGGCACCCGCGGCGTTCACCTCGACTCCCTCGACGAGCACTTCGAGGCTTGGCGGATAGCCGTGGCTATCGGGTTCGACTTGCCCTAGCAGTCCCTCGTCAGAGGCGTCTTTGTAGCGATCGATCGCTGCACGCATCTCGTAGAGGGCCGTCCGCAACCGCCGCTCTTTGTCGCGCTGTACTTTGACCTTGGCAACCGGCAGGGCCATCGTCGACAGGATGAGCAAGATTGTGAAGGCCACGATCAGCTCGACTAGGGTCAAGCCGCGCCGTGAACCTCCTCGACCAACTCGTTTCATTGCACTGTCAGTTGGAGCGCCGCCGACTGCAGCGTCAAGGGAGAACCCCCGGCAGCGCGTGCGCCCGCAGGCGCTACATTCAGCTGTGTCTGACCAGATCCGACCGCCCGCAACTGTATCTGGATCAGCTCTCCACGACCGCTAGCACCGCCCGTACCGGGGAAACGCGAGATGTTCACCGCTGCCTGCCCGACTTCGTTCCGGATATTTCTCGAGAAGATCAAATCCGTTCGTTCGGGGCCTGCCAAGAACGGACCACGGGTGATCTCAACGATGTTGACGACCGCTGGGTCGTAGGCGATCCGCAGCGGAGTTCCGAACAGGTCCGTCACTCCGTCTGTGATTACGTTGACGGTTATCTCCTCGCCAGCAGCCAAGGTCACTTGGCCGGGTTCAAAGAGCAATCGTGCTGCCGCAGTCGGCTGGGTAGATGGCTCGGTAGTTCCTGGTGCAGCTGCTGGTGGTACATCGGGAGCAGGAGTAATCGGTGCGGCTGGCGTCGGCGTCGCTGGCGTCGGAGTAGGCGTTGCGGCAGGAGCGGTTGCAGGAGTAGTAGGCGGAACTGTAGTTTCGGCCTCTGCTGTCACTGGTGCGCCGATGGCTGGCAGCGCGGCCTCGCCGCTACTCTCTTCCTCAAACCGAACTTGGAAGACCTGCTCGGTACCCGAGGCGATCTCTCGCATGTTCGACTCGTCGATCGTCGGCAGTCGCACGATGTGCGGGATCACCACGATGAGGATCTCATTCTGCGAGGTGTCCACCTTCTTCACACTAAACAGATGCCCGAGAATTGGGATATCCGCAAGGAACGGAATACCACTCCTTGTCGTGAACATATTCTCGGCATTGAGGCCGCCAAGAATGCTCGCCTCGCCTTCTCGCAGGCGGACATCATGTTCGATCGTCCGTTGGCCGATGATCGGCTGACTGATCCCGCCTAGATCGACAAAATCCCTGACGTTCGAAACCTCGATCGCGATATGCATCGAAATCTCGCGATCATTGTGGATCTTGGGCAGGATATCCACGTTGACACCGATATCTATGAAGCTGAACTGGGTGTTGACCAGCGCGTTACCGCCGATTCCACCTATGCCGGGCTGAAAGCTGCCGGTTGCAACGGGGATACGCTCACCCATGCGTAGGCTGGCTTGCTGGTTGTCGGTGACGCGGATCCGCGGCGACTGCAGCAGGTTCGCATCTGTACGCGAAAACAGCGCTGTCAACTGTGCTCCAGGCAGTGTGGTCGACCAGTCGCTCGTACTGACACCGCCCAACCCTGAGATCGGAATCACCCCGTCCACACCACCAGTAAAGCTAATAGGTAGGTTGATACCGGGCGCACCGCCTGAAGTTGGTGAAAAGCCGAGCTCGCGGGAGTTGCTCCGGGAGACTTCAAGCACCAGGATATCGATGACCACTTCGGGCCGTGCCTTGTCGATGTCGTTGATCAGCTTGTCGACCAACGCCAGCTCCGAGCGCGAGCCGCGGACCACCAGCGCGTTCATCGAGGTGATCGGAAACATGCGTCGGATGTCAGTCAAGCCGCGAATTGCCGTGACGATCTCTTGGAGTTCCTGCGGGGTGGCGATGTTGTTCAGATAGATCGTCTTCACGATCTTCTCTTCGAAGTCCCGCCGCTTGGCGGTCGTGTCGTTAGTGACAAAAATGGCGTTCTTGGTGATCGGCTTCCAATACGTCTGCGTGATGAGACTGGTGTAGTCCAATGCCTCTTGGAGAGTCGCGTCTTGGATCGAAATGTCGACGCGCTTGTCATTGAAGTCGGGGTCGAATAGGACGTTGATGCCAGCCAGTTTGCCGATCGTCTCGTAGACGACCTTCAACTGTTGGCTCATCGTGATGTCGATCGGCTGCGTTGACAGCGGGCGCAGAACCGCTGGCGGCTTCATCGATTCCACGAGTTTGCGGCGGTCGCTGCGCTCCAGCTCGATGGCGCTGGCGTTGAAATCATCGTCAGACGTTTCCGCCTCGTCCCCGGAGAGGCGCTGAATCAGATCTAACGTTCGCTGGTACTGTTGCGCCGCGACCGTCAGCGACGGATCGATCTGAATCGCTCTTTGGAAGTGAGCTAACGCTTCGTCTAGCTGCTTTTCGTCGTCGCGTAAACGGCGCCCGATATCGACATGTGCTTGGGCGGCGATATAGCTCATCCGGCGGACAGACAACTGGTAACGGTTGTCCTCCGGATCTTCGAGCTGCGCCTGCTGGTAGAGTTGCAGGGCTCCGTCGTAATCCTTTTGGACCTCTGCCCGGCGACCTTGTTCGTAGAGCTGCCGAGCCTTCTTCGAAGCGGCCATCAGGCTCGGAGCTGCCAGCAGCAGACACAGGCCGAAGATGACCGATATCTGGAATAGACGGGCTGTTCGTGGCACTCTAAGAAGGTGTCCGTGGGTAGGGCGACGATTGTCGGGAAAAGCGGTCATCGAGCGGGATCGTGTGTGGCTGAAACCGTTGCTGCTAACTATAGTGACGTACTCTCCCGCCTGAACGTGGAATCAGAATGTCGAAAATAGAAGGGATCAAGATCCTGACGGACAATCGGCGCGCCCGGTTCAAGTATCATTTCCTCGACACTTTCGAGGCAGGCATCGTACTGACCGGCTCCGAGGTGAAATCGGCCAAGGCGGGACAGATCCAGCTGGGGGACGCTTACGCTTCGATCACGAAGGGTGAGGTCTGGCTCCATAACGCCCACATCAGCCCGTATTTGCAAGCGAATCGGCAAAATCATGAGCCGATGACCGTTCGGAAGCTGCTACTCCACCGCGAACAGATCAATAAGCTCATTGGCAAGACACGGGAGAAAGGTCAGACGCTGATTCCTACGAAAGTCTACCTCAAGAACGGTCGGGTCAAAGTCGAAATCGCCCTTGCGAAGGGTAAACAAGACTACGACAAACGCGAGACGATCAAGAACCGCGAACAAGACCGCGAAGCTCGTCAAGCCATGATGCGCCGTCGCTGAGTTGAATCACGTACGGCGAAACACCTATGACCGCTAAGGGAACCGTTCTAATCACCGGCGGCAGCCGTGGCATCGGAGCCGCGACCGTGCGTCTCGCCGCAAAGCGGGGTTACGCCGTCTGTTTCAGCTATCGATCCAACACCGATGCTGCAGAGCAGCTTGTCCAAGAGGTTGAGGCCGCAGGTGGTCGTGCACTGGCGGTGCAATCGGATGTTGGTGATGGCGACGCGATCAAGCAGCTCTTCGATCGATGTGACCGACAGTTCGGCCCGATCAGTGCCTTGGTCAACAACGCCGGAATCACGGGTGGCATCTCGCGGCTTGATGCCGTCGAGCCAGAGACGGTTCGGCGAGTTCTTGAGGTCAACGTTCTCGGTACGATCCTGTGCTGCCAAGAAGCCGTGCGACGGATGTCGACGGCCCACGGGGGTACGGGCGGGGCGATCGTCAACATTTCGTCCGGCGTGACCCGATCAAGCGGAGCCAGCGAGTATGTCTGGTATGGCGCCACCAAGGGCGCTGTCGATACATTCACCATTGGGCTGGCCCGTGAAGTCGGGCCAGAAGGCATTCGGATCAATGCGGTCGCCCCGGGATTGACACAAACCGGTATACATGCCGAAGGTGGCGACGCAGCCAGATTGGATCGAACGCGCCACAGATTCCGCTGGGTCGAGCCGCGACGCCCGAAGAGATCGCCGAGCCAATCATGTGGCTGCTGTCGGATGAAGCGCGTTACATCGCGGGCGAAATTCTCTTGGTATCCGGCGGTCGCTAGGCTCGATGGGACGAGCTACTGTTTGACGAATTTCTGGATCCGCTGATTCACGGTCTCCGCTATATAGAGGGCACCGTCTTTGCCGACCGCGATGGCGTGCGCCTGATGGAGCTGGCCAGGCTCGCGCCCGGATGAGCCGAACCCGCCGAGTAGCTCGCCGGTCGTCGTAAACTTGAGCACGCGTCCGGCATTGCCGTCGACGACCCAGACTACGTTCTCTTTGGTATCCCACGTCAGTGCCCAGGGCGCACCAAAACCGTCCCAAACCTCAAGGAACCTCCCTGTGGCGTCGAACAGCTGGATGCGATTGTTGCCGCGGTCAGCGACGATGACACGGTCCCTGCCGTCAACCGTAATGCCGTGGATCAAGTTGAACTGACCCTCGCCATCTCCGGAGCCGCCCCAGTGTGTAATGTAGTTGCCGGTCCGGCTATATTTCACGATCCGCGTGTTCCAGTATCCGTCTGCTACGTAGACGTTTCCCGCGGAATCAAACGCGACTGCGGTCGGCCCGTTGAACGCATACTTCGCGTCGTTATCACCCACCTTCCCGGAAAAGGATTGGATGCCGATGAGTAGCCGTCCTTCAGGAGAGTATTTCCAGATCGCCGCGCCTTCTTGGTCCACCAGCCAAATCCCGCCGTCGGGTCCGATGCCGATGCCGTGCGCGGAGCCGGCATGCTTCGAGAGCAACGGGTCTTCCTTCCATGACCGCAGCACCTGGCCGTCCGGCGCGAACTGGATCACAGGATGGGAACCGCGGTTGTAAAACCAGATGGCGCCGCCTGCGTCCGCTGCGACAGCCATACCTTGCCCGGACACATGGCCAGCTGGCAGTCGACCCCAGTTCTCGACGTGACGGTACCCCAGATCGGGCTGGGCGGCGAGCGGCAGCGTAACCGCGATGAGCAGGGCCAAACGAAGCATTAGCCAGGAGTCTACACGATTTGCCTCTCGAATGAACTCCTCGTGCCTCTTACCGAGAAGCTTCATCGCCACCTATCGAGTTTTTGCAACGGACCGTAGCGAGCCTTGCGTGGCGGGCGGCGCCGGGCTAAGCTGTCGGCGGTGGTTCGATCACGAATCGATCTGAGCCACGCATCGAGAGGTGTAGATCGTGAAGAGGAATACGACATGGGCTGTGCTTCTGCTGATCGGATTCGTTTCGGCGGCCCTTGCGCAGCACGGCACCCCAAATCTCTACGGTCCTGGCCAGCAGTGGGGCGAGTTGCCCAACGGACGAACCTGGGGATCATCAAGCGGCGTCTATCCGCACCGGGATAGCGGCGGAGCGCTAACCGGAAAGATCTGGGTTTTCGAGCGCTGCGGTGGCGGCAACTGCCTCGATAGCGATCTAGACCCGATCATGCTCTTTGATCTGGATGGGAAGCTCATCCAGAGCTTTGGCTCGGGTCTGTTCGTTTGGCCCCACGGGGTCCACATCGATCGCCAGGGGAACTTGTGGGTCGCCGACGCCGTGCATAGCTACTGCGAACCCGTCGACGGGAAAGGCCAAGGGCACCAGATACGCAAGTTCAGCCCGGAGGGCGAGCTGCTCATGGAACTCGGAACGGCCGGCGTCGCCGGAGAGGGTGAGAATACGTTCCGGTGCCCATCTGACGTCTTGGTGCTGTCTGACGGCCAGATCCTGGTCGCCGACGGCCACAACCACGGGCACGGCGGTAGCAATCGTATCGTCAAATTCACGGCTAGCGGTCGATTCGTCGAAGAATGGGGCAAGAAGGGTATGGGGCCCGGGGAGTTCAATGGGCTTCACGCCCTAGCGATGGACTCAAGCGGTCGGGTCTTCGTCGGCGATCGGGCCAATCAGCGAATACAGATCCTCGACCAGGACGGCAACCACCTCGCTACGTGGACGCAATTCGGTTCGCCAAGCGGGATCTACATCGATGAAGACGACGTGATCTACGTCACGGACTCAGACTCTGGTTTCGACCCCGAGTCGACAGGAAAACCCCGCAACCCGGGCTTCAAACGCGGCATCTACATCGGCGACGCTCGAACAGGCGAAGTCACGCCGTTTATCCCCGACCCGGCTCCGCGCCTGGAGATCGTAACGAGCGGCGCGGAGGGCGTGGCGGCCTATGGCCAGTTTGTCTTTGGCGCGCAGGTCGGCGGTTCCCGAGGCGTGCTGCGGTACACGCGGACTGAGTAGTTGGTTGAGTTTACTCGTTCGAACCCAGGCGCATCGATCACTTGAGATCGCTAGGCTTGTCGGAAGTAACGTCTCTAGCCGCGCCTCTGCCCAACGACGATGAGGCCTAGGCAGGGGCTAAACCACACGACACTACCTAGCCGCTGAGTACCGTAGATGGTTCGTCGACTTGGGTAGAATGGTCCGTCGACATGAAATCAATAGTCCGTCCCCTTCTCTTGTTGATCGCGCTAGCTGGGGCATCAGCGGCCCAAGACCGCCCGCCGAACGTGGTGATTATTTTCGGCGACGATATCGGCTACGGTGATGTCGGCGTCTTCGGACACCCCACGATCAAGACTCCCCATCTGGATCGCATGGCACGCGAAGGCCAGAAGTGGACCAGCTTTTACGCTGCCGCGAGCGTCTGTACGCCGAGCCGTGCGGGGCTGCTCACCGGCCGACTACCCATCCGCAGCGGCATGATGCACAGCCGCATCCGAGTACTGTTCCCGGAGTCGCGGAGCGGCCTGCAACAGAACGAAGTGACCATTGCGGAGATGCTCAAGCAGAAGGACTACGCAACCGGCCACGTCGGCAAATGGCACCTCGGCCACCTCCCGGACTATCTGCCGACGAAGCAGGGCTTCGACTCCTATTTCGGCATCCCGTATTCGAATGACATGGACGCTACCGAGCCGACCGGGGCCGCAAGGAGACAAGCGCTCTTTAATCCAACGACGATCGACTATTGGAACGTCCCGCTGATGCGCGACGAGGAAGTGATCGAGCGCCCCGCCAACCAATTTACGATCACTGAACGGTACACCGAAGAAGCAGTCAAGTTTATCGATGCCAACAAGGACGGGCCCTTCTTTCTCTACCTCGCCCACACGATGATGCACGTGCCGCTGTTTCGCTCAAAAGAGTTCGAGGGCCGCAGCATGGCAGGCATTTATGGGGACGCGATGGAAGAAGTGGATTGGTCTGTCGGACAGGTGCTCGACGCTATCCGCCGGAATGGTCTTGAGGAAAACACATTGGTCGTCTTCACTTCCGACAACGGCCCTTGGCTGACCTTCGGCACGCACGGCGGGTCGGCTGGCCCACTCAAGGAGGGGAAGGGATCGACCTGGGAAGGCGGCATGCGCGAGCCGACGGTTATGTGGTGGCCGGGCACGATCCAAGCTGGCACGACCGTCAATGAAATGGGTTCGACACTCGACCTCATGGCGACAATTGCAAGCATCACCGGGACAAGATTGCCCGATGACCGCAAGCTGGACAGCTACGATCTAACGCCAGCGATGAACGGTACCGGACCGAGTCCGCGCCAGGAAATGTTCTACTGGCGTGGCACTGAGTTGTTCGCCGCACGCCTGGGCGACTACAAGGCGCACTTCTTCACGCAGACCGGCTACCGCGACCGCGGCGAAACGCGGCAGACCCGCCCGCTGCTCTACCACCTGGGCCACGACCCCGGAGAAAAGCACGACATCTCGGGTGAGAACAGGGACGTTATCGCCGAGATCACAGAGATGTCGCGCAAGCACAAACTTGATATTGACGAGGTCGAGAACCAGTTGGCGAAGATCGATCGCTAGAATCACCCTCCAGAATTTGCGAACAGTCGAGTGTAGGCGTGCTGCCACGCGGCGATTCTGGGCCGTGGGCCTCCGCGTATAGTGATTAACCATGAGATTTTTCCTGGCTGCAGTATTGTTGGTCGCGGCATGTTCGAAGGCTCCCGAGCCTGCCAAAACGGGATCTCGGCCTAACTTCGTCGTCATCATGGCCGACGATCTCGGCTACGGCGATCTTTCGACCTATGGGGGCTGGATCGATGTTCCGCACATCGATCGCATGGCGGCAGAGGGACTGAAGTTCAGTGACTACCACTCGAACGGGGCGGTTTGCCGTCCCACGCGGGCCGCGCTGATGACCGGGCGCTACCAGCAGCGGGCAGGGATTCCGATTGTGATCCATGCTGCGGTAGAGCACCCGACTCATATAGACGGCTTACAGGAGGTTGAGTACACGTTGGCGGAGATGCTTCGCGGGCAAGGCTATGCCACGGGAATCCTTGGAAAGTGGCCCCTCGGCTACGATCCCAAGTACAACCCGACCTACAGCGGCTTTGACGTCTTCAAGGGCTACGTGAGTGGCAATGTTGACTTCTTCTCGCATGTCGATCAGGCCGGGCAGTTTGACTGGTGGCATGACCTCGAGAAAGTCAACGAGCCGGGATATGTGACGAAGCTGATCAACCAGCACGCAGTTGAGTTCATCGAAGCACACTCGGATGAGCCGTTTTTCCTATACGTACCGCATGAAGCGCCGCACTCCCCCTATCAAGGACCGAATGACGACCCGAAGGGTTTCCGGGTACCGGGCGACGCGCCCGTGCGACAGGAGCTTTCGGGAGACGAGATCAAAGAAAAGTATCGCGAGATGGTGGTCGAGATGGACAACGGCGTCGGAGCGATTCTCGATACGCTACAACGCCTAGGTCTGGCCGAGAACACGCTGGTTTTCTTCATTTCTGACAATGGTGCAGCCCCGAGAGGCAACAACGGGCCGCTGCGGGGGTTCAAGGCTTCGATTTGGGAAGGCGGGCACCGCGTTCCGGCTATTGCTTGGCATCCCGGATCGATAGCGGCTGGGAGCGAGACAGATCAATTGGCGGCATCCTTCGACATTTGGCCGACACTGGCGGAGTTTGCAGGGGTACCTTTACCGACGGAGCGACCACTCGATGGCGTCAGTCTTGTTCCCGTGCTGCAGGGTGGTTCGGTGGAGCGCGGTCCGCTTTACTGGAGCTTCATGGATGGTTTGGCGATGCGCGATGGGGATTGGAAGTTAGTTATTGGGGAGGATGGGAATGAGCAACCGCTGCTCTTTGACCTGGTATCGGACTTGGGGGAGAAGTTGGACGTCTCAGCGGAGGAGTCGGACCGAACGGATCAAATGACGCGGCAGGCTCAAGACTGGTTAGCCGAGGTGGAGGCTAGCGCTACCGCTCAACCGTCGCGCGAGTTGCAATGAAGTCAAGCGTGGGAACAGCCACGTAGACCAAGTCCGCACTCACGTTGATACCAACACCGACTGTAAGGGCGGGATAAGTTCGACTAACGTCTAGAATGCCGATATGCCTCACGTCGACCCCATAAAGCTGCAACGTCGTCTCTTTGCCGAACTTTCCCGCATGTATGCGAATGAAGTTCCGATGTACGACCGCGCACTGCTGGTCAACGCGGTTTGCAATCGGGCGACCTGCGACCTATTGGCGGAGATGTTCCCCGGGTTTGCAATCGACGAGGTCCAACTCTCTCGCACCGGCTCGGAACGTCATGGGGCGATCCGGATCGGCACCCCGGAGGAGTACCGCTGGGTCAGCCGCTTCTTCGCCTGCTTCGGGATGGAACCACACAACTTCTACGACATGACTGCCGTCGGGGCGAAGAGTCAGCCGGTTATCTCAACGGCGTTCCGTTCGTCACGCAACCCGGAACACCGCATATTCACTTCGCTGTTGCGGACGGACTACTTCGATGAGGAGACCGGCGCGCGGATCGAGGCGCGGCTGGCCCGCCGACAGGTATTTCCCGACGAGGTACGCGAGAACATCGAACGGCGAGAGGCCGAGGGCGGGCTTTCCACCGAGGACGCCGACCGACTCATCGAACTCGCCACCACACGCATCTTCAAGTGGACCGGCGAAGCAACGGATCAAGCGCTCTACGACCACCTCTGTGAGGCGGGCTTCAAGATCGCGGCCGATGTCGCCTGCTTTGGCACCCACCACCTCAACCACCTCACGCCCAACACCTTCTGCATGGATCTCTACACCACGGCCATGCGTTGGTGCCTGAGGGAAATCGACGAGACCGAGTTCCTTACTCACGCCGTTGCCGCACTCGAGCAAGTGCGAACCACGGCGGACCAGGACGTACTGTGTTTGCTGTTCCGGCATCTCGATTCGGAGGAGATCGACGGCTTCGATCTGATCGATCCTGGCAGCGACTTCGTTATGGAGCGCATCGGCCAACTGCGCGACACTCTTGCCGCGCCTCAGTTCGCGCTGCACGAATTGCCGCACCACGGCTTTAAGGATCATACAGAGGGCCCGGCGACGGGCGTGCCGCTGCTACTGCGTCAGGATGCCTACAAGGCCCTGGCCGAACGGACGATCTTCACGGACGCGGATGGCACCCACACCGAGTCGGTCCACACCGCACGCTTCGGCGAAATCGAACAACGCTTCTACGCCTGCACGCCGAAGGGTCGTGCCCTTTACGACCGCTGTCTGGGCAACGCTACCTCGGCCCGGGAAGCGGCCGCCAACCGTGCGGCAGCCACAGCGGACTACGCCGAGTGTTTCGCCGACTTCCCGCGCACGCTCTCTGGACTTCTTGAGCAGCGTCTTGTCTGGTGCCGCTACGAGGCCACCGCCGCAGGCCGGAATGCCGCAGGGATGATCGGCGACGCGGACCTCGACACGTTGCTTGCCTGCGGTTTTGTCCGCCGTGTTGGCCAGCGCTACGAAGACTTCCTTCCGGTGAGCGCGGCGGGGATCTTCGCCTCGAACCTTTCGCAGTACGGCACCCGCTCTACTGCCGCCGAGAAGCCGGAGTACACGCAGGCAATGCTTGAGCAGATCCTTGGTCGCGACATCATAGACCCACAGGCGCTGTGCGCGGCGGCGCAAAGCGAGTCATTGCAGGTAACTTACGCGGAACTCGGGCTGAATGTGGACGCCAGCGCCTGAGTTTTAGGCCTTCGGCTAACTAGCGTCACGCACGGTCGGCTAGCGGCTGCGACCGTTCGAGCGGATGTCATCCAGCTGTGCTTCGAGGCGCCGGGCGACATCAGGGACCTGGTCGATGACGTTGATCTCTTCAGTTATATCCTCGGAAAGGTCGAAGAGCATGAAGGGTCTTTCGAATGGCGTGCCCCTGGGATCTTGGCGTCCACCGGAGCCGTTGCCGGCGATGAGCTTCCACTCTCCGTCACGGATAGCGAACATCCCCGCAGCGGAATGGTGAATAACGGGAGCACGATTGAAGTCCCCCTCGCCGGTGAGCAGCGGAAGCAAGCTGAAGCTATCTTCGGCAGCGTCGTCGGGGAGCGTTGCGTCCGCGATCTCCGCAACGGTCGCGAAGAAATCGGTTAAGCCGATGGTTTGGTCCGACTCGGAGCCCGCCCGGACCTTGCCGGGCCAGCGAGCGAAGAACGGGACGTGATGGCCCGCCTCCCAGATGTCGGCCTTCGTACCTCGAAAAACGCCGTTCGAAGTATGGTGGGTCTCGTCGTAAGACTGGATCGTGGGGTCGGTGACGTGGTCGGTCTCTCCGGGTTCGAGCCGGTACATATAAGAACCGTTGTCGGAGGTATAAATGACGAGGGTGTCTTCGTCGACCCCAGCGCTTTCGAGGGCGTTCAAGATTTGCCCAACGGTCCAGTCGACTTGGACCACGAAGTCGCCGTAGGGACCAAGTTCCGTTGAGCCGACAAACCGTTTGTGCGGCAGTGTCGGCTTATGTGGTGCGGTTAACGGGAAGTAGAGAAAAAACGGTTGATCGCGACCGGCGCGCTCGTGAATGAAGGCGGTGGCTTCGGCTGTCAGGTCGTCGAGCGCGTCCTCGGGGACGAGGTCACGACCGATGGGGCCATGACGAAGAAATCCGGGGAACTGCTGCGCCGATTGGAGGACCACGTTGCGTGTGATCTGTCCATTTCGAATGTAGACGTAGGGCGGAAAATCGAGAGATGCCGGGATGACGAACGAGAAGTCGAAGCCGCGTGTATGTGGTCCGTCCGTGACGCCCTGAGTGAAGTCGATATCTTGATCGCTGGACTTGCGGACGAAGCCGAGCCCCAGGTGCCATTTGCCGACGATGCCGGTGTAGTAACCCTGTTTTCGCAGAAACGAGGCGACCGTCTCGCGTCCGTTTTCGATGAGCGGTTTGCCATAGCCGTTGAGGACGCCGCGTTTCAGGCTGCCACGCCAGGAATAGCGTCCCGTCAGCAGGCCGTAGCGCGTGGGGGTACACACCGCCGAGGGCGTATGAGCATCAAGGAACGTCATGCCTTCCGCTGCGAGCCGGTTGAGATTGGGTGTCGGGATAGCCGACTTGGGATTGAGTGCCTGTACGTCGCCGTAACCCATGTCGTCACCCATGATGAAGACGATGTTGGGTTTGTCGGCAGCGAGGGCGGAGGCGGTGAACAGAGCGAGAACGAAGGTAGTGACGGCTAGGCGTTTCATAGTGTTTCCGTACGCGTTAGGGTTCCACGTCGGGAACCCTAGAATCAACCCGACGGCGGATTTGTGAACACTCCCGAAGAAAGACGCGGGGCCAGCGGGTTCGGAACTGGCTTGACTTCCGTAGTACACTCGCCGCATGTTGCGTTCCGCTGTGGTCGGTCTCGTCCTTCTCTCCGTTACCCTTCCCGCACAGGAGGATGTTGATCTCGAGGTCGTTCATCGCATCCGTCAGGAGGCGTTTGAGCATTCCGAGGTGATGGATCACCTCTTCCAACTGGTGGACGTTCATGGACCTCGGATTACTGGCTCGCCAGGCTTTCAGGGCGCTGCCGAGTGGTCAGCGAAATCGATGCGCGGGTGGGGGCTAGAGAATGTCGCGCTCGAAGACTGGGGGCCGTTTGGACAGGGGTGGTCGCGCAGCTACTTCTCGGCGCATCTGATCGAGCCGCAGTATGAGGCGTTGATCGGCGTTCCGTTGGGTTGGAGCCCGAGTACGGACGGCCTGGTCGAAGGGACGCCCGCGCTGGCTCCGCTCAAGCGAGGCCGCACGCTCAAGCGGGACGAAGAAGCCGTCGACGCCTTCATCGCCAAGTACGCGGGCAAGCTGCAAGACGAGATCGTTCTCATCGCGCCGCTCAAGGACGTTGAAGTCCACGACACGGTTGAGATGCACCGCTTCTCCAGCGAAGAACTCGCCGAACGAGCCAAGGCCCCAGCAGCATCGCCCCCGATCGACTTCCTCGACCCGGATCTGGAGATTCCGGAGGATCCTCGCAAGCGGCGCAACTTCTTAGGCAAGGCCCCGGCCTGGTTCGGTCAGTGGCGACGGGATGAGCGGCTGCGCATTCAAGGCAAGCTCAACACGTTTCTGACCGACCAGGGCGTTCGACTAGTCGTCCATCCGGCGGCGAGGGGAGATGGCGGCACGATCTTCCCGCCACGTGCGGGCGACCGCAATGTCGATCAGCCCCTTCCGCCGCCGTCGATCGCTCTGACTCCAGAACAGTACAACCGGATCTTCCGACTGGTCGACGAAGAGATCCCGATGAAGGTTTCTGTCGAGGTGCGGACGGCGTTCCACCGCGATACGCTCGACTCGGTGAACGTGATCGGCGAGCTGCGGGGCGGTTCGAAGAGAGACGAAATCGTGATGATCGGGGCGCATCTCGATTCGACCGCCGCGGCGCTAGGCGCTACCGACAACGGTGCGGGTTCAGCGGTGATGCTTGAGGTGATGCGAATCATCAAGAAGCTCGACTTAAAGCTCGACCGTACGGTACGTATCGCTTTGTGGGGAGGCGAGGAGCAGGGGCTGCTCGGCTCTAAGGCTTATGTCAAGAAACACTTCGGCAATCCCGAGACGATGAACCTAAAGAGAGACCATGAAAGACTGTCTGTCTACCTGAATGTGGATAACGGAACCGGCAAGATCCGCGGGGTTTACCTACAGGGCAACGACATGGCGCGTCCGGTTTTTGAGTCGTGGTTCAGGCCTTTCCGCGACCTTGGCGCCGGGACTATTTCGATCCGCGACACAGGTGGCACCGACCATCTCCCGTTCAACGCGGTTGGGTTGCCGGGATTCCAATTCATTCAAGACGCGGTGGAGTACGATACACGCACGCACCACTCCAACATGGACGCTTACGACCGTGCCCAGCCAGCGGATCTGATTCAGGCTTCGGCGATTGTGGCAGCTTTCGTTTATCACGCGGCGAATCGGGAGGAGTTGTTCCCAAGAAAGCCACTGCCCGCGCCACAGCCGCTGACCAAGCCGAAAAAATGAGCGGGAGTCAGTTCCAGCCCAAGTGTCTGACGGTGAGTCCACTTGTGATCTAGTGGCATTTTCGCCAACGCCTGCCGCAGTACAGTCCCCGTGTCGTGACGATCTATTCCGCCATCCGCGATCTGGACTTCTCGTAGAGGACTGACTTCATTCTTCGCGAAGCACAGTCATAGGATTTTGGCCTGACGCCCGGCGAGCCGGCAAATAGCCAGCCCAGAGAGCCGCCGTTGCTAAGACGATCGTTGCGACCGAAAATGTGAGTGGATCGTTCGGGGCCAAGCCATAGAGGAAGCTCTCTACAAAGCGTGTGGTTGCCACGGCCACGGCTAGCCCGACTACGAGACCGATGCCGATCAAATGCGCGACTTCTCCGAGCACCATTCGTAACACCTGCGCCTGCCCCGCACCCAGCGCCATGCGGATTCCAATCTCGTTTCGCCGTCGTGCTACGTCGTAAGACATCACGCCGTAGAGCCCGATGGTCGCCAGCAGTAGGGCGAGTCCACCGAAGAAGCCCGATAGCGTTGCCAGAAGCCGGTCGCGTTTGAGAGATTCGTCGATCTGATCGGCCAGAGTGATGAACTCGAGTGACACACTGCGATTGATCTCACCGATCGCGGACTTCACCGCTGGAATCAGGGCCTGGAGCTGGCCTCCGTCCGTTCTCAGCTCAAAGTTCATCAGTGGAGAAGGAGATCTATCTTGGCTCCATGCGACATAGGCGGTAGCTGGAATTTCATCCCGCAGCGCACCGTATTTGGCGTCCTTCACGACGCCGACGATCTCGAAGGGATCGCTGAGTATATCGCCCTCCCGAGCGCGATAGCGTCTACCTAGTGGATTCGTCGAGCCGAAGTATTTCTCGGCCATGGTCTGATTGATGATGGCGACTCGGGGTGAAGTCGGCGCATCGCGACCATCGAAATCGCGCCCGGCAACCAGCGCGATGCCCACTGTCTCAAAGTAGCCGTCACTGATCCGGTTGAAATAGGCCGTGGCATCATCGCGTGATGTTGCGGTGTAGCCTTCGATCAGCAGCTCGTTGCTCCACCTCCGGAGGCCGACCAACGGGACAAAGGATAAGCTGGCCGAGCGAACTCCCGGTGTGGTGCGCAACTTTTCAAGCATCTGTTGAGATACAGCTAGATAGCGCTCCTGCGTGTAACCGCCGTTGCGAATATCGACGCGCATGAGCAGTACTTGATCGCGCTCATACCCTGGATCGAGAGAAGCGAGTCTCCAGAATGTCGAGAGCATTAATCCCGCCCCGACAACCAACAGCAGTGACAGAGCGACCTGCGCCATTACCAATGCCTTGCCGAGGCCGAATCTCGGCCTCTCGATCACCCCGCGAGAGTTAGCCTTCATAGCTAATTGGGCAGGAACACGCAGGCCTCGCCAAGCGGGGATGACGCCAAACAGCAATCCCGTGATGACAGCAATGCTCGCAGTGAACGCAAGCAGTCGCAGGTTCAGCGTGAGATCGAGGTAGACATCGAGGAATCCGACCAACACACTGGTGCTCCACTGCGCGAACAGAATACCCAGCGTGGCACCCGCCATGGACAGCAGCAGACTTTCTGTGAGCAATTGACGTACAAGGCGGCCCCGCCCTGCACCCAGCGCTACCCGAATCGCAATCTCGCGCTGACGCCCCGCGCTCCGCGCGAGCAGCAGGTTCGCCACGTTGACGCAAGCGATTAACAGCACCACGCCGACGATCACCATCAGAACGATGAGCGCTTGACCGTACTGTCGCCGGAAACCCGATCGACCGTTCGTGGCCGACCGAACCTCAAAGGTACGATTGAGAAACTGCTCTTGACGGCCTGCCGACAACGCTTGCGGGAGGGTTGCCTCGAAAATCTGGGGCGCGAAAGTATTCAGCCGCGTTGTCGCCTCGCTTTCCGAGACCCCCGGTTTCAGGCGACCAATGATGCGCAGCCATCCCAAGAAGCTGCTTTCGTCGAGTAGGCTATTCTCGCCTTGAACGATTCCTTCTGAGCAGATGGGAACCAGAACATCGACCGAACGGCCAACATCGAGGCCTGTGAATCCTGGTTCGGCGACACCCACGATCTCGAGAAGATGATTATTGAGGGCAATCGTCTGGCCAACAACGTCGGTCCTTCCTCCATATTGCCTTTGCCAGAAGCCGTGGCTCAAGACCGCGGCACCCGGGCAGCCCCTTGTGTCATCAGCGGGTGTTAGCGTCCGACCGAGGACAGTCCGTACACCTAAGGTGTCGAAGAACTGACCTGACACGAAGTCGCCGTCCACGTAGCGCGCTTCGCCACCCGCTGCGAGATTGAAACGCCAGCCGCCGTAAGCGAAGACACCTGAAAACACGTCCTGGCGATCACGCACCTGTTCCCAGACAGGGTTCATGTAGCCTTCCGCATAGGCCTGCTTCCCCATCGTCAGCTGGAGCAATTCCTCGGGATGGCTCACGGGAAGAGATCTCAGCATTACCGCGTCAATGAGACTGAAGATTGCGGTATTGGCTCCAATCCCTAGAGCCAGTGACAGAACCGCCACGGCGGTGAATCCGAGGTTGCCCCGAATGTCGCGCACGGCATAGCGAAGGTCTTGCCACAGATCGTCGAGCATCCAGCAAGTATTCTATCGTGGTTGTGGCGACTGATCCCGTGAACCGCCGAACCCCAGCGCACGTGATTCCTCTGTTTTCTTCTGCATACACTTCACCTCCTCCTTTCTCGGTGAAGTGTTACATCGATGGGGTGAGACCACACCTGTTATGTGAAGTAGCCTGCTGTGTTTCAGGTGCGACTGGATGGGAAAGTTGAATCGCAGCGCTCGCGTGCGTACGAGTCCTATTAGCGCTACAATCCGTCCAGCGTGGATGGCTTTGCCTGGACGAAGCTATCTCGGATCCGTGGGAGTGGGTGCGCCTAGTACAGGGCGCAACGACCTTGGAGGACAACAGGATGAGACGGAGAGAATTTCTTGCTCTTGCTGCGGTTGCCGCGACGACCGGAAAGGCCACCGCCGCCGCACTGGACTTGAGCAACGTGAAGTCGCGACCGACTCCCAAGTGGGAGGTCGTTTACAAATCCCCTCATGCGAAACCCAACGGTTTGGACATTCAGGAAGAGGGGATGTGGGTTCTGGACCAGGGCCCCGAAAACTGGATGTCCCTTGTTGACCCCGCGAATGGAAAACTCATCCGCGAGTTCAAGGCCGACGTCAACGCCGCAAGCGGTTTGACCGTAGACGAAGACAACGTCATGTGGATCGCCTCGACCCACAACAGCCTGATCGTAAGTTGTAGCTCCCAAAACGGCAAGACGATTGCCAAGTACTGGACACCGGGAGCGGGACGAATCTTCAAGATGAAGGGAGACCCTCCCGGCCGTCGAAGCAGCTTGAAACCCGCCTACCCATCCGCTCCGGCTGGCGGAGGTGGCGGTGGCGGCAGCTCGCTCAGCTACGGGCAGCTGCCACTAGAGACGCAGGACGGGGCCGGTGGGACCGGAGCGCATGGAATCGTCGCGAAGGACGGTCTGCTGTATGTCGCCAACCCACCAGCACGACACCTTCTAGTCATCGACAAGAAAACTTGGGAGGTCCAGGACTGGTGGCCCCTCCCGGGCAATCGCACTCACGGTTTGACGTGGGACGAGAATCGGGAAACCTTGTGGAGCGCCGATTCCAATTTGAACGCCTTCTTCCGCCTCGATGGCAAGACCGGTCGGATCACGGAGAAGATACAACTTCCCGACGACTCGCCAGTCATCCACGGCGCGGCGTTGCACGACGGGTACATGTTGTGCTGCGACGACGTGGGCTGGATCTGGCGATTTAGAATATCGTAGTGCGGTTCGCCGCGGTCTCAACAGAGCAGTCGGGATGGGATCGTCTGGCGAAGAATCTGCGTAGGAGAACGAGTCATGGCAAGCGCATCCAATCGAAGACAATTCCTCAAAAAGGTCGCCACGGTGGGAGCCGTCATCCCACTCGCCGTCAGAGCCCAAGCGGAGCCAACCGCTGCACCGCTCGACGTAGTGCGTATCGGGTTTGTGGGTGTCGGCTCAAGGGGTCGTGGAGACCTTGGCAATCTATTGAAGCAGGATGGCGTCGAGATCCGGGCCATATGTGACATCGTCGACACCAATGTTGCGCGTGCCCAGAAGATGGTGACCGACGCAGGTCAGCCGCAACCGCAGGGATACTCAGCGGGCGACACGGACTACAAACGCCTCTGTGCTCGCGACGACCTCGATCTCGTCTTCACCGCCACTCCCTGGGAATGGCACACGCCGGTCTGCGTGGAAGCCATGAAGAACGGCAAGCACGCGGCCAGCGAAGTGCCGATCGCGGTGACGCTCGAAGAGTGCTGGGAACTGGTCGAGACTTCCGAACAGACCGGTCGTTACTGCGTGCAGATGGAAAACTGCAACTACGATCGCGTCGAACTCATGGTCCTCAACATGGTGCGCCAGCGATTGTTAGGCGATCTTGTGCACGCTCGCTGCGGTTACCTGCACGATCTACGCTCCGGCAAGTTCAGCCTGAGGGGCGGTCGCAAGCTCTGGAGACTTGACCACTCCATCCGGCGCAACGGCGATGTTTATCCAACCCACGGCCTCGGCCCGGTGGCGCAGTGCCTAAACATTAACCGCGGAAACCAGTTTGACCACATGGTTTCGATCGGTTCGAAGTCACAAGGCTTACACGAGTACGCCGTTGCCGAGTTCGGCGCTAATAGCCCGCAGGCGAAACTTGATTTCGCCCTAAGTGACGTCGTCACGTCGCTGATCCGCACGCGTGCGGGGCAAACCATCGTCGTCAGTCACGATACGAACACGCCCCGTCCCTACAGCCGCGACTACATGATTCAAGGCAGTAAGGGCATCGTGCAGAAGTACCCGGACGCACAGATCTACGTGGATGGCAAGAGTCCGCAACACGAGTGGGAGGATCTCATCCAAGAATACGCGGATGAGTATGAGCACCCTCTCTGGCGCGATTTGGAGGAGAGGGCCCAAGGTTCCGGCCACGGTGGGATGGACTTCGTTCAGGCCTATCGCCTCATCTATTGCCTGAGGAACGGCCAGCCCATAGACACGGACGTTTACGACGGGGCGGCACTGTGTGCGGTGTCTGAGTTGAGCGAGCGTTCTATTGCCAGCAAGAGTGGGGCCATAGACTTTCCGGACTTCACCCGCGGCACGTGGATGAATCGGACGCCGTTGGGAATTGTTACCGCGTAGGCAAGCTGAAGGTGCCGCTCATGAAAATCGCTGTACTCGTGCTCCTAGGCTTCAGCCTTTCGCTCGTCGTATCAGCGGCAGAATGTGACTCTGCCATTCAGATCTCCGAAGATAAGAGCCACGACCGAACTGTCATGAAGAACGTCTCGGACCAGGCGATCGTCGCCTACATTCTCCGTGGCGGAAAGTCCAACTCACAGCGCGGGGTGCCGACCCGCACCCACTCTGGCTCATTTAGCGGAGAGGACTCGTTGGGAGTCGGCGAGTCTATGGAACTCGGTGGAGTTGAAGTGGCCTCACAAGGACTGTCGGTCGAGTACGTCCGATTCACCGATGGCTGGCACTGCGGCAATGCACCTCCTGAAGTTCGCGGACCCAGTGGCAGTCAGAAGTGACCTGTCTTCAGCAACTACGCCAACAGTAGCTAGATCAAGAACGCTGGCACACGAATGTTCAGGGCCTTATTCGGCAGTATTTTCGCGAACATGGTGCATCTCGTTGGCGCGAAGATTGTCCGCGCTTTGAGATTGTCCGTTGGGCCAGGTGATCTCGATGGTTGCGGACTTGGCATCGGCGATTCCGAAGCGAAGCCGCAGGGAGTTTTGCGAGAGGTAGCTACCGCCGCCACGAACTTCGGCGGACTGGGCGCGACCGTCTGCTGTTAAGCGGACCTTGGCGCCGATGGCGCTGCGGTTGGAGTCGGTTCCCTCCAGGTGCAGAATAATCCAATTGGCTTCTGCTACATCGGTTGTGAATAGGGACGGCGACTCATTCTGGTTGTTGATGAGTACGTCTACGCGTCCGTTGCTGTCGGCGTCAGCGAACGCGGCACCGCGGGCGGCATGGAGTTCGAGGATGCCGGGGCCCGAAGATTCCGAGACGTCTTGAAAACGTCCATCGCCGAGGTTGCGGTAGAGAATGGCGCGCTCGCGGTACTGAATGTCACCGGGCATCTTTTCGACTTCCGGGAAGACGTGCCCGTTGACGAGCAATATATCTTCTAGCCCGTCGTTGTCGTAGTCGATGAAACCGGTTCCCCAGCCGACGTAGCGGGTGTTGATACCCATGCCAGCTGCGACGGTCGCTTCGTCAAAGTCCCCCTCGCCACGGTTGCGATAGAGCGTCGAGCGTTCGTCGGAGAAGTTGGTGCGAAAAATGTCCGTCGAGCCGTCGCCGTCGTAGTCGGCCGCCGCGACGCCCATGCCAGAAAGCGCTTGACCGTCTTCGTCGAGCGCGGTGCCCCGAAAGAGGGCTTCGTCTTCGAAGGTTCCATCCTGCTGGTTGATGTAGAGGATGGAGGGTGTGCGGTCGCAGGCAACGTAGAGGTCTGTCCAGCCGTCTCTGTTGGAGTCTCCAGTGACGACACCGAGGGCGTAGTTGCGACTGGGGGCGGCGATGCCGGAGGGCTCGGACACGTCGGTGAACTTCCCCGACCCGTCGTTGCGATAGAGAATGTTGCGATCGAACGGCAGCCCGCGTGGGCCGCAGGCAGTGGGGATGTTGCGGTAGTAGCAGTACGGGTTCTCGCCGGGTCTGGGCGTGGTCTCGAAGTCGAACTTCAGGTAGTTGGCAAAGAATAGATCGAGATCGCCGTCCCGATCGTAGTCGAGGAACGCGCAGCCGGTGTTATAGCGCGTGCGGAACTGTTCGAGACCGGCGATTTTGGTGGCGTCCTCGAAGCGCCTGCCTTGGGCGTTGCGTAAGAGGCGATTGCCGCCCCAGTAAGTCACGAACAGATCTGTAAATCCGTCGTTGTCGATGTCGCCCGCGCAGACGCCTTGGCCCCAACCCTCCAGCTCGGGCAGAGTCTGTTCGGTGACATCGGTGAACTTGTTGTCGCCCTGGTTTCGGTAGAGTCGACTGGGCGCGCCGGGGCCAGAGACGAGGAAAGCGTCGAGCAAGCCGTCGTTGTCATAGTCGATCCAAGCGGCACCGGAACCGGTGGTCTCGACGATCCAGGTTTTCGACTCGTCGCCGCCGTTGGGAACGGAGTGGGTTAGACCTGCTTGCGCTGCGATGTTGACGAACTCAGCCGCGCCGACCGGGAGGGCCACCGCGAAGAGTAGCCCGGCTAGGCACCTCATGGTTGCGGCGACTCTCCGATGCGGCGGAGGAAGTCTGCGAACTCGCCCTCGGAGGACTGTTGCAGGGCGTCGAGCTTCTGCTGGGCCGCGAGAGCGTCGTCGGTGCGCCCTCCGTTGCGGTAGGCAACCATCAGGGCGTACCAAGAGGATTCGCTCTCGGGCTGGAGTTCGGCGGCGCTTTCCAGCAGTGCGATCGCGGCCGGATAGTCTTCGGCACGGGAGCGGTAGCGAGCGAGAGCTGTGAGGGCCTCGGGAAAATCGGGGGCGAGTTCGAGAGTGCGCTCAAGGCGCTCGGCGGCGGCCTGCGGATGTTGCTGCACTTCGAGTATTTGAGCAATCTGATAGTGTGCGACGGCGTCGTAGGGATTCAGCACGAGTTCAGCTTCAAACTCGCGAAGCGCCTCGTCCAGCGCTTCGGCTTCGTGGGATCGCAGTAGCAGCGCGCGACCGAGACGGTAGTGCAGGTTGAGCGTGTTGGGGCTCTTCTGAATCGCCTTGCGGTATTCGGCGACGGCCTCGTCGTAGCGGGTCTGGATCTCGAAAATTTCAGCCGAGAGTTGGTTGACGCGGAAGGAGGCGGGTGCCTTATCGAACATGCGCTCCACGGCTCCGTTCCAGGCCTTGAGATAGAGTCGCGCGTTCTCGTAGAGCACGTCTGGGTCGTCCGGGAACTCACCTTCGAGTTTGGCCAGCGGGACGGCGGCCTCAGCGAAGCGTTCGTCGGCGATGAGGCAGCGGGTCAGGGCGATGCCGGTGAGCCGCCGCAGCTTGGGATCACGGTATTCGGCGGAGAGTCCAGACTCGGCCTCGGCGCAACGGCTGGTAGCGGCCTTCGTTAGAGCGAGAAAGGCCGCTGCGGTCGAGTCGTCAAGCCCCGTGAGGCGGCTCTCGGCGGCCCGGTAGTCGCCCCGCTCTAAAGCTTCGATCCCCTCGGTGAGGCGATCCTGCGCAAGGGCAAGGGGCGCACAGATCGCCACGGCGCACAGCAGACGTATCGGATGGCGACTAATGCCCAGCATCGTCCATCACCAGATCGAGATCGCCGAAACGATGGCGACGCTTGCCGTCGAGATAGCGGAAGCGCAAGAGGGGCGCGTCGCCGGGTGCAAGCCGGGCGGTTGGGCGCAGGCGCTCTGAGGCCGTAACACCAAAGGTCTGCACGCGGCCCGACGCGAGAATTCGATCGAGGGCAGCCTCGTTCGAGAAAGCTGGCGCGGCGAGCAGCGTCAAAATAGCCAGGCGCGTCATGGACGGTTCAACTCCTTAAGAGCTTGGCGGATGACGGTGCTGTCGGGCAAGGCGCTGCTGGCCTGCTCAAGGACCGCACGAGCCTGCGGGCGATCGCCGCTTTGGACGTAGACGCGCGCGAGATTCATGTAGGTTTCCTCGGACTCAGGTGCTACGCGAATGCCGTAACGCAAGGCAGCGGTCGCCTCGTTAGGCTGATTCAATCTTAGATACAGCACGGCGAGATTGTTGATCGCCTGGACGTGGTCGCGCTGGATCTGGATAGCACGCTGGAAGAGTTGCTTGGCTTCATCGAAACGCTCTTGCTTGGCGAGAAGCAGGCCAAGTTGGCTGGAAGCGTCGGGGTCTTCGGCGTCGAGTTCGATCGCGCGACGGTAGAGACTTTCCGCGTCCGAGGCTTGACCGGCGCGGTCGGCGGCTTGCGCGGCGTTGGCGTAGGCGTACGCGGATTCGGGCGCGAGTTCGATAGCTTTTGCGTACCTCTCGGACGCACCAGCGTAGTCTCCTTCGAGCATGGCCAGCCCGCCGAGATTGTTCCAGGCTTGGGGCGAGGACGGGTTGAGGCGCACGGCAGCTTCAACGTGGGGACGGGCGGCTTCGGCACGTTCGGCGTCGAGGTGTATCTGGCCGACCGCCAGCCGTGCGCGGAAGTTGTTGGGCGTGTGGGCGAGCACCACGTCGAGATAAGGCAAGGCTTGTTCGGGATAGCCAGCCTGGTAGAAGGCGGCTCCGTGGCGGAAGTAGTTGCGTGCTGGCACGCCTCCCGCGTACCAACCAGCAAACGGTAGAGCCAAGCTGACACGATCGGCGTCGAGCAGGGCCGCCAGGTCTTCTTGCACCGCAGCCTCGGTGGGCGGGATGCGGTAGAGCTTGTGGGCACGAGACTTGGCATCGACCAGAAGCATGAGCGGCAGAGTGAGCGGGCCTCGGTAGTCGAGAAGGTAGCGCTGGAATAGCGCGTACCAGGCGGCGCGGTCGGGCAATGCTTCGATGTAGTCGCGGTCGATGACGATCAGTCCAGGGCCGGGATTGTCCTCTGGGAGAGGGACGGGCTCGAGGAGCCATACGTCTTGCAATGACCCCGGTGCGGGTGGCTGTCCTACCGACGCCGACTGCACAGATGGCAGCTCAACCGACTCAGCGATCCCTTCCGCTTCGATGATGCGATAGCGTCGACCGGCTGCGAGGTCGTCGAAGGTTTCTACAGAACCTGATGGCCAGCGAACCGTGAGCCTCTTGGCAACCCGAGCAGAGCCGAGACCAAGATGGACTCGTTTCGTGTGCTGGCACAGATAGCCTGAACCCGCGCTGACGAGTTGTGACGAGAGCCCGTTGGACGACTCGGCGACGACCCAGGAGCCGACGGCATCGCGGTTCGATCCGGCGCCTTGGAGTTCGATGACGAGAATGTTCGCGTCTTCTATCGAATTAATGAGCGGCTGAATCTCTGGCGCAAGTCGGTTTTTGAGGACTAGATCGAGTCGTCCGTCGCCAGTGAGGTCTAGGGCAGCGAATGAGCGGGTGTCGTGCGGTTCTCGGCCGAGGTCGGCGGAGAAATCGATCCACCGATCGCCGCGGCGCTTGTAGAAGACGTTGGGCTCGTGGCCGTTCCAGGAATAGCCTTCGCGAATGAACTGATTGATGGCGTTCCAACCCTCTTCGTACGGGGGAGCGAATGAGCCGTCGGCGGAGGAGTTCGCCACGGTTTGCCGCCAGAAGAAGCTCACGAGGTCCGTTTCCATCCGAGCATCGTCTGGGCGGAGAGGTTCGGAGATCATGCCAGCGGCGACGACGATCTCGGGGGCACCGTCGGCGTCGAAGTCGAACGCATCGCCGGTCCATGCCCAGCGCCCCACCTCAGCCTGGCCGGTCTCTTCGAACGTACCGTCGCCTCGATTGCGATACAAAGTGTTGCCCTTGGAGTGGCGGCGGTACTCGTCGATCAGGCCGTTATCGACGGCCAGCGTAAATGCGGGGTCGTGGACGACGCGGCGTCCGGCGGGAGACCACATGTTCGTGACGTAGAGGTCTGGCCTGCCTGCGCCGTGGGCATCGAACCAGGCGGCGCTCATGCCGGGGCCCAGGTCCACGACGCCCGCCTCGGCGGCGATGTCGCGAAAGCGTTTGCCATCAAACTTATAGAGATTGTTTCGACCAAAGTCGTTGGCTACATAGAGTTCGGGACGACCGTCGAAGTCGTAATCACACCAGGCGGGCGCGAAACTGTAGCGGTCGTTGTTTTCATCCAGGCCGACTCGCTTCGTGACGTCCTCGAAGCGGCCGTCGTCAACGAGTCGGTTACGGAAGAGGAAGTTGGGCGGACCGTTGCGAGCGTCGTGATACGGCGCGGGGTAGCTGTACTGGTCCTCGCTCTGGAAGTAGATATAGGTGCACAGATAGAGGTCGAGGAAGCCGTCCCCGTCGTAGTCCGCGGCAGCCATGCCCGTGAAGGTGCCTTGCGGTGGGCTGTCGAAATCGAATGCATCGGGCTGTAGCTCGAAAGACCCATCGCCCCGATTGCGGAAATACAACGCCTCGGCGGTAGTGAGCACGACAAGATCTTGCACCTCCGCATTGCGGAAGTCGGCGAAGAGGGCGCAGGACGTGTTGTCGAGAAGATCTACACCCGAGCTGTGGGAGATGTCACGATAGGCACCGTCGGCACCGCGCTTCAACAGGCGGTTGGGCAGCCCTCCCGGCTGGCAAACGTAGATCTCGTCGGCACCGTCGTTGTCGATGTCGCCGACGGAGATGCCGTTCTGGCCGTAGATGTCGATGCCAGCGGCGAGGTCGAGTTGGCGACGCCAATCCGGCACACCGACGCCAAGCTGACGAGCCGCCGGGTCTTGCGGGTCGAGGATATTGATGTGGCGGAACGGGATCGTTCGCGATCGAGTCTCGTCGACCGGTTCGAAAGCGTGAAGCCCGCTGTCGCGCCAGTCGAGCTTCCAGTGGCCGACATGGTAGCCATCGGCTGAGACGGCCTCGAATCGAACTAGCCCGTGCTCAAGTGGATAGAAACGGAGATCGTCTCGCTCGGCAAGCCAACCGGCAAGCCCGCCGATGAAATCACGATCTCCTGAGTCGAAGTGAGCTGATGCGGCGTCGGGAGCCACGTCTTCCCAATGGGACGGATTCGGACTAACGCCCCGGAATCCGTTCACCAGCGGAAGAGGCTGGCCAGAGTCGACCAAGCGGCTGAGTGAAGTAAGCAACTCGGCGGCTTGAAGCTCGCACTCGAAAGCGTCGGAACCCGGCTGAATGAGTGGCCGCAGCTTTTCGTACGGGGGGGGGCTGGCGGAAGTCGACAGGGAAGACGTCGGGAGCCGCCAAGAGTTGAGGAGAAGCGAAGCTCGGACGAACGGCGAGTAGTCCGGCAGTCGCGCCGAGGAATCCGCGGCGGCTCAGGGGCCGAGCCACGAGCGCGCCTCCTCGAAGACGTCCTCGAGCCGTCGGGGCCGATCATCCAAAAGGAGAGGGAAGTCTGGCGGGCCGATGGCGAGCAACTGGTCCATGCCTACGGCGACGAACAGATAGCCCGTATTGCGGCGATACTCCACGTATTTCTCACACTCGTTATAGATGTACTCGTAGAAGACCTCAAGGTCGACGTAGCTGCCGAGAACATCCTCTTGTGTGGGGACTGGGTTGGTCTCCTCTTGGTCTGAATAAATCAACAGACTGGAGAACGGCTTCACCTTGTTACGAATGCCGAACGAGATGCCGATGAGGGAAGGGCGTGCTCGACGGATGGCCTGAATCGCTGTCCACTCGACGAAGGTGTTGTTGATCAGCAACGTACCGTTGCCGTTGAGTAATACCGATTGCAAGAAGTCGCGCATGACGGCGTCCCTGCCGGCCGCCCGATTGAGAGCTCCTGGATTCATGCGCTGTAGGCGTTCCCCGAGTTGGCGGGGCCCGGCGATACGCTCGCGCGTGACGAGTTCGTTGACGTCTTTCATCAAGACTTGACGCAGTTCACTGAGCCGATCGAAGCTCAGCCCCGTCCAGCCGCTGAAGGCTTGCATGAGGGCGTGAATCTGATCGCCGGATTCGATGACCCAACTGTCGTAGGAATCATCGGCGTTCTTGCCGTGTAGACCGAAGAGTGTGGGGGCTCGCTCGACCCGCGGAGCGCCAGAGAGCAGCTTCGCGAGGTACTCAGTGACTACGTCACCGTCATCGAGGTCGAGTTGGACGAGCTTGCCCTTCTGCTTGAGCCGGTTCCACATCCGATCGGGACCCATCGGGAGCTGCGACGGCGAAACGACGATCACAAGGCGAGGCCGCCCCTGCCTGGCTACTTCTTGATCGAGGAGAGGATCGATCTCGGCGAAGATACTCGCGACGACCTCGCGCCATTCCGCGAGATGGCGGTTCCGTTCGAGAAAATCGACGTGCTCAAGGGTGAATTCCTTCGTGTTCCAGGTGTGCTGGTCGACGCCCATCTTCTCTTCCACAGCGAATAGAGGCGCGAAGAGGCGCTTTACAGCAGCGTCGTCGGAACGGGCGATGAGACCGAAGAGACGCTCAAAGTAGTCCCGCTCGGCAGGGAACAACTTGTTCCAATCTTTGATGCGGTCGAACGAATAGGTGGCGAAGGTTGGTGGCAGACGCTCGAAGAGGCCGTCGTCGACAAATGCCTGGATCTTGGGGCTGAGCTTCGCCATTTCGACTTCGCCCTTATTCTCGCCGATCATGCGCTGGCACGGCAGCACTGCCCAGCCGTCAATCGGTCGTGAGAGGTTCCAGCTTGCCGCCTTCGATCAGGCGATACCGCCTATTCGCCTGGACGCCTTCGAATTCATGCACGCTGCCGCTGGGCCACGTGACCGTTACACGATCTAGCTCAACCGCATCGCCCAGCCCAAAGTACACCGCGAGATCACTCTGAGAGTAGTAGCTGCCGCCACCGATGACCTGCCTAAACTGCGTACGGCCATTTGCCGCGATAGAAACACGCGCCCCGATCGCGCTGCGATTCGATTTCGTCCCTTCCAACTTCAGCCAGAAGAAGTTGCCCTGCTCGGCGGTGTTACGCAAGACCGATGGTCGGGCGTTTATGTTGACGATCACCACCTCCGGCCGACCATCCCCGTCGAGATCCCCAGAAGCCATTCCTCGGGCCGGTCGATCGACGCGCAATGCCGGACCAGCTGTCGGACTCGCATCCTCGAAGCGCCCGTCTCCAAGGTTGCGGTAGAGAATCGTCGGCTGACGATAGGTTTCTCCGATCGGCATCTGGTCCACCTCCGGGTAAACGTGCCCGTTGGCGATCAGAATGTCCGGCCAAGAATCGGCGTCTAGATCTTCAAACAGCACGCCCCATCCGAGCAGCTGATTCCTTCCCAGTCCCGCCACTGCGGACAGGTCTTCGAAGAACACACCGTCTTCGTTGTTGTAGAGCGATGGTAGATCGCCTGAGAAGTTCGTCTTGATGATGTCGAGGTAACCGTTGCCGTCATAGTCGGCCGCCGCGACACCCATGCCCGCTTGTAGTTGGCCGTCCATGTTGAACGCAGAGCCAGATATCGCGCCGACTTCTTCGAACGTCCCGTCACCGAGGTTTAGGTAGAGCAGGCTCGCCGTCATGTCGCAAGCGACGTAGATGTCCACACGACCGTCATTGTTAAAGTCGGCCGCGATCACGCCC
This sequence comes from Bryobacterales bacterium, assembly GCA_963667885.2. GTDB lineage: Bacteria > Acidobacteriota > Terriglobia > Bryobacterales > UBA6623 > CAMPKL01. The sequence goes on along the minus strand of OY764148.2, from coordinate 1,807,539 downwards.
AGACCATAGCGTCCACCCGGTGCCCAAATACCCGCCTTCTCTGACACGTCTTCGAACCGGCCGCCGCCGAGATTGTGATACAGCGTGTTCCGTGCGGTCGGAAGTCCGCGCGGTCCGCACATGACCGGAACGCCTTTCCAATTGCAGTCGGGAGTCTCGCCTGGCTTCGGCGTCTTTGCTAAGTCGAGATCGACATAGCTTGAGAAGAACAAGTCGAGCAGGCCGTCGTTGTCATAGTCCAGGAAGGCGCAGGCAGCCGACCAGCGACCATCTTGCGCCAGTCCCGCCTTCGCCGCTACGTCACTAAACTTGCCCTTGCCCAGGTTGTGATAGAGGGCTGGCCCGCCGAAGTAGCCCACGGCCAAATCGGGCCGACCGTCGTTGTCGTAGTCGCCGACGCAAACGCCTTGGCCCCAGCCGCGCCGATCAAGTCCAGCGTCCTGTGCCACGTCTACGAAACGCCCGCCGTCGTTGCGATAAAGCCGCGACAGAGGCGACTGGTTAATGGCACTCTTCTCCATGCGCAAGAGATTGTGGCTCCGTTGTGTCGATCAAACGTCCACCCAGCGTCGTAATCGAGAACCGCCGATCCGTGCCACGTCTACGTCGAAACGCCCGCCGTCGTTGCGATAAAGCCGCGACAGAGGCGACTGGTTAATGGCACTCTTCTCCAGCGTTGTTCCGTTAACGATCACAACGTCGTTGTCACCGTCGGAGTCGTAATCGAGAACCGCCGATCCGGTCCCCGTCGTCTCTAAAATATAAATATTTTTTTCCGCATTGCCATAGGTCGTATCTAAATCTATGCTGAACTCGACCGCTGAGTCGACAAGATGGAACGCCGTATCGGCTGCTGGGACGCGGGCTACCAGCACGCCTAAACATAAGGAAACAAGGGCGATGTTTATGTGACTTCGCTTGGCCATTCTGCCCCCTGACGCTAGCAAGCGACACGTGCAGATGCAAGAAGGGGAGGTGACCGCGTAGCCAGCTGAGCAAATATATGAAATCTGGTAGAAAGTTCCCCTGGGAGGCTCACTGAGCTGATCTTTTCGGGTTGACTCACACACCTGCTATGTGTGAAATAGTAAATAACTAACGCCCGCAATCCGCTGTAAGGCGTTTGTTGGCAAGCACTTAACGTTACCATTTAACGTTAACAATGTTACATGGGGGTACTAATTAGAAACATGCGAAAAATAGCCCAACAGCTATCGGTGCTGGCCTGCTTGGCCGCGCTGCTCGTCGTGCCGACTTTTGCACAGCGAGACATGGGAACGCTCCTTGGGATCGTAACTGATCCTTCGGGTGCTGCTATCCCTGGTGCCAGCATCACTATCAGTGAGGATGCAACCGGCATCGTCAATAACGTCGAGAGCGACGTAGCTGGCAACTATATCCGACCGTTGCTCAAACCTGGCACCTACACAGTCAGTGTCGAGTCAGACGGTTTCAAGACTTCTATTCAGACCGGCATTCTCATGCAGTCAGGCTCAAGAATTCAGGCCAACTTCGTGATGGAGATTGGTGCCGTGACCGAGACCATCGAGGTTGCCGGACTTCCGCCGGCGCTTCAGACAGAGTCCACCCAGATGGGTGGCACCCTTGAAGCTCGCCAAACCTCCGAGCTGCCGCTGGGCGGTCAGCGTCGAGTCGCCTTTTTGGCGCGCACCATACCTGGCGTCGTTCCGGGTGAGCCCGGAAATCGTACCGCGTCGGGCGGTGCCTTTTCGGCGAACGGAGTTCGCTCTAACGGTCAAAACAACTTCCTGTTGAACGGCGTCGACAACAACGTCAACGTCATCGATTTCATCAACCAGACTTCGTACGTCATCGGCCCTTCGCCCGAAGCTATCGGCGAAATGCAGATCATGACTAACGGCTATGGCGCCGAGTATGGTCGTGCGGCTGGCGGTGTGGTTAACGTCACGCTCAAGTCGGGCAGCAACCAACTGCATGGTTCAGTCTTCGGATTCTTCCAGGACGAGTCTCTCAACGCCAACACGTGGGAAGCGAACCGCGGTGGTAACGAGAAAGGTGAATTCAGTCAGAAGCAGTACGGCGTCGCAATCGGTGGTCCGATCATTAAGAACAGAACTTTCTGGTTCGCTGACTATCAAGGCACCCGTATCACGGATGGCTCACTATCGAGCACGCTCACGATTCCGACCGCTGCCATGAAAGTTGGCGACTTTTCGGGCACGCCTAACGGCATCTACGACTCGAGGACGCAAATGGAAGTGGGCGATGAGATCTTCCGCGATCGCTTCACCAACGACATGATTCCAGTGCAGATGTTTGATCCCATCGCTGAAACGCTGATGAATCAATACCCGAACGAGAATCAAAATGTCACCGCCACGGGCAACCGCCCAGGCAGCAACTACTTCACCCTGCGTGATTCTACAGTCGACGTCGATCAAATGGACGTTCGCATCGATCACCGCCTTACTGACAACGACTCTATTTTTGGCTCCATGAGCTGGATCGAAGAGAAGAAGTTTAAGTCACCTCCGCTACCCGGTGATCTCGACGCTGGCGGATTCGGTGGCGAGAGCGAGGAGAACAAGTCACGCAACGCGATGATGAGCTACACCCGCGTGTGGAGCCCAACGGTCATCACCGAAACTCGTGCAGCCTTCACTCGTCTGGTAACGACCCGTGTCCAAGCGAACGCGGACAAAGACAGCTTCGCCGCGCTTGGCTTCGGCGGTTTGAATCCGTTCTCGCCAAACAACGGCGGCCTTGCCCGCCTCTCGCCCCAAGGGTACTCGACAGTTGGCGGCTCGGAATGGCTTCCCACTCAGGAGTACAACAACGTCTGGGACTTTATTCAAAACGTCTCGTGGAACAAAGGCTCGCACGCATTCAAGTTCGGTGCTGAGTTCCGCCAGATCCGCTTCCCGTTCTTCCAGGTGCCTTCTCCTCGCGGTCGCTTTGACTTCCGACAGGATCAATCCAACCTGCCTTCGCTCTCCGACTCAGGAGACGGCATGGCATCTTGGTTGACGGGACTACCGGGTGGAACGACGCGCATCACGACCCAAAACTTCATCTCGTCGTTCAAGGAAGCCTACTCCTTCTACGTCATGGATGACTGGAAAGTGACTTCCAGACTGACCCTCAACCTCGGTGTGCGCTACGAGATCACCTCGCCGATCGGCGAGGAGAAGGGACGTCAGGCGAGCCTCGATTGGCATCGCAACCTCGAGAACCCGGTTCTGGTGATTCCCAAAGGCAAAGACTCGGACGCCCCTCTGCCTCCGAACTTCGCAACCGAGTTCCCCGACGTCATGGTGGAACGCGGCATAGCGTCAAAATACCTCCACGGTTGGGACAAGACGAACGTCGCTCCGCGCTTCGGACTGGCCTATGAAATCGCCACAGGTACGGTCCTCCGTGCCGCCTACGGCCTCTTCTACGGTGCTGAAGAGAACGAAGGTGGCAACCCTAACCGTGGCGAGAACGTGCCTTTCAACCAGGAAGTTCGCTTCCAGGCTGATAGCTCCACGGATCTCAACCCGTTCATCGATACCTTCTCGGACGGCTTCCCGGTCGACAGCTTCACGCTGCCAGCCCCGATCTCGTTCCGTACATCGTATCCGTTCCGCAGGTGGCCTCTGGTCAACAAGTGGAACGTCAACATCCAGAGGGATATCGGCTGGAACACGGTCTGGGAAGTTGGCTATATCGGATCGAAGGGCAATCACCTGACGATCAACTATAACCCCAACCGACCGGAAAACAGCCCCATACCAGGTGCCCCGTCGGCACCGCGTCGCTTCATTAACGCACTGGGCAACAGTGGAATTAGCGAAACCAACAACTTCGGCCGATCCACCTACCATGCCTTGACCTCAAAGCTTGAGAAGCGCTTCTCCAACCACCTGCAGTTCCTCTGGTCTTACACCTACGGGCACGCGCTGAGTGACGTTGGAACCACGCTATCGGGCGGACCTGGTCGGCGCGATACCCACATCTCGGACGAGTATGCCAACGCGAGCTTTGACATCCGTCATCGTTCCGTAACGAGCTTCATGTACGAGTTGCCGTTCAGCTTCGACAACGGCGCAACCGAAGCCCTCTTGGGTGGCTGGCAGTTTAACGGCATCTATGTGCTGCAGACTGGTAACTATTTCAACCTGGGTACAAACGGTGCTGTAGGCGAGTTCGGAACCACGCGTCCGGACGTTGTCGACGGCGGTGACCCCAACGACGCGCCTTCAGCTGGCCGTTCGCCTGATCTGTGGTTCGACACGAGTGCGGTAACCGCGCCCGCGGAGGGCACGTTCGGCAATCTCGGTAACTACTCGAACATCGGACCTCCGATTTACAACTTTGACTTCTCGCTGTTCAAGGATTTCCGTATCAACGAAGATATGAAAGTCCAGTTCCGCGCCGAGTCGTTCAACCTATTTAACTCGCCGCAGTTCAACAACCCGAACTCTGAACAAGGATCGGGCGACTTCGGCATAATCAACAACACCAGAGGCGGCACCGCTCGCAGCTGGCAGTTGGCACTGAAGTTCATGTTCTAAGCGCAGCGTAACCCTTTAACCTGCGGCCCCCGTCTTCAAGAGACGGGGGCCGCTTTACGTTTGGTAATCTCCGATCTGTGAACTACGTCGCTCTAGTTACCGTCTTTTGTCTCAGCGCCTCGCTAGCCGCGCAGACGCCCGAAGAGCGGCTGCGCAGCGGGATTGCGGCGCTGCAGTCAAACGACCTACCGAAGGCTCTAAGCGAGCTTGAGCAGGCGAAGACGCTTGACCCGGGCGACGGGCGTATCCGCCTCGGCTTGGCCGAAACCTACCGACTACTTGACCGCCCGCATGAGGCTGAGGTCGAAACTACGGCCGTCGCCAAGATGGCGTCCGAGAACCCCACCCTGTTGCGGGGCCTATCGGTCTACTTCGAGCACGCTGGCGAGCCGGGTCAAGCTGCCGGGTTCGAGGCCGCCTACGTGCGGTCCTTTCCCGATGACGTGTCCGGGTTCGGCCGCGCTGCCGCCTTCTATCTGGAATCCGGCGATGCCAACCGCGCCGTCGAGTACGCCAAGAGCGGACTTGAGCGCCAGGAGATGGCGTCTCTCTACGACATTCTCGGCAAGGCGCACGCCGATCTAGAGCAGATCGATCTGGCCGCTGACGCCTTCCGCAATGCCATTCGCCTCCGGCCCTACGATGAAGACTACCGCTACAATCTTGCCTATGTAGACTTGCGAGCCCAGCGCTTCGAACAGGCTGTCGAGGCGTTTGACGAAGCACGACAGGTGTTCGACAAGAGTCCGCGCATCGAGCTGGGCCGCGGTACCGCTCTCTATGGCCTTCGCCGGTTCGACGAGGCCCTGAACGCATTCTTGCTAGCCTCTCGACTGGCTCCCGGCGCTCCGCAACCGCATTACTTTCTCGGTCGCATGATTGAGCATGCGGGCGACGACATCGATGAGATCCTGGAGCGCCAACGAGCCTTCGCGCAAGCGCAACCTTCAAACTATCTGGCCCCGTTTCTCTACGCACAAGCACTATTGGCGACTCTGCCGCCAAGCGGTGACCAAGATTCGTTTGCGAAATGTGAAGAGCTGCTCGACCGCTCGATCGAGTTCCGCGACGATTTCTGGGAGTCACATTTTGAGCTGGGGCAACTGCTAGAGCGTCAGAAGCGGTATCAGGAGGCGGAAGCGCCACTACAACGTGCCGTCGAACTGAATCCGGTCTCCTCTAAGCCGCAGTACCGATTAGCGCGAGTCTATGCGCGCCTGGGGAAGACGGAGTTAGCTGCCGCCGCACGCCAGAAGCATCAAGAGTTGACCGAAGCGGAGCGCCAGGCGATAGGCTCTGGCCTTGCCGATGCGCCAGCTGATCCTCTGGTAAAATAAGTGGCGACGGTGCGACGAAAAGAGAGCGCTCTATGAATCGACGTAAGTTTCTTGCGGCAGCCGCAGCGGCCAGCGCCACTGGCGCGCAGGCGAATGAAAAGATCCTGCTGCCGACCGACGATCCGGACCGTTACGGCTTCCGGATCATGTGGTACAACCCGCCGACGGCGATCGACAAAGAGAACTTCCACCTTGAGGTTGGCGGCCTGGTCGAACGGCCCCAGCACATCGCGCTCGATCATCTCTATTCCTACACTCAAGTCGAGCAGAACTCACGCATGAAATGCGTGCAGTGTTGGTCGGGACGAGCCACCTGGGGAGGCTTTCGGTTTGGCGATCTGCTCGAAGACGTGAAGCCCTCGGCGAAGGCCACAGCTGTACGCTTCGACTGCCACGACAAGTGGTATGAGTACATGTCGCTGGAAGAGCTGGCCAGTCCGCGAGTCTTGCTGGCGCTGAGCATGGCAGGTCAGCCACTTACGGATCAGCACGGCGCTCCGCTGCGGCTAATCGATCCGGCGCGGTACGGCTACAAGTCGTGCAAGCTCATCACCAAGATGACTTTCGTCGAGAAAGGGTCGGGGTCAATGGCTTGTGATATCGGCCCCTATTACTCACCAGACGGGATGATTCTGTCGGGCTATGACCACCCGCTCGACCTAGGCAAGAACGTCAGAAAGAGGATTACCGGCGGCGAGATCACCGACTACTGATGCTGTCTTTCACCAAGCGCCAGTTCCTGAAGCTAGCGGGGCTCATCATCGCTCCGCACATTGTGTCGCAGCGATTGTTGGCCGAGCCTGTAGAACCGGTGGAGTCGGACCGCAAGCTCATCCTCGTCACATTCGGCGGTGGTGTGCGCTACTCCGAGACGTTCGCACCGGAGGGCCTTCGCAATATCCCACGGCTGCGCGAGTTACAGCCCGAAGGCATGTTCTTCAAGACCTGCGTCAACTCCGGCGTGCTCTCACACTACAACTCGACGTCGTCGATCCTCACCGGCAACTGGCAGCGTGTGGACGACTTCGGTTTCGCCCGAGCCCAGAGCCCAACCTTGTTCGAGTATTACCGCAAGGCGAGTGGTGCGCCTCCGACTGACGTCTGGGCGGTCTGCACGAACAAGAGCTTCGCGTCGATGGGTGCCGCGCGATCGAGGGATTATGGAGAGGAATTCGGGGCGAACGTCGTCCTGCCGAAGCAGCTGTTACTTGAGGCCGTGGAGGGCGTCATCAAGCGCGACCTCGATTCCGGGGTCGCCGACCGCGAGAACGTTCACGCTCAGCTAGAGAAGATTCTCAACGCTGGCTACGAGGGCCTCGGCTGGACGATTTTTAGAGGCGGACGGCAGCTCGACAAGACGATCAAGGAGACGTTGACGCGTTCGCTGGTCTCCTACATCTACGGCCCTCAAGCGCCAACGTCCGGCGACGAGCTCACCTACTTCATCACCCAAGAGATCATGCGCGAGTTTGCGCCGCGGGTGATGCTCGTCAACTTCTGGGACATGGACGTTGCCCACTGGGGGTCCTACTCGCTCTACCTGCAGGCCATCACGAAAACCGACCGCCTTTGCGGCATGTTGTGGGATGAGGTTCAGGCCAACCCCGCTTACAAGGGCAAGACAACCGTGTTGATCTTGCCTGAACTCGGTCGCGACGGTGATCTGAATACGGCGAATGGTTTCCTCAACCACCGGTCCGGCGACCCCTCCTGCCGCAACGTCTGGATGTTGGCGCTGGGCGCGGGGATCAGCAAGGGTGCGACCGATACCCCGATTGGACACGTTGACGTGGCGGCCACCGCCGCGGAGATGCTCGGCTATCGTCCTGGCAACGAGATGGCTGGCAGGCGTATCTCCGAGTTGCTCTGAGGGATTCGGTCTCGCGCATTCGCACAGGGGTACCCATACCCTGGCCGCAGCACGGTCTTTCCCTCACAATAAGGGCGTATGCGGATTCTTATCGGTCTCTTCAAGGCAGCCGTCATCCTACTCGTACTCGGCGCAGCCTTGCTGTTTATCCTAAACAGATTTTTTGGCATGAGCATTGAAATGAGTGGCGTCGGTGTTGGCGTACCCATCGTGACGTTCCACGACACCGAGGCCCACTACGACGCCATTGAAGCAGACCGCGGACGGACAGCAGCCGTCGTCGCCGAGGTTGCTAGCATTCCAGCCGAATCAGAAATAGCCGAGACGCCGGTGACGGATCTAGCCGTGGCCACGTCCGCAGTGCCCGTGGAAGCCCCCGTCCCTGTCAGCGCGCCCTGGCCAGACTATCGTGGTGCCAAACGCGACGGCATCTACGATCAAACTGCCATCAACACCGCGTGGCCAAGCAACGGGCTGCCCGAACTCTGGCGGCAGAAGGTCGGTGGCGGGTACGCCTCCATGGTCGTCGCCGAAGGGTTGGTCTACACGATCGAACAGCGTCGCGACCAAGAGGTCACAGCGGCCTACGATCTCGGCTCGGGCATCCAGCGCTGGGAGCACAGCTGGCCGGAACTCTTCACCGAGGGCATGGGCGGCAACGGCCCTCGCGCCACCCCTGTTTGGAGTGATGGCACCCTCTATACACTCGGTGCCCAAGGCGAACTCCGCGCGCTCAATGGTTCCAACGGCGAACTGCGGTGGCGGACGAACATCCTCGAAGACGCTAATGCCATCAATCTGCAATGGGGCATGTCCGGTTCGCCGCTCATCACCGACGGCAAACTCATCGTCTTCCCCGGTGGACGCAATGGCAAGTCCGTTATCTCGTACGACATCACCGACGGCTCCGTTATCTGGACCTCGCAGAGCGACAAGAGCGGATACGCCGCACCCCAACTCGCCACCCTGGCTGGCAAACGTCAGGTATTATTTTTCAGTGGCACTCGCATTGTCGGACTTGATATCAACGACGGCACGATGCTGTGGGAGCGCCCATGGGCGACCAACAACGACATCAACTCCGCCCAACCGATCCAGATCGACAATGATCACCTTTGGCTCTCGTCATCCTACGGACACGGATCGGGCTTACTCAAGATCATCAGTCGAGGCGACAGCCTCAGCGTCGAGACAGTGTGGGAGAAGAGCACGCTGCGCAACAAATTCAACAGTTCAGTGCTGTACGAAGGGCACATCTACGGACTCGACAACTCGATCATGGCCTGCATCGACGCCCAGACCGGCGAGCGCAAGTGGAAGGGTGGTCGCTACGGCTACGGTCAAATGCTGCTAGCCGACGGACACATCATCGTCCTCACCGAGACTGGCGAAGTCGTCCTGGTGAAGGCTACTCCCGACGGACACGAAGAGGTCGCCATGTTCTCCGCGCTGGAGGGCAAGACCTGGAACGTCCCCGCCATTGCCGATGGAGTCCTGCTCGTGCGCAACCAAACCGAAATGGCCGCCTACGACCTCAAGCTGTGACTACTCGCCTCGCCATCGCGCTTCTAATCGCACTGGGCTCCGCAGCGGCCCAGCCCTCCACGGTCCAGATCAGCGTGCTCGGTCTGTTTCGACCTCACCAGCTGACGCTCCGTGCAGTCGATAACGGCATCGTACGCTTCGCCGTTCGAGGAGCGTCCAACCACTCGCTTGAAGGGCAGCAGACCGCGGTACTTGAAGCCCAGGGCGACAGTATTTTGGCCACCATCGACGGGCGCACGGTCGCGGGCGAGCAGCTCCTGATCGATCACTCCACGGAGTATGAGCTGAGCGTTCCGCGCCAGTTGTCACGCCGATACTCTGGATCCCTAATGATCACCGCCCACAACGGTCGATTGCTGCCCGTTGTGACCACGGAAATCGAGACCGCCGTAGCAGCTGTGCTTGCCGCCGAGTCCGATCTGAACGGCCCTCACGAGGCGCTCATCGCCCAGGCCATCGCGTCGCGCTCTTACCTCGCGGCAGGCCGCCGACACGAGGCTTTCGATTTCTGCGACACCACGCACTGTCAGTACCTAACAGACAGCTTCAACAAAGAAGCGCGTCGCTTCGCCGCCGCATCTAACGGAATCCTGCTTTGGTCGGACGGGCGCGTCTTTCGGGCGCTGTTTACCCGAAGCTGTGATGGGCGCACGCGAACCCCGCAGCAGCTCGGCCTGCCCGGTGGCGCCCCTTACCAAGCGGCCACCTGCCCCGCCTGCGCACGCCAACCCCACAGATGGTCGCGCACACACGCCTTCGCCGACGTAGCCATGCTAATCCGGAACCGAACAGAAAAAGCCCGGCTCAACGTGGTGCGCCAGCTCGGCTGGGACGCAATACCGAGCAACGCCTATCAGGCAACTGTCGACGGCGACACCGTCACGTTCCATGGCGCAGGGGAAGGGCACGGCATAGGTCTTTGCCAACGCGGCTCCGTCGGGTTGGCTAGTCAGGGCGCAACCTGGCGGGCAATTCTACAGCGGTACTATCCCGGCGCGACTGTACAAATTAGCGGAAGTCCCTGATGCCAACCGTCTTCATCCCATCGATGCTGAGATCGGTGACCGGCGGCAAAGAGGCTCTTGAGGTAGAGGGCTCGACGGTACGCGAGGTGGTCAACAACTTAGAGTCGGTTGCACCGGGCCTTCGGGCGAAACTCGTACAAGATGGAGCACTCAAGCCGAACCTGGCCGTCGCCGTCGATGGTGCTGTCGCAACCCTCGGACTCCTCGAACCGGTCGACCCAGACAGCGAGATACACTTCGTCGCGGCGATCTCTGGCGGCTTTTTGCCATTGCAATTTGGCACGATTTGTGATTAGATAGGATCCGATTCTTTAGAAATACATCGAATAAACGGTGAAAAGGCTAATTCTGTTGGCCTGTGTGTGCCTGTCAGCCGCCGCACAAGACCCAGATCTCGCCCGTGATCTAATCCAAAAAGGTTATCTGTCCATCCAACGTGGGGACGCCCCTGGGGCGATCTCACAGTTTGAGGACGCGGTACGTCTCGCTCCTGACGATGCACAGGCATGGAAGCAGCTCAGCTATCTGTACCTCAAGGCCGACGAGCGTCGGATGGCGCTAGAGGCGGTCGAGCGCGCTCTGCGACTTACGCCCGATGACCCCCAAACGGCAATGCAGCGAGCGTTTCTGCTGCAGTCGCTGGGGCGGACGGACGAGGCAACAAATGCGTTCACGGACATCGCTCGCACCAACTCCCAGCCATTCTCCCGGCAAGCGACAGAGGCTCTAGAGCGGCTCGACGGTCAGGGCGACCCGGCCTATGGAGCGCTCGACCGCGCCTACACCGCACTTGCCGCAGGTAACTTCGATCAAGCGATCGTGGGTTTCCGAGACGCGCTCGCTGCAGACCCGAGCCGTCCAAAGATCGAGAAAGAGCTGGCCTACACTCTACTGAAAGCAGGCGAATCTCCTGCCGCACGCGATGCTTTCGAGCGAGCGATTCGTCTCGACCCGAGCGACGAGCGGGCCGAGCTAGAGCTTGCCTTCTTGCAGCATGAAACCGGTCAACCAGCCAAGGCCCTGGCAGGCTTTCGCGCTTTGAGTCGGTCTAAGGACTATTCGATCGCCACGCTAGCGGGCGAGACCGCCGACCGACTCGAAGCCGAACTCGGGGCCGCGATCGATCGCTGGGTCCGAGCCCTGGAGCAAGACCCCGACAATCGATCCGTGCGACTTGAACTGGGCGACTTCTACGAAAAGCGCAATCAGCCGGTCGAAGCTGCCCAGCAGTACCTAGCGGGATGGCGATTGCCGGGCCCGGACGGTGACGAGGTACTTCTCAAGTTAGGCCACGCTCGGATGAGAGCGAGAGACACCGAAGGGGCACACAGCGCCTGGCTACTTGCGGCGCCGTCAGAAGAAACGCGGATCGCCGAGACGGCCCTCACACTGCTACCCGATCGCTTCCCGTGGTCAGACGAGTTCCACGCCGCACTGAGAATCGATCCGGACCACGTGCCTCTGCGACGCGAGTTAGCCTACCTGCTCCTCATAGTGGAACTACGCCAAAGTGCGGTCACCCAGTTCGAAACCATCCTGCGCATCCAACCCAACGACTACCAGTCCGCCGCTCAGCTCGCCTTCATTTATCAAGAGGCCGGCGACGCTGAGCGCGCCGCTGATTTGCTTGCACAGGCACAAGAGTCCGACGACCCTGAAGTAGCCAACCGGGCACGCCTCCAACTGCGCAGATACCGAGAGGAGCGCTCACGTTCACTCCGCCAAATGGGCGACAAGAGCCTCGAACAGAGTTACCTGCTCGACGCCCAAAAGCAGTTCGCCGAAGCCTACTCCGCCAACCCCGAAGACTACGCTGCCGCACTCAAGCTCGGTGTCGTCTACAACCTGATGAAGCAAGATCGCGAGGCGGTTGACTGGTTTCGAATCGCCTCCGAAAGCGAAGACCCTCTCATCGCCGAACAGGCATCGCGCTCCTACTCCAACCTGGCTCCCCAGTTCCGCTTCGCGCAAACCACCGTCTGGATGTACCCCTTCTACTCCCGCCGTTTCGGGACTGTATTTGGATACGCCCAAGTGAAGACAGAGTTCCGCATCGGCAACTCACCAATCAAGCCCTACTTGTCTCTGCGCCTCGCTGGCGATGTGCGCCGCAGTGCTGTGTACAGACCGGGCGGAAGGGTAACAGGTTAGACCGGGCGGATAGGTAACACCATGGCGAGATGCCATGGAAGGAGACCTATCCGATGGAAGAACGCAAGAGATTCATTGAAGACTGGCTGCGAGCGGGGGCGGCGACGAACGTGGCGGCGCTGTGTCGACTCTACGGGATCAGCCGCAGGACCGGATACAAGTGGTTAGAACGCTTCCGTCAAGGCGGTTGGCCAGAGCTGGAAGACCGCTCGCACGCGGCACACCGTCAGCCCGGTCGGATACCCGAGTCGGTCGAGCGACGAGTGATAGAAGCGCGTCGGCAGCATCCGAGTTGGGGGCCGAAGAAGCTCAGGGCCTGGCTGGAGTCGAAAGAGTCACAGACAAGCTGGCCAGCGGCGTCGACGATCGGCGACGCGCTGAAGCGAGCCGGACTCGTTCGCGGGCGCAAGCGGATGCGGCGACTGGCCGAAGCGGCACCCAGTCCGTTGCGCGAACCCGAAGCGCCCAACGACCTCTGGACGATCGACTACAAGGGGCAGTTTCGCACCGGCGACGGCGTGCTGTGTTATCCGCTAACGGTCGTCGACGGATATAGTCGTTTCCTGCTCAACTGCACCGCACACGTGGGCACATCCTACGCCGAGGCCCGCCGAGGCTTGGAGCGGTTGTTTCTGGAGCGCGGGCTGCCACGAAGGATACGCTCAGACAACGGTTCGCCGTTCGCCTCCATCGGCACCGGACGCTTGAGCCGGTTGAACGTCTGGTGGCTGAAGCTGGGCATTGCGGTGGAGCGCATCGAGCCGGGCAAGCCGCAGCAGAACGGTCGCCACGAGCGGCTACACCGCACGCTCAAAGCCGAGACAGTGAGACCTCCGGCTGGCGATCGTCGCCGACAGCAGCGCCGCTTCGACCTCTTTCGTCATGAATACAACCAAGAACGTCCGCATGAAGCGTTGAGACAGCGGCCCCCGGCGGCGTTCTATGCACCAGCAACACGCGCCTATCCCAGCGAGCTTGCTGATCTGGATTACCCGGGGCACTGGGAGCGCCGACGAGTGCGCCACGACGGACGCATCAAGTTCCTCGGCGAGAAGTACTTCCTGAGTGAAGCGTTGGCTCGCGAGTTGGTCGGGCTAGTCGAAGTGGACGAAGCCATTTGGCAGATCTGGTTCGGTCCGGTGGAACTCGCCTTGTTCGACGCCGCCAACCGCGTACTGTGGCCGCTCGGCTCGGCAGTCAGTGGCCCCCGCGGGGGCCACTGACCACCGCCTATACTGTTACCCATCCGTCCGGTTTAGAGTGTTACCTATCAGACCGGTCGTTCACTGGTGCCACCTCACCCGCGCTGTTGTCGGAGAACTCCTTGATCGCAGCCGTCGGTGCTCGCGTGCGCGTGGACCATGGATTTACGCTGTGGGGCGAGTCTGGCGAGTCCTTTAACTACCTCAAGTCCCCCCCCGCCGGAGTCCCTCGCGCAGCACCCGACTATCGCGGCGGCTTGAATTGGGCCCGCGCACGGGGTGCAAACCTGGGCGGCGACGAATCGGGAACTTTTTGGGAAACGAACCTTGACGTGGTTTACATCAGTCGCTTCAACAACGACGTACTCGCCTACTTCCAATTCCGTCCGGGCTACCGCCCTCCCACCCGCGGCCCACTCCGCTCGCAACTCTACTGGAACTGGAATGTCACGACCGACACGAGCCGCGAGTACTGGGGCAACTACGTCGAGACAGGCCCTGGCTTCAAAATCCGGGTTCCGGCCGTTGCGCCGCCAATGGACTTGTCCGTGGACTTCGTCCGCGGCGTGCATCTCTCCAATCGAGGCAACCTGAAGCGACCCAACTACTGGGATTTTCGCGTCGGCGTTTGGTACTCCTTCGGGCTATGAGAAACCGACTACGCAGCACCGTGATCAGTTCATTCTGCTGGCTACTGCTGGCGGTTCCGACCGTTGCCGGCCAAGGCAACAGTCGGGTGCAGGTCGCTGATCCGGACCTCTGGTCTCCCTTGCTGTCGACTCTCGGTGTGGAGGCGTCGGCCGATCCGGCTCGCTATCGCATCGTGGTCGGCAGCGATTTTTTCGCCGTAAAGAACGGTTTCGTTGCGACAGACGAGCAGGTCCGCGTTGCTTCAGTAGTCGACGAACATGATCCTGACCTCGACATCTACTGGGAAGAGCCAAAGCCCCTACCCGTATTCATCGTTCCCGCAGCCGCCACGGTCTTCGCCCGTGAACGCCACACGGGAGCCCCCCTGATAGCAGGACTTACCACCGCCGATGGAGGGCTGCTCTGGCTAGCGACGCCGCCGGGGAAAGCAGGCTACGAGCGGTTCCCCTATCTGTTGCACGCCCTCGTCGACCTCGGCTTCAAGCCACCATTTCGAGGCAATCGCCTGTGGGCCTTCTTCGACTCCTCCTATCGCCTGCGAGCCGACCCGGACTACCTGGCTCGGCAATGGCGGAATAGCGGCATCATGGGCATCCATGTTGCCGCCTGGCACTACTACGACCCCGACGAATCCAAAGCCGTGTACCTCAAGAAGCTCATCGAGGCCTGCCGCCGCGAAGGCGTCCTCGTCTATGCCTGGCTCGAAATGCCGCATGTCAGCGAGGGGTTTTGGCGAGACAACCCGCAGTGCCGCGAAAAGACCGCAACACTGCAGGACGCCAAACTCGATTGGCGCAAGCTCATCGATCTCGTCGAGCCCGAGTGCTCCGCGGCGGTACTGACGGGTACCAAGCGGCTACTCACCGCCTTTGAATGGGACGGCATCAACCTGGGAGAACTTTATTTCGAGTCCCTCCACGGCCCCGACAACCCCGCTCGATTCACGCCCATGAGCGACAGCGTTCGTGCCGAGGCAGCGCCACTTGTCGGCTTCGACCCCCTCGATCTTCTGACCCCTGGCGGGCCTCGCCACTGGTCCAAGCAACCCGAAGCGTGGCGAGCCTTCGTCGACTATCGAGCAGACTTAGCCCTTCGCCTCCAGGAAGATTGGCTCAAGATCATCCGCAACACTCTCCCCGACACCGACATCGTCGTTACCCAAATCGACGACCAGTTCGACCCCCGTATGCGCGAACTCCTCGGTGCCGACGCCGCCAAGCTACTCCCACTCGCCGAACGCTACGACTTCACTCTGCTCATCGAAGACCCCGCGCCGCTGTGGGCCCTAGGCCCCGAGCGCTACCCAGAAATCTCCCGCCGCTATCGACCGTTAGCCGAGTCTCCCGAACGACTCGCCATCGACATCAACATCGTTGAACGCTACCAGCAGACCTATCCGACCCGAAAGCAAACCGGCGTCGAACTGCTCCAGCTCGTCGACCGTTCTTCACGCTCATTTCCCCGGGTTGCTCTGTACTTCGAAAACTCCATTTCCAAAGTGGACCGTTCGCTGCTACCTCGGTCCGCTTCTGCCGCGGAGATCATCGAGAGATCGCCGACCACAGCAGTCGTGAGTTCGGAACGCCCGTTTGGAGTGAGCTGGAATGGTTTCGCAAAGGTCGATGGTGGGCTCTGGCCGGTAGCTGACTCTGAAACCCTTTGGTTGCCCGCAGGCCAGCACCAGATCGAACCAGCAACCCGACCGCCGCCCGGACGGGTCCTCCACCTGACTGGAGACCTCAAGTCGGCACGGGTCGCCGACAACACCGTCGTAGTTAGCTATCGATCTTCCGCCCGCGCCATCGCCCTACTCGACAGGCGACCGATGCAGGTCGTCATCGACGGTGCCATCGTCGAGCCAGACCTGATTGCGGCCAAACGGCACTGGTCGCTCCGTCTGCCTCGCGGCCACCACGAAGTCACGCTTTCGTTCTAGGTGCTTTGATACGATACGGGCACGGATGGCGGACGAGCTTCATGCACCAACACTAACGGGCTCGCCCGTGATACCGAACCGCCTGTTCTTCCGAATCGGCGATGTCGCCGACCTCGCTGGCCTCGAAGCCTACGTGCTGCGCTATTGGGAGACCGAATTCCCCTCGCTTCGACCGAAAAAGACCTCCAACGGCCAGCGTCAATATCGACGCAAGGACGTCGAGGTCGTCCTTGAGATCAAGCGTCTTCTCTATGATGACGGCTACACGATCGCGGGAGCTCGCAAGGCGCTGAAGGACGAGCAAAAATCTAGGAAGATCCGTGCCGCTGCCAAGCCACGAGCTGCTCAAGCCGCACTTTTCGGGGAGCCGTGCGACGATAGCGAGTCCATCGAGATGATCAAGAAGGATCTAAAGGAGATCCTCACGCTCCTCGCCTGAGACCCCTAAATGCCGCGCATCCTAGTGACGAACGACGACGGGATTTCTGCGCCCGGGCTCCACGCGCTTGAGGCAGCGTTGGCGCAAATCGGCGACGTCTACACTGTCGCCCCGCTCTACGAGCAGAGCGCCGCCAGCCGCCGTATCACCTTGCGTAGACCTCTTCGCTACGAAATGCATGGCACCAACCGATTTGCCGTCGACGGAACACCCGCCGATTGCGGCATGATGGCACTGACCCACTTGCTCGACTTCCAACCAGACCTCGTCGTATCCGGCATCAACAACGGGCCCAACCTCGGCGAGAACGTATATTACTCCGGCACCATCGCCGGGGCAGCTGAAGGCGCGAAGTACGGCATTCCCGCCATCGCGATGTCGGTCAATCAGCGAGTGGATATTGATTACGGCCCCGCCGCCGACTTCGCGCAGCAACTCGCCCGGCAGATACTCAAGCAGGGCCTAGCACCTGGAATCGCACTCAACGTCAACGTGCCGCATCCCTTCTATCACGGAGTCGAGATCACCCGCCAGAGCAGCAAGATCTCGCGGAACTTGATGGTTGAGACCCAAGACCCTCATGGGCGTCTCTACCATTGGATGCATGAAGAGATCCCGCTCAATGACGCGGAGGAAGGTAGCGACTACGCAGCCGTCCGTGACGGCAAGGTCTCGATCACGCCGCTCCGATTCGACCACACCGCCTACGACGTGATAGACAGCCTAAAAGTCTTCGAGCGCTAGCTGACGTTCCGACGCCACCGAGAGCAAAATATTGCTTCCACCTGCACCGCACCCATAGAGAACGAGTTGCCGCTAGACAAGAACCGGACCCACACACCCTCGTCACGCGCAGCCTCGAGCAACGGCCGCAGCTCCCTGCCCAGGACGTGGCGTGGCAGCCAGAGCTGCTCCGGTCGAAAACGCCGCAAGACCGCAGCCGCACCATCCACGTGATCGGCGTCAGCATGTGTAATCGCCAAGAATGTCAGTCGCTTCAGCCGCCGCAATCCGAGGTAAGGGGAAACGATTCGTTCCCCCACATCAAACGACGCGCTTCCTTGATTCCGGAAATCCGGAAAGCCGCCCGCGTCCACAAGACCCGCCCGCCCATTGGGCAGTCCTATCAGCAACGCTTCCCCCTGGCCTACATCAATGGCAGTTAGCTCCAACCGTCCAGTTTTGAGATCTGGTGGGAACGGATGTAGCACAATCACCGCACCGCACCCCACCGCAGCGAATGCGGCAGACCAAGCGTGTAGGCGACTCCTGCCGATCGCCCACGCGAGATAGACGCAGGCAGCAAGCGAGAGCGCGATCCATGGCCCAGAAGGGGGTGGAGTCTGATACTGTAGCCCCTCCCACTGCGCCGTCCACGCTACCGCCGCAGCGAGCACATCCGCTGCCCGTACCGCGACCTGATAGAGCGGCAGCCAGCCTGTGAGGAGCGCGGCGAAACCCACCGGCGCGACAACGGCAAGCAGGGGCAATACAGCGAGGTTGGCCACAGGTGCTGCCAGCGAGATTCGTTGAAAGTGATATATCAGCGGGGCTGCCAACACCAGAGTGATCGTCGTCGAGATCAATACGATTGAAACGCTCGCCCAATAGATGCGTATTGGCGCCAGCAAGATCCTGGCAACCCAGATCTTCGACAGCCCAACGATTCGGCCCAGTGGCTCGATCCAATCCCGTAGGCCAATCCGCCGTTCAACGATCTCGATCGGCAGCCGCAGATCTCGATCCGCGTTCCAAATGTCCCGCAACGCCAACTGACGAGGCCGGACGATCTGTTCCACTAGCGGCGCACCGATTGCCGCAATCGCCGCCACCGACAAGAAAGACAATTGGAATCCAACATCGGCAAGCCAAGCTGGTCGCCAACACAAGAACGCAAGTGCCACCGCGGAAATCACGTTCAAGGACTGTCGACGACGGTAGACTGCCGAGGCCGCCAGGTAGGCTGCGAGCATCCACGCCGCTCGCGATACGGGCAAGTCCGAACCGAGCAACAAGGCGTACCCAAAAGCGACGGTAGCGCCCGTCACCCAGGCAAGCCGTATCGACACCCCCGTCGCTCGCACCAGTCCAATCGCAAGCGCGGCCAACAACCCCACATGCAGCCCTGATACGACCAGTACGTGGTACGCCCCACTGCGTTCAAATTGTGACCGCGTTTCGGGATCCACCCCTCGCGACTCACCTAGAGTCATGGCCCGAACAATGGCGGCGCTCGCATTCTCTTCCCGCCCAGCCAGAACCTCCAGTCGATCCAGACGACCCCGAGCAGCGAGGCGCAGCTTCCACAGTTGAGCCTCCAGCCAGCCCCCACGCTTCGCTACAGACACCATGAGTGGCGTTCTTGGACGCACCGTCGCGGTCAGGTAGATCCCTTGCTCAGCCAGCCAGCCAACGCGATCAAACGCCCCGGGGTTCCCATAATTACGTGGAGGTCGTACCCGCGCGAGAAACTCCACGTGGGTCCCGTACGCCAGATCAAGTGGCGGATCTTCCGATCGGCGGTAAACCGTGGTCAGAACACGGCCCGAAGCGAGAGTTCCTCGATAGACCGACTCCACCTCCAGTACGAAGCGATCCGCATCTCCGAGCGGCTCAGGTGGGCTCTGGACCCATCCCACCATCCGGACAGGGAATTCTTCAACAGCTAGATCATTCTGGAGGATTTGATCTACTCGATCCAGACGCACGGTCGGCTCCATGCTGGCGAACGCGATTCCCAGCATCAAACCAGCGCACAGCAGCGCTGCCAGTCCCGGTCGCCAATTTGGGGCGCGGAGGCCAATAAATCCAATACCGATCAGCGCAGCAGCGGCGATGAGGGCGTGGCGAGGGTCAAATGCGGCGAGACGAGCCGTCCAGACACCGACGGCATAGGCAGCCAGCGGCGCGAACAAGGGAATCCGCATGGATCTGCGGACATCTTATCGAAACAAGGCCCGTTGGGGGGCGCAGCTGGCCCGACCGCAACGTAACCGTTGCCCTCCAGAGGCACCTTATGGTTAGCTGGGACAACTCAGACTAAGCTATAGGCAGCGTCTTGCTTCTCCGGCAACTCATAACCGTAGTCCTTCTCGCGCTGGCCAGCCCTATCGCTGCGACCAGCGCTGACCCTGCTGCCGACAACTGGCCTCAGTGGAGAGGCCCCAATCTCGACGGATCCAGTCCGCTAGCGCACGATCTACCCGTCACCTGGAGTACCACCGAGAACGTTCTCTGGAGCGTTGATCTGCCCAGCTGGAGTGCCGCCACACCAGCCATCTGGGGCAATACGGTCTTCGTCACGTCGGCCGAGAGCGGGTTTCGTCGTTCCGGGAAGGGTGCTCCGACTGCAGGCGGCAAGGACGAGATTCTGCTTCTCGCCATTGACCGCCGTGACGGCTCGATTCGCTGGCAGCGGGTCATTGGAGAGGGCAATCGAACTTACCGAAAGCAGAACCTCTCCTCCCCATCGCCCATCACCGACGGACGTCGGGTCTGGAGCATGACCGGATCAGGCACACTGATGTGTCACGACTTCAACGGCAAGGAAATATGGTCTCGCAATATCCAGAGCGATTTTGGGGCGTTTGGACTCAATCACGGGTACGCCTCGTCACCTGTGCTTTACGGCGACAGGCTCTATCTGCAAGTGCTCCACGGCATGCGGACCGACGCCGCTTCGTATGTATTGGCAGTCGATAAGAGGACCGGCACAGACGTCTGGCGCATCGAGAGACCAACCGATGCCGTGTTCGAATCTCCCGACGGCTACGCCACGCCCACCGTCGCCGTCGTGGGCGGCAAGCCGCAACTCGTCGTTCTCGGTGGCAACTACGTCACCGGTCACAGCCTATCCAGTGGTGCGGAGATCTGGCGAAAGGGCGGGTTGAACCCCAAGCAGCGACGTTTCTATCGCACCATCGCATCGCCGTTAACGATCGGCGACGCCGTCTATGCAACCAGCACTCGTGGCAAGCCGTTTATCGCCTTCCGACCGGTCGGCTCTGGCTTGCTCACAAACGACTCTCTTCTTTGGAAGAATTTCCTCGGCTCCGACGTGCCAACGCCCACGACCGATGGCAAGCGGATCTTCGTCGTCAACGACCGCGGTATCGTCGTTGCGGTGGACGCCACGACGGGTCAGGTTTCTTGGGATCGGCAGCGGATTGAAGCGGGTACCTACAGCGCCTCGCCACTGCTCGCGGATGGAAAGCTCTATGCCGTCAATGAAGAGGGAACAACCACCGTACTGTCCACCGGTGACAACTTCCAAGTCTTGGCCGTCAACCGACTCGACGGTCGCACACTCGCAAGTCCGGTTGCGGTCGGGAATCAACTGTTCTTCCGAACAGCCGACACTCTATACTGCCTAGCAAGGAAGTAGTTTCGCGCAACGCAGCAATCCTGTTTGGGGGCAAGCCATGGCCGAAGAAATCCGACTCGGAGACATTATCGACGATCACTGCACAAAGTGCGGTAGGGTCACCAACCATTCAGTCGTCTCCATCGTCGACGAGGTAGCGGCCCGCACCTTATGTCGTACGTGCAGCGACGAACACAAATTCCGCCACGCGAAAGGCGGTCGCAAGAAGACTTCGAGCAAGGCTGACCTATTCGCCGAGGTCCTTTCCAAGATCGATTCTTAGTTGCCATCGAGTGCCGGACGATCGCGCAGCCCGTACGCCGTTCCGTTCCAAGACCTCCATGCTCCTCGACGGCATCCCGCTCCAACAACCAACAGGCTAAAAAGCCATACGAACGCCTCGCAACCAGAGGCTCCGTTTTCCGCACAGCACCCTGCGCTATCCTCATCGTTTCCCTAGGAAGCACCGCCATGCCCCCATATCCCCCACGCGCCTACCGCAATCCAGAGTTTCTCAATAGTCCCGACGCGCGACCGATCCGTATCCTTTCCGAGTATGCGGAACCCCGCTCGCGCCTGGCTCGTTTGGGCATAAACGACACCATCGTGTTCTTCGGCTCTGCTCGCTTCAAAGACCGGAAGACGGCGGAGGCGATTGCAGCTGAAGCGACTACACCCGAAGCTAAGGAACAAGCGCAAACCCTCCTGCGTGGTGCCGACTACTACGAAGACGCCCGTGAACTCTCCCACCGGCTCACCAACTGGGCCGATGAAAACCGTGAAGCCGGACATCACTTCGTCGTCTGCACGGGCGGTGGACCCGGCATTATGGAGGCCGCCAATCGTGGTGCTCAAGAGGCAGGCGGTCCGTCGGTGGGGTTCAACATTTCGCTCCCCTTCGAACAAGAGGCCAACCCCTATATCTCACCCGAGCTGTCCTTCGAGTTCCACTACTTCTTCATGCGCAAGCTGTGGTTTGCCTATCTCGGTAAGGCGCTCGTCGTCTTCCCTGGTGGATTTGGCACGCTGGACGAGCTGATGGAGGTTCTCACACTTGTCCAGACCAACAAGCTCCGCAAGCAGATGCTCATCCTCATCTACGGGCCAGAGTATTGGAAAAAGGTGCTCAATCTCGAAGCGCTCGTAGACCTGGGCACCATCTCACCCGCGGACCTCGACCTATTCCAGTACGCCTCAACCGTGGACGAAGCCTACGGAAAGCTAACCACTTGGCTCCAAGACCGCTACCTCAAGGGCTAGCGTCTGGTCCAGCCCAAAACCCGATGTAACATTCAGCACCAAGCCTCGTACCAATCTGGTGGCGAGGGGCTATGATAACGAGCGACCGCTACATACCGGGGTGCTACTCTATGCCGCGAACACGATCGATTCTTCTAGTCCTATCGCTGGCACTTTCACTCTCGATTGCAACGTTTGGGCAGGGGCCTGAAGGAAGATTTGGAGTAAACGAAGCCGGGGGTGCTGGGCCGGAGACCGAGCGGCGGCCAATCATCCTCTCTGGAAGCGTTTTACTTGCCTCTGGAGGCCCTCCTGGTGAGCCGATCATGATCAAGCGGATCTGCGGTACACGGATAATTCCCGAGGCATACACGGATCGCGCCGGGCATTTCACATTCCAGATCGGGGGAAATCCTGCGATGGCGGTGATGGATTCAACTTCCAGCGGGATTGGGGCATCAACCGACTCAGGGACGCCCGGAGCGTCATTCGGCGGGTTAGGCAGGGGAGATACTGCCACTACGGGTATTGATCTCTCTGGATGCACCGTCGTTACCGACGCTCCCGGTTTTCAATCTAAACCCATTCCTCTCGGGCGTCGACGCAGTCTCGATCGCAGCGACATTGGCACATTCATTCTGACGCCGATTGAGGGGGCGCAAGCGTCCACCGTCAGTGTGACATCAGTGCAAGCCCCCAAGAAGGCCCGTTCGGCCTATGAGAAGGCCCTGAAGGAACTGCAAAAAGGACCGGCCGCAAAGACCGACAAGGCTATCGCAGAATTAGAGAAAGCCATCGAAATTTATTCCGAGTACGCAGCCGCATGGACTGATCTCGGCCAAGCGAAGCTCCAGTTGGGGGATAGCGGCGGAGCTAAGGCGGCGTTCGAAAAGGCCCTCGCGGCCGATTCACGCTATATCCGCCCGTACGCCCCACTGGCGAGGATTACCATTGGCGAACAAGATTGGGCGCGCACTCTCGCACTCGCCGAAGTTGTCCTCAGCGTCACGCCAGCTGATGCCCAGATGCGTTGGTTTCGAGCAGTTTCTCAGTTCGAATTGAGGGACCTCGATGACGCTGCCTCGTCTCTCAGTGAGCTCCACAGCGATGAGGCCGCCGAGAAGCAGTTCCCTCAGTCGCATCACTTGCTGGGGATGATCTACGCCAACCGCGGCGAGATCAAAGAGGCCGCTTCCGAGTACCGGCGCTATCTGGAGCTAGCTCCCGATGCCTCGCCAGGAGATGGCGTTAGGCAGCAGCTCAGCGATTGGGAGCAGCAAGGAATTATCTAGCGGCGATAGGTGCCAGTGCCGCTTCGCTCAAGGTTCGAGCCCATCGAGTTACCGGGATCCGACCACGGTCCCACGTAAAATTGTGTCCCAATCGTCGATTCGAGCTTGGCCTGCCGTTGGCGCTATGATAATCTGCGATCGCGTTCCAGCGAGGTAGCTTTGCTATGTCACCTAAAAGGTTGATTCTTCTCATGGTTGCGTTGGTCGTTCCGCTCGCAGCCCATGCCCAAGCGCAAGGCGGCGGCAACACGGGTGGAAACACGGGTGGAAACACGGGTGGAAACACGGGCGGCAATCGTCCTGGAGCTGGCACCAGTCGTAGCACCGATGGCACCACGGGTGGTATTGACAGCCGCCGTCGCCAGACACAGGAACTACCCAACATGCAGATGGAGAGGCCGATCTTTCTATCTGGCAGAGTCCTTCTCTCATCGGGAGGAGCACCAACCGAACCGATCAGGATACTACGGGTCTGCGGCATGCGGACGACTCCTGAAGGCTACACGGATTCCAAGGGTCGTTTCAGTTTCCAAGTCGGGGCGAACGCTTCTCTAGCTGTCATGGACGCGAGTATCGGAGGGTGGAGCACTCCGGGCGCAACCGTAGGCGGCGGGGGATTTGGCAGTCTCGCCCCGAGTGGCAATTCCACGCGGGAGATCGATCTTAGCGGATGCACGCTGGAGGCGGATGCGCCAGGTTATCGCTCGAACCCCATTATCTTGGGCCGACGCGGTAGCATGGAGCGCTCCGAGGTCGGTACATTCATTCTGACGCCGCGTGCGGGCACGCAAGCGATGGTGGTGAGCGTCACCTCGCTGGCAGCACCCAAAAAGGCGAGATCGTCATTCGATAAGGCGGTTAAAGAACTCAGCAAAGGTCCCTCCGCTAGGGCTGACAAAGCGATTGGCGATCTGGAGAAGGCCGTGACGCTCTATCCGGAGTACGCTGCGGCGTGGGCGATCTTAGGTCAGACCAGGAGTCTGGCGGGCGATAGCGAAGGTGCTATTGAGGCTCTAGAAAGAGCCGTGCAATCGGACTCTCGTTATCTCCGACCGTACGGCACTCTGGCTCGAGTGACGATTGAGGCAGGGAATTGGGAGCGCACCGTGGAGTTGGCGGATTTCGTTCTAGGAGTCAATCCGACTAATAACCAGATGCGCTGGTACAAGGCTGTTTCTCAATTCGAGATGAAGAGTCACGACGACGCCATCGACTCGCTCACCGAGCTCCAGAGTGATGAGGCTGGCCAAAAGCAGTTCCCCCAAACTCACCACGTCTTAGGATTGATTTACGCTGATCGTGGCCAATTCACGGAAGCCGCTTCCGAGTACCGACGCTACCTGGAACTCTCCCCGGACGCACCGGCTGGCGACGGAATCAAACGTCAGCTCTATGAGTGGGAGCAACTAGGGATCATTTAGAGTGCCGCTGGTTAATTTCGCCCCGGGCTGCTTTCTAGCCACTCCAGATCCTTCGAGTAAATCTTGACGTCGCCGCGGATCTCCGCCAGCCGCTGGTTGAGTCTGCCGTTTGTAATGGCTGTATCGATCGCGGCCTCAACATCAGCCAAGGGTCGGGCGCGTTTGTCCGTCACCCGAAACAGATAAAATCGGCCAGCGTCCTTCACCGGCCTGGAAGTCTGACCCACGTCCATGCGAAACACCGTCGCCTTGATCACATCCGAGAGTGGATCTTCGGCCCGGAAAAAGCCTAAGTCCCCACCATTCTCCGCCGAAGCATCGTCGTCTGAATGCTCCCTTGCCAGAGTCGCAAAGTCGGCACCCGCCAGCAGTTGGGCGTGCAGATCCTCCGCCTTTGCCCGAGACTCGCTCTCAAGAATTACAGGCACACCCTGGCTTTCGGCCACTTCCGGCACCGGCGTGTAATTGATGTATATCGCGGAGATCTGTACCTCTTGGAACGTCGCCAAGTTTCCGTCGTAGAATGCGCGCCTATCGGCATCAGTTACCTGGATCGAAGCGCCAAACTTCTGCAGGTAGCTACTCGCGAGAAAGTTGACTGTGGTGAATTGAAGCTGAGTCCTATAGGGCTCTTTCTCTAGCATGCCGTCTTGTTGTGCCGGTATGGCCATAGCTTGCAGGAATCCAAACGACTCCAGGAAAGCCTTGTTGGTCATTCCCTGCGTATTTGCCCGGTACTGGGCGGGCAAATGCTTGCGCAGCCGCTCGACATCGCTCCGCGTATACTCCTTGCCGTAGACCGATATCACCGCCGGTTCGGCCGCCTCCACGACGACGGGTTTTGACTCATCCGTCTGGGCAGACGCACCGACGCCGAGTGCGGTCAGCAAGCCAACAACAACCAGGAACTGTCTTGTTTTCATAGGGTTAATTGCAGTTTAGCATGATCCTCGTGGCAGATCAGCGGGAGCCCAGGTCGGATCACTAGTCTAGAGTTCAGACGGATAATACCCCTCTCGGGTTTGGCTCTTCAAGCGCTTATTCTTCAGCTTGAGTTCGATCTTGCGGAAGCCTTTTTCTGACAAGTCGCGCTTCGGTGAGTAGCCCAAGGAGTACTGGTTGCGGACGATTCTGTTGATCTCGTCAAAGATCTGATCCAGTGTCTGCTTACGACGAACCTCGTAAACTTCCCCGCCCGTACGCCTCGACAGACGACGGAGTTCGCCAAGCCCGGCACCCATCACACCCTGCCGCGCATAGAACATCTGGTCGAAATAGCGAACGCCGAAGATGATGACGTCCGACCGTTGCGCCGCCTCGACTGCCTCTTTAATATCGACCTTGCTGCCGTAGTCGTAGCCATCGGAAACCAACACGATCGCCTTACGCCCGACTTGGCCCTTGAGCATTTCGCGCGCCGCAAGATAGACCGAGTCGTACATCGCCGTCGATGTCGGTCGTCCGGTTTGAGGCACTGGACTCGCCGTAACGCCTCGATTAACACCCTGAATCGACAATCTCTCCAGTCCGTCTTGCAGCAACCGCGCGGAGGAGGTGAAGTCCTGTAACAGCTCGACGTCGACATCGAAGCTCATCAAGAACGCTAGATCTTTATCGACTCGCAGGACCTTGTCAAAAAAACGGTACCCAGCCGTGCGCTCTTCGTAGATCAGGTTTTGTTGACTCACCGACGTATCGACGAGTAGGCCAATTGTCAACGGCAAGTCCGTCTGACGGGCGAAATACTGAATCTCCTGTGCCACTCCGTCTTCGTACAGCACGAAGTCGTCCTTGGTCAGATCGCTCACCAAGACGCCGTCTTTGTTGCGCACCGTCGCCAATATGTTGACGATCTGAACGTCAGCCCGGAACACGTCGTCCCGTTCATCTTGCGCGGCCGACGGCATCGGAGCGAACAGACCGGTGGCAACTACCGTCAAGAGCGCAACTGCAACGTTGATCTTCATCGACAACTGATGGACGCCCTCAAGCCGTTCTCGGTTGCGGACTTCTCCGTGCTGGAATTCTAGCAAGACCTCGACCCGCGCAAGCGCAACTCAATTCAATCACCGAATGTCATGTGAATCACGTCGCTGTCCGTCTCTTCGCGCCAGGCGTCAAACAGGTCTCGGTAACTCTCCAGCAAGTAGTCTTCTTTAGAAAAACCGAACGCTGCAGCTGTCCGGTCGATCCACTTCGCATCGCCTTCCATTTCGGCAAACTCGCCGATCGGCGTCTCGTCGACCTCGATGATTCCCGCTTCGCCGTGACGGCGAAACGTGGTGCGGCGCTTCTCATAGACCCAGGCTGGTTCGTAGCCCAGCCCCTCAAACACCGCGCGCGCCTCTGCCGGGTCGTTGGTCTCGAACTGATGCTCTTCGCGCACCTTGTGCCTACCGTCGTACTCCGAAGGCAGCTTGACTGTCACAATCGCTCGCTTATCAATTTCGCGGATGCGTAGCAAACGACCGGTGCCATACAAGGCCCTGGCTAGAGTATCAAAGATAGTGTTGCGTTCAAATACTTCTGGAGAGGGGGACCATCCGCGGTCGATCAGCACCGAACGAAACGGCGCAGCGTCTGTGAGACGCAGCTTGATTTCGATCTCAAGCATGGTCGAAGTCAGACCTGGCGATCAACGACCCAATCAGCGATCGAGGTCAAGGCACGCTTGTACGGTGTCTCTTCGATCGATGCTAGCGCTTCGATGGCGGTCTCGATGTAGCTCGACGCACGGCGTTGGATCGTCTCGGCCGCACCATGACGGTCCAGCAATGCGGCAATCTCAGTGGCCGAGGTCGCCTCGTAGTCACCGTCTCGAACCACAGCCGCGACCTGCTCGCGCTCGGCGTCCGAGCAGTGCGGCAACGCCAGAATCAGAGGCAAGGTCACCTTGCCTTCGCGGAGGTCGTTCGCAACCGGCTTACCCAGCACCTCTTCGGTGGCGTAAAAATCGAGCAGGTCGTCGGTCAGCTGGAACGCCATGCCAAGGTTCCAGCCGTAGTCGCCGCATCGCTTTTCGAGTTCTTCGTCTGCCCCCGCCGCCAGTGCGCCATACCTTGCGCAGACTGAGAACAGACAAGCAGTCTTGCGATGCACCAGGTCGAGATATTCTTGCTCGGTGACGTCGACCCGACCCGCTAACTCGCTCTGCATCAGTTCGCCTTCCACCATTGTCTGAGTCAGCTCGATTAGCAGATCAAGCAAGCGGAAGTTACGCTCCTGTAGCGTCAGGTGGAACGCTTGCATGTAGAGCCAGTCGCCAGCCAACACGCTCGACTGGTTGCCCCATACCTGGTTCGTCGAAGGCTTGCCGCGTCGCGTCGTCGCTTCGTCAATGACGTCGTCATGGACCAGCGTTGCGGTATGAACGATCTCGGTGACTGCTCCTAGTCGGATTGCCACATCACTGTCGCTACCCAGCGCACGAGCAAACAGCAGCACCAGCACGGGACGCAGACGCTTACCGCCGCTCGACTGCAAATGATGAGAGATCGCCGTGACCGCTTCGACGGACGAAACCGTATCCAACGCGATAGCCTTTTCGACCTGGACCAGGTCTTCGGCGACTAAAGCCATGACTTCAGCGCGCGTCAGCGGCGCGGTGCGGGATGCGGGCATATAGGCAGGTCTCAGATGAGACCCCTCAGTTTAGCCTTTCAGCTAGGGCCCTGCAAAGAAAACAAGCGGCGGAAGTTAGCCGTTGTCGCACGTGCCAGATCAGCGAAATCCTCGCCGCGAACCTCCGCCAAGCGGCGCGCTGTCTCCACCACAAACCGCGGCTCGTTGCGCCGAATCTTGCGGTGTGGCTCCGGCGTCAGATAGGGAGCATCGGTCTCGACCAACAATCGATCTAAGGGAATTGTCTTGGCCGTTTCTCGCAAGTCATCGGACCGGCGAAACGTCACCACGCCGCCCAGCGCGATGTAAAATCCCATTTCGAGGCAAACCCGCGCCTGCTCGGTCGTGCCCGTGAAGCAATGCAAGATGCCCGATAGGCCCGTCGGAGCCCAGTGGGTTTGGAGCATCTCAATCGTGTCGTCCCAGGCCTCGCGACTATGGATTGAGATCGGCAGCCGCAGTTCTTCCGCCAGCGCCATCTGCTCCACGAAGACCCGACGCTGCACCTCACGCGGCGAGAAATCGTAGTGATAGTCGAGCCCAATCTCACCGACTGCAATCACCTGCTTGTGCGCGCAGAGCCCGCGCAGTTCGTCGATCGTCCCTGCCTCAGTCTTCGTCGCGTCATGCGGATGGACGCCCACAGTTGCCCAAACATCCGAGTTAGCATCCGCCAGCCGCACGGCGGCCTCTAAGTCCGGGGGGCCATCCCCCGTACCAATCGCCAAGAAGCCCTCAACCCCTTCCGCCCGAGCAGCATCGAGTACGGCATCGCGGTCCTCGTCGAAAGCTTTCCCGTCGAGATGGCAATGTGAATCAATCAGCATGTGTGACCGCGAGGCGCTGGCCGCGTATTTCCAACCTAGCATGGGCCTCCAAACCTGACCGGGCCATTAACAAACGATTGGAGACCTAATACTATTCGTCTTCGGACCTGTTGGTAATGAGATATCCGACGGATAGCCGGCAGCTGCTTGTCGGAATATCAGCGCTTAAGCGAGCCCTCGGGCCCGCCGAGCCTCATAGGTCTTGAGGTGTGTATAGGCGATCTGGAGCAGAGATGGGCTGGCGGGCTCGATGCCCAGAGTTTGACGGCGTTGGAGCAGGTCACCAATGACGTGGTCGGCTTCGGTGCGGGTGTTGCCTTCCAGGTCGCGGAGCATGGAGGCGCTGAAGCTTGAGCCGGGGGAGGTGAGCATGGGACACATGCGGTCGAGGAAGGAGGCGCGGGGCGGGTAGCCAGCGGCTTCGGCGACGGCGCGGGTCTCCTCAAGTAGAGCGCGCATCAGGTCGGCGCCGCCCGGTGCGGCCTCGATGTCTCCGATGGTCCCGCGCAAGAGACAGGTGCCGCTGGCTAGGGCGGAGAGGAAAATCCACTTTTCCCACATTTCTTGGACGACGTTCTCGCTGGCTCCGGCGTCGAAGCCAGCGTTGGTCATGACGGCGGCCAACGCACGGATGCGATCAGAGGGCCCGCCGTCGCGCTCGCCGAATGAGATCAGATGCCGCGTGTTCATATGGACGACGGTGCGCTCGTCGTTGAGGGTTGCGGCGATCTGACATTGGCCACCGAGAACGTGGGAACGTCCAAAGCGCTGGTCGAGGACATCGAGGTGCTTCATGCCGTTAAGCAGTGGCAGGATCATCGTCTCGGGCCCAACCGCCGGTGCGATGGAGTCGACGACTCCGTCGAGATCGTAAGCCTTGCAGCTGAAGATGACGACGTCGAAGGGGTGATTGAGGTTCTCGGCGAGGACGGTCGCTGGGTTGGACAGGGTAATGTCACCATGAGGGCTCTTGATGACAAGCCCGTCGCGAGCCAGCTCGGCTGCGCGGCCTGGCCGAACGAGGAACGTGACGTTGCGGCCTGCTTGGAGCAGGCGTCCACCGAAGTATCCGCCGACCGCGCCGGCGCCGACTATGAGAATGCGCATTGCTCAATCATGACGTGTCGGAAGGGCGCGGCGAGAGCCAGAGGGAGCTCGGAGGCTGTCCCGGAATTCGCGGAATTTCTCTTGAGCGTTGCGCTCAGAGCGACGGCCAAATGCGGTCATTCGCTCGATTGCCGTCTTTGTCCGTTGATTCTTCGGATGGTGACCTCCATGCTCGTTACGTCACTAGAAGGAGGACCGATACATGAGCGAGTATTTCATCGAGCACGACGCGATCGTCGAGACGATGCAGCGCTACATTGAAGGATGCAAGAACGGCAAGAGCGCGCTGATGCGGCCGGCTTTTCATCCCGAGGCAAAGTTCTTCGGTTATGCGGACGACACGTTGGCGACGGAAACCGCATTCCTTTTTGACTACATCGACAAGAACGGCCCCTCGCCCGATATCGAAACGCGGTTCATTGTGTTCGATATCGTCGGGTCCATCGCGACAGTTCGGCTAGAGGTGGAGAACTTTTCTGGGGCGCTTGCCGGGTCCGGCGTCCACATGTCGGACTTCTTCACGCTGATCAAGACGGATGAGGGATGGAGGATCACCCAAAAGAGTTTTCACTGGCACTAAGCCGCGTAGTTGTAATCACTTGCGCTGTTTTGACGGATTCGAATCACTCTGCTAAGCTGGCGTCCGGAAGACGCCATGACCGAACCAGAGGGCAAGCTTGAGTCTTGGAAACAGATTGCGGCCTACCTTGATCGCAGCGAGCGCACCGTGCGCCGGTGGGAGGAACTCGAAGGCCTTCCCGTCCATCGCCATGACCACCGCAAGGGCGGGACGGTCGTGGCCTACCCGACGGAGTTGGATCGATGGCGGGAGGAGCGCACCACGGCACCGGTCGCCAAAACTCTCTCGGAGCCGAGAGGTCGACGGTGGTTGCTCGGCTCGTCGCTAGCAGCGGTAACGGCGGGCGTGGGTGCGATCGCCTGGAAGAGCGACGCGTTCCAAGGGACCGATCGCGCGGTCGCATCCTCGCCGTCGGACGTTCTGAACGCCAACTACTTGGACGAATACCGCGAGATCACCAAGGTAATGGAACACTACCTTGCAGGAGGGCGACAGGGCAATGGCGATCTGATGAGGCCGGCGTTCTGTCCCGGGGCCACGATCGCTGGCTACTGTTTCGGCAAGGAGTACTTGGGAAGCGTCGAGGCTCTGTTCGAGTGGTTCGACGAAAACGGGCCGTCTCCGAACATCGTGCCTTGGTTCGCCGGTATCGAGATCCTTGGAACGATCGCAGTCGTCAATCTGGAGGTTTCTGGGTGGTCCGGGTCGCGCGTCGGTGGGGGCAAACACCGCACCTCGGACGTATTCACGTTGCTAAAAAGAGAAGGTCGCTGGCAGATCACGCAGAAGACCTGGCACTGGCACGAATCCTAGCCCACACTTTGCCGAGCGAAGTCGTCCGGAAAGTGGGCGTTGTCGCCGCTTTCCCCCACTTTCTCGTTCAAAATTGACACTCGATGAAATTTCCTTCTTGGTCACGCAAGAAGCTGTAACGTCCAGACTTGATCTTTGAGCGGAGGTCATCTACTTCTACGACAGGCAGTCGGCCCAAGAGGCTGCCCATCAAGTCGTGGGTGATAGCGCCGCGCTCGGTAGGATCGTCTTCGAAGGAGACACCGTCTGGGACCGACGCAACGATCTGGATATCTCCGGTGAGCGCATCAACCTCGGTCGCGAACTGTGGTCTCTCCGACAATGACTGGTTCACATAGCCCAACTGCGCAAGAAGCTCGAGTTGTTGGAGTTGCGAAAGAGCTGCGGTCAACGGCGGCAATCGTTGCTCTAGTAGTTTCTTTCCGAGACCTGCATCATCCAGACAGATAATCATGCAAACGTCATCTAGACGGATCGCCATCACTCTCAGGTTTGAGTAACTACGAAAGTCGAATGGCTCACCACCTACGTCTGTCTTGGCTCTAACAAGAAAGAAGGAACCCAGTATCGGAACGTCAGCCACTGCCTTCGTGAGCAACGTACGAATCACGCAGTGCATGTGATGCAAGCCGGACCAGTCTTGCATGTCGCTGATCCTCTCCGTCACGGCGTCGTGACCAAGCATCAAACGAAGTTCCTTGTCTTTAAGGTGAAGCTTGAGGAAGATCAACATCATCCAGACGAAGAATAGCCATGGGCCTGACGTGGTGGTGAGTTCGGTCGCTGAGTCGTCTACGTGACCGGCGACGGTGTCGTAGCCACCCGCTACAAGCTGACTAACAGGCTGCTCGACCTCGCGGCCAAGAAACGTATTACAGGCCCTGCAACAGGGGACCTTGTAGCGCCCATATTTGTACTTGGAGCCATTCGGTAGGATGATCTCGCGCTCGTGAAGGCTCCACCGACGGAGAATCCAATCGGGTATCACGTGCTCGTCATTGAAGCTGGCCGTCCCCGGTGGCACGCCGCAGAGGAAGCAGTGGTTGCCTTGGCATATCTCGTGCACGAACCGGTTTCGACTGAAAAATAGCGTCGCACCGTCCGGTCCCATGACTGAGTCGTCTGGCGTGAATAACAGCATGATGCGCAGAACGGGGCTTTCGCTAGCTGGTACCTAACATCATGCCTCGCTGGCCACTTGTTCTTGCTCCGCCAGCCTACCCCAACCGTGCCCCAATCGGTGCATCTTCCAGAAAGCTCACTAGGAACGGATTCCGGTCCTCGCCGGACGCCGCAATGATCATGCCCTGGCTTTCGATGCCGCGCATCTTGCGGCCCTTAAGATTGGCGACAATGGCGACCTTCCGACCCACCAGCTTTTCGGGATCGTAAGCGCCCTTGATTCCGGCACAGATCGAACGCGGCTCAGCTTCCCCAATATCAATCGTCAGATGTAGCAACTTGTCCGCGTTGGGATGGTTCTCTGCTTTGATCACCAGACCCACGCGCATATCGACCTTGAAAAAGTCGTCGATCTCGATCTCGGGGGTGTCGATGACCAGTGGTTCTTTCTCCACGGCTTCCTCTGCAGCGGGCTTGCCGAGGATCTGGGCCTGTTCGCTAAGAACTTCTTTTTCTAGGTCCGCCATGTGATCCACCGTTTTCTCTACATCGAGCCGTGGGAAGAGCGCTTCCGCCTCGCCTACCTTCGTTCCACCTCGCAAGCCGCCCCACTTGAGGTCGGACAACTGTTGCTCGGCGATCTCACCTTGTTGTCCGAGTGTTTTCCAAATCACTGGCATTGATTCGGGTAATACCGGGAACGCCAACACTGATGCTATGCGCAGCACTTCCGCTGCGTTGTAGAGTGTCGCCGCCAACTTCGCCTTTGCGTCGTTGTCCTCGGCCTTCGCCAAGACCCAAGGCTTCTGCTCGACCAGATACTTGTCCACGGCCCCAATCAACCCCCACAGCGTTTCCAACGCTTTTGAGAATTCGAACTTCTCGTAATGGCTCACCACAGCCGGAATCACTTCCGCTGCCTTGGCCGCCAATCCAGAGTCGTCCGACGCTGGAGGCTCGGGAACCGTACCGCCCGCATAGCGATGCACCATCGTTATCGTGCGACTCAACAGGTTGCCAATACCGTTCGCCAGGTCGGCGTTATAACGACCCACCAGCGCGTCGTACGAGAAGTTCCCGTCTTTGCCAAACACAATCTCGCGCATCAAGTAGTAGCGCAGCGCGTCGGCACCCATCGCCAGCCGAATCGGTTTCGAGCGGACAATGTTGCCCTTCGACTTCGACATCTTTTCGTCTTGGAAGATGAGCCACCCGTGGGCGTAGATCTTCTTCGGCAGCGGTAGTCCCGCCGCCATCAAGAACGCGGGCCAGTAGACGGCGTGGAAGCGCAAAATCTCTTTGCCCACCACGTGGACATTCGCGGGCCAAAGCTTCTCCCACTGCTTCTCCGCGTCGCCTCCCTCGCCATAGCCGATCGCCGACATATAGGTTGTTAGCGCATCGAACCAGACGTAGAAAACGTGCTCCGGGTCATCCGGTACCGGGATGCCCCACTTCAAGCTCGTACGACTAATCGAGAGATCCTTTAGCCCGCCTTCGACGAACGAGATCACCTCATTGCGCCGCGACTCGGGCTCGATGAAATCCGGCTGGTCGCGATACAACTGCAAGAGCCTCTCTTGGTAGTCAGAGAGCTTGAAAAAATAGTTTTCTTCGGTCAGCTTGACGACCTTTTCCGGATCGAGCTTCGCCGCCTCATCGTCAGTGACGAAGGCTTCATCGGTCACCGAATACTTGCCGGTATAAGACGCCTTGTAGATCGCGCCCGCATCCTTGCAGAGCCCAAAGATCTTCTGGACAGCCTTGGCGTGTTTGGGGTCCGTCGTGCGGCGATAGAAGTCGTAGTCGACGTTGAGGTCGTCCCACTCCGAGCGGAACGCCGCCGAGACACGATCGGTAAACTCCTGTGGCGACCAACCAGCAGCCTCCGCCGACTGCTCCACCTTCAGCCCATGCTCGTCGGTGCCGGTGGTCAGGTACGCCTCATCCCCCATCATCCGCCGGAACTTTTTGACCGTGTCGGCGACGAGAGTCGTGTACGCATGGCCAATATGCGGCGTCGCATTGACGTAGTAAATCGGGGTTGTCAGATAGTACTTCATGATCAGGAACACAGACCTCTATTGTGGCGCAGGGGGGCAACTCGAAGTTTGAGTCGTATCGGCGGCAAGACCAGCCCCCGAACTTGGAGGAACCGTGAAGTGACACCACCCCACCAAGACCGCCAGCGCTGTGTGGGAGAGAACCTACGTGAGGGCCCGACCAAAGTGAAACACGTCGTATTCACCATGCTTGAAATGAATGTGTGGCAGGTTGGCGACCGCAGCGGTCAGTGCATCGCTGCAACCCGGCCTCATTCGGTCGTGCAACTCGACAATAAGAACTCGTACGTGCGGCAGCCATAGATCAGGGTTTGACTCAAAGATCTCTTTTTCCGCTCCTTCGATATCCATCTTGACGACATCGAGATTATCGAGCGCGTGGTGCCGCATTAGGGTACGTATAGTGAAGCCTGGGATCTTCTGCGATTGTGGTGTCGATCCGACCGATTCACCGACTTGGAAGCTCCAGGCGTCAGCGGCAGGGTTGATGATTTCAAGGTCGCGGTCGCAGACCCATACGGCTCCGTTGACGGTGGTGATATTTGGCGCGGGCGAACAATTGCGTCGCAGCAGCTCAAAATTCTGCGGTTCCGGCTCGACAGCAACGACTCTTGCGTCCGGCCAGCGGGCTGCGAAAACAGAAGGAGTCATGCCCACGTTGGCCCCTAAGTCAAGAACGGTCCGCGGAACGAAACCGCGAGGCAAGAACCCTTTGCGGAACTCGATTGCTTGCTTTAGGACAATAAGATCCGTGGAGACCTGTCGGATCCACAGGGGGCGTTGGCAAGCCGCGACGTGAACTGAAAACAGCGGATCAGCGCGTATGCGTCCGCGAACAATGTCGAACGTACCCCTAAGGCCGAAGGACTGCCAGAAGGAGAATAGATTTCTCGCCCGGATTATCAGTCTCTTCATTTAGTCGATACATGGTAGCCCGAATTACGCGGACTGATCGTATCGGATCCTCAAGTGATCGTCTTCAGCGATTCATGCGGACTATCCTGCGGTTTACTAGGGGCGGTTCGGTACACACACTTGTCAAGAACCGACGCTGCGGTCGCGTCGACGAGGGGTGGCCTCGCTCGCCGCCCGCACCACATCCTTCAGCGGTACGCCCTTCTCTAGCGCCAGCTTCTTGCAGTCTTCATACTCCGGAGTGACGGTTTTCACCGTGCCGCCTTGCGAGGCGACCTTGACGCGAACCTTGCCGTACGGCGTCTCGACTGCCTCCCAGGTCCGCTCCAGCACCCGACGCTGTGCAGAGTACATCCGCACGCCCAGGGTCGTCGTCTCGGCAAACATCAAGTCCGCCAGCTTTTCGCGATCGTCGGTTTTGGCGATGACGCTGAGTGTGTAGCCGGGCCGGTCTTTCTTCATGAAGACTGGTGTCAGCGTTACGTCGAGCGCGCCAGCATCGAGTAACCGCTCACGGGCGTACCCAGCGATCTGGGGGCTCATGTCGTCGATGTTGGCCTCGATCACCCAGACCTCCGTCGCCTCAGTCGCGTCGGCGGCTTCGCCGATCAGCACCCGCAGCAGGTTGGCGCGATCTTTGAGGTCGTTGTCACCCGCGCCATAGCCAATCGCGCTGACCACCATCGCGGGCATCGAGCCAAAACTTTCCGCCATCGTCACGGCGACCGCGGCGCCCGTCGGCGTCGTCAACTCCATCGCCGGGCCGTCCACATACGTGGGGACACCGCTCAGCAACGCTGCGGTCGCGGGTGCCGGGACCGGCATCACGCCATGCGCCGCCTTCACCATGCCGCTACCCACGTTCACCGCCGAGCAGACAACCTTCTCAATCCCCAGCTGGTGGAAGCCGATGGCCGCACCCACGATGTCGACAATGGCATCGAGTGCGCCGACCTCATGGAAATGTACCTTCTCGATGTCCACACCATGCACACCAGCTTCAGCCGCACCCAGCCGCCGGAAGATCGAGATGGCGGTCTCTTTCACCGGTGCGTCGAGCGTGCTTTCGTTGATGATCTTCTCGATCATGGTCAGCGAGCGGTGGTGATGATCGTGTCCGACGGCAACTTTGAAATCTGTACCGGTGATGCCCTTGCGCTTGCACTTCTCAGCCGACAGCTCGACGTCTTTCAAACCCAGCTTGGCGATCTCCGCCTGCAGTGTTTTGAAGTCGAGGCCAGCGTCAAGCAACGCGCCAACGAGCATGTCCCCGGCGATGCCAGAGAAGCAATCGAGATAAGCAACTTTCACGTGAATACCCGGAAGAACCCATTGTCGCGCAACGCTTAAGCACCGGGCGAATCGCGCAGACCGATTACCGCCAGCATCCGTCCGGACCGAGCTGCATCCCGACGATACGAGTGGAACCAATCATCACGACTGTAGGTGCAGAGCCCCGCCACATGAATTTGCGCAGAGGGAAGACCAGCCTCTTCCAGTTGCAGCCGATTCGCCGTCGCAAGGTCCAGAAACGGTCGTGGCCGCCCCTCAATCTCGCGGATCGCCGCGGCCGGGAACTGCTCCGCCACTTCCGAGCCCACCTCATAGCAGTCCGAACCAATACACGGTCCAATCAACGCCTCAAGTTGATCGGGACGTGACCCAAAGTCAGACGCCATTCGGTCGACGGCCCGCACAGCGATCTGACTCGCCGACCCTTCGCCAGCCTGCGTGAACCGCTGCCACCGCCCGCTGCTCCCTGTCCAGCAACAGCAATGGCAGACAGTCCGCGGTACGGATACCCAGCAGCACACCATCGGCATTGCTCACGAGCCCATCACCCTCGGTGGCGTCCGAGGCTTCACTCGTTGGTCGAACGGTATTCGAGTGCACCTGCCGCAGAGTGCGCAGCGTCAGGTCCGCTGCACCAAAGCGAGCAGTTGTATCTTTCGGCTCTGGACGCTGGAAATCCCCCGCCAACCGCGTGGCGAACCCATGCACCAGCCAAGGCAAGTCGGCCCACCCGGACCACCGCAGCACCCCGATCGCATCGAGTTCAAACGCCATTACCGACGTACTGCACTTCTTCCTCAACCTCGACCCCGAACTGTTCGCGCACGCGTCGCTTCAGTTCCGCGATCAAGGCCCGCAAGTCCGAAGCGGTACCACCGCCAGCGTTGTAGATCACATTGGCGTGATACGACGTAATCTCAATGCCGCCTCGTCGCATGCCTTTCACGCCGGCCTGATCCAGGAAGAACGCCGAGGCCACCTTGCCGCCGCGCACGGCTCCATTGGGCACCATTTCCTGAGCGGCTACAGGTAAACGATCGAAGTACAGGTTCTTAAATATGCTGCCCGCGCATCGCATTGTCGGCGGAAATTTTTCGTCTCGGACAACGCGAATACCGGTCGCCTCCTTTTTCAGCGCCGCCTCATCTCCGCGCTCAAGTGCCAACGAGCATGACAGCACGATCCAATTCTTGCGTCGCTTAAAAATGCTTTCGCGGTACTCAAACTCGCACCCGGCGTTATCGAACTCGCGAATCCCATCGCCGTCCGAAAACCGCACCGATGTCACGCTCTCGTGCATGGAACGACCGTACGCACCCGCATTGCCGTAAACGGCACCTCCAACAGAGCCCGGTATCCGCTCGAGCGTGTGGATGCCCTCAAGCGCGTGGTCGATCGAGAAGTCGACCAACGTCTGCAACGGCGCGCCTACCTCCGCGTAGACTTCGCCGTTCCGCAACTCGACAGTGTCAGCTTCGTAACGCAACACCAGGCCGCGAAATCCTTCGTCGGCGACGATCACATTACTGCCGTCTCCCAAGAAGTACGAAGGTAACTCCAACCGCCGACAAATGCTCAGGGCCTCCGCCAACGCATCCGCCTCCTTGGTCGAAGCGACCAGGTCCGCCGGACCGCCCAAGTCAAAGCGGTTGTAGCCCTTCAGCGGGACGTCTTGGGCCACACGCAGGCCAGCAACTCCCGATAGAGCCGCATATGCCTCATCAATCGCCGACCTCACAGACAACGCCTCTATTCTAGGTGGGCGCTAGGATAACCAGCATGGCCCGTTTTCGAGGATTCCCGCCCGAGGCGCTCAAATTCTTACAACAGCTTGCGGAAAACAACAACCGCGAGTGGTTCCAGGCTCACAAGTCGGACTATGAGGTCCAGCTCAAGCAGCCGCTCCACGACCTCGTCATCGCTCTCGGCGATGACCTCGACGAGTTCTCACCCGGGTACCAAACCGATCCGAAGAAGGCCATCTACCGCATCTATCGCGACGTCCGGTTCAGCGCCAATAAGCAACCCTACAAGACGCATGTCTCCGCATCATTCTTTCCCAAGTGGATGGAGAAGCACGCCGGAGGCGGTTACTACTTCCACTTCTCCGCTACCGAATTCTTTCTCGGCGGAGGCGTGTACCGCGCTGGGTCAAGAGAAGTCTTTGCCATCCGCAAGCGGTTGAGCAAAGACCCGGGCTCCTACCGCAAGCTCGTCGCTGCAGCTGGGTACAAGCGTCTATTCGGCGAAGTGCAAGGCGAGCGACTCAAGCGTGCTCCCAAAGGGTTCTCACCTGAGGATCCAGCGATTGACCTGCTACTCGGCAAACAGTTCCTCGCCTCAACGCAGGTGCCCATCGAATTGGCAGAGACTCCGAAGCTGCAAGCCGCGATCATCAAGCGATTTCGCACGCTCCAACCGTGGATCGACTGGCTCAACGAAGCTGTCCGTGCCGGGGTCTAGCCGGGAATCATACAGACGCTTCGCCTACAATGGATGATTCCGCCACCAGCCTCATCCGCTCGCGGCTCGGAGTCCGCCGTTGCCTCAAGGGAATACATTGCATCGAGCCAAGATCACAGCCGTAGGTCACTACGTTCCGCCCGGTACCCTCACCAATGCTGACCTCGAACAGAGGATGGACACCTCCGACGAATGGATCTACAGCCGCACGGGTATCCGCACCCGTCACATCGCCGACCCGGACACGGCAACTTCCGATCTAGCAGTCGCGGCCGCACAAGACGCATTGGATAAACGCGGAATCGATGCCTCCACGGTCGAAACCATCATCGTCTGCACCGTCACGCCTGACACGCTATTCCCGTCAACTGCCTGCCTGGTACAGGACCGTATCGGTGCCACCGGAGCCTGGGGATTTGATCTTGTCGCTGCTTGCTCTGGACTACTCTACGGCCTGACCACTGCCGCGCAGATGATCTCTAGCGGCTCGCAAAAGCGGGTCCTCGTCATCGGTGCCGACACCATGTCACGCATTGTCGACTACGAAGACCGCTCGACGTGCGTGTTGTTTGGTGACGGCGCGGGTGCGCTGCTACTTGAGCCAGCCGAGGAAGGCGAAGATGCTGGTCTCATCGACTTTCAGCACGAAATCGACGGTTCTGGAGGCAACTACCTTTGCATGCCCGCCGGAGGCAGCCGGCGTCCGGCGACCCACGAAACGATCGACAATCGCGAGCATTACGTCCACCAGGAAGGACGCC
Source organism: Bryobacterales bacterium (assembly GCA_963667885.2). Classification (GTDB taxonomy): domain Bacteria; phylum Acidobacteriota; class Terriglobia; order Bryobacterales; family UBA6623; genus CAMPKL01. Next base: position 1,766,965 of record OY764148.2, on the reverse strand, counting down.
AGGTCTATCGTTACGCGGTCAATAAGATGTACGAACTTTGCCAGACCATGCTCGATCGCCACGGCCTGACCGTCGACGATGTCGATCTCTTGATCCCACATCAAGCCAACGCGCGGATCATCAGTGCTGTTGCCGAACGGCTGGGCCTTCCCGAAGAGAAGACGATCATCAACATTCAGGACTACGGCAACACCACCGGCGGTACCATTCCTTTGGCCACACACGACGCGCTCAAACAAGGACGCCTCAAGAAGGGTGACCTGGTGCTGATGGCCGCAGTCGGCGCGGGTCTCACCGCTGGCGGTGCCCTTTGGCGCTGGGGTTACTAGCAGCAGGTATAATGAAAACGGTGGGCGATACGCTCGCCGGAGGAAATCGAAATGATCCAGCTCACGGAAACCGCCATCAGCAAGGTAAACGAGATCATCGGGCAGCAAGACCCGAAGCCAATTGCGCTACGCGTCTCGGTCGTCGGCGGCGGATGTTCCGGCTTCCAGTACTCGATGGCCTTCGAGACCAGCAAGATGCCGCTCGACAAAGAATATGCCTTTGATGGCGACCTCAAGGTGTTCGTCGATCAGGCCTCGCTGCTCTACCTCGACAACGTCCAGATCGACTACGTCGAAACGATGGAAGGCGCTGGCTTCAAGTTCGAGAACCCGAACGTGACCTCGACCTGCGGCTGCGGCAGCTCGTTTAGCGCCTAAGCCAACGACGACCAAAGCTTTAGACGGCGTCGGCCTCGTGGTCGGCGCCGTTTTTTCGTTCTCATGGCTTCGCAATATCAGTGGAATGAGCGATTTCGACGCGGAGATCATTCGCAGCTCGAACCCGACCCATTTCTTGTCGCCTGTATTGACTACTGGGATCTGCTCCCCAATCCGCCGGGCTCCCGCACAGCAGCCGACCTCGCTTCTGGCGCTGGCCGCCACGCCATCTACCTCGCCCAGCAAGGGTTCGAGGCGGTCGCGATCGATTTTGCCGACGCCGGATTGGAGTCCACCCAGCGCCGCGCCGCCGATCTCGACCTCTCGCTCACCACGCAACAACTCAACCTCGAAGCTTCTGACCTGGACCTCGGTAGCGCACGCTTCGACCTGATCACAGTCATTAACTTCCTGCACTCGCCGCTCTTCGACGTCCTCAAGAGAGCGCTCAAGCCCGGCGGACTCGTCGTCTACAAGACCTACACTATCGACCAGTTGGAGCTTCCCGACGGCCCGAAAAGCCCTGCCTACTTGCTCCAACCGAAGGAGTTGCTTAGGCAGTTCGCTGACTGCCGCGTGCTACGCTACGAGGAAAGGATGGGAGGCGAAGCGACTGCGGCTATTGTGGCCCAGAAGCCCTGAAATCAGCCCTTCCAGGGAATTCGGACTCCTCCAATCTCCGGGCCATAGACGGCCATTCCATGCGGATCGCGCTCGGACAAATCAATCCTACCGTCGGCGATTTCGAAGGCAATAGTGCCCTTATCGTCGCCGTTGCCCACCGCGCCAAACAGGGCGGCGCTGACCTCGTTGTTTTCCCCGAGCTGGCCCTCAACGGCTATCCCCCTCGTGACCTTGTACAGGTTCCAGCATTTCTCGATCAAACCGAGGCGGCCCTTGAAGACCTAGCATGTAGCTGCGGCGAAATCGGTATCGACGCCGTGGTCGGTTTCGTCGGCAAGGCCTCTGACCACTACGGTCATCGCGCCGCCAACTGCGCCGCTTTGCTGTCGGACGGGTCCGTCTCCTTCGTGCAGCGAAAAATGCTGTTGCCCACCTACGACGTCTTCGACGAGTGGCGCTATTTCGCACCAGCTCAGCAACAGAGCGTCTGTGAGATAGGCGGCCTTCGTATCGGCATCACGATCTGCGAAGACGCCTGGAACGACAAGCAATTCTGGCCACGTCCGCGCTACAAGCGAGATCCCGTGGACGAGCTGGCTGCAGCTGGTGTCGACCTGATCCTCAACATCGCTGCGTCGCCCTATCACATCGGCAAACGCGAAATGCGTGAGCAGATGCTCGCGTCGGCGGCCTGCCGCGTCGACGTTCCCATCGTCATGGTGAACCAGATTGGCGGCAACGACCAGTTGATCTTCGACGGCTCTAGCTTTGTCGTCAGCGCCACGGGAGACGTCGTCGCGCGCGCGCAATCATTTGCGGATGATCTCGTCTTCTACGAAACCGAGGCAGGCAAGGGTGATCTGGTGTCCCCCGCCAACAATGAAATCGAGGCAGTCTACGACGGGCTCGTCCTCGGGGTTCGGGACTACCTCCGGAAGTGCGGATTCCGAGAAGCCGTTATCGGCTTGAGCGGAGGCATCGACTCTTCGATCACCGCAGCGCTCGCCGTCGACGCACTCGGGGCCGAAAACGTCATCGGTGTTGCGATGCCCGGCCCTTACTCCTCTGAGGGCAGCGTGACCGATGCCCAAGAGACCGCCGAGAAGCTCGGCATTCGGTTCGAGATCCTATCGATCAACGAAGGCTACGAGACTGTCGTCCGCAACCTCCAGCCCGTCTTCGGAGATCGCGCGCCCGACGTAACCGAAGAGAATATCCAGGCCCGTCTGCGCGGCCTTCACCTGATGGCCTTGTCCAACAAGCTCGGTGCCATGGTCCTTACCACCGGCAACAAGAGCGAGATCGCCGTTGGCTACTGCACCCTCTATGGCGACATGGTCGGTGGCCTTGCCGTGATCAGCGACGTCCCAAAAACTCTCGTCTACGAGCTTTCTCGTTTTGCGAACAAACGACGGCCAGGCGCGATCCCCGCGACCGTCTTAAGCAAGCCACCCTCGGCGGAATTGCGTCCCGACCAGAAGGACACCGACTCCCTGCCGGACTACGACATCCTTGATCCGATGCTCCAGCTCTATGTCGAGGAGCACCTTTCTAGTTCACAGATCGCCGAGAAGCTCGACCAACCCGAGGAACTCGTGCGACGGATCTGTCGCCTGGTTGATCGCAACGAGTACAAACGCCAGCAGAGCGCCACCGGATTACGCATTACCTCCAAGGCGTTTGGTGTTGGCAGACGTTTTCCGATCGCACAGCGGTTCGTACGGTAGCTGCAACGTATCCTGGCGACTTCGCTCGCCGGATGTGATTGCTTCGCTATTCAGCTAGTCGCTCATCGCCAATTCGACGAAAGTCCGCACAGACATGCCGGTTGGGCCTTTCGGCATGGCGGGCTTGTCTGCCTCAAGCCAAGCCGTTCCGGCGATGTCGAGATGCACCCACGGCAGCGGGTCGGCGAACTGCTTTAAGAACATCGCCGCGGTGATCGAGCCGCCCCATCGAGTACCGATATTCGGGAGATCGGCGATGGGGCTCTTCAGCTGCTCCTTGTATTCTTCGTCAAGCGGCATCGGCCAGAATTTTTCGCCTGTCGCTTCGGCTGCCGACAGCACGCGGGCCTGTAGTGCGGGGTCGTTGGCGTAGAGCCCAGCGCGTTCGTGACCGAGCGCAACCACGATCGCTCCAGTCAGCGTGGCGGCGTCTACCAACTCGGTGCATCCGATCTGCTGCGCGTAGGTCAGCGCGTCGGCCAAGATCATGCGACCTTCGGCATCGGTGTTGAGAATTTCGACCGTCTTGCCTGATAGCGTCGTCACCACATCGCCCGGGCGCTGTGCTCGGCTTCCGACCATGTTCTCGACGGTCGGCACCAGTGCCGTCACCGGCCTCGCAGGCTTGAGCGCAGCGATTGCCTTCATGGCCCCGAGCACTGCCGCGCCGCCCGCCATGTCGTACTTCATCAAGTCCATGCTGGCCGAGGGTTTGATCGATACGCCGCCGGTGTCGAACGTAACGGCCTTACCGACCAACCCCAGTTGGTCGCCCTTCTTCGGCGTGGTCTCCGGCGTGTAGCGCAAGACAATCATCGCCGGGGGCTCCGCGCTGCCTTGGGCCACGCCCAGCAGAGCGCCCATACCGATCTCAGCCATCTTGTCGCGGTCAAGAACCTCGATCTCTAGACCCGTCTCTGCGGCCATCTCGCGAGCACGCTCAACCAGAACGGGCGGCGTCAGCAGATTGGCTGGAGCGTTCGCCAAACTGCGGGCAAAGTTCTGCCCCTCGGCAATCACGCGACCCCGCTCGACGGATTCTGCGACGTCACTGCCACTGACGACAATGACCTCATCCAACGCGCCCTTCCCGTCGTCGCTGGTCTTCAGCTCACCGACGTCAAAGCCAGCAAGAATCGCACCCTCGGAGGTCGCTTGGGCCAACGATGCATTGTCAAATCCGGCGGGAATGGTGAACGCAACTTTCTTGGCACCCTTCGTCTGCAGTTGCCGGACGGCAACTGCCGCTGCATCGCGCGCAACTTGGGCCGAGTAGTCACTCCGCTCGCCGCCGCCTATCAGCAGCAATCGACCCGCTTTCAGACTCGCTGGACGGTGAATGACGGCTGTCTCAAGAGCTTTCCCCGTAAACTCGCCTCGCGAGTACAGTTCCTCGACGAGGTCAGAGGACTGGGCATCGGGCTTCTCGCCATCGGCTACTTGGAACAGAGTGACAACAAGAGCATCAGCCTCGACATCAGCTGACGAAGAAACAACGGAACGTATCTGCATAGAAGAACTAGTCTACGACGCCGCGAGCCGAAACCATCCAGGGCTCGAACAGTTCCGCCCTACCCGCTACTCGATCGGCTCCATCATCCAGATATTGCCGGTGAGATCGGACATGTTGAAGACGATCCGATCCGTGGCCACGCTGATCTCCAAATTGGCATAGCTGACGTTTTGTATCGAATTTGCTGTCCCGTGAGAATGGTGGATCGCCAGCAACTCACCCGTGGGTTCTTTGGTCTCGGGATCAAGGGGCTGGGCGTAGATGCAGACGAAGCCGTCACGGTCTGAGGTGTAGTAGAGCAGGTTGCCGTCGGGCGACCAGCGCGGCTTATCTGCAAACCAGCCCTCCTCAGATATCTGGATGCGATCTGATTCGGGAATCGGCTGGGCACCGCGAAGAGGGGCGACCTGAACGCCACCTGGAAATGCCATCCACGCGATCCATCGGCCATCAGGCGAGAACTGGCCCTGGAAATAGCTCCGCTCTTGATCGGTGAGGAGGCTTGTTGTCTCGCCTGAGCTGCGCTCCCAAAGGAAGATGCCGCGCTGTGTGCCTACCGGTCGATTAAAAAGAATCATGGTGTCATCCGGTGAGAAATGCCACGGAAACCCTCCAGGGCCGGGCAGTTGGTCAATGGCGATGCCGTCAATTCCGACAACAGCGAGACTCTCTACCCATCCGGCGGCAAGTTGGGTTCCGGCGGCATTGACGACTGAGTGGCCAGTGATCGCGGCGACAAGGCGCTGTTGACCATCCACGGTGCTGAGAACCCACTGTTCACTCGAGCCCGTGCGGTCGGTCTGGAAGGTCACCGTCGAGCCATCCGCTGAGATGGACGGATAGCGATCCGCCCCGGGTGCGGATGTCAATCGAGTAGGCTCCTCAGATAACGCGACGCCACCGTTGGCATCAATGGGAAGACTCCAGATGTCTTCATTCGTCGTTAGGCTCGCGAACAAGATTCGACCGCTGCCGGAAACTGTCGCATTCACATAGGTTCCCGGACCCGGAAGGATCCGCTCAGGTTCACCCACAACGCGGGCCGTCAGAGGGTTCACCTGAATACGCCATAGATCCGCGCTGTCCGCATCCTCCAATGAGAACCAGACGAAGCCCTCAGAATCCCAGTAATCGGGAACTAAGTTCAGTAGCCGCGACGCCCCGGCAACTCTAATAGCCGGTAACGCACCGGTGGCACCCCGGTCGATACCGCCCAGCGTCGCTACACGCCATTCATAGCTCGCGTTGTCAAAGACTCCTTTTTGAGTGGCCACAAGTAGGGCATCTCCGTCAGACGACCAGACTGGATGCGAGGCATTCAACGCATCGATCTCGAACTTACTGGGTACTCCGCCCGAGGAGGTTACGACGTAGACTTCACCTCCAACCGCAAGGCCGCTGGCACTCGTAAAATAAGCGACGTACTCTCCATCGGGTGAGAAGCGAGGCCGGCGACCCCGTGGAGCAAGAAAACGCTCGAAGCCACCCAAAGATGGCACGACATAGACACCGCCGCCCTCTCGCTCGGACCGGAAAACGATCGACCTACCGTCCGGTGAGAAGTGGGGAGCCGAGTCGTCGCCCGGGTCGCTGGTGATCCGAACAGGGTCACCGCCCGTGGTGTGCTGTACCCAAATGTCTAGATTCCCCTCGGCCGCGCGATCAGAGGAGTATGCGATCAGCGCGCCATCACGCGAAATCGTTGGCTGATAGGTAAGACCGGTGTCTGATGTGACTCGTCGCGCTTCCGACCACCGAGTTGGTGCCGGTGCGACCTCGCGCGCGGCAACCCACCAGACCGTGCCAGCGACCAGCACGACTCCTGACGCCACTGCCTTCCAGGGGATCCTGGCCATCACCGGATCGGGCGCTGGCGGTGCCGTTGTGGCGGCTCCCAGGCCGACGAATCGATAGCCGCGCTTGGGAACTGTTTCAATGAATCGCGGCCTTGTCGCCGAGTCGCCCAGGGCCTGACGGACTTTGTTGATCGCCGTCGCCAGGCTGCGGTCGAAATCGACGAAGGTGTCGTCCTTCCAGATACGCTCCTGCAGCTCTTCCTTGGTGACAATCTCGCCGGGCTTCTCCAGCAGAGCTGCCAGGACCTGAAACGGCTGCTCCTGCAGTCGGACCTTGGCACCATTGCGGCGCAAGTCGCCTGTATCGAGATTGATCTCGAATATGCCGAGGCGAAGCGGCTGGCGGTCAGAAAGCACGGCGCCATTATCGCCCGAAGGTGCCTAGGTGCCAAATCTGCACGAGTAAACTTCCCTGCCAACGAGTAAACCTTACCTCGATCTTGTTGATACCACGTGAGTTATCTGTTGAACCCCAATCAATGAATGCTTAACCGTCAGTCCATGGCCCACCTGTCTTAACCGGCTCAATCTGGCTTCACCACAGAGGTGACAGCCATGAAACGCAGCCTAACAACCCTTTTTGCTCTGACACTTACCCTTTCTTCGTTCTCTCCGATAGCCGCCCAGGAGCCCATCACTGACGCGATCACCATTCGTGTCTTCAACTTTGCGGGGACTCCGGTCGAGGAGATGATGCGCGCCCAGCAAGAAGCCGACGCCATCTTCGCTCGCTCGAACGTCCGCCTCTCCTGGCTCGATTGCACGCTGGACGCCGAGCGGCAGCCAGCCGACCCGACTTGTAATGCCGTACGCGGCGCGTCGGTATTGAACCTGCGGCTGGCACCTGAGCGCATGGCACCCAAGCAAGGGCTGCCGAAGGGGATCTTTGGATTCAGCATGATGTCGACGACCGGAGGATTCTCGTCGACGACCAACGTCTACGTCGACCGGGTCAGCGAGATCGCCGACGGTCGGAAGTACCGCCAGCCGGTCGTCCTCGGCGCGATCATCGCCCACGAACTAGGGCATCTGCTACTTGGAATCGGCAGCCACTCGAAGGCAGGTCTGATGTCGCTTCCTTGGGGTCCGAAGGCTCTGACCGCGGCAGACCAGGGCACGTTGGGATTTAGCAAGCGAGAAACCAAGCAGTTGGTGAAAGCAGTTGAGAAGCGGACATCCTCTACGAGCTGAGGTGTACGCATTACTTCCGATGACGGGGATGGATTGGCTAAGGGGCTCAGCCCCTTCTTCGTGGAAGGAGATGGTGATGAATCATCCGTCCGTCAGGACGTCGCGAATGACGTTGCCATGCACGTCGGTCAGGCGATAGTCGCGACCCCCGAATCGGAACGTCAGCTTTTCGTGGTCGAGGCCCATCAGGTGCAGCACCGTGGCGTGTAGGTCGTGGATCGTGCGCTTGCCTTCGACGACGTTGTAGCCATACTCGTCCGTCTGGCCGTAAATGTACCCGGGCTTGAGGCCCCCGCCGGCGAGCACGAGGCTAAAGCCGTAGGGGTTGTGGTCGCGGCCATTGGTTCCTTGAACGAACGGCGTACGGCCGAACTCGCCCGAGAAGATCACGAGCGTCTCATCGAGCAGGCCTCGCGCCTTGAGGTCGGTCAGTAGCGCTGCAACCGGTTGATCGACGGTCTTCGAGTTCGCCGAATGGCCTTCAATGAGTTGCCCGTGCTGATCCCATGGATTCCCCATCGTGCCGTAGCCAGCCGCCACCATCGTGAGTTCGACGAAGCGCACGCCACGCTCGACCAGGCGACGAGCCAACAGGCATTGGCGACCGTAGGCCGCCATGGACTCATTCTCAGAGTCGAGGCCATAGAGCTTCTTGGTAGCTTCGGTTTCGCCGGAGATGTCGACAAGCTCGGGCACCGCCGCTTGCATACGATAGGCCGTCTCGTAGTTGCTGATGGCTGCTTCAACCTGTGGGTTGTTGTCGACCTCGGAGAGATAAGCGCGATCCATGTCAGAGAGGAATTTAAGCCGCTTACGCTGCAGGCTGTCGGTTTCCTTAGGAACGATGTTGTTGATCGGCTCTTCGTTTTCGGGATAAAGAAACGAGCCCTGGTAGACGGCTGGCAGGAAGCCGTTGCCGTACATGTTGATGCCGCCCAGGGGGATCACGCCAGAGCCCAGGACAACATATCCCGGCAAGTTTTCATTCTCCGACCCGAGACCGTAAGTCGACCATGCGCCCATGCTCGGAAAGCCCGTGAACGGCTGGCCGCTGTGAAAGAAGAAATTCGCCTGGGCGTGCTCCATGAAGGGCGCGACCATCGAGCGAATGATGGTCAGATCGTCCGCGTGCTGCCCAATGTGGGGGAACAGCTCGGACACGGGAATTCCCGATTCCCCATAGTTCTTGAACGCCCACGGGCTCGGCATGATATTGCCGTCGTCGTTGAACATCGTCCGTTCCGTCTTGAACGGCATGGGCTGCCCCGCCTCTTTCTCTAGCCGGGGCTTGGGGTCGAATGAGTCAACGTGCGAGAGCCCTCCGGACAGGTAGCAGAAGATGACGTTCTTGATCTTTGGTTCGAAATCAGGCTTCTTAGCACCTGCGGCGTCCTTGGCCATGAGACCAGCGAGCGCCATCATTCCGAAGCCGCTCGAAGTCTGGCGCAGCATATCGCGCCGACTCAGGCATCCGCACGGTCTGGGAGTTTCAGCGGACATAGATGAACTCCTTGAGATTGAAGAGTGCTTGGGCGAGGTCCTGCCAGGAGGCTGGTTCGCTCATCCGTTCAGCATCGGCCACGCCTCGGGCTGCGTCAAGCTCCGCCATATAGGTTAAGGCACGATCACGCTCAGATGCGGTCGGTTTGCGGCCCAGCGCCGTAACAAACATTAGCTCGAAACGGTCAGCGGGTGTTTCGCTACCATCCTCGACCAGCGCCTTCGCCCAAACCTCTGCCTGGCCGATCACAAACGGGCTGTTCAGCATCGTTAGCGACTGGCCCGGCACGTTCGTCACGTCGCGCGTGCCGCGGGTCGTGGCCGGTTTCGGCAAATCGAAGACCTCGAGGAACGGGTTATGTGTGTTGCGGCGAATCTCTTGATACAGGGAGCGACGACCTTTGCCGTCAACAGGGCCTTTCGCCTGATCCCCCTTGGTCTTACCGGTTGCGTACGCGTAATAGACCGGGACCGACGGCCCGTACATTTCGTAATCCAGGCGACCGGAGACCGCCAGCAGCGCATCGCGAATCTGCTCGGCACGGAGTCGTCGGACGGGCATGTGCGATAGAAGACGGTTGTCTGGATCGGCCTCTAGCGCCTCGACCGCCACGTCACTGCTCATCCGGTAGGCCCGTGATGTCGCAAGCCGTCGCAGCGTTTTCTTGAGCGACCAATCGTCCTCGACAAGACGCACGGCCAGCCAGTCCAGCAACTCCGGATGTGACGGGGCGTCCCCGAGCTTCCCGAAATTATCGACTGTAGCGACCAGTCCACGGCCAAACAGCGAGGCCCACAGCCGATTGACGATCACACGAGGTGTTAGTGGATTGTCCACAGACGTGACCATGCGCGCGAGGCCCAAGCGCGCGGCAGGCCCATCGTCAAACAGCTCACCACCCAGCGCCGTGAGACCGCGGCGTTCGACCATGTCGCCCGGGTTCTTGTGGCTGCCCCGAATCAGCAAGCGCTGAGCGTCGCCGCCTTCTTCAATTACTCCCGGCGCGCGTCGGGGAATGGGGATCTCATCCTCTAGTTCGCGGTAACGCTCGACGAGTGGCTTCACCGTGGGCAGGTTGGCGGCCTCGGTCTCAAGAACTCCGTTGCTTACAAAGGAATCTAGGTATGCGGCTTGGCTCTCCGTCAAGCGGCCATCGCGCCAGGCGTGGATGGTGTCGACTAATAGCGTCTCGATTCGTTGTCGGAGTTCTCGGGCAGAGCCTGGGGCAGCAGCTTCGAGTAGCAACGCGATCGGCTCGATCTCATCACGCGGCGTGTCTTCTTGGTTGTGAAAGACGACTCGTTCCGCGCTGAACCAGGAGCGACCGTCACGAGTCGGTTGCGGCCGAGGCTTGCGTCGCTGATCGATCGGGTCAAGCTGGAAGTGGGTCACGTCATCAAGCGTCGCGTACTCGATATAGGCCGAAAATCCCTTCCAGTAGTCGGTCTTCCAAGTCACCCAAACCGGATCATCCGTCTTCGGGCTGTGGCGCAAGCTATAGATGCCGCCTCGCGGCACGGGATAGTTCTCAAGTATCAAGCGCACAAACGAGAAGTTGCCGCCGCCGACGCGGAAGCTGATATAGTCCGAGTCAATCTCGAAGCTCGGTGACTGTAAAACGGCGCTGTGCTTGCGGGTCAGTAGGTTCGTCCGTACTCCGCCTCCGTATATTCCGGAAATCACGCTCGGCCCCGCTGGCGGGATTTCAAACTCACCCGGTCTCGACGGCTTCTCACCGAGTCCCGTGCCGTGGCGAATCCACTTCCGGTAGTCCTCCTCCCGGCGAAGGTCCCACTGCGGATCGAATCCCGACCGGTTGAACGCCTCGCGCGAGTCAATTTCTAATCGCCAGTAGTCTGCCAGCGTCTTCCAGCCTTGAGAGAATTCTTCGCCTTCTAGACTCCCCAATAGAGCCAGGGCATGCAACGGACTTTCAGGCTCCCAGGCGTCGTTGCCAGCCTGCCGCACCACGTCGCCATCCTCGATCGAACCGAGCCAAGAACTAACAAGTTGGTCGCGGATTTCGCTCTTGAGAGAGGCAAGCTCATCGTGGTTCTGCAGCAGGATGTCAGGCGTATCGATAGCGCGCTGTGTCGGTCGTGCACCCTTGATGGAGCCGAACAGGGCATAGTAATCCTTCTGGGAGATGGCGTCGAACTTGTGATCGTGACAGCGAGCACAAGAAACAGTCAGTCCAAGGAAAGTCTTCGAGAGGACGTCGATCTGATTGTCCGTCCACCTGACCCGGTCTTCCCACGGGTCAACGGGATCGAAACCATGCTCGACTAGACGCCAGTGTGCCGATCCGAGCAGAGATTCGTTGATCCCCAGTTCTAGATCAACGCGCGGTTGCACCAGCAAGTCGCCCGCGAGATGCTCGCGAATGATTTGGTCATAGGGAAGATCGGCATTAAATGCCCGGATCAAATAGTCGCGATATCGCCACGCTTCCGGAATGTCCGGGTCACCCTCTGAGCCGTGGGACTCGGAGTAGCGCATGAGGTCCATCCAACGCCGCGCCCAGTGTTCTCCGAACCGGGGCGAGCGGAGCAGCCGGTCGACCAAACGGTCATGAGCTCCCGGTTCACGGTCCGCGACGAAGACGTCGATCTCCTCGGGAGTCGGAGGGAGGCCAATGAGGTCGAAGGTCGCTCGTCTGATGAATACTTCGCGGGTCGCGTCGCCCGCCGCGGTTAACCCTTCCGCCTCGATCTTGGCGAGGACGAACCGGTCGACCGGGCTGAGTGGCCACGACTCGTTGCTGGTCTTCGGGGGTTGAGTGTCTCGTATCGGTCGCCAGGCCCAATGCTGCTCGCGTCGGTCAGCCAGGTCGAACGTCGCAGCCGGGCTTGGGAGTTCGGGGGCGGACTCCTCGGGCCAGGGCAACCCCATGTCGATCCATCGAGCGATTGCGGCAATGCTGTCGTCGGGGAGTCGCCCGCTGGGCGGCATCTGCGTAATCTCGCCGCGCAGCACCTTCATCAACTTGGACCCGGCAGAATCGCCCGCAGTGACAACGGGTCCGGCATCGGAACCAGCGAGCACGGCAGCGCGACTGTCTAACCGCAGGTTGGCAAAAACCGCTTGTGCGTCGGAGCTGTGGCAGGAGTAACAGCGCTCGGCCAAGACGGGCCGGATCTCTCGTTCGAAAAATTCAAGCTGTTCGGGAGTGGCTGCCGAAACGACGGCTGACGCGCCGACGAGCGCAAGCAATAGATTCCAAGAGAGTTTCCGTGTCACCGTTAGCGCCCCGCCAGATGCCAACACACTCTAGCAGATCAGCATATTGCGTAGCGTTTCGGTAGTGGGCGAGCGCGGCTTGGATGGCCGCATCGCCAACGTCGTCGAGTCCAAGCTACGAAAATCCTAAAGTAGCGGCTGAGCGAATGGCTCCGCCAAACGCTGGAGTCTGAAACTCCAGCAGAGCGACTTCACACGAAGTAAACTGTGGCCATGTCACATGAACTGACTCGCCGTGAACTCGGAATTGCAGGAGTGAGTGCAGCCCTGGCACCCGCATGCGCGGCCACTGATTCGACCTACACGGGAGCACTGGACGGTTTCGAAGACCGAGTAGCAGCCACAGCATTTGACCCTGTAGCTTGGGCGCAGTCGCGCTACGAGGACGTCCCACTACGGATGACCTTTCGAGCCTCCGAGCTTCAAGAGGCGGAGCGTTGGCAGAAAGAGCTTCGAACGAAAGTGACCGAGCTTATTGGTGGAATTCCGTCGAGGAAGACGCCGCTCAAGTCGCAGACGCTTGAGGTAAGCAACTTCCCAAACTATCGGCGTGAAAAGTTCGTTTTTGAGAGCCGACCAGGGCTTTTTGTTCTCGGCTATCTGTTGACGCCGCACGAAACTACAGCGCCGCACCGCACAATGATCTGCCTGCCAGGGCATGGCCGCGGCGTGGACGATATCGTTGGCATTGATGATCAGGGCCAGGACCGCACGGACAAAGACGGCTACCAACACGACTTTGCCATCCAATGCGTTGAGCATGGGATGGCTGCGGTTGCGATTGAGCAGGTGGGTTTCGGCTGCCGCCGCGATCCGCGGGCCAAGGCGAAAGGTCTGGGCACGGCCTCTTGCCAGCCAACCGCCGGTGCAGCTCTACTTCTGGGAGAAACGATGATCGCATGGCGGGTCCATGACGTGATGCGCACGATCGATTGGATCGAGACCCGCGACGACCTCGATTCGGATCGGGTCGGCTGCATGGGCATCTCCGGCGGTGGGACCATCACGACGTTCGCCACGGCCCTCGATCCACGCATCAAGGCTGCACTTATCAGTGGCTACCTCAACACCTTCCGCGATAGTATTTTCAGCCTCTCGCACTGCATTGACAACTACGTTCCAGGTATTTTGCAGTGGTGCGAGATGTACGATGTCGCGGGACTAATCGCCCCTCGTCCGCTGTTCGTCGAATCTGGCGACAAAGATGCCATTTTCCCGGTGGAGGCAAGCCGAGAGAGTTTTGCGAGGGTGAAGAAGGTCTACACTGTTTTCGACAAAGCCGAGCTCGCCGAGCAGGAGGTCTTCATAGGCGAACACAGCTTCCACGGCGTGGCTGGTCTGCCCTTTATCGCGAAGCACCTGTAGGCCGATTGAGACCAAGTGAACCCAGCTGATGGTGTTCGCTCCCGACCCATCTGGGCCTAGAATCGGTCGGTGGGTAAGTCAATGGTGAAGAGCGGTCGTCCATAACGGTAACCGGCGTGGTGGTTTGTTGAGATATTGGCGTGAGTCAGGTCACCCCGCACGGCGTCACACTTTCTCACGCTTACTGCGGCGGCCGCGACCCCGCCGCTCAACGGACGACGGCGAACCACCGCTGATTCCCATTGCCCGGGCGCATCCGACCTTCATCAGCCTCTCGAACTCGTTGGCGGGAATGGGGCGGCTCGCCAGGTAGCCTTGAATCAGGTCGCAATCGAAGTCGCGCAGAATGGCGAGTTGGCCGGGAGTTTCAACGCCCTCGGCGACGACGCCAAGTTCGAGGTTATGCGCCATGCCGATGATCGAGCGGACTAGAGCGGACCCCTTGGGGTCGGTCTCGATGTCGTGGACGAATGACTGATCGATCTTGAGCACGCTGCACGTCAGCTTGCGTAGGTAAGACAACGACGAGTATCCAGTGCCGAAATCGTCAATTGCCGTATTGATGCCGAGAAGACTCAGTCGGTCGAGGCTCTCGACTGTCGACTGTCGGCCGTCAACCAAGTCGCTTTCGGTAATCTCGACCTGCAGCCATTTCGGATCGAGACCCGTGTCGTGCAGAACGCGCGCGACCACATCGGAGGTGCCGACATCAGCGAGCTCGCGTGCCGAGAAATTGACCGAGATCTTGATCGGATCAAGGCCATTGGCGATCCACTCGTTGAGTTGACTGCAGGCGCTAGTGAAGACCCAATGGCCGATAGCCACAATCATGCCGCTCTCTTCGGCCAGGCCAATGAACTCGGCCGGGAAGACCAACTCGTCGGGTGCGCGGCGCCAACGAATCAGCGCCTCGGCACCCAGGATCGTACCGTCGACGGGGTTCACCAGGGGCTGATAGTGCAGCTCGAACTCGTCGTTCTCAATCGCCTTGGCCAGATCGTTTTGCAGACTGAAGCGGCGTGACACCTGCTGGCCCATCTCGGAGTCGAATGGCAGCGCTCGACCGCTTCCAGCCGATTTGGCCTGGTACATGGCGATGTCGGCGTCGCGCATAATTTCGCTGGAACTCCGCGTTCCTGACGAGTTCAGGACGACACCGATACTAGCGGCAGTGGAGATCCCATGTGAGCCGATCACGAACCTCTCGGCGATCTGGGAGCAAATGCGCCCCGCAACTACCATCGCGTTGTCGAGGCTTTGGATGCCGCGCATTAAGACGACAAATTCATCGCCGCCCAATCGAGCGACTAGGTCTTGATCGCTGACTGACTCTTGGATGCGAGCGGCGACCATTCGTAACAACTCGTCGCCGACATGGTGGCCGAGAGTATCATTCACCGACTTGAATCGGTCCAAGTCCAGAAACGCCACTGCGAAAACATAGGAGCCCGAATGTTTGATCCTCTGGAGCTCCTCTTCTAAGGCCTCAAGAAGATGGTGGCGGTTCGCGAGTCCGGTGAGCCGATCATGATTCGCCTCGTGGATAAGCTGAGCCTCGAATTTCTTCAGTCGTTTGATGTCGGTCTGCGAGCCAGCCAAACGTTCCGGTTCGCCATTCGGTCCGAGTACGGTACGTCCGTGCGAGAGCACCCAACGATAGGTACCATCGGCCTGGCGAATGCGATGCTCGCACTCGAAGTACGGCGTATTCCCCTCAAGGTGCGAGCTGAGGCGACTCATCAATTCGTCGAGGTCGTAGGGATGAATCAGGTTGAACCAGACGTCGATCTTTCCGGTCTGGCCCTCGTCTCCGTAGCCCAGTAGGGCTCGCCAACGGGGTGAGAAGTAGATCTGGTCGCTGTCGATATTCCACTCCCACAACCCGTCCATTTCGCCATGTGCCTGGAGAACCCGGTTCGTGCCATCGTCGACTGACACGGCGTGGGCCGACCCAAGAAGTTCGACGTAATGATCCTTCTGGCTCGCCAGTTCGGCCATGTGGTCAGCCTGCCACTCCTTGACCGCACCGCGAACAACCGAGGCCACCGCGATCGAGGCGGCTAGTGCCGCGCCGATTGACCACCACGCGGAAGATGCTGGTTGGGCGAACCAGCAAACTGCCCAGCTGGCAACTAGGAAACAAGACAGTGCAAGAAACCCCCTACGTGTTGAAATCAACGACGCGATTAGCGCCCCGGCTACCAGCAACGGGACCGTCGCCAACGAATCAGGCACGAGCGCTGCATGGACGCCAGCGGTCGCGAACAGCGTGGTTGCCGCCGCGATCGAGACGCGGTCGATCTCTTGCGTTGAGGGCTCGGGACCTCGGAGTCGTCGATTGAGGCTGGGCAGCACTGAGGCACCGAATATGGCGAGCACACCGAAGGCGAGCGCCAGTAAGGGCGGGTCGATGATCTGGCGGGCGTCGAAGGTCCAGAGCAACAGGAGGACTGCTGCGAGCGGGATCAGGCAACGACTCAGGACTCCGGCCGTCAGACGGGCGGAACCCTCTCCGACGTCAGACGTCGATACCGAGTCCTCGGTAGGTGGGGAGTCCGCTGCGCCCTCGTCTGGAGACGGAGCCGCTGTGGTGGTCGCAATTCCAGCCCCGAGTTCTTCGAGTTGGGAACGGAAGCCCGACCAAGCTGACGCAGGGTTTTTTTCGACTCGCATCACCGAGACAGCACCTGTGCTTATACATAACGCTGCGTGACGACTGCCTGCCATGCGGAAGTCGCACTGAATCTCACCCAGGAGAAGCTCTATATGTGATGCCCAAGGTTGGGTCGGTAGTACGTGGAACCCCTTAGGACGCGCCTAGGGCTGTAGAGCGGTACCCGGCCAACCGTGCGCGCCCCCCCTCCAGACCCCGACATTCCTCTTTCGACAACCAGATATTGTGAAGCTACCGGCGGCGGGTCCGAAGCGCTCAGCACGCAAGTTCGAGCCGAACACTCAGACGTGGTGGGGCAGACGCTATTCGCCGATCACGAACGTGTACAGGGAGTGTCCGGCGGCAATCGAAACGTGCTGTTTTCCGCCAACTAGATACGTAATCGGCGAGGCGTAGGCGCTACCGCCCAGATTCGTCCTCCAGAGTTCTTCGCCATTGTGCGCGTCGAGCGCAAAGAAGTGCCCTTCGTTGCTTCCCGAAAACAGCAGTCGTCCAGCCGTTGAAAGCAATCCGCTATTGGTGACCTCTACCATCCGAAACTCCCATTCCATGTCGCCCGTCTCGGGATCGAGAGCACGTACCGCCCCGTAGCCGGGCTCGCCTTCGATCCGCCGGGGAATGCCGCCCAAGTAGCGATTGCCTGCCGCGTACACAGCGTCATTCTTGTGGTAGTTGCTGGCGTACTCCCAAACCGATAGATAGAACAGCCCAGTCTTTGGGTTGTATGACGGCGAGTACCAATTCGTGCCACCCTGCACGCCGGGATAGACTTTCGTGCCTTCAGCCGACGGAGCAGCCTCGGGCCGCACTTTGGGCCGTCCGTTTTCGTCGAGACCATCCGTCCACGTCTGATGGATGAACGCCTTGCCGACCAGGTATTCGCCCGTCGCGCGGTCGAGGGCATAGTAGAAACCGTTGCGGTTGCCCCACAGCATCAGTTTGCGCATTCGGCCTTCGAATTCACGATCCACGAGCACAGGCACCTGCACCGAATCCCAGTCCCACAAATCGTGCGGAGTAAATTGGAAGTACCACTTCAATTCGCCGCTGTCTGGGTCGAGAGCGACGACGGAATCGGAATAGAGGTTGTCGCCCTTACGAACGTCACCGTTCCAGTCTGGCGCCGGATTTCCCACGCCCCAATAGGTCAAGTTCAGATCGGCATCATACGAGCCAGTCACCCAAATCGAAGCTCCACCCCGCTTCCACGAGTCGCCTTCCCAGGTATCATGACCCGGCTCGCCGGGACCAGGGATCGTATAGAACCTCCACTCACGGTCGCCCGTCCTGGCGTTGTACGCGTCAATGTAGCCACGGATTCCGTATTCTCCGCCCGCAGTGCCGACGATGACCTTGTCTTTGATCGCGAGCGGCGCGACCGTCAGCGAGTAGCCATCTTCGTAATTGACAACTTTCTTCTTCCAATTAACGGTGCCCGTTCGTGCGTCAAGCGCTATTAGGTATCCGTCGATCGTCCCCATGAATAGGGAGTCGCCCAGGATGGCGAGGCCACGATTGACGGCACCGCAACAAGGATTCGTGCGTTCCGGCAGAATATGGTTGTACCTCCAGAAGGTGCGCCCCGTGGCGGCGTCGAGGGCAACGACGTCATTCGGTGCCACGGTCAGGTACATCACGCCGTCGACGACCAGAGGTGTAGCTTCGAACTTCTGTAGCGAGTTTGCCTGGAACACCCAACTCAGCTCTAGTCTGGAAGCGTTATCTCGCGTGATTTGGTCGAGCGCGCTGTAGCGTTGGCTCTGATAGGTACCCGAGTAAGTCAGCCAGTTGCCGGGGTCCGAGGCGGCATTGAGCAGGCGCTCGGATGTCACTTGTGCTGACAGTGACGTGGCGATAGCGAAAACCAACGCCATCAACAAATCGAATCGTAGACGGGTGAATTTCATTGCGCCGCTCTCCTCTGTCGAAGCGATACAAGATAGCTCATCAGATCCTCCAGGTCGTCGCCGCGGATCATCCCTTGGTACGACGGCATGGCGGATTCTCGGACAATCTCGTAGCTTGCAAGTTCGCTCTTAGGGAGCGAAAGCAGCCGTTCCCCGGAGCCAAGCACCTGAACTGTGAAGGTGTCTTCGTTCAACCGTCGCCCGGTGATCTCCGTGCCGTCCTTCGTCACCACTCTGACGGTCCAGTGTTGCGGGAGGACCTTTTCATTTGGACTCAGGATCGCGGTGCGCAGGTGTCCTGGTGACCGCGAACCTCCGATATTGGTTAGGTCTGGGCCGGAGCGGCCTCCCTCGCCGCTGACACGGTGGCAGCCGCTGCATCCCCGCACTGAGTAGATTTTCTGACCCGCAACGGCGTCGCCCGTCGGGGTGTTGGCCTCGGGACTCATGCTGAGCGACTTGACGTAGGCCACGAGCTGCCAGACTTCAACGCCATCGAAATAGATCCCGGGCATTTCGGTTCCGGGCACACCCCTGGATATCGTCTGGTGCAGAGCACCATCGCTGCCCCCGTAGCGGAACTGCCCAGAGGTCAGCGACGGAGCGCGGTCGCCTACACCCAATAAGCCATGGCAAACCGCGCAGTGCGAGAAAAAGATTCGCCCTCCGGCCACGACATCCTCAGGCGAAGCGTGCAGGTTCTTAACCTCTTCGTGCTGCCCCAGCAGCGTACACGCCGCCAGCGCCAAAACGATTGCGATGCGAAGCGTTTTCACGAGTTCACCTCAAATGAATGCGAAGTAATTCTAGCTCTTCGGACGGATGCGCCGGTCTCCTGCGCCAGTCAATCCCCAGGGGTGAACTATATAGCGGCTAATAGTTGAGCCGATCGTCACGACACGGGGATTGTAGCGCTACGGGACCGACTAAGGTGTGCTTGCCCAAAATCAACGTGTCTTTCATCACATGACCCATTGCATGACAGTTCACTTCCGATAATGGCCTTCTGAGCGGCAATAGGTCAGGATATCGCGTCGCCGTCGAAGTAGATCGCTAGCGTCTTAGCGGATGTCCGTTTGCCCAGCCGGACCCCGCCCGCTGAGAACGCCGCGGAGACGATCAGCGACCATACGAACGGGTCGAAGCCTCCAACACTACGCGTTCCCCATAAGGCGTATTGGGCCACGAACGAGACGAAGCCTGCCGTCATGCCAGCAACAAAACCCGCATGGTTCATGCGCGGCCAATAGATCGCGAACAACGTGGGAAATAAGAACGTTGCCGCCAGGCCCGTGCCCGCGAAAATGACGATGTATTGGAGGAACGCCGGAGGCTGCAACGCAAAAACCAATGTTAGCCCTGCGAGCCCAAACGTCGAGCAATGGGTGAGCGTCGCCGCGCGGCGCTCACTGAGTACACCGGTTCGATTGCGGGCGTATAGGTCGCGCACCACCGCACTGCTGGTCACCAGCAAATACGAGCTGACCGTCGACATGATGGCCGCAAACGGCGCCGCCAACAACACTCCAGCGAGCGCCGCAGGCGTTGCCGCGAGGATCGTCGCGGGCATGGCGTGGTCGGCGGCTTCGAGGTCTGGCACGAGAGCTCGCCCCACTACCCCCAGAGTCATCACCGCCGGATAGAGCAGCAAGATGTAGACACCGATGATGAAGCACGCGCGACGGATCGTCGCGGTATCGCGGCAAGTGAGAAACCGCGTTAGCAGCGACGGCTGGCCCGCCGCTGATAAGGCGTAGATCGCAAAAAATGAGATCGCGGCCGACAACGGCAGGAAATTGCCTGGGCCCGGACCGCTCAACAACGCCGGGTCTTGCGCTTCGAGAGAGTCAAACACGGCCTGCATACCACCCACTTTCTTCACCGCGAAGAATAGAGCGGCCAGAACGCCGAACAGCATCACCAACGCCTGGAACGCATCCGTCCACGCCACGGCCCGGAATCCCCCGTACGCCGTATACAGACTCACCACCACGGCGAACGACACGACCCCGACAAGGTAGGGCACGCCTAAAATCGCTTCTAACAGCCGGGCACCCGCCACGAACTGCGCCACCATATAGGCGATGTAGAGGACGATAATCCCAGCCGCTGAGAGCACGCCAATCGAAGGGCTTTCAAACCGGTCGCGCATCAGGTCCGGGTAGGTCAGCGCTCCGGTGCGGCGCCCGATCTCCGAGATGCGCTTGCCGACCAACCCGACTCCGGTCGTCGCGAACACCATGTAGGCGGAGATCCACAGCAACAAGACCCAGCCGTAGGTATAGGCTAGTGCCGGCGCGCCGATGAACGTTCCACCGCTGGCTGCCGTCGCAACCCACGTCAGCGCTAGCACCCAGGGACCAATCTCGCGCCCGGCGACGAAGTAGTCTTCCATGAAGCTCGCCCCGCTGCGGCGACGATGCGCCAGCCAGGCGAGCAGGAAGGTCCCTCCCAGGTAGAAGCTGAAAGCCAGCCACGTTGCTAGGGGAGGAGGAGTCACTGGTCGTCGTCATCTCGCAGGAAGACCAGCGAGTACCAGCAGTGAATCAAGAAGAAAACGAACCAGGGTAGGAAGACCCCCCAGACGACCCAACTTGGAACCCCTCCGAGCGACTTCGCTGGCTGATCGTACCCCAGCATGTAGGACGTGCCGATGGTCCACACGGCCGCCAGCGCCCACAGTACGGCCGCGACGACCGCCTCTCCGCGCGATTTGCGGTACGTACTCATTCAGGCAACGTCTCTTCAAAGAACCGCAGCCAGTTGCCATGGAAGATCGCGTCGAGATCACCGTCGGAGTAGCCGCGCTTCGCCAACGTTTCGGCAAAGCTGTGCAGGTCGGCGATCGTCTTGATTTCCTTCGGTGTCTGCTCGTTTCCGAATCCGCCGTCCAAGTCGCTCCCGATGCCGCTGTGGCGAACACTACCCGCCAGTTGGCAGACGTGGTCCACATGATCGGCTAGCTGCTCCAGCGTCGCTGTCGAGTTCGACTCGTCTCCGCTGCGGTACGCCGGCACGATCATCCAGGCGTCGAATACCGCACCGATAACCCCGCCGCGCGCCACGATCTGCTTGATCTGCTCGTCGGTAAGTTGACGGTCGCCCGGGACCAAAGCGCGACAGTTGCCGTGGCTACAAAATACTGGCCGGGAGTAGAGATCGAGCGCCTGCCCAAATGCCGTGTCCGCTGTGTGGACGAGGTCTAGAATGATTCCCAGCCGGTCGAACTCCTTCACCAGCGCTTTGCCGGTCTCACTCAGGGGGCCGTCGCCGCCGGTACCCATCGCATACGCACTCGGCCCGTAATGCGCCACGCAAGCCGTACGTAGCCCGCGCTCGAACCAAACCTCAGCCTGATCGACGCTGACAATCGGATCCGCACCTTCCATGCTCAAGATGCAGCCGACCGGAGCATTCTCGTCCTCCCGCCATTCGGCCCATAAGCGCTCAAGCTCGCTGCGGGTGCGGATCATCCTGATTTGCCCTTGCTGCTCGAGTAGCCGATAGTATTCAAGCTGTCCCACGCCCATCGCGGAGGCGACAGTCTGATTGACGTAGTCCAGATCGTCGCGGAGGATCTCGTCGCCGCGTGAGTGGGGCCAAGAGCTGGGCCCGGCGGATTCACCCTCGTAGATGGCGGGCGGGGTTGCTCGACACAACACGGTCCCCAAGCAAGCCGCGACGCCAGCCCGGCGCATCTCCGGCAAACTGACCGTGCAATTGCCACGGCTCTTGCCGCTCAGATGCTTCTCTCGCCGCCGCAGCTCGTCGATCGGCTGTAGCTGATCGCGATCGAAAGACAGCGCATTCCAAGCGAGATCGAGATGGGCGTCAAGGATAAGTCGCAAGGTGCCATTGTAGTCTCTAGGCACGCCTAGCGTGGTTTCACCAGATCGAACCTGGCGCATGTCTCGCTGTTGGGGCATGACCACAGGTATCGGGTGACTGTGGAGAGAGTGCGAGAACTCAGTCGGGAGCGGTTAGCTCGTTGATGATTACCGCCAGCCATTCTGCATCCTGCGATCGTACGGCTGGGGGCAATGCTTTGGCGAGAAACTCGTCCGGAGTTCCCTTCGACTCTAGGGAAAGCTCCAGCGCAACGTTCGTGGCGGCAATCCAGTCGTCATCGGTAGCGGCCTGCTTGAGCCGTCTCAACTTGACCTGATCTAGCACGGAAGTAGTCTAACCCCAGATCGGTGGGTTGAACCTCGAATCGAGTTGTTTCTACAACCGGTGCCAGCTCAAGCGGTCGTTCGGGGTTGCCGCGTTACGAACGCACAGAGACGTCCCACAGGAGGGTGAAAAACCGGCTCCCGAGACGTCTATTTGGACATCCCTATGGACATGTCCCGGACTGGGCCGGATTGAGAACGACTAAGTTATTGAAGGAAATGGTCGGGGCGCGGAGATTCGAACTCCGGACCTCTTGCTCCCGAAGCAAGATATCTTGCTAGACGCTTCTAGCCGATGGTACTCACTGACGGACCTAACCACCCTATTATCAATATTTTATGCTTGACTATCTAGTCGCTCATAGACACACTTGGACACAGGCGACCCTTTCATGTACGGACACAGTGCGGACACAGGGGTCTTATGAGGTGTTTCAATCGTGCGACTTACTGAGCAGACCATCCGCAAGCTTCCCGTTCCTTCCAAGGGGAACAAGATCCACTACGACGACCAGGTCAAGGGCCTTGGCCTGCGCGTCACTGCGGGTGACGCTCGGGCGTTTGTCTTGAACTATCGAACCAACGGTCGGGAGAGGCGTCTGACCCTTGGACCGTGGCCCGAGTGGAGCGCTACGGCAGCCAGAGAGCGGGTCAAGGACCTGCGTCGCGCCATTGATCTCGGAGAAGACCCGCTTGCTCAGAAGGAGCACCTCCGAACCGACCCGACGTTCGGCGAACTCGTCACCGAGTACTTGAAGGTCGAGGCCTCTCAGCAGAAGGGGAAGGCAAACTACAAACGAATGCTTGAGAAGGACGCCCTTCCGGCATGGCGCAACCTTCGTGCGGCGGCGATCAAGCGCCGTGACGTAATCGCTCTCATCGAGAAAAAAGCAGAAACTGCGCCGATAACCGCAAACCGACTGTACGAGCTGATCCGTCGGGTCTTCAACTTCGCTATCAGGCGTGACGTCCTAGAATCGAACCCGTGCAACCTGGTGAGGAAGCCGGGCGTAGAGCGCTCGAAGGATCGGGTGCTGTCTCACCAGGAAATCAAGACGCTATGGGAAGCACTCGACGGGCCGTGGTTCAGCGCACAAGCCGCAGCGGCTCTTCGGCTGATTCTGGTGACCGCCCAACGACCAGGCGAGGTCGTTTCAATGCGTTGGGAGAACGTCGATCTGGAGGATGGTTGGTGGACGATTCCTAGTGAACGGGCAAAGAATGACTTGGCACACCGCGTCCCGCTCAACACGACCGCAAGAGAGATACTGGCGTCGCGACCCCCCGCGTCGCCCTGGATCTTCCCTTCGCCCAAAGAGGGCCAGCCCGCACACCGCAACGCTATCGCAATGGCCATACGCCGAGCCCGTGGACGCGCCACAGACCCTCTTACGGTGAATGACTTCAGCCCTCACGATCTCAGGCGCACAGCGGCCTCCCACATGGCCTCGGCAGGTGTCCAGCGATTCGTCATCGGACGCTTGCTTAATCACGTTGAGCCAGGAGTTACGAAAGTCTACGATCGTCACAGCTATGACGCCGAGAAGCGTAAGGCGATTGAGACGTGGGACAAACGCCTCGGAGCTATTCTGGGGCTGGCCCAGGGGGCGCAAGTTGTGGAGTTTCGATGAGTGAACCTATGTCCGAAGCCGTGGCAACTGATGGGCCGGATCACGAGAGGCCCAGCCGACCCACCAATCGACCCATCAGGTTCGGAGGGATGACGCCAGAGGAAAGACTCGACGACATCGAATCCACGGTAAAGGCATTGTTGGCTCGCAGAGGATACCCGCAGGACTGGGTTGTGCTTACCGAAAAGTACACGGTGACGCAAATGGGGGATGAGATTTATGATCTCTGTTTGGGACTGTTTCACTTACATATGGCGAGATGGGTCTTAACTACCCATCGACCGCAAGACGCGGTTCATATGGTGTTCCTAGCAACGAAACACGCGGTTCGGGGCAACGTGAATCTGTTCGCCAAGGATGAAAGGAGCCGGAAAGCCTCGTCACGGGGCAAGATCAGCGGGGCCGCGAAACGCCGCGAGGCCAGTCAAGCCTGGCCGGTACTCGACGCTTACTTGAAACGAGCAGCAAACAGCTCCACCGACGACACGAAGACGGGGCTAGCGAAACGGGCCCAGCGCATGTTGAGTCGGCACTGCGAACTTTGGCGACAATCCGAAAGCGGAGACAAGCTAGCAGAACAGCGTTTCGTGAGAGAGGCTGCTCCCGGTCTCGATGACCTGCTCCAGGATGGCTGGGCGCCACCACAGTGGCGGACTCTCTATCCCTTGCCGCTCTCATCGCTAAGACATTTCGGTTGAACGACTTAGGCCTAGTGTTGCGTTGACCGGTTGAGCCGGCAGGACTTGTAGGAAGTTACTCGGTCCGGCATGGATCAAGGCATTGGTCAAGACGGGAGAATGAGTCTATTTGTGGCGAAGTGCGGTCTAGCGACAATCTGGCGGTCACCGATCGGAACCGACAGTCCGCCGACTGATCAGGCACGAGATGGGACAACAGGTGTGAGGGCTTCATTGCATTCCCCTCGGGCAACTTCTTGTGCCAGATCAGGCCAGCCGACCGGCGAGAGGAGGCGTTTCAAGCATCGTGACAGGGGCGCAAGCGGTCAAAAGGTCCATTTGAGGGTGATGCCCTCACATGCCCGCTTCTAACTGGGCGATTTAGGCATATGCTGATTGTGCCATTCAGGAGCCCTCAATGACCGTCGAACAAAACACGCCACATTCTCCCACGGGTGAAACGCCGCTGCAGGGCTGGAAAGAAATCGCTACCTATCTTGATCGGGATCAGCGTACGGCTAGACGGTGGGAGTCGGAGGAAGGTCTTCCGGTCCGCCGTCACCGGACTGATCGCCGCTCAAGCGTCTACGCCTATGCGAGTGAAATTGAAAGCTGGCGCGCTAACCGTCCGCCACAGTCGGGGACCCACGAGCCCCCGCCACCAGTTCACGCAAGCAGTCATGCCGGGATCTTGAGCGCGGTCGCGGCAGTGCTTGTCGTCGGACTCGTCCTGTTTCTACTGAGCACGCGGTTGGACCCCGTGGCGGAAGCCGGGTCCGACGAAGGTATTCGTACGACGGAGGTCTATGCGCATGCAATTGTCGGCGAGTTGTCGCCCGACGGACGCTATCTTTCGGAGACCGATTGGGTCTCCTCCGGCGAGATTGGCATCCGTGATCTTGAGACCGGCGAGTATCGTCGTCTGGGAGACAAGAGCAAATGGTCTGAGGGAGTGGGCGAGGCCGATCGGTCGATCTTCTCTCCCGACGGTCAACAGATCGCGTACAACTGGGCCACTGACCGCTCGGGTGAGTATCGCTACGAACTCAGGGTCGTCGGGGCTTTCGATGGTGGCCCGAAGTCGCGATCGGTCTACTTCAACCCGGAGTTTCGGTATATCGAGCCCAACGCTTGGACCCAGGACGACCGACTGCTGGTCTGGTTCCAGCGAAGCGACTGGTCTGTTGGTTTGGGCTTTGTGTCGCTAGAGACCGGCGAGCTGAGCGTCGTCAAGTCTCTGACGGGTGAGGTCTCGGCGGCCACGCTGTCTCACGATGCGCGTTGGATTGTCTACTCCGCGCCCTCGTCAGTGGACGGCCCGAATCACGAAATTCACCTGCTGGCCTCAGATGGGAGTGCTGAAAAGAACGTAGCGCCCCACCGGGCGAACGATGTCGCCATGGGTTTTACGCCCGATAACAAAACCTTGCTTTTTGCCAGCGATCGAACGGGGACCTACGGGCTGTGGGGTCAGCAACTCGATGATGATGGACCAGTCGGTAGCCCCAGAATTCTCATGCGCGACATCGGATCGGTCGTGCCGATGGGTGTGTTGCCGGACGGCGCGTTGATCTACGGGCGCGCGATGGGGGCCGTAGATATCCAAACGGCTGAACTCGATTTGGCGACAGGTCGTGTGCTGGCAGAACCCCATATCGTCGAGACTCAATATCAGGGCTCCAACGACGGACCCTGGTTGTCTCCCGACGCCAGCCAACTGGCCTACTTCGCTTCTCCAGGGTTAACGATGGGATCCCGGGCGGCCCGCAAACGCTTGATGATTCGTGACCTGGAATCCGAACGCGAGCGGCAGGTCCCCGTCGAGGGTCTGCGGCTGGGGAGCTACCACGGCATTGCCTGGTCTCCCGAGGGCGAGAGGATACTGGCGACAGCTCGCGATGAACAGGGTCGGTGGAGCTTGGTGGAGGTCGAACTGGAAACGGGTATAACTCGTGAGCTGGTCAGTGGCGCGGAGTTCGCTCTGCGCCCCATCGGTTGGATGGCCGACGGTAAAACGGCCCTGTATTTCTACCTGTCGAACGAGTCTGCTGAAGGTCTGTCAGAGAAAGCGATCTACAAAATCGAAGCCGGTCAGGCAGAAGGCCAGCCGGTCTATGTTTCCCAGGGGAAGGCCTCTGTGGGCAAGATTCTTAGCGCCAGCCTGTCTCCGCAGCGCGACCGCATTGCCTGGCGGGAGTTAACCTTGCCAGAAACCGTGAAAGTGATGTCCGTAGATGGTGGGGACGCTCGGATCGTGTACCAGAATCAGCCAGACGAGCAGCGTTGGACGTTGAGCATCGCCTGGGCGCCGGACGGCAAGTCTTTGCTCTTGCTGCGGTCCCCTTGGGGGCAGCCGAAGGCCCGTGATATATGGACTTTGCCATTATCTGGCGGCGAGCCGCAAAAGACGCTTCTAACAGTACCCTTCTCCAAGAACCTGAGCATGCATCCGGACGGCAAGACCGTATTCTTCCGGGCCGGGGCCAAAGATATCCGAATCTTCCGTACCGAGAACTATCTCCCGGTGACGGACGCGCCGGCTAAGTGAGAAGTCAGCATGTCACGAAGAGTTCTGCGAGAAGCTGTTGTCGTCCTGTTAGCAACGGGTCTCCTGCTGGTGCTCGCTGCTATCTGGGGCGTACCCGGTAAGAGCAGTCCTGCCGTTTCCGTAGAGGCGGCAGTCAGCTTTGAGGAGAGTCTTGGTGTCGACTAGTTCAGAACACGCCGAGGACGCCCGCTAGAAATGAAACCATCGGCGATGTGTCTAGTTCTGGCTGCAGCGATCAGTAGCTCGACTTGGGCCGAATCGCTGCCTCTCGGACTGGATCTTTATCGTCCGACTCCTGAGAATAATCCTCTGACTCCAGAGAAGGTCCGACTGGGCCAGCGGCTGTTCCGGGAGAAGCAACTCTCACGAGACGGATCAATCGCGCGCGTGGACTGTCATCAGCCCAAACGTGCCTTTACCGACGGTCGCGCGAAGGCGGTTGGAGTCTACGATCGACAAGGCCCGCGAAGTGTGCCGACGTTGATCAATCGCGCTTGGGGTGAAACGTTCTTCTGGGACGGCCGCATTGAGACGCTCGAAGAGCAAGTCGTACAGCCGATTCTTGCCGAGTCTGAAATGGACTTGACGCTGGAGGAAGCCGTCGCCCGACTCCGCAGCAAGAGGAGGTACCGGAAGTCTTTCGAGGTTGTCTTTGGGCGAGAGCCGAATGCCGAGGACTTGGCCCGGGCGTTGGCGGCTTACGTGCGCACCATTACGGCCGGAGACTCGCCCTACGATCGCTACCTCTTCGGAGACCGCGAAGCGCTCACGTACCAACAACTTGCCGGTCTCAAGCTCTTTCGCGGCAAGGCCAATTGCACGTTCTGTCATACTGGCCCGATTCTCTCCGACGAAGGGTTTCACAACACAGGCGTTGCGTGGCGCGACGGACAGTTTCTCGACCAGGGCCGCGCGAGTGTCACGCAGGATGATGCCGACCGTGGCAAGTTCAAGACACCCACGTTGCGCGAAGTCGCCCGCACTGCGCCCTACATGCACGACGGCTCGCTTCAAACGCTTGAAGATGTGATCGACTTTTACAGCGACGGCGGTCGTCCCAATCAGTACCTCGACGGCAACGTCCGCAAGCTCAATCTGTCAGACGATGAGAAGCGGCAGCTTACAGCCTTCCTCGCCGCGCTGAGTGGCGACATCCAAGTCGGCAAGTAGGATGGTTGCGCTCCGATTCAGTTAGCTAGAACGGTTGGAGGCAGGTGCTTTGAGTAACTTCCTATATTGGGGGTGGTCTCAACAGGTCGATGCAACACTTCACCGAGGAAGGAGAAGTGATGCAGCAGAAGAAGAAGAAGCAGAAGCGGAAGCGGCGAGCCTACACGGCAGCAGATCTGGCTGAGTTGTGGGATCGCTGGAAACGAGGGGAGTCATCGAAGACGATCGCCCGGGTGATGGGCAGAGGAGCGTCGGTATACACGGTGCTGTTGCGCTGTGGCGGTATCCGCCCGCGAGTACACTGCCGCTCGCCTCAAGCGCTGACTCTAGCCGAACGCGAGGAGATCTCCCGAGGCATCGCCGCCGGGCAGTCGCTGCGGTCCATCGCCCAGAGG
Source organism: Bryobacterales bacterium (assembly GCA_963667885.2). Classification (GTDB taxonomy): domain Bacteria; phylum Acidobacteriota; class Terriglobia; order Bryobacterales; family UBA6623; genus CAMPKL01. Next base: position 1,738,067 of record OY764148.2, on the reverse strand, counting down.
TTAACCCGGGCGGCATCGACGGTGAGCCGAGAGATCCGCCGTAACGGAGGCCCGGTTCGTTACCGGGCCTCGGAGGCGGACGGGCAGGCCTGGAGGCGGACACGACGCCCGAAGCGGTGTCGACTGGTACGCTGTCCCCAGCTACGCCAGCTGGTCGAACAGAAGCTGCGCGAGGACTGGTCTCCGCAACAGATCGCTGGCTGGCTGAAGCGAACCTATCCGGGGAATGAGTCTAATCAGGTGTCACACGAAACGATCTATCGCAGTCTTTTCATCCAAGCCCGTGGGGCTTTGAAGAAAGAACTGACCCTGTGTCTGCGTTCCAAGCGCACGATTCGCCGCTCCCCGCAGGCCAGCCGCAAGGGCCGTGGCGGCGGACAGATTCGAGATCTGATCTCGATTAGTGAACGCCCGGCCTCGGTCGAAGACCGGGCCGTACCCGGTCACTGGGAAGGGGATCTTCTAGCCGGATCGAACAACACCTACATCGTCACCCTGGTCGAACGTCACACCCGTTATGTGATGTTGGTGAAGGTCTCCGGCAAGGACACCGCAACCGTCGTCTCGGCGCTGATCGAGCACGCCCGGCAATTGCCGGGCGTGCTCTACAAGTCGCTGACTTGGGACCGCGGGCTGGAGATGGCCGACCACAAACGCTTCACCCTAGCGACGGACATCGACGTGTACTTCTGCGATCCGCAGAGCCCCTGGCAACGCGGATCGAACGAGAACACGAACGGTCTGTTGAGACAGTACTTCCCCAAGGGAACCGACTTATCCGTACACTCACAAGAGCACCTGGACAGGATCGCTCGCAGGCTGAACGGTCGGCCCCGCAAGACGCTGGAGTTTGAAACTCCAGCAGAACGTTTTGACGCTTGTGTTGCGTTGACCGCTTGAGCCGGCAGGAATTCGCGGCACCAACCCAATTTGAGGGTCTTCAGAGCGTCAAAACGGCCTGTTCAAGGGGTCATTTCCTACACCCGGACTTGTAGGAAGTGACTTGGCGTCCCACGATGGGTACGTCAATTCCGACGGTTGCTAGTGCTCGCGATCGCGGAACTCTTAAGCGGAAAGAGGGGACAACGCCCAGTTTTCGCAAGAAGGCCATCGCAGGAAGGTCTTACCATCTACTTCATCGATCTCATAGACAAGGGTGGCATCCATGGCGAATTTTCCTGGCTGCATCTCTGGATAAGAATCTAACGAAACTGAAGTGCCAGAACAAAAGCATCGCAGTGTGTACATTAGAGAGTAAGTCGTAGCCCAACGTACCTACAATCCGTGCTTGTCCCGTTCTCAGCTATGCAAGCCATAAGGAGGTTCATCGTGAAACGACAATCTAGATTGCTACTGGAGATGATCCTGCTCGTGATGGTGGGGATCGCCTTACTCCCGTCCTGTAGCTGGGCGCAGGATAATCCTCGGGCGCGCGAAATCGGCGTTCCTTTTGAGGGGATGCCGGGGCCGTTCAATGCCATCACCGACGTGCAAGGCGTCGAAGTCGGCCATACGACGCTGATTTCGGGGGACGGGCCGCTTTTGGTGGGCGAGGGGCCGGTGAGGACGGGCGTGACGGCGATTCTGCCCAGGGGCAAACGCTACGATCCGGTTTTTGGCGGCTGGTATTCGCTCAACGGCAACGGCGAGATGACCGGCACGACGTGGGTGGAGGAGTCGGGCTTTTTAGGCGGTCCGGTGATGATCACCAACACGCACAGCGTTGGGATCGTGCGGGACGCGGTTGTCGAATGGCTGGTCTCTGACGAGATCAACTCAGGCGTTTCCTGGGCGCTGCCGGTGGTAGCCGAGACCTACGACGGCTTCTTGAATGACATCAACGGCTTTCACGTCAAGAAAGAACATGCCTTTGCGGCGTTGAACGGGGCGGCGTCCGGCGCGGTGGCGGAAGGAAGCGTCGGGGGCGGCACGGGCATGATCTGCCATGGCTTCAAAGGCGGCATCGGGACGGCCTCGCGTCGATTGAGCGCGAATGCGGGGGGCTATACCGTCGGCGTGCTGGTGCAGGCTAATCACGGCGGGAGACACACGTTGAGCATTGCCGGTGTCCCGGTCGGGCGGGAGATTCCCGATTTGACGCCGGCGCGCGGCGGCCAGGGCGACGGCTCGATCATCGTGGTGGTGGCGACGGATGCGCCGCTCTTGCCGCAGCAACTCAAGCGCTTGGCGCGGCGGGTGCCACTGGGCATCGCCCGCGTCGGAGGGCTGGGTACCAACGGCTCCGGCGATATCTTTATCGCGTTCTCGACGGCCAACGAAGGAGCCGACGTCGGGCGCGACGTTACGCAGGTCGAGATGCTTCCCAACCGTCGCATGAATCCTCTGATCGAGGCTACGGTGCAGGCGACGGAAGAGGCTATCGTCAACGCGCTCGTGGCCGGGGAGACGATCACGGGAATCAACGGCAACACCGTCTACGCCCTTCCGCACGACCGCCTGCGGGACGTGTTGCGGAAATACAATCGATTGGCCCAGTAGGGGCGTATCGCAATACGCCCCTACTGCGCGCCATGCCCCTGCCGGGTCGCAATCAGAGGGAGAGAGGGGACAACGCCCAGTTTTCGCAGAATAGCCTGCTATGCCACTCCAAGAACCAGGCGTTGTCCCCTCTTTTTCGGGACCAGACCCGGCGCTAGGACACCCACATACGTCTGACAGCTCGACCTAAACATGTACAGACCGGGCGGAAGGGTAACAGGTTAGACCGGGCGGATAGGTAACACCATGGCGAGATGCCATGGAAGGAGACCTATCCGATGGAAGAACGCAAGAGATTCATTGAAGACTGGCTGCGAGCGGGGGCGGCGACGAACGTGGCGGCGCTGTGTCGACTCTACGGGATCAGCCGCAGGACCGGATACAAGTGGTTAGAACGCTTCCGTCAAGGCGGTTGGCCAGAGCTGGAAGACCGCTCGCACGCGGCACACCGTCAGCCCGGTCGGATACCCGAGTCGGTCGAGCGACGAGTGATAGAAGCGCGTCGGCAGCATCCGAGTTGGGGGCCGAAGAAGCTCAGGGCCTGGCTGGAGTCGAAAGAGTCACAGACAAGCTGGCCAGCGGCGTCGACGATCGGCGACGCGCTGAAGCGAGCCGGACTCGTTCGCGGGCGCAAGCGGATGCGGCGACTGGCCGAAGCGGCACCCAGTCCGTTGCGCGAACCCGAAGCGCCCAACGACCTCTGGACGATCGACTACAAGGGGCAGTTTCGCACCGGCGACGGCGTGCTGTGTTATCCGCTAACGGTCGTCGACGGATATAGTCGTTTCCTGCTCAACTGCACCGCACACGTGGGCACATCCTACGCCGAGGCCCGCCGAGGCTTGGAGCGGTTGTTTCTGGAGCGCGGGCTGCCACGAAGGATACGCTCAGACAACGGTTCGCCGTTCGCCTCCATCGGCACCGGACGCTTGAGCCGGTTGAACGTCTGGTGGCTGAAGCTGGGCATTGCGGTGGAGCGCATCGAGCCGGGCAAGCCGCAGCAGAACGGTCGCCACGAGCGGCTACACCGCACGCTCAAAGCCGAGACAGTGAGACCTCCGGCTGGCGATCGTCGCCGACAGCAGCGCCGCTTCGACCTCTTTCGTCATGAATACAACCAAGAACGTCCGCATGAAGCGTTGAGACAGCGGCCCCCGGCGGCGTTCTATGCACCAGCAACACGCGCCTATCCCAGCGAGCTTGCTGATCTGGATTACCCGGGGCACTGGGAGCGCCGACGAGTGCGCCACGACGGACGCATCAAGTTCCTCGGCGAGAAGTACTTCCTGAGTGAAGCGTTGGCTCGCGAGTTGGTCGGGCTAGTCGAAGTGGACGAAGCCATTTGGCAGATCTGGTTCGGTCCGGTGGAACTCGCCTTGTTCGACGCCGCCAACCGCGTACTGTGGCCGCTCGGCTCGGCAGTCAGTGGCCCCCGCGGGGGCCACTGACCACCGCCTATACTGTTACCCATCCGTCCGGTTTAGAGTGTTACCTATCAGACCGGTCGTTCAACAGGTAGTTTCCTACATCGGACTTGTAGGAAGTTACTCGGCGTAAGGTCGATCGGACACGTCGAACCGCAAAAGGTACCAGGACTTCTCGCCCATCAATGTCCTATTGGCTCCGCCTTCGCGGCGTGGCCTAATTGCTAACGACTGGAACGCCGTACAGGCGAACCCGATGGCAAAGGGATGGCAATGTGCGTCCCTACAGGCTCGACACGAAGCTGAGCCCGTCTTGCCAGTTGTCTTCCTCTGCACGGCGTTGCCCGTCCAACGACGCGGGAGATCAACATGAAACTCACCTGTAAGATTGCGTTCCTGACCCTCACTGCATTACTGCTGGCACCTGAGGTCTCTGCAGCTACACCGGCCTCGACGACCACGCTGACACCGCCAAATTCAGCGGCTGGTACGCAAATAGACGCCGCCTACGGCAAGCTGCCACTGAGTTTTGAGGCCAACCAAGGCCAGGCTGACCCACAAGTAAAATTCCTGTCCCGAGGCAGCGGCTACACGCTGGCATTGACTTCCACTGAAGCTGTCTTGGTCTTGCGCAAGGCCGCCGCCCCCAGAGAACGCCTGGGGGCGGCCGTAGGATGAAGGAGGAGGAATCAATCAGCGACGGTCGCCTGAGACGTGGCTGTCAGGTTGATACCGTTGGACCCAAATACGAGCGGAGCCGCGACAAACGTTATCGGATAGGATGCTGTCACGGTGACGATGCTGCCACCACGTTTGGTGCCGTCGGCCCAAACTGTGCTGACTGTGACGTCGCTCGCTGGCAGGCCGATTGCTTGAGCCCGAACAGCTGCCGTGATCGGGTCATTATCTGAGTACGGGTTGCGCTTGCCATGTACGACGGCAAGCCGGGAGCCTTGTCGGACCGCGTGCGACAGCGTCGAATAGGTCCAGACTAATCGACCGCCTTCGAAGACGCCGAGGACCAACACGAGGAAGATCATGAACGTGAGCGCGAATTCCACCATCTGGGCCCCACGCCGTCCGTCACCCCTTCGTCCGATTCTTGAGTTACGCATGACTTTGCTCCTGTAGCTCCAATCTGATTCCTACTTCGCTCGCATCCAACTCGCTTCGCGGATGCTGGTTTGGTCGGGAATTCCCCAGTACCGGCCCAGCGTGCTGAAGTCTTGATTGACCTGTACACGTACCTAAACGTTCGGCTCGCCATAGCCATTGCAAACCGTGTCGTTGTAGTCGGCGCAGGGGAACGGATCGGCTCCTGGGCACTTACAAACCTGCGTCGGTGTTGCTGTGACGCCGTTGAGGTTTGAGGCGTCGGTGGTAGCGCGGGTGGTCATGCCGGCGATGTCTCCAGAGGTGATCTGTTGCTGGGCACCGTAGAGTGCAGCCCCACTGGAGGCTCCCTTAATCGTGATCGCGTGGTAGAACAGCCGCGCGAAGTCCATGGCACCAACGCAGAGGAGGAATGCTAGAGGGATGACAAGAGCTGACTCGACCATGATGCTGCCGGAGCACTTTTGTCTGAAGTTCTTGATCGTATTTAGCATGGTGTTATCTCCTGATTCCTCTACCGACCATCCTCTATTCGAGTAGCGATACCTGAGAGAGAGATGGTGTGCGGTTCGCCCCTGCCCAATCCGGTCCCAACTGCGGCGTGCCCGACAACTCGATCGTGTTGGCGATGATCATCGCAAAGGTGCCGTCTTGAGTCGACGATCCGCCGTAATTCAGCTTGACCGTAGGGAAGTACATAACGCCGTCATAGGTTGAATCCGAGGTTCCGAGAAGCGTCGCATCCGATGTGGCACCGTTGTTCGTCGCGGCGCTATAGCTATTGAAAAAGAGAATGTTCTTGTAGACGCCAGAATAAGTTGCGTGAAGATCAACCACTACGTTGCCGCCAATGTGGATGTTGTCGTTCTGACCGGCTCCCGTATTGAAGATAGTGACTCCACCATTTTGGGTAACTGGATCCAAGTTGCCAAAGTTTCCGCCAGTCACCTCTAGGCCGTCCACGATGAAGAGGCCAGCCGCGAGTTGGACATTGCCGCCAGTGATCTTGATGCCGCCCCTGTAATAGCCCGGATCAAGAATCCTGTCTGTTGAGATCTGTAGCTTACTGTTGCTCAGTTCTGGCAAGTAAGGCAGCAAAGGTTCCGGTAATGGATAGTAGGGATCCTCTGCGCCTGGCGCGGGTAGCGGCGGCCAGGGGGTGACGGTACCTTGACCGTTCTGGACGTAGCCATTGCTAGTCGCGCCGAAGCCCATTCCGCCGCTGTTGATGTTGACGCCACCGTTAATCGTGAGTGCTTGTGGATCGTCGGATACTGCGATGATTGTGCAATCGGGAAGGTTGATGTCTGTGGTTCCCGACACGGTGATTGCTCCGCTGGCGTCTTCATCGAGAGCTAAGACACAGGGTGGATCCCACTCAAGCACCATGCCTGCCACGGCACGGGCCCGAACGGTCGTATCTTGTTGTGTGATGACCTTCATGAACGTTGTGGCGACCGGGCGTTCGATGATGACCTCTACCGCGTTATTATTTCCGCTATTGGGACCGCTCGAAGGTGGCCGGTTCACGGTAACCGTGATGTCGGACAAGGCGTTGTCATAGCCATTCAGTGTGGCGTCTTCGCGACCGCCAGAGACCACTCGGTCGTCGTTGCCTCGAAAAATCTCTCGTGCCGCCCCGAATGCTCCGCCATCTGCGGCTGCCTGCATGCGGCGCTTCTCAAAGTAGACGTGCCCTCCATCAATCGCCAGCCCGATGAGTGCCAGCAGTGGTGCCAACAACAGGGCGAACAAGATCAGCATGATTCCCCGGCGGCGTGAACGGCTGTCGGTTCGCCTACCTTCGCGCTGCCTGGGGTTGAGGTTCGTGTTCATCTTGAGAAGCTCCTTGCAGGTCTGTCAGTTGGTGTTTTCCTGACCTGCACAGCAAGGTTATCTGCAGTCGCCGTCCAGAGCCTATGGGCTCAGAGGTTCGTTTTTGGGCCGGTACGCCGGTACTGGGCTTAGACTTCGGTATGGTCTTACTCCCAGTACCGAAGTCCCATATACCGTGCCGGCTCAACCGGTCAACGCAACACTAGGCCTAAGTCGTTCAACCGAAATGTCTTAGCGATGAGAGCGGCAAGGGGCTTGCCTACAAGCGGAAGCCATTAATCGCAATTGCGTAACTCGTTGTACTGCAATGACATGCAGATGAGAGCGGAGCGTCCTCGCCGCTTCGCCTTTGCTTTCTTTGGCTTACGCTTCACGCTCTCCCTTCGCGCCGGGTGTTGCGTCGACCGCTTGAGACCACCCGGTATATAGGTGGCCTGACGGACGCGTCATCCACAACGGCCTAAGTCGCTTGTTGTCAGGTTGGTAGGGTCGAACCGTGCTCCAGCGCTGCCGGTGGTGCATTCCGTACGAGACATCGAGAATCGCAAGGGCTTCAGGCGGGCCACTTTGATGTCTGGCGTAAAACGAAGTCACTACCCGCAGGGGGTCTTTTGCTGTGTGATATATTGGCTGGCGAGTTGCAGGGAAGCACACGTGCCGAGGCTGAAGTCCAAAAGGCTGTTTATTAGTCACTCCTGGTCGGATGGCGATGCCTACGAGAAGCTCGTCGCTCTTCTCGATTCCGCTCCGAACTTCGGTTACAAGAACTACTCCGTCCCAAAGGACGATCCGGTCCACAACGCACCGAACGCCGAGGGGCTTTACAAGGCCATCAAGAAACAGATGGTGTTCTGCGACGTCGTCCTCATCCTGGCCGGAGAGTACACTACGTACGGCAAATGGATTCAGCGAGAGATCCAGATCGCGAAGAAGGACTACAGCAAGCCCATTTTGGCAATCCAGCCATGGGCTAGCGAGCAAACCTCACCGGTGGTCTCTGGCGCCGCAGACCGGCTGGTTGGCTGGGATACCAACTCTATCGTGTCAGCCATCCGCGAGTTGGATCCGTGACAGAAGGATGCTGTAGGCCCCCCTCGCCGAGTTTGGCGACGATGCGGTAATGCAATATGGTCCGACCGACCATGACAGGCGGATTGTAACGCTATACGCTCTCTGAAAGGGCTGTCGCTAGCGGTGATGAGTTACTTCCTATATTGGGTGCCGGCTCAAGCGGTCAACGCAACACAAGCGTCAAAACGTTCTGCTGGAGTTTCAAACTCCAGCGTCTTGCGGGGCCGTCCGTTCAGCTTCCCTATCAGCCGGAACCCAAACGTCTGCGTCCTAGGACCAAAGGCCAAGCACCGGCTCACCTTTGACGAGCTCGCGAGGCTGGTTCAAGTGGTTGTAGATCACCATGTGCGGATCTATGCCCAGTGCGTAGTAAACCGTTGCCAGCAGATCGTTGGGGTGCACCGGCTTTTCCTTTGGAGCAGAGCCCGTCGCGTCGGACTCGCCATAGAGGGCGCCTCGTGAGACCCCCGCGCCAGCGATCATCGCCGTGTAGCAATACGGCCAGTGATCGCGACCGTCCGGCGAGTTCGTATTACCCGAGGTACTGACGCCCATACGCGGAGAACGTCCGAACTCGCCCACAGCCAACACCAGCGTTTCATCCAGTAGGCCCCGCGCGTCCATGTCTTCCAACAATGCCGAGAGCGCCGAGTCGAGCTTCGGACAATGGAGTTCGCGTAAAGGCTTGAAGTTGGCCGTGTGCGTATCCCATGAGTCGATCTCAGGGTTCCCGTTGGCAACCGCAGGCCAGTTCATCTGGACGAACGTCGTGCCCGCCTCGATCAATCGCCGCGCCATCAGCGCCCCTTGCCCAAACTTATTACGGCCGTAACGCTCCCGCACGGCAGTGGATTCTTTGGTAAGGTCGAACGCGTCGCGAGCCTTGCCCGAGAGCACCAGATCAAACGCCTTCGAGTAGTGCTCGTCCAGAGCATACTTCTCCAACTCTTTCTCAAGCGCAGGCATCGACCCGTTGATGCCTCGCAACAACTCGAAGCGTTCTTCGAGACGCTCTCTGCTCACCTCGCTACGCAAGGAGAGGTCGTCAAGGTTGAGCGGCTCGTTCGGATTCTGATACAGCCGGTAGGGATCGTACGCCTTGCCTAAGAACCCCGCTGATCCGCCCTTGCCGATGATGTTCGATTCCTGTAACGGTCGCGGCATTTCGACGAATGGCAACACCGGTTCAGTCGGCGGCAGCATCTTGGAGATGTGAGCACCCGCGGTCGGGAAGTCCGCAGGAGAGGGAGGCTCAAGCTGCCCGGAGGGAGAGACCTTGGACGGTTCGTATCCCGTTAACATCTGGTATATCGCCGCAGTGTGGTTGAACAAGCCGGTCGGGGTATAGCTCATCGAACGGATGAGCGTGCACTTGTCCATCTGCTGCGCGAGTTTCGGCATCGTCTCGCTAAGTTGAATACCGGAAACGTTCGTGGGGATCGCCTGGAACTCGCCGCGAATGTTCGAGGGCGCGTCGGGCTTTGGATCCCAAATGTCTAGGTGACTCGGACCTCCTTGCAGGAACAACAAGATTACCCGCTTGGCGCGGCCGAAGCTGGCCCGCCCGGCTTCGATCTCGGCCGCATGGAGCTTCGTGTGCTCAAGGAAGTGCGGCAGGTTGAGACCGAGAAGCCCCAACGATCCGACACGCATGAACTCGCGCCGAGTCGGCCCGTCGCAGGTGTGTCCTTGAAGTCCCGGAACTACAAGCATGGCGTCACTTTACTCCTTCTACACTAGCGGTTAAACAGAAAAGCGTTGCTGTTCAGCAATGCCCACATCAAATCTTGCGCTGCAGCCGTCCTCCCACCCGGGCCGGCCAGATGCGTGATTGCTAGATCGTATTCGGCGGCGGTTGGTCTGCGTGACAGCGTCGTTAGATAGAGTTCCTCGACAAGATCGCGATCGTCGGTGCCGCGCAAGACAAGACTCGCGATCCGGCCGCCTGGGTCCGCAATGGCGTCCGCCAACGTCGGGCCGTTTACGAGGTTCATAGTCTGCGGCAGACTCATCTCGGCCTTCCGCTCACATTCGCAGGCAGTTTCCCGTTGAGGGCGACCGAATAGATCGAGGAATCCCCCCATCCCCGCATGCGGGTCGGGCGACTGTGTCGCCGTGAAGTCCTCGGGAACGCCCTCGAGAGCAAAGTCCGAACCAGTGGCGAGGGCGATACCCTCAACGAGTTGCTCCGCAGACAATCGTCGCGGCATGAAGTGCGAGAAGTTGAATGCGTCCCCCTCGTTCCAGACATTCGTCTCGACGGAGGATTGGTAGACTCGCGAGTTCAAGATCGTTCGCATCAAGTGCTGTAAGTCGAAGTCGTTGGCCGTGACGTCCTTGGTCAAGGCCGCAAGCAGGTCGGGGTTGATCGGGGGATTGGACGCCCGAATGTCATCGACCGGATCGATGATCCCTCGCCCCAAGAAGTAGCTGAACACTCGATTTGCGATGGCCATCGCAAAGAACGGGTTCTGTTTGGAGGTCAACCAACCGACCAGGCTGTCGCGTTGATCATGTTGGTCCACGATGGACGGCGCGTCGGCTACAGCGACGAGGTACCGCGGCTCAACCAGCCTCCCATCGACCGGGTGCTCGATCTGGTTGTCTGAACGTTTGAGGTAGACGATCTCTTCGCCGCTCTGGAAACCCGGCCGAACGCCAACTGCCGAGAAGAAAGCGGCCATCTCGTAATACTGGTTCTGGGTCCAGCGCTCGAACGGATGATCGTGGCACTGTGCGCACACCATCCGGACGCCAAGGAACAGCTGCGTAGCCGTTTCCATAGCTTCCTTCGGGTCGCGAGCGACGCGATAGAAATTCGCTGCAGGGTTGGCGAACGAGCTTCCCTTTGAAGTCAACAACTCTCTGACGAAGATGTCGTAAGGCTTATTCGTCTCCACGGACCCTCGAATCCATTCGCGGAATCCCCACATTCCTTTGTCCGAGAGGAATTTGCGGTTACTCCTGAGCAGGTCTCCCCACTTGAGAGTCCAGTAGTCTACGAATTCGGGACTGCCGATCAGTTCGTCGATCTTGCGGGCGCGCTTGTCCGCAGACCCGTCTGCCAGGAACTGGTAGACTTCGTCCGGCTCGGGTAACTTACCCGTAAGGTCCAACGAAACGCGACGGAGAAACGCGTCATCCGGGGCCAGCGGCGAGGGCTGAATCTTCAGCCTGCGCAGCTTCGTATCTACAAGCTCGTCGATGTAGTTGTTCTGCGGTAGAGCAGACCACTCAAACCCGGTCCGCGGATTCAGCACCGTGACCGGGATCGCAGCGAACTTTCCTTCGTAGCGAAACAACAGCGTCGACTCGCCACTCCGCAATCCCGACACGACGTTATCGGAGACCTTAACCGTCTCAGTGTTGCTGCTGGCGATCACAGCCTCTGCGGTGACGTCACGCGTCGAGCCGTCACGATACTGCGCAACGACGATGACCCGGTGGTCCCGCCCCGGTGAGTGCATGAAGATCTCTTTTGGTAGGATCTCTAGGCTGACAACCGAGTCCGACTCGGGAGCCCCGAAAGGAGCGTTCTGCTCGATCCAGGTCAAAATCGTCTCGTAGTATTGAGACCCATTCTCCAGCCTCAAACCTCCGCCGTGAGCCACCTCTTGGCTGGGCTTGGTGAGCATGAGACTTCTGGCCGGGTCGGCGCGATTGAAGCGCCTTCCCGACAAGTCGTACAGGAGCGCTTTGTAGTCGAACACCGGATCGTAGCCTCGCAAAGAGAGTTTGAATCCGTTCTTACCCTTGGCGGAACCGTGACAAGGTCCGCCCGTGCAGCCGACCTTGTTGAGAACCGGCATCACGTCGCGGATGAAACTCACCCTCCGCGTAGAGTCACCTCGCGCCGTCTCGAACGGAAGCTCCGCACTGAATCCGCGCGCCTCTACGGTGACAACGCCTGAGCCTGGGGATTCTCCCCGCAGCAGGCCAGTGCCAACGAGAGAAGCCGCCTGATGAGTGTTGAACTCAGCCTCCTTGGTCAGGTCGATCCGTTCGCCGCCCTCGGTGACTCCGAGCACGAGCACCCGGCGTCGATCGCCGGGGCCGGAAAACTCTAATCGTGCTGGCTCCAGAGCAAGCTCGCGGACCGCGGCAGGCGCGACGGACTCAACATCAGCGGCGACCGCGACCGACGCAAGCCCTAGCATCAGCGTCAGGCGCAAGTAAGTCATTTCACAAGCCATAGGTATTCTACATCCAGTTTCAGGGCTGATCCACGGCAAGCGTCACCGTAACGGGATCTACTTGGTAGGGGACGTTCTTGCCCTCGCCTCTCCCTGCCATCACAGACGATCCGGTCAATCGCACTTCGTGCAGCCCCTGGTCAGCGTCCTCGGCTGCCCGGCATGCCAACTCGAAACGCCCCATCCCCGAAGGCGTAGTCCCGGCATCGCACGAAACGCCTCGGGGCAGGTCATCTGCACGCACAGTCACTTCTTTGTCGAAGGCGACATCTCGATCAATTGCGCCAGCCAACAAGAAATCTTCGCCCGGCGCAGCGGAGAATGTCTCGTCGTCAGGCTTGACCTCGAAACCCTCCACGACTTCAAGAGTGATGACAGGCGTCGAGAGAACTTCTTCGCTTCCGCCGACCATGACTTGCGCCGACAACGTGATATCGAATTTTTGCTCCGGTCCTCCCATCGTTGTGCGGAGGTACTTGGTGAAGGCGCTGCCGTCCATCTCCGCCTCAGGATCGCGCGGCGAGAACGTAGTCTCGCGAGCACCCCCGGTGTTTAGGCGAAACTCACTGAGGCCCTTGATTGCGGGGTCATCGACAACTAACTTCCATCGCAGCGGGTATTCGGTTCCCTTAACGATTCGCGCCGCCGCGGGACCATCGACGACGAGACGCGCGGGAACACTGGCAGATACCCGAGCCGGCAAATCTGCGTTTAGCCAGTCAGCCCGAGCCGGAAGCTGACGCGCTCGAATGCCGGACCGAGATTGAATCGCGGTGACGAGACCGGGGCCTGACGCGCGCCGACGAACGACCTCCCCATTGGGCATCACTGCTTCTCCAACCACCCTTAGCGTCATGGTCTGGAGCGCGGCGGACGGATCGGCTCGCAACACGAGCGTTCCCGCGCTGGTCACGCCGACGCGGTCCTTCGTGAGGATCGCCCCGGCGATGTGACCTCCCTCAACTTGAATGCCGTCGGGCGTCTCCTCAAGCTTGAGCTGAATCGGACCTGCGAAACCCTGCCGGACTGCCGACGCTCGAACGTATGCCACCCCACCGACCGGAATATTCACATGCGGCGTATCGAGGACTAAGTCAAAATCCGCCGGTCCTTGTTCGGCTAGCAGACGGTACCCGAAACCCGGTCCTCCTCGCGCCACCAGATCCTCAACAACGACAGTCAATTCGGTCGTGCCCTCGGGGACTTGGAGATGGACATAAGGATCTCGACTGACGAAGGTGTTCTCTTCCAAAGTAGTCGTTCCCTTTTCGGGGATCTCATCTCCCGCACGGGCAAGCAACTTCTCTCCAACATAGACGCTCAGCAGCGGGTAGAGTTCCGAGGAGCCCAATCCCGCGGCATCGACTCTGATCCGCCAAGATTGCCCACCGCCTACAGCTAGCTCGTAGCGGTCGACTTCGCCCGCAGCCGAGATGCGGCCATTGACAATGCGACCGGCGGTCAAGTCGCGCATCTCGCCCTCAAACTCTTCGTCACGATCGCTGACGACAAACGTCGCAGGCAGAGCGCCCGGCTTGCCAGGCGTTCGAATCTCAGTCCAGCGATGTCCCGCCTCTACATCGGCAAGGTCCACGTATTGCGTCGTCGGTTCGGAGAGGCTGCCGCCAAACCACTCCACGTCCACGTATTCCCCGCGAGAGCCTCCCAAAGGGAAGTACCCATCCGCAAAGTCAAAATCTCCGATTTTCAGACGGTAGAAATCAATGTTCTGTTTGCTGTATGTCGAGTCGTGAACGACGGCGTAGTAGATTCCGCCTTCCACGCTGTGGAACCGAAGCCGAGCGTCCAAACCCAGGCCGATGTCGTCGTTGTTGATGGCGACTTGCTTCCCCTCTGCATCGAGTAGGCGTAGCACTGGATCGATGGCCGAGCCGACTCGCCTTGCCTCGACCTCCACCGTCACATCCTCGTCCGGCCTCATCTCGAAGCGGTAGACGTCTCGGTCTGCTCCCTGCAGTCGTCCGTTGACCACCGAGGGCAACGACACCGCTTGAGCAAAGCCAGGCGTCCCGTTCTGGTCCGGTTCCCCCGCCATGCGAGTCTCTTCCTCAGCGACGTCTGGGAATTCGCCGACGCTGAGGAGCCACAAGTTCGACAGGCCTGAATTAGTTTCGAGCCGCAAGGGATAGATGCCGACTGGGGCGTCCTTCTCCAATTCCACCAGGAATGAGAGATCCGGCGCGTCGCTGGCGCGAGGAGTCAGCGGAGTGAAGGTTGCCGGTAGTTTACTCAGAATCCGTGCGGCAGAGGGCAGGTTCGAACCGTAAAGATCTAGGCGGAACGCGCTGCCTCGTTGAGCACCGACCGGTTCGATTCTTTCGATCGTCGGCGGAGCCGCCTTCATGGCGACGACCATCAAGATCGCCGAGACAAGACCACAACCGAGTCGTCTCAACACACGCTCTACTCCTCGTGCGCCGCAGCCTCTCCCTGATCTGCTGCGACCGGGACGGGGACAAACTCCGTCAGCAACTGTCCACTCGAAGTATCGTAGATCCTCACCACTCCGTCGAAGCCGGCGGTCGCCACCGCCTGCCCATCCGGCTGAAAAGCGGCAGCGTAGATCGCTGTCTCGTGACCCTTCAAAGTCGCGAGACGCTCGCCGGTCTCAAGATCGTAGAGAGGAGCTTCCGGCCCCGCACCAGCGACAATGGCGCTGTGCCCATCGGGGTGGAACGCCAGCGCGAAAATCTCTCCCTGCTGCATCTCTAACTCTCGAATCAGAGTGGAGTCGTCGGCGATCGCCATCTTCCTGGCACGCTCCATACGGTAGTAGTAGGGCGTCCGGTCCAACCCGCCGATTAGTACGGCGTCGCGTGTCGGGTGGCGTGCTATAACGGCCAACTCGCCGCGCAACCTGTTGACGGTCTCCAAGAAAGAACCGCTTTCCACATCCGCCACTCGCGCGGCACTATCCCGGCCGACCGATACGACTCTCTTCCCATCGACAGAGAACACCGTATCGAGTACCCAGTTCTCGTGATAACTCGCCTTTTGCAGTTCCTCGCCCGTAGACGCATCATGGATGCGAACCGTCTGGTCCGGGCACCCGAAGGCGATTCGACTTCCGTCGGGAGAAAATGACGCCCCGAAAATGGTGTCTTCACATGCATTCACAGACCGAGCCAACTCCCTGCTACTGACGTCCCACAACTGCACCTGCCCGAACCGGGCTGGAGAGCCTCCACCAGCCAGGAGAGTCTTGCCATCCGAGCTAAACTCTAGCGACTGGATCCTTTCGGACTCGCCGACCAATCGTCCAAGCAGCCCGCCGCCGCCTGCGTCGTGCAGCAGAACCTCGCGATACCCCGCCACCGCCAAGAGCCGACCGTCAGGCGAATAGGCGATCGCATTGATAACCGGAGGCAGCGTGTAGACGGGCGGCTCCTTCAAAGAAGTCGTCCGCCCTGCTTCTTCGGGAGTGTCGTCTATTGCGCCTGCTGCCACCCACTCGCGCAGTCTGACTATCTGGTCGCTCGGCAGCGGCTCCTGGCCCATCGGCATGCGAGGCTGACGCTCACCTGCGACGTACGCAATCACCAGGCTGCTCGCGGGATCTCCGGCAACCACGGCCGGTCCTTTCGCCCCTCCCGCCATGAGACCGGCGTAGGTAGTTAGGTCCAGCCCGCTCATCTTAGAAGCAGGCTGGTGGCATCCCTGACAGCTGCGCTGGAGTATTGGGCGAATGTCCCTTGAGAAGCTTGCAGCCGGATCGTTCTGCGCCAACGCGCCGGTCGGCACCAAGAGGGCTAGCTGGGCTAGAGTGCCAATCAAAGCCGCGTACGCTCGGGTTCGTCTGAGCCACTGGACCCTCGGCGAGGCGTGGAAGACACGCCAACTGAGGGGCGTCGCGCTATGCATCGGTCATCCGTCCAGCAAGAGGTATCTGCGTATGCTGCATCGTTCGTGGGATCGATGAGCTGCCGATCACCAGTTTAGGCACACACAATATACCTCAATACGCGCGCAATATTACTTCCAGCATTACGGCCCGCCAGATGTAGCTTGAAGGCGCGCCTCGACCTCGGTCTTCTTGGTTGAGCGCGATAGCGAGTTGCGGGGCGTGAGGGCTGCGTCCCAAAATCGGGGCGGTCTCAAGGGATCGAAGCATAAGATAGGCCTGTTTTGAGGGTTTTTCCTACGATCCGGACTTGTAGGAAGTTACTCAGTGTGCACGGCGTAGGACCTGCATACTCCATTACGCTTCAAGTAAATCTCCGTCATGCCAGCGATCCGGCTAGCTGTAATTCCAAGGACCAGCACCGATGATCTTCAAGCTGCGATATTTGTCCCGTCGCGCCGGATCTTGCCGGTCCCCTAGAGCTTGTGGAACCAGAGGATTTGTTCAGGCTGATGACCGGTGATGGGCTCACCTGCCCCGGTCACAGCGATCGAGTGCGTTCCGGCGGATTCGACGAGGCCCAATACCTTCCCCGAATCGCGATCCAGGCGGAAGATCCAACCGGGCGATCCGTTGGGCTGGTCGACGCGGTGGGAGCCCAACCAGATCGCGTCGCCGTCGAGCTGAAGGCAATAGGTCTTGCCCAAACCGTCCCACTGGTCGATGTATCTGCCGTCCCGTGAGAAGCGCTGGATGCGTCCGTTCTCCCTGTCCCCTACGTAGATGATGTTTCGTTCGTCGATCGCCACTGCGTGGGGCAGGTTGAACTCGCCTGGCCCGGTTCCCTCCTTGCCGAACTCGCGGACCCGGCGACCGTCGGCGGTGTATTCGAGAATACGCGCGTTGCCGTACCCGTCGGCGATGATCAAGTTGCCGTCCGGGGCGAAGGCTATGTCAGAAGTCCCTCGGAATCGGCTCTCCTTATCGGGCATCTCGCCGACGTCGATGTGCAGGAGCTGCTTACCCTCGGGACTAAACTTGTAGACCTGCGAGCTGCCGGAATCGACCGTCCAGACGTTACCGTCGGGGTCGACGCGGATGGCGTGCGGGATGGTGTAAAGCCCCTTTCCCCAAGAGCGCAATACTTTGCCCTGGGCATCGAAGGCGATGACTGGGTTGGCGTCCGAGCCGCGCTGCAGAACGTAGAAGACGCCATTCGGACCGACCGCGACGGAGGTCGGCATCCTGATCTTCCAGTCTTTGTGCGGCCGTTGGAGCGGCAGAAACTCACCACTGAGGGGGAGGCGAGGTGCCGCGGCGACGCGCTCCAGGAGCAGTTTGGTGTTTCTCTCGGCGCGCGGGCCGGACTGCTGCTGGGCCAGGAGTGCTGACACGCAGAGAAGTAAGAAGACCGGGGCACAGTAGATCTTGGAGCTGATCACGACGCGCCAATTCTACACCTCTTCGGCGGTTCCATGGATTGCTGCTGATAACAACCGTTCCAGCTACCCGAAGTTTTTCGATTCCTGAGTGACTGGAAAGGCGGCTCGGGGACCCACCGGCCTGATTGCTCGTGGGATCGCGAATTATCAACACCTACCGCCAAACTAGCCGTTACGTCGCCCGTTTCGTCCAACTTGCGGCTCGGCACCCGCTTCACCGTAAAGGGTCACTTCCGCGATTCGGGGTGGTCTCAAGGGGTCGATGCAACACTTCACCGAGAAGGAGAAGTAGATGCAAGAAGAACAGAAGGAACAGACGAGGAAGAGGCGGAGGTACACGGCGGCGGAGTTCGCTGAGGTGTGGGATCGCTGGGGACGCGGAGAGTCGTCGAAGACGATCGCCCGTGTAATGGACAGAGGTCCGTCGGTTTACTGGCTGCTGTTGCGCTACGGCGGCATCCGCCCGCGAACGCGCTGCCGCTCGCCTCAGGCGTTGACGTTGGCGGAGCGGGAGGAGGTCTCCCGAGGCCTTGTCTGTGGGCAGTCGCTGCGACAGATCGCCCGCAGGCTGAGTCGTGCGCCATCGACCCTGAGCCGCGAGGTCCGCCGCAACGGAGGTTCGAACCGCTATCGGGCGGCAGAGGCGGACAAGCAGGCCAGGAAGCGAGCACAGCGTCCCAAGTCGTGTCGGCTGCTACGCTGTCCCCAGCTCCGCCAGTTGGTTGAAGAGAAGCTGCGCGAGGACTGGGCTCCGCAACAGATTGCCGGCTGGCTGAAACGGACCTATCCGGGCCGCGAGTCACTTTACGTGTCACACGAAACGATCTATCGCAGTCTTTTCATCCAAGCCCGTGGGGCTTTGAAGAAAGAACTGACCCTGTGTCTGCGTTCCAAGCGCACGATTCGCCGCTCCCCGCAGGCCAGCCGCAAGGGCCGTGGCGGCGGACAGATTCGAGATCTGATCTCGATTAGTGAACGCCCGGCCTCGGTCGAAGACCGGGCCGTACCCGGTCACTGGGAAGGGGATCTTCTAGCCGGATCGAACAACACCTACATCGTCACGCTGGTCGAACGTCACACCCGTTATGTGATGTTGGTGAAGGTCTCCGGCAAGGACACCGCAACCGTCGTCTCGGCGCTGATCGAGCACGCCCGGCAATTGCCGGGCGTGCTCTACAAGTCGCTGACTTGGGACCGCGGGCTGGAGATGGCCGACCACAAACGCTTCACCCTAGCGACGGACATCGACGTGTACTTCTGCGATCCGCAGAGCCCCTGGCAACGCGGATCGAACGAGAACACGAACGGTCTGTTGAGACAGTACTTCCCCAAGGGAACCGACTTATCCGTACACTCACAAGAGCACCTGGACAGGATCGCTCGCAGGCTGAACGGTCGGCCCCGCAAGACGCTGGAGTTTGAAACTCCAGCAGAACGTTTTGACGCTTGTGTTGCGTTGACCGCTTGAGCCGGCAGGACTTGTAGGAAGTTACAAGTCGCACAGCAGCAAACGAGGCAAACCACTACTGCAACTCGTGGAACCAACGGCCTAGACTGCGGAAGACGCCGACTGGTCAGTCTGGCTGTTCCCGCCCGGGCAAGTCGAAACTGCGACCGGTACCTCACTGAGCTTGCAGGACGGTCGTGCGCTCTTCAATCGGCAGGGAGACAGGAGTGGGCAACTCCCGAAGCCGCTGAATAAACGCATCGCGGACTTTGACGTCGAGCGCTTCTCGCGGCAGCGGTGCGAGCATCGCCAATCCGGCGCCGCCTTCGGCCAGAAGATCATTGGTCGCCATGGTGTAAGCCTGCTCGTCGCCGATTGGCGTGCCATGTTTGAGAGATACAACCTTGCTGCCTGACGCTGAGGCAGGGTCGAATTCGACAAGCAGGTTGGAGAAATAGTACCGCGGGCCAACCAGTTCGATGAGCTGCCGAATCTGGCTTCCGGTGATGGTGACCTTGACCACCATGTCGTCGCTGGGTATGACCCGATAAACATCCGCGTAGGTGACCGTGCCGCCCGGCAGGCGGTACCTAAGAACCTGAGGATGCTGCATTCCGACGTCTGCACCCGCTTGCAGGCGCGACGCGTCAGCAACCAGATGTCCGAGACGGCGGTCGCTTGGGCCGGCAAAGGGGGAGATCGGCTCCGCCAAGGTCGTTACCGGGACCTGCCCAACGGCGTCTGCAGCAGCCAGGTAAGGCGCCAGCAGGTTCGCCACATCCGGGTCTCCCTCTACAGTGTCCGCATACACGGTTTCGACCGATACCTCGAAGGATCGAGAGCCATCCTCAAGGCGGTACAAGTCGACAGATGCGACGGCGCTGCCGCTCGATCCCGCCCGGATGATTGGGATCGAGTTGACGACGCCTTGACCGGGCGCGTGGGCGTGTCCTCCTGCGATCAAATGAACCCGGCCTGGCGGAATCTGCGCCGCCAGATCGACCATCTCCCCAGCACACGGGTTTGCTCTGCAATCGCCGGCGGCGTGAGCCGCTATGACGACGAAGTCTGGCTGCTGTGACCATACCTCGTCGAGCACATCGCGGATCGCGGAGTATCCGCCACGAAACTCGTAAGGCCCGGTGACAGCCGGTAATTGCGTCCGAGGCGTGCCTGCCCATGTGTAGCCGATGACACCCACCCGAACGCCGTCGCGCTCTACGATCGTAAACGGCTGGGCCCACTCCGGCCTCTCTCCGTTGTCGGCCCTGAATATGTTGGCCGCAAGCCAGGGGTAATCTGCCTCGCTTTGCCGGGTAACGAGGGTGTCCACGCCCCAGTCGAATTCGTGATTTCCGATTGCGGCGGCGTCCAACCCCATGTGATTGAAGGGCGCGACAACGGCCTCACCTTGAGCGAGATTGGACTCCAGCGTGCCATGCATCTGATCGCCGCCGTCGACCCATACAACTGGACAAGCGCATTCAGCCCTGAGCGCGTTGACCGTAGCCTTCAGTGCGGCGATGCCGCCGACCGGCCTGCCGTCGGACCGTGGCCGTACGCTCGCATGCAGAACGCCGTGCAAGTCGTGAGTGGCGATGATGCGCACGCGGCTGGAGCCGGACGGTGCCTCCTGAGAGAAACCGGCGGAACAAACAGTGAGACCTAAGACCAGGAGCCGGATGGTAAACCGACTCAGACGAAAGATTCGGTAACAAGGGCGAGCGGCTGCGAAGCCTTCGACTTTGGACATGCGAGGCAGAGTAGCATGCAGTCTGTCGATCCCGCCGTCCGCGAACTGCGCACGATCTACGTCGATCACGAACGTGGGTGCTGCCGGAAGGGACTTCGGGAAGGCTTCTGAGTTCCTTCCTGCATTGGAAATGTAGGAAATAGCCCAATCTGGGCTCTCTGGGAGCGCTGAAATAGCCTGTTTCAGGGGTCATTGCCTACATTGGGTGCCGGCTCAACCGGTCAACGCAACACTAGGCCTAAGTCGTTCAACCGAAATGTCTTAGCGATGAGAGCGGCAAGGGGCTTGCCTACAAGCGGAAGCCATTAATCGCAATTGCGTAACTCGTTGTACTGCAATGACATGCAGATGAGAGCGGAGCGTCCTCGCCGCTTCGCCTTTGCTTTCTTTGGCTTACGCTTCACGCTCTCCCTTCGCGCCGGGTGTTGCATCGACCCCTTGAGACCACCGGACTTGTAGGAAGTTACTCGGCGAAGCTCGATTCGGGACTGCGATTCCGGTGGCTTGCTACTCGTCCCTATCGCGAAATTCTTCGTACCAGTTCTCGACGATGCGGATGGAGGGGGGTGCAGCCTCCTCGTCGCCGTCTCCTACGTCCATGGTCATCACGAAGCGTTGGCCGTCGGCGGAGACGTCGTAATTGCGACTGCCGCCAGCCAAGGCCAAGTCGGGCGATGCAAAGAGCATCTGGGGCTGCCCCAGGGTGAAGCCTTGCTCGGTAGAGACGGAAACGGCCATCAGCGTCGAGCCCTCCGTGTAGAACAACTCACTGCCGTCGCTGCTCCAGCGCGGCTGGGTTCCTCCGTTGACAGACACCGGCCACTTGCCAGCGCCGTTGGGAAACGGCTGCACGTAGATCTCATTACGGCCCGATTCGGTGGACATATAGGCCAGAAATCGGCCGTCCGGCGAAAGCTGGGGTCGGTCCTCGCTGGCTGGCGTACTGAGAAACGTCACCGGTTCTGAAGCAGCGCCGTCGCTCCCCAACTCGACATAGCGGATATCCCGCTGAGTGTCGCTGTTTTCCTCGATATAGACCAGATAGCGACCATCGTGAGACCAGTCCGGCCAGCGGAGGTTGCTTTCCGACTCGACCAGAACGACAGCCTCACCCGTACCGTCGGCAGCCTTCCGCATCAGGCTCTCTGTCTGACCGCCACGGTGCCGGTAGGCGATCTCCCGACCCGAGGGCGACCATGCCGGTTGGTTCTCGGTCACCTCGTCAAACGTCAACCGAGTCTTGGTGGAGCGGATCAGATCGTGGATCCAGATGTCATTGTTGAGAACCATCCACTCTCATTCGATCTCACCGCGACCCGTTGGCCGTCGGGCGAGAGGGAGGGATGCGCCATGTTCTGCGGCTGGCCAAGTGTCTCCAGCAATTCTCCGGTGCGGTCGCGCCAGACGAGCGTCCTGATCGAACTGCCTCCGACCTGGTCGAGATACACCAGCGTACCGTCTCGCGAGAGGGTGGCGGCTAGACCGGCTGTGCTGATCGGGAATGAGTCCGCGGTCGACTCCAGTGTCTCTAGCGAGAAAGGCCAAGCCCACAGTCCGGGTTCAGCGCCGTCAGTGGGCCCGTGAATCAAGTAGCCGTTCTGCGAGTAGACAGCCCGGTCGCCGGGACCGAGTTCGCGACTTTCCCCAGTCTCCAAGTTCAACACTGCCACCCAGCTATCGGAGGGGCCTGTGGCCGCTACATAGACGAGCGCCGCAGGACCACGGCCAGTTGGCAAGAAGTGAGGGTCGAAGGAACCTGGCCGAGGACTGTCGCTGGAGTCGAATAGCAACTCTGGCTGGCCACCACGGGCGGCGACCTCATAGAGCTGGCGGTTCGAGGAAAACACGATGCGCTCATCGTCGGGGCTCCACGTGCCACCTAGGAGAGCGAAGAAGCCGGTGCCCGGCAATTCACAGAGCGTGATCGGGCTGCCGCCGTGGATCGAGACTCTTTTGAGTTCAGTGCGGGTACCGAACCCAATCCACGAGCTGTCGGGCGACCAGAAGCCGTCTATCGCTCCTTCGGTCCCTGCCAATTGGCGCGCGGATTCGTCGCTGAGCGGTCGCAGCCAAAGGCTGGGTTCACCGTCTGTCTGAGCGGTATACAGGATGTACTTGCCGTCTGGGGAAATGGACGACGACTGACCCAGGCCCTCCGGTGCGAACGAGAAGCGGGTGACGGTTGACTCCGGCGTCTCGGGTGGGGCCTGGGTGAAGTGAACGAACGCGAGAGCCAGCAGCAGTAGAGTCGCCACTACTGCCACTGCCTGCAACAGCCGTTGGTTCTTCTGTTGGACAATCACGGCGCCCGGCGGAAGCGCCTCCGCCGGGTTCAACGTCTGGGCCGCCGTCATCGTTGCCGGGACAGCACCGGTCATCGGCGCGGTATGCAAGATCGTTGAGTGGCCCGACTTGAGCTTTTCGGCCAGGGTCCTGACGTCAACCGCAATCTCTTTGGCAGCTTGATGACGATCGTCTCTGTCTTTCGCCAGGCACTTGCCGACGATGAACTCGAGTTCCATCGGTACACCTGCCCGAACCGAAGTCAGAGGAGCGACTTCTTCGTGGACGATCTCGTAGAGCAATGCTTGATCGTATTGGCCCTGGAAGGGCCGTTGACCCGAGACCATCTCATAGAGAACACAACCCAACGACCAGAGATCCGAGCGACTATCGACCTCCATGCCTTGCGCTTGCTCGGGCGACATGTAGGCGACCGTTCCCATGGCGGTGTCTAGTTTGGTGAGACGGGAGGCTTCGGTGAGTCTCGCTAGGCCAAAATCCATGATGGTCGGTCGGCCTTCGGGCGAGATGATGATGTTCGCTGGCTTGATGTCGCGGTGGACGACGCCTTCCGCGTGAGCAGCCTGTAGCCCGTCGGCTACCTGGCGAGTGATGTCGAGGGCATCCTTGATGGGCAGAGGGCCCTCGGAAATCTGGGCCTCCAGCGTCTCGCCCTTGAGAAACGCCATCGAGATGAACGTCTTACCATCGACCTCGTCGATCTCATAGACAGGGCAGACATTGGGGTGGTGGAGAGCGGCGGCGGCTTGGGCTTCGCGCAGAAAGCGTTCTTTTGCTTCCGCATCGTCTAGCAGATGTTGAGCCAGGAACTTCAACGCCACTTGGCGGTTGAGCTTGGTGTCTTCAGCCTTGTAAACGACACCCATGCCGCCCTCGCCGAGCTTCTCGACGAGCTTGTAGTGGCTGATGCTCTGGCCCACCATCATGACAGGGGAATTGTACCCTCTTGGTACTCCTGAAAGGGCTGCCAGTGTGGCATTAGAGTTACTTCCTATATTGGGTGCCGGCTCAACCGGTCAACGCAACACTAGGCCTAAGTCGTTCAACCGAAATGTCTTAGCGATGAGAGCGGCAAGGGGCTTGCCTACAAGCGGAAGCCATTAATCGCAATTGCGTAACTCGTTGTACTGCAATGACATGCAGATGAGAGCGGAGCGTCCTCGCCGCTTCGCCTTTGCTTTCTTTGGCTTACGCTTCACGCTCTCCCTTCGCGCCGGGTGTTGCGTCGACCGCTTGAGACCACCGGACTTGTAGGAAGTTACTCGGCGAGGGCCCTACGGATTGGTCGCCCCGACCTCTGGAGCGCAAACAGCCGCCAAACTACCGGAGAGAAGCACCGCGGCAGGTTTTGGGCTACTGGCGTCGGCCAGCCAAGCTCCCGGATGCCGTTGATGGAGAGCAAGCTCAAGTCCCGATTTAAAACTATGCGTGCTATGATTTTCCACGCATGACCGAAGGCACGAACAATGTTCTGAGCGTCCTTATCGCGGAACGAGATCGGTTGGATCAAGCGATCGCCGTCCTGCAAGGCGGTACGGCCGCATCCGCCCGCATGAAGAAGTACTGGGCGCAGCGGCGCAAGGAGAAGGCCGCGCACAAAGGCTAGCCTTTGGCCATCGAGCAGACGACTTGGTGAGGCCCGTCGTTTCAGCTAACACACCGCCACCGTCAAGACGCTCCGTGCGCACCGTCATGTCCTCAAAAGGGACCGCCGCGGACGGCTGCAATCTGGCTTCATTGGAACTCTGGGCCGCCGCGAGCGCAGGAAACAGCAGCGTCAGCTCTCTTCTCGATAACTGCATTCCTCCAGTCCTCCAAAATCAGGCCGTCACCCAGGGCGACCGCAGTTGTGAGTCAGGATACTCCACCTTCGTGGCGATCTCCGTGGTTCGCCTGGGCGCCGCGAACGATCATGTCGTCGATATCGAGCGACAGTCAGGCAACTCCGCTGAGAGGATCTCGGCGGATCAGGAAGAAGCGAGAAGCTCCTCCGCGACTTGTCGAACTCCTTCCGCAACGTTGAGCAGCGCTTCATCCCGATTCGTCCAGAGAGAGACCGCTCGTGCGTCCTTTGGCAACAGTTGCAACTTCGCAAATGGCGCCTGGTTCCACATGCATGGCCGAAGAATTACCGGGATGACCCGAGCATGATTTTCAGCATGCCTCTCGAGGGCTCGTTCGAGTTCGACGTCATAACAATATGCCGAGTTGATAAAGTCGACGCTGACCAGGAGCAGCACTATATCAGCTTTCTCAAGGTTTGACGAGATAACTTTGTCCCACTCCTCACCGGCATTGAGTTTCCGATCGTGCCACGTTTCGATGAGGTGCAAACGTTGAAGGGGCTCGAGGTGCTTTAATAGATCGCTCTTGAAGTCCTCATCCGCGTGACAGTAGGACACGAACAGAGTAAGGCCCTTTGACCCAAGCGCGGTCGCAAGCCCAACGCTGCCTCCCTGCCCTCGGCCTACGACTATCTGATTCTGCGCGACCAGCTCCTCCCGGATGCGCTTATAACGAGACTCGTCCCAGTCAAGCGCCGCACGGAGCGTTATGTTCCCAATCAGCTTCTGTTCCTGTCCTGCTAACTCGGCCAGCTTGTCAATGAAGAGTTGCTTATGGGTCCGACGGCTACGCGACCTTCCCTTCCTTGCACGAGTGTTGGCGGCCTTCTTTGGTGTCATACGAAGAAGTGTGCCACGACTCGACGGATGTGGGAACAGCGAAAAACAATTCCCAAGGAATGCTCACATCGATTGGCCTGGGTCGCCCGTGGAAGTGATTCCCGTGCTAAATCGATGCCAAAGACAGTTCCTCAGCACGCTAGAACGCCCCTCCCAAGCCGGCGCTTGCATCAGGATTACCAGGAGCGGCTGAGAGTTACTTCCTATATTGGAGGTGGTCTCAACAGGTCGATGCAACACTTCACCGAGAAGGAGAAGTGGATGCAAGAAGAACAGAGAGAGCAGACGAGGAAGAGGCGAGCGTACACGGCGGCGGATCTGGCCGAGTTGTGGGATCGCTGGGGACGAGGGGAGTAGTCGAAGACGATCGCCCGCTTGCTGGATCGCCCGCCATCGACTCTGAGCCAGGAGACCCACCGTAACGGTGTTGCTACACGACCGGCACCGTCTGGGCAAGATCGCACGACAGCTCAACGAACTGCCCCGCCAGGCACCTAGTTTGAGACTCCTGCTCAACGGTTTAGTGCTTACGTCGCATCGAGCGGTTGAATTGGCAGGACTTATCGGAAGCAACCAGAAATAGGTTAATTAGCAGGCCTGTTCCAGAAAGCCCCGCTCAGATACACTAAAACCAAACACCAATCAATCTAATACGTCGCTGTGGTTGGTCGGAAAGCCCCGCTCAGATACACTAAGATCTCGACGGCAAGGTTCATCAGATCGGCTGTGGTTGGTCGGAAAGCCCCGCTCAGATACACTTCCAGGCGACGCTTGCCTGGCAGGACTTTAGCTGTGGTTGGTCGGAAAGCCCCGCTCAGATACACTACTTGCGTTGCGCGTTGCGTCCGCCCCATAGCTCTGGTTGGTCGGAAAGCCCCGCTCAGATACACTAGGCAAGGCGTCGATTGCCCGCAACGTCTCGCTGTGGTTGGTCGGAAAGCCCCGCTCAGATACACTTTGACCGTCAATGGATCCTGGCGTGGACCTGTGCTGTGGTTGGTCGGAAAGCCCCGCTCAGATACACTCACGTCGACCCATCGCGTGCCCCACTGGACCTCGGCTGTGGTTGGTCGGAAAGCCCCGCTCAGATACACTTAACAAAGTCGTCAATCCCGCCGTCGACGCGCTGTGGTTGGTCGGAAAGCCCCGCTCAGATACACTTTCGCCCTTGCGGAATGTTACCCACGTTTCGCTGTGGTTGGTCGGAAAGCCCCGCTCAGATACACTGAAGCTTTTGAGTAAGTCTATCAGGTCGGAGCTGTGGTTGGTCGGAAAGCCCCGCTCAGATACACTACGTCGACGGTGAACGTCGCTATGTGATCCGCTGTGGTTGGTCGGAAAGCCCCGCTCAGATACACTTTCCAGGGGCGGCGTAGTTCAAAGGCGCTGTGGTTGGTCGGAAAGCCCCGCTCAGATACACTTGAACGCTCCCAGGAACGCGCTGAGGAAGCGCTGTGGTTGGTCGGAAAGCCCCGCTCAGATACACTGAACCGATCCATTACGTCCCGGTGGTTGAGGCTGTGGTTGGTCGGAAAGCCCCGCTCAGATACACTGCACCTACGAGACGCCGCGCGTAAGGGATCGCTGTGGTTGGTCGGAAAGCCCCGCTCAGATACACTAGAGGTAACCTGTGGCCTCCGTACTCGACTGCTGTGGTTGGTCGGAAAGCCCCGCTCAGATACACTAGGCGGCAATACGCTTACACCAGTCGCTGTGGTTGGTCGGAAAGCCCCGCTCAGATACACTTGGCCGTCGCCACATCCACGGCTGGATGCTGTGGTTGGTCGGAAAGCCCCGCTCAGATACACTGAGAGTACGTCGTCAACGCGGCTGCAACCCGCTGTGGTTGGTCGGAAAGCCCCGCTCAGATACACTAGGCGGTCTATGCTGGCCCACGTGGGTGCATTCGGGCTGTGGTTGGTCGGAAAGCCCCGCTCAGATACACTGATAGGCGATTGTCATAGCGTGCTGTGGTTGGTCGGAAAGGCTCAGATGGATTGTCGTAGCGGTCGCGGCTGTGGTTGGTCGGAAAGCCCCGCTCAGATACACTAGACGCTTCCTTAGCACTACGTAACGGCTAGCGCTGTGGTTGGTCGGAAAGCCCCGCTCAGATACACTTGCTCAAGGCGACCCACCACACTGCTGGCCCCGCTCAGATACACTGGAGCTGTTCGCCGCTGAAGCTGTGGTTGGTCGGAAAGCCCCGCTCAGATACACTTAGACTCCCGCCAAGTCATTGACTTGGCGGGAGTTTTTGCTTGCTCCACTTTCAAAAAAGAAGCCTCTGCATTGGTACCGGCTCCGGTTCCTTCCGCTTTTTCCCAAGAAACACGTCCATCTTGGCGAACTGCCGATCCGTGATCGACATCAGTCGAACCTGCCCATCCGCTGGCAACGAATGCTGCACTCTCATTCGGTAAGCCTGATCCGCTTCCTCACTGGGCACGTGACGTGCATAGACCGAATATTGCAACATCGTGAAGCCTTGCTTCAGGAGAGCCTTACGGAAGCGAGTGTACTCACGCCGAGATTCCCGATCGCTTGCCGGCAAATCAAACATTGCGAAAAGCCACATGGCTCGATACTGCGAAAACAGTGGCATCGGAAGCTAAGCACCATCCGCCTTGAGCATCCCTCCCACCGTCTCGGCACCGGTTACTTCACGCCCCATCGGCTTGTGTAGAGTATTCGTCTCCCCATAACGTAATCGAGGGATCACCAGTTCTCGACGTTCTCCCATGCAGACCGTCGCCAGCGACGCCGTCAACTTCCGAACCCAGTCGAACAGCGTTCTCGATTCACCGTTACTTTCAAACCGACGTAGCAATCCATCGAGAACATCCGTCTTGGCAGCCCGATCAAACTGCTTACGCAAGCCCCACTCGCGGATGGACAACGCGAGTGCATGCTCCACCAGTGGACGATATGGTTCCATCAGGTCATCCGCCAAAACAAACGCGTTATACCGGTTGCTATGATGCAAGCCCAGCGACGGATGCAGCCCCGCGGCAACAATCCCACGAGTAACAATGGCTCGCAGTACCGCGTACCCATAGTTCAAGTCTTGGTTCTGGTCTTCAGCGTCCCGATTGCGTCGAAACTTCGGGTCGTCGAACAGTCGCGGCCAGTAGCGTTGAGCCGCCGTCGCCTCTAGGTTCCGAGGATCGCCCGAACGGACCTTTTGTGCCATGGTACCAAGCCCGCCGTCTTCGCTGTGAAGCGTCTTGAGCACGTCCGATTGCGACCTGATCTTTGCCTGCACAATCTGCTTCCACAAGCGCTTCTTCGTGGGCAATGACATCCGCGCCTGGCGAGCGAATCTCTCGGCCTGAATATAATGACCGTCCAACGGCAACATCATCGCGACTGGGAAGCACCGCCGATCGCACGCCACCAGAATGCCACCATGCTCCGCAAGTCCGGCTAACACAGCCTGCGTATAACGAATATGCGGATGCGACGCGACGACGACGGCGATATCGGCCAGCGGTACCGACGCCGGAACCCCGCCGGGTGGCTCGACGATCAGCTGCTCGTGACGAACTTTCAGCGAAACTGCTGCTTCAGAAAGGTCGAGAATTCGGTCAGTCATGAGCTTCGATGACCTCGCCCACGGGACTGATAACCACCTTTCGACATCCAAACTTGCGGAGAGTGTTGACCGGATTGGCCCCCCACGCATTCGCCTGCTTAATTCCCTTCTTCAGCCGGGAATCCGTTGACGAAACGAACTCCACCATTGGAGCCGGTCGTCGTCCGTTCTTCTCCCCTTGTTGACTGATGGTCCGCGCAACACATAGTCGCGCTCCACCGCCATCATCCAACTCGATCATCTCTCCCGAACTCAGCGAAAACTTAAACCGCGTTCCTGGTCCATGGTCCCGCTGTACCAACGGCGTCTCTTCACCATGCCTCCTTGCTCGCAACCGCTGCATCGCTTCGTAGGTCGAGACCAACCGTCCATCCCATTTCGTCTCGTTCCCGTCCTTATCCAAGACAGCAAACACTTCCAAATGGTGATTTGAGCCCAGTTCGACGAAGCGCTGTCGATCACCCTCGCCGATGGCTTGAACCGATTGCACCCGTTCGATCCGCGCTGAACGAATAATCGTCGCATCACCCCTACGGCTTGGTAGAGTCGGCAAGTTCGACTCTTCGGCAAACTTCTTGGGATCGCCGATCTCCTCCAACTTCTTTCGCACAGCGTCACGCACCGCAGGGTCAACGATTCCCTCAACTTCTTTCGTCGAAAGGTTTTGCAGCCACTTCCGATACCGGCGAACCTCCACGGTCTTCCCCTTCACCGTCCGTTCGTACGGCTTGCTGTAGAACGTATCGTTGTGCATCTTGCGCCGCACTCGGCGATCCACTCGGTGCGATACCACGATGCCATCCACGCTCTTGCGCACGCTGTCGACAAAGTCCGGCCACGGCGGCGAGCAGGGTTCCCGTCTCGAATCACGGTCGCCATAAGCTGCGGCGTCCGCTAGTTGCTTGACCGTGGCGTTCGTCGTCAAGGCGATGACGAGAGCATCCACTGCATGGTGCCGATGGTCATCCCGTGTCTTGAGCACTTGCCCGCCATCCGACGTCGGTCCGTCATTCAAAATGCTGTTGAGCCCCCATTCGTTCCTTAGCTGCCAGGTGGCGAGTCCCGGGCTAACCTGGACCCGCTGTTTTCCGTCAGCGTTTCTTCCGCCATAGAGCAGTCCTACGAACTCCGCCGATAGCTTCGACGCATAGCGGGTATCGTTGAGCTGACGTTCGAGAAAGTCCTCCGTTGTGACCTCCTTCATCTCAAACCGGCGCAGCTTCTGGTACGCGGAAGCCCCTCTGAACCGCCGCACCCGTTGAAGGATCTGTTCCCAAGCCGCCGCGTCATGACTGAAGTGTTCGTAGGGCGTTCGGTTCCCCTTGTCGCGGTTGGCCTCCACCGTACAGAGCGTCTTGTTATTGAACGAGTTATCCAGCGATCGGCTCCTCGGAATAATGTGCTCGATCTCGAACTGCGCATCGTCGCCGAACAGAGCATTCAGCGAGATCGACCGACCGGTATAGGGGCAAATGCCGTTGCACTCCTCCCAGAGCAGGTGCTTTTGCAGGTCGTCGCGCCTGGGCTGAAAGTTGGGAAACTCCGCTATGATTCCAGCTGCCGCCTTTTCCCGTGATTTCTGATTCGCGCGCTGACGTTTCCAAATTTCCTCTCGCCTCTTCTTCGGGTTCTTTAGATCCCGCGCCACCTCCAGATGGATGCGGTCTGGCTTACCGTACGTGGCAACGACCGCGTTGACCACTTTGCGGAGTTCCGAGAGCGACCGCTCCACCGCAGGGTTCCGCAAGTTACCAAACTTCTCTCGAGCAGGTGGCAGTTTGTCTAGTGGCACCCCTGTCCGATCCATGTCTCCATAGAGTTCATGCCGTGCGGCGCCGTATCGGTCCCCTGCCTCGATGAAAGGAATCAGCTTGTGAATCGCCTTAAGCGACAACGACGCATATCCCTGTTCAATCCGAACCCCGACCAACCTTGCGGCTTGCGCTGCGGTAAATCGACCCTTGAGGTGTTCCTCAAGCTCCTCGGATTCCTTATCCGACAACAGATCCTCGACAAGCTTCGCTTGGTCGCCAAGCGGCAGCAAGGTCCAGGCATCGCCGATGGCCTCCGCGATCTTCGACGAGGTTCGATTGCCAACGAGGCGCTTCTCGCCGCCTTCCTCAAGATTGAACTTCCAGCCTCGACCCTTGATGCCGATCAACTTACGTGCGGCGGCCATAGTCAAATCGCCGTCGCGCTCCAGCGTCTCGATCAACAGGTCGCGCTGGTCATCGGTCAATGGCTCCGGCACTCCGAGACCGGTCGGTGGCACGATCTCCAGATTGTTCACCACCTGTACCAGCCGAATCCGTTGGTTCAACGGATGAGCAATCGGAGCACGATACTCACTCGTCTCCAAGTCGCACTTCCCCGGCATGATCGGTTTGAGAGGCCGCTGATAGAACAGCGCCTCGCGTAATCGTGCGACAAACGCATCGGTGAGAACTTCGGAGTGGTGCATCTGCTGAGCCGCGCACAGCTGATCGAATTCGCCCTCGAACATGTCCCGATGTGTCCAGCGGGCTCGGATTCGCTGCTTCGCCTTCACCGGGTCGAGCTTCGAATAGTACTCTCCGAGAGTTCGTGCGCCCGACTCCTCGATCTCCTTCCGAAGCTGGGCTATCCCCTCCTTCACTTGCCCTTCTTCCTCGTCCTCCTTGGCGAGCGTCTTTCGATTCGACTTAAAGCCCCGCCGCTGCGCCAAGCTGTAGAGAGCACGACCCAGTTCGTCAGCTTCTAGCTTCTGATCGAGTCCCCGAGCGCGCAGTCTATACATCAGAGTGTGCGCGGCCCCTGGCTCCTGACTGGCGTGCCTCTTACCGAGTTCCACGTCCAGATTTTGGAGCGCCAGATGTCTACTCTTCGCGGCAGGTGGTAGAAGCCCCGCGCCAGCCAGCAGGTTGTAGGCCTTGGACAGTCGTCGTACCCTGCGGTCGGTTTGCCGCCGCAACTGCCTCGCTTCGCGACGCTCAACTCCGCGAGACTCCTCCCTGCCTTGCTCGATGCCCGCACTCACGCCCTCCGCAAAGATGCGAGACCCCATCGCCACGATCCCATCTGGCGATGTCAGAGCCCACCCAACAGAGTTCGAGCCGAGATCGATTCCAAGAGTAGTCTCCGCGCTATGGTTCATCATTACTTCTACTAGGCCTTGACAAGCGGTGAAATGTTCCCAATAATCGGGGGAAGTGTATCTGAGCGGCGCTTGTCCGACTGATTATAGTAAGGACTTTTGTCACGAAAGGCTCCGCTGACCGGATTCCGATCAGCGCCCTCGAAAAACGCCTCGCAAGAGGCGTTTTTCTTTGGGGATAGTCTGCTCCCAGTCGATTGGGCCGACGTTGCGGACGAGGCCCGGTCGCGCGTGAGGAAACATCATAACCATGACTGGGCGATGATCTGTTACTTCCGATTATTGGGTGCCAGCTCAAGCGGTCGATGCAACACGTTCAGGGATCCTGAAATCGGTTCATTCCCCTTCTCAACCGCCTGAAATCTTGAGGTCTTTCGAGACCTTTTTGGGCCGATGTTCTTGCCAGATACCCCCGGAATTTTTGAGAGGGGCAGTCTCAGTGAGTCAAGGGTACACGTATTTTCCACCTGCCCGACCTCATGGCATCGAGGGGGTAAACGCGATCCTGACCCGGCGCCTTTATTTTCGGACACAGTGCGGACGCAGCCTCAGGCTCACCCGCGACCATCGAGCCATGTATCTGATTCAATGTCATTTAGTGCTTCGATTCCTTTTCTGTGATCGTGCTCGTCGAGCAGGGTAACCGCTATTGGGCCTGAGGCGGAAGGGTTGGAAACAGGAGCGTTTCAGTCGAGAAATCTACGCCGAACAGGCTAATGATCGCTGCACCTCAAAGCTATCCAGTGCCTCGCTTGGCATCGGTACGACCCTTGTCCCCGAAACATTCCGACAAACTTTTGTATGATGAAGGCGGCCGCTTGGCTCCAGTTCGCTACTGGGGCGACAACTCGGACCCTGCCGGGGGCGGTCTATTTCAAACTTCAGGTGCCGTTGACAGGAGGCGGCATGATGTTCTCAGAGCTACCAGAGTTTCAGTCGGGCGATCATCTTACTCGCCCACCAACGAATCTTCTGCCCGAGACCTTCGCCGATATCGAAGGGGCCAAGCAGAAGTTCCTCAAGGCTGTTTCCAAAGCCGCAGACCCCGCCCGTCAGAAACGTGCGGCTCAGAAGTGCTTCGACGCTGCGTGTAAGGCGGTCGCCCGAGAATATACGAGCGACTTCTCGACACCAGATGACCTGCCGTTAGCCGACTTCATCTGGAACGGAAATCTCCGCCTAGTTTTTGAGCACGAGGTTGTGCGGGACTCTGGCTTGGAGGGTACTCTCCGCGCTCAAGCTCCAGTCACGGCCCTGCGCGCCCTCCTCGTATTGCCTGAGTTCCGGCAAGCGTTGAGAGTTGGCACTGACGCGATCATCAAAGGCTGTCGGAAGAATGGCACAGCCGCGCGTATTGCAGGGAAGCGCGAAGACAGCAGCGAGAGAGGCAGGGTACACAGACACGATACGCCTGCACAGGATATTCGGGTTGCGGCCATTTGGGATTTGCTCGGCGGTCGAGCGCACATGACCCAGCTAGAGCAGGAGATGCGCTGCGAGATCACCGACTCTTGGCGGGAGCGGGCGGCCGATCAGCGGGCAGGGCTCGCGCAAGAGAGTCAGGGCGCGCCACGACTGGAGGTCGCGGTCATATCTGACAGGGAACTCGCTCGTCGCTATGCGATCGCCTTGGCGTGCCAGCAGCAAAACGTGACCGAGATCCGAGTGGCGCTGATCGATTCGGGCATCCCCGCCAGTGAGTGCGTCCAACTCGCCCAGAGCTATGCCATAGCGGCAGCCGAAAACAATCAGAAGGATATGGAGGGCATCAGAGTCCGCATAGAGAATGGCATGACCGTTGGCAGCGCCAGTGTCGACGAGGCCGACCCGCTGATCGTCAGTGATGAAGGCATGGCGGCTCTACTCGGGTGGAGCGTCTTCGCGGCCGTCCAGGCCATGAACGGCGATCACAAGCCCTCGGCTGCAGACCAAGCGATTATCGACGGCCTGCGCGCTCAGGCGGCTGACCAACCCTTGGTTTGCCCCTGGCAGGTACGAACGGCCATCGATAAATTGAAGGTCGAGCTGGAAATCGCAATGGCCGCCTGCGAACCCTCGGTAGGCGAGGTGACTGCCGTTAGCGAGCGCGAGGATGTCCGCAAGCTAGCGATCGAGTTCTTCAATGCTGTATGGGTAACACTCGCCCGCGGAGAGATCTCCACGCCTGGCGCCGCTAGATTCGACCGCAACGGCATCAGTCGGCAGGTATTCAAGGTCTTCCTCGAAGAGGCTTGGCTCCGACGCCACATCAAGGAACAGACTCAGCGGCTGTTCGAGCAACTAGTTGAGGCTGTTCCCGAGGGCACAGACGAGCAGACTCGACTTGCCGCTCTTGAAGAATTCTTCGGATTGAGGACGGACGGACGGCTTGCCAAGCTGGAGAATCGCGCTCGCGAGGACGTGGTCCAGGCGATCGGAGCACAGGAGTCGGCGGCGACTGAGGGCCAGCCTGCAGAGTCGATCAAGAGCACTACTGACGAGCCTCCGAGTACCGAAGAGGTAGCCGACGAAACACAGCAGCCAAGCCAGCAAGAGGCTGGGACATACACCCGTACCTCGAAGCCAAAGAGAGCGATCGAGCACATGGTGGTCGATCTCAATGCCCAAGGCAAGGATTGGGAGGAGGTCTGTGAAGCCCTCCACAAAGCTGGGCATGAGCCCAAGCACATCGAGAGTAGGACGGGCTGGGAGCTAAAAGCCGACTCTTTCCCGGAACTCTACTCTTACCCTCGCGGGCGCGATAAGAACGTCAGCCAGCGGCTCCTGCAGTGGTTTCGCAAGGTCATCGCTAGAGCTTTAAAAGCTGCTGCGTAACATGTCACACCTTCTCTAGCGATTGCCCTAGAACCCCGGACGCCCTTAGGGCAATAAGTTTCTTTTGCGCACGCGTCGAGTGCGCAAACGCCCGTAATCACGAGGCGTTGGCGGCTGAACTTGATTGCCCCAGAGTTGCTCTAGCGATTGCCCTAGCATTTGGGGCTGTGAGGCAATTTTTCGACCAACAGAATCTTAGGTGAGCCGCAGCGGCGGTTGTCACCTCGATGCAATCTTCAGACACCACACCTACCTATTTGGACAAGCGGCAGGTCGCACGGCTCCTTGGCTGTACGACTCGCACTGTGGATCGGCTCAGGAAAAAATCAGTCCTTCGGGCTGTGCGCTTGAGTTCCTCGAAGTTGTTGTTCGATCTCGCAGATATCCAAGAGGCTCTCGAGGCTCTAAAAGAGTCGCAGCCAATCGATGGTGCCCGGACGGCAGCATGAGCCGGTCGAGTCAAATCCCCCTGCCCCCATGGGACCCCTTCTTGGCGATAAGGCGGATCTTGTTGCTGATCTGTTGCGGCGATGCGGTCGCGGCAGCTCTCCTGAACGAGTTTCGGTTCGTCTACGATTCGCTCTGTAACACCGGCAAGCCACCACGATTCCAACGCTCGATGAACGAGTGGGTCGAGGCCCTCCTGGGCCTCTATCGAGACACTCGTATACGCGCCGCGCTGAAGTATCTTGCCGAGCGCGGTCTCATCACGATCGAACCCACACCCGGTGAACCTTCCTGGTACGAACTCAACTCGGAAAAGGTCCGTGAACTGATCGATGAGCACGCCCGATCTGACGCCTATCGTTCCGCCGATCCGACCCCCACGGAAAGTGAGGTAGGGTCCCTCGAAAAACGAGGGGGTCCCCCTCGGAATCTGGAGGGGTCCCCTTCGTTTCCTGAGGGGGTGGACACTATATACCCGCGCACGCGCGTTAGAGAACAGAGAAGTGGAGAGTGCACGCGCGACGACTTTCCAGAACAGCTTGGGCTACTGAGAGAAGCCTACCCAGGAACCGCCCGGACTCGATTGGATCTCATCGCACAAGAAATTCTCAGCCGTCCAGACGTCAGCGTTGATCAAGATGCCTTCGACCTAGTTACCCAAATGATTGCGGACTGTCCTCGCTACGCGAAGTTATGGCAGCAACCGGGACAGAAGGCGCCGCCTGACTGGAAGTTCTTTATTCGCGACTATGATCCAGGCGCAAAGCTCCAGATCAGCGACAAGACCGAGTCCATCGACCTCGCCGACGCATGGGCCAAGGAAGGTGCCGCGTGATTCTGGCCGAAGAACTCAACCCCGCGATCGATATCGCAGACTTGATCTCCGAGACCCAAGAGATCAACTGGAACGGCCCGACCGGGCGCACGAAGTCTCCACATGGCAGCAATCCGACGGCGGTGGCCGTATATCGAGAAACGAATCGCTTCTACGACTTTAGAGACGGGCGAGGTGGTGGTCCCGTCGATTGGGTCATGCATCGCGACTCCCTAAGCTTCACGGCAGCATGCGACGCGCTAGCCGCTGCCCATGGCCTTCAACAGTCGCCAACGTTCTCACAGCGACGCGAGTCATTGAAGTTGGCGCAGAACGAGATGCGTGGATTCTCTCGCTTCCTGTGGCTGAAACGAGGCTACCTCCTCGACGCAATTCGCAGGCTCCGAATAAACCGTGAGGCGGCGGTGTTCTTCATCGGCACACTGGACTCCCTCGAGTGTGACGAGGTTGAGGAACGGCGATCGATCACCGCCGAAGCAGCGGCACAGGGTGAGTCTGTGGACATCGCCGGATCAAGAATCTTGGCCTCTCAGATCCGCGATCAGCTGAGCAATCTCCATGCCGCCGTTGTCGATGCGAACGAGCAGATCGATGCCCTGGAACGACAGCTTGACCGCATTGACTTCCAGCCCGAATCCGAAGTCGACGAGTTCTTGCGGAAGTACTACGCCGTGCCAGCACTACGGGAGGAACTGTCCGCATGACTCCCAAGAAGGCCATTGAAGCCTCCCCTTGGTGGAGCCGTGTCACGCAGATCGGTGATCTGAAGGCGAGAGAAGTCGAATGGGCGATCGAGCAGCTCATTCCAATGGGGTCCGTTGTCCTTTTCGCCGGTGCCTACGCTACGTACAAGAGTTGGTTGGCGCGAGACGCATGCCGCGGCATAGCGAGCGGAGACCAATTCGCAGGTTTCGAATGTCCGAAGCCACGCAGCATTCTGTATCTCGACCGCGAGAATTCCGAGAGCCAGGTCGCACGATCGTGGAAAGCAAAACACTGGGCGGACGAGTTATCGGCAGACTTCACGTACTTCGGTGATTGGGTCGAGCTGCCGCAGCGACGAGAGATTCTCGATCCCGGGTCGAGCGAACTTGCCGAGTGGGCCGATGCCCGGCAAGGCGTGATCGTATTCGACACGCTCACTCGATTTCACAACTCGAAAGAGAACGACAACATTGCAATGGCGCGAGTGATGGAGAAGTTTGTCGCACTCGCTCGTCGGGGCGTTGCGGTCGTAATCTTGCATCACCGAGGAAAAAACAAGGAATCAGTCTTCCGAGGTGCCGAGGACATCGTTGGTGCGGTAGACATCGCCTACGCGATCGAGCGGACTGGTGCCGCGGACATCGAACTCAAGCAGATCAAGAACCGCATGAACCGTGAGAGTTCATGGAGCTTGACGCTCCGGGAAGGCCGGTTCCGACAGGCGGGTGCCGTATGAGGCACTGTCGAGAGATCACAAACAGCAACACCCACGTCGACCAAACACGGGTGTTGGGAACAGGCCTGGGCAGGCTGATCGGTTTGCACTTCCATTTTACAGATGAGGTGCAACATGACCGACGAAAATCACGGATATCGAAAATTGGCAGCGTCCGTACTTGTTCAAGCGATCACAGACTTGAGACACCGGGATGTGCGCATCCGGGGCGGCGCCAGCCACTTCATCTTCGGGCCCGACACAGAGTGCCTGACCCACTGGACAACGCAGGCAGGGTTAGAGGCGACGTCTGTCGTTCAACGACTCGGCGACATGACACCAGCGAAGCTCTCTGCGGCTCTGCGCGCGCAACGTGTGACCCGGAGGCCGTAAGGGGCCCTCAGAAAAACGCGGGTCCTTCTGAGCCGAATTCCTACTGCCGGTGGCGTCATTCCGCCGTTGTCCCAGTCACAGCGATTCGTTTTGGG
This sequence comes from Bryobacterales bacterium, assembly GCA_963667885.2. GTDB lineage: Bacteria > Acidobacteriota > Terriglobia > Bryobacterales > UBA6623 > CAMPKL01. Next base: position 1,699,710 of record OY764148.2, on the reverse strand, counting down.
TTGCCAGTGGGCCACCGGCGCCTGATCGATCCGCGGCTGACCGTAATCGCTCTGAATGACCGTGGAGGTACAAGTCGATGAGGATCGCCTACCGATCTAAGAAGTTCAGCGCCGCGCCACACGAAGCCGCTGAGCTATTCCCGTTGCTGGGCTCAGACGAACTGAGCGAACTCGCTGCAGACGTTCGCCAGCAAGGCCTACTAAACCCAATCGTCCTGCACGAAGGGAAAGTTCTCGACGGTCGCAACCGTCTCCAGGCCTGCCATGACGCTGGTGTTGAACCGCGCTTTGAAGAGTGGGTAGATCCTGGTTGTGGTCCGACTGAGTGGGTTGTTAGCCAGAACCTTCATCGCAGGCATTTGACAGCTTCGCAGCAAGCGGTGATTGCGCTCGACGCACTGCCGATGTTTGAGAAGGAAGCGAAAGAGCGAATGGCGATGGCAGGGGCCAGTGCCGCTCCAGGTAAGCCATCACGGGAAGGTAGTCAACAAATTGACACCCTTTCTTCGGGCCGAGCGACTGAGAAGGTTGGTAAGACCTTCAAGGTCAACCGCACCTACGTTTCCGACGCCAAGAGTATCGCGGCCAAAGCCCCTGACTTAATTCCCGCCATCCGCTCGGGCGAAAAGACCATCACGCAGGCCAAGCGAGAAATCAAAGAGCGCGTCCGTGAAGAACGACGGGAAGAGAACCGCGAAGCAATCGCGGTGTCAGACGTACGCGAAGCGGAACCACAAGCCCGGTTCGCCACCATTGTTGTTGACCCGCCGTGGGACTTCAGCGACGAAGGCGATCAGGACCAGCTCGGTCGCGCAAAACCCACCTACGGAACGATGTCCATCGCTGAGCTGATGGACTTCCAACTCGGTGAGTGGTCGGACACTGACTGCCATCTCTACCTGTGGATTACGAACCGCTCTCTACCAAAAGGATTCGCCCTAATGGAGAAGTGGGGCTTCCGCTACGTGACCTGTTTGACCTGGTGCAAACCCAGCATCGGCATGGGTAATTACTACCGTGGCAGCACCGAGCAAGTTCTGTTTGGCGTGAAGGGATCGCAGCCGTTAAAGCGCAAGGATCTCGGAACGTGGTTCGCAGCTCCAAGGCCGGGGAAACACAGCGCCAAGCCGACTGAGTTCATGGGACTCGTAGAGTCCGCTAGCCCTGGTCCTTATCTCGAAGTATTCGCCCGATCGCAACGGGATGGCTGGGTTTCCGTGGGGGCTGACGCATGAGCGCTTACGGATTCCAGGAGCGCCTGGAGTTTAGCCAAGGCGATCGGCTGTGGTCGGCGCAAGAAACCATTCTCGGCAACGCTCGGTCGCTACTCAGTACGGCCGTCATCGCAGCGAGCGACCCCACACAGTCGGAGACGGTGAGCAACCACCTACGTGACTTCCACGAACAACTGGAAGCGGTCGTACCCCGCGCCGAGAGTCTCATCGAAACCGAACAAGAACTTGCGGAACTAGCGAACTTGGCCCGCACCCAATGGCCCAATTTATCCACCAACGAAAGGAGATCAAACCAATGAACACACCTACGAAAACGCCGCACGACGCCACCACTACATTGCCGCATGGCACCGAGAGACTACCGGGCTTGCTGGGCTGGGACACCTTCGCCGCGGTCCAGGCCATGAACGGTGACCACAAGCCGTCGGCCGCAGACCAAGCGATTATCAACGGCCTGATCCAGCGGGCGGCCGCAGCGCACCTCGCAAGCATGTGAGCTATAGAACCCGACCTATCAATCAAGGAGACAACACATCATGACCAAGAAACTGAAATCCACCAACGAAGCCGCGCGAGGCGTAATTCAGAAGCGGGAGCAAATACTGCAAGCCATCGAGAAGGCCAAGGACGAGCGGAATGAACTTGAGGGCCTCGTGGCAGACGCTCTTGCTCAATTGGCCTCCGCAGAGGCCGAATCCGCACTGGACAGTGACGCGAGCAAGCCTGTGAGCGCCCGCGAGCGCTTGCGAGAACTTCGCGACCAACTCGAACAGGCTCGCCTTCGAGTCGACGGCCTCGTAGGAAAGGAGCAGACCCTCGACGATGATTTCGAGAAATCAGCGAATACTCTTCGCCAGGCATCAAGCGACGAGTTCGCAGATCGGCGCAGTGCTTGGGAGGAGCAGTATCGAGAGAAGGTTCTGGAACTTAGCGCGATCGTACGTCAAGGGCAGGCGTTAATCGAGGGATTGGGTTGCAACATCCCCGGAATGTCTAGCGTCCTTGAAGCGCTCCAACTACAGCTCATCGACTCCGACGGGCACGCCATCGCTCCATCGATGACAGGGTCCGTCACCCATAGAAATCACATTTGGCGAGAGGACAAGGCAGCAGCGGCTATCTTGGCCGAGTTCGAAGACGTGGCGGTCACGCGCCGAGCCATAGGACGGGCTGTAGACGCGGCACGCGAACGCAAACGCAAGCGCGCGCAGGCGGAGAAGGCCGAAGCCCGCCAGGCCGAGATGACGGCCGCGGCGAGGTAATTCGAATGCACGCCGTCATCCAAGTATCTTCGCAGCCAACCACTCCAGACCGTGACCGGGAGCAGGTTCGCAACTTGTGCATGATCGGCAAGGCAGAGGTGATCGAAGACCTGCTCGTCTCGCGGTGCACCTCCGACGAGGCGACGGTGATCATCCTGCGATTACGGGTGGGACTGCCGAACAATGCCCCGATCTCCCTCTTCTCGGCGGGGTGCTCATCATGAATCCGCTCGCGGGCGTCTCCTCCGCGTGGGCGCGGGCGGATGCTTCCGGGGGGCCTTCGGGCTCTCCGGTAGCTGACCGTCCTCTGCTGTTCGATCGCTGGGCCCGCAGCGGCCTCCGAGCGCCGGGCAAGATTACTCCACTTATGACCAACGCACCCATCCGCACAACGGCTCTCAGAGGCCAAAACCCCGATTTATGCCTGCGCACTGGCAACCTAAACGGGTTGCCATTAGAAAAAACGAATCAGCGGCAAAGCATTGAATCAGAAGGGCTTAAGGGCGGAATTCCTTTTGGCAACCCCCTGAGCAAAAGCACCAAAAGCGCACAAAGGCGGGCGGAGGTGGCCACCAAAGCCCCAAACCCCGGTTTCAGGCTGCACACACCGTGTTTAAGTGGGTTTCCACTTACCAGTACTAATACGGGGTTAACTCATTGATACGTAACGGTTTAAGTGGTGTTGTTCCGAGTGGAAACCCATGTAACGGAAGCACCAAAAGAGCAAGAGAACGACAACGTGACCGACGAACCCAGAAGGAAGTCACCCATCGACGACGAGGAGCTAACTGGACCGTGATGAGCCCGAGTGATATGCTTCGACCAACGTTATACGGCACCCGCCAGAGCAGAAACTCTGACGAGTACCTAACACGTCGCACGAAGTACGAGTTCGTCCGACATGCTGCACACCATCGTAGCCGCCTCTCAGGGGCAACCACTACATCGCACCCGTCGTCATGAGGGTCATCGCAGCATCTAGTCGAAGCCTACTCTTCGTGCGTTTCCAATACGTTTAGGAGAAGAGCAAGAATGCAGACTGAGGCACACAATTCCAACAAATCACTAGGGCACGACGGTAAGGACGTGGGCTAACGCCATGGGTGTATTCAAACGCGGCAAGACTTGGTGGTACGAATTCGTCTTCAGCGGCGAACGTATCAGGAAGTCGTCCAAACAAGGCAATAAGACTATCGCGAGGCAGATCGAGGCATCGCACCGCGCGTCGTTGGCACGAGGGGAGGCTGGGATCGTTGACCGTCGAGATATCCCGACCTTCGCGGAGTTCGTCCCCCGCTTCATTGAGGCGATCGAGACTCAATGTGCCGACAAGCCCAACACGATCGCCTTCTACCGCAAGAAGACGCGCTACTTGCTAAAGCACGGTTCGCTAGATAACAAGCGGCTGGACGAGATCGATGAGCGAGCGATCGACGGTTACAAGCGCATCCGCTCGAAGATGATCACCAGGCGGAAGAAACTCATTTCGCCTGGCTCGATCAATCGTGAACTTGCCACTCTGCGTCGAATGCTTCGGCTGGCGCACGAGTGGCGAATCATCAACCGTGTACCGCGGATCCGACTGCTGAGAGGTGAACGGATCCGCGAGTACATCGTGAGCCCGGAGCACGAGAGGCTCTACTTCGGAATGGTGACCGGCGACCTCCACGACGTTGCGAGGTTGCTTATCGAGACGGGTCTACGAGGCAGTGAGGCTCTGACTCTCGACTGGACCAGCGTTCATCTCAAGCCAGCCGCCGGTGCGCGGTACGGCTATCTCACCATCAGAGCGGAGCACAGTAAGAACTCCAAAGCGCGCAACGTTCCCTTGACGTCGCGGGCGGTGGCGGTACTCAAGAGCCGAGGCATCAAGAAAACGGGGCTCGTCTTTCTACGTGCCGATGGTCGACCGATGCAGCTCTCCCTACTCGATCAACAGCATCGTCGACTTCGGTTGCTGCTCAAGTTCCCAGAGGACTTCGTCCTGCACTCGTTCCGCCACACGTACGGAACCCGGCTTGGCGAAGCTGGTGCAGATGCGTTCACCATCATGAAGTTGATGGGGCATTCCACCGTGGTCGTATCGCAACGATATGTTCACCCAACACCCGAAACGCTTGAGTCTGCCGTCGAGCGTATGGAGCAGTTGTCCACGGTACAATCGGGGCAAGAGGCTTCTCGGGTCCCCACAACCGTCCCCACAGGGATGATTGGAGCCACCCCCGAAGTCGCCCTAACTAACTGATTCTAAGGTCCTGCCCGGGTGGCGAAATTGGTAGACGCAAGGGACTTAAAATCCCTCGTCCGCAAGGACATGCGGGTTCGATTCCCGCCCCGGGCACCACTCCCTACTCGCTGAACGGCCAGTTCGTCTCGAGCACCAACTCACGCTCGCGTTGCTCCCGCGGAACCTCGTTCACCCGCAGGTTCTCGAACCAATACTGTCCACTCTTGCCCGCCGTCACGAAGTCCTCATCGCCATCCGCATCCATATCGGCGACAACAATCTGCGTACCGACACCGGCGTTCGAGTTGTATGCCACCGGAAAGCGTGTGAACCTCGCCGTCGCCGGATCGATCTTGTAGTAGAAAACCGCCAGCGGTTCGTATCCGCCTGGGTCGCCGCCATTATGGCCTCGATAGCGCTTGCCCGTAATCAGCTCGGGCGTGCCGTCATCGTCAAGGTCCGCTAGCCGTACAGCATGGAGTTGCGAATAAGAGCCGTCGATCAGATGTCCGGTCCAGGTGCGAACGCCACCATTCGACCCTTGCTCTAACCAATGCAAACCATAGCGGTGGCCCGCCCCGTAGATCACATCCATATCGCCATCTGCGTCGACGTCAAACACTTCCATCGCATAGCCCGCTTCCGCCAGATGGAACTCCGGCAAGAACTCCCACTCGGTCGGCGACAACTGCCGGAACCAACCTCTCGGCGTCACGATATCGACTTTGCCATCGCCGTCGAGATCTCCCGCACCCGCGCCATGCTCATCGCCTTCGGGTCCACCCACACGAACGCTCACCGGACCGTCTTCTCGGATGTCGATGTAGAACACCTCGGATGCCTGGTAGTGGCTCACCACGTACTCATCGTCACCATCCCCGTCGAGGTCAGCAGCCAATATCCCCTCGGTGGCGATCGACGACACGATCTTGTGTTTCTCCCAAATCGGGCCAACCTCTCCAGGGTTCTCGTACCAAAACACACCGTCCTCTTGCCAGCCTGCGGAGAGGATGTCGAGATCGCCGTCGCCATCCGCGTCGACCGCGAACTCGCCGCAATTCACGACGTACTCTTCCGCGATTAACGCCTCGCGAAATACTCGCCGCGTCCAATCGGGCGCCTCATACCAATAAGCTCCGCTGGTGACATCCAAGTCGCCGTCGCCATCGAAGTCAAACACAGCAGTGCCTTCGGAGTGGTCTCGACCAATCGTGTGTTGGGTAAAGATCGGTCCCGCCGAGTCAGACTCGGATCGCTCGGGGACTTCCGTCATTGACGGCTCGGACGGTGCGGGAGTCGAGCCGCAGCCAAAGGCACCGGCCATTGCAAGAACACAAAGAGAAGAACGGACACGCCATGTCATGGACCAAAGTGTACTGCGCAATCTGACTAATCGACAGGATCGATGTCAATCACGTCGTCCACGACAGGCTTCGGTTCATCCGGCTGATTTCGCAACGCCAACCAATACAACACCACCAGAATGATCACACCGATATCATCCAGTTGCCCGAACAACGGGATGAAATCCGGGATCAGATCAATAGGGCTCAGCGTATACAACGCGCCCGCGACTGTCGCCGCTATGCGACCGATATACCTTCCCACGGCACCACCCTCTAGTCCCTGACGCCCACCTTGCGCAAAATGCTCATCATCGGACACCAGTTCGTAAACGCGGACTGAAACAAGTTCAACCCCACGAACGCCGTGAAAAAGTACCAATAGGGGTGGACGAGGTAGCCCAGCGTCACGCTCAACACCACAAAGAAGCCCGCAACCAAGCGCACCCAACGGTCTACGTTCATTTTGAATTCCTCCGTTCGGCTAGATAGTAAACGATCGGCACTGTCATGCGTGAAAGCAATAACGATGCCACCTCACTCGTCGCCGTCAGCGTTGCTACTACGACGTGTGTAGTAGTGTATCTGCCGCCTTCCTGCCGCCGATCAAGCAACCAGGAAGACAGAACGTAAGGCTAGTGGCCTCGACCCCCACGCAGACTTACTACTACGTTCGTAGTATCTAAAATCAGATCAGCTGCGGAACACTGCCGATTGCGCTTGCCTGGGGGCACCGCATGGCCCAACAGTCCCAAATAGCGAACGAGCGTGATCAATGCTCACAGAACCTCTCCAGCGGCATAACCTTATGCCACGCCACCGCATAGTAGTAGCAACTACGTCTTCACCGCATGCCAAAAAGTTGCGCCTCAAGTCTCGGTCGAGACTAGAAGAGCTATCCTCTTGAAACCAAGGGAGATTCTATCAATCGGACTGCTATATCTTGTCGCCTGTATCTAGGCGGACACCATATCTTGTGCCTGGGTCTCTTTACAATACGCCTCTCTCCCAGTAGGATGATCTGAGGTCGTGGGTCATTTCAGGCCTGATAAAACGAAGGTGGCGAATGCCTCCTCGACCACTAGGCTGTGTGATGGAGGCTAAGATTTGCTCAAGCTGAAGAAACTGGAGTTATTCGGCTTTAAGTCGTTTAGCGACAAGGAGACGCTCAGCTTCGCTGGGTCGGGCATTGCCTCGATCGTTGGACCCAACGGCTGCGGCAAGTCCAACATCAGCGACGCGATTAGTTGGGTGCTCGGCGAGCAGTCGGCGAAGACGCTCCGCGGTGCGCGGATGCAAGACGTCATTTTTGGAGGATCGCGCGACCGCAAGCCCTCCGGAATGGCCTCCGTCTCGATGACCCTCTATGATCCGGCGGCGTCGAAAACCAATGCGGACGGAGCCGAAAGTGGGTCGCCCTACGCACCAGGAAAACGCCCTGGCGAGATCAACGTCACCCGCAAGCTGTTTCGCTCCGGCGACAGCCAATACATCATCAATGGCCGCAACAGTCGCCTGCGAGACGTACATGACCTCTTTATGGGGACCGGTCTGGGACCCAATCACTACGCCATCATCGAGCAAGGCCGCATCGGTCAGGTTCTGAGTTGGAAGCCACTCGACCGCCGCGCCATCATCGAAGAGGCTGCTGGGGTCACGAAGTTCAAGTACCGCAAGCGCTTAGCTGAGCTGAAGCTCGAGAGCGCCAAGCAGAATCTCAATCGCGTCAACGACATCCTCCAGGAGGTGATCCGACAGGTCAATTCGCTCAAGCGCCAAGCTGCGAAGGCCCGCCGCTACGAGCAACTGAAAACCGAGATTGATGCAGCTTTAGGGGCTATGCTGGCGACACGATATCGCAAGATGAGCGCGGATATCACTACCGGCGAAAAGAATCTACAGGCTTCTGATGCTGCCTTCCAAGAGCGCATGGGCCGCGCGCGTGCCATCGAACAAGGGGTCGACGCGCAACGCAAGCAAGAGCAGGAATGGTCCCAAGAACTGGAAAATGGCCGCCAGGATCTTTCGACCCTGACAGTTGAGACAGAGCGTTGCCGCTCCCGCATGGAGCAGCAGGCGCGGACCGCCTCGGACAACGAAGTCCGAGAGAGGCATGCCGAAACCGAGATCCAATCGCTGATCGAGCGAATCGGCCAGCTGGAGCTGGAGCTAGTCGCGGAGCAGCAGGCCGTCGAAGCGGCCCATCAGCAGAGCGAAGAAGTTCGAGGACGACTCGCCGAACGCAATCAAGTCCTCTCTGCCCAGCAGTCAGAAATCTCTGAGGTTCAAAAGGAGCAAGATCAGTGCCGCCAACGAGCGATGCGGCTACTTGGCGAGGTCTCGTCGCTGCGGAACCGGGTCGGCAAGATCGAAGAGTTCCTCGACGGCAACGCTCGCCAGTCAGCTCGTGCCCAACAAGAGGAGGATCTTGCTCGGAAGGAATATGAACTGCTCCAAAGTGGTCGCCAGGAGCGGGAGGACCGCATCGAGGCCACACGCCAAGAGCTGATCGGTATGAGGGGCAATGCCCGCGAGCTGTCGGCTGCGCTCGAGGACCTCAAGCAGGAGTCAAAGGCGCGTCGCGCCTCAGCTGACACCCTCCAGCACGAGGTCTCTCGCCTAGGTGCCCGCCGGGAGTCTCTTGACGAAATCCTCTCTCATCACGCCTATACGACCGAGACGATCAAGAGTCTGTTCGGTGCGCTTGAAACCCATCCCCAAGATGACTTGAAGCCCCTCGGCGTACTCGCCGACTTCATCGACGTGGATCACGACTACGAGCGTGCGGTGGAGGAGTTCTTGCGGGACGAGTTGGAGTTTGTCCTCGTCCACACCTGGGACCAGGCCCGACGCGGCGTCGACTTCCTGCTGTCGGACCTACAGGGCCACGCGACATTTTTAATCCATCCGGACGAACCCGTTCCTGGCGAAGACCCTGTTCTAGGGCCGGAGACCGGTGTCCGCGGGCGTCTCGCGGACCATGTCCGTCTGACTAACGGCTTGTCGGCCTCTGCCTCGACACTGTTACCGAAGCTACGAAGCTGCTACCTGGTTGAGAGCGAGGAAGACGCCAAGAGCCTAGCAGTGCGCTACCCGGATCTCTACTTCTTGTTACCCACCGGCATCTGCTATCGCGGTCACACCGTGAGCGGTGGCCGCAAAGGAAGCGCTGGTCCCCTGGCCCTGAAGCGCGAACTGCATGAGCTCAAACCAAAGCTGGTAGCCGCCGAACAGGCCTTTGGCGAGAACCGCGAGGCGGTCGAGCGGGCCGAGGAGTCGATCACGCAGAAGACCGCCGAACGCGAAGAATTGCGGGCTAGCATCCAGCAGGCCGAGAAGGCAGCGCTGGCGGATGAGCATGACCTTCAGCGGGTCGTGCAGGAGTCGGCACGTGCGACGAAGCGTGCCGAGACAGCCGCTCAAGAGCACCAGCGCCTGGCTCGCGAGGCCGAGGAAGCGACGACCAAGCGCCAGTCGATCGAGCAGGAGATTACCCAGCACGAGCGGGACTCCGAGGCGGCGGAGGTCGAGACAGAGACCCTGAAGGGCAAGTTAGATACCGCCCGAGCCGCACTGCAGGCTGCTAGCGAGGAGCAATCGAGTCTTCGTAGCGAAGCGGCAACGCTGGAAGAGCGGCGACGGTCCGCGGCGACGGCCCTGGACCGGATTCGCCGTCTTGCCGAGGAGCAGACCGAACGCCATGAGCGCGTGAAGGCGCAGACCACGCAGTGGAGCACCGAGAGGCTGCAATTGCTCGCCGACAACGAGCAGCTGGAGGTTCGCATCGGAGGATTTGAAGCCCGGCGAGTCAAGGCTCAAGAGGCCGTTGAAGCGCTGACCTCCCGCTTGGCGGAATCGCGCACCCGCACCTCTGACTTAGAGGAAGAAGGCCGCGTGCTCCGCGTCGAAGTGGAAGCGGCACGTCAGGAGCGGAACCAACTCGAACTCGACTTGGTGCAACGTCGCTCGGACCTCAAGCACCTCGAAGAGATGTGCGAACGAGAACTCAAACGTCCGCTTGCCGAGGTCGTTGAAGGCGTCAGCACGGATCTCTCCGAAGAACAGGTGGCGGAGGCTGAAGAGACCCACCACTTGTTGAAAGAGCGCATCGAGAAACTTGGACCGGTTAATGTCTTGGCTCTTGAGGAGTATAAAGAAGCGGAACAACGCCACGAGTTCCTTGAGACCCAGCAGTCGGATCTGCTGGACTCGATCAGCGACACCCAAGAGGCGATTCACGAGATTGATACCGCGTCCCGCAAGCAGTTCAAGGAAGCGTTTGAGGCCGTCAACGCGAACTTCCACAAGACATTTCAGACACTGTTTGGCGGCGGTATCGGCGAGATGCGTTTGACCGACGAAGAGAATCTCAGCGAGTCCGGTATCGACATTGTGGCCTCGCCGCCAGGTAAGCGACTCCAGAGCGTGGCGCTGTTGTCGGGTGGAGAAAAATCACTGACGGCGCTGGCCCTACTGGTCGCGACTTTCCAGTATCGGCCAAGCCCCTTCTGCGTTCTTGATGAGGTCGACGCGGCTTTGGACGAATCGAATATTTCGCGCTTCCGGCGGCTCATCGAGAGCATGAGCGACCGCACGCAGTTTGTCATCATCACCCACTCGAAAACGACGATGGCTGCCGCCTCAACGCTCTACGGAGTGACCATGCAAGAGCCGGGGGTGTCGAAGATGGTGTCGGTACGGATCGGACACGATGTCCCCCAAGCCGAGCCAAAGAATGCTCAGGAAGAGCCTGAATTGGTTGGCGCGTAACGCCGCGATTGGAGCAAGCACAAAGAAAGGCCGCGGAGGATACTCCGCGGCCTTTTCGTTTCTCTTGAGAGCGAAGTCTACTGCTTGGCTTTGGCGCGTTCTTCGCGGCTGCCGTACTTCTTGCGGAAGCGCTCGACGCGGCCCTCGGTGTCGACCAGCTTTTGCTTGCCGGTATAGAACGGGTGCGAGTATGACGAGATCGGCAGATCGCACAGCGGGTACTCTTTGCCTTCGAACTCGGTTTTCTTGTCAGCCTTCACTGTTGAGCGGCCAAGCCACTCCTCTCCGGTAGTGATATCGCGGAAAACGACGGCACGATAGTTATCGGGATGGATTTCTGGCTTCATGGTCGGACCTCACACAAAAAACGGGCGCACAGTTAGGGCCATGCGCCCGTCGAAATGTCTACTCCGATAGTACCAAGGCAACTCTCTGAGGACAAATGGAGAGTGGTGAGCAGCGTACTTCTGTTGGGGTCTTAGGCATTTGAGCCTGCCGCTCTCGTCGCCTGGCGCCGACTAAGGTGTATAGAGAGACCTGGTACTCCGGTCAAGCTACTGATGTTTGGTACCGCGGCGTGCGTGAAACGGTCTTAAACCGGGTGCCGTCCGAACAGTAGCACCGCTGACCGTTGCCATAGAGACAAGTAGATGCCAATTTCCCCCCACCTTGCTGCGCTACTCGTAGCTTTCCTTCTTGTCGTTTCCTCCGGACTTGCGGCAGATCGTCAGCGAGTCTACACCGTGATTCTCGATGGACCGTCAGTCGGCCAGCAGTTGTCCGAGGCGAAGAGAGCGAAAGCCGTCGCTCCAGATGCGAAAGCTTTGGGCCAGGACATCGAGGCCCGCCAGCTGTCGATCATGCCAGTCTTCGCCGAAACCGGCGTGGAAGTACTCGACTCGGTTCATAACGTCTTGAATGCGATTTTCATCCGCGCGACCCGTGAGCAGGCGCGACAGATCGAAGGTATCGAGGGTGTGTCGCGGGTCATGGTCGCCCGCCCAATCCGACGCTACGTCGACGCGGCTAGCGATATTCTCAACGTACCTGCCGCACAGTCGGCTGTTGGCGGTGTCAATGCGGCTGGCGCTGGGATCAAGATTGGTGTCATCGATACCGGTCTTGACGAAACCCATCCGGCGTTCACCGACTCGGGTTTATCAATGCCTCCAGGCTTTCCGAAGGGTCCCCCCGCAGACCAAGCCTTCACCACCAACAAGATCATCGTGGCTCGCAGCTACGTGAAGTTGCTGAATAGTGACGACCCTAGAATCTCTGCTCCTGATGATCAGACTCCACGTGATCGCATCGGTCACGGCACTGCTGTCGCGATGATCGCGGCAGGTGGTCCGGTAGATTCTCCGGTCGGCCCTCTTATCGGTGTGGCCCCCAAGGCTCACCTTGGCAACTACAAGATTTTCGGTTCACCTGATATCAGCGAGTTTTCGAGCGAAGCGGCATTGATCGCGGCCATTGATGATGCGACTACAGACGGAATGGACATTTTGACGATCAGCTCGGGTATTACCGCCCAGTTTCCGTGGGACGAGTTTGGTGACGCCTGCGGTGGTGGGATAGACAGCCCGTGCGACCCTACCGCTCTTGCTGCGCAGACCGCGATTGATGGCTTTGGTGTCGTCATCGTAGCGGCGGCTGGCAACGCGGGTGATTCTGGCCAACAGGCCTATCCGATGTTGAACTCGATTTCGAGTCCGGCTTCCGCACCCAGCGTCATCGCCGTCGGCGCTACATCGAACTCACGACGATTCTTGCAGAGCGTTAGCTACGACGGGACTACGATTGGCGCTCTTGCGGGGTCTGGGCCGGACTTGTCTGCGCCGGTCAGCGCCCCTGCGCGGGACGCGATCACCGTGGGCGATCAGTGGGCGTGCAGCCCGTTTGAGCCGGGAGCTTTCGCTGGCCAGATTGCGGTCGTCGACAGCGGGAACTGCGTGGATGAGTTCAAAACCTACCATGCTGCCCAGGCGGGCGCGGTTGGCGTTATCTTGGTGAACTTCAGCGGAAGGGACTTTCCCGAATCCACACCCGGGTTGGAGACGCTGGATATCCCGACCTATTCGATCGGTTACGCTGACGGACAAGCTTTAATCACCCAGATCGCGGTGAGAACAGTCACCGTTTCGTTGGATCCCGAGTTGCGTCAAGAGCCGACGTCGTTCGATGAAATCGCGTTCACGAGTTCGCGCGGTCCGAATGTCGACGGTTCGATCAAGCCCGAGGTCGTTGCGCCAGGAACCTCCATTTATACGGCGGGCCAAGGCGTGGATCGCAACGGCAGCGGCCACTCTTCGAATGGATTCATTACGGCTAGCGGCACGAGCTTTTCGACGCCGTTCGTCGCGGGTGCGGCTGCTCTGATTATTCAGCAGCGCCCCACAATTACCGTCGATCAGGTGCGCTCGGCCATCATTAACACCGCCAATCCACTACTGTTTGATGGCGCTGATCCAGCGAGCGTTCTCGCAATGGGTGCTGGACTCGTAGATATGAATGCTGCTCTCGGAACACAGTCCATCGTCGAGCCGACCACGCTCAGCTTTGGGGCGATCAACGATTCCGTCCTACCGCTGCAGCAGGTGCTGACTCTCAGGAACATTGCCAATCAGACACGTACGTTCACGGTTGAGGTGATCGCCACGGTCCCAGCCATTACTGCTGCGGTTGAGGTCAATGGCCTCGAAGTCACGAACTTCCAACTGGGCCCGGGCGGTGAGCGGGCTCTGGTGGTTAGCCTGACCGGTACAGTTCCCGCAGCCGGGCTCTACGAGGGCAGAATCCGAATTACTAATGACGTCGGTTCGCCAGTGCTCAACGTGCCGTACGCTTTTGCTGTCGGTGACGGTATCCCTTACAACACCTTGGCAATTGCGGGAGATGGACTTGTCGGGACGGTGGGTGAGATTCACCCGGAGCTATTGATTTTCAAAGTTGTCGATCAGTTTGGCGAGCCGATCGCCAACGCGCCTGTCGACTTCTTCGTATCCGATGGGGACGGAACGATTGTGTTTGCGGACGAGTCGACGGATAGCTTCGGCGGTGCCACGGCCGATACTGATATGGGTCCAACTGTCGGCTTCCAGGATTTCGGTGCGGACGTTGGGGCCATCACTGTATCGTTCCTCAACGAGGGTCTTCCGAAGCCCACGATCGGCGGAATCGTGAATGGTGCGAGTTTCGCGGTTAGTGCTCCTGTTGCACCGGGGTCGATCGCTGCGGTTTTCGGAACTGAGCTTTCCGAGTTCTTGGGGGCTGCATCGATGCTTCCACTGCCGATCGCGCTGAAGCATGTGAGTTTCAGCTTCGATTTTCCAGAGACGGGACTGAGTGTAACTGCTCCATTTTTCTTCTCGAGTAGCGGTCAGCTCAACATTCAGGTTCCCTGGGAATTCTTGGGCTTAAACTTCGCGATCGTCAAGGCGCGTATCGGGGACCGAGTCAGCGAAACGTTCGTGCTCGACTTGCAGGACGCAGCACCCGGCATCTTTGAGTTCGATCTCAGCGGCGAGAAGTTTGCCGTCGCGACGCACGCGGACGGTTCTCTTGTGACGGAAGCGAACCCAGCGAGGTCAGGGGAAACCGTCATCTTTTACGGAACTGGATTTGGTCCGGTCGATCAGCCTCAGGCGACCGGAGAAGCTGCGTTGGCCTCGCCTTTGGCGAGGACCGTCGGAACTCCACTAGTCTCGATTGGTAACTTTGGAGGACAGGTGACGTTCTCGGGTTTGGCCCCAGGCTTCGTGGGGCTCAATCAGCTCAACGTGAAGATCGCCGCGGGAACTCCGTCGGGCAAGCAATCGATCGTTTTCCTGACTTACGGAGTTTCGACTAACACCTCCTTAATCTGGATTGAGTAGGCAATTGTTACCATTGCGCCTGCGATGAGCGAACTGCTGAAGCACATTCTTACGTTTGGGTTGCTGGGCGCGATACTCGTCGCGGGCTCGATCATTTACTACAACAAGGGAGCGACGCCGACCTTGTCGGGCGAGATCACCGAGGTGCGTACGCTGGCGATGGATGAGGCTTCTTCGGTGGCGATTGTGAACTTCGCTGGCACGAATACGTCGAACCGAATTGTCTTCATACACAAACGCGAGTTAGAGATCACCGATGCCAACGGCATGGTGCGGGTTGGTTTGCCAATTCAAATCAGTGACGTTCAGAACCTGTTCAAGTACTTCCCGATCTTGGGTGGCATGAAAGATGAGCCGCTGATGCCACGCACGGAGTTGGAACCGGGCAAGAATCTTCGTGGATTGGTTGCAGCGCGGTTTGATCTACCGAAGCATGAACTCGACCAGCGCTTGTCGCTCGTATTGCGGGTATACGACGCCCGCGAACGCAGCTCAGAAATCACCGAACACCGCTAGCCACCCACTAGCGTGGGGGCCTGTCCCGCCTTCGCGGGGTGTGGCCCTTCGGGGGAGTTGGAGTCGTGGTGGGTGCAGCGCTCAGACCATGGGCTCCTGCCCATGGCTCGGGTGGCGGACCTATTGATGGACCTCCGGCCTGTGTGGGGAGGAAATCGCAACCTCACGAGACTGTGTGAAAACAGAACGAGAAAAAGGTTGCAACGGAACGGGTCGCGGGTTACCAAAGATGCATGGCACGCTTTCAGGATTACGCCCCGGACCAAGCCTGGTTGTTGCCGCCGCGCATCAGTGATGAGTTAGGCGAAGAGCATCTGGCGTGCTTTCTGCATGAAGCGGTCGAGCGGATGGATCTGAGTCGGTTTGAAGCGGCGTATTCCGACGACGGGCGGCCCGCCTATCCGCCGGAGTTGATGCTGAAGGTTTGGCTTTACGCTTACGCGCTGGGCGTGACGTCGACGCGCAAACTTGAGCAACGCATCCGCGAAGACCTCGGCTTCCGTTTTCTCGCGGGAAGTCTGAAGCCCGACCACTGGACCCTCAACGAGTTCCGCCGCCGCCACGGTCGCGCGCTCAACGATGTTTTTACGCAAGTGGTCGAGACCGCGAGAGGCCTTGGTCTGGGACGGCTGGGGCGGGTCGCGATCGACTCGACGCGCATCGAAGCCGAGGCTTCGCCGGACCGCAGCGACACCGTCGAGCAACTACGTCGCGAGCGGGCTCGCATTCGGCAACGAATCAGGCGTTGGCAACAACAATGCGATCGCGATGAAGAGCCCACCGGTGGCACGGCGGCTCCTGCGGATTGGCGACGGCGACTCAAGGAGATACCGCAGCAGTTGAAACAGCTCCGCAAGTCGGGACAGAAGCGCAGTTCGCGCCGTGATCCCGATAGTCGTTATCTGCGTCGGCGCGGCGGCTTCTGTTTGGGATACAGCGGCGAGATCGCGGTCTCCGACGATCACTTCATCGTGGCGCAACGGGTGCACCAGGCGGCGAACGATAACCGGTCGTTGGCGGCCATGACCGCAGCGGTGCGACAGGAGTGCGGGGAGTATCCGACAGCGGTGTTGGCCGACTGCGGTTACCACACGACCGAAGAGATTGCGGCGGTGGAAGGACAAGGCGTCGAGACTTATGTTCCCGACAAGTGCTTGGCGAGAGAGTTGGCGAACGGCAAGCCAGCCGGGCCGATGAGTAAGCGGCAACAGCGCCGCAGTCCGGGGCTACACGAACGACGCAAACGGCTGCGTGGACCAACCGGACGCACCGCGATGTCGCGTCGCAAGGCGTTAGTCGAGTCGGTGTTTGGAGTCTTGAAACAGCAACGCGGCATGCGCCGGTTTCGGCGGCGCGGCCTCGCGGCGGTGAGCGTCGAATGGACTCTCGCCACCACAGCTTACAACCTGACCCGCCTTTATAACCGCCGCCAAGCGGCGACGAGTTAACTCCGGGGCTGTCGCCCCGGTTTCTTGCACCGCTTTTCCCACTGGCCATCCCGCTCTTCCCACTTTTCCCTTGATGCCTTCCCCTCTACCTCACTTCGCGGATGAGTTTTCACACAGACTCTCACGGTTGCGGCTCTGTTGCTGGCATGTCCACTGATGTGGAGCGGCGATGAGTTAGTCCGCCGTCCAGTGGCCCTACGGTACCGCGAGACCACCAGACGGCGGTTTGTGAATCCCTACTACGCGGGGAGACACCTAAGTATTGGGCCGGCCCTGAGGAACTGCTCCCTCGTTACACTGTTGGCATTTTGGTAGGCCAACTCACCGAAGGTTTGTTTCCCGACGCCTGGAGACGCTAGCTAACCTCACAAAAATCTAGCGCGCTTCTGATTTGACAGTGGCACAGGGGTGCAAGCTTTTTTGGGGTGTTTCGAAGGGGTGGTGGACGGAAGTCCTTTGTTTTGTTGGTGAAGATTTATTTTTCGACCGTCAATCGACGGGAAGAGACCCACTCTCTGGCGTTCGGGGCTCCGTTGCGCAGGTGCGTGGACGGTGACCGTCCCCTGGGGCTACTGGTCGCGGTCCCGGAATTCTTCGTACCAGTTTTCGACGATGCGGATTGTGGGGGGCGCGGCGTCGGCTCCCTCGACGGGCGCTATCGTCAGAAATCGTTCACCGTCGGCGGAGACGTCGTAGCCCCCACCGGCGCCGGCTCCCGCTATGGCAAAGCCAGGGGCCTCAAACAATCGTTGCGGCTGCCTCAGAGTGATAGCCGATTCGGTCGAGACCGAGACCGCCATCAGCGTGTCGCCCTCGACGTAGTACAGCTCTCTGCCATCGCTGCGCCAGCGCACCTGTTGTCCGCCGTTTCCTGACACTTGCCTCTTGCCGTCGCCGCCGGGGAACGAAAGCACATAGATCTCATAGCGGCCCGACTCGTCGGACTCATAAGCCAGAAACCGGCCGTTGGGCGAGAGCTTCGCAAACTGCTCGTCGGCGGGCGAGCCGAGAAACATGACGGGTTCGCCGGCTTCGCCATCGGTCCCCAACTCGATATAACGAATATCGGTCGCCGCTGGCGGGATGGATGCGTCATAGACCAGATAGCGCCCGTCGTGCGACCATTCGGATCTGAGCAGTCGAGTTTCGGCCTCCAGTAGCACAACGGCCTCGCCCGTGCCGTCGGCGGCTCGGCGCATCAGGCGGTGCGGCGGCCCCTCGTATTGGTAGACGATCTCCCTGCCTGAGGGCGACCACGCCGGAAAGAACTCGCGTTGGTCTTCAAACGTCAACCGCGTCTTGGTGGAGCGCGTCAAGTCGTGGACCCAGATGTCATCGTTCCCGCTCTCGGCGGAACTCACGGCGACCCGTTGGCCGTCGGGCGAGAGCGAGGGGGCCCCGATGTTCGGCTGCGGCTGGCCGACGGCCTCTAGCACCACGCCGGTCCGGGCCCGCCAGACAATCTGGCTGCTGGCTGCTGGACGATCGGTGTACACCAGCGTTCCGTCTCCTGAGACACTGGCAATCCTGCCAGTTTCATCAATGGGAAACGACTGGCCGGTCGCCTCCAAGGTATCGAGAGAAAACGGCAAGGCCTGCAATCCATCGTCCTGGCCGTTCGCGAGCCCATGGATCAAGTGACCGTCAGACGAGTAGACCGGACGAGAGCCTGGTCCCAACTCGCGGCGCTCGCCGGTTTCGAGATCCATGACCGCGAGCATTTGATCAGTCGGGCCCACTGCCGCTACATACGCCAGGCCGTGAGACCCGCCGTCGGTGGGTAAGAAATGAGGGTAAGCAGAAAAGGGCCGCGGGCTGTCGCTGGCATCGAGTAGCAACTGCGGCTGGCCGCCGCGGGAAGGGATCTCGTACAGCCGAAAACCTGAGGAAAACACGATGCGCTCGCCGTCTGGGCTCCAGGCGCCCCCCACAAAAGCGCGCAGGCCGCTAGCTGTGGAGCCTCAAGAGGTTGTTCATGGGAATCAGGAGTCTGGAGAAAGGGGGAAGGTAGTGGAGGCTGGCGTGGGGGCGATGCCAGTTGTAATGGTGGAGCCAGGGTAACAGATGAGCGGCGCGCTGCTGGGATGAGGAGTAGGAGCGAGCGTAAGCCCATTCTCTCAGAGCGGTCTGGATGAAGCGTTCGGCCTTGCCGTTGGTGCGCGGCGTGTAAGGACGGGTAAAGCGGTGGCGGATGCCGAGACGACGGCAAGCATCGCGGAAGAGGCGCGAGCGATAGCAAGAGCCGTTGTCGGTGAGCAAACGACGAATGGGGACGCCGAGGGAGCGGTAGTAACCGACCGCGGCGTCGAGGAAAGCCACCGCGGAGTGGCTGCGTTCATCGGGCAGGATCTGAGAGAAGGCGAGGCGGGAGTTGTCGTCAATAGCGACATGCACGAACTCCCAGCCAGCGCCGCGACTGGCCCGAGAGCGATCTCCGGTAACGCGATGACCGGCGCGGAGGAAGCGGCCGAGCTTCTTGATGTCGAGATGCAGCAGATCGCCGGGGGCGGCATGTTCGTAGCGGCGCAGGGGCCGAGCAGGTTCGAGATCGCGGATACGGTTCAGGCCGGCGCGGCGCAAGATGCGGCTGATGGTAGCGGGCGAGAGGCCGACAGCCTGGGCGATGTGTCGGCCGGTCCAACGCTGGCGGCGCAGAGAAATGACGCGCTCGACCAGCGCCCGAGAGGTCCGTCGCGGGCTGCGGTGCGGTCGCGAGGAACGATCGTGCAAACCGGCGACACCCTCGCTGCGATAGCGCGCCAGCCACTTGTGGATGGTTCTCAGTGAGACGCCACAGGCCGCCGCGGCGTCCCGTGGCGTCTGCTGCTTGGCGAGGACGCGCTCGACGATCCGCACTCGCAAATAAGGCGTCAATCGTGCATTCTTGTGGATGTTCATTCGGTCTCTCCAAGGTTGCTGTTGTGGGATAACTCCAGCTTCCCTGGTCCGGGACCGAATGAACAACCTATTGAGAGGTCACATCTAGCCGGCAACTCACAGAGCGTGATCGGGTCTCCGCCATTGATCGAGACTCTCTTCAATTCCGCGCCAGTGCCAAATCCGATCGACAGGCTGTCTGGAGACCAGAAGCCCCTACGGAGCGCTCCTGCTGTGCCTGCCAATTCACGGGCGGTCTCGTTCTCAAGCGATCGCAGCCAGAGGCTACTTTGGGCACCGGTCCCGGTCTGGTAGAGGATGGACTTGCCGTCTGGAGAGATACTCGACCTGCCTTGGATGTATCCGTCTGGCGCGAATGAGAAGCGCGTTACAGGCTTCTCGGGCGGGG
Organism: Bryobacterales bacterium; assembly: GCA_963667885.2. Lineage (GTDB taxonomy): Bacteria > Acidobacteriota > Terriglobia > Bryobacterales > UBA6623 > CAMPKL01. The sequence continues at coordinate 1,679,748 of OY764148.2, read as the reverse complement.
CCTGGGTGAGGTTGAACAGCAGTAGGCCGAGGAAGGCAACGGCGAACACAGCAGCGGCGGCCTGCAGCACGCGCTGGCTGCTGCGCTTCATCACGACCGAATCCGGCGGCAGAGCTTCAGCAGGATTTAGCGTATGGGACGCCGTCATCGTTGCGGGAACGGCAGCGGCGATATTGGTCGTCCGTAAGATCGTGGATCTACCGGACTTGAGTTTCTCGGCGAGAGTGCGGAGATCAACCGCGACTTCTTTAGCGGCCTGGTAGCGATCCTCGGCGTCTTTGGCTAGGCACTTGGTGGCGATGAACTCCATCTCGACCGGTACGCCAGTGCGGAGGCCGGTCAGCGGCGCTGGTTCTTGGTGGACGATTTCGTAGAGCAACGCTTGGTCGTATTGGCCCTGGAAGGGCCGTTGGCCCGAAACCATCTCATACAGCACGCAGCCGAGAGCCCAGATGTCGGTACGGTTGTCGACCTCCATGCCTTGACCTTGTTCAGGTGACATGTAGGCGACCGTCCCCATAGCTGTGTCGAGTTTGGTAAGGCGGGAGGCTTCAGTGAGGCGCGCCAGGCCGAAGTCCATGACGGTGGCGCGGCCTTCGGGCGAGATCAAGATGTTGGCGGGCTTGATGTCGCGATGCAGGACGCCCTTGTTGTGAGCGGCTTGCAGTCCGTCGGCGGTCTGTCGGGCGAAGTCGAGTGCGACCTTGAGGGAGAGCGGCCCCTTTGTGATGTGCTCTTCGAGGGACTCGCCTTCGAGGAACTCCATCGCGATGAAGGTCTTGCCGTCGACTTCGGCGATCTCGTAGACGGTACAGATATTGGGGTGGCTCAGGGCGGCAGCGGCTTAGGCTTCGCGGAGGAAGCGTTCTTTGGCTTCTTCGTCGTTGAGGAGGTGTTGTGCGAGGAATTTGAGGGCAACGGTGCGTTCGAGGGTGGTGTCCTCGGCTTTGTAGACGATGCCCATGCCGCCTTCGCCGAGCTTGGCGACGACGCGGTAATGGCTGATGGTGGAGCCGATGACGATGATGGGGGGATTGTAGCGCTTGGGGCGGGGTAAGGGTATTGCTTTGTGTGTGAATTAGTACGGAGGGTTGGGGCGATGGGGTGACAGGGGTACGACCCAGAGACATAGGTAACAGAACAACCCAAGCACATGGGTAACAGTTTAGGGGTATTGATCGGGGATTCGCCCTGCTGGGGATGGGGGCGCTGACGCGGGAAGGTAGGGGGGCGCGATTGGTGTTCCCAGGACTGGCGTCCTGGGCTAGAAAGATGTCGTCCGTGCGGACTCGGGCTCCCCCGTAGGGCCGCACCTCGCGAAGGCGAGACAAGCGCCACGCCAGTGGACGGTGGTAGAGTCGTAGCTCTTATCTGATGGCAGCACCTGCTGCTAGCCAGGAGACGCAGCTTCACTGGCTAGCTCTGTACTTAACTCCGGGGCTTGGAGCCCGGAACGCAATTCGACTCGTACGCATCTTCGGTCACCCCGAAGCTGTATTTCACGCGTCCCTCCACGACCTCAACATCGCCCTCCCGCGACTGCGCCGGGCCGCCGCCGAGGCGATCCACTCTGGTCTGAGTTTTGAAGACGCTGCAGACGAACTGCGCCTTGCCGCAGACGAGGGCGTCGCCATCATCCCCTACCAAGACCCGCGTTACCCCAAGCTGCTCAAAGAGATCCCCGACCCACCCGTATTGCTCTACGCCAAGGGCAACACGGATCTTCTCAGTCGTCACACCATCGGTGTCGTCGGCACTAGGCGACCCACGCCTTACGGTCGTGCTGTCGCGGAGAAGCTTGTGAAGGATCTCGTTGCGGCGGGCCTGACTCACGCCAGCGGCATGGCTCGCGGCATCGATGCAGCCGCACACAGAGGTGCGCTGCTGGCTGGTGGCGCGTCAGTCGCCGTTCTGGGCACTGGGGTCGATATTCCTTACCCTCGCGAGAACCGCAAGCTCTATGACGAACTGGTCGAACACGGTCTTGTCGTCTCGGAGTTTCCGCTTGGTTCGACGCCGTTTCCGCAGAATTTCCCCATCCGCAACCGCATCATCAGCGGCATGAGTTTGGGCATCGTCGTCGTCGAAGGTGCGCAGTACAGCGGCTCTCTGATCACCGCCCGACTGGCTATGGAGCAAGACAGAGAGGTGATGGCGATACCTGGCCCGATTGTGTCCCGGCAAAGCTGGGGTCCGAACTTGCTCATCAAAGACGGTGCTAAGCTGATCTAGGAAGCTCTAGATGTAATAGAAGAGTTGCCGCAATCGATCCGTGAGGAGCTCGATTTTCGTGAGCGGTCCGATTCCAGTAAAGGGGTCAACAGCACCGCTCCGGCGCAAGCTAGCCTGTTCAGTGAGCAGGCTAGTCCGACGGGAAAGAAGATCCTGCTTCTCCTCCGTATCGATGAGGCCTTGCACATTGACGAGATCATCCGCACAGTAAAAGGCGAGACCCCGGCAGATGTCTTGGCGGCGCTAAGTGAACTAGAATTGTTCGGCGCGATCAAGCAGCTCCCGGGAAAAAGCTTCGTGTTGGCGTGGAAAGATTGAAGTTTGCGCCTCTGCGTTGGAGTCCAGCAAAATTATGCCGAAGGAATCGGGCCAGCATTCGCTGGTCATAGTTGAGTCACCGACCAAAGCCCGTACGATCGAACGCTTTCTGGGGAAAGGCTACGTCGTCAAGGCCTCGAATGGTCATATACGCGACCTGCCTCAGAGTCAGTCCGAGGTGCCGCAAAAGTACAAGAGTGCGGCCTGGAAAGACCTGGGCGTCGATGTCGACAACGACTTCTGGCCGCTCTACGTTGTACCAGCTAGCAAGAAGCAGCAGGTCAGAGAACTCAAGGCGCTCGTCAAGAACGCTAAAGAGATCTACCTGGCGACTGATGAAGATCGCGAAGGGGAGTCGATTAGCTGGCATTTGCTGGAGACGCTCAAACCGAAAGTCCCCATCAAACGGCTCGTCTTCCACGAAATCACCAAGGAGGCGATCACTCACGCCCTCAAGAACCCCCGCGACATCGATCTCAACCTCGTAGAAGCCCAAGAGACCCGTCGCATTGTCGATCGCCTCTTCGGTTACCGGATTAGTCCACTGCTCTGGAAGAAGATGGCCCGGGGGCTCAGCGCTGGCCGTGTTCAGAGTGTCGCCGTTCGCCTGCTCGTTGAGCGTGAGCGCGCCCGGATCAAGTTTAAGAGCGCCTCTTACTGGGGGCTCAAGGCGTCGTTCGGCAAGAATGGCGAGACTTTTGAGACCGAGCTGATACACGTCGGCGACAAGCGGGTCGCCACCAGCAAGGACTTCGACCCCGACACCGGCCTGCTCAAAGGGAAAGACGGGCTGTTTACCCTGGGCGCTGAGGCGGCGGAGAAGCTCCGTGCGGAGGTAATGGCGGCTGACGCCAAGGTCGCATCCGTCGAAGAAAAGCCCTACAAGCGGTCACCCGCCGCGCCCTACACCACCAGTACGCTGCAACAGGACGGCAACCGCAAGCTGCGCTACTCCGCTCGGCGGACGATGACCGTCGCCCAGCAGTTGTATGAGAACGGTTTCATCACCTACATGCGTACCGATTCGACAACCCTGTCGACCGAAGCGCTCGATGGAGCTCGCAAGTACATTGAGACGAATTTCGGAGCAGAGTACCTGCTTCCAGGGCCGCGTCAGTACCAGACCAAGGTCAAGAATGCTCAGGAGGCCCACGAGGCGATTCGACCAGCGGGCGAAGACTTTGCGTTGGCAGACAGAGTTCGGCAACAGCTTGGACCCGAGGCGGGCAAGCTCTACGAGATGATCCTTCGACGTACGTTGGCGAGTCAGATGCCCGATGCGCGGGGTACGAACATCGCTGTCATCGTCAAGGCGGCCGAAGGGCGCTTCCGCGCCAGTGGCAAGACGGTGGAATTCGCCGGCTTCTTGAGGGCCTATCTCGCCGGAGAAGACCTCTCCGCGGAACTGGGTGGCCAAGAGAAACTATTGCCTAAGATGGCTGCTGACGATTCGCTTTCTACCGGCGAAGTCGCAGCTTTGGAGCGCAATACCCAGCCGCCATCCCGGTTCACCGAGGGTGCATTGATTCGTGAGCTGGAGCGCCTGGGCATCGGACGCCCCTCGACCTGGGCAACCATCGTCGACCTCGTCCTGTCGCGTTCCTATGCCTTTAAGAAGGGCACGGCGCTGGTGCCGACATTCACCGCGATGGCCGTGGTCGGGCTGCTTGAGGTTCACTTCGCGAATCTCTCCGACTATGCCTTCACCGCGCGGCTTGAGGATGATCTCGATGCGATTTCACGCGGAGAGGCGGACCGTAACAGCTATCTGAAAGTGTTCTATTTCGGCAACGGTCACCCCGGCCTGAAGGCTCTTGTTGAAAAGGGTGAAGAGACGATCGACCCACGCCAGGTCTGCGGCTTGCCGATCGGAAAGACCGAAGATGATCAGGAGATCGAAGTCCGTATCGGTCGCTACGGGCCTTTCCTGTCGATGGGAGATGTCCGCGCTGGCGTGCCTGACGATACACCGCCAGACTCTCTGACGGTCGAACGTGCCGTCGAGATGCTTGCCATCGCCGCTAAGGGCCCTGAGGCGCTGGGTAAGGACCCAGAGACCGATAAGCCTGTCTACCTCAAGGCGGGCCGATTCGGTCCCTACGTGCAGCTTGGCGATGCCGAAGAAGGGGTCAAGCCGAAGATGGCGTCGCTGCTGGCTGGCATGGCGGAAAAAGACGTCGACCTGGCGCTCGCTCGCC
>OY764148.2:0-1670000 GCA_963667885.2 Bryobacterales bacterium | reverse complement strand
CTCTGAATTGAAGCCCCGGTGAACGGCGGCCGTAACTATAACGGTCCTAAGGTAGCGAAATTCCTTGTCGGGTAAGTTCCGACCTGCACGAATGGCGTAACGATCTGGGCACTGTCTTAACAACCCGCCCGGCGAATTTGTGGTACCGGTGAAGACGCCGGTTACCCGCCGCAAGACGGAAAGACCCCGTGCACCTTTACTACAACTTATCAATGAATCACGATCCCGTTTGCGCAGGATAGGTGGGAGGCTTTGAAACCGGACTCTTGGGTTCGGTGGAGCCAATCTTGAGATACCACCCTAGCTGTGTTGCGATTCTAACCTACCGCCGTTATCCGGTGGAGGGACATTGATTGGTGGGTAGTTTGACTGGGGCGGTCGCCTCCTAAACTGTAACGGAGGCGCGCGAAGCTTGGCTCAAGCTGTTTGGAAATCAGCTGTAGAGTGCAAAGGCATAAGCCAGGTTGACTGCGAGACCTACAAGTCGAGCAGGTACGAAAGTAGGCCTTAGTGATCCGGCGGTCCCGAATGGAAGGGCCGTCGCTCAACGGATAAAAGGTACGCCGGGGATAACAGGCTGATCCAAGCCAAGAGTTCACATCGACGCTTGGGTTTGGCACCTCGATGTCGGCTCATCGCATCCTGGGGGTGGAGAAGCTCCCAAGGGTTAGGCTGTTCGCCTATTAAAGCGGTACGTGAGCTGGGTTCAGAACGTCGTGAGACAGTTCGGTCCCTATCTGCGGTGGGCGTAGGAAATTTGAAGGAGGCTGTCTCTAGTACGAGAGGACCGAGACGGATGAACCTCTTGTGATCCTGTTGTCGCGCCAGCGGCATAGCAGGGTAGCGAAGTTCAGTAGGGATAAGCGCTGAAAGCATATAAGCGCGAAGCTCGTCCTAAGATTAGATTTCCCTGAAGGGCACTTAAAGACTATGAGTTTGATAGGCCGGATGTGTAAGCGTAGTAATACGTTCAGCTAACCGGTACTAATCGCCCGTTTGGCTTGACCATAAAATTCACCCAGGACTGAATCGGATTCCTCTGGAATCGGTTCCGGGACTGGGGGCGCTCAATTGAAGAGCAGTCGACGTAAAGTCGGCAACCGACGATAAGAGAGACCCTTCAAATATTCAGTCCCGCCTGGCGCTCCGCGTCGGCGGGATAATTTTCGGGTGGTTTTTGCGAGGAGGCCACACCCGTTCCCATCCCGAACACGGTAGTTAAGCTCCTCTGCGCCGATGGTACTGCACGGGCGACTGTGTGGGAGAGTAGGACGCCGCCCGATTTATACAACGAAGCCCGGCTCATTTCGAGTCGGGCTTTTTTGCGTCTGCTGACAGCGACCCTTGCCAGCGTAGTCGCCATGCCTTCAAACTAGGATTCTGGCCTAAGCCAGAATAGCCCCGGCCAACACAGGGAATTCCATGAAATTTGAATCGCTCCTCCTGGCAGTCGGATGCCTGCTGCTCACCGGAATTGCCGCCTTCGCACAGAGCGTCGATCAAGGTCGGCTTGAGTTCGAAAACCGTTGCGGGGGCTGCCACGGTGGTAACGGTGCTGGCGGCGAGCTCGGCCCGCAAATCGTGACCCGCGTACCCACCTACGACGATGTGCAGTTTGCGGCTCTAGTGCGAGCGGGATTTCCGACTCGGGGTATGCCGGGATTTCAAATAGCCGATGAGGACTTGGCCAACTTGACGGCATTCGTCCGAACATTTGACGCCAACGTCGATGCGCCCCAGCACGTTTTAGTCGAAACGGTGAACGGCGAGACGATTGAAGGCGACGTTCTCAATCAGAGCAACCGGGCGCTACAGCTGCTCGACGGCAACGGGCGTCTCGTTCTTCTCCGGCGAGAGGGTGACCTCTACCGCCAAGTCACTACCGACGAAGATTGGCCGACCTATCACGGACGCATCGACGGCAACAGGTTTTCGTCGCTCAAGCAGATCAACAAAGACAACGTCCATCGCATGGCTCCGAAGTGGGTGTTCAACATGCCTGGGGTTGGCAATTCACAGACGACTCCGATCGTCGTCGACGGCGTCATGTACGTGACGAGTGCGAATGAAGCTTGGGCGCTTGATGCTGGCACCGGTGCCCGGCTCTGGCATTTCCAACAGCCGCGCACCGAAGGTTTGATTGGGAACGCGGCCGGCGGAATCAACCGCGGCGTTGCGATCGAGGGTGATCACCTATACATGGTCAGCGACCACGCGCACTTACTGTCGCTCAACCGCTTCACTGGTGAAGTCGAGTGGGATTACACGATGGCTGACTGGCGGGAGAACTACAACGCGACTTCGGCTCCGCTGATCGTGGGTGATCTCGTGATCACCGGAACGGCCGGTGGTGACGAAGGTGTTCGCGGCTTCATCGCGGCATACGACCAAGAAAGCGGCGACGAAGTTTGGCGCACGTGGACTGTTCCTCTTCCCGGTGAGCCGGGTTCCGATAGTTGGAAGGGCGGCGGCATCGCTCACCCGAGTGCGGCAGCCTGGTTTACCGGCAACTACGATCCCGAGCTGGATCTGGTTTATTGGCAGACCGGTAACCCGGGTCCTGATCTGAATGGCGACTATCGTACTGGCGACAACCTGTACTCTGACTCGATGTTGGCGCTTGATGCCAAGACGGGCGAGATGAATTGGTACTTCCAATACACGCCGCACGACGTCTGGGATTGGGACGCGCAGCAGCCGTTCGTTCTCGTTGATCGTGAGTGGAAAGGCGAACAGCGAAAGCTTCTCGTACACGCCAACCGCAACGGCTTCTTGTACGTGCTTGATCGAACCAACGGCGAGTTTCTCTCGGGTAAGCAATTTGTCGATGCAGTCACTTGGGCCACCGGAATCGACGAGAACGGACGTCCAATTCGAGTCGAGGGCATGGAGCCCAGCGAAGAAGGTACCGAAGCCTGTCCCTCGCTGCTGGGCGCGACGAACTGGTTCTCGACCACCTACAGCGAAGAAACAGGCCTCTATTACGTGCAGACCCGTGAGGCCTGCGACGTTTTCACGAAACGCGAAAACGAGTGGGAAGCGGGCAAGGGCTACTTCGGAGGGTCACGGAAAAACTCACCGAACAAAGACCCGCAGAAGGTCCTTCGCGCACTCGACATCGAAACGGGTGAAGCTGTTTGGGAGTTGCCGCAAGAGGGATCAGGTGGCAGCTGGGGTGGCGTCCTCGGAACCGCTAGTGGCCTCATCATCTTCGCGGACGACAGTGGCGCACTCGCTGCTGCTGACGCTCGGACGGGTGAGGCGCTTTGGCACATGCAAACGAATGTAAATTGGAAGGCGTCTCCGATGACGTACATGTTTGATGGCAAGCAGTACATCGCGATCGCTTCTGGCTCGAACATTCTGTCCTTCGGCCTCGTCGACTAGGCACTAGCGTGCCGCTTGTCCGCTTCGCGGGGTGTTCCATTCGGGGGGCTGGCGTTGAGATGGGGGTAGGTACTGGTGTGTAACCGGTCGTTCACATCCTTGACAGATTCCTATCATGGATGTTCCTTTCGTTTAGGCATGCGTTCCCTACTGTTAGCGTCTAGGATTGGTCTGACCGTCGCCAACTGGTTTGCTGACCAGACGGCGACCGATAGTTTGTACCGGGAGTAGCGGCACAATGACTACAGAACTCTACGAGGAGATCCCAGAATATCCGGAGCACTACACGGCCGGTACGGTACTGGGGCGGATCGTGGACGGGCTCGGTTTTCGCTATCGATGGGCAACCCAGGGGCTCACCGAACAAGAGCTTGACTACAGACCCGGCGAGTCGTGCAGGAGCATACACGAGACGTTAACCCATATCCACAATCTTGTGGCCATGGCGACGACCGGACTCACCGGCGAGCGCTACTCTCCGCCAGAGCCTTCAGAGATGAAGCCCTTTGACGAACTCAGGCAGGCCACGTTGGTCGAAATACAGCAACTGAGCGAACAACTCAAAGCCGTACCCAACGAGAAGTTCGAGGAGATGCCGATCCGATTCAAGATGGGTGACAAAGACCTCGACTTCCCATTCTGGAACGCGATCAACGGCCCGGTGGCAGATGCGCTGTATCACGTGGGTCAGGTTGTCAGCTGCCGGAGAGCCGCAGGCAATCCTATTGACCCTCAGGTGAACGTCTTCCTTGGCAAGAAGATGGACTCCTGAACTACGCGGTCCGTCTGGCCGTCTGAGGTCCTCGCTACCGAGCGGGCAGGACTAACCGAGAGTAACGACGATCCACTTTACTCGTGACGCAGAGAGCTGGACGGATTTATCCTGGACGCTCTCACGGCAGGCCCCCAGGACGCTAATACCGCCGTCGCGAACAGCGAGATTACCACTACTGTGAAGGTGATCGGGTCGTTCGAATCGACACCGTAGAGCAGGCTCTCCATTAGCCGTGTCAAGGCCAAAGCTCCAGCGAGGCCAACGATCGTTCCCGCCAATGCGATGCCCATTCCCTGCCGAACGATCATTCGAACTACTTGATCACGCCTGGCTCCGAGCGCCATTCTAATGCCGACTTCGCGAGTCCGTTGCTCAACTGTGTAAGCCATGAGACCGTAGACTCCTATGAGCGCAATCAACACCGCTGTGACGGCGAAGCAGCCCAACAAGGCTAGGTTAAAGATGCGCGGAGCGATCGAATCCGAGAGCAGTTTCTCAAGAGTGGCGAAGCGATAAATCGGCTGGGTTCGATCGATGTCGGAGACCATCTCACGAATCGAGGCGGCGATGGCGCGGGGCTCCGGTGCAGCGACTACCACTCGAACCGAGCAGGAGCTTCCGTTGAGAGACTTCAAGAATCGCCGTTGGGTCCGTTTGCATCGGATGGAGGAAGGTTCCCCCCAGGAAGACGACAGACCCGAGAACGGCAGAGGCGTCGCCGATGCGGCTGAGGACAGGTCGTCATGGGTGGCGGTAAAGCGGTCCGTGACTACTCCAACGGCATGAGACCCTGCAGCATTGTCGGAATCAACTCCGTTACGGTCGGGTGACTGTGCACCGCCCGCTGGAGCACGGTGTACGGAACATCGGCGTACATCACTTCCAGGATGGAGTGCACGACCTCGTCTCCGCCAACGCCGAGGATCGCCGCACCCAGAAACCGCTTTGTCTCGGCGTCGACGAGCGCCTTCATGAAGCCCTGCGTTTCGCCCTTCTCGACAGCGCGCGCCACGCGCGTCATCGGGCGGGTGGCGATCAACGCCTTGCGGCCAGATGCTCGGACTTCTCGCTCGGTCATCCCCACGCGGCCGAGCGGAGGATCGATATATAGGCCGAAGTTCAGAATCCGATCGCTTACACGCCGTGAATCGTTGTCGAAGAGATTAGCCGCAACAATCTCGAAGTCGTTGTAGCTCGTGTGCGTGAACGCCCCGCGGCCGTTGCAGTCGCCTAATGCCCAGACTCCCTCTACGCTCGTCCGGAGTTGGTCGTCGATCCAGATGTAGCCGCGCTCGTCCGTCTCGATGCCTGCTTTGTCCAGCCCGAGATCGTCCGTGTTCGGGCGCCTCCCGGTCGCCACGAGTAGGTGCGACCCGACCACTTCATGCGGCTTGCCTTCGCAGCGCATCCGCATCAAGATACCGCCGTTGCGACTCTCCACTCGGTATTCCCCAGTATCCATGCAAACGTCGATACCTTCGTTCTTCAGGATCTCGGTAATCGCCTCGGCGATGTCGTCGTCCTCTCGAGAAAGGATCCTGCCACTGCGCTGCACGATCGTGACGCGGCTTCCAAAGCGCCGGAACATCTGGCCAAACTCGAGCGCGACGTAACCGCCGCCCAAGATCACGAGGTGTTCCGGCAGGAAATCGACCTCCATGATGCTGGAGTTGGTCAGGTAATCCACGTCCTCCAATCCCCCGACCGGCGGGATAAACGCCCGGCCACCGACGTTGATGAAGATCCTCTCTGCCTGGAGCGACTCGTCTCCGATCTCAACGGTGTCGCGACCGGTAAAGCGGGCGTGACCGCGATGTACGGTGACGTTCTTCATCGTCCCGAGCCAGCTTTCGAGGCCCTGATTCGAGCGCCCGACAATGGCATCCTTGCGCTCCTTGACCTTCTTCATGTCGATGCTGACGGGCCCGTCGATGAGCACGCCGAAGTCTGCCGCCCGCCGAGCTATGTAGGCGGCGCGGGCGCTCGCGACCATGGCCTTGGTCGGTGTGCAGCCGGTGTTGACACAGGTTCCGCCAAACAGCTTGCGTTCAATCACCGCTGTGTTCAGGCCTTCCTCCGAAAGGCGCGCCGTCAGTGAGGGGCCCGCCTGGCCCGTGCCGATCACAATGGCGTCGTATCGTTTAGCCATGCCAACCCTTACAAGACACGTCAGACGAGTGCGACAGCGCGCTCCTTGTCGAGATCGATTTTTCTCTTCTGGGCGTATCCTGGATCATCGACCGCACCCGCTCGACATCAGCTCAATCCTCAAGAACTTCTTGGCCTGTTGGTCCGCAGCACATCTCATCCTCGGGCTCTGCTGTACGCTCCACCGGAATCCCAGCCTTTTTTAATCTATCCTGAAACCCTTCTCGCCATCCCGGCGATATTGACTTGATGCGAATGGCTCTCTTGCAGTCCTCCAGATTGCCACGATCGAAGTAGTACAGGTGGCACACCTTCCAGACGCTCATCTCCTCCGGGTCTTTCTTGACAAGCTCGATGCCATCGCCGGCACCGACCAACCCCTCTTCGAGGACACGCAAGTAAAAGCCGACGAGGCAGCTTTGGAGAAACCTCTTGGGAAAATGAGGGTCTCCCATCTTGATACCAAGCCGGTAGCAGGGCACACGCGGCTGAGTGACCTCAACGAGCGCATCCCCTACGCGCATCACCTCACCCACGTGGATTTCGTCCTCGCGCATGCCCTCGACGGTGAAGTTCTCACCGAACTGGGGAAACTTGAGGTCGTCTCTCCCCAACTCTCGCTTCCAGTGCTCGTAGTTCTCAATCGTGTAGACGCAGACTGCCTTGAATGGGCCGCCATGCCCTTTGATATCGATCTGGCGATCGCCGTCGAGATTCAAGGACCGAAGCATGACCCGGCCGCTCACGGGCTCTTTGAAGACGCCAGTCTTCACAGTCTTTCCCATGTAGGGAACCTCCTTCCCCATCGATACGCTGACCGAAATTAGCTTCATGGCAGAGGCTCCCTCCTAAGGCTCCGACTGAAAGTCAGCGACCGCCGTGACCATGTGTCGTTGAGCAGGTGGGCGGCCAGGAACTTGGGGGCGACCGTGCGTTCAAGCTTGGTGTCTTCCGCCTTGTAGACGACACGCCTACCGCTCTCGCCGAGTTGCGAGACGAGCTTGTAGTGGCTGATGCTCTGGCCGACCATTATGACCCCGGCATTGTAGCGCTTAGCGCTTGCTGAAAGGGCTGCCAACCGGTGCTCTGAGTTACTTCCTATATTGGGTGCCGGCTCAAGCGGTCAACGCAACACTTCACCGAGAAGGAGAAGTGGATGCGCAGGACTATATCGAAAGCACCCGCGCTGAGACATCGCGCGGCCGCTCAACGCGCCAACAGCCGTGAGGTCTCGTCTACGCGCAACAGGAACTCCTGGCGCTGCGATTCGTCGGAGAAGACCAACTCCCCGTTGCGGTAGTATTCGGTCTCGGTGCGCCAGCGCGCACGCAACGCTTCGCGTGCGGATTCGACGGCCACCGGGTCTCCATCGCGGAGGAAGTAGACCGGGTTCGTGTGGGCTTGGAGCACCGGCTCGCCCTCTTCGGAGCGGGCTATGGCACGGGCGGCGATCCAGGCACTTTCGCGGATCTCAAGCTCAAACTCATGCGATACCGTTGTGCCCTGGCCGTCGATACGAGCGGCGATTTCGCCGTTGAGTAGGATCTCGATGCCCTCGATCGGTCGATGGTAGGCGGCGAATGTGCTTCCCTTCAGCATCAGCGACTCGCCCTGCCAATCTACCGTCGCTCCGAGAGCTTGCTCGTTGACGGTCAGCTCCAGCAGCGGGCCGTTCGTCACGACTACCTCGCCCTGCCGCACGCCTTCGGCCCAGGCTTCATACGTCGAGGCTCCCGCCCGCACGGGCGCTAGAGTCCTTTCGGGTCCCAGCAACGGAAGAATTCGTGGCCAGGGGTCCATGCGACCGATGTTGGCGGGGAAGTCGCTGCCGGCAAGACCGACCACGCGGAAACCGGCGTTCAAAAGCTCGTACCATTCGGCGGTTTTGAGCACACCAAACTGGAACAGCTCGACGAAGTCCAGGTCGCCGTGTGCCAGGTCCATCAGTAGCGTCGAGTTCGGCTGGCTGCCGTAGAAGTGCGCAAAACCGGTCAACGCCCCGGCGCGGCGGCCCGCGGCAAACAGAACGCTGGGATAGGGGTAGGACTCCGGAGAGTTGGCGTATTCCAAACCGATACTCAGCGGCCGAATCATACGGTCCGGCCCGAGGAAAAGCGTGTGGCCATAGAAGCGGCTACGCGACTCGTGGCCGGAGCGAATCGAGAAGCCGTCGGCGCGCGCTTCGCCGTCTTCGCCGAAGGCATACTGTACGGCCGCGTGCTGCTGGCGCTGGAGCTCCAGGAAATTGCCGACGCCGAGGTCTTCGGCGGCGAGCCACTTGAGGAAGATCGCGTCGTCTTCCCGGTCGCGCATCAAGTGAATGTGGTCGTCGGCGGAGATCCAGCGCTCCTGCCGCCCGGGAGCGACCGGCTCCACCGTGAGCTCGATCGTCTTCGCTCCGTCGGCGTCAAGCGAAAAGGTCTCTATCGCCGGGTGAAAGAAGATCCCATGATAGGCCTCGATGCGGTACTCGGCTGCAGCTGGCAGGTCAAACGATGCCGAGCCGTCGAGCAGAATAAAGTGCGACGAATCTCTAGCGGTAACCTCTAGCGTTTTCGGCTGCTGGGTCTTGCGCCAAATCCGCTCCCGATAGAAAAGATCGGCGCGCAACGGCAGCATGCTGTCGACCGGGCTCAACCGGAACGGCGTGTCGCCCTTGAAGAGGTAGACCCGAGCCGGAACAAGGGCGCCAGTGTCCCCGCGTCGGACAACGACTTCCAACCGGGCGGCATGTTCGGGCCAGAGCGAGTCCCGCAACTGCGCACCGGCGAGCGCCATGAGGAAAAGCCCGAGTAGAGCACCGCGGACGACTGCGGAATGGGAGAATCGACTTCGTATGTTCACCGGGGAGAATTATGGCTCCTAGCCACTACTTCTGACAAGTGGGTACCAACTCATCGGGTCGATGCAACACGGCCCACGGTGGCAGTCAGAAGTCCCATAACATCTGATTCTCCAACGTGATAACCTACCTCGGACTCGCGCTCGCCTAGGGCGTTGTCATAAGCTAGACTGTCGCACGCATGGCTAAGAAATCCAGCCCTCGAATTACTGCTGCCGCGCTGGTCGTGGTTACGTTGCTAATCGCCGCGTTGACCCTCGTTGCACGTCAGCAGACTTCCGACAAGATCGTGCTCAAGCTAGCACACGGACTCGACGTCGAGCACCCGGTCCACCTGGGCATGGTCTTCATGGCGGAGCGCTTTGCGGAAAAAACGGACGGCGCGGCGACAGTCGAAATTTTCCCTAGCGAACAGCTCGGTTCCGAACGCGAGTATCTCGAACAAGTGCAACTCGGCAGCATCGACATGGCCAAGTCTTCAGCGGCCGCACTGGAGCAGTTCGTACCCGAAATGGCGGTGTTCGGCGTGCCTTACGTCTTCCGAGACTCCGACCACTACTGGCGGATCATCGAGGGAGAGGTAGGCAAAGGGATTCTCGCCGCTGGCGAGAGCGTCGGCTTCCGCGGTCTCTGCTACTACGACGCGGGAGCGCGCAGCTTCTACGTCAAAGAGAAACCGATCTACACGCCTGACGATCTACTCGACATGAAGATCCGCGTGCAACAAAGTAAGACCGCTATGGAGATGGTTGAGGCTCTGGGCGGCGCCCCGACCCCGATCCCTTGGGGTGAGCTCTATACCGCATTGCAACAGGGTGTCGTCGACGGTGCGGAAAACAACCCGCCAAGCTTCTACACCTCGCGACACTGGGAAGTCGCCAAGTACTACACCCTCGACGAGCACGCGCTGGTTCCTGACGTGCTTCTGATGAGCCGGACGGTTTGGGAGGAGCTCCCGCAGTTCGCGCAACGCGCGCTCACTGAAGCCGTAGCGGAGAGCGTGGAGTATCAGAAAGATCTTTGGGCCAAGATGACAGCCGAGGCGCTTGAAAAAATTCAGGCCGAAGGAGTGGAAGTAATTCGGCCAGACAAGAGCGCTTTCGCGGACAGAGTGGTCGAGATGCATCGCAGCTACGAGGGAACTCTCGTGGGCGGGCTCATCAATCAAATACAGGCGGTCAACTAGGCACATGACCGGTGCACAGCGATTCAGGGGCCAGCTCGTAAGAATTCTTGAGTACAGTGTGATGGCCGTGATGGCGGCTCTCGTTATCGATGTCGTTTGGCAGGTCTTCACCCGCTACGTAATTGGCAGGCAGAGTTCTTGGACCGAGGAACTGGCCACAATGCTGCTCATGTGGGGAGCGCTTCTCGGGGCCGCCGTGGGCTTCGCGCGCAACGCGCACCTAGGTGTGGACTACCTCGTCAACAAGCTCGATTCCACCTCCCGTCGCATCGTTGCACTCTATGTTCACCTCGCGACAGCGCTGTTTGGGAGTGTGATGATCTGGGGCGGCTGGAAGGTCGTTTCGGGGACGCTAGCGACCAATCAGATCTCGCCAGCACTTGGCCTGAAGATGGGGTACGTGTATTTGGCTGTCCCGATCAGCGGCCTTTTTGTTCTCCTCTTCGCCGCCGAGGCATTCCGTGAAGACTGGGCTCGCGAGCCAAAGGATCTCTGATACGGAATGGAAGCTGTTCTCGTACTTGTTCTGTGCTTCGCCTTTCTGCTGGCGATCCATGCTCCCATAGCGGTCGCCATTGGCCTTTCCACTTTCTTTGCGCTTCTCACCGTGGGCACGATTCCGGCGTCTATTGTCGTCGCCCAGCGCATGGCGACGGGGATTGATAGCTTCTCGCTGCTTGCGATTCCGTTTTTCATCTTGTCCGGGCAGTTGATGGGTCGTGGCGGAATGGCGATGCGCCTCATCGATTTCGCCGCCGCGCTGGTGGGGAGATTCCGCGGCGGTTTGGGCTACGTGAATGTGCTGACCTGCATGCTGTTCGGCTCAATCTCCGGTTCGGCCGCGGCCGCTGTATCTTCGGTAGGCGGGTTCATGATTCCAGAGATGAACCGCAAAGGCTACGACAAGAACTTCAATGTCGCCGTGACGACCACCGCTGCCACGACGGGTTTGATGATCCCGCCGAGCAACATCATGATCGTCTACGCGCTTGCGTCGGGCGGAGTGTCGATCGCCGCGATGTTCTTAGCGGGAGTACTGCCGGGCATCGTCTTCGGTTTGGCGCTCATGATCGTTAGCGGTTTCGTGAGCGCCAAGCGAGGTTATGGGGCTGGCGAGCCAGCGTCCGTGTCGCAAGTGATCAAGTCGTTCGGACGGGCGATCTTGAGCCTGATGCTCATCGTGATCGTACTGGGCGGCATCTTGGGCGGAGTCTTCACGGCTACCGAAGCCGCGGCGATCTCCGTGGTCTACGCTCTCTTTCTTGGGATGGCGGTCTATCGCGAGATCGGCTGGGGCGATCTTCCCGATATTCTCTTGCAGAGCGGGATCACAACCGGCATCGTATTCCTTCTGATTGGAACGTCGTCGGCAATGTCTTGGATCCTCGCCTATGAGAACGTGCCGCAGAGGGCTAGCGCGTCGCTCCTGTCTTTCTCCGACAACCCCATCATTGTTCTGTTGATCATCAACGCCATTCTTTTGGCGGTCGGCGTATTCATGGACATGACTCCCGCCGTGCTGATCTTCACGCCAATCTTTCTTCCGGTGGCGACTGCCTTGGGCATGCACCCGGTGCATTTCGGCATGGTGATGATCGCCAACCTATGCATCGGACTGTGCACACCGCCCGTTGGGACCTGCCTGTTCGTAGGCTGCGGTGTCGGGAAGACGACCATCGCGGAGGCGACCGGCGCGCTAATTCCATTCTTCGGAGCTATGCTCTTAGCATTAGCTGCGACGGCGTTTTTGCCCGAGCTGTCGTTGTGGCTACCGCGTCTGAGCGGCTTGATCGACTGAGATCGGTCGCCGACTCATCCCCACCAACGCTCACCTGCGGCAAGGTGCGCCTTCACAACATCCGGATCCAGCTCGATACCCAAGCCCGGCTTATCGGGTACCGTCACAAAACCGCCCTGGCACAGCGGCTCGTCGTGGACGATTACGTCGTCCATCCATCCACCGTCGAAGAACACCGTCTCGCAAGCAAAGTAGTCGCGAACCGTCGAGGCCCAGTGAATCGTCGCCATGCCGTTCACAATACTTCCAGTGTTATGGTTCGCCACCGGCAAGAAGTAGAGATCCGCCAGATCGGCCATGCGCTTGTTTTCGAGGAAGCCTCCCGAGTTCCGCAAATCAGGGTGGATGATGTCGAGCGCCGCATTCACGATGAAGGGCAGTGCCTCGGCACGCCGCATCCAGTTCTCACCCGTGCAGATCGGTACCGGCGACATCTCCGTCAACCGCTTCCAACTCTCCGAGTAGGCAACCGGCAGCGGGTCTTCCAAGAACCGAGGCTTCAACTCTTCGAGCATCTGCGCCAACTCAATACCGCTTCGCAGGTCAAACTCCCAGTGGCAGCCCACTAAGAAGTCATGCTCGAACCCCAACGCTTCACGGAAGTTGTCGTACCCCCTCCTCATGCGCACCAACTCGGCACTCGACAGCATACGGTTCGACGGATCTCGCCCAAAGTCGTCCGCCGGATCATTCCGCAGCGGTCCAAACTTGTGCATGTTGATGCCATAGGGGCTCTCCTTCACCTTCTGAGCCCAATCATGCAACACCGCTTTGTCAAAGAAGTCGTCTGGCTTTGAGTGGTCGTAAAGCCGAACCTTATCCCGGAACTTGCCGCCCAACAACGCATGTGTCGGGACATCAAGCAGCTTACCCGCCAGATCCCACAACGCCATCTCGATGCCGCTCATCGCACGCTGCTGCGCGTGGGCGCTACCGTCGGTGTAGCGGTAGCCCGTATAGAGCCGGTCGATCTGAAGAGGATCCTTGCCAACGAAGAACTGCTTCAACTCATGGACTGCTTCCTTAATGCCGATCCCCGGCGAGCCATACGCCTCGGCAAAACCATGCACACCAGCATCGGTATCGATGCGGACCAGCGTGTAGGTTCGCGGCCCCTGCAAAATCATGGTCTGGATGTCCGTGATCTTGACCTTGTTCCGGTCCGCCGCGATCAGTTGGTGATAGCTGGCCAGCCAGGCGGGCACCGCAGCACCCGCAATCGAAGCAAGAAAACCACGACGAGTCGGTTTGGTCATGGCACAAAGGTGACAGTCAAGAAACCTGTTGTCAACCGCAAGCGGTTCGATCGCCAGACGCTGGCAGATCTGCCGTCTCTGCCACTTTTACGTGCTGTAAACCTGCAACCAGAAAAACCAGAAGCGGATCGCTCTTTCGAGACGAGAGCAGGGGACAGTTCGGTTTGCTAGGTGGGATCGCTCTATAGCTCCCGAGCAGCCGATATAGTTGCCTCGCGCGGACAACCTCTGCAGCAAACGGCCTCAAATAGAAGCGTTCCCTTTTTGCTCCGCCGTGGCCCCCGAATCAGGTGTGCGCGACGGTTCTCACTATCGAGACCTGTCCTCGCCCTTTTCTCCGCCCGACTAAGGCGCCAGGAGTTCAAACTGTACGAGCTCGGGTTGTTGGGTTCGCCACCATACTTCGAAGGGCGAGGTCGGCGGCTGTTCGTCCTTGACGATGCGCACCGGCACGTTCACATGCAGCGGGCTTTCCCCGAAGGGATACGGGTCTAAGACGAGCCGCCGTTCACCGATCGGTCTGACCTGGATCGTTACTCGATCCTGCCAACTACGGCGGGGTACGTCAAGAAAGTCGATCGAATCTTCTCCCAACCCTACAGAGACGCCAGACACGGCCGGGACGAGTGGCGAGGACAAGGCCAGCGACATCCCGTCGAGTACTTGGAGCAGCCGGGCGGCTGGCTTCAAGGTTTCTGGCTCGACCCAAGTTTTGGTTGCTGGGTCGCTCCGTAGACGAGCGAGCAACTCGGCTTGTTGCCCTTCGACCTCTGCCATGAAGGCGAGCGCGTGCTCACGAGGCCCAGCCATGAGCCCGCCTGGCCTTCCTTTCCAAAACAAGGGGTGGAGGCGTTCGGGTTCTAGGCCGGGATCGGTTGCAGCCGAGTAGAGTAAGTGCGCGTGATAGCTGATTAGGAGACTGACGTACGGGTGATGCTCGCTGAAGCGGGGGATACCGAGCCGCCAGCGGTCCATGCCGTCTTGCTGATTCTTCAGCGCGTCCTTGAGATCAAGCGGAAGACCGTCGACATCGCTTCGGTCTGGCGTGGCCTCCCACTCCCACCAGCCATTGTCGTGTTCTGCAATCGCCAACACTGTTTCGGCGTGTAGTCTCTCGGAATTGCCGTGCCGAGACATGCCGCCCTGGACCGCGAACTCGTCGTTGCCCCAGTGGGCGGCTAGGAATCCAGCTACGGCGCCGTGATCTGGTTGGCTGACGAGCCATGTTTCGCCGTTTCGATGAGTCTTGAGCATCAGAATGTTCTCCATGCGTTGTTTGTAATTTATCTTGATATCAAGATACCTGGTATATCTCTCGATGTCAAGTATCTTGATGTAAAGAAATAAAAGTGTTAGAATCCGAGTTATGGAACCGGATAGCATCGATCGCCTGATTGGTCAGTGGAAGCGTGAGCGCCCGGAATTAGATGCCTCGCCGATGGGCGTGGTCGGTCGCGTTCTTCGCCTGGGAGGGCTGTTGGAGCGGCGTGTCGAAGAGACCTTGAAGCCGTTCGGCCTGACGCTATGGCAGTTCGACGTACTCGCAACGCTGCGACGGACGGGCAAGCCTTTTCGACTCTCTCCCAGCGAGTTGATGAAGGAGATCATGCTTTCGTCAGGTGCGATGACCAACAGGATCGACCGGCTAGAAGCGATGGGATTTGTGGAGCGGAGACCGGAGCCGAGCGACCGCCGGAGCGTTCAGATCGTCTTAACGGCGAAGGGCAAACGCCTCATCGATCGAGTCATACCGGAAAGATTCGATTGGGCTGCAGCAGTCGTGGACCCACTGAGCGACCGCGAACAAAGATCGCTGGAGCAGATGCTTAGAAAACTCCTGCAAGGCGTTGGCGAGCAATAGGCAAAGCGGGGCCAAACGTGACAGTCAGGAAACCTGCCTCTGAAGGCCCCAGTACTGCTGGCGAGAAGTTCTTTCCCTTGCCAAATGGCCCTTCGAGTTCTGCCTAGCGCTCTCTAGCGGAAATCGAGTGCCAGATTTCTGACTGTCCCGCTTGTTTCGTCGGCGTAGTTTCCTCCATCCGGGGTGGTCTCAACCGGTCGCGCAACTCTTCGTACCAGTTCTGGACGACGCGGATCTTCGGGGGCGAGGTGTCGGCACGCTCGACGGACGCCTGCCAAGAACTGGGACGAGCTGTTGCTGCCGGAGAGTCGTCAAGTAGGAGAACAGGGTGTTGCAAGCGAACGGCGCATCGAATCGCCCCAAGCGCGCTGAAAATCTGAGCGGCCAATCTGTAATCACCCCGACGGAGGTTTTGGAGAAATTGATGCGATGGTTGATCGTCGTCGCACTCTGCTCGATTGCAACTTTCGCCCAGTCCCAGACTGTGCCCAGCGACCGATGCGTGGTGCCCAATAACCAGACCCGCACGCGTCCCAACCCCGGCGTCGAGCCGATAGTGGTCAGGGTAGGGGTCTTTCTCATCGATGTGATCGGGGTGAACGAGGTCGAGGAGAGCTTCGGGGCTGACTTCGTCCTTAGCCTGTCATGGCATGACCCACGGCTATCCGCCGCCGAGCGTGGGGCATCTCTGGAGAACTGCCGGTTGAGCCTCGCCGAGGTGTGGCATCCACGGGTCGACGCGATCAACCAGCGCGGAGTGCCCTTAGCCCAGAATGTCGATGTTGACATCTCCGTCGACGGCACGGTTAGTTTCAGCGAGCGGCTGACCGGAATGTTTTCTTCGCCGCTCGATCTCCACCGGTTCCCGTTCGACACGCAGACCTTGCGTATCCAGGTCGCGTCCTTCGAGTACGGCCCGGAGGACGTCAGGTTCGTTGTGCGAGAACCTGGGCGCGTCCGCTTAGCCGGGATCGTGGTGCCGGGCTGGGAGATTGTGGATGTTGACACTGACGAAGACGTAGCCCCGGTCCAGAGCGATGCGGGAGAGCACACACGCCTGGACTACGTTATTGCCGTTGAGCGGCACTGGCCCTACTACATTTGGAAATTCGTGATTCCTCTAATCTTCATCGTTCTAATGGCGTGGTCCGTGTTGTGGCTTGACCCGACGGAATATCGTACAGGGATCGGGGTGGCCACTGCGTCGGTTTTTTCTCTGATCGCCTTCCTCCTGGGTCTGCGACAGATGACGCCTAGAGTGCCCTATCTAACGCAGATGGATCAACTGGTCCTGTCGGTAACGTTACTGGTGTTTCTGGCTCTGGGCGAGGTCGTGACCGTGAGTCGGCTTGTGCACAACGGCCGGATCGAGCTTGCCCGCCGCGTCGACGGCATCTCGCGCTGGATTTATCTGGCCTCGGTCATCGTGGCACTGCTCGTGTTCTTCAAGCGATAGACTCAGCGGCTTGTAGAGACGACACCATGCCGCCCTCGCCGAGCTTCTCGACGGTGCGGTAATGGCTGATAGTGGAGCGAATGACCAAGACACCGGAATTGTAGCGCCATCAGAGTACTGAAAGGTGCGCCAGCCAGTACGTTGAGTTACTTCCTAATATTGGGAATTCGAGGAAATGACACTTTCCGAGTAGTTCTAGAGGACCAAAACGACCGGTTTCAGGGGTCACTGCCGCGATTCGGTGCCGGCTCAACCGGTCAACGCAACACTAGGCCTAAGTCGTTCAACCGAAATGTCTTAGCGATGAGAGCGGCAAGGGGCTTGCCTACAAGCGGAAGCCATTAATCGCAATTGCGTAACTCGTTGTACCGCAATGACATGCAGATGAGAGCGGAGCGTCCTCGCCGCTTCGCCTTTGCTTTCTTTGGCTTACGCTTCACGCTCTCCCTTCGCGCCGGGTGTTGCGTCGACCGCATGAGACCACCTCTGTGCTGAGCATGCACTCGCTCGTTGAGCGGCATCGTACAGCGATCATTTGGGAGCGATCGGAGCCCTCTTTATGCGCCCCCATGCCACGAACGCGGCGAGGGCCGCCAACGAGAGTGGGACGGGCAAGGATTCAAACTCGCCCCGCGATGCATGCATCAGGGTGGCGAGGACCATGACAGCGAGCAGCCCAATCGCCGCGAGCGGAGTCAACCCCGGCTTGAAGCGCAACGCCGCCGGCAGAATGAGCCCCACCGCGCCAGCGATCTCCGAGACACCAGCCAGCAGAGGCACGAACACCGGAGCGTCGCTGACCCACGGCATCATTGCGGCCAATTCTGCGTTTGGTGTCGTCGCCTTCATGAAGCCTGCCATGCCAAAAGCTGCGGCCAACAGCACCTGAACAATCCACAAGGCGATGTGCATGTCCTTCTCCCTATTCCTATGTACACGCGACCACGCGAAACTAAACCGGGATTGTAGCGTTATACGATCAGCGAAAGGGCCGCCAGCCGGTGCCTTGAGCAACTTCCTGTATTGGGTGCCGGCTCAACCGATCGATGCAACACAAGCGTCAAAGCGTTCGGCAGGAGTCTCAAACTCCAGCGTCTTTCGAGGCCGTCCGTTCAGCCTCCGTGCAATCGCGTCCAGATGCTCTTGCGAGTGTACTGACAAGTCGGTTCCCTTAGGGAAGTACCGCCTCAGCAGCCCATTGGTGTTTTCGTTTGATCCGCGTTGCCAAGGACTCTGTGGATCGCAGAAGTAGACAGCGATGTTGGTCGCCAGAGTGAAGCGTTTGTGATCGGCCATCTCCCTTCCCCGATCCCAAGTCAGCGATCGGTAGAGTTCGCCCGGCAACTGCCGGGCGTGCGCGATCAGCGCCGAGATGACGGTTGCGGTGTCCTTGCCGGAGACCTTCAGCAGCACCAGGTATCGCGAGCAACGCTCGACCAACGTCACGATATGACTGTTCCTCGATCCCGCTATCAGATCCCCTTCCCAGTGACCGGGTATGGCGCGAGCTTCGATCAAAATCGGACGCTCGTGGATCGAAACCATATCCGCGATCTGCCCTTTGCTGTGGCCTTTGCGAGTGGCGTGTCGGGAGCGGCGAATCGAGCGTCTGGAGAACAGATGCCGCGTCAGCCCTTTCTCCAAAGCCCCGCCAGGCTGGACATACAGGCCGCGGTAGATCGTTTCGTGCGACGCCCGGTAGGACTCATCTCCCGGGTACGTTTTCTTCAGCCAGCCAGCGATCTGTTCGGGCGACCAGTGCAACCGCAGTTGGTCTTCGACCAGTTGCCGCAGCTTCGGGCTACACGACAGCCGACAGCGTCTCACACGCCGCGCTCGACCCCAAGCGCGCTCCTCGGCCTCGGTTGCCCGATAGCGATCTCCGCCTCCGTTGCGACGGATCTCCCGGCTGACCGTCGATGCCGCACGACTCAATCCTCGGGCGATCGAGCGCATCGATCGTCCCGCGGCAATACCTCGGGATATCTCTTCCCGTTCAGCCAAGGTCAGCGCCAACGACGAGCGGCAGCGCGGCCGAGGCCGGATGCCGCCATAGGGCGCAAGCTGCCCAAAGACCGACCCTCCTTCCTTGCCGAACACTCTTCCGATCGCCTTGAGCGACTCTCCTCGCCTCCAGCGTTCCCACATCTCCGCCCGCTGCGCCTCGCTGTAGCCCCGCGCTACCCGCTCTTTTCTCTTCTTCCTTCGCATCCACTTCTCCTTCCTCGGTGAAGTGTTGCATCGACCGCTTGAGACCACCGGAAATGTAGGAAATGACCCACTTCGGGGCATTCCGGGGGGCAACACGGCCCGTTTCGGGGGTTGTTTCTAGCAACTGGGGTGGTCTCGAGAAGTTGGGACGACGCCCACTTTGTCGTCCCCACTTCTACCCGGCGCTAGCGGAGGCTGAGAGGAGGCTTCCGGTGACAGGCGCAAGAAAACCCGCTCGATCTGGAGCCCAGTTCAGAGGGCTGCTTCCCAGAGGGGACCAGCAATTCGCCGGGTCACGCGTATTTGCTCAGTGCTTCAATCCGCTTCACCTTCTGTCAGCCAGCGCGTCCAGATCGCTCAGCTTGAACCGGACGCTACGAATGTAAGACTCCTCGCCCTCATCCCAGTGCCCATACGTAGTGATCACGAACGTCCCGTCCGGCAGCACCTCCACGCCCGGATACGCCGTGTCGTAGTCATTCTTGTTGACCTTGAGCCGCACCACGTACTGGCCTTCCGTTCCGTTCACCAGGTCATCCCACGTTCCGACCCAGCCCGCCCAGTCCTTCTCAAACGGCCGTCCCGCGCGCCGGTGCGTTGGCGAGATGCCCCGGAAGCTGATCATGAGCCATCCGTCGGGTCCGTACTTGCCCGTATGCCGATCACCCGTCAGCGCCAACGGCAATTCGCGCGGCAACGTCCAGGTTCTACCCTCATCGCTCGAAAAGATGATGTGCGAGTTCTTGTTCCTCGCGTTCTCACGCAGCAACACTGCGATTGTCTTGCCGTCCGGGCTGCGAATCACCCCCGGCTCACATAAATGAATCGCGCTCGCGGCAAACACCGGGGTCGGATAACCCCACGTCAATCCGCCATCCGAGCTCCGCGTCTGATACAGCGTCATCGTACCGCTACTCTCGCCAGCAGGGGAGTCGCGGTGCTTTCCCTCGCCGCGTCGAATGAACCGCCCGTCGTCGTGGAACATCGCCATGTAATGCCCGGCTCCTGTGATCAGAGGCTCAACAAACCCCATCACGACAATGCCGCCCCAGTCGCCGACGGGCCGCAGCGGTCCCCACGTCTTGCCGCCGTCGGTCGAGCGCTTGTATACAATCTGCCCCTCCCCGTGGCCCTTCGGATAAACCGTCAGAATCGTCTTGCCGTCTTCTAACAGCACCGTCGTCGGATGCCCGAGATACTGGCCCTTTTCTCGATCCACGACCACATGAAAAGCCGGCTTTCCGTCCAGATCAATCTGAGGTAGCGTCACGCGGTTCAGTATCGAATCCGCCGCTTCGGCCGTGCCGCCCACCACCAGAACGCCGAGCAGCACAATAAGTCGTATCCGTCTCATCAACATGTCAGTCCTTTCTCCCATCACGCCAGGGCTCCCAGATATGCTCTTGGCTGTCGATCGCCACCGAACGAAAGATTCTCATTCGCCGCCGGCCTGTCAGTGTGTTCCAGCCCGGTCGTCGGAATTGTAGCCGATCGTAGCGCACCAATCCATTCGCGACGCCTGCACTCGGCTCTCGGCTACCTCAGCCCCGCCGAGTTCGAATGTATCAATCTGCAACCTCGACACTCTTGGCCTTTGACCCAAACCCGGAAAACGAGACAACGGGAAAGTTGATGGAAGGGCGGAGGTATGGTTCTCTGAGCGAGGGAGAGAGGAGGACCGATCCTGTTGCAGATGCACCGCAACCCGGTCAGGTATCGCAATGTTTGGGTGCGGCGTCTCAATCTAGACGACAAGCCCTAGTCTGTATCTACCAGATCCAGACCCGCACGTCTTGATCGGGCATGCTCACATTGACCACTTGGGTTCGTGAGATGCCGTGCAGCATTCCGGCCAATTCGCCAATTTCAAGTCGGCCGTCGCCTACTGCCCGGGCTGCGCGATCCAGTGCTGAAACGGGGACCTTGACCCGCACCACCTGATCTCCGTCGACAACGGAAATGTCGAAGAGATTACCTGTCTTGCGGATCGATACGTCGAGATCGGATTCCTCTACGTGGAGCAGTTCGAAGTCCGGAGCTTGAACCAGTTCTTCCACGAGCGGGAGAAGTAGGGGCAAGAACTCCTCTGCCTCGGGCGGTAGATCGACCTCGTCGGCGTAGACGTCGCCTATATGGAGGGCGATGTCAGCTAGAAAGACCGGGGCTGGGATAAGGACCTTGATCCCCTCCTCTCGATCGTCAACGTAGACGACGACCCAGCTGGTGCTGAGCGCCACTACGATTGCGAGCGCGAGTAAGACCCCGATGATGCCGAGACAAGAGCGCACCAGCTAGTCCCCTTGAGCGCCAATCCAAACGCGGACCGTCTGTTCGCCGTCTTCGACGCGCACGATGTCGCCCGTACTGCCTTCGAGTTCAGTGATGGCGGCCAGCAAGTTGAAGTTTTCGCCATCACCGCTGAATAGGGCGTCGACTACGGCGATTGGGATGTCGACTT
This sequence comes from Bryobacterales bacterium, assembly GCA_963667885.2. GTDB lineage: Bacteria > Acidobacteriota > Terriglobia > Bryobacterales > UBA6623 > CAMPKL01. Next base: position 1,648,622 of record OY764148.2, on the reverse strand, counting down.
TCACGTGCTCGCCGTCCTCACCGTTCTTGTCGACCCGGACACGCAGCCAATCGCCGTCGCGGGCCACTCGCACGGTCTCGTCGGCTTCTTCGACTGTCACGAACTCGGCGTCGCCAGCCAGCTTGAGCTCGGCCCACAACGTACGAATGTCGGTGATCGATATGTCGTGCTCGTTGAGCTTCTCGACTGCCTTGTCGGTAAATTTCTTTGGGGCCATACCCAAGGCGACTTTTGCCAAGGAGAGAGGCAGGTTGACGCTCACCTTGGATCCCTCTTCACCGCTGTCCGTCACTTGGACGTGGAGCCAACTTGAAGTCTGCGCCCATACCGGAGCCGCGAGGCTCAAGCAAGCGGCGAGCGCCGCAGTGCGAATCATTCGTCCCGTAATCATCGTATTCCTCCTCAATGTGAGGCCCTCGTGGACCTGACAGGAAGATACGGGTCGGCGGTCTGAATGTTCCCCAAGCCTACAAATTCGCCGAAAGCCCGAAAGGGCCTAGTTCAGGAAGTAGGTGTTGTAGAGCGTGTCACGCTGCTTGGGGATGAAGCCCGCGTTTCGGATCATGCGGCGCAAATCCTCTTCGGTCGCGGAGTGCTGGGCTCCAGCCTGGCTGACGACGTTCTCTTCGAGCATGACGCTGCCAACATCATTGCCGCCAAACTTCAGTCCGAGTTGGCAAACCTTCAAACCTTGGGTTACCCACGAGGTCTGGATGTTCACGATGTTGTCGAGATAGAGACGGCAGATGGCGAGCGTCTTGAGGAACTCGACTGCCGTGGCCTCTTCTCCAACCTTCTTGCCGAGCGGATTGTTCACCGGCTGAAACGGCCACGGGATGAAGGCGGTGAACCCGCCGGTTTCTTCTTGGAGTCGGCGTATCAATTCCAAATGATTGATACGGTGGTCGATCGTCTCGCCACAGCCGAACATCATTGTTGAGGTAGTGCGGATACCCAGTTGGTGGGCAGTGCGGTGGACATCGAGCCAATCGTTGGTGTTGCACTTGAGGCGCGCAATCTTCACACGCACTTCGTCGTCGAGAATCTCTGCCCCTGCTCCAGGAACTGAGTCGAGGCCCGCATCACGTAACCGTGCGAGAGTGTCTCTAATCGAGAGATCGCTAACCCTAGCGACTTCGAGAATCTCCGGCGCCGAGAGGCAGTGGAGGTGGATGTCGAACTTTTTCTTCAGCCCAGAGAAGAGTTCTTCGAAATACTTGATGTCGAGCCCTGGGTGCACGCCGCCTTGCATGAGGACACCGGTGCCGCCGAGGTCGATCGTCTCTTGGATCTTTTCGGAGATTTCATCAAACGAGAGGACGTAGCCCTCTTCATGTCCCATCGGTCGGTAGAAGGCGCAGAAGGTGCAGTACTCAGTGCAGAAGTTGGTGTGGTTGATGTTGCGATCGATGATGTAGCTGGCGACGCCGTCTGGGTGAAACTTGCGGCGGACGGCGTCCGCTTCCATTCCGATCCCGATCAGATCTTCGCTGGCAAATAGATCTCTGGTCTGCTCCTGGGTCAACATCAGTTCTGCTCCTAGCCTGCCGCAGCCGAAGTTTCAAGATAGCGCGCTTGTGAGCCACGAGGTGCAAACCCTGCGTCCGCTGCAAGGCTAAGGTAGTGGTCGATACCCTCGCGCTCTCGTGAATCAAGATCGTAGGAAATGTGTTTCGTGATGTACTGTCTTACCATCGCGGGCGCGAAGTTTCGAACGGCGCTCTCATGGTCAACGATCTCTTCGATGCGGCTCAAACCGTAGGCTTTCGATTGGGTGAAAATTTCAGCGATCTCCGGCTCGACCGACTCGCGCGCCGCCCAAACCGCAAAGACCATTGGCAGGTCCGTCATCTGAACCCATTCATTCCCGACGTCGTAGACATGAACCGGCTGCCCCCGCCAGGTCATCATATTCGGGTCAATTCGCAGAGCGGGGTCGCCGATGATCAACGCCGCGTCGGCGGCTTCGAGCATGTCATCGAGATGCGGGACGTGGGGTGTGACAACGACCTCTCCGTTGCCCTTCGAGCGGAGAACAAGCTGGCTGAGCACGACCGATGTACGCGACGAGACGTCTGCGGCCAGAGTCGTTATGTCACCGATCGGTCGTTTCGAGACCAGCAGAATACTGCGGACAGATCCCTGGCAAACGATGGCGCCTCCGGGGATGACGGCCAGGTTGGGTTGGCGCGCCAACTCGATGATGGGTACCAGCCCGATGTCAGCGCGATTCTCTCGCAGATCGTCTGCACACTCGGACGGCACGACGAATCGAAGGTCCAGTTGGCCTTGCTGCGGGCCATGTAGCAGTCCCCAAACCAACGGAGAGGTGTTGAGGAAGCTGACGGCGCTAACACGGGGAAGGGCGCTCATTGCAAGCCTTCCATTTTATCAAGTGAGGGCACATCTGCACCTGCGGAACCAGATGTCCACCATGTTGTCTACCACCGCCATCTGAGGATAAGGCCTTATGGCCCCGCATCGGTCGAGCGTCCAAACTAGAGGGGTGGATCGACCATCCAAGCGTAGCGCCGCCTTGGTGCGGCTGATTTGTGCCTTGCTGCTTGCCGGGATCGCGATTTTGCCTCTGGTGGGGCAACGCGGACCGGATTCGCGAGCCTACCAGAGTACGCCAGAGACCTTGCCGCGTATTCCACCGGCTCAGCCGCTACCGTTCAGTCACAAAATTCATGCTGTCGAGGGTATCGAGTGTGTACGGTGTCATCCGACCGCGTCGAAGCGGTTTGAGGCTGGCTTACCGGAGCCCGTTGATTGCCTCGATTGCCATCAAACGGTTGTTCCAGAGAACCCGACGATTCAGAAGCTGGTTCAGTTGCTGACTGCGGACGTGGTCATCAACTGGGTTCCGATTTACGACTCGCCCAGCTACGTGGTCTTCAGTCACCGCAAGCACGTGCGGGCCGGGGAAAGGTGCCAGACTTGCCACGGCGACGTCACCCAATACGATGTCTTGCCGCAGGAAGTCTCGATCAACATGACCGCCTGCATGAACTGCCACACCCAACGCGGTGTGGAGAACGAGTGCTTCTGGTGCCATGAACTCAACGGCTTCTAGGCTGAGGTCGTTTGCGTCGCTCCAGGCCTCCCCTGTTCGACCACGAACGAGGCCCGCGTGACTATCGGCGCTCCGGGTCTGCTGACGTATTCCACCACCTGATAGTCGGACGTCCATGACTCGGGCGTGACCGTGCAACTGACATAGCCGCGCTCCCGGTTGAAGAAACGGACAAACGGATTTTCGCGCTGCACGGATTCAGCATATTCGGTATCGCGCCTTCCGTCACCGGACGAGCTAATCGAGGTGCCGACGAACTCCGTTGCCACAACCGGATCGTCCTCGCGGTCGATATCGACCTGGAGATCATTGACCCAGTTCGAGTGAATATCGCCTGTCAGAACGATGGGATTGGCGACATCGGGTTGGGCTAGGCGCTGGACGAAGCGCTTCCTAGCGGCGTCGTAGCCGCTCCATTTATCCATATTCCAGCCGATCTCCTCGCCTGCGGTACGGTCGACGTGTCCGACCATGACTTGCTGCGCTAGAACGTCCCAGACGGCCTCGGAACGATCCAGCCGTGAAGAGAGCCAGCGCTCTTGATCGGCGCCTAGTACGGTTCGGTCGGGGTCGAAGACAGCCTCGCAGGCGGCTTTTGTCCCGTCTCCACAAGGTTGGTCGCTGCGGTACTGGCGGGTGTCGAGAACGTTGAACGAAGCGAGTCTGCCGTAGTCAGTGCCTCGGTAAAGCTGCATGTCAGCACCGCTCGGCTTCGTCGCTGCCCCGATTGGCATGTGTTCGTAGTAAGCCTGATAGGCGTGTGCTCGGCGTGTGAGGAAGTCATCGGTTGACACACCTTCTTTCTCTGAGATGCGGTCGGCGTAGTTGTTGTCAACTTCGTGGTCGTCCCAAGTCACGATCCAGGGGAAGGCGGCATGGGCTTGCTGCAGGTAGGGGTCCGACTTGTAGAGCGCGTAGCGGTTGCGGTAATCCTCGCGCGTCACGATCTCGTCGCCAATATGGCTCCGGATTCGCCCGGGTGTGGCTGGACCTTCATAGATGTAGTCGCCGAGATGTGCGACGAGGTCGAGGTCTTCCCGCGCCATGTGTTCGTAGGCCGTGAAGAGGCCCGACTCGTAGTGTTGGCAGGAAGCGAAGGCAAACCGCAGATGATCGGCCATGTCGGTTGCTGCTGGAGTCGTACGGAAGCGTCCAACGGGACTGATCTCCCCGCCAGCGCGGAAGCGATAGAAGTACCAGCGGTGGGGCTGCAGGCCGCTCACCTCAACGTGGACGGAGTGAGCCAAGGCATACGGTGCGGCAGCTTCGCCTGATGCAACGACATTTCCGAATCCTTCGTCCACGGCCACCTGCCAGGCGACAGGTGCATCCTCGGAAGCCATGCCACCGCCCTCAAGCGGATCGGGAGCGAGCCGGGTCCACAGCACACAGCCGTCTGGAGTGGGATCTCCTGATGCGACACCTAACCGAAACGGGTAGCCGGAGAACCGAGGACGGCCTGACCCAGCTTGCGGGGGCGCGGCGGCAAGCGCCGCGAAGCCTCCGAGCGCTCCCGCGCTAGCGCGTAATAGTGCTCGGCGATTGAACGCTCTACTGGAATGCGGTGATCTGGTCACATCTGGCTCCTTTCGTGTAGCTGGCTTCTGTGAACGACCGGTCTGATAGGTAACACTCTAAACCGGACGGATGGGTAACAGTATAGGCGGTGGTCAGTGGCCCCCGCGGGGGCCACTGACTGCCGAGCCGAGCGGCCACAGTACGCGGTTGGCGGCGTCGAACAAGGCGAGTTCCACCGGACCGAACCAGATCTGCCAAATGGCTTCGTCCACTTCGACTAGCCCGACCAACTCGCGAGCCAACGCTTCACTCAGGAAGTACTTCTCGCCGAGGAACTTGATGCGTCCGTCGTGGCGCACTCGTCGGCGCTCCCAGTGCCCCGGGTAATCCAGATCAGCAAGCTCGCTGGGATAGGCGCGTGTTGCTGGTGCATAGAACGCCGCCGGGGGCCGCTGTCTCAACGCTTCATGCGGACGTTCTTGGTTGTATTCATGACGAAAGAGGTCGAAGCGGCGCTGCTGTCGGCGACGATCGCCAGCCGGAGGTCTCACTGTCTCGGCTTTGAGCGTGCGGTGTAGCCGCTCGTGGCGACCGTTCTGCTGCGGCTTGCCCGGCTCGATGCGCTCCACCGCAATGCCCAGCTTCAGCCACCAGACGTTCAACCGGCTCAAGCGTCCGGTGCCGATGGAGGCGAACGGCGAACCGTTGTCTGAGCGTATCCTTCGTGGCAGCCCGCGCTCCAGAAACAACCGCTCCAAGCCTCGGCGGGCCTCGGCGTAGGATGTGCCCACGTGTGCGGTGCAGTTGAGCAGGAAACGACTATATCCGTCGACGACCGTTAGCGGATAACACAGCACGCCGTCGCCGGTGCGAAACTGCCCCTTGTAGTCGATCGTCCAGAGGTCGTTGGGCGCTTCGGGTTCGCGCAACGGACTGGGTGCCGCTTCGGCCAGTCGCCGCATCCGCTTGCGCCCGCGAACGAGTCCGGCTCGCTTCAGCGCGTCGCCGATCGTCGACGCCGCTGGCCAGCTTGTCTGTGACTCTTTCGACTCCAGCCAGGCCCTGAGCTTCTTCGGCCCCCAACTCGGATGCTGCCGACGCGCTTCTATCACTCGTCGCTCGACCGACTCGGGTATCCGACCGGGCTGACGGTGTGCCGCGTGCGAGCGGTCTTCCAGCTCTGGCCAACCGCCTTGACGGAAGCGTTCTAACCACTTGTATCCGGTCCTGCGGCTGATCCCGTAGAGTCGACACAGCGCCGCCACGTTCGTCGCCGCCCCCGCTCGCAGCCAGTCTTCAATGAATCTCTTGCGTTCTTCCATCGGATAGGTCTCCTTCCATGGCATCTCGCCATGGTGTTACCTATCCGCCCGGTCTAACCTGTTACCCTTCCGCCCGGTCTGTACACTGGCTGACAGTGCATCATACCGAAATCGCGTGACGTTTTATCTACTAAGTTCTGAGAGTTCGTCAGGGGCGAAGCCGAGAATGATCCTCTTTCCCGCGACCGTCACTGGACGTTTGATCAAGTTCGGGTTATCTGACATCAGTTGCAGAGCGGCCTTTCGATAGGGCGGGTCCTGCTTCATGTTGCGTTCTCGATAAAGTACGTTGCGCGTGTTGAGAAACAGCTTATAGTCGCGCTTGCCTATCAGGCGGTCCAACTCTTCGACCGCTAGGCCCTTGTTGAGATCGATTCGCTTCATCTCGACGCCCTTCTCTTCGAGAAAGGCTCGGGCCTTGCGGCAGCTCGTACAACTCGGTTTTTCGTAAAACTTGACGGTCATGTCGGTTGCTCTCCTTCAGACGCTAGTAGCGAGGCATATCGGGATCGATCTCAAGACTCCAGGCGTCGATGCCGCCCGCTAAGCTGCGCGCTTTGGTGAGGCCCTGGGTGCGCAGCCACTCGACGACCTGTCTGCTTCGGATGCCATGGTGGCAATAGACCACTAATTGGCCCTCCATCTGGCGCAGTTCTTCAAGGCGGTTTGGTGTGTCGTTCATCGGAACCAAGGTTGATCCAGGTAGGCAGGCGTGCTCGTTCTCCCAAGGCTCTCGACAGTCGATCAAGCAGGGCCCGGTGGCCTGTTTGAGGCCTTCGTTCAGTTCCCGTGCGCTGATCTCTAGAGGTGTCATTCGAGCGAGTCACAGTGTAGCAACGGTGGAAGCCGCTGATAGCGATGTTATGATCGAGCCGTATGCACTACCTCGAAGCAAGAGGGCAGCGGCTGGTCGCTCTTGAGCCGGACGAAGCTACGCTTCGCAGCTTGGCAGAGCAGGCAGGCTACTCCTGTGAAGTCCAGGCATACGATCGTCAGGTCGTGTTGCGACTCAGCCCGTCGAACCCGCAGGAGCAGTTCGTTCTATTCGACGCTGCTGATCCGGCGAACTTGGGTTGGTTTTCGCGATGCCAGTTCTACGCGGACGGCCTGAGCGGAAAAGTATTGCAGACGCCATTTACCCTATCCAACAGCCGAGTGGGTGGTCGCGTTCAATCCAACAGTTTGCAGGTCGCGCTGTTGACCGAGCTGCCCGCCAGCTTCGCGCTGCCTGGGCACCAGAATGTCAGTGAGCAGGTGATCTATTCGCTGCTATTCAACCTACTCACCGCTCTCCGAGAGAATGGCGTAGCGGTGTGTGGCCGAGGAAGTGTCGAGCCGCTCACTGGGAGCCGCAGGGCACGACAGACGCGGCTGCGTCTATCGTGATCGATCGACAGACATACTACTACCCGGAAAGAGTTGTACGGTAAGTCCCCCTTCGGTAAGTACCCACGTACCCCTCGAAATTGAACCGTTCTTACTATTGAGCGCATCCCTACCCGGGGTGACAATCAAGGCGTACCAGGGATGACTCGCTAGGTGTGACCTCTCAATTGGTTGTTCATTCGGTCCCGGACCAGGGAAGCTGGAGTTATCCCACAACAGCAACCTTGGAGAGACCGAATGAACATCCACAAGAATGCACGATTGACGCCTTATTTGCGAGTGCGGATCGTCGAGCGCGTCCTCGCCAAGCAGCAGACGCCACGGGACGCCGCGGCGGCCTGTGGCGTCTCACTGAGAACCATCCACAAGTGGCTGGCGCGCTATCGCAGCGAGGGTGTCGCCGGTTTGCACGATCGTTCCTCGCGACCGCACCGCAGCCCGCGACGGACCTCTCGGGCGCTGGTCGAGCGCGTCATTTCTCTGCGCCGCCAGCGTTGGACCGGCCGACACATCGCCCAGGCTGTCGGCCTCTCGCCCGCTACCATCAGCCGCATCTTGCGCCGCGCCGGCCTGAACCGTATCCGCGATCTCGAACCTGCTCGGCCCCTGCGCCGCTACGAACATGCCGCCCCCGGCGATCTGCTGCATCTCGACATCAAGAAGCTCGGCCGCTTCCTCCGCGCCGGTCATCGCGTTACCGGAGATCGCTCTCGGGCCAGTCGCGGCGCTGGCTGGGAGTTCGTGCATGTCGCTATTGACGACAACTCCCGCCTCGCCTTCTCTCAGATCCTGCCCGATGAACGCAGCCACTCCGCGGTGGCTTTCCTCGACGCCGCGGTCGGTTACTACCGCTCCCTCGGCGTCCCCATTCGTCGTTTGCTCACCGACAACGGCTCTTGCTATCGCTCGCGCCTCTTCCGCGATGCTTGCCGTCGTCTCGGCATCCGCCACCGCTTTACCCGTCCTTACACGCCGCGCACCAACGGCAAGGCCGAACGCTTCATCCAGACCGCTCTGAGAGAATGGGCTTACGCTCGCTCCTACTCCTCATCCCAGTTGGTCAGCAGCGCGCCGCTCATCTGTTACCCTGGCTCCACCATTACAACTGGCATCGCCCCCACGCCAGCCTCCACTACCTTCCCCCTTTCTCCAGACTCCTGATTCCCATGAACAACCTCTTGAGGCTCCACAGCTAGGGCTCGCCGGGGGGACTGGGCTCTGGAGTAGTCGAGGCCGGCTCGAAAGAGTCGGCTTTTACTTTTTCTAACTACGAGAAAAGGACCAAGATACGGGTCGCTCTCCGCCGCCGGTCAATTGTACTGAATCTGCACGTTGCGTTGGTTGAGAAGATCACCAGTGGCCTGATAAAGGGCGGTGAGCGCGCGGCGATAGTTGATCGACTGGTTGAGCAAGCTATTTTCGCTTTGAACCAGGTCGTCCTGCGCTTGGAGTACTAAGAAAGCCGTACTCACGCCCAAATCGTACTTCTGCTGCTCCGCGTCGAGGCGCAACTGAGAGAAGCGCCTAGCCTCAACCGCTTGTACTACCGACGCCTTCGCCTGCTCGATGCCAGCGACCGCTTGGACCACGTCGAGGCGAATATCCTGCTCGGTGCTGCGCAGATCGTAGAGATCTCTTTTCTTCGCTATGGCGTCATTTGCCAGCCTAGCGGCGGCTCGACGGTTACGCAGTGGCAGCTCCAACGTGAGGCCGACGCTGTAGACGGGAAACTGAAAGCTGGTTAGCTGGCTCCAGGCATCGCCTAGCCCACCCGGAATCACGCCTATCGGGTTGTTGTTGTCGTCGAGTATGAGCGTGTTCCCGCCAAGCCCCTGCGAGGTATAGCGGGCGTTCAGAGACAAATCTGGTCTGAGTTGATTCGTCGACTGGCGGATCAGTAGATCGTCGATGTCGAGCTGAAGCCGTTGCTGGGATAATTCCGGTCGCATTTGCATGGCGAGGGCGACCGTCTCTTCTTCTTCGAATGTGGGCGGATTCTCGGGCGGGTCTGCTGACTCGGTCAAGACCACCGGCATGGCGCGGAAGTCAGGGTTCAGATCCGCTCCCACCCAGCGGCGTACGGCGTCTTCTGCCCGTTGAAGGGCGTAGCGCGCTTGCGTGACACCAACCTGAGCATTGGCGAACTGTTGTTCGGGCTGATAGATATCGAGCGGAGATATAGCGCCCAATTCCAATTCTCTGCGTGACCTCTCAAGGAAGCTCAGTGCCAGCTGCAAGTTATTCTGTTGCACGCTGAGCGATTCGCGCTGCTGGACCGCGGTCCAGTACATGTTCTCGGCTTGGGAGATCAACCCGATGATCTGCTGACGCACCTGCTCTTCGGTTTGATCCAGTCGGGTTTCGGCAACAATGAAATCTATCCTCTGAATCTTGCGACCCCGACCACGCAGTAACGGCTGCGACAGTCTCACGCCAAAGCTTTGATTTAGGGCCGGATTGACGCTCCTGAACTGGCTGTTGCTCGAATTTCTGTTCGTCACGTAGTCGACATCTAAGTTCGTGCCCGTATCGAAGGTCTTACTGAAAGTAGCCCGACCGATTTGGCTCAAAGAAGAGCTTATGGTGGCACCATCCAGCTGATCGCTAGACGGTGTGGTGGACCGTTGTGCGCTGAACGAAGCCATAAAACTCGGGTCGAACGGGCTCAGCGCTGCTTGAACCAGATTCTCTTGGGAGTACACACTGAGCTTGGAAGCATTGATGTCGCCATGATTCGCCATAACTAGCTCGATGTATCGGTCGAGCGATAGAGTCAGCGAACCGTCCTCAACAAAATCCCGCAATTGGGATATTGGCTCGATTTCCACCTGTTGCTGGTGGGACTGCCACATCTGATTCCAGTAGCTTTTTTGCGGAAAACCCTGGAACTGGCTCCAGGCCGGGCTCACCGTCAATACTGCCACCAAAACCGCTAAGTTCTTCATTTTCATCAGTTTTCTCGAATTTTTGTCTTGCCGCTTCTACAGCGAGAGTCCGGCGGACGCTACTCGTGTCGGATCGCCTCGATCGGATCGAGCTTCGCCGCCTGAGTTGCCGGATAGATACCAAACAGCAATCCAACGCCCACTGACACGCCGAAGGCGACCGCGATCGATAAAAACGTCACTACGGTTGGCATATCTGCCAGGGCCGCGATAATTGTGGACCCTAAGAAGCCGGTGGCAATGCCCATCAGACCTCCCAAGATCGAGATCATCACCGCCTCGATTAAGAACTGCCGCACGATGTCTTTCTGACGCGCACCGATCGCCCTGCGGATCCCAATTTCGCGGGTTCGCTCAAGAACGGTGGCCAGCATGATGTTCATGATGCCGATGCCGCCGACGAGTAGGGAGATGCCTGCGATCGAGATCATGACGATCTCGAACATACGCTGCTGCTGTCGTCGTTGAGCCAACAGTCCCGCAGGCACGGTGATCGAGAAGTCGCCCGCATCGTTGTGCCGCGCCGTCACGATTGCCCGCACGATCTCGGCGACTTCAATCGAATCGGCTCCGGTCTCGACACGCACGAAGATACCGTCGATCTCGTCTCGCAGGTAGCTGTTGTTGTCTTCGAAGCGACGCATCACCGTGTTCAACGGCGCGACGATCAAGTTGTTGCGATCGTCTGACTCGAGACCTTCCAATTGCGCGTCGGCCGTCGCTGCCGGGGCCATAACGCCTATCACGCGCAACCAAACTTCGTTGAGCTTCACATACCTGCCGACTGCGTCACCGTAGCCGAGTAAGCTGACTTTGGCTGCCTCGCCGAGCACGCAGACCGGTGCCGACCGTAGATTCTCTTCTTCGGTGAAGAAGCGTCCCTCAAGCAGTCGAATCGCATAAATATCTGTGTAATTCGGCAGGACGCCAATCAACTCGGGGACGTCCTGATCAGTCGGCGGTAAGGTGCTCGTCGGCGTGAAGGTCTTACGCGGTGACATCGCCTCGATTTTGGGTGTGTTCGCTTCGATTGCGCGGGCGTCTCGAAACGTCATACCCGGTGAGAGTTGCCGCATGGCCAGCAACGTGTCGCGGTCGATCGCCTCAGTGGCGTCGATGATGATGTTGTTCACGCCGAGCTGATCAATAAAACGCATCGTCTCTTGCTGTGCGCCCTGGGTGATCGAAAGCATTGCCACGACGGCACCGACACCAAAGATCATGCCCAGCATGGTGAGCAGCGAACGCAGCTTGTGCGCGAGGAGACTGGCCAAGCCCATCCAGAGCTCGGGGAATACCGACGGAACACGCATTTCTAATTGGCCCTTCCGGCTTCGCCTGGCGGTGCCAACCCGATCTGGTCAGCTTCTTCGAGGCCGCTGAGAATCACGACTTGGGACTCTGAACGACGCCCCAACTGAACCGGCTGCGGTTCCAACGAGCGCCCGTTCCAAAGATAAACGATGGAACCCTGAGGAGAGTCGAAGACGGCCTGGTACGGAATATAGACGACATCTTCCAGCCTCTCCACAATTACCTCGGCGTCCGCCAGTAGTCCGGGGCGGAGCAGGATATCGATATCCGTCCCTTCTTTTGGGGGACTGGGTAACTGGGCATTTTGCCGTTGCCGTTGACCGAACCCGCCGGGTCCTGCCCCACCTGATTCCTGTTGCATCCGTTGGCGCACCTGCCGTCGATCTTCGGCGCTGAGTTCTGAGATTTGCCGTCCGCCGAGCATGGCCTGAAGTCGTTGGCGCATCTCGGGAGATGGTGCGCTACGGGAACCGCCCCGGCCCCCATCGCCCTGCGGCGGACGTCCAACTCCGGTTGTTCCATTTGGAGGGCCGCCCCGACCTCCGAAGCCACCACCTGCCCGCGTCGCCTGACGAGCAGTGCCGAAGCCCTGCCTGCGATTCTGCTCGGCAGTGGCCAGAATCCGTTGGATCTGCTCCGGTGTTGCACCGACGTGTCCTAACAGTTCGTCCATGTTGATCGAGAGAACGCAGTCGAACTTCTTCGTCGCCTCTCCGCGAAACACATTGATCGAAGCTGTTCCGCCGAGGCGCTTGATCTTGCCGTGAATAAGTTTGCCTGGCAGCGCGTCGAGCCGGATTAACGCATCCTGGCCCTCGGTCAGATTGGCACGCTCGACCTCCTCGACCTTAGCGACCAGCTCCATCTCGGAGAGATCAAGCAACTGGGCAACCGCCAAACCTGCCGGGATCTGATCACCTTCGCGCACGGTCGGCGTCGTGGTTCCAAAGCCGCCTCGACCGCCGGAACGATTCTCAAGGATTGACACCAGGCCACTAATGGGAGCGAGCACACGTGCGTTCGCGATGCGGCGCAGTTCCCGACCGACGTCCAACTGAGCCTTATTGCGTTGCTCGCGTAACACCGCCAGCTCGGCTTCGCTCTGGGCGAGCCGGTTCTTGATGTCTTCGCTCAGCTTCGCCTGTCGCCTCTGCGCCTCTTCTAGTGTCAGCTCGTTCTTGCGGGCATCGATCACTGAGATAAGTTCGTTGCGGCGGACCTCAAGCTCTGCCCGCCGGACCTGAAAGCTGGCGCGCGTGAGTTCGACTTCATCCTGGAGTTTGCGGATCTCAAGTTCAGTTTCCGCTTGCTTGAGTTGTTCTTCGATCTGCTCGACCTCAAGTCGATCGTCCTCCAGCGCCGCGACTCTCTCGGAGTCGTCTAGCTCGATGATTAAGTCGCCGCGCTGGGCGAGCGCACCAGCAGGGGCGAGCGCGATCACCTGAGATTGGGAACCTAAGTTCGGGGCCGTCAGAGTGAGTGAACGAACGGCACGAAGCTCACCGCGAAAGAAGCTGCGAACCGTCAGGTCGCCGCGTCTAACTTCGGCCAGTGCAACTTCTTCTTCTCCACCAAACGAGGTGTTCTGGACGAAGTAGAAGCCCCCGTAGACTGCGGCGGAAACGACCGCCAGTACCAAGATTCGAATGATCAACTTTGACATCAAGGACTCTTAACCTAACTTCTGCGCAGGGCGCTTCCAGGGTTCTCTAGCGCGATGACGTCGCCAACTTCGAGTCCGTCGGATACGACAATCTCATTACCGTTGCGCGTCTGCACTTCGATTGTTTGCGCCCGAAAACCCTGCCCGTCCCTGACAAAAACCGTGGGTCTACCGTCGACCTGGAAACTCGCTTTGGCGGGAATAACCATCACTTGGGGCAGGCGCTCGACAACGATCTCCGCCGTGATGCTCATACCGGGTCGCAGTCGCTCGTCGAGTAGCCGAATGTTGGCTAAGGCCGGGAAGCTCTTGCTCGGCGGGATGGTGTTGAATACCAGCGTCGCGATTGGGCTGAGCCAACTGATCTGGCCATCGAGTTGGGCGTCGGGTACGGCGTCGACTTTGAAGCGCACCTCTTGCCCCTCGCTCACACGACCGCGGTCAATCTCGCCGATATGGAACTCCGCTTCAAGCGCTGACAGGTCGGGGATCTCCGCGATTGCGGCACCTGTCCATACCGTGTCGCCCTCTTGAAAAGGCGGACGACTCGTTCCGAACGAGCCTTGGGCACGGTGGTTGGACATGATCTGAACGACACCGTCGACAGGTGAGCGCAAATCCATGCTGCGCAGGTAGCTCTTCGAAAGATCGCGGTCGCGGATGGCTTTTTGGAGCCGTTCCTCGAGACGGGCCAACGAGGCACGTTGAGATAAGTCTGTCGCCTCTACCGTGACCTCAGCCTTGCCAAGTGCTCCAGCTGCCGTCGTCACGTCGATGCGGTTCTTCAGGCCTTCGATCTCCGATAGGATTTCTTGCTTGCTAGCTTCCAGTTCGGCGCGCTCCAGGTTGTACCGGGACTGCATGACGGCCATCTCGTTTTGCTCGTCCGCGATGGCGTGTTGCGCCTCCAACTGCTTGATTTCGCTTTCTACCTGGCGGAGTTGAGTTTCCTCTTCGAGTAGGCGATCCTCTTGCGACGCGGCGTCGAACCGCACGACGATGTCGCCTTTGCGAAGGCGGCCACCGTTCTCTGCCAGCTGCACGATTTTGAGTCCCGGCGTCCGCGGGGCGATGATCTGCACTGACTTCGCACTCTTTAACTCGCCACGGCTGGACACGGTCGTGACGAAATCACGCCTCTCCACTTGGGCGGTAGTGATCTCTGGCGCGGCGGGCCGCAGATAACCCCACCCGACGTAGACGAACGCTACCGCGATGATGGCGAAAATAGCCTTGGAAATAACGCGACCCAAGATTTCTTCTCCTTACTCCAATCCTTGCTCGACTGGCCCTACCGCCAGGGTATCGCCTTCTTTCAATCCGCTGCTGACGGCCACGTGAGTATCCGTCCATGCACTGACCTCGACCCTCTGGCGCTGGGGCTGCTCGCCCTCATTACCGGTGAGCCACACGTACCAATCTTCACCGGTTTTTCTCAGCGCCTCGCGTGGCGCGGTTACAACGTCTTCGTGTGTTGCCAGCAGCACATCGGCGCTGGCCGACAGGTCTGGAATAATCAGCGGGTCGGAGTCGAGAATGTTGATGGACATCGTCACGTTTCTCACCTGGTTGCCGGTGCTTGAGCGCCAGCGGCCACCGCTTGACCCGCTGCCAGCCATTGCCGCGACAGATTCGACTCGGCCTCTCCAGGAGCGGTCTGGATAGGCATCCAGCCGGATTTCAGCTGACTGGCCGACTTTAAGCAGTTGAATGTCCGTCTGATTGACGCGGGTCTGTAGCACCATGTCGCTCAGATCGACGATCTGCATGAAGAAAGCGCCAGAGTTGACCTGGTCGCCTTTTGCGGATTGTGAAAATGAACCACTTCTGAAAATGGTTTGCAATACGACGATCCCGGCGATCGGCGTACGGACCCGCAGGCGCGCGGCGTTGAGCTCGGCTCGTTGTAGATCGATCTGCTCCATATCGCGTTCCAACACGGATTGACGGAGAGCAGCTACATGCGCCTGAGAGAGAAGTTCAAGCTCCGCCTCTAGCTCGGCGGCCGTGACCTCGGACTCTTCCATTTGGGCCTGCAAAATCTGCGCCTCGATCTCCGAGCGAACTGCCACGGTACCCAAATCCAATTCCGCCTTGCGGAAGGCACCTTGGGCTGCGACCAGCTGTTGCTTGAGCGCCTCCATTTCGATCATGAGATCGGCCGTGCGTCGGTCGATTGAGGCCTCCGCCTGGACGACGCCCGCGCGCTGGCGTTCAATAATTTCCTCTTGGCTTTGGCTGTCGAACTCCGCGACGACCGTGCCGGCCTCGACAAACGAACCAGGCTCGGCCATCGCAACGAGGGTGAGTCCGCTGCCGCCGCCACCGCCGGTCCGTCGGCCACGGCGGATCCGAGGCGCACGAATCGCCGCGTAGTGGCGGGCCGCGATCGTGCCGCCGACCCTCAGTGTCCGCTGCAGGTCGCCTCTCGAGGCCGCGATTGTTCGTACGCCATCAGAAACTGCTCCGCCGCCGCCGTCAAACGTCGAGCCAGACCACTGCCAGGCCGCAATCCCGAGCGCTGCTGCCCCAAGAGCGATCCAGAACGTTGAGCGCCGCGACTTGCTCGGTCCTGGCCCAACTGGCTCCGGGCCGTGGGGCCTCGGTGTCGCTGGCTGTTGCGGACTTGGCTCCGCCAAACTGTTGTGCACCGTGCTCATATCGAAGATCGCTTTGCGGGTGGAGTCAATTCCCTGACCCCTTTCTATACAGACGTTGGGCTGACCGTAAGGTTATCGGAGACCATCAAAAGGCTCTAGCTCTATCCCCGCGTCCTACTCCTAGAATTCCGGCAAACTGCCCAGTAGCGAAGCCGTATCTCCGCCACGAGAAAGTCGCGCCGCATCCAAGATTCGTCGCGACGGGTCGTGCAGCGTCCCGACATAGCGCGCGTTCGCTCGCGTTCCACCTATCAAAATAACGACATATCTTCGGTTCGGATACCGCAGAACCTGTATCTGTAGGTCTGCTTCTTCCGGGTGGAGCCACTGCTCCGCCTCGGGCCGACCGACTCTTGTAACCACCGAGCGATAGGAATCAGAACTGGCCAACCCTACGTACAACTGGTCTGTCGTCGACGAATCGGCCCGAAATAGCGTGGCGATGGGATTTTCGCCCTTACTGAAGCTGAACATGACGAATAGCACCAGGACTGACAAAGCTGCTAGCACCGCTTTGGCGATGAACGAGAATGTCTGCTTATCTGCCGCGGAGCTGCCGCGCCTGGGCACCGCAGGCTCGGGTTCGTCGCCGATCCGCCCGCGAGCGGCACTGACTGGCGACGGCATGGGTACGACCTGGGGTCGGTAGGGAACGACCGCTCCCGCTTTGTACTGGAGTTCCTTCAGCAGTCCCACAATCATGATCGGGGACTCAGAAGTTGCTATCTTCCCTATGTGGCTCCGCGGTACCCAAATTTCCTCCCCTGTGCGCACGTTCTTAACGAGGACTTCTGACCAGGTCTGCTTTTCGAGCGTCCATTCGTTGTGCTCAAAGCTCCGTATCGCAGGAAAGAACGCAAACGTTCGCCCAGCAAGCGCCTCGAACTGTTGATCTTCTCCGGGATTCATCGCCGATGGGCCTGATCGAGAGTATATCCGCGAAACGGACAAGAGCCTAGGTCTGACGTTGCTTGGGCGAAGTAACCTATTCGCGCCGCCACAGCGTCAAGATGACTTGATAGAATGGCGAGCGCACCACGCTAAAACTATGAACTCCTTGTTTTTCCGCTCTGTACGCATCGGCCTGTTCTCGTTCGTTGTGGCGACTCTTCTTCCAGCGGCCGACTGGCCTGCGTGGCGAGGATGGGACGCAAACGGCGTGACACAAGAGACAGGACTGCCTTCCTCCTGGTCACCAGACGGTGAGAATCTGCTCTGGAAACTGCCCATCGGAGGCCGCAGCACCCCCATCGTCATGAACGGTCGGGTCTGCGTGGCGACTCTCGCTGAACCCGCGAACGAGAAGCGCTGGATGGAGCGGGTCGTCTGCGTCGATGAGGATGCCGGAGCAATACTTTGGGACCATCGCGTACCCATCTACCAGACCGACATTCCCCATCACCGTTTGGGTTGGGCCAGCCTCGTTGGAGATCCCGCGACCGACTCGCTCTACATCCTGAGCGTCAACGGTCTCCTTTCTTCCTACCGCGCCGAAGACGGAAAGGTTCTTTGGCGGCGTTCGCTGGCTGAAGAGGTTGGCCGAATCTCTGGATTTGGCGGTCGTACGGTAACGCCGATTATTGACGGTGACCTGCTGATCACCAGTTTTCTGTCCGCTGGCTGGGGTGAAACGCGTATCCCCCGCCATCGTTTTTACGCCTTCGACAAGTCGACGGGCGAGACCGTATGGGTTTCTACTCCGGGCGTAGCGCCATTGGACACGACGTACTCTGTTCCCGTCGTAGCTGAAATTGGCGGCCAGCGCCTGCTGCTCGACGGCAATGCGGATGGCGGCGTTTACGCCCTACAGGTCACTACGGGCAAGAAGGTGTGGGGATTCCCGCTGTCAAAGCGCGGCCTCAACGCCTCAGTCGTCGTCGATGGGAACATCGTCTACGCCTCGCACTCAGAGGACAACGTCAGCGACACGACAGCGATGGGCCGTGTCGTCGCCCTCGACTCAAGCGAAATTGTGGACGGTGCGCCGAAACTGCTCTGGGGCGTCGAAGGTTTTACTGCGGGCTATGCGTCCCCCGCGATCGCCAATGGCATTCTGTACCACGTTGATAACTCCGCGAACCTCGTCGGCTTCGACGCTCGGACCGGTGAAGAGCTGTGGCGGCACAACCTGGGAATCGCGCAGCGTGGCTCCCCGACCGTCGGCGACGGCAAGATCTTCGTCATGGATGTCGATGGCAAATTCCACATCCTCAAGGACAACGGGCGGAATGCGCCCGAGGCCCTCGATGTCGAAGAGTTCAAGACCGAGACGGGTTCCGCCGCGCAGACGAATGGATCACCGGCGATTGCGAACGGTCGCATCTTTTTCATGACCGTCGACAGCCTCTACGCTGTCGGCCCAACCGAGAAGACGACTGGAGGCCAGACCGCTCCATCGTTGCCGGGGCCGTCGAAAGCTCCGGCTGGCGCGAACGTCGCTCAAGTTCGTGTCACTCCTTCTGAAATCAACCTTTTCCCGGGAAGCGAACAAGCGTTCCACGTACACACCTTCGATGACATGGGCCGGTTAATCGGCGTCGCTGAAGCGACCTTCGAACTCGACGGGGTCAACGGCCAAGTCGCTTCAGACGGCGTGCTATCAGTGGTGGACGAGAATGTATCCCAAGGTGGCCGTCTCACGGCGAGCGTCAACGGTGTGACCGGCTCGGCCCGCATAGCCGTACGTCCGACAGTGCCATATTCTCAGTCATTCGATGACGTTGCAGACGGCGACGTCCCTGCCGGTTGGACGGCAGCGGCCGGTCGGTTCCGGGCCGCCGAGGTTGATGGCGAACGCCTCTTCTTGAAGCCGTCTGGCAATCCCAGGACGTGGCGTACGACGGTATTTACCGGTGATCCGCTCGCCGCGGACTACGTGACGCAGGCGGACGTCCTGCTGAAGCCGCGCGGCCGCCGCATCCGAGGTGACGCTGGCATCGTCTCCAACCGCTATACGTTGATCCTCATGGGCCAACGCAAAGAGGTATTTATTCGGTCGTGGCTTTCCGAACTCGGACACTTCTCGAAGGCTGTGCCGTTCGACGTCGAGGCCGATGTTTGGTACACCATGAAGTTTGATGTGACGCCACTGCCTGACGGTTCACAGACGGTTCTGCGCGGCAAGGTTTGGAAGCGCGATGAACCAGAGCCGGACGCTTGGACTATTGAGACCGTCCACCAAACGCCCCACCTGACAGGCAGCCCTGGTCTGTACGGTTACTCGATGGCCGACATCTACTACGACAACTACCAAGTGACGGCAAAGCCGTAAGAATAGGAATTGAACGTGATGAAGTTTCGAATCGCATGCGCCGTAGTAGGGGCACTCAGCCTTGGCTCGGTCTTGTCTGCTGGCGACTGGCCCATGTGGGGCGGTAATCCCTCCCGCAATATGGTTGCCGAAGAAACCAGCATACCCGCCACTTGGGACGTAGCCTCGGGCGAGAACGTCAAATGGAAGTCGGAAATCGGCTCCCAGTCCTACGGCAACCCGGCCGTTGCAGAAGGCATGCTCTGCGTCGGTACGAATAACAACTTGCTACGTGATCCGGCTCAAGGAGGCGATCGCGGCGTCGTCATGTGCTTCAACGAAGCCGATGGCGAGTTTATCTGGCAGATGACGCACACCAAACTCGAGACCGGTCGCGTGAATGATTGGCCCGAACAAGGCGTTTGCTCTTCGCCCTCAATCGTCGATGGCGTTGTCTATTACGTATCGAACCGGGGCGAGATCGTTGCGCTTGATGCCGAAGGCTTCCGCGATGGCGAAAACGACGGTATCGTCCAAGACGAAGAGTTCACCAAAGAGATTGACGGCGATGTCCTGTGGACTTTTGACATGATTAACGAGCTCGGCGTCTTCCCACACAACCTGGCGACCAGTTCGCCCCTAGTCGTCGGCGACCTGGTCTTTGTCAATACCTCGAACGGAACCGACGAGAGCCACATCGTCATCCCTTCACCGTTTGCGCCGAGCTTCATTGCGGTTAACCGCAAGACGGGTGAGTTGGTCTGGGAGAACGCCGCACCGGGCGACAAGATTCCTCACGGCCAGTGGTCTTCGCCAGCATTTGGTGTGATCGACGGTGTCGAGCAGTTAATTGTTGCCGGTGGCGACGGTTGGCTTCGTGGCTTGAATCCGCAGACCGGTGACGAGTATTGGAGCTTTGACACCAATCCGAAAGAATCGTTGTGGAAGCAGGGGCGCGGTGATCGCAACAACCTGATCGCCACGCCGGTGGTTTACGACAACAAGGTCTTCGCTGCTGTCGGACAGGACCCGGAACATGGCGAGGGCGTGGGTCACATCTGGGCCGTTGACGCAACCAAACGGGGCGACATCACCGAAACCGGAACGGTCTGGCATTATCCGTTCCGCCGCTCGATCTCAACCGTCGCGATTTCCGACGGCGTTCTCTACGAGACTAATTTCTCCGGCTTCTTCCACGCCATCGACGTCGAGACTGGCAAGCAAGTCTGGGAGCATGATTTATTGGCGGCCGTATGGGGTTCACCCTACGTTGTTGGTGACCGTGTCTTGATTGGCGATGAAGACGGTGACATCACTGTGCTCCATGCAGGTCGCACGAAAGAGGTCCTGACCGAAGTCAATATGGGAAACACTGTGTACTCCACGCCGGTTCTCGCCAACGGCACGCTCTACATCATGACCCGCTCGCATGTATATGCGATCGCAGAGTAGGTGGCGCGTGTTGAGCCCGAAAGAATCCGAGCTGGTAGGCGGTCACGATTGGTCCGCCGGTCCCTCACCAACTAAGAAGTAGAAGCGATAGAACTATGTCCGCAGTCGATACCCAGCTCCAAGCCAAGGTAGACGCCTCCCGCGAGGCCCTTGACGCCCACGTCCGCGAGATTGTGCAGTGGCACTTCGATCCTGAGACGGGCTGCGAATTCTGGCTGGAAAGGGCGAAAGGTTTTGACTTTGATCCCCGCGAGGACGTTCAAGGCTTTGATGATCTGAAGAAGTTTGGTCTCTTTGAGGATGAGTGGCTGCGTGGCGGCCCGGTGCGACGCTGGGTTCCCAAAGGGCTTGCCGACAAGCCGGTCTATGTGTTCGAGACGGGCGGCACGACGGGTGTTCCCAAGAGTCGAATCAACATCGAAGACTTCCGTACCGATTACACTGAGTTTTCGAAAACTCTGCCAGACGAGTATTTCCCGATGGGTGCCGACTGGCTCATGTTGGGTCCCAGCGGCCCGCGCCGTCTACGTCTGGCCATCGAGCACCTAGCGCAGGTTCGCGGTGGTATCAGCTTCTGTGTCGACCTTGACCCTCGCTGGGTTGTCAAGCTGCTCAAGCGCGGCGAAATGGATGAAGTGGAGCGCTACAAGAAGCACTGCGTTGACCAAGCGATCACCATACTAGGTGCTCACCCCGGCGTGAAGTGCATCTTTACAACACCGAAGTTGCTGGAGGCCCTCTGCGACCGAATCTCCTTGAAGAAGTACGGCATCACTGGTGTCTTCTGTGGCGGTACCGAGATGACGCCGCAGTTCAATCGTTTTGCTCATGAAGAGTTGCTCGAAGGTGCCTATTTTGCCGCGACCTACGGCAATACCTTGATGGGCTTGGCCTGCCACAAGCCATTTGATCCGGCAGACCAATACGACATCATTTACTTCGCGCCACGACCGCGCGCCGCCACTCAAGTAGTAAACCCCGACAATATGGACGAGGAGGTCGGATACGGTGAGACCGGCCGAGTCCTGCTGACGACGCTGACCAAAGAGTTCTTCATGCCACGATTCCCCGAAAGGGATCAGTGCGAGCGCGAACCGCCGTGTGACGTCTACCCGTGGGAGGGTGTTCGAAATGTGCGTCCGTTCCAGAGCAAGAAGGGCGGTCAGGTAACAGTTGGCGTCTACTAGTCCGACTCGTCGATCGTCGATTATCGGCGAACAGCGCATGACCTCTTTTGACTTTCAGCCTCGTACGCGGGTCGTCTTCGGCGTCGGAGCGATCCAACGCCTGGGAGACTTGGTGTGCGAGCTTGGGTGCTCGCGGGCCCTTCTGGTCTCCGACCCCGGAGTCATCGCCGCTGGGCATCCTGGCGAGGCGGTCAGCTTGCTCAACCTGGCAGGCATCGAGACGTTCTTGTTCGGCGGCGTCGAAGCGAACCCGACGACCGAGCACGTCAATGCGGGGCTTGAATTCGCTAAAAAGCACGACATCGACATCATCATCGGCCTCGGAGGGGGTAGTTCCCTCGACTGTGCTCGTGGCGTTAACTTTCTCCTGACGAACGGCGGTCAGATGGCGGACTACTGGGGCGTCGGCAAGGCGACCAAGCCGATGCTGCCCTTCATCTCCATTCCGACGACGGCTGGCACTGGCAGTGAGGCGCAATCCTATGCCCTGATCGCCGACCCCGAGACCCATCGCAAGATGGCATGCGGCGATCCGAAGGCAGCGGCGGCGATCGCTGTGCTCGACCCGGAACTGACGCTCACGCAACCGCCACACGTCACCGCAGCCACCGGGATTGATGCCATCGTCCACTCGCTGGAGACCCTCGTCGCGACCAAACGGAATCCGATCTCCGAAGTCTTCTCGCAGCGAGCGTGGCAGCTACTCTCGGCTAATTTTCCTAGGGTTCTTGGCGAACCAGCGGATATGGACGCCCGTTCCGGTATGTTGTTGGGTGCTCACTTCGCTGGAGCGGCGATCGAGAACTCGATGTTGGGTGCGGCTCATGCTTGCGCCAATCCGTTGACCGCCCGGTTTGACGTGATCCATGGCGCGGCTGTTGGGCTGATGCTGCCGTCCGTCATTCGTTTCAACGCCGCCAACGATCCGGCGCTTTACTCGACAGTTGGCGGTGCCGATACCGCTGCTGCCGCTGTATCGCGTTTCATGGAACAGGCGGAGCTACCACCACGTCTGTCAGAGTACGGAGTGACGGACCGGAACCTGCCCCAACTTGCCGAAGACGCCGCCAAGCAATGGACGGCTCAGTTCAACCCGCGCTCACTAGAGGTGGACGATTTCGTCGGCCTCTACCGCAGCGTCTTGTAGCTTTCGACGATATGCGTACCAAGAACACGCCCTCCCACCGTCCTCTCGCTACGATCTGCCTCTTGGCCGCGTTGGCTTGGCCACTCGCTGCCGACTGGGCCATGTTCTTGGGCAATGCCCAGCGCAACTCCATCGCTGCAAGCGACTTAGCCCCGCCACTTGAGGTCGAGTGGACTTACGATGCGCCGGACGGTATCGACTCCACGGCAATTGTCGTCGACGGAACCGTCTACTTCGGCGAAATGAATGGCAAGTTTCACGCGGTCGATCTCGAAACCGGTGACGGCAAGTGGACCTATCAGGCGGGCCTGGGCGTACCGGCAACGGGTTGCGTCATGGACGGTGTGGTGTTCTTCGGCGATGAGGACGGTGCGTTTCATGCCGTCGATATCGTCACAGGCGAAGCCCGATGGACCTTCCAGACCGGCGCAGAAATTCTTTCTTCACCCAACTGCCTAACCGGTGCAGTCCTCTTCGGCTCCTACGATGCCAGTCTCTACAGCCTCAACCCCGAGACCGGCGAGCCAAACTGGACCTATCGCACCGAAGACCGTGTCCATTGCAGCCCCGCCGTCCAGGACGGCAAGACATTCGTTACCGGCTGCGACGGCAAGTTACGAATCATTGACATTGAGACCGGTGAAGAGGCTTCTCAAGTCGACACGCTGGACTACATAGCATCGACTCCCGCTTTGGTCGGTGACCGAATCTTCATCGGCACCATGGGTGGCCAGGTGCTTGCCATCGACTGGAGGAAAGGCGAGATTGTTTGGTCTTACGATCACCCCGAGAGCGACTCGCAGTATATGTCGTCCCCGGTCGTAGCCGATGGCAAGGTCATTCTCGGCGGTCGCGATCGTCGTATTCACGCTATTGACGAGCAGACCGGTGAGCCAATGTGGGAGTTCATGACTGGTTCTCGAGTCGACTCGTCACCCGTTGTCGCTGGTCAGACAGTCTGGGTCGGGTCGAACGACGGCAACCTCTACGCGCTTGATCTAGCGACGGGAGAAGAGCAGTGGAAGTTCACCCTAGGCGGCCCCGTTGTGGCGCAACCAGCCATCGTCGGGGAGCGCTTGATCGTCGGCTCTCGCGACGGGGTTCTCTACAGCCTAAGAAAACCCTAAGTCACTCAGACTAAAACACCTATTACCTCACCACATAGTAGTGGTGTATGATCGTTCTCAGGGAGCTTTGTGCTCACGATGCAGACGAAACTGACATTTTTCAAGTCCTACTACAAGCTCGGCTGGTGGGCCGCTCGGATGCCGAAAGGCGCGTGGGCTGGCCGTGAAGTCGAATTGCTTGGTTTTGGAGTCACCCAGACTCAAGCCGAGCGGGATCTCGCAGAGAAAGAGCAGGCCGAATTGAACGCCGAGACTGAACTCGCCGCTTAGATCGCCCGCCTCACCTTCTCTTCTCCCAGCGTTTAGGAAACTGCCCGGGACGACTGCGTTCCGTGGGTAGGTGGACGTGCGTCCGGGCTACGGCCGCAGGTCCTGCACGAGCCCGGAGTTGAGAAAGAACTTCCGGACCGGCTCCGCCTCTTCCGCCTCCACCGTGACCGTCAACGACAGGTCTTGAGGGGGTCCCAGCAGTCTGATATCGATGCGGTCCAACTCGTCGTAGAACCGAACATACGAGATAGCCTGCAAATTGATGACGCGGTTGCGGATTCGAATAAACGGATGGCTCATGGCGCGGAAGGTCTTACAAGTCTAGCTGACGGCAGACGCACTATAATCGACGCTTCGTCATGAATGCGCCCCACTCACTGGACCTCGAATGGATACGGTCTCAGTTTCCTGCTCTATCGGTTGAAGTCGGCGGTTCCCCCGCTGTCTTTTTGGATGCGCCTGGCGGTACACAAGTGCCGCAACGTGTCGTCGACGCGGTTGCCGACACGCTCGTCCACGCCAACTCTAACTCCCACGGTGCATTTCTGACGAGCCAGAGAGTAGACGAAGTAATTGCGGGTGCCCACCTAGCTGCAGCCGACCTGCTCGGCTGCGAAAAAGATGAAGTAGTATTCGGCCCGAACATGACCAGCCTGACCTTCGCGCTGAGCCGTTCCATCGGTCGTGAACTTAATCCCGGTGATGAGATCGTACTGACCACCCTCGATCACGACGCAAACTTCGCTCCCTGGAAAGCGCTTGAAGAAGCAGGTGCCATTATTCGGGTAGCCAACTTCCGTCGGGAGGACTGCACTCTCGATGTCGATCAACTGCTCGGCCTCATCAACGAACGGACCAAAATCGTCGCAATCGGTTATGCCTCGAACGCCGTCGGCTCAATTAACGACGTCGCCGGTGTTGCAGCCGCCGCTCGCGATGCTGGTGCCTGGAGTTTCATCGACGCGGTGCACTACGCCCCGCATGGCCCCATCGACGTACAAGCGATCGGCTGCGATTTTCTGGCTTGCTCCGCCTACAAGTTCTTTGGACCCCACCAAGGCATCCTCTACGGACGCCGCGAGCTACTTGAGAAGCTGCGCCCCTACAAAGTCCGCCCGGCAGAGGACCAGACGCCCTGGCGCTGGGAGACCGGCACCCAGAACCACGAGGCTATGGCTGGCGTAACCGCAGCGGTCGAATATCTCGCCGAGATCGGTGAGCGCAGCGGCACGACCGGCTCGCGCCGACAACGCTTGCTAGCAGCCATGCAAGCGACCAGCGCCTATGAGCGAACCTTGTCCGAGAAACTGGTCGCTGGCCTTCTCGCTATGCCGTCGGTGGAGTTCTTCGGCATCCGTGAACCGGCTCGATTCGCTGAGCGCACGCCCACCGTCTCGATCCGAGTTGCAGACATGCCGTCTCTCGATGTCGCTACCCGGCTGGGCGAGCAAGGCTTTTTCGTCTGGGAAGGCAACTACTATGCGATCAATCTCAGCGAAGAGTTGGGTGTGGAGGCTTCCGGAGGTATGGTCCGCATCGGCTGCGCCCACTACAACACCAACGATGAGATCGACCGGCTATTGCTAGCCATCGAGACTCTTTAGCCCTAGATGCCTCTTACCACTTACTTCACTACATACAAGCCCCATGAATGGGGTTGACGTTCGTTACAATGCAGTGGTCATGACTACCCGCGACAGACGTAACTTCCTAAAAACCGCGACGATCGGCGGAGGTGCAGTCATTGCCTCGTCGATGACCTCTTGCGGTTCGCCGCCGGAGGTTCGTCCGGCGGCAACGGACTACTCCACGCTAGATGCGGTGCTCAAGCAGCCCGTGCTGAAGAGGGAGCTGTTCCCGGATCCGGTCATCATCGATTCGCTCGAGTTATTGCGTGATCGAGACAACACGATCTGCCGCGTGCGCTCGAAGGATGGTGCCGAGGGCATCTCCATCGGACACCCGTTTATCTCGAAGTCGAGTTACCCGATGTTCGTCCATAACCTGCACCATCACTTCGCCGGTAAGGATGCCCGCGATTTGGATCTATTGCTATACAACGCGGCGGAGCTGAACATTAAGCGGCAGGGCATTCCGCTGTGCGTCCAGATAGCGACAATCGAGTTCGCGATCCTCGACATGCTGGGAAACATCGCGAACAAGCCCGCTGGCCAACTGCTGGGCGACCTACTCAACCCGAAGGTCGACATCTACTTGGGCACGCGCCTGCCACAGCTACGTGCCATGGAACCGGAAGAGTCGCTGGCGTTAGTCGAGCAGGACTGGTTGGACACCAAGGCGAAGGCGATCAAGATTCGCGCGGGTCGCGGAGACAATCTGGCTTCGGATATCGACAACGCGCCGGGGCGCACCGAGAAGCTGATCCGCATGGCGCGCGAGAAGTTCGGCGACGACATGGTGCTGGCGATCGACGGCAACGGGTCTTACTCGGTGAAGGAAGCCGTTCGCATTGGAAAGATTCTGGAGGAGTACAACTACGCCTTTTATGAAGAGCCAGTCCCTTGGGACTGGTATGAAGAACAGAAGCAGGTGGAGCGGGCTCTCGATATCCCAATGGCTGGGGGCGAGGAGGAGTTTGGCGTTCACGGCTTCCGTTACCTGATCGGCAACGAGGTGTTCCAGATCCTGCAGCCGGATCTGTTCTATAACGGCGGAATGACTCGCACGATGCGGGTCGCTCGCATGGCAGAGGCCGCTGGACTCAAGATTACGCCTCACATCTCTGGCGGCGGATTGGGCTATGTCTACATGCTGCAAATGGTTTCCGTGTGCCCGGCCGCTTATGACTACCACGAGTTCAAGATGTTTCACACCCGGGATGCCAACGGCACGACGGTGCCCGTGGAGAGTAAGGCGGAACCGTTCGAAAGCGTCGAAGGCGTGATCACAGTTCCGATGGGTGCGGGGTTGGGAGTGAACATCGATTCAGATTACATCGATACGCACACGCTGGTTACCGGCTGACAACACAACAGCTGCTGATCGACGGGCACGCCGAGGCGTAGAGAAACGCGCCCGGCTCTGAACGGCGTTGTCGCCGCGGCGAGCCTGTTGGTATCAGACCCCGAGCGCAGCAATCCGCATTTCGAGACAACTGACGCGAGCAGGATTTGGCACTATGGCGTTACCGTAGACCTGCCAAACACGCCTAACCTGAGAAGGCATAGAGCGAAAGAAAATTATATGGCGACAGCTACAGCGGACAAACAGGCGGCACTTGGTGAAGAGCTACGGCGCAATAACGTCGTCATCCAGACCTACAATCTCTGGAAGACATACCAGATGGGGGATCAGACTATCCACGCAGTCGCTGACGTGGACATGACGATCAAGAAGGGCGAGTACGTCGCCATCATGGGGCCGTCTGGATCGGGCAAGTCCACCTTCATGAACTTGATCGGGTGTTTAGACTCGCCCACTTCCGGGGATTATTACATCCGTGGCCAGCTAGTTTCCGCGATGGTAGACGATGAGTTGGCACGTATCCGCAACAGAGAGATCGGCTTCGTCTTCCAGACGTTCAATCTCCTACCGCGGCTTTCCGCGCTGCAAAATGTTGAGTTGCCGCTGATCTATAGCGGCATGAACACCGACGAGCGTTTAGAGCGTGCGAAGAAGGCGATTGCGATGGTCGATCTAACCCCGCGCATGCACCACAAGCCGAACGAATGCTCAGGCGGTCAGCGTCAGCGCATCGCCATTGCACGCGCCCTAGTTAATGATCCCGCGATTCTTCTGGCTGACGAGCCTACTGGCAACCTCGACACTGCGACTGGCGTTGAGATCATGGCGATCTTCGACCAACTGCATCGCCAAGGCAACACGATCATTGTAGTGACACACGAGCACGATGTGGCCGAGCACGCACGGCGCGTGGTTCACGTTCGAGATGGCGCGATTGAGCGCGACGAGCAGATCGCGCATTAGCCGTCCGCCTACATTTCGATAAAGTTCTTGAGCAGCGACTTGCCTGACTCGGTGAGAATCGATTCGGGGTGGAACTGCACGCCCTCGATCATCTTTTCCTTGTGGCGCAAGCCCATGATGAGTCCATCCGCGGTGGTGGCGGAGATCTCAAGTTCATCCGGCAGTGAGTCCTTCTCCACAATCAACGAGTGGTAGCGCGTCGCAACGAAGTCTTGGTCGAGTCCTTTGAAGACCGACTTGCCATCGTGGTGAATCCGGCTAACCTTGCCGTGCATCAGGTACGGCGCCCGGATCACGCGACCGCCAAACGCTTGGCCGATCGACTGGTGCCCCAGGCACACACCAAGCATCGGAATCTTGCCGCCCAGGTCTCGAACCACGTCGACCGAGATACCGGCCTCGTTGGGCGTGCAAGGCCCTGGAGAAATGACGATCCGCTCAGGTGCCATGTCCTCGATCTCGGAGATCGTGACCTTGTCGTTGCGGCGCACTTCAATCTCAGCGCCCAGTTCTCCGAGGTACTGCGCCAAGTTGAAAGTGAACGAGTCGTAGTTGTCGATAACGAGGATCACAGCGTTACAACTCCCGCGCCTTGTCAACGGCTTTCAGCAAGCCGCGCGCTTTGTTCATCGACTCTTCCCATTCCATCTCCGGAACCGAATCGGCGACGATGCCCGCCCCCGCCGGTAGGTACGCCTTACCGTCTTGGATCAACATCGTTCGGATCGTGATACAAGAATTCAGATTGCCCGAGAAGTCGAGATACATCACGCTGCCCGAGTAATACCCGCGGGAGGTGGGTTCCAACTCGGCGATGATCTCCATCGCGCGGACTTTAGGTGCGCCGGTTAGGGTGCCCGCTGGGAAGCACGCCATCAGAGCGTCGAACGCATTCTTGTCTTCACGCAATTTGCCACGGACTCCCGAGACGATATGCATTACGTGCGAATAGCGCTCGATGATCATGAATTCAGTGACGTTGACACTCCCGAATTCGCTGACGCGCCCAACATCGTTGCGACCCAGATCGACAAGCATCACATGCTCGGCACGTTCTTTCTCGTCCGCCGATAGCTCTTCCGCGAGGGCCAAATCCTCGGCCTCATCCTTGCCCCGAGGACGCGTTCCCGCGATCGGTCGATACTCGATGCTGCGGCCCTCGACCTTCACCAGTAGTTCCGGCGAACTACCAACGATCGTCGTGCCATCCAATGAGAGATAGAAAAGGTAGGGAGAGGGATTGATCGCCCGCAATGCACGATAAATCTGGAACGAATCCACCTTCGGCTCGAAGCTCAGACGGTGCGCCAGGACAACCTGAAAGACGTCGCCCGCGAGGATGTACTCTTTGGCCTTCTCGACGGCCTCACAGTACGCTTCCTTGCCCATGTTCGATGTCACTTCGACCGGCTCACGATCCTTCGCGCTGGGCGGCAGCTGCACCGGCCGCGCCAACGCGTGCTCCATTCGCTCGATGGCTCGCTGCGCCGCATGGAACCCATCGTCGATGTCCTCGTACTCTCCCGTCCGTACGTTGGCGACGAGGTAGACCTCGTGCTTTACGTGATCGAAAACGACTAGGCTTGAGAAGAACATGAAAATCGCGTCGGGCGCGTCAGCGTCACGTTCGCGAAACTCAGGGACGCGCGGTTCGATCTGTCGAACCAAGTCGTAGCCGATGTAGCCAACCGCTCCGGCACTCAGCGGTGGCAACCCTTCTTGTCCAGCTGGCTCGTAGCGTTGGGTGAGCTCGCGCATGAGCTCGAAGATGTTGCCTTCCCGCTCGCTCTTCTCGCCACCCTCGTCGAGTTCGATGTGAGTGCCCCAAGCCTTCACGGTCAGGAACGGATCTCGACCGACGTAGGTGTAGCGGCCAATGCGCTCACCGCCCTCGACACTTTCCAGTAAGAAGGAGTACTTTTCACCCTCGGCCAGCTTGAGGTAGGCCGAAACAGGTGTCTCCAGATCAGCAATTAGGGTCTTCCAAACGGGCGCAATGGTCCCGCTGGCCGCTGCCCGGCGGAAGGATTCTAGATCTGTAGCCATAGCTGCGGTGTTAGACCCCTTGTAATACGTCTAACACAGCGTTGCGCATGACGGCCCGTGGCGCGGTCTGGTTCGTCCACAACTCAAACTGAGCGGCAGCTTGCTCCAAGAACATTTCGAGACCCGGTATCACCGTCTTTCCTTGCTCGCCAGCCCGCTTCAGCAGCGAAGTTTTCAGTGGGTTGTAGACCATGTCAAAGACAATTTCAGCCGGAATTTTTCCGGGGAAGAGATTCCCATCCACTTTCGGAGCCATACCAATCGGCGTCGACTGCACGAGCATGTCAAAACCTCGGTCAAGCGCTTGTTGCCAATCGAGCCCCTCCGCGTCAGTCGCGCGGGCCAGGCTGCGCACCTTCTCGGGGCGTCGTCCCGCAATCGCGACGCGGGTCCCCTTAGCCTTCAATGCGAATACCGCCGCCCGTGCCGCTCCGCCGGTTCCAACCACGAGCGCCGTCGCCCCGCGCAGGCTTATACGGTTCTCTAGCGGCACCGTCACGCCAATCGCGTCCGTGTTCGTGCCCCACCAGCGCTTGCCCTCGCGAAACACAGTATTTACGGCACCGATGCGCCTGGCCAAGGCATCGACACCGTCGAGCCGTAGCATGACTTTCTGTTTGTGCGGAAGCGTCACGCTAAAACCTTCCACCGGGAGGTCTTCCGCGAAGCGGAAAAAGTCTGCGAGGTGGCTCGGCTCCACTCGAAACGGCAGGTAAACCCCGTTGATGCCGCACTGCCTGAGCGCGCGGTTGTGGAGCACTGGCGACATCGAGTGAGCGACAGGAGAGGCGATGACGCCGAAGATCCGGGTATCCCTCTCGATCTTTTCGACTCGGTAGAGCCCTTTCATCACCGCCGCCGAATACTGCCCTGGTGCCGTGCCCTCGGACGTGTTTGGAGCGGCAAAGGTAAACGCGGCACCGCGCGACGGCGAAAGGATGCGACTAGCCGCGCCGACTTCGCCCATCGAAAGCACGACTAGCGGTGGTGCGTCCGGAGCGTCGAGCAAGCTCAGCAGGCGGCTACTGTCGCTCGGTTTGAGGCCTTGTACAGCCATCTTGTAGATGTCGGCTGGAATCTGCTGCAGCCGCTTCAAGACTCGCCGGGGCGCGGGCGCTTTCTCGAAATCGTGGAACGACAGCACGACCCGTGCCCTCTTTCGCAACCGTACGACGACATCGGGAGCAGGCTCCGCCGTCTCGATCTCGACGTCCAGTAGCTGGGCTCCATTCGCGGCTGCCTTCGTCAGGATGCGTTCTTGCTCTTCGATCGTGCCGTCGAAACCACCTTGGGCTCCCCGACGACGGCAAGTGGCCAGAACCTTGAGCCGTGGCCACCGCTCTCGCAGCGCCCGGATTAGCGTTAGACCCGCTTCGGGACGAGGCAGCAAGTCGAGACGCAACTCGACGAACTTGGCACCGGTCGCACACTCAGCGAGCGCCAGCTTCTTGAGGCTGTTTGGAGTTTCTGCACCGAGGGCGACGCAGATAGGCGGCAGGGAACGGACAGAGATCATCGCAGGATCAGTCGGCAAAGACCACCGATCCGGCTAGCGTATCACAGCGCTCAATTGCTCCTGTTGAAGGGATTCGATCAGGATGCCGGTGCACGTTCAACAGGTGCCAATGCGGGCTCCGACAGCGCCCGCTGAAGATGAATCAGATCGGTCGTATCGCACTCCACTTCGACCGATTGCGACCGCGATTCTTCCATCGCTAGAACGTTGTGATACATCGGCTGGCGATAGTCCTCCACCTTCCCAGCCGCGAGCATCTCATCGATCTCGTGGATGCCGTCTTCGAGCGTGACTTCTGCTTTGAACCCCAGTGCTTTCTCGATACCTCCGAAGTCCACCCGATAGTTGCGCCGATCTTCGGTCGGCTCCAGCGCGATTTTTGCGTCAGGATGGAGTTTGCGCAGGATTCCAGCTATCGACGATAGCTGGTGGTTCCCCGCATTGGAGCCCAGGTTCAGCACCTTACCTGCTACGGCCTCGTTCGGCGCGGCCAGTGCCGCCTCAAACCCGCGGGCGATATCGCGAACGTGTACGAACGGTCGCCAGCGATCGCCATTAAAAATCACTGCCCTCCCTTCGACACGTGCCTTAGCCGTCAGCAAGTTCACCAGCAGATCGAATCGCGGCCTGCGGGACCATCCAAACGCGGTGCCGATCCGCAACGCGGTTGGAGAAAACTCGTTCGTCTGTGACTCCAGCAGCAGTCGTTCCGCATCGATCTTCGTCTCCGCGTAAAGGCTCACCGGGTTCAGCGCAGAGGCCTCATCTACGATGTCGGGATTCGAGCCGTACACACTGCAGGTCGAAGCCAAGATCATGCGACGAACACCCAGTCCCCTTCCTAGCTTGGCCAGAGTCGCCGTCGCTTGGCGATTCGTCTCCACGGCTTCACGTTCATTGGCCGCACACGCCGGATCGCCCACTACCGCTGCAAGATGGATCACCGCATCCGCATCTCGCAAGGCGCGCGCAGCGACATCAATGTCCCGCAGGTCACCCTCGACTAATTCGAACCGTGGATTTGAACGCAACTGCCGTATCGCGCTATCTCCAAAATCCAGGCGGTCCAGACCGACGACGGAGTATCCGGCGTCAAGCAGCCGCGCGGTCAAGATATTCCCGATATAGCCGGCTGCACCGGTGACGACGACTCGTTCGAACCGGTTGCGACGCGTCCTGTTGGATCTACGGAGCCATTGTATGAGCTGAGACATAGTTCTGGGGAGGTAATCGTCTTTGCCATCAAACGGCATTAGTGCCGGACTTCTGCTGGCCGTGCGTTAGAATTTGTGAGCGCAGACGGAGTCCTCCCATGGAACGCAAACAAGCACACGATTTCCCCCAAGAGTTGCTCGACATCTTTGATCTGTTCGTTCACGGCGACATCGATCGACGCCAGTTCTTGGACCGCGCCAAGAAGTTTGCCGTCGGTGGAGTCACCGCAGCGGCGTTGCTTGAGACTTTGAGCCCGAATTTCGCGTGGGCCCAGCAAATCGCGGCGGACGACAGCCGCATCGCGACATCCCGTGTTACCGTGCCGTCGCCGGAAGGCAACGGCACGATCGAAGGCTACTTAGTACGACCAGCAAACTTGTCCGGCAAGGCCCCGGGCGTCCTCGTCGTACACGAGAATCGCGGTCTGAACCCCTACATCGAAGACGTTGCCCGACGGCTCGGGACGGAAGGCTATGTAACCTTCGCACCTGATGGGCTGACGAGTGTCGGCGGCTATCCCGGTGACGAGGATGAGGGTCGACGGCTTTTCCGAGAAGTCGACCGCCAGAAGATGGCCAACGACTTCGTCGCGGGGGCCTACTGGCTCAAGGGCCGCAGCGATTGCACTGGGGCGATCGGCGTGGTCGGCTTCTGCTTCGGCGGCGGCGTCAGCAACAACCTGGCCGTGCGACTCGGTGCGGATCTGTCGGCCGCAGTGCCCTTCTACGGTTCGCAGCCCGCAGCAGAGGATGTGGCGAAGATCGAGGCTCCGCTACTGATCCAGTACGCCTCACTCGATCAGCGCATCAACGCTCGCTGGCTCGAGTACCAAACAGCACTCGACGCCAACAACGTCGACTACACCATGCACATGTACGAAGGCGCCAACCACGGCTTCCACAACGACACCACCCCTCGCTACGACGAAGCCGCAGCCAAACTCGCCTGGGACCGGACCCTGGCGTTCTTCGCCGAGCACCTGCGGTCGTAGCTATCGGAGGTGTTGAGCCTACTGGGCAGAGCGAAGTACTCTAAGGGCAGCAGTCCAGTAAAGTAGCGAACAAGCGCTGGACATCACCGCGACAGCTGAACACCCTCCCGGACGTTAGCCCCCACCCCGTAGTTGGTCGGCACTTACATCTTCGGTGCCGTTGGTTGGTTCACAAACAGGCGCATTCCGAGTTCTAGAGTCCCCCCTGATCCCGGAGCCAAACGGACACGAATCACGTTAGTTTCCGCATCCTCTCCGTCCACCTTGGTGAACTGGTGCTCGCCATAGGCGCCAGCCCTTACGACGACGTCCCGCGGGTTCGCGGTATCTAGGTTGACCAGGCGCACACGCACGCCATCTGGGGTTATGCGGTCGACTAGCGCGGCAACTTGATCCGGCAATCCGACACGATCGCCTGCCGGGTCCAAGTAGAACAAGCGGCTGTGCAGTACGTTGCCCGAGCGACCAGGATGGTTGCCTCCCATCGTGAGATTTACGAGCGATTCCACCCTAGCCGGGTTGAAACGCTGGGGGTAGTCCGAGGTACGCTCGTAGTCGATCGATTGATCCGCCCGAATCCCCTCAACTCGCTCCTGGACGTCATTCAAGTCACTCCGTAACGCATCGACCGGATAGTCGGCGTTATTGCCATCGAGGTACTGAATCCAGGGGTCGCGGGCCAAACCTTCGAGATCCGTGCGGTCGAATGTGGCAAGGTAGATGTCCCGCTGAACATCCAAGTGCTCGTTCGCCGAGTAACCGTACCAGCCGTCGTCGCCGTGTTTGCGGGGTAGCAGAACCCGGTCGTTCTCCACGCGTTGTACGTCGTACAGGTTCGCGATCTGACGCCGCAGTGGCTCCATATATCCTCGATCACCCGAGAGAAGGAGCCCTACGCCAAAGCCGATTCCGCGGCCCCCTGATGAAGTAGTTGCGCGAGCCAGACTCCGGGTCGAAGCAACACACGACTCGATCGATGACATCCATGATAGGTATCCGTCAAGGATGTCACCTTGACCGTGGCAGTGAATGAGTGCCGAACGTAACCTGAGCGTGATAGCCATCGCCCAACAAGCTGTATAGGACGTGATGGCTATACGGAGAGCGCCCAAACGGGAATCTATTTTCAAGTCGGTAGGCTCAACGTTGACACGCACCTGGTTGGTGTGCAGAATCAAGCCAACAAATCATTCTTGAGGAATCTCCAATGAATCTGTACGAACGAATCACCCGCTTGGGCTTGCATCTATCAGCCCTATTTCTGCTTTCACTCGCTGCCGTTTTGGCGGTACACGCCGAGGACGAAAAGATCGCGGCGGAAGAACTCATCTTGCGCCATCTTGAATCCATCGGCCCTGCCGAGGCGCGTGAACAGTTAGAGACCAGAACTTTTGTTGGCGAAGGACTCTGGCGCTTCTTCGTGGGCGGTGTCGGCCAAGTATCTGGACAGGCGTCATTCGTCTCATCGAAGGATACTTGTGACTTTAGTTTCGATGCCGGTGACAACACGGCGTTCTTCGGAGAGCGATTTAGCTTTGACGGCAAGGACACGTCCGTGAAGCGAGCCTTACAAACCAAATACTCCGTCTTGGGCGACTTCATACAAAGAAATGCTCGTATCTTGGACCAAGGCTTGCTCGGGGGTACCGCGAGTCTAAGTTGGGCCCTGCAGGATGTGGCTGGAAGGAGAGCGAAGGTCAGGTACCGTGGCTTGAAGGATGTCGCCGAACGCTCACTCCACCTTCTAGAGTATCGACCCAGGAAAGGCTCGGGGAACCTCAAAATCGAGCTGTATTTCGAACCCGAAACCTATCGTCACGTGCGTACCGAATACCACGACAGGTATCCAGCAGGAATCGGAGGAGCCCAAGACCCCGCACGGTCGGCGGTTCCTGGCTCTCCACGCGATCCGTCGATCTCTCGAATGGCGTACACCAGAAGCAGTTTGATCGAAACGTTCGACAACTATCAGTTGGCTGACGGAGTGATGGTACCGGTGCAGTGGAAACTGCGACTCAACATTCAGAAAGACGGGCGGAGCGACAGTTCACCGAGCGAGTCGGAGATAGAGGTGAACTTTCAAGAAATACATCACAATGCGCCTCGCGATATTGAGGCAATCCAGAGCCGATAGAGCGAGGCGAGAAACTTGCCGGCGACTGGGCGCGTCAGCAGGCGGTTGCGGTTGGCGCGTCTAGAGTTCGTCTTGGGCGACGAAGGTCTTGGACATGCGATCGTGCCACGTCAGGCCCTGTTCGTCGGCAGCAGCCCAGACGAACCCGATGCCCAGAGCGGCCAGGCTCAATAAGGTGCCAAACGCACGACTTCGGCGCTGGGAGGCGGCGGGCGGTTCGCCGTCGAGGTTGAGAACCGACAGTCCAAGCCAGCTCATCCCGGCGGTTCGGCCCGCAAAGAGCAGAAAACACAAGAGATAGAACGTGAGGTTGAGCACAAAAGCGATCGAGATGACGCGGATGGTTTCCTCGGGAGACAACGCGACTTCTTCGACCAAGTGGACGGCTCCAGCGAACAACCCGGTCGCCAGTAAAGCCACTCCGAGATCCATAGCCCCCGCGATTGCGCGCACGGAAAGGGGGGCGGGGCGACCAGGATTGCCTTGCTGGCCCTCAACGGTGCCACTCTGTCGCAGATCAACAATCGGCGGCGGATCGTCAAGCACTTCGGACTGCTGAGTATTTTCCGTCGCCGCAGAGCGTGGAGTAGGCAGGGGCTTCACATCCTGGCTGGGCAACTGATCTAACAGTTCGGCGGCCTCTCGTTTAGGCGGCGGCAGCGACTCTTTCTGCCGGGCAGTCTGCCGCAGAGACGGGAGCGCCCCGGTGCGGTCGCGGTAGCCCGACAAGCGGTCTTGCAGTTCCTTCTTCCACTCCGGTTCCGGCAAGGGCCGAGGAGGGGGTGCGGCAGAGGCCGCTGGAAGCGTATTGGTGTTCTCTAGGCCCCGGCGAAGGCGTGCTGCGGCGTCGCGATTGCTCAGACGCCGACCGCACCGATCGCACCGTATCGCCTGGTACGCGGCCCACTGCCCACAACCGGAACAGCGCTTGCTGTCGAAAGCGGTTCCCGAGTTCTCTGCTGGAGCACCAATCACGTCTTCGTTGTGACCATCGCGTTGCGGGAACCACGCGGCGTCCCCAGTGTACTAGGAGACATTTGTCTAGGGCAATGTTTTCGTGGGGTTATCGAAGTCTCCGATTGTTGAATCTGCCGATCGGCTGTGATAGCTTGAAACTTCAGGTTCTTACGCGTCGCGCGCGTACGGTCCCCCGCCCCCAAAGGTAATTTCGACTGCTTCGAAGCGTTGCTTCGCGGCCCAGTCGGGAGTGTACGGCAACGCGCGATGTTTCGACTCGAATGGCAAATGCAATTGCTAACCGCTACGCTTCGGCCTTAGCGGACGTTCTCTCTGGCACGAAGGCCGACACGACGCCTGATGCCGCGCTGTCTCAGCTTCGGGACTTCCAGCAGACGCTTGCAGGTGCTCCCGAGTTGCGCACCGTCTTCTCTGCGCCGTCTGTCGTCCACAAAGACAAGCAGCAACTGATTGAGGCGATCGGTGAGCGCATCGGTTTTTCTCAGTCGATTCGCAATCTGGTATTCGTTCTGCTCGACAACGGTCGCATCAACCTGTTGCCTGAGCTGATCACGGCCTTCGAGCAGTGGTTCGACGAAAAGCAAGGCATTAGCCGAATCGTCGTCACCTCCGCGGCACTACTGGTAGATGACCAGCAGCAGGCCATTATTCAAAAGTTTCAGCGACTGACCGGATGCGAGATTCAAGCATCGTTCGTCATTGACGAGTCTTTGCTCGGCGGCGCCGTCGTGAGAATCGGCTCCAAGGTATACGACGGCTCGTTGTCGTCCCAGTTGCAAGTGCTCGATCGGGCGATGTCCGGTCGGCAATAGGGTTTCACTAGTCCAAGAGGTTTCCATGGCTCAGATCAGCGCTGAAGAGATCACACAGCTGATTCGCGACCAAATCGAGAACTACGATGGCGCGGTTCAGGTTGCTGAAGTTGGCTCGATCATTTCGTTGGGTGACGGTATTGCCCGCCTCCACGGCCTCGAAAAGGTCATGGCTGGCGAAATGCTCGAGTTTCCGCATGACGTGGCTGGCATCGCCATGGGCCTCGACGAGGATGAAGTCGGTGCGGTATTGCTCGGAGACTACTCGCAGTTGCGCGAGGGTGATGAGGTTCGCCGCACGGGCCGAATTCTTTCGGTTCCAGTTGGCGAGGCCATGATTGGCCGCGTTGTCGACGCACTCGGCCGTCCGCTGGATGGCAAGGGCCCGATTGAGACCGACGACTATCTGCCGATCGAGCGCATCGCACCTGGCGTCATCGACCGTAAGTCGGTCAGCGAGCCGATGCAGACCGGCTTGAAGGCGATCGACTCGATGATCCCGGTCGGTCGTGGACAACGTGAACTGATCATCGGCGATCGGCAGACCGGCAAGACCGCGATCGCCATCGACACGATGATCAACCAGAAGAATGGCGATCTGATCTGTATTTACGTCGCCATCGGACAGAAGCGTTCGACGGTTGCCCAGGTCGTGCGCACACTCGAAGAGGCAGGCGCGATGGAGTACTCCATCATCGTTGTCGCCTCGGCGTCTGACCCCACTCCGATGCAGTACCTGGCGCCCTATGCCGGTTGCGCGATCGGTGAGTACTTCCGCGACAACGGTCGCCACGCGCTCTGCATCTATGACGATCTGTCGAAGCACGCCGTTGCCTACCGCGAGATTTCGCTGTTGCTTCGTCGCCCGCCGGGCCGTGAAGCCTACCCCGGTGACGTCTTTTACCTGCACAGCCGGCTGCTAGAACGGGCAGCGAATTTGAGCGACGCGAAAGGTGGTGGATCGCTAACGGCGCTGCCATTTATTGAGACGCAAGCCGGTGACGTATCGGCTTACATCCCGACCAACGTCATCTCAATTACCGACGGCCAGATCTACCTAGAATCGGATCTGTTCAATAAAAACATCCGGCCCGCGGTGAACGTCGGACTGTCGGTTAGCCGCGTCGGCGGTGCCGCGCAGACCAAGGCGATGAAGAAAGTCGCCGGTACTCTGCGACTCGATTTGGCGCAGTTTCGCGATCTAGAGGCGTTCGCTCAGTTCGGTTCCGAACTCGACAAGGCTTCCCAGCAACAGTTGAATCGTGGACGCCGACTGGTCGAAATCCTGAAGCAGAAACAGTACGTTCCGATGTCGATGGAGAAGCAAGTGCTGATCGTCTACGCGGGCGTCAAAGGCTTTGTGGACGACTTGCCGGTCGACAGCCTAGCGGCATTTGAAGCGGAGTTGTTCGAGTCGCTGGACCGCAAAGAGACCAGCGTCCTCGACACAATCGCCGACGAGAAGGCCCTATCCGACGAGCTCGTTGAGCAGATCGAGGCGACATTGAACGACTTCAAGAAGACGTTCATTCAGCGACACAAGATCGAGGTCGCCAAGGCGAGCTAAAAGAAGAT
This sequence comes from Bryobacterales bacterium, assembly GCA_963667885.2. Lineage (GTDB taxonomy): Bacteria > Acidobacteriota > Terriglobia > Bryobacterales > UBA6623 > CAMPKL01. Next base: position 1,609,090 of record OY764148.2, on the reverse strand, counting down.
GCCCTCGCTTCTTGATTTCAGACGGCGTATTCGCTCCGTCAAGAACACCCAGCAGATCACCAAAGCCATGAAGATGGTGGCGGCGGCAAAGCTGAGACGCGCCCAAGAACAGGCGACGCAATCGCGGCCTTACGCGCGGCTGCTGAGCGATATGCTGTCTAGCGTGGTTGGAGCTGGCGGTGCGGAGGGCACCGAGCATCCGTTGTTGGCCCATCGTCCAGAGAAGAAGGTCCTGTTGGTCTTTCTCTCTGGCGAAAAAGGTCTCTGCGGCGCATTCAACGGCCAACTCTTTCGCCAAGGAGAAGCGTTTCGACGTGCCCACGCCGCCCAGGACGTTTCCTTCGAATTTTTGGGACGCAAGGGCCGCGACTTCTTCCGGCGACGCAAGGTCAACGAGGCGGGTGAATGGCCCGGCGCCTTGGCCACTGTGAAGTTAGAGACGGCACGCGACTTGTCCAAGAAGCTAGCCGACGGATTTACTTCAGGCGAGTACGACGCGGTCTACACGATTTTCAGCGAGTTCAAGAGCGCGATGTCGCAGCAGCCGGTCACCAAACGTCTGCTGCCGCTCGAAGCCCCGGATGGCGACGGCGAAGAGTTCGGCATGAAAGAAGATTTTATCTTCGCCCAGCCTGCCGAGGCGATGTTAGATCAGCTGCTACCGCGCTACTTGGAGATCGCCATTTACCAGGCGATGTTGGAGTCTGTCGCATCCGAGCACGCTGCTCGCATGACGGCGATGGATTCGGCGACGCGCAACGCCGGCGAAATGGTCGACCGGCTCACATTGCAGTTGAACCGCATCCGGCAAGCGGCGATCACGACGGAAATTATTGAAGTCGTATCTGGCGCAGCGGCGGCGCAGTAAGGATTTACGGGAAACACACCATGGCTCAAGTTGGAAAAGTCATCCAGATCTCCGGCCCCGCAGTCGACATTCAGTTCGAAGGTGGGCACCTTCCGCAGATCTTTAACGCCGTTCGCATCACCAGCGAAGGTTTTGATGTGCCCGAACCGCTCGACGTTATCTGCGAAGTACAGCAGCACCTGGGCGAGGGCCGCGTCCGTACCATAGCCATGCGCCCCACCGAGGGCATGGTTCGCGGGATGCCCGCTTCCGACACCGGCGGACCGATTACTGTCCCGGTTGGACCCCAAGTGCTTGGCCGTGTGCTGAACGTGCTCGGCGAGCCCGTTGACGAGATGGGGCCCGTCAACACCGAGCAACGGTTTCCGATTCATCGTCCAGCCCCCTCTCTTGAAGATCAATCGACCAGCCAAGAGATGCTTGAGACGGGCATCAAGGTCATCGACTTGATCCAACCCTTCTTGAAGGGTGGCAAGATTGGCCTATTTGGCGGTGCGGGTGTCGGCAAGACCGTCACCATCATGGAGCTGATCAACAACGTCGCACTGAAGCACGGTGGTGTGTCGGTATTCGCGGGCGTCGGTGAACGCACCCGTGAGGGCAACGATCTCTGGATTGAGATGCAGGAGTCAGGCGTTGTCGACCCCAGCGATTACAAGAAGTCGAAAGTTGCGCTGATCTACGGACAGATGACCGAGCCCCCGGGAGCTCGTCTGCGCGTCGGTCTGACGGGTCTCACCGTCGCCGAGTACTTCCGCGACGTCGAGGGCCAAGACACGCTGCTCTTCGTCGACAACATTTTCCGCTTCACCCAGGCCGGCGCAGAGGTGTCGGCCCTACTTGGTCGCATGCCCTCGGCTGTGGGTTACCAACCGACCCTTGCCAGTGAGATGGGAGCGCTTGAAGAGCGCATCACCTCCACCAAGAACGGCTCGATCACCTCAGTGCAGGCCGTGTATGTTCCGGCTGACGATTACACCGATCCGGCACCGGCAACGACCTTTGCTCACTTGGACGCGACGTCGAACCTGTCTCGATCCATCGCTGAGTTGGGCATCTTCCCGGCTGTCGACCCGCTGTCCTCGACCTCGCGCATTCTCGATCCGAACATCGTCGGCGAGGACCACTACCAGACCGCGCAGGACGTCAAAGGAATCTTGCAGCGCTACAAAGAGCTGCAAGACATCATCGCCATCCTCGGCGTCGACGAGCTTTCCGAAGACGATCGGCTCATCGTTGCTCGGGCGCGGAAGCTTCAACGCTTCTTGTCGCAGCCGTTCCACGTCGCTGAGCAGTTCACCGGACGGCCTGGTAAGTACGTCGCGATCGCCGATACGATTCGTGCCTTCCGCGACATCGTCGACGGCAAGCATGACGACCTGCCCGAGCAGGCCTTCTACATGTGCGGTGGCATCGAAGACGCCATTGAGAACGGCAAGAAGCTTGCCGCGGTGGTCTAGAACACGATGGCTCGTAAGCTTCATCTCGAAGTCGTCTCGCCCGAACGCTCGTTAGTGAGCGAAGAAGTCGACGACGTGCAAGCCCCAGCGGCGGACGGATACATCGGCATCCTGCCTGGGCACGCTCCGCTGCTGACCGCACTCGGTGGCGGCGTATTGACGTTCACCCAGGACGGCGAGAAACGGCACATCGCGCTCGTCGATGGTTTCCTTGAAGCGAAACCGGACCACGTACGTGTATTGGCCTCAAGCGCCAGCTGGGTCGACGCCGCCGAAGTCGAACGCGCACGCATAGAGCTGCTACGTGCGAGCGACATCCTCGAAGGGCACGAGATGGAAGAGGATGTCGAAGACGCCGAGGCGGCAGTAGCAGCGGCCAAGGCCAAGCTAGACGCCTGGGAAAAGTCGCGCGGCTAGTTCTGCCCCCGATCCCGGAACTCTTCGTACCAGTTCTGGACGATACGGATTGAGGAAGGCGCTTCCTCTTCTTCTTCGTCGTCTTCGACGGGCGAGATCGTCACAAATCGTTTACCGTTAGCCGAAACGTCATACTTCGTCCCGGTATCGGCTTTGAGATCGACCGACTCAAACAGTGGCTGCGGCTGCCCTAGCGCAAACGTTGGCTCGGTCGAGACGGAGACCGCCATCATCGTACTGTCGTCCACGTAGTACAACTCCTTCCCGTCGCCGCGCCAGCGTGGCTGCGCTCCGCCGTTCACCGATGCTGGCCATTTTCCAGCTCCGTCGGGGAATGGACGTACGTAGATTTCTTTGCGCCCCGATTCGTCCGACACATAGGCCAGAACGTGTCCATCAGGCGAAAGCTTCGGGTCAAATTCGCGGCCGGGTGTACTGAGAAACGTCGTCGGCTCAGGAGCGTCGCCGTTAGTCCGTAACTCAAGGTAGTGGATATCAAGCTTCGTATCGGGGTTGACATCGAAGTAGAGCATGTATTTCCCGTCCTGTGACCAGCTGGGACTCCACAGGCTCTGCCCGGACTCGGCTTCGGCCTCCACCAGCACAACGGCCTCACCCGTACCATCGGCAGCCTTGCGCAGCAGGCTTGTTCTCGTCCGGTAGGCGATCTCCGCCCCCGAGGGCGACCAAGTAGGCCTGGACTCCGTTCCGTCTTCAAGCGTCAGCCGAGTCTTGGTGGAGCGGCTCAAATCGTAAATCCAGATGTCTTGGTTTCCACTCTCGACAGACGTCACCGCGATCCGCTGGCCGTCGGGTGAGAGGGAGAGACTGGACAAGCCTGGTTGCGGCTGGCCGATCGTCTCCAGCATCTCGCCTTCTCGGTTGCGCCAGACAAGTGTCCCTTGTTGGGCACCAGCAATATTTCCGTCCAAAAAGAGCAGCGTTCCATCAAGGGCAATACTGGCAAACTGGCCACCTTCAGAAACGGGGAAGGCTTCGCCCGTTGGTTCCAACGTCGCCAGGGAGAACGGCAGGGCACGCAGTCCGGGTTCATCCGTCTGACCGGACCCATGGATCAAGTAACCGTCCGGCGAGTAGACAGGAGCCGAACCGGGACCGATTTCGCTACGCTCGCCCGTCTCTAGGTTCAGAACCAGGATGTGGGGAGGGACGCTCACGTCCGTGTAGACGAGACCCTCCGAACCGTTGTCTGTAGGCAGGAAATGCGGCTCCAGCCCGTAGACCTGAGTCTGCTCCATCAGAAATTTCGATTCGCCGCCGCGCGCCGGAATCTCGAGCAGTCTGATACCAGAAGAAAATACGATGCGCTCGCCGTCAGGGCTCCAAGAGACGCCCTCAAAACTCGTGCCCAGTAGTTCGCCCAGCGTGATGGCGTCGCCGCCGTCGATACCGACCCGTTTGATCTCGGTGGTTGTCGCGAACACGATGGCTTGGCTGTCGGGCGACCACGCGAGTTTTCGTCTCGCACCCTCCGTTCCTGGGATCTCGCGAGCCGTCTCGGTCCCGATGGCGCGGAGCCACAGACTGGACTCGCCGTCAGTCTCGGCCGAAAAAGCAACATGGCGACCATCCGGGGAGATGCTCGCGGCTTGGACGCCTTCCTGCGAGAACGAGAAGCGGCGTGTGGGGGTCTCGGGTGGAGCCTGAGTGAGGTAGACCGCCAATAGGCCGAGGAAGGCGAGGGTCGCGACAGCGGCCAACGCTTGTAGCGCTCGCTGACTGCTTCGTCGCACGGGCACAAAGTCAGGCGGCAGTGTCTCTACGGGATTCACCGTCTGACCCGCCGCCCGAGACATCGTCGAACGTCGTCCTGACGATGTCTTTCGCGCCCCACTACTCTGTTTCTGGAGTACGCGCAAGTCCGCTAGCAGTTCGTCGGCGTGCTGGTAGCGCTCGTCTCGATCCTTCGCCAGTGCCTTCGCTAATAGATCGTCTACTTTCGGAGGCAGGCCCCTCCGCAGAGCCGTCACTGGCTCGGGATCCTCGTTGAGAATGCCGTAGCCGATTGCCTGCTCGTAGTCCGCCTCAAATGGAGTCTTCTGCGTCAGCATCTCGTACAACACGCAGCCCAGCGCCCAGACATCCGCACGGCGATCGACGTTTCTTCCTTCGAGTTGCTCCGGCGCCATGTACGCGGGCGTGCCCATCGTGGTCCCGGTCTTGGTCAGCTTCGAGCGTCCCGTCAGCGACGCCAGCCCGAAGTCCAGGATCTTCACCTGACCCTTGGAGGTCAGCATGACGTTCTGCGGTTTGATGTCCCGATGGACGACCCCATGTTCGTGCGCCTCGTGTAGACCTTCGGCGATCTGAGCGGCCATCGCGAGAGCCTCATCCAGCGGCAGCGGGCGCTCCTTGATCTTCTCCGCCAGCGACGGCCCATCGATGTAGGCCATGGCGATGAAGGTCTCGCCGTCCTCCTCATGGATGCCGAAGACCTGGCAGATGTTGGGATGGTCAAGAGCTGCAGCGGCTTGTGCCTCGCGAATCAGTCGGGCTTTGACCTCTTCCTCGTCGAGTGTTTCGCGAGGGAGGAACTTCAACGCAACGGTCCGGCGGAGCTGAGTGTCCTCGGCCTTATAGACGACACCCATGCCGCCCTCGCCGAGCTTCTCGGTGACCTTGTAATGCAATATGGTCCGACCGACCATGACGAGGGAATTGTAACGCTAATGGTGGGGTGTATGGCTATCGTTATGTGTACGAATTAGACCATTCGCCCGCTCCGCCCCTTTCCCAACCCGAGCCATGGGCGGGAGCCCATGGTTATTGCTTCCAACACAAAAGACGGGGTCTCCTTCCGCGTTTGGTACCCCCTGCTACCCTGAAACCAGCAACGGCCCGCTCCTTCGAGCGGGTCGTTTTCATTGGCAAATGTCCAAAAATGTCCGCCCAAACAGTCAAAAACGAGCCCCAACTCAATAGAATCAATAACTTAGGCCCAAATCCGCCGGACAATCGCGGACATCGACGGACAATCGCGGACAAAACAGGCCTCCAACCGGTCAACTCGGGTCACCACGCGGACAACCGCGCCCCACTAACGGAGCTTTACAAGGCTCCACAGAGTTACCAGGGCATCGGCAGATGGGTGCTCTCGGTCGGGCGCGCTGGCTGGAAGTTGGCCACCGGTTCTGGGGTACGGACTTGTTCGAGCCAGATGAGTCCGTCGAAGGTTCCGCTGTTGCCTCGTGTTGTAACGAAGTCGATATCGCCGTCACCGTCCATGTCGCGCGCCAGGAAGTCGTCGTACATGCCCCGCTTGCGTCGGCTGACGTTGTGTAGCGTCCATTCCTGCGACGGGTCTGCGGGTTGCTCCCACCAGGCTAGTCGCCCGGTTCTGTGGTGGATGGTGATCTCCTCGCCGTCGTGGTCGCGTGGGTTCTGGCTATAGCCGCCGGTGAACAGGTCGCTGCGCCCGTCGCCGTTGATGTCGACAAGCGCCAAACCGGTCGACGTGTCGGGTCCGAGGTCTCCGATCTTGTGTAGCGGCCAGGGCTGGTCGAATGTCGCTGGCTGCTCTAGCCAGCTCACGACGAGCGGTGTCTCTTGGAGGATGATGTCGAGTCGTCCGTCGTGGTTGAGGTCGTCGAATACGACGTTCATGGACGTCAGCCACTTACCGGCGAACTGGCCTTCGGGTAGGCGCTCTGCGTTGTACCCGGTCACGTCGATCGGGTGCTCGGTGAATTCGAGCGGGCTGCCACCTTTGTTTTCGAACCAGAACGGACGCATCTCGAAGCGGCTGCCACCGAGGATATCGAGGTCGCCGTCGTTGTCGAGATCGACGGGCTGCGCGTTCATAGGAATCTTGATGCGGCTCAGGACGTGTTCCTGCCACTCGTCGCCCTCCAATGGGTTCTCGGGCAGTCGGAACCAGGAGGTCTCTTTCTCTTCGAAGGCGTCGGGCCTGGTGCCGCCAGCGGTGAGTTGGTCGCCCTTGTTGGGCGCGGAGACTTCGAGTTTGCCGTCGCCGTCGTAGTCAGCGAAGAAGACCCGAATCCAGGAGCCACGGTCGCGGGTCAGCGACGGCATCGTACGCGGCCACTCGCCGCTGCGGATGGCAGCAGCGTCACCGGGGTTTTGGAAGTAGATCAGGTGGGACAGTTCGCAGGCGGCGACGATGTCGAGCCAGCCGTCGTTGTTGGCGTCTCCGATGGAGATATCCTCTGCCGCTGCTGCCTCATCGCCTTCCGCCAGTGTCACAAGGTGCCAGACATCGGGATCGGCGCTGCCGAAGGCGATGCGAATGTAGTTGTTGTCCTCGTGAACGGCCACGATGTCCTCGAAGCCGTCTCGGTCGAGGTCTGCCATCTTGAGCCCGTCGCCGCCGCGTAGGGCGAGGCCACCGTTGACGTCCTCGTTGTCGATGAGATGCTCCTTCCAAGAAATGTACTGGCCGTCCGGTGTTCGGGCGTCGGTGAGGGTGTCGGCGACGGTTGGAGGTGTGTCAGCCGCGCACCCACAGAGGAACGCTAGAAGGGCGAGAGGAAGGAGATTTCTCATGGGCCTAGATTGTAGCTACGTAGCGCTGCAGGCGGTAGCCGGTCAGTCGGCTATTCGGGCTTCGTTCCTCGCTGCACGACAGTGCTTGCCGAGTGCATGCCACCACGCAGGGCATATACAATCTTCGACCTGTGATACGCTTTGGCGCTCCTCGCCGTCCTCACCCTCAACTGCGGCGACGCGGGCTTTCAATCGATCTCGACGCCTGACCTTGAGGACAAGATCGCTGGCGGTTGGGCTGGCCAGATGATCGGAGTCAGCTACGGAGCGCCAACAGAGTTCCGGCACCTTGAGACGATTATTCCCGAGGACGAGCTCCCCGTTTGGGAGGTCGACACCATCGGCAATGCGCTCGACCAAGATGACCTGTACGTCGATGTAACGTTCGCTCAGGTCCTCAACGACTAGGGCCAACGGAATCGGTCGCCCCGCGTGGGGTTGATTCCGACGTTACGCACGACCGCCTTGGATGAGGCTCAGGGTGTAGAGGAGTGCGGCGACCATCGCGGCGACTGTTCGGACGTGGTTCCATCCGGTCCAGCGGGCTAGGTAGCGGTCCCACATCTCGGCGGCACCGGCATCGTTGACCGACAACGCGGCCAGCTGATCGTTTAAGGGGACGTTGCCCAAGGCGGTGACGAGGAACGTCCCCACGAGGTAGAAGATCGCCCCGCCGATGAGGAAGGGCGCGGGGGGACGACCCCATCCTACGGCGGCGAGCACCACCGCGCCGAGCGAGAGGATAGCCGTTCCCATGAAGGCTCCCAGAAACAACGGGTTGAGTACGACGACGTTGATCGACTGCATCGCGGCGATACCCTCCGCAGCCGGTAGGCGCGACAGCGCCTTCATCACGAAGCTCGAGAACGCGAAGAAGACGCCCCCCACCAAAGCCGATCCGAGCAAGGCCGTCGTCCCGACAACGGGCATGAGCTGATCCATTTCCCAACCTCCTGCCGAAGTCATGACTGTAACTCCCAGATGCCGGTGTCGGCGGTTCGGCGTGCATAGTCGGCGAAATCCCGGGCCTCGCGACCGAGCGCCCGACGAACTACGTCGCCCAGGTGCGCGTTGCGACCGTCGAGGACGGTGCTAAACAGGTATCCCAACAACCACGCGATGTCCCTTGGCAGGCCTGCCTCAGCAACACCGGCCGCGAAGGCCTCGGGCGGGATCTGGACATATCGGATCGTGCGTCCGGCGGCGCGGACGATCTCGTTCACCGCCTCGGCGAATGTGAGGAGTCGGGGCCCGGTGAGTTCGTAGATCTGGCCGGCATGGCCGTCTTCGGTTAGCGCGGCGACCGCGACATCGGCGATGTCGTCCGCGTCGACGAACGGCTCCCTGACCTCCCCGGCTGGGAGCGCGATCTCGCCGGCCAACACCATGTCGAGAAATGCCCCTTCGGAAAAATTCTGGCAGAACCAGCTGGCGCGAACGACGGTCCATTCGATGTTCGGACGCTGGATGAGTCGCTCGCACTTCTGAGCCTCTTCTTCTCCGCGACCGGACAAGAGGACCAAACGCTGGACTCCGTGCTCCGCAGCTCGGTCGACGAGGGCGCGGATGGTGTCCGCCGCTCCCGAGATGGCGAGGTCGGGCGCATAGCTAATGTACACCGCCGAAACGCCATCAAGCACGGCGTCCCAGGTGCTCTGATTGCCCCAGTCGAACGGTGGATCAGACTGCCGCGAGCCCTTCCGCACTGCGTGGCCTTTTTCGGAGAGACGCTGGACGATCCGGCGACCAGTTTTTCCGGTGGCACCGAGAACGAGAATGGGGGAGTGGTTCATGAGTTCACTAGCCGTTGCTGGTTTTTCATGGGTCTTGAACGAATCTTGTTTTTCCATAAGTCCAAAGTACTCCGATTTCAGTGGACTAACAATGACAGAACGTCCGCAATTCTTTGCTGTTCGTACAGCGTCTCTGGACCTATGGCACAAGGCATGGCAAGATACAAAGCATGCCGCCCGTCAACCGAAAGCTTCCTCCCTCAACCGATCCACTCGGCGAAACGCTGCATCTGCTCCGGCTCACGGGCACCCTCTATTGCCGGGCGGAGCTGACGGCGCCTTGGGGAATCGACCTGCCCCCGTTCGATGACTGCATGATGTTTCACGTTGTCACCGCCGGTCGCTGCTGGCTCGAGGTCGAAGGCGCCGAGCCCCGCTTGCTTCAGCAGGGCAGCCTCGCGCTCGTCCCGCACGGCACCGGGCACTACCTCCGCAGCAGTCCGAAGGCCTACGCCGAGCCGCTGTTCGACATTCCGGTCGAGAAGGTCAGCGAGCGCTACGAGATCATGCGACATGGCGGCGGTGGCGACTTCACCCACACCATCTGCGTTGTGGTGCGCTTCGATCACGTGGCAGCCGAGCATCTCATCGCGCTGCTACCTCGGGTGCTGCAGATCGACACCTGGGACGATGATGAGGATAGCTGGCTGCAAAGCACGCTTCGCTTCATCTCTCGTGAAGCGAAGGAGCTGCGACCCGGCGGAGAAACCGTCATCACACGGCTGGCCGACATCCTCGTCATTCAGATGATCCGCTCGTGGATCGACTCGGCGCCGGAGTCCGAGCAGGGTTGGCTCGCGGCCCTGCGCGACGAGCAGCTGGGACGAGCGCTCACTTCGATCCACCGCGAGCCCGAACGAGAGTGGACCGTCGCGTCGTTGGCCGAAGAGGCTAGCATGTCGCGCTCAGCGTTCTCGGCACGATTCACCCACCTGGTTGGCAAATCTGCCATGCGCTACCTCACCCAGTGGCGGATGCAACTCGCTCGCACGCACCTTCGAGAAACGTCGGAGCCTCTCTCGGTTCTCGCTGGCCGCCTGGGTTACCAATCCGAGGCGGCGTTCTGCAGGGCGTTCAAGCGGATGTTCGGCGTGCCGCCGGGAAGCGTTCGTCGCAACGATGCGCCCTCACCGCTGGCCCCGGCGCACTGACGCCACCGGCGGCCAAATCGGCCTCCCGTCGGGGGGACTTTTGGCGGGAGTCTGTGTTCGACAGTGCCGAGTGAGTTGTGTAACAGGAAGCTGTGAATTAATTGCCTTTCGACCTCTTGCCGTCAAGCTAAGTCCTTTGTTTGCTGCACTGGTTTCTGGGGTGAGTTGATTTATTCACAGCTTCCAGGCTCGCGACTCGTTGTACGAGGTGCTGTCTTGGTGTCGAGACTGCAGCTAGGAGGCCCGCTATTGGTCAGCGTGGCTTGCTGTAGCTTGAGATCGACTGTAGCGTGCGGTTCGATTCCGAGGCTGGCCCCGAACCCCCGCACTACGTCGCGATCCGACTCGACCTGAGGGCCTGAATGGTGCAGACAGGAAGATCGGACGTAAAGACATAGCGAGAACGTTGCTGCGCAGCTGCGGCTCGGCTATGCTGTTTTTGCTCAGACGGTCGGAAAGGAGATGCTAGATTCATGGCGTTCTACGAACTCAGACAATACAAGATCCTCCCCGGGAAGATGGACGAATGGGTCCGTCTGATGGAGGAGGAGATCATCCCCTTCCAGGTCTCCCAAGGCATGGTCATCGCAGGCAGCTTTCGCGGCGAGCAGGATGACTCGGTCTACATCTGGATGCGTCGCTTCGAGAGCGAAGAAGACCGGGAGAACCTCTACGAGGCAGTTTACGAGAGCGATGTCTGGAAGACATCGATCGGTCCACGCATACCCGAGTTGATGGACCGTTCGGCTATCCAGATTACGCGTCTTTCGCCGACATCGAAATCGGTACTGCAGTGACCATCTCCCGGCGTGGCTTTCTAGGCTCACTCGGCGCCGCCGCCCTCGGCTGTTCGGGTGCAAAAGAACCGCCGCTCAACGTCCTCTTTATCGCCTCGGACGACCTGACTAGCACTACGCTCGGCTGCTACGGGCATCCGCTGGTGAAGTCTCCGAACATCGACTCATTGGCCGCGCGCGGCGTCCGCTTCAACAACGCCTACTGCCAGTTTCCGTTTTGTGGGCCGAGCCGAGCTTCGCTGATGACTGGCCTGAGGCCGAATACGACCGGCATCACGACGAATGGCAACGTCGACTTTCGCACGACGAGACCCGATACCGTCACGTTGCCGCAAATGTTCAAGAACAACGGCTACCGTTCGATGCGCGTCGGCAAGTTATTTCATATGGGGGTGCCTGGGGGCGTGGGTTCGATGGACCACCAAGATCCGCCGTCATGGGACATCTCGATTAGCCCACCCGGCGACGAGGACAAGAGCAAAGGGGAGGGCGGGGACCCGACCCCGGACTATCGCAACGGTCTCAAGATGCAGTGGGTTCGTACGGTCGACGGGTCTGGCCAGGCCGACAGCGCGGCGGCGGACACGGCCATCGAGCTGCTGGAAGAAACAGGCGAGGATCCGTTCTTTCTGGGTCTAGGCTTCGTGCGTCCACATGTGCCGTTTGTCGCGCCTGGAGAGTTTTTCGACCTGTATCCGCTGGAGGACATCGAGCTGGCGGCGAATCCTGCTGATGATCTCGACGATATCCCGGCGCCAGCGAAGAACCTGCGCTCGTTCCTGTGGAATCACATGGGCATGAGCGAAGAAGACCAGAGGGTCTCGCTGCGAGGCTACTACGCGTCGACATCATTCATGGACCAGCAGGTGGGTCGGGTGCTCGATACGGTCGATAGGCTCGGGATGGCCGAGAGGACTGTTGTTGTCTTCTTTGGAGACCATGGCTGGCACTTGGGCGAGCATACGCATTGGCAGAAAATGAGTCTGATGGAAGAGGCCGCGAAGGCGCCCTTGATCATCTCGGCCCCCGGTGCCGGCGGCGCCGGGCAGAGTTCGAAGGCGCTCGTGGAGTTCATCGATTTCTACCCCACGTTGGCCGATTTGTGCGGGTTGGAGCCGCCAGACGACCTTGACGGTGTCAGTCTACGACCGGTTCTCGACGATCCGGCCGCACGGGTCAAGGATGCCGCATTTACGCAAGTGGAGTGGGCTCACTCGGACGATCCGCGGTCGGTCCAGGGTGGCTCCAGCGATACGGACGATCGCATTTTCGGACGCACGATTAGGACGGATCGCTATCGCTACATCCACTGGGAGGGTGACGGCGGAGGCGAGGAACTCTACGATCACGCTAGCGATCCAGGGGAGTTCACAAATTTAGCTGGCAGCCCCGAGCACGCCGAAATCTTGCAACGGTTGCGCACTCGGCTAGACGCCGGTCTACCGGGTTGAAACCGCTGCCTCTCTTGACAGAGGAAAGGGAGAATGACCGTCGTTCGTGTACCAGCCGTTGGCGAGGACTGGTTTGCGACTCGCCGTAAGAGGTGCTGCCCTGGTATCGAGACTGCCGCTAGAAGGCACGCCATTGGTCAGCGTGGCTTGATCTAGTTGGAGATCAACCGTAGCGTGTGGTTCAATGGCGAGGCTGTCCCCGAACTCCGTCCGGAACTCCGTCCGGGCTATTCCCTTACGAATTTTTGGATGCGCTGATTCACGGTCTCCGCAACATACAGGGCACCGTCCGTGCCGACTGCGATGCCGTGTACTTGATGAAGTTGGCCGGGTTCGGGTCCGTCTGAACCGAATCCACCGAGCAACTCACCATTCATGGAGAACTTAAGCACGCGTCCGGCGTTACCGTCGACTACCCAGACGACGTTCTCCGTGCTGTCCCATGTCAGGGCCCAAGGCGTACCAAAGCCATCCCATATCTCGATAAACTTGCCGTCGGTATCAAACACCTGGATGCGCTTGTTGCCTCGGTCAGCGACGATGACGCGGTCATCGCCGTCGACGGTCACGCCATGAACCAGATTGAACTGTCCCTTGCCATCGCCAGCACCGCCCCAGTGGCTAATGTAGTCGCCCGACGGAGTGTATTTCACGACCCGCGTATTCCGGTAGCCGTCGGCAACGAAGACATTTCCGGCTGAATCAAACGCCACGGCGGCGGGCCGATTGAAGGCGTACTTCGCGTCGTTATCACCGATCTGTCCCGAAAAGCTTCCGATGCCAACGAGGCGCCGCCCTTCAGACGAGAACTTCCAGATCGCTGCACCTTCGCGGTCCACCAGCCAGATCCCGCCGTCAGGTCCGACGCCGATGCCGTGCGCGGAGCCCGCATGATTCGAGAGGTTCGAATCCTCCTTCCACGCCTGCAGCGCCTTGCCATCCGGTGCGAACTGGATCACCGGATGCGAACCGCGATTGTAGAACCAGATGGTGCCCTCGGCGTCCGCTGCGACCGCCATGCCCGCACCGGACTCATAGTCGGTCGGGAGCTGGCCCCAATTTTCGACGTGACGATAAGCCAGATCGGACTGTGCCGCGAGCGGCAGCACAACTGCGAGAAGCAAAACTGAACGATGCATCAGCCAAGAGTCTATACGATTCGGTTCGACGACAAGTGCTACTCGGGGGCTGACGGTGGGCTGGTGGAGGCATGCCCGGAGATGGCCGCGATGTGACGAGAGGACGGGCCGTGCTTGCGCGAGCTTGTTGCCGTTCCGGCTATACTCGTCGCGCATACGGAGAGTACACATGAAATTAGTTCTTCTACTACTCGTCGCGGTGACGCTCGGCGCGCAAACTCCGCGCATCGCGGTCGGCGGGATCATGCACGAGTCCAACACGTTCTCGCCGGATCTGACTGAGCTAGCGGATTTCAGCCGGTGGCGCGGCGAAGAGGTGCGTGGCGAATTCGCGGAATCGTCTCACGAAGTGGGCGGTTACTACGAAGGCGCTCAAGAGTTCGGGCTCGAACTCGTCCCCACCGTCGTGTCCCGGGCAACTCCGGGAGGCCCGGTTACCGACCGCGCACTCGATGCACTGACTGCGGAGTTGATCGAAAGTCTCGAAGCCGCTGGGCCATTTGACGGTCTGTTGCTGGCGCTACATGGGGCGATGGTGACCGTGGCGCATCCAGACGGAGACGCGGAGGTTCTGCGCCGCCTTCGTGCGGCACTTGGCGATGAGCTACCAATCGTCGTCACTCATGACGCTCACGCCAATGTCGCTCCAGTTGAGATCGAGCTGTCGACCGCGTTGGTGATCTACAAAGAGGTTCCCCACATTGACCAGCGCGAGCGCGGAGTGCAAGCGGCTCAGATCATGGCGAAGATCGTCAAGGACGGTGTACGTGTAACTCAGGCATTGGAGAAGCCTCCGATGGTCTACAACATGATGTTCCACAACACGAAGAAAGAGCCGATGCTGCCGTTGGTGGAAGAGGCGAAACGGCTGGAGCGGGAGAACCCGAAAATTCTCGCGGTGAGCGTGCAGCCTGGTTACCAGTACGCGGATGTTCCGCAGATGGGACCTGGCGTGGTTGTGGTGACGGACGACGATATGGAGTTAGCGCGGCGCGAAGCCAAGCGACTCGCCGACATCATGTGGGATCACCGCCTGGTGATGCAGCTCGACCAGCCAGAGCCGGAAGAAGCTGTTCGGTTGGCGATGGCGGAGGAGAGGACGCCTGTGGTCTTGGTTGAGCTTGGCGACAACATCGGAGGCGGCTCGGCCGGAGACAGCACTTTTGTTTTGCAACAGCTTGTCGAGCAAGGCGCCGAGGGATATGTGTCTGCCATGTACGATCCGGAGGCCGTCGAGGCCGCCGTTGAGGCTGGTGTCGGAGGAGCCTTCGACATGGACGTCGGTGGCAAGTCAGACTCGCTCCACGGCGCGCCGGTACGCATTCGAGGTGTCGTCCAGTTGATCTATGACGGCAAGTACGTGGAGACGGCGGTGCGGCATGGCGGTCGGCGATACCTGGACCAAGGGCTGACGGCGGTAATTCATGTCGAGGGGTCTACGCTCGAAATGCCGAACCTGGTCTTGGTCAATAGCAAGCGCCATACTCCGTTTAGCCTGGGCCAGCTGACCAGTGCGGGGATCAACGCGGAACGGCAGAAGATCCTGGTTGTAAAGGCGGCCGTCGCTTTCCGTGCAGCTTACGAACCGATCGCGGGACGCATCATCGAGGTCGATACCGCGGGGCTCACCGCTGTTAACCCGAGACGTTTCGAATACAAGCGCGCTAACCCGGACCTCTACGGGTTGCGCTAGCGTCCAGCCCTAACGCAAGAGCTTGATAAAATGCAGACCGCATGATATTGATCCGCGTACTTCTATTTCTCGCCGTTGCGAATCTTTGCGGTGCCGAAGACTGGGCTAGATTCCGCGGACCCAACGGGGCTGGCGTCGTTGATGGCGCCGTCGTCGGAGAGCCCTCGCTCGAGGAAAACCTCATCTGGAAGACTGACGTACCGCCGGGCCACTCCTCGCCGGTGATCGTCGGCGATCACATTTATCTCACTGCCGTCGAGGACGAAGAGCTCTTCACGCTCGCTCTCGACCGGGAAACCGGACGCATCCTCTGGAGAAGGCAAGCTCCTCGCCCACGGCGCTCTCAATTCGTCGAGCAGAACAATCCCGCCGCGTCCACGCCAGCTAGCGATGGTGAAAACGTCTACGTTTTCTTCGGCGAGTTCGGCTTGCTGTCGTACGGTCCTGATGGCAATGAACGCTGGCGGGTGCCGTTGGGGCCGTTCGTGAACATTCGCGGCATGGCGGCATCGCCCATAATTGTTGACGGCAAGTTGCTCATAGCTTGCGACGACGATAGCGGTCACGCATTCCTGCTTGCCCTCGATGCGGCGACTGGACGGGAAATCTGGCGCGCCGATCGCTCGGAGTTTCGCAAAGCGTTCTCGACACCAGCCATCTATCGCCCCGAGCAAGGCCCGGCGCAGGTGTTAACCGCAGGCTCGTTCACGCTGGTGTCCTATTCGCTTGAGACCGGTGATGAACTTTGGCGTGCTGGCGGGTTGTGTTGGCAGCCGAAGGCGGTTCCGCTGATCGCCAACGGACGCGTCTACCTCAACTGCCAGGGCGCTTCAGCCGATGCCATGGCCGGGCGGTATCCCAGCTATGCGAATGCGCTTGAGCAGTTCGACTCCGACGGCGACGGCGGTCTCTCGGAGGAAGAATTTTACGAGAGGCGTCAGTCGGTCTTCTGGGAATACGATTTTTCCCAGAACGGCTCCATGGAAAAGGACGAGTGGGACTTTTTCGTTTCGCGCATGGCGACCCGGCCTGGCTTCTTCGCTATCCGTCTAGGAGGGCGGGGCGACGTAAGCCACACTCACGTCGACTGGGTCGTCGATCGCCCCCTTGGCAACGTACCATCGCCATTGATCTACGACGACGTGATTTACTCGATTCGCAACGCGGGAATTCTCACAAGCATTGATGCGCTGACGGGAGAGATCCTAAAACAAGGGCGCCTGCCCGACGCACTGGGTGCTTACTACGCCTCGCCGATAGCCGCGGACGGCAAGCTCTTCTTCTTTGACGGGGAGGGCACGCTGACGGTGGTCCGTGCCGGAGGGCAGTGGACCGTTATCCATAGCCTGGCGCTCGACGAAGGCGGCAGCGCTACCCCAGCGATCGTCGACGGGCGACTCTACCTCCGCACCCACGAGAACCTTTACTGCTTTGGCGAGCGGGAATAGGCGGGCAGGCAGCCGTTTGCCGCGAGTATTCGATCAACCCTTTTCCGTTAAGCCGGACTCGTAGGAAGTAACTCGGCACCAACACGACTTGCGCGTGTGAAAGTGGGTGTCCATCGATCATCAATCGATCCAGTGCCAGCGATTCAACCAATCGTCTCTTGAAGTAGACGAATCCAGTTCAGCCCTAACAAGTCCTCGATTCGCCTTTCGCTCCAGCCCCGGCGGTCTAGAACGGCAACCAGATTCCGAAACCTATCCGGGGTATCAAGTTCGGGTATCCAAGGCGGCCAACGGACGTTGTAACTCGGCTTGAAGAACGTGAGTCGCGGCTCGTACCAGGTCTCTCGGGTCGCCCATGCTGCAATACCTTGGGGAGCGAAGTCGGTCGAGAGGCCGATGTGTTCGTAGCCGACGACCGACGCTGCGTGTTCGATGTGGTCGGCATAAGTCTCGATTGTTGTTGCTCCACCTGGGTCTGGGCCGACGAAGTAACCCAGGGCAGCCATGCCTATGACGCCCCCCTTGTCCGCACAAGACTTCATTTGGCGATCGGTCTTGGCGCGGGGATGGTCGTCCGGTCTCAGGGCCGCGCACATCGTATGTGTCATGGCGACCGGCTTCGATGAGAACTCGATACCGTCCAACGTCGTCTGCGGCCCGCAGTGAGACAGGTCGATCATTACGCCGACCTTGTTCATGCGCTCGACGACTTCGATTCCGAATTCGGACAGACCGGCGTTAGTTCTTTCCAGACAACCGTCGCCGAGCCTGTTTCGATAGTTATAGGTGAGTTGGAAGCTGCGCATGCCGAGCGCATGAAGCGCCTCCACGTTATCGGCATCTCCCTCGAGCATGGTCGCGTTCTGAAAATTCATCAGCGCCCCGGCTCTGCCGCTGTCCTTCGCGCGTTTGAAATCTTCGGCCCGCTCTACGATCAACAGGGTGTCAGCATGTTTATCTGCGCGTCTACGCCACCTGATCAGTGCGTCGATTGCCGTCTGCAGATCAGTAGTAGGCAGGCTATCGAAGACTCCTGAATATCCAGAGGCCTTGAGCGCAGCGATGTTACCCTCATCCCAATCTCGTCCCAAGGACAGCGCATCGATCACAAGCGAGCGGTCGTAGATGTCCGACGAGTCCGCCAACATACTGACTGGGAAGACGGCAGTCGCCGCCAAACTTGCAAGTGCTTGGCACACTTCGCGCCGACCAACACCCGTCTGCCCCTGACGACCACGATCGATTCCGCGTGACGCTGTAACCATGTAGTTGTCCCTCCTATTTGTGAGCCGAGACTGGTGTCATCGCGTCGCAGGCCTCGCAATCTCCCCCCGTCGAGCCGTCGAGGACCATTGCAGCCGCTGATCGTGGCCGACGCGATACGGCGATTGTAACGCTATGCCGCCGCGGAGCGCCCGAGGGTTGATTCCTACAACCCGAAGGGAGGAAGTGGTGAGAGTTGACAAGCGGCGTCTCGTGATCGATGACGAGGAACACCAGCGTCGTCAGGAGCTAACGATCGCAGCCAGGGCGTCCACACCTGCCTGCGCCACGACGCCGTCTTGGTTAGACATAACCCCGCTTATTCCGATAGCGCCGACAATATCGCCGTCGACGAAGAGAGGCAACCCTCCCTCCACGGCAACGGCTCCGGGCAAGCCCATCATGCCGGTTTTCCCAGCCGCTACAGCCTCGGCAAGAGCTTTGCTCGGGCGCTTGTAGAGCGCGGCACAGCGGGCCTTGGCGATTCCTACGTCGACACTTCCGAGTTGGGTGTCGTCAATCTTCTGGAAGTAGACAAGTTGGCCAGCTGGGTCCACAATCGCGACAACCACGGGCCAACTGTTCTTGATCGCCTCCGCTTCGGCTGCCGTAGCGATTTTCTTGGCGACATCGAGAGTTAGGATCGGCTTGGTGGGGAGTTGCATAGATAATTCCTCGCGACATGATACCCAGAAACTGTAGTGGGCCACAGAGTGGCACGCTGCAATAGCCTCGGTGCCAACGTGCCGGACTTCGTAGACCCAGTCAACGCCTGTGACTGGACCGTCTTCGTGTGCCCTCATCGTGTTTCTTGATTTATCCTCATGCACTTAATCTCCCGTTAGCACGAAGTGTTCCATCGATACGTTGAGACCACACCTCGCGCACGTTCGCCTGTCCGAACGGGCCAGTTTCACCACCTGGGCGGGAGTTGTGGTCTAGTGCGGAGGAGTGACGGCTCGGTGTGTGTCGCCTGGGGCGACTCGGATGGAAACTGCCCGGAGATCGAAGCCGAGCAGTCTAAGGCCCGTAGGGGTGTAGGATAGAAGCAGAAAATGCGAATCGAGTTCCTACCATGTGTGCTTCTGCTGGCAGCTGTGGGGCTACTGGCCCCTCCGATCGCCGCCCAGGTCGAGTTCAACCGCGACATCCGGCCTATTCTCTCGGATCGTTGTTACACCTGCCATGGCCCCGATGAAAGCAAGCGGCTGAGCGGACTGCGGTTTGACACGGAGGCAGGGGCTAAGGCGGACCTAGGTGGGCGCTATGCGATCGCCCCGGGAGATCCCGCGAATAGTGAACTCATTAAGCGCGTCACCTCTTACGACCCCGCGCTTCGCATGCCGCCCGCGTACAACGGTCACGCCAAGCTGACTGACTCGGAGATCGATCTGCTCACCCGTTGGGTCGAGCAAGGGGCTGAGTGGCAAGGGCACTGGTCGTTCGTAACGCCTACCCAGCCAGACCTGCCGACGGTCAGCGACCCAGCCTGGCCGAAGAATCCGATCGATCATTTCGTATTGGCGCGCCTCGATCGCCATGGGCTAGAGACTTCTCCGAGTGCCGACCGGCGCACGCTGATTCGTCGGGTGTCGTTTGACCTCACCGGACTGCCGCCGACGTTGGCGGAGATCAACGCCTTCGTCGATGACGACTCACCGAACGCTTTTGAAAAAGTTGTGGACCATCTGTTGGCGTCATCTCAGTATGGCGAGCGCATGGCGATGCGTTGGCTCGATGCTGCCCGCTATGCCGACACGAACGGCTACCAGACCGACGCCGGGCGATCGATGTGGCGTTGGCGAGACTGGGTGATCGCGGCATTCAATCGGAACCTGCCGTACGACCAGTTCACGATCGAACAGATCGCTGGCGACTTGCTGCCGAATCCGACTCGCGAGCAACTCATTGCCACGGGCTTCAACCGCAACCATCGCGGCAACGGTGAGGGTGGCATTATCGGCGCGGAGTATGCCGTTGAGTACGTTGTGGATCGAGTGGAAACGACTTCAACGGTGTGGCTCGGGCTTACGCTGGGCTGCGCCCGCTGCCACGACCATAAGTACGATCCCTTCACGCAGAAGGAGTTTTACCAGCTCTTCTCCTATTTCAATCAGGTACCTGAGAGCGGCAAGGCGTTCAAGTATGGCAATTCACCGCCGCTTATTACTGCCCCGACGGTGGAACAAGAAGCGGAACTCAACGCCTTGGACGCTGAACTTGCAAGCGCGCGGCGACGTGCCGAAACTCTCGAAAGCGGGGCGGCTGGTGCGCGGGCGATATGGGAATCTTCCCTGACCAACAGCGAACGTCTCGACTGGGCACCGCCCTCTGAGATGGCGGTTGAGATGCCGCTCGACGGCAACCTCAGTGCCAGCATCACCCCCGATCCGCCACTTTCGTCGAAGTACCGCTATCTGATGAGCAATGGGCCGCAAGGCGGCGAAGTCGCCACGGGTGATCCTGAATGGGTCGATGGCAGCGCGTCCTATGCGGAGGGTATTACGGGACAGGCAGCGCTGTTTGATGGCACGGGCTACATCCAGGCCGGAGATGTCGCCAACTTGGGCTTTTTCGACCCCTTTACGCTATCGGCGTGGATTTATCCGACAGCGGCGACGGGCGCAATTCTAAGCCGTGCCGTCGACGAAGAGCAGGCTAAGGGATTTACTTTCTCTCTCAATGATGGGCATCTCTATGCCAGTGTGATCCAGCGGTGGCTCGACGATGGTATTCGGATAGAGAGCGAAGAGACGGTGCCGCTGAACCAGTGGTCGCACGTGATGATGACCACCGACGGCTCGCGACTGGCGTCGAACACCAAGTTCTACCTCAACGGCAAAGTCCTCCACACGCAGGCCCATCTCGACTACATGAATCAACCGTTCGCCGCGAAGGAGCCGTTGCGGATTGGAGCGGGCCAAGGTATGCGGTTCGAGGGACGGATTGCGCAGGTTCGTCTCTACAGAGCCGCGTTCACGCCCGAAGAGGCAGCCGTGTTGGCGTCAGCGGACTCCCTCAACGAAATTGCTGAATTGCCGGCCCAGGATCGCACTGACGCGCAGGCGACGAAGTTGCGTTGGGCATTTCTTGACAGCTACGCTCCTGAGCAGTTGCAGGCCGCCCACAAGGAGGTGCTCGACCTGCGTCAACAGCGCCTACGCCTGGTCGATGGGTTCCCATCGGTGATGGTCATGCAGGACGATTCTGATCCGCACCCGACCTATCTGTTGCATCGTGGTGCGTACGATCAGCCCGGTGAAGAGGTTTCAGCAGCGGTTCCGGCGGCATTGCCTCCGTTGCCTCCTAATGCTCCCAACAATCGACTGGGGCTGGCGCAATGGATTGTCGACCCAAGCAATCCATTGACGGCGCGGGTTGCGGTAAACCGTTTTTGGCAAATGTACTTCGGTACCGGTCTGGTGGG
Source organism: Bryobacterales bacterium (assembly GCA_963667885.2). Classification (GTDB taxonomy): domain Bacteria; phylum Acidobacteriota; class Terriglobia; order Bryobacterales; family UBA6623; genus CAMPKL01. The sequence continues at coordinate 1,587,659 of OY764148.2, read as the reverse complement.
AACGACGGAAGACTTTGGATCACAAGGAGAGATCCCTTCCCATCCCGCTCTGCTCGATTGGCTGGCCACGGAGTTTATGCGAACCGGCTGGGATATGAAAGAGATTCAGAAGACGATTGTCATGAGTGCTGCCTATCAGCAGTCTTCTCGGGTGACGCCAGAACTGCTGGAAAAGGACCCCGACAATCGCTTGTTGGCGCGCGGCCCGCGTATTCGTCTGGCCGCCGAAATGGTTCGCGACCAAGCCCTCTCGGTTTCGAGGCTTTTGGTCGACGACATCGGCGGGCCTTCAGTAAAGCCCTACCAACCGCCGGGTCTCTGGTCTGAGTTGGGGACGGGGGCCGACTACATGGCCGATGAGGGGGACGCACTCTATCGCCGGAGTCTTTACACCTATTGGAAGCGAACTTCACCGCCGCCGATGATGATGAACTTCGATGCGGCCACACGTGAGTCCTGTGTCGTTCGGGTCGTTCGGACCAATACGCCTCTGCAGTCGTTGAATCTGATGAACGATGTGGCCTATCTAGAGGCATCACGAAGGATGGCGGAAAGAATGATGCGCGAGGGAGGGGCCTCACCCGAAGACCGCCTTTCGTTTGGGCTGCAGCTCGTCACCGCGCGACCGCCCAGTACCGAGGCCAGCGAGATTCTGCTGTCTAGCCTGAACTACTATCGCGACATGTTCGGCACCGATCCGGGCGCGGCGCTGCAGTACCTGTCTCAAGGTGAATCGCCTCGTGACGAGAGTCTGAACCCAAGTGAGTTGGCGGCCTACTCGACGTTAGCCAGCCTGATGCTCAACTTAGACGCGGCCGTGACCAAGGAGTAACTGATGGCGTTCCAAGAAGCTCAAGACCTGCTGACCCGACGCTGCTTTTTCGGTCAATCCGCTACCTGCTTGGGAGCTGCCGCGCTTTCGAGTTTGCTCGCTGACGACCTGCGGGCAAGTGATTCGGTCGGACTCCCTGGCTTGCCTCACTTCGCACCGACAGCTAAGCGGGTGATCTATCTCTTCCAATCGGGTGGACCCTCACAGATCGAGCTGTATGATCACAAGCCGAGACTAGAAGAACTGATCCGATCCGATCTCCCGGCCTCGGTTCGTCAAGGGCAGCGGCTTACAGAGATGTCCGCCGGGCAGGCAAGCTTCCCGGTTGCGCCGTCGCTTTTCGAATTCAAGCAGCATGGGCAGTCCGGTGCATGGATCAGCGAACTGATGCCGCACCTATCTGGCATTGCCGACGAGTTGTGCTTCGTGAAGTCGATGTACACCGAGCAGATCAATCACGATCCGGCGATGACGTTCTTCCAGACAGGCTTTCAACTGGCTGGCCGCCCCTCGATCGGTTCCTGGCTCTCGTATGGGTTAGGAAGCGAGAACCGGGACTTGCCAGCCTTCGTCGTGATGATCTCGAACGGAACCGGCCACCCAAACGGTCAGCCGCTTGCCGAGCGGCAGTGGGGCAGTGGATTCCTCCCGACGACTTATCAAGGTGTAAAGTTTCGCTCGATAGGGGATCCGGTTCTCTATCTGTCTAATCCAGCGGGTTTCAGTGCACCAGCGCGTAGGCGCTTTATCGACGACGTGGCGCGATTGAACCAACTCCAACTGGAGGAGTTCGGCGACCCCGAGATTGCGACGCGCATTGCGCAATACGAAATGGCGTACAAGATGCAGAGTTCCGTGCCGGAGTTGACGGATCTCTCGGGCGAGCCCGACAGCACCTTCGATCTCTACGGAGAAGATGCGCGCAAACCGGGTACGTTTGCGGCCAACTGTCTCCTTGCACGGCGGCTCGCCGAGCGGGACGTTCGCTTCATTCAGCTGTTTCATCGCGGCTGGGATCAACACACGAACCTTCCCAAAGAGATTCCCGGGCAAGCCAAGGATGTCGATCAAGCTTCAGCTGCACTCGTCAGTGATTTGAAGCGGCGTGGCATGTTGGACGAGACGCTTGTCGTCTGGGGCGGAGAGTTCGGTCGCACTGTATATAGCCAAGGTAAGTTGACGGCGGACAACTATGGCCGTGACCATCATCCGCGTTGCTTCACGATATGGATGGCGGGCGGCGGCATCAAGCCAGGCATCAGCTACGGTGAGACCGACGATTACTCCTACAACATCGTCAACGACCCGGTGCATATCCACGACTTACACGCCACGATCCTGCACACTCTTGGGGTCGATCACACCAAGCTCACCTACAAGTTCCAAGGCCGCAACTTCCGACTCACCGACGTTCACGGCGAGGTTGTGAAGAGCCTGCTCGCTTAGGCATTTGGCTTCTTTCGACGCGAACCGTGCGGCTTAAGGTTGGCATCTTTTCGGCCACGGGATTATGGGCGCGTTCTTCGCTGCAACGTCGATGACCGACTTTATCGTTGGGACAGGAATCGTGGTGGGGAACCCGATCATCGGGGTGGGTTTCGTGGCGCTGGGCCACTTCGTGCATCCCTACGAGAATCTCTTCATCGCGTTTATGGGGCTAAACCTATCTCAGTCGGCGTCTACGAACTGATGTCCGATGATGAGATTCTTGAGAAAGCTGGGCGTCGTCATCCTCGTGGTGCCCTACTGGCTTGCGTTGCCGAACACATCGGGTGAAGGGGAGCCTGTACCTAACAAGGAAGCCGGTAAGGTAATAGAAGCCGACCAGGTGGAGTAGACGTACCCGTCTCCAGCGGGCAACAAACTGCTTACGACTTTTCGACCATTTCGAGGGTTACGGCGTTGCTGTAAGAGCTGTTGCTAGTCTTCAAACGGACTTCGTGAGGACCGGCGCTCAAGCCCGCCGGCAGCCAAATGTTGGCCTGCCAACCGTCGTCCCCTACAGGGGTTACGCTCAACGCTGGCACGCCGTAGCCATCCAATTCGATCTGAAGATCCTTTGGCGTCAGACTCTTCTCGTTCGTCGTGAAGAAGCAGCAGACGTAGAGATCCTTGTTCTTGGGGAACTGATTGCTCCAATCGCGATTGTTCACCGCAGCACCGAAGACGGGCGCTGCGGTCGTTGGATTCGACGACTGCGGTTCCCAGAGCCTGCGGCAGGTGACATGGGCGCGCTGCTTGACCACCACACCTAGCTCCACTCGAACAAATCCGGCCGAACGGCACATGGCCATCAGGCAGGAGGTGGAAGGACCGCACCAGTTGTCTGTCTGTCCCCCCAACTCGTCGGTTTCGTAAAACTCCATAGTGGGCTGGCCGGGGTTGAGTTGTTCGTCGGTAACGAAGGACTCAACAAGCGCCAAGTCGCGGGTGAGCTGGCAGACCCGCTCAAGCCCGAGCAGCGGGTGGCGGAGGTGGTAGAGGACGCCGAAGAACAGCACGATGTCGAAGCGTCCAATCGTGGCGGGACTGAGTTCGTCCATGTCGAGGACGCGATAGTCCACTTTGGAGTTGAGTAGATTGTGAGCGGCGCGGAACGCTGGCACCTCCACGCAGTCAACCGCCATCACCTCGGCGCCTCGCCGCTCCATTTCGAAACTGAACCACCCGTCCCAGGCGCCGATGTCGAGTACGCGCTTCCCCGCTAGATCCCCAGGCACGGGGAAACGTGCGAGGCGGTCCTGCAAATGACTAATGCTCTGAACGCCTTCGAGGACATTGCCGTCGGGCAATTGGATGCTGTGGTAGCGACCCGTCTCGCTCAGGATGTCCTTCTGTGCATTAACCCAGTCGACGGTCGCTTCATCCTGCGCTTTGAACCGCATATTCGAGGAAATTATATCAATCTCGGGATCGACACTGATTACCGACAACGGTGTTGGCCGCGAGCGAGACGCCCGGTGCCGCGACGATACAGTGGTCAACGATCCCATAGCCCGTCATGACATTGCCTTCGATGCGATTGCCGCTGGCGGGGTCTGGACGTTCGGCTCCGCGGGCCAGGTAAATCCCGCTGCGTAGGAAGCTCGGATCAGTGTCGCGCGCCCAAGTGCAAAGCAGCGCGTTGTCGTTGCAGCCGGCAAGATTCAGGTTCCGCAAACGATTGTCTCGAATCGTATTGTTGGTTCCGATCACCAAGATGCCGCTGTAGAGGGTGCCATCGATTTCATTGTTGGCGATAGTAATCCACTCCGAGCGCATGTCGGGATTCGTGTTGTTCATCGCGATGCCGAAATTGCCGAAGCGGTAGTCTTCAGGCTTGCCGCGGTTGATGCAGATGTTGTCGCGTACTTCTCCGTGGTGGAATCCGTCGAGATCGATGCACTTGCCGTTGATCTCTTCGAAGTGATTGCCGGAATAGACGGACTGCTCGACGTCGCCAGCCGTATCGATGGCAACCGGAAATCCGCCGCCTTCGACATCAACCTCCTCGAAGGGATAGCCGATTCGCTTGCCGGTAGTTCCCGGTGCTTGCCGTCACATCAACGGCGTGGCCGACCTGTATGGCGTCACGAGCCAAGCCCTCGAACCGATTTCCCGATATCCGTCCGCGCCGGTTCCGCGGAGACTCGTACAAGGAGTGGGTCCAGACTCCGTTGCCTCGAATGTTGCGGAACACAGAGTTTTCGACGCGGAAATCGACGACTCCCTCCTCAAGCAGTATCCCCCCGGTCGTATTGTTGCGGCCTCTGCTATCTAATGAGCCGCTGTCGTCGATGGTCACGCGGCGGATCAGTACGTCGCGAGAGGCAGCAATCAGGATCGGAAAACCAGCTATGCGGCGAAACGAGACGCGCTCGATGGCTAAGTCTTCGGAGCCCTCGATGAGAATTCCGTTGTTTGAATAGAAGCCTGCGAAGTCCACATGCGGCGGTAGCCCGACCCGTTTGGTGAACGCCCCGCGATTCCCATCCAATTCGAAGCCCGCAAATCGAATCCGCCGGCCGGATTGGACCCGCAATATAGCACGGCCTTCGAAGGAGGCTGTTGCCCGTAGCACGGTGCCGTCGGGGTCTCCGATTACTTCGAGATCGTGCGCGTCGGCCGGAATTAGAAGTTCGGACGATATATCCACGACTCCGGCAGGCAACCGAACGATTCCGGAGCCGCGATCCAACTGCCGTTGGATGTCGACTTCTCCAGCGCTGAGCAGGACCGCTGTGGAGAGAAGCAGCGATAGAAATCGGAAGCGCATTCGACCACTGCGGAGCGGCATTCTGACCCTAGTATAGAGTCTGTGGCGCCGCTGACCGCTACACCATTAGGCCGATGCGCACCTAGATCAAAACCGAACTGGCGACCACGTCCGGCGGCGTGCAGGCGCGTGAGCGAGGCAGTCCCCCGCCAGCGCGACACCTCCGAAACCGGCGGAGTACACCAGGGAGTCAATCGTGCTGTCCGATACGGAATCTCTGCTCGTCTGACTCATAACCGGGCTCCTAACCTCAACGAGGGTGCCAGGCGCTAGGCGTTGGACGTTTAAACGTGACCAGGGATAGTTGCAACGTGCCAGCGGCTCGACTCGGGTAGGCGTCCCCGCCGAGCATTCGCTGCATCACTCACTAGGCGGCCGGTGTACTTGTAACAAATATCACAATATAAGCTCCGGAGCGTATATAGTGGATCAGAATCGTGTGCTGGTGCGTCAAAGGCGGCATGAGCAGCCGCGCCGTCCGTTTCCTGTCCCAGGCTTTCGATTGGGTCACGCGCAGACCGATTGAACGAGCTGGCCTCGCGATGGTCTTGGCCTCGTTCTTTAGCGTTCCGCTGTACCTGGTGTCGAAACCGTTTGGCAGCATCATTGCGCTTGCTCGTACGGGCGGCCCATTCCCCGGCGAGCAGAGCTGTGGCACCTCCGAGTGTCACAACACAACGTCCAACTCGGGACCGGGAAGCGTTTCGATCGACGTGGACGGAGTTCCGATCAGCGCGTATCTGTACACGCCCGGCGAGACGGTTGAGATGACGGTTCGCGTCCAAGACCCTGCCCAACAACGTTGGGGGTTTCAGATCACAGTTCGGGACGCCGACGACGGATGCATGAGTGTCGGCTCGTTTTTTGGCCGCCCCGCCGACACGATTGTTCGGACCGAGGGCGCTGGCAGCGGATGCGCCGCCGGACGGGAGTTCGCCACACACGATGTCGCCAAACTTGGTGGCTCATCGGGCGTGTTCACGTTTGACTGGATGGCACCGGTCGCGGATGTTGGTCCAATAATCTTCGCCGCTGCTGGTAACGCCGCGGACGGCAACAATGCGCGGACGGGAGACTTGATCTACACCACCAGCGAGAGTGTCGACGCGGTGGCAGCTCCCCCGCCGCCGCCAGATCCGGTGGTGCCAGCGGGTGGCGTCGTCCTGTCTACGTTGGTTCCGAGCGTCCCACGGTTTCGCGGCTCTCGATCATCACGGTATTCGGTACGGGCTTCGGCACTCAGTCGATTCGCTTCCCTAATCTTGACGAAGCAGGTCGCATTGATACGATTCTTGGGGGCACGTGCGTGGAGGTCGACGAACGGCGCGCACCGATCTTCGGGATCTTTCCGACACAAGCGAACATTCAGACTCCGGCACCTACGGGCTTAGGACCGGTGGCGGTGACTGTGATCCGCGACTGCGACACTCCGGATGAAGTCCGCAGCAACGTCGAGATGGTGACGGTGGAGGCGGCCACCCCGGGCTTCTTCTTGTTCAATCTGGAGAATGACGGCCTGATCGCAGCTCGGTTCAACGCGACTCCCAGCCAGCCACCGGTTCCCGTGGCTCCTGCGAGCCTCTTCCCTGACGATAGCTTTGGGCCGTCACGCCCAGCGAAACCGGGCGACATCATCGTGCTATTTGGCACCGGCTGGGGCGAGACGACGCCAGCGTTCGGTACCGGTGAACTGGCGACTGGCGCTGCTGAAGTGCTTCCCGAAGCAAACCGGATGGTGACTTTCGGCGGCGTAGTTATGGACGAAAGCGACATCTTCTATGTCGGAGTCACTCCGACCACAGCCGGGCTCTTTCAGTTAGCGATTCGGGTGCCAGTGGGCGCACTACCCGGTAACAACGAGGTCGTTCTTACCGTTTACGGTAAGTCGACTCCTATTGGGCCGGTGATTCCGGTGGAGAGTGTCGTGACACCGCCGATCGACCCAGACCCCGGCGAGGAGTGCGGCGAAGGCCCGTTTGAGATCGACGACCCCTGCTACACGTAGTCGGATCCGACGAGGCGAAGTGGGCCGAGATCCCGCTGAGTGATTCGCGGCTCCATCACTGACGTGTGGCGTCGTCAAAAGCTCCAGCGGATGCTTGAGTAGCCGACGTGGGCGTGATAGTTCTGCTCACCGGTGAAGCGCTCGGCGTAGTCGTAAAACTGCCAACCAGCGTTCCAGGCGAGCCGGTCGGAGATCGATATCGAAAGCCGCGCCTGCGGCGACTGATAGGTCAGCGGAAGTGACACGAAGAAGTTCGCGCCGTCGAAGGAGAAACTGGGATAAGTCGGAGTTAGATCGCCGGAGATCGACGTGCTCGTCCGACCGTCACCGGTATCCTTGGCGAGCGTGTATCCGAGGGAGAGCAGAACTCGATTCGTCAGCTGCATGCGCGATGAGAAGTTCAGCGTGTGGAGATTGCTCTCGTAGACCGTGCGGGCTGCAGTGCCAGGATCGATCAAGTTGAATACTCCGGCGGAAGAATTAGCATGCAACCAAGCGTAGCCGCCGTCGAGCGTCACTTTCCCATCCGAGTCAGACCAGAACAGATGCGCCCCGGCCGAGCGCCGCGCAGAGCTGTAGTCGGTGAGAACGGTCGGACTGGTGTTGGTCTCATTCCGAAAATACCCCGAAGCCGAGAACGAACGATGACGCCAGCGGATGCGAGCTCTCTCGTTGTGAAACTTGCGGTCGCCGACCGGCGTTAGTGGCTGGTCGGCTCGCCCGACTTCGATGTCGAACGACGCACGGACCCCTCGAATGGGCATCCAGCGGACACCGCCACCGCCGATATCCACGTCGTTGTCGACGCCGAATAGAGGAAGTTCAAAGCCGAACGTCGGTATCAGCGACTTCGTCCGCACGCGGCGTGTCGCGTGGCGATAGACGCCGTAGAACCCTAGTTCACCTGTCGGTCTATAGTTGGCCTCGGTGGAGCTCGAAAGGTGGCGGATGCCAAGGTGTTCGAATCGCAGGAACTGGTTGGCAAATAGACTGACTTCCAAGAAATCGACCGAACCGTCAAAGCGTGCGTTGCTGCCAGCGACCGTGTGGGTAAGAGTCCATTTTTCCGACGGCAAGAACGTCACGGTGAACTCACCGCTGCCTTGGGTACGGTCCGCGTCCCCAGACACAAACGTATGACGAATCGTGGACGCATCCCCTACACCGCGGGCGGTAACGGTTTCGTTGAGGACAGACTGGCGACTGCCGTCCGCGTAGGCGAACCGCCCCTGAAAGCCAATCCAGCGCTCCTTCTCTGTCCGAACCGCAACCTGAGTGATGTGGGTGGTTCCGTGAAACGGCTCTGTACGCTGGACTCCGTCGACTGGCTGAACGTTGGGCAGCCGTCCTGGCAGCGTAGAAGCGTCCTCGTAGGCCGTGTCTTCTTTGTACTGGCCCAGCGCCTGGGTCGCTGTCACCGCCAGCCCGAGCAAGCGAAAGTTGATCCCCGCGCGGTACTGATTCGTCACCTGGCGGATGTCAGTGGCGAACCGAAGAAAATCCGTCGAGCTGAAGTCGCCGACTGAGTCGGGAATACCTTCGGTGAAGAAGCCGAGCCCGGTGCGTTTGTTGCGGTCGTAACCCAGCAAGACCTCGACGCGACGATCGGGAAAGAGTGTGAGGTCGTGGGACTGCCAGGTCGCTGCGTACGGAGACCGTGCTCCCCTTCCCAGAGCGCCTGCGGCTCAACCGGTCAACGCAACACTAGGCGTCGTTCAACCGAAATGTCCGATGAGAGCGGCAAGGGGCTTGCCTACAAGCGGAAGCCATTAATCGCAATTGCGTAACTCGTTGTACTGCAATGACATGCGATGAGAGCGGAGCGTCCTCGCCGCTTCGCCTTTGCTTTCTTTGGCTTACGCTTCACGCTCTCCCTTCGCGCCGGGTGTTGCGTCGACCGCTTGAGACCACCCCGGTAGCCGGTTGTAGTAGTCAACGGCTCGTAGCTGTAGGTTGTAGCGGTACAGCGCACGTTTCTCTGCCCGGACGACGGCGGACTGGTAAGGATCTCCCGGCGCGCCGCGAGTATTGAACGCGAATTCGTCAAGCCACTTTCCCTTGCCGTCGAGGGAATCGATGCGTAATTGGCTCTCGAATAAGCGGACGCCGTTGCCGTAGTTGACGCTGGCCCGGTAGACATCCTCGTTCCCTCCGACAGTTGCGAACCGGTAGCCAGCTTCGATGGAGTTGGAGATCGTGTACCCTCCAGCCTCGTGCAGATCGTCGGGGCGATTTGGCGTCGGCGTCAGTACGTGTTGAGGCCAGGCCGAGGTCGAAGCCCACAAGATCAGCACTGTGAGTCGACAGCTCATCGGCGGAATAGCGGGTCTGCGTTGGAACCGTGGATACGCGAGTGGCAGACAACGCAATTCTGGAATTGCGGATCCGCGAGGTTATGAAATCCGATCGTTGGGTTGGGAATTCCGTCGCCCCGCGTCCCGAACGGTGCGGCACCGTTGTGACACTCCAAACAAAGTGTGAAGGCCGCAGGTCGGCTCAGCAGCCGGGGATTGGTGCTGCCATGCGGATTGTGACAAACCACACAGCCTTCGGCTCGGACAGGAGCGTGCTCAAAGACAAACGGACCCCGCTTATCAGTGTGACAACCGGTGCATGCGATGTCGTTACCAAAGGCGTGCCGTACCATGCCGCGGGATGTCGCCGATGCCCAGGTCGAGGTCGGCGCCCCATGGGGGTTGTGGCAGTCCGAGCACTTGATCGCCCCTTCGTTGACGCGGTGCTTGTACGGCAGGTCAAAGCGTGCGCGGATTTCGAGGTGACAGGTGTAGCAGACGTCCTTCTCGCGTCCCGCCAGGAGGGGGTTGATCTCCGTCGAGCTATGAATAGAGTGGCAGGAGATGCAGCTGACTTCGCTGGTCGAGTGAGCCGATCTGCGAATCGATATCTTGCCGAGATCATCGGCGTGGCAAGCGAGGCAGCGATCTAATACCTGATTCGGGGCTAGCTCCGTGAAGCGGATGATGGCAGATAGATCTCCGCCACCGAGTACATGGGCTGAACCTGGTCCATGGCAACTCTCGCAGCTTTGGGAAGACGGCTGCTTATCCTCGTCGATCGGTTCAAAATGAGGGTTGCGATTGAAGCCGTCGGCCTGTGCTGGATGGCACGCTTGGCAGACCTCGGTACCCACGAGCTGGGGTTCTTGAGCGGTACACGTCGCCACTACGGCGAGAGCCAGTGCGTACCGCAAGATGTATGAAGCGCCTCTCGCCACCACTCACCCTGGTATTACCGTACAGCGAAATTTCCGATGTGCACTCCATTCTAGCCAGTTGTTAAAGACGTAAAGTTCTTGGGCCAGGTGACTGTGAGTGGCGCGATCCAAGGTTCGCGCGTGAATTTCCGCACCGTTGAGTAATGACTCTAGGCCCGGAATTGTGGGAGCTGCTCGCCGCCGCCGTCGTTAATTGATTACTGATCCTCCGCAGCCCTTTGCCGGAATACTTCGCGGGCAGAGGCGATTTGCCCTAGGACGTGATCTTTCTCGGCGTCAGATCTCCAGCCCGGGTGATCGGTGGCCTGTTGCTCGATGGCGTCTAGCCAGGCGAGGAAGTACTCGGCGTCTTCACGCGACCGGATCGGAAGGTCCCCAACGTACACGTAGACGGCACTCGTTTCGGCATGCAGGCGACTATCGTCGATGGGATATACAGGGCCGTCCGTGGTAGCCCGCAAACCGAACCAGCCGCTGTTCGAGACTTCCACTCGCTCACGGATGCTTACAACCCGGCCATCGCCGACCTCGAAGGACCGAATGACGTTTCCGTTGAAGAGTAACTCAAGCTTCTCCACTGGAAACGCGGACTCGAGTCGTGCGGTAATCTCGACACTGCCCCCTTGCTCGGGCAGACGAATGTCCGCGCCGGGCATCTCGCCATTCACCGTCATCTGGATCAGCGGACCATTCGTGACGAAGGTGCGACCGCGCTTCACGGCCTCAACCCAACCAGCCCAAGTCAATGGACCCCCGAGATGAGCGTACATGCGGGCAGCACCGACGGCGGGAGTTCGATGCAAATTGGAGATCGAGTCCTCTCCACCAGATTGAGTAATCCGGAACCCGCAGTTGAGAATACGATGCAGAACTCGCGACGTGTGCTCGGCATAATCGGCGCTCGTCATGACCTCTATGTAGTCGACCGTGCCGAGCGCCACGTCGACCGGAAACCATCTTGCTCTGTCGAAGCCGTTCTCTTCAGGGGGAGAGGAGTAGGGATGCACGTAGCCTGTTAACGCCCCTTGCTGCTTGCCTACGCGGAACATGTCGGTGTTGCTTGGGTAGAGACTCTCGATCGCGGTGCCCTCGTAGCCTGTCGTGAACGGTGAGATGAGGTGCTTCGTCAAGTTGATGAAATTGACGTGCCCGTACCACGGCGGACGAAACTCTTCTCCGAACGAAATGAGCCGTTCCGGGGTGGAGCGCTTCTCGTCATAGGCACCGCTGAAGTACTGGTGGTCGAAGATGCGATTGTCTTTGTTGGCGATCTTATTTCCAACAACGTCCAGGTCTTCCGCGGAAGCCATGAAGAGCATGTTCTCGGGCGTGTTGTGAAAGTTGCCGCCGTAGTTCATGTGGACGTGGTCGCTGCCGCTATACCAACCCCGCGCCTTCATGCTGGTCAAGCGCTCCAACTCTAGGCGAATCCTTGTGACCTGGCCAGCTTCAACGTTCACGGTTGTCGTAACGGGAGTTCGCTCGAAGCCCTTCATCGCCAGCACGGAAGTTTCGCCAGGTGGGACATCAACGACAAAGTGACCGTCGGTATGAAAGAAATCCAGCTGCAACATACGGGGAGCGACACGGTGGTAGGAATCCGTCGGAGTGTAGGCTTTGCCGTCTGACCCAGAGAGCATGATCTTGGCGCTGGTGGCGTGGCCGGTGTCAGTGTCGAGAACCTCTACCTCAAGCGTCCCCATCGGACGGCGGTAGACTCTCCGCCGAATATCGATCGTTCTCTCCTCGCCGCCAAACGTCTTCAGCAGTCGCAGTTCCGACAGTCCTGTCTCATTGGCAACGTAGACGATCGACTCTCCGTCAGGAGACCACCTCGGCTCGAAGTGGTCCCAGTCGCCAAACGTCAGCTGATAGGGTTCGCCGCCTGCCACTGGAAGAACGTAGAGATTGTTGTATTGGCTGCCTCGATGGGAACTGTAGAGAATGCGCTTGCCGTCGGGGGACCACTGGGGTCGGGTGCGATAAAGCGTCTCTTCGCGGAGGATCATCTCCGCTTCCGCCATTGGGTCAGGTCCGATCGGGGCTCGCCAGATCGCACCAGATCCGAGAGAGATGCCGCGATTGGATACGAAGATCATCTCGTCGCCCGAGGGCGCAATGGTTGGTTGAATATGCAGATCTTGATCGCCGAAGTAGAGTCGGTCGTTGCCGTAGGCGCTGTCGCCGGTGAGGCGGACTGGTGTACCCGGACGACCGTTCTCAATCCGCATTGAGTAAAGGTGATACCAGCCGTCGGGCTCGGTCGAAACATAGAGGATGCGGTCGCCCGCGGGTGCCCACACAGGGTCTAGGTTGACGTGCCGCCCTTCCGTTAGCGAGGCGCTCTCGCCTGTAGCGACATTCAACAGCCGGAGATTGATGGAGTCGTAGCCCTCGTCTGCCGTGTAGACGATCCAGCGGCCATCGGGAGACGAAACGGGCGAGGAGTCGTAACTCGTGTTCGCCGTGAGCTCATAGGCCGTGTCGTCGTTGACTCCGATCTTCCAGACCGAGCCCGACATGCTGAAGATGATTTCAGTTCCGTCCGGCGAGAAGGCAGGTCGCCAAGGAGTACTCGCCGCCGGCGGCAAGTAGTAGTTGTGCATGTAGTTGCCGCCCGTGCGGGCAGTGGGGTAGGGCGGCTGTTGGGCTACAGCGTGTGCCAGTAGGAAGGGAGCGATCAGCAGAATTTTCAGGAGCATGAGCAGGACCTCTCGGCCGCGGCGGAGCAGCGCGATGCCTAAATGCTACCGTTACTTCGGGTGTTACCGAGCCGGATGCAGCGTACATCACATGCCAATCCAGTTGGATCGGCACTCCGTCGATCTTTTGCAAACAGGTGGGCATTGTATTACACTCCCATGCCACAGGCCACTCGATAGGAATTAGCGCTCAGAGAGGAGATCCGATGCAGGTGTTTAGTGGGAAAGATGTTCGAAATATTGCGATCGCCGGACACGGTGACCACGGGAAGACGAGCTTGGTTGCAGCGATGCTGCGGACCGCAGGCGTTACCAGCCGTTTGACTAGCGTGGACGAAGGCAATACCGTTACGGACTTCGACGAAGAAGAGATCATGCGTAAGGTCTCGATTTCGTCCAGCATGGCGCACATCGAGTGGAACGACTGCAAGCTCAACCTGATCGATACGCCGGGCTACAACATCTTCATCAACGACGCGAAGTCGGCGATGATCGCGGCCGATTGCGCGCTGATCGTCGTGGACGCGGTGGCAGGGCCTGAAGTCCAGACGGAAAAGGTCTGGGGGTTCGCCGAGGAGTATGACATTCCACGCGTCTTGTTTATCAACAAGATGGCCCGAGAGCGGGCGAACTTCGAAACCGCGCTGATCGCGGTCAAAGAGCATCTGGGCAAGCCTGCCGTCGCTGTGCAGTTGCCGATAGGGGCAGAGAAGGAGTTCCGGGGCATCGTCGATCTGGTGGAAATGAAGGCCTACGAATACGAGCGGGACGGCTCGGGTAAGGGCAAGTTGATCGACATCCCCGAAGACATGGCCGACGAGGTAGAAGCGGCTCGAGAAGCGTTAGTCGAGGCGGTAGCGGAGACGAACGAGGAGCTGCTGAACATTTACCTCGAAGAGATGGAGCTGCCGGAGGACAAGTTCCGCGAAGGACTGCATAACGCGATTCGAGCAAGCGACATCGTGCCAGCACTCTGCGGAGCGGGGCTCTACAACATGGGCACGGACCATTTGCTGGATTTCTTAGTGGTCTTCCCGCCGTCGCCGATCGAACGCGGCGAGTTGGAGACAGAAGACGGGCCTCAGAAGATCACCGAAGATGCTCCGCTCTCTCTGTTTGTCTTCAAGACGGCCGCGGATGCGTTTTCGGGGCGGCTGACGTATTTTAAAGTCGTCTCGGGCGTGCTCCGCAACGATGACGTGGTCCACAACTACGATCGCGAATCAAACGAGAAGTTCTCTCGTATCAGCGTCATACGCGGGAAGGAGTTGGGAGCGGTGCCTGAGATCCGTGCCGGAGACATCGGCGTGGTGGCGAAGCTCAAGGAGACGCTGACGGGAGATAGCTTGGGAGATAAGGGGTCGCCTGTAGCGTTCAAGAAGGTACAGATCCCGCCCTCCGCGATCTCCTATGCGATTGAACCCAAGACCCGTCATGACGAGGACCGGCTGGGTCCCGCCATTCACAAGATGCTTGAGGAGGATTCGTCGCTGGACTTCCACCGTGATCCGCAGACGCACCAGTTCTTATTAGGTGGCCACGGACAGCAACATCTGGAAATCGTCGTCAGTCGGCTCAAGCGGCGCTACAGCGTCGAGGTCAAGCTCAAGGCTCCGACGATTCCGTATCGAGAAACGATTCGCCGCAGTGCGGATGCACACGGCCGGCATAAGAAGCAGACTGGCGGGCATGGGCAGTTTGGCGACTGCAAGATCCGAATGGAGCCGACTGAGCGTGGCGAGGGATTCTCGTTCTCGGATGAGATTTTCGGTGGATCGATCCCGAAGACCTACATTCCAGCAGTCGAGAAAGGGATTCAAGAGGCTGCGGGCCGTGGGCACCTGGCGGGCTACCCGATGGTGGACTTCAAGGTCGTGCTCTATGACGGCTCCTATCACGATGTCGATTCGTCCGAGATGGCCTTTAAGATGGCGGGTCGCAAGGCATTTCGCGAGGCCATGACCCAGGCGAGTCCGGCGTTGCTCGAACCGTTGATGAAGACTGAGATCGTCGCCCCGATGGATTTTGCTGGCGACCTGATGGGTGATTTGAACTCCCGACGCGGTCGCATCCAAGGCATGGATACGAGAGGAGCGAACCAGGTGATTCGAGCAGAGGCTCCCATGTCGGAGATGCTGACCTACGCCAATGACCTCACTTCAATGACGCAGGGCCGCGGAAGCTTCACAATGGAGTTCTCTCGCTATGATTTCGTGCCAGCGCACGCGGCCGAAAAGATCATAGCGGCAGCCCAGAAGCATCGCGCTGGCGCCAGCGGCGACGATGATTAGGCCGAACCAGCTATGTGATATTGGTAGGGGGAGATCAGCCGATCGCCTGATTGCTTTCGAAGGACTGCTCTGGTAGCATTTTCAGAGGCTCGCTGAGCCGCTGGCCGGCGAGTTTCCTCTTTCTTATGAACTATTTAACCGGGGCGCGCCGCAATCTAGCCCTCGCCTTTGCGGCAGCGTTACTGGGTATTTCTTGTGCCTCGGATTACAACCGGATCGGATTGGCACCGCCTCCGGCCATGCCAGCGCCTCCGGTTGAGGTGGCGACCCAACCACAACCTGCGTCAGAACCAGTACCAGCTTTTGCGCTCCGCGCCGAAGTTGTGGAACTGCAAGAGACAGAACCGGTTGATCCTTTCGCGGGCCTCTCGCCCCAACAGGCAGAGCTGGCGCGCGCGCTCCAAGAGTCTGAACTCGCAGTCTACCAGCGCGCTCTAACTCCAGCCGAGATTGCCGAAGCGGAAGAGCCTGCTCTCGAGGCCGAAGAGACCGCTCTCATCGACAAGATCGGCGAAGAGGCGATTCCCGACGACTTCGATATAACGCAAACGCGCGAAGAGCGCTTAGAGAACACCGAGTCCGAACTACCTCTGGTCCTCAACGATCGCGTCGTTCGGATGGTCAACTACTTCACGGGCAAACGCGGTAGCCGGACGCTACGGGCCACGCTGGGTCGATCGGGTGCGTATAAAGAAATGATCGACCGCGTCCTCGAAGAAGAGGGTGTGCCGCAGGAGATTTTCCATCTCGCGCAGGCTGAGTCAGGTTTCCGGCCCACGGTTCGTTCCTACGCCAGCGCCAAGGGCATGTGGCAGTTCATGGCGTTTCGGGGCAAGCAGTACGATTTGCGCCAAGACCGCTATGTAGATGAGCGGAATGATCCCGAGAAGGCGACTCGGGCAGCGGCTCGTCATCTCAAAGACCTTTACATCGAGTTTGGAGACTGGTACCTGGCTTTTGCCGCCTATAACTCCGGTCCGGGTCGAGTCACCCGCGCGATTCAGCGCTCGGGCGGATCGCGCGACTACTGGGAGTTGAGCCGTAGGCGGCTACTGCCCAGGCAGACTCGTGACTACGTGCCGATTATCCTGGCGATGACGTACGCCACAAAGAATCTGGACATGTACGACGTGGGCGAAATCGATTACGCCCCGAAGATGCGTTACGAAACGGTCGTGACTGAGACAGCGATCAGTTTGGAGCTCATCGCTGACTTGTCGGGTTCTTCGGTATCGGAGCTGCGGCAACTCAATCCAGCGTTGCTGCGCTCAGCGACGCCGCCTTACGACTACGCGCTACGGCTACCGGTCGGGGCGTCGGCAGATTTCCAAAGCGAGCTTGCTCAGATCCCCGGGGACCAGCGCCTCAAGTGGCGGAGTCACGAGGCGAACGCCGGTGACACGCTCGCCAGTTTGGCGAAGCAGTATGGTGCAGCCGAGGCGCAGATCATCGCGCTGAATGGGCTGGAGTCCGGCGCGGCGTTCGAGCCCGGAATGCGGCTCATTGTTCCGGCGACGACGACGAAGCTCACCAGCTACCGGACCTTCCGATCGGCGGGTGGCCTGCTCGAAGACGGTTCAGGACGCTATCGCATCGCGCGTGGCGACACGTTGGGCGGCATCGCTAGACGCTTCCGCGTCAGCATTGGCCAACTGCGCACCTGGAATGGCCTTCCCAATAGCCGTATCCGTGCCGGTCGTTACTTGATCGTCAACTCAAATGGGGGAACGGTCGCCAGTAGCAGCGGTGGCGGTGGAGCGACTCCCGACGGGCGCTACCGCGTGCGGTCGGGCGACACGCTCGGCAAGATTGCCCAACGCCATGGCACGACCGTGGCCCGGCTGCAGTCTTGGAACAACATGCGTGGCACCCGCATCAATGTCGGCCAGACACTGCGCGTTCCTAGTGCCGCTTCTTCTCGTTCGACCTCGCGCAACGTGACAGCCCGACAGGCAGTTCCCGCCTCTGGACGCTACGAGGTTCGGTCGGGCGATACGCTCGGTGGTATCGCGGAGCGCTTCGGAGTGACAGCAAGCGACCTGCGCCGCTGGAACAACATTCGCGGGAGTCGGATCATCGCTGGCGATGACCTGATCGTAAAGTCAGGTGCGCCCCCGGCTGCAACGAGGAGCGTCGCCGCAAAACGTACTAGCAGCGCGTCGACCTCCGGTACGCCGGTCCGCTATCGAATTCGATCGGGCGATAACCTGGCGTTGATCGCGCAGCGAAACGACACCTCCGTCGCCGACCTCAAGGATTGGAACGGTCTGACGAGTTCCCGGATCCGCGCGGGCAACACTCTGATTGTCGGATATGGCAAGGGCTCCTCCTCCAACGCCGCTTCAACGCGTAAGACCAGGGCATCCGCCCCGGCGGCTGGTGGATCCACCTACGTGGTTCGTTCGGGAGACACGCTGGGCGCAATCGCCGAAAAATACGGTACCTCAGCGCGCAACTTGCGAGCGTGGAATGGCATTCGGGGTTCGCGCATCAGCATCGGCCAGAAGCTAACCGTACGTGCTCCAGGGTCAGCCAGTAGCGCTGGCGGGAGCGAGCAGTACAAGATCCGAGGCGGCGACACGCTTGAGGTCATCGCCCGGCGCTTCAGCGTAACGATCGCCCAGTTGAAGGCTTGGAACAATCTACAATCGTCTCGCATCAAGGCGGGCGATTTGCTGACGGTTCGAGCGACGTCAACCGCCAACCGCGGCGGCTAGACTACGGGTTTCTCCTAAAATTAGATCAGTAATTGCGGTAAGTCGAGAAAATACTCATATAATGTCGCCACCTGATGGCGATCCGCGCACGGCAGCACATCCGGCGAATGCGGGGCGGAGCGAATGCTCACCTCCTACTGGCCGATGACGACCACCACTACGTCGTTAAGTTCTCGAACAATCCCCAGCACAAACGCGTCCTCGTCAACGAGCTAATCTCGTACGTCCTGCTCGACTACCTGGGCTTGCCGTCGCCCGGCTGGCAATTGATCGAGGTGCCGCAAGAGCTGATTGAAGCCGACGCGGCGCTTTGTTTGGAACATGGCCGCACCAGCGAGCCGTGCGCTCCGGGTCTTCAGTTTGGGTCGCGTTTTCCGGTGGACCCGACCCGGCAGTCGGTCTACGACTACGTCCCGGTCTCGATGCTGCAAGAGTTGCTCAACCGCCGGTCATTCTTGGGGATGCTAGCGTTCGACAAATGGATCAGCAATGCCAACGGACGGCAGGCGGTGTTTTTTCGGACGCGTGCCAAACGGTGGTTAACAGCGGAGTTGGATGAGACGGAGTTCGTCTCGCCACGATCGCTGGTTTACGTGGCGAACTTCATTGACCATGGCTTCGCCTTCAACGCCCAACACTGGGATTTTTCGGATGGCCCTTCACAGGGGCTCTACGCCAGGCGCGAAGTCTACTCGGCAGTGTCGGGGATCGAAAGCTTTGAGCCTTGGCTGAGCCGCATCGAAAACATGCCGACCGATGTGCTGGACGATGCCTACCGCACCATTCCGTCAGACTGGTACGGGCGCGAGTTCGACGCGCTGGAGAGTCTGCTTGAACGGCTCTACAATCGACGGAGTAGGACGGCAGATCTTTTGAACAAAGCGAGAACCCTCAGCCCGAGTCCTTTTCCGAACTGGTCGGCCAGCATGGCGAAAGGAGTGGGGCGCTAGCTCCAGCACGACGATGCCTTCGTACCAGTTCCGCCTATTGCGCTATGCCCCAACCATCTCGGGGGAGTTCTACAACGTAGCGGTCGTGCTCTACGACGCGGCGGGCAGCATCGTCGATGCACGATTCGCGAACGAGTTCGAGCGCCTGCGTTGTAATCCAGCGGTAGAAATTCCGGTGCTAGAGGCGCTGCGGAACGAGTTTGAGGAGCAGCGTCTATTGGGCGAGGACTTCCACGGGTATTTTGAGAATCTGAAGAAGAATCTCTCGGTCTCGCTACAGACGACCGAGCCGAAACCGTTCGATGGAGCCGACGAGGCAACGGAACTCGATCGACTCGTTGCAACCTATCTCGCCACGCCGCGCGGCCTGACCGAAGGCAGCGAGCCTGGAGCCGCAACCGGTCGCCGTGCGGTAAGGAAATTGATGAGTGAAGCCTTCGAGCGCTACGGCATACTCGGCACGGGACTAGTGAGCGAAGAGATCGAGATCGCTTATGGCGGGGCCGCGGCTGACTTACCGCTTTGACTTCGGCTACGAGGTGGCGGGCCGAGAAAACCTCTTGCACGCGCTGGGAACTCGCAGCGCCGTGCAGGAGGCGACGCGACTCGGATTCGTGATCGATCGGTTGCGGCGAGATCAACCCACGCCGCGTTCGCTGACTACAGTCTACGAAGCAGGGATCGCCGAAGAGGCGTTGGAGTTGCTGGAACTGAGCGAGATCAGACGTGTGCCTGCGAACGAGATTGATCAACTCGCGGCGAGCGTACGAGCCGAGTTCGATCGCTAGTCAGACTACTTGTGTTGCAGTTCCCAGTCGTAGGCGAGGTCGGCGTCGTCGTGAGAAATGCGGCCTTCATCAGATCCGTCGTACTTGCGGCTGGTGAGATAGACCAACACTCCGGGATCGGTGCCTAACACCTTATAGCCGTGCGCCACTCCGGGAGGGATGAGGAGCCGCCACGGACGGAGTGCCCCGAGATACAGCGTGTTACGAGTCCCGAACGTAGCGGAGTCGACACGCAGGTCGATCAGGGCAACCTGAAACATACCAGACACAATCGACCAGTAATCGGTCTGGCGCTGGTGGTAGTGAAACGCCTTGATCGTCCCGGGGTAGCTCAGGGCGGCGGAGATCTGCGTGTCGGCCAGCGGCATTGCCTCGGCGAGGTCCTCGCCCATGCGGGCGATCTCCATGAAATAGCCGCGATCGTCAGGCCAAAGCGAGAACGGCTCGGCTTGGACGCCGTCGATGAGCTTGGCGGAGTCCAGAGATGAGATCAGATCGCCGATCCCCAACTCGCACTGCGGGTAGGCCAGATCCAATGGATCGCCGTCTGCTGAAATACGACGCGCAGGTTGAGAAACAGGGGTCGCCGCCATGGTTTCTAAAGGATACCAGCCTCACCTCAGGTGAACGCACCCTTGCGAAATTCGAGCAGGTAGGCAGACAATACCGGTTCACCTTCTGACATGGAGATCAATCTGAAAGGGGCCCTCGCGGCCCTACTGACACCGCGCAAAGAGCTAGGCACAGTGGATTGGGAGGCGTTTGAGCGGATCTGTGATTTCACGCTGGACTGCGGTGTATCGGGTTTGGTGGTCGGCGGTGCGACAGGCGGCTACGCCTCGTTGTCTCTGGCCGAGCGCAGTCGGCTCACCGAACTCGCTGTCAAGGCGGCATCGGAAAAGGGCGCCACGGTGACCTGCGGCTGTGGGGCGACGCGTCTGGCGGAGAGTGTCGAGTTGGCAAATGGTGCTTTGGCCGCAGGTGCGACCGCAGTGCTGCTGCCGCCGCCACACTTTTTTGAGTACTCGCAAGAAGACCTAGAGGGTTTCTATGTCGAAGCCGCTAAGCAGATTAATGGCCCGATTCTGATCTACAATTTACCGTCGTTCGTCACTCCGATGCAGCCAGCTAGCATGGTGCGGTTGCTGCGGGCCACGACGAACCTGGTGGGGGTCAAGGACTCGAGCGGCGACCTCCACACGTTAGAGGCGTTGACCGATCGACCTGATTTGGGTGCCCTAAGGGTGTTGGGACACGATCGCCTTCTGGTCGAAGCGCTTCGCGGAAAGCAGATCGACGCAGCGGTCTCGGGCCTGGCTGGCGTGATTCCTGAACTCGTTGTCGCGGCCTTCGATGCGTCAGAGAGCGGCGATGATGGACGGTTGGAATCCTTGGGCGTGTTAGTCGACGAGTTGCTCGAACGAGTGGGTGCGATGCCCTACCCTTGGGCCCTAAACGAAATCGCCGCCGCCCGCGAACTCTGTGCGGCGACCTATCCGTTCCCGCCAACCGAGTCGCGCCAGCAGGCGCTACATGCATTGCACGAGTGGCTGCCGACGTGGCTCGACCGTCTCTCGACGGTGAATCTATCGCGACGTGGCTAGCAGCCTTCAGCTAGTTACAGAGGCCCTCGTCTCGACACGTCAGGTCGCGATATCCACTTGGGGCGGCATACACCTGTGGGTCGATTTCACCACGGCGATACTCCTTGATTGTGTTCTTCAACAGAGCCTGGCCGTAACAGAAATGTGTTTGCTCGATCGGTACGCCCGGAAACTTGCCGGTGTCAGGTAAATCAGGGGAACTCGAGATCATGATTGCGGCGGAGCCTGGCCGATCCATGCCGAACAACTCACCTATCTGGCGAATCACTTGAAAGTCAGCAGGGGCGAAATCAAAGAGCAGCCGGGGTGCAACGCAGACGGAAGAAACCATCTCCTCGCCTCGGCGACCGACGTACCAATCACAATCATGGCCACCGATCGTTGCCGAGCCAGAGCTGCGTGAGTAGATTATCTTTGATCGTTCGCTGACAGTACTGCGGTGCGCCATCCGTATCTGGCAGTAGCGACCGATCAGGTGATGTTCTGACAGGGCACGCTGTTCCAGATCCATAGTTTTTATACGATCGGTGACGCTTTTATGAACCTCAGCCACGATGTCTGTCGTCTGGGACTCGATCGGCTCGGTCCCGGACCGGTGGAACTCTCGGAAGGTCTTGCGACGATGGTCGATGATGCGGAGCAACTTCTCGTCAGCCAGATACACCATGGTCTTCGACTTTCTGGATTGGGGTCCGTGGACAGCGGCCCGGTCCGGTTCGAGATAGATCGTCGTTGGCAACTTTTGTCCGCCGGGAAGACGCTCCTCCTCCATGACGATGATGAGGCCTTGGCCAGCCTGGAGACCAGACACCAACGAGATCAGTGAGAACAGGATCACTGCTGTCAGGCGTGGCACATCCTCATCGTAAACCCAGAGCTGCTAACTGCCGTTGTTAAACTGGAATTTCGCATGCCATCTGACTTTGTAGACGTCCGCAGCCTGCGCGTGAAGCCGATTGTGCCCCCCTATGACGGCCCGTACCCCGGCCCAGTCGGGCCGCGCCCGAAGTGGCTGACCGCGCCCGCGGCGGTGGGCGATAACTATCGCTCGCTCAAGAAGCTTGTCACCGATCTGAAGCTGCACACCGTCTGCGAGAGCGCAGCCTGCCCGAACTTGGGCGATTGCTGGAATCGTGGTACAGCCACGTTCATGATCTTGGGCAACGTCTGTACCCGTCGCTGTGGGTTTTGCGCGGTTCAGAAGGGTGCCCCTGGGCCAGCGGACTACGACGAGCCTCGGCGGGTCGGTGAAGCAGTCGCCGCCATGGGCCTACGCTATGCCGTCATCACCAGCGTGGATCGCGATGACCGTAAAGACGGCGGCGCGGAGCTGTTCGCGTTGACGATCAAAGAGATCAGAGAGCGTCAGCCCGAATGCAAGATCGAGGTGCTAGTGCCGGACTTCCAGGGCTCACACGCAGCCATGGATATCGTGCTCGAAGCGCGACCCGACGTGATCAACCACAACATCGAGACCGTGCCGAGGCTCTATCGCTCGGTGAGAATCGGTTCTCGGTACGAGCGGTCACTCGATATGCTGCTCTACGCGAAGACCGCGGGCGTGGATATTCCGACCAAGTCGGGGATGATGCTGGGGCTTGGTGAGACGGACGAAGAGATCATTCAGGTGATGACCGATCTGCGCGCCAATCGTGTCGATATCTGTACGATTGGCCAGTACATGCGGCCCTCGCGGGATCACTTGCCCATCTCCAAATACTACTCGCCGGAAGAGTTCGATCGCTTCAAGACTGTAGGCGATGAACTGGGATTTGGTCATACCGAGTCCGGTCCGTTAGTTCGTAGTTCTTATAACGCCGACGAGGCGGGCGAAAAAACCGCTGCAAGCTAGGCAAACAGCGGCTACAATACCTGGTGTATGAATCGTAGAGAACTAATTCGGACCGCAGTACTCGGAGCCGGAGCAGCCAGCGTTGCTGGAGCGCAGCAGCACCGCCATGCTCAACTCACGACAATCGCGCCAGCGCAAGCCGCCGCGACCGCGACAGGCGAGTGGACGCCAGCTGTTCTGGACGCCCACCAAAACGCGACTGTGATCCAACTTAGTGAATTGATCATCCCAACCACCGATACGCCCGGTGCGAAGGCGGCGAAGGTCAACGAGTGGGTTGATCTCTACCTGCACGATCTCGCCGAAGACAAGGGGCACGCCTTCATCATGGGGCTCGGCTGGATTGACGGCTACGCATTAGAAAAGCACGACGCGCCGTTTGTGCAGCTAGACGAGTCCGACCAGGTCGCGATTCTTGAGGCGCTGGATGGTGCCGAGTCCGATGAGCTACAACCCGGTGCGGAGTTTTTCGCCGAGATGAAGCGCCTGACCGTTCAGGGCTACTATACTTCTCGAATCGGCATCGCAGAGCTCAACAAGAACGGCGTTCCCGATACCTACGCTTGCACACACGAGTCCCACGCCTAGCTGTGACCTCTCAATAGGTTGTTCATTCGGTCCCGGACCAGGGAAGCTGGAGTTATCCCACAACAGCAACCTTGGAGAGACCGAATGAACATCCACAAGAATGCACGATTGACGCCTTATTTGCGAGTGCGGATCGTCGAGCGCGTCCTCGCCAAGCAGCAGACGCCACGGGACGCCGCGGCGGCCTGTGGCGTCTCACTGAGAACCATCCACAAGTGGCTGGCGCGCTATCGCAGCGAGGGTGTCGCCGGTTTGCACGATCGTTCCTCGCGACCGCACCGCAGCCCGCGACGGACCTCTCGGGCGCTGGTCGAGCGCGTCATTTCTCTGCGCCGCCAGCGTTGGACCGGCCGACACATCGCCCAGGCTGTCGGCCTCTCGCCCGCTACCATCAGCCGCATCTTGCGCCGCGCCGGCCTGAACCGTATCCGCGATCTCGAACCTGCTCGGCCCCTGCGCCGCTACGAACATGCCGCCCCCGGCGATCTGCTGCATCTCGACATCAAGAAGCTCGGCCGCTTCCTCCGCGCCGGTCATCGCGTTACCGGAGATCGCTCTCGGGCCAGTCGCGGCGCTGGCTGGGAGTTCGTGCATGTCGCTATTGACGACAACTCCCGCCTCGCCTTCTCTCAGATCCTGCCCGATGAACGCAGCCACTCCGCGGTGGCTTTCCTCGACGCCGCGGTCGGTTACTACCGCTCCCTCGGCGTCCCCATTCGTCGTTTGCTCACCGACAACGGCTCTTGCTATCGCTCGCGCCTCTTCCGCGATGCTTGCCGTCGTCTCGGCATCCGCCACCGCTTTACCCGTCCTTACACGCCGCGCAAACGGCAAGGCCGAACGCTTCATCCAGACCGCTCTGAGAGAATGGGCTTACGCTCGCTCCTACTCCTCATCCCAGCAGCGCGCCGCTCATCTGTTACCCTGGCTCCACCATTACAACTGGCATCGCCCCCACGCCAGCCTCCACTACCTTCCCCCTTTCTCCAGACTCCTGATTCCCATGAACAACCTCTTGAGGCTCCACACCTAGCGGACTACGTTGGACCCCATTTTCATCCTCGGTTGCGGCTACACCGGTAGCCGTGTCGCGCAGCTGCTACTTGATCGCGGGATCGAAGTGGGTGGTTCTGGGCGTTCGCTCGAACGATTGGGGGAACTTACCGCCCACGGGCTGAGACCGATTGAGTTCAATGTCGAGGACCCAGCGAGCCTAGGCGAGCTGGCGGAGCGTCTAGAGCCGGGAACCCGGCTGCTGTACTCCATCCCCACGTTGCGGGGCCCGGAGGGTCGTCGGGAGCCTGCTGCCGAGATACTGGCAGCGATCGGGCAAAAGCTGTCGCGGGTGGTCTACCTCTCCACCACGGGCGTCTATGGGCCGACAACACGGGTCGACGAGACGACTGCTCCCGATCCTGCAACCGATCGCCAGCGGCTCCGTATGGATGCCGAGAAAGCGGTTTCCGCTGGCCCCTGGCAGTCATTGATTCTGCGCCCCGCGGCCATCTATGGCCCCGGCCGCGGCGTTCAAGTGGCGTTGTCTGCGGGCGAGTACAAGCTCGTCGGTGACGGTTCGAGCTTCGTCTCGCGGATTCACGTGGATGACTTGGCGGCGATGGCGACAGCCGCTGTGCTGTCGGATCTTACCGGAGCCTATCCGGTGGCGGACGAAGAGCCGTGCTCGTCGCTTGAGATCGCGGAGTTCTGCGCCAGTCTAATTGGTCTAAAGAGCTTGGAATCAGTGACTTCGGAGGAAGTGAGTGAGACCCGGCGGAGTAATCGGCAGGTTGATGGCCGGGCGATCCGCGAGCTGCTCGACGTGGAACTGCAATATCCGTCGTATCGACAAGGGGTTCCTGCTTCTATCAGTTGACATCGTTATGTCTGATATTTCAGTATAGACAGAAATGACAGACATAACAGCCGCACAGCAGATGTTCATTCTGCATTGGGGCGAGATGGGCGGTCGATGGGGCGTCGGGCGCACTGCGGCCCAGATTCAAGCCTTGCTCTACCTCTCGCCCGAACCACTGCATGCTGCTGATATAGCAGAGGTTCTGTCAGTAGCACGCTCGAACGTCAGTGTCAGCCTCAAGGAGCTACAGAGCTGGGGCTTGGTGCGGGTGACGCATGCGCTCGGAGATCGCAAGGATCACTTCGAGTCGCTCAAAGATCCCCTGGAAATCGCTCGTGTAGTGATGCGAGAGCGGCGGAAACGAGAGTTTGACCCTACCCTCCAGTTGCTTCGAAATGTTGCGCAACAGGCTGAAACATCAATAGATAGCGACGAGACTCGTAAAAGGATCGCGAAGATGCTGAGATTTTTTGAGTCAGCAGCATCCCTTCAAGATACGGTCTCTCGTGCCCCAGAGGGCATCGCACGACGGTTCTTTAAGGGCAAAGGCGCATGGAAGGACCTGGCGTTGCTCTAGTTTCTGACATAACCGAATTACCTCATGATGACAGGCCGCTAACGCCGTCAATAGGCTAGGATCGTGCTGGTTGGTATACTGACGTGGCTTTCCACGATCAATCTGGAAGGCCTCCCATCATGTTGGACATCAATCAGATACGGGAATTGCTGCCCCATCGCTACCCGTTCCTCTTCGTCGACCGCGTCATAGAGATTGGCGAGAACTCGGCAGTCGGATACAAGAACGTCTCGGGCAATGAGCCTTTCTTTGAAGGGCATTTCCCAGAGTACCCGATCATGCCGGGAGTGCTGATCGCCGAGGCGTTGGCTCAGATGGGAGCGATCCTGATCATGAGCAAACTGCCGAACCCGAAAGAGAAGCTGGTGCTTTTCGCCGCCATCGACAACTGCAAGTTTCGTCGTCCGGTCGTGCCGGGAGACCAACTGCGACTCGAAGTTGAGTTCACCGTGAATAAACCGCGGGTTGCAAAAATGAACGGTAAGGCCTTCGTCGATGACAAACTAGTAGCCGAGGGAACGATGCTGTGCCAGATCGCCGACAAGCCTAAGACGGCTGGCCTCTAAAGTTCCGATTCTCGGTTGTGAAATACGGTCTCATCGCAGGCGGCGGACGTTTCCCGCTAATGGTCGCTGAGTCGGCGCGAGCTGATGGCCACGAACTCGTCGCGGTGGCGATTCGAGAAGAGGCTCCCCCGGAAATCGAGCAGGCGGTCGCGAGTTGCCATTGGATCTCGCTCGGGGATCTCTCGAAACTCATCAAGATCTTTCGCGAGGCCGGCATCAGCGAAGCAGTGATGGCGGGCCGGGTTCAACACAAACAGATATTTTCGTCGATTCGACCGGATTGGCGACTACTAAAGGTATTGAATGCGGTGCGGCGCAAAAACACCGATTCGCTGATTGGCGCGGTGGCCGAGGTGCTGGAGGACGAAGGAATCAAGTTGCTGGATTCCACGCTGTTCCTTAAACCGTATCTGGCCCAGGTGGGGCCGATGACCCGTCGCAAGCCAGACTCACGCGAGATGAAAGACATCACCTACGGTCGGGAGGTCGCCGCGACGCTCGCAGGCTTTGACCTCGGCCAGAGCGTTGTTGTGTGCGAACAGGCCTGTGTCGCAGTAGAAGCGATGGAAGGCACGGACGCGATAATTGAGAGGGCCGCTGCACTGGCGCGTGGCCGCAAGCTGACGGTAGTCAAGTGCGCTAAACCGAACCAGGACATGCGGTTTGATGTGCCGGTAATCGGGCCGACGACGATCGGCAAGATGAAACGCGCCAAGGCCACGGCCTTGGCGATAGAAGCCGGCAGAACCCTGCTACTCGATCGACAAGAGCTATTAGAGGCCGCCAGCCAGGCGAAGATCGCCATCTGGGGCTTTGAGAGAAAAACTGATGGATAAGATTCGTACGGCCGTCGTTGGAGTCGGCGCGTTCGGGCAGAACCATGCCCGCGTATTGGCCGGGTTACCCGAAGCCGAACTCGTTGCGGTAGTCGATGCCAATGCTGCCCGGGCCAAGGAGATCGCCGCGCTTTACGGCTGCGAAGCGCTGACCGACCACGCCGCACTGATCGGCAAGGTGGACGCTGTATGCGTCGCCGCGCCGACCGTCAGCCATGCTGCTGTTGGTGTGGAGTTGCTAGAAGCAGGTATCGACATCTTGGTCGAAAAGCCCCTGGCGGCCGAGATGGAGTTGGCCAACCAGCTCCTCCATTCGGCGGAAGAGAACAACCGCATTCTGCAGGTCGGGCATCTGGAGCGCTTCAATCCGGCGGTTGAAGCAGCGATCGAGGCAGCGACGTTGCCGCTGTTTTTTGAGGTGCATCGTCTCAGCACCTTCGCACCGCGCAGTTTGGATATTGATGTCGTGCTCGATCTGATGATTCATGACTTGGACATCGTGCTGGCGATGGTCGATTCACCACTCGACCGGATCGAAGCGGCGGGAGTTCCGGTGTTGTCGCGACAGCCGGATATCGCAAGCGTCCGACTGGTGTTTGAGAACGGCTGCGTAGCGAACCTGACGGCCAGTCGGGTGTCTACGGAAAAGGTCCGGAAACTTCGGTTCTTCCAGCCACGTCAGTACATATCGGTGGATTACACGGCGCAGGACGGGGTGGTGGTTGGGCTCGATGACAATAACATTCCCCAATTCCGGAAGATCGCTCCAGAAAAGGCGGAGCCGCTGGTGCGGCAGAGCCAGGCATTCTTGCGGTCCGTCGCTACTCGAGAGCAACCGCGTGTGGCGGGAGCGCAGGTGAGAAGGACACTAGAAACCGCGCTTAGAATTAGGGCGGAAATGGAGACCCACGCGGGTGTCATCGAGAAGACGATAGCCGCGCACAGCCAGCAGTGAAGAGTGAGCTTGAGCGAGAACCAGAACTGCGTCTGTTGCTTGAGGATTACTCGGCGACGGAGGGTCGAGCTGTCGCCGCAGATTCGGAGTTGAGCTTTCCCAGTGAAGAGCCGCACTTTCTGGTCGAGCAAGTAGGTGAACGTTCGCGCCGATGGCTGGAGAAACATGGGGAGCGGCTCACGGTGTCGCCGGACGATACGCGGCTACGGCTGCTGATCGAAGACTTTCAGCCTGCGCAGCGTTTCCTTGAACGCAATCACAGCGTGTCGCCAGGACTCGCTCCCGAGCCCGGCCCAGAACCGGATTTCGAGATTCACTGGGACTCGGATCGATCCCGTTCGAAGCAGATTCTTACAAGCCGCGGAGCGTCGTTGGCCCTGCACCTAGCGCTCATTATCGCGGTCGTTCTGCAGCCACGCGTGGAGTTCAATCCACAGCCAACCGAGCCGGAGCCAGGTCGCGATTACACCCGGATCAGCCTCAGCGCACCGAGCCCGGAACAGGTAGCGCAACTGACCGAGTCCGCCAGAGGAGACGAGGGCGAGGCACAGCAGCTGGCGGTCGCGGCGGCTCCTGAGCCTGTCATCGCACCAGAAGTTCGACTAGAACCCACGCCCGCGCCGATGCAACCGCTGCTCCCTGAACCCGAGGCCGAGCCAGTCCCGGTTGCGGTAGCGGAGGACCCAGAACCGCTGACGGCTCCAGATCTGGCCGCGGCCCAGACTCCTGTGCCCGGCGAGTTTCAGCGCGGCACCGAGTTGGCAGTGAACCCGCTCGAGGAAGAACCCCCGCCCGCTATCCGAGCGCCAGCGCGGGAGGCCCCCAAGCTGCGGTTAGAAAACGCACGGGCCTACATGCCTGCTCCAACGGGACCCGTTCAGATTGGTGAACTGAAGCTGACGCGTGGTCGAGATAGTTTGATCGAGGCCGCGAAGACTCGGATATCCGAGCAAGTTGGCGGGCGACAATCTGTTGGGCAGGGCGTCGGCGCGTCGGCGGTTGGCGGATACTCCACGCCCTCGCGTGGCGACATCGGGAGCGGTGTCGAATTGCTCAGTGACCCGCATGGCGTGGACTTTCGGCCCTACCTGCTTCAGGTTCTCAACGCAATACGACGAAACTGGTTTGCGGTGATTCCCGAGAGCGCGCGAATTGGCCTAGAACGAGGCCGTGTGGCGATACAGTTCTCGATTTCCACCGAAGGCGACGTGCCGAAATTGGTGATCGCGTCTTCGTCGAGGTCTCAGCCGCTCGACCGTGCATCGGTCGCTGGAGTCAGTGCGTCGTTGCCCTTGCCTCCATTACCTGCTGAGTTCAGCGGCGATGAGATTCGGGTACAGCTGATATTCCTCTACAACATGAACTGACGAACTAGGCGAGCGCGAAGCGTTCTGGAGCCATCGCACTCAGGTCAATATCGGTTTCGCCATCGACGATGAGCTGCGCCAGCGCGAGGCCGGTAGACGGAGCTGTCATGACTCCCATGCGGAAGTGACCGGCAGCAACGAAGACATCATCACGACCCGGAACGGTTCCAATAACGGGTAATCGGTCGTCACAATACGGGCGAAACCCCGACCAGGAACAGACCGTTTCGCTCTCGGCCAGGCTAGGTAGGTAGCGAGCGAGATCCTTCCGGATATCGGCGACAATTCTGTCGTCGGAAGTACGATCGAATCCGACGTTCTCCTCCGAGCCTCCGCCGACTATGGCCCCTGAGGCGAGTTGCCACCAGTAGAAGTTGCTGCCGAATATGGAGGTACGGATAGTTCCCAACGGCTTCTTGGGCAACGCTAGCAACGTCCCGCGCACGGGGCGAATCGGCGGACTCCAGCCAAGGGTCTGGGTGAGCAGGGGCGTCCACGCGCCGCAAGCGACCACGACGCATTCGGTCTCGATCTTGCCACCGGATGTCTCGACAGGTGGACCGAGGCGCGTTGCTTCCAATCCAGCGCAAACACAGCCACCGGCTTCGCGAACACGACGAACCCAACCCGACGCCAGCATCGCTGGATGCAAGTGCCCGTCATCGGGTAAGAAGACACCGCCAGCAAAATCGCCACGCAGGACTGGCTCGACGTCCTTGAGTTCCGCAGGCGTCACAAACTCGGCTTCGAAGCCAGCTTCGCGGATTGCCGCCGCGCGCCGTTTGCCGGTGGAGGTATCGGCGGTGGGCTCGATCAGTTCAAGTACGCCGCCACAGGTGCGGTCGAAGGAGAACTCATCTTCGAGGTCGTCATAGAGCACTGCCCCTTCAGACACCAAGGGGAGGGCAGGGCCCGCGGTGAGAGCCTGGTGCGCGAACCAGAGCCCACCTGCGTTGGCACCGCTGGCTTCAGACAGCAAGTCTCCGCGGTCGATGACGCAGACGTTGCCAACGCCAGATTTCACCAAGTAGAAAGCAGTGGCAAGACCAATCAGGCCAGCACCGACGACGACGACATCGGCCGACGACGGCAGTTTGTCGGACGTGTCGAGGATGGAGCGATCCGCGTCCCCAAGTGTTCTCAACCAGATGGAATCACGCACCAAACCATCCTACCAAGGGGGCTAAATCGCCTACGGGGCGACTCGCTCAAGTGCGCGGTCGAGGGCTTCGCAGAAGAAGTACTCCCCCCACATGACGCTCTCGCCGACGCCGAGATTCTTGTCGAGATGGTAGATGCCTTCCGTCAGAACGCCTTCCCAGCCGGGTGTCGCTGAAGCGAGATAGGGTGGCGCGGAGAGCGTCATGACGATGCGACGGGCAATACCGTCATAGAGTGCCGATTGAGCAGGATGAGGCACGGCCTGCGCCAGGCGAAACAGGCCAGCGGCAGCGATTGCAGCGGCGGAGGACTCCTTGCGCTGCTCGACGTCGGGCGGGAAATCGTAGTCCATCAGCGGCACTCCGTCTGCTGGTGTGTGGAGGATGTAGTAGTTGGCGCAGGAGCGAGCCGTCTCCAGGAAGCGCGGGTCTTTGGTTGCCTGATACATCGACGTAAACCCGTAGATCGCCCAGGCGAGCCCACGCGACCAGCACGAATCCGGCCGGTAGCCTTGCTGGGTTGACTGACGGAGAAACTCACCCGTCTCGGTATCGAAGATGCCTTCGTGAGCGCAGCTACCGTCGCCGCGGACTAGCCGCTTGCGGGTGGTTAGGCAGTGCTTGACGGCGATGTCGAGTAACTCGGCGTCGCCGGTTTGCTGGGCTGCGTAGGCGACGATTCCGACGTTGGCCATGATGTCAATGAAAATCGACTCCGGTCCCATGAAAGAACTCAGATACTCGCCTTTCTCGTTGAAGCGCTTCGCCAAGGTGCGACCTGCTTCGATGACAACCGCATCGAGTTCGGGGTCACTGCGGAGTTCATGCCAGCGGTGATAGGTCGAGAAGAAGATGAAGCCGAGGTCGTGGACGTCGCGATCAAACTTCCGCTCTTTCAGCGGCGTGGTGTAACGCTCAGCGGCCTCGTACCAGAACGAGTCGTGGGTCTTCTTGGCGAAGATCCACATCATGCCAGGCAGGAATCCGTCGCACCAGTGCGTCCAGGCCTCCTTGTCGTGCCGCCAGCGACCACCCTCCGTGTACATGGGGTAGAAATCGGGCTCGGACTCGATCAGCCCGCGGACCTGATGCTGCGCGAACTCCAGCGCCCGCTCCGCTGCCGGACGCCATTCATCGGAAGAGCAGATTTCCACCATAAGTTCGCCAGAGTATCATGCTCGCCCAGCGCAACCATCTACTTCCGCTAAGCTGTCATCCATGCAACTGGGGTTTAACAGTGCGATTCTTGCGGATCAGACTCTTGAGTACTTGATCGAATTCGCGGCGCGGTCCGGCTTCGATTGTGTGGAGGTGATGTGCTGGCCTCCGGGCAAGGCTGAGCGGCGCTACGCGGGTGTCACCCATATCGACGTGACTAGCCTCAAGAAGGCCGACGCGGCCCATATCAACGAGTTCTTGAAATCGAGTGGGGTGTGGATCAGCGCGCTGGGCTACTATCCCAATGCGCTGTCGCCGGACAAGGCCGAGGCAAAAGCATCCGTCTCCCATCTCAAGAAGGTGATTCGTGCGTCGGCGCTGCTCGGAATCAACAAAGTCACCACGTTTGTTGGGCGGGATTTCACGAAGTCCGTCGAGGACAATTGGCCGCGTTTTCTAAAGACCTGGAAGCCGTTGATCCAGTACGCCGAAGACCGCGGCGTGTGGATCGGCATCGAGAATTGCCCGATGCTCTTCAGCGGCGACGAGTGGCCGTCAGGGAAGAACCTGGCGCATAGCCCGGCGATATGGCGACGGATGTTCGAGGAGATCCCGAGCCCTTTCTTCGGCCTGAACTACGACCCTTCCCACATGGTCTGGCAACAGATGGACGAGATCGCGCCGATCACGGAATTCGCGGAGCGCATCCGACACACGCACGCGAAGGACGTACGAGTCGATTGGGAGAGGCTGAACGACGTTGGTGTGTTAGCGTTGCCGCCGGAGTATCACACGCCGAAGCTGCCCGGTCTCGGGGACGTCAAGTGGTCGGCGTTCTTCTCCGCATTGACCGATGCTGGCTACGATGGGCCCGTCTGCATCGAAGTAGAAGATCGCGCCTACGAAGGCACATTGGTGGCGCGGCTGGAGTCGCTGCGCCAAAGCGCCCGCTACTTGACGCAGTACCTCCCCTTGGTCCAGCTGGGCCGGTGAGTGATTTAGGACGGGTTGATCTTGTGGATCGAGCTGCAAGCGGCGATCGATTCGCTGAATCTGCTGCGTGATGTGCTCGAAACCGACCAGATTACCTTTATCCCTGGGCAGCCGTTTTCGTCGACGAGTCGGGTCCCACAACACTACGGCTTTCGTTTTCGAACGTAACAGACCAAAATATAGGTAAGGGACTTGAGCGCCTTGAGCGAGTGGTTCGGGCGCAGGCCAACGAGACGGCGTAAGACGGCTGTCTCGCTTCAACCGCACTCGGTTGGGCAAGTTTCAATTCACATGTCGCAACGCCAAGAAATCGAGGCCGCACTTCGCGGCGTGGTAGAAGGGGAAGTCCGCTTCGATCGCTACTCCCGCATCCTTTACTCGACCGATGCCAGTGTGTGGCAGATTGAGCCGATTGGCGCAGTGATCCCGCGTCACGCGGGTGACGTGGTCGAGACGGTGCGACTCGCCGCTCAGCATCAGGTGCCGGTCTTGCCGCGAGGCGGGGCGACGAGTCTCTCGGGACAGGCGGTGGGCAAAGCGGTCCACATCGATTTCTCGAAGTACATGAACCAGATCCTCGAGACGAACGTCGAGGAGCGATGGGTCCGCGTGGAGCCGGGAGTGGTGCAAGACCAACTCGGACGCCACCTGAGTCCACTGGGCTATCAGTTCGGACCAGCGACTTCGTCGGCCAGCCGCGCGACCTTGGGTGGCATGATTGGCAACAACTCCGCTGGGTCGCACTCGATCCTCTACGGCAAGACGATCGATCACGTCATCGAACTAAAGGTCGTGCTGTCGGATGGGTCTGAGGCGTGGTTCAAACCGGTCGAGAACGGCGGCCTCGAACAGCTGACCCGAGGGGATTCGTTCGAGGCGAAACTCTACCGGGACTCTCTCGCGATCGGAGCGAAGTATCGCACGGCAACGCTAGAAAAGTTCCCACGGATTCTCCGGCGCGTAAGCGGCTACAACCTCGACGAGCTGATCAATAACAACGGCACGTACGGAGCCGGGTACTCGGCCAAGCCGGGACCACTGAACTTAGCTCGAATTGTGGTGGGTAGTGAAGGTACGCTCGGCGTCATCGTCGAAGCAAAGATCGGCATCGTGCCCGTGCCCAAACACAAGGCGATTCTGGTCACCCACTTCAAGACGCTGTTTGATGCGGTCGATTCGACCGAAGAGATCGTCGCCACCGGGCCTTCGGCCTGCGAGCTGATCGACGGCTTCATTCTGTCGAAGGCGCGCAAGCTAGACGAGTTCAAAGACCGCATCAGCTTTGTCGACCCCGAGGCGCAGGCGCTGATGGTGACCGAATATTACGGCGATTCCGACGCCGAGGTCGCCGACAAGGTTCATAAGCTGCGGTTGCTGCTTGAGAGCAAAGGCTTCGGATATGGACACCTCGAAGTCACCGACGCCAAGACCCAAGCGGACATTTGGCAAACGCGCAAAGAGTCACTCGGCATCATGATGGGCGTGCGGGGCGATCACAAGCCTATCGCCTTCGTGGAAGACCCGGCTGTACCGCTGAAGGAGCTGCCAGCGTTCTTGCGCAGCTTCGCGGGCGTACTCGACAAGTACAACGCCCAGGGCGGCTACTACGGCCACGCATCGGTAGGCTGCTTGCACATACGCCCGATGGTCAATCTGAAAGATCCGTCTGAAGTCACCAAGATGACCCAGATCGCCGACGAGGTCTTCCAGCTCGTGATGAAGCATGGTGGATCGATGAGCGGCGAGCACGGCGACGGTATCGCCCGCTCGAAATACAACCGCTGGCTGTTTGGCGACGAGATCTATCGCGGCCTGCTCGAACTCAAGAACCTGTGGGATCCGCAGAACATACTGAACCCAGGCAAGGTCGTCAACGCTCCAGAATTGACCGAAGACCTGCGCTACGGTGCCAGTTACCAGACGGTCCAGATCAAGACGAAGCTCGACTTTTCGAAAGAGGGCGGCTTCGCTCAAGCGGTCGAGATGTGCAACGGCGCGGGCGTGTGCCGCAAACGCAATGTCGGAACGATGTGTCCGTCATTCCAGGCGACGCTGGAAGAAGAGCACTCGACGCGCGGAAGAGCGAACCTGCTGCGAGCGGCATTGTCGGGAAAACTGCCCGAAGAAGAGCTGACGTCGGAGAGAATGTATCAGGCGCTCGACCTGTGTTTGGAGTGCAAGGGCTGCAAGCGTGAGTGTCCGTCGAACGTGGATCTCGCGAAGATCAAGTACGAATTTCTGTCGCACTACTACGACAGGCACGGCGTGCCCTTGCGGACGCGCTTTTTCGGAGCGGCCGAGACCATCAACAAAGTGGGCTCTCAGTTCGCTGGGCTGGCCAATTGGGCTCTGAAGCTCGGCCCTGTGAAGGCCATCAATGAGGCGGTTCTGGGAATCGACCGTCGTCGCGACCTACCGCCATTTGCTTCTGAAACGCTAGATGCTTGGTTCGGCAAACGTGGAACTTCCGGCACCGGTGGCGGTCAGCAGGTCGCGCTGTTCAACGATTGCTTCACGAACTACAACTACCCCGAGGTCGGCAAGGCTGCCGTCGAGTTGTTAGAAGCTGGTGGCTACGAAGTCGTGCTAGCCGAGAAAGTCTGCTGCGGCCGTCCGATGATCTCGAAAGGATTGCTCGATGACGCACGCGGAAAGGCAGAGCAGAACGTGCGACTGCTGTCGCGCTACGCCAAAGAGGGCATCCCGGTGCTCGGCGTCGAGCCCAGTTGCTTGCTCACGCTGCGCGATGAGTATCACGACCTCGTCGCAGGTGATGGCACGAAGCAGGTCGCCGAAAACGCCTGGATGGTCGATGAATTCCTCGTCGAGCAAAACCGCGAAGGGAAGCTCGATCTCAATCTCAAGCCCGTCAAGAACGTGCTGTTGCACGGCCACTGTCACCAGAAAGCCCACATTGGCACGGCGCCGACCCTTGAAGCCTTGCGGATGATACCCGATTGCCAAGTGGAGGAAGTCAACTCCGGCTGTTGTGGCATGGCGGGATCATTTGGCTTCGAGAAAGAGCATTACGACATATCAGAAAGCATCGGCAGGGAGCGACTGTTCCCGGCCGTTGAAGCCGCCAGCCCAGATACGGAGATCGCCGTAACAGGCGTCTCTTGCCGCCAACAGATCTCGCATTTCACGGAACGCCGTCCGCGGCACGTCCTTGAGATCCTACGCGACGCAGCACGATAGCAGGACGGATTCTCCGCCAAACCGAAAAAGAGTGAGTCGGAGCAGAAGTACCGGTGTATGAAACCGCAACCTCTTAGCTTTTCGAGCGGCATGCTCGCCCTGTGGGTTTCTATCCTCTGGGGTGGCAATATCGTTGCGATCAAGCTCGGCCTGGAGACGTTGCCTCCGTTTTGGAGCGCGTTTTGGCGGTTTCTCTTGGGTGGGGCAACGGTTCTGGTTTGGGCCTGGATCAAGCGCGCGGACTTGATGCCTCGGCGCGAAGACTGGGGCTCGGTGCTCTTGCTTGGAAGCCTATTTGCGGCTCAGATCAGTTGCTTGAACCTAGGCGTAAGTATGACTTCGCCTGCTTACGGCGTGGTGCTGCTGAACGCGCACCCGGTCTTCACCAACCTGTTCGGACACTTCGTCGACAGCGAGGACAAGCTAAATTTCCGACGGCTGCTCGGCCTCGCTCTGGCTGTAATCGGTATGAGCTATGTAGCGGTTGGCCGACCGGACGAAGTTCTCGCACCCAATCCGATGCTGGGGAACTTGATTCTGATCTTCTCGGCAGCACTGCTGGCGATTCGGGCTCTATATACGCGACGGCTGGTACAGCGCGTGAACACGTTCAAACCGGTGATTTGGCAAATGTCGTTCGCTCTGCCGGTATTTTTTGGTTTTGCGTGGTTGCTCGAGCCACCGCTGCTTCAGCCACTGAGTTGGTCTCCGGTGGCGGCGATCCTATTTCAGGGCGCGGTGATCGGCGGGTTCTGCTTCGTCACATGGACTCAGCTGCTCCAGAAGCACGCGGCGGGCCTGCTCTCGATGTTCGCGTTCTTGGTGCCGTTCTTCGGCGTGTTCTTGAGTGCTTGGCTATTCGATGAGACGATCCACCCCGAACTTCTAATCGGAGCGGGACTGGTCACCGCAGGTATCGTGATCGTCACCCGCTTTAGCGGCAAGTAGGCACCGGCCAGACTGCACGGCGCCGAGCCAGTGCCAAGTTCGCTGTTATCGCGTTGACGTCCCGAGACACCCCGTGTGCCGGTATACTTTCAAGCGTGCGTGTCGGTGTTCTTCTTGTTGTCTCTTGGGCGGCTGCGTCGTCGCTAGTCGCCGCTGAATTTTCACGGGATATCGAGCCGATCTTCCATCAGCGCTGCTACGCCTGTCACGGACCTTCGCAGCAGATGAGTGGCCTGCGGCTCGATCGCGCCGCGGATGCCCTAAAGGGTGGTTACTCGGGCGCTGTGCTGATCCCCGGAGACGCTGCGGCCAGCCAACTGCTAGACCGTGTCCGCAGCGACCGAGAGGGCTTCAAGATGCCGCCGGGTGGTGCGCGCCTGAGTGCTGCAGAAACCACTGCGATCGCCGAGTGGATCGATGCCGGAGCAGTCTGGCCGCAGACCGAAGGCACGGCAGCGAACGCATCGTCGGGGGCTTCGCACTGGGCCTTTCGGTCGGTGGCGAGGCCAGTATTGCCCGAGATAGACCAAAAGAACTGGGTGCGAAACCCGATCGACCGATTCGTACTGGCCAGGCTAGAAGCAGAGGGCGTCTCGCCCTCAGCCGAAGCGGATCGCTCAACCCTAGCCCGGCGTGTTGCCTTCGACCTCACGGGCCTACCGTTGGCCCCTGAAGAGGTCGCGGCATTTCTCGGTGACGATAGCGCGAATGCCTACGAACGGCTGGTCGACCGTCTGCTCTCCTCACCGCACTACGGCGAACGTCAGGCGATCCCTTGGCTCGACGCGGCTCGCTACGCCGACTCTGCCGGGTACGAGCGAGACCCGTTGCGTCCCCATGCCTGGCGTTGGCGAGATTGGGTCATCAACGCACTGAACTCGGACATGCCGTTTGATCGCTTCACGATCGAACAGTTGGCTGGCGACCTGCTTGCCAACGTCACGTTGGAGCAGCGAGTAGCGACAGGCTTCCTCCGTAACGGGATCAAGAACCGAGAGGCCGGCACCAAGAACGGCGAGAAGCGCTTTGAGGAGACTCTCGACCGCACAAGCACCGTCGGCACCGTATGGCTCGGCCTGACAGTGGGCTGCGCCCAGTGCCACGACCACAAGTACGACCCCATTTCGCAGAAGGAGTTCTACCAGCTTTTCGCCAATTTCAACAATGCCATCGAGTCGGACATCGATGCGCCGCTGCCGGTCGCGGCAGATGATTTCGCGGCGGCGTATCCGGTCTACCGACGCCTGCGGGCGCAGGTCTGGCAACGCTACGGTGCCGACAAGCTCTTTGACCAGTGGCGCACCATGGTGCTCCAGACGATGGAGCAACCCGGTGTCAACACCGATTGGGACATGGTGGTTACCGAGTGGCGCGCGGCCAACGATCGCCCTGATTGGCTCATGCGGTCAGATGAATCGGCGCTTACCGACATTGATCTCGACCGGCGACACGATTGGTTTCTCAGGACAATTGGCCCCGTCTTCAACAAGGAGGAAGCAACCGAAGCGCTGCTCAAGAAAGTTCAACAAGATGTGGCGAGTCTCGCGGCAGACGTCCTCCCAGCCCGGACGATGGCCTACACGATGTCCGCTCGTGAGGTGACGCAGCCAGCCTACCTCGCGCTGCGCGGCGACTGGCGTGCCCAGGGTGTCGAGGTGCAACCGGGCACTCTGGCGGTGCTGAATCCTTTCGCTGCGGATTCGAAACCGGTTCGACTGGCTTTTGCGGAATGGCTGGTAGATCCAGAGAATCCCCTGACCTCCCGTGTCACCGTGAACCGTATTTGGCAGCAACTGTTCGGTACCGGTATCGTTGCCACGTCAAACGATTTCGGTACTCAAGGCAAAGAGCCATCGCACCCCGATCTACTCGATTGGTTGGCCCGGTCCTTCGTCGAGAACGGATGGAGCCGGAAACAGACGCTGCGGCTGGTCGTGACCTCGGCGACCTATCGCCAATCTTCACTGGCGCGACCAGACCTCACCGAACGCGACCCCGAAAACACCTGGCTCGCACGCCAGAACCGCTTGCGGCTGCCTGCTGAATTGGTTCGCGACAACGCGTTGGCAGTAAGTGGCCTGTTGTTTGAGAGGGTAGGCGGCCCCAGCATCTATCCGCCGCAGCCGGACGGTGTAAATGAGCTGAGCTATTCTCGAAAAGAGTGGCCAGAAGACATCGGTCCCGACCGCTACCGGAGGGGGATGTATATTTTCTTTCGCCGTACCTCGCCCTATCCGATGCTGGTCAATTTCGACGCACCAGATAGTTTGACGACAAACGTCGGGCGAGAGCGAACGAATACGCCGCTCCAGGCGCTGAACCTACTGAACGATCCAGTCTTTCTCGAAGCGGCGCAGGCTCTGGCGCTGCGCGTGGTGCAAGACGACGATGCCTTCGACGGACGACTGGAGCGCATGTTTAGCTTGGCGTTGGGCCGCGAGGCGACCCAGCAAGAGGCCGAGCGCGTGCAGGTATTTCATCGGTTGCAGCAGGCGCACTTCGCGGATGAGGCCGAGGCCGCCGTGAGCACCGCACCAATCGTTCCAGCCGGTCAGAACCGCGCCGACCTAGCAGCTTGGACCGGTATCGCTCGCGGCTTGATGAACCTCGACGAGTTCGTGACGCGGGAGTAGGGTATAGAACGATGGACCTGAGGCAGATCATGCGGCGCTCACCGCTGGCCAACCGGAGAGAGTTTCTGCGTACCGCCGCTCACGGCATGGGTGCTTGGGCGTTGAGCGACCTGATGGCGTCTGACGGCATCGCTGCTGGCGGTGCCGTCGCTGCGCACTTTGCTCCCAAAGCCAAGAACATCATCTATATGTTCATGGGAGGCGGGCCGAGCCAATTCGAGCTATTTGACCCCAAGCCAGCACTAGAAAAGTACGACGGAAGTTCCCTGCCGCCCGAGATGACCCGTGACATGAAGCTGGCGTTTATCAAGCCGACAGCGAAGGTGATGGCAAGCCGCTTCAAGTTCTCGCCACAAGGCCAATCGGGAATGGAGCTATCAGAGCTGGCACCTCATCTCGGCGAGGTTGCTGACGATATTTGCCTGATACGGTCGATGAAGACCGACGCCTTTAACCACCACCCCGGCCAGTTACTGCTTTTCACCGGCAGCATCATGCCCGGACGCCCAACGATGGGCGCTTGGGCGCTCTATGGATTGGGGTCCGAGTCGGAGAATCTGCCAGGCTTCGTCGTATTGACCTCTGGCAAGGGGACATCAGGCGGCACGACTAACTTCTCTTCAGGCTTCATGCCCTCCCTCTATCAGGGCACGCCCTTTCGAAGCCAAGGCGACCCAATCCTCTACCTCTCGAATCCAGAGGGTATCAACCGCTCCACGCAGCGGCAAACGATCGATTTCGTCGGAGACATGAACCGGTTGCGGCAAGAAGAAGTCGGCGATAGCGAAATTGACTCGCGGATCGCCTCCTATGAGCTAGCATTCCGGATGCAGATGGAGGCACCGGACCTGATGGACTTCTCGGACGAATCCGCCGAGACGCTGGAGATGTACGGCATCGAAAGTGAGAACGAGCACCGCAAGCAATACGCCTCCAACTGCTTGCTGGCTCGCCGAATGGTCGAGCGGGGTGTGCGTTTCGTCCTGATGATGGACGCTTCTTGGGACGATCATACTTATTTGAACGAACGTCTCCCCAAACGGATGAAGGAGACTGACCAGCCGACGGCCGCCCTGATCAAAGATCTCAAGCGCAGAGGCCTGCTAGACGAGACACTAGTGGTCTGGGGAGGTGAGTTTGGGCGAACTCCCATGGTGGAGATCCGCAAGCCCGAAGAAGCGGCCAACGCTGGACGCGATCATCACCCCAGCGCCTTTTCGATGTGGATGGCCGGGGGCGGCATGAAAGGCGGCTATGTTCACGGTGAGACGGACGAACTCTGTCTCACCGTGGCGCGAGACCCGGTACACGTGCATGACCTGCAGGCGACGATCCTGCATTCGCTTGGATTCGACCACGAGCGGCTAACTTACCCGTTCATGGGGCGGGATTTCCGCCTCACTGACGTCCACGGAAAGGTTGTCCAC
The DNA here is from genome assembly GCA_963667885.2 of Bryobacterales bacterium. Classification (GTDB taxonomy): domain Bacteria; phylum Acidobacteriota; class Terriglobia; order Bryobacterales; family UBA6623; genus CAMPKL01. The sequence continues at coordinate 1,546,167 of OY764148.2, read as the reverse complement.
GACTTGCTCAGTTAGACGCTGGCTGTCGCGGTAAGTGACTCAGCGGACAGGCCTCCAAGAAGAGGTTTGCTATCCTGCTAGCCTGCCTAGGTTGTAGGCGCTGCCTGGAGGTTTTCTTGGACGACCCGACTCTAAAGCTCACTGATTCCCGCACGAATAGCTCATTCGATATTCCGATACGACATAGCACCGTGCGGGCCATGGACCTGCGACAGATCAAGGAAGATCCTGAAGAATTCGGGATGATGAGCTACGACCCCGGGTATACCAACACGGCGTCCTGCACGAGTCGTATCACCTATATCGACGGCGATAAGGGAATCCTGCGCTACCGTGGCTACCCGATCGAGAAGCTGGCCGAGAGCTGCACCTATACCGAGGTCTGCTACCTGCTGCTCTACGGTGAACTGCCAACCCACGGGGAGCTCGCGAACTGGGATTCCGACGTCAAGCACCACACGATGGTGCATGAGAACGTGAAAAAGTTCATGGACGGGTTTCTCTACGATGCCCATCCGATGGGGATGCTCGTCAGCACCGTAGCGGCCCTTTCTACGCTCTACCGCGACGCAAAGAACATTCAGAGCCGTACGAACAGGCGCCTGCAGCAGCTTCGTCTCATCAGTAAGATGCCGACGATGGCCGCCTACGCCTACCGCCATAGTCTGGGCATGCCCTACGTCTACCCTGATATCGACCTCTCTTACACGGAGAACTTCATGAATATGCTCTGGCGCCGAGCCGAGCCGAAGTTCCAGCCGGACCCCGTGCTAGCGCGCGCGCTGGATGTATTGTTCATCCTGCATGCCGATCACGAGCAGAACTGCTCCACATCGACAATGCGGAGCATCACGAGCTCGAATGCCGATCCGTATATCGGCGTGTCGGGTGCCGCCGGAGCCCTCTACGGACCGCTGCACGGCGGTGCCAACGAGGCTGTTCTCACCATGCTCGATGAGATCGGATCGATGGAGAAGATCCCCGCCTTCATCAAGGAAGTCAAGGAAGGCGAGCGGCGCCTCATGGGCTTTGGCCACCGCGTCTACAAGAACTTCGATCCCCGAGCGCAAGTCATCAAGAAGATCGCCGATCAGGTTTTTGAAGTCACCGGCAAGAACCCGAAGATCGAGCTTGCCCGCGAATTAGAGCGCATCGCCCTCGAGGATGACTACTTCATCAAGCGGCGCCTCTACCCGAACGTCGATTTCTACTCGGGGATCATCTACGAAGCGATGGGCTTCACACCCGAAATGTTCACCGTGCTGTTCGCAATTGGCCGCACCGTCGGCTGGCTGGCACACTGGGAAGAGTTCATGGAGGATCCGGAACGCCGGATCGCTCGTCCGCGGCAATTGTATCTGGGTGCCAGCGAGCGGGAGTTCGTCCCGATCGATGCCCGCCTGGGCAAGATGCAGAGCGAGTTCACCTAGCTCGCGGCCAGCGGTTCCAACTACAGATGCCCCGTGCCAAAGCGCGGGGCATCTCGCGTTCCGAAACCGATCCAAGGGCGACCCCTGGGCCCGCAAAAAGCCGCGCCGGGAGGGGCGCGGCTGTCGCGGTGCTAGGCACCTGAACTGAAGACTCTGTGTTAGAGCGCCTTCTGCAGGGCCTCGCCGAGCGTCCCTACCTGTTCCTTCTTGCCATTGCCACTGCTGGCGGGTCGTCCGCCTCCACCGTCACCAGTTGCTTCCTCGCGGCGACGTCGTGGCCGACGAGTCGTCGCGGGCCGGGTCTTTTCGCCTTTGGGATGTGCAGCTTTGGCACGCAATAGCTTGCCGTCGATAGGAGCGCGATGGAATCGACCAATGATCGACTCCATCTCGTCCTCATTAGGAGCTTCGATAAAGGCGTAGCCTTTCGATTCCTGTGTTTCAAAGTCGCGGATCACACGGATGGCGTCTGCGACGAGATCGCTCGAGTCAAGCCATGAGCGGATGTCGTCCGCTGTAGCCCACTCGGGAAGATTGCCGAAGTAAATGTTATAGCCCATTCGAGAATGAAGAGCTCGTCCTTAACTATTTAGTAGATTTTGCTTAAACCTGCAGAGCGAATGAGCACTTGGTCAATACACACGTGTCCTGCGCCTCTATGGAGAGGTAAAGCTCTCCTAGGATAACACACGTGCAGAAATCTCGTTCAAGCTATTTCGTCGGTCAGGCCGGAAACGACAAAAACCCCTATTTGAAGGCGGCCTGTCGTGCGGCCTCTGTACGAATCCTCTGCTTGAAGGCTGTGAGATCCTCATCGATTAGCGACGAAGCGCGAGCCGGTAACGACTTGCCCTGGGGCGAGACGAGCTGAATAGCTCCTTGGTCGTTGCGGACCCGCTTCTGTCCCACAGTCCTTCGATGACAAAACGGCCTTGACCCCAACCACAGGTTCTCAGTCCTAATGGCGTTCGCGAGGCAAAAACAACGACCTCTTCGCCGAGTTCGTAATGCGGCGCTCCGACGATTTCCATCCGCACACCATCGAGTTCACCTCCCGGCTCTTGAATGGTGAGCATCGGGCCCCGCGAGCCCTTGAGGGTGTCGTCTACTCGGACCTCGTAGTGGGTCCAGAGCGAGGCATGATTGGCGTCCCAAGCGACGCGGACAGAGACCACTCGGCCTTGGACGACGACTTCAGACTGCCCCACGAGTTCCTCAAAACTGAGTCGCGGTACCAAAGTTCCGTAGACTGGGGAAAGGGCGACTACCGCTAGTGTCGCAAGCAGGGTTCTTGTCAGCAGGTTCATCTGTACGACTGGCCTTTGCTCAGGCTAGCAGAGCCGCCCTCTCCGCCAATGATCCGAGAACTCGCTCGTCTGCTGCGTTGCTATCGCGAGTATGCTCGGATCGGCTTCGTCAACATTTTGGCCTTTCGGCTGCGCTACTACACCGGCGTTGTTACCTACCTGCTCAACGTCTCGGTGTACTACTTCATCTGGACAGCGCTATACGCCTCGGATTCAGACCTCGCGACAGGGTTCGACCTAGCAGAGATGACGACCTACGTGGCAGTGGGATGGATGATCCGCTCGATCTACTTCAACAATATCGACCAAAATATTGCGACAGACGTGCAGAACGGCGACATCGTCCTATCGATGCTCAAGCCTGCCAGCACACAGACGATGTATCTGGGCCAAGCCTTTGGCGAAGCGGCTTTCCGAGTGTTGTTGTTGACCGGACCGACTGCCGCCGCCGTGCTGTTGATATTCCCGGTCCAAGCGCCAGCCAGCGCACTTCATGCGGGAGCCTTTGGCTTGGCGTTGGTCGGCAGCGTCGTACTGGTCGCGGCCATGAACTTCATTGTCGGGGCCTTGGCAATTCGGATGAAGTCGATTCTGGGGCTGCTTCGAGCGAAATTCTATGTGCAGGAGCTGCTGTCTGGCTTGCTGGTGCCCATTACTATGTTCCCGCCAGCAATTGCGGCGGCAATGCAGTGGTTGCCGTTCCAGCACATTGCCTACACGCCATTGCGCATCTATCTTGGCAAGTTAAACGGCTCCGTGCTGGTCGAGACCCTGGCCACTCAGTGGCTGTGGGCAGCGGTGCTGCTCACGTTCGGAGCATGGTTCTGGGACCGGATGGCCCGCAAGCTAGCCGTTCACGGCGGCTGACAAAAAGCGGCAGCCCCAGCGGAGGGACTGCCGCTCCAGTTTCCAGGGAGTCAGCTACTGCGCGATCCAGCCACCATCAATGACGATGTCAGTACCGGTGATAAAGCCAGCATCTTCCGAGCAAAGATAGGCGGCGAGAGAACCGATCTCCTTGACCTTGCCCCAGCGTCCGAGAGGAATCCGTTCAAGGAACATCTTGTTCTTTTCGGGATCTTCGATTAGCGGCTTGTTCATCTCTGTCGCAAACGGACCCGGGCTAATGCCATTTACTGTTACGCCATCGGACGCGAGTTCGAGCGCCAGCGCTTTGGTGAAGCCCAGCAAACCCGCCTTCGTCGTCGAGTAGCCGGTCCGGTTGGGAAGGGAGATGTGGGTCATGATCGACGTCATGTTGATGATGCGTCCCCACTTCTTCTCCTTCATGCCCGGTACGAAGGCGCGCGAGCAGAGGAACGGTCCAGAGAGATTGACTGCCAAGATCTCGTTCCACTCCGCCAAAGAGAAATCGACGATCGACTTGCGGTTGTTAATGCCCGCGTTGTTAATCAGGATGTCGCAGACGCCGAGGCGCTCGGTCACCTGTTCGACCACTTCCGCAACCGCAGCCTCGTCAGTGACATCAGCGACGATGGCTTCGGCGGTGCCCCCGTTCTCACGGATACCGGCGGCGACTTTGTCGAGCAGATCAGAACTACGAGCGACGAGCGCGACCGACGCGCCACCAGCGGCGAGTGACTCAGCCATCTGGCGACCCAGCCCCTTGCTGGCTCCAGTGACAACAGCGACATGACCTTCGAGAGCTTGACTCAAGACAGAAACCTCCGGAAACAAAGAGTCCAGGATACCAAGCGGCTACTATCGCGCCTTCGCGAAATCCTCGTCCGTCGTACCGCTAGTTAGAGGGAATGGCGTTGGCAGGCCGCGCCACACGCCCGTGGACCGCTTCTTCCAAGGTGATGTTGTGGGCATCCAGGATGCGCCCAGTCGCTTGGTCGAGCGCCGTGCGCGCCACTACGTAGTTGTTCTCGGCTGCAATCTCCTGCGAGCGAGCGATCGCGAGGTCGCGTTGGGCTTGGACGACCAAGAAGATCGTGGAGGCACCCAGGTCGAATTTCTTCTGCTCTGCCTCAAGAGTCCGCTGCTGTAAGGTAACCGTCTTTACGGCGGAGTTGTGGCGTGCTCGCGCCTGCTCAACACCGATCACCGCATTCTGCACGTCCACCCGGATTGAATTCGACGCTTGTGTGAGGCCTATCTCGGCTTGGCGCTTCTGGAGCAGTGTAGCCGCGAGATCAGCTTGTGCCTGGCGGTTCCGCAGCGGAATATTGATATTGATGCCCACTTGGTAGTCAGGGAAATTGCGCCGCAAGATCTGCTTAAAAGCAGTACCCGGGCCGCCGATGAAGAATTCCGACGGAATCGAGCTGCCCTGAAAGTTCGGATTGAGCTGACCTGCCAAGCCGTTGTTGGTGAAGTCAAAGCTCAAGTTCACGCTCGGTAGGCGAGCGTTGCGAATGGCCTTAAGGTTGATATCCGTATTACCGAGGCGCAGTCGCGACTGTTCGATATCCGGTCGGATTGCCAACGCCAAGCGCATGAGCTCTTCGGTAGGGCCCAGATCCTCGGACGCTGGCACATTGATCGAGTCTGTCGGCATGATGCGGGAGCTAGCCAGAGACGGCGAAGACATGCCGTTTACGCTGATAGCGTTCTTGAACAGCGTCTGCTGCAGTCGAACTCTCGTCTCGGCGATAGTCAATTCTTCCTCTCGTGCAGCAACTTCTGCCTCAGCTCGCACGACCTCAATCGCGGCCAGGGTGCCGATCTCCACCCGCCGCGTATTGTCTTGGTAGAGCTTCTGGGCAAGGTCTAGCGATTCGCGAGCCGATGCTGCGGCAGCGCGGAGGCTAACAAGATCCCAGTAAAGGTCGGCTACTCGAGCGACAACCTCAATGACCTGTTGTTTGAACGCCAAGTCCGTAATCACTTGGTTACGCCTGGCGACCCGGATATTGCGTGTGTTCACGCTCTTGCCGAATCCACGCATCAAGGGTTGTTCGACTCTGAGCGTGATATTCGAGCGGTTCGTCGGGTTGAGATTCGCGTTGATTGAGCTCGAATCCGAGTGCCTGTTGGCGTAGATGACCGACGCTGTTGCGCCCGTGATGAAGCCTTGGCGAACACCCAGAAATGCCGTCGAGTCTTCGATGACCAACACGTTTGAGCCAATGACGAAGTCCGAGGCCTGCGGATTGGAGTTGTGTCCCCAGTCGAGGCCTCCAAACATGGTCGGGTCGAGATTAACCGACTGCGTTCCGAAGAAGCTCGCCGCATCGCCCTGGCCACCACCGCCAGCACCACCGCCACCCGCCCGACCAGTAATACCAGTCGCTTCTCCACCGCCGCCGCCACCACCACCTATGGAGGTGCCGGTCGATAGGGTTGAAATCTGCGTTTGGACACCGCGCAGCTGTTGACCCGACTTGGCCCGCAGCAGGTCCGTATCGGCGAGCATCGGGTTGTACCGTGCAACGGCGAGATCGAGGTTATTCTCAATCGCCAGCGCCAGCGCATCGTCGAGGGACAGGTAGAGCGTGCCTTGGCTCAGCAGTTGGTCCAAGCGATCGGAATTCGCCAGTTGGATATCCGGCACGACTGGGGTGTCGTACGCCCGGAACAAATTCGGAAAGGTGTTCGGGCCCTTCGAATAGTCGATCCGAGTCCCCTGTGTGTCTTGGGCGGAGACCGCGAGGGGCTGAGCGACCAGAATCACCGCAAGGAGAGAGTTCAGGAGCTGCTTATTATTCATCTTGGCTTGTTAGGGGTGGCTCAGAAATGTGAAGCGCCAGCCCCAGAGAAGGTGAGGCCGCAAGTTAGAAAAGGCGTGCGAAGTACCCGAGGGGTTACGATGTTCTGCCCCAGCACTTCCGTACGCCGGCAACCAGCCCTATCCCTGACAATAAAGGTCTGGCCTCCCAATGCGCAATCTGAAGCTCACCATTTGCTACGAAGGCACCGGATTTGCAGGCTGGCAAGTCCAACCAGGCCAGCGCACCATTCAATTGGAGATCGAGGCGGCAATCGCCAAGGTGGAAGGGAAACCGGTCAAGATATTCGGCTCCGGAAGAACCGACGCAGGGGTCCACGCCCTAGCTCAGGTCGCCTCGTTTGAGCTAGCCAACCGCATCCCTTTGAAAAACCTGCAGAAGGCACTCAACTGCCAGCTACCACCAGCGATCCGCATTCTGTCGGTGGAGGAAGTCGCACCCGACTTCCACGCTCGGCATTCTGCGACCGCCAAGACATACGAGTATCGCTGGTGGCGCGACGGCGTCTGCCCGCCGTTCGAGCGGCGATACATCTGGCACCACCCCTACCCGCTCGACGAAGCCGCGATGGTTCGTGCAGCGCCATTGTTCGAGGGAGAACAAGACTTTCAGTCGTTGGCGACCAACAATGGGGCTGATCGGCTTTCAACGGTCCGCACGATCTACTCATCCAAGCTCGAGCGGGTGGGTCCAAGGCTGATCTATCGAGTCCGAGGCTCCGGGTTTCTCTACAACATGGTTCGTAACATCGTCGGGACACTGCTGGAGGTCGGTCGTGGCAACATGTCCGTAGATTCGATCGGCGCGATCCTCGCGGCCGGTGATCGACGTACCGCCGGACCCACCGCGCCTGCTGTTGGTCTCTTCTTGGTGAACGTGGAATACGGCGCGCCCGGTCCAGACACACCGGGCTAATCGAGCACGGTATCAGTGAGTTCGAGGACTACCAAGCCTCGACTGCTATTCACCGCTAGGGCCCCTTGCGGGACGCCGACCTCAACGAGATACGCACGAACCGCAGCGGAGTCGCTGCCCGCAAGACTCGCCGAGTACCCATAGTTCGCCAGCAGGACACCTGCCAGCCGACTCAGCAACTCTCTAGACTCGCGGTCCAACAAGCCCTTCGCGTCGACGTGCAACGCGTCTAAGCTCGCCGAATATGTCCATTCGCTCGCCGTCGTCGTCGCGACTTTCCTGAGGGCGGCCCCTAGTCGCTGCCACTCGGCTCGACGCTGTCGGCGCTGTTCCTCGGCGTCTTTCTCCGAGGCGGCTTCGGCAGCTCGCGCGACCGCGGTGGTTCGCTCCGCACGATCTTTGGCCCCTTGTGCCGAGGTGCGGTCCCGGTCAGCCTGCATGGCGCGACGGGACTCTTCGGCAGTTTCATCGAGAGCCCGGCGTTGCAGAGCCTCTGCCGCCTCGATCGCATCCAAGCTCCGAACAGCCTCGTCGTTCGTGAGATCGAGGGCTTGCACCAGCGCCTCGCCCCGCTCCTCGGCGATTTCGACATCGGGGCCCAACTCAGTCGCCCGCTCAAACAGATTCCAGGCGAATCCGCAGCAGACCACGATTCCGATCACGAGCAATGCGACGACACTCTTGTTCATGGCGCTCTGTCGCATCCTAGCAGCCTATTCCTGCGATGCTACAGTGGCCTTTCAGGGACGATGTCGCACCGCCCGCAACTCCAACCAGGAATGCCTGACCCGCTAGGTGCCACCTGGGATGGGCAGGGGGTGAATTTCGCCGTCTTTGCGCCCGACTCGGAGCGGCTGGAATTGTGCCTGTTTGCGAACCCGGCTGACGCTGAAGAGTCTTGTCGGATCGACCTGCCAGCGCGCATCGGCCACGTTTGGCACGGCTACTTCCCCGACCTCATACCTGGGCAGCTCTACGGGTACCGTGCTCACGGTCCCTCCGACCCCAGGACGGGACATCGCTTCGATCCCGCCAAGCTGCTCTTCGACCCTTACGCTCGCGCCATCGGACGGCAGCTGACGTGGGACGACTCACTCTTCAGCTATGCGGCGGTAGACGGACTTCCAGAAAGTCCAGAGGCGACGGCACAACTCGACTCGCACGACAGCGCCGCCTTCGCCCCCTTGGCTGCGGTTCCAGATAACAGCTTCGACTGGTCCGGCGACACGCTGCCCCAGACCGCCTGGCGAGACACCGTGATCTACGAGGCGCACGTCAAGGGCTTGACCGTTCAGCACCCCGATGTCCCATCTGAGTTGCGAGGCACTTATGCGGCGCTTGGTTCCGAGCCAATCACCCGCTATCTGAAAGATCTAGGCGTCACCACTATCGAACTGCTGCCAGTACAGCACTTCGCCAGCGAGCAGCATCTCAAGCAACTAGGCCTAAGTAATTACTGGGGTTACAACACGCTGGGCTTCTTTGCGCCGCACCCCGGCTACGCCCATGACCAGACGCCACACGGTGCGGTCCGCGAGTTCAAGCAAATGGTCCAGAGTGTGCATTCCGCTGGCATCGAAGTGCTACTCGACGTCGTCTACAACCACACATGCGAAGGCAATGAGCGCGGCCCGATTCTCTCGTGGCGCGGATTGGCCAATGCGGCCTACTATCGTCTCCCGACAGACGAGCGAGACCGCTACGTCAACTACAGCGGCACAGGCAACACGTTAGACCTACGCCAGCCGTTCGTATTGAAAATGATTATTGACTCGCTACGCTACTGGGTCGAAGAGATGCACGTCGACGGCTTCCGCTTCGACCTCGCGTCGATTCTGGGCCGAGGCAGCGACAGCTTTGACCGTGACGCCACCTTCTTTGCGGCCATCAACCAAGATCCCGTCCTCTCACAGGTCAAGCTGATCGCAGAGCCGTGGGATCTCGGACCAGAGGGCTACCGCGTCGGCGGATTCCCTACCGGCTGGTCCGAATGGAACGGTCGGTATCGGGATGACATGCGTAGCTTCTGGCGGGGTGATGCGAATAAGTTGGGTGCCTTCGCTACGCGCTTCGCTGGTAGCGCGGACCTCTATCAACACAGCAACCGGGCACCCAGCGCGAGCGTGAACTTCGTCATCGCCCACGACGGGTTCACCCTGCGGGACCTGGTGAGCTACGAGAACAAGCACAACATCGCCAACGGAGAAGATAATCGCGACGGCGACAACCACAACAACAGCGCCAATTATGGTGCGGAAGGGCCGACCGACGATCCCGAGATCAACGCTATTCGCTTGCGTCAGCAGAAGAACATGCTCGCGTCACTCCTGCTATCAAGCGGAACACCAATGATCGCAGCCGGCGATGAACTGGGACGCACACAGCAGGGCAACAACAACGCTTACTGCCAAGACAACGAGATTGCTTGGGTCGATTGGGAGTTGTCACGGGAACAGAAGGACCTGCGGGAGTTCGTCCGGACGGTCTTGAGTATCCGCAAGAAGCACCAGACACTGCGCCGCCGCAAGTTCTACGACGGAAAAACGGGGCTCAACTCGGACTGGCGAGATATCGCCTGGTACAACACCGCCGGCGAACGGATCAACGCCAATCGCTGGGCCGAGTCTCATCATCACCACTTAGGCGTCCTGATTGGACCCGGTGAGATGAACGCGACACCCCTGCTCTACCTCATCAACACCTCCGCCGAACCCGCTGAGTTTCGGGTTCCCCTGAAGCTGAGCGATCGTCTTTGGACGACGAAGTTTGATACCGGTGATTCCAGTGGCCAAGCCTCGGGCGGGCGGTACACACTAATGGCGTACTCCTCAGCACTGCTCTCTCTGTCTGATCCACGGACTGCGCGATGACCTCAAGCAAGTCGATTGCATCGCTGGAGCGTCTGGCCCAGCGACGAGGAGTTTTTTGCCGCTACCGAGACGGCTTTCGACGCCAGCGCTCCGCGTCGGTCGATACACTCATCGCCGTCTTACGCGAACTTGGCGCGCCGATTGAGACACTCCACGACGCCGCCGATGCGCTGCGCGACGACGATCTTACTCGCTGGAGAACTCTCGCTCCACCGGTGAGCGTTGCCTGGGGTGGCTCGGGAATCCGAATGGCGCTCCGCTTGCCCGCGAGTGAATCTTCTTCCACGGCAGCCTGGACGCTCACGCTCGAATCTGGCGAAGAGCGATCGGGCCACGTCTCGCTTGCGGAGCTACGGACCTGCGGTCGCGTCGACATTGGCAGCGCTCGGTTCGTCGCCAAAATCCTGTCGCTGCCGGAATTACTGCCGATCGGACGCCACCAGCTGCGCATCGAGGTCGGCTCATCGAGCACGACGACCCTGATCTTGGCTGCACCAGCTCAGTGCTGGCAGACGGACACCATTGATCGATCGTGGGGCGCATTTATGCCGCTCTACGCGCTGCACTCCGAAGAAAGCTGGGGTGCTGGGTCGTTTTCTGACCTCGGTCGCCTCTTCGACTGGGTCCAAGCGCAAGGCGGTCGCTTCGTCGGTACGTTACCCATGCTCGCGGCCTATCTTGACGAACCGTTCGAGTACAGCCCCTACGTGCCAGCGAGCCGCCTCTTCTGGAACGAGTTCTACGTTGATCCACGGAACACCCCGGAGTGGCACCAGTCAACCATGGCCCGCGACGCGCTGGCGCGTGCGGAATCGTCAGGAGAGATTGCTCGCTTCCGCTCAGAACCGCTCGTCGACTACCGCGGACAAGCAGCGATGCGCCGCCGTATTCTCTCCGAGCTTTCCTCTACAGCCTTCGCTGACCCCGAGCGCCGCGCGGAGCTTGAGCAGTTCGCGAGCACCAGACCCCACCTCAACGACTACGCGCGATTCCGCGCCACGATCGAGCGGTGCGGGGTGCCCAAGGGCTACGACGCTGACGCTCGTAACTTACACGTCTATTCGCAGTGGGCTGCCGACGCACAGCTCACAGCGCTTGCCGAGCGGGCAGGCCAACCAGGTCTCTATCTCGACCTGCCGCTGGGCGTGCATCCTGAGAGTTACGACGTCTGGAGCAACTCGACCTGCTACGCGAGCGGTTCGAACGGCGGCGCGCCTCCTGACCGATTTTTCACTCAGGGCCAGAACTGGGGATTCGCGCCACTGCACCCGAAGCGCATCCGCGAGGACGGCTACCGTCATCTAACCGACATCATCCGCAACCACCTGCGCTACGCCGGAATTTTGCGCGTCGATCATTTCATGTGGCTGCACCGGCTCTACTGGATCCCGCAGGGAGCGACCGCCAGCGAAGGAACCTACGTGCGGTACCCCGCCGAAGAGCTCTACGCCATTCTCTCGATCGAGTCGCACCGCAACCAGTCGATGGTCGTCGGCGAGGACCTCGGCACCGTTCCGGCCCACGTGCGCAACCGCATGAGCGAGCGTGGTATTGATCGCCTGTACGTCGCACAGTTTTCCTTCCAATCAGACAAGAAACCACCACTCAAAGAGCCGTCCGCCGAAGTTCTGGCGAGCGTCAACACGCACGACACGCCTACCTGGGCCAGTTTCTGGTCGGGCGCCGACATCGAAGACCAAGTCTCGATGGGCCTACTGACGCCGGAGGGCGCCACTGAAGCCCTGGCGAGCCGGGCCGAGCTGCGGAAGACTCTCAGCGAGGCTTACGGTACCGAAGAGTCGGCCCAAGCGGCGCTACCTGCAATCCTCGAACGATTAGCCCGGAGCGACGCCCGCGCGGTACTCATCAATCTCGAAGATTTGTGGAACGAGACCAACCCCCAGAACACGCCAGGGACCGGTGCCGAGAGACCCAACTGGCGCCGCCGCGCTCAGTTGAGCCTGGATCAGATACAAAAAGACGAGGGCGTCCTCCGCGCGCTCGCCCTCGTTGATCGTAGCCGTATCCGCTAACTGCTCTACTTCGTCTCGGCCAGCGCTGCGACGATGGCGTCCACGTCATAGACGCAGCCGCCCCAGGCTCCGCCGCCCAGGCGTTGGAGAGCAGCCCACAGGCGTGTATCGTCAGGCAGATCCGGGTGCGGGGCCAAGTCGGGTCTGGACTCACGCTTCGCCAGAACCTGAGCGCCTTCTTCAGAGGTATACGTCTCTTCGCCGTGACCCACTAAATCAAGGCTGCCTTCGAGCGTATTGCGATCCACAACGATGCTCAGTACGTCACCCTCGATCAACTTGCCAATAGGTCCGCCCGCCAGCGCCTCTGGGCCGACATGGCCGATGCACGCCCCTGTCGACACGCCCGAGAAGCGTGCGTCCGTGATGACGGCAACCTGCTTACCAAAAGGAAGGTACTTCAGCGCGGCAGTGATCTGGTAGATCTCTTCCATGCCGGAACCCATCGGGCCGCAGCTACAGAGCACGATGATGTCGCCAGTCTTGATTTCACCGGCCTTGATGGCTCCGATGACCGCCGACTCGCGAGTGAACACGCGCGCCGGACCTTTCTTGCGATAGACGCCGTCATCGTCTACCACAGCCGGGTCGATGGCGGTCGATTTCACCACCGAACCCTCCGGAGCAAGATTGCCTAAGCAGAAGGCGATGGTGCTCGTGAGGCCGCGTGACTTGGCCGTATCCGGGTCCATGATGACGTCGTCCGGGTTGACACCGTCGCGATCCCGGAGCGTCTGCCGCAGAATCGTCCGCCGCTCTGACCCTTCCCACCAGTCCAGTGAATCGCCGAGTGTCTGACCCGAGGCAGTCAGCACCGAGAGGTCCAGCACACCCATGCGCTTCAGGTGCAACATCACCTCCGGGACACCCCCAGCGAGGAACGCCTGTACCGTCATGTACGCCGCAGGGCCGTTTGGCAGCACGTCCACGATACGCGGCACGCTACGGTTTACCTCCTTCCAGTCGTCCACCGTCGGTCGTCTTAGTCCAGCCGCAAAAGCAATCGCAGGCGTGTGAAGCAGCAAGTTCGTCGACCCGCCGAACGCCGCGTGGACGACCATCGCGTTGCGGATCGACGCATCGGTTAGGATGTCTTTGATCGTATGCCCTTTCCGTTCTTGATCCATCACGGCTAAAGCCGAGCGCTTGGCCGCATCCCTCCAGATATCTTGTCCAGAAGGAGCAAGCGCCGAATGCGTCAGGGCTAGGCCCAGAGCCTCTGCAACCACCTGAGATGTCGCTGCGGTGCCCAGGAACTGGCAACCACCGCCAGCGCTGCCACAGGCTCGGCAGCCAGCCTCAGCGGCCTCTTGCAGCGTCATCTCGCCATGCGAGAACCGAGCGCCAATCGACTGCACCTTTCCGGCGTCTTCCGCGCCCGCCGCAGGCAACGTCACGCCGCCCGGAATCAACACGCAAGGCAGATCGTGCATTGAGGCCAGCGCCAGCATCATCGCTGGCAAGCCCTTGTCGCAGGTCGCCACACCAATTACGCCGCGCCGGGTAGGCAGCGAACGAATCAATCGTCGAAACACCGTAGCGGCGTCGTTACGGTAGGGCAACGAGTCCATCATGCCGACGGTGCCCTGGGTTCGTCCGTCACAGGGGTCACTACAGAAGCCAGCGAAAGGAATGCCACCCCGCTTCTTCACTTCTTTCGCGGCCGCCTGCATCAGCAAGCCAACTTCAAAGTGACCGGTGTGATAGCCCAGGGCGATAGGCTCGCCGTTCTCGGCACGGATCCCACCTTGGGTCGATAGGATCAGAAACTCTTTCCGTCCAAGCTCTGAAGGATTCCAGCCCATCCCGGCATCTTGAGTCCAACCGAAGATGTCCCCGGATGGGAGCGTCCGGAGGATTTCAGGGCTCAAAGGCAGTTCGCCTTGCGGGCCAGCAGCTTGGGTCGTGATATCGAAGATGGAACGGTCTTGAGAGTCGAAGATGGGATTCATGGCAAACCCCCATTTTACGTGGCCACACGTTCGCCTCGCCTGGATTCGCACCAGCCAGCCCTACTTGGTAATCAGGTAGACTGCGCTATCGGCCATGAGGCTCGGTCGCCAGGTAACATGGCGGTCGCCTCGAAGAAAGTAGGACTTCTCGACGGTCAAACCGTCGCGCCGCAACAGATCTTCAAAATCGGGAATCGTCACGACGTGGACGTTCGGAGTGTCATACCACTCGTACGGCAAATGCTTCGTCTTCGGAGCCCGTCCCGTCGTCAACAGAGAGAAGCGTGCTGACCAGTGACCGAAATTGGGGAAAGCGATGATAGCGTGCTTTCCGACCCGCACCATCTCATGCAAGACGTCCCGAGGACGCAACGTCTCCTGCAGTGTCTGACTCAGAATGACGTAGTCGAATGTGCCATCTGGATAGTCGGCAAGGCCTTCGTCTAGATCGCTCTGATAGACTGCCAAACCACGAGAGACCGCTTTCCGCACCTTGCCCGGAGAGATCTCTACTCCCCGCGCCTTGCAGCCCCGCTGAGCCTCCAGCCATGCCAGCAGTTCGCCTTCGCCGCAGCCCAAGTCCAGAACACGGGAGCTCTTGGCGACGATGTCACCGATGATCTGGTAGTCTCTGCGACCGAGGACGTCGGGGACGAAATCAGTCGCGGGCTGAGGATTGACTGCAGTCGCCATAAACCACTTGTGATTATAGAGTTCGAGTCGCGGTGGCTACCTACCGTTCCATCGGACGGGCGGAATCAGCCGCTGAACGGCGCTCTGTGGCAAGTCGTCGGCGCGTCCGAATCAGAGCTTCTTGAATGTACTGGCCAGAAAACCGCGTACAAGATCGGTCTGCTCGCCAGCCTCTATCAGGAATGCATCGTGACCGTAGCTCGACGGAAGTTCGACATAAGCGACATCTTTGACCCGGCCCCGAAGCGCCCGTACGATCTCTTGTGACTGATAGCTCGGGTAGAGCCAGTCAGATGTGAAGCTAATCACGAGGGTACGACCCTCGAACGGCTCGAACGCGTCACCAAGCGAGGCCCGGTCGCGACTGAGATCGAACGTATCCATCGCCCTGCTGATGACGATGTAGGAGTTAGCGTCGAATCGCTCGACGAACTGACCGCCGCGATAGCGCAGGTAGCTCTCGACCTCGAACACGCTCGATTGATCCTTCATCTGGCGACGGCGACGTCCGAACTTCTCACGCATCGAGTCGTCGCTCATGTAAGTAATGTGCCCGACCATGCGTGCGACCGAAAGCCCTCGGGCCGGACCGGGACCGCCGTAGTAGTCACCGCCCGCGAAATCCGGGTCGGCCATGATTGCTTGCCTGCCGACCTCGTTGAACGCAATCTGCTGTGCCGAGTGGCGATGCGTCGTGGCGATCGGTATCACCGAAGCACACATGTCTGGGTACGATACCGCCCACTGCAACACCTGCAGGCCCCCCATTGAGCCACCCGCCACCGACAGCAGTTTCTGGATACCCAAGTGGTCAACGAGTGCCTTCTGCAACCGCACCATGTCATTGATCGTGACGAAGGGGAACTCTAGGCCGTACGGCTTGCCTGTTTCCTGATTCGTCGACCCTGGGCCAGTCGTGCCACTACAGCCGCCGAGAACATTCGAGCAAAGGACGAAGTACTTGTCCGTATCGAAGGCCTTGCCCGGCCCGATCATGTTCTCCCACCAGCCCGTACTGCCGTCGGCGTGGCTCACGCCAGCCGCATGAGCGGTACCAGAGAAAGCGTGCAAGACGAGAATGGCGTTCGAGCGCGCCTCATTGAGCTCACCGTAACTCTCGTACGCAACAGTGACGGGAGAGATCTTCTCTCCCGAGTCGAGCTGCAACTCGCTGAGTTCCACGCTCTGGCAATCGACAATCATCGTCTTCAGTACTCTCGCACCTCTAGAATACCGAGAGAATGCCTTCGTTTCGAACGACCCTGTTGGCGCTGACGCTCTTCTGCTCGGTAAGCCTCGCTCAAGACTCTCGCGCAGTCTCAATTCTGAAGCACGCCCAGGAGGCAGCGGGAGGAGTCGACGCGCTCTCGGCTGTTCGCGATCAGATTATCAGCCGCGGTATTCACAGCGGCGGCGGCGGCATTAGCGGCCAACAGGTCGTTAAGATCATTCTGCCCAGTGCACTCCGGCAGGAGAGTATTCTCCCGTTTGGCATGGTCACGCTCTCATTGGTAGACGGCAGCGGCAGAATGGTGTTGCCTCAGGGTTCGATACAGCTCAGCGGTCCGCAGCTGCTCCAAGCCCAGGGCGAACTGTTTCGCGTACGAGAACGCTTGCTGCTCGCCGACCGCTTCCCCGAGTTGAAGCTGGTCTACCTCGACTCAGTCGACGAAGACAGCAGGCCGGCAGACGTTCTCAACGTGACGGACTCGGAATCGGGCCAGAGTGTCCAAGTCTGGATTGATCAAGCCACCGGAGAACTTTTCAAGACGACCTACGATGGCGTGGCGCTGGCAGGGGCACAGCGGCTCGAAGAGCACTATTCCGACTTCCGCTCGGTCAACGGTGTCCGGACACCCTTCGCGATTGCGGTCCGCACGGGTGACCTGCTTCTCACGGAGATTCAGATCGAGAAAGTTCTCCACAACACGGGTCTGACCAAGGCGGAGCTGCGATAAACAGTCCTCGGTAGCCCCAACGGTTTACCGACGACTTGTTGCTGGTTGAAACGAGCTAGCTGCGGAGGGAAATCCGCAACTTCTTCTCCAGGTTGTCCAGGATGCTAGCGACCGAGGCGTTGATCTCCTCGTCGCGGAAGCTGTCGGTCTCCCGTTGCCACAGGGCGCGGACCAAAATTGCGTAGTGGCCGTCGGGGACTTGCTTACCTCGAAAGATCTCTACGGGAGCAAACTCACTCAGGTACTCGACCACGCCAATCGCACTGCGGATCTCGGCAAACGGTACGCCGTCTGGCACGAGCAATGAGAAGTCGCGCTCCACCAAGGGAACTTTCGGTACGGGCCGATACTGCGGTCGCCGCAGGCCAGCATCGTAAATCATGCCCAGATCGATTTCGGCCAGGAAGACCGACTGCCGCACCTTCATCTCTTCGCAAATCCGCGGATCGACTTCACCGATCACCGCAACTCGACCGCGATCGGTGTGAACGCTCGCGGATCTGCCCGCGACGTAGTAAGACGGTAAGTCTCGGTCGTTGAAATCGATTTGAACGAAATCGTAGCGACCGAGCAGAGCTTCGACATCGCTCTTCAAATCGTAGAAATCGAATGGCTTGGCGCTCTCTTGGAGGCTTGCGCGGCGCGCTACCCCAGTCGCAGCCATCGCCAGCGAGGCAGGCTCCTCGTACTCCCCGTTGCCGCCCTTGTAGATACGACCGAACTCCGCTAGTCGGACAGAGCTTTCACCGTGGCGAATGTTGTGGGCAATCGCGTGCAGCAGCGTGGGAGCAGCGCTCGGACGCATGACACTCATCAACTCCGAGATGGAGTTCTTGAGTCGCACAGGCTCTCCTGATCCAAAGCGAAGCGCATCCTTTTCAGAGATGAAGGAGTATCCAACCATCTCGTCGTAACCAAGCCCACGTACCGTCTCTCGTGCGGCTGCTTCTTCCTCCTCGAATGGCTTGGGCGGCGGTGCGACAGCCATCGGCGGGAGCGTTGAGACGAGATTGCCAAAGCCGTAGATACGACCAACCTCTTCGATTAAATCGATTTCGCGGTCCACGTCCAAGCGATGGGAAGGAGCCGGAGTCGTCCAGCCAGAATCGGTGTCTTCCGGGGTGAAGCCAAGCCGCTTCAAAATGCCCGCGACTTCTTCGTCGGGCACATCGGCCCCGAGTATACTCGCCAGCCGACTGCGCCGCAGTTCGATTGCAGGTCGTTCGACGGGTTGAGGGTAGGCATCGATCCGCCCCGATAGCACGACTCCGGGGCTCAGCTGTCCGAGTAGGCCTGCAATGCGGTCAGCCGCCCAAACAGTCGCTTCAAGATCCGCACCGCGCTCGAACCGATGTGAGGCTTCGGTATGCATGGCGAAGCGGCGCGAGGTCTTGCGAATCGTACCGGGGTGGAACCAGGCCGCCTCAATCAATACGTTCTTTGTGCTGTCGGAGATCTCGGTGTTCAACCCGCCCATGACACCAGCCAAGGCAACTGGGCGGTAAGCATCCGCGATTACCAGATCACTAGGCGTCAGTTGACGATCAACACCATCGAGTGTGCGAATCTCCTCGCCCGTATTCGCTCGCCGCACCACGATGCGGCGCTCGTTCAGCGTATCGAGATCAAAGGCATGAGTCGGGTGGCCTAACTCAAGCAGCACGTAGTTGGTCAGATCGGCGATGTTGTTAATGGGTCGAACACCGCATAACTCCAGCCGCTTGCTCAGCCACGCCGGAGACGGTTTGATTTCCACGCCCAGCAGTACCCTGCCAACGTATCGAGGACACAGCTCTGGAGCCTCGATTTCGATCCTGGCGTAGTCGCCGACCGGACGGGTGTCCTCTGGAACCTCAATCTCTGGCAGCTTCAACCGGCGCTTGTAGATCGCCGCTACCTCGCGTGCGATCCCAAAGTGATTCATCGCGTCCGGACGGTTACTGGTGATGTCGAGATCGAAGATCGTCTCGCCATCGACCTCGTCCACGCCATCGACAGCCATGCCCGCCATGGTCAATGCGGCACCGAGATCCTCCGACGATTCTGGAATCTCGACGAAATCTTCTAGCCAACTGCGAAGGATGCGCATTACCGGAATTGCCGCAGAAACCGCGTATCGCCGTTATAGAGCAGCGAAATGTCGTTGATGTCGTACTTGTTCATCGCCAGCCGGTCCAAACCGAACCCGGCAGCAAAACCCTGATACTTCTCTGGGTCGAGCCCCGCCGACCGTAACACGTTCGGGTCGATCATTCCGCAACCAAGCAGCTCGATGAAGCCCGTCTGTTTGCAGATGCGGCAACCGCGACCCGCACAAAAAACGCACGTGATGTCGAGTTCCGCACTGGGCTCGGTGAACGGGAAGTAGCTCGGACGTAACCGAGTCTTGATGCGCGGCCCAAAAAAGCGCCGGACGAAGTGCTCTAACGTTCCTTTCAGGTCGGCAAACGTGATCGATTGATCCACGCAAAACACTTCCAACTGCTGGAACATCGGGCTGTGCGTCGCGTCAGGCGCGTCATTTCGGTAGACCTTGCCATGCACCACGTAGCGCAGCGGCGGCGGAGTCTTCTCCATGATGCGGATCTGATTCGGCGAGGTGTGGGTGCGAAGCAGCATCTTGTCCTCGACGAACAAGGTGTCCATCTCATCCACCGCCGGGTGGTCCGCCGGGAAGTTGAGTGCCTCGAAGTTGTAGAAGAACGACTCGATCTCGGGTCCCTCTTCGACCGCGTAGCCGAGTTCGCGGAAGATCGAGAGGATTTCTTCAAGCGTCCGACGTACCGGATGCTTCGCCCCCAGCCGGCGTTCCGGGCCGGGCAGCGTCACATCGAGCGCTTCGCGACGATGACCGAGTGCCGCGACTTCTTTCTGCGCCTGCTTGAGAGCCGACTCGATGGCCTTGCGAAGCTCGTTTTGGCTCTTGCCGACGAGCGGCTTCAGCTCTCGGGGAGCAGCTTTGAGCCAAGCGTCGTTGGTCGCTGCGATGACACCGTTCTTCCGGCCCATCCAGCGGTCCCGCAGTATCTTGAACGTATCGGCAGAACCGACAGCCTTCCTCTCCCCCTCAAAAGCTTCTTTGAGGGCGGCATAAAGTGATTCGACGGAATCTCCGGCCGCGATCAGCTCCGTTAAGGGCTGACGCGCTTTTTCGTCCAGAGTCATCCGCCGATCCTTTAAGCGGCTGCTGATTCTTCGGTTGTCGCGGCGGCAGGCAAGGCTGCTTTCGCTTGCGCAGCTAGCTTGGCGAAGCCGTCCGCGTCGCGAGCGGCCATCTCGGCCAGCATCTTGCGGTTGATCTCGATGCCAGCAAGCGACAGACCATGCATCAGACGGCTGTAGGAGAGGCCATTGAGACGCGCTCCAGCGTTGATGCGGATGATCCAAAGGGACCGGAAGTCTCTCTTCTTACGCTTGCGACCGATGTAGGCGAACTTCTGTCCGCGATCAACGGCCTCTTTGGCGTAGCGATAGAGCTTGCTCTTGCCTTGATAAAAGCCTTTGGCTAGTCCAAGAACCTTTTTTCTTTTGAGGCGGCGTTTATTGCCTCTTTTTACTCTGGGCACGGTTTCCTCCTAACTGCGGCGACAGACCGTTTCGGTCTTTTATAAACGGCGGAACAGGCACGTGCCTACGTGGGCTCTGTCCGCTCGTCGCAGGCCCAAACAAGGGGCCCGCTATCGATCAGGCTGAGATCATCAACCGGATCTGTTTTTCCATGGACTTGCTCACCAAAGTGCTCTTGCGCAGCTTCCGCTTCCGCTTCTGCGTCTTCTTGGTGAGGATGTGGTTTGCCAGCGAATGGCCGCGCTTCACGCGACCTTTCGAGGTCAGCTTGAAGCGCTTCTTCGCTCCACGATGGGATTTGAGTTTTGGCACGACGCTACCTACTTGGCATCCGCTCGCGCACAAAACGCGACCGCATCACCGATCGAACTACTAGACCCTGTTGGGGAGTCCTCAAACGGACACTACTCGAATGCTCTCGCCAGTATAACATCTGACAAGGGACCAAGTCCGGCTATTCGTCCCCGATGCAGAACAGCTCGTCTTGGCTGCGCAGGAACAGATCGCCGTCCACAATGACCGGCGATGAGATGAAAACTTCGTGCTCACCCAGCTTGTTCGTCGCGACCACCTCAAACGTCTTACCCAGCTTCACAACCGTCGCCAATCCGGCTTCGCTCGCGATATAGAGGTGCCCGTTCGCAGCCACGGGCGAAGCTTTGTAGCTCTGCAACTCTGGTAATCGCTGCTGCTGGTAGTGAACCTCACCTGTCAGCGCGTCAAACGCGCTGATCATGCCGTTGTCGGTCACCAAGTAGAGAATGCCGTCCGCGACAACTGGCGACGGCGTATAGGAGTTGCCCCGCTGGTTGGTCCATTTGATGTAATCCGGGTTGTTGCTGATGTCGCCTGCGCCACCGAGCTTGATCGCCAACAGGTTGGCGTCGCGCCAACCCGTCAATGCAATCACCATCTCGTCGTTCACGTCCACAACAGCAGGAATAGCATTGCCGCCCAATCCGCCTGCTTCCCAAATCAACTCGCCAGTCTCCAGGTCGTAGGTGCGGACCCGTGTCGAGCTCGTAATCAGCTGCGTGCGGCCACCATGCTCGACCACCAGTGGTTGCGCCCAAGAACTCTCCTCATCTCTATCGGTGCGCCAAATCTGCTCACCGGTTCGCTTATCAAGAACTAGTACGTAAGACTGGCCCTGCTGATCGTGTTGCAAGATCAACGAGTTGCCGTGCAGCACCGGAGCGATGCCCTCGCCAAATCCCAGACGCATGTCCAGCGCTGCAGTCTCTTTCTTCCATCTGAGATTGCCGTCGAGGTCGTAAGAATAGACGCCGCGAGAACCGAAGTCGACGAACAACGACTCGCCATCCGACACCGGCGAACTCGAGGCGAAACTCCCAAACTGAGCGTGGTAACCCTGGTGTGGAACCGTCGTCGCCGCGGTCCGCTTCCAGACCACCTCTCCGGTCGCCCTGTTCAACGCCATCAGGACGAAGTCATGCTCAGCCACACCTGAATCGCCTCCGAACCGCCCCGGCTTGCGCTCAAGAGCTACTCCAATCTCGACCGCCGTCGTCAAGAAGATCTTCTCACCAACGACAATCGGCGTCGAGTGTCCGCGCCCCGGGACAGCGACCCTCCACTTGAGATTCTGGGTCGCTGAGAATTCTGTCGGAGCAGAGCCTTCGGCAACTCCGTTATTGGTCGGACCGCGCCATCGAGTCCAAGAGGCAGCTTCGGCGATCGGTGCCGACAACACCAAACCGCCCAGCAGGGCGGCAGAGACGATTCCAATACGCATTAATCCCAGCATGCAAACCTCGAAGTCTAGGGGCGATCGTGAAGCGGAAAAGGTTATGGGCGCGGTGGCAAGCCACTCTCGTCCTAAAAAACCGTATAGATAAACGGCGCCAACGCAGACGCCTCGGCGAAGACAAGCAACGCTCCCAGCAGCACCAGCACGATTACGATCGGCAACATCCATAGCTTCTTGTTCTGCTTGAGAAAAAGTGTGAATTCAGCGAGTAACGAAAGCTGGCTCATCAGCAACCCTTATGGCTCTTAGAATAGCCGTTCAAACTGTTCCCGTGACTGGCGCTCGGACTTCCGGGGGACCCAGTAACTCTCGCGGCCTGGCCCTCTACGCCGCAGCGCATCGCGACCAATCAATCGCTGCACGATCCCCATCGGCGTGATTACTCCGTAGAAGACCAGCGACAGCAGTATCCGACTATTCACCCAGCCCAGCAATCCGGCCAGTCGCATCCACACCCGGTGGAACGCCCGCGAGGCGACCGGCGACAACAAACCGACTACCACCAGCAGAGCGCTCGCACTCCCCAGCACCAGTGCAACGGTCTCCCGCTCTCGATACGCGTTCCAACCCGCCAGAAGCGCCAATACACAAGCGACGACCAGAGTGGATCGACGAGCCTGGCCAGCATCGACCTGAGAAGAGCTAGTCAAGTTGGAACTCCTCTTGCCAGCTCGCGTCGGCCTCAGACTCTTGCTGCGCAGTCTTCTCTAGGTAGTAGTTGCCACAGACCAAGACATCCATCCCCGTTCTCATGAAACAGCGGAAGGCGTCCTGCGGAGTGCAAACGATCGGTTCTCCTCGAACATTAAACGACGTGTTCACCACCGCGGCGCAGCCGGTCAGCCGATGGAACTCGGCGATCAAGTCGTAGTAAGTCCCATTGACCTCGGGGCAGACCGTCTGCACTCGCGCCGAGTAGTCAACATGCGTAATGGCTGGCAGTGTCGATCGAGGCACGTTCAGCCTCTCGATGCCGAACAATTCTTGCTCGTCGTCACCCACCGGAATCCGCAAGTCTTCCTTCACCGGAGCAACCAGAGTCATATACGGAGAGTCCGCCGACAGCTCAAAATAGTCTTCAACCCGTTCGCGGAGCACCGACGGTGCAAATGGTCGGAAACTTTCGCGGAACTTGATTTTACGATTCATCATCGACTGCATCTGTTCCGACCGCGGGTCACCCAATATACTGCGACCGCCCAATGCTCGTGGTCCAAACTCCATACGACCCTGGAACCAGCCCACCACCTTGCCTTCAGCCAACGCCTCGGCACTAGTTTCGACGATTTCTCGCGTGGTCAGCTTGCGGTACCGAGCTCCAGCCTGGTCGAGGGCCTGCGCGATGTCCTCGTCAGTGAACTCAGGCCCAAGATAGGACCCCTTCATGCCGTCGTGGCCGCCACCGCTGGACCGCTGCTTGCCCAAGTACTGGTGCCACACCGACAACGCGGCTCCAACCGCACCGCCCGCATCACCCGCCGCTGGCTGAATCCACACGTTTTCGAATGGCCCTTCACGTAGGATGCGACCATTGCCAACGCAGTTCAGCGCGACTCCGCCCGCCATGCAAAGATTCTTCTCTCCAGTCTCGCTATGGACGTGTCGAGCCATCCGCAGCATCGCTTCCTCGGTCACATCTTGGATCGAACGGGCCAAGTCCATCTCGCGCTGGGTTAGATCTGACTCTGGACTACGCGGTGGGCCACCCAACAGTGCGTCGAACGCACGATTCGTCATCGTCAGTCCCTGGCAAAAGTTGAAGTAGCGCATGTTGAGACGCAGCGACCCGTCGGGGCGCAGATCGATCAGCTCCTTGAGAATCGTGTCGACGTACTTCGGCTCCCCGTATGGAGCCAATCCCATCACCTTGTACTCGCCGGAATTGACCTTGAACCCCGCGTAGTAGGTGAACGCGGAGTAGAGCAGGCCGATCGAATGCGGGAAACGAGTCTCGGCAAGCAAGCGCACTTGGTTGCCTTCGCCTCGCCCGTAGCTGGACGTAGCCCACTCTCCAACGCCGTCTGTCGTTAAGATCGCCGCCGACTCAAACGGAGAGGGATAGAAGGCGCTGGCTGCGTGGGACTCGTGGTGTTCGGTAAACAGCACGGGCGCTTCAACGCCTAACTCTTTCGCGATGCGCTCTCGCGTCCAAAGCTTCTCCTTGAGCCACACCGGCATCGCCTGCAAGAACGAGCGAACCCCAATAGGCGCGTAGTCCAGATAGGTTTCTAGTAGTCGATCAAACGTCTGTAGCGGCTTGTCGTAGAAGACGACGTGGTCCACCTCCGCCGTTGACAACCCAGCTTCGCGCAGGCAGTAGGCCACGGCATTCGACGGGAAACTGGCGTCGTGTTTCTTGCGGGTGAAGCGCTCCTCTTGAGCTGCCGCTACGATCTCGCCATCCCGAATCAGCGCTGCCGCAGAGTCGTGATAGTAAGCCGACAACCCCAGGATGGAAGTCCTCTTCACAGCGGCCAGCGTATCATGCCATATCGACCACGCCCACTTGCGGCGAGCCGACACGACCGGTAGCATGGGGCCATGATTCGCTTGCTGCTACTCACGCTCGTTGTCTGGCTTGCCGCGCCGTCCGCAGACGCTCAATCCAAACGTCCCAACCCTCTCGGACCACAGTGGGTGCAACTGTTCAACGGAGAAGACCTGACCGGTTGGAAAGAAATCGGCAACGAAAGCTGGACCGTCGTGGATGGAGTGATCTTCGGCGAGGGCGTCAGCGAAGAGTACGGCTATCTCGCAACAGAAGAGACCTACCGCGACTTCCACCTCTCGCTGCGTTTCAAGTGCGACGGCGACGGAAATTCTGGCGTCTACTTCCACACGGCGTTCAAGGAAGGAACCGCCACCGTAATCGCCGGACGGCAAGTGGAGATCGACCGTGTGCTGGGTCATCACACCGGCGGCGTTTATAGCAACGCTAAGGGTTGGATCGCCTGGACCGCACCTGAGTATGGGACCGTCCTCCGACCCAACGACTGGAACGACATGTTGATCCAGATCGAAGGCAACCACTACGTCGTTGAACTGAACGGAATCAAGGTCCTCGACTTCACCTACCCCTCACCCGCGACCGAAGAAGGGGTCATCGCACTTCAACTCCATTCCGGGGGTGAAGGCCGCATGCGATTCAAAGACATTTACCTGCGCGACCTGACGCGGCACTAATTTGCTGTGCCTGCGGGCCAAGCCGCTGTTAGACTCGACAGCGTGAAACGAGTTTCTGCACTTCTGTTTGCGTTCGTCTTGGCTCTGCCAGCGGTGGCAGCGGATTGGAGCGGCTCGCCAGTCCTCGACCGCATCGTCGAAGAGGCGGTCGCCGATGGCACCACACCGGGTGCTGTCCTCCTCGTCGGTCGGGACGACACGATTCTCCATGAAGCCGCCTACGGCAACCGTAGTCTCGTTCCCACCGAACAGCCGATGTCGGTCGACACCATATTCGACACCGCATCTCTCACCAAGGTCGTTGTCACCGCTCCGGCAGTGATGATGCTCGTTGAGGAAGGCCGCCTGCGTCTCAACGATCGCGTCACTACGTTCCTACCGACGTTTGCTGGTGGCGCTATCACGATCCGACAACTGCTCACCCATACGTCTGGACTCCGGCCTGATGTCGATCTCGATCCTGCCTGGAGCGGCTACGAAACCGGTATAGCCAAAGCGCTGCGAGAAAAGCCAACCGCAACTCCCGGTAGCCGTTTTATCTACAGCGATATCAACTTCATCCTGCTTGCCGAGATCGTGCGGACCGTCTCCGGCCTGCCGATCAACGAGTTCGCCCAACAGCGTATTCTCACACCGCTGCGAATGACCGACGCCACGTTCTTACCTGGTGAAGAACGCCGACCCCGCATCGCACCGACCGAGCGCTTGCCCGACGGTACGATTCTGCACGGTGTTGTTCACGACACCACAACCCGCTTCATGGGCGGTGTTGCCGGGCACGCTGGGCTCTTCGCAACCGCTTCCGACCTCGGACGCTTTGCTCGCATGATGTTGCGCGGTGGAGAACTCGGTGGGCTACGCGTCTTGAGCCCGCTTTCGGTCGCTCAGATGACCTCTCGCCAATCGCCCGCGGAGCTACCCTCTCGGGGACTCGGTTGGGATATAGACTCGCCCTACGCCTCTTCCCGCGGAGACCTACTGCCGCGCGGCTCCTACGGACACACCGGCTACACCGGATGCTCCATGTGGATCGACCCGCACACCCGTCTCTGGGTGGTGCTGATGACCAATCGCGTGCATCCAACGGTGCGCACCTCGATCGTCAGTCTCCGCAGCCGAATCGCATCGGCCGCCGCAGCCGCGCTGCATGACGTCGACGTCGATGAAGCCCGTGCGGTGATCGAAGGTCGTGCCCAGATCCTTGCGGCAGCAGACGATTCGATTGCCACCGTCCAGACCGGCCTTGATGTGCTCGTCGCCAACAACTTCGACTTGCTTGCAGGCAAACGGATAGGGCTTATTACCAACCACAGCGGCATCGACCGGCTCGGCCGCAGGAACGTTGACCTATTCGCCGAGGCCGAAAATGTCGACCTGGTACGAATCTTTTCCCCCGAACATGGTCTCGCGGGTCAGTTGGACCAAGAGGTGGTCGCCGACGGCAGCGATCAAGCCACCGGAACGCCCGTGGTTAGCCTGTACCGGCCAGAGCAACGACGCCCCGCTCCTGAGATGCTCGCCGACCTCGATGCGCTGGTCTTTGACATCCAAGATGTCGGCGCGCGCTTCTACACCTACATTTCGACCATGGCCTACGCCATCGAAGAGGCCGCCAAGGCGGATCTGCCGGTCTACATCCTCGACCGGCCCAACCCGATTACGGGCACGCGCGTGGAAGGGCCGATGCTGGATCCGCAATACCGCGCCTTCGTCGCTTACCTTGAGCTCCCCGTCCGGCACGGCATGACCGTCGGCGAACTGGCACTATTTTTCAATGCGAGCCACGATCTTGGAGCCGACATTCGAGTCGTCCGCATGCAGGGCTGGCGCAGGGCGATGTGGTTCGATCAAACGGACCTACCGTGGGTAAATCCCTCTCCCAATTTGCGCTCGATGGAGCAAGCGATCCTCTATCCCGGAATCGCATTACTCGAAGGCATGACAAACTACTCTGTCGGTCGCGGGACCGCAACACCGTTTGAGTTCATTGGCGCTGATTGGATTGATGGCCAGCAGCTCGC
The DNA here is from genome assembly GCA_963667885.2 of Bryobacterales bacterium. Classification (GTDB taxonomy): domain Bacteria; phylum Acidobacteriota; class Terriglobia; order Bryobacterales; family UBA6623; genus CAMPKL01. Next base: position 1,518,772 of record OY764148.2, on the reverse strand, counting down.
GGAGCGCTTGAACGCCCGTGGACTCGCAGGAGTTCAGTTCTACCCCGTCGTTCGAACGCCATCGTCCTCCAACTTCGCGGGCAAATCGATTCAGGGAGTTCGAATCTCTGTCCACAACCGAGAAACGCTACGAGTGTTGCGACTAGGCCTTGAAGTGGCAACCGTGCTGGCGGAACTCTACCCCACTCAGCCCGACTTCAACCGAACAGCATCGCTGATCGGCGACCGCCAAACTCTGGATGCGCTATCAGGTTCAGCCGATGTGGAAGACATCTGGCGCGGTTGGCAACGCGAGTCAGAGCAATTCAGAGCAGCACGCGACCCGTACCTACTCTACGACTGACGATAGCCTAACCCTCGCCATTGCCAGCGCTAGCAGCGCGGGTTTCGCGGCGATCTTCGGCTTCTTTCATCCACGCTGGCGGACGACCACGACGCTTTCCACGCCCGCGGGCGAGACGCTCTAGCGAAATAATAGCGTCTTCAATCTGCTCTCGTTCTTGCCGTAGATCAGACAGGATTTTATTGACATCCATCGAGTTCACCTCCATACACGGCTCCTGACTCCCTGTTTCTCGGTGACCGGAGAGCGCTTGGCGGGTCAGATTGACCTCAAGACGTTCTGGTTCCAGAACAGTTCTGGGTGCGGGACAACCGTTGCAGCCCGTTTTATACCAGAGGTTTTGTTCGATGGTCAACACATTTGTTCTATTTTCAGAACAAATTGTGCCATTCGCTGACTCCATCGACTGTCAAGAGCCCCCTGATCATTCGAAGGCTCTCGGGCGGGCCGGCCAACTTGATGAAGCTACGCATTCACGTTAGGCTCCGCAAGCCAGTCGAGGAGTTTCTCCGAAAGGCCTCCTAATTATGCCCGAAAGCTCCCTTGGTTGGAACTCGCTTCTGGACGAGATGGGAAGAATCTTACTTGTTGACTACTGCTGAAGAGTTCTGCGGCAAAACGAAGGATGCAGCTAGTCCCACGCCAAACGTGGTCACCGTGCCGATCACGACGTACCAGGTCCAAGCAACCGGCGTCTGGAAGGTCGTGTAGAGAACCGCTGTTAGTCCGGCGGCCATTCCGACTAAGGCAGCACGCTCAGAGACTCGTGTCGTCAGAACACCAAGGCTGAACACACCAAGCAAGGCTCCCAGCGGCACCGACGCAATCGCCAAGCCTGCTTCAAGCACCGAACCCCAAGTGCGAGCAAGCAGGGCGATACCGATCAGAACCACACCCCAAAAAAGAGTTGCGAACTTCGAAGCCCGCAAACGGGCTCGATCATCTTTCATGTGCTCGCCAAATATCGGCAACGCGATGTCGATGATCGTGGCGGAAGCGAGGGAGTTCAGTGCCGCGCTAATGTTCGACATCGCAGCCGCGATGATCGCCGCAATCACCACACCGGAGACGACCGGCGGTAGAAAATTCCAGACAAAACTCGGATAGAGCCTATCCAGCGGGTCCGGCGGCAATGTGCCCGCCTGCTGGTGGAACACATAAAGCATCACGCCGATCGTTAGGAACAACGCAAACTGCATGAAGATCACCAACCAACTCGAGACCAATGCCAAACGACTCTCCCGCTGAGAACGTGCGCTGAGCAGCCGCTGCACCACGAGCTGATCCGTACCATGTGTCGCCGTTGTGAGGAAACATCCACCAAGAAGCCCCGCCCAGAAGGTATACGTCGTCGAGAAGAACTCCATGGTCGGCGAAAACCCGAAATGGAAGATCCGAAACTTCTCCTCGACAGCAGCCACGGAGACAACCTGATCCCAGCCACCAGGAATCTGCTCAAGGATCATCCAGAAACTCAGCAGCGCTCCGCTCACATACAACGCCATCTGGATCACATCCGTCCAGATCACCGCCGTCATGCCACCGTGGAAGGTGTAGAACAGCGTCAGCAAGCTGATGATCACGATCGACGCCACTTCTCCGGTCCCGAGTACGACCGACACAACCAGAGAGATCGCGAAGACGCGAACGCCTTCCGCCAGCGAACGCGTTATCAGAAACGTCGAAGCCGTGACGCGACGCAGCCGTTCGCCAAATCGCCGCCGTATCAACTCATAGGCTGTGAACATCTCTCCGCGCCAGTACGCCGGAATGAACACCAGCGCAATTACAATGCGCGCCAAGAGGTATCCGAACGCGATTTGCAAAAATCCTAGATCGGAGCCAAACGCCAGAGCTGGCGTGCCAATAATCGTCAAGGTGGACGTCTCGGCAGCGACGATAGAGAGGCTAATCGCCCACCAAGGGGCCTGGTTCCCGCCCAAAAAGTAATCGCGGAGCGTTTTCTGAGACTTGCCGAAACGTGCGCCAAACACTGTAACTGCAATCAGATAGGCCCCGATGAGGCTCAGGTCGAGCCAACGCTCCATCATGGGCGAGGCCTCAAAATTGATACCGGTTGAAACAGACGTGTCACGGGTGACATCTCATGATTTGGAGCGGTTCGACCGGGTCAGCGCATGTTGGCTGGCCTTTCTGGACCGCGCTGGGACTGACCGCGACTGTTGCGTATGGCACGTCGCTGGATTATACTCCGCCAATGGCCTCGTATACAGCGCGAGACCTCCGGTCGCCGTTCGCCCGGTAAGCGAACGTCGGAAGACCCCAGCAGGCCCGAGGGTCCGCTCCTGGAGACATTTGAACCAATGCTGAAAAAATTCACCCACGCCGCCGTCATCGTTTGCGCCCTCTTGCTCGCGTCTTCCGCGGCTCTGCCTTCTCCCCAAGAGGAAGCAGAAAAGAAGCCCAAGGACATGGCGGAGTACGAGCTCATCACCAAGACATTCGGCGAGGCAGACCCCCCGACGAAGATACAGCTTCTCAGCGAGTGGAAAGAGAAGTATCCAGAGTCCGAATACAAGGACGACCGGCTACGCCTTTTCATGCGCACCCACCAGGCGGCTGGCGACAATGACGCAACCATCAGTGCCGCAAAAGATGTCTTAGCCGAGTTCCCTGGCGACTTCGAAGCGAATTTCACCATCGCAACAATTACGCCTTCTCTCGGCAGTACGGACGACGCTGTCCTCGCCACAGGCGAAGAGGCCGCCTCCAGCCTCATTTCGGCTGGCCAGCCGAGTACTCTAAGCGACGACCAGTGGGGTCAAGTCAAGGGACAAGTCTTGACGACCTCCCACCAGACTCTTGGCTGGATTCACATGCAGCGCAAGGACAACGTCAAGGCTGAAGACGAGTTCAAGGAAGTTCTCGGGATGAACCCGAACGTCGCTCAGGTCTCCTACTGGCTCGGCAACGTCGTTTCCGCTCAGGGTGATCCCGACAAGGTCGAACTGGCGCTGTTCTGCTTCGCTCGAGCCGCCGCGTTTACCGGTGAGGGAGCGCTCCCCGAAGCAGGCCGCAAACAAATCGAAGACTACCTGACCAAAACCTATGTGAAATTCGCTGGTACCGAAGAAGGCCTCGACGAGTTGAAGGCCGTGGCGATGACGCAACCGCTGCCGCCCGCCGACCTCGTTATCGAGTCCGCGAGCCTTCGCGAGTTCAAAGCGGAGGAGACACTCCGCGCCGCGAACCCGCTGGTCTACGTGTTTAACGACCTACGCGATACGCTCAAAGGCCCGAACGGCGACGCCACCTGGGGCGACCTCCAAGCGAAGCTGACGCCGAAGATGGCGCTCTACCTGCTCGGTTCCGACTCGGCTCGACCGAGTGTTCTCAACCTCGGCAGCTCTGCCAACGGTGAAATCGAAGTCGTGCTCAACCTCGAAAATCGACTCCGCGCTGCTCCGGCTCGCGGCTCCAAGGTCGAGTTCGAGGGTGTCGCATCTCGTCTAACAAAGGAGCCCTTCCGGCTGACGCTCACCGCTGGCAAGGTCCTCTAGACCAACAAACGGAACTGTGCAACCGCGACGACCGCCCTTACGGGCGGTCGCTGTGCGTTTGAAGGCACACGTCAATCTTGACTCCTATGTACTGGATTGATACCTTGAAGTTAGTCAATCTGTACTTCTATGTATAGATTTGAGCGTTCGTCGCTGCCGAGAGAATCGATGAGTTCAACCACAGACAATCTGGAACTGCTTGCCACGCAAGAATACAAATACGGCTGGATCACCGATGTGGAGGCTGAGTCAGCACCTCCCGGCCTCAATGAAGAGGTTATCGTTTGGATTTCTCGCGAGAAAAAGAATGAACCGGCCTGGCTGACCGAGTGGCGCCTCAAGGCCTACCGACATTGGCTGACGCTTGAAGAGCCAACCTGGCCCAACGTCCGCTACAACCCAATCGACTACCAAGCGATCTCGTACTACTCCGCCCCGAAACAGAAGGGCGACGGACCCAAGAGTCTCGACGAAGTCGATCCGGAATTGATCGAGACCTACAAGAAGCTCGGAATCCCGCTCGAAGAGCAAGAGAAGCTCGCTGGTATCGCCGTCGATGCCGTCTTCGACTCCGTCTCGGTAGCAACGACCTTCCGTAGCAAGCTCGCGGAGATGGGCGTTATTTTTTGTTCCTTCTCCGAGGCCGTGCAAGATCACCCGGAGCTGATAAAGAAATACCTCGGCTCGGTCGTACCCGCCAGCGACAACTATTTCGCGGCACTCAACTCTGCTGTCTTCACCGATGGCTCGTTCTGCTACATCCCCAAGGGCGTCCGCTGCCCGATGGAGTTGTCGACCTACTTCCGCATCAACGCCGCCAACACCGGACAGTTCGAGCGCACCCTGATCGTCGCCGACGAAGGCTCGCACGTCAGCTATCTCGAAGGCTGCACGGCACCGATGCGTGACGAAAACCAGTTGCACGCAGCCGTCGTCGAGCTCATCGCGTTAGACGATGCTCAGATCAAGTACTCGACCGTCCAAAACTGGTACCCCGGAGACAAAGACGGCAAGGGTGGCATCTACAACTTCGTCACCAAGCGCGGTGCCTGCCGCGGCAAGAATTCGAAAATCTCGTGGACACAGGTCGAGACGGGCTCCGCCATCACCTGGAAGTATCCGAGCTGCCTGCTGATCGGTGACAACTCCGTCGGCGAGTTTTACTCCGTCGCGGTCACCAACAACATGCAGCAAGCCGACACCGGCACCAAGATGATCCACATCGGCAAGAACACCAGTTCAACGATCATCTCGAAAGGCATCTCTGCTGGCCGCTCCAGCAACAGCTATCGCGGTCTCGTGAAGGTGATGCCTGGTGCCGAAAACGCACGCAATTTTTCGCAGTGTGACTCGATGCTGATGGGTGATCGGTGCGGCGCACATACCTTCCCCTACATCGAAGTGAGGAATCCGACCGCACAAGTCGAACACGAAGCGACCACATCGAAGATCGGTGAAGACCAACTGTTCTACTGCAAACAACGTGGCATTTCAGAAGAAGACGCGGTCTCGATGATCGTCAACGGCTTCTGCAAGGAAGTGTTTAAGGAACTCCCCATGGAGTTCGCCGTGGAAGCGCAGAAGCTACTCGGCATCAGCCTCGAGGGCTCGGTGGGGTAGATATCGCTTTCCGGGACTGTCCCTAAGCGGACTGTCCCCAGGCTTCGACGTCAGATGAACTCGTGGGAACAAACAAATGCTTGAAGTGAAAGACCTCCACGTCCGCGTGGAAGACCAAGAAATCCTCAAAGGCATCAGCCTGTCAGTCGGCAAGGGTGAAGTACACGCCATCATGGGCCCGAACGGCTCCGGGAAGTCGACCCTGGCCAACATCTTGGCTGGTCGTGACGGCTACGAGATTACCCATGGGTCGGTCACCTACAACGGCGAAGCCCTACTCGACAAGGCCCCCGAGGAACGCGCCCGTGACGGTATCTTTCTCGCCTTTCAGTACCCGGTTGAGATTCCTGGCGTCTCGAACATGTACTTCTTACGGACGGCACTCAACGCGATCCGCACCCACCGTGGTGAAGAAGAACTCGATGCCGTCGACTTCATCGGACTCGTCAAAGAGAAAATGAAGAATCTCCACATGGACGACGCCATGCTGAAGCGCGCCGTCAATGAAGGGTTTTCCGGTGGCGAAAAGAAGCGCAACGAGATCTTCCAGATGGCGGTGCTCGAGCCCCGACTCGCGATTCTCGACGAAACCGATTCCGGCCTCGACATCGACGCCTTGAAGGTGGTCGCTGCCGGTGTGAATTCGCTGCGCGATCCCGAACGCTCGATGATCGTCGTCACCCACTACCAGCGGCTGCTCGACTACATCGTGCCCGACAAAGTGCATGTCTTGGCCCAGGGCCAGATCGTGAAGTCCGGTGGCAAGGAACTCGCTCTTGAACTCGAAAAGAAGGGCTACGGCTGGGTGGAGAACCTCGGCGCGGATAGTCAGCTCGCCACCGCGTAGGAACTTGAAGATGGCCGTCCAACAGCAAGATACAGCGACATTCGTCGAGACTTTCGTCGCGCTTAAACGCAACGAACCCGCTTGGTTGGCAGACCGTCGTCGTCTAGCGATCGAGCGCTTCTCACTGCTCGGCATCCCGACCACTCGCGACGAAGACTACAAGTACACCAACCTCAAAACAATTGCGGCCGGAGGCTGGAGCCCCTCTACGGGCTCGAGTGTGGACGTACCTGCCACCGACTACGTCGGCGAAGAGGCGGCTCGTCTCGTCTTCGTCGACGGTAACCTGGCCAGCTCGTTCGGAGACTCCTCGCTGCTCGGCGGTTTGGAGTCGCGACTTGGTGGCGTCGAAGGTCATCTGACGCGTTACGCCGACTTCGAATCCCACGCTCTCACCGCACTGAACACCGCCTTCTTCACCGATTGCGCAGTTATCGAGATCCCCGAAAACACCGTCGTTGAGAAGCCGATCCACATCGTCTGGGTCTCAACCGGCGAAGCGGGCACTGTGTCGCATCCGCGCACTCTGATCCTCGCTGGGCGCAACTCACAGGCCTCAGTCATTGAGTCGTTCGTCTCTACCGGCGACGGCGCTTGCTGGACCAACGCCGTGACCGAAATCGTCGCCGAAGAGAACGGACGCTTGGATCACTACCACGTGCAGCAAGAAGGCACTAACGGCATCCACACCAGCGTCATTCAAGGCCTTACCGAGCGGAATAGCTACATCTCGACCATCTCGCTCAGCTTCGGGGCTCGACTCGCGCGCAACGATGTGAACGTCAAGTTGAATGGCGAAGGAGCCGAGTGTGCGCTGGATGGTCTGTTCGTGGTCAACGGCAACCAACACGTCGACCATCACACGACGATTGATCACGCCTCGCCCAACTGCAATTCGCATCAACTCTACAAGGGCGTGCTCGACAACGAGGCACGCGGCGTTTTCAACGGCAAGATCATCGTCCGCCAAGACGCGCAGAAGACCGACGCGATTCAGCACAACAAGAACCTGTTACTCTCGCCCAAGGCCGAGATCGACACCAAGCCACAGCTTGAGATTGATGCCAACGACGTTCGCTGCACCCACGGCGCAACCATCGGCCAACTGAACGCCGAGGCACTGTTTTACTTGCAGACGCGTGGAATCGGCAAGACCCAGGCACGACATCTGCTGACTTACGCCTTCGCCGCTGACCTGCTCGAACGCGTGAAGGTCGAGCCGCTCCGCGACCACTTCGAGCATGTCTTGATGCGCGCGCTCTCCGAAGACCCGAATGCCGAGGAGACGCACGCATGAGCACATCTGTCGCAAACAGCGTCGCAATCCTCGACGTAGAGCGCCTACGCCAAGACTTCCCTGCGCTTCACCAGCAGGTGCATGGCAGACCGCTCGCGTACCTCGACAACGCGGCGTCTTCACAGACGCCAGTGCAGGTCATCGACGCGATTCGGGGCTTCTACGAGCGTGATCGGTCAAACGTCCATCGCGGTGTGCATGAGCTCAGTCAGCGTGCGACTCAGAGCTACGAGCAAGCCCGCATCAAGGTGCAGCGGTTCCTCAACGCCGAAGCCCTTGAGGAGATCATCTACGTTCGCGGCGCGACCGAGGGCATCAACCTCGTCGCGTCCAGCTGGGGCCAAGCCAACATCAAAGCGGGCGACGAAGTCCTCATCTCAGCGCTTGAGCACCACTCCAACATCGTTCCCTGGCAGATGCTTTGCCAGCGGACCGGCGCCAAGCTGCGCGTCATTCCGATGAACGATGCCGGCGATCTGCGGCTCGACATCTACGCCGACATGCTCAGCGAGCGCGTCAAGCTCGTCGCGGTCAACCACGTCTCAAACGCCCTCGGTACGGTGAACCCGGTCAAGCAGATGATCGCGCAGGCTCACGCCGTGGGAGCCATCGCGATGATCGACGGCGCGCAAGCGATGCCGCACATGGCGGTGGACGTCCGCGATCTCGACGCCGACTTCTACGTCTTCTCCGGTCACAAGGTCTACGGGCCGACCGGCATCGGCGTGCTCTACGGCAAGCGCGCCCTGCTTGAGGCGATGCCACCCTATCAAGGCGGCGGTGACATGATCGCCTACGTTACGTTCGAGAAAACTACCTACAACGAACTGCCGTATAAGTTCGAAGCGGGTACACCCAACATCGCCGACGCCATCGGACTCGGTGCCGCCATCGACTACGCGCAAGCGGTCGGCATGGACGCCATCGCCGCCTACGAAGCCAGTCTGTTGGACTATGCAACCGAACAGGTCACGGCGCTCGGCGGGATCCGCCTGGTCGGCACCGCACAAGAAAAAGCCAGCGTGCTGTCGTTCATCATCGGCGATGTTCACGCCCACGATGCGGGCACGATCCTCGACCGTGAAGGCATTGCCGTTCGCGCCGGTCATCACTGCGCTCAGCCGGTGATGGATTTCTACGGTGTCCCGGCGACGACACGCGCATCATTCGCCTTCTACAACACGCGCGAAGAAGTCGACGCGCTCTGCCGTGGCCTCGAAAAGGTCAAGGAGTTGTTCGGCTAATGTCTGAGTTGCGCGATCTCTATCAAGAGTTGATCATCGATCACTCGAAGAAGCCGCGGAACTTTCGCGTCATCGAAGACGCAACGTGCAAAGCGGATGGCTTCAATCCGCTCTGCGGTGATAAGTTGCGGTTGTATCTTAAGGTCGATGACGAAGGCGTCATTCGCGATGCTGCCTTCAAGGGCGCGGGCTGCGCGATCTCGACCGCATCGGCATCAATCATGACCTCGATGCTCAAGAACCAGACGCTCGACCAGGCGCGCAACCTGTTCGAGATGTTCCACCAGTTGGTCACACGACCCAATAGCGAACTCAACCCGGAGCATTCCGGAATCGGATTGGGGAAAATGGCAGTCTTCGCTGGAGTCAACGAGTTCCCGGCACGAGTGAAATGCGCCACCTTGGCCTGGCACACAATGAAGAACGCGCTCGACGGCGCAGAGGTAGAAGCTCATACGGAGTAGTGCGATGACGCCTGAAGACAAAGAATTACTCAACGAAAAAGTGCTCGAAGCCGTGCAGGATGTCTACGATCCAGAGATCCCGATTGACATCTATAAGCTCGGATTGATCTACAACATCGACATTTCAGACGAAGCCAACGTCGCGATTCGCATGACGCTCACCACGCCAAATTGCCCAGCGGCGCAGTCGCTTCCCGAGGAAGTCAAAACCAAAGTAGCTGCTGTCGAGGGAGTGAACTCAGCGGAAGTCGAAGTCGTCTTCGAGCCGGCGTGGTCGCCCGACAACATGGATGACGCCGCGAAGCTGACCCTGAATATTTTGTAGTGATCGACGAGAGGAGGAAGTCATGCAATTTAGCGCGCAAGAAGAATACGGACTCCGTTGCCTGCTCCGCCTCGCCGCTCGCGGGGGCGATAGCATGACCATCCCGGAGATCAGCCAAGCCGAGGGCATCTCCGTACCCTATGTCGCCAAACTGATGCGATTCCTTCGCGACGGTGGCATCGTCACCAGCGAGCGCGGACAGTCGGGTGGCTACCGCCTTGCGCGAGCAGCATCAGAGATCTCCGCTGCGCAAGGTCTAGCCGCGCTCGGAAGCAAGTTTTATGGTGGCGGATTCTGCGATCGCTATTCCGGCAACGAAGACGAGTGTACCCACACCACCAACTGCTCGATCCGCTCGTTGTGGCGCGCGGTGCAAGCCGTGGTCGATCAACTATTGTGCAGCACGACGATTGCAGATCTCGCACGCAATGAAGAGCAGATGAATCGCTTCGTCGACGACCTCGTGGTGCTGACCGCTGGCCCCGACTCGACACCCGTTCAGCTATAGCCCATGCCCACTCAAGAACAAGTCCAAGACGCCTTGCGTGAAGTCATTGACCCAGCGTTCGGCAAAGACATCATCTCGCTTGGCTTCGTCCAAGAGCTGAAGATCGCCGACGGCCGTGTCGCGCTTGATCTGCAGATTGTCCGCTCTTCTGAAGAGGCGAACGAGAGCCTCAAGCAGCAAGTCGAGCGTTCGCTCCAGGGCGTCGAAGGCGTTGAGGCCGTGGCCGTGCGCCTCACTTCAAACGCACGTTCTAGCGGTGCTCCCAGCGACCAGGGCGCACTCCCTGGGGTCGCGAACATCATCCCGATCGCCTCGGGCAAGGGCGGCGTCGGCAAGTCGACGGTGGCGGCGAACTTGGCGGTTGCGCTGGCACAAACCGGTGCCCGTGTCGGCCTACTCGATGCAGACGTCTACGGACCGTCGATTCCGATGATTATGGGTGCCACCGAAGCTCCCGAGCGTGGCGGACGCGGCATCCTCCCCGTCACCTGCCACGGCGTCAAGACAATCTCGACCGGCTTCTTCACCAAGCCCGACCAAGCGGTCGTCTGGCGCGGTCCGATGCTTTCGAAGATGCTCACCGACCTCGCTCATCAGGTCGAGTGGGGCGAACTCGACTATCTGCTCGTCGACTTGCCTCCTGGCACCGGCGACGTGCAACTCACCCTCTGCCAGCAGGTAGCACTGACAGGTGCTGTCATCGTGACGACGCCCCAACCCGTTGCTGCTTCGGTTGCTCAAAAAGCGATCATCATGTTCGAGCAACTGAAGACGCCGCTACTGGGCGTCATCGAGAACATGTCCTACTACGAGTCCCGCACGACTGGCGAGCGCGAACTCATCTTCGGCGCGGGCGGTGCCGCCGCGATTAGCAAGAAGTGGAAGATTCCGCTGCTCGCTCAAATCCCGTTGGCGACGACCGTACGTGAGACTTCCGACAGCGGTCGACCGATCGTCCTCGAAGACCCGGAAGCACCGGCATCGAAAGCGTTCGTCGAAGCCGCCGCCAGGCTTGCGGCAGAAATCGCGATGAAAAACGCCAACGCCGCGAAACCAGTCGAGATCAACTTCTAGTCCGCCATGCCGACGCCGGTTCGTATCAATCGCCACGGCGATCATGACATCGAGATTGAGTGGGACAACGACCAGACAGTCGTCTATCCCTCTCGCTTCTTGCGTCTCAACTGCCCCTGCGCCGTCTGCGAAGACGAGGTCACCGGCAAGCGCATCGTCCAAGATTCGATGCTGCCGATCCTGACCTATCCGACCAAGATTGAATCCGTCGGACGCTATGCGATCCAGATTTATTGGAGCGATAGCCACAGCACCGGCCTCTACACTTGGGAGACGCTATGGGCACTCGCGGCAAAGATCGACGACTGGAAGGCTGGCCTCAAGCCTTCCTGAGGATCCTCGCTCTCGCCCTGCTAGCGGCGACTGCTTCGGCACAAACTCCCGTCATCAACGAAGGTGGCCTCGTTAACGGAGCCAGCTTCGCACCTGTGGAGTTGTCTTCGGGAGCCATCGCACAGGGGTCGATCTTTAGCCTTTTCGGGCTCGAGTTTTCGGACGGCGCCGCTCGGGCTGTCGACTTCCCGCTGCCGAAGGAACTTCTCAATGTCCGAGTCGAGGTCATCGCGAACAGCACCGTATACGAAGTCCCGTTGCTCTACGTCAGTCCGCTCCAGATCAACGGCATCTTCCCCTCTGACGTGCCTGTCGGGCCAGCGCAGGTCCGCGTTATCCGGTCGGGCCAAACAAGCAACGTAGAGCCAGTCAAAGTCGTCCAGACATATCCGGGCATCTACATTGCCCAGCCTGTTGAGCAGGCCTATTCAAATCTACGGCAACTCGCCGCCGCGCAACGACAAGCGTCGGGTGAAGTACAACAGCTTCTACAAGACCGCCCCGCCTATCCCGGAGGCGTCGTGACTCTTTGGGGAACTGGTCTCGGCGGCGTCCCCGGCGGAGATGATTGGCCTGTCATCGTCATGGGTCGTCCAGTCTCCGCCGTCCGAGTCCTCGTAGACGGTAAGGAGGTCGAGATCCTCTACCAAAGCCGCGCCTCCTGCTGCGTCGGCCTGGACCAAATCAACATCCGCTTGCCAGCCGACGTCGGGCTGAGCTGTCACGTCCCGGTGCAATTGGTCGGCGGTGGCCTCCCCAGCAACATTGCGATGATTCCTATCGCCGAGTCCGAGACTCAATTCTGCCCTGGCCGCGAGCTTCGGCCAACGCGGGTCTATCTTGACCGCCGCTGGGAGGACGGCGTGCCGTCGGACCGCGCCAGAACATTTCGCGGGCGTGACAGCTGGGATCCCTACGAGATTCCGCCCACAGGCTCGTGCCAGGTGTATGGCAACGGTTTTTCCGGAGTTCTTGTCGACGACGTCATCGAAGACGAGCTGGTTGAAGTCGAGGGTCCCGTTTCCATTTTTCAACTTTCAGAAGGCTCCGGCGTCTTGCGCTACGCGCCCGAGGGCGCCGCCCAGCTTGGTGCTGGTCTCTATCGCGTGACTTCAACCGGAGGGAATTTCCCGGCCTACGAAGCAACCCTTTCTGTTCCGGCGTGGTCGTTCTCGACCAACGATCTCTCACTTCAAGTCAACGCGCGAGATGACGGCCTGCGTTTCGAGTGGGAAGGTTTGTCGTTCCACCTGACCTCGGACCCCACAGAAACAGTTGGCATCATCTCCGTCTACGGTCGGCTCACCTGTGCCATCGACCTTAGCGCCGATTCCTTCACCGTTCTGCCAGAGGTGCTGGCGCTCGTCAAAGGGCCGACCGACTGGTCGTTCGGGGCCATAGCCTACGCGCCAATCGAGACCGAAACGGATGGCCCTGAGACCGGCTTCGTCGTCTACAGCGAACTCACCGATCAGCGCGTCGATATCGGACCGGTGCGCCTGCCCACGATTCCCGTATATCTCCCCAACACCGAAGTCGTTCACGCCGAGATCGCTACCACCGCAGCCGAACACCAGCGCGGACTGATGAACCGCCCAGCACTCGCGCCCGATCGCGGCATGTTGTTGTTCTTCGCCGCGCTGGGATTCCACAGCTTCTGGATGGCCGAGACCCTCATCCCGCTCGACATCATCTGGCTCGACTCCAACCGAAATATCGTCACCATCTCAGCGAACACACCTCCGTGCCCGCCCGACACCGCCTGCCGCTTCTACGGCCCCGACGTGCCAGCAATGTATGTCCTCGAACTCGCCGCAGGTGAAGCTGCTCGCCGAGGCCTCAAAGTCAACGATCAGATCAACTGGTAGTCGGCAGCCTACCCGAACTGCATATTGTGAGGGGTTTGCCAGCGCGGCTGTTTGACTCATCAGCTACGGACCTGACTCACTCCGATACATCTGACAGTAGCGTCCGGGCAATAGGCAAATCTCCTGGTTGCCGACCACCGAAGGCACGTCTATACTGAGTCTTCTTTGACGCCATGGCCGGACGACCACCTAAACGCCGAACGCACGAAAGAGACCTTCACTCGCCTCAGACCGAGGCGGCGATGTTCTATGGATTGTTCCTCAAGGGGCACCCCATCGAGACTATCCGCGAAGAAATCGACATCACTCCCAGCACGTTCCGCAAGTGGATGCGCGCACGCGAGTATGACCATCGCTTCCGGAGTGATCTCGCGCAGATGTATCAGTACCGTAAGCGTGTGTTGGCCATCTTCAACTCACTCGTCACTAGCGAGCAGGCCCTTGAAGCCTGGCAGTAGCCTCTATTCTTCAATCTCGGTTTCGGGTTGCGGTGCCTCTTGGCTGAATTTCACCGGCGGCGGTGCCTGCCGCGTCTCTTCCGTCGTCCGAAAGTAAGCCTCTTCGCGGACGAACCCCGCCAGTCCCGCGATGAAGTTGCTGGGGAACAGCTGAATCGACGTGTTGTAGTCCTGCACCGCCTGGTTATATCGGCGGCGACCGGCCGCTAGATCGTTCTCGGTCGCAGCCAACTGGTCTTGTAGTCTCGTGAAATCTGGATTCTGCTGGAACGCCGGATTCTCGTCCGCCACGGCGAGAACCTTCGCCAAAGCATCGGATAGCCGCATGTTGGCGGCAATGATTGCGGGCCGCGCTTCCACGCTGCCTAGCTCAGCTCGCGCTTCAAGGACGTCTTGCAGCAATTGGCCTTCGCCCGATGCCGCGCTGCGAATCGTCATGGCCAGCGGGGGCACCTGTTCCGAGCGCTCAGCGATCACTGCCGCAGCCTCTTCCCAAGCTTCATCGATCAGCGTCTGCTTCTCAACGATGGCAGAGCGTCCGTCAACGTAAACGTACGCAAGGCTAGCGAATGCCAACACTATCGCAGCCATGGTGAGGGAAGACCGGTTCATACTTCGACCATATTCAGGATACGCCTACAATGAACCTTGGAGTTCGGCGGCTGGACGATCGCCGCGTCTTCGGACGGGGAGGAAAGTCCGGTCTCCATTGGGCAGCGCGCCGGTTAACGGCCGGGGGGCGGTTCTCAAAGGACCGTTTACGGAAAGTGGCACAGAAAACGTACCGCCGCATCTCTTCGGAGAAGCGGTAAGGGTGAAAAGGTGCGGTAAGAGCGCACCGCGTTGCGGGTAACCGCAATGGCAGGCTAAACCCCGCGTGGAGCAAGACCAAATAGGGGACAAAGTGGCGGCCCGCCGCGTTTGGAGTCCCGGGTAGGTTGCTTGAGGCCGTCAGTAATGGCGGTCCTAGATGAATGATCGTCGCCCCGGTTCGCTGGGGAACAAAAACCGGCTTATAGGCCGCCGGACTCCAAACTCATCCCTCGGTCCGTTGCCCCATGCTTCATCCCTGACCTCGGTGGTCTCCACCCCACCCGATGCGGCTCAAGGATGTCTGGTCACGCTTGGCTGTTGACCCCACAAGAGGCTTCTTCCTCTTCGCTCTATCCGCTGCCTACCGACGCCGGTCCCCCGTAGGACCGCACCTCGCGAAGGCGAGACCGGCGCCACGCTAGTGGTGGCTACCGCTCGATACGGTCTCCCGGCAACAGCGGTACGGAAAGGAAAGCACGGTCGGCGGGATCGAATTGGACCTTTCGCCATTTCCCGCCGTGTAGCCGAAATAATTTTGGGTGAGGCGAGCTCCCCGCCACGGCGCGGAGCCTGCGTCCCCACACGACGCGAGTGGGCGCCTCATCGACGGTAATTGTCATCTCGAGGGCGGCCGACGCACTTTCCGGGAACATCGTGTAGTCGGCATCGGCAGGTGGAGCATCCCTAAGAGCTGCCGGATCGGATCGAACCATCTCGGTGAGTGCATGGAGCCGCTCCGGCGAATCGGAACTGACCAACACGGCTACGCGGTGCGTGTCGGTCGGTCTGATTAACACTTGGTAGAAGAATCGATGGTATCTTCGCTGGCGTTGACGATCGGAGATCAGTGCGTCGATATGCGGAACTTCCAGGGGCCTCGGGCTCACGTGCCCGGCCTGTCCAAACTCCACGAGCGACCCTCCGTCGTCAACGGCATAGCGCATTGTTTCCGTGCCGACGAAGTCGGTAATGTCTCGACGAGTTGATCCCTCTCGAAAGATCACGTTCTGGATATAGAGCCCCATCCCGGGTTTCAATTCAACCCAGCCACGGCCGTGCGGAGTAAAGGTTTGTAGGACTTCGCTGTAGGCAGTGCGCCTGCGGTCGGGTGACTCAACCACGTACTGCGGTGTCGTGGGCAGTAGGCGGAACGTGTCCCTGTTCCGTAGTCCACACGACATCGATACGACCAGGCAAAGGCATATCGTGATATGGGCGAAAGAGTTAGTCCACCAATTCATCTTTGAATACTATTCTGCCCGCAAGACGGAAATCGGATCCGCCGCCGCAGCGCACAGTGCAGGACGAAGGCTAGCCAAAGCCGATGCGGCCAACCGCTCGTCTCGTACAGAACGCGGCGTAAGACGAACACTTGCCGCCACCGGCCCTTTCGACCCACGAGGGATTGCGTACTTAGTCATCTATGTACTAAGCTATCTTAGCATGGCAAAGAATGCATCGCTGTTGGGTTCGCTCGATCTGTTGGTTCTCAAGGTGCTCTCACGCCGACCGGGCCTGCACGGTTACGCGATCATGTCCGCGATCCAGGTCACCTCGGAAGAGGTACTGCGGGTCGAGGAGGGCTCGCTCTACCCGGCCCTGCATCGGATGGAAGAAGCCGGCTGGATTCGCGCGAGCTGGATCACCAAAGAAAACGGACGACGCGTGCGCGGCTATCGCTTATCAGCGGCGGGCAAGAAGCAGTTGGCCGGCGAAGAGTCCCGTTGGCGGAGCGCGGCATCGGCGGTCCACCGAGTCTTGGGGGAGGTCTGAGATGTCGCTGCGGTCACGTATTGCCAATGTTTTTCGCGGCGAACGCCTCACGCGCGAGATCGACGAAGAGTTCCAGTCGCACATTGATGAAGCGATCGAAAACGGGCGCGACCCCGACGAAGTACGCTGAGCGTTCGGGCCACGGTTGGCAACCCGCGACGAGAGCCGCGACATCCGTCTCGTCCCGTGGCTCGATTCGCTGCGGGCGGATGTAGCCTTCGGCTGGCGACAACTGCTCAAGAGCAAGGTGACTTCCGCTGCCGCGATTCTTTCGCTAGGTCTAGCAGTCGGCGCTGGTACAGCGGCTTTCCGGCTCGTCGACGCCTTGTTATTGCGGCCATTGCCTATTGACCGCCCAGAACGGTTGTATTCGCTCGACAGAATAGCGATGAGTCCGACCACCGGACAGCCCATGCCAATGACCCCCTACGACTACCCGTCGTTTCGGACGGCGCGCACGGTCGCAAATCCGGAGGCTGAGTTGATAGCGGTTTCTTCCGCGCGGAGCACGGATCTGAGCTACGGATCCAACCTCGAGTTGGAGAAGGCGGATCTGCAATACGTTTCTGGCTGGATGTTCGACGCTTTTGGCCTAAGTCCGGCGTTGGGACGGCTACTCACAGAAGATGACGACCGAATCCCGCAAGGACATCCGTACGCGGTGCTGTCCCACGACTACTGGCAGAGCCGCTTTGCTGCGGATCCTGGAGTGATAGGCCAGACTTTTACCCTGGACAAGCGCCTCTACGAAATCGTCGGTGTCGTTCAGCCGGGATTCAGCGGAGTCGAGCCCGGAACGATGACGGATATCTTCGTCCCGACGATGATGAACTCTTTGGTAGAGCGCTCTCGACTCAACTGGTTTCGGACCCTGGCGCTGGTAGAAGACGATATCGAGGTCCAGTCGCTACTGTCCCGCATGCAGGTCGCCTTCGCGACCCACCTTCAGGACACAGAGAAAGACCTTCGAGGAAGGCTTAGCGAATCCCAGTTGGAGGAGCGCCTCAGTCAGCAACTACGACTGGAGCCGGCCACCGCTGGAGCTTCAGGAATGCAGCGCAATTTTCGCCAGCCGATGATCGTCTTGAGCATCCTCGTAGCGCTTGTGCTGATGATCGCCTGCGCCAACGTCGCCAACATGATGACGGCGCGCTCATCGTCACGCGCCCGCGAGATGGCGTTGCGAGTTGCGATCGGGGCGGGGCGGCGGCGGCTCGTGCAACTCGTGCTGGTGGAGAGTGCCCTAATAACCGCAGGGGCAGCGCTCATTGCGGGAGCATTCGCCTGGTGGGCGACCCCGCTGATCGTCGGCATGATCAACCCACCAAGTGGTCCGGCACGATTGGCGCTTCCGTTCGATTGGCGTCTATTCCAATTTGCCCTGGGACTGACGCTCGTGGTGACGATCACGTGTGGCCTGGCGCCAGCGCTAGGAGCTTCAGCAGTGCGGCCGGTTACAGCACTGAAAGGCGGCGGCGATCCACACACGCGACGGCCCTTGATGAGCGGCCTAATCGGCGCGCAAGTTGCCTTTTGTGCCGTCGTGCTTTTCTTCGCGGGACTGTTCGTCGCTACCCTGAACCGGTTGGCAAATGAGCCAGTAGGCTATTCCGCCGAGCGGCTGCTTGCGCTAGATACGGTTGCGGCACAACCTCAAACGGCGGTGACTTGGAACCAAGTTGCTGACCATCTCCGAGCCGTTCCAGGTATCGAAACGGTCTCGCTGGCGGCCTGGCCATTGATGAGCGGAATGGCAGCGATGACGAATATTTCTGTGGACGGTACTCCGGCCAACGCACAGATGGTATTCGTTCTACGCGTTTCACCAGGATGGTTCGACACGATGAAAATCCCGCTTCTTGGCGGGCGAGACTTCCGCGCTGATGAAGGGCGCCTCCGGGTGGCGCTCGTTAACGAACAGTTTGCCAAGGCGTATTTCAACGGGGAGAACCCCGTCGGCAAGTCATTCCAGCAGGGCGCGGGTCGGGGCAAGATCAGGAACGTCGAAATCGTGGGCCTCCTGGGTGACGCCAAGGGCTTCAAAATACGGGAGCCCATGGCGCCGACCATCTACATCCCGTTTGCCTCGATGAACGTCGCAGGCGAGCTAAACCGGAGTAGCCGCGAATCGTTTATTGTTCGCACGACCACCGACGACTCCCTCGCACTTGCGGACACGCTACGACATGCAGTCCCGGAAGCACGCTCGGAGTTCTATGTCAGCAACGTAACGACCCAGCAGGAGTTTCTTGATTCTCAAACGGTGCGCGAACGGCTGCTTGCCATGTTGGCATTGTTCTTCGCGGCGGTTGCCCTGATCCTAAGCGCAGTCGGCATCTACGGAGTGCTGCACTACTCGGTTGTTCAGCGACGGCGCGAAATCGGAATCCGTATCGCGCTGGGAGCCCAGTCCGTCAATGTTGCGCTGCGCGTCACGAAGGCAATGTTCGCCCCGGTGATACTTGGTTCGGTTGTTGGTCTCGCTGTTGGAGTTGGACTCGAACAATACGTCGGGGAACTTCTCTGGGGAGTGGAAGGTACCGACCCGGCGATAATGGCCATGCCAGCGCTGGCGATTCTGGCCGCAATGTTGGCTGCGGTGCCCGTGGTCGTTCGAGCCGTTCGAGTCGACCCGGCAGAGCTACTGCGCACGGACTGAAACCGGTCGCGAAAGGGCCGCCGGGCAGCACTTTGAGTAACTTCCTATATCGGGGGTGGTCTCAACTGATCGATGCAACACTTCACCGAGACGGAGGAGTGGATGCAAGAGGAACAGAAGAGGAAGAGGCGAGCGTACACGGCGGCGGATCTAGCCGAACTGTGGGATCGCTGGGGACGATGGAGAGCGAGAAGGCCGGGTTGCGGCCCAGCGTGCGAACCGCCTGGCCGAAGTCTTGGCGAAATTGATCGAAGAGACGAAGCCCGTGTGAGGCTCGCATCTCCTCTCGGTGAGCTGCCGCACCGCCGAGCTCAATGCGTGCCTGCCGTTCGGCGGTCCCGCGCACCATTCCGCGCCGCACCAGGTCGTCAGTACGGGCTTCCCAATGCAACCGAAGCTCTTCGTCGATTTCTTGATTGAGGCTCCGGGATCCTCGCAGAGCCTCTAAAAGGGACCGTAGTCGCGAGAACATATCATGCCTCATCGGGCTGCGCCCGCAGCGCCGCCGTGATTGCTTCGACGAACTGTTCCCAGTTCGCCGTCTCCTCACGCAGGCGGCGCTGTCCTGCAGGCGTCAGCTTGTAGAACTTTGCTCGCCGGTTGTTCTCGGAAACTCCCCACTTCGTATCCAGCAGGCCTCGGTGCTCCAGACGGTGCAGCGCGGGATACAGCGAGCCCTGCTCAATCGCCAGCATGCGACCGGATATCTGCTCAATACGCAGCAGAACGCCGTACCCATGAAGCTCCCCGAGCGACACAGCCTTCAAAATCAAGATGTCCAGCGTTCCCGGTAGCAGTTCGGAAGTCTTAATCACAGCCTCTCCCCTAGATATTCTAGGAATCTTACATTGGCTCCCCTAGGGAGTCAAGGAGAGTTCTCGGAGCGCTCTAGGCAGCGCTGGTACAATTGGAGTCGATGGCCTCCGCCGAAAAAGTCGTCTACCTGCTTAAGCCGCGCGGCTTTTGCGCGGGCGTCGTTCGCGCCATCGACATCGTCGACTTGGCGCTCGATGCCTATGGTGCTCCGATCTATGTCCGTCGTGAAATCGTGCACAACCGTCACGTGGTTGAAGATCTCGCCAGCCGTGGCGCCATCTTCGTCGAAGAGCTCGATGAGGTGCCAGCGGGCCAGCGTGTCGTCTACAGTGCTCACGGTGTCTCGCCTGAGGTCCGCAAAGATGCGACCGCTCGCGGACTGCAAGTCATCGACGCGACCTGCCCGCTCGTCACCAAGGTGCATCTCGAAGCCATCAAGTTCGCCAAACAGAACGGCACAATCCTGCTGATCGGTCACCGCGATCATGACGAGGTCATCGGCACCAAGGGCGAAGCGCCGGAACGAACCATCGTCGTCTCCTCCCGTGAAGAGGCTCTCAGCGTTGAGGTTCCCGATCCAGAGAATGTTCACTACCTCACGCAGACGACGCTGAGTCTCGATGAAGCGGGCGTCATCATCTCTGCTCTTGAAGAGCGCTTTCCGCACATCGAAGGCCCTCCCGCGCAGGACATCTGCTACGCCACCGAGAATCGTCAACAGGCAATCAAGCGTCGCGCCGAGACGTCTGACCTCCTGCTGGTGGTTGGTTCGCAGAACAGCTCGAACTCCCGCCGTCTCGTAGAAGTAGGCGTCAACGGCGGAACCCCTGGCTATCTGATCGATGACGAGCGCGACATCGAGGCTCCCTGGCTTAACGGCGTCCGTGCGGTCACCATTACTGCTGGCGCATCGGCTCCCGAGGTGCTGGTGCAACGAGTCGTCGAGCACCTTCGCGACCAATTCGACTTCAACCGCGTGGAAGAGGTCGAAGTCATTGAAGAGAACGTAAAGTTCCCACTTCCCAAAGAGCTTGCCGCTCACCGCAGTCAGATCTCCGGCTGACTCACGTAGAATTAGCGAAAATACTCACCGTGCATCGTTTCGCCGTCCTCCTTCTCGTCCTGCTCCTACCCTCTGGTCTGTTGCGCGCGCAAGCGCCGCCGCCGGTCGAGGATCCCAAACTGATTCTGTTCGTCGCTATCGATCAGTTCCGTTACGATTACCTGCCGCGCTTTCGCGACGAATACACGGGCGGTCTGAAGACTTTACTCGACCAGGGTGCCAACTTCGCCAACGCTCACCTGGAGCACTATCCCAGCGTCACCGCCGTCGGACACGCCACCATGTTGTCCGGAGCGACGCCAGCCCTCAGCGGCATTGTCGGTAACAATTGGTACGACCGCCGGTCCGGCGAAGACGTGACGAGCGTCTCGGATAAGCGCTCGGTGTTGCTGGGGGTTCCCGAGGCCGCCAGCGGCTCAACTCCACACCGCCTACTGGTCAGCACAATCGGCGACGAACTGAAGCGAAGCGGCTCACCGGATTCGAAAGTCTTTGGCATCTCCATGAAGGACCGCGGCGCGATCTTGCCTGCGGGCCACATGGCTGACGGCGCCTACTGGTACCACTCGCCCACGGGCGCGTTCGTGAGTAGCGATTTTTACTTTCCTGAGCTTCCAAGTTGGGTGAAGTCGTTCAATGCGGCGGGCCACAACAGTCAGTTCGTAGGCAAGACCTGGCTTGAAGCTGATGGGGACTTGCCCGCGCGAGTTGCTCCGTCGAAGCTTGGCCCCGAACTCAACGCCGCTGTCTACGGCAGCCCGTTCGGCAACGACTTGCTAGAGCTATTTGCCGAGAACCTGATTCAAGAAGAGCGCCTGGGTCAGCGCGGCGTCACCGATCTGCTGGCGGTGAGCTTCTCGGCGAACGATGCCGTTGGCCATGGCTACGGCCCAGACTCGAGGGAAGCGCACGCCGTCTCTCTCTCGGTCGATCTCGCGCTAGGCAGACTCTTTGACACGCTCGACCAATCGGTAGGGTTGGAGAATGTCTTAGTCGTCCTCACCGCGGACCACTCCGTCAGTCCTCTCCCGGAAATCCTCGAAGCCCAAAAAATGCCTGGTGGACGAGTGCAGGGCGAGTTCTTTGAGCGGGCTCGCACAGCGCTCAAAGACGAGTATGGGCGAGGCGAGTGGATCGCAGGCACCGCCGGTACGTCGCCGTACTTCGACTATGCCCTGATGGCTCGGAAACGCATCGACCGCGCGGAAGCCGAAAATGTTGTCGCCGCTGCGATGCGCGAACATCCTCAGGTCGCACGCATCTACACCCGCCAGCAGATCCTCGACGGACGCTCACCTGTGGACGTCATCGACTCACGGGTCCTGCGTAGCTTCCACTCACGACGTTCGGGCGATCTTGAGATCCTAATCGACCCCTTCTGGATTAGGTCGAGCTCGGGTACGACCCACGGCTCACCCTACAACTACGACACCCACATCCCCTTGATCTTCATGGGCCCCGGAGTCCGTCCCGGCCGCTACTACAAGGCCGTCGCCCTCAACGACGCCGCCCCAACGATCTCCGCCCTGCTCGATATCGAGATGCCCTCAGGCTCGGTCGGCCGCATCTTAGACGAGATTCTGAAGTAGCGCAAGTGGTCGGCGACCACTGTTGGCCGCCGACAGGCCGAGTACACGACCCTAAGATAGAGTGAAGTTTAACTTCACCTGCATGCTGAAGCGCGCCTTCTTCAGAAGACTCGCTAACAACGTGAGGACAATGAATATAATTTCCATTGTGCCTCCTTGTAATGAACAATCTGCTTGCCGGATCGCCCACCACGAACCTTGACCCTAGACAGCAAGCAACCCATGTTATGAGGTATCCCAGTCCTAAGACCAGGTCACTCTATTTGGTGGTCACTACAATTATATGAGGGTGTGTCAACACCCCAACCCCAGATGGATCAATCGGGACATTGGTAAAGGGTTGCGGTTTTTATGCTGCTTCTTCTGTCTGCCGAACGATACGAGCTTCTGCACCCACAGCGCCGCAGGCAAATTGGTCTGTTTTTCCGCTGGAACTCGACCGTTGCTCACTCAGGCACGTCCTTGTTGAGATCATTGAGTGACCGACGTCACCTCTGCCGCGACAACGGGCCGGTGTCTTCAAAGTGATTCTCGTTCTCGCCGCAGATCGCTTGGAACTTCGTGAACTTTGTGGTATAAAGTTCTTGGGGCGCAACCCTGTTGGTGTCGAGGCGGATTTGTCAGGTGAGAGAGCAAGGTTTGTCGCCAACGGCCCAGGCATTGAGAATGCGCGAGTCGCGGTCAAAGAGGTATTCCGAGCCGAGACGCCGTCCGCTGTGGTTTCGGTCGGCTACGTGTGTACAGACCGGGCGGAAGGGTAACAGGTTAGACCGGGCGGATAGGTAACACCATGGCGAGATGCCATGGAAGGAGACCTATCCGATGGAAGAACGCAAGAGATTCATTGAAGACTGGCTGCGAGCGGGGGCGGCGACGAACGTGGCGGCGCTGTGTCGACTCTACGGGATCAGCCGCAGGACCGGATACAAGTGGTTAGAACGCTTCCGTCAAGGCGGTTGGCCAGAGCTGGAAGACCGCTCGCACGCGGCACACCGTCAGCCCGGTCGGATACCCGAGTCGGTCGAGCGACGAGTGATAGAAGCGCGTCGGCAGCATCCGAGTTGGGGGCCGAAGAAGCTCAGGGCCTGGCTGGAGTCGAAAGAGTCACAGACAAGCTGGCCAGCGGCGTCGACGATCGGCGACGCGCTGAAGCGAGCCGGACTCGTTCGCGGGCGCAAGCGGATGCGGCGACTGGCCGAAGCGGCACCCAGTCCGTTGCGCGAACCCGAAGCGCCCAACGACCTCTGGACGATCGACTACAAGGGGCAGTTTCGCACCGGCGACGGCGTGCTGTGTTATCCGCTAACGGTCGTCGACGGATATAGTCGTTTCCTGCTCAACTGCACCGCACACGTGGGCACATCCTACGCCGAGGCCCGCCGAGGCTTGGAGCGGTTGTTTCTGGAGCGCGGGCTGCCACGAAGGATACGCTCAGACAACGGTTCGCCGTTCGCCTCCATCGGCACCGGACGCTTGAGCCGGTTGAACGTCTGGTGGCTGAAGCTGGGCATTGCGGTGGAGCGCATCGAGCCGGGCAAGCCGCAGCAGAACGGTCGCCACGAGCGGCTACACCGCACGCTCAAAGCCGAGACAGTGAGACCTCCGGCTGGCGATCGTCGCCGACAGCAGCGCCGCTTCGACCTCTTTCGTCATGAATACAACCAAGAACGTCCGCATGAAGCGTTGAGACAGCGGCCCCCGGCGGCGTTCTATGCACCAGCAACACGCGCCTATCCCAGCGAGCTTGCTGATCTGGATTACCCGGGGCACTGGGAGCGCCGACGAGTGCGCCACGACGGACGCATCAAGTTCCTCGGCGAGAAGTACTTCCTGAGTGAAGCGTTGGCTCGCGAGTTGGTCGGGCTAGTCGAAGTGGACGAAGCCATTTGGCAGATCTGGTTCGGTCCGGTGGAACTCGCCTTGTTCGACGCCGCCAACCGCGTACTGTGGCCGCTCGGCTCGGCAGTCAGTGGCCCCCGCGGGGGCCACTGACCACCGCCTATACTGTTACCCATCCGTCCGGTTTAGAGTGTTACCTATCAGACCGGTCGTTCACGTGGGAGCCCTCGACCCTGCCTTGGAGGTTGGGCAGATCTTCGTTGCCCGTCACGTCATGAGACTCGATTCAGCGCTAAAGTATTCAGTAGAAACACCGGCGTTTTCGGACCCCGGAGGCGTTGCAGAAGGAACACTGCTGACGATTGATCGAGTCGCTCAAACCCAGGAAGAGAAACGAGTTCTGCGCGAGTCAGAGGCCGATGCGGTGGATATGGAAGCTTATGCCGTCGCTGAGGAGGCGGAGCGACGGTCGGTGCCTTTTTATTGCGTCCGCGTGGTTAGCGACCGAGCAGACACGGATTTCGCCATCGACTTCAATCGTGCCCGCAAGTCCGACGGGACATTCTCTGGCTGGAACATCGCTGCGCAAGCCGGGGTTAGCCCCCGTCGCTGGAAGCAACTGTTGGGGCTCAAGCGCGATGCCGATCTTGCCTCCAAACGCCTTGCCGAGTTTCTAAATACCTGCCGCTTCGACGTCGACCAAACATGAGTGCAACACCTACAGCCAAGGACCTGATGTCGGCCTCGGTTTATCGTGGCGCGGGCCGTGTGAGCTACGAACAGGTCGGCGTCCCTGAAATCGGTCCCGGCGAGATCCTCATCAAGGTCGCAGCCTGCGGCATCTGCCACACCGATCTCAAGAAAATCGAGTACGACCTGCTCGACCCACCACGCATCTACGGCCATGAGACGGCCGGAACGGTCTCGGCGGTCGGTGCAGGTGTAACAAAGTTCCGCGAAGGCGATCGCGTCTGCGTCTTCCACCACATCCCCTGCTTCGACTGCTTCTACTGCCGCCACAAGGACTACGCGCAGTGCCAGCGCTACATCGAGGTCGGCGTCACGGCCGGATTCGAGCCTGCCGGCGGAGGCTTCGCACAGTACGTTCGCGTGATGGACTGGATTGTCGAGTCGGGTGTCGAGAAGATCCCCGAGGGTGTCAGCTTTGAGAAAGCCACCTTCGTCGAACCGCTCAACACCTGCCTGAAAGGTGTTGAGAAATGCGCTCTTGCACCGGACGAAACGGTTCTGGTGATGGGTCAAGGGCCGATCGGGCTGCTATTCACGATGCTGCTGCATCAACGGGGTCTCAAAAACGTCTATACGTCAGATCGGCTGCCCGACCGGCTGGAGAAAGCCGAGAAACTTGGCGCGAAGCGGGCCTGGGACCCGACGAAAGTCGATATCGCCGCCGAGCTGCGCAATGTGACCGCAGGGCGGGGTGCCGACGTGGTGATTGTGGCCGCCTCGGCCCCTGGAATCGTCGAGCAGGCGGTCGCTCTGACCCGTCCCGGGGCACGCATCATGCTTTTTGCACAGACTTCTCCGCAAGAAAAGTTCGAGTTGGACGGCGCAGGCGTCGGGAAAAGCGAGAGAATGGTATTTGGTTCGTACTCCGCTTCGGTAGATTTGCAGCGGGAGTCGGCTGAGATCGTTTGGCGGGAAGATTTTCCTGTCGAGGATTTGATCTCTCACCGACTGCCCCTGGCTGAGTTGGAGCGCGGAATCGAGATTGCCCGGCGGCCGCAAGACGGTTCGCTAAAAGTACTTGTCTATCCGCAGGAGCAGAGTTAAGCGTTGATCGAACAGATGCAGGCAGCGGTACTTTACGGCAAGGAAAACCTTCGTGTCGAAGAAGTAGCTGTCCCTCAAATCGGTCGCTCTGACATTCTGGTCAAGGTCCAGACCGCGCTGACTTGCGGTACCGATCTCAAGGTTTTTCGCAGTGGTCGGCATGCTCGCATGATTCAGCCGCCCGCGCTGTTCGGCCATGAGTTGGCTGGAGACATCGTCGCCGTCGGTTCGGACGTCACCAAGTTCCAGGTTGGGCAGCGTGTCGTCGCGGCCAATTCGGCTCCGTGCGGTGAGTGCTATTTCTGCAAACTCAACCGCGAAAACCTTTGCGAAGACCTGTTGTTCAACAACGGGGCCTACGCACAATACATCGATATCCCAGGGCGCATCGTCGAGAAGAACTGCTACGAGATCCCCGACGGCGTGGACTACCAGCATGCCGCCATGGCCGAGCCGCTCGCTTGCGTACTGCACGGGGTAGAAGACTCCGGGATCAAGCCTGGCGATACGGTGGTTGTCATTGGGCTGGGACCGATCGGATTGATGTTTGTGCGGCTAGCCGTTTTGGCGGGAGCGCGCGTGATCGCTGTAGGCCGGCGTCAAACCCAACTGGATCGCGCCGAGCGAATGGGAGCGAGTGAGCTGATCATTTCGCGGCCTGGCTCAGAGCCGGTTGAGGCTGTGCGAGCGGCCACCGAAGGTCGTCGTGGTGCGGATGTCGTGGTCGAAGCCGTCGGCTCGCCCCACGCCTGGGACGGTGCGGTACAGATGGTGCGCTGCGGCGGGTTGGTGAACTTTTTTGGCGGATGTCCGAAAGATACTTCGGTGTGTTTAGACACTTCGCTGCTGCACTACTCGGAGCTGACGCTGAAGGCGAGCTTCCATCACACGCCGCGTCACGTTCAACGTGCGCTAGAGATCGTCAGCAGTGGTGAACTCCACGTGCCGGACTTCGTCATTGAGGAAGCGCCGCTCGGCGATCTGCTGAAGGTCTTCAAACACATGATGAGCCACAACGGCCATCTGAAGACGGCGATCCTGCCGAACAGCGACTAGCCACTCGGCCTTGCTCCCGCGAGGCCAGCCCCATGGCAATCCTCTTTCCGAAAGACTTCGTCGAAGCCCACGGAACAGCATTCCCTGTCTGGAATCTCGACGACTCGTTGGCTTACTGCCGAGGCCTCGCGGGAGCGCACTACGAGAACTTTCATGTGGTGAGCCTGTTGCTGCCGAAGCGGCTACATCAGGACTTCTTCAACGTCTACGCCTACTGCCGTTGGGCCGATGATCTGGGTGACGAGTTTGGTGACCCCAAGCGCAGTTTGGAGTTGCTTGAATGGTGGAGCCGTGGGCTCGAAGCGATGTATGCGGGTCGTGCCGAGCACCCGGTGTTCGTGGCCCTACAGACGACGGTCGAGAAGCACACTATTCCAAGGGAACCATTTGCCGATCTGATCCGTGCGTTCGTGCAGGACCAAACGAAGACACGCTACGAGAGCTACGACGAAGTTCTCGACTACTGTGTCTATTCGGCGAACCCGGTGGGACGATTGGTGCTGCACCTCTGCGGTTACGCCGACGCAGAGCGCATGCGACTTTCAGACATGACCTGCACGGCGCTACAGCTAGCCAACCACTGGCAAGATGTTCGGCGCGACTACATCGAGCGCAATCGCATCTACGTTCCCGGCGATCTGTTGCAGGCGCATGGGGCCTCGGTTGAGATGCTGGAGGCCGACTTGAAGAGCGGCGAGGGTAGCGCGCCGGTGCGAAATACGTTCGAGGATCTGATCAAGCGCGCGCAAGCGCAATTTGAACAAGGGCTGCCGCTAGCGGATACTTTGGATCGGCGGCTGGCGATCGACATCGAACTTTTTAGCCGCGGTGGTATGGCGATATTGGAAAAGATTCGGAAGCAGGACTTTGATCCCATTCGTGCACGGCCACGGGTCGGCAAGTTGGAGCGGGTTGGACTACTGATGGGCGTGGTGGGTCGTCGATTGCTTTCATGATTTCGCTCGACCAGTCCTTCGCGCATTGCCGTCGAGTCGCGAAGACTCGGGCGCGGAATTTCTATTACTCGTTCGTGCTGCTGTCGCGCGAGCAGAAAGACGCCATGTGCGCGGTCTACGCTTTCATGCGCTATGCCGACGACATTAGCGATGAGGGTGACCCACCGATTGAGGTGCGGCGCAAGGCGCTCATTGAATGGCGCGCGGCACTGACTAGGGCGCTCGCCGGCGACACCGGCGACGACCCGATCTTGCCAGCATTCCAGGCAACCGTGGAGCGCTACAAGATTCCGCACGAGTATTTCTTTGATCTGATTGATGGCGTCGAAAGCGATCTTGAGGTGCAGCACTACGAGACGTTTGAGCAGACGTATGCCTACTGCTACCGAGTCGCTTCGGTCGTGGGCATGACGATCATCCACATCTACGGCTTTGAAGATGAGCGTGCGCTGGAGCTGGCCGAGAAGTGCGGAATCGGCTTTCAGCTGACAAACATTCTGCGCGATATCCCCGAAGATGCGGGGATGGGTCGGGTCTACTTACCAAAGGAAGATCTTGAGCGATTTGGGATCACTCAAGTACAGCTAGGCAGTGGAGACAAGCCCGCCCGCTTTGGAGAGTTCATGGCCTTTGAGTGGGAACGTGCGCGCGGCTATTACGAAGAGGCGGCACCGTTGCTCGGGATGGTGCGTCCGGCGAGTCGTCCGGCGCTGTGGGCGATGATGGCGATCTACTACGGCATTCTACTGCGCATTAAGAGCCAGGGATATGACGTGTATGAGACTCGTCCGAGGCTGAGTGCGCTCGAAAAAAGTTGGATTGTGGTGCGAGCGGCGCGGACGCGTTGGCTTGGGGGAGCACTGCCATTCCCAGGGTAAAAATTGTCGGTGGCGGGCTGGCGGGCCTTTCTGCCGGCGTGGCTCTCGGTTCACTCGGCTGGGAGGTCGACCTTTACGAATCGAAGCCATTTCTCGGTGGACGGGCAACGTCGTTTCCGGTGCGTCCAGATGAGCCGGATTCCGACCGAATCGACAACTGCCAGCATGTGTTGCTGCGCTGCTGCGACAACCTGCTCGACTTCTATCGGCGCTGCGGCGTGGCCGACAAGATTCGGTTCTACGACGAGCTGTATTTCGTGAGGCCCGGAGGCGCGGTCGATACGCTACGGCGTGGAGCACTGCCCTATCCGGCGCATTTGGCGGGGTCGTTTCTCAGGTTTGGATTCCTGAGTTGGAAAGAGAAGCTGGCGGTGACGGCTGACTTACGTGCGCTACAAAAACGACATGGCGACGCAGAGCTAGAAAAAATGACGATGGCGGAGTGGCTGTCGTCTCGCAAGGTTTCTCGCAACACCTACCGGCGGTTTTGGCAGCCGATTCTCGTCAGTGCTTTGAATGAAGAACCCGACCGCGCTTCGGCGCACGCCGCGTTCCAGGTATTCGCTGAAGGCTTGCTGGGGAGTCGCACGAGCTACGAGATGGGCGTGCCAGCGGTGCCTCTCGCGGAACTTTATGACGGCGCGGGGGATAGCTTGCGAGTCCACCTGCGCGCGAGTGTGGAGCGCATTGATCCGACGAGCGACGAGGCTGATGTCTATGTCAGCGCCGTACCGTACGACCGCGTTGGTGCGCTGCTGCCGGAGTTGGAGTTGAACGTCGAGCCGTTCAAGCATTCGCCGATTACGGGCGTGCATCTGTGGTTCGATCGACCGATTACGGAGTTGCCGCACGCGGTGTTGCTCGACCGCACGATGCAGTGGATGTTTCGGAAATCAGAGACCTACGTGCAGTGCGTGGTGAGTGCTTCACGCGATCTATTGAAGATGTCGCGGAGAGACATCATCGAGTTGGCGTGTCGCGAGTTGGGGGAATATTTCCCAGCCGTTGCCGAGGCAAAGCTGGTGCGCTCGCACGTGGTGAAAGAAGCGAAGGCGACTTACTCAATTACGCCGGGTTTAACCGCTTTTCGGCCAGCAGCTGAGACCGCGTACTCGAATGTGTTCCTGGCAGGTGATTGGACTGATACAAACTGGCCCGCCACGATGGAGGGCGCGGTCCGCAGCGGCTATCGAGCAGCAGAAGCAGCAGCACGGTCACAGGGTTTGGACGCCAAATTCATAGCCCGCTAACGCGCCCACTAGCGTGGGGCCAGTCCGCTTCGCGGTGGTCGTGAAGGTACAGGGGAATTTCGATGGACCTCCGGCCTGTGTGGGGAGGAAATCGCAACCTCACGGTTGCGGCTCTGTTGCTGGCATGTCCGCCGTAGTGGATCTGGGATGACTTTGGCCGCCGCCCGACAGCGTCTGTTCGAACAGACGATGCCACACGACGGTGTGTGAATCCCAACTAAGCGGGGAAGCACCGAAGTATTGGGCCTGCCCTGAGGAACTGCTCCCTCGTTACGCTGTTGGCATTTTGGTAGGCCAACTCACCGAAGGTTGATTCCCAGTCGACTGGGGACGCTAGCTGTGACCTCTCAATAGGTTGTTCATTCGGTCCCGGACCAGGGAAGCTGGAGTTATCCCACAACAGCAACCTTGGAGAGACCGAATGAACATCCACAAGAATGCACGATTGACGCCTTATTTGCGAGTGCGGATCGTCGAGCGCGTCCTCGCCAAGCAGCAGACGCCACGGGACGCCGCGGCGGCCTGTGGCGTCTCACTGAGAACCATCCACAAGTGGCTGGCGCGCTATCGCAGCGAGGGTGTCGCCGGTTTGCACGATCGTTCCTCGCGACCGCACCGCAGCCCGCGACGGACCTCTCGGGCGCTGGTCGAGCGCGTCATTTCTCTGCGCCGCCAGCGTTGGACCGGCCGACACATCGCCCAGGCTGTCGGCCTCTCGCCCGCTACCATCAGCCGCATCTTGCGCCGCGCCGGCCTGAACCGTATCCGCGATCTCGAACCTGCTCGGCCCCTGCGCCGCTACGAACATGCCGCCCCCGGCGATCTGCTGCATCTCGACATCAAGAAGCTCGGCCGCTTCCTCCGCGCCGGTCATCGCGTTACCGGAGATCGCTCTCGGGCCAGTCGCGGCGCTGGCTGGGAGTTCGTGCATGTCGCTATTGACGACAACTCCCGCCTCGCCTTCTCTCAGATCCTGCCCGATGAACGCAGCCACTCCGCGGTGGCTTTCCTCGACGCCGCGGTCGGTTACTACCGCTCCCTCGGCGTCCCCATTCGTCGTTTGCTCACCGACAACGGCTCTTGCTATCGCTCGCGCCTCTTCCGCGATGCTTGCCGTCGTCTCGGCATCCGCCACCGCTTTACCCGTCCTTACACGCCGCGCACCAACGGCAAGGCCGAACGCTTCATCCAGACCGCTCTGAGAGAATGGGCTTACGCTCGCTCCTACTCCTCATCCCAGCAGCGCGCCGCTCATCTGTTACCCTGGCTCCACCATTACAACTGGCATCGCCCCCACGCCAGCCTCCACTACCTTCCCCCTTTCTCCAGACTCCTGATTCCCATGAACAACCTCTTGAGGCTCCACAGCTAGCTAACCTCACAAAAATCTAGCGTGCTTCTGATTTGAAGGTGGCACAGGGGTGCAAGCTTTCCGCCCGCTTTCGCGGGCCTTGTGGGCGTAAGTGCTGTGTTTTGTTCGGGAAAGTTTTTAAAGAAAGTTGACAGGTTGTTGGACGCTGACGCGTGAAGAGGGGAGAAGGGTCGGTGCCGCTGTTCTGAACCAGCCCTAGAAGGACTGGCCTCGCCTGTGAGCCCCGTCAACGGGGCTTGTATGTAGTGAAGTAAGGGGTAAGAGGTGTCCCGGGCGTCGTTAGGAGCGACGCCCGGGAGCGCTGCGTGAGCCCGACAACGGGGCGGGTCCGCTGAAGGAGCGAGACCGTTGCATCAGCGGGGGCAGCGCAGCGCGCCTCGATCGAATCCGAATAGTCGCAAGGGCCTTTTGAGCCCGCATCTACAAGCAAGGAGATCCGATCATGCCTTTGGATTGTACCCCCGTCACCCCGATCTGGGTGGGCCTGGATATCTCGCAGGAACAGGTCGATTACTTCGTTCTCAACAGAAAGGAAAACCCGTGCGGACACCTGCCGCGGCGGGCGTCCGCGCTGGGGCGCTTGGCCCGCTCTTGGCGGCGTCTAGGCGTCACGCACGCCGTGATCGAAGCGACCGGTGGCTTCGAACGAGAGGTCTGGGAGTCGTTGGAGAAAGCCGGGATCGCGGTAACTCTGATCCAGCCAAGACGTGTCCGACAGTTCGCCGGCGCGTGTGCCATCGAGGCCAAGACCGATCGCATCGACGCCGAGTTGTTGGCGCGTTTCGGAGCTGCTTTAGAGCCAGCGGCGACGCCACTGCCAGGACCAGCGATGAGCCGTTATCGCGAGTTGCTGCGGCAACTCAACTATCTGGTCGGAGAGCGGGCGCGCTTGCGCACACGCACACATCGCGTGCGGGACGCGTTGGCACGCCGCAGCTTGGCGCGGGTCATCAAGAGTTTGAGTACCGAGATCGAGAAACTAGAGCAGGCTGTCCGCCAGGCGCTCGAGGCGCTGCCGGAAGCAGCACAGTTAGCCAAGCGGCTCCAGCAAGCCGGGGGCGTCGGCAAGAAGACCGCCTGGGCGCTAACGGCGGAACTACCAGAGTTAGGGCGTTTGACGGGCAAACAAGCTGCTTCGCTCGCGGGACTCGCGCCACGGGCTCGCGACTCCGGCACCTACAGCGGCAAGCGCTCGATCGGTGCGGGACGACCTGCGTTGCCCGGGCCTTATAC
This sequence comes from Bryobacterales bacterium, assembly GCA_963667885.2. Classification (GTDB taxonomy): domain Bacteria; phylum Acidobacteriota; class Terriglobia; order Bryobacterales; family UBA6623; genus CAMPKL01. The sequence goes on along the minus strand of OY764148.2, from coordinate 1,485,779 downwards.
GCCGCCCTCTCGGCGGTGCGAACCGACCAGCGCCTACGCGCCTTCTATCAGCGACTCCAGGCCGCTGGCAAACCCAAACAACTCGGACTCATCGCTGTCGCCAGACGCTTACTCGTCATGCTCAACGCCATGGCTCGCGACGGTTCCAACTGGCGTCCCGCTCCCCTCGCTTGACATAGTCGCTGATGAGCGCGGTACATGAAGACTCACATGCACCCGTGCGCTCCGAAGAACCGCGCTCCGCGCAGCGGACAGGCCCCCACGCTAGTGGGCCGCGCTAGCGGGGTGTGGCGAACATTCTGGTTGTCTCTTCGTTGAGCAGCACCCAGAGTCCATAGGCTCCGGTCACGGTCCCGATAGGCACGCTGATTAGGTTAATAGCGGACAGGGCGATCATCAAGATGCGAGCCCATGGCTGACCTTTCAGCAGGCCGATGCCACCGATGATCTGTGGGGCCGAGAAGATGAACAAAATCATGAACACCAGTCCGCCGATGGCTCCCAGAATGGGGAACGCCGAAAAGGTGTCTGCATTGCCGGCAGTTCCCACGACCGCGCCGATTCCTCCCAGCAAGAGGAAGACTCCTGTACCGACCAACAGCCCGATGCTGCCGAAGACGATGTTGAGAATAGCGAGGAATCGGACGTGGCCTTCCATTGGCTGACAAGCCTCTCGCCATATTCTACGTGGATTCGCGCCGGTTTGTTCCGCAAGCGCCGTTGAATGGAGCCGCCCTGGCTATTCTAAGAAGTCGGCTTCTGATGGACGTTCCTGCTGCCATGCCCGCTCTGCGTATCCGCGACGTGTTTCGCCGTGGCGGACTGTTGTCGAAGTGGCATCCGCGGTTTGAGTATCGTCCGGGGCAATTGGCAATGGCCGAGGAGGTCGAAGCTGCGTTGTCCGACCGTCGTCATCTACTGGTCGAAGCGGGTACCGGCACGGGGAAAACGCTGGCTTATCTGTTCCCGGTATTGGCTAGCGGAAAGCGCGTGATCATCTCGACCGGGACAAAGGCGCTACAAGAGCAGCTGTTCTATCAAGACCTACCCTTCATCGAGGAGCGATTGGGGCGGAAGCTGCGCGTGGCCTACATGAAGGGTCGCGCCAACTATCTCTGCCGACAGAAGTTGTACGACGCGGAGAATCGTCCGATTCTTTCGGGACTCGAAGAGATCGAAGACTTCTCGGCGATCAAGGCTTGGGAGCCGGAAACAGAGACAGGCGACCGAGCGGAACTGAAGACGCTGCCAGGAGCTTCAACGGCTTGGCATAAGGTCGATGCTCGTCGAGAGATGTGTTCGGGCTCGAAGTGCGAACAGTTCGAGCGCTGCTTTATTACGGCGATGCATCAGCGGGCCGCTGAGGCCGACGTCATCATCGTCAACCACCACTTGTTCTTCGCGGATTTGGCTTTGCGGGAAGACGATTTCGCGCAGATTATTCCCGACTATCAGGCGGTGATCTTTGACGAGGCGCACGAGATCGAAGAGGCGGCAGGGCAGCACTTTGGCGTGCAGATCAGCAGCTACCGGTTTGAGGAGCTGTCTCGAGATGTGCGGCAGACAGCATTCCACAACAACTTCGGGACAAAGGGCATCGACAGCGCACTGGACCAGCTGAACTTGCGCGCCGCTCAGTTCTTCGCGGTATTCGACAGTTTGGAGGGCCGACGGGCTTTTCGCGAGCGACCTGTCTTTTTGAAGAAGCATGCGGAGACGTATGAGTCCGTGATCGACGGCTTGGTGCAGTTGGGAATTCAGTTGAAGCTGGTGCGCGACAAGACGGACGTTGTGATTCCGTTGGAGCGTCGGGCGACGGATCTGGAAGAGGCGCTGCGGCTGATCATCGAAGTGGATGATGCGAGCTACGTCTACTGGATGGAGCGGCGTGGGCGTGGGGTCTTCTTGCAGGCGACGCCGATTGACGTGGCTGAGATCTTGGAGGAGAAGCTGTTTGGCCAGGTGCCGTGCGTTGTCTTGACGTCAGCGACTTTGGCGGTGGACGGGACGTTCGATTTCGTGAAAGGGCGCCTTGGTGTCACGGGCCCACGAGAGCTGATTGTCCCGGGGCACTTCGACTACGCGAAGCAGGCGTTGCTCTATGTGCCATCGGATTTGCCGGATCCACGATCACAGCAGTTCCCAGCACGAGCGACCGATGAAATCTTGGCCGTACTGAATCATTCCGAGGGCCGCGCCTTTGTGCTGTTCACCAGCTACGCGCAGATGCGGAGGATCCACGAAGCGGTCGAGCCTCGGTTGCAGCATCCGACGTTCTTGCAGGGGACGGCACCGAATTCAGCATTGATCGAGGAGTTCAAGGAGACGCCGAACGCGGTGCTGTTCGCTACAGCGAGCTTCTGGCAAGGCGTAGACGTGCCGGGAGAACAACTGAGTTGCGTGATCATCGACAAGTTGCCGTTCGCGGCACCTTCGGATCCAATTGTGGAAGCGCGTATCCGCGCGATCCGGCAGGCGGGTGGGAATCCGTTTGTAGAGTTCCAGACCCCGGAGGCGGTGTTAGCGCTGAAACAGGGTTTCGGGCGGCTGATTCGGTCGTCAAAGGACCGTGGCGTGTTGGTGTTGCTGGACAACCGCATCATGAAACAGCGTTACGGCAAGGTGTTTCTAGACAGTTTGCCGGACTATTCGTTTTCGACCGAAATAGCCGATGTAGCAGGATTTTTTGAGCAGGGAAGCGAGACGGCCCCTTAGAGGCGTTAGAATGCTCGGAGATGAGACTTGTCCAGCTGGCCTTGTTGATTACTCTCGCTGCTGCGATGGCAGACGCACAGAGCCTGCCCGATCCACCTAAGCAGGACGTTCCTTACCTGATCCACGCGACGAACTTGCTGGAGACGGAAACGAGTGAGGCGGTGGAGGAGTCGGACAAGAAGGCTCAGATCTACGCCGTTGCTGGCGCGGCTTCATCTGTGCGCACTCCGTTAGGCTTTCCCGAGTTTCTGTTCGCGTCAGATCAAATCGACCCCGGTACTTTGAAGCTCTATGGCTTTGAAAGCGTTAATGGTCGGCGTGAGGTTCTCATCCGTAAGAAGAAGAAGATTGTTGTGCGGTCGTATTACATCGACGTGATTCCGCAGGAAGACGGCGTGTATCGACTACGAGTCGATTCCAGCCTGTCACCGGGCGAGTACTGTCTTACCCCTGATGGGGAAGAAGGGTCCAATAAGGTCTTCTGCTTCGCCGTGATCTGACGGTCGACTAGTCGATATCGATGAAGACTTGGTTGCTCATGACTCTGTCAGTCGTGATGCTGAGTTCGTACCGACCCGGGAGCAAGTCCGCGGGTAGCTGGAAGTTGACCTGATATAGCCCCGCGAAGCCGGGGGCGAGTCCGCTGAAGGTCGCGGGTAGCACTCTCTCGCCAATCGCGATCGTGGGTGCCAGAACGGTCTCCGACAGAAAGAACCCAGAGGCGGGCTCGCCGAGTTCTGGCTGCGGGGAGACTTCACCCAAGCCGACGCCAAACAGTGAGACGAACTCTCTGGGGTGGGCTGCGCGCTCGCTGGCTGAGAGGCCGTCCGCCGGGAATATCAGCGCTCCCAGTCCGCTAGCCACGTCGAAGAAGACTCCGGGATCAACTCTGGCGACCGCTAGCTCGACAGGGATGCTGGTGCCAGCTGCGGAGGTGACCGAGACCTTTGTGGTTGGTGCTGGCAAATCGAATGGGACTTGGAAATTGATCTGACTGGGTGAAACGAAGTACAGGGGAACGGGTACTCCGCCGACGAAGACCTGTACGCCCGCCAAGGTACGCGTTAGAGGGAACGAGTCGGCTGAAGCGACTGCTGGGGCGAGATTGATGCCAAAAATGGTGGTGACCGAGCCCGGCGAGACGCCGCCTGGCTCGTAGCTCGCAGCGTTGACGACGCCTTCCGGCGGAACCACCGGTGGACCTCCGGCTGACTCCGCGGAAACGGTGGCCATTGCTGACATGCCGGGAACACGGATGACGAGTTCGTTGGGGCCTGGGATGCTCGAAAGCGTCCAAGCGATTTCGGCTCGACCATCAGGTTCGGTTGGAGAGGTTGAGACCGTGGCCGACCCGTCGCCGCTGGCGTTGAGTAGGAGGCCTGCCCCCATGAGCGGGTTTCGGCTTTGGTCGGTGACGCGAACGACGACTGGCTGCGCTAGCGGGGTGGCTTGCGCGCCGTGCTGGTCGTCACCTGAGATGACGGAAATATCCAAAGCGCTACCCAGTGAGAGGACTTGGATATTGGCGCTGGGAGAGTCAAATATCTCCCCCCCGGCGGCGTAGACCGTCGCCTGAATCGTCGCGGTGCCGGAAACGTTGCCGGTGATCATGAGAGCTGCGCTGGTCGAGGCGGCTGGAATCGTGACGAAGGACGGCCCGAAAACGCTCGAAGAACTGCTGCTGATGCCGATAGTCAGATCCTGGTTAAGCGGTTCGTCGATGCTGAGAGTTGCGTAGGCGGTCTTCCCGGCCAGAATACTAGCGCGAGGCCAGGCGGAGAGGTACAACGCTTGTCGCAGGTCAGTATGGGCATCGGCGCGTCCGTCGGTTGCTTGCTCAAAGAAGCTCTCCCACTCGCGGCGAATGCGGTCGAGTTTGGCGATGTCCTCGGCAGACGGGAGCGGTGCGCCTTCGTCGATGAGGAGAACGAAGGCGAAATTGAAGGAGCGTTGGGCGGTCGTCTGGTTGGGTTGACGTGGGCCTTCCGCGGCGATGATTGAGTCAATGGGCACGTCTTTGCGGATGCCGTCGAACGTCACACCGCTTTCCGGGGCCCTACCCGGGCTGGGGTTGCCGGCACCCTGCGGCTGCTCAACGAGAAAGCTCGTGACAACCTGTTCGGGTGATCGCAGGCCCATGATGTATTGGTCGAAATCGCCATAGCGGGTGACTGGAGTTCCGGTAATGTAGCGGGGACTGGCTCCGGACCCCGCGTCCACGATGTCGTTGCCCTCCATGACGGAGCTGCGAGAGTTGAAGAAGAAGTTCCAATGCACAGCACCACGCCCGAGGAGATCGCCGGACAGTTGATTGGTGATCGGGTCGAGGAACTCCGTGTAGACGCCCCAGCGGTGACCAGCTTCCTGCCCCATGACCGAGAGAGTGCTGTTCTCCCCGATGATCGGAATTGTCTCGCTGGGGTCGTCCGGGTAGCCGGAGAGAGAACCCATGTTGATGAAGCTGGCGAGACGGCGCGGAGACCCGAATTCATCGCCCAGATCGAACGTCTCTTGACCAACGAGTACGTCGCCGATGCCGACGGTATCGTTACGGACGTTGAGCTCGAAGGCGAAGGTTCCGGGACCGGCCGAAAGGTCGAAGTTATTGAACAGGAAGATGAAATCGAAGGCGTCGCCGTGGTCGGCGTAGAATCGTCGCGTCGCCGTCATCGGATCGAGACTCGGAAACAGCTGGAATAACTCGGCTACCCCCTCTTGCCCGACCATAAACGAGCCGCTGAGGTCGACAGGCGTGGGTTCGGCCAAGCCCCCGCCGGGGAAGAGCCCGACGACGGCCGAATTGACGTTGACGCTGAGGTAGTGGAACTCGATGGCGCCGTCATCGTGCAGCGCCGTTTGGAAGATATGTCTTCGGCTGCCGCCAAATGTGGGAACCCCGTCCCAGGTGACCACGAACCGATCGCTGAGTACGTAGACACGCACCTGTGCGGCGGCTGCTGACGGGTCGAGGTCAGCGAATAGTGCTGCGATACGGGGTGGTCCCGTTGTCGCTCTCGATAGCGATCGAGCTTCGATAGCGACATCGCCCTCACCGAACGTCAAATTGCCGTCGGAATTGACGAAGACCTCGGTGTAGACAGCTCCGAAGAACGGGAATGAGAAAGGTAGAGTGACTAACTGGGAGTCGTCGTCGCCGAGGGCCAGCGGTACCCCGTTGGCACGTGCGGTCTCGTCGAATTCTACAGGTCGCCCACCGCCGAAATAGGCGTCACCGTCTGGAAAGAACGACACGGTAGCTCCCTGCAGATCGAGGAAGTTGGGCCGGGCGACAACTCCTCCCGATGAGTCGATGACCGCGATCTGCCCCTGGCTAGCAAGTAGGCGTGTGGGCTGCTCTTGGGTCAGTGAGGCGACAGGCCGCATGAGTGCCTGCCGATGGAGGAATCGCTCTGTCAGAACCCGACCGCGGTAAGTTCCGCTCCACGAGTTTCCGGCTGAATCGTCCGCGGCGGATAGGATTGTCAGGAACGCGGAGCATGCCAGCATCATCATCGCCGCGACAACGAAAGGCCTCTTCATCTGCCTCATTTTCCCAGAACGGGTTGTTGAAGATTGTGACGATGCTGTGACAACAGACATCGCAGGTTGGCTAGCTGGACACGCTTCCTTCGAAGAGCTCGATCTGATCCTTCGAAGTTGTCTTGCCCCGGCTGCGTCGGCGGTGAATCGGGCTGCCGATTACGCTCAGGATCTTGAGTGCCTTGAGAGATTGTCGCGGCACGAAGATACGCTGCGTGTTGGACGTGGCATCGGGAGGCGTGATGGTGACGCCGTGCATCCCCATGAGAAGTAGGTCGTTGGGAATGACTCCCTCGAAGACTTCGTCGTTGGTGAACGTGAGACGAACCCAAAGGCCGTCGAGTTTCGGACGGGAGCCGAATACACGCTTCTCACTTTCGTACGGTGGACCGTCAAAATCCTTGACGAAATAGACGGCACGAACTTCTGAGTAGGGAACGACGGCGACCTCGGCGCTGCGCCTGAGAATCTCAATACCATCTGGACGCTGGTAAGTTTGGGGAGAGACGTACCCCTCGATCGAGGAGGCGTCGATGCGGTAGAGATAGACTTTCTTTGTCGTCGAACTGGACAAGTTTGGAGAGTGGTTCGATGCTAAAGCGAACGGTGAACCCATGCTACGATGCAGCTCTCAGGCCGTCAAGTGATTGAAAATCAATGAGTTCGGATCGTTCAAGCGGTTTGGTGCAGGACTACATGGAGTACTGTCGCCTGGAAAAAGGCCTGGCGACCAATACGCTTGAGGCTTATGGTCGAGACCTGGCGCGGCTAGTGAAGTTCTGCGGCGAGCGGCGTCTCGACATCGACCAAGTCGTAAACGGAGACATCGCCGCGTTCATCGATTCGCTCTACGGAGACGGACTATCGAGCCGGTCGGTGGCCCGCTATATCGCGACGCTCAGGAGCTACTACCGCTACCTGCTGGAATCCGAGACGATCACTGTGGACCCGACCGCGGATGTTTCTTCTCCGGGTCAATGGAAGCAGTTGCCTAAGTTTCTGACGATGGCGGAGGTGGACAGCTTACTGGACGCCCCTGACCCACAGACGGCGCGGGGCAGTCGGGATCGGGCCATGATGCAGCTGTTGTATGCGACTGGGCTGCGCGTGTCGGAGTTGATCCAGGTCCAGAGGACACACCTCAACGCCGAGATGGGAGTGCTCCGGGCTCGCGGAAAAGGCGACAAGGACCGAATCGTGCCCGTCGGCAGACAGGCGTTGGCGGCCATAGATGAGTACGTTGAACTGGATAGGCCGCTGCTTTTGAAGCAGAAGGTGTCGCCGTACTTGTTTGTGACGCAACGCGGCGGTCCCATGACTCGGCAGGCCTTTTGGAAGTTGCTGAAGCGGCATGGCCTGCAGGCGGGGATCACGAAAAACTTGAGCCCACACGTGGTGCGACACAGCTTCGCAACGCACCTGCTGGAGCGAGGCGCTGACCTGCGGAGTGTTCAGATGATGTTAGGCCACGCGGACATTTCGACTACTCAGATATATACACACGTGCTGCGCGAGCGACTCCGCACTGTCTACGATCAACACCACCCGCGCAGTTAGATTGTGAGGTGCTGACAGGCGGTTCGTCTCGGCATAGGCTCCATCCCCCCGTCGGTCTCAGCCTTTAGCCTGAGATCGAGTATAGGTGGGCGCTGTTAGTCTGATCGAGTATGAGCGCGACAAGCGTCTTTGAAACCGCCAGTAGTGCGTCTAAGAGTCAATCGCAGGAGAAGTTCTTCCCCGTAGCCCCGAAGACGGTCAAGGCCCTAGGAATCTCCTACAACACGGTCGTCAATCTGATTCTCAAGCTGATTATGCTCGAGGGAGAGACCTCGCTGGGGCGCATCTCGGAGAGGATCAAGATTGAATCGGCGGTTACAGGCGAGATTTTCCAGCACCTCCGCAAAGAGCAGTACATCGAGGTGAAGGGCATGGTGGGCAACGACTATGTCGTAGCCCTCAGCAGCCAGGGCCGAGCAGTTGCTCAGGAACGCTACCGAGTTAGTCAGTACGTTGGGCCTGTACCCGTACCGCTCGACGCGTATACGGCGGCGGTTCGGCAACAGGCGGCGCGGCACAAGATCAACCGCAAGCGGCTCAAAGAGGTCTTCCATGACCTCGTCATACCGGACGAAATGTTGGATCAGCTGGGTCCAGCCATTCTGTCGAATTCGCAGATCTTTCTTTATGGCTCCACCGGCAACGGCAAGACGTCGATCGCCGAAAGATTAGTGCGGATCTTCAAAGATGAGATCTACGTTCCATATGCCGTCGAAGTAGATGGGCAGATCATTAACGTCCATGACTCTGTGGTGCACCATCCGCGGAAACCGGTTGACGGAGTCGACGCTCGATGGATTCGCTGCACGCGGCCGTGTATTGCCGTTGGCGGTGAGATGGTGTCGGAGATGTTGGAACTCCGGTTTGAGGAGACGCTGGGCTACTATACCGCTCCCCTTCAGATGAAGGCGAACAACGGCTTGTTCATCATTGATGATTTTGGTCGCCAGATGATCAACCCACGTGACCTGCTCAACCGTTGGATTGTGCCCCTGGACCGTGGCGTCGATTTCTTGTCATTGCGAACAGGCGTGAAGATACCGGTTCCTTTTGAGACTCTCGTTATCTTTTCAACCAACCTCGATCCGCGACAGCTGGCTGATGAGGCGTTTCTCCGTCGTATTCAGAACAAGGTGAAGGTGGATGCCATCACACCGGAGATTTTCGATCAGATCCTGCAGCGAGTCTGCGAGGGAGAAAAGATCCCCTGGAGTCCGCAGCACTCCGCATTTGTCCGCGAGCGTTGTAAGAAGGGAAGTGGGACGACGGTACTGCGGGCTTGCTATCCGCGCGACATCGTTCGGATTCTCAAAAATATTGCCGAGTACGACGGTCGTGCTCCCCGGTTGCACCCCGAGGACATCGATCGGGCGATCAATCTGTACTTCGCCCGCTAGCGCATCGCCGCTAACGCCTTCTCATCGAAGCTAAAGTCAGGCTCAGGACGAGGCGCGCCGCGATACCAAGCGAAGGTCTCTCGCAAGCCTTCGACGAATGGCGTCGCATGGAAGTCGAGTTCGTCTTGGACCCTTTGGGTGTTCTCGGTGATCGGAGGCATGTCGTAGTACTGGGCGAAGTAGAACGGCGGCGCGAAGACAGCTCCTCCCAGTTTGGTGAGTATCTCCCGATCAATCGAGACTAGGTCGGGTACGGGGCGGCCTGCTGCGTCGGCGAGGGCGATGACGAGTTCCCGTTGGGTGATGGGTTGCGGGTTGGCTACGTTGTACGCGCGACCAATGGCGACGTCCTGTTCGGAAACGGCTATGGCGGCCCGCACGTAGTCGTTGACTAAGACGAATTGCATGAGCCGTGTCCCGCCGGATGGCAAGATGACCGGTCTGCCTGCCAGCATCCGATCCCAGAAGAACTGTTCGCGATAGAACGGATTATCTGCGCCGTAGAGGTATGGAGGGCGCAGGGTGACTGCGGGGAAACCTCGTTCACGGTGGAGCCGCAGTAGCATGCGTTCGGTTTCGGCTTTGTTGCGACAGTAGGCGTCTTCGTCGTCCGGCGGTGCCAGGGGATCGTCCTCTTTGTGGCCGAGGCCCGAGCCGTAGGCGGCGACGCTGGACGTGTAGACGTAGCGCTGGAGCGAGTCTCCGCAGGATGAGGCTGCAGCCTCTACTTGATCGGCGGTGGTGCCACGCTGCCAGTCGTAGACGTTGTCGAAGACGAGTTCGTAGCGCCCCTCTCGCATGACCGCACCGATAGCGTCGGTGTCGTTACGATCGCAGTGAACTTCTTGGACAGATGAGCCGAAAGGGTTGTGATGTCCGCGATGCAGGATCGTGACGTCGTCTCCGCGTTCGAGAAGTCGGCGTACAAGGGCACGACCGATGAAGAGTGTGCCGCCAATGACGAGAGTTCGCATCTCGCTTCCCAAGGTAGCGCAGCTAAAGGGATAATCAAGGCTTGATTGGCGAGCATCAGATTTACGAACGGATCGGCGAAGAGGGCTTTGAAAAGCTGGTCAGGGCTTTCTATAAGCAGGTTCCGACGGACGAGATTCTCGGGCCGATGTATCCGACAGACGATATCGATGGGGCAGAGCAGCGACTACGCGACTTCTTGGTCGGGCGGTTTGGCGGGCCGCCGCGGTACGTCGAGCAGCGGGGTCACCCGCGGCTGCGCATGCGGCATGCGCCATTCCCGGTGAACCAAGCGGCGCGTGACCGCTGGGTGCTGCTGATGACGAACGCGATGAGAGAAGCGGAGCTGCCCGAAGACGTGTCGCAGATGATGCTTGAGTTCTTCAGCGGCGTCGCGACGTTCATGATGAACCGCGAATAGCCCCGGCCTGCTATCTGGCGGTCAAGGCCTCGAGGATGACTGCGGCGGCTCCCGCCGCCACGCGCCCTGTCTGATTGTGGATACGTACAGTGATGACGTATCGCGGGGAGTCTGCCGGGTAGACGGCAACCGCGAACCCATCACCGTCAGCGCGAGTGGGATGGGCGCACACGGCTGTGCCTGTTTTCGCGAACGCGTCTTGGGGTAATCGAGAGGACAGCGCAGAGGCGGTGCCACTTCGCGCTGCTTCGCGAAGTCCTTGAAGTACGACTGCTGATTCGAATTCGTTGCGTCGACGAGCTAATTCCGAAAAGGCGCGAAGGATTTCTTGCGGAGTACTGACCCAATCGGCCAGGAGCCCCCACAGGGCATTTGTTGGGCTGTGGGGGGGCGGTGCGCGGAGGTGTACAGACCGGGCGGAAGGGTAACAGGTTAGACCGGGCGGATAGGTAACACCATGGCGAGATGCCATGGAAGGAGACCTATCCGATGGAAGAACGCAAGAGATTCATTGAAGACTGGCTGCGACGCGGGGGCGGCGACGAACAAGGCGGCGCTGTGTCGACTCTACGGGATCAGCCGCAGGACCGGATACAAGTGGTTAGAACGCTTCCGTCAAGGCGGTTGGCCAGAGCTGGAAGACCGCTCGCACGCGGCACACCGTCAGCCCGGTCGGATACCCGGGTCGGTCGAGCGACGAGTGATAGAAGCGCGTCGGCAGCATCCGATGGGGGCCGAAGAAGCTCAGGGCCTGGCTGGAGTCGAAAGAGTCGACAAGCTGGCCAGCGGCGTCGACGATCGGCGACGCGCTGAAGCGAGCCGGACTCGTTCGCGGGCGCAAGCGGATGCGGCGACTGGCCGAAGCGGCACCCAGTCGAAGCGCCCAACGACCTCTGGACGATCGACTACAAGGGGCAGTTTCGCACCGGCGACGGCGTGGTGTTATCCGCTAACGGTCGAACGACGGATATAGTCGTTTCCTGCTCAACTGCACCGCACACGTGGGCACATCCTGCCGAGGCCCGCCGAGGCTTGGAGCGGTTGTTTCTGGAGCGCGGGCTGCCACGAAGGATACGCTCAGACAACGGTTCGCCGTTCGCCTCCATCGGCACCGGACGCTTGAGCCGGTTGAACGTCTGGTGGCTGAAGCGGGCATTGCGGTGGAGCGCATCGAGCCGGGCAAGCCGCAGCAGAACGGTCGCCACGAGCGGCTACACCGCACGCTCAAAGCCGAGACAGTGAGACCTCCGGCTGGCGATCGTCGCCGACAGCAGCGCCGCTTCGACCTCTTTCGTCATGAATACAACCAGAACGTCCGCATGAAGCGTTGAGACAGCGGCCCCCGGCGGCGTTCTATGCACCAGCAGCGCCTATCCCAGCGAGCTTGCTGATCTGGATTAGCCGGGGCACTGGGAGCGCCGACGAGTGCGCCACGACGGACGCATCAAGCTCCTCGGCGAGAAGTACTTCCTGAGGAAGCGTTGGCTCGCGAGTTGGTCGGGCTAGTCGAGAGTGGACGAAGCCATTTGGCAGATCTGGTTCGGTCCGGTGGAACTCGCCTTGTTCGACGCCAGCCAACCGCGTACTGTGGCCGCTCGGCTCGGCAGTCAGTGGCCCCCGCGGGGGCCACTGACCACCGCCTATACTGTTACCCATCCGTCCGGTTTAGAGTGTTACCTATCAGACCGGTCGTTCAGAGGCCGAGTCGGGATGACTCGAAGCCTACCTCCTCGACTGAGACGTTTTGGGAGAGCAAGCGAAAGTAGGTGTTGCAGGAGTTCGAGAGCGCTCGCTCAAGGCCGACACGACCGTGCCCGGTGGGAAGCCAGCAGGTTTCGCCGGAGCATTCGACCACAGGAAAGATGAGCCCCTGCTTGCGGCCGTAGGCGAGTGCCACGAATGGCTTGAGCAGGGAGCCCGGCGAAGCGCTCTGTGGGTCACTCCAACTCTCTGCGATGACCTCGTTGGTAGAGAATTCAGAGACGATATAGTCGACCGTGCTTACCGGTAGTCCGATGCGTTCGAGCGCGGCGTCGGCCCAGACCGCGGAAAGAAGGAATAGCAGGAAGGCCATTAGGGCATTTGGTATCGGACCGTTTCTTCGACGTAGGCTCCGCGATCATGCTGTTCGATCTCGACGGTCGCGACCCGACCGAACACACGGCTGAGGCTGCCGATATTGTCGCTGAAGAGCGAGGGTTGGCGCGGGGTCTGTAGGGGGTTGCGGCCTTCCAGGAAGTCGAGATGGGCCATGGCTGTGGAGTAGGTGGCGGCCTCGAGATTGTGTCGGAACCGGGCGCGATAGATTGCTGGGTCGTCGTCTTGGTCTTGGTTGCCTCGGCGAGCGAGAGTCGCGATGAGCAGTTCTTCGGAGTCCGAGACGAGCAGCAGGTTGCCATCCACGGCGGCAAACAGAGAGCGGAGGCCGACGAGAACATAGTAGTCTCCGCGAGCTTGCCATTCCGAGGCGAGACTGGCCGTAGTCCAAAGGCTTTGCACGGAGGTTTGTAAAGCTCCGAGGGCTGCGATTTCATCCCACGGTGACTCGGCGAGAATGCCAATGAGGCTAGGGTAGCGTGCTAGCCCCACGTCAATGGTGCTTGTTTGAAGCTGCAATAGTCCGAGAACGTTGGTGCCGCCGACTAGTGCCCGCAGAGGCTGTTGATTGAGCGAAGAACGGGATACGGCAGCGGGCGGTATATCGATGCGCGCCTCGATGTTCGCTCCGATTCGCGCCGTACCACCGAATGCCTGAGGCGCTGTCTGATAGCGTGCGTTCTGGCCTCCGCTGGAGGGTGCGAGCAGCTTCTGCGCCAGGAGCGTGACGGCCACATCTGGCGTAGGGCGGTCCCAGGTTTGGTGGAATGGTGCGTCCGTGGGGGCGAGGTTCGCCAAGCTGCCGACCGACGATTCTTCGATGGGTTCGGCCAATTCGGTGCGAACGAGTCGACGTCGCTCGCGAATGCCATCGTCCTCCAGAAAGAGGTCGGCGACGGCTGACTCGTATGTCGATAGTTCTGTGATGTTGCCTTGGATCCAGTAGGAGCGGAAGTGTGGCGAACGCAGGAGCGTGTGCAGGTTCTCGATTAGCCGTAAATCGCCTCGTGGGCCATGAGTCGGATACCAAGCCTCATCGGTGAGTGCGCGGTCGCCTTGGTTGGCGTGGAGTTCGAGGGCGCGACCGAGAAGGGCGTCATCGGTGGCGATGAAGAGACGGTTCTCGGTGACGGCGAAGGCGACTTCTCGTCCCGATTCGCTGTCGGTGTGAACCCAGTATTCGATGCCAGCGGAGCGACGCGGCTCAAGATCGAGGCGCGAACGGAGTAGGACGGTCTCGAGAGCTGCGGAGCGGTTCAACTCCGTGATGTAGAGCAGCCGGAGTTCTCCGATGTCGTATAGGGCGACGACGGATTCTCCGCCCGCGATGGCCTCTAGCTGTGTCAGGTTGAGTGGCAGGCCAGTAGCCGCCGCGAACTCACTCCGAGCTTCTTGGAGCCGGAGGAATAGTTTAGACCGGGCGAACGTCCGGTAGTTGTCGCTTGCGAGCCAGGCTGGTTTCTCGGGCGAAGCGTTCCAGGTGTCGAGCAGCGCGCCGAGGTCATTTGCCTCGATTGCGACGATGGCTCCTGTGGGTACGTAGCGGGACAGGGAGTCGGTTCCGGCGTCTTGCATCCAGGCGAGAGGTGCCAGAGTGAGGAGCGCTAGTGCGGTGGCCGTCAGGAGTTTCCGAGGTAGCGGCTTCATTGCTGCCCTCCTGCTAGGGCTAGGGGCCGCACGATACCTGGCTGGTCCAGGTGGTCCCCGATTCGGGGTCGTCGTCGAGCGTTTTCTGCTCGCCGACTGAGTTCTTCGAGTAATGTTTCGTGGGCTTGGCGGCGTTCGCCGGTGTCGTCCAATGCGATGGCTATTTGGAGCACGAATGCGGCTGTCTCGAGTCGCTCGGTTTGCGCCAGAGATTCCGCAAGTTTGGTCGCGATCGCGGCGCGTTGGCTAGAGGAGAGATCGATCGTGGACAGAAAGGAATCGATCGCCCAGCGGTCGGTGGATCTTTGGGTCGGGTTCTCGGAGAACACGGAGTCGAAGGACTGTAACGAGCGGCCCAGTGAACCGGTAGTTAGTAGCGGGACCAGCACGGCGATCGCTCGGTAATGCTCCCCGGCTGCGTGAGCTGCCTCGAAGAGGCGGAGCCGTATTGTGCCGTCCGGCGCTTGGGGGCGAATCGCTAGAGCATCGGCCAGTAAGTTGGCCTGGCTATAGAAGCCGGGTGCTGCCGCCAACCGGGCGTGGTAGAAACTTGGCTGGGACGGGTTGGCCGTTGGTGCCGCGTTGCCACGCGCGATGAGGTCGAGTTCGTTCGATCCGAGGCTGTTGCGGCTACCGCCGGAGTTGGCGAGTGCCTGCGCTGCGTGGACACGTAACTCGTAGGGCACAGAACTATCGCGAGCGACGGAAGCGAGTTCGTCGGGGTCCGCTGCGAGTCGTGCCGCCGCGAGCCTGGCCTGTGCGTGCCAAGGCTCTGCTCGCAGTTTGCTAGTTGCGAAGGTGAGGGCTGCTTCGGTCGATGCCGCACCTTCGAGGAGCGCTGCGGCATCGAGGTTCGTCGCGTACGGTTCTGTGCTGAGGGTGACCATCCGTTGCAGCAGAGTCTCCCCATCATCGACTGCGCCGCGTTTCAGGTATAGATCCGCGAGGCCTAGGAAGTAGCTAGCCGAGAATGCGCGGCTGGCGAGGCGCTGTTTGTAAAACGCTTCGAGTAGGGCGTCGGCCTCGGTCGCGGAGCCGGCTTGGCGTAGCTCTCGAACCGCTTGTTGTACGGGCTCCTCGCGCGGAGGTGCCGAGTTGGCGGGGAAGAGTTGTGCGGCGTCTCCGTTGATTGCTGCCAGTCGATAGTAGAGCGCTGGGCGATCTTTTCGGAGCGCCTCAAGGAGGTCATCGTCAGTATCCGTTACCGCAGCGCCAGTCTCGATGAGGAACTCAATCAGGTCGTACCGATGATCGCGAAGGGCAAAGCGCCGGTTGTTTTGCTGGGGGCGCGGAGCTGCTGCCAGTTGCCGTTGGGCTGCCGCGATGGCTCGCGAGTAGGCAGCAACGCGGCCTGGGGCATCCAACCACTGGGCGTTGGCCATGACGGAGAAGATCTGTTCGGGGTCACTGGCATCTTCGGCTAGGTCGAGCAACTCTGCTGTGGCGTAGCCCGCGTCGAGAGCGGCTTGCGCTAGCTCGTCGAAGCGAAATACACCGTTGCCGGTGAGGTAGAGGCGGAGTAGAGCGTCAGTTTCAGGTCGCAGCTCGGGTAGGTTCGCTCGTGATCCGATGGCACCTAACAAGGCGGAGACTTGGCGCCAGAAGTTCGCACCCAATTGAGATCGTCGGATCTGACTGGTATAAGCGTTGAGGGCCCGTTTCCAGTGCTCGACAGCAGCGTTCGAGTCGTTGGCGTTGAAGGCGAGTTCGCCGAGTCGCACATGATTGAGCGGTTCGTCTTCGTCGAGTTCTACCGCGATTCTGTACGCCGCTTCGGCCCGACCAGAATCCCCGTACTGCCTGTAGAGTTCTCCGAGTTCAAAGTGTTTCGGCGCACTGGCGGGGCGCAGCTCGGATTCGGCTGCAAGATATTCTTCGGGGTTTGTCGCGCCGATGGCGGCACGGTATTCGCCGTAGCGGGCCGCGTGATAGAACCACACGTCACCAGCTAGTTGGAGGTCGCGATCGACTGGCTGCCCGATGCGATCGCCGATGGTGCTGTCGCCGAGGGCGTTGAGATAGGCGGTGCCAAAGCGTTCGTCGGTGCTGTAGTGCAGGACGCCAGCGAGTCCTTTGTAGGTGTGCTCCCAGACGGTGGGTCGGTTTGTAGCGCGTGCTTCGACAGCTCTCCAGGCGAGATCGGCGTCTCCGCTGAGGATGAGGAATTCGGCGGTGCGATCCGCGCGAGACGTACGGCTGGAGCGGGCGATCGCTAGCAGGGCAGTCGGATTGCGTTCGAGGAGGAGTGTCGCGTAGCGCTCTTGCCAGGCACCGGCCCCCGCTCGGATTTCCAGCAGGCGAAACTCGTTGCCCAGTTCGCCGCCTGTTCGGTAGGCTTGCGCGGCTTCGTCGAGGAGTTGCGTTTCTTGATTCCGTCGAGGGTGGGCGCGCCAGTGATCTTCGAGCTGACGACCGAGCTCGGCGTGACGCATACGCCTCTGCTGCAGTTCGATGAGTTGAGCCCGCTTCTGGAGTGAGTTCCCCGAGGCGGGTGCAGTTGTCAGGTCTTTGGCTAGCCACCGGGCTTCGAGTTCGGCCGGGCCAGAGCTGCGCACAGCGGGCAACAGAGCGTGCTCGTAGACGTCCGCTCCCAGGCGCGACCTCAGCTCGGTGAGATAGCTGATGAGTTCTTGCTCCTTGGTGGGCGAAAAGTATTCGGCGGCCGTTTGAGTGAGCTGCTGGAGTGGTCGCTGAAGGCTGTACTCCCAACCCTCGTAGGTTTCGGTGGGGCGTGATGCTAACACGCGCTCTACCGCATCCTGATGGAGGCGGAGGCGTGTCGCGAGTTCGATGTAGAGGCTGGCTCCGCGGGGTTCGTCGGTGAGGAGACGTTCGCCTGACAGCGCAATCCCGCGAGCGGCGAGCCCAAAGGCGTCTTCGAGTAGTTCCCATTCGGCGAGCATTTCTGCCGCCGAGAAGTATCCCGAAGGTCGCTCGGGACGAGCGTCGATCAGTGCGGCACGAACTGCCGCTACTGCTTCTTCTGGTTCGCCACGCCTGGCATGAACACGGGCTGTTGCTAGCATCCATTCGGGCGCTTCGTAGGTGAGTTCGTAGAGCGACCGGTACCCAGCGAGAGCGTCTTCGAGCAGGAGCAAGCGTTCTTCGAGGCGTGTGCGTTCGCGCCAGAGGTCGATATTGTTGGGCGAGACGAGGAGCGCCCCACCGTAGGCGGTAATCGCTTCGGGATAGTGCTCAAGGTGAGTTTCGATACGCGCGAGAACGCGATGATAACGGACGTCGCGCGGCGACTGCTCGGTGGTGCGGAGGTAAAAGTTGGCCAGCCGGTCCCCGAGGTCGTGATCCTGTGCATAGAAGGCCGCATCGCGAGTGAGTGTCTCGTCTTCGGGGAACCGATTGACCAGCTCGATGTATTGGTCGAGCGCCTCGGAGAAGCGCCCAAGGCGGTCAAGCGCTGGAATCATCCCTCGGCGCAAGGAGGCGATCATGGCTAGATCGGCATCGTCAGCGGCCCCGATCTGCGTCTCGTAGAAGAGAGCGAGCGCCTGGTCGCGGCCTTGGCGAGCGAACAGGTCGGCCATTGCCGCGGTGTAGCCAGCGTGGAAGGGGGTAACTGCGAGCAGAGATGACAGGATGGTCTCAGCCTGCTCGTAGCGCTCGGCTTCCGAGGCTTTTTGAGCTGCTTCGAATCGCAGGTCGTTGGCGAGTGAGGGGTAGGCGGCATCCGCAGCTTCGAGCAGAACGCTAATGGCTTGGACCTGGTTGTCGTTTCTCCAAAGAAAATCCGTCCGCGCTCGAACGACGCCCTGAATGCGGCCGTGCTCCGCGTACAGCTGCGAGCTGATCTGCTCGGCTGCGGGATCGTTGCCGAACGACTCGTAGCGCTGAGTGAGCCAGATGCGTAGCCGCCGTGATTCAACTGGATCGCCGGTCATCTCGATCCGCCGCAGAAGAGCGGTGGTCTCTGCCCCATCGCTACCGCGTGCGCGGGCGACCTGCTCAATGCGTTCGAGCAGGGCTCGCGAGTCGACGCGGCTCGCGACGGCGACGAGGAAGTCTTCGAGTTCATCTTGTCGCTCCATCCCTTCGAGAACGGCAATGCGTAGCTCGATGGCCGGACGGGAAGGGCTCTCGGAAGCGGTGAGGCTGGCCGTGGCTTGGTCGATCTGATCGCTGTAGTCGTCTCTTTGCGCGAGGGCGACGAGTCGTTGGCGGGACCGGTAGTCCGGCGGTTGGTCGAGAGCACCTTGCAGGTATTCGCGGATCGCGCCAGCCGGATTGTTACGGCCTTCTTCAATCGCGCCTGCCTCGTAAGTAAATAGCGACCGGTTCTGCAGTCGCTGGCGGCCCTCGCTGAGTTGGCTGAGGGCTTGATCGAAGAGATAGTAGTCCCAGTAGACGGTGGCAGATGCCAGGTAGGCCTGTGGGTCTCCGGGAGCCGCTAGCGGCATGCGATCCCAGTAGCGGGCGGATTGAGCCAGCAGGCCACGGTCGGCTAGGATGTCTCCGGCCTCGGCCAAGAGTGCGCGGTTGGCGGGGTCTGCGTCAATGCGGCCTTCGGTCAGTCGGACGGCGGATTCGGTATGGGCCGAATCATACGCGGCCAGGGAGCGATGCAACGACGCTGCGCGGTGTGCGACCGGTTCGTCGGGTGGGGCGAGCGTGGCTAAAGCGAGCGCAGGGGCCGCGGCTTGCTCGAAGGATGCCTTCCAGATCGCTCCTTCTGCTAGCAGTTGAACTCCCGCTGGGTTGGCTCGGGCGGCATCGTCCCAGCGATCCTCGCTTGCACCTTCGATCTGGGCGTTCGCCGCAGCTAGTGTCGCGTCGAGTTGGCCTGATTGGGTGAGGTCGGCGAAGTACAGGCGGCGCAGGTCATCGGCGTAGAACCAGTGTTGACGTATGAGCGCCCGCCAGGCGGGGACGTTGCGCGTCTCTCGACGTCGATAGCCGTTCAGTAGGTTGCGGACGAACGTAAGGTCATGAGGAAAGCGTTCGTGGGCGTACTGGTTGAGCCGCAAATAGAGTTGAGCCGATATGCCTGGCCCCGCAGCGACGGTGTCGAAGTAGCCTTCTAGAACGGTGCCTGAAAAGGAGTCGACTACGTCGTGCGTGAGCTGATCAAACTCGCTCTGCCGTTGTCTGCGTAGGTACCAGCGGCCGAGCTTGTGGCTCCACGAGGCGTCATCGAATTGCGCGATGGCCTGCTTATAGACGCCTTCGACGCGGTTGGTGAGTCGGTTCGCTTCGAGGAAAGAGGCCATCCGAGCGTAAATTCCTGGATCATCGGGATTGGCGGCGACTTGAGTCACGTAGAGGCGCACCGCGTCGGGCACGCGTCGGAGGCCAACGAGGCGGGAGACGTAGCGATCGAGCACGCGGGCGTAGTCGGGAGAGCGAGGTGCGCCGATGCTGCGATAGGCTCGTCCGCGAGGAGTAGATACGACCCCTTGTCCGAGTGGCACCTGCTCATAGCGTCGTGAGAGTTCTCTCAGTAGCCTTTCGTAGGCTGCGAACTCTTCTGTTATTTCGCCACGTCGTGCATGGGCCTCGGCGATGAGGAACTGAATCTCGCTTCGCTCATTGGCTTGTGGGAAGCGGCTAAGAAACTGTTCACCACGTTCGATGATCGCAGCGTCATCGCCGTAGACGCCGAATACCCGGACGGCTTTGGCGTTGAGTCTGGACCGCGCTTCTGACTGCGGGAACTCGGCCTCGAACCGATCCAGTAGCTCCAGTGCCCAGGCTCGCCGCTGGTAGGGCGCGGCGGCACGCTGCTTGGATTGCCAATGCCATTCGAGGCCTTGCGAATTCAACAATAGCGACAGGACTCCGTTCAGTACGCCTGGGCCACTATCGGCGGTGGCGATATCGCGGTAATAGCTGAAGTCCCCCGAGGCGACCGAGATGGGTTGCTCGGGGGCATCGAATACGATCTCGATCAGACCGGCAAGCGCATACTCTTGCTCGGCGGAGGTTGCGCCAGCCAAGCTGTAGAGGGCGTAACGGCAGCGCGCGGCGTCGACGTAGTCGTTCGCTCGTAGGAATAGCTCGGCTGTGGTCTTGAGGTCGGTGCCACTCAGAATGGCTGATCGCCGCTGTTTACTCTCAAGGAACTGCTGCAGTGCGACGATGGCTCCTGCCTGGTCGCCCTGTCGGCGTCGGTAGTGGAAGAGCCAGGCGGCTGAGGAAAAATCGTCGGGAGCATTGGTGATTCGCCGTTGGGATTGATCGAGACGCTCGCGGAGGCGGTCGGCTTCTTCAAGCGCGCGGAAGTACGTCTCCAGGAGTTGGGGTGACCAAAGCGGATCAAACGAAGCCTCTAGCAGAACCAGCGCGGCGCTTGCGCCATCACTTGCCGCTACCAGCTCCGCTCGGGCTTGGATGGGGAAAGCAGCATCGTCAGGGAAGGAGACAGCATAGTCCGATAGCAGGTCTTCGACGGAGTCAAACATCTCATGCTCGACGAGAAAGTCGAGATAGCGACGATAGACGGAGGGCTGGTCGCCGTAGCGTGCGAGCCACGAGCGATAGGCTGCTGCGGGGATTCGGTTGGGAAGCAGGTGGTGTTGGCTGACTTCGATGAGGCGCTCGAAGGCTCGCCAACTGCGCTGCTGATTGGCAGGCGAGAAGCGCTCACTGGGGGGCGAGGGGCTGCGACCGACTGCCAGTAGCGCTTCCACTTCATCGACCGGGCGCAGCCGACGCCGATAGAAGTCGGCAAGGGCGAGTTGCCCTTCAGCGGGGTCGTCCACTTGAGCGGCGAACTCGTTCCAGTCGTTGTCGGCGGCGGCGAAGTCGAGCAGGCGTTCGGACTCTCTCGCACGCAGGGCATAAAGTCGGGCGTTGTCTGGTGTCGCCTCGATTCGGGCAGCAAGCCATTCGACCGTTTCTACTGGGGGTCGGCGTGTGAAAAGTGGACCACCAGGCAGTGCAACCGGCCGAAAGAAGGCCTCACTGAAGCCGCTGGTGGAGCGGACGTACTTGACCCAGTCCGGCAACTGCCCCTGGGCGAGTCCGAACGCGCCTAGTGCGGCTGCGGCGATGACGATTGACTTAAGGGATAACCGCAAGGGTTACCTCCTCGACACCGATGTTGTGAGCGAAATCTTCGGCCGTCAGCTTCAACACGTAGTTGCCTGCGGGTAGGTCGAAAGGCACGGTCAGACTGCCAGTGTTGTATCCAACGGCGGGATCCCAGCGGAGCTCTGCCGGAGGGGCTCCGTAAAGCCGTGCCACGAGGGTGCGGGTCGTGCTGCTGGCGCTGACTTTGAGGTTGATACGCTCGCCGGGACGATAGCTCAGCTTATCGAGCTTGGTACGCACGGTTGGTGGTTTGCTCGCGATGAGAAAACTCTTTGTCTCTCTGAATACGTGGCCCTCGTCATCGCGCAATAGGAGCCGCACCTCGTGACGACCGTCTGGAGTGTCGATTGGTGCCAGAAAACGCGTTTGCCAGGCGTCCTCGGCGTCGAGGTAGCGGAGCTGTTTGACCAGGCCGAATGGGAACAGTGCGGTCACCGAGCGAATCGAGGGGTCTGTTTGGACACGCAGGATCGGATCTCCGGGGCGGATCACGCGGGGTCGCAGCAGTGAGCGTGGCGCTGCCAAGAATGACGTATAGGGCGTCACGAACTTGAACTGCTTGGACCAGCGGATGATCTCGTTGATCGAATCGCGATCCTCGCCTTCTCGTTCGATTTTTTCGAGTAACGCGTCGACTCGCGCTCGCGCCCATGTTCGAGCAATGTGGGGGTGCTCTTGGTCGTCGGCAGGCAGGACGTGTCGGGCCTCAAGGTTGATCCCTTCGCCGGTGACTCGGAAGAGGGCCTCGGCGACGGGCGAGAGGTAGCGACCGACCCAACGCGCGATCGAGCCCCGGTAGGAGTTGGACTGCAACGGGTACACGAAGTCGAGCGAACTGATGGATTCGATGTTGAGGTCGAGGCCCTCGACGGGTAGTCGTCCGATTTTTCCGAGGAACGCTGCCAGCTTGAAGGTTAGGGGTTCGGTTGAGCGAACGTGTTCGAAGACTCCCGGACTGGCGGTGATGAGACGAAGCAGGGGCAGGTTCGCGTCGTCACCAATCGCGAGCGTGAATACTCGTGGGCGGCGGTTGGCCTCGATGCCTCCGATGGTGCTTTTGTAGAGCGCGAGTAGGCGGTCATTTCGAGCCGCTTCCAACGTCGAGCCACCGTCAGTCAGGTGAACTAGGTACGACTCGCCCTCAACACTGGCGAATAGTTGCGCGGCTGCTCTCCAGGCGGCTGGAAGATTGGTGGCTCCACGGATGTGCTGGGAGCGTACGAAGTCGAGCGCCCGTTGAACATTTGCAGTTGCCGCGCTGACTGGGGTTTCTCGGAACAAGGTTGCTTCCGCATTGAAGAGGATGACATTGAATCGGTCGCGTGGCTCGAGTTGTTGCAGTAGAGTTTCGAGTGCGCGGAAACTACGATCCAACTTTCCCCACTGCATCGACAGTGAGGAGTCAAAGAGGGCAATCACCGTCCGGGCCGGGCGTTCGGGTTGGGCGCCTTGGGATGAAGAGGGCCGTTGGGAGAGCAACGCCGAGGCCAAGAAATAGCCCGGTATGTCGCCGGGCGTTCCGAGCCGGTTCGATGTCAGGTGCGGCGGGGGTGGGAGAGGGTCTCGGTAGGTGAGAACTTCGAGCTGGTCGCCATCTACGGTATCTAACTGGTACTCGACGGCCAGGTCCTGGGAGAACGAGATGTCCCTAGCATGGAATTCCGCCACCACTCGGTGCTCGGACTGTTCGATGATTTCGAGTGGGTATTGATCGCCGAGAGCTAGGAACGCGCTCAGCGGGTGCTCCGACAGGATGACCAGTCGGAGATCGAACTCGGCCGCCGACTGCTCCTGATAGGCGTCTGGCCGCAGGGGCAGCGCGAAGTAGGATCGCAAATCGTCTACTGCCAAGCGCTCGTGGTATTCGAATTCAATTCGCTTGAAGCCGTATCCGGGGATGGGCGCGACCTTGGCGGAGAAGGTTGCGCCGCGGCGGGCTTCGTCGGCCCCGTACTCACCTTGGCGCAGCAAACCAGGGTCAATGGTCTGGGCCTTGAGCTGCTCGTAGATTTGCTCGGCGCGCCGCCGCTCTAGGATCACGCCAGGAATACGGGTGACGTCGTCCCAGACAGCGAAGTCAGACACCACTGCACCAGACGGCAGCGCAAACGACCACTCACCCTCGAGGACGGAACTTACGTGGCTAGCAAAAACTTGGTGGATGCTGACCCGCGCGACACCGTTGTCGATCAAGACATCGACCTTCATGCGGTCGAGCGAAAGTTGACGCGGATCGGGCTGAGAGGCTCCGCTCGGGATGAGAACCCCTGCCTCGGGGTGTGCGACGTTGGGTAAAAGCAACGCTGCTAGTAAAAAAGTACATCCCGCTAAACGCATTATCTTCCGGTCAGCTCCGCTTCAATGGCGCGAGATAAGCCGTTGTCTGAACCTACGTAGAGAATATCGTCAGCCAACGCCAGTGCAGTGACGTTCTTGGAGGGCAATCCTTCCGTTACGAAACTCCACGAGTCCTCGCTAGGGTCATATACAAGCAAGCCACTGTCCAAAGTGCCAGCGTAGACCCGCGAGGTTGACGAGATCATCGCGTTTGGGTTGATTTCGATGCCCCTGAGCTCTGGGTAGGCGGTCCAGGTATCGTCGGACGAGCGCCGCATCACTCCACCACCGTAGAGGCCAATGAACCATTGATCTTCCCAAGCGGAAATGGCTGACACCCAGTTGTGTGATAGCGGAGAATTCGCCGTCGTGAAGCTCTCGGTGACCTGACCGGCCTGGAGGCGAGAGAGTCCTCCGAGGGTCCCCACCAAGACTTCGTTGCCGCTCGCTCCCAATGTGTAGACGTGGTTATTGACGAGCCCATGGAAGGCGTAAAGACTGTGGGAGCCGTTGCTGTCGAGGAACGTGAGTCCGGCGGGTGTAGCTAGCACGGTTGTATTCGGCGTGAATACCATGTCGGTTACGTGGCTAGCGATTAGTTCATCGTCACGTGTGAGGAACTGGCGCATGCGGGCGGCTGCGTCGAAGTACGCGAAGCCGTTTGCCGTCGCCACGGCGGTTACTTGCTGGCCAGGTGCGGCTTTGATCCGGTTGATGCAAAATAGCTGATCATTCTCGAGTTCGGCTACACGTGCGAAGTTGGCGTCTAAGACGTCGAGACCTCGGTCGAAATAGCCCACCCAGAGGCGGTGACTCGAATCAATATGCAGCGCCGATATATTGCGGTCGCGGAGACCTAGCGTGGTTTCTTGGTTGATGGGTGACCAGGTCGAACCGTTGGCCGATCGGGTATATACCTGGTCGCGGGCCACGGCAAGAGTCGTTGGACCGGACGATAGGAAGGCGCGAACTTCGTTGGGTCCTGGAGCGGCAGACCTGGGACCAGGCGGTCGCGGCGTCCGCTGTTCGGCTAGTGGAACCTCGATGACGCCCTCGTCAAGGGTTCCGATCAACAGAGATCTATTTGACTCATGCAGTGCTGCGGCGAAGAAACCGTCCGCCAGCGATCTCGCGAACTGGTTGTCACGAAAATACGCGACTCCGAGCGGAGTGCCGACGTAAACGTTATCGGGCCTGTAGGCGAGAGACAGCACGCGGCGGTCGGGCAGGCCGTCCTCTTATCCGAAGCGAGTCAGAGACCCCCCGGACCAGTGGAGAACGCCTTCGTCGAGGGTTCCGATCCAGAGGTCACCATCGTCGCCAGCGAGTGTCGTTACTTCTTGCTGGGAGAGTCGGTCGTGGTAGCGCCGCATGCGCTGTCCGTCCCAAATAAGTATTCCGGCTTGCTGTGTGCCGAGAAGGACACCCCCGGTGCTCAGGGGAAGTACGGCGGTGAGGTCCGCCAGAACTGGCTCTTCTGGAAGGACCTGAAAAATCTCGCCAGCGGCCGAGACAGATAGAAGTCCACCCCCTGCCGTGGCGGCGAGGAGATGGGTTTCTCCCGAGCCGCCGACCCGTCCGATCGCTAACGCGGTGACTGGCGCGGGAGGTAGCTCGGTACCGGGCGTCCACTGGCTGAGCAATTCACCGGTTTCGAGGTCTTGGCGGAACAGACCACCCTGACCCGATAGCCAAAGGTCCCCATCGAAGACGATGGCGGAAGTGTAGGCTGGATGGGCCGGGACCGGCTGAAATAGTGGTGATGTGAGTGCGAGAGGTCGAACCGACACCCGCACCGAAGACCCTTCAGCGTACTGTGTAGTGGCGAAGTCGACCGCGCTCTGGGACTGGAGCCAGATGAAGACCGCCAGGGATACCGCGCCCAACATGGATAACGCAGCCGCTAACCCCCAGCGTTTGCGAATATCCACGAGGTTCAGCGTAACAGGCGCACCCAAGCGTACGCAGGGGGCAACCCACCCTGTCTTATTTAGGCGGTCTGGCGCTGCTGTCGCAGTTTGAAGTAGAACCAAACCACCGCAGATCCGACAGCGACCACGGTGAGAGGCAAGAACGCCGATCCTAGGCCCTGGGCGGTGCCCAGAGCTTGCCCCACCATTCGCCAACTCATATAGGCAAATACGAACGATAGGACTGCTTTGAGCCAGACCGTCTGGAACCGGATGAGCCTATACACCCGCGCGGCATTGGCCTCAGTGACCTCGATCGGTACGCTCGATATATGAGGGAAACGGCTGATCGCAGTCATGATCAGCGAGACGACGAAGTTCACCGCTGGCAGCAATAACAGCGCTGCCCTTGATCCCCACGCGTCGGCTTCACCAGACGCGTTAAAGTGCTGCGGGACTCGGTCTGGGAGGTCGGGCCACGCGGAAAAGACTATGGCGAATTGCGCGAGAAGAGCCGTCATTGCAGACAACTCCAGCAACCACTCTGGGAGAGTTTGGGGTAGCAGTGGCTGAGACGGTCGCCGCTGCTCGACTGCTGTGTCGACCTGGGGCACGGGGGCAGGTTAGCGTAGAGTCGCCCAAGAAACAATAGTGTCGGCGAGGATTTTTTGAGTGTATCGACAGGCAACCTTTTCAGATGAGTGGATCCAGAACGGACTTCGCAGCGAGCCTCCCAGTGGGCTGCCGGGCCTCTGCGGTCGCGCATGGGATTGACCAGCGGCACCCGTCATACTGAATCGATGCCTGAGCTTCCGGAAGTGGAGACGATCGTTCGCGGGCTTCAGTCCAGTGTGACCGGCGAACGAATCCGAACAGCAGAATTTCAGTGGGCGCGCACATGCGTCGGCGATCCAGATTACGTTTGCAGTGAGTTGTCGGGGCAGGTAGTTACGGGAATCCGTCGGTGGGGCAAGTATTTGGTCTTTGATTTGGAGAAGGCCGGTGTTCCGTCGGTTATGGTGGTTCATCTGCGAATGACAGGCAACCTGCTGCTGTCTGCGGAACCCGGACCGTGGACTCGGGCTACGTTCGTGTTCTCAAGTGGCAGGTCGCTGATATTCAATGACATAAGGAAGTTTGGACGTATCGAGTGGGCAGCATCTCTTCCGGCTCGGTTGTTGGAGTTGGGGCCAGAGCCTTTGGAGATCAGCAGCGAGAACTTCGTTACTCGTCTGAGAAGTCGGTCCGCCCAGGTCAAGGCGGTCTTACTCAATCAGGAGTTCGTGCGTGGCCTCGGAAACATCTATTGTGACGAGGCGCTGTTCCGGGCACGCATTCACCCGCGGGCGAATGCGGCTAGGTTGGGTCGGACTCGGGCCACGCGGCTACACGCAGCGATACAGGAAGTATTGATAGAGGCGATTGAGC
The DNA here is from genome assembly GCA_963667885.2 of Bryobacterales bacterium. Classification (GTDB taxonomy): domain Bacteria; phylum Acidobacteriota; class Terriglobia; order Bryobacterales; family UBA6623; genus CAMPKL01. The sequence continues at coordinate 1,458,714 of OY764148.2, read as the reverse complement.
AGGGCGGATCTACGATCGCGAATTTTGTGAACAGCGAGGGTACGCAGGGCTACTTTCAACTGCGAACGGCCGTTTACGGAAAGACAGGAGAAGCGTGCAAAGTCTGTAGCCGTCCGGTCAGCAAGATCGTTGTCGCCAGCCGTAGTACGCACTACTGTTCACGCTGCCAGAGGCGGTAGGACCGGCTGACCTACTTGTTTGATGTGCCGATCTCGTAGAGATAGATGCGGTGGGGGCGACCGCTGCCTTCGACAGTTGCGGTCGACTTAGGCGTCCAGCCTTCGAAGAGGAAGTCATGAGAGACGACTCGGGTGCCTGGGCGCAGTTCTTTCTCAAGCTTGGGTCGAAGTTGCTCGTTCGAGGAACTCAGAAGATAGACGGTGACGACCGTAGCTCCGCTCAGATCTGCTTGTAGCAGATCTTCTTTGCGGACGGTGACGCGCTCGGAGAGTCCAAGCTCTTCGGCCCGTGCCCTCGTCTGGTTCACGAGGGTCTCATTGATCTCAATGCCTACCGCCGAGGCCTGGAACGACTGTGCGGCGGCAAACAGAATACGTCCATCGCCTGAGCCGAGATCGTACAGCGTATCCGACGGCTTCAGATCCGCCAACTCCAGCATCTTCTCTACGACTAACTCGGGAGTCGGGACGAAGGGAGCCATAATGCGGGAATCGAAGATTCGATTCTGCGCCACAGCGCTAGGCACGGCCAGGCAGATCGCAGCCAGCAGGGCGCCTGTGGACAAACGGCGGAAACTCAACGCACTTCGTACCGTACTCATTGCAGAACCCCGAGAAAAGAATCACTCCCTGGCAACTCTCGATGGTGAGACGTACGTAGTCTACCGTACGGTTTCATCTTTACAGCTAGACCTTTGTGCGGAACTTGTCTCCCAATGCTGCCATCTTCTCACCGAGCGACATGTTTTCGACCTTTGCACGGGCCTGAGCCTGTTGCTGATTGTCGGGACCAAAGGTTCTTGTCATCGGAGTACGCTCCGGTCGCTGCCAATTGCCGCCGCCCTCACGTCGTCTTCCGCCGCCGCCAGCCTCACGACGAGCCGCCGGGGAAGTTCTGCGTTGGCGAGAAGTCTCACGAGGTTCTCTCATCGACAGGGACAACTTGCCCGTCTGCGAATCGAAGTAAGTGATAAACACCGTGAGCTTGGTTCCCGGCTTCACCTTAGGCCGATCATCGCTGACCATGTCTTCGGTGAGTTGCGAGATGTGTAGAAGGCCGTCCTGCTCCGCGCCGATGTCGACGAATACCCCAAAACTCGCGGAGTTGGTCACAATGCCCGGAACCTTCATCCCAGACTTCGGTTCGCCGATAGCATCGAGACCGTTGCCCGACTTGGACTCATTGAAGGGGCCTCTCGGATCCAGCCGATCAGGAGAGAACTCCTTCACGATACTTTCCAGTACGACCTTGGGGTGCTTCGGATCGACGAACGGTTCAAGGTCAAGCGCCCCAAGCTTTTCTTGATTCTCGATAGCCTCTTGCACGGATATACCGGCGGCATCAAGCAACTCCTGGGTCTTGACGTAGAGTACGGGGCGTACACCAGTTCCGTCGAGCGGGTTGTCGCCACCGTAGACGCGGAAATACCCAGACGCCTGTTCCCAGACGCGCTTGTTCATGCCGGGCATCTTGTCCGCAGCCGCCAGATTGGGAAGCGGTCCAGCTTTTTCTCGGTACTCGACGATCCGCTTAGCGACGCGATCGGTCATTGCCGGGAGTAGTTCCAGTACCTCTGCCGGTGCCCGATTGATGTCGACGCCGACCGCACTGGCGCAAGCGGATGCCTGCCGTTGCAGTGCGTCTCGCAGCGACTTCTGGTCGACCTCGTGATGCCCCTGTCCGACGCCCAGTACCCGAGGGTCCAGCTTGGACATCTCTGCTAGCGGATCCTGTAGTCGACGGGCCAGGCAGGCCGCTGCCCGCACGGCCGGTTCCGCGTTTGGAAACTCCTTCCTCGCTGCACGAGACGTCGCGTAGATCCAGCTACCGGCCTCGTTGATCGTCATCCAGCTAACACGTTTGCCAGACTTCTTGACTGCGGCGCGAACGAATCGTTCTACCTGACGCACCCGGGGACCGTTGCCGAGAATCACATACGCCGGGTTGTGCTTACGGATCAGTTCTGCCAGATCGGCTTGAGCGGTCTCAATTCGCTTGAGCTGCTTCTTAGCCTTTGGCGCTTGCTTGGCCGCCGTCGGGGTCGGTGAGGATACAGCTGCTTCCCGTGAAACCGCCTCCGGTGTCTCAACTGCTGCTGCATCTAAACCGTCGGTCGTTGCCCGGTCTGCCGGGTTCAGCTTCGACTCCGCCGTTACCTCTGCCACCGCGTCGGGTGACTCATCGTCCAGGCTAGCTGCGGGAACCGTCTCGCTCTTCGCGGTCGCGGCGTCCGAAGCCTGTTCACCATCGGATGGGGCTAGATCAGCAACGGCCTCTGGAGTATCCGTAGATACTTCGGATGCATCGCTCTCGTGCGACTGAGCTGTCGCTTCGGGGGTGGTCTCGGGGGCGTTGTTCTGTGTGGCGGCCTCAGCCACGGGGGATTCTTGATCTGATCCCGTCTCCGCTGAGATTGGATCAGCAACGGCCGCCGGAGTATCCGTAGATACTTCGGATGCTTCGCTCTCTTGCGATTGAGCTGCCGCTTCGGGGGTGGTCTCGGGGGCGTCGTTATGCGCGACGGCCTCAAGGACGGCGGACTCTTGGTCTGATCCCGTCTCCGCTGGGGCTGGAGCAACAACGGCCTCTGAAGTATCCGTGGATACTTCGGATGCATCGCTCTCTTGCGACTGCCCAGCCGCTTCGGGGGTGGTCTCGGAGGCGTCGTTCTGCGCGACAGCCTCAACCACGGCGGACTCTTGATCTGATCCCGGCTCCGCTGAGGCTGGATCAGCAACGGCCTCTGGAGTATCCGCTGATACTTCAGACACTTCGCTCTCTTGCGACTGAACTGCCGCGTCGGACGTGGTCTCGGGGGCGTCGTTCTGTGTGACGGCCTCAACCACGGCGGACTCTTGACCGGATTCCGTCTTCGTTGGGGCTGGATCAGCAACGGCCTCCGGAGTATCCGTAGATACTTCGGAGACTTCGCTCTCTTGCGACTGACCTGCGGTATCGGACGTGGTCTCGGGGGCGTCGTTCTGTGCGACAGCCTCAACCACGGGGGATTCTTGATCTGATTCCGTCTCCGACGAGACGCTGCTCTCGACCATGGCTGTCGCGGTCTCGGTAGCAACCGGAACGTCGGTTGCCGGTGCGTTCGTCTTGGACCGGACGGTCTCCCTTGCTTGTACGAATGGGTCCGCCTTGACGATCGCTGCCTCAAGCAACTCACCGTCAACACCGATTACCGCTGCTCTCCAGCCACCGGGCCGGTTCGTCTCGATGCCGATCACGACTTTCTGACCGACCGGAGCCTGCATCAGCGTCCGCTTCAGGTTCTTTTCGTATGCCGCGATGGCTTCTGTGTCACAGCGATCTTCGAGAGATTGACGGACAAAGCCTTCTAGCCCGTGGCCCAGATAGTTGTCTAACGCGTACTCGGCAGCGGTCCCTAGCTGGCCAGCGAGGGGTGATTCGGGATCTTGGATCAACCGTTGGCGGAGATAATCGAGGCACTTGTCTCGCGGAAGCTGGATGGCGTAGCGCAGCCAACCTTCTCGCGCACCTCGACGCAAGTTGAGGATTTGCTTCCAGGGCATCGACGTGGCAGACAGCGATTTTCCGAACAAGCCGGAGTACCGCTGTCGCGCTGCGCCATCTTTGGCGGATAGCTTCCGTTGCAGCGGCACTTCTTCCACGGCAACGGCGGATCCTTCGCCTGCGATTCTTCGCAGGTCGCTTCGTACTTCACCATTTTCCGCTAGCCAGCGAGCCATGATGGCTCGTGCGCCCGCAAGGGCTGTGTCCGTATCAGGGACGTTCTTCTCTGAATCAACGTACTTCGTCGCTTCTGTCGCGATCTCACCCTGCTCCTGACCCCAGAGAAACCGCGCTAGTCCTTCCAGTCCAGCGTCAACGGCATCGTCGGCAGCAGACCGCGGCTTCGGCTTGAACGGTGCGAAAAGATCCTCTAAGTCCCGTCGGCTGCGGACAGATTCGACCTGAGCCCGAAGTTCGGGGGTCAGTCGATCCTGACGTCCCAACGACGTTAGAACGGTGATCTTGCGATCGGCTAGATCGCCGTATTCGCGGAGTCGAGTATGGACGAGTCGAATAGTCGATTCGTCTATACCGGCTGAAATGTCGGGCCGATAACGCGCGATGAACGAAGGATCGAGATTTGATTCCAGTGCTTGGACCAACAGCAGAAGGTCGGCGACAGGAATCTTCGCTTCTTCGCCCACCTGGGCGTAGGCCTGAGTAGGAAGACCAGTCAGGGCTTTCATTACGAGACTAACCTGAAACTGCGCGTGCCTCACGTATCATAGGCTCGTGCCGCATCTTTGGAAGCAACCCCTTCGCCTCCGTCTGACGCGCGTTCTTATTGTAGCTGCCCTGCCGCTGCTTCTGCAGGCCCAAGTTGTCGAGTTTTCTTCCAACGGCCTCAACTACCAGGCGCTAACCCGAGCCGGACTGACGATCATGTACGCTCGGATGCCGGTAGCGATTCGAGAATATGGTGCCATCCAAGTCGCGGTAAGCAACGGCGGTTCGACGATTCGGACGCTAAAGGCAACGGACTTTGTCTTCCATCCAAACGGCGCGGCGGCGATTCGAGCCTCCTCGGGATCGGAAGTCATCAACGATCTGTTTCAGCATGCGGGCTACAACGAGGTCGTCAAGCTGCAACAGGCGTATGAGCGAGTGCTCTACGGTAACGAACACATCCGATCGAGCAATGGCTATGAAATGCGGCGCCTCTCCGCGCTTGCGTTTGGCAACAAGGGGTTGAAGGCAGCCGCGGCCGCCTCCGCGATCGCTTTTATCACCTCGGAGCTATCATCCGGCGATTCAACCGATGGTGCCGTGTTTTTCTCCAATCGGGGGCAGGAGCTGGGTCCCGGTCGAATCGTCATCGTCGTGGACGGCCTCGAATTTGAATTTGGGTCGCTGTAGACCGCTGGCGCGCCCACTAGCGTGGGGGCCTTTCCGCTGCGCGGGGGAGACGCACTACCGTCACACTAGGGGTTGGCCCGCTCGGCTCGGCTCTAGGATGCTGGTCAGTGGCTGTCACCGAGTGGCTTGTCATCGATTGGCTTAACGACATTGATGCTTCGTTGTACTGTCGCCTCCAAGAGCTAGACTTGAGGATGTCGCTGCCGCAGAACGCCGATCTTGCGGGCCACATCGCGGTCTAGTAGCTGAGGGGTCCGTCCATTGCAGGAACCTGACACCAGTATTTCACACGAGAATCGCAAGAAACGGTGGGCATCAGAAGCCGAGTTTTTTGACAAGTCAGCAACCGACTCACGAGTTGCGGCTATCGATCCGCTGGTCGTTGAGCGATATCGTAACCCTGGGCAGTTGTTTCACAAGGAGTGCATGTTTAGCCTGGTTGGCGGTCTCAGCGGTAAGCGTGTCCTAGACATCGGCTGCGGAGAAGGAGCGAACTCAATTCTGCTCGCAAAGCTGGGTGCTCATGCGACCGGAATCGACATTTCGCCGAAAGCCATTGAAATCGCGAAGGAGAGTGCAGCACTTAGTGGCGTTAGTCAGCAGACTCGTTTCGTTTGCTCGCCTATTGAGAGTGCATCAGCCCTCGGCAGTGACTATGACCTTATCTGGGGTGATGCGATTCTACATCACCTAATTGATGAACTGGATTTAGTAGTTCAGCGGTTGGCGAGCCTCGGCAAGGACGGCGCAACAATCATCTTCGCTGAACCTATCAATTTCAACCAAACGCTGCGCAGGATACGATTCATGGTTCCTGTGGAAACGGACACCACGCCGGATGAGAGGCCCCTTGAACGATCGGAGATAGCGATTCTGCGGCGGTCGGTGACGAATCTGCAACTACGCCACTTCAAGCTGCTGGGCCGTCTCAACCGCTTCTTGCTGACTGGCTCGTTAGAGCGTGCGTCGTTGCCACGAAGGGTGGCGGTCATCTCGCTTGCTGCAGTTGACCGCGCGCTTCTGGCCCTACCGTTCATGCGGCAGTTTGCAGCGTACGCCGTGATCTCGGGAAGCGTTCAGCGTTCAAGGAACTCAGGGAGCTCCAGGTAGCTCAGCGTGCATCCTTGACAGATTCCTATCATGGATGTCCCGGATCGCCATAGGACCAATGCCCGTTCTCGTTCAAGCGAAGCAAAGGTTGGAGCAAAGCGGGCGGAGCCGCCGGATGGCGAAGTTCCTCAATCGAGTCCAACACGATCGAGCTGCCGGTGAATTTGAAGGTCATTTCCAACGTCGGCCGATTCGGGCAGCAGCGCGCTTGGCCACGCGTGTAACCGGGGAGGGTCTCGACAATTCGGTCACCGACCGATTTCACAGTGTTGTAGCCTTTGTCGACGTATCCTCTCGGAACGAGGGCGTTCGCTCTCTCCGCCGCCGGATCCAGTTTGGCGAACCTACCGTCGACGGCCGCCAGCACGTGCCAGCTCGTTGCAGTACCCGCTCCCGAAATAAGGGTGATGACCAAGAGTGCCTCCTGCTCGTCCGCGGCGAGGAGTCTTTCAACGCTGACCTGGTCATAAAGACCCATTCTGCGATGCGTCTCCTCGAATGCGACTGTCCAACCCGAATCGGCGTCATACTTCACGATTCGAATACCGTCGGAGTGGCGCGCGCTACTTGATTCGTCCGGGGAGGAATAGACCAGGACCGTTGCTGAGCCGTCATCGCCGGTCAGGCTCAACCGTTGTTTGAGCGTCGCCGCCGCGGGAAGAAACGCTTGAACGTCGAGCGCAATCTCCTGGGCCGCCACGGCCTGGGCGAAACACGCGACGGCTAGGGCGCAGGACGATATGATCCGCAACACCATGGGTCTGGATTTCTGTGGGGAACTCGGCGATTTTCAGGATAACCCAGCCACGGCAGAGCAGCAACGTTGCCGTGCGTACCGTCGGGGCCGCTCCTGAATCGCTCGCGATGGGCGCTGTTCCATTCTGAAACGCGAGGCCGTCCCGGAACCCCCCAGCGGGCTTCCGATGCGCTGCAATCGGAATTGCGAGGATGTCCCGAAATTCCCCGAGGTACTCGGGCGTTCGTCTCAGGACGTGACTTCGTCGCTGATTCCGATGGCGGATTCGGAGTCACTGAGCGAAAAGTCGCTGGACGCTTGCTTCCAATGAGCCTGGTAATCCGGCCCCGTCGAATCGGGCGCATAGGACGGCGGGCACATCTCGACGGTGAGCGGAATCGGCAGGTCGACTCCTACGACGACCGCTTGGCCGGGCGACAGCGTGGGAAGGAATGAGGTCGCTGCTCGATCGATGTCTCCGCAGGCTCGCTCCACGATTTCGCGGTCCCGATTGTTTGTCACCCGATGCACGATCAACGTGCCGATTTGGCTGAGGACGCCCTCGGGGATATCCTGCGGCCTTTGCGTCGCGAGACAGATGTTGAGGCCGAACTTGCGCCCTTCTTTGGCGACGAGATCGAATGCATCGAGGTGCACCCGCGCGGATTCGTCGCCAATAAACTGGTTTAGGAACTGGTGCGCTTCATCAAGAATGACAACGACTGGACACTGCCGGAAAGCGCCCTTCCTGCCAAGATCCAAGAGATGGCGACCGATCGCGTTGGTGACTACCTCACGCGCATCGTGCGCGAACGGTACGGGTCGCAACGATACTCGCAGAACGCGCTTCGTATCGTTCTTAAGGAACGCCTCGATTTCGGCAGGCAGGTTCTGCTTGCCGACGGTGTCAAACAGGCAGGACAGGTCGCCGCTGCTGACGATCTCTTCTATGCGGGTGACCAGCGACACGCAATCGCCGTGCTCGGCGTCGTTTCGTCCGCCCCAGCATCCCTCGGAGCCGACGAGCGTACCGCTGGGCCAGACGCACTCTTCCTCGACCTGCCTGGCCAGCAAGCGGACGTCAAAGGAAGTCTTGTTGCTCTCAAGCTCGCGGGCATACTCGAATTCTGAGTTTTCGAAATCGGCCCGAGGCCGACCAGCTTTACGGACTAAACCGTTTGGCAGGAGAGACCCCAGGTCCGGGCCGGCGAGGCGTGCCAGCTTCAGACTCTTGATGGCCGCGCGCAGGCGAGGAGCCTGCGACGGTCCAGACGGCCGAAAGAGCGCCAGCATATCGCCCTGCGTCAGCTCGCCGTAAGGGAAACACACCTCATCGGCGTTGGGCTCACGGTCGTCTGGTCCGAGCCGGACGTGCTGGACGTACTTGTCTTGAAAAGTATGGAACTCGCCCGTGGCATCAAGCAGCACTAGCTTGGAATGATGCTTGATCGACTCCTCGATCATGCGAGAGACAGTCCAACTCTTGCCGCTTCCCGTCGATCCGAGGACGGCGCAGTGTCGGCCAAATAGCCTTTCGGGCGGAACATGAAGGCTTGTCCCGCCGGCAGCCGGGATCGTGGCCAGATGCAGCGTCAAGTCCGAGTCGCTGGGCTGACTGCTTAGGGCCGATTCGGCGATCAGCCGGACGATATCCGGGTGGGCGCCGTATACGCGGGCGCCGAGACGGGGGTATTTGGAAAAGCCGGCCGAAATCGTTCCGGTCTCCAGGTCCATGGCTGCGAGCAGTTGCACCTGTCCGATGGGGTGGGGCGAGACTTTGAGAGAGCCAGCCTCGAGGCTGAGTCGCTCGCGCTCGGGAAGGCTGACGCTGGCAACTCTCCCGAAGAGTACGACCGGTCGGGAGTCGACGACGACGAAATCGCCGACCTGGCCCATCGCATTGCCATTGCCGCTTTCCTGGGAGAGTTGCGCGGCGGAAGCTCCGGATAGGGTTACCGAGACCTGGGTTGGTCCCACAAAGCACGCCGTGCCCAGGTATCGTGATGCGTCAAAAGGGTCGACTGGTAAGGAGTGAGGCATAGGGGCTCTCTTTGCTGCGGGTCGCAAGACGCCCGTGACCGATCACTGACGGAAACCTAGGGGGGCACTAGGACAGGCTCGCCACACGTCCGGGCCCAAGTAGTTTACCGGTTCTGCCTGATGCCGACAAGCTCCGACGGCGAGCCTATCCGACCGGACGCCGCAGCGCGATGCCCAACTCGGTCAGTTGTTTGGTCGGCACTGTGTTGGGCGCGTCGCACATCACATCCGTTCCTTTGGCGTTTTTCGGGAAGGGGATGACGTCGCGGATGGAGGTCTCGCCGACTAACAGCATGATGAGGCGGTCGAGTCCGATGGCGAAACCGCCGTGGGGCGGCGTGCCGTATTCGAGGGCGTCCAAGAAAAAACCGAAGCGGTGGTGGGCATCTTCTTCCGAGAAGCCGAGCGCTTGAAACACTTGGGACTGAATGTCGCGGCGGTGAATACGAATCGAGCCGGAGCCGAGTTCGACGCCGTTGAGCACCAGATCGTAGGCGCGGGAGCGCACTTCGTGCGGGTGCGATTCGAGCTTGTCGAAGTCGTCTTCATGCGGTGAGGTGAAGGGATGGTGAGCGGCGAACCAGCGCTGCTCATTCTCGTCCCACTCGAACATCGGGAACTCGGTGACCCACAGGAACTGGAAGTTTGTCGGGTCGAGTAGGCCGTGCTTGTCTTTGAGCTTCTGCGCGGCGTGCATGCGCAGACCACCGACCGCTAACAGCGTGCTCTCTTCGGGTTTCGGTCCCTCGGGATGGTCGACGAGGGTGGCGAGCAGCAGCAGGTCGTCGTCGGTGAGGCCAATGCGCTCACGAAGCGTGGCCATCGACTCGGGGAATTTTTTCGTTAGACCTTTGGGGTCGTCAAAAATCTTGATGCCGTGCGCCATGCCGTACGGGCGGAACTCTTCGCGCTCGCGGCGGGAAAGCTGCCCGACGCCGGGGATGCGGATCGCCATCAGTGGGAGCCCCTCGGTTACGAGGTCGCCAAAAAGTTCGTCGACGCGTTCGAGCGGTGGCAGGCGCAGGTCCGGTTTATCGGAGCCGTATTTCTCGATCGCTTCAGCGAAGCTCATTCGCGGTAGCGGGAACGCGGGCTTGGCGATGCCGACTTTGTCGAGCGTTTGCCCGATCATCTTCTCGACCGCGTGGTGCACGTCATCCTCGTCGACGAACGACATCTCAAGATCGATTTGCGTGAACTCGGGTTGGCGATCGGCGCGCAGATCCTCATCACGGAAACAGCGAACGATCTGAAAGTAGCGGTCATAGCCGCCGACCATCAGCAACTGCTTGAACAACTGCGGCGACTGCGGCAGCGCGTAGAACGAACCCTGCTGGACACGGCTGGGAACGAGATAGTCGCGCGCGCCCTCGGGCGTGGAGCGCGTCATCATCGGCGTTTCGAGTTCAAGGAAGCCTTGGTCGTTGAAGGATTCGCGAATGGCGAAGGTCGCGTCGTGACGGAAGCGTAGGTTGCGCTGCATCTGCTGGCGTCGCAGGTCGACGTAGCGATAGCGCAGACGGATATCTTCACCGATGGTGTCGTCGTCGAGCACGAAGGGCGGCGTGCGCGCATCGTTGAGGACGTAGACTTTTTCGCAGGCGATTTCGACAGTGCCGGTTTTGAGCTCGGGATTGATCGTATCGGCGTCGCGCTTTACGACAGGGCCTTCGACGGCGATGACGTACTCGTGGCGCAGCGTCTCAGCCTTGGCGTGAACGTGTTTGAAAACTTCGGCGTCGAAGACGACCTGCGTGATGCCTTCGCGGTCGCGGAGGTGGATGAAGATGAGCCCGCCGAGGTCGCGACGGCGATTCACCCAGCCCATCAGCAGCGCGCGCTGGCCGACGTGTTCGTCGCGCAGTTCGCCGCAGGTGTGGCTGCGTTTGAGATCGCCGAATGCGTCCAACGCCACGGCCTTTTCCTGATCCATCAAGAGTCTCCTCGATACTCGCGGCTGATGCGAACGTAGCGGTCGGCGTTGTCGCGCATCCTGCTCAGGTCCTCATCGCTAGTCTGTCGTTTTACTTTGGCGGGCACGCCCATCACCAGGCTGCGGTCGGGGATCTGCTGTCCCTCGGTCACCAGTGCTCCGGCCGCGACGATCGAGCCTGCGCCGATGCGCGCTCCGCTCAAGATGGTCGCGCCCATGCCGATGAGGCAGTCGTCGCCGACGATGCAACCATGCACGGTGCAGGAGTGGCCGACGGTGACGCGGTTGCCGATTTCAAGCGACTTGTCGTAGTCGACATGCAGACAGGTGTTGTCCTGAATGTTGGTATCCGCGCCGATGCGGATGGGATGGACATCGCCGCGTACGGTGACGTTGCACCAGACGCTGGAACGTTCGCCGATGCGCACGTCTCCGATGACTTGGGCGCTCTCGTCGATGTAGGCGGAAGCGGAAACAGCGGGTCGTCGCCCGCGGAAGACGCGAATCATAATCTTAGAAAGAGGTACGGAGCCGGGACGCGGTCCAGGCAAGAACCGCCCGCTTCAGTCAGCGTAACACACTGTAAGGACGGGGGTTCCGTCCTTTTCAGGCTACAGCCGAGTCCCTGACCAATCGCTGTGTGGCGACTCGTAACTCGGCTCGGTTGAGGAACTCCAACAAGAGAATCATCTTGTGGGAGCGAAGGGGTTCTTCGCTGCGGCAGGACTGCTGGTAGCGCAGAACTTGTCGGGCAGCTAGGTGGCGGATTTTTCCTGGTGCGAGGTCTGGGTCGAGAACCCGGGCACCAAAGTAATCCACGATGTAAAGCAACTCGTCGCTCGATAAGCCATCGAGAAAATCCTCCGTCTGTTGACGGCGGGTTGAATCTAGATTAGAAATTAACGCGGTGACGAGGGAAGCACGGTCATTGCGGGCGTGAACGTTAACGCTTCTCAATTACTCTCCCGTAGGGCTGTTGCCCTCCCCTTAACTCAATTATCACACTGTGGAATTTGTGGGCGCAACATGTATCCCACAGAAAACACGGTACATACACCACCACCTAGAGGTTGTGTGTGTCTATTAGTACATCCTATGCCGGTCATAGAGATTCGAGTAACCGGGTCTTCGCGGCTTGGAAGTCGGCTTGGGAGCCGGAGTCGATAGTTTCGTCGAGCGGGATGTCTTGATAGAGGTCGACCCACGACCGGCAGCCTTTGTAGCGGCGGTCGTTGGGGATCGTGACGGGTTCGGGGAGTGAGAATGTGCGAATGACGACGAGGTAGAGGGGGAGGTCGGGGCGGTAGTCGTAGCGCATCCGCAGGTAGGGCTCGGCCCAGATGTGTTCGTTGGAATCGAGAAGGCGGTTGATGTCCGCGGGGGCAGCGCGGACTTCATCGACGTTCGCGCCGTGACGGAGGGTGATGGTGTCGGGGTCGGTTGGTTCGAGGGACTGGAACAGCGGTTGGAACTCGGGACGTATCCAGTCTTGCTGTTGATGTTCCCAGGTCGGAAAGAACCAGAAGCGGTGGTGCTTGAGTTGAAAGCCGTGCTTGCTTTCGGCGATGCCGCCTTTGCGTAGCAAGAAGGTTTGCTTGCCTTGGCGCAAGCCATCGACGACGACGGCCCACTCTTTGAGGGCGACGTTCACTGCGGGGCCACGGCGATGTTGTCGATGAGGCGGGTGTTGCCGAACCATATGGAGACGGCCATGCGACGCTCGGTGTCGACGGTGGTGACAGGGACGATCGTGTCGCGGTCGACGATCTCGATGTACTCGACACGGGCGAGGGGTTCAGCGGAGATTTCGGCGCGGGCAAGTTCGATGAGCTTGGCGACGTCTTGCTCGCCCTCGAGGGCAGCGGCTTGCACGGCGCGGAGGGCACGGTAGACGACGGGTGCGGCGCGGCGTTCGTCGGGGCTGAGGCGGCGGTTGCGGGAACTCAGGGCGAGGCCATCTTCGTCGCGGACGGTGGGGACGCCGATGATTTCGATGGGGAAATTCTGATCTTGGACGAGGCGTCGGATGACGGCTAGTTGCTGGTAGTCTTTTTGTCCGAAGTAGGCGCGGTCGGCTGGGGCGATGGAGAGGAACCTGGCGCAGACGGTGGCGACACCGCGAAAATGTCCGGGGCGGCGGTCGCCGCAGAGACCTTCAGAGACGCCCTCGACGTTGACGAACGTCAGCGGTTTTTCGGGGAACATCTCGTCGACCGAGGGGGCGAAGAGCCAATCGACGTTGGCGGCTTGACAGGCGGCAAAATCGGCGTCGAGGTCGCGCGGGTAGTTATCGAGGTCGCTCGCTGCATCGAACTGCGTCGGGTTAACAAAGAGAGTGACGACGGTACGGTCACAGTTGTCAGTCGATTGGCGGATGAGAGAGAGGTGACCCTCGTGGAACGCTCCCATGGTGGGGACGAGGCCGACGGTTTCGCCGGAGCGTTGTGCGGAGCGAATCTCGTGGCGTATCTCTTCGATGGAAGAGATCAGGCGAGTGGTCATGACTTGGGGTCGACGTTAAATTTGCCGGAGCGTACTTCGTCGGCGTAGTCTTCGAAGGCCTGCACCATCTGCTCGCCCAACTGGGCGTAGATCTTGGCGAAGGGCGGCGAGTATTCGCCGATTCCGAGTATGTCGTGTACGACGAGGACTTGCCCGTCGCAGTCGGGGCCAGCGCCGATGCCGATAGTGGGGATTTCTAGTGCGGCGGTGACGCGTGCGGCGACTTCGGCTGGGATCGATTCAAGCACGATCGAGAAGGCTCCGGCTGCCTGTAGTTCTTGCGCTTGTTGGAAGAGGGTTTCCGCGTCGGCGGGATTTTTGGCTTGTTTCCTGAAGCCGCCCACCTGGTGATAGGACTGAGGTGTGAGTCCGAGGTGCGCCATGACGGGGATGCCGATCTCGACCAGGCGCGCGACGACTTCGACAATCGCGGGGCCGCCGCCTTCGAGTTTGACGGCGGAAGCACCGCCATCTTGGATGAGGCGTCCAGCATTGCGGACCGCGTCGTCGACACCACTGTGATAGGTGAGGAAGGGCAGGTCGACGACTATGAGCGCGTGTGACACGACACGCGACACCGCCCGCGAGTGATAGACCATGTCGTCGAGCGTGACGGGCAGCGTGGTCTCGTGGCCTTGGATGACCATGCCGAGCGAGTCGCCGACGAGCAGGACGTCGATCCCCGCTTTTTCAAGCAGAACCGCCGTCGACGCATCGTAGGCGGTGAGCATCGCGATCTTCTTGCCGTCCCGCTTCAACTTGCGCAGGTCAGGGGCGCGTACCGGTTTCATTGGACTTTGGGCCTCACGCTGTTAGTTTATCGGAGGTCTTGGGATGGGGGTTCAGCACTCCGAGACTTCCATTCGGCAGAGACGATACCAGTGCCCGTCAGTCCTACTTCACGCGGACAAGCTGAGGCCCCAATTGAACTCCGTATAGGGTATGCAATTCAGGGGTGAGAATAGTCAAGCTCTCCGCCAGCGTCTCATGCGAGTACCCCAATCCAGCGAGATGTGATTCGATCAGTCGGTTGAGCAGAACCGGTATCTCTCTCGGGACATCGAGGCTTGGCGGTTCTCGCCTCTGATACCCGTACCGTGCCATTTGGGCCCATAAAGACTTCCGCTCATTCTTGCTGATCAGTTCCTCCGTGTACGCCTTTTCGATCATCGAAGCCATTGAAATCTTCCACATTGGCTTAAGTCCAGCAAGTGTGCGCAATCGAAGTGGGCTGCGCAATGCCGGACCTATCTCACCGACTGGTGCCAAAAGCTCGGAAGCAAACCGATTGGCTTGGGCTTCCATATCAGGCTGTGGCAGTGAATGCATGAACACGTGGCCGACTTCGTGGGCGAGAGTGAGTCTTTGACGGTCTCCGGGAATTCCCACGTTTGAGTTCAAACAGAACAGCGGTGGAGCTGGGGGTATCCATTCACTCAGGCCATCAATGAGCCTCGTACCAAAATCGAAATGGACAACAACTCCACCCGCCTGTTCCACAACCTTCACAAGGTCGCCAATCGGGCCCTCTCCGATCCTCCATGATGCTCGGACCAGCCGTGCGACTTCCTCTGGCCCGCCACACTCATCCGGATTGAGGGGCCTGAAAAGACATCGGCTATCTAGGTCGGTGACCGCTGCCAACTGCGAGACGTGCATCCTGGTTACGTTGACCCGCGCTTGAATTTGACGCAGGACCTTGTTCGGCAGCTTGCTTCTTTTTCTGTGGTAAAAACTCGACGCGCCAAACGGGTACGCCTCATCGGTTCTCTCAAAAAAAGTCGTCGGGTATCCTAGTTGATCGGCGAATTGCCCAATAAGGTCGTCAGAAGGGTCGAGCGTATCTGACTCAACCTTGGAGACTGTCCCTTGCTCCACACGGGCCTTCCGGGCTAACTCGGTCTGTGTCCATCCCCGAGACTCGCGTGCCAGCGTCAGCATCCTAGGGTTAAACACCCTTTGAGTCTTCCGTTCCACTGTTCTCAACATCCAAGTCGGAGTCGACCGCAGTCATTACGAACAACTCCTCGGGCTGGTCTGAACTGGCCACCAATGGAAGTGCGACGACGTCTCGCTCCTGATCTGCTGCAGCAGCGACCGCGAACAAGAACCTTCCCGATGTCAGGCCGACGTGTATCATCCGAATCTCGACGCCAAACAGATCCAGTTCGTAACCTATGTCCACCAGAACCAACTCTGGAGGCATCCCCGGCAGGTTCTTACCTGAGCGGATCCGCTTCTGTTGTCGCGTTGGGTAGTTGCTCGTGTGGCCGTTCCCATCGCACTTCTTAAACCGTGCCAATATTTGACCATCGAAGTCGATCGCAAAAAAGGAATATTGATCGGGTGCCAATACCCTAACGCCGTCAAGGCCACTAAACTCTCTGGTCGCGGCTTCAACAATATAGTCGTGCGTCATGTTGGCTTGGGATGTTGGTCCCAAGGGAAACCTCGCTGTCGCCGGCAGGTCCATATACCTGCGATGTGCCTGGTGAAAGACCTGGCGGATAGAACTGAGGTGAGGGCCAAGAATAGTCTGGGCCTGCGGGCCGGTGATCGTCAGCATATGAGTCGTCGTGCTCCCAGCGGTTCTGATACCTGGGAGACTAGCAATTGGAAGTTTCTAAGTCAACAACAATTATTCCTAAAAGTATTCTTACCCCTTGGGTAAGCAGTTCTGGCCGATGAAACCATCGGGGAATCCAGCATGCACCGCAGCTGGGGACACCGCGAGCTGAAGCTTCGCGGCTCGGATGTCGGGGGAAGCCCGCTGAAACGGGCTGAAGAAGGGGCGGGGTCCGTTTCGCCTCGCCAGCCGCATAACGACTAGCCTACCTGTGATCCCCGTGAACGGGGCTGAGAAGGATGCTCGCTGACGCGGGATGGGGGAGGGTGCGTGTGCGGTGAATGTCCTGGGGCTTGCGCCGCCGGACTGGTGTTATGCCGCCCCGCTGGGGCTTCGGATGGTTCGCGGGAAGGTGTTGTGCTGTGGGTTGAACTGTTACCTATGTCTCTGGGTCGTACCGGGAAGAGGCCCCTCTCTGGCGTTTGGGGTTCGGATGCTCGGGGACGCTGACGCGGGAACTCGCTCCCTCACGGTCGCGGCTCTGTTGCTGGCATGTCGATGGATGTGGGGACGACTCCCCCGAAGGGCCGCGCTAGCGGCTGCGGATGTCTTTGAGGGTGAGTTGCCAGCCGCCCCAGTAGTCGTCGGGCTCTACGGTGTAGGCGATGTCGAGGGGGGCTTGGCGGTCGAGGGTTGGCTCTAGCTCGGCCATGCGCCAAGCGACGGCTTGGAACTTGGCACCGTCTTGCTCTAGCTGGAGCTTTAGGTGGCGCTCCTTGAGAATCCGTGGCGGAGCCGCCATGTTGACGGCGGCGGAGCCGAACACAGGAGTCGGGTTGCCGATGCCGTGTGGAGCTAACACACCAACCTGCGCCATGAAGTCGTCGGTGATGTCGGGTAAGCCCAGTTCGACGTCGATGTGCAGTAGAGGCAGAAAGTCTTCTGGCCCCAATGCGTTTGCAGCGTAGTCGTTCAGCTCCCGCGTCAACTCTCGAATGCGGTCGATGCGCACGGTGCAGCCTGCCGCCTGCTTGTGTCCACCGAAGCGCTCAAAGATGCCCGCGACCGACTCCATCGCCTCCAGCAAGTGAAACCCCGGTATACTGCGCCCCGAACCCACCGCCAGCCCTGTCTTGCTATCAGCGCTCAACACGATCGTCGGTCGATGGAAGCGCTCCACCACGCGGCTCGCGACGATGCCGATGACACCCGGATGCCAGCCCTCGCCATAGATCACGATGAAGGGGGCGACGTCAGTCGGCGGCGCCTTCATGAGCCGCCCTACCACCTCATCGACGATCGACTGCTCTTCGGCTTGCCTGGTCGCGTTGAGACGATCCAACTCCTCGGCAATCGGTTTGGCTTGCTCGATGGTCTCGGCCTCGAACAGATCGATCACCGACCGCGCCGTATCCATCCGACCGGCAGCGTTGAGCCGGGGGCCGATCCGAAAGCCGATGTCGCCGGCACCGAGCTTCTTCTTGCCTGTGAGCCCAGCGACGTCGAGTAGGGCCTTGAGACCAGGGTGCCGTGGCTGTAACAGTTCTTCGAGTCCCACTTTCGCAATCACGCGATTCTCGCCTAGCAGCGGTGCCATATCGGCGATCGTACCGATCGCGGTGATCTTGAGCATCGACCGCAGCACAGCCTCTAGGCGCGTCGGCGGCCAGTCCAAGCCAGCGAGTAGTGCCTGGGTCAACTTGAAGGCGATGCCTACGCCCGCGAGCCCCTTGTCGGGGTACTCGCAACCCGGCTGGTTCGGATTGACTACGGCCAGCGCTTTTGGAATCTGTCCATCGTCGGGAAGATGGTGGTCGGTGATGATCGAGTCGATTCCCAGCTCGCGCGCTTTGTCGACAACCGCGCCGTCTCGAATTCCGGTATCGACACTGATCAGAACTTTGTCGCCATCGCGAGCCATCTGCTCGACGACGTCTTCGCGCATGCCGTAGCCCTCTTTGACGCGGTGCGGCACGTGATAGTCCGCCGCTCCGCCCGCCATCTCAATTGCCTTGCGAAGCACGACGACCGAGGTGGTCCCATCGACGTCGTAGTCGCCGTAGATCAGAATCTTCTCTTTCTGAGAAATCGCCTGCCGGATACGGGCAACAGCTTCGCGCATCCCCTTCATCAGGTAGGGATCATGCAGTTGGTCGATGGTCGGGTCCAAGAACCGTGCCACCTCATCGGGCTCAGTCACGCCGCGCTGCACCAGCAACGTGGCTACGGTCTCTGAGAGGCCGTGATCTTTTTGGATGCGGTGAACCGCGTCGGGGTCGAAGCTGCGATAGACCCAGCGCTTCCTCATTCCGTCTCAACCAAAATGGAATCTCTTGCCGCTCGGTCGCGGGCAGACGGAGTCACAATCGTCGCCTTCGTGATGTAGATCTTTTCGCCCTTGAGCTTGGCCTGCCGAACATCGTCCTCACAGACGAAGGCCACCGGGGTAACATCCTGCGCCGGTGTTTCCTCAACCACTTCTACAGGGGCCAGCGGTACCTCAATAGCAGGAGTGGCGCCGCCCAAGAACGAGTCGACGACGCCTTCCACTACGGAGCGCAGCGAATCGTCAGCGGTTGCCGTGGGGTACGCCTTCGCGGACGCTACGCCCCGACTCGCCAGGTATTTCTCAACCGCGCTCGCAATCGCCGGGCGCTCCGGCAATCGCCCCGTCGGTGGTTGGTCAGTCGCGGTCGCCGGTGGTTTCGGCGGCGGTGTCAGCCCCGGCGGGTTCGCGATGTACGCCTTCCCTTCTTTACTCTCGAACGCCTCGGAAGCCTCGCGGACCTTAGCCGCGACGCGCTTCAGGTTGATCAGGTTCATCGGCCCGATGTTGTCGCTGGTTGAGTTTCCGGCGGTCGCGCCACACCCCAGCGTCATCGCTGGCGGCAAGTTCGTTGTCAGCCCCGTAGAGCCCTGCGGCGTCGGCGTATTCACCAGCACGCGGAATGCGGGCATCGCCAGCCCAAACTTCTCTACGTTCTGCTTCGATGTCGAATAGATACCGCAGGTGTGGCCTCGCCCGCCAAAGAGCAAGATCCCTTCGCAAGCTTTGATGCCGTCGTCGAAGCTCGGCACAAATAGTACCGACAACACCGGCGAAAGCTTTTCCGCAGACAGCGGATACTCCCGCCCTACGCCCTTCAGTTCCACGACCAAAATGCGCGTGTCATCCGATACGGAGAACCCCGCCATCTCTGCGATACGCTGCGGCGACTGGCCCACGCACTCCGCGTTAATCCGAAAACCGTCCGTGATCAGCAGCTTCTCAAGCGCCGACGTCTGATCTCCGTCACAGATGTAGGCGCCATTGGCCTTGAGCAACCGCCACACATCCCTTCGGTGCTTTTCTTCGACAACGACCGACTGTTCGCTGGAGCACAGCGTGCCGTAGTCGAAGCTCTTACCTTCGATGACCAGCCGCAGCGCCTCTTCGAGATTCGCCGTCGAGTCGATCAATACCGGAACGTTCCCCGGCCCGACGCCCAACGCTGGTTTCCCGCTCGTGTACGCCGCGCGTACGATTCCCGGCCCGCCCGTCGCCAAGATGACACTCGTGCGCTTGTGGCGCATCAGTTCATTCGTACCACTGATGGTCGCCTGATTCACGCATTGCACGATGCCCGTTGGGGCACCCGCTTTCTCCGCTGCCGTGGCTAACAGGCTGGCCGTCTCGCAGGTACAGCGCCGCGCTCGCGGGTGAGGACTCAGCACCACAGCGTTCCTCGCCTTCAGCGAGATCAATATTTTGTAGATGGCAGTGGAGGTCGGGTTGGTCGTCGGCAGAATCGCGGCGACGACCCCCATCGGCTCGGCGATCTCGATGATTCCCGCTTCCTCATCCCGCCGGACAATTCCCGCAGTCTTCATCGGCGCAATATACCGATGCAAGGTGTCGCACGCCAGCAGGTTCTTGGCGGTCTTGTCGCGGACGTTCCCATAGCCGGTATCTTCGACGGCCAGTTGGGCCAAACGCTCCGAGTTCGCCCGCGCGACCGCAGCCACGTGCGCAACGATCTTGTCGACTTGCTGCTGAGAAAAGCTTCGAAACTGAAGGTATGCTTCGTAGGCAGCGTCAACCTTTTGACGAACCTCTTGAAGGGACCGTAGATCCTTGTCTTCAAGCATCAGAGAAGACTGCTACTTCGTGCTGGAGGGTAAATTCTTGGGCGTCAGTGCTTCGCTGTCTTCGTGCGGCCCCGGGATCACATGCGCACTAACCAGCTCGCCTACACGACGGGCCGCCTCAGCGCCCGCATCAACAGCTGCCTGTACCGCACCTACGTCGCCGCGGCATGTCACTAGCACAAGCGCGGCTCCGACCAGCTCCTTGCCCTCCAGCCTCACGTTGGCGGCTTTCACCATCGCGTCAGCGGCTTCTATGGCGCCAACCATGCCTTTGGTTTCTATCAAGCCGATCGATCGCATCTCGTTCTCCTCCAGGAGCTAAGTCTGGACAGTAGCACAGTCGTTTCGACCGCCTCAAACGCAAGGCTTTCTTGAAACATTGCTGCCACAATTTGATCTTTGAGAACCCGGTCCTAGCCGCAACCAACACTTACCCTAGGTAGGGTCATGTCGGTGGTCTTTCGGTCCAGAGTTGGTGCGTCATCGCTCTCTGGAGCTGGCTGCCTCGCGCTGTTCGGATTGCCCTTCCTCGGCTCAGGCATCCTTGCGCTGATTCGCGGATTCCACGAGGTTCAGTCCACTAGCCCGGACGGATCACGACAAGCCACATCGGAACGGATGAACGGTTCGCTCCGGCAGTGGTGCAAGCGCATGACGCGCCTAACCTACGCTTTCAGCAAGAAGGTCGAGAACCTGCGAGCTTCGCTGGCACTTCACTTCGCGTACTACAACTTCTACCGTGTGCATTCGTCGCTGAAGGTCACGCCCGCGATGGAGAACGGTGTCACAGATCACATCTGGTCAATCGAGGAGCTGGTTGCGGCATGACCACTCTAATGCACCACTACCCAAACGTATGACCTGCTCAGAGGTCTCCGAGGTACGTGTCGAACTCGCCCACCAAACCACTCCGCAGGCGGGATCGAGAGCGAACTACAAGGTAGAGATCGTCGACCTTGCGGGGACCAAGGTCTCCGCTGCGCGGTCGATCAAGGGGAAACCGGTCGCACGCGAGTTTGCACGACGACTCAAAAAGGCGATCGCGAGCAGAGGCGGACCGGATTTTAGAAACGTTTCGGGAAGGATTTGACGCCCAGGCTAGACATCTCTTGTGCAGCGATCCGCGCCTGAGGCATCTCGGCGTAGGGACCACTGATCACTCGGATCAGGCCATCACTGGAACCGTCGATCACCTCGACAGCAAAACCCGCTGCGCGCAATCGAAGCTCCAGTCCCCGAGCAGCGACTGAGTCCTTCAGCGCTCCGACCTGCAAGTAGAGTCCACTCGGCCCTGGATTCACTTCCACAACTGGCGTCGGCTTCGGTGCCGATGGCGGCGTCTCTACGCGAGCGGGAGCCTCCGTTTGCGGAGCCACGTCAACTGGGGGAGGCGTTACCAAGACCGGCTCTGCTGGCTGTTGTGGAGTCGACGGGACGTCGGCAGGTGACACGACGGAAGATGTTGGCCCCACGCTAATGGCCGGTTGGTATTGCAGCGGGTCGGGCGCAACCGACATCGCAGGCGGTATTGCCACCGAGGCGAATTCGGTCGGCGACTCCAGCTGCACCTGGCTGCCTTCCCAATATCCGAAGTGATACAGCGCTGCCAGGATCGCCATCGACCCCACCGCCGCCACCACCGCTTGCAAAGGAGACTCCTTCTTCTTGAAGCTCTTAGCCGACACCGGAGCCTCGTGCGCCGCCGGTTGGTAACTTTCGATCGCAGCCGGAGGCGTGTACGTCAGCTGCGGGTCCCTACCCGTCGTCGACGCTATTGGCGTGGTGCTTTGAGTCCCATGCGGCGACATCAGCATGCGCAGTTGTTGCGACACTTCCTGCTCGTCGCCAGCCCATTCGGGCTCGGGCGGATTCATCATGCCCAGCGCAACAGCCGTCGCGCTATTCGTCGATTGTTTCTTCCGTCCACGACCGCCGCGGCGACCACGACGACGTCCCGACCGACTCGGCTGGGTCGCTTCGACGTCTTTAGATGCTGTCTGTTCGGGCATTCCTGGAATCGGCTGCGACATCACAACTCACCTGTCCGAAAGTCCACGCCTTCGGGTACGTACGACGAGCATATGACCTCGCCCTAGAACGTTATATGAAGAAGTCCCCCTAAAAGGGCTCCAGGGGAAATACCTAGGCTACGTCAGTTCGCAGAGAGAACCTGCTGCTGCAACAGGTCTAACGGCAGCGGACCGCTACGCAACACAACGTCGTGGAATTCTCGGATGTCGAAGCGTTCGCTCTGCAACACACCAAATCGATTCGCCGGATCATCGTTGCCCCCAACTGGTCGCCATAGTCCCTGCGTCTCACCTCAGTCGCTAGTTCGGAACTACCGCGGAGCAAGAATTCTTAGTACTCGTCTAAGAGTTGAGCGAGTGCCGTGCTGTCAGAGACCCCGGTCGAGCAGACCAGTCAGGTCGCGACCGTCACGATCGTCTAGCGGAATCGCCGACCACCCATGTAGACCCGATGAATCGAGCGGGTATTGCGGATATTGTCGAGCGGGTTGCGGTTCAAGATGAGGAAGTCAGCGACCTTGCCCGTCTCAAGCGTCCCGTAATCGTCCTCAATCTCGAGGCCCATCGAGTTGGCCTTCGACCAAGACACGATGACGTCCATTGGAGTCAGCCCAGCCTCGACCATTTTCTCGGCTTCGAGGTGCTCGAAGAATCCAGGGAAGCGCGCAGGCGGTCCTGTATCGGTGCCAAAGCCGACTCGAACGCCCGCGTCGTGAAGCGTCTTGAGGTTTTTCATCGCCATCGCCAGGTCTAGCTTGCCTTGGCGCTGCACTTCCGCCGGAGCCTGAGCAGCCTTCGTGGTGGTCTTGACAGCTTGAATCGTCGAAGCATCCACGCTGCGTGTGAAGTAGGGATCATTGATCCACGGCGCACCCGTGCCATAGATGAATGTAGTTTCCTCACGCATGAGTGTTGCGACGTAGGTGACGTTTCCCTTGATCAATAGACTGATGAGCTCGTCGTCGACATCGGCGTCGCGCACACTATGACCAAAAATTCGTATGCCGGCTCCCGCCAAGTGCTTCGCATCGTCTAGCTCGTAGATGTGCGCAAACGGAATCAGCTGGCGTAGGTTCGCCTGATCGATGATCGCCTCGCGCAACTCAGGCGCGAGCTTCGGGTACTCCCCGTGGTGCGTATCGATCCACATCTTGACGAGGTCGGCCCCCTTGTCGGCAAGCACATTCACGCCCTGTGTAGCCTGCTCAGCCGTCGATATCTCCTGGGCAACACCCTTCACTCCAGGAACCAATGTGGGGTAGCCGCCGATTGCCGTGAATCCCTGCAAAGCCGTCAACACCCGCGCCGACTGGAACTCGTCCCGCGCACGCTGATTGCGGTATTCGATCATCGCGTCGGCTCCGGTACCCATGCTCGTCGTCGTGGTCACGCCGTAGCTCGCATAGGTACGCAGATTCGCGATCACACTCTCACGAGTAAAATTCTCGGCGGCCTGTACCAGTCCTTTGGTCGATCCGACATGGCCGTGCATGTTGATAATGCCCGGCACAATTGTCTTGCCAGACATGTTGAGGCGCTGCACGCCTTCAGGGATCGAAGCGCCGTCATACGGTCCGACGAATGTGATCCGACCATCCTCTACGATCAAGGCCGAGTCTTCAACCGGCGTGCCGCCATTGCCGTCAATCAGGCGCGCATGTTCAACAACAATCGTTTGCGCTGAGGCCAGCGCTGCGACGAAAAAGGTAGCAATAAAAAGACGCAACATAGATAACTCCAACCGCACGGATTCTAGCACGCGGCAACCCAATTCCACTCCGGCCGGCATGTGTAGCAACTGGTACTCAGCGACCCGGCTAGACTTCACTCACTTCTTCGTAGTGTCAGAGCCGAGATTTCCATCACCTGGCTTCCGGGTATCTCCTTCGCCTGCAGCCGCAGTTCACCACGTCCTGTTGGCAACGTCATCGAACCCAGGACGACCGGACGAAAATCCTTCGTATAACTCTCGCTTCGTGGCGAGCGGTCCTCCGCCTCACCTACCAGCGGCGGATCGTGAGCCTCACTCATCTGAGCCTCCAGTCTCTCGCCCAAGAAATTGACCTGGACCGTCGCTCCCACATCCGACTCTGGCACCGCATAGTAGACCTCGACGTCATACGCCCCCGCATGATCCACTTCGATGTCCCACGAAATCACATCATCGAGATTCGTCCAACTTCGAAAATAGCTGCTGTTCGGGTGCCGACTGCTCCGCTCAATGCCTTCGGTCGTTGTTCCATCCCGCGCAGGCAACCAAGTGAACTCCCGATGACCCACCGGAATCGGCCGGTCATCCATCGTGTAGTCGCCGACCTCCGCCCTCATCGCATCGACACGCGCCTGGAGCCGCATACGCTCGTCGGGCCGCTCGTCGGAAAGGTCAATCAGCTGCCCCCGATCAGCCGCAATGTCAAACAACTGGCCTTCGGCATCCAACCTGTATTGCTGGGTTCGTACGCCGATCCGGCCCCGCCAAAACGTGAAAAGTTCTCGATCTGGCCAGTCCGTCGCCTCGTTAAGCAGTAGGAGCCGCAAGCTAACACCGTCGAGCGGCTTGTCGCGGACGACCGGAACACCCGCCATCTCGGCAAGAGTCGGCAACAAATCGATCGCCCCGGCTACACGGTCAACCCGCAATCCGGCAGGGATGGTCCCGCGCCACCGGAATAGCGCCGGAGCCCGTAACCCGCCTTCGTCAATCGAACCCTTGCGCCCCTTCATGCCGCCGTTCCAGCGCCAGCCGTTCGGACCGTTGTCGCTGAGATAAATGACGATCGTGTTCTCCGCTAATCCCAATTCATCAAGTCGCTTCAACATGCGACCTACGTTCCAGTCGATGTTCTCGACCATCGCTAACGCCGCCCGCAAGTGAGGCAAATCCTCGCTCTCGGGATCGCGGTTGCGCATAGCTGGCATATACCCGGCGAACTTCTCGAAGAACTCGTCCGGCACCTGCATCGGCGAATGCGGTGTGTTGTAGGGAACATAGGCGAAGAAGGGACCGTCGTGGTTCTCTTCAATGAAGCTGATCGCGTGACTAGTCAAGTCGTCCGTGATGTACCCGTCGCCCCGTACGACCTCCCCGTTGTGATCTAGCGGCGGACTAAAGTAGTGTGCCCAGTGCCCCGACGGGGGGCCATAATACTCATCAAAACCCCTGTCGTTTGGGTGATACGGCGACTGGCTGCCGTTATGCCATTTCCCGAACGCACCTGTTGCATACCCCTGGGCCTGGAACGCTTCCGCAATCGTCCGCTCGTCAAGATCGAGACGCTCAGAGCCCGCGCTCGTCCCGTGGACTCCTCCCCGCGGATGGTAGCGTCCGGTCAGCAACTCCGCCCGCGTCGGCGAGCAGACGGCACTGACGTAAAAATTCTCGAACATCGCGCCCTCGTGCGCAATCGAGTCAATATTCGGTGTCGAGAGATTGGTATTGCCGTGCAGGCTAAGGTCGCCCCAACCCTGGTCGTCGGCCATGATCAGCAGAACATTTGGTCGATCAACGACCGCTTCACCGCCACAGCTGCCGAGCAGCACAAGAAGGAGGGATAGAACAGAGTACTTCACGGCTGCCGATCTTAGCAGACCAGCGGTTCTCACAGACCGGGAAGAAGCGTCGCAAGCAGTCGCTTGTCCGCCGAAGCCTCAAACCAATCCGCGAGTCGCTCGTAAGACTCCTCTTTCGAGACCGCCGGGGCTGGCCGAAAACCGAGCCACTCCTCCACCACGTCCGGGCTCTCCAACGCACCGTGCAGATAGGAACCCGCAATAGGGCCAATGCGCATCCCCTCCGGTCGACCGTCGACCCACGCCAAGGGCTCCGAACCCAGCGGGCAACGCGTCTGACCCATATGAATTTCATACGCGGAGAACGACACACCGCCACACGTGGTCGCCTCGACCTCCGCAGTCCGCTTCTCCGCAGACATTACCGTCGTCACGGGCAACAGACCCAGCCCAGGCATCGTCGGGCGGTCCGATTCAACCGCGAATGGATCATCAATCCGCTCGCCCAACATCTGATACCCGCCGCAGATCCCCAAGATTCGTGCACCCGAACTGTACTGACGTAGCAACCATTCATCCAAGCCCCGAGACCGCATCCATTCGAGATCCGCCGTCGTGTTTTTCGTGCCGGGCAGGACCACTGCGTGAAACTTACGATCTACAGGCCTGTCGATCCACTGTGCTGATTGCAGCAGTCGAAAATCGCCAAAGTTTGCGATCCGTGGGAAGCGCACAATCGCCACCGGATGTTCTGTCGCTGCAACCGCGCCCCGCACTTTCAATGCGACGCCATCTTCCTCATCTACATGGATCTCAGGTTCATACGGGAAGACACCTAAACAAGGCTTCCCTGTCTTCTCCTCTAGCAGGTGCCGACCCTTCTCAAACAGCACTGGATCCCCGCGAAAACGATTCACGGCAAAAGCCCGTACCAAGTCCTTCTCCACCGGCGACAGCAAATCGATCGTCCCGTGCAAAGCGCCGAATACGCCGCCACGGTCTATATCGGCAACCAGCAACACCGGGATATCAAACGCTTTCGCCAGCCCCATGTTCATCAGGTCCGTCTTTGCGAGATTGAGTTCGGCAATGCTGCCCGCACCCTCAACAACGACGAACTCGTACTCATCCGACAGGCGCTCAAACGACTCCCTCACCTTCTCTGCCAAGAAGTCATGCTGCTCGTAGTACTCTCGTGCGCGCAGGTCTCGCCATACTTTGCCCTGCACGACAACCTGACTGCCGCGATCTGAAGTGGGTTTCAGCAAGATCGGGTTCATGTCTGGATGTGGTTCTGAACGCCCAAGGACATGGGTAACAGAATTACCCAACCACATAGGTAACAGTTTAGGGGGTTGATACAGGGGAAGAGCGGGTCTTCCCGTTAGCTGTTCTTGGACGGCGGCGGGAGCCCGGAGGGCGACCGGAGCCGTCCAAGAATGACGCCTTCCAGCGGCCTCGGCCACGGTTGTCACGTTTGGCTTTTGGGTCGTTGACTTGCCTCGCATCGAGCCATGCCAGCGGTATCGGACCGAACCAGACCCGCCAGCCGTCTTCGATTTCCTCCACCCCGACGGTTTCGCCAGCCAGTACCTCGCCCAGAAACACCCATCCGAAGCGCCAGCTGATATTGCCGTGTAGGTCTACCTTGCGTCTCAGAAATCCTGTCGGATACTCAATCTCCGGCAATCGTTCGGGAAACCTCCGCAACGAAGGTTCGTACACACTCGCAGGCGTTGCCATCGCCAGCGCTTCATGCGGACGCTGCTCGTTATACATCTGCCGAAAGCGGTCGAACGCCTGCTGCTGCGCCCTCGCGGATCGTGCCGGAGGCTGCGCGGTCTCTTGCTTCAAGGTCCGATGCATACGCTCGTGCATGATGCCCAACCGCAACCACCACACGCTCAACCGCGAGAGTCCCCCGATCCCGGTTGAAGCGAACGGCGAACCGTTGTCTGAAAGGATGCGCGCCGGTAAACCGTACTCGCGGAAGCTCGCTTCCAGCAACGGGCGGATGAACTTACCGCCGGTCTGATCGACCGCTTGGCAACGCAGCAGATACCGTGTATGGGTGTCGGAAAGCGTCAGCGGATCGCAGCGTTGGCCATCGCCAGTCCGAAACCAGCCCTTGAAGTCGATGGCCCAAACTTGATTCGCGGCGCGTGGTTGGGTGAGCTCGCTGGACGGTGTGGCACGACGCCGTCGCTTGTGGGGCCGGGTCAGTCCGAAGCGTTGAAGAATGCTTCCAATCGAGGAGGTCGAGGGCCAGCGGCGTTCGCGATGCTCGCGTTCGAGCCAGGCCTTGAGCTTGCGCTCGCCCCAACTCGGATACCGCGCACGCGCTTCGAGAATCCCTCCAAGCGTCTCTTCATCAACGGCGTTGGGCTGATGCAGCGGCTTGCGCGAGCGGTCCGCTAATCCGGCTAACCCGTGCAGCAGAAACTGCTCGTACCACTTGTAGCCGGTCTTACGGCTCACGCCGTAGCGCCGACAGATCTCGGCTCGCGAGCGTTCACCGGCTGCGAACTCCTCGACCAGTAACAGTCTTTCATCCTGCACACATGTCTCCTTCCAGCCCACGAAAATCCCTCCTTCGAAAGAGTGATTCTCGCCGATCTGTTACCCATGTGCTTGGGGTGTTCTGTTACCTATGTCTCTGGGTCGTACCCCAGCCGGCAGGCCTCCGCCTGCGCCACCTGCGCTCTCCCGATCTCCCCACCCGTTGGGCAGGGGTAGGAGTTGTTCGACATGTTCTGTGCTTTGAATGGCGCGACCTTGATGCCACGTCTTTGGAGCGAGCGACAGATCGCCGTCGCCATCCAACTCTTGCCTACATGGGAAGCCGTCCCCGCGACCATCAACGCCCGAGCAGGCACGCCGCTAGACCCCGCCGTCCCTGCGGTGAAATACCAGCACGGAACTACCGTCCTCTCCGGTTAGGCGTTCCAGGCGAACGCTAAACACTGACTCGACCGTCTCCTCGGCCAGGACCTCAGCCGGATCTCCACAAGCGCTGACGTGACCATCGTCCAGCACAATCACTCGATCGGAAAAACGCATCACCGCATTCAAGTCATGCAACGCCACAACTACCGACTTGCCGCTATCAGCAAGCCGACGCAGTAGTGTCAATATCTCCAGGCTGTGGTCAATATCCAAATTGGACGTCGGCTCATCCAGCAAGATGATCTCGGTTTCCGTAGCCAAACTACGCGCAATCAAGACCCGTTGCCGTTCACCGCCCGAGAGTTCGTTTACCGCCCGGTCTACCAAGTAGGTCACATCCGCCAGTTCTAGCGCCTTCCGAACACTGGCTCGATCATCCTCGGTAAACGACTCGAAGCGCCCTCTGTGCGGGTGCCGCCCCATCTCCACGACCTCACGCACGCTGAAACCAAAATTGATCCCCGTATCCTGCGGCACGAAACTCAAGCGCCGCGCAACAGCACGTCGCGACAGCTTCCCCAACGGTCCGCCACCCAACTCGACTGTGCCCTCGCTCGGCTGCCACAGGCCGGCGAGCAGCCGCAAGATCGTCGACTTGCCTGACCCGTTCGGCCCCACTAAAGCTGTAACCGCGCCCGGTGGCACATCGAAACTGATGCCTTCGACCAGGCAACGACCGTCGATGCGCATGCCTCCATTGCTGATTTTCAGGCCGCTCAAAAGTACCCCAAGTCCTTTCCTCGCTTGCGCAACAGGTAGAGAAAGAATGGCGCACCGAACGCCGCAGTCACTATCCCCAAGCGAATCTCGGTAGGCGGATGGATCGTCCGAGCCAAAAGGTCACAGGCGATCAGAAACAGCGCCCCTGTCACCACACTCGCCGGTACCAGCACCCGATGGGACGGTCCCAGCACCAGCCGAATCGCATGTGGCACGACCAGCCCGACAAAACCAATAACGCCACTCACGGCCACGGCCGCACCGGTTAGCAAAGCCGCCGTCGTCAAGACGATTCTCTTCACGGTCTCCACATTGACGCCCAACGATGCCGACGTCTCCTCGCCGAGCAACATCAAATCCAGGTCACGTGTAAACCAAATCGCGGAGAACGTGCCCAATGCGACAAATGGCAAACAGATCCAAACATGCGTCCAAGTCCGACTATCGAGCCCGCCCATCATCCAAAAAACAATCTCCGCCGCCACCTGCCAATCCACAAAACTCAGTGACACCAACAGCGTTGTCACCGCGCCCAACAGCGCGCTCAACGCGATGCCGGCCAACAACAACGTCGCTACCGGAGTCCGTCCGGCCCGAGAAGTAATTGCATACACGGTCGCCAACGCCCCCAGCGCACCGACGAAAGCAAAGGACGGTAGCCATAAGGCCGACGCCGCGGCCAAGCCGGTCACCAGCGAGACGACCGCGCCCAACGCGGCACCTGCACTAACTCCAACAATATTCGGCTCGGCCAGCGGATTGCGGAACATGCCCTGCATCTGCGTTCCCGCAACGGCTAGCGCCGCGCCAGCCAATGCCGCCACGATCACGCGTGGCATACGGATCATCCAGATAATCACCTGCTCCGCCTCGCTGATGCCGCTGATATCGACCCAGCCCTCCGGCAGCAAGCGACCGCCAATTACCCGCACAACCGTCTCCCATGCAATGTGCGTCGAGCCCACCGAAACACCGACAACAACCGCAACGAACAGCAGTCCGCACACGATCGGGAAATACAGCAACACCGCCTTCGGGCGGGCTGTAATCGTTGCGCTCACTCGCCCTCTCCATAGATCGCTTCCGACAGCGCTTCCATCAACTCGACGGCATGGTGCGACATCGTCAAGAACTGTCGATTCTTCACAACCAGCACTTGCCCCGTACGTCCCGCCTTCGTCACCGAGACTCCCAGGCCAGCAAGTATCCTCGCGCGAACCTCTTCAATCGTGCCCGTCTCCGCACCTGCAACGATCCAATCCGGATCCCACGAAGCGACCTGCTCTTCACCGATCTGCCCATAAGGCCCCAGTCCTTGTTCGGTTCCCACGTTCACCGCACCCAATTCGGTCACGATGTAGTCAAACAACGAGCCCTTGCCATAGCTCGACGAATAGACCGTCAACGCCAACACGCGCACGGGCTTTGCGTCCACGGGCCGCCGCGCCTTCGCCGCTTCCGCGCGTCGGTACAACTCCGCGATAACCGTCCGGGCCTTTTCGTCATCGCCCGTGATCCGCCCGATCGTGGCGAGACTCTCGGCCATGCCATCAAAATTCTCGAAGACGGTCTGCAATCGAAACACCGGGATTCCAGCCGATCGCGCCAGGTCGACCTGATCAGCCCGAGCACTATGCGCCGTCAGGAGCAAATCTGGATTCCGCCGAACGACGGCTTCCGCGTCCGTCGCGATCACCGCATTCGTACTCGCCGCAAGATCGACCGCGAAGCTATACCGCTCGTCTCGCGCATAGTTACTCAACGCCACAATCCGCTCGACAGGAGTCGTAGCCAGCAAGAAATGATCAATCGTCAACGCTTGCGAGCCAATCCGTTGCGGCGGTCCCTCGAACGTCAGTTGATCACCGAAGTAATCAGTGACCGTGCGCGGGAACGGATCGCCTTCTTCAATTACCGCCTCCGGCCGAATCATCCGCGCAGGCTGGGGCAGATCGCCCTGAAAACGGAACGCGAAGACGAAGAGCGCGACGACAATCGCCGCTCCCCCCGCCGCTGCCAATTTGCTCACGACCTGCTTCACGCCCGTCCCGCGCTCCCCACTAGAACTTGAACCTCATTCCACCGATCGCCCATACGCCCGGGGAGCCGAAGCCGTTTTCGTAGTAGTCATTGTCAAACACGTTCTCGACCTTGCCGTAAAACTCAACGCTCTGCGACTCGGTCAACGGTAGTTCATAACTGAACACCACGTCTGCCTTCACCGGGCCATCGAAGATCATCCGGCGGCCCATTGCCCCAAACGGGGAATACGAATATTCGCTCGCGGCAAACAGATCAAACGTCACATGAACACGGTCTGTGATCCACTGGGTCGCCACAAACGAGAAGATATGATCGGATTGCCCAGGGAGCTTGAAGAAATCCGTGCCAATCCGAGGCGTTCGAGAGGCCGAGTTCGTAAACGTATATGACGCCCCCATCCGCGTACTCGATGTCGGCGAAACCTCTCCGCTCAACTCGACCCCACGCGCGATGCCACCGCCACCGTTGACGTATCCTCCAAACCGACCAAACGGATCGTCCGATGGGAAATTGGCGAAGTCAAATAGCACCGTCTCGCTCAGGTCGGTATAGAAGAATGTCCCGCTCAGTCGCGCCTTCGAACCAAACAGCCATTGATCAATCCCCACATCGAGCGCGACCGATCGTTCAGGACTCAACCTCGGATCACCATAAAAGCTGCTGAAACTAGGTGATAGGTACGCGCCAAACCTTTCGTAGGAAGAAGGTGCCCGGTAGCTATTGCCGACGTGACCGCGCAGCTTCGTACCGCTCGCGCGAAAGAAATACGCCACCGCCGCATCGCCGGTGTAGGACGAAGGTGGTGTCTCCAAATCGACGCCCTCGTATGGGTTCGACGAGCCCGAGAACACAGGCGTGTCGACGCTGAAAAACTGCGCTCTCCCCGAGAACGACAGATGTAGCTGGCCGCCCATCAGACTAATCTGATCCTGAGCAAACAGCGCTTGACTGTCCTGCTCGATATCGATCTGACTCGTCGCGGGATTCGGACTCTCGTCCGTATTGAAGTTCAGATACGCTTCGCGCTCAAATTCATACCCGATAGACAACAGGTGATGCGAGCCGATGCGATTTTCAGTCCGGGCCTGCAACAGATCGATGCGACCGTCGAACTGACTATCCGTGCTGAAGTTTCTAAACCCATCACCCAATCCAGCAGGGCCATCCTGGGACGCACGCCCCGTATCGATGGCCTGGTAAGCCACCCGATAAGAACTGTTTGGCGTCAGTTGATGGTTAAAGATCAACGCGCCCGTCATGAACGAGGACACTCTTCGGTAGTCCGGATCGAGCGGCGACGGAACAAACGTCGCGTTGCCGGGATCAAACGACTCCCCCGATTCATAGCGCTCGACCTGGTTGACCGGCAGGGCAATCGCCGGCACCGTCCCCGTCGTCGGAAAGTTCGCCGTCACGTCACTCGGAAACCTCGCACTGTCGGTAAGCGCTGTGAATACATCCGCGCCCCAGAACCGACCGCTCAACGAGATATTAGGCGTAAACCGGTACTTCGCGAACGCCTGTCCACTCGTATTCCGATGTGGGCTAGCGCTTCGATAACCATCTCGCACGTTTAGGTGCGAAAAGCCGCCGCTGTAAGTGAAGCGATCACTGGCTAGTCCGCCGCCGACTCGCGCGACACCGCGCAACAGTCCGAGCCCGCCGCCTTCCGCCCGAATCTCACCGTGTGTCTTGCCGCCGCCCTCGCTGGACTGGACGTTCATCACTCCCGCCATCGCGTGCGAGCCATACAACGACGAACCCGAGCCGCGCATGAACTCAACCCGATCCGTGTCGACGACCAGCATGTCTGAATAAAACGCCGATGCGTCTCCTCGGATGCCCGCCGCGTCGCGAAAACGCAATCCGTCAATCAGCAGCGCCGTGTCGTAACTACGCATACCACGCGTCTGAATCGTCGTCATGCTTCCCGGCCCACGCAACTGGCGCACCCGCACTCCGGGCACGTTCCGAATCGCTTCGGTAAGAGCAAACTCATTCCGCAGCGCCAGCTCCTCCGAATCAACCACGTCGACCGCCTTGGCGACTTCCGTCTGAAGCAATGGCGTTCCCGAAGAGGTGACGACCACCTCGACGGTCGGGCCAGAAACCAGCAACTCAAGATCCAGAGTCTCGTCGCCCTGAACGACGATACCCGCCGACCCAGTCAGCGCCGCATTGATCGCATCAGCCTCTAACAGGTAGTCACCAGCCGCCAGGCCAGCAAACTTGTACGCCCCATCAGACGCGCTCAGCATCTGCCTGCGCTCGCCGCTGTTGCGGCCGAACAGTTTAACTCGCGCACCCGCTACAGCCAGCCCCTGCGGGTCCAACACGCGCCCGCTCACGCTATCCGCCCACGCCACCGAAGTCATACCCAGTAGCGCTACTAGCGCGGTAGCCAAAAAACTTCGAACTCTCGTATTTATCTGTTTATTCCGGTTCATCGAGATTCTCCTACCAAGCGCGCGACCACCGCGGACCACTCTTGTCCTCAGTCCTCAGCGTCGCGTCGACACCCTTTCCCAGCTCCACCAACCGGCCTTCGATCCACAACAGATCCGACAACCGATTCAGGTACGCCAAGATTTCAGGAGCTACGCTTTCACCCGACTCCGCCAGCAGCACGACACCACGCTCCGCCCGGCGACAAACCGCACGCGCGACATCCAGTGCCGCCGAACAGGCGTCTTCGCCCGGAATCGACCAGTCCGCCAGCACGCCTTCGATCGCTTCAATCCGATGGATCTCCGCCGTCAAACGCTCGACCATCTCGGCGGTAATCACCGGTGGTGTCTTGCTGCTCTCGGGCGGCGTCGCCAACGCTGAACCCAAACTGAAGAGCTCTCTCTGAAGCTCCTTGAGAAAAATCCGGATCTGTTCGTCCGGACAAATAGACCGCGCGAATCCCACCGTTGAGATCAGCTCGTCCACGTTGCCGTACGCTTCGACTCGAGTCGAAGCCTTCGACACACGTATGCCGCCAGCCAAACCGGTCTGGCCCGCGTCGCCGCGTTTCGTCGCAATGCTCACTTGATCGCCTCCTCGCCCGAAAACCCGTGGGCGAACGACGTGAGTACGCTGAGATCCCTGGCGAAAGCCTCGGTTAGATCATCCGAGTTCGCTCAACGAGAAAATAAAGGGGATGCGTGATTGAATTCCGGCGAACCACCACTGGCAGCCGACATCGGCTGAGTCACAGCGGCGCTAAGGCCCGAGAACGTTCGAATCACAGCAAGCACTCCGTTTCCACGCGGAAAAACGCGCCTACACGCTCTCAGGCAGGTCTCCTGGCTACAGCTTCAAGCGAATCAACTCGCTAGCGCCGATCCAACCTTCCCAAGACTCACGCCTCAGTGGCTTTTTGGACCGGCTCGCCGATTACAGTGGCGGGACCGCGCCGGAATCACACCGGACTTCCCTGTTAGGCCCACAATGAGCACCTAAGAGGTTTCCGCAGGATATCCTGACCAGTGAGGGAAGTCAAGGCGAGACGCCGCGCCCTCCAGTTCGCCATAATCGAACCCTCCAGGTACCGTTATTGATGTCTACGTCTCCCACCAGTGAGTCACTCTACCGCAGCGAAACCACTGCTATTAGCCGCTTTGGACGTTTTATCGTCGCCGAACTCCTCGGTCCCCACCGCGTAATCAGCACCTCTTCAATCGCCGGAGGCGAGACCGAATCCGCCCGCTATCTCGTCAATCACCAGAGCTGCGAAGGCAAGGCGCACATCGCCCGTCATGGCGTCATCACTGACCACGGATCCGATTACTATCACCGCTTCGTCTGCGCCGAAGTCGACCTCCCGCCCGACGAAGTCGCACTCATGGGCACCGCTGCCAACATGAACTACGCCGCGCTTCGAACCGAGCAATTCGAAGACCTCGCCGTCACCGCCGTCGTCACCGCTGGCGTACAAGGCAACGCCGCATGCGCTGGTGATCCAGCGGTCTGGCACGAGACGGAAGACGGCTGGACCAAGCTCAATCCTCACAACGGCACCATCAATACGATGCTGCTCTTCAACTGCCCACTCACGCCCGCCGCTCACGCCCGTGCCGTCGTCACCATGACAGAGGCCAAAACCGTCGCACTGCTCGAACTAGCAACCGGCAGCCTCTACTCCGAAAATCTTGCCACCGGTACCGGCACCGATCAGTTCTGCATCGCCGCACCGCTCGACCCAACCCGCAAACCAAAGGAAGCCACGAGCCCGCACGTCAAGCTCGGAGAGCTCATTGGACGCGCCGTCCGCGACGCCACCAAAGAAGCTCTCCGCTGGCAAAACGGCCTTGAGCCGTCCTACACGCGCGGACTCTTCCACGCCCTCGGGCGCTTCGGACTAACCGAGACCCGCGCCTACGATGCACTGCCCAGTCTGCTCTCCGAGGCAGACTTCCAACTGCTCAAAGACAACGAAAAAGCCGTCTTCTACGAGCCCGGAGTTGCCGCCGCCGGTTACGCCTTCGCCGCCGTTCTCGACCGCATCCGCTTCGGCACACTCCCCGCTGGACTCGCCCAAGAATCCCTCCGTCAACAGGCCGCTTCGATGGCCGTAGCCCTCGCCGCCAAGCCTCTTGAGTGGACCCATTTCTGGGAAGCCCTTCAGAGCGACGACGTCGACCCGATCGACCTCGTCATCCAGGCAGTCGCCCTCGGCTGGAAGTCGAAGTGGACCTGACGATCCTCCAGCAGCGCCCGGAGTTGCTACTTGCCGCCGTCGCCCTCGACGTCATCCTCGGCGACCCCGTCTATCGCCTCCATCCGATCCGAATCATGGGCGCGACACTCTCTTGGTTCGAGAGGCGCTTGCGCGCACTTGGCACCGACGGTTACGTCGGCGGGTGCATTCTTTTCTTGCTGCTGGCTACACTTTGGATCGGCGTGTTGAGCGCCTCTACCGTAGAGTTCGACCAGCTCCATCCCTATGCAGGGCAGGCGTTTCACGTCTTCGTAGTGTTCAGCATGATCGCCTTGCGTGACCTCTTCAAGCACGGCTCAAGAGTCGACCAGGCCGTCTCTGGCAACGACATTCCCAAAGCTCGCGACGCTGTCGCCAACCTCGTCGGCCGCGATACCGACAAGATGGACGGACCCGCCTGCCGCCGCGCCGCGATCGAAAGCCTCAGCGAAAGCCTCGTCGACGGATTCGCTAGCCCGATCCTCTGGTACGCCTTCCTTGGACTGCCCGGCATCATCCTCTTCAAAGTCGTCAGCACGATGGACTCCATGGTCGGATACAAGACGCCCCGCTACCTCCAGTTCGGCTGGTGCGGGGCCCGCCTTGACGACCTCATGAATATCGTTCCCGCACGCCTTTCCTGGCTACTCATCAGCGAAGTCAGTGCCGTGCTCCCCGGCTGTTCCGCCAAGAAGGCGTTCCTCATCGGTTGGCGGCAACACGCCCTCATCCCTGGGCCCAACGCTGGCTGGAGTGAAGCCGCTATCGCCGGTGCTCTCCAACGTCGACTCATCGGTCCCATCTGGGCCAACAACAGCCTCGTCACCGAACTCTGGATAGGCGCGCCCACCGATCCCGAAGGTGGCTCTGCCGACGACTACCTCAACGCCGTCCGCATAGTCTCCCTCACCGCCGCACTCTTCGTTGCCATCGGCCTCGCGCTCGCTTGAACTGCCAGATTTCTCCCGCCCTCACCCAACCGCAGCCAGTTTTACATCGATGAACGTGACGCGCGGCGGCACCCGTGATAGCGTGAGCGTACGTGACACGACGGACCATGCGCGATTGGCGTCTGTTGGTGGCCCTATCGTGCGCCTTGCTCGTTCTCCCGACGCGCCCGGCAACCGCCCAGGCGCCACCGCCGGTCGACATCGAGCATTTCTTCCAGTTGCTCTCCGATGACCGCCGCGACGACTCCCTGCGCCTCATCCGGGACAACTGGCAAGAAGGCTACACGCCCCTGCTGCTAGACTTCATCCGGCTTGCCGACGACGCCGCATTCTCCCGGCGCCTCCTGACCCTCCTGGGGAGAAAAAACAAGAAGGGCTTCCGATACGACGTCGACGCCTGGTGGCGTTGGCAGTGGAGCAGGGAGCCGAACTTCCACCCAGAGTACGCCGAATTCAAGGGCGCCCTCTACGGGCTCCTCGATCCGAAGTTTCAGGGCTACTTCAGTTCTCGCTACCCGACCAAGATCCGCCTGGACGAAGTGGCTTGGGGGGGTGTCTTTCAGGACGGTATTCCGCCGCTGCGCTCTCCCCAGATGATCTCGGCCGACGAAGCTTCCTACCTCGAAGACGACAACATCATCTTCGGACTTGAGGTCAACGGCGATGCGCGCGCCTACCCCAAGCGGATTCTGGCGTGGCACGAGATGTTCGTCGATGTCGTGGGCGACGTGCCCGTCGTGGGGGTCTACTGCACCCTCTGCGGCAGCATGGTGCTGTATGAAACAACTTACGACGGGGTTGAGCACCAGCTCGGCACCAGCGGCTTTCTCTACCGCTCCAACAAGCTGATGTACGACCGCGACACGCAATCGCTCTGGAGCACGCTGCGGGGCCAACCGGTGATCGGACCGCTGGCGGACAGCGACATCACGTTGAAGCGAGGCTTCGTCGTGACCACAACCTGGGCGGAGTGGCGTAAGCGCAATCCGAACACCCAGGTGCTCTCGCTCGATACCGGCTACGACCGCGACTACGCCGAAGGCGTGGCCTACAAAGCCTACTTCGCCACCAACAAGCTCATGTTCGAGGTGCCGAAGCTCGACCGACGGCTCAAGAACAAAGCCGAGATTCTTGCGCTCACGTTCCCCGAACACTCCGAAGAGACGTTGGCAATTTCGGCAGCATTCTTGCGGAAAAACCCGCTCTATGCCGATCGTATTGGCGAATTGGCCTTCGTCGTCTTGACCGACCGGTCCGGCGCCAACCGTGTCTACGAGACCAAGGGTCGCGTCTTTAGCAAGTGGGACTCAGCCCTGGCCGCGGTCGACACGGACGGCGTCACGTGGACCATGCATGAGGACAGGCTGGAATCCGAGTCCGGAGACCAACTTGCGCGCCTACCGGCCCACCGAGCCTTCTGGTTCGGTTGGTACGCCGCCTATCCAGACACCCGACTGGTCCGCTGAACCTACGCTACTTAGCGAGCGATTGGCGCACGAACTAATGCCCACTTCGAGTGTGACACTTCGGAAAGTGTCACACCCCGCATGGCGGGATCACTCGGCGAGGACTATCGTTCTTACGACATGTTCCCGCGCACCCTGCGAGCAGCGATATGTGGACGCTCATAGTAAATTGCCTCTTCTTTGCCGATCGCTTGCTTGTGAAGCGAGGCCTCGTCATCTTTGCGGTTGCTGTGCTGGTTGTAGGCAATTCTTGTGCGGTAAAGAAGTTCGCCATCAAGAAGGTGGGCGATTCGCTGAATTCCGGCCCGTCCGTCTTTGAAAGCGACGACGACATCGAGCTTGTCGGCGACGCGTTGCCCTTCAGCCTCAAGTTCGTTGAAACCCTACTTGCCGAGGTGCCGTCCGACCCGGATCTGCTCATCACCGCGTGCCGCGGCTTCGTTCTCTACTCCTACGGCTACGTGGATCTTGAGGCGGAACGGGCCATCCAGACGGACCTTGACGAAGGTCGCAGGCTTCGCGCTCGCGCTCGAAGACTTTACTCTCGCGCCTTGCAGTACGGATTCCGTGGACTCGATCGGTTCTACCCCGGCTTTAGTGAGGAACTCAGAGTCAACCCCCGGGCCGCCGTCGCCTCCCTAAACCCGAAGAAGGCGAAACGTGACGTTCCGTTCCTATACTGGTCCGCAGCAGCACTGGGCCTTGCCGTGTCTGTATCGAAAGACGACGCCGCGATGCTCTCTCGGATCCCCGAAGTCGAAGCGATGCTCGACCGCGCGATCGAACTCGATCCCACGTGGGACAACGGTGCCCTGCATGCCTTTGCCGTAACGTTTGAAGGGGCGCGGTCGGCTGGCGGATCAAGGCAGTCGATAGACGAGAGTTTCAGGCTAGCCGAAAACTTGTCTGGAGGCACCGACGCTGGCATCTACGTCGCCTACGCCGAAAGCGTCGCGATACCCGAACAGGATGCGGCCATGTTCCAGTCCATGCTCAACAGGGCTTTGGCGGTCGACCCTGATGCGAATCCCGATCACCGCCTAGCCAATCTGATCGCGCAGCGGCGCGCTAGCTGGCTTCTCGAACGCATCGATGACCTGTTCCTTATCCTTCCGAAACCAAGTGAGAACGCTGGAGGTCTCTGATGTTCACTGCTTGCCGTTACGCCATCATCGTCACCCTATTGCTTGCGGGACTCGTCACGCCTGCGGTCGCGCAGCGAGCCATCCGCATCAACCTCGGCACCGTCGTGCCAAAGGACTCGGTTTGGCACGAAGTCCTGATCCGAATGAAACAGGATTGGGTCGAGATCTCCGGCGGCCGCATCGACCTGCGGATCTACCCGGGCGGTTCGCTCGGCGATGACACCGAGATGTTGCGCAAGGTCCGCATCGGCCAACTGCAGGCCGTAGCGGTAACCAGCGTCGGATTCTCGCGCATCGACCAGGGCACGGAGGCGCTGCACATCCCCCTGCTGTTCCGCAGCTACGACGAATTGGATTACGTTCGAGACAAGATGGCGCCGAAGTTCGAAGCCCGATTGCGGGACAAGGGCTTCGTCGTCCTGAACTGGTCCGACGGCGGTTGGGCTCAGTTCTTCACAAAGCGCCCGGCCAAGTCCACCGACGACATTCGAGGAATGAAACTGTGGACGAGTATCGGCGATCCAAAGACGGAACAGCTGTACCACGACTTCAACATGCGCCCAACGCCTCTGCCGATGACGGAGATGCTGATCTCACTGCAAACGGGCCTGATCGAGGCGATCGCCGTGCCGCCGTTATTCGCCATGTTGGATGGATCCTTTCAGCGCGCGCCGTATATGACGGACATTCTCTGGGCTCCTGTCATTGGCGGCGTCGTCATCAGCGTGGAAGCATGGGAGCGCATTCCAGCCGACATTCGACCGCGACTCCTTGAGGCCTCTCGCAAGGCTGGAGAATCGGCTCGGGACCGCATCCGGCGGCTTGGCGACGACTCGATTGAACAGATGAAGCGGCGCGGCCTCACGGTAGTCCCTGTAGACCGCGAGGCCTGGCAGCGCGTAGTAGAGGAGGCATACCCCAAGCTTCGCGGCCGTTTAGCGCCAGCCGACCTCTTTGACGAGGCGATCCGGCTGCGAGACGAATACCGAGCAGGGCAGGAAGAATCGAGATGAACGAAGGGAGTAGCGCGGGTCTTCGGGTATTCCAGGCTGAGGGGAAGACGTACTTGGAAAATGAGATGTCTTAAGTACGTCTATGTGACTCTGCTTCTTAGTGACAGCCAGGAAACTGGTCTCGACGGGCTCCAGCAAGCGTGCAATGCGCCGACGATGAGGTTGTCGGATCTAAGAACGCGCGACTGCGGCGCGCTTGCGCACACCAACCCCCGAATTCAGTGCGACTCAAGTGGGGTTTCCTGACTGTTTCAATACATAGCTGAGGGCGGGACACACGCCAGCGGCCGAGTTGATCTAGAATGCTGACTACATGTAGATTTGTCAGGTCTTGAGGAGGATATCTGATGTTTCGAAGAGAAGCGAAGTGGGCCGTAGCGATGTTCTTGGCGCTAGCCGTGTCACAGATGGCATGGTCGCAGCAAGCGTCGCCGGATGTTGAGGAGCTCGACGAGACTCCTGTATTTACCGTCACAACGGTTGCTCGTACGACGAACGCGGTGAACTACCGCTATCGCCGAAGCAATACCGATGTCGACTTTCTGGGAACAGCGCTTGCTCCGGCCGTCGTGGGTACAGCGTCCATCAAGAGCCGCGCCGGTTCGATCGAGATTGACGCTCGCCTCGAAGGGTTGAAGCCCGCCATCGAGTTTGGCGCGGAATATCTGACATACGTACTGTGGGCGATCACGCCCCAAGGGCGCACAACCAACCTTGGTGAGGTGCTCATCAATAATCGTGGCCGTGCGCGATTGACGGTGACTTCAGAGCTGCAGACATTCGCCATGATCGTGACCGCCGAGCCGTACTTCACCGTGCGACGTCCGAGTGACTTGGTCGTTGCGGAGAATGCGATCCGTGAAAAGAATAAGGGCGACGTTCAGCTTGTTGAGACGGAGTACGAGCTATTTCGTCGCGGGGACTACGCGAAACTCTCGAATGTGCTCGAACTCACGGTGGACCTGAAGAGGTATCCGCTTGATCTCTATCAGGCTCGCAATGCGATACAGATTGCAGGTGGGCTCCGAGCTGGGACCTACGCAACAGAGACGTTAGACAAAGC
This sequence comes from Bryobacterales bacterium, assembly GCA_963667885.2. GTDB lineage: Bacteria > Acidobacteriota > Terriglobia > Bryobacterales > UBA6623 > CAMPKL01. The sequence continues at coordinate 1,417,050 of OY764148.2, read as the reverse complement.
GATTGCCGAACTCGATCGCGCGGAAGCGCTAGCCCGACAAGGAAAGTCGAAGCGGGACGTTTCGACGATTGCTCGCAACGTGGTGCAGATCGCTGAAGATGCGCGGGAGCTTACCGAGAGGCGGATTGAAGAAGAGTTGGCCGAGAACCAACGCATTGCCGCCGAAGAAGCTCGCGGCGCCGCGGTGGAAGCAGAAGAGCAACAACGCCAGGAGGCCGAGTTGCGGGCTAAGGCCGAGGAAGCACAGTCGGATGCGGAGCGTCGAAGCCTGGAGGCTCAGCTAGCCGAGGCACGGGCTCGTGCAGAGATGGAGAAGGCGCTGCGTCAAAAAGAAGAAGCGGAGCGGATGATCACCCGGGCCAAGTTGGACGCCGAGGAGGCTCGCCAGGAGCAGGAAAAGGCTGCGGCGGCAGTTGCACTGATGCGTGCCGAGCGTCTGGAACTGGAGGAAGCCAGGGACGCGGCTGATCTTGCCGCGCGCCTTGCCACGGAAGAACGCGACACCATGCGCGATCGAATGCAAGACGCGTTGAGCAAGGTTGTTGCTACCCAAGAGAGTGCCCGGGGTCTGATCTTGAATCTGCCGGACATTCTGTTTGACTTCGGCAAGGCGACACTCCGTCCCGAGGCGCGGGAGGTGCTGAGTCGAATCGCCGGAATCATGATGGTGACCCCGGGGTATCGCCTTCTGATCGAGGGCCACACCGACAGTGTCGGTAGCGACGAGTTCAACCAGAAGCTGTCCGAGGATCGCGCGGCTGATGTTTACAACTACTTCGGATCGGTTGATGTATCCGAGGACCTGATGACGATGGCAGGGCTCGGTAAGAGCCATCCGATGGCGACCAATGATACGCCAGAAGGGCGTCAGCAGAACCGTCGGGTCGAGATCATCATCCAAGACGAAAACTCCGAGGAGTAACGACTGATCGAGCTGGCCATGGAATGGGGCGCAGCGGTTGAACGTCCAGGGACATGGGTAACAGTGCTCTGGGGGACAGTCCACGTAGGTGAACGACCGGTCTGATAGGTAACACTCTAAACCGGACGGATGGGTAACAGTATAGGCGGTGGTCAGTGGCCCCCGCGGGGGCCACTGACTGCCGAGCCGAGCGGCCACAGTACGCGGTTGGCGGCGTCGAACAAGGCGAGTTCCACCGGACCGAACCAGATCTGCCAAATGGCTTCGTCCACTTCGACTAGCCCGACCAACTCGCGAGCCAACGCTTCACTCAGGAAGTACTTCTCGCCGAGGAACTTGATGCGTCCGTCGTGGCGCACTCGTCGGCGCTCCCAGTGCCCCGGGTAATCCAGATCAGCAAGCTCGCTGGGATAGGCGCGTGTTGCTGGTGCATAGAACGCCGCCGGGGGCCGCTGTCTCAACGCTTCATGCGGACGTTCTTGGTTGTATTCATGACGAAAGAGGTCGAAGCGGCGCTGCTGTCGGCGACGATCGCCAGCCGGAGGTCTCACTGTCTCGGCTTTGAGCGTGCGGTGTAGCCGCTCGTGGCGACCGTTCTGCTGCGGCTTGCCCGGCTCGATGCGCTCCACCGCAATGCCCAGCTTCAGCCACCAGACGTTCAACCGGCTCAAGCGTCCGGTGCCGATGGAGGCGAACGGCGAACCGTTGTCTGAGCGTATCCTTCGTGGCAGCCCGCGCTCCAGAAACAACCGCTCCAAGCCTCGGCGGGCCTCGGCGTAGGATGTGCCCACGTGTGCGGTGCAGTTGAGCAGGAAACGACTATATCCGTCGACGACCGTTAGCGGATAACACAGCACGCCGTCGCCGGTGCGAAACTGCCCCTTGTAGTCGATCGTCCAGAGGTCGTTGGGCGCTTCGGGTTCGCGCAACGGACTGGGTGCCGCTTCGGCCAGTCGCCGCATCCGCTTGCGCCCGCGAACGAGTCCGGCTCGCTTCAGCGCGTCGCCGATCGTCGACGCCGCTGGCCAGCTTGTCTGTGACTCTTTCGACTCCAGCCAGGCCCTGAGCTTCTTCGGCCCCCAACTCGGATGCTGCCGACGCGCTTCTATCACTCGTCGCTCGACCGACTCGGGTATCCGACCGGGCTGACGGTGTGCCGCGTGCGAGCGGTCTTCCAGCTCTGGCCAACCGCCTTGACGGAAGCGTTCTAACCACTTGTATCCGGTCCTGCGGCTGATCCCGTAGAGTCGACACAGCGCCGCCACGTTCGTCGCCGCCCCCGCTCGCAGCCAGTCTTCAATGAATCTCTTGCGTTCTTCCATCGGATAGGTCTCCTTCCATGGCATCTCGCCATGGTGTTACCTATCCGCCCGGTCTAACCTGTTACCCTTCCGCCCGGTCTGTACATTGGTACAGTCCCCGGCGGCGAGGTTCTGGGGGATTACAGAGGCCCGAAAGAATCGTCGTAACGTTCTGTTCTTCGAATTCGCCTACCTTGTCGATGGAGATATCGATCCGACGGAACCAAGATCGTGCCGTCGTCGACGTCAGCGGTCGCATGGTATACGGAACACCCGTGCGCGACCTGCATGACGCCGTGAGGCAGTTGGTCGGTCAAGGGGTTAACGTGGTCGTCGTCGATTTGGAGCACGTCTCCTATCTCGACAGCACAGGACTGGAGGTGCTCATCGCGGCCTACGTCACCTGCATGCGCAGTGGTGCTGGACTGAGCCTCATCAACGCGAATTCCAAGGCGAGAACGGCGCTTCAGGTGACAAAGCTCAACGTCATCTTTGGCGATAGCCTGAACTAGGGTTTTGGAGGCTGGGCTCCCTCGATTGCGAGAGGCCTATTCGTGTTCCCGGTCGCGGAATTCTTCGTACCAGTTTTGGACGACACGGATCTTCGGGGGTGCGGCATCTTCATCGTCGTCTTCGACGGGCGCGACCATAATGAACCGCTGACCGTCCGCAGAGACGTCATAGCTCGTGGCACTGGCACCGAAGGCCAGCTCGGGAGACTCAAACAGTTGTTGCGGCTGACCAAGCGTGACCCCTTGCCCAGTCGAGACGGACACCGCCATCAGGGCACTACCCTGCACGTAATACAACTCCGTGCCATCGCTGCTCCAGCGTGCTTTCACCCCGCCGTTGACCGAAACCTGCCTCCTCCCGGTGCCCTCGGGAAATGGACGTACATAGATTTCAGGACGTCCTGATTCGTTGGAAGCGTATGCCACGAAGCGACCGTCCGGTGAAAGTTTCGGGGCCCGTTCGGCGGTTGGTGAGGCGAGGAACGTGACAGGCTCAGAAGCGCTGCCATCCGTCTCAATCTGGAGATAGCGGATATCTCGGCCGGTCTCCGGGTTGACCTCCTCGTAGACGAGGTAGCGACCGTCGCGCGACCAAGAGGGATTTCTCAAGAGGGTTGGCGACTCAACCAGAACGGCTGGCTCGCCGGTGCCATCGGCCGCCGTGCTCCTCAGGCTCGATCCGTCAGCACCCTGGAGCCTATAGGCGATCTCGTCACCGTAAGCCGACCAGGTCGGGATCCCTTCGCTGCCTGGATCGAACGTCAATCGAGTTTTGGTAGAGCGAACCAGATCGTGAACCCAGATGTCTATGTCGCCGCTCTCCATCGACGTGACTGCAACGCGCTGGCCGTCGGGTGAAAGGGCGGGCTGGAACATAGTCGGTTGCGGCTGGCCGACGACCTCCAAGAGTGTCCCGGCGCGGTCGCGCCAGACGAGAGTCACCGCGCCAGTACTGCCCGAGCCGTCTAGAAACGCCAGCGTGCCGTCATGGGCGAGCGACGGTTGACGGGCGTTCTGCCGCAGCGGGAATGCTGGTCCAGTAAATTCGAGCGTCTCGGGCGAGAAAGGACGAGCCCAGAGATCATAGGCGTTCCGCTCGGACTGATAAATCAGATGGCCGGTCGCAGCGGAGTAGATCGGCCGATCTCCGAGACCAAGCGCCGCCGTCTGCCCGGTATCGAGGTTCTTGGCATACATCGTGCTAGCCCCAGCACCGCCGACAGTGAACACGAGAATGCGATCACGCCCGGACGAAACAAAAGCTGGGCGAGATGCCGATGGGCTGGTCTCGCCAACATCTGCTGGAACAATCAGCTCCTCGGGAGTGCCGCCTTGCGCCGGCACCTCAAAAAGCGATCCTGTCGCTGACCCTCCGGCAGAAGCGAAGACGATCGACTCGCCGTCTGGGCTCCAGGCTCCGTGGTAGAACTGTGTGCTCGGCAGACTGCAAACGAGGCCGCTGGCACCGCCCTGAACGGATATCTTCCTCAACTCGCTGCCCGCTGCAAAGACGATGTACTCGCTGTCGGGCGACCAGAAGGGGAGACGCGCACCGTCAGTTCCGGCTAGATAGCGCGGCTCGTTTTGGTCGAGGTCCTGCACCCAAAGTCCGCCGTCGGCGCCAACAGTGGTGAACGCCAGGTGTCCGCCGTTGGGAGAGATGGCGAGTCCAGCGTAGATTGGCGTGGCGTTGAGGTCGGGCGGCGGGACAAACGAGAAACGCCGTAGGGGCTGATCGGGGGCGACTTCCGTGAAGTGGATCGTCGTCACGCTGAGGAATGCGAGGGCGAACAGGGCCGCCAACCCTTGCAGTATTCGTTGGCCCTTTTGTTGCACGATCACCGCACCAGGAGGCAGTGCCTCGGCAGGGTTCACGGTCTGAGCCGCGGTCATGGGCACCGGGACTGCACCGGTCATTGGTGCGGTTCGCAGGATCGTCGAGCGTCCTGACTTGAGTTTTTCGCCGAGGGTGCGTAGATCGACGCTGGCTTCGCTGGCGTGTTGGTAGCGATCGTCTCGGTCTTTTGCGAGGCACTTGGACGTGAGCAGTTCTAATTCGACCGGCACGCCGGTCCGCAAGCCGGTTAATGCCGCGGGCTCTTGATGAACGATCTCGTAGAGCAGCGCTTGGTCGTATTGCCCCTGGAACGGGCGTTGACCGCAAACCATCTCGTAGAGCACGCAGCCCAACGACCATAGATCCGAACGGCTGTCGACCTCCATACCCTGAGCCTGCTCGGGCGACATGTAAGCTACAGTGCCCATGGCGGTGTCGAACTTGGTGAGACGGGACGCTTCGGTGAGTCGGGCCAAGCCGAAGTCCATGACCGTGGCCCGGCCCTTGGCGTCGACCATGATGTTGGCGGGCTTGATGTCGCGATGGAAGATGCCTTTTTCGTGTGCGGCTTCGAGTCCATCAGCGGCTTGTCGAGCAATGTCGAGGGAGTCTTTGAGTGAGAGCGGCCCTTGAGTGATGCGCTCTTCGAGCGACTCGCCTTCGAGGAAGGCCATCACGATGAAGGTCTTGCCATCGACCTCATCGATCTCGTGGACGGTGCAGATGTTGGGGTGATCGAGTGCGGCCGCGGCTTTGGCTTCGCGGAGGAAGCGTTCCTTGGCCTCTTCGTCGTTGAGCAGATGCTGGGCTAGAAACTTGAGGGCGACGGTGCGTTCGAGTTTGGTGTCCTCAGCCTTGTAGACGACACCCATGCCACCCTCGCCGAGCTTGGCAACGATCTTATAATGGCTGATGGAGGAGCCGATCATCACGACGCAAGGATTGTACCGCTAGCGCGGGGGTGTGTGCTTGGCGGTCCGTTAGCGTGACGCTGGTTATGCCTTCGCGGGGGTGGGGTGACAGGCGACGAAGTGCCAGTCAGCTGGGCAGACGTTTGGATGCTGCTACCCGGCTAGTGCTTCGTCCAGTCTTCTGAGCACGTCTGGTGCGATGTCGGCGATGTTGCGGTTCTCAAGTGGGTCTTCGGCTAGGTCGAATAGTAGTGGTGGCTGATCTCGCGTTTCGGCGTAGACGGGGCGGCTGGCTTCTGGATAGTAGCGCTCAATAGACGGGTCGTATCCGCGGATCAGCTTGCACTGCCCGTCGGTCACAGCTCGCCACGGTTCGAGACCCGAGAAGAGATACTCGCGATGAGAGGTGCTGGTGCCAGTCAGCAGTGGTCGCAATGAGCGGCTGTCCATCTCGCTCGGGACCGGCAGCCCGGCAACATCGAGACAAGTCGCCGCGATGTCCATGACGCTCGCTGGCGCTGGTGTCCGAACTCCTTGTTGCACACCGGGTCCTGCCGCGATCAATGGCACGCCGGTCGAAGGTTCGTTGGGAACCAGCTTGCCCCATCGATTGTGATCGCCCAGCATCTCGCCGTGGTCCGACGAGAACACGATGAGCGTGTTGTCGAGTTCACCACGTGCGGCGACCTCGTCAATCAGCCGTCCGCACCAACTGTCGATGTTCTCGACCATCGCAGAGTAGTTGCGGCGCATCAGCAGGTGCTCGTCGGCCCCGTACTCCGTGTTCCGGTTGGCCGGAGGGAATCCATCCACCGCTTCATAGAGCGGATGCATGCGCTTGGTCACGTCGAGAGGGTTGTGCGGACCCGCGAAATTCACCTGCAAGAACCACGGTTTCTCGGCTGGTGCGGACTTTAGTAGATTGATGCCATTCTCGCCGATCCAGTTGTCGCAGTAGGCGTGCTCGGGCAGCGGTGTTGGTTCGGTGTTGCGATAGCCGTTTGGGCCGCGGCGAGAGTCGAAGTCTTTGACGTGCTCCTCGACCAGACTGGTCTCGTGCAGGTACGCCATGTAGGGATCCATCGGCTGGATCAGCCCACTTCTGACAGCATCGTACTTGCCAGCATTGTCTATGCCGTCTGAAAAGCCCCACTCGGTTAGCATCCGCTTACCGTCGAGACCCCAGTCCGCGGTGGCCTTGTGCAAGTCGAACTTGCCGCAGCCAGCGACGTGATAGCCCGAACTCTCTAGCGCGTGATAGAAGGTCGGTTGATCGAGCGGATAGTCGGCTCCGTTACCCGGTACGCGGCAGCGCTCGTACTCGACACCAGCGGCCAGGCAAGCTCTCGACGGCGCGCACAGTGGCGAGGCGCACCAGGCCCGCTCGAACAGAACTCCACGTTGAGCGAGGCGGGCGATCGTCGGCGTCCGCATCGGCATGCCGGGGTTCGTCTCAATCCAATCCCAACGCAGCTGGTCGGGAAAGAGAAACAGAATATTGGGCCGCCGAGATTCCTGGCAGGCCGCTGATCCAGCGACTCCGACTGCGGTAGCTAACAACTCGCGACGATTGAGATTCATGGAGCCAATAGCATACCGCCACGCGGGGAAGGCGATTACTTCTCGTCCGAGGGGCCGTCTGTGCCGACAAACTTCTGCACCCGCCCGCCAAGCTGCGCGACGAACACTTCTCCGGCCTCGTTGACCGTGGTGCCGTGCCCCCCCACGTTGCCAGGTAGACGGGTAATAACCTTGCCATCAAGGTCCCGTAAGACCCCACCGGCCCAGATCTTCTGGTCTTTGGTCATGAAGAGCGCGGAGACTCTGCCGACACCCTCCCACTGGTCCAGAAACTTGCCGCTGGAGTCGAAGACCTGGATCCGTTCGTTTTCCCGATCGGTGACGTAGACGCGTCCCTGAGCGTCGACTACCAGGTTGTGAGGCAATTCGAACTCGCCGGGGCCCGTGCCTCGCTTGCCCCACTCAAGCAAATACTTCCCATCGCTTGAGAATTTGACCACCCGAGCGCTTCCATAGCCGTCGCTCACATAAACATCGCCATTCGGCGCGAAGGCGACATCAGTTGGCAGATTGAAGTGACTGTGGTCCGTACCGGTGACCCCCTTCTCGCCCAGTTGCAGTAGGACGCGCCACTGCGAATCGAACTTGTAGACCACATGCGCGCCAGCATCCGCTAGCCAGATATTTCCGTCGGTGTCGACTCGTATCGAGTGCGCGCCACAGGAGTAGCACCCCGACGGACCATAGACGACGGTATAGCTTGGCCCGCCAAGGGTCCGGAGTTCCGGCGGGATTGCCGTCACTTTCCCTCCGCTGATCATCCCGTCGCCCCAGGACGAAATGAGTTTTCCATCGCTGTCGAACTCGATGACCGGGTGGCCGCCGCGATGGAGGACGAGGATGCGTCCATTCGTGGCTGTGGCGACGGCCGCCACCTGCCCAAAGTGCCAAGGGCTTGGGGTGCTTGCGGCGGTCTGGACCGCGAGCGGCCACTCGACCTCTCGGTAGCCCTGCTGGCAAAGCGCGATTCCGACTGAACCAAGCACGAAGAAACTCAAGCGCCAGATACTCATTGCAATCTCCATTAGGCCCGCAGATACGGCTTAAGCGCCGCGAAGTTGTACTCGATCTCAGCCACGGCATCCGGCGCGTAGGAATAGTCAGCGCGTCTCGAGACGGTCGTCTTGAAGACGCCTCGGTGTTTCATCATGTACGACCGCATACCCGGAATCACTTGTTCCAAGTTGGTCATCAGAAGCAACTTGCTGTGCACCTCGCGGAGTTCCTCGATTTTTCCGGCCATGTGTAGCTCCCAGAGGTAGGCGTATACGTCAGCGTACATGGGCCCGCCGGTAAGCGTACCATCCATTCCCAGACGCATCTCGTAGGTCCATCCACGGGCTCGGAAGGCACCAAGGATGATCTTGATCGCTCCCGGGCGATGTTTGGCCATCTCTTTCATGCGCTCGACCGCCGTGGGCACGCTCTTGTACTCTTCTTTCAGATAGCCGAAGTTTTCGAACTTCCCGCCCATTTCGACGATGAACTCGACCGTCGGCTCGACTTCGGGCGAGCCACCTGCAGTTTGGATGAACACCGGACGCTTTGCGACCTTGCAAAGCTCGATGTAGTACTCGCGGTAGTCATCGAGCGACTTGGCCTTGGTGGGCGGTATCGCGATCACCGCATCCGGCTCAAGGGTTTCGGCGAAACGGGCGTACTCAAGCATGGAGGCCGTGTCTTCTGCGTGAACGCCTAGAATCAGCGCTGGCTTGCGGGACTTCGCGGCCTTGGCGATCACTTCCATGCCTCGCATGCGTTCATCTTTGGTCAGATAGCGCAAGTCGCTGGCATTCTGGGGCCAGACCATACCTTGAGTTCCGCAGCGATCGAGGAAGTCCACTTCTCCCTCTAGATCTTCGTAGTCAATCGCCTTGGTGGCGGTGTAGGGCGTTGCGAGAATCATGAACGCCCCGCGCAACGGCTTCTTCGTTGTCGCGCCAACAGCCCTTCCAGCGGAAAGAGTCGTCGCCGAGAGCAGTGCCAGACAATCGCGCCGAGTGAAGCTTGATGGGTGAGCCATAGCTATTTCTCCGTTCGAGGATCAGAGCCGAACCGTGCTTGGCCAGAACTGTCTTCAGGCCGCGTAGGGAGGGCTGGTAGTTTCCGTGGAGATTGTACCGCTGGAACAGGGCAATGACGACCACCTTTTGTGAAATTGTACGGGTGCGGTCGGAGCGTTCTACTTTTCTGGCCGCTTCAAATGTGGCTATCGCTAAGAAGGTCTTGCCGTCGACCTCGTCGATCTAGCGCCTCGTATTGATGTTGGGATGGTCCAGCGCTACGACAGCCTTGGCTTTGCGGAGCAAACGCTCTTTAGCTTCGTCTGCGTTGAGTAGATGCGCAGCTAAGAACTTGAGGGCGGCAGTGTGTTCGAGTTCGGTGTCCTTGGCCGTATAGACGACACCGATGCCACCCTCGCCGAACGGGCCACCACTTTTGGGCCAAACGAATGTTGGCAGTTACTCGCCACGCCATGGCTGCCCGTAGGGTTGTTGTTAGAAAAGAAAACTATTCAACCCTCCCTATCGCTACTCTTTGCGAAGCGCTGCAACCGGATCCAGCGCCACTGCCCGCCACGCAGGGCCGCAGGCAGCCAACAGCGAAACCACTATCACAAGTGCTGCGCTCACGGAGAACACGACCCAACTCGTTGATCGAAAAACTACGACAGTGCTGGCTAGAAATCGGGTCAACGCCAGGGCTGCCAAAGAACCGAGCAGCAGGCCGATGCTAGTCAATCTCAGTCCCTGGTGAAGCACAAGGCGAATGATCTCTTTCCTGCTGGCACCGACCGCGATACGCACGCTGAACTCTTGCTGTCGTTGCTGAATTGCTGCTGAAAGGACGCCATAGATTCCCAATGCGCAGAGGATTAACGCAAACCCAACCAAGGGGCCGATGATGTACACGCCCGCCAGGATTTCGTCGGCCGCCTGCCGGAGCCAACCGGACACCATACCCAATCTGGTAATCGCCTGGAGCGGATCTACCTTCGCGACTTCCTCGCGGATCAGCGTGGCCACAGCCGCAGGATCGGAAGTGGTTCGCACGAGGAAGAAGCTACGCAGTCGAGAGCCCGCACCCGACACCTGGGTATCCGGCCGTTGTTCCATGGGGATGTACACCAGCGGGACGACCGCCATTGTGAGACCACGGTTCACAACGTCCTCGCTGATTCCAACGATCCGCCGTGGCCGCTCGCCTTCCCCTTCAAACTGGATCACTTGGCCGATCGCGTCGCCGTTTGGAAAAAAGGCTTCCGCCAGGGATCGATTGACGACCGCGACCCATGGGGTTGCTTCCCGATCGTTCTCGCGGAGGGGGCGACCTTCGAGGATTGGCGCACCAAGGGTTTCGAAGAAGCCAGCTCCGACAGCTGTACAGGCGATGCGTGTTTCTTGAGACTCCTGTGAGGCCAACGTAACGCGTCGCAACCAGATCGCATCGTTGATCGGCAGCAGGAGACTCGTTGCCACACCCTCGACACCCGGGATAGCAACCAGGCGATCACGAATCGCTGTAAGTTGAGAGTTGATCTGCGCCGCATTCGCCACGCGACCTGAATCGGTGTCGCTGGAGAAGCGATCTTCGTCTAAATCAATGCGGAACGACAGCAACCATCCAGTCTCAAATCCGGGATTCAGGTCTGCCAGTTCTTGATAAGCGAGAACCATCGAGCCAGTCGTGATCAGGGCGACAACGACGACCACGACTTCTAGGATCACCAGTGCGTTGCGGGTTCGTAGACTCCCCGGAGTGCCGGACGCGTTACGGCCGCCCTGCTTCAACTCGTCGAAAAGACGGAGGTCACCGCGCTGTAGCGCGGGAAGAAGACCTGAGCCGATCCCAGCGACAACGGTCGCGGCCAACGCGAAGCCGAGCGTCCGAAAATCGAGGGAGAAGTCGATGACAGACAAGTTCGGGGGTGCCGCCGCTAAGATGGCGCGAAGGGCTATTACGGCAAACAGCACGCCGCCGACACCCCCCACTGCCGCGACGACCATACTTTCGGTGAGGAATTGTCTGACGATCCGCAACCGGCCTGCTCCGATTGCACTTCGTACCGCGATCTCCCGGCGTCGTGTGGACCAGCGGGCCGCCATAACGACCGCAACGTTTACGCAGACGATTAGAAGAGTGAGGGCTACGACGATGAATAATAAGCGAATCCCGCCCGCAGCCTGCGACGCAAACCCGCGCAAGCCCGCAAGAGGAAAGACCTGCAGGCCCCAACCCCTTTCATCCGCGGGGAGTTGTGCGTCATGATTCGAAACTACTGTGCGGGAGATCGCTTGCACCTGGCCCTGAGACATCCCATCCGCCAAACGGACGACGATCGATAGATCTCTACGCGTAGGGTCTGGCCCGTCTCGGAGTTTCAACGGCAACCACAGGTCTGTCCCCGTCGATCCGAACCAGAATCGCTCCGGCATGATGCCAACTATGGTGTGAGGCTCTCCTTCAATTCCGATGACGCGCCCGATTACGTCGTCGTCGCCTCCGTCCAAATCTCCTTCGAAGTACTCCCGCCAAGCTTCGTGGCTGAGCACCACGACACCGGCTGCCCCCTCGCGGTACTCATCCGAGATAAAGTTGCGTCCGTGAGAAGGCGAAACTCCCAGCAGGTCAAAGACATCTGGCGAAACGGCTTGAGTGGCCAACCCAATGGGATAGTCTGTGATTCGGACACTCGCCGTGGATTGGGCGCGCACGGCGGCAAGTCCTTGCGTACGCTCGCTCAACTCAGCTCGAAGCGCCATGTACAGAGCCCCCGACACATCCGACCGGATGCCGGGTCTGTCCGGTGGGTTCTGCTGCAGTAGCACGAGTTCCTGGGGTGCGCGGTACAGCGGTGGTGGGTGGAATAAGACTGCGTTGAGAAGCGCGACGATTGCTGTGCTTCCCCCAATTCCAACAGTGAGCGACAGCACAATAACTGCCGTCGACAAAGGATGCTTCAGTAGCGAACGAACCGCCAACGTGAGATCCTGCACGACCGAGTCGGCAGTTGGGAATCCGAGCTGGTCGGGATACTCTGCCCGCACCTGCTCGATCCCCCCGACGTCGCGCAGCGCGATGCGACGGGCTTCACCCGGCCTGACCCCTCGTTCTATTAGCTCGTCGGTTGCACACTCGACGTGATGGCGGAGTTCGGCGCTCAGCTCAGCGTCGAAGCGATCACGCTTCGCCAATGCGAGCAGGCGAAAGAGAAATCGGCGAATCAGAAGCATTCAGCGTCCTCAAATACTCTCGGTATTCAGCACCCGGAAAACGCCAGCCGCCAAGCTTTCCCATGCCCTTGTTTCAGAAACCAATTGCCTTCGACCGGTCGATGTCAGCGAGTAGTACTTCGCTCGCCGATTCTTCTCTGATACCCCCCACTCGGCGGAGATCCAGCCGTTCTGCTGCAGACGCAGCAGCGCCGGGTACAGGGAGCCTTGTTGCACACGGAGCACGTCGGCAGACAACTGCTCGATTCGCTTCTGGATTCCCCAGCCGTGCATCGGACCCAGTGCAAGAGCCTTGAGCGCTAGCAGATCCAATGTCCCCTGAATGAGTTCTGAATTCGAGCCCGTCATATTCCTCTAGATAATCTAGAAGACTATCACCGCACCTCTAGATTGGCAAGAGGAAATCAGGGTGGGGCCAATCGGTGTCGACTCGCCCGCCTGAAACACTAGTAGCCAGTTACTTCCGAGATTGGTATCGGAAGTAACGACTTACGGCTGGAAATTCTTGCACCCGTAGCTAACCTAGAAGCAGAAACGGCCCGCTCAGGGGAGCGGGCCGTTTTCGTTTCCTCTTGGAGTCGTGCAGAGATAACCGACCAACAGCCAACAGATCCGTCTCCTGTCCAGAAATGTCCGCTCAGACAGTCACAAATCGTCGCTAACCCTTCTCTTTCAACAACTTAGCCCCAAAATGCCCGGTCAGCTCGGGACATCCATGGACAGCCAATAACCATCGAAACCAAAGAATGTCAGCAGTTCTGTCGTTATTGCCAGACGGGCGGGGCTTCAAACTCTGCCGGGTCGAGACCTTCTCGCTGTTCGAGGACGCTTTTGGCGAAGTCGACGATGTCGGCGTCATTGTTCTTGAGAGCTTGCTCTAGTAGTTGCTGCGAGGTGCTGGCCGCTTGGGCGGCGGCCACTGCGGCGTACTTGCGGACGACCGTTTCTTCGCTGCCGAGTTGCATCGCGATCTGCCCAGCAATATCGGGCTCGGAGAGATCCATCAACCACCAGAGACCGGTGACATGGGGCGAGTCGGGATCGGTTCTCTCAAGGTATTCGAGTGCTGCTGCTAGCTGATCGCGAGAAGCGTAAAGAAGCGAGTCGGTCGCCTTCCATCGAACGCCCTTGTCTTGATCTTCAAGTAGACGGAGCGCCCCCGCAAGCTCTCTGCCGTTTTCGGGAGTTGCCCACAAGTAGATGCAGTCGAGCACGTAGAGCCGCACCGCCTTGAGCGGATGCTGCAGACGCCGTGCGACCGCCTGCACCAACTCGGCTCCTGCTGGGCCTACCTCAGACGCGATCCAAGCACCGATCTTGACTGCGTCTTCTGACGGCGACGACAGCAGCAGACGGAGATGCTTGCAGGGGTAGCCCTTCTGCATCTCGATCAACAAGAGATCCGGGAGTCGGCCACCCGCGTCTGCGGCCGCTGGGTCCGCAAGAATCTTGCGGATCAGCTGCTCGCCTTTTCTCACTTGCTTACCCATCGAACTACCATCGTGGCATTCACCGAGCCGCTAGAACCACATGCTCAACCCGGCAACCAACGAGATGCGGTTGGGCTCACTGGCCACTCGCTGCCAAGCCACGCCGACATACGGAGCAAACTGCCGTCTGAGCTCGTAGCGGAATCGGGCACCCGCGTCAGCGGCAGCAAGCCCACGTTTGATGCTGAGCCGATCAACATTCTGAAAAGCAAAGTTAAGTTCGGCGCGCGGCTGTAAGATAAGCCGCTGAGTAAATCGGAGGTCATATTCGACCTCAATACGACCTGAGGTATCCCCATCGTTGCTAACGAAGAGAGCGGTATCGACATCAAACCAATAGGGCAGCAGCCCTTGCACACCGATGACGCCGAAGGTGCGGCGGGCACCAACCGCTAAGTCTTGGCGTACACCAACCTGCACGTCAAAGTAGGGGCTGACAGGCCGGCTATAGAGGGCTTGCACTTCCGCAGGAAACGTACTCCGCCGACCCGGCGGAGTTGAAGCACCCGGCGCCCCGAGACCTCCATCCCGAGGGCCAACCACCACGTCTGATGGACTGATGCGTCCACCACCACGACCCATCTGACCAATCAGCGACTGAGCCTGGGCGGCAGGGGTTGTCGTCAAGGCGGGTTGTTCGACGATGTACAGGCCTTCTGTTTTCATGACGAACCGGTGGAAATCGGTACCGATCCAGGCAGCCCCTTCCCACCAGACGTGTCCTGCGCCCTCATTGGTCCGGTACTCCAACCGATCAACTTGAACGAAAGAGATGACCTGCCCCCCCATACCGCGTTCGCCTCGTTTCCTAGCTTTCTCCATTGCTGCGGGGTCGTGTGCAGCCTGCTGGGCGGCGAGAGGCAAAAAGGCGGTCAATACGAGGCCAAGGAGGACACTCTTCATGACTGCTCCTCGGGGTGGTGCATCGAGTGATCCGCTTCGCGCACGGAGACGACGCGGAACATGCCAGCGTGCATGTGATACATGAGATGGCAGTGCAATACCCACTCACCGAGCGCATCGGCAGTGACATCGATCGAGACCTTCTCCGCGGGCTTGACGAGAAGAGTGTGCTTACGCGGGCGATGATCCGCCGCACCACTAGCAACGTCGAAGAACATCCCGTGGAGATGGATCGGATGAGACATCATCGTGTCATTGACGAACGTCATACGGACACGCTCGCCTTTGTGGAGAACAATCGACTCGGCGCCTTGGGAGTACTTCTTCCCATCGAAGGACCACATATAGCGCTCCATGTTTCCGGTGAGGTGAAGTTCGATCTCCCGGCCCGGCGGTCGCTGATCGGGAGTCGGATCTAAGCTGCGTAGCGCAGCGTAAACGAGCACACGATGAGGAGCATCGTCGAGACCGGTTCCGGCCTCGGCCAGACGGTTCGTCGGCTGCATGGCACGGTTCGCAACTCCGGGGCCCGAGGGGTGATCGTGACGCTGAACGCCGGGAGACGGGTCCATGGCCGGCATGTCGTGTCCGGCGTGCGGGTCCGGCACAGCGGGTAGCTGTTCCGTTTCGCCACGGCCCATGGCGGCGTGGTCCATGCCTTCATGAGCCATTCCCATGTCTTTCATGGTGAGCAGTGGTCGCGGCCGGCGCGGAGGGATGGTAGCCTCCATGTCTGACTGCGGGGCAAGTGTAGCTCGCACAAAGCCGCTGCGGTCAGCCGTCTCACACATGAGCGTGAAGGCTTCCGCTTGCTCAGGCTGCACGATGACGTCGTAGGTTTCGGCAACACCAATACGAAACTCATCCGTCTCGACAGGCTGCACGTTCAGGCCGTCGGCCTGAACGACAGTTAGCGGCAGGCCGGGAATCCGTACGTCAAAGGTGGTCATCGCTGAAGCGTTGATGATGCGCAAACGGACACGCTCACCGGGCTCGAAGAGGGCAGTCCAGTTGTCTGCAGATGACTGGCCATTAAGAAGGTAGGTGTACGTGGCTCCCGTGATGTCCGCGATATCGGTCGGACTCATGCGCATGCGGCCCCACATGCGGCGATCCTTGAACGACGTCTGATCGCCAAAAAAATCGCCAACTGTGCGCTTTTGAAAGTTGAGGCTCGCGCCCATCTTCTTGAGCTTGGAATAGAGATGGTCGGGATTGCCAAACGTCCAATCGGATAGGACGACGACATACTCACGGTCAGAGGCAACCGGATCGTTGCCCCGAGGATCGATGATGATCGGGCCAAAATGCCCGAGCTGCTCTTGGAGACCGGAGTGACTGTGATACCAGTACGTGCCAACCTGCTTAACGGGAAAGCGGTAAATGAAAGTCTCTCCCGGTTTGATGCCAGCGTAGGTCAGCCCTGGCACACCATCCATCGGATTGGGAAGAAGAATGCCGTGCCAATGAATTGAGGTGTCGTGTCCGCGCAAATGGTTGGTGACACGCAGCGTCACGTCGTCGCCCTCTCGCCAGCGCAGCAGCGGTGCCGGGACATGCCCGTTGACGGCAATAGCGTTACTACCTTTGCCGTCTATGGTGATCGGTGCACGGGTGACCTCTAGGTCGAAGTCAGTACCCGATAAGGTCGTGAGGCCAGTTGACGTCCCAGTAGAGGCGCCGCGTGCCCAAGGCGGCAGCAGATGGTGGGCAAGCCCAACAGCAGAAATAGAGGCAGTGGTTTTAAGTAGATCGCGTCGCGTTCTCATACGAATCTCCAGCATGTAGAGGCACCCCCACACACTTGATTGATTGGTGGAGCAGTAATGCGAAACGGAGAACGAGGGATCAGATCAGCAACGAAGCGTGCCGCAAGTAGAGTGGCGGGGAGTGAGTTGCAACGACTATGATCGCCGGAACAACACGATCGGACGTGGTAGGGACAATACGAATTCGAATCGTGATCGAGGGCGGGATGAAGCGTGCATCTTCGATTGAGGGCGTCCCGTCCCAGTCAGAAGCAGCACAAAGCGTCGAGCAAGCATCAGCGACCTGCTCCGTCTCACAACAGGAGTGCTGAGCGGCATGGATGCTCGAAGATAGGGAGGCACAAGAGCCAACAAGCCACACACACGTGACGACGAAAACCAGCGCTAGGGGCACCATCCACCGTGCTGAATTGCGTGCACTGATCACGTCGGTGAGTTCAGCATAACAGCATGACAGCGGCAGTGATGAGATCAATCGCCAGTAGCCATCGACTCGACTGGTATCTGCAAGTCCGGCATCGGCTTTGCCTTCAAGAGAGGAATGGCGCGTTTGCCAAACCAGCGGGCCCAGCCGTTGGCACTGCTGCGACGAGCGCTGTCGGAGGCCACTCCCGTCTTGGCATACATCTGCAGGTATACCTTCGAGATGATCAGGAACGTCAGTCGTGAACGGAACCGTACGGTGCAACTGGTGGCGCGCTGCCAAGTCGACCGGACCGAGTAAAAACTACTCCAAGCGTCGTTGGTGCCTTGCCGGATCTGCTCAGTCGATAGAGTCGGATGAGGCATGCATAGCTTTGGGCGCTTGTTGGCGGGCAAGAGCCAGTAACGCGTAATCGGAATGCCGTCGATAATCGTCGGGTTCTTCGCCTGTTCCTTCTCCCAGCGCATGAAGTCGACCGTGCCAGGAAACGGGGTCATGATGACAAACTGGGCGAACGCCGCATCCGCGCGCTGCACCAAATCGACAGTGGCCTGGAAGGTATCCATGTCATCGGTCGGCAAGCCAAAGATGAACGAGCCGAGAATGTGAATGTTGTGTTCGCGAAACTTCTTGAGACGCGTGACCAGGCCCTCGCCGGTTTCGTTGAAATCCTTATAGACGGCCTTGAGGCCTGCCTCAGTTACTGACTCAACTCCAACCAGTGCTCCGCGGACGCGAGCCTTGTTCATCGCCTCAAGGTACTCAGGATCCTCGGCGGCTTCCATCGTAATCTGGGTAAAGCAGATCAGGTCATCGGGCAGATCGGCCATACGCCGCATCAACTCGAAGCGTTCGTCGCGGACCGCTGTCAACTCCGCTAAACGTTGAGCGTTGTTCTGGCGTTTGGCAAGACGAAGATCTTCGAGCGTGACAGGGTAAAAGTTGTCGTCCGCCAACACGATGAAGCGAAAGCCCAGTCGGCGGAGAGCCACGAGCTCGCCGATCACCACATCGGACGGGCGCTGACGAGGTTTCTGGCCGTCTGTGCGCCAGACCGAGCAGAAGGAACAATGCTTGGGACAGCCGCGAACCGTCTGCACCGACGCCATCATGTAGCGGTCGGCAGGCAGCAGGTCCCAGCGGGCTGGCAGGAACTCATCGCCGTCGATTCGGCCACCCTTGTACTCTCGCTGGAGATTGCCTTCGGCATGGTCCAACAGGAGCTGCCCCCAGATCGCATCACCGTCGCCGGTTGCAACCGCGTCAACCTCGGCCCGCTCCCAAACTTCCTCGGGAAAGAGCGTGGTGTGAATACCGCCGAAAATGATTGTGGCGCCCCGTTTACGCACTTCCTTGCTGAGCGCGTAACCTCGAAGCGCGTTGCCGGTATGAATGCCAATTCCGACGACGTCACCGGGCTGAACCTGATCGAGGTCCATCTGCTCCAGCGATTCGTCTACGACGACTGGGTCACCGTATTGTTCGGGAGTCGCGCCAGCGAGGACATAGAGCCATCGCGGCGTGATGATTGCCGTGCCGAACGAGCGATCACTAGGGTTAACGAGGAATACGCGCATAAGGTGGTAGGTGAGGAAGCCGCGAGCTGAAGTCTCGCGCCAATAGAGAGCCCGCACTACCCCTCACTGCGGCGGCCGAACTAGGCGGATAACACCGAATGGTAACACGAACAAACCGACCCAAACCGGGGTCTCCCGGCTGGTGGGCATGCGCCTCCTTCTAGTATCTGGATCATAGCCACTCGATCCGTGAGTACCAAACGGGTTGCAGCGAGGTGCTGTAATCGCCCCTCGAACGGCGCGAACTAGGTGCGAGCGGCTTGAGGTTGCTCACAATAGCCGAAGAACTGCCTGCTCTTGATGACACTGGCGATCTCGGAAGGGACCATCGCTTCCCACGAGGAATCACCCCGCTTAATTCTGTTGAGTACATCTCGGGAGTAGATATGGAGCAGACTTTCGTCCGCGTTGTGCAGCTGCTTCACGAGCCCTCTCTTCACGACGTGCTTGTACAGGTTCTTGAGGTCGGGAGCCATCTGCAGATTCTCGACTGTTTGCAGAACGCCAGTATCTTCGTCCAGCCGTGGATAGACGTAGATTCGAAGGTTGGTCGTGAAGAGCTTGCCAAAAGCTTCTAGAATGCCGCCCTCCAGCTTCGAGTAGTACTGCTCGTTGAAGAGGTCCTGGAGGCTCGCTATACCGAGAGTCACGGCGATCGGCTTGTCGGTGTACCGTCTGAGATATGCGGCCAACCTGTAGTACTCGAAGTAGTCCGAGATGAGGACGATCTTGCCGGCCGCAGCAACCACGTCGGCACGGGCAAGGAAGTCATTGAGATCGATCTCGCCCGAAGACAGGAGGTTACGCATCGTAATCTCCATCAGCTCTACGATCTGACCGCCTTCGTCCGGGCCTAGCTCCTCGGTGAAGAGCTGGTTCGCGCCATTGATCATGTCTATGTTGACCTTGGTCACCGGCCGGAAGCTGCCGCGCTCCACCAAGATCGGTCTCTTGCGCAAGACCTCGGAGGGTTGGAGTACCTCACCGTTGGGGCCGAATACGGCGGCACCGCTGAGTCCCAGCTGCACGAGCTTGAGGCTCATGACGCGGTTGTCTACATGGCGGAACTCAATGCCCGAGAACTCGATCATGTCGATCTCGACGCGATCGGTAGAGAGTCCGTCGAGTAGAGACTCGACAATCTGATCGGGCTTGTGGTGTAGAAAGAACGCCGCGTAGAGGAGGTTGACGCCGACGATGCCGAGGGCCTCTTGCTGCAGGCCGTTCTCGTTGTCCAACATGCGGACGTGGATGATGATTTGGCTGTCGTCGTCGCGAGGATGGGCCTGGTACTTGACACCCATCCAGCCATGGCATTCGTTGGTGCCCTTGAAGTTTCGGGCGGCGACCGTGTCGGCGAAAGCAAAGAACGACGTGCGGTCGCCACGAGTCTGGACCAAGCGTTCCAGGTTGAGGCCGTGCTCGTAGTCGAGCATGCTCTCAAGACGTTGACGAGAGACGTAGCGATCACACTTGCCATAGATGGCATCCGAGACTGCCATGTCGTAGGCGGACATGGACTTAGAAATGGTCCCGGCAGCAGCGCCAACTTTGAAGAACCAGCGCGCGACTTCTTGCCCCGCTCCGATCTCAGCGAACGTGCCATAGCGGGACGTATCGAGGTTGACCTGAAGCGCCTTCTGGTGGGTGTTGATCTGTTGACGTTCGAATGGCATGGGGCTCGTGCGTGGGTCGGCAGAAAGTAGGAGTTGCAGCTATCTCATCGACCGTTGGAGCAAATCAGAGACGGGAGGCTACCCATGGGGCCGACCACGTGGTCGCGGGTGAAACAAGGCCTCTTCTAGGAGAGTACGGCCAAGTGCTCAATCAAGTCCAATTTTGCGATAAATATCGGCTGAAGAGCCTAGTTGGTAGTTAGTTTAAGTACCTAGGGCCGTATCCACTTGCGGCTATTTGGAGGCTGCTCGGAATTTGATATTCGGCGAGACGGCGTTAGCGAGCGCGACAATCTGAGTCCCCCAAGGTCCCCTATAACAGAACGGGCGCTATCTTAGTCGGGTGCTTCCTCAACTATCTGCTTTCCCCAAGTGTTATCTCGATGCGATTGCTGGTGAACGCTCGATGAGTGTCTTTGATTGGATCGAGATGGCTCGCCCGCTTCCAACGGCAGGGCTCGAAATGTATGAGGGTTTCTTCACGAGCCTTGAGCCGGACTACCTCGACAGCGTAGGCGACGCAATCTCTTCGGCTGGGTTCGTGATGCCGATGCTGTGCTGTTCGCCAGACTTCACGAACCCAGACGCGGACGCTCGCAAGCGCGCTGTGGAGCACGAGGTCAAGATGATCGGTGTCACGCGGAGGCTTGGTGGCCCGCGTGCAGTTTGCCGTGTCTTGAGCGGACAACGCTACCCAAACGTCAGCATCGAGCAGGGGCTGGAGTGGTGTTGCGAGTGCATCGAGCAGGTCATTGAGTCGGCGCGCGAGCACGACATCGTTCTGGGTCTTGAGAATCACTACAAGGACGGGTTTTGGAAGTACCCGGAGTTTGCCCAGAAGAGAGACGTGTTCTTGGAGCTGGTCGGTCGCATCAACGAGCCCACGTACTTTGGTGTGCAGTACGATCCGTCGAACGCCATCGTGGCTGGCGACGACCCGGTCGAGTTGCTGCGTGAAGTCGCGGGCCGGGTCGTCAGCATGCATGCCAGCGATCGCTATCTGGCGGAGGGCGTGACGCTGGACGAGTTGCGCCAGAGTGATGGCACGCTCGGCTACTCGCCAGACCTGCGCCACGGCGTCACCGGTCAAGGGCTCAACGACTATGAAGCAATTTTTGCGATTCTTGCCGAGGTGGGGTACAAGGGCTGGATCAGCATTGAAGACGGCATCAATGGCATGGACGAGATGCGGCAATCGCTTGAGTTCTTGGCAGGGATGGTGGAGAAGCATTTTGGAGCGAAGGCGTGAAGCGGGTACGGACAGCACTGATCGGGTGCGGCAAGGTGGCTGGCATTCACGCACGCGCGCTAAGCCATTCGCCACGCTCAGAACTAGTCGCCGTCTGTGATCTAGATGGGACTCGGGCCGAACAGTTCGCTAGCCAGTACGGGGGACAGGCATTCTCCGAACTGGATTCACTGTTGAGCACCGCTCGACCCGACGCGGTTGTCATCTGTACGCCTCATCCGCTGCACGCTGCGGCGACCGTAGCGGCTGCGGATGCGGGAGTGCACGTGTTGGTGGAGAGGCCGATGGCGGCGAGTCTTGCGGATTGCGACCGGATGATTGAGGCTACCCGCAAGGCGGGTGTGCGTCTGGGAATTGTCAGTCAGCGGCGTTTCTACGAGCCGGTGAAACGCATGAAAGCAGCGATTGATGCAGGCAAGATAGGCAAGCCGGTTCTCGGTGTCTTCCAGATGTATCGCTGGCGGGATGAGTCCTACTATCGCTCGGATCCGTGGCGCGGCACTTGGGAGGGTGAAGGCGGTGGAGTACTGGTGAACCAGTCGCCACATCAGTTGGACTTGCTGCAGTGGTTCATGGGGCCGATCGAAGAAATCACTGGCTATTGGAGCAACGTGAACCACCCTTCGATCGAGGTGGACGACACGGCGGTGGCGGTGATCCGTTTTCGCAATGGAGGCCTGGGGTCGGTGATCACAAGCGTTTCGCAAAAGCCTGGCATCTATACGAAGGTCCACATCCATGGATCGAACGGCGCATCGGTTGGGGTGGAGACCGATAGCGGAGCGACCTTCGTCGCGGGTGTTTCGAGTGGCGTGGTGGAGCCTCCGCTCAACGACCTGTGGACGATCCCCGGAGAGGAGCACCTACTGGCGGAGTTTGAAGCCGAAGACCGAAGGGTCGCGAAGAAACGAGATGTGATGACTCACTATCATGCCGTTCAGATCGATGATTTCTTGCGGTCGATCCTTGAGGATCGGGCCCCGGCGGTTACTGGAGAGGACGGGCGGGTTGTGGTAGAGATGGCTCAAGCGATCTACCGCTCGCAGAGCGAAGGCCGACCGATCCAGTTCTAGCGAGAGGGTAGCACCCAAAATAAATGGGACGCTCCGTTTCCGGAGCGCCCCGCCCTTTACCAAGGTTTGGGGACCAATTGGTTCGGGGAGTTAGAAGTTAAATTTCAGCGCAAACTGGTTGATCCTCATGGGACGGGCGGTTCTGATGCGACCGTACTGATTCGAGGTGAAACTGGTGCTCGGAGCATTCCATTGCGGGTGGTTCGTGAAGTTGTAGGACTCGAAGCGAAGTTCCACGCCAATACTTTCCGTCATAGCGAAGTTCTTGTTCACCGAGAAGTCCATGTTCGCGTAGGTCGGTCCGATCAGAGAGTTACGTTGCCCGTTGCCAATGCGGTAGGCCAGTTCGTCGCCGGCCCCGCCACCGCAATCCCACGAGTTCTGAACGCCGTCAGGACCGGCGGACCAGAACTGCTCTGCAGGACCACCGATGTTCGGGTTGACACCCGTGGCATCGCCCATCTTGTTGGTAGCACCATGTCTGATGCAGTTGGAGTTACTTTGGTTACGCGGGGTACCGTCCGAGAAAGTCAGGATCGTACCGACCTGCCAGCCACCGATCAGGGCCTCTGCGAGACCACTATCGAAGCTAAACGGCAGATCATACAGAACCGAGGCCGTTAGGCGGTGGTTCGTATGGAACTGGGATACGCTCCGCTCTCGTTCGTGTTGGTACGGAGCCATCGGGAACAGGTTGTCACCGCCGTTGGTACGGATCGCTGAGGTATCATCGATCGACTTGCCCCAGGTGTAGCCCAGCAGATACGTCAGGCCTCTGTCGCTGCGTTGCAGCAGCTTGACGCCCAGCGCGTGGTAGTTGGAGTTACCCAGACCGGAAACGATCTGAATGGTGCCGTAGGCAGCATCGCCCCAGGGACGACGTGCAGCGTTATTGGAAATGTCCTCTGGACCAGCACGCTGTAAGATTTGGTTCCTACCGTGCATCTTCCGCAGGTTGTGGCCAACGCTACCCATGTAGCCGACTTCGAACAGCAACGTGTCAGTGACCTGACGTTGGATGTTCATCACCCACTGTTGGACGTTGGCCGTACGGGCACCAGCGTCATTAGCGAAGGTGTAGAGCCCATTAAAGCAGGCTCCGTCCCAATCCGAGCATTCGCCCGGGGTCTTGTTCACCCAGGGGCCGTTATCGAAGTTGACGACGTTGATCTCGTTGAAGTTGTTCGCGGTATCGCGAGCACCGAAGTTACGACCCATGTCGAAGACCGGGTTCGCGGTGTCTTGGGCATAGAACATGCCATAGCCAAAGCGAACGGTGGTCTTCGCGTCTGGGGCATAGGAGATGCCAATACGCGGAGCCCAGTCATTGGTGTCCCACGTGATCATCGAACGGCTGAATAGCAGATCGTCGCTGATCTCGACCGGAACCACATCGGCCAGGTGGAAGGCGAGGCCTTCAAACGGATCGTCGTTGATGCCGACCGGGCGAATCAGAGTCGGAGTCTGGCAGCTTTCATCGATGCCGGTGTCATCTACACCGAGGCAACTGTGGAAGAGCACGTTGTTGTAACCCGAGTGCTTATCGTGCCAGGGTTTGGTGTTCTCATAGCGAATACCAATGTTCATGGTCAGCTTGGACGTCATTCTCCAGGTGTCCTCGAAATAGAACATCATCGGTTTGCGCCGGAACTGCACGTTGGGCAGACCACCAGCACGGGTGGCTGCGCTGAGCCAACCGGTCATGAAGCTAGCAAAGCCGTTACCGGTCGTCGAAAGGTTGTTCGGATCGGCAGTCTGTCTGTTGCTCGAGCCGAACGAACCACGGGCAAACTGGTTGCCGACCTGGGCGTAGCGAGATTCCGAGAGATCGATACCAAACTTGAAGGTGTGATTGCCGCTAATCCAGCTCGTGTTGTTAACGATCTGGTAGTTGCGGTTGTTGTTGATGAACGGACCACCGGATTGCTCACCGAAGCCACTGAAGTCATTGAGGCCGCCTACGCCCACCGAGGGCGTACCCCAAGCTAGGGGATCAGGAATCGGCATGCCGGGGATACCCAGCTCAGCCGATACGTCGCGGATGCCGTTGAACTTGGTCAGCTTGTCGTTATCGAAGAGGCTGACGCCCAAACGAAACTCGTTGACCAACGTCGGCGAGAAGGTGCGGGTGTTTGAGAGCACGTGCTGTTGCACGTCGGTCGTGATGCGGTTGTCGCGAGCTTCGAAGGTTTGACCATCAGCGACCGTTTCAGCACCCCAGCTGTAGCGGTAGAACCACTGCGAGCTGGCGCTCTCGACAAAGTCGCCACGGGCCGTGAACTGATCCCAGTCCAGAAGTTCAGGCACGCTACGGAAGTAGTTCCGGCCTTCGCCGATACCAATAGCTTGGTTCGGCTCGGGGTAGAACTCCAACAACTTAATCGAAACGGGACTCAACTGAGAGGTCGGAATCATGTTGTTGGGGTACGGAGTACCCACGAAGTTACCCGGGCTGGTTTCGACGATGCTGGTCGGATCGTAGATCACGCCGCCCTGCATCGCAGGATCGGAGAAGTCACCGTTGCGCATGGCAACAGGCGGTGTGGTCGCTTGGCCGTTACCTCCGATGCTCTCGCGCAGACCTTCAAAGTTGGCCATGAAGAAGATTCTGTTCTTCACGACAGGGCCAGTCACGGTCGTACCGAACTGGTTCCGACGATAAGAAGCCTTGTCGCCAGCACGGTTCCAGTCACGCGCCTGGATGGCGTCGTTGCGCAGGAACTCATAGACGGTGCCGTGGAACTCGTTGGTTCCCGACTTCGTCGTCACGATGACTTGCGAGGTGGCTTTGCCGTATTCGGCGGAGTAGACGCCAGTCTGAACCTTGAACTCCTGCAACGCATCGACCGAAGGGCGGATGATGAAGGTGTTGAAGTTCGGATCAGTGTTCTCGACTCCGTCGAGGGTGTAGCGGTTGAACTGCTGGCGTTGGCCGGCAATCGAGATCGCCTGGTTGGCACGCTCGCCGCCTTGGCGGGAGTTAGCCTGACCACCGGACTGCATCTCAGCGGAGACGTTCGGGCTGAGCTTCACCAGGTTCAGGTAGTTGCGGCCGTTAATCGGCAGCTCGACGATACGTTCGTTGTCGATGACGGTACCGACCGAGGTGTTGGAAGTCTGTAGCATCTGTGCTCCAGCTTCGACCTCGACGATCTCGGTCACGGCGCCGATCTCAAGAGTGAAACTCGTGCGAAGAACGTCGCCAATCTGGACGATCACGCCTTCGATGCGCCCTGTGCTAAATCCGTCGAGCGCAGCAGTTACTGTGTAAGTTCCAGGATTGAGGAACGGCACGTTGTAGTTGCCGGCCTCGTTCGTTTCTGCCGTGCGGACGATGCCGCTGGCTTCGTTGGTGATCGTCAGCGATGCACCGGCGATGACTAGACCGGAAGGATCAGAGACCGTTCCAGTCAGCTCGCCAAAATTCTGGCCGTAGGCTGGCACGAGCGCCAACGCGAAAGCCATGACTAGCGCAAACCAAGTACTCGTTTTCAAGCTGGTTTCTCCTACTTTCTAAACACCAGACCAGGCCGAAACCATTTCCTGGGAGAACCCAGCTCATAGCACGACCCCGCCCCACTTCGCTGACCCACAACCCCCGCCGACTGCAGGCAGTCGACTTGATCAGAGTTCCAGCACGCGGGCACTGCGACTCTGGTCCCTATTTGGAATCAGCCAATCTTGGTAAACCCCGCCCAGAAAGGCGCAGTAAACCACAACACGGGTTGATTCTACGCGGCATGAGGAGAGGGCGCATCTAACCTAAGATATATATCTTTCGATATGGGACTGCCCGCAGGACGGGGCGTATAGGGGAGGTAGAGTCCCCCTACAGATGGACGATGCCGCGTCGAAGGGCTGCGATGGCCGCCTCGGAACGACAAGATACGGCGAGGCGTCGGAGAATGACGTTGACGTGACATTTCACCGTACCTTCGGTGATGTGCAAGTCTTTACCAATCATCTTGTTGGTCTTGCCCTCCACGATGAGCGACAAGACGTCGCGCTCCCGCGACGTAAGATCGGAGTTAGGAGTCCATGCCGCGAGGCTCTCCTCGATGGCCGGCGGCAATACACGCAATCCGGCGTGAACTTTGCGCACAGCGTCAGAAAGAGACGCCAAGGGCATCCCTTTGAGGAGATAAGCCCTCGCACCGGCACCCAGTGCCCGATAAATATCGTCGTCACCGTCGTATGTTGTCAAGACAACGAAGCGGGTGCGAGGACACTGAGCACGGATGGCTTGCATCGCTGCAACACCGCTGATGCCAGGAAGTCTAAGATCCATCACGACGATGTCGGGCGCTACGGTCCGGCTCAGCTTGACGCCCTGCTCGCCCGTCGCTGCTTGGGCGACAACTGACATGCCCGGTTGAGATTCGAAAAACGTTCCCAGGCCCAATCGATCGAGCGGCTGGCTGTCAACGACGAGAATCCGGATGTCCGCGTTCATGGACATTTCGGCTGGTATGGCGACGGCGCATCTCGATTGGTTACGCTACCCCGGAAATTTTCCTTGGGACGCGCTTCTGCTTCTATCTCATGGGCCTGTTCGGTCTTGGCGGGATAAATTTACGCTCGAAACAACTGTAACCCGCATAGACGGAGGCCGCCGGACTTGAATTGTTCGCCGAATGCGATGTTATTGCCCGAACGAGTGAGGAATCAGCCGGTTTAGGCCCGAGTGTCACTTTCGATCAAGCCACCGGCGGTAGCGCACAGGCAATCACTTGCGGTAACGCCTTACTTAGGAAAGCGCTTTCTTAGAATCTTATTGATCGCCTTGGCGACGGCCTTGGGCTTCTTCATGCCGTTGACTACTTCGATGTCCGCGGCGGGGAAGTACAAGCTCAGCGGGCCCATCTCGCGGTGATAATCCTTGAGCCGTTGCGCAACGGACTCTCGGGAGATATTCGGATTGCCTGCGGTACGTTCAAATACCACGTCGTCGCCAATATCGAGTTGCACCACCAACGGTCGCGGCAGAGTCCCGGCCCTCACCATCGCGGCGAGAAAGTCGGCGTGGTCTTTGGTGGCAGGATAGCCGTCTAGGACGAGTCCGCCGGTGAGGTCACCACGTTCGAGTCGCTCCTGAAAGAGCCGATTCATTACTGGATCGGTCTCGGGCTCCATGCCACTCAGGTTGGTTCGCCGGATACGTTCAAAGACTTCGGGGTTGTCGGCGATCAACTGTTCGACAGACACCACGGGCACGCCAAGTCCATCGCCGATCTGGGTTGCCTGCGTCGACTTCCCCGAGCCAGGAGGTCCGATCAGCAAGACGAACGGGCCGGTGACCTCGCCTTGACCCGCGAGAGCCGAGACAAGCAGCAGAAAGAGCGTGGCTAGACGGATGTGCGTGCGCATGGTCTATCTCTACTCGGGCGGAAACTTCTTAAAAGCTTTTCGCAACGCCTTGTCGATAACTTTATCTCTCTTGCTTGGATTGCGGATGGCTCCTTTACAGTAGGCGCGCCAAGCCAGCATTCCGGTCTCCGCATCAACGATATCGAGGACGAGCGTCCCTTCGACGTAATCTCGCACCATATAGGTTTGCCAGCCCTGCGCCCAGTATGGGCCTGAGGAATACCACGTGCTCGACGAACCAGTGATTTCGGTTCTGCCCTCTCGCGACCCGAAGCCGGTGACGTAAAAGTCAGGCGTCTCACCGTCCGCAGGCAGGAAACCCTTATCGAGGAGTTCTCGACTCACCGCCATCCGGACGATCTCCGCGCCCACCGACGCTCGCAGTTCTGGGTCTGCCTCCATCGCTGGATGCACTTTCCAGGCGTAGGTTTTGAGGGTGTCGAATTCGAACTGACGATCGTAATCGATCTTGACCTTCTGCGCTGATGCTTCAGATGCGGACAGCGCGAGCGCAACAAGAGCCAACGAACAGTAGGTGCTAAATACGAAAAAGAATCTCACCAAGACCTCCCCCTGGATGGATACTGCATCGCCTTGGACCCGACGAATCGATTGGTCTCGCGGCTGCCTCAGATTGTATCGCGCCAGCGGCACGCACGCCCGAGTTCCTAACGTTGACTACTATACTGGGGGCATTCGAGGGTTCAGTCGAGGGGGCTGAGAGTGGCAATTCACAAGCAGAGTTCTTCTAGAGTTCTAGGGGCAGTGCGGCTCGTGCTCGCACTCTGTATCTTCCCGTCACTGCTGGGTAGCAAGGTCACTACGTTCGCGACAAACGGTAGCGATGTCACCGCGTACAAGACGTACGAATGGCTGCCGGTTCGTGTGATGTCGCGGGGTGGTCTGCTTGAAGACGATACCGCTGTCGCGCCGGTTATCCGAGCCGCAGTCAACCGCGAACTAGCCCGCAAGGGCTATGTGGCGGTAGAAACAGGCGGCCACATGAAGGTCACGAGCGGTGGCTTCTCAAGTTCCAGCACTCAGTTAGAAGGCTTCATGGGGCACTGGGGCTTCGATTTCTATTGGGGGGCCTGGACCACGGCGGCGATCGTACCCCTGCAGCGAGAACACAGGCAGGGAACGATGGCTGTTCTGCTGATCGACGCTGAAACCGAAAAAGGGGTTTGGGGCGGGCTAGCAACGATTCTCATCGAGAAACCGAAGCTCAAGGGTGGCAAGCTCGATAAAGGCACTGTCGGCTTCATCGATAAGGCCATCAAGAAGATCGTGAAGAAACTTCCCAAGGCCAGGAGTTAGGGCCGAACTCTTGGTGGGTAGCTCTTGAAGGCCTTCTTCACCGCGCTCCGAATCTTCTTATCCACCTTCGAGGGATCACTGATTGTGGCCGAACAGAACGCGCGCCACGCCAGTTCTTTCCGCTTGGCGTCGACGAGATCGAGGATCAGTAGTCCCTCCGTCCAGTCGACTGTTCTTTCGGAAGTCCATCCAGGTCCCCAGCCGTAGTAACCATACGCTCCATAGCCAGCATACGTCGGATAGTTGAACGCCTGACCAGTGACTTTGCGATTATCCTGCCGTCCACCTGTGCAGGTGACAAAGAGATCTCCGTCTTCTTCGACCTCCGTCAGCCCCTTGGCCATTAGTTGCTGACTCGCCGCATACCGAACTCGCTTCTTGTTGAGATCGGTGATACTCGCGGACCTTTCATCTGGGTTGGTGATCACGCATCCTTTCCAGGTGTACGTCTTGTAGGTAGTGAAATCCGCCGCCTCGTCATATTGGACGCTCACCTTCTGCGCAACCAGCTGTGCGGACAGGAGAAGCGCTCCGAAGACAATCGCTAGAATCCTCATGCCCATCAGCATAACGGCTTTCCAGATACCTGGAACATTGTAACGACCGACAGTCGTGCTGGCTTTTCAGGCTTCTTGTTCAGCCTCATTCTCGGATCGGTAGCTGGCCACTAGTCGGGCTACCAATATCGCGATGTAGAGCACCCCGCAAACAGCCTCCACCGAGGACAACGATTTTGCGGGCGCACTGACCGGGGTGATATCTCCGTAGCCCAGCGTAGTGAGTGTCACAAAGCTGAAATGCAAGAGATCGTTGAACGATAATACTCCGGCCGGGATTCGGGCGGGGTCAATATAAAACGATGCGGGGTGCGCGGCGTAAACGAGCGCGTAGGCAGAGGCCCACGCTACCCCCATCAACAGATAGACGCTGGCCGCGCCATAGATCTTGTCTAGCGTCACCGGAGAATCGCGTACTACGTAGGCCAGGACCCTCACGAGAGCGAAGGTGTAGAACATGATTGTCAGCAAGAGAGTAAGTGGGCCGTATGTATCCTCTCCGACAACGTAGTCCGTCCATGTCAACCCGAACCATAAGACGGCGATAACAAGCGCGATGACCGTTGATCTGCGACCGTCGCTGACTGCATAGATACCCGCGACGAGCGTGCCAGAACTCAGGATGAGCACCATCGTCGTGGCGATTGGCCCGTCCGGCAAGAACGGTGGCACAAGTAGCAACGCCAGGAGCGCCACCAACAAGAAGAGGCAGCGACCCTTTAGGTATTTGCCGAGAGGATTGCTTGAGCGGTCGGATTGAGACGGCATGGTGCCCCGTGAATCAGAAGAATTCGATTCTACAGGATTGCTGCTACCGCGGTTGCCGGTCGAGCTGCTCAAACGGAAGGCGAATCAGGAATTGGGCTTCGGAGTAGGTGCCATCCCTTCGCGGCATGAACCATACGTTCGCGTTCCTTTTGTCCAGTAGCAACAGCCCCTGCTCCCCCTTGTGCAAGAACAGTGGCGAAACTATCGTGACGTGATCAAACTGTGCCGTCTGAGCGTGTACGGTGTCTATCACCGGGCCGTCGATACGAAGAGCCATCACGCCGAGGAGCAAGACGATCGTAAGCAGTAACACTTTTAGCAGTGAGTCGTTCTTGAGCATGGTTTCCTCCCTCGGTACCAAGCTTGGCGACGCTATTGTAGTCCAATCTCGAAGGCGCTGGGGGAAGATAGTTGGCGGAAACCGTGGGTCCAATCAGGGATGAGTTGTCGCCCAGTGGTGGGCAAGACTCCGATCAGGCCGTCCGTTACGCAGTAATCCGATAAACAGCCTCGGCGGACCGTAGGATTAGCGACCCCTGAGCGATCGCCGGAGTCGCCATGCACTGCTCGCCGATCGGGTTCTCGCGAACTAGTTTGTATTCCGGACCCGCCTCCACGACGAAGCAGTCGCCCTCCTCGCTCAAGCAAAATACCTTGCCGTTGTAGGCCCACGGGGATGCGGTGAAGGCGCTCGCTCCGACGCGGAAACGCTGCTTTCCGTAGAGCAGTGGCGACGGGTTGTAGGGCGCCCCTTGCGGCAAACTCCAGGCGATCGAAGCGTTTGAGGACGTCCCCTCTTCCAGGCTGATGTCTCCCCTCGCGCCGGGACGTACCACGAACACGGGCCGCGTTTCGTCCCCCACATAGCCGGAGGCGACATAGAGCAGCCCGTGTGAGGAAAAGGGCGTCGGTATCACGATGGACGACATCCCCGAGATCTCCCAAAGCAGCTTGCCGTCCAGATCGTACGAGCGTACCTTTCGTTGCCCGGTCGTCACGATCTCGAGCCCTCTCTCGTTGCGCCAGATGTAGGGAGTTGACCAATTGCTGGGCTCGTCTCGCTCAACCCGCCAGATCTCCTCGCCGGTCGTCTTGTCGAGGGCAACCAAGTAGGAGACGTCTTCGTTGTCGTTGACGATGTAGAGTCTCCCGTCGTGAAGCGCGGGCGACGATGCCGTCCCCCAAGCGTCCCGCGTCTGAACCGGACGCCAACTCTTCTGCCACAGCAATTCCCCGGCCAGGCTGTAGCAGAACGTACCGATCTGACCGAAGTGGACATAGACTCGCTCTCCATCCGTTACGGGAGTCTCGGATGCGTAGGAATTCTTTAAGTGCCGTGGCGTTTGCGGAGCCGAGCGCTCCACCTCGCGCTCCCAGACAACCTCCCCGGACATTAAATCCAGACAGACCACGCTCCAGCGATGAATGTCTTTCGAAGGTTCGAGTCGGTTGCCGCCCATATACAACCCTGGCTTTGGAGGCTCGACTAGACCCTCCGAGACAACGTTTGTCAGAAACACCCGATCTCCCCACACAATCGGACTCGACCAGGCCGCTCCGGCGAGCGGCGTTCTCCAGGCAACGTTTTCAGTCGCGCTCCAGGTCTCCGGCAAACGGTCGTCGTCCTCAGAGACGCCTCGGGATCCGGGGCCGCGAAACTGGCCCCAGTTGGCGGGGGAAGCAGCGGAAAGTGCGGGAGCACAAGCGAGAACAGAGAGTACGGCGCGTCGCGTCAACATCGACCGCCATTATACGGGCACTAGCCACGCAGCCGAACGGGAGTTCCTTCGCGTCGCGAGCGGTGGTTCGCCTAGCCAGCTCGACCACGTCCCGTCCGTCTTCACCGGAAACGCCCTAGAGCAGTCGCCCGTCGCGCACGAGAAGCTTGTCGCCGACCTCTACGGTCGCATCAGGGAAGAACAGCCAGCGCGAATAGCCTCCGCGAACTACACCGCCCAGCTCCTCGTTGTCGCCCAAGCTCATGCGGACGACTCCGGCGCCATAGCCAAAGTAGGGAATGATTTGGTCGCCGGGATGCCAGAGCAGCCCGGGGTGGAAACCCAGACAGAATTCGCGAAACTGTCGCGCAGAGTCACCGCCCGAGGCTAGTTCCGCCTCGACGGCCTCTACGTGCTCGTCGGCGGTAACGCTGGTGACCCTGCCATCGCTGATCACCAGACGAATGTTCTTCGCGATCTCTCCCTGCATGCGAGCTTCGGGTATGACCAATACGCCCTGAACCGTTTCTTCGAGTGGCGCCACGCGCAAGACGCCGGACGGTAGCTCGATTTCGCGGTCGATCCGAATCCGCGCTGACTCCATCCGTCGCGCTGAAGCATCTCCGTCTTGCTTGTTGAATGGCCGGTCACCGACGCGGAAGCGGATATCGGTACCGGCTGGCGTGCGCACCCTCACCACACCCGAGCGTAGGTCGCGGATCGCCTGATCTTGCGCCTCTCCGATTGCGTGGTGGTCGACGTCCAGAGCCTCTGCGTACATGCGGTCGAGCGCCACGGAGTGTTCACCCGCCAGGCCGTCGGCCATCACGCTGCCTTTAGCCCAATGAAAGTGAATCTGCCTGTGCGTTCCACCTTCGTCGAGCCACGCGGCCAGGGCTCTGCGTTCGGCCGCGGTGGTAGCGCGCAACTGCTCTCTTACGGGCAGCCAGACGTAGATATCGACGGATTCGAGGAGTTTCTTATACGCGGCTTCTTCGGCCTCGGAGTTGCCCGTCTCCCCCAAGATGGAAAAGGGCATGTACTCCAAGGCAGCAAGATCGATTGCGCCCGATTGACGAATCAATTGCCTGACGAGCGGCGTGAGTTCTTCGAAGTAGCCGGGATCGAAACGCAGCATGACGCGCTCGCCAGGACTGAGTTCCAACGCGTCGACCGCGACCTGCGCCATCGCCTCGTAGTCGAGGTCGACCGCTTCAGCCGCACGAACAGGAGATGCGAATAGCAAGGCGGCACAGATCAGGACTCCGCTTGCTCCCGAAAGAACCCGCCGAACAGTCCATCGGGGTGCCGAGCGGTCAAGATTGGTCATCGTGACTGTCATATTGATTCCCATACACTTCACCTTTCCCTTTCGCATAGAGTGTTGCATCGATCGCTTGAGACCACCCCCCGTCGTAATCAGTCCGTTGGCGCCAAACGACAGTCAGGCACATCGATATCTATCAACCCCGCCGAACCAATGAGCTAGGTGGCCCATAACGGCCTGCTGGCTCAACCGGTCAACGCAACACAAGCGTTAAAACGTTCTGCTGGGGTTTCAAACACCAGCGTCTTGCGGGGCCGTTCGTTCAGCCTCCGCGCAATCTTGTCTAGATGTTCTTGCGAGTGTACTGATAAGTCGGTTCCCTTGGGGAAGTACCGCCTCAACAGTCCGTTCGTGTTTTCGTTCGAGCCGCGTTGCCAGGGACTCTGCGGATCGCAGAAGTAGACAGCAATGTTGGTCGCCTGAGTGAACCGTTTGTGGTCGGCCATCTCCCGTCCCCGATCCCAGGTCAGTGACTGGTAGAGTTCGCCCGGCAGCTGCCGGGCGTGTGCGATCAGCGCCGAGATGACGGTTGCCGTGTCCTTGCCCGAGACCTTCACCAACATCACGTAGCGGGTGTGACGCTCAACCAGCGTCACGATATGGCTGTTCTTTGCTCCTGCTATCAGATCGCCTTCCCAGTGACCGGGTACGGTGCGACCTTCGATCACAATCGGGCGCTGGTGGATGGAGATCATGTCGGCGATCTGACCCTTGCTGTGGCCTTTGCGGGTGGCGTGTCGGGAGCGGCGAATCGAGCGCCGCGAAGGGAGATGCCGCGTCAGTCCCTTCTCCAAAGCCCCGCCAGGCTGGACGTACAGGCCGCGATAGATCGTTTCGTGTGACACGTAACGCGACTCATCTTGCGGGTTGGTACGTCTCAGCCAACCGGCGATCTGTTCGGGAGCCCAGTGCTCTCGGAGCTTCTCTTCGACCAGTCGGCACAACCGCGGACAGCAGGCCAACCGACAGCGTCTGGGACGCCGCGCTCGACCCCAGGCCCGCTCCTCGGCCTCGGTTGCCCGATAGGCACTGCCACCTCCGTTGCGGCGGACCTCCCGACTGACTGTCGATGCCGCTCGCCCCAGTTGTCGGGAGATCGATCGCATCGATCGTCCTGCTGCAACGCCTCGGGAGATCTCTTCTCGTTCAGCCAAGGTCAGCGCCAGCGGCGAGCGACAACGTGGCCGAGGACGGATGCCGCCATAGGGCGCAAGCTGCCCATAGACCGACCCTCCTTCCTTGCCGAATAGGCGTCCAATCGCCTTCATCGACTCTCCGCGAGCCCAGCGTTCCCACATCTCCGCCCGCTGAGCCTCGGTGTAGCCTCGCGCTACCCGCTCTTTCCTCTTCTTTCTTCGCATCCACTTCTCCTTCTTCGGTGAAGTGTTGCATCGACCGCTTGAACCCACCGGACTTGTCGGAAGCTACTCGGTGAAGGCCGATTCGAGATGGCGGTTCTGGCGCTGGTTAACCGAGCCCGGCGACTATTCCCTTGATGCTTACGGCGCTACGCAGGCGAACGGCCTTCGCTAATTCATCTACGCGAAAACGGTCAAGTGGATCGCTACGCTCTACTTTGATGTGCAGGCGGATGTCTGTGGCTGATTCCCAGACATTCGCCGCCGCCGCTTTCTGCAGTCGTCCGATCGTCGAAGCTTCGAGCATGCGCTCGGTCTAGCGCTCGGCGTGCCCGTATGTGATGCGGGGCCAAGAATTGGCCCATTTCCGCGGGCGTTTCCCGAAGCGGACATACAAGGTGTAGCGCAGTCGTTCCGCTATGCCGCGAGGACCGAGCACACGACCATGGTAGAATGAAGCCTACTAGCCCGACTTAGCGGGGACGTCTCGTTGACATTCGGCTGAATCCAGCCGGTACGAATTTCGTCGCCTCCCCTGAGCCTTGCTCACGGAGTGTCGATGTCCACAGCCCCCCTGTCGGTTTTCCCGAGTTCATTTCTCTCGGGTCAGCCGACCGCCGTCATCTACTGCGAGGCGAACTTCGGCGCCCTGGATGGCAAGACTGCCAACGGACTCGTCCGCCATTCCGAAAAGTACGAGATCCTCTCCGTCATTGACAGCACCAAAGCCGGCCTCGATTCCGGCATCGTGCTCGACGACAAGGCTAACGCTATTCCAATCTGTCGCGATCTCGCTGACTCGTTGGATCTCGCCGACCGTGTACCGGACTACTTCATCTTCGGTATGGCCCCGTCCAGCGGGATGTTGTCAACGCAGGAGCGCAGCATAGTACTCGGAGCCATTCGCCTCGGGATGAATGTGGTGAATGGTCTTCACGAGTTCTTGAATGACGATGCGGAGTTCGCAGCAGCCAGCGCCGCGATGAACGTCGAGATCCTCGATGTTCGCAGGCCTCGCGCCAAGAAGGACTTGCGCATGTTCAGCGGTCGTATCGCCGATGTCACTTGCCCTCGAATCGCCATATTGGGCACCGACGGCGCGATAGGCAAGCGCACTACCGCCACCATCTTGACCAGCGCTCTAAACGATCGCGGCGTCAAGGCTGTAATGGTCGGCACAGGACAGACCGGCTTGATTCAAGGCGCTCGCTATGGGGTAGCGCTTGATGCCATCCCTGCGCAGTTCTGTTCCGGTGAAATGGAAGCTGCCGTTGTAGCCGCATTTGAGGGCGAAGACCCCGACGTCATCATCGTCGAAGGACAAGGCGCCCTGAGCCATCCCGCCTACTTGACCTCTACATTCATTCTGCGAGGCAGCCTGCCTCACGGCGTCTTGCTGCAACACGCGCCAGGACGGACTCACCTTGGCGACTTTCCGAAGATTCCGATGCCGACCGCAGCTTCCTAGGTCAATCTCATCGAGACCTTCGCGGACACCAAGGTCATTGGCCTCACCATCAACCATGAAAACATGAACGACGTCGAAGTCACTGCTGCCATCGCGTTGTACGAGGTCGAATTGGGCATTCCCGTAACCGACGCTCTAACCCGATCGCCGGACCGACTAGTGGAGATGGTGCTGCTCTCATTCCCGGAACTTGAGGAGAAGCTAGCCGTCGTGGCG
The DNA here is from genome assembly GCA_963667885.2 of Bryobacterales bacterium. Classification (GTDB taxonomy): domain Bacteria; phylum Acidobacteriota; class Terriglobia; order Bryobacterales; family UBA6623; genus CAMPKL01. The sequence continues at coordinate 1,380,495 of OY764148.2, read as the reverse complement.
CGATGATCGCACCACGATTAGAGATCGACCTCGACAAGATTCATCACAACGCTCGTACGCTGGTCGAACGGCTAGCGGCTCGGGGCATCTCTGTCACGGGCATCACCAAGGCCACACTAGGCTCGCCCGAAATCGCCGAAGTCTTGATGCGCGCGGGCGTCAGCGGTTTGGGCGACTCCCGAATCGAAAACATCGAAGCCATGCGGCGCTCCTTCGCTCAGGCGACGATGACGCTGATTCGCTCCCCGATGCTGAGTCAAGCAGACCGGGTCGTAGCTCACGCCGACGTGAGCTGTAACACCGAACTCGACGTCATTGCGGGGCTCTCATGCGCGGCACAAGCTGCGAAGCGAACCCACGGGGTCATACTCATGGCTGAACTCGGAGACCTACGCGAGGGCATCATGCCCGGGGACATCCACGACGCGGTGCGAGAGACGCTACGTTTCCCGAACATCGCGCTCAAAGGCATCGGCGCCAATCTGGCTTGTCAAAGCGGGATCACGCCGAACGCAAACAATATGGCCGAACTCTCCATGCTCGCAGACTCTATCGAGGTGACCTTTGGCATGAAGCTCGACATTGTCTCTGGGGGTAATTCTGGCAATCTATGCTGGGCGCTCGGCGGTGCAGACACCGGTCGCATTGACAATCTTCGCCTGGGAGAATCAGTCCTGCTCGGTTGCGAACCACTCCATCGGCAACCGATCGACGGCCTGCACACAGACGCCTTCACGCTGATTGCAGAAGTGATCGAGTCGAAACTTAAGCCGTCAGAGCCTTGGGGCGTGATTGCTCAAACGGCCTTCGGGGAGAAGCCTGCGGTTGCCTATCTGGGTCCTAGAGCGCGGACGATTCTCGCGCTGGGCCGCCAGGACGTCGATCCATGCGGCCTCCGCGCTAGTTCAGGGATTAAAGTACTCGGGGCCAGCAGCGACCATCTAGTTGTCGACGTGGGAACTCGCCTGCCCGTTGGAAGCGAGATCGCGTTCCACCCAAACTACAGCGCGCTAGTCCAGGCCATGACCTCGCCCTTCGTCGCCAAGGTCTTGTCGCATCCAAAGCTTCCTGCCGCATAGACTAGGTCCAGCAATTCCATCTAGTAGCGATCGTGGCCGCACGGCCCAAAATGCTAGAGCTCCAGACACCGGACATCTGCCAACTGGGCTGAAAAGTTACTTCCTATTATTGGGAAATGCAGGAAACAACCTGATCCGAGAGCTCCAGAGGGCCAGAACGGCTGCCAGTGGCACGATTCGGCGGTCGGCTTACAAGCTGGCACGAACGTTAGGGAGCCGGTGAAAATTACGGCTCAGCTAGCGGTCACGTTCTCGTTCGTGCATGGTTGATGTAGGTGATGCGTATGACGCTAGTCGGCGCTACCGCTCTAAAGACAGACGCCAGAACGGCTCACTCCATGTAGACTGTCAGAACGCCTTCGGCGGTCCACATGAGTGAATCAATAAACCAACCCAGTCCCGCACCTGTCCCGAAAACGTTTCTCGAATTCCTGAAAGCCTTTGGACCCGGCATCATTGTCGTGCTCACTTGGCTCGGTGCTGGTGACATCGTCGACATGGGTGTCGCAGGTAGCAACTACGGCTACTCGTTGCTGTGGGTGCTCGTCATCGCCGTGTTCATGCGGTTCGTGTTGGTGTCGCTGATTGGTCGCTATCAACTCTGTAACCAACATGGCGAGGGCGTGCTCGATGGGCTGGTTCGCTTCCACTCTGCCTACGCTCCGATTTTGTTTTTCGGTTCGATCGTCATGGGGCACTTCTATCTCTCGTACATGACCGTGGGCGTGGGTGAGGTATGCCGCAACGTCTTCGGCGTGGGCGAGGTGTGGATGTGGGCGATCCTGTGCAACGCGATTGCCCTCGTCTTGATTCTCAAGGGCGGCTATGACTCGCTCGAAGCGATGTTCAAGCTCTTCCTCGGGCTGTTATCGATCTCGTTCGTCGGCTCCGCGGTGTGGGTTGGCTTCAACGGGCTCGAAGTCTTGCGCGGCCTTTATCGCATGGAGATGCCCGGCCAAACAGGAGAGTTCTCGGCGGTCATGGTGGCGCTGGCAATGATCGGTGCGGTCGGGGGCTCGTTCATGAACCTGGTCTACCCGTACTTTCTCGAGGCGAAGGGTTGGAATGGGCCGCAGTATCGCAAGGTTCAGGTATACGATCTGCTGCTGGGGATCATCGCCATGATCATCCTCAACATTGCGGTCTGGATCTTGGGCGCCGAATTGCTGTATCCCGACCGCCAGATCAGTAACCTGGACGATCTGCCTAACTTGCTAAGCGACGTGCTGGGGCCCGGTGGGCGTCTGTTGTTCTACCTGGGAGTCTTCTCAGCGGTATTCACCTCGATCGTCGGGCACGCGGTCGGGCTGGCGGCACTCGGTAGTCACTCTTTCTTGTGGTGGAAGACGCGAAAGCACTCGACGCGCGAGGACCGCCGGGCACACCCGACGCATCGAGCAATTATTCTGTGGTGCCTGATTTCACCACTGATTTGGACCATTCCCGGCATGCCAGACTTTGTGACCTTGACCCTGGCCGCAAATAGCGCTCAGGTGGTACTGATCCCGCTGGTGGCCGGTGGCATTTGGCGGATAACGGCTGGCAAACAGTTCATCGGCGAGGAGCACCAGAACCATTGGTGGGAGAATGCCGTCATGGCGTTTCTGTTCGTGCTGGCTCTGTACGGTGCCTTCCGGTCGTTTGGCGTGATCCTCGGGTACTAGCGGCTATATAATATCGGTATCTTTCCGATGAGCATCGACGGCAAATTGGATCTCTTGCGACTGCGCTCGCTCGGCGGCTTTCGCCGTATGGTGAGTCGCGGTCAGGTCGTCGTTTCTCTATCGACCTAGCCCCGCGGCTCTCCGGCGAGGCCGGCTGTGGTTCGCGGTCCCAGAAATATAGTCGCCTAGAGTTCGATGCGACAATGTCGCAACGGCTAGGCGCAGGGTTCAGGTAGGTTAAGGAGCCAATCATGGCATCAGCTGCAGAAAACACAACGCCAGAGATCGACGCCATCAAGGCAGTCGAACAAGAGAGCGTGGTCCAGAGCTACGGTCGCTACAACTTGATGTTGGAGCGTGGCAAGGGATGCTACGTCTACGACCCAGAAGGCAAGCGCTACCTCGATTTCATTACGGGAATCGGCGTGAATGCTGTGGGCCACGGCCATCCGCGTCTGGTGAAGGTGATGCGCGATCAGATGGGCAAGATGATCCACTGTTCGAACCTCTACTACCATCACTACCAGGGTGCCCTCGCGAAGCGGTTGGCGGAGATTAGCGGTCTGGAACGAACGTTCTTTTCCAATAGTGGGGCGGAGTCGGTGGAGTTGGCGCTCAAGATCTGTAAGGCGTACGGGCAGACCAAGTCGAAGGACAAATTCGAGATCGTGGCGCTGAACGAATCATTTGCTGGACGGACTCTTGGCGCGATTTCGGTCACCGGTCAGGCGAAGTATCGTGAGCCGTATGAGCCGCTGATCCCTGGTGTGAAGTTCATCGATCCGAACGACGTTGAGGCGCTCAAAGCCGCCGTCAGCGACAAGACCTGCGCCATTTTGTTCGAGCCGCTGATGGGCGAGGGCGGCATCGTGTCGATGTCGCGCGAGTTCGCACGCACGGCGCGTGAACTGGCCGACAAGCACGATGCGCTGCTCGTGTTGGACGAGATCCAGTGTGGTTTGGGTCGTGCGGGCTCGTACTTCGCGTTCCAACTGTGGAATCGTCCGACCGAGGACGACCCGAATCCGGTGGATATTCATCCAGACGTATTGACAGCCGCCAAGCCGCTCGCGGGCGGGCTGCCGCTTGGTGCGGTGATCTGCAACGAGAAAGCCGCGGCGATGATTACGCCAGGAACTCACGGGTCGACGTTCGGTGGTGGGCCGTTGGCGTGCCGGGCAGCGCTCGAGTTCTTAGACATGATGTCGGAGCTGCTGCCGATGATCAAGGAGCACGGCATGTATTTCACCCGACGCCTCGACGAATTGGCGATGAAGCACAAGTCCGTCGTCGGGCCTCGTGGCCAAGGTTTGATGATCGGGCTAGAGTTGACGAACGCTGGAGGGTGGGTCGTACCCGCCGCCCAGGAGAAAGGTCTGCTCATGAATTGCACGTCTGGCAACATACTTCGGTTCTTGCCGCCGTACATCATTGAACGGCGTCATATAGACCAGGCGATCACGATCTTGGACGAGGTTTTGACGGCCGGTCCGCCCGAAAACTAGCCGAGTAGTGATACGATGCCCCTGCCGGGAGTCAGCACCCCCTGGCAGGGGTGCTTAAAACAAAAAATACTACGGATGTAGTGACTCTGAACGACTTCGCAACTTGCCCCTCGCCAAATTGTTGAATTCTACGGAGTTCCGAGTCGAGTACAAAAACGACGGAAGCCGTAGGTCCGCTCAGTTTCAACTCGACCCCAATATGTAGCATTTTGCCGTTGACTTAGCCACTAGATCCTGTAGACTAGGTGACTGTCACCGCCAATTTGGGCCATGTAGTTGCCCGCTTGGAAGGGCTTGGCGGAGACCCCGAAAACGTAGAGTGAGTAGCCGCTGAGGTCGTTTTTCCCGCGCCCGGCTGTCGACGGCTCGTGCGTGAGAAAGATTTTAGAGGGATGAGGAGCTTTTAGACTGATGGGCGAAATTCGCGTCGACCTCACAACTGCGGAAGCAGTTTCCGATTTCACCTCCCAGCCCACCCGCCGCGGGCTGTCATTTTCCCGGTACTTCACGCGGGACCTAGAACCGGGCCAGACCCCTTACGACCTAATCGAGTGGGAGAAGCGCAGCACCTCGATTACGAACATGAAGGGCGAGACGGTGTTTGAGCAGCACGACATCGACGCGCCTCGCGACTGGTCGCAGACGGCGACGAACATCGTCGCGAGCAAGTACTTTCACGGCACGGTTGGTGAGGCCGACCGTGAGTCGAGCGTCGGTCAACTGGTGCATCGCGTGGTCGATACGATTGCGGACTGGGGCGGGCAGAAAGGCTACTTCGCGGGCGATGAAGATCGCGAAAACTTCCGCCACGAACTCGCCCACATCATGCTGCACCAGATGGCGAGCTTCAACTCGCCGGTCTGGTTCAACGTCGGTGTTCAAGATCAGCGCGGATACGGGTGGACTTGGGATGCGGAGGCGGGAAAGATCAACGCCATCCGCCCGGACGTTCACACGCCACAGTGCTCGGCTTGCTTTATCAATTCCGTGGACGACTCGCTGTCGTCGATCATGGACCTCGCGAAGACCGAGGGGATGTTGTTTAAGTGGGGATCTGGCGCCGGTTCGAACCTCTCGAAGATTCGCGAGGACGACGCGTCGCTGGCTGGCGGCGGACGGGCTTCGGGGCCGGTCTCATTCATGAAGGGCTTTGACGCCTTCGCGGGCGTCATCAAGTCGGGCGGCAAGACACGTCGGGCGGCGAAGATGGTGATCCTCAACGCGGAGCACCCCGACATTGAACAGTTCATCAACTGCAAGGCTGCCGAAGAGCGCAAGGCCTGGGCGTTGATTGACGCGGGCTTCGACGGTTCGATTGATGGGGCCGCTTACTCTTCGATCGCGTTCCAGAACGCGAACCACTCGGTACGCGCGACTGACGAATTCATGGAAGCCGCCTCAGAGGACGGTGATTGGTGGACGCGCTCGGTGCTGACCGGACAGCCGAAAGACCGCAAGAAGGCGCGTAAGCTGCTGCGTGACATCGCGGAAGCGACGCACCAGTGTGGCGACCCTGGCATGCAGTTCGACACGGCGGTCAACCGCTGGCATACCTGCAAGGCGACGGATCGGATCAATGCGTCAAACCCTTGCTCGGAGTACATGTTCCTCGACGACTCGGCCTGCAACTTGTCGTCGCTGAACCTGATGAAGTTTCGCGAGCGCAATCGCAAGTTCAACGTTGAGGCGTTCCGTCACGCGGTCGACACGTTGATTTTGGCGCAGGAGATTTTGGTCGACTCGGCGAGCTATCCGACGGCGCGTATCGCAAAGAACTCTCACGACTTCCGTCCGTTAGGTCTCGGCTTTGCCAACCTGGGCGCACTGCTAATGTCCCAGGGCTTGGCGTATGACAGCGCGAAGGGCCGCGACATCGCAGGCGCGATCTCGGCATTGATGTGCGGCCAGGCGTACCTGACCTCGGCACGCATCGCAGGCGACCACGGCGGACCGTTCGCTGGCTACGCACCGAACCGTGACAGCTTCTTGAGCGTGATCGCGATGCACCGCGACGCTGCAGCAAAGCTGCCTCGCAACTATGACGACACCACCCTGCGCGACGCTGCTGAGGAAGTCTGGAAAGACGCCTACGCTGTCGGTGAGAAGTACGGCTACCGCAACGCGCAGACGACCGTCATCGCACCGACCGGCACAATCGGCTTCATGATGGATTGCGACACGACTGGCATTGAGCCGGAACTAGCGCTGGTGAAGTACAAGAAGATGGTGGGCGGTGGGCTGATCAAGATCGTCAACAACACGGTGCCTGAAGCACTCGCCGAGTTGGGCTACAAAGACGCTCAAGTCTCCGAGATTGTCGATCATGTCGACTCGACGGGCACGATCGAAGGCGCGCCGCTTCTGAGGGATGAGCACCTGACGGTCTTCGATACGAGCTTCGAGCCGCAGAACGGTACGCGTTCGATCCATTACCGCGGACACATCCACATGATGGCGGCGGTACAGCCATTTGTTTCGGGTGCGATCTCCAAGACGATCAACATGCCTCAGGAGTCCACGGTCGACGAGATCATGGAGGCTTACCTGGAGTCGTGGCGCTTGGGTCTGAAGGCCGTGGCGGTTTACCGCGATGGTTCGAAGCAGGCGCAACCGCTCTCGACTGTTGAGAAGAGCGCAGGGAAGGTCAAGAGCACCCCGAAACCGTATCGCCGACGGTTGCCGGATGAGCGTGCGTCGGTCACCCACAAATTTTCGGTGGGCGGCCACGAAGGCTACATCACCGTGGGGCTGTTTGAAGACGGCGTACCAGGCGAAGTCTTCATCAAGATGTCGAAAGAGGGCTCGACGATCTCGGGCCTGATGGATTCGTTCGCGACTGCGGTTTCACTGTCATTGCAGTACGGTGTGCCGCTGAAGGATCTGGTCGAGAAGTTCCAGCACGTGCGGTATGAACCGTCGGGCTGGACGAATAACCCAGAGATCCACTACGCGAAGTCGCTGACAGATTATATTTTCCGCTGGATAGGTGGACGTTTCGTGTCGCCGAAATATAAGACGACGGAAGCGGGGGCGACGACAAAGCTTCGTCCCACCGAAGAAGGACCGCAGCAGGCACTGGAGTTTGAGACACGACATTCGCAGGACGCGCCTTTGTGCGCCGAGTGCGGGTCGATTATGGTCGCAAACGGCTCCTGTTATAAGTGCGAGAACTGCGGCTCGACCTCGGGCTGCTCGTAGAGGTGTATCAGACGTGCGGCTTGTCCTCCCCGATTGCGCTGCACGTTACCCGATAGGGCCGGCTGTTTCCCTCCTGTGGCAGCCGTCCCTATCGGACGCACGTTAAACCAGCGCACAGGTGTTGTTGGGCTAAAAGACTCGACAGCTATTCGCCTCGGCGAATTATTCCCTCCTTCCGGGCCGGTTTCGTTTGAAGCCGGCCCGATTTTTTGGACAGAGGAAAGACCTGTCATTCGGTCGGGTCATCGGTAGGGGGATCGCCGACCGGCTGGAACTCCCAGTGGTGGTCAACGATGGAATGGACCTGGCCGCACCGCTGGCACGAGAATCGAAAACCCAGGCATACCTTCTGAACCGGTAACAGGTTCTCCTCGTTGCACTTCGAGCAGGCCGCCCTCAATACATCCAAGTGAAATCGGAAATCATCTCCGTCTCTCTCGACAGTCGCACCCGACACATTCGACCTCACTGAGTTCTTCAAGCGCGCATCTAGCGGTTTGGATCGTTGTCTGACAGAACTCGCATTCAAACGCAACAACGTCAACGGGAAGTGCCATAGTGACCGTCGGTCCAACAAACGGTTCGAGTTCAAGAAGGAGTCGTGCCAGAAACTCACGACGGTCTTCCGGAGCGGTCGGGACAGTCCGTTTCTCAAAAGACCAGCGCGCGTGCAGGAACGAACCTAGTTTGTGATAGGTCGCACGGAGCCACTGGAGTTTCGGCCTGTGGTCAACGCCTATGAGGCTGGGCAAGCGATCTGTTGACTCTGGTGATGCCTGTCGCGAGACCCCTATCATGGCCGTAAATCCGGCGTCGGGCTCCATGAGCAGAAGTGCCCGGAACGCTTGGTACGGTTGCCATTTGTGGACCGAGTCCGCAGGGAGTCGGTGCCGATAGACCCAGAGCTTCTCGTACACAATGGCCTCGAGGCAACGGCGCAGCTCTAGGGCCACGTAGATGATCGACTCGTCGTCTTGCTCAAGCAATTCTCGTGCGGCCTTTAAGGCCGCACGCTTTTCAGATCCCGCAGATATTTGCAAATTGTCCTCCCTTCGAAATTCTACCGGCCGACACTCAGAAAGCCCGCTAAAGCGGGCTGAAGAGAAGAAGGGCACCACGGTTTCGTAACCAGGCCTAAAAGGCCTGGCCTACCTGGAGAGCCGCCTGAAGGCGGCTGATGAGGTCGGTTCTTTTCAGTCCCGTTTACGGGGCTCATGGTCAGGCCAGTCGTTTTACGGCTGGTTGCGGTAGGCGTCGGCCAGCCCCCTCCCTTCTTCCCACCGCTCTAGGCGGTCGTGGACGTTGCCGCTGGCGTGGTGCTCTTTCTGGAGCTTGATGTAGTCCACGACCCAGGGCAGATCTTTCGTGCCGAAGCTGACGACGCAGTAGCCTGCCTGCCAGGCGAACGTCCGCCGATTAGCGAGGCGATGATTGACGTGGTGTGCGCTGGCACCTTTGAGCTTTCCGAGCCAGTCGCTGACCGCTAGGGCTGGCGGTACAGTGACTGCCAGTTGAACGTGGTCTGCGACGTCTCCGACGGCATGGACGTGAACGTCCGGTGAGCGTTCGGCGTAGTCACGCAGGTAGGCGTGCAGGTTCTGCTCGAAGGAGGAGTCGATAGCAGCGCCGGTTTTTGTGTGCCAGGTGATATGCAGATGGATTTCGGAATAGACGTTGTTGGGCATCGTGTTCGCGTGTTTGGAAAGGCGAACAGCGTGCCCTTGGGTGGAACGCCGGCGGCGCGGCGGTGACGTAGTGTAGCAGGAGTTGGTAAGCCCCCTGAAGGGGGCTGAAGAAACTGCGGGAGTGGGGCGGTTTCGTAGCCAGGCCTAGAAGGCCTGGCCTATTTGGAGAGCCGCCTGAAGGCGACTGATGAGGTTGGTTCTTATCACCCCATTGCCACGTAGAGAGCAACCATCGTCAACGCCAACACCCCAGCAACCTTGCGGGGGTCGATGCCTTCGCCGGTGTGTGGGCGGGTGAGGACTTCTAGCGGGTTGTCCCAGGTGAGGCCGTCGATCTTTTCCCTGGGCGGCGGTGGGGTGGCTTTGCTAATGAGGTAGAAGACTCCCATGCAGATGAACGCTTGATAGCCAGCCTGGCGCAAGAAGGGGATGCCGAGGCCGTCGGTAAGCAGTCGGGTACTGGCGAGTATGGGATGGCGGTCTGCTCCGGAACCGATGAGCGGCGTGTCGACGAGGAAGCCGGTCACGCCCATCACGAGCCCGAACATCAGCGTCCAGAGGGCTGCCTGCTGCGTTCCGCGCTTCCAGAAAACTCCCATCAGGAAAACGGCAGTAATCGGCGGCGCGATTGCCGCGGCGATCTGCTGTACGGCTACGAAGATTGAGCTGAACTTGTCGCCCTGGGTCGACCAAGCGATGGCGAGTATCATCACTCCGACCGCGGACCAGCGCCCAATGGTGACCTGCTGCGCATCGGTCGTACCGGGCCTGAGGCGAGCGACGATGTCGACCGCTACGAGCGTGCCGCAACTGTTGAGCGCGGCGGCGATCGTACTCATCAGGGCTGCGAGCAGGCCAGCGGTGATCAATCCACGGAGACCAATCGGCACCAGCTCTTGGATCAAGAACGGGAGAGCTTGGTCAGCGTCGGTGCCGATCTGGTCGCTGTAGATTGCGAAGGCGATCACACCGGGGAAGACCAGGATGAACATCGGGAGAATCTTCAAGAAGCCAGCGAAGAGCGGCCCGAGCTGAGCGTCGCGCTCGGTGCGAGCAGCGAGCACGCGTTGCACGATCGTCTGATCGGTACACCAGTACCACACGCCCAGCACCCAATAGCCGAGTATGAAGGACAGGATATCGGCTTCCGTGGACTTGTCGAACGTGATTACCTCAAGCCGCTCTGGGCCGACCGCCGCCTTGAGTTCTGCCCAAGAGTGAATGCCCGCGCCGGGCAGCGCCTGAATCGCGAGAATGGTCACGATCAGCGAGCCGCCGATCAGCAGCACAGTCTGGATTGTCTCAGTGACCACGACAGCCTTCAGGCCGCCGACGACGGTATAGATGGCCGTCAGTGCAGAGATCAGCAGAATCGACACCAATACGTTGATGCCGAAGAATTGCTCGAAGACCTTCGCGCCCGCGTAGAGGCTGATGCCAATGTGGATGAATAGCGCTCCCAGGATGCCCATGAAGGCGAGGAACGATCGTGAGCTCGGACCGAAGCGTTTTTCGATGTATTCGGGCAGGGTCCCGATCTTGTTGCGGAAGTAAAACGGCGCGAAGACGAGCGAGAGAATAATCAGCGTGAATGGCGCCATCCACTCGTAGTTGCCCTGCAGAAGGCCCGAACTATAGCCAGCGCCAGCCAATCCGACCAAGTGGATGGTTGAAATGTTGGAGGCGAACAGAGCCGCGCCGATCATGGGCCAGCGAAGCGATCGGCCACCAAGAAAGTAGGCCTCGCCCGTCATCTCCATCCGGCGAGTTACCCAAAGGCCGACGAAAACGATTCCCGCTAGATAAGCGAGGATGACGACCAGGTCGATGACAGGAATTCGTAGTTCGGCGCCACTCATAGAATCGGCACAGTGTAGCAAGAGTGCCCGACTGGCCGTGTCAAGCCGCGAGTTTACGAATCTTTAACCGGGCACTCGGAACGGGGCGGGTTAGGCTAACGTCAGTCTAGAGAAAGTGCAGTACTCTCACCTCTTATCTCCCGCGGCGCTGTTGCTCTTGCTGCCGCTCATTGCCCCTGGTCAAGAGGACACGGTCTTCTCGACGGACGTCGAAGTCGTGAACGTGTTCGCCACGGTACGCGACAAAAACGGGGCGCTGATCCATGACCTTGAGAAGGATGATTTTCAGCTGAAGGAGGATGGCAAGAAACAGATCATCGAATACTTCTCACGCCAGGCCGACCTGCCGCTCACGATTGGGCTGCTGGTCGACACGAGCTTGAGCCAGTGGTGTGTGCTCGAAGAGCAGCGCACGGCGAGCTATCGCTTCTTCGACCGTGTGCTCAAGAAGCAGGACCAGGCGTTCGTCATTAGCTTCGACATCGACACGGAACTGCTACAGAATTTGACGGACTCGAAAGAACGGCTCGACGTCGCCCTCGACCGATTGGAGACTCCCATCTCGTTCGAAATGCGTCGCCCGGGCCGGTATTTTCAGTTTCCAGGCGGTGGGATCCCCGGTACGCGCCCTCCCCGTGGAGGCTACCCAGGTGGACGACCTCCTAATGGTGGACGAGGCGGTCCTCGCTCCGCGCGTCCGGCGGGTGTGGGAACCGTACTCTACGATGCGGTCTATCTATCGGCCGACGAGGTGTTGACCGACCAGGCCGGGCGCAAGGCTTTAGTGGTGATTTCAGACGGTGCCGACTACGGCAGCAAGCTGTCAGTCGAAGAGGCGATCGAAGCCGTACACCGCGTAGACGGGATTATCTACAGCATTTACTTTGTCGACACGGAGGGACAAGGCGGCGGCAGGGGCGGTCGTGGACGTATGCGTGTGGAGGGTGACAAGGTGTTGCGCGAAATGTCGGAAGAAACGGGCGGCCAACTCTACAAGTTGTCTGACGACCTCACGCTCGATGAAATCTTCGACCGTATTGAAGAGGATCTGCGCAGCCAGTACAGCATCGGCTACAGGTCCAAGAGTGAGGACTCGACAAAGTTCCGCAAGATCCAATTGAAGACGAAGCAGGGCGGCCTGACGGTCTATTCCCGCAAGGGCTACTACCCTGCTCCGCAATAAGGACGCGCAGCTACTCGACGACCGGGAAACCGCGATCGCGCATGAGGGCATTCGTGTCGAAGTCGCGTCCGCGGAAGTTGCGATAGCCCTCGGCTGGGTCGATGGTGTTGCCGATGCTCATGACGTTGTCATAGAGCCGCTTGGCGACTTCCGGATCGTAGGGTCCGTCGGCTTCGAGGAACGCCTCGAATGCGTCAGCGGTGAACACTTCAGCCCAGAGATAGGAATAGTAGCCAGCGGCGTAGCCCTCGCTAGAAAAGATGTGAGCGAATTGCGGCGTACGGTGCCGCATCGGAATCTCATCAGGCATGCCGATCTCAGCTAGTGTCTCGCGTTCGAAGACGTCGGGATCGATGTCACCCGGGTCAGCGATCGTATGGAACTTCATGTCGACGAGCGCGCTCGCCAAGTACTCGGTGGTGGCGAAGCCTTGGTTGAACGTCGCGGCTTGTTTGATCTTGTCGACCAGCTCTTGCGGAATCGGCTCACCGGTCTCGTGGTGCAGCGCGAACTGGTTCAGGACTTCAGGAGTCGACAGCCAACGCTCATTGATTTGCGAGGGGAACTCGACGTAGTCGCGGGCGACGTTGGTGCCCGAAAGCGACGGGTAGGTGACGTCGGAGTTGAGGCCGTGTATAGCGTGGCCGAACTCATGGAACATCGTCTCTGCGTCGTCCCAGGAGATGAGTACGGGCTCGCCAGGGGTGCCTTTCACGAAGTTCGAGTTGTTCGAGACAATCGTCGTGACCTCTGTGTCCATGCGCTCTTGCGCGCGGTAGTCGTTCATCCAAGCACCGGAGCGCTTGCCAGCACGTGCGTAGGGATCGAAGTACCACAGGCCGACATGCGCGCCGTCGCGCGTGACTTCCCAGACGCGGACGTCGGGGTGATAGACGGGGACGTTATCGACCTGCTCGAACTCGAAACCGTAGAGCTGCCCCGAGGCCCAGAACATGGCTTCGCGGAGTTTTTCGAGTTGCAGGTACTGCTTCACTTCGTTGGCGTCGAGGTCGTATTTGTCTTTGCGAACCTTCTCGGCGTAGTAGCGGTAGTCCCAAGCGGCGATGGTGATGTCGGCACCTTCGGCATTGGCGATGGCCTGCATGTCGGCGACCTCTTCGCCGACGCGGGCGACCGCAAACGGCCAAACCTTCATGAGGAGATCCATGGCGGCTTCGGGCGTGCCCGCGACCTGCTTCTCGATGGCGCGGTGGGCGAACGTCTCATAGCCTTGCAGCTTGGTGCGCTCGGCGCGTAGCTGAAGAATCTCGGAGATGCCAGCGTTGTTGTCGTACTCGTCGCCATTGTCGCCGCGGTTGTAGTACGTCCGCCAAACCTGCTCGCGCAGGTCGCGTTCATCGGAATAAGTGAGAAAGGGATCCATCGAGGAGCGGGTGTTGGTGATGGCGTACTCGCCATCGTGGCCACGCTCGGTCGCGGCAGCAGCGGCGGCTTCGACGAACGATTCAGGGAGGCCGCTCAGCTGGTCTTCGTTGAGATAGAGTACGTAGCTCTCTTCGTCGTGGAGCAGGTTGCTGGAGAAGTCGGTGTAGAGCGTGGCGAGTCGCAGGTTGATCTCAGCGATCCGCGCTTTGTCTGCTTCAGAGAGGTTGGCACCGGCGCGTACGAAGTCGGTGTAGTAGTCCCAGACGAGGCGCTGCTGCTCGGTCGAGAGCTGATCCTTCTCGGGCGACTCGTAGACGGCTTCGACACGCGCGAATAGATCGGCGTTCTGGTTGATCTGGTCCTGGTAGGCGGCCAGCTTCGGCTCTAGTTCCGACTCGACTTCGCGGAACTCATCCGTCGACATCGTGGAAGCCCAGACCCAGTACGAGGCGATGGCGCGATTGAGCGCCTTGCCGGACCGCTCAAGCGGGGCGATGGTGTTCTCGAAGGTGGCGGGCTCTGCGTTGTCGGTGATGGCATCGATCTCGGCGAGGTTGAGGGCAATGCCTTGTTCAAGCGCGGGCTTGAAGTCGTCGACTTCGACCTGATCAAACGGAGGGACACCTCCGAAGGGCCCGGTCCATTCTTGGAGAAGTAGATTGGTTTCTTCCTGCATGGTGCAAGCGGCGAGAGCGATGAGTGCGGCGGAGCAGAGACCCGCTGTCCTGAACAATTTCATGGTCGGATACCTGGAGACAGCTTACAAGAGGCGGATGACGATGAGCTGGGTGTCCTCGTCGGCGGTGAACTGAAGATCACTTCCGCGGAGGAGGTCTCCGTCGGCAACGGCTGTGCCGGAGGACGTGCCACTGCCCTTGGTGAGGTAGGCGATGAAGTCGCCAGCAGCTGACGCCGTATCACCTGCATGAAGGAGGCCAACCTCGATGACGGTATGGCCAGCGAAGGTATCTTGCTGTTCGGCAGGTCCGCCGTAGACGCGCGTGAGGGTGCCCCAAGCGGGGCTGTAGGTCTTGTATCCAGCGGGTTGGCCGGATGTTTCAGGCAGGGACCAGAGTTGGATCATGCGGTTGCCCGCGTCGTCGGGGTTCACTTCGTTATGCGTGAAGCCTTCCCCTCCGGCTCGCTGCACCTGAACGTCGGGGGCGTTGAGTTGCTCACCGTCGCCGAGAGAGCCCTCGTGGGCGATGCGACCCTCAACCATGACAGAAATGACGTCGATCTCGCGATGAGGATGCAGGCGGGTCTCACCGTGAGGCACGAAGCGTGCATCGGCTAGATAGACAAAGTGGCCGAGGCCGTCCCAAGCGCCCGGGGCCCGATGGGTGCCCCAAGCTTTGGAGTCAGTGACCAGGCGATGTTCGCGAAGGCCAGCAAATCCGCCGAGAGAGAGATCGTCCCGGTGAAGAATCTCTGTCGGCGTGGCCATGGGGTTAGTTTACTTGGCCTCATAGCGTCTCGTGGCGTTGGGCGCGGTTTGGTCGCAGCCATATGCGTCGATAGTCTTCTCGCGGGTCAGTTCGACCGGAGCAGGCAGGTCGCGGCTTTGGACGAACAGCGGTCCACGTCGATTGCTGGCACGCGGCGAGAATGATGAAGTTCGCCAAAGTACAGCTCAGGCTGCGCCGAAACGCGACGAGGCCACCGCCGTTCGTAGAAAAAGCTATAACCTGAATGCTGCTTCTGGATGTATACTGGCGCCAGTTTGAGGGAGAGTGCCATGTTGCGCATGCAAGTTTCTCAGCAGAGATGGGCCGGAGCCGGAGCATTGTTATTGGCTGGCGTGCTGTTGTTGGCGTGGGGACGACCGGCATTCACACAGACCCCCGCTACTCCGAAGATGGATCAATCGCACCGGGTTGCGGGCGCGGTGGACAACAGGACTAGTGCGTCCGAGCTTACCGCTTCTGTCGCTGGCAGTACTGACGAATCTGCTGGCACGGTTGCCCGTAGGAACCTAGTTGACGACTACATCTTCGGCAAGATGGAGGCCGACGGGATACCGCATGCTCCGCTGGCCAGCGATACGGATTTCATCCGTCGGGTCTATCTGGATCTGACGGGACGGCCGCCCGCCCCGGCCGAGGTGAAGAGCTTCGTCGCCTCGACTGCACCCGACAAGCGCGACAAGCTTGTCGACTCTCTGATCGGCAGTCGCCCGTTCTTGTCAAAGTGGACGTACTGGTTTGGTGACCTTGCGCGCGCGAACGGCAACCGAATCGGCAACGACGGCAAGAACCTCTTCTACCAGTGGGTCTACAACGCACTGCAAATCAATACGTCCTACGACGAGATGGTGTGGCTCATGCTGACGGCAGAAGCGGTGAGCAATTGGTATGACGGTCCCGCTAGCTATCTGGCTCGGTGGGTAATCATCGGTGCCACGTGCGTCGACACGGTGCATGAAGACACTTCCGATGAGATCGCCGTCCATACGGCGATGCACTTTCTAGGACTCAATCTGCAGTGCGTCTCTTGCCACGATGGGCGCAATCATCTTGAGAAGGTCAATTTGTGGTTGACCGAGCAGAAGCGAAATGACTTCTGGCAGCAGGCGGCTTTCTTCGGAAAGACACGTATCCTGCGCCGCACCGAGATATCAACGGCACGGGATGAGTATTCGATCGACGATTACGGCGAAGGATATAGCGCGGCGGGCGAGAGCGTAAACCGAGTGCCTCGAATGGGCAAGGAGATGATCGAGCCCGCGTTCATTCTGACTGGCGAAAAGCCAGACCCGAACAAGCCGCTCCGAGACGAGTTCGCACGGATGATCACTTCACACCCACAGTTCGCTCGGGCGACTGTGAACATGTTCTGGGCGGAAATGATGGGGGTCGGAATCGTCGACCCGGTTTTCGACTTTGACCTGGCACGTCAAGATCCGAAAAATCCGCCGCCTGAAGGGTGGTCCATCCAGCCGTCTCATCCAGAATTACTCAACGCTCTCGCGGTCGACTTTGCAGAACACGGTTACGACATCCAGCGATTGTTGCGGTTGATCGCGACCTCGAGTGCGTATCAGCTCTCTTCCAAGTTCCCCGGCGAGTGGAAGGCTTCTTATGCGAAGTACTATGCACGCAAGTTCGTGCGCCGGCTGACGTCTGAGGAGATCTACGACGCGATCGTCTCGGCAACCAACATGTTTGAGGAGATTCCGATTCGCGGCACCGATCTTACGGTGCACTATGCCACCGAGACGCGCTCACCTGAAGACATGCGCCGGTTCACGAACGCGGCTTTCTTCCTCAAAGTATTTGGCCAGGCGAACCGGGACTACTCAGAACGCAATAACCAGGGGGCCATTGATCAAGCCATCATGTTGATGAATAGCCCGTTCGTCACCGAGCGCGTAGTCGCTGCACCGGGAAGCTTCTTGGCAGAACTGCTCAGCCAGGAGCCCGCTCTCAGTGACGAGCAAATGATCGAAGAGCTGTACTATCGCTTCTTGTCGCGACCACCCGAGCCGGAAGAGACCGCGAGGTCCTCGGAACTGATGGCAACGAACCGACAACAGGGACTCGAAGACTTGCAGTGGCTGCTGATGAACAAGCTTGATTTCATTTTCAACGATTAGGGCGGAGGCGAAGGACGATGGGCTATTTCGACAGTCTTTCCACTCGACGCGAGGTGATCCGCGCAGGTGCCGCGTTGGGCGGTGGGTACTTCTTTCACTCCCTGTGGAATCCGACTCAGGTGAAGGCGCAGTCGCGGGCAAACCCGCGTGGATCGGCGAGGTTCTGTTTGGTCCTCATGCTCGACGGTGGGCAGAGCCAGGTCGACACTTGGGATCTAAAGGAAGGCGCGTGGACTCCGGAGGAATTCGATATCCGGAACGTGAGCGGAGATATTGGCAAGTGGCCTTACGCTCTGTATCCGCAGCTAGCCGAGCGATTCGACAAATTTCTGCTGGCACGCTCGATGGGCGCATGGGACGCCGTACACGGTAGGGCGCAGTACTACATTCAGACTGGCCATCCGCTGAACTTAGCTTTGTCGAAGGAGATTCCAGCGATTGGGGCGATCGTTGCCACCGAGTACGCATCCCGTCGCCGAGACACCGACACACTACCGCCTTACGTAGCCATGAATGTGGTTCGCAACCAGGCTGGGTTGGTTAATTCTGGTTTCTTGCCGGCGAAGAACACGCCGTTCCACATCGACACGACGACGAAGTTGTCAGCCTACGCTTTGGCACCGGAGGACAAGCCAGACTTCGAGCGCCGCTGGAAGCTACTCAAAGAGTTTGATGAGCGATTGCGTACCGAGACATCGCTGGCCGCCAAGACTTATCGCGATTACAACGATCACTACGAAGGTGCGGTTCGACTGATGTCGGACCCGCGCGCCGCCCGCATCTTCCAGCTACCGTCCGAAGAGCGGACGCGCTATGGGAACTCGCGTACCGGTGACGCCTGTATCTTGGCGCGTAACTTGATCGAGGCCGACGCGGGAACGCACTTCATATTCGTAGACGTCTACAACTGGGACCAACACTCCAACATCTACGGCTCGGACCGGCCAAGACGGGCAGGCAACCCCTACCCTTCGACGCACCAGGAAGTCTCGTTAGAACTGGATTCAGCACTGGCCCCACTGTTGGATGACCTCTCTGGGACGAAACGGACAGACGGGACTTCGCTGTTAGACGAAACCCTGGTAGTTTGCATGGGTGAATTTGGTCG
This sequence comes from Bryobacterales bacterium, assembly GCA_963667885.2. Classification (GTDB taxonomy): domain Bacteria; phylum Acidobacteriota; class Terriglobia; order Bryobacterales; family UBA6623; genus CAMPKL01. The sequence continues at coordinate 1,362,233 of OY764148.2, read as the reverse complement.
GACCCCTGGCCCCTTGAGCGTCATTAACGGCAGAGACCACTTCCCAGGTGCGTTCTCTGCTTTGTTCGCTGGCGGAGGTGTGAAGGGCGGCCGCGTTCTCGGCAAAACGGACGAAATGGGGGCCACGATCGTGGAATCGGGCTGGCATGAGAAACGCCCGATCTATCCAGAGGACGTCGCGGCCACGATCTATTCCGCAATGGGTGTTGACTGGGGCAAGCAGGTCCACGAGACCCCGTCGGGCCGGACGTTCTACTACATCGAACCCGTCACGGCTCAAAGTCACATCGTGAATTTCCAGGAAGTAACTGAGTTCTTCACCTAGCCGATATCGCAATCACGGCGGAGCAGTGTACCCTGGTGTGCGCGTCCGCTGTGTCTTCCATTTCAAAACCCATCACTTCACCAGAGGATCAGAGCGCAACGTTCGTTGAACTGTTCTTCGACTTGGTGTTTGTCTATTCGGTCACGCAGGTTGTGGGACTACTGCACCACGAGTTCAACTGGACCGGTGTGGGGCAGGCTGTGCTGGTGTTCTGGCTGGTGTGGTGGGCCTGGAGTCAGTTCACTTGGGCGCTGAACGCGGCAAATACGGAACATCACCATATCCAGTTCTGGACGCTGGCGACGACGGCGGTGGCGTTCTTCATGGCAGTGGCGCTGCCGGATGCCTTTCACGGAGGTTCACTGGCATTCGCAATCCCGTATGTACTGGTGCGGGTGATCGGGCTGAGTCTTTACAGCTGGGTTGCCTGGGAGCATCCCACCCAGCGAATGGCGGTCCGAACATTTGCGTTGGTTTCGGTGGGAGGATTGGCAGCGGTGATCGCCGGCGGGATTGTCGGCGGTATGGCGCAGTACGGGCTATGGGGCTTGGCGATCTTACTCGATGTGGTCGCGGCTGCGATTGCCACGCAGCAGGACGGATGGGATCTCAAGCCGGAACACTTTGGAGAGCGTCACGGGCTGTTTGTAATCATTGCCCTGGGCGAAACATTGATTGTTGCGGCCGGTGGGTTGGCTGGGGCGGCTTGGACCGGCACGACGATCACTGTTGCGATGCTTGCGGTGGCTACCTCGTGCGCCGTCTGGTGGACGTATTTCCCGAAGAGCAAGCCGACTCTCGAGGAAGCGCTGGCCAAGCAGACAGGCGTGACACAGGCCACTATGGCGCGAGATGTCTTCAGCCTGATGCACTTCCCGATGTTGTGTGGGGTGATCGCTTACGCGGTTGCGATCGAGGTGATTGTCACTCACCCGAGCGAACCGCTGAGCTTCGGGGGGCGACTGGCATTGGCGCTGGGGCTAGTCTTGTTCGTGGGAGGGATGGCGGCAGCGATGTGGCGAGCTACCTGCGGACGTCTGGTACCGCGAGTCTTGATTGTCACGGTGACCGGGCTCTTGGTTGTAGTTGTTGGGGGCGTGCCGCCGCTGGTAAGTCTAGCGATCGCGTTTGCAGGGGTTGCGGCGATTGCGCTGATCGAACATCGGGCGGATCCTTGCTAGACCGCAGTTCTGCAACGGGCCCGACCTTTGCTGGATGACGCCGAGACCGCTAGACTGACGACGATCATGAAATTGCTTGCACTGCCCCATCCCTTTGCTATTCGTTCTTTGGCACTCTTGCTCGCTGCGTTCGGCTGTAGTCCCGAGGTGCCCATTGAGAGCCAGAATGACCCAGACCAGGAAGAATGGGCAGAGCTCTTTAACGGTGAGAACCTAGACGGCTGGACCGCGAAGATCGCTCACTACGAACCCGGCGATAACTTTGGGGATACGTTCCGTGTGGTGGATGGAGTCATTCAGGTCAATTACGACGCGTACGAGGACTTCAACGACAGCTTCGGAAACCTTTTTTGGAAAGACAGTTACTCGCACTACCGCCTGCTCGTCGAGTATCGTTTCTTCGGCGATTGGCTGCACGACACTCCCAGCTGGGCCTTCCGCAATAGCGGCATCATGTTCCACTCGCAAGCACCGGAAACGATGCTGGCCGAGCAGAACTTCCCAATTTCACTTGAGGCGCAGTTCTTAGGTGGCTTGGGCGAAGGAGAGCGTCACACCATGAGCGTCTGTACACCCGGCACGGAGATCTACATGGACGGCGAGATGGTGGATGCGCACTGCACGACTTCGACGTCGGCGACTTACGACGGCGACCAATGGGTCACGGTCGAAATCGAGGTACTGGGAGGCGAAAACTTTCGCCACATTGCGGGAGGCGAGACGGTGATGGAGTACCAGAAAGCCGAGTTCGGAGGCCCCAATGTCTCTGACAACGACCCTACGATGATGCCGAGCGGCGAGCCGCTGACAAAGGGCTATATCGCCTTGCAGAGCGAAGGCAGCCCACTTGAGTTCCGGCGGGTAGCCATTCTTGACCTGACTGGCTGCATGGACGCTGTGGCAAGCAACTACAAGTCTTATTACGTCAACAGTGACGAGTCGGCCTGCGAGTAGAAGAATCGACCGCGTAGACTAGAGCGGCAGCTTAAGCCGGATCGTCGCGCCGCGGCCTGGTTCGCTAGAAGCTTCAACTGTTCCTCTAAGGTCCAATACAGCTCGTTGAACGATGGCGAGGCCAAGGCCAGCGCCCACTCGGACGCCCTTAGTGGTGAAGCCCGGTTCGAAGACGTGAGGGAGGTCTTCAGTGGGTATGCCTGGGCCATCGTCGCGCAACTCGATTAGGGCTTGTCCGTTTGCAAGTCGAGCAGATACGAAGATGGTCCCCTCGCCGTCGATAGCCTCTGCCGAGTTGATGAGGATGTTCATCACGGCCTGATTGAGGTCGGCACTGCGCCCCTTGACCGCTGGCAGATCATCAAGCTCAAGTTGGACGGCGATGCGGTCGCCATACTGAGCCCGGAAAAGATCCGTAGTACTGGACAGGCCGACCCGAAGATTGATCTCTGCATTGGAGGCGAGATCGAGGCCAGCGTAAGCGCGCAGGCTGGTGACAATGCGGCGCAACCGTTCAAGGGCCTCCTCGCTTGATGGCCGGAGGTCATCGAGGATCTGACGGAAACGAGCCGCCTGCACTGAGTCGACGTCGCCATTCAGTAATTTCTCGACGATGGCCGTCAAGGTTTGGTTCGCGCTAGCCACCGCGCCGAGCGGCGTATTCATCTCGTGGGCAACTCCAGCGATGAGGCCACCGAGGGCCGCCATCTTGGCTGACTGCAGCAACTCGGCTTGCTTGTCTTGTAGTTCGCGGGTCTGTTCGCGAACTTCGGTCGCGAGGGATCGATTATAGTTCTGTAGTTTGTCGCGGAGCTTGCGCTTCTCGGTCACGTCCCGGATAACGCTGGCGATCAGGAGACCACCGGGTGTCTGGAGCGGTGCGGCACTGACTTCGACGAAGAACTCCTCGCCGTCGCGCCGCAGCGCGGGCAGGTCGATCTCATGACCGTCTCGAATGCGTTCCGCCCCGTGGATAACGAACGGATCCTTGAGATATTCATCGACGAACTGCACGTGCGGAACACGTAGGCGCTCGGGAAGAAGGATCTCAATGCGTTGGCCGAGCAGATCCTCTTCAGCCCAGCCGAACATCGCCTCGGCTTGGTCGTTGACGGCAATAATCTCGCCATCAGCATCGATGATGACGATGCCATCCGGGGTCAAATCAAGAAACGCCCGGAAAGCCTGGTCGTCGATGCGGACCTCTGCTGTGCGAACCGTCGGCATGGCGATCCGAATAGGCTACCGCGACCAAGCTGTAGCTTCCAAGCTGGGCGGTCGTCGAAAGACCGCTTAGTCACACATCGAGTCGTCTCGGTTGACGTAATAAGACTTGAAGTTGCTCGCGCCAGGATCCATGCAGCCGGTAAGATTCAGCAGCTCGACGCGGCGGAAGTCGATCGGCGTGCCTTCACCTTGCAGGGCGATGTAGCCTTCGCTCAGCTTCTTGCCATCCTCTTTCATCGTCGGATCGAATTCGGTGACGATGCCTCCGCCGATCTCGGGTGTCTGGTATTCAAGCACGACTTCGCCGTCGATGAGGTGCCGTACGGATTCGTTGCCTAATACTTCAACCTCTACCGTGACCCATTGGTCGCCGTGATAGGTCGCGGATGTCGAAGGCGTGCAGTGGGCTTCGACCATCTCACCATCCATGTAGATCTCGGTCGCCGGGGTGCAGACGTTCATGGTGTGTCGAACCTCGTCACCCTCGCCGCCCAGGAACTGTGCTTCGACAGAGATGGGAAAGTTTTGATCCTTGGGCATCGTCTCGGGCGCCTGCGAGTGAATCATCACGCCGCTGTTCCGTCGTGCATAGCCGGGTGCATCGTGGAGTAGTTCGCCGGTAAAGCGGTATTCGATCAAGAGTCGGTAGTGAGACAGCAGATCCTTCCAGTAGATGTGGCTGAAGCGCTCTTCGAAGTCGGTGTGCTGATCGTAGACGACTCGGAGGAGACCGTCTTCAACACGGTAAGTGTCCCCGTAGTTGTCGCCGACCTCGTGATGGGCGATCTTGACCGTCCAGCCGTCTAGGTTCTCGCCGTTGAAGATGCTGACCCACTGCTCTTCGTCGGGGTTGTTCTGGCTCTCGACGGGCGCATCTTGCGTGCAGGCTACGACCGACACTAGCACGGCCAGGGGGAAAATCAGTCGCAGAAATCTCATGATTGGAGGCTAGTCTAGCGTGGTCGGCGATCAATTAGCCGACCTCTTCGTTGGCGCGGCGGAGTAGCGCACGAATCGCGGCAATTGCATAGGCCGTTCCTGCGCGGCGGATGCCGGAGTCGCCAACTAACGGCGGCACATGATCGGGCACGAGCATGCCGTTGAACTTGACGACTCGTAAGGCCTTCATGACCTGGTACATGTCGAGGTAGCCTTCGTCGGGAAAAGTCTCTTTGAAGTTGGGTAGGGGGCCGGTGACGCTGCGAAAGTGGATCTCTTCGATCTTGCCACGGCCACCGAAGTCTTCGATCATCTCGAACACGTCTTTGCCCATTTGGTCTCCACCCTCGGACCAAGTGCCGACACAGAAGGTGAGACCCCAGTGTGGGCTGCCCTTGCCTTCGATGGCGTCAGAAATTTCTTCGGCACGTCGGTAGCCGTCGTAGTGGACAAGGACTTTGGCGACACCGTTCATCATGGCGAGCGGCGGGTCGTCGGGATGCAGCGCGAGCTTGACGTCGGCCTCCTTGGCCGTCGGAAGAATCGCCTTCATCAGGTAGGTATAGTTGTCCCAGATTTCTTCTGCGTGATACTCACGCTCGTAACGTTGCTTCTCGACCTTGTTGCGGAAGTCGTCTAGCCGAAACTCGCGGGCGGTATAGCCACGATCAGTCGGAACTTGAGCCGTGGTGTAAGTGTTGCCAGGGTGGAAATCGTAACTGGCGATGGTGCCACCAATATCGCTGAGATTGTGGAGAAATTGTTGGTAGCGCTCGATGTCTTCGTCGCGTCCGGGCTGACCGAGTTGGACCTTTAGTGAGCGATAGGCGTAGTGAACGCCGGAGTAAATTTCGATACCGAACTTGGCGAAGCGGTCGCGAACCGCGCGCATCTCGGTGAGGCTGGAGTGCGCCTGATCGAAGCTGACACGGGCGTAGCGTAGACCGATCTGTTTGAGGAAGAGTAGGTCTTCTTCCCCCAGAGTGTCCGGGACGCGGTGACTCAGTTTGATGTTGCCGGGGGCGTATTCGTCGATATCAGCGCGGCGAATGTTGTCGGCAGAGAGAACGCTCGGCATCGCGCTGAGGGCACCAGCGGCAAGAGACGTCTGGAGAAAATGGCGGCGGCTAGTGCTAAGTCGGGTGATCATTCGAGTGCTCCTATCTACTCCTGCGGGCCGTCGATATTCTAACGCCGATTGAAGAAGGTGAGTACTAGGGTGAGAAGAATACTCAGCACGATCGAGGTGACGACCGGCAAATAGATTGTGGAGTTCTCGGTGGGCTTCCAGACAATGTCGCCAGGAAGACGACCGAAACGGATGCCAAACTTCGCTGCGACGACGAACAGAAGTCCGAAGGCCGCCAGCCCAAGGCCAGCAAAGATCAGCAGTTTACCCAGGCTCACAGGCGGTCAGGCCCGCATCTCACGCCATGTCTCTAGACAACGGCGAGCGGACTCGAATTCATCGTAGCGGCTGCCTTCCTGCTCGATTAGATAGAACTTGACGCCCCCCACGCTCTCGGCGGCGTCAAAGATCCCTTGCCAGTCGGCTGTGCCTTCGCGGAAGAGGACGCGGTAGCCCTTCTCGTCTTCATCGCTGCCGGGTGCCCAGTCTTTGCAGTGGATGTTGCGGATGCGTCCAGGGTGGGCCTTGATCCAGGCGACGGGGTCTTGCTCCATCTCGAGACAGGTGCCGACATCGAGTTGCAGGGTGACACCCGCGGGTGTCTCGTCGGCGAGCACGTCCAGCGGAAAGCGTGGGCCGTCTTCGGTTGCGTCTTCGAAGGCCTGCCACTCGTATTGGTGGTTGTGATAGCCAGCGCGCATTCCTGCGGCAGAGAAAGCCTCTTGAGCTCCGGTCAGGAGTTCGCCTACCCCCTTCCAGCCATCAGCGCCGCCCTCGCGCACGTCACGCGGAGGGCTGGCCATTACCATCGTCGTGCTGCCGATGATGCCGTTGAGTTCGATGGACTTCTGGTGATTCTCAGCCATGAAGGCTTCGGCCGGATTGTGGGTCGAGAGACAGCGAATGCCGAGGCTATCCATGTGGGTGCGCACTTCTTGGGCATACTCTGGCGTCCAGGAATAGTAGGGCCGGTAAAACTCGACGGTCTCATAGCCCATCTCGGCGACCTTCGTGACGGTGCCCATGAGATCTTCCGCGAGCGCTTCGCGGACCGAATAGAGTTCCAGGCCTACGGGGTAGGGGTCGACGCTAGTGGCAGTTTCTTCGGCGGGAGCGGCGGCCTCCTCCGACGCACAACCGGTCGCGAAGGATAGCGCTAGAGGTGCGCCTATCGAGCTAGCCAGAAAGCCGCGGCGGGAGGTGGGGCGGGGCGAATTCATGAAAGGGAGGATATCACGTTGCGGATCAACGATCCTCCCCTTCGATGGTGTACGGCGGACGGATTAACCGACGAGTTCGAGGCCGCTGAAGAAGAAGGCCGTTTCGATTGCGGCGTTCTCTTCGGAGTCGGAGCCGTGGGTGGCGTTGCGACCGATGTTGGTACCGAACAGCTTCCGGAGCGTGCCGTCGTCGGCTTCAGCCGGGTTGGTAGCACCCATCGTGTCGCGCAGCGCCTTGACCGCATCTTCGCGCTCAAGGCAAGCGGCGATGATCGGGCCTTCGCTCATGAACTCGACGAGTTCGCCGTAGAAGGGACGCTCCTTGTGGACGGCGTAGAAGGCTTCAGCCTGGGATTTCGCCAGGTGCAGCTTCTTCATGCCGACGATCTTGAAACCGGCACCTTCGAGGTGCGCCAGGACTGCGCCCGTGTTGCCAGCCGCAACGGCGTCTGGCTTGATCATGGTGAGAGTACGTTGCAACGCCATGGTTCGATTCTCTTCTCTGTCTGAACTAAATATCTAAAGCAGCTTCGCCAAAGTCGAAGCCATCTCCGCAGGAGACGGCGCGACGGCGATGCCGGCGGCTTCGAGTGCGGCTTGCTTGTCGGCGGCGGTTCCCTTGCCGCCAGAAATGATGGCGCCAGCGTGGCCCATGCGGCGGCCTGGAGGTGCTGTGGCTCCGGCGATGAACGCGGCGACCGGCTTGGTCACGTTTGCTTTGATGAAGGCTGCCGCAGTCTCTTCTGCATTGCCGCCGATCTCACCAATCATCATGATCGCTTCGGTGCCGGGGTCCTCCTGGAATAGCGTCAGAGCATCGACGAAGTTGGTGCCGATGATCGGATCGCCGCCGATGCCGATGCAGGTCGACTGTCCGATGTCCATCGCGCTGAGCTGACCGACGACTTCGTAGGTCAGCGTTCCCGAGCGAGAAACGACTCCGACCTTGCCGGGCTTGTGGATGCTGCCGGGCATGATGCCCATCTTGCAGGTGCCAGGCGAGATGACGCCGGGGCAGTTAGGACCGACCAACCGCGATGAGCTGTTATTGAGCACATCGTTGACGATGACCATGTCACTGGTGGGGATGCCTTCGGTAATGCAAACGACCAGAGGGATCTCGGCATCGAATGCTTCTAGGAGGGCGTCAGCCGCGCCTGGAGGGGGAACGAAGACCATCGAGGCGTTCGCACCAGTAGCCTCTATGGCCTCGGAAACCGTGTTGAAGATCGGCACACCCAGAGCCTCTTGGCCACCTTTGCCGGGTGTGACGCCAGCTACGACGCTAGAACCGTAGGCGATGCACTGCTCGGCGTGGAACTGTCCGGCGCGGCCAAAGCCTTGTACCAGAATGCGAGTGTTTTCGTTGACTAGAACGCTCATCGTCGATTCCGTCCCTATGCAGCGGCCGCGGCAACGGCCTTCTCAGCAGCCTCTTTCATGTCGGCAGCGAGCGTGAAGTCCATGCCGGACTCTTCCAACAGCTTGCGGCCTTCGTCGACCTTGGTGCCTTCGAGCCGCAGCACGATAGGAACCTTGATATCGAGTTCTTTGGCAGCAGCAATGACGCCCTGTGCCAACACGTCGACGCGCAGGATGCCGCCGAAGATGTTGATCATGATGACCTTGACGTTGGGATCAGAAAGAATGATGCGGAAACCGTTCTTGATCTGATCGGCGTTCGCTCCGCCCCCTACGTCGAGGAAGTTCGCCGGACTACCACCTGCGTACTGAATAATGTCCATCGTCGCCATGGCGAGGCCAGCGCCGTTCACCATGCAGCCGACGGTACCGTCGAGCTTGATGTAGTTGAGGCCGTGGTCGATGGCGTCGGTCTCAAGCGGATCCTCTTCTTCGAGGTCGCGCAGCTTGACGTAATCGGCGTGACGGAACAGCGCGTTGTCATCGATGTCCATCTTGGCGTCGAGAGCAACCGCGCCACCGTCTTCGGTGATGACGAAAGGGTTGATTTCGAGCATGGTGGCGTCGGTCGCGGTATACGCCTTCGACAACGCCATCATCGCCTTCACGGCGGCCTTGAACGCGTCGCTCTCGATGCCCATCTTGAACGCCATGCGACGCGCCTGATAGCCAGCGAGTCCCACCGAGGGCTCGACGATCTCCTTAAGGATCAGGTCTGGGTCTTTGGCGGCGACCTCTTCGATCTCCATGCCGCCCTCGGACGATGCCATGAAAACCGACTTGCCGGTAGCGCGATCAAGCGTCATACCGAGGTAGATCTCACGAGCAATCGGCAGTACCTCTTCTACCAAGACGCGCTTGACTAGGCGACCCTCGGGCCCGGTCTGGTGCGTAACCAGAGTCATGCCGAGGATCTGGTCTGCTAGTTCGCGGGCCTCATCGGCTCCCGAGCCGAGCTTGACACCACCACCCTTGCCCCGGCCACCCGCGTGAATTTGCGCTTTGACAACCACACGACCACCCAGCTTTTCGGCGACCTCCTTGGCTTCGTCAGGCGTGTACGCAACATCGCCGCGGGGAGTGGGAACACCATAGGAGCGCAGAATCTCCTTGGCCTGATACTCGTGAATTTTCATTGACTTAGGACCCCGAGTGGTAGGATCGGGCGGTAACGGACTAAATTCCAGTCTACGGTATCGATTCGAGGTAAGGCAATTTAGATGTCGGCGGTCTTAGAAGCACTCCACAAAGCTGTTGGAGGAGTCGATCTCAGCGAACAGGAAGCCGCTGGGGCGCTGGAGCAGATTCTGTCTGGCGAGGCGGATGCAGCGGTGGTCGCTGGGCTGTTGACAGCTCTGCGAGCCAAAGGTGAAACCGTCGACGAGATCGTGGGCTTTGCCCGCTCGATGCGCTCCCATGCGGCTCCGGTCGTCTGCAGCCAGGTGAAGCCCGAGCAGATGGTTGACACCTGCGGGACCGGCGGGGACGGCGCGGACACCTTCAATATTTCTACTGTTAGCGTGTTCGTGGTTGCCGGAGCCGGGGTTCCGGTTGCGAAACACGGCAATCGCTCGATTTCGAGCCGCTGCGGCTCGGCAGACGTTCTTGAAGCTGCGGGAGCGATGATTCAGCTCACACCCGAACAGGCTGCGGCGGCGATCGACGAAACCGGGGTCGGATTCTTGTTTGCGCCGCTGATTCATCCGGCGATGAAGTACGTGCAGCCGATTCGTCGCGCTCTGAAGATGCGGACGATCTTCAATCTGTTGGGACCACTCACGAATCCGGCTGGAGCGGGCTCGCAGGTGGTGGGTGTGTTTGGCGCGGAGCTCGTGCGACCGGTTGCCGAGGCGCTGTCTCGACTGGGCGTTAAGCGGGCGTTCGTGGTGCATGGTGAAGACGGCCTGGACGAAATCAGCACGACGGCACCGACCAAGATCGCCGAAGTACGAGGCACCGAGATCAGCGAGAGAACCGTGACGGCGAGTGACGACTTCGGACTGCCGCAGGCCGACCCGAGCGAGTTGGCAGGTGGCGACCGCGAAGAGTGCGCACTGATTTTGCAGCGCATTCTTGAGGGACAGCATGGTGCCCGGCGGGATATTGTTCTCGCCAATGCCGCTGCGGCGCTAGTCGCTGCCAGACGGGTCGACGACTTCCGTGCGGGCGTGGGAGTTGCGGCGGAGTCGATCGATTCCGGGGCCGCCCGCGACAAGCTGAAACAGTTCGTTGATTTCACCAACCAGTTCCGGGCGGAATAGTTTTACCCACTGAACCGGTAGCCCAGCGAATCCGTACATTTTTTCCATGATGCGCACAACACCTCTGGTCGCAGCGACTATGCTGCCCATACTCTTGCTCGTTGCTTGCGGCTCGGCCCTAGAGATCGACTATTCTGTCCCAACGGCAACTTGGACGCAGTTTGGCTCGGACGCAGGAGGCGCTCGTCATTCACCCCTGACCCAGGTCAACCGAGACAACGTCGAGGCTCTTGAGATCGCTTGGGAATACCACACTGGCGATGTGTCGGACGGTGAGGGGGATATCCCGTCTACGAGTGCTTTTGAAGCAACGCCCGTCGTCGTCGACGACACGATGTATTTGTGCAGCCCTTTCAATCGGGTCATTGCGTTAAACCCGGAGACCGGCGCAGAGAAATGGACTCACGATCCAAAGATTGACCTGCAAGGACGATACGCGAACCAACTTGTCTGCAGGGGCGTGACGTACTGGAAAGGAGATGACAGTGACGGCGCTTGTTCGGAGACGATCTTCACCGCAACCAACGACGCTCGATTGATCGCTCTCGACGCGAAATCGGGCACGCCGTGCGCTGACTTTGGCGACGACGGAACGGTCGATTTGACCATTGGAATCGGTGAAACGCAGTGGGACGGCGAGTACCAAGTCACCTCAGCCCCCACCGTAGTTGGCGGGCTCGTCGTAGTCGGGTCTGCCATCTCGGACAATGCACGGGTGAATGCGCCGAGCGGCGTGGTACGCGCCTACGATGCGCACACCGGCGCACTGGCATGGGCTTGGGATCCTGCACCCGCAGAGATGCAGGCGGCACTACACGAGACCGAAGCTTCGTCGGAATACGTCTTGGGCACGCCCAATGTTTGGGGACCGATGTCGTTTGACGCGGAGCGTGACTTACTGTTCATGCCGACGGGCAACAGTGCGCCGGACTACTACGGCGGTCATCGCACTGGCATCGACGAGTACGGCAGCTCGGTTGTGGCGTTGAGAGCGTCGACGGGCGAGGTGGTTTGGAGCTTCCAGACCGTACATCACGATGTGTGGGACTTCGATGTCGCTGCCCAGCCGTCACTGGCGACGATTCCGATGAATGGCGAAGAAGTACCCGCAGTGATCCAAGCGACGAAGATGGGGCTGGTGTTTGTACTCGATCGCGAGACGGGAGAACCGCTGTTTCCCGTGGAAGAGCGGCCCGTGCCGCAGGACGGAGTGGACGGGGAGCTATTGTCGGCAACCCAACCGTTCCCCGTGAAGCCACCACAATTGACGACGACAAACTTCGAGGTTCAAGACGCGTGGGGTGTTACGCCTTGGGATAGCGGCAAGTGCCGCGAGACGTTGGAGGCGCTGCGATACGAAGGCATCTACACGCCGCCCACCCTGCAGGGATCGCTGATGTATCCAGGCAACGCTGGCGGCACGAACTGGGGTGGCGTTGCGACGGACCCCGAAAACAACCTACTGCTGGTCAACGTGTTGAACCTGGCATTCCAGATCCAGCTGTTTCCAGCGGAAGACTACCGCCGATTGGAGGCGGCGGACCCTGACGCGGAGATCTCCCCACAAGTGGGCACACCGTATGGCATGAAACGAGGGATAGTGAGTTCGCCGTGGGAACTCCCATGCACTCCTCCGCCCTGGGGTACGCTTGCGGCCATCGATCTCACAACCGGCGAAATCGCCTGGCAGAGACCGTTCGGTACGGTGGAAGACATCGTCGACCTGCCAATTACGTATGAAATCGGTATGGGTAACCTCGCGGGGCCGATCACGACTGCCAGCGGGTTGACCTTCATCGGAGCGCTCGACAGCTATTTGCGGGCATTCGATACGACAACGGGAGAACTGTTATGGAAAGGCCGTCTACCGGCCGGATCGCCCGCAATTCCGATGACCTATCGGCTTCGAGACGACTCCAAACAGTTCGTAGTTGTGGCCGCCGGTGGTTTCGGTAGAAACGGCATGACGAAAATGGGCGATTCGGTGGTCGCATTCGCACTGCCGGATTAGGAGTCGTCCAGCATCGAAAGTTCGCGATCGACGATTCGAAGCCGGAATCCCGTGGTAAACTGACCAGCGCTGAGCGGGAGTAGTTCAGTGGTAGAACGTCAGCTTCTCGCACCCTCCCTTTGGTTTCAATAAGATACGGCTGAGCGGGAGTAGTTCAGTGGTAGAACGTCAGCTTCTCGCACCCTCCCTTTGGTTTCAATAAGATAACTTACTGACGGTTATACTGTCTATAAAAGGGAGTGCCTGTGCCCCGCGTAAACATCGTCAAGCAGATCAAATCCGGCGACCGCTGGAGACTGGTCTCCATTCCCCGTGATGCCCAAGGCCGCCAGCAATGGAAAGCGCTTCCCGAAGGTCTCTACTTTATCGAGTGGCACGAAGGTGGTAAACGCAAACGCCAAGCCGCCGGTATTACCGTGGTCCAAGCTCAACAGGCAGCCCGCCACAAACGACATCTGCTCGAAGGAAAGGCTTTGAGTATTCCAGCCTATCCCGGCTTCGACGAAGAGTTAGAGCGGACACCTCTTCATATCGCCATCAAACGTTACCTCAACATCGTAGAAGGTCTCAAGAAACCCAACACCTTCCGCAAGTATCGGGCGGTGCTCAATCGCTTCCTGAATTTCTGCGGCACCAGGACCAATGCCACCATCATGGGCATCACCACCGATGATCTCAATGAGTTCATGATCTGGCTCAAGCGTACTCACCGGCTCGATAACAACACCATCATTCACAACATGGTGATCGTCGGCCAGTTTCTAAAAAAACACGGGCGTCCAGGAATGACCGGTAAGATTGAGTTGCCCCAAAGAATCGACAGCCTTCCCGAGCAGTATACGGACTCTGAGTTGAAAAGGTTTTTTGGAGCCTGTGAACCCTGGGAAAAGACTCTCTATTCCGCCTTTGTGCTGACTGGGTTTCGAGAGATGGAGGTGGTCCATCTGTTCTGGGAGGACATCAACCCAGACCTCCACACTATCAAGGTTGTGGCCAAACCGGATCTGGGATTTTATCCCAAGCGTTGGGAAGAACGGGAAGTGCCGGTACCCAAACAGCTCATCGAAATGCTCGACTCCCATCCTCACATGCGACAGACCCGCTTCGTCTTTCCCTCCCCTCGGGGCAATCGAGAATATCACCTGCTCGACAAGTCAAAAGCCATTGCTCAACGAGCCGGACTGGAGCCCGAGCGATTTCACCTTAGGAAATTTCGCTCTACTTTTGCCACGCCTATGCTACGAGCTGGTTTTGATGTAAGGACCGTGCAGCACTGGATGGGGCACAAATCGCTGAACACAACGATGCGCTACCTCGCCCCAGCCCAAGATGTACAAGAGCGTTTAGATAAGGTGCGGATAGCGGGCGTGCTGGGGGACTAGACTCCGGTTCCGCGTTTTTCAACATGTCCGCTTGATCAATGGGCAGCGTGGTCGAGGGTCTGTAGGTCCCCTCCTGGCCGCGCGCTGGCGACCTGTCTGGCTGCACCATCCCGAGTAACTTCCTACAAGTCCTGGTTCGAGGAAACTACTCCATGAAGCGGTCCGTTTTGGCCCTCGAGAGACCCCAAAATGGGTCATTTCCTATATTTCCTGCCGGTTCAACCGGTCAACGCAACACTAGGGCTAAGTCGTTCAACCGAAATGCTCTAGCGATGAGAGCGGCAAGGGGCTTGCCTACAAGCGGAAGCTGCTAAGCGCAATCGCGTAACTCGTTACACTGCAATGGCATGCAGATGAGAGCGAAGCGTCCTCACCGCTTCCCCTTTGCTTTCTTTGGCTTACGCTTCACCATCTCCATTCGCGCCGGGTGTTGCGTTGACCGCTTGAGCCGGCACCCAATATAGGAAGTAACTCATCACCGCTAGCGACAGCCCTTTCAGGAGTACCAAGAGGGTACAATTCCCCTGTCATGATGGTCGGCCAGAGCATCAGCCATTACAAGATAGTCGCCAAGCTCGGCGAGGGAGGCATGGGTGTCGTCTATAAGGCCGAGGACACGACACTCGACCGTACCGTGGCGCTCAAATTCCTCGCGCAGCACCTGCTCAACGACGAAGAGGCCAAGAAGCGCTTTCTGCGCGAGGCCAAGGCCGCTGCGGCGCTCGACCACGCCAACATCTGCACCGTTCACGAGATCGCTGAAGTCGATGGCAAGACGTTCTTGGCGATGGCGTTTCTCAAGGGCGAGACACTCGAAGAGCGCATCGCCCAGGGGCCGCTCTCACTCAAGGACGCACTCGATATTGCTCGCCAAGTCGCTGATGGATTAGAAGCGGCACACGAAGCTGCCATCGTCCACCGCGACATCAAGCCCGCCAATATCATGGTTGATGCGAAAGGCCGCGCCACCATCATGGATTTTGGATTGGCACGGCTCACTGAAGCCTCGCGCCTCACCAAGCTTGACACTGCGATGGGTACGGTAGCCTACATGTCGCCTGAGCAGGCACAGGGTATGACGGTTGATAGTCGCTCCGATCTCTGGTCGCTCGGCTGCGTGCTGTACGAGATGGTCTCTGGTCAGCGCCCTTTTCAGGGTCAGTACGACCAGGCGTTGCTCTATGAAATCGTCCACGAAGAGCCTGCTGCACTAACTGGGCTACGCACTGGCGTGCCGGTCGAGTTGGAGCTGCTCGGCTCGAAGTGTTTGGCTAAGGACCGGGAAGATCGCTTTCAGTCGGCCAAAGAGATCATGGTCGACCTGCGAACTCTCAGCGAGAAGCTCAAGTCCGGGCATTCAACGGTTCTGCGAACCACAAATGCTGAGAAGGCTGTCCCTTCAACGCCGGAAGCGGACCGGCCAAGAAAGCCTACAAGGGCTTGGCTGTGGCCTGCCGTGGCGGGGGTGCTGGCGATCGTTGCCATCGCTCTGGCATACCTAGCCCTTCGCCCGGAACCGAGAGCGACGCCGGTTTACCTTTCCATCCCACTTCCTCCCGGGCAAGAGATCACCAGTGGCCCGGCCATTTCCGACGATGGCCAAATCATCGCCTACACCGCCCAGCAGGGGACCGCTGAACCGCAGCTCTATTTGCGCCATCTGAACTCTTCTGAAGCGCGCCTGGTGGTAGGTGCGAGCGGTGCCCAGCAACCGTTCTTTCGTCCCAATGGGACATGGTTGGCGTTCTTTGCCCACGGACAGCTTCAAAAGGCGGAGGTTGCTGGCGGCACTCCCGTCCGATTGGCCGAAGCGGCCTATCCGAAGGGTGGAACCTGGAACCAGGACGACACGATCATCTACGCGGCGTCGCTCGGTTCAGGGCTCCTCAGAATTCCTGCCAGTGGCGGGGAGCCGGAAACACTGACCCAGCCGGACGGTGCGGCCGCCGGGTATGGCCACGTTTTTCCGCAGGCGCTGCCGGGAGGCCGTCACATTCTCTTCACCATTTGGGGGCCGAGCGTCAGTGCGGTGCTCTCGCTCGAATCGGGCCAGTGGGATGTGGTCTTACCCGCGGCGGCGGGACTAGCTCCCATATTCGACTCTATCAACGGTACTACCGGCCGCTTACTAGTCGTCGACCCATCCGCGACTATCAGAGCGGCCCCGTTCGACGCAGCTCATCCCGCGCCCACGAGTGCTGATGCTTCAGTCCTTACTGACTTTTACTACCACGTGGAGGGCGAGGTCCGGGGTTGGTTGTCTGTCTCAAACAATGGTAACGCCGTCTACGCGCCCGGTAATCCGACGAAGTCTTCGTTGGTGTGGGTAGACCAAGAGGGCGTGGCAGAGTCGTTGGGCACCGAGCAGGACGCATATCGGGAAGTGATGCTCTCGCCCGACGGAACGAAGGCAGCCGTCAGACAGAGTATGGACATTTGGATTCATGATTTGCAACGCGGAACCCGAAGCCCGCTAACAGCGGCGAACACACACAATTTATCGCTGCAGTGGAGCGAAGACGGCGAGCAGATTATATTCGCGTCCAGTCGGGGAGGCGAGTGGGATATCTACTCGCAGTCGGCCGACGGTTCTAGGCCAGCCGAAGCCTTGCTCACTCGGCCTTACGACCAGTTCCCGTCCTCGGTTTCGGAGGGTGGGACTTTGCTCTTTCATGAAATCCACTCCCAAACTGGGTTTGACCTGTGGACCCTGTCGCAAGACGGAGAGGTCTCGCCTCTTCGGGTGACGCCGTTCAACGAAAGGGATGCCCGATTCTCGCCGGGACCGGAAGGCCGCCCGCGCTGGGTCGCGTATGCGTCAAATGAGTCCGGGCGAAGCGAGATTTACGTGCAGTCGTACCCCAGCGGCGCGAACAGAATCGCGGTCTCTATCGGGGGCGGGTTCCATCCCAGTTGGTCGCGCGACGGTAAGGAGCTGTTCTACTTGACCGAGGATGCCGTAGCTGCCGTGGCGATAAGGTCTGACGGGACCTTTGGCCCCCCACGTAAGTTGTTTGACCGGACGGATCTCTTAAGTGGACTTTACCGTAGCTACGATGTCTCGCCGGACGGCAATCGGTTCTTAATGATTCGGCGCGATCTGAACGACCGGTCTGATAGGTAACACTCTAAACCGGACGGATGGGTAACAGTATAGGCGGTGGTCAGTGGCCCCCGCGGGGGCCACTGACTGCCGAGCCGAGCGGCCACAGTACGCGGTTGGCGGCGTCGAACAAGGCGAGTTCCACCGGACCGAACCAGATCTGCCAAATGGCTTCGTCCACTTCGACTAGCCCGACCAACTCGCGAGCCAACGCTTCACTCAGGAAGTACTTCTCGCCGAGGAACTTGATGCGTCCGTCGTGGCGCACTCGTCGGCGCTCCCAGTGCCCCGGGTAATCCAGATCAGCAAGCTCGCTGGGATAGGCGCGTGTTGCTGGTGCATAGAACGCCGCCGGGGGCCGCTGTCTCAACGCTTCATGCGGACGTTCTTGGTTGTATTCATGACGAAAGAGGTCGAAGCGGCGCTGCTGTCGGCGACGATCGCCAGCCGGAGGTCTCACTGTCTCGGCTTTGAGCGTGCGGTGTAGCCGCTCGTGGCGACCGTTCTGCTGCGGCTTGCCCGGCTCGATGCGCTCCACCGCAATGCCCAGCTTCAGCCACCAGACGTTCAACCGGCTCAAGCGTCCGGTGCCGATGGAGGCGAACGGCGAACCGTTGTCTGAGCGTATCCTTCGTGGCAGCCCGCGCTCCAGAAACAACCGCTCCAAGCCTCGGCGGGCCTCGGCGTAGGATGTGCCCACGTGTGCGGTGCAGTTGAGCAGGAAACGACTATATCCGTCGACGACCGTTAGCGGATAACACAGCACGCCGTCGCCGGTGCGAAACTGCCCCTTGTAGTCGATCGTCCAGAGGTCGTTGGGCGCTTCGGGTTCGCGCAACGGACTGGGTGCCGCTTCGGCCAGTCGCCGCATCCGCTTGCGCCCGCGAACGAGTCCGGCTCGCTTCAGCGCGTCGCCGATCGTCGACGCCGCTGGCCAGCTTGTCTGTGACTCTTTCGACTCCAGCCAGGCCCTGAGCTTCTTCGGCCCCCAACTCGGATGCTGCCGACGCGCTTCTATCACTCGTCGCTCGACCGACTCGGGTATCCGACCGGGCTGACGGTGTGCCGCGTGCGGGCGGTCTTCCAGCTCTGGCCAACCGCCTTGACGGAAGCGTTCTAACCACTTGTATCCGGTCCTGCGGCTGATCCCGTAGAGTCGACACAGCGCCGCCACGTTCGTCGCCGCCCCCGCTCGCAGCCAGTCTTCAATGAATCTCTTGCGTTCTTCCATCGGATAGGTCTCCTTCCATGGCATCTCGCCATGGTGTTACCTATCCGCCCGGTCTAACCTGTTACCCTTCCGCCCGGTCTGTACAGATCCGGGCTCCGTTCCGCGCCAGCTCAATGTGATTCTCAATTGGTCAAATGGGCGGTGACCACCCGCCGGAGAACCCTGCTGTCCGTTCTATTCGATAGTCGCCACGCTGCAGCTAGCGATTCGCAAGAGTAACTTCCTACAAGTCCGGTGGTCTCAAGCGGTCGACGCAACACCCGTCGCGAACGGAGAACGTGACGCGTAAGCGGAAGAAAGTAAAGGGGAAGAGACGAGGGCGCCTCGCTCTCGTATGCATGTCATTGCAGTGCAACGAGTTACGCAATTGCGATTAGTGGCTTCCGCTGGTCGGCAAGCCCCTTGCCGCTCTCACCGCTAAGACATTTCTGTTGAACGACTTAGCCCTAGTGTTGCGTTGACCGGTTGAGCCGGCACCGAATCGAGGAAATGACCCCGGAAACGGGGCTCGGGGACCTCTTGAGACGCCCAGATTGGGTGATTTCCTCGAATTCCGATTCGAGGAACCAACCCCCTGAAGCGGTCCGTCTTGACACTCTGGAGATCCCCAGATTGGGTTAGTTCCTCCATTTCCCTTGTCGCAAGGAGCTAGGCCCCACCCAGAACACAGTGCTTGCTGTGCACTGGACATCGGTGCCACTTCCACCAGTACCTACCGATTAGTACTAATGGGCCTAAACGGCCTCTTCGTCCTACTAACGAATTGAAGCTTATCGTCTATTGTCTGTGGCGCCCGTCTGAGCTTACGTTTGTTATGTGGTTCCCCTATCCTGTAATCGCAGGCATGGGAGCTTTTTGCAATGAAATATTTGGGAACACGGACCCCGCTTATTCGCCGCCTTCTCAACCCTGTCATTTCGCTGTTCTTTCTGATCGGATTCGTCAGCCTTCAATCCTTTGCCCTGGCCGCGGCCACCCATGTGCCAACGGATCAGCCCACGATTCAGGACGCGATCGACGCGGCATCGCGGGGCGAATTAATTGTCGTTGCGCCGGGCACCTATCAGGAGTCGATCGATTTCCTTGGCAAGGCGATTACGCTCCGCAGCTCCGACGGACCCTCGGTCACCATCATCGACGGCTCGGGGTCGCATGGCTCGATCGTCCAATGTGTCAGTGGCGAGGGGCCCGACACCGTTCTCGAGGGCTTCACGATCACCGGTGGGCACGCCGAGTTCGGCGGCGGGATGCACAACAATGGCAGCAGTCCGACCCTGATCGACTGCATCTTTACCTTAAACGCCGCTGACGACCGGGGTGGCGGCATGTACAATCGCGAAGGAAATGCCACCGTCATCGGCACTACCTTCCTGAAGAACACGGCGGTAGCGATGGGTGGCGGTATGTTCAATATCCGAGCCAGCCCGGTCATAACAGACTGCCGCTTCACCGAGAACAGTTCCAACAAGGGCGGCGGCATGCGCAACTACATCAACAGCCATCCGACCGTGACCGACACGATTTTCGATTCCAACCATGCGGGAGAAGAAGGCGGCGGCATGGATAACCGCAAGAACAGCAATCCGGTGGTCACCAGATGTACCTTCATTGGCAACACGGCCCCGGCCGGCGCCGCGATGCACAACTACATCGGCCGCGCCGCCAAAACCGGAAATCCGATTATCCGTAGCAGCCTTTTTACCGGGAACGTCGGGTTTGACGGTAGCGCAATTCGAAACAATGATTCGAGCCCGGACATCATCAACTCCACCATTGCTTTTAATTTGGGCGCGGCAGCCATAAGCAGCCGAAACGGAAGTGCGCCGAACCTGTTGAATTGCATCGTCTGGGGCCACCCGGAAGGTGCCTTCGCGGGAAAGACGGCGATCGATACCACTGTCAATTACAGCAACATCCAAGGCGGTTGGGACGGCGTCGGCAACTTGGATTTCGATCCGCTCTTCGTAAGTGTCGCCAACGATGATTATCATCTGACATCGATTTCACCCTCGGTCGATGCGGGAATCTACGACCTTCTTCTGCCCACCACCGATCTCGATGGCCAGCCAAGGATCATGGGCGGCACCGTGGATATGGGCGCCTATGAACTCGGCATATGTAGTGCCGCGGATGAAATCGACGCCGACCTCGATGGCTACAGTGTCTGCGGCGGCGACTGTAACGACGGTGATGACACTGTCAATCCAGCAGCTACCGAAATCTGCGGCGACGCTGTCGACAACAACTGCAACGGCAGTGTCGATGAAGGATGCGGGACCCCCAACGCCTCTCCCACGGCGGCCTTTGCGCATACCACCACGGCGCTGACCGCCGATTTTACCGACACCTCCTTCGACCCCGACGGGGCTATCGTCTCTTGGTTTTGGAATTTCGGTGACGGCAACGACGCAACGACGCAGAACCCCAACCATAGTTACACCTCGGCAGGGACCTTCAACGTGGAGCTCACGGTCACCGACGACGACGGCGCCAGCCACTCCACCATCCAGCCGGTCACGGTTGGGAACCTTACCGTTTCCGGCATATTGCCGAACACGACGCATATGCCCAACGTCTTTGACGCGACGATCACTGGTACCGGGTTTACGGCCGGTGCGCAAATAACCTTCAGCAACGCCAGTGGTCCGGCACCCCAGGTGACAGGCTCGCCAATCGTGGAGCCGACTAAGATTACGCTTACCATCACGGTCAAGGCTGGCGGCCCGCCTCGGCCAAGGAAGTGGGACATGACCGTGACGTCGAGTGGATCGAGCACGACTGTGAACGGCGCGCTGACGGTAGAGCCATAGCTCGCATTGCGCCATAGCCGCTGGGGCGAAGCGGTTCCGGAGGTTCCGGGAGCGGGAGTAGTAGATACCTCCAGAATCGCAGTCTCGATCGGCCGCCTCCGAGTAACTTCCTACAAGTCCTGCCGGCTCAACCGGTCGACGCAACACAAGCGTAACCCTGCGCTGGAGTTTCAAACTCCGGCGTCTTCTCAACGACGAAGAGGCCAAGGAGCGGTTCTTGACGGAAGCGAAAGCCGCCGCCGCTCTGAGCCATCCCAATATCTGCACTGTATACGTGATTGCAGAAGCCGACGACAAGACCTTCATCGCGATGGAGTTCGTCAAAGGCGAGACGCTCGAAAAGCGCATTGTCAAGTTGACGCCCTCGAGGCGGGGTTGCCTTTGAAGTCCCGAGGTTTCTTCCCTTCAGCAGGAGAATTCGGTCTTCCTGCCGAGGAGTTCGGCAACGCTCGCGTCGAGGCGTCGCCCGTCCTTCGGAAGGTTCCTCAGTACCGCGCGGTTCACTGGGACGTGAGCCAGGTCTTGAGTGACGAACCGGCCCCCGAGCCCACCCCGACGGAGGCTCAGGACCGATATTCGTTTCTTTGGCGAGCCGTCGTTCCCGCTCCGCGCGTGTAGAATCGGTATCGATGCAAGGGGACTCTCGAATGGAATCGAACACGCTCTTGACCCGGCGCGAGATGCTGGCGACATCCGCGAAAGCGGCCTTGGCCGGTTTGGCGGCCGGCACGAGACTGTCCGCCGCGGAGAAGCGACCTCGCATAGCCTGTGTGGTCACTTACTGGGCGGCGCCCGGTTCTCACGCGGATTGGATCATCACCAAACTGTTGGACGGCTACTGGTGGAAGGGCGCCCACGTCGACTCCCGAGTGGACGTTGTGTCGGCCTACATCCATCAGCTCGATGAAAGCGGCCTGGGCCGCAAAGTATGCGAGTCGAAGGGGATTCCGATTTTCGACTCAGTCGCTGGAGCCCTCACCTTCGGAGGGGAAGAGCTCGCCGTCGACGGCGTCGTCCTGGTCGGAGAGCACGGGATCTATCACAGCAACCTCAAGGGGCAGAAGTACTATCCGCGCTGGTGGCTCTACCAGCAGATCATACGGGTCTTCGAGCAAAGCGGGCGCTCGGTTCCGGTCTTCAACGACAAGCATTTCTCCACCAGTTGGGACGAGGCCAAGTGGATGTTCGACAAGTCTCGCGAGCTGGATTTCCCCCTGTACGGCGGCTCCTCGATACCGTTCTATTACCGGGAACCCGAGATAGACCTCGACATCGATACGCCCGTCAAGGCGTCGGTCGTGGCCGGAGGTTCGCAAGATGAAGGGAGCCTATTCCATTGCGTCGACGTGTTGCAGTCTTTCGTGGAGCGGCGCAGCGGCGGGGAGACGGGCATCGAGGCGGTGCAGTGCATTCGAGGGTCGGAGGTGTGGAGTTGGACCGAGCGCAATCCCTGGGCGGGCAGTCTGCTGGATTCAATCCGCAAGAGCTTTGACTTCGAGCCCGGACATTCTCGGGAGGCCGTCACACAGCCGAGCGTTACGATCGTCGACTATCGAGACGGTACGAAAGCGGCGGTCTACGCGGCCCGGGATGTGGGCTGGACCTACGCCGCCGACATCGAAGGCCGAAAGGATCCGGCGATCGTCTCCATGCTCGGCTGGCCCGGGCCCTACGCTCAGTACCACGCGGCGAACGCCTTCGAGCACTGGCTGGTCGAGATGATGTTGACCCGCAAGGAACCGTACAACGCCGAGCGGCTGCTGCTCTCCACCGGGATCACGGCATACAACATGGAATCCAATTGGGAGAACGGCCGCTACTCCGAGATCGGCCGCCGCGTCGAGACGCCGTTCATGGACATGACCTACCGCACAACGCGCGGAGCGATGTTCAACACAGGGCCGCGTCCGCCGGTCGTGCCGTACATGCGTGGATTTGAGATATAGGTTTCCCCGGGGCGAACCTTACGGCGTGACCAGGATCGGCACAGCGGCTTGCCTCACTCGGGGGGCGCGGTCGTCGACGAGATCCGCGACGACGGTGGCGGGCGGCTCGCGCGGCTCGGCGGGCAGCCACGCCTCCGAATCATACGTACGAGCGATCCGAAACGTTGGCAACTACCGTATCAGAGTGCGTAATTGGCTAGAATGCACGCCATGGCACGGCTTCTCCTGCCCCTCCTCGCAATGCTGGTCGCGTTGTGTGTGCAAGCACAGACCGCACCCTCTGCGGCGCAAGCGCGTCAGACGTTCGCCGACTTAGCTAAGCTGCCGCTCGACGCTCCCGAAGCGAACGTTGAGATCGCGGCAACCCGCACCGAACAAGGTCTCTCTATCGAGGACGTATCGTGGGAGTCGCTCGACGGCGAACGCGCCCCCGCCTTCGTGATTCGACCCGAGCGAGCCTCGGCTCGCCTGCCGGCGATCATCTGCCTGCACGGCAGCAGCGGCAGTCGAGAGTCGATGACGACAGTCGAGTTCGGTCTCGGCGACTGGCTGCGACCCGGCAGAGACGAGCCGCACCGCCGAATGCTCGGCTGGTGTCGCGAGCTAGCCCGCCGCGGCTTTCTCACCTTGTCGTTGACCCAGCGCGGCCTCGATCGCCGCGTTCCGCCGATCAATACGCAATCGAACGTCCTGTTGACCCAAGGCCGCACCGGAATGGGAGCGGTGCTGCACGAGATCCGGCAAGCCGTGACCTACCTCGCCAGCCGCCCCGACGTGGACCCGGACCGAATCGGCGCGACCGGAATGTCGTTCGGCGGCATCACATCCTTCTACCTCTGGGTGCTCGACGATCGCGTGGCGGCCGCGGCGCCGATTTGCGGCGGCGTCGGCTCCGTCGACGTCTTCGCCCGCAAGGGACGAATCAGCTACCACGGCACCTACTGGTGGCTGCCCAACATGCTCGACAAAGGCGACCAAGCCTGGTTCGCGGCGGCGCTCGCGCCTCGGCCTCTAATGCTGTGGGCTCCGACCGAAGACGTCGGCATGCCTAAGGAAGGGGTCGACCAGTTCCTGGCCGCCGTCCGTCCAGCCTACGCGGCCGCCGGTAAGGCGTCGGAGCTTGTCGCGTATCAACCCCCCGGCGTGCATGCGTTCACGATGGAGGCTTTCGAGGCGATGTTCGACTTCTTCGCGAAGCGCTTCGGACTGACGCATCGATAGAAATGGTCCCGTCGACGAT
This sequence comes from Bryobacterales bacterium, assembly GCA_963667885.2. Classification (GTDB taxonomy): domain Bacteria; phylum Acidobacteriota; class Terriglobia; order Bryobacterales; family UBA6623; genus CAMPKL01. The sequence continues at coordinate 1,337,852 of OY764148.2, read as the reverse complement.
GTCTTGTGCCCGGGCACCGCCCGCAACCGCGATGACGGCAATGACCAGGAAGCACCGGCAAACGACTGCTCGGCAATCCATAGCGCAAGTAGGGTAAGCCGATCGACGACCGCAGTCCAGAAACTAATTCGCTCTCTGATCACGAGGCGGCCCTTCTAGCCCCTTGGGCTACCTCAAGCGCGGCATGCCGGCGCTGAGCCTTTCATCGAGCTTGTATTGGCTAGTCGTGTACTCGATCTCCGCAACACGGAATTACAGCGATGGGTTGTCGAACGCAGCCAGGCCGTGTTCCGAGTTACTTCCTACATTGGGGGTGGATTCAAGCGGTCGACGCAACACCCGGCGCGAAGGGAGAACGTGAAGCGTAAGCCAAAGAAAGTAAAGGGGAAGCGGTGAGGACGCTTCGCTCTCATCTGCATGCCATTGCAGTGCAACGAGTTACGCAATCGCGATTAGTGGCTTCCACTTGTAGGGAAGCCCCTTGCCGCTCTCATCGCTAGGACATTTCGGTTGAACGACTTAGCCCAAGTGTTGCGTTGACCGGTTGAACCGGCAGGTCTTATAGGAAGCTACTCGGCGAAGGTCGATCCAGACTCCGATTCTGGCAGTTTCTACTGCTCTCGATCCCGGAACTCTTCGTACCAGTTCTCGACTACGCGGATGGAGGGGGGCGCCACCTCTCCGTCATCGCCTTCTTGGACCGGTGCCGTCATCACGAACCGCCGTCCGTCGGCGGAGACGTCGTAATTGCGACCGCTGTCGGCCAAGACCAAGTCGGGCGATGCAAAGAGCATCTGGGGCTGCCCCAGCGTGAAGCCTTGTTCGGTCGAGACAGAAACGACCATGAGCGTTAAGCCGCCCTCCGCGTAGAACAACTCACTGCCGTCGCTGCTCCAACGGATCTGGTCACCGCCGTTGACAGACACCGGCCACTTGCCAGGGCCGTCGGGAAACGGCTGCACGTAGATCTCATGTACGGCCCGATTCGGTGGAGACATAGGCCAGAAATCGGCCGTCCGGCGAAAGCTGAGGTCGGTCCTCATTGGCTGGCGTACTGAGAAACGTCACCGGTTCTGAAGCAGCGCCGTCGCTCCCCAACTCGACATAGCGGATATCCCTCCCAGTCTCGCTGTTTTCCTCGCTATAGACCAGATAGCGGCCATCGTGAGACCAGTCCGGCCAGTGGAGGTCGCTTTCGGACTCGACCAGAACGACAGCCTCACCCGTACCGTCCGCGCTCTTTCGCATCAGAGTGTCTCTCGGCCCCCGGTCATTGCGCCGGTAGGCGATCTCTTGACCCGAGGGAGACCACGCCGGATGGGCCTCGGTCACCTCGTCAAACGTCAACCGAGTCTTGGTGGAGCGGGTCAGATCGTGGATCCAGACGTCAAAGTTTCCACTCTCGTTTGATCTCACCGCTACCCGTTGGCCGTCGGGCGAGAGGGCGGGCTGCGCTATGTTCTGCGGCTGGCCAACCGTCTCCAGCAATTCTCCGGCGCGGTCACGCCAGACGAGCGTCCTGATCGAAGCAATTCCGGTTTGGTCGCGATACGCCAGCGTACCGTCGCGCGAGAGGGTGGCGGCTGAACCGGCTGTGCTGATCGGGAATGAGTCCGCGGTCGGCTCCAGTGTCTCTAGAGAGAAAGGCCAAGCCCACAGTCCCGGTTCAGCTATATCAGTGGGCCCGTGAATCAAGTAGCCGTCTTGCGAGTAGACAGGCCGATGGCCGGGACCGAGTTCGCGATGCTCTCCTGTCTCCAAGTTCAACACCGCCACCCAGTTATCTGAGGCGCTAGCGCCCGCATGGTAGACAAGCGCCGCAGGCCCGCTGCCAGTTGGCAGGAAATGAGGATAAAGGGAGTATGGCCGAGGACTGTCGCTGGAGTCGAATAGCAACTCTGGCTGGCCACCGCGGGCGGCGACCTCATACAGCCGCAGTCCCGAGGAAAACACGATGCGCTCATCGTCGGGGCTCCACGTTCCTCCAAGGAGAGCGAAGTAGCCGGTGCCCGGCAATTCACAGAGCGTGATCGGGCTGCCGCCGTCGATCGAGACTCTCTTGAGTTCAGTGCGGGTACCGAATCCGATCCACGAGCTGTCGGGCGACCAGAATCCGGCGATCGCTCCTTTCGGTCCCTGGGAGTTCACGCGCGGACTCCTCGCTGAGCGAGCGCAGCCAGAGGCTGCTTTCGCTGCCTCCCCCAGCGGCATACAGGATGTACTTGCCGTCCGGGGAGATCCGTGCACCGGAGAGGCCCTCTGGAGCGAATGAAAAACGCGTTACGGTCGCCGGGGGTGCCTCGGGCGGGGCCTGGTTGAAGTGGACCGCCGTCACGCTGAGGAAGGCAACCGCGAGCACGGCTGCCACGGCTCGTTCCATACGTTGTCGGCTTCGGCGCACAGGCACGACGTCAGGAGGCAGCGCCTCCGCAGGGTTCACCGTCTGAGCAGCCGTCATCGTTGCCGGGACGGCGCCGGTCATGGGCGTTGTCCGCAGAATCGTTGAGCGGCCCGACTTCAACTTCTCGGCTAGGGTGCGAAGGTCAACGACAATCTCTTTGGCTGTCTGATATCGATCGTCACGATCTTTCGACAGACACTTGCCTACTACGAACTCCAACTCAACGGGCACTCCCGTGCGGAGGCCAGTTAGTGCGGCTGGTTCTTCGTGGCAAATCTCATAGAGCAACGCCTGGTCGTATTGCCCCTGGAAGGGCCGCTGGCCGGAGACCATTTCGTACAGCACACAACCCAGCGACCAGAGATCGGAACGACTATCGACCTCCATGCCCTGCCCTTGCTCGGGAGACATATAGGCCACAGTCCCCATCGCGGTATCGACCTTCGTCAGACGTGAAGCTTCGGTGAGACGTGCCAACCCAAAATCCATGATGGTGGCGTGACCCTTGCCGTCCACGATGATATTGGCTGGCTTGATATCGCGATGGACGATGCCTTCTTCGTGAGCCGCTTCAAGTCCATCAGCGGCTTGGCGTGCGATCTCCAACGCGTCCTTGAGAGACAGTGGCCCTTGGGCGATACGGTCTTCTAGCGTTTCTCCCTTGAGGAACGCCATCGAGATAAAGGTCTTGCCATCGACCTCATCGATCTCATGAACCGGGCAGATGTTGGGATGGTGTAGCGCCGCCGCCGCTTGGGCTTCCCGGAGAAACCTCTCCTTCGCTTCTTCGTCGTCGAGAAGATGTTGGGCCAGGAACTTCAGCGCCACTTGGCGGTTGAGCTTGGTGTCCTCGGCCTTATAGACCACACCCATACCGCCTTCGCCGAGTTGCGAGACGAGCTTGTAATGGCTGATGCTCTGGCCGACCATCATGACAGGGGGATTGTACCGCTATGCGATCGCTGAAAGGGCCTCCAGGCCGTGCTTTGAGTAACTTCCTATATTGGGGGTGGATTCAAGCGGTCGACGCAACACCCAGCGCGAACGGAGAACGTGAAGCGTAAGCCAATGAAAGCAAAGGAGAAGAGACGAGGGCGCCTCGCTCTCGTATGCATGCCATTGCAGTGCAACGAGTTACGCAATTGCGGTTAGTGGCTTCCGCTTGTAGGCAAGCCCCTTGCCGCTCTCATCGCTAAGACATTTCTGTTGAACGACTTAGCCCTAGTGTTGCATCGACCGGTTGAGCTGGCAGGAATTCGCGGAAACAACCCAATTGAGGCCCCTTCAGAGAGTCGGGAACGCCCGTTTCGGGGGTCATTCCCTCCTACCGGACTTATAGGAAGTGACTCGTGCAGGGGCCACTCGCGTCCAAGAGGACGGTTCTCAGAGGGTTGCTGACTACAACCGGAATGTCGAACGTAACGATGCTTTCGGGGATCGGTGTCTGGGAAGACACGGATCAGCGTGCAGCCCATTACGTTCCCGCCCGTCGGGCCGCTGGCGTCGAGCCGATGACCGCCCTCCGGCAAGAGTGAGAAGGTATTCCTGCCCGAACAGAGTCCGACTCGCTCGGATTCGCACGATTTCGCTAACCCTCTGGAGCCCGGATGTCTTATTATCGTGCCGTCGGTTCGCCCTGGATGCGTTCGGCGCGGGCGACCGGCACCTTTGGAGATCCATCGAACAGTCATCAACTAGTAAACCCAATTCACACAAGGAGGTCTCTGTCCCATGACTCGCAAAGAATTCCTCGCCGCACCCATGTTCGCCGCAGCAGCGGCGGCAACGGCCAGCGCAGCGCCCGGCGGAAATGCTAACTACAAACCGAAACGCCTGAATAAGGCTATTGAGCTTCTCGCCGACGATCAGCCGGTCTTCACTACAGGCGGACGCGGTGGGTATGAAGAAGGCCTAGCGCTGAAAGGCACGACGGCCGACTATGTCAACTACGGAATGGAGCACGGTCCACTGGACTTCACGGCGCTTCGCGGCTTCATGCAAGGACTTGTCGACGCCGGCCCGACCAAGAGCGGACACCGCATCCCGGCCGTCATCGCTACACTGCCGGTTCTCGGATACTCTGCCGCCCATATGGAGGCGAACTTCTGGGTGGCCCAGCAAGTCATGGCTTGTGGCGTCCATGGCATCTTACTCTGCCATGCACGTGATCCCGAGGCTGTGAAGTGGTTGGTCCGCGCGCTGAGATATCCGCGCGCCAAACCCGTGTCTCCCGCCATCGGCGAAGGCCTGTTGGGCAACGGCAGCCAAGGCTTCGCTTCGCAAATCTGGGGCGTCACCGGTGATGAGTACATGGCGAAGGCCGATCCCTGGCCGCTCAACCCGAACGGCGAATTCATGTTGGGGCTCAAGGTCGAAGATCGTCACGCTCTGCTAAGAGCGGACGAAGTGACCGCCGTTCCCGGCATCGCGTTCGCCGAGTGGGGCCCGGGCGACATGGGCATCTCGCTTGACTTGCCCGACGGACACACCTCCGTTGACCGCTTACACCCGGTCATGCGTGACGCGCGGCAGAGAGTCTTCGATGCATGCAAGAAGAACGGCCTCGCGTTCCTCAACAGCATGCCAGAGGACGACGTAGAACAGTTGATCGACGACGGCGTCAGGATCAGTAGCGAGGGGCAAAACTCGGCCGTAGCCGAGAAGGGACGTCGCTACAAGAACCGCCAGATGCCCTGGTAGTTGCCTATTTTTTGGTGTGAATCACAATTCTCTTGACTGTTCTATGATGGCCGTCCGGAGTTAGGAACGGTGAAGAAGAGCTGGCGGATCATTGTTGCGGCTTGGGTCGGGTCTCTTGTTGGGTGCGGAGCACCTTCGAGCGAAGGCGAACTTGTGGGTAGCTCCGGCGAATCGCAAGTCGAACTCCATGTCATCACTTCCGGCGGCTTTGCAGCCGCCTATGACCTCCTCGCTCCTCGTTTCGAGGCCGAGACCGGTATCACGCTCAACACCTCTCGCGGCGCTTCCGGAGGCGGAGCGCCAGACTCGATTCCCTCGCGCCTAGATCGCGGCGAGTCTTTTGACGTCATCATTCTTTCGCGGTCTGCTCTCGACGGCTTGACCGAGCGCGGCTTCGTCCGGCCCGAGACCCGCACCGACCTGGTCCGCTCTTCCATCGGAATGGCCGTGCGCCAGGGAGCACCGGTGCCAGACATTTCAACACCCGAAAAGTTGATTCAGACGATGCTGGCTGCGAAGTCGATAGGCTATTCGGCGAGTGTGAGCGGAACGTACCTGTCGACCGATCTATTCCCACGAATCGGACTGTGGGAGCGCATTGACACGAAGAGCACGCGCATAGTGGGCGAGCGAGTCGCGGCGGTAGTGGCGCGCGGAGACGTCGAGATCGGATTTCAGCAGATCAGCGAGATCTTGCCGATCGAGGGGGCGCAATATGTCGGGCCCATTCCCGACGAATATCAGCGAGTCACGACATTCTCCACCGCCATCACGGCGCAATCCTCGAACGCCGAGGTTGCGCAACGTCTTTTGGATTTCTTGTCTTCGACGGAAGTCGCTGAAACGATTTCGCAAACGGGCCTCGAACCCGTGGTCCTTGAAACCGAACAACCGGCCGAGAACGCCAACGGTCCGGCCACGGCCGCCCTGGATGAAGTTGGATACCCCGACCGTCCCGTTACCTTCGTCGTGGCCCTCGGTGTCGGCGGCAGTGCACTCGCGGGCGGATGCCGCCATCGTGCAACAGCAGCGGTTACACCGACGCTCCTCTCTCCATCACCCGAGCGATCTTCTTCTTCCACTCCTTGCCCTTAGCGATCCCATATCTCAGCACGCTCTGCCGCCGTGTAGCCTCGCCTCTTCCTCTTCTGTTCCCTCTGTCTCCTCTGCATCCACTTCTCCTTTTCGGTGAGGTGTTGCATCGACCGCTTGAGCTGGCAGGAATTCGCGGCACCAACCCAATTTGAGGGTTTTCAGAGGGCAAGACGGAGCCGTTTCAGGAGTCATTTCCTCGATTCGGACTTGTAGGAAGTTACTCGGCGAAGGCCTATTCGGGACTGCGATTCTGGCGGCACGAGCGTCTGAAGGGTGCTCCGTGCCATGCCATCAGTAAAGACTTTACGCGAAGGGACCAAGCCTTGTTCCACCTAACAGATGCGTATGCGGACTATAGATTTTTTCAATTGGACGCGGGTGAGGAGGCGGCATAGCATGAAGATATCTCGTTCGACCCGGTCCCTTAGTGGGCCCCTGACGTGGTCGAGATCGTTCGCTCGGCAACGTTCGTCCGAGCTAATCGAATTCTTATCCTCCCTTCGCCATGCGCGCAGCGCGTCGCGGGGAGCCCCATTCCGTAGTGGAGTAGTCCTGTCATGGACTGCATTCTAGAAGGAGTATCAGTGATGGCAGTTGCAAAAAGAAAGACGACCGCGACGGCAGAGCCGGTCAAAGCGAAAGCCCCCAAGAAGACAGCGGTCCGCAAGACTGCCCAGAAGTCGGCTACGACGACGAGGCCAAAGGCACGTCGAACCACCAAGAAGACCTCGGCGGAGAGTCCCGTCGCGGATCCCGCGGTGATGCAACGGGAAATCGAACTTCTGGCGTATCGACTCTGGGAAGAGCGAGGTTGCCCCGAAGGTTCAGGGTTTGGGGATTGGACCCAGGCCGAACAACAGATCCTAGCTTCGCGGGCAGCGTAGTCTCGACTACTGGATGTAGCCGAGACTGCTTAGCTTCTCTAACTCTTCGGAACTCATAGCTTCCGAAGAATCCTCGGGCAGGGCTGCGTCCGTGACTTCACGTCGCCAATACGACAGCTCCGTCTTCAGCTTCTCCACGATGTTGGGGTTCGCATCGGCGACGTTGTTCGCGTCGAGCGGATCTGCACGGTGGTCAAACAGCTCCAACTCGGGCTTATTGACCGTCTGGACGTTGTGGACGAGATTCTAGCCGTCAAACCTGCTGCTGGTTCGGGGGCGGCGGCATGGGCGTTTCGCGGGGAACGAACTTCATAGCGACGGTCCGGCGGAGCTGAGTGTCCTCCGCCTTGTAGACGACACCCATGCCGCCCTCACCGAGCTTTTCGGTGACGCGGTAGTGCAATATGGTCCGACCGACCATGACAGGGGAATTGTACCCTCTCGGGACTCACGAAAGGGCTGCCAGGAGCGGCGATGAGTAACTTCCTATATTGGGGGTGGTCTCAACAGGTCGATGCAACACTTCACCGAGGAAGGAGAAGTGATGCAGCAGAAGAAGAAGAAGCAGAAGCGGAAGAGGCGAGCCTACACGGCAGCAGATCTGGCTGAGATGTGGGATCGCTGGAAACGAGGGGAGTCATCGAAGACGATCGCCCGGGTGATGGGCAGAGGAGCGTCGGTATACACGGTGCTGTTGCGCTGTGGCGGTATCCGCCCGCGAGTACGCTGCCGCTCGCCGCAAGCGCTGACGCTAGCTGAGCGGGAAGAGGTCTCCCGAGGCCTTGCCTGTGGGCAGTCGCTGCGACAGATCGCCCGCAGGCTAGCTCGTGCGCCATCGACGCTGAGCCGAGAGATCCGCCGCAACGGCGGCGCTGACCGCTACCGAGCGGCAGAGGCGGACAAGCAGGCTTGGAAGCGAGCACAGCGTCCTAAACGCTGCCGGCTGCTACGCTGTCCCCAGCTATGCCAACTGGTCGAACAGAAGCTGCGGGAGGACTGGGCCCCGCAACAGATCGCTGGCTGGCTGAAGCGAACCTATCCAGGGAATGAGTCCTATCAGGTGTCACACGAAACGATCTACCGCAGTCTTTTCATCCAAGCCCGTGGGGCTTTGAAGAAGGAACTGACTCTCTATCTGCGTTCCAAGCGCACGATTCGGCGCTCCCGACATGCCACCCACAAGGGCCGTGGAGGCGGGCAGATCCGCGATCTGATCTCGATTAGTGAACGCCCGGCCTCGGTCGAAGACCGGGCCGTACCCGGTCACTGGGAAGGGGATCTTCTAGCCGGATCGAACAACACCTACATCGCCACGCTGGTCGAACGTCACACCCGTTATGTGATGTTGGTGAAGGTCTCCGGCAAGGACACCGCAACCGTCGTCTCGGCACTGATCGCGCACGCCCGGCAATTGCCGGGCGAACTCTACAAGTCGCTGACTTGGGACCGCGGGCTGGAGATGGCCGACCACAAACGCTTCACCCTAGCGACCGACATCGACGTGTACTTCTGCGATCCTCAGAGCCCCTGGCAACGAGGATCGAACGAGAACACGAACGGTCTGTTGAGACAGTACTTCCCCAAGGGAACCGACTTATCAGTACACTCGCAAGAGCATCTGGACGCGATTGCACGGAGGCTGAACGGACGGCCTCGAAAGACGCTGGAGTTTGAAACTCCTGCAGAACGTTTTAACGCTTGTGTTGCGTTGACCGGTTGAGCCGGCAGGAATTCGAGGAAACAACGCGATTCTGTGAGATTTCATACATCCATCAGAGCGAAAACGGCGGACACAACCGACTCTTCGGGGCGGTGAGCCGCTGCCGCTAGGAACCCTTCAGGACTTTCGCCCAAGGGTTCTCTACTCCTGCGTCAACTACAGCGCTCACCCTCGACCGATCCGCTGGTGTCAATCCGAACTTCGTAAGCCAGGACAGATAGCGACGGTCGTAGTCGGCCACGGCGCTGATGCCAGGGTGTCTCTTCAACAGCCCGCTCTCGGTTCTCTCAAAAGCCGGCAACTGAGCCACTTCAGCCTGCAGTCGTCTCAACTCGACATGCGCCCGCACCATCGATTCGAGCGCTAGCCCATCCGCGACAGTCAGGACTTTCATGCCGGTCAGAAGCTTGGCGTGTTGTGCCCACGATTTCTGATGTTCTTCATCGAGACCTTCGGGCATCTCAGTAACGCCTGTATCGGGTTTCGGCTCTTGCAGATTCATTCGAGAGCGCTGCGCTGTCCCTTTCAGTACTTTGAGTTGTGTCGGTATCCGTGGTCTTGCCATCTGTCAGTCCTCCAATAAAAAGTTCTCATTTTGCACGCACAAAAAAATCACTAACCTCCTGGTTCTCCTCGATCGGATCGCTAGAGATTGCACCCCCCCTCCCCCTGGTGAAGCCTGGATGTCCGGGTAGACGTCCAAGTGGGCTCAGAGATCAGCAAAGAAGTCCTCCTCCCCGCCTGGGTCAAGCCGTGAGATCTTCTGCCGATCCGCAGGCGTGAGCCCGCAACTCTGCAGCCAGGCCCTCATGCGCTTGTCTGCGTTGCTGGCCATCGCTACTTGCGGGTAAGGTTTCAGCTCCTCGCGTGATGTTCCATCTGGTGCATGATGAATCACGACGTAGTTCGAGCCGTTGCTATCAAGGAACTCCACAGCATTACGCCAGTCGCAATACGCCTGACTGAGTCCTTCCACAGCGAAGCAGTCGGCTACCGAAAGAACACCCATGTCGTAGAGCAGCTGGGAGACTCCCTCAAACACGCATCTCGCTCTGTCGGATAGGTGAGCAGGGGGAAGAGGCATCGCTAGCGGCGGCTCGGGCTCGTTCTGGTTAGTCCGGCAGCGCTGGAGGGTTCCGGCTTGGCGTTTCAGGGCAGTCGGTTTTCTTGCTGGCATATAGCTTTTCTCAAAACTCAGGTTGCACGCGAACGTATACGCTTACCGATGACGGTCTTAGTGAATCGGGCTAGAGATTGAACCCGCCCCCACCCCCATCTCTCTGCTGCTGTATCTCATGCTGCGCGGCTCTGTCGTTGTCTCCGTGAGGCGTGACGCAGTCTGGCTTTCAGTTGTTCGTGGTTGAGTGAGCGGAGTCTCTCAATCGAATGTGGTTGTAGGTCCAAGACATCCAACCAGTAATCACGAACTGTGCGAGAGTCGGGTCCTTCGCTGAACAGGAACATCCTGGCGTCGTGACGTCGCTCGCTGTTGCTGCTCAGCAGGTCTTCGAGCGCTTGATAGATAACTGCCGCTGCGAGCTGCCTTGGTGGGCTCTCTGAAGTTCTGCTCGGCCTACCGTTGATAGCCGTTGATTGCGTCGTCTGCAAGGTCGTAAAGCTCCCACAGCTCTTGCTGTTCTTTGTCGTCGTCCGACAGGCCTTGATCGTCCGGGTCTAGGTGAGCCACGGCGTAGGAGCCATAGCCGAGCAGAGCCAGGGCCCACCTCACCTCAAGTGTGTCGTGCTGCTTTGGTACGGCGATGGTTTGCAGATGGTGCGACAGAATCCGTGCGCCAGCCCTGCTCAGCAGTTCCACGGCGGCTAAGCCTTGGGATCGGTCCACGTCGCTGGGTTCTCGATTCTGTGTCTCTGCGACTGCGACAGTTGCGACTTCTGCGACACTTCGAGTCTTCGGGTCGGGAACTGTCGCAACTGTCGCAGGTGTCGCAGTCGCAGGAGTGTGAACCACGGTTCCGTTGATCCAGTCCTCAAGCTTCATCGTGAAGTCTCCAGCAAGGCGGGATTGATCTCGATCAGCTTCCGTCGACCGTCGTGCGTCTCCCTGGCACGGTCCACCTTAGAGAGCACGTCGAGTGCTTCATTTAGCAGGGCGTTGTCCCGTATCGCCCCCGGTCCCAGCCTTTGAATGTCACGCCGTGTAACGGATTCCACCTGAAGCACTCGGCAACGATCGAGCAGCCAAGCTTCGAGTGCCAGTGCGTTACTAGTGGCGCGTGGGAGCGCTAGCTCGCCGACGAAGCGCAAAGCCTCCGTGCAGTGCCAGGCAACGATCCGCGTCGCGGATGTCATCTCATCGGCCGCGATCTGTCCCTCAGGTCCGTGGACGTAGATGTGGAGTAGTGCCGCTAATCTAGCCGCGTTGTCCGCCGCCTTTGCCGCAAAATCCCGCGCGCCGGCCATAGCGCCTGATGGGCTTAGCTCGCTCTCGATGTGGTCATGGAATTGAACCCAGAGCTGCTTTGCCTGTGGCGAGAAGTCCAACACCTCGAGTTGGAGATCGCCGGACTCATCGAAGCTCACCGGAAGGTTCAGTAGCTCGCGAAGGCGGCGCTGGTAAGCACCTAGGGCAGGCCAGCCTGTTGGAGCTTCCTTGAACAGTCTCGACCCTTGCGTGGACTTCGGCCAAGCGACGAGGAACCTCGCCAGGAAGCCGGTGCCTCTTGCCAGCTCACGCGATCCTTCAACAAACTGACGAACCGCATCTGGTTGAGCTGCCAATCCGACTGTTAGCCGGACAGGACACCCTCGAGTGCTCTCCTGCGTTCTTCGGTCCGATGCTGCTTTCCGACCATCCCAGGCAGAGTTGTAGAACGCGAGATTGCGCAGGACCGACTCCCGACCCATGCCGTGGCCACCGAGTACGGTCCCGGCTTCGGAGCTAAAGACCCCCGCAGACGGCCATTTTTCAGAAAGTCCCCAGCCAAGAGCTTCAGGTGTAGCGTCTGTGTAGAGAAGGCGAGGAACACGCGGTGCTGAAGGTCGCGACAGCTCCAAGTTACGCAGGTTCTCTTCTTCTGCCGCTGTCGGCTTCCCTGCCTTTGAGGCCTGAGTGATCTTCGACTCAAGCCCTTTTACTTTTGCTTCCCATGCACGTTGGTCAGCGCGATAGTCTGACATCTCGGGCTCGGCGTACTCGAACATGGCGTGCTCGTACTCTCTAATGGGCCGAATGAAGTGCTCGTCCACGCTCGTCTTCCGCTCACCGCTCTCGGCCAGAATCATCGTGAATATAGAGATCGATCCCACGAGGCCCTCGGTGCGACGGACCGAGGCCAGGCCCTGCGCCGCCAACGACAGTGCGCTCAGCGCCGAACAGGCGGCCATCGATTCGGGTGACTGAGTGAAATCGTTGACTTCCTCTACCGCTTCCCTAACGGGTCGAGGGAGCGCATTGATCGGATAGGGAGTGGATTCGTTTGTGCCGATGAGCGGCTCAGTGTCTGGGCCAGGCCGAGCTTCGCTCGGCATGGTGACGACATTCTTCGCGATGGCTGCGGCTTCTGTGCTGTTCATCGAGCCACCTCGCTACGGTAGTTCTCGATCTCGTTCGCCGTCGCTTTGGTCTGTATCCAATCCGCAGCGGCTAGCAGCTCGTCCGCTTCCTGGTCCGCCATACAAAAATGGTCGATAACCTCCCAGTCGGGAGAGGTGAAGTCGAACACCTTCACAAGTTCCAATGCTCGTCTGCGAACGATTCGCTCCAGATGCGCTCTGTCCCGAGCCTCTGCCATGAGTCGCTCGAACTCTTCGTGGCGGAAGCGGGCGATTGATTGCGCCTTGACGAGTTGCGGGCGCAGGGAACTGACGGAACTGAGCGTGCCCGACCACGGTTCTCGGGGTGGTCGCCGATAAGCGGATCGAAATGCACTGATCGCTTCACGTCGCGTGAATGTGCGATCACCGACGCTGCTGGCGTAGATCTCCGCTGCGCTCTCCGCTTCGGCCTGGGTGAAGCCGTTGTCCCGGAACTGGCAGGCCATGTCGAAGCACGCTTTGTTGCGGCCTTCGCTGGACGATTGTGTGATCGCTCGGTCGATGATCTGACGAAATAGGGATTCGGCGTTTGCAGTTGTCTGTGATAGAGTCACCGTGTACCTCGAAAGTGAGCCGGAGTGGAGTGCGTAACTTGGTGGTCAAACACTTCACTCCGGGTTTTCGAGGAATTACCCAAACAAGCTGAGTTTCTCGTGTGCCGCTCGCGTGCCGAGATAACCGGTATTCACCGCTTCGGTCGCGTCCGTCGTCATACTGTTTTCAATAACTTGAGTGTTATCAACAGTCTGGGCGGGTCCGAATCCCACCCTCACCGCCACTGATAACTTCTTTGTTATCAACTCAGTTTGCACGAGTCGATTCCTCGTGCGCCCCTGACTTTTCGAAAGTCGTACGCGTCAGGTCGTCGGCCATATCTAGGTCGACGGCTCCTTTCGCACGAGAGAGCCGCGCCAGCTAAGCCCACAAGTGCCGTAGCTTCTTCACGCCTTCCGCTGCCCGCTGCACGTGCTCTCGCGTGTTGTAGAAGGCCGGGCACAGCCGTAGGCCTCCCGACGTCGAGCCCGCGATGCCAAACTCGGTATACATCGCTTCGAAGACCTTCGCTCGATTCGCTTCGGGAACTTGCATGATGCAAACTCCGCCGCTGAGTGCGGGCGATTCCGGCGTGGTGAGCTTGGCCCCAGTCTCGAGTAGCGAACTCTTGAGTTCGGTGGCCAGCGCCGTCACCCGTTCGTCAATGCGCTTGACGCCGATCGTGTCCTGGAACTCGGCTGCGGCACCAACGCCCGCCAAAGCGGCATCATCGCGTTGGCCCATGGACTCAAACTTGCGTGCGCCCTCAAGAACCGTTTCGGGCGTATCGCCCCAGCCTGGCGCGACGACCTGCGGCCAAATCGCCGCGATGCGCTCGTCCCGCACATACAGCAGCCCGACTTCGCGAGGTCCACAGAACCACTTGTGCGCGCTCGCGGCGTAGGAGTCGCAGCCCAGGTCCTTCAAGTCAACGTGATGCGCGCCCCAGCTCTGCGCCCCGTCAAGATGGACGTGGATCCCCCGCCTGTGGGCTATCTGGGCCAGCTCCTTCACAGGTAAGCGAAAACCGCTGACGTTGGAAACGTGGGTCAACGCCAACACCCTTGTCCGCCCACTCAAGGCCTTCTCGAAAGGCCCGATCAGATCGTCAGCGCTCTTCGGGTGGGCTGGCAAACTCACCTTGGTCACGCGGTACCCAAAACGCTTGGCTCGAACCTCCCAGGCGACATTATTGGTCGGGTGGTTCTGCTCCCAGATGACAATCTCATCGCCCGACTTGAGCTGGATCCCGTTGCTGATCGTGTTGTTCGCCTCGCTCGTGTTGCGCACCAGAGCAATCTCGTCGACGCTCACGCCCAGCTGCGCAGCGACCTTCGAGCGTGTATCCTCGCGCAAGTTTGCAAACTTGGCCCTATTCTGGAACGAGCAGTCGACATCAACGTCGCGAGTCAACTCCTCGACGCGGCTCGCTACTTGCGCAGGAGTAGGACAGAGGTTCGCGGCATTCATGGGCACCCGGTCTTCATGAAACGAGAACTGGCTGCACACGACACGCCAGTAGGACTCACTGTCGGGCTCAGCCGAATGGGCGACGGCACCCGAAATCGCACCTGCGGCTACGAGGTTGAAGAAACTGCGGCGAGAGTTAAAACGGTTCACGATGAGCCTCCTGTTCTCGGCCATCATACTCGCACAGGCCCGGCGAACGCGTGCCAGCCCGAATTCAATGTGTATTTTCCCCATATGCCGAGGCACCAGCACTTGACCTTGTACGGCTGTTCCTGGCCGTGGGAGCGGCACAGGTCAGTCCATTTAGCGCCTCGATCAAGGTTGCAACATTCGCCATAGGCCACTGCTTCTTCTACCAGGCCGTCGACACAGTTGACAGTCCTCTGGGGCCGTCGAGATAATCCAAACTCCTGTGATTGCTTACCTACGCGGAAAGATTTTCGAAAAACACCCCAACTTGGTCGTTGTGGACGTGGGGGGCGTGGGCTATGCGCTGACGATTCCCGTGTCGACGTTTTCTCGGCTGCCGGTCGTCGGCGACGAGACGTCGCTGCACGTTCACACGCATGTGCGTGAGGACGTGCTGGCGTTGTTCGGGTTCTTGACCAAGGACGAGCGGGAGATCTTCGAAAAGTTGATTTCGGTGAACGGAGTGGGGCCGAAGTTGGCGGTGACGGTACTGTCGGGTTTGGCGACAGACGTTTTGCTGACCGCGATTCGTTCAGCGGACGTAAAAACGCTGACAAAGATCCCTGGCGTTGGGCGAAAGACAGGCGAAAGGATTATCCTAGAGCTACGCGAAAAGTTGGGCGCTCTGGCGGACGTTGCGGAAGGTGACGCACCTTCTGAAACCACCAGGTTGGAGAACGATGTGATCTCCGCGATGGTCAACCTGGGCTGCTCTGCCGATGCTGCGGGCGCTGCCGTGAAGAAGGCGCAGCAGGAAGGCATGGGGGACGAGTTTGAACCTCTATTCCGCAAGGCGCTTAGCTTAGTTCGCCGTTAGGACCTGACCCGTGGACGAAGAGCGCATCGTAACCGCCGCTCCGATTGAGGAGGACCGCCAGCTTGACCTGGCACTGCGTCCGAAGACGTTGGACGAGTTTGTCGGTCAGGAAAAGCTCAAAGAGAATCTGTCGATTGCGATCGAGGCGGCACGGCGGCGTGAAGAGGCGCTCGACCACGTCTTGCTCTATGGGCCCCCGGGGCTGGGGAAGACGACATTGGCGGCGATTATTGCCAATGCATTGGACGTTCGGATCGACTACACGGCGGGGCCCGTACTACAGAAGAAACTGGATCTGACCGGGGCGCTGACGGCGATTGAGGGACGCCAGGTTTTCTTTATCGACGAGATCCATCGCTTGCAACCAGATGTCGAGGAGATGCTGTACTCGGCGCTCGAAGACTGCCGGGTCGATCTGATGGTGGGTGCTGGTCCAGGGGCCCGGACGCATTCGATACCGATCCCAGCCTTTACCGCGATTGGCGCGACGACCCGGGCGGGACTGATTAGCGCACCATTGCGGGGCCGGTTTGGACTGGTGCTGCGGCTCAACCCGTACGAGACGTCTGAGCTGACGCGGATCGTAGTGCGGTCGGCATCGTTGCTTGGGGTTGAGATCGATGCGGACGGTGGTGAGGAGATCGCCCGCCGCAGCAGGGGAACGCCGCGGATCGCGAATCGATTATTGCGGCGGGTTCGCGACTACTGCGAGGTGCGTGGCGACGGTCGGATCAACCAGGAGACGGCGCGGGTTGCGCTGGACTTGCACGAGGTTGATCCGCTGGGGCTCGATGAGATTGACCGTAAGGTGATGCACACGATTCTGGCGAAGTATGGTGGTGGTCCGGTGGGGTTGGGGACGATCTCTGCCTCGGTCGGAGAGGACGCCAGTACGATCGAAGAGGTCTACGAGCCGTATCTGATGCAGCTGGGATTCCTGGACCGGACGCCGCGCGGTCGCGTCGGAACGCTGCTCGCGTTCGAGTATTTCAAACTGAGCCCGCCGAGTCGCGGGCAGATCAATTTGCAACTGTGAGGCCAGAGAACCGCTCAAGGGGCCGAACAGTCTAGACTGGTGAATTCAACTAAATGAGTGCTGCGCGCCACATTGCGATCGAAGGACCGCTGCGAGTCGGAAAGTCGAGCCTGGCGAAGGCTTTGGCGACACGGATTCATGCTCGAACCGTTCTCGACACCGAAGACAATCCTTACCTCGAAGACTTCTACAAGAACGCACCGGGAGCGGCACTGCGGGCGCAGATGCACTTCCTATTTGCGCGTTTCAAGCAACTAAGCCAAGTGGCCCACGAGTCGTCTCTGACGCCGATCGTATCGGACTACATCTTTGAGAAGGACAAGCTATTTGCTTATCTCAATCTCACCGATGATGAGGCGGCTGTCTACGACAACTACTACCAGCACTTCCACGACCAGATCACGCCGCCGGACCTAGTGATCTACCTGAAGGCAACGCCTGAGGTCTTGCGTGAACGGATCGCCCGGAAAGCGATTTCGGCCGAATCGAAGATTTCAAGTGATTACTTGCAGGAGACGGTACGGGCCTACGAGCACTTCTTCGCCCACTATCGGGCGGCCGACGTCTTGGTGGTTGACACGACCAAAGTGGACTTCGTGCAGAACGAAGCCGATTTGGAGGAGTTGTTACAGGAGTTGAGTCGGCCGGTACACGGCACGCAGTATTTCCTTCCGCTTGGTTCTTGATCGGAGTTCTCTATGGACGTCACTACGGTCGCGCTGTTGGCATCGTTTGGGGGCGGGGTCTTTGCAGCTGCTATCGGCACGCTGCCAGCTTTCATCTTCACGGGCTTCATGGTCATCGCGGGCGTGGCGGCTGCCGCGGCCGGTGGCGGAGACGTGATCATTAGCCAGGTTGCGTTTGGACCGTTTTTCTCACCCCACATCTCGTTTGCTGGCGGCGCAGCGGCGACGGCCTACGCGGCTCGGCGGGGCCTAATGCCGAGCGGGCGCGATATTACCGTTGCACTGATGGGGCTGAATCGGCCTGACGTACTGTTGGTGGGTGGCCTATTTGGCGCGCTAGGCTACCTGGGCGAGCGTGGGCTCGCGGCTCTCGGTTGGGTTCCTTGGACGGACACAATTGGCGTGACCGTGGTGCTGTCGGCGATCGTCGCTCGCCTGGCGTTTGGACGGACGGGGCTGTTTGGGAAAGTTGTGAGCGGTGGCGGTCAATTCAAGACCAGCGACGACGCTCAGTGGCTCGCTTGGCAGGAGTCTCCGGGCCAAATTGCCGTGATTGGAGTCGGAGTCGGACTGTCTTCTGCCTATGCCGCCATGGCGCTGGGTGCGGACGGAGGCGGCGCGGTTCTTGGCTTTGGAGTTGCCGCAGCGGCGCTTGTGTTTCTGCAATTTGGCGGTAAGGTGCCGGTGACGCATCACATCGCGTTGCCAGCTGCCTTGGCGGCGCTGGCGTCGGGCAGCATCGTTGTGGGAGCGGCCTTTGGGATTATCGGTGCCCTGCTAGGCGAGTTCTTCTCGCGTCTCTTCTTGATCCATGGAGATACTCATATCGACCCACCAGCGGCGGCGATCGGAGCAACGGTTCTGGTGTTGAGAATCGCCGAGGCGAACGCTTTGCTCTAGCGTCCTTGCAACAGCAAAGTCTGCTGAAGCTGAGCTAGGCTGCGGCCTGGCTGGTAGAACAGGATGACGGCGGTCGGGGTGTTGTCGCCCATCCCGAAGAATCCTTCAACCGACCGCATCGACTCGACAGCGCCGTAGAGCAGTAGACCCCAGGTGTCATCGTTGCCGGTTACCGAGACATTTCGCACCAAAGCAGATTCGCCAGCGTCGGCTAGCAGCCCTACGCCACCCTTCTCGAGTTGGTCGTTTTGCCAGTGATCGACTCCCCAGCCATTGACTAGAGTGGTGATCTGATCACCGACCAATCGAACCGAGATGGCGTTAAAGTCGTCAGCCTTGGCGAGGTGGGACGGGATCTCAACCGGTTGAGAGAAGTTTCCTCGGACGCCATCGATGACAGCTTGGCGCACGAGCGAGAACTGCGGAGCATCCTCGGACCCCGCCATGTTCAGCTTGAAGCGGTAGTAATTTGAGTCGTCGGCGGTACGGACGGTCCATCCCATTGCTCCGCTTTGAATCTTTGTCTCGAAATCGAGGCGGTAGTCTTGCAGTTCGCTGGTGTTTGAGAGCACTGAGAAGCCGCGAGTGAGCGTTGCCCAACCGGCCGGATCAACCTGGAGGGAATCAGAGCCCTCCCAGCTATCGAGGCCGTCAGTAAAGTCATCGAAGATAAAGAACGCGGCACGCTCGCGCATCGGCGTCGATAGTTCACGCATGGCGTTCGCGATGGGTTGAGTCGCGCGTTCGAGGCTGGCCCGAGTCCAGGAACTCCATGGGACGTTCATCGTGCTCGCGAATAGTAGCACCATGGCCGCTGCCACAACTCGCGAGAACTGTTTGCTAAGGAAGAGGCCTTCGATGGCCTGCCAGAACCAGATTCGGCGAGTCGTTTCTTCAGCGATTGGCGGTAACTCCGTCTTGGCGTCGCTGAGTCCTAGGTCGATCTCGCCAGCTAGCCCCCAGTCCATCACGGCGTCTCGAGACTTGCGAGCAGAGAGGAGGGAAGCGGGTTCTGGTGAATCGGGGGCCAGGATACGGTTTCGTCCGTCGGAACCCGGCGAAAGAAGTGCGTGCCAGAGTGGCTCGCTGGTCGTCTTCGTCACGGCATCAAGGCTAGCCAGGGTCGGTTCCACGAGTGCGGGCTCGGGCATTGCCGCGACAGCTAGGCTCTGCTGAGTAAGCAGGCGCGCTGGGGATAGTTGAATGCTAGGCAGGCGCATGGGCGACCGGCGTAGCGCCTTGATATGGGGGAAGGACGCGGGCTTCAGCTCTTCCCTGTCGAGCTGCGGCGTGAGCGGCAGGAAGATGTTCGACACCGGAAACTGAGTTGCCCGTAGCGCGCTCGCAGAACCTCGGTTAGCCGCACCTGAACCAGCGACCGTGGCAGCTGAGACCTTAGCGTCGTTGCGCTCCCGCGTATTACTTTGGCTAAGTCCTCGTTCCATTACTATTCGCCAACCGGAGGGGCGGGCTGTACGGGATTCGTGTAGGCCTACCTTCTCTAGTGCCCTGATAGTAGGCCCGGAACGCGAATGCCACAATTGGCTATTCACTCTAGTCTGACATTACGGAAAACACCCTAGAATACTAGGGAATTCCATTGGGACTTTGGTTTTGTGGTTTCCTGTAAGTTGCGTTGAATCAGCAGGTTGCAGTTCTCTCGCAAGACGAATCGGGAAACGTCGTCTTAGCCGGAGTCAGATCTTCTTTTCCACGGAGAGCTCGAATACCTGATATTCGACCCGCTGCATACCGAGATCCGAGTAGGTCTGCTGTGCGCGGTCGTTATCCTGGGCGACATAAAGTCGAAGCCCGCACACCGTGGGCTCGTCGGCGGCCTGCTGGCTAGCCTTTTCGAAAAGTGCTTTGAAGACACCTCGGCGCCGACTTGAGTGCTCCACATAAACACTTTGAATCCACCAAAAAAAGCCGTTGCGCCAATCGCTCCACTCGTAAGTCAGCATGAGCTGGCCAACGACGGTTCCTTCAATTTCCGCCACCCAGTAGAGACCCTTGGCTGGGTCTTCGAGGACAGCCTCAACTCCGGCGAGCACTGTTTCCGGCGACAGTGCGAGCGCTTCGGTCTCTTCGGCTAACGCGACGTTAAATCGGGCCAGCGTCGCCGCGTCAGCGGGGAGGGCTGCTCTCACGGAGAGTGCTGTCGTACCGCGAGGCTGTGCGGTCATCGAACCCTTGCCCCCTGACGGGCCTTCGCTGCTCGGATTGGATACAGAACTTGTCCCCAGAAAGCGTCGGGTACTTGTGCGTCAGGAACTCCGAAGAGCCGGGGCCGACGCGTTCGAGGCATGTAGCAGGTGCCGAAGAGAAGATCCCAGAGGGGAAAGAGGCCAGCGAAGTTCTTGCCGATCGACTCCGGGTGCGTACTGTGGTGCCAGCGATGGTAGACCGGGCTGGCGAGCACGCAGCGCAGCGGCCCGAAGGACCAGTCCACGTTGGCATGCAGCAAGAAGGCGTGGATAGCTAGAAAAGGTAGCAGGGAGGCGAGCAGTAGTGGTGAAAACCCGAGCAGGACGAAGGGGATGCCTTTGAGGATTCTGCCCAGAAAATCGTTCAACGGATGCACTCGCAGCGTACTCATCCAGTCCATCTCTTCGGAGCTGTGGTGAATCGCGTGGATCGGCCACATGCCTTGATGGAGTAGTCGATGGGTCCAGTAGCCGATGAAGTCTCCCAAGACCAGGGCTAGCGCAGCCTGTTGATAGAGCGGGAGCGCACCAGCGGGCCCCCAGCCATGAATCCATTGCGCCGAGTCGACGGGAGGACCGAGCCGCGAGGAGACCATGAAGACGACGGCTGCCAAGATCAATCGTCCGACATTGTGCGTGATCAAGGGAGTGAACAGGAGATACCAGGCGTCGGTCCGCCAGCCCTTTCTGAAGCGCTGTTGGCTGGGCTCCCCGGGCCAACGGAATTCGATAGCCCAGAACACCAAGGCGACAAGGGCGAGAGCGATCATCAGCCCGTAGGTGCTTTGGATTGCGAGAAGGACCACAAGACCATCGTAAGAAACCTCGGCAGCCGGTGTCTCCAGTTACGCGAGCCGCTGGCACTCCTACGTGCAGAAGAGGAGGTAAACGAGAACTGCCGATCCTTTCGGGTCAGCAGCTGTTCGGTTGCACGAATTTGAGTCCGCAGGGTTACCGCACACGACCTCTGCCCGTGCTGGTGGCGTCGGTGGTTTCGGCAAGCCGTTTGACTCGACCCTTGCCACCGCCTTTGCTGCCTCCGCCGCGGCTGCAGCGGGCAAATTCAACTTAGATTTCGTAGGAGACACCTGCCGTTAAGGTGCAGGAGTTACCGCCCCCAGCTTCGCAACCACGGATCGCCTGCACGCACGACTGACCGCTAGGAACCGCTTGAAGTGTGAGGGTCTGCCATTCAGCTTCATTGAGAGTGATGGTGCAGTTGTCCTTGCACTTCAGTCCAAGTGGGCTGACAGCGACCGAGCCGCGATTGCCCAAGACGGAGATCTGAACAGTGGAAACGGCGGTTGGCGGTGGGTTCGTCGAAGGAGGCACGACCGTGAATTCGACTGCACCTTGGGCTGCTCCCGGTTGGCCAGCTCTGCTCGCACCTGCCGTGATGATGTAGGCGCGCGATTGCGCAGGTAGGGTGATTGGCGTTGCGACGATAGTCGTCGTCGCTGACCCGCCTGGCGCGATCGAGAGACCGGGGCTGGTAACGGCGGAGGACACCTCAAAGGTGGTCACACCGTTGAGCAGCGTGTTCGAGCTTAGAGAGAACGTGCTCGTTGTACACGCATCGCTGTCGTTGTTGGTCAGTGTAACTGCGTAGGTCACAGGGTTGGGGTACTGGGCGCTCATACTTGTCGGGCTCACGGTCAGTGTGGGCAAGTTGATCGCGCAGACTGCTGGCGGCACAACGGTAAGCACCGACTGGTCTACGACTGCTTGTGCTGGGTTGGAGCGCACCACGCCAGCAGAGACGGTGTAGCTAGTCGTTTGTGTTGGCTGGATTGTCGGAGTGGCGACGACTGTGACGCTCATCGTTGCGCCAGGGGCGATGTTCAACGTCGGGCTAGATGTGACCTTTCAATAGGTTGTTCATTCGATCCCGGACCGGGGAAGCTGGAGTTGACAGACAACAGCGAACCTGGAGAGACCGGATGAACATCCACAAGAATGCACGATTGACGCCTTATTTGCGAGTGCGGATCGTCGAGCGCATCCGCGCCAAGCAGCAGACGCCACGGATCGAAGCCAGCAGTTCCACCCGTTCGGCCAACAGGGGGTGTCGCTTGAGCCCCTTCAGCAGTTGCCGTTCGAGGTCTTGGAAAGCCTCCAGCATCCCGCGACTGATCGCCAACAACTCGATTGCCGACTCCGCGGTATGCTTGAGCCCGTCGAGCAACTGCTAGAAGTACGACTTGCCGTGCAAGCGACTCTTGACGTACTCTTCGCCGCACTCCATCAGCACCCCGTCGATGCGATTCTTCAAGCGCACTGCTTGTTGCACCAACAGGTTGCGATAGCGCGGGACGCGTCGCAGTTGGCGGATCTCGGGCGGTGCCATGTAGCTAATCGGCAGCAGATCGAAACGCACCAAGTCGCAGATCTTCTCGGCGTCGAGTCGGTCGTTCTTCTTCTTGGCGCAAGCAATCGCCTTCAACATCGCTGGATGCGCGACTTGCAACTCGGTGGCATGGTCTGCGAGGTGATCGTAGATTCAGCCGGTGAATAGTTTTGCTTCGAGTGCGTCGCCCCCCGGCCGCGGCAACGCCTCGGCCCAGCTCGTCAGCGCCGATCTTGTTGCCGCGATGCTGCCCGCCGCAACCTTCTCTCCCCCACGACGCCATCCACCATCGTCCGCCCTTCTCCAGACTCCTCATCCCCATGAACAACGTCGACCCTCCACAGCTAGCGCCCAGGAGGGTCCGACACATCCGTACGACGCTGATCACGGCTCTGCAGACTGCACTCAAGTTCGAGCTCGTCTCCCAATACGTTGCAAAGCTTGTCGATCTTAAGTCCTTATTGGACTGGTCTGACTACTTGGTCGTCACTCAGCGTCCAGCCAAGTTTCGAGAAATAAAAGAGTCGTTCGAAGGCGAACGCATGGACCTGACGCGAATCGAATTCGATTAATGCCATCGCGTATAGGCGAACAAGCGATGGTGGAAACAACGTGACTCAAAGAGATCGTGTCGCGTCCGAGAACGTCAGTGCTGCGAGCTTCACTGGTGGGACTACACGGCTAACGTTTACGATGAAACCACGCCATCTTGAACTCACCAGGCTGTCGTCCGACATCTAAACCCGATCCAACGATCCAACTCATACGAGAGCCAGAGTACATATGGCGATCCAGGTGTTTCTACTCCTTCCCAACAAATTACGTGACAATCTGACGACGGCGTAGATCTGAATCAGACGGGACAGTAACCCCCTTTCCGCCTCGGGCTACACTTCTTGACCGCTGTTGTAGGCCTCGCCTCTAATTCGGACGCCAGCACGGCCTCATAAGCGAGAGCCAGAGTACATATGGCGATCCAGGTGTTTCTACTCCTTCCCAACAAATTACGTGACAATCTGACGACGGCGTAGATCTGAATCAGACGGGACAGTAACCCCCTTTCCGCCTCGGGCTACACTTCTTGACCGCTGTTGTAGGCCTCGCCTCTAATTCGGACGATTCTATGTACAGACCGGGCGGAAGGGTAACAGGTTAGACCGGGCGGATAGGTAACACCATGGCGAGATGCCATGGAAGGAGACCTATCCGATGGAAGAACGCAAGAGATTCATTGAAGACTGGCTGCGAGCGGGGGCGGCGACGAACGTGGCGGCGCTGTGTCGACTCTACGGGATCAGCCGCAGGACCGGATACAAGTGGTTAGAACGCTTCCGTCAAGGCGGTTGGCCAGAGCTGGAAGACCGCTCGCACGCGGCACACCGTCAGCCCGGTCGGATACCCGAGTCGGTCGAGCGACGAGTGATAGAAGCGCGTCGGCAGCATCCGAGTTGGGGGCCGAAGAAGCTCAGGGCCTGGCTGGAGTCGAAAGAGTCACAGACAAGCTGGCCAGCGGCGTCGACGATCGGCGACGCGCTGAAGCGAGCCGGACTCGTTCGCGGGCGCAAGCGGATGCGGCGACTGGCCGAAGCGGCACCCAGTCCGTTGCGCGAACCCGAAGCGCCCAACGACCTCTGGACGATCGACTACAAGGGGCAGTTTCGCACCGGCGACGGCGTGCTGTGTTATCCGCTAACGGTCGTCGACGGATATAGTCGTTTCCTGCTCAACTGCACCGCACACGTGGGCACATCCTACGCCGAGGCCCGCCGAGGCTTGGAGCGGTTGTTTCTGGAGCGCGGGCTGCCACGAAGGATACGCTCAGACAACGGTTCGCCGTTCGCCTCCATCGGCACCGGACGCTTGAGCCGGTTGAACGTCTGGTGGCTGAAGCTGGGCATTGCGGTGGAGCGCATCGAGCCGGGCAAGCCGCAGCAGAACGGTCGCCACGAGCGGCTACACCGCACGCTCAAAGCCGAGACAGTGAGACCTCCGGCTGGCGATCGTCGCCGACAGCAGCGCCGCTTCGACCTCTTTCGTCATGAATACAACCAAGAACGTCCGCATGAAGCGTTGAGACAGCGGCCCCCGGCGGCGTTCTATGCACCAGCAACACGCGCCTATCCCAGCGAGCTTGCTGATCTGGATTACCCGGGGCACTGGGAGCGCCGACGAGTGCGCCACGACGGACGCATCAAGTTCCTCGGCGAGAAGTACTTCCTGAGTGAAGCGTTGGCTCGCGAGTTGGTCGGGCTAGTCGAAGTGGACGAAGCCATTTGGCAGATCTGGTTCGGTCCGGTGGAACTCGCCTTGTTCGACGCCGCCAACCGCGTACTGTGGCCGCTCGGCTCGGCAGTCAGTGGCCCCCGCGGGGGCCACTGACCACCGCCTATACTGTTACCCATCCGTCCGGTTTAGAGTGTTACCTATCAGACCGGTCGTTCAGGAGAACAATCCGTTCCCGCAGGACGCACGCGTTAGAAGGGAGGCCAATGCCCTCGTAGCTGCGGGTTACCACGTCACCGTTATCTGTCCTGCAGGTAAAGGGCAGCCATCGCGCGAGACGGTCGGCGGCGTGCTTGTTTATCGTTACCCAGAGCCTCGCGGCGGCGACGGAGTCTTTGGCTATCTCTGGGAGTACGGATACTCGCTGACGATGACCCTTCTGTTGTCCGTTCGTGTATGGTTGGCAGCGGGGTTCAACGTGATACACGCGCATAATCCTCCAGATCTGTTCGTTCTTGTTGCGATATTGTATCGGCCGCTCGGAGTGAAGTTTGTGTTCGATCACCATGATCTGTCTCCCGAAATGTATTATGCGAGGTTTCACGGTAAAGGCAATAGAATCGTACATGCGGCATTAATATGGTTTGAAAAACTATCGTTCACAGTGGCGGATCATGTCATCGCAACGAATGAATCCTATAAGAACATCGCCATGGAGCGTGGCGGAGTCGATGAAAAACGGATCACAGTGGTCCGCAACGGACCCGAGGGTAATCGTCTTCGACCGGTAGAACCGGATCCAGAGATTCGGCAGAGAGCTACGTGCATTTTGGGCTACGTGGGCGTCATTGGCGTCCAAGACGGTGTCGACTATTTTATTAGGGCCCTTGATCGCCTCATTAACGAGTTGGGGTATTCTAATGTGCTAGCCATCATTATCGGTAAGGGAGATGCCGTCGAGGACTTGCAGCGACTGAGTCGAGCTTTGAAACTGGACTCCCATATTTGGTTTACGGGACGCGTCTCGGACGAAGACTTGATCAGGTATCTTTCGACCGCTGATGTTTGTGTCGACCCTGACCCGTCGAATTCATTCAACGACCAATCGACGATGATCAAGATGACGGAATACATGGCTCTGGGGCGGCCGATCGTCGCGTTCGATCTTCCAGAACACCGTGTATCTGCGCAAGATGCAGCCGTCTATGCCCGACCGAATGACGAGCTCCACTTTGCGCAGTGCATTGCTGAACTCATGTCCGATCCAGCACTGCGCTTGAGGATGGGCGAAATTGGCAAGGAGCGTGTCGCAAATGGGCTGTCGTGGTCGCATCAGGTCCCGCATCTACTGGCCGCCTATGATGCTCTCAATCAGGGAGGCCGTGCTGGCGTCCGAATTAGAGGCGAGGCCTACAACAGCGGTCAAGAAGTGTAGCCCGAGGCGGAAAGGGGGTTACTGTCCCGTCTGATTCAGATCTACGCCGTCGTCAGATTGTCACGTAATTTGTTGGGAAGGAGTAGAAACACCTGGATCGCCATATGTACTCTGGCTCTCGTATGAGTTGGATCGTTGGATCGGGTTTAGATGTCGGACGACAGCCTGGTGAGTTCAAGATGGCGTGGTTTCATCGTAAACGTTAGCCGTGTAGTCCCACCAGTGAAGCTCGCAGCACTGACGTTCTCGGACGCGATACGATCTCTTTGAGTCACGTTGTTTCCACCATCGCTTGTTCGCCTATACGCGATGGCATTAATCGAATTCGATTCGCGTCAGGTCCATGCGTTCGCCTTCGAACGACTCTTTTATTTCTCGAAACTTGGCTGGACGCTGAGTGACGACCAAGTAGTCAGACCAGTCCAATAAGGACTTAAGACCCCCCACTAGGAGATCGCGGATGTGTGGTAGCGACGATAACAGGAAGCCCTTACTGCTACCGCAAACCTGATACAGATCGATTAGCGGATCGAACACCCGGATCTGTCGCCCCTTGCCTATCAGATATTCAGTCAGCGCGACGGTGGGGCTCTCTCGAAGATCATCGAGGTGCTGAAGCATCTAGAAGCGGGTCGGAATGTCGGCGAGCTGAACCGGGAGTATGGCGTATCGACAGCAAGCATCTACGGATGGAAGTCGAATTACGCCGGGCTGGATGTGAGCCAACTGAAGCGACTGAAAGAATTGGACGAGGAGAACCGACGGCTGAAGACGTTGGTGGCGGACCTCAGTTTCGACAAGGTCGCCCTGAAGGCGGTGCTTGAAAAAATCGGTTTGAGCCGGTAGCGCGACGCACGGTTTCTCATCGCAGGTTTTCCGATGAGCGAACGACGTGTCTGCCGACTGCTGGGCGTCGACCGCTCCAGCTAACGCTATCGGCCGAGACCGAACCGCAACGAAGAGCTGTGCGTGCGGCTGCGTGTACTCGCCGCGCAACATCCGCGCTATGGCTACCGCCGCTTGGGTGCTTTACTGCGGCGCGAAGGACGACGAGTGAACCACAAGAAGCTGGAGCGACTCTATCGCCAACAGGGCTTGGCCGTCCAGCGCTGCCGACGGAAGCGGCGCCGCTCTGGGACGCCTCTACGTAGGGCAGGACGAACACGGACGCTTCAGAAAACAGCCGTGTCCGCATTTCGTGGGAATATATTCGTTGTGTACAGTAAATCGTTCCGGATGTTTCATCATGTCGCGATAATTCCCGAAGTCCTCTCCCGTGCCGACGATGACGATCTTTGCGTCCGGCACTCTCGATGTGGTTGTTGCTTCGGCGTGAATAAGATACTCCAGACCTTTGTACGACCAAAAACGACCGAAGAACATGGCAGTCGTCCCATTCTGTCGATTCTCACTTGGCGCGGTATCCTCACTAAGAAGAATGTGAGGAATGACGTGGATGCTGTCGCGTGGAATGTCGATCTCGTCCACCATAACCTTAACCAAATGCTCGGTGTGAACAATGACCTCGTCAGCGCGGCGAATCGCGTAGTCGTAGATGCGCTGTGGAGTATTATGCGATCCGCGGTCGCCGAGGTGTTGCCGTGGGTCGTGGACCGTAACCACAACCGGGACTCGCGACAGCAGCGGTAGGGCTAGGTTGAAGCAAAAATGGCCTGTTGAGTATGGATGACATCCGGATTGAATTTCCTAAGAATCGACATAAGTTTCCAAATCTTCGCCATCTGCCGCAGCGGCTGTCGCAGCCGCGGCTTACTAAACGCATGGAAGCGCACCGCCGGGTTCAGTTTGGATAGGTGTGGCCGGGCCATTGTTTCCGAGATACATAAGCACACTTTGGTCTATTCGGCCAGCGCGCCGGCGAGTCGGATGCAGTACTCACCCCAGTCGTAAGAGAGAAACGCGATTCTCATCGAAACGTGTATCTCCAGCTGACGGCCAAGCGGTCGATCGTCAACAGTCTATTTTCTTAACCCGTGGAGACTAGAACGAGAAGACACGGCCGAGATGAGCGGCGGTCAGGAGATACGCCGCCCAAAGGAATACGATCGCCGCCGCAAGGGCCTAGCGGACGTGGACGGGGCGACCAACCGCCGCAGAACCAGCGATCGTTGACTGCGCATTAGAACCGAGGGCGTGATGACGAGATCCAGGTGTCGTGCGTTCGTCTCCGTCCCTTCCGCGGTTCGATCGCCCGTCTCATTGCCGTATCTCGACGCCATAGCTAAATACGCAGAGCCAGCACCGTGATCCAGTCGCACTTTAGGTTGACTGGGTCGCGCCGACGAGCGCACTTCGGTCGAGTGACGCTCACGAGCTCTCCCCCGTCCCGGCGGGTTAATGGCATTTTAGGTCGACTCCGCCCCACGCGGTTTGCCTCCGGAGTCTTCGGCGGTGACGGTGTAAAGCTACTATTACCTCGCCACTGCCGCATCGCGTGCTCGTAGATGCCGCGTACTTTCTCAGCTACGCTCTTAAGATCGAGTTCAATCTCGGTGAGTCGGCGGCGACCGAGGGGCGGAAGATCGCTCTGGATCAGACGGGCTAGGCTCGTGCCCAGGTCACCTGCATCGCGACTGCTGATCTCGTAACCCTGAACGCCGTCGCAAAGCCATCGCACGTCCCCGACGTCGACCGAGGCCACTGGCAGATTGCAGGCCATCGCCTCTTTGACGACGTTGGGCGAGCCCTCATGATGCGAACAGAGCACCATGGCATCGCAAGCGTTCATTACGTATGGCACCAGATCTGGATCGACGCCTTTGAGCACGATGGTCTCGATCGGTTGTGCGATCTGTGCCGAAGCCCGCGAGATAGCCTCTTGAGCGAGCGGGAAGGCCTTGCGAACGTTTGTAGGGCTGCCGGGGAACAATACTCGCAATCGTTGGTCGTCCCAGCCAAGTCGAGCGCGAGCTGCGCTCCTATCGATCGGCTTGAATCGCACGAAGTCGACTCCATTCGGCACAACGAACGGTCTCACTCCGTTCAGTCGTTGAGCCATATCCTCCGATTTCACGATCACCGCCTCGTACAGCTTTGCGAACCGACTTGCAACTCGCGTCACGACCTGGCTCCTTCTAACCATCGAGCCATCGGGCCGAGTCACTCCCATCAGATCGGTGCCCATGAACGAGACCACAACGGGCCGAGACCATTGGGCCTTGGCCAGCCAACCGCAAAACGCGTAGTGTGCATGTACGACGTCGCAGTCCCGCACCAGGCGCCAGAACCGAGGCAACGTCTGCAGATACTTCAGACGTTTGAGTCCACGGACCTCAAGAACTTTCACGTCTAGCCCGATTTCGCAGAGCGAATCAATCTGCCTTACCAGCGGGGCCAGCGTGTTCGGCCTGCCAGGCCGCGGCAGCTCAGGGCACACAACGAGAACTTTCATACCGCCCCCTCGATGGGAGACGAGGGCAACACTGCGCTTCCCGCGGTGATCGACTCGTTCGCTGGGCCGGCAAGCTGAGAAGCCGTGAGTAAATGCATCAAGATCATCGAGTGATTGCGCGGATAACACCGCCGATCCGCCAAAAAACCAGAGTCTCGGAGCAAGTATGTAAAAGCCCCGTCCGAGCGCTGACGGCCCAGCGCCCACTCCATCGAAGTCCGGGCGAGATCCGCATGCGGCTCCCGACCGCGAGCGGCCGAAACGGACAACGCCGTCGCTACCGCAACCCCGTGGTAAACAACCCGACGAGGCCCGTGGGAGCAGTCGAAGAACGCACTTCCATCGCGATCAAGGCCCTGGGGGAGAAATTCCGCGATCCGCTCGGCGATGCGCCGACTCCTCGCTTCACCCGTTAGCTCGTGATACCGAACCAGATTGAGATACTCAAAGGCGTTGTATTGATAACACTGAAAATGGGGCCGCGTTTCCAGATCGGAGGTTTGGTGAACTGCGTACGGCAGCTCCCCTGACTTCATCTGAACGCTGTCAACAAAGGCCATTAGCCCCGCTTCGAGTTCGACGTACTCCTGAGTGCCGCAAACCCGTCTCAATTCGACCAAAAACCGGAGTAGCGTGACGCACTTGTTCGTCACCCGTGCCGATAGCTTGCCGACGAAGTAGTTCACCGCCAAAGTGCCGTCGACCTCAAGAATCGGCGTATTCTCCCTCAGATAAGCGAACCACGATTGAGCACCGTCGAGGAACTCTTCGTATTGGGTCCTATGGAACGTCTCAAGGATTGCCATCGAGGCTCAAGCCCCCTCATTAGTCGGGATTCGTGCCTTCCACTCGGCATGCGCATAAACCCAAGATCCGTCCACGACTTGGCTACGAAGGATCTCGCGCGCACAGTTCGACGCAATGTTAGTGACTTTCATCGGACCCATACCTGTGAGAGAAGCGACTCTATGGTAAGAGCAACATCTAAGTGATACAAGACGAGAGTAGAGAGGCTGACTGTAATTCCTGCTGCCGCTAGCAGGAAGAAGATTGCGCTCAGCAGACCATGGTTTCGGCGGTGGTGTGCTCTCACTTCTTGAGAGCCGTGTGTGTCCGTCGAGCGTGTGTGTTGGAGCGGTTTGGGCGGAGTAATAATGAGATCTGGTTGGCGCACATACTCATCCTGCGATTCCGGCGAACCGATAGGTGTTCGTTTGCTGCGATGTGGGTTTGCGAAGCGCGTTGTACGGGTGGTCGATGTCCAACGTGTCATGGCTACGGCCCCCCTCGTTTTCTGGGCGACCGCGAGCAATTCCTCGTAGCTGCAGCAAACAGGGTTTTAGCCCTGAGAGGATCACTAGCGTAGTCAACGGCGCCAAATGGCTTAACGGCAGGGTAGTGCGGATCGGTAGTAGCCATACGGACCCCTGTTGATGTTTCGCGCATCGGGGATTGGCGGGGATCGGCATGGGTGGAACGGTGGGCGAGGCCTCCTTCGTACGGGACCGCCAACCATGCACTCCGTCGGCTCCGGGCCCCCTGCCCGGCATCCACGGCTTGTCCGTAAACAGATAGCACTTGCATGGTCTTGCTCTCGAATTCGAGCCTGATACTGCGGAACGAAGGGATCTGCCTCGCCAGTGGAGCGAGTGTGGCTGGCTCACCCGGTCGCGGTAGTTCAGCGCAGACTACTGGAACTCTCAAGGCCGTCTCGCGACGCGTCATCGACAGCCCTGCACGGGCAGACCGGCGGTCAGATTGTCTGTCAATTCCGCAAGGCATGATTTCTCGTCTAAGCATATTGCCAAATCAATCGCATGCTCTCACGCAAACAGTCGGTAAAGCAGCTTACTTGCCTGTTCCGAAACGGATGCGGGCACGGCTTCGCTGGTTAGGAGTTCCGTCACCGCTGGCAAGACGTGTGACCACTCTTGTTCGACGGAGCGCTTGGCCCAAGTTGCGGATTCATGATGCATGAACCGAATCGTCTTTTCTTCAGTGGCGAACTTCTTCTTGTAGCGGATCAAGCCTTCTTGATCGGAGTCGCTCAAGCCAAAATCCAACATGCTGCAATCCATTGTCTGCTTGGCACGTTTCAGGCCCTCCCACACCAACAGGTCGTTCGGTCTCACATTGAGTTGAGCTAGATCGGACGCGTTGAACTTGTAGTAAAGCGTCTCATCGTGCCTAAGGTAGAGGGTTCCCGCTATCACCTTGCCACGGTATCGAGCTAGAAGGAGGAAGCCAGCGTCATGCTCAAGAAACTCATCCCAGATCGCTTCAAAAAAGGCGTAAGGTTGAGCCAGCATCCGATACTTGCGATTTCGAAGAGCAGCGTGCAGATTATAAAAATCTCGCAGATCGTGTCTAGTTGCGGCCAGTTGGACTTCCACTCCCTGCTTCCTCGCCTTTCTAACGGCCTGACGACTGCTGGAGTGCAACGAATCCCAGATCTCATCGAGTGAGCGGGTCAAATCGACTCCATGCCACTTGGCATCCTTCATTTGGCTGAATCTTCCGTCCGTTAACGCGACTTCGTTGTGCAAGCACCGAAACGTGATGGGAACAGATTTTTATGAAAGCGCATCTACGAGGGTGCTCCATACTTCCGGTTTGGCCACCAGTGGATCGCAAAAATCGGAGAACGGAAGACTAATAATGCGCTCGCCCCGTAGGTCTGAGACCAGAACATGAGCAATCCCTCCCACAACGTGGCCAGCTACGTCTTCGGCTACGGTGGCGATGAGAGAAAAACCGTACGTCTTTTGAAGGACTCGTAGCCAACTCACGGAGCTGAAGAGCGAACCGTGATCGACTGTCCGAGTTAGCTTGTCCCACTTCGGATCGACAATCGGGTCGATTTCGATCACGCGATGAGCCGATGAAACACCATTCAGCTTCGGTCTAGGAGAAGCGTCAACCTGAAGACTATTAAACGATGCCATGACTCTTCCCGATGATTTAGTACGCAGAACGTCGGCTAGCGATTTGGCTCTCTTCGACCACGGCCCAAATAGCGATCATCAAACCAAAAGTAAGCCAAAGGAAGGTCGTTTGAGGCCTATTGTTGAAGATGTCAACCATCATGTGCATCATTTGCCCCAATAGTCCGGCACCGAGTGCAGCACCTAGCGGAGAAAGAACTGGATGCCTCGCCTTCGCAATGCGAAACGCTCGCCAAAGCGTCGAGATAAGTACCGAAAGAAAGAGCAACAAGCCAATGCCACCTGTTTCGGACAAGACGAGCAGGAACTTATTGTGGACAGCACGCAGCCACACCCCGCTGTATTGCACGGTGGCGTACCGATGCATAACTGGAACAAAGTTGTTTGGTCCCACTCCCAACAACGGGTGATCGACAGCGATGTCCGCCGCGAGTGCCATCAGCGGCAACATGAGGCAAAAGCCCACCATCAGCATCGGCACCAACCGCCTGAGCATGCTCGCGTTCCACACTACCGTGTACGTAAGGAACAGAGCGCCGCCGACGGCCACCGCAGTCCACGCCCCTCTTGAGCGTGTTAGTACCAACGCGATGGGACTGAGCACTACTGCCGCCAAGGCCAACCGTCGCAGCGGGTTCGCAATCGGCGCCATAGCGAGCGCGAGGCAAACGGGAATTAGAGGCGCAAGATATGCACCGGCACTATTAGGTGAACCTATCGTCCCGCCCACACGACCGCCCGGATCAATACGCATGAGGACGGTTGCGATAGTAGTACTCTCTCCAAGAACTCGGAGAACAATGATCAGTAACGACTGTAGCGCCACTCCCAGCACGACTAGACTGAAAATAAAGATGACATCTTGGGTCGTCTTGGTGTTCAAGCAGACGTAAACGGCCAGCAACATGGCTTGTACCAGAAGATTGACCTCGAACAGCGCAAGCTGGCGGTCATACGCAGCGAGTGCAGATATTCCCACGACTCCTAGATAAAGAATCATTGGAGTGAACGACCGTACTCGAGATTTGTCGATTTGCGTTTTCCGAAGAAATAGGTCTACGCCCCAAACCAGGTACAAGATACCGAGAAGAGCCGTACTCAGCGACAGGTTGAACCCACCGAGGCCGCTGAACGAACTGATCTCCCGGCGGAAGCCAAGGTAGACGTCGAGTTGGATCGTAACCTCAAGAAAGATAATCGCGAGTAAGATACTTCTCACGTTGATTCGTTGCAGGACAACAAGGGGGCTCACGATTGCAAGTACGAGCCAGTCCGTGGTCGCCGATATGAACGGGTGCCGAGGAACCGGACTGGCCGCGTCCTGAGCGACACTCATCCGGCCACCTCTCCATTAACAGCCAGTGTTGCGCTATCTGGATGCAGCGGTGAGATGCGGTCCTCGTACGAAGGCTCAATGAAAGCCCTGCCTGCCCCATCTTTTGAGTTGATGGCTGCGTGAAGAGCACCGACAACCCGTTTGACTTCGTCGTCTGTCAGATGAGGGTGCATCGGCAGAGATAGAATCCGCCGGGCAGCGGCCTCCGCGACCGGAAACGAACCAGGCCCGTAGCCCAGATCTTCGAAAGCGGGATGGAGGTGGACTGGAACAGGATAGTGAAGGCCTGTCTGAATTCCGGCCCGGCTCAACGCCGCTTGCACCCGGTCTCGATCGCTGACTTCAACCACGTAGAGATGCCACACATGGTGTGTTTCGGCTGCGACCTTCGGATATCGTATGCCTGAGTCCCGCAGCAACTCTTCGTAGGTCGA
This sequence comes from Bryobacterales bacterium, assembly GCA_963667885.2. GTDB lineage: Bacteria > Acidobacteriota > Terriglobia > Bryobacterales > UBA6623 > CAMPKL01. The sequence continues at coordinate 1,303,526 of OY764148.2, read as the reverse complement.
AGCAACTCGGTTTCTGGAAGCGTTCCAGCGGTCTAGATGCTGTAGTTTGATCCGCAGTACCGCTGCTTGAATGGTATCTAGGCGCCTATTAAAGCCCTTGACCACATGATGATATTTCTGCCTCTGGCCGTAGTTACGCAGCAGTCTCACTTTATCGGCGAGATCCGCGTCGTTGGTGGTTACCGCCCCACCATCCCCGCAAGCTCCGAGGTTCTTTCCAGGATAGAAACTGAATGCGGCGATATGCCCAAGGTTGCCCGCCCGCCGACCCGAAAAGGTTGCCCCATGCGCTTGACAGGCATCCTCCACGACGATGAGGTTGTGCGCTGCCGCGATTTCGCCGATGTCGTTCATCGAGGCTGGCTGACCGTACAAGTGCACCGGAAGTACGGCTCTCGTTCGAGTGGTGATCGCCTGAACTAGCATGCGCGGATCGATATTAAGGGTCTCCCGGTCCACGTCTACGGGTATCGGCGTCGCTCCTGCGTGATGTACGGCTAACGCGGTGGCGATGAACGTGTTCGCAGGAATAATGACTTCATCACCTGAGCTGACGTTGGCCGCACGAAGCGCCAACTCGATCGCGGAGGTGCCGGAATCAACACCAATTGCGTGCGTCACGCCACAGTACTCTGCGAAATCCTCCTCGAACCGAGTCACCGACTCGCCCAGGATGTAATCTCCACGCGCGATGACCTCGGAAATCGCGGAGATCATCGCTCCTTCTATCTCGGCGTGCGCCTTGTGCAGGTCCACAAATCGGATCGTTCCGGAGTTGGCTCTGCTCATCCGATAGCGACCTCAAGGTTCTGCCTCGGGACGGACCGGGAAGGTGAACGACCGGTCTGATAGGTAACACTCTAAACCGGAGGGATGGGTAACAGTATAGGCGGTGGTCAGTGGCCCCCGCGGGGGCCACTGACTGCCGAGCCGAGCGGCCACAGTACGCGGTTGGCGGCGTCGAACAAGGCGAGTTCCACCGGACCGAACCAGATCTGCCAAATGGCTTCGTCCACTTCGACTAGCCCGACCAACTCGCGAGCCAACGCTTCACTCAGGAAGTACTTCTCGCCGAGGAACTTGATGCGTCCGTCGTGGCGCACTCGTCGGCGCTCCCAGTGCCCCGGGTAATCCAGATCAGCAAGCTCGCTGGGATAGGCGCGTGTTGCTGGTGCATAGAACGCCGCCGGGGGCCGCTGTCTCAACGCTTCATGCGGACGTTCTTGGTTGTATTCATGACGAAAGAGGTCGAAGCGGCGCTGCTGTCGGCGACGATCGCCAGCCGGAGGTCTCACTGTCTCGGCTTTGAGCGTGCGGTGTAGCCGCTCGTGGCGACCGTTCTGCTGCGGCTTGCCCGGCTCGATGCGCTCCACCGCAATGCCCAGCTTCAGCCACCAGACGTTCAACCGGCTCAAGCGTCCGGTGCCGATGGAGGCGAACGGCGAACCGTTGTCTGAGCGTATCCTTCGTGGCAGCCCGCGCTCCAGAAACAACCGCTCCAAGCCTCGGCGGGCCTCGGCGTAGGATGTGCCCACGTGTGCGGTGCAGTTGAGCAGGAAACGACTATATCCGTCGACGACCGTTAGCGGATAACACAGCACGCCGTCGCCGGTGCGAAACTGCCCCTTGTAGTCGATCGTCCAGAGGTCGTTGGGCGCTTCGGGTTCGCGCAACGGACTGGGTGCCGCTTCGGCCAGTCGCCGCATCCGCTTGCGCCCGCGAACGAGTCCGGCTCGCTTCAGCGCGTCGCCGATCGTCGACGCCGCTGGCCAGCTTGTCTGTGACTCTTTCGACTCCAGCCAGGCCCTGAGCTTCTTCGGCCCCCAACTCGGATGCTGCCGACGCGCTTCTATCACTCGTCGCTCGACCGACTCGGGTATCCGACCGGGCTGACGGTGTGCCGCGTGCGAGCGGTCTTCCAGCTCTGGCCAACCGCCTTGACGGAAGCGTTCTAACCACTTGTATCCGGTCCTGCGGCTGATCCCGTAGAGTCGACACAGCGCCGCCACGTTCGTCGCCGCCCCCGCTCGCAGCCAGTCTTCAATGAATCTCTTGCGTTCTTCCATCGGATAGGTCTCCTTCCATGGCATCTCGCCATGGTGTTACCTATCCGCCCGGTCTAACCTGTTACCCTTCCGCCCGGTCTGTACAAAGGAATTGCCACGGGGCGATCGGAGTTCACCGCAACCCTGACTCCATTTGTTCGCATCGACGCATCAATCGCCTCGAGTGTGCTCACAACCGCCTCGCCCTCGGCGCCCCCGACCAGCGGTGCGCACCCCTCAGAAACACACTTAAGAAACGCGAGGCACTGTTCCTTTAATGGCTCGGTAGCTGGTACTTGGGGGCTCACAATGTCACCATCGTGCATCTGGAACCCCACACCGTAGTTCGGAGTTTCAGTACTCGGTGCCACTCCTACTCCCTTGTCGAACACGCGAATCTTCTCGATCCTTCTCAAGTCATCAAAAAGCACCCGACGACGACTGCCAACCGCCACGATCTCCCGACATTTGTTCGGATCCGTCCAACTGACGTGCAGATGCGCTTGGACACCGTTCCCGTAGCCAAGCGTAGCGAAGCCTGCATCCTCAATATCTCGTCCGAGAACCTTGACGCCATTCGCATTAACCCATTTCGGTGCCGAACCGACCAAGTGGTTGAAGACCGAGATGTCATGCGCCGCCAAGTCCCATAGAGCATTCACGTCGTAGCGGATCGGGCCAAGATTGGTACGGCGAGAATACAGGTAGTAAAGATCACCGATAGAGCCGTCATCAACATACTCTTTGAGGATTCGAATCCCCGCATTAAAAATGAAGGTGTGCCCCACCATAAGCACAAGTCCCGCGGAAGCAGCGCTAGCACTTAGCTCGCGCGCTTCACTCGAACATGTCGTTAGCGGTTTCTCGACTAGCACATGCTTCGCCTGTTGAAGCGCATCCACGGCTACCGCATAATGCTGTGATGCTTGGGTGCAAACCACGACCGCATCTACGTCCGCGCGGATCGCCTCTGACGCGTCTGTTGTCATTAATACATCAGGCCCCAGCGAGCGGAATCGATCCAGCATACTCTCTCTTTTGTCGCTGATCGCCGCGACCCGAACACCGTCGATTTCGTCGAATAGTCGGACATAGTTTCCACCCCAGTATCCGCAGCCGATGATCGCAATTTTAATTATCCTTGACATTTGTACAGACCGGGCGGAAGGGTAACAGGTTAGACCGGGCGGATAGGTAACACCATGGCGAGATGCCATGGAAGGAGACCTATCCGATGGAAGAACGCAAGAGATTCATTGAAGACTGGCTGCGAGCGGGGGCGGCGACGAACGTGGCGGCGCTGTGTCGACTCTACGGGATCAGCCGCAGGACCGGATACAAGTGGTTAGAACGCTTCCGTCAAGGCGGTTGGCCAGAGCTGGAAGACCGCTCGCACGCGGCACACCGTCAGCCCGGTCGGATACCCGAGTCGGTCGAGCGACGAGTGATAGAAGCGCGTCGGCAGCATCCGAGTTGGGGGCCGAAGAAGCTCAGGGCCTGGCTGGAGTCGAAAGAGTCACAGACAAGCTGGCCAGCGGCGTCGACGATCGGCGACGCGCTGAAGCGAGCCGGACTCGTTCGCGGGCGCAAGCGGATGCGGCGACTGGCCGAAGCGGCACCCAGTCCGTTGCGCGAACCCGAAGCGCCCAACGACCTCTGGACGATCGACTACAAGGGGCAGTTTCGCACCGGCGACGGCGTGCTGTGTTATCCGCTAACGGTCGTCGACGGATATAGTCGTTTCCTGCTCAACTGCACCGCACACGTGGGCACATCCTACGCCGAGGCCCGCCGAGGCTTGGAGCGGTTGTTTCTGGAGCGCGGGCTGCCACGAAGGATACGCTCAGACAACGGTTCGCCGTTCGCCTCCATCGGCACCGGACGCTTGAGCCGGTTGAACGTCTGGTGGCTGAAGCTGGGCATTGCGGTGGAGCGCATCGAGCCGGGCAAGCCGCAGCAGAACGGTCGCCACGAGCGGCTACACCGCACGCTCAAAGCCGAGACAGTGAGACCTCCGGCTGGCGATCGTCGCCGACAGCAGCGCCGCTTCGACCTCTTTCGTCATGAATACAACCAAGAACGTCCGCATGAAGCGTTGAGACAGCGGCCCCCGGCGGCGTTCTATGCACCAGCAACACGCGCCTATCCCAGCGAGCTTGCTGATCTGGATTACCCGGGGCACTGGGAGCGCCGACGAGTGCGCCACGACGGACGCATCAAGTTCCTCGGCGAGAAGTACTTCCTGAGTGAAGCGTTGGCTCGCGAGTTGGTCGGGCTAGTCGAAGTGGACGAAGCCATTTGGCAGATCTGGTTCGGTCCGGTGGAACTCGCCTTGTTCGACGCCGCCAACCGCGTACTGTGGCCGCTCGGCTCGGCAGTCAGTGGCCCCCGCGGGGGCCACTGACCACCGCCTATACTGTTACCCATCCGTCCGGTTTAGAGTGTTACCTATCAGACCGGTCGTTCACATTGTCTTTCCCCTCCCCCGGGATTAGACACCGCACTAGCGGGCCCCTCCACCAATTAGAACTGCAGGGGCCGTGAGTAGCAGTACATATAAATCGAGACGCAATGACTGCTTCGTGGCATACATGACATCCATCGCGATCATCTCTTCAAAGCTCACACGGCCGCGACCGTGGACTTGCCATACACCACTAACGCCCGGCAGAGCGCACAGACGTTGAAAATCACGTTCTTGGTAGCACGCAACCTCGTATACTGGCACGGGCCGCGGACCCACTAAACTCATGTCACCCTTTAGAACGTTGAGCAGCTGTGGCAGCTCATCAAGACTACTGCGGCGAAGCCACCTTCCGACCCGAGTAATCCTTGTATCGCCCTTCAATTTGAACCCACCGTTATTAGCCTGAATAGCTCCTTGAGCATACGCCTTGATATATGCGCGATGAACTCGCTCACTTGCCCCCTGGTGCATTGACCTGAACTTGTACATCGTGAATTCCGTGACCACCCATTCCTCATGACCAGAAGCTCCTCTAAGTCGCGACCCCACTCTACGCTGCGAGAACAGTACGGGACCGGGAGTGTTAACTTTAATTGCGACCGCTATTAGCACCAATAGCGGTCCGAGCAGTGCAAGTCCAACAATCGACAGCGAAACGTCCAGTAGTCGTTTTAGAACAACATAGACGCGATTTCCACCGATGCAGGGCAATCGCATGCCTTCTATCTCAACAGTCTGTTTCACCGCGGGGGTTGTCGCCATGGTCAGATAGTCTCGCACTAACATGTTATGCACAGACATATTCAGAAGCGGTCGTATATTGCGTCCGGAATGGGATATTTTCTTTCATTTAGAACGGAGCCCAATATCTTCGTATTAGAGGTTTCCAACGTCTTGACGGCTGCTACTGCGGCAGCGCGCCGAGACTTATTTGCCTGTAGAACCAGGGTGACGCCATCAGTGGCAGGACCGACGACGAGAGCATCCGGGTATCTATTGATCGGCGGTAGATCCATCAAGACATATTCAAACAGCGATCGAAGCTCGAGAAGACGTGTATATAACTCCGGTATCGGGCGCAGCGCAAGGGTAGGGTTCGAGAGAGTGTACAGACCGGGCGGAAGGGTAACAGGTTAGACCGGGCGGATAGGTAACACCATGGCGAGATGCCATGGAAGGAGACCTATCCGATGGAAGAACGCAAGAGATTCATTGAAGACTGGCTGCGAGCGGGGGCGGCGACGAACGTGGCGGCGCTGTGTCGACTCTACGGGATCAGCCGCAGGACCGGATACAAGTGGTTAGAACGCTTCCGTCAAGGCGGTTGGCCAGAGCTGGAAGACCGCTCGCACGCGGCACACCGTCAGCCCGGTCGGATACCCGAGTCGGTCGAGCGACGAGTGATAGAAGCGCGTCGGCAGCATCCGAGTTGGGGGCCGAAGAAGCTCAGGGCCTGGCTGGAGTCGAAAGAGTCACAGACAAGCTGGCCAGCGGCGTCGACGATCGGCGACGCGCTGAAGCGAGCCGGACTCGTTCGCGGGCGCAAGCGGATGCGGCGACTGGCCGAAGCGGCACCCAGTCCGTTGCGCGAACCCGAAGCGCCCAACGACCTCTGGACGATCGACTACAAGGGGCAGTTTCGCACCGGCGACGGCGTGCTGTGTTATCCGCTAACGGTCGTCGACGGATATAGTCGTTTCCTGCTCAACTGCACCGCACACGTGGGCACATCCTACGCCGAGGCCCGCCGAGGCTTGGAGCGGTTGTTTCTGGAGCGCGGGCTGCCACGAAGGATACGCTCAGACAACGGTTCGCCGTTCGCCTCCATCGGCACCGGACGCTTGAGCCGGTTGAACGTCTGGTGGCTGAAGCTGGGCATTGCGGTGGAGCGCATCGAGCCGGGCAAGCCGCAGCAGAACGGTCGCCACGAGCGGCTACACCGCACGCTCAAAGCCGAGACAGTGAGACCTCCGGCTGGCGATCGTCGCCGACAGCAGCGCCGCTTCGACCTCTTTCGTCATGAATACAACCAAGAACGTCCGCATGAAGCGTTGAGACAGCGGCCCCCGGCGGCGTTCTATGCACCAGCAACACGCGCCTATCCCAGCGAGCTTGCTGATCTGGATTACCCGGGGCACTGGGAGCGCCGACGAGTGCGCCACGACGGACGCATCAAGTTCCTCGGCGAGAAGTACTTCCTGAGTGAAGCGTTGGCTCGCGAGTTGGTCGGGCTAGTCGAAGTGGACGAAGCCATTTGGCAGATCTGGTTCGGTCCGGTGGAACTCGCCTTGTTCGACGCCGCCAACCGCGTACTGTGGCCGCTCGGCTCGGCAGTCAGTGGCCCCCGCGGGGGCCACTGACCACCGCCTATACTGTTACCCATCCGTCCGGTTTAGAGTGTTACCTATCAGACCGGTCGTTCAAGAGTCGCGCCCTCGCTCATGACATACAGGTTCGATGAGCCTATCCGCTGGACAAGTTCAGATGTCGGACGCCTAGTCGTAAGAAAATCGCCGAAACCGGCAAGATTGGGTAGATCGAAGAAGTCTGCCACACCCGGGCTTCGTAGGTTGGCGTCGACAATACAGATGTTGTCTTGGATCAGGTTCGAGAGTGTGAGGCCTACTCGGGCAGTTAGCCGGGTAACGCCAACGCCGTGGTCAACGCCTGCGAAGCCTGTGATCTGTACTTGCGCCTGGGGCTGCGAGAGATAGAGTCGCTGAACGAGCTGGAGCTCGGCCTGGCCCTGAAAGTCCTGAGGTCTGCTTCCATTCGATGGCGTTACTGCCCAGTGACACTCGATCTCTACATCATGGGGTTGCGGTGATGGCGCTTGAACCCGTGGTTAATTGGCTTTGATCTGTACTTGCGCCTGGGGCTGCGAGAGATAGAGTCGCTGAACGAGCTGGAGCTCGGCCTGGCCCTGAAAGTCCTGAGGTCTGCTTCCATTCGATGGCGTTACTGCCCAGTCTTGACACTCGATCTCTACATCATGGGGTTGCGGTGATGGCGCTTGACCCGTGGTTAATTGGCTTTGATCATGCTTCATGGTCTAGACCCTCGGAATGCTGGCCAGAACCGGTAGGTCCAGAGCATCCTCTAGTTCGTCGGGTCGCCGGAATGTCGGATCCAAGATGTCCGCTAGCACTCCTACGGCCAGGGCGGGGATGGCCGAAAGCACGAGAAGCGCGAGCGCCAATACACTCCGACCAGGTCCAGTCGGCTTTGAGGGGAGAGAAGGCGCCTCGGCGACCGTGACGTTGGTGACGCGCTGGCGATCCAGCTCGTCGTCAATGCGTGCCTCTTCAGCTCGCCGCTTATAGGCCAGGAAGTGTTCCTCCGCAACGTTGGCGTCACGCTCCAAGTCTACCCGCAGCTGGTCCAGTGAATTGAGCTCCACCGAGCGCGTTTTGACTGCGGTGATGGTGTAGTCCAACTCGACCTGGGTCGACCGAACCCCAGTTAGCTCGGATCTTACGCGAGCGAGTTCCGCAGTTACCCAGTCGAAGGTTGGATCCCGATCCGTAGTCTCTTCGACCGGTGGAGCACTTTGGGCTCTGTCGATCGCGGCTTGTGTAAACAGAATCTGCTGTTTGACTTGAACCACGGGGCCGTAATCCGGTAGAAACTTGGCCTCAAGTTCAATTCGCTGTAAATCTAACCGGTTCAACTCCTGGCGCAAGTTCTGGATCAAGATAGGCGAGGTCCTGACAGAAGTTGTCCTGCGTTCAGGGGTTCTCTCAGACTCCTGCTGGAGAATTTCCTGGCGACTGACGAGGCTGGCAATTACCCCCTTGTTCGACTCGAACTCGCCCTGAAGAGTCAAGAGGTTTCGAACCAGTATGTCCATCTCGAGTTCGACGTTTGTCACGCCGTGTCGTAACGTCAGCGACGCTAAGCTGTCCTTCAGCGCAGTTAACTCGTCTTTGTGTCGCTCCGCCTCTCGCGCGAAGACTCCCGTGGAGCCTGATGTGCGATGCACCGCGAGGTGCTTTGTTAGGTACACCGAAGAGAGTTCCTCAAGTGACTTCATTGCAACCACCGGATCCTCTGACAAGAAGGTGACTCGAATGACATTCGAGTCGCCCAGCGGCAAGATAACTAAACGATCCAAGAAGTCGTCCACCAGATCCGCATTGGAGCTGGCGATTTGTGGGGAGGAGCCTCCAATCCAGGATTTCACCCTTGTGGCTAATCCGGGCCCCTCGGTACCGGCGATAGCATCTCGAACTACCGGTGAACTTTCGAGGACCTGTAAAACGAGTTCCCGGCTCTCGAGGATGTGCGCCTCAGTGTTAATTTCCGCGCGACCAACGCCCAGCATAACCCTGCGAGCCTGCTCTAGCTGAGCACCGATCACCTCTTCGGCCCGCCCGTGACGGACGAGGATCTTCATCTCGGATTTGAACTCTCTAGGTCGACTGGCTATCCAGATCGCACCAATACTGAAAATTATCAAGAACGTTGAGAGGATCTTGCGCTGCTGTAGAAATCCAATTGCCAGGACGTCACGGACTGTACGCTCCCGCTCCGCGCGACGTCCATGAGCCGACGCAAATCGGCGTGACGGCGGGGGAACTCGATCGTCCGACCGGTACAACTGCTCTTCGGACGGCAATCTCCACAGGCCCACTTCCGGCAGCCCATCAGCGCTAGTATCGTCGGGGACACGATCTTCGTCATTCAGTCGCACGTCAGTAGTCGGACTCCTCTAATTGACCATAAGACAATCAGTAACCTATCCCTATGCCGATACCAAGTCTCGGAATATATTCCTTCAAGTCGGATATTGCGGTTTTTGGTACAAACAACATATCACCAGGACGGAGCGTTATATCCTCCGCGAGCTCGCCTCCTCGAAGAATCGCTTTGACGTCAACTGTCAACACTTGTGTCCAGTTTCCATCTATTCCCCTTAGAACCACTAACTCCTGTTTCCTAGCTCCTTCAGCAAAACCACCAGCGACGCCAACTGCTTGTGCCGCCGTCAGCTGATCGACTAACTCGTATTTCCCAGGGGTCCCCACTTGTCCAAAGGCTATGAAGTAGGGCTTTTCATACTCATCGAGAGTGATCGTGACCTCTGGTTCGCGCAAAAACCTCCCGTAGACCTCTTCGATAGCCACTTTTGCCTCGGGCAAGCTTTTTCCTGCGAGCCAGACGTCTCCCGCTCCATTCAACGCTACGAAGCCGTCGGGCATCACCGAGATGAGCGGTTGGTCGAACTCCGGGGCGAGGGGAAACTTAAGACTCACGATGTCTCCTGGGTTTAGCCTGTAGCGGGCTGGCTCTCGCGAGGTTCTCAGTTGTGGAACGTCTGGACGTGGAGCCGGGGTGCTCTGGCTGAGCAGAGATTCGATGTGATCGGCGTGGCGCTGCAGGGCGTCAACATCAGCAGCTTGCGCCAGGCCTTGTGCGTCCAACTGATAGGCCGACAGTAAAATAAAACATAAGGACGTCGGATATGTTTTAAACACAATAGCCATGATATGGTTTATACACGATGACCTTGGATCAGTCAGTACCTGACTAACCCGTTGACGAGTGATATCGACGATAAGTGCAACGCTGGTATAAGTCAAGAAAGATGCAACAATCGAAGTAAAGTACTTCTAGTTGGATAGTAGTTAGTGCGAATAACATAGAATAGATACCAGAAGTACTGGTGCTTAGGTCCATTACAGAGGTACTGGTGTTTAGGTCCATGAGTTATACGGTCGAATTATCTGGCTCTTCCTGCGGATAGCAGCGGCACTGGGCTTGGATGGGCTCCCAACATTGCGGAGCTACCGGTTGGCAGGCTCAAGAGGCTAATGCGAATCGTCAGTCGGCCGAGGATTCGACCGCTCTCGGCTACCTAGAGCTGGCCCGAAGGAGTAGATCAGTCAGCCGAGTTCGCAGAGGTCTTGGAGCAGGATCAGGATGCGGCCTGCACGCCCAAAGCGGCTCTCTTCCGAACCTCCCGTCACGGGCTACCGTTGTTAACCAGGTCCTTCGGCTCGTCTCCGGCTGGGCGTCGAGCCGTGTGTGCAGGGCGTCTCATGACCAGTAGTCCCGCTTTCACTGGACCACTTGCACATGCTGGAGGTGGCCGTCGGTACTTAGTGGGGCAAGAGCTAGGCCCTTGATCGAGCCCTTCCGCCAATTTATCCGTTTGAACAGGCTATGCTCTCTCGCATACAGTCTGCGATTACGAAGCGCATCGGCGGCCAACTCTAACTCCACTACTCCATTAAGAGGTGCTGGCGAAGCCGGTCGATGCACGAGAGGCACTAATTCGCCCAGCTGGAGTATCGAACCTCTACGTCCGCCTCGGCCTTTCGTGCAATCTTGTCTAGATGCTCTTGTTAGCGTAGAGACGAGTCCGTCCCTTTTGGGGAAGTACCGCCGCGGCAGCCCATTGGTGTTTTCGTTCGATTTGCGTTGCCACGGAGTTTGCGGGTCGCAAAAGTACACGCCAATGGTCGGTCGCCAGGGTGTACCGCTTGTGGTCTACCATCTCCAGTCCGCGATCTCAAGTCAAAGACTGATAGAGTTCGGTAGGTAGTTGCCGAGCGTGCTTGATCAGCGCCGATACAACGGTTTCAGTTTTCTTGTTCGACACCTTCATCAGCAGCAGGAAGCGCGAGTAACGCTCGACCAGGGTCGCGATCGGGCTGTTGTTCGATCCTGCCACTAGGTCTCCTTCCCATCGACCGGGTACGGCCCGGTCTTCGGCTTCGGCCGGACGTTCGGGGATTTAGACCAGATCGGCGATCAGACCCTAGCGATGGCCTTTGCAGGTGGCCCTTCGGTAGCGTCGAATCGTTCGTCTCGAGGCTGACCGTTGTCCGCCGAGAAGTTGAAATGAATCCGAGATTCGACCGGAACCGCTCGCAGTTTACGGCGCTTGACCGTTACGCCATTGTTTGGCGGTGGCCACCGCGACCTGCACTAAGAGCGGGTGGCGATCGCCCTCAGACGTGACGACAATTGGCGCACCGACTTCGTCCAGAATGACCTCCACGGTGAGGGTTCTGCCCAGACCTGCGGCAAGCGCCTTTTTGGTTTAGTCCGGCGACACGGTTCGCTTCAGGCTCTCAAAATCGGTGAATGGCGTCGTTGGTGTCGGCGAGCTGCTTGACTCGACCTTTTCCACCGCCCTCACCGCCTCCGCGGCGACGGCAGGGGGCAAATTCGACTTCGACTTCGTAAGAGACGCCTGCCGTTAAGATGCAGGAGCTACCGCCCCCGGCATTGCAGCCACGGATTGCCTGCACGCACGACTGGCCACTAGGAACGGCTTGAAGGGTAAGGGTCTGCCATTCATCCTGAGTGAGAGTGATGGTGCAGTTGTCCTTGCAGCTCAGTCCCAGTGGACTGACAGCAACCGAGCCGCGCTTGCCCAAGACGGAGATTTGAACGGTGGAAACGGCAGTCGGCGGTGGCGGGTTCGTCGGAGGAGGCACGACCGTCAATCCGACTGCTCCCTGGGCCGCTCCCGTTTGGCTCTCCCTGCTGGCACGCGCCGTGACCAGGTACGCTCGAGATTGCTCGGGCAGTGTCATCGGCGTGGCCATGATCACGGTGGTCGCGGTGGCCCCTGGTGCGATCGACAGTCCCGGGTCGGCTACGACAGACGAGATCTCAGTCGTGGCCGACCCGTCGAACATGGCCTTGGAGGTCAGTGAGAAAGTGCTCGTTCCGCATGCCTCGCTGTCGTTGTTGGTGAGCGTGACCGAGTAGGTCGCAGAGTCGGGGTACTCCGTGCTCATACTGTTCGGGCTCATTGAGAGGGTGGGCAGGTTGGGCGCGCACACCGCCCGGTCGACGCCGAGACGGGTCGAACTGATGGCCGCGTCGTCAAAATAGAGAGTGTACGGAGATGGGCTGACGTTGCTGCCGTAGGCGTTAACGGCCCACTGTCTAGGCCACATCGCCCCGGTATAGTCGAACTCGGTCTTGAGTCCGACCAGGCTCCACATCAACTGCCCGTCCTGCCAGCACGTAATCTCACCTTCGGCAACTATGCTCCAGCGGTACTTGCATTCAAGGTGTACCCACGTACGTAATGGGATATCAATCGGCGAAGCCGCGATGTTGCCCCAACCTGGAGTCTTGTAACCGCCATCGTCGCCTACCTTGTAGTTCAACGAGAAGAACAATGCCCCGTCAGCGCTATGCTCTTCGAGGTTCACCGAAGCGACGGGGTCGCTCCCAGAACTGGTATCGCTTACAAAGGCTCGCTTCCACTGCATAAAGTTCCACCAGGTGGACGTCATGGAATCGGGCAAGTAAAACCATACGCTGTAGTAGGCTACGTCAGGCAGCCACGGATTTCCGTCCGGCATGTACCTTCGCGCCCAGCGTAGGCCGGCGGTGCCTGCTGTCGTGTCAATAGTGGACTCTAGCGAGTACAACCCCGTATGGGATCGCACAGAAGTAACTCGCCAACCCCTTGAGCCAGGGCCGCTCGACCAAGGTGCGCTCTCATCCCATTCAGAGATATCTCCCGTCTCGTGGCCCGCTTGCCATAGAACCTCGGCGCTCAGGTCGACCGGGCTGATGCTGATCGAGGGGAAACCCACCTCGTATTGGAGTGGCGGTACGACCGTAAAGCCAGTCAAGTCGGTGGCAGATTCTTCCGGATTCGCGCGAGCCGCACGGGCCGAGACCACGTAGCTGCGCGCTTCTGGCGGAAGTGCCGTCGGCGTTGCGGTGAGCGTCGTGTTGGCAGTCGATCCGGGTGAGATCGTCAGCACTGGGTTGTTGAGCGACGTGGATACATCCCCCGTAGATTGAGAGTTAAACAGAGCATTTGAGGTGATCGTGAATGAACTGGAACTGCAGGCGCTGCCGTCATTGTTATCGACGGACACGGTGTAGCTGGCCGCAGCCGGGTAGTCCGCACTCTTACTGTTGGGGCTGACGCTAATGGTCGGCGGGTTCGTCGAGCAAGTCGGCGTATTCCCGTAGCTCACGTTGACTTGGAGTCCGCTGTTGCTGGCTGAGCCGATCTGAATAGCGAGATCGCTGTAGGGGTCTTCCCAAGTCTGACCAGACTGAAGTGGAGCGTCGAGAAAGTCATTGGGAGTCGTACTTCCGCCGGTTTTTGAGTCAGGTGTGAAGTCCAGCAGCAAAGAGTTGGAGCTGCCAGATACGTGGACAAGTGCGCCGTTGGCTGGACTATCGGGCGGACCGGAATTGAAATCTCCCAGCTGCCGTCGATATTCCAGCCAGAGGCTCTGCGAGCCGCTCGATCCGCGCTTGATTTCGAGCGCGGTCGTACCTGAAGCGCTGGAGTACGGCTTGATAACGAAGCTTCCCGCGGACGAGACGTATTGTGAGCTGATCCAGTTGAGGCGGTCTTTATGGGGCGCGGCGTAGTGGCCGTCGGTCCAGAAACCCATCGTGGAGTAACGATCGCCGTACTCGGCCTTGGATCCAGAATCGTTTGTCGCTCCCAACGGCTCCGCGCCATAGTCGACGGTGCTTGCGTGAGAAAGGCCGAGAGTATGGCCTCCTTCGTGGGTCGTTAACTGTACGGCCTTCTGCGCTGTGTCCATGGAGGTGAGGACTTGAAGCGCGTAGGAGACGGTGTTTCCGTTGGGGCTCGAAACCCAGCAACCGATTGAGGCCCCGCCAGCGAACGAGCAGCCGCCGGAAGGTTTGGGGAAGACTATCACCACGCGCTGGTAGTTGTTGTAGTTGACGTCAGCGTCGGCAGCGTCCATCGCAGCGTCGCGCAGAGCGTTAGATTCTGAACAAGAATACTCGCGGTCGAGGGTGTACCAGGCGTCAGCGCCGCTCGGGTAGACATCGCCCTCGGCCCAGGCAGCACCTCCTGAATTCTCCTGCCAGTAGTTGTTCACCGTCATGCCGGACGATCCGAACATCCAGTTGTCTAGCGTTGAGTTAGCGAGGCTAGCGGCCACTTCAGGGGGGCGCACTTTGAGGACTGCGAGTCGCTGGGCTCCGGTTGTGCTGCACGACGGCACCACGGCGTTCGCCGAGGTGAGACCCGATGACTCGGCAACCATGGTTTCACCGACCAACATGCCGTTGAGTTGGACCAAGCTGCCCGATGAGGCAATCGGCGCATCATCCGAAAAATGGACTCGGAAGCGGTCTCGTCCTACTCGGACATGGCGAATGACCTTGTGTTCCTGTAGGTTTTCGCCGTCTTCAACTTCGGTTTCGAGGATGCCGATGAGCGATCCGTGGCGTTCGATTCGGGCCGAGGACTCAGGAAAGGCGCGCGCCAGGTCGCCGGCCAGGTCGGCGGGCAACGCTGCGTCGAGGGCCTCATCTGGCGATTGGGCGGCCAGGGCTGCAAGGGCCTGTTTACGCTCCTCAAGCAGCTCCTGCGCCTGTTGTCTCAGAGCAGGGCGCTCGCCCCGCGCCCTGACCGAGCGGGTGTAGACACTAAGCACCTCGTTGTTGAGCCTCGTGACCCTCCGACCTGCGGCGCTTTGTTGCGCCGCAAGCGCGGGTACAAGCAGCACTGCGACGGCCAGACTGGCAGCGATTTTCCTAAAAATACAACGCATGGGTATGGTTTCTCCCCGACCAGACCCAACCACGTTTTGCGCGCGGTCAGGCCCAAAGGTATAAGTCCGTAGGGTCGAGAATACGGTCCTTTGGTACCGTCGCCGTATCAGTACGAAGGGGCCATCTAACAGCTAAACCTCCCTATGCCTCTAGGGGGTTTTCCCCTACGCCGGTAGGGCCTGGGAAGAGCCCTAGGGGGGGATTGCTCTGTAGAAAGGCGGGCGACTAGCTGAGGAAGAATAGACTCAAGCGGGGGATTCCAGCCTGTCGAAACGACTCACGATGGACGTATTGCTTCTCGAGTAGGGCTAGCTGCTCGGCGCTCATCTTGTTGCGATAGGGAGCTAGTTGTTTTTGGAGCCGCATGCGGCTGTCGAGCAGATCATCCTCGCTGAGCGCTTGGGTGGCAGCGGCGAGGAGCTTCTCTTCGAGGATCGTGAGCCGTTGGTCGACGGTTTCAAGATCGTCCAAAATGTTGGCTTTAGCAGCGTCGGCTAATTTGCGAAGTGAGTTAGCTGCGGATCGGGCGGCATTGACCAGTGGCTCTCCAGCTGAGGCCGCGCATCGATCCAGCTGCTCTGCATTCGAGGCGAAGAACTCCGCCAGGCGCGGAGCCTCGAAAGTTTCGTCTAAGGGAACAGACTCACGATCGCCGCCCCCCTCCGCGATCTCCTTGGCCGCGGTCATGACCTCTTGGGAACAGTAGGCTAGCGAGTTGACCTGCCGGAACTTGTGCTTGCGCTGATGCCATTTCTCGAAGGCACGGTCGATCCCTTTAAGCGCGGCTTCGAGCGGAACACCACTTTCTTTCCAAGACTCAATGAGTGCCCAGTCGAGGGGCGACAAGAGAAAGATGCTGCTACCGCGCGCCTGCTGGAAGCGTTCCTCGATCTCGGTGTAGTAGTTGAAGTAGTTCACGCGGGACTGCTGTTACAGGTTAGCTCTGCGGCTTGTGGCGTTGTTGGATTCTGCTACGCTACCGCCACGATGCGAATCCAAAAAGTGGGTGTGCTGTCGTTGGGCAAGATTGTCGGCGTCGTACTTGCCGCAGTCGCGCTAGTGCCCGGATCGATAGTCGCTGTCTTCGCAGTTGTTGGGGCGGCGGCGTCCCTACTAGACAGTGGCGGCCTCACCTTTGGTGCACAAGAGCTTATGATGCTGGCGCTTGGCATAATGATTGGGGGCCCGGTCGTCTACGGACTAATGGGGTTCGCAGTGGGCGTCGTGTCGGCCCTTGCCTACAACTTCATGGCCAGACAATCAGGCGGACTTGAACTCGAGATCGAATAGTCGCCTGCTGTGCCTGAGATCCCGCGCCCAGCGGCGCCTAGCCGGTCGCCATCATCTTCTTGATGCGGTCGAGCGCATCTTCGATCTGCTCGTAGGCGGCAGCGTAGCTGAATCGTAGGTACCCCTCACCGAATGCACCGAACGAATCGCCACCGAGGCAGGCGACACCGGCTTCGTTCAGGATGCGATCAGCTAACGGGGTCGACGCGAGACCGGTTTCCTTGATGTTCGGGAACGCATAAAAAGCGCCACTCGGTCGTACACAGCTGAAGCCAGGTATATTGTTGAAGCCATCGATGATCAGGTCGCGGCGACGGCTAAACTCGGCGACCATCACTCCGACTGAGTCTTGCGGTCCCGTGAGCGCCTCAATTGCCGCTCGTTGGGTGAAGCTAGCCGTATGAGAGGCCGAGTTCACCATGAGCAGACAGATCGGGGCCACGAGCCATTCCGGGACATGGGCGTAGCCGATGCGCCAACCGGTCATCGAGTAGGTCTTTGAAAAGCCGTCGAGCAGGATCGTCTTGTCCGCCATACCCGGCAGGGACGCGATCGAGACGGGCTTTTCGTCAAACCAGATACGACTGTAGACTTCATCGGTCAGGACGATTACGTCGCGGTCTTTGATAAGTTCGGCGATCGCACGAAGGTCCGCCTCGGGGATCGAGCCGCCGGTCGGGTTTTGCGGCGAACAGAGCACGATCAGCTTTGTGCGGTCCGTCAATTTCTTCTCGAACTCATCGAGGTCAATCGAGAATCCGCGCTCTTCGACCAGCGGCAGTGCGACGGCCTTGGCACCGGTGTGATGGATGACCGACTCGTAGATGGGGAACCCTGGATTCGGGTACATCGCCTCATCGCCAGGTTCAAGCAGCGCCAGCATGGTGTAGAACAGGATCGGCTTGGCACCAGGAGTGACGATGACCTGGGATGCTTTCGTGTCAATACCGCGGGTCTCGGAAAGATGCGCTGCAATGGCATCGCGCAGCTCCGGATCGCCCTGGGTGGGCCCATATTTCGTGTAGCCCGCATCGAGAGCCTTTTTGCCGGCCTCGATGATGTGCGGAGGTGTCGGAAAATCGGGCTCACCGATCTCCATATGGACGACAGATTTTCCTTGGGCTTCTAGCGCACGGGCTTTGACGAGTACATCGAAAGCGCCTTCACCGCGGACGCCATTCATTCTTGATGAGAGCTGCATATAAGTACGTAATCGTACTACAGTCGACCCTCCCGACGGCGGGCTCGGCTTGGAGCCCGATGCTACGGTGGAGGTGAGTTCGAGCCGATCTTCCCTAACCCGTCATGACGACCGACCAGCAGCTTCCGATGCGACGCAGGTCGTTGGGGAATATTTCGCCTGCTCCCTATCCGCCGAGCGCGGTCGCCAACTTTTTTCTTTCCAAGAGCGACGAGATTACACAGATGCAGTTGCATAAGCTGCTCTACTACGCCCACGGTTGGTACCTGGCGGTGGTGGGCAAGCCGTTACTCAACGAGATGATTGGCGCCTGGAAACACGGCCCCGTCGTCCCATCGCTCTACTACGATTTGAAGAAGTTAGGGGCGCGACCGGTAGATCGATTGGCCAAGGTGATCGACGCTACAACTCGCTTGCGGCTCGCCCCTCGGATTGACGAGTCCGATCACCTCGTTCGCAGTTTGCTTGAGCGAGTTTGGATCGTCTACGGCGGGCGCAGCGGCCGACAGTTATCGCAGATGACCCATGCCCCCAATTCTCCTTGGATTGCGGTGCGTGAAAGGAATCCGGATCTGTTTGGAGTGGATATTCCGAACGAGGAGATTCGCATGCATTTCCGAGCACGTCTCGTTGGTCGAGGGCCTCATGACTGAGGCGAACCACGAGGATGCGCTAAGCCGAATCGTGGAACTGGAGGCCCCAGATGAGTTCAATGACGACGGTCTGTATCTAGCCGAGGCGCAGGAGTTTGAGGAAGAGGCCGAGGCCCTTCGGCTTGAGGATCGACGTGAACTTCTCAGGGGCAAAAAGCAGGACCGTCGGGAGCGCAAGCGATATGCCGACCTGGTCTTCCGGCTCGTCTGCTGGTGGTTGGCAGGCGTCTCGGCGCTGGTAGTGTTCTCAGGTCTCGGAGAACTCGCTCTCGCCGAGCCGGTGTTGATGACGTTGGTGGGGAGTACGACCGCGAGCGTCGTGGCCATCTTCGTCGTCGTGGCGAAGTACCTTTTCCCACCGCGAACGTAGCGTTTGCAACTCATGAAACGCGCGGCTATGGCTGTTAAACTGGAGCTTCGTCTCGCCACTGTTCGCGAAGGTACCCATGAGTAGAACTTTCACAGTAGCTTTGTGTTTCGCGTTATTTCTCTCGTCTTGTGGAGAGGCCCCTCCGAATGAGGCAGATGTCGATTCAGTCCCAGCTGAAACCGCCGAGCCAGCATTGGAGCATGAGACGGTAGATCTAGATGACGGCGAAACGCACAGCGACGCCGAGGAATCGATCGTTGAAACCCATGTCCCGGAACCCGCATTGGATCACGAGGCTCTGGAGCCAGAAGACAACGATACGCCGAATGAATCAGAGCTGAGAGTAGGCGCTATGGAAACCACAGAATCCGGACTCAAGTACGAAGTCCTAGAGCTCGGGGAAGGCACCAAGCCGACTCTAGCCGACACAGTCACGGTGCACTATCGAGGTGAGCTACTCGACGGCACCGTGTTTGACTCTTCCTACGATCGAGGTCAGCCGACGAGCTTCCCCTTGTCGCGGGTGGTGGCGGGCTGGAAAGAAGGCATCCAGCTTATGCCCATCGGCTCCAAATATCGTTTCGAGATTCCGCCAGACTTGGGCTACGGCGCACGTGGAGCCGGTCCGATCCCGCCGAACTCGACGCTGATTTTCTACGTCGAGCTGCTCGGCATCCAATAGAATCTAGTCGCTGAGCTTGGGACGGTAGCCGTTGCGAGTTCGGATACGGTATCGCCTCACATCGTCGCCTACTAATTCGACCTCGATGTTGCGCCAGCTCGTATTGGGGTTGTTCTGCGGATAGTAGGTGATCGTGTAGGAGCTAGCGAGTTCATTCTTTATGGAGACGAACGCTTCTGATTGACGTTGCCAGGTCTTCGCGAAGAAGGCGCGACCACCTGTCCGGCTGGTGATTCGTCGGAAGGCGTTACTCGATACCGCATCACGGTTGAGATCTTTGGTGGAGATCACGTAGATCGGAATCCCTTCGTCTTCGGCAATCGAGCCGACATCGTCCGGGCCAACCGTTGAGGCGGTGTCCGGACCGTTGGAAAAGACGATCACCACTTTGCGCCCGGGAACTTCGGCTGCATCGCGGAGGGTGAGTAGGAGAGAGTTGTAGAGCGCCGCCTGATCGCCAGCGACCGAACTCCGCAGGCCGCGCAAGGCGTCCAGGCGACTAGTAGTCAGCTCCGCGTGCCGCGTGAGGTTGCGGCTGAAGCCATACATGGCGACGGAGTCGGCCTGGTCCAGACCACGGATGAAGTCAGCGATCGCATCCTCGGCGTACACGAAGGTACGGTACATGAAGTTACTGGTGTCGAAGAGGATGAAGACATTCGTACCCGCGAAAGACTCGTCGATTATGTCGGCGACCTGACTCTCTGGCGCAACTTCAGACGTTGTCGTGCTGCTCTGCAACTCGGCAATGCGAACCGGTGTCACATTACCCTCGCCAAACGAAGAGAGTTCTTGGGGTACACCGTCTTCGAAGATGCGGAACTGGTCAGGCCGCAAGTTCTCGATGTAGCGGCCTCGTCGATCGGTAACGGTCACGTTGAGGACGACCAGATCGACTTGGGTACGAAACACCGACTCATCTTGCCCCCGGACGATGCCGATCACCGCCAGCGATGCGGCGGCCATGGCCACGATTAGGACCCGCCCAAGTATTCTGTCGTGCTTGCGTCTCATCGCTCCGTGACTCCTTATCGGGACTGCTCGTTCGGCCGGATCTCTTGATCGCTGGCGGCTGCTCTTCGCGTCTCGCGATAGCGATCGCCCACGACCCGAATCGACCGCATTAGAGCTGGCCAGTCATCCAGATGCGTCGCGAAGATATGCTCAATCGATTGCTGGGTCCACTCGGGTACCCGTAAATTAAGATCGGCAGGCTCCAAATGAGCTTCATCCGCGAGTGCTGCCCAGTAGAGGTTTGTCGATTCCCAGCTCTCTGCAAGCACCCGACTCGAGTAGCCCATCATGGTGGGGAACAACGGCAGACGAAGCAGCTCGGGACGCAAGCTGGAGGAGAGCTCCGGGTGCGGCACACCAAATGTTGCCGAGATCCGCTCCGGCGAGAAGCGGGTTGGGTCGTCCGCGCGCAGTCTACGAATCTCGCCGACAAAAGGGACACCGTATTCTGAGGTCTCGTCCCTCGCCATGGCGTCCGCAAGATCAAAGTACTCAGCGGGGGTGAGGTTCTCAAGGGCTTTGTCGACGCGGCCGGCAGCGAGTTCAGTTCGGACCGACCACAATCGCGCAGGGCTCACCCGCCGATGCAAGATCTCTACAACGATCGCCTCTAGCGCTGGGTCTAACTTGCTCTCAATGACGAGGGCTCGACCCATTCTCAAGTGCAGCCCGACGTAGTGGAGTTCTTCGCGACTGATGTTCCACCAACGGGGGACCGTCGCGCCCAGCAGCACTTGCGGCGCCAGATCCTGCCAGATGAGAGCCTGGCGCATCGTTGGGACGAGGAAGTTCTGTTCGGCGTGGTTCAGCGAGTACGGGAGCCCGGCGAGGGAGCCGATCAATCTTCCGCCAGCGCTAGCTGGCCAGCCGACGCCGCGACTGCGCGGCTTGACCCAAGAGTAACGGCCTTCCGCACCTGCAAAATCATGGCTTCGCACAAACAGCGGGTTGGAGCGAATAAGTTCGGCTCCCGGTGGCGAATAGTAGACGTAGACGAGTCCGACGAGCGAGTCTCGTAAGATGGGCGCGATCGCCCCCCGGATCTCCAATAGCTCGGCTGGGTCACCATCCGCTCGGTCGACCAGCCTGCGCAGGTTCAACTCCCGCTGCCGACGGATGCGGCGATCGACACCGTTGTCCATGCCGATGGCATTGGCTTCTTCTGTCGATAGCTCCGACTGCGGCAGTCGCACGTCGGAGATTGTCTCGGCAAGCCGATTCGCCATGGCGACGTTGAAACTCTCACCGCGCGATACGCGCTCCAGGTGATCAGCGAGATCAAAGAGCGTCTTGATCGAGACGAGTTTCTGCTGCGCGAACAGCGTATTAAACCGCGTGATCATCTCCTCGTGGTGAGTCGCTTCGCCAGCACCAGGTCGACCGGCGAGCAACCCCACAAGGGTGTCGTGGGGCTCTGAGCCCACGCTGGCACCCGCCGCCTCAAGCAGACGCTGCACGCTGGTCCGTGTCGCCTGGAACAGTTGATCGTCGTTCCGCCGGACCGTCGACAGGTTCACGGAGATGTCATAGAGCGCCTGATCAGCCTCTTGCGGTTCAATATGCCCTTCGCGGACGAGGATCTGCCACAACGACACCAAGGCCTGCTGGGAGCCGACGATGTCGGCACGCCGCCGGATATTGTTGATACCACCGATCGCCGTCATCGAGTCGAGGAAGGCGATTACCGTCTCATCGCGGAGGGATGTAGACTCGGCGAGGTAGGAGAATTGCGCGCCGAACCTTGGGTAGTCGTTCATCAGGCGCTCAACTGTCGCCGGCTCGAACGGGCGATCTCGCCCTCGCTCAAGATTCGTGATGGCCAAAAACATCTTGAGCGGTTCGTTTTCGACCATCTTCCGGGAGAGTCCAAACAGAGCTTCGATTACATCATCCGGGTCGGTCCAGTCCCGAGCCGAGCGCGTCAGCTTGCCGTCGTACTTCCCATGTGGATGCGTCGCGAAGAGCCTTCCCCACGCGGCCACGGTACCTGGAATGCGGGGCCGACCGGTGCTGGAGTCAAAATCAAGGCGAGCAGTCAGCAGTAGCAAGTCGGCAGTGGCTCGGAAGATCGGTCGTGCCGGGCCCGGGCTCGTGATTAGTCCGCGCAGCGCGTTGTAGAACCGTTGCATCCGGGCTGGGTCTGTCAGATAGATTGCCGCTGGGCCTGAGACACGCGAGAGTGCATCGAAATACGCCGCCATCCAGCCGTCGTCCTGTTGCACGATGGCTTCGAAGAACGCGGCACCCTGGTCAGCAGAAACACCAGCCAGTTCCCCCCACTTGGCGCGGGCCGCCGCCCCTCCTGGCGTGATAGCCCGACCGTCTTGAATCTCGAAACTTCGGCCAAAGAAGTCGAAGACCGGCGCGTAGTTCCTGAGGGTTTCGATTGACGCTGTATCCCGCAGCGCAATCGCTGTTGGCCGATGCATCTTCGACATCGCCGAGTACAGCCGAGCCAGGGCGGGGTCCGAGAGAAAAACGTCAATGAAATCTCTGTCGTCTCCTTCTCCCGCCACCTCTCGCCAGTAGTCGGGGCCAAATAGCACCGGGACTTCGGTCACGCCGTATGGCTGGTGGAAGGCGACGTCTCGCCGGTACGCGTCTTCGAGGTCGGTCAGCGGAAACGCGGAATCGATGGACAGAAACGCTCGACTGGGATTGACGGTTTCCAGCACGGCGTTGGGGCCACATTCGTTCCGCAACCGATAGCCGAGAGTCTTCAGCAGCTGCGCGGTCTCTTCGGATTCGCAGGTGGGCACATCGAGCGTTTCATTGTCGCCAGCAAACTGTCGCAGTTCGCGGGCTTGGCTGAGGTACTGCTTGATGAGCTTGAGGTACTCGGTTTCCTGGAGCACGTTGAGAGAAACCCGGAATCCGTGGGTGGCTAAGTTCCTGGCCAGCGCAGGTAGAAGCTCTCTCGGCTCCAGCGCGGTGGACAGCGCGGCCATTCGCAGAAACCCATCCGGGATGCCAGGGATTTCCGCTATGCCGAAATCACCCGCTTCCCCAGCGGCCACTGTGCCGATCCGCTCCATCGCCTGGCCCCAACCGGACCCTCCCGATTGGCGATAGACCTCGATGGCGCTCCTAGCGGTCGAGGAGTCGCCAGACTCAAGTGCGAGTACTGCCAGCCGCCTAGCGATACGCTGTTTCTGCTCGTCGATCGGGGCGGCGTCAAGTGCGGCTTGATAGGCGGAGAAAGCTCCCGGGTCGTTGTAGCGGTCCAGGGACTCAGCGTGAGCCAGCAGTTCCTGCGCTCCCTCGACCACTTGTGGCGCGGGCGCTGCCTGCAGCAGCCCCACGAGCCACATGACGTAAACTGCTCGGACGATGATTGGACTGCGCGGCACGCTACCCCCTCGAAAGCCAGATCGGCACCCACCTGGGCAGCCTGCTGTCTGGGCTCCACACTCGATATCGGATACAGTTTAAACGCCGTCTACGACTCCTGACGCGCTGCGGGATGTAAATAGTTGGGAAGCGCTCACTGGTTCCTGGCGAAGTGAGTGCGGATCGCGGTGGCCTGCGCGACTGACACGACCGCTTTTAGGTCCTCCGCCGATGCGGCGCGGACTCTCTTGACGCTTCCAAACGCGCGCAGTAGCGACTGCGACGTCTTGACGCCAATCCCAGCAATGGATGTGAGTTCCGACTTGATTCGGCTGGCCGAACGCCTCTGCCGGTGGAACGTCACGGCGAAGCGGTGGGCCTCATCGCGGATCTGTTGGATCATGCGGAGCAAGGGTGAGAAGCGATCGAGGCGTATCGGATCGCTTTCTTGCCCGAGCAGATAGATCAGCTCCTCTTTCTTGGCGACAGCAGTGATCGGCTGCGAGCTGGCACCGATCGCCTCCAACGCTTCTGCTGAGGAGTGCAGCTGACCGATGCCGCCATCGATCAGCACAAGAGAAGGGAAGGGCTTCTGTTCTTTTTGCAGGCGCGAGTAACGCCGCTCGACAACTTCTTTCATGGCTGCGAAGTCGTCGTTACCGTACTTGCCGCGCCCTTCGGCTCGCCGCACGATGAACTTGCGGTAGTCAGACTTCTTCATCCGGCCGTCTTCCCAGACCACCATTGAAGCGACCACGTCGCTGCCTTGGATATGCGAGATGTCGAAGCACTCCACCCGTGCTACTGCGTTCTCGTCTTCAGGCTCCGGCAGGTTGAACGTCTCGCGCCAAGTGGTGATCAGTTTTTCGGCTGATGGCTTCATGACGCGGAAGCGCTGCTCGAAGGCGTGCCGGGCGTTAGTGACGGCCAGGTCGAGCATCCCCTTTTTCGGACCCCGTTGGGGCGTGGAGATTACCACCTTGCGACCAGACGTCTCCGTCAGAAGTTCTGCCAGGACCGGCTGGTCTTCGAACGGCTCTGGCACCGAGATTAGCGACGGTACATACTGCGCGTCGAGATAGATCTGAGCCAAGAGGTTTCCAAGGAACTCGCTGGGGTTGTACTCCTCCAGTTCTTCCCAAAAATACTCGCGGCGATCGACCACACGACCGTTGCGGACGTGAAACAGGTTCGCGGCCGCCAGCGGAGGCTCCGCATAGACGCCGTAGATGTCGACGTCGGCACCTTCGGCTGTGGCCACCCGCTGGCGTTCGTCCATCTCTCGCACCGTGGCGATGAGGTCGCGCAATTTTGCCGCCCGCTCAAATTCCATCCGCTCAGAGGCCTCCAGCATTCTCTGCTGAAGACTCTTGGCCAGGCCAGCTCGCTTGCCTGAGAGGAACGCTCGAACGTCGGCGACGGTCTGGCTGTAAGTCTCGGTATCGGTCAGCCCCTCCGCACACGGCCCCAAGCAGCGCTTGATGTGGTACTCCAGACAGGGCCGCGGATGGGTTCGATTGAGGTCGATGCGGCACGACGGAATCTGGAAATGCCGGTGGATAAAATGGATTAGGCGGTGCGCCAAGTTGGCAGGAAAGTAGGGTCCGAAATACGTTGCGCCGTCTTTGCGTACACGGCGGGTAACAAAGACGCGCGGCCATTTTTCGGCCGTCAGCTTGATGTACGGATACGTCTTGTCATCCCGCAGCAGAACGTTGAAGCGTGGCTGGCGCTGCTTGATGAGATTGTTCTCAAGGGCGAGCGCCTCTTTCTCGTTTGCGACGGCGATATACTCGATGTCGTCGGCATGGGATAGCAGTGAACTGGTCTTGGCGTCGGCTAGTTTATCAGCGAGAAAGTAGCTCCGCACGCGGCTGCGGAGGTTCTTGGCCTTGCCGACGTAGATGACCGTTCCCTGTGCGTCCTTGTAAAGGTACACGCCAGGCGCGGCAGGCATGGCAGCCGCGGTCTTCTTGAGTTTTTCCCAATGTTCGGGAGGGTGGATGTTCACCAGAATCCTTCTCTCGATTCTATCGAACGGCTTGGATGCTAAAATTCACGGTCTAGGCGAAAGGCATGTTTACCTGGGTTTGTCCTGAATGCGGCGCGGATGTTGATGTCTCTGAAAAGCGGTGTCCGCGCTGCCAATCGGAGTTCGCTGCGGCTTCCACCGAGGACACGGCCGACAAGCTGCCGCGTCTCAAGGAAACTCCAGACCCAGAGCCGGAAGGGACCGCCTTCTCGCTGAAGCCCACTCACCTAGCGATCTTTTTCGTGGTGCTGATCGCGGCCATCGGCGGAGCGGTCTACTCTTCTCACTCGGGCGGGTTGGTGCTGGAAGACGTGCCCGACGATGCGATCGCGGAAGTACGGGAAACGGGTGGTAGTGCCACCGTGGGTCCGATCGAGGTTACCGGCCTACGGTTTCGCTATGACGAAGACCTGAAGCCGCTGGCCCGGGCTCTGATCATTAACCACAGCAATCTTGAACTCTACGGTGTCCAATTGGCGGTTTCGCTGAATACGACTGACGCGCCTCGGGATGCTTCGCCTCTAGCGACGTTCGATGTCACACTGGATGAACCCCTCGATGCACAAGCATCGGTCGAGATCGAGACCGAGATGCTCGTCGCCGCCACGATTCAAGCACTACCTTCGACCGATCGGTTACGTGTTGAGGTTGAGCGCCTGCGATAGGGACACAGTTTATTGAAGGAGATTTCCATGCGTATCTTGCTCATCGCCGCTCTAGCGGCCCTCCCCCTGACAGCTGCCGACGACGCCAACATCTGGTCTAACGCCGATCTGAACGCGATCAAGTCGAAGTTGACTCAGAACGTCAACGCCGACAACTATGCGCTTGAGACGTTCGGTCAGTTCGGCAACCACAACGTGCTGATGGTTTACCGCGAGGCTAGCGGCCCTTCCGAGACCCATGCCGAGTGGACGGATTTCTATGTTGTGCAGTCTGGCACCGCGACTCTGCTCGTGGGCGGCACGGTGACCAACCCACGAGACGACGCCCCAGGTGAAGTGCGTGGTACGGGTGTCGACGGTGCCCGCAAGGTCGAGCTGAAGGCAGGTGATGTTGTGAATATCCCTCCGGGTACGGCTCACCAGGTAGTTGTTGCGGCAGGCAAGCCGATCACCTATCTGATCGTGAAGGTCAAGAAGGCAGACTAGGCCGCTTCGGTCGCTAGCTGTTCTTCAAAGAATCGCTCGACCGTATCGATCACTTCACCTTGCGAGCCGCAACGGTAAATGGCTTTACGAAGCTGGGTACCGTTGCGGACGCCGCGGGTGAAGTAGGTCGCGAACTGCTTCATCTTGCCGTCGACCTTGCCCGAGACGCGGTCACTCTTGGCAAGCAGTAGCTGGTAATAGTCGCGGATCATTTCATAGCGATCCCGCTCGGTCGGTTGCTCGTACTCACCAGTCGCCACGTACTGCTGAATTTGCCGGAAAATCCAGGGGTTCGAAGCTGCGGCGCGTCCAATCATGACTCCGTCGCAGCCCGTGTGC
The DNA here is from genome assembly GCA_963667885.2 of Bryobacterales bacterium. Lineage (GTDB taxonomy): Bacteria > Acidobacteriota > Terriglobia > Bryobacterales > UBA6623 > CAMPKL01. The sequence goes on along the minus strand of OY764148.2, from coordinate 1,276,422 downwards.
TGGAACATGCGTACGGCGTCCTCAGGGCTGAAAACGTCGCCGTTGCCGACGACCGGGATCGAGACGGCCCGTTTGAGTTCGCCAATCAAGTCCCAGTTGGCGTTACCCGCGTAGCCCTGTGCGCGGCTGCGACCGTGTAGCGCGACGCCTTGCAGCCCCGAACCTTCGGCGATGCGTCCCACCTCACAGCAGACGATCTCGGTATCGTTCCAGCCTGTGCGAAATTTGCAGGTGAACGGAATCGACACCGCTGCGCGCACCTGTTCGAGGATTCTCTGGATGAGCGGCAGGTCACGCAGCAGGCCGGATCCACCATTGCACGTAGTGACCTTCTTCACGGGGCAGCCAAAGTTCAGATCGACCCCGTCGAACCCCAAGTCTTCAACAACACGTGCCGCGTCGGCAAGAACGGCGGGTTCAGATCCAAAAAGCTGCGCGACGATCGGATGCTCGTCGGGCTCGTAATAGAGATAGTTGAAGCTGGTCCTGGCCGGAATCTTCTTGCCCGCCACACGGCGCTTGTTGTTCGCCACGATCCCATGGGAACTCGTGAACTCGGTCATGATCAGGCCGCAACCGCCGAGATTTCTAATGAAGCGGCGGAAAACTGTATCCGTCACTCCTGCCATCGGAGCGAGCGTCACCGCGGGCTCTAGCTCCAGAGCACCAAATGACAGCTTCTGCGGAATATCGATCACTTATTCCATGGTATCGAACGTGACTGATGTTGTACGGTGACGGAGGCGCGAGCTCTCGCGGCTCAAGATGTCTGATACGTTTCAGTCAGTGAAATGGAGACGTTGGGTCGTACTGCTGTTGCTCGTTGTGGGGACCACTCATTTGCTGTCAACTCTCGTGGACTCGATGACGTTTCATCCTTCGGCGTACCCGCAAGGCGATTGGAGTGTCGCCGACTCGCTGGGAGCCGCAGACGTTGCTTTGACCACGTCCGACGGCGTTGAACTACACGCTTGGTTCATCGCTGCCCAGACGGATCGCTCAGCGGCGCGAACGCTCTTCTTGCACGGCAACGCCGGCAACATTACCCATCGCGCAGCGCATATCGAGGCGATCACCCGCGCCGGATCAGACGTGCTTATCGTTGACTATCGCGGGTACGGCAAGAGCGAGGGCTCGCCAAGCGAGAGGGGCCTCTACCTGGATGGTCTAGCCGGGTTTGACTGGCTGGCATCGCAGGGCGTTGATCGAGGGCCGATCGTTTGCCACGGAGAATCTCTTGGTACGGCGGTTGCGGTGGAGGTGGCAGTACAACGGTCATGCGCCGGGGTCATATTGGAAGCTCCCTTCCCTTCGCGTCGCGCTGTGGCGGCTCAAATAGTCCCGATTCTCGGACCACTGTTGGCTGGCGGTTTTGAGACGGCCAAGAAGGTGCCAGCGATTGGTTGCCCCTTGTTTGTCATCCACGGTGCGGCTGACAGGATTATTTCACCAGACTTCGGCAGAGCGGTGTTTGAGGCAGCGAATCTCCCCAAGGAGTTCTGGAACTTGCCAACAGCGGGGCATAACGACATCGTAATATCTGCGGCCGAGGAGTACAGTCGCCGTTTGGCGGCCTTCTATCTGAAGGTCCACTGAGCACACTCAGTCCGAGATAGCGGCGCGCACCTACGAGAACCCGGCTGCATATTCGTAAGTAGCTGAAACTGCAAGGGTTACTGACGTCCGAACGATTTCTCCGTGACTTCCAAACGCGGTCGTACGAACCAATGGGCAGATATTTCGTACATTTTTGCATCACCAATTGGTGGTTTCATTCGTCATATGTTCAGGGCAACATCAGATCGAGGCTGCCAACAGACACAGTTTCCGTCCAGAACAACCGATGAAGTTTACAGGGGCTGCAACCATTTGGCGACCTGAGTCATCTAAACAGGTGGAGGTAAGGCGACAGCCGTACTATGGCATTGCAATCTACAGGCAATCAGACTGAGGAATCTCGCTTACCTCTCGGACAGAGCGAGCAGACCGAGGAGTTATCGAGCACGGGGTGGACCCGCGCGGCGATCGACAGCGGCGTCGACCCGAAGGAGTACGAGCAAGCTTCGCCCGCGGAAGACAGCGTCCGTCTTTACTTGAGCGAGATGGGCGCCGTGCCCCTCTTGAGTAAGGCAGGTGAGATCCAACTGGCTCGGCGCATGGAGCGTGGCGAGAAGCAGCTTCGCAGAGGGCTGGCCCGTACGCCTTGGTTCTGGGGAAAGTTGCTCGCTATCGAAGCAGAGCTCGGCGAGCGGGAGAACCGTTTTAGGCGGTTCATCGACGCCGGTGCTGATGCGGCCCAAGCGAAGAAAGCGAACGCCAGTTTGCGGAAAGGTCTGACTGCCATCTCCGAGCAAGTCGGCGAGATTGAAGATCTTCTGCGAAACCAGCCAAACACTCGCGTGCGGGCTGCCGAGCGTCGTGCGTGGCGCTGGGCGGTTGATCGTAAGACCATTGAGCTGCAGCGACTCGGCCTGGCACTGCCGTTGCGGCTTGACCTGTGGCGAGAGCTAACCGACGAGTTCATTGGCTCGAAGGACTCCCTTCGGACGGTGGCACGTACTGCCGAGAAGAAACGGAGTTCGCGCTCAAAGAAAGTAAGAGACGCGGTTTCGCCGCTCGTGATGTCGACTGAGCAAGTCAACCACTCGCTGCGTCGTGTCATCCAAGGTCGAGCTCAGAACGAAGCCGCCAAGAGCGAATTGGTCGCAGCGAACCTCCGCTTGGTCGTCTCAGTCGCCAAGAAGTACATCAAGCGCGGTCTGCACTTGCTGGATCTGATTCAAGAAGGCAACATCGGCCTCACCCGCGCCGCCGAGAAGTTTGACTACCATCGCGGTTTCAAATTCTCCACGTACGCTACCTGGTGGATTCGCCAGGCGATCACGCGGGCGATCGCGGATCAATCACGGACCGTTCGCATCCCGGTCCACATGAACGAACAGCTCAACAAGTTCTTGCGAGCCATTCGTGGTCTCGAAAAGGAGACGGGACAGCCCCCGACGAACACAGAGATTGCCGAGCGGATGGAAACCACCGTCGACAAGATTGAAGTCCTGCGGGCCATCTCTCGGACGCCCGTCTCACTCGAAACCCGAGTGGGCCGAGACCAGGAGTCGGCGCTAGAGGACTTGCTAGAAGATCCCAACGCGGAGTCGCCCGTCGAGAATCTTATTGCGAGCGACATCAAGACGAAGACCGCTGCCTTGCTCCAGACTCTGTCTCCGAGTGAAGAACGCGTATTGCGCATGCGTTTTGGCATCGGCTTCGAACGTGAGCATACGTTGCAAGAGATCGGCCAAGCCTTCGAACTGACGCGGGAGCGAATCCGTCAGATCGAGGCCAAGGCCTTGCAGACGCTCTCTGAGCCGATCCACGCGAAGACGCTGCACTCGCTCGTTGCATCAAAGCAGTAATCCAAACTCTCCTTGCTGTAGATAGCCCCGGCGGCTCCGAAAGGAGCCGCCATTTTGTTTCGAATGATCTGACGCCGGTGGCACCTACGTCGCCGACGCAGGTGTACATCTTGTTGGTGATCTGCCCGGCAATAAAGCAGTCGCGACGAACGACGCCAGGCCGGTGCCGAATTGCTTGGCGAGGGTGGGCCGAGTCCGACTGGGGTCACTCTGTCGATTGGGAACTACGATAGACGAATCGTGATAGACTTACGCCCGACGAAATCGTAGTGATTTCTGTGTCAACGCAATATTGAATGCCCTGTGCTCTCCGAGGACTACCGAGCCGATGAAAACCCTACTCCTTGCTGTTGTTCTAGGAGCCGTGGCATACGGCCAGCCGACCGCGGTCGAGCCTGCCAACCCCGCGCAACTCTACGCGACCTACTGTGGTGGCTGCCACGGTGCCCAGATGGAAGGGGGCCAGTACTCAGCGCTGAGGAAGCAGGACTGGATGTATGGCGGCGGGCGAGCGGCCATGCTCAGGACAGTCATGTACGGGATCGCGGACACAGACATGGCTGCATGGTCGTATGTGCTCTCTGAGCCGCAGGTTGAGGCGCTGGTGGATTACATCATCGAGAGCCGCGATACGCTGCCGACCGAGGCGCCAGCCAAGCCTGATTTTATTCAGACCGCCGACTACCTCGTCCATATCGAGACGCTGATCGCGGATGGCTTTCGCTCATCGCCCTGGGGACTTGAGTTCGTGGATGCGCGGCGGGCACTCATCACCGAACGCCGTGGCGGCCTGAGGTGGATGGTTGATGGCAAGCTCGACCCAATACCCATCACCGGAACTCCAGAAACAATCCAGTACGGGACGGGCGGGATGTTGGACCTCGCGCTGGATCCGGACTACGACGACAACGGGTGGATCTACATCGCTTACGTCCACCCGCTCGGAGAGGGTCCGACCGAGGAAAGGCCTGCGATGACACGCATTATTCGCGGTCGTGTCGAGGGGCATCAGTGGGTGGACCAAGAATTGCTGTTCCGCGTGGGGGATGAGCTGTATCAGGTCAACAAGGGTCGCTGGGGATCGCGCCTGCTATTCGACGAGGCCGGGTATCTGTATTTCACGATTGGCGACATCCGCCTGAATGACGACGTCCAACAACTCGATAAGCCTGCCGGGAAGGTGTACCGCATACACCCGGACGGCTCGATCCCGACAGACAACCCATACGTAGGTAAGCCGGGGGCTCTTGAGGCCATTTACACAATCGGCAACCGCAATGTTCAGGGAATCGACCAGCATCCGGTCACTGGTGCGATCTGGGGAACCGAACATGGACCAATGGGCGGCGATGAGTTGAACATTCTAGAGCTTGGTCACAACTACGGATGGCCCGTCATCACCTACGGCATTGATTACGATGGCACGATCGTTTCGGACCTGACCCACCAAGAGGGTATGGAACAGCCGATTAAGTTCTGGAAGCCGTCGCCTGGTATCAGCGCCCTCGAATTCTATACGGGCGACATGTTCCCGAAATGGAAGAACCAGGCATTCGTCGGGGCCTTAGTATTTCAGGAAATCAAACGGCTGGAGTTTGGAGGCGACCAGGTCGAAAACGAGGAAATTCTTCTGAAGGGCTACGGCCGCGTGAGGGATCTGAAAACGGGGCCGGAGGGCGCGATTTATGTCGTTCTCAATGAACCTCATATGGTGCTGAGACTCACTCGTTAGTTTGCTGGCTCAAGGTATTGGCTTGTCGGTCACCGGAGTGGCAGAGCTCCCAGGAGCTTCATAGCGAATGAAGTCACCGGCAAGCTCGACTGGCTCTGGTGGTGAACGACCGGTCTGATAGGTAACACTCTAAACCGGACGGATGGGTAACAGTATAGGCGGTGGTCAGTGGCCCCCGCGGGGGCCACTGACTGCCGAGCCGAGCGGCCACAGTACGCGGTTGGCGGCGTCGAACAAGGCGAGTTCCACCGGACCGAACCAGATCTGCCAAATGGCTTCGTCCACTTCGACTAGCCCGACCAACTCGCGAGCCAACGCTTCACTCAGGAAGTACTTCTCGCCGAGGAACTTGATGCGTCCGTCGTGGCGCACTCGTCGGCGCTCCCAGTGCCCCGGGTAATCCAGATCAGCAAGCTCGCTGGGATAGGCGCGTGTTGCTGGTGCATAGAACGCCGCCGGGGGCCGCTGTCTCAACGCTTCATGCGGACGTTCTTGGTTGTATTCATGACGAAAGAGGTCGAAGCGGCGCTGCTGTCGGCGACGATCGCCAGCCGGAGGTCTCACTGTCTCGGCTTTGAGCGTGCGGTGTAGCCGCTCGTGGCGACCGTTCTGCTGCGGCTTGCCCGGCTCGATGCGCTCCACCGCAATGCCCAGCTTCAGCCACCAGACGTTCAACCGGCTCAAGCGTCCGGTGCCGATGGAGGCGAACGGCGAACCGTTGTCTGAGCGTATCCTTCGTGGCAGCCCGCGCTCCAGAAACAACCGCTCCAAGCCTCGGCGGGCCTCGGCGTAGGATGTGCCCACGTGTGCGGTGCAGTTGAGCAGGAAACGACTATATCCGTCGACGACCGTTAGCGGATAACACAGCACGCCGTCGCCGGTGCGAAACTGCCCCTTGTAGTCGATCGTCCAGAGGTCGTTGGGCGCTTCGGGTTCGCGCAACGGACTGGGTGCCGCTTCGGCCAGTCGCCGCATCCGCTTGCGCCCGCGAACGAGTCCGGCTCGCTTCAGCGCGTCGCCGATCGTCGACGCCGCTGGCCAGCTTGTCTGTGACTCTTTCGACTCCAGCCAGGCCCTGAGCTTCTTCGGCCCCCAACTCGGATGCTGCCGACGCGCTTCTATCACTCGTCGCTCGACCGACTCGGGTATCCGACCGGGCTGACGGTGTGCCGCGTGCGAGCGGTCTTCCAGCTCTGGCCAACCGCCTTGACGGAAGCGTTCTAACCACTTGTATCCGGTCCTGCGGCTGATCCCGTAGAGTCGACACAGCGCCGCCACGTTCGTCGCCGCCCCCGCTCGCAGCCAGTCTTCAATGAATCTCTTGCGTTCTTCCATCGGATAGGTCTCCTTCCATGGCATCTCGCCATGGTGTTACCTATCCGCCCGGTCTAACCTGTTACCCTTCCGCCCGGTCTGTACAGTGGTGGACATGACACCGCCAGTCTCTGCCCCTGAAGGCACGTGGCACCCAATAAGCGCGTATACTGACCGACGAGCGAACTACTTGGCCCCGGTCAGAGAGAGGAACATTCCATGACTAGAAACAGCAGTCCCCTGAAAGCGGTACAGGCCCTTGCTTTAGGAATCGTGTGCTACTTGTCCTTGCAGGCGGCTCCATTGTGGAGCCAGGTGCGCCCGTTACACACCCGCGACGTAACGCGACTGAGCGAGCCCCAGGTTGTGGCACAGCTCAAACGCAGCGATGTTGTTTTCATTCCGATCGGCTCGGTCGAAACCAATGGAATCGTGCCGTCCGATAGCAACTACACATCGGCACTCGGCTATGCGATGGCGATGGCCGAGGAAACCGGTGGCCTGTACTTCCCTGGCCTGGTTCACTCTTTCCCCGGTACGACTGTGGTCGGGTCTTCGAGTACCTATATGACACCCTCTCAGGGAGTTACGTTCCTCAAGATAGTTGCAAGATCGCTGCTGCGGCAGGGCTTCCGGAGACAGGTCTACCTTTCGTCGGGCCATGGGCCCGCACCTTTGACAGGAGCGACGCTCGCTCGCGAATTCTTTGAAGAAACCCATGTCCCGATTCTCTACATCGAAATGGGCGGACACCTGCGGTCGTTGAATATCTCGCGAGAAGAGATGTCGAAGGCGGTCTATGGCTGCCACTATATCGCCGGAAGACTCATGGACCTTCCTGTCGAAGGAGACTATGGCCCGAAGGAATCAGGGCCTGCCGGACCCGTTCCCGAGAATACGGGGCTGGCCAAACTGAACGAGCTGCACTACACCGGGAGCCTGGCTCTTGGGTCATGGATCGCCGACGTCATGGCCCACGGCGGGGGACGCTCTCGGCCGTTACCTGCCGATGCGGCTGAGCGCGAGGCTTGGGGCAAAGAAGGTGAGGCGCAGGTCCGTGATGCAATCAAGAAAATGCGCATCAATGAGGCGATGGCTGCGCTGAAGGAGCACGATGAGTTCACTCAGACAGTGATCGTTCCGAAGTTCAGCAAGATGTTGCCGACGATTAGTGACTCATTAGTGCGGTAAGCCCGAACGCAGTTCACCGTCTGATGGGGAGAGGAGCGACTTCAGACGAAGTTCCGGCGTGGAGGCACGTCTGAGTCCGGGGCAGCGCCCACGGCGTGGAACGTCTTCCGAAGAACGTCAGAGGTGCCGTCGGTCGTCCGTTGGTTCTTCAGCAGCCTTACGCCAGGATTTCAGTGACAACCCGAGCGGGGTTGACGCCCACCAACGATTCGTCGCGACCTTCGTACTTGTACGTCAGCTTCTTGAAGTCGAGCCCGAGCAGGTGCAGAATTGTCGCATGAATGTGACTATGCGTCACGGCGAATTCAGGTACCGCCGCGTAGCCGAGTTCGTCCGTCATGCCGTAATCGACTCCCGGGGCCACTCCGCCGCCAGCCATCCACATGTTGAACCCGAACGGATTGTGATCGCGCCCAGGGTCACCGGTCCGCGCCTCGATCGTCGGTAGTCGCCCAAATTCAGAAGACCACACGACAAGCGTGTCGTCCAGCATGCCCCGTGACTTCAAATCCTTAATCAGCCCGGCTAGCGGCTTATCGATCGAGTGACAGAGGCCTGGCAGGGCACCTTTGATGTTCCGGTGGGTGTCCCAGCCGCTGCCACCGCCAGTACCACTAATGATTTGGACAAACCGTACGCCGCTCTCGACCAACCGACGGGCCAAGAGACAACGATTCCCGAACTCCTTCGAAATCGGGTCGTCCATGCCGTAGAGCTTCTTCGTGGCCTTAGTCTCGTTGGTAGTGTCGGCAACCTTCATGGCTTCCAACTGCATTCGAGCGGCTAGCTCATAGTTCTTGATACGGGCCTCAAACTCATGGTCGAAGCGCACATTCTTCGCCTGCATCTGGATGCGATTCAGGTCTCCGACTGCATCGAGAAGCCTAACCTGCTCTTCCACACTGACGTCGTCCGGTCGTCGGATGTCAAACATCGGTGCGCCGGGGTCGGTCTCCATCTTGGTCCCGCCAAAGACCGGTGGAAGCCACGCAGATGAATAGGTGCGCGACCCGATGCTCGCTGTGCCAGTCTCCATCGCGATGAATGCTGGCAGGTTCTGATTCTCGGTGCCGAGACCGTAAGCGGCCCACGAACCGAGAGCCGGGAACCCAGTGAATCCCCGCCCAGTGACAAACGTGAACTGCGCAGTCGAGTGGTCAATGCGATCGGTCGTCATCGACTTGACGAAAGCGACATCGTCCACAATGCTTGGGAACTCAGGCAGCAGTTCCGAGACAGGGCGCCCGCTTTGACCGTACGTCTGGAATGACCATGGGCTCGCCATCACTTCCTGGGAACCATTGATCCTACGCCCCTTAATCTCAAAAGGTGCGGGCTTGCCGTCATACTTGCGGAGCATCGGCTTCGGATCGAACATATCGATCGAGCTGGCCCCGCCACTGACGTAAATGAAGATGACGTTCTTGGCTTTAGCGGGGATGTGAGGCTGCTTGGGAGCCAGGTCGTAGATCATCCCCGGCGCGTCTTCGGCGGCGAGTGCGCGCTCTCGCTGCATCATCCAGCCCGCGGCCACGGCACCAAATCCGCCAGCCGTCTGTCTCAACGCTTCTCGGCGTGTCAAGGATCTCTTCATTTCGGTTCTCCTCGGTCCCCGCGGACATCATAACGCGACTTAGTAGCTGTAAAGAAAATCGTTAGCCCCCAGCATGGCTTGTACGAAGAGGCGTAAACCCTCGCGATCATCTTCGGCTGACAACAGCATCCTCTGGGCAGCCTCTAGCTCTGGAGCGGTCGGCGACCGCGAATAGGCCAGATTAAATGCCCGCTCCAGGGCCGCATCAATCTCGCCGCGCTTCTCTTCCAAGACACGGTCCGCGAGAGCTTTGCTGGCTTTTCTAACCAGCGGATTATTCAGCAGCACTAAGGCCTGGGACGGTCTCGTCGAACGGAACCGCTTGGGTACGCTGTTCTGATTCATCGTGGGCATGTCGAACGCATGGAGAAAGCCGATCGGTCTGGTCCTCGACTGAGCCAGGTAGACGCTGCGGCGATTCGGCGGACCCTCGGATTCGTCTGGAAGGTACTGGCCATCCCTAGCCTTAACGATCGGATCGAACTCGCCGAACATCGTCTTATTGAGCAAGCCGCTGACCGAAAGCATGGAGTCCCGCAGAGCTTCAGCGTGCAGCCGCAGCGGAGCCTTACGCCAAAGAGTCTTGTTGCTTGGATCTGCGGCGATTTTCTCCGCGTCTTCTCGTGAACTCTGACGGTAAACAGCCGACAGCATGATCTGACGGTGCATCCGTTTGATGTCCCAGCCGCCTTCGACGAAGTCCACCGCTAACCAGTCCAGCAACTCCGGGTGGGTCGGGCGCGATCCCATGAAGCCAAAGTCATCTGGCGTCGCTACGATGCCTTCCCCAAAGTGGTATTGCCAAATACGGTTCACGAACACCCGACTCGTGAGCGGGTGATCCGACTGCGTCAGCCACTTTGCCAATGTCAAACGCCGACCGGTGTGGCGCCAATCTGGGTGCTCCATAGGATCAGGAAATTCGAACGGGTTGTTCGGGTCATCTAGTACCGTAAGGATTCCGGGCTGGACCTCAGGTCCAGGTGCCAAGTAGTTCCCGCGCAGCAACAGATAGGTAGGAGACGCCTCCTTCGACATGTCCCACAATGCCCACACGAAGTTGGGCTCGATTTCACGCTCCTTCTCGCGCTCAATCTCCGCCGCTTCCTTCGCTAGTTGAGGAAAGATCTCAAGCAGCTGCTCGTTCGTAAGACCATCGTTTTCCACAATCAATGCGGCAACCTGTTCGTGCGTGAAGTCATCGCTCGCTACCAGGTCGTCTCCAAAGTAATCAACGATCGAGCTGAGCATCACGCCGTCTTCAAGTTGCTGCGCAACTAACGTAAGAGTCCTCTCGAAGTAGCGGCGATCTCCAGATACGCCACGCTCCTTCTTCTCGATCGTCTGCTGGATCCACGCGTCCCTGTCTTCCAGAGGCATGTCCAACGCGTAGCGGATCGGCCAAGGATCGTTTCTGAGATTCGTCGCCAACCAATTCGAAGTGTCGAAGGCCGCGTGGAAGGAAGCCGTCAGCTTGTAATAGTCTTCCTGGAGAATAGGGTCAAATTTGTGGTCATGACACCGAGCGCATCCAATCGTCAGCCCCAGGAACGCCTTGGTAGAAGTTTCTGTAGCCTTGTGCAGTGCATCGAACCATTTGTCGACTTGATAGATCGACTGGTTGTCGGTAATATCGGCCGTCAAGCGAGTGAAACCGGTCGCTGTTAGCGCTTCGAGTTGGTCAGGTCGGGGGGGCGTGCGCGGTTCCCAGTTCACGAGCTGGTCCCCAGCCAATTGCTCAACAACGAACTGGTCGAACGGCTTGTTCTTGTTGAACGCCTCGATCACATAGTTGCGGTACTTGTAGGAGACTGGGCGAAACGCGTCGCCAGCGCTACCAACCGAATCCGAGTAGCCCCCAACATCCAGCCAGTGGCGGCCCCAGCGCTCCCCGTAGTGTGGTGAGGCCAGCAGGCGATCAATCACTTCCCTATAAGCGCTCGGCGATTCATCTGCCATGAACGCCTTTACTTCTTCTGGCGTAGGCGGCAACCCGGTCAGGTCGAAATAGGCGCGTCGAATCAGGGTGCGGCGCTCCGCCTCCGGTTGTAGTTTCCAACCCTTCTCCTCCAACTTGTCAAGTACGAAGGCATCGATCGGAGTGATCACCTGATCAGCATTTTCTACCTGCGGCACGGGTGACCTGATTGGCTTCTTGAACGACCAGAACTGGCGCGCCTCTGGTGTAATCATGGCCGCCCTGCGATCCCCGTCGAGCTTGTCCTTGGAGGGGAAACGACCGTTCTGTATCCAGGCCTTGATGAGTTGTTTGTTGGCCGCGCTTAACTCCCCACCGACGGGCATTTCGTCGCTTTCGATCATGCTCCACAGCATGCTCATTTCAGGATGGCCGGGAATGATCGGTGGGCCGCTGACGCCGCCCTTCAGCACGCTCTCAAACTTCGTGAGATCGAGCTCCGCCATGGTCTGGTCGCCGCCGTGGCAACTGACACAATGTTCTTCAAGAACTGGCAGAATTTCGTGCTGCCACATCGGGGCACGAGTAAACGTTTGCGCACCAGCTGGCGGTGAGACCGACGCTCCTACTAGAGCCAAGCAGACCCAAGCGCTCCGACAGATTTTCTGGACAACAGTCACGGCCACAGCCACCTCCGGCTAGACGCCCCAATACTTACGTAGCGTCAAGCGGTCCGAGGCACCTAAACCACCGCACCGTTCCCAATGAATGATGCGCGGTTCCATCCCGAAGCCCTCACCTGGGGAGACGTCTCCAGGATGCAAGACCCCTGACGCGGGCCAATAGCCCGCCAACGGTATAATACACCTACGAAAGCCCTGCGGTCGTTAATTTCACGGCTAATCTCCGGCACTCACGTCCGTGCGTAACGGTTAAACTGCCCTGTCAGCCGCGCCCCAGGCGATACTGCAGTGTCGCCCAGCGAGGCCCGGAACCAGTCTGCTAGCGTGTCGGGAGGCAATCCAGACGACCGCGAGATCAAGTCCGCGTTTGGAGAGAACCCTCAACTCGGACTACTTCGCGGCCTCCCAATCACTTCAGGACTTCCTCCTCTCCAGCGTCCACGAACCTCTGGTGGGCCGCGCCTAACATTGCACGACTACGAAGGGTCGATTATTCTACCGATGCATGGCTATGGTTGTACGATGCGTGTGACACCCCTGCTGGTCGCTGTCCTGCTACTGGCCTCTGGCGGCGAGGCGACTCGGGCGCAGAGGCCCGCTCAAGCCGTCGATTGGAAAGAGATGATTCCGGTCGTTCGTCCGTTGCTCAAGAATGCGTTCCACGGGGTGGAGGAGCACCGGTCGCTGGGTCTAGTGGAGTCCGTGGACATCACTGGTGACGGTATCGACGAGGCACTCTTCGCCTTAGGTACTGGGGGAGCTTATACGAGCGCTCTGGCGGTGATGCGCATGGAAGGTGGCCAGCCGATCGTTGCTCAGTTCAAGCGACAGAATGGCGAGCTAGGCGCAATTATGTTCTCGCACGGGGCATCGGTGATGAACGCCCTCTGGACTGAACTATTGCCCCTTGAGCAGGCGGTCCGCATGACTTACCGCAAGATGAACAGCGACGGCGCAACGGTGCGAGAGTGCATCGTTGAGGCCTACCGCTGGAATCCCAATTCGAAGACGTTCAACTACGATGATCGACTCAGTGACGGCACGGGACTAGACCATTGCCAGGCTGAGGCGAGATAAGCGGTCGAAGGCGACCATTAATCAGGCGAGGCTAGAAGAGTCCGTCTCCTGCGGCCATTGGGTGCGCTGCAGGGTGTCCATAAGGGAAGCCAGGCCCGCTAGAAAGTTCTCGCTGGGCTGGTCATCGTGGCTGCGCGCATCGGACGCCGCCGTCAGGAAAAGACCCTTCAGGCGCTCAGATGCCGCCAGGTCGAGTTGTCCGAGGTCTAGATCAAGGTCGAGATCTTCCATTCCGTGCTGCCGTCCTTGGGGCGCAAAAAGGTTTGCTGCACGGTTAGTTTTCCCCGATCGAACCCCTTGGGCTATAAGTGGCTGACCCTAGAGCCTCCCTGGGAATGGTCTGCCACGAATACGACCGTTCGGAGTTCAATTCATCGACAACGTCGGCCAGACGGTTCCCTGATCTTTCTCCATAACCGGTTCTAGGCCTTTATAGATGAATTTCTGCACACGCTGGCCGCGGTACGTTTCCGTCGTGTAGAGGTTGCCTTGTGAATCCGTAGCGACACTATGTACCGCATAGAACTGACCAGGCTGCCGCCCACCGTCGCCGAAAGTAGTGAGCACCTCTAGCGACTGACGATCCAGCACGTGGACCTTCATGTTCGCTCCATCCGCGACATAGAGGAAGCGCTGCTCGGGATCTCTCGACAAGGCGATGTCGAAGGTTGAGCCGTCGCCGAGCGTATCTTTCGCGACGACGACCTCATCGACGTACGTGCCGTCCGTTTGAAATACCTGAATGCGGTCGTTGGCGCGATCGCAAGCATAGAGCAGGTCATCGTCAGAGAGCGCAACACAGTGTACCGGAGTGCGGAACTGTTTCGACAACGGGTCGCTTGGGTTATAAGGCCCCAGTTGCGTATCGTCGGGCTCGTTGCCATAGGCACCCCAGTGCCGCTTGTACTCACCTGTGTCGGCGTCGAGTACGATCACGCGTCGGTTGCCATAGCCATCCGCCACGTAGAGCTCATTCGTCTTCGGATCGACCAACGTCTTCGCTGGCAGCTTGAAGTTCTCAAGATCGTTGCTACCCGTCCCTACGAACGGTTTGCCGATCTGCATCAAGAACTTTCCGTCTTGTGTGAATTTCAGGACGAAGCTATCGTGAACCTGGCCACGCCCCATGGCGCTCTCGTCGTGCGGTTGCGCCGTCACGCCGGTGGGTCGGGCTCGGCCATTGCCGCCAATCCAAACGTTGCCCTTGTGGTCGATGTCGATTCCATGGTTCGAGGCTGGCCAGTCGTAACCTTCGCCCGGTCCGCCCCAGTGTCCGAGCAGGTCGCCTTCTGGACTGAACTGCAAGACGGCTGGCGCGGCGAAGCAACACTCCGACGCTGGCGGATCCCAGGTCGGGTATACCTCTTTGCGCTCAAGCGAGCCGCCGCGGTGAATGATCCAAACGTTGTCGTTCGCATCGACATCAACGCCAATGACGGTCCCCAATACCCAGTGGTTGGGCAACGGCTTCGGCCACATGGGGTCAACTTCCATGCGCGGAGCCATGGGACCACTCGCGTCGGCCGTCGTCTGGTCGTCGACCGCAGTCGAACCACAGGCAAGCAGACCGACCATCAGTAGTACCGCGCCGCCAATTTGGATCTTTTTCATCATTCGTACCTCGCTCCTCGGGCTAAGTAATCAGGCGTAGGGTATGATACACGGTCCGGTTGGACAGGAACACATTGTTTTACTTTTTTCGTTCGATTTTGCTGCTAGCAGCGCTGTGCCTGGCAAGCGCCCCCGGCTCGGTAGCTCACGAGATCCCCGTTGACGTCACCGTCCATTCCATCGTCAAACCGAGTGGCGACCGCCTCCAGATCGTGGTTCGCGTACCGTTGCGGGCGATCCGTGACGTCGAATTTCCTGAGTTCGGGCCCGGTTACTTAGATATAGAGGCGTTGAGCCCTCAACTGCGGGATCTCGCCACTCTCTGGTTCTCGAACTCCATCGAAGTCTATGAGGACGGCGAGCATCTGCCGCCACCGCGAATTGTATCGACTCAACTCTCGTTCGAGTCGGACAGGTCGTTCGCTTCATTCGATGACGCGGTAGCTCACGTAACCGCGCCGCTAATGCCCAACAGCGCCAACGCGGTTTGGAGTCAGGTCTGGTTCGACGTCCTATTGGAGTACCCAATCCGGTCGGAGGCGTCTCAGTTCTCGATGAGGCCGGGGCTCGAAGGGTTGGCCGCTCGCGTAGTAACTGTCCTACGATTTATCCCTCCTGGAGGTGCCGAACGCGCGTACGAGATTGTCGGAGACCCTGGGATTGTGCCGCTCGACCCTCGCTGGCATCAAGCTGCTTGGCGTTTCGTGGTGATGGGTTTCTTTCACATTCTGGGAGGCACCGACCATCTGCTGTTTCTGCTCTGCCTCGTCATCCCGTTCCGTCGGCTGCGACCGTTGGTATTGATCGTGACGGCCTTCACGGTGGCTCACTCGTTCACTCTGATCGCTTCCGCCTACGGGTTTGTGCCGGACGGGTTGTGGTTCCCACCGCTGATCGAGACGCTTATCGCCGCTTCAATCTTCTATATGGCGCTTGAGAATATCGTGGGGGTGACTCCGGTGCGTCGCCGCTGGTTGTTCGCGATGGGGTTCGGCCTCGTTCACGGCTTTGGCTTTTCGTTTGCTCTGCGAGAGACCTTACAGTTCGCGGGCTCCAATCTCGTCACGTCGCTACTGGCATTCAACGTCGGTGTCGAAATTGGGCAACTGCTCGTACTTCTGATCCTTGTCCCGGCGCTCGGTGCCCTGTTCCGGTTTGTCGTGGCCGAGCGGATGGGAACGATCATCCTCTCCGCGTTGGTGGCGCATACGGGCTGGCATTGGATGATCGAACGCGGCGAAAACTTCGCACTGTACACGGTTGATCAACCATCTCTCAATGCAGCCGTACTGGTAGCCGCGACGCTAATCGTCGTGGGCGGCACCTGGTTAGGCGTCAACGCTTATCGGCAACGAGCCGATCGCGCGAAAATCAACCCCGCTGGCTAATGCGCCATAGCTGCGAGTAGGTCCGTACGATCAAGCTGCCGTTCGCGATAGCTGGCGTGGCCATCGCCATCTCGCCAAGACTATTGCGGCCAAGGACGTTGAACTCCGGCCCGGCCTCAATCACGAAAGTGTCGCCATCTTCGTTGAGGCAAAAGACATGCCCGTTGTAGGCCCATGGGGACGCCGTGAAGTTGGCGGTGTCTCGTGCGATGCGCTGCTTGCCGTAGATTTCATCGCCGGTTGCAGCATCGTGGCAAGTGAAGAACGACCTGTCGTGGAGCGTGTAAAGCGCACCTTGGTAAAGCAGCGGCGTCGGATGATAGGGTGCCCCCATCGGCAGGCTCCAGGCTACGAATTCGTTGGATGTCGTTCCGGACTCGAGTGTGATGTCGCCCGAAGCGCCCGCACGAATCGCGTAAATCGGGCGGGCGTCGCTGCCAACGTATCCCGACGCCACGTACAACAGGTCATCGACGGCGAACGGCGATGGGATCGAGAGCGGAGACATGCCAGTCAGTTCCCACAGCAGGGTTCCGTCGAGGTCGTACGAGCGAATCTTCTCTCTGCCGGACGTCACGATCTCTGTACGTCCAGAGTTCTCCCAAATGAACGGCGTCGCCCAGGACGTACCTTCGTCGCGATCGACCCGCCAAATTTCGCGCCCGGTGACCTTGTCGAGAGCGAGTAGGTACGACTGGCCCTCGTTGTCGTTGACGATGTAGAGCCGCCCTTGGTGGAGCGCAGGTGAAGACGCAGTACCGTAGCCATAACGTGTCTCGACATCCGGCCACAACTTCGACCAAACGACTTCGCCGTCCATGTCGAGGCAGTAGGTTCCGAGATCGCCAAAATGTGCCCAAACGTGCTCACCATCTGTAACAGCGGTTTCGGAAGCGTAGGTGTTCTTTTTATGACGCGAGGTTTGAGGTACGCCGCGATGCACAACTGCCTCCCATATCAACTCCCCGGTATCGAAGTCGGCGCACGAGATCACCCAACGATGCTCGTTGGTGGGAATTGCATCGCTAAATCGGCCGTCGTAGAGGCCTCCATCGGGCGGTAGATTGCCAGCGGACGAGACGCACGAAGCGACAAAGATGCGGTTACCCCAAACCACAGGCGACGACCAGCCCTCACCCGCGACAGGCGCTTTCCAAACGACGTTCTCCGTCTCACTCCAAGCGTGCGGCAAGCGTGGATCGTCCGCAGCCACACCGCGAGCCCCAACTCCGCGAAACTGCGGCCACTCGCTACCCGCGAGCGCCGATGCCGGTACGAACGCACCAGCAGAAAGCAGAAAATTCCGGCGAGAGAATGTCATTTGCAAGGGCTCCGTTGGAACCTGAATGATACCGATTGTTACGAGACTCTGGACCGCCGTGATGAGGTGGCGAATACGATTTCGGCGTCGCAGCTCGTACCGGCGGAGTATCATACGGCTCGTCGGTGAGTGCGATGGTCAGCGCTGAGGAGTTAGACGGGAAAATTGTTCGGGTCGAGTTTCTGCTAGGTGCCCAGCTGATTCACAAGGCGACTGAAGCACGTGACGAGTACGACTACAATGGTCTACCGCAGGTGTTGCACCTGCTAACGGTCCGTGCAGTCGACAGCGGCGGTAAGAGCCGTGCGACTAGGCCGTTGATTCAAGTAACGGCAGATTGGTATTGAGGATCGTAGAACGCGAGGAGCGAAGCTGATGGTTGACTATTTCGAGAAGAGCCTGATTGTCCACGAGCAACTGCGAGGCAAGATCTCGGTTCACGGCAAACTGCCGATCGCGACCCGAGACGATCTTGCGGTTGCTTACACCCCGGGCGTCGCGAGGCCGTGCGAAGTGATCGCTCAGGATGTGTCGAAGGCTCGCGAGCTGACCATCAAGCGGAACTCGGTCGCGGTCGTCACCGACGGCTCCTCGGTGCTTGGGCTGGGCAACATAGGCCCTTACGCCGCCATCCCGGTGATGGAAGGCAAGGCACTCCTCTTCCGCGAGTTTGCGCGTATCAATGCCTGGCCAATTTGCCTCGACACGCAGGATTCCGACGAGATCATCGAGACCGTGCGGCGCATCGCTCCGGTGTTCGCGGGCATCAACCTGGAGGATATTTCGGCTCCACGCTGCTTTGAAATCGAGAACCAACTCCAAGACCTTGGTATACCTGTCTTCCATGACGACCAACACGGCACGGCGATCGTGCTGTTGGCCGCACTGATCAACAGCGCCAAAGTTCTGGGCAAGGAAATGACCGACATGAAGGTGGTCATCAATGGGGCTGGAGCTGCTGGCACCGCGATAGCGCGACTGCTTCGCTGCGTTGGTCACGACCCGGAAAGTTGGTGGTCTCAAGCGGTCGACGCAACACCTGGCGCGAAGGGAGAGCGTGAAGCGTAAGCCAAAGAAAGTAAAGGGGAAGCGGTGAGGACGCTTCGCTCTCATCTGCATGCCATTGCAGTGTAACGAGTTACGCGATTGCGCTTAGCAGCTTCCGCTTGTAGGCAAGCCCCTTGCCGCTCTCATCGCTAAGACATTTCTGTTGAACGACTTAGCCCTAGTGTTGCGTTGACCGGTTGAGCCGGCATTGTATACCGGTTGATGACGTTGTGGTGTGCGACTCGCAAGGCGCCATCCATCGCGGTCGCGAAAATCTGAGCCCGTACAAGAAGGAACTGCTGACTTTCTCAAACAGAGAGGATCGTGCCGGATCACTGCAGGATGTGCTCGCAGGCGCGGATGCCTTCGTCGGAGTCAGCAAGGGCAACCTTCTGGTGGCTGACGACGTGAGACGCATGGCCCCTGACGCCATCGTGCTCGCCATGGCCAATCCGATCCCGGAGATCATGCCCGACGAGGCTAAGAAAGGAGGCGCGGCTATCGTAGGCACCGGTCGCAGTGATTTTCCGAACCAGGTCAACAACCTGCTCGCCTTCCCTGGCGTATTTCGTGGAGCACTCGACGCAGGGGCTTCCCGGATTACTGAAGAGATGAAGCTGGCGGCTGCGAGAGCGCTCGCGGCGACGGTTGAGAACCCCACCCGGGATCAGGTTCTGCTTGACCCCCTCGACCGAACCGTAGCATCCAGAGTTGCTGCGGCTGTCGCGGGCGCATGGCGAGCGGAAGCATGATGCCGTCCGCGAATAGTGGGCACGACCCTCTCTTGCGGACTGCGTCAGTTGCTTAAATGGCCTCGTTGCCAGGCGTCGGATCGTCGCGACGCTAGCCCCGCGTGGTAGGCTGGCGCTGCCATGACATCCTCTGATCTCACCCGCCGCTCCGTAATCAAGGGAGCCGCCACGGCAGCGGCTTTGGCAGCTGCGCCGGCGGCTGGTCAGTCTACGCGGCGACCAAACATCCTTTTCGCTATCGCGGATGACTGGTCGCAGAAACACGCCGGTGCCTATGGCTGTGAGTGGGTGCATACGCCAGCCTTCGACCGCGTCGCGCGGGAGGGCGTGCTATTCAATCACTGCTTCACATCGAACCCGAAGTGCAGCCCCTGCCGAGCGAGTATTCTCACCGGTCGCAATACGTGGCAGTTGGAGGAGGCCGTAAACCATTTCGGCATCTTTCCCGCGAAGTGGCCCGTCTACCCGGATTTGTTAGAGCAGTCCGGATACCACGTCGGCTACACAGGCAAGGGTTGGGGCCCCGGAGACCATGAAGCCGGTGGCTTCAAGCGCAATCCAGCGGGCAATCAGTATTCCGAGCGGCGGACAACGCCGCCGCACCGGTTCATGAACCAGCTGGACTACGCGGCGAACTTCGAGGCGTTCCTAGATGACCGCAGTGATAGCCAACCGTTCTGCTTCTGGTTTGGAACAAGCGAACCTCACAGAGCGTACGAGGACGGCATCGGGGTAGGCGCCGGTAAAGACCCGCAAGACGTCGACTTGCCCGCTTTTTATCCAGATAACGACACGATTCGCCGCGACATGCTCGACTACTCGATTGAGGTCGAGCACTTCGACACGCATCTCGGTCGAATCCTGGAGAAGCTTGAGGCGATCGGCGAACTCGACAACACCGTCGTCGTCGTCACATCCGATCACGGCATGCCCTTCCCGCGTGTGAAGGGGCAGATCTACGAAGAAGGCTTTCACCTGCCGCTGGCGGTTCGCTGGAGCGAGATCACTGCTGGGCGTACCGTCGACGACTTTATCAACGTACGCGACTTCATGCCGACATTCTTGGAACTCGCGGGGGTGCCCGTACCAGAAAGCGTCACGGGTGAAAGTTTTGCCGGAGCACTGCGTTCAACAGAGTCAGGCTGGATCGACACAAGCCGCAATCGCATGTTGGTCGGCAAGGAAAGGCACGATCTGGGAAGACCCGATGACGCGGGCTATCCGGTGCGAGCGCTGCGGACACCGGAGTTGCTTTACATTCGCAACTACGAGCCGGACCGCTGGCCTGCCGGAAACCCCGAAACCGGCTACCGCAATGTCGACGCAAGTCCGACGAAGTCAGTCATTCTCGGTCGCTTTGACAACTGGTACGCCCTTTCATTCGGCAAGCGTCCCGCCGAGGAACTATACGACATCATCGAAGATCCCGACTGTGTGACGAACCTCGCGCTCGAACCAGTTCACTGGCCAACGAAGTCGAAGTTGCGGGCCGAGATGGAGCAGATGCTGCGGGACGAGGGCGACCCGCGAGCCTTGGGTCATCCAGAGGTCTTCGACACCTATCGCTACCTCGGTCGTCGCCAGCACTCTTACGAATCGTGGTTGGCCAACCAAGGCGGCTAATCCGCTAGGGCCTTCTTGATACCGCGGCAGGCTTGGCGGATGCGCTGTTCGTTTTCGATGAGGGAGAAGCGGACGTAGCCTTCGCCAGCTTCGCCGAAGCCAATGCCGGGAGAGAGGGCGACCAAGCCCTTTTCAAGCACGAGTTTCGAGAACTCAAGCGAACCAGCCCAGGCATAGCGCTCGGGGATCTTGGCCCACAAGAACATGGTGCTCTTGGGTGGCTCGACTTCCCATCCGGCTCGGTGCAGACCTTCGACCAGAACATCGCGTCGCTGCTGATAGATGTCGCGAATCTTGCCGACTTCTTCCTCGCACTCGCGCAGGGCGACGATCGAAGCGATCTGAATCGGCTGAAACGCGCCGTAGTCGAGGTAACTCTTGATACGTGAAAGGGCGTGGATCATCTTGGGGTTGCCCAGGCAGTAGCCCATGCGCCATCCGGCCATGTTGTAGCTCTTGGACATCGAGAACAATTCGACCCCAACCTCTTTCGCACCATCAACCTCAAGCAGACTCGGCGGCTTATAGCCGTCGAAGCCGAGGTCGGCATAGGCGAAGTCGTGCAGAATCATCGTCCCGTGCTTGTGCGCCCAGGCGACAAGCGTCTCGAAGAACGACTTATCGACCACTTGAGTCGTCGGGTTGTGCGGGAACGAGACCAGGATCATCTTGGGGATCGGTCCAGTTCGATAGAGGTCTTCGAGCCTATTCAAGAAGTCTTCGGGCGAAGCCATCGGCAAGGCGAATTTGCGACCCTCGGCCATGACGACACCGTACTGGTGAATCGGGTAGGCGGGGTCGGGCATGACGACCGGATCGCCGGGTCCGATGACGGCGAACAGCAGGTGTGCGAGCGAGTCTTTCGCGCCCACGGTGACGATAGCCTCGGTGTCGTGGTCGAGCGTGACACCGTAGTTTCTGTTGTAGCGCTCGCAGATCGCCTCACGTAGCCGCCAGATGCCACGGGACACCGAGTAGCGATGATTGCGTTGATCCCGCACCGCTTCCGCCATCTTTTCGACGACCGGCTGCGGGGTAGCACCGTCGGGGTTTCCCATGCCGAGATCGATGACATCGAGGCCAGCCGCACGTGCCTTGGCCCGCATTTCGTTGATCATCGCGAAGACATAGGTCGGCAGTTTGTCGATGCGATAGAACGGCTTGTCGTCGAAGATGCCTCCACTCTCGGGCTGCGCGCCGAGAGTGGTTTCGGTAGTTGCGGACATGATTGTTTCTCTCTTGGGACTGGGTCGTCCGATCAGTTTCTTGATCGCCGCTACGTCGGCAGGAAGACACAGGCGCATGGCGCGACCGAGATCCGGACGGCGAAATGAAGTGGTTCGAATCGTGAGCAGGCGGCGGACACGGCCTCCGGTCCAAGGACCGGACCCCAGTGCGGCGGAGTCGGCGAGATAGAAGCTATCGGCGTCGGCTCCGCTGACGCGCCAGCGAGTGTTGAGGCTGGCGGCGGGTGCGTCGCCAGCGAAGACGTTAGCCAGTTCGATTTGGTCTCCGGTGCTAAAGCCGTGGCCGTGAGCGAAGACTCGCAACCCGGTGGCGGCGGCGGACAGTTTTTCGGCACTCTTCCACTCTTCGCGGTAGCCGTGGCGCACCCGTTCGTTGACGGACTTTGGAGTCACGCCTAACTCCTGTGCTGCTTCCGCCACCGAGAGTCCTTGACTGGCCCAAAAGTTCGGCACAGCCTTGAGCGTAACATCCTCCTGAACCGTTCGGAACCGTTCTGGATGCATACGGTCGGGGCCTTCTTGGCCTATACTTCTTGCGTGCGTTGGCCGCTGATGTGGCGAGCGCAACGCGAGTTCCGCCAAGAATTGAGGACCTTTTTCAACGTCGGGGAATTTCCTGAGCGATTGCTGCAATCAAGATTGCCGCTTAGGGGTTGCTGGGCTATAATCCTCATGGCGTGATAACGCTATCAGTTAGGAGGCGCAAGTCCTTGAAACAACTCTGGAAAATCCCTTTCGTTTGCTCTTTGCTGGCAGTTGCTGGCTTACTGGTCGCTGCCGATGTCGAGGATCCGTTTGACAAGGCTGACCGCTCCTACTGGGCTTTCCAGCCAGCGGTTCACGCTAGCCCGCCAACTGTCGCGAACACATCGCACCCAATAGACGGCTTCATCGCGGCCAAGCTCGCCGACAAGGGACTCGAAATCGGTCCACGGGCTAACAAGGTCGACTTGGTGCGCCGCGCCTACTTCGACTTGATCGGCCTGCCGCCTACGCCGGAAGAAGTTGAGGAGTTTCTCTCTGACGACTCCCCTGACGCGTTCGCCAAGCTCGTCGATCGCCTGCTCGACTCGCCACACTACGGCGAACGGTGGGGACGCCACTGGCTCGACTTGGCCCGCTACGCGGACTCCAACGGCTTCAAATCCGACGAAACACGCCCCAATGCCTGGCGCTATCGCGATTACGTCATCCGCTCTCTCAACGACGACAAACCCTACGATCGCTTCGTCGCCGAGCAAATCGCCGGAGACGAGCTGTGGCCCACTAGTCCGGATGCGCGGATCGCTACTGCCTTCAACCGCCACTACCCCGACGAATCAAACGCCGCCAACTTGATGCAGCGCCGGGCAGAGCTGTTGCAGGACGTCACCGACACAGTCGGAGCGACCTTCCTTGGAATGACGTTTGGTTGCGCCAAGTGTCATGACCACAAGTTCGACGCAATCCTCCAGAAGGACTACTACCGCCTGCAAGCGTTCTTCGCCAACTCCGCCGAGGATGATCACATCCCGGCACTCGACGTCGAGGCCCTTGCCCGTTACCGCGGCGAACTCGCTGCCTGGGAGCGGTCCACTGCGGAGATCCGCGCAGAGATGGAAGAGTTGGTAGGCCCAATTCGTCAAGAAAACGAAAAGCACTTGGTCCTGAAGCGGACTGAACTAACTCAGGCCGCGATGACGAAGCCAGCCGCGATGCTCTCTCCCTTCGAACGCCAGATGCTCCATAAGCATAAGTGGCAGATGCTCTATGGAGAAAAGAAGCTCTGGAAGAAGCTCAAGGGAGATCAGAAGGATCGCTACATCGAGCTTCAAGCAGCGCTCGATGGGTTCGAGCATCTCCACCCGGGCGAGTTGCCAACTGGAATGGGCATGAAGGATCTGGGCAGAGTAGCCCCACCCACCCACGTGCTCTCGTTGGCCAACTACGCCGCGACCAGAGAAGAGGTCGAGCCTGGCTTCTTGTCCATACTCGATCCGAACCCGGCGGTCTACTCCAAGCCTGAAGGCCTGGAATCGACGGGACGTCGGTCGGCGCTAGCGCGCTGGCTCATCGACCCCGCAAATCCGCTGACGGCCCGCGTGATGGTCAATCGCGTCTGGCACTACCACTTCGGACGTGGCATCGTTGGCACCCCGAGTGATTTCGGACGCATGGGCGATCGCCCCACACATCCCGAGTTGCTGGACTGGCTGACGGTCGAGTTCGTTGATCGTGGTTGGAGCCTCAAGGCGATGCACCGGCTGATCATGACCTCACAAACCTATCAGCAGAGCGCGGCCTACCGCGAGGACGCCGCAAGCGCTGATTCGATGAATCGCCTGCTATGGCGTTTCCGTCCGCAACGGCTCGAAGGCGAGGTGATCCGCGACTCCATACTCTCTGTCTCCGGGCTACTCAACCCTGCCCTGGGTGGGCCGAGTGCCCAGCCACCATTGCCGCTGGGCATGCCCGAGCCGCGTGGCGGTTGGACGGTCGACGAGGATCTGTCAGACCAGCGCCGCCGAAGCATATACGTTTTCGTGCGCCGTAACGCACGCTATCCGATGCTCGAATCGTTCGACATGCCGGACACTCATGAGTCTTGCGCGCGGCGCAATATCACCACTACCGCGCCACAGGCATTAGCGTTGCTCAACGATGAGCAGACTATCCAATGGGCACAGGGGTTCGCGGGCCGTGTGGTCGAGGCCGCTGGCGACGATCGTTCCGCCCAGGTCGAACAGGCGTACCTCATGGCCTATTCGAGGCTACCGGACGGCGGCGAAAAGGATGCCGCGCTGACCTTCTTTGACACCCAAAGTCGGTTGATCGCAGAACGCGCTGAACAGGGCGGCAAGATAGCATTGCCCGACTCGATGGCGCCGGGCCTGACCGAGTCCCACGGGGCTGCGTTGGTCGATTTGTGCCATACGCTGCTCAACTCCAACGAATTCGTGTACCGCGACTAAGGTGAACAGCTATGCCCCTCCGTATCCCATCTCGGTCGCTCAACGCCTCAACGCGGCGTAGCTTTCTCTCCAATACCGGCAGTGGCCTCGGCGCTCTGGCGTTCGGCTCACTTCTAGCTGAGGGAGGTTTCGCTCCCGCGTTCGGCGCTGAGCACAACAACCTCCTGGAAGCAAGGACTCCTCATCATGCGCCGAAAGCCAAGTCGGTGATCTGGTTGTTCATGGAGGGTGGTCCTAGCCATCTCGACACGTTCGATCCCAAGCCGCTGCTCCAAGAGTTGAGTGGACAGGCGATTCCCGACTCATTCGATCCGCCCAAGATCACCGCCATGGGCACTTCCGGCAATACGGTGATGCCGGATCAACGGCAATGGAATCAGCACGGCCAAAGTGGCCTTTGGGTCTCGGACTGGTATTCCCACGTCGCCAAGCACGTCGACGATCTATCGGTGATTCGCTCTTGCTGGGCCGATGGGCTCAATCACGTCGGCTCGGTTTGCCAGATGAACACTGGCTCAATCCTTGCCGGACGGCCCTCACTGGGGGCCTGGATCACATACGGACTGGGCTCGGCCAATCGAGATCTGCCGACCTTCGTGGTGTTGGATACCGAAGCGCCGCTCAACGGTGGCGCCAAGAACTGGTCCGGCGGCTTTCTACCAGCGGTCTATCAAGGCACCCGTTTCCAGAACGAAGGTCCGCCGATCCTCAATCTGGCCAACCCGGAATCGGTTGGCAATGAGCAACAGCGCGGCAAACTCGACTACTTGGGTCAGTTGAATCGTGGCCACGCCGAACGACACCCGCACGAGTCGGAACTCAACGCCCGCATGGAAAGCTACGAGCTCGCGTGGCGGATGCAGTCACACGCGCCAGAAGCCGTCGATATTCAGGGAGAGTCCGATGCCACCAAGAAACTCTATGGCATGGACGACGATTTCCTGCGACCGTTGTCTGAAAAGCTTCTACTGTCGCGCCGACTCGTTGAGCGCGGCGTCCGGTTCGTCGAGGTGTACGCGGGCTCGTGGGACGCCCATGCGAATCTCGAAGAGAACCACAGCAAGTGGTGTCGCTTTACCGACAAGCCTATCGCTGGTCTGCTCGCTGATCTCAAGGCCCGCGGCTTGATGGAAGACACGCTCGTGGTTTGGGGCGGAGAGTTCGGACGCACTCCCTTTAACGAAAAGGGACTGGGCCGCGACCACAACCCCTGGGGATTCTCCATGTGGATGGCCGGGGCTGGAATCAATGCCGGCACCGCAATCGGAACGACCGACGAACTCGGTCTGCGCGCACAAGAGACGCCGTACCACGTCAATGACATTCACGCTACTATCCTGCATCTGATGGGCCTAGATCATCTCAGCCTGACCTATCTGCACAATGGTCGGTCCGAGAGAGCCACCGTCAGCGGCGGCAAACTGATCGAAGGGGCCTTAGCCTAGACCTGTTCGGCGGCGAACAACTCTCTAGCATGGAGTACGACGAAGGGCTACGCGGCGGCAGTCGCGAGGCTCGCGTGGACGGCACGGGCTCGTTGTCGGGCACGGAAGAGCCGGACTTTGAGAGCGCTCTCGTTCAGTTGATATAGGTCGCGAAGTTCGCGGAGGCTGGGGCCGTTGATCTCTTTGCGTTCGAGCAGGACGCGATCTTCTTCGGGGATATTGTCGAGCATGATCTTCAGCGTCGCGTGCGCGTCGGCTTGACGGGCCTTGATGGCGCTCAGGGGTGCGCCTTCATTGGCATCGGCGAAGGAGACCTGCTCATCGGAAAGTTCTGACATCGGGACATCGGGTTTGCGCTGGCGTTTGCGGAGGTGGTCGTAGACCGTGTTTTTCGTGAGCCGATAGAGCCAGGTTTCGAAGAATTCGACACTGCGCAGTTGACCGATCGAAGCGACAAGCCGCAGCATGACTTCTTGTCCGATATCTTCGACCTCTTGGCTGCGTCCGGTCAAGCGATAGGCGGTCCCATGAATTCGTTGCTTATAGGCCGCGACAAGTTCCGCGAAGGCAGCGGGATCGCCTGCTTGGGCCTGGCGAATGAGTTCTGGTTGGACTGCCATGGGGACTCCTTGAGCGATGCGCGTTGTCTTACGCCCTCGCAAATAAGGACGATTCGAACGTAACGAAGAGTTATTCGCAGGGAGTTAAATGACTGTTAAACAGTGGCTTACGTGGATTTTACAAATACCCGAGCCACAAGGCCGAACCCGGTTGGCCAACAAATCGGTGCCTGGCTCTCGTAGAATTGGGTGTTGTCCTCCGAAACAGAGAGTGATCACGTGAGCGATACGCCCCCAGTGGCGGAGTCGAATTCGGCCCAGCATGGCACGTTCTTGCGAGAGTTCATCCGCAAACCGATTGCGACCGGTGCAATCGCACCGAGTTCCCCGGAACTGGCGCGTCTGATGACGGAAGAGGCGTCGCTGGACGGCGCTTCAGTGATCGTGGAGTTTGGACCGGGCACGGGACCGATCACACGCGAACTCATCGCTCAGAAGCCCGACGGTTCTAAGCTGATTGCGATCGAGCGGAACGAGGAGTTCGTCTCCCTATTAAGGGAGCAGCACCCCAAGCTGGACGTGGCACATGACTGCGTTCAGGAACTGGGAAACATCTTGGAGGCGCGAGGCGAGAAGACCGCGGACCGTATTGTTAGCGGACTGCCTTGGGCTGCGTTCGATGAGAAGTTGCAGCGCGACATTCTTAAGGCGGCGCATGACTCGCTGTCGGACGACGGCGTGTTTGTAACATTCGCGTACCTGCAAGGGTTCGCGTTGCCTCCTGCGTGGCGGTTTCGCAGCCTGCTGCGCGGACTATTTTCCGAGGTCAAACAGTCGGACGTGGTGTGGCGCAACGTACCGCCAGCATTCGTTTACCGTTGCCGCAAGTAGCGCTGCCACGCCCGGCTTGGCGTATACTCAGGTGCTCGATTATCGTCGAGGAAAGCGCCTTGAGAATTGCAACCAAGCTGCTATTGCTAGCCTTCGTCTGCGCCAGCGCCCTATTCGCACAGCAAGACGACCCACACGCCGAATTAGGGGCGGCACCCGCGGATGCCTTTATCGGTGACCCGGCTGCCATAGAGGCGGGCAAGCAGCTCTATATGATGTCGTGCAGCGCATGCCACGGCGTTCGTGCCGAAGGCGGTCGCGGGCCGAACTTGATCACGGCTCGAAACTTGCGGCGGCTGAGCGATGAGTGGTTGTTTGACGTGATCAAGAACGGCATCGCCGGGAGTGATATGCCTCCATCTCCGTTTGAGGCGGACAAGGTTTGGCAGATGACCGCATTCCTACGCAATCTATCAGCCCCCGCTGCC
Organism: Bryobacterales bacterium; assembly: GCA_963667885.2. GTDB lineage: Bacteria > Acidobacteriota > Terriglobia > Bryobacterales > UBA6623 > CAMPKL01. The sequence continues at coordinate 1,248,236 of OY764148.2, read as the reverse complement.
CGCTCGGCCGTAGCTGGAAACGTGGATGCGGGCCGAAAGGTCTACAACGGCGAGGGTCGTTGTGCGAACTGCCACATGATCCGCGGCGAGGGCGGCTACTTAGGCCCGGACCTCACGAACGTTGGCGTGATGAATACGCTAACCGAAATCCGCGAATCCGTACTCGACCCAAACAAGCGATTCACGAAGGGCTACATGCCCGTGCGAGTCACGTTGAGCAATGGCGAGTCGATTCGCGGCGTGGCGCGTAACACATCGAACTATTCAATCCAGCTCCTCGATGCCAATGGCGAATTGCGCTTGCTAAGCAAGAGTGCCGTCTCCCAGGTGGAGTTCCCAAAATCTTCGTGGATGCCCGCCAACTATGGCGAGAGGCTCAGCGATGAGCAGATGACGGACTTGCTCGCGTTCTTGAGCCGCCAGAGTATTCGCCCGATCAAAACAGATGAAGGAGACGCACAGTGAATCGCGTCGTAACAGCATTCCTCGCCGCCATTGCCCTGGCCGCGCCGATCGGCGCACAAGTGACCCATGAAGACATGCTGGCCGCACCGAGTGAAGACTGGCTGACGTTCATGGGCGATTATCGTTCGAATCGGCATAGTCCACTCGATCAAATCACGACCGACAACGCGAAGAACCTGACGGCGAAGTGGGTGTATCACGTTCCTGACGCCACGAGGCTGAGTTCGTACCCGATCGTCTACGACGGGCTGATGTATGTGACGAATGCCAATGCGGTTTATGCGCTCGACGCAGTCACCGGACGGCCCGTTTGGACCTACGAGCAGCCAGACGTCGAAATGCAACGCAAGAATCGTGGTGCCGCGATCTGGGGCGATCGCGTTTACTTCATTACGAGCGACTGTCACTTGGTGGCGTTGCACCGAATCACTGGTGCGGCGATTTGGGAAGAAGAGTACGCGGACCCGGAGGACGGCTACTACTGCTCGGTGGCACCGGTGGCGATCAAAGGCAAGCTCGTGGTCGGTGTATCAGGCGGCGACAGCGGAATGCGCGGCTTCTTAGCGGCGCACTCGGCCGAGACAGGAAAACAGTTGTGGAAGCTTTGGACAGTACCCGCGGCAGGTGAACCTGGCTCGGAGACGTGGGGCCCGAAGACAATCGAATGGGGCGGCGCGGGTACGTGGATGCCAGGTAGCTACGACGTGGAGACGAATCTATTGGTCTGGCCGACGGGCAATCCTTGGCCGGATTTCTATGGAGGAGATCGACCCGGTGACAACCTCTATACGGACTCGTTGATCGGCGTCGACCTCGATACGGGCGAGATGAAGTGGCACTATCAATTCACTCCGCATGATGTGTGGGATTGGGATGGCCAGGAGCCGCCGCTGCTGCTCGACTTTGAGGTCGACGGCAAGATGCGCAAAGTCGTGATGCAGGCCAACCGCAACGGCTTCTATTACATGCTGGACCGCACGACAGGCGAGTTCTTGCGAGCGACACCGTTCGTCGACAAGTTGAACTGGGCGACCGGCATTGGCGAAGACGGACGTCCGATCTTGGTTGACGGCAAGGCTCCGTCGCCCGAGGGCGCGTTTGTGTGCCCGACGGTGTGGGGTGCGGCGAACTGGATGTCGGACTCCTACGACCCGGCGACGGGTTGGCATTACGTGATGACGATGGAGGCCTGCGACATCATGACCTCGTCCGCGGTCGAACCAGTCCCGATGATCGGTTTTGCTGGTACCGGCGGCGGGCGTCCATCGAGAAACGATGGGCGGTTCGTACTTCGTGCGATTGACCCAAAGACCGGTGAGCGGAAGTGGGAGTACCCGATTTCGGGAGAGACCAACTCCTGGGCAGGAACACTTTCAACGGCTGGGCGAGTGATCTTCTCGGGCGACGACGACGACCATCTGATTGCGGTCGACTCCCGGACAGGCAAGCATTTGTGGCACTTCAACGTGGGTCAGCCCGTCCACGCATCGCCAATCACCTACTCGGTGGACGGCAAGCAGTATGTGACGATCGTTTCATCAACCGACGTCTTTACGTTTGGATTGTTCGAGCCCGTGGAATCGATCCCGCTGGTTGACGATCCGGTATTTCGGTAGAAGGAATGGGACTTCGCGTGTGGTAGATCTGACGTAACCGAGAGAATGCGCAGATCGACCGATGATCTGAACTTGCGACACCCATTCCAAACCTTTGCTATTTTTGGGGTCCAACTATGCGACGTCGAACTTTTCTACAAACCGTAGCCGGAGCTACTGCCGTTAGGGCGGCAGCCCAAACACGCACCGAGCGACCACCTAATTTGGTGTTCATCATGGCGGATGACATGGGCTATGCGGATCTGGGGTGCTATGGAGCAACCGATATCCGGACACCCCACATCGACCGGATTGCGAGTCGGGGAGCGCGGTTTACCGATTGCTATGCGAATGCGCCGATTTGTACGCCGACGCGTGTTGGCTTCCTCACCGGGCAGTACCAGCAGCGGTTTGGGCCAGAACTCGAATTGCCCTTAGGCCCTCACAACAACAAGACGGTGGGACTCTTGCCGAGCCAGTCCGAGTTGCCGGGTGCGCTCAAGCGAGCGGGGTACCGGACCGGAGCATTCGGCAAGTGGCATGTGGGTTGGAACCCCGAATACCGTCCGCTGGCGCATGGCTTTGACGAGTACTTTGGGACCTTGCTGGGCAATGCGGACATGTACACGCATCGCTATCACGATGATTCCGAAGACCTGTGGGACGGCAATGATGTGGTCGAACGCGAGGGCTACCTGACGGAGCTGCTGGGAGAGCGCGCAGCCCAGTTCGTGGAGAAGAGTGCCGACGACCCGTTCTTTCTGTACTTGCCATTCAATGCGGTTCACTGGCCGTTCCAGCCGCCGGGGCACCCCGAGCAGTTGGCCACGCCGGAGAACTGGCGCGATGGCGTCAGGGAGGACTACGCCGCCATGGTCGAGAGCATGGACGCGGCCGTGGGTCAGGTAGTCGATGCGCTTGAGAGAACTGGCACAGCGGACAATACACTGCTGGTGTTTACGAACGACAACGGCGGTGAGCGGTTGTCAGACAACGGGCCGTTCTTTCATACGAAGGCCACCGTGTTTGAGGGCGGCGTGCGCGTGCCAGCGGTCGCGCAGTGGCCGGGGGTAATTCCAGAAGGGGCGACGTGCGATCAAGTGTGCGCGTCGATGGATTTCACCGCGACATTCTTGAAGGCTGCAGGAGCAGAGCCCCGAGCTGCGCTCGACGGCGTTGACCTGCGCGGTGTGCTCGAAGACCCGAACGACACCTTCGAACGTCCGCTGTTTTGGCGGGTATTGAGAGATGGACGGCAGCAGCGCGCGGCACGGATCGGTAAATGGAAGTACATCGACGATGGAATCGGGGCGCGGGGTCTGCCGGAATTGTTGTTCGATCTAGAGACAGATCCAGGCGAGCGGAAGAATTTCTATTACCGCAATCAGGAACTCGCCGCGGATATGCGACGCCAGTACTTGGCGTGGGAGCGTGACGTCGAGGCGAGCGCGGCGCGGGCTTAGGTAGCGTCAGGGTATTCCCGGCGAGGCGCGATTCCAGGTAAAATCGTGACGGCTGAATTAGTCCATGAGAACTGCGGCTTATAGAAATGCGCTGAGGTGGTTCTGCGCGCTGGCCTTTTTGGGTTGTGCGACAGCCCAAGAGCCGTTTGGACTCGGTGACTCCCAAGAGTTTCTAACAACCTACTGTCAGGCATGCCATCAGGGTCCGTCGGGAGCTGCGGGCTTTCGTATCGAAGACATCGCGACGTTAGAGAGTTTCCAGACAGAAGCCGCGGACTGGGGCAAGTTGATTCTGCGGGTGGAGAACGGCGAGATGCCGCCGATGGGCTCGCCTGCCGCGGAGTTGGACGAACGCGAACAGTTCACTCAATGGGCGAAAGAGAGCCTGCATACGGCGGCTTGTTCGATGGGGGTTACAGCGGGTCGGCGATCGATTCGGCGACTGAACCGTGACGAGTACGCGGCAACGATCCGCCATCTATTTGAGCTGCACCTGGACGTTGCCGAGCTGTTGCCGGTAGACGGAGCTGGCGGCGAGGGTTTCGACAACGCCGCCGAGACGCTATTTCTATCGCCGCTACATTCGGAAAAGTACATCGAAGTTGCCAAGTTAACGGTGGACTTCGCGGCGAAAGAATTCAAGGCGCGCGAGAAGATCTTCGTGGCAGCACCGGGACCGAAGACAACTCCAGAGCAGGCGGCGCGGACGATCTTGGCTTCGTTCTTGCCGCGAGCCTATCGTCGACCCGTCGAGCAGAGCGAGGTCGAGTCATACGTGGAGCTGTTTCGTGCGGCCGTCGACGAGGGACAAGATTTTGAACCCGCGATTCTGTTTGCGATTCGCAGCGTGCTGGTGTCGCCGAAATTTCTGTTCCACTACGAGCCGCTGAACGACAGCGCCGAGGAGCAACTGCTCGACCAGTACTCGATCGCCTCACGGCTTTCTTACTTCTTGTGGGGCGGGATGCCGGACGAGTTGCTGACTGATGTCGCGGCAGCTGGTCGGCTGCACGACCCAGAAGTCGTCAAACCTCTGATCGGTATGATGCTGCGGAATGACCGGGCACTGATATTTGCCGAGCGCTTCGTAGAGCAGTGGTTGCGTACGCGAGAACTCGAAGGGGACAAGGTCCCGGATTGTACAGACCGGGCGGAAGGGTAACAGGTTAGACCGGGCGGATAGGTAACACCATGGCGAGATGCCATGGAAGGAGACCTATCCGATGGAAGAACGCAAGAGATTCATTGAAGACTGGCTGCGAGCGGGGGCGGCGACGAACGTGGCGGCGCTGTGTCGACTCTACGGGATCAGCCGCAGGACCGGATACAAGTGGTTAGAACGCTTCCGTCAAGGCGGTTGGCCAGAGCTGGAAGACCGCTCGCACGCGGCACACCGTCAGCCCGGTCGGATACCCGAGTCGGTCGAGCGACGAGTGATAGAAGCGCGTCGGCAGCATCCGAGTTGGGGGCCGAAGAAGCTCAGGGCCTGGCTGGAGTCGAAAGAGTCACAGACAAGCTGGCCAGCGGCGTCGACGATCGGCGACGCGCTGAAGCGAGCCGGACTCGTTCGCGGGCGCAAGCGGATGCGGCGACTGGCCGAAGCGGCACCCAGTCCGTTGCGCGAACCCGAAGCGCCCAACGACCTCTGGACGATCGACTACAAGGGGCAGTTTCGCACCGGCGACGGCGTGCTGTGTTATCCGCTAACGGTCGTCGACGGATATAGTCGTTTCCTGCTCAACTGCACCGCACACGTGGGCACATCCTACGCCGAGGCCCGCCGAGGCTTGGAGCGGTTGTTTCTGGAGCGCGGGCTGCCACGAAGGATACGCTCAGACAACGGTTCGCCGTTCGCCTCCATCGGCACCGGACGCTTGAGCCGGTTGAACGTCTGGTGGCTGAAGCTGGGCATTGCGGTGGAGCGCATCGAGCCGGGCAAGCCGCAGCAGAACGGTCGCCACGAGCGGCTACACCGCACGCTCAAAGCCGAGACAGTGAGACCTCCGGCTGGCGATCGTCGCCGACAGCAGCGCCGCTTCGACCTCTTTCGTCATGAATACAACCAAGAACGTCCGCATGAAGCGTTGAGACAGCGGCCCCCGGCGGCGTTCTATGCACCAGCAACACGCGCCTATCCCAGCGAGCTTGCTGATCTGGATTACCCGGGGCACTGGGAGCGCCGACGAGTGCGCCACGACGGACGCATCAAGTTCCTCGGCGAGAAGTACTTCCTGAGTGAAGCGTTGGCTCGCGAGTTGGTCGGGCTAGTCGAAGTGGACGAAGCCATTTGGCAGATCTGGTTCGGTCCGGTGGAACTCGCCTTGTTCGACGCCGCCAACCGCGTACTGTGGCCGCTCGGCTCGGCAGTCAGTGGCCCCCGCGGGGGCCACTGACCACCGCCTATACTGTTACCCATCCGTCCGGTTTAGAGTGTTACCTATCAGACCGGTCGTTCAGGGTGACAGATGGGATGAGACGGCAGGCTCTACCGGTCAGGAGTCGAGGATCACTTCGTGCCAGCTCTGGTCTTGCGATTCGGCGACGGCTGGGTAGGTGATGTCGCCACGGTAGGTATTGAGTCCGCGCAATAGGGATTTGTCCTGACGCATGGCTTCTTCGGGTCCAAGATTGGCGATCTTGAGGATATAGGGTAGCGTCGCGTTGGTCAGCGCGAGCGTTGAGGTCCGAGGAACCAACGCGGGCATATTGGCAACGCAGTAATGTTGTACACCTTCCACCACATAGATGGGATCACTATGGGTGGTCGGGCGAGAAGTCTCGGCGCAGCCGCCTTGATCGATCGCCACGTCCACGAATACCGATCCCTTGGGCATGGCTGCAATGGTCGACCTCTTGATGACCTTGGGCGCGGAGCGTCCAGGGACGAGGACGGCACCGATGAGCAAGTCTGCTCTTGCGGCGGCACCGTCGAGAATCTTCGGACTGGAGACGAGCGTCGCGACGCGGCCCTGGTGAATATCGTCGAGCCAGCGAAGACGTTCGACATTGAGATCAAGCACGGTGACGTGAGCGCCCGTACCGACAGCGACTTTCGCTGCATTGGAGCCGACGATACCCGCACCCACGACGACGACCTCGGCGGGGGCAACGCCGGGGACGCCACCCATGAGGACACCGCGACCGCTGTGAGGTTTTTCGAGGTACTCGGCACCGACCTGGGCGGCAAGGCGTCCGGCGACTTCGCTCATTGGTTCGAGTAGGGGCAGGATGCCGTCATCACGCTGGACGGTCTCGTAGGCAATGGCGGTGACCTGCGCCTGCTGCAACTGCCGCGTCAATTCGGGGAGAGGTGCAAGGTGCAAGTACGTGAAAAGGACCAATCCCGGCCGGAAATGTTGAACCTCGGTGGGTTGTGGCTCTTTGACTTTGACGATGACGTCCGCCTGCGCCCAGACATCGGCGGCGGAGTCGAGGACGACGGCTCCGGCTTCGCGATACTCTGTGTCGGGCATGGAGCTACCCGCTCCGGCGTCGTGTTCGACGAGGATTTCGTGGCCCGCTTCTCGGAGCGCGTACACACCGGCTGGGGTGAGCGCGACGCGGGTTTCTTGGTCTTTGAGTTCCCTTGGGACGCCGATGACCATTTCAGATTCCTCTAAAGGATTAGATTCGGGAGGAGGGCACAAGGTTTCTTGGATCGGTGACTTTGTGTCGAATAGTGACCGGCACGAGATTCTGCTAGGGCCAGGAAGGGACGGGGATGTGCCCACAAACAGGCAACGGACGCGAGTCGTCCGACTCGACGGATGTGCCCCATCGCCGCATATTGTCGCATGAGGCGGTCACCGTGATAACCTTGCCACGCTATGCGCCGACTCATCGTTTTATCCATTACCGTGCTTGCCGGGCTGGTCCCACTCGTTGCTCAACAGCCGACGCGGGACGCCCTTCGCCAGGAGGCTGGTGAACGCGCTTCCGCTCAATCGAAGCTGGTGCAGACGATTACCGACTCGATCTTCAGTTTTTCCGAGCTCGGATATCAGGAGTTCGAGACGGCGCGCTATGTGACCGACATTCTCCGCGACAACGGGTTTCGAATCACCGAGGGCGTGGCGGGCATGCCGACAGCGTTCGTCGCGGAGTGGGGCGAAGGGAGTCCAGTGATCGGATTGATGGCCGACATCGACGGACTACCCGAGACGTCCCAAAAACCTGGCGTCGCCTACCACGATCCGCTGATTGCGGGAGGGCCGGGACACGGCGAGGGGCATAACGCTGGCCAGGCGGTCAATGTGACCGCTGCTCTAGTGGTGAAGACTCTGCTTGAACGCTATGACATGCCGGGGACCATCCGGGTCTACCCCGGCATCGCCGAAGAGTTGCTCGGTAGCCGCACCTATATGACACGGGACGGGCTTTTCAAGGACCTCGACATCATGCTGAGCTGCCACGTCGGTCGCGATTTCTCGACGAGTTGGGGGCGGAGGGGCTTGGCGCTCGTCTCCACTCAGTTCAACTTTCACGGCACGAGTGCCCACGGAGCTGGTTCGCCGTGGCGCGGACGGAGCGCTCTGGACGCCGTTGAACTGATGAATATCGGATGGAACTTTAGGCGAGAACATCTGAGGCTTCAACAGCGATCGCACTACGTCATCACACACGGCGGCGATCAGCCTAACGTGGTGCCACCGGAAGCCACTGTCTGGTACTTCTTCCGTGAGACGGACCACCAGAATGTGAAGGAACTCCACGCCTTGGGGCAGAAGATGGCAACTGCCGCGGCGATGATGACCGACACCGAGATGACCGAGCGCGTCATCGGCGCCGCCTGGCAGGGGCACTTCAACAAGCCGCTGGCGGAGCTCTTGCAGGCGAATATTGAGCGAGTCGGCATGCCGGACTGGAGCGAGGACGATCAGACACTGGCCCGAGCGGTGCAGCAAGAGCTAGAGGGGGAGGAGACTGGCTTGGCGACTGAAGTCAAGGAGTTGTCGGGACCGGCGGAAACGTCGAGCGGCTCTGACGACATCGCCGAGGTGAGTTGGACTTTGCCAACAATAAACCTGCGCTACCCATCGAACATTCCCGGAGCGACCGGGCATCACTGGTCTTCGGCGATCGCGATGGCCACTCCTATTGCCCACAAGGGAGCGACGGCGGGAGCCGCGGCACAGGCGATGACAATGATCGAGTTGTTCGCCGATCCATCTCTGGTAGAGCAGGCGAGAGAGTACTTCCGCGAACAGACAGAAGATGTGCAGTGGGAGTCGCTGATCCCGGCGGATACTGCTCCGCCCGTTCACTTCAATCGAGACAAGATGGCGAGGTACAAGTCGGAACTCGACGAGTTGCGATACGACCCGAACCAGTACGACACCTACCTGGAGCAGCTGGGCATCGAGTATCCGACACTCCGGTCTGATGACGAGTGAAAAAGGGCACGCCCGATGGAGTGCCCTTGTCAGCATGTATCGCGTGCCCCGGCGTTCACTAAAACATCGATTCGTCTGACTCGGCACCGTCAGGGCGGTCACCGGGAACGATCAGGTGGAAGTGGACGGCCTGGCCTGCTGGACGTTTGAGCCTCAGTGCTCTCCTGAGGGGTCCAAGGGCTCGCACCTGTTCTTCGGTTAGGATCGCGAGCGCGGGTTCATTGAATTCAGCTTTTAGTGCCTTCTTCTGCTGATTGAGTTCCTTGATTTCGATCATCAGTTGACCGATGAGGTTCGCGTCGGGAAACTCGCTGTGCAACTCTGACTGGACTCCTTGCTTCTTTTCTTTAATCTCTTGCTGAATCACCTTCACGCCGTCGATAAAAGTCGCTTGCAGAGCCAGCAACTCCCCCGTCTGGACCTCGGTCAGATCGAGGAAGTTAGCGAGAGCGCCGATATTATTGCGCGGCCCGTCTCGGTCCGGGGCGACATCTTGCGCAGCTACGGTGGAGATGCAAAGTATGAATGCCGCTATGCATCTGAGTACCTTTTTCATAAATAGTCCTCTCTATATGGATAGGGGCCCCGGCCGAGGTCTGGGGTTAGAAACACCGATCGGTTGAAAGAGTTGCGGTTGGCTGTGCGAGATCTCTTATTGTGAGATCGGCGAGTCGTTCGCGAGATTCCCCATTAGTCGCGGTCGGTTTGTCTGAGAACGACTTGGCGGAACCCGAAGAACAGGACGGGGAGTAGCAGAAACAGCCAGAAGCCCCAGGTAATGAGGCCGTAGCCTTCGCTGATGAGGGCGACTAGACCGAAGCGATCGGCTAGCCATATGGCGATTACCAGCACTGCCGCCCCGACGCCGAGACGCTGCCAGCGAGAGATATCATGGCCCGATTCGCGCCACGCACCGGCCAGGCGTTCGTTGAAGCCATGAATGTGGCCGGTGCCCGTCTCGATGAAGGTGCCGAATAGGATGATCTGGAATAGCAGTTGGAAGGCGGGCCGATCGAGCTGGCTGAGGACGAAGTTCGCCGGAATGGTTTCGTTGACGATGGCGGGGTAGAAGGCCAGCAGCGCCGTGTAGATGAGCACTCCGGGGAACATGGCGATTCCGCCAGCGAGGAAACCCGAGACGACGGCCTGTTGGCGCGTCTTGATGTGGCGCACGACGAAGAGCATCACGGTGAGGCCCGAGAGGTTGTAGCCGGCGTAGCGCACACCGCCAAGGAGCCATCTGGAATCCGGGTCCCAATCGGCGGCGTTGGCGATAACGTCACCGGCACTCGCTTGCAGCACGAGGACGATCAGGACGATGTAGAAGCCGTAGAGAAGGAACGACCAGACGGAGAATACGCGTTCGATGAGTCGGCTGCCCCAGAAGACAAGCAATCCAATGAAAGCCATGAGGAGGAGAGTTCCGACGATGGGTGGCGCGCCGGACATCTCGTGGAGTAGTTCACCGGAAGCGGAGCCGAGGACGGCGATGGTGAGAATCATCGACAGAATCGCGAGTACGTCTATGGCGACCCAGGCTCTGCCGAGCAGGGCTTTCGAAAACTTGCGGTAGTCGTAGTTGCGTCCCAGGCGGGCGAACTCAAAGCCGCATGCGAGTACGACGCCCCAGATGAGGGTAGCGACCAGCATACCGAGGTATCCAGCGGCGGGGCCTTCACGGAGGAAGAATTCGACAAGTTCGCGTCCGGTGCCGTAGCCTCCGCCGATGACGATGGATTGGAAGACGAAGCCAGGGAGAAGGTAGGCCTTGTAGCTGGCTAGAAGTTTGGATGTGCTGGCGCTCACGGGTTACCGAGTGTACGTGGTTGGTAGTTGAGGGGACAAGGGCACGCAAACGTTCGGATGAACTCACCGAACGTTGACTGACTGAATGGGTGGGCTCAGCGATTGGCACCGATTGGGCTCGCTCTCCGCCCTAGGAGCACTGCATTAGGTTAGGCTACGGAGGCCGTCTGGAGGTTGATCTTGGAACTGCTTGAGCACATCAGCGCCCCACTTGGCGTAATCGGAATCGCGGTCATCGTTTACGGAGTCGTTTGCAGCCTCGTACGGTTTGTCGTGTCAGAACTCAAGGCGCTGCGCGGCGAGGACGTGGTGTCTCAACGCGCCCACTTGAGAGGCCTCCTTGGCTACTACCTCCTTTTGGGCCTGGAGTTCTTGATCGCCGCCGACATCGTGGAATCGATCATCTCGCCCGAGAGGGAAGAGCTGATTAACCTCGCAGTCGTGGTCGCGATTCGGACGGTCATTAGTTTTTCGCTCAACTGGGAACTGGCTGAGACCGCCAAACGCTCGAAGTGAGCGACGACTCCGCGAGAGTACCCCAGCCTGCGGGCTATCCGTCAACCAGACTGCTGCTCATCGGCGTGACTCTGGATGATCTCCAGCGACAGCCGTGAGTCCTGCACAAGCTTTGCAGCGGCCAAGACTACTGCCGCCACGCCAACCGTCGCCAGCAGGTAGCCAGTCAGCCCCACCTGATCTGGGAAACGTTCGCCGAACGCGCCGATTAGCGAGGCCAAGGAAAAGCACACCACGCTCAGGTAAAGGCTGTTTAACGCGTCGCGCAACAGCCGAGAGCGGCGTAACTCGTGTGTTACACGGTCCGTCTGCCTCTCGCATTCCTCTGGAGAGAGGTTCAGGATTTCGTTCTTGACGTTGATAAACCGAGTGGAGGTTGAGAGGATCAGCAGTCCAACTCCGGAGAGAAATGAAAAAGGTGCTAGGGCAGGTCCGATCGATTCCATGGATCACCTCGATAGTAAAGTTGCGCTGACTCCAAACGAACCGGCGCGCTCGGGTGATAGTATCAGCTCGGTAGCCAATCGAAGAATGACCTTGACGGCGTCAGCCGACGGGAGTCCGGCATGGATTCGCGGCGCGAGCGATACTCACTTTGCGGTCAATAAGTGGCACCAAAGCTACCGCGGCAAGTCGTTTCGCCAGATGGCCGGTTGGCTTCACCAGGGCCCGAACACCGTCTAAGTCGTCGCGAACAACAGCTATAATATTGATTCGATGGCTGAAATCGCGCCTTCCATCTTGTCGGCTGACTTCGCTCGTCTCGCAGACGACGTAGCCGTCGTCGCACGTGCTGGCGTTAGCATGATCCACGTCGATGTGATGGACGGGCATTTCGTCCCGAACATCTCGATCGGCGTACCGGTCGTCCAGTCACTTCGCAAGGCGACCGATCTCTATCTCGATTGCCATCTGATGATCGATGACCCCGATGCTTACGCGCCAGCGTTCATCGCAGCGGGTGCCCAGACGGTCACGATTCATCAGGAAGCGACACGCCATCTACACCGTAGCTTGCAACTGATCAAGAGCCACGGTGCGCGCGCAGGCGTCGCCATCAATCCCGCGACGCCGGTTGAGACGCTTGACCTCGTCCTCGATATGGCGGACCTCGTGCTTGTCATGAGCGTCAACCCCGGATTCGGTGGACAAGCGTTCCTCCCAGTTGCACTCACCAAGATTGAGCAGCTCGATCACATCCGACAGGAGCGTGGGCTTAGCTTCGAAATCGAAGTCGACGGTGGTGTCGGACCCGACAATATAGCTGGTCTCGCGCGAGCTGGCTGTGACATTTTCGTGGCAGGTTCTAGCGTTTTTGGAACCCCTGACCCGGCCCAGGCCGTAGAATCTCTGAAGGAGCTCGCCAGCAGCGCTCGCGTGCTCCACGCCTAACAGTGAATCCCATGACTCGTAACTTACTCGGACTCGCTCTTCTTGCTCTCGTCGCGATTGTCGGCTGTGGTCGCAGCCCCTACGACAACCCGATCGGCACGAACTCGCAGCAGCCAGACAAACAGCTGTTTGATCAGGCCATCCATTACCTTGAGAATAATCGTTATGACGTAGCGCGACTCACGCTGCAGACGATGATGAACACCTATCCCGACAGTGAGTACCTGGCGAAGGCCAAGCTCGCGATCGCCGATAGTTGGTACCGGCAAGGCACGCGTCATGCGATGGCACAGGCCGAGGCGGAGTACGACGATTTCATCACCTTCTTCCCCTCGATGGAGGAGTCTGCCGAGGCCCAGAAGCGCATCTGCGAGATCCACTACGACCAGATGGTGAAACCGGATCGCGACAACACCCACGCCGTCCGCGCCGATCAGGAATGCCGCCAGCTCTTGATGCAGTGGCCCAACAGTATTTTCCGTGACGAGACCGAGCAGAAGCTGCGCGAAGTCCAAGAACTTATCGCGGAGTCAGAATTCCGCGTTGGCATGTTCTACACCGACAAGGGCAGCTACCGGGCAGGGTCCAATCGGCTCCAGACCGTGACTGAGCACTACCCGCTCTTCAGCAACGCCGACGTTGCCCTTTGGTCACTCGGCGAGACCTATGAAAACATGGGTGAGCAGTTTACCGAGCCGATGATCGCCGCTTACAGCAAGATCGTCAGTCAGTACCCGCACAGTCCTTATGTGGACGATGCCAAGGCAAAGTTAGCCGATCTCAATCGCCCTATTCCCGACGCGAACCCCGAGCGGTTCGAACTGCACAAGTACAACCTAGACTTGCAAGACCGCAAAAGCTTCTGGGCACGTTCATTCGGTATCTTCGGCTCTGCGCCAGATATGCGAATGGCTGCCAAGGCAGGCACGCCAGCCGCGACGACACTGATGCCATCGACACCTCCTGGTATTCGCGGAAGCACTGCTGCCGTGGGCACAACGCCTACAGCCGATGTCTCGGTGGAGACGATTGACGGACCGAGCGCGCTCGATACAGAGCCAGACGCGCGGCAAGGCAACCAAAACTAATCTGGCCGAAAACCACAACACGTACTAGTAGTTCCGGGTTACACTAGCTACGCGTGAGCCAGTGGCCATTTCCGGTCATTAGCAAGCGGTCCGAGTTGCTGCCATGAGTCTGATTCTCATTGCGGACGACAATCCGCATGCTCACCGTATGGGCCGGCAGATCCTCAACCAAGAGGGTTATGAGGTAGCTACTACCTCCGACGGCGACGAAACGCTCCAGTACTTGACGGAGCATCACCCGGATTTAGTACTGGCTGATACTCGGATGCCTGGGCCATCGGGCTTCGAAGTTTGCCGCCGCATCAAGCGTCATCCGAAACTATCGAACATCAAGGTCGTGCTACTCGCAGGCCCGCTTGAACCGTTTGACCCGGCCCAAGCTGAATCAGTAGGTTCCGACGGTGTACTGCACAAGCCGCTCGACGCCTACTCACTCATCGACACGGTGAAATCGCTAATCGGGGAGGCGCGACCGCAGCGAGTCTCCGCAGACAGCGATGCCGAGCCGGTCGCGTCGCTCCGCGCCCTCGACCGAGCGGCGCCTGAGGCAGAGTTAGCCGACGCGCCGGAACTGGGTGAGAGTTTCGCCGCTGGAAACGTTGACAACATCGACCCATTCGGATCCGCGGTCGAAGAGGCCCTCAGCGATCAAGAGCTTGAGGGCCAGCGAAGGGAACGAGTCCGGCGCGCGGTGCAGGAAGTGCTAGCCGCTTCGATACCTCCTCTGGTTGATACAATCACAGAACGGGTCATTGAGCGACTCAAGCAAACCTAAGCATCCATGGCTGGTCAAAACTGCTTCGACATCGTTTCCCAGATCGAGCTTCCCGAAGTCCAAAACGCCGTAGCGCTGGCGAATAAAGAAGTCACCATACGCTACGACCTGAAGACGACAAACAGTTCCATCGACTTCGACTCTTCGGGCCCGAAGCTCACGATTCGCAGCCAAGACGAGTACACTCTCAAGCAAGTCATTGACGTGCTTGAGACCTGCCTCGTACGCCGTAAAGTACCGATCAAGAGCCTCAGCTACGGCAGCATGGAGGCTGCGGCTGGTTCCAGCGTTCGCCAGGAAGTAGAGCTTCAGGTGGGCATTACCGTCGAGAAGGCTCGATCGATCGTCAAGAAGATCAAAGAGCTGAAACTTAAGAAGGTTCAAGCCTCGATCCAGGGCGACCAGGTTCGTGTGAGCGGACCCAAGCGAGACGATTTACAGGCAGCTATGGCGGCGTTGAAGGACCACGACTTCGGCATCGACATGCAGTTCGTAAACTATCGCTAGGGCGAGTCGGCATGGCCCGCATTCTCGAATCCACCTTCATCAACGGACCAGCTGGACGCCTTGAGGCCCTGCACGAAGGACCTGACGACGGTGTAGACATCGAACGGGTCGCAGTCGTTTGCCATCCGCACCCGCTTCACGGCGGCACCCTGCAGAATAAAGTCGTCTTTCGCCTCGCGCGTGCAATTCGCAATGCTGGCTCGGCGGTAATCCGTTTCAACTTCCGCGGAGCCGGTAAGAGCGAAGGTACGCACGATCACGGCCACGGCGAGCAAGACGATGTCCGCGCCGTCGTCGCCTACGCCCAAGAGCGTTATCCCGGCCTACCGATCATTGGAGCGGGCTTTTCGTTTGGCTCGAACATCGGCATGCGCGTCGCCTGCCAAGACGGCATCTTCGAACGCTTTATTGCCGCTGGCTTGCCTGTCGACAGGGGCGGCTTCGAGTTCCTCGCCCAGTGCGACACTCCGAAAATGTTCATCCACTCCACGAACGACGAACACGGCTCCCGTGAGAACATGCAGGCAGTCTTCGCCACCGCCGCCGCACCAAAAGCACTGGAATGGATCGACGCCCGCGACCACTTCTTCGTTGACCGCCTCGACGAGTTAGAAGAGGCGGCTGGACAAGCGGTGGCTCATCGGTTCTAGACGCCTGCCGATCAGCCCGGTCGTAGAAAGCAACCCAGGGCAACCCCATTTCACTTCGAGTACTGTCTGGCCTCTGTTATCGTTGACCATCCATCACTTGTTGCAACCGACTGAAAAATTTCAGGTGCGATGGTTGCGAAGTACACACGAATTGAAAGCACGTTAACAAGATGTCCTCTCCAAGCCCCATCAACGTCTTGATGCTCGGCACAGGTGAGTACACGACTGGGTTCACCGGCGCTGGCGCCAGCGACAGCGACAAGAGCACGGGCGTCGTGGCCCTCGTCATGCTCGACCTGAAGCGGCGCGGCAAGGTCGGCCGCCTGGGCATGTGCGGGACCAACGGCCCGAAACTACCCGCCATCCGCGCACACATGCAAAGAGTCATCGGCCCGACCGTCTACGCGGACATCGACCCGGCCGTCATCGAGACATGGCCCGAGGACACGGTCGTCGATCGGGAAGCGTACAAGACAGCTGTCGCGGCCTTCGCGCCTGGGGATGTCGCCATCATCTTCACGCCCGACGATACGCATATGGCCATTGCCGCGTGCTGCTTAGAGCGCGGGATGCACGTCATGGTCACGAAGCCCCCGGTCAAGACGCTAGAGGATCACCTGGAACTGATCCGGCTCGCAACGGCCGCGAATCGCCTTTGTGCCATCGAGGTGCATAAGCGCTTCGATCCCATCTATGTCGACGCTCGGGACCGGATCGCGGACCTCGGGCCGTTCTCCTACTTCACGGCCTACATGTCGCAGCCTAAGCACCAGCTCGACACATTCAAGGCCTGGGCGGGAAAGTCGAGCGACATTTCCTACTACCTCAATTCTCATCACGTTGACTTCCACGAGTGGGTTCTCCGCGGCACAGCGCGCCCGGAGCGCGTTACGGCCCTCGCGTCAACGGGCGTCGCCGATGCGCGCCTGGTGAGCGGGATTCAGACGGAGGACACTATCACGCTGGCGGTCCAGTGGCGAAACCAGCGAGCGGGGGGAGATGCGTCGTTTGCGGGTGGGACCTTGGCCCACGCGACCTACACGTCCTCCTGGATCGCGCCCAAGGCGGACGTCCACTCGCAGCAGCGCTGGTTCTACATGGGACACGGGGGCGAGGTGTCCGTGGACCAGGCCCATCGCGGGTATTTTGTCGCGCAGGACGATGTGCCCTACGCGTCGGTGAACCCGTTGTTCTGGAAGCCCGCGGCCGACGCAGTGACGAGGGAGTTCAGGGGCCAGCGGTGCTACGGGTACATTAGCTTCGAGAGTATGATCGACGCCGCGGCGGCGTGCAACGGTGGGAGCCGGAGCCCTGGTGACTTCGACGGCGCGCTCGCGACGATTGGGACGACAGCAGGTGCGACCGCAATACTCGAGGCTGGGCGGCGATCCTTGGACCAAGGTGGGCGGCCCGTGGACCTCGTCTATCCGAGCGATCAGAGCCACGTCCCGGTAGGGCTGCGGGATGCCGCGTGGCCATGATTTATTAATCTGACCCTCGAGCCGCCACGCCGAACGAATCAATGCTCGTGTATCATCGACCGGCGGAGCTCGCACTCGTTGTCGGAACTAACCGGCGTGTCGGCTGACATGTTCTAAATCACCCATCAGAGGTTTGGCGTTTAGGTGCCTTCGGGTGATAATGGCGCGGTGCCTTCCCACCGCCAGCCGGTTCGCTTCGGCGTTTTCGAGGTCAATCTCGATACGGGTGACTTGCGCCGCAATGGTTCCAAGGTCAAGTTGCAGGAGCAACCGTTTCAGGTACTCGCAGCTCTGCTAGAAAAGCCCGGCGAGATTGTCACTAAGGAAGATCTGCAAGAGCGCATCTGGAAGGACGATACGTTCGTCGATTTCGACCGCAGCTTGGCGACTGCGATCAACAAGGTCCGTCAGGTGCTGGGGGATTCGGCCACGCGGCCGCGATTCGTCGAAACCGTAGCGAAGCGCGGCTATCGCTTCATCGGATTAGCCGGCCAGGCTAGCACTCTCCCGGCAGACAATATCGAGGCATTGCCGCCGGGCGCGGTGGTCGTGCAACGAAGCAGTCAGCGAGCGCTACAAGCGTTGGCTGCCGTGCTGGGTATCGCTTTGCTTGGCGTCTCCTATGTCTATTTCAATGCTCCGGTGCCCGAGCCCGCCGAGCAGCCCGTGCGCCGCTTCTCGTTCCCCGTGGAAGGCATCACCTTTCGCAGCGGTGGGAGTATCTCCCCGGACGGCAAGTACATTCTTTATGCGACCGGGACAGACGGTGGCAGCAGCCTCTGGCTGCGATCCCTCGAAAACGAGTCTGCCCGAGAGTTGCCGGGTACGGCGGGGGTGAGAAGCGGCTTCTGGTCGCCGGACAGTTTGTCGATCGGATTTGGCACTGCTCGTGAATTGAAGACAGTCTCGCTCGACGGAGCCCCGCAAACGCTCTGCGAGCTACCGTCGTTGGATAGCTATCCATTCTTGGGAGGCACGTGGAGCCCGGACGGCGGCCGCATTATTTTTTCTTCCGGCCTACTTTTGTACGAGATCGCCGCCCGCGGTGGGCAGCCGAAATTGCTGTTCGATCCTGGAGACGTTCCCCGGCGCTACTTCGAAGACCCGCATTTTTTGGCGTCCGAGAGCCAGACTCAGGCCGTCGTCTTTACCGCGGCGGTGAATTCGACTGATCGTATGCTGACGGTGATGAACTTGGAGACGGGCCAGCAGCAGGAACTGGTACCAGGCGCTTGGCCGGTCTACTCGCTGGACGGTCACCTGATCTACGGACCAGCGGACCGCGCCTACTCAGGCTTGCAGGCTCTGCCGTTTTCTCTTGATACCTTGACGCCTTCCGGACAAGCGTTCCCCATCACCGAGACTGGCTGGGAGGTGGGCGTCTCCCGAGACGGAACACTGGCGTATCTGGATAGAGCGGGTGCTACTACAGGGACTTTGGTCTGGCGGAATCGCGCTGGCGAATTACTGGAGACGGTCAGCCAGCCGCAGACAAGGATGTTTAGTCCTGCCCTTTCTCCCGACGGCCAGTCAGTTGCCGTGACAGCTTTAGAGAACGGGAACCGGGACATCTGGATTCACGATCTGACTCGCTCTACAAAAGATCGATTAACTTTCGATTCGCGGACCGAGGGGGGCCCTACTTGGTCGCCCTCCGGGCGGGAGGTCGCCTACCGGCAAGTGGACGGGCCACTAAGGCGCCTAATGACGAAGGCTGCAGACGGGACGGTCGATGCCACCGCTCTGGTCGAAGTCGACGCTCAGATGGGAGATCCTGACTGGTCGCGTGACGGTCGCTACCTGGTCTACCCACAGACTGGCGGCAGGGCGACCAGGTGGGACATCCACTACCTTGAACTAGGGACGGGCGGCGGCGTGCCCGAGCCTGTAGCGGTTCTCGGCACACCCGCTAATGAATTGGATCCGAAATTTTCGCCGAACGGACGCTTCGTGGCGTATGTATCCGACGTTTCGGGACGCAACGAGATCTATGTCCATTCGTTTCCGGATGGATCAGCCGGGCGGTGGCACGTGTCGACGAACGGGGGAACGCAGCCACGCTGGCGCAGCGACGGGCAGGAGTTGTACTACGTGGAGAACAGCGCGCTGATGGCGGTCGCAGTCTCGACCGACCGAGAGTTCACTCTCGGGCAGCCGCAGATGCTCTTTGAGTCCGCAGATTTAGTCGGCGGTTCGGGTGCGACGCTCTACGATGTGTCCGCCGCCGGCCAACGATTCGTGACGATCGCGCCCGTCCAAGATGGCGGGGAGGCGACACCACCCACAATCCGCATCGTCGAGAACTGGTACGAAGAGTTCCGCCAACAAGACAAATGACACCGCTGCAACGACTTTCTTCAGGCCAAGATGTCGTTGATCACTTTCGCCGGAAATTGATCGGTCAGCCGTTCGCCGAGGCCGTGCCGCTCGTAGACTAGGTCACGATAATTCATCCCCAAGAGATGCAGCAGCGTGGCGTGATAGTCATGGACGTTGACGGGGTTCTCGACTGCGTGGTTGCCGAGTTCGTCTGTCGCGCCGTACACGGTACCGCCTTTGATACCGCCGCCAGCTAACAATGTGGTGAAGCCGTTGGGGCCATGATCGCGGCCCAGTGTCGAGGGCTCATTTGGATCCCCCTGGCCGAGCGGCAAACGACCAAATTCTCCGCCCCACAACACGAGAGTGTCGTCGAGCATGCCCCTTTGCTTGAGGTCGCGAATCAGGGCCGCCGACGGCTTGTCGCATTTGCCGCAGCTGTAGCGCAGACTCTCGTCGAGTTTGCCGTGCGCGTCCCAGATTTGCCGTTCGATATAGATCTGCACGAAGCGCACGCCGCGTTCGACAAGTCGCCGCGCCATCAAACAACGGCGTCCATAGGACTCCGTCAATGCGTCGTTCAACCCATACGCCTCGCGCGTCGCCTCATCCTCGTGCTCAAGGTCCAACGCATCGCTTGCTTCTAGTTGCATGCGGGCCGCAAGTTCGTAGCTAGCGATACGCCCATGCAGATTTGGTTCGTTCGGCCTATCTTGCAAGTGCGCCTGATCGAGACGTCGCAACAGGCCACGCTCCGCATCGAGCACCGCTTGGGGCCAGTCCTGACGCGGCTGCAGATTTAAGACGGGATCACCCTCGGCACGGAAGCGCGTCCCTTGATAAATCGAAGGAAGCCAGCCCGCCTGCCAGTTGACGATGCCAGAAATCGGCAGCCCCTTGGGGTCATCGAGCACGACGTAAGCTGGAAGGTTCTGGTTCTCGGAGCCCAATCCGTAGGAGACCCACGCGCCCAGCGCCGGGCGTCCTTTCAGGACGCGTCCGGTGTGCATCAGGCTCAACGCTGGCTCATGGTTGGGCGTCTCCGTATACATCGAGCGGATCATCGCGAAGTCGTCCGCCACGCCAGCCATATGCGGCAGCAATTCGGAGAACATCAGTCCGGAGTCACCGCTCTGCTTGAACTCGTAAGGGGAAGGCAAGATGCCCGCGTTGGCCTGAGGACTCACGATCACTGCCGTCAAGTCTCGGCTCGGTGTCGTACCGGCATACTTCTCAAGATCTTGCTTGGGGTCGAACAGATCCACCTGGCTCGGTCCGCCGTTCATGAATAGCTGAATGACGGCCTTCGCGCGTGGCTCGAAATGTGGAGCTTTCGGAGTCAGATCATGAGTCGCTGGTTCCGCAGTCGCTGCCATCGCCGGATTGATGTTGTACAGATCCGCACCGAGTAGTGACGCCAATGCGGCGCCGTGCAAGCCACTGCCGATTCGTGAGAGGAAGTCGCGCCGGTCGAGATTATAGTGTCTGGCCATGATTCGCTCCTCTCTCAGTCGATAAACACGAACTCCGCTGAGTTCAGGACCGTATGACACAAGTTGGCTAGCGCCAGCCAACTTGCCGTCGACCTAGACGGAGTTTCTCGGCGATCCTCACGCACACGCAGCAACCAATGCTCCTCAAGCGTGTCCAGTGTCGCTAGCGAGTCTTGCATCTCTGCCGCAGTCGGCGAGCGAGTCAGCGCGCGCTCAAAGACCGCGTCTACTTGACGGTTCCGGTCCTCGCCCACATCGTCGACAATGCGCCCGGCGAGATAGCGAGCCAGATCCCATGTTCGCTCGCTGTTCATCAGCTGCAGTGCCTGGGTCGGGACGTTCGAAACGTTACGCATTGTGCAATTCGGCGCCATTTGCGGAAAGTCGAAGGCCTCAAGAAGGGTCACGGGTTCCAGGGGCTGTTGCAGCGTATAGATGCTTCGGCGGTGACCCATGTCGGTCGGTTTGACCACAATTTCTCCCGAGTCGCGCTTATCGAGTTCCGCAGGAGGCCCGAAGCGTTCTGGGTCAAGTTGACCAGTCACCTGCAGCATCGAGTCGTAAAGTTGATCGGCGTCCATGCGCCTGAGCGCCGCCCGGGACACCAACGAGTTGTCGGGATCCGCCTCCATGTTTTCCGTGCTCTTGCGCGACGACTGGCGATAGGCCTGCGAGGTCATCATCATGCGATGCATGCGCTTGAGCGTCCAGCCACCCTCGACAAGCTCGACCGCCAACCAATCCAGTAATTCGGGGTGCGTCGGCTTTTCGCCTAACTTGCCGAAGTTGTCGACCGTTGCCACGATGCCGCGTCCGAAGTGGCGCATCCAGATGCGGTTGACGAGCACTCTGGTCACTAGCGGGTGATTTGGTTGTGTCAACCAGCGGGCGAGCCCCAGTCGGTAGCCACTTGAGTCGATCCCCGCAGCGGGTTTCACCGGCTTATATGGCTCAATGTGCGACGACGCGACCATGGGCGTATTCGGTTCCACCGGGCGCCCGGGGTTCATCGCGTTGCCGCGTTGCAATAGATACGCCGTCGACGGCTCGCCCCCCATGTCAGTCAACGCTCGGATGTTCGGTTCGGGGATGAGCTCGCGCCGAAGCTCGTTGCGCTTCTCCTGGATCGGTTCGCCGATCGATTTGAACGCATCGAAGTGATCGAAGAGGTCGTCGATCGAAATATCGAGGGTTCGGCGAAACTCCTTGGCCAGATATTGCTGGACTTCCGTCAACTCTTCCTTCGGCGTGTCCTTAACGACCTGAAGGTCATCACGAACTGCCTCTGGCAAGCCCGCGAGTCGCTCGTCAAAAAGTTGCTTCCGAAATGGCTCAGCCTGCTCCTCAAGCGCCTTCTCAAGCTTCTCAATCTCCGTCTTAAGCGGACCGTTGTGGAGTTCTGTCGCGGCTTGTTCTTCTTCCAGGACGATCGGCAGGAGGCGGTCCTTCGGCTGTTTCCAGTGGTAAGGATCGTACGCCGATTGAAGAATCGCCGACATCGAGTAGAAATCTTGCTGTGAGATGGGATCGTATTTGTGATCGTGGCAACGCGCACAGCCGATCGTCAGCCCCATCAAGCCGGAACCGAGGATCTGTACTTGATCGGCCAATACGTCCATCCGCTCTCCCAAGAAAGCGAATTCGATCTCCCAGGTCGGATCGTTAGCCGTCCTCATGTAGCCCGTGGCGGCCAGACGGTCGACGAGTTCTGGCGTGATGGGTTCGTCCTTCCAAGGAGCGATCTCGTCTCCCGCAATCTGCTCCGTCAGGAATTGGTCGAACGGCTTGTCCGCATTCAGCGAACGGACGACATAGTCGCGGTATCGCCAGGCGTGCTTGCGCGTCGGCGACACCGTTGACGTACTTTCCACCTCGTTGTAGCCAGCCACGTCAAGCCAGTGGCGGCCCCATCGCTCGCCGTACTCTTCTGAATCGAGCAGGCGATCGATGAGGCGTAGGTAACGCTCTGGCGAACCGTCCTCGAGGTATTTGCGAGTCTGGTCTGGCGTCGGCGGCACGCCTGTTAGATCGAGATACGCGCGGCGCAACAATTCGTGCGGTTCCGCCTCCCGCGAGTAGCTCATGCCGTGCGCTTCGAGCTTCTCAAGCAAGAAAGCGTCGATCGGGTTGCGGACGAGTTCCTCATGATCGACCGCGGGTACTTGTGGCCGCACTGGAGGGACGAACGCCCAGTAGTTCTTATCTTCCTCACTGATCACGATTGGACCGGCTGTGACCTCCGGGGCGGGGGGGCAGCCTGACGCCACCCACTGCCGCAGTATTTTCGTCTCGGCCTCAGTCGGGTTTCGGACCGCGTAGTCGTACTGCATGTCGGGAGGCGGCATCAAGTCGGCCTCCACCTTTTGGATCAGCAGACTCTGATCAGGATCGCCCGGGATAATCGCTGGTCCGGAGTTGCCACCTGCTAGACGAGATGCTTGTGTCCTGAGGTCTAGACCTCCACTCTGCTCGGTCTTGCCGTGGCACACGACGCAGCGTGCTTGCAAGATTGGCAGTATGTCCGCCTCAGTCACAAGCGACAAGCCCAAGACGTCCGCCTCTTGTGCGACGCCTTCGTCGATCCAACGTCGGACGATGTCGATCTCTTCTTCGGGGAGTTTCGGCCCGCCCGGCGGCATTGTCCCGCTCACAAGCTTGGTGAGGAGCAGGCTCTCTGACGACGAGCCGATCTGGATCGCCGGACTCGAATTACCGCCTCTCAAGATGGCGGAGGCGTCCATCAAGTTCAGGCCCTGCTGTGGATTCTGTTGCCCATGGAACATCGTCGCGGAAGTTCGGCGCCGTTGAATCAGCCGCCGCGGCGGAGGCGCTGCAGCGCTGCTCGAATATCGGCAGAACATCGTCGCGGAAGTTCGGCCGTTGAATCAGCCGCCGCGGCGGAGGCGATTGACAACGACAACAAGATCAGGCTGCAACAAGCGAGGCGCATACTATTTTGGTGTCGCACGGAGGCTCGGTTGAATCCGATTCAAAATGCGCCTCTAATCTACCATCGAAAACGCCCGACTGCTAGCTGGTTCGATCTTTTCGGTGTGCACAAACAGAACGTCTGCCGACCCCTCCGGTCAAAACTGGAAACCGGCCCGCGACCTCACCCCGACCCCCGGCCACAAATACCAAAACGTCCAATTCGTCTCCCAAGACCTTGCCACGCACGCTCCGAACCTGCTTCTCTTCTACGGCTGGAAAGACAGGTCCGGTTCCGCGACTGGCTACCTCCTCGACACCCGCTAGCCTCTCCGCCGGTCCTCCTCGCGAGCATTCAGGCAGTCGTAATTTCCCGTGCACGGACTTCAGCGCGCTTCGGAAACCGCAGCGCAGCCGGTCTGGTCTGCCGGGGGACGGCAAAAAGATCTCTACCGCAGGCGATCGCCCCCTTGATTATCTACAACGCTTGGCGTACGCTTTGTGTAGATAACCATAGGGAGATGCAGTGAGCAAACCGACAGATCTCGTCCAGGGTACCCTCGATCTGCTGATTCTCAAGACGATCACCTTGGAGCCGATGCACGGTTGGGCGATCGCGCAACGGATCAGGCAGGTTTCCAAAGAGGTGCTACTGGTGCAGCAGGGGTCCCTCTATCCCGCCCTTCATCGCTTGGAGCAGCAAGCATGGATCAAAGCCGACTGGGGCAAATCCGAGAACAAACGACGGGCCAAGTACTATTCATTGACCGCGGCCGGGCAACAGCAACTGGAGCTGGAACTGGCAAGTTGGGAGCGCCTCTCTTCGGCGATAGCGCTCGTCTTAAAAACTACTTGAGGAAGGGGCGATTCCATGCGCTGGTCTGACAAGCTGCGTCTCCGCATCCGGTCCCTGTGCCGTAGGGGCCAGGTGGAAGAGGAACTCAACGAAGAGCTTCGATACCATCTTGAGCGGCAGGTCGAGGCGAACGAGCGTAGCGGGATGGGGCCGGAGGAGGCGCGCCACGCAGCGCACGTGGAGTTCGGGAGGGCGGAAGCGCTCAAGGAGGCGTACCGGGACCAACGAAGTGTTGCCTGGATCGAAGACCTTTGGCAAGACCTCCGCTATGGCGTTCGGACACTCGCCGAGAGCCCTGGTTTCACCGCTATTGTTCTCATATCGCTCGGGCTGGGCATTGGCGCGAACACCGCAATCTTTAGCGTCGTCAACGCGGCTCTGCTGCGTCAGTCGCCCTTCGTGGAACCCGAACGGCTGGTCGTCCTACAGCTGCGCAACCCGACAAGAGAAAGGGCATCCAATCCTCCATTTTCTCATTCTTACGCCTGGCGGCAAGACGATACTATCTTCGAAAGCCTGGCGCTGTTTCAGGCGTATCCTCAGAAGCAGACAAGGTGGGTCGAAGGCAAAGGTGAGCATGTCAGGAGTCAGGGTGTGAGTCCTGAGATATTCGAAACGCTCGGTATTTCTCCGCTTCTCGGCAGAGGGTTCTCGCGAGAGGACCTGCTGGCGCCGAACGTCATCAGCGGCTACAGTCTGAGTTCCACGGTCGTAATCAGTTACGGCTTCTGGCAAAGCCGATTTGGAGGTCGCAAGGACATCATCGGCCAAACGCTTGATATGTCGTGGGGTCTAACGATCGTTGGCGTGATGCCGCCGGGCTTCTATATTGTCCCCTGGGCGAATGATGTCGACATCTGGGCAGCCTTCGCGTCGGGTTGGGAGGACGAAAGCAGTTGGGCGGCAACCATCGCACGTTTGCATCGGGGCGTCAGCGTCGAACAGGCCGAGGAGCGCTGCCAGGCGATATTACTCGCGCTTGACCCAAGCGCAACAGAGTCTCCTCGTAGTGTTCAAGCCGAGCCCTACCAGGAGTATAGGTCCGCTCGTTACTCCGAGAATCTATATTTTCTACAGGCTGCCGTCGGTTTGATCCTGCTTATGGCGTGCTTCAATGTTGCAGGTCTGCTCCTGGAGCGTGGGGTGAGTCGTCGCAGGGAGATCGCAACACGCAAGGCGCTCGGGGCGGGGCCCATACGTGTTTGCCGCCAACTCCTCACCCAGAGCCTGCTGCTCGCTGTCGGTGGCGGGGCATTGGGAATCCTCTTGGCATTCGGCGGGATACGACTGTTCGTCGCCATTGCAGGTGACTTTTACCCATCGACAGAAGAATTTCGGATCGACACCGTGGTGCTGACCGTGACCATGGGTGTTGCGCTGGCGACCGGCATCGTGTTTGGCTTGTTCCCGGTCTGGCAGGGAGCCGGGGTGGATGCCAACGCGGCGCTGAAAGATGGGCTGCGAACTACTGGAGGACCGCTGGGGCGACGACTCCGCGGGGTTCTGGTAGCCGCCCAGGTTGCCTTGTCGGTGGTGCTCTTGATGGGTTCGGGGCTGATGATCAACAGCCTTGCCCGGATGCTGAACGAAGACCTTGGCTTTGACCCCGACCAGTTGCTGACGATGCAGGTGCAACTGTCTGGCCCAAAATACGTTGAGGGGGGGCCGCCAACTCTATTAAAGCCGGGGACCGAACAGTTTTGGTCGCAGGCACTGGCCCAAGTAGGCGGGTTGCCCGGAGTGCAGTCAGTCGGCATGGCCAGCGTCTTGCCACCGTTCTTCGGCTCGGCGGCCTCGGTATCCATTCCCGGCCGGCCAGCGGCGGAACCATCCGAGCAAGCGCGGACCAGGTTCCAAGAGGTGGATGCCGGCTACTTCTCAACCATGGGAATTCCACTGTTGCGTGGATCGCTGCTGTCGGGCCGAGAGGGCGCTCTCTCGACCGCCGTCGCGGTAGTGAACGACGTCTTTGCGGAGACCTTTTTCCCCGGTGAAGACGCAGTGGGGCAACAGGTGATGCTCGGAATTGGACCAGGCTACTTCGGCATCATCAACGACCGTCCCCGCGAGATTATCGGAGTGGTTCAAAGTGTGAAGAGAAACTTTCGTGGTCCCGCACGCCCGGTGCTTTTTATGCCCTACCAACAGCATTTCAGAGAGTTTCCGTGGAACAGCTTCGCCAACGTTCATCTTGAAAAAGGGTTTGTGATCCGCACCCGCGGTGACCCGGAAGGCCTCGCGGCGGCCGCTCGGCAAGCAGTGAGCAGCGTGGACCCGGCAGCGGTAGTCAGCGATATTCGCACGATGCGCTCCCGGGTCGGCGGCTCGAGGCAAATCGTTCCGGTGCGGTTTTTTATGCGCCTGCTGAGCGTATTCTCGGTGTTAGCGGTTTTCCTTGCGGTGATTGGGCTTTACGGGCTGGTGTCTTACTCTGTCACCAGGCGCACGCACGAGTTCGGGATTCGCATGGCTCTGGGCGCGGGCTACCGAGACGTTGTCAAACTGGCAGGCAAGGAGGCGCTTGTCATCGTTGCCGCTGGAGCTATAGCAGGTCTCGTGGCGGCGATCGGATTGGTCCGTTTCATCGAGCACCAACTTTACGGACTCACAGCCACGGACCCCCTCACTGTCGCCCTTGTGTTGGCAGTGCTTCTGGCCGCGGCCTCGGTGGCAAGTTACTTCCCGGCCCACCGGGCGGCTAAGGTGGATGCGATGGTGGCCCTGCGACACGAGTGAGCTGCGCCTGGGAACGTAGTGGCCCGCCGACAGCAACTCCGCTTTCGTGGTAAGTGAGTCTATTGAGTCCGCTGAATCCAGGGTGCGGTCAATCCAAGTTGTCGAAAACCGGTACGAGGACTTTCCCGGTCGCGATCAGGACTCAGCTACTGAAACCGAAGTGGTTCCGTCTCGCTTGCGGTTAGGTGTAGAAAAATTAGTTTGCCACTTCGAACCACATCCGCTGGCTCGTAGCAGCCGCTTCGCCCTAGAGCGTCAGTGGCTGTCCCTGTCAGCGATTCCCGGAGGAAGTTGAGGACCACTGGTCTTTCGGCAACGGGTTAGAGCGGCTCTGTGAGGTGCTTTTTTCGTCCGATTGTGCGATTCGGGTCGATTTCAGGTCGCGAGAATCTACGACAAATAATTTGCAAAGTGACACATAGCGAACCATGACGACCTAGACTGGACAACGTAGACACGGTATATCGGAATTACAGATGATTACCAACACAACGCTCTCCGCGCTGCGGGCGCTTCTTCATCTCGGTCGCCACAGCCCCACTCTGATTCCCCCTCGACGCATCGCTGAGGAACTTGGCGAGTCACCGACCTACATGTCCAAAGTGACAACCCAACTGGTCAAGGCGGGCGTACTGCGGGCTGAGAGGGGAGCAAAGGGCGGGGTTCAGTTGGCGAAGCCACCGGGTGAAATTACTCTACTGGACGTCGTCCGGGCCTGTCAAGGTGAGATTGTGGGCGGGTATTGCCGATCGGTTTGCGAGCCTGAGTTGGTTTGCGCCTTTCACTCGGCGGCCCAACAGTTGGAGCGCGCCATCGTCGAGTCGCTAGAGCGTTGGACGCTGACGGATCTCCTCGAGAGGCCTCGCGCAGCAGGAGAGATGGAACTAGCTTTTCCCTGTGCCATGGTGGGTCCGGCGCAGGTCGGATCGGGCAAGTCGGTCGACGGCAGTTAGCAACAACCCCAGGAATAAGTCTACTGACCGGGGCTTCAGCACACTCAGTGGGGGGGGCGGGCTACCGACCTTCGCCGCGGACGAGCCATTCTCACCCGTGCGGGCCATCGCGGCCGCAGCGGCTGTCGCGGGCCTGTTCATGCTCCGGTTCGACTCGGAGTTCGGTAAGGTGGCTGCGGTGACAACGGACCCACGCGTCGCCGAAGCGCTGAGCTACCACAACTGAATCCGGCTCTGACGAACCTTCACCAACCGCGAACCCGGGTCAGAAGGCCAGCTTCATCGTGAATTGGAACGTTCGTCCATCGTTCAGCGTGTTTGTGATCTGCCCAAAGTTCTCATCGCTGAGACTGTAGCCCGGTGCCTGAAATTGGGCGTGGTTCAAAATATTCAGCGATTCTGCCCGAAGCTCAAATGACATATCACCCCGCAAGGGGAAGCGGCGGGCCAGGCCGACGTTGACGTTGAAAACCTCGTCCTTGCGAAACGTATTGCGGCCTAGATTGCCGGAGGGTTCCTCCAGCGTAGGGAAGTCAAAGGCCGAGCTTGGGAGAAGCTGTTGCGAGCTGTCCGGATGGTTGACGTTGGCTCCGAGAACGGACGGATCAATCACGTTGGGCCTGTCGCCAATGGAACCATCCACGTTTCCGAATCCTGGGCCATCAGAGCCCGTGTCAACCGTGAATGGACTGCCTGATTTGAGAAGGAGGACTCCGGTCATCTGCCACGAACCGACGATTCGGTCGAGGACGCTGCTCCCTGTTGCATTCGAAGAAGTCTCATACGCCGCATTGAACAAAAACGCGTGAGGCTGGTCGAAATTGCTAGGCCCTTTCATACGCTCGTGGCCGCCGAACTCAGTGGGGCTTAGATTCCAGCGGGCATCCCTGCCAGTAGCGGTGTTCGTGTAGTCCGAGCCAAGATCGATCGCTTTGCTCCACCAATAGGATGTGTTGATGCTCAGTCCAGCCCAGCGCGGCACCCGCAGCGTCACTTTGGCTGCATCAAAGAATGCGCGTGATCCGTTGAGCACATGAGTTATTTCGTTATAGCGTTGGTCCGGCCGCCGTTCGTTGATGTTAGCGGTCGTGGACTCGACTCCTTCAATGTGTCGCGCTCGATTCGTGGACCATCCCGCCAGTAGCTTGTGTGAGCGGCTGCCGACGTAGCCTAGTTCCAGCGTCCAGTCGAAGGCTGGGCGTAGCTGCCAGGTGAAGTTGTATTGGTGAGAATATGGCGTCGCCAACTCGGGGTCGATCCAATTGAGATCGCTGCGCTGGTTCGGGTCGAGGCCGTCGCTAGGGAAGTCTTTTAGCGGGTCCACCAAATCAGGCGTACTAATGTTGAGGTTAATGACGGCTGGCGGATTGAATCGAGCCCGCATATAGGTAGTGGAAAATATCTCTCCGTAGTGGATCCCGTAAGATGCCCGAAAGACGGCCCAGCGGTCATTTGCGCGGTAGGCGAAGCCAAATGTCGGTGCCAGATTATTGCAATCACAGTCGTAGGGGATTTCGGTTAGATCATTCACTTCAAAGGGGGCCCGAGCGATCTCGTAACGCACTCCGAAGTTGAGTGTTAGGCGCTGCGATGCACGCCATACGTCTCCGAGATACAGCGCTGGCTTACTAGCCCGAAAACCTCGGTGGGTGTCGCCAACGGCTTGAAAGTACTGGCTCGGCGTTCCTTCAAGCAGGTTTTCAACCAGCGTCCGGCCAAAGTCTGCTCCGAACCTGAACAGGCCCCGGTGACGGCTACTCTCGAAACCGTTGATCTGCTGTCTCGAAAGATCAAAGCCAGCGTTCAGCGTATGGTTACCGCTCGTTCGCTGGATACGTCCGGCATAGCGAAACGTGTTTTGTGCGCGATCGAGGGGTACCGTTGTGGTGGGTCCGACGAACTGCAGGGTGTTGCGAAACCAGTAAAACGGTCCCAGTGACGAGTCGTCCGGCACCAGAACTGAGCTCAACCGGTTGAAGCCGGCCGAGAAGTCGGTAGTGGTCGCAGGGTTCCAGCTGCGGCTCCAGGTGACTCTCGCATCGTGGTTTCGCGTCGTCGTATCTGGGTTCTGTCCCCCGACTAGCTGAAAGGCGTCAACGCTTTGTAGCGTGAAGTTGTAGCGGAAGATCAATCGATCGTTTTCTCCCGCTGCCTGCTCGTAGGTAGCGCCAGCGCGATGGTCGTCGATGTTCTGGGGAGAATTCGTGTTGAGCGCTCGCTCGTTGATGTCGGTACGGTTCGGCAATTCGTCGGGATATGCCGACAGAATATTGTTGACCACGGCTCGTGTTTCAGGATCTGTGGTCGTGGGCACTCTCTCGTCCGCAGCTGGAACAAGCACGTTGCCATTTACCTGGCCACGAAGCTTTCGCTGGCCGCCAGTTAGCGTCAGGTGACCTCCGCTCCAAAGCGGAGCTGCGAACGTACCACCATAGTCGTTCGACCTCGACGGCTGCACTTCACCGACTTGGAAGAACGAACGGGCACTGAAGATGCTGTTGCCGTGAGTCCAAAAGGCGTTGCCGTGGATGCCTGTCGCCGAACCACCGCTTACATGTAGTGGTGCGGAAGGTGACCCGCCAAACTCCTTCCCGAAGTATCTGCGCTCGGCTTGAAACTCTCGCACGATCGTCGCGGTAGTTCCCATTCGAAGGTTGAGTTCCTTCAACACATTGTTGTCGATGAGCGTCATGCTGACGTTCTCGTTACGGCGACCCTCACCGCTGGAAGCATCAACTTGGCCAAGAAGGTTCAACTCCGTTCGTTGCGATGCATCTTCGGAGGCCTCGGGTGCTGGTGCCTGCTGTTCCGTGGTGGTCGCTGGAGCAGGGGGTGTCGTGGCGTCCGCTTCGTCCGGCAACTGGGCTGTTAGCGTGCCGGTCAAAAAAACCAACAAGCAGCAGAATCCAGCCAGGAATATTTTCGGCGATACCGCCCTCGCCGCGCACAACATACCCAACGAACATCATATCGTGGTGGCGATGAGATCATCTCCTGGTTGGGTACTGTTAAATACATCGCCGCGCCGGTGGCACCTAGCGCGAGCATCTTGCACTAGCATAGAGGCGATGATTCTCCTCCGTTGTCTGTGTGCTCTTGCTCTCGTGTCGTTGTTCGTCGGCTGTGCCACTCAAGAGGCACCCCCGCCGCCGAATGTCGTGGTGATCTTGGCCGACGATCTCGGAATAGGGGACGTCGCCAGCTACAATCCAGAATCAAAAGTTCCGACCCCACACTTGGACTCTCTTGCAATGGACGGCATGCGCTTCACCGACGCCCATTCGCCCTCGGGGGTTTGTACACCAACACGCTACGGGCTACTCACCGGACGCTATAGCTGGCGCACCCGGTTGAAATCCGGCGTATTGCACGGCGAGGACACCAATTTCATCGATGTCGACCGCCTAACCGTCGCCGACACCATGCGCGACGCAGGCTATGTAACGGCGGCCTTCGGCAAATGGCACCTTGGACTTGGCGCGGCGGCCGAGGGTGTGCCTGTCGAAGAGTCAAAGACCAACTGGCTGGAACCTCTGATCCCGGGGCCACTTGAGCACGGGTTTGACCAGTTCTTTGGCATCCCAGCTAGCCTCGACATGCAGCCCTATCTCTATGTGCGCGATCACGCACCCGAGCAGCAGCCGACCGAACAGGTGGAGGCGAGCGCGCTGGCGCGCAATGGTGGCGGCGGCTTTTGGCGAGCTGGCGCGATTGCGCCCGACTTTCGACACGTTGAGGCAATGCCTCGGATTGTGGACGAGGCCACGGCATTTGTGGAGAGGCAGGCAGAGGCCCGTGATGCAGGTGACGCGAAGCCATTTTTTCTTTATTTGCCATTGCCTGCGCCGCACAAGCCATGGCTGCCGACGAAGCCTGCCGGCTCAACCGGTCAACGCAACACTAGGCCTAAGTCGTTCAACCGAAATGTCTTAGCGATGAGAGCGGCAAGGGGCTTGCCTACAAGCGGAAGCCATTAATCGCAATTGCGTAACTCGTTGTACTGCAATGACATGCAGATGAGAGCGGAGCGTCCTCGCCGCTTCGCCTTTGCTTTCACGCTTGGCTTACGCTTCACGCTCTCCCTTCGCGCCGGGTGTTGCGTCGACCGCTTGAGACCACCCCGTTTAACGGACGCAGCGACGCCGGTCCCTATGGTGATTTCGTAACGATGGTCGATCACGAGGTTGGCCGAGTCTTGACCGCCTTGGAGGAGCAAGGCTTTGCAGACAACACACTTGTCATCTTTACCAGCGACAACGGCGCACAGTGGATACCGACGGACATCGAACTCTATGGCCACCGTGCCAACGCTAACTGGCGCGGCCAGAAGGCCGATATTTATGAGGGTGGACACCGGGTGCCGTTCTTGGTGCGCTGGCCAGGCCACGTGGCAGCCGGAACGGTTCGTGATGGATTGCTCGGCCTGACGGATATACATGCGACCCTGGCGGGGATATTAGGCGTTGAGCTTCCGGGCAACGCGGCCGAAGACAGTGTCGATCAATCGTCAGTGCTACTGGGACAGTCGGAGAGAGCACTTAGGCAAGACATCATCCACCACTCATCTCGGGGCCTGTTCAGCTTGCGCAAAGAGAACTGGAAGTTGGTGCTGGGCAGGGGCTCGGGTGGCTTCACCGAGCCCAGGACTGTCGAAGTTGTCGCTGGCGAGCCCGCGGGCCAACTCTATGACCTTGCGGCGGACCCGGGCGAGACGAATAACCTCTACATGGAAAATCAAGAGAAAGTGGAAGAGCTGAGTGCGCTGCTCACCAGCTATCGGGAGCAAGGGCACAGCCGGTAGTTGACCCGGTTCCCGGCTCCGTCCGCCATTGCCCCAGCGACTAGATAAAGGCCACCGAACCGTCGGCTCGGAATTGGGTGTTCCGTTTCCACGGTTTGGACGGCATGTGCTTAAAGGCCTCTTCGTTGAGTTCGACGCCCCAGCCGGGTTTATTGGGGATATCCAAGTAGCCGTCGCTGACCATGAGCGGTTCTTTGAGGACGTCTTTGTAGGCCCCCTCAACTGGCGCTCGGTACTCGAGGATCAGGAAGTTCGGCGTCGAGGCCGCGAAATGAACGTTCACTGCGGCGGCCAGCGGGCTCATCGGATTGTGAGGCGCGACCATGATGTATTGCGCCTCAGCCATGGCTGCGATCTTTTTGAGTTCCATGATTCCGCCGCACGCGCAAACATCCGGTTGAACGATGTCGAGCGCTTGGATGTTAATGAGGTCGCGGAATTCGTACTTCGTGTAATTGCACTCTCCGCTAGCGAGAGGGATGTTGACGTGATCGGATAGCTTCTTCATCGCGTCGAAGTTCTCGGGGCGAATTGGTTCCTCTAACCAGAATGGATAGTACGGCTCGATCTCTTTGGCGACGCGAACGGCGCGCTGCACCTCGAAGTAGTGAGCGTGAATGTCGACGGCGATATCCGCGTCCGGGCCGAGTGCATCGCGAACGGCTCGAACGCGCTGGCCCGCGATACGTGTGACGCGGTTGTACGGCATCTGGTTGTCGTCGGGATTGTGGGGCGACATCTTGATCGCGGTGTAGCCGTACGTTTCGACCAATCGCTTCGCCGACTCAGCCACTTCCTGTGGACTTCCGCCTCGGGCACTTTGGTAGACGCGCACCTTGTCCCGCACTCTGCCCCCGAGCAGGGCCCAAACGGGGAGGCCAGCGGCCTTGGCGGTGACGTCCCACAGCGCGTGCTCGATGCCGCTGATGGCAGAGTTGACGATGGAGCCTCCTGGGAACCGGGTGATGTTGTACATCAGATCCCACAGGTGCTGGATGTTGCGCGGATCTTGGCCGACGAGCCACAGCTTATAGTCTTCAATGACTTTGACGGTGGCCTCGTCGGGTCCGACGGAGTAAGCCTCGCCGATGCCTGAAATTCCTTGGTCTGTTTCGACTTTGACGTAGATCCAATTGCGACTGCCCGCACCGACGAGGAACGTCTTGATATCGGTGATTTTGAGGGCTGGTTGGTCCCCCATCGGGGCAGGGGCCTGCGCCATGGCAGCGGCGGGTGCGGCGGCGAGGGCGGCGGCGGTAAAGAACTGGCGACGTTTCATGGCGGACCTCCAAGTGACCGGCGATTGGTTGGAGGTATGTTGGCGCATTCGCGGGAGCAATGCAATGATGCTCGACCGTCCCGCGTCTCCCAGACCCTTCGCGTTCGTGTAAGATAGCGCCCATGCTTGCTATACGTGTTGCTTTGTTTGCGGGGATGGTGTCGATATCGCTAATGGCGGCGACGGTGGAGCGCGTGGCTGGCGGTGGGACGGGCGACCCCGGCGTCGGCGCGCATGAGATTCGGTTCGTGGAGCCATTCGGTGTAGCGTTCGACCGCGCGGGAAATCTCTATGTCATCGAGTACACGGGCAACCGGTTGATCCAGATCGACGCCGCTGGGCGGACTTCGCTTGTGGCTGGAGGGGATGCGTTTCGCGAGCCGCACGCCATCGCGATGGATGGAGACGATCAACTGTTCATCGCGGATACGCATAACAACCGCGTGTTGCGTCGTGACGTAGCGAGCGGCAGCACGGTCACGGTTGCCGGTAACGGCCAGAAAGGCTATTCGGGCGACGGCGGGCCAGCGACGGATGCCGCGTTCAATGGCATCTTTGCTATTGACCTGTCTCCGGATGGAGAGAACCTTTACATTGCGGACCTAACGAATCGGCGCGTGCGGCGAATTGATCTGCGGTCGGGCATTGTGACGACCGTCGCGGGCAATGGCGAGCAAGGCATCCCGGAGGATGGTGCCGTGGCGGCAGAGAGTCCGCTGGTCGATCCACGTGCGGTGACCGCCGACCGGGATGGGAACGTTTACATCCTGGAGCGGCGAGGCAATGCGCTCCGTGTCGTCGACAAGACAGGGCGGATACGGACGCTGATCAAGCCAGGAGACATTACGCCAGACCTGAACGGACCGAAGCATTTGTGCATGGACCAAAGCGGGAATGTGATTATTGCCGACGCGGAAAACCATCTGCTGCGGCGCTACAACACGCAGACCGGCGAGACAACGACAATTATGGGAACCGGCGAAGCTGGGGATGGAATGGATACCTCCGATCTTCTAAAGACGCAACTGAACCGCCCGCATGGAGTCTACGTGAGTGCGGATGGGGCGCTGTATGTTTCGGATAGCTACAACCACCGGATTTTGAAGGTGACGGGCTTATAAACGTCGGTTGCTTGGATTGTGCCCGGGGTTTCGTTCTTGTCAGCGGAGTGGGTCAAGCGACCGGTTCGAATTGCCAGCCGAAGCCGGGTTCGTTCGACGGCTTTGTGTAGATGCCTTCGGGACCGCGAGTGAGGTTGTTGTCCTCTTCGTAACGCTCGTAGACCACGTCTGGGCCGCCAGGAGCGGGCATGAACATTTCGGCCCACGGACTGTTCGGTGTGGCGTAGATGAAGTGGACGGCGTCTCGTTGTCCGCCACCGTGAGGGATCACCGGGATGTCATAGGCAGCGGCCAATGCGGCGATCTTACGCATCTCGCTCAAGCCTCCGCACCAGTGGATATCTGGCTGCCAGATCTCGGCGCCTCTCGTTTCGAGGAGCTGTCGGAAACCGTAACGCGTGTATACATGCTCGCCGGTGACGATACGGGTCGAGGTGATCTGCTCGCGTAACCTTCCGAAGCCGGCGTAGTCGCCGGGCGGCAGGCACTCTTCGAGCCAGTACACGTTATACGGAGCCAGAGCCTCGGCCAGTTCAAGGGTGTAGCGCTCGGTGAGGGCCATCCAGCAGTCAAACATGATGTCGCCGTCGGGGCCGACAGCCTCGCGGGCTCGCTTGGCTAAGGCGACGTTTGCGCGGATGCCTTCTCTGCCGTCGGCGGGGCCATACTCTAGCGCCAGTTTTAGGCGCTTGTAGCCGAATTCGACGTGCTGATCGATGTCGTTGCCGGTGCAGTAGGAGGGGATACGGTCGTGAATCCGTCCGCCTAACAGACGCCAAACCGGTGACTCGTGAGCTTTGCCAGCGATGTCCCAAAGGGCGAGGTCGACGCCCGAGATGGCGTTGACGACGACGCCCTTGCGTCCATAGGACATGGTGGCGCGCCACATGATGTCCCAGAGCCTTTCGATGTTGAGGGCGTTTTCGCCAAGCAGCAACTTGGTGAGATGGCCCTCGATGATGGGTCCGCCGCCGGGGCCGCCTCGCCCGTAGCCCTTGATCCCTTTGTCGGTGGTGATCTCGACCCAGAACGAACTCACTCCGCCCCGGTTGGGCTGAAAGAGCGATCTCGTAGCCTTGTACTTGGGATAGATCGAGACAGGATTGGCGACTTCGACGCCTCCCGTTGACCACGATCCTGCTGCGGGCTCGTAGCTGGGGACGGGCCATTTGGGCCGCATCTGCACGATGCGCACGGAGGTGATCTTCAACTCGTCCGGCGGGGCTGCGCTGAGCGCACTGGCACCTAGGGCGAGACCCCCTGCCGAGGCTAGAGCGGAGGATTGGAGGAAGTCACGGCGACGCATGGCGTCCCTAGTCTACGCACAAGCGCGCGCGGATGCGAGCCCAGGGGGCTGGTGACGGTTGTCGGAGAACCAAAATGCGTTAGAGCGTTTGCAGGACCGGATCGATTGGGCGCTGAAACTAGTGCGTAACAACAATGAGTTCCCTGTGATCTATGCGCCAGATCTGAGACATGAAAAATAGTGATGGTTCTGAAGAAGGAGACCGTTGACGAGAGCTAGGCCGGTGGGTAGCTCACTCCTACCAGGTGGACCCTCTCGGGAACGAGTTTTGGTCGTTAGTCCGCCTTAAGCACGCGGCGGTAGAGGTTCTCGTAGCGGTCGATGATCTTCGACTGCGAGAACTGCTCGGCGCGCTCGCGAGCGCCCAGGCCGAGGCGCTTGTGGACCTCTTTGTCCCGGAGGAGAGTTTCGGCAGCGTCACCCATCGCGTCATATTCGCCCATGGGGAACAGGTAGCCAGATACGTTGTGCGTGATCAGCTCGGGTAGACCGCCGACGTTCGAGGCGATGACGGGGACGCCGCAGGCCATCGCTTCGAGGGCCGCTAGGCCGAAAGACTCCTGTTCGCTCGGTAGCAAGAAGAGATCGAGTAGCGGCAACAGATCTTCGACATCTTGGTCTCCGCCGACGAAGATGACGCGATCTTTGAGACCACGCTCGTCGGCGAGGCGCTCGGCGGTTTCGCGATCGGGTCCGTCGCCGATCATCAGGAGCTTGGCCGAGTGGTGGCGGGCGATGTGATGGAAGGTCTTGATGACGTCTTGGGGGCGCTTGACCCAGCGAAAATTCGAGAGGTGTCCGATGAGGAATTCGTCGGGAGCGGCGTACTTGCGCCGCATCTCGGCGTCCAAGCGGCTGGGGTTAAATCGTTGGAGGTCGACGAAGTTGTGAATCACTTCCGCAGGGCAGTCGGTGCAGAACTTTTCGTGAGTTTCTCGGGCGAGGTAGTCGGAGACGGCGGTGACTCCGTCGCTCTGTTGGATGCAGAAGCGGGTGATCTCGTAGAAAGACTCGTCGAGACCCAGCAAGGTGATGTCGGTGCCGTGTAGGGTGGTGACAATCTTAGGTGCCCGG
This sequence comes from Bryobacterales bacterium, assembly GCA_963667885.2. GTDB lineage: Bacteria > Acidobacteriota > Terriglobia > Bryobacterales > UBA6623 > CAMPKL01. Next base: position 1,210,239 of record OY764148.2, on the reverse strand, counting down.
TCGCCCAGCATCTGCTTGGCCAGGTATGCGCTCGCTGTGTGGGGGATGGCGTAGTGAGCGTGCAGGATGTCGATGGGGTGCTCGCGAGCGAGCGTCGCCAATTTGGTGGACAGTGCGAGGGTATACGGTGGGTACTGAAACAGCGGATAGCGTGCGATGGGTACTTCGTGGAAGTGGACGCGCGTTCTAGCCTCATTCACGCGCACGGGCCGGACGTAACTGACGACGTGTACCTCGTGTCCGCGATCGGCCAGGCCCATTCCGAGTTCGGCTGCGACGACGCCGCTACCACCGATCATCGGGTGGCAGATGATGGCGATGTTTAGCGGTCTTTCCATGGCTTGATGTCGAATAGGCCGACTAGGTCAGTTGAGGGCAAGGGGAGCGCGCTGGTGTAGGGCTCTCCGTATGCGACACCGATGAGCGATCCGAAATACTTGAAGCTGGCTTCGAACGATTCAAGAAAACGTTTGGAGGCGATGCGTATAGGGAAGTCGCCGTTTTGCGGCTGGCCGAACTGGGACTGATAGCAGCGGACGGCGGCCATGCGTCCTTCGATCACGTCGCTGATGTCGACGACGACTTGCGGGTCGAGGGGGCGCGATCCCATGTGGTGCAGCAAGGCACGTGGGCGATGTGGCGGTACATCGGGTAGGTAGTTCTTGATGCCGCAGAGATAGAAGCTTTGGCGGACGAGATCGGCGAGTCCCATGTGGTCAGGATGGTGATCTTCCGCGGGCGGGGCAATGACGAGTTGTGGCTTGAGTTCGCGGATTGTTCGAACGACCAGGAGGCGGTTTTCGTCTGTGTCGCGGACATGGCCGTCGGGGATTCCGAGATTGATACGGCGGGTGAGGCCAAGCGCTTTCGCTGCTGCCGCAGCTTCGGTAGCACGGATCTCAGGAGTGCCTAGGCTGCCGAGCTCGCCGCGCGTGGCGTCAACGACTGCTGTCGTTCGTCCGCGTCGTGCGGTGTTGAGCAGCAGACCGCCACAGCAGAGTTCGGCGTCGTCGGGATGGGCCGCGAAGACGACGAGTTCACAGGCGGGGCTATTGGGGGATGTCACGGCTAGACTTTCTCCAATTCAGCGGTCAGCTTCTCCCATTCGCCTTCGCACTCCTCGATCTTCTTACGGCGCTTCTCCATCGACTCGAGTGCTTGGGATTGCTTTGCGAAATCGCTGGTCAGGGCTTGCAGGCCCTGCTGGGCGCTCTCGTTCTCTCGTTCGAGACGGGTGACCTGGTCTTCGAGTGCGCTGACCTGTTTGCGAATTTTGTCGGCCTTGATCGGGTTGAGCCGTTTCTTCTTCTTGGCTTTGACGGCAGTGCCGTTCTGGCTTGGTTCGGGCGCGGGCTTTGGTTTGGCGGCACCGATGGCTGCCATGAGTTCGTGGCTCGGACCGCCCGGGACTGCTGCCGTCCCTTCGGCTTCATCACGGCGTTCGAGGGCCCAAACGTACTCCTCGTAGTTGCCGGGATAGGCGTCTAGCTTGCCATCGCCGACCGCGAAAATCTTGGTGGCGAGGCGGTCGATGAAGTAGCGATCGTGCGAGACGAAGATGATCGTGCCGGTGAATTCCATGAGTGCCGTCAGCAGGACATCTTTGGCACGCATATCGAGGTGGTTGGTCGGCTCATCGAGCAGCAGAAAGTTATGCGGTTCGAGCAGCATCCCCGCCAACGCGAAGCGATTGCGTTCGCCACCTGAAAGTACGCCAACACGCTTGAAAACGTCGTTGCCGGTGAACAGGAAGCAGCCAAGCAGCGAGCGGACCTCGGCGTCATTCATGCCCGGGGCACGCCGACCGATCTCGTCAAAGAGAATCCCGTCGGGATTCATCTCTTTGTATTGGTCTTGAGCGAAGTAGTCCGTCTCGACGTTGTAGCCCACCTCGACGTCGCCAGCGGTGAGAGATTCCTGGCCCGCCATGATACGCATCAGCGTGGACTTGCCCGCTCCGTTCTGGCCTACGAGGCCGATGCGGTCACCCTTTTCGATGATGAACTTGATGTCTTCGAGGACCTTGTTGTCGCCGTAGCTCTTGGAGACGCCCTTGCCTTCGATGACGATGCGACCACTAGTGGGCGGCTGCGGAAAGCGGAAGTGAACGAGCTTGTCTTCGGCGGGGACCTCGATGCGCTCGATCTTTTCGAGTTCTTTGACGCGGCTTTGCACAAGAGAGGCTTTCGAGGCTTGGTAGCGGAAGCGGGTGATAAACGCTTCTAACTGCTCGATACGGGTGCGCTGGTTCTTGTAGGCGGCGATCAGTTGCTCACGGCGCTGGGCCTTCTGTACTTCGTACTTGGAGTAGTTGCCCTTGTAGAAGTTCAGCTGCTTGTTCCAGATCTCGACGACTTGCTTCACGGTGACGTCGAGGAAGAACCGGTCGTGCGAGATGAGTAGGAAGGCGTGGGGGTAGGTCTTAAGATAGCCTTCGAGCCAGTTTCTTGCTTCGAGATCGAGATGGTTGGTCGGCTCATCGAGCAGCAGCAGGTTGGGTTTCTCAAGCAGTAGCTTGGCCAGCGCGATGCGCATCTGCCAGCCGCCGGAGAAGGTTTCGGTTCCCTTGTCGTAGTCTTCACGAGTAAACGAGAGGCCACCCAGGATGGTGCCGACTTGCACCTCTTTGGTGTAGCCGTCGAGCGCGTGGTAGCGGTCCATGACCCAGGTGTAGCGGTCGAGGACTTCGGTGTACTCGTCGCTGGTGGGGTCGATCTCGCCCATTTTGTGGGTGAGTTCTTCCTGCTCTGCTTCAAGGGCGATCGCTTCGTCAAAGACGCTCAGGCATTCTTCGAACAGCGTGCGGCCCGAGAAACTGAGCCCGTCCTGCGGGAGGTAGCCGATGCGGAGGCCCTTCTGGCTATTGACCTCACCGTCGTCGAGATGTTCGAGTCCCTGGAGGATCTTGAGGATGGTGGACTTGCCGGTGCCATTCGCGCCTACGACGCCAATCTTGTCTTGTGGCTGGATAAGCCAGTTCAGACCTTCAAACAGCGTCCGGTCGCCGTAGCGCATCGCGCCGTCGATAATCTGCAACATTCCCTTTCAGTTTACGGGGTCGGCGGGCGTTTAGTCGGTGTTCTGCTGGGCTGCGTACCAACTGAGAGTGCGGCGCACCCCTTGCTCGAAGTCGACCTCGGGTTCGAAGCCGAGGATCTCACGAGCAGCGGAGATGTCCGCACGGGAGTGTCGTACGTCTCCGGGGCGGTCCGGTCCGTGGACGGCTTCGAGGCCTGCGCCAGCGGCGGTCTGCATGGCGTTCCAGGCATGGTTGAGGCTGATACCTTCGCCGCAGCCGCCGTTGAAGACACGACCGGCGGCATCGGGAGTCTCGGCGGCAAGGATGTTGAGGCGTACGATATCGTCGACGAATATGAAATCGCGGGACTGCTCGCCGTCACCGTGGATCGTTGGTGGTGTCTGATCGAGACTCCGCTGGGCAAAGATCGACAAGACACCGGAGTAGGACGACGAGGGGTCCTGCCTGGGACCGAAGACGTTGAAGTAGCGCAGGGAGACGGTCTCGATGCCGTAGCTCTCTTGGGCCGTCTTGAGTAAGTGCTCCCCCGCCAGCTTGTGCGCGCCGTAGGGCGATTGCGGTTCGGGCAGCATGTCTTCGACTTTGGGCAGGGCGGGGGAGTCTCCGTAGACGGCTGAAGACGAGGCAAAGACGATGCGGCGAACCTTGTTCTCGACTGCCGCGCGCATGACGTTGAACGTGCCGTCAACGTTGACTCCGAAGCAGAAGTTGGGTTCATCGATGGAGCGCGGTACAGACGGAATGGCCGCTTGGTGAAAGACGACGTCGATGTCCTTGAAGAGTTCGCTGAGGCGGTCGTAGTCACGGATATCGCACTTGCGAAACTCGACTTCGGAGGTATCCGATAAGTTGCCTTGGTGGCCGGTAGTGAGAGAGTCGACGACGACGATGCGTTCGCAGTCGGTTCGCTGACGCAACGCATCGACGAGGGTGGATCCGATGAATCCGGCTCCACCGGTGACGAGGACGTTCCTCATGTTCTAGTCCAACTGATCGATTTGGTCGCGCAGATAAGCCATGGCCTCGGTGACGATGCGTTCTGAGCCGGGAGTGAAGTCGAATACTTCCATCGATACCCAGCCTTCGTAGTTGCGATCTTTGGCGACTTGAAGCACGGGCTTGAAGTCATAGCCCCCGTCGGGGCGAGGGTAGGAGCCGTCGAGTTCATTGACGTGGATGTGGCGAATCCTGTCCCAGTGGCGCGCCACGATCGTCTCGTGAGGCTCTTGTTCGTCGATGGCATTGTGAGCATCAAACATCGTCTGCACATTCGGGCTGCCTAATTGATCGACAATTGAGGCCGCTTCGTCCAGGGTCTGGACGACGTCGCACTGGCCGACCGGGAGGGCCTCGACGAGTAGCGTTACGTCGTTGGCTTCGAGCTGTGGAATCAAGGACGCGAAGCCGTCTATGAAGCGCTTGGTTGCTTCTTCGCGAGTCGAACCGCTGACCGTCCGACGTTGCAACGGGGATCCGAAGACCATCAGACTGCCACCGGTCTGGTGGGCGGAGCGCAGATCGGCGCACAGTTCGGCGAGGCCGCGAATAAAGTCCCAGCTGTGGTTGCGGACTGTGTCGTCTGGGGTGGTGACGTGGATGCCTTCGGGGCCGACGGTTAGCCAGTGGAGACCGACGAACTCAAGCCCCTCGTCGACGATGATGTCGCGGGCTTCGCGGCGCTTATCCGCGGGCAGTTGGGTCGCGTCTTGAAGGAGGGTGAAGGGAGCGATCTCGATGCCGTCCCACCCTGCGCGCTTGATTGATCGACAAGATTCTTGAAAATCTTGCTTTTCATAGAGCTCGTTGCAGACGGATAGTTTGAATGGTCCTGTAGGCATGGCGGAGCACCCAGTTTAGCCCAGCTTCGCCCTGGTATAATTCCGGCGTGCAAAACCTAAACCGTCGAAGCTTCTTGATGACCGCGGCTGGTGTGACAGCTGGACTTGGCGTTGCTGGAGCCCACGCTCGGAATCCTTCCACCTATGCCGGTGTGCGGATTGGAGCCCAAACCTACAGCTTCCGTTCGCTCGACATGGACGGCATGATTGCCGCCTGCAAAGAGTGCGGACTAGGCGTCGTTGAGGTCTATTCGGGCCATTTCGAGCGGAGTATTCCGATCAGCAACCCGCAGCCGCGCACGGGGCGCGACGGAAGTCTGTTGCCTCCTCGGCCTTCGCGGGAGGAGCAGCGGGCATGGCGGTTGGGTGTCGACTTGGGCGTTTTCGAAGACGTTGGTCGTCGATTGCACGAGAACGGAGTGGATGTTTACGCCTTGAACTACAGCTTCCGGGAGGATTTCACAGACGGGGAAATCGAGAGGGGATTCGAGATGGCGCAGGCGATTGGCGCACGTTGTATTACGGCTTCGTCCAACGTGACGACCGCGAAACGGATCGATCCGTTTGCGAAGCGGTATCAGATGCGGGTAGGGATGCATAACCACTCGCGGATCGATGACAACGAGTTTGCCACTCCAGAGAGCTTCACGGCGGCGATGTCAGGCATGTCGGACTTCATCGCAATCAACCTCGACATCGGTCACTTCGTTGCGGCTGGCTTCGACCCGCTTGAGTTCATCCAGAATAACTACTCGAACATCCTGACGATGCACATAAAAGACCGCGAGGCGAATCAGGGCCCCAATACGGTATTCGGTGAGGGCGATACGCCAATCGTGGAGACGCTACATCTGGTTCGTGACGAGGGATATCAAATTCCCTGCAACATCGAATACGAGTACCGCGGCAAAGGCGATGCCGTAGCGGAGGTCAAGAAATGCATCGCCTACTGCAAGAACGCGCTTAAAGCCTAGGTCGAGACGATAGTTATTCCAACACTTGGAGACGGTGGTTTTCACTGTCTCCGACGTACACCACTCCGTCGCCGTGGACGTAAACGCCGTGGGGGCGTGCGAGTCCACTTTGCAACGGCTCGCGGCTGGCGCTCTCAGATCGTTCGCCGGTCCCCAGCACCGTCGTGATGATGCCTGTCGTTGGGTCGATACGACGGATCGTGTGGCTCTCGGTATCGGCGATGAAGACGGCTCCATCGGGCCCGACGGAGATTCCCTTAGGGCCAGCTAGCTTAGCCTGCTTCGCTGGTCCGCCGTCCCCTTCATAGCCGCTCTCGCCTGTTCCAGCAAGGTGATGGAGCGTCAACGTCCGCATATCGATGCGATAGACGGCGTTGCCCTGTCGCAGTGCCAGGAACATGTCACCTTTCTGATCGAAGGCCATCGTCCTTGGGCCATTCCACGGAGCGCCTCGGATCGACGAGCCGTCGGACGCTGTTGACGCCTCGCCGGTGCCCGAGAACGTACTGATGATGCCCGTCGTCATGTCGACTCGTCGGATGCGGTGATTGCCGATGTCCGCTACATAGATGTCACCCTCGGCATCGAAAGCAAGAGAGTGGGGCTGGTTGAACTGCGCCTCGGTAGCTGCGCCACCATCGCCGGAAAACCCTGGTTCGCCAGTTCCAGCGATAGTCGATATAGTGCCGCTCCCCATGTCCACCTTACGAATGACGGCGGCTCTCATATCGACGAAATAGAGGTCGCCAGCCTCATCGAAACGCACTTCGTAAGGCTCGTTGACCCGGGCACGTACCGCAGGGCCTCGGTCGCCAGAATTTCCGAGTTCGCCAGTTCCAGCAACCGTGGTGATCAGTCCTGTCGCGAGGTCGATGCGCCGAACCCGATGCGTGTCGATTTCACAGATGTAGAGTGCGCCGTCTGGTCCTATGGTGAGGCCGTAGGGGTTGCCGAGTTGTGCTTCGGCGGCTGGGCCGTTGTCGCCGGAGTGGCCGGAAATTCCCGTGCCAGCGAGCGTGGTGACCTCCGCGGCGACAAGCACGCCGCAAGACAGGGCTACAAGGGCTAAGCGTACGAGAGCATTCATATCGGTGCAATGTTAGCCGATCAGACTGATTCTCGTCACGGCGATCCTGCCCGAGAAGCAGACATCGATGTCTGCGCCCGGCCTGCGGGCCCGCTTGGAGTAGCTGCCCGAGTAGTGCAAGCCTGTGGGCTCCTGTCGAAACTGCAACGGCAGAGGCGACAGATCGAGTGGACATTCGATGACTTCTGGGTCGGCCTCATCTGGTGATAGGCAGGGCAGGTTGATGTTCCAGAGAGTGTGTGGTTCGCTGGGGCCGCTGAGGATGCCCTCGATCAGCGGGCCAGTCCAGCGGGCGGCGCGCTGCCAATCCTCCGCAGTCAATTTACGGTTGCGATATTGTGACACCGAGATACCAGGGACACCGTGCAGCGTAGCTTCGCGGACGGCGGCAACGGTACCGGAGTGGTAGATGTCGACACCTAGGTTGGCGCCGGAGTTGATGCCTGCCAGGACGAAGTCAATCTCGCCTTTGAACTCGTGTAGAGCGACGCGCACGCAGTCAGCTGGAGTGCCATCGACTGCGTAGCGGTTTGCGTTGTGCCGCTGTATCTGAATCGGGCTGTCCGTCGTGGTGGAATGGCTACAGCCCGATTGCTCGATAAGTGGGGCGGCGATTATCTGCTCGAAGTCGCCGTTGATCGACTGCGATAACGCACTGAGACCAGGTGCGTCGATTCCGTCATCGTTTGTCAGAAGTATCTTCATGACTGTCATCTCATTGTCCCAGACGACGGTGACCTGCATGTTTCGTTCAGAATGAAGCGGTAGCGATGCGTGGATTGTTGTTCCTGACAGTGTTGGCGTTGATGTGTGGCGCGTGCGGTGGATCGAGGAGGCCAGTGTCGGTGCCTCCGCCCCCGCCGCCACGACCGACCGTGCCACTCCCTCAACCTGCTCCCGACCCGGAGCCGCAACCGGAGCCAGCGCCATCGAAGCGGCCAGACTCAAGCAAGCCATCCCCGCTGCGGGGTCAGCCGCGTGTACAGGCTGTGCCGTCAGTGCCCGTCGGGGTCGACGATTTCGAATCCAGGACGTATCAGGCGCTAGGCGGCAAGCTGCCGTATCGCCTGTTCCGGCCCGCGAACTATGACCCAGATCGGAAGTATCCCTTGATTCTGGTGTTGCACGGTGCGAGTAGCCGGGGCTCGGACAACCTCAAGCAACTTGCTGTTAGCAACGGATCGATGTACTGGGCATCGGCTGAGGTGCAGAACCTACAGGAGGCGTTTGTGGTGGCCCCACAGTCGGACCCGCGATACGCGCCGACGTGGGTGCGTGCTTGGCGGTCACCGGCGCGTCCAGACCCGAAGCGCCCGGAGCCACTGGAGTTGGCGGTGAACTTAGTGCGGGAGCTGCGTAAGGAGTTTTCGCTCGATAACGATCGGCTTTACCTGGTGGGTTACTCGATGGGCGGATTTGGAGCCTGGATCGGAGCGAGCCGTCACCCGGATCTCTTCGCCGCTGCTGTTCCCATTGCGGGTGGCGGCGATCCGACCCACATCGTCGGCACGACGGCGAAGGTTTGGGCGTTCCACGGCGCGACAGATCGCGTTGTGCCCGTGAGGCGATCCCGGCAAATGGTGGACGCACTGAAGAAGGCTGGCGTCGATGTGCGCTACACAGAGTACCCCGGAGTGGGCCACGAAGTCTGGAAGCTAGTCTACGACGACGCCCAATTGCCGAAGTGGCTGTTTGAGCAGTCGCGCTAGGCCGAGACCGATTGCTGGCTGCGGAAGTACTCGACCGTCGGCTTAAGACCTTCTTCGAGCGATACCTTTGGCTCCCACCCTAGGCGTTCTTTGGCCAGCGTGATATCGGGCTGTCGTTGCTTGGGGTCGTCCATGGGTAGGGGTTTCCGCTCGATCTCGCAGTTGGAGCCGACCAACTGCTGGATGACCTCAGCGAACTCCAAGATGGTGAGCTCGATGGGGTTCCCCATGTTGATCGGGCCGCGCTCTTCGCTGAGAATCAGACGTGTGAGTCCGTCGACGAGGTCGGATACGTAACAGAAGCTGCGGGTCTGCGAGCCGTCGCCGAAGACGGTGATCGGATTGCCCTTGAGCGCCTGGTCTAGAAATGCGGGCACCACACGACCATCGTCCAGCTTCATGCGCGGTCCGTAAGTATTGAAGATCCGGACGATCTTGGTGTCAACGCCGAACTCGCGGTTATACGACATCGTCATCGCCTCGGCGAAGCGCTTGGATTCGTCATAGACCGACCGCGGCCCGATCGGATTGACATGTCCCCAGTAGCTCTCGCGCTGAGGGTGCTCAAGCGGGTCACCGTAGCACTCCGATGTCGAGGCGAGCAGAAAGCGCGCGCTCTTCTCTCGCGCAAGGTCGAGCATCCTCTTGGTGCCGGTCGAATTGACCAGCATCGTCTCGATCGGATACGCCAGGTAGTCGAACGGGCTCGCGGGTGAAGCCAGATGGAAGACGCAGTCGAGCGAGCCGTCGATGTCGAGTGGGTCGCAGATATCTTGCTCAACGAATCGGAACGAGTCGTTGTCGGCGAGGTGCGCGACGTTTTCGCGTCTCCCGGTGAGTAGATTGTCGACTGCTATGACATCGTGGCCGTCGGCGATCCAGCGGTCCGCTAGATGTGATGCGACAAAGCCAGCGCCGCCTGAAATGAGTATTCGCAAATGGCCTTCCTGTCGTCCATGGTATGGAAGGATCGATCTGACGGGCAATAGGGCTTCGACTTAGATGCCGAACCAGAACGACTCGCCGTGCCGCTGAGTGAGATGAAAACTTGCATCTGGAGTGCGAAATGCGGAAACATGGGCGCGGATCGCTAGGAGAACTGCCATGAATCGCCGAGACGCATTTCGCTCAATTTCTGCTGGAGCTGCCGGGTTGGGGGCGCTCTTTGCCAACCCTCAGCTAAGGTCTGAGCCGACCCCCCAAGAAACTCAGGCTCGGAAAGGCTTGGGCAAGATCAAGATTACCGACGTTAAGGCGGTATTGACGGCACCTCCTGGGTTACCGCGTACGGTTGTCGTCAAGATTGAGACTAGCGAGGCCGGTGTCTACGGCTGGGGTTGTGCGACGTTCACACAGCGAGCCAAGGCCGTAGTCACGGCAGTGGACGAGTTCCTGCGTCCTTTTTTGGTGGGGAGAGACCCGGACCAGATCGAAGACATCTGGCAGACGATGTACGTCAGCTCGTACTGGCGCAATGGACCCGTGCTCTACAACGCCATGAGCGGTGTTGACCAGGCTCTGTGGGACATCAAGGGCAAGCGGGCGAACATGCCCGTCTATGCGCTGCTCGGCGGAAAGGTACGTCAGGCGGCCGACGTCTACCGTCACGCTTCAGGCGATAGCCCCGAAGCGCTCCTAGAGTCAGCTCAGGGCTTCATCGAGCAGGGCGTGCGCCATGTACGACTCCAGATGGCGATTCGTGGCAATGCCAACTATGGCGCTCGCGTCGAGGGTGGTGCCAGCGGATTTCTCGGAGCTCCATCCGGGGGAGGCTTCGGGGATCAGATGTACGAGCCGACGCCGTACTTGTTGTCGGTTCCAAAGATGTTTGACTACATACGGAAGAACCTCGGAGACGAGATCGAGTTGCTCCACGACACCCATGAGCGAATCTCGAACGCGCAGGCGATGTGGCTCTGCAAGAGCCTGGAAGAGTACCGGCCTTTCTTCTTGGAAGACCCTGTCTCGCCAGAGCAGATTGGCTACTTCCGGCATATCCGCAGCCAGTGTACGACTGCGATCGCAATGGGTGAACTGTTTAACTCACCACATGAGTTTGTTGGGCTGATTTCCGAGCGATTGATTGACTTCATTCGTGTTCATGTCTCGCAGATTGGTGGTCTCACACCCGCGCGCAAGCTAGCGGCACTAAGCGAGTTCTTTGGCGTTCGCACGGCGTGGCACGGTCCGGGTGATACATCACCGGTCGGTCACTTGGCCAATATTGCTCTGGATGTTTCGAGCTACGCGTTCGGTATCCAGGAAGGGCGCACGTGGACCGACGAGGTGCACGAAGTATTCCAAGGCTGCCCACGGCTTGAGAACGGTTTCTTCTACGCCAATGAGGCTCCTGGTTGGGGCATCGAGATCAACGAAGAGTTGGCTGCACGCTATGACGTCGACTCACGCTACGACACGCCGTTCGACTATAAGTGGGGCGCGACTCGGCGTCGTGACGGATCGGTCATTCGGCCTTAGTCATTCGCCTTGGCGATTTCTGCGGGCGAGTAGAGAAGGCTGGTAACGGCTTCGACCGGGATTACGACGTACTCGTTCCAACTATCATCGATGAATCGAATGCCCTTGGCGTCGAATGCGAGTCGGCCTATATCACCCTCGCGGGCCTGGCCGAAACCAGTCCGGATTTCTACCTTTTCGAAAGAGACTTGGGCGGGAAGTGGTGACAGTGCAGCGAGCAAGAGCATGCTTGCAAACACGGAAGAGATGGCGTGAAGTGGGGAGCCTCTACTGCGTACTATGGGCGCCTCCGAGGAGACAGTAAACGCGGAGGAGGCCTTGGGTCCGGTTCAGGCGTTTGCTGTACGGCGGAAGTGGCACTCACGATCTACTCGCGGGAGTAGGCGCAGGTAGCACGCGTGCTAATATCGCCCTTCATGATTATCAAGCGATGGATGCTGCCCTCGGCGATGGCTCTGGCCTTGGCTGTGGCCTGTGCGACGGCGCCACCTGTAGGCGAAGAGACTGAATCGGTGGCGACGGCGACGCACACCCTTCAAGAGATTGCTCCGGGCGTATTCTTCGCACAGGGGACGGGATCGGTAACGGTCGGCAGCAATTCGCTCGTCGTCGTGAATGAAGAGGATGTCCTCATCGTGGATTCCCACATTTCGCCCGATGCGGCGACGGCGTTGGTTGCTGCCATCGCCGATATTACGGACAAGCCGATTCGAACGCTAGTCAATACTCACTTTCACTTTGATCACGCCAACGGCAATCAGGTTTTTGGCGATGACGTTGGAATCATCGGGCACGAGTACACCCGAGAGAAGCTGCTGGGTGATCCGCTGAGTGAGCCAACCTATCAGACGTTTGCTGGCGCGGAAGCACAAGCGGGCGCACTGGCCGCGCTGGAGCAGAGCTTGGCCGAGGCCGATGACTCTGGCCGCGCGGAGATCGAGTCACAGATTGCGATTACGGAACGCCACTTTGCTTCGCTTGCCACGGTGGTCCCAACGCCTCCGTCGCGGACGTTGACGGACAGTCTGACACTGGAGGCCGGTTCGCGCACCATCGAGTTGCACTTTCTCGGACGGGCCCACACCGGTGGTGATGTCGTTGTGTACCTACCCGAAGAGAAGGTGGTCTTCACCGGCGATCTTCTCTACTCCAGTTCGCCCTATCTCGGCGATGGGTTTGCTGATGAGTTTGCGGCCACGTTGGAGGAACTCAAGGAGTTCGACATCGACGTGATCGCGGGCGGCCATGGACCGTTGATCCACGACAAAGGCGCGATCGACGTGCGGCAGGAGTATGTGACGGACTATTGGGGTCAGGTGAAGGCTTCATACGACGCCGGTTTACCGGTAGAAGAGGCGATTGAGAATCTCGATTTTTCTGCTTACCCGGAGTACGCGGCCTTACAGATCGGCAACGCTGGGGTGGTGAACGTCGAAGTTCGCAGAATGTACCATCGCCTGGACGGCGGCGAGTAGTCTTTTCGGAACCAAGCTAATATAGGCACTCGATGTCTTCGTATCCTCGCGTTGCGGCGATGCGCACCGTGGAAAAGTTTCGCGAGCGCCTCCAGGAGCTCGGCCTCTCGATCGAGGCGGAGGACGCTATTCTCAAAGCCCCTGAGTCACCGCTGGCTCAGCCTCTCGATATCGGCTCGGTCCAAGTTGGCAACCGTTGGGTGATTCACCCGATGGAGGGTTGGGACGCTGAGCCAGACGGCAAGCCAAGTGAATTGGTCCACCGGCGTTGGCGGAATTTCGGCATCTCGGGTGCCAAGTGGATTTGGGGCGGGGAAGCGATGGCCGTGGTGCCCGAGGGCCGCGCCAACCCGAACCAATTGGTCATCAACGCAGCGAATCGAGACGAGTTGGCCCGACTCCAAGAAGGCATGGTTGAGGCCCACCGCGAGCGCTTTGGTACAGCCGACGACCTATTCAGCGGCTTCCAGCTGACGCATTCGGGCCGTTTCTGTCGACCGTTCGAAAAAGCCAAGGCCGAGCCCCAGATTCTGTACCGGCACCCGATTCTCGATGAGAAATTTGGGCTCGGTGATGACCATCCTGTTCTGAGCGACGACGAAATTCGCCAGATTATCGATGCGTATATTGGGGCTGCGAAGGTCGCGGAGTCGTGCGGCGCGCAGTTCGTGGATATCAAACATTGTCATGGCTACCTCGGACACGAGTTCTTGAGCGCGTTTACGCGTCCGGGGCCGTATGGCGGATCGATTGAGAATCGCACGCGGTTCCTACGAGAGATTGTCGAGGGCGTACGAGCCGAGACGAAGCTTCTGATTGGCGTGCGGCTGAGCCTGTTCGACCTGATTCCATATCGTCCCGACCCGAACTTGAGCGAGGGCACGAAGCTCGGGCCGGGAGTACCTGCCGAGTACGACGCGCCTTACATCAGTGGTTTCGCCACGGATGCTGACGACCCGACGCAGTACGACTTGGCGCCGGCGGAAGAGTTTCTGGGCGTAGTTGAGTCGCTGGGGATTCGATTGATCAATGTCAGCGCTGGCAGTCCGTACTACACGCCCCACGTGATTAGACCGGCGCTGTTTCCACCCTCCGATGGCTATCAGCCGCCCGAAGACCCGCTCGTCGGCTGCGCTCGCCAGATCGACGCATGCGCGGTGGTGAAGGAAAAATTCCCGAACTTGGTCCTCGTCGGCTCTGCCTACACCTACCTTCAGGAGTTTTTGCCGCATGTTGCGCAATGGGCGGTGCGTACCGGGAAGACCGACGCAGTCGGGATCGGGCGTATGGTTTTGGCCTACCCTGACATGCCAGCGGATGCGCTCGAGAGGGGCGAACTGAAGAAGAAGCGACTGTGCCGGACGTTCAGCGATTGCACGACCGGACCTCGCAAGGGACTGATCTCGGGCTGCTTTCCGCTTGACCCGTTCTACCGAAATCGGCCCGAGGCGGCGATCGTCAAGAAAATCAAGGCGTCGCTTTAGGAATAAACCCTCTCGGTGTTAGACATTCCACAACATCTGCCCGGTATAATGGCGTGTCGCTTCCGACCGTCCGGTCGGAGCAGAGGAGACACCATGAATCGAACCGCCAAGAGATTTCTGAACACTGCTGTTGTCACGCTGATGACACTCGGCCTCGTCGCACTCGTTGCGTGTGGTGGAGGGTCGATGGAAGAGCCCGCAGAAGTTGAAACCGCGGAAGCCTTCCCGCCGCAACTCCCTGGATATGCCGCGATGGAAGTTCCCGCTGACAACCCGATGACGCCAGAAAAGGTGTCGCTCGGCAAGCAGCTCTACTACGACCAACGCCTCAGTGGCGACGGTAACCGCTCCTGCTACGGCTGCCACGTCGTCGAGCATGGTTTGACCGACGGGCGCGAGAAGGCGCTTGGCGCATTTGACCGCGAACTCCCGCGCAACTCCCCGACGATGTGGAATGTTGGTTTCCAAGACAGCTGGTATTGGGACGGACGCTCCGGTGCTCTCGAAGCCCAGGTCAAGGGCGCATGGGGTGGTGGCAACATGGGTGCCTCCGGCAACGACGATGCTCCTTCGATGGAAGACGTCTGCGCCAACCTGATGGAAGTGCCTGGTTACGCCGAGCAGTTCAACGCGATCTACGGCGAAGCGGGCTGTACGCCTGACAACGTCGGCAGCGCGGTAGCGTCGTTCATGCGCACGATTATTGCGAGTGACTCAGACTGGATTCGCTTCCGCGGCGGCGATGAGTCGGCACTAAGCGCCGAAGCTCAAGCTGGCTACGAACTGTTTTCCGGTCGTGCCAAATGCACCAATTGCCACGATGGCTTGCTGTTGACCGATCTGCAGTTCCACAACATGGGCATCGGAATCGACGGCGACAACGTATCCGACCCGGGCCGCGCCCGCGTCACTGAAGACGAAGCGGATACCGGAGCTTTCAAGACGCCGACGTTGTTCGACATCGCGATTTCTGGACCCTACTTCCACGACGGCAGCGTCGCGACACTCGAAGAGGCTGTTCACATCATGGCCACCGGCGGCATCGCCAACGAGTGGCTCGATGAAGAGAACCTTCGCGAAGTTCGCGAGGCCAACTTGACCGAAGAAGATGAGCAATCGCTGCTTGCCTTCCTCCGAGAGTTGGATGCTTCCTACAACATCGAGGAGCCGACGCTTCCCTAAGCACCTCGGATGACCGATCATCTAGGGCGTGGGCACACAATGCCCACGCCCTTTGTCTTTCTGCAACGATGAGCAGCACCAAGCAGCAAACGATTCTCATCTGTGACGACGATGAACTGATCATCTCGTCGCTGCGCGGACTGTTTCTGTTGGAAACAGACTACGAGCTGCTCTCATTCACAAGTTCTACCGAAGCCGCACGTGAGATTGAGCGGCGTCCGGTTGATCTCGTTATCTCGGACTTCTTGATGCCCGATATGAACGGCGTCGAGTTTTTGGGCAAGGTTCGCCAGTCGCAGCCGGACGCGATTCGGATCTTGCTAACGGGCTTCGCCGACAAAGAGAATGCAATCCGAGCGATCAACGAGGTGGGGCTTTATCAGTACCTGGAGAAGCCTTGGGACAACGACGGCCTCTTTTTGCTCGTACGCAATGCGCTGCAAGAGAGGAGCCTGCGAGGACAGCTTTCGGAGAAGATCACGGAGTTTGAACACCTCATCGATCAGCATCGCAACCTGAGCGACAGGCACGCTTTGATTGAGCGTGAGCTGGAGATGGCCGCAAAGGTACAGGCGAGCCTTCTACCGAGCGAACCGCCAGCGATAGACGGCTACCGCACCGACTGGACGTTTCATCCGAGCTCCGCTCTCGGTGGTGACTTCTATGACTTCGCGCAGTCGCAAGACCGCACCGTGGTTCTCCTCGCCGACGTGAGCGGGCACGGAGTGCAGGCGGCCCTGACGTCAATGCTTCTGAAGGCGAGTTTTCAAGTGTCGGTTCTTGAGACCACGACGCCTGGGGACCTGTTGGAGGCGATGAACGCAGGGCTTTACCGCTTTCTCCCGTCGGGAATCTACGCCTGCGCCGGGTTGATCTGTTTCAACACTGGCGAAGAGGAGATCGTGGTCGCGAATGCGGGGCTGCCGCACCCGTATATTGTTCGCGCAGGCGGCTCCATTGATGAGCTGCCTCTCGACGGCATGCCGCTTGGCATGATGCCAAGCTGCCCGCCAGGGCTGCGCGACGAGACGAGCGTCAGAATGGCACCGAACGACCTGCTGCTCTTCGCGACAGACGGTCTTGCAGAGGCCATGGACGAAGAGCGAAACATGTTTGAGGGGGCGCATCTCCAATCCGCGCTTGAGCGGCTGGTGGGGAATGACCCGGACCAGGCAATTCAGTCTTTGGCAAAGAGCGCCAGGGATTTTAATGCCGGTGAGATTCTGGCCGATGACCTTACGATCATCGCGCTCCAGCGACTGAACTCTTAGCGCTTGATCGCCGCCCGACCAGTCGCCAGGCTGCAGCGGCGAGCGCTGGAGCTGAGACCACAAACAAGATACCCGACGCGGCCGCGACCTGAGGGCTAATCGCGAAGCGCAGATGCGGCCAGATGACCACCGGCAGGGTCGAGGTGTCTCTAGTCGCCAAGAACAGCGTCAGAGTCACTTCGTTGAGCGAAATGACGATCGCGAACAGCGTGGCTGCCAGTAGACCAGGGGTGATCAATGGGAGCGTGATGTGTTGAAACGCTTGCCAGCGAGTTGCGCCGAGTCCGCGGGCCGCGGCTTCTAGCGTGGGGTCCACACGCTCAAGCGACGCCCGGAGCGCGAGGTAGGCGACCGGAACGGCGATGACCGAGTGGGCCAGTGCCAGACCGAGGTGCGAGCCCCATAGCGGAGTGGGGCGCACAATCGCGAGTAGACCTGCTGCAATGGCTACCGCAGGCAGCGCCAAAGGGGCGAGGAGAGCCGTTTCCCATAAAGACCGCCTGCGCCATTCACCGCGACTTAGTCCGACCGCTGCACCCAATGCCGTGGGTATGGATATCGCTGTTGTGAGCGCCGCGACGATAAAGCTGTTAGCGAGCGCACGCGTCCAAACTGGGTTCGCTAACACTTGGCGGTACCAGTCGAGCGTCCAGGCGTTGCCAGGCAACTCCAAGAAGCGCGATGGCGTGAACCCGACCAGGAGCGACAGCACCAGCGGTACCAAGGACGTGCCGACGATGAAATAGGCTGCGAGCCTCACGCTAGCCGCCTCCGGATCGCTGTCAAGCTATAGCCGAATACGGCCATGACCCCAAGCAGAACGACATTCAATGCCGCGGCAAGGGCCCAGTTGAGGTCGTGGTTGGTCTGCCGATCGACTTCCACGGAGATGGTGTACTCGGCTGGCTGTCCAAGCAGATAGGGGCTAAGAAATGCCCCGAGGCTCCACAAGATCGCGAGGGTGGCGGCGGCGATGGTCCCGGGCAAGCTCAAGGGGAAGGTGATCCGCCAGAACGCCTGGGATGCACTAGCGCCCAAACCCCGTGCGGCCTCGACCAGCGAAAACGGTACCGCCTCTAACGCCGCTGCGATGGTGAGTACCGCGTAGGGCAGCAGCATCAAGACTTCGCCCGCGACGACTGGCCAGAACCCACTAGGGCCGAAGATCATCTTGAGGCCATACACGAAGACGAGGATATTGGTGAACTTCGGCAGTATGACGAGAACGATCAGCACGACTTTTCCGACCGGTGTTGCGCGGTAGATCGCATAGGCAACGACGTAGCCGAGGGTGAGGGTTAGCAGGGTTGTGGTGAGTGCCAGGCGGACCGTGAACGAAAGAGTACCGAGGTAAAACGGTTCGGTGAGGATCTTGGCAAAGTTCGCGAGAGTCCAAGTGCCGGGTTCGAAGAATAGCGTCTCGAACTGACGGGGACCCGATACGTCGCCACGGAAGTAGAGGCTCATGCGAAGGACCAGCAGCAGTGGCAGTGCGACGCCAACGGCCCACAGCGCGGCTGCCGGTGCGGCCAGCCAACGGTTGGACTGCGATTCCTTCATTCGGTCAATCCCAAGAATTCTGAGACAAATGGCTCGGCGGGATGCATGGTGAGGTCAAACGCACCGCCGATTTGTACGATGCGTCCGCGGTTCATGATGGCGGTGCGGTCGGCGATGCCCAGAGCTTCTTCTTGATCGTGGGTAACAAGAATGGTGGGGAGCTTGAGGCGTTGCTGAAGCGCGCGCAACTCGTCCCGCAGCCGCAGTCGTATGTTACGGTCCAGGTTGGCGAGCGGCTCGTCGAGTAAAAGGGCGCTGGGCTCGTGGGCGATAGCGCGGGCGACGGCGACGCGTTGCTGCTGCCCGCCCGACAACTCTGCCGGCCTGCGCTGCTCGGTTCCATCCATGCCGGTCAGAGCCAGGACGGAGCGTGCCTTGTCCTGCCGCGACGCCTTGTCTTCGCCGCGCATCTTGAGACCGAACTCCACGTTTTCGAGCACTGTCATGTGAGGGAATAGGGCGTAGTCCTGAAAAACCATACCGACGCGTCGCGCCTCGGGCGGGCTGGCGGTCACGTCGGTGCCGCTGAGCCATACCGAACCACGATCCACCGGCACGTAGCCGCCGATCGCTCGGAGAAGGGTCGTCTTTCCGCAGCCGGAGGGGCCCAGTACAGCCACGAACTCGCCTGGCGCTACCGTGAGCGACACGTCCTGGAGCGCGATGACATCGCCAAACGACTTACTGATATCAACCAACTCGATCATTGGCAGGCTCGGCTAGACGAGCACCTCTTGGTTCCAGCGCTCAGTCATTGCATTCCAATTGTCTGTGTAAGCGTCGTAGGGGTAGTAGCGCAACGCTCTGAAGTCAGATTCGGTGTGCGGATTGATCCTCCTCCAGAGCGGATCGCTGGCCGCTTGTTCAGCTGCCGCTCGCGGGTGCGGCGTAGGGAAGCCGGCAGCGGCGTACTCGCGTTGGAACTCGAAGCTCGCGAATTGGTTGAGGAACTCATGCGCGAGCGTCTTCATCTGTGAACCCTTGGGTACGAGCCAAATTGCTTGGAAGTGTGCGCGGTCCGGCGTAATCAACAAATCTACTTGCTGGCCGTCGCGGAGCAAGTGGTATGCGTCGACGCTGTGGATATTGCCTGCATCGACGTTGCCCTGTGAGAGGTTGAACGCCATGTCCGGCGAGGTCGCCCACCAGTGCGCAATACGTGATTTGTTGCTCTTGGCAAAATCGAACACGCCGTTGAAGTCTTGCTCGATCGCGTCGGCGGCCTGGCCTGGAGCGTAGGCCGCGGCAAAGGTGTAGAGCGACATGTACGAGGCGCGATAGAAACCTGCTCGCTTCTTGAGCACGTCGGCCCAGTCGGACGGCAATTCTGATTCGGAGCGGCGACAGATTCCAGTATGTAAGGCATCGGGCCAGGTCAGACCCCAGGACTCTTGCGCTACCCAGTTGTCGAGCGCGTTGCGGTGAAGGTTGGCTGCGTTCGGGATCAGGTCCCAGTCAAGCGATGCGAAGTGGCCTTGCCGAATCACGGGGTACACCATGAACGGGGCCACGATCATCACGTCATAGGGCGGTTGATTCGCGGGAGCGATCAGTAGCTTGGGAATCTCCTCGCCCCAACCGTTGTCGAAGACGACCGTCTCGCCGGTGGCCTCCTCAAAGAGCGGTTTCAGGGCGCGTTCGAATGTGTCGCCCCACGGCCCTGCCCAGGTGAAGACAGTGAACGGTCCGCGCGCACGACGCCAATTGCCGCAGCCAACGGCACATGCCGTGAGCAACAAGCTGCGCCGAGTTAGGGCGCTTACGGTCATGTTGCCGAGTTGGCCGATTCGAGTTGTACGAGTCCTTCACCGGCCATCAGCACTTCTTCGTGGAAGCGATCGCAGCCGATGCATAAGTTGCGATACTCCTTGCCGGATGAAGTTGTAGTGAGGGACTTATCAAGGAAGTCGTCGACGCTCCAACCGTGCGAGAGTCCCATTCGTTCAGGGTGCCCCATGGAGATCGCCTCGTAGACCGGGTCACCGACGTGGCTCTCCAAGATCGCTTCTAGGTTGTCGTTGAGCAGATTTCCGATGGGCAGCTTGGTCTTAATGCAGCAGGGGTAGACGTTGCCGGTGGGGTCGATGGAGACCTCGGAGCCCGAGTGCTTGTAGTCCAAGAAGCCCTGCCCTCCCGACCAGCGCCCGCAAAAGTTGTCGGCAAGAGTCGCCGTCGATAGCTCGTTCTGGTGTGCGCGACCTCGGGGCCAGAGTGCCCCAATCCAAGAGTCAGGCGTCGCTCCAAAAAAGTGATAGCAGCGGTCGTCCGAAGACGGGGTGCCAGCGCGGTCAGATACGCCGTCGTAGCTCTGCATGCCAAGTGATTCGAAAATCTTCGTCAGCTTGTCTTGGAGCCTGTCTCTGATGTCTTCTGATTCCATGCCCTCATGGAACGCGTCTAGCCCCGAGACAGAGATGTTCCACACACTGTGGTCGAGCAGTTCAGAGACGATCTTTTCGGTCACGAGATCGCCAGTTGTCTGGATCATCAACCGAACGCCGCCCCGTTCGCGATATTTTTCGGTCAACAAGTCGAGCGCAGGGTAGAGGACCGACTCACGAATCGGCTCTAACAGAATCTCGCCGCCAGCCAGGATGATTCGTCCAATGCTTTCCTTGAATCCCCCGCCAGCCTTGGGCCGGTTGGTGTCGAGGTAGGTCATGCGCTCCGGCAGGTTCGCGATGACTCCGGGGAAGTTGGCTTTCGACTCGGCGACGACGGCGTCTAACTTTTCGCCGTAGTACGGGTGAAAACGGTCCTCGTAGCAGTGTTTGCATTTTCTGTGGCAGAGCCACGTGAGAACGTAGTAAATCGACTCCATGGGAACGATCGCAGTGTACCGCGCTGCCTGTCTAAACTCCGAGCCAGCGTGGGCTCTATCCCTCACCTCCGTTCGTTGACGAAGTGCGCGAAGTTACGTTTATAACGGAATGTTGCCGTGCTTCTTGCGAGGTGTGTCGTCGACTTTGTTTTCCAGCATTTTCAAGGCCCGAATCAGCTTGGGCCGCGTATCGCGCGGCAAGATCACTTCGTCGATCCAGCCCCGCTCAGCAGCGATATAGGGGTTCGCGAAACGAGCACGGAAACTTTCCGTCTTCTCTCGCCGTAGAGCGTCGGCGTCTTCACCGGCAGCCTCCAACTCCCTGCGGTAAGCGATATTGACGGCCTGCTCCGGGCCCATCACGGCAATCTCGGCGGTCGGGTAGGCAAAGTTCATGTCGGTTCGCAGATGCTTCGACCCCATGACGCAGTAGGCCCCACCGTAAGCCTTGCGCGTGATGACGGTGAGCTTCGGAACCGTCGCCTCCGCGTAGGCGTAGAGCAGCTTGGCCCCGTGCTTAATGATGCCGCCGTACTCTTGTTCCGAGCCGGGCAAGAATCCAGGGACATCTTCAAACGTGACAATCGGGATACCGAAGGCGTCGCAGAAGCGGACAAATCGCGCCGCTTTCAGCGATGCGTTGATATCCAAGCAGCCAGCGAGAACAGCTGGCTGGTTGGCGACGATGCCGACGCTCTTGCCTGCCAGTCGCCCGAAGCCGACAACGATATTCTGCGCAAACGTCGAATGGACTTCAAAAAATCGCCCGTCATCCAACACTTTGGTTAGGATCTCTTTGATGTCGTAGGGCTGATGGGAATCAGTCGGGACGACCGTATCGAGTGCCTCATCGCGTCGATCGTCTGGGTCTTCCGTCGCGACAAGGGGCGCGTCATCGAGGTTATTAGACGGCAGGTACGACAACAACTCCCGAACCATCTGGAGACATTCGCGGTCATCATGCGCCAAGAAGTGTGCCACGCCCGATCGTTCGTTATGGGTCTCGGCGCCGCCAAGGTCCTCCTTGGTGACGGATTCGTGCGTGACGGTCTTGATGACGTCGGGTCCGGTCACGAACATATGGCTGGTCTTGTCGACCATGAATACGAAGTCCGTGATGGCTGGCGAGTAGACGGCACCGCCCGCGCAGGGGCCCATGACCGCCGAAATCTGGGGTACGACCCCGCTGGCCAGCGTGTTGCGCAAGAAAATATCGGTGTATCCGGCGAGCGAGGCGACACCCTCTTGGATACGCGCTCCGCCTGAATCGTTCAGTCCGATAACCGGCGCCCCCGTCTTTACGGCAAGATCCATCACTTTGCAGACCTTTTGGGCGTTGGATGCGGATAGTGATCCTCCCATTACCGTGAAGTCGTGAGCAAAGACGAAGACCTGTCGGCCGTCAATCTCTCCGTAGCCGGTGACAAAGCCGTCGCCAGGCACCTTCTGCTCTTCCATGCCAAAGTCGCGGCAATCGTGGACGACGAGCCGGTCCAACTCCTCGAACGTGCCTTCATCGAGGAGCAGCTCGACACGCTCCCGGGCGGACATCTTGCCCGCCAAGTGTTGCCGCTCGATTCGCTCGGGGCCACCTCCGGCCTCCGCTGCTTGATTGCGGCGTTCGAGTTCGGCTTGCAGATCTTCGAGAGTCATCTTCTTGTGAATGAGCAACAGCGTACCAAAGCACCGTGATCAGCTGGTCTATGTGGTAGCCTGAAGCTGATATGGGTAGCATTGCAAACACCAAGAGTTACACGATCCGGAACCCTGAGACGGGCGATCACGCCAGCGTCATTGCCGCCCTGCCAAAGGGTACGGACGTAGACGTTTATCTCGCAGGCGCATCGAAACGCTTCGACTGGACGGCTTGGGCCGAGAAGAAGGCCAACATGAACAAGGTCCGTGTCGGTCAGCAGAAGCAGCAGAAGCGCAAGTAGCCGCTTCTCGCTCAATACAATCAAGTTCCTAGAAAGGGGTGCGGCCAACGGCTGCACCCCTTTTCTTCGTTCACGCTTCCGCAGCGAAGGCCTAAGTGTCTTTTGGCACTCAGACACCTGGTCCCTGCTGACGTCACTTTTAGGCCCGGCAGGGTTTTCGCGTTTTTAGGGCCTCGCGGTGAACTCGAGGGCGTGCACTGCTATTTCATCTCGACCAGGCAGTCGGAATCCAAACCGACCCTTCGCGAAGTTAGCCCCGGTGAACTTCCAGCGGTCGAGTTCGACCCACTCGCCGTTCCTCAGAAAGCGATGGACGATCTCCTCGTCTTTCACGTCGACCTCGATCGTGACCGCTCGGAACTCCGCCAGCCCGTGCGGCTCTTGGTATGGTCTTGATCGCTGCCCCTGCGAAACGATGGAGCGGATGAAGTTGTTCCGACCGAGCTGAAACCAACCATAGTTCTCGCTGTCCACATAGTCGACGACCCATTGCAGCCGTCGGCCACGCAGCAAATTGACGGCGAAGCGGTACTTGCCCACTCCCATCGCCGGGACCAGTACGACTCCGCCACCTCGGCGAATCAACTGGTCACCTCGACGGCTCCACGCCGGATCAGCGGCGAACGCCTTGGTTAGGTCCTGCGGTCCTATGGGTTTCGGTGCTGCTAGCGAAACGAACCTGATTTCAGCGACGACGTTCTCGCCGCCGATCACTCGGACCTCGGATGTGATCGAACGGAAGCCGTTCGCAGATGCCTCAATGCGATAGCCGCCTTCTGGTAGTGCCGAGGCGCGCCGATTCTCTAGTTGAACGATGGCTCCCTGGGAGTTGCGGACGACCAGATGCGCGGCGACATCGGGCGGAGAGACCGAGACCGTTAGATCCCCTGTACTCGGTACCAGCGAGCCATCGATCGACGTCTCCTGCCCAATCTCAAACTGCCGTTCCACCGTGCGATTGCGGTAACCAGCCTTGCCGACCTGAATGACGCGTTCGCCGGCCCTCACCGCCTCGTAAGAGAAGCTTCCGTCCGGGGATACTTCGCCGACTCGCTCGCCGTCGATGCGCACCTCCGCGCCCGGTGTCGCGCCCCTAAGCGAGAGTGTTGCAAGCTGTGGTTGTGCCACAAGATCGGCGGTGATCGCCTCACGCGCACCCTTGGTGATCTTGACGGAATACTCAGGCGTCGAAACAAAGCCCGGTTTTTCCACCCGCACCCGGTAGGTGCCAGGATACAGAAAGACCAGTAGGGACCCTCTCGCGGTCTTGCGTCGATAGGCCCGATCGTTCAGATAGACGGTCGCGCCGTCCT
Source organism: Bryobacterales bacterium (assembly GCA_963667885.2). Lineage (GTDB taxonomy): Bacteria > Acidobacteriota > Terriglobia > Bryobacterales > UBA6623 > CAMPKL01. Next base: position 1,186,070 of record OY764148.2, on the reverse strand, counting down.
GACCGGTGACGATGCGGAGTCCGCCGACATTGCGGTCGGTGTTGACTGCAATCGCCAGTCGCGGGCGATTGTCAGCTCGGAAGCTCGCGATCGCTCCAGATCCGTCGGTTCCGACCCGGTGCGGACCCTCGGCAAGTCCAGCGATCTTCAACCCCTCGGGACCCGATGGGCCGTGCTCTTCTCCGTCTACGGCGATCCCTACGGTGGGCGTCGAACTCCAAACCGTGGCCGTCGTAGACAGGCTGGAAGCAACGAGTACCTTTGCTTCACGGCTCTCGACGCTGGTGATGATGGGTGCTGAGCCAGCTTTGGTTTCGACCACGACGGTTGTCTCGACCGCGCCCGACCGAATTTGCAGCTCGTGGTAGCCGTCGGCCAATTCACGCAGTGAGAACGCGCCGTCCTCAATCTCACCGACTTCAATGTCGTCCAAGAAAACGGTACCACGGGCCAAGTCCGTCTCGATATCCAGCGAGGGGAACAGCGCAGTCAGGTACATCTCTACCCTTTGCGGGGGTGTGTCTTCGACCGCGACGCCCTCCCTGGGGGCCTCTACATTGAAGATCTCGAAATCCGATTCAAACCCGGCCAGTCGTGCCGTTGCGCGGTGGCTTCCAATCTCGAGTTCGACAGCGCACTCGCCTGAGCCGCAGAGTTCACCATCAAGCAGGATCTCAGCTTGAGCTGGGTAGGCCCGGATTTCCGTCTGGCGTACCACCGCTGAGACCGGAACGGTATCAGATCCGCTGAAGAGCAACGCCAGGGCTAGCAGGAGGATCACGACGATCGCTGCGCCGACTATATACATCCATTTGGGACGTGGTGGCGCAGCCTTCTCTGCTTGCTTCGGCGGCTCGCGGTCCGTATTCTCTTTCTCTTCTTTCTGACTTTCATCGGGGCTGCTCAACTGCTGGAGCTGTGACTTCATCGAGGCTGACAAGGACGCCACGCGCGGGGCGAGCGCTTCTGCTGCCTTGTGGAAGGATTCGTCGAACTTGCCGGGTTGTTTAGCCGGATTGTCTGCTTCTGTGGAGTCCGCAGCCGCCTTGACTTCGGCGCAATCGACCTTTTCTGGGACCGATGCTGTCGCTTGCTGCGGCTCCACTCCTGCCTGGTCAGCTTGCTTTCGGCGGGCGGCAACCCAGAACAACTCGCGCTTTTCGAGCTCGTTGTCGTCGCCGACTGAGGCCGTATCGGTGGGCGTGGATTGTTTGATCGAATTTGTAGGCTCTTTCTCGTGGATGATAGTCGGCTGGCCAGATAGGTTGGGAAGTTCGACCGCATCGGTGACGGGTGTTTCGCTGGTCGTCGTCTTCGGAGGCGGGTCGGGCGTGCTGCTAACCGGTGGGATGTCTGGACGATTGGCCGGATGAATCGATCGCAGAATCACTCGCTGCTCGGTAGCTTCGTCAAACTTGCCAGCGGCCTCAAGTTGCTCGATTCGTGCCAGGACCTCCGAGACCACGTCGAGCTTGTCGCGGTACAGAGCGATCAGTCGTTTGAGTCGAGAGGAGTCGGGGCTAGCAACGGCTTCGGATTCGAGCAGTCGGACCGCTTCGCCCAAATCGGGCTCCCGTGCCGCTCGCTCTTCGATCGTTGCGATTGGGTCGTCACTCGCAGTGACGGATTCCTCTTGACTGAGTCGCTCACCGAGTCCCTTCAAGTCCGTGGCAATGTGCTCATCGGTTGAGACCGGGTCAAGAGCGATCGTTGGCTGCGAAACCGGTTCCCGGGACGTGCCACCCTCAACCGACGGTCCTTGCGGGGTTACAGGTGCAATGTTGGACCTTTCGGACTCCCCACCGGCACTCCGCAGCGCGTCGGCAAGAGCGATGGCAAATTTCTTAGCGCTTGAGAAGTGGCGCTCTGTTTCTGGCCACAGTGTGTCAACGATGACGCCACTGATTTCACTAGTCGTAGCTGGCGCTGTAGCCAGAGCCGCTTCTCCATCGGACCTCTCGGTCGGAGCCTCTGCACTGGTCAGCGCTTCGAAGCAGATGGCACCTAGCCCCGCTAAGTCACTTCGGACTCCGTCCGTTCTCTTGGCGGAGCCAGACGAACCGAAGTCCACAACTCGAACGCCTCCGTCTCTGTCGAGCAGTATGTTGCCCGAGTGGAGTCGTCCGTGAATCAGGCCTCGCTCGTGGGCGGCCTGCAGTCCCCATGCCGCCTTGGTGATGGCGGCCAACCAATCCTTGGGGTCCGAGTTGCGCAAAGGCTGCACAAAGAGGTCACGGAGAGCCGTGCCTTCTATCAGGGGCGTTACCACGACTGGATAACGCTCCTCGTCCTCCATCGCCTCGCCGATGTCGAGGATCACCCCGACGTTCTCATGGCGGATTCCCGCCTGGATTGCCCATTGGCGGTAGTAGGTCGCCAATGCTAACGGGTCTTGGACTTCGGTGACGAGGCGGATCGCCACGGGTCGATTCGATCGTGTATCCGTCGCCCGATAGATATCGCCTAGAGAGCCAGAGCCGAGCTTTTCCTCTAGAACGTATCGGTCACAAAGTAACTTCTCGCCGAGCACAGTTATCCCCTGTGGCGAGTATGGGGTGGGCGTCGTCGATTTGCCTGCGCTCTGGTTGCCCTAAACCGTCCCGTCGTTTTTACCTTAGAGCTTCCGCCAGACACGAACGGGTGACGTCAGGTGAACTCCTAGTCAACGGTGTATGTACTCGGCAAGAGGGGTCATTAGCATGTGTGGTCTAGATCCGTCGCGCGACGGCGAGTGTTACCTGCGAGTCAGTCCAGGTAAGAAAATGCCCCGTATTCGTAACGGGCACCGCCCATCCGTTTCGGCTGCGGCCGCACGTTTTCTTCACGCCACGGAGCCGTCTGTATTGAAGCGGCTGCCGGGTCTTTGCTATCGTCAAATTTACTGATTCGCCGAGGGTTGTCCCGGCAAGAGGTTCTCCCGACACCACATTCAACGTTGTTCGACCTGGCGGCTTGGCCGCGATGAGGGAATCGGAGGATAACCAGCCTGATCGGTCGGAGCCTGATCGTCAAAAGCGATCAGGTGGGCTTGCAGCTGGGGTCGGTGGAACGGTCAGTGGAAGTGTTATCGGCGGTCTGTTTGCGGGCTATGCGCTGGGAGAGTACTTCGACGCTAACCCGACGGCGGCAGTTTCTGGTTTGGTAGTGGGAATCGTGGTCGGCTTCTACAACCTGGCGAAAGCGATGGGGATCAACAAGTGATAGGGGCGATTTGTGCAGGTGCGGCGATTGGCCTGGGCACTGCGTTCGTCTCTGAATTGTTGTTGCGCTACTGGATGAGTCGGCCGAACGAGCCAGCGATGAAGATTTTTCTTCGTGGACTGCTGCTGCGGACAGCCCTGGTGCTCTCTGCGCTGGTAATTGTTCTCGCGCGCGGTTGGTTTGATGAGATGGCCTTTGTGGGCTCTCTTTTTGTGACTTATTCGGTAATGCAAGTTTGGGAAGGATTCCGCTATCAGCGGTTCATTCACTCAAGATGATCGTTAGAACGACATTAGGGTTTTTGCTTGCTGTCGCGGCCTTTGCTCAGGAGCACGGTGCTGAGGCGGAAGCCCATGGCGGCGGACATGAGGAGACTCTGGCCGAAGTCATCATGCATCACATCGTGAATGTGCCGCTTGAAAACCACTTCGCTCAGGAGTGGGGTATCAGCAAGGCCGTACTCATGATGCTGATCGCCTCGGGGCTGCTGATCGCCATGTTCGCTTGGGCGATGCGACGGGTCCGGCTCGAAGGTGCTCCGACCGGCATCACCAATGTCCTTGAGACCATCGTGGTTTTCATTCGTGACGAAATCGCGGTTCCCGCGATGGGCCACAAATGGGGCGCGCGATTCACACCGTTCCTCTGCACCATTTTCTTTTTCATATTGATGTGCAACCTGCTCGGGATGGTTCCTGGCGGTTACACCGCGACCAGCAACCTGAACGTGACGGCGACGCTATCACTGATCACCTTCGCGTTGATTGTGATCATGGCCGTATTCGACCAAGGGCCGGTCAAGTACGTCAAGCACATGGCAGGGCCTCCGGGTACGCCAGTCCCCATCGTGCCGTTGGTCTTCCTCATTGAAGTAATGAGTTTGTTTGTGAAGCCAATTGCGTTGACGATTCGTCTCGGCGCGAATATGACGGCGGGTCACATCGTGATCTTGGTCATGGTCAGCTTCATTTTTGTGTTTCAGAGTGTGTGGATGTCCGCGATCTCGGTGCCGCTTGCGGTTGCCATTAGCATCCTTGAACTCATCGTAGCCTTCATTCAGGCCTACGTATTCACGCTCTTGTCTTCGATTTTTATCGGGATGGGTCTTCATTCCGAGCATTGAGTCTTCGTATTTAGAGGAGAAATATCCAGATGCAACTCACCACGAAAAAGGCGGCTAGAATCATGCTGCTAGCTATGCTGGTGCTCTTGGTTGCCCCAGCTGCGGTCTTCGCGCAAGACGGCGGCGAGGTCGTTAACAGCACATGGGGCTACATGGGAGCCGGCATCGGTGCCGGTCTTGCTGCGATTGGGGCCGGTCTCGGCATCGGTCGTTTGACGGCAGGAGCCACCGAGTCGATCGCACGTCAGCCCCAAGCGGCTAAAGATATCACTGCCGCATTCCAGCTGCCTTTGTTTTTGCTGGAAGGCGTCGCTGTCATCGCGCTTGCTGTTTGCTTCGTCATCATCTTCCTGACATAGGTAGATTATGGCCGAGCAACTCTTAAAATTCGACCCAGGGTTGATGATCTGGACGGTCATCGTCTTCGTCATCACTCTGGGTATCTTGTCTAAAATCGCGTGGGGTCCTCTCTTGAAGGCCCTCGACGATCGTGAAAAGCGCATTCACGACGCTTTGACCAAGGCCGAGCAAGCTCAACAGGCGGCTGAAGAAGCGATTGCACAAGCGCAGAGCAACTCCGATGCCGCCTTGCGCAAGGCTGACGATCTCGTGAAAGAGGCCCGCGTCGAGGCGCAGCAGATGCGTCAGAAGATGATCGACGAGGCGAAGGCCGAGTCGCAGAAGACGGTTGAGCAAGGTCTATCCCGAATTGCTGCCGAGCAACGCATTGCTCTGATCGAGATTCGGAAGTCCGCCGCTGATCTGGCCATCCGCGCCGCAGCCCAGCTTGTGAAGTCGTCGATGAGCGAGCAGCAGCAACGACAAATCGTTGAAGAGTTCTTGGGCGACCTGCCTGACGACTCCAACAACACCGTTCAGTAGTCCAGGCGGCCTCGGATAGTTCCGAGGCCGCTTGCCTTTCTCCTCCCCAACTCGTCTTTTTCGAGGTACTCCTCTCGTAACTTCCCTCTGTGCCGAGTTCCGTTCCTGAGAGGCGAGTTCCTTTGTTTTCAGATACATAGGAGTAAGGTTCCTCGCTTAGGACTCATAGTACTACGTGTACTTCTCCAGGTGACTAGGGTGTGGCGCGTATCGCTCGCCTGTTCGAGGGTAGGCAGAATCCAATTGAGGCCGGGGCTGCTAGTGCCTCGACCGCGGATTCGTCACCTATGCATTGTCTGCTCTGTCACGAGAAGATACCCCGGCTACGGGCTTGGACTGGAAAGTCCGAGTTCTGCTGCGATGAGCACTCCGATCTGTACAAGAAGCAGACGATCGAACGTCTGCTCATTGAGGAGTCCGCGCCAGAGCAAGCGGCTTCGCCGCTGCCTATTCCGTCCGCCGACACATCCTCCGTGGACCATATTCTGTTGGGGCAAGGCTCGTCCGAAAGCAAGTTGCCTGAGGGTAAGTCGGGCTCAGCCGAAGTCGATGAACTCTGGAAGCTAGCAGACAAGATTGGAGCCACCGATGCAGAGGCGCAATCTGCACAGGCCTCTCAGGAGACAACTGCCGCTCCTGAAGTCGCCACGACTGCTAAGGACGCAGGCGAGGATGCGCTCGCTGCGTTGCTCTCGCTTGCCGAAGAGTCATCTGCTTCAGCTGCCCAGCCCGTCGCCAAACCTGAACCGGTGGACGAGCTTGCTAGATTGGAGCCGTCGCCGAGCGGCCTTCCTCAGCTCGACTCGCTTCCGGTAGAATCGGCTGTCGAGTCTGGGGACGTTGGCATCGAAGACGCTCCCGAACTACAGCTCGATGCTCTTGAGCTGGCCGAGCCTGAAGAAGCGTTAACTCCGCCCGAGATTTTCGCCGAGTTTGCAGAGGAACAGTCGGCGGATCTTACTCCTCCAGAGCCCGAAGTCGCTCAGTTGGCTGCCGACCCACACGAGCCCTCAAGCTTCGAGGCGGTGACCGATACGGCTGACACTTCTCTGCCAATCGGCAAGCCTGCTGCGAAAGTCATACCCAAGAAAAAAAGGCCAAAACTACGCGCCTCTGTGGCCATGCGAAAGGTTGACCCCGCCGCGTTCTTGCCTGAGGGTGGCTATCCTTTGAAGCCTTGGACCGATGCCTTGGAGCTTGCCGGTCCCGATCGCGTCAGTCTCTTGGGACCGCTAGAGCCCTTGGGTTTACGTAAGTCGTCGCTCAACGGAACAGCTTCGGGAACCTTTGATCCGGTGGTGTTTCGCGCGACCGAAAAGACGGCACAGATATCGTTCCCGGTCCCGGACCCGCAAGCGACTGCACCTGTAGAAGATGAGTCAACCGTTCTGCTCCCGACTGAACTGATGGCCTGGCCGAATGCACTCCATGTCGCTCTGCGGACCGCGGAGATGAAGTTTCAAGAGCCGCCCGAGAGAGGAGTGGTAGATGGTTCACCAGCTATGCAGCCTATCCCGTCGATGTCCGAAGAATTCCTATGCCAAGTGGCATCGGTCAACCAGATCTTAGAACCGAGCGGTTCTGTAATTTTGACTCCGCCAGAAAAAGACGTCTTTGCGGCTGATTCGGCGGAAGAAGACTCTCGTGAGTCCTACGCTCTGAGCGCGGGATTCGTCGAGAGCGAAGAGACAGATGGAGGCGAGCGCAACAATGTCGCCGATCTATTTTGAGTCAACTAGAGCCTGGCCTTGCGCCTCTGCAAGAGTCGGGTTTGGGGAAAAGAAGGGAGCTGTGAGATGAAGATCCTAGGCGACCTAAGATTTACGCACCGCAGTGAGCCGTCCGATTCCGAGCAGATTGCGCCACCAGATCTAAACCTGGACGACGTGGCCTTGCTTGACGAATTAGCCAAACCGCTGACTGACGGTTCTCTAAGTGACGAAAGCGTTGGCGCGGATCACTATGCGTCGGCGGTGGGACACTACCTGCGCGGTGAGTTTGAGCAGGCATTGGCGGAGTTGAGCAGCGCGCAAGAAGCGGGTGGCGACGAAGCCGAGATCTGCACCGCCACGGATCAGATTCATCTGGAGCAAAAGGATTACGATCGTGCGGTTGACGCCTACGATCAGCTCCTCCGTGTCGACGACCAAAACGGCGCGGCTCATTTTAACTACGGGTTGGCTCTCGAGGCGATAGGCAGGCATGAAAATGCCCGGACCGCGTTCGACAACGCTATTGAACACTCGCCTGAGTTGATCGAAGCCCACCTTGGTCTCGGCGGATGCTGCCTCAAGCTGAACGATGCCGAAGCGGCGCGCCAAGCTTACCGGAAGTATCTTGAGTCGGAGCCAGACTCCTTTACGGCGCTATTCGGGATTGGTGTTTCGTATCAGATTGCCGACGAAACCGACGAGGCGATACGGCACTATATTGCTGCACTGGAGCAGAATGGTGAGTCCGCCGAGGCGCTCGCTAACCTCGCCGGGCTACACACGAAGAACAGCGCTTTCTCTGACGCGGAGAAATGCTTCCGACAACTGGTTGCCATTGAGGAAGACAATCCGCGGGCGCAGGAAGGCTTGGCCTACATCTGCTACCGGTTGGAGAACCTCGAAGAGGCACGTGATCACTATCAGAGCTTCACCGCTCTCGAAGGCGATTCGTTCGAAGGCTGGTACAACCTCGGGTTGATCACTCAGAAACTGGGCGACCACGATACTGCCCGCAAGGCCTACAAGCGAGCCGTGGAGATCAAGTCCGATTCCATTGAGGCTCACCTCAATCTCGCAGCCTGCTACCAAGAACAGGGCGACATTGATGACGCTCAGAAGCTCTATGAACGAGTGCTGAGTTTCGACGCTGACTCACTACCCGCGCTCTATAGTTTGGCCGTCATGCACGAGCGTAACGAGAACTGGGATCAGGCAGTTGGCTACTACGACAAGGTTGCCGAAGCCACCAGTTCGCCCGAGCCACTGTTCCGCTTGGGTGCCACGTTACACAAGAACGGACAGTGGCAGCAGGCGTCCATGCTCTACGAGCGCTGCCTCAAGCATCGCCATGACTGGCCTGAAGTCTCCCTCAACTTGGGCATCGCTCAACTCCGCATGGAAGACTACGATTCCGCCGCGAAGTCGTTCGAAGATGTCCTCAAGCAACACAAAGACGACCCTGAAGCCTTGCTCGGACTGGCCTCCGTCCGAGTTTCGCAAGAGGACTTCGACGCCGCTCGCGAGTTGTACGTCAAGCTCACCGAGATCAAGTCCGACTCGGCTGAGGTTGCCTTTAACGCTGGACTGCTTGAGCAGAAGGTGGGTAACCATCAAGAGGCGTCCATTCACTACCGCAAGGCGGCAGAGTTGAACCCTCAGCTAGCTGAAGCTCACCTCAATCTCGCTGTTGCACTACAAGCGATGGGACAGGACGAAGAAGCCGTCCGTTGCTTCGAACAAGCGATCAAGATCAAGCCGAACCTGGCAAAGGGCTACTTCGCCCTCAAGCCAATGCGGCGCAACGGCGGGCAGGCTAAGAAAGCTTAACCGCTACACAAGTTCTACACCCTAATGGGTCTATCCGGAGACGGATAGGCCCTCTTTTTTTCGACCCTGCCAATCGCGCTCCACCGCTTCGGCTGTGCTTAATTCATAATGAATGGCGACGATGAAAACTTCACGCCGCCAGTTCTGCCAATCAATGGCAGCCGCCACGATGGCAGGTTGCGGGGCCAATTCTGTCGGCGACCCCAACGGCAAGAAAGTCGTCGTGCTGGGTCTCGACGGCATGGACCCCAAGATCATCCGTGCCTTGATGGATCAGGGGCGGATGCCCAACTTCAAGAAGCTGGAAGCCATGGGCGCCTTCCGCCCCCTACAGACGACGATGCCGGCGCTCAGCCCGGTGGCTTGGAGCAGCTTCATTACCGGCATGACGCCGGGTGGCCACAGGATTCCAGACTTCATCGCACGAAATCCGTTGACCTACGCGCCGTTCTTCGCCATTTGGGAATCGCGGGACGTGACGCGCTCAATCCAACTCGGTGATTACGAGATTACCCTGGAGGGCGGCGACACACAGAATCTGCGCTACGGCAAGCCGTTCTGGGCCTACCTCACCGAAGCGGGTATTCCTGCCACGGTAATCAAGATTCCGACCAATTTCCCTGTCGAAGAGACCGCCACCCGTGCGATCAGCGGCATGGGCACGCCCGACCTCGTCGATTCTTTCGGGATTTCGACGTACTACACAAGCGACCCCGACGAGACGTTCGAAAAGCTCAGCACCGTGGAGTTGATTCGTATTCGTGTCAACTCCGGTCGCGTGGATGCTGATATTTTGGGTCCGCCGAACGGTATGAATACGGCAGACCCGGGGCAAGTCCGTCTGCCATTCCAGGTCTACGTGGATCCGACGGAGCCGGTCGTTCGTGTGGACATCCAAGGCCAGCAGTTGGTCTTGAAAGAGGGCGAATTCAGCGACTGGATCAAGCTGCGCTTCGAACTGGTGCCCGGTGGCATCGTGACCGTGGCAGGCATCGCTCGCATCTTGGTGACCAGCGTTCATCCGCACTTCAAGATGTACGTCTCGCCGATCAACATCGATCCAGAAGACCAGGCCATGCCGGTCACTTATCCCGAAGAGGTGGGTGGCGAGATCGCTAGTAAGATCGGGCCGTTTTGGACCAAGGGTCTGCCAGCGGACATGAACGCGCTCAACTATGAGATCTTTACCGACGAGCACTACGTCAAGCAGGCTGAGTTGATTCTTGAGGACCGCTTGGCCTTGTTCGATCATGAGTGGTCCCAATTCAAATCGGGCCTGTTCTACTTCTATGTGTCCTCGACGGATCAGGATACCCACATGCTCTGGCGGAATATGGATGAGGATCACCCGACTCGCGGGAGGAGCGATGTGCGCTTCTCGGGCTACATCCATCATCTCTATGAAGAGATGGACAAGCTCGTTGGCAAGGTGCTGCCGTCGGTCGACGATGACACTCTGTTGGTCGTGTGCTCGGATCACGGCTTTGCTCAGTTCGGGCGCCAATTCCATCTCAATACGTGGCTGCGAGAGAACGGCTATCTTGTGCTGAAGGACGAAGCGCGTCGGAAGGAAGAGACAAGCTATCTCGATATTGATTGGGACAAGACGGCAGCCTATGGCGTCGGTTTCAATGGCCTCTATCTGAACCGTGTGGGCCGCGAAGAACGTGGTATTGTCAGCGCGGAACAAGAACCTGAGTTGATTGCTCGCATCACTCGTGAGCTCGAAGCAATCAGCGATCCCGACACGAATACGAGGCCGATCGATAAGGTATTTGCTCGCGACAGCATCTACTCGGGCGAGCATACGCCAGACATGCCTGAAATGCTGGTTGGCTGCACTCCTGGGTATCGGATTTCGAGTCCGTCGGTCATGATGGAAACTGGGCCGAACGTCGTCGATATCAACCCTTGGGCCTGGTCGGGCGATCATTCGATGTCGCGCGATCTGGTGCCCGGGACCCTACTGATGAGCAGGCCGTTCTCGCGTTCCAATCCCAGCATCCTCGACTTGCCCGTCACCATCTTGGACTTCTTCGGATTCGAACGTCCCGAGCAGATGGTAGGCCGCTCCTTGTTCGACACTTAAGTCTTGGCCAGCGAATTTCCTGTTGTAGAGACGCGGGTTCTCTCGGTTAATAGAACCGAGCCGGAATCGAGCGTCATCGAGACGGCGGCCATGGTCATTCGGCGCGGTGGTCTCGTTGCGTTCCCGACCGAAACGGTCTACGGGCTCGGCGCGGACGCGACCTGCCCCGCGGCAGTGGCGAAAATCTTTGCGGCTAAGCAGAGACCAACCTCGGATCCGCTCATCGTTCACATCGCCGATCCCAATGAGCTCGATGCCGTGGCGACGAACATTCCTCCGTTAGCCTACACTCTGGCGAACGCGTTCTGGCCGGGACCATTGGCACTGGTACTCGAACGCTCCAACCGGATTCCACCCACGGTTTCGGCCGGACTCGATACGGTGGCAGTGCGCCTGCCTGCGCATGAGGTCGCAGTTGCGTTGATCCGTGCGGCGCGGACACCAATCGCGGCCCCAAGCGCAAACCTGTTTGCTCGCCCGAGCCCGACGCAGGTGAAGCACGTCCAACAGGATTTGGCCGGGCGTGTTGAGCTGATTCTCGACAGTGGGCCGACCGCCGTCGGTTTGGAGTCGACGGTTCTCGACCTAACTGTCAATCCCCCGGCAGTCTTGCGGCCCGGTGGAGTAACCCTCGAAGCTCTCCGTCAGTTGGCGCCGAATGTCGGTTACACCGCTCGGCACATTGCCGTAGGAGAGGCCACCACTTCTCCCGGCATGTTGCTCAAGCATTACTCCCCGCGAGCCGAAGTGCGTCTTTTTGTGGGAGATCGAGACACAGTTCTCTCCCACATGGCCGAACAGGTTCGCGACCTAACTGCCGAAGACCGCAAGGTTGGCGTAATGGTTGTGAGCGAGGACTCGGGCCACTTCGCCGATGTGTCACACGTCGACCTCGGGTCGGACCTCGATGAAGTCGGGCGCAACCTCTTCGATGGAATGCGACGGCTGGACGATCTCGATGTGGACGTCGTTCTCGTGCGTGCGCCGGAGCGTGAAGGTGTGGGCGAGACGATCTGGGATCGCCTCTATCGTGCGGCAGAGGGCCGTGTCATCGAGGTCAGCTAGGCAGCGCGCTTGCCGCCTGCGGCGCACGCAACTCGACGATTAGTGGCCCAGCGGCGGGTTTCGGCTGGGGGCCGATGGACTGCCGTCTCCGCGCTCCGGGGCCCTTCAGGACGAACGGGAACGACTTGTTCAGGTAGCCGCCTGCAAAGACCACTTCGATCCATTCCAACTTGCCATGAAATAGCGCTTTTCGGTCGGCGATTGCGCCGTTCGCACTGACTGACTCGCCAGCCGACGCCAGGCGTTGCCCGGCGCTGTCGTAACCGAAGACCGTGACATAAGCTTCGGGTCGTCCCGTCGTGCGGAACGCGACCTCGCTGCCGCCCAGGGCAACCAGCTGGACGCTCGCGCCAGATGCTGACAGCTGCCGAACGCCGATTGACTCTTTGTCGAGCGAAATTGCCTTCGTCTCAATTGGAAGCTTCAGAGACAGACGCCCCGTGACGTAGGCGATATCGTCTCGCTTTGCGGTACCAGCTACCCGCACCGAGCGGATTGCTGTGTGCAGACCCGAAGCGCCTGTTGGATTAAGTGCCAGCGTCTCGAAGTGCTCAGTCTCGAATCGGCTGTCATGGGCATGGATGTTGACGCCGTCGACCCGCTGCACGCGCTCGATTTCAATCTGCGCGAACGCATTGCGTAGCAACGCGATGTTGGGGACGTCAGCGAACGTGGTCTCGATCCAGAATTGAGACTCGCGTGACCCACGATGGGGAAAGAATCGCGATAGCGCCAATGTCGCCGGTCCGGCTTGGGTCGTAGAGATGTCTGCCTGTCCGCGAGCATGCTCACGCTCGGGTGGTTCCAACGTGGCTAGTAGCGCGAGGTAGTCTTCGGCGGTAAGAGGTTGGACATTCTGCTTGGCGACCGTCCGGGTGATTGAAGGCTCGGTTGACGACACTCTTCCGAAGCTGCTCAGCGCCTGTTGGCGTCTCTCGGGTGAGATGTCTCGAAGGTTGCTGGCTGCCTCTACCTGCTGCTGCAGCAGCGCGGAGAAAGGACCGCTGCCAGCCAGCGCCAGCACGCCAACTCCGGCGATTGCCGCCAGTAGTCTGAATCTCCGACCCATAATTCGACATTAGTCGGGGCTCCTCGATCGCATCTCTCAGTGCTATCTCCGATTCGAGGCACGGAACTAACCGAGCGGCAACGTCTGGCGCCAAGTTGACGGTATTTCCACCTCGCCGCTATCATCAGAGGTGACGCCGTAGGCGTCGGGATGGTGATTTGATGGGTCCGCTTGGCTGGCCAGAAATGATATTTATCTTCGTGGCCGCACTTGTCGTGTTTGGCCCGAAGCAATTGCCCGAGCTTGGAAAGAAGCTTGGGAAGGGCTTGTCCGAGTTCCGTAAGGCCTCCAGCGAACTCAAATCCACCTTCCAGCGCGAGATGGACAACATCGAGCGCGAGACGCGCATGCAGGATGTGCGTAAGGCTGCTTCGGACATCAAGGCCGACATCCAGAAAGACTTCAGCCCTTCAGCTTTGCTGAAGGGCGACGACGAGTTCTACGACGAGTACGATCACAACGACTCGCCCCCTGCAAAACCCACTTCTGCGGCCCGGTCTGATACGGCAGCAGAAGAGCCTTCTGTCGCGGCCTCGACAGAAAAAAGTTCCGCCACCAATGGCGGGGCCGAGAAGGGCGCAGCCTAGCCGCTCCATCAACGAATGAGCTCTGACGGAAAAGATCCGCGGGACGAGCAGTCCAGCGAGCCTGGGGCGGACTCGGGCCAGGAACGTGAACAACCAGAGGGTTCCGTTTCAAGGGAAGACTCCGTCGACTCGCCATCGGCCACCGACGAAGAACCTGTCGACTCGCCACCGGTCGCAGACAAAGAATCCGTCGACGAACTCGTTTACGAATACGAGTATGAAGACGAAGAGGTTGATCAGCCTGAGGAAGATCAGCCTGAGGACGAACACTCCGAAGCGCCGGAAGAAGAATCGACAGCCCTAACCACGACCGAGCCCGAACCAGCCACCGGGACGCCCCCGCCTCCACTGCCTCCGAAGTCGGCTTCCGACGATGAAGACGACGAGGACGAAGAGGAAGATAGGATGGCGCGTATGTCGTTCCTCGACCATCTGGGCGAACTGCGGACGCGCATCATTCGCATGGTGATTGGCGTCGTGGTCATATACCTCGCCGCCTTGGTGTTTTCGCCGGAACTTTTCGCCATATTCCGGACCCCTTTCGATGCGGCCCACCCCGGTGTACAGCTAGCGCAACTGACGCCAACAGAGCAGTTCTACATTCAATACATCAAGTTGCCGCTGCTGGCCGCAGTCTTCTTGGGGGCGCCCTGGATCATGCTGCAGGTGTGGGGCTTCATCTCGCCAGGCCTCTATAAGCGGGAACGGCGCTATGCAGTGCCCTTCATCTTCACAACGGCGCTGCTGTTCATTCTCGGTGGACTGTTCTGCTACTTCGTGGCCATTCGACTCGCGTTGGGCTTCTTGCTTGGCTTGGCCGCGGACGCGGGTGTCCAGCAGGTCATCTCGCTGACCTCCTACTACGACATGTTCTTTAACCTGCATGTCGGCATGGGCGTAGTCTTCCAGATGCCCGTCGTGATCTTCTTCTTCACGTTGATGCGCATCACCTCGCCGGAGTTTCTTCTCCGCAATAGCCGCTATGCGATTCTGTTGATCTTCCTCGCAGCGGCTATCATTACGCCGACACCCGACGTAACGACGATGCTGACGTTCGCAGGCCCAATGGTGCTGCTGTACTACGCCGGAATCGGTGCCAGCTACCTGATCGTCCTGCGCCGTGACGAGCGTAAGTTCCCCTGGGGAATCTTCGCGCTGATCGTGCTTGGGCTATTGCTGCTCGCTGCTGCTGGCGTCTCCGTCATGGTGATGGAGATGGACTACCAGTTGATTCAACGGTGGCCGTTTATTGTCCCGCCGGAGCAGTAGCAGGTCCTCGTTGGTCCGTTACTGCCCGGTAGGGCCGTCACCTTGGGCGTTGGCTAGCACGCCGATCTACGAACGAGCTTCCGATGTCGGTGATGCACGGCGATGCAAGTATTTCGGCGGCGGCACCTTGAAGGAGCGCGTTCCTCTTCGTCATGTCGACCACAGCGCAAGTGTGATCACTCGCGCAATAGTTTTAAAATAGGGTTGTCGTCTGAGTTGACCTTCTGGATTTAGCCTCTGATGTCGTTGCCTGGCCCGTCCAATTCAGCGCAAGAAGCCACTGCCCTCCAGGGTTGGAAGGAAATCGCTGCCCATCTGGGGATCACGCTTCGTACCGCCCAAGCCTGGGAGAAGGATCGCGGGCTTCCTGTTAGGCGCGTGCCGGGGAAGCGCAGCGTTGTCTATTGTCTGCCGTCAGAGTTGGACGATTGGCGTGCGACCGGGGGGCAGTCAAATGCTTCCAAAGGTCCGACAAGCAGCCGCACCCGTCAGTTCGTGGTCCTCTCCATGGCGGCGGCTCTCTGGGCCATCTTGGCCGTTACTTGGCGAAGCGAGCCCCCACTCCCGGAAGCGAGGCTCCTCGATTCAAGGCCCTTGACCTCTTCTCGGGATATTGAAGGCAGGGCGGACGTCTCTCCTCAGGCAGACCGAGTTGCCTACCTGGCGCGTGACTCATCGGACACCTCCATCGTCCGTATCCTCGCCGTTGAAGATGGGAGCGTTGAAGACCGCGCGAGCGATGCTCTCCACGGATCCGCCGTTCGGTGGTCGCCGTCTGGCAGTTCGCTTGCGTACGTCAGACGACACGAAGATCTCCTTGAGATCGTCGAAATTGATCGCTCCGGCACGGCCCGTGCTCTCGTCGCTCTTGAAGGGCGTGATCAGGCGACCAAATTGATCGACAACACCACCTTTGACTGGGGATCCGCCGGACTGGCTGTCTCGGGACGAGACGAGAGCGGTACGTTTTATATTGAGTTGGTCTCCCCGGAGACCGGGGACGCCGTCCGCCTGACGACTCCCCCCGCGAACCATGCTGGCGACACCATGCCTGCCTTCTCGCCAGACGGTAGTGCCGTCGCTTTTGCCCGGTTTAGTTCGCTTTCCGAATCTGAACTCTATGTCACCGATCTCCAAACGGGCGAAGAGCGCCAACTCACCGACGCCAACCGTAGAATATGGGGTCTTGACTGGGAGTCCGATGGATCGATTATCTATGCGTCCAAGCGCTCTCTTGGGGGCACGCGGTTATACCGAATTGACCTAGACGGCAATTCGTCGACTCCATTGACAGGATCGGAATCCACGTCCCAATTCCCGAACATTGGGAGAGACCGCTCCGGCAACGCAGTCCTTGTCTACCAGAAGAAAGAGACCTGGAGCCGGATCTGGCACTCAGAGCCCGGCTTCGAGCCGAGCGTTACTGTTGAGTCCACTTGGGTCGACGCCTGGTGTACAGACCGGGCGGAAGGGTAACAGGTTAGACCGGGCGGATAGGTAACACCATGGCGAGATGCCATGGAAGGAGACCTATCCGATGGAAGAACGCAAGAGATTCATTGAAGACTGGCTGCGAGCGGGGGCGGCGACGAACGTGGCGGCGCTGTGTCGACTCTACGGGATCAGCCGCAGGACCGGATACAAGTGGTTAGAACGCTTCCGTCAAGGCGGTTGGCCAGAGCTGGAAGACCGCTCGCACGCGGCACACCGTCAGCCCGGTCGGATACCCGAGTCGGTCGAGCGACGAGTGATAGAAGCGCGTCGGCAGCATCCGAGTTGGGGGCCGAAGAAGCTCAGGGCCTGGCTGGAGTCGAAAGAGTCACAGACAAGCTGGCCAGCGGCGTCGACGATCGGCGACGCGCTGAAGCGAGCCGGACTCGTTCGCGGGCGCAAGCGGATGCGGCGACTGGCCGAAGCGGCACCCAGTCCGTTGCGCGAACCCGAAGCGCCCAACGACCTCTGGACGATCGACTACAAGGGGCAGTTTCGCACCGGCGACGGCGTGCTGTGTTATCCGCTAACGGTCGTCGACGGATATAGTCGTTTCCTGCTCAACTGCACCGCACACGTGGGCACATCCTACGCCGAGGCCCGCCGAGGCTTGGAGCGGTTGTTTCTGGAGCGCGGGCTGCCACGAAGGATACGCTCAGACAACGGTTCGCCGTTCGCCTCCATCGGCACCGGACGCTTGAGCCGGTTGAACGTCTGGTGGCTGAAGCTGGGCATTGCGGTGGAGCGCATCGAGCCGGGCAAGCCGCAGCAGAACGGTCGCCACGAGCGGCTACACCGCACGCTCAAAGCCGAGACAGTGAGACCTCCGGCTGGCGATCGTCGCCGACAGCAGCGCCGCTTCGACCTCTTTCGTCATGAATACAACCAAGAACGTCCGCATGAAGCGTTGAGACAGCGGCCCCCGGCGGCGTTCTATGCACCAGCAACACGCGCCTATCCCAGCGAGCTTGCTGATCTGGATTACCCGGGGCACTGGGAGCGCCGACGAGTGCGCCACGACGGACGCATCAAGTTCCTCGGCGAGAAGTACTTCCTGAGTGAAGCGTTGGCTCGCGAGTTGGTCGGGCTAGTCGAAGTGGACGAAGCCATTTGGCAGATCTGGTTCGGTCCGGTGGAACTCGCCTTGTTCGACGCCGCCAACCGCGTACTGTGGCCGCTCGGCTCGGCAGTCAGTGGCCCCCGCGGGGGCCACTGACCACCGCCTATACTGTTACCCATCCGTCCGGTTTAGAGTGTTACCTATCAGACCGGTCGTTCACCTGGCCGAGCCTGTCCCCAGACGGAGACCGTCTAGCTTTCACATCGCAGCGTTCGGGTGCCTCTGAAGTTTGGGTCGGCTCTGCAGACGGGGGCGAGGACGCGATTCGCCTGACCCACCGCGATGGCCCTTACACTAAGATGCCGCGCTGGTCTCCCGACGGAACTAAGATCACGTTTAGCTCAGCCGATGCCGACGGTCGTCGCAGTATCTACCTGGTCGACGTCACTAGCCGAGTAACGACGCGTCTGACAACCGCAGCCTCGGAAGAAGGGCGGGCTAGCTGGTCTCGGGACGGTCGCTGGATCTACTTCAGTTCGGATCGCACTGGCAGGCCGGAGATATGGAAGCGTACTGCCGACGGTCAAGGCATCGCCTCTCAAGTGACGTTTCAGGGAGGGTACGAGGCCTTTGAGATCGATGTCGGCGGGGCTCTGTACTACATCCGCGATAGGCGAGAAGATGGGTTGTGGTCGGTGCCCGTAGATGGTGGCGAGGAGCGCTTCGTGCTCGCAGGGCCCCGGGAAGGTCGTTGGGCCATCACTGCCCACGGTGTTGTATTTCAACGAGGCCGCCAATTTCTGCGATGGCGTTCTCGTCCAGATACCGTCGCCACGGTATACGAGACTGAAACGGGCAAACAAGCATCCTTGGGATTCACCTTTGCCCCCAATATGAAATCAGTCTGGTGGGTCCAGACCGATCGCCGGACCTCTGATCTCTGGATCGCGGATCTATGACCTAGCGCCCACGTTCGTCGTAGTTCGCGTCGGCGCGGCTACATCCGTATACACGAAGGCCCTCTGGCAAGCTTAAATTCCATGCAATGAAACGCATTGCGCTTCGTTGCGCTTTACTTCGCTTTACCCTCACCGTCAGCCTGGCTAATCTTCTATTTACAAACGGTGTTTCGACGTGAACGGTTCACCAGATGGACCGATTCTCGATAGGGCTGTCTTCGGACGGTGGTCGCCTGCTCAACACTTATAGAATTCACGCGAGGGGTAGATTGAGCCGCCCCCGCCGCGACCGTCGCGGTGGGGTACGGAGAGGGGAGATTCTCCTACTCTTGGGGAGAAATCGGAAACGGGGGAGGGCTGGTCCGAGGGACTGACTTTACCCACACTGACGCCGTGCCACGGTACCGCCAGTCTACGCCTTCATCAGGGCCTCTCCGCGTATCGGCATAGAGCGGATTCTTACGCCCGTCGCATCAAACACCGCATTCGCAATTGCAGGCGCCACCGCGATAATGGGAGTCTCGCCAGCCCCGACCGACGGCAAGTCCGTGCGGTTGAGCGTCACGACCTCAATCGTTGGCACGTTCTTGAATCGTGGTACGTCATACTGCGCCATTCGACCGTTCAGCAGTTTCCCATTCTCAAAGCGGATCTCCTCGGTCAACCCACCGCCCAGGCCCTGAATGATCGAGCCCTCGATCTGTGCCCGCAGATTGTTCGGGTTCTGAATCGCGCCGCACTCGTAGGCCATGCAAATCTCGTTCACGCGAATTGTTCCGCGCTCGCGGTCGGTTGACACATCAACGCAAGCTGCCACGTACGAGCCCTTCTCCGTTCCGCCCGCGATACCGACGCCTCGGCCCGCCTTGCGCTCCTTCAGTCGTTCGGCAAACCGGAATTGCGTAGCCGCCGCTTCGAGCACATCTCGCAACCGTGAGTTGTCGAGGTTCGACAGGCGGAACGTCAAGGGATCCTTGCCAGCAGCGGTGGCCAGCTCATCCATGAACGACTCGCGCACGAAGTTGTTTGCAGTGGCAGCGATTCCTCGGTAGGAACCCTCGCGCAACGGCGAGTTGCAGTAAATAAACCGCGTCCGCGTGTGCGGAATCCTGTAAGGCGACTCGAGTGCGGCGCGACCCGAGTTATAGTTCGCGAAATCCCAGGCCAGCAGCGATCCGTCGCGTCCTAACCCCGCCTCCAACTCGAAATATCCCGCCGGACGAAAATAGGCCCACATGAACTCTTCCTGCCGCGACCAGCGCAGCGATACCGGACGTCCCGCTTCCCTCGCCAACCTTGCGGCCTCAATTGCTACCTCGCCGGTGTGTTTGCCACCGAACCCTCCGCCTGTATCGGGCACGATCACCCGCACATTTTGCACCGATAGTTGAAACGCGTCGGCCAACTGCTCCTGGACGCCGTTCGGCCGTTGAGTTCCCGTCCAGACCGTCAACTGCCCGCCAGCCCACTCGGCCACCGCCGCGCGAGGCTCCATCGGCACGTGTTGGATATAAGCGACCTCGTAGGTGGCCTGCAGCGACTTCTCCGCCGCAGCGAGCCCCTCGGCCAGCGACCCAGTGGTCCGCTCACGGGGCGCACGGCGAGTTTCGCTGCCCATCACTGCGGTGTTCTTCAATACCGAGAACAATTCGCTGCTTGAAGGATGCGGCGATGTCTCCCAGTTAGCCGTCTTTGCGATTGCATCGACGGCCGCTTTCGCCGCCCAAGAAGTCAGTGCACTGCAGCCCACGAATCCGCCGTCGCGAACCGCTGTGACGCCCTCCATCTTTTCCGTCGGTCCGAGATCCACCGAAACCAGCTTCGCGCCATATGACGGCGCCCGCAAAACTGCACCGTAGAGCATTCCCGGCCGCTTGATGTCGGAGGGATAGTCATGAGTTCCCGTCACCACATCGCGCCCAGCGACCTTGGCGACCGACGTGCCCAGTACCTTCCAATCCTTAACTGGGGTCAGCGTCACATCCCCGGGCAGCGCAGCCGCATACGCTGGCGTCAGACCCGGAGACTTCGCCAAATCGGCATAGCTCAATCGCCGTGCGCCGACCTGGTCGACGGCTTCGCCATCGCGCACTTCGATTACATCATTCGCAACGCTCCACTGCTTCGCCGCTGCTGCGACCAGCACGTCGCGCGCCGCCACACAGGCCCTCCGCACTGCCGGGACCGTAGAAGGAGTGGTTCGGCTACCTGCCGTCGCGCCGTCGTCGGGTACCAGCTGGGTATCGGCCATAATTAGCCGCACCTGCCCGACAGGCACGCGCAACTCTTCCGCCGCCGCCTGGGTAAGCTGTGTCCGCGAGCCCTGTCCAACTTCGACCTTCCCGGTCATCACGGTGATGGCACCGTCCTCCCCGATATGTAGCCGTGCGGCGAGCGTACCCTCCGCGCCGCGCGAGGGGCCACCCTGCGCGTAGCCGTCCTTGGTTAGAACCACCGCGCCTGCGGTCGTGATCAGCAGTCCCGCACCGACGATCTCAATAAACTCGCGGCGGTTGACCTCAAACTTGTAAGGCGTCGGCTCGTGAAGCTCGTACCGTTCCGGCTCAAGTAATTCGGTTTCAACGCGTCTTGGCATCATGCGCCTCCGCGATTTCAGTCGGGTTGGATTTCGCCGCCGCCTGCCGAACCGCCAACAGGATATTTGGATATGCGCAGCAACGGCAAAGGTTGCCGTTCATCCACTCAACGATCTGCTCGTCGCTGGGATGCGGGTTCTGCTCCAAGAGGCCCACCGTTGTCAGAATCATGCCCGGCACGCAGTAGCCGCACTGCATGGCCTGCTTTTCGAGGAACGCTTCCTGCACCGGATGCAGGTCGCCGTTCGCGGCGAGTCCCTCGACGGTGACGATGGTCTTTCCGGCGGCGTTGGTTGCGGGCGTACGGCAGGAAGTCACCGGCTTTCCGTCGAGCAAAACGGTGCAGGCACGGCACTGTCCCTCACCGCAGCCGTACTTGGTTCCTGTGAGTTGTAGATCCTCGCGAAGAACGTCAAGCAGGGGGCGATAGGGATCGGTCCTGACCTCGTGCTGCTCGTCGTTCACCGTCAGTCGTATTACGACCGCCACGGCGTACCTCCAATCGACTTGATTTGGCGGCGGGTAATATGCGGACCGCCGCCGAGTCCTCGATATGATACACCGTCACTCGAAACTGGCTTAGGCGTTATTTCCCATGATGGAATTCGGAAATAACCCCATTCAGGCGGGATACTGGGCGGCATCATAAGTCGGACCCCGATAATCATGTCGATTTGCTTCCGGGGCCGCCCCACTAGCGTGGGGGCTTGTCCGCTTCGCGGCCGCTAGCGCGGGCCTGTCCGCTTCGCGGTGGTCGTGGAGGCATAGGAGTGTCTCGATGGACCTCCGGCCTGTGTGGGGAGGGAATCGCAACCTCACGAGACTGTGTGAAAACAGAACGAGAAAAAGGTTGCAACGGAACGGGTCGCGGGTTACCAAAGATGCATGGCACGCTTTCAGGATTACGCCCCGGACCAAGCCTGGTTGTTGCCGCCGCGCATCAGTGATGAGTTAGGCGAAGAGCATCTGGCGTGCTTTCTGCATGAAGCGGTCGAGCGGATGGATCTGAGTCGGTTTGAAGCGGCGTATTCCGACGACGGGCGGCCCGCCTATCCGCCGGAGTTGATGCTGAAGGTTTGGCTTTACGCTTACGCGCTGGGCGTGACGTCGACGCGCAAACTTGAGCAACGCATCCGCGAAGACCTCGGCTTCCGTTTTCTCGCGGGAAGTCTGAAGCCCGACCACTGGACCCTCAACGAGTTCCGCCGCCGCCACGGTCGCGCGCTCAACGATGTTTTTACGCAAGTGGTCGAGACCGCGAGAGGCCTTGGTCTGGGACGGCTGGGGCGGGTCGCGATCGACTCGACGCGCATCGAAGCCGAGGCTTCGCCGGACCGCAGCGACACCGTCGAGCAACTACGTCGCGAGCGGGCTCGCATTCGGCAACGAATCAGGCGTTGGCAACAACAATGCGATCGCGATGAAGAGCCCACCGGTGGCACGGCGGCTCCTGCGGATTGGCGACGGCGACTCAAGGAGATACCGCAGCAGTTGAAACAGCTCCGCAAGTCGGGACAGAAGCGCAGTTCGCGCCGTGATCCCGATAGTCGTTATCTGCGTCGGCGCGGCGGCTTCTGTTTGGGATACAGCGGCGAGATCGCGGTCTCCGACGATCACTTCATCGTGGCGCAACGGGTGCACCAGGCGGCGAACGATAACCGGTCGTTGGCGGCCATGACCGCAGCGGTGCGACAGGAGTGCGGGGAGTATCCGACAGCGGTGTTGGCCGACTGCGGTTACCACACGACCGAAGAGATTGCGGCGGTGGAAGGACAAGGCGTCGAGACTTATGTTCCCGACAAGTGCTTGGCGAGAGAGTTGGCGAACGGCAAGCCAGCCGGGCCGATGAGTAAGCGGCAACAGCGCCGCAGTCCGGGGCTACACGAACGACGCAAACGGCTGCGTGGACCAACCGGACGCACCGCGATGTCGCGTCGCAAGGCGTTAGTCGAGTCGGTGTTTGGAGTCTTGAAACAGCAACGCGGCATGCGCCGGTTTCGGCGGCGCGGCCTCGCGGCGGTGAGCGTCGAATGGACTCTCGCCACCACAGCTTACAACCTGACCCGCCTTTATAACCGCCGCCAAGCGGCGACGAGTTAACTCCGGGGCTGTCGCCCCGGTTTCTTGCACCGCTTTTCCCACTGGCCATCCCGCTCTTCCCACTTTTCCCTTGATGCCTTCCCCTCTACCTCACTTCGCGGATGAGTTTTCACACAGACTCTCACGGTTGCGGCTCTGTTGCTGGCATGTCCACTGATGTGGAGCGGCGATGAGTTAGTCCGCCGTCCAGTGGCCCTACGGTACCGCGAGACCACCAGACGGCGGTTTGTGAATCCCTACTACGCGGGGAGACACCTAAGTATTGGGCCGGCCCTGAGGAACTGCTCCCTCGTTACGCTGTTGGCATTTTGGTAGGCCAACTCACCGAAGGTTTGTTTCCCGACGTCTGGAGACGCTAGCTAACCTCACAAAAATCTAGCGCGCTTCTGATTTGACAGTGGCATAGGGGGTCAAGCTTTTCGCCCGCTTTCGAGGGCGCTGTGGGTGTAAGTTCTGTGTTTTGTTCGGTGAAAGTTTATTTTTTCGACCGTCAATCGGCGGGAAGAGGCCCTTTTCTGGCGTTCGGGGTTCGGCTAGTTCGGGCGCTCATCACGACGATCTTCGTCGCTACCCTAGCTGGGTTTCCTGCCTGTCACTTCTGGCCTTCACTTCTGGCCCGTGGTGCTGCCGTAGCATGCAGACGTAACCAGCACTCGCAAGGCGTC
Source organism: Bryobacterales bacterium (assembly GCA_963667885.2). Taxonomy (GTDB): domain Bacteria; phylum Acidobacteriota; class Terriglobia; order Bryobacterales; family UBA6623; genus CAMPKL01. The sequence goes on along the minus strand of OY764148.2, from coordinate 1,162,374 downwards.
GTCCTTCCTAATACTCGTTGCCTCACTTCTATTCCGATATAATTCCCCACAATGCCTGACAACAAGGACACCACCCTCATAATTAGGCACCTCGAAGACACGGACCCTCCCCAATTCGAAGTCCAACGCCTCTCCGACGGTAAACGCGCTGGCCCGTTCAAGCCTCCGCCGGCAGCGGGGTATCCGGTCGAAAGCCGCCCCGACAGCGACCTCCTCTGTGAGCTCCGCTGGTACCTCGAAGACTTCCTCAACTACCCCTTCCCGCCCGAAACCGACCACGCCGAGCGCGTCCTCAAAGCCTTAAGAGACTGGGGCGAGGAAACTTTCCGCGTCCTCTTCGCCAACCGCACCGGCGGCCGCATGTTCGACGCCGCCACCGCAGCCGACTACGCCAACCTCCGGCTCCAGATCTCGAGCGACGACCCCCGCATCCTCGCCTGGCCCTGGGAAGCCCTCCGCAACGACGAAATCGGCGTTGAGCTCGCCCATACCTGCCGCATCGAACGCAAGCTCAACGCTCTTCCAGAGCCCAGACCCATCCCTGCAAACCTACCCCAAGACCGCATCCGCATTTTGCTCGTGGTGTGCCGCCCCTACGGCGACAGGGACGTCCGGTTCCGCTCCGTCGCGCGCCCCATCGTCGACCTCATCGAAGACCAAAACCTCCCCGCTGAAGTCGAAGTCCTGCGCCCGCCGACCTTTGCCCAACTCCGGGAACACCTTCGCCAAAACAAGGGACGCTACCACATCCTCCATTTCGACGGCCACGGTGCCTACGAGGGCGCACCCGCCGCCAACGGCTATCAACTCACAGCCCCGGAAGGACTGCTTGTCTTCGAAACCGAAGAAGGCGAGCCCGACCCCATCACCTCATCAACCCTCAACAAGCTCCTGCTCGACTCCGACATCCCCAGCGTCGTGCTCAACGCCTGCCAGTCCGCCATGCAGAGCCAAGACGCTGTCGACCCCTTCGCCTCCGTCGCCGCCGCCCTGCTCCGCGCCGGAACCCGCAGCGTTATCGCCATGTCGTACTCGCTCTACGTCAGCGGCGCTCAAGAGTTTTTGCCGGCCTTCTACTCCCGTCTGTTCGACTCCGGCCACCTCCAAAAAGCGGTTATGGCCGGACGCCAACGCATGCTCGAGCAGCCCAAGCGCGTTTGCGCCCGTGGACCATTCGAGTTGAACGACTGGCTGCTGCCGGTCATCTATGAGCAGGCGGAGGTTGACTTCTCCTTCGCCGCCCAAGCAGAGCGCACGAAGCGCGAGTCGAAGCTCAACGAAGACCTCCGCGGCCGCGTCGAGCGCATGCAGTTCATCGGCCGCGACGGTCCGCTCCTCGCGCTGGAACGTATCATGCGCCTACGCCCCGCCGGCATCTTGATTCACGGCCTCGGCGGCGTCGGCAAGACAACCCTGGCAGCTGGCTTCCTCGACTGGCTCGACAAGACCGGCGGCCTCACGCAACCCCCGTTCTGGTTCGACTTCCGCGAAATCCGCTCGGCCGAATTCGTTGTCAACTCCATCGGAACGCCCCTCTTCGGCGGCAACTTCCCAGCGATGGGCTCACTCGACGAACGCATCGACGCCCTAGCGCAGGCGCTCTCAGAAACCCCTTCGTCATCGTGTGGGACAACTTCGAATCGGCGGCGGGCCTCGAATCAGTCGGTGTGCCGCCGAATCTCCCGCCCGAAGATCGCGAGGCCCTGCGACGCCTGCTCGACGGACTCTACGGCGGCAAGACCAAAATCCTCATCACCAGCCGCTCGGAAGAACAGTGGCTCCCCGCGCCGCGCTGCCGCGGCCCCAAGGTCGAGTTGTCTGGCCTCGACGGCGAAGAGCGCTGGGAATTCTGCGGCGAAATCCTGCGCGACCTTGGAATCAAGGTCAACCGTGAAGACCCTGGGCTAGCGGAGCTGATGGATGTGCTCCACGGACATCCTCTGGCGATGCGCGTGGTGCTTTCCAAACTCGAGACGACAGCGCCGGCGCTCTTAACGGCAACCCTGAAGTCGAACAGTGCGCAACTGGACGGTGACGAGCAATGGGACCAGGTCCAAGCCACGATCCGTTTGGTTGTTGACGCGATGCGGCCAGAATTGCAGCCGCTGCTAGACCTGGTCGGCATGCACGAGGCGTACGTCGACGGCGACTATCTCGAAGCCATGGCCGGACAACTCGGGCCCGAGAACACTCGTGAGCGGGTTGACGAAGCTCTGGCCGCACTGGCGACGGTCGGGCTGGTTCGGGAACTCGGCCAGTCCGTCTACGAAATGCACCCGGCCCTCACCGGCTTTTTGCGTGAACGAAGCCCCGCTGAACCCTGCGCCAGAGCCTTTGTGGGTGTGATAGGTGCCTTAGCGGACCATTACGCCCCCAAGGAGCTCCACGAACAGCGCGCCGTATTTGGTTACCATGGTGCGAACTTCCGCTTCGCTCTTTCGGAAGCCGAGCGGCTCGGCAGTGAGGAGGGCGTGAGTGCGCTCACCCAGGCTCTAGCCTCGTACGCGCAGCGCACAAGGGACTACTCCCAGGCCGAGCGGCTCTACGAACAGCTCGCCAATCTTTACCAATCAGGCGGTAATGCCAAGGGCGAGGCGGCGGCCTACCACCAACTGGGGAGGGTCGCCGAAGAGCGGCGCGACTTCGACGCGGCCGAGAAGTGGTACCTCAAATCGCTCGCGATCTTCGAGAAGCAGGGCGACGAGCATGACGCCGCGAGCAGCTACCACCAGCTGGGGAGGGTCGCCGAAAAGCGGCGCGACTTCGACGCGGCCGAGAAGTGGCACCTCAAATCGCTGGCGATCGAAGAGAAGCAAGGCAACGAGCATGGCGCCGCGACCAGCTACCACCAGCTGGGGACGGTCGCCGAAGAGCGGCGCGACTTCGGCGCGGCCGAGAAGTGGTACCTCAAATCGCTGGCGATCAAAGAGAAGCAAGGCGACGAGCATGGCGCCGCGAGTAGCTACCACCAGCTGGGGATCGTCGCCCAAGAGCGGCGCGACTTCGACGCGGCCGAGAAGTGGTACCTCAAATCGCTCGCGATCGAAGAGAAGCAAGGCAACGAGCATGGCGCCGCGGTGACGCTTGCGCAGCTCGGAGTCATGGCCCGCGAACGTGGACATCGGATTGACTCGGGCCGCTGGTTCCTACGTGCATTCTTGGCATTCTCGAAGTCGGACCCACACAACGCCCAGAGAGTGGCGTCAGACTTCTTCGCCACGTGGCGCACCGCACCCGGCGACGACAAGTCGAAACTTCGAGCGATTTGGGAAGAGGCCGACCTGCCCTGGCCCGAAGACGCGCAGGCTGACGCCGGAGACGCCCCCGGCTAGGAGGGACCCATGCCAATCAACCACCTCAGCGACGACCGCGCCATCGAAATCCTCCAAACCGTCGCCCGTTACCAAGCGAAGCGCGCCGGCGTCACCACCAAGACCGCCCCCGGCCTCGCCGCATCCCTCGCCGCCGAGCTGCACATCTCCGCCACCCCCGCCGCCGACGGCGAGCTGGCACGCGAAGCCCTCCAACTCCTCGCCGAGGACCCCGAAACCTCAAGGGCCATCGAAGCCCTCTCCAACTCCCCACGCCCCCAACGCTTCCTCGGCGGCCCTGAGATCGCCCTCGCCGCGGCCATCCTCATCGCCCTCCAAACCCGCATCAAAATCCAATACAAAAAGGGCCGCTGGCAATTCGACCTCGACAAGAAAGCCGCCACAGATAGCCTGCTCAAGAGCCTCGCCTCCAAGCTCCTCGGCAAGCTCGCCGATTAGCGTTCTCTGAATTGGAAGAACTGGAAGAACTAGGGACAGGCTACAATTCGGCCAACCGGTGACAGCTACGGGCAGAGTTATCTCCATCGCTATCAATGACTTACGAAGTTCTGTCGCGCCGAGAGCGGCACGATCACCTACACCTACGACGACAACGGCAATGTCGAGACGCGCGCTGATGCGCGCGGCATCACCGCGACCTGTGGCTATGACGCGCTGAACCAGCTCACGTTGACGAGCTACAGCGACTCCAATGAGTCACTCGCGTGGAAGCGTACGCCGTGGGTGACCCGCACCTATGGCACCGGTGCGGTGGCGAACGACATCGGACATCTTACTTCGGTCCAGAACGGCGACAACTATCGCTACTTCTTCTACGACGAGCTGGGGCGGGTGAAGGCTATTGTTTCGTGTGTGAATGAGTGCGGAGGTTCGTGGGCGGAGTGGAAAGGTTTCTTTGCAGTGCTCTGGGGACAGTCCACGGAGGGACAGTCCCCGGCGGCGAGAGTGGGAGGAAAGGACGCTGACGCGGGAGGGAGGGGAGCGGGTGGTTGGATCGGTCCCGGGGCTTGCGCCGCCGGGCTAACGACAGGTCGTCCCGCTGGGGCTAGGGACGCTGACGCGGGACCGGGAAGGAGGGGGATTCGGAGTTCGTTAACCAGCCCTAGAAGGACTGGCCTACCTGGAGAGGCCCGTTAACGGGCCTGAGAAGAGGGACGCAGGTTCATGGGACGGGATGGGTTGCGCCGCTGGGGAGAACCCGCTTACTTGCGTGCGCGGCTCGGTTGGGGCGGGGTCGTGGGAGCTGGCGCTGGAACCCGGTGCTTACGCCCCTGGGCTCGGGTGGAGCGGTTGCCTAAATGGGAAAGGAGGTTCGTGGGTAGAGGCGATGAACGGCGAGGGTGGGAGGAGAGGACGCTGACGCGGGAAGAGAGAAGGGTGTGGGTTGCGTGGGTTTTCCCGGGGCTTGCGCCACCGGGCTAACGATAGGTCGCCCCGCTGGGGCTGGAGACGCTACGCGGGAGTCAGGAAACCGGGGCACTTTGGCGGGTAAACGGACCGGTTGCTAGCAGTGCTTGGGCCTTCAGAGGTAAGTTCCCTGACTGGCGTTCGTTTCTAATCGACGGTGCTGTGGATGTAGCGGAACTTGCTCGTCGGCGACTCGATCTTGTCGACTGTTTCGATCACTAGCTCCACGGCTGTCGGGAACAGCGGTTGCAATCGCCGCCGGGCGGCCTTGGCGACTTCGAGAACTTCAGATGAAGAATGCTCAATGAGTACGGTGACTCGGTCACGCGAGTCTTGTTGCACGCGGAAGCGCCCTACTCCGGGAATGGCCTGAATCGTCCGTTGTAAGGTGTATGGGCTCAGTGCTCCACCGTCCGGCAGTTGGAGGAACTCCATTTCGCGGCCCTCGATGACCTCAACAGAGCTGAAGCCGACCGGACATTTGCTTGCCTCGATCGGACGCCGCGCAATGTCGCCGAAGTCGAAGCGGATGAACGGCATTGAGAAGGAGTGCAACCCGGTGCCAACGACGCGGCCGGTCTCGCCTGGAGCGGCGGCTCGATTCCCATCGAGGATTTCGAGCACGACGGCATCATCGACAGTGTGCAATGTGCCGCAATGTCGGCACTCGGAAGCCATCAGCAACAGTTCGTTGGATGCGTATTCATTGATGACTCGGCACCCCCAAGTGCTCTCGACCAGTGCTCGCACTGACGGGGTCAGAAGTTCCGCACCCACAAAAGTAATACGATTGGTCGGAAGAACTGTCGATGTTCGCGCTGCCTCCTGTGCGATCTGCTGCAGGACGCTTGGTCGGGCCATCACAACATCGGGCTCAAGACGATGCAGCAGGGCGACTAGCTCGCGAAAGTTCGCGCCGTCGGTGTGCCGCATTCGAAACAGGCCCAGCCGGTCAAGCGGATGTTTTCGTAGCCATCGCGAGCCCACGCTGAGCCTCAGGTCTATCGTGCGCAATCCGTTGAGCATCTGTGTCCTGAGCCGCACGGCTTGAAGTATGTACTGCTCGCGCTGTGACCGCATCACCGTCGACGGTTGTCCCGTTGACCCGGAGGTAGAGAGTCGAATCAGCCGTGTGGGATCGACGCCCTCGGCTAGGAAATCGGTTATCGGTCGAGCCTGCAACTCCGCTTTGCCGGTTACTGGAACGTGCTGCAGGTCGCTGGCGGTACGGATGTCTCGCGGGTCGAGATGAAGTTTCCGGAATAGTTCCCGGTAGTAGGGCACGCGAGTAGCCGCATGCCGGACCATTTTTCGTAGCCGGCGATCCTGTACGCGTCGTACCTCCTGAACCGGAGACATCGGCCGACTTAGAAAGGCCGACCACTCGGTGATTTCACGGAAGTCCAAGATCGTTCCCCGACTAGTATTGCCGCACGGCCTCTAACGGGTGGTGATGTTGCGTTGCGAAGTAAACCAACTCAACCACGGGTGACGTGTTCGGTATCTCAACTAGCTTATCGTCCGGGGTGTGGATCGTCGCGCATGTGGACTTGAGGCCGTTTCGGCGCGTCCTTCGCGCTATAGTTCATGGGTTTAGGTCTCGGAGTTCATCGCTCTAGGGCTCTTCAATTCGATTTTGAATGGGATGCGGGACGAGCTTCCAACTAGGACAAATGAGGCGCTACCCAGATTGAGGTCGTCGATGACGCGGCGCCCACTGGTCGTGACCATACTGCTGTTGGCTTTATGCGCGTTGGCTCTTAGTGTCTATTGGAGCGGGTCACAGCCCGAGGCGGTGTCCAAGACATTCGCGATGGGATGGCGACCGATAATGTCTCAGTCGGGGCACGGGAGTACGCAGACCGAAACGTTCCAAATAGACACCGGTCAGTGGCGAATCAAGTGGGCGACCAAGTTCGAAGCTAAGGCCACTCCAGCTCGGGCTGCTCGATCCCAGACGGCTCAGACTGAAGCCAAGCGAGCCGCGCTGACGAAAAAATTCCGCCTCTCGGTTCACAGCGGAGTGAGCGGGAGGCTTATAACGGTGGCCCTCGATCATCACGGCGCGGGATCGGGTATCGCTTACGTGGCCGAGGAACCGCGAATGTTTTTTCTGGCGATCGAGTCGGCTGGCCTCGACTGGACGGTGCATGTCGAAGAAGGAATTGTCGGTGAACCACAAAAATAGCACCTGTCGTTGAGCGATATCGCTTGAATGCTGGGACACGAAAAGGTATGATACCCGTGCCTTCTCGGGCTCGAATCGGCACGGCGATCCTTGAGGTACTCCTATGGCTGACGTTCACGACACGCAATCGAAACCCACTCCCACGAGGCGAGACCTTATTAAAGGTGTCATTGCGGCCGGCGCCGTCTCCTCTACCGGCTATCTTTTCCGCGGGCCGATCTCGCAGGTTTTTGCGCAGGCATCGGGTTCGGTCGACCGGCTCATCTCGATGGACGTGAACGGCCAGCAAAGGCGCGTCGACGTCATGAAGCAGGAGACACTGGCAATGACTCTGCGCTACAAGCTGGGTCTTACCGGAACTAAGCTGGGCTGCGATCGCGGCGAATGCGGTGCTTGCACCGTACTCATCGACGATGTCCCGCATTACTCCTGCTCCATACTCACCCACAGTACCCGCGGCAAGAAGATCCGGACGGTCGAGGGACTCGCCGACGCCGACGGAACCCTGCATCCTGTGCAGCAGGCCGTGGTCGACAAAGAGGGCTTTCAGTGCGCCTTCTGCATGTCCGGTTTCCTGATGGCAACTGTTGGATTTCTCAAGACAAATCCGAATCCTACCCGCCAAGAACTGGCGCACGGGATTTCCGGCAACCTCTGCCGGTGCCAGGACTACGACAAGATTCTGACCTCGTTGATGCGCGGCGCCGAATTGTCGAGGGGAGGAGAAAATGCCTGATACCAAGATTCCGCTTGTGACCGGCGATACGCCCCCTGTGAAAGGAAAGCTGGTCGGCCAGGACTACGCTACGCCGGACATGGTGGCTAAGGTCACTGGGAAGGCGAAGTACTCCGAAGATTTCCGTGCAGAGGGGATGCTGTTCGCGAAGCTGCTGCTCAGCCCGTATCCTCACGCGCGCATTTTGAACATCGACGCCACCGAGGCCCTCGCGATGCCGGGCGTCAAGGGCATCGTCACCAACGATGACCTGCCGGGCGCTGCTGATTACGTCACTGACTTGGGCGAGACGATCCAGGCCAACAAGCGCTCCGACCTGGGTCTGGCCATGGAACCTGTGTATCAGGGAGAACCGATCCTGGCCCTAGCGGCAGTGGACGAACTGACGGCCGCTGATGCGATCGAAAAGATTCACGTCACCTACGAGCCGCTGCCCTTCGTGGTGGATCCCTTTGTCAGCTTGCGGCCAGGTGGCCCCAACGCGCGCACGGATGGAAATACGTGGACGCGCCCCGAGGCCGCGCCGGGTGAGGAGCCAGCGCCTCTTGATGTCGTGGAGGTCAAATGGACCGAAGAAGACTTCGAGGGCTACGCGGAAGGCAAGATGCCCATGGGGGAACCCACCGACCAGTGGTCCTTCGGCGATCTCGACGAAGGCTTCAATAACGCCGCTCTCGTGCTCGATGAAAGCTTCGTAACACCGAATACCAGCCACCAGGCGCTGGAGCCGCGGACCTGCATGGCGTACTGGCAGGGCGGCAAGCTATTCGTGCATGCGGGTTCGCAAAGCACAATCCAGACCTTGCCCGCGGTTGCCCGCTGGATGCACATGGACGAGAAAGACATTGTGGTGATCAGCGAGTACACGGGTGGCGGATTCGGCGCCAAGATCCGAGCGACTGTCCACATCGTGATTCCGTCGATTCTGGCGAAGAAATGCAACGCGCCGGTCATGCTGCGTATGTCTCGGGAAGACGAGCACTACGTCGGCGGGGCGCGTCCCAGCATCACCGGACGCCTGAAATGCGGATTCGACAAGGATGGCCGCATCACGGCACTGGACATGTACACGGTTGGCGACAATGGCCCCTACGCTCGGAGGGGCGATTACAGCGGGGCCGCGACGATGGTATCCCTGCTGTACCAGCCGCCTGCGATGCGCTGGCGGGGGATTTCCGTTCTGACCAACACCCCTCCCCGCACGGCCCAGAGTCAGCCGGGAGGCATGCAGGGAATCACCCTGATGGAGCCGCTGCTTGCTAAGGCGGCGCGCCAACTCGACATCGATCAGGTCGAAATTCACAAGATCAATGCGCCCGAGGGCAAGGCGGAATACGGTCCGCCTTCTGAGGAAGGCACCCGGAACTACACGACCAGTTGCTTCATGAAGGAGGCGCTGGATAGCGGTGCCGAGATGTTCCGCTGGAACGAACGGGCCGCCGCAAGCGGACAACGCAACGGCTCCAAGGTTCGTGGCGTGGGCGTCGCCACTAGTACGTTTGTCGGGGGTTCCAGAGGCTTTGACGGTCTGTTGGTCATCAAGCCGGACGGGAAGATGTATATCCAGACGGGCGTCGGCAATCTGGGTACGGGGAACTACAGTGACTCCCAGCGCGTGGCTGCGGAGATGATCGGAGTTCCCTGGGAGAAGGTTGTTGTTACCTGGGGCGGTACGAACAAGAATCTGCCTTGGAGCTGCGCTTCCGGCGGAAGCCAGACGACACATGCCACGACCCGGGCGGCACACGCGGCCGCAACTGACGCCATAGGGAAATTGAAGGAGATTGCGGCCAAGACCCTTGGCGGTCGCCCGGCGGATTACGTTGTGGGCGGAGAGCGCGTTTACCGCAGGGGCGGCGGCGCCGGCATGAGCCTGGCCCGGGCAGCGCAGCGTGCTATCGCGATGGGCGGCCGTTACGACGGACACGAACTGCCTGAGGACATCAATAAGATTACTGCGATGTCGGCCACTAACATGGCGGGCCAGGGCCTGATGGGCGTCGCCCGCGATAACTATGATCAGGACGGTCGGGCATTTTCCTTCGTATCCGCATTCGCTGAGGTGGAGGTCGATGTCGAGACCGGCAGCTATCAGATTCTCGACTTCCTATCCGTGGTCGACGTCGGCACCGTCATTCATCCCAGTGCGCTGGGCGGCCAGATTCTGGGGCGCTCGATGCTGGGCATCGGTCACGCTCTGGCTCAGAAGTGGGTCTATGATCAGCACCTGGGTTTGCCTCTGGCTAAACGTTTCTACCAGAACCGGCCTCCGACCATTCTGGATGCGCCGGTCAAGATGCAGTGGGGTGCCCTCAACATTCCCGATCCTGAGACTCCCGTGGGGGCCCGCGGCATTGGAGAGCCGCCGGTCGCCTCAGGTTGTTGTGCCATTCTCAATGCCATCTCCGATGCGCTCGGGGATGAAATCTTCCGGCGCGCGCCGGTGTCTTTGGATATGATTCTGACTTCGTTGGAAGCCGGAAAGCCCGTGACCGAGCCACTGACGGCTCACGTTTGATTGGGTTTAAGAGATCAGGAGAACGAACATGGCTGTATTTCGTGATGTCATGCCGGCCTTCGAGCTATTCCAGCCGTCCTCGGCCGATGACGCCGTGACGTTGCTGGCGGAGCATGGTTCGGACGCCTGGGTGATGGCCGGTGGCCAAGATAGCTTCGACTGGCTGAAAGATCGCATTAAGCGCCCGAAGGTCGTGATTGACCTCAGCCAAGTCAGCGAGATGACTGGAGTTCGGGATCTCGACGGCGGGGTCGAGATCGGCAGCACCACCACGTTGACTGACATCGTCCAGAACGCGCTCGTCCAAGAACGGTTCCCGATATTGAGCGAGGCCGCAGGCACGGTCGCTTCGCCGCAGATCCGCAACATAGGCACCATCGGCGGCAATATCTCCCAGGACACCCGTTGCTGGTACTACCGCGGCGGCATGCCTTGCTACCGCGCCGGCGGCAACATCTGCTATGCGGACACGCCGACCGCCATCAATCGCGAGCACGCCATTCTGGGTGCCGACCGCTGCGTAGCGGTTAGTCCCTCTGATACTGCGCCGGTTATGGTTGCGCTAGACGCAAAGATGGTGATCCGCAGTGCGAGCGGCGAGCGCGTGGTCAACGCCGAGGACTACTTCATTGGTCCCGGAATCGATATCACGCGCATGCACGTGCTGAAACCCGGCGAACTGCTCACCGCGATCCGCATCCCAGCCACCTGGGCCGGCACGGAGTACTACTTCGAGAAGGTGCGCGACCGGCCCGTGTGGGATTTCCCGCTGGTCAATATCGCAGCCGTTAAAGTCGTCAACGGTGGCACGATCGAGCGCATTCGCATCGCATTGAACGGCGTGGCCGCACATCCTTGGCGTCTGGCTCAAGTCGAGAATGCGGTGATGGGCAAGCCCGCGAACGAAAGTACCGCGGCAATGGCCGGCGAGATGTCCATTGAAGGCGCCTTTCCCTTGCGCTACAACGGCTACAAGGTGCCTCTGATGCGGAATCTGGTCAAACGCGCTATTCGCGGCACACAGGAGACATAAGGTGCAACTCATTGAATGGGCAACAAGTCCGTGGGGGGAGCAGGTTCCCATCCATATCGGCTGGGTGCTGATTTGGGTAGTGGCATTCGCGGGTCTGGCGTTCCTAGCCGCCCACGCCGTTTGGGTAGGCTTTTTCGCCAAGCAAGAAGAGTTTGTTGAGCCAGAGGTCTCGCCCGATTTCGAGGCTCGGCTGCCAGCAAAGGTTAAGAAGCACTCCCTGACCTCGCGCGTGTTTCACTGGATCATGGCGGCCTCTATGCTGGTGTTGCTGTTCACGGCGTTTCTTCCCCTGGTGGGGGTACAGTTCGCCTGGGTCGAGTGGCACTGGATAGCGGGACTTGTCCTGATCGCCTCAATCCTGTTCCACGTCGTACACGCCTCGTTTATCCTCGATTTCTGGGCCATTTGGCCGGACAAAACCGACATCCAGGACGCCAAGAACCGGGCGCGGCTGATGATGGGGAAATCGGCGCCGCTCCCGCGCAAGTTCGGCAAGTACCCGTTCGAAAACAAGATGTTCCACATGGTTGTGATGCTTGCTGGTCTGGCCGTCATCTTCACGGGCGCATTGATGATGTTCCGGGTTCGGACGCCGTTCCTCCCCCGTGATCCCTACCTCTTTGGCGATATGACGTGGGGCTGGATGTACGTGCTGCATGGCTTGGCTGGCATCGGATTTATCGGGCTCGTGATGGGGCACATTTATTTCGCCATACGGCCGGAGAAGCTTGAGATGACCAAGTCGATGATCTTCGGCTCCGTCAGTCGCGAGCATTACCTCGAGCATCACGATCCGGACCGCTGGCAGGTTGCCGAAAAATCCTCTTCAACGACCGGAGCGGCCGGCGACTAGGCGTTGAAACAGTAGTAAGCTGATGCGATGCTCCAAGACCTGAGGGACCGCTGTGACATTGTTGAAGAATGCTACGAGTTCATGCTGGCCTACGCCGCGCAGGGCTTGGCAGCCGATGCTGGCTCGGATTCGGGAAGCCAACTCCGTAACCTACTGGGACGTGCAGTAGAGGCGACTGCTGGATTACCAGCGGCCTACGAAGCGGCCATCGTTCAGGACGGCCTGCAGCCTGCAGACAAGCAGCGCGCCTTCTTGAGAGTGCTGGAGCAGGATTCCCAGTACGCCCTAGCCGCCATGGAACTGGTCCTGACGCAACCCGCCATTAGCTCCCAGCTAGTTGATAATCTCAACGCTTCTATCCATCTCCGTGCTCTGCTCACGGACCTGTTTTTGGTGGACGAAGTTGCCAAGATAAGCCAGTCCGCCGCGAGTAAGAGTGACTCCCTCGGGTAGGTAGGGACGTTTGGGCTAACGAGGCCGCGTAGCCGAAAGTTGCCTCGTCATCCTGGGCAGAGTAACTTCCTATAGGACTTATAGGAAGCTACTCGGCGTACGGCGTTCCAAATACTCGCTTCTTGAAAGAGATATCTCTCCTTGCACTTCGACAGAAAATCGCCTAAGATACTCCTGTCGAAGTACAAAGGGTACGTCACGATGTCAGAAACTCGAATTGATCTCCCCCAAGGAACCTTGGACTTGCTCATCCTGCGTAGCCTCTCTCTCGGGCCGCGACACGGCTGGGGGATTTCCGAGCGCATTCAACAGGTCTCCAAAGAAGTACTGCGCGTGCAGCAGGGCTCGCTCTATCCGGCCCTCCATCGCCTGGAGCGCCGCGGCTGGCTCAAAGCAACCTGGGGCACCTCGGAAAACAACCGCCGAGCCAAGTTCTACCAACTCACGCGTACCGGTCGTAAACAACTCGAAGCCGAAACCGAAACCTGGCGCAAGCTGATCGTCGCCGTCGGCCAGGTCCTAGATACCGCGTAAAGGGTCGCCATGTTCCCTGACTTGCTCTACCGCCTGCGGGCCATCTTCCGGCGCAACCGGATGGAAGCGGAACTCGACGAGGAGGTGCGCTTCCACTTTGAGAATCAAGTCGAAGCCAATCGACGAGAGGGCATGTCGCGGCGAGAGGCGAGGCGGCGAGCGCGGCTTAGCTTCGGTGGAGTCGAAGAAGTTAAGGAAGAGTGCCGCGACGCTCGTGGCGTCAGCTTTCTAGAAACAACCTTTCTCGACCTCCGCTATGCCGTACGCTCCCTCTGCCAGAAGCCGGGATTCACCGCTGTCGTAGTGGTCTCGCTGGCCTTGGGCATCGGGGCTAACACGGCTGTTTTCAGTGTCGTCAACGCCATTCTGCTGCGCCCATTGCCGTACGAAGACCCCGAGCGCATTGTGCTTATAAACTCTCGTTGGTACCAGCCGCCCGCGTCGGCTGCGGAATACCAGGCCTGGGAGGAAGAGAATCCGGTCTTTGAGCGAATGGCCTATTGGGGTGGCGGGCGTACTGGCGTGACATTAACCGTGAAGAACGACGGCGGTGCCCAGAACATCGAGGGGCGGCGTGTTTCGGCCTCGCTATTCTCACTGCTGGGGGTGCAGCCGATCCTGGGGCGAAACTTTCTACCCGATGAAGAGGTGGCCTCAGCGGTACCCACTGTCATCCTGAGCTATCGTCTTTGGGAGCGACTCTTTGAAAAAGATCCGAACGCGATCGGAAAGAACCTGCGGATCAACCGGGAGAATGCAACGGTTGTGGGCGTCATGCCCCAAGGCTTCGTCTTCGCCGACGTGAAAGAGCAGATTTGGGTAGTCGCCCGTGCGGACTTTAGGCTCTCGTCACGAGGCATGCCGGTGATGGCACGCCTCAAGCCTGGAGTCTCGATCGGGCAAGCGCAGGTCGTCATGGAAACGCTCGCCGCGCGGCGTGCGGAGCAGTATCCCGAGACCGACGCCGATTGGCGCGTTACAGTGGTGCCGCTGCACGATGCCAGGTGGTCGGGAGCTCGCCTTCGGGAGCGTCTGTTCATCTTTTCGTGTGCGGTGGGATTCGTCTTGCTCATCGCTTGCGCCAACGTTGCCGGTTTGCTGCTGGTGCGGAGTTCGTCTCGGCGAAAAGAGATGGCCACTCGGCTGGCTCTCGGGGCTGGCCGCTGGCGCTTGGTGAGACAGCTCCTCACTGAGAGCACATTGCTCGCTGTGGCTGGGGGAGCGCTGGGGGTCGCCGTGGCGTATGGCGGCCTCAAGGTTCTGCTGGCATTTAGTCCGGATAACCACCAGTTCGACGACGGTCGCTTTTTCCCGCGCATGAACGAAGCGGGCATTGACGGAGATGTACTCGGCTACGCGCTGCTGATCTCCCTGCTGACCGGCCTAGTGGCTGGGATCGCGCCTGCCTTCAAGGGCTCGAAACATAATCTGAGCGAAGCAAGCCGGGGAACAACGCCAGACAGTGGCCAGCAAAGGTCGAGTTCTCTACTTGTCGTCGCCCAGGTTGCCTTGGCGCTGGTCCTGCTTATCGGAGCCGGTTCGATGATCAACAGCTTCGTGCGTCTACAGTCGGTCGACGTGGGTTTCAACCCAGACGATGTGCTGACTTTTAGAGTCGACCTCAGACAGGGAGAGTACGCGAACAGCCTCGGAAGCCCGGACGAATCTGGGAAGTACAGTGGGGATTTGCAGGTAATCAACTTCTACCGGCAAGTGCTCGAACGAGTCAGGGCTGTGCCAGGCGTTGAATCCGCTGCCGCGATCGGGTTCCTTCCCCTAAGTCACTACACTTTCAACAGTCATGTAGGGGTCGACGGTCGTCCTCCTAAGGACCGCGGGGAACGGGGTCGATGGGACCCGGAAGCACGTGTACGACATAAGGTCGTGATGGGAGATTTGTTCCAAACCTTGGGTATTCCATTGCTCAGAGGCCGAGATTTCACCGCGCAGGATTCCGCTGAGGCGCCTGGTGTCGTCGTCATCAGCGAGGGAATGGCTCGCCGCCATTGGCCTGATCAGGATCCAATTGGCAGGCAGCTCACCCTGCGATCCCGCCGGCGGGGGGCTGCCGGCAGACCGCTGGAGGTCGTCGGCGTTGTAGGCGACATTCAAGATTGGAGCCTGCAGCAGGAACCGTGGGCGGCCGTATACGTCCCAAGAGTGCAACAGCAGGGAATGAACTCGGGCCGCCTCTTACGGATGTCATTTGCGGTACGAACTGCTTCCGAAGCGACGGCCTTGATCCCTGCCGTCCGCGCCGCGGTTGCCGGTGTTGATCCCGAAGTGCCAATCTACGCGGTCGCGCCGATGGATCGATTCTATTTGATTTGGACCGGCGAATCGCGTTTCTACACGCTATTGCTGGGAGTTTTTGCAGGCTTGGCCCTGATCCTTTCGGCGATCGGAGTCTACGGAGTAATGGCGCATTCGGTCACTCGTCGAACACACGAAATCGGAATACGAATGGCGCTGGGCGCCCAGTCGAGCGAAGTCCTCAAGGCTGTGATGCGATGGGGCGTAGCGCTGACCATGATCGGAGTGGCGCTGGGTTTGGCGGCAGCCTTCATCTTGACCCGCCTAACGGGTGCGTTCGGGCTCATGCCAGCTGAATCGATCGAGAGCAGCGGGAACGACAACGTCCTCTATGGAATCACGCCCACTGATCCCGCGACTTTTGTTGCTGTTGCGATTGTGATGACTGCCGTGGCTCTGCTGGCCTGCTACATACCGGCTCGTCGAGCCACGAAAGTCGAACCGATGATCGCATTGCGGCATGAGTAGGCTCAGAGACTCGTACCCACGTTGCAGCCGAGGGCTTCAGCGGGCAGGAATTTGAGGGCGGCGCAGGCGCGCGTCTTCCATTCGTTGACGACTACCAATCCGCCCTCGCCGAGCTTCTCCTCGACCCGGTAATGCGAGATGCTCTCGCCCGCCCACGACACGGGAATCGTAGCGCTAAGCGATCGCTGAAAGGGCTGTCGCTAGCGGCGATGAGTAACTTCCTATAATGGGTGCCGGCTCAACCGGTCAACGCAACACTAGGCCTAAGTCGTTCAACCGAAATGTCCGAGCGATGAGAGCGGCAAGGGGCTTGCTTACAAGCGGAAGCCACTAATCGCAATTACGTAACTGGTTGCACTGCAATGGCATGCAGATGAGAGCGAGGCGTCCTCACCGCTTCCCCTTTGCTTTTTTTGGCTTACGCTTCACGATTCCCGTTCGCCCCGGGTGTTGCATCGACCGTTCGAGATCACCCCGCATGTAGGAAACGAGTTCTGAAACGCGATCATGGTATTAGGCGCGGTATAAATTTGGTGAGGCCTTTAATCGCCACCTCACCCGCATATACATTGCCCTGCGCATCCACGGTGACACCTTCGCCCATCGAACCGTAGGCACCCATACCCGGAGCCCGTTTCGTGAAATGTTCCGGCACGAGATACATGACTTCTCCCGTGCGGGCGCTCCCAACCCGAAGACCCTTCCTCCAGCCCGGATTGCGATTTTCGTCGGAATCGGAATCAATGCCATACAGCACGTCCTCCGCGTCTATATAGATCCCGCTGATCCGGCTGAATTGATACCAAGTGTCGAGATGCCTGCCGCCCTGATCGAAGATCTGAATGCGGCCGTTACCTCGGTCAGCTACGAACAATCGTCCGCGAGAGTCCATGGCTAAGGAGTGCGGCGATCGGAACTGGCCTGGCCCATCGCCCCACGAGCCCCAGCTGTTGATCAACGTCCCATCGGAAGATAACCGGGAAATCCTCGCGATCGGGGTTGGTCCTGTTTCGTCCGTGAGTTGGTTTGTATGCCCTTCCGCCACGAAAATACTCCCATCGGGAGCCACCAGGACGTCGTTCGGCTCGGTGAAGTGCGTTGGTGGATCGCCCGCCGTACCGGGCGTGCCGAGGGTCATCAGCACGTTGCCCTCCGGGCTGAACTTGATCACCGCGTGTCCCTTGCCTGCGGCGTTCGGGTACATTTCCAGTTCATTGGGCCTCGCGGAGCGCGTGTCGGCCACCCAGACGTTGCCCTGACGGTCAACATCCATGCCGTGTGGCCAAATTAGCAGCCCCGCCCCGAAGCTCTGGACGACACGTCCGTCCGGGTCGAGTCTCACGATCGGGTCCACGTCGGAACCCACGCACGAGTTGGATCCGCAACGGTCACCGGCCCAGATGTGCTCACCATCCGCGTCCACGTGGATCGCGCTGACCGAACCCCATGTTCGCCCGTCTGGCAGCGTTCCCCAGTTCCGTACCGTCTCGTAGGGGTTAGGCAGATGATTGATCGGCTTGACGTTAGCCTGTTCAGGCGGAGCAGATTGTCCACCGCGTTGCTGTGCTCCGACCATTCCAGGAACGAGGGCCAGGATGGCCGTACCAGCAAAGGCGGTGAAAATAGGGAAGGCGTTTCGCGAACCCGGAGTCTGGCGGAGTTTGGTGGTTAATGCGGGCATCACTTGCTGAGTTCTCCCCTGTTTCGCTTGGGCTTAGGAACCTTTATCCGGGATTTCCACTTGCCGCCCGGGTTGGAGCCAGGCTATCACAGGTCGTCAGTTGTTTTGCCTCCGAAAGTTGTTTCGTAGATTTCCGGTGATCTCAAGGGTACGCCGGGACGAGTTCCGGGTGCTGGTCGAGAATGGCTGGCCAGTCTGGGGAGTTTGGACCTGGCACGAAGCGGCGGTCGCAGCCCCTGGTACAGCTCTTCGAAATCCGAGATCGAGTCCGGCGCCACCCGAACAGAGCGACAACACGTGGATGGGATCAGCCACAGAGCACACCCCTCTGGACGCTTGAGTCCGTTATGTATCTGCGTTGAGAGCGCCTGATTGGTTAAATCAGGCGCTCTACCGGTGGGAACGGCTCGTAAGTCGTTGAAAAGATGGTACCGACGGGCAGAATTGAACTGCCGACCTCCTGATCCACAATCAAGAGGTATTTGCCCGGTGGACTCGTGTAAGTTGTTGGTTCTATTGGTTAGCACTGTCGTTGCTACCCCCGTCTGAGTCCGTTTTGAGTCCGTTACGGGCCTCGGCACGGCGCTGAGCGTCATACATCAGCCAACGATCACGTTCCCTCGCGTCCCGAATTTTGGCGTAGAAGCTGACCAAAATAAACAAGCCAACAACAACCGGAATGGCCGCCCCTGCGATAGCGCCGATGCCTTCAGTCATTGAACCGTCTCCATCTTCCGCCTCGTCTCTTTGATCTCTTGATGCGTGTAGTCGAGCGTCTGGGCCTCTGACGCATGGCCCAGCACTACCTTTCTGGTCGCCGTGTCCAGCCCGTTCATCGAATGTCGGAACGTATGCCACGATGCCCAGCCGAACCCCAGCGCCCGCGCCGCAGGCTTGAGAAAGTCTTGAGCGATATTGCTGGCGTCCCACGGGTTGCCGGTCCTCGCTCGGAAAATAGGATCGTCAGGCCCGCCGGACAAATCTCGCTCCTGCATCTGGAGTAGGGCGGCCTTGGCCTGTGCGACCAGCGGGATGATCCGCCTCGATCTAGACTTCTTGACCGGACCCCAGCCGAACTTGCCATAGCTCTGTACGATGGCGATGCAGTTCTCGGGTATCAGAATCCCGTCAACCGCGATGTCGTGGTCCGACAGGTTGGCGTACTTCCACCTCAACCCGAGAGCCTCGCCAATTCGCAGGCCCGTACCCGAGAGGAACGACAACAGCGGACGGTACCGGAGAGGGACTTGGTGTACCCAGAGTTCCTTCTGCTCGGCAGACAACGCTCGCGCTTCTTTGGGGTCGGCACCATTCGCCGCCAGCCCTTCGGTTGGGATGTCGCCAGGCCAGAAGCCGAGACGCTTGGCGTGCTTATAGATGCCCGTGAGGCAATCTCTGATGCCCGTGACCGTCCGCTTGGACAGCACCTTGGACTTGGCTGATAGGAGAATCTGAACCCTTGGCGGGGTGATATCTTTGAGGGCCAGCGGTCCGAGACTCGGCAAGATGTGAGACAGCATCGTCTCGTAGAAATCTCTCGTGGCGGGCCTCAAGTGGTCTACCCTCTCGGGTATCCACCGAACATCAACGAACTGCTGGAGCGTCGCCATCATCTGAGGGACCGCAGCCAGCGCGTTAGCCTCCGAGACGATCCTGTCAGCCTCACGCTGTGCGTCGGCCTTGGAGAGCTTGTCAGGGCCAAGACACGGCCCAATCCTCTGCATCGTGCGCCTGTAAGCGATGTCTCCTCGCTCGTCCACGACATGCCTACGGAATGAGACCGTCCACGACCGATTTCTCTTCGACAACCCACCACGTTGCGAACCCCTACCTTTCATGGCTTGCTCCTCGGCAAGTAGGTTAGCGCCAATCGGTAGTCGCAATGGGGTGGGAACGCTCATGGTTGGTTAGGGTTTGCGGATCTGGTCTGTCATGTAGCGGCCTGTCACGCCATCGTCGAGGTCCACGTGGTAGTGATTGCGGTGTCCAGCACCCGCATACCAGCGAGTGTCAACATAGATAAGCGTTCCAGGGCGCCCGTCCGTCGCCCAATGCCTGCCCGTGCAAACCTCAACACTGTCTCCCGGCTCTGCTACTAGCTCTGTTGTACGGGTCATTGAGGCATCTCCCCTGACTCGACGTGGCGCCCTTCCTTGCGGGCGATCGATTCGGCCCCAGGGCGTTTGGCGCGGAGCACGGCAATCTCTTCTCTGGTGCGTATCTGCCAGGCCCTCTTACCAAGCTTCACAACCCCCCAGTAGTAGACTTCGCCCAGCGCGGACTTCCACCAGTAGCGCCACTGCGAGTGTTCCGAGTAGGCCCTGGCGTTGTGCTTGATCCTGGCCCTGAAGTCGCGGTCTGCTTCGCGTCGACGCAATTCTGCCCAGGCCGCTGTCGAGCCGACGTAGTACGCCCAGTCATGCGCCGCGCATGGGCCAGTGGTGAACTCGCGGACGGGTGTTGGCCCGCTGCATCCGTCGTGCGTGAACCAGGACGGTACGCCAAGGACTGCCGCGGTTAGGCGTTGCTCGGATTGGATTGAAAGTCTCAAGAAAACATCTCCATCTGCACGTTGACCTTGGCTGTGTGTACACAAGCTCCTCGGCCGCTCCTGGTCTTTCTGCGGTGCTCAGTGGCGATAATTTGTCCGGCGTTGCGCAGCTCCGTGAAGCGAGCGCTGCAGGTCTGATGAGAGATCGGCGGCTCCAGGGCTATCTCGACTTCGTCGCATGTGGCTCCGTGTGCGCCGCACTCGCGGATATAGGCGAGTACCCTCCGCCGCGTGTACGGGAGTTTGTCCTGGATGGACGCCAGTGCATCTCGACTCGTCGCTTGGGTTGCGGCTTTCATACGATGTCCTCTCCGCCGCGAGATATCTCCTCCTCAATAGCGATGTGCAGGCCTATCCAAAACCCCACATCAAGGACCATCCCACGCTCGAGATCCGCCAGCCCTTTGGCTATCTCAGACAGGATTCTCTGCGGTGGAGTTTCGCGCGGAAAGAACTCTATTACGCTGCGCAGCGCGTCGAGAGATTCCCCCGAGGACTGAGTTATTGCGGCCTCGTTGTACTCGTGCGATTCTGGCTGCATGGGAAAACCACCACTCCTAGGTGTTACGCGACGAGTACCCCACTCACTTTTCGATGACCCGGACACGGCGTCTAACCGCTTACCGAGCCGCGCCAGCCGACGCTCTCTATTCCGCTCCGCAAGGCCGCTCAGGCGTCCGTCCAGCCATTGCGCTCCGGGGCTCACGATTGGGCCTCGTCGCCGAGATCAAGACTGTTTTGTTTTGCCATGTCCGTGGCCCATTGCGCGTTCTCTTCTTGATTGCCGTCTTGCTCTGTCTCAGCGGCAGGCCCGTGAGTATCGGGACGCTGGCGGCACGAACAATAGTCAACGGCAGAGTAGTGACCTTTTTTGACTTGGATAAAGCCAGTCCCGTCACACTTGGAACAGGTTGGCGTGTTCGTTTTCGGAGCAGACTGCCGAGCTATATCCCTTATCTGCTTGGGTGTTGGCGATCGATCGCAGTCGTAGATGATGGCCTCTTTTACCTGAGATCCATGAGAAGCCGAGACACACGAATCACAGACAGCATCGATCAGTTCCCTCTTTGCCTCTGGGGCTGATGGGTAAAAGGGTAGTCCCGCGAATGCAGCCACTACCTTTTTGGCATCGGGTCGAGATATCACAGGGCCTCCTCTAGTGGCAAGCGGTTGACCTTACTGCTCATAGCGGCTCCAGCACTTCCAGTTCAGTTCGACCGTTCTCCGGCTCCCAGGACTGGAGATACTCTTTGTCGCGGATAAACTTCTCGGCTCTGGGCAGGTACTTGTAATCCTTCCCGCATCGAGACATCCGCTTGAGTCCAGCCATCAGCTTGTCGTGCTCAGGTTGTCCGCCGATGGCGATGATTTCCGAGTAGGCGTGGCTCAGGGTTGCCGAATGGATTCCAGACTCTTTGATGGGTTCGTAGGCCTTGACAAATTCCTGAAAGGACTCATCCGACCGATAACCGCCTCCGACATCGACATCGACTACGCCTCCGACATCGACTACGACATCGAATACGTGCGCGCGTGACCGTCCACTGTCTGACGAGTGACCGTCACGCGCGGGCGGTCCTGGGTACCTGGAACCGTTTTTAGACCTAGTTCTCTGGCGGAAGTTGTTGATTTGTAAGTACTTCTTCGGGCCAACACTATAACGACTGACAAGCGCTAGCGAGTGACCGTCGTCTGACAGGAGCGTGTCTGTCACCTGTCCGACCTCTGTCAGGCATTTCCCTATTCTCTCGACCGGCCAAGCATCCAAACGGAAGGGGAAACATCGTAATCTGATGATGTCGAGGTCCTCTTCAATCCTTCCGAAGTCGTCGACAATCAGCATTAGATTGACGTAGAGTAGGGCTGCCTCTTCGCTCACAGAGCTGACCGCTCGCGACGACAGCATCCCCTCTCTGACAATACGATTTGGCACCTACCAACCCCTCCCGCCGAGAGCGATGCTATTCTTCAAATTCTTCAACTCGGCCTGTCTGGCAAGGCGGATGTGGATAGGCTCATACGCCTTGAGGCGCATCAGGACAGATGTCCTGTCATCGGCTGGGAAATCCGTGCCAAGAAACCCTAAGAGGTCACGGAAAGGCTGCTCGCAGTCCCTACGCGCTCACTCCTCAAGTCTTTCAACCTCCATGCCCGAGGAACTCTCGATCGCGTCAATCATGGACTTAAAGATATGTGGATTAGCGAGCGCAATCCAGTGTTTTCTCGTCATCTAGCCCATTGGCTACGAAATTACCCGATAAAGCTTGAACTCAAAACAGAACGGATGTACGCTACCGCCATCATTCAATACAGAGAGGTAGTCTTCCATGCACTTCGCTTTCATCCGAAATACTCTCTTGCTGGTCCTTTTAGCTGGCTCGGCATCGCTGTCGGCTCAGATTCCGCCCCGGATGCGAATCTACCACTTCGATGTCAATGTCGGGGACTCGACGCTCATCATCTCCCCAGACGGTCGGGGCGTACTCATCGACTTCGGCACCTTCACGGGTGGTGTCAACAATCGACCTCCGGTTAAAGAATTCCTCGACCAGGCCAAGGCCGATGGCATTCTAACGTCGCTGGATTTCACCATTGCCTCCCACTACGACGCAGACCACATCCGGTGGCTCGACTTCCTGTATGAGAACGGCTGGTACCCAGAGGTGCAGGCGTACGACCGTGGGAACTCGTTGCTACCCAGCTTCGACGTGAACAAGAACTGCGGCTCCAACATCAACATGGTCCAGGCGGAACAACAGTTTCCGTGGGACACGGCAGAGCACTGCGACAAGACGGCATCGTGCCAAACAATCGAGTACCTACTAGCGGCTGAAGCTGGTGGCAAGCGGCAAACGATTACGCCTGGAACGAAGATCGAGCTTGATCACGGCATAGAGATCGTCGCCCTGGTCGTCAACGCACAGGACATCGACGGGCTCACCAAAGAAGTCTATTTCCCCGGTCGTCGCGACGACTGCGCGGCAAACGATCTCTCGATAGGCTTGCTGGTCAAGTTTGGCGACTTCCGCTACCTCACCGCCGGAGACCTTACCGGAGATGCTACCGAGCGGGTAGCCAACATAGAGGAGATGATCCAGGACGACGCCGAAAATGTCGACGTCTACCACGTCAATCATCACGGCTCGCGGACCAGCTCGTCCATCGGGTTCATAGAGGCAATCAGTCCAACGGTCGCGATCGCTTCGGCGGGAAACAGGTTTGGGCATCCCACGAAAGTCGTGGTGGACCAAAGGTTATCCCAAGCCGACCCGCCGCCGGTGTTCTATACGACGAACAAGAATTCAGATACGCGGGCCTGGAATGCGGACGATTCAAAGATTGCGGACCTCGACATGGAAGGTTTCGAGGGGATCATCGAGCTACAGGTCTTTCGCCGTAGCTACCGGGTATTTCTGTGGAAGGATGGCGAGCCACAAAAGCCCGGCGATCGCTATTTCATTAAGCATCGGGACTGACGCTTGCTGGCCTGACTCGAAGGCGACCGCTGTAGGAAGTAACACGGTGAAACCGGTCAGTTTCCGCTCTGCTGAATGTACGAAATCACACAGAATCGCGTCACTTCCTCGAATTCCGGTGGTCTCAAGGGGTCGATGCAACACCCGGCGCGAAGGGAGAGCGTGAAGCGTAAGCCAAAGAAAGCAAAGGCGAAGCGGCGAGGACGCTCCGCTCTCATCTGCATGTCATTGCAGTACAACGAGTTACGCAATTGCGATTAATGGCTTCCGCTTGTAGGCAAGCCCCTTGCCGCTCTCATCGCTAAGACATTTCGGTTGAACGACTTAGGCCTAGTGTTGCGTTGACCGGTTGAGCCGGCACCCAATATAGGAAGTAACTCGGAGTACTGGCCATAGGGCGGTTGCGCTGAACGCCCCGCCCATAGTGAGTCAAATCTGAGGCCGTTGGTCGGCAGGCCGAGTGAACAGTTTGCTAGTAAAGTGTTCACCTTTTTGGACGCCTGCTTTTCGGTCCATTTGGTGGCCGGTTCAGAGCGGAGGCTTGCATCGCGGGCCGTGGATCGGCTACGCTGCCCGCACCAGGACGGCCAAAACGGAAATCCCTGGTGAGGGATAGGACACGAGACCGCGTCAGGAAGCGGCTGGACTATATTGTCCCAGAGCGGCGAGATGGAGGCTCAAGGTGATGATAGGATCCGCGCATTGCGAGGTTGGAGCAGCGGGCCATGCCTTGTCAGTTGAATGCGAGTTTCGTAACGGAAGTCGTTATCCTCCTCGCCTGGGCGCGATTGACCTTCGGCACATCACATCGAGGCAAGGGGGGCAACAAAGTGGGCTTCGTTACCAAGTACATCAAGTGGATCATGATCATTACGGGGGCATTCACCTGCACCGCCATCTTCGCCTTCGTAGCTCCAGAATCTGCGCTGTCAACCATGTTCGGTGCGGACATGAGTGACCCGATCGCTGATGTCATCGTCCGCAGCTTCGGGGTACTCGTCACGATCATGGGCGGAATGCTCATCTACGGTGCGTTCAGGCCCGTCTATCGCTCCTTCATCCTGGTCGTTGTTGGCATCAGCAAGGTCGTGTTCATCGGACTCGTGCTGGTATTCGGTTCCGAATTCCTGGACAAGGTTGCGCTCACACTCGTCTTAGATGCCATCACGGTGATCCTCTTCGCCATGTATCTGGGGTCCGCTCACGAAACGGGGGGAATCGTACGCTAAGCGGAGCCGTTCTCAAGCTGGTCGAGAAGATCGGTGAAGAGATTGCGGCGGCAGTTGTCCGCGATGCCGGTCGGACTGTGGTGGCCTCAGGGACACTCACGTGCCTAGGGTTGGGGCCTGCGGATGCGGCTGAGATTGACAAGCTTACGGGAGATCTACGGCTCCTGTGAAGTTGCCATCTCACTTTTGAGGGACGGACACCGAGAACATAATGAAGGCAATTGTCCAAGACAGATATGGTTCATCGAATGTTCTGGAACTCAGGGACATCGATAAGCCCAAAGTTGGGGACGGCGATGTGCTGGTGCGCGTTCACGCGGCTGGCGTGGATCGGGGTGTTTGGCACCTGATGACAGGCCTGCCTTACCTGGTGCGCTTGGGCTTTGGGCTGCGCGCGCCGAAGACTCGTGTTCGTGGCATGGATGTCGCGGGGCGAGTGGAGGCGGTCGGCAAGAACGTGACGCAGTTTCAGGTGGGCGCCGAAGTGTTCGGCATTTGCGACGGCTCTTTCGCTGAGTATGCATGTGCCAGAGAGGACAAGCTCGTTCCCAAGCCATCCAACCTCACCTTTGACCAGGCGGCAGCCGTACCCGTCTCCGCCTGCACTGCCCTTGAGGGCCTCCGCGATGTGGCAAAGGTGCAGACGGGACAGAAGGTCTTGATCATCGGTGCGTCGGGGGGTGTAGGGACGTTTGCGGTGCAGCTCGCCAAGTCGTTCGGTGCGGAAGTGACCGGCGTTTGCAGTACGACGAAGGTGGAGCTGGTTCGCTCCATCGGCGCGGACCACGTGATTGACTACATGCGCGAGGACTTTGCGCAGATGGACCAGCACTATGACGTCATCTTCGACATTGCAGGGAACCGCTCGCTGGCTCATCTGAGGAGTGCGCTCACTCCCCAGGGAACTCTTGTGATCGTCGGCGGGGAAGGGGGTGGCCGATGGTTTGGCGGTGTGGATCGTCAGATCCGGGGGCTCCTGTTGTCACCGTTCGTGAGTCACAACCTGCGGACTTTCATATCGGCGGAGCGCAACGAGGACCTGGAGTTCTTGAAGGAACTTATCGAGGCTGGCAAGGTGGCGCCGGTGATCGACAGGACGTACGCGTTGAGCGAGGCTCCTGAGGCGATCCGTTATCTGGAAGAAGGTCACGCTCGGGGAAAAGTTGTGATTACGGTGTGAGGCGCGGACCGGTGCTCAGATCGGGTACGATTTCAACGCGAAATTTTCTATCGCGGTTGGCCGCATAGCGCTCTCGCCGATCAGACGCCGGATAGAGCGTTCCTTGATTGAGCGCGAGCGGATGGTCGGACACCTGTTCAAGACGCGTCGCGATTACGGGTGCGCCAGGTCGCCCACCGTGATCCTGGACTCCGATAGTCCAGTCGCGCTACGCCTCGCCCCATCACACGGGCGATCACCTTCGAGGACACGGGGCTAAGGCCTCACTAGCGAGTAACTTCCTACAAGTCCTGCCGGCTCAACCGGTCAACGCAACACTAGGCCTAAGTCGTTCAACCGAAATGTCTTAGCGATGAGAGCGGCAAGGGGCTTGCCTACAAGCGGAAGCCATTAATCGCAATTGCGTAACTCGTTGTACTGCAATGACATGCAGATGAGAGCGGAGCGTCCTCGCCGCTTCGCCTTTGCTTTCTTTGGCTTACGCTTCACGCTCTCCCTTCGCGCCGGGTGTTGCGTCGACCGCTTGAGACCACCCCGATTCGAGGAAATGACCCGCCTTGACGAGCCCTTCAGAGCGTCTACAGACACACTGAGCTAGCTGGCTCTGACATTTCCCGTTCGCAGAAGTGCCCTGACGCCACCTCCATTGACAGCGACGGACTATTAGCACTACAATGTGATTCTAATCATGCTTGGAGAGTTTGAGTACTTGCTGCTGTCAGCCGCCGCCCGGCTAGGCGAAGACGCATACGGGGCTGCGATCCAACAGGACATGCATGCAACTACAGGCCGCCGCTGCTCGACGGGTGCGCTCTACACGACCTTGGACCGTCTGGAGTCGAAAGGCCTTCTCGAGACATGGATGGGCGAGCCCACACCGCAACGCGGTGGCCGGCGCAAGCGAATGGTGCGGGTCACGGCGAACGGCGTTCGGGAGGCCTCCTCCTTCTACGACGCCGTAGTTCGAGCAAGTCGTGGCGTCTCCTGGGAAACCGCACGCTCGGAGAGTGGCCACACATGACTCGAGCCCAATGGTGGCTTGTAGACAAGCTGTCCCTCGCACTGGAACCCGACGAGCGCGAGGCAGTCTGCGGAGATCTTGCAGAGTCAGAAGACATAACCCCGAGAGCGCTTGTCGATCTATTGGGTTTAGTCGTGAGGCGACAGGCGGCCCTGTGGATGGATTGGTGGCCATGGCTGACGCTCGCGGCACTGGTTCTCCCGCTGGGGGTGTTGCTGAGTCTAGCCTCAGAGAGGGCGGCCTCTGGTAGCGCCATTCCGATCTGGATGTACTTGGACAACTGGACGCCAACTGTTCTAGAAAGTCCTGGGTCCCGAAGTCTTCTTCTCAGCTACGCCATCAGCATCTTGAACCGATACCTGATTGTCGCTTGTTGGTCATGGGCGGTAGGCTTGGTGCTCGGGGCGCTCACGCGCCGCACCGCTCCGCTCCAAGTCGTCCTGCTTAGCCTGGTCGTGGTGTTTGCCGGACTCGTGCCATCGCCTGATTGGCGTGCCGGCGGATTCGGTCCCAACGCTGCGGTATTTTCGTTGGCTTTCTATCGCGTAGCCTTCCCATTGATTCTGCAGGCGGTTCTGGTCTTGCTGCCGGTCGTGTGGGGAATGCGACAGGGGCGGCGGCTGACGGCGTTTCCGCCGCTGCTGCGCAGTTCTCTATTGGTGTTCGCGCTCGCTACGGTAGTCGTCCTTGCGGCCCGGAGCTGGGGTTTGGTTCTGTGTTCGTGGGGCAGCATGCAGGCATGTATGGAGTGGAACGTGCGCGAAGGATACGCTGTTCTGGCCGGAGTACCGACGATTCGACAGATTCCGTTGCTACCTATGGCTTTGATCGGGCCCGTAGCGTATGCGATCGCGACCGGAATCTGGAGGCGATGGCGCGGGAGAACTGTAATGGCTTAGTCGAGGGTAATCGACGTGACACGGCGTAACGTTTTCGCACTTTCTCTTGCTTTGGTAGGCGCCGAAGCGCACGCTGGTGACCCCAGAGACTATGCGCAATGGCGTGGCCCCAGTCGCGATGGTTCGGCAAGCGCCTTCTCTGAACCGCCAGAGTGGCCCGAGGCGCTGACGCTCCAATGGAAGGCCGATGTCGGTGAGGGTTACGCGACACCGCTGGTGATCGGAGACACCGTCTATTCGTTTACCCGACGTGAGGGCGACGAGGTAATGGCAGCCCTCAACGTAGGCACAGGCAAAGAGCTTTGGCACACCGGTTATTCGGCCTCGTACACACCCGCACGTCCTGTGGCTCTTCATGGCAGCGGTCCAAAGGCTACCCCCGCCTTCCTCGATGGCAAATTGTTCACGCTCGGCATCAGTGGCATCGTGGCTGCCTTTGAGGCGACCTCCGGGAGATTGCTCTGGAGAACCAATGCCCCAGAAGAATCTCCGTTCTTTAGCGCTGCCTCGTCACCGATCGCCGAACAGGGTATCGTCATCGCCCATCCCGGCAACTACGGTCCTCTAACGGCTTTCGATGCCGAGACAGGCATCGTGCAGTGGACTGCAGGGGATGGAGGCTTCTTCGCGTCGCCGATCGTCGCGGAGATAGACGGATCTCGTCAGGTGATCACGGTGACGCAAGAAAGTGTCATCGGCGTCTCGCCAGATGACGGCGCGATCCTGTGGCAGTTCCCGTGGGAGGGCGGTCAGGGTGGCCCTACACCTGTGATCTCCGGCGAGAGCATCGTCGTTAGCGGAAACAACCTCGGTGTAGCGGCCTTCAGGCCGACTCGCTCGAATGGCGAATGGACAACGGAAACCCTGTGGAACACAAACGACGTTTCGATGTACTTGAGCAGTCCAGTGCTGATCGATGACACTCTATTCGGCTTCTCCCAGCGTGCCAGCGGCCAATACTTTGCGCTCGACGCGCGGACCGGGCAGGTACTGTGGCTCGGCCAAGCGCGCCAAGCGAAGAATACCGCCGTCTCCAAGGCAAAGAATCTGCTCTTCCTTCTCAATGACAACGCGGAACTTATCGTGGCGAGAGGCAGCCGGACCGGTATCGACCCATTTCGCCGCTACACTGTCGCCGACAGCGATACTTGGGCTCAGCCGGCCATCTCCGGGAATCGACTACTCATTAAGGATGTGTCTTCTCTACGGCTATGGACTGTTGACTGATCAACGGTCCCCGTGAGTAGCTTCCGATAAGTCCGGTGGTCTCAAGCGGTCGACGCAACACCCGTCGCGAACGGAGAACGTGACGCGTAAGCGGAAGAAAGTAAAGGGGAAGAGACGAGGGCGCCTCGCTCTCGTATGCATGTCATTGCAGTGCAACGAGTTACGCAATTGCGATTAGTGGCTTCCGCTGGTCGGCAAGCCCCTTGCCGCTCTCATCGCTAAGACATTTCTGTTGAACGACTTAGCCCTAGTGTTGCGTTGACCGGTTGAGCCGGCACCGAGTGTAGGAAACTACTCTTTTCGGGGTTCAACCCACTGACCTTGGGGTTAGACTACTGCCGTGCTCGATCAGGTCAAGTTGAGACGGCTCAAGCAGGCCCCTACCGATGACGACTGGGTTGCGGCCTCAGACATTGCACTAGAACTGTCTCTAGAGTCGAAGGGAACGGCGGATGAGTTCTACGTCGAAGAGCTGGCAGGGGCTGTACGACGAAAGGACACCGAGTGGCTGGCGTTCATCATCGACCAGCTAGTCGCCAACTAACTCCAGCACCCGCTCCACCGTCACCCGATAGCGACGCTTGTGGGCCACCAAAGAGAGCCGCAGCACCGTCTCGGGTGTTGGTGTCGGACCGTGCCACCACTCGCTATGGAGGCGTTCTATGGCGATGCTGGCGACCCCCGTCGCAGCATGAGATAGCGACGAGGGTCTAACCGAAGACGCACGGCGTTCCGCATGCTCGGCTGTCAGAGAGTCTACGTTCCTACGCGCTCAGTGCGCAACAAGGTACAGCCGCCATCGCCACTCGACTCTTGATTTATGAAGGCCCCCGTCTGAGGGGAGGATAGGACGAGGGCCTGACCGCTCACGAAGGAAGGAATCTGCCTGAACGGCTGGCATCAGGGTAACCGAGACAGCGCTTTACACTTGCAAAGGAATCCTGCTGGCAACGCCACCAGAAGTTGTGATGCCCCCGGCGGTACGGTCATGACCCGCCGAGAGCCTGTCATCCAGTGTCATGGAGAACCCTGGAAGACTGATTCCAAGGTAGGGTCTCAAGGCTCACACTAATGGCCGGTTATCAGCGTAGAAGCAGAATTGGCTTGCCTTAGGGTTCGGCCAGCGCCTACGCCCCTACGTAAGCGGCCCCCGCCGGTGCAATGAACTCCAACGAGGGCCTAACCGCTCACGCAGGGTTGTCTGCATGACAGGCTCACACCATCGTACTAGCCCACGCGTCAATCGGCGCAACCAACTGGGCAACTCATCAGCACATTCTCGCGTGGCTCTTTTTGTAAAAAGAGGAGACCACGAATGTTACCCAAGTACAAGATCGAAACCCTAGAGCGCGTTCGCGCCATGGGAGACCTGTTTACCTACTTCGCCTACATCGTCGAGCGCGACCAACCGGACGAGATCCGATTCGCTTCACAGATGTTCAGCCAGCGCGACAACTGGTGGGGTTCAGATGAGGGGCGCTTCATGGAGTTGTCCGCACTGGGCGTCATCTCTGGACTGTTCAGCGAAGACGAGCGCAATACGACGGTGCGCCTCGACGCTCTACGGAACCTACTACGGCGCGTCGGTCAATCAGGCATCCCGGCAGAAGAGATAGACGCTATCGCTGCCGAGAGCGAGAAGCCGCAGGCTGCATAATCGACAGGGCGGGCTCCGGCCCGCCCTGCACTAACGGGCAGTGTCCTACTGGTGTGTTGGCGCTAGCAGGTGTCGATGGAGTCGAAGATGCGCCGCCGCTCGAACTTGGCAAACAGCTCAGCCTCTAGTTTCGTGCTGAACAACCGGTCGCCGCTAACAGCGGAGGTGTCGCTTGGCACCCCTCGGTTGAGGGTAGTTTCGATGATCTTGTACTCAAGATCGCGCACGACCACGTAAAACATGCTTTTCACGCCCCTAGTTTAACCTTGTGCCCGCGTGGATGCGGCATCGTCAAGGTCGAGGTACGCCTGTTGACGTACGTAGGGGAGACAGTCTCGTCAGGCAAGGGGCACGGTGGGGCGTAGGTGGCTTCGGTCTGTGTCGTGCGATACTTCGCGATTATGGATATTGAGACTTGGGCTGCCATATTGGGTGCCGCTGTTGCCGTCGTCTCAGCGGTCGTCTCGTGGCTCGGTGCGAATGCCTCAAGAAAGCATGAAAAGGTCGCCGCAGAGGCTGCCACGCGGGTGGCGGACATTGAACAGAAACGTGAGGACGAGCGTCACGCGGCCGCGAAGATTGCCAAGATGGAGCCAGAACTAAGCTCCAAAGGAAGGAACTCTGGGTACTACCAATTGATAGTCAGAAACAACGGGCCTGCCAAGGCGGAGAATCTGCGAATCTGGCTGGGCGAAAACCTAGACCTGAAGGGACATTTCGCTCAAGTGGAGTCCGGTAGTGTAGCGAACATAAGCCTTTCAGCAACCGTTCCAGGGGGCCAATACCCACCCTATCTTGTCAAGTTGGCCTGGTCTGATGGTCGCGGACGCGACCAAGTCTGGGGACCGCAGCGTGTTTACGACCTCGGAGAGTAGTTGTGCCTAAAACTGTGCCCGGCAGGATACACAATCGCACCAACACTTTCGAGAAACGACAGCTGAGCGATCTCACATTGCAAGCGTCTGGGGCGATCTCACCACACGAGAGCCTAATCTGACGGGCTACCGGAATGCAGACACCACACGGACACGGCCTATTCCACTTCGCCGCTGTCGCCTCTAAGTTGTTGAAAAAAATGGTACCGACGGGCAGTTTCGAACTGCCGACCTCCTGATCCACAATTCTGACAGCTAGGGTGCACTAGATGTGGAGCCTCAAGAGGTTGTTCATGGGAATCAGGAGTCTGGAGAAAGGGGGAAGGTAGTGGAGGCTGGCGTGGGGGCGATGCCAGTTGTAATGGTGGAGCCAGGGTAACAGATGAGCGGCGCGCTGCTGGGATGAGGAGTAGGAGCGAGCGTAAGCCCATTCTCTCAGAGCGGTCTGGATGAAGCGTTCGGCCTTGCCGTTGGTGCGCGGCGTGTAAGGACGGGTAAAGCGGTGGCGGATGCCGAGACGACGGCAAGCATCGCGGAAGAGGCGCGAGCGATAGCAAGAGCCGTTGTCGGTGAGCAAACGACGAATGGGGACGCCGAGGGAGCGGTAGTAACCGACCGCGGCGTCGAGGAAAGCCACCGCGGAGTGGCTGCGTTCATCGGGCAGGATCTGAGAGAAGGCGAGGCGGGAGTTGTCGTCAATAGCGACATGCACGAACTCCCAGCCAGCGCCGCGACTGGCCCGAGAGCGATCTCCGGTAACGCGATGACCGGCGCGGAGGAAGCGGCCGAGCTTCTTGATGTCGAGATGCAGCAGATCGCCGGGGGCGGCATGTTCGTAGCGGCGCAGGGGCCGAGCAGGTTCGAGATCGCGGATACGGTTCAGGCCGGCGCGGCGCAAGATGCGGCTGATGGTAGCGGGCGAGAGGCCGACAGCCTGGGCGATGTGTCGGCCGGTCCAACGCTGGCGGCGCAGAGAAATGACGCGCTCGACCAGCGCCCGAGAGGTCCGTCGCGGGCTGCGGTGCGGTCGCGAGGAACGATCGTGCAAACCGGCGACACCCTCGCTGCGATAGCGCGCCAGCCACTTGTGGATGGTTCTCAGTGAGACGCCACAGGCCGCCGCGGCGTCCCGTGGCGTCTGCTGCTTGGCGAGGACGCGCTCGACGATCCGCACTCGCAAATAAGGCGTCAATCGTGCATTCTTGTGGATGTTCATTCGGTCTCTCCAAGGTTGCTGTTGTGGGATAACTCCAGCTTCCCTGGTCCGGGACCGAATGAACAACCTATTGAGAGGTCACAACTAGAGCGCAAAGCGTTGCATCTAGTGCCTCAGCCGACCAGTCACAGCGCACCAAAGCGCATCGGAAGGCAACGAATGGTTACAAAGTTGGTGACATTGCATTGTCTTCGGCCCATGGATCAAGAGACGTCCCAGACAGAGGTGACAGCCGTCTTGATGCGGAACGGCACATTGGCGCTATGCTGCAGCCGGTCACGAGTGTAAACTCCCGCTATGAAGTCCCGGCTCGCCGCAGCGGTTCTGATTTGCGCACTCGCAGCGTGGGCGCAGGAACCGCAGTCGCTTGAAGAACTCATCCAGCGGGCCGAGCTGATCGAAGAGATCGAACGCGATGTCCGCGAGACGAGGAGCTACACAGGCAGAGCGCGTCTCGACGACTCCGTGATGAAAGCAATGGCAACTGTGGCGCGCCACGAATTTGTGCCGAGTCAGCTGCGAGATATGGCCTATGAGAATCGTCCCCTGCCCATCGGTGAAGGCCAGACCATCTCCCAACCTTACATCGTTGCGTTAATGACGGATCTCGCAGCCGTCGGTCGAAAATCAATCGTGCTCGAAGTCGGCACGGGTTCTGGATATCAGGCTGCCGTGTTGGCCGAGATCGTGGATCACGTCTACACGATAGAAATCGTCGAACCGCTGGGGCGACGCGCGGCCGAGACGCTTGAGCGGCTCGGCTACGAAAACGTTACGGTCAGAATCGGCGACGGTTATCGAGGCTGGCCCGAGTTTGCCCCTTTTGACGCGATCATCGTGACGGCTGCTCCTGAAGAGATTCCGCCGCCTCTGATCGAGCAACTCAAAAGCGGCGGCAAGCTCGTCGTACCAGTCGGAGTCGAGAATCGCACTCAGTCTCTGCAAGTGCTCGAAAAAGGGCCGGGTGGCGAAATCACGACGACCAATGTGCTTCCGGTGGCCTTCGTGCCCTTTACGCGCGAGGATTGAGTTGCATTGGCCCTGGCTGGCCTGGCTTAGCCAGCCGCAGAGCTAGTCGGGTATAACCTTCGTGTGGCCCTGCGACAGGAATAGCCGATCGGGTTCTCTGCTGAGGGTAGGTCGGGTTCTTGCCCAAGTGTTGAAGGTCTGACTCCCCAGACACGGGGTCGGCTCAAGCGGTCGATGCAACACAAGCACTAAACGCGTTGCCGGATGTGCGAAATCACACAGAATCGGGTCACTTCCGCGAATTCCGGTGGTCTCAAGGGGTCGATGCAACACTTCACCGAGAAGGAGAAGTAGATGCAAGAAGAACAGAAGGAACAGACGAGGAAGAGGCGGAGGTACACGGCGGCGGAGTTCGCTGAGGTGTGGGATCGCTGGGGACGCGGAGAGTCGTCGAAGACGATCGCCCGTGTAATGGACAGAGGTCCGTCGGTTTACTGGCTGCTGTTGCGCTACGGCGGCATCCGCCCGCGAACGCGCTGCCGCTCGCCTCAGGCGTTGACGTTGGCGGAGCGGGAGGAGGTCTCCC
This sequence comes from Bryobacterales bacterium, assembly GCA_963667885.2. GTDB lineage: Bacteria > Acidobacteriota > Terriglobia > Bryobacterales > UBA6623 > CAMPKL01. The sequence goes on along the minus strand of OY764148.2, from coordinate 1,127,972 downwards.
GAGGCCTTGTCTGTGGGCAGTCGCTGCGACAGATCGCCCGCAGGCTGAGTCGTGCGCCATCGACCCTGAGCCGCGAGGTCCGCCGCAACGGAGGTTCGAACCGCTATCGGGCGGCAGAGGCGGACAAGCAGGCCAGGAAGCGAGCACAGCGTCCCAAGTCGTGTCGGCTGCTACGCTGTCCCCAGCTCCGCCAGTTGGTTGAAGAGAAGCTGCGCGAGGACTGGTCTCCGCAACAGATTGCCGGCTGGCTGAAACGGACCTATCCGGGCCGCGAGTCACTTTACGTGTCACACGAAACGATCTATCGCAGTCTTTTCATCCAAGCCCGTGGGGCTTTGAAGAAAGAACTGACCCTGTGTCTGCGTTCCAAGCGCACGATTCGCCGCTCCCCGCAGGCCAGCCGCAAGGGCCGTGGCGGCGGACAGATTCGAGATCTGATCTCGATTAGTGAACGCCCGGCCTCGGTCGAAGACCGGGCCGTACCCGGTCACTGGGAAGGGGATCTTCTAGCCGGATCGAACAACACCTACATCGTCACCCTGGTCGAACGTCACACCCGTTATGTGATGTTGGTGAAGGTCTCCGGCAAGGACACCGCAACCGTCGTCTCGGCGCTGATCGAGCACGCCCGGCAATTGCCGGGCGTGCTCTACAAGTCGCTGACTTGGGACCGCGGGCTGGAGATGGCCGACCACAAACGCTTCACCCTAGCGACGGACATCGACGTGTACTTCTGCGATCCGCAGAGCCCCTGGCAACGCGGATCGAACGAGAACACGAACGGTCTGTTGAGACAGTACTTCCCCAAGGGAACCGACTTATCAGTACACTCGCAAGAGCATCTGGACGCGATTGCACGGAGGCTGAACGGACGGCCTCGAAAGACGCTGGAGTTTGAAACTCCTGCAGAACGTTTTAACGCTTGTGTTGCGTTGACCGGTTGAGCCGGCACCCAATATAGGAAGTTACTCAGAGCAGAGAGTGGCAACCCTTTCGTGAGTCCCAAAGAGCTACGATTCGGCGTCAGTTGGCACTGGCGTTTGATGCTTGCCTCGGGTATCGTAGCCACCAGAGAAGCCAAAAGAGAATCACAGACATGTATCTCCGATCCACAAAGACGAGATGTGCCATCGCCATCCTGGCCTCGGGAGTGACCCTCGCCGGTTCGTCGACTGCGCAGCAAGCCTCCCCGTTTAGCAACTGGACAGACGAACAGAAGGAAGAGTTTTTGCGCACAGCAGAGGTTATTGATACGGATGAGGTATCGGTCGGCATCACGCGGCCGTTGAGAGCCACTCTTCGACTTGGCGACTCAGTCCACGACGCGCATATCCAGCGAATCAACGAACGTGCACCCATCAGGGACTTGCCGACTGGCCGCCAGGTCAACTTTCGCGACTACTGGGGCTTTAATATCGCTGCTTACCGTCTAGACCGGTTGCTCGGTCTCCACATCGTTCCAGTCGCCATCGAGCGCAAGTACAAACGGACGGCCGCGGCCTTCTCATGGTGGATCGACGACGTCGCGATGATGGAACGTGACCGGTGGGAGAAGGACATCGAGCCCCCCGATCGAGACGCGTGGAATCGACAGATGCACAACGCTCGCGTCTTCAATCAACTCGTTTACAACACGGACCCCAATCTGGGAAACGTGCTCATCGACAAGGATTGGAAGATCTGGTTGATTGACTACACCCGCGCCTTCCGTATCCAAGGCGAACTGCTAAAGCCCGAAGGACTTACCATGATCGACGGAAAGCTCCTAGCTAGCATGCGTGCGATGACCCCGGCCACTGTGAAGGCGGCCAGGGCGAACCATGGGCGACACGCTCACCAAACGAGAACAACGAGCACTTCTTGAGCGCCGCGAGACAAGATCGTCCAGTTGTTCGACGAGACGCAGTCGCGAACGGAGAACGTCGCGTAAGCACACTCGGTACCGTTACGGCGATCGTCTACGACGAGCCCTAGGCAGTGTTGCGTTGACGGCCGCCGTTTACGCTCGCCTCTGCCTCTTCTGTTCCTTCTGTCCTTCTTGCATCCACTTCTCCTTCTTCGGTGAAGTGTTGCGTCGACCGCTTGAGACCACCCCCAATATAGGAAGTTACTAATCGCCGCTCCTGGAAGCCCTTTCAGCGATCGCATGACGGTACAATTGCGACGTCATGATGGTCGGCCAGAGCATCAGCCATTACAAGCTCGTCTCGCAACTCGGCGAGGGCGGTATGGGTGTGGTCTACAAAGCCGAAGACACCAAACTAAACCGGCAAGTGGCGTTGAAGTTCCTCGCCCAGCATCTGCTTGACTAAAGGTTGTCCGCCTCTGCCGCTCCGGCAAGCGGCAGCGTGGCGTCTGCCCATCACCCGGGCGATCGTCTTCGATGACTCCCCTCGTTTCCAGCGATCCCACAACTCAGCCAGATCTGCTGCCGTGTAGGCTCGCCTCTTCCGCTTCTGCTTCTTCTTCTTCTGCTGCATCACTTCTCCTTCCTCGGTGAAGTGTTGCATCGACCTGTTGAGACCACCGTTTCTCCGGGAAGCCCAAGCAGCAGCGGCGCTGCACCACCCCAATATCTGTCCGGTTCATGAGATCGATGAGGTCGATGGAAAGACCTTCATCTCGATGGCCTTCTTGGAAGGCGACACGTTGGAAGATCGGATTGCTGGGGGACCGCTCTCGATCAAGGACGCGCTCGATATCGCTCGCCAAGTCGCTGATGGACTAGATGCCGCTCACGAGAAGGGAGTCTTCCATCGCGACATCAAGCCCGCCAACATCATGATCGACGCCAAGGGCCGCGCCACGATCATGGATTTTGGGTTGGCTCGGCTCACCGAAGCATCTCGCCTGACCAAGGTCGATACGGCGATGGGCACCGTCGCCTACATGTCTCCCGAACAGGGCCAGGGCATGGATGTCGATGGAAGAACCGACATCTGGGCGTTGGGCTGCGTGCTGTATGAGATGGTTTCCGGGCAGCGACCGTTCCAAGGCCAATATGACCAGGCATTACTTTATGAGATTGTCCACGAAGTGCCAGCGCCTCTGACTTCGATCCGAGCCGGTGTTCCGATGGAGCTAGAGTTCGCTGTCGGCAAATGTCTGGAGAAGGATGCTGACAGTCGCTACCAGCATGCCAGTGACGTTGCAGTCGATCTGCGTAATCTGCAGGACAAGCTGCGGTCGGGCCGCTCGACGATCTTGCGCACGACTCCGATGACCGGTGCTGTCCCTGCGACGATGACGGCAGGCCCGACGGTGAACCCTGCGGAGGCGCTGCCGCCTGGTGCGGTGATCGTCCAACAGAAGAGCCAACGACTCCAGCAAGGGCTGGCAGCCGCGCTTGCTATCGTTCTCCTCGGCGTGCTGGCGATCCACTTCACCCAAGCTCCGCCCCAGGCCCCCGAGACACCACTGCGGCGTTTCTCCTTCGTCCCTCCACCTGAACTTAACATCGGTGCCAGCAGGGCTGGACTCGCCATCTCTCCCAACGGCAGACACCTAGCGTTCACCACTATTGGTGCCGACAGCGGACTTTGGGTGCAGGACCTCGACCAGGATGAGCCTCGGAGGTTAGACGGCACTGAGGGTGCTTACCTGCCGTTCTGGTCGCCCGACAGCGAATACATCGCCTTTGCCGCGGGCAGCGAGTTAAGACAGATATCGATTCAGGGCGGCGCCAGCAGCTTCGTTTGCAGTCTGCCGGGCTCGTTCTTCCAAGGAACCTGGAGCCTAGACGGCGAGTCGATCGTCTTCGCTGCCCTGGGAGGTTCAGCGGTGGCATCGCTTTTTGAGGTGTCGTCGCAGGGCGGTTCTCCCAAGGAATTGATCACCTCAGCAGATGTCGGTTCAGATGCAGGAATTGTGACTCGCCCGGCTTATGTGTCGTCAGGGACCGATCGTGTTCTCCTGTTCACGGTCGGCGTCGCCAGCACAATATATGCCAAGAACCTCGATACCGGGCAGACGGCGGCTCTTGGTACGGGAGATCGACCGATCTACTCCGCCGCGACCGGTCACCTGATCTATCAGTCTGAGCGGGATGTCTATGATCTCTGGGCGCGCCCCTTCTCTCCCGAAACGCTGGAGTTCACTGGGCCGCAGTTCTCAGTAAAACAGAACGCCCGTCAGCCGTCCTTGTCCCAAGACGGCACCCTGGCGTTTCTGGACGGCTCTGACAATTCTCGTCCTCGGACCCTTGTCTGGCGCAACCGCGCGGGAGAGTTGCTGGAGACCATCGGTCAGCCACAACCAGACATGCTTCAGCTCGACCTCTCCCCCGACGGCCAGAGGGTAGCGGTGACGTCTACCGAGAGCAGCGGGAACACCGACATTTGGGTTCACGATCTGATCCACTCCATCAATACTCGGCTGACCTTTGATGCGCGACCAGAACGGGCCCCGGTCTGGTCGCCTTCCGGGGGGGGAGATCGCCTATAGAGGGAGGGGGAACGGTGGTGGATGGAGCCTGATGCGCAAGTCCGCCGATGGCACGGGTGAGGCCGTCGTACTGGTTGATATCGATTCATTGGCGATTACTAACGACTGGTCCACGGACGGGCGCTATCTGGTCTACGAGGAACTCAGCCCCCAGACTGCGTATGATATCCGCTACGTTGAGTTTCAGAGTGACGGTGAGGTTTCCGAGCCGGTGACGTTTCTCGCTACAACCGCCAGCGATAGGAGCGCTCAGATTTCTCCAGACGGTCGCTTCGTGGCTTATATGTCTGACGAATCGGGGAGCTACCAGATCTACGTGCGTCCATTTCCCGATGGCCCTGGCAAGTGGCAGGTGTCTGTGGACGGAGGAGTGCAGCCGCGCTGGCGCAGCGACGGGAAGGAGTTGTACTACGTCGGAGGCGAAGATGCGCTGATGGCGGTCTCCGTCTCGACCGGGTCAACGTTTACTCGGGGGCAACCGCAACAACTGTTTGAGTCCCCAGATCTGTTTCTGGGCAATCTCGCTCTCCAAGGTGCACAATACGACGTATCGTCGGATGGTGAACGATTTGTGACCGTTGCGCCCGTCGAAGACGGCGATGAAGAAGCAGCACCTCCGAGAATCCGCATCGTCGAGAACTGGTACGAAGAGTTCCGGGATCGGGGGCAGTAGACACTGCCAGAATCGTAGTCTCGATCGGCCCACGCCGAGTAGCTTCCTATAAGTCCTGCATGTAGGAAATGACTCGAAACGAGGCCCTGCAGGTTTGCCGTAAATCCTACGCGCGTGATTCCACGTCCGGGCGCTCAGTCAGCGGCAGTTCTAGTCAGCTCGTGAATAACCGACGATAGCCATTCCGATTCCCGTAGTCGAACCGCAGACGCAAGCGCTTCGGTGTAGAACACGTCATCCGTACCCTTGGCTGCGAGAGACAGCTCTAAGCAAACATCCGCCGCTGCGGTCCAGTCGTCGCGTTCAACAGCTTGGGTTAGGAGTGCGAGCTTTGCCCGGTCGTGCATCAAGACAGTCTAGCTATCCAAGAGATGCCGGAGGGGTGCGGGCTGTGATTTATCGCCCACGGCTGGCGTCGATCACAACGCCCAACGGGCGCGTTTCTAACTGTTGCGCGAACGAAAGATAACTCCGCTTTTGTTTCATTCGGCGGCTTCAATTTCCGCCAATCAGAACCCCGCGTCTCTTCGTGGCCGCCCTCGCGGAACCGCTCCAGCCACTTGTAGCCCGTCTTTCGGCTGATCGTGTACAGCCGGCAAAGCGCCGCTACGTTCGCGCTCCCTCCCGTCAGCCAATCCTCCATGAATTTCTTGCGCTCGTCCATCGGACAGGCCTCCTTCCATGGCATTACCCATGGCGTTACCCATCCGCCCGGCCTAACCTGTTACCTATCCGTCGGGTTTGCACAAGGTTCTAGTAGCCGAAGAGCGAGCACAAAAAGGTTTAGATATTGACACGGTGCAGCTACCATGGAATGGCTCAAATGTAACTGCTGGGATGGATCGTATGGAGTTGTGCGATTAGAAGTTAGATTAGGGAGGAAATATGACTACACCTTTATCGAATCGATGCGCGGCGGAAGCCATCGGGACCTTTTGGCTTGTGTTCGGTGGCTGCGGCAGCGCTGTCTTGGCGGCGGGATTTCCAGAGTTGGGAATTGGGTTCACCGGTGTCGCGCTGGCGTTTGGCCTCACGGTCCTCACCATGGCATACGCGATTGGGCATATTTCTGGCTGTCATCTGAACCCGGCGGTGTCGGTCGGCCTGTTCGTCGGCGGACGTTTTCCGGCGAAGGATATTGCTCCGTATGTGGCTGCACAGGTGGTTGGTGCGCTTGTCGCCGCGCAGGTTCTAGCGACGGTCGCCTCGGGCCAAGCTGGATTCGATTTGGTGGCGAGTGGGTTTGCCGCTAACGGCTTTGGCGCCCATTCCCCTGGTGGTTACACGATATTGGCGGCGTTGGTCTGTGAAGTCGTTTGCACCTTCATGTTTCTGTTCATCATTCTGGGCGCGACGGACAAGCGGGCGCCTGCCATGCTAGCTCCTGTGGCGATTGGACTTGGTCTCACGCTGATTCATTTGATCAGCATCCCCGTAACGAACACGTCGGTGAACCCGGCGCGCAGCACGAGTCAGGCGATCTTCGTCGGCGGCTGGGCTCTTGAACAGTTGTGGCTGTTCTGGGTGGCCCCGATCGTCGGAGCTGCAGTAGCGGGTATCGCTTATCGTTTTGTGGCCCGTGAACCAGAGAACGTAGCGTGATTGCGTAGGGGAGAAGACCGCTCGCCCTCTCGATCCCGAGCACGCCAACGAGAGTCGACGTGCTCGGGCGGGCAGGTACGCGAGGGGTGTACGAACCGGACGGAAAGGTAACAGGTTCGACCGGGCGCGCTTTCAGCAGGCCGGTCCCGTTACAATTACCTCGTCATGGTTGGCTGGCACATATCGCACTAACCCATTGTCGAGAAGATTGGCGGAGGTGGCCCGCCCGTTCATTGGTCTAGAGTTGGGTTCGCTATTGATTGGGGAGAATCGATGGGTATCTTACGAGTTGGCATTTTGTTGTTCGTCGTTTGCATCGCAACGACGTTCTCGGCCACGGCTGCTGTTATCACTTTGGAGAATGGCGACCGGGTCACCGGCGAAGTGATTGAGTCGAACGACTCTACGCTACGAGTCAACACCGTGTTTCTCGGCGAAGTTGAGATTTCATGGGAGTCGGTGGTGAGCATCGAGTCCGACGAGGCGCTCCATGTCTCCTCAGCCGACGGGCAAGTCCTGGTAGGGCCAGTCACAACGGAAGGCGATACGTTTGAGGTAGCCACGGCCAACTCCGGTACCGTCAGCGTGCCGAAGAGCGAGGTCGCTTATGTGCGGAACAAAACCACCCAACTGGCCTATGAAGCGGAAGTCGAGCGCCTAGAAAATCCGAAGCTGACCGACTTCTGGAAGGGCTTCTTTGACGCCAATTTGGCCCTTGCCAGAGGCAATTCAGAGATTCTGACCATCGCAAACGCCGCCGCGGCTACCCGTACAACTAATCGAGACACGATCAAGATCTACTTCAATTCGCTCTTTGCCCAGAACTCGGCGACCGGCGAAACCATTACTACAGCGAATGTGATTCGAGGCGGTACACGCTACGAACTCAACGTCAGTGACAACCTGTTTACGTTCGGTTTTGTCGACCTTGAGTACGACGAGTTCCAAAGCCTCGACTTGCGGAACGTCATCGGCGGCGGCGTGGGTTACAAGGTGATCAAGAACGAGCGGACAACGTTCGACCTATTCGGCGGTGTCACCTTCAATCAAGAATTCTTTAACAACGATGTCACACGTCGATCGGCTGAAGTCATCGTAGGGGAAGAGTTCAGCTTCCAAATCAGTGGCCGTACTTCATTCGATGAGCGACTCGCGTTCTACCCGAACATATCGGACATCGGCGAGCACCGCCTGCAGTTCGATGCGGCCTTGGTAACCGACGTCTTCAAGTGGATGGCTTGGAATGTGACGTTTAGCGATCGCTTCTTGAGCAACCCGGTCAGCGGTCGACTCAAGAACGACATCGTGCTCACAACCGGCGTACGACTGGTCTTCGGCGAAGAGAAGCTGCGCTAACGACGTTCGGCCTAACTGGTGGCCACGATCACGCAATACCGACGGTTGTAGCCCACCAGCGAGACCCGCAGTACTGTCTCGGGCGTCGTCCATCAGCGCCTCGCTCTCCAAACAGTAGAATCCCGGTGGCAGTGAAAGCGTTCGTCAATGAGCCGACTCAGAATTTCGTCCCAGGTTGGTTCCTCGAATCATTGTCTTTGTCGGCGGCTCTATGCCTGCACTTTGCCTACTACAACTTCTGCCGGATTCACCAAAGCCTGAGGGTCACTCCCGCTCTGGAACCGGGCGTCACTGATCGAGTTGGGAGTCCACGAAACCTGCTCAAGTTTACTCGATAGGGCTCGGCGAGGTTAGGCATGGCTTTGGGCCTGGCGCGGCAAGGCTGGCAACGCCGGAGAGACGCCCTGGGGCGTTTGCTTTCTAAGTCTTCTAGCGCTGAGATCCTTGCGGCGGCGCTCAGAGACCGAAAGATCTCCCCGTGTTTTGGGCTTCACTCTTAGCAACGTGCCGTTAGGACACTACCGTTTACGCCAGACGCCTGAGTGTAGTAACTTCACCTGTACACTCGAACCGTGGTCGTATTGGACTGGAACTCTAGCCTATGCAGCAACTTCGACAGCCGCCCACCGGTTGAGGTGTTTGGGAGCGACTACGGCGTAAACACGACGATTAGCTGAAGTTTCTGACATGCGAATTCCCAGACCTAGCACGCGAAGTTTCTCGAAAAGCCAGTTCAGGGGATTCGCTGCGGCGAGGTGCTGCCTATATGCTGCCTTGGCGGTCGGCCTCGCTGGACTTCCAAGCGGGCTGTGGGCTCAGGACATCGTTAGCGATCTTGAAACGATCACAACACCGCGCTCAGGAATCGCATGTCCGTCACCGGATCACTATTCGCCATTGCGGCCTGACCCGCCCGGCACGGCAACTACCGTGGGAATTGGTATCTTCCTCAACGATATCTCGGACCTCAATGACCTAGACCAGACTTTAGATGCGGACGTCTGGGTCGTAGTACGTTGGCGCGACACGCGGCTGGCTGATGCGACTCGAGGTGACAATGCAGCCGAATGTCCGCCGCCAGAGGGCGGGTTGTGGATGCCAGCGATCGAACCAGAGAATCTGCGATCGAGACAGCAGTTCTACCAACCGCGCTTCGTTGTGGACGGCCGAGGAGTGGTCACCTATGCGCGTCGGCTGATGGTCACCGTCTCGTATCCTCTCGATCTGCACGATTTTCCGTTTGACCGGCATCGCTGGAAGTTCACGCTCTGGCCTGTATTCTCCCGGTCGGATGAGATGGTTTTTCATGCCCTGGAGAGATTCAACGGAATGAATGACCGGCTATCCATCCAAGGTTGGCGTGTCGGAGCTCCGGACCCGAAGGCCAGTCTGTCATCAAGGATCGCCCGTCCAGGCGAATTCGCCCGTTTTGACTTGGTGATTCCTCTGGAACGGGAGTCGTCCTACTACGCCTGGAAACTTGGCATGCCACTCACTCTAATCGTCTTGATGGCTTACGGCGTATATTTCATCCCGACGGAGAAGGTCCAGCAGCAGATCGGATTGAGCATGACGTCGATGTTGACGTTTATCGCCTACATGCTTGCGCTCGGCGGCGGACTGCCCAAGATCTCGTACCTTACACGGGCGGACATGTTCTTTGTCGGCTCGGCTTTTCTCGTGTTCTTGGGGCTCGTCAAGGCGATTGCCACGACTTACCTCTCGTCGGATGAACAAAATTTGACCGTTGAGCGATTCGACAGAGTAGGCAGGTGGGTCTATCCCTGCGGTATGGCGCTGAATATCATCTATGCGTTTTACTTGTAGTCGGTTAGGCATGCGGAATCTCGCACGGTATCTTGGCAGTTGCCACGGTGCAAGTGCCTAGCTAAGTGCGCTACCGTCCACGGCTATGCTAAGCTCCACACTCTCCGACGATGCGCTGCTTACTTTGGGCCGAGGTTTCGGAGAAATGTACACGAGCAAGACCGGCCCTCGAATCTAGAGAGATCGACGACCGGCGAGGGAAGAACAACGATGCATAGACCGCTTTTCTACTTACGGGCCAGCTTACTGACTGGCTTCGCGCTGACACTGGCCATCGCCGCCAGCACGACTCCTGCCTTCGCTCAAACCCTGGAACTAACCGCCGTGGAAGAGCAGAGCATCGATGCCTACGTCTCGCTGCTGCGCCAGGACGTGAATGCCGAGAAGGTGTCACTCATCGGGCAAGTGATGCAATTCAGCCCCGAGGAAGCCTCAACGTTTTGGCCCCTCTATTCGGCGTATTCGAAAGAGTTGGCGGCTTTGGGTGACCAAAAACTGGCACTCATCAAGGACTATGCCACCCACTACGAGACCATGACGGAGGCGAAGGCCGACGAGCTTGTCCTCGGCGTGCTGGACCTCGAACAGCAACGTACCGCACTCAAGCGGACCCACTACGGCACGAGTAGGTTAATTCCGCTCGCTGGAGCTGCGAGCGACTCCGCGGAGAAGCCGCTCGCCCCAGTATCTTTGGCGGTCTCGGGGACCGCGACGCATTTATTGCGCGCGGTACCCTACTGCCCCTGACTTCCGACTTGCAGGGCGTCTAACACCTGATCGATCGAAAAACTGGCTGCCTTCTGGCGCGGCGGAAACTCTTGGAACGTAGCTAAGAACTGCGCCACGAAAGCCTGTGCTGGAACCAGTGCATACAGTCGTCTCGCGCGCCAGTCAGCGTAGCCTGGTGCCTCTCTGTCGGCCCGCTCGAATGGATCGGTTCGGATGTTGAAGAGCTTTGGCAGACGGAGGAAGGTAAAGGGCTCTTGCCAGACCTCAAAGCCGTGGGCTCTCTGTTCCGCAAATACGATTTTCCAATTGTTGTAGCGGAAATTGAGCAAGTCGCCAGTGTCAGAGAAATAGAAAAACTCTTTGCGTGGGCCCTCATCTACCTCGCCCTTGAAATAGGGCAGGAAGTTATAGCCATCGAGATGGACCTTGAAGGTTTTGCCACCAACTGTCTTGCCTGCTTTGAGCGATTCCTTGATCCCCGCGTCGCCAACCGCCGCCATCAGGGTGGGGAGCCAGTCTTCGTGAGAAATGATTTCGTTGCTGCGCGTACCCGGTTCGATGACTCCCGGCCATCTCACGATGAGAGGCACTCGGAAGCCGCCTTCCCAGTTGTCGTTTTTCTCACCGCGGAAAGGTGTCGTTCCGCCGTCGGGCCAGGAAAACACCTCGGCACCGTTGTCGGTGGAGTACATGACGATTGTGTTGTCCGCGATGCCCAGTTCATCGAGCTTGTCTAACAGCTGTCCGATGTGACCGTCGTGCTCGACCATGCCGTCAGGGAATATGCCCAAGCCGGTCTTGCCTTTCGATTCGGGTTTTAGATGCGTATAGATGTGCATGCGGGTTGAGTTCCACCAAAGAAAGAACGGCCTATCCAATTCTGCCTGCCTCTCCATGAAATCGATTGCGCTCGCAGTGGAGTCATCGTCAGTTGTTTCCATGCGCTTGCGCGTCAACGGTCCGGTGTCCTCAATTCGACCATCCGCGAACGATCTAATGACTCCGCGGGCCCCGAATTTTCTCAGGAATTCTGGATCCTTCGGATAGTCTTCATGTTCCGGCTCTTCTGAGGCGTTGAGATGGTACAGACTCCCAATAAACTCATCAAAGCCGTGGTTGGTGGGCAGATGTTCATCGAGATCTCCCAGATGATTCTTCCCGAACTGCCCTGTGGCATAGCCATGCGGCTTGAGAAGTTCTGCGATCGTCGGGTCTTCCGACTGTAGGCCAAGGTCAGACCCGGGCAGCCCAACCTTGGTAAGCCCGGTTCGGAACGGGCTCTGACCGGTGATGAACGCGGCGCGTCCAGCTGTACAGGACTGCTGGCCGTAGGCGTCTGTAAAAATCATCCCCTCCCTAGCGAGGCGGTCGATATTGGGCGTCTCGTACCCCATCATGCCTTGGTTGTACGCGCTAGCGTTCCAATATCCAATGTCGTCTCCCCAGATGATGAGTATGTTGGGTCTGTCTTGCGCCGTCAGCGCCGCGACCGCCATGAATGCGGCACACAACAATCGGGGTAGCCCGAACGCTGGAACCGCTGGGACGTGCCAACGGCTCGGCTCTCGTTTTGTCTAGCTTGCGAATGAATCATGTATCGTTCTCCCTCTAGTATTCGTTTCGCCACGCGGCCAATCGATATTCGCACACCCGCAATATTGCGCCGGTTCGGATAGGCTATCAGTGTTCTGTCTTGCTATCAACTTGAGCGAGAGCTGAGCGCCCGGGATTTGCTGGGATGGACTGGCGATGTTCCTGGGATCGGAAATTGAGGAGTTCCAGATGAACGCGCATACGGCTGTGATGCACCCGCATTTGGTCATTGCGAACTATCAGGTGCGGCTGATGCAGGAAGGAACCCGGCCAGCGGTCATCCACCCGTTGATTAACGTTGGTGCGGTGTTCGCCACCTAGTAGTTTGGCCGCGACACGGTGAACTTGATGCCGCAGTGGTTCGATTGTGATGAATCGCAGAGCATGGTTACTCGCCGTAAGCCTGCTTCTAGCGGCCACGCTGCGCGGCGATTCGCTTGATCCGTTCATCAAGAGCCACAACAGATTCGCAGACGCCATCAACAAGTGGGCTAAGGGAATTATGAGAATCTCCCCTTCGTCAACCAACTATCGACAGCTCGCGGCCGAACTCTACTACGAGTGCCGTGTTGGCGAGCTCTTCAGAGAGTTTGAACGGGATGTAACGGACTGGAGGTGATGATTGCCAGCCAAGTCACTCAAACCGATAACTTGCGCTCAGTGCCCTAGGATCTTTCAACCCCTCGCATCAAGAACAAAGTACTGCTCGCTGGAGTGCGCGGGACGGAGTCGACGCAAACTGAAGCCGGACAAGGAGGCTAAGTACACCGACACGATAGAAGGCGACGTCCGAACGATTCAGTACACCACCGACCGGCAACCACGCAACGAGAAGGAACTAATTGCGCAGTCGGGCGCGGATACGACCGAGTGGGTTGTCGATGTCTGGGAGGCGAAGGCGTGGGAAGGTTACGCCAAGAACAACAACGGCGAACTGATCTCGAAAACGCTATGGGCGTGCCGCGCGAAGTTCAAACGCAATAACGAGTACCAGGCGACCAAGGCGCTGATTGACGGTCTGTTCAGGGCCGCAAAGAAAGCGTCGCCGAAGGTCAGAAAAGTCAGGCCACCTAAGTCTGGAGTGGCGCTCGTTTTCGGCGTGTATGACGCACACGTAGGGTTGTTGGCCGATGGCCGGGAAACGCTTGAGGTCAATTACAACCTGGAGCGTGCCAGGGCGGATTTCATACTTGCATCCGACAAGGTGATTTCGAGGGCCTGTAGCCAGGGTCCAATCGAGAAGATTTACTACATCGTTGGCAACGACCTGATGCACGTCGATAGCAGGTCCAACACCACATTCAATGCCACAATCCAGGACGTCGACACGCGCCATTTCCACATGACGGAAATCGTCGAATACATGACCCGCGGGCAGGTCGATCGGCTGGGGTCTATCTGCCCGGTCGAAGTGATCGGAATGCCAGGCAATCATGACGAAATGTCCGCCATGAGTCTAATGCGGGCGATCGCGGCGTTCTTCCACGCTGACGGCAGGATTGAGTGCGACCTCGAACCGTCGAAGTTCAAATACCGGCAGTGGGGCACCAACCTCATGGGATTCACGCACTCGAACCTGCCCAACAAATCTTACAAGGGCTTGCCCCAACAGATGGCTGCTCAGCAGAGGGAAGCATGGGCAGAGTGCGTATTCAAAATGTGGTTCTGCGGCCACATGCACACGCGCACGACGGATGAAAGCTACGGCGTTACGGTCGAGCGCCATCCTTCTCTTTGCCCGGCCTCATATTGGAGCTCTTCGCAGGGGTACGTCGGGAACAAACGCGGCGTAATCGCCCATCTGCTTGACAAATCGGAAGGCCCCATCGGCGTTACGGTAGGCCGGTATCAGTATCTATTTGCCGAGTAATGAAATACCCCAAGATCATCGGACTCGCTGGACTAATGGGCTCTGGCAAAGATACCGCTGCACTCATCCTCAACCCACTCGGCTACGATCGACGCTCATTCGCCGACATGCTCCGCGTCGAGGTCCACGACGCTGTCGACCACGACAAGTTGCCCAGCGACGCGCCAGAGGCAATACGGCTAGCGTTCTATCAGTCGCACCTAAGAGATGTCTTTCTCAAACCGACTCCCGACCACATGCGGATCTTGCTCCAGTGGTGTGGGGAGTTCAAGCGCTCCCAATGGACTGATTACTGGGTCACACGGCTGTTTTACCAGCTGAACCCGGAAAGCAGTTACGTGTTGTCTGACGTGCGCTACGCTAACGAAGCCGCAGCCGTACGTATGGCCGGTGGCGAGGTCTGGTTGATTGAAGGTCGTTCGACCGAGGGTGGTATCGCCAATCACGCCAGCGAACGGATCGACTTCCCCGTTGATCGCGTGATCCGCAATGACTCCACGATTGAGCAGCTAGCGGTGAATCTAAATCAAGCGCTCTCGGATGCAAGCAATAGGGCTACCTCTGCGGCGGACATTTCTATGCGCAAAGCGTAAGGCGCAAGCGTAGATGCCACGTGATTGAGCGCCTGGTAGTGTCCTATTAGTGTGTGGGCGGGCGGTGCGCTAGTAGGTGTCCGGTGCTGTTCGTTCTCGCTCTTGACGGATGAACAGTTCGGCGTCCCGCTTTGTGGCGAACAGGGCACCTTCCGGGAGGGCGTGCGTGTCGGTCGGGACGCCACGGTTGGCCGTCGTTTCGATAATTTCGTAGCCGCCCCTGACAACTACGTAGAAGAGCTTTTTCATGGTGGCCTTATGATAACTGATCGAAACGCTTGGGCTCTTCGGGGGTAGTGTCCTAACAGTGTGTGGTCAATAGCAAGTATCGACGGATTCTAGGACGCGCCGACGCTCTAACTCGATGCATCGTTCCGCGTCTTGCCTGGTGGTCGATAGTTGCTCACCGTTGAGTGGAGCGCGATCTGGAGGCGGGCCTTGGTTGGTCGTTCGTTCGATGATTTTGTATTCGTAGTCGTCCATGACGACGTAGAAAAGGTTGGACATTGCTGGTCTTATGATAACTGATCGAAACGCTTGGACTCTTCGGGCCGATGAGAACATAGGACAGGGGCGTGGTGTTGCCGGGCAGGATCTACTTGTGTCCAGAGAAACATACAGCTCACCGCTAGACCTGGGGATTGCGGATATAGTGGAGCGGCTCCGAGCGTCCGGCATTGAAACGTTCGAGTCTTGCGAAGGAGGGGCCGGACACGCTTACCCTGAGCCCACCGTTCGATTTCACGGAGAGCGCCTTGTGGGGAAGGGTCATTCATGCTTTACTCGCTATCTCTATCAGAGCATCTAACGCAGCGCCATCGTCAGCCGACTGAGCGGCTGCAAGCGCCTCTCGACGCCTTCTCCGCAACAACTCCCGCTCCAGCGCTCTGAGCGCCGCTTTGCCGTCCGCAATGGACGGCCTAGGCCCTTCCGCCATCACAAGCGCGGCAAGGTCACCAGCGGCCTCTCCACAGCGCATTTCCCACTCGCCATACTCAACCTCAGGGTGATCGGCCAAGATCGACACCGCTGACGACATCCTAAGCCCTAACCCCTCAAACACCCTTCGTGCGTCTTCAAGTAGGGTCAGAGCCTCTGGCTCGTCCGCAAAGAGCCGCACAAGCGTCGCTTCGGCTGGCAGGCACTCTGCGTCCGAATTGCGCGACGGGTCGCTCTGTGGCGCTCGCCTGCCTCTGAGCGCGGCCTCTATCAACTGTTGGCTGGCTCCTGTTAGCGTGGACAGCTCCGCGGCAAGAGTAGATCGCTCTACCGGGCTCACGGCGGCCGCAAATGGGCGCAGGCGCTCAATCGCCTTGTTAGACCCGCTGGGCGAGCGCAGGGCGTACTCTTGACCGAGTCTGTGGAGTAGGTGGGTCCAAAAGTCAGGCGCTTTGTCAACCATCGCCCGGTAGCCATCGGCGTCGTTACGACACAGATCGTCGATATCTTGCCCCTCTGGTAACTCGCATACCTTGATCTCGATTCCGGCAGACAAAAGTGGCGTGGCTGCTTTCTCAGTGGCCTTTCTTCCCGCCTCGTCGTTGTCGAATACGAGCACGACTTGGCGAACCTGGCGCATAAGTAGCTTGGCATGCTCTGGGGTGAAAGCCGTGCCACAAACTGCGACTGTTTCGGGTATGCCCGCTCGGTGGGAGGCGATCACGTCAAAGTAGCCTTCGGTGATGACGATCCGTCGAGCTCGACGACCAGCGGGGCCTGCGCGGTGCATGTTGTAGAGCGTCGCCTTCTTGGAATAGATCGGCGTCTGTGGTGAATTAAGGTACTTGGGCTCTTGTAGGTCGCTCAACGCACGACCAGCGAATGCGATCACGTTGCCTGTCGAGTCATAAATTGGCACGGTCAGACGGCTACGGATCAGCACGCGCCCGCTCTTAGCGAGAATGCCGTCGCCTTGCTGCGGTTTCACGTCACGCGGTAATTGGTCGGCGGCGAACCCGATTCCGAACTCTTCGGCGACCTGAAGAGTTAGGCCGCGTCGAATCAAGTAGGCAGCCGCGCTAGAGCCAGGCAAGGCCCGTGCATAAGATTCCTGCATCGCAGCGTACAGTGCCCGCAGGCGAGTCCGATTACGGTACTGGTCGTCGCCTTTCTGATCCTCTAGCGTGATCCCATATCGGTCGGCTAGTAGGCGGAGCGCGTCCATGAACTCTAGGCCGTGGAACTTCTGCACAAAGTCGAGCACGTCGCCACCCTCACCGCAGCCGAAGCACTTGAATCGACGCTTGTCGGGGCTGACGTGAAAGCTGCCCGTCTTTTCATTGTGGAACGGGCAGCGACCCATGAGCCCGCTACCACTGCGGCGCAACTCGACGACTTCGCCGACGATGTCGACGATATTTGCTGCATCTTTGATGCGGGCGGCTTGGTCCATTACTGAATCGTGAGGTCTGCGGTCTCGTCGCCGTACTCAGGCACGCGCCTAATCGTCTGACCCCGCGGTAGGCGATAGTTCACCTTGTCCGGGTCGTCAACCGGCAGTTGCCGAACCTCTTTGTCGCCTGGGCGGTGGAGGTTATCGTTCGGGGCCATTGGGTACATGGTTAGTCTTTGACCTCGTCGCCGGGTTCCTTGGCTAGCGCGGCTCTCTTCAATAGATGTTCAATGTCGTGCAGGGAACAGTAAACATCTGCAATGTCGGCTGATCGCAAGCCCTCCTCTATCGACACCTGAGCCGCATCAACCGCCCGCTTGTACCTATCTCGTTCGGCCCGCGCTTCGTCGCGCTCGCGGATGGCGGTGGCGAGTTGGTCTTTGGCATCCTTTCGGCACAAGGCACATGTGGGGCTTGGTGACTCGTGCGACGTCAGCCGACCGCATACGACACACGGAAGACTCATCTGCATCTATTTCTCCTCCGGCATGGCTACTGGTATCTCCTTCCCCGCGTCGATGATGGCGAGGACCTCTTCGCGGGCTCGCCAGACAGCATTCCAGGCCGCGCTCCCCTCGGGCTCTTTAAGCAGCGCCCCTTGCCACTCCCGTACCATCGCCAGCTTCGCCTCCAACTCGTCAACCCGCATCCGGGCTCCAAGCTCGGGACACCCCAGCGCATCGTCAGCGCGGCCACAGCCGGGGAACCCCGACGTACATTTCGCAAGCTCATCGGCGGGTAGCGAGCAATACGCGCAAGGTTGATCTGAGTGGGCGAGGGCAGCCCTGAGGAGCGTGTTCTCTGCCTCGGCGGCTTCGGCTCGCCTAAGATTTGCCTGACTAATTCCGAACCATGTACGCTTTTCTCGTGCCAGCCGCTCAAACCCTTCGTCGGAGTCTAGGAGTTCAAAAACCGTATCAATGCCAATGTTCGCATACCCCACGGGTCGCTCTAGTTCGACCTTCTCTCGCAACTCGTCTCGTTCAGGCTGTGTCATCATACCTACTCCTTCCTCTCGTTGATGATGGCGTCAAGTTCGCTTAATGCAACTACGCCACACCTACAAGTCTTCGCCCACTCACGCACCGCTGCCAGCTTCGCTTTCAGTGCGTCGTGCTGAGCTATGAACATGGAGGTAGCGTCTATTAAAAAGTCTTCCCGCTTGCTGGCCTTCTCCAGCTTCACCTCCAGCCCCTCAGCCCGGTCGGCGGTGTCTAGGAGTTCAGGGAGGGCTTGGAATAACTCGTGGGCATCGAAGCGCAGTTCCATCCCCTCAAGCTCTTTGTACTTCTTCCGCAACTCGTCTCGTTCAGTCTTTGTCATCATGTCGCTCCTCTAAATCCCGTTCATACGACGGACCATGTAACTGATGACAGGGGGGTTGCTGCGGAGTAGAAGGGTTTCGAGACGGACGTGATTTTCATATCTTCACCTCGCCCACGGCCTCATCTTGCGCGGCGGGGCCGCTTGGGAACTGCCGTACCTGTAGCGCTTCTGGCCACTCGTCGATGTTGCCGCCTTTCTTGTCCTTGGGTGTGAATCTCAGGCCGTCTCCTGCTGGCCCGATAAAGGCGTTCGCACCGATCTGTTTCATAAAAACGGGCACCCCCGCACGGCCCAGTATTTCAATCGACACCCGAGCCCACAGCAAGTCGAACGGCCTAGCTCCCGGCCCACTCTCGCCGCCAACGATCACCCAGTCGAGCCGGTCAATCCAGGGCATGAAACTGACATACTCCAGCGCTGGTTCGTAGCTAACGAATCGCACCGCAGCCGGGATCTGTAGCAGGGTCGGGATGCGTTCGTCGGCTCGTTGCTGGTCCTCGGCCGAGACGCCAAGCCAGACGTTGGGGAGTGGACCCCGCTTGATCGCCCCGGAAACGGTGTCGTAGACATCATCCGGCTCTTCGCCACCCCACAGCCAGGCAGCCCCTCGCCCAGCCGCATCAGACCAATAAGCTCGCGGCTGGTTCAAATACGCCAGCGCCATCGTTGCGAATATCTTGTCCAGCCACTCGTCCTTCACCCAATCGCCAAACATGTCCGTCATGTCGCACCAGAAGTATTTGGTGGGCTTGCGGCGACGTAGGACTTGCTGGAGTTTCGACTCGTCTAGGAAGTGCTCAATCTCGACGTCTTGTCGCTTATCGAAGGGCGGCATTTGAAAGCGCGGTTGGAGTTTCGAGGCGTAGCAGTTCTTACAGCCGGGGCTGATCTTCTCGCAGTGGTGACCAGTGTAAATTTCACGCTCTCCAGTGGTCGAGTCGAATAGCCCACTCTTGGCGCGCGCTCGGATGGGATTGATGGAGTGGTCGGTCCACTGGATCTTCGTTTCGCTCACGTCGCACCTCCGCTGGCCGGTTGGGTGAGTAGGTCAAGTATTGCTTCGTGGGGTACTTTATACTTCGGGTCCATCTGCCTCTTTCGCTGTACGGCAATCCAATAATCGAGAGCGTACCGTCCGCCCGCCGAAGTCCACACCTGGCGCCGATATCGGTGCAGCGATGGCGGCCCTACGCCGACTGCCGCCAGGATCTTGTCCCATGCGGCGCGTGATACTTTTGCCGTAGCTGGCGGTCGCTCAAAGTAGAGATCCTTCGACCTCTCGTTGGCTGCCTCGTGCTCGTAGGCGAGCTGCTCCGCTCGTTGGATGCGGGACGCCCGCTTGTACCAGTCAACCCAGAGAGCTTGCTTTTTCGACAGATGCACCAGGTAGTCGAAAGCGTCGAACACCTTTGCGCATTCTTTGCAGGTGACAAGTCGCAGGTCTTGATCCAACTCGGTCTTGTGGTGCGAGCACTCCCACTGCCCTGGCTTGTCTCTCGTGCGAGGCTTACGGCTTGTCAGTGGCTCGAATTCCGAATTGAACTCAACGACCTTCTCGCTCACGACGCACCCCTTCTGGTCGGCACCGGGGCTGAGTCCCTTCTGAGTCCGTTATGAGTCCGTTTAGATACCTCCTGATTGGTTAGATCAGGAGGTGTTCCGAGGCGAGACGACCGTAAGTCGTTGAAAAGATGGTACCGACGGGCAGAATTGAACTGCCGACCTCCTGATCCACAATCAGGCGCTCTAACCAACTGAGCTACGTCGGCGCAGACACTTTCATATCAGCACTGGAAGCGGGCGGAAGTCAATCCGTCGCGGCCCTACAGAGGCTGAGGATTCCGTCGATAGGGGAGGTGGGGGATTAGTGATGGACCCCGTGAATCCTGTTGGACTGGCTCGGGCCTACGAAAACGTGAGCCGGTTGGAAAAAATGCGGCGAATACGGCGCGGCGAAAAGCGCCAGGACGAGTATCGTCCGGCGAGGCACCCGGGAAAATCTTCGCCGAACGACGAGCCGGATGTCGATACTTTCGAGCACTCCGAGCCTGCGGAATGACGGTGATTCCGGTCGGCTCAGGGCAATAGTCGGACTCCTTCCTTGTGCTAAGGTCAACCCTGTCGGCAGGGAAGGAGAACGCGGTGAGAAAGCTTCGGAAAGCGGCTGTATTAGGGGCTGGGACGATGGGTGCGCGTATCGCCGCGCACTTCGCCAACGCGGGCGTTGATTGCTTGCTGCTGGACATTCCGGCACCGGGCGGCGAGACTCCTCAAGCACGGAATGCGATCGTCAGTAAGGCTCTCAAAGGGCTAGCTAAATCGAGGCCGCCCGCGTTCTTTACGAAGGAAGCGGCGAAGCGTCTTCACGTAGGCAACTTCCAAGACGATCTGGAGCGAATTGGCGACGCCGAGTGGATCATTGAAGTCATCGTTGAAAAATTCGACATCAAGCGTCAGCTGCTCGAACAGGTCGATCGGCTGCGCCAACCGGGTTCGCTGGTGAGTTCGAACACGTCGGGATTGCCGATCGGCAAACTGGCCGAAGGCTTGTCTGACGATTTCCGTCGACATTGGCTCGGCACGCACTTCTTCAATCCGCCGCGACACATGCGGTTGGTGGAGTTGATCCCGACTCCGGAGACCGCGCCAGAAGTCGTGGAGTGGGCGCACAAGTTTTGTGACGAGCGTTTGGGTAAAGCGGTCGTCTACGCGAAGGATCGCCCGAACTTTATCGCCAACCGCATCTTCCTGTTCTCGGTGATGCATACGCTCAAAACCATGCGTGAGCACGGTCTGACGGTGGAAGAAGTCGATGCGTTGACGGGGCCGCTGGTGGGTCGGCCACGGATGGCCACATTCCGGCTGGCTGATTTCACGGGTATCGACATTTGCCTCTATGTCGCCGGAAATTTGTACGATCTGGTGCCCGACGATGAGCACAGAGATGTCTATGTTCCGCCGGAATTTCTGAAGAGCATGGTGGAGCAGGGCATCATCGGCGACAAGGTGGGCCAGGGTTTCTATAAGCGCGACCGCAAGGCTCCTGGCGGGCGACTAGTGCTTGACCTCGACACGCTCGAATACCGCGAGATGCAGAAGCCCGAGTGGGACTCGGTGGGGGGCGCGAAGCGGTTGCCGACCGTGGTCGAACGCGTCAAGGCGATGATCGACAGCGATGATGCTCCAGGGCGATTCATCTGGGAGACCCTGAGCGAGCTATTCCTTTACGCAGCTGCGCGGGTGCCCGAGGTCTGCGACGACATCGTTGCCGTTGATCGGACGATGACTTCGGGTTTTAACTGGGAGCGGGGCATCTTTGAGATCTGGAATGGTCTCGGAGTTCGCGAAACCACCGAGCGAATGACGAAGGACGGCAAGTCATTGCCGCCGTTGGTCGAGAAGGTATTGGCATCGCCGTCACAGTCGTTCTATGGCAGTGGAAACGGGCAGCCGACGTTCTTTGACCTGGAGTCGGGTGGTCAAAAGACGGTTCCCGCAGTAGAGGGCGTCCTGGATTTACATCGTGTACGTGGTGCGACAAGTCCCGTGGAATCCAATGCAGGAGCCAGTCTCTGGGATATCGGCGACGGCGTGGCGCTGCTCGAATTCCACTCCAAGGCGAACGCACTCGATCAGAACGTGTTTGAGATGCTGAGGCGGTCGGTGGAGATTGCTGAAGAGCGTTTCGATGCTTTAGTGATTGGCAATCAGGGCGAGAACTTTTGTGTTGGCGCGAATTTGCAGATGATCTTGGGGTTGGCGGTCGCTAAGAACTTCGAGGAGATGGGGCAACAGATATCACTGCTCCAGCAGTTGGTTCGCGGACTTCGTGGGTCGAGTAAGCCGGTCGTCGGTGCGATTCACTCGCGGACGCTCGGCGGTGGCTGCGAAGTTGAACTGCACTGCGATCGAGTCCAGGCGGCTGCCGAGACGTATGTCGGTCTTGTTGAGGTTGGTGCTGGATTGATTCCAGCTGCCGGTGGCTGTGCGGAGACGTTGCGGCGGCACACGAACCCGATGGGGCTCAACGGAGACTTGGAGTCGGCGACGCGGGTCGTGTTCGAGACAATCGGGACGGCGAAAGTTTCTAACAGCGGGGCTGAGGCCAAGCAGATGCGTTATCTGACCGAGTCGGACGGCGTAACGATGAATCGTGACCGCCTGTTGGCTGACGCCAAGAAGGTCGCATTAGGGCTTGTTGCAGCGGGCTATGAGACGCCTGAGGAGTCTCAGGTAGTAGTCGGCGGCAAGGCGGTGAAGGCTTCGATGGAACTCGGAGTTTGGATGATGAAACAAGGCGGCTACGCGTCAGACCATGATGTGCTGATCGGCAACAAGCTGGCCCACGTGCTGGCTGGCGGCGATTTGAGTGCTCCGTCGATGGTGTCGGTTGACTATATGCTCGCGCTGGAGTTGGAGGCGTTCCTCAGCTTGTGCGGGGAAGAAAAGACGCAGCAGCGAATCGAGAGCCTGCTGAAGACTGGGCGTCCACTCAGGAACTAAGAGGATGGAGTCGAAGACCCAAAGTGATACTCCAGCGGTCGGTATCGTCGACATCGCTGTTCTCGATGACGACAAGGACTTTCTCCAGTACATGGAGGATTTTCTGACGGATGAAGGGACCTACGATGTCTCCACGTATACGCATCCAGACGATCTGCTAGCGTCTTCTCGGCCAGAGATCGTGTTGCTCGACATGAAGATGGGGTCGTTTAGCGGAGCCATCGAACTGGAGCGAATCCAACAGAAGTGGCCCGATGTTTGCGTGGTGATCGTGACCGGGTATCCGTCGCTTGAAGACATGCGCAGGACTTTTAAGCGGCAAGTCTTCGACTATCTGGCGAAACCATTTTCCTTGGTCCAGCTACGGCAAACGCTTGCGAATGCGATTCAGACGCACGGATTGGGGGAAACTCCACAGGAGCGTCTGCGCGAGAACCTCGGCCGACAAGTCAAACTGTTGCGAGTCGAGAGGAATTGGTCACTCAAGGATCTCGCGAGTCACTCTGGAATTAGCGTCTCGCAGCTGAGCTCAATTGAACGGGGAGCACACATGCCAAGCATCGACAGCTTGCTGCAACTGTGCGAGGCGTTAGACACCAAACCATCTGAGCTATTGGCCTCGATCGATTTCTAAGGCCAGGCTTCATCGAGCGACAGCGCGAGCCGGACTGCTGCCTTCGCCAGCTGCTCTTCAGCCGCCGCCTGGGCGATAGCAACGTAGTCGGCGTCAAGTTGACGTGGACTGCCGGACGGTAGCGACCCATAGGCGACCCGGACGGCGACCAGGTGGGTGTCCCAGGTCCAGTCTCGAAGTGTGCCGTACTGCCACTCGCGGATCTTACCCGGCGTGATGCGCTGCCGGATACGGTCCGCGAGTTCATCGACGGAAACGCCGTCGAACAGATGCTCGTCCCAGAAGGCGCTGAGCGGCATCTGAACACCGTTGTATATGACGGTGGGGTCACCGGCGCCGCTCGCAGGCGGGTATCCGGCGTTGAGCGGTTGGTGAAGATCTCCTACCAAATGGATCAGAAAGCGCAGGTACTCGCCGACGACGGTGCGCTTCTTGTGAGCGAGTCGTACGACACCTTCGGACTCACGGATCTTGACCGGGAGACAGTCGCCCAGTGGGCAGTCCCGCGTGAGATCGAGGCCGGTGGCATCTGGCGGGAGCGTGATCGAGTGCCAGGATTCCGTCTCGGGGCGCTCACCGAACATCGACTGCGCCCAGTAGGAGATATCTTCCAGCTTCTCGCCCTTGCTGACGTAGTAACGGTAGCGTCTGGTTACAGACGGAGAGATGTGTTCTTCGGCGACACGGGTGAGGGCGCGGTGGGTCGTCTCGTCCCATGCGAAAGATATGGTCGGAAATAAGAAGGGCAGGGCGACACAAAGGCCGATCAGGGCTCGCAGGGGCATAACATTAAGATACTAGGTGGGGCATCTCCGGTGCCCGCTAGCCGCTAGAGAGGTGCTTGGAAATGACCGCTGCAGAACTCGCTCAGTTGCTCGAAGCGACGGTCGAGGGCGATACCTCCGCCGAGTTAAGTGGAGGAGCGGCACTTGACGCGGCGGGGCCGCACGACTTGGTGTTCGTGGATTCGCGGGATGCGCTAGACGGAGCGAGCGCAACCGAAGCGGGTTGCATCCTCATGCGTGCCGATGTTGCCGCGCCCGCTGGGAAGACCGTAATTCGGGTTCCCAAGCCGCGGAACGCGTTTGCCAAGGCGATGCGGGCACTGGTGCCTACGGAGCGCCCGAAGGCGGGAATTGACAGTACGGCGGTGGTGGCGGATAGCGCTGTCATCGGAGCTGGTGCGTTTATCGGTCCTCGCGTGGTGATCGAGGATGGCGTCCGCATTGGCGCCGAAGCGATTGTCCGGGCGGGTAGTTTCGTGGGGCGCGGCTCATCGGTGGGTGACGGGGCGTCCGTCCACGCCAATGTCACCATCTATGCCGGTGTTGAAATCGGAGAGCGAACCACACTGCATTCGGGGTGTGTGATTGGCGCGGATGGATTTGGGTTCGTGCTGGAGAATGGCCGCTACGAGAAGTTTCCGCAGGTAGGCGGCGTGAAGATTGGTAGTGATGTAGAGATTGGCGCGAACTCCTGCGTGGATCGTGGAGCGCTGGGCAATACGGTGATCCAAGATGGGGCGAAGATTGACAACTTGGTTCACATTGGCCACAACTGCCAGATCGGGAATCACGTTGTAATGGCGGCACAAGTGGGGCTTTCTGGAGGGGTTAGGATGGACGACTACGTCGTCGTTGGTGGCCAGGCAGGGCTAGGAGAGAAAGTTCACATCGAAGCGCAGGCGGTGTTGGGTGGACAATGCGGGGTGTTGCCGAACAAAACCATCGCGGGTGGCAAGGCCTATTGGGGGACTCCCGCTCGACCTCATCGGGAGTATCTGAAAAAGATGGCGTTGGTAGACAAGCTGCCCGAGATTCTCGCGGAGCTTGAGGCATTGCGAGCACGGGTGGAGGCGACCACAACCGAGCGATGAAGTTTGTTGTGATTGGCGGGCAGAGTCGCAACATCGGCAAGACTTCATTAGCTTGCGGGTTGATCGCGGGTTTGCCCGGACGGGCCTGGACTGCGGTCAAGATCACTCAATTTGGCCATGGCCTGTGCGCGGCGGACGGCAAGCCATGCGACTGTGCGACGGGAGACCCTGAACATCCTTACGGCATTAGCCGCGAGATGGACCGCGACGGCACTAGCGATACGTCACGGCTGCTTCGAGCAGGAGCGCGAACGGTCTATTGGATGCGTGTCCTGCAAGGGCAGCTAGAGGAAGCGATGCCGATGCTGCATGAGCGTCTGGCTGGATCTGAGAACGTGGTGATCGAGTCGAACAGCGTACTCGATTTTCTTGACCCAGACGTCTATGTCCCGGTCGTCGATGCATCGGTGGAAGACTACAAGGCCAGTGCACGACGTCTGTTGCCGCGCGCTGACGCATACGCCGTAGTCGGTGGCGCGGAGGCGGCGAATCTGGCGGCGTATGGGGCTAGAGCACGGTTTGCGATCACTCCGCCAACTTACTGTTCGCCGGAGCTAGTCGAATTTGTGCGCAACGGTTTAGGCCGCTAATTAGCGTCGATGACTTTCTTGTAGACCGCGTCGGCGAGGATGAGATCTTGTGCTGCCAAGCCTTGGGACTCGAATAGAGTGATCTGGTCGTCGGACTCGCGACCGGGACGCCGTCCGGCGACGATCGCACCTAGCTCAATCGCCCGCTCCCAGAAAAAGCATTCTTCGTGGGCCGCCTGCACTAGGTCGCCTGCTTCGGAGCGTGCCTGAGCGAGACCATCGACGGCTAGAATCTGCGAATGTTGGACGGCAAGCGTATCCAATTCGCGGCGCTTGACGTGATTGCTGCCCGCGGCGTTGATATGCGTTCCGGGCGACAGCCACTGACCGTTTACGACGGGCTCCCTCGACTTGGTGATAGTCGTGACGATGTCAGAACCTTTAACGGCTTGCTCGGCGGTGTCCACGGCGTGAACGTTGAGCCCGAGGCGTTCAGACATCTTAGCGGCGAACCTTTCGCGATTCGCTTGGGTGGGGCTGAAGACGCGTACTTCGCTGAGGGTTCTGACCTCGGCGATGGCCGCCAGCTGGGACTCGGCTTGCCAGCCGGAGCCCAAGAGCCCCATAACGGTCGCGTCTTGACGAGCCATGTACTTGGTGGCTACCGCGGAAGCGGCTCCCGTACGGATCTGACCGAGTGCGTCGGCCTCTATGGTGGCGAGAATCGTCGCTTGATCGGCATCGAAGAGCGTGACCAGGAATCGTGCGCCAGCCTTGGGGTGGGTGACGTACTGCTTGGAGGCGAAACGCCTGCTGACGTGACAGCCAGCTTCCATGGCGTGGAGGAGCGCACCTCCTTCAAGCCGGATCCGGCGGCGGGGATGATTGACCATCTCGCCCTGTCCCAGGCGACGGAAGGCCTCTTCCACGAGGTCGACGGCCTCGGCAATAGAGACCGACTCAATGACTTGCTCTTCGGTGATGTGCACCATTTCTCCATCTTTTCACAGGAGAGGTTCATAGCGTCATGCCGAAGACGGCGCAAAATCAGAAGATCTTCTTTGAGTCCAGCAGGATGGTAACGGGGCCGTCGTTGAGTAGCTCCACGTCCATCATCGCTTGGAAGACACCGGTTCGGACGACGAGTCCTTCTTGGCGAAGCAGATCGCAATATCGCTGGTAGAGTTGGGCGGCGTCGTCCGGTGAGGCCGCGGCATCGAAGCTTGGACGCAAGCCGCGCCGCACGTCCCCATAGAGGGTGAACTGAGAGACGACCAGGACTGCTCCACTGATGTCCTTGAGCGACAGACTCATCTTGCCTGCTTTGTCCTGGAAAACACGGAGCCCAGCGGTCTTGCCGGCGAGGTACTTCGCGTCGGCTTCGGCGTCGCCCTTGCCGACGCCGAGTAGAACAAGCAACCCCTGGCCGATTTCGCTACAAACGGAGTTGTCGACGGTCACTTTGGCGCTGCGGACGCGCTGAACCACCGCGCGCATCGCCTAGTTGTTCTCCGACAGACGAGTGACGGGCGCAAGAAGGTTGTCGACCGGGGCGAAGTCGTCGGTGAGGATCAGGCTTCGCGAACGCTCTTTTAGTACCGCCAAGTGATCGGGCGTCAGCATGTCACGTTGGAGGGTGGCGTAGACGCCAGAGTCCTTGTTAAGCGGCTGGAGCGACCCGAGGACGACGAACGTGTCGCGCGAGTCCTGGTCGGATGGCCCGCCAGGCGTGGCCGAAAAGACGTAGACGTGCGGAAAGGTCTGCTCGAGGGTGTTGATCATGGCACCGACAAAACGTCCGGAGCGATAGATGTCGATGACGTTCGCGAGGAACATCCCGTTTTCACTCATTAACTGGCGCGCCTTTTCGTTGAATTCGTAGGTCGTGAGATGGAAAGGCGGTGAGTAGTGATTGAACGCGTCTCCGTAGACGAGATCGAAATCACCGACAACTTCACCATTCGTTTGGCGTTGAAGTAGGTCTTCGATGTGGTTGCGGGCATCGAGATTGTAGATCGCCATGTTGGGGTTGGGCGCAAGGCCAAAGGCGGTAAAGGCCGCACGCGTCACAGCGGGGTCGATTTCGGCGACTTCGGCATAGGATCCGGGGAATTGACGGAGTAGCCACGAAGGGAAGACGAAGCCACCCCCGCCGAGCGAGAGTGTACGGAGGGCTCTTCCTTCTGGGAGGGCTTCGGCATTCGCTCGCGTGATACTGGCGTAGAGCCGTTCGTAGTCGTAGCGTAGATCGTTGAGGTCGTTGAAGTTGATGTAGGCGTGGACCAGGAAGTCCAACGTCATTGATCGCACGCCAGGTTCGTCTCTTTCCTCCTCCACACGGATGTAGGAGTAGTTCGACTCTTCGGAGAAGTGAACGAGGCTGCTCTCGCTATTGCGGAACCCCAGACGGATGCCGACGGTCTCTGCCCATGACCACGGCCCCGCAGCGGCAAGTAAACAGGCGCAGAGCACGCCGCCCCAGACGAACGGCAGCAGGCTCTGCGCTCCGAAATACAGTGACCCCGCAAACAGGATCCCGGACACAGAGAACAGCACAGCGACCGTGCCCATGTGGGCAATGAGGACGTAGCCGGTGAGGAAGGTGCCGACGATGCTGCCGACGGCTCCCCACGAATACACGCTACCGACCGTGCGCCCGGTATGCTTGCCGACCTCCAGTGCCATGGTCGCCGCGATCGGACCGATGGCTCCGAGTACCGCAGCTGGAGCAAAGAAAACGAAGAACACGTGGAGCGCTATGCGTACCGCCCAGTCTTGCTCGCGAAACATCATCGAAGCACCGATGCGATCGTTCAGCAGGGGAACGACGAGACATGCAGCGGAAGCGACTAGGAACAGCGACGCCAGCGCCTCGCGCGGCTTGTATCGATCTGCGATGAGACCGCCGACGTAGTTGCCAAGAGCGATGCCACCCAGCACAATTCCGATGACGGAGGTCCAGGTGTAGAGAGAGCTACCAACGTAGCGTGCGATCAGTCGGCCGGCAACCAATTCGACGACCATGATGCAAAGGCTGGCGACGAATACGGTCAGATTGGGGACAAGCCAGTGGGTTCGGGAACGTTGCCCTTCGGTGGGCGGTTCTGGCTGTGCGGAATCGGTCATGAGGACGTGGCGGTTGTCAATCGCTGTTTGTTAGGCGACCGAACGAGGCAGATGGTTGCGCAAACAGACATCCTAGATCATCGAGGTGTTCGCCTAGAGGAACCTATCCAAGAAGGCGAACAGCGCGGGGACCATATAGAAGAGGATCAGTACGTAGGCGATCGCCCAGCGGCGAGACTCTGTGGCGATGACCGCGAGTCGTTCGGCGGCCCGGACGGGAATCATGCGAATCGCACGGATCGGGAAGAAGATAAGCGTTCCGGCCACGTTGAAGAGAACGTGAACGACTGCGATTGTCACGCCTGCGCGGGCATTTTCTCCTGAGGTGGCGAGCGAGGCGAGGAGCGCTGTCACTGTGGTCCCGAGATTCGCCCCGAGTGTGACCGGAAATGCTTGCTCGGTTGTGATGACCCCGGCCCCACCCAGTGGGACCAATAGCGATGTTGTGATCGAGCTGGATTGGACGGCCATGGTCACGACCATGCCGAGTCCCATTGCGAGGATTGCGTTCTTGCCGAGCGAACCCTGAATTATCTCCTGCGCCTTACCAGTCATCGCGGTGCGGAGGGTCCGGACCAGCATGGCCAGGGCGTAAAAGATCATCAATGCACTGAGTACGATGAGTAGGAAACCCTGAGCAACAGGGGAGTCGAACATCGCCTCAGCGAGCGAGTGGGCCGGCGCGATGACGGCGTTCAAGAGACCCTTAATAGGACTGCTGTAGGAGACGCCGCCCGAGGGTCCGATCACCGCCGTGATCGATTCGGCTGTTCGCTGGAGTAGACCAGTCGCCATCTCAAGTGGCAGCAATATGGCAACCGCCATGAAATTAAAGAAGTCGTGACACGTCGCGACGCTAAATGCACGTCGGAACTCGTCTTTGCGCCCAATATGGGCCATCGCGACGAAGGTGTTCGTGACAGTTGTGCCGATATTGGCACCCATGATCATTGGAACGGCGTTGGCGAGGGGCAGCGGGTTCTCTGGTGCGGCGACCAGACCGACGACCATCGAGGTCGTCACCGAAGAACTCTGTGCAAGTGTCGTGGCCAACAGTCCCACCATGAGCGCTATTAGCGGATTTGAAGTTGCCGCGAAGAATGACTCTAGGATGTCCCGTCCTAGAAGTTTGAATCCGTCGCCCAGACCGCCGACACCCGAGAGGAAGATAACCAGCAGTATCGCGATGGTGCCAAACGTCCTTGCCGCCTGGAGGGTGGCCGCCCCATTGGTGTTCTCGGTCGAAGCGGTCATCGCATCTGTGCCACGAGGCGTGGGAACGTAGGCATGTTCGTCGTCGGGAACGGCGTTCGAGGAATCAAGTGGTCTCCAGAATCTCGATGGGAATCAAGGCCGAAGAACATTCGGGCAGTGCGGCTGTGTCATCGCCTTCAGCGTCCCCGTCGATGAAGCGCCGGTCGAGCAGGCGATTGGGATCGATGCGCCCCATGGCCGCGATCAGGTTTTCCATCACGTGCGGGTTACTCTGCTTCGTTTCTGTAGGAAATTCCGCAGAGACTCTCTCACCGTTCCGGTCTTGAACGAGCAGACACAGGGGGTGACGGGGATACCTTTCTCCGCGACGTAGCCAGCCGTGATTTCCTCAGACACGTATACCAGCGGACGGATGAGCCGAAAGTCGCCAGACCGTGACCGCGTCGAAGCAGGTAAGGAGCTGAGTCTGCCGGTATAAAGTGCGTTGCGCAGGAGTGATTCGCACAGGTCGTCCGCAGTGTGGCCCAGCGCCACGACGTTGGCACCTAACTTACCAGCCACATCGTAGACGGCGCGGCGGCGGTAGCGGCTGCAGGAGTCGCATCCGTGATCGGGCTGTTCTTCGATCAGCCGAAAGGAGGGGGTGTCGCGGTAGTAGGTCCAGGGTATCCCTAGCTGTTCAATGTACTTGCCGAGTGGTTCGATTGGGCGTACGAACTTGCCCTGCTCGATGGTGAACGCGTGCAGTTCGAATGGAATCGGCGAACGGTGGTGCAGCGAGTGCAATGCCCCCAGCAACGCTAGAGAGTCCTTCCCGCCCGAAACACCGACGGCGATCTTATCGCCGCTTCGAATCATGTCAAAGTCACGAACCGCACGTCCGACCTTGCGAGCCAGCTGTTTTTGGAAGGCCATTTCGAAGCGGACCGACGCCCGTTAACCAGACGCCTATTATAGCCGTGAAGGCAGACTTGGGCCTTTGCCCGAAGGGCTCAGCGGCTTCGGGGTGGCAGTAGGTCTCGGTCAGTCCGCCGGGACCGTAATCGGCTCCGACAGCGTGAATGTGATCACGCTGTCCGCAGGCACGACAGCTGCCGCGCCACGGGTTCCCAGGACGGCAGCAGCTCCTAGTCCGGCACCCAAGCCAGCACCCTTGGCGGCTCCGTCGCCACCGCCGGCAACCGCACCGATGACAGCCCCTATTCCGGCTCCGATGCCGACTTTCTGGGCATCCTTGGTAACGGTTGTTTTCGCCTCCCGGACATAAGCCGAACTGGTGATTGGAAATGCCTTGCCGTTTACGACGAGTTCCGTGAGCGTCAGGCTGATATGAGCGACGCCGTTGACTCGGCCGCCTGGGTCGGCGGTGCTGACGGTGCCCGAGACCTTGGTCCCTTTACCCGCTATGATCACACCGTCGGCTTCTAGCGGTTGTTCGAGGCTGCCGACGAACGTTTCACCAGCCCGGTTTGTTTTGGTCGAGAGTGTCGAGGTCGTTCTGACGACCAGCGTCTCACCTATGTTGAGAGTATGGGTGACCGGATCGGTAGCCGAGAACCAGCTGTCGCGCGGGACCTCGGTCGTCGTGGAGTTTTCGACTCCGGCGACAGCCTCTGAGCCTTGGCTACATCCTGCGAGCCCAGCAGCCAGCACCACGGCGACCGCACTCAGTATGATTTTCTGCTGCCAGATCGATTTTGTCATCTCAGTTCTCCTAGCTGCTCTGGTAGGCAATGGGTGGACCACTCTCGGGTTCATGGCCTAACTTGTTGATTACAAATGGAAAGCGTGACGAGCGCACGCAGTTCTCTCGATTGTGAGGGGCGGCAAGATCTGCTCACGCATGGATTTCTTGCCTAGTTCGTGCTTCCTAGGGAAGCTGACGAGCTTCAGCCGGTTCTTCCACCCTGGGCCGTGGGTGGGGTGTCGATCGAACCATGTTGCGCATACCGCGAGCGCCTTTATGACGCACAACGAAGAACATGACCAACCCGAGCAGGGCGGCGACTGCCAGAGCCACGACGGCGTTGCCGATGAGGAACGGCAGGGCATATTCCCTCAGGTTATCGACGAAGCCTTCGACCTCAACTGTGACCTGGCGGCCAGTGATTTCCAATCCAAGCCAGGTGCTGATGGAGTAAAGCACAGGGGCGGTCACCGGATTCATGCTGACGACAGACCCTGCAACGGCTGCGGCACGGTTCCAACCGAGCCGACCCGCTAGGAAAAAGGAGAGCGGTGCCCCAACCATGAAGCTGGGAACGATGCCGATGAACGCCCCGAGCGCCAATCCGAGGGCGGTTCTAGCGGGAGAAGCGTTCTCACGCAAGGCGCGCAGAAGGTGCAGCCGACCCCAGCGGCCTAGCCTTCCTGTCCAATTCGTCTTGTCGTTGCTCATGTGTGCCCGAGGGAGTCGCCAGGACTGGCAGGTTCCACCCCTACTAACCAACGACGCTACGGGTCGCCAGTTGGTTTCGAGATTCCTCTTTGATTCTAGCCTGTGGGTGTAAGGGACTTGTTGAGGTTATCCCATCAAAGTTCGGTTAAGAACCGCTTAATACCTTGAGAGAGGAAGGCCCCGAATGTCTCCTCGTCCGTTGTGCGCCCGGCAAACTCGGCAATTGAACTCTCATCGGGGGTGACGATGGCGTAGAACGGTATCGCCGCGGTCTTGTAGCGTTCGAGTTGGAGCGTCTGGTTGATCTCTGCCGCATCGTCGATTCCGTCCGTGTAGAGTTCGACGACAACGTACTCATCCAGCAGTGTCGCGATGCCCTCTCGTGGGAACATGTTCGTCTTCATCCACTTGCAGTTGGTGCATGAGTAGCCGGTGAAGTTGATGAGAACATTCTTGCCTTCAGCGGACGCCTTTGCCAGTGCTCCCGCGTAGTCATCTTTTAGCCAGGCGGACTCCTCTTGAGTGGAACCGCCAAGCGAAAAGCCTGCGTGCTCGGCCGAGGGAACGTAGGCATCGAGTTCACCGAGTCTGCCGCCGAAGATCCCGGGGATGAGGCTCAAGGCGAGGACGAGCAGGGCTCCGCCAGCCGTTAATCGTCCGAGTCCGACTGTCTCCGATTCGCCTTCTTCGAGCTTGAGGAATCCGAGCAAGTACGAGCCAGCCAGCGCGAACAGCACGACCCAGATCGCTAGGAATCGATCGCGCGTCAGCAGATTCCATTGATACATCTGGTCGACGTTGCTCAAGTATTTGACGCCGACAGCGATGATCAGGAAGCCCATTGTTATCTTCGTTCGACCGAGCCAGCCACCGGACTTAGGCAGGTTGCCCAGGTAGGAGGGGAACAGTGCGAGGAAGAAGAACGGTAGGGCGAGCCCGGTCGAGAACATCAACATTCCGAAGATCGGCCATGCCATGCCGCCGCCAGAGACGGAACTCGCCAGCAAGGCGCCCACGAAGGGTCCGGTGCAGGCAAAGGATGCCAGTGCGAAGACGAGACCCATCATGAGGGTCGGGAAGACGCCGCTGCCTTGGGTGAAGCGATTGAGCGATGTCATCGCGCCGGAGGGCATCGTGATCTCAAACGCCCCTAGCAGACTAGCCCCGAATGCGAAGAAGACGGTGGCGATAAACAAATTGACCCAGACGTTCGAGCCCAGCGTCTGCATGCCGAAGGGGCCGAGGATCACCGAGACGGCGGCACCCATTCCAGTGAACAGGCCAATCACTCCCAATACGAACACCGAGGCCTGCTTCACCGATGTCTTCTTCTCACCCGATTGTGTCGAGACGAAGTAAGACATGGTGATCGGGATCATCGGGAACACGCACGGTGTGAAGATCGCCAGCAGTCCCATACCGAAGGCGAGTGCCGCGAAGCCGACGAGCCCCTGGTCGGCGGGAGAGCCAGAGGCTGGCGTTCCAGATCGGGTCGACTCGACAGGAGCGGACGCTTCGATCAGGCCTGCGCGGACCAGATGACGCTCGGGAATCGCCACCGCTGCCATAGCTGTGTAATTCTCCGGCAACTCCGCGACCGTTGACGCAGTCGCTGGGTCGAGGGCGATAGACGCCTCTAGCGTCTTGACGGGCGTGAGGCAAACACGGTCGTCGCAGACGCCGTACCGCATCGCTAGCTTCACTGGAAGCGAGCCGGTCGCGTCTTCGGCGATATCGACGAGGACGAAGAAATCGACCTGTCCGACGTGCCACTCGGTATCTTTCTGGAAGACTTCGTCGAAGTGGACATCGGCTGGCGGTTCATAGCCAGCCCAAGCGGCGATGCCAGGGTTCCCGGCCACATGGAAGGCCATGGCGTTCGGGGCGCCGTCGGGATGTGTGGACGAATAGAGGTGCCAGCCCTCTTCGACATCGGCGCGGACCGTAACCAGTGCTTGCCCGCCGGGGGCTACGGGGGCGTCTTGGACTCCGATGCTCCAAGCTACTGGTTCTTCTTGCGCATGCAGCGGCGACACCCAAGCCAGGCAGAGGGTGAGCGTGATCGCGCAGATAGCAGAACGAAAAGACATTTGGAGGACACACGCCCTACTGCAATATTCGTTGCAGGTGCTTCTCAGGTTACATCTCTTACGGCAAGGATTCCATTACCGCGAGGCCGATTTGGCCGTTGAGGTTCTCGTCTGGGGACGCACTGTCGCCTCCGCCGTACCAGACCTTTAAGGACCCATCGAACCAGATCGATGGGTCGCAGACGACCGCTGAGTCCCAGGGCTGCTCGCCAGACAGCGTTCCCAGTGCGGGAATCTTCTCCCAGCGAAGGCCGTCGGACGAGCGCGCCCAGCCGAGTGCGCGATGCTCTTCGGCGTTACGACCGACGTAGATCATCCAGTAGGCGTCTGATGTCCGAAACACGGCTGGCTCACCGAGACCACGTTCATCGAATTCGCCGACGCCTCCTGGTTCGAGCAAAGGGTTGAGATGTGACTTCTGCCACGTGACTCCATCCGACGAGCGCGCGACGCCAAGTCGCTGCACGCCGAAGCGGTTCTGCCCCAGGTAGTAGAGGTAGTAGACGTCGTCGCACGCGAAGACATACGGGTCGCCCAGGGCTGACTCATCCCATGAGCCTGCTGGACCGTGCTCCATTGCCGGTGTGGGAAGTTTTTCCCACGTGATGCCGTCTGCTGACCGAGCGAAACCGATTTCGGTGCCGTTGCGCGGGCCTGCCTGGTACCAGTGGAGAAATCCGGATGGACCATGGGCCACAGTGCCGTTGGCGGCGATATAGTCCCCCTCCCAACCGGCGGAGTCGGGTTCGAGCACGGGGTTGGCCGGGTGTTTCTGCCATCTGACACCGTCGGTAGAGGTTGCCAGGCCCGTGCGCCAGGTATTGCCGTCGAAACCAGAGTAGAAGTTGTAGAATTCGCCGCCGACCCGGACGACGCTTGGATTGAGGACATCGGAGTCATCCCAGGTGCCATTGACGCCCCGCGAGAGTTGAGGCTCCGGCTCTACCCGCCAGACGGCAGCCATCGGATCAAACGGCAAGACCTCCCCGCACGGCTCGACGATGAACCGAGCTTGCTTCGGAGGCGTACATCCGAATACGAAGGCGAGCATAGTGGCCAGCAGGCAGAAGTTTTGGTGTTTCCGTATCATGCTGGTGAGATTGCAGTGGTTGTCGGATCGCGAGTCAAGCCGCCGAAGTTTCGGGACCTACGAGTTCGCCCGAAACTGATCGTTCTGCACAACGCGTTCTTCTTTATTCTGGCGTGTGCGGTCTACTACTCGGTAATCCCTCTTGTAGAAGAATACGTCGCGACCTCCCGCCAGCGGGAAGCCGTGCTGCTAGGTGACATATTTCTGGACCGGATGGAAGTGCTGCCGTTCGGTGCGCTGATGCCGAGCGACCGCGAATTCGGCTCTGCCGAGGAACTGAATATACCGGTCGACGTGCGCGTTTGGCTAGACGAGCGTCCCGACGAAATTCGCCTGGATCCGACTCATCCCGGATTCTTATATCAATTCAACTCTTCGCGCGGTGATTACGGGCGTCTGCGTTTCGATGAGGCCTCGTTCGAATTGATCGTCTTCCGCGCACGCATCGGTCTCTTCGCTGCGCTGGGTGTCATCTATGTACTGACGGTAGCGATGTTGGAACTCGTCATCATGCCCCGGTATGTGTACGAGCCGATCACGGCGCATCTTAAGGCGGATCGATCGGTCCAAGATGGCATCCGCGAGCAAGAGCTGATTCCCGAGGACGACATCCCCGGCGACGAGATCGGCGACATCATGCGGTCACGCAACGCAACGATTAGCATGCTGCGTGAGAAGGAAGCCAATCTGGAAAAGGCGAAACAGCGCATGGTGGCGCAAGACCGCCTCGCGACCATCGGATTGCTGAGCGCGAGCGTGGCCCATGAGTTGAACACCCCGCTGTCGGTCATCGGCGGATCGATCGAGAAGCTGCTGGAGACCATTCACAGCTCCCCGGAGCAGGACCGATTGAAGAGAATTCGAAAGATGTCGGACCGGTTGTTGCGAATCAGTGAGGGGCTGCTCGACTTCTCTCGCGTACAGAAGCCAGAGACGCGCGAGCCTGTCGCTCTCCGGGTCCTGCTCGAAGAAGCCTGGGCATTACTGGCTATTGACGAGCGCGCCGGAAAGGTCGTATTCGAGAACCAGATCGAGCCGGAACTCAGGGTGCGTGGAGACTACGACCGCTTGATGCAAGTCTTCGTCAACTTGCTGCGCAACGGCATGTACGCATTTAACGCCCGGGGGCGTATCGTGGTTCACGCTGGCCCCCTTCGCGACGAGGGCACGCAGTGGATGTCGATCCGAGTCGATGACGACGGGCCGGGTATCCCCGAAGATGTGTTACCAAAAATCTTCGAAGCGTTCGTTTCGACTCGGCTGGATTCTCGAGGCACCGGGCTCGGCCTGACGGTCGCAGAGGGAATTGTCCAGCAGCACGGTGGAAGGATCGTGGCATCGAACCGACTCGAAGGAGGTGCGCGCCTAGACGTGCGACTGCCAGTTGCCTAGAGCGTTACACCATCGCGACGCCTAGAGATGTCCCCGACCCGCGACGGGCCAGACTTCGACGACATCATCTCCGCGGCAGGCGTACATTCGGTCGTAGAGATTTACGGTCGGGTCGCAGTGGGTGATGATCAGTTCGAGCTTTTCGCCGAGTTCGAGGTCCCGCGCGGCATTGTCGAGGTGAATGCGTCCATGCTCGTCACCGTTGAAGCTATAAGTGGATCCCTCCAAGCCGACGACCTCTGGCACAACATCTTGGTCAGTCGCGAATGACTTGATTCCCGCGTCAATCGTGGCGATGTCTGAATGGCACTTGCTGTTGACGGTGGAAAGAACCGTCAGGGCCGGTGCGAAATCATCATAGACATCCCCCGACTGCCCCCCGATGCGCCGGTAGTCGACATCCATAACAACGTAGGAGCCGACTTGGAGTTCTGTCATGCCATCGAACTGTGAGTCGATGTTGTAGGTGCCCGTGCTGGCTCCCGACATGATTTCGACTGGCAGTCCTGCTTTCTTCATCGCCTCAAAAGTAGAGATCACGGGCAGCATGTGCGCGGTAGAAGCTTTCTTCCTTTCCGCGAACCCCCGGGTGTGCGAAGCAACGCCCGAGTAACTGTGAACGCCGCGTAGTTGCAAGCCCGGAAGGCTATCGACGAGCTTACCCAAGTCTTCGGCTAGATGGCCGGAAGCGATACCCGACCGGCGGCCAAAGGGATCGATATCAATCATGAGGTTGAGAGTGGTGTTCGAGGCGACAGCAGCGTCGCTCAGAATTTGAGCATTTACCGCCGAGTCGACCGTTGCCATCGTGTCGGGACGTTGCTGTGTGAGACGAATGAGTCGCGCAATCTTGTTCGGTCCGACCATCTCGGA
Source organism: Bryobacterales bacterium (assembly GCA_963667885.2). Lineage (GTDB taxonomy): Bacteria > Acidobacteriota > Terriglobia > Bryobacterales > UBA6623 > CAMPKL01. The sequence continues at coordinate 1,089,841 of OY764148.2, read as the reverse complement.
GGTGATCAGTAGGCCTTCGATGCCAGCCAGAGCCATCGCTTCGGCCTCGCGGATGGTGGCGCAACAGATGCCAAGCGCTCCAGCCGCGATCTGTCTACGAGCGATCTCGGGGGTCTTGTGGGTTTTTGTGTGGGGTCGCAACGAAATGCCCGTCTGCTTGGCGTAGTCGGCCATGCGGGTGATATTGGCCTCAAGTCGGTCGAGGTCAATGATCAACGCTGGCGTCGGCAGATCGGCTTTGCTGACGCCGGTGATGCTGCGACCGGCAGCGATTTGCTGCTCGATGTGTTCTAGGTTGTAGGTTGCAGAAGGTGTAGATGCCAATCGAAAACTCCCGGCCCGACGGACGTCGCAGGCGTAACCCACTACTATAGCCACCTGTCGAGGAGCCGAAGGAACCTTGAGGCCCCTGTCTGTGTCGTCGACCGCCGTCTGATTAATACGACGCGTCAACCCTCGCAGCGGCCTAAGGAAGTGAGGAAAGATCGGAAATTTCGGTCGTCGACAGCTCAACGTCATAGAATCGGGCGTCGTCGATCGAGAGGTCGAGGTAGTAGTGGTTGTCCCACGAGGCGCGGGCGAAGACGGGGCCGACGGTCTGCTGGGGCGTCCAAGCGGGAAAGACAGCGGTCCCGCTCAGCACGCCGTTTAGGTGGATGGCTCCCCGCCGGTTGACGCCATCGAATGTCACAGCGACGTGAACCCACTGCCCTGCCGCAACGGTACCTATGGAGAGAAGCCACGGGTTGAAACTCGGTTGGCCTGAAACGGAGAGGATCAATCGGCCATCAGTGTGGAGGGCAACATACCAACCGCGATAGTCTCCGTCGTAGTTCGAGAAGATTATTCCCCATTGAGATGGTGATGAGTCCACGTAGAGCCAGGCAGAAAAACTGAATGCGTCTGCGGCGAACAGAGCGTCTGGTTGCACTCGAGCGGCGTTTGGTGGGCCTGAGAAGTCGCGTGCGTGCACCCCGCTGATGCCGCTACGCACTGACCCTCCTGTACCCAGCGTGGTGGCATCGCGATCGCCAACTACGTCAGCGAGTCTGACCCCTCCGCCGCTGTCCGTCTCTTCGAACTCCCAGCGGGCTCGGGGTTGTGGGTTCTGTCGCGTGACTCCAGTGCTATGCTCCGCCGCAACTTCCGTCGCCGTTAGCTCGTACCCGCGGAGGATCGGTTCGTCGAGAATCGTTCTCAAGTAGGCCGCATTGGCCCATGAGGCCCGACCGAAGTGCGGCGAGACTCCGACCGAGGGCTGCCAGGCGGAAAAGACGGCGCTAGCTGAGCGGATGCCGTCGACGTAGATGACGCCTCGACGCTCTCGGCCCTCGAAAGTGACTGCTACGTGGTGCCACTGGCCGAGTTCTAACGCTTGCGAAGAGAGTAGCCAAGGGCTCGATCCGGGTGAGCCGGATACAGAGAGAATTGGCCGTCGATCTGAGCTCACACCCAGGTACCAGCCACTTGAGATGCCGTCGTATGTGGAGAACATGACACCCCATTTGTCGAGAGGTTCGTCGAGTCGAACCCAGGTTGAGAAGCTGAAGCTCTCGAATGAGAAGTCGCTGTGGGGCTCGGCGACGGCGTGGTCGGGATAGCCCTCGAACCGACGAGCGACCCCCGAAATGCCGGTCATCGGACTGTTGCGATTGCCCGCGGTCGTCGCGTCGTGTCCGCTGGCGGCGTCTTCAAAGACGGTGCCGGGCCCCGTGCCGGTTTCGTCGAGGCTCCAGCGGGCAAGAGCAGGATCGCTTGAGCCTGCGTAGGATTGGAAGTCTGCGGTGACCTCTTGCGGGGTTTGGGCTCGCGGAAGAATGACCAGTTCGTCGAGGTCGAACGCCGCGTAATGCGAATCGACCCACGACGCCTTGCCGAGTACCAGATTCCCCGACACGCGCGGAGTAAGGCCAAGTATTTTCCGAGACGCCGCGAGTACGCCATTGACGTACAGCGAGAGTGTTCGAGAAGAGCCGTCATAGGTGGCGGTAAGGCGGGACCATTCGCCGACGCCAATCGACTCGTCGCCCACGACGGATGGGAGGCTCGCTGGCAGCGAAGCCAGTCCGAGGAACGGTTTTCCGTCTCCCAAAACACCCAGGTACCAGCCGGCGAATGCGCCGTCGTAGTTCGAGATCAGCGCGCCCCAGCCTGGGGGTAAGGCGAGCAGTCGCACCCACGCGCTCACGGTGAAGCTAGCAGGCGATAGGAGTTCGTCGTTGACGATGGAGACGCCATCGTTGAATCCGTCGAATCGCAGGCCGGTGCCGATTACGCCTGGCCCAAAGTCGCTGTCTTGGGCGATGGCCGTATGGCCATTGCCCGATGTGTCCACGAGACTACTGTCAAAGTTCCACAGCCCCCCGACCGAGACATTGACCACGGGCGCGGGCGGGGTGGCGGATGCGAAGTCGGCGGCGACGCTAAAAGCGGATTGGATGTAGGGCAGGATGGCGATCTCGTCGACAGTTCCCTGGAGGAGGTAACTCTCGGTCCAAGAAGCCTTACCGATCGTCAACGGCGTGGTGAGTGAGGTCGTGAGTCCGGGGAACTGCATCGACGCTTGTAGCTGTCCGTCCAGGTAGAGGGCTGCCTGGTCGGTTAGCTGATCGTAGGTTGCGACGATGCGGTGCCAGCGTCCGGGCTGAAGGCTTGTCGGACCGACCAACCACGGGGCGGACGCTGGAGCGGTCGCCGCCATGAGCACGGGTTCGCCCGCCGAGTTGACGGCCAGGTACCAGCCTTCCGAACTGGCTCCGCCGAACGTGGAGACGATCACACCGAGTGAAGATGGATAGGCGTCGAGCCTGAGCCACGCCTGGACCGTAAACTGCTGTGGTGTGTAGGTTGCAGAGGCAGGTGCTATAACGCCGTCGGAGTATCCGTTGAGGAGTCGGGCTTGCCCCACGACCCCAATAACTGCCGCAGAACCGCGACCGACGGTTGTGCCATGGAGCCCGCCGACGGAGCCGTCGGTGATGGTCACGCCCGGTCCGGAGTCGCTGTCCTCAAACGACCAGGATGCGACTGCTCCCGGCGTTACCGCGACGCTCAGCGTGACGGGCACGTTCACTGCGGCACTTCCGCTCGCCGAAATCTCGATGGTTCCGTTAAAGACGCCGGGCGGTAGGCCATCCGTGCTGACGGAGGCACTCAGCACGGTGGGGCCGACGCCATTCGAGATGCTGATGCTGAGCCACGGAACTGCTGGTTGGACTGTGGCGCTCCAACTCAGGTCGCCGGTTCCGGTGATTTCGAGCTCGAAGTTCTGACTCGGCGGTCCGGTAGCGTTGGCAGTTGATACAAAAGCCAGCGCGGAGGGTGCGGCGGCTAGCGTTACGGGGTCAGTCGAGGTGCGGTCCACCCGTATGTTGTCGACGAACCAGCCCTCGTTGGCGTTGTCTGAAGCGGTGAAAGTATCGAAGTCGAACCGTACGCGAATCACCGAACCAGCGAACCGAGTCAGGTTGACTGCGAACGACGCGAAGTCTTGGTCTGGAGTGTCATGCGCGACGTGCGAGATCAGCAGCCAACTGCCGCCGCCGTCGGTTGATACCCAGACTCGGCCGGAGTCGGCGTTGAGGTAGGGAGCCCAGACTCCCCCGAGATCAATGCGCGAGTTGAAGCCTTCACCGCGGAAGTACTGGTCCCAACTCAGCACCGCCGCCGCTGAACCAGTGAGGTCGATGGGCGGTGAGATCAAATCGCCTACGACTCGCGCGCCGGTGTTGTAGTCTCCGGTTGGCTCTTGTCCAAACCACCAGGAGTAGGCCCCGTCCGCGGCCTTACGAGTTGAACGATGCCAGAGCCCGCTTGCCTGCCAGCCGTTGTCGGTTTCCGCTGTTTCGGTCAGCAGGTTCTCGAGTATGCTCGGTGGGGCTCCTCCGCAGGTGACGGGCTTGTCGTAAGACTCAAGCACGCTCAGGGCCGTGTCGTTGGGCTGTGTCGCTTCTGTTGGGTTCAGTGCAGCTGAAGCACCTAGACCACGTGCAGCGAACGCTACCCATATCTGGCAGGCGTCTGGTCCACCGACGCCGAGTAGTCCTGCTGCCTGGATATATGCGTCACGGGCTTCGATCATTGACGGGCGCACGGGTGTGAGCTTGAGGGCGTCGATCAGGGTCTGCTCGAAGTCGTCTTTGCCGATTTGCTCGCGAACGGCCCAAAGTACCGCAGACCAGATTTCCCCGTCGGCGTGGACTTCCGGCAGCGGCAAGATGCGACCCGTGGGGCCATGAATGGCCCCTGAGAGGCTTCCAAGCCGCCCGAAGGTGTACGGGCTTGTGTCGAGCGCTGCTGTTCAAATCCCGCTGGCGGGGTTGTTCGCCACGTACTCGCCGACGATGGGGTCACCGGTGAACGATGCCGAGAGTACATCGCTCCAACCTTCTCCCATGGCACCCGATTGCCAAAGCGACAACGCTGCGACGTCGGACGGCCCTCCCACAAGACGATTCGTTACCCCGTGTGCGTACTCATGGACGATGATGTCGCCGTCGAAAGCAGAGTCCCGCAGTGACCACGGATAAAGCCCGAGTTGCATGCGCGGGGCGATGCCGGCGGGTGGAGTAGAGAACGTTGCATTGTTGGTGACGGCACCGTCTTGGACATCGACGATCACAGCGTCGCTCGCCTGGAAGTTGCCCGATGCCTCGTCAAACCCAAGGCGGTAGAGCCAGTCGTGCAGCGCGTTCACCCAGTAGAAGGCGTTGACCATCGCCGCATCGCGGTCGGGTACGGGATCACCAGCTTGATCGTAGGAGTCCACAAACAAGCTGCTGAAGACACCTCCTGCGCCGAGTGCGCGGCCGTCACAGACGTTATCGGCGTTGAGGTCGAGGTAGACATCCGCGTTGGCCCCGATAGTGGCAGTTCCGTCTGTCCAACACTCACCGGGTGCCCCGCTGGGATAGAGGTCCGTGGGGCACGTTCCTTCATCAACTGGCCAGCCCGAAAGCGATTCCACGGACCGAGGCCCGACGAGCGGGTGGGCCGTGTCGGGCGCTTCAAATACTGCTCCGGTGGAGGAGCCTATGTCGTGCGTCAGCGGCGTGACGCGCAATGCGTCTCCCGAGATGGCGGAGATGACGACTTCAAATGCTCCCTGCACCGGCGTTTCGAGATACACACGCCACGCCGGAAGCGGCACATCGCCTTGTACGAAGTAGACCTGCTCGACTTGGGCGGCCGTGTTTGGATTTGCCGCTACTTCATCCCTTGCCCGCGTGGCCGAGTCCGCCGCCTCGATGGTGAACTCCCTCGTAATCGTCTCCACCAGCTGCCGATGGCCAGTAGCGCGGACGACTCTGCCTTTCTCATCGACGTGTACGCGGACGTTGCCGTTGAGTAGCGGAATACCATCTATTGCCGGACGAAAAGAGAAATGGTCCACGGCTGCTCGCTCGGACCGCGACCGCCGTGGCTTGCCCAGCGAGTAGCCTGGCGGAGTACCTTTCGCTAGCTGTGGAGCCTCAAGAGGTTGTTCATGGGAATCAGGAGTCTGGAGAAAGGGGGAAGGTAGTGGAGGCTGGCGTGGGGGCGATGCCAGTTGTAATGGTGGAGCCAGGGTAACAGATGAGCGGCGCGCTGCTGGGATGAGGAGTAGGAGCGAGCGTAAGCCCATTCTCTCAGAGCGGTCTGGATGAAGCGTTCGGCCTTGCCGTTGGTGCGCGGCGTGTAAGGACGGGTAAAGCGGTGGCGGATGCCGAGACGACGGCAAGCATCGCGGAAGAGGCGCGAGCGATAGCAAGAGCCGTTGTCGGTGAGCAAACGACGAATGGGGACGCCGAGGGAGCGGTAGTAACCGACCGCGGCGTCGAGGAAAGCCACCGCGGAGTGGCTGCGTTCATCGGGCAGGATCTGAGAGAAGGCGAGGCGGGAGTTGTCGTCAATAGCGACATGCACGAACTCCCAGCCAGCGCCGCGACTGGCCCGAGAGCGATCTCCGGTAACGCGATGACCGGCGCGGAGGAAGCGGCCGAGCTTCTTGATGTCGAGATGCAGCAGATCGCCGGGGGCGGCATGTTCGTAGCGGCGCAGGGGCCGAGCAGGTTCGAGATCGCGGATACGGTTCAGGCCGGCGCGGCGCAAGATGCGGCTGATGGTAGCGGGCGAGAGGCCGACAGCCTGGGCGATGTGTCGGCCGGTCCAACGCTGGCGGCGCAGAGAAATGACGCGCTCGACCAGCGCCCGAGAGGTCCGTCGCGGGCTGCGGTGCGGTCGCGAGGAACGATCGTGCAAACCGGCGACACCCTCGCTGCGATAGCGCGCCAGCCACTTGTGGATGGTTCTCAGTGAGACGCCACAGGCCGCCGCGGCGTCCCGTGGCGTCTGCTGCTTGGCGAGGACGCGCTCGACGATCCGCACTCGCAAATAAGGCGTCAATCGTGCATTCTTGTGGATGTTCATTCGGTCTCTCCAAGGTTGCTGTTGTGGGATAACTCCAGCTTCCCTGGTCCGGGACCGAATGAACAACCTATTGAGAGGTCACAGCTAGCGCATCGCCGTTGCGCGCAAATGCCCGCGCGTTATCTGCCAGCGTCTGGCCATGGAGGGGTGTTTGGGCGCCCAAATAGCACGCCACATACATCGAAACGAAAGTGAATGTAGCGAGCGTTCTCGCCGCCCAGGACCACGACACGCCACTCTTATCGACACTACGAGATGCAACCAGACTTATCCTGGTAGTAGATGAAAAAGCTGGCGATGCACGGCGGAACTCCACTGCGACAAGCGCAGTACCCGGTGTGGCCCGTCTCCGGGCCGCGAGAGGAAGAGCTGATGCGTCAGGTGTTGTTGTCGGGGCAGTGGGGCGGCTTCCACGAATTCGTGGGTCAGTTTGAACAACTGTTCGCGAGTCTTCATGACGCCCGCTATGGCGTGGCCGTAGCCAACGGTAGTCTCGGACTCGAGTTGGCCCTGTTGGCCGCTGACATCGGCCCTGGCGACGAGGTAATCGTCCCGGCACATAGTTTCATTGCTACCGCGAGCGCCGTCTCCCGCGTTGGGGCTACGCCCGTGTTTGTCGATATCGGGCGCGACAGCTTCAATATGAATCTGGAGGCGATGGAGAAGGAGATCGGCGAGCACACCAAGGCTGTGATTCCAGTTCACTTTGGCGGGCTGATCGGTGAGGCCGCGGAACTGGAGCGTTTGCAGCGCCTCTATAAGTTTCAGATCATTGAGGACGCTGCCCACGCGCACGGCGCTGAGTGGAACGGTGCGCGTGCCGGGGGCATGGGCCTAGCCGGCGTCTTCAGTTTCCAGAATTCGAAGGCGATGACGGCTGGTGAAGGCGGGATCGTGATCTCAAGCGACGTTGAGTTCATGGCCCGAGCTCGGTCGATCGCTAACGGTGGGCGTCGTTCGGATGGTGGTTGGTTCGAGCACTTCGAACTCGGTACCAATCTGCGGTTGACCGGATTTCAAGCCGCTATTCTCTTGGCCCAACTCGAACGGCTTCCTGATCAGATTCGCTTGCGCAGCGAGAACGCTCGAATCGTGCGCGAGGGACTGGCGAGGATTCCGGGCGTGAATTTGCAGGAGTTGCCTGCCGCGATCTCGGTCCACACACACTATTTGCTGCCAGGTTGGATCGACCCCGAAGACTTTGGTGCCGATCGCGACGACTTCGTCGCCGCTCTCGAAGCCGAAGGTGTGCCGATCAGGCCGTTCTACCCACATCCGCTCTACAAGAACCCTGTCTTCAAGGACAAAGACGTCCCGACGCGCACGGCGAAGTGCCCCGTAGCGGAAGCTGCTTCGCGAGATTCGTTCTGGTTGCCCCAGCGTGTTCTGCTGGGCACGACGGACGACGCCAACGATGTCGTCGAGGCGGTGGAGAAGATTTACGAGGTCTTCAAGCCGAAGAAGTCCTCCGCCAAGCCGAACTAGCCTGCCAGCGTCCTCTGCTATCCTGGCGAATCTACCATGCCAAACGGAGCAGAACTCTTTTCCCAGTCGTTAAAGCAGCTAGGCGTCACTCACGTCTTCGCGCTGGTCGGCGATCACTTGAACGCGGCGTTGCAGGTGCTCGATCGAGATGGATTCACCATCGTTGACACGCGTCATGAATCGGCTGCCGTTCACATGGCCGACGGCTGGGCGCGTATGACAGGTCGCCCCGCGGTGTCGATGGTGACCGGTGGTCCTGGCCACACGAATTCGATCACCGGCATCGCAACGGCTGACGCCACAGGTGTACCGCTGCTTGCGGTAAGCGGCCAGTCGAACTCGAAGATGCGTGACCGCAACGGGTTCCAAGACATGGACCAGCTCGGGTTGGCACGGTCTGCGGCGAAGTACTGCGCGTCGCCGTCAAGCGGTGACCAAATTCCGTTCTACGTTCGTGAGGCCTATCGTGCGGCGACGACGGGGCGGCCAGGTGCCGCCCATCTCAGCATCGCGGTGGATCATTTCACCGATCAGGTTGAAACCGGTGGCGTCGTTTCGGCTGGTCCGCTCGACGAACGACGTCCGCGGCCCGACGGTGCCGACCTAGCGCGTGTGATTGACGTTCTCGACAAAGCCGAGCGACCCGCTGTCATCGCTGGCTCGGGATGCTGGTGGTCCGGAGCAGGTGAAGCCCTCCAGACGTTCATCGAACGTGCGCAGACTCCACTCTTCACCATTACGCTGGCGCGCGGGTTGGTGTCGGACGAACATCCACTCTGCTTCGGCTACGCCGATGGCACGATCAGTCGCGGTGCCGAGAGCGCCCTAAAGCAAGCCGACGTCGTCCTCGTCCTCGGCAAGCGGATTGACTACCGGTTGCGCATGGGTGGCCCAGCATTGATCTCGCCCGATGCGAAGGTGATACAAGTCGACATCCATCCCGAGGAGCTGGGCTTGAACCGCTCCTTGGAGGTTGGGCTCAACGCCGACTGCCGGCTGGCCCTCGAAGACTTCAACACGGCGCTTGAGGGTCGTCCGCGGCCGGATCGCTCCGATTGGCTGGCTGAAGTCCAGCGCGGCTGCGACGAGTACAGTGCGTACGTCGACGGTCTGTCGCGGCGCACGTCTCAGCCGATGCATGCCCTGGAGTTCTACCGCCAGATGCGCGAGTGGTTGCCAGCGGATGCCACGCTCTGTTGGGATGGCGGGGACTTTGTCCACTGGGGGCGCTGCGTCATGCCCGCTCGGTTGCCTGGTCATTGGATGCGCCTCGGTAACTTGGCCGGTCTCGGAGTTGGATTCCCGATTGGCCTAGCGGCTCAGGTGTTGCGACCGAACCAACGGTCGATAGTGCTCACCGGAGACGGGTCCCTCGGTTTCTATCTTGCTGAAATGGATACGGCGGTGCGCTTCAATCTACCGGTAATCATCATCGTCGGCAACGACGGTGGATGGGGTGTCGAACGCGAACTCCAAAAGGGGCGTTATGAAGGCAATACGGTTGCCTGTGAGCTGCGTCGCACCCGCTACGACCTTGTAATGAAAGGCTTCGGCGGAGACGGCGCGCACGTCGAGCGTCCCGAGCAGATTCGCCCTGCTCTCGATCGGGCATTGGCCAGCGACAAGCCCTTCGTCGTCAACGTGGAGATCGACGGAGCCGGTTCTCCGTTTACCGAATATCAGTTACGCGCCGACAAGGGCTAGTTCGGTCTGAGCGAACTGAATCGCCCCCTATAATGAGCTTGTGATGAGCGCAGAGAGGCGCCCGGCTAGGAGATTGCTAGATGATGTTTTTTGATCCGATGTATTTCTTGATGGTCATGCTGCCCGGCATGGCACTGTCGATGTGGGCGAGCTTCAAGACGAAGTCCGCCTTCAAGAAGTATTCGAAGGTTCGTGCCGCTTCTGGCCTGACCGGTGCCCAGGCCGCCCGCATCATGCTCGATCGTGCGGGACTTCAGGCGGTCACCATCAAGCGTTCACACGGGTTTCTCTCGGACCACTACAACCCGATGAATCGAAGCTTGAATCTGTCGCAAGAAGTTTACGATCTGCCGTCGCTGGCGTCGATCGGAGTTGCCTGCCATGAAGCCGGGCACGCCATTCAGCATGCGAAGCACTACAAGCCTTTGTGGGTGCGGTCCATACTCGTCCCGACAGCCAACATCGGTTCCTCAGTGGGCTATATGGCTATGGCGTTCGGCCTTTTTCTCCAGGGTGGGCCTGGCTTCATCTTCATGACTGGCGTGGCACTGTTCTCGTGCGTTCTGCTGTTTCAGATCGTGACGTTGCCTGTCGAGTTCGACGCGACGGCTAGGGCCAAGAAGTTGGTTGTTGCCGATGGCATCATCACGTCGAGCGAGCGTGTCGGTGTGGATCGAGTGCTGAATGCAGCCGCGCTGACTTACGTTGCCGCAGCCATCAGCACCTTGCTGACGCTAGTTTTCTTCTTGATGCGTGCTGGCTTTCTCGGCGGCCGCGACGACTAGCCCCAATAGCCGACGTACCAGCCAATTATCCAGCCGACAATTGCCGCGCTGATAGGTGACGCGGCCAGAGCAGCCACGACTCGAAGCCACTGCAACGGTCCCGGCCAGAATGACACGAGCGCCTGCGCTCCCAGCACACTGAAGAAGGCGATACTTGCCAGGTCCATACTGGTGCACCAAGGGCAGTCTGGCGGCCCCGCCTGCTGAATGTTGCAGTGAGCAGCGCCTCCAGCCCACATGAATGTGCAGCCGCACTGGTAGACCATGTGGCACCAATTGATGAAGAACACCCCGGTGAATCCGGCTGCGCCTCCAAACAACAGAGCCTTGCTGAGGAACCGTTTCACAGGCATCAGTATGGCAGCGCGAGGTGTTAGGCGAACGCTGGCATTGATATAATTGACGATTCCTATGTCTCAACCTTTTCGACTCGATGGTCGCCGTGCTTTGGTCACGGGCGGCGCTAGCGGTATCGGCGAGCAAACCGTCCGCACTCTCTCTCAAGCTGGCGCGGAAGTCCTCATCGCCGACCTGAACGCAGAAGCGGCTGACAAGCTAGCTGCTGAGGTCGGCAATGGTGCCTCAGGGGTAACGATGGACGTGAGCGACCGCGCATCGGTCGAAGCCGCGTTCGCGAAAATCGATCGCTTGGACTACCTCGTCAACAACGCGGGCATCGGTCATGTCGGCTCGATCGAAGAGTGCGACTCCGACGATTGGAGCCGCGTCATGCGAGTCAACGTCGACGGTCCCTTCCATACGACCCAGGCAGCATTGCCGCAGCTGTTGGCCTCGCCGCACGGGGCTGTTGTCAATATCGGCTCCGTCGCCGGGCTTGTGGGCATCAAGCGTCGCTTTGCCTATTGCGTCTCGAAGGCAGCGATCGTCGCCATGACGCGCCAGCTTGCCGCTGACTACTCCGGTAGGTTACGTGTGAACTGCATCTGTCCCGGTACGGTGGACACCCCGTTTGTCGAGGCCTATCTGGAGAAGTACCACAAACACGAGAAGGCGGAGACGCGTGAGCAACTCAATGCTCGCCAGCCGATCGGGCGCCTAGGCAAGCCGTCGGAAATCGCGCATATGGTGCTCTATCTTTGCTCGGACGAGGCGGAGTTTGTGCAGGGCGCAACCCTTGAAATCGACGGCGGCTGGACGGCGCTATAAATCGACGACCGTCGATCCGCCACGACGTTTAGTGTGTGTCGTGGCACAGTTCGCAGTCGTTCGGCGCGTTGTACTTTTCATGGCACTGCATGCAGGCATACATCCCGACGGATCGCTCCTGAAATAGCACTTCACGCTGCTCAGTTGGGCCGTGGCACTCCGCGCAAGCCACACCAGCCTCGACGTGATGCACTTGGTGTGAGAAGTAGACGAACTCTTCTACCTGATACACGCGATTCCACGAAGGCTCTTGGCCCGCCGCTGCCCATTCCGTTAACTGTTTGATATGTGGGCTCTCGGTCATCATCGAGACATGGCAGAGCATGCACTTCGAGGCTTCCGGTAGTCCCGCGAAGTCGCCCGGTTCTTCGATCGCATGGCAGTCACGGCACTCGACCCCGAGCGCGACGTGAGCTTTGTGGCTGAATGGTAGGGGCTGCGCAACGGCTGGCCCCGGCTTAAACTCACTCGCTGGCGTAGGCGGCTTCGTCGAAACCTGTGCCAACGCACTCGCGACGAACAGACTGAGGACCAGCAAGAAACTCGTTCGCATCGTCATCCGCTTACCTGGGCAGTGCGAAAGCAGGGAAACGGGCCGATCCAGAGCGGGAACTGCTGGCGATCACCACGAACCGCTGTCCGTCAGCCTTGTATCTCGATGGTGTCGCCATTCCGACCTCGCCGAATGCATGGTCCCACAATACCGCTTCGTCCTCTTGCCGCTGCAGCAGCCGTAGGCGGGAATGTGACTGGGCGCTCTAGCTCCGCGACTCCCACACGAACGCCGAGAAGTGTTCGGTGGGGCGGAAGCCCATTTGTTTGTAGAGCTTCAGTGCGCCCGCGTTGGACGCCGTCACCGTGAGGCTGGAAGCGTCACAGCCGCTTGCACGCAGCGACGTCAGCGTGCGGCGCAATAGCTCTCGAGCGATACCGTGTTCGCGATCTTTCGGCGCTACGCAGAGCTGCGTGATATGACCGGTGTTGGCGTCGACGCGGGTTGCCAGGCAGGCCCCACTGATGCGGGCGCTTCCTGGTTGCGCGCCTACCCAAGAAGCTTCGGGCATAAAGGGGCCGCAGCCGGTGTGCCGAGTAGTGCTGGCTAAGAAGCGCTGGGCCCCGCTCGCATCCCTGTATTGATCGTTAATCCGCGCATCATCGTGTCCCTGGTAAGAGGATGCGATTAGTTCCGAGACCGGGATCAGATAGTGGTCGCCCCACGGCAGAAACGAATAGCCCGTCGGCTCCACCCGTTCGGCTCGGAAGGCTCTCAACTGTTCGAGCATCATGAACCAACGGGGAAAGATTCGCAGGGGATGGTGAAAGATCGTCTCGGCCCTCAACTCGAAGTTCAAACCCAGCAGTTGCCCTTCGACGCGGTTGACCCCGGGATAAGCCGCCGCCGTTTCTAATGTGCGGATCAGAAGAGCTTTTTCGAATGTCGGATCAGAGCGCTGGTAGGACGTGAAGATATCGCCGACAAGCGCTTTGCTGCCTTCGACAACGAAGTAGCAGTAACCCACTGGGAGCCCGCTACGGACCAGGGCAAACCCATGTAGCGTGCGGTTGTCGAGAAAGTTGATGATGGCTTGCGCAGAGACGGTGAAGTCCCAGCGGAACCGCTCCAGCCAGTACTGGCGTTGTTGATCAAGAAGCGGGCGCAGGTCCGCGCCTCGCAACTCTCTCAAGTCGACGATCGAAAGATCATCAAGAGTGGCCCGTGCGGCCGACATCTCGCCAGGGTATACGCTTTCGACCGATCTGTCTAGTTCGCCCAGACGTGCGGCGTGAGTCCTGAGGTCGACTCATCTCCTGACGAATACCTGGTCTCGCCAGAGCGCTTACCGTTTCCGCGCAGCTCAAGCACATAGCCCTGTCTGACGACCGTATGAATCGCCAGGTCAGTGCGGTCTTCAAGTTTCTTGCGTAAACGACTCACGTGAACATCGACTGTCCGCGTACGGGTGTCGTCGTGGTAACCCCAGATTCTTTGCAGTAAGTAGGCACGAGAGAAGCATCTCCCGGGATTGCCCTGCAGCAACTCCAGCAGCTCCTGCTCCTTTTTCGTCAATTTGGGCACGCTAGTGCCCCGCACCGGTTCTGTCTCAGCCATCACCACCTCCAAGACTTATACAACCCACTGCCTTATTCGTATGCGGGGTGAAAAGGGTTACATGTTTAGTAATTTATTCGCCGGAGGTGGCTGCGTGACGCACGGGTGGGTCACCAGAAAGGACGAAGGGCATCTGCGACTCTCGACAGGGTCGTAGTCGATTGGAACTATAGTAGCGGAGTCCGTACTCGACATGCCTGCGGAGGTCGCCCAAGCAGAGCGTATCGGCATCGTCCTGCACATGCAACCATACGGACCGGCTCCCTGCGGACTCGTTTAAGTCATTGAATGTAAGTGATTTAAGGTTCCAGTACCCCAAGGTGGCTCCCGCTGCCAGGAGCAAGGTCGCAATGGCCGGTTTCCCTTTCTTCGCGGTCAGACCGACCGCTGCCGCCAACAGTACGAAGGCTCCACTCGCCGCCCAGGCAGTCGACTCCGGCGGCCATGCTGAGGCGAGACCGTCCGCGAGCGCTGCGGGCAGCACGGCTGCCGCCAACGGAAAGAGGCAGAGTGTGAGGCCAGAGGCGACCCACGACCAGGTTGGGGCCCACCGCAGTCCGCGCCCGATGATGAGGCAGAGCGGCGGAAGGGCAGGCAGAATGTAGCCAGGCAGCTTGTTCGTCGATGCCGAGAACAACACCAATGCCCCGATGGCCCAGGCCGCGATGAAGCGCATACGGGCATCATCTCGCCAAGTGGCCGAGGCGATCGCTGTGAAGGCCAACGGTGTCCAGGGAGCAAGCCCGATTAGGATCACAGGAACGTAAAACCACCACGCCTGGACGTGCTGCAACTCTGAACTGAAGAGTCGCAGGACATGGTGCCGCCAAAGGAACTCTTCGACGAACGGCATGCCGTTGCGCCAGTAGCAGAGCCCGTACCAGGGCAACGTGACCAGTGCGAATGGCCCGAGAGTACGCAGCGAGAACAGATCTTGCGCGACGGATCTGATGCCCCGGTCGCGGCAGACCGACAATACAGCCAAAAACGCGATGGCCGGTGCCACGAGCCCTTTTGCCAAAACGCCAACGCCAAGTGCAGCTCCAAACACCGGCAGCAGTCGATCGTGTTTCGGGTTCTCCACCCATGGCAGTAGCGAGAGCAAAGCGATTCCGGTCGCAGCGGCCACCGGTAGATCGAATACGCCGACCTGGCTATACGACGCCCAGCCCGCTGCTGTCGCAAGGACGAGAGTCGCGCCGTCCGCGTCAAAGCGCCCAAACGAGCGACGGATGAAGACGTGGAAGCAAATAAGAAACCCGAAGCTCAGCAGCACGACGGGAACGCGGATGGCTAGGTCGCTCGTAATTCCGGCCGACTCGGCTGCGGCACCCATCCAATAGAGCAGCGCTGGCTTCTCAAACCACGGATCTCCCCACAACCGAGGAGTCACCCAGTCGCCCGAAATAGCCATCTCGTGGGCGATCGCGGCGTAGCGCGGCTCGTCTGGGCCGACCAACCCCCTGTCGGAGAGTCCAACTCTGTAGACGATCCAACAGAGGGTGGCCAGCAGGGCTAGGCGTCCAAGGTATTCGCGAGTCATCGAAGAGGCCGATTTCGCCGTCGAAAAGCCATCGCTTAGTGTACGAAGGAACGAGCCAGCGCTGATAGAATGCGGATTGAACAAGCTTCCCTACAAGAAACCGCCCAGCAACCTGATGCTCCTTCCTCCGGGCCCGGATCCGCCCGCGCGAGTAGACGCGATCGTGGAGATCCAGCAGGGCGGCAGCAACAAATACGAATACGATCCGACGTGTGGTTTGTTTCGGCTCGACCGTGTGCTGTTTTCGGCGGTCCATTACCCCATGGCGTACGGGTTCATTCCGGGCACGCTTGCCGACGACGGTGATCCGCTCGACATTCTGGTGATGACGCGAACGCCAACCTTCACGGGTTGCATCATCGAGTCCAGCCCGATCGGTGTATTTCGCATGCGCGACGAAAAGGGTGAGGATGAGAAAATCATCGCGATCCCGACAGCCGACCCACGTTTCACGGAGATCAAGTCGCTGGATGACATGCGTCCGCACTACTTACGCGAGGTGGAGCACTTCTTCAGCATCTACAAGGATCTCGAAGGCAAGCCGGTCAGTATTCACGGTTGGGATGGCCGCGACGGTGCTCACCAGATCATCATGGAATCGATCAAACGGTTCGAGGACCTGCCGCAGACTTCGACAGACGAATAGCTTGCTCTCCGGTGCTACCCGAAATACCCGTCGGGCTGATAGCATGATGGTCCATGTCGTTGAATCGCCGTAGTTTCCTCCATCTGGCGGGTGCCGGATCAGTTGTCTCGCTGGCATCCTGCTCGGACGCTCCTGAAGAAGCCGCAACGCCCGTGCCAAACCTGTTTTCCAAGCCGCTCGGCTTCCAGATGTACACCCTCCGCTACATGCTCGCCGAGGGTGTCGGCGACATCTTCGAGCGGGTCGCCGCCGCGGGCTACACCGAGATTGAGGCCGTTCAGTCAACTGATGCCAACGGTGTGGTCGTCTCTTGGGACTCTGTTGCCGATGCTGTTCGGGGTGCGGGACTGAACCCGACCAGCAGCCACGTTTCGAGTCAGATTATCACCGGAGCTGGCGAAGTTGCGGCCGGACCGTCGACTATTGAGGAATCAGCCGAGTGGGGTGCCGAACACGGTTTCTCTTGGCTAGTCATGCCGTATGTGCCCGACGACCAGCGCGGCGACAATCGCGATCACTACCTGCGGTTGGCGGACAAGCTAAACAACGCGGCGGAGATCTACAAGGCGGCGGGAATTCGTTTCGCGTACCACAATCACGCGTTTGAATTTGGGCCCGTGGAAGACACGACTCCGATGCAGATTTTTCTCGAAGCCACCGACCCAGATCTCGTGAAGATCGAGTTAGACGTATTTTGGACCAGCATCGCTGGTCTCGACCCGGCTGAATGGATTCGAACGCATCCAGGTCGGGCGAAGTTGCTTCATTTGAAAGACAAACCAGCCGACGCGCCCACACAGTTTGCTGAGGGCGTCGCCGCGGAGAACTTCAAAGAGGTTGGGTCTGGGGTCTTGGACTTCCCAGACATACTAGAGGCCGCGGCCGCTGATGGTATGGATCGCTACGTCGTCGAGCAAGACCAGACCCCTGGTGATGCTGTCGAAAGTCTGGCGCAGAGCGCCGAGTATCTCCGAGGCATTGAGGTCTAGCTATGCAGAAACTTCTTGGCTTTGCGATTGCGTTGCTCGCTGCTGTGCCTCTCGTCGGGCAAGTCGCAGAGAAGGCCAACGCCGGCTATCAGACAACGGAGGGTCGGGCTCGGGTCGCCCGAGCCTTGAGTAACCCAGGGCGCGAGGAAGAACAGAAACCACGCGAGTTGATCGCCAACATCGGCGTTGAGCAAGGCGATGTCATCGCAGACATCGGTACCGGTGTTGGTTTCATGATTCCGTATTTCCTAGAAGTGATCGGGCCGGATGGTAAGTTGTTCGCCGAAGATATCCAACAGCAATTTCTCGATCAGGTCGATGCCCACAAAACCGAACAAGACTGGGCCAATGTGGAGACAATTCTGGGCGGTCAAGTGGACCCGAAGCTGCCCTCGGGGGCAGTCGATGTCGCCTTTATTCTCGATGCCTATCACCACTTCGAGCAGCCCATCGAGACGATGCGTGCTATTGCTGGCTCACTCAAGGCAGACGGGCGTCTCGTGGTGGTCGATTTCTACCGCAGCCGCGTGAGAGAGGGCCGTGACGCGGATTGGGCGCTGAATCATATCCGGGCGGACCGCGATGAATTCCGAGTGGAGATTGAGGCTGCAGGCTTCAAGTTCGTGCGGACTTTCGACCATTTACCTCATCAGTACGTCCTGATCTTTGGGAAGGCTAGTCGCTAGCGAGTTTTCGCGCGATCACGCAGTAGCCGTCGTTGGGCCACTCGTCAATTCGCTGTTCGATCGAAAAACCAGCGTCCTCCAATTCGGAGATCAGCAGGTCCGTCGGTACCCCATGCCCTGGTCGGCTGTCCGCGACCCCCTCAGGCTTCGGAAGCAGCGAGCGCTCTTCGAAGTCGATGACCGCGAGGCGGCCGCCCGGCTTGAGCGAATTAAAGATGGACTGATTGATCGCTCCGGCATCGGTGAAGTGGTGATACACGCGCCGCAAGTAGACCACGTCGCAGCATTTCGCTGGGAGGTTGGCGGACGATAACCTCGCTTCCAGAACGGTCACGTTGTCGAGCCCCGCGTCGGCCACGACCGCACTGACATCGTCGCGCTTCGATTGCTCGATCTCGGTCGCATACAGCCGCCCGGTCGGGCCAATTACGGTCGCGAAGACCACCGCCATTTCGCCGTTACCGGCTCCGATCTCACCGACAGTGGCACCTGGTTCAAGATTGAGCAGTGCGATCAACTTCTCCGCCTCGGCTACTCTGTCATCGCCCCCGCAAGCGCAGCCGACGAGCAGGAGTAGAGCGAGCAACCTACGCATGGGAAGTCACTCTAGAACGGCAGTGAGGGTTCCGTCTTCGATCCCTTGCCCTTCAGAACGGCGAAATCGCAACCCTCATCAGCTTGAAGCACGTTGTCGAGGAAGATTTTTCCCCAGCCACGTTCGTAGGCTGGCTCCGGTAACTCCAGCAGTTGTAGCCGCCGATTCATCTCGTGCTCGTCGATGAGTACGTCGAGCGTCCGCTTCTCGACATCGAGCCGAATCTGGTCGCCATCTTGGACGGCTGCGAGCGGTCCGCCGATCGCCGACTCTGGCGAGATGTGCAAGACGCACGCGCCGTAGCTCGTGCCGCTCATGCGTGAGTCCGAGATGCGCAAGATATCGGTGATGCCTTTCTTGATGAGCTTCGCCGGAACGGGCATGTTGCCGAGTTCAGGCATTCCTGGTCCACCATGAGGCCCACCGTTCTTGAGTACCATCACGCAGTTCTCATCAATGTTGAGATCTGGCAAGTCGACACGTGCCAGCAGGTCGTCGTGGTTCTCGAAGACGACTGCGCGGCCGGTGTGTTGCAGCAGCTTGGGATCCGCGGCACTGGTCTTGAGGACGGCACCATTCGGACAGATGTTGCCGCGAAGGATGATCGTCCCGCCACTAGCTTGCAGAGGCTTGTCGCGCGGCAAGATGACTTCCGGGTTGTAGCATTCGGCGTCCTTCAGGTCCTCGGCTAGAGTCTGCCCCGTCGCCGTGATGGCATCCCCGTGCAGCAGATCGAGAATCTCCTTCATCAACGCTGGCAGACCGCCAGCGTAGTAGAAGTCCTCCATCAAGTACTTACCAGACGGAGAGATGTTAGCCAGCACGGGAGTCGTTCGCGAGATTTCATCGAACTTCTCAAGCGGGAAATCGAGGCCCAGCCGACCCGCGATCGCCTTGAGGTGAATAATCGCATTGGTCGAACCTCCGATCGCCATATCAACGCGGATGGCGTTCTCCATTGCTTCGGCGGTCATTATCTTTGACGGTGTGAGGTCTTCCCAGACCATATCGACAATACGCTCGCCGCTGCGGTGAGCAATCTCCTGCCGACGCGAGTCCGAGGCAGGGATCGAGGCGCAGCCGCTTAGCGTCATTCCCAGCGCCTCCGCAAGGCTCGCCATCGTGGAGGCGGTACCCATCGTCATGCAGTGCCCAGCAGAGCGCGACATGCAGGCTTCGATCGAGCAGAACTCGTCCATCGAGATCTTGCCCGCGCGGCGTTCCCCATCAAACTTCCAAACATCGGTGCCCGATCCGATCGGCTGATTCTTGTACTTTCCCGTCAACATCGGGCCACCGGTTACGACGATCGCGGGGATGTCGGCCGATGCTGCGCCCATGAGTTGTGCAGGGGTTGTCTTATCGCAGCCGCACAAGAGCACCACTCCATCGAGCGGGTTGGCGCGGATCGACTCCTCCACATCCATCGCCATTAGATTGCGGAACATCATCGTCGTCGGCCGCATCAACGGCTCGCCGAGCGAAATCGTCGGGAACTCGAGAGGAAAGCCACCGGCAGCCCACACCCCGCGTTTAACGGCTTCTGCTACCTGACGCAGGTGCGCATTGCAGCTGGTCAATTCTGACCAAGAGTTGCAAATGCCGATGACAGGCTTGCCGTCAAAGACTGAGTCTGGGAATCCTTCGGACTTGGTCCAAGCGCGATGGATGAATCCGACCTTGTCTTTGCGTCCGAACCAGTCGTGAGAACGTAGCTTGCGTCGTGGGGATGCCATAAGTGGACCCCCATTATCGCGCTGGCGCCGCCCTGGCCGAAAGTTAGGTGGCGGTGAACGGGCCGTCCAAGGGAAGTAGAATGGTGATCCGTGTTCCGCCGTTGGCGGCACGACTGGCCGAGATTTCGCCGCCGTGTTCGCGGATGATCTGGCGCGCGGTGAAGAGACCCCACTTCGAGGCCTCTACGCGCCCGTCCCTGGTCGTGAAGCCTGGTAGAAATAGTTCGCGGAGCTGTTGGTCAGAGAGCCCGTTGCCATGATCCTGAACGGAAACCAAGATGTGTCCGTTCTCTGGTGCGGCGTTGACCTCGACGGGGCCTCGGCCAGCACTGGCCTTGACGGCGTTGTGCATGAGCCGAGAGAAGACTCCGCTGATGGATTGAGGTTTGAGCACGACCGGTGGCAACTCGGTGGTGGTCAGGGCGATTTCTGTTCCCGTCCCGCCATCCGCGCGCACCATATGGGCCACATCTTGTAGCATCTTGTCGATTTGTACCGGTGTGATTTCCGCGCGATCGAGGTTCGTAAAGCGTTGGATGCGACTAATGACATCACTGATCTTCCCAACGGCCTTCTCCGATCCATTGAGCAGGTCTCGTCTGAGTCCGCGGACGCGTTCTTTGTCGGCGCCTGGATCTTCTTCTTCCTTTGCTGCGAGCATTCGGAGTGATGCGACGGAGCTTGCCAGTGCCCCCAGAGGCGAGTTGAGTTCGTGACTAAGCGCTGCTGAGAGGCGCGCAAAAGAAAGGGCGGTCTCTGAGTGCAACATGCGAGATTGAGCGGCGAGCCGCCCTTGCTGTGCCACGTAGCTCCGGTGAAGCAGTTGGTAGGTGAGCCCCGCCAGCGCCGAGCATAGAATGACCACCATGTGGGCACCCGCGAACTGGTGGGCCAGCGGCGTGTCCATTAGACCTCGGCCCACGGCGAAATGAGCGACAGCGAAATCGATCCACATGACCGCAATCCCAAACACGAACACCTGCAACGGTCGCGCCGGGATCGCCGCCAGGGACACGATCAACACGATAAACACGTCGACGAGCGATGACAGAACGGGTGCTATTTCTGCGGGGGCCAAGACCAGGTTGCTCCATGACAGTATCGAGGCCACCGCCGCGCCCAGCATAAACGCGAGTAGGCGGGCATGGTTGTGTCCCCAAACTGTACGGGCAATGGCTACGGCGGCTGCCGCGAGCGCGATGAGGAGCAATGTGTCGACCGATGTAGCCTGCGGATTGGGATCAAAGAGGTTCGCCAGGCCGTGAAAAATCAGTCCCAATAAGGGGTGGTCTCAAGCGGTCGACGCAACACCTGGCGCGAAGGGAGAGCGTGAAGCGTAAGCCAAAGAAAGTAAAGGGGAAGCGGTGAGGACGCTTCGCTCTCATCTGCATGCCATTGCAGTGTAACGAGTTACGCGATTGCGCTTAGCAGCTTCCGCTTGTAGGCAAGCCCCTTGCCGCTCTCATCGCTAAGACATTTCTGTTGAACGACTTAGCCCTAGTGTTGCGTTGACCGGTTGAGCCGGCAGGGCATGAAGGCAGTTACGCCGGCGATTATGTAGACGCCCCGTATCGAACGACGGCGGATCTCTTCTTTGAAGTCTGGATCGTCTTCCGCCCTTCCCGGAAATAGGAAGGCTTTCACGGCCACCCAGGCGTCGGCTAGTCGTGCGTACAGTGACATCGTCTCGTCTGAGTTGGTCGACACCAGGTTTGGCTCCCAGCCGATTGTAGCGGGCGCTTGGTATTCTCGGAAGCAAATGCTTGAGGTGACTCTCTATACACGGCCTGGCTGCGGTCTCTGCGGTGAAATGAAACAAGAGCTGCTGCGTCGCGAGTACCAGGTCCACGAGGTCAACATCGATGATGACCCCGAACTCAAGAAGCGGTATCGCGTCGACATTCCCGTGGCGGTTCTCGCCGACGGCACCGTCCTCGCCAAGCATCGATTGGACTCCTAGATGAGACTCGCCATCGTCGCCGTTCTCCTTGTTGTTGCGCCGGTTGCGGGCTTCGCCTGGGGGCCTGTCGGCCATCGTGCGGTGGGCCACATAGCCGACCAACGGATCAGTCCGCAGACACGTGAGGCGATTGAGGATCTGCTGGGCCATGAAACCCTGGCCGAAGCTTCGCTCTGGGCCGACGGTATTCGTTCCGAGGCGAAATGGCGACAGACTAGCCCTTGGCACTACGTCAATGTCCCCGACGGGGAGCGCTACGATCCCACGAGGCGAAGCTCAAGTGGTGACGTTCTCGAAGCGTTGGAGCGGTTCACGGTCGTACTGCGCTACGAACACTCCTCTCGCCAGGACAAGATCGCTGCACTGCGGTTCATCGCGCACTTCGTCGGTGACATCCACCAGCCATTGCACGTGGGTCGCGCATCTGACCGCGGCGGCAACCGGATCGAAATCAACTGGTTTGGCGAGCGTTCGAATCTACATCGCGTTTGGGACTCCGGGCTAATCTCACGCCTGGACCTAACCCCGGAGGGCCTCGCACGTACGCTGGAGTCGCGTCCGTCGGCTGAGGTAGTCGCCTGGGAGCAGGACGAGCCACTCACTTGGGCAGCCGAATCGATGGCGCTTCGTCCGCTGGTCTATGGCACAACGAGTAGTCGCCTGGGTGGCGCCTACGTTCGCGCAGTCGGTACTGTGGTCGAAGAGCGGCTGCTGCAGGCTGGTGTTCGGCTGGCAAGTTTGCTCGACGCTATCTTCTACTAGGACGGCCTCCTTCCGTGCAACCGCGATCCTACGTTCCCCACTTGCTCCGCATCAAGGCGAAGACCGCCTTCGGTCGCCGCGTAACGCCCCCGTTCGTGACGCTCTACGTCACCACGCGGTGCGACGAAAAGTGCATCCACTGCTTTTACTGGGATCAGCTCAACCCGAAACCCAACCGGGACTTTCAGTTAGAAGAGTTCGAGAAGACGCTCGGGTCGATGGACGAGATCTACAATCTCTTCATCGGTGGCGGTGAACCGTTCCTCCGACCTGATCTGGCCGACATCGCCTTGGCTGCCGCCAGGCTCAATCAGACTACGAATCTCTACACGCCGACCAATGGCCAGCACACCGAGCGCGTCGTCGAGACTCTCGAAAAAGTCCTGCCTGCCGCTCCTCAGATGCGGTTCCATCTCAACCTCAGCGTCGACCATATCGATCCGGACGAGTACGACCGCATTCGGGGCAGGGAAGGCGCCTGGCGAAGGATGCTGCAAACCGCCGAGGCGATCAAGCCGCTGAGAAAGCGCTACCCGAACCTCATCGTGCATACGCTCACCACCGTTATGCGCGACAACCAGGAGAAGATCCTCGACATCCACGAGGGACTCAAGCGAATCTTCCAACCCGATGGCACCTCTTACAACTGGTGTCGTGGGCATCCGCTCGACCCCAATCAGACTGAAGTCGACCCGGAAGCCTATCGCAGGCTGCGCCAACGCCTCGAGAGCGATTGGCACGACGGCGTACTCGCTCCATCAGGGCCGTCGGAATATTCCGCCGCGAACCATTTACTCGACCAGCGTATCCGCGAGACCGTCGAGCGAACTGCTGTCGAAGAGAAGGCCCAGTTCTCGTGTGTCTCCGGACGCCTTGCCGCCGTGATTTACTCGCACGGCGATGTTGTCGAGTGTGAGGTCAAGAACTCCGTCATCGGCAATCTGAGGGACGTCGACTACGACTTCACAAAGTTGTGGTTCTCAGATAAGGCCAAGCACGTTGCCTCGGCCGCCGCCAACGGATGCTTCTGTACGCACGAGTGCGGACACTACGCATCGACGATCTACAGCCTGAGAGAGACGGCGAAGATCGGAATCAAGGCGGCTACTTCGCGTAAGGGTGGCCAGCCATGATCGCGAACGCCCGATAGAGTTGCTCAAGCAAGACCACACGTGCGAGCTCGTGAGGCAGCGTCATCGCTGAGAGCGATAGCAGTCGATCCGCCGAGGATCGGAACTTGTCCGAAAACCCGTCGGCACCACCGATATAAAAGGCGATATCGCGTCCAGAAGACTCAACAAGACTAGCCAGCTGCTTCGACGACATGGTTTCGCCTAGCGGGTCCAAGGCTACATGCAAGACCTTGCTGTCGTCTTCGATCACTGCTTCGGCCTTGATCTCTTTCAGCTCAAATCGGCAGTAGCGCCCGAGCCGTTTGACGTACTCCGCCCCTGCCTCATTCAGCGGTTTGCTACGAGGCTTGCCAATGTAGAAGACTTGGAGCTTCACGGCGCAGCCTCAGGCCGCTTCCGATACTAGGGTGCGCGGCGCGTTGTTCCACAGCCGATCTAGGTCGTAGAAGTCACGCTTGTCCTTCGAAAAGATGTGAACCAAGAATGAGCCGTAGTCCATCAGAATCCAATGGCCCTGCTGCATCCCTTCGACACCCAACGGCCGTATACCAAGGTCTCGCAAGTCGCTGCGGACTGCATCGGCAATCGCCTGCGTCTGACGGTTGTTCGATCCAGTGGCCAACACGAAATGGCCTGTCAACGTACTGACTTCGCCAATGTTAAGGATGATGACGTCGTCGGCCTTTTTGCCGACGGCTGCCTGAGCGGCCGCTTCCCAATCTTGCATAAGCGAAAGTTGTTTCTCGGTTCCTAGCGCATCACGCCGTTCTGTAGGCGTTTCTTCATCTTACAATGATGTCCGGATGTGGACCAGTTGCAGAACAGTGACAGCGGGGCTGGTCTTGGCGATCTCTCTGTTTGCTCAGGCCAACGAAGATTCCCAACCGATCGACCCAGAGATGGAGCGACTCCGCGCTCTAGTCGAAGCGGGTGTATTGGCCCCCGCGGAGTTGGCCAAGGCTCGGCAGGCTGCTGACAAGGCTCAGCTCGAAGTCACTGTGCGTAAGCTCCTGCAGCAACCCGACCTATTGCCCGATCAAGTCACCACGCTACTCCGCTCTGTCGCGACACTGCAGACGATCGAGCGCGAAGCCCTACGCCGACAACAAGAGTTGATCACCGCCGGAGCGGCTGCCGTGAAGACACTGCCGCCCTATCGAGATCGGCTCGACTTCGTTAATCAACAGTTTCGACTCGCCGAGACGCGCGCGCGACTGTCGCAGGAGATGTCCAACATCGCTTCAGCCGAGGATCGCCTCGACGAGCTCATCGCGGAAGAACTTGCCTTTCGATCGGCTGGAGAGCTGGGACAATGGGACAACGACATTGGCGAGATCGATGCCTTCTATTACGAGGAATTCGGCGAGGGGCTGCCCATCAGCGCGGCCGGTGCCACCGACCTCCACGTGTCAATGGGGTTTGATCACACCGGGCGTTACGACGTTGCGCTGCACCCAGACGAGTTCGAAGGGCTATTCTTGATGTCGCTGCTCGAAGAGTGGGATATCCCCTACATCGCTTTCCGGAGCGTAGTGCCCGGACAAGCCACCGGGCCACATATCCACATTGGCCCCCCTAGCCTTCGTATCGATTCCGAGACTCTAGACCGCGAACTCGACGCGCTATTCGAAGACGCGGCTGCCAAGTCGGTTCCTGAGTAAGTAAGTCACTGAACGCGCGTAGCGGTAAACGTCGCTCCACGCCCGCCGCCTGGGCCTGCTTCCGGCCCTCGACCATGTACAGACCGGGCGGAAGGGTAACAGGTTAGACCGGGCGGATAGGTAACACCATGGCGAGATGCCATGGAAGGAGACCTATCCGATGGAAGAACGCAAGAGATTCATTGAAGACTGGCTGCGAGCGGGGGCGGCGACGAACGTGGCGGCGCTGTGTCGACTCTACGGGATCAGCCGCAGGACCGGATACAAGTGGTTAGAACGCTTCCGTCAAGGCGGTTGGCCAGAGCTGGAAGACCGCTCGCACGCGGCACACCGTCAGCCCGGTCGGATACCCGAGTCGGTCGAGCGACGAGTGATAGAAGCGCGTCGGCAGCATCCGAGTTGGGGGCCGAAGAAGCTCAGGGCCTGGCTGGAGTCGAAAGAGTCACAGACAAGCTGGCCAGCGGCGTCGACGATCGGCGACGCGCTGAAGCGAGCCGGACTCGTTCGCGGGCGCAAGCGGATGCGGCGACTGGCCGAAGCGGCACCCAGTCCGTTGCGCGAACCCGAAGCGCCCAACGACCTCTGGACGATCGACTACAAGGGGCAGTTTCGCACCGGCGACGGCGTGCTGTGTTATCCGCTAACGGTCGTCGACGGATATAGTCGTTTCCTGCTCAACTGCACCGCACACGTGGGCACATCCTACGCCGAGGCCCGCCGAGGCTTGGAGCGGTTGTTTCTGGAGCGCGGGCTGCCACGAAGGATACGCTCAGACAACGGTTCGCCGTTCGCCTCCATCGGCACCGGACGCTTGAGCCGGTTGAACGTCTGGTGGCTGAAGCTGGGCATTGCGGTGGAGCGCATCGAGCCGGGCAAGCCGCAGCAGAACGGTCGCCACGAGCGGCTACACCGCACGCTCAAAGCCGAGACAGTGAGACCTCCGGCTGGCGATCGTCGCCGACAGCAGCGCCGCTTCGACCTCTTTCGTCATGAATACAACCAAGAACGTCCGCATGAAGCGTTGAGACAGCGGCCCCCGGCGGCGTTCTATGCACCAGCAACACGCGCCTATCCCAGCGAGCTTGCTGATCTGGATTACCCGGGGCACTGGGAGCGCCGACGAGTGCGCCACGACGGACGCATCAAGTTCCTCGGCGAGAAGTACTTCCTGAGTGAAGCGTTGGCTCGCGAGTTGGTCGGGCTAGTCGAAGTGGACGAAGCCATTTGGCAGATCTGGTTCGGTCCGGTGGAACTCGCCTTGTTCGACGCCGCCAACCGCGTACTGTGGCCGCTCGGCTCGGCAGTCAGTGGCCCCCGCGGGGGCCACTGACCACCGCCTATACTGTTACCCATCCGTCCGGTTTAGAGTGTTACCTATCAGACCGGTCGTTCACCACCCTGTCCGCCCCCGCCGGGGCCGCCGCCCTCAATACCACGCGTAAACTCAATTTCATTTCCAGAGATCTTGCCGCTGTAGACTATCGTGATCTCCCGGTCTCGGCGGGTCATAAGCTGCTTGAAGCTGATCTGGTCTCCTTCGATCCTTCCATCCTGGATGGGCAAATCTCCGAAGAACTGGTTGCTCACAGAGCCGGTAAGTTCCTCTCCGTCAGCCTGGAACTCAAATGTAATCTGCTGTTCACCACGTCGGGTCTCAACGGTGGCTTCCCATTTGCCATCTACGTCGGCTGCCGCCAACGAGACGGCGAACAAGCAAGCGCATACAGCTACTAGCAAGGTTTTCATCTCTGTTCTCCCGATGACTATTCGGCCGCGAATCGACCTTGGTTAGTAAGGCGCTTTAGCGATCTTGACGGTCACAGCTAACTGCTCATTTTGCAACGATTTAACACTCGCCTAGCCTGATAGCAAATGCAGCGACACGCTTCGGCGGTGTCCAGCCCGTCGATGCTCGAACAGGTAAATGCCTTGCCAGGTTCCGAGCACCGGTTGGCCCTGCGACACGGGAATACTCAAGTGGGTCTGTGTCAGCGCCGTACGCACGTGAGCGGGCATGTCGTCTGGGCCTTCCATCGTGTGCCGGTAGATCGGATCATTCTCCGGAACCAGCCGTGAAAAGAAGGATTCCAGGTCGAGAATCACGTCTGGATCTGCGTTCTCTTGGATCGTCAGCGAAGCCGACGTGTGTCGGACGAATAGTGTCAGTAGCCCGTCGCCGTCACCTTGCTCGCGTACCCACGACTCCACCTCGCGTGTGAACTCGTACAGCCCCTTGCCTTGGGTATGAACACTGATTTGGCCCAGAAACTGTTGCATGAGGAATCGTCCATGCTAGCATCCGGACACCCGACAGCCATGCGATTTGATCACGCACGAGACTACCTGCTTAGCCTCTCTGGCTCCGAAGAGGGTTTCCCGTTTGGCCCCGAGGTGATGGTATTCAAGGTCGGTGGCAAGATGTTTGCCACCTTGGCGTATGAGGAAGTCCCCTGCCGCATGAATCTGAAGTGCGATCCGGCCCGAGCGCTGGAACTCCGCGAGCGCTATTCCTCGGTCATCCCTGGCTATCACATGAATAAGAAGCACTGGAATACCCTCATCCTCGACGGCGAGCTAGTTGTGACCTCTCAATAGGTTGTTCATTCGGTCCCGGACCAGGGAAGCTGGAGTTATCCCACAACAGCAACCTTGGAGAGACCGAATGAACATCCACAAGAATGCACGATTGACGCCTTATTTGCGAGTGCGGATCGTCGAGCGCGTCCTCGCCAAGCAGCAGACGCCACGGGACGCCGCGGCGGCCTGTGGCGTCTCACTGAGAACCATCCACAAGTGGCTGGCGCGCTATCGCAGCGAGGGTGTCGCCGGTTTGCACGATCGTTCCTCGCGACCGCACCGCAGCCCGCGACGGACCTCTCGGGCGCTGGTCGAGCGCGTCATTTCTCTGCGCCGCCAGCGTTGGACCGGCCGACACATCGCCCAGGCTGTCGGCCTCTCGCCCGCTACCATCAGCCGCATCTTGCGCCGCGCCGGCCTGAACCGTATCCGCGATCTCGAACCTGCTCGGCCCCTGCGCCGCTACGAACATGCCGCCCCCGGCGATCTGCTGCATCTCGACATCAAGAAGCTCGGCCGCTTCCTCCGCGCCGGTCATCGCGTTACCGGAGATCGCTCTCGGGCCAGTCGCGGCGCTGGCTGGGAGTTCGTGCATGTCGCTATTGACGACAACTCCCGCCTCGCCTTCTCTCAGATCCTGCCCGATGAACGCAGCCACTCCGCGGTGGCTTTCCTCGACGCCGCGGTCGGTTACTACCGCTCCCTCGGCGTCCCCATTCGTCGTTTGCTCACCGACAACGGCTCTTGCTATCGCTCGCGCCTCTTCCGCGATGCTTGCCGTCGTCTCGGCATCCGCCACCGCTTTACCCGTCCTTACACGCCGCGCACCAACGGCAAGGCCGAACGCTTCATCCAGACCGCTCTGAGAGAATGGGCTTACGCTCGCTCCTACTCCTCATCCCAGCAGCGCGCCGCTCATCTGTTACCCTGGCTCCACCATTACAACTGGCATCGCCCCCACGCCAGCCTCCACTACCTTCCCCCTTTCTCCAGACTCCTGATTCCCATGAACAACCTCTTGAGGCTCCACAGCTAGCGCCACAAGAGGTCGAAGAACTGATCGACCATTCCTACGAACGAGTGGTCGCCAGCCTAGCGAAGGCCAAGAGGCAGACCGTCTAGGGCCTCTGTCCCACGCCCTCATACACGCCGTCGGGGCTGTAGATGACTATCGAGCCAGCCCAAGGGTGATCCAACGGAGCTTCTCCGGGTCGATCGCCGAGAGTCTGTAGTTGCGCTCTCACAGCCTCAACGTCGGCAGAGTCTCCGCTGAAAGACTCCATCCCTTGCATGATGCGTGCGGCGATGCCCGCGATCACCGGTGCGGCAAAGCTGGTCCCTCGTGCCTCGGCGAAGCCACCAGCAGGTAGCGGCAGTTTACGCGTCGTCGTCCCGCCGAGAGTGGTCGAAAGGGTTCCGTAGAAGAAGCCGGTGCAGGTGTAGGAGTTGAGCTGAATGAAGTCCGAGCGCCCCTCTGCCACCGCAGAGATCGTGACTCCGGAACCATCTGTGGTGAACGCGGCCGCCGTGTCGGCCAGCACACGCGGAAAAGCGGCGAAGTCGCAGGCGGCGATGCCATCCTCGCCCACAGTACCGGCCACGGTGATGACCTCCGAGAACGATGCTGGCACCTGTTGGGAAACTTCACGCTCTGGGTCGTTACCTGCTGAGGTGACGACGACGATTCCCGCGTTGTAGAGAGCCCGGATACGCTGTAGATATTCGTCATCGAGCGGCCCACCGATGTCTCCACCAAAACTCATATTGACAATACGGATAGGCGGTGTCACCTGGCTATGATTCGCAAGAATCCAGTCGATCCCCGCGAAGACGTCCGTCTCAAAGATAAAGCCGCCTTCGTCTGCCCCCACCTTGACGCAGTAGAGCGTCGCGTAAGGAGCCGAACCAACGATGCCTTCGTTGTTGTCAACGGCGGCGATCAGTCCAGAGACGTGGGTGCCATGCGACCAGTTATCTTGGCAACTGGTGCCAGGCGCAAGGGCGTTGAACGAGGTCCCTCCGACCACTTCAAGCACTCCTGGGTTGTCCGGCGCGGGGGCCAAATCTGGGTGTGAAAAATCTATTCCGGTGTCGACCACCGCCACGCCGATACCCTGACCATTTGAAACACAGTCAGGTAGTCCGGCCCTTTGCACTCCCAGCGGAATCAGCTGCCGCGATCCCGTGAGCATCGCGCATGGAGCAGGGCTAGGCGGAATTACCGGATCTGCCGCCGTGGTGACCTCGACGATGTTTGAGTACGGAGAATCTCCATTTTCCGAAGAGTCGGCGCGGACCGCGTAACCGTACGTAGCCGATGCAGATACGGAGTTGTCCCTGTACGTCGTCCCATCAACCAGAGCCGTGTCGATCGGCACGGTATTTGTACAGCCTGGACCGATGCACCGCGCGATGGTAAATCCTTCCTCGTTCGAAGAGTTATCCGACCATTCCAACTGAACGAAATTATTTGATACGGAAGTGGCCGTTAGACCGGTCGGCGCTGCGGGAGGCCCTGAGCCCGGATCGGCGAACGACTGTCGACGAATAGTTTGTACAGCGTAGGTCTGGCACAGTTGTGGAGCCGCGCGATCTGGTAAATCCTTCCTCGTTCTGGGAAGAGTTATCCGACCATTCCCTTGCGGCGTTGGTGCGCGGCGTGCGCTAAGCGAGCTGAACGAAAGTTCCGTTATTGGACGATACGGAAGTGGCCGTTAGACCGGTCGGCGCTGCGGGAGGCCCTGAGCCCGGATCTCCCGGTACGAACACCGACTGCGTCGACGAATAGTTAGTCGGACCCCCCTTTGAGAAGTAGGCGCGGACACGATAATCGTAGGTCTGTCCCACCGCAACCGCCCTGTCGGGATAGCTAGTGTTGCTACCGACATCGATAACCAGGCAACCTCCGCCAGTGCAGCGCTCTAAGTCATAGCCCGCAGCAGTACCTCCATAGTTCCAGCTCAGTTGAATCTGCACGCTTGTGATCACTGGTGCGTTCCAATCCGGTGGTGTTCTGTTCGGCTTCGCGTGAAGATACAACACTTGATCCGGCGTCACGCTTACCACAAGCGGATGATTGCTTAGTCCGTTGATGGCATTCGGGTTCGGGGCGATGACCGCGGACGCGCTGTCGCCAGAGAAGTCGTGCTGCACACGCGCACCCGCCTGCAACGCCGCAGTGAATCGCTGCGCAGCATTCGTGCCCGCCTGAAACTGAACGTAGTAACGGCCCGTAGCGGGCTGCCCGCCCTGCGATCTGCCTCGCTGGACAACAGGGTCAACCTGTCCCAGGTCGACGACATCCTGTCCGAAGGAGCTGGGTGCTAACCACAATGCCGCAGCCAGAAGAGAGTACGCGAGGTGTTTGTTCAGCATCACACAGTCCTCGGTTGTGCTTGTCCTAGACAGACAGGGAAGCCGTCGTGCGCAAGCGAATCAACCACTAACGACTGAAGTGTGCGCCTAGGCCGGTCTCTTGGTCAATCACCGATAAGTCCTAGTTTTTCTAGTACTTCCAGCTGGCTGAGAGAGGACACTAGTCCTATCTGGCTTGACGGTTAGAACCAGCTTCCGGCACTAGGCACGCTGCGCCGCTCGCTTGGCATGGACGATTTCAACGTAGTGTTGGTGGAGGTCCCTCGTGGCCGAAGCGCTGTCCCAATTTCCCTCTACTTCGCGGCGGGCGGCCTTGGCCATGCTCTGCGCTTCCTGTGGGTTTTCAAGGAGTTGAAGCACCTTCTGGGTGAACTCTTCCGAATTATCGGCCAGTGCCACGATGTCGGCAGTAGCCTCGGTCAGCCCTTCCGCACCGAGTCGCGTTGATACCACCGGGATTCCCGCAGCGAAGGCCTCCAGTAATTTGACTCGAACACCCGACCCCGTCAGTATCGGTGCCAGGAACACGCTGTAGCGCGAGAGCGGTTCTCGGATGTCATCAACCGCGCCGACAAACTCCACTCCAGGGGCTGCCACGGAATCGACAAACGTCTGTGTGGCTTGTGCTCCCACCACGACTAGTCTCGTCTGTCTCCGCTTCTGAATCACCGCTGGCAGGACCTGGCGGACAAACCAAGTGAGAGCTTCTTGGTTCGGAGGATGCTTAAAATTGCCGACGAAGAGCAACGTGTTGCCCTCTCGCCCCGAGTCGACGTACGCATAACGGTTGACGTTGATCCCGGCCCGCAACCCTTCGTAGAGCGGAGGAGACTCACTCAGATACGTCTCGAGAAAGCGACGATTCGCACGCGTGCAGAGTTGGACCTCGTCAAATTTCTGAATCGCTCGTCGCTCAAACCGCAACGCCCGCAAATACTCGTAGAAGCGCTTCCACTTCATTGTGGAACTCGTCTCTCCGGCGATGCCTCGCCAGACCGACTGGAAGTAAATGTCGTGCTCGAACAAGAAGCTACCGATCCGCTTGAACTCGGGTCCGTAGATCGCCAGTTGCGTGTACTCCAACTGCAGCACGTCGATCTGTTTCTGGTAGATCTCCTTGTGCAGATTCCACTCGAACTCGGGGTGCCAAAAATGCTGTACCGAGTGCGGCAAAATCACGCTCCGTGAATGCGAATGATCCTTCCAGCGTGTGACAACCTCGACACTGGCGCAGCTGGCTCCAAATTCCAGGTTGCTCGCCCGCTCTCCTTCCTCATCGACAAGGCACAGCAAGTGCAGTCGGCAGAACTCTTGCAGTCGAATGACGGTTTCGTTCATAAAGACCGCTCCACCGTGGATCGGCGGCGCCATCGAGTAAGGCGAAACGAACAGGACATTCAACTCTGCTGGACTTGTCTCCATCTGCGCGAAACGATCGCGGTAGTAACCGCCCAGCGGACGACGCAGTGCCTCGGTATCGCTGACCGTCGCCAGCCTCCGGGCACGCATCCGTGATCGACAGGCGCCTAGCGTTCTCACTAGTGCTGACAAGAACGATCGCGGGCTGGGGCGCATCGATCCGGGTCCGGCCCAGCAGTACGCCCACATGGCGAGCCATGTCCAACACAGGTGACGGAGTAACCTACCCGGCTCGTGGATGTTTTTCCACAGAAA
The DNA here is from genome assembly GCA_963667885.2 of Bryobacterales bacterium. Lineage (GTDB taxonomy): Bacteria > Acidobacteriota > Terriglobia > Bryobacterales > UBA6623 > CAMPKL01. The sequence continues at coordinate 1,056,845 of OY764148.2, read as the reverse complement.
CAGCAGGTGGTTCTGGTGAACGATGCGTTCGATGTCGTCCTGGCCGAAGTGTTTGCCGATAGTGCCGCGGTGCTCGTGGTACACCACGCTCTTGGCGGCGTAAAGGACCTTCCAACCACGCTTCCAAGCGATGTAGCTAACGTCCACGTCCTCCATGTAAAAAGGCCGTAGCAACTCATCAAAACCACCAACTTCGAGGAATTTTCTGCGGTCGTAAGCGGTCGACCCACCCCCGGCGTAGAAAATCGGAAATGGCTGGTCGATTGAATCATCGAGCACGTGCCCAAGAGCGAGTCGACCCTGGGTCCAACGCCCTGCGGTGAGTCCCGTTTCTTCTCGTCGCTTCTCCGGGTCTGAGAATAGAATCTGCGCCGAGACGCCAAAGACCTTCGAATCCTCGAAAGGCTTGAGCAACGGCGCCAGAAAGTCCTGTTCCACCCGCATGTCGTTGTTAAGCAAGACGACGATATCGTTCGTTGCTGCCTCAAACCCCACGTTCGAACCGCCACCAAAACCGAGGTTCTCATTCTGCTCAAGTACCCGCACTGACGGGAACGCCTCTCGGATAAACGCAGCGCTGCCGTCGTCCGAGCCGTTGTCGACCACCAAGATCTCGCTGCCGGGGTAATCCTCAATCGCCGCCACGACCGAGCGCAAGTTGGCTTCGAGATGACTGCGACCGTTCCAGGTCGGAATGACGACGCTAACCGCAGTTGCGTTCACCGGCGTATCTGCTGCCGACCGTTTGGGGACAAAGATCGAGCACAAGTCCGTCAGCCACAGCGCCACGAGCTCACATACCAATAGCACCGGCGCAAGAGTCAGAAGAAAGACTGCTTCGAGCAGAGTTGTGATCAGCGGCTTCATTCCTGGGCTGCCGATCCGGAGCCAAGGCGGCTGTTCACTCGAACTTCACAAGGTAAATGCAGGTAGCCGTAGACCTGGTTGCCGTCGTGAGACATCTCCAACGCCAGTGCATTCTCTACCCAGTCGCACATCGCGTATTGAACGTGATCGCCGTCTGCGATAGCAGGAGAAAACGAGAAATGCCCAGGGTAAAGCTCTGGTATGCGGATATGAAAATCTACTGTGGCAATGTCTCCCGGCTGCATCGGATCCAAGCGAGTCTCTTCGCGTGTGGTATTCGTGCCAGCGAAATCCATCCCCAAATGATTCCGCATCATGAAACCAACGTTGGGCTGAGCAAGCTGTTGCTTCGCCCTGACGCTAATCCGAATCACCAAGACGCGGTCGGGCTCCATCATCGGCACTACGACTCCGCTCTCGTCGAGGGCGGCGATGCCAATGATCTCCGCTGCACCGTTGCCGTGACGGTGGTCGATGTTCGGGATCGTTTCGACGATCTCCGGTGCCATCCGCGCACCACGCTCTTCCGACACGCCCTGCTCCGAATGGCTAGCACGATAGCTCTGATCTTTCTCGCTCATCCGCGCCAGGTAGTTGCGGATCACCACGTCTGGTTTGCCTCGTTCGACCGGTTCTCCGTTCTCAAGCCATAGGCAGTCGGTGCCAAGCGCTTTGACGTCCGCCGTGGCGTGGGAGACGAACATGATCGTCACACCCCTTGAGCGCAACTCATGAACTTTGCGCATGCATCGCTGGCGGAAATAGAAATCTCCGACGGCCAACGCTTCGTCAACCAGCAAGATCTCCGGATCCACGTTGATCGCCACGGCAAACGCTAGGCGGACGAGCATTCCTGAGGAATAGGTCTTCACCGGTTGGTTGATGAAGTCTCCGATTTCAGCGAATTGCTCGATGTTGGAGTAGCGCTGACGGATCTCTCGGGTCGACAGGCCTTGCACCGTGCCAGCCAGGTAGACGTTGTCACGCCCCGAAAACTCGGGGTTGAATCCCGCCCCCAACTCAAGCAGCGCGGAGACGCGGCCGTTGATCTCGACCTCTCCTGAAGTGGCAGGGAAGATTCCCGCGGCCAGTTGGAGTGTGGTGCTCTTGCCCGAGCCATTCTCACCGATCAGGCAAAAAACCGAGCCTGACTCAACCTCGAAGTCCACGTTGCGCAGAGCCCAGTGATCCCGGTGCCGCTTGACGCGGTTGAGCGTCACCAATTCCGCCAGCCGATCAGACGGTTTGGAGTAGATGGGATAGCTCTTCGAGACAGATCGAAAGGCAACGGGATTCAATGAGGACGGCTCCCTAGCGGATTGTTAGCGGCCCGCGTAAGCCACCAGCGTAACAAAGCGTGACCACTACAGAACGTCCGCGAATCCGCGCTTCGCATGCCGGAAAAACAGGCCGCCCACCACACAGGAAGCCACTCCAAACCCCGCCATCGCTCCCACATCCGCCAGAGCCGGAAGCTGGCCGCCCAATATCGTGTCGCGGTAGCTCCTCACAAAGTACGTCAGTGGGTTCCAAGCCATCACGCCTGGCAACAACGTCGCCATGCGGCTTTCCTCAATGAAGATCGGCGTGAGCCAAAACCAGGCGGTCAATACAACCGATAGCACCTGAGCCGCGTCACGGAGATAGACCTGCAGTGCGGCTATGATCCACGCAAGCCCCAGGCTAAATAGTCCTAGCAGTACTAGGTAGAGGGGCAGTATCCATAGCATCGGACTCCACGTCCCCGCCCAGATCGCCGTCGCGGCTATCGCCAGCACCAGCGCTAGGGCATGACTCGCAAGACCCGACAAAAAGATGCTCAGTGGGATCGTCTCCGAAGGGAAGACACTTTTTTTCAACAAGTTAGCGTTGTCCACGAGTGACGTCGCCGAGCGCTGCAGCGTCTCGGAAAACAGCATCCAGGGCAGCATTCCGCAAAACAGGTACAGCGGATAGATGTCTGTCACCGCTGCTGGGTCCAGTTTGATTCCAAAAGCGTACTGGAAGACAAACGTATAGACCGCCAGCAGTGTCAGCGGATGAATGATTCCCCACAGCCAGCCCGCAATGGAGCCGACATAGCGCTGCTCAAAATCCCGGCGAACTAGTTGATAGATCAGGCTTCGACCCGCTATCAGGTTGTGAACAAACAGCCTGCCTGGGATATTTCGAGCCACCAGGCGAGCCTAGCGACGCACCAGAAGCGGCGTCAAGCGGAGGGCAGGGTAAGGCAAAAACAAAAGCGGCGAGGGGTGGGAGCCCTCGCCGCACTTTCCTGTGGGTTCGCAAGGAGAAGCGAATGGCAATTGGGGAACGCTAAATTCCCTTCACTAGGTAGGACGACCGAGCAGGTCCTTTTTTCGGCCCGAGTATCAAAAAAAATCTCTCAAAACTCGCGATTCGGTATGAAGTCGTTCAAAATTAGAAGGTTAGCGGTTTTCAGAAAACTTCCGAATTGCACCTTGCATCGGTTGTCAGACTTTTTGAAGGCCCCATGCGTCTTGTTGTGGTGAAAGGCGGAGACGAGCATTGATCTTCCGCGATGTTGAAGACAGAGATCTGATTCTGAAGGCTCGCCGAGGCGATGTCGACGCGTTCAACGTGTTGGTCACTCGCTGGGAAAGGCGTGTCTTCAGTTATATCGTTCGATCTGTCGGCGACCGCGAAGATTCGCTCGATATCAGCCAAGACACGTTCTTGAAGGCCTACCGCGGTTTGCGGAACCTTCAGAATGTAGAACGTTTTCCACAATGGTTGTTCCGAATCGCACACAACGAGACGATCTCCTGGCACCGCAAGAAGCGGCCAGAGCCGATCGAAGACTCCGAACTCGAACGTGCGACCAACCCTTCGACCAGACGGGAAAACGCTGCCGAGCTGACGGTGGTTGTGAAGCAAGCTTTGAAGTCCTTACCCGAAGAGCAGTGTCAAGCCGTTCTTCTCAAGGTGTACCAGGGTTTCAAGTTTCACGAGATCGCCGATATCACGGGTGTGCCGGTATCCACCGTCAAGTCTCGTGTTTACAGCGGATTCGAGGCTTTGAAGGCGGTTCTGGCTCCAGCGAGGAGCACCGCCTAAGGAGAAGAAGGCGATGAATGAGGCTCCACACGACTTACGCGATTACTTGTTCGACGAACTAAGCGCGGCGCGGAAAGCAGAGGTCGAGGCTTGGCTGGCGACTTCGGCTGCTGGCCGCGAAGAACTCAGCCGTCTACAGGCGACCAATCAGGCTCTGCTGAGCTTGCCCGATGAGGAGATCCCGCAGCGGATCGCCTTCGTCTCGGACAAGGTCTTCGAGCCTTCCCCTTGGGCACGCTTTGCTAGCTGGCTCCAAGTCGACGGGCCACGGTTCGCCCTTGGCAGCGCCATGGCGATGGCCGTGCTGTTCGCTGGGATATGGGTAACCGATCCATCCCTGCGTTACGACGATGCTGGCTTCGAACTAGCGTTCGGTGCTGAGGCTCCTGTCGCCGCTCCCGCACCTGCACCGGTGCCGACCCTATCGGATGAGCAGGTTCGTGCGGTCGCCCGGGCTGTTCTCGCCGAGACTTCCGACGACCGTCAGGCCCAACTCGTCGCGCTGATCGACCAACGCGGAGCCGAAACCGAACAGCGCCTTTCGCGCGAAGTCGCGGCAGTCAGCGAAGACTCTGAGATGGGCTATCGCATGCTCCGCAGTGACATCGAGAAGATGTACAACGGTATGACTGACCTGGCGTTGGTCACGAGGTAACCAGGCATGTTGATCCGAGCCTTACTCCTCGCCTGTGTCGTCGTCACGTCGGTTGCTGCCGTTGAAGTCGATGCATCCTCCGACGCGCTGCGAGTGCAGATCATGTCCGCGGAACGCGTGGTGGACCAGCGTTTCCAATCGGTTGGCGACAGCGTTCCCATGGCGGTTGTTGGTGCGGCCCGTGGTGCCTACATCGAGGGCTACGGCGTTGTCTTCAACGTTCAGGTCAACCTGGCACCGGTCGGTAACATTAGTCCGTTTCGGCGGTCCTATTCTGACGAAGAGATTCGCCAAATCAATATCCGCAAACGGCAACGCATCGAGACACTCGAACAGCGTGCCCGCGAAATTTTGGTGGAGATCTCGGCGATGATCGAGGGCCTACCAGCCAACGAGAAGATTGCTGTCGCCGTCTCGCTATTCCATTTCGCCTGGGAAGACCTCACTCAGTTGCCGCGCCAAATGGTGATGTCGGCGGTGAAGAGTGTGCTGAGCGAAGCCAAGAGCGGCACATTGGCCGTAGCTGATTTCCGCCGCAGCCTGCGCATTCGTTATTTCTAGCGCCTCGACGTTCGCCCTATGTCTCAGACCGATTCATCCGCTGATGTTATAGCTGCCGCACAGCCGTCTCTCAGTGCCCGACCGCAGCGCTTGGGCGAAATGCTCATCGCCAAGGGGCTGCTCGACGCCGACGATCTGGAGAGCGCTCTACAGCTCCAGAAAGAACGCGACGATCGCATCGGACGCATTCTCGTCGATCTCGGCTTCGTCGCTGCGCGCGACGTCCTGACGACGCTGTCGGAGCAACTCGGACTCGAACTCCTCGGTGCCGACCAGTTCCCTGAAATTCCAATCGAGATCGAGCGGCTCACCGCCCGTTTCATGCGGCAGTTCAAGTTCTTGCCGGTCGACCGAGAAGACAACCGTCTCGGGGTCGCCATGGCCGACCCGCTCGATTTCGAAACCATAGCGGTAATCCGACGCTTCTCCGCTTGCGACATCATTCCGTCGCTCGCTGCCGAAACCGAAATCCTCGATGCCATCGATCGTCTCTACGGTGAGGACACCGACGGTGACACCGACCAGCAGCTCGCTGGCGACGGCGAAACCGACGCGACCGAGATTGAGCACCTGCGCGACATGGCCAGCGAGGCGCCGGTCATTCGCTTCGTCAATGTGCTGATCGCCCGCGCACTTGAGATGCGCTCATCCGATATTCACGTTGAGCCGTTTGAAAAAGAGTTCCGCATCCGCTTCCGTGTGGACGGTGTTCTCCGCGAGCAAGAGTCGCCTCCCCGAGAGCTACGTGCTGCCATCATCTCGCGCCTCAAGTTGATGGCGAGCTTGAACATCGCCGAACGACGCCTGCCGCAAGATGGTCGTATCAAGATCAAGGTGATGGGCCACGACGTTGATCTGCGTGTCTCCACCCTGCCGACACTTTACGGCGAATCCGTTGTGATGCGTTTGCTCGATCGTTCAGCGACTGATTTCTACTCGCTGAGCAGACTCGGTTTCGACGACCACATGCATGCACGGATGGAGCACTTCACGAAGATGCCGTATGGCATCTTTCTCGTGACCGGCCCTACCGGTAGCGGTAAGTCGACGACGCTCTACTCCGCGCTCAAGCAGATCAATACTCCCGACAAGAAGATCATCACCATCGAAGATCCTGTCGAGTATCAGATGGATGGCATCAACCAGATCCATGTGAACCCGAACATCGGCCTGACGTTCGCAGCTGGCCTGCGGCACATCGTCCGCCAAGATCCCGACGTCATCATGATCGGCGAGATCCGTGATCGCGAGACCGCCGATATAGCGATCCGTTCCGCGCTGACCGGGCACTTCGTCTATTCGACGTTGCATACCAACGACGCGCCGAGCACGGTGACCCGCCTTACCGACATGGGCGTCGAGAACTATCTAATCACCTCATCGGTCGTCGCTGTCTTGGCGCAACGTCTCGTGCGCACGATCTGCGCCGACTGCCGCACGGCCGCGGATGAAGTAGATCACCCAGATGGTCGCCGCATCTCCACTTGGCACGGCACCGGTTGCGAGCAATGCAACGGCACCGGTTACCACGGTCGCCAGGGCATCTTCGAACTGATGGAAATGAACGACGAACTTCGCGGCCTCGTGATGCAAGGCGTCGACGCGGGCGTCCTCACTGAAGCCGCCCGACGTCACGGCATGCGCCCCCTCCGCGAAGACGGCTGGCTCAAAATCGAAAACGGTGTCACGACAGTAGAAGAAGTGATCCGCGTGACACAGGAGTTTTAGGCTGGGCGACGCGTATACGAATCTCTTGGTTCACGTCCTGTTTTCGACGAAGAACCGCGGAAAGGATCTGACAAGAGAAGTGAGAAAGGAGTTATACCCGTACTTGCATACGCTGGCGACAAACGAAGGTGCAGTGCTCCTAGCGATCGGCGGTGGATTGGATCACGTCCACCTCTTGCTGAACGTTCGTCCGTCGAAGGCGCTGTCGGATCTTGTGCGCTCGCTGAAGGCGACTTCTTCTCGCTGGGTTCGAGACCAGTTCAATCGCAGCTTTGCGTGGCAGTCAGGATACGCCGCGTTTAGCGTGAGCAAGTCGAATCAGGCTGTCGTGCACGCGTACATTGAGGGGCAAGAGGAACACCATAAACGGGTTGACTTCGAGACCGAATACGTCTCCCTCCTAAAGAAGAACGCGATCGAGTTTGAGAATGATCGTCTTTGGTGAATCGACAGCCCCAGGGGGCAATTCCCGGGGTTGCCACCCCGGGCCAACGCCAGGACGCCTCTCCGAGGCTGCTTGGTTTCCGTTAGCCCCAGCGGGGCGACCTATTGTTAGCCCGGGGCGCAAGCCCCGGGGAGTCGAGGCTGCTACCGACTCGGTCACGATTCCGTTGCAGCCCCAGCGGGGCGACCTATTGTTAGCCCGGGGTGGCAACCCCGGGAGCCGGTAGTTGTAGCCATGGCCACGTTCCACTACAAAGCCCTAGCCGCCGACGGACGCACCCGCCTTGGCACACTCACCGTCGACGACGACCGCGCGGCCGCTCGTGAACTCCGCAAGCAGGGCCTCACCCCCGTCTTCATCGGCACCGAACAACAAGGCGGCTTCTCTCTCTCGATCCCCGGCTTCGGACGACGCGCCAAGTCCTCCGACCTCCTCCATTTCACCGAAGAGATTGCAACTCTGCTCAACGCGGGCGTCACTCTCGACCGGTCACTTGAAATCACCGCCGAACTGACCGAGCGCCCCCAGTTCAAGGCGGTCGTCCAAGCCCTGCAGCGCACCTTGCGTGGCGGTAAGAGTTTTGCAGACACGCTCGCCGCCGAGCCCGACGTCTTCAGCGAACTCTACGTATCAATGGTTCGCGCCGGTGAAGTCTCCGGCTCGCTCTCCATCGTCATGGACCGTCTCGCCGACTTCGAGCGCGAGCGGGACGAACTACGCGGCTACATCGTTAGCTCGTTGACCTATCCCGCTCTCTTGGTGTTCGTCGGCTCCGGTTCAATCTTCGTTTTGCTGCGATACGTCATCCCGCGTTTCGCCGAGGCCTTTACCGAGTCGAACATCGTCATGCCGCTGCCGATGCAGATCCTGCTGACGATCAGCGAGGTCGTGCAGAGCTATGGTTGGATTGCGATCTGCCTGCTGATCGCTGCCGCATTCGGCGTCCGTCATTGGACACGATCCGACGAAGGCCGCCTCACTTGGGACCGCTTCAAGCTCCGTATCCCGCTGCTGGGACAGGTGCTGCTCAAAGCAGACACCGCCCGCTTTGCCCGCGCCATGGGAACACTCGTCGCGAATTCCGTGCCATTAGTCCAGGCGTTGTCGATTACCAAGGGAGTACTCTCCAACCGCCTGCTGTCCGGTGCATTAGACCTCGTGGCGAAAGGCGTCAAGCGCGGCGAAGGGGTCGCCCTCCCGCTCAAGAAGACTGAGATGTTCCCCGCGCTCGCCGGTCACCTTCTGACCGTCGGCGAAGAGACCGGACGACTGGACGAGATGTTTAACCGCATGGCGGACATCTATGAAAAAGACACCAAAGAAGCGGTCAAGCGCTTCACTGCGCTCTTCGAGCCCGCCGTCATCCTCGTGATGGGCGTGATCGTTGGAGCCATGATCTTATCCGTGATGCTCGCCATCACAAGCGTTAATCAAATGGGAATGTAGGGTTTACATGAAGAAGCAAGAGTCAGTCAGACGCAATCGCCGATCGGGTATCACGCTGATCGAGATGTTGGTCGTCATCACGATCATCGCGCTGTTCTCAGCCATCGCCTATCAACGGCTTACCCCTGCGCTTGAGCAAGGGCGTGTCACTGCGGCCAGGACACAGATCGAGTCGTTGATAGCGGCGTTGCAGCGCTACAACATCGAAAACGGACGCTTCCCCACCGAAGAGCAGGGGCTTGACGCCGTGCGTCCCTTCCTTACCAAAGAGATCCCTCTTGACCCCTGGGGTACACCCTATATCTACCGTTATCCCGGCGAGCACAGCACCGATCCAGAACTGTTGAGCTATGGCTCAGACGGCCAAGAGGGCGGGGAAGGCCCCAATGCCGATGTGGTGAGCTGGCGGTGAACCGAACGCCCAACGACGGGCGACTGAGCTCGACGAGCGGCATCACGCTCATCGAGCTACTGGTCGTGGTCGCCATCGTCGCATTGGTCATGGCGATCGCGTTCCCGAACATCACTTCCGGCCTCGACGGCATCCGTCTCAAAACCACCGTCGATCGCGTTGGCAGTTTTTGGTCATCAGCCCGCCAGCGTGCCGATCGGTTTCAGACTCCCGTCCAGGTCACGGTCGACCCGGAGGCGAACGAGTTGCGCGCTGCCGCAGTGACCAACGATTGGAGCGACTCCTTCGATCTCTCCAACCGACTCAGCGTGGTTGGCCTAGAAGAACCTCGGCGCTATCTAATTTATCCCGGCACGCCGTCGCCCTCATTCGAGCTATTGCTCCAGGCCGAGAGCGGGGGCCAAGCAGGCATCAAGATCAACGTCTTTACCGGCGTTCCCGAGGAGTGGGATGGCGACGACGGAAACTAGTCGATCGACATCGGGCTTCAGTCTGCTCGAAGTCATGGTTGCCACCGCGCTGATGGGGCTCACCGTCGTCGGCCTGCTTTCGTTGACCTCGCAGTCGCTCTCGAACGCTGCCCGCATTCGCGAATACGATCGCGCTGCGATGCTGGCTCGTTCGCAGATGGACGAACTACTCACGGTCGACCCGCCGCGTCTTAGCCAGCCGCTCGAAGGCAAATTCGACGAGCTTACCGGCTGGGAAGCATTGATTACTCCAGTCGAAGTCGGCTACAACCCCCGTCGGGGAGCGAGTCTACTAGCCCGCGTGGATCTTACGATTTGGTGGCAGAGCGACGGCCGTCGCAAGACGTTCCCGCTCGAAGGCTACCGCCGCGTCCGTATTGACCAAGACACTCTCTCCTCCGGCCTTGATCAGAGGTCTATCGAATGAAGAGCACCCGCACATTCAACGGTCGGTCGGGTATGACGCTGATCGAAATCCTCGTCGCCGTCACCTTGCTGGGAATCCTCTCGGTCGGACTGGTGACAGCGTTGCAAGTGACGGCCGGAGCCTGGAGCAGTGCGCGCAACACTCGCAGTCAAGATCGCGGCATCGCCAACGCCAATGCTCTACTGCACGCGCAATTCGCAGGCGTGACGCCGGTGATTCCACAGGTGATGAGCCGCCAGCTACGCGTTCCGCGAGGGCCATTCTTCCAAGGTGAGCCGACGTCAATGCGCTTCGTGAGCTCGTACTCGATGACCGAAGGCGTCCGCGGTGGACTCCAGATTGTCGAGCTACAGGTATCTCCGGGTGACGACGGGATGCGCCTGCTACTGACCCAGTCCCCTTATCAGGGGCCTCTCAGCATTGGCCGTTTCGTGGTTGGCGTCGAACGGCTACCCGAACCACCGGCCATGCGCGTATTGTTCACGCCACTGCGGCCCCGCGCCGACTCGCTGATCGTGGCCGACCGTTTGAGTACGGTTAATTTTTCCTACCTGCGAGGTTCTCGTCGGCGCACGGAACCGGACGTCTGGGTTTCAGTGTGGGATTACCCGCAGCAATTGCCTCAAGCTATTCGCGTGGAAATCCAACCGCTCGAAGATGTCGGTCGTCTACGTCCGGTCACCATCGTGAGTGAAGTGCGCGCTCGCTACGGTTTCACACCCCAACGGAGGCGGCGATGAGCGGCACCGTAGATCGGCGTGGTAGCGCTCTGTTGACTGTCATGTGGTTCGCAGCCGCGTTGACGGCGATCGCCTTCGCTCTGTCCAATGGCGTTCGTGCCGATTTCGACCGCGCCTCGGTCCAGGCTGATTCCCTACGCGCCTACTATTTGGCTCACGGTGCCATCGAGGCAACCATCCGGCGCATCGCGACCTCGCCCCGAGTTGCAGCGGACGGTCAAGACGAACCGCTCTTTTTGGTCGGGCAACGGTTCATGACCTATCGCCTTGAGGGCGGAGTCGTTGAGGTGGAGATCGTTGGTGAGACCGGCAAGCTCGACGTCAACCGCGCATCGGTCGAAGCTCTCTCACGCCTGATGGCCGCCTCTGGTGTTGATCCGGCACTGGGCATTCAAATCGCTGTCGGAATCGTTAACTATCGCGGCCGGCTGCAGGCCGGAGAATCCATGTACGGTATGTCGACCGAGGACGCGGTAGAAGAGTTCGGAAATCTTGATGCTGACCCGTCTTTTCGGCCCACTCGCGCGTCTATCCAAGAGTTAGAGGAGTTACTGTCCGTCCCAGGCATGACGCCGGACTTGCTGTACGGCTCCTACCAAGAAACGAATACAGGGATGCTAGTGAGACGAAACGGATTGATTGAAAGCTTGACGACGCGTGGCGGGCGGACCGTCAATGTCGGCTATGCTTCACCCGCGTTGCTTGCTGCCGCCGGGCTTTCCGCGGGTGTGATTGAGCAAGTCGTCGAGATTCGTCGTCGGAGACCGTTGAGGCTAGACGACCCAGGTATGTCTAGCCTCGTACAACGCGGCGGAGAAATCGGCCTGAGTCTCACGCGCGGTTCGAGCACCTACACCTTGCGGGCGACCGCGGAACTCAACGGTGCGCGTGCCCGCCGCATAGTCGCCGCCCTAATTCAATCCGATACATCCGACTCGGTGGACTCACTCCGAATCGTTCGCTGGTACGACTCTCCCTTCTAACCACTAGACATGCTTTCCCAGCTCCAGCGCATGGGTTCCGGATGTGGAATCGAGATTCGAGGCGACGATCTACATGTGGTAGCCGTCAAGTCCCGTCCGGCGGGGCTGACCGTACTCGGGTCCACGAAGATCGAACGCTTTCGCCACCGACCGGCGGCTGAGTGGGGCGCGGAGTATGCCGACTTTCTCGTCGCTTGCGGTCTCTCCCATGTGTCGGCGACCGTGTCGCTACCTCGTCGGGATGTCATCGTTCGTCAGCTCCAACTGCCTCCAATGAAGGAGAAGGAGCGTGCCGCGGCAGTCCTTTATCAGCTCGACGCACTTCATCCTTTTGCTGAAGACGAAGTCTTTCACGCCTACGCCGTACTGGACACGCAGGCGCAAGGCCCCGCGCCCGTCGTGGTTGTCGTAGCCGAGCGAGAAATCGTGACACACTACGCGGATCTGTTTCAAGAGGCTGGAATCGCGGTCGCGGCCTTCACTGTTGCCGCGTCCTCTCTGCGTGCCGCACTACAGCTTCGCCAGGAACGTATGGCGACCCCATTGTTAGTGATGAATCGTGAAGGGGCCGAGCTAGAGGTCTACGGCGAGAGCACCGGTCGACCTGTACTCAACGTCGAGTTCAATCTCGGGGCCGTACCAGCTGATCGAGCGTTGCAGTTGGCCGAGGCAGACCTTCGATTAGAGAGAGGCGAATCTGCTGCCCTGATTCTCACCGGTGAACCGATCGAGGTGGAGTCGACTGAGGCACTGACTCTGACCTCGCCCGCGGAGGTATTCCCGGTACCCCTGTCTGCGCCATCTGATTTTGATCTGGCAATCGACATCCAATCGTTAGCCACGGCCATCGAGTCCGCTTGCCCGCGTCTCGGTTGGGGGGCGAATCTTCTGCCCGCCGATCGACGCCAGACCGATTCTCGGCTGGTCTGGGCTCCTACGGCTGTTCTCGTTGGGCTGTTGGTTATTCTCGCGGCAGGCTTCTTACTGCGTCCGGTGATTCAGAACCGCGCTTACGCCGCTTCAATCGAAGAAAAGCTAGTCGCTCTTGATGAGGTTGTCGCGTCGGCTGAGAGCAGCCGAGTGGCAACCACAGACGTCCGGGAGCGTGTCGCCGTACTCGAAGGGCTGGGGGGGCGCACGACTCAAGACCTTCGCATCCTGAGCGAGATGGCGAACCTGTTGCCAGCCTCTGCTTGGCTGCAGTCGATGACGCTCGATGACGATGGGATACGCCTCAACGGAGAGGCGCGGAGCGCGGCACCGCTACTGGGAATTCTGAACCAAGCGAATACCGTCGAGGGCTTTGCTTTCGGCTCTTCTCTGGTCCAGCGGAACGAGAAGGAGCGGTTTGAGATTGTCGCGCTGAGAGGCGCCATCGGAGCTCTGCCGACCGACCAGCCCAGCTTCGACGACGCAAATCCGGTAGAGGAACCGATCGTGCCGGATTCAGAACCGGAGCCAACTGATCCGCCCGAAACCGTCACCGAAACCGACGCGGAGGCCCTCTAATGGCTGGAGTGAGTCAGCGAGACCGAAAAGCATTGATGCTCCTGGGCGCTGCTGTGGCCCTGTTCTTGGTTCTGCAACTCGACATTCTTGCCCCTAGCTCGGCGACCGCCACCACCTCCTCGGACGCGGCACTCGAAGTGTTGGAGCAGCGACTGCAACTCGCCCAAGTGCAAGCGCGCCAGCGTCCGCTCACAGAAGCTGAGTTGAGCGCCGCCGAGCGTCGTCTCGAAAAGCTGGAGAGTCGGTTGCTTGAGTCTGAAGACTCCGCGCTGGCGCAAGCAGAGATGCGGTCGCTAGTGGGTGATCTCTTGAAAGCGGAAGGAATTCCCCTCGACTCCTCCCGTTTCGGGACAGTGCGTCTCGAACAGGATCACTACACGCAAGTGCCGCTCGTCGTGGAGTTCACTTGCGGCGTCGAGCAGATGGTCAACCTCATGGCGACCATGGCGAATTCTGCACGGCTGCTAACCACCCGCGAGATTCGCGTCCAGCCCCAGCAGCTCGAAGTGAAGTCCATCCACATACGGATGACGGTGGTCGGATACCTGCCGGTCGATCGCACGCCGGAGTTGCTTGATGACGATGCCAGGGCGGCGCTCTAGTCGGCGAATGGATGTGGATCGATGAAACGAAAACTACTCCTATTGAATGCGCTGCTTGCTGGGGTCTTCATCCTCGGTGCGACCGAGTTGTACCGCCAGATTCTCGAAGGCGATGCACGATACGACCGCTTGCAGGTGTTCGCTGATCCGAAACAGCCACCGGAGTTTCCTTCACCGGCGGATCCGACCCCGACGAGAGCGTCGGACTTCATGCCAATCGTCAACCGCTTGCTGTTTTCGGAAGATCGCAATGCCGACATCTTTGTCGAGATCGCCGAGGCCGAAGTGGCTCAACGTCCGCCGTTGCCTCAGCTTGCGGGGCTGGTCGATTTCGGCGACGGCCCGTCTGCACTCATGACCGCCCGCGCCGACGAGCCAGCCTCATGGATTGCCGTCGGCGGCAAGATCGGCGATTTCGTCTTTGAAGGCATCGAGGGCGAAGAAGTAAAGCTGAGCTGGAACGAAGAACAGTTCACCGTCACCAAGGATCAGCTCAACGAGGCACCCGCGCCTCCCCGACGCAAGACCGTGACAGCCCGGCCACGGCGTGAGCGGCCTACTCGACCGTCTGCGGCCGCTGCATCGGGCGACCTCGCTGGCGTCGGTCAGGGCTCTCGGATCGGTGCAGATATGGGGTCGGGGCGCTATCGCGTTATGCCGGGCGACGATTCCCCCGAAGGCACCGAACACAACGGCTTCATCAAACGGGGCCGCAAGACTCCCTTCGGGTCCACCGCCTGGTGGGAAAAGAAGGAACAGTAATGACCAGTCTCAGGAGACACAGCATGCGCATTCTTTTTTCCACCGTTCTAGGTCTTGTCCTTGCTACCACCGCTTTCGCTCAAGACGAATCGAAGACTCGGTCTGAGGACGGTGAGAAAAAGCCCACTGCGGAGAGAACCCTCGCAACGCCCTTCGGCGAGGCCCGAGTCGACACCGCCAACGCGCCGAAGCCAGCTCCGAAGCCCAGTAAGATTCGCCCCGATCTCGACGTCGAGATGGATGGCACGAGCTTCAAATTCATAAAGAAGACGCCCTTCGGTACGAATTCCTGGACGCGCACTGAGTCAGAGCTTTCCACCCAAGAGCGAGCGATCGTCGAGCAACGTGGCCTGCTCAAGATCGAAGAAGAGCCGTCGGATGAGGCGCAGGTCGCCGCCAAGCAGCCTTAAGGGCCACAAATCGATTTCAAGAAGAACTTAAACGGAGAGTTGTGGTGAAGAGATTACTAGTTGCGATTGTGTTGGCGCTAACGCTAACGACGCTCGTTCCCGCGCAGGAAGCCGACGATCGTCCCGTATCGTTTCGCGGTCTCCGCGACGCGAGTATGTTCGATCTGATTGACCAGATTGCGCAACAACTCGGCATCAACTACATGATCGATCCCGCCGTCAGTGACGGCACAATCACGATCAATACCTACGGCGACATGCAGCGGTCTGACTTGATGCCCCTGCTCCAGACCATCTTACGGATGAACGGCGCCGCTGCCGTCGAAGTAGAAGATGTTTGGCGGATTATCCCTCTCTCGGGAGTGGCCCAGGTCCCGATATCACCACTCTCGACGCGGTCTCCAGACGAACTGCCGCTCGCGGAGCGGATGGTCCTCAATGCTATTCGTCTGAACTACATGGCGGCCGAAGATCTGTCCGCGGTTCTCTCCCCGTTTCTCGGCGTGGGCGGTCAGTTTGCCGTTGTGTCCCAGGCGAACACCCTGATTCTGCTCGATAACGCTCGCAATATGCGCCGGACCCTCAATCTGATTGCCCTCTTTGACACCGAGGAGATGGCCAGTCAGCGTATGCGACTCATCGAGATTGAAAACAGTCTCGCCTCGACCGTTGCGGAAGAACTCAGGAGTGTTTTCGGAGCCCTTTCCTCGGATGGCGACGAATCGGCTATTCAGTTCGTGCCCCTCTCGCGGATCTCGTCCGTGCTCGTCGTTAGTTCTAGCCCGCAAATCTTCGACCAAGTCGAGGAATGGGTCAAGCGCCTAGACAAGGCGGCGACGATCGGTGGCGTCCAAAATTTCGTCTACAAAGTGCAGTACGGCTTCGCAACGAACCTAGCCCAGACACTGCTCCAGCTCTACGGCTTCCAAGGCGGCTACGGTGGATACGGCGGTGGCTACGGTGGTTTCGGTGGTGGCTACGGCGGTGGCTATGGCGGCGGCTATGACGGCGGCAGGGGGGGCGGTTATCCTGGCGGTGGTGGCTATGCCGGTGGCCGGGGCGGTGGCGGCTATAGCTATGGCGGTGGCCAGGGCGGTGGTGGATACGGAGGTGGCGGCGGAGGTGGCTTCATTCAGTTACCTGGAGCCGTGCAGCAGGTGCTGCCCCAGGCTGGGATAGCTGGCGGTACGGACCAAACAGGCGCTCTTCTCGGTGATGTCGCGATAGGCACTCAGCCACAGAGCGGCATTCGTATCGTTCCTGATTTCGTCAACAATTTGATCGTCGTGCAGTCGACCAAGCAAGAGTGGGAAGTGATCCACAAGACCCTCCAGGAATTGGATTTTCCGCCCCGGCAGGTCTTGATCGATGCGCAAATCTATGAAGTCAGCCTCACGGGCGGACTCGAAATGGGCGTTAGTGCCTTCCTGCGGGAACGTAGTGGCGAGCCTCTCACCACGACCGGTAGCGTCGTCAATGGCGCCCTCAGGCTCACCATGGGAGCCCTAGTCGGCAACACCCGGGAACTGGTGGCTTTTCTGAACGCGTCCCAAACCACGGGCCGGACGCGAATCATATCGGCACCTAGCCTGCTGGCGACGGACAATCTCCCCGCGTCGATCACCGTCGGTCAGTCGATCCCGATCTTGACTTCCCAATCGGTAGGCGATGTCCAGATTGGCGGCGACTCTCAGTTCACCCAGACGATCACCAACGTGCAGACCGGTGTGACCCTAAGCGTTACGCCTCGGGTGAACGCATCGGGTATCGTCACGATGCAGATTCAACAGGAGGTCAGCGCTCCGCAGGCCTCAACCGGCTCGATCGACTCTCCGTCAATCGATCGGCGCTCTGTGCAGACCCAGGTCACTGTCGCCGACGGAGATATGGTGGCGATTGGCGGCATCATTCAAGAAACGAACCTTTTTGGCCGCTCCGCCGTTCCAGTATTGGGAAAGATTCCGGTTCTGGGGGCGCTTTTCGGGACCACAACCCGCTCGACCTCGAAGACCGAACTGATCATCCTGCTGACCCCTCGCGTCATCTATGACGAGACTGAAATCGTCTCTGCCTCCAATGATCTGATCGATCGCATGAAGAAACTGCGCTCAATCATGCGAGACTAGCCGCTCGATCGCCTGCCCCAACGCACAATTTATGCCTGCTTGGGCTCTTGACGGGCTTTTCGATCCTATGGTACTTTCGGTTCCAGTTGGGAATGGTCTGTCTCAGGTTTGGGTTCGCCCAGTCTGGGGCCGTGGGTTGAGGCCTGCGAAGCGATTCCAGGACTCGGTTAAGGTTTCTGACCGAATAAAACGCAGATGAGAAGTTCTGATTGAGAAAAACCACCACTTTGGTCTATACTTGTCGGGTCTACGTAGATCGGATGGGCTGGTACGTACCGGCTGCATCCATGTTTTGGAGTTCGATTCCGCGGCACTGCCGCGGATGACAACTCGATAAGAAGTTACTTCTTGTGGGAGAAGGAGAGTAAAATGGTAGCTATCAAGAATAGAGCAATCCAGCTGCTCGTCCTCGGCCTAATGGTCGTCGGCGGCGCTTTTGCTCAAGACGCAACGATGAGCTGTACCCTTATCGGGACACAGCACAATATCCGCGCCGAGGGCCAGCCGAGCTTTTGGGCGACATCACCTATACATGTAACTCGAGCGACCTCGCAGAGACTGGAGAGTTCGACGAGGAATTCGTCAACATCATCGTTAATCTCAGCGTGAATGTCACCAACGACATTGATGAGGACACTGATGAGCTTGACGTGGTGCTTACGGTCAACGACGGAACACCGCAGCAGGGCTTTTTGATTTCGCCCACCCAAGTCGCCTTTGATGGCGTTCTGATTCCGTTCCCTGGTTTCAACGCCGGACCCACTACAACGACGATTCGTATCACCGCTTTGCGCGGAAACGCCTCACAGGCAGGAATCCCCGGGCCGGGACAACAGGTTCCGGTCACCGCGGTCCTTTCTTCGGAGCCCGCAGCTATTCTCGCAGTCCCGAATCCTTCTGTGATTGTCGGTCTCAGCTGGCTCAGCCTGATCTCTGACGGCGTCGACGACGCGATCGAAGGTCTACAGTGTGTCGAGTTGGACGAAGACGATGCCGAACTCGATTTTCATGAGGGGTTTGCCTCGGCATGGAAGACTCAGGGCGATTCGTCAAGCGACGAAAGCTCCTTCTGGGAGTCTGGCTTCCAAGCCAAAACCGCCGACCAGGAGACTCAGTTCATGGTCAGCTTCAGCGGCGTTCCCGACGACGTGACGATTTCCGTTCAAAATAGGGTGTTCGGCAACAACAGCAATCTTGAACTGACACTGCTTGAGGGTTCCGGTGACGACGACTTCAACGACCTATGCGACAGCCCCGCAGACTTCAGGGAGGAAGTGGACCTTGATGGTGACGGCGATGGCTATGTCATCTATGGTGTTTGCAACACTGACCCGGTTGTTCGTGAAAACATCTCTATCCCGATCCATGCAGAGTGGGCTGAAGATGACGACGACAACCTCCTGACCCCTGATGTCGGTTCCGCTTCGGTTACCATCAGCTACTTCCCGCTGGGTGGTTCCAACGAGGCCGATGAGGACGACCCTGAGCCTCGCTTCGTTGACACCGCATCAGCTCCTGAGGAGTTCTTGTCTGTCGCCAAGTGCGTCACGACCTTGCTCTTCCCGTTCGTGACCAATCAGTCTGGGTTCGATACCGGTCTGGTGGTCTCAAACACGTCAGAGGATTGGGGCCTCAGTGCTATCGATTCTCAAGAGGGCGAATGCGAAATCCACTACATCGGTACTGACACGTCAGGCGAAATGCCGGACAACGACGTTACCGATTCGGACGTTGAAGCGGGCACCCAGCTCGTCTGGCTGCTTTCTTCAGGTGGAACCCACGGGTTGGTCGGCGCTGCCGACTTCCAGGGTTACATCCTTGCCGCTTGTGACTTCCAGTATGCTCACGGCTACGCTTTCATCACCGACGGCTTCGGTGGCGGAACCCCAGCCTTGGCTCAAGGCTACTTGGCACTCGTCATTCCGGCCAACCGCGGCATCTCCGACGGTGGAGCTGAGACCCTGGGTAACTAGGCTCTTAAGCAACATCAACCACGTAACCGGAGGGGGCTCTCATTGAGAGCCCCCTCTTTTTTTGTGGTCCATCGAATGGCCAAGTCCTCGTGCCAACCTGGCGTGATCGATCTCGCGATCTGCTAATAAACTTCCAACTGCTATCATGAGATTCGTCCGACTGTCCGCGTCTGACTGATTTCCCTTGAGGTGTTCTCGTCGATGGTATATCTACGTCAGGTAGGTCTGATTCTCGCGTTCTTATCGGTCGCTACCTTTCTCGTTGCGTCTGATACTATCCTGGTCTTTCCCGCCGCAACAGCCGAACCGATCTCGGCGATAAACCCGGACGATTTGACACTGGAGGGCACCCTAGCGTCCCCTACTGGCGCCAGAGATGTCCTGCAAAATGGTACTGGCTCGCTCTATTACATCCTCAGTAACCGTGCCAGTCAGGCCGTCACGATCGTGGACTCAGCTTCACTAGATGTGGAGCCTCAAGAGGTTGTTCATGGGAATCAGGAGTCTGGAGAAAGGGGGAAGGTAGTGGAGGCTGGCGTGGGGGCGATGCCAGTTGTAATGGTGGAGCCAGGGTAACAGATGAGCGGCGCGCTGCTGGGATGAGGAGTAGGAGCGAGCGTAAGCCCATTCTCTCAGAGCGGTCTGGATGAAGCGTTCGGCCTTGCCGTTGGTGCGCGGCGTGTAAGGACGGGTAAAGCGGTGGCGGATGCCGAGACGACGGCAAGCATCGCGGAAGAGGCGCGAGCGATAGCAAGAGCCGTTGTCGGTGAGCAAACGACGAATGGGGACGCCGAGGGAGCGGTAGTAACCGACCGCGGCGTCGAGGAAAGCCACCGCGGAGTGGCTGCGTTCATCGGGCAGGATCTGAGAGAAGGCGAGGCGGGAGTTGTCGTCAATAGCGACATGCACGAACTCCCAGCCAGCGCCGCGACTGGCCCGAGAGCGATCTCCGGTAACGCGATGACCGGCGCGGAGGAAGCGGCCGAGCTTCTTGATGTCGAGATGCAGCAGATCGCCGGGGGCGGCATGTTCGTAGCGGCGCAGGGGCCGAGCAGGTTCGAGATCGCGGATACGGTTCAGGCCGGCGCGGCGCAAGATGCGGCTGATGGTAGCGGGCGAGAGGCCGACAGCCTGGGCGATGTGTCGGCCGGTCCAACGCTGGCGGCGCAGAGAAATGACGCGCTCGACCAGCGCCCGAGAGGTCCGTCGCGGGCTGCGGTGCGGTCGCGAGGAACGATCGTGCAAACCGGCGACACCTCGCTGCGATAGCGCGCCAGCCACTTGTGGATGGTTCTCAGTGAGACGCCAGGCCGCCGCGGCGTCCCGTGGCGTCTGCTGCTTGGCGAGGACGCGCTCGACGATCCGCACTCGCAAATAAGGCGAATCGTGCATTCTTGTGGATGTTCATTCGGTCTCTCCAAGGTTGCTGTTGTGGGATAACTCCAGCTTCCCTGGTCCGGGACCGAATGAACAACCTATTGAGAGGTCACAACTAGAGCCCCAAGACGTTATATCCCTGACCACGGGTGTGCGCGAAGGCCTCATGACACCGGACGGGAAGTACCTTCTCTTAGCTGCTGGCGGTCTTGTAGTCGTAGACCTCGAAACGAACCAGGTCACCGAGACGGTCGACGTTGGGGGCAACGCGTACACACTGCTTGTCAATCGGATGTCTTCGATCGCCTATGTTGTCGCAGGCTCACGGTCGAAGCGCCAAGTTCACGCCGTCGACTTAGAGACGCTGTCTGTTGTTGCGGAGTCGCCAGAACAGGACGGCTTGGCTGGTATGGTACTGGTCGACGGCGATTCGATGATCGTCGCAGCGGCGGAGTCCAAGGTCGCAATCTATTCGGCGGATACGCTCGAGGAAATCGCAGTCCATGCGCCCGACGGTGAATTCACGGATGCGAACGTTGACGTCATACCCGGAGGGACTCGGGTCCTGATTCACGGCCAGGGTAGGCAGTCGAACAGTGGCTCCATGATGTTCGACTGGGAGTTGGGCGAAGGAAAACTCATCCTACCTTCTAGCGACAACCTCTTCGACACGATCGCGGTTGTGGATTCTTCGAAAACTTACGCAGTCCTGTCGTCGAACAGTGACGTGGTGGAGTTGGACACCACAGCGCCATTGGTGGTCTCCGTCACCTCACTTGAGCTCGACCTGAGCGCGGTCGACCTGGGCTTGTCACCTGATCACCAGCAGCTGTTCGTGGCCGCCGAAGCTGATAACCGGCTATTCAAGTTCGATGCTGGAACCCTCGAACTCTTGGATTTCGTTGAGCTTGAGTCTAGGCCAAAGTTCGCGGAGATCTTGTTTGTCCCGGGTGGCTTGCCGATCGTAAGTTTGACCACGCTCAGCGGAGATCATCAGTTCGGGATACCCGGCGCGGAGTTGGAGATCCCCTTGACCGTGCGTCTGAGCGATATCTTGGACCAACCGGTCCCGAATATAGATGTCCTCTTTGAAGATCTAAGCGGACTGGGCTTTGAGTTCGAGCCATCGGACATCGTTGAGACAAACGACCAGGGAGTGGCCGTCGTTACTGTCCGCCTACCAACAAGAGATGAGCTGGGGGTGCCAGTGGGCGACCGTCAGGATCTGTATTTGGCTGCCACGGCGCCTGGAGTTCGGCCGGAATTTTTCGAGGTGACAGTCGTCCACTCCATTGGACTCGACGAAGTCTCGGGAAATCACCAGGTCGTGGCGTCAAACCAGGAATTGCCAAAGGAGTTAATTCTATCTGCGACAGATAGCAGCGGCGAGCCATTCCCCGAGGGCACACAATTGACCTCCATCTACATATCTTCGTCATGCTCCAACTTGCCCGTCGTGAACGGCTCGGGGTTTGCCACGTTGCGGTGCCGGGCGGGTACGCTGCCGATAGGGCTGGTTACCAATACAGGTTCCGTGATTGTGCGCGCCTTCGAGTTCGAAGATGAACTGGGCCTAGAGGGCAGTCACGCGAGATTCGACTTCACGATGTTTAGCGGCGCAAACGGGATCAGTATAGAGAACCTCTCAGGCGATGGCCAGATGGGAGAGCCTGGTATGCCCCTGCTGGCACCGCTGGAATTTAAAGTCTTTTCTCTGTCGAATTTCACGTTCCCTGTCCTCTCAGAAGCGTCACGTTCGTCTGGTCCTCCTATCTCTCTCAGTCCGCCTACGGACATGACCCTGATGGGTGCCGTCAGACAAGTGGTCGCCACGCCTGGCAAGTACGCGGGAACAGCGGAAGTAGAGGTGGAGGTCTCAGCTCCGAGTCTGCCCACCACAACCTATTCCATTGAGATCGTTGCAGAAGCGCCAGCCCTCCTCACAAAAGAGAATGACGGGCAGGAGGGCACGATCTTCACGAGTTTGGACCTACCACTCATCGTCCAAGTGATCGGTGAGTCCGGTACGGTCATCCCCTTCCCGATTGTCGACTGGGAGGTAGTGAAGGGTGCGGCGTCGCTTCTCCCAACCTCGACCTCCACTGGGGTGAGTACCGTGGTTCTTCTCGGAGGACTTGCCGGTGAAATCAAGGTTTTGGCGTCAGTTGGAGAACTCGTTGTCGAGTTCACGATCAATGCACTTGGCCCAGAGCCCGACGAAATATCGGTACTTTCCGGGCAGGGTCAGCAACTGACCCCCGGGATCCTTTCCGATCCGGTAACGGTTGTTGTCCTTGAAGATGACCGTTTGGCTGCGGGAGCCCTAGTTTCTTTCAGCGGTCCACCGAGTCTCCTATTCCATCCGCTCGGCGGGGGCGACCCAGCCAATCCGTTGCTAACCAACGCCAGCTTGAAGGGCGAAGCTTCGGCGCTCGCGGAACTGATCAACATCTCCGGAATTACCGAACAGGGCGCACCGCAACAGCAGACGGCGCCAGAAATCGCAGCGACCATCTCTTCGGGCTCGGTTTCGACAGTGGTGCCCTTCGGCGTGATCGGCCGTACTCCCGAGTTTTCTGCGAGTTCCATTACTAATGCCGCCACTTTCCAGCCTGGCGGGCTTGTTCCGGGTGGACTGGTGAGCATCTTCGGACACGGCCTCATGGAAGGCATCACTGAAGTCGTAGAGCCTGGCGGTGTGACTTCCTTCGCCGGTACGACGGTTTGGATCGACGGCGTGAAGGCCCCGCTGCTCGCTCTTGCCCCCGGCACGCTTGAGCAACTCAATGTTCAGGTGCCGTTTGAACTGACGCCCGGACAACTCGTCAGCGTGATGATTGATAACAACAGCACGATGACGACCGTGGATAATGTCGCCGTGTTCCCGACTCAACCCGGCATATTCGCAGTGCCTATCGGCGACGATCAGACCGGCGGCGCCGTGTTGCGCGCGAACGATTTCTCTCTCGTGACGATCGAGAACCCGGCCGAGATCGGTGAGGCACTCGCCGTGTACTACACCGGTGGCGGTGGCTTGGTCGACCCCGGCGTTCCCACTGGCGTACTCGGTCCAGCAGATCCGCCTGCCGTCATCACCGCCGAGACCATACTGCGGGTGGACGGAGTCGAAGCCGAGTTGTTGTTCACCGGCTATGCTCCTGGTTTCCTCGGCCTCTACCAGACCAACTTCATCGTTCCAGAGGGCATCGGTTGTGGCACGGTTTCACTGGCGCTTGAGTTGAGTGCCATCGCTGGCCCGAACTCGGTACTTCCGGTCAACTGCCCGTAGGCCGTTGTATTGCGTTGCCGGGCGCAGCCAAACCGCTGCGCCCGGTTGCTACACTGATCGTCCGTGCCACAGCACCAACCAGCATCGGAAGCTTCTGATAGCGAGTCGCCGCCCTTCCTTGGGACGTGGCGGAACATCTATGTCGTGGTGCTGCTGCATCTCGCCGTTTGGATTCTGCTGCTCTACCTCTTCACCACGTGGTATCGGCCTGATTCGGCATGAGTTCCGTCGACTGGGTTGTACTGATCGCGTCGTTGGTCGGCATTGTCGGCTACGGCCTCTATAAGTCTCGAGGACAGCAGACGACAGAGAGCTACCTGCTGGGTGGCAAGAGCATGCGCTGGTGGGTGATCGGTCTGTCGATCATGGCCACTCAGGCCAGCGCAATCACCTTCATCGGGACAACCGGTCAGGGTTACGCCGACGGGTTGCGGTTCGTGCAGTTCTATTTCGGCCTGCCCATTGCGATGGTGATTATCTGCGCGGTTGCCGCACCCGCATTCCATCGCAGCGGCGTCTACACCGCCTACGAGTACCTCGAGAAGAAATTCGACTCGAAGACGCGCACCCTCGCAAGCGCCGTTTTTCTGGTCCAACGAGGGCTCGGAGTCGGCCTCGCGCTTTACGCGCCAGCGGTCGTGATGGCCGTCATCCTACAGTGGTCGGAGCAGTCGACGATCCTCATCATGGCGCTGATCGTCGTCGTCTATACCGTCATCGGCGGCATCAAGGCTGTCATGTGGACCGATGTGCAGCAGATGCTCGTGATGTTCCTTGGTCTCGTTGCTGCGTTCATGGCGGCCGTATATGGCATGCC
This sequence comes from Bryobacterales bacterium, assembly GCA_963667885.2. Classification (GTDB taxonomy): domain Bacteria; phylum Acidobacteriota; class Terriglobia; order Bryobacterales; family UBA6623; genus CAMPKL01. The sequence goes on along the minus strand of OY764148.2, from coordinate 1,032,168 downwards.
GACCGATGTCGGTTTTGGTGATGCACTGCGGCTAGCCGGAGAAGCCGGACGCCTCCAAGCGATCAACCTAGAGCTCAACTTCGACGACCGCTACAACCTCTGGTCTGGGCTGATCGGTGGCTCGTTCCTTGCCTTAGCCTACTTCGGCACCGATCAATCACAAGTTCAACGCTACCTCACCGCACGCAGCCTACGAGACAGCCGATTCAGTCTGCTGTTCAACGCCGTGGTTAAGGTCCCCTTGCAGTTCGTGATCCTGCTGACCGGCGCGATGGTCTTCGTGTTCTTCCTCTTCATCCAGCCCCCCGCGCTCTTCAATCCGGCCACTGCCGCCACGCTTGAGGCCAATGCCCCGCAGGAACTGACCGCCGCTCAGCAGCGCTATGACGACGCGTTCGAGCAGAGAAGGGAAGCGGCCTTGGCACTTGCCTCCGCCGACGGATTGGGCCAACGGATGTCCTTCAAGCGAGCGCAAGACACGCTCGACCGTGCCCGCGGAGACGTAATCGCCCTGGCCGAGCGCACCACCGGCGAGGCCTACAACGACACCAACTACGTCTTCCTCACCTTCGTCACGCGCCACTTGCCCGTGGGTCTAGTCGGACTCATCATCGCCGCCGTTTTCGCCGCCGCCATGTCGACGATCTCAGCGGAACTCAATTCACTGGCCACCGCCTCGGTGATCGATCACTATCAGCGCTATCTCAAACCCAATGCTAGCGACCAGCACTACGCCTTCGCGGCAAGGGTGGCGACCGCCTTCTGGGGTGTCTACGCTGCTGTGTTCGCCACATTCGCGGGCCAACTGGGCTCGTTGATCGAGGCTGTCAACATGATCGGCTCGCTATTCTATGGCGCCATGCTGGGTGTCTTCGTGTTGGCCTTCGCGCCCTGGAAGATCAGCGGCACAGGAGCCTTCCTCGGCATTATTGCCGGGCTGGCCGCCGTTGCTGCCACTCGAACCTTCACCGACGTGACCTTCCTGTGGTTCAACGTCATCGGCACTCTCGTCACCGTGACCGTCGGCCTGGCCATATCCCAAACGACCACGGCCAAGAGCTGAGACCCACGTCGCTATTGACAACTCACTGCCGCACTCCTATTATGGATATAGTTATCCAGATATCCGCAGAGTGAAACGATGTTCTCTCAAACTGCTGAATACGCCCTCCGCGCCGTCGTCTGGCTCGCCAATCACACGGAGGCTCCTCTGACCACCAGCCAGATCGCCAGTGCCACACAGGTGCCGCCAGACTACCTGTCGAAAGTGCTGTTGGCTCTAGGCCGAAGCGGTATCGTGAACGCCCGACGCGGTAAGAACGGTGGCTTCACTCTGACGAAGCCTTCAGACGAAATCACGATCCTCGACGTGATCAACGCGGTCGATCCGGTGCAGCGAATTCACACCTGCCCGTTGGGACTGAGGGGCCACGGCGCGCAGCTCTGTCCGTTGCACCGACGCCTAGACGACGGTCTCCGCCAGATCGAGGAGACATTCCGCAACGCCAAGATATCTGAGTTTTCGGGTGAGCATATTCCCGTTGCTCCCCTCTGTCCTCGAAATGAGGCGGCTCATGCTTAAGAACACCGCCGTCAAATATGCTTTTCTTCCCGTCGTGGCAGTCTTGTTACTTGGCAGTGCTATTGCCCAGAGAATAGACGAGTATCGTATGCTCTCGGCCGATCATCCTGCGATCGGCTACCGCACCACTCCTGCCGACAACCCGATGGAGACCCTTCGCAAGCAGCTTATTCACGGCGACGTAGAGCTCGATTTTGATTCGGAATTCGGCTACCTCCCCTCCGTCCTGGAAGCCCTCGATATACCAGCGTCGTCTCAGGTGCTCGTCTTCAGCAAGACCAGCTTCCAAGCGCCATTGATCGCTCCTCGTTTGGCGCGGGCGCTCTATCACGCTGACGGCATGTCCGTTGGCATCGTACGGCTCGGCGCAGTACTGGAGTTCGCCGTGCAAGACCGCCAATTGGGGACAGTCTTTTATTCGATGGATCAAATCGCCTCTTCACGACCCCGGATGATTCGTCGTGGCAGTGAATGCCTCCAGTGTCATCAGGGACCTGCAACTTCTGGCGTGCCTGGACTAGTCGTAAGTTCAGTATTTCCCGATCGCAGCGGACGGCCCATTTTCGAAGCCGGATTCTCGGTGACCGATCATCGTAGTGACTTCGACAAGCGCTGGGGTGGCTGGTATGTCAGTGGTACTCACGGCGACCAAGTGCATATGGGCAACATCATCGTCGAAGACAGAGTGGATGTCGCTTCCGTCAACCTGCAAGACGGAGCCAACAAGACCGACCTCAAGCCGTATCTCGACATTGAAGCCTATCTGGTGCCACACAGCGACATCGTTTCCCTGATGATCCTCGAACACAAGACACGAATGATCAACCTGATTACCCGAGTCGGCTATGAGGCCCGATTGGGGTTCGACCAAGCCAACGTCGACCCAGACGACTCAGACTCTTCGCTCGACCAGTTGTCGACCAAAGACCGCAAACTGCTCGATCTCGCGATGGAAGAGCTACTCACCTACATGCTTTACGACGATGAACTTCAACTCGACGAACCTGTCGAGGGTGTATCGAGTTATGCCGACGATTTCCAAAAACGCGGAATCCGCGACAACAAGGGACGCTCGCTACGCGAACTCGACATGCAGACGCGCATGTTCCGCTACCCCTGCAGCTTCCTGATCTACTCGAACGGCTTCGACGGCCTGCCCCCATCGGTAAAGCAACACCTCTACATGAGATTGGATGAGATTCTCACAGGCCAAGATGACGACGAAAGATTCGCCCGACTCACCGCCGCGGACCGCAAGGCGGTCCGCGGGATCCTCCTCGATACCAAGCCCGACCTCGCCGCTGCTTGGCAATAGTCAGGCCGTCAGTCTGACTTTATACTTGACAGTCGGCATCATATAACTACAATGCAGTAGTAATGATCGGCGAGTTCGAGTACTTGGTCCTCTCAGCAGCTTCCCGGCTCGGAGACAAAGCCTACGGCGTCCCGATTCGCAGGGCTGTTGAGGATGCCACGGGCTCAAACTGCTCGGCGGGCTCTCTCTACACGACCCTCGATCGCCTGGAGCAGAAGGGCCTGATCGAGACCTCCATGGGCGAGCCAACTCCCCAACGCGGAGGCAGGCCTAAGCGCATGGTGCGCGTCACCGGCAAGGGTGCCCGAGAAGCAGAAGCCTTCTACAACGCTGTCCTGCGCGCCAGCCGCGGTGCCGCCTGGGGCGGCACTCCCACGGGGGAAGCGCCATGAACCGCATCGGTTGGTGGCTTGCCGACCAGCTCTCGCAATCCCTAGAGCCTAGCGAGCGTGACGCAGTGCGTGGTGATCAAGCCGAGCTAGGTGCGACCGGTACGCAGGCTGCCCGCGAAGTCATTGGCCTAGTCGTCCGCCACCAGCTCCAACTTGAGCTCTGGAAGGACTGGCGACCGTGGCTCGCACTGCTAGGGATCGTGATTCCTTTTGGATTTTCGTTGGCTGCGGAGACACTTTTTCTCGGGCGTAATCTAGCACCAACGTTTTCGAGTAGTTGGAGTGCTCAGGTCGCCTGGGCGGGAGTACTTGCCTATCCGCTGCTCGTCAGCGCAAATGCCGCTGTGCTGGGTACGCTGTCTTGGGCCAGCGGATACGTGATCGGATCACATGCAGGTCGAACCCTGCCAAGCAATTTAGCACTGCTGTCGTTCGTCTGGATTGGCGCGCTCGCGTGGTTTTCGCAGCCGAGCCATTGGGCGTTCAGAGACGTCGATCAGTACTCGCTACTGACTCTCATCGTATCGTCCCTCGTGTTTCACGCCATTGCCTTCGTTGTGCCGCTCTACTTCGGCCTACGTAGCGGTTCACGTTCAACCGCCGTCCCGCTCTATCGGGCGTTGGCTACAGCGATCGCCCCGGTGGCTCCGCACGTCGCGGCGGCTGCGTATGTCATTGGCTTCTATCCAGACCCAGGCATCGAGTGGTTCTCGTTGCTGGGCTATATGCTCGGTCGCGCGTGGCCCGGCGCGTTAGTCGTCTTGCACACCGTACAACTGCGGCGACAGTGGCTCGCTCGCTAGGGTGGCGCCTCTCAATAGCTACCCAGAGCCATCCTTCGTAGGCTGCCATTGCTCTAGCGTCCTTGAGAACTCTTCAATCGGGACCCGCTGCTCGCCGTCTTTCCCGACCGTTAGATCATCCTGGATCAAGACTACTTTCTCTTCAAAATAGATCTCGACGGTCCATACGTTTCCGCCAAAATCCATGTAAGGCGGTGGTTCCGACGAGTTGAGCGCCGCCTGAAGCTTCCCCTTGAGCCAGAGTGTACACTCGAAGCGAAAGAACTCTTCCAAAAGATTGCGGCCTGAAGCCATGAGTCTCAGTGGGGCGCTGCCGGGAGTATCTCGGGCTCGCTAGCGCCCCTTCCCAGCACTCACAATATTCGCGAAAATCCGGTACGCACCGGGCACGCCCTTCGGCAACTGCCGGAACCAGGAGTACGCCGTGTACACATACGTACCCTCCCCATAAGTCGTGTAAAGCGTGCCGCCAGGAATCGACGGCTGCCCGACGTCGTGACCCGTCCACGGTGCCGTATACTGCGGATCCCACTCTTCCATGAAGTACAGCCCACGCTCCTGTACCCAACCGTCAAAATCCTTGGGACGAATCTCATTGGGTGAGTTCAGCAAAGGGTGATCGGGCAGCAGAATCTCAATCGGCGCATGCTCATCGGTGATCCGATCCGGTCGACCTCCCTGCCGCGTGTAGGGCTCAATCGGGTATGGAGATAGGATCCGGTCGGCGCCACTAGTCCCGCGCCGACGCATGATCGTGTTGTACTGCACAACGAACGTGCCACCACCAGCGACGTATTCCATGACGCGTTCGCGTGCCGCCATCAGATCAGCCCGCGTCTGCAATGCCCGCACCCCTGCAATGATGGCGTCGTAGCCCGACAGATCACCAGTAGCTAACTCTGTTTCATCAAGCAACCGAACGCTCGCACCCAACTGTTCCAACGCCGCCGGAATCTCGTCACCGGCGCCCATCACGTAGCCGATGTTCTTCGACAGCAGAACAACATCGATACGTTCGACCCGCATCTCCGCGCGAGGGAAGACCACCTGAATCGGAATATGGTCGTACTCAATCACGCGCATGCCAGTCGAGATCACCGAGCCGTCCAGTTCCAACCGTGCGACCAACTGCCCACCTGATTCGTCCTTCGGTGGTGTGACCTCAAAATCAAACACCGATTCCTGTCCTCGTCGATCAAGCGCGACATCGAACGACTTAGGGGTAGCACTCCAGCCGCTAGGAAGATCTAGCACCAACCTGCCCGTCGTCGCCTCTTGGTTACTCTGCACTCGCACACTGACTCGACGCGCCGCAGCATCCGGGAACACCATATTGCTCCGTGTAAAGCTCACCGCCGCTGCCGGAACCGCCAGCAAGGCACGCTCCCGCTCACCCCGCGCCCGATCGACCCAGCGGTAAACCACTGGCTTCACGAACTCCAGTTCGACACCCTCAATACGAACCCGAAACGTGACTTCGGCCAGCGGTGGCGCCTCTGGCAATCCGATCAGCGAAGCGTCATCGTAGTGATACGTCGTCGTCGGCTCATTCACGAGCCAAGGTGGCTGTGATGGATGCAAATCGTCAGGTGCTTGCACGCTGACCGAATGCTCTACGAGCTGGCTAGCCCGCAGTTCCGTCGATCCCGCGTCAAATTCCGCCTCCGCGAATCCCCGGAGTTCAGCGCCAAGCCAATGCACTTTCGCAGGAGAGCGATTCACAGCGGTCAGCTCGATCTCGACCGCCTGACCGGGTACGACGTCCCAGCGCTCAGCAGTAGCGTCGAGCCACAAGCCGGTCGCTAACTCGATGGCGTGCAGCAGCTGCGGACGCTTGCGCTCAGCCCAGTCCCCTTCGAGACGACCCAACTCATAGTTCGCTTCGAGCAGCAGCGGCAAGATCGCCGTGGGAGATGTCGGTTCGTATCGGCCCAACGCCTGCGCCAACAAGTCACCGACTCGCTCCCCGCCCGGCACACGACTCCACGAAGTATCAACATCGGCGAACAAGTCGCCAGCGACCCGTTCCCCCGCGACATAATCGAAACTCGCCGTCGCCGCGCCCTTCGGCTGCGAAGAGCCAAAGCCCTGACTGCGGTGCATGCTACGACTCTCGCCCGCGATAGCCCGATACGACTTACCCAGCACGGGACTGTAACCGCCTATATCGGTGGTGATACGATCTTCCGCTCTTTCCGGCGGGCCCACCGGACCTCGGAAACTAAAAACGTTGTAGTAATAGCGCCTAGCCTGCCAGGGCTCCAACCCTTCCGCAATCTGCTCGGGAAACCGCAAAGGATCCGCTGCCGCCGCCATTGCCGCTTCTCCGACATAACCAACAGCAGTGTGTTGACCGTGCCCGCCATTAGCGGGTGGCGGTGGGAACCGAGCGATGATGACATCCGGCCTAAACCGACGAATAGCTCGCACCATGTCGCCCAGCAGTACGTCGCGTCCCCACTGGCCTAGCGCTTCATCTGGCGTCTTCGAATATCCAAAATCGATCGCCCGTGTAAAGAACTGCTGTGCCCCATCCACGCGCCGTGCCGCCAGCAACTCCTGCGTCCGGATCAGTCCCATCAGCTCGCTCTGCTCGGGACCGATGAGATTCTGCCCACCCTCGCCGCGTGTCGCCGAGAGGTAGGCCGTCTCAATGTGGCGACCGCGTGCGAAGTAAGTAATGACCGCCGTATTCTCGTCATCGGGGTGAGCCGCCAACATCATCATCGAGCCCAGTACGTTCAGCCTCTCGAGCGTCTGCTGCAATTCAGCCGCACCGCTCACCGGTGTTGGCGGGGTCGCCGCAGGCAAGATCATCGCCACGGTCAGGAATACAGAGAAGATGGTTCGGAAATGGGGCATAAGGCTTTTTGAGTGTATCTGATTGTCGGATTGATGCATTATTGAGCGATGGACCAAAAAGAACTCTTAGAACTGAAGACCGCCAAGTCTCTACGGTCGATAGAGCCTCTGATCGCCGCACGTTGGAGCCCGTACGGTTACTCCGAAAAACCGGTGTCGAAAGAGGACCTGGCCGCATTGTTTGAAGCGGCAAGCTGGGCGTCGTCCTCGTTTAACGAGCAGCCTTGGCGTTACCTGGTGGCGTCCCGGCAGGACGACCCCGCGGGCTATGAGAGACTGCTCGGTTGCTTGATGCCTGCAAACCAGGCCTGGGCGAAGGCCGCTCCGGTTCTAGGTCTCTCGGTCGCTAAGAATACGTTCACCCGCAATGACAACCCGAACCGAGTCGCCGTCCACGATGTCGGGGCGGGGTCAGCGACACTCACCTTTGAAGCGACAGCGAGGGGCCTTGTCGTCCATCAGATGGCCGGTGTCGACCTCGATCACGCTCGAACAGTCTGCAGCGTGCCCGACGGCTTCGACGTTGTCGCCGCACTGGCGATTGGCTACGTCGCGGAACCGGATGATGTCCCCGAAGATCTACACAAGCGCGACGCCAATCCGCGTACCCGCAAGCCGCTTGACGAGTTCGTTTTCTCCTCCCAGTGGGACGACCCAGCGGCGCTGTAACGGCTGCTGCCTATGCGATCATGGTTCGCGATGGCGAAGTCAGGTCGTGAGGACGAGTTGGACGCAGAGGAGCCCGTCACAACGCCGCTCTCTGAGTCCGAGACGCCGGAGTCAAGCAGGCGCCTCCCGTTGATCGCAGGCGTAGTCGCCGTTCTGGCGATCGCCAGCTACTTCATCTTTTCGGGCGGATCAGGCGACCCACCGTCAACGTCCGAGTCACCGGTAGCGACCCAGATGCTCGGTGGTCACGAAGGGTTCGTCGACCCCGCGACCTGCGCGGGTTGCCACGCGGAAATCGCCGCCAGTTTCGCCGAGACCGGTATGGGTCGCGCCTTCTACGCGGCCACTCCCGAGTCGATGGCCCACCTCGGCTCCGACACCACCTTCAACCACGACAAGTCGGGACGCAGTTACGAGATCCTCGAACGCGACGGTGCCTTCTACATGCAGCGTCACGAGACGGCGACTGACGGTTCGCCTATCAACGTCTTCGAAAAACGTATCGACTACATCATGGGCTCGGGCACCCATGCCCGCACCTACATCCACCAATATCCCAATGGCAGACTCATGGAGATGCCTGTCGGGTGGTACGCCGAGAAGGGCGGCTTCTTGGCGATGAGCCCCGGCTTCGACTCCAAGTTGCACAGCGGCTTCCGTCGCGAGATCAGCTTCGATTGCATCGGTTGCCACAACGGCTTTTCCCCGATGGAACTCGGCGCGGATGCTCGCAGCGGTGACCCCCTGCTCCCGGGAAAACTAGCCGAAGGCATCGGCTGCCAACGCTGCCATGGGCCGGGCAGGGAACACCTCGACGCTGTCTCGAGCGGCGCCAACATCGACGACATTCGTGCAGCGATATTCAATCCTGCCCACGCTGATCGCGACACCCAGATGGATGTCTGCATGCAATGCCATCTTGAGACCACGAGCCGTAGTTTGCCCTACACCGTTGCCCGCTTCGACCGGGGAGCGTTTTCCTATCGGCCAGGCGAGCCACTGTCAGACTTCGTCCTCCATTTCGACTACCCCGACGGTGTTCGCGAAGACCGGTTTGAGATCGCGCACGCTGCCTATCGCTTGCGCAAGTCCGCCTGCTTCCTCAAGAGCGAGATGACGTGCACTACCTGTCACGATCCGCATCAGGCACTGCGCGGCGAAGCAGCGCAGGCGCACTTCACCGACGCGTGTAAGACCTGCCACGGTGAAGGTTCGTTGGCACAGATCCCCAACCACTCCGGCGCCGCCGATTGCCAAACCTGCCACATGCCCAAGCGCCGTGCGGACGACGTCGTCCACACCGTGATGACTGATCACTTCATTCAGCGTCGTCCGCCATCGGGCGACCTCCTGGCTGCGCTTGAAGAAGTCTCGGACGGCCCTGGCGATGCCTATGAGGGCCCGGTGGAACCCTACCATCCGGCACAGCTAGGTGATGACCCCAAAAGTCAACTCTACCTGGCCGTCGCACAGGTGACGCAACAATCGAACCTCGACGCGGGCACCGCACGCTTACGTGAGCTGATCGCAGAGCACCAGCCCGCCGAGGCCGACTTCTATTTCCAACTCGCCGAAGCCTACTGGCACCAAGGCCAGATTGAAGAATCACTCCCCTGGTACGAGCAAGCTGTCACGCGCGACCCAGAACATCTGATAGCGCTACGCAACTACTCCACCGTGCTGGGACAAGCCGGAAACTACCCCAAGGCGGAGGATGTTGCACGCCAAGCTCTGGCCGTCGCCCCAAATGACTCCAAAGGCCTCAACAATCTTGCCGATATTCTCGTGACCCTCGGCCGTGCGAACCCCGCGATCACGGCGTTGAATAAAAGCCTTGAATCGGACCCTGACTCGCCGGAGGCGCTCTACAACTTGGCGCGCGCCTATGGCGTCAACGGAGAGCGCGCGCAGGGTATCGCCGCAGCTCGCCGCGCCATCCGCGTCCAGCCTGAGTTTGCCGCGGCTCATAACACCCTGGGCAACTTGCTGACCGAGCAGGGCGACACCGACGAAGCTGAAATCGAGTTCCGCAAGGCGCTGGAGTTAAGACCCAACTACGCTAGCGCCCACTACAACTACGCAACCATGTTAGTGAGTCGTGAACGCTACACCGAGGCGGAGCGGCATCTGCAGACCGCTGTTCGACTGGAGCCCACGATGGCCGTCGCGCACGGTAACCTCGGAAACCTGCTCGGCATGAGGGGTGACGGCAGCGGTGCCGAGCGCTCTTTCCGCCGCGCCCTCGAACTCGACTCCAGCCAACCCCAAACGCACTTTAATCTCGGCAATGCCCTCGCAAGCCAAGCTCGCTTGGAGGAAGCCGTCGAGAGTTACCGCCGGGCGATACAGATCGCTCCTGGCTACAGCGACGCAAGACTCAACCTAGCCCTCACCCTCTTCTCCATGGGCGACAGAGATGCCGCTCTCCAAGAGACCGCCAACATCACCGACCAGGTACTACGCGACCGAGCAACGATGATCATCAACGGCACTCTCTAGTCCGAGGGTTCAGCAATCACACGAACGAGCGCCACCCGTCTACGTTTGTACCCGCCACACCCGACCGCTCTAATCCGAGCCCTGAACGCAAGAGAGGGGTTTCTGCCAATGCCCGCTGCTTCACCCCCATTGCCGACATGTCAACGCCCCCGTCACCCCTACTCCTCGTCAGACCCATTTATGGGGCTCACGATCTAGGCCAGTCGTTTTACGGCTGGCTACCAGAAGCTGAACCCCTCTACCCAGCCCACCTCGTTGCGGTCACCGATATTCCTCCAGCGTGTCCAGCGTGTCCGCAGGTGGCCGCGGGAAGACCGGTTGGGGGCCTGTTTTGACCGCGATTGTCCGTGGATGTCCGCGAATGACCGGTCGAAATGGGGCTAAGTTGTTGATAACATTGGACAAATGATGATTTTTGACTGTCTGGGCGGACATTTCCGGACAGAATACTGGGCTGAGGGGGTATCGGTCGCGATGAAGTGATGCTGTCATTTCGGGATGTCTCCAAGGGAAATGGAAACGGCCCGCTCGAAAGAGCGGGCCGTTCTGCTTTTAGGTTAGCAGGGGGTGCAAGGGGTGTTGACGACTTTGGAACTCGTGCCCCTCACCAGTGGCCCGTCAATCTAGGCTGACGTTGTCGTACATCCAAATGTTGCCGGTGGTTTGGTAGAGCTGGAAAATCAACTGACCTGGCGCCGCAGCCAGTTTTTTATTTGCGTGTGACCTCGACTGCGCGAACTCGTGGAAGTGACGGACAGGGAAACTGTCGCCGCGCGGTTCTGCAGTCACGGAATCGAGCGCTCGGGCCCAAATGCAGGTGTACCCGTCGCGGTGCGAGATGAAGTAGAGCAGACTCTGATCCGGCGAGAACACCGGTTTCGCGAAACCTCCCCTCACACCATCGGTAAGGGTACGCCAGGCACTCTCGGGAATCATCTGAGAGCCATTTCCGTAGGGTGCCACCATCACCCGAGACCGGCCGTTGTCGATCATGTTCTCGAACAGCAGCCAGCGCCCATTTCGAGATAGTGTTGATGATTCCAGGCGACAGTTCTGACAGCTAAGCAGAGTGCTCGTCTTCCCACTCTCGGCGTCAACCCGTAGGATTTCCGAACGTTTGTCGGCGATGTTTCGGACAACGGTGAGCACTCCCTTGCCGTCCGGCGTCCAGCCGGTCGCGTAACCGCAGTCGCCGCACACGCGTCGGGCGGCACCGCCATCGGTTGGCGCGACAAACAGCTCACTCCGCCTCGTGTTCCTTGGCCGTCGCGGGCCTTCTCCGGTTTCAGCGGTAAACGCCACGCGGGAACCATCCGGGGAGATCATGGGAGGGTCCGACGGCTCCCGCTGCGGCTGAAGGGCGTGGTCTTTCCCACTCGCTAAATCCTTGAACCAAGCACGCACCGAGCCGTCTTCGGTTTTCAAACGATAGGCGATCTTCGAGCCGTCCCATGAGACCGTGGCGGAGAAGGCTTGGGTCGCATGATCCGTCAAGCGGCGCGCCGGGCCAGTGGCAGCCCCGTGCGGGTCCACCGGCAGAGACCAGACGTCGACGTTGGACTCGCGGATTCCGAAGACCAGCTTGTCGCCGATCAGATTGGGGTACTCCCCCTGCGCCATCCGCGGCCCGGCGAGGCGGATCGGATTGCCCTCCAGGCGAAAAGTCTCGGGCGAAAAAGCCTGGAGCAAAAAATCTCCCGACCTCGCCAACAACACGCGGTCGTGCTTGGATGTCCAGCGCGAAGGCCATCGGACCCGCCCAAGCGACTCGGATCCGGTCTGAGTAGTGCGGTCTCCATTCACCGAGACAATCCACGCTTCGCGAGGATCCCTCCGCGAGCGGGAGCCCCAGACCATCAAACGCTCGCTATCGGGCAGCCAGGCCACTCTGTCGGCAACGGCAAACTCGGAGGTAATGGCGCGCGGTTCGCCACCGTCGGCGCTGACGACGTAGTATTCCCGGCCGAATCGAAAGGCTACCTGCTGGCCGTCGGGAGAGAATTTCGGCCTCATCCCGGAGGCGATCCAGCGATCGGAGTTGTCTGCCAGCGAGACGACGTAGATGCTTCTAGGGGGATAGATGCTTGTACCTACCGCGAGCGAATCATAGTCCATCTCATAGGCCACTCGTGTCGAGTCGGGCGAAAACTTGGGGAGCCTCACATGGCCCGTCTTGTCCGTGATCTGGCGAGGCGACTCGCCGCGTGGCAACAGAAACGGCTGCACCCACAGGTCGAGGCTCTCTCCGTCGTCTCGATCGGAAACGTAGGCGAGCCATTTGCCGTCTGGGGAAACAGCCGGCTCAGCGGTCAGGCCGCTGTCTCGCGTCAAGGCGATCGGCTCGCCAGCAAGGCTTTCAGATGTCGCCGGGCTGTCTCTGCGGGCCAGAGTCGAGCCGAGTCCAGCGATCGCGATCACAAAGGCGGCGGCAGTGAGGAGCCACACCCGCCGTCGCCGAACAGCGCGCTCGCCGCCGTTCGTCACGTTGTGCTGCGCAAGCCAGGCGTCGATCTCCGACGGGTAGGCGTAGGGGGTAGCCCGCTTTCCCGCCAACCGGCGTCGAATGGGCAGGTCAGCTTCCCGCTCCCAGCGCTGGACCGTGCTTACGTGGCAGTCCATCTAGGACGCAATCTCCTTCCAGGAGACCAGTGCCTCTTTCAAGGACAGCCCGGCAGACCTGCGATTGTCTTCGCGAGGGTTCATTCGCCGCTCCGCAAGCATTCTAACAGCGGTTACGGGTCGCTCTGCGGGGCTACGGGTAGCAAAAAAGTATGAAATTGGCTCAATAGCGCTACTTAGCGTTTTGCAAATCACGGCATCGGGGCTATAAGACTCACAGGCGTTGTCGGCCCTCAGCGGTGCGGAAGATTCGAGAAACGATTGAGCCGTCCATGAGAGAGCCGTTCGCGCCGCTCGATCCAAGCTGTGGCCGACCGCCCCAAGGGCAGGTTTTGAGAGCCGCTGCTGCTTGGTATCGCGAAGCGTCTTCGACGGTGACCTAGGTCGCGTTTAGCTCGGTCGAAGCCGGTTGGTCAGAGGCGAAAAGGTTAGAGGAGATGAGATGTCGAGAAAAGTTACGATTCTGCGTAGACTCAGCCTGTGGGATGGAGTTCAGAAACCGTCTTCAAACACATCTATCGAGAGGGGAGGGCAAATGCGAAAGAACTTGCGAGTTCTCGATTTGAAACCGACGACTTGCAGACTCCTCCTGATTCTCTGTGGCCTCGTCGTGTTGCTCGTCGGCGTGCCGTACTCCGCGGAGGCTGGCAAACCGTCCAAACAAGAGCCAATCCGCATGGATGTGATCCTCGGCCCTGGGGGACTAGACCTTGATCCGTGCGTTCTCGTCGACCCGCCTGAGGACTGCGTAATACAGGGAGATAGTTCCGTTATTTCCGGAGATGATGAGCGATCATTTATAGATCCGGCATAGCTGGATCAACCATGTTACGGCTCCGCATTAATTGACGGTATAGCCGGTGCCGCATATTTTGGCAATTGTCTGAATGACTTTTGGTTGCCGGGCGAAGATGGGATACTGGGCTCGGAAGAGGACCGTGGTGACGACATTCTCATCATCAGGGGACATCTCCTGACTTATGCAGACAAGAAGACGAAGAGCGTCGTTGGAGTCCAGCCGAAATTTGCCGACGCCAACGGAAACCGGTACTCGGGAGGCGTTCTTAACGCAAGTTCAGTAACTCTTGCGGGTGGTGATGTATTGGTTACTATTGATGCACCACTCGTCGAGATGAGACTTTCAAGTGGTGCGGGCAAAAACAAGAGAAAGAGCTTCCTTGCCGGAACGATAAATATAGGGGACATCACGTACACACCGAAGCCCTAGTAGCCGGAACAACTCAGGTACACTGCTGGTTTGAACCAGGCGGGGGCGGGCACGTACGATGCACGACGACGGACTGCAGCGGCACGAGGCGAGCCGGAGTCGGCTCGTTTTTCCGATGCGAGCCGTGCTGCCGGTTTCACGGTGTTTGTTGCTCCCGCTGCTTGTGGCCGCCCCGCTCTCGGCCCTCTCTTCCGCCGCTCCACACGGAACCGTCTATCTTCATGACGGAGCGGTCTTAAGTCCCCTGTCGGGGGTCTACGTCACGGCGAAGTCTCTGCAAGGCCGCCTGCTGAAAACCGCTCGTACGGACGACGGAGGCCGCTATCTGTTCGCCGAACTTCCTCCACAGAGAATCGTTTTGAGCAGTTCGCGGTCCGGATACTATACGGATCGAGCCGCCGGACGCAGCGATTCCCAGGTCATTCTCGATTGCTCTTCGAACTGCGCTCAGGGAAGCATCGATTTCGAGATGATCCGAGGAGCGGTCGTCAGCGGGCAGGTGCTCGACGGGCTGCGCGAGCCGATCGATCGGGTCCGGATTTCCGCCCGACCCGCCGCCGGGTCTTCTGGAGACAGCGCTTTTCGACGCTTGCCACGATCGCAGCTTTCTTCACCAACCACGACCGGCGCTGCGCAAGCCACGACCGACGAGCGGGGACGGTTCCGCCTGGCCGGACTGCGCCCCGGCGTGTATCGCCTGACAGCCCAGGCCAGCGCTTCTAATTCTCCCCGAGAGACCAGAACCATCGAATTGGAGGTTCATGATGGGGAGCTGATCGACGGGCTGACCATCACCTTGGGGAGCCGGGCCGTATTCGAGGTCTCTGGAGTGCTGAGCGGCGTCAGCATCGCACCGGGGGACCGCGTCCGGGTGCGCCTGGAAGAAGAATCGGGTTCGCGGCGGAGCTTTTCCGCGAGTGTTACAGGAGCCGCCGCATTCCGCTTTCCGGCCGTTGGCGAGGGCCGCTACCTCGCCTCAGCGACGGTCTCGAAGGGAAGCCCCGCTCGGAGCACCCGAACGGTTCTTGACCCCATCGACGTGCGCGGCGACACCGCAGGTATGGTTCTTCGTCCTGCCGCCACCGGCTCGGTAATGGGGGTTGTGGAACTGCAGGGTGGAACAGCGCCGCCTCAGTTTCGATTGCGACTGGTGTCCAATGACGGGTTGGGCGCCCGTTTGTTTTCGATCAAGCCGGAGGACCCGAGATTCGAACTGCATGATCTGTTGCCCGGGTCCTATCGCATCGAGGCCGCGTCGTCTTTGTTCTATGTCAAAGGGGTTCGGCAGGGCGCGGACCTGGCGTCTGCCAGTGACGTCGCGGTCTCATCCGGGAGCCAGCGCCTGTCGATTGCGGTTGCGGCGGACTACAGCCACGTCTATGGGACGATTCGCGAACCGAGCGGCCGACGGCCGCTGCCTCACCCTTGGGCAGCCGTCGACGGGGCGGACGGAAAGGTGTTGGTCAAGGCCGACCAGCAGGGGCGCTTTGTTTTTGGGAAGATCGTTCCCGGCGAGTATCGCATCTGCGCCTGGGCCGATATTCAGCCATACGAAGTCGAGGACGAGGCGAGTTGGGAGGCGGCCGGCTGCGCGGAGAATCTCATACAAGTCCCACCGGACAGTCAGGTCGAAATTGACCTGCGAGCCGTCCCATGAGAAGACTTGCCGCATTGACTCTCGCCGCCGCTGCGCTGTGGGCGGCTGAAGGCCCGGGGGACAAGCCTAACGGCCGAATTTCCGGCCTAGTCCGTTCGGCAACAACCGGCGAGCCGCTCAAAAGCGTACTGACCTCCCTGCGTTTGTCTTCTGCAAACACGAAATTCACGCGAACTGCGATGAGTGGGCCGGGAGGCGGCTTTGCCTTTCTGGGACTGCCGGAAGGTGAGTACGAGCTTACCCTGCGAAAAAGCGGATACCGCACGTTGACAGCGGTCACGGCCCGTCCGAATTCTCACACCGGCCCCGATCGAAGCGACCCGGTGTTTCAGCTTCAGCCGACCGGCGCCGTCTCCGGACGAGTGCTCGATTCCGAAGGAGAGCCCGTACCCGAGGCGCGGGTAAAGGTATACGCTCTCGGATACGGGGAAACGGGAGCTTGGGTGGGTGTGGCCGCCAGGTCAGAAAGCAACGACCTGGGCGAATATCGCGTTCACAGCTTGCCTGCCGGCAAGTACTTGGTACAAGTGCAGCCTCCACGCCCAGGCACGCCCGCGGGGGAGTTCTACGCCGGGACAGCGGCTGTCTACTACCCCAGGACCTCGGCGCCCTCACAGGCGCTGCCCGTCACAGTCGGCTGGGGCCACGAAGTCAGCGGCATCGATTTGGAACTCTCACGAAAGGCCGCCTACTCGGTCTCGGGTTCGGTTTGGGATCAAACCGAGGGCGAGCCGTGCTTTGGCTGTCAGGTAAGCGCTCACCAAATCGACGACGGCCTTGTTGTGGATCTCCCGGAGAGGACTATTGTGTCGCCGGAAGGGCTTTTCGAGCTTCACGGACTCAGTCCGGGCGATTACAAGATTCTCGTTCGCCACCTGGACATCGACGATAGGACTGCTCAGCGACGGGTCGCCATCACCAACCGATCGCTCGAGAATATCGCTATCACGCTCGGTCCCGGTCAGCCCGTTTGGGGTGAAATCGTGCTTGAAGATCCACCCGACGGCGTCGAACCCACGGATTGGACGGTCTACTTTTCTTCGGTGCTTCTGCCCTCGTGGGCGCCGGATGCGGAGGCCGAGGTCGAAGCGACGTCGCAATTCCGCCTCGAAGGCGTTCCAGCGGAAACCTACCGCTTCGAAATACTGGGTCTCCCGTCGGGCGCCTATCTCAAGGCGCTACAGCTCGCCGGACAGAGGCTACCCGCTCTCGAGTTGGAGGTTTTCGAACATACGCCGCTTCTGGGCGTGCAGGCGGTAATCGCCTTCGATGGCGCGACGATCACCGGCCACGTAAGGCAGGGACGATCTCAGAGCGCCGGAGGTGGGCCGATCAAAGCCCGCGTGGCGCTGATTCCCAACCCGAACCAGGCGGCTCACCTGAAGGCCGCTACCGCTGAAACGATGCCCGACGGCAGCTTCAGCTTTGATTCGGTTCCGCCCGGAGCCTACACGTTGTACGCGGCTCCTTCCACGAACACAGTACAACTGATGGATCCCGCGGTACAGAACGCCTTACAGTCATTTGCACGAGCTGTCGACCTCGACCCCATGCAAAGCGTCACGGTCGAGCTGCCGTTGGCTCCGACCGCCAACTAGACCCTATACTGACTCGGAAGCGACCGACATCCGGCCAGAGCGCTTGGGAACCCAGTATGGCGAGGCTCTGTGGCAAGTAACGGTCGAAGGTGGATGTCACCAATCGGGATCGACTTGTGACCCAATCCCCAACGGTCGAATCCGAACTACAAGCCAGAATACGGGCGCGGGCTCAGCCAGATCGAGTGACTCTTCGAGACGGTCCCTTTATATTTCTCGACGGCTGAGATCTTCTTCCAATCTGGGTGGGCGCGAAAGTTATCCCAGCCCGCATCCGCTGCAGCCTTGTCATCGACCACGACCATATAGGTCAGGTTGGGCGTGTTCGGACCGGTCATGGCGCGGCCCATGAAGACCGGCTGAAGCCCAGCAGACAAGAAGATTGGCACCTCGCCGTTGTTGAACATCTCCACCTTGACCGTACCGTTCTTCTCGCTGTGGCTCTCATAGATGCGCAGCTCGAAGAGGCGGTCTTTGCCCGCAGTCTTTTGCGCGGGAACGACCACTCGTGGCCATGCCGTGAAGGAGTGCAGTAACTCACTCTCGATCCGCTCGAAGCGTGGGTCTTCGCTCGAAGCGGCGAAGTAGCCGGAGGCGGCTCGCTGATACGCGGCATCGGCGTCCAACGTCTCTTGCATGGAGGCAAACTGCTCCATCGAGTCGTAGGGAATCACGACGTAGACTTTCGGCGACTGGTCCTCGTTGTCTGCGGTTTTGGAGAAGACGCCCACGGGGCCGATGCCTTGGCGGTCGAGCGCTGGCAGTAGTGCATGCTCCATGTAACCGTCGATCGCTGCAATGTCTTCGGCAGCGCTCAGATGGTAGGTGCGCAGTTCGAGGTATTGCCGCTCGCCGCTCAAGTGGTGGTCGGCGGAGAGAATGCCCACGGTCGCTAGGCTGAGTAGAAGGGGGAGAATGAGTCGCATGGCTCGCTGATTCTAACAGAGGCTGGCGTACGCGGGAGCGCCAGTGTGGTTAAATCTTGCCATGACTGCTCGACTGATATGCTGTGTCGTACTCTTGGCCGCTGCTGCTAGTGCTCAAGAGCAAAGGGTCTTCTACTATCCGAAGCCGGTTGCGAGAACGGTTTACGAAGCACCGATGCAACCGATCACTCGTCTCGACGATCTGAAGGCCAAGAATGCTGGGCGGACCAACTGGCGCGAGAAGGTGATCGACGATGGCAACTCACTGGCCTATATGATTCGTGAAGCACCTGGGTCGCGGTATGAGCGTCGGCTCTATGCCGACTCTCCTGCTTGGTGGGCCGTGCTTGAGGGGCGCATTCGTTTTGAGATCGAGAAGCCCGAGGGCGGCTTTGAAGAGATTGAAGCGACGAAGGGTTCGTACGTGTTCGTCCCAGAGCGTATGTTGCACTCGCTCGAAGTTGTTGGTGACGAGCCCGCGATTCGTTTCGAAGTGACGCTCTACGCCGCGACGCCGGTGTTTGAGCAGAAGCCGACGGATGCGGCGGAGACATCGATCGA
Source organism: Bryobacterales bacterium (assembly GCA_963667885.2). Taxonomy (GTDB): domain Bacteria; phylum Acidobacteriota; class Terriglobia; order Bryobacterales; family UBA6623; genus CAMPKL01. The sequence goes on along the minus strand of OY764148.2, from coordinate 1,013,457 downwards.
ATACATCCCGGTGCGGTTGAGTACGGGGCCGAACCCGCTTGATGTTGTGCCGCCGAGCGGTGAGCCTTGGCCGTCTCACGTCAACGTTTATGAGTTGGCGAAAGAGAACGAAGACCGGGCGCGGTGGAGTCGACCCGCGATGCGCAAAAACCGTGTCCGGGGGAACTTCATCTGTGGGCAAGCGGCCGTCGAGCGACCACTCGAGCCGGGTTATCGCGGACACTTCCATTCGGACTTCGCCGAGTTTTGGGTGGTGATGCTGGGCGAGTTGCGCTGGATATTTGAGGGCGACGTGGAGACGGCGGTTTATGCCAAACAGGGCGACATCGTCTATGCCGCACCAAAGACCTTCCACATACCGCAGTTTTGGGGTGGTGACGGGCTGAACTGTCGCCTAACGAGCAGTACGTTCCCGAGTGCGAATCATCTCTTTGATACGGAGGACCGGTAGCGGCTCGTCGAGTTTTTTGGTTGTTGTGTGCATCCCACTGGCAGGCCTATACTCGGGCAGCGTATTTCGGAGAAACAACTATGCATAGATTTTTGTCGACCTTGCTTGCGGTCGTTTTTGCCGCAGCCCTCCCTTTGTTGGCACAGGACAATCCGCTGAGCGACGAGGCTCGCCAGTCTTGGAACCGCACTAGAGGCAACTTGATGGCCGCAGCCGAGCGGATGCCCGCTGATAAGTACAGCTTCAAACCTGCTCCCGAGAGCCAGAGCTTCGGTACGTTGGTGGCGCATACGGCCAGCTCCGCGGTGCGTTCATGTTCGGGACTGATCGGCGACCGGAGGCAAGTGTCTCTTGACGGTACCGACTCAAAGGAGTCCCTGGTGGCCGCTCTTTCTAGCGGGCTGGAAGTGTGTGACCGGGCGTACGGTGCTCTAACGGATGCTTCGGCAACGGATATGATCGCTGGCCGTCGCGGTAGCCGTTCGCTGCTGGGCTCGCTCTACGGGAATACGATTCACTTGGAGCACGAGTATGCGCAGATGGCCGTCCATTTCCGGTTGAACGGATTGGTGCCGCCGTCGAGTGATCGCCGTCGGTAAACATTCGCCGTTAGAGATCCCTAATGTTCGCCGATGCCCGTGGATGACCACGTTGGTCGGCGGCACCCGAGGAGGCGCGTGTCTCAAGTGACCCGACCCGCGTTCTGAGACGGGATGCTGACGTCAGGACTGCTGAATCCGGCGGACATCCGCAGACATTGGATGGACAATAGCGGCCAACAAACGGACAAATTCGGCCTTCCCGCGGACAAGAATGGTCGCCGAAGAGACAGACTCCTACGGCTGCTTATCGCGACGTACGTAGCGCATCGGCTGCGTTCTTGAGGTCGACGCGTAGTTTGGCGACCGGTCCCGGCGGAGGGTCGTACTCAGCTGGAATAGCGGGCGACGAGCCGTCGCGCAAATTCTGAACGTCTGGAGTCATGATCTCAATGCCCGCCTCGTTGAAGGCGTCGAGGACATGACCGTTGAGATCAGACCGCACCACGGCCATTCTTACAGGACGACTAGTTGCGGCGCGTAGTTCGTAGGTAACGGCGTAGTCGTCGAGGCTGATCTGCCATACAGCGGTGGGGGGATTGGGAACGATTCCTTCCGTCTTCGCGGCTGCGGCAAGCAGGAGCTCATGGACTTTGCTTCTGGGTACGTCGTAGCCGATGCCGACTCGCACGGTCAGAATGAGGCTCTTATCTTTGGCCAACCGTGCGTAGTTGGTTACCGAGCCAGTCAGCACGATGCCGTTGGGGATGGAAACGATTTCGTTTTCTACGGTTCGCATGCGAGTGACGAAGAGCGTTTTCTCAAGAACGTTGCCCGTGATACTGCCGATTCGGACGCGATCGCCAATACGAAACGAGCCTGTGTAAGTGAGGACGATCCCGGAGATGACGTTGCCGACGATAGCCGTCGAACCGAGGGTGACCAGCGCTCCAAGGAATATGGAGAACCCTTGAAATAAGTCCGACTGCGCGGCAGGCAGGTAGGGGTAGCTCACCATGACGGTGAAGAGAATCAAAACAACCCGGCCCAACTTGTAAGTTGGCTCGGCCCACTCCCGGTCAAACCCCGGGAAGGATAAGTCTCCTCTACCGGTAGCCTCCAAAAGGAAACGCATCAGCTTGAGGGAGTACCGTGCCACGAAAAAGATAACTACCAGGTAGGCGAGGTTGGGTAGATAGTCGACGAACGCAGTCCCAATATCCAGTGCGGCTGCTGCGAAGTAACGGAGAAGCCCGCCGCTGAATTGCGCTGTGCCGGGGTATGCCTCAAGAACAGTCAATACGTAGAGGCCGACGGATGCCCACAGTAACAGGAAGTACAGCGCTCGAATGACCCCGCTGACACCATCACGTACTCGCGCTGGAGTCAGTACGTCCAGGCGCTGAAATCGAACGGACTTCGCAAATATCGACCAGGCTCGGAGGCGAACCATCAGGGCCCTACGGATGGCACGCAGAATCGAGATGACTAGAATCAGTGCGACGGTCGAGAAGAAGACGGCGAGTGTAGCGTTCAGCCAATCCAGCGTCGTGCTGGACTCAAGCTCAGTGAGTGCTGCGACGAGGAGAGCGAGCTGCTCTAGACTGGTGAGCCAAATCTGCCAGAAAATGAGACCCGCCGCGACCAGCGCAACGTAGACGGATATGCGACGCCAGCGTCTGAGATCTTGAGGCCGACGAAAGCGTTTCTTGATCGCACGTAGGAAGACTAGACGAAGGACCCAGATGACCAGGGCGGCCAACAGGGGCAAGACCAGCACGTCGACAAGGGCGCGGGGAAGGCCCAGCCCTTCGAAGAACTCCACGACGAAGTTCGGCATCGCACCATTCTAAGGGATTTAAAGTTAAACGATCGAGTTGCGCCACTCGATGCGTTCGCCTTGGGATCCGGCGTGAGTCTTGACGACCCATCGTGGAGCTTGGGATGTGCTCTCCTCAAAGCCAGCGGTTACTAGGGCTGCGTTGAGTGAGCCTAGAATTTCACATTCGTCGAGGTCGGCGATTTCGCGTTCGAGATCGAGCTTGCCATCCAGCAAGACACGGGTGTCAGGGCACTGATCGACGTCTGACGGACGCTCCAAGTGCTGGCCATAGATCATGAACCGAAACGTGACGAGATAGTCGTCGTCGTGGTCGTCAATGGAGAACGCCCCGAGGGTTCGGATCAGCAGCGGATCGAGGTCGAGAACGGCGTCCTTCAGGTTGGAGTAGCAGGTCACAGGGCTACCCCTATCTTACTGAGGGCGCCAAGCAAAGGATGTTCGGCTAGCTCTTGGGGTCGGGCGGCACCGGCGCGATGCCCAACTTGCGGGCGAGCCGATATGCCCTCCATCCCCAGGTCTTATCGAGTTGCTCTTGTGCGCGTTTGGCCCACGCCGTGCGCTCGATGACACGAGCCTCAAGTTCATCGATCTTCGCTGCGGCTTGCGTGATCTCTTCGTCGCGAGAACGTGCCCAGGCGATCTTGTCCGCTAACTCGGCCTCCATTTCTAGGTTTATCTTGCTGAAAGCCTCAAGCTCCCTGGTGGCCTTGTCGAGCCATGCGGACTTGGTCTTCACTTCTTGTTCTAGCAGCGACGTGCGCTCGCGATCTCTTCGACACGAGCCTCAAGTTCATCGATCTTCGCTGCGGCTTGCGTGATCTCTTCGTCGCGAGAACGTGCCCAGGCGATCTTGTCCGCTAACTCGGCCTCCATTTCTAGGTTTATCTTGCTGAAAGCCTCAAGCTCCCTGGTGGCCTTGTCGAGCCATGCGGACTTGGTCTTCACTTCTTGTTCTAGCAGGGCGACGTGCTGCTCGCGGTCCTTCAGGACGTTGCCGGTGGTCGGCACGTAAAGGAACGCTGGGGCTCCGAATTGGGGTTGCCCGGAGCAAACCGCGAAGAAGAAGTGCGCATCCGCCGGTTCTGGCGGCCCCCCTCCCATCACAGTACGAACACCTTGCAGGTCGGGCGTTTGAAACGCGATGGCTTGCGTATGATTCTCAAAGAACATCGTGACGTGAGGGAAGACGCTTTCTAGCTCCTGCTTGAACTCGGCGTGGTCGAATTCGTGCACGTGGAATTCGTTCGGTTCTGCACGAGACTCTTCCGAGTAGAGCCGGTTGGGAGTAGAGACCAAGAGTTGACCGTTGTCGGTCAGTACGCGGCGTGATTCGAGAAGCAGTCCTTTCCAGTCGGGTAGGTGCTCGATAATTTCAAAGGCGGTAACGAGATCAAACGAGCCGTCTCGGAAGGGGAATGCGGAGCAGTCGGCTTGAGTGAAGGAAGCCTTGTCTTCACCGTACTCATTTTTGGCCCATCGCACTGTCTCTTGCGATTGGTCAATGCCGCAGGCGGATTCGGCTCGTTCGGCGAGCAGGGCGGTACCATAACCTGCACCACAACCTGCGTCGAGCACTCTACGCCCGCTGGCGAGGGTCTCCGCAAATCGGTAACGGGCCAGATGCTCGTTGAAGAGATCGGGATCGGTTTTCCCCGGTATGACTCGCTCGCCTGTAAATTCCATCACTCCGCTGGCTTACGGGCGATGATCGCATAGTCTAGGCCGCCAAAGAACCTCTGCCGGAAGGCGGCGGTCTGTGGCATGTCGTCCAGAGCACGTAGTTCTGAGAAGACTTCCGGGGCGGGGTGTCGCTCGACCGTCTCGATCGACGAGAAGCCAGACTCTTTGAGGTGGAAGTTCATGCGACCGGCCGGTATGGGTGAGCGGTGCGTCGGATCGAGGTAGAAATCGCCCGCGAAGATCGCGAGGCAGCCCGGATTCGGCGTCTCGCAGGCGAGGATTCCGCCCGGACGTAGCTTGCTGTAGCAGAGGTCCGTCAACTCCTGGAGCTGCAGGGGCGGTAGATGCTCAATCACGTGAGCGCACATGATCCCGGCCCAAGACCCATCTGCCTGACGGCCTAGGAACTCAAAGATATCGGCCTGCTCGACTGGCAGGTTCTTCTCGCGGCATGCCGCTAGGGCCGTCGTGTCGAGGTCGACCCCTAGGACCTCGACTCCGCGGGAGGCAAGTTCGGCGAGGAACTCACCTCTGCCGCATCCGAGGTCGACAACCTTCGACAGATTTGCAAAGTAGGGAAGGTAGAACTCTTGGCTGCCTGAAACGTACTGTTCATCGCCGCGAAACCGCTCTTCAAATGAGGCGTAGTCGAAGGACTCGGCTGGTGGAGCTGGCGGAGGTGGTGCGGAGGCCACGGCGGTTCCGACAGACCGCGCGATCGAATCGCCACCAGCCGCGGCAAGCTTTCTACGGATGGTGCGAAGTTCGGTGTGGATCTGCCTCTCGTGCTCGACTTTGAGTTGATCCAAGTCGCCCCACAGTCGCTCTTGAATCTGCTTGCTGGCAGCACTTAGGGCCTGCTTGTAGTCCTTGTGCATTGCGACGCGTTCTTGCTGAAATTGGACGCGTTCTTCCTGAAATAGCTCGTCGCGTCGCCGACCAGACGCCTCGACGGTACGAAGAATCTGGAGTGTACGCATCTCCATCTTGGTATGCGCTTCCCTCAGCTCTTCCATCCAGATTTGGGCTTTGCGAACGTCGGCGATGTCTTGCATCGTCTCGTATGCCGTCGCGTTCTGCTCGACCATGACGCGATCGTTCTGGTCCATATAGTTGACGACGGCCTGGTTGAATTCGATCTGGCCTCGGACCATCCAACCGAGTCCGTGGGCGATTCCGCGCTTACCTTTTTGAATAACGCCGTTGACCCAACCGCCGCTACGGGGATTGACGCGGCCGATGTAGCTCGAACGCGCCTCCACGACGTCTCGGGCGATGGTGAGCGGTGTCACCGACAGCTGCACTGGAGGCTCGATCTCTGCATCGGCAGCTTTCTTGTGTCGTCGCCGGACCCGGCGGCGGATCTCTTCAACCGCCTCGGCTACTTCTTCCGGGGTCATGCCTATAACTTACACTGTGCTGGCAGCTCCGCGGGTGATCGATCAGTTGCTGTTACAAAGACATCCAATTGTCGGGGTCATGGGATCGGGGTCCGATGAGTGGCCTGACCGAGCCGAGCCGTTAGGGCGGCTGCTCGCAGGACTGGACGTTCATTTGTTGACCGGTGGCGGTGGCGGCGTAATGGCATCAGTGACGCGCGCGTTCGTTGGGTGCGAGGAGCGCCGTGGGAGCCCGATCGGCATTCTTCCTTCGGGCCGCGACGGCTACCCCAATCTGTGGGTGGAGATTCCGATTGCGACCCACTTGCCCTTGAGCGGCGCAGCTGGCCGCGACCCTGGCTCTCGCAACCACATCAACGTCTTGAGCTCTGACATCTTGGTCGTGCTTCCCGGTGGTGAGGGGACCCTGAGCGAGGTCCAGTTGGCTCTTCGCTACCGCAAGCCGGTGCTGGCTTGGCTCGAACAGGGCACGGAACTGCCGGGGCTACCGGTGGAGTGTCCTGTAGCACGCGACCTGGCGGAAGTCGAGTCCGTGCTTCGCCGGAAACTAATTCATTTATAAGGGCTTAGGCGAAGTCCAGCGGTCTCAGGTTCTGGCTAAGGCGAATTGGGAGGGGGAGAATCCTAGAAATAGCGGAGGGTGTTTCTCGGGGTCACTATCGTTGAATACGCGTGGAGGACCGCGCTTTTGCGGGCTCCTATAGTTTTGCGCTCCCTAGCGGATCGCGTGGTACGACAGTTTCCTGAGCGGCGTCATGATGAATCGGACCAGCTGGATCCTACTGACAATAATTCTTCTATCCCCATCGTTGGTTGAGGCGCAGATCCTCGATCAGCCACCGGTAGAAGCTTGAAAGCCGGGAAACTTCGCGGTGATTGGCTATCCAAACGAAATTGGGCCGAAGGCGATCCCGAGCTTCGACGTATTGATCGACCAGAGATTCCAAGGGAACTTCGTGACCGCGAATCGCTCGCAGCCAGTCTTCAATGAATCTCTTGCGTTCTTCCAACCGACACGTCTCCTTCCATGGCATCTCGCCATGGTGTTACCTATAAGACCGATCTGGACACGTTTGGATGCCCTTCCTCACCTCCCCCCCCACACTCGATTGGGACCGGGCGGCGGAGTCATCGATTTCTGGGCAACCACTCTTGCCGTGACGCTGATCTCGAAAGACGCCTCGCTGATCAGGGGCATCAAGGATTCCGATATTTTCTTTAACCCCGCGATTCCTTACGGCGTCGATCTGACCTCGGGTGAGATCGACTTCGAAACGGTATTGATGCATGAACTGGGTCATTCGCTCGGCCTCGACCACAACGATAACTGCGTAGTCGGTCGAACTGTCATGGAGTCGGTCGTCGACTTGCAAGAGGTTCGTCAAGATCTATCGAGTTCCGAGATGGAGGGCGTTCGCTTCCTCTATCCGACCGGCAGCGAGCCGTCCATCCGGATTTGGGAGCGCGAGCAGACGATGCATTTCGATGCGGCCGAAGGCGGCTTGGCGCCCTTCGGGCAAGAGGCTCACATATTCGGGCAGGAGGGCCAGCGCTGGACGGCTGCGGCGTCAGAACCGTGGGTGAGGACCGAACCCCGAACCGGCCTATTCGATTCCCAACAGCACATTGAGGTCTTGATCGATCACGCAGGATTGGGCCTCGGCGATTACACGGCAACGGTCTCTATTTCATCCGACGGCATGCCGGAACCTCCTGCGGTGATCGCGGTGGACCTCACGGTTGTTCCCGAGATCACCGAAGAGGACTTTCCCCAGCTAACTAGCGAGGGTGCGGTCAATGGCGCGAACTCAAGCTCAGGTGATCTGGCTCCGGGCTCGTTGATTACGCTGTACGGCGACAAGTTCTCCACCGAAACGGCTCAAGCGACCTCATTTCCTTTGCCAACGACCCTTGCGGGCGATGGCTCCGGGCCTCGCCGGCGTAGGTCAGGCGAACATCATCGTTCCGGAGGGCGTCAGCGGCCGTGTTCCGATCACGGTGGGCATTGGCGTCGACTCGAGTACTTCCAACGTCACCGTGCAGTAGGCGAGAAAGAGATAGTCGACATGAAACTCATCAAGAATCTTCTGGTTGCTCTTGTCCTCTTTTCCGCTGCAGGGCGGTTGGACGCTTCAAGCGTTATTGAGGTCAGCTTTGATCAACTTAGCCGTGCGTCCGATACAGCGATATCCGGCGAAGTCGTCAGCACCCTCGCTGACCGCGATCCTAACGGATATATCTACTCAACCGTCACCATTCGTGCCTCGGAGGCGGTGCCGCAGGAGTTGATTGGGACCGACTACGCGTTCCGTATGGTCGGTGGCTAACTTGACGATGAAAGCACCTACATTCAGGGTATGCCGCGGTTTTCCGTGGGCGACGGGCTCGTGCTTTTCTTGACCGAAACACCAGACAGCCTTCTCGGTCCGACCGTGGGGCTATGGCAGGGCGTGTTTCATGTCGAGACAAGTTCAACAGATGGTTCGACGACGATTAGCGACCACGAACGCCATCTTGTGGTCGGTGTCCGGGAGTCGCGTTTGATGCGTGCGTCTCGTACCGTTGAGCCTGACGCCGTCGGCGTGGCTGCCGGTGACATCACTGTCCAGCGAGCGATGGACGTGGGCAGCTTCATGGACGCTGCACGCCAAGCACGCCGCTAGCGCGCCCACTAGCGTGGGGGCTTGGCCGCTTCGCGGCCGCTAGCGCGGGCTTGTTCCCTTTCGGGGGTAAGACGCACTGCTCCCACGTGTGGAGCAAGTTTGGAAGTAAGACCGCCGCCCGACACCATCTGTTGCAACAGACGACGCCGAACGAACGGATTGTGAATCCCAACTAAGCGGGGAAGCACCGAAGTATTGGGCCGGCCCTGAGGAACTGCTCCCTCGTTACGGTGTTGGCATTTTGGTAGGCCAACTCACCGAAGGTTTGTTTCCAGTCGACTGGAGACGCTAGCTAACCTCACAAAAATCTAGCGTGCTTCTGATTTGAGGGTGGCATATGGGTGCAAGCTTTTTTGGGGTGTTTTGGAGGGCATGTGGACGGAAGTCCTTTGTTTTGTTTGTGCAAGTTTATTTTTTCGACCGTCACACTGCGGGAAGAGGCCGCTCTCTTGCGTTCGCGGCTCGGATTGGCGGACGGTTGTGAGTGGCTCGTGGACGGTCAAGGGTGACCGTTGCCTGGCGCTACTGGTTGCGGTCGCGGAACTCTTCGTGCCAGTTCTGGACGATGCGGATCGTGGTGGACGCGGCTTCGGCACCCTCGGCGGGCGCCACCGTCAGAAATCGTTCACCGTCGGCCGAGACGTCGTAGCCCCCACTGGCGCCGGTTGCCGTTAAGGCTAAGCCAGGAGCCTCAAACAACTGTTGCGGCTGCCCCAGAGTGAAAGCCGATTCGGTCGAGACCGAGACCGCCATCAGCGTGTCGCCCTCGACGTAGTACAACTCTCTGCCGTCGCTGCGCCAGCGCGCCTGCTGTCCGCCGTTTGCTGACACTTGCCTCTTGCCGTCGCCGCCGGGGAACGAACGCACATAGATCTCATAGCGATCCGACTCGTTGGACTCATAAGCCAGAAACCGACCGTCGGGCGAGAGCTTCGCCATCTGCTCGTCGGCGGGCGAGCCGAGAAACATGACGGGTTCGCCGGCTTCGCCATCGGTCCCCAACTCGATATAACGGATATCGTTCCGTGACCCCGCCGCCGGATTGAATTCGTCATAGACCAGATAGCGCCCGTCGCGCGACCATTCGGGTCTGACCAGGGTAAAGCCGGCCTCCAATAGCACAACGGCCTCGCCCGTGCCGTCGGCGGCTCGGCGCATCAGGCGGTGCGGCGGCCCTATGTATTGGTAGACGATCTCCCGGCCCGAGGGCGACCATGCCGGACGGACCTCGTTTTGGTCTTCAAACGTCAACCGCGTCTTGGTGGAGCGGGTCAAATCGTGGACCCAGATGTCAGCGTTCCCGCTCTCGTCCGACCTCACGGCGACCCGTTGGCCGTCGGGCGAGAGCGAGGGAGCCCCGATGTTCGGCTGCGGTTGGCCGACGGCCTCTAACACCACGCCGGTACGGGCTCGCCAGACAGTCTGGCTGCTGCTGGCTGCTGGACGATCGGTGTACACCAGCGTTCCGTCTCCTGAGACACTGGCAACCCTGCCAGTTTCATCAATGGGAAACGACTGGCCGGTCGCCACCAACGTATCGAGAGAAAAGGGCAAGGCCCGCAATCCTTCGTCCTGGGCGTTCGCGAGCCCATGGGTCAAGTAACCGTCAGACGAGTAGAAGGGCGCACTGCCTGGTCCCAACTCGCGGCGCTCGCCGGTCTCGAGATCCATGACCGCGAGCATTTGATCAGCCCCGCTCACTGCCGCTACATACGCAAGGCCGTGAGACCCGCCGTCGGTGGGCAAGAAATGGGGGCGGAGAGAGTAGGGCCGAGGGCCGTCGCTGACATCAAACAGCAGCTCGGGCTCACCGCCGCGGGAAGGGATCTCATACAGGCGCAGACCAGAGGAAAACACGATGCGCTCGCCGTCGGGGCTCCAGGTTCCCCCCACAAAAGCGCGCTGGCCGCCAGCCGGCAACTCACAGAGCGTGATCGGGTCTCCGCCATTGATCGAGACTCTCTTCAATTCGGCGCCAGTTCCAAATCCGATCGACAGGCTGTCTGGAGACCAGAAGCCCCCACGGAGCACTCCTGCCGTGCCTGCCAATTCGCGGGCGGACTCGTTCTCAAGCGATCGCAGCCAGAGGCTATTTTGGTCACCGGTCCTGGCCCGGAAGAGAATGAACTTGCCGTCTGGAGAGATGCGCGAAGTGTCTTGGGTGAATCCGTCTGGCGCGAATGAGAAGCGCCGCAGCGGTATCTCGGGCGGGGCCTGGGTGAAGTTGAACACCAGTAGGCCGAGGAAGGCGATGCCGAGCACTGCAGCCAAAGCTTGTAGCGCTCGCTGGCTGCTTCGTTGCACGATCACGGCGTCAGGCGGCAGCGCTTCCGCATGGGTCACCGTCTGACCTGCCGTCATCGTCGCCGGGACCGCACTGGTCATCTGCGTCGTCCGCAAGATCGTCGAGCGGCCCGACGACGCCTTCCGAGCCCCAGTCTGTTTCTGAAGCACTCCCAGGTCCGCCAACAGTTCGTCGGCGTGTTGGTAGCGCTCGTCTCGATCCTTCGCTAGGGCCTTGCTCAATAGCCGATCGATCTCCGGCGATAGACCGGCGCGTTGCGCCGTTACCGGCTCGGGATCCTCGTTGAGAATGCCGTAGCCAATTGCCTGTTCATAATCCGCCTCAAACGGCGTGCGTTGCGTGAGCATCTCGTACAACACGCAGCCCAGTGCCCAGACATCCGCCCTACGATCGACGTTTCTCCCTTCGAGTTGCTCCGGCGCCATGTAGGCGGGCGTGCCCATCGTGGTGCCGGTCTTGGTCAGCTTCGAGCGCCCCGTTAGCGCCGCCAGCCCGAAGTCCAGAATCTTCACCTGACCTTTGGCGGTCAGCAGGATGTTCTGTGGCTTGATGTCCCGATGAACGACTCCGTGCTCATGGGCTTCGTGCAGTCCCTCGCCGATCTGGGCGGCGATCGAGAGGGCTTCCTCCAGCGGCAGCGGGCGCTCCTTGATCTTGTCCGCCAGCGACGGCCCAGCGATGTAGGCCATGGCGATGAAGGTTTCGCCGTCTTCTTCGTGGATGCCGTAGACGTGACAGATGTTGGGGTGATCGAGGGCGGCAGCGGCTTGCGCCTCACGAATCAGACGGGCTTTGACCTCTTCCTCGTCGAGTGTTTCGCGAGGGAGGAACTTCAACGCAACGGTTCGGCGGAGCTGGGTGTCTTCGGCTTTGTAGACGACACCCATGCCACCCTCGCCGAGCTTCTCGACGATGAGGTAATGGCTGATGGAGGAGCCAATGACCACGATGGTGGGATTGTAGCGCGCTAACGCGGGCTTGTGTGCTTGGCGGTCCGCTTGCGTGGAGCTTGTTATGCCGTCGCAGGGTGCGAGTGTTGAGGTGGGACGCGGCGGGTCGATTGTTTGTGGGGGAGCGGGAAGGGTTTAGCGGGGCAAGAGAAAAGCGCCGCGACTTCGTGGGTCGCGGCGCTTCGGTTGGTCGCAATATTTGCGACGGCTACGTTGTTGGTTAGTACGAGAAGGAAGCGACGGCACCGTAGACGGGCTTGTATTTTCCGAACTCGTCGCCGAAGGCACCCGGTGACATCACCATCATGCCGAACGGTGCGAAGGTCAAATTCTTGTAGGGGAAAGTGAGGCCAGCGCCGACATTGATGTCGCTGACACCGGTGCCTTCCCGAAACAAGTTCTGGTTGATACCAACATTAAGGATGGGATCAAAAGTAATTCCGTTGGCGATCTCGACTGATGGGGCGATTCCGAACAGATAGTAAAGCCCTTTTCCTGCGTGGACATCGCCGTAGACCGTGAAGGACGGTGCCAAGATGTCGTCGTGTCCTATACCCACGTAGAGTTCGTTCGTGTACCGATCTTCGCCCCTCGGGAGGTTGGGGAATGCGTAGTTGATCCAACCAACGGAAACCGAGAAGCCGCTGTCGCTGATGTCAGTGGTGTAGTCCACAGCGAAGTCATGCTCGGTCCAGGATCCGCTGTTCCCGGCAACGGTAGAGAAGTTGTTCCAGGAAGAGAAGGAAAGGCCGCCGTAACCCACGGTCACACCGGGCTCCCAGGAGGCCGAGCCGTTGAGCTCGAACCCACGCCAAACGTATTGGTTGACGAATCCGGAGTCAAACGACACGCTGACTTCGTCTTGGGCGAAGACGTTAGCCGAGCTGAAAGCGGCCAGGGCGACGATTCCCAGAATTAGTTTTCGCAATGATTTCATCTTTCTTCAATCTCCTAAACAGTGCCTTCTAACTGAAATATCGTGTCGATAGATGGAACAGCCCGCCCCGACTATTCCGCTTCCTGTGACCGCTCGCTGTAGGCCCGCCTATTGCTCCGCTATTCACGTTCTTGGTTCCGAACACAGCTATCCTGTACGAAGGTCACGCATCGTTTTTGCCACCTGGAGAGCGATCTCCAGTGGCGATCATGATGTGAACAGCGAGACTGTTATTGGCGCTGCCCTCGCAACCGCCAACTGATTATTTAACAGGCCCCAGGTCGATCACAGCGACCTCTTGCACCCACTCTACGAAACCCTCTCGATGCCAGCAAGAAGATAATTTTTATGGGGAGGATAAGGGCTTGTCTCTTAGGTTGGAGACGAGTGTTGTCAGCTCGCGCGAAGACTGGAATAGGGAGATTCCAGCCACGCCAGCGGCGCCTGCTTCAAGACAGTCGTGGATGCGATTTGCAGTTACTCCTCCCAGAGCGAAGACCGGCGTCGAAGACGTGGCGCAGATCGACTCTAAAACTACTAGCCCGTGGGGTTGGAATTGGCTGCTCTTGGAGAGGGGGGCGAATACGGGTGAGAAGGCGATCAGATCCACCTCCTCGTCGTTTGCGGCTCGAACCTCTGCTTCGGAGTGGCACGAGACGCCGACGGTGATCGACCGACCGGCGGCGATGCGCAGCTCACGAATCGGCAGGTGGGAGGCGGGAAGATGGACGCCGTCTAACCCCGCGGCCAAGGCGATGTCTAAGCGCTCGTTGAGGAGGATGCGCGAGCCAACGGGGTTCGGGAGTTCCTTTACTCGCCGGGAGAGCACAAACAACTCACGAGGTGAAAGGTCCTTCTCGCGGATCTGGATCAAATCCACTCCGGCCATCAGCGCCTCGGCGACCGCATCGAGCAGGTCGCGATTGAGAGAGTGGCGGTCGGTGATGTAGTAGAGCAGCACGGGTCAGTCGTCGTCGCCAGCCGACACGCTTTCGACGCCCATCAACCTTGCGGCCGCGGTGGAATTCGGGTTTTCAAACGTCTGCCGCGCTGGACCGTGTTGCACGATCTTGCCGTGCGAGTACAACATCAGCGAATCGCCAAGTGATAGAGCCTCGGAGATGTCGTGCGTGACGAGCAACATCGGCAGACCAAATTGATCGCGGATACGCCTAAAGACATCATGCAACTCCCGCCGTAGAACGATGTCGAGACCTTGCGCGGGTTCGTCCATGAGCAGGAACTCGGGATTGCCAGCAAGCGTGCGTGCGATGGCACAACGTTGACGCTCGCCGCCCGAAATCTCACTCGGCCGCCGGGCGGCCAGCCCTTCGATGCGAAACTCAGCAAGCAACTCGTCGACGCGACGTTCATCCGCGTTCGCGCCGAAGGCGACATTCTCGCGTACTGTCATGTGGGGGAAGAGTGCGTCTTGTTGGAAGAGGTAGCCGCAGCGTCTGTCGCGGGCGGGGACATCGGCTCGTGTCTGGGAATCGAAGAGTGTGCGGTCGCCGAATCGAATCTGACCAGCGTCGGGCTTAGAGAAACCAGCCAACGCCTCGAGCGTGAGCGTCTTGCCAGATCCGCTGGGGCCAAACAGCACGGTGATGCCGTCCGCGGCGACGAACTCAATGTCGAGTTCGAACGGCTTCGACCCCGGACTGCCAGCGAAGCGCTTCTCGATCTTCGCATGGAGTGATTTCGTCACAGGATGCGGCCTCCTCCAGCTCGACCGATGGCGTAGAGCACGGTGATCGCGAGAGCGGACATGACGAGAACGAGCGCTGTGGCGAGTTGCGATTGTCCTGATTGGACGGCATCGTAAATCGCGACCGACATCGTCTGCGTCTTTCCGGGAATATTGCCAGCGATCATGATCGTGACGCCAAAATCGCCCAGCGCACGGGCAAAGGCGAAGACGGCAGCAGCGACGACGGGTCCTTTCGACAAGGGTAGCGTCACCCGCCAAAAGACGCGCCACTCGCTGGCGCCCAGGCTGCGAGCGGCGTTCTCTAGGTTGCGGTTGACCCCTTCAAACGCGGCGCGCGCGGAGCGAATCAGCAGCGGGATGGCATGCAGGGAAGCTGCCACCACGGCTGCTTGCCAGGTAAACACCAACGGTCCACCAAAGATAGTCTCGTACGCCTCTCCGAGAGGGCTGGAACGGCCCAGTACCACGAGCAGGTAGTAGCCCAGCACGGTCGGCGGCAGCACGATTGGCGCCGTAATCAGCGCCTCGGCGAGATTCTTGCCTCGGAATTGCCACCTGGTAAGGGCCCAGCCAGCAGTCAGGCCAATCGCGAGTGATAGTACCGTAGCAATCGAGGCCACGCGGAGGCTCAGCCAAAGCGGACTCCAGTCGATGCTAGGGAGGTCGGGAAACATCTAAGAGTCTGATTATAAGGCCTTTGGCTGCTCAGTGAGCGATGGCTCATGCCACGATCGGACGTAATCTTGCAACTTTTAGCGGACTCCAAGCATCAAACACTTGACAGTAAGGCACTAAGATTTGATAATTGGTGTAGGCTAAAGTAGTAAGCCTGAGCCGGGCGCGTATCGCGTCTGCAGCTCGCGAGGAGGAAGCAGTGGGTAAGATTATCGGTATTGACCTTGGTACGACGAACTCCGTCGTTGCCGTTATGCAGGCGGGCCAAGCTACGGTCATCCCTAACCAAGAAGGCGCAAGAACGACGCCATCCGTCGTGGCATTCGCGAAGGGCGGAGAAAGACTCGTCGGCCAGGCTGCCAAGCGGCAGGCGGTGACCAACCCGGAGAACACGATTTCTTCGATCAAGCGCTTCATGGGGCGGCGTTCCGAAGAGGTAGGCGAGGAGACCAGGTTGGTCTCTTACTCGATCTCCGAGAAGGGCGGCATGGTGACGGTTGATGCTAACGGTAAGACCTACACACCGCAAGAGATCTCAGCCATGGTGCTGGGCAAGCTGAAGGAGGCCGCTGAGGCCTTTCTCGGCGAGACGGTCGACGACGCGGTCATTACGGTCCCGGCTTACTTCAACGACGCACAGCGCCAGGCGACCACGGACGCGGGCAAGATCGCCGGACTGAACGTCCAGCGGATCATCAACGAGCCGACGGCTGCCGCACTTGCTTATGGCCTCGACAAGAAGTCCAACGAGACGATTGTCGTCTACGATTTCGGCGGTGGCACGTTGGATGTCTCTGTTCTTGAGGTCGGTGAGGGCGTGGTGGAGGTGAAGTCCACTAACGGCGACACGCACCTGGGCGGCGATAATATCGACCACGTCATTATCGAGTGGCTGGTCGCCGAGTTCAAGAATGCCGAGGGTGTGGACCTGTCAGCGGACAAGATGGCCCTGCAACGCCTGCGCGAAGCGGCCGAAAAGGCCAAGATGGATCTCTCGTCGCTGATGGAGCATGAAATCAACTTGCCCTTCGTCACCGCGACGGCGGAGGGTCCGAAGCATCTCCAGATGAAACTCACCCGGGCGCGTCTCGAAGAGATGATGAAGCCGCTGATCCAGCGTACGATGGAGCCCTGCAAGAAGGCACTGGAAGACGCCGGGCTCAGCCCGAAAGAGATCGACGAGGTGGTTCTTGTTGGTGGTTCGACGCGTATTCCCTTGGTCCAGAAGATGGTCACCGAGTTCTTCGGTAAGGAGCCTCATCAAGGCGTGAACCCGGACGAAGTCGTTGCGGTGGGTGCTGCCATCCAGGGTGGTGTGTTGGGCGGTGACGTTAAGGACGTCCTGTTGCTCGACGTAACGCCGCTCTCACTCGGCATCGAGACTCTCGGTGGCGTGTTTACCAAGCTCATCGAGCGGAACACAACCATTCCGACGCGCAAGACCGAGACGTTCTCCACTGCTTCTGACAACCAGACGTCGGTTGAGATCAAGGTCAACCAGGGCGAGCGGTCGATGGCGGCTGATAACCGCGTGCTGGGTGTCTTCCAGCTCGTTGGTATACCGCCAGCGCCACGTGGCCTGCCGCAAGTCGATGTGACTTTCGACATCGACGCCAACGGCATTCTCAATGTTTCCGCGAAGGATAAGGCGACCAATAAGGAGCAGAAGATTACGATCACGAGCTCCTCGGGTCTCTCCTCCGAGGAGGTCGAGAAGTTGGCTCGAGAGGCCGAATCGCACTCTGCCGAAGACAACAAACGCAAGGAGGCTGTCGAGGCGCGCAACCAAGCCGACTCGATGGTTTACTCCACCGAGAAGACTTTGGCCGAGAACCGCGACAAGGTCTCCGAGGATGACGCCAAGAAGATCGAAGAAGCGATCGCGGCGACGAAGACCGCGATGGCCGAAGACGATGTCGAGGCGATCAACAAGGCCGTCGGTCACCTGCAAACGGTGAGCCACAAGCTCGCCGAGGCGATGTACAAATCTGGCGATCAGCCAGACGCTGCCCAGGGCAACGGTGCAGCGGGTGCAGAGGGCGAAGCGGGCAACGGAGACAAACCAGAAGAAGACGTCGTTGACGCCGAGTTCGTCGACGTTGACGAAGACAAGAAGGGCTGAGCGAAGTTCAGCCCATGAGCGACACCAACAGCGGGAGAGTCGCTCGATGCGGCACTCCCGCTGTTTAGCTTAGGAGCCTGACCGGTCGCTGGTCGGGTGAATGATGGGTAAGAAATGGCTGCGGCTGGGAAGAACGACTATTACAAGACGCTAGGGGTGAAGCGAACGGCTTCCGCGGACGAGGTTCGCAAGGCCTACCGTCGTCTTGCGCGCAAGTATCACCCAGACGTTAACCCAGGCGACAAGGCGGCCGAAGATCGCTTCAAAGACTTGCAAGAGGCGCATGACGTCCTCGGCGACAAACAGAAGCGGGAGATGTACGACCAGTTCGGCACGGCCTCTCCGGGTGGATTCCCTGGTGGCGGAGGGCGAGGCGGCGGACGCCCCAACGATTTCAACTTCGAGGGATTCGATTTCGGTAGCGCTGGTGCAGGAGCTGGACAGGCGGGCGGCGGGTTCAACGACCTGTTTTCACAGTTCTTTCGAGGCGGTGGCGGTGCGGGTCACGGCGCTCAGCCTCAGGCTCAACCGAAGAAAGGCGAAGACCTGGAGTACACCGTCGACATCGATTTTTGGGATGCGATCCGCGGTACGAGTCTTAAGATCAACGTGAACCGCTATGAGCAGTGTTCAGCCTGCAAGGGACTTGGGCAGGCGGGCACGGGCAACACCGTATGTCCTGAGTGTAGCGGTGCCGGACAGGTCGACCAGGCGGTCGGCGCGATGCGCTTTAACCTGACCTGTCCACGATGCAAGGGCTCGGGCAGCCTCCGCAATGCGTGCCTCACGTGCTCGGGAGAGGGACGGCTCAGTCGGACTGATTCGGTAGAAGTTCGCATTCCTCCGGGCGCGCAAAGCGGCTCGCGATTGCGCGTGGCTCGCAAAGGCAACGCCGGTTCGATGGGTGCACCAGCGGGCGACCTCTATATCATTACGAACGTTGGTGAGCACCCGGTCTTCAAGCGCAAGGGCGATGACATTCGCATCAAGATGCCGATTCGGCTCGACGAGGCGATCTTGGGTGCGAAGGTCGAAGTCCCGACGATTGACGGGCGTACGCTCCTGAAGGTTCCGCCGAGCACGAGTTCGGGCAAGGTCTTTCGACTGCGCGAGCGCGGCGTTCTCAATCCGCGGACGAAGCAGAAAGGCGATCAGTTCATCGAGGTTCAGATCGTCGTTCCCGAAATTGCGGACGAGAACACAAAAGAGCTGATGAGGGACTTTGCTAACCTCAACCCCGATGACCCGCGTAAGGACCTGTTCGAGTCGGTTTAATCATGGCAAGACGTACGCGCATTAAAGGGGCCTACACGATCTCGGTTGTCGCCGAGCAGTTTGATATTCACCCTCAGACATTGCGTATGTACGAGCGCGAAGGTCTTCTCAAGCCCTCAAGAACCGAAGGCAACACGAGGATGTTTACCGAGGCCGACATGGAGCGGCTGGAGGTGATCCTGTCGCTGACGCGTGAGCTTGGCGTCAATCTGGCTGGCGTCGAAATCATCCTCAACATGCGGCTGAGGATGGAAGAGATGCAGGGCCAGATGCAGGAGTTTGTCGCCTACATCAACGACAACTTGGGCTCGGTTTCACCAGAGGCTGCAGACCATTTGACGACCTCGCTGGTGCCCGTCAATGTGCGTATGCCGGTCCCGATCAAGCCTCGCAAGAAGGCGGCGAAGAAAGCGGCAAAACGGAAATCCTGACGTAGGCTCAGTCGAGCGTCATCGACCCGCGCTAACTAATTCAGAAGTGGGCAATTCGTCTGTGTACAGACCGGGCGGAAGGGTAACAGGTTAGACCGGGCGGATAGGTAACACCATGGCGAGATGCCATGGAAGGAGACCTATCCGATGGAAGAACGCAAGAGATTCATTGAAGACTGGCTGCGAGCGGGGGCGGCGACGAACGTGGCGGCGCTGTGTCGACTCTACGGGATCAGCCGCAGGACCGGATACAAGTGGTTAGAACGCTTCCGTCAAGGCGGTTGGCCAGAGCTGGAAGACCGCTCGCACGCGGCACACCGTCAGCCCGGTCGGATACCCGAGTCGGTCGAGCGACGAGTGATAGAAGCGCGTCGGCAGCATCCGAGTTGGGGGCCGAAGAAGCTCAGGGCCTGGCTGGAGTCGAAAGAGTCACAGACAAGCTGGCCAGCGGCGTCGACGATCGGCGACGCGCTGAAGCGAGCCGGACTCGTTCGCGGGCGCAAGCGGATGCGGCGACTGGCCGAAGCGGCACCCAGTCCGTTGCGCGAACCCGAAGCGCCCAACGACCTCTGGACGATCGACTACAAGGGGCAGTTTCGCACCGGCGACGGCGTGCTGTGTTATCCGCTAACGGTCGTCGACGGATATAGTCGTTTCCTGCTCAACTGCACCGCACACGTGGGCACATCCTACGCCGAGGCCCGCCGAGGCTTGGAGCGGTTGTTTCTGGAGCGCGGGCTGCCACGAAGGATACGCTCAGACAACGGTTCGCCGTTCGCCTCCATCGGCACCGGACGCTTGAGCCGGTTGAACGTCTGGTGGCTGAAGCTGGGCATTGCGGTGGAGCGCATCGAGCCGGGCAAGCCGCAGCAGAACGGTCGCCACGAGCGGCTACACCGCACGCTCAAAGCCGAGACAGTGAGACCTCCGGCTGGCGATCGTCGCCGACAGCAGCGCCGCTTCGACCTCTTTCGTCATGAATACAACCAAGAACGTCCGCATGAAGCGTTGAGACAGCGGCCCCCGGCGGCGTTCTATGCACCAGCAACACGCGCCTATCCCAGCGAGCTTGCTGATCTGGATTACCCGGGGCACTGGGAGCGCCGACGAGTGCGCCACGACGGACGCATCAAGTTCCTCGGCGAGAAGTACTTCCTGAGTGAAGCGTTGGCTCGCGAGTTGGTCGGGCTAGTCGAAGTGGACGAAGCCATTTGGCAGATCTGGTTCGGTCCGGTGGAACTCGCCTTGTTCGACGCCGCCAACCGCGTACTGTGGCCGCTCGGCTCGGCAGTCAGTGGCCCCCGCGGGGGCCACTGACCACCGCCTATACTGTTACCCATCCGTCCGGTTTAGAGTGTTACCTATCAGACCGGTCGTTCACGTCCCAGGTCCGCCCCCCCAAGAGTCTCCCAGTCTTTTTCTTATTTACGCCGCCCCACTGCTTGAAGAAGAATGGCACTTCCGCTTGCTGACACTGATCTCGGAGGTCGATAACCCAGTCCGGATCAATCGGCCGTGCTCTTGGGCCTGACTCACCGCCGACAATAATCCAGTCGATGTCACGTAAATTCAAGTCATGCAAGGGGCCCAGCAATGGCTCCAGTGAGAGGAACTTCACGGCTGCTCCCGTTCGGCGAAGATCGTCAATCCGGTTCACGTGGTCCCCGGACTCGACGCTGACTCCCATCCAAACATTGCTTGGCCAATCGATGCTTGGAGCTACGCGCCGTAGTCGTTTCGATCTCTTGGTCAAAATCTGAAAGTGGTGCCAAGAAGCTCGTCTCATCACGTCGAAGACGGAGTTGATGTAACTGAGAGGCACGTCTTCATGGAAGAGGTCGCTCATGGAGTTAACGAAAATCGTTTGTGGAGTCTTCCACGTAAGTGGAAGTTCGAGCATGTGGGGCTGTAGAGTAAGCTGAAAGCCTCGTCGATAGTTGCGTTGCCCCATCAATTTGAGCCGTTCAGCCATGCGCTCCGCATAGCAGTTCTTGCAGCCTGCACTCACCTTGGTACAGCCTGTAACCGGGTTCCAGGTGGATTGAGTCCATTCGATCTCTGACTTCTGTGCCATGTCCTAGCCTTCTGCTCTCAGAATATAGTTCGCGATCCGGAGGGCGAGCTTGCCACCCCTCTCGTTTCCTGCTGCAAAACAGAGCAGATAAAGCGGACAGGTGGAGTTGCCCAAGATGGCGGGATTAGGGGCGACCGCCGGGAACACGGACTTGAGCCTGCGTACGAAGTACTGTCCAATCTGCTCGATGGCCACCTTGGACCTTAGTTCCTCCCCTCCGAACAGCGACTGCTGGGCGCTCACTGGCATCAATTCGTCCCGCCAATCGTCGGGACCGAACGATCTGTCTACGCTGGCTCGCCAAGATGGAAACCTGTCCGCTGCCCCTAGCATCCTGTTCACCGCCATGCCCTGAGGAAAGAGCAGCCACATGTCTATCGCTGCTGTCTTTGCAATGGCCTCTATAGTGCTCCACTCCACCTGCATTCCGTAGGGATCCAGGAACAGTACAGCACGTCTTGCCGACCAGTCCTCCGAACACAGGTTTTTGATAGCCGAGTTGGCATCGTCCTGGATGATCTCAATGTTGGCCGCCAGATGGGGGAACTCCTCCTTGATGCCTAGAAGCGCTCGGTGTTTGATCTTGCTTTTCTCGATAAACGTGTAGTCGTCAAACGGCGGATTCAACTGGCGCGCACGTCGTACGGAGCCTTCCAGCACCTTCTGCGGTTCCTCTTCGGCAAGCTCAGGCAGCAGGAGGCGATCCGCCTTCCCCTCAGGCGTATTATTGGGTTCTGATCGATAACCTGTTCCGGCGAATGCATCGATGTAGCTTTTTCGGAAGGGTTGGTTCTTCAGAGCAGTGGTGTAGGCGCTAAGGTACTTCTCAATGATGTTCAGCTTCCGCTCGGTCCATTCGCCACCAAACTCGTGACTCACTGATCGTTCATTAGGTCTATCGGGCATTATGGATTCGCCTTTCATTCGCCATTTGGGTTTGCCCGTATGATACTCAATTCAATTGAGCTGCGCTGTCTGAGGGGCTCTAGTCAAGCGCCATGCCCAGACTCTTCACCAAGAACGCCCAGGTATCGGCCAACTCTTCGATGCGCTTCGAGGTGGGGAGCCCTGCGCCATGTCCTGCAGAGGTCTCGATGCGGATCAAAACCGGTGCGGCGCCTTGCTGGTTGTGCTGCAGTTCGGCGGCGAACTTGAAGCTGTGGCCCGGTACGACACGATCGTCGGTGTCGGCGGTGGTGATGAGGGTCGGCGGGTAGTCGGAGTGGTTGTCGAGGTTGTGATAGGGCGAGTAGGCGAGTAGTGCCGGGAACTCGTCCGCATTGTCCGCTGAGCCGTAGTCGTCGACCCAATAGCGGCCCGCGGTGAACTGGTGGAAGCGCAGCATGTCCATGACGCCCACGCCGGGGAGGGCAGCGCCAAATAGCTCCGGTCGCTGGGTCATTACCGCACCGACGAGGAGTCCACCGTTCGAGCGTCCATGGACGGCTAGCTTGTCCGTGCGTGTGTAGTCGTTCTCGATCAGCCACTCGGCGGCGGCGATAAAGTCATCGAAGACATTTTGCTTCCTTTGCTTGATTCCTGCCTGGTGCCAATCTTCGCCGTACTCGCCACCGCCGCGCAGGTTGGGCACTGCCAGCAGGCCGCCCAGGTCCAGCCAAGTCATCCAGCGGACCGAGAAGGCGGGAGTGATCGAGATGTTGAACCCGCCGTAGCCGTAGAGTAGCGTTGGGTTGGCGCCGTTCTTCTCTAGCCCCTTCTGGTGGGTCAGAAACATCGGAATTCGGGTGCCGTCTTTGCTCGTGTAGAAGACCTGCTCGGTGACGTACTGAGTGGAATCGAAGTTGACGGCGGCCTGCCTCAGCAGTGTGCTCTCGCCGGTCAACATGTCGTAGCGATAGATCGTCGGAGGTGTTGCGTATCCCGAGAACGAGTAGAAGGTCTCGAGATCGCTACGGGATCCTGAGAATCCGCCAGCGGTACCGATGCCGGGTAACTCGACTTCGCGAACGAAGTCGCCGTTGAGGCGATGGATGCGGACCGACGAGCGGGCGTCTTTGAGGTAGTCCGCGACGAGAAGGTCACCCACCAAGGTGACGCCAACGAGTGTGTCTGCCGACTCGGCGATGATCTCGACCGGGGCCGTATCGGGGTGGTCGAGGTCGAATGTGATCACTCGTCGACGCGGTGCATCCAAGTCGCTGAGGAAGTATAGCTTCGAGCCCTCGGCATCGATGAAGGTGTACTCCTGGTCGAAGTTGGAGATCAGCTCGACCGGAGCGCCGTAAGGCTCTTCCAGGTCCTTGTGAAGGACGCGGTAGCGAGCGTCGGTGCCTTTCCAAACGTGGATCACCAAGTGCCGTCCATCGGAAGAAAGGTCGGGTGAAAATCCCCACTCGGGTTCCTCAGGCCGTTCGTAGACGAGAACGTCATCTGACTGCGGCGTGCCGACGCGGTGGTAGTAGAGCTTGTTATGCAGATTGGTGGACTGGAACTCCGCACCCTCTTCCGGTTGAGGGAAGCGAGTGTAGAAGAAACCCTCGCCGTCTTTGGTCCAAACCAAGGCACTGAACTTGACCCAGTCGAGTTGGTCGTCGAGCAGCTTCTTCGACTCGATCTCCATGACGTGCACGGTCTGCCAGTCGGATCCGCCTTCACTGCGTGAGTAGGCTGCGTAGCGGCCGTCTTCGCTGAACTCGATGCTTGAGAGTGCGGTCGTCCCGTCTTCGGACCACACGTTTGGGTTGAGCAGCATCTCGGGCTCATCCTCAAGCGAGTCCTGCATGTAGAGCACGCTCTGGTTCTGCAGCCCATCGTTTTTGAAGAAGTAGTAGCGGCCGCCTTCCTTGAAGAACGTCGAGTAGCGTTCGTAGTTCCAAAGCTCGGTGATGCGTTTCTCGATCTGGTCGCGCTCGGGGATCGCGTGCAGATAGGCGAACGTTGCTTCGTTCTCCTGCTCAACCCAGGAGGCTACGTCTTCCGATTCGCGGACATCGTCTTCCAGCCAACGGTAGGGGTCGGCGACCTCCGTGCCGTGGTAGTCGTCAACGTGATCGATGCGCTTGGTGTCGGGGTAGGAGATAGCGGTCTCCTGGGCGCTGAGAGGTAGAGCGTTCATGGCTATGGCAACGAAAAACGATAGAGTGCGGCGGGTCAATTGAGGCCTCCCCAGAGAACGCTCAGTATAGCTTTGCTCTGTCCGCCACAATAAGCGCATGGCACATGTCAGTTCAGAAAGTCTCGACAATTACCAGGTACTCGTTCGCGCGTCTTCGCACGAGCTATTGGCCGATGAACCCGAAGGGATCGGCGACGGTCTCGGCCCGGACCCCTACGAGCTACTGCTCTCCGCTTTGGCGGCTTGCATCACGATCACTCTCAAGCTTTATGCCAAGCGCAAGGGGTGGGATCTGCAGCGGGTTGAAGTCGATCTCACGCACGATCGGGTTTATGCGGTTGACTGCAAGGAGTGCGAAGAGACGGAAGGCAAGATCGAGCGCATCATCGTGCGTTTCAAGATCGAGGGCGACTTGGACGAAACTCAGCGGGCCCGCATCCGCGAGATCGCGCACAAGTGCCCGGTGCATCGGACGCTAACCGGATCGCCGAAGATCATTCACGAGACACCGGGATAGGGTGTTAACCGCCCGGCATGGTCCGGATGAAGTCGTCCGGTTTTTCTTTTGAAGCCTCTAGTTCTTGCTCCAGGTGAGTGATGCGATCGGTCAGCGTATCGAGCGCTTGTTGGACCGGATCGGGCAGATGACCGTGTTCGAGCATCTCCCACTCCTCGTTCTCTACCTTCATGCCATTCAGCGCCACGATGCGGCCTGGCACACCGACGACTGTCGAGTGGTCTGGAGCGGAGCGGACAACGACTGAGCCGGCGCCGACCTTGACCCAGTCACCCATGCGGATATCGCCCAACACTGTGGCACTGGAGCCGACTGCAACATGGTTGCCCAGCGTCGGGTGCCGCTTCCCCTGCTCGTGGCCGGTGCCACCCAGCGTGACGCCCTGGTAGAGCAACACGTCGTCGCCGATCACGGTCGTCTCTCCGATGACCACGCCCATGCCGTGGTCGATGAAGAACCGTTTCCCGATCTGAGCGCCCGGGTGGATCTCGATGCCGGTTAGCCAACGAGAGAAATTGGAGATGAACCGGGCGATGAGCTTCAGTCTGGCGTTATAGAGCTTGTGAGCGATACGGTGCAGCAAGATCGCATGCACTCCCGGGTAGCAGATGAGGATCTCTAGCGTCGATCTGGCAGCCGGATCGTGCTTGAAAACGGCTTCGATTTGTTCGCGCAGCAATCGGAACATGGTTCCTCAACTCCCCCGTGATCCAGACCGGACCGAATCACGCTCTCAACTGTAAGATGATCAAACCCCAAACGGGGATTCAGGAATTGGCCGACCTAAACGGTCGGCTTGCTACAGGCGCAACGGAGTTGGTAATGCATGCCGCTCTGACCTGATGTTATCTCACGACGACCGATTTGGTGCCCACTACTTCAAATCACGCCAGTTCAACCCGTCGTGGACGTCCGCGATTAGTGGCACATCAAGCTTGTAGACCTGTTCCATCTCACGCTTCACCATCGCCGAGAGTATCTCGACCTCTTCGGTCGGCACCTCGAAGAGTAGTTCGTCATGGACTTGAAGGAGCATACGGGCTTGTAGGCCTTCAGTACGCAGCTTCTCGTCCACGCGGATCATTGCCAGCTTAATCAAATCAGCCGCTGCTCCTTGTATCGGCGAGTTGATTGCAGTACGTTCGGCAAAGCCGCGCGCGGCTGGGTTGCGGCTGTCGAGATCAGGAATGGGCCTACGGCGCCCAAAAATTGTGGCGACGTAGCCCTTCTTGCGGGCCTCGACGATCGTGCGGTCCATGTATTTCTTCACGCCCTTGTAGAGTTCGAAGTAGGCCTCGATGTATTTCTTCGCCTCGCCCATCGGGATCCCTAACTGGTTCGAGAGCCCAAATGGACTCAAGCCATAGACGATGCCGAAGTTGACCGCCTTGGCGCGTCGACGTTCTTCGGCTCCGACCATCATCGGAGGAATCCCGAAAACCTCGGCTGCGGTCCGTGTGTGGACGTCCTCGCCTTTTAGGAACGCATTTTGCAGCGCCTTGTCACCGGAGACGTGCGCGAGTACGCGGAGTTCGATCTGTGAATAATCGGCACCGACAAGCTTCATGCCCTCGGGCGCCACGAATGCGGTGCGGATCTGCCGTCCCATCTCGGTGCGGACAGGGATGTTCTGCAGATTCGGATTGAGCGACGACAGACGTCCGGTCGCGGAACCCGTTGGGTTGAATGTCGTATGGATGCGCCCCGTCTCGGCATCGGCCAACGCAGGGAGGGCGTCGAGGTACGTGCTCTTGAGCTTGGCGTACTCGCGGTAGTCGAGGACTTGTCGCGCGATCGGATATTCGGCTGCCAGCCCGTCAAGAACGGCGGCGGCCGTTGATCGCGACTTGGTCTTGCCGCGGCGGGGCGGCGCCGGCAGTTCGAGTTCGTCGAACAGTACCTCGCCCAGCTGTTTTGGAGAATTGAGATTGAACTCACGACCAGCTAGCTTGTAGACCTCCGTCTCGATCTCCTCGATCTGTAATTGCAGCTGCGCTGAGAGAGTTTCGAGAATACCGCGGTCCAGTAGGATGCCGACATCTTCCATATCGGCCAGCACGCGACTGAGAGGCCGCTCGATCGTCTCGTAGGCCTGCCGCAACTCCATCTCGTCGAGGTCAGATGAGAGCGCCTCGCCGATCCTGTGAACCAGGTCCGCGGCGCGGCACGGATCGCCATCGGGTTGGACGCTCAGGATGCGTGCGGCAGTCTTCGGCAGGGAGTAGTCGGTCCGGCTGGAATCGACGAGGAAGGCGGCAAGCATCGTGTCGTCGACTACGCCTCGCAGCTCGATCCCGACGGCCCTCAGCGCATGTATCGTCGTCTTGGCGTCGTGGACTCGCTTTTGCTGTGTCTCGTCTTCGAGGAAGCTCCTGGCGGCCTCGCGGTCCGCCGAGCGGAGCTGAACTGCCGAGCCTGCCTCAGCACAGAACGTGATGCTGGCATCAAACAGTTCCTCGGTCGGTGCCAGGTCGACCCAGACGGAGACCGGTGTCCTCTCCTGTTCGCCGAGCCAGGTTGTCAGTTCTTCGCCCGTCTCCAACACGCGAGACGTAGTGCCCGACTCTTCGTCTCTTGGGCTATCGAGCGCGCTCAGCAGGCTGCGAAACTCTAGCTCGCTGTAAAGATCGTGCAGCGCCTGTATATCGGGCTCAACCAAGCGGAGGCTGTCGAGATCCAATACCACCGGCGCATCAACGGCAATCGTCGCGAGTTTCTTGCTGAGAAGGATCTGATCTTGGTGATTCTGCAGGCTTTCGCGGTAGGTCTTGCGCTTGACTTCGTCGGCGTGGGCCATCGCGCCTTCGACCGAGCCGTAGGCCTCAATAAGCTGCAGCGCACCTTTCTCACCGATGCCAGGGGCCCCAGGGATGTTGTCGACGGCGTCGCCCTTGAGTGCAAGTAGGTCGATCACCTGCTTCGGCTCGACGCCCATGAACTCCTTGACGCCTGCCTCGTCGTAGATCATGTCGTTCTTGGTGGGGTTTAGAAACCACACGCGATCACCGACCAGCTGCATCAGATCTTTGTCACTCGACACGACGAAGACGTCGACATCGTGCTCAGCCGCTTGCTTCGCGAGAGCTCCGATACTGTCGTCTGCTTCATAGCCGTCTGCTTTGACGACGGGTGTCCGCATGGCTTCAAGCAGTCTCTTGATCAGGGGAAGTTGAGTCGCGAGATCCTCTGGCATCTCTTCGCGGTTGGCCTTGTAGTCTGCGAAGGCCTCGTCGCGAAAGGTGGGGCCTTCACCTTCCCAAACGACGGCAACGTAGTCTGGCTTGTGGTCATTCAACAACTTCCGCAGCATGTTCAGGAAGACGTAGACTGCTTCGGTGGGCACACCAGCGGATGTCCTCATCGACGGTACCGATGCCCGGGCGCGTCCGTAGAAGGCACGGAAAATCAGCCCGAAGGCGTCAATGAGAAACAGGCGTGGGGCCTGGTGTGTAGTCATGACAATTGGAACGGACCATTCTACCCGGCGGGTGCCGCCTGTACCGAGGGCGGGCGATTGCGGTTACGCATCAGAATAGTGGTGCCCATGACGACGAGCCCGATCGCCACCCATTGCGTGGCGCTGACCGCATCGCCCAACAGTGGCCTTGCTTGGTCAGCGCGAAAGAACTCGATCACAAACCGGAATGAGGAGTAGAGCGCCAAGTACCATCCGATGATGGTGCCAGCCGCATGGGGCTTGAAGAAGCGCCAGAACAGGAACAGAGCGATCAGCCCTGTCCCGAAAGACTCGTAGAGTTGCGTCGGGTGTATATGGACATTGAGCGGTACGCCGACAAAATCGTGAGCGAGTTGGCTCGTGAACTGAACGCCCCACGGCATGTCTGTCGGCTTGCCCCAGCAGCAGCCAGCTGCGAAGCAGCCGAGGCGTCCCACGGCATGTCCAGCAGCCAAGGACGGCGCGAATACGTCCGCCGTCGGTAACCACGAAAGATTGTTCTTCCGTACGTAGATCACCGTAACAGCCAGCGCGGCCAGTAGCCCGCCGTAGAAAACGCCACCAGCCTGCAGCGACGACAGGGAAAACAGGCGGCTCCAGTCCGCGGAGTAGTAGTCCCATTCGCTGAACACGTAGAAAGCCTTCGCACCGACAATCGCGGACAGTGCGATGTAGACGCCCAGGTTCGTTACTCGCTCTGGATCGAGGCCGACTCGTTTAGCTAGGCGTCCAGCGAGATGGAGTCCGAGCAAAAATCCAAGCGCGACCAGTACACCGTACGTGGGCAGCGAGAGCCAGCCAATCTCAACAAGGCGAGGAAACATTCAATACCCCTAGACTGACTTGGCTTCCAATTCCGCTACCGGATCCGGTTTCCTGGCCGCATCGAGCAACAGAATTCCAGCGCCTACCGTGATGCAGCTATCGGCAACGTTGAACGCTGGCCAATGCCAACCCGCTACGTAGACATCGAGAAAGTCAACCACGAAGCCGTAGACCGCACGGTCGTAGAGGTTTCCTGCCGCACCGGCTAGAACCAGCGTGAGTCCGATCAGGAGCCGCCTATCCGAGAGGTCGGTCTTCCACAGAAATCCCAAGATGAAGACAACGGCGATAGCGGAAAGGCCCGGCAGGAGCCAATCCTTCACCAAGGGGCCAGCATCGTTGAGCAAGCTGAACGCCATCCCGGTGTTCCTGGTGTGAACCAGGTTGAAAAAGTTAGGGATGAGCGACTTCGAGGAGTAGAGCGGCAACGCTTCTTCGACGGCGACCTTCGACCAGCGGTCCAGGCCAAAAAGTGCCAAAGCTCCCATCAAATAAACCAGTCGAGACCCCATCTGCTGCACAAAACCCACTCAGGGCTCAGTCTAGCACCGGCCCAACTCAGTGAAACGCCTCGCCTCGGTTGCGGTGTTTTGCCGTAGACCCCTAGTCCTGTAGGTCCATTGACCATATTTGGCGGGGGTTAGAAAATTGTCGGAAGTGGAGAGACGTGCATGTCCATCGATCAGTCCCTAGATAACGATACCCAGCAGCCCCAATTTGGCAACGAAGAGCGCCCTGACGAGATGTCCGGGCGCTGGATTCGCGACCAACTCAAAGACGCCGCCGAAACGGCGCCGCATCAGGCTATGACCGATGAATCGATTCCGGTCCCGGTGGCCCAATCCGAACCCGTGGCGGAACAGGGGCCTGTCGAGGCCCCCAACGACCCGCTGTCTCCAATCGTGGCCAACTTGGCTCGCAGCATCTCCGAGGCGGTTGCCGAGCCGCTGGAACGCTTTGAGCGTGAACGCAGACAGGAGTCCGAGGCAGTCACGGAGTCCGTACGAGAGCACGGCCACAGAATTACCGCCGCGTTCGCCGCGCTGCAGAGTGTGGAAGAAGCGAGCCGCCGTCTCACGGAGCGTGTAGACGAGCAAGACACACCCATCCGTGAGAATCGCGAGTTGGCTGATCGACTCCAAGGCCGTACCGAGGAGATCCAGGCTGAGGTTCGCCGTGAGGCGGAGCAGGTCACTTCCTCCGTCGGTAGCCTCCGCAGCGAACTAGAGGGCTTCGCTCAACGCCTGTCCCAAGCGGAAGGATTGATCGAACAGCAGCGATCAGCCTTGGCGCGTCTTGAGACGCTCGAACGCCGACGCGTGGAATCTCTCGGCGAATTGTCTCGCTTGATGGGCAACATGCAACAGGCTCTCCAGCCCATCGAAACCGCGGAAGACCAGCAGTCTGATTAAGAGTCACTAGGCAAAGTCGTTCTGCCATCGCATTAGGTCCCCCATGAAGCCTCAGCGCATACTGATTGTCACCGCCTCTCCAGAAACCGTGGAGCAGCTTAGGAGCGCCCTGCAAACAGCCGGTTTATCGAATGAGCTGGATACCTGGGCGGAGTTTCCCTCTGCCAGTGAGATGCGGAGACGGTTCAAGGAAGCCGAGCACACCTACGCCGCCGCGATCTTCGATATGTCTCGGGAGAACGAGGCACTTCGATTGGTCTCGGCTCTGCGAGAGATTAGCCCCAAGACTGCCGGTATCGTCGTCAACAGCGCGAGACGGTTGGGTTCGGTTGTACGGGCCAAACAGGCTGGCGCCTGGGGATACCTCACCGAGCCCTATGACTTGAGGGCTCTTGCTGAACGGCTTGGCGTGGAGCGAACGATTGAGAGCGAAACCCGGGATGCTGGACGATTGATCGCTTTCATCTCAGCCCAAGGCGGCGCCGGTGCTTCCACCGTTGCACTTAACACCGCGATCGCTTTGTCGGAGCGTCTGCAAGGGCAAACCTTACTCGCCGACTACGACTTCCACTGCGGTGCGATCGCCTTCAACCTCAAGCTAGAACCGCAACACACTTTGGCGGACGCCCTGCGGTGCGACTTCGACAACCCGGAGTGGACCAGCACGACGACTCGCTACGAACAGTTGGACGTTCTCGTCGGACCTCGTGAGCCCAGCGACATTGGGCCGCAAGATCTGGAACGAGCCCGGAGTCTGTTTACCGCCGCAGCCGACCGCTATGCCTGCACCGTCATTGATCTGCCGGCGCCACTGATGCGTTCGTCCGCGGAAGTCTTGGATCTCGCCGATCAGGTCTACGTCGTCTGCACGCCTGAGATCACGTCGTTGCATCTTGCCAAGCGTCTTATTGAGCGGATCCGTCGTCTGGGACGTCCTGGTGAACGGGTGCGCTTACTCGTGAACCGGGTTGGCTCGTGGGGATCGCTCGAGACCGAGCAGATTCGCCGTGTCGTTGGATTGGATATTGACTGGGCTCTCGACAACGATTACGCCGCTGTACGCCAAGCGTCATGGAGCGGCGGACCGATTTCGACTACCTCTGCTTTACGGGCGCAGCTCGATCAGCTGGCGGACCAACTGATTAGCCAGTACGAGCTGCCTGCTGTGCAAGAAGAACTCGTCGCGGCGATCTAGCCTGCGGAACCAGAAAAAGAAAGAGGACGAGTCGGTGTACCCAACTCGTCCTCTTCTTGTGTTCTGATGCCGGGTGGCTTACAGCAAACGGAAGTTCACTTCAATCTGTGCGCTCACTTTGACGGGTGCGCCCGATTTGCGGCCAGGGACGAATTCCCACTGCTGAACTGCGGTAATTGCCTTCTCGTCCAGGCCTAAGCCCAGGCTGCGGATCACGCGGATGTTGTGCGCTTTCCCGTCTGGCCACACTTCTATGGCGAGTACGACGACGCCGGAATATTTGGCTTTGCGGGCTTCCTCGGAGTACTCCGGGTCGATCTTGCGTGTCAGACGCGGTCTAGAGACACCACCGCCGACTCTGTAAACGCCACCACCAATGCCGCCACCGGAGCCAGGACCGACGCCCCCACCCGTGCCAGAGCCAACTCCGCCGCCTCGGCCCGTGCCGATGCCGCCACCCGTGCCGCCGCCTGCGGAGGGCAAGCCGATCTGACTGAGCGGGTCACCAAACAGGTTGGTGTCTAGCCGGGCGATCACGGTGTCGGGGTCAACTAACACCGTCGGCTCGACCGAGAGAATCGGATCCGGGTTGCGAAGCACCGGAGTGGGCGGTACAAGTTGCTCCGCCGCAAAGCGAGGCAGTTTGCCTTGGCTGGGAGGCGTGGGCATATTCTGGCCGCCGCCACCACCGCCGCCGGAATCGTCACTCGCCTGGTTGCGCAGTTGCGCCAGGTACGGAGAAATGTCGATGGGGATGAACAGCGTAACTGAACCGAGGTTGGCTGGTGGAGCCGACGGCCCCAGGCCAAACATGGTTCCGACTATCAAAACGTGAATCGCGAGCGACGTCCAAGCTCGCTGCATGCGCTTGTTCTCGGCCCAAATGCTCTTGACCGGTAGCGGCTTGGAGGTGACGTGCAGCGGCGTTAAATTACGCTCTTCTTCGGTCGTCCGCCGATAGTTCCGCAGGCTTATAAACCAGGGCTCACGAAGATCGCCGTTCCTAACCGCGACGTAGTCGAGTTCCCCAGGCTGCGCCGGACGGTATTCCGGTACCGGCGGCAGAGCCCTGAGTCGCTTGGTCTCGCCAAGATTCTGGCGCAGCGTCTGCCACCACGGAAGATAAAGCGAGTCCGCGACTAACGGTCCCAACTCGGGCAGGTGTCGCACGACTTCGCCAACCTGCGCCTTGCGGTATTCCGGCACGGGAGGCAGAGCCTTTAGTCGCTTGGTCTCGCCGAGACTCTCAAGTAGCGTCTTCCACCACGGAAGGTGAAGCGAATCCGCGACTAACGGGCCCAACTCCGGCAGGTGTCGCACGACCGGAATTGGAGTACCAGTCCGTCGTTCATCCGCCATATTTTCCGTTCTTGGTTCCATCGTGTCGACTGCCATCCACGCCTCCACGCGCTAACCAGGTGGTTATTTCGTGGGACGCCTCCAGACGGCAACGCGTTTCCAGCGGTCAGCGATTTAGGAGATTCTCGCCTATCGCTAGATCTACTGTTTCTATGTTACCGGGCACCGCCGACGGCGGCAATAGGTACCACAATGTGTTTGCGCTGGTTCTACAAGGACTTACGCCCTAGTCGGCCGGAAAGTTACAGAGATTTTGGGCTGATCGACGAGGCATCTTGTTGCGCACGAGGTCGTGTCAGACTTTTTGGCGCTGGCTCGCGTCTTTCTAGGTGCTGACCGAAATAGGATTCGACCGTTGCTCACGAACATGGCCTGTGATAATGTTTTAACCGTGAGGTGGATGGCAGTTACTGGGGTTGTGCTCGTGAGCATTCCCTTGGGTGCTGAACCCGCTATCTCCCCAGCGTCGGCTGATTTCGACCAGGTCGAACCGCTTCGCACGGGGAGTGCTACGGGTCCATCCTTCGAACGTGTGTATCGAATTCAGGCCGATGAAGACACCGGACGTTTGGTTCGCCGAGTGACCCGGAGTCGTCAGAAGTCTGGCTCGATCCTGTCTCGCAGGGTCGTCGGAACGAGAGCGGTTGTCCAAGGACGGTCTGGGAATAGCACGAGAGTGCGAGGCCTGGATCTGAATGCTCTCGTCCGACGGACTGCGAAGCAGTTTGACATGGACCCGGAGTTGATCAATGCGGTCATCCGACAGGAGAGTGCGTACGACCCGTATGCGGTATCCCACAAGGGAGCGAAGGGTTTGATGCAGCTCATGCCGGCGACGGCGCGGCGCTTCGGGGTAAAGGACGTTTTCGATCCCGCCGAGAACGTTCAAGGTGGAGTGAAATATCTCCGTCAATTGTTGAATCGCTACGATGGCGACCGCCGATTGGCCTTGGCGGCGTATAACGCCGGTGAAGGCGCGGTGGATCGTTTTGGCGGAGTTCCTCCCTATCGGGAGACTCAGGACTACGTCGAACGTATCGTCGGACCGAGCGAATCTGACGCTGCCGCTGAAGCAGGGGCACTCAGTTCCGACGAGCCCGTCGTGCGACATGTCGTCGCGATGGAGCGCAACGGAACGCTGCTGTTTGAAGCGCACTAGTTTGGGCTGGAGTCTATGCTCCTTCTATTACGGCTCAGCGGGAGAGTCACGTCTGGCCTCATCGGGCTGACGTTAATTGTGGCCATGATCGGCCCCACGGCTCCCCTGTATTCAAAAACGCAAAGAGAAGTTGCTGCCGAGCGATACGAGCGTGCGCAGGTACTGCTTGTCGACTTGGATGCGGTGCCTGAGCTTGAGCTTGGCATCAAGCAGTACACGCTGGTTGCGAACACTTTTCGGTCCGTGCACCGCGCCAGCCCCTCCAGCGGCTACTGCGACGATGCGCTGCTGGCTGCGGCGCACATTTACGCACGGATGGCTTCTCGGTTCGGCGAAGACTCGTACAAGAGTCGTGCTATCACCGCCTACAGCTATCTGATTCGCGAGTACCCGCACAGCAAGCTACTCGGTGAGGCGCGTGACTCGATCCGCAGGCTAGAGGCTGGTGAGAGGGTCGCCGCTCCTCCTGTCGAAGCTCCACCCCCAGCACGGCCAGAACCCGTGGTATCCAAGACCCCCGCACCGGCGAAAGTGACCAACGTTCGCTACGCCCGGACGAGAGGCTCATCCGACACGGTTGCCGTCGGTCGCAAGATTCAGCTGGCACCCAAGCGGACCAGAGAGTCGCAGGCCCGCGTACAGGATCTACGGTACTGGGGACACCCCGAGTATCTGCGGGTCGTTGTCCAGTTGGACGACTTCGTCCCGTTTAAGTACGACGCTCTGGCCAATCCACCGCGGCTCTACTTCGATCTTTTCTCCGCCACGCTCAGCGGCAAGCTCAAAAAAGGAATTTCCTTGGATGTCACCGACGACCCGGTGGTCTCATCAATTCGCCTCGGGCAGAACCGACAGTCGAAGTCCCGGCTGGTGCTCGATCTGACCGCTGAAGCTATTTTCGACGTTTCCTGGCTATCGAATCCTCCTCGGATGGTACTGGAGATTCGGCCGAAGAACGCCGCTCCAGCTCCGACTCCAGATAACGTCACCCGCCTGGCAAAGGCGGCGCCTGCTCAAGATGCAGCAGCCGTTGAACAGGCGTTCGATGAGGCATCAAGCCCACGGAGTGAGCTGCGACGCCAGGAACAGCCAGTTTCTGGCGGCTTCTTACCTACCGCACGAGCGGCATCGCTGCCTCCAAATATCCCTACGGGACCCAAGGCGCGGCCTTCCGGGCTCGCCGTCGCTTCCACCACACAAGCCCCGACGATGGCGAAGGTCTCCCCGCCCACCGAGGCTGCGCCCCGACCGCGCGACAGTCCCGGCATCCAGCTTGCCTCGCCCAAGGCGGCGGATGCTCCTTCACGTGGTTCCCAAGGGCTCATCCGAGCACTGGGGCTCAAGATTGGCCGCGTTGTCATCGACGCTGGCCATGGCGGTCACGACACCGGCATGATCGGCCCGACCGGGTTGCGCGAGAAGGACGTTGTCCTCGTTATAGCCCTTGAACTAGGGCGCTTGGTCGAGGAAAAACTAGGGGCCGAGGTGATCTACACCCGCTCAGACGATACCTTCGTCAAGCTTCGGGATCGGACGAAGGTTGCGAATGATGCGCAAGCGGACCTATTTGTATCGGTGCACACGAACGCTTCGTCGGTGAGGAGCGTGCGCGGAGTGGAAACCTTCTACCTCAACCTGACGACGGATGCTTGGGCGATGAAGGTCGCATCTCGTGAAAATGCGGCCTCGGATCGATCGATTCATGAGTTGCGCGACATTCTTGGAAAGATCGCACAGCAAGATCGTGTCGCTGAGTCGCGAGAGTTCGCGATCCGCATACAGGGATCCGTGTTTAGCGGCCTGACGAAAGAAACAGACGGGCTACGCAATCGTGGTGTTCGGAAAGCTCCGATGATCGTGCTGATCGGAGCGAAGATGCCAGCCGTAATGGCGGAACTGGGATTCCTCTCAAACCCAACTGACGAGAAGCTGTTCAAGAGTGTGGCCTATCGTCACCAAGTCGCTGCGCATCTATTCGATGGCATCGAGGCTTATATGGGAACGCTCAGCAACAACCAGTTGACGATGACCGATCAGCCGCGAGCCGCGGCCGCCACACACGACTGACTAAACGTCAGCCTGTCCGTCGAGCACGCCCCTCATGTAGGCGAATGATTCGGCCATCCCCTGTTGAGGGGCGCTGGCGTTGATCTCGTATTCCAGACCCACGACGCCGGGATAGTTTATTTTCTTTAGGGTCTGGAAAATCGCAGCGACCGGAATCCTGCCTTTGCCCACCTCGACTTGACTGCCTTTGTCCGCGAAGTCGGTGAGATCCTTAATGTGGATGTCGTGCAGTCGGTCGCCAGCCGCCTCGATCTCATCGATGACGTCTACCGCCGTGCGAGCCGCGTGGCCCACGTCGTAGCAGAGACCCATGCAAGGGTCCATGTCGCTCACGAGTTCAAGGACGCTTGCGCCGTTCGGGAAATAATCATCCTCGGGCCCATGATTGTGGATCGCGATCTTGAGGCCTAGCCGCTTGGCGTGCTTCTCGACAAGCTTCAGATTGTCTTGCAGCGGTGCGCAAACCACCGTCGCCATGCCCGCGTTCTTGGCGTACTCCAAGTGGTAGCGGATGTACTCATCGTCGTGGGACTTCAGGGAAATATTGCCACCGGACACGATCTCAAGACCGGCCGCCTCGAACTCTTGCCGGGCTTTCGCCAAATCTTCCTTCGAGAGGTAGTACGGCATATGAAAGCTCTTCACGTTGACGTACTTGATTCCCAGCTCCTGCACGATGTCGATCGCCTGGGAGCGGCTGAACTGCCGTAGCGAGTAGGTGGCGACTGCGAGACGGACGTCTCCCCAGTGATGCTCCGCCATTGTACGGGCCGTCGCGGGAGCCGCGGAAGCGGCTGCGAGGGCGGCTGCCCCGGTCAGGAAATGGCGTCGGGTGTTGGTAGGCATGTTTTCTCCGCTTGTAGTTGGCATCGAGGGCGTCCTTAGTGTACAGTTTCGGACGCTCTAGCGTGAGCTGCCGACAAGCATCACCTTCGTCGATGCGAGGGTGGTTCGGCATAAAAGATTTCAATCCACTGAATAGAAACGTTCTGTTTGGTTTTCGGCGGCCGACGTACGACCATAGTCTGCGTACCGAAACATGTCTGTCCACGCCCTTGTCGGCGATGGTCAATCGAAACTCAAGATGACAAAGGAGTCACAAAGATGAACAGCAACGCCCTGAAGCGTTTGGCGATCCTGCTCTTTGTTCTGTCCCCCGTGGCGGCGAGAGCGCAGGAGACCGCAGAAATCGATACCGGAGACAACGCATGGATGCTTGTCTGCTCGGCACTCGTACTGATGATGACTGGACCGGGACTGGCGCTGTTCTACGGCGGACTGGTCCGCAAGAAGAATTTTTTGTCGACGATGATGCAGTCGTTCGCCCTGATGGGAGTGATGACGGTGTTGTGGGCCGTTTACGGCTATAGCCTGGCGTTCGCGCCGGGCAACGCCTTCGTTGGCGGCTTGGATCATTTGTTCCTAGCTGGCGTTGGAACGGGAGTCAGCGAGGGCATGACGATTCCCGACTACACCTTCATGGTGTTTCAGCTGATGTTCGCGATTATCACCCCAGCTCTCATCTCGGGAGCTTTTGCCGAGCGCATGAAGTTCTCTTCGATGCTCGTCTTCACGGTCGTCTGGGGGACGGTGGTTTACTTCCCGATGGCGCACATGGTTTGGGCTGCGGACGGTTTGATGTTTGCAGGTGCGCTGCCCACCTTGGATTTCGCGGGTGGATTGGTAGTTCACGCCTCGTCGGGTGTCTCAGCTTTGGTGATTGCCATCGTGCTAGGCAAGAGAAAGGGGTACCCGGGTGAAGGGATGAAGCCACATAACCTCGGTTTTGCCTTCATCGGCGCCTGCTTACTGTGGGTCGGTTGGTTTGGATTCAACGCGGGTAGTGCGCTTGCCGCCAACGGTCTCGCTGCTGCCGCCTTCGTGAATACCCACTTTGCGGCTTCATCTGCCGTACTAGCGTGGTTGGCTATTGAGTGGCTGAGGGATGGCAAGCCGAGCATGTTGGGCGGCATCACCGGTGCAGTCGCTGGCTTGGTTGCCGTAACACCGGCCGCCGGTTTCGTGGGTCCGATGGACGCTTTGCTCATCGGTGTCGCAGCTGGCGTTGTTTGCTACTTCGCCGTCGTCGTCGTGAAGGCGAAGTTCGGCTACGACGATTCCTTGGACGCCTTCGGCGTTCACGGTGTTGGCGGTACCTTGGGTGCCATTCTGACTGGAATATTTGCCCGCGAAGCGGTTAACGGAACGGGCGGTTTGCTCGAAGGCAACACCGAGCAGTTCATCAACAACATCCTTGGCGTAGGGCTCACGTGGGTCTTTGCCGGAGTGGCCACCTACATCATCGTGAAGATTATCGACGCGACGATGGGGCTGCGTGTCGACGAGTCAGAGGAAGATAAGGGGCTCGATATCACCCAGCATGGTGAAGAGGCTTATCAGATTTAACGAAGGGGCCGCCCGCTTGGTGGCGGGCGTCTTCGATTGTCGTTTCGTGTTTTGGAACGGCGAGGGTGGGGCGATGGCCTCGGAAAAAGGAATTAGGAGCAGGAAATGAAACGCATCGAAGCGATTATCCAGCCTTTCAAACTCGATGATGTTCGAGAGGGCCTCAAGGAAGTTGGCGTAGACGGCATGACGATCTACGATGTCCGCGGCCACGGTCGTCAAAAGGGCCATAAAGAGGTCTACCGCGGCCAAGAGTACGAAGTGGACTTGCTGCCGAAGGTCAAAGTCGAAGTGGTCGTCACCGACGATCGCGTGGACGCGACTGTCAAGGCGATCACCGAGTCGGCCCGTACCGGCAAGATTGGCGACGGCAAGGTCTTCATCTATGCCGTTGAAGATGCCATCCGGATTCGCAACAGCGATACCGGCGACAGCGCGCTGTAGATCTTTCAGCTATACGCGGCGAGTTCCTCGGTGCCCACGAGGGGCTCGCCGCTCACCTTTTCACCACGGGCTCGCCCAGTTCTGAGCCCTGCTGGTTACAATCTTGGTTAGCGGCTGTTTGCTGTGCCGCTTAATCTAGCAATCCTCGCGGAGCGTAAGTAGTTAGTACATGTCTGACTTGTCGACGTTGCACATGCAAGGCATGGAGCGCCAGAGTTCGACCTTCTTTGAAACCGGCGATGGGCTCGCGTCTATCTTCGATCGTTCCGAGGCGGTCGACGCCATTGTCGCCGAGGCCTTTCGGAGGTCTTTTGGCGACATCGCCGAGATTTCCGGCGTATCCCTTCTTGCGGTAGGTGGCTACGGTAGGTCGCAGCTTTTTCCCCAGTCCGATGTCGATCTGCTGTTTCTGTTTGCCGACGAGGCGGGTGCCGGTCGTCATCGCGAGGCCCTGGCGACTGTTTTGACTGACTTATGGGACGCCAAGCTGAGGGTCTCTCAATCGGTGAGAACGACTGCTGAGTGTGCCCGGTTTGCGGCGGACAACAGCGAACTTCACATTAGTCTCCTCGACGCCCGTTATATTGCAGGCGACCGGGAACTGTACCTTGACTTGACTAGTCGCGTATTGCCGAAATTTTTTCTGCGAGAGCAGAAAAGCCTCACCCGTGCGTTGATCGACTCGGCGCAAGACCGTCATCGCGAGTACGGCCAGACGATTTACCACCTCGAGCCCAACATCAAAGAGGCGCCGGGCGGTTTTCGAGACTTTCAGCTTGCTTGCTGGTTGACCCAGTTGAGTTCCATGAAGTCTGATCGCGTGCCGCTGAGCGAGGAGAACCTTCCCGGTGATTCCGCCCCGCAAGCGATGGCCGCCAAGGAGTTCTTGTCCTCACTTCGTTGTTACTTGCACTACCTGTCAGGTCGCGACGACAACCGCATCGACTTTGACCTGCAAGACGCGATCTCGGACAAGAGTACGGGAAAGGCCTTTACCGACACCGAGCACGCATCCGAATGGATGCGCCACTACTATCGGCACGTTCGCGGCGTCCATCGGCTCGCGCTGCGAAGTATCGAGGAGCACGGGACGGCCCGCAACTCTCTACTGCAGATGATGCGGAGTGGTCGCTCCAAACTCTCCAATAGCGATTTCTCCGTCGCCAATGGACGTGTTTTCTTCCGCTACAGTCAGGCGCTTGAGGTCCAGCCGGAACTGATCCTTGGCCTATTTCGCTTCGTTGCCCGCCACGGCATTCCGCTGGCCGCCCGTACCGAACGGATCGTCGAGCGGCATCTAACGGGAGTTCGGCGGTATCTGTCTTCGGCCGCGAAGCTATGGCCTGCCTTGGCGGAGATTCTGCGCCAAGACCACGCTTACGAGGCACTGACGGCGATGCGCGAGACCGGCGCTCTTTACGCACTGCTGCCGGAGCTAGAAGAGATCGACTGCCTCGTGATCCGGGATTTCTATCACCGCTATACCGTAGACGAGCACACTGTGCTCACCATACGGATGCTCAAGCGGCTATCCACGGCCAAGGACAAGGCCACGATGCATCTGGCAGAACTGAACTCCGAGGTTCGCCGACCGGCCCTAGTGTGTCTGGCACTCTTGTTCCACGATGTCGGCAAGGCCAGCGTTCTTGAAGGGTACGCGTCGCAGAGTCTTGAGAAGGCGGCAAGTGCCATGCAACGCATGGGCGTGGATCCCGATTCGCAGCAATTCGTGAACTTTCTCATCGAGCATCACATGACGATGTCAGACTTCATTACGAAGCGCGACATCTCTGATCCCGAGACTGTCGAGGAGTTCGCGAACATCGTTGGAGCCGTGGAGAATCTACGGGCGCTGACGCTCATTACATACGCCGACACCGCTGCAGTCAATCGTGGCGCTATGACGGCCTGGCGCAGGCAACTGCTCTGGCAGTTCTACATGGCGACTCACAATCGGTTGACCGGGCACGTTGAGGATCGCCGGATACATATCGACCCCGAGGCTCCCGTCCTAGGCAAGGCCCCTAAAGCGGATCGCGCCGGGCTTCAGAACTTCCTCGAAGGCTTCCCCGAGCGCTACCTCCGCACGCACAGCGTCGATCAGGTCTTAGTGCAGTACAAGCTATCGAAGGAATTGGAGTCGAAAGAGGCTTCGGTAAGCATCGAGAAGAAAGATTCTCGCTACGAGATTATGGTCCTCACTTGGGACCGACCGTTCCTTTTCGCTTCGGTCTGCGCGGTGATGGCGAGCTTCGGTCTGAACATCGAGCGTGCGGAGGCCTTTTCCAACGCGCAGGGCATGGTCCTCGATACGCTTACCGTGACCGTATCCGAGCGTCGGGGCGGTGCGGACCTGGACGACGGGGACCGCAAGCAGATTATTCGTACTCTACGTCGGGTCTTGTCCGGTAAAGACGATGTCCAGGATCTATTGAGTCGTCGCGGCGTCGCCTTGGGAGGTCGAGGTCGTTTGCCCATTACGCCCGAGGTTACTTACGACAACACAACGTCATCTCGGGCGACAATTTTCCATGTCGCCGCCCAAGACCGTACGGGTCTGCTCTTCGATTTGAGCAGTGCCTTTTCAAGAAATTCCTGCGATATCGAAGTGGTTCTCATCGAAACGCAGGGGCGGCGCGCGATTGATGCGTTCTACATCGTTGGGCCGGGGGGGAAACTCTCGGACGCCGAATGTGCGAACCTCATCAACGAACTCCGTGGTGCGTGTAAGTACAAAGCGGCTTAGCCATCAGGTCCGAAATGGTTGCTCTCCCGGACGGACCCTTTTAAAATTAAGAAAGGTGCCCTCAGGGCATTCCTTTCACTACGATTGACCATGCCCTTGCGCAGCAGCCGATCCCCCAAACTGGCGAATAGGGAACCTTTTCGTGAAGAGGCCTTCGAGCGCCCCGCATCCCCTCGTGGGCTTCATCCGTCTCGCGATCCGGACCTCAAGAACGCCAGGCTGCACTACCTAATTCGCGAGCCTGAGGCACCGCAGTCTTTCCGTTCCGCCGTTTCTCTCCACGGGCACACGATGTGTTCGAGAGAGAGTACACATTTCGTCGCTGGACTAGCGAGGCGTTCGCGCCTTTTTGACTGGTTCGTTCGCCGTCAACTCCACAAGTACTCCGGAAAGTACGGTGAGCGACAGATGACGGATCTCGATGAGCAGACCAAGCGAATGTGGTGGACGTCTCCCGTATCGCCAGCCGAGGCCTTGCAGTTGGAGAAGAAACAGATCGGTGATCGACTTGGAGTTCGTCCGATCGTTTCGATCACTGATCACGACACAATCGAAGCCTCTTTGCAGCTGCAAATGATCGCCGAGAACGACCAAGCACCGATCTCGGTCGAGTGGACGACGCCATATCAAGACACCTATTTCCACGTCGGTGTTCACAACATGCATCCCGACTGGGCGCCTCAAGCGTTGGCGGACATGCAGAGGTTTACGGACGATCCGAAGCCGGGGCGCCTGCGGGAGCTTTTCGAGGACCTTGCTGCCTACCCCGACGTGCTCCTCGTCCTCAATCATCCCTACTGGGATCAGCCGTGGAATGGTCAGGCGAAGCACGACAGCTTGCTTATTGAGTTCCTAGAAGACTTCGACGGTTTGATCCACGCGCTTGAGATCAACGGTCTCCGCACCTGGACGGAGAACCGCCAGGTCGTCGAACTCGCTCGCCGCGACGGGCACAAACTTATCTCGGGCGGCGATCGTCATAGTTGGGAGCCCAACGCGACCCTGAACCTGACCAATGCCGCGAGCTTCGGGGAGTTTGCCGAGGAGATTCGCGGCAGCGCTGATAGCGAAGTGTTGATCATGCCTCACTTCCATGACCCGCTGGCGTACCGGATTCTTCAAGCCTTGGCCGAGATCATGCAGAATCACCCGGGCGATGTTCTCGGGCGGGTGCACTGGAGCAACCGCGTGTTCCGTCGCTGTGAAGGCGATGACGTGAAAACATTTAGAGAGTTCTTGCACGGCGATGATCCAGATCCGG
The DNA here is from genome assembly GCA_963667885.2 of Bryobacterales bacterium. Taxonomy (GTDB): domain Bacteria; phylum Acidobacteriota; class Terriglobia; order Bryobacterales; family UBA6623; genus CAMPKL01. The sequence goes on along the minus strand of OY764148.2, from coordinate 970,477 downwards.
TCTTGATCCGACGCGTCATCGACGGTGCTCGCTGGCTGACGGGTCCGCGCATGCGTCGCGTCTGGAAGCTTAGGGCTATTCCCGAAGAGGCAGCTCTGTGATTTCTAACCCACCGCGGGTTGCGTTCTTCACTGACAGTTTTCACGAAATCAACGGTGTCGCTCTGACCTCTCGGCAGCTCGACGCGTTTGCCCGGCGACGGCAGCTACCCTTCCTCAGTATTCACGCTGGCCCCGAGACCAAGATATTCGACGATGGATCAGTCCGAACCTTCGAACTTCATCGCGGTTTCTGCTCCTTTCCTATTGAGCAAGATCTCTACGTCGACCCACTGTTGATGCGTTATCGGCAACGGGTGAAACAACAGCTCATCGAGTTTCAGCCGGATCTGCTCCACATCACCGGACCCAACGACGTTGGTTTGTTGGGGGCTCTGCTGGCGAAACAGATGCGCATTCCGATGACGGCGTCATGGCATACCAATGTCCATGAATTTGCGGCCTGGCGGCTTGAACGTCGGATGCGTCTGTTGCCGGAGAGTTGGCGCAAGGCTGCTGCTGGCGCCCTGGAGAAGAGCATACTCACGATCTTCATGCAGCTATACGGCGCCGCACGCACCTGCTTTGCTCCCAACCCCGAGCTGATCAAGATGCTTCGAGAGCGCACCGGCAAGCCGACCTATGTCATGCGGCGCGGTGTCGATGTCCAGACGTTCAGCCCGACCAAGCGCGACCGCTCTGACGGCGTCTTCGAACTTGGCTACGTCGGCAGGATCAGCGCTGAGAAGAACGTTCGATTTCTCAAGCGACTCGAAGAGGGCCTCCTCGCCCAAGGAGTCGCCAACTTTCGGATCGTCGTCGTCGGGCATGGCAACGAACAGACTTGGCTAGAGGCCAACCTGAAAACGGGCATGTTCCCTGGGGTGCTCTCCGGTGAGGCGCTCTCGCGTGCCTACGCCAACTTTGACCTCTTCACATTCCCGTCGTTCACCGACACCTACGGCAACGTCATCAACGAGGCGATGTCCTCCGGCGTCCCCTGCATCGTCACCGCCGGTGGTGGCCCCAAGTACCTCATTGAAGATGGCAAGACGGGAATTGAGGTCCGAGACGAGGCGCACTTCATTCAGGCGACTGCCGACCTGATCAAAGACTCCCAGCGCCACGCTCAGATGCGGATTGCGGCCCGCACCTTAGCCGAATCGAACTCCTGGGACCGTGTCTTCGAAGGGCTCTACGAACAGTTACGCGAAACCGCGGACTGCCACCCCGCCCCCCGGCCCCTACAATAGGGCCGACGGTATCAGCCGCCCCCAGCCGATGAAGCTGCAATTTCAAGCCCTTCTCCTGCTTGTTCTGACGGCGTCCACCTGCCTCGCTCAGAACACAATCGTCGTGTTAGAGACGTCGAAAGGGGTGATTGAGATGGAACTGTATTCAGATACCGCTCCGACAACTGTCAACAACTTTCTCGCCTATGTGGACGCTGGCTTTTACGACGACACGGTTTTCCATCGGGTTGTCCGTGGCTTCGTTGTTCAGGGTGGGGGGTTCACTCCTGAGCTTGACGAGAAGCCGACGCTCAAGCCGATTCAGATCGAGAACAAAACCGAGCTGTTCAACCTGCGTGGGACGGTCGCCATGGCTCGCGGTCAGGACCGCAATAGTGCGACATCGCAGTTCTTCTTCAATGTCGTCGACAACTCGAAGCTTGATCGTTCGAGCGGGCAGCACGGCTACGCCGTGTTCGGGCGGGTTGTATCCGGCATGGATGTGGTGGACACCATCGCCGATGTCCAAACAAGCAATCGCGGCAGGATGACTGACGTGCCTATACTCCCCGTTTTCCTAGATCGGGCCTACCGCAAGTAAGCGTAGCCCCTAAGCCTCGCTAGGTGAGCCGAGGAACATGTAGTTAGCCACAAGATAGAAGCCGTACGCACCCAAAAGCACCCAGCCGAACGGTCGCCGCATGTGGCTGCCCGACGCAAAGATCCCTACCCGAAAGATCAGTAGGATAAACAGCATCATTGGGAATATCACGCGGAAAAACTGTGGCCCGGCGTCTAGCCCGTCTGGTGTCACCGCCGCGGCCGCGCCCGCGACGAATAGCACGTTCAGGATATCTGCGCCGACGATGTTCCCCACAGCCAGCTCGCCGTGTCCTCTGCGGGCAGCCGTTACTGCGGTGACCAACTCTGGCAGCGAGGTTCCAAACGCGACCAGCGTGGCCGCGATGATGCTTTCGGGGATGTTCAGTCGCAATGCCGCCTCGTTGACGCCGGGAATCAGTAGCTGGGCGGACAGTACGACGACCGCAATCGCTGCGAATAGTTTGATCAACGTGAGCCCGATCGCTTCATGCCCTTCCGATGCCTCGTATTCGTCCGACGCGGCAGGAGCCGCATCGCTGCGCGCCCAGCTGATCGACTTGTAGAGGTAGACTGCCAGCGCGGCCAAGAACACAAACCCCAGCCACTGCGGCATGGTTCCGCCCAACGTCAAGGTGGCTGCGGGATCTGCCCAGTTGAAGCAAGCGAGCACCAGCGCCACCCCGGCACCGAACTGAATCCAGCCCTGACGGTTGACGATCGTGCGATCCAGTTTCAGGGGTGCAATCAAGGCTGCAATGCCCAGGATCAATCCGGTATCGCAGATGACCGATCCAACGGCGTTGCCCAAGGCCAGACCCGGAGCCCCTTGAATGGCTGCCAGCACGGATACCGCCGCTTCCGGTGCCGTCGTTCCCAAGCTGACGACAGTGGCTCCGATGATCGTCTTTGGAATCTTCGAGCGTTCAGAGAGGTCAACCGCTTCGTCTACAAGGAGGTCCGCAGCCTTTCCCAAGACGTAGAGGCATACCACGATGGACAACCCGAGAAGAGTCCAATTCAGATCCGCGAAAAATGAGTGAAGCCATGCTTCCATAGGCACAGTGGATCTAGGAGTATACCGACTGACCCGGAGGCAAAGCTATTTACCACCACCGTCTTGAGGGGGATGTGCGGTTTCTAACCCTTGGCCGTCTGGGCTCCTAGACGAGAGATGCCTTGAGTCACTCCAAAGCCTGCGATGACGAGGGCCAAGCTGGCCAAAGCCCGGGCCGTCTCTGGTGGATAGTGCTCAAGAGGAAAGTCATCGGGCTCAACAGCGGCGGCTTCCTCGATCGTCAGGACCCGTCCCTTGAGAACGTCGCCTGCCTGTGGAGCCACTCCCTGCTGAAAGGGCCACAGCCCCAATACCGCACCCAGCAACAGGCCGAGTAGCACGCCGAGGGTGACCTTTTCAAAGCGCCTCAGCAGCACGCGAATCAAGTTGCTCACCCCGACAACTCCGACTAGCACGCCAAGCCCTACGGGGATGAACACACCGAACGCGCTAAAAACCGCATCCCAGTTTGGGCCACCGGCAGTCAGCAGTCCGGTCTTGGCCTGCTCGATGGCTCCCAATATCACCAGGTATTGGCCGAGGATGAGTAGCAAATAGCCGCCAGACACGCCCGGCAAGATCATCGCGGAAGCACCCGCAACGCCTGCCACAAACAGCACAACGTAGTTCGGGCCCGCGCCTGGATCGCTTGCTCCTGGCTGAATCGTCGCCATCACCGCCATCGCTGCAAACCCCGCCGCGCAGCCGATCCACGCCGACCGAGTTGCAGGCTTGAGTAGCTGGCGTATCACCGGCACCCCGCCCAGTGTGAGCCCGATAAACAGGCTGTACATCGCCCATCGATGGTCTACGACGAGGTCTTTGACGCTCCCAGCGAAGAGCCCGATCGCCAGTGCTGCAGCGCCGCCAATCATTCCCAATGTGAGCAGCGTTCGAGGACGAAACTTCAGCGTCGTGACTTCCGCTATGCCATCAATGAACTGCGGGTAGACACCAGCCGACAGCAGCATGGTGCCGCCCGAGATGCCCGGTACCAAGTTCGCCAACCCCATCAGCAAGCCTCCAAGCAACTTACGTGGAGCTTGCAGTGGTTCTTCTGTTTCAGAGCGCGAGGCGTTGTCTGGAGTCATGACGGAGGGCGAATCGGCGAGTTGGGAGCGTTTCCCTTCGCCCAAGCTTATCAAACCGAAACAGTTTGCCCCGCAGGGCGAGACTCTGACCCTAAGTCGCTCAAGAATAATACCTTAGACTGTTTTCACCGAGATGAATCCGGGGGATAATCGTACTCGATATGCCCGAAGAGTCTCTTCCAGACGAGTCCGTCAATACGGCTTGGACGCCGCCGCTCGACCCAGACGAAGAGAGAGTTGGCACTACCCCGGTCGACCAGCCTGCCGTCGGGCAACAACTGTCTAGCCTGGCGCTTGCCGCTGCTGGCACAGCCGCATTGAATATCTTGCTGACTCTCGTCTGCATCGTTCTCTGGATGATGGACGATCAGATGGTCGTGACCGGCATCGCCAGCTCCAACGGCCTGTGGATACTCTTCGGACTAGCCGCCGTCGGCCTGGGCGGTTTCATCCAACGAAATCAGAAACGAGCGGGCATCAAGGGCGGCACCGAGGCGGTAATCGCGACAACCGCCATCTTGAGCGGCTCGCTGATCATGTCGGTCGCCGTCATGCTGCCGTTGATTTCCGCCATGCGGAACATGCTCGGCTAGGCGCCCTAATACGGCGTGAGCTAGCGCTTGTCGGCCAATTGTGTCTGTTGCATTGGTGCGGCTTTCGCACCTGCTGGTGCTGGCGGTGGTTTATAGAACGTCACCAAGCAACCGCCAACCGCGGCGCACACGATTCCCGCCACGAACTGCCAACGAATCGCCGACCACCCGCCCGCCGGTGGGTGCAGCCACATCGCCACGATCGCGTTGACAATTGGCGCACCCGCGAAAATGATCGACATCACGGCTGCTGGAGTGCCCCGTGCGCCAAAAGCCAGCAACACGCAGAACGCACCGATGGCACCGACGACACCAGCGACCAACGAGAGCGACGCGCCCTTGATCGGAAAGTCCCAGTTCGAGCCGTTCACCATGAGCACTGCCAGAGGTGCCAACACGGCCGTGATGAAGTAGGCGATGCCAACGAACAAGAACGCCTTGTAGCGACCGTTTACGGGATCCCCCATGCTGAGCTGCCCACTATGCAAGAGGATGCCGTACACCCCCCAACTGACCACCGTCATTAGGGCGAAGATTAGCCAACCCATTCCCGCTTGATTGTCCACAAATGACTCCTCGGCGCCGCGAACGCGGCAGACCGCAAGCATAGCGACTTGCTCACGACCCTCGCAATCGGAGCTAGTGCGTCATCGCACAAGTGATGTTCTTCTTTGCGCGTGGTACTCGCCACTGTACAGTGAGTCATGATATGCGGCTCCCAACATCGGGGACTGAAACGACTCTAGGATCGCGGTGACGGTGAAGACGAATTGGAGGATCATCTTCCGCTTTGCGGGTGGCGATGCTCATGATATGAAGCTGGTCGACTACCACTAACGAAAGGACAAGAACCATGCCGATGAAGAACCCACGACATCCCGGCCTCTCGGTTAGGATCAACTGTCTGGAGCCGCTTGGCCTCACCGTGACCGCAGCGGCCAAGAAACTCGGCGTCAGCCGCGCCGCGCTCTCGCGCCTCGTCAACGAGCAAGCGGGGATTTCTCCCGAGATGGCGATACGCTTCGAGAAAGCGGGCTGGTCGACGGCCGATACCTGGACCCGGATGCAGGCCGCCTACGATCTGGCGCAGGCACGCGTTGGCGAAGACCAAATCATTGTGGAGAGTTTCGCGCCGCAGCCAGTTGCTTAGGTCTCCACCTTTTCTATGCAACCCGGCGACCTCTGTTCCGCGTGAGACTTTCGGTGCGCAGCTGCGCCCGGCTGCCGTGCGCTATTCAAAGGACCTGTCGGACGCGGCGAAGATAGCCTCCGTCGTTCTTACTCTCTACGCTGCTTATGAAGATAACGCCTGTTGAGCGCGCTCCCAGAAGGACATAGAGGGGACAACGCCCGATTTGGTTAGGGGCGCGATAGGACGATTTGCGAAAAGGTGACGTTTCCCGCTGAGATCACACTCAATGCGTCATCGCATAAATGATGTAGTTGATTCCCATCCGGTAGGATAGTGCCGTCATCGGCTCTGGGTACTCTACCCAGTCGGCGTGCTCCCAGGCGTCGCCGATGTCCATGTTGAAGTTCACCGCTACCAGCAGTCGTTCCTCTTCGTCGTAGATGCCTCGCCAGATGGCGGGGTAGGGCATCTGCGCTACGGTCGAGCCTCCTGGACCTCTCCGCAGGTGGCGTAAGCCCGGAATTTGCGTTCCCTGGTCGAGGTCATACAAGACGTGGAACAGCGGGTCCTCTTCCGACAGATCAACTATTCGGTACTCCGGCAGTGTCCGCTGCATCGTTTCCTGAAACACACCCCAGTCTTCAGGGCCGTGGAAATCATCGACGAACAAGAATCCGCCGCGCAACAGGTACTCTCTCAGTCGATCCGTCTCCTGTTCATCCAGTTGCCAGAAGCCGACCTGCGTCGCATACACCCATGGGTACTCGAAGATGCGGTCATCGGTTAAGGGCACGTGACGATTCGTGCCCACGTCCATCCCTGTCAATCGCTTGATGCCAGCAGCGAAATTGTCCTCCGCGTCGGGCCAATCTTGCATCCACCAACTTCGACCGTAGTCTCTGTATTCGAGGCGAATGAAATGGAATTCAGCGTCCGGTGGGTCGGACGAAGCATCGCGATACCAGTGGCCGATCTGGGATAGCGCGGCACCCACCAGAAGCAGGCTCGCCGCCGTCGCGCCGACCTTTACCGAGAAACGCATGCCGCAGCCGGTTGCGACCGGCTAGCTTACGCTACTACACGCGGGCCCTATTCGATACAAAACAGTGTCGTTTCGCTGCGCAGATACATCTTGCCGTCGGCGATCGCCGGGCTCGCGATGAACACCTGATCCGCCATCGTGTTGGTCGCTAGAACGTTGTACTCGGGTCCCATCTCAAGCACCAGCACGTCTTCGTTCTCGGTTGACAGGTACAGCTTGCCGTCCGCGGCCACCGGAGACGCCTTGAATTGATAGCGTTTGGGCAGCCGGACCTGGTGGTAGTGAGCATCGCCGGTCTTGGCATCGAATGCACTGATAAACCCGTTATCGGTGATGAAGTACAAGATGCCATCGTGCAGCACCGGAGACGGCGTGTAGGAATTCGCCCGAGTGTTCGTCCAAAGGATGTGGTCCGAGTCGGTAATGTCGCCGTCGCCACCTAGCTGGATTGCTAACAGGTTGGGGCTACGGAAGCCGCTCATCACGATCACCACGTCATCGACCACCACTGGAGCTGGTATGCCATTCGGTCCTAAACCAGCTGCCTCCCAAATCACTTCACCGGTGGCGAGGTCATAACTGCGCACCTTGCCGACACCCGGAACGATCGCCTGTGTACGACTCTCGTATTCCAAGACCAAGGAAGGGGCCCAATTGCTGATCTCACCGTCCCGGTCGTGCCGCCAGAGTTGTTCACCGCTGTTCTTGTCGATCGCCACGATGAATGAGTCACCCTGGTGGTCGAAGGTCAACAGCAGCACGTTCTCATGCAAAGTTGGAGGTGTGCCCTCTCCGAACTCGAGACGTTTCCGCATCGGCGGAAAGTCCTGGCTCCACTTCAGATTGCCGTCGAGATCATAGGCGTAGACGCCACGCGATCCGAAGTAGGCGATGACGTGTTCCCCGTCGGTGACGGGCGAGTGCGAGGCGTAGCTGCCGTATGTGCCGTGGTAGCCCTCATGCGGCGTTTCCCGCACCGCTTCCTTCTCCCACAACAGGCTGCCTGTCGTGCGGTCGTAGCAGAGCAGCAGGTGGCGATACTCACCAGAAGAGCCAGTCCGTATCGCCGTCGTGATGAAGAGCTTGTTTCCCCAGATCACGGGCGACGAGTGGCCGCGACCCGGCACGTCGACCTTCCATTTCACGTTCTCGGTGTCTGTCCATTCGACTGGTGCCGAACCCCGGGCGACGCCGTTGTTGAACGGCCCCCGCCAACGTGGCCACTCGCCATCGACGACTGGTACCAGGTCCGCTAGCAGGGCGGGAGCGAGCAGGCATGACGCCAGCAGCAGAATGAGTAGTCTCATAACTTTCTCTATTAAACCAGCGGACTCAGAAGATAAGGTCGCTGGCACGGGCAGAAAGGTAACCCCCGGCACATGAGGTCTTTCGTTACAATTCACTCCGATATGACGAGATACCTGCTGCTCCTGGTCTTATGCGTTCTGATCGCCTCCTGTGGAGGTCCCGGCCCTACGGTCCACGGAGACCTAGTCGCCTGGCATCGGGTCACCGTCGACTTCCCCGGCCCGACGACCTCCGAGGACGCCGACGCGAATCCCTTCCGCGACTACCGGCTCACCGTCTTGTTCCGTAACGAAGATACCGGCAAGACGGTTGAGGTCCCTGGCTTCTACGCCGCCGATGGAAATGCGGCCGAAACATCTGCCACGGAAGGCTCGACGTGGCGCGCTCATTTCCTCCCGAGCGAGCCGGGGGCCTGGCAGTTCACCGCGTCCTTCCGGTCCGCGACCGACATCGCGCTTAACGAAGACTCCCAAGCGGGCGAGCCCCTGGCCTTTGACGGCGCAAGCGGCATCTTCGTCGTATCTCCCGTTGACCCAGACGCCCCGGGATTCCTCTCTAAGGGGACCCTCGACTACGTCGGAGAACACTACCTACGGTTCGCGGAGACCGGCGAGTACTTCCTCAAGGGCGGCGCCGACAGTCCAGAAAACTTCCTCGGCTATGCCGACTTCGATCAAACCTACGACGCCGATGCGGGTTCGGGCAGCTACGAACACATCGGAGAAGTCATCCACCGCTACGAGCCTCACGCGCAGGACTGGAACGATGGCGACCCGACCTGGCAGGGAGGCAAGGGCAAAGGGATTATCGGTGCGCTTAACTACCTCGCCACCGAACGGATGAATAGCGTCTACTTCCTCACCTACAACGTCGACGAAGGCGATGGCCGTGACGTCTGGATGTGGACCGCCGAAGACGTGCGCGACCGCTTTGACGTCTCGAAGCTCGACCAGTGGGAGATCGTTTTCGAGCACATGGACCGCCTCGGACTCATGCTGCACGTCGTTACACAGGAGACCGAAAACGACGGCAACCTCGGCGGCGACTACTCACTCAATCCGATCCGCAAGCTCTATCTGCGGGAACTCGTGGCACGCTTCGCCCACCACCCTGCCGTAATCTGGAACCTTGGCGAAGAAAACGACACACCCGATGCCGACCGCAGGGAAATCTCCGCCTATATCCGGTCCATCGACCCCTACGATCACCCGATCACGGTTCACACACACAACAACCAGTCGCCCGAGTTCTATCGCGGAATTCTCGGAGCGCCGCACTTCGAGGCGAGTTCGATTCAATCCGCGCCGAGTCGCTATTACCAAGAGGCGCTAGAACTCACGCGTCTGAGTGCGGAAGCCGGAAGACCTTGGGCGGTCTTTGGCGACGAGCAGGCCCCGGCGAGTCACGGCGTGCTGCCTGATGCCGACGACCCGGAGCACGATGAGCCACGCATTGAGGCGCTTTGGGGCAACCTGATGGGCGGTGGCGCAGGCGTCGAATGGTATTTCGGCCACCAGTACGCCCACATGGATATCAACATGGAAGACTGGCGCAGCCGCGACATCATGTGGGACCAGACACGCTACGCCTTAGAGTTCTTCCACGAGCATCTGCCGTTCTGGGAAATGACTGCGGAGCCGGATCGCGCCAGCGCCGGGCGCACTCTCGCCAAGGGTGACGATATCCTTGCGATTCAGATACCGACGGGAGGCGCGAGCGCTGTGCGCCTCGGGGCGGGGGAGTACACGGTGCGTTGGTTCGACCCGCGTAACGGCAGCCCGCTGCAAGAGGGCTCCGTATCGACGATATCCGGCCCAGGAGAACTGCCCATCGGTGCCCCGCCGTCGGAACCGCGCCGTGATTGGGTGGCACTACTCGTCCGCCAGTAGGGCCATCCGAACGTCCAAGGATCTGTTACCCATGTGCTCGGGTTGTTCTGTTACCTATCTTTCTGGGTTGTACCCGTCCGAGCCCCGAACGCAAGAGAGGGGTCAAATGTCCGAGTCCCGATTGACGTACAGGGCCATCGGCGCACCTTGCTCGTGAGCCACATAGTCCACCGCCTCGGCGATCTGTCTCACGTCCCAGAGGTACCGCGTACTGCCGTGACGAGCCCACCAACGCTGGTGCTTTCCCGTATTCTGATTCAACGACCGCGACGCGTAGCGCTTGAACTGCGCCATGGCGTCCTCCGGCGGGACGTCCGCCCACAACACGACGTGAACGTGATTGGTCCTCACATGCGCGGCATGGAGGAGCCACTCGCGGACCTCACAGTGACGGAGAATCGCCGCTAGCACGAGACGCCGCTGGCGGGTGTCCAGGGCGACTGGAGGTTCCTTGAGCAGATGGCCCTCGAAGCACTCCCGACGGCCGCTCGGCGACAGCACCGACGTGTCCGGTGCGTTGGTGAAGCGGTCGACGCTCCCCCGAGCGTCGCCGTGTAGACGTGTTCCGTAACAGGAGAAGGTCAGAAGGTACGCGGTCGGACTGTCGACGAGCCGACTGCGCGTATGGGGTTGGGCCAATTGTTGAGCCGCAGTCTAGCATTTGACCCCTCTCTTGCGTTCGGGGCTCGGATTTCTCAGCGCATGAGCTCAGCCGCCTACTCGTCCGCCAGTAGGTCGAATTTTTCGGGCCAATTCATGATCACGCGGATGGTTGAGTCTGCCGCTGCGACGGGTTCACCGTCGGCGTTGACCGGTTCGATTACGAGGAATCGCTGTCCGTCGAGCGAGACATCGTAGTTTTGAACTCTCCTGGTGCCGTTTGTCAATGAGGCTTGCTGGAACAGGCGGGTGGCTTCGCTAATTGTGAACTCTCCCGCCGTTGAAACATCGACTGCTACCAGAGTGTTGTCGAGGTCCACATAGAAGAGTTCACTGCCGTCTCGACTCCAAACCGGTGCTTCGCCTCCGGCGGTCGAGACAGTGGTCCGTCGCCCACCGTCAGGGAACGCCTGTACGTAGACCTCGTTCTGGCCTGACTCATCCGATACGTAAGTGACATAGCGCCCATTGGGAGAGAGGCGTGGCTGGGCTTCAACTGCAGTGGTACTCAAGAACGAGTGTGACTCCCAACTATCTCCTGTACCTGAGCGTTCCAGATACCAAATGTCCCTGGCTGTCTCAGGATGGAAGTTCATGTAAAGGATGAATCGCCCGTCGAGAGACCAGTCTTGAGGGACTTCGGAGGATTCCGTGGATACGAGAGCAGCAGGGGGTGCAGAACCATCCGCCGGGGCGATAACAACGTTGAAGTTATTTCCACCCCGTAGGGAACTGAACGCTACGTGGGCACCATCGGGAGACCAGATAGGCTGAAAGTTTGCGTTGGGATTGTCGCTGAGCCGAGTTCGCGCCCCCAGACTGAGGTCATAGACCCAAACGTCGTACCCCGCCCCCTGGTCGCCTGCGCTATAGGCCACACGTTCGCCGTCGACTGATAGCGTCGGCATTCTCAGAGTCTGTTCGATAACGTCGGTCCTGTCGACAACCGATCCGTCTCGATCGGCCCAGACCAGCCGCTGCTGACCGCCCGAACCAGAGGTCGAGTGAGTGAGGAAGCCGGTAGCGGAGCCGAGAATCCATAGAAATCGGACTGACCTGGCCGTTGCGGTTCTGCGGGCAGTGCGATCGGCCCGCCCGAGAGTTCCAGTCGAGCCGCATCGAACGGCTGCGCCATCAACGTCTCTTCCCGCACAAAGAGTAAGAATCCTGCTCCTGAACCAGGTTCGCGAGGCACGTAGATCGCGTTGGAGACGTCAGGCAAGAGCCGCTGGGGGAGATCGCCGTTGAGCGACGCGAGAAAGACACCCGCCAGTTCGGGTGTCGAAGCTCGTTGTGTAAACAGGAAGTGCCTACCGTCGGGCAGCAAATGCGGATAGCGCCGGGCAAGTATGTCGGCCTCTTCCGATTCGCCAACCGAGATCGGCTCGCCTCCCCCTTCCGGGACGCTGAGAATCTGTCTGCTACCTGAGGCCGGAGCAAAGAGGATCGTGCCGTCAGCGCCCCAGGAGCCGCCGCGACCGCTGGCCGCCTCAGCGATCGTTTGCGACGGCCCTCCCGCAAGCGCAACCTTCTTGAGCCTGCCGTCCGCGAAAAAGCCAATCTCGTCGCTATCGGGAGACCAGAAGGGGTAGCGCGCACCGTCGGTTCCAGCCAACTCTCGCCACTCCACAGAGTCAAGCGGGCGCACCCAGAGCGACCCAGGTGGAATCGTCGACATGACCAACTGGCGACCGTCAGGCGATAGGCTGATCTGCCCGATTCCCAGACCTTCTGGTGCGGGCACGGAGAACTCAACCGTAGGAGGGCTCGGTGGCGTTGCTTCGGTGAAGTGGACCGCCAGCAAACCGAGCAAACCCACTCCCAGCGCAGCCGCAATCATTTGCCACCTGCGCGACGAGATCGGTTGCGACGGAGCCACGACGGGGTTCACGGTTCGTGCCGGTACAGCGGTAGCTGGCACAGCGCCCGTCATAGCGGTTGTCCGCAATACCGCCGAGAGTCCCGACTTCAGCTTTTCGCTGAGAGTCCGTAGTTCTCGAGAGACCTCTTGGGCTGCCGCTGGCCGATCGTCTTGATCCTTGGCAAGGCACTTGCCGACGATGAACTCAAGTTCCATCGGAACCCCGGCCCGGATCGACGTCAGCGGGGCCACCTCCTCGTTGACGATCTCGTAAAGCAGCGCCTGGTCGTACTGGCCTAAGAATGGCCGTTGACCGGCGACCATCTCATAAAGCACGCAGCCCAACGCCCAGATGTCGGCCCGTCCATCGACCTCCATCCCCTGCGCCTGCTCGGGCGACATGTAGGCGACGGTGCCCATGGCGGTATCGAGCTTCGTAAGACGCGAGGCCTCGGTCAGCCGCGCCAGCCCAAAATCCATGACCTTGGCGTGGCCCTTGGCATCGACCAGAATGTTCGCGGGCTTGATGTCTCGATGGACGACGCCCTTCTCATGCGCGGCCTGCAGCCCATCAGCAGCTTGGCGGGCGATGTCGAGCGCGTCTTTGATCGATAGCGGGCCAGCGGTGATGCGGTCTTCGATCGTCTCACCCTCGATGAACTCCATCGCGATGAACGTCTTGCCGTCCGCTTCGTCGATCTCATAGACCGTGCAGATGTTGGGATGGTTGAGCGCAGCGGCAGCTTTGGCTTCGCGAAGGAAGCGTTGCTTCGCCTCTTCATCATTGAGTAGATGGTCCGCGAGAAACTTGAGCGCAACGGTACGGTCGAGCTTCGTGTCCTCGGCCTTATAGACCACACCCATGCCGCCCTCGCCGAGTTTGGCGGTGACCGTGTAATGGCTGATAGTGGAGCCGATCAAGATGGAGGGATTGTACCGTTATATGACTGTTGAAAGCGGTAGAAACTCAGGCCAACGTATTGTTCATCACTTTGACTGGAGGAATCGTCCCTAAGAGTCCATTCGCGTAAGTACGAGCGTAATGAGGCCGTAGCTCAGACCAACGGTGAGCAGAATGCTGCCAATCACGCGCTCATTGTGGTGTTCGAACCACAGATAGATCCCGCTCGCACCGAGCAGCAGCAGGCCGAAAGACGCGAGCAGTGAGAGTGCGGCCCATATGTTCTGCGGTATCGAGTCATGCCAGAAGCCGTGAGTGACGTGCAGCTGCAGCAGCGTCTGCCCCAGTTGCCACTCTCGGTCCTGGATGTTTACCACGCCTGTCGCCTTGGAGTACTCGACGCGGTGCTCGGTACCCGGGCGGAAAACACGAAAGCGAATCGTCTCGGCGTCTTGCTCGATGCCGAGGACGTCGCCCTTCAGCCCGTGGTTGCGGATCAACTCCAGCGCCAACGCGCGCGGTGTTGTCGCGACCTCGGTAGCTACTTGCACCGTCCGGTCGGTCTCGGTCACCTCATTAGGAAACCAACCCCGATAGACCACAAACAGCGAGCTGAGCGCGAACATCAACGCCATCACGAAGAGCGCGAGGCCGAGGCCGAGGTGAATATTACGCATCAGTTGGAACATCGTGTTACCTCGTCACCAACCAAAGCACCGTCGTGCCGACCACGGACACCGAAGTGATCCACTGTGCCCAGCGCATCCCCGGACGCGTGTCGAGCCACATGTAGACGCCCGAGATCGTCATGAACAGGAACGCCCACACCGAGAACTCGTTGTAGTAGCCCCACATGCGTGCCGCTGTCGTCCGCGGGCCGCGGTTCGAGTGAGCCGTATGCATCGTCGACAAGAAGCCAAACAGATCGTTCTGTCGAACATCGATCTGGATGATGCGCTGATCCTCGACGTACGAGATGTCGCGACGTCCGCTTGCCGTGAAGACGTAGAACGCGAGGTTCGCATCGTTGTCGCGCCGGATGTTGTAGTGTCCACCCGCGAGCGGGATATCAACCGTTTCGTAGATCAGCCGGGCCAGCTCGGTATCGTCAAGGTCGCCTGGGGCTTCCCACGGGATCTCTTTGGTCGAAGAGATCTCTGGCGGCTCGTAATTTCCAGGCCCGGGGAGGAATACGGCGTAGATGCCGATGATGCCCCAGACCACAAACGCGGTGAAGGTCAGCAGCCCCGCGTACATGTGCAATTTCTTGTTCCACTCAAATACCACTCGCGACAACATTCAAGTCAGAGTAGTGGATCATGGGTCGCGGCAGCAAGCTGCTCGGCCAGTCCTTACGTCCGTTTCACTCCACCGGCTTCAAGCCACCGTCTTCGGTCACCTCCAACCAACCGGGATACCAATCGAGCACGTTGCCGCTCATGCTGGCGGCGTAGATGTGGCCGTTGACCGCAGCGTGTAGTGAATGCCCAGGGCTTTCAATCGACCCCAAGATCTCACCGGTCTTTGGGTCGACGTTCATGATTCGGCCCGAAAGACCGCCAAGCGTCTCGTTCTCGACGTGGTTGCGTGCCGAAAGCACCCACATCCGACCTTGCTGGTCGAAGCTGATACCCTGCGTCGCGCCGAGGTGTGTCCACATCCTTAGAAACTGGCCGTCGGCGTCAAACACTTGGAGGCGGTTGTTTGAGCGATCCGCGACGTAGACCGTACCCGCACGATCAATCGCAATCGAATGGGCGAGATGGAACTCGCCCGGACCTGTGCCGCGCTTGCCCCAGGCGCTGATGAACTTACCTTCCTTCGAAAACTTCACAATTCTCGAATTCCCGTAGCCATCCGCGACGTAGAACTCCCCCGTTGGCGAGAACGCGACATCAGCCGGACGATTGAAATGTGTCTCGTCTTCGGCTGGAACGCCCTTCTCGCCGAGAGTCATCAACAGTTCGCCCTCGCGGTTGAACTTCATCACCTGGTGATCGCCGTAGTCGGTTACCCAGACGTTGTCGTCGGGGTCGACGCGAATGCCGTGCCGCCGCCCGAACATCCCACGCCCCCACGAGCGCAGAAACTTGCCTGATTCGTCGAATACCAGAATTGGATCGGCCGTTTCGCCTCGGTGGAACACGTAGACGTTTCCCTGGGAATCTCCTGCGACAGCGGAGACGCGTCCAAAAGCCCAACCGTCTGGCATGGTCTGGGGATCCAGGCCAAACCCCGCCTGCACGCGGTACTTCAGTAGTCCGCCCTCATGCGGATACCAACCCTGCTGAGCAGTTGCAGCTACCTGCCCAATCAATATCGCTGCCACTGCGAGTAGGACCAATCGCACTGTCTCACCTCCTTGTCCGTCGCGGGTGAGTCTAGCGCACGGAACGAGATGGTGTCGCACAATCTGATTGACGGCCGCGCACGACTCGCCTAAACTGTTCGCGGCCCCAGGGCCGCCAGGAGGAACGGAGATGTCAATGGATAGTCCTGCTGCTGTCACTCAGTCGTTTCTAGATGCCTTCAATTCCGGCGATGCCGGAGCGGTGGCGAACCACTACGAGACAGACGGGGTGTTCGTGCAAGAAGACGGTCAACTTGTCCGCGGGGCCGAAGCCATGGAGGAGACGCTTGCCGGTTTCTTGGCGATGAGCCCGCGCCTCGAAATCCAAGTCAGCAAGACGATCGAAATCGGTGACATCGTCGTCAACGTCCAAAAGTGGACGCTGACTGGCACGGCACCTGGTGGCGCGCCGATCGTCATGGAAGGCAGCGGCTTCGACGTCATGAGGAGACAGGCCGACGGCAGCTGGAGAATGATCTTGGACAATCCGTGGGGAACCGCCATCCTCGACTGAGCCGTGGTCTCTATCGAGTTCTCAGGGACGTATGACGCGCGTTTGTCCTGCCTGAGAACCTACCTGTTCGGGACCCACTTGCTGCCAGCCATCACGAACGTCTCATTTCCACTTTGGCCGAAATTGTCCCCCGGCTCGTCTATCACCCCGCGCTGGAGAAGAGCTATGCTGAGAGCAGCTGGTATTCAGCCACTTGCTGTTTAACCCGAGCACCATGACTTACACCACGCGTACCCCGAACACTTGCCGTAGCTGCCCTAGCTGCGGAGGCGTACGCTGTTCGTCGTGTTGAAGCTCCCGACCCCTCCTAAGCCGTAGTCCTGAGCCTATGGCTCCCACATTACTGAGGTCCCGCCTACTATGCACGTTCGCAAGCTTCGATTACTGACTCCCGGCCCCACGCCACTATTCCCTCCCGCTGTGCGCGCCATGTCCGCACCGGACATGCATCATCGCACCAAGGACTTCGTCGACGTTTACGTCAATGTCATCAAGGACCTGAAGTACTTCTACGGCAGTGACAACCAAGTGGCGCTGTTTAGTTCGTCGGGTTCCGGAGCGATGGAAGCCGCCATGTCGAACCTTTTCAGCCCCGGTGAGAAGGTCATTGTCTGTCAGGCTGGCAAGTTCGGAGAGCGCTGGACGAAGCTCGCCAAAGCGTTTGGTCTCGAAGCGATCGTGCTCGAAGAGCCCTATGGTTCTCCCGTGGAGCCTGAGCGGGTGGAGCAAGCGCTCAAAGATAACCCCGACGTGCAGGGTGTCTTTGTGCAGGCCAGCGAGACTTCGACAGGTGTCTGCCACGACGTTGAAGCAATGGGGAAAATGGTCGCCAAGACCGACGCCATTTTCGTGATCGACGCCATCACCGGCCTCGGTACCATGCCACTAGATATCGAAGCTTGGGGCTTGGACGTTGTCATCGGCGGCTCCCAAAAGGCGGTCATGATTCCCCCAGGGCTCGCATTCGCTGCAGTCAGCGACAAGGCCTGGGCCAAAGAGAAGCAGGCCGAGAACCGCTACTTCTACTTCAACCTCAAGGCACATGCCGAGGGCGGGGCAGAGGGTAATTCTCCGTTTACGCCGCCGACATCTCTCATGCTCGGCCTCGGTGCCTCTCTCGAATACATCCGCGAGATCGGTCGAGAAAATTTAATTGAGAACGCAAGACTCCTCGCCAAGGCCAGCCGCGAGGCCGCTGGCGCGCTCGGACTGGATCTCTTCGCCAAGAAGAATCACGCCAACTCAGTCACCGCCATCCGCGCTCCCGAAGGAATCGACTCCGGCAAGATCGTCAAGGGCTTCCGCGACGACTTCGGAGCCATCATCGCGAACGGTCAAGGCACCATGAAAGGCCAGATCTTCCGTATCGCCCACCTCGGCTATTTCGATTTCCCAGATCTGTTCGGGACCATCGCCGAGCTGGAGTTGATCCTCAGTGCTTTGGGTCGCGACGTAACGTTTGGCTCGGGTGTCGCCGCTGTTCAGCAGGTGTATGCCGACGCCGCAAAGCAGTAGTCTTCAGTAGGGGTTGATTGTCATGAATGTCTTAGTTGCCGACGCCGTCGCACCCGCCGCTATAGCGGTCCTTCAGGCCGAGCCGAGTTTCAACGTAATCGTCTCGAACAAAGACGACTTTCGCGAACATCTGGCTGACGCCCACGCCATTCTCGTCCGCAGTGCCGTCCAGGTGAACAAAGATGTTCTTGAGGCTGCACCTAACCTGAAAGTGATCGGCCGGGCTGGTGTGGGCGTGGACAACGTCGACATCCCCGAAGCTACCGCCCGTGGTGTCGTCGTGATGAACACCCCTGGTGGCAACGCCATTGCCGTCGCCGAGCATACGATCGCTTTCATGCTATCGCTGGCCCGTTCGGTGCCCGCCGCCAGCGCTTCAACGAAGTCCGGCAAGTGGGAGAAGAAGAAGTTCCTCGGTAGCGAACTCTGCGAAAAGACGCTTGGCGTCGTCGGCCTCGGCAACATCGGCATGCAGGTGGCGACACGCGCGCGTGCTTTCGGCATGAAGATCCTGGCCTACGACCCCTACGTCTCGAGCGACCTCGCCAAGGATCGCGGCATTGAGATGGTTGAGCTAGACGAGATCTATTCGCTAGCGGACTACCTCTCGCTGCATGTCGCCTTGACCGATCAAACGCGAGGCATGATCAACGATGAGTCGATCGCCAAGATGAAAGATGGTGTGCGCGTCGTCAACTGCGCCCGCGGTGAGTTGGTCGATTCTGCCGCCTTGGAGAAAGGCCTTGCGTCGGGCAAGGTTGCCGGGGCTGCGCTCGATGTCTTTGAAACAGAGCCTCCAGGTGAATCATCGCTCTTCCAGCACGAGAACATGATCGCGACTCCCCACATCGGCGGCTCGACAGCTGAGGCCCAAGAGAAGGTCGGCATTCGCATCGCCGAGCAGGTGCGCGACTACTTGAAGGACGGTGTCGTCATGAGCGCCGTCAACATGCCATCCGTTTCGGCCGAGCAGTACGGACAGCTTGCGCCCTATCTGACGTTGGGTGAGAATCTCGGTTCCTTCGTGGCGCAGATCTCTGAAGGCCGTCTCGTACGAATCAAGCTGACTTACTCAGGCGACTTCGGTGAGACCAACTCGTCGTTGATTCGCAACGCGGCTCTCACCGGCCTGCTCAATCGCTTCCTCGAACAGAAGGCCAATCTCATTAACGCTGCTGGGGTTGCCAAAGAGCGTGGCATCGGTGTCAGTGAAACCCGTCGCGGTCGTACCCACTTCTCTGACTCGATCACCGTAGCGATTGAAACCGAGGACGGCGTTAGGCAGGCACAGGGGGCCGTCTTCCCTGACGGTTCGGCCCGCCTCATTAGCGTCGATGGATTCTACATCGAAGCGCCGCTGAACGGCGAACTGCTGTTCATGATGAACGACGATGTTCCCGGCGTAATCGGTCGTATCGGTGAGATCATCGGCAACAGCGGTGGCAACATCGCCGACTTCTCGCTCGGTCGCCTCGAAGAGAAGAACGACGGTCCGGCCTCGGCGGTCGCTATCATTCGTATCGATCATGCGATCACCGCCGATGCTGTTGAGAAGTTGACTGCCCTAGAGGCGGTCCAGTCTGCCCGAACAGTCCATCTCGGCTAACGGGCGCTCGATTCGGTGTCCGCGGCATTGCGGATGCCGATTCCACCGTTTACGGTTGCGAGGTCAAAGCTCGTGTCGCTTGTTCCCGGACCGAGGGTCCCGTCCAGCAATCTCATCGGGCCAAATCGGGCCTTCTTGACCTCAAGCGGGAAGTCTGTGCGAATGCCACCGTTGACGGTCGATGCGTGAAAGCTACCGGCGACGTCCGCTGGAAGGTAGACCCGAAGGCCTCCATTCACGGTGTCGAACTCGTGGGAACCCTGCTCTGGCGTGCGCCCGTAACGAACCGTTAGGGAGCCGTTGACTGTTGCGGCGTCTACCGGACCGACGGCACCAGTTGCCTCAACCGCACCGTTGACGGAGTCCAACTCCATCTCACCTGTCACGCCCTGGACCTTCAAGCTACCGTTCACTGTCTCCGCCTCCAGATGGGCAGACGCGGGCAGCGTGATCTCGTAGCTCACCGAGCCGTTCTTGTTCCAACCGCGAGGAAGTTTAGTGTCCACCTTGACCCGGTCGCCGCTGCCGGTGATCCCGATCTGGACCTGTTTTAGCGCCGCCTCGCTATTCGCTGATTTGGTGGCGATGATCTGGACCTCGTTGCGACTCCAAGTCGTGATTTCAATCGAACCGTTGACGTTTGAAATGTCGAATTCGCCATCGGCGTCAAGTGCCACGGTCTGGCGGAATTCTTCTGTGACCTTGGCGTGGCCGACGTGCGCACAAGCGCCGAACAACGCGACGGCGCTCAGAACGCCTACATAGATGCGGTACAAGGATTCTCCTCCGGTCTCGGACTACGGAAATGGATACGTTGGCTCTAGCCAAATTGTTCCGTTGGACGTCTCACCTCCCAAAGCGGTAGCTCGAAACCGAATACTAAATTGCCGTATGATCTGGCTATGCCTCGCCTCCTGCTGGTTCTCCTCGTCTCGTGCGGCTCGCTCTTGGCAACTGACTCGAACCTATTCTTTCGCGAGGACTGGAAGGACACGCAGCCAGCGATCCCCGTCACGCAAGAGCATGTCGCGAACCCCGAGCTTGTACTCGCACTCCACGGCCCCGGCAAGTCGGTCATTAAGAAGAGCTATCACAAGTGGGTCCCCAACGATCCGCACTACATCTGGTCCGGTCTTACGAGCGCACGCTGGGCTGTCAGCCTCAGCAAGCAGGGACGGCAAGTCGACCTGACCTCTGGCCGAGTTCGCTGGCGGGCAAAGCAGGCAGGTTTTCAACATCTGCGTGTCATCATCCAAACAGCGGACGGCGAGTGGTTCGTTAGTGAAGCCTCCGACGGGCCAGCGAGCGACTGGCATGTCACCGAATTTGTTCTGGCTGACACTCGCTGGCGTCAGCTCGACATCGAGTCTGTCGTGGAGAAAGCCTGGAGCACGCCCGATCTTGCCCGAGTGATGTCGGTCGGGTTCACGGATCTCAGCATCGGCGGGCGCTCCAGTTCCAGCAGCCGTGTAGATTGGATGGAGGTTTATGGCCAACCCGTCGACTGATACCGTTTGGGGCGGTCCCCAGTCGAAACCGCTGACCGTCATGCTGGCGGTCGTTGTCGCCGCGACCATCTGGTCCGCAATCGATCCCTACGACTACGCCACCTGGTTCTTCGAACTCTTCATCGGCGCGGCTGGCATCATTGCTTTGGTCCTGCTGCGCCACCGCTTCCCGGTCTCAACGCTGTTGCTAGCGGTAGCTGCAATCCACTACGTCGTCCTTGCGATGGGTGCCAAATACACTTACGCCGAGGAGCCGATCTTTAGCTGGCTCCGAGACGCACTCGACCTTTCCCGCAACCACTTCGACCGTGTCGGCCACTTCATGCAAGGCGTCACACCGGCGTTGGTCATGCGGGAGGTTCTCCAACGGCGCACCCAGATTGGTCGCGGCTTTTGGTTGGGCTTCGCAGCGCTCGCCACGGCGATGGCCTTCAGCGCGCTGTACGAAATTCTCGAATGGCTCTGGGTCGCTGCCTTCTACCCCGACGCCGGCCCCGAATGGCTCGGTATGCAAGGTGACCCATTCGACGCCCAAGCCGACATGCTGATGGCCACCCTTGGTGGCCTACTCGTCACCATCGTCCTCGCCCGCTGGCACGACCGATCTATTAATGATTTGCTTCGGAGGATCTAGACCTCGGAGGCGCCTGCAGATAGGATTCGTGACAGGGAGTCTGGCTGACCTTTTCGTCTCAATCGTCGATGGCAGCGTAGACCAAGGGCTCGAACTGGGCGCTTACGCTGTTCCGGGCGGCTTGCACCATGAAAATGGCTATCAGCTCTTCCTGTGGATCGATGACAAATGTTGTACCCAAGGCACCGGCCCACGAGTAAGAGCCTAGCGACCGAAGTTCGGCCGCTTCTCCGACGTCAGTCGTGATTCGGAAGCCCAATCCAAATCGATTTCCGGGCCTTAAGAACGGAAGATCTCCTATGTGGTTGGAAGTCATCAACTCCACCGTCTTCCGACTTATCACCTTCGCGCCGTTCAAGCTGCCTCCGTTCAGCATCATCTGAGCGAAGCGGAAATAATCGGCTGCGGTCGAACTCAAACCCGCGGCACCATCAGGGTAGGTGCGCGGTCGGATATTGATTCTCCTCAACCCGCCCACTGTGGCGTACGGCATCGCGAATCGGTCAGGGTCCGCCGCATATGCGAAGCGGGTATCGTTCATCCTCAGAGGTTTGAAGAGACGCTCATTGAGGAAGACGCCAAACGGCTGTCCGCCCAGAACTTCCACGAGACGACCCACGACATCCGTACCTCGGCTGTACCGGAACTGCGTGCCCGGGTGAAACGCCAACGGAATCGAGGCAAAAGCCTGGACGACTTCTTCTAAGCTAGCGCCGGAGGTTCGAAGCGGAGCGACCTTCTCCGCGTAGAGCGGTGCATTGGGCATAGCCCCACGCCCGCTTGACAGTCCTGCCGTGTGGGTAAGAATATCTCGAAAGTTAATCTCCCGGTCTGCAGTTGTCAAGCTGAACCCTCCGACTGCACTTCCATCGGGAACCATGACGACAGGGTCCTTAAACTCTGGCAGTACTTGGGAGATCGGATCTCGTAGTTGGAACTTGGCGTCTTCATAGAGCGTCATCAGCGCAACGCTGACGATCGGCTTGGTCATCGACTCCAGCCTGAACACAGAATCGGTCGACATCGGTTGCTGCGCTTCGAGATCTGCATAACCATGAGCGCGGTAGTGAACGACCTTACCTCGGCGGGCGACAAGCGTAACGGCTCCGGAAATTCTGCCCTCTTCGATTGCACGCTTAACTAGCGCGCTGATCTTGTCCAGCCTCTCCGCAGACATCCCGACCGCTTCGGGCGTGGCGGTGGGCAGGTCGGCCGCCGCTAATTGCAGCGCCAGAAGGAAGGAAACAAGGACTCTTAGGGTTGTCATTCGGTGCCTAGGCGGTAATCGACGACAGCCTTGAAGCCACCGGCAGTATAGCCGAGGCCTTGAAAGGGACTCTATCAGCCTCGAGTTGTCAGACTCCTTCTAGGCTAGCCCCCAGCAACCGCAAGAACCCATCCACATCCGACTCGGCGATGTTCATCGGCGGGCCCGATGCGGCTCATGGATGTGTGGTCGCGGACTGTGAGAGATGAGCGGGACAGCGGATCTTCGATATTCGGGACAGATGGGATGAGACTGCTGGCTCACCTTGAGCAGGGGTTGAGCCGTTGCGGCCTGTGTTGGCAGCGATCTCTAGGAAGGTTCCTCAGCGCCCTATGATGCTGGTTGGGGCTCGTAGCGCTCGACCTGGATCTCGTCCTCGCGCGCTTGAGCCCGGGCCACATCGTAGGCGGCCTGCAATCGTATCCAGGTTTCTGTCGTGGAGCCGAATGCCTTGGCGAGTCGGATTGCCATTTCGGTCGACATACCCGCACGGCCGTTCACCAGGTTCGAGAGCGCCTGGCGGCTGACGCCGAGCACCTTGGCGCCTGCGGTCACGTTCAGGCCGAGCGGTTCTAGGCAGGAAACGCGAACGATTTTTCCGGGGTGCGGCGGGTTCTTCATCGGCATGGCGGATTCTCCTTTCGTTTAGTGGTAGTCGATCAGCTCAACGTCCCAGACGTCCTCGCCGTCAAAGCGGAAGATGATGCGCCAGTTCGTCTTCACCGTCACCGACCAATAGCCCTTCAATTCACCCTTGAGCGCATGCAGCCGGTAGTTAGGAATGCGCATCGCCTCCGGAGAGCTGGCAACATCGAGCTGAGCCAGCATCGCTTCTACCCGGTCATGCAGATCGGAACCGATCAGGCTGCGGTCATCGCGCTCGAAAAAACGCTTCAGCCCGCGGTGGCGAAAGCTCCGTATCATTCACTAACCGTAAAGTGTCTATCGACACTTGTCAACTTCCTGCACAATGCTTAAGCTAGTTGGCATGGATCTTGATGCCCCGAATGGCTCGGCATGCAAGGCGAACTGATCGACAACTTACTCAAGCGCCTGCGAGACTAATGTCCAGCAGCCGCAAGAACTCATCTACGTCCGTCTTCGCGATGTTCATCGGCGGGCTGATGCGTATAGCATTCCCGTAAAGTCCACCAGCACCGATTAGCAGGCCGTTCTTTCGTGCAGCCTCTAGCAAAGCCTTGGTGCGACCCGGTGCTGGTTCCTTCGACTCGCGGTCTTCGACCAACTCCAGCGCCTGCATTAATCCCTTGCCACGGACTTCTCCAATTAGTGCGTAGCGTTGCTGCAACTCCTCGAGACCCTCACGGAGATAGCCGCCAACCTCCTCACAGTTGGCCAGCAGGTCTTGGTCCTCAACGAAGTCAATCACCGCCTTTGCGGCCGCCGTCGCCACCGGGTTTCCGCCAAACGTCGACAACGTCAAATACTGCATTGAGTCAGCGATCTCTGGACGTGCGGTCGTCGCCCCAATCGGCATGCCATTGGCTAGGCCTTTCGCAAATGTCATCACATCCGGCGTCACGCCGTAGTGGTCCATCCCGAACCACTTGCCCGTTCGCCCCCAGCCCGTCTGCACTTCATCAGAAATGATGATGCCGCCATGCTCGCGGACGATCCCCGACACAATCTCAAAATACTCTTTGGGAGGCGTCACGAACCCGCCGATACCCTGGATCGGTTCCGCAATCATCCCCGCCACAGCGCCTGAGGTCGTGGTCTCGATCAACTCCTTCACGTCGGTCGCACAGCGCACTTCACACGACGGGTACTCCAGCCCAAACGGGCAGCGATAACAATAGGCGTTGTGTGCGTGGACGAATCCGCTCTGCGCTGGCAACGGAGTTCGCCAATGGCTATTCCCCGTCATGCTGCGCGTGGATTCGGTTCTACCGTGGTAGCTGTGCCGCAGGGCGACGATGTCCGAATTCCCGGTGTGTATCCGCGCCAGAGCGATCGCTGTCTCGTTCGCTTCTGAGCCGCTGTTGGTGAAAAACGACTTCGTCAGCTCGCCACCCGGGCTCACCTCAGCGATCCTCTTCGCGAGCGCTACCTGCGGTTCGGTAGGGTAGAGGGTCGAGACGTGGACCAGCTTGTCGACTTGGTCGTGAATCGCCTGCGTCACCTGTGCATTCCGATGACCGACGCTGACAGTTACAATACCGCCAAAGAAGTCGAGGTACTGGTTGCCGTCGGTATCCCAGACGTACTGGTCCTGGCCCTTCTCGATGACCAGCGGCTCCTCAAAGTAGTGGAAGACCGCTGGGAATAGGAATTCTTTGCCAGCCAGTAGGATTTCGTTACGAGTCACAGTCATCCCTCTTGCCCTATTATCATGGTGCTGAGCCCTGCGGTCGTACCCGCCAGGAATTCGAGCCAGAGGGAGACCGTGGAATGAGAATCACAGCAAAGCTTTTGATGTTGGCAGGTGCCGTATTAGCGGTCGCAGGAGTGATGTCGTTGTCAGCAGCAGTGAAAGACGGAATCGTAGCGCAAGACACCGTGCGCCCCATGATGCATCCGTTTGGTGACCATCGCATCTTCATGCAAGGCCCCACCGAAATGATGGATACCTTCGAGAGCGGCAACGTATCCCTGAAGCCCGGTCAGACTCCCCATGCGCCGCACCGCCACATCGACGAAGAGATCATGCTCGTCACCGAAGGGACTGGCGAAATCGAGGTCGAAGGCGAAGTCACCAAGGTCGCTGCGGGCTCGATGATGTACACCGGCAGCAATAAAGAGCACGGCATCATCAATACTGGCGACACCGAGTTAGTCTTCTACTACTTCAAGTGGGTGAAGAAAGACTAGCTCTTCTCCCGTTCTCCAGTCATAGTCTCTTCAGGGGTTTTCAGGCCCCGGACTCGGTCGAAACCCCTCTGCCCCAACTAGGGCTCGGCTCGTAAGGTTGAAGTGAGGCTATGTTTCTGATGTACCGACTCGTCTTCCTCGCGCTACTTGTGCTGCAAGTTGGCACGGCAGCAACCCTCCTGATCAACACCGTCGGTGACGAAGGCGAGCGTGTTTGGGCGCGGTTTGAAGTTCGCGACGTTAACGGCGACTTCCACAAAGCGGCCCAGGGCATCGTCGACCAAACCGCTCGCGCCAGCCAAGAGATCGGCGAGCGTTACCTCAACGGATTCCTCGCTCGCGGCGAATTTCATATGCGGCTACCCGCCGGCGAATATACCCTGTTCGCCGATCGAGGCCCCGAATACGAGCCCGTTGAGATGACGGTTGTTCTTTCCGAAGAAGCTCCCGTCGCGATCACGGTTGAACTGAAGCGCTGGATCCGGATGCTCGACACCGGTTGGTGGTCGGCCGATTTTCACGTGCATCAGGCCGTGTCCGATATGAACGCATGGCTTGAGGCTCAGGACCTCAACCTCGCGGTCAACTTGGGGATGTGGAACCGCCGCGACTACTATTACCGGCAACCGCTCCCCAAGAACACCGTCGAAGTGTTTGCCCCTGAGCGCCGCATGAGTCTCGGCAATGCAGAAGACTCCCGCGCCGGTGGTGCTTGGATCATGCACCTGCTGCGCGAAAAGATCGACATGGAGCAACTCCCTCGCTGGAGCCCGACCGGCGTCGACATCATTCGCCAAGCGACCTCGCAACGCTACGTTCCGGCAGGCTTTCCCTGGATCGACATGGAGAAGCCCTTCTGGTTCGAAAGCCCGGTCGTCATGTCACTCGCCACGCCCAACTCCATGGGGCTACTCCATAGTCACTTCCTCAAATATGGCGTCACGGACTACGCCTCGTGGGGACGGCAGGCCAACATCAGGGAATATCCCGGGGTCGACGGCTTCGTGAACTACTCGCTCGATCTGAACTATCGCTACTGGAACCTTGGATTCGACATCCCACCCACAGCCGGTTCCGCCAGCGGAGAAGTACCGAACCCTGTGGGCTACAACCGCGTCTACGTCCAGATGAACGAGCCCTTCACGATGGAGGGTTTCTACCGCAATCTCCGCCAAGGCCGTAGCTTTGTCACCAACGGGCCGATGCTGTTCTTCGACGCCTACGAGATCAACGGCGGTCAGATCATGGTGAACCTCGACGTGCAGTCGCGCTCTCCGCTTGATCGCATCGAGATCGTCGCCGACGGCAAGGTCGTCCGCACGTTCGACGCCCCCGAGGGCCGCACCTCGTTCCAGACCGATGTTGCCATCCGCAGCGGCATCCATCGCTGGGTCGCCGCTCGCGCTTTTGAGAAGTCCGAAGACACAGTCGTCATGGCCCACTCGCGCCCCGTCTTTTTCAACGGAGCTTGGCGTCGCACCGCAGATGCCGACTACTTTATCGCGTGGATCGACGAACTCATCGAAGACACTGAAAAGTCCGACGACCGCTTCGATACCGACGAGCAAAAACAAGCCGCCCTCGCTACCTACCGAGAAGCCCAAGAAGTCTACCGCCGCATGCGCTAAGCGCTAGCGCGACCACTAGCGTGGTGCCATACGATTCTCCCCTGGTGACGGTCACAAGGGTGACCGTCCACGGCCCAAACCCTCGCAGGCCTGCCTTAGAGCCACCCCGCGTTGGCGTCCCCAGCTCCAGCGGGGCGACCCGTGATTGGCCCGGCGGCATAAGCTCCGGTAACGTCAGCGTCCCCCTCACCCCTCAACCGCGACCACCCGCGCCGGTGCACCATCCGCCTCCAGCACCTTGATTGGCAGGGCGCAGATCTCGGGACGAGCCGATTCGACCGCCCCCAAGTTGCATAGGTACTCGATCATTGGAATGCCGCGTCTGAGAATCACGTCGTGGCTGACAAACTCTTCCAAGGGGCGATGTATGCCGTCGAGTAATTCTCGGATCGGTTTGTCTTGCGGGAAGTCGTAGCCCACGATCGCCGGTTGCTGATCGGCTATCCACTCGCAAGCCTCACGAGTTAGGTAAGGGGCCCGTGTCCAAAACTCTTTCTGATTGAGGGCATAGCGTTCGTCCCAGGCTGCCTTGATGATCACGATGTCGGCTGGCTGAACGTGCGTTCCGGCATCGGCTAGAGCCTCCGCCGAGATGGCGGTGTTGTCAGCAAGTCCGCTGACATCGATAATCGCGCCCGAGCCGACGAATGAGTTCATGTCAAAGCTCGACGTGGTCGGCCCGTCGGCCAAGATATGGCGCGGAGAATCGATGTGCGTGAAGCCGTGAACGCGAAATGCCAGCCGCGTGACCTGGACACTGTCGCCGTTCTCAAACGATGACGCTAGCGTTCGTTCTACGCCCCACCGGAAGTGATCTTCGATCGGGTAACTCAGGTCGATGACGCGCGGCATTACACTAGCAGAGCAGATTCCGCTAAGTTGTCACCAGAGATTATGCCGTCACCGAATCAAGTCGCCATCATTACCGGCGGTGCCGCTGGCATCGGCAAAGCCTGCGCCGTGCGTTTCGCCAAAGAGGGGATGAGGCTCGTGCTCGGCGATATCTCAGCCGATGACGGGGCCGAGACTTTGCAGGACCTCAAGGCGGTGGGTGCGGATGCCGTCTTTGAATGCGGCACGATCGCCGACGAGAGCTTTTGCCAACGGCTGGCTGAGATCGCGATCGAACGGTGGGGGCGCATCGACGTCCTCGTCGCCAACGCCGCTAACCGCAACTTCAGCCGTCTGCAAGATGCGACCGAGCAAGAGTGGGACGAGATGTTGGCGGTCAACCTAAAGGGCACGGCGTTCTCTGCGAAGGCTGTTTTACCGCAGATGATCCAGCAGCGGTCTGGCGCGATTGTGTTGCTCTCTTCGGTTCATCACCAAGTTGGACGAAGCGAAATGCCGATCTACGACGCGACGAAAGCGGGCATCGTGTCACTGACGAAGAGCCTGGCCATCGATCACGCCGCGGACGGTATCCGCGCTAACGCGATTTCCCCCGGACTGACGATTACCGACTTCCACATTCGCAAGGCCGTCCGCGAAGGCCGCTCGGTCGACGAGTTGAAGCAGACGAAGGTCGGCCCGCTGCAGCGGCCAGCTGACCCATCCGAGATCGCGGCCGCAGTGTACTTCCTAGCCAGCAGCGAAGCTTCTTTCATCACCGGCCAAGCCCTGATGGTCGATGGTGGTCTTTCAATTTGACAACGGATGCGGCCCTCATCGTCTGGCCACGCGCTAGTGGTCGCCCACCGCGTCTCTCGATTCCAGATTCACTTCCTACCACCGCTGCGTGCAGGAAGTTACTGGGATCCCTTCCGCCCGAGCTTGCCAACCGAGAGCCGTTGCTGCGCGTGGTGAGGCGTCGGCCGTCGCCCGCATCAACACTCCCCGACTTCGCAATTTTGATGTGAGGCCTGTCGCTGCTCCCGCCGACCATGTAGACTAGCGGGGCTAATGCACGCGGAAACTCCTAACACCACCGTCGGTCCACGTGAGTCTGCTGCCAACTCGGCAAGCAATCGCGCTTATCGGCTCACCGCGATCGATCTGCTGCGCGGGCTAGTGATCGTGATCATGGCCCTCGATCACGTAAGGGATTACTTCATGGTCGGTGCCGAACAGGACCCGATGGCGAATCCCAATATTGCGGCTGGGTTATTCGCCACCCGTTGGATCACGCATTTTTGCGCGCCCGTGTTTGTGCTGCTGGCAGGCACCAGCGCTGGCTTGATGGCGGCAAGACGGAGCCGAGGTGAGTTGGCTCGATTCCTTTTCACGCGCGGCATGTGGCTCATCTTTGTCGAAATCTTTATCATCGCCACAGCCTGGACCTTCGCACCCGGCGGAATCGTTGAACTTGAAGGGCTGATAGTCACCCCTATGGGAGTGATCTGGGCGATCGGCGCGAGCATGGTCGTTCTATCTGGCTTGCAGTGGCTTGGACGGAAGACATGTTTCGCTGTCGGTGTTGCGATCGTCGCGGGGCATAACATGCTCGATTTGATCTGGCCAGTGAGTACCGTCCTCGATCAACAATGGCCAGCTTGGGTCGCTCTGCATTCGCAGATGTCGCTGCAGGCAGGGCCTTTCTTGTTCGTGTTCGTCTATCCGTTGCTGCCCTGGGTCGGAGTGATGTCTCTCGGTCTCGGAATCTGTGGAGTCTTTGAGCTGCCGCCCGGGCGCCGGGACGCCATCCTTCTTCGTGCTGGTGTGAGTCTTACGTTGGGCTTTCTTCTCCTTCGCGCGACGGGCATCTATGGAGACCCGAATTCGTGGCAAGTACAGCCGGGTGGTATTACGGCCACCGCAATCGATTTCTTGAATACAACGAAGTACCCTCCGAGCCTCCTATTCCTAATGATGACCCTGGGGCCAGCAGCCATTTTTTGTGCCTTTGCTGACCGTATCTCCGGTGGCATCAAAGACGCCCTGGTCATGTTCGGTCGCGTTCCGTTCGCCTTCTATGTAGCGCACTTATATCTCATTCACCTATTGAGCGTGGCTCTAGGCGTGATCCAGGGATTCAGCGTCGATCAGATGATGACCGTAATACTTTTCTACCCTGAGGGTTATGGTGAACGACCGGTCTGATAGGTAACACTCTAAACCGGACGGATGGGTAACAGTATAGGCGGTGGTCAGTGGCCCCCGCGGGGGCCACTGACTGCCGAGCCGAGCGGCCACAGTACGCGGTTGGCGGCGTCGAACAAGGCGAGTTCCACCGGACCGAACCAGATCTGCCAAATGGCTTCGTCCACTTCGACTAGCCCGACCAACTCGCGAGCCAACGCTTCACTCAGGAAGTACTTCTCGCCGAGGAACTTGATGCGTCCGTCGTGGCGCACTCGTCGGCGCTCCCAGTGCCCCGGGTAATCCAGATCAGCAAGCTCGCTGGGATAGGCGCGTGTTGCTGGTGCATAGAACGCCGCCGGGGGCCGCTGTCTCAACGCTTCATGCGGACGTTCTTGGTTGTATTCATGACGAAAGAGGTCGAAGCGGCGCTGCTGTCGGCGACGATCGCCAGCCGGAGGTCTCACTGTCTCGGCTTTGAGCGTGCGGTGTAGCCGCTCGTGGCGACCGTTCTGCTGCGGCTTGCCCGGCTCGATGCGCTCCACCGCAATGCCCAGCTTCAGCCACCAGACGTTCAACCGGCTCAAGCGTCCGGTGCCGATGGAGGCGAACGGCGAACCGTTGTCTGAGCGTATCCTTCGTGGCAGCCCGCGCTCCAGAAACAACCGCTCCAAGCCTCGGCGGGCCTCGGCGTAGGATGTGCCCACGTGTGCGGTGCAGTTGAGCAGGAAACGACTATATCCGTCGACGACCGTTAGCGGATAACACAGCACGCCGTCGCCGGTGCGAAACTGCCCCTTGTAGTCGATCGTCCAGAGGTCGTTGGGCGCTTCGGGTTCGCGCAACGGACTGGGTGCCGCTTCGGCCAGTCGCCGCATCCGCTTGCGCCCGCGAACGAGTCCGGCTCGCTTCAGCGCGTCGCCGATCGTCGACGCCGCTGGCCAGCTTGTCTGTGACTCTTTCGACTCCAGCCAGGCCCTGAGCTTCTTCGGCCCCCAACTCGGATGCTGCCGACGCGCTTCTATCACTCGTCGCTCGACCGACTCGGGTATCCGACCGGGCTGACGGTGTGCCGCGTGCGAGCGGTCTTCCAGCTCTGGCCAACCGCCTTGACGGAAGCGTTCTAACCACTTGTATCCGGTCCTGCGGCTGATCCCGTAGAGTCGACACAGCGCCGCCACGTTCGTCGCCGCCCCCGCTCGCAGCCAGTCTTCAATGAATCTCTTGCGTTCTTCCATCGGATAGGTCTCCTTCCATGGCATCTCGCCATGGTGTTACCTATCCGCCCGGTCTAACCTGTTACCCTTCCGCCCGGTCTGT
This sequence comes from Bryobacterales bacterium, assembly GCA_963667885.2. Classification (GTDB taxonomy): domain Bacteria; phylum Acidobacteriota; class Terriglobia; order Bryobacterales; family UBA6623; genus CAMPKL01. The sequence goes on along the minus strand of OY764148.2, from coordinate 938,881 downwards.
ACAAACCCTTGTGGTCAGGGTCCGGATAGGCGCTGACTATTCCATCGGAGTCAACTAGACTACGACCGAGATCCACCATGACGTACTCGACCGACCGCCGCCGCTTTCTCCGAGCCGGGACCGCCGGACTCGCCGCCCTCTCGCTCCGCTGCTCGGAGTCACCACTCCCCGCACTTGCGTCCCCCACCGTCACCACCTATACCTACAAGACCGTCGGTGACCTTGCGATCAAGGCCGATGTCCACCGCCTCAACGACACCACGATGCGCCCGGTCATGGTTTGGATTCACGGTGGCGCACTCATCAATGGCCACCGCGCCAGCATCTCCGATCGCGTCAAAGACATGATGCTCGGTGCTGGCTACGCCCTCGTTTCGATCGACTACCGTTTGGCTCCCGAAACCCAACTGCCCGGCATCATAGAAGACCTCGAAGACGCTTTTCGCTGGATTCGCGCCGAAGGGCCGTCCCTTTTTAACGCGAATGTCGACAAACTCGCCGTCATGGGCAGCTCGGCGGGTGGATACCTCACACTTACGTCCGGCTTCCGCGTTCAACCTCCCCCCGCTGTGCTCGTCGCCTTCTACGGATACGGCGATCTGGTCGGCGATTGGTACAGCACGCCCAGCCCACACGAACGGCACCAGAACCCCAAGGTGGAGCGCGAGGTAGCCTACAGGCAGGTCAGCGGCCCGCCGATTTCCGACTCCCGAGATCGTGGAGGAAATGGAGGCGCCTTCTACCAGCACTGCCGCCAGCACGGCATCTGGCCGAAGGCCGTTTCTGGTTGGGACCCTCACACCGAATCCGACAAGTATGTCCCCTACATGCCCGTCCGCAACGTCACTGCTGACTACCCACCGACGATGCTCATCCACGGCACGAGTGACACCGACGTTCCTTACGAACAATCCGTTATGATGGCCGAGCAGTTCACGGAGCATGGCGTCGAGCACGAACTCGTGACCATCCCGAATGGCGAGCACGGCCTCGGTGGCGGTGACCCCGCACTGATCGACGCTGCCTACCAATCCGCCCTCGAGTTCGTCCGCGGTCACACTTAGGCGGCGGCCGCATCCGCGGCGTGGCCGTTCTCTCGATCGTCTACTACAATAGGGCCGCTATGTTGAAACGTTTGCTCTGCTTGGTAATCGCTGCATCGGGTCTCGGACTGCAGGCAGCGGATCGCCCCAACATCCTGTTCATCTTTACTGATGACCACGCCTATCAGGCGATTTCGGCTTACGGTTCCAACCTCATTCAGACGCCGAACATCGATCGATTGGCTCGCGAGGGCATGTTCTTTCGCAACGCGATGGTCACGAACTCGATCTGTGGGCCCAGCCGAGCGGTGATTCTGTCTGGCAAGTATTCTCACCTCAATTCCGTCACCAATAATCGTGATGTCTTCGACGGCAGCCAACAGACCTTCCCGAAGCTGCTGCAGAAGGCCGGCTACCAGACGGCTATGTTCGGAAAATGGCATCTCAAGAGTGTCCCGACTGGTTTTGATGACTGGGAGGTGCTGCCGGGGCAGGGACGCTACTACAATCCCGATTTCCGCATCGCGCCTGACGACCGCCACAACCGCGAGGGCTACGTCACCGACATCATCACCGACATGGCCTTGGATTGGCTGAAAGGCAAACGCGATGACGAAAAGCCGTTCATGATGATGCTGCAGCACAAGGCACCGCACCGCAACTGGATGCCTGGTCCGGAACATCTATCGCTGTTCGACGGCGTGGAGATGCCGGAGCCGCCGTCGCTGTTCGACTCGTACGAAGGGCGGGCTGGAGTTGCACGCTTGCAGACGATGGAGATCGGTCGCCACATGACCTGGCACAACGACCTGAAGGTCATGCCCGAGGAAGGTACGCCCGAGCACGATTCCTACATGAGCAACTACGGTCGTATGACTCCCGAGCAACGAGCCATGTGGGACGCCGCCTACGAGCCCAAGAACCGGGCGATGAAGGCAGCGAACCTGCGTGGTCGCGACTTGCTGCGTTGGAAATATCAGCGCTACATCAAGGACTATCTGCGCTGCATCGCTTCGGTCGACGACAACGTCGGTCGCGTGCTTCGTTATCTTGATGCCTCTGGGCTGGCTGAGAACACGGTCGTGATCTACAGCTCTGACCAGGGTTTCTATCTCGGTGAGCATGGCTGGTTCGACAAGCGCTGGATGTTTGAGGAGTCCCTCAAGACGCCTCTACTGGTCCGATGGCCGGGGGTGATTGAGCCAGGCCAAGAGAACCAGGAACTAGTGTCGAACATCGACTTCGCCGAGACATTTCTCGACATCGCTGGAGTCGATATACCAGACGACATGCAAGGCCGCAGCCTGGTCCCGATCTTCAAGGGAGAGACCCCTGTCGACTGGCGGACCAGTTTCTACTACCACTACTACGAGGGAGCGCCGACTCCGGCAGCGCACGACGTGGCCCGTCACTACGGCGTGGCGACGAAACGCTACAAGCTGATTCATTACTACATCGCCAACGAGTGGGAGCTCTTCGATCTTGAGAATGACCCGCTCGAACTCGACAGCCGTTACGGCGATGCCGACTACCAGGATGTTCAAGCGCGTTTGCTCAGTGAGCTGAAGCGCCTCCGAGCTGAGCTAGAAGTGCCAGAAACGGACCCAGATTTAGCTGGGGACTAGGCTCGAAGCCACGCTGCAGGAGTTGCCGCTTGTGGGTGGCTCCAAGCTCACGCTGTGCTACATATAGTGCCGTAATGAATCGCCGTAGTTTCGTGCTCTCTACTGCGGCGGCAGCGACCGCCGCCGCCGCGCCTCGTCAGCTCAAGGCTGTAGTCATTGGTGACACCGGCCACGGCGACTACGGACACGGTATCGACACGGTTTGGCAGGCGTTCGATCACGTTGACGTCGTCGCGGTCGCTGACCCCGATGCGGATGGGCGGGAGCGGGCACGGAAACGGCTTGGCGCCGAACGCGGATACGCCGATTACCGTCGGATGCTTGACCGCGAGAAGCCTGACCTCGTCAGCGTCTGCCCACGTTGGATGGATCAACGCGCCGAGATGCTGACCGCAGCCGCCGACGCTGGATGCCACATTTATTCGGAGAAGGCGTTCGCGTCGACGCTCGAAGAGGCCGACCAGATCGTCGAGGCCGTCCGCCGCAACGGCGTCAAGCTACAGCTCGCCCACCAGATGCGTCGATCACCGTACATGCTTGAGGTGAAGCGTCTCGTCGACGCAGGCGAATTGGGCGACATCCAGGAGGTTCGTACACGGGGCAAAGAGGATCGTCGTGCTGGCGGCGAAGACCTCATGGTCCTCGGCTCGCATCTCTGCGACGTGCTGCGGATCTTGCTCGGTGATCCGCGCTCGGTGTTCGCCCATGTCACCGATAGTGGTGCTGAACTCGGTTCACGGCACGTGCGCGAAGGCACCGAGCCGATCGGCCCGATCGCGGGGCGCGAAATCGCCGCGATGTTCTCGTTCGACGGCGGCGTCCACGGCTACTTCGGTTCCAAGCAGAACAGCGAAGCGCATCTCGACACTGAAGTTGCGCGCCGCAATGTTGGCGTCCGTTTTGGAACGACGATCTACGGCTCGCGAGGTGTGATCTATCTGCCGAACGCGGTGTATCCGCACGGTGCGGAGTCCTATATTCTGCGCAGTCCTACCTGGGTCCCGGGCAAGGATGCTCAATGGGAACCGATTCCGGTTGAGCACGATCGCCGCTTCGCCGAACAGCGCGCCATGACCGCCAACGTACGCATGGTCGAAGACCTGCTCGAAGCCATTGCCGAGGATCGCGAACCGGCCTGCAGCGAGCGCGCCGGACGCTGGACGACGGAGATGATTACCGGCATCTACCGCTCGCAGATCGACGGCAAGCCCGTGCCGCTGCCGCAAGCGCAACGCCGTTCGCACCCGCTGGACGGTCTCCGTTGATCTAGATGTCGACCATGACGTCGGCGCTGCCTGACGTCGCGGCCCACACTATCTAATTGGCTCCAGCTTTGATGGCGACTCCAGCCGCCGCCCCCTCGATGAACTGACCGTCGCGCAGCGTCGGGACACCATTGACCAGGACGTGTCGGAAGCCAGTGGAGTAACGCGCAGGGTCTTCGAACGTGCCCTCGTCGATTACGGTCGCCGGATCAAAGACGACGATGTCCGCGTCGGCGCCGACTTGCAGCCGTCCCTTGTTGGCCATGATCGGTGCGCGCTTCTCGAGCCGCCGGGCTGGCCGAATTGTCATCTTCGCTAGAGCATCGGTCAACGATAGAGCCTGTTGCTCCCGAACATAGCTCCCCAGTACGCGTGAAAACGTACCGAAAGTGCGTGGATGAGCGCGGCCGTTATCCAGCCACATTCCGTCGGAGGCGATCATGGTCAGAGGGTGAGCGACGAGCGTGCGCACGGTTTCAAGACTGTAGGTTGCCGGAGAGATGATGGTGCCGCCCAGGGCGTGGTATTTGCCAAAGGTTTCTCGGGTGAGTGTTTCCCCGGTGTCTACCCAAATGAAGCCAGCGAAGGTTTCGTCCGAGTAAGTTCGCCAATCGTCGTATTGATGCGAGTCGATCCGAGTTGAGCCGCGGTTATAGGGATAGCACTCGGTGGTCACATCGAGGCCGCGGTCACGCGCCGCTTGGATCTGTTCGAGGTACTGAGGGGCACGGTCGCGACCACTCGAGTTGATGTGTACGATGTGCAGCGCCGCGCCAGAGAGTTCAGCGGCCGCGAAGACTTCATCGAGGTTAGCGAAGTCCTCACGGTTCGTGCGGATGTGGACGTGGGCCGTGGCGCCTGCGCGGGCCGCGGCACCGAAGGCCGCGTTGAGTTCGGCCGTGGTTATTCCGGGCGTGTAGGCGATGCCGAACCCGACGGCGACTGCGCCCTGGTCGAGACCGGCAACAATTCGTTCTTCGATCGCGGCGATCTCATCGTCACTTGCTGGCTTGACGCTGGTCTCGTTCGCCGCCAGCCCGGTGTTGCGACCAAACATCACCACGTTCCGCGAGTAGGTATGGGAGATGGCAGCGCCGTAGTTGATAGGGGAGACACCCTCGCGCTCCGCGTACCACGACTCGACGTCCTCGACGCCGATTTCAAGTTCAAGCGTCGACGTCACGCCGTCGTGAAGCTGCGCGCGGTAGTTCTCGATGCTATGACCGTGGCGGTGTAGATCGATGAAGCCGGGCGAGACTACTAAGCCGGAGACATTGAGCTCGGTTGAGCCATGAATCTCGTCTTGGGTAATCGCCACGATCTTCCCGTCCTGAACACCGACGTTGCGGACGGCATCTAGCCCCGAGGCTGGGTCGATGACTCGACCTCCCGCCAAAACCACGTCGTAGAGCGGCGCCTCGCCGCAGCCGACAGCGCATAGCGCCAGAACGAATAGCAAATAGACTCGCTGCATTCGTTAGATCATACCTGAACGACCGGTCTGATAGGTAACACTCTAAACCGGACGGATGGGTAACAGTATAGGCGGTGGTCAGTGGCCCCCGCGGGGGCCACTGACTGCCGAGCCGAGCGGCCACAGTACGCGGTTGGCGGCGTCGAACAAGGCGAGTTCCACCGGACCGAACCAGATCTGCCAAATGGCTTCGTCCACTTCGACTAGCCCGACCAACTCGCGAGCCAACGCTTCACTCAGGAAGTACTTCTCGCCGAGGAACTTGATGCGTCCGTCGTGGCGCACTCGTCGGCGCTCCCAGTGCCCCGGGTAATCCAGATCAGCAAGCTCGCTGGGATAGGCGCGTGTTGCTGGTGCATAGAACGCCGCCGGGGGCCGCTGTCTCAACGCTTCATGCGGACGTTCTTGGTTGTATTCATGACGAAAGAGGTCGAAGCGGCGCTGCTGTCGGCGACGATCGCCAGCCGGAGGTCTCACTGTCTCGGCTTTGAGCGTGCGGTGTAGCCGCTCGTGGCGACCGTTCTGCTGCGGCTTGCCCGGCTCGATGCGCTCCACCGCAATGCCCAGCTTCAGCCACCAGACGTTCAACCGGCTCAAGCGTCCGGTGCCGATGGAGGCGAACGGCGAACCGTTGTCTGAGCGTATCCTTCGTGGCAGCCCGCGCTCCAGAAACAACCGCTCCAAGCCTCGGCGGGCCTCGGCGTAGGATGTGCCCACGTGTGCGGTGCAGTTGAGCAGGAAACGACTATATCCGTCGACGACCGTTAGCGGATAACACAGCACGCCGTCGCCGGTGCGAAACTGCCCCTTGTAGTCGATCGTCCAGAGGTCGTTGGGCGCTTCGGGTTCGCGCAACGGACTGGGTGCCGCTTCGGCCAGTCGCCGCATCCGCTTGCGCCCGCGAACGAGTCCGGCTCGCTTCAGCGCGTCGCCGATCGTCGACGCCGCTGGCCAGCTTGTCTGTGACTCTTTCGACTCCAGCCAGGCCCTGAGCTTCTTCGGCCCCCAACTCGGATGCTGCCGACGCGCTTCTATCACTCGTCGCTCGACCGACTCGGGTATCCGACCGGGCTGACGGTGTGCCGCGTGCGAGCGGTCTTCCAGCTCTGGCCAACCGCCTTGACGGAAGCGTTCTAACCACTTGTATCCGGTCCTGCGGCTGATCCCGTAGAGTCGACACAGCGCCGCCACGTTCGTCGCCGCCCCCGCTCGCAGCCAGTCTTCAATGAATCTCTTGCGTTCTTCCATCGGATAGGTCTCCTTCCATGGCATCTCGCCATGGTGTTACCTATCCGCCCGGTCTAACCTGTTACCCTTCCGCCCGGTCTGTACATACCTTTCCAATCGGTGCGAGAAGAACTCGGCTGAGAAGCCATGCCAGGAGAAGCGTACATATTAAGAAACCGAGGGCGGCCAATGCCGTGTCGAGGGTTACGAATGATTGCCTCAGGGATGCTTTAACTACGGTCGGGTTGACAACAAACCTGACACGGACACCGTCCACAAGATGGACGCGTTGTTCGTCTCACTGGGCTGTCTGAACGGCGAACCAACGATCTAGCCAGTTCGCGAGGAGAGTCAGTGGTGAGGGTGTCGCCTCTGAGCACCAGAGTGCGGACTGCGACAGCCAATTTGTTTCAACACAGAGCACCGAATCCAAGTTAGAATCAACCACATGCCGGTGTTACGAGTTCTGTTCGTTCTTCTTGTCGCAGTGGGTCTTGAGGCCGAGACAGTCGACTTTCAGCGGGAAGTTCGACCAATCCTCTCCGACAACTGCTTCGCCTGCCACGGTCCCGATCCGGGCACCCGCCTTGCGGGCCTACGGCTCGACACCCAAGAAGGGGCCCTCGGCGAGCGGGCGAACGGTACTCCGGTTGTTCCGGGTGATTCAGCGGCGAGTTTGATCTATCAGCGGATCGCTCATCCCGAGGCTGCCCTGCGGATGCCGCCCGCAAGCGCTCATAAGGAGCTGACTGGTGAACAAATCGAGCTGGTCAAGCGTTGGATTGACGAGGGGGCTGAATGGTCGGTGCACTGGGCGTTCCGGCAGGTGGACAAGCCTGAACCTCCTTCGGTTAGCAACGAATCTTGGGTCCGTAATCCGGTCGATCGCTTCATACTCTCGCGACTCGAAGCGGACGGATTGCAGCCCGGGGTCGAAGCTGATCGACGCACCTTGGCCCGCCGCGTCGCGCTCGACGTCACCGGTCTGCCGCCAACGCCTGAATCGGTCGAGCAATTCGTCAGAGACGACTCGCCCGGTGCCTATGAAAACATGATCGATCGGCTCATGGCGACTGCTGCCTACGGCGAGCATCGTGCCAAGTACTGGTTGGACGCGGCCCGTTATGCCGACACTCACGGCCTGCACATCGACAACTACCGTGAGATGTGGCCTTATCGCGACTGGGTCATCCGCGCTTTCAACGACAATCTCCCCTTCGACCAGTTCACCATCGAACAGCTCGCTGGCGACATGTTGCCGAATCCCACGCAGGCCCAGCTCGTCGCGACCGGATTCCAGCGGTGCAATATCACCACCAACGAAGGTGGCGTGATCGAGAAAGAGGTCGAGGAGATCTATGCCAAGGACCGCGCCGAGACCCTGGCTACCGTGTGGCTGGGGCTGACAGTCGGTTGCGCGACTTGCCATGACCACAAGTTCGATCCGATCACGCAAAAAGATTTCTATTCACTCGGGGCGTTCTTCCGCAACACGGTACAGCCGGTGATGGATGGCAACGTTCACGACACTCCGCCGGTGATGGTAGTCCTCGAGGACGGAGACCGGCGAAGTTGGGAAGCCCTAAATACTTCAATCGCCGCAACTCGTCGAGAGCTGGTACGTCTGGAGTCCAAGGGACGGGCGGGCTTCAAGCGATTGCGTTCGGTCGAGGCTCGCGAGGGCATCGACTTCGAACGCTTCGACGACTCAGAAATTTTCTCGCTGAAAGACGCGACAGATCTGCCCGATGCCGTCACCCCTACCGAAGGGCCGACCGGCGGTTCGGCCGTGGAGTTCGCCGAAGATTCGCTGATCGAGGTCCCAGGATTCGACTCCATTTCCTCCGACAAGCCGTTTAGCATTTCTGCTTGGTTCCGTAGCGGCGAAGACGCGAAATTCGTCTTGGCTGCTCAGATCGAGCGGGTGGAGCCGGAGCGTAACTTTGACGAACGCGGCTGGAGGCTGGAGGTCTCCGGCGGCAGGGCGACGTTCCAATTGGTCGGAGATCGCGAGTTTGAGCTTGGAATCCGGTCGAAGAAGTCCCGCCAGGCCGAGGCTGGTCAGTGGCATCACCTCACGGCGAGCTATGACGGCAGCCGACTGCGCTCAGGGATGACGCTCTACCTTGACGGCACGAGGCTGGAAACGGCATCGACAGGCCGTGTGATACATCAGCTCGCGGGCGAAATCCGCCGCAGTGTCCCACTCACGATTGGAGGACGGCCCGATGACGACGGCAGTCCATCCGGCCCCGGAGGGCGGCTGGCGGACTTCCGCATTCTCGACCGAGAGGTCAACGAAGCTGACGCAAAGCTGCTGTTCCATTGGGCTCGCCTCAAGTCCGTCGAGGACCGAAAGGTTCCACGTGGCCGAAGCGCCGAGCGAGAAGCGCTAGAAGCCTACTACCTTGCGCGCAACCATGACGCCTACCGCAGCGCTGCCGAGCGGCTAGCCGAGCTAGAGGACGAAAGGAGTGAGATTTTAGCGGCTAACCCCTTGACGCATGTGATGAACGAGCGCACCGACTCCGAGCCGATGGCGCATGTGCTCTATCGGGGCATGTACGATCAGCCTGGCGAAGAGGTTGCGGCCGCGACTCCTTCGGCACTGCCGCCGATGGACCCAGATTTGCCGCGCAATCGGCTCGGACTGGCGAAGTGGTTAGTCGACGACGCGAATCCGCTGACCGCTCGCGTGACGGTGAATCGCATGTGGCAAGAAATCTTCGGTATTGGGCTTGTTCGTACCGCTGGCAACTTCGGTTCGCAGGGCGAAGGGCCCACCCATCCTGAGCTTCTGGACTGGCTGGCAGCGGATTACCGTGAGCAGGGCTGGGATACGAAGCGGTTCTACAAGCAATTGATGATGTCGGCGGCTTATCGACAATCCGCGGAGACTGACTCGGTGAAACTCGAGAAGGATCCCGAGAATCGCCTCGTTTCCAGGGGGCCGCGCTTCCGCTTAGATGCCGAGGTGATCCGCGACTACGCGCTTGCTGCCGGTGGGCTGCTCACCACCGAAGTCGGGGGGCCGAGTGTGAAGCCCTACCAGCCAGCGGAGGTTTGGGAACCGATCGCAATGAAGCAGAGCAATACGCGCTTCTACGTTCAGGACAACGGCGAAGCACTTTACCGCCGTAGCCTCTACACTTTCTGGAAGCGTGCCGCCCCGCCGCCGTCGATGTTGATCTTTGATGCGCCTACCAGGGAGAACTGCACGGTTCGCCGAGAACGCACGAATACTCCGCTGCAGGCGCTGGCTACGATGAATGACCCGCAGTTTTTCGAAGCTGCGCGGCATCTCGCCGAGGCCAGCCAAGAGTCCGCCGACGATCTCGACGGCCGGTTGGACTACATGTCAGCCCGTCTGTTGGCCCGTCCTCTCAGCGAAGCTGAACGCGAGATTGTTCGCCAGTCCCACCGCGAGTTCATGCGGCACTATGATTCTCATCCTGACGATGCTCGAGCAGCGTTGAGCGTGGGTGAGAAGCGTTCCAGGGCACCGGAGGGCGAGGCGTCGCTTGCTTCTTTGACAATGGTTGCCAATCAGTTAATGAACTTGGACGAAGCGCTGAATAAGTAAGGTGAATGCGATGACCCTGCATGAAGAAGCGATCCGCATCGAGACTCGACGCCAATTCTTCCGGCGCGGCGCAACCGGCCTTGGCGCTGCCGCGCTTGCCTCGATGATGGCCGAAGAGGCCTCTGCCGGGTCCGAACGCTTCGGTGGGCTGGACACCCTGCCGCACTTTGCTCCCAAAGTGAAACGCGTCATCTACCTCCACATGATGGGCGCTCCCCCCCAGATGGATACCTTCGACTACAAGCCGAAGATGAAGGATCTATTCGACAAGGACTTGCCGGAGTCGATTCGCAAAGGCCAACGCTTGACCACGATGACATCTGGCCAGAAGCGGTTCCCGATCGCGCCGTCGATCTTCGAGTTCTCCCAACATGGGCAAAGCGGCACGTCGGTTTCGGAGCTATTGCCCTACACCGCAAAGATGGTCGACGATATCGCGTTGATCCGCTCAATGCATACCGAGGCGATCAATCACGAGCCCGCGATCACCTTCCTGCAGACCGGACGCCAGATTGCTGGGCTACCCTGCATCGGCTCATGGATGTCCTACGGTCTCGGTAGCCTCAATCGCGATCTCCCGACATTCGTCGTGATGAATGTGGACCGTGCCCACCCGAAGGCTGGCGTACAGGCGATTTCCGCCAAGCTGTGGACGTCCGGCTTCCTCTCTCCCGAGCATGCAGGCGTCGCTCTTCGAGCTGGCGTCGACGCGGTGCTCTTTGTCAATAATCCTGACGGCGTGCCTTCAAACGTCAGGCGTCAAATGTTGGACGGTTTGGGCGAATTGAATCAGATCCAGCACGAGAAAATCGGTAGCCCCGAGACTCTGGCGCGGATCGAGCAGTACGAGATGGCGTTTCGGATGCAGTCGTCCGTGCCCGAGCTGACCGACCTCTCCAAGGAATCCGACCACACCTACAAGCTCTACGGCGAACAAGCGCGCGAGCCAGGCACATTCGCCCACGCCGCACTCATGGCCCGGAGACTTGTCGAGCGAGATGTGCGATTCGTGCAGATCTATCAACGTGGCTGGGACGTACACAATAGTCTGCCCGAGGTGCTACCCGCGCAATGCAAGTGGGTAGACCAGCCGACCTGGGCTCTAGTGCAGGACCTTAAACAACGCGGCTTGCTCGAAGACACACTGGTCATCTTCGGCGGCGAGTTTGGCCGAACGATCTATTGCCAGGGGAAACTCACGGCGACCGACTACGGCCGCGACCACCACCCGCGCTGCTTCTGCCTCTGGATGGCAGGCGGCGGCGTTAAGGGCGGCACGGTTCACGGCGAGACGGACGACTTCTCCTACAACATCGTCCGCGACCCGGTACATCTCCGCGACTTCCAGGCTACGGTGATGCATCTGCTCGGCATCAACCACGAGCGTTTCACCTTCAAGCACCAGGGACTCGATCATCGGCTCACCGGGGTCGAGCAAGCGCGAGTCGTGAACGAAGTGCTGGCATAGTTTAGGCACGGTTTGGGGCGGGGGACTCCGTTGTGCAAGGCGGCGAGTAGAGTCTCTGGATCTCTTCCGTTGAATCCTACCGACAATAAAAATGGGACGCTCCGTTTCCGGAGCGCCCCGCCCTTCACCAAGGTTTGGGGACCAATTGGTTCGGGGAGTCGGTTAAAAGCTAAATTTCAAGTCGAACTGATTCGTCCTCATCTCGCGGGCCGTAGTGACAACTCCGCTGTCGCAGTATGGGGGCGTCTCTGGGCCTGGCCTGATGACCCGTTGCTGACCCGTTCGTGACCGTCTATCGATCTGAGACGCCTCCGACATTATTCAACATATGGAACACCAAGTTCATAATGTGGAATAGTACGATCTGTACGATAGCGTCTAGTATTGGGCTCGAACAACGTTACGAACCGTTGCGAACGGCGGGCACGAGCTCAACATAGATTGGACTCTTGAAGCGTTCCCTTAAATCTGGCTGTGGGTGTTCAACAAGTTGTCTACTCGGTCCCGGAACCACGAGCTGGAGATGTACAGACAACAGCAAGCTCCCAAGAAACCGTTTAGGCATCCATCAGAGTGCTGGCTGGAGCCCGAATGTGGGGGTTGACGTGGTGTCCGTGGCGGTAGCCGCGTAATGAACATTGTGTCAGTCCTGATTCGGTCTGCCAAAGGTTCGAACCTAGCCACCCATCCACGACGAATCGCTCGACTGGCTCCCGAAGATCTTAAAATCTACCGAGTTCGGACGCGCTACCCCTAAGCTGACCAGCCAAAGCGTGCGAGCTGCGGTCCAATCAACTTGATGAAATGGAAATGGGGCGCTCCGTTTCCAGAGCGCCCCGCCCTTACCAAGGTTGGGGACCAATTGGTTCGGGGAGTTAGAATTTGAACTTCAGAGCGCCCTAATCGATCCTCATGGCACGGGCACCAGTGACGACTCCGCTGTCGTAGTATGGGGCCGTCTCTGGGCCTGGCCGAATGATTCGCTACTGACCCGAATATGACCGTCTATCGATATGATTCGACATGGGTTAGATGGCAGTGTGCCTCGCTTCTGTAGAGAGGGGAAATGCCGACTATGCGCACCGACGTACGGCGGTGTAAAGTCAGAGCGCCTCCTTGGACCGGCAGGGTGCCTGTTGGCCTTTATTCGAAGCGCAGCCCTTCGACGATCATGATGTCGGCTTCGTCGGCGTCGAATATTGTCAACAGGATGGATTGACCGTCCCGAGAAATCGAGAAACCGCGGGTGGCGAATCGGATTTCCTCGACCAGGCTACGGGACAAAACGACCTCACCCGTGACGGTCGAATAGCACGCAATCTCAGGTGGGTTACGTCGCCTGACGCAGAGGCGATCGTTTCAGAGGCACCGGTGGTCTCAAGCGGTCGACGCAACACTTGCGAGAAGCCAGAAGACAAGACGTAACCGGTTGAGATGAAAGAGAAAACAGCGCCAACACCTGACTCCTAGGTGCACGCCATTGAGTTACAAGGAGTTACGCGGTTGCACCCCGGACCCTGAAACCACCTGCCTGCTCTGAGGCTGACGCGTTCTAGCTGAACGGCTTAGTACGGGTGTTGCGTTGACCGGTTGAGCCGGCACCCAATATAGGAAGTTACTCAAAGCCCGCCCTGGTAGCCCTGTCGTGAGTCGCAAGAAAGTGCAATTCCCTTGTCTTGGTCATCGGTCCCACCATTAGTCACTACATGATCGTCGAGTAGCTCGGCGAAGGTGACATGGATGTCGGCCAAGAAGCTAAGCACACGAAATTGAACGCATCGTGGCGCATGAGCGACTTGCGCTATCGTCCGGGTCGCACATCAGAAAAGGTACTTCACGCCGAACTGAAGTTCGCGCATGCTCTTGGCCCCAAAGATACGCCCGAAGTTGCGGGCGTTCCGCGCGTTGGTCCCTGGCGTGTGCCAGTTGGGATGGTTGGCGAGGTTGAAGGCTTCGAAACGAATCTGGAGGTACTGCCGCTCTTTCGTTGCGATGTTCTTGAAAAGAGAGAAATCCAAGTTGGCGAAGCTAGGATTGGTTAGCACATTCCGCCCGACGTTGCCGTCCCGATATCTCAGCTCGGGGTTCGTCGTATCGAATGCCTCGATGTTCCAGAAGTGGTCTGTCGTGGGATTGTCGAGGACAGGACTAATCCCCGTCGCATCGGGATAGTTAGAAGTTCCCGTGTTGTTGCGGTCACCGATACTACCAACGGTGTTTGGCGAGCCCTCCGATAGGATCACGATACTGCCGATCTGCCAGTCACCTAGCAGCACATTGGCGAGACCTTGGGCGCTAAAGGGCAGTTGGTAAGTGAACGAAGCTACGAATCGCTGCCCGACGTGAAACTGAGACAAGCCCCTTTCGGCCGCTAGGTTATAAGTGTTGCCGGGGAACAGTCTGTCGCCTGAGTTGTTGCGAATTCCGCTACCGCCATCGATGGACTTCGACCAGGTATATCCAGCAAGAAAGCTTAGACCGTTGGAGAAGCGTCTTTGTGCTTTGAGGCTCAGCGCATGGTAATTCGAATTGACGACGCTGTCGGTCTCCTGGACTGTACCGTAAACGGGCCAGGGCCGACGCTGACTGAGCGAAGAGGAATCATCGGGACCGGAGCGGTTGATGCCTTGGTTGAACGGTCGGAGGCGTTCGAGCTTGGTTCCGGCGCTGCCCTGGTACCCGGCTTCAATCAGCAGCGACCGCCCGAGTTGCCTCTGCAGGTTGAGTACCCATTGCCAAATGTAGGGTGTGCGCCTGCCGGTGCTATTAGCCAGGACGAACGGTTCGCCGACACACGGCCCGTCCCAGCCGGTGCAGGTGAATCGCTCTCTGGACTGAGCCCAGGGATCGCTCAGATTCGAGTCGGGGCGTTCGGGGTCAGCAGTGATGGAGTCACGGCCCCCCAGATTACGCGCCATATCAAAACGGGCGTTGCCGATATCTTGTGAGTAGAAAAGGCCCGCGCCTGTTCGCACGCTCCAGTGGTCTGCCGGGCTCCAGGCAATGCCCAATCGAGGCGCGAAGTCGTTGTTGTCAGACGTGACGAGACTTCGACCGAGGAACGAATCACTGGTTTGGACTGGGATGCCGTCGGCATAGCGGAAGCCGACTCCCTCGTAGAAATCGCCGTCACCCGGCCGCGTCAGGATCGGCGTTCTTGTGTCCTCGTCCAGCTGTTCCCCTACGACTCCCATGTCGAAAACTTGGGCGTTCATGATGCCGCGGTGCTTGTCGTGGAAGGCTGGCGTTCTTTCGTAGCGCAGCCCGAAGTCGATTGTGAGAGTGGGGCTGACACGCCAGGTGTCTTGGACGTAAAAATACACGGAGGTCGCTCTTAACTTCGCATCAGCGGAGCCTACAGCAACAGTAGATCTCGTCGACTCGCCCAACAGGAAATCGGCGAACGAATGCCCGGTCGTTTCACGGGCCGCCGGGTCAAACGTAGCGTTACCGGAGAAGTTGAAGCGCCCGCGCGAGATTTGAGACCCGAGGTGGTTGTAGTGATCACGTCGTAGCTCGACGCCAAACTTGATCGAGTGACTGCCTCGAACGAGCGATAGATTGTCGAGGACCTGAAAAGTGTGATTGCGGTTTACCCACGGCCCATCGTTTGACTCGCCGAAGCTACGTAGACCGGCTGTCAAACCTACCAAGGGGGAACCCCATTCGGCTGGGTCTTTCGTCGGCAGGCCGATAATCTCCAATTCGGAGCCGACGTCTCTATCGAACGCGAAGTGGCCGATTCGGTCGTTATCAAACCTGTTATAGGAAGCGCGAAGCTCGTTAAGAACCGTCGGACTAAACGCTCTCGTATTAGAAACCATGCCCTGAGAGACGCGCGTGTTGGTTCGGCTGGTCTGATCAGGGAACGTGCCTGGGTCGGCGATCGGTTCGTTCCCTTCGCTCCATCGGCCGAACCAAGTGGAGCCATCTGATTCCTGAAAGTCGATGCGCTGAAGGAATTGCGTGAAGTCGGTGGAGCGAGACGCGTCGCGACGGTAGTTCTCAGTGCCGGCTTCGCCGGGTTGCGTCGCCTCTGGATAGAACTCCAACAGTTGGATCGAGGCCGGATTGAAGCGGTCTAGCTGTGGAGCCTCAAGAGGTTGTTCATGGGAATCAGGAGTCTGGAGAAAGGGGGAAGGTAGTGGAGGCTGGCGTGGGGGCGATGCCAGTTGTAATGGTGGAGCCAGGGTAACAGATGAGCGGCGCGCTGCTGGGATGAGGAGTAGGAGCGAGCGTAAGCCCATTCTCTCAGAGCGGTCTGGATGAAGCGTTCGGCCTTGCCGTTGGTGCGCGGCGTGTAAGGACGGGTAAAGCGGTGGCGGATGCCGAGACGACGGCAAGCATCGCGGAAGAGGCGCGAGCGATAGCAAGAGCCGTTGTCGGTGAGCAAACGACGAATGGGGACGCCGAGGGAGCGGTAGTAACCGACCGCGGCGTCGAGGAAAGCCACCGCGGAGTGGCTGCGTTCATCGGGCAGGATCTGAGAGAAGGCGAGGCGGGAGTTGTCGTCAATAGCGACATGCACGAACTCCCAGCCAGCGCCGCGACTGGCCCGAGAGCGATCTCCGGTAACGCGATGACCGGCGCGGAGGAAGCGGCCGAGCTTCTTGATGTCGAGATGCAGCAGATCGCCGGGGGCGGCATGTTCGTAGCGGCGCAGGGGCCGAGCAGGTTCGAGATCGCGGATACGGTTCAGGCCGGCGCGGCGCAAGATGCGGCTGATGGTAGCGGGCGAGAGGCCGACAGCCTGGGCGATGTGTCGGCCGGTCCAACGCTGGCGGCGCAGAGAAATGACGCGCTCGACCAGCGCCCGAGAGGTCCGTCGCGGGCTGCGGTGCGGTCGCGAGGAACGATCGTGCAAACCGGCGACACCCTCGCTGCGATAGCGCGCCAGCCACTTGTGGATGGTTCTCAGTGAGACGCCACAGGCCGCCGCGGCGTCCCGTGGCGTCTGCTGCTTGGCGAGGACGCGCTCGACGATCCGCACTCGCAAATAAGGCGTCAATCGTGCATTCTTGTGGATGTTCATTCGGTCTCTCCAAGGTTGCTGTTGTGGGATAACTCCAGCTTCCCTGGTCCGGGACCGAATGAACAACCTATTGAGAGGTCACAGCTAGAGGAATGACGTCGTTCGGAAACCGATCTGCGGCAACGGCTACTTCATTGCCGTCAATCGTCTCGAACACTCTCGACAGCGGATCAAAGATCGCGGCATTTTGGCTGCTCAGATCGCCTGCCCGCATGGCGTCAGGGGCAACGCTGGCTGTATCCTCCGACGTCCTACGCTCGCGGAGTACCTCTAGATTGCTTAGGAAGAAGAGTCTGTTGCGAACAAGGGGACCACCCAGGGTGAATCCAAATTGGTTCCGAACCAGAGGTTCCTTGGGGCCATCGGAGCGCCACCCTTTGGCGTCGAAGTTGTCGTTTCGATGGAACTCGAATAGGGCGCCGTGGAAATCGTTTGTGCCTGACTTGGTCGCGACGATGATCTGTGAGGTAGCGCGACCGTACTCGGCCGAGTAGACGCCCGTCTGGACTTTGACTTCTCGAATCGCGTCGATCGAAGGCCTTACCAGGTAGCTGTTGAAGTTAACGTCCGTGTTCTCAACGCCGTCGAGGCTGTAACGGTTGAACTCCTGACGTTGCCCGCCGATTGAGATTGGTTGATTGGAGCGCTCGCCGCCTTGACGAGCGTCCTTTGTGCCGCCATCGCCGCGCATTTCAGCCGAGACGTTCGGAGCCAGCTTGATGAGTGAGAGGTAGTTCCTGCCGTTGAGTGGCGTGTCGGCTATCTGTTCCTGGGTGAAGATCGTACCGATAGCAGCACCCGTATTCTGAATCAGTTGTGGGACAGCGACGACTTCAACTGTTTGTTCTACGGCTCCAATCTCCAGCCTGAAGTCAGCCCGGGCACTACGGTCCACTTCCACGCCAATGTCGGAGATCGCGATCTTCCGAAACCCTTGCCGCTCTGCTGTGACCTCATAGACGCCGGGGAGAAGCAGGGGAATCGAGTAGGCACCCGAATCCATCGTGGTCGCCGAGCGCGATTGGCCGGTCAATTGATTCCGTACGGTGACCTTGACTTCAGCCACCGGTTGACTGGCGGGATCTAGAACGAAGCCTCCAATCTCGCCGAATGTCTGCGCTCCGAGGCTAGAGCTCCAGGCAAGCGAAATCAGACAAAGCGCCCAGCGTCGGGACAACATAAACTCCTCTCAGGTCGCTTACTCTAGACGTTGTTTAGTGAATAAGTCCCTTCAGAGCCCACACTTCGTGGTCTCGGTACTGCTGCAGACCAAAAGCTATGTACTGGCCGCCAGGAGACCAGAGGGGACCTCGGGGCAGGGTATAGAAGTCTTCCTTACCCGCCCATATGACCTGATGATCACCGGTCAACCGATTAACCACCCACAGTTCAACGCGACGCTTCGTTTCTTCGGTGACGGTCCAAGCGATCTTCGTCCCATCAGGAGACCAACTAGGCATGAGGTCACTGTCCCAGGTGAAGTTGACGAGCGTACCTTGGAACGATCCCGGCTGCGGAAGGCGAGGAGGCGAGGCGCAGGCTAACTCCTCTGCCGGACCGCCGGACCGAGCGATGAGAACTAGGCAGTTGAGATCTCCGACCGCGATGGTTCGGTCGTCCGGCGATATCTCCCACTGAGGTTGCCGGCTCAACCGGTCAACGCAACACTAGGCCTAAGTCGTTCAACCGAAATGTCTTAGCGATGAGAGCGGCAAGGGGCTTGCCTACAAGCGGAAGCCATTAATCGCAATTGCGTAACTCGTTGTACTGCAATGACATGCAGATGAGAGCGGAGCGTCCTCGCCGCTTCGCCTTTGCTTTCTTTGGCTTACGCTTCACGCTCTCCCTTCGCGCCGGGTGTTGCGTCGACCGCTTGAGACCACCGTGGAACTCGGCTGATTCCGACCTCCCTCTGACTGCCGCTGGCCAGGTTGAGAATCTTCATCGTGTGGATATCCCGGCCCTCAGAATGGGTGGAGAACAGGATCTCTCCACCGTCCTTGAAGGACCTCAGGCCGCTGACTGGCTCCACCGTAGTCAGCAGAGTGGTTGTTTCTCCTGTCGCTAAGTCTTTCTGGAAGATCTCGTGTGTATCCCGCTGCGCGTAGACTGCCCATCGACCGTCGGAAGGTTCCGAGTAGTGCCACGGCCTCGGAGTCACGCTTGATTCAGGTTTTGGAACGAGGCGCTCTTCGCCGGTTCGAAGGTTGCGCTCGACAAGGTTCTGCGCTGTGGTTTTCTGGCTTAGCCCTAGGTTGATGCTGACGTATCCAAGCCACTCTCCGTCAGCGGACCAGTGATGAGGATTGGTGTTTTCTGGAAAATCCGTCTTTGGTTCGCCCTTCGGTGACCCTGTCTCCGGGTCGACTTTGAGCAGGAAGGCCTGAAAGTGACCGTTCGTCTCGCGTGAGATGTAGATGTCGCCCTCTAGGGTGGATGAGGGGCGCAACGCGTAAGTCATGCGACCGAGGTCGGTAACGAGCGTAGGCTCTGAAATTACCCCACCTGTTAGTTGATCGATGGGAACCGACCACAGCGACATATTTGGCCTGGTCGTCTTGATGTAGAGGATGTGTTTGCTGTCACGCGACCAGAAGGGAAAGATCTCGGTGTCTGGATGAGCGCTGATAACAACCTCTTCTTGGTCCCCGATGACGGGGGCAAGGAAAATGTCCGTGCCCCTCCAACCGGTTTGCTCGCTGACAACCGTCCGTTCGTACGCCATGAAACGCTGATCTGGTGAGAGACGAAGTCCTCTGGGGTTGGCACCTGCCACTTCGCGCAGGGGAGTGATCGTCCCGTCTTCGGGTGATATCAGGACGATTCGGTGACGCCTCGGATCCTCGTCGATCCGCATGGTACAGAGCAACCGATTGTCAACTGACCAATCCCATGGAACGGTTCGCGCTCCCTGCTCTGTGGGCACTGGTCTACGTTCTCCGGTGAGGATGTCGACGATTTCCAAGCCACGGGGAGGGTCGCCTAGCTTGACGTAAGCGATGCGGCGACTATCTGGTGACCAGACGGGCGACGTGATCCAATCCGCAACCAGAAGTTTCTTCTGTCCAGAGGCCAAGTCCCTAATCCACAGGTTGGCCGTTTCAGCGTCACGATAGGCGAGCCACACGCCATCTGGCGATACCTGACTACCGCGAGCAAATCGAAGTGCCGCCCTTTGTTCCTCGGATCGTTGGTTCGGACCAAAGAAGGCGTCAACTGACGGACTGCGGAGAAATCCGGTGAGAGAGACGGATCCGAGAAGAATCGCGCCGACCGTTAGCGCCGAGCGATGAGATCGGAGCACGCCCCACCACGGTGCCGTTTCCGACGGCGGCGACTTCACACTGGGCGGAGGCGCTGGCTCGATTTCAATGCGTTCGACCGGGCAAACGAACCGGTATCCGTTGCGGGGGAGGGTCTCGATATACCGTGGGTATTGTGGGTTGTCGTTGAGAGCGCGCCGCAGCTTCTTGATGACCGCATTCAGGCTGAGGTCGAACTCAACGTAGGTCTCCTTCGGCCACAGTTCCCGCTGCAACTCCTCGCGGCTCACCACCTCGCCCGGCCGTTTGAGTAGAAGGCTGAGTACGTGAAAAGGTTGGGGCTGAAGCTTGAGACGAATGCCTCCTTTTCGCAACTCTTCGGAGCTGAGATCCGCCTCATAGGGTCCAAAACGGATTTTCCTAGCTGGTTGACGCTGGGTTCCCACACCGATTCCCTCGTAGCTTGTCTGACTGTGGGCTGAGTATATCACTCGAAGTCCCAAATTGCGTCATGACTATTGGGGTCACATTGGAAAATAATCCCTGTGTATTCAGCTACATACGCAGTCATTTAAAAATAGGGCGATTCGTCGCCCTCACAAAACCCGCGCTGGACGCGACAACCGGCGATGGCGAATCACATTTGGTCATGTCTGGCTTCATCTCTATCAAACAGAGTCACTTGGAGAACCGCATCGCGTTCACAGAAGGAATAACACCATGGACATGGTCTTTATCGCCCTGCCGAGGCATGATTCCAGCCAATGCAACGGTACAGTGTCATCGGCTGGGTTGCATGCTCGAACTGGCTGCTGTTCTCGGTCTCGGCGTTGTTCGCTGTCTCTCTTTCTGCCCAAGTCGAGTTCCCGCAACGCCGATCGATTACCGTTCGAGTCTACGACTACGCTTCGATAGACGAATCGTTGCTCGTACAAGCGAGAGCCGTCGCGGCAAGCTTGCTTTCCGAGGTTGGCGTCGACTCCCGATGGGAGCAATGTCGAACATCCGAAGCCGGGGAAAATGTTGACACTTCCTGTCAACATCGCGCCGACGAAACCGTCCTCCAACTAAGAATCCAACCGAACCGAGCGGCAAAGAAGTTGAAACTGACTCGCTGCGCAATGGGGTATGCCGTACCACCGCCAGACCAGTACGGAGTGATTGCTGGTGTTTTCTTGGAGCGCGTGCGAAGCGTGGCTCGATCAGAGGGTCGCGACCTGCACGTGATGCTCGGTCATGTCATGGCCCATGAGCTTGGCCATCTCTTGATGGGTTCTAGCGAGCACGATGGGCGTGGCATTATGCGTCGCCGTTGGAACTCGCGGGACTTGCTGCACGCCGCAAGAGGAAATTTCGGATTCAATTCAGTTCAGGGGGCGCTGATGCGTCGGCAGGCAGACGATCGAGTCGCCTCAGCCAACGGACGCCTCCTCACAGTTCGGCACGAAACGGGGCAAGCCCTTTAAGGGTTGGCTAGTCTCCTACGGCCCTTGTTCCGTTTCGTGCCGCCCCTGATTCGGTCTAGCCAGGGATCGAATCTAGCCACCCCGCGCGTGGTGAAACGAAAATGGGGACGCTCCGTTTCCGGAGCGCCCCGCCCTTGCCAAGCGACTGTGTCAAGAGCTGCTTGCGGGGTGCCAGTCGGATTGGTGTTGGATCATGGAGTTGAGGGCGACGAGGAGTTTACGAGCGACGGCAATGTTGATCACTTTTCGAGGTTTGCCAGCGGCCAAGAGACGATCGTAGAAGGCGGCGACGCCAGGGTCGCCGCGCCGCGCGTTCCAAGCGGCGACGAACAGGGCGCGTCGCACGCGAGGGCGGCCACCGCCGATGGTTCGGCGTCCACGGTACTTGCCGGAGTCGCGGGCACGCGGAGCAAGACCGGCGAGGCTTGCGGCTTGACGTGCGTTGAGACTCCCGAGTTCGGGGAGTTCGGCGGCCAACAGCCAAGCCGTTTTCGGACCGATGCCGGGAGCAGTTTGTAGGCGGCGTGTGAGTGCGAGCAACTCCGGCGAAGAGGATGCTGCTTCGTCGAGCTGTTGCTCCAGCAGACGAATCTCGGAACTGATCGAAGCAATCAACCGTTGCAGACTGGCACGCGCGGGTTCCGGGGCGCGATGCAGAGTGGTGCGCCAACGAGCGCGTTGATCTACGACTTCCACGAGATGGCGCAGCAGTTGTTGAAAGTGGCGTACGTGTGCTGCTGGAAGTGGTGTGGGCACAGGGCGCAAACGCTCGCCGAACTGTGCCAATAAGATCGCATCGAGGCGATCTGTCTTGGCCTGGAGGCCGAGCGAACGCGCAAAGTGGCGAACGCGTCTGGGGTTGACCACGGCAACGGACAAGCCAGCGTTCTCAAGAAGGCTCCAGGGAAGCGCCTCGAATCCGCCGGTGGCTTCGAGGATGACCAACTCCGCGCCAGCGTCGCGAAGCTGTTCAGCAAGCGAACGCAGTGCTTCAGATTGGCGCGGCACGCGGCCATTGAGGCTGACTTGTTCTGTTGAAAAGAAGAAGTCGACGTATTCCATCGACACGTCCAGTCCAGCGCAGTGCAAAACCGCAGAAACGGGCGTAGAATCGAGCATGATCGGGCTCCCTGTCTTGTGATACGGGCTCTTAGGCCCAAACGACTGTTCGGGTTCGATCAAGGCGTGCGGCGGCCTCACGCTTGACAACGGTCTTCTACGACCTCGTTTTCGGTCGAGTTACCGCCGCACCGAGGGGAGTCGGGCGGCCGCCCAGCTCCCCTCTCACCTCTTGCGTCCTAATCTAGCCCCATACAAGGTTTTGGGGACCAATTGGTTCGGGGAGTTAGAAGTTAAATTTCAGAGCAAACTGGTTTGTTCTCATGGAACGGGCGCTCGTAACGCGACCGAACTGAGACGAGGTGAGACTCGTGCTCGGAGCGTTCCAGTTGGGGTGGTTCGTGAAGTTGTACGACTCGAAACGGAACTCCACGCCAACACTTTCCGTGACAGCGAAGTTTTTGTTGAGAGAGAAGTCCATGTTCGCGAAGCTCGGTCCGATCAGATCGTTACGAGTTGAGTTGCCGTACCGGTAGGGGAACGTTGGATCAACTGTTTCGCCAGAGATCGCACCACCGCAGGTGTAGGAGTTCTGAGTTCCATCAGCATTGGCTGACCAGAACTGTTCGGCGGTAGCCGGGCCGTCATTCGGGTTGGTACCCGTGACATCGGCGCGACCGCTGCCACCGAACGTCGGGTTGTTCGGGCAACCACCGTGGTTACGCGGCGTGCCGGTGGAAAAGGTCACGATTGTCCCGACCTGCCAGCCACCGCCCAACGCCTGCATGAGACCGCTCTCGAACCGGAACGGCAGATCATACAGAATCGACGCCGTCAGGCGGTGATTCGTATGGAACTGCGACAGAGCGCGCTCGCTGCTGAAGTCATAGAAGTTGCCTGGGAACAGGTTGTCACCACCGTTGGTACGGATTGCCGATGAATCGTCGATCGATTTCGCCCAGGTGTAGCCGACCAAGTATGTCAGACCGTTGCTACTGCGTTGCAGCAGCTTAACGCCCAGAGCATGATAGTTGGAGTTACCCAGACTCGAAATGGTCTGGATGGTGCCGAAGGAGGCATCGCCGAACGGGCGGCGGGCAGCCTCCGAAGACGTGTCTTCCGGTCCTGAGCGCAGCAGCGGCTGGTTCCAACCGTGCATCTTCTGCAGGTTGTGGCCGACGCTACCCATGTAGCCGACTTCGAACAGCAACGTGTCCGTCACCTGACGTTGGACGTTGAACACCCACTGCTGGATGTTTGGAGTCACCCGGCCCGGATCGTTGCCGAAAGTGTAGAGCCCGTTGAAGCAGGCTCCATCCCAATCAGAGCAGCTGCCCGGAGTCTTATTGGCCCAGGGTCCGTTCTCGAAGTTGACTTCGGGAATCTCGTCGAAACTGCGAGCAGTGTCACGGGCGCCGAAATTACGACCCATGTCGAAGACCGGGTTCGCCGTATCTTGGGCATAGAATATGCCGTAACCGAAGCGAACGGTCGTCTTGGCATCTGGAGCATAGGAGATGCCGATGCGAGGCGCGAAGTCATTGGTGTCCCAGTTGACTAGCCGACGGCTGAACAGCACGTCGTCGCCGACCGCTACAGGAACGACGTCAGCTAGATGAAAGGCGAGACCTTCGAATGGATCATCGCTGATGCCAGCAGGACGCACCAGGGTTGGGGTCTGGCAGCTTTCATCAATACCCGTGTCGTCGACGCCGAGGCAACCGTGGAATTGGACGTTGTTGAATCCGCTGTGCTTGTCGTGCCACGGCGGCGTATTCTCATAGCGCAGACCGATGTTCATGGTCAGCTTGGACGTCATTCTCCAGGTGTCCTCGAAATAGAACATCATCGGTTTGCGGCGGAACTGCACGTTCGGCAGACCGCCTGCGCGGGTCGCCTGATTGAGCCAACCGGTCATGAAACCAGCGAAGCCGTTGCCGCCACCCAGAGTGGGGTGTGCGGTTTGCTGGGCAGAAGCGTTGAATTGTCCGCGGGCAAATTGGTTGCCGACCTGAGCATACTGAGCTTCCGAGATGTCGAGACCGAATTTGAAGGTGTGCTTGCCGCGGATCCAGCTCGTGTTGTTAACGATCTGGTAGTTGCGGTTGTTGTTGAGGAACGGACCACCACTAGCTTCGCCGAAGCCACTGAAGTCATTGGAGCCGCCTACGTTGACCGAAGGCGTGCCCCAAGCAGCAGGATCGGGAACCGGCATGCCCGGAATCCCCAACTCGGAAGAGACGTCACGGATGCCGTTGAACTTGGTCTCCTTATCGTTGTCGAAGAGGCTGACGCCCAAACGAAATTCGTTGACCAACGTCGGCGAGAAAGTGCGCGTGTTCGACAGCACATACTGCTGCACATCAGTCGAAATGCGCTCGTCTCTGGCCTCGAACGTTTGACCGTCCTCGACCGTCTCTCCACCCCAGCTATAGCGGAAGAACCACTGCGAGTTGGCGCTTTCGACGAAGTCACCGCGGCCGGTGAACTGGTCCCAGTCTAGGATTTCGGGCGTGTTGCGAAAATAGTTGGGGCCCTCTCCGATGCCAACCGCCTGGTTCGGCAGTGGGTAGAACTCCAACAACTTCTGAGAAACACCGCTCAATTGAGACGTCGG
Organism: Bryobacterales bacterium; assembly: GCA_963667885.2. Lineage (GTDB taxonomy): Bacteria > Acidobacteriota > Terriglobia > Bryobacterales > UBA6623 > CAMPKL01. The sequence goes on along the minus strand of OY764148.2, from coordinate 913,759 downwards.
AATGATGTTGTTCGTGTACTGAGTCGCCGTGAAGTTACCGGGGGAAGTCTCCCGGATGCTGGTCGGATCGTAGATGTCGCCGATGTTGGCGGAATCTGAGAAGTCACCAGCCCGCAAGGAAGCGGGTGCGGTTGTGGCTTGACCGAAACCTTGGACGCTCTGGCGTAGGCCTTCGTAGTTGGCCATGAAGAAAATTCTGTTCTTCACGATAGGGCCGGTCACGGTCGTACCGAACTGGTTCCGACGAAAGGGAGTCTTATCACCATGACGGCCCCAGGTGCGCGCCTGGATCTTGTCGTTCCGGAGGAACTCATAGACGGTGCCGTGGAACTCGTTGGTTCCCGACTTCGTCGTCACGATGACCTGCGATGGTGCTTTGCCGTACTCGGCGGAGTAGACGCCGGTCTGAACCTTGAACTCCTGCAACGCATCGACCGAAGGCCGAATGATGAAGGTGTTGAAGTTTGGATCGGTGTTCTCGATACCGTCGAGGGTGTAGCGGTTGAACTGCTGGCGTTGGCCAGCAATCGAGATCGACTGATTGGCGCGTTCGCCGCCTTGGCGGGAGTTGGCCTGACCGCCCGACTGCATCTCCGCGGAGACGTTCGGGCTCAGCTTCACCAGGTTTAGGTAGTTGCGGCCGTTGATCGGCAGCTCGACGATACGTTCGTTATCGATGACGGTACCGACCGAGGTGTTGGAAGTCTGCAGCATCTGTGCTCCAGCCTCGACCTCGACGATCTCGGTCACAACGCCGATCTCAAGAGTGAAATCGTTGCGAAGGACGTCGCCAATTTGGACAATGACGCCCGCGATCCGGGAGGTGTTAAAACCGTCCAACGCAGCTGCCACTGTGTAAGTTCCAGGATTGAGGAACGGCACGTTGTAGCTGCCGGCCTCGTTCGTTTCTGCCGTACGGGTGATCCCGCTGGCTTCGTTGGTGATCGTAATCGATGCACCGGCGATGACTGCACCGGAAGGGTCAGCGACCGTTCCTGTCAGCTCGCCAAAGTTCTGGCCATAGGCTGGCGACAATGCCAGCGCAAATGCCATGACTAGAGCAAACCAGGCACTTTTCATGAAACAAGGTTCTCCTAATTTTGTAACCACATATACGCAGGGAGTCATCGAGTATCGAGACCTATCTCGATACTCGGCAATGCCCCACCCCTAGCTAGTCGCAACCCCCGACGTCAGATAGTCGAATGGAAAAGAGATCAAGGCGAAGCCCACGATCCCTATTCAATACGCGACCAGCTCTTATTGACTGTTAGATCCTTCCGGTTCATGCTGCAATAGCTAGTCCCAGTAGGTCTAATGTCCAAACTGTAATAACCGGCAACCCCGGCTGCTTTGAACGACCGGTCTGATAGGTAACACTCTAAACCGGACGGATGGGTAACAGTATAGGCGGTGGTCAGTGGCCCCCGCGGGGGCCACTGACTGCCGAGCCGAGCGGCCACAGTACGCGGTTGGCGGCGTCGAACAAGGCGAGTTCCACCGGACCGAACCAGATCTGCCAAATGGCTTCGTCCACTTCGACTAGCCCGACCAACTCGCGAGCCAACGCTTCACTCAGGAAGTACTTCTCGCCGAGGAACTTGATGCGTCCGTCGTGGCGCACTCGTCGGCGCTCCCAGTGCCCCGGGTAATCCAGATCAGCAAGCTCGCTGGGATAGGCGCGTGTTGCTGGTGCATAGAACGCCGCCGGGGGCCGCTGTCTCAACGCTTCATGCGGACGTTCTTGGTTGTATTCATGACGAAAGAGGTCGAAGCGGCGCTGCTGTCGGCGACGATCGCCAGCCGGAGGTCTCACTGTCTCGGCTTTGAGCGTGCGGTGTAGCCGCTCGTGGCGACCGTTCTGCTGCGGCTTGCCCGGCTCGATGCGCTCCACCGCAATGCCCAGCTTCAGCCACCAGACGTTCAACCGGCTCAAGCGTCCGGTGCCGATGGAGGCGAACGGCGAACCGTTGTCTGAGCGTATCCTTCGTGGCAGCCCGCGCTCCAGAAACAACCGCTCCAAGCCTCGGCGGGCCTCGGCGTAGGATGTGCCCACGTGTGCGGTGCAGTTGAGCAGGAAACGACTATATCCGTCGACGACCGTTAGCGGATAACACAGCACGCCGTCGCCGGTGCGAAACTGCCCCTTGTAGTCGATCGTCCAGAGGTCGTTGGGCGCTTCGGGTTCGCGCAACGGACTGGGTGCCGCTTCGGCCAGTCGCCGCATCCGCTTGCGCCCGCGAACGAGTCCGGCTCGCTTCAGCGCGTCGCCGATCGTCGACGCCGCTGGCCAGCTTGTCTGTGACTCTTTCGACTCCAGCCAGGCCCTGAGCTTCTTCGGCCCCCAACTCGGATGCTGCCGACGCGCTTCTATCACTCGTCGCTCGACCGACTCGGGTATCCGACCGGGCTGACGGTGTGCCGCGTGCGAGCGGTCTTCCAGCTCTGGCCAACCGCCTTGACGGAAGCGTTCTAACCACTTGTATCCGGTCCTGCGGCTGATCCCGTAGAGTCGACACAGCGCCGCCACGTTCGTCGCCGCCCCCGCTCGCAGCCAGTCTTCAATGAATCTCTTGCGTTCTTCCATCGGATAGGTCTCCTTCCATGGCATCTCGCCATGGTGTTACCTAAACCTGTTACCCTTCCGCCCGGTCTGCTTCGAGTGTATGTGAAGAAATAGAAATGAAAAAGGGTGAGCGTGCAATCGTTGAAGTTGTAACGGCGATGTTATCCGCAGTCATATTACACATGTATCGTGACTTCCGACAGCGGCCTGTATCAGCCTATGAAACCTAACGAGTTGTGCGGCGACACATAGTGAAAGTTATCGAAGTTTGTTCGAGTTGTAAACGAAAACTGAACGTTGCAACCAAGAACAAGTTACCTCTGTAATGTGTGATGGCGCCGTACGTAAGGCTGCACCTGTTGTTGGGTCCAATTGGTCGAAGATGTCGCCTCGTGAAGGAGTGGGCGCGACAGCGAACTCGAATCCGACTATACTGATCGGCGTGAAACAGCTTGTTGTCCTGCTTCTAGCCCTGCTCCCCTCAAACGCTTTCGCCTCGCTCGATATCTATTGGATCGATGTCGAGGGTGGTGCCTCGACGCTTATCGTCACCGACGCGGGACAGTCGGTCTTGATGGACGCGGGCTACGCAGGTCTCAACGATCGGGACGTTGATCGGATCGAGCACGTTATTCGAGAGGAGGCCGGGCTCGACCACATCGACTACTTCCTGACCTCTCACTTTCATGGCGATCATGTCGGCGGCCTAGCCGCGCTAGCGGACCGTATCGACATTCGCGGTTTTGTCGACCACGGCGACAGCGTCGACAAAGACAGCGGTGATGGCAAGGTTCTGTGGGAAGCCTACCTTGCGACCGTTGGCGACAAGAGACGCACCGTGACGCCGGGCGAGACTCTAGAGCTAGAAGGTGTTCAGCTGGTGATCGTGTCGGCCGATGGGAAGACACTGATCGAATCGCTGCCCGGTGCCGGCGCCGTTAACCCGCGTTGCGCGTCGTATGAGCCGAAGCCCGACGACCAAGGTGAGAACGGCAGAAGCGTCGGCTATTTCCTTAAGGCCGGCGATTTCGAGTTTGTGAACCTGGGCGATTTGTCTTGGAGTTTCCAATACAAGTTGGCGTGCCCGGTGAATGTATTGGGTGAGGTCGACCTCTACCAGGCCACACACCACGGTGTTCGTGACGACGTGCTGCCGCAACAGATGTGGTCGATGCGTCCAACCGTGGCGGTGATGAATAACGGTCCGACCAAGGGTGGTGGCCCGCAGGCGATCGAGTACGTGTTGGACTCTCCGGGTCTGGAGGGTTTTTGGCAATTACATCGACCGGTGAACAATGACGACGCTCACCACGCGCACGAGCAGTTCATCGCCAATCTGGGCGAGACAGACGGTTGTGACGGCCACTGGCTGAGGGCCCGTGTTGAACCGACCGGCACTTACACGCTGACGAACAGTCGTACAGGGTTTTCGAAGACCTACCAGACCAAATAGGAAGTACACTGGGTCGGTCACCGTAGAGATTCAGGAGATTTAGGGTATGCTCAGATTCGCCATTATCGGATTGTTGTTAGCCGGAGGGACGTTGTTCGCAGCACAGGATGGTTGGTACCCCCACGAAGGGGGTTTGCTCAAGTACCGCGTAAATATACGTTTCGGCGAAGAGCCGGACACCATGCCGAACGGTTGGAAGTTTGGGCGTGTCTCCTCGGTCGCTGTCGACGATCAAGGCGAGGTCTATGTCTTCCATCGCGGTCTCAAGGCCGACCCTCTGGTTGTATTCGACGCGAAAGGCCATTACCTTCGTTCTTGGGGCAGGGGAGAGTTTGGCAATCCCCACGGGTTGCGCGTAGCACCGGACGGCTCTATTTGGGTAACGGACAACGGTGACCACCAGGTAATGAAGTACGATCGCAACGGAAAGCGGCTACTGACTCTCGGCGTGAAAGGCGAGACTGGCGATGACTCGACCCACTTCAACCGTCCGACCGATATTGCTTTCGGACCGAACGGCGACGTGTATGTGTCCGACGGCTACGGCAACGCGAGGGTCGTGAAGTTCAGTAAGAGCGGCAAGTATCTCACCGCGTGGGGCAAACACGGCACAGGGCCCAGCGAATTCAACACCGTCCATTCCATAGCCATCGATTCGAGCGGTACGGTTTATGTTAGTGACCGCGAGAACAACCGTATTCAGATCTTCGACGCTGACGGCAAGTATCTTCGTGAGTGGTCCCATCTCGGTGCGACCCAGAATGTCTTCATCACGCCCGATGACGAGATGTGGATCATCACCCATCGCGACAATATCGAGAACCTGACCTACGATACATTGGCCGGACGCATCATGAAGATCGACCTCAAGACCGGTAAGATTCTCGGTGCCATGGAGAGCCCAGGCCACTGGCTGCACAAGACTCCAGACGGCCTAATCTTCATCGGCAGCCTGACCGGTAACGTATTCCGCTGGTACCCCGGATGGCTGGAACGCGGGCTCGGACCTGACGAGGGGCAGCGCCCAGCGAATTAGCGACCGGCGTCTGCGAAGCGGCTCAAGTCGCCGATCAATTCATCGACGAACGCTGTGTCGTTCGCACGCGCAGCTGGCAGCACAGTCGGTGCGGTTCGGGAGTAGAGGACGGCGATCGGATCTTCGTAACTACGGACCCACGCCGAAACGTCGAGTGCGGCGAGCGTGGCCGCGTCGCTCGCAGGGACCAAGATCTGCGTCGTGTCGTATTTGTCGGCAACCGATACATCGTGGCTCGGTCCCCAGAAGCGCAGATGATCATCGCGGATTGAGCCAGGGTAAAGAGTCCCGTAGCGGCCGTCAATGGAGACCAGAACTTTTGGGTAGAGTCTCCATGTAAGGAACTCGCCCCAGCTCACAGGGCACCAGAGGCGTACCGTCTCTTGCTGTTCGTCGAGGAACGCGACCGCCCCAGCAGGGTAATACTGGCGATCGGCCGGCTGACCAACCACCGCATTCCACGCAGGTACTTGAGGTCGAAGCGCACCGTCAACGGTAAAGAGTTGCAGGACGATTAACGTCGTCGCCGCCGCTCCAAGCCCTGCTGGGAAGACGAGGCCCACGTAGTCTCGAAGCCGCTCCGGTACGTCGTAGTGCTCGACGAGTCGCAGAATCTCCGGTGCTCCGAGCGCGAGCATCGTGAAGGAAAAAAACGGCACGAGCGAAATGTACAGCCAGCCCAGGATCGCAGTTCCGGATAGTAGCAGCGCCTCTCCCGGAAAACGACGGTCGTGCCAAGAGTTGATGGCGGTAGTCGACAGAGCCGTGACGGCGACCGTAGTGTAGGTCCACGCGAATAGGGGGCCGCTGCTGAATCCATTGCCCCATTCGCCAATGGGTGCCCGCGCCGTAGTCCAAGCCTCGATGATCTGCGGCACGAAGCGCCAACCATAAGGGTTCAACAGCGTTGCACCCAGGCAAAACACGACCACGATGGCGAGTTCGGTTGCCTGCGTCCGGCGCCGTTCCCGCACGAACCACCACAGATGAACGCCAAGTGCAAAAAAAGTGAACACGAAGCCGCTACCCAGGTTGACGCTGATAGCCACCATGGGCGGCAGAAGCCAAGGAGCTCGGGTAGCTGGCGCGCGACGATAGGTGTCGAGGATCCAAAGAGTCGCCAGAAAACCCAGGACGCTGAAGGCACCGGTCGCGCCGGTCGGAGTGTAGAAGTCCAGCAGCAGGTAACAGCAGGGCAGGCCAGTGAGGAAGAACACCGCGTCGGCCAAGGACGTATTCCGTTCGGTGGTTCCAGATCGATAGACCGTTGCTGCCGTCGATAGTGCCGCCACGAATAACAGAACTTTGAGAGTAAACAGCGCGGCACTTCCTCCGTCTCTCAGTAGCCGAAACAGCAACACGGAGGCACCCCAGCCGTGATCAATCCATTCGTCGCCCGCAGCCGTGTAAGAGAAGACGTCACTCTGGGGGAAGCCCGCCTGGTCGAGGACGGCACCGAATGTCAGGGCTCCCCACAGCTCAAAACTGGCCACGTTGCGCAGCAGCAAGAAGTAGGTGGTTAGGAGAGCGAGTGACGAGACGACCAACCGAAATGCCAGATCGCGGCTGATACGCAGAGGTTGATTCTGTTGAGCAGACGACTCGGCCATGGACAGACGGCCGCCGTCGAAACGGAGCCACCTTGCTAGCATAGAAAATTCGGTTTGTGGCGCGGTAGCCAAGTGGTAAGGCAGAGGCCTGCAAAGCCTTTACTCGCCGGTTCGATTCCGGCCCGCGCCTCCACTCATAAGTCGTTATTTATCAGTGGAGAGAAGGCTTTGTCTTGGCGTTGCGTCTCGAATGTGCCGACTACGTATTGACCGACGGCTTTAGGGTTGTCTGTTCGCGCTACCCTTGGCCTCGTGGCTCGGTGCTCGACTCCCTCCGCAGAGCCGACCCGGGAATAGAACGCGGCGCCGTTTTGTCATAGAAGTCGATTTCATGAAGATAAATCCGAGCGAGCCGCCTGCTGTAACCGTCGTCATTCCGGCGTTCAACGTGGCCGCGTATATACGAGATGCAGTCGAATCGGCACTCGCTCAGACCGTAAGCAACATCGAAGTCATCGTTGTCGACGACGGCTCAGTCGACGGGACGGCGGAACGTCTAGAGGGACTGAATGATCCGCGGCTCCAGATACTGCGGCAACCGAATGGTGGCCTAGCAGCCGCTCGGAACGTCGGCACAAGTGCTGCTTCCAGCGAACTCGTCGCTTTTCTAGATGGTGACGACCTTTGGCTGCCGCACAAGCTGGAACACCATCTGGACTCCTTCGCCGTTCACCCTGAAGCCGATGTCACGTATTCGCTTTCCAAGACGATCGACGACCATGACCGCGAGATTAGATTCGTCGTGCCGCACCGCGGAGGACCGGTGTCGTATCGCGAGCTACTTCTAGAGAACGTTCTTCGAAACGGCTCGGCATCGGTGATCCGCCGACGAGTGTTTGAGGAGACGGGGTTGTTCGACCCGCACCTCGTAGCGAGCACCGATTTAGACATGTGGCTACGCATAGCAGCGTTTCGTCCTGGAAACATAATTTGCATCCCGAAATGCCTGACGCTGTATCGACGGCGCGCGGGGCAAACAACTGCCGATTGGCGGCGTATGAAAACGGCCTGGTTCCAAGTGCTCGACAAAGCGCGTGAACGCACTCCAGCCCTCGTTCGCGAAATTGAGCCTCAGGCAAGCTCAGACAAGCATGTCTACTTCGCCTATCTGAATTATGAGCGCGGGGACTACGGGGCTGCATTTGGGTTGCTTTGGCAGAGCTTCAAATTCTCTCCTAGCATGGTCCTTTTTCGTATCAGGCCATGGATGTTGGCGATGGCATGTGGCTCGGGGCTGGTTCTACCAGGCAGCGTGCATCGGTGGTTGGTGGGCTGTGGCCTAGCTTGTGCGCGATTGGTTTCACGCGGTGTCTTGTTGGCCTATTGGCGTCTCGACAGTCGCACGACATGACCACTTCGCTTCACAGGGTGCTGCGGTTCGGCATGCGAATGACTGAACGTCATTATTCTCACCGCCCCAGTTTTACTCATCAGGAACCATTCCGTCTGGAGCGTTCCTCGTGATCCACCGGCGCTCCCTTGCGACCGCGGATCTCCGCGCATCTGGACTACGCCGAGATTTCATCACGGACCCGGCGGGAGAGGACGAACTCTACATTCAAACGTACGATCGCACAACACTTTGGTATGACGCGTTCTGGCGGGATGGCCGGGTGATCCTGATCTGTCCGAAGCTGCTGAACTTCGCCCCTCTGATTAGATCTGCACGGTTCATGCTGGATGGCCAGCCTACGAAGCGAGCGCGGCTGCGCCGCTATCCACGGTACGATCTCATCGAGCTTAGAAGTCGCTACTGCCCCGCTGAGGTATCGGTCATGGGCAGCGGGCTTGACCTGGCAACAACGGTTAGCACGACTGAACTAGACCGCTTCGCGGGGATGAATACGCACTTCACGATGTCGCGCGACGACCATCCTGACTGGATTCGCGACTTCGCCTTTTATCACCGCAAAAATCATGGCCTCCAGGCGATGGTGTTGTTTGATAACGGGTCAACTCGTTATCCGATGAACGCAGTGGAAGAGGCGTTGCAACAGGCCGGGCTGAGCGACTATTTGATCGTCTCAGCTCCTACGCCCTACGGACGTACTGGGTCGGGCCGACTCAAGTACGAAGCCATGTTTTTGCACACCGCCTTGATCAATGTTGCTCGTTTGCGGTTTCTGGGGCACGCACGAGCGGTTCTGAATGCTGATATCGACGAGCTTGTTTGGACAGCGGGTGCGACGGTGTTTGATAAGGCTGTGAACAGCCGGCTTGGGTATGTCTCGTTCGCTGGCGAATGGCGGTACCCACGACGGAGTCCCGCAGAGCATGCGCTACACAGCGAGCATGACCAGATCTCGCCTGAAAACAAGCCCTGTCCCGCCAAGTACTGCGTCGTACCGCGAGGCCCTTTTGGGCGCTTGAGCTGGGACGTGCACAAGATCGGTCCAAGTCCACTCAAGAAGTTGTTTCGCCGCTCGGACATCGGCTTCCTGCATTGTCGCCGCATCACTACCGACTGGAAGAATACGTCGCGAATGACACTACCCGTGGATCTGCGCCTTGATCCGCGCACCCGCGTCGTGCTCGACAGCGGTTTTTCAGATCAAGAGTCCGAGCCATGACTCTTGGACACGCCTGCTGAACCACCAGAAATGGCGCCCTCGGTTCCATGCGCCACGTGCTCTGCGTGCTGCTACGCTGGTGAGCAGGTCGACCTCCTGCACTGATATGTGGCCATGGATTTTATTCGCGGTCGTTAGCGGCGCACTGGCATATGGTTACTGGAGCCACCGCAGAGAGTCTAGTCAGTTGTCTCTGTTGTTTGCTGTGCTCGCTGGGGAACGCGAGGGGGAAGTGACGCCCGGTTCTCTGATCGCGTTGCCCCAGCTGCGATTTGAGACTGAGGCCGCGAGGTGGCTAATCGGTGCATTGGCGACCAGCGGCTCGCCGGGCGGTTCAGCCTTTACCTTCGTCGAGGCGAATCTGTTCCGGGAAGTCCGGTCGAGTGACGACTGGATGCGAGTGGTGGGCGTCGAAGACAGCCTTGCTGAGGCTCGGCTGCGTGGTCTCAAAGTGAGTGTGAAAAGTGGAGTCGTCCGGGTTCACCGGGACGGAACAGCCGCTTCGAAAGCGGAGATTGAAGAGATGATTGACACCGCCGATATTGTGGTCGCTGCCTGTCTGAGTACGGGCTGAGTGCCTTCTACGATTCGCTATGCACTTACGGGTGATGACCTACAATATCCACCGCGCGATCGGAGTCGATCGCCGGTTTCGCCTGGACCGCATTGCTGGCACCATCAGGCACTACTCGCCCGACGTCGTGTTGCTACAAGAGGTTGACTCGGGAGTACCGCGTTCGCGAGAACTGGACTTGGCCAAGGAATTGGCCGAGCAGCTGGAGTATCCCTACTACGCGTTGGGTCTCAACATTGCTGTGCGGAAGGGTCGATGGGGCAACGCCACGTTGAGCCGCTACCCAATTGTGAGTCAGAGTAACATTGACCTTACGGTAGATGTTCGCAAGCGGCGTGGCTGCCAGCATACGACGATCCTGGCCCAGAAGGTGAGCGGGCACGAACATCCGGTGGAGATTTTCAATCTGCACCTGGGACTATCCGCCCGGGAGCGCATCCGCCAGGTCGGCATCTTGGCGCAATCAGAAGAGTACACCGCAGTCGGCCCCGATACCGCTTGCCTGATTGCCGGTGACTTCAATGACTGGCGTTCGATGCTGCACCCGGTCTTCGCCGACGTGATGGGCTTCGATAGTGTCACCCACAAGCCCGGGATGTACGAGACCTCGCTGCGCACGTATCCGTCGTTCTCACCACGCGGCGGCCTCGACCGCATCTACTACCGCGGCTCACTCAAGGCTGGCTTGGCGCACGCCTGCCGACTAGCTGTGTCGAGGGTAGCCAGCGACCACCTGCCGGTGATCGCCAACTTCGAACTGCGATGAGACTGGCTGGCGCTAACGAATCAGCGCCAACTTCCGAATTGGCAGTGTCGCATTCGGGCTCAGCGTCATGTTGATCGCCGCGTTTCCCCCAAGGATCAGACTGTCAACCAAAATCTGACCGACGACTCTTGTTGTGCTACCCGGTGTCCCACGCAATTCAAGCGTCTGATACGCGAGACTGCCTGCCAGGTCGCTCTTGAGGGGCAAGAAGGAGTTGGTGAAGTACATTGTGCCCGCGATCGTCAGTCCACCACCGCCTTGGAAGTTGTGCTCCATCTCCCATGTTGTGGAGCGGTCGTTCATGAAGACGACGCCGTAGTAGGGAGCGACTTCGGGTGGCCCCTGGAAGCAGTTACCTATGCACGTGACAGGCAACCCGGCCCCCGAGAGAATCTGGCTGTACGAAACCCCTGATAATTGCCCTGCATTCGCAGCGAACGTGATGTCGTGGCATGAAGAGCGCCATCTCGTTCTTGATCGTGAGGCCTCCAACATATTCGCCAGGATAGTAAAGGGTGCAGTGTCATTGCCTGGTTTGTTGTAAATCATGACGCCGCAGCCGTAGTCGGGGATCAGTACACACGGTCGCGCCATGTGAACGATACCGTTCGCGTCGATGTGAAACCCGCCGCCGTTCATGTAGTAGAGGCCTGGCATGAAGAGCGCCATCTCGTTCTTGATCGTGAGGCCTCCAACATATTCGCCAGGATAGTAAAGGGTGCAGAATTCCGTCACTGGAAGCTGGCAGCCGTTAATCGCACCGACGCCGCCTCCGGGGATATTCGGATTGGGAGGGAGTAGCGGTGGCCCCGGATTCCCAGGGTCGTTGGGCATCGGGATCGCCAGCGGGTCATCGATCGGCAGCGTTTTGATATAACTGTCGACGGGCAGGAGCGTGCCACCGGGGTAACCGTTGGATACTGCGCTGAAGTTGAACGGGCCGCCGTGGTTCCCAAATTCTCCTCCGCTGCCGTCGCAACTGATTGAAGTGGTTGAATCTGGTCCCGCGCCACTCAAGTCGATAAAGTTAGACCCGCCACCAACGCCGCTAACTACGAAGGAAGTGTTGTTCACGGAGTTGACCTGAATGCTCCGCGGCGGACCGCCACATATCGTGACCGTCGGACCACCATCAATCTCGAATGTGTCAACGTCATCTGGGTGCATAATCAAAATAGGCACCGGCGATAACTCGACTAAGATCGCCGCAACCCCGCGCACGCGAATCGTCGCAGCTTGAACGCCGATAAACTGGAGCAGTCCAGTCGTGAAGGGGCGTGAGATTATCACCTCTACCGCTATCGGATTGGCAACGTCGTCGCTGAGATTGCCGACACCGGGAATGCTACTGGGGAACGCGACGTCGATAATGTCGTTGTCCCCTGGGCGCCCAAAGTCGTGCTGGCGAGCGAAGTGACAGGGAGTGCGTAGGTCGGTACCGCTCGAGTCACAAGTGAACGGTGTTCCATCCAGAAGGTTCGCTCCGGTGTTGGTCCGCCCGAAAATGCTCGTCATCGCGGCCTGCGCCGCCGCATCAGCTGCTGCCTGCGCCATCTGGCGATGGGTGTAGTAGAGCGCCGACTCCACCGCAATACCGACCGCGCCCAACAGGAAGATTCCAAGCGCCAGCAACAGAAGAATGAGCGCCTGACCGCTATGCCTATCTCGCATGATTCCTCCTCCCACTAGAACGTGACAATCCCTTCCGTTTGCGTGGCCAGCGTCATCGACATAGGCAACAGAATGAATGGCTCGTAGGCCAACTGTACCTGTACTCGTACCTCATCGCCAGGCTCAGTGCCGTTCGGCCACGTCGTAGTCACGGTCACCTTGCTCTTGTCGATCAGCGTACCTGCCGTATAGTCGAGAACGATCGTCTCAACCTCGGTCGCGTTCGTCTGATACCCGACCGTGTTTTCCGCGCCGTGTGTTGTCGCGTAGCGAATTCCGACCCGAGACGCGTGGGCCAACGTAGCGAACGACAACAGCAGTCGACACACTTCGAACGTACCCATTAAGGTCACCATGAACAACACGATGACGAGCATGAACTCGATCATCGCCTGACCGCGGCGACTATTCTTCCTGTGTGCTCCGATTCTCAATTGAGCACCCTCATCAGCGATTGACGGACCATCAGTTGGGGCGGCGGCGTCAGCTGAACGTTGACTACCGGAACCGTAAACAGGGGAATGTAAGGCGTGTAGGTGTACCCCACGTCAACCCAGCCATTGAGATACGCGTCACCCTCGGCACGCGTGTCCAGCGGCGGGCTAGTGAACGTCGCAGATCCCGACCCGCGAGTCTGGCAGCTAGGCGAGGTCACATCGTTCCGGTTTTCTAGACAGACTCGAATCACACGAGGTGGCCGTATCGTTCACAAGAAGCCAGACTGAGTCGACACCTGGCACCGTCGCACTGCCGTCTGCGAGCCGTGCCGCGCTGCGTTGGCCACCGTAATCGCCGCGTAGAACATGCCGCCATAGTTCACCACATTCGCGATTCCGGTTTTCTAGACAGACTCGAATCACACGGCTTGCCAGATTCGGCAAAGTGGCCGTATCGTTCTGTACAAGAAGCCAGACTGAGTCGACACCTGGCGTCGGGGCGTTCTTCACCGTCGCACTGCCGTAGATGAAATGCTGCGAGCCGTGCCGCGCTGCGTTGGCCACCGTAATCGCCGCGTAGAACATGCCGCCATAGTTCACCACATTCGCGATGATCAGCATGAAGAGTGGCATCAGCAGCACGAACTCTATCACCGCCTGCCCCGTTCTTTTCTCTTGTCGCTTTGCCAAGGCTCACCTCCTCTCGGCAGATTCTAGATGCGCCCGATAAATCGCTTGAAGCGACGTTTCTCCGGACGCTTAAGAAACACAAACTCCACGTTAACGCGGTGGTCTCAAGCGGTCGACGCAACACCCGTCGCGAACGGAGAACGTGACGCGTAAGCGGAAGAAAGTAAAGGGGAAGAGACGAGGGCGCCTCGCTCTCGTATGCATGTCATTGCAGTGCAACGAGTTACGCAATTGCGATTAGTGGCTTCCGCTGGTCGGCAAGCCCCTTGCCGCTCTCACCGCTAAGACATTTCTGTTGAACGACTTAGCCCTAGTGTTGCGTTGACCGGTTGAGCCGGCAGCCCTTGTCGGTCGAACTGACGACCTTCGCTCGCACGCCTATCGAATCATCAGCAGCGTCATTCATCTTAGAAGCCTTAGCGAACTGTTCGTCATACCGTAGGGTCATGTCCACAATCGTTCCCGGGTACCACCGGTCACTAGTCTCGACCACTGCGCCCTTCCTGGTCACGTCCCTGACAGCGTGAGTCTCGACGGGCCCACCATTGGTATACAATGCCAAGACCTGTTGAATCGGTTCGCTCGGTGAAATCTGTACCTCGTCGCCGATCTCCGTCTTCGACTCGTGAACGGTGCGTGCGGGCAATTCCAAAAAGCTGCTGATGTGATCCCCGAGTACCCTCATGTGAAATGGTCGAAAGTCCTCTTCGATCTCGACGACCTGATTCCTCGGGTCGAGACACACGACATCCACCGGAAACGTGAGGCCGATCGTATGCAGCACGCGGGCCGCGCTGACCCACAGTCCACCGCCAGGGCGAATATGAGTGCGTGGGGCCAGGCCGACGCAACGACTGAAAAAGTCATCGGCGACATCCGCACCGATACTCAAGACGGACTCGCGAGTCTGATTCAATACCAACACTCGTTCTTGCGCCATCATCATCGTGGCTCCCCCTCCTCGGGGAGTTAGCTTCCCTGTGACTTCGCCGCGCTCCAGCGCCTCACAGCCGCCGGTTCTCCGACCGCGGCCTTTTCTCTCTGCCCCTCGACTTGATTGAGCCAATCTATTGGCGACATATTACGGTCTAGACTCTCGGCGGAGCAGACCACAATCTCGTCTCCGAGGCGTGTTTGAGACTCATGAACGGTTCGAACAGGCAACTCCAATACGCTGTGAGTGTTACGACGAATCGCCGTGAATCGAAACGGGTTCACATTCTCCATCAGATGTACAACTTCACCACCGATGCCCAGGTAGACAACATCGATCGGAAAGAACAAACCGATCGTGTGAATTCCCTGACACGGAATGAGCCATAGACCCTCGTCGGGGCCTAAACGGCTGCGGCCAATCAGCCCGCGAAGCCGACTGAGGTGGGTATCGGCCACCCTCGTGTCAAGGCTCATGAACGACTCTCTCGTTCTATTAAATACGCATACCCTTTCCTGGGGCATTTTACTCCTAGTCCCGCCGGGTCTCCGGCGCACTCTCGATTTAACCCTCCCGCGGGTTCTTAATCCGATACAAATCGATTGGCTGTGGTGTACAGACCGGGCGGAAGGGTAACAGGTTAGACCGGGCGGATAGGTAACACCATGGCGAGATGCCATGGAAGGAGACCTATCCGATGGAAGAACGCAAGAGATTCATTGAAGACTGGCTGCGAGCGGGGGCGGCGACGAACGTGGCGGCGCTGTGTCGACTCTACGGGATCAGCCGCAGGACCGGATACAAGTGGTTAGAACGCTTCCGTCAAGGCGGTTGGCCAGAGCTGGAAGACCGCCCGCACGCGGCACACCGTCAGCCCGGTCGGATACCCGAGTCGGTCGAGCGACGAGTGATAGAAGCGCGTCGGCAGCATCCGAGTTGGGGGCCGAAGAAGCTCAGGGCCTGGCTGGAGTCGAAAGAGTCACAGACAAGCTGGCCAGCGGCGTCGACGATCGGCGACGCGCTGAAGCGAGCCGGACTCGTTCGCGGGCGCAAGCGGATGCGGCGACTGGCCGAAGCGGCACCCAGTCCGTTGCGCGAACCCGAAGCGCCCAACGACCTCTGGACGATCGACTACAAGGGGCAGTTTCGCACCGGCGACGGCGTGCTGTGTTATCCGCTAACGGTCGTCGACGGATATAGTCGTTTCCTGCTCAACTGCACCGCACACGTGGGCACATCCTACGCCGAGGCCCGCCGAGGCTTGGAGCGGTTGTTTCTGGAGCGCGGGCTGCCACGAAGGATACGCTCAGACAACGGTTCGCCGTTCGCCTCCATCGGCACCGGACGCTTGAGCCGGTTGAACGTCTGGTGGCTGAAGCTGGGCATTGCGGTGGAGCGCATCGAGCCGGGCAAGCCGCAGCAGAACGGTCGCCACGAGCGGCTACACCGCACGCTCAAAGCCGAGACAGTGAGACCTCCGGCTGGCGATCGTCGCCGACAGCAGCGCCGCTTCGACCTCTTTCGTCATGAATACAACCAAGAACGTCCGCATGAAGCGTTGAGACAGCGGCCCCCGGCGGCGTTCTATGCACCAGCAACACGCGCCTATCCCAGCGAGCTTGCTGATCTGGATTACCCGGGGCACTGGGAGCGCCGACGAGTGCGCCACGACGGACGCATCAAGTTCCTCGGCGAGAAGTACTTCCTGAGTGAAGCGTTGGCTCGCGAGTTGGTCGGGCTAGTCGAAGTGGACGAAGCCATTTGGCAGATCTGGTTCGGTCCGGTGGAACTCGCCTTGTTCGACGCCGCCAACCGCGTACTGTGGCCGCTCGGCTCGGCAGTCAGTGGCCCCCGCGGGGGCCACTGACCACCGCCTATACTGTTACCCATCCGTCCGGTTTAGAGTGTTACCTATCAGACCGGTCGTTCAGTGGGACAGCCTCCTTATTTATTTGGCAATATTGCCAACAGCATCCACACTCAGGTGGGAGCTCATCTAGTCAACCTTGGTCCGTCTGCGTTGAATCAAGATCAAGAGCACGATGACGAAGCAGATACCTCCAACCACCCGAATCAGCGAAATATCGTCCATATCCTTGTCTCCTTTAATTTCCAAATATCTGTTCAAACGACTCCCCGATGCGAATCATCGCCGGCCCTAAGGTGACCACGAACATCGACGGGAAGATAAGAAATACGAGAGGGAAGACCAGCTTGACCGATGTCTTAGCTGCTTGTTCTTCGACCTCTTGCGTTCGTTGCGTGCGAAGCGAGTCCGAGTGAACTCGGAGCGCGTCCGCAATGCTGGTGCCGAATTGGTCAGTCTGGATCATCATGGCGACCCATTCGCTCACGCTATCCACGCCGGTACGGTGAGCGAGATTCCGAAGCGCCTCTCGGCGACTCTTGCCCGCCCGTTGTTCGAGGTTGAGCAATACTAGTTCCTCGGCAACATCCGGCTGACTAATGTGCATCTCCTCGGCCACTCTGAGGATCGCCTGATCCAAACCGAGCCCGGCCTCGACGCAGATCGTCATGAGATCGAGCGCCTCCGGGAGCCCGAGCTTAATCTCCAGCTGACGCTTTTTCATCTTCCAGCCAACCCAGAAGTCAGGGGCCAGGAATCCCAGAGCCGCCGCCACCACGTAGACGAAGAAGGCGCCGTAGTGCTGCTGTAGCCCCAAAACCGTCGCGAGGATCGCGAATGCGATCGGCATTAGGATCTTCGCCGCATAGAAAATGTCGACGTAGCGATCTCGCCGGTAACCAGCCCGCATCAGACGAATTTGGGCAACGCCAACTTCTGCAGCACTACGCGGAAGCAGATCCTTGAGCGGATCGACCAGGCCCTCCACTACTCCAGGCAGCGCTGCGCCGTCCTCGTAGTACTCTTCAAGGTCGTGGGTTGGATCGGCTACATCTGAAACCACGGTTGGTACCGAGGCCTGGGCTAATCGTGATTGGATCGTCCGGCGGTACCTCAGAATCAGTGTTCCACTCACGACGAGCAGGAAAACAGCGATGAATATGACTAGTGGTAGCGTCATGGCATCCTCACACCCGGATCCGAATGATTTTCCTGATGACCAGAGCCCCCAAAAGCATCAGGCCTGTAGCGATCATGAGCCATCGCTGGCCGCGTTCTGTAGTCCACAGTACGGACATGAACTCCGGACGGCTAAGGAAGAGTAGAATCCCGAGAGCTATGGGCAACGTACTTAGGATCAATCCCGTGAGCCGGCCTTGTGCGGTGTGGGTCCTGATCTGCCTTTTGAGCCTATAGCGCTCGCGAATCACCTGGGCGGTCTTCTCCAAGACTTCCGCAAGGTTGCCACCTGTTTCTCGTTGGATCAAGATCGCTGTCACGACGATAGACACGTCCGGAACGGGTACACGTTCCATCAAGTTATGGAGCGCCTCTTTGAGTTCCAATCCGAAATTCTGTTCTTCGAAAGTCTTGCGAAATTCGCTTCCGATGGGGTCAGGCATTTCGCTACCGACCATCTCCATACCGGCGACTAGACCATGTCCGGCTCGCAGCGCTCGACAAATCAGGTCGAGAGCACCGGGTAGCTTCTGCTCAAACGCCGCCAGACGTTGGCTCCGTTTATAGACGATGTAGAAGAACGGAAATGTCGCCGCTACGCATGCCACGACGAGCGCAAATGTCACCAATCCGGTGCGCCAGTAGCCGATGCCAGCTCCGATCACTGCTGCGGCTGCTGATCGGGCCAGCGTGTCGCCGACGGTCCAAGGTACTTCGCTCTGAAGCAGGTATCGTCGTAAGCCGCTGAGGAGTTCAAACCGATATAGGATTCGATCCATCAGCGGCAGAGAGCCGAGTAGCTCGTGGCGCAAAAGATCGAGGCGATCGTCACTGTCGCCTTCCCGTTTTGAGGCCATGGACAACGCGGTGAGGCGTCGGCGAACTTGCTCCGAGCGAGCCCGAGAATCGGCACCGAAGAGCGACACGCCCAAGATGGCGAGTAGGAAGACGACGAGGAAGACGGCTGATGCTACGAGGAGTGCGCTCATGGGTAAACTCCCGCCGCCTAAGCGACCTCCATGGCTCGTTCAAACAGCCCGGAGGGCAGAGCCACCCCAGCAGAGCGGATCTGTTCCAGAAACTTCGGTCGAATTCGACTGGGTTGGAACGTGCCGACGATCTTGCCGTCGCGCCCGACTCCCTTCCTCGAAAACGCGAAGACATCTTGCATCGTGATGAGGTCTTGCTCCATGCCGGTGATCTCGGAGAATTTGACGAGCTTACGAGTGCCGTCCGACAAACGCGACAGCTGGATCACGATCTGGATTGCAGAGGAGATCTGCTGGCGCACAGCCTTTTCCGGAAGCCGGAGGTTGGCCATCGCGATCATCGATTCAAGCCGGGACAGAGCATCCCGCGGAGTGTTAGCGTGAATCGTCGTCATCGATCCCTCATGGCCCGTGTTCATGGCCTGAAGCATGTCGAACGCTTCATCGCCACGAACCTCGCCGATGATGATGCGGTCGGGGCGCATGCGCAAACTGTTGATGACTAACTGCCGCTGGCGGATCGCTCCCTGCCCCTCGATGTTTGGAGGCCGAGTCTCCAGCCGGACTACGTTCTCTTGTTGAATCTGTAGTTCAGCAGCGTCCTCGATCGTTATTAGGCGTTCGTTATTCGGGATGTGCTTCGAGAGCATGTTGAGGAATGTGGTCTTACCACTACCGGTTCCTCCCGAGATCAACATACTGATCCGAGCTCTGACTGCCGCTTTCAGCACCTCATACATTTCTGGTGACAGACAGCCCCACTCCAGCATTTGTTCGATGGTGACCGGAGAGCTTCCGAAACGGCGAATGGAGACCGAGGGGCCGTCCAGGGCAAGTGGTGGAATGATGGCGTTGACGCGCGAACCGTCTTCGAGGCGGGCATCGACCATCGGTGACATTTCATCGATGCGTCGACCGACTTTCGCGACAATCCGCTGGATGATCTGCATTAAGTGTGCGTTATCTCGGAAGGTCGTATCTTCCACGCGCGACAGCTTGCCAGCACGTTCGATGTAGACCCGATCGTGCCTGTTAACGAGAATGTCCGAGATCGTGTCGTCGCGCAGCAGTGGTTCCAGCGGCCCTAAGCCAAATACCTCGTCGAGTAACTCGCCCTGCAGCTGTTGCTTCTCTGCGGCGCTAAGCGGAACCCGTTCGTCTTCGAAGATCTCCTGGATCAACGCGATAGTGACGTGCCGAGCCCTGTCGTTGCCCACGCGTCCCAACTTTTCGAGATCGAGTTTGGTGAGCAGGGTACGGTGGATGTTTGCTTTGAGCTTCTTCAGGTTGAGTCGGTCCATAACACTGCTCCTCTATCCTTTGGCTGGAGATTTCTTGAACATCGACAGCCACGATCCAGAACTCTTCTCTTCGGTCCGCTTGCCCGTGAATGCTCGCGCCATCGTCGTGAGCGCCGTTGAGACCGGAGATGTATTTTCAGCAAGAGGTACTCCACGATTCAGGGCATCCTGCAGACGACGGAAGTCGTTGGGGATACTCCACTTGACCGTGGCTCCCAGAGTGCTTTCCACCTGGGATTTCGCAAGTTGATCCTTTGCCCCCACGCGGTTCAGCACCAGCTCCATACGAGGGACGGAACCGACATATTCCTGAAAGTGAGCGATCATCCGTTGAGCATTTCGTAGCGTCGGCACGTCCGCTTGAACAACGAGGTAAACCAAGTCTGCCCGCCGTACAGCGGCAGACGTGAACTCTCCCCCGGCTCCGGCGTCCAATACCGTGTAGGCGAAACTCTGGCCCAAAAGCTCGAACAGCGTCTCTAGCCCTGTGCCGTCAGGTACGCGGCTCGGATCGTATCCATCAGGCCCACCGAGGATCGAGAGCCCCGACGAGTGTTCCACCAGCAGAGCCGACAAGAAGTCGTAGTCGAGGCGGTGAGCACTCTCCAACGCATCGACAAGGCTGAACTTGGGCTCCATCCCGAGAGACAAAGCGGCATCACCCAGCTGAGTATTGAGGTCGATGAGGCAGACATCCTCCTTGCTGGCTTCCTTCAGAGCCAGTGCATAGTTCGCTGCCAATGTCGTCGATCCAACTCCTCCCTTGGCACCTAGGAATGCAACCGTACGCCCACGCCGTTTGGGTCGTGATCGGCTCCCTTCCGGGTGCCTCTCGGCAGCTCGCTGTAGCGCCTCGTACAACTCTTTGGTGTCCATCGGGACCTCGAAGAATTCGCGCGCTCCTGCTTGCATACAGCGAACAAGCAAATCAGCATTCTTTTTGGCCGAATACACCATAATCGTGATCGACTCGTCTGCCGTGGTTGCTTGCCTGATGACGTTGGTCGCTGCCTCCGGATCAGAGTCCAGTTCAACGAGCACCGTGGCGTACCCGAGGATACTCCCCACAGTCTGCGGCTTGAGATCTGGATAGATCGCGAATTCGCGCTCTATCCAGATGTCGTGGACACTAGCAGCCTCGCAGACCTGGCGGCGAAGGTCTTCGTTTGGACCGACTACTACGATGGACAAGTCATTCATGGTGGGTACGACCTACGCGTTCCAGCAACTACTCATCATCGGCGTCGAGCTCGACATTGCTGACCTGAGAGCCCCGAATCATCATGATCGAGACCGGCTCTGGCGCTGGCGGCGCGATGGGCGCTGGTGCTGGCGCCGCGGCTACTCGCCGCGGAGCTGGTGCTGCGCCGCCAAACAACTCGCGGCGTCTGATCTTTGGTAGCTCTTTCTCGCCAACTTGGTCCTCATCCTCTTGCTCGACCGTATTGCGAAGCACCAGTTGGATTCGACCTTCGCTGGCCGCGAGCACAACCTTGGCGGCGTCATCGGGCGTGCAAAGGAATGTGACCACATTGACGGTCTGCGGTTTGCCCTCGGCGTCAGGTTGAATCGACTGTCCAGCTGCTAGAACCAGTACGTCCTCAAGAATCGTCTGTGTCAACCGTTCCTCTCCGGCCCCGGGGTTACCCGTGAGCATGATGTCAACATGCGTGCCCGCAACTACGAATCCTGCAACCGCCACAACTTCATCGACGCGAATCGAAACCGCGCGCATGCCTTCATCGATGACCGCTGCTAGGCCCGCTCCCGAACCTTCCAACGCGAGCTTGGCGGTGAGAATAGGCTCTCCCTTGAATACGGGATAGATGAGCGGCCGCCCAATCAATGCTTCCTTATCCATCGCGGTGCCGGCTGGCAGCGCGCCCACCGGCCAGATTGAAATCTCCAGGTCGTCCGCGGAAAGTGGTGTACCGATCGGTAGATCCACGGCAGCCACAATGACCTGCTGGGCCTGAGCTTCGACCGGAGCCGCCGATGATAGCTGGCGGTAGACGAAGTAACTGGCGGCGAGTGCGATCACGAGCGCCAAAATAAACGTGAATGTTAACCGAGATTGACTTGCTGGCATGATGTCCCCCTAGACGTACAAGAACGAAAACAACACCCCTGCCGCGATTGCCGGTCCGTAGGGGATCGACACTGCTGCGGGGTTATCTAGGCTGATTGCGGGATTCTTCCGAATTCCCTGCTTGGCCCAGCCTGTCAGAACTGTGGCTGTGCTTCGGAGCGATTGGCCCAAGAGACCTTTCCTTGAGGTGTAGAGCACCGCTATGACACCGCCCGTTAGGGCGGTTCCGAAAAGCACGAAAACTAGTTGATACAAGCCGACCCAGGCACCCAAGGCCGCAAGCAGCTTGCAGTCGCCCATGCCTAAGCCACCCAACAGGTAGATCGGCAGGGTTGCGAGTAGGGCCATCGAGATCGCGGCCAAACTGTCCCATAATCCGCCCCGCCCCTCAAGGGTCCAGCGCAGCGTGAGACCCGCGATCAGACACGGCCCAACCAACCAGTTTGGGATTCTGCGCGTATACGTATCGATCACCGCGGCAAGCACCACCACGCTAATCGATACGACAACGCTGATAGTTCCATAATCCATAAAGCTTGATAGGGAGTGCTGACCGTCCATCTACGGAATTGCCAGCACCCCCACAGTCCTATCTAGTTAGGATCCTGCACCCAAGTAGGTGTTGAGTGTCTTGGAGATCTCATTGAACGCCGTGTTGAGACCGCTCGCGAGATCCTCCATGCCGACGATCGCCGCGAAGGCGATCAGCGCGATGATCAACGAGTACTCGACCAGATCCTGACCATTCTCTTCTTTGAGACGGCGGATCTGAGCGACTAAACGTACGTACAAAGATTGGATGTCCATATGCATGTGGTTAATATTCCTCCTGTAAAATCCGCCCAAATAGTCGAGCGGTGATGGTGATGTAAGCACGTAGCGGGCCAAAGTTACTTAATACGTCGTAAGGCCCACGTTGTATGCCCTTCACCGCAAAACGTACTGTCTCACCGTTTTGAAACACCCGGTTTAGCGTCCAATCGGATACGAACGTATACGCTGGAGCCAGAAGTAGCGTCTACTCCTGTATGCAGGTGACTTGAGAAGTCACCAAAGCGTTGAAAACACTGGGGGAAACACGTATCACTAGTATTCAGTGATACGTTGCGGAATCGTTTTTCGGGAAGGCGCTCGGGTAAAGTTGCGCGATCACGCCGATGCTTCCGACCGCTGAGACGTGCTCGGCAGTCGTCGCTTTCTCAAGGCTCGGAGTCGACTCGACGATGAAGTTCATCCGTTCTTCGTATTCGCGCTCGTGCGGCATCGGAAAAAATACGACGAGCTCATACGGCAGGTGAAATGGTGGTTCGACTAGTCGACTGTCTCGTTGCTTGGTGGTGGGCAACTGTATTGTTCCCCCTTTCTTCGCTGCGGGAAACGCGATTGTTTCATACTCGGGAAGGTAGTAGCTCGCATGCCGAAACCCGTGGAAGTGGGCGTCGAGACCGACTAGTAACGTCGTCGTTGGGTCGTACGTCCGGCGTACGTAGTCGATGCTGCTCCTCATTTGGCGCTCGAAAGCGACGACGGCCTGGCGACTGCAATAGACCGGTGCGTAGAGAAAGATCCACAGATTAAGGCTGGCCAGCACGAACGGGGTTGCGCGCCGAAGCACGGAATCTCCAGACCGATAACGCAGCGACATCATACTTCCGAGCCAAGCACACAGCGGCGGAGTGAGCACCAGAAGGTATCCACTGTTGACCAACCGTAGGAAAATGAAGGTAAAGAAGAGCAGTCCCGGAGCTAGCCAAACGAAATAGAACAATGATCGGCTACGGTCTCCCGCGTGCGGACCGGTGCTGCGATCACGTGTAGAGAGTTGAGCAATGGAGGAAACGATGAAGAATCCAAACGTCATCGCCAAGATCGCCAAGATCGTCAAGGCCCGAGCAAGCGCCACCCAAAGGCCGTTGACACCGCCTGCATGGTCGAACGACGTCTCTCTCGCGGCTACGGTTGTCCACAGTTCGTATAGACCCTCCAGATACTCGATCGCACCGCCTGACTCGATCGCCATCGGCACAAACCACGCCAGGCAAATCACCGAAAAAACGATGGCCGCCTTCGCGACTTGCATGAGCGGCTTTCCACGGAGTGAGAGGAGCAACAGAGGCCCTAGGAACAATACCGCCGATTGCCGAAACCCCATGCACAAGGCTAAAGTGGCGGCGCTGGCGATGGAGCGGTCGCGTTCGCCACTGTAGGTCTGCCAACAAAGCCAACCAATCAGAGCCGCAAAGAACAGTTCGACGATGTAGACCAGTGCGACGATCCCATGGAACCAGTACAGCGGGGAAAACAAGAAGACGAACCCGGCTGCCAACGCCGCCTTCCGGTCATAGAGTGTCTCCGTTAGCCGGTGTATCGCCACGACTCCCATACAACTAAAGAGAATGCTGATCGCGACCAACGAATCGTTCGCGTCGGGCAGTACAATCGAAAACAGTCGACCCAGGACGACGTACAGGTAGTATCCGGGAGCATGGGGCTGGTACACGGTGATATCGAACCGTTCCATTGCAGTCGCGAAATTTACGGAATCGAGGTCATAGAGCATCCGACTCCGGAACATCCACCGGGTCACAAAGACCGCGACGACGAGCAGTGCGTATTGTGCGGTGCGGTTCCGCAGCGTCGTCATTGGGCCTTATCCTTCGGTCGTGACGTCAGCGACACACTGGGCCCCGAGCGAGGTAGAGCGAAGGCGAGAATCGCACCTAGGCCGACGATTGCATAGGTCACACCAAACGCGTCGGTTCCCATCAGACCCGTAGGCCAAGGAATCAATAGCCACACGCGTAATAGTGCGCCAGCGGGAAAACCTGCGACCACAGCAAACGTCGCAGCATCGTGTGCGTAGGCATGTGGACTGAGAAGGAGTGAGGCAACCATCGCGACAGGCAGCGCCCTTGCCATGTCTCCCGATCGGCAGGTTAGAAAAAGTACTGCCATCACTCCGATCGCAAGCAGAATTGCGACTCCAACGTGAGTCTGTATTCCAATGGCGCGCAGCGTCGCCATATCTTCGGGCCCGACGTCAGTCGTCGTTGCCCCCAGCAACCCACGCCATTGTGCGAATCCAGTCGTTCCCACCATGAACAGCGAAGTGGTGACTAGCGCAGTAGCACCCGCTACGAACCAACATGCCGTGCGTCTTTTCCCTGTGAAGAATAGAGCAACCGGAACGAGCCAAACGAGATGGGGTTTTACGATACAGAGCGATAACAATAGGCCCGCCCGAGCCTCATGCCCGGCCCGCATTAAGACGACGCTGTAGGCCAGGGCAAGTGCGATGAACATGGTGTCTTGCCCCATCAGCAGGCCCCATAGGAACGGTGGGTAGCAAATGAGCCAAGGCCTGTAGTTGCTCAAGCTCGGGAACCAGGACGGAAGCTTCCATGCCAGGAGCGCGATACCGAGTAGATTTGCAAAGAGAGAGAACTGCTCGACGACCGGATAGGGTAGCGTGGCAATCACCGCCCACGGCAGCGCCGCAAAGGCGGGACGATTGAAGTAGTGCGACGCAGAAACCCTAGTCCCAGATGCTCTTAGCTGCTCCACGAGCGGAGCATATGCGACTGGGTCGTAGATTTCGGCGGCGTTGCCGTCGAGTATGAGTTGCCCAGCTAAATAGAACTGAGCCAAGTCGGGCGACGTATACGGTGCAGTGGACATCAACAGATACGCCAGCGATGCCGCCAGGACCCACGCACCGGCCAGCAGTAGCTGGCGCTCGGAAGGCATCTTCATGCGAGGCTCCCGAGCGTCAAGATAACGGCTGCGACGAGCGGTGTGCCTGGCGCGTTGCCCGTCAGGTACAGCCAAGGCACGAGTATCGCGATGCGGTCGTCTTCCGCTCTCAGTGTGACGATCATCGGCGTATAGATCTCAGGATCGTGGATGCTCGCAATCTCGCCGCGAGCGGCTAACTGGCCAGCAAAGTAGAACTGGACAAAGTCCAAGCCTCCACGACTCACGGCAAGTTGGGCACTGAAGCCGAGGACAATCAGTACCAGAAGGGCTAGCAGCGCCGATAGTAGTCGTCGAATTGTTGGACTCGCGCTCATCGATCCATCCCACCATCACCAATCGCCTCCGCGACCGCCGAGTCGAGCGCGTCCCTCTGGAAGACGATTGCTAGATCATCGGAGTAAACCTTCGTCCAGCCGGGCAGTAGCGCCACGACTTTCGATATCGGAGAGTTCTTGAACAGGAGGCAGTAGTCGATCTCGTAATCGTCGAGAAGTTTGTTCGGGTCGTCCTGCACGGTTTGCCAACGCATGTAGTCCCGCAAGACGCCGGTCCAGTCAAAGATGTCTGTACGGCCGTCAATAAAGACCTTTCGCTCAGGGGAAGCCCAGATAAGATAACCGCCCCAGGAATACTCGTTGAGCATACGACCGTCGATGTTGTTGTCTTGGAGAAAGGAAATGGCCGCTGTCGGATAGCTGCGCTCTACTTGAGCCCGAAGGTTTGCGGCGTCTGGAAACTTCCACCAGATCAGAACCACGGCGATCGCCATAATCGTGGCATTGACTCTGGGGTGATCTTTGTTCGCCTGATACGAACGCCAGGAACTGGCCAGCAACCGGCACACGACCGGGGCGACGAGGATACCGAAGACGAACACCATGCGGACATGCTGGACAGCCAGATACGAGCCCAGTAGAACCATTCCAAATTCTTCGAGCCGAATCTTCTTTTTCAGTCCAAGCGCGGCAAGAGTCAGTACTACCGCAATGACGAAGACGCCCATTCCGCGGGCCTCCTGGAAATTGAGCGGTTGCCACTCGTCAATACTGGCGAGATTGTCGCCTTGAGAAAAGAAGAGATTGAGCGGGTAGGTAGCAAGCTCCAACCCGATCGGGTTGACTAACAACGCGAAACACGACGCGACAAACGCGAATCGAAATACTCGGAGTTGGTCGGATGGCCAGCGGATCGACTCGATCAGACCCCAGCTGAGATTCACGTGCGCGGTGGCGAGTATCGTCGTCAAGACGGCAAACCCAAATGCAAAAGAGCCGTGGCAGTTGACCCAAATTGCAAACAGCGGTGGCAGGCCCCATAGCCAACGAATATCTCGTGTTCGGCCCAGGTGCACCAGGGCGAGGAGTGCCACCAATGCGATGTGACCGATCAGCAATGGGCGTACCGCCAACGAAATCGTTCCGAAATACCAACCGATGAGTCCTCCCAGCAGCGCGACCTTGGCGTTGCCCGAATAGGATGCGCACAGTAGATAGAGACTGCCGAACAGAACGGTTCCCATCACACACAGCCACAGCATGAGGCCACTATCACCGCCAAGACGATACGCGCCGTACATCGAGAGTTCGGGCAGCCACTGGTGGGCGATCCATGCGCGTGAGTCGGTCGTGTAGGAGAACTCGTCGGTTCGGGGCAGATCCCCTGTTTGCAAGATCTGCTCACCGACCTTGAGGTGCCACCACATGTCTGGGTCGTGGTAGCGAGCGCTTGCCGACCAAAATGCCACCAAGCCGAGTAGAACGACGACCATCGGTTCGGGGCAGATCCCCTGTTTGCAAGATCTGCTCACCGACCTTGAGGTGCCACCACAGTTGTAATGGTGGAGCCAGGGTGATGAGCGGCGCGCTCTGGGATGGTAGGAGCGAGCGTAAGCCCATTCTCTCAGAGCGGTCTGGATGAAGCGTTCGGCCTTGCCGTTGGTGCGCGGCGTGTAAGGACGGGTAAAGCGGTGGCGGATGCCGAGACGACGGCAAGCATCGAGAGGCGCGAGCGATAGCAAGAGCGTTGTCGGTGAGCCCATGGCAGGAAAAGAAAACGCTCTTCGCCAGGGGCTGATCGTTTCGGGCGATGCTTCAGCCGGCGCGTGCGCTGTCTCTCTTGTCGTCATCAACCGCCCCGCTGCGTTGGCTCGTAACTGAACGGCTTAGCAAGCGATGCAGATACGCCCGCGTAATGCCGAGGCGGCTAGCGGCAAGTGTCTTGTTGCCGTTCGCCTCCTGAAGTGCATCTTGGATGAGGCCAAGCTTGAACTGTTTGACTTGGTTCTCAAACGTTCCAAATAGTTGCGGCCCAGCGACTCGCCTCGGCTCGGTTACGAAAGCGGCTTGGACTGCCTGGCGGGAGATGGAAGTGTCTTCGGCTAGAATCACCGCTCGTTGAACGACGTTCTCCAGCTCTCGAACATTGCCCGGCCAATCATGTCGGACGAGCTCTTGCAGCCCTTCGGCCATCAAGTGCAATCCTGGCTTTCCAAAGGATTCTCCGAACCGAGAGACGAAGTGCCGAGCCAAGCCCGGAAGGTCCTCTTTCCGTTGACGCAGGGGGGGGATATCGATCTTTACGACTTGGACACGGTAGTAGAGGTCCTGCCGGAACTCACCACTCTCGACCATCGCCTCCAAATTCCTATGGGTGGCGAAGACCACGCGCGCGTCCAATTTGTGCGTTTTCTTGCCACCGACTCTGGTGAATTCACGTTCTTGGAGAACACGCAGCAGCTTGACTTGGGTGCTGAGCGCCAACTCGCCGACTTCGTCCAGGAATAGCGTGCCGCCAGCCGCCCGTTCGAAGTAGCCTTCCTTGCTAACCGACGCGCCTGTAAACGCACCGCGTTCATGGCCAAATAGTTCCGACTCCATCAGTGTCTCTGGAATCGCTCCAAAGGCCACCGGCACAAAAGGATGCTCGGCGCGAGTTCCCAGATTATGGATGGCACAGGCCACCAATTCTTTGCCCGTGCCGCTCTCGCCACGAATCACGACATTCACATCAAGATCCGCCACGCGGCGAACCATGTCGTAGACACTCTGCATGGCGGCGCTATCGCCGATGAGTCGATCACACTTGTGAGCTTTCGGCGTGGCTCTGACGTGACGGAGATCGCGCGTGAGATGCCGATGCTGACGCGCTCGGTGAACCACCAGTTTTAGTTCTCCGAGGTGCGGGGGCTTGCGGAAGTAGTCGTACACACCCTGAGCAACTAGATCCATCGCAGCCGATCGGCGCTCGTCGTCTGCCATGACGACAACGGGCACGCCCTTCATCTGACTGTGCTTGGAAAAGGAAATGACCTCGTCCACAGCGGACGGGTCAGAATCGAGATCGACCACTGCCACGTCGATGTTGGACTTTTCGAGATGCTCTTCGGCGACCAGTCGATCGCTTTCGGCAAAAACTCTGAATTCTCCACTGAGCGACGCTGTGAGAACCCGACGAGTAGTCAGGTCATTCGATAGCACCAAGAGTCGGGTTGGTTCAGCCATAACCTCAACAACAGTCGACAGTTCAGTGGCCAGCACGCTGCCAACTGCCGTATACGCCGTTCGAGTACAGACCGTAACGGGTGTGTACTTCCGACGACGTTACCTATTCTGCACCGTAACCGTTGTGATTCCAATAGAGCGCGAGTCTCATTTCGCTTTAAGTACCGATAGGACTAAAGAAGTGGATTTGCGGCAGTATTCGATAAAAAGTACTGGTACCTATGTGGTTCTGGCTGTTCTGTTACAACTGTATACACCGCATACGATCGATGCTTAGCTCAAACGCCCTTATAGCGAGCGGCGTCAATGATTGACCACAGATGGATGATCCAGCCAAGCATGACCCACCAGAGAATTGCCGCGAGCACAAAGTGGACGAGCGCCTTGAGCGGACGCCCCTGGACCAGTTGCCCCAGACCCGGAATGAAGAAGCTGCAAACAGCAGCGATGACGTTTCCTGTCGATCCTTGTCCAGCCATGTCCGGTCTCCTGTTAGGTAGTGGGAGTCGCCACGTCGACGCCGATGGGGTCGTGGTCCGATAGTGGGGGCTTTCGGTCTTCGCGGAACTGATGTAGCACGCGGGGGGCGCTTGCGGTCAGACCCTTCACTGCGAGCCAGTCAATCTTGAGCGGGCACTTACCGTCGTGGTTGCGAAGCGCCCAGCGGATGAAAGCGAAGCACCAGGCCGGCACCCACTCCCGGAGATTCTTGTGTGTCTTGATGTCGTCAACGTCGTAGGATGTGGTGCGCTCTCCGTAGGCGTTTGCTGTCCGATAGTCGAACCCTGAAGATTCAAGTAAATCAAACAGTTGTTTCTCGAACTTATTGTAGGGATGTAGGTTATGGTTTCGAATAACGTTGTCCGGACCCATGAAGACCCGCAACCAGAAGCCGAGAATCGCCATCGTCGCGGTCGATGAATTGTAGGTCGTCGTGTTCCAATCCCCGCCGACAATGGCCGGAGAATAGCCCTTGATGTCCGTGAGGATGTCACCCATCTGGTTAGCACGGTGTTGTTGGCTGGAGTTGGCGTCGAGGTGAACCGAGACCACCGTCGTCGGCTGATCCGGGAACTGGACCTCGGCGACGGCGGCGGTCTGCTGGCCAAGACGCTTTTCTCGGCCCTTCATCTTGTCTTTGCCGTTCTTGAGAAACACGCTGCGGATCTTGGACAGGGGATAGCGGCTCAGGATCGCATTGCCGTGGAGTCCCGACTCATTCTCTCCGTCAGCTTCGTACTCGACCCCGGAGCCCTTTGCCAGGTTGATGTAGCAAGGCGAGAAGACATAATGCATACCCAACTCGCGGGCCAGGTCGCGCGAGATATTGCGATTGTCCGAGCGGGCCATGCCGACATCGGTTTCGGTGAGCAGTAGAACGTCGGCTTGGGAGAGATACGGATCCTGTTGCAGGGCCTGCAATTGGCCCTCGTAGTGAATGCCGCGTTCGAGATTCCACGCCACGATGCGGTAGGTATCCTTTTTCTCTGCCGATCCAGGCGTGAAGTCGCCTCGTTCGGGTGTGCGGAAGATGCGTTCGAACTGACTCTTCAGATCGCGGTAACGCGGATGAGCGTGCAGCTCACGAGTTGAGCCGCATTGAGCGAGTTCATCAAAGTGGGGGCGTAGCTCCTCACGAAGCTCGCGGTGCAACTCTTCAACGCTGGGGGAGTCTATCGGTGACATGGATCTGAAGTTTCAGTGTACCGAGCCAGACTCTTAGCGAAAACCTGAGCGGTACCAACCTGGTATCAGGGGTTTGCCTGAGTCGGCTTGGTCCAAACTGCATGATAGACTCGCCCCGATGGACAACCTCTTGAGGCTCCACAG
This sequence comes from Bryobacterales bacterium, assembly GCA_963667885.2. Lineage (GTDB taxonomy): Bacteria > Acidobacteriota > Terriglobia > Bryobacterales > UBA6623 > CAMPKL01. Next base: position 882,941 of record OY764148.2, on the reverse strand, counting down.
CTAGCGCTAGTTGTCGTAGGCATCACGTTCATTGCCGTGGGCAACACCTAAGTCTCAATTCGTCATTTGCGTCCACCACTTCCGCAGGTCGGCTATCGAGTCGAGAACGAGGGCGGGGCGAACATTTCCATCCAGATCGCTGGGGCGAAACTTGCCTGTCTTGACGAGTGCACCTCGTAAGCCAGCACGCTGAGCTCCCCCGATGTCGGTGCGGATGTCGTCGCCGATCATCAGCAGATCGGTGGTGGCTATCCCAAGCTTGAGCGCGGCAGCGTCAAAGAATGCCTGCGCTGGCTTGCCGAGCACGACGGCTTCCCTACTCGTGGCGTGCTCGAGAGCCGCGACGAACGGTGCGACATCCAGCGACGGGCCTGATGGCGACATCCAGTAGCGGGTCATTCCGAGGGCGACGAGGATCGTTTCGGGGCCGGAATGTAGCAGTCGGAAGGCGCGATTGAGGGTGGCGAAATCCCACGCTTCGCCCAGGTCGCCGATGACGACTGCCTTGGCACCCTGTTCGCCGTCGGGGTCCAGCGTCGCGACGTCGCTAAACTCTTCAACCGTCGCAGCGGGGACGAATAGAGCGACGGGTTCCGCTTCTTGCTCCCGGAGCCAAAGGTTTGCAGCCACGGAAGGAGTCCAAATGTCGTCCACGGTTGCCGGGATACCCATCGCACTGAGTTTGTCGACCAGCGTTTGGCGCGGTCGTGATGTCGTGTTGGTGACGAAAAGGAATGGGACTTGCTCGGTTCGCGCCCAGGAGATGGTCTCGGCTGCCCCGGGGATCGGAGTCTCACCGTCATAGATCACGCCGTCGAGGTCGAAAAGGATGCCGAGTGGCGGCTTCATATACAAGATCTTATCGGAGGGTCGAGTAGCGGTCGGCATAGCCGGGCGACTACAATTTTCCCTAATGGTGGTGAGTGAAGACGAGCAGCAGAAGATCGGTTCCGACGTGAACCCGTTGCGGGTCGCGATTGTCGGATCCGGGCCAGCTGGGTTCTATTCGCTGCAGGCGCTGTTTCAAACCGAGGGGCTGAAGGTTGAGGTCGATATGTTCGACCGGCTGCCGGTCCCGTATGGCCTTGTTCGTAGCGGGGTTGCGCCAGATCATCCCAAAATCAAAAAGGTGATTGCGCTCTACGCGAAACTCGCGGAGCGCCCTGAATTTCGGTTTTTCGGCAACGTCGAATTTGGTCGTGACCTGACCCTCGAGGACTTGAGCGAACACTACCACCAGGTGGTTTTCGCGAGTGGCTCACAGGCGGATCGCGTGTTGGGGATTCCTGGCGAAGAACTCGACGGGGTTTATTCGGCGCGTCGTTTTGTTGCCTGGTATAACGGCGATCCAGACAACTCGCATCAGCACTTTGATTTTTCCTCTGCTGGTGCGGTGGTCGTCGGCGTCGGAAATGTTGCCGCCGATGTGGCGCGCATCTTGTGCGGCCTGCCGGAGGTCTTGGGCAAGACGGATATTGCTGATTACGCGCTTGACGCGTTGAGAGAGAGCTCGATCCAGACGGTTCATGTGTTGGGGCGGCGAGGGCCAGTGCAGGCCGCGTTTACTCATCCTGAGATTCGTGAGCTGGGTGAAATGGCGGGTGCTTCCGCGTCAACACGTCGCGATGAGATGGAGCTGGATGAGGCGAGTGCGCAGGCGTTGGCGGACGGCTCGCCCGACCTGCGGCATCGATTTGAGGCGTTAAAGGATCTGGAAGATCGCGTTGAGCCGGAGAAGCCGCGGCGATTGTCGATTCGGTTCCGCGTGTCACCGACTGAGGTCTTGGGCGACGAGTATGGGCGGGTTCGGGCGTTGCGGGTGGTTCGCAATGAGCTGTTTTTGGATGAGAAGGGCGTGGTACGGTCGCGACCGACAGGCGAGGCCGAAGAGATTCTGTGCGGTTTGGTATTCCGGTCGGTCGGCTACAAGGGCGTTGTGCTCGCAGGGTTGCCGTTTGATGCCGTGCGCGGTGTGGTTCCGAATGAGCACGGGAGGGTGATGGATCCCACCTCGGGGGCTCCGATAGCTGGCGTCTACGTGGCGGGTTGGATCAAGCGCGGACCGACCGGGTTGATCGGCACGAACAAGGGCTGCTCGCGGGAAACGGTAGCTGGCATGGTGGAAGACTTGACGGCTGGGAGCAGTTTCGCTCCGACCTCACCCCAACCTGAAGCGGTTGATCAACTCCTGCGCAAGCGGCACGTAGATTTTGTGACCTACGACGAGTGGAAGCGGATTGACGAGTTGGAAGTGCTGCGAGGTCAGGCCGCCGGACGGCCTCGAGTCAAGCTAACCGAACGAGAGGACTTCCTTCATATTGCACACCCAGGAAGCGGCTAGGGCCCACTAGCGGCGGGCGCTTGCCCCGCCTTCGCGGGCCACTTGCGTGGTGCTAGCCGGTGGCCCTTCGGGTGGCTAGCAGTAGGTGAGTCTTCAAGGGGACTGCCATTCTTGGTAGTCCCCCAACTGAGACGGACTTTGGCCGGTGGGAGGCTTTTGGATGGACCTCCGGCCTCGCTAGAGCCCACTGGCGTGGGGGCCTATCCCTTCGGGGATGGGGTGGTTGGCTTCCGTATTCGTTCTATATTGACCGCCGCCCGGCATCGTCTGTTGCAACAGACGGTGTCGGACGGACGGGATGTGAATCCCAACTAAGCGGGGAGACACCAAAGTATTGGGCTAGCCCTGAGGAACTGCTCCCTCGTTACGCTGTTGGCATTTTGGTAGGCCAACTCACCGAAGGTTTGTTTCCCGACGTCTGGAGACGCTAGCTAACCTCACAAAAATCTAGCGCGCTTCTGATTTGACAGTGGCACAGGGGTGCAAGATTTTCGCCCGCTTTAGCGGGTCTTGTGGGCGTAAGTTCTGTGTTTTGTTGGGGGAAGTTTATTTTTTCGACCGTCACACCATCGGATTCCTATCATGGATGTCCCGCTCGGGCCCGTCGTCGATTGGCCTGTCCCGCACGGCCCCGGCGACACCGCGCCGACTCTCCTCTTTCGGAATGGGCTTGATGTCGAAGTGAAATGGCATTAGGTAAGAGCCGCAGAACTTCGTCTTGTTACCTCCGCCGCTACCGTGCTTTTCCAGGCAGGCATAGCTGCCAGCAGGGGCTTCCACCTCCCATATGTCACCCTCGGTGATGGTGGCGTTGTTGCTGTCGGAACCCGTCATCGTCACTTTAACCCGGTCATTCCCTTCGCCGGTGCCAAGATCCCCGCAGAGCTTGCGCTCACCGGTTCCATAGTTCAAGAACCAAAGTTGATCCGGGTCGTCGAGGGTTCTGATGAGGACTCGCATCGTTACTGCTGGTACGACGCTAATTTCGCCTTCGCCTGTGCCCATGTCGTAGACGCCCTGCTTGGTCCTCGTGTCGGCGCTCACGGCGACCACAAGGCCCTGAGCCACAACCAGGCCGTTGGGTATATCGCCACATTCAACAAACTGGCCACCACCCGTGTTGAGAGCGATATGTCGATCGTCGTTCGGGTCCTGAGGAAGTTTCAAAATGATGTCGCCCGTCTTGGCCGAGGAGCCGATGAAGGCCTCGACTCCGTTATCGCCATCGACGTAGGTAGTGTCCGCAAAGGTGTGGTAGGGTTCGGGAGCGCCATCATCGCTCTTAATTCCAGGATCCCCAGGAAGCTCAGGAGTTCCAGGGAAATCGTCATCAAACGTGATGATTGACGGCACCTTTTCAATCCCACCACTCCCGCCGTCATCACCGACACACTGTGGATGAGTTGAGTTTGGATCATCGCAATTGGGCTTCGCTGCAAATCCCTGATTAGGAGCTAGTGCAGCGAGCAAGAACAGCACGGCGACAGCCGACACAAAGCTAAATTTGATCTTCATTAGATTTCTCCCTACCTTTCGTCAACCGTCCCGCACCGCTGCGAACCAGCGGCGCCTGCGAGTCTTATAGCAGCGATGCCGTGATTTGCAAAACCCCAAGTAGCCCCATTGAGCCAATTTCATGCTTTTTCGCTACTTTTGGCCCACGGCGCGACCCCAGAGCGCCTGTTAGAATGCTTGCGGAGCGGCCAATGAACGGTCCCGAAGACAACGGTGGGGCTGCCGGGCTGTCCTTGAAAGAGGCACTGGTCTCCTGGAAGGAGATTGCGGCCTACATGGACTGCGGCGTGACCACGGTCCAACGCTGGGAGCAAGAAGCTGACCTGCCAATTCGACGCCGGTTGACGGGAAAGCGGGCCACCCCTTACGCCTACCCGTCGGAACTCGACGCCTGGCTTGAGCAGCACAACGTGACGAACGGCGGCGAACGCGCTGCCCGGCGACGTCGATTGCGGATCCTCGCTGCCGCTGCCGTTGTGGTCGTGATCACTGGATTTGTCTGGACGCTGGCCCGCGATGATAGCCTCGCTAACGAGCCGGTCGCTTTGACACGAGACAGCGGCGTTACCGCGGATCCGGCTGTTTCTCCGGATGGCAAGTGGCTCGCCTACGTTTCCGATAGAGACGGTGGAGAGAGCCTCGACCTGTGGGTGCAGCCGTTTCCGCTGCCCCGCGGCGAGTCGCCTCGCCAAATCACTGACAAGATGGGCAGCGCGATGCGGCCCGACTTTTCGCCTGACTCGACGCGCGTGGCCTATGATTTGGGCACTGCAGGTACGGGCGTCTATGTCGCCTCGCTGACGGACGGTTCCGATCGCCGGATCGCGTCTGGGACGCAGCCGCGGTTCTCTCCCGACGGCCGATTGGTAGCCTTTCAATCCGGTGGGAAAGCCTACGTGGTCAGCGCCGAGGGTGGCGAACCGCGCGCCATCACCTCCGAGTTTGCCGTCGCCACCAGAGTGGCCTGGCTTCCCGATGGCGAGCGGTTGGTCGTCTTGGGCCGTCGCTCGCGGAGCGACCCTCGAGAGGCGTGGATTGTCTCGGTGGATGGAGATCCCGCGATTCCGACCGGATTCGAGCCGCCTGAGCGGATCTCATGGCCTTGGCGCTGGACCTCCGAGCACGACCGCCTATTGTTGACAATGTCGGGAGATCTTTGGCTCCAGGCTTTTTCACCCGACACTTTTCGCTTGCAAGGCAATCCAGTCCGCATCCGCGGGCCGGGGATGGCGCAGGCACAGTACCCCAACCTGATCGGCGACAAGCTGGTCTTCGGAGCCCGCGAGTCCAACGTCGACGTCTGGTCTCTGCCGGTGGACCCGCACGGGGCCGTCATTGGCCCGGCGCACCGTTTGACGGATCATACGACCTACGCCCTCTCCGCCCGGGTCTCGTGGGACGGCTCGAAGATCACCTATCGCTTGCAAGCCGAAGACGGCTCGGTGCGAGCTTGGTTCAAGGATTTAGCGAGTGGGGAGAACCACGCCCTTCAACCGCAGCGGGAGCCGTCGGATGCTCCCATCATCTCCCCCGATGGTTCCCGTGTGGCGTTTACCGCTGAAATGGAGCAAGGAACGAGGGGGCCCAGGAACACGATTTGGAATGAACTGTTTGTCGCGCCTGCCGACGGCGGTGCCGCCCGACGAGTGTGCGGCGACTGCGGTTACGCGAATGGCTGGACGCCGGACGGCAAGGGGCTGCTCACTGTTGTCCGAAATATCGCCGACAACCGTTCTGAAATCCTGCGGGTTGACGCCGAGAGTGGCAAGACGAGCACGCTGCTTAGCTGCCGCAACTGTCGCCTGGAATCATCAACTCTATCTCGAAATGGGCGCTGGCTGCTGTTCGAGAACAGGGACGACACCAGCCGGTCTCGGGTGATGGTGGCACCCTACGGCGATGGCTCTGAGATGATTCCCGAGAGTACCTGGCGTACACTTACCGATGGTGTGGGTGGAGGTTTCGCGAAGCCGGTATTCTCGCCGGATGAGAGCCTGCTCTATTTCATCTCACACCGCGATGGGTACTCCTGTATTTGGGCCCAACCGCTCGATTCCGTGACTATAGAACCGCGCGGCGACAGTTTCCCTGTCCGTCACTTCCATGCGTTTGCGAAGTCGATGGAGAACACGTCGAAAACGCTCGCTGCGGCGCCAGGTCAGTTAATCTTCCAGCTCTACCAAACCAGCGGCAACATCTGGATGTACGAGAACGTCAGCCTAGATTAACGGGCTACTGGTGACGGGCACGAGTTCCGAAGCCGTCAACACCCCTTGCACCCCCCTGCTAACCGAAGAGCAGAACGGCCCGCTCCTTTGAGCGGGCCGTTTACGTTTTCCCTGGGGCCATCCCGAAATGACAGCATCGTTTCATCGCGACCGATTCCCCCTCAACCCGGTAGGCTGTCCGGAATTGTCCGCCCAAACAGCCCGAAATCAGGCCTCCAACGGGCCTTCTCGCGGACATTCGCGGCACCATTCATGCCCACGACGGATCGTCTCAGGCGTCAGACACAGCGGGGGAAATCATCTGCGGGAATTTGGTTGGGCAAGTCATGGCACAAGCCACTTTGGGCTAGACTAACTCCCGCAAGGAGAACCCGTCATGATCTGGATCCGTTGGAGCCTTCCCTTCCTATTCGCAGGGCTAACTATCGCCGCCGAACCTGAAATTACGCGCCCCGTGTTTGAGGTGCCCGCCTACGTACTCGATAAGTTGAGCGCGGAGGACCGCACGCTCTTCCAAAAACTCGCGCGAGTTGGATTGGAGTCGGTGTGGTCGCAGTTGCGCTCTCGCGGCTACGAACACAGCTTCATTAACGAACTCGACCCGCTCCATCAGGATCGACGCCTCATCGGGCGCGCTCGCACGATGCGCTACCTCCCCAATCGTCCCGATGTGCGCGAGCAGGTCTATTCGAAGCGCAGACAGCTCAACTACGTCTCCGCCGACGAAGCGCTCCCGGGCGACATTCTCGTGTTTGACGCTGGCGGAGACACGCGCTCCGCGGTCTCGGGTGATGTGACGACCCTCCGCTTCCTCGTTCGCGGAGGTGCGGGAATGATCATTGACGGTGCGATGCGTGATATGGCCGATCTAGCGGGCATGCCGTTTCAGGTCTACTCGCGGCGCGGTCAAGCCACCAGCGTTTCACCCTATCTGATGAGCATCGACTATCAAGTACCGGTCCGGATCGGCAACGTCACTGTTGTGCCGGGGGACATCCTGCTGGGGGATCGTCACGGGATCTTGGTTATCCCAGCGGCCCTGGCGGACGAGGTGGTCGATGCCGCCCTGGCCAAAACGGAGTTCGAGGAGTTCCAGCGAAGCCTCTTGCTTGAAGGCCGGTCGATGGACGGCGTCTACCCGCCGAGTGAAGAAACCCGCAGAGCGTATGAACGCCAGCGCGAGAGTCGTCGTTAGGAATCATGAGATTTTCGACGACACGTCTCAGGAAGACGGCAGCGCACGGCTTCTTGGCGCTTGGCACGACCTTGCTCTTGATCGGCGGGCAGGTGGGCGATCCCTATGACTACGTGATCGAGGCCCCGCGACTAGAGGTCGCACCATCGATCGACGGCGACTTGTCTGACTGGCGCGATCTTGCTTTTTCGGATGGGGTGTGGGATCTCGCCCGCGTGCGTGCTTCGCCTTGGTACGAGCCCGAGCGGAATCGCCTCACTATCCATGGTGTCGAGCCCTCAGCCGATGAAGACTTGCAGTCCCGCTACTACATCGCCTGGGACGATACGTACCTCTATCTGGGCGCCGAGGTTCGCGACAACGTCAACGACGTCAGCGACCCCGACCACGAGCCCAAACGCTGGTACTTCAAAGATGCGATCTGTTGGTTCATCGAGGCTCCCCGCGAGGACGTAGCCAAGCGCTTTGGCGAAGCAGACAACGCGTTTTGTTTCGTCATCGATGAGAGACGGCCAGCGTACGCTGCTTGGTGGAGGCATGGCGCACCGGGTGAGACGTACATCGAGGAGCCTCTGACGGATGGGCTAGCCGACTATGCCTTGCAGATGAACCCGTCTGGAGGTAGCGAGGCTGATTTTGTGCTAGAGGCCCGTATCGCGATGCAGCCAACGCTGGGAGTGAGCAGCCCGCGCTGGCGTGCGCCACAGGTCGGCGACACCTACGGCCTAGAGATCGTCCACACCGATCCCGACGGCGGCGGCTATGGGGGACACTTGATCATCTACGGTACGGGTGATGACGACTCGACCTGGGGTGTCATGAAGCTCGTGGCGCCTATTGCCGCGACCGAACGAAAACCGGAATAGTGGATCCAAGGAGTCCGAGATTTATGCTGTCGAGATTGTGTCTCACCTTCCTGCTGATTTGTGTGCCTGGAGCGATGGCTCAGACCGGTAGCGAAGTATTTGACGCCCAATGCCAGGTCTGTCACGGCGACGGCCATGGGACCGAACGTGGACCCAATCTCGCCAACAACCGCCGCGTCCGCAGTCAATCCCGTCAACAGTTGCTGGCGGTCATTCGCGACGGAATTCCCGCAGCCGGGATGCCTGCCTTCGATCTTCCCGAGCCTGAACTGCAGGCTGTGGTGAGTTTTGTGCGGTCGCTGAGCGCCCCAGCATTTGATGCGGTGGTTGCAGGCGACACCGTTGCCGGTGAGGGCTTCTTCTTTGGTGACGGGGGGTGCTCGAACTGTCACATGGTGTTTGGGAAGGGCAAGGCAGTTGGCCCGGATCTGTCTTCGCTCGGTCGTCAGCTGACCGTGGATCAGATCAGCGACGCCGTGCTATCTCCGTCGGGCGACGTCAAAAAGGGCTATGAGGTCGTCAACGTCCGATTGGGCGGCGGCGATTCGCTGCGGGGTTTCGTCCGCAACGAGAGCCGCTACAACATACAGATACAGGACCTCGAAGGACGATTCCATTTCCTGGTGAGCGATGACTTTGAGGTGCTGAGTCGCGAGCCGCGTTCGCTCATGCCCGCCCCTAGTTGTGCGGAGAGCAACTGCGAGAACCTCGTCGCTTACCTGAGTTCGTTGGGCGGAGTGAACTTGGAGACCGATCCATTCCCTTTCGTCTCGGCTGGAGGCCCGAGCTTTGAGCAGATCGCCGAGCCGGTGCCTGGAGACTGGCCTGGTTACCACGGCGCGACTAGCGGCAATCGTCACAGCGACCTCGATCAAATTACACCGGAGAATGTAGATCAACTCTCGCTCGACTGGGTCTTCCCGATCAATCACTTCGTACTTGAGCTGACACCGGTCGTGGTGGATGGAGTGATGTACGTGACGGGACCAAACCAGGTCTTTGCATTGGACGCTAGCGCCGGGCGGACAATCTGGCACTACCAGCGACCTCGTTCGCAAGATGTCCGCGGTGACCCAGCGAAAGGGACGAACCGTGGTGTAGCCGTACTCGGCGACCGCGTCTTTACGGTGACGGACAACGCGCGACTGCTGGCCTTGCACCGTCTTACCGGAGAACTACTCTGGGAGACCGACCTGACGGAAGGCCTCGACAAGAGCAATTACGGCAATACCTCCGCACCACTGGTCGTCAACGACATGGTAGTCGCTGGCATTTCTGGCGGCGACCTGGGAGTGCGCGGCTTTCTGTCGGCATTCGAGGTTGATACGGGCGAACGCGAATGGCAATTTTGGACGGTTCCCAAACCCGGCGAGCCACTCTCTGAAACGTGGCAGGGAACGGCCCTCGAACAATACGGCGGCGGTGGCGGGACCTGGATGACGGGCACCTACGATCCCGAGACCGACACGGTGTTCTGGGGTGTGGGGAATCCGTATCCGGCGATGAACGGGGATGAGCGTGGCGGCGACAACCTCTATACGGACTCCGTGCTGGCTCTCGATTCAGCGACCGGCGAATTGAAGTGGTATTACCAGTTCACGCCGCACGATCTCTACGACTGGGACGGTGGCCAAACGCCGATGATCCTCAACGCTCGCTATCGTGGCGCGAACCGCAAACTGCTGCTGCAAGCGAATCGCAACGGATTTTTCTACGTATTTGATCGCACCGATGGAGAACTGCTGCTTGCGGAGAAGTTCGTCGACAAGCTGACCTGGGCGACTGGTATAGGGGAAGATGGTCGGCCGATCGTCGTCCCGGGCATGGAGCCTGCGCATGACGGAACGAAGGTCTGTCCGAACGTGTTAGGCGGTGCGAATTGGCCGTCGGTCTCTTATAGTCCGCAGACTCAACTGTTCTATGTACAGGCGCGGGAGGCCTGCGGCATCTATGTCAAACCGCCGCGCTGGAACCCGCGACCGATCGCGCTGGAGCCCGGCCAGATGTTCCTTCGAGCGATCGACATAGAAACTGGCGAGCGAGTGTGGGAACTGCCTCAAGTCGGCACTGCCGATAGCTGGGGTGGAGTTTTGTCGACTGCCGGAGGAGTGGTGTTCTTTGGAGAAGATAGCGGCGCCTTCGGAGCTGCGGATGCCGAGACTGGCGAGGACCTATGGCATGTGCAGACCAACGCGTCGACGGAACTTGGCGATGGCCACAGTTGGCGTGCCTCGCCAATGACCTACATGGCTGGTGGCAAGCAGTACGTTGCTGTCGCGGCTGGCCCCAACATTTTGGTTTTCGGCTTGCCCTAAAGCGGATGCGCGAGTCTACTTCGGGAACAGGAATTGGAGCTGGAAGCGCCACTGCCACTTGGCCCCGAAGTCTGGTCGCGCCACGTTGTAGAAAACCTGCGTATTGAAGTTCGTTGGTTGTTTACCGATCTTGAACACCTTGCCGAAGCCGCCGCCAACGGGAACGGTCCACACGTCGCTATCGGTGGCCTTCCAATTCGCGGTGAGGATGGGTCCACTGGTCAGGTACCAACCGGTGGGAAAATTGTAGTTGACGAAGGGCTGCATCAGAAAGAAGTTGACGTCGTCGCGCTCATCTTCGCCGGCTACCGACCAGACGTTGTTGACCAGTGCGCCGAGAACCCACTGTGCCCTCATCGTAAGGACCACGAGCGACGGCCCGAGGCTCCACTTTTCGGACCCTAGAAATTGGTCCGTGGCAGTGGGAAAGACGATCGCGGGCCCGAGGCCCCAGATAATCTTGCCCGGCTTCTTCGGTGAGAAGAATCCACTGAAGTTCACGTCACCCAAGCCGGTGGTTCGATCAGTACCCGGCGAGGGCTGACTCATCACCGGCAGAATGGTTCGCGTAATGAAGTTCCAGTTGTCGCCCAAGCCGATTGGCCAGACCGGCTGGATATTGAGGACATTCTGCGGACGCTCATCGGGCCCGACTCCAAGGTTTAGATTGTTTTGGAAGGGCAAGCTAATGAGATCGCCTACCGGGTTTTGGGAGGCTCGCGCGAGTTCGGCCTCATCGGCGTCTTCTACTCCCGAATCCGTCTGACCGAAAATCGGCGAAGCGAGCGCGGTCAGCAGAACCCCGATCGCGACGATTGAGCGAAGTTCTACCATCGGTTCTCCCCTTACTGCACGGTGAGCGAAATAGGCTCGCTGCTCAGCGGATCGAAGTAACTGAAGAACCGTTGCATGTCTTCCGGCGTACCGCTGGTGAGCCGGGCGTTGCCGGACTGGAACACGGCCATTAGAGCGGTCTCGGAAGTTTCGGCGTGTACGCCATCAATGCCAAGGGCCTCCATATCACCCACCAACAAGCTTTCCAGTGTGGAGCGGTCAATTTCGAGAACCACATCGGCGTTCTCTGGCAGGGAACTATGGAACTGCGCAACGCCTCGCCGGATCTCCAGTCCGAACCCTTCATCAACGTCGGGAAGACGGAATCCCATGGTCATGTGCACGTTAAGGGTGTTTTCGGCTTGCAGTCGAAAACGGAGTCCGTTGATCAGTTCCGCGGTCGGAAAGGCACGCAACAAGTCAGGCGCCACGATGTTGAGCCGTTTGCTGAAGTCGATGGTGCCGTCCAGTTCTTTAGCGGAGGTGAGATACCAGTTGCGCCAATTGTTGTTAGTTAATCCGTAGCCGATCTGGCGCAGAGCATCGGCTTTGAGCAGTCTTGCCTCCTGGTCCTCAGTGTCGACGCGAATCAGGTGCGTCGTCAGTTCCGCTGCCCATTGGTGGTCGCCTTCCGCTGCTGCTGTCCTCGCGGCTTCCAGGATGGTTTCTCGCCCACCCATCATCTGTACGTAACGCTCCGAAGAATCTGCCGGGTGCTTGGGCGCCAAGAACGTGGGGTCGCCATTGAACCAGCCCATTTCTCCGAAGTAAATCTGGCGAACCGAGTGCTGGACGCCCCCATAGAAGTCCCCTAACCAGGGATGTTCGGCCAGGTGTGCTGGAAGTTTCACGATCTGAACCAGATCATCAGGCAATTTACCTGTGTTCATGTGACGAAGCGTCTGGTCATAAACGTACTGGATAGCGTCGCGATAGGACGTCAGGGTATCAGCCACCGCTTCCTTCCCAGACACGGGGCGACCATGTGATGGCACCATGTATTTCGCCGGATACTCACGGATCGTATCTATTCCCGTGAACCATAATTCTGGGTCACGGTAACGGGTTCCGCGTATGGTGTGCAGATTCGGAAAAGACTCACCCTGGATGATCTCAACCGTGTGCAGCAGTTCGAGTTCAGGCAACCACACGGCGATCTCGTCCGGAGCCTCGCTGGGCACCCATCTGATCTGCATCTTAACCCCAGCAATCGTGATGTCGAGCACATCGTCGACGAGCACGTTGGGAGTGATAAGACTGGGGTTCTCGATGACGAAGTCGGGACCGAGCCCGCCGTTGATGCGCCCTTCGGCACCGACATCGAGCAGGCTTCCCAGGGAGTAATCCACCCTCGCGGCGATGATCGGCCCGGTGCCGCCGGAGGAGTTCTTGATCATGTTGGCCAGGAAGGTCTTGTGCGCAATGATCTTGACTTCGCCGGAAGCGGCATCTTCGTGCGAAGCAAACGCCGCCACACCAGCGTAGTGATCGATGTGCCAGTGGGAGTAGATTACCGCCTTGACAGGTTTGTCGGAAAACTTCCGAAACTCCTCCAGCGTCCTACGGCCCTTATTCACGTCCTCCGGTGGGTCGACGATGATCACTCCGTCATCCCCCACGATCATGGCCGGACTCGTCAGCGCGTAGCCATAGGCGAGATAGACACTGTCGGCTACTTGGTAGACTCCCGGCACCATTTTCTGGGAATGCTCGGTGAGCTTCGGATGTACCGTCGGCGATGGCCTGTCGTACGCCAGATTCTCACCGGACGGGTAGAACTTGACCCCTTCTCTATCACCGTGCCAAGTCCCCTCGGGACTTTGGGCAACAACGAGACCAGCACCAACAAACAATAATGGAATTAGAATTGCGTTTCTGCCTTGCACGTTACACCTCATTCATCAGGAGTTCCTCGAAATCAGATTTCCAAGACCGCACAGCTTAACAGCACGACTCGCCATCGCTGAACTAAGTTCACCTGGCGCCTGGCCCCCTTGGGCCGAAGCAACGCTGTCGCTTCGTCGAACGTACTATTGCGGTGCCCTCTCAAAGCTCCCGCCGAGGGCGAGGTGGAGGTCCACGCGCTGGGCGAGCCGGGCGTTCTGAATGTTGACCACGCCCACACGCGCCCCCACCCACTGCGCCTGGATCTGCAGGACGCTCAGGAGGTCCGTCTGTCCGATGTCGTAGCGGGCGTTTGACATGTCGTAGGCCTTCTTGCTGTTCTCCTCCGCCGAACGGAGATAGTCCTCTCGCTCCGCAAACAGGCTCTCGTTGGTGAGAGACGTCTCCACCTCTTCGAAGGCCTTGAGGAGGCTCTGGCCGTACTGGGCCATGGCCGCCTCCTGGGCAGCGGTAGCCTGTTCAACCTGCGCTTGCAGAGCCCCGCCGGTAAAGATAGGCGCGAAAAGTCCGGCCCCGAGGCTGCCAATGGCACCACTAAGCCCGCTGTTGGCGCCAACGCCAGCGGAAAGGGTGGTGGTCTCAAGGGGTCGATGCAACACTTCACCGAGAAGGAGAAGTAGATGCAAGAAGAACAGAAGGAACAGACGAGGAAGAGGCGGAGGTACACGGCGGCGGAGTTCGCTGAGGTGTGGGATCGCTGGGGACGCGGAGAGTCGTCGAAGACGATCGCCCGTGTAATGGACAGAGGTCCGTCGGTTTACTGGCTGCTGTTGCGCTACGGCGGCATCCGCCCGCGAACGCGCTGCCGCTCGCCTCAGGCGTTGACGTTGGCGGAGCGGGAGGAGGTCTCCCGAGGCCTTGCCTGTGGGCAGTCGCTGCGACAGATCGCCCGCAGGCTGAGTCGTGCGCCATCGACCCTGAGCCGCGAGGTCCGCCGCAACGGAGGTTCGAACCGCTATCGGGCGGCAGAGGCGGACAAGCAGGCCAGGAAGCGAGCACAGCGTCCCAAGTCGTGTCGGCTGCTACGCTGTCCCCAGCTCCGCCAGTTGGTTGAAGAGAAGCTGCGCGAGGACTGGGCTCCGCAACAGATTGCCGGCTGGCTGAAACGGACCTATCCGGGCCGCGAGTCACTTTACGTGTCACACGAAACGATCTATCGCAGTCTTTTCATCCAAGCCCGTGGGGCTTTGAAGAAAGAACTGACCCTGTGTCTGCGTTCCAAGCGCACGATTCGCCGCTCCCCGCAGGCCAGCCGCAAGGGCCGTGGCGGCGGACAGATTCGAGATCTGATCTCGATTAGTGAACGCCCGGCCTCGGTCGAAGACCGGGCCGTACCCGGTCACTGGGAAGGGGATCTTCTAGCCGGATCGAACAACACCTACATCGTCACCCTGGTCGAACGTCACACCCGTTATGTGATGTTGGTGAAGGTCTCCGGCAAGGACACCGCAACCGTCGTCTCGGCGCTGATCGAGCACGCCCGGCAATTGCCGGGCGTGCTCTACAAGTCGCTGACTTGGGACCGCGGGCTGGAGATGGCCGACCACAAACGCTTCACCCTAGCGACGGACATCGACGTGTACTTCTGCGATCCGCAGAGCCCCTGGCAACGCGGATCGAACGAGAACACGAACGGTCTGTTGAGACAGTACTTCCCCAAGGGAACCGACTTATCCGTACACTCACAAGAGCACCTGGACAGGATCGCTCGCAGGCTGAACGGACGGCCCCGCAAGACGCTGGAGTTTGAAACTCCAGCAGAACGCTTTGACGCTTGTGTTGCGTTGACCGCTTGAGCCGGCAGTGAAGCTCGGCAGCTTGGCCAGGTTGGCCTGTTCGGTCAGGAGGAACGCGGTGGCGACTCGGCGATCCGCCGCGACCAGGTCAGGGCGTCGTTGGATAATGTCCGAAGGCACACCCACAGGGATCGGAGGCGGCGTCGGCCTCAGCTCGTCCGCACCCTCAATCTCTGCCGAAGGATACCGCCCGACCAGGATCTCAAGGGTCCGTTGCGCCTGGGTTCGCCCACCTACAGCCTGGCGCAGGGCATCCTGGGCCCTGTCGCGCTCGGCCCGGGCCAGGTAGACGTCCTGCATCGAGACCTGACCCACTTGCTGCTTCGTTTCTACGAGCCTGGTGAGTTGGTCCAAAATGTCGACCGTCTCGGTCGCTAGAGCCACCTGTTGTCTGAGCTCCGTGGCGAGGAACCAGGACTTGGCGACCTGGGCGGCCAGCGACATCCGTGCATACTCGATGTCGAGCACCGTGGCCTGGAGGCTCACGTCCGCTGCCTGTGCTCCGGCACGTAGCTTGCCCCACACGTCGACCTCCCATGAGACGCCCACACCGACGTTACCAGCGGTGCCAGCGACGGCCTCATCGCCGCCGGTTCCCGAAAGATCAGCTCCGAGACCAACCATGGGTTTCATGGCTGCGCCAGCCAGGCGCGCCGAGGCTGCGGCTCGATCCACCTGGGCGGCTAGGAGCCGCATATTGGGGTTATGTTTCGAGATGGCCTCTGCGACCAGAGCGTCGAGCTCCGGATCCTCGAATGTCTCCATCCAACCGTCGTCGACCTTCCCGGTATCTCCAGCCGGTGCCGTCCACCCCGCCGCCACTTCGGTAGTGGGGGGCAGGGCATCTTCCACGATCTCGCCAACCTGTGGGGGCTGCTTGACCGCACAGCCGACAAAGAGTACAGCTACTAGAAGCAGTGCCACACCTGGGTCGCTCTCTCTTGCACTCATTTCGGGTCCTCCGTTGTACTTCCGACCTCGGCGGGTTTGCTGTCCGCTGGGACCTGCGCAATGGGCTCGAGCACCGGGCGCATGTTAGCCCAGACCATCGCCGCTACCCAGCCGACGCCGCCGAAAACCAGCCCAAGCCAGCCGAGGGTTTTGATGGCCCCGGCCTGGGGGTGATTCTTCTCAGCGGCGATCTTACCCGGAAGACTGCCAAGTTCCAGGACTACCCACAGCCCGAGGAGGCCGAGGACAACGAGGATAACGAAAGAGGTAGGTGTAACCAACATCGCTTCATCTCTCCTATGTCAGGTACGCGATCGACGTCTGTATCCACTGTATTGCCGTCGCCACGGAACCTACAATGCCAGCCCGATCCGAGTAGAGGCGGACGTGGGCAGCTAGCCCTGGCCGCGGCACTTCCTCGTCGGGAAAGTTCTCGGGCAGGTCGAGAAACACCGGATATAGGTTCGTCATGTGGCTTTCGCCGACGCGACGAGTTGACCGGAGGCGACAAGTTGCGCATTGCCGATCGCACCCGGGATCAGGCGAATCTTGCTCTCGAAGACGTGCCCCGGTAAGGCCGGAAAGGTGATCATCGCCCGATCGCCCAGATCCAAGTGCCGCAGCCCCTTCTGAGGGAACAACCCCATGACCCGCAGCGTGTCGCTATAGACGAACGTCATCACGGCACGTCCAGGAGAGATCACCATGCCGGGCCTGAGCAGATTCATTGCGACCATACCATTCGCCGGCGCTCGGACCTCACAGTTTTCGAGGTTGAATTGGGCGACGTCAAGCTGGGCGAGTACCTGCGCGATCTGTGACTGCCTGCCACCGACCCTCGCGTTGAGCGCTAGCGCCGCCTGGTTCTCAGTGGCCTGAGCCGCCAGCAGCCTGTACAGACCGGGCGGAAGGGTAACAGGTTAGACCGGGCGGATAGGTAACACCATGGCGAGATGCCATGGAAGGAGACCTATCCGATGGAAGAACGCAAGAGATTCATTGAAGACTGGCTGCGAGCGGGGGCGGCGACGAACGTGGCGGCGCTGTGTCGACTCTACGGGATCAGCCGCAGGACCGGATACAAGTGGTTAGAACGCTTCCGTCAAGGCGGTTGGCCAGAGCTGGAAGACCGCCCGCACGCGGCACACCGTCAGCCCGGTCGGATACCCGAGTCGGTCGAGCGACGAGTGATAGAAGCGCGTCGGCAGCATCCGAGTTGGGGGCCGAAGAAGCTCAGGGCCTGGCTGGAGTCGAAAGAGTCACAGACAAGCTGGCCAGCGGCGTCGACGATCGGCGACGCGCTGAAGCGAGCCGGACTCGTTCGCGGGCGCAAGCGGATGCGGCGACTGGCCGAAGCGGCACCCAGTCCGTTGCGCGAACCCGAAGCGCCCAACGACCTCTGGACGATCGACTACAAGGGGCAGTTTCGCACCGGCGACGGCGTGCTGTGTTATCCGCTAACGGTCGTCGACGGATATAGTCGTTTCCTGCTCAACTGCACCGCACACGTGGGCACATCCTACGCCGAGGCCCGCCGAGGCTTGGAGCGGTTGTTTCTGGAGCGCGGGCTGCCACGAAGGATACGCTCAGACAACGGTTCGCCGTTCGCCTCCATCGGCACCGGACGCTTGAGCCGGTTGAACGTCTGGTGGCTGAAGCTGGGCATTGCGGTGGAGCGCATCGAGCCGGGCAAGCCGCAGCAGAACGGTCGCCACGAGCGGCTACACCGCACGCTCAAAGCCGAGACAGTGAGACCTCCGGCTGGCGATCGTCGCCGACAGCAGCGCCGCTTCGACCTCTTTCGTCATGAATACAACCAAGAACGTCCGCATGAAGCGTTGAGACAGCGGCCCCCGGCGGCGTTCTATGCACCAGCAACACGCGCCTATCCCAGCGAGCTTGCTGATCTGGATTACCCGGGGCACTGGGAGCGCCGACGAGTGCGCCACGACGGACGCATCAAGTTCCTCGGCGAGAAGTACTTCCTGAGTGAAGCGTTGGCTCGCGAGTTGGTCGGGCTAGTCGAAGTGGACGAAGCCATTTGGCAGATCTGGTTCGGTCCGGTGGAACTCGCCTTGTTCGACGCCGCCAACCGCGTACTGTGGCCGCTCGGCTCGGCAGTCAGTGGCCCCCGCGGGGGCCACTGACCACCGCCTATACTGTTACCCATCCGTCCGGTTTAGAGTGTTACCTATCAGACCGGTCGTTCAAGCCCCTGCTCCAGGCTGGCGACCTCTGTCGCCTTATTTTGCACGTCGAATTGGGTGCCCGCGCCAGTGGCGAGAAGCTCCTCTAACTGCGCCAACCGGGTCTGCCCGAGGGTCAGCTGAACCACGGTCGACCGCACTTGCGCGCGTGCGGCGTCAAGGGCTTCCTTGAGCTGGGCAACGTTACTTGAGGTCGTGACCAGCTGGGCCGTCAACTGGTCTACCGTGTCCTGGTAAGACCGCGGATTGATTTTGAAGAGAATCTCGTTCGCTTCAACGGCCTGATTGACCGCAACCGGTACCTCAATGACTTGACCTTGGACCTGCGAGGAGATCTCGGTGATAGGGGCGGTGATCATCCCGCTCGTGCTGGCCGGGGTGAGCGTCTGGAGACCTACTAGGAATAGCTCCATAATCACCACGCCCACCAAGGCGGCGAGTCCGGTCGTAATCCCGTTGACAGGCAGGAGCTTCCATTTGACGAAGATTAGATAGACGGTTCCCAGATACAAGCCAAGGATAAAAATCATAATGTTTCCTCCGCTAAGCGTTGACGTCGTCGTTCAGTTTGATTGGATGCACTGGCTGAATGCGCATGTTGTGGTTGGGATACCAAACGTGATGTTCCGTGCGACCAGGTGTTTCTCATGCGGCCGCTCGCTTTGGACATACCTTTAGGCAAAGGCCGCCTTAGACTGGGGTTCGTCGGCGATGAATACGGCGTCGTCATCATTCCTGGCGCTCAATCTCCCCGGCAATCCACGTGGCCACGCAAAGCAAGGGATTCGGGATGATCGTCACACCCGTTGCGGCGGAACCCCTTGCTCATTGCGGCGGTATTCATTTCACATGACCGGTCTATTTGCCATGCGGAGCGGTCTCAAGAGTAAACACCCGCTCCGCTCCGAACAGGACGTCCTTTCACGCTGAATCCTGCACATCACCTCTGCTGGTAGTCGCCAGAGCTGGTTCGTCCGCTCACAGTCGTTGATTGAGCGGGTTGAACGACGCTTCAGCCGCCCCGAGCGCACCCGCCATCAGCAGCGAACCGATCAGAGAGTAAACACCCGCTCCGCTCCGAACAGGACGTCCTTTCACGCTGAATCCTGCACATCACCTCTGCTGGTAGTCGCCAGAGCTGGTTCGTCCGCTCACAGTCGTTGATTGAGCGGGTTGAACGACGCTTCAGCCGCCCCGAGCGCACCCGCCATCAGCAGCGAACCGATCAGACTGCATGCAACCGACACCTTTTTCTGAAGTTTCATAACTCCGCTCCTGCCTCTCCGTACTGCGCGCTCGTCTAGAGACCGATTCCGGCCAACGACTTGATATGAGACTACGCCGATTCGGGCCACTCGGGAAGTGATGAGGGGTTACTAACATTGGGGTGAAGGGTGATGAGGTGACATAACATACTGAAAACAAGACAGCTATGCATCAAGAAACTCGCCGCGGGCAAAAAAATTGACGCTGTCGGCCACTTGGTAAACGCCAGGCACCATCTTCTGGGAGTGCTCGGTGAGCTTCGGATGGACCGTAGGTGATGGCCTGTCGTACGTCAGATTCTCACCGGACAAGTAGAACCTGACTCCTCAAAGCAAGATTCGTTAGCTTGCTAACGCGAATCGTCATCGCACGATAAAGTTGATCGCTCAGGTGTCGACGAAAAATCCCGCAAGACCGCGACACGAACGAGACTTAAGCATTCGACTCCCTATCATCCGGGTCGCTTGTAAGAGCCTTTTGCACTGCCGCGCCAATTTCCTGCGGCGAAGACTCGGCTACCACGATGACGAGCGGAGGTTTCGTGTAAGCCCAGACGAGCGCTACAACCCAGCCGACACCTCCTAAAAACAACCCTAACCAACCCAGAATATTGATCGCTTCCGCCTGAGGATGATTCCGTTCATGGGCTTTCGCGCCAGGAAGTTTGCCAAGCTCGATTACGATCCAAATCAGGACGGATCCGAGGAGTATTAAAATTGCGAGCCCAGCCGTTGTCATGAATATCGTTTGCTCCCCGCTCAGATAATGTAGTCCATCGAAGACTGGACCCAGTGCAGGATTGTGGCCACGGCACCGATCGGTCCCGCATTCTCCGTGATGATGTACACCCGAGCTGCTAAACCGAAACGTACATGTTCTCGCGGGAAATCGTCGGGCAGCGTGACAATGACCTTGTACAGCCTCGTCATTCTTTGATCACTAGCCCGCGGAACCTGACCTGCCGCAGCGAACTGCGCTTCGCCGATCGCGGCAGGAATGCTCCTAACCTCTCCCTCGAAGATCCGACCCGGAAGGATCGGAAAGCTCAACTGAGCGGTATCTCCCACTCGGATATGCTCCAGTGATTTCTGTGGAAAGACCGCCGGGACCGCGGCGTCGTCCGTATAGACAAACGTCATGACGGATCTTTGAGGTGAGACCTGCATGCCGGGGCGCAAAGCATTCATCGTGACCACGCCCGCATCCGGCGCAAGTACGTCGGTGTTCTCCAGGTCAAACTGGGCCGCTTCAAGTTGGGCGAGCACTTGGGCGACTCGGGTCTGCTGGCCCCCGACCTCGGCCTTCAGCACGAAAAGTGCCTGATTCTCCGTGGCTTCTAATCCCGTCAACTGCTGCAGCGTGCCCTGCACCTCTGTCTCATAGCGCTCGACATCAAACTGGCTGCCGGCGCCGGTACGTGCTAGACGCTGGCTCTGTTCAAGGCGGAGCTCGCTTAATGCGAGGTTCGTGCGCGTCGCCCTCGTACTCGCTCTCGCAGCGTCGTAGGCTTCTTTGAGCTGAGCCACGTAGGCTTCGGTCTCGACTAGCTGAGCCTTCAATTGATCGACCCGATACTGATACGGGCGTGGATCGATCCGAAAGAGAAGTTCGCCGGGCTCAACGGGCGCGTTAACCTCTACGGGAACATCGACAACCTGGCCCGGCACCTGCGGAGCGATCTCAGTGATGTGCCCGCCAACGAACGCTTGCACACTGACAGGTGTAGTCGTTTGGAGGGCAACAAGAAACATGCTCGTCATGGTCACACCGACAACGATGACGATTGCCTGACTGATCTTATTGAACGGTAGAAGCTTGTACTTGAAGAAGACCAGGTAGACCGATACCAGGTACAGGACTTCGATAATGATCATGTCGTCTCTCCTTGCGATTCAGCGGAGGGGAGTTACCCCCCCCGCGCGAACGAGACCAGCGGTCAGTTGCCTGCAGGCCCGCCCTGGCTCAGCTTGGCAAGAACGGCATCGAGGTTGAAGCTGGGCAGCTCCTGGCGCTGAGGAAACTCCTTAAAGGTGTTGAGGAAGCGCGCCGTCACTGCTTGGGCCGGCACGAAGGTCCACATCTTGTCGCCGTACCAGCGGAAGTACATGTCGGACTCGTCCATCGCACGCTCGAACGGGTCGGCTCGAAGGTCGACGACCTTGGGCCACCCGGTCTGCTTGCCGCCATTGACCCAGTCGGTCATCAGGGTAAAGTGGATCTTCCAGCGGTCGTATCGGATGGCGTTGAGGCTTCCCGTGTCGTCGAAGTAGAAGATCTCGTGCCGCTTGCCCGGGCCCCGGCCAGCCAAGAGTTCTGTCTGGTCGTACCCGTCGAGATGGACCTTGAAGGTCTTGCCGTTGGCCTCGTGCCCGACCAACAGCTTGTCCTTGATATCCGGCTCGCCTGCCGCTGCCAGTAGAGTTGGCACCCAGTCCTCCATGGAGAAGATGTCATTGATTACAGTACCGGGCTTGACCGTGCCCGGCCAGCGCACCACGGCGGGCACCCGGAAGCCGCCTTCCCACGTCGTTCCCTTGTAGCCCCGGAACGGGATCATGCCGCCGTCAGGCCAGGTGAAGGTCTCGGCTCCATTGTCCGTCGTGACGACCACGATGGTGTTGTCGGCAATCCCCAGTTCGTCGAGCTTGTCGAGCAGGGTCCCGATATCGTCGTCGAACTCCTTCATGCCGTCCGCATAGAGTCCGAACCCGGTCACGCCTTGCGATTCCGGCTTCAGGCGGGTCCACACGTGCATGCGCGTCGTGTTGTGCCAGATGAAGAAAGGCTCATTCGCTTCGGTCGCACGTTCCATGAAGTCCAGTGTCGCGTCCAAGAATTCTCCGTCGGCGGTTTCCATGCGCTTGCGCGTCAACGGTCCGGTATCCTCAACCGTTTGCATTCCAACGGTCCCGAAGCGGGGGTCCTCCGTCGGGTCGTGGCGGTCCGTCGCTCTAGTTCTCAACACGCCTCGTGGACCAAACTGCTCGTGAAACGCCGGATCTTTCGGATAGTCGGGGTCTTCCGGCTCTTCCTCGGCGTTCAGGTGATAGAGATTGCCGTAGAATTCGTCGAAGCCGTGCACGGTCGGAAGAAACTCATTGCGATCTCCCAAGTGGTTCTTGCCGTGCTGAGCTGTTGCGTAGCCGTGATTCTTCAGGAGGTCTGCCAGAGTCGGGTCCTCGGCCTGGAGACCGAGTCGTGATCCGGGCAATCCCACGGTGAGCAGGCCCGTCCGGAATGGGTGCTGTCCGAGGATGAATGCAGAGCGACCAGCTGTGCAGCTCTGCTGGGCGTAGTAATCCGTGAATAACGCGCCCTCGTCTGCGAGGCGATCGATGTTGGGCGTACTGCCACCCATCATTCCACGGTGGTAGGCGCTGATGTTCCACATGCCGACGTCGTCGCCGAAGATCACGAGGATATTGGGCTTGTCTTGCGCGACGGCAAGCTGTGCGGAGATCAGTAGCTCGGCCTGGAGACCGAGTCGTGATCCGGGCAATCCCACGGTGAGCAGGCCCGTCCGGAATGGGTGCTGTCCGAGGATGAATGCAGAGCGACCAGCTGTGCAGCTCTGCTGGGCGTAGTAATCCGTGAATAACGCGCCCTCGTCTGCGAGGCGATCGATGTTGGGCGTACTGCCACCCATCATTCCACGGTGGTAGGCGCTGATGTTCCACATGCCGACGTCGTCGCCGAAGATCACGAGGATATTGGGCTTGTCTTGCGCGACGGCAAGCTGTGCGGAGATCAGTAGCGTAAAAGCCAATACGGTGCATCTAAAAAAGCTAGTAGCAATCAATGGTCTATCCCCCCTAAGTCTCATCATTTAGTGATCCGCCAATTGGGTCGAATCGCAACTATGCAGTTCACCTGGCGCCTGGGCCTAGTTCGTCAAGCCGTTCAGTGATGTCATTTAACTGCTCCATAGCACCTGCTCGCCGGAACAGATCGTAGTTAATCCCCGATGCCGATAGCGAACTACCCAACTGGAACGGATATTCGGGGATGGTTACAAGGAAGGCTTTGATCGCGGCCTGTAGCGGGACGAACAACCACATTTGGTCGATTGCGAACGTCTCCCAGGCCCCAGAGTCTTTCTGGGCCCGCTCAAAAGGATCCGCCCGAAGATTGAAAATCAATGGTGCGTTTGGCGTGACGGAATAGGAGCCTGTGAAAGGGTTGGCAGGCCCCATCTGATAGTTGAAATGGGCTTTGAAATCGTTCCATCGGACGGCATTCAGCGTGCCGTCCATACCGAAATAGAGATACGATTCTCGGGGTCCTTTCTCTACCTCTCCGCGGAAGTAGGGCAGGAAGTTGTGACCGTCGAGGTGAACTTCCCAGTCTTTGCCGTTCGCGTTGTATCCACCCTTCATCTTCTCTACAAGGTCGGATTCTCCGGCTGCGGCCGCGAGGGTTGGCATCCAGTCGTTCATCGCCATGATGTCGTTATATCTCGTGCCTGGTTCGATAACTCCCGGCCAACGGATAACGAGTGGTACGCGATGTCCACCTTCCCAGTTCTCGGACTTTGCCCCGCGAAACCTTGTCTGCCCTCCGTCTGGCCAGGTCCACGGCTCCGCACCGTTGTCGGTGGAGTAGATGACGATGGTGTTGTCGGCGATGTCTAAGTCGTCTAGTTTCTTCAGCAATACGCCAACATGATCGTCGTGCTCGACCATCCCGTCAGGGTAGAGCCCAATTCCCGTTATGCCCTGGTACTCAGGTTTCAGGCGTGTCCAAATATGCATCCGAGAGGCGTTGAACCAGGTAAAGAACGGCTTCTCTTCTCTCACCGAGCGGTCTATGAAGTCCAGCGCAGCTGCGAGAAACTCCTCGTCCACGGTCTCCATACGCTTTCTCGTCAGCGGTCCGGTGTCCTCGATAGCTCCGTCAGCGGAAGACTTGATGACGCCGCGGGGCCCATAGTCCCTCAGGAATTCCGGATCCTTGGGGTAGTAGTATCCCTCCGGCTCTTCCTCGGCGTTTAGGTGATAGAGGTTGCCGAAGAATTCATCGAAGCCATGGTTCGTTGGAAGATGTTCGTCTTGATCTCCAGGTGGTTCTTCCCGAACTGCGCAGTGGCATAGCCCTGTTCTTTCAACACATCGCCGATGGTCGGTGCCCAGTCGGGAATTCCGTGGTCGGATCCCGGCATCCCAATGGTCAGAAGCCCCGTGCGGAATGGGTGTAATCCCAAGATAAAAGCGGAGCGGCCGGCCGTGCACGTCTGCTCGGAATACATGTCGGTAAATAGGGCACCTTCCCTAGCCAAGCGATCGATATTGGGAGTTTGGTACCCCATCATCCCCAGGTTGTAGGCGCTGATGTTGTCGTAGCCGATATCGTCGCCCCAGATAACCAGGATGTTGGGCTTGTCCTGCGCGAATGACGGCAGACTCGAGATTAGAGTAAGAATCACTACGATCAGCGAGTGTGTGTACAAACGTCGGTCGAAGCTTGCAGCAGCGGTAGTGGTCTTCTTCATCGAGTATGTTTCCCTCAGCAAGGCGTCTCTCGGCCTAGCCCGACACTACTCCAACTCCGACCGCACGGGAAGTGATGAGGGGTTAGTAACATTCGGGGCGGGGTGATGAGTTGGCGTAACATACTGAAAATAAACGAGCAGCGTGACTTCCAACTGTATTTTTTCTAGAATAATTGTTCGTCGATGCGCAGGCATCGGCTAGTGTTCAGCAAGTGCCTGATGGTGCCGGGGGGGGGCGAACTAGAGCGATGGAGCGTTGGAGGCCGGCGCGGAGGAAGCGAACTGCCTCAATTGGCTTAGTGGTGCTGCTGTGCCTCCTCACACCTGCACATGGGCTCTCTGAAGAACCGGGTCAAGACCCGCCGTTTGCCGTCTGGGGCGAATTCATCTACACCGTCCTGGGACGGGAGAAATTCGTCTGGACTGTCACTCCGTCGATTCGGACCGATGAGCAGGAGATCGATGGCAACTTTGTGAGTAGGTTCTCCACCGAGGCCACCGTGGCCCTACCGAAAGAGGAATGGGAGCTGCGGAGTCGGCTGTTCGTGATCGGCCGCGCGAAAGAGGGAGGAGGTGCGGCGTTCGACCAGCGTGTCCAGTTTCTGGTGCGATACCCGCTGACCCATTTCTGGAAGGATCAGATCTCTGTCGACGGCGGCACACTCTACGAGCGCCACTTCCGGGGCGATGAAGTTGCGGATTTCAACGTCTATCGCCAGCGGGTCGAACTGACGGCAGACGATTGGAAGTTTGCCCCTTGGATGCAGCAAGATTTGTCGTTCGATCACACGCGGGGCTTCTACCGTACTCGGACTCGGCTTGGTGTGCAGTGGAACTTCAACCGTTCCAAGCAGATTGCGCTTGCCTACCAGTTCCAGTACACAGAGAGGCCGGCCGCAGGATGGGCACCGCAGCACTCCATGCTCTTCCGTTACTGGTTCGGAAGCCGCTTGTCGTTCAGGGGGCGAAATACCGATAGGGATTGAGCGGCAGCGCACACGCGCTCGCGCTAAACTGCGCTCGATGCTCGATCGTCGCCGATTCCTTGGACTCTCCGCCGCCGCGCTTACGACTCAGGCCTGCTCGCCTTCAGATGGTCCGACGCCTGAAGCCGCCCCACCCAACGTGCTATTCCTCGCGGTCGATGACCTCAACACCTGGCTCGGCTGCATGAACGGCCATCCGCAGGCCCACACGCCGAACATGGACCGCCTCGCTGCTCGCGGTGTCGTTTTCCACGATGCTCACTGCCAGGCTCCGATCTGCGGACCGTCTCGGGCGAGCCTGATGTCCGGCTACCTTCCTTCGAGTACCGGCATCTACGGCCAGATCAGGGATCGTGACCTCCGTGAAGCATCGCCTCAAACTGGCTCTACGCCGTTTCTTCCCGAGTGGTTCTCGCAGAACGGCTACCACACCATGGGAGTCGGGAAGCTCTTCCACGGACACGCCCCCGAGGGCGCATTTGAGGATTCGGGCGGTCGCGAATCCGGCTTTGGGCCTAAGCCGCCGACACGACTCAAATGGGACGCCGACAAGACCAGTACCGACTGGGGTCCGTTCCCGGAGACCGACGAGGAGATGCCGGACTTCCGCACCGCGCAGTGGGCGGTCGAACGGCTAGAGCAAGAGCATGAGAAGCCGTTCTTCCTCGCCGCTGGCTTCCTCCGACCGCACGTTCCCTGGCACGTGCCAAAAAAGTGGTTCGATCTTTTTCCCCCTGAAGAGCTCACCATGCCGCCCTACCAGCCCGGAGACCAGGATGACGTGCCAGCTATCTCACGCGAGTTGCACGCCGTCCCGATGATGCCCACCACCGATTGGGCCATTGAGTCCGGCGAGTGGAAAAACATCGTCCAGGCCTACCTCGCTTGCATCGCTTTCGTGGACGCTCAGGTCGGCAAGGTTCTCGACGCTCTCGAAGCGAGCCCCTACGCCGACAACACCTATGTCGTGCTCTGGGGGGATCATGGCTACCACATCGGTGAGAAGAATCGCTTCGCCAAACACTCCGTCTGGGAGGAAGCCACGCGGACGCCACTCATCGTCGCTGGCCCCGGGATCGCGTCTGGGAACACCCATAAACCTGCTGGCCTGATCGACCTCTATCCGACGCTGCTCGACCTCTGCGGCCTACCGGCCAATTCCTCCAACCAGGGCCGCAGCCTGCGCCCGCTGTTGGACGATCCGAGTTCAGCCGACTGGCCTCATGTGGCGCTAACGACCTACGGTCGCAACAACCACGGTGTACGCGATGAGCATTTTCGCTACATCCACTATGAGGACGGCTCGGAGGAACTCTACGATCACCGAGACGACTCCCACGAATGGAACAACGTCGCCGCCGACCCGGCCCATGCCGAGACGAAGCAACGCCTGGCCTCCTACCTGCCCGAAGTCAACGCCCCTTGGTCACCTAAGTCGATCTACGAGTACAACGACTACCTCACCAAACACCGAAAGCGGAACCTGTAACTAGGTCCGCACATCACCTGAGTTCGGTCGGAGGCGAAACCACGGCGGCGTTATTCCCGAGATATCGAAGGCAAGTCATTGCGCTCGGCAAGCGTCGTCCTGTATATTCGGCGCACGAACGCGACGCGAGACATAGAAGCTACACCGTTAACGAAGGTCTCGTTCCTCGAGGAGATTTTTTCATGAGCACGTCTATTATTCGGTGTGAGCGGGGCGTCTTGATCGGCGCCAGCCTCATTGTCTTACTAGCCATCGGATTGGCTGCCGCAATCCCGGCAAGCGCACAGTCCCTAGAGGGTTACATCGGCGGTAAGGTGACAAGCAGTCAAGGTGCAGAAGCGGGAGTGTGGGTCATTGCCGAAACAGATGATCTGTCCACGAAATTCGTCAAGATCGTCGTCACCGATGATGAAGGCCGCTTCGTGTTGCCCGAGTTACCCAACGCGAATTACGAGGTCTGGGTTAGAGGTTACGGCTTAGTCGACTCGGAACCAGTTGAGATGAGACCGACGACCGAGCCGGTTGCGCTTAAGGCTACCGTCGCGGCGACGCCCTTAGAAGCGGCACAAGTGTACCCCGGCAACTACTGGTTGTCTCTGCTTGAACCCCCGGACAAGAGCCTATTCCCCGGAACTGGCCCTGACGGCAACGGCATGGGAGTTGCGATGTTTAGTCAAAGCCATTGGCTCAACTCTTTCAAGGCGAATTGCAATTTCTGCCACCAAATCGGGAACAAGGCGACTCGAGATGTAAGCCACGTGTTTGAAGCGAAACCAGAACTCAAGACGCACGCGGAGGCGTGGGAGTGGCGTCTCGGTACAGGTGTCCGCGGCACTCAAATGTACGGAGTGCTGAACATTCAGGGCCAAGAAACGTCGATTGATGCCTTCTCGGCCTGGACCGAAGCCGTCGCATCAGGCGCGTTGCCGCCGGTGCCACCTCGACCGTCAGGTATCGAGCGCAATCTTGTGCTGACCCAGTGGGACGTAGGTAGTGACCATACGTTCATGCATGACTTGGCGTCTACCGACAAGCACCATCCCAGCGTGAATGCGGGCGGTCGCGTCTACGCCGCTAGCTCCGGACATGGCCAACTCGTCATCATGGACCCGCGAGAGAACTACACTTTGGCGCTGGACATTCCAACGCGCGAACCCAGGGATCAAGTGCCCTCGCGTTTCCCGGCACCCATGCGTCCGTCCATGTACATTGGCAATGAACACATCTGGTCCAACCCTCCCTACAATCCGGCTGATCCGCACAACCCCATGCTCGACAGCAAGGGCCGCGTCTGGCTGACATCGAAGATACGCGGCAGTGAGGCCGCGGCGTGGTGCAGCGATCCCTCGAACAAGTACGCCGATTGGTTTACACCCCGCAGGGGCGGCAGGCAGGCGTCGTACTACGATCCCGAGACGCGGACGTTTACGCTCATCGAAACTTGCTTCGGCACACACCACCTGCAGTTCGATAACGATCCGAATGAAACGGTCTACTTTAATGGTGGCGGCGCAGGGTTTGCCTGGATCGACACCAAAGTCTACGACGAGACCAAGGATGAAGCGCAGGCGGTGGGTTGGTGCCCGACAGTGGTTGATACCAACGGCGACGGCGTAATCACCAAGCCGTGGAATCAGATGGGCCGCGAAGGCGCGCTATATAGAGTCGACAACGCGGATGGCCGAGAGACCGGACAGGGTGGAGGGGACTTGGATCCCGCGCTTGATACCCAGATCAACTTCAGCATGTACTCGGTCATCCCAAGCCCTGTGGACGACTCCATATGGGGCGCATCACAGACTTACCCCGGATACATCGTGCGTATGCAGCGTGGCGACAACGCTCCGTCTAGCTGCAAGACGCAGATCTTCCAGGTGCCTGACCCTGGCTTCGATCCCAGGGGAATCGACATTGACACCAACGGCGTCGTCTGGACCGCGCTGGCTGGAAGCGCCCACTTGGCCAGCTTGGATATTCGCAAGTGCGAGGCGGTAGAAGGTCCCGATAAGCCGGACGGCAGCGACTGCCGAGAAGGCTGGACGCTATATCCGGCGACCGGGCCGAAAATGAAAGGTACGGACATTGGTGCCGATTTCTACTATTACAACTGGGTCGACCAGCACGACGTAGGCGGCTTCGGTGCGAACACACCGATCGCTACCGGGTCGAACTCCGATTCGCTACTGGTGCTGAACCCAGAGACCGAAGAGTGGACCACGCTACGCGTACCGTATCCGCTCGGCTTCTTCTCGCGCGGTCTGGACGGTCGCATCGACGATCCCGACGCCGGCTGGAAAGGCCGTGGGATCTGGGCAAACTACGGCACGAACTATATCTGGCACACCGAAGGTGGCCACGGCACCAAAGGTAAGTTCGTCAAGTTCCAGATCCGACCCGATCCGCTAGCGCGGTAGAAGTACGAGGTAGTCTTGCGCGGGGACAGGTAGCTGCCTGTTCCCGCATTTTCTTGCGCTCTATTGATATGTCCAGAATCATCGTCCCGTTCGTCGCTCTCTGTGTATTCCTGACGTTAGCGCTCCCCGGCTTCAGCCAGCGAAAAGAGGACGATAGTGACGTCAACTACGACGAGAGTCGCGTTCCCAACTATGACCTCCCGCCTCTGTTGGTGACGTCGGAGGGCAAGCGGATCACGACTCCCGAAGAGTGGCGAAATGTGCGGAGGCCGCAGATCCTGTCGCTGTTCAGCAACCTCGTCTACGGAGGTGTGCCGGAGGCTCGCTTCCCGGTGGAGACCAGCTTCGAGACCGTGCGAACGGACCCCGAATTCATGGGCGGTATCTCCACTCGTCGCGATGTGTTGATCCGGTTCAGCAATGAGCTCGGCTCGGCTGAGATGCTGATTCTAGTCTTCACCCCAAATGATCGTATGGGGCCGGTGCCAGCCTTTCTCAAACATAGTTTCGATGACACAAGGTCAGATGATTTTGAAGCCGACACGAACCGCGAAGGACTGCTCAAGAACGGCTGGCCGCTAGCCGAGATTCTCGGTCACGGCTTCGGGTTCGTCGCCGTATACCAACAGGATCTGGTGAGCCACAACGAGGTGGAGTTTCGCGACGGCATCCACCCACTCTTCTACGGCGAAGGGCAGAGTTTCCCGAAGGCGAACGAATGGGGCGTCTTGTCGGTGATCGCGTGGGGCGCATCGCGCGCAATGGACTATCTCGAGACCGACGATGCCATCGATCACCACCGCGTCGCTGTGATGGGCCATTCGAAGATGGGGAAGGCTGCTCTGTGGACTGCCGCGCAAGACGAGCGATTCGCGCTAGCGATATCGGCGCAGTCCGGTTGCGCGGGAGCTGCGCTGTGGCGCCGCCGGTTCGGTGAGACGCTCGCGAAGATGGTCACCCGTTTTCCGTACTGGCTAAGCCGCAACGCCTGGAAGTTCGTCGATCGTGAAGACGATCTGCCCGTCGACCAGCACATGCTGCTTGGGCTTATCGCGCCTCGTCCGGTTTACGTCCATAGCGCCACAGGCGACACTTGGGCGGACGCTCGCGGCGAGTACCTGTCGGCGTACCACGCCAGCGAGGTGTATCGACTCCTCGGGAAGCGCGGACTGCAGTCACCCGATTCACCGCCCGTCGGCAAGCCAATCGTCAACAGCGATGTCGGCTACCACATACGCGAAGGCGGACACTCCATCGAGCCGTACGACTGGGCGCGATTTCTAGACTTCGCTGAGTACCACCTGGTACCGACTCGGTAGGTGTTACCAGCGAGCGTCAGGGCAACGTAGGCAGCGTTCCGGTGCGATTCCCCGGCTCCTAGAATCTCGACTTGGGGCTCGGCAAGAACTTTGCAATTGAGGAGAATGTGCGCCCGCGAATCCGTAGCAGCCTTTATAATTGCTTGAGCCACCTGAATAACAGCAATCTGAGCGGGACTATCAATCGTTCACGCCTTGGCCCCATTCACGGGCCAAGCAGTATGAGAGTAATTCAGTGTCGCGCCAGGCCGAGACGGTAGGTGCTGAAGTGGGTGAGAACGCAAGTCGTAAGATCGGGCGCAAGACAAGCGGTCGTATACGGCGTAGTAGTGGAGTCTGCATGACGTATCCGCGGGCGGTTTGGAATTCGCGCTGGCTCGGAGCCTGCTTCTTGGCTGGAAGCTTGGTGTGCATCGCGAGTGCCCAGCAACAATCTGCTCCTCAGTCGAAGTCGGTGCAGCAAGCCGTCATTGATCAATACTGCGTTGCCTGCCACAACAACTCGTCGAAAACGGCGGGACTTGCACTGGACACGATTAGTGCAGACGACGTCGGCGAAAACGCTGAAATCTGGGAAAGGGTCGTGCGGCAGCTCCATGTTCGGTATATGCCTCCGCTGGGACTCCCTCGGCCAGATGAAGCAACCTATGACGCCGTCGTGGCCGCTCTGGGGAGCGACCTGGACCGAGCCGCCGCGACTCATATCGATCCAGGTCGGACGGATACATTCCGACGGCTGAATCGAACCGAATACAGGAATGCAATCCGCGACCTACTCGCGGTTGATGTTGATGTCTCGTCCCTCTTGCCGAGCGATGAGACGAGCCATGGCTTTGACAACATTACCGTGGGAGATCTGTCACCCACGTTATTGGAGCGCTACCTCTCGACGGCAGGAAAAATTAGCCGTCTGGCTGTCGGCGGGGACATTCGTTCTCCAGGCGGGGACGTTTTCATGCTTCCGCCCGACCTCACCCAAGAGGGCCGCGCCGAGGCCCTGCCCTTCGGCACTCGAGGGGGAATGACTGTTGACTATGAGTTTCCCCTGGACGCGGAATACGAGATTCAGATTCGGTTGGCGCGGGACCGCGACTCGCATATCGAAGGCCTGAATGACCACCACGAGCTGGACGTGATGCTGGACGGCAGATCGGTGCAGACGTTCTCGCTGGAAGCGATTCCGCGCGGCGTTAACGATCATTACGCCATCGACAAAGACCTCCACGTCCGGATTCCGGTGGAAGCTGGCCCCCATGTGGTTGCCGCTACGTTCTTCAAGAAAACCTCGGCATTGCTTGAGACCGAGCGACAACCGTATAACGTGCATTTCAATATGGACCGGCATCCGCGTATTCAGCCGGCCGTGTACACGATCTCTGTCTTGGGTCCGTACGCGGTGAAGGGGCCTGGAGATACACCCAGTCGTCGTCGGATTTTCGTTTGTCGACCGGAAGAGCCCTCCGAAGAAGAAAGCTGCGCCAAGCGCATCCTTTCGACGTTGATGCGTCGCGCCTATCGACGTCCGATTACCGACGCAGACCTAGAGACTCCTCTTCGATCCTACGAATATGCGCGGGCGGAAGGGGGATTTGATAAGGGAATCGAAACGGCCTTGCGGGCCGTCCTGGTAAATCCAAATTTCTTGTTTCGAGTCGAACGAGATCCGGACAATGTTGAGCCCCATACCGCGTATCGCCTGAGTGACCTGGAACTGGCCTCACGCCTGTCCTTCTTCCTTTGGAGCAGCATCCCCGACGACGAGTTGCTCGATGTTGCTATTCAAGGAAAACTGAGCGATCCAGCGGTACTGCAGCAGCAAGTGCAACGAATGATGGCAGATCCGCGCTCAGAGGCACTGGTGACCAGCTTTGCCGACCAGTGGTTGTTCTTGCGCAATCTGGCGTTCACGGTTCCTGACCCACGGGTGTTCCCGGACTTTGATGACAACCTGCGGCAGGGTTTCCGGCGAGAAACCGAGCTGTTTTTCGAGAGCATTGTAAGAGAAGACCGCAATCTGCTCGACATGCTCAGCGCAAATTACACATTCCTCAACGAACGGCTTGCCAAACACTATGGAATTCCTGGCGTGTACGGTAGCCGGTTTAGGCGCGTCACATTTGATGAGGACAGCGTGCGGGGCGGGTTGCTAAGCCAAGGTAGTATCTTGACCGTGACGTCCTACCCAACGCGCACTTCCCCCGTGCTTCGCGGCAAATGGATACTGGCCAATATTTTCGGCACGCCGCCGCCCCCCCTCCGCCAGCTGTGCCGGAACTGACGGAAGGCAAAGCGGAAGGAAAGGTTCTATCCATGCGAGAACGTTTGGCCGAGCACCGTTCGAACCCCGCATGCGCGAGCTGCCATCGACTAATGGATCCGCTGGGCTTCGCGCTCGAAAATTATGACGCGGTGGGCCGCTGGCGCGGCGGCGAGGAAGGGATGCCGATCGATGCCTCGGGGAGTCTCCCTAACGGCACCACATTCGAGGGGGCCGCTGGGCTCCGCGAGGCTCTAATGAGCCGCCCGGATCTCTTTGTTACGGCCACCACCGAGAAGCTACTTACTTATGCCCTAGGTCGTGGATTGGAATACCACGATAGCCCCGCGGTCCGCGAGATCGTCCGGGATGCCGCCCGCAACAATTTCCGCTTTTCGTCATTGATTTCGGGTATCGTTAACAGCACACCGTTTCAAATGAGGAGATCACAATGATCATCACGAAGAAGGCTCTCTCCCGCCGGACGTTATTGCGAGGCGCCGGTGTCAGCTTGACGTTGCCATTGCTCGATGCCATGATTCCGGCGATGACCGCCTGGGCTTCGACCCCGGCGAAACCGGTGCGTCGTTTGGGGTACATCTACGTCCCGATGGGATCCAACCAGGCCCAATGGACTCCTCAGGAGACGGGCAAAATAAGCAAGCTCTCGCCTACGTTGCGTTCCCTCACGCCGTTTCAGGATCAAATCACCGTTGTCTCTAATCTTGAAAACAAGAACGGTTATTCGACCGGCAACCATGCGACGGCCAATTCTTCCTACTTAAGTTGTGCCAAGGCGAAGATGACGGAAGGAACCGACTATGAGTTGGGTACAACGGTGGATCAGATCGCCGCGCAACAACTCGGTAAGGACTCGCAGTTGCCGTCGCTTGAGCTGGCCACGGATCTGCTCACCAACACGGGCAACTGTGACAACGGCCTGGCATGTGTCTATATGACGAACCTGTCATGGTCGACGCCGACGACACCGCTTCCCTCAGAAGGGAATCCACGGGTCGTGTTTGAACGGTTATTTGGCAACGGAGGCAGTGCCGCGGAACGGCGTGCTGAACTGGGGACGAATGCTAGCATTCTCGACGGTGTGAACGGCGATATCTCTCGCCTCCAGAACAAACTCGGCCCCGGAGACCGTGCGAAGGTTGACCAATATCTAGATACAGTTCGAGAGGTGGAGCGCCGTGTCCAGAGAGCGGGGCAACAGTCCATGGACAATCCGTTGCCGGACCTGGATCGCCCTCTCGGTGTGCCAGCGTCCTATGGAGACCACGTAAAGCTGTTATTTGACTTGCAGGTTCTGGCTTTCCAGGCCGACGTAACGCGTGTTGTTACGTTTCAAATGGCCCGCGAATCGAGCACCCGAACCTACCCCGAGATCGGCGTCCCCGAGGCGCACCACCCACTTCACATCACGGGAAAGATCCCGAGAAGTTGGAGAAACTGGCCAAGATCAACGCCTACCATGTATCGCTATTTGCGTACTTTCTCGAGAAGTTGCAGTCTACACCAGACGGCGAGGGCACCCTGCTGGATCACACCCTTTATCTCTATGGAAGCGGCATGGGCGATCCCAACCAACATGACCACACCAGACTACCGATCGTCGTCGCGGGCGGTGGAGCAGGCAAACTGAAGGGAGGGCGCCACGTCAAGTATGCGGAACCTACGCCTCTCGCGAATCTGCACCTTACCTTGTTGGACAAAGTGGGTGTTCGTCTCGATTCCTTCGCCGACAGCAACGGAAGGGTCGACGAAATGATCGAGCCGCTGTCTCTCTGAGATCCGTTCGTGATCGCGGGTGATAAGGAACTGCCATGATGCGTTTGTTGAGACCGATTAGCGGATGGATGATCGTAGCACTGCTATCCGTGGCAGCACTACATGGTGCCGCTGCTGATACCCGATTACTAGACGCCACCAAGGCAAACGACATCGCAGCGATTCGGAGCTTGCTGCAGAAGCAAGTGGACGTAAATGCTCCCGCACCCGATGGAGCGACGGCTCTTCACTGGGCAGCGTACCTAGAAGACCTGGAAGCGGCCACTCTCCTTGTTCGGGCTGGCGCGAACGTAGAGGCTGCGAATCGCTACGGTGCGACGCCACTGTCGCTGGCCTGTACGAACGGCGATGCGGCGCTGGTCGAGTTGCTGTTGGACGCTGGCGCGAATCCCAATGAAGCGCTTCCGGAAGGGGAAACCGTCCTGATGACCGCAGCCCGGACGGGCGACGCAGCTGTGGTCAAGGAGCTGCTAGCGCATGGAGCGGAGGTGAATAAGAAGGAAGGCTGGCGTGGCCAAACGGCCCTGATGTGGGCGGCAGCCGAAGGTCATGTCGAAACCGTGGACGCCCTGGTCGAAGCGGGCTCGGACATCCATGCTGCTTCAACCGAAGGGTTTACTTCGCTGCTATTTGCTGTCCGGGCAGGCCAAATGGACGTCGTGCGGACACTAGTGAAATCTGGTGCCGACCCGAATGAGACTTATCAGACTCCTGAAGGCCGTGACGGTCGATCTGCCGCGATCAGCAGCGGCAGCTTTCGCAAGCCGCGGTCGGGCACTAGCGCGCTGGTTATCGCCGTCGCAAACGCCCACTACGAAATCGCGGCGATGCTGTTAGACATGGGCGCGGATCCCAACGGCGCCGAACAGGGCTGGACAGCCCTGCATACGATCACCTGGGTCCGTAAGTCGGGCGGGGGCAATAACACTCCCGCTGCGGAAGGGTCCGGAACCATGGGCAGTCTTCAGTTCGTTAGAACGATTGCGGAGCATGGAGCTAACCTCGACGCCCGAGTGACGGACAAGTTAAGGGTCGGGGGTAGCGTACTGAATACCCTCGGCGGTACACCTTTCTTACTCGCGGCCAGGACCGCGGACGCCGAGTTGATGCGGCTTCTAGCCGAGCTTGGCGCTGATCCGACGTTACCCAACGAGGACAACAGTACACCCCTGATGATCGCCGCCGGGCTCGGGACACGTTCTCCCGGCGAGGATGCGGGTACCGAGAGCGAAGCGATCGAGGCAGTGAAAATCGCCTTGGAAATGGGCAACGACATCAATGCCATAGACAGTAAAGGCGAGACCGCGATGCATGGCGCGGCCTACAAGCAACTCTCTTCAGTCGTCACACTTCTCGCCGAAAGTGGCGCCAATATGGAAAGTTGGAATCAAAAGAACGATTCTGGATGGACACCGTTAAGAATTGCCGCAGGTGTCTATAGAACCGCGGACTTCAGATTTTCTGATCCAACGGCGGCTGTATTTCGTGAGTTGATGAGTGCCGCTGGAGTGTCCACGGTGCTAGAAGCTGCGTCAGACGTACAAGCACTGGATGCGCCTCCAGATCGTCCCTATCGTAATTCGATCCCGCAGTAAGGTTCTTCAGTTACCCTTGCTCGACAGTTCGGGGGTACTTCACGTCAACAGTTGCGTCAACGGGCAGTCCAACCGCCGTCTATGATGATCGACTGGCCCGTGATGTTCCTCGCGTGAGGGCTGAGCAAAAACTCGATCGTACCGGCTATCTCTTCGACGGTAATGAACACCTTCTTTGGCATCGGCTCCAACATGATCTTCTCGATTACCTCATCCTCGCTTATGCCGTGCATCTTGGCTTGATCGGCGATCTGAGCATCGACCATTGGAGTTCGGATGTAAGAAGGGCAAATCGTGTTGATCGTCACATCAAGCTCTGCTGTTTCCAAGGCAACCGCTTTAGAAAACCCCAACAAGCCATGCTTAGCCGCCACGTAGGCCGTCTTGTACGGCGACGCAATTAGCGAATGGATCGAGCCGATATTGATCACGCGACCGTAGCCGGACTTGCGCATACCCGGAAGCAAGGCTCGCGTCATGCGGCAGGCCCCATTGAGCATGACGTCGAGCATCAGATCCCATTTTTCTTGCGGGAAGTCTTCCAACGGAGCGACATGCTGGAGGCCGGCGTTGTTGATCAATACGCCGACGTTACGGTCCGCCATCTGCCGCGCAAAGTGCTCGACCGCCGTGGTGGAGGTAACATCAAGCTCATAGGCTTCGCCTAGCGCATCCGCCGGAAGTCTTAAGATCGTTTCTTGCGCGGCATCGTTGCACCGATCAGTGGCGATAATGGTGTGCCCACGTTTGGCAAGCGCGATCGACAGTCCCCGCCCCAAACCACTGCCTGCTCCGGTGACTACGATGACTGACTCAGACTTGGTCATGTGCGCTGCCGCTCGTATTGTGTCCTCAGTTGGCGTCTCATAATCTTGTTTGAAGCTGTTCGAGGTAATTGATCGACGACAAACACGTCGTGAATTTTAAAAAGGGGATTCAGTCTGGTCTTAATGGCGTGCTGCATCGTCTGCTGCAACTTTTCCGCATCCATTGTCGCTGAGGGGCCAGTGCCGACACAGACGATTAACTGACTCGGCCCGCCCTCCGGAGGCGCAACACATATGGCCGCGACTTCCTGGACGCCCGGCGCACCTGCCACCACGCGTTCAATTTCCGCGGACCCGACCTTGATGCCACCGAGGTTCATCGTATCGTCGACGCGGCCGATCACACGAAGATAGCCGTTAGGCAACGACTCTAACTGATCGCCGTGGCGGCGCAACGCTTCACCCCGAAGGCCAACAGGCACACCCTCGTAGTACGCCTTGTGATGATCCATGTTGATAAGGCATCGTGAAAATCCAATCGCGGGTGGAACAAGAAATGCTTCTCCATTCTTCGCAGGCTTACCTTCTTTATCCAAGATCAACAGCCTAGTCCCTAGCGTAGGAGTGGAAAATGTGCTGGCAACATTTTCCTGGACCAAGCTGCTGGTGACATAGCCCCCACCGACTTCCGTGCCACCACAATACTCAATGATTGGTTTGCCGCCGGCTAGTTGGCTGAGATACTGCATGTCTTGCGGATTGGAACATTCGCCGGTCGAACTGAATACCCGAATGGAGGACCAGTCACAGTCTTCCATGCAAGCAGCCTGGCGCCACCGGTGAACCATGCTCGGCACGACTCCCAGCATCGTGACACGAGCGTCTTGGACGAATTTTCCAAAAGGCTTACCCAAGGGGACTCCGTCGAACAAGGCGATCGTACCGCGATTAATCATCGTGGCAAAAATGAGCCACGGACCCATCATCCAGCCAAGATTGGTTGGCCATGCCACAACGTCACCTGGGTGGATATCCTGGTGAAAGTGGCCATCCGACGCAGCTTTGATGGGCGTGGTGTGATCCCACGGTATCGCCTTGGGCTCGCCGGTCGTGCCCGAAGAAAAGAGCAGATTGATCGTTGTCTCGGGATCGCTGTGGATAGCCTCGTCGAATTCGGACGGGCCGAGAAAATCGTTCCACAGCGCGTCTCCGGGACGTAGACATCCGTCGTTCGCCGCCCAGTCATCGGCAACAATCGCCGGTGGCCCCGCGATCTCAACGATTCGTTCGTACAGCTTCAACGGCTTACCGTTTCTCATAGTCGACGCTTCGACGAAGACTAGTTTTGCCGCGCCAATTCGTAGCCGAGCATTCAATTCGTCTTTAACAAAGCTATCGGCAACGGAAACCACAACGCAGCGTGCGAGCACGATGCCTAAGTAGATGGGAACCGATCGGGCTGTCATTGGCATGAACACGGCGACCGCATCACCCGGTTGCAATCCTAAACGACGTAAACCACTGGCAACTTGATTGGCTAGATGACGCACCTCGCCATAGCTTGTCGTTTCTAAATTGCCGTCTACACCACCTGAAATGATGGCAGCAGTCTCCGGCTCGGCCTGGAAACAGCTTTCGATTATGTTCAGTTTGGCGCCGGGAAGCCAACGAGGTGCTGTTGGCCCGGAGTCGAGGTCAAGAATGCTGTCGGGGACTCGTTCGAAGCAAATACCGAGCGTCTCGATTACATCTGCCCAAAAAGCAGTGGGGTTCTCAATCGACCAACGATAGAACGCGTCGTACGAACCCAGCGAAAGGCGTTGCTGTGCCGCATGGATATTTGAGCGAGCAATCGCTTGTCGGTCAGGAACCCAGATCGGTTGCATGTCCAATCCGATTTGCATGAGTCAATATAAACGGTACGCGAATATCGCCCCGCCCTTAGAACGACCCAAACAGGCTCCCTAGCGTGATGACCACAATCGTGGCGATAGCTGGCACGACGACGGCTACCATGAAAATGTCAGCATAAGAATTTCGATGGGTTAGTTTCGTAATCGCCAGCAATGTGATCACGGCACCATTGTGCGGTAGTGTATCAAACGCTCCCGATGCCATCGACGCAACCCGATGGAGCAGCTCCGGCGAAATCCCCGCGACCTCTGCCAACTGTAGGTATGTCTCGCCCAGAGTGGTCAGTGCGATACTCATCCCCCCTGAGGCCGAGCCTGTAATTCCCGCCAGCGTGGTGACGGCCACCGCTTCAGAAATCAACGGATTCCCAGGCGATATATTCACCACAACATCACGCACGACGACAAACGCCGCCAACGAAGCAATCACGGTTCCATAGCCAACCTCAGAAGCAGTATTAAAAATCGGCAGCAGCGAATCCATCGTTCCCCGATTCACAGAGTCTTTGAGATTTCTCCATCGA
Source organism: Bryobacterales bacterium (assembly GCA_963667885.2). GTDB lineage: Bacteria > Acidobacteriota > Terriglobia > Bryobacterales > UBA6623 > CAMPKL01. The sequence goes on along the minus strand of OY764148.2, from coordinate 842,973 downwards.
TTCCAGTGAATGACCATCAACACGACAATCGCGATGATGAGTCCACAGATAATCGACCAGATTCCCAGCACCGACTTGAGCTCTGTTTCGCCATATTGTGTTGCCGCTAGATACGACGTATCCCAGTGGGGAATAAGCAACTTGCTGAACACGAAATTACTGCCGATGACGAGCACGATCGGAGCAATCGCCAACCAAGAGGCCGGCAACACACGTTCCTTATCATTGACTTCCAAGTTTTCGACGTGTTGCCCATATCCCTCACCGGCGTTCATCGCCCTTTGCGACCGCGTATTGAGCCACCACACTCCACCGCCCAACATGATCAACCCACCAATTGCCCCAAGGCCCGGAGCAGCGAATGGAGTCGTCCCGAAGAACGGCATTGGAATTGCATTTTGGATGGCTGGCGTGCCCGGCAGGGCAGTCATTGTAAAGGTAAACGACCCCAGCGCGATCGCCCCGGGAATAAACCGCTTTGGCACTCCCGACTCTCGAAACAACGCGGCTGCGATCGGATACACGGCAAAGGCGACGACGAACAGTGACACGCCACCGTAGGTGAGAATCGCACACGACAGTACGATGGCCAACACGGCCCGATGCTGGCCCAATCGGGCAACGATAAAGTGCGAAATTGCTCGAGCCGAGCCTGAATCGTCCATCAGTTTGCCGAAGATCGCCCCCAGCATGAACAAGGGGAAGTACCGCACCAAGTACCCACCCAGGCTCTCCATATAGACTTGCGTATAGGTCGCCAGCAATGGCGCCCCCCCTCCCAACAGCACGGCCAGTAGCGCCAATGCTGGCGCAAGTATCAAGACATTAATGCCGCGATAGGCCAACCACATCAGCAGCACCAGCGACAATGCTATTCCTACGACGCCGAGCATTATTCGGGCCCCTTCGGTCCGACCATTTGGTGTGCCTCTTCTATGATGGACAGCCCACAGAACGCGCGCTGGCCCAAGATTGACGGTTATCGCTCCGAAACGCTACGACTTCATCAACGCAGCCAGAGACTCGGTATACGGCGCCCTGGCCACACCCTTCTCCGTGATGATCGCCGTAACGTACTTGTTCGGCGTCACATCAAACGCGGGGTTGATCACATCGGTTCCCAGCGGTGCGATCTGCTGCCCACGAATCTGCGTCACCTCACTCGGGTCGCGCTCCTCAATCGGAATCTGATCGCCCGAGGTGAGACTCATGTCCAACGTCGAGGTCGGTGCCGCCACATAGAACGGAATGCCGTTCTCCTTCGCCAGCACCGCCACCGTATAGGTTCCGATCTTGTTAGCGACGTCGCCATTGCCCGCCACACGATCCGTGCCAACTACCACCGCGCTAATCTTGCCCGACTTCATCGTGTGCCCTGCCATGTTGTCGGTAATCAGCGTCACAGGGATCGAATCCTGCTGCAACTCCCACACCGTCAACCGCGCACCCTGCATAAACGGACGCGTCTCGTTGGAGTACACCGTCACGGGATTGCCACTCTCGACCGCCGCGCGAATCACGCCCAACGCCGTACCGTAGCCGCCTGTCGCCAACGCTCCAGCGTTGCAGTGAGTCATCACCGTCGCGCCCTGAGGCAACAGAGCAGCACCGTTGCGGCCCATCTGCTTGTTGATCTCGATGTCGTCTCGCAACACTTCCTTCGACTCGTCCACCAGACGCTGGCGCAACGTAGCCAGATCAACACCGTCGGCACGCAGCTCTGAGTAGAGCTTCTTCATGCGCTCAATCGCCCAAAACAGGTTCACCGCCGTCGGACGCGTAGCTGCAAGCACCTTCGAAATTTCTTCGACCTGCTCGTCGAGATTCTTATCCGAAGCCTTCAAGACTCCGATCGCAAAGCCCATCGCCGCGGCGATACCAATAGCCGGGGCGCCGCGAATCACCATCGTCTCGATCGCCTCGGCGATGCCTTGATAATCGGTGTAGGTATTGTTGATTTCTTCCAAGGGCAGGAGCCGCTGGTCGATCATGACCACGCCGTCATCTGTCCAATCAATTGTCTTAACCATCGATCCTTCCTAATCGCCTCGCTCAGAGGCGGTCTATTCCGTTCCGAGTTCGTCTCGAAAAACAAACGCGGCAAACTGAATTCCGTTGTACGCGATGTGCATCACGATCGCGGGCCACAATGAACCGGTCTTCCATCGGACAAATCCAAACGAAGCCCCGGCGGCAAACAGCAGCACCAGGATCTGCCAATGCCAATCGTATTGATCCCCATGGGGGGCCGTAAAAATGGCACTGGTAACAATGATGGCGGCCAGCGCCCCATGGGCCCGTTCGATCGGGCGGAACAGGAAACCGCGAAATGTGATCTCTTCGACTATGGGACCGATCAGCACAGCGAACAGCCCCATCAGCCACATCGTATCCGGATCGCTCAGCATATCCTTGAGCGGTGTCTCGGTTGGTGCCTCAATCAACTGCCCGGTAAGGCCGACGCCGAAAGCGAGCATGATTCCGAGTACAACAAACCACGCCGTCGGCGCACGATAGGGCAAGAATCCCAACGCCTTCCAAAATGGAAGTTTGTACCGAATCGAAATGACGTAGTAAAAGTAGACAAAGAGTAGAGCCCACCACAACGCCTGTATCCCGAGCGCCCAATGAACCATGTAGGGTGGCTCCGCAAGCGGCGCATGGATTCCAAAGAAGTTAATCAGCGCCGCACTCAGCACGGCGGCAGCCACCGCACAGATGCCAAACGCCACCACGGAAAACAAAAGGAACCCCGCTAGATCCCAATAGCCCCAGAGATCGCGGCGCGGGGCTGCCGCTACGACAGCGTCCTCGGCAGAAGGCGACTCTTGCGGCACGCTGGACGGCTGCGGCTCAAACGAATCAGGTTCCATAGGGGAAGCTTCTATCCTAACAGCGCCTCTCCGTTCCAAATTCCGTTAAGCGAGCAGCATCTTCTTGAGTTCCCTGCCCGTGTAACTCGCCTCGCAGGCCGCGACATGCTCCGGAGTCCCCGACGCGACCAACTGGCCGCCCGCTTCGCCGCCTTCCGGCCCCAAGTCGAGCAGCCAGTCCGCGGACTTAATCACGTCCATGTTGTGTTCGATGATGACTACCGTGTTGCCCAGGTCCGTTAGTCGCTGCAGCACTTCAAGCAGCTTCCGGACGTCATCGAAGTGCAGGCCTGTCGTCGGCTCGTCGAGCAAGTACACGGTCTGGCCCGTCTGCCGCTTACTCAGCTCCCGCGATAGCTTCACGCGCTGCGCCTCTCCACCAGAAAGCGTCGTCGAAGACTGACCTAGATGAAGATACCCTAGTCCCACATCCGCCAGCGTCCGCAGCCTGTTGTGAATATTCGGCAGACTCTCAAACAGCGGCAACGCCTCTTCAATCGTCGCCTCCAACACGTCGGCAATCGAGTGATGTTTATACTTCACCTGCAACGTTTCGTGGTTGTAACGGCGTCCACGGCAAATATCACAAGTCACGAACACGTCCGGCAAAAAGTTCATCTCGATGCGACGCTTGCCGTCACCGCTGCATGCCTCACACCTTCCGCCCTTGACGTTGAAACTGAACCGCCCCGGCTTATAGCCACGCGCCCGAGACTCCGGCAACATCGCAAAGAACTCGCGCAACGGCCCAAACATCTGCGTATAAGTCGCGGGGTTCGACCTCGGCGTGCGCCCAATCGGCGACTGGTCGATACGAACTACCTTGTCGACGTGTTCGAGCCCCAGCACATCGCGATGACTACCCGGACTCGTCTGCGAGCGATAGACATGCCTCATCAACACCGGATGCAATATGCCGTTAATCAGCGTCGACTTGCCGCTGCCCGAAACGCCCGTCACCACCGTCAGCGTCCCCAACGGAATCTCCGCGTCGATGTCCTTGAGGTTGAAAGCCTTTGCGCCCCGCACCACAAGTCGCTTCTCGCCAGCTGGGCGGCGCATGTCTGGTGTTCCCGTTTCCTTGCGCCCACTAAGGTACTGCCCCGTCAGAGATTTTTCGGAGCGAGCCACCTCATCGGGAGTGCCGTACGCCACGAGTTCTCCTCCAAGCCGACCCGCTCCCGGCCCGAGGTCCAAAACGTAGTCAGCGCGCATGATCGTCTCCTGATCGTGCTCCACGATCAGAATCGTGTTGCCCAAATCGCGCAGTCGAAAAAGGCTATCGAGCAGCTTTGCGTTGTCACGCGCATGTAGGCCGATCGACGGCTCGTCCAGCACGTAGAGCACGCCTCGCAGCTGCGTACCGATCTGCGTCGCCAATCGCACCCGCTGCGCCTCGCCACCAGATAGCGTCGCCGACGACCGATCCAGGCTGAGATAGTTCAAGCCCACGGCCGACAAGAACTTTAGCCGCGTCTGGACCTCTTCCAAAATGCGCCCGGCGACCTGCTGCTGGCGTTCATTCAGGCCCAGAGTCTCCGCGAACACGGCCGCACGACCGATCGGCAACGCCGCAAACTCCGCAATCGAGCGCCCGGCCAGCTTCACCGCCAAACTCTGTGGCTTGAGTCGCGCGCCACCACACTCCGGGCACGGCAACGGCGACTGAAAACGCATCAGCCACTCGCGATACTCGTCCGTCAGGTCGTCGTCGTGCCAATCCTTGAGCAGCGGAATCAACCCAGGGAATTTGGCGTCCCCGCCCTTCAGCAAAAAGTCGATCTCTTCCTGGTCCAGCAGCGCCGCCTTCGCCCGCAACGACACCTTACGCCGCTTCGCCGCCTGCCGCACCTTGCCCTCGATTCGTGACGTCATCAACGACGTCGGTATCGCACCGCTCAAGATCGGCTTCGACGGATCGGTAATCAGCTTCGCCGGGTCAAAGTCCCACAGACTTCCCAATCCGTTGCACTCTTCGCATGCTCCGTAGCGGCTATTAAACGAGAAAGACCTTGGCTCAAACTCCGGTACGCTCGCGCCACACTCGACGCAAGCCAGCTTTTCCGAAAACAGTGTCTCGCCACCGCTCTCGTTACCAACCACCACGAGTCCGTCCGCCAACTTCAGCGCTGTGCGAATCGAATTGATCAGCCGCTTGTCGGAGCCTTCCCGCACCTTGATCCGGTCAATCACTAGTTCTATCGTGTGGCTCTTGTTGCGCTCTAGCTTGATCTCTTCATCAAGCGAACGCATCTCACCATCGACGCGCACCCGCAGAAATCCCTTCGCGGCAAAGTCCGAGAACTCCTTGCGGTAGATACCCTTACGCCCCCGAATCACCGGAGCCATCACAACGATCTTGCGGTCCTGCTGCTCGGCTAGTATCCGCTCAACAATCTGATCCGCAGTCTGACGCGTAATCGGGATATCGCAGTTCGCGCAATAGGGGTTTCCGGCCGAGGAATATAGGAGCCGCAGGTAATCGTAAATTTCGGTGATCGTCCCGACCGTCGATCGCGGCGTCCGGCTCGTCGTCTTCTGCTCAATCGAAAGCGCCGGGCTCAGCCCCTCAATCGAGTCGACATCGGGCCGCTCCATCTGGTCGAGAAACTGCCGCGCATACGGCGACAATGTCTCGACGTAGCGGCGCTGGCCCTCGGCGTAAATCGTGTCAAAGGCGAGCGACGACTTGCCCGATCCACTCAGGCCCGTGACCACCGTCAACTTATTGCGGGGGATCTCTACGTGGATGTTGCGCAGGTTGTGCTGGCGCGCACCTCGCACGATGATGTGCTCCAACATGAACGATTCGGCCTTTCTCGGCTAAGGTGCCGTCCCCTCTAGGATAAATTGTGCGAACGGCAGACTCTGCCGGTTCACCTGGACGACCTGCTCGGCCTCGCCCACGCCATCCTTCGACACCCTAATGCGGTAGGTCCCTTCCGGCAGCGGAATCTTCGCGTTCGTCTTTTGCGATATCAGCCTGCCGTCAATATAGATGTCCGCGCCATCCGGCTGACTGCTCAGCAGCAGTTGAACCCGGGCGTCCTCAAGTCCAATCTCCACGATCATCTCGGGCTCTGACCCCGCAGCAAACGTCCGCCGCGTCGTCTGGAAACCTGCTCGCCGCGCAACCACTGTGCGACGTCCGACCGTGAGATTCGGCAAAGTACACGGCGTGCGGCAAGTCCATTCCGCACGGTCGTCGACGACGATCGTCACACCCGGCGGCGTCGTCCGGAAATACACCGAAGCCGTCCGAGCAGCCACTCTCTTCGGCGGCGGCGGCGGCGGCTCAGGCACTGCAACCGGAACAACGGTCTCGGTCACCGACTCCGCTTCTTGAGCGAGTGCCACCTCTTCGGTTTCGGTCACCGACTCCGCTTCCACCACGGTCGTGTCAGGCTCGGGCTCATCTGCGGGCTCGACTTCGCCAAACACCACACCACCCTCGTCGATCATCGTCGGCGGTTCTTCGGCAACTTCCTCAGTCGGTGAGCCAAACCAGATCGCCCACGCCTGCTGGGTCGCGTTCACCGGATCGGCCAGAAGACCCCCGGCGGTCGCTTCGACAGCTCCGGAAAAAGCTAGAACCCCGGCCGCCGCGATACCGGCAGCCCAAGCAAACGTTCGGACGCCGGACGGCTCCTCTTCCACCGGTTCCGCTCTCACGCTGCGGTCAATTGGCGGCAGCTTCAGTGGCTCGTCGACTACCTGCGTTTCGGTCGTGTCGTTGCTCGCGACGGATATCTGAGTCTCGGCGTTCGCAGCCGCAGTCTCCCGCGCGACGCCCTGCGTCACTACCGGGTCGAGCCCAGGCGCAGTCACAGCCTCAGCGCCTTCCGGGACAATCACGCCCTCAACCGCTGCCCGAAAACTCTCGGCCAACGCCAGACAGTTCGCGTAACGGTCCTCCGGTTTCTTAGCCAGCGCGCGCGCCATCACCTGGTCGACCTGCGGCACCAACCAAGGGCAAAGATCCGTCACCTTCGCAGGTTCCGCCGAAACAATCTTAAAGATCACCGCCGTCAGGTTGTCTCCGGCAAACGGTTTCTTCCCCGTCAATAGCTCATACGCAATTACGCCCAGCGAAAACTGGTCCGACCGTCCATCCAACCCCTGGCCACGCACCTGCTCGGGAGACATGTAACTCGGCGTCCCCATCACCGTGCCTGTCTGCGTCAATTGCGACGAAGAAATCCGCGCAATGCCAAAGTCCATGATCTTGGCGACGTTGTTCGCCGTCACCATCAGATTCGCCGGCTTAATATCCCGGTGGACGATCTCTTTCGAATGCGCGTAATCGAGCGCCGCCGCCGACTGCAGCAGCACTTCGGCACCAAACGACAGGTCCTGCATCAAGCCTTCACGCAAGTAGCTTTCGAGCGTGCGACCCTCGACAAACTCCATCGCGATATAGGCGACGCCATTGTCTTCGCCCACGTCGTAAACCGTAACGATGCCAGGATGTGAGAGCCGTCCCGCCGACTGAGCCTCACGCAACAGCCGTTCGCGCAAGCCAGCGATCTCGGAATCATCCGCCTTGTCGGCGAGTCTCAGGGTCTTGATCGCGACCTGGCGACCGATCTTCGGATCCTCGGCGCGGTACACAATACCCATTGCGCCGCGGCCAAGCTCGCTCAGTATCTTATAGCGGCCAATCCGGTCCATTTTGAGGGAGAAGCTGCCCCTATCAGCTTCGTCTCACTCTACCATCTACCTCGTCATGCACTGAGCGCCTCGGTAGCCCCTCTGGTAGAATTCAGGTTGCAGCCACCTTCCGTTTGCGCTCCGTCTCATGCCCGTAACTCGTAGAACATCCGCCGTTTGCGACATCGCTGGCGTACTTGTCGGCGGCGACAACCCGATCGTCGTCCAGTCGATGACAAACACCGACACGGCTGACGCCGCCTCCACCGTCGAGCAGACCATCGCCCTCGCCAAGGCTGGTTCCGAGCTAGTGCGCGTCACCGTCAATCACGACAAAGCCGCTCAAGCCGTGCCCGAGTTCGTCGCCGCCGTTCGTGAAGCAGGCGTCGACGTCCCCATCGTCGGCGACTTCCATTACAACGGACACCTTTTACTCAAGAAGTACCCCGACTGCGCTCGTGCCCTCGCCAAGTACCGCATCAACCCCGGCAACGTCGACATTGGCAAGCGGAAGGACGACAACTTCCGCACCATGATCGAGTGCGCCATCGAGTACGACAAGCCCGTTCGCATCGGCGTCAACTGGGGCTCGCTCGACCAAAAGCTGCTCGCCCGACTCATGGACGCCAACGCCGCACTCCCCGAGCCGAAGGACGCGTCAGAAGTCATGCGCGAGGCCATCGTCGTCTCGGCACTCCAGTCTGCCGAAGCCGCCGAGCGCTACGGCCTGCCGCACAACCGCATCATCCTGTCGGCAAAAGTGTCGAACGTCCAAGACCTGACATCGGTGTACGAAAGCCTGGCCGCCCGCTGCGACTATCCCTTGCATCTCGGCCTCACCGAAGCTGGCATGGGAGTCAAGGGCGTCGTCGCCTCCGCCGCCGCGCTGTCGATTCTCTTACAGCAAGGCATCGGAGACACCATCCGCGTCTCACTCACGCCCAGGCCCGGCGGAGACCGTACCGAAGAAGTCCGTGTCAGCCAGCAGATCTTGCAGTCACTCGACCTGCGCAGCTTCACCCCGCAAGTCACCGCCTGCCCCGGCTGCGGACGCACCACCAGTACCTTCTTCCAAGAGATGGCCGAAGAGATCCAAACTTACCTGCGCGATCAGATGCCCGTCTGGAAAGAAACCCACTCCGGCGTCGAAGACTTAAAGGTCGCCGTCATGGGCTGCATCGTCAACGGCCCCGGCGAGTCGAAACACGCCCACCTAGGCATCTCCCTCCCCGGCACCTTCGAAGAACCCAAAGCCCCCGTCTACGTAGACGGCCGCCTCCTACGCACCCTGAAAGGCGACAAAATTGTAGCCGAATTCATCGACATCCTCGACGAATACGTAGAGTCGCGGTATGCCCGCCAGCAGGCGACAGCGACTCGTTGACCCGACCCCGTTCCTTCTCGTACGCAAAACTGCCGCCCAACCGTCGCATCAGACCGGCGTCTGCAGCACGGGAAATTTCGCCCAGATCAGCTTAGCCTGTTAATTCGATTGGTAAGGGCTCGTTTTAGGGACTCAACAAGGCGACATTCCCGGGCATCGAGCGGGTTCTGAGGCTCGCTGGGGCCAGTCGGTTCGGATCGTTCGATGCGAGAGGAACCGGCACTGCGAGATCACTCCGAAAATGGAGACGGCGTGCTCGTGGCGGGCCGTTCCGGCTTCAGGATGGCAGGGCGCAAGGATTCTCTAAGGGCGAGATCCCTACTAGTCACCGATCGTCGTCCGATTTCCCCGATTCCCTGGAATAATTATCATATAGTGCCGAAATATCCCTTCCGTGGTAGACTCATACGCGGGATTGCCGGAAACACTGAGTCAACAGGACGCAATAGCGACTAATGAGCGTGGGTGAGCCGATCGATAATCGGGTAACTCTTCGGCGCGGGGCGGGAAACAACCTCAAACTTCTGTCCAGGCGGACGAAGAGGGCCGAGGACGAACTAGCCCTTTTCTTTGCCCAGTCGATCGACCTGCTGTGCATCGCCGGTCTCGACGGATACTTCAAGCGCCTGAACCCGGCCTGGACAACCTGTTTGGGATGGACCCTGAAAGATCTGAAAGCCCGGCCGTTCTTCGACCTGGTCCACCCCAGCGATCGCGAGGCCACACGGGCCGAGGTGGGCAGGCTTGGCGCAGGCGTCCCGACGATCATGTTCGAGAATCGCTACCGTCACCAGGACGACTCTTACCGTTGGCTGCAGTGGAATGCGCGGATAGTGCCCGGACGCCCCGAGATCTACTCTACCGCCCGGGACATCACCAAGTACAAGCGGCTGGAGAGGGAGATCCTCGAGATCGTCGACTGAGAAAAGGAGCGATTGGGCCGCGAGTTACACGATGGCCTGTGCCAAAACCTGGCGGGTATCGCGGCCCTGAGCGCAACGCTTTCTCGAAAGTCAACGGTGAAGTCCGAGCCCGCAGTGTCCGCTGCAGCGGCCGAGATCACCAAGCTGCTCAACGATAGCATCACCCAGGCCCGCGACCTGGCGCGCGGTCTTGGCCCTGTCGGGCTGCGAGAGATTGGCCTCGACAGCGCGCTTGAGGCGCTGGCTCACGATGTCGAGCAGATGTTTCGCACATCGTGCACTCTTGAGTGTGAGGGCCTCATTCCGCGGCTTGACCACGAGGTCGAGCAGCACTTGTTCCGCATCGCTCAGCAAGCCGTGCATAACGCGGTGGCCCACTCAAGGGGCGATCGCATAGAAATCCGCCTGTGCTTGAGAGACGGCAAAGTCCTGCTCGCGGTCCGCGACGACGGGGTGGGCCTGTCCGAAGGTACACGCGACTCAGACGGGATCGGGCTGCACACCATGGCCTACCGGGCCCGCCTGATCGGCGCCTCTCTCGAGGTGCGACGGCGTACCCGGCGAGGGACGGTGGTGAGCTGCGTTTTCCAATTGCCCGAGACACCCGGCGACGCCGAGGATCGCGACCATGCCAGACACACAACCTAAACGACCGCGCAGGCACGCGAAACAGATCCTTATCGTTGACGATCACCCCATGCTGCGTCGCGGGCTGGCCGCCCTGATTGGGTCCGAGCCCGGACTGGCCGTCTGTGGGGAAGCCCCCAGCTGCCACGCCGCGATGAAGGCTATCCGCGAGAGCCCGCCCAACCTGGTGATCGTCGATCTGGGGCTGGCTGGGAGCGACGGCCTGGATCTGGTCAAGGACATGAAGGCCCGCTACCCGAATATTCCGGCGTTGGTGCTCTCGATGCAAGACGAATCGGTGTATGCCGAGCGCTCGCTACGGGCCGGCGCGCGGGGCTATGTCACCAAACAGCAGCTCGACGACAAGGTGCTGACCGCCATTCTCCGTGTGCTCGCTGGCGAGACGTACATGAGCGACAACGTCCCGGCGCGGCTGGCCGCGAAATACGTAGGCGGGCGAGTGTCCGAATCCGACTCGCCGCTGGACGCGCTCAGCGACCGCGAACTGCAGGTGTTTCGGTTGATTGGAGAGGGCCGGAGCACCCGGCAAATCGCGGGGACCCTTTGTCTGAGCATCAAGACGATTGAATCCCACCGCGAGCACATCAAGCAAAAGCTGACCTTCGAGTCCGCCCCGGAACTGGCCCACCGCGCCGCCCTATGGGTTGAAGCCGGCGGCGCCCGCTGACCGTCGGTTTCTCCGCCACATTCCGCAACATGGACGGGCCGCAGCCAAGAAGGCATTGTGTGGCCGCCGAGAGCGGATTCGCCCGGGAGCAGCAACCGCTGACTGAGGCGCTTTGAGAAACTCCGGGCGGGCTCACGCGTCGCCTGCCTAAGTCTGCAGGAATCAACAGACGTTTCGCGCCTCGGACGCCTGTCCCAGCATTCTTTCACTGCCCCTGACTCGCGCGGCTCGCCTGAAGATAGGGGAAGCTCCGACACAAGTCCGCAACGGTCTGCGAGACAGTCACTGCATAGGGGATTCCCCCTTGCCTGCATTAGGGCTCGCCCTGATATTCCTGCGCCGCCGATAGTGCATTGATAAGGGGAGTGAAGGTTGCCGGCCGACCCGACGATGCCGTTGTTTGTGAGCCTTCGGGAGGGACGCCTGACCGATGCACGGAAAAACTACCACACTCGAAAGAAGCGCCAAGCGGCGCATCTTGATCATCGACGAGAACCCCCTCATGCGGCGCGGGCTCACCGCCCTGATCGAAAGCGAGCCCGATCTCATCGTCTGCGCGGAAGCGACCACCCAGCGGGAAGCCCTCCAGGTGATTGCCGCCTCCAGGCCCGATCTGGGCATAGCCGATCTCTCGCTCGAGAGCCACGCCGGGCTGGCACTGGTGACGGCAATCCGCGCGCAGGATGAGGGTCTGCCGCTGGTGGTGCTCTCGCTGCTGGATGCGCCGCGCTACGTCACACGCGCCTTGCGCGCCGGCGCCAGCGGCTACGTCCTCAAGCAGGAGATGAGCGAGACGCTGCTGATTGCCATCCGTTGCGTGTTAGGCGGCGAGAACTACGTGTGCCCGCAGATTGGACCCGGTCTCGACACGGCCTAGCTGTCCGACCGATCTTGTGCTCGGCCGATTCCCTTCGGCCCCAATTTGCCCCCAATTTCAGACGTCAAAGACGCAAGGGCGCTGGGCGTAATCGATGCCGCCCCCGGTGGCCATGGGGGAATCCCCAACAGCTCTCGTGGGGGAATCCCCCATACCCACAATCCGGGATTCCCTGATGCGGAGCCCGAACCGAAACAGCTAGCCTGAGCAAGCAGCAAAGAAGTACGAACGCAAAAAGCCGGACTTTGAATAGTAGGGAGTTCTTTGTGTCTCTATTCCTCCTATTTCTTTGTCGCGGCATTCTTCGTTGAAGGAACCTGATTATGTCAAGGAAACCTGAACTCCAATTGGTTATCACGTTGTCGCACGGACTCGTGGTCCCGCTTCTTGTGTCTGCTGGTACGGAAGGGCCAACTCACAACTTATCCCCTCTATCAGAAAAGCTGTTGGGTCACCGATCACTGGCAACGTGGCCGGGCCGCTGCGTAGCACCGACCCGCTGCCGCGTGCTCCGCTGGTATTCCGAAGCCAGTCCGAATCCAAAGGAGAACATACGCATGGGGCCCTCAAGCACCATCGAAGAACAGAGACGGCTCAATGTGGAGTTTCGGTAGTACATCGATAAGGGAGAAATATGAGTGACATCAAGACAGGCACAGTGGTACGTGGCTTAAAAAACGAAAATTTAAAACCGTTTAGCTCAGAAGAACTTGATCGAGATGGCCGGCTAATGGATGCAAGCGTGAATTGCATAGAAGGTTCAAATAATATCGCCGCTATTATGTTAGGAATGAATCCGGCCATGCTGGCCTATGGATCCAGAACTGCGAAGGTCGAGAAAATTATACAAAAAGGCGATAGGGTGATGAAGGCACCCTTACTCGGTAATGTCAATCACTGTCAAATATTTGGATTGAAGCTCAGTGATGCCAACAATCTCTTTAGTTCATGACAACATGACTTGTGATTGGATGACATCCATGATAGGAAGGTTTGAAAACTTGATAACAACAAAGGATAATATACGATGACAAAAATTACTAACCAAACAACGCAAGCAGAGTATTTTTACGATGCCCTCGTCAGCAAGTTTCCTGGTTTGGCTTCTGATATATTTCAGTTTGCCACCACGCCAATCCCGGCCACTTGGGTGGATGGCAATGAATCCAGCGTGTATTCGAACGCCAGTAGGACTTCTACAAATGTAAGCGGGTTTTACGTGCCGGGGACGAACTTCTACAATTCTTACGCGTCGCTTGTCAATTCTCTGAAAGTTTCGAACGCGAATAAGGATCCAAACTATCTAACCACTCTTCGGGACTACAACAATCTACAGGCCATCTACACTACCGAGTTGCAGTCTGCTCAGGCTGCGTATAGCACCTGGAAATCGTTGAACTCCGACGGATCCGGAAACGCTCCGCCATTTCCGACCTGGCTGAATTCGGTCAATGGGTTTCAGTACAATTCAAAGCTGAATAACATTCAGGGGCAGATGACGGCACTGCAAAGCAATCTGACAAGAATAACAAAAGAGCTCAAAAGCCCATACGCTGTCGCGTCCGAAAATTTGACGAAAGACCAGATCACCGTGACGTTTCCCAACGGCGCACCGCAGAAGCTTCCGCGATTTGGGATTAGCGGGAACCTGGCGAACGACAAGATCAACTGGGACACCGCGCCGAAGGGCCAGTACGCTCTGGATATTACCATCACCGGGAATGAAACGATCAAACACCCGTGGAAAATTCTGTATACGCAATGCGTGGAGGAACACTGTCTGAACTTCTCGACCAAGAACGCCGTTAATACCTCGAGGATTATTCAGGACGAACATTACAGTCTGAATTTCAAGGCGGTCGGCGCCGAGAGCTATCCAATCGAAATGGGGACCTGGTATGATCCGACCGTCGTCAATCCCGACATTCCGATCGAGCCCGGCGGAGACTTCAACTCGGCAAGCTTTTTCGGTCTGAATGGGCCCCTGCACCTGGTGCCGAGCGCATTTTTTGTTCTGTATAAACCGACGATGACCCTGACTGTCACGACCACCACGTATGAACAGTACATCAAGGGCAAGGCTAGCGCCTCGGTGAACTGGCTGAATATCTTCGGGATCCGGTTCGACGTCTCGCAAGGGTCTGGCATCATCGAAAAATCCGGGCCGACGACGACGACGATTACAATGCCGATCCCAGGAGCGAACACCCCGCAAATTATTGGGCTGCAGTCAAAGAACACGTTCCTGGCGCCATAGGCGTTTCGAGAACGGGTATATTCACATGAAAGCGAGGTCGACATGTACGACGTATTGACAACCGAGCCCGATGACGAGATCGTCATGAGTTCGATCAATGTGACGTGCCCCCGAAATATCAACCAAGGGGAACTGGAAGAACTCGGTTAGCAAACTCGTTAGGCGTCCGGTAGCCGAGTGTACAGACCGGCGGAAGGGTAACAGGTTAGACCGGGCGGATAGGTAACACCATGGCGAGATGCCATGGAAGGAGACCTATCCGATGGAAGAACGCAAGAGATTCATTGAAGACTGGCTGCGAGCGGGGGCGGCGACGAACGTGGCGGCGCTGTGTCGACTCTACGGGATCAGCCGCAGGACCGGATACAAGTGGTTAGAACGCTTCCGTCAAGGCGGTTGGCCAGAGCTGGAAGACCGCTCGCACGCGGCACACCGTCAGCCCGGTCGGATACCCGAGTCGGTCGAGCGACGAGTGATAGAAGCGCGTCGGCAGCATCCGAGTTGGGGGCCGAAGAAGCTCAGGGCCTGGCTGGAGTCGAAAGAGTCACAGACAAGCTGGCCAGCGGCGTCGACGATCGGCGACGCGCTGAAGCGAGCCGGACTCGTTCGCGGGCGCAAGCGGATGCGGCGACTGGCCGAAGCGGCACCCAGTCCGTTGCGCGAACCCGAAGCGCCCAACGACCTCTGGACGATCGACTACAAGGGGCAGTTTCGCACCGGCGACGGCGTGCTGTGTTATCCGCTAACGGTCGTCGACGGATATAGTCGTTTCCTGCTCAACTGCACCGCACACGTGGGCACATCCTACGCCGAGGCCCGCCGAGGCTTGGAGCGGTTGTTTCTGGAGCGCGGGCTGCCACGAAGGATACGCTCAGACAACGGTTCGCCGTTCGCCTCCATCGGCACCGGACGCTTGAGCCGGTTGAACGTCTGGTGGCTGAAGCTGGGCATTGCGGTGGAGCGCATCGAGCCGGGCAAGCCGCAGCAGAACGGTCGCCACGAGCGGCTACACCGCACGCTCAAAGCCGAGACAGTGAGACCTCCGGCTGGCGATCGTCGCCGACAGCAGCGCCGCTTCGACCTCTTTCGTCATGAATACAACCAAGAACGTCCGCATGAAGCGTTGAGACAGCGGCCCCCGGCGGCGTTCTATGCACCAGCAACACGCGCCTATCCCAGCGAGCTTGCTGATCTGGATTACCCGGGGCACTGGGAGCGCCGACGAGTGCGCCACGACGGACGCATCAAGTTCCTCGGCGAGAAGTACTTCCTGAGTGAAGCGTTGGCTCGCGAGTTGGTCGGGCTAGTCGAAGTGGACGAAGCCATTTGGCAGATCTGGTTCGGTCCGGTGGAACTCGCCTTGTTCGACGCCGCCAACCGCGTACTGTGGCCGCTCGGCTCGGCAGTCAGTGGCCCCCGCGGGGGCCACTGACCACCGCCTATACTGTTACCCATCCGTCCGGTTTAGAGTGTTACCTATCAGACCGGTCGTTCACGAGGGAGCTATGAGGACGCAATTGATTGTAATGGTTACGCCATGCCGCGACGGTCAGTCGCGCATGGCGTAGGTTGCGGAACCAGTTGGTATTCAAGCATTCGTCGCGCAGGCGACCGTTGAAGGATTCGATGATGCCGTTCTGCATCGGCTTGCCCGGCTCGATGTAATCGAGCCGGATCCCTTTGTCGTGGCACCAGGATTGAAACCAGCGCGAGCGAAATTCCGGGCCATTATCGGTGTGAATCTTCTGTGGCTGCGGTCGCTCGTCGAGGACCTTTTCCAGTGCCGCCGTCACCCGCCGTGCCGTCAACGAGGTATCGGTCTCAATCACCAAACACTCTCGCGTGTAAGCGTCGACGACCGTTAACAGGCGCAGCACGCGCCCTTGCGCGGTCGTGTCGGAGACGAAGTCCAGCGACCAGAGTTGGTTCGCTCGCTCCAGCGCCGTCGCGGAAGTGCGAGCACTCCGCGCGAGTCGCTTCCGTCGGCGGCGCTGGACAGCCAAGCCCTGCTGGAGATAGAGCCGCTCGACCTTCTTGTGGTTCACGCGTCGTCCTTCGCGTCGCAGTAGCGCACCCAGCCGGCGGTAGCCGTAGCGCGGATGTTCGGCGGCGAGTTCACGCAACCGTGCGCACAACTCTTCGTTGCGGTTCGGTCTCGGCCGATAGCGATAGCTGGAACGGTCCAGTCCCAGCAGGCGGCAGACGCGACGTTCGCTCATCGGAAAACCTGCGATGAGAAAGCGTGCGTCGCCGCCTCGCGCTACCGGCTCCAGCCGTTTTTTTCAATCACCGCCTTCAGCGCGACCTGGTCTAAACTCAGATCCGCCACCAGCGTCTTCAGCCGGCGGTTCTCTTCGTCCAGCTCTTTGAGCCGTTTGAGTTGGCTCACTTCTAGACCAGCGTACTTCGACTTCCAGCCGTAGATGCTTGCTGTTGAAACGCCGTACTCCCGGCTCAGCTCGCTGACCTTCCGGCCCGCCTCCAGATGCTTCAGCACCTCGATGATCTTCTCTTCGGTAAATCGACTCTTCTTCATCCTTGTTCTCCTTCTTCTCTCGGAGAACTTCCAATCCTATCTGGTCGAGTTTATGGGGGGCACGTCAAATGCCATCATCAAAGGCAGCACGACCGTGCCCGGTCCAAAGCAAGGGTACCGGCTGTTCGTTCCCGGAAATATGAGTTTGAAAGGAAACGGTGGAGCATCCCAGGGGATTGTCGTCGTTGTAGGACACGGTAGTGTCAACAATCTGAGCGGATTCAGCACGTGGAAGGCGTATCAGGACGATGTGTCCGACAAAGTCGATTGGGCATCCGCGGAGACGATTTACATCGTGTCGTGCAGCACAGCAGGTGAAGGCGGCAACAGGTTTGCGTATGGAAACATTGCCAGTGAAGTCTGCTCCGCTTTTGCCAAGAAGGCGATCTGGGCATCAAAGTCTGCCGTGACGGCGAAAACCGGCGAGGGGGACTGGGTCAAATTGAAGTGCTAGGTACTTGGAAGCGAAAGTGCGAGCGGAGCGGAGAAAACTGGGGACAGGAAGATGTGAAGGAATAGCTCTTCCGTTGGCCAGCGACAGAAACGGGCAGCGTTCGCGCGGTCGGAGGCAGGGTGGAGTCGAAAGCGGTTCGGCACCGCGAGCCCGCCGCGGTAGCGATCGGCGGTCGCTACCGATTTCCTAAGCCGCAGCGAGGCGGAACATGCGTTGTGTCATCGCGGCCCACAAGGCTTCGCAACGCACCTTCGGTGGGGGAAACCGGGGGGACAAACCGGGACAGCTCAATTATATTGTCACCTCTCGAGCCAGTCGCCCTAAAGGACGAACACCCCTGTCAACTATTTCAGGTAAGAATATACTTGACTCATCAGGTCCGCTCCTGATCAAGTTTCCCCCATAGCGCCATAACTTCAGCGCTATGAATAGCTTGCACGGGGTGCGAAACTAAAAAGTGTGCAGTTCGTCTAAAAGTAGTGATACACTTTGCCGATGAGGAGCCTGACAGGGTGGCGGCCCTTGATGGTCCCGTCCGGGTAGATGAATTGTGCAACCACCGCGACGAGCGTCCCGTTCTGTAGGAACTTGTACACTAAGCTGCTGGTCCCTAAGGGATGGACACCGTTGGGCGATGTTGGCCTATTCTTGTACTCAACGCATTGACACGAAGCGAGACGCTGCTCCCATTGGTTCTGATGGAACTCGTCGATTAGCTCTTTCTTCGTTACGCGTTTGCTTGTAGGCTCTGACTTGGGAGGCATAACAATGATTGTTGAAGACAGCTTGGTTATTCAAGAACTAGTTCGCTATCTGAGCGGAGCGGTTTCTCTTGATTCGTTTCGCGACGCAACAGTAGGGCTTAGCCTCACGGAAGACGGCGAGATGGAAGGCAGCGGACTTCTTGCCGATATTGAGGCTCTGTACTTTGAGTTTTCTTCCAGCGTGATTTCCGACAGACCTAAAGAAGGGGCTTTTTGAGGCCGCCAAGGGCGCGTTTTCGTCTACGCCTCCGATGGCCGTTATCTCAATCGACGGGGATTCTGTTGCTTCAGCCAGTGCAGCGCCTAGCTCTGGCGACCTCGTGTTTGCGTAAGAGGCGCTCACTGGATCACCTTTGGGTTGAAGTTCACGCTGATCTGTGTGATGACCGGTTGGTCTAGCCCGTTTAGCTGGACGAAGAAGTCGTAGGCCCCCTCTTTTGTGAACTTGAGAGGGGCGAGCTTGATTGGGACCGATGCGGTTCCGGGCTTTAGGAACTGGGCACTTCCGTGCCCATCAGCTATTACCGTTCCTGTTTCTAGGTGAGTCAATTTCAAGGTGAGGGGCCACCGCCCCTCACCTTCGGATTCCAAGACCATTAGGAAGGTGAGTGAAGGCAGTTGAAACGGGAGCCTCGGCACCAGGATCGACCCACCGTTGTACATCCCCAAAACGATGAGTTTTCCGTTGTCTTCTGTGCGTACTTCATCACAAACTATTGTGTACTTGTGGGTGATATTGATCGGCATGAGACTCCCTCAAAACTCTTGTATCTGAATTGGGGAGCAACGCGGCCCCAAGTTCTGGAGGCAGGCACACGTACCCCTCCAGTTGGCCTTGACTCGTTGAGGGAACCCGGTTAGGATGAGGACATCAACCTCTCATTCCAACCGGGACACCAGATGTTGGCGTCCCGCGCCTCAGGGCTACAACCAATTGTGACGCCATTGATGTGTTGCGTCAAGATAATCCGTTGAAATCGCCAACCACAGGGTCGGAATTCACCGCTTTTACGCTCCTGGTCGATGCCGTGATACACGTATCGGGCTCTACGGTTAAACAACGAGTTCAGGCCCACCGGGTCGAAGCCTTGAAGAACCCTAACAGGCCGGGCCCGAAACCAAAATCTAAGACTTCGGTTTCGGGCCACGCTTCCCACGGTAAGGTGACCTCTTAACAGGTCGCGGTTTCTCCCTCCTTGCCGGTGACTTCGGCGTAGGTGAGACGCTTGCCGACGATGTTCTCGGCAACAGCGTTGAAGCGATCCCGGTCGTTCATATCGCGCCGGTTGTTATAACGGAACGCTTGTTCGTCTAGATAGCGGAACAGGTGGAAAGGCTCGACGCTCACGTAGGTGCCACCAATCGATCGCTTGAGGCAACTCCAGAAGTTCTCGATTCCGTTGGTGTGAACTTGCCCTTTGACGTAGCCTTCGGCGTGGCAGATGACAGAGTGCTGGTACTCGGCGTCAATGCCGTGGTATGCACTCCACTCGTCGGTATAGAGTTGGGTTCCGGTTTCGACGTTCTCGTAGATACCAGTCCAGAGTTCGGGCTTGCGAGTGTTCTTGATAACCCGAGTCTTAACCCTGCCCTTACGCTCCAACATTCCCATGACGACAGCCTTACCAGTGCTACCGCCCCTCGGTGTGTTGCGGCGACGCATCTTGTGCATGTTTCGGAACTTACCGCCGATGAATGTCTCGTCCACCTCCACTTCACCTTCCAGCTTGCCCCCAGAATCCTTATCCTGGAGCGCCAAGCGCAGACGGTGAAGCATGAACCATCCGGACTTCTGAGTTACGCCGACGGTTCTAGCAAGTTCATGGCTGCTGATTCCGTTCTTACAGTTAGCCAGCATCCACATGGCACAGAGCCACTTGTCGAGCTTAATAGCGGAATCCTCAAAGATGGTTCCGACCTTGATGGAGAACTGAGCCTTGGGGTGACGGTCCTTGCACTGCCACAAGCCACGGGACTTGATGAAGCCGATGTTCTTAGAGCCGCAACGCGGGCAAACGACACCCGTTGGCCAGCGACGAATGGCCAGGTAGTTCAAGCAATTGTCGGCATCGGCGAAGTAGACGATGGCCTCTTGAAGTGTCTTAGGTTCGTTTGCCATGAACCCAGTATGGGGGTTTTAGTCTGATGAGTCAAGTATATTCTTACCCTATTTCATCCCACCAAATCAACAACTTACGCTTCAATCTGGGCAAAAAACTTGACACGGTTTGCTACACCTAGGATCAGAAGCGCGCTAGATTTTTGTGAGGTTAGCTAGCGTCCCCAGTCGACTGGGAATCAACCTTCGGTGAGTTGGCCTACCAAAATGCCAACAGCGTATCGAGGGAGCAGTTCCTCAGGGCTGGCCCAATACTTTGGTGTCTCCCCGCTTAGTTGGGATTCACAATCCGCCGCTTCGGCGGTCCTGTAGTCACGCAGGGCCGCCAAGCGGCGGTCGAACGCATCGCAGATCCACAGAAACGGACATGCCAGCAACAGAGCCGCAACCGTGAGGTTGCGATTTCCTCCCCACACAGGCCGGAGGTCCATCAATGTCCACCGCGAAGCGGACAGGCCCCCACGCTAGTGGGCCGGAGGTCCATCAAGCGTAAGCCCCAACCAGAGAGGCACACCCCACTCACGCACCCCGCGAAGCGGACAAGCTCGCGCTAGCGGCCACATCCAGTTCACGTCCTGGGTTACAATCACGCCGGCTGAGGGATACACATCTTGACGAGACGCGAATGGGGAAGCACGATTGCAGGCGCGGCATCCGGGCTGCTAGTGGCCTGCAATCCGGGCGAAGAAGCGGCCATCGAGCTGGCCGCGGGCGGCTCCACTGACGCCGAGTTGCTGGCGCGTACCGTAGTATTCGACGCGCATTGCGACACACCGGGAAAGATGCTCCGGGGTAGCGTCGACCTCGCTGTTCGGAGACCCTATCACCAGGTCGACATTCCTCGAATGCAAGAGGGCGGCATCTCCGCTTCGTTCTTTGCCGTCTTCACCAGTGCGACCAACAAGACCGAACTCGAAGCCGTCAAGAGCGCTCTTGAGATCACGGACCTGATCGTCGAAGAAGTGAAGCGCCACCCCGACGACCTCGTCTTGGCCACTTCGACAGCCGAAGTGCTGCGGGCCAAACGAGACGGCAAGATCGCCATCATGCTCTCGCTCGAAGGCGGTCACATGATCGATTCGAGCATGGCTGTCTTACGCCAGCTTCATCGTCTCGGGATCCGATCGATGGGCCTCACCCACAGCGCCTCGACACCGTGGGCAAGGTCCGGCGAAAGCCCCGATGGGCCGGATGGACTGACCGAGTTCGGCAAAGACGTCGTCCGTGAATGTAACCGTCTCGGCATCATTATCGACCTCGCCCACGCCGCCGACTCAACGTTCTACCAGACGCTTGAGATTTCGCGAGCACCGATCATCTCTTCGCACTCGGCCTGCCGCGCTGTAGCCAATTCCGAGCGCAACCTCACCGACGACATGCTCCGCGCTCTCGCGGATAATGGCGGCGTCCTCGCCATCGGCTACTACAACGGCATGTTGGTCAACGACTACGGCCAGCCGCCGCCGGACCTGTCGGACCTCGCCGACCGACGCGCCACGATCAACGAAGAATTCGCCAACGATCGAGAGCGTCGGTTGACCGAGCTATGGAAGGTAGACGCCGAGCAAGTCGAGCGGTTGGGGAACGTGCCCTTCGGCCGTCTCCTCGATCATTTCGAGCACGCGGCGACCGTCGCAGGGCCCGACCATGTCGGATTCGGTTCCGACCTAGACGCCGCTGGCCTCATGTATCCCGAGGGTGCGAGGGACATCGCCGACACGCCGAAGTTGATACCGGGACTTCGCAGCCGTGGGTTCACCGACGAAGACATCTCGAAGGTGCTGGGCGGCAACATGATGCGCGTCTTGCAAGCGAACGAGGCGGCTGCGACTGGCAGCGCCTAACTGTGGAGCCTCAAGAGGTTGTTCATGGGAATCAGGAGTCTGGAGAAAGGGGGAAGGTAGTGGAGGCTGGCGTGGGGGCGATGCCAGTTGTAATGGTGGAGCCAGGGTAACAGATGAGCGGCGCGCTGCTGGGATGAGGAGTAGGAGCGAGCGTAAGCCCATTCTCTCAGAGCGGTCTGGATGAAGCGTTCGGCCTTGCCGTTGGTGCGCGGCGTGTAAGGACGGGTAAAGCGGTGGCGGATGCCGAGACGACGGCAAGCATCGCGGAAGAGGCGCGAGCGATAGCAAGAGCCGTTGTCGGTGAGCAAACGACGAATGGGGACGCCGAGGGAGCGGTAGTAACCGACCGCGGCGTCGAGGAAAGCCACCGCGGAGTGGCTGCGTTCATCGGGCAGGATCTGAGAGAAGGCGAGGCGGGAGTTGTCGTCAATAGCGACATGCACGAACTCCCAGCCAGCGCCGCGACTGGCCCGAGAGCGATCTCCGGTAACGCGATGACCGGCGCGGAGGAAGCGGCCGAGCTTCTTGATGTCGAGATGCAGCAGATCGCCGGGGGCGGCATGTTCGTAGCGGCGCAGGGGCCGAGCAGGTTCGAGATCGCGGATACGGTTCAGGCCGGCGCGGCGCAAGATGCGGCTGATGGTAGCGGGCGAGAGGCCGACAGCCTGGGCGATGTGTCGGCCGGTCCAACGCTGGCGGCGCAGAGAAATGACGCGCTCGACCAGCGCCCGAGAGGTCCGTCGCGGGCTGCGGTGCGGTCGCGAGGAACGATCGTGCAAACCGGCGACACCCTCGCTGCGATAGCGCGCCAGCCACTTGTGGATGGTTCTCAGTGAGACGCCACAGGCCGCCGCGGCGTCCCGTGGCGTCTGCTGCTTGGCGAGGACGCGCTCGACGATCCGCACTCGCAAATAAGGCGTCAATCGTGCATTCTTGTGGATGTTCATTCGGTCTCTCCAAGGTTGCTGTTGTGGGATAACTCCAGCTTCCCTGGTCCGGGACCGAATGAACAACCTATTGAGAGGTCACACCTAACAGAGGCTCTCACCTTCGAAGAAGCCCCGCATGTGCCTTCTGATGAGCGTCGAGATTACCGACGAGTGTCGCCAGTCAGTGCTGGCGCGTCCGGCTCGATCAGCCGACGGGCCCTGAGACGAGCGCATCCGACTACTTTCCTCGCCCGATGAAATACACGGCGAAGCCCATCACCGCCCCCGGCAAAACTTCGTACACGGCACCACTCAGCCCCAATCCGAACCGCCACAGGAGTACGGTCGCTACGCCCGTCAAGATCATTGTGGTCGCCAACCGTGGCGTTACGCGCCACCCAAAGCAGCGGACGACCATCAACGGCCCCAGTGCGGCGGCTAACGCGGACCAGGCAATGATGACCATCGTGTAGACGCTCTCACTCGCCGTCAGGGCGATCGCCAAAACGACCACCGCCACAATCACCGTTCCGATCTTGGCTTTGACATAAGAGTCTCGCCAACTCGGAAACAGATCCTGCGTTATTGCCGACGAGCAGACCAGCACCTGAGAATCCGCCGTCGACATCGACGCCGCAAACAGCCCCGCAATAATCAGCCCGACCAACACAGGCGGCAGCAACTCCAATGACAGCGTGGGCAACGCCAACTCCGGGTCAAACGAGCCATCGGCAGGCAGCAGCACCCGACAACTCAGCGCCGCAACGACGCAACCGATCGACAACAACACGTTGGCGCCACAATAGATGTGGCGCGACAGGCGTAGGTCCTCGACTCGCTTTACAGCCATCATGCGAACCATAATTTGTGGCTGGCCGATCATGCCGGCTCCGGCTGCAAGCCAACCGAGCAGATAAAGGCCGAACCCGAACCGGAAATCCTCCGGCACCACCCGTACCAGTTGCGGGTCAATCGCCTCTAATTTCTGCCAGAGTGATGCGAAGCCGCCAGCCTCCACGACCCCGACACCCGCCAGCAAGAAGATCGAGCCAATCATCACGAACGACTGCGCCACGTCGGTCCAGATCGAGGCACGAATGCCGCCCGAAAAGCAGTAGACCAGCACGATGACCGCACCGATCACGGCCCCCACCGCATGGGGCCATCCGAACAACACCTGCAGCGCCTTGCTACCGGCGCTCAGTTGTGCCGAAGCGTAAGCTCCCAAGAAAAGCAACGTCACAATGGCCGCCGTGGCCCGTGGCCACGAGCCGTCGGTAGTTCCGCCCAGAAACGTGGGGATCGTCTTCGCTCCCTGCTCCGCACTCTGCTCGCGCAACCGCTCGGGAATCCAGAACCAGGTGAAGTAGGCACCAAATATCCAGCCCACGCTCAGCCACGCAGCGGAGATGCCGGAGGCGTAGATAGAACCAACAAAGCCGACAAACATGAAGCCGCTGCTGTTCGTGGCCATCGCCGACAAGGCCGTGAACCACGGCCCCACGCTACGGTCAGCCAACAGATAGTCATCGGTCGTCTTCGAACGCTTACGCCTCGCCGCATAGGCACCAATGCCGACGAACAGTAGTAGGAAAAATAGAAACGCGAGGATAACGGTCAAAACAGAGTGCGCAGCTTAAATCGACGCGTGCGCAATAGTCTGACATGTAACGCGGGTCGCCCGCACTGAGCGTGGCGAGGCCTTCCCATCGCGCCGACCCAGCGCCCCCCCCACTTCAGCCAGCCGATCGCCAACACTTTACATATTGCGATTGACACCCTGCGCACTACTCCGTAGACTCCAGGTCAACTGGAGGAACCCCATCCGGGCTCTCCTGGTAGGAGGAACGAACGAATGTTATATGGACGAATTTTAGCTCTAATCGTGCTGGTTTCCGCATTTGCGTTTGCTGCCGACGATGCCAAAAAGCCAGGAACAGTCAACTTCGTGAAAGGGGCTGTATTCCTACAAGATGCACTCGTTCACGTCGACGAGAGCAATCCTCCGGTCATTGGAGTGGCACAGCGGCTGCGATCCGACAAAGGCAATGCCGAAGTCTTCGCCACGGCGGGTTCTTTCATGCGTCTCGCCGCCAACTCCGAAATCGAATTGGTCGCTACGGACGGCACTGCGGCAACCGTGCGACTCCACAGCGGTTCGATCATCGTCGACGCCTTCAAGATCAAGAAATCTTCTCCTCTTACCGTGCTGGTCGGCGACACAGAGACCACTATCGCCTCCAAGGGAGAGTTCAGGTTCGACATCGCTGGTGATAGCAGCTCGGCGCTGCACGTTCTGAAGGGCAAGGTGAAGCTGGCCGCCGCTGGCAGCAGCCAAGAACTCAAGAAGAAGCAGGTCGCCGAGGTGACTGTTGCCGGAGTCCAAGTCGCGAAATTCAAGAACTTCGCCGAGGACCCGCTCACTGCCTGGCACGAGCAGCGCTCCGAAACAATCAGTGCCTCGGTCTACACCGCGCCTGGCTACTTCGGCATGGGTGAACTACCCGACGCATCGCGGTCTGGCATATCTCGCTAAGCTGCTAGCGCGGTGCTTGGCGCGGCTTTCCGCTGCCATTCGGTTGTATACTGTGCCAACTCTCATGCACATCCGCACTCTGCTCGCCATCGCCCTGTTCACCACCTCCGCCTTCGCGGGAGACCTCGTCACCACCGACCACTACGTCCGAGTCATCTCGAAGGTGCCCGCCATCGAGGGCCAGACGACGCAGATCTACGTCCGCGAAATCGTCGAGCCCGGCACCATCCTCCGTGGCGGACCGCTTGAGAACCGTGTCGTCCTATTCATTCACGGCGCAGGCACGCCAGCGGAAGTCGCGTTCGACGCACCGTACGACGGCTATAGCTGGATGAAGCATATCGCCCGTGCTGGCTTCGACACGTTCTCCATGGACATGACCGGCTACGGTCGCTCCACTCGTCCCACGCCGATGAACGACCCTTGCAATCTTTCAGAAGCGCACCGCGCAGCCCTCACCCCCGGCTCCGCACCCAAGCCGTGCGAGGCCAGCTACACGAGCCGTCTCACTACCATCGAGTCCGACTGGCATGACATCGATACCGTCGTCGAACACCTCAAAGAGATTCGCGGCGTCGACAAGATCAGTCTCTTCGGCTGGTCGCTCGGCGGCCCACGTGCCGGAGGTTACGCAGCGCGCCATCCAGAAAAAGTGAACACCCTCGTCCTCCTCGCCCCTGCTTACCAGGGCGATCGCGGACAGCGCCCCGAAAAGGTACCTGCCGACGGACCGGTCATGAGCAAGCAGTCACGCAGCGACTTTGACGCGAACTGGGCGCGCCAGGTCGGCTGCGCCGATCAGTTCACTCCAGCCGTCAGCGACGCCGTCTGGATTGACATGCTCGAATCCGATCCGGTGGGAGCTACCTGGGGTACCGGCGTTCGCCGTGCGCCGCTCGTCACCTGTTGGGGCTTTGGAAACAGAACCGTCACCAAGATGACGACACCAGCGCTGCTATTCGCCGGAGTCCATGACGCCCAGGTTCCTATCGAGCGCGTCGAAGCGCTCTATCGTGACCTCGGTTCCAAGCAAAAAGTCTTCGTCGACCTGGCGTGCTCCTCCCACAACGCGATGTGGGAAACCAACCGGCTACTCATGTTCGACGCTTCTGTCGAATGGCTCACCTCTGGCACCGTTGAAGGCAAGTCGTCCGGCGAAATCCGCCTAGGCTACTAACCGCTTCTTCAGCGCCATCAACTCACCCAAGTGGTAAGCATTGTGGTCGGCGACCAGCATCGCTTCGCGTAACAGCGTCTGCCCTTCACCCCAGGCGAACGGTTGGTAGAGGTCTTGCGCCTCGTCCTCGACCAGTGTTTTCATCTCCGCCAGGTCACTTTGGAACGCCGCTACCGACTCGTCCCAAGCCTCATCAGTCGGCGGTTCTTGCACCATCGGCCAATAGCCCGCAGGCCACGCAGGGGATTCATAATCCGCATCTCGCGAAAACTCCAAGATGTCGCGCTGGCAAATTCGCAGGTGCTCCAGCACCTCCCACGGCGAGTGATTCGAGCCCTCAGGACGCACCCCGCGTTGTGCCGTCGGCCAACCATCGACCACATCGTCGTACCGGAGATGTGCCTTCCCTCCGTCGAGCAGTTCGATCAAATGCTGGCGCAAAACTTCATCGTGATCCATGATGTCCATGCTACTCCCTTAAGCTGATGGAAACGCCCTCGGTGATGACTCCTCAGACCCAAGCCGTCCGCGACGCCTACGACCAGCTCGCGCACACCTACGACACCGACTTCACCGAATCCCACATCGGACGTCTACAACGAGAGGCGCTTTGGCGACACTTCGATCGGCTGTTTCAACCTGGACAACACCTGCTCGACCTCGGCTGCGGTACCGGCGAAGACGCTCTCCACCTGGCGAAGCGTGACATCACAGTTCACGGCATCGACGTCTCCCCGGCCATGATCGAGATCGCTGGCTATCGCACCGTCGACGAAGACCGCGTCACCGTCGAGGCACTGTCGCTTGAATCGCTGTCCAAACTCAACAACGGCCCCTACGACGGAGCGTTCTCCAGTTTCGGACCCATCAACTGTGTCCAAGACCTCTCTGCGCTGGCCTCCGACCTAGGGCGACTCGTCCGCCCCGGCGGCATTGCCGCGCTTTCTCTGATGAACCGCCACTGCCTGTGGGAAACCCTGCTCTACCCGCTGGCCGCGTTATTGCACCGTCGCGAATCCGCCAGTAGCGAATGGAGCGACGCCCCAGCAGAAGACGAAGTTTTTGAAGCCTACTACCCGTCCGTCAAAGAAGTTCGCCAAGCCTTCGCCCAGCACTTCGAATTTGTCTCCGCCCCCGGCATCAGCCTTTTTCTTCCCCCGACTTACCTAGAACCGGTCGCCACCAAATACCCGAAACTCGTCGCCCTCCTCGCCACCACCGACCAAGCCACCGCCCACCTGCCGCTACTCCGCAACCTAGCCGAGAACCGCCTAGTCATCCTCCGGCGAACAAGTCGCCCGCGTTAGCCGGCGGTGTCACAGGATCGACCGAGAATGACCACAGGGCGGCTTGTTTTGTCCGCAGATGTCCGCATTTGTCCGTGGATGTCATGGCGACATGGGTATAAGTCGTTGATAGCATTGAGTTAGGGATGGTTCTGGACTGCTCTTGTGGACATTCTCGGACACTCGGCTGGATCGCTTGAGCTGATTGGACACTAAGAAGTGATCGCGGCATTTCGGGATGATTCCCAGGGGAAACGAAGAATGCCCGCTCTTTCGAGCGGGCCGTTCTGATTTCAGGTTAACAACAGGTGCAAGGGTTTCCGCTGTAGTCGCGATCTAACTCAATGCATGTGTCGATTGGAGAGCGGATCTGTGGAACATTTCCAGTAGAGAATAGGTTTCCTGACTGTCACCTTCGGTCCCTTCGGTCACCTTCGGTCGTGCGTCTTCGGTCAGACCCTCGTCGCTACTCTCATGGTGCGACGGGGGTCGCCAGCATCGCTATAGAACGCCTCGATAGCGAGTGGTGGCACGGTCCCATACCAACGCCCGAGACAGTGCTCCGGGTCTCTCTGGTGGGCTATGAGCGCCGGTATCGGGTGACGGTGGAGCGGGTGCTGGAGTTAGTTGGCGACTAGCTGGTTGATGATGAACTCCAGCCACTCGGTGTCCTTTCGTCGTACAGCCCCTGCCAGCTCTTCGACGCAGAACTCATCGGTCGTTCCCTTCGACTCTAGGGAAAGCTTCAGGCAGATGTCTGCTGCTGCGGTCCAGTCTTCCGCCCCTGACGCCTGTTTCAGTTGCTTCAATCTGTAGGCGTTGACCACGGGCAGAATCTACCTCTACGCGAGACGATACCGCAGGCTGTGCTTTGTTGCGCTATCGAAATTGTGGGTGTCACTCAGGCTTCAACTCTTCCCACGTCTTCGGCTTCCACTCGCGGGCTAGGCGTTGGGCTTTGGCGATTTGTTCGGGCTTCATCCTACGCGCGACGTTGTCTCGGTCGCGCTCCGCTTCGGGCACAGTTCCCGCTGACGTAGCAAGGTTGAGCCACATGAGCGCTCGAACATAGTCCCACGGCGCGCCTTCGCCGTTGGCGTACATGTAGCCGAGAACGTCCTGGGCGACGGCATCACCCTGCTCGGCGGCGAGGTGATACCACTTCGCGGACTCGGCGTGGTCCTGCGGCACGCCTTCGCCGCTGTCAAACGCCGCACCAAGGCCAGTCTGGGCGATGGCATGACCCTGCTCTGCAGCGAGGCGATACCACTTCACGGCCTCAATGTCGTCCCGCCGTACGCCTTCGCCTTCGTTGTGCATCACGCCGAGGTTGTACTGGGCGACGGCATCACCCTGCTCGGCGGCGAGGCGATACCACTTGAGGGCCTCCGCATAGTCCTGCGCCACGCCTGCTCCCACCGCGTACGCCACGCCGAGGCGAGCCCGGGCGATGGCATGACCCTGCTTTGCAGCGAGGCGATACCACTTCGCGGCCTCGATGTCGTCCCGCCGTACGCCTTCGCCGTTGGCGTACATGTAGCCGAGAACGTCCTGGGCGACGGCATCACCCTGCTCGGCGGCGAGGTGATACCACTTCGCGGACTCGGCGTGGTCCTGCGGCACGCCTTCTCCCACCACGTACGCCACGCCGAGGTTGTACTGGGCGCCAGCATGACCCTGCTCTGCAGCGAGGCGATACCACTTCACGGCCTCAATGTCGTCCCGCCGTACGCCTTCGCCTTCGTTGTGCATCACGCCGAGGTTGTACTGGGCGACGGCATGACCCTGCTCGGCGGCGAGGCGATACCACTTGAGGGCCTCCACATAGTCCTGCGCCACCCCTTCTCCCACCGCGTACGCTACGCCGAGGCGAGTCCGGGCGACGGCATCACCCTGCTCGGCGGCGAGGTGATACCACTTCGCGGACTCGGCGTGGTCCTGCGGCACGCCTTCTCCCACCGCGTACGCCACGCCGAGGTTGTACTGGGCGCCAGCATGACCCTGCTCTGCAGCGAGGCGATACCACTTCACGGCCTCGATGTCGTCCCCCTGTACGCCTTCGCCGTTGGCGTACATCACACCAAGGTTGTACTGGGCTGTGGCGTCGCCTTGCTCGGCGCGCTGTCTGAGTTCTTTAAGCGCAGCCGGTTCCCGCGCCCACGCTGCCAGTGCCCAATTCAGAACCGCTGTCGCAAACAGAAACTTCATGGCCGGATTCTACACCCAGCGCCGATTACCGGATAATTCCGATGTGCCCAACGTCACCAAGACCGCCGTCGTCAGCTTCCACGCAGACCCCCACGAGTACTCGTTCGTAGCCGAGGGTAAGTCGGCCTGCGATGTCGCCAACATCGCCCTAGAACGCTTCAACAGCAAATGGTGGCATGGGCCCGGTACCAACGCCCCGCGTAGCGCGTAACAGCTGCGTCTTGAGGCGTCGAGGGCTAACCATGCGACCAAGATTAGCGTTACGCGGACCACGTGCGCCATATTGCGACCTTTGTTGTGGCATCGGACAATTTGCTTCGGTCTGGTCCTAGGCTGATTCAGTCGACTTGGGTGGGCTTTGAAGTGTACTGCTTTGCGCGAGCGGGCATGACGTAGATGTGGAGAAAGAACTGTTTGGTGAACTCGATAACGGCTAAGGCGTCCTCTTGTGTGATGTCGTCCAGACCATCGAGTGCTAGCTCAGAATCCTTTTCTCCGTCGGGCTTCACTTTATTAGGGTGGGCCCCCTTGGCCCCCACAAGTCTGACGGCATGAGCCATCACTTTCAGCGATTCGGTGATTTTTCTCTGGCTGGCCAAGTCGTCGATCTCATAATACAGATTACGACCCTTGGCCCCCTGCTCTCTGCACGAAGCCTGAACGGCTCTCCTGGACATCGTGACGGCCGCCTTGAAACAATCCAGAAACATACACTTGAGGGCTTCCCTCAAGTCGCTGGCGATAGGCTCGGGCACCTCGTCCGCGACATCTGCCCTCGGTGTTCCAATCGGATAGTGCCTCAGGTAAGTGGCTTCTTGGCGGTCACCCGTGTTCTTTAGAATGCCACCACAAATGTAATCTTTACATCCTGGGCACTGCATAGCCGCCCATACCTCATAGTCATCGTTTCGACGTCCAGCAGGGGCGTAGCCGGGAAGAGGGTTAGGGGTCGGTGGTGGCGGCAAAAAATAATCTGTGACAGCCATGAAGACAGACTGACAGTTACAGTGAACGACCGGTCTGATAGGTAACACTCTAAACCGGACGGATGGGTAACAGTATAGGCGGTGGTCAGTGGCCCCCGCGGGGGCCACTGACTGCCGAGCCGAGCGGCCACAGTACGCGGTTGGCGGCGTCGAACAAGGCGAGTTCCACCGGACCGAACCAGATCTGCCAAATGGCTTCGTCCACTTCGACTAGCCCGACCAACTCGCGAGCCAACGCTTCACTCAGGAAGTACTTCTCGCCGAGGAACTTGATGCGTCCGTCGTGGCGCACTCGTCGGCGCTCCCAGTGCCCCGGGTAATCCAGATCAGCAAGCTCGCTGGGATAGGCGCGTGTTGCTGGTGCATAGAACGCCGCCGGGGGCCGCTGTCTCAACGCTTCATGCGGACGTTCTTGGTTGTATTCATGACGAAAGAGGTCGAAGCGGCGCTGCTGTCGGCGACGATCGCCAGCCGGAGGTCTCACTGTCTCGGCTTTGAGCGTGCGGTGTAGCCGCTCGTGGCGACCGTTCTGCTGCGGCTTGCCCGGCTCGATGCGCTCCACCGCAATGCCCAGCTTCAGCCACCAGACGTTCAACCGGCTCAAGCGTCCGGTGCCGATGGAGGCGAACGGCGAACCGTTGTCTGAGCGTATCCTTCGTGGCAGCCCGCGCTCCAGAAACAACCGCTCCAAGCCTCGGCGGGCCTCGGCGTAGGATGTGCCCACGTGTGCGGTGCAGTTGAGCAGGAAACGACTATATCCGTCGACGACCGTTAGCGGATAACACAGCACGCCGTCGCCGGTGCGAAACTGCCCCTTGTAGTCGATCGTCCAGAGGTCGTTGGGCGCTTCGGGTTCGCGCAACGGACTGGGTGCCGCTTCGGCCAGTCGCCGCATCCGCTTGCGCCCGCGAACGAGTCCGGCTCGCTTCAGCGCGTCGCCGATCGTCGACGCCGCTGGCCAGCTTGTCTGTGACTCTTTCGACTCCAGCCAGGCCCTGAGCTTCTTCGGCCCCCAACTCGGATGCTGCCGACGCGCTTCTATCACTCGTCGCTCGACCGACTCGGGTATCCGACCGGGCTGACGGTGTGCCGCGTGCGAGCGGTCTTCCAGCTCTGGCCAACCGCCTTGACGGAAGCGTTCTAACCACTTGTATCCGGTCCTGCGGCTGATCCCGTAGAGTCGACACAGCGCCGCCACGTTCGTCGCCGCCCCCGCTCGCAGCCAGTCTTCAATGAATCTCTTGCGTTCTTCCATCGGATAGGTCTCCTTCCATGGCATCTCGCCATGGTGTTACCTATCCGCCCGGTCTAACCTGTTACCCTTCCGCCCGGTCTGTACAACAGTGCGGACAGATTCCGCTCAGCGTAAATTCATTTTTCTTCCCGTCCCCGAGAGATGTCGCTGTCATTATCATGGGCCACTCCTTCCACAGCCCAGCCACGTATGGCTCCATGAATTGCAGTAAGACGACGGCGGGCTGTTGGCGTAAGGAAAGGCTATCACACGGTGAGTCAGATGACAGGTTCATGGTTGTGGCCTGAGAGAATGCCCGCGCAGGTGTAAGTCCTGCGCGGGGTTGTGAACAACTGGAACAACTGGGGAAGGCTCTACTTTTTCCTTGACTTCAACCAGCCGTCTCATGGAAGGCTACTAGGCCCAGGTGACAGTCAGGAAACCCACCATCTGGGGCCCAAGAACCGATCTCTTAGGCACACCGAAACCGATGGGGTCCACACAACAGAGCCGCGCCCGTGAGGGTGCGAGGACGGCATCATCCCAAAGCAACTTGACGGTTGCGATGTAGCGCTAGCCTAACCGCAGTTGAACTTACCCGGTGGGCTCGAGCGTCCCAATGTCCGCGTGCATCATGACACCTCCGTAGGTAGTATTTGATCGCTCTAGCCGGATGCCAATCGCGAATCTCAGAGTGTCAAGTGAACAGCCGATTGACGGCGTCGACCCACCCGCTACTGGTTTCTCTGCTGCAATGATGGCGTTTAGGTCAGTCGGGAGTCTCTTCGGTTGCCCGCTATGCCCGCTTACTTCGCTTACCGGATATGCGCCTCAGCTTGGTAAGCAGCGGCACCAAGGCCACCAAGACGGCCACCAAGCTGACCGGAGGCATGCCCGACCAGCCCGCCGGATCCAACCATCCCCTAAACCCAAATACCGTTAGATGCACAACGACGAGGGATAGTGCGGTGTAGCCCACGCGCTGATTTCGCTTCCAGCGAAAGCCACCCAGCGCCTTCGGCATCATCGGCAGAGTCGTGATAGCCGGCATAGCCAAAGCCCAAAGGGCGATGACGCCAACCGCCAGTCCCAGTTCTCCCACAAAGCTCAGCTGGCCGTCCACACCGAAGAAGGCGGGGTAGTAGGACGAGCGGAGTAGAGCTAGCGAGAACAAAGCGTGGATCGCCGCCAGTGAGAATCCTGCTAGTCCGCAAAACTTGACGACCACGAGCCGCAACACCGGGTCATGGTCGTGCCATCGAAACAACTTTCCGACGAGATACGCCGAGGCGACAAACCCTACCGCCGCCATCGACGTAGCCTTGTTGAGGATGAACAACGGGAAGTGACTCCACGGCACATCCTTGACGAAGTGGTAACGCACGATCGCGTAGCACAGCGCAATTCCGAATATCACCCCAAACCATTTCACGGTCGTGGGTTGGAGGAGGCGGTCCTCTGGAAGACTTCTCACGTTCTCGCTCATCAATTCTTCTCTTTTCTCAAGCGGGGCCGCAGCAGCCTGTGCGACCGCGTGGGTAACAGCGGTCTTCCAAGTTTATCGACCCCGGACAGCTGCCGGGGCCTGGCTGCGACCGAAATTCGTGAGCGGCGACTGTCAGGCCTACTTGGCGTTCATCACGGCCAGCCTCGTCGCTTGTAGTGATTTCTCCAACGATTCGCGCGGCATACTCCGAACGAAGGGCTTGACGATCCACCCTACCCCTCTCGGGATGTCGCGGCTGAGCGAGAGTGAATGGCACTCGGCAAAGACACCGTCATCTTCCTGCTCTAGCCGCCAATAGAGATTCATGCGCCAAAGGTAACCGCCGTCCTCTCCCTCCGGCAATAGCGTCTCGTCTGATTCGCCCGCGTTCTGGACTTCCTGGATCTTGGTCGCCTTGGACGTGATGATATAGCGTTTGTCGTCCAGCTTCGTGTATTGGGCTTCGTGCCAAGTATCGAGCACCACGGTGAGAACCTTCTTCTTGAGCAGCCGTTGGTAGATATTGAATACGTCGCCATCGCGGCTTTCGAGCTTGGCCCGAATGGCTTCTGGATAGATGTCCGGGTAGTTGGCGTAGTCTTGGAAAACGGCAACAACCTGCTCGATCGTCGCGTCCGGCACGAACATGCCAGCGATCCAGTTGTGGATTAAGCCTCCAGGGACAGTAGCTCCCTCGTCGAGCTGTTCCACCGGAATTTCGCCACGTAGCGCACGATTGCGCAGCTTCTGGTTCTCGTCGAGCCAGAGGTAGCTAAGCGCTCCGTCGTGGCGCTTCTTCATGAGATCCTCGACGTGCTTCTCGTACCTTTCGAAGGCAGTGACCGTCTCGGGCATCAGTTTGGCGGTTAACTGCGCAGTGGCTATCGGCGCGCATAGTGCCGCGAAAACCAAGCTGGCCACAAGAATTGCGAGCAAGCGCAAGCTAACGATTGGGTGCGCTGAGCCGGAGCTTACGTGCCGGAGCGATTGGGCTGGCTCGGCAGCCTTACGCACTCTGCCAACGGCCTTGGAAACCGCTTGAGCGAGATTCATCATCGAAGCCTCCCTACTTGCTCGTTGAGGCTACTTTATCAGACGGTCCACCGTCAGGCGACCGCTTGCGCGGGGCTTGTCCGGCCTTCGCCGGGTGCGGCCCTTCGGGCCAGCTGGAATCGTGGTGGGGTGCAGCGCTCGGACCATGGGCTCCCGCCCATGGCTCGGGCCTGGTGAGAGTCTCGACGGACCTCCTGCCCGCCAGCACCGTCGCTCGCACGGTGCTAGTCCGCTTCGCGGGGCTGTGTGTTGTTATACGGCCGCCCGACACCACCTTTCGTGAAAGACCGTGCCGGACGGACGGGAGTGCAAGGGCTTTGACTTATTGGTGAAAGTTAATTTATTCGATCGTCACGGGTCAGCGACCGAAGGAGCGCAGCAGCCGGAGCCGCCGGCCGAAACTCGCCAGGCGACGCGTCTGGTGCATTGCCAAAAGTAGCGCCAACGATGTGCTTAACGCGGCAACTCCCAGCGCGCCGAGCAGAATGTGGTCGAAGTCAAAACCATGGTGGAACAGAGCGCCGATCAATATTGGGCTGCTGGCGGCGCCAAGAACCGCTAAGGAGGACGCGATGCCGCGGATGCGCCCGAGATGCTCGACCCCATAGAGCTCCGCCCAAAGGGCCGAACCAATGTTGGCATTCGCTCCGGCCGTCACGCCGATCAACACGAGGTAAGGGAACGCCATCCAGGGCTGGTCGGCCCAGCGAAATAGGGCGACCGCAGCACCCAACGGCATCAAAAAGAACGGGAACAGACCGACGGCCGAGAAGCGGTCGATCAGTCCGCCGATCGCGATGGACGAGAGCGCCCGGCTAACCGCGAATGCTGAAAATGCAGCTGCCACCCAACTCGGGTCCCAGCCTTTCCATTCCGACAGTGGGACCTGGTAGAGGAACAACCCAGTGAAGACGAACGGCGGCGTCAGCAGCACCGGGATCGCCAAATAGGTGCTGAGATCGCGACCGAACGTGATCTCGGAAAGCGTCCGCGGCGCTGGCGGCTGCGCCCCCGACTTGCTGATCTCGGTTTGGCCGCTTACGTTCGACAGTAGACCCAGCGCCAGAGGAAGGATCAAGACGATGGCACCTGCCGACACGATCTGCCACACGGCCGTCCAGGGCAGGAACTGCAGTGCAACAGCGCAGGCTAACGGTAGTACGGCCTCACCCAGCGGATAGCCCAAGCCAGCCACTCCTAGCACCTTGCCTCGGTTCTCAGCGAACTCGCGCGCCATTACGGTCTGCGAAATGTGCCCCAACAAGCCCTGTCCCGACAAGCGCAGGCCGACGATTCCGATCGCCAGAAACGCCACATGGGGCGCCACCGAAACAGCTAAGGCGGCTGCGGCAAGCCCGACGATGGTTAGCGCGGTGTAGCGCTTCAGCTCCAGCCGATCGATGCGCGCACCCAGCATGGGCAAACACATTGCGCTCAACAGCGTGCAGCCCCCGTAGAGAAAGCCAAAGTCGCCCTTGCTCAGGTCGAAATCGGTCATGAAGTAGGGCAAGAACAGGGAGATGAAGAACGTCTGACCAAAGCTCGACGACAAGGCCGTCACCAAGCCAAAGCCCTGGATGGTGCGGTAGGTCGCGAGGAATCGTAGATAGCCGCTCATCAGGTTCAGAGGTGGAGGAACTACCGCTCGATCAGCCAAACGATGCAGATCGACTTGGCCGTCAGCCGGCGTTTCTCGTCAGAATTTCGGGAAGGCGGGTCGAAAACGAGGACCCTAAATTGGGCCGAACAGTGTTCCGACCGCCTGTTCTTAGGTTGCGTTGCACCGTGCTGGAGGTCAAGAGAGGAAGCTCTATCGGCCATCTTGATAAACTTCTTGAACACGATGTCTAGTTCTACTTTCCACGAAGGCCGCCACTTTCTCCAGATTCCGGGTCCCACGAACGTCCCGGACCGGGTTCTGCGGTCGATGAACCGACCGACGATTGACCATCGCGGCTCAGAGTTCGCCTCCCTCACACTCTCGATTCTGAGTCGGCTCAAGCCGGTATTCAATACGACGGGGCCGGTTGTAATTTTCCCATCTTCGGGGACGGGAGCGTGGGAGGCAGCGTTAGTCAATACCCTATCGGCCGGGGACCGTGTGCTGATGTACGACACGGGACAATTCGCTCAGCTGTGGTGCGGGATCGCGGAACGAATGGGACTCGACGTGGAATGGATCGAGGGGGATTGGCGCCACGGGGTCGACCCCGCCCAAATCGCTGACCGCCTATCCGCCGACAAGGATCATCAGATACGCGCGGTGGCGGTGGTTCATAACGAGACCTCGACCGGTGTGGCCAGCAATATCGCTGGCGTCCGCGAAGTGATGAATGCGGCTGGGCACCCGGCACTGCTGATCGTTGATACGATCTCCTCGCTCGGCTCCATCGATTATCGGCACGACGAATGGGGGGTCGACGTCACCGTGGGGGGCTCCCAAAAAGGGCTCATGCTGCCCCCGGGCCTGGGTTTCAATGCGCTCAGCGATAAAGCGCTGCAAGCGTCCACCTCCGCCACACTGGGCCGATCCTACTGGGATTGGGAACCAATCATCGAGGCGAACAAGAACGGATTTTTCCCCTACACGCCCGCCACCAACCTGTTATTCGGCCTCGACGAAGCGTTGGACATGCTGCTGGAGGAAGGACTTGAAGCCGTGTTCGCCCGCCACGCACGTCTCGCACGAGCGACGCGGGCAGCATTGTCGGGTTGGGGGCTGGAAAATCTTGCCGTCCTGCGAGAGGAGTATTCGAACTCACTCACTGCGGTTGTGATGCCCGAGGGCCACGACGCTGACAATCTTCGCCGCTTGATCCTTGAGCGGTTTAACATGTCGCTGGGCACCGGATTGGGAAAGCTGCGGGGCAAGGTTTTCCGCATCGGTCATCTCGGTCATTTCAATGATCTGACGTTGATGGGCACTCTCTGCGGCGTCGAGATGGGGTTGAAGCTTGCTGGTGTTCCCCACGATGCGGGCGGCGCGAACGCTGCGATGCGGGTTCTCGCCGAGTAGAAATCGGAGCCGCGCCGACGGCGTCAGCTTGAGAAGACCGAGGCTGTCCGGTTTTGTACTGGCTGGCCTACTGCAAATAACCCAGGCCTCTCAGAATCCGTTCTTCGGCGGGAGTCAACGGTTCCTGCGAAGGCGGCCCGAATCCACGCGCCGCGGCCCGCTTCGCTTCCTTGGACGCATGGTCGGCCAACAACGCTCGGCCAACCGCTACTTGATTGGGCAACCGCGCCGCTAAGTTGTACTGCTCATTCGGATCGGATTCGAACTCGTAGAGTTCCTCGTGATCGATGTTTTCCCAACGTATGAACTTGTAGTTCTCCCAAACCACCGCCTCGGCTGGCTCCGGTCTAAGCACGCCAGTCATAAACACGGGTGGCGAGGGTTTGGATTCGTCAGCTGCCGAGCGTACTTGCCAGGTGCCCCGCAGCGACTCCGCAGAGAATATTTCCTTGTCGTACGGGATGCCAGCCAGGTCAAGAATTGTCGGCGCAATCGCCACTGTGGACACGGGTTGCGACGCGCGGAGTCCTGTCCGAGACTCCGGTGGCTTCACCAGTAGAGGCACTCTCACCAACTCGTTGTAGAGGGACTGTCCATGATGGAAATTGTTGTGCTCCACGAACTCTTCACCATGATCGCTCGCAAAAACGATCAAGGCACGGTCGTAGATACCCTCGTCTTTTAGACTTTGCAGGAACGCCCCGATCGCCCGATCTGCTTCTTGGACTTCAGACTGGTAGCGCGCACGCGCCCACTCGCTCAGTCCTGGAACACGGAGCCCGTCTTGCAGCATCACGCTGAGACGTCGACCGTCCAGCCGAGCGAGTCGACGAGGAGGATCGTACGCTGGCGGAAACCCCTCAACCCAGTCATACGGATCGTGAGGGTCGAAGATATGGAGCCAGAGCAGAAACGTCGCGGACTTGTGGTTTCGCACCCATTTCGAACCGTATTCGCCGAGTTGTCTCGTGGAAGGCTTCGATCCGAGGATATCGGGATTCAAGGTCTGTAAGAAGGAATAAGATCGAATCTGCGGCATAGGATCCCGCGGGAAGAATATCGGATCATTAAATGCCTGGGTAAGTTTTCCAGCAATGCCAGCAGCCGACAGTATTCCGTTCAAGCCGATCGCGGCGGTGTTGTAACCGTGGTCTCGTAAAGTGGGTGCAAGGATGGAGGCCCGAGGCGGGATACGGTCGTCGCGGCGCTTAACACCGTGCGCCCACGGGGTCAGACCCGAGTGAATACTGGTAAAGGAGGCGTAGGTCCAAGGAGCCGTCGAATAGGCTCTATCGAATACAACGCTGTCGGCGGCCAACGCATCAAGCGCCGGTGTCGGTGTTTCTGATCCGTAGAAGGAAAGAGCATCTCTGCGCAAGGTGTCTACGGTGAGCAGGATAATCGGCGTGGCGTCGGGACTAGCGGTTTCAATCAGAGTATCCGGTCGGGCGAGATCTGGCTTTACAGATAAACCTAGAGTCCCTATGAGAACGGTCGCGAAGGCACCGTTGGTGAGGACGTGACCAACACTTGGACGTCTCAGGACGACAAAAGCGATCGCGACGGATCCAACGACCCAAACCACCGCAGTCACGCCCAGCGAATGAGTCAGAAAGTTATCGCTTTGGCGAATCAGCTGAACTGTCAACGTCCATCCCATGAGCGGAGCTATGACTGGCCATCCTGTTCTGAGAAAGTCGCTGATCCGCGACGGCATTCCTCGAATAAGTAGACACGAGACAACAAAGCCGATAGGGGCTCCGAACAGGAACCACATCAGAAAAAAGTCGTGGTCCCAAGAGATCGAAATGCCTCCCGTGTAAAGCCCTGCTGGCAGCACTGCACCGAGCACTCCTGCCGTCATTGCTTGGTCGCGAGAGACTCCGAGGAGCTGACTCAATCGACTTCCCAACAGACCCACCACGAGACAGAGCAAAGCGGTGGCAACCGCTGTGGTCCCAGCCACACGAAAATGCGTCGCCGGATTCTCTATCGACGTGGATTGGGTATGGCCGACAAGCAGGAACTCCAAGAGCGTAATCGTTGCTCCCGCCGCGACCGACAGAGCGATGAGCGTTTTCGACGACATTGGATAGAGTCTTTCATTAGACCTGGCCCGCCTGCAAGCGTTGGGGACGACCGTGGGTGTGGATTACCGGGGAAGCGGTGTGTTGCCGCCAACCGCCGCTAGACCGAGCCCACCGGAGCGGAGAGTTGCCCGCAGGGCTCAGCCTGTCACCCAGACTGGGTACGACCCAGAGACATAGGTAACAGAACACCCCAAGCACATGGGTAACAGATCGGCGAGAATCACTCTTTCGAAGGAGGGATTTTCGTGGGCTGGAAGGAGACATGTGTGCAGGATGAAAGACTGTTACTGGTCGAGGAGTTCGCAGCCGGTGAACGCTCGCGAGCCGAGATCTGTCGGCGCTACGGCGTGAGCCGTAAGACCGGCTACAAGTGGTACGAGCAGTTTCTGCTGCACGGGTTAGCCGGATTAGCGGACCGCTCGCGCAAGCCGCTGCATCAGCCCAACGCCGTTGATGAAGAGACGCTTGGAGGGATTCTCGAAGCGCGTGCGCGGTATCCGAGTTGGGGCGAGCGCAAGCTCAAGGCCTGGCTCGAACGCGAGCATCGCGAACGCCGCTGGCCCTCGACCTCCTCGATTGGAAGCATTCTTCAACGCTTCGGACTGACCCGGCCCCACAAGCGACGGCGTCGTGCCACACCGTCCAGCGAGCTCACCCAACCACGCGCCGCGAATCAAGTTTGGGCCATCGACTTCAAGGGCTGGTTTCGGACTGGCGATGGCCAACGCTGCGATCCGCTGACGCTTTCCGACACCCATACACGGTATCTGCTGCGTTGCCAAGCGGTCGATCAGACCGGCGGTAAGTTCATCCGCCCGTTGCTGGAAGCGAGCTTCCGCGAGTACGGTTTACCGGCGCGCATCCTTTCAGACAACGGTTCGCCGTTCGCTTCAACCGGGATCGGGGGACTCTCGCGGTTGAGCGTGTGGTGGTTGCGGTTGGGCATCATGCACGAGCGTATGCATCGGACCTTGAAGCAAGAGACCGCGCAGCCTCCGGCACGATCCGCGAGGGCGCAGCAGCAGGCGTTCGACCGCTTTCGGCAGATGTATAACGAGCAGCGTCCGCATGAAGCGCTGGCGATGGCAACGCCTGCGAGTGTGTACGAACCTTCGTTGCGGAGGTTTCCCGAACGATTGCCGGAGATTGAGTATCCGACAGGATTTCTGAGACGCAAGGTAGACCTACACGGCAATATCAGCTGGCGCTTCGGATGGGTGTTTCTGGGCGAGGTACTGGCTGGCGAAACCGTCGGGGTGGAGGAAATCGAAGACGGCTGGCGGGTCTGGTTCGGTCCGATACCGCTGGCATGGCTCGATGCGAGGCAAGTCAACGACCCAAAAGCCAAACGTGACAACCGTGGCCGAGGCCGCTGGAAGGCGTCATTCTTGGACGGCTCCGGTCGCCCTCCGGGCTCCCGCCGCCGTCCAAGAACAGCTAACGGGAAGACCCGCTCTTCCCCTGTATCAACCCCCTAAACTGTTACCTATGTGGTTGGGTAATTCTGTTACCCATGTCCTTGGGCGTTCAACTGTTAGAGACGCATGATTCGACGGGCGTTGCGGCCTAGAATCTTTTCGAGAGCGGCCTCATCTTCTACCAGGCGTCGCAG
Source organism: Bryobacterales bacterium (assembly GCA_963667885.2). Lineage (GTDB taxonomy): Bacteria > Acidobacteriota > Terriglobia > Bryobacterales > UBA6623 > CAMPKL01. The sequence goes on along the minus strand of OY764148.2, from coordinate 801,364 downwards.
GATGCTGAGCGTGTTGGCTCCGATGCATTGGTCGCCCTGGCCGAAGGTATCGGTGCAGTCGCTGCCGAACAGGAGCTTGTCCTGGTGGCGCTTCAGGAACTCTCGCGCGTGGTCCTCGTCTCGCGCGAGCGAATTGCGACCGGAATTGGCGGATAGATCACCGAACATATTGGGATAGTCGCTCAGGTACCGATCAGAGATCCCGCCGGGAGTGACGGGACCCTCCGCATACATGACGGGCTGTTCGTGGTTCTGGTCGATATTGCCCCACCAGGTTTGCGCGTGTCCGATGAAGTTCACGGTCGGGAATTTATCGAGGATAGTGTGAAAGCGCTCAATATGCATGTTGTAGCGCTCGTGTTGGAAGTGCATGAGAACAGGCACATCGAACTCCCTTGCGATGGATGCAATGAGTTCGATGTGCGTGGAGTCGCAGTCCACACCGAACTTCTGTTCGCCAATTCCGATCGCTCCTCTGTTCAGGTAGGTCTCAAGTTCAGCCTGTGCCGAGGGAAGGTCGGGTACTTCGTTCACGAAGAAGGCGTAGCGTTCCGGTTCGGCCTCGACGATTCGCAGACAGGCCTCGTTGCCCCCCGCACCCGCGGCCAATCCGTTTGATTCGCCATCGTGAGTGGAAGGTCGAGACACGATGGAGCCAGCCGGAAGCAGCACGGTATGAGCGATCCCCATCACTTCCTGGTGCGCGATGAGTTGATCGTCTAGCCGACCTCGACGTGCTGGTGGATGTCCGACGCCTTGGAAAGGTTCTGGCTCTTCGGGTCCCTCGTCGCGCGATTCGAAAGGGAGACACCGGCTGCCGCGATCCCGACAAGACCAGCGCTCTTCAGAAGGTCTCGCCGAGACCCTTGATAGTCGACGTGCTGGTGGATTGATAGTCGACGTGCTGGTGGATGTCGACGACGCCTTGGAAAGGTTCTGGCTCTTCGGGTCCCTCGTCGCGCGAGCAGTTCGAAAGGGAGACACCGGCTGCCGCGATCCCGACAAGACCAGCGCTCTTCAGAAGGTCTCGCCGAGACGGGTTAGCGAATCGTCTTGGAAGTTTGTCATTGCGGTCGTCCATTGTGACCTCGCTTTGCGATTGCTCGCCGAGATTCTTGATGATCTTGTATCGGCTGGCGGTAGAGCCAACCACGATGTCGGGATTGTAACGTTACGCAGCCTCCGAGCGGGCCATTACTATCGCGTTTGGCGTCGTTTTGCGTTCGGGGGAACCAAGATTTTGATGCCGCCGCCTTGATTGGGTTCCGTCCCCTACTAATCCTGGTAGGAGATCACGCCGCTCTCGCAGCGAGAGAACTTCGTATGTCATTGATAACAATGGGGATAATGCTATCTGTGGCTGTCACCGATAGGCTTCGATACGCTGTGAAGCTGGCATTTTGGTAGGCCAACTCACCGAAGGTTGATTCCCAGTCGACTGGGGACGCTAGCTAAACCTCACAAAAATCTAGCGTGCTTCTGATTTGAGGGTGGCACAGGGGTGCAAGCTTTTCGCCCGCTTTCGCGGGTCTTGGGCGTGTAAGTTGTTTGTTTTGTTGGTGAAAGTTTTCGAAGAAAGTTGACAGGTCGTTGGGCGCTGACGCGGGAAGAGGGGAGAAGGGTCGGTGCCGCTGTTCTGAACCAGCCGTAGAACGACTGCCTCGATGGGAGCCCCGTCAACGGGGCTTGTATGTAGTGAAGTAAGGGGTAAGAGGTGTCCCGGGCGACCAGAAGGGGAGATAGGCTCCTTCGGTGCCGGCAAGCTGGCGAGGCTCATCCTGGTCGAGGTCCTGCACCCAAAGTCCGCCGTCGGCACCAACAGTGGTGAACGCCAGGTGTCTGCCGTTGGGAGAGATGGCGAGTCCAGCGAATCTAGCGCTGTTGTCTAGGCCGATCGGTGCGGGAGGTTATACTTGGCCGCCCTCTCGGCGGTGCGAACCGACCAGCGCCTACGCGCCTTCTATCAGGAGGGACAAACGAGAAACGCCGTAGGGGCTGATCGGGGGCGACTTCCGTGAAGTGGACTGCCAGGACGCCAAGCAAAGCGACACCGAGGACCGCTGCAAGGCCGTACACTGCCCGCCATGTGCGCTTCCGCACCACCATGGCGTCAGTAGGCAATGTTTCGGCGGGGTTCAGCGTCGGCGCTGCCGTCATCGTCGCGGGAACTCCAGCGGTCATATTCGTCGTTCGCAGAATCGTCGAGTGGCCCGACTTCAGTTTCTCTGCGAGCGTGCGCAACTTGCGGGATACCTCTTGCGCGGTTCCGGTGCGATCGTCGCGATCCTTGGCTAGGCACTCGTTGACAATGAACTCCAGTTCCACCGGTACGCCGGTGCGGAGGCCGGTCAACGCCGCTGGTTCTTCGTGGACGATCTCATACAACAGTGCCTGGTCATACTGGCCCTGGAAGGGCCGTTGGCCGGAGATCATCTCGTACAGCACGCAGCCTAGGGCCCAGATGTCGGTACGGGTGTCTACCTCGATGCCTTGGGCATGTTCGGGTGACATGTACGCAACCGTGCCCATCGCCGTATTGGTCTTGGTCAGACGTGATGCTTCGGTTAACCGTGCCAAGCCAAAATCCATGACCTTGGCGCGGCCCTTGGCGTCGACCATGACGTTGGCTGGTTTGATGTCGCGGTGGATGATGTTCTCTTCGTGTGCGGCTTCTAAACCGTCAGCGACTTGGCGTCCGATATCGAGGGCGTCTTTGAGGGTGAGTGGTCCGGCGGCGATGCGTTCTTCGAGAGTCTCGCCTTTGACGAACTCCATCGCGATGAAGGTCTTGCCGTCGACTTCGGCGATCTCATAAACGGTGCAGATGTTGGGATGGCTCAGAGCGGCGGCGGCTTTCGCTTCGCGGAGGAAGCGTTCCTTGGCTTCTTCGTCGTTGAGGAGGTGCTGCGCGAGGAATTTGAGGGCGACGGTGCGTTCGAGGGTAGTGTCCTCGGCCTTGTAGACGATGCCCATGCCGCCCTCGCCGAGTTTGGCGACGACGCGGTAATGGCTGATGGTTTGGCCAACCACGATGGGGGGATTGTAGCGCTATGGGCAGGGTAAGTCTAATGTTTTGTGTGTGGTTTAGTACGACCGGGGAAGAACCCGCTTACTTGCGTACGCGGCTGTCGGGGCTCGGCTGAGCGTCATGCGGCAGGTGGTCCAGCGTGGCACCGACTCGCCCGTTGAGCGCGGTTCGCCGCTCTACACTCTGCTCGTCGTTTTCGATGCGTCGGTCACCGACAAATCGTGGATTTGGTGAGAAAGGTCTGGACTACGAGCGCTGGTGGGTCTATGGTTGAGCCAATGACCGCCCGCATAGCGCTGGCCGCACTGATTTTCGCACCTCTACTGCCTGCCCAAACGACAGTGGATTTCGAGAAGTCGATGCTCCTGCGCTACAACGAGCAAGCCCAGCTTGAGAAGATCGACGGCTGTCTGCGGATCCTGCCCGAACGTATCGTTTTTGTGGCGAAGAAGGACGGCCAGATCTTCGAGGCTGCCTACACCGACGTCACCAAGCTCATGTACGAGCAGACCCAGCAAACTCGCTACACCACGGGATTGCTCCTTGGATGGCCGCTGCTTCTGAAGAAAGAGAGGCAGCACTACTTGACCGTTGACGCCAAGGAATCCTTCGCCTACGTGAAGATGCACAAGGATGAGTTCCAGCCCGCGATTGCGGCGATACAGAACTCGTCTGGCCTGCGAGTTCAGCGGCTTGACGATTGAGTGCTCGCAGCTCACCGAGATCGCTTAAACACGACAGGGCCTCGTGCGATCTGGCACGCTGGCGAGTCATTTAACGCTACAATCCCCGCATCGTCGTCGGTTCCACCATCAGCCATTACAAGCTCGTCGCCAAGCTCGGCGAAGGCGGCATGGGTGTCGTCTATAAAGCCGAGGACACCAAACTCGAACGCACTGTAGCCCTCAAATTCCTGGCCGCCCATCTGCTCGATGACGAAGAGGCGAAGGAACGCTTCTTGCGGGAGGCGAAGGCCGCCGCCGCGCTGCATCATCCGAACGTCTGCCCGGTTCATGAGATCGATGAGGTGGATGGCAAGACGTTCATCGCGATGGCCTTTTTGGAAGGCGAGTCGCTTGAAGAGCGGATCACAGAAGGTCCGCTGTCGATTAAGGACGCTCTCGACATCGCTCGCCAAGCTGCGGATGGACTCGAAGCCGCTCACGAGAAAGGCATATTACACCGCGACATCAAGCCAGCGAACATCATGATCGACGCCAAAGGCCGTGCCACCATCATGGACTTTGGTTTGGCGCGTCTGACAGAAGCCTCACGGCTCACGAAGTTCGACACCGCCATGGGTACGGTCGCCTACATGTCGCCCGAGCAGGCACAGGGCATGAAAGTGGATAGCCGCACTGATGTCTGGGCGCTCGGCTGCGTGCTCTATGAGATGGTCTCCGGTCAGCGGCCTTTCCAAGGCGTGTATGACCAGGCGCTGCTCTATGAGATCGTCCACGAAGAGATCGCGCCGCTAACATCGATCCGAGCCGGTGTGCCGATGGAGTTGGAGTTTGCCGTCGCCAAGTGCCTGGAGAAAGACGCCGACAGCCGCTATCAACACGCCAGCGATGCAGCGGTTGACCTCCGCAATCTGCAGGACAAGCTTAAGTCGGGTAAGTCCGCCGACCTCACGGCACAATCGGTTAGTCAAACGGCAATGAGGCATCCAGCGGCGGAGTCGTCGAGGGGTGAACTGGTCTCTAAACGGACTCTACGCCTGTTCCAAGCCCTTTTCGCGATCGCCGCCATCGCCGTGCTCGTTCTTGCTGCACTCCCGAGCCGTCAGATTCAGGAGGAACGGCACGTTCGCAAGTTCAGCTTCACACCCGGCTCCCTCGACTCGAACCTCCGTTTCGGGCGGGCCGCGATCTCTCCCAACGGGAGGCACATCGTCTATGTAGATGGGGAAGAACAACCGAAGCTTTGGGTGCGAACCGGCTTTGCGAGACTTGGGCAGCGAGGAGCTACGCCCGCTGGAAGGCACGGAGGGAGCGACCGCGCCTTTTTGGTCGCCTGATGGCCAGCTAATAGGATTTGCGACTGCTCGCTATGGCCAGGCTGGAGGGGAGCTAAAGAAGACTCCAGTAAGCGGTGGACCTTCGACTACCGTTTGCCAACTGACAGGAACCTTCTTCGGAGCCTCGTGGAGCCCCAAAGGAGATTCCATTGTCTTCAGTTCCGGCGCCACGTCACGGTTGTATGAAGTCCCATCTAGGGGAGGTGAACCCCGTCCTTTGGTTGATCCCGAGGAACTGGTCCAAGATGATTACACTGGCTCACCGCATTTCTTGCCGCTTGAGGATGGAAGGCGAATCTTAATATTCTCAACTCTCATGGATTCACAGGTCCTCCTGTGGGACTTAGATACTGGTTTGCAGAAGGCGTTGGTGCCAGGCTTCGACCCTGTCTATTCTCCCAGCGGACATATCCTCTATACAAGAGGACAGACGACAACAGACCTTTGGGCTTTGCCATTTTCGATCGAGACTCTACAGTCCGACGGGGAGCCCTTCCCTGTCGCCGTCGGTGGCCTATCGAGTGAGCCCAGTGCCGCGGCTGACGGAACCTTGGTCTACGTCAGCGGTCAGACGCAACGTCAACTCGCCTGGCGGGATCGGCGAGGTGAGCTTATCGAAGATATCGGGCAGCCGCAGGTGGATCTCCAGTATCCGTCACTGTCGCCCGATGGCCGGTACGTCGCAGTGAAAGGTTTTGAGACAGGTATTCCAGAGTCGGACATTTGGATACTGGATCTCACCAGGGCAAGCCGGACACGCCTGACCAGTGATCCACGACAAGATACGCGACCTATCTGGTCGTCAACCAGCCAACAGGTTACGTTCGCTTCCCAGCGCTCCGGGAACTACGACATCTTTGTTCGCGCTACCGACGGCAGCGGCGCCGTCGAGCCGCTGACGGATGATTCATTCTGGGAAGGACCGGGCGATTGGTCAGCCGATGGGCGACTTCTTGTGTTCGACCGCGAACATCCTGAACACAAATGGGACATCTGGTATCTCAAGCCGACCGATGACGGCCAAGGCTATGACGAGGTTCCCTTCCTTCAAACCGCGTTCGCTGAGAGAAATCCTAAGCTGTCACCTAACGGCCGGTTCGTTGCGTACCAATCCGATGAATCAGGCAGATTTGAAATCTACGTGAAACCGTTTCCTGATGGCGACGATAAGTGGCCGGTATCGCGCAACGGGGGCGGTGACCCGCGCTTGTACAGACCGGGCGGAAGGGTAACAGGTTAGACCGGGCGGATAGGTAACACCATGGCGAGATGCCATGGAAGGAGACCTATCCGATGGAAGAACGCAAGAGATTCATTGAAGACTGGCTGCGAGCGGGGGCGGCGACGAACGTGGCGGCGCTGTGTCGACTCTACGGGATCAGCCGCAGGACCGGATACAAGCCGTCGAGCCGCTGACGGATGATTCATTCTGGGAAGGACCGGGCGATTGGTCAGCCGATGGGCGACTTCTTGTGTTCGACCGCGAACATCCTGAACACAAATGGGACATCTGGTATCTCAAGCCGACCGATGACGGCCAAGGCTATGACGAGGTTCCCTTCCTTCAAACCGCGTTCGCTGAGAGAAATCCTAAGCTGTCACCTAACGGCCGGTTCGTTGCGTACCAATCCGATGAATCAGGCAGATTTGAAATCTACGTGAAACCGTTTCCTGATGGCGACGATAAGTGGCCGGTATCGCGCAACGGGGGCGGTGACCCGCGCTGGGGTAGCGATGGCACAGAGCTTTTCTATGTAGAAGACAGCACTCTCGTGTCAGTAGTCGTATCAACCGACCCTACATTTGCAGTGGGAGAGACCACCCATATGTTCTCGGCACTGTCTCTACAATTCGGTGGATATCCCAACTACGACGTATCAGCCGATTGACAGCGCTTTGTAGTGGTGGAGAACGTGGATCTGGCGCCGCCTCGCATCCACGTGGTCCAAAACTGGTACGAAGAGTTCCGGGATCGAGAGCAGGATTAAGGGCTGGCTGAGATCGCACCCTCACGGGCGCGGCTCTGATCGGGCGTGGGCGAGGTTCCCTTGAGAGTTCGATTGCCCATCGTAGTTGGAATGATGGTGCGCTTCCTGACACCAGGACCCGGCGCTTACGCTCCTGGGCTCGGGTGGGGCGTGGGCCGTGCGGCGTTGATGATGTTATTGCACTAGCGGCTCGGCAACGAGCGCGACTGACCGCATCACCGATAGACTGGGGGGAGAGTGAAGATCGGATTTATCAGCTTGGGATGCCCCAAGAACCTCGTCGATAGCGAGGTCATGATGGGGATGGTTGAGGCCCGCGGCCATGAGCTAACTTCGTCCCCTGACGAGGCGGACGCCCTGGTCGTGAATACGTGCAGTTTCATCGACCCTGCCAAGGAAGAGTCGATCAATACAATCCTTGAGATGGCGGAGCACAAGCGCACCGGGCGGGCCAAGCGCCTGGTCGTCGCCGGGTGCCTCGTCGAGCGCTACCGAGATGAGTTGCAGGAGCAGATCCCCGAGATTGACGCTGTACTTGGCACGAACGAACTGGAGACGATCGTCTCGCACTGCGAGGGGGGCTACGAGCCAGATACTCCGAGCGACGGCATCGACCCCTATCTCTATTCCGATGTGACGCCGCGTCGATTATCGACATCGCGCCCGATGGCGTACGTCAAGATCAACGAGGGCTGCGATCACCCGTGTACGTTTTGCATCATTCCGGAGTTTCGGGGAGGGTTTCGCAGTCGGCGTTTTGAATCGGTCATTCGCGAAGGCGAGAACCTGTTCGAGCAGGGTGTGAGTGAGATCAATCTCATTGGCCAAGACACCACGATGTACGGCGAGGACCTCGACCTCAAAGACGGCCTGGCGAACTTGCTGACCCGTCTGGGCCGGATCGAAAACGCGGGCTGGACACGATTTCTCTATGCGTATCCCAATCGCGTCACCCAAAAACTGCTGGAAGCGATCGCCGCCAACGATCAGGTCTGCAACTACATCGATATTCCGCTGCAACACGCCAGTGTGTCCGTGCTGAAGTGCATGAAGCGCGGCGCCAACGGCGACATTTTCTTGAAGCTCATCGAACGCATCCGCGGTGCGATTCCCGGAGTAGCGATCCGCACGAGCTTTATCGTTGGCTTCCCCGGCGAGACCGATGCGGATTTTGATGAGTTACGGCAGTTTGTCGAGGCTGCGCAGTTTGACCGCGTCGGCGTGTTTCGCTACTCCGACGACGAGACGAGTGAGAGTTTCCATCTCGACGGCAAGGTAGACGATCGCACGAGCTACAACCGTTTCCGCTCGCTGATGTCGACCGCTCGCAAGATCTCTCGCAAGCGCAACCGAGCGCTGGTTGGCCAGCGGCTGCCGATCTTGGTCAGCGGCGTCTCCGAGGAGTCGGAGTTGCTCTGGGAGGGGCGTCTTCAGACCCAGGCCGAAGAGATCGACGGCAAGACGTTCTTGCTCGACTTCGAGTGTGAGCCACCCAATCCTGGCGATATCGGTACGGTACGGATCACGCGGTCCAGCGACTACGATCTATACGGCGTCCTTGAGAGCGTGGAGCGTCCCGTCCGTCGATTAGCGGCCGAGACAAGTGTTCTCTTGCCGGTGCTGTCCTAGCCAGCTCGGCCTTGCTAATATTCTTTGCTAACCAACGTGTCCGAACCTACCTATCTCTGCCCTATCTGCAAGGAACCTGCTTCTCGTGAAGACAAGCATTTCCCTTTCTGTAGTGCGCGTTGCAAGACCACCGACCTCGGCGCTTGGTCTGCCGGAGAGTATGTCATCTCTCGCCCGGTCACCGAGGCCGACGAGCACTACGAGAGCTTGATCGAACAGTCTCAGCAAGACGAGCCCCATGAGTAGGCAGCGATTTGCGCTGTTAGTCGGTACGGTCGCGGGTATTGGCTATGCACCGGTCGCTCCGGGCACTTTCGGTTCTCTGGCTGGCGTCGGATTCGCGTGGGTCTTGCTGAGCCAGACTGGTTGGCCTGCTTGGACCCTGGCCCTAGCGGCGATCCTCTTGACGCCCATCGCGTCGTGGGCTTGCGGAGTAGTCGAGCGGGATCTTGGCAGCGAAGATCCCGGCTTCATCGTCATCGACGAGGTCGTCGGCCAGTGGCTGGCGCTGGCACTGGTTCGTCCCGAGCGGCCCTTGGACTGGTTCATCGGACTTGCCCTGTTCCGCCTATTCGACGTCTGGAAGCCCGGGCCGATTCGTAACCTTGAAAAAATTCCAAACGGCTGGGGTGTAGTCGCTGACGATCTTGCCGCAGGGGGCTGCGCTATGATGACGTTTGCAGCCATTCGCGCCCTGGACGGCGGTTTTTGAGCCATCCGACGTCGGCTGCCGCAGTCCTGAATGAGAGCCGTATCCGAACCATCCCTTGGCGGAATCCCGCCCGTCATTGACACTCTGAGTCCGCCGGCGGCCATCGCTGGTGGCGATTTTGAGATTCTCGGTTCCCATCTATCGAGCGGTGATCGACAGTCGATCGTGCGTTTCGGTGACGTCCCGGCTCGAATTGTGATCGGCGGCGAGCGGCGTATCGTTGTGCGTGTTCCCGAAGAGGCCGTGGACGGCTCGCTGACGGTTGAGTCTCTCGGCGAATCGTCCGAGATTGTGACCTGCGCGTTGGGTTCCCCGGTGGCTGATGACCTGCACCCAGTCGCTAGTCCCGCAGTGGATGATGAAGGCAACATCTACACGACCCAGAGCGGCACACGTGGCGAAGAAGTGCCGGTGTCCGTCTTCAAGATCGACACCAGCCATACGGTGCATCCGTTTGCATCTGAGATCGTCAATCCCACGGGTCTCGTCATGTCACCCTGGGGCGATTTGCTCGTCTCGGGCCGCAACAACGGAACCGTCTATTCGGTCACTCCGAGCGGCTCGGTCACTGTCTACGCGGAGGGCGTGGGCGTCGCCACGGGTATAGCGATGGACGGCGATCAGAATCTTTACGTCGGTGATCGCACTGGAACGATTTTCAAGATTGCTCCCGATCGTCAGATTTTCGTTTTCGCCACGATGGAGCCGTCGATCTCCGCTTTTCATCTCGCGTTTGGGCCGGACGGGGGCCTGTACGTTACCGGGCCGACCACTTCAAGCTTCGACGCTGTGTATCGGATCAGTCCGGACGGTGTGGTCTCTGACTACGTTCGCGGTTTCGGTCGCCCGCAAGGTATCGCCTTTGATCGCGATGGCAACTTGTACGTAGCGACTTCCTATCAGGGGCGTAAGGGTGTTTTCCGGATCGATGAGACCAAAGCGGTCACGCAGGTCCTGTCCGGTCCGGGGATTGTTGGACTGGCCTTCCGTCCTGCGGGAGATGTCGTCTTGACTACCACCACAGGTGTTTATTGCGTATCGACCGACGGATGGGCGCCTGCGTAGCACCCGATGGAAGCGGAAATCATCGCGATTGGCTCGGAGATGCTCACTCCGGGGCGCATCGATACCAACTCACTCTGGCTAACCGAACGCCTCAACCGCCGCGGTATTGAGGTCGCTCGAAAGTGCGTCATTGGCGACGACCCGGCTCGCCTCACTCTCGAACTTCGCCGTGCCCGAGAGGCATCTCAAGTGGTGATCGTCACTGGCGGCCTCGGCCCGACCCTGGACGATCTCACGCGCGAATGTGCCGCCGAGGCTACCGGCCGAACGCTCGTGTTTCATCCCGAAGTCGTCGGCTGGATTGAGGAGCGCTTCAAGTCCTTCGGTCGCACGATGACTGAGAACAATAGAAAGCAAGCAGAGGTGCTTGAGGGTGCTGAGATACTCCGCAATCCCAACGGAACGGCACCAGGGCAGTTTCTCGAGGATGAGCAGGGCATCTTGTTTCTCCTGCCCGGGCCGCCGCGCGAACTGAAGCCACTCTTCGTCGAAGAATGCGAAGCCCGGCTCGATCGGCTGCCCTCGCCGTGGCAGTACCACACAGCGACTCTGCGGATCGCGGGCATCGGTGAGTCCGACGTCGATGCGCGAATCGGTCCGATCTATTCCGCTGAAAAGCGCGCCGCGACGACCATTCTTGCAGCGCCCAGTGACATCCAACTACACATTCGCGGTCGTGCCGAGAGTCTCGAAGAGGCGCGCAGTATCGCCGATGCAGTGGCCGACAAGGTGCGTGAGGAACTCGGTGACCACGTGTATGCCGACAATGATGACCCGCTCGAAGTGGTCGTCGGCGATCTGCTCCGCGAACGCGGTCTCAAACTCGGACTCGCCGAAAGTTGTACTGGCGGCCTCTTAGCCCAACGCATCACGTCCGTCCCCGGCAGCTCGGAGTACTTTGTTGGTGGATTCGTGAGCTACAGCATCGACGCCAAGGCTGACTGGCTGGGCGTCTCCCGTGAACTGATCGACGAGTATGGGCCCGTCAGCGAGCCCGTGGCTGAAGCGATGGCGCTGCGGGTGAGAGACGCCGCCGGCGGATCGGGCAACGCTATCGGCGCGGCCGTAACCGGACTCGCTGGCCCAGGTGGTGATGGGAGCGAGGAGCCACCGGTCGGGACTGTCTTCATGAGCGTTGCCGATGAGAAAGGGGCCGTCGTCAAGATGCGGCGGTTCAACGGTGACCGAGAGAGAGTCCGCACACTCGCCGCTCAACTCACGCTTGAGATGGTTCGCCGCCGTCTACTGGGGCTACTCTAGCTGGCCGTCGAAGAACTGTCGTCTTCTTCCATTCCCATCTGCCCGAGACGATAGCGCAGAGCGTTTCGCGTGAGACCCAATAGTCGAGCGGCTTGGCTCTTGTTGTCATCCGCACGCCTCATCGCTTCGCGAATCAACTCCTGCTCATACTCCTCAAGCGTCATGCCTTGGGGTAAGAACGTCACCTCGCCTTTCGGCATAGAGCCCCGCACGCTGTCCAAATGAATGTCATCCGGTTCGATCACGCTACCTACGGCCATTACCATGGCGCGCTGAATGATGTTCTCCAGTTCGCGTACGTTCCCTGGCCAGTGGTAGCCGCGTAACTTCTCCAGGGCGGTCGGCGAGATGCCGGTAATCCGCCCGCCGAGTTCCTCGCTAAATCGTTCCAGAAAGTGGCCGGCCAGGGCGTCGATGTCATCCTTACGTTCCCGCAGGGACGGCAGGTTGATGGGCACGACGTTGAGCCGGTAATAAAGGTCTTCGCGGAAGGCACCTTGCTCCAGCGCCTCACGCAAGTCCTGGTTCGTCGCCGCGATCACCCGAACGTCGACTTGAATTGTTTTGTTACCGCCCAGCCGCTCGAATTCGCGCTCCTGCAAGACTCGCAGCAGCTTCACCTGTACGGCAGGGGGGACATCTCCGATCTCGTCGAGAAACACAGTGCCGCCATTGGCTTGCTCGAACTTGCCAGCATGTGTCTTGATGGCACCAGTGAAGGCACCCTTCTCGTAGCCAAAAAGCTCAGACTCCATCAAATTTTCAGGGATCGCTGAACAGATGATTTTCACGAAAGGCTCGTCGCGTCGCGTTGAGTTGTTGTGAATTGCCTGGGCCAACATCCCCTTTCCCGTGCCGCTTTCGCCACCGAGCAGTACCGTTGCTCGTGTCTCAGCGACACGTCTCGCCGCCCGGAAGACGTCTCGCATCTTCTCGCTTCGACCAACGATTCGGTCGAAGTCATAGCGCTGCGTCAGCGCCTCGCGGAGTTCTCGATTCTCGGTTCGAAGGGCTGTCAGCTCCAAGACCTTCTCCACGGTCATGAGCATGTCTTCGAGTGAGAACGGCTTGAGTAGGTAGTCGCTCGCACCCGCCTTCATCGCGGAGATAGCCGTTTCGATCGTGCCGAATGCCGTCATGACAATCACTGGCATGGACGGATTCGCCGCTCGCGCCTGTTCCAAGAAGTAGATCCCGTCCTTGCCGGGCATCCGCAAGTCGGTGATCGAGAGCATAAACGGGCGCTCTTCGGCCGCCGATTTCAACAACGCCAATCCAGCCTCCGCCGTGCCTGCTTGGGAAACCTCGTAGCCTGCCGTCTGGAGCCGCAACTCCAACACACGCCGCATGTTGTCTTCGTCGTCGACGATCAAGATTCGTTTCGGGCTCGAATTCTTCATAGGGCGGCGTCCAAAGGCAGCAAGATGCGGAATGTCGTCTCCTGGTTCGGTTCACTCGTGACCTGGATGCGTCCGTTGTGGCTATCCACGAAATTAGACACCATCGCTAGGCCCAAACCCACTCCATCTGCCCTCGTCGTGAAAAAGGGGTTGAAGATCTCTTCAAGGCTATCGGGCGGAATGCCACAACCTTCGTCACGAACGACGATCGAAGCATTACTGCCGTCAACGCCGGTCTCGACGGTGATCACGCCGCCTCCGGGCATCGCGTCGCGTGCGTTGAGTAGCAGGTTCAAAATGCAGCTCTCAATCAATGTGACGTCCAGTGCAAAGGGCTCGATCGGACCCAGCGTAGTTGTGACGGTGACAGGCGAGTTCTCGTTGCGGATGGATTCCTCTGCCTGCGCTACGGCACTCTTCACTACTTCGTTCAGGTCCGCTGTTTCGCGATGGGCCTGAGCCGGCCTCGCAAAGTCGAGAAAGCGGGTGACTAGCTGATTGGTACGGGTCACCTCGCTCCCGATGTAGCCCGAGAGCTCGCGGACTACCGCGTTCTCGTCAGAGACGTTCTTCGAGAGCAACTCCGACGACGCTTGAATAACTCCCAGCGGATTCCTGATTTCGTGGGCCAAACCAGCAGAGAGTTGACCCAGTGCAGCCAGTCTCTCGGAACGGCGAACCTCGTCCTGCGCCTCGCTGAGTTCCTTATTGGCCTGCGAAAGGCTTTCGGTCTTCCAGCGGTTCTCGGAGGCGAATCGGTTGACGAGTACGGCGATCGCAAAAAAGAACAGCACACGAGTCGCCAGCTCGCGCTGTCCGTCGTCGGGGACATAATAGCCCTCACCCAGGATGAGAACCAGCGAGAGATATAGCGAAGCGGTAGCCGCCGTGACGGCAACTGTGATCCAGGCACTAAATATTGACGCCGCGGAGATGACCGGCAGCACGAAAATCAGATAGTAATTGCTTTCAATTCCACCCGTCTGCCAGACCAGCAGATAGCAGAGCCCCAACTTCGTCGCCGTAACGAAGAATGCGCCCCGGTTCGTCGCCGTCCATCCCCAACGGCCTTCGAATACTTGCAGAGCACCCAACGCCACCAGCGCCAGCCACTCCCACGGGGAAGGATCCTGCTCCGTCAGAACAAGAACGCCAATGGCCGCCAAGAAGGCCAGCCACACGATATCGATTCCGCGAATTCTACCCAACGGTCTTTCAAGTCTAAGCGCGACGAGCGCCATGATTCACTAACATGGGGGTCGCGGCCAAACATATCGCCGCGATCTCCTCAATGCAAACCTCCCCTCGACTGTTGCTGGCCCTACTCACGGTGGGCACGCTATTCGCTGCGGACTGGCCCGACTTCCGCGGTCCCGAGCGTAACGGTATCTACTCTGGTGGTGACCTCAGCACAGGTTTTCCCGCCGATGGCCCACAGGTGCTCTGGGAAAAAGCGGTTGGCGCTGGCTTCAGCAACCCGGTCGTTTCGGCCGGTCGGCTCATCTTGTTTCACCGGCGGGGTAATGAAGAGATTGTTGAAGCGCTCGACGCGAACACGGGCGAGCAGCAGTGGGCCTACGCGTACCCCACCAGCTACCACGATGATTTTGGCTTTGACGAAGGCCCTCGGGCCAGCCCCGTCGTTGTGGGCGGTCAAGTCTACACCTTCGGGGCGGAAGGTACGTTGACCTGCCTCTCGTTGGCGACCGGTGCCAAGATTTGGCAACGCAGCGTCAACCGCGAGTTCAACGTCAGAAAAGGCTTCTTCGGAACTGCCTCGACACCCTTGATCGACGGCAGGCACCTCTATCTCAACGTCGGAGGCGCAGATGGTGCGGGTATCGTTGCGTTCGACAAAGACACGGGAAAGACGCGCTGGCAGACCGGTGACGACGAGGCTAGTTACTCCTCTCCCATCGAAGCAACCCTTGATGGCGAACGCCGACTCATCTTCTTCACTCGCGAAGGTTTGGTCATGCTCGACCCCGCCGATGGCACCGTCGTTGATCGACTGCGTTGGCGCTCACGCAGCCGCGCATCCATCAATGCCGCCATGCCCATTGTGGCCGAAGATGTCGTATTCTTGACCGCCAGCTACGGCACTGGAGCGATTGCCGTTGAGCGGGTCAACGGCAAGTTTCAAGAGCTCTGGTCGGGGGAAGATGGGATCGCAGCTCACTACGCTACACCAGTTCACAAAGATGGCGTTCTCTACGGTTTCCACGGTCGCCAAGAGTATGGCCAGGAGTTTCGAGCCATCGACCTGCGAACCGGAAGCGTCCATTGGACCGAACCTCGCTTTGGTGCTGGCACCGTCTTGGTGGCCGACGACACGCTCGTGATCTTGCGCGAAGACGGCCGGTTGATTTTGGCCGATGCATCACCGGAGTCATTCCACATAACGGCACAAGCCCAAGTTCTTGGTGGCCAGACGCGACCCTACGCTGCCCTAGCCGATGGCCGCCTTTACGCAAGAGACGTCTCTCGGCTCGTGTGTCTCGACCTACGTCGCTGAGACTGATAGGCTCGGAGACGATGTACGCGGCCAAGTCATTTCGCGAGAACCGCTTGCCTGTCTTGCATGACTTCATCCGTGAGAACGCCTTTGCTTCGGTGGTCGCCAACGGCGCCGATGGCATGCGTGGGAGCCACGTCCCGCTCATCCTCGATGCCACACATGGCACCCACGGACGCCTGTTCGGTCACGTCGCGCGAGCGAATCCACAGTGGCGCGACCTTGCCGAGGCTGATGAGGTGCTCGCGATCTTCCAAGGCCCGCAAGCCTACATCAGCCCTACCTGGTACCCCTCAAAACAAGAACACGGCAAGGTCGTTCCGACGTGGGACTATCTTGCGGTCCATGCTTACGGTCCCGCACGGGTCTTCGAAGATGCCGCCTCTCTTCGAGAGCTGCTCGAATCGCTGACCGACCAACACGAAGCCTCGCAAGCCGCTCCGTGGAGCGTGAGCGACGCACCGGAAGACTATGTCGAAGATGCGATGCGTGCGATCGTTGGATTCGAACTGTCGCTGACTCGTGTCGAAGGCATCTGGAAGATGAGCCAAAACCGGTCCCGGGAGGATTGCGCGGGTGCCGCCGCAGGGCTCAGGCAGGGCGGGGAACATGAAGTCGCCGACTTGATCGAACGGCTCGGGGGAGACGAATGAATCGACGGACCGCTCTCGCCACCGTGCTCGGCGGCTGGGCCGTGGGAACCCTCTTTATGTGGGTCGTAGCCACTCAGAACTTCGCGACGGTCGAGCGGATAATCGCCGCGCCTCCCGCAGTGCTTGAATCCATGACCGCTCCACTCGAACCCGGTGATCTGCGCGAGGTCCTGCGGTACGAAGCCTCTGAGCTCAACCGCCTCTACTTCAATCGATGGGGATTTGCGCAGCTGCCATTCGCTCTGCTGGTCGTTGCACTGGCGTGGACGGACGGACGACGCCTGCGTGTCGCCGCCGTTCTGCTCGCAGTCATCACCTTTGGCCTACAACTGTACGTCGTGCCCGAGACGATTCGCATCGGTCGCGAGATCGACTTTCAGCCGCGAGAGCCCTCGACGCCGCAACAAGACCAGTTCTGGCGGTTGCATCACGCCTACACAGGCCTCGACATGCTGAAATTCCTAACGCTAGT
Source organism: Bryobacterales bacterium (assembly GCA_963667885.2). Taxonomy (GTDB): domain Bacteria; phylum Acidobacteriota; class Terriglobia; order Bryobacterales; family UBA6623; genus CAMPKL01. Next base: position 784,622 of record OY764148.2, on the reverse strand, counting down.
AGGGTGCAGTATTGCGGTTGTTCGTGAGCGCGACCCGCGCTAGCGGCGGTTAGGCGGTGCGCTGGCGGCTCGCCATGCTCGGCGAATAGCGGTTCCAGATCTCTTCCGCTGTCGCTTCGATCACATGAATCGCGTTGGGTGCGAGTTCGGCAGTGTTGTCCCAGACGCTTTGCAGTGCGTCGGATAGAACACGATCGGACGCAATCGGAGCATGTGTCGTCGGATCCACGTAACGATAACTGGAGACTTCACCCATCAACGCTTCGGTTGTCTTGATGCGCTTCGAAAGGGTCAATGGATAGGGATCGAATTTCCCTGCACCAGTCGTCCGAGAGAACGCCAACCAGAGCCCATAGCGATAGCGCTGCAGGTTCCATGTCCGCCGCTCGTCGTCTCCTCGTCGGTCATCGAAGCTGCGAACGTGGCTCATCGGCAAGAATGCCGTGTTCAGATCGCCGAATAGCGCTGTCAATCCGTCAGCGCTGAAGTCGTAGCTTTGTAAGCTCCGCAGTCTGGAATCGACCACTGCAGGACTCGTCTCATCCATGCGGATGACGCGAGCGCTCTCCTTCGCTCGGAGCGTGGGCTCTACGCACCAATGGAAGCAGCGTTCCAGTCGCGCACGAGCGGAAATGCCCAACAGCAGCAAGTCAAAGTCGTTTGTGGAGAAGGGGCTATCGAGGGCCGTCTCGCAAGAGCGAGTCTCGACCGCAATCCCATGGCGCTCTAGGAGAAGTTTGAGCAACCCAACCTGCTTCGCGTCGGGAAGCGCGAAGTAGATACCAACACGTCTCATGTAGGCGATGAACGCCAGTACCAAAGAACTAAGCCAAATGACTTAGTTGAAACAATAGTAGCCAGACTTGTTCCAAAAAGCCAGCGAAAAATCGCTCGGTTGCCTGGTCCGCGCCAGGTGGACGCGGATGAGTAGTATGCGCAGCGCCTGTTCGCAACGCTTTCGTAGCAAAACATCAGCCTTAACTCGATAAAGCAACGAGCTTTTCAGGCGGTTCTCGTCTATGATGCTAATGCTTGTTCGACCTCGATACTTACCTTGCGATCGGAGTAGACGCCACGGTCTACTTCGTCTTGGCCATGCTGGCCACTGCGCTGTTCCTGATCAAGCTGGGGCTCCAGTTCTTTCTCGGCGATCTTGAGGCTGACATCGACGTTGATGATACTGACGCCTTTCACGTCGACAGCACAGCGGCGTTCACCTTTTTCTCGATCCTGTCATTGCTAGCGTTCTTCATGGGCGTTGGCTGGATGGGGCTTGCGGCTCGCTTGAGTTGGGGGCTGGGAGCTGCCGCATCGGCGGTGGCAGCCACGTTTTTTGGTCTGGCTATGATGCTCCTGTCCTCCGGGCTGATGTCCGCCGTTCGGCAGATGAGCGAGGTGGCTCAGTACAAGACGTCGACGGCGGTCGGAACAACGGGTAAGGTCTATCTGTCGATCCCTGCCAAGGGTGAGGGGCAGGGCCAGGTGGAGCTGACCGTATCGGGTCGACGCAAAGTAATGCATGCGATCAGTACGGAGGGGCCCATCGAGGTGTTCTCGGCGGTGAAGATTGTGGGGGTTCGCGACGACGACGTGTTCGTCGTCGAACCAGCTGAGTAGTTCTGGGTCCAGGGAGGCATCCTCGATATGAACGTTCCGGTACTCGCGCAGGTCTTGTTCGACTTTGGCCTTGTCTTACCGATTCTGGTAGTTCTGGTCGTCGTCAGCATTTTGCTGTACGTCGTTCGCCAATACAAACGATGCCCGTCCAACCGAATACTCGTCATCTTCGGTAAGGTGGGCGGCCAGCAAGCCGCGCGCTGCGTCCATGGCGGCGGCGTGTTTATCGTTCCCCTGTTCCAGGACTACCGATTCCTTTCGCTGGAGCCGATCGCGATCGATATCAAACTAACCGGTGCGTTATCGAAGAAGAATATCCGTGTCAATGTGCCGTCGACGTTCACGATTGGCGTGTCGACCGAACCGGCGATTATGAATAACGCCGCCGAGCGCTTACTGGGGCTGGCTGAGACAGAGATTTCCGCGGGGGCCCGCGACATCATCTTGGGTCAGATGCGGCTCGTAATTGCGACGCTGTCGATTGAAGAGATCAACCAAGATCGCGAGAAGTTCCTCGACTTGGTCAACAAGTTCTGCTCCAGCGAACTGCTCAAGATCGGACTGGAGGTGATTAACGTCAACATCCGCGACATCACCGACGAGTCTGGCTATATCGATGCCATCGGCAAGAAGGCTGCTGCGGAGGCGATCGAGATCGCGAAGGTTGATGTCGCTCAGCAAGAGAAGGATGGCGCGATCGGTGAAGCGAGAGCCAACCGAGAGAGGGCCGTCGAGGTTGCCAACCAAGAATCAGCCTCCAGCATTGGACGCAAGGAAGCGGAACGAGAACAGCGCATTCGGGTGGCGAAGCTTGAAGCCGAGGGTGTTTCGGGAGAGGCTGAAGCTTCGCGCGAGCAAGACGTCGTGACGGCTCAGCAGACCGCTCTGACTGAAGAAGGAACCAAGCTCGCACTGAAGAATCAACGTGTCCGCGTGGCGACCCTCGAAGCAGAAGCCGTCGCGGGTGAGAACGAGTCGCAAGCATCGATCGCGGCCTCCAATGCCACTTTATCCGAGCGGCAAGCCGAAGCGCGTCGGCGAGGTGATGTTGCTCGGGCCGAAGCTGCTCGGGATGTCCTCATCGCCGAAAAGGACCAGGAACTCGCACGGCTTCAGAAGGAAGAGATCGTCCGTCAAGAAATCGACCGCCAACGTATCGAGATTGAGGCCGAGGCCGAGGCCGAGAAGCGTCGGCGCATTGCGCGTGGTGAGGCTGATGCTGTAGTTGCACTATATGAGGCCGAGGCTCAAGGTGTGCAGCGTGTTCTCGAAGCGAAGGCCCAGGGGTATGAGAAACTGCTGAAGGTCTGCGCTCAGCGACCGGATTTGGCCCCAACGCTGTTGGTGATTGAGAAGCTGCCAGAACTGGTCGCTGAGCAAGTGAAGGCGATCCAGAACCTGAAGATCGATAAGATCACCGTGTGGGACTCCGGCGGTGGAGCCGACGGTTCAAATGGCGCGACGGCAAACTTTCTGAGCGGATTGATCGGGTCTCTGCCGCCTGTGCATGAGCTGGCTAAACAGGCTGGAATTGATCTGCCGGAGGTCCTCGGCTCAATCAAGGGCAGAAAGGCACCGAATGACGAGCCAACTGAGAATCCCGAGTCGTCGTCCAATCCCCAAGATTCAGGCGGCCAAGTCGACAACTAGCTCGGCCCTTCTGTTGGGTACAGCTGAACCCGAAAAGTAGCCGGCACGTGCTGTGGCTAGCGAGATGAAAATCATCATGTTGCTGGGACGACAAGGTCTGGCGATGACCGGTCGAAAGTTGAGACGTGGACCAGGGAACCTCCCAGCCCAGAGCCTACCGGAGAAACACCTTAGACGAAAATCCGACCCGTCTGGTACCCCGGAAGTACCCGCAGAGTGAATCTAGAGATCCAACATGAGCGGTAAGTTATTGAAAATAAATGGTAGGCCCGAGCAGACTCGAACTGCTGACTTCTACCGTGTCAGGGTAGCGCTCTAACCAACTGAGCTACGGGCCTAAAGAACGGATCGTAGCACGCAGCGGAGAGCGGTGTCGACCGACGGCTCGGTCCCTAAACTAGGGTCTATTGGGACTAGGACTTCGCGTGTGGCCTAGCCCCCCGTGTAAGACCTTTACATCATTGACACAGTACCTATAGAACTCTAGAATGACCTTGTAGATAGGGACTCGCCCTCGCGGCTAACCCTTTCGATATCAACGGAACAATCGATGGCTCAGACTGAAGCACCCCCTGCCGCGAGTACCCCCAGCAAGGCCACGAAGCCTGCGAAGGTACCCAAAAGTTCTAAGGACCATCCGATCCGAGTTTGCATTGCGGACGATCACACGATCTTTCGCGACGGACTCCGACGGCTACTGGTACTGGAGGAAGATATTGAGGTCGTCGGTGAAGCCAAGGACGGTAGCGAGGTCGCTGACATTATTCGCGACACCGATCCCGACGTGCTACTGCTTGACTTGAAGATGCCTGGCCTCGACGGCCTGACCTTACTACAGCGCATGCAAAATCAGAAGATGAAGACCCGCATCATCGTCTTGACCGCATCCGATGACGAAGGCGAGTACGTCCAGGCTATGAAGTACGGTACCTGTGGCATCGTGCTCAAGCAGACCGCCACGGACCTGCTGATCAAGAGCATCCGCAAGGTTTACCAGGGCGAAATCTGGCTCGACTCGCGCACGACGGCTGCGGTGATGCGGCAGTTTTCTTCGCCGATGGATAGTGGTCCGCGTGATCGCGACAAGCCGCGGCTGTCCAACCGCGAGCGTGAGATTGTCGGATTCGTTTCGCAGGGCTTCAAGAACAAAGAGATCGCCGAGCGGATGTTTATCTCCGAGCAGACGGTTAAGAACCACCTGCACAACATCTTCGACAAGCTGGGCGTGAGCGATCGCCTTGAACTGGCGCTTTACGCGATCCACCGCAATATCCGTCCGGTCTAGCTCCGCTGATGAGTCGCTGTGGCTGAATTCGGCACTAGCCGGTGAAGTTGGCAGTCGCCATCTCTTTCACACGTGGAAGGCGCGTCTGCAACAGTGCGCTGATCTCCGCGCGTTGTCCTAACACACGCTGGACCCTCTCAACCAACGCCTCTGGCGAGCGACAGTCTTCCGCCTCCAGCATTCCGTCGGACCACCCAAACAGGTCGTACAGGCCTGCGACCTTGCCCTGATAAGAAACCGCGATGCTCGGTGTTCCCATACCGAGCCCGGCGATCGCTAGGTGTAGGCGGTGCGTCAGGATCGTGTCGAGCAGGCCGCAAATGAACTTGATCTCGGTCGCGCGTAAGTATTCTCCGATGCTCGTGACGTGCTCCCGCACTTCGGGCGAAATGCCGTCGACGACTTCGAGTAGCGACTGCAGGTCGGGTTGAGTCGGGCGCCGGTCGTGAGCTATCAGTACGAAGCTCACACCGTCGTCAAGGCAGAGTTTTTCAATCACTTCGCGATGTGCCGCGATCGCCGTGCGGCGAGAGTCATCGTCTTTGCCTAAGAGATGTTTGCTGACGTTTAGGCCGATAACCCTGCGACCCATGTCGCGTTCGCCGCGGATCCAAGACTCGATCTTCGCCGTGCGGGCGGTCTCCTCGGGCTCCAGCAGAAATGCCACGTCGGCGGTCTGCCGGATGCGCGACAGCCCCAGCCCTCGAGCGACCTCAAAGCTAACCGGGTCACGCAAACACAGATCCACCCGTTCGCCCAGGGCACGAAACGCTTGCACGCAATCGGGTTCAATGGCGGGATGCAGGCTAAAACCCAAGATCGTAGTTTTTGGGCAGACCTTGGCCGCGTCCAGCACCAACGCTAGTCGCAGTCGACTTGAGCGCACATCGTAGCGTCCATCAAGCACGTCCGCGCCCAAGCAATAGACTTCGCTGCTCTCCCTCAGCTGTTCCCGATACTGCTTGAATGCTGCTTCCAGCGTCCCCCAGTCGGGCAAGTGCAGCTCTTCGCAGTACGCTGGATACTCCTCGTCCGGTGCCAGTATGGGTGGCGCCGTAGCAGAGATGATCAGTACCTGGTCGACGCCATCGGCATGAAGATACTGGGCGCAAGCCCGAATCATTGCCTCGTCGCCGACGCTGCCCCAGCCCGCCGGTGCGATGAGCAGCGCCTTGCGTACACGCTGCCGTTGCTTGAGCGGCAACCAGCTCACTGCACGGCCTCCCCAGCGAGAGTCTGGCGTGCGTTGTTAACTCCGTGATGCTCGCGGACCTGTTGGCTACGAGCAGCGGCAAGCGCTGCTTCTTTGTCCTTGTTGGCCATCAGTTGTTGGCAACAGGCGCGGAACTCTTCTGTCGTGTCCCAAGCCGAACGCTGTCCACAAGGGTACTCGAAGACCCACTGGACTAACATGTCGCATGACCAGGCGATCGCGTTTCTAAACAACAAGACCTACCTTGCAACCCAATTCCCGAACCGCAAGGTCTTGTCCTCGCTCCGGCTTGTCTGGAGCTTCCACCTCACCAACGGCAAGTGGTCCATTGGCCCGGCTTGCAAAGACATCTACGCGATTGCTGCTCTTGAAGAATTTCGGCTCCGGAAGCAAGTTGCTAGCGCAGCCAATTGAATTCCATGGTTGTTGGCTCCGCGTCGGTCAGTGGTCGTGTCGTGAGCACCATGCCGCTGGCGGACAGCTCCGCCTCCAACCAGCCGTGCATCTCGGTTTCCTCGAACGCGAAACCCACCGCAGGTTGTGTGACGACTAGCAGTCCGTTGTGCTTGCGGTGTGAAAACACGTGGTCGTGTGCAGTGAAGATCGCCTTGATCTGGCCGTGCTTGTCAGCGACCTGAAGCAGAGCATCGCTGTCGAGCAATCCATTCTCGTCATCATCTACCGGATGATGGACAAACAGAATCACGGGTTTGCTGGAGTTCGCAGCGAGCCATTCATCGAGCCAATCCAACTGCAGTTTGTCGAGTCGACCCGAGACAACACGTGCCTGATCGAGGGAGTCGAGACCAACCAGCAGAACTGGGCCCGCGTCCACTACGGTCATCACTTTGGCCGCGCCCTCGTCGACGCGCGGATCGCTGAACACGGCGCACAGATTCTCTCGGTCATCGTGATTACCTGGAGTGGTGATCAGCGGACCTATCTCCGCCAGCGGTCCAAGCAACTCACTGGCTGCTACATAGTCCTCCGGCAGACCTTCGAGCCAAGCAATATCGCCGTTGATGATCGTGCCGTCGAGCTGGCAATTCGCCATCTGATCAACAACGTCACGGACGCAGTCATGAGGCCGGAATGAACGGTAGCGTGTGTTCGGATCCGCCGGGACATGCGTATCCGCCAGCAACGCCCATCGCGTGGCGGGTTGCTCTCGACGCAGCCAAGTGACCGCTCCGGCGGCTTCGGTGCGGTACTCGGCAGACCATCCGACAGCACTAGAAAGATCGACAGGGATAGCGGTTCTCCGACCTCCTAGAATAGCCGTCGCCCATGCTACGCTCAGGTCAACCCATCCCTCCTGGGCCGCTATGCCCGCACGCGAAAGCGAAGCGCTCGTTCTGCGCACCTACCCCTACCGCGAAGCCGACTTAGTCGTTAGTTTCTTCACGCGGGACCGCGGTAAGCTGCGTGGCATCGCTCGCGGCGTGCGCCGTCCGAAGAGCCGCTACGGTGCTGGCCTCGAACGACTCGCCCACGTTCGCATCAGCTACTTCCAAAAACACACGCAGGAGTTGGTTCGTGTCGACCGTGCAGAGTCGCTGAGTCCGCCGCTCGTGATGCTGGCCGACTATCCCTGCAGCGTAGCGCTCGACTACATCGCCGAAGTCTCCGAAGGGCTCCTACCGGAGCACGAACCAAACGATGCCTACTTCCGCCTGGTCGCTCTCGCGGTCGAGACCGCCTTCAAGGGCCTTGAGTCCCATGAGCTAGATGGCGCCGCTGGAGTTCCACCCTGGATGTCGCGCATCATGACGTACTTCGCGCTGTGGTCGGTGAAGCTTGGCGGCTGGTTGCCGCCGTTGGATATCTGCCTCGAAACCGGCGAGGCGATCGCTCCCGACCAGCCAGCCTGGTTCGACCGCGATCACGACGGACTGCTCTCCGCCGATGTCCGTACAGAGATGTCGTCCATTCTCTCGCCAGCATCCCGTGAACTGGCTCGTACGATGCTACGCCGCTCGCTCGCGGATCTCGAAAGCGATGACTGGAATCCCGAGACAGCGCGAGACCTGCGCCGCTTTCTCAATCAGAGACTCGAAATGCATCTGGAGAAACGCCTCAGGACCTTGCGTCTCCTCGCTGCGTTGTAGGCGGCCACTTGGTAGCCTAGAGGCTGCTGTCGGGCTCTTCCGGCAGTCGTTTTCCCACAGCGCGCATGCAGAACTATCAGGACATCATTCTGACGCTCAAGTCTTACTGGGCAGAGAAAGGTTGCGTCATCCAAGAGCCGCTCGACGTCGAGGTTGGCGCCGGTACGATGTGCCCCGAAACCTTCCTCCGAGTACTCGGCCCGGACGACTACAAGGTTGTCTACGTCCAGCCTAGCCGCCGCCCCGCCGACGGTCGCTACGGCGACAATCCCAATAGGCTCTACAAGCACATGCAGCTTCAGGTCATCTTGAAGCCCGCGCCCGAAGACGTCATCGAGCTCTACATGAAGAGCCTCGAAGCGATAGGTATCGACCTCAGCAAGCACGACATCAAGCTTGAAGAAGACAACTGGGAGTCACCCACTCTCGGCGCTTGGGGAGTCGGCTGGCAGGTCATGCTCGACGGCCTCGAAGTCACCCAGTTCACCTATTTTCAGCAGTGCGGCGGCATCGACCTCGACTTCTGCCCAGCGGAGTTGACCTATGGGCTTGAGCGCTTGTCCTCGTTCATCCAAAACGTTGACAGCGTCTACGACATCCAATGGAGTGACGACAAGACGTACCACGACATCCGCTTCGACGATGAGCGCCAGTACTCGGCCTACAATTTCGAGTTCGCCGATGTCGATATGGTTTGGAAAGAGTTCGCGCTACACGAGGCCGAAGGCCAACGCCTTCTTGACTTGTTCAACGCGCCTTTGACAGATCCAGACGAGATCAAGCGTTTTCCGGTCTTGGCGGCCCACGATCAAACGTTGAAATGCTCGCACCTGTTCAACATCCTCGATGCCCGCGGCGCAATTAGCGTCACCGAGCGTGTGGGTGTGATCCAGCGTGTACGTAATCTCGCGGTTGGCGTTGCGCGCGCATGGATGCGACAGAAGCATGGTGTTGCTATGGCAGAGGGGACTGCATAGATGAGCGACCTCAAGTTCCTCCTGGAAATCGGGACCGAAGAGATCCCCGATTGGATGATCACCAACGCGCTGGACGACTTCGAGAAGCGCTTCCTCGCTGCTCTCGAAAAGTTTGACCTAGCCGAAGGCGTCACCTGCTCGACGGACGCCACACCGCGCCGACTCACGCTAATGGCCTCTGGCCTTCAGGCACAGCAATCTGACAAGCAACAGACGCTGACCGGTCCGCCGAAGAAGATTGCCTTCGATGCCGACGGCAAGCCGACCAAGGCCGCCGAAGGTTTTGCGAAGCGCGCCGGCATCAGCGTCGACCAGATCGAAGTCGGCACCGACGGCAAGCTCTTCATCGAGCGCAACGTGAAAGGGCGCCCTACCGCCGAGATCCTCAGCGAAGTGCTGCCTGAGGTGATCCTCTCGATCTACTTCCCCAAGGCAATGTATTGGGGTGAGAAGAATGGCCCCCGGTTCATTCGACCAATTCGTTGGCTGGTTGCATTACTTGACGGCGCAGTCGTGCCGTTCGAGATCGGTGGCGTGAAGTCTGGTGACAGGACGCAAGGTCACAGACGTCTCGGCGAGAAAGACCTGGCTATCAGCGATGACACCAGCTACCGGGCGGCCCTCGAAGACAACTTCGTCATCCTCAGCGCCGACGAACGCTGCCAACGCATCGTCGACGGCTACGAGGCTGAGTTCCCGTCCGATGGCCCAGCCAGTGTCCGACCGAACGACAAGCTACTCAAGACGCTGACCTACCTCACTGAGTACCCAACGGTCATCCGCGGAGACTTCGAAGAGCGCTACCTGCAGCTGCCCGATGAAGTACTCGAAACAGCGATGCTCGTTCACCAGAAATACTTTTCTGTTGAAGACAGCTCCACCGGCGTTCTCAAGAACAGCTTCATCGCTGTGGCTAACCTCAACGGCGATCCCGACGGCGAGATTCGTCGCGGCAACGAGCGAGTCCTCCGTGCCCGTTTTGCCGACGCTGAGTTCTTTTGGCAGACCGATCAAAAGACTTCTCTGGCCGATCGCGTAGAGTCACTGAAGCTAGTCACCTTCCAAGCGCAGCTGGGTAGCTACCGCGACAAGACTCAGCAGATGGTCGCTCTGGCGACCGGCCTTGCCGAGACAGCAGATCTTTCCTCTACCGTCAAGGTAGCTGCTGGTCGCGCCGCGTCGCTCGCCAAGTGCGACCTGACAACCGAGATGGTCGGCGAGTTCCCCGAGCTTCAAGGCATCATGGGCGGTCTTTATGCCGCGCACCAAGGCGAGCCCCAAGAAGTTGCCGACGCGATCTACGACCACTACAGGCCAGTCGGGGCAGGCGATGACATCCCCCGCAACGCCGCTGGCCAACTCGTCGCTATCGCCGACAAACTGCACACGCTCGGCGGCCTGTTCCGCATCGGCATGTTGCCGACCGGGTCGAAAGATCCCTTCGCGCTGCGCCGCGCCGCTTATGGCATCGTGCAGATCGTCATCAAAGGTGGCCTGAAAGTTACTCTCGACCAACTCTGCGACCTGGCGGACGCCGGTGATAACCAGTCCGCGCTCCGTGACTTCTTCGTCGAGCGCCTGCGCTACTACCTCACCAACGACGGTGGCTTCGCCTACGACGAGATCAACGCCGTATTGGCGGCGTCCGATAACGACCCTGTCGATGTCGTGGAGCGCTGCGAAGCGATCTCGAAGGTCCGCGCGACGCCTGACTTCGAGCCCTTGGCCGTCAGCTTCAAACGAGTGCGTAACATCCTCGAAAAGGCCGGGGGCGTGGAAGGCTACGCCGCCAAGCAACTCGACGCCAGCCTCCTCGAAGACGGAGCTGAAAAAGACCTCCACGCCCCCTACGAATCGCTACGGGCAACGCTCAAGCAGCAGTCCGATTACGCCGTATCACTCGAAACAATCGCCTCGTTGCGTCCAGCCGTCGACAAGTTCTTCGACGATGTCTTAGTGATGGCCGACGACGAGAAGGTCCGTGAAAACCGTCTGACGTTTTTGGCACACTTACTCTCAGAGTTCTCGACCATAGCCGACTTCTCCGAGATCGTGACCAAGGGCTAAATCGCCGGCTCACCTGTGAGCCAGCCAAGCGAGACGAAGAACTGATCCATCTTACGGACCGTGTCAGCATACGCTTCCCTGTCCCGTCCGAAGTTGAAGAAGCCGTGCGTCTTTCCCTCGTATCCTTCGAGTTCGCAGCGTCCACCGATCTCCTTCAGCTTCTCGCAGAACATTTCTGCGGTGACAAAAGGAACGGTGGTGTCGGCTTGGCCGTGAAAGATGATCGTCGGAGGAGGATCGGCCTTCACGTGATGGTAGGGCGAAATGGACTCTAGGGGAGCTCCGCTGCGCTCGCGCATAATCGCCGATGCTCCATCGGCCCGCAAGCCATGTCGCTCAGCTGGAGCCATCACGGTGGCTGGATTGAAGAGCGCCAGCGCGTCGGGAACCGGGCTGACGGACTGATCTCCGCCGATATCATCATGACCTGGCAGCATGGCGGTCGCCGCCGCCAGGTGCCCGCCTGCCGAGCCCCCAGCTGCCGCGATGCGGCCTGGGTCGATGCCTAGCTCGGCTGCATGAGAGCGCACCCACCGCATCGCCGCCTTCGCATCCTCTACACATTGATAGATGTCTACTCCGTGACGACTCTTCACACGATAGTCTGCCGCGATCGCCACCATGCCCCGCGAAGCCAGGTACTTCGAGTGCTCTCGGAACTGGGTCGGACTCCCCCCGTTCCAACCACCGCCGAAGAAGAAGACGACGGCGGGGGTGCGGTCGGACATGCGGTGACCCTCAGGCTCAAAAATATAGAGACGCAGGTCAGTTCCGTCGATCGACTTGTAGACCACCGACCGCGATTCCGGCATATCCGGCGGGTAGCTGGACTGCGAAAGCAGCGGTAGGGCACATGCTGTCAACAAGAGGAGAAGTTTCATGGTCACGGAGTCTAGCACAGGGTAGAGAAGGGACAGGGCGCGGGCCTCACATGGCTAGTCCGACGAGCGGCCTACGGTTCGGTTAGGAACGTGTCAGTTTAGTCGCTCCTCGGCATTCGGCTGAAACAACCCCTCGATCCGCGTCTCAAACACTTCGGCGATCTTAAACGCCAACGGCAAACTCGGGTCATACTTCCCGTTCTCGATCGCGTTGACAGTTTGACGCGAGACGCCGAGTCGTTCCGCCAGGTTGGCTTGAGACCAACGTCGCTCCCCGCGCAGGGCTCGTAGGCGATTCGTCACCGGTACTTCCTGGCCGCGAGCACTAGGCCAACGCCACGCAGGGGTTCGGCCAACAAGAAAGCCCAGATGATATCGACTGAAGTATTGAACGCCATCGCACCGACCCCAAGTCCGACAACGATCGGCATCGTCACCGCGAACGAGAACGCAATCGCGTGGAACATGATCTGGCGATGCAATTCGTCTAAGTCCTGCATGTAGCGCCACAAGGACCAATAGATGAAGCCCATGCCTGCGCCAGCCAGGATTGGTGCTGAGAAATCAAGCACAGTCTCTGGCACGTGACCCCTTAGGGTTCCGTGACCCACCAATCCCAATAGCATCATCGCCAAGCCATAAAAGCCCCGCTTCGACCACCTCGTTGAGCCAGCGTCACGACCGAAACAGCCTAAAAATAGCGTGTACCAGCTTGGCCAAGGAGTAGGCGTCGTCTCTTGCGTATGTGTCGTCTCGCTGTGGTGATCGGTGGATGTCATTGTGTCAAGTCTCCTTGACATTACGGTATGCGGAACAGCCCACTGTGTCAAGTAACCTTTACATCGCTATCATCCCGATGTGAAGCGCGACTCGGAGGCCCCAGCCACGCTACAATAGTCGTCTTGCCCCCACGTTTGCGTGGGCGCGGCATGGTCCACCCCGAGCTGGGGCGGTGTTCCCGGAAGAGACGGAGATCCAACAAGACTTATGGCAAAGCATATCTATGCCTTCGGCGGTAGCTCGACCGAAGGTGATCGCTCGATGCGTGACACCCTTGGCGGCAAAGGCGCCAACCTCGCGGAGATGTGCCGCGTCGGCATTCCGGTGCCTCCCGGCTTCACAGTCGCGACGGACGTTTGCAATCTCTACTTCCAGGCGGGCAACAAGACGCCCGACGAGATTGAGACCGAGATGGCCGAGCACCTCAAGAAGCTCGAAGAGCTAATGGGCAAGAAGTTCGGCGACGACAGCGATCCGTTATTGCTCAGCGTTCGCTCGGGCGCGAAGTTCTCGATGCCCGGCATGATGGACACGATCCTCAACCTGGGTCTCAACGACCAGTCGGTCCAGGGCCTCGCGAAGAAGTCCGGCAACGAACGCTTCGCTCTCGATAGCTACCGTCGCTTCATGCAGATGTTCGGCGACGTCGTTCTTGAGGTGCCCAAGCATGACTTCGAGGAGCTTCTCGGTTCCATCAAAGAGAAGAAGGGCGTAGACAGCGATGCCGATCTGTCAGCCGACGATTGGAAAGAGATCATCGCAGCGTTCAAGAAGCTCGTCGTCGACACTCTCGGCGAGTCGTTCCCGCAGGACGCGCTCACGCAGTTGCAGATGGCTCGGGACGCCGTTTTTCGGTCTTGGAATACTCCGCGGGCCAACCACTACCGCCGCATGAACGACATCCCGCACGACATCGGCACCGCCGTGAACGTGCAAACGATGGTATTCGGCAACCTCGGAGACACCTCCGCCACCGGCGTTGGATTTACGCGCGACCCGGCTACGGGCGAGAACAAATTTTACGGCGAATTCCTCATTAACGCGCAGGGCGAAGATGTTGTTGCGGGAATCCGCACGCCGCGTCCGATCATCGAGCTCAAGGACGAGCTTCCTGAGGCCTACGCGGAACTGCGCAAGATCACGAACGATCTAGAACAGCAGTACAAAGATATCCAGGACTTCGAGTTCACCATCGAGGACAAGAAGCTCTACATGCTGCAGACCCGCAGCGGAAAGCGAACCGGTCCGGCGGCGGTGAGGATCGCGGTTGAAATGGTTGCCGAGGGGCTGATCGATACCAAGACGGCGGTGATGCGCGTCGAGCCGAACCAGCTCGATCAACTGCTGCACCCGGTCCTCGACGACGACTCGAAGGGCAGCCTGAAGCTACTGACGAGCGCACTACCGGCGTCGCCGGGCGCTGCGGTCGGAAAGATCGTGTTCTCCGCCGACGACGCGGTGACCGAGTCCGAAAAGGGCGAAGCGGTCATCCTCGTTCGCGCCGAGACGACTCCTGACGACATCCACGGCATGGAAGTAGCCAAGGGCATCCTGACATCGCGCGGTGGCATGACGTCGCACGCCGCAGTTGTTGCTCGCGGCATGGGCGCGCCCTGCGTTGCCGGTGCAGAGGCGATCAAGGTCGACTACAAGGCAAAGACCATCACCGTATCCGGCGAGACCCTTGCCGAAGGCGATTGGCTTTCGCTCGACGGTTCGACCGGCGACGTGTTCGCTGGCCAGTCCAAGACCGTAGACCCAGAGACCGATAGCGGTGACTTGGCGAAGTTCATGGTGTGGGTCGATGAGTTCCGCACCGTTGGCGTTCGCGCCAACGCGGAAACGCCGCGCGACGCTGCGCAGGCTCGCAAGTTTGGTGCCGAGGGCATCGGACTGGCGCGTACCGAGCACATGTTCTTCGAGGGCGACCGCATCAAGTACGTCCAAGAGATGATTTTGGCGACAGATGAGGCTGCCCGGCAGGCCGCCCTCGACAAACTGCTTCCTTCACAGCGCGAGGATTTCTACGAGCTGTTCAAAGTGATGGACGGTTTCCCGGTCATCATCCGCACGCTTGATCCGCCGCTACATGAGTTCCTGCCGAAACGCGAGGAGCTGATGGTAGAAGTCGCCGAAGGCAACGCCACTGGCAAGGACATGAGCGAGAAGCAGGCGCTTCTCGATCGCGTCGAAGAGCTGCACGAGTTCAACCCGATGCTGGGTCACCGTGGTTGCCGCTTGGGCATCACCTTCCCCGAGATCACCAAGATGCAGGCGCAAGCCATCTTCGAGGCCGCTGCTCAATGCGCCAAAGAGGGCATCAACGTCATCCCTGAAGTGATGATCCCGCTGGTCGGCAACGTCAATGAGTTGGCGGACCAGAAGAAGATCGTCGTCAAAATCGCCGACAAGGTTTTCAAGGACGCTGGCGTCGAAGTGAAGTACATGGTGGGCACCATGATCGAGGTGCCACGCGGCGCCCTGACCGCCGACCTGATCGCGCAAGAGGCCGACTTCTTCAGCTTCGGTACCAACGATCTGACGCAGACCGCGTTCGGCTTCAGCCGCGACGATTCGGGTCCGTTCATCAAGGACTATCTCAAGAAGGGAATCTTCGAGGAAGATCCGTTCCAGGTCCTCGACGCATCGGGTGTCGGCCAGTTGCTAGAGATCGCCATCGAGAAGGGTCGCAAGACCAACCCCGATATCGAAATCGGCATCTGCGGCGAGCACGGCGGCGAGCCCAAGTCAGTCAAGTACTGCGTCAGCATCGGACTCGACTACGTCAGCTGCTCCCCGTTCCGCGTACCCATCGCAAGACTGGCAGCAGCTCAGGCGGCCATCGAGCGTGCCTAACTAGCTCGTTCGCACAGCAAGCAACAACGAAGGCCGGCGCGAAAGCGCCGGCCTTTTCTTGTTGGTCAAGATCGCTATCCTAGTCGACGGAGGTGGCGCTTGAAGTTCCTTGAGGTGGAAGACGGACTGGGCGGTCACATCGACGCCAGTTATCGACGCCGGGTCGAACAGGAGATTGATTCTGCGAAGACGGAACGTGAGATCGTCCCGTTCTTCAAGGAGAACTTTATTCTGGTCAGGAATGCATTTGCTGAAGCTTGGAACTATGCGGGAGTCGGGTGGGAGTTCCAGCCTGGTTCAGATTACCGTCCAGATTTCGTCGTCTTAACGGCTAAATCAGGTGCCTGGGAAGCACACTTTGTTGAGTTTGAATCCCCGAAGGCTTCTCTCTACATCAAGAACGGTGAACCAGCGAAGGCGCTGAGGGCTGCCAAGAAGCAGGTGGACGACTGGGATAATTGGAACCGTAAGAATAAGCCTTATCTGCGGAAGTTGCTTGCCAAACCAGTCGCCATGGATCTGCCCTCGTTGACTTCGGGTGGGTATCTCCTTGCGAGCGATGCGTTGAAAGATCCAGATGTTTATCTCTCATCCTGTTATCACGTTGTCATAGGCAGGAGGCGCTCGCTCTCTCCGGCCGATGTCGAGCGTAAGGAGTCACAGTCGAGATCACAGACGTGGGGCTCTCCGGAGATCGTGACCTATGACCGATTCATTGATATTGCCAAGCATCTAGCGAATTCTACGATGGACGTGACAAGGGACTAGGAGCCTGCAATAAGCCGCTTTTTTGGGATCGTGATCGCGACACAGCGATGCCTGCAATAAGCCGCTTTTTTGGGATCGTGATCGCGATGTTCTATGTGGATCACAATCCGCCGCATTTTCATGTGCGCTATGGTGAGCAGCAGGCGGTCGTGGATATCGAGACCCTCTCGGTGATTGCAGGTTCTTTATCGCCGAGAGCCCGTGCTCTGGTCATCGAGTGGGCAGCGCTTCATCAAGAAGAGCTGAGGAAGAATTGGACGCGGGCAAGAGCCGCAGAACCACTTGTGGCTATATCTCCCTTGGAGTAGTCGAGATGATGAATGATGTAGTAGATGCACGGGCACTAGACGACCTCAGGCTGTACCTCCGGTTCAGCGATGGTACTGAAGGTGAAGTCGACGTTGCGAATTTGGTGCCGCTCAAGGGTGTATTCGCCAGCTTGAAAGACCCGACCATCTTTCGGCAAGTTTCCGTCGACAGAGAACTCGGCTGCGTCTGCTGGCCAAGTGGCGCCGACTTAGATACGGCCGCGTTGTACTCCGCGATCACCGGAGCGCTCCTACCGGGTCAGTCCTGGACCGCCTCGGCTTGAGCTAAGCCTCGATCAACGAATAATCGGAAAGGCAAGGATACTAGGTGGGTGTTGCGCTCTCTCCTCGGTGGGGCCGTCAGCTCGTCGAGGTGCCCTTAGAAGCGCCACCAGACAGCAGGTCTTCCAGTTTGCGCGAGCCGTGGAGTATCCGCACGACCTCTAGCCCGGTTGAGTGCGGTCGATAGAAGACAAGTACCCGAGGAAATCGGTCAATGATCGAGTATCGAAGGCCGTCGAGAGAGCCGCGCTCAATAAGTACGGGAAATCCCGAGCCAGGATATGTACAGACCGGGCGGAAGGGTAACAGGTTAGACCGGGCGGATAGGTAACACCATGGCGAGATGCCATGGAAGGAGACCTATCCGATGGAAGAACGCAAGAGATTCATTGAAGACTGGCTGCGAGCGGGGGCGGCGACGAACGTGGCGGCGCTGTGTCGACTCTACGGGATCAGCCGCAGGACCGGATACAAGTGGTTAGAACGCTTCCGTCAAGGCGGTTGGCCAGAGCTGGAAGACCGCTCGCACGCGGCACACCGTCAGCCCGGTCGGATACCCGAGTCGGTCGAGCGACGAGTGATAGAAGCGCGTCGGCAGCATCCGAGTTGGGGGCCGAAGAAGCTCAGGGCCTGGCTGGAGTCGAAAGAGTCACAGACAAGCTGGCCAGCGGCGTCGACGATCGGCGACGCGCTGAAGCGAGCCGGACTCGTTCGCGGGCGCAAGCGGATGCGGCGACTGGCCGAAGCGGCACCCAGTCCGTTGCGCGAACCCGAAGCGCCCAACGACCTCTGGACGATCGACTACAAGGGGCAGTTTCGCACCGGCGACGGCGTGCTGTGTTATCCGCTAACGGTCGTCGACGGATATAGTCGTTTCCTGCTCAACTGCACCGCACACGTGGGCACATCCTACGCCGAGGCCCGCCGAGGCTTGGAGCGGTTGTTTCTGGAGCGCGGGCTGCCACGAAGGATACGCTCAGACAACGGTTCGCCGTTCGCCTCCATCGGCACCGGACGCTTGAGCCGGTTGAACGTCTGGTGGCTGAAGCTGGGCATTGCGGTGGAGCGCATCGAGCCGGGCAAGCCGCAGCAGAACGGTCGCCACGAGCGGCTACACCGCACGCTCAAAGCCGAGACAGTGAGACCTCCGGCTGGCGATCGTCGCCGACAGCAGCGCCGCTTCGACCTCTTTCGTCATGAATACAACCAAGAACGTCCGCATGAAGCGTTGAGACAGCGGCCCCCGGCGGCGTTCTATGCACCAGCAACACGCGCCTATCCCAGCGAGCTTGCTGATCTGGATTACCCGGGGCACTGGGAGCGCCGACGAGTGCGCCACGACGGACGCATCAAGTTCCTCGGCGAGAAGTACTTCCTGAGTGAAGCGTTGGCTCGCGAGTTGGTCGGGCTAGTCGAAGTGGACGAAGCCATTTGGCAGATCTGGTTCGGTCCGGTGGAACTCGCCTTGTTCGACGCCGCCAACCGCGTACTGTGGCCGCTCGGCTCGGCAGTCAGTGGCCCCCGCGGGGGCCACTGACCACCGCCTATACTGTTACCCATCCGTCCGGTTTAGAGTGTTACCTATCAGACCGGTCGTTCAGATACACCGACAGCCGCTCAAATGTGTGCTCTACAGCGACTAGAAATCGGAGGGCTAGATCTGGGCCGGAGACTGCGGTGTAGTGTTCAGCCTGCTCATCGAGATCGGCGGATGCCGCAGGCCGGAGCTGAACTCGTTCCACTAGTCCGAACTTTGACCCAACACCTTGCGGCGCCTCTTCTCCCAGAACTTCGTATCGGCGACGATTGGTTCGCCACTATTTACACCTTCGACCATCAACTGCTCAAGTCTTTCTCGAACATCGCTATCGCGGTCGAAGTGTTTACGAAAGGCGAGGTACTCAGCGACGGCTTCAGAAACAATGGCGTTTTCCGATCTGCCGTCCGCCTTAGCGACGGTACTCAACTGCTCGGCGAGTTCCTTCGGTAGTTGAGTCGTGACCGTCATCTGCAAATAGTATAGATGGCGCTGCTAATCCCGTTAGCGCTACGGCACCGCTAACGCCACTAACTCGGCAGGCTTTCCACGCCCACCGACGGCCACCACGACAAACTGCCGCCCATTGACCATGTAGGTCATCGGAATACCAGTCGTGCCGGTGGGCAACTCCAGCTCGTGAATCAGTTTGCCCGTTGCCTTATCGAGGATGCGGAACATCGGGTTGCCGCCGGCGTGGTCGAGGTTAAAGAGACCCGCGCCGACTCCTGCAAACAACAGAGTCTTGGTGACCATCAATGTTGCGCGCTCGGAGTTGCCGACGCCGCTGAGATCGACGCCTTGGAGTGCGGGATGCCGCTTGATGAAGTCAGCCGCCTCTCCATTGGGGACCATCCATCGGTGATCACCGGTGTTGAGGTCGATGGCGGTGATGCGTCCCCACGGGGTCTTGGCCAGCGGCAGTCCTTGTGGGCCGAGGTTGTTATTTGCGGGAGTGCCAGGAGGTACATCAACGTCGCGGGGCAGGGCGTAGTTTGGACCGCCGCGTATGCCGATGAAGTCCATGTCTGATCGCGAAGCATCAGGCCTGCTCAAACCCAGTGCCGTCATACGCGTCACCGACGCGATATAAACGACCCCCTCTTCGGCATCCAGCGCTCCGCCAGGCCAGTTGGCACCGCCGCGTACGTTGGGCATCATCAGTGTCGCGATCTTGCCACCACTATCCCGCTGGATCAGCGGCGTGAAGAGAGGCCCTTGATCGTACTGCGAGGCGATCTTGATGGCTTCCGCCTTTAATTCAGGAGTCAGATCGATGAGGTTGTCGTTGCCTGTTCCTTGCAGTTCGAATGGTGCGGGCTTGGTTGGAAAGGGCTGCGTTGGAGCGGTCTTCTCGCCCGGGATGTCGGACTGTTCGACGGGTCGTTCTTCAATGGGCCAAATCGGCTCGCCGGTGACCCGATCGAAGACGAACAGGAAGCCTTGTTTCGTGGGCTGGGCGACGATCTTGCGGGGGCGGCCGTCGACGGTCACGTTTGCCAGGATCGGTGCCGAGGGCAAGTCGTAGTCCCAGACGTCGTGATGAACGGTCTGGTAGTGCCAGACGCGTTCGCCCGTCTTGGCGTCGAGGCACAATAAACTATCGCCGAACAGGTTGTCACCCGGACGGTGACCGCCGTAGTAGTCGCCGGTCGGCATCTCCAACGGGAGGTAGACGTAGCCCAGCTCTTCGTCGCCGCTGAGCGGTGCCCAGGCCGATGTGTTCCCGGTGTATTCCCACGAACCGTCTTCCCAGGTGTCATGACCGAACTCACCAGGCTGCGGCACCGTGTGGAACGTCCACAGCTTCTTTCCGGTCCGTACGTCGTAGCCACGGATATATCCAGGGACGTTTTCCTTGCTCGGGGGGGCCGTTCCCGCCTGCAGTGCCGCACCCATCACGATGACATCGCTGATGACAATCGCTGGAGAACTGGAGCCGATGCGTCCCGGTCGACCGACTGGACAACGTCACGGTCAAGCCCGAGTGTCAGATCGACGATTCCGCCGTCGCCGAAGTCTTCGATGACTCGACCCGTCTTGGCGTCCAGGGCGATCAGATGTAAGCCGGGCGAAATCATCAGAATACGCTCGTCACCCTCGCCGTCGGTCCAGTAGGTCAATCCACGATTCTGAGGACGCACCGCACGCGCACCCCGTACGCCTTCGTCGAAGCGATACATCCAAAGGGTCTCGCCGGTGAGTCCGTCGATGGCAACGGCGTCGCGGCGTGTACCGGCGGTGGCGTAAAGAACGCCGTCGACTGCGAGCGGCGTCACTTCCCAGTTGTAGTCGGGTCGTGGCCCAAAATTGTTGGCCTTCCAGCGCCAGACGATCTCAAGTTCATTGACGTTCTCGGCGTTGATCTGGTCGAGCGGAGAGTACTTGGTTGAGCCAGCGTCGCCGCCGTAGAAAAGCCAGTCGGCCCCTGGTGTTCCCTGCTGGGCAGCGGAGGGCTGCGGGATGAGAAGAGGCAGAATAAGAAGGATTGGCGCGAGCGCCCTAAGCCGAGTGGGGGTCATGTTGGTGTTGTGTCCTGGTTCCTCGTGTGAGCACACATGGAACCGCGTGACGTGTGCGGACTATCTATTATGATGCGGATCTGTCCGCTTCACGTCTACCTGAGAACGGGAAGTAATACAGGGCCAGCGCCTGGATGTTGGCCCTGTCGATTACGAGTGGTGACTCGCGTTTACGGTACCGCGAGTGCGATGAGCTCGGCGGGTGCACCGCGACCGCCGATCGCCACCACGACAAACTGCCGACCGTTGGCTAGGTATGTCATCGGGACGCCCGTTGTGCCGGTAGGGATAGGCATTCGGTGGATAACTTCACCAGTCGCTTTATCCAGCGCGTTCAAGAACGGCGCTCCACCGCCAGTACCGACACCGAACAGGCCTCCGCCGACGCCACTGAAGAGTAGTGTCTTCGTGACCATGAGCCTCGCCTGCGCCGGATTACCCACGTTGCTGAGATCGACACCCTGTAACGCCGGGTGCCTTTTGACATAGTCGGGCGCCTCGTCGTTGGGGGCTACCCAGCTGTGATCGCCGGTGTTGAGATCGATCGCAGTAATGCGTCCCCAGGGCGTTTTGACTAATGGCAGGCCTTGAGGGCCAATGTTGCTGTTGTAGGACGATTTGTCGGAGGAATAACCGTGCGGAGGACGTGGCGTCGGACTTCCTCGTCGGGACCGACTAGAGCCGCTCACATAGTCCATGTCAGAGCGGCCTGGCGCTGGTTTTCTCAAACCTGTGGGTCGACCTCGGGTCGTGGATGCGACGTAAACGATACCGGTCTCCACGTCTAGAGCCCCGCCAGGCCAGTTAGACCCACCCTGCTGATGGGGGAGGAACAAGGTGCCGATCTTTCCGTCGGCGTCAGTGACGATAGGCGGAGTAAACAGCGGCCCCTGTTTGTACTGGGAAGCAATTTGTTTCGCCTCAGCATTCAACTCCGGTGTCAGGTCGATAAGATTGTCGTTAGTCGAGCCCTGTCGCTCGTATGCGGCAGGTTTCGTTGGGAAAGGCTGCGTCGGCGAGGTCCTTTCTCCGGGGACATCCGACTGCGGTACGGGACGTTCCTCGATGGGCCAAATCGGTTCGCCGGTCACGCGATCAAAGACGAACAGAAACCCCTGTTTTGTCGGTTGAGCGACGATCTTGCGTGGCCGTCCATCGACTGTCACGTTTGCCAAAATCGGAGGGGCCGGCAGATCGTAGTCCCAGATATCATGGTGCACGGTCTGGAAGTGCCACACCCTCTCGCCAGTCTTCACATCGAGACAGACCAGGCTGTCAGAGAACAGATTGTCACCCAGGCGATGACCTCCATAGACGTCGCCGGTAGGCATCTCCAACGGAATGTAGACGTAACCGAGTTCTTCGTCTCCACTTAACGGTGCCCAAGCGGTGGTATTGCCCGTGTACTCCCACGAATCACCTTCCCAGGTGTCATGACCGAACTCGCCGGGCCTGGGAACTGTGTGGAATGTCCAGAGATTTTCCCCTGTTCGAACGTCGAAGCCGCGGATGTAGCCGGGAACGTTCCGTTTGCTCGGTGGTGAGCCACCGGGCTGCAACGCCGCACCCATGATGACGACGTCATTGATGACGATCGCGGGCGAACTGGAGCCAATCTCGCCGGGCTCAACTACGTCACGATCGAGTCCTTTGGTGAGATCGACGATCCCTTTAGTGCCAAAGCTTTTGATGGCTCGCCCGTTGTCAGCATTGATCGCTACGAGTTGGTAGCCAGGTGAAATCAGCAAGATACGGTTGTCACCCTCACCGTCGGTCCAGTAGGCCAGGCCACGATTCTGCGGCCGCACGGCGCGGGCACCGCGCACGCCTTCATCCAGGCGATACATCCACAGCGTCTCGCCGGTGAGACCGTCAATCGCAACGACGTCGCGGCGAGTGCCAGCGGTTGTGTAGAGGATGCCGTCGACGGCTACCGGAGTGGCTTCCCAGTTGTGATCCGGACGTCGGCCGAAGTTATTGGCCTTCCAACGCCAGACGATCTCAAGTTCAGCGACATTCTCTGCGTTGATCTGGTCCAGTGGTGAATATTTCGTGCTACCGGCATCACCCCCATAGAAGCGCCAATCGCCATCCTTGGTGCCTTGTTGGGCTAGCAAAGGATGCAATGAGAGAATCGGAGCTAGGAGGAGTAGTGGCGCCAGCGCCTTCAATTGCACACGGGGCATATTGTTGTTGCAGACGCACAACACGCCTCACATGTAACATGTTACGCGGTTGATTCAGAAAATGTTGCCCAGACAATCTGCCAGACTAGTTCGAACTCTACCCGTTCCGCCACCCGCCCGCTGACTCCATGACTAGCGTTGTCGTTATCACTTTTCTCCTGTCACTATTGGCTTTCGTTGGGATTGGTGCATTCGCTGCGAGGCGCAAGCGCTCCACCACGACGGATGACTATTTACTAGCAAGCCGCAGCGTCGGCCCCTGGTTTACAGCGCTTTCGGCGATGGCATCCAACAACAGCGGATTCATGTTTGTCGGATTCATCGGTGCGACTTACGCGGTAGGAATATCTGCTGCATGGATCATGGTCGGTTGGATCCTTGGCGACTACTTCACGTGGTTCTGGGTCGCCAGGAGACTTCGAGAGCGCAGCGCGGAACAGGACGCCCGCACGATCCCGACATTTCTCGGCGGGGTAACGAACGACTGGTTGCCTCGCACCGGCGCTGCACTGGTGACGCTCCTGTTCGTGGGAGCGTATGCTTCTGCGCAGTTGAGCGCGGGCAGCAAGGCACTACAAGTGCTTTTCGGATGGCAGCACTGGGTCGGTGCCGTGGTCGGTGCCGTGATCGTACTGATTTACTGCTTCTCTGGAGGCATCCGCGCCTCTATCTGGACCGATGTCGCCCAATCCATAGTCATGATGGGTTCAATCCTAATGCTGGCCGTCTTCGGACTGGCCGAACTCGGCGGGTTCTCGGGCCTCTGGCAGAGTCTCGAGGCGATCGACCCGCAGCTCGTCAGCATCGTACCCGCCGACGTTCGATTTGGTATGGGGCTGTATGTCCTGGGTTGGTTCGGAGCAGGTTTCGGCGTTCTAGGTCAGCCACACATCATGGTGCGGATCATGGCTGTCCGCAGCAGCAACGACCTGCGGTCGGCGCGCCATATCTACCTGGTCTCCTGCGTGGTGCTAACCATCGGCTGCGTTATTGCCGCGTTATGCTGCCGTGTGCTGATAGAGGCAGACGGAACCTTCGACCCGGAACTCGCCCTTCCGACACTATCGCTGCAGCTACTGCCACCGGCGTTCGTCGGCTTGATCATCGCCGGCCTGTTTGCTGCGACGATGTCGACTGCGGATTCGCAAGTGCTAGTCTGTTCTTCCGCGATTACACAGGACTTGTTCCCCTCTTGGAGAGGGTCCTACACGAAGGCAAAGTTAGGCACGGTGCTCGTGACAGGCACGGTGCTTGCAATTTCGCTCACTGCTGGCCAAAGCGTTTTCGCGATGGTCACAATGGCTTGGTCGGCGCTTGGTGGTGCCTTAGGGCCGTTGATGATCGTCCGGGCCTTTGGCTGGAAGGCGAGCCCCCAGTTGGCTTCTGCGATGATGGTGTCTGGCCTGGCAACCGTTTTTTTGTGGCGGTTTGGTTTAGGGTTCGGGGATGACGTCTTCGAAGTCTTGCCGGGCATGGCCGCCGGGTTGGCGGTTTATGCCCTGGGGCGAATGGCCGAGCGAACTTAAAGGAGATTTAGACATGAGTAGTTTCGATGATGAACATTTGATTGGTGCGCAGCTGGCGCAGGCCGCTCTGGCTCGGGCGAAGTACATCGCCATCGGCGTCGCGGTGTTACTGCTGGCCTATAATTCCGTTCAGACGGTTGGTGCTGGCGAGCGCGGCGTCGTCTTTTCGCAGTTTGGTGGAGTGAAGGCGGAGACGCTCGGTGAGGGATTAAGGTTCAAGATTCCGTTCATCGAGAGGATCATTCCGATCGACGTCCAGATTCAGAAAGCGGAGACGAGTTCGACGGCTTCGTCGCGAGACTTGCAGACGATTTCTGCTGTCATCGCCGTGAACTATCACGTCGTTCCGGCTGCGGCGAATCAGGTATTTCAGAACGTGGGGTTCGCCTACCGGGCGCGGATTATCGATCCCGCCGTGCAAGAGTCCATGAAGGCGGTGGCCGCACAGTTTACGGCGGAAGAGTTGATTACTCGGCGTTCCGAGGTATCGAACCAGATTGAAGAGTTCCTGGCTGGGCGGCTGCTAGTTCATAACATCGTGGTCGACGAGTTCTCGATCGTCGACTTCGGTTTCTCGGCCCAGTTCAATCTGGCGATCGAGGCGAAGCAGACGGCCGAGCAGAATGCCTTGAAGGCCGAGCGAGATCTAGAGCGCGTGAAGATCGAAGCGGAACAGTTGGTCACGCAGGCAACTGCTGAAGCAGAAAGCCAGAGGCTGCAACGCGAAACGATTTCGAGCAACATTCTGCAGTTGCGGGCAATCGAAAAATGGGACGGCACGCTGCCGCAAGTTACCGGTGGTGGAGGCATACCCTTCATCAACCTAGAAACCATAGGTGCTGCCCGCTAGCCGCTTGCCGCTTGCGCGGTGCTTGTCTCGCCTTCGCGAGGTGCGGCCCTTCGGGTGGGCGGCGGTTGTGGTGGGGTGCGGCGCTGGGGTCCGAGTTTAGGCTTGAAGCTCGGACGGGGCGGTCGATTGATGGGCCGGTACGACCCAGAGACATAGGTAACAGAACACCCCAAGCACATGGGTAACAGATCGGCGAGAATCACTCTTTCGAAGGAGGGATTTTCGTGGGCTGGAAGGAGACATGTGTGCAGGATGAAAGACTGTTACTGGTCGAGGAGTTCGCAGCCGGTGAACGCTCGCGAGCCGAGATCTGTCGGCGCTACGGCGTGAGCCGTAAGACCGGCTACAAGTGGTACGAGCAGTTTCTACTGCACGGGTTAGCCGGATTAGCGGACCGCTCGCGCAAGCCGCTGCATCAGCCCAACGCCGTTGATGAAGAGACGCTTGGAGGGATTCTCGAAGCGCGTGCGCGGTATCCGAGTTGGGGCGAGCGCAAGCTCAAGGCCTGGCTCGAACGCGAGCATCGCGAACGCCGCTGGCCCTCGACCTCCTCGATTGGAAGCATTCTTCAACGCTTCGGACTGACCCGGCCCCACAAGCGACGGCGTCGTGCCACACCGTCCAGCGAGCTCACCCAACCACGCGCCGCGAATCAAGTTTGGGCCATCGACTTCAAGGGCTGGTTTCGGACTGGCGATGGCCAACGCTGCGATCCGCTGACGCTTTCCGACACCCATACACGGTATCTGCTGCGTTGCCAAGCGGTCGATCAGACCGGCGGTAAGTTCATCCGCCCGTTGCTGGAAGCGAGCTTCCGCGAGTACGGTTTACCGGCGCGCATCCTTTCAGACAACGGTTCGCCGTTCGCTTCAACCGGGATCGGGGGACTCTCGCGGTTGAGCGTGTGGTGGTTGCGGTTGGGCATCATGCACGAGCGGATCGCACCGGACCTTGAAGCAAGAGACCGCGCAGCCTCCGGCACGATCCGCGAGGGCGCAGCAGCAGGCGTTCGACCGCTTTCGGCAGATGTATAACGAGCAGCGTCCGCATGAAGCGCTGGCGATGGCAACGCCTGCGAGTGTGTACGAACCTTCGTTGCGGAGGTTTCCCGAACGATTGCCGGAGATTGAGTATCCGACAGGATTTCTGAGACGCAAGGTAGACCTACACGGCAATATCAGCTGGCGCTTCGGATGGGTGTTTCTGGGCGAGGTACTGGCTGGCGAAACCGTCGGGGTGGAGGAAATCGAAGACGGCTGGCGGGTCTGGTTCGGTCCGATACCGCTGGCATGGCTCGATGCGAGGCAAGTCAACGACCCAAAAGCCAAACGTGACAACCGTGGCCGAGGCCGCTGGAAGGCGTCATTCTTGGACGGCTCCGGTCGCCCTCCGGGCTCCCGCCGCCGTCCAAGAACAGCTAACGGGAAGACCCGCTCTTCCCCTGTATCAACCCCCTAAACTGTTACCTATGTGGTTGGGTAATTCTGTTACCCATGTCCTTGGGCGTTCATTGCGCTTTGGCGAAGTCTTAGTAGAAGTTCATTTAAACCGCCGCCCGACACCACCCTCTGCAGAGGATGGTGTCGGGCGGACGGGTTGTGATTCCCTACTAAGCGAGGAACCACCGAAGTATTGGGCCGGCCCTGAGGAACTGCTCCCTCGTTACGCTGTTGGCATTTTGGTAGGCCAACTCACCGAAGGTTGATTCCCAGTCGACTGGGGACGCTAGCTAACCTCACAAAAATCTAGCGTGCTTCTGATTTGAGCCTGGCATAGGGCACCAAAGTTTCTGGGGCGTTTTGGAGGCGTGGTGGGCGCAAGTCCTTTGTTTTGTTGGGAAAAGTTTTTGAAAAAAGTTTGCAGGTGGGTTTTGTGACTGTCACATTTAGCCCTTGCAGCAGGCGCGTAATCGAGGCCCGCCAGAGATTCTGGTGCGCATCCAGGTCTGCACGATCGACTACCGCGACCTCTTTATGCCGCGCGGCGGATGGGCGCGCCCGCTGAAGCGCAGATCTGTATCGCCTGCGCTGGTAGGAAGCGCGCGTGAGCCGATGCGGTATCACTTGTCCCTACCCCCAAGCTGGATACGATAGTCCGTGCCTCGAGCCAGCGGAAAGTCACAGTCTGCTTTGAGAAATCCCTCGAATCCAGGAGCTGCCGGAATGCCCTTGCTGACAAGTCCCTCCGAGAGGTTGAAGCGTACCGCTTCGCCGGCGACGAGAGCAATGTCAGCGTCCGCTGGCACCGTTCCTCCGTCTTCGATAGTTCCCGCATACGACAACGTACAGGAGCCGTCGGTGCCGACCGTACCAAACGCGTCGCCCGTTGTGTTCACGAGCACAATGCCGCGATTGGCCCCGTCCCGATTGCTCACGAAGGGATAAACGACAGGCTCAGGATCGATGCTGCGCGGAAGCATCACAGTCTCCGCCGCTTGGGAAAGTGTTGACTCCTTATTGGGGTTGTTATTGTTCCCTTTGGCCTTTGAGGTGAGTGCGTAGCCGAAAGGCCTCGGGAAGTCGCAAGAAACACCGATACTGCCCTCGAAATCGGGCGCGCCAGTGATGCTGAGCGGTAGTCCTTCCGACAAATCGAACACGACTTGCTGACCAGTGCCGATCAGCACGTTCTGGGGCGGCAGCACCGGGCTTTGAGCGTCGCCTTGATAGGTCAGCGTGCAGGATCCGTTCTGGGGGATGTCACCAAATGGATTAGCACTCGCATTCGAGATGACCAACTCTGTCTCAAGGCCGTCGCGACTACTGATCCACGGTAAGAGCAGCGCTGAAGAACTTGCGCCGTCGTCGGAGTCGACATAGCTCGGTGTCAGGCCGTACGCGTATAAAGGAACTGGGTTCATCCCGCCAATCGCCGGGAGCGATAGTCGGGCAAACCCAGAAGGGCCGAAGTCGCATGATGCTGCGACGTAGCCCTCGAAGTTCGGCGCGACTTCCGAGAGCGTCAAGACGACCTGCTCACCTTCGTTGAATGGGCCAATCACCATTGGGCCAGGTGGGTTCTCGCCGAAGAACTGAAGAGCGCATGAGCCGACGTCCTCAGCATCATCGGCGCCGAGCAAACCGGGGTTATGAATAACGATCTCCGTATCGAGATTATTCCGGTTTGAGGCATAGGGGAACAGAAGCATCGTCGACGGAATAGGCGCACCGGGAAACAGGAGCGCGTCCCGATTCTCTGAAAACGCTTCGAACATACCTACTCCCATGGATTTGGTAGTCGAGATACCGGCCCCGGGATGAAACTCGCAGAACGCAGTCAGCGCGCCTTCGAAACCTGGTAAACCTGTAATCCCCAAGGCGGGTGCCCCTTCGGCGAGATCGATGTTCAGTTGTTCCCCGCCTGGAACAGGCGCTGAAGTCTGGAACGACTGCACCGGGTCTCCGATCTCGTCAGTCCCCTCGTACGTCAACTCGCATACTCCGGGGAGAGCCGGATCGGAATCGTTAGAGATTACGATGCGGGCGCTGTCCTTTCCCCGGTCGGTAACCAACGGGAAGTGGAGCGTCGTAATGCACCGCTGCATGATCAGAAACGTCTCGCTGTCGCTGGTGTCGACAAAGCGAGGCTCTGGATCTTCGGCGCTGGTAACGCCTGACCCGCCTATTGGGTGGAAGCTGACACCGAGTGTCGCCTCGCCGAAAGCTGGCGGGTTTTCGGGGTCCCACTCCGTAGTGAAGCCCATCTCGATATCCTCCCGCGCAATGGGGTTCGTATCGCACACCTCATACACAAGCTCAGTATTACCTTCTGAGTCAGGAGCCAACTCTAGCTCGGAGATGTCGCCACAAGTCTCGCCGAGCAGCGTCAGCAGCAGGCGGTCCCCGTTGGAATAGGACTTACGGGCCTTCACGGTCACGCCATCTGGAATATCACTAAAGCTCACCAGGAATTGGGTTGCCTGGCTGGCTCCAGCGTTGTTGTTCGACCCGGGAGCCCAATAGCCGGATTCCCAGAACCCCGCGAAGCCAACGCCGTCGCTGGGGACTCCTATCGTCTTGAATGCCGATGCGAACCCTTCACGAAAGGTGAGCGTTGCGATTTGTGGGCCGTCGTCGACGCAATGTAATCCCTGGACCGGCTCCTCGCTAATTCGTATGAGAGAGCGCCACGCAAAGGCAACGGCAACCCTGTCACGGCTCAACACAATACTCGTCGGTGGCTGCGCCTCAAGATGTGCGCTGATGAGAGATGGCCTCCCTTCCTGCGGTACACCCAGATACGAGGCATTGCCCCGCATCGAAGTGATGCGAATCCTGGTGATGTCCGGGTTGACGCCGCCAGGAGCGCTCGCATTAGCCCCGCCCGGGAAAGGCAAACTCACCCCGTTGAAGGCGATCGTCCGCCCGTCACCGAGGAGTCTTCCGTACTGCGGGTCTTGATAGGCACCCCCGCAGCCATGATCATTGCCCACCGCGCTGGGAGTGTTGCAGTCGTTTTGATTGACAATCAGCACGGCGTCGGTAATGTCGCCACCCTCTCCGAATCCGATGTTGTTCGTTACCGGCACGCTCAACTGAACGAGCAGGTTGACGTCCACAAATGAAGCCGGTGCTGGGAGGCCTACGTCACTCGATTCACAAATGTAGGTGATGTCTCCCATGAGCTCCGCTTGGCCTTCCGCCCGCGCATTGAATAGTGTCCCGAGCGTTAAACAGACGAGGTGAGAGGTTAGTGGGCCGGCGCTGTCCAGTTCAAACACATAGGCCGAGCCAGAAGCGCTGCCGTTGTCGTCGTCGAGCCAGGCCCCAATAACAGCCGTATCACCCGAGACCGCAACCGAGAAGCCGAATTCGTCGCGAGAAGCTCCATCGGAGGCGAGCAGCTTCTTCACTTCACCCCAGGCGTCGGCCCCGCCCTCATCCCGCTCGAAGACATAGGCCGAGCCAGAAGTGTTGCCATTGTCGTCGTCGCGGTAGGCCCCGACCACAACCGTATCGCCCGAGACCGCAACCGAGCCGCCGAACGTGTCACCAGAGGCTCCATCGGAGGCGAGCAGCTTCGTCACTTCACCCCAGGCGTCGGCCCCGCCCTGATCCCGCTGGAAGACATAGGCCGAGCAAAAAAATGAAATTGTCCTCGTCGCGCCAAGCCCCGACTACAACCGTATCGCCCGAGACCGCAACCGATAAGCCGAACCGGTCGCCAGAGGCTCCATCGGAGGCGAGTAGCTTCTTCACTTCACCCCAGGCGTCGATCCCGCCCTCATCGCGCTGAAAGACATAGGCCGAGCCAGAAGCGCTGCCATTGTCGCCGTGCTGGAAGGCTCCGATCACAGCCGTATCGCCCGAGACCGCAACCGAGCGGCCGAAGAACTCGAAAGAGGCTCCATCGGAGGCGAGTAGCTTCGTCACTTCACCCCAGGCGTCGGCCCCGCCCTCATCCCGCTGGAAGACGTAGGCCGAGCCAGAAGCGCTGCCATTGTCGTTGTCGCCATGTACAGACCGGGCGGAAGGGTAACAGGTTAGACCGGGCGGATAGGTAACACCATGGCGAGATGCCATGGAAGGAGACCTATCCGATGGAAGAACGCAAGAGATTCATTGAAGACTGGCTGCGAGCGGGGGCGGCGACGAACGTGGCGGCGCTGTGTCGACTCTACGGGATCAGCCGCAGGACCGGATACAAGTGGTTAGAACGCTTCCGTCAAGGCGGTTGGCCAGAGCTGGAAGACCGCTCGCACGCGGCACACCGTCAGCCCGGTCGGATACCCGAGTCGGTCGAGCGACGAGTGATAGAAGCGCGTCGGCAGCATCCGAGTTGGGGGCCGAAGAAGCTCAGGGCCTGGCTGGAGTCGAAAGAGTCACAGACAAGCTGGCCAGCGGCGTCGACGATCGGCGACGCGCTGAAGCGAGCCGGACTCGTTCGCGGGCGCAAGCGGATGCGGCGACTGGCCGAAGCGGCACCCAGTCCGTTGCGCGAACCCGAAGCGCCCAACGACCTCTGGACGATCGACTACAAGGGGCAGTTTCGCACCGGCGACGGCGTGCTGTGTTATCCGCTAACGGTCGTCGACGGATATAGTCGTTTCCTGCTCAACTGCACCGCACACGTGGGCACATCCTACGCCGAGGCCCGCCGAGGCTTGGAGCGGTTGTTTCTGGAGCGCGGGCTGCCACGAAGGATACGCTCAGACAACGGTTCGCCGTTCGCCTCCATCGGCACCGGACGCTTGAGCCGGTTGAACGTCTGGTGGCTGAAGCTGGGCATTGCGGTGGAGCGCATCGAGCCGGGCAAGCCGCAGCAGAACGGTCGCCACGAGCGGCTACACCGCACGCTCAAAGCCGAGACAGTGAGACCTCCGGCTGGCGATCGTCGCCGACAGCAGCGCCGCTTCGACCTCTTTCGTCATGAATACAACCAAGAACGTCCGCATGAAGCGTTGAGACAGCGGCCCCCGGCGGCGTTCTATGCACCAGCAACACGCGCCTATCCCAGCGAGCTTGCTGATCTGGATTACCCGGGGCACTGGGAGCGCCGACGAGTGCGCCACGACGGACGCATCAAGTTCCTCGGCGAGAAGTACTTCCTGAGTGAAGCGTTGGCTCGCGAGTTGGTCGGGCTAGTCGAAGTGGACGAAGCCATTTGGCAGATCTGGTTCGGTCCGGTGGAACTCGCCTTGTTCGACGCCGCCAACCGCGTACTGTGGCCGCTCGGCTCGGCAGTCAGTGGCCCCCGCGGGGGCCACTGACCACCGCCTATACTGTTACCCATCCGTCCGGTTTAGAGTGTTACCTATCAGACCGGTCGTTCACCGGCAGGCACCGGTGGAGAGGTTGGTAGCGAAAGAGGCCGCTCTCTTGCGTTCGCGGCTCGGTTGGGCGACGCTAACGCGGGACCGGGAAGGAGGGGGCGTTCGGCGTTCGTTAACCAGCCCTAGAAGGACTGGCCTATCAGTGAGGCCCGTTAACGGGCCTGATAAGAGAAAGCGTATGTGTTTGGTGCGGGGGAGGAGAGACGGAACCCGACTCCCTCGCGGTCGCGGCTCGGCTGGGGCGGGGAAACCCGTTGAAACGGGTTGGTTAAGAAAGTGGGGGCGACGTCTCGGTTACCAGCCCTAAAAGGACTGGCCTATCAGAGAGGCCCGTTAACGGGCCTGATTAGAGAAAGCGTATGTGTTTGGTGCGGGGGGGAGAGACGGAACCCGACTCCCTCGCGGTCGCGGCTATGCCGCTCGTTGCGTCCGCTAAATCGATTCCTTCACGGCTTCCGGGTCTCGTTTGCCCGCAGCGATGACGTAGACGGGAATCTCGTCAGCGGTGAGGTCTAAGAGATCAACGATTGTCGAGTCGACGAATCCCCCAATCGGGCATGTGCCAATTCCCTGGCTAGCGGAGACGAGCACCATATTTTGCGCCATGTGACCGGCCTCTAAGTAGGAGAACGGGTAAGCCTTGTGGCCGTATTTAACCTCCGCTCGTGAGATCACCGAAGTCATCACGATCGCGGCGGCGGGGTTCGAGACGAAAGGCGACACCAGTTCGGCGGTCTTCGATTCGAGATCCGCTGGCCAAAGTACCTCAAGCTCATGTGTGCGTACTTTGTAGTGGTAGCAGCCAGGTTCAAGTCCATCGACCCGGAAGGCCATCAGATACAGCTCAATCGGAAACCGTGCACCCGCGGAAGGGTAAGTGCGACGCTGGGTATCGCGTTCGTCGTCGACAGTGCGGCAAGATCCGAGCATCGACGAGATATCGCTAAGACTCAATGTCTCTGGCCCAAATTCCCGTTCGGACCGCCGGTCGTTCCATGCGTCGTCTAGTCTCGCGTCGGCATCTCTCGCGGGAGGCAACTCGATCGTCTCGAACCGCGGGTACTCCTTGTAGAAAACCTGTGTGTGGGTGATTGGTCCAGGCCCCGCAGGCCCAGTGCTAGGGACTTCGGCATTTCGGGTGAGTTCGTAGAATCTTCGGGTTTCGTCGAGCATGTAGAGGTGCTTCGCGCTAGGCGGGCATCGGTCCGAGTCCGGGTATGACGATCTTAGTTGCTTCGAAGCCAGCTGCGGCGACCTCCGGCAGGGTCAAGTCGACCGAGAAGACATCCAAGTCGTCGGCGGCGAAACAAGCGAGCAGATCCTTGGTCGTGCGAGGTGTCTCGGGCAGGGCAGAGAACGGGATTGTTACAGCATTTGTGAGCAATGGTTCGATTTCGTCCAGTGTCTCCATCGTCTCCCAGGGATAGATTCTTGGGTCGGTGGAGTCTGGCGTTCGACCAAGTTCCTCAATGCGGGCGGGGCGTCGTCGCTCAAGGGCCTCAAACAATGCCGTGTAGATCGCATCGGTGAACGTCGGTGCGGCCCGAGTCGCGAGCGAAAGCGCCGGGGCGACGCCCGAACGGTCGGTGATCGCAACGAGTACGCAGGGAGTTTCGTAGACTGCCGGCAGTAGGAAGACGTATGGCTCAAGGCCGTATCGACGCAGAGTTGCCTCGATCGGTCGAATCTGTGCTAACCGCCCAGTGATCCGCTGTTTGAGTCTGTCTTCGAGCGACAACCGTGCCGCCGTGTGACGTTCGATGACCTCGAATAATCCCCGCTTGAGCGAACCTCCATCGCCCCTGCTACCGAGTGCGGCACCTGATGAGCCGACAGCATCGACGATGCGATGCTCAGCGGCCCCAAATTCTGGAATTACGACCTGCGCAGGAATCTTCGTCTTCCGGTCCGTATCGACTTCCGTCGCATCGAGCCAGGAATACAGACCTTCACGTAGACTCTCGGAAGGGGTAAGGGCCAGTGAAGTGGGGTCGATCCAGCCTGATTTCTGGTCCCAGGGCAGCAATTCGTCGCTGGCGGAAACGTTGAATAGGCAGAGTCGTTCGTAGAACTCAGCCAGCGCCTTGGTTCGAGCTTCCTCGACGCGTGCCCCCAAACTGAGACCGTATGGCTCGCCTTTCTTGTAGGGACTATCGACAGGCTGTTGGCAGAAGTAGGAGGGATACTTTGGTTCATCCGAGAAAAGGGAAACTTCGATCTCAGTTGCGAGATCGATGGACTGCAGGGCTGCCAGAAGATCGTTCACGGCATCTAATGAAAAAGGGTCTGCTCGTAGAGCAGACCCTTTCTATAAACGTGATTCCTGTGAGGCTACTTGCCTTTAGCGTGGCGCACTACGACATTATCGCCACCACAGCCAGCGAGTAGTGGCTGGCCAATCTGCTTGACACCGCAGCCGGCGAGGAGCGGCGAAGCATTCCGCTTGACACCGCAGCCAGCAAGCACGGGGGCCTCGCCGCTGTTCTCAATCACACGAGCGGCATTCTCGATTGCGGCTAGTGGGGCAGTACTCTTCGAATCGGTCGTTTTCAAGATTGGATTCCTCCCTGACTGGTCAATACGCTCGACCGATGTCAGCGTTACCAGGATAATCGGGTGGTCCTCAATCTGCAACCCTTGAGGTTACGCGAACGGATGAGGCATTGGGTTCTTGTCTGCGTGGATCGAGCCAAGCCTGCTGCTACGGAGCGCCTTCGCCGACTCGGATAGATACAGTGGCTGCAGCTCGGGCACGACCACCCGGACTGCTTCAAACCCTTGAGCGATCGCCTCAGGAGTAGTGATGTCGGCCTGCAGAACTCGACATCCCTGGTCCGTGAGGTTTTTCACCGCCTGCGTGGCAGGACACGAAACCTCACTCAGTTGTTTCATGGACAACGAGCCGGTCGCTCCAACCCAATTAGGCAAATGGCCAAGACGTTCCGGCCGACTCCAGTAGGCGATGCGGGTTTCGACAGAGGTGATGTCCGTGGGCTCTGTGATCTCTGGTAGCTCATCTGACATTGCCTTGATCCGTACCTGACGACGGTAGCTGATCGACTCCAAGATGGCTGACGACACAGCTGCGTCATAGTTATCTGCTGCCGCAAGCCCGGAAGTGACGGCAGGGCCAGTTTCTGACGAGTCAAGAGTTAATGCGAGAACTGCCGGGACGCCCAGTGGACCGCGCAGGTCGAAAAGTCGGCAATCGAGACGGTAACGCTCCAACCAGCTGATGAGTTCGGCGGCTTCGCCAGAAAAACCCCCGATCCGCGCAGGTGACTCGTTCTGGAGCCAAACTGCCATGAACGCGTCACGTTCTATCAGTTCGAACAACGCCCGTCCAAAGGCGTCCTCGGACCTGGCGATGCCGAGCGCAGCGCCGGAGGTGATCGACTCTCGCCGAATCCGGCGCGGCTCGAAGCCGCCCGCGTCGAGGTAGACAAACTCGCGAGGAATCAGCAATCGATGGCCGGACTTGTAATCGTGAACGGATGTCCAATGGTATTCGGCCCCTCGAATTCGTTCGATCTCACGCTCGTAGTCCGGCGTCTGCTCCCGCGAATAACAGAAAAAATCAACCGGATCGATCTGATCGCTGAGTTCGCCGTAGCGAGCCGTGACCGAATCGTCGTCGGCTGGCGTCAGAAGACAGTGCCGCTCAAGAGCCTCTGCCGCGGCCTTGATCTGGGCGACGACGGGGTCCGGGTGAGCCCCTTGTCCCCAAGAATCCTCGCCCATCTGCGTGACATAGACCGGGAGCTTGGGCTCATCGGTCAGGAACGGTGTGGCTCGAAGCGGCTCCAAGCCGTCGATAGCCAGCAGACGTTCGAGCGTTTCCGCGGGCGTCATTTTCCCCTGATCCGGGCCTGCCCCGCACGCAGCGGCTTGATCAGGCTGGGGTCCACCGACGAGTCGGGCCTAAAGCCCATCCGTGGGCAGCAGTCGCAGATCGTGTTGACGAGACAAGGCTCTATCTTGCAGGCTATGGTTCCGAATTGCGCGTACACGACGCGGCTCATGTGATCGAACCAGGTTCCCTTGAGGAGGATCAGGTCACCAGTGCGTGTCTCACGGCGGATGCCGGCTGCCATCTCCGTCAGCGTCTCGAAGATGAAGACACTATCTGGCACCGCTCCCGCTGCGATAGCGGCGTCACGATAGCGAGTGCGGTAAGTGCCCCAGAAAAAGAGTAGGTCACCGGTCGCTGCACACCGTTTGCCCACTTCCTCGGGTCCTTGCTCGCCGAACTGCGGTGTGTCTTGAATGTGCCCGATGGCGATGACTCTACGCTTGCATCGTGCTTGGCTGAGGATATCGAGCCCTCGTTCGAACGTCGCGAACGAGCCATTATATTCATCACGCAGCAGGTCGGCTCCGTTGGGAAGTCTCAGTTGGTTGAGTCGAGCGGGGAATGGGGCAAGCTGTTCGATTGCAGTCGTGCAATCACTCCAACTGGCCCCCAGAGAGCGAGCGGTTGCGACAGCGGCTAGAATCGACGGTACCCAATGCTGCCCCATCAGGCGCGTGCGGATGTGGCGTTCTT
Organism: Bryobacterales bacterium; assembly: GCA_963667885.2. Classification (GTDB taxonomy): domain Bacteria; phylum Acidobacteriota; class Terriglobia; order Bryobacterales; family UBA6623; genus CAMPKL01. The sequence continues at coordinate 747,891 of OY764148.2, read as the reverse complement.
CCTGCCCATCCCACACAGTGAATGACAAGGTGTCGGGCCATTGGCCCTCGATCTTCTCGGCTCTCACGTCGGCCGGGGCGTTGAGCCCAAATGTGCGGACCTGGCAGTCCCGCCCTTCGGCCATCGCTGCGACGCGCTCATCATCAGCGTTGAGTACTGCGAGCCCATCGTGGCCGAGAGGGTTCAAGAGAATGGCCTTTTGCTCCGCAATCTGATCGAGAGACTCATAGTTTCGAGAGTGTTGCCAGTTCACATGAGTGATGATCGTGACGTCTGGATTCACGAGGAACGCCGAACGCCACATCCTGCCGGGTTTGAGGATTCCAACTTCCACGACAATGAAACGGTGGTGGGGCCTTCCCTGGAGTAGGAGCCTCGGTATGCCAGTACGGCCATTCGCCCCGCTGGATGCTGCAAGTGTTGGTGCTACGCTGCGCAGGATTGAGGCGAGGCATTCCTTGGAGGTTGTCTTGCCAACGCTTCCCGACACCGCTATCACGGTAGCGTGCCGCAGAATAGTCCGTCGCCAAACGATCGCGGCGATCACCACGGGCAGATGGACGAGAGCGAAAACGATCTGCTTGGACCTGTGAAGGCGTGCCTTGAAAGGGGACGGCAAGACGATGGGCTCCGCTGCGTCGTGAGTCGCGTGCTAGCTCAGCGCATCAGCCGAAGGCCTAGAGGCCTGTCTCACCGCAAGCGCAAAGCACAGTAGGCCGAATCCCAGGGTCACGGCCCAACAGACCGGTTGCGACGGTCCAGCAACGAGCTGATCGGCAAACAGCGTGCGGCGCAGTCCGGTCACCCCGTAGGTCATCGGGTTTATTTTCATCAGCCAGCCGATCCACGAAGAAGCACCCTCCACGGGGAAGAATGCTCCCGATAGCAGCCACATCGGCATGAGCACCATATTCATCACCGAATGGAAGCCTTGCATCGAGTTCAGCTTCCAGGCGAAGTAGAAACCCAGACTCGTGAGTCCGAACGCCATTGCCAGAATGATCGCCGCCGCTTCAGGCATCGCTGCCAACGAGACAGGCAGATCAAGCAATGGTACGAGCGGCAAAAACGCAGCCCCTTGAATTGCGCCGATCGTCGTGGCTCCTAGTATCTTGCCCAATACGACCGATGATCTCGGGACGGGTGCCGTCAGTACGGAAAGCAAGAAGCCCTCTCGGCGATCTTCGATGATCGAAATGCTCGAGAAGATTGACGCAAACAGCACAACTAGTGCGACCGCGCCCGGGAAGAAGAACTCCGAGTATCCCGCACCACCTGACGACTGCAGCGATGACCCAAAACCAGCGCCCAGCACAGCCCAGAAGATCAATGGAGTGCCAATTCCCGCAAGAACCCGTGCTGGCTGGCGGTAGAACCCGCGGACTTCACGCAGCCATAACGCTGCAACGCTCAGCCAGAAGCTCGGTCGAGCCGGTTGCCGATCGGGGCGCGGCAAAACCCGCTCGCCCGCTGTCGCTGTTATTCCATGGTCGGCCATTAGATCTAACTTCTCAGTGTACTGGGCTCATGCAGGTGGCTGCGAATCGTCAAAGCTGTGCCCGGTCAGCCGGATGAAGACATCTTCGAGACTGGGCCGCGACACCGACACCGACTCCACCGACGCAGGCAGACTACGCATTAGTTGCGCCACGATCTCCGGTCCGTGGTCATGCTCGAATCGGACTTGGCCGTCGAGTACTTGCGGCTTCACGCCGAGCTGCTGCTCCACGGCGGCGGCCACGCCATCGAGGTCCGCTGAGCCGAGCGACACGATGTCTCCACCGATGCGACTTTTCAACTCCGCAGGCGTCCCCACCGCGATGAGGTGCCCGCGATCGAGAATCGCGAGGCGGTCGCACTTGTCAGCCTCTTCGAGCAAATGCGTCGTCAGCAGTACCGTCGAACCCTGATCGGACCGCATTCCTTCCAAGTAACGCCAGAAATCAAGGCGCACGCCTGGGTCGACGCCGGTCGACGGCTCGTCAAGCAGCAACAGTTGTGGCTGGTGCAGCAGCGACTTTGCCAACTCGACCCGCTGGCGCAATCCGCCCGAAAGCTCTTCGACTTTGTCTTTCAGTCGATCAGCAACACCGGTTCGTTCGACGGCGGCCGCAATTCGTTTCTTCAAAGCATCGCCAGTGATGCCGTAGAGCATGCCTTGATAGCCCAGGTTCTCCTCGACCGATAGCCGCCGGTCGAGGCTCTGATTCTGGAAAACGACGCCAATGTTGCGCCGCACTTCTAGGGGCTCTTGGGTGACGTCGGATCCAAAGATTCGTGCGGTGCCCGACTCGGGAGGCAACAGCGTCGAGAGAATTCGAAATAGTGTGGTCTTACCGCCGCCGTTGGGTCCCAGCAGGCCAAAGATTTCACCTCGGCTAACCTCAAAGTCAACGTTGTCCAACGCTTTTCGTTCCCCGTATGAGAATGAGAGCTGGTCAACTTGGACTGCGACAGAACTAGACATCAAAAATTACTCGGAAAGAGCAGGTTAGCAAACGAGACAGGGTCGCCCCGGCGATCGAATTAGTCCCGACCGGCAGCGACAGTGCCCCTGCCGTTCCGTGGGCCGTAAAGTCGACGATACATGTCGCGATTGCGCAGCACCGACTGCACATAGCCACGTGTCTCGGTAAACGGGATGGTCTCGACGAACTCAGCGGGCTCGTTGAAGTCGCCCCACGTGATCCATTCCTTGGCGCGGTGTGCGCCTGCATTGTAGGCTGCGAGAGCGAGTTCAAGAGATCCGTCGAACTGATTCAGGACTTGCTTGAGGTGATACGTTCCGAGCCGTAGGCTAATGTCTGGTTGACGCAGTTTTGCCGTAGAGAAGCTGGGCATGCCCAGTCGCCTGAAAATGTCTCGACCAGTCGCAGGCATCACCTGCATCAGGCCAATCGCCCCCGCACGAGAAACAGCGCGATGGTTGTACTCCGATTCTTGCCGAATTAACCCAGCGACCAGATAGGGGTCGAGTTCGTGCGGGCGGGCCCTCCGGCGCAAGTCGTCCTCCCAAGGAATTGGGTAGAGCGCTTCCCAGAACGACCGTGGAGCATCGTCCAAAGGGATACTCAGGTAGCCGTAGCCGTAACGCTTCATGTAGCGCAGGCCCCGTCCGTGTTCTTCGTTTACGCTCTTGATTCGGAAAAGCTCGAGCCCTACCCAGAGCGCATCTGCCTTCCGGTAATCTGCCCGCGTCAATTCGCCTTCAGCGTCCACGTCGAGACCTAGGTCAAACAGCAACCGACTGGACTCGATCAGCTCCGCAGTTTTCGGGCTCGCTGCACTCGCCAAGCGACGCGGAGCGGGTAGGTGTTTCGTCAGCGCTGCAACGCTTTCAATCGGACTTCCTCGACCCAGTCGAGAAATGTGATCACGGGCTAGGTCAGCGTAGTAGTGGTTCGGGAAGCGCGAATCAATCTCAACATATAGCGCCCGCGACGAGGCGACCGAGCCGCCTTTCTCGTCCAAGCGTGCCAACCAATACAGCGAGGCGGAGACTTGACCAGATCGCGGGTAGCGCCGCACATGCTGTTCGAATAGCTGGTGGGCACGTGGGTCATCATCCAAATAGGCGCGCCAACAGACCTTCCAGTGCGCCAGCGCGGCGTTCTTGCCTTTCGGAACGTCCGCAGCCAGTCGGGCGTAAAAGCGACGCGATTCCGCAGCGTTGTTCTTGAGCAGGTAGAAGTTGCCGAGCGACAGCAACGTTTCCTCGTACCATTCCGATCGCGGAAACTTCTCCTTCAGCTCATCCGCTCGTGCTCGAAACTTCGTCGTCAGTCCCTTGCGGCGCTCGCACTGGCTCAAGTAGTACAGGCGTTGGGCCTCACGGTCCGCGTCGGTGAAACTGGTTTTAAGCAGCCAATTGTAGGCGATCGAGGTCCGTAGCGCCCGGTAACTGGCCGCACCGAACCGCAGTTGTGCATGCTCCAGGTCCGCGCCCTTCAGCCCCGGTAGTGCCCAACGATACTCTTTGGCCGCATCGGCATACTGGCGAGCTGAATAGAGACGATCACCTCGCTCCAGACGCCATTCTGCTGGCGCGGAAGGGTAGCGATTGCCAATGCTGATCCGGATCGCGTCGAGGTGCTTCTCCGCCAGATCGGCTTCGGTCGAACGCGGGTAAAAATAGTAGACCCGCCGGTAAGTCGGGATCGCTTCCATTCGACGGTTCGTCAATTCGAACACACGACCGAGCAGATATAACCGAGCCGCCTCCTCGACCTGAGAAACCTTGGGCTGCAGGAACTCCTCAGCAGCGTCCAATTGCTTGCTGCGCATCAAGCTTTCCGCATAAACACGATCAGTCGCTGGTGAGAGTCGGCTATTTGGATAGCGTCTTGAAAACCGGTGCAGAGCTGCCGCGGCTTCGGTGTGCTGCTCGGCCAACGCCAAACTCTTGCCCCGATAGTAGATGGCATACGGTGCCAGTATCGGCTCGTCACCGACCCGCGCTAGCTCAATCGCTGCCGCCGCGTAATCTTTCTTAAGGTAGTCCTTGTAGCCCAACGCCAATCGAGCGTATGACGCGAGCCGTCCACTGTTGCGATCCGCGTAATCGGCTAGAGCCGTACGATCATCGGATTGTCCCGACCCAGCCCAGTCACGGGCCAGGCGTGCTAGGTCGGGCGGGACCGCGGCCCGTACAGGATGAGCGGTGAGGAGCACTGCGATGAGCAGTGACCAAATCACAAACGTTCTATGTTGTTGTTTGGAGCCCGCCAATCTGACTTTATTGTAACGGGCAATTCTCGGATTGAATCGTGAAAGTCGGCGCCTAGTTCACTCTCAACGTTTACGAGTGCTGACCGCTTCGATCCAGCCTTCGGCAGCCGAGATAAGAGCCTCGATCGGCGTCGACTGCATCGCGGTCTGAGCACCGTCCAGTCCTTTCGAATCGCAGTACAAGACTGCCAAGACCTTCGTCCTGAGACGTACGGGGAACAAGCCCACCCGATCTTCTGCATGCAGGTCCATCAGTTCGGCAAAGGCGCTCGATAGATCGTCTGCAGACCCCGATGAGACGACGTTTTCAGAGGTGTCGACCGCCTGCTCGAAAGATGTGGCCTGTGACAACTCAACGGAAAGCTCCTGAAAAGCTTCGCCCTGGCTTGCCGTTTCCGCACCCGCCAACCGGAATCCGAGCAGGTTGTCACCTTTGTTGATCAGCAACCCCGCCCGTCCGCAAAAACCGGATGCTGCCTCGACCAAGGCGCTCGCGATGTCGACTACGGAGCCGCCATTTTGAATTTGCCGCAGCCCATCCAGCAGCTTCTCGACTGACCCGTCGGGTCCAGGCGCGTCGAGCTTGCGCACTTGGTCGACGAGTTCCGCGCACTCCGACTGCAATCGTTCGGCCAGGTCGGCCGCGAATGAGTCTAGTTTGGAACTCACCGTGTCACCGACGATGTTGTCAATCGTGCGCTCTAGCTCGCTGGCCATTCGTTATTGGTGTCCGCGATGGGAGATTTATTGTAGCGTAGGGGAGGCACCGCAGCGGCGGCAAGGAAGCGCACTCGACATGGATATCAAAGGCAAAATCGCCGTCGTCACTGGCGGCACGAAAGGCATCGGACGGGCCATCGCAGAAGCCCTCGTTCGCGAAGGCGCAAAGGTCGTCATCTGCAGTCGAGACGGATCGGCCGTCGACGATACCGTCAAAGAGCTCTCGGCAGGCGGCGAGATCGCTGGGCAGGCCTGCGACGTCGGTCTCTGGGAGGACGTCGAAGCCTTCTTCGAATTCGCGAGAGAAACCTATGGCGGAGTCGACATCTTGGTCAATAACGCTGGCGTTGGCCATTTCGCTCCGGTCGACGAGCTTACGCTCGAGCAGTGGCGTCAGGTGATCGACGTCAACCTCAGCGGTCCGTTCTATTGCGTGCGCGCCGTTGTCCCACAGATGAAGGAGCGGGGCGGGGGATTCATCCTTAACATAGGCAGCCTCGCCGGACGCAATACATTCCCCAGCGGAGCCGCCTACAATGCCTCGAAGTTTGGTCTCAACGGCTTCAGCGAGGCCATTATGCTCGATCTGCGTCACGATAAGATCCGCGTAGCCCAGATCATGCCAGGCAGCGTCGCGACCGAATTTCAGCCGGGCGCGTCGAAGGCTGAGTGGAAGCTTGATCCCCTAGAAATAGCCGAAACCGCGGTAGATCTGATCTCGATGCCTGACCGCAACCTGATTAGCCGGCTCGAGATGCGTCCCAGCCGTCCACCCAAGGGTTGATTTCTCTTGGAGTCGCGATGCCTTCGTGTTAAACAAAGGCATCATGCATGTGCTCCATCGCATCGCGATATCAATATTGTGCTGCCTGATGCTGGTCGCTCCGGTGGGTGCGCAACAGGTAGTCCCTGTCAACGTTGCCAGTTACTCCCATCCTGATCTGCCCAACGGGGGAATCGCCCAAGGCAGCATGTTCGTCGGCTTTGGCAGTGGCGGTGGCATGGGTCCTGCGTCCATCGAGTTTCCAAGTCCCTGGCCGTTCCCCACCGAATTAGCTGGGACAACGATGCAAGTGACGGTTGGCGGTGAAACAGTGGACTGCTTCATGGTTTATACGCTTGCTAGCCAGGTCGCGGCTATTTTGCCGTCTTATACTCCGCTGGGCGAAGGCACTCTGACGGTGAGGTACAACGGAGCTATCGCCGCCACGGGACCGATCACGGTCGTCAAGCACGCCTTCGGTGTCTTCGCTCTCAACCAGCAAGGCCACGGTCCGATTGTTGCCACCAACCCACTATCCGATCCGCCTGGAGCAGTCTACACGACGACTAATTCTGCGGCTCCTGGTGATTTCATCGACATATGGGGCACGGGGCTCGGGCCTGTCTCGTTTCCAGATGAGGGTCCCATTACCCCTGGAGACCTCGGCTATGATGTCGAGGTCTATATCGGTGGAATCAGTGTTCCCGTCCTCTACGCTGGTCGCTCATGCTGCTCCGCGATCGACCTGATCCGCGTCCAGTCATCGGGCTTGTTTGGCTGCTTCTTACCTGTCACCGTCGTCGTTGAAGGTGGGGCGAGCAACTACACCACGATTTCCATCGACCCAGATGGCGGCACCTGCACCCCTAATCCGATTTTTGGTGATCCGGATTTCGACGAGGCCAAGACTAGCGGTATGCTACGAACCGGTGACGTACAACTCTTGCGACTGCGGTCGGCGCTACCGACCGCTCCCCTTAAGGCCCAATCTCTAGATCAGGTGCTCGACTCCGTCGTCGCCTCTTATCGACAGTACGACATGTCGAATACAGACCTCTTTGCTGGGGTAATTCCGATCCCCCCCGTTGGATCGTGCACTGTTTACGAATTCAAAGGCGGGAACACGGACTTCCCCACGACAATCCCGCCGATACCTCTCGACGCGGGCGATCAATTGGCGATTACTGGACCCGGTGGTGACGATGTGATCCCTAGGCGTGGAGATAACTATGTGCAGGATTTCTTCCTTCCGACAGGTCCGTTTCTGACTCCTGAGACAAAGCAGCAGAACCTGAACGACCGGTCTGATAGGTAACACTCTAAACCGGACGGATGGGTAACAGTATAGGCGGTGGTCAGTGGCCCCCGCGGGGGCCACTGACTGCCGAGCCGAGCGGCCACAGTACGCGGTTGGCGGCGTCGAACAAGGCGAGTTCCACCGGACCGAACCAGATCTGCCAAATGGCTTCGTCCACTTCGACTAGCCCGACCAACTCGCGAGCCAACGCTTCACTCAGGAAGTACTTCTCGCCGAGGAACTTGATGCGTCCGTCGTGGCGCACTCGTCGGCGCTCCCAGTGCCCCGGGTAATCCAGATCAGCAAGCTCGCTGGGATAGGCGCGTGTTGCTGGTGCATAGAACGCCGCCGGGGGCCGCTGTCTCAACGCTTCATGCGGACGTTCTTGGTTGTATTCATGACGAAAGAGGTCGAAGCGGCGCTGCTGTCGGCGACGATCGCCAGCCGGAGGTCTCACTGTCTCGGCTTTGAGCGTGCGGTGTAGCCGCTCGTGGCGACCGTTCTGCTGCGGCTTGCCCGGCTCGATGCGCTCCACCGCAATGCCCAGCTTCAGCCACCAGACGTTCAACCGGCTCAAGCGTCCGGTGCCGATGGAGGCGAACGGCGAACCGTTGTCTGAGCGTATCCTTCGTGGCAGCCCGCGCTCCAGAAACAACCGCTCCAAGCCTCGGCGGGCCTCGGCGTAGGATGTGCCCACGTGTGCGGTGCAGTTGAGCAGGAAACGACTATATCCGTCGACGACCGTTAGCGGATAACACAGCACGCCGTCGCCGGTGCGAAACTGCCCCTTGTAGTCGATCGTCCAGAGGTCGTTGGGCGCTTCGGGTTCGCGCAACGGACTGGGTGCCGCTTCGGCCAGTCGCCGCATCCGCTTGCGCCCGCGAACGAGTCCGGCTCGCTTCAGCGCGTCGCCGATCGTCGACGCCGCTGGCCAGCTTGTCTGTGACTCTTTCGACTCCAGCCAGGCCCTGAGCTTCTTCGGCCCCCAACTCGGATGCTGCCGACGCGCTTCTATCACTCGTCGCTCGACCGACTCGGGTATCCGACCGGGCTGACGGTGTGCCGCGTGCGAGCGGTCTTCCAGCTCTGGCCAACCGCCTTGACGGAAGCGTTCTAACCACTTGTATCCGGTCCTGCGGCTGATCCCGTAGAGTCGACACAGCGCCGCCACGTTCGTCGCCGCCCCCGCTCGCAGCCAGTCTTCAATGAATCTCTTGCGTTCTTCCATCGGATAGGTCTCCTTCCATGGCATCTCGCCATGGTGTTACCTATCCGCCCGGTCTAACCTGTTACCCTTCCGCCCGGTCTGTACAACCCATTCCCCACCTATTACGAACCTGGCCTTACCACCGTGACAGCACCAGGTGGTGCGGACGTTCAAGCGCACATCGCGTCCATTACCGTGCCCCAAGACTTCGTGTGGACGAACAGGGAGGTAGCTGCCGGATCTGTAGACCGGAGCAGTCCCTTGCCCATTCAGTACTCCGCGCCCGGCTACGACTACGTTTCCATCTTCGGTTGGAGTTCGGCGACCTTCGATCCAAACAACATTTTTGGCAGAGTCTTCCGTTGTAGTGCCGATCCTTCGGCTGGGTCATTCACGATTCCGGCACGGGTGCTGATGAGTCTTCCTGACAATCCCACGGTGTTTGGGATTGGCACAGGTGCAATCGCCGTCGGCGGTATAAAAGTGCTTCCGTTTGACGCTGGCGGCACCGATCAGAATCTGATCGGCTACGAGGATCACACGACACAGGCCGGCACCGACTTTAACTAGCAATTAACCGCTTTATGACCACTCAGCGGCCCAAGCGCAAAGCGCTTGGGCCGCCTCTTGTGTCTGCGCTAAGATTGGAGCGCCTATGTCTGACGAGAAGCCCGATCCGCGTTCTAGCCGTCGCCGCTTCATGGCGCTAGCCGGTCTTGGTCTTGCTGCCTGTCAAGGTGGTCCCGAAGGACCTGTTGCCGACGGTGGCCCCCGCCGACTCGGCGGCACGATAAGCCCCTACAGTGAGCGTTCCAAGTACGAAACTTCCGCTCGATTTATGCCTGCTGTCAAGACGCCTGAAGAGGCGTCGAGTCGAACTCCCCTACATGAGGCTCAAGGGGCGATTACCCCGGCCAGTCTGCACTTCGAACGTCACCACTCCGGCATACCTGATATCGATCCTGCTGATCACGAACTGCTCGTTCATGGACTCATCGACCGCCCGACCGTCTTTACGATGAAAGACCTCAAGCGGCTCCCCTCGGTGTCCGTGACGCGCTTTATCGAATGCTCGGGAAACGGCAGCACGGAGTGGAAACTACCTAGTGCTCCGACCGCGCAGCTCTCGCACGGGCTCGCCAGCTGTAGTGAATGGACTGGCGTGCCGCTTCGGCTCGTACTCGAAGAACTTGGTATGAAGCCCGAAGCCAGGTGGATTATCGCTGAAGGTGCTGACGCTTGCCGTATGGCACGTAGTCTTCCCCTAGAAAAAGTGATGGACGACGCCCTGCTGGCCTACGCACAGAACGGCGAAGCCCTCCGCCCTGCTCAGGGCTATCCCCTGCGACTGTTGTCCCCGGGCTGGGAGGGCAACGTCAACGTCAAGTGGCTGCACATACTCAAGCTCACCGACCAGCCCTACATGACACGGGACGAGACCTCGAAATACACCGATCTGATGGCGGACGGCAAAGCGCGCCAGTTTACCTTTTTGATGGACGCAAAGTCGCTCATCACCTCCCCTTCCGGAGGCCAGACGCTTGACGATCTCGGCTTCGTGGAGATCCGCGGCCTGGCTTGGTCCGGGCGCGGATTGATCGAGCGTGTTGAGGTCTCAATCGACGATGGAGAGACTTGGGCTGATGCTGAGCTCGAAGGGCCGCGCCACCCTAAAGCGTTCACGCGTTTCAAACTGCCGTGGAACTGGGACGGCTCAGCGGCAACGCTCATCTCGCGAGCCACCGATGAAACCGGCTATGTCCAACCCAGCGTGGACGAACTGACAGCAGTGCGCGGCCTCCAGTCCAACTATCACAACAACTCTCAGAAATCATGGACGATCGGCGCCGACGGGAGCGTGAGCAATGTATAAGGTAATCTTGCTGTCTGCCGTCTGTAGCTTCTCCCTATTGGCCCAGTCTCCGACCTACCATGTAGGACGGGCTGCCACGGCGGATGACATAGCCCGTCGCGATATCTCGATCGCCCCCGATGGCAAGGGCCTTCCGGTTGGCGAAGGAACCGCCGCAGAAGGTGCCGTCATCTACGAGAGTCGTTGCCGCGAATGTCATGGTCCGGAAGGCGAGGGGGCCGATGAGGCTGGATTCATCGGCAAGCCCTCGGAACTCGTAGGAGATTCACCGAACAAGACCGTTGGTAGCTATTGGCCGTACGCCACGACTTTGTGGGACTACATCAACCGCGCGATGCCGTTCGACCGACCCGGTGAATTGAGCGAAGACCAGGTCTACGCGGTCGTCGCCTATCTTCTGCATCTCAACCGGATCGTCGGCGAGAATGACAAACTCAATGCCGAGACGTTGCCCGCCATCAAGATGCCCAACCGAGATGGCTTCATATCCGACCCGCGCCCGGACGCACCCTAGCGGCGATCCGCAACCCAAACCTGCAAGAATTCCGTACTCCGCACAAGGCGCGGAGCCGTAAATTCGGACAGTGCTGACCGGGTGAGATCGAACTGGCCTGTGTTCAACTGCCAACGGTCAGACTTGAATTCTGGATGAGTTCGGACGATCCAAACCTTGTTTCGGTCCTTCAAGCTACGACCGCGGCGAAGGTGTCTCGGGTCGATCACTGCTCGGCGAGTCTGGCCCAACTGCAAGAGCTCGTACTGCAGCGGATGATTGATCGGCACCGGGGCGATGATCAGGCTCGACGACTTGACGCTCGGTGCCAGAGAGTTGGCCGCACGCTCAATCTGTTGATAGAACCTCTGGTCAAAGCCCGGGCTCGCGTTGCGAGTAGCGGTTAGATGAATCGCGAGGAGTAGGCTTGCGGCTACCGCGATCCACGAGTAGACTCTCTCAGCACGGCCTTTCACGATCTGAGCAGTGAGCTGAACCAGCCCAGCCGCCGATAACAGCGCGATGATCGGAAGCATATAGAGCAAAACCCGAGGCGGCGGAATGAATCGGCCCGCTACGCAGATAGCCGCCGCGGGAATGATCAGTGCGACTAACAATCTTCTTCCGACTGGCAGGCGCGTGGAGACAATCCGAGCCCGATTGCCCACAACAACAAGGCTGGCTCCACGGATGTCGTTGACGCGAAATTCAGACTTTTGGCTATCTGCCCTAGCGCTCGATCGAGCGTCACCGGTTGCACGTAACGATTCGAAATGATGGCATCCCACGTACAACGCATAGCTGGCGGCAGGTAGAGCACAATCGATGCAAACCCGCATAGTGCGACGACACCAATCGACTCGAAGATGAGTGGTTTGCGACGTGTCGGTGTTGCCGCGAGCAACACCATCAACAAGATCGTCCCAAACGCGAACAACATGGTCGGAACCGTGAACAGTCCGGCGGTCATCAACACGGCAATGACGCCCCAGGCTGTGATCGACCGCCGCTGCTGGAGGATTCCGGTCGGCACAATCGCGAGCAAGAACAGCAGAGTGATGAGCATGTAGCGCCGAGCGTTCGTCGAGTAGTCAACCAGGGCAGGTAGTCCCGATACCAAGGCGGCTGCCAACAGTGCCGCATGCGTGCCAAACAGCGCTCGCCCGACGAAGAACAACACCGGGATAATCGCGATGCCCGCCAGCAAGGTTGGCAATCGAGCAGCAGTTGCCGTTTCGCCCAGAGTCAGAACTGAAAGATGAGCCAATAAGTTATAGAAAATGTGGTTGTTCGGAACTGTGTAGTCGGTCCAAACGTTGAACCAGTCTGTTAAGACGGTGTGAAGGAACGAGTCGGACTCGTCGAAACGCATCGGGTGATCGAGGCCCGTCACTCGCAAAGCTGCACCGATGAGAACGATTGCGAATAAGGCTAGAGCATGGCCGCGGCTGGGAAGCTTCAACTCACTCCCGAGCCACTCGCCAAATACTCTTACGTCTGCTTCTAGGTTCGATAGGGCCGCCACTACCGACACGCGAAACGTGAGCATCCCCCCCCAGCCGCTGCAAGAAGTGTAATGAGGCCAAGCCATACGCCAACGCGCAGGAGATGGATTTGATCCGGCTGCAGAAAGTGACGACTGCCGTCCCGATCGATCAGCACTAGGGCTTGCCTAATCTCTTCCTGAGACGCGGTTGCTACCGCTGCAAGGACTACCACCCCGCAGACGGCGACGAGGAGCAGGCACGGGTAGAGCCAGCCGATACTAGTTCGATGTGAATTGAGGTCTGCCAAGTGGGCGGCGGCGCGCCAACGCTTGCCAAAGATCGTATCCTACAGCACTCCGCGAGCTAAAGTTGCTGCGTGAGATTCTCATTCGAGTCGTTCCCCTAACTACTACCTCGGTACTGATCGCGGGCAGTTCCCCTAACTACAACATCGCTCTCCGCCAGAACACGATGACCTTGCCGTCCTCTTTAGTTCTGAAATAGTTCTATCGGTACTGATCGCGGGCAGTTCCCCTAACTACAACATCGCTCTCCGCCAGAACACGATGACCTTGCCGTCCTCTTTAGTTCTGAAATAGTCGCGGCAGGGTGTTACCCTGACCCACGACGGAGCGCCTAACTTCGTCTGAGGAACTTCACGATGAGGATTCGTTTCCTGCTATTTGGGTGCTTCGCAGCTCTTCTTACGTTTTCTTTGCTGCAGACCGAAGCCCTTTCTCAAGGGGAGAGCATCCTTGAGCGTTTTGAACGTAGGTCTCGCACCAACGATTTAGAGGGTGTTGCCGAGCCCTTCAAGGGCATCACGCGCTACGGCTCGGTTGAAGATGGGCTGTTCTCAATTCAATCAACAGGAGTCTCGACCGAGCCCGTTCGTCTCGCTGCCGAAGCGTTCTTGGAGGCGTTGACTCCTGAGCAACGCGCCAAGGCCCTGTTTCCTATCGACGATTCGGAATGGCGTAAGTGGATGAATCAGCATTTCTATCAACCGCAGGGCGTGAGTATGGTGGACATGACGGATGCACAACGCAAGGCCGCCCTAGGCCTACTGCGAGCGTCCCTGAGCGCCAAAGGATTCCAGCTTACCCGCGACATCATGCGCCTGAACCATACGCTAGGCGAGCTAAACGACAATAATTTCGTGGAGTACGGCGAGTGGCGCTATGCCATCTCGGTCATGGGCGAACCCTCCGCGACTGAACCCTGGGGCTGGCAGTTGGATGGGCATCACGGAATCATCAACTACTTCGTCATGGGTGACCAAGTCGTGATGACTCCTCTGTTCGTCGGCTCGGAGCCCGTGATAGCGGAGGCAGGGAAGTTCAAAGGCACGGTCATTCTCGAACGGGAACAAGACGATGGCTACGCGATGTTGTTGGCGCTCAATGAGAGCCAGCGCCGGAAGGCGGTCATCGAAGTGTCCAAGCCGGGCAACAATGCTCTAACACAGGCGTTTCGCGACAACGTGGTTCTCGAATACGCGGGTATTTCCGCGTCCGAGTTCACGGCGTCCCAGAAGGAACAATTGCTAAGCCTGATTGGCATATTTGTCGGCAACATGGACGATGGCCACGCTCGCGTCAGGATGGAGGAAGTCGAACGACACCTCGATCGAACGCATTTCGCTTGGATTGGGGGTGACCAACCCGATAGCGTCTTCTACTACCGCATCCACAGCCCAGTTGTTTTGATCGAGTTCGACCACGAACGACCCGCTGGCATGAGACACCTATTCCCAGAGGACCAGCGCGGTCCATTCCGACAGCACATTCACGCTGTTGTTAGGACGCCGAACGGCAACGACTACGGCAAAGATCTGCTACGCCTGCACTACCAACAGCATCCGCACAGCGACTAAAGGAGTGACCCGATGAAGTTTGGCCGATTAACGATCTTGCTCTTGCTTATTCCCGGTGTCGCATTTTCCCAGGCCAGCTATGGCCAAGCCGGTGAAGTGCAGTACGTTGAGGGTGACGTCTTTATGGGCGAAGAGCTCGTCGTCGTGGATGCAGCGAAGCCGCTCGTCTTGAAGCTTAAGCAGCGACTGCGAACCGAAGCGGGCAACGCCGAGATGTTTTTTGCAATCGGCTCGTTCGTACGGGTCGGTACGGACTCCGAGATTGAGATGGTCGACGCGGGTCTCACTTCCGCCACCATCCGGCTGCATCGCGGCTCGATCATCATCGACGTGTTTAAAGCCTGGGGTCCGGACTCGCTCAAGGTCCTCGTCGGCGAGTCCCAAACGGTGTTCACTTACGGCGGCGAGTTCCGCTTTGATTTGGCGGTCGACGGCATGCTAGCGGTGCACGTCCTATCGGGGAAGGGAGTTCTGTCTGCTCTGGGCGACGACCAGAAGCTCAAGAAAAAGCAATTAGCTCAACTCAGTGGGCAAGGCATCGCGGTCGGCAAGTTCAAGAAGTTTCCTGACGACTCCCTCACGACTTGGCACGAGGAACGAGCGGCGACGATTCTGGCCTCGATCCCCATGGACGAACGAAGAAAGAAGAGGGTCGGTTACAAGGACGGTGTCTTTCACGAAAATAAGTCGCCGTTCGGTGCTCGCGATCTGCCAGATCGCTCCAGCGCTGGCTTGTAGGGCAGTGGAGTTGTAGCTAGTTCAGCACTACGCCGTTCACTTGGTCGTTGATCGTCAGCGTACTTCCCGAGAAGAAGAACGACCCCATGATCAGGCCTAACGGGTAGCTAGCCGTGATGGTGAACTCGCTTCCTCGGTTGTTGTCTGGACTCCAAACCGTATTGACCGTGAGCTGGTTGGAGTCCAACCCGACTGCGTTGTTCTTGATCAGCGTCTCGATCGCAGCAGCCGTGTTGTCGGTGCCGTTCACCATGATCGGATTGCCGCTTCCGTGTACCGTGGCGTAACGCGCGCCTTGGGCGACCGCATGCGACAACGTAGTAAAGGTCCAGATCGCACGACCGAACTCCACTAAGCCCATGAGCAATAGCATGAAGCTCATGAATGCCAGGGAGAACTCGACCATCACCGAACCGCGGCGGCGGTGTCTACCGGTGTTGGTCTGGCATGCATTGCTCATCACTGCACCCTCATGTAGCTACGTAGCCTGAGACTTGTCGTCTGCGGTAGGCCAGGGTAGTACCCCATAGTCGAAAAGGTCTTCGCTACACCCACTCTTGAGTAGGCCCGTGGTTGTCCATAGTTGGGGCACGACGTTGCCAGGCAATCGACCCAAGTCCCGGGTGCGTCAGGGCAGTCACAGACGCGATCCGCTGTTGCAGTCGCACTCTCTATGTGTGAGGCACTGTTGTCAGACAGTCGCTTCATCGTCCCGTACTCGCTGGACGACCTGTTGTCCTGCGCACCGTACTTCGCTCCCGTTGCGGCGGCCCGAGACATTACGCTCGATTCCCAGAAGATGCGGGAGAAGTCGCCTGCGGCCACTGCCAGCAGCAACAACAGCGGCATCGTGACCGCGAACTCCACCATGGCGCCACCGCGCCTTGGATTCCGATTACCTCTAGTCATTGCCCTCATTACGCCTGCTCCCCGCGCTCTACTCCGAAAACGTCATGCGGTAAGTCTTGGGTGCCTGACTTTCCGTTGGCGGATTGATTACCTGGGTGTCCGCTGTGCCGCTGATCTTGAGTGTGTTCGCGACGACCATTCCCCAACTCACTACCGAACTGGGGTTACCTGCCCAATCGAGGTGCTCCGATGGGAAGTACAGCGCGCCGGTGAAAGACGAGTCCGAGTTGCCGCGCGCGATCTTATTGCCAGGATTGCCAGGATTGCCAGGATTGCCAGGATTGCCGGGGTTGCCGTTCCGCGGTCCCATGAAGAGGATTCCGTAGTATTCGTAGTCGGGGTCGTCGTCAGGAGCCGATAGAGTCACCGTTGCGTTGCCGCCAACGTCAATGAAGTCATTGCCAGCCGTGTTCTTGTTGTAGAACGTGACGTCCTCGCCGTTCACAGTACCGCCAGAGATCGTAAGACCCGCTTCGAGAATGTAGAGGCCTGGCATGAAAACAAAATTGCCGTTCGTAATCTTGATTTCGCCGCTGTGGTAGCCAGGCCAGTAGTAGGTCGTTGACCCACCGCCGCCATCGCCGGCTGCGGTCGTCGTGTAGCCGTTCGGCGCGCTGGTCGGAAAGCTGATGTTCAGGAACGGATCGATCACCGGCAACATGCCCGTTACCGGCGTGGGATTGAAACCGGAGCCTGAGTACCCACCGGCGGCACCGATGTACGTTCCCGTTATCGTGGCGCCGCCTCCATTCGTGCGTAGAGCGTTGCCCGCCGTCGAGTTCGAAATGATTCCGCATGCGGCGGTCAGTGTTGGCGTGCCGTTTGCCCAGATCGCGTTACTGGCGTCGGGATTCAGTGAGACGACGCAGGCGTCACCGCTGCGCTGCAGCCCAGACACCGCCCGAGCGCGAACCGTCGAGATCGTTGGCCCGAAGAACCTCATGAACGTAGTCGGCACCTGTTTCGAGACGATGACCTCGACGAAGTCGTTGTTGCCCGCCGAGGGGCCTGCCAGCGGCGGATTGTTGACCGTGATCGTGGCATTGCCGTCGGTGTAGGCGTGCAGCCCAGTATCGTTGACCGCAGCAGGGCGAACGTTCACCTGGAGGTCGCGGTTGCCGCGCCGCATTTCCTGGACTGCACCTGCCGCTCCTGCATCAGCTGCGGCTTGCGCACGACGTTTCTCTAAGAAGATGTGTCCGCCGTCGAGCACTAGCCCCAATATCCCCGCGATCATCGTGAACGCCACGACAAAGATAAAGATGGCTTGGCCCTGTCGAAAGTCTCTTGTGCGCCGGGGCCTGTCAGTGACTACCATGCGGTTCTCTGCTCCTAGGGATAAAGTGTCGAGTTGAGTTTGCCCTAGGTCTGGAGGTCTCTTCAATCCAACCGCAGCATAGTCTGGTCTACGTGTCTTTATGTAGACTCCGTCCTAGGGTGCTTGCTGGCTTGGTCTCTCTTGAGGTTTCATGAGTCCGCTCGACTCGCCTCCGGCGCACGCACTGGCAGTAAGAAAGTAAAAGATATAGAACTGGTCTGTGATCGTCGAGGGAATGGCCCTAGCCGACTCCCGTGCTGTCGATCAAGCTATTCGACCTTGGCCTCAAGTTCGGCCCAGCGTGCGTAAAGTTCGTCGACCCGCTCCTGCGCCATCTCCTGCTTCTCGCAAGCATCCTGCAACCGCTGGGCATCTGTCGCGGCGGCCTCGACCTCTTCTTGCCACTTCTCAAGCTCCTCTTCCGACGTCAAAATCTCCGCTTCCATACCGTCGAACTCGCGCTGTTCAAGATACGACAACTTCTTCTGAACTGAAGCCGTCGGACTGGATTGCACCTTCTTCGTCGGAGCCTTCTCTGGAGTTGGCTCCACTCGCGCCGCTTGCCATTGCGAATAGTCCGCAAATATCCCCGTCTCGCTCTCGTTACCCAGACCAATCACAACGGTTGCGACCCGATCGAGCAGATACCGATCATGGCTGACCAGCACGACCGCCCCAGGGAACTCCATCAAGTTCTGCTCCAGCACCTCTAGCGTCGGGATGTCCAGATCGTTGGTTGGTTCATCGAGAAACAATACATCGGCACTTTGCAGCATTAGCCGTGCGATCAACACTCGCGCTTTCTCGCCGCCCGACAGCCGCGACATCGGCATCTCCAACTGGTCGGGACGGAATAGAAAGCGCTTGGCCCAGCCCACCACGTGGACCGGCTGTCCTTGGAATACGACCGAATCGCCATCTGGACATAGCGTGCGACGCAGTGTCACGTCAGGGTCGATTTCAGCCGCTCTGTCTTGGGCGAAGTTCACCAATCGCAGCGAGTCCGCCTTCTTGATCGTTCCTGCATCTGGCGCGACCTGGCCCTGCAAGATCTTCAGCAACGTCGTTTTGCCACTGCCGTTCGCGCCAACTAACCCGACCCGCACTCCGGGCGAGAGCACCAGACTAACGTCCTCAAATAGCTTGTTATCGCCGTAAGCTTTTGCTAATCCCTTGACGCCTATCAAGCGCTTGGTCTTGCGCTCGGATGCGGTGAAGTTGATACGAGTGCTGCCCTTCACTCCGCGCGCGTTCGTTGCATCCAACTCGTCGATCAGTCTTCCCGCCGCATCGATCCGCGACCTCGATTTGCCTGTTCGAGCCTTGGGACCGCGTCGGAGCCACTCCACCTCATGACGAACCTTGTTTTCGAGCGCCTCGTGCTGCTTCGACTCTGCATCGAGAAAAACCTGGCGACGCTCCAAGAATTTGCTGTAGTTGCCTCTTACGCCAAACGCTCCCTGCGGATAGGCAGGATTAATCTCGATGATCCGGTTGGAGACGTTTTCGAGAAAATACCGATCGTGCGTTACCACCAAGCTGGCGTTCGCCGTTAATACCGCACGTTCGAGCCAAAGGATGCCGTCGAAGTCGAGGTGGTTCGTCGGTTCGTCTAGTAGCAGGATGTCCGGTTCGGTAGCAAGCGCAGTGGCGATCGCGAGCCGCTTCTTCCAGCCGCCCGACAGCTCCACAGCTGAGGCATCTGGATCTTCGAACCCGGCCTTACCTAACGTGATCTGGACGTTGACTCGCTTCTCTTCTTCATCGAGCGCCAGCCCATCAAGAGCTGCCGTCAACACAGAAGAGACAGTATCGCCCGCTTCAAATACCGAGTCCTGCGGAACATACGCCAGCCGTTCCGTCTTGCGCACCGCCGAAGAACCCGAATCCGCCTTCTCGCGACCAGCCAGAATCTCTAGAAGCGTCGTCTTGCCGCCACCGTTCGGACCAATCAGCCCCGCCCGATCGCCTTTCACCAGAGTCAATGAGAGGCCGTCGAATAGCGTTCGCCCACCAACCGATTTATGAAGATCCGTACAACTCAGCAACGCCGCCATAAACTCCAGGATGACATTTCCCGAGCCAGCGGTTCGCCCCGTGGCCCCTCGTTGTCACTGTTTTAAGTTGCAATGTCAGATGACGTCCGGCAGGGTCCGAGGTCGTGAATTCCGACGTTTCCGGTGTCGAAAGTCACGTTCCGAGCCCCAGGAAAGTGGCGATAAGCACACTGATTCATGATGGGCGCTGCCTCACGTGAGACCTCGTGCTGTCATTGGATCGACTCTGGCGGCCCCGCGTGGTAGATGCAGGCGTGCTTGCGCCCATCGACGATGGGTTGACAGCGACTCAAGTCGCCACGGCATCAACCTCAATCTCGAACAGGAGATCGCTGCGGCAGATATGTGCTTCGCAGATCGAGAGGGGCGGAGTCGGCAAACTGTGCTGGCGACAATAGCGCTCGAAACGCGACTGGTCGTTGAGGTCTGGGAAATAGGCGATGCCGCGAGTCACGTCGGCCCAGTCCATCTGCTGCGAGGTCAGAATCCCATGCACAACCTGCATCGTCAATTCGATCTGCTTGTCGACATCGCCGAACTGCGCGCTCTCGCCGTCTGGTGTAATGCTGGCCGTGCCGGAGATGAAGAGTCGGCGCTGAGAGTGGACGTGCAATTCCAGCGCCCTAGTGAACGAACTCTTGTAGTCGAGCGCAGAACACTGCAGCGGCGAGGGAATCTCCTCCACGCTGACCCCGGACTCCTCTGGCGTCATGCCCATCCGCTTGGGACGCACGGCGAAGACATCGACGACCAACGCCGCGCCAGCGGCATTGGCCATCCCGACGCCCGTGCTGGCCGGGACCACGCCGTCAAAGACACCGTGATCGAGAAAAAAGCGCGTGCGTACCGAGTTGAACTCGTCGTACCACTCCAGTATTCGATCCACGAAGAACCATGTTCGGACGACGTCCGAAACACTCATTCCGGCTATTTGAAGTGCTTGCTCTATACGATCGAAGAGTTCGCGGGCCTGATCGGGCCGGGACGCCTCGAGGTCCGTTGGCCGCAGCCCGCAGAGCTGGCAGTAGACCGCATCGGCATCCTCATAGACGGCACCCACGACCTCGCCATCGATTTGGATCGGCGTAACCGTCGAGCCTGCGATGGCGTAGGTCTGCGCACTCGCTGCGGACTGGTCGAAGCCTCCGTGACGATGATCAGCTCGCGCGGCCCGTTGCCGTCGAGTCGGACTCGCTTGCGCAGTCCGGCGAGGAACGCAAGGTCGTTGGGAACGTCGATCGCGGCGATCGAGACGTCAGAGACGCGCTGGCCCTCGGCGGCCTGCTCCAGTTTGCGGTGCAGGCCGGGAAGGTCGATCACGCTGACCTCGTGCGTACGAGCGTGAGCAATGCATAGCCAGTCGCCGCCGGGGCTGACAGCCACGCCCCAGGGGTTAGCCGCCCCCAGCGTCGTATCGTCGAGTAGGACGGTGTTGAACGCCTTGAGGTGCTCGGTGTCGATGATCGTTACCGCGTTGGTGTGGACCCAGCCCCGTTCGATCTGCGACGTGGGCAACCTATAGCGCGCCAAGATGTGCGTTACTACAGGTAGCGGCCCTCCGGCGACATCGCCATTGCGCGCAGGCCCGTGCTGCCGTCGGGCAGCACGATGTCGGCGATCTTTTGCCGTTCCTTGAGGTCTAGCACCGAGACTGCGGCTGCCACCGTTTCTGCATTGGCCGGGCCGGTCGGGATCTGGTTGGCGACAAACAGCCGTTTACCGTCGAGCGACAAGACGGCGGCCACCGGCTCGCGCACCACCTCCATGCGCGAGAGGGTGGCCTTGGACGCAAGATCGATGGTCGAGACATCATTGTCGAAGCGGTTAGTGACGTAGACGTCCTGCCATCGGCGCTCAGCACCGGAGCCGTCGGTGTATGCCCGACTTCGATCGAGTCCGTCACGGCGGCGCGGGCAGTATCAACGATGTGAACCTTCCCGGCTACGCCGCCCGCGGTCACATAGAGCCGCGCGCCATCGGTAGAAACGGCCAGGCCGCTAGGGCGGCCGGGCAGTGCGATGACTCGCTCGACGCGTCCCGACGATAGGTCGAAGACGGCTACCTGGTTCGCTGTGTGTTCAGCGATGTAGAGTTTGTCTCCGCGCGGGTCGGCAACCAGCGCAGACGGAGACAGATAGTTGGGACTCTCACTACGTGGCCCCGCGAAAACCGCCGCCGCGAGCAACGCCATCAACACAAGCATCGAGGACGACCTGAGTCGCTCGATGAACGCTTTGGTCCCTCCTGCGCTAGTCATCGTTGGCGGCAAGGTGCAGACTCCCGTCGGTTTCGATGACAACCCGCATGCCCACGTTGTAGACGCGCTGCCAGGGTGGGTAGCTCAGGCGGTAGGCCGAGCGGCTGCGTTCGGGGCGGTCATACCAAGAGCCGCCCCTCACGACAATACGCTCATCCCCCGCCGGGACACTCCGTCCATCCGCTTCGGTGTAGGGGTAGGGCCGGTATGCCGTTCGCGTCCACTCCCAGACGTTGCCGTGCATGTCGTGGACACCCCATGCGTTGGGAATGTAGCCGCCCACGGGCGCGGTCACCAGCTTGCCGTCGCTATAGCGCCCTTCGCGTGGAACCAGATCCGGCGGGTACTGGTCGCGCACGTCGTAAACGAGGTCTCGGATGGTCCAGTCCGCCAGGTTGGCGTGCTTGGAAAAATCGCTGTCCGTATCGCCGTACGAGAGCGAGTCGTCGGAGCCCGCGCGACCGGCGTACTCCCATTGCGCCTCGGTCGGAAGCAGGACCTGCTCGCCGGTACGCTCCGAAAGCCAGGCGCTGAAGGCTGTCGCTTCTTCTTGGGAGATGCGAATCACCGGCTGGCGCGGGCCGTTCTCGGGCCAGCCCAGGTCGACCTCGTCGAACATCCACGAACCCTTATGCTCATAACGGCTATCGTGATTGGGGTCGAAAAGGGCGTACTGCTCGTTGGTGATCTCGGTTCGGCTGATCCAGAACGGCCGCTCGATGCGTAGCGGAGTCGGCGGTTGCTTGTCCGCATGGCCTTGCGGGTCGCCCATTAGGAACTCTCCGGCGGGGATGAGCACCATTTCGAGCTTGACTCCACCGCCGATATCGAGCGTCCGCGTGGCCGGGCCGGCGGCGAGTTGGCGCCGCGCCGCCTCGTCGGCGTCGAACGGCCAGATGGCCGAGCGAAAGCCCCCGAACGAATCCGTCGGGCCTTTGACAATCACGTCGATCAGCCGCGCGGCACCAGACTTGATGCCGCTAGGCGGAGCCCATCGGACCGCCTCGGGGTCCTCCTTCTGGAAGCCTGCGTAGCTGATGCGGAGTTCGGGTCGGCGTTCATGGTCGGGATAGGTGCGCTCGAGCCCGGCCGCCTCGCGCCAGGTTCCATGCGCTGGCGCATTGAGATCGATCCAGGTAGTGATGCGATCCCAGGACGCGCCGTTGAGCGAGACGCCGTGGTGGCCTTTCTCAAGCATTTGCACGAGCTCGGTCGTGTTCGCGTGGAACTCCGCCGGATTGAGTAGCCGAATGTCGCTTTCTAGCCCCCCTACCCGCACACGACTGCGTAACTCAAGATACGAGGGATCGAAGACGCCACCATATTTCGCGAATACGTCTTGTCCCGCCGGGGTGGGAATCAGATCTGGCGTCGGCACGCCGTTACGGTAAGCGAGCACGAAACCCTGCTCGGCACGCAGGTCGGGAATGGCCTGGCCCGCAGCGGTTTCTTCGCCGTTGTGACAGCTCACACAGTGCTCATCAAGCACCGGTTGCACCTCTCGGCGGAAGCTGAAGCCACGAGTGGGGCCGCGCCAGGGTGCGATCTCCGACGGCGCTCGTTCGAGCGCCAGCGTGGTTCGGTTGACTCCGGCCTCGCTCTGCGATTCATGGCAGCCGTTGCAGGAGACGAATTCGCCAGGCTGGGCGGTGGTCCAACTGCGCATCAGCTGCAGCGCACGGCCGTCCTTGTCGAGCGGCTGGATCGAGATCGGCGTCCGCGCGGGAATACTGAACAGCGCTGAGCCGTCCTCCTCGACTGGAACCACGCCGAGCACCTGTTTCGGCTCCCAAGGCCCATCGGCACCAACCCTGTGACTGATACCGGCGATCTTCTGGTAGGCGAA
This sequence comes from Bryobacterales bacterium, assembly GCA_963667885.2. Taxonomy (GTDB): domain Bacteria; phylum Acidobacteriota; class Terriglobia; order Bryobacterales; family UBA6623; genus CAMPKL01. Next base: position 724,322 of record OY764148.2, on the reverse strand, counting down.
ATGGTAGGTGTAGAGCCGCAGGCTCTTGACCGCCCCGCGCGGGACACCCTCAAGGCCAGGACCGTCGTAGACATCGGTCAAGTAAACCGTCGCGTCGTCGCGGTTCAGGTCAATGCGCTCGGGGATAACTAGCGGCTTCGGCGTTTTCCTGAACGGTACCGGCTCGAGCAGCGCCTGGTCCTCGATCTCCTTGATCAAGGTCATGTTGTCGAATACATCAACGAGGTAGATGCCCCACAGCGAGTCAGGTGTGGGTTTGGCCGACACCAGGAAATAGTCTTCGCTCAGCGGGTAAGGATGGAGAAACTTGGGATAGGTGTTGATCGTTAGCCGGTCCTCGATGATCGGCTCGACTTGTTTGCCTCAACCTGGGATTCTCTGCACGACCCCTTCCGTCCCCGATCGGGCCTTTTTCGGATCGAACACGATCAGTTCGCCGACACGGCCCACGTGGTGGCCGGTGATTACGCCGACAACCTTGGTCGGATGACCGGGGATCGGGCGCGCGTAGAAGATGGAATTCGGCCAATAGCTGCCGCTACCGTAGTAAGCTTTCTGGTCGGTTCCGTCGGGGTTCATGGTGAATAGGTACCGTGCCCAGACGTGCGGGATGTCGGTGTACTCCCAGCGCAGGTACATCACCCGGCCGTCGTTCATCACCACGGGATTGTAGTTGTGATCCTGATCGAAGGCGATCTGGCGGATGCCTTCGCCGTCGGCGCCCATTTGATAGGTCATGCCGACGGTTAGGCCGGTGTTGCAGGACACGCCTTGAAACGGCGCGGTCGAGACGAAATTGATCTTGCCCGAGGGCAGGTACACCGAGTCATAGTTATGCACGTCGACCTGACCGGCGGGGGAGAGCTGACGCAGCCCGCTGCCATCCCTGCCTACTTCCCAGGCCTGCCACAGGCGATTCTCGTCGGGCATCGAGAACATCAGCTTATCGGCGTCCCAATGGAGGTCGATATCGCTGACCAAGCGGCGCTTATCTGGACGGTATAGCGTTTCTAGCTCCGCCTCGCCGCGGAGTGATGACAGCACGGCGATCTCGTTGTCCCAGCCGAACACCTGTGGGATCGAGTGAATTTGCCACGAGCTTTGGCGGGGCAGACCGAGGAACTCGCCAAGCCCCTTTGAGGGCGCCTCAGACCGGCGCGGATCGCCCAGCAGCGCTTCTCGCTGGAAGGCCAGAATACCGTCGAGCTCATCCATCGACCCGTCATTCTTCTGCGCGATTTCCCACAGTAGTTGCGGTCTGCGCGCCTCGTATGCGTCGAGGCGATTCAGGTATTCAGCTCCGTTCGGATAGCGCTCGGGGAACTCCAGAGTGAGGTCCTTAAGCGCCCGGCGCATGGCGGCGAAATCGAGACCCTCCAACTTGTCAAACCCGTCGGCGTAGAGCTCCACCCAGGACGTTCCGTAGAGGTCGAGTCGGGAGCCGGGTTCAAGCGCTGCTCGCGCCTCGCGTAGCTGTGCCTCCGTGGGCGCGGCGGCAACCGTAGCGCTCAGCGCGAAGAATGTAAGCAAGCCGAAAATTGCGAACCGGCTCAGAAGTATTGTGCGGCGACGGTCGAACATGGCGGCTTCCTCACTTGAGCCATTGATGGGTGAAGGTCTCCAATCGCGGCTATCTGACTCCAGCACCGCTGCGGCGCGGTCCCCTTTGACGCACGGCAAGCGCTCCAAGAGCGATCCAACCAGTGTTTCCATTTGGCTGGCCGCGCACGTCAACAAATACACGAACCGAAGTTAGCTCAGCTTTGGTCGATTTGACGATGGTTCATTTGCTTCATTGTCGTGATGCATTTGCATCATTTCACTCGGCATGGCGATCTAACCCAAACCCCAAAAACGAGACAACGGGAAAGTTGATGGAAGGGCGGAGGTATGGTTCTCTGAGCGAGGAGGACCGATGCCACGGAAAGGACACAGCGAAGAGCAGATCCTATACGCGTTGAGACAGGTGGAGGGCGGCCAGAAAGTCAGCGAGGTGTGCCGCGAGATGGGCGTGGCTCAGACCGCTGCCGGCGACTCGGTTCCGACCAACGCCCTGAGTAAGGACCAGCACATCCCACGTGTGGCAAATCGGTGGAAATGATAGTCTTAACTCCTGCCTCCACGAACTCATGGGGGTCCAACCGAAATCTTGGAGGGTGTGATGTACCGAGTGAAACAGAGATTCTGTCCCGTGGAGGTTCTGGTCTGCCTCGGCCTGCTGGTGCTTGCCTCGTGCGCTGCGCCGACACCAGCGACCGATGCCGTCGTGTTCGAAGGTGCTCGGCTGATCGTCGGCGACGGTAGCGCGCCTATTGAGAACGCCACGTTCGTTGTCGACGACGGCCAGTTCGTCCAGGTCGGCAGTACGAATGAGGTAGCAGTGCCGGCTGGTGCTACTCACGTGGACCTGTCGGGCATGACCGTCATGCCGGCGCTCATCGACACACACACCCACCTCAGCGCAGAGCGTGACGGGCTCATCGCGGACCTCCGTCGCAGGGCGTACTACGGGGTCGGTGCCACGATGAGCCTCGGGAGAGATACGGGCGATATACCGATTCAGATTCGGGAAGAAGAGATTCCCGGTGCGGCGCGCTTTCGCACGGCTGGAGTTGGCATCACGGCACCCGAGCCTGGACGATCGGAGATCCCGCACTGGGTGACGACCGAAGAAGAGGCTCGTCAGGCAGTGCGGGAGGAGGCGGCCAGAAACGTCGATTTTGTCAAGATCTGGGTCGATGATCGCAACGGCCAGTACGAAAAGCTGTCACCTGAGCTTTACGGCGCAATCATCGATGAGGCCCACCAGAACGGTGTCCGCGTGACCGCCCACCTCTTCGATCTCGAAGATGCGAAAGGGCTCATCAATGCTGGGATTGACGCGTTTGCGCATGGCGTGCGCGACACGGATGTTGACGATGCGATTATTGAGATGTTCAAGGAGCGCCCGGATTTCGTGGTGGTGCCGAACCTACCCAATCGAGGTGTGGCGACGGACTATGCCTGGTTGAGTGGTTCGCTTCCAGCCGACGAAGTGCAAGCGCTGCAAGAGCGATCCGTGGACAACCCAGAGGCGCAGGTAGCCTTCGGGATTCAGGCGCGCAACCTAGCCAGGCTCAGCGACGAGGGCGTCATCATTGCCTTGGGGTCTGACGGCAACTCGCCGTGGGCACCGCATGTCGAGATGGAAGATATGGTGGCAGCGGGTATGACACCGGCGCAGGTCATCGTGGCAGCCACTCGCAATTCAGCCGATCTATTGCGAATGGCCGACGCGGGTACGATCGAAGCCGGAAAGCGTGCGGACTTCCTCGTACTCGAGGCGAACCCACTGGACGACATCACCAATACGCGGCGAATCGCCGCTGTGTATCTGGGCGGGACGGAAGTCGATCGCTCGGCCTTGAACGCCGAATAGATGGCTGGTCGGTCTCTCCCGGGTACCGATGCTGTTGTGATGGTCTGGCACCGTGCGCGCTTTGTCACGGACGGCTAGTTCACTGCTGCGCCTTTGTCGGCGAAGTAAGGGGCGCTTAGAATGAGTCGGCGCCGTCCGTGAGCCATTCAAGGTTAAAGCGGGCCATCGTGAGATTGCTTGTGTAGTTTTGGCCCGCTATAACCTGGCCGCGCTCGTAAAAGCAGTAGATCATTCCATCTGGGCCGACCGCCAGGTCAGAGTATCCGCTTGGACCCGCTTCAAGAACCTTCTTTACGGTCCAAGAAGCGCCCTCGTCATAGCTCAACTGTACGCTCACGTTTTGGCGCTTATGGTTGCCGTTGGGGTTGTCCGGGTCGCGCGGCTCGTCGCTGTCCGGGTTGACAAAAATGAGACGATTCTTGTCTGAATTGTTGGTAGTGGACAACCGAATGAAGCTCCCCATGCAGACGGGTTCAAGCAGTTCTGGCTGAAAGCGCAGCTCCGACCAGTCTGTCGCTCCATCGGGGCTCACCGAAATAGCACGCCGATGTTCGTCCGACTCATGTCGGATGTTCAACATGACGCTGCCGTCAACGAGTTGGACCGCTAGCGTCTCGCTTGGGTTGACGAGTTCGGGGTGCCGAACGACAATGTCCCCTCTTTGCCACGTCTCTCCCTGATCGTCGGAGTACACCGTTGCGACGACGGATGGCCGGTGAGCGTGCCCGCCGGTGCCGTCTGAGAGCCACACCGGGACCAGGAGACGCCCGTTGTCGAGCTGAATGCCGTGACCAGGACCGGTGGCGACAACTTTCCAATCGTACTCAGGACGAAAAGCGTCGAAAGCTGCCGTCACATCGACGGGCTGCGAAAAGGTATCGCCGTCGTCGTCGCTCCGCATGTAGTGGATCCGGGCGTACTCCACGGCAAACAGAAAGTGAATGATGCCTCCCTCCACGTCCACGATCGGCGCGAGGTTGTTGTAGGTCACTTCGCCGGGTTGTGCTAATCCCTGGGCAAGCGCGACGGGGTTTTGCTGGATCTCTCCTTCGACGTGGGCGATTACGCGCTGCTCATCCCATGTCGTGCCGTTGTCTGTCGAGCGTCGCATGACGATATCGATTGGGCCCCAGTCGCCTCCCGTATTCTTGCGAGCCTCGGCGAAGGCCATCAGAGTTCCTCGCGTCGAGACCACGATCGCCGGTATACGGTAGTGCGCGTAACCGTGAGTGCCAGCTTCGAATACGTCGATCTTCTCAAGCAGCTGTGAAGCGACAGTATTAGGCGCATCTTCAGGGGCTGTGCCGCAGCCCAGCAGAAAGAATAGGGTGAGGGAAAAGGCGAGTACCTTCATTGTCGAAACACCGTTAACTGCTCACATGGACGATCTCTGACTACATCAGGTCTGCCGTCAAAGCGTCGTAAATCCGAAAAATTGGTTGGGTCAAATCGTGTTCTCAGCACGGAGTCTTTGACTGAACGAAGGTAGCACACGAACTAACGAACGGCTTGATATCGCCGCGGCGACAGGCAACATCGCTCACGAAATTGGCTGGCATTCGATGGTCGTTCTTGCAGGGAAGTCACGGTTCTAATGCACTCAAGAAAAAAAGTTTCACTAGACCCGTCCCGCGTGGGGATGCACATAGGGGCTTCGATACGGGCGCGTCAGCAATTCGTTAGAGCGGGCGTCGTTCACCACTTGCCCGGCCTCAGGGTCCCACTCAAGCGTGCGGCCGAGATCCATGGCGATGTTGGCAAGGATGCAGCTCGTCGTGGAGATATAGCCTTGCTCGATGTCGGCAACCGGGCGGGTTCGGTTGTCGATGGCCTGGAGTAGGTCTTTCATGTGTCCGCGGACGGCTGGAGCGACGTGGAGTTCGATGTCTTTCTCGGTGACATCTTCGGGGAACTGTTCCCGCTCATACGTTACGTCGGCGTGCATCGTCTCACCGCCGTCCGAGGAGACAAAGTCGTAGCGGTTGACGCTTGCTTTGAGCGTGCCCTTACTGCCGTAGATGAACGCCGCCCAGGGGTAGTCCGGGTCGGGCGCAGTGCCGTAGCTGCGGTGTGTCCAGACGATTGGAAAGTCGGGGTAGGTGAACGTTGCGACCTGCGTGTCAGTGATGTTCGCTTTGCTATTGGTCTGCACGAAGATGCCCCCTGAGGACGAGATCCTCGTCGGCCAACCGATGCCGAGCATCCAGCGCACCATGTCGAGCATGTGGACGCACATGTCGCCGACGATGCCGTTGCCGTATTCATTGAACGCGCGCCAACTGCGCGGATGAACCAGCGAATTGTACGGACGCATCGGTGCCGGTCCTGTCCAGGCGTCGTAGTTGAGATTGGCCGGCGCTTGCGAGTCCGGCGGATTGCCTGTGGCTCGCATGTGGTAGTAGCAGCAGATCTCGATGTGTCCGATGTCGCCGAGTAGACCCTCGTCGACGATGCGCTCTTTGGCTTGGATTAGATGCGGCGTTGACCGTCGCTGGGTGCCAATCTGGACGACACGGTCGTACTTGCGAGCAGCAGCGAGCATCGCCTGACCTTCGGTCACGTCCACGCTGATCGGCTTTTGACAATAGATATCGAGGCCTGCCTTGCAAGCGTCGATCATCGGCAGCGCGTGCCAGTGGTCGGGTGTGGCGATCAGGACGAGGTCCATCTCCTCCTGACGCAGCATCTCTTGGTAGTCGGCGTAAGTTTGTGGCACGGCACCGGATGCTTGGCGGGTCGCCGTCATTTCGGCGGCGTGCTGCAGCATTTGTTTATCGACATCACACAGCGCAACTACGTCGACATCTTCGACCTGGATCAGCCGGAAGAGATCGATCTTGCCGTACCAACCGGCACCGATTAGGCCAACTTTGCGAGAAGCACGCTGGGCATAGGCCCCCGGTAGGAATGGAGTGGTCAGACTAGCGGCGGTTGCTTGGAGAAATCGACGACGATCCATGGTGCGCAAGCTACCACAGATTGCGTGAGGCCGTCAGCGGTGACTATAATCCTGCCCTAGGAGTTGCTATGAAACTACGCACATTCCAGACGCTCATAATGGCTTGTTTGTTTCTGACGCCCGCGATCGGCCAGTCGCAGCAGGCCGAAATACGGGCGCTCTTCGAGGAGCCCAACGGGTACTTTAGTCGCGGCGAGGCGAAGAAGATTTCAGAGAGGACGGTGAGAGCGCCCATGTGGCGCGGGGCGAGCCCTGCAGCACTATACGAGACCACGGCGGATGTAGAAGCATTGTTCAACCGCGCGACGTCAACGATTCGCGCCGAAGGCTATGATCACTCCGAGATTCTCGGTCTTGAGATTCAACTAGTGAACCTGGACACTGCCATCGTCGATATGGCGTACCGCCGGTTTCTGAAAGATGGGACCGTGATGGGTCCGCAGCGACGGGAAGCGACCTACTGGGTGCTCCGAACAGATGCGGGTTGGCGGATCACGGCGTTAGCTCCTCGCCAACGCTGATGGAGCGCTACATACGTGGACGGATGCCAGCGGCTAGAAGCTTGGAGAAATCGACGACGAACCATGGTGCGCAAGGTAGCACGGACGGAGTGATCTCGTTAGGCGCACATGATATAGTGCGGCGGCGGAGTATTGTTGTGAGGGTGGCTAAGTATCGCGCTAGCGTCGGAATCGCGTGTCTACTCTTGACGGCCACGACGCTGCTGGGGCAGAAGCTCTCGTTGACGGTGTTTGATAGCAAGACCGGTCAAGCGCTCAAAGACCTCACGGCACAGAACTTTGAGGTGACGGACGGAAAGCTGCCGTTGACCGTGCAGAGCGCCGAGTACCGGGAAGAGCCGCTCGACATCATGGTTGTCGCGGATGCGAGTTTCCTGGGGGAGGTGATCCGCCCCATGGTTTCGCCGGTAGTTCGCAGGCTGCCGTCGGGCGCACAGATGGCGCTGGTCACCTATGACCAGTCGGCGACACTGGTGCAGGATTTCACCGACAGCGAAGAGAGATTGTTAGCTGGGAGCGCGGCGATTACTTACGGCAACAATCCGAGGGCGCTCGATGCACTCTATGCGGCAATCGATGGAGGGTTTAGCGGATCGCCTGGCCGACGTGTTGTAGTGCTATTGTCATCGGGCGTTGAGGGGCGCAGCCGGACGAAGTTGTCGGAAGTGATAACCCTAGCGCGACAGCACGATGTGGCGATCTTTGTAGCATTCGCGGACGGCACAGATTCGCACCTTTTTCAGCAGCTGGCGGGGAACACCGGTGGAGCCTGGTTCCATTTGAAAAAGTTAGGGCTAAGCCCGAACGCCTCGGCGGCTCTAATCTATTCCGCAATGGCTGGAAGCTACGAACTCGATATAAGCGGTGTCGACCAGTTTGGCGACCGGCTCAAGGTCAAGATCACGGGGCTGCGGAAGTCGAAGATGAAGATCGTCGTGAGCATTCGTCCGGTCGATTAGGCGACTGGACGCCAGCTTATAATGGGAGGTTTCGCCCCTCCGAGAGGGCCGGAGCCGCTTTTTTGTCCTTCGAAGACCGCCTTTTCCAACAGCGCTACGACAAGATCCGACAGATCGAAGATCTGGGATTCGAGTCCTACCCGCGCAAGTATTCCTATACGCACACTCCTGCCGAGGTTCGCGATGAGTTCGATCAAAGGACGGGCGAAGAACTAGAGGAAGAAAAGCCTCGGGTTCGCATCTGCGGCCGCTTGATGACCAAGCGTCGCCAGGGCAAGGCGGGGTTCTGCAACGTCCAGAAAGACGGTGCGCGGATGCAGGTCTATGTCCGCAAAGATGCGGTCGGCGACACGAATTTTGACCTCTACAAGGCTGTTGACGCGGGTGACTTCATCGGTTGCGAAGGTTACGTCTTCCGCACGCGAACCGGTGAGTTGACTGTACATGCCGACAAGCTGGAATTCTTGTCGAAAGCGATCTTACCGTTGCCCGAAAAATTCCACGGTCTGCAGGATGTCGAGACGCGTTACCGACAGCGCTACGTCGACCTATTTGCGAATGAGGATGCCCGAGAGGTGTTCGTCAAGCGCAATCGGTTGATCCGGGCATTGCGCGGCACATTAGACAAGCGCGGCTACATCGAGGTGGAGACCCCGATGATGCAGCAGATCCACGGCGGAGCGTTGGCACGTCCGTTTCAGACGCATCACAACGCACTTGATCTCGATCTCTATCTGCGTATCGCGCCCGAACTCTATCTGAAACGACTCGTCGTGGGCGGGCTTGACAGGGTCTATGAGATCAATCGGAATTTCCGGAACGAAGGGCTGTCGATGCGGCACAACCCCGAGTTCACGATGTTGGAGTTTTATCAGGCATACAGCGACTACCGCGACCTAATGGATTTCAGCGCTGAGTTGCTGCGCACTGCAGCCGAAGCGGTACTCGACGGCGGTACAACAGCGCGATTCCGCGAACAGGACATCGATTTCGCCAATCTGAACCGGTTCACGCTACGTGAGGCGTTGTGTGAATTGTGGCCGTATGAAGGCGACAAGCCGACGCTTGAAGATTTGAAAGACTTGGAGCGGGTGAAGCAGTTTGTCGCTGTCCACAACGACAATGTTAAGAAGAAGATCGTGCTGCGCGACGGCGCCTCGCTCGGTACCGCTCTACAACTGCTGTTTGAAGAGACCTGCGAAGAGCGGCTAGTTCAACCGACGCTGATCTACGAGTATCCGGTGGAGGCGTCTCCGTTGTCGAAGCAGAAGCCCGATGACCCGGATTGGGTCGAGCGGTTTGAGATTTATGCCGCGGGCATGGAACTCGCGAACGCGTATTCCGAGCTGAACGATCCGCAGGAGCAGCGTAAGCGGTTTGAGATGCAGGTCGAGATGCAGGCGCATGACGCGGAAGCTCATCAGATGGATGAGGACTATCTTCGTGCCCTGAGCTACGGCATGCCGCCGACGGCTGGCGAGGGTATTGGAATTGACCGTCTGACGATGATTCTTACGGACTCGTCGACGATTCGTGACGTGATCTTGTTCCCGTTGCTACGACCCGAAGGTGAAATCGGTGTGGCGGATCGGTTACGAGCGGCAGAGGCGGCGGCGAACAGCGACGGGTAGCTGCACCATGTCGTTCGAGCTCTATGTTGCTCTGCGGTACTTGCGTGCGAAGCGCAAGCAGAAGCTAATCTCGCTCGTCACGATCATTTCGGTCGTGGGGGTGATGGTGGGCGTTGCGGCGTTGATTGTCGCGATGGCAATTAACAACGGCGTTCAACGCCAGATTCGCGACCATCTGCTCAGCGCAAACGCTCACATCAACCTGCTGCCAAAGCAGGTAATGGAAGGCATCCCCGATTGGCGTCCCGTGGCGGACGTGGTCCGCGACACCGAGGGTGTGGTGGCCGTGGCTCCGGCGCTTTACGGTGAGGTGATGGTGACGACGCCGCTGCGGGCGCGCGGTGCCTTTCTCAAAGGCATCGACATCGATCTGGAGATGGAGGTCGCCGACCTGCTGAGTTCCATCGAAGAAGGCTCGCTAGAAGCCCTGCTCGACGACTCCGCAGACGCCCCTGGCATTATTCTTGGCAGGCGGCTAGCCGACCAGATTGGTGCCCGGCTACACACGCGAGTCACCGTGCTGAACCCGCAGGGAGAAATGACTGCCTTCGGCCGCTTTGCTGTGACTAAGGCGTTCCGCGTGGTGGCGATCTTCGACTCGGGCTTCTTCGAATTCGATAACGCTTGGACTTTCACTACCTTGAAGTCGGCGCAGCAAACGCTGTCGCTGGGTGACGTGATTAACGCCATCGAGGTGAAGACGGACGATCTCGACACTGCGGACGTGGTTGCTCGACGGATTGAGGAGCGCACCGGACCTTCTTACGGCGCCGCCACCTGGATGGAGCGGAACCGCAGCGTCTTCAACGCGCTGAAGATGGAGAAGCTTGTCACCTCCATTGCAATTAGCTTGATCATGCTGGTGGCGGCGTTGAATATTCTGATTTCGCTGGTGATGATGGTGATGGAGAAGAGCAGGGACATCGCCATCCTGAAGTCGATGGGCTCCTCCCGACAGCAGATCCGCCGCATCTTCATGTGGCAAGGAATGATCATCGGAGCCGTCGGTACTGTCGCCGGTCTGGTCCTCGGCCACGTTGTCTGCTGGGTCGCTAACCACTATCAATTGATCCCGCTAGACGGAGAGGTTTATGGACTGGAATATGTTCCGTTCGCGCCGGATCTGCCAGACGGACTCCTAGTCGCAGCTGCCGCAATGGTCGTTTGCTACCTGATCACGATCTACCCCTCCGGCTCCGCCGCGAAGGTGGCCCCAGTCGAGGCCCTGCGGTACGAGTAGAACGTTGATCTGCCGATGATACGGAGTGGAGCCCCGAAGACCCCTGCCGATGAAGAACCCGTCTCATCCCGGCCCCAGCATCAAGTCGAACTGTCTCGATCCTCTTAACTTGAGCGTGGCTGCCGCCGCGAGGGTTCTCGACGTGTCTCGACACAGACTGTCTCGGTTGGTTAGGGGGCAGACCCGCATTGTGCCTGACATGGCGATTCGTCTGGAGAAGGCTGGATGGTCGAATGCTGAATTCTGGATTGACCGTCAGGTCACTTACGATTTAGCCCAGGCGCGCAAACACGAACATCAGATCAAGGTCGAGCGTTGCTGGACAGAATCAGCAGAGTAGGCAAGGGCAAAGCTTACGCCTCATCCTTCGCTCGTAGTTTATGCACCGCGATTACTAGTTGCCGAACAAGCGCTATCTGGAGTGGCCACCAGCGCAAGGCGCGATACTTTCATGCGGTAGAACTTTGGAGACAAACCGCCTCTCGCGACGGCGCCTCGAATCAGCGCTTCGTTCCTTGGTCGGATATGGGCACCGAGATAGACCCCCGTTAGTGCTGTCACCGGGTAGGTCCGGCCACGGTTGGCTTCTTCGTGGGCAATGATTCTCCACTCCTTCTCGTAGCTCCAGTCGACGTGCTTGGTAAGGAGTGGTACCGCTCGCTCGTCGTCCGGGTGCTGTCGGGAGTAGGGGGAGAAACGCGCAAGTTGCGAGACGTAACTAACCTGTTCGGCATGGCTCAGAGGTTCCTCAAGAGTAGAAAACTCAAGGCAGTAACCACGGTGCCCGTCGGCGTAGTGAGCCCACATCGGTAGATTGTCACAGATCTCTGAAAAACAGGCGATACCAGATGTCTCTAGTTGGTTGTCGAGGTCCTTGTTGATTTGTCGCCACTTTCTGTCCCAGTCCGATCCTTTCTCCGGAGGTGCTGGGTTGAGTCGAGGCAAAAATTGGTCGTTAGTAGAATCATGGAAGATTTCTACGAGTAGTTGTTCCTGGATCTGGTCAAGATCAACCTCGCCGGGATTGTCTAAAGGGTCGTTGAGACGATCATACGCCGAAAGCCAAATCTAGCCACTGGCGAGGCTACTCAGGCTTTTTCTTGTACACGACCGATAGCGATACAGTTTTGCGGGAGGCGATTCGTAGGTTTCCTCAGTTCGTCTCCGTTCCCGTCGCAAGCGCTGTGCCATCGGCTCCCTACGCCGCGCTCTGGTAAGAACGCGCCCGGTACAACCACTCAACAATGTTGCCTTCGTGGGGTTGGAACCAATCCAGCTTCACGGTCGGAACCGGGCCAATGTTGACGCGGTCGATGTCGGTGGCATCGAGTAGGTCGCGCTTGAAGGCGTCGTCGTTGGTAATTCCAGTGCCGACCAGCGTGTAACCGATTTTCTCCAGCATCTGCTCTTGCGGACACTCGACAACGTTGACGAAGGGGAACATGAACTCCTTCGAGACAATCGTGGCGTCCGGGTCGTTGCAGAAGTTGACCGTCGGCAGTAGGTACGAGCAGCGTTCCTTGGTCACCGCGCGCGATGTGCCGCGAACCTTCTCGCAGTAGTCGATCGCTCCGGCGGCTTCGAGTTCGTTGTCGATCATCTCGGAGATCGCTTCCCCCACTCCGGCTACGGTGAAGGCTGCCAGCGGCGCATCAGGATCTGTCGGTCCGAGAGGCTGCACTTTGGCCATGCGCTCGCCGAGCGCTTCTGCGATCTCGCGTCCGTGGCGAGGCACCCAGATCGAGGAAGCGTTGATGCAACTGCGGCCAGAGTTGGCCAACACGCTCGTCTCCATGACATCGAGATAGTCTTCCCAGTTGTCGACAACATCGTCACCGAGGATGATCTTGCTCCAGCCAGGGCCGTGTACTTGGATGCGCGGGTCGCCAGCATACTGATCGATCGTCTGTTTGCCACCAAAAATCATGCAGCGATTCGTGGCACGCATTACCGCGGGGCCCGTGTCTCCGCCACTGGGGTAGACCGAGATCGCTTCTTTGGGGACACCCGCCTTGACGAGTGCCTGCGTCATACGCATCGGCGTCCACGGCTCTTGCTGGCCAGGCTTGAGTACCAGGCCGATCTGCATCGGAATGACGGGCAGCCACAGTGAGTGAACGCCCGGCGAATTGGACGGCAACACCGCACCGAGCACGTCCGTCTGCGCCTGCAAACTGATGACGCGACCCTCTTTGTCCTTGCCGTATCCCTCAGAGAGAATACTCAGATCGAGACCGCGCGTCAGCGAATCGAGAATCGCTCCCATGTTCGACAGCACGAAATGCAGCTTGTGCATGTTACCCGCACACATGTTCTCGGGCAGGCCGGTCGTCGCCGATTGGCAAGTCACGAAGTGCTCGGGGCTCTGCATGTCGTCGCCCATCGGCAACTCGTCGTTGACGAAGATGTCGGCGGCCTTCTCGCACATCGCCACCAAATCGTTGGCCGGGATCGAGCGCAGGGCCGCACGCGCACGGGAGGCGTGCTTCATGTCGCGACGGACGATCATGCCGTCAGACTTCGAAAACTCAGCGATCTTCTCGCCGGTATCGAAGTGCACGACCTCGTCAACGTCGAGAGACTTGTAGGGCGTGCCCCAGCGCAGGATCGGTACGTGAATCATCGTCAAATTTCTCCGAACTCATATCCTATCCGGTGCGATCTCAGGCGGCTAGCGCCACTCTTCGTCAAAGTAACCCGACGAAATGATCGATTCGTCGGCTGTAGATAACACACCCCAGTCACCCAGTCGCGGAAACAGCAATGCATTCGTTCCGCGGAACTCCGCCTCGCCAAACGTGTGGCCACTGTTGATGACGACGTAGCGATTGGGATTCAGCGGATTGGGATAGATCATCGCCGGTAGCGCCGCAGCCACATCATGCTCTTCGCCCGCGACGATGAGGGTCTCGGCAGTCCACTCAAGGGCGGGCAAGTCGCCGAGGATTCGCGCCAGCACCTGGTTGCTACCAGCGTCACCGAACAAGATCAGGTGGTGGTTGGCGATCTGCTCCTCGGTAAGGTCAGTGTCATTGACGACTTGGACGTCGCCCCGAAGCCACTTGGCGTACTCCGTCTGGAAGCGATCGAGTCGGCGGAGCGCCGCAGCGTGGGCGTTCGGTGCGATTGCTTCGCCGGTGGGGCGCACAACCAGGAAGGAATCTTTGAACGCGTCGTCAATCGGGCCCTGCAACCCAGGGCGCTTCTGCCGTCCATCGAGCGTGCCGACAACCCACTGTCCATCGACTTTCACGAACGAGGGGTTGTTGTGGGCGTCCGAGACGGACTGGCCGTCGATGACATAGGTCCGGTTGGAGGTGGTGAGACTCAGAGCGCGGACATTGCTGGTCGTGATGAACACGCCGTCGTCGCCGCGCCGAGCATCGATTTCGGCCCGCTCGTAGTGGTGCTCCAATCCTTCGATGCGCAGCCAGTAGGCGTCCGCGAACGCAGTCGAGTAGGTCACGAAGCGGACGTGGTCGGGCTCGACTCGTGGTAATTCAGCATCAACAAAAGCGTTGGACACCGCCTTGCTATCTGGATGCCAGCGGTGGGGTGTTTCCGGGCCAATAAGGAACAGTGCGTTGAGATCGTCTGTGGTCCAGCGGAAGTCCCCCTCCACCAGATTGAACCCCTCTTCTTGCAATTGCTCGCGAACGTTCACCGAGGCCTGTAGCTGGGCGTCGACTTCTCCGCCGTAGCCGACCGTTGGCACGTTGAAGGCGTTGAGGGCATAGCGGTAGGCGTCGTAGATAGTCAACGCAGACATCTGGTGCGCGGGTAGATTGGACTGCCTGGCGTAAATCAGCGTCTCGTTGAACCCCGCACCCGCCTCAATGGCCGCCCATGGTGTCGGATTGTGTAGACCGACATGCCAGACCCCGGCACCACCCATAGAGAATCCGCGCAGAGTGATCTGGTCCGGGTCGATGTTATACCGCTCGCGAACGTCGGCAAGCGCTTCGTAGATGTCCGTCTCACCCGACCAGCGGAAGGCGTTATTGGTGCGGCCAAACACGTCGAGTTGAATGTAGTCTTGCGAATTGGGCAACGCGCCCAGTGGCTCGTCTCGGGCGAAGGCAGGATCGTGCGCCGCGAGAAAGCGAATCTCGGTCAACGTCGAACCGCGTCCGTGGAGCCAAACATCCAGCCGAGTCGGCGATCCGTCGTAGGATTCAGGAATCAACAAGCCGTAGGGCTGCAAGCTGCCATCGACGCGCGAACGATAGGCCCGCACGACGCGTCCTTTTTCCTTGGCCCAAGTAATCGTCCCGGCTTCAAGTTTGGACAATCGCTCTTGCGCGATCTCCAGCGCCTTGTGGGCGTTCTCGGTGTAGGCGCTGGTATAGAATTCCGCTGGGTGACGCAGCGCCCAGGCGACGGCTTTGCCATAGATGGCGGCGTCCGCGAATAGCGCTGGGTGTGCTCGTTCACGCAGCGTTTCCGCCTTCTGCGCGAAAGCCGTGAGTCCTTCTAACAGCGCCTCGCTATCGGCAGCAGAGATTGCATAGTCCTCGGGTTCCTGTTCCTCAACAACGGGCGAACAGGCCAGTAGTCCGATGAGCGCCAAGTAGAAAACGAAAGAGATTTTGTTATTCATTGGTTATTCGGTAGCCACGCAGCGGCGAGAGGGCTACTCTAGTCCGTTCCAGTCATTGGTGACAAGCTCGCTGTGGCATCTCGTCGCCGGTATACTGAATGCGATGCGGCTCGCGATACTCATCGCATTATCCCTGTTTGCGGCGACTGCGGAGGCCCAACTCCAAGATCGTAGTGAGAGCGCGCCAGAGGTGGACGCGACAGCTGGTCTCGTCGACGAAGACGAGGACTTGCTGCCGACCACGAACTACGCGTTCAATCCGATCCAGGCAAAGAACGATCTCAAGGTGGGTAAGTTCTATGCCAAACGGGGCAGCTATCGAGCTGCTGCGGGACGATTCCTAGAAGCTACGAAGTGGAATCCTCTCTATGCTGAGGCACACTGGCGACTGGGTGAGGCTCGCGAGGCTCTGGGCCAAGGTCCGCAGGCGCTCGACGCATACCTGGCGTACTTGTCGCTAGATCCGAAAGGCAAACAAGCCAAGCACGTGCGCGAGCGTGTGGTCGAACTGGAGCGGGACAAAGAGCACCTGCCGTTGGCGGCGGAAGACGCATCTTCCGCTGCAACAGACACTCAACCGTAGGATTGTCGAGAATAGGGCATGCGTTCTCGCCTCTTTGGTGCGCGTTGGATCGTGCTGTTGATTGTCTTGACCACGGTCTTCTACTGGAAGCTCGGTCTCAGCAATCACTTCACCTTCGTTAATTCTCCTGACATATCGGGACAGGTATTGCCGTGGTATGAAGTACAAGCAAAGGCTTGGAACGAAGGCATATTCCCGTTGTGGGATCCCTACGTATGGGAAGGACAATCGCTGCTAGGACAGATGCAGCCTGGCGGGGCATTCCCGTTGAACTGGCCGCTATTCGCGGCTCCTCTGGGGAGCGACGGCCACATTCGATACCGCTTCATTCACGTGCAGCGTGTTCTGATTCACCTGTTGGCGGCGCTGTTCGCATTCGCGCTGGCTAGAGAACTAGGGTTCTCGAACATCGCCGCGGTACTCGCCGGACTCGCCTTCACCTGTGGCGGTTGGGTGGGGTCGGTCGTCTGGCCACAGATGCTCAACGGGGCGATCTGGTTGCCGCTGACACTGATGCTCTTCCATCGGGCTGCCAGGCAGGCGAGCATGACTCGTGGGTTGGCGTACGCCGTCCTGTGCGGTGGGTCGATAGGGATGTCGCTACTGAGTGGCCACCACCAGGCTCCATTCTTTTCCTTACTCGCCCTGGGCGGAATCTTCCTCTACTTGTTAATTGAGAGGCTACGGCGAGATCGCATGCAGGCGATTTCACTTACGGCTCTATTCGGCGTGACGGCAGTCGTTTCGTTCGTGGTGGCCGCGTTGCAGCTGTTCCCGGCGTACGAGTACGGTGCGGAAGCAGTTCGCTGGGTTGGTTTGGCAGACCCGGTTGGCCGTGCTGACAGAGTCCCGTTCAACGTTCATCACACCTTGCAGATGGAACTGGTGACGTTGTTGGGCACTGTAACTCCGCAGTTTCACCATCGCGTGAGTACGTTTGTCGGCTGGACGGCGATGACCCTGGCGCTTTACGCGGTGGCGTCATCGTGGAAAACTCGCTGGGTCAAGGTCTACGCGCTGTTGGCGATTCTCGCACTCAGCTACGCGTCAGGTACGTATTCGTTGTTGCACGGATTGGCCCATCAGCTTATTCCTGAGGCTCATACGGCTCGGACGCCCGGTTACGCGATCTTCGTGACCCAACTCGCCGTGTTCGTCTTGGCAGCTTGCGGGCTTGATCGTTTGACAAAGCAGAGTGTCCAGGAACTGCAAAACTCCGCTTGGATTCGGCGAGGTCAGTACCTACTGGTCGGTTACGCAGCGATGACGTACACGGCCCTCTTCCTGCGTGCCATCTGGGGCCACATGGAACCTGACCCAGCAGACAACGTGGTGCTGTCGGCAGTGGTGGCGTTGATCTTGGCGGCCTGCCTGCAGGGGCTCAAGACAGGCGAAATGACGGCGAAAGTATTCGGTGGGGCTGTGCTGGCGCTACTGATTGCTGAGATGTACGGGACACAGTTCTATGACATCAGCGACTTCGATGATGCAGCGCGGCGTACCCACATCGATAACTATGAAGAGCGACTAAAGGGTCCAATGGCGTTCCTCATTGACGAAGCCGCGTCAGGTGAACGGTTTCGGTATCGCACGAGTCTGGAGTTCGCGATGACGAACGTCGGTGCTCGCTATGGTTTAGAGCAGTCGAACGGATTTTTGGCGTCGGTGAATCGCGATCTGCACGGGATGTATAGTTCCATGCCGTTATCTGAGTTCTACGACCTCACGAACACGAAATACTTCATCGCCCGCGAGCAAGATCGGCCGGACCAGATTGTTCGCTACACGTCGCCGACCGGTATTTCAGTGTTCGAGAATCCGAATGCCCGTCCGCGCACTTGGATGACCTACTCGAACGAGTTCATCAGCGATGCAGCGGGTGAGACGGTCGGTTTAGAACGGGTTGACGGTTGCGAGAATGTGGGAGCAGTAAGCGATACGGCATGGACGATCCAAACGACTTCTCTAGAAGTAGAGACGGACTGTGACGGGTATCTAGTGCTTGCCGACCCCTACTTCGTGGGATGGATCGCTACCGTGGACGGAGTGAATACCCCGATTCGCCGCTACCGCAATGGCCTCAGGGCCGTGTACGTACCCGCTGGTGAATCGATCGTCGAGTTCCGCTACGAGCCGAATTCTGTTGTCTGGGGCGCCTGGTTCACTGGGATTGGGTTCTTGCTGTGCATCGGGGCAGGCGCTTGGCTAAAGTTCGGCTCCTCGCACGACTAAGAGTACGTAGAAGTCGCTGAAGACATTTCGTTAATCGGCCGTCATGCGGCTCATTCCCCTTCGTAGAGCGGTGTTTTCGAAATGCGCGTTCGTCCCTAAGGCCGGAGTTGTGCGACTGAACGCTGAAACGAGTGGGAGAGTATGGTTGCCGCATCGTCATAGCCAAGTGCTAGCAAGTGCTCGACGTGGTCTGGATTCCATCGGAACGCATCTGAGATCGAGCCAAGTGGTCCCTCGTGGCTAATGACGGTCACGGAGACGGCATCAAGCTCACTCTGGCTCGGCTCGGAATGCTCGCCGTGGAGAAAGTCGCGCAACGATAGGATGCGTTTGCGAGCGAACCGCACCAGCGGCACGGGGTAGTGTTTGAGTAGGTCGACAGCGATGATTTCGGTGGCACCCAAGGTGAGAGCCTCTCGAATCGGCAAGTGTCGCGTCGCTCCGCAGTCAATCAGCCAGCGCCCGTTGACTCTCACCGGTGGCAGGATGAGTGGTAGGGCGCAGGCCGCTTCCAAGTAGGCCCTGGGGTCTTGCCGACAATCCTCCATTCGAAAGCGTAGTGATGGCGCTTCCATGAGCACGGCGCGCATTTCGCATAGGGGTTCGCGGTTGCCAAACCGCTCGACGATCACGTCGAGCCAGTCTCGGAACAGTTGGAGGTGTCTCCAGGGAGAGATCGTTCCGTGGTGCTCGCCGCCGAGTTCGCCCGGAAGGTCGCGCCAGAGGTGCGTCATTTCCTCGTCCGTCGCTCCCTGCGCCAGGGCGTAGGCGTTGACGGATCCGATGGATACACCAATAATCATATCCGGCTTCCAGTGGAGTTCCTCAAGAGCCCGCCACGCGCCAGCTTGGTAGGCTCCGAACGAAGCCCCGCCTGAAAGAACAAGTGCTCGCATGTAGTCCGTGTGCTCCATTCTGACGGACCCGCTCTGTCGGTGTATACGGAGACTGTTGGCGATCAGATCCCCAGCGGCGCTACAATCGTCGGCACTATGCTTCGCACGATTCTTGAAGTTCTTCAAGGCCCCCTAGTGGCATCTTTGATTGCCGGGTCAGCCTTTCTCCTGGCCCTACCCGCGCAGGCCGCCGACGAGCGCGTCTTTGAAATGCGCACCTATCATTGCCATCCGGGGCGCCTCGACGCCCTGCACGAGCGCTTCCGGGAGCACACCAACCCGATATTTGTTAAACACGGCATGAGCCTGATCGCTTACTGGACTCCTATCGAAGGCGCCGCGTCGGAGAACACCTTGGTATACGTGCTCGCGTATCCCAGCAGGGCAGCGCGTGAGGCTTCTTGGAAGGCATTCCTCGAAGACCCCGCTTGGATTGCCGCCAAGGCGTCGTCCGAGGAAGACGGTCCAATCGTCGAAAAAGTCGACTCGCTCTTCCTTAGCCCGACCGATTATTCACCGATTCGATAGCCTCGTGTGCCGGGAGTCGACCGTAGTTTCCTGGCGCTGATTTTGATCACTAGTTCCCGTCGGCCCGAACTCGTGATAGGTTGGAGTTGCCCATGGAGCTGGAACTCCACACATGTCGACTGCGGGATATAGGCCTCAACGCCTACGAATCGCGCGCCTACTTGGTGCTGATCGGCCACTCTCACTTCAAGGCCCTTGAGGTTGCTGGACGTGCGCGCATCCCCCGACAGAAGATCTACGAAGTCCTCGACAGTCTGGTCGAGAAGGGTTTTGTCCGCGTTGTACAGGGCAAGACCAAACAGTTCTCTGCCGTAGAACCGCGGTTGGCCATGGGCTCCTACCTCCAGCGCGGTCGGGAGCGATTCGAGCGCGAGATAGAAGAGCGTCAGCGCCTAGCCGACATGCTTGGCGATGATCTCGACGCCATATTTGCGGATGGAAATCAGGGTAGCGGCCCGCTGGATTACCTGCGCATCGTCACCGATACGGTTCAAACGGCGGAGGAGTACCGCCGCATGCTGCAGCAGTGCTCGGTCGAGTACGTGGAATTTGCCCGACCTCCCTACGGGTCCGACCCTGGACGCGAACCGATCGTCCACGAACTGCTGAAGCGCGACGTGTCGTGTCGACTCCTTTTCGACGCTGAAACGGTTGACGAGGCGGTGTTGCCAGTGCTTGAGAGTGCTGGCGCAGCGGTACGAACCGCACCTAAGCTGCCGATGAAGTTGGCTCTATTCGATCAGCGACGAGGAATGATCTCGTTAAGCGATCCTGTAGTCAGCAATCCTCAGGTGACCGCTTTGGTTTTCGAGCACGAGAGCCTCACCTCCGCGATGGCGAGTTTGTTCGAGGATTTCTGGGCACGCAGTCGACCCAGCTGATCCAGCCAACACCGTACAAAAAACGGTCAAAACACTACGAAATTTGCTGCCGGGGTCGCGCCAGGCATGTGCGATCAAGTACCATATTGGAGGCCTACGGGCGCGTGGGCTTCCGAAGTACCTGGGGGGACGGGATCGTTTCGGTTACAAGAAGGCCGATGAGTTCGGTACGGGTTGTAAGCAACGATTCACGGTAGAGTACTGAATTCCTGCTAGGTAGTATTTCTTCTTGTTTGACAGTAACTTTCACTCGACGCTACTCTGGGTGTCCGGCCTGTAGATGGTCCGGCTGTGTACAGGTATGACTGAAGGCGGGGTGTAGATGGCACAGCTGTTCCATTCCAGCACAAACATGATTGTGCGGCTCGCGATGCTCGCTGTAGTATTCGGTGCCGGTGGTGGGTTGTTCACGCTGTTGACAGTGGCGAAGTCACCGTACAACACACAGCAAAACATGCCTGTGTCGCAAGTGGTGCCTTTTAGCCACAAGCACCATGTGACGGGCCTCGGTATCGACTGCTTGCATTGCCACACGTCGGTTGAACAGACCCCGATCGCGGGAATCCCTCCGACGAAGACTTGTATGACCTGCCACTCGCAGATTTGGACAGAGGCTCCGATGCTGGAGCCGGTTCGCGAGTCGTTTCGCACGAACGAATCTCTTGAGTGGGTCCGCGTACACGATTTGCCGGACTACGTTTACTTCAATCACTCAATTCACGTGAACAAGGGCATCGGTTGTGTGACCTGCCACGGTCGCGTTGACGAGATGCCGCTGGTCGCCAAGGCGCAGAGTTTGCAGATGTCCTGGTGTATGGACTGCCACTGGCATCCAGAAGAGAATTTGAGGCCGCGTTCTGAGATTACGAACATGGCGTGGGAGCCCCCTGCGGATCCGGAAGAACGGTTGGACTTGGCCCGCTTGCTGGCGGAAGAGTACAACGTTCAGAGCAAAGTGGATTGCTCGGTGTGCCACCGATGAGCGAGACAAACAATTCATCACAACCGCTTGATTTGGCGGGGATTCGGACGAAGTTGGAGTCGACTTCGGGTCGTCACTATTGGAAAAGCCTTGAAGAGGTCGCAGGTACTCCAGCATTCCAAGAAGCGCTGGAGCGCGAGTTCCCGTCTGAGGCGAGGACCTGGTCGGACTCTGTGGGCCGTCGTCACTTCCTGAGCATCATGGGTGCCTCGTTGGCGCTCGCGGGGGTAACGGGTTGTACGCGCCAGCCGAAGGAATACATTCTTCCGTTCGCTGCTCAGCCAGAAGAGGCGCTGCCCGGTGTGCCACGCTATTTCGCTACCGCGATGCCGTTTGGTGGCGTTGGTGAGCCGGTACTGGTTGAGTGTCACTCAAACCGTCCGACAAAGATTGAGGGCAACCCTGATCACCCCCTGTCGCTTGGCGCATCTAGCTTACAGGCGCAGGCGTCGGTGCTCAACATGTATGATCCGGATCGGCTCCGGAGTGTTGTTACCGGGACGCGTGGGTCCGGTTGGAACGCTTTCACGACTGAGTTTCGTCGCCAGGCTTCGATTCAGGCGCAGAAGCGCGGTTCGGGTTTAAGGATTTTGAGTGCGTCGAGCACTTCGCCGACTTTCAAGGCGACGATGGATCGCGTCCGTGTACGCTTCCCTGAGGCTGTCTGGCATCAGTGGGAACCGGTCAACCGTGATGCGGCTGTAGCTTCTTCGCTGTCGTGCTTTGGTCGTGTCGTCGATACGAAGTATGATCTCGGCGCTGCCAAGGTTATCCTCTCGCTGGACGCCGACATTCTGGCGAACAACTCGGGTGGTGTTCGTACGCTGAAAGATTTTGCGAACGGTCGCGATGTCGAGAACGGTCAGGCGGATATGAACCGCCTTTACGTTGTCGAGCCCGTACCGAGCGTAACGGGCACGAATGCTGACCATCGGTTGCGGCTGAAGGCTGCCGAAGTGGAGAGCTTTGCCGTTGCGCTAGCGCAACGATTGGGTGTCTCAACCACCGCTGAGGCTCTCGCGTTGTCTGAAGCTGCTACAGCGTGGCTCGAGCCGCTGGCCGCTGATCTGCTGAGCGCTGGCCCTACCGCTGTAGTTATCCCTGGTGATCAGCAGACGCCCGGTGTTCACGCCTTGGCCCATGCCATCAATGAGCAATTGGGCGCTGTCGGCACGACGGTTTCGCATTCCGCTCCTGTTGATGTCGAGCCGGTTGATCAGCTGAGTTCGCTGCGCGGTCTAGTCTCCGCGATGAGCGACGGTTCGGTCGAGATGCTCGTCATTCTTGGCGGGAACCCTTCCTACGATGCTCCCGGCGATTTCGATTTCTCTGAACTCCTAGAGCAAGTTCCCTTCCGGGTCATGCTGACCGAGGCGGGGAATGAGACCTCGTCGGTCTGCCACTGGCAGTTGCCAGCGACTCACTACCTCGAAGCTTGGGGTGATATTCGCGCCAAGGACGGCTCGCTGATCTTGCAGCAGCCGATGATTGAGCCGATCTTTGGCGGTAAGAGCCAGATCGAGTTTCTGTCGATGCTGCTAGAGGAAGACGCGAGTGGTCGCGATCTGGTTCGCGCGACTTACGCGGCGTCGACCGGTTCGACCGATGACGCGCTAGAGGCTTCATGGCGTAGGGCTCTGCACGATGGTGTCGTCGCGGGATCCGCGGCTGAGCCACTCACCGCAACCGTCGGTTCTGAATGGGATAGCGTTGTCGCTCCAGCTCCGTCTGAAGGTGTTGAACTTGTGTTGCGCCCAGATCCAACTGTCTGGGACGGCACCTACAGCAATAACGGATGGATGCAGGAGTTGCCGAAGCCGATCACGAAGCTGACTTGGGAGAACGTGGTTCAGGTGAGTCCCGCGACCTCGGAGACTCTTGGCCTTCGCAGTGGTGAAATTGTCGAACTCGGAAGCGGTGATTCCCGCGTTCGTGGTCCGGTCTGGATTACGCCGGGTCAGGCTGATGATGTACTCGCGATTCACCTTGGCTACGGTCGTACGCACGCTGGACGCGTTGGAACGGGTATCGGCTTTAGCGCCTATGCGTTGCAAACCGGCGAGGCTCGCTGGCACGCACCGTCGGTTGATCTTTCCAAGCGCAACGAGTTCACGAGCCTGGCCTGCGTGCAAGACCACCATTCGATGGAAGGTCGGAACTTAGTCCGTGAGGCCTCTGCCGCGGAGTACGTCGAGCATCCCGACTTCGCCCAGACGATCGGCGGTCACGGTGGCGGAGCGGCCGAGCATGCCGAGCCCGGTACGGGTAGCCCGTTCGTCGGTATCGTTGGCGCGGATTCGCCTGATGGGCCGAAACAGAACCTTCAGTTTGAGAGCGGTCGTACTACAGGCAACGCCTACGCCGATGTCGAGAACCGCAAGTCGTTCTTTCCCGAGTGGAATTACACCGGCTACGCCTGGGGCATGACGATTGATCTCAATCGTTGTGTGGGTTGCAACGGCTGTATGGCTGCGTGCCAGGCAGAGAACAACATTCCGGTCATCGGAAAGGATGAAGTCGCGAAAGGGCGTGAGATGCACTGGATTCGCATCGATCGCTACTTTGAGGGCGACCTGGATGATCCGGCAACCTACTATCAGCCGTTGACCTGTATGCAGTGCGAGAACGCGCCGTGCGAGGTAGTCTGCCCGGTCGGTGCGACGTTGCACTCGAGCGAAGGGTTGAACGATATGGTGTACAACCGCTGTGTCGGCACCCGCTACTGCTCAAACAACTGTCCCTACAAGGTGCGCCGGTTCAACTTTCTGCTGTATCAAGATTTTGAGACCGATACGGTTAAGTTGCAGCGCAACCCGGACGTTACCGTACGCAGCCGTGGCGTGATGGAGAAGTGCACTTATTGTGTGCAGCGCATCAATCACGCCCGCACGACATCCGAGAAAGAAGGACGCTCCATTCGTGCCGGAGAGATTCAGACGGCTTGCCAGCAGGTTTGCCCGGCTGACGCGATCACATTCGGTGACATCAACAACCCAGATGAACGGGTGACGCAGCTGAAGCAAGACTCGCGCAACTACGGTCTTTTGGAGGAGTTGAACGTTCAGCCCCGCACGACCTACTTGGCGCGAGTGAGTAACCCGAATCCCGAAATGCCGACAAGCGGCACCGGGGGCGGTCACGGTGAAGATCACGCTATGGCGACGCAGGCGACGGGGGTATAACCAAGTTGGCGACACCGGTTCATCCTCTGCAAGACGACGCGGTCATTGGGCCGAATCAAACCTATATGACGATTACCGAGAAGATCTCGGATATCGTCCTCGGTAAAGAAGCTCCGCTATTTTGGTACATCGGCATACTGGCTAGTTTGGCCATGGCTGGTGGTTTGGCTCACGGTGCTGCCTGGCTGGTGCTCAAGGGTACGGGCGTCTGGGGTTTGAATATCCCGGTCGGTTGGGGCTTTGCCATCATCAATTTCGTTTGGTGGATCGGTATTGGTCACGCGGGTACGTTGATCTCGGCGATCCTGCTCTTGTTTCGACAGGATTGGCGAACATCGATTAACCGCTTTGCTGAAGCAATGACCCTGTTCGCGGTGGCCAGCGCTGGCGTCTTCCCGCTGTTGCACGTTGGTCGTCCCTGGCTGGCGTTCTGGTTGATGCCATACCAGAACACAATGAATGTTTGGCCGCAGTTCCGGTCTCCGCTGATCTGGGACGTTTTCGCGGTCACGACTTACATGCTCGTTTCGATCCTCTTCTGGTATACCGGTTTGGTGCCAGATCTGGCGACGATGCGTGATCGCGCGAAGACGAAACTCGTGGCGCGAATCTACGGTGTCTTCGCACTCGGCTGGCGTGGCTCGGCTCGTCACTGGGAGCGCTACGAAACGGTCTATCTGATCCTCGCGGGCATATCGACTCCGTTGGTTGTCTCGGTTCACACCGTAGTTTCGTTCGATTTTGCGGTGTCGATCATTCCTGGTTGGCACGCGACGCTATTCCCGCCCTACTTTGTTGCTGGCGCGGTCTACTCGGGGTTCGCGATGGTGCTGACTCTGGCGATCCCCGTCCGGCACTTCTATAAGCTGCATGACTTCATCACGATGCGGCATATCGAAAATATGGCGAAGATCACATTGGCCACCGGGTTAATCGTGTTCTACGGCTATATGGTTGAGCTGTTCTTCGGCTGGTACTCGGGCAACGAATACGAGCAGTACATGGTGGCTAACCGTATGGGCGGTCCTTACGCGCCGCTGTACTGGTTGCTGATCTTCTGTAACGGGTTCACGCCACAGCTGCTGTGGTTCCGAAAGATACGCCGTAACCTGATCTTCCTGTTTGTGATTTCGATCGTTGTGAATATCGGCATGTGGCTTGAGCGGTTCGTCATCGTTGTGACGAGCTTGCATCGTGACTTCTTGCCGTCGTCATGGGACATGTACTACCCGACGTTCTGGGACATCATCCTCTACGTCGGAACGATTGGTCAGTTCCTGTTGTTGTTCTTCCTGTTCCTTCGCTTTGTGCCGATGATCGCGATGTTTGAAATGAAGCATCTGATTGGCAAGAGTGAACAGGTGAAAGAGAGCTAGGGAGAGGCGCGAGACAATGAGCAATTTGTTCTGCATCGCAGCCGAGTTTGACGACGAGCACAAGTTGCTCGATGCCTGCAACAAGACGCGTCAAGCCGGATACGAAAAAATCGACGCCTACACGCCGTTCATGGTTCACGGGGTGCGCGACGCTCTCGGCCATCCGAGAACGCTGATGCCCTGGCTGGTCTTCTGCGGGGGGCTGGTTGGGTTAGCTATCGGTTTCGGCCTCTGCTACTGGGTTTCAGTCGTGGAGTTGCCGTACAACATCGGTGGTCGGCCGTTGAACTCTTGGGTGTCGTTTATCCCAGTGACGTTCGAATGCACGATTCTGTTGGCGGCGTTTACTGCTGTTTTTGGAATGTTTGGATTGAATGGCTTGCCCCGGCTTTATCACCCGATGTTTAGTCATCCCAGATTTCTGCGTGTCAGCCAGGACCGTTTCTTCTTGGTCGTCGAGGCGGATGATCCGAAGTTTGAGCCGGTCGAAGTCTCGGAGTTTCTTCAAGGTTTGAGTCCGCTAGAGGTAAGGGAAGTTGAGGACGAATAGCACCTACGCTAAGCGGTACTTGCTGGCCGTCGCCGCCCTTGCAGTTCTAGGAGCTGCTGGTTGCAGGCAGGACATGCATGACCAGCCGAAGCTTCAACCGCTGGAGCGGAGCGATTTCTTTTCTGATGGTCGGGCGTCGCGCCCGCCTGTCGACGGAGCCGTGGCGCGTGGCGAATTACGTGACGATACGCACCTCTATACCGGTTTCGTCGACGGTGAGTTAGCCGAGGCGTTCCCGTTTGCGGTGACTCGTGAAGTTGTCGACCGGGGCCATCAACGGTTCGATATTTTCTGTTCGCCTTGTCACGGTCGCATTGGTGATGGGCAGGGGACCGTCGTCCAGCGTGGATTCCAGCGCCCGCCGTCCTATCACATCGAGCGGTTGCGTCAGGCGCCCGCGGGCCATTTCTATAACGTGATCGCCAACGGCAAGGGTCGGATGTACAGCTTTAATGACAGGATTCAGCCGAACGACCGCTGGGCGATCGTCGCTTACATTCGTGCCTTGCAGGTGAGCCAGAACGTCAGCGTGGATGACCTGCCCGATGCGATCGTCGCCGATCTGCGCTTAGAGGGAGGGGAATAAGCGTGCAGGAAACGAACCCCCAACTGGCGGGCCTGCAGAACCGGGCCCTAATCATTGGACTGGTCGGTGCCGTGGCGGTTGCGTTCGGCTATCTTGGCGACCCAGATCAGTTCTACAAGTCGTATTTGACCGCCTACCTCTTCTGGCTCGCACCGACCCTCGGTTTCATGGGTTGGACGATGATCTTCCACCTGACAGAGGGCAGTTGGGGTGCTCCCGCACGACGGATCTGGGAGTCCGGTGGGCGTGTGATGCCGCTCATGGCCGTCTTGGTTCTGCCCATTATGATGGGCATGACGACGCTGTTCCCGTGGGCTCGCCCCGAAGCAGCACACGACGCGATAATTCAGGGAAAGGCCGCATACCTGAATGAATCGTTCTTCATGATTCGCGCGGTCTTCTTCGTCTCTCTTTGGACACTGATCGGATACCTGCTCTCGCGCTTCTCGCTGCAACAGGATACCGATGGTCCAGAGCCGTCTGTCCGTCGGCTGCGTTTCGTCAGTGGCGCTGGATTGGTTTTAATGGCGATCTCCTTGACGTTCGCCTCGGTCGATTGGGTGATGTCACTCGACCCTCACTGGTTTACGACGATCTTCGGATTCTTGTTCGTGGTTTCCGACCTGCTCACCGCAATGGCCTTCACCATCCTTCTGGTGCGGATGCTCGAGAAGTCGGACGCGATCAGGAAATTGGTCTCCATCGATACCTATCACGACTACGGCAATCTCATGATGGCCTTCGTGATGCTCTGGACCTACATGCATCTCTCGCAGTTCCTGATCATTTGGTCCGGTAACACGCAAGAGGAAGCACCCTGGTACATGGACCGTATGGATCCGGGCTGGATCGTGATCTCGATATCGTTGGTCATCTTCCACTTCGCCCTGCCGCTGTTGATTTTGTTGACGCGGCGGACGAAACGCTCTCCCGCTCTGCTGGCGAAGGTTGCCGTGTTCATGTTGTTCATGCGGTTTGTGGACCTCTACTGGTTGACACAGCCGAGCTTGGCTCACGGCGGCGGCATCCACTTCCACTGGTTAGATGCGGCGACGATGGTTGCTGTCGGCGGACTCTGGTTTGGCGTCTTCGCAATGCATCTTAAGAACAAGCCGCTTGTCCCCTTGCAAGATCCGCGAGTTGTGGAGCTGCTGCAAAATGCAGGAGGGCATCACTGATGGCGAAGTTCTCAGACAAACACTTCCATGAGCGTACTGATGCTCATGTGAAGCCGCTCGTCATCTTCCTGGTCTTAATGGCATTGACCGTATTGATTGCGTTCGGCATCATCAACGTACTGTTTGAGTACTTTACGCAACGCACGGCGACCATTTATGGACCTGCCATTGAGCTTTCTTCACCGGGTGGGGGGAGTGGCGCGCCGCAGCTGCAGGTCGTTCCTGGCCTTGACCAGCGCGCGATTCGCGCAGACGAGACGGAGCAGCTGGAAGGCTACGGTTGGGTCGATGAGCGTCGAGGCGTCGTCCACGTACCGATTGAAACCGCGATTGACATGCTTTTGGAGAGCGGTGTGCCCGCTCGCACGGAGAGTGATTCGGAATAGGGTCCTCGAACCCTGTTCATGCTAGAGATAAGGAAGGTGATCAGATGAAACGATTTAGTCAAATCTTGATTTTCGGTCTTGTGCTGATGACTCTCTCTGTCTCGGCGCAAATGCCTGGCCTTGGGTTGACGTCAAACGACCAGCCGTTGAGGCCAGCTAGCGAATTGCCACTGGGCCTTGAGGACATCGGCTTCGACCAGAACCTAGGCAACCAAGTCGACCTCGATCTTGAATTCACTGACTCGACCGGCAAGAAGGTTCGGCTGGGCAATTTCTTCGGTGATAAGCCGGTGATCCTATCCTTCGTCTATTACGAGTGCCCGATGCTCTGCACCTTGGAACTGAATGGCTTGATCAAGGCCCTGCGTGTGATTACGCGCTTCCAGCCGGGCGAAGATTTTGAACTCGTGACCGTTAGCTTTGATTCCGGCGAGACGCCGAAGATGGCGGCCGAGAAGAAGAAGGGTTATCTAGACACCTATCGACGCGAAGGCGCGGAAGATGCTTGGCATTTCCTGGTCGGCGAGGAGTCGCAGATTCGTTCCTTGGCCGACGCGGTTGGTTTCCGGTATTCCTACGATGAGGAGACGGACTTGTATCGCCACGCAAGCGGTATTGTCACTTTGACTCCTGATGGTCGGGCTTCGAGATATCAATTTGGTGTCGAGTATTCCGGCAGGGACTTGCAGTTCGCCTTGATCGACGCATCGGACAACGGCATCGGATCGCTCGCTGACGCGGTGATGTTGTATTGCTTTCACTACGACCCGATATCGGGCAAGTATGGCTTCATTGTGATGAACGCGGTACGCCTGGGTGGGGCCCTGACGGTGCTTCTGTTAGGCGGGTTCATGATGGTTAATTTCTTACGGGATCGCCGCCGCGAGCGGGCGACTGCTTAACGGCGACGGAGGCGGACGAGAAAGACGCATGTGGGAGAAGCTTTTCCAGGACTTCGATTTCTTCCCTGAGCAAGCCTCAACGCTCGCTGGGGAAGTCGACGCCCTTTATCTGTTTTGTGTGGCGATAACTGCTGTCTTCACGATCATGATCCCGGTCGTGATTCTGTTCATCTCCCTCAAGTTCAAACGGACCGATGAGGACTACGTCCCCAAACCGGTTCACGGCTCGCTGCCCCTTGAGATCGTCTGGTCCGTTGTGCCCTTCGTAGTCACGATGGTTCTGTTCGGCTGGGGCGCGTGGGTCTTTTTTGAGTATTCCAGCCCGCCGCCGAACGCCATGGATGTCCATGTGGTTGGTAAACAGTGGATGTGGAAGATTCAGCATCCGGAAGGGAAGCGGGAGATCGACGAACTCCATGTTCCGGTTAATCAGCCAGTCCGATTGATTCTTACGTCCGAAGATGTATTGCACAGCTTCTACGTGCCGGCTTTCCGCGTGAAGCGCGATGCTGTGCCGGGTCGCTATCAGACGCTGTGGTTCGAAGCGACGAAGACCGGTGAGTATCATCTCTTCTGTGCCGAGTACTGCGGCACGGAGCATTCGCTGATGAAGGGCAAGGTGATTGTCATGAGCCCGGCCGACTACGACGCATGGTTGAATACTGATGAGCAGGATGGTACCGAGACGCCGGTGGCCGCAGGGGAGCGTCAGTTCTCGGAATTCCGGTGCGATAGCTGCCACAACAGTGCCGGCGGCAACGGTCCTTCCCTCGACGGGCTCTATGGTTCACAGGTCGCTTTGGCGGACGGTTCTCGAACTGTCGCGGACGAGGCGTACATTCGTGAGTCAATTCTCGACCCGCGGCAGAGGACGGTTCATGGGTTTGGTCCTATAATGCCCACCTTCCAAGGGCAAATCACTGAGGAACAGGTGTTCGAGTTGATTAGCTACATCAAGACGATTGGCGTCGAGTAGAGGGCAAAGGAGTCATTAACAAGATGAGTACCGCATCAAACTCTTTACCTCTTGAAGAAGAGCCTAAACCGAATTACCTGACAGCCAAGTACGACATTGCCTCCTGGCTGCTGACCTTGGATCACAAGCGGATTGGCATCCTCTACATCATCACGCTGAGCATCTTTTTTGCTTTGGGTGGTGTATACGCTGGCCTAATTCGCCTCGAACTCTTGACGCCCGCGGGCGACCTGCTGAGTTCCGAAGCTTATAACCGGACGTTTACTGCTCACGGTGTGCTGATGGTGTTCTTCGTGCTGGTGCCACTCATACCAGCGACGTTAGGAAACTTCTTGTTGCCGCTCATGATCGGTGCCCGAGACGTTGCCTTCCCTCGGCTGAATCTACTGAGCTGGTATCTTCTCGTAATCGGTGCCATCACTGCGGCAAGTGCCCTGATGAGCGGTGGAATCGACACGGGGTGGACGTTCTATGCGCCGCTGTCGAGTCGATATGCGAATGGTGCTGTCTTGGTTGCGATTGTTGGTGTCTTCATTGCAGGCTTCTCGTCAATCCTGACGGGCTTGAACTTTGTCATCACCATACATAAAATGCGCGCGCCCGGACTCACCTGGTTCCGTCTGCCGCTCATGGTGTGGGCGCTTTATGCCACCAGCCTGATTCAGGTGCTGGCCACGCCCGTTGTCGCGATCACTCTGGTGCTTTTGGGACTTGAGCGTGTCCTCGGTGTCGGCATCTTTGATCCGGCCTTGGGCGGTGATCCGATCCTGTTTCAGCATATGTTCTGGTTCTACTCGCACCCGGTTGTGTACATCATGATCTTGCCGGCATTCGGTGTCATGAGCGAAGTAATTGCCTGCTTCAGTAAGAAAGCAATTTTCGGCTATAAGGTCATTGCGTTCTCGACGCTGGCGATTGCGGTGCTGGGCTTTGTCGTCTGGGGACACCACCTATTCGTTAGCGGACAGAGCGCCTACATTGGCTTAGTCTTTTCACTACTGACCATGCTAATCGCTGTGCCGACAGCGATTAAGATATTTAGTTGGATCGCCACGATGTGGGGCGGTTCGGTACAAATGTCGGCGCCGATGCTCTATGCCATGGGCTTTTTAGGGCTGTTCACCATTGGTGGTTTGACGGGATTGTTCCTCGCCGCCATGGGCTTGGACGTCCATGTGCATGACACCTACTTCATCGTGTCGCACTTCCACTACGTCATGGTGGGGTCCGCCATCATGGGCTTCATGGCAGCGATCCACTTTTGGTGGCCCAAAATGTTTGGCCGCATGTACCATCAAGGGTTTGCAAAGATCGGGGCCATTCTAATCTTCCTTGGCTTCAACCTAACTTTCTTCCCGCAATTTGTGGTGGGTTACCTCGGTATGCCCCGCCGGTATCACTTCTATCCACCAGAGTTCCAGATCTACAATGTGCTGTCGACGGGCGGCGCGATGGTTTTGGGCATCGGCTACTTGCTTCCAGTGCTCTACCTGACCTACTCGCTTTTTAAAGGTAAGAAGGCTACCGCAAACCCCTGGAACGCCAAGGGGTTGGAGTGGGAGACAAGCTCTCCGCCACCCACGTTCAACTTTGAAGGTACTCCGGTAGTGACAGAACCCGCGTACGCCTACGCTCCAGAGACAGAGGGGGAAGCCGTTGTCCACTGATCACCACGGCCTCGTCGCACACCAGTTTAACGATGCCGAACAGCAGCAAGAAGCTGCCACTCTCGGCATGTGGGCGTTTCTCATCACGGAGATCCTATTCTTCGGTGGTCTGATTCTTGCCTACACCATCTTTCGCACGATGTACCCGCTGGCATTCGTCGCCGGAAGCCGCGAGTTGGATGTTGCCCTGGGCGGCGCCAACACCGTTGTTCTGATTTTTTCGAGCTTTACGATGGCCATGGCCGTCCATTTCGGGCAGTTAGGCAAGCAAAAGCTATTGGTCGGCTACTTGATCGCCACGTTAGCTTTTGGCGGCGTCTTCTTGGGTGTCAAAGCCTACGAATACAACGATAAGATCGAACATCAGCACGTTCCCGGCATGGACTTCGCCTACCATGGCGAGTTCGCCGATGAGGTCAATCCGCGCAACGTCGAGCTGTACTTCTTCCTGTACTTTGCGATGACTGGTGTTCACGCCGTACATATGATTGCGGGCGTGGTTGTCTTGCTTTGGCTCATTCGAGCGGCTCGGAGAGGTGCGTATTCGACGGACTACTACGCGCCCATTGAGATGTTCGGCCTTTATTGGCACTTTGTGGATATCGTTTGGATCTTCCTGTATCCGCTCCTGTATTTGATCGGGCGGCACCTCTAATGTCTGAATCGCACGAAGCACATCACCACATCGTTCCGATCCCGGTCTACCTGACGATCTTCGCCACGCTGCTCGTCATGACGGGACTCACCGTGTGGGCGTCGTTCCAGGACTGGGGTGACTATAACATCGTGATTGCGTTGGCCATTGCGGCGTTCAAGGGGACGCTGGTGGTGTGGTACTTCATGCACGTGAAGTTTGCCAGCAGGTTGACGCAGCTGGCTACTGTTTTGGGGTTTCTCTGGTTGTCGATCCTAATTGGTTTCACTTATTCCGACGTGATGACGCGTGACTGGGTCGGTGCAGCCAACGGTTGGGCTCAACAGCCAATCGACGAGACGGCTGGCGGACATCACGATACGCCCGCCGGTGGGTCGCACGGGGAAGGCGCTGCGGCTGAACACTAGGTCTTCAGCTATCCAGAAACGAAAAAGGGCGCGACCGCAGTGGTCGCGCCCTTTCTGTTTCCACCTGACTTCTACCGCTACATGAGAGCCGTAGGCCGTCGCGTCCACTTCTTGCCTTTCTCTTCGGCGATTGTCTCCATACTCTGCACGTAGGCGGTGGCCTGGGTCAGTACGTGGTGCAGGTCGTTGCCGATGCTGATGAAAGTGAAGCCCTTCTCCAGGAACTCACCGACGCGATCGGTACCGAAGAGAAACAAGCCCAGGATTAGGTCATTCTTTCCTGCCTCGGTAACCAACTTGTCCGTCGCCACCTGCAACTCGGGCGAAGTATACATAAGCGGGAATTCGTACTTCTCGTACAAACCCATCGACATGCATAAATCATTCTGTCCCAAAAACAGGATGTCTACGCCAGGGACAGTGGCGATTTCCTCCATGTTCTCGATGCAGTCTGCCGTCTCAACCTGTAGCGCCACCATAAGATTGCTGTTGGCGTTGCCCGCATAGCCAAGCAAGCCATCCTTGTTCATACTGCGCTGCGGGAAATACACCGACCGCGTACCCTCAGTCGGATACTTACAACAGCTGACCGCCTGACGCGCCTCGTCAGCCGTATTGATATAGGGAATCAATACGCCGTCCGCGCCCAGGTCAAGCGCCTGTTGAATACCGATGCGGTCTTGGTATGAACGACCGGTCTGATAGGTAACACTCTAAACCGGACGGATGGGTAACAGTATAGGCGGTGGTCAGTGGCCCCCGCGGGGGCCACTGACTGCCGAGCCGAGCGGCCACAGTACGCGGTTGGCGGCGTCGAACAAGGCGAGTTCCACCGGACCGAACCAGATCTGCCAAATGGCTTCGTCCACTTCGACTAGCCCGACCAACTCGCGAGCCAACGCTTCACTCAGGAAGTACTTCTCGCCGAGGAACTTGATGCGTCCGTCGTGGCGCACTCGTCGGCGCTCCCAGTGCCCCGGGTAATCCAGATCAGCAAGCTCGCTGGGATAGGCGCGTGTTGCTGGTGCATAGAACGCCGCCGGGGGCCGCTGTCTCAACGCTTCATGCGGACGTTCTTGGTTGTATTCATGACGAAAGAGGTCGAAGCGGCGCTGCTGTCGGCGACGATCGCCAGCCGGAGGTCTCACTGTCTCGGCTTTGAGCGTGCGGTGTAGCCGCTCGTGGCGACCGTTCTGCTGCGGCTTGCCCGGCTCGATGCGCTCCACCGCAATGCCCAGCTTCAGCCACCAGACGTTCAACCGGCTCAAGCGTCCGGTGCCGATGGAGGCGAACGGCGAACCGTTGTCTGAGCGTATCCTTCGTGGCAGCCCGCGCTCCAGAAACAACCGCTCCAAGCCTCGGCGGGCCTCGGCGTAGGATGTGCCCACGTGTGCGGTGCAGTTGAGCAGGAAACGACTATATCCGTCGACGACCGTTAGCGGATAACACAGCACGCCGTCGCCGGTGCGAAACTGCCCCTTGTAGTCGATCGTCCAGAGGTCGTTGGGCGCTTCGGGTTCGCGCAACGGACTGGGTGCCGCTTCGGCCAGTCGCCGCATCCGCTTGCGCCCGCGAACGAGTCCGGCTCGCTTCAGCGCGTCGCCGATCGTCGACGCCGCTGGCCAGCTTGTCTGTGACTCTTTCGACTCCAGCCAGGCCCTGAGCTTCTTCGGCCCCCAACTCGGATGCTGCCGACGCGCTTCTATCACTCGTCGCTCGACCGACTCGGGTATCCGACCGGGCTGACGGTGTGCCGCGTGCGAGCGGTCTTCCAGCTCTGGCCAACCGCCTTGACGGAAGCGTTCTAACCACTTGTATCCGGTCCTGCGGCTGATCCCGTAGAGTCGACACAGCGCCGCCACGTTCGTCGCCGCCCCCGCTCGCAGCCAGTCTTCAATGAATCTCTTGCGTTCTTCCATCGGATAGGTCTCCTTCCATGGCATCTCGCCATGGTGTTACCTATCCGCCCGGTCTAACCTGTTACCCTTCCGCCCGGTCTGTACAGCGCCAGCGCCCGTCTATTGTGTATACGACCGAGAGCAGTAGCAGTATATGAGGATACGCTGGCAGGAATCGCTCGGGGGAACTAGGTTCCATCACGAAGACGGCGAACCACAGCAGAGGAGCCCCGGAGATAGTCATCAGCCACAAGGCGGGACGAGCCGTACGAAAAAACAGCAGGAATACCGGTAGGCCCAGAACGAGAGCCCAGCACGTGGCAATCTTCCAAAGGCTTGAGCAGCAGATCAACTCTCCCACTGCGACGGGTGCGTAAGGGTCATCGAACATGAACCTCTTCCACACCAAGCCATCCCAACCCAAGTAATAGAACAGTCGTGGGACTCCGGTCGCCAACCTCGTGATTGTTTGCGACTGAGACCAACCATGACCCGAGTCGACTGCCCATGTAGCGAACTGGCCCATAGAGTCGAACTGAATAACACTCGCCGCCGCTGCAAACGCCAACGAGAGAACTACGAGGAAAGCACCCGCGGCGACGCTGACGTAGATGAGAGAATCCCTTCTCAATACCGCGTAAAGACCATGTGGACTTTTCCAGATCACGGCGGTCAGAGCGCATGCCGGTGCCGCAAGGATGAAGGGAAACCATACCGTCGTAGCCAGTCCGATCGATAATCCGACGCCGCAGGCAGAGACGATGCTGAGTCGCTCCCGCTCTGCCGACCAAAACGCGACCCACGTCGCTAGTGACACCAGGGCAAGTCCGAAAACGTAACTGGAGCCCGTTTGCGCGTAGTTCAAGAACCCGTTGCCGCTGGCCAGACCGATCGTGACGACTAGAGCGAACGCTAGACCGGGCGGATGTGACCGCGTGATGGATCTGGCCATCGAATACCAAAGAACAACGGATAGCATCGTCGCTAGCACGTTGAGTGTGATCAACACGCGAGCTGCCACTAATGCGGTCCTCCAATCATCTGCGCCAGATGCTGCGGGAATGACGGCCCAGGTCATGATCCAACCCAGCGGCCGCCACAGAAGATGGCCAAACTCCCAAAGCCCGGCCTCGTTAGCAACTCCTCCGGTTTCAAAGGCTCTGGCGATCATAGTGGAGTAAACCATCATGTCGCCGTGCGTATACGGAGAGGTTAGCCACAGCAGCGCAGCCATTCCGCCGACAACGATCCCATATTCTTTCAAGGCCTCGACTGTCCCCGTCCGAGTCGCCAACGGTCGCTCTCCGGCGATATTTGTGTCCATGCTTTTGAATAGTCTATCGTGCTGAAGAGTTGCGAATAGTCGGCGGAGCTACTGTCGCTGGAAGGCGGCAACAAAGAGAATAGCGGTTACGGCGACAGCAGGAAGTGGTGGGTCAACCTCGAAGCGAATCAATCGGTCGCGGCACCGATCGAACTCCCCAACCAACCATTCAGCCGCAATGTCTGATCCTCAGTCGCCTCTGGATCAACCTCTAATTTCCAGCGATCTTCACTCGGTGCAGCGCTAGCGGTCACGGATAAGCTGACAACGCGCTCCCGACGAGACACCAACACCGTCAATCGATCACCCGGAGAGAAAGCCTTCAACCGATCGCTGGGCCCATCCGCAGGAACCCGGTAGCCGTTGATCGCGAGAATCTCATCCTCGGGGTTGATGCCCGCAGCATGCGCGGGACTACCACGGCGTACCCGCGACGCGATCACCCGCCCACCCTGCTGCGTTGTCGTGATTCCCAGCCAGGCCTTGGGCTCGTCGTCCTCCTCTTTGGGTGGCGCGAATCGCAACCCAAACCACTCCATTGCCTCGTCGTAGCTCAACTCGCCGGGCTCATCGACACGCTTGGCTATCCAATCACTCAAGTCGCTCCCAGCGACCTCTGAAATCACCTGCCGGAACTCGTCTTGTGTGTAGCCCGTATCACCCGAATAGCGCTCGTAGGCCAACCGCATCACGTCGTCCAGGCTCTTCGCATTATTCGTTGCCCGGCGAATGTGAGCGTCCAACAACCAGCCGACCAGCGCGCCCTTCCCGTAGTAGCTCACCACCGAGTTCGCCGTATTCTCGCTACGGCGGTAAAACTTGACCCAAGCGTCGAACGACGACGCACTCAGCCCTTGCGTCAGCCTTCCCGGCGATGACTCCAGCGTGTCAATGTCTTTCGATAGTTCCTTCAGGTACTCTTTGCGCGTAGACAGGCCAGCCCGTCGCACCAGCAGCGGATCGTAATAGGAGGTCAGCCCCTCGGCGACCCACAGCCCGGTCGTATAGTTCTCGCGCTCGTAATCAAAATCGTCCAACTCCACCGGCCGCAGTCGCTTCACATTCCACGTATGGAAAAACTCGTGGCTGATCAGATACATCCAACGCAGATACGCCTCCCGCGTCTCGGTCGCCCAGCGACTCGTCATTACCAGCGTCGAATTCTTATGCTCCAACCCTCCGCCAGTCTCCGTAATGGCGTTGAGAAAGCTGTAGTTCGAGTAAGGAAGGCTGCCCCAAAACTCGACCTCCATCTGTGCGATCGTCTCGACATCCGCAGCGGACTTCGGTCCATCCCAAACAGCACCTTCGCCGAGATTGACCAAGGTGTGCTCTACGCCATCAATATCGAATGCGTATTCCGCCAAGTCCCCCGCCAAGATCGGCGAGTCCAATAACTCGTGGAAGTCCGTCGCCACATAAGCGCCGTCGGTGATCGGCATTGACGAATGCGACTTGGCCCAACCATCAGGCAGCTCCAGTCGTACCTCATGCGCGGCATCGATGAAGCCGCCGTCTTCAGCCGCCACAGTTAAGAATGTCGCGGCCCCCACGATGATCGCGAAATCCGCCTCGACCCAGTTCGACCGCACCGACAGCTCACGGCAGTACAGCCTATACGAGAAGCGAACACTGTCCTGGCCGGTTGTCTCGATCTCCCAGCGGTTCTTGGCACTCTTGCGCACCGCCAACGGACGACCGTCCAGCGTCTCGGCCCGCTCCGATTCCATCTTCCCGGAGTAGTCGCGCACCAAATAGGACCCTGGCGTCCAAACCGCCATCATCAGCTCGATACTGTCTTGACTGCCGGTCGGGACAACAACCTCCACTTCCGCGTAGTGCGTTTCGGGATTCGGAAAGCGGATGGTATGGCGAATTGTGTCAGCGGCTTGCATGAGGCTCGGTACTAACAGCAGCGCAACCAGAATCACCCGGCGGCGGATCAATCGTGCGGCTCTGTCAGGTAGTTTCAAAGTGTTCCTTTGGGTTCGTCGGACGCTACACGGCTCTGTAGCGCGACGGCCCGTTGTTCGAGTGCGGCGAGTGCAACGCGGCGAGCCGCCAGTTCACTCTGCTCGGCGTCGATCGCCGTGATCGGAGCGGCGACTATCGCCATGATTTTCTTCTGGCTTGTTTCGATCTCTTTCTCGGCGCGATAGCGAAGATCTTTCTGTAAATGCATTCGCAGGGCCCCCACGCGCCTCTGGAGCTGCGTCTTGACGCGACGACGAGCCCACGGGATGACTGCCACTGCGGCAGCGGCCAATCCAGCAGCGATGCTGAGCGGTGGGACATCGCCTGTCAACGCCTCCGCCGATGTAGCGGCTGCCAGCATGACGAGAGCCGCCACGCCGAGAAACAGAACATTCGTGGCCGCGTTACGTGCGGACTCCGCAACCGCTTTGCTCTCGCCTTCGGCGTCGAACAGCGCCATCGAATCGCTCACCGTCCTTCCCAGGGACGTGCTCAATCGGGAGCGGTCGTAGTCAAACCGGGCATCGAGCTGCTCGGCGAGGACTTTAGAAAGTGCTGAGCCATTATCCGCCACTTGCGCACGGAGCATTTTCCACTGCGCCGACTCGCTTGAGACCAGCCAGTCCACAATCTCATCGACGTGCCGGTCAACTTCGTGCTTGGTGTCGGCCAACACAAACGTGAAGTAGCCCTCGGCGATGACCGTCAGATTCAGCAGGTCAATGACCCCGCGCAGCTGCAGCGTCTCATCAAAAAACGCTTGCCCCGAGCCCTCTACGCGATGCAGGGTCAGCCCGATGTCTGCGAGGTAACCAGCCAGCTGTTTGTTGAGGTTAGAGCTATATTCCTCGAGTTGTGCTTGAATTCCGCGCGCCTGCTCGGCGTTCGACTTAAGCGCATCGAGACGGTCCTGCACAGACACCATCTCCGTGCGGCAAAGCTCTACCGAAGACTCGATGGAAATGTCCCTCGGCGCAGCTGGGCAGGCCGACCGGAGATCAGCAAGAAATCCACGGACCTCGTCGGTTAGGTTAGCGGGGGCCGAAGACACGACTCGTATTATCGTTCCTTCGGGCCTCACGCCGTTAGCGGATCACGTGATGTGGGCACCTTGGGTCTCGACGTACACCGAGTAGAGCGACTGGCTGCCTGCCATGAACAAGCGGTTGCGTTTCTTGCCACCGAAGCAGAGATTGCCGCAGATCTCCGGAAGGCGGATCAATCCGATCCGGTCTCCGTCTGGAGCGAAGATGTGGACACCGTCGTAGCCAGCACCAACCCAACCACCTGCCGCCCAGACATTGCCATCAACATCGCAGCGAATGCCGTCCGCATTGCCTGCCGTGTCAAACCCGTCCATGTCCATTGTGGTGAAGATGCGACGGTTGGTCAGCCGGTCACCGTCGATGTCCCAGACCTTGATGTCCTTGACGGGACCGGTATCAGCCACGTAGAGCAGGCTGTAGTCGGGTGAGAAGCAGATGCCATTCGGCTTGACGATGTCGTCAGCGACCATAAACAGGTCACCGCTCTGTCCATCGATGCGATACACCGCTTCCTTGATCTCCAACTCGCCCTTGTTGCCTTCGTAGTTCATCATCGAACCGTAACCAGGGTCGGTGAACCAGATATCGCCTGTGTTCGGATGCACAACGACGTCGTTCGGCGCATTCAGGCGCTTGCCCTCAAACGAATCGGCGAGTACCGTCACCGAGCCGTCATACTCGTAACGCACAACGCGGCGGTTACCGTGTTCGCAAGAGAGCTGACGCCCTTGATAGTCAAACGTGTTGCCGTTGGAGTTGCCTGAAGGGTTGCGGAAGACGCTGACCTGGCCGTTTTCCTCAAGCCAGCGGTATTGCACGTTGTTGGGGATGTCGCTCCACACCAGGTAGCGCCCAACACCGTTCCACGCGGTTCCTTCTGCCCAAAGCGTACCGGTGTGCAGCCGCTGTATCGGCGTGTTGCCGAGCGCGTACTTCGCGAAGCGTGGATCGAGTGTGACGATGTCCGGGTCGGGATACCGCGTGGTCCGGACATTCGTCCAGTCGCGGTCTTGCCCGCTCGCAACTGCAGCTCCAGCAACGGCGGCCGCTCCAGCGGCAAAGAGTGATCGACGGGTTAGGCTCTTACTCATAACTTCAGACAGGGTACTCCAAAACAGTCCCCCAACGGGCCGTCTACCCGTGCGGAGTGCCTCCTCAATGAGGGAGCATAGGTAGGTCGAGCCGCGTGTCTGAATCCCATCCATCATTTCCGCCCGCTTCGTTAGAAGAATGGCAACGCCGTGTCGAGGGCGAACTCCGCGGCGCGGACTTCGATTCGATTCGTTGGAAACCCGGCAAGGGCTTCACCGTCGAGCCGCTCTATACCGCGGCCCAATTACCGAGCCCTCACGCCTCCGGCTCTGTCATCGATGAACTGGTCGATCTACTAGAATCGGCCATCGACGAAGTGCCCTCGGCCAGCGTGTATCTCGTCGTACGGGTCGGACTGAGCGTCCCGCTTGAGATCGCCAAGCTGCGAGCCCTGCGGCTGCTTTGGCAACAGATCGCTCCCAGTCAGCCCTTCCAGATCTACGCGGAGACGAGCCAGCGCGACTGGGACGCCGACGGGTCGGAAGACGACCTCATTCGGTCCGCGATCTCGGCCTTCATCGCTACCGTTGGCGGTTGCGACTCGCTGGGCATACTGCCGTATGAGGATTCTCCAGAAGGCTTTCGACTGGCCCACAACCAACAGCTCATCCTCACTCACGAGTGCGGACTCGCTGGAGTCCAGGATCCGTTCGCCGGGTCATACGCCATCGAGACTCTGACGGCTTCGATCGCCCACGCTGTCTGGCAGCGCCTCGACATGCAAGACGAATTTCGTTTCGCGAAGCCCGAGCCGCCAAGTGAAACGTCGCTCCCTGGAATCCCGCCCTACTCGCGCGGTCCGTACGCCTCCATGTATACAGTGCGGCCCTGGACAATTCGCCAGTACGCGGGTTTCTCCACCGCCGAGGAGTCCAACGCCTTCTACCGCCGCAATCTGGCGGCTGGGCAAACCGGCCTCTCCATAGCTTTCGACCTGCCAACACACCGCGGATACGACAGCGACCACCCGCGCGTCGTCGGAGACGTCGGCATGGCGGGAGTCGCAGTTGATTCGATCCTCGACATGAGGGTGCTCTTCCACGGCATCCCGCTCGAAGAGGTCTCGGTGTCGATGACGATGAACGGCGCGGTGCTCCCGATCCTCGCACTCTACATCGTTGCCGCCGAGGAGCAAGGCGCGGACCTCGCCGAACTCACTGGCACCATCCAGAACGACATCCTCAAAGAGTTCATGGTCCGCAACACCTTCATCTATCCGCCGAAACCATCGATGCGGATCGTCTCGGACATCTTCTCATTCACCACCGAGCGGATGCCCAAGTTCAACGCCATCTCGGTCTCGGGCTATCACATGCAAGAGGCTGGAGCGCCTGCGGATCTTGAGATCGCCTACACCCTCGCGGACGGTCTTGATTACATCCGCGCCGGACTCGAAGCCGGTCTCAATATCGATCAGTTCGCACCGCGCATGTCCTTTTTCTGGGGCATCGGCATGGACATCTTTACGGAGGTCGCCAAGCTACGCGCTGCCCGTTTTCTGTGGGCATCGCTGGTGAAGAAATTCAACCCGCAGGACGAAAAGTCGATGGCCCTTCGAGCGCATTGCCAGACCTCCGGATGGTCCCTCGCGGCGCAAGACCCCTACAACAACGTTGCGCGAACGACCTTCGAGGCGATTGCCGCGGTGCTTGGCCAGACGCAATCGCTGCACACCAACGCGCTCGACGAAGCGCTCGCCTTACCCACCGATGACAGCGCTCGCATTGCGCGTCAGACGCAGATCATCTTGCAGCAAGAGACCGACCTCTGCCGCATCATCGACCTCGTCGGAGGCTCCCATCACATCGAAGCCCTCACGCAATCGCTGATCGAACGCGCCACCGCCTTGATCGAAGAGATCGAAAAGCTCGGTGGCATGGCAAACGCCATTGAGAAAGGCGTGCCGAAGCGACGAATTGAAGAGGCCGCCTCACGCCGCCAGGCCCGCATCGACTCCGGTGAAGAGGTGATTGTTGGCGTCAATAAATACCAGCCGGAGACTGACACCCAGCCGGAACTTCTCAGCGTTGACAACGATGCCGCCCGCGCAGCCCAACTCGCTCGTCTCGACAGTCTGCGGAATCAACGGGACGAGACGCGGGTGCAGCAAGCTCTTGCTAATCTGACCGCCGCCGCCAGATCGGCTGCCAATCTATTGGAAGCGTCCGTCGACGCCGCGCGATCCATGGCCACGGTTGGCGAGATGACGGCTGCCATGGAAGAAGTCTTTGGGCGCTACCAGCCGCAGTCACAAAGCGTCGCGGGAGCGTATCGTAGAGAAGCGACCAACATGGATTCGCTCAAAAAAGCCACTGCTCTCACCAAGGACTTCCTCGACGCCGAGGGCCGTCGTCCGCGCATTCTCATCGCCAAGCTGGGCCAAGACGGGCACGATCGCGGTGCTAAAGTCATCGCCTCCGCCTTCGCCGACATCGGCTTTGACGTCGACATCGGACCGTTGTTCTCGACGCCAGCCGAGACCGCGCAACAGGCCGTTGACAATGACGTGCACATCGTCGGTGTCTCTACGCTTGCTGGCGCCCACCGCACGCTCGTGCCTGAGTTGATCAACGAACTCCACGAAGCGGGCAGGGGAGACATCCTCGTTACCTGTGGCGGAGTCATTCCCGATGCCGACCATGCCGCCCTCAAAGAATCAGGTGTAGCAGCCGTGTTCGGTCCCGGCACCGTCGTGCCCGAAGCTGCGCAAGATCTCGTACGCGTTCTGCTCGAACGGAGATCTTCCTGACGTGACCGCCGCCGACTATGCCGAGGGTGTGCGCAATGCGGATCGCAGTATCCTCGGCCGTGCATTCACTCTGGTCGAGAGCCGCAAACTAGAAGACCGTGTCGTCGCCGAAGAACTACTACAGCTTCTTTCGCGCGACAGCAACAACAACGCCATT
This sequence comes from Bryobacterales bacterium, assembly GCA_963667885.2. Lineage (GTDB taxonomy): Bacteria > Acidobacteriota > Terriglobia > Bryobacterales > UBA6623 > CAMPKL01. The sequence goes on along the minus strand of OY764148.2, from coordinate 680,787 downwards.
CGGCTGGGCATCTCCGGCGCGCCCGGCGTCGGCAAGAGCACTTTCATCGAAGCGCTCGGCAAGCGCTTGATCGCCGACGGGAAACGCGTTGCCGTCCTCGCCGTTGATCCCTCCAGCGAAATCTCGGGCGGCAGCATACTGGGCGACAAGACCCGCATGCCTGAGCTGTCTCGCGCCCCCGAAGCTCTCGTTCGCCCTTCGCCCAGCGGCGGTGATCTAGGCGGTGTACATCACCGCACCCGCGAGTCGATTCTCGTGTGTGAAGCGGCGGGTTTCGATGTAGTCATCGTCGAAACGGTCGGTGTCGGCCAAGCCGAAACGCAAGTCGCATCCATGACCGATTGCTTTATGGTGTTGATCGGACCCGGCACCGGCGATCACATACAAGGCATCAAGCGTGGCATAGTCGAACTCGCCGACATCCTCGTCATCACTAAAGCCGACGGCGACAGCGCCGCCGCTGCCGAAAACACCCGCCAAGAGTTCGCCCATGCCCTCGACATCCTCCGGTCCGATCGAGACGGCTGGAAGCCCTGCATTCTCACTTGTTCATCTCTCGAAGACCAAGGCATCTCAGAAGTCTGGACCACCGTCGTCGATCATCGCGAATACCTACTCACCGACGACCGTCTCACCGAGCGCCGCCGTCAACAGCGGCTCCGCTGGTTTCACGACGCCGTCGATCGGCTCCTCCACGAACATTTCCTCGGTGACTCGGATGCCGCTGCCCGCCTCGTATCCCTCCGTGCTAAAGTCCTCAGTGGTGAAATCACACCAACCGCCGCGGCCGCTCAGACTCTTCCACGCCGGTGACTGTCAGACTTGGGCCAGCTCGGGCGAGTTTCTGCTCGTATCCAAGCGCGTGCGGGCGAGCCCAGTACGACTTCGCGTACGACTACTACCGAGACGGCTCGACCGAGTGGATCGAGTACCCCTCCGACAAGAAGGTCTATATTTATAACGGTAGTGGCTTGAGAGCAACGATCCCACTCAAGAAGTTCGAGAAGATCCCATGATCCGGCCAGGGCGAATTTGTGCCTTCCTGGTTTGGGCGGGACTCCTGCAGCACCTAACGGTTCCCCACGTATCCGCGGAACCTAAAGGTGTGGAGGTGCTTTTCAGAATAGATGACAAAGCTGTTAAGGGACCTGCTGAGATAATTATTGAGTTCCAAGATCGACTCGCAGTCGTGGAGGTCCGGGACGATATACCTCCGTTCGCTCCCTGGTCCCCACCACATTCAAGGGTAGTGGTATTGCCCGATTGGGCAGTCAGCACCGACGGCAGCGTTTCAGTGTCCGTTAAGGCAACGTTCAAGAGCCGGATGCTTCATTTCCAAGCCGTCAGATTATGGCAAGGCATGGGGAGGCTGACCTTCTTAGTTGATCGGGCACCTTTTCACGATAATGTGGATTCTGTGCTTGGGGAAAAGCGTAGCCATGTGACGGAGGCCCACGCTCTATTCCTTGACCCTGTTGACGGTGACGGATACGTTGTGGCTTACCCTGCCAACCGAAGGTAGGGAGATCAAAGCCTAAAGCCTTAAAAGCCTGAAGGTGCCAGTCACGTTGTACAGACCGGGCGGAAGGGTAACAGGTTAGACCGGGCGGATAGGTAACACCATGGCGAGATGCCATGGAAGGAGACCTATCCGATGGAAGAACGCAAGAGATTCATTGAAGACTGGCTGCGAGCGGGGGCGGCGACGAACGTGGCGGCGCTGTGTCGACTCTACGGGATCAGCCGCAGGACCGGATACAAGTGGTTAGAACGCTTCCGTCAAGGCGGTTGGCCAGAGCTGGAAGACCGCTCGCACGCGGCACACCGTCAGCCCGGTCGGATACCCGAGTCGGTCGAGCGACGAGTGATAGAAGCGCGTCGGCAGCATCCGAGTTGGGGGCCGAAGAAGCTCAGGGCCTGGCTGGAGTCGAAAGAGTCACAGACAAGCTGGCCAGCGGCGTCGACGATCGGCGACGCGCTGAAGCGAGCCGGACTCGTTCGCGGGCGCAAGCGGATGCGGCGACTGGCCGAAGCGGCACCCAGTCCGTTGCGCGAACCCGAAGCGCCCAACGACCTCTGGACGATCGACTACAAGGGGCAGTTTCGCACCGGCGACGGCGTGCTGTGTTATCCGCTAACGGTCGTCGACGGATATAGTCGTTTCCTGCTCAACTGCACCGCACACGTGGGCACATCCTACGCCGAGGCCCGCCGAGGCTTGGAGCGGTTGTTTCTGGAGCGCGGGCTGCCACGAAGGATACGCTCAGACAACGGTTCGCCGTTCGCCTCCATCGGCACCGGACGCTTGAGCCGGTTGAACGTCTGGTGGCTGAAGCTGGGCATTGCGGTGGAGCGCATCGAGCCGGGCAAGCCGCAGCAGAACGGTCGCCACGAGCGGCTACACCGCACGCTCAAAGCCGAGACAGTGAGACCTCCGGCTGGCGATCGTCGCCGACAGCAGCGCCGCTTCGACCTCTTTCGTCATGAATACAACCAAGAACGTCCGCATGAAGCGTTGAGACAGCGGCCCCCGGCGGCGTTCTATGCACCAGCAACACGCGCCTATCCCAGCGAGCTTGCTGATCTGGATTACCCGGGGCACTGGGAGCGCCGACGAGTGCGCCACGACGGACGCATCAAGTTCCTCGGCGAGAAGTACTTCCTGAGTGAAGCGTTGGCTCGCGAGTTGGTCGGGCTAGTCGAAGTGGACGAAGCCATTTGGCAGATCTGGTTCGGTCCGGTGGAACTCGCCTTGTTCGACGCCGCCAACCGCGTACTGTGGCCGCTCGGCTCGGCAGTCAGTGGCCCCCGCGGGGGCCACTGACCACCGCCTATACTGTTACCCATCCGTCCGGTTTAGAGTGTTACCTATCAGACCGGTCGTTCAGTGGGCGGCTACGTCATCCCGTTGCTGCTACCGGGGCGATATACAGTAACGGCATCCATTGCGGGGTTTCGGTCTCATTCGCTCGACGGGCTTGAGATTGGTCTCGGCGCACACGTTCGTGCCGAGTTCGAATTGGACGTCGGCTCGCGTACAGAGACGGTAGAGGTCGTCGCCGATCAGCCACTGCTGCAACGCGACGACGCTACTATCTCGACTGTCATCACCCAAGAACAACTCGTTAGTTATCCAAGCGGCTATCGAAACTATCTATCACTCCTGAAGTTGGCATCGAACGTGGCGACCGACATGGATACGTCTGGCATGAAACGGGAGCGTGAGGGAGGAGAGCGCTCCCACCAGGGAACTGCCGTGGCTGGCCAGCGGCAAGAGTTTAACCGCTTCACGCTGGACGGCATCGAGAATACCGATGTTAACTTCAACTCCTACATCATTCGGCCATCGATTGACGCGCTCAGCGAGGTCAAGGTTGAGACCGGTATCTACTCGGCCCAGTATGGCCGCGCGACGTCGCAGATCATCGCGGGTACGAAGTCGGGTACGAATGATTTTCACGGTACGCTCTTCGCGTTCAAGCCGTGCGACCGGCTCAATGCCGGGGGGTGGCGCGGTAGGGGGGAACGGCCCACCGGCTGCGGCCCGACGAAGATTTTCGGGTTCACCTTGGGTGGCCCCATAGTCAAGAACCGCGTGTTCTTCTTTAGCAATGCGGAGCTGGTTCGAGAGGTGCATACGTCGTCCAATTCCATCTCCGTGGTGCCCAGCAGCGACATGCGAGCGGGTGATTTCAGCCGACAGCAATTCAGCCAAAACCCGCAGGTCATATTCGATCCCCTCACCAGAGTCTTCGACGGCAACGGAACGGCCGTGTCGGCCGAACCGTTCCCGAACCAGGTCATTCCACAGTCTCGCCTGCACCCTGTCGCTCTAGCGTTGCTGGAGTTCTATCCTCTGCCCAATGGGCACGGAATCCCCAACTATTTCGGGGATGGCACTTACCCTCGCAACTCGGAACAGTACCTCCAGCGGTTTGACTTTCAGGAAAGCTCAAGTTCCAGTTGGTTTGGGCGATTCAGCCACGGGAACGAACGGTTCGGTCGGGCGAACGGGGCGTTCCCCACTCAGACCGGACGAACCGAGGCACGCAGCTACCAGTGGTTAGCGTCAAACACGCGTAGCTTCAGTCCGCGTGCGCTCAATGAGTTTCGCGTCGGATACAACCGATTTAACAACGACGACGTCACACATTTCGCCTTCAAACGCGACGTGGTTTCGGAGCTCGGTATTCGGGGATTGACCACACCTGTGAACGACCGGTCTGATAGGTAACACTCTAAACCGGACGGATGGGTAACAGTATAGGCGGTGGTCAGTGGCCCCCGCGGGGGCCACTGACTGCCGAGCCGAGCGGCCACAGTACGCGGTTGGCGGCGTCGAACAAGGCGAGTTCCACCGGACCGAACCAGATCTGCCAAATGGCTTCGTCCACTTCGACTAGCCCGACCAACTCGCGAGCCAACGCTTCACTCAGGAAGTACTTCTCGCCGAGGAACTTGATGCGTCCGTCGTGGCGCACTCGTCGGCGCTCCCAGTGCCCCGGGTAATCCAGATCAGCAAGCTCGCTGGGATAGGCGCGTGTTGCTGGTGCATAGAACGCCGCCGGGGGCCGCTGTCTCAACGCTTCATGCGGACGTTCTTGGTTGTATTCATGACGAAAGAGGTCGAAGCGGCGCTGCTGTCGGCGACGATCGCCAGCCGGAGGTCTCACTGTCTCGGCTTTGAGCGTGCGGTGTAGCCGCTCGTGGCGACCGTTCTGCTGCGGCTTGCCCGGCTCGATGCGCTCCACCGCAATGCCCAGCTTCAGCCACCAGACGTTCAACCGGCTCAAGCGTCCGGTGCCGATGGAGGCGAACGGCGAACCGTTGTCTGAGCGTATCCTTCGTGGCAGCCCGCGCTCCAGAAACAACCGCTCCAAGCCTCGGCGGGCCTCGGCGTAGGATGTGCCCACGTGTGCGGTGCAGTTGAGCAGGAAACGACTATATCCGTCGACGACCGTTAGCGGATAACACAGCACGCCGTCGCCGGTGCGAAACTGCCCCTTGTAGTCGATCGTCCAGAGGTCGTTGGGCGCTTCGGGTTCGCGCAACGGACTGGGTGCCGCTTCGGCCAGTCGCCGCATCCGCTTGCGCCCGCGAACGAGTCCGGCTCGCTTCAGCGCGTCGCCGATCGTCGACGCCGCTGGCCAGCTTGTCTGTGACTCTTTCGACTCCAGCCAGGCCCTGAGCTTCTTCGGCCCCCAACTCGGATGCTGCCGACGCGCTTCTATCACTCGTCGCTCGACCGACTCGGGTATCCGACCGGGCTGACGGTGTGCCGCGTGCGAGCGGTCTTCCAGCTCTGGCCAACCGCCTTGACGGAAGCGTTCTAACCACTTGTATCCGGTCCTGCGGCTGATCCCGTAGAGTCGACACAGCGCCGCCACGTTCGTCGCCGCCCCCGCTCGCAGCCAGTCTTCAATGAATCTCTTGCGTTCTTCCATCGGATAGGTCTCCTTCCATGGCATCTCGCCATGGTGTTACCTATCCGCCCGGTCTAACCTGTTACCCTTCCGCCCGGTCTGTACAGTCGAACCGCAACCGCACAGTGCAGGTTTTGAACAACACGTCGATTGTGACGGGATCTCACTCGTCGAGGTTCGGAGGTGAGTACCGGCGCGATCACTACAATCAGATCGGCAGCCATCAGCCGACTGGTTGGTTTAATTTCCTAGGCCGAGCGACATTAGACCCGTCAGATGACCTTTCGAGGGGCGAAGGGTTCGCCGATTTCCTGCTGGGTGCCGTGAGGAGAGCAACTCGGGTCACGAGGCTTTATGACGCGAAGCTCAGGGCTACCTCAGTGGCCTTCTATCTCCAGGACACGTGGCGCGTAACGCCCCGCCTTACACTCGATCTTGGAATCCGCTACGAGTACACGCCGCCCTACCATGACGCTCGAAGAGGCATCATCAACGCGCAAGTTTTCGATATGGGCGCGGGCCCCGGGGGTCTCAACCCTGACACACGGACGCCCGTGCTCACGCGACCTGGCGAAGGGGACTTCTACGATGAATTGAATTTCCGCTACGACGACTCGATTCCCACTCAGGCAGGTGATCAGTTTATGAGTCGAAGACTTGTCGCTGACGACAGGAATGACTGGGCTCCGCGTGTGGGCATCGCCTTCAGCCCATCCAAGCGCTGGACGGTCAGGGCTGGCGTTGGTGTTTTCTACTCCCAAGACATTGGCCATCCGACCTTTGAAATGTCACGCAACCTGAGCGGGACTGACAGTTTTGGCGCAGACCGGCAGAAGCCTAATTCTGATTTGAGCGACCCCTGGGCGAGCTCTGCCGCAACCGCGGAATGCACAGGGTGGGACGGCGTCTGTCTGCAGAAACCGGAACTGTATAACATCATCTCTGGACGTCGGACTCCCTATGTGTCCCAGTGGATGTTTGACATCCAGCGACAGTTGACCAACTCGATCATGGTTCAGGCTGGCTATCACGGCAACGGTGGCCACAAGTTGCAGCGGACGCGAGCCTTCAATCAACCAGTTAATCGCAGCGGGCCGGACGACCCGAGTTCCGAGGATTCACGGCAGCCGTGGCCAGAGTACGACATCTTGCGAGAGGTCGACAGCGTTGCCAACTCGAACTACCACGCGTTGAACCTGAAACTTGAGGGCAGACTCTCGCACGGCGCGACATTCTTGGTTGGCTACACCTGGTCGAAGGCGATCGACGATGGCAGCGCGGCGTACGGTTCCCGATTAGGAGACTTCCCACTCGACAACTACAATCTCCAGGCCGAGCGCGGGCTCTCACAGTTTCACGTTGGCCAGCGTTTAGCGGCATCGTTTGTGTATGAGCTTCCGATCGGGCCGGGCCGGGCGATCTCTACCCGTGGCGGATTAGTAGGCAAGATCCTTGAAGGTTGGCAACTGAATTCGATTCTATCGGTCTCCGAGGGCTCTCCTACTCACGTCAGTTCGATCGGTGATACCAACGACACGGGTGTAACCAACTATCCTGATGCAACGGGAATCAGCCCAGTCGTCGATGACCCTACGCCCGAGCGTTATTGGAATGTCGAGGCCTTCGACACGAGGAATCCTGAGCTGCAGTATCGCGAAGGTAACGTTGGGCCTTCGAACCTCATTAGTCCTGGACTAGTAAATTGGGACTTGTCATTGTTGAAGGACATCGTGTTCAGTGAGTCTCATCGACTTCAGTTAAGGTTTGAGGTCTACAACGCTGCGAACCACCCGAATTGGTGGTACGTTGACAACGATGCGAGATCAAATTCCTTCGGGCAAGTCTTCAATACCCGCCAGATGAGGACGATCCAACTCGGCGTGAAGTACCTCTTTTGACGAACGCCCCGGGTCAGAAGTCGTCCGGTTGAAGATCGAAGCGGCGTTTGTTGTCTCCACCACCAAACTCTTCGACGACCCGACGATAACCGGCGGCGGACCAAGTCGTCATAACACGGATTTGTAGCACTATACGCTTGCTGAAAGGGCTGTCGCTAGCGGTGATGAGTAGCTTCCTATATTGGGTGCCGGCTCAACCGGTCAACGCAACACTAGGGCTAAGTCGTTCAACAGAAATGTCTTAGCGATGAGAGCGGCTCGCAAGGGGCTTGCCTACAAGCGGAAGCTGCTAAGCGCAATCGCGTAACTCGTTACACTGCAATGGCATGCAGATGAGAGCGAAGCGTCCTCACCGCTTCCCCTTTACTTTCTTTGGCTTACGCTTCACGCTCTCCCTTCGCGCCAGGTGTTGCGTCGACCGCTTGAGACCACCCCCTTTGCAGGGTTGGAAAGAGATCGCCGCTCATTTGGGGCGAGATGCCCGGACCGCCCAGAGATGGGAAGAGTACGCGGGACTTCCCGTGCGGCGCCATCACTCTTCAGCGAGCAGCGTCTATGCCTACCCCAGTGAGATTGAGAGTTGGCGGGCTTCACGAGGTACGAAATCCGGGGGAGAGGCGGCCTCGACTCCCGTGGGCGAGCAGCCGAGGCGGGTATTAATACCGGCACTGGCAGCTGCTGGTGTGATCGCGGTGGTGTTGCTGGTGGTTGGCTTCGGCCCTGTGCTCAACCCGCCTTCACCCATCGCGCAGGCTGCCCAAGGGGACATTCGGACAGAACTGGTTTGGCCGCAGGCCAAGGGAATCAGCCCTCAAGGCTCGGTGTCCCCTGACGGCAAGTTCGTCACCTACGTCGATTGGGGTGACGAAGGAAATCTGGCGATACGGAACCTCGAAACAGGAGAGAACCGACGGCTAACCCACACGGCGAACGCCGTTACCTCCAGCGTCATGTCCTTCGCGATGGATTCCCGAATATCTCCAGATGGCAAACAGGTCGTCTATGGCTGGTTTCGTCCGAGCCCAGCCGGTGAGATCAGCGAATTGCGGTGGTTAGCGTTGGACGACGTTCAATCAGAGCCGCGCACCATTTGGAACCCCGGGGACGGCAGATTTGCCAATGTTCAGGACTGGTTTCCCGACGGCGATCGCGTCGCAGCGGTCGTCAACTCATCCCCAACGGATCATCAGATTGTCACTGTTTCAGTGCGTGACGGCGACGTTCGACAGATCCGCTCGATCGACTGGAGTGGCAACTCGCGGCTTCGAGTTTCACCTGATGGCCGTCACATCGCCTACAGCCGCTCAGCCTCGCGGGAGCAACCGGCCAAAGACATCTTCATGCTCGCAGTAGACGGCTCCTCGGAATCTACGGTGATCGAGCACGCTGCAAACGACGAGCTGGTGGGTTGGAGCCCAAAGGGTGACTATCTGATCATCAATAGCGATCGTAGCGGAAAGCCTGGCCTATGGGTCCAGCCGCTAGAGAATGCAAAGCCAGTCGGACAGCTCCAACTGATCGTGCCCAACGTGGACGTCTCGGCCGGAATGGGTATCGTCGCCCAGGACGGGTCGTTGTATTACTCGGTCAGAGTCTCGCAGCGGCGCTTGAAGCTCGCTGAGATCGACCTTCAAACGGGGAAGTTCCTCACCAAACCTAAGAACGCCGTCGAACGGTTCGTCGGGCTCAACGGTGGGGGCACGTTCTCCCCAGACGGCGAGGAGTTCGCTTACCTTTCTAGCCGAAAAAAGGAATCGTACGACCGCACAATCGTCGTCCGCTCGCTGGCAACTGGCGAGGAGCGCGAAGTGCCGCACGATCTTCGGCGCACTTTCTCGCTAATCTGGCCGCCTGGCGGTGACAGCCTTATCGTGCAAGGCTATGATGATCGCTGGGGTCCCGGCCTCTTTAGCGTCGGCCTCGCCAACGGTCAGACCGATCTTATTGCGAAGGGCGGATGGGGCGTCTTGTCGGAGGACGGCGCGCGCCTTTTGTACCGCCTCTCCTCGAAGGATCGATCGATCTCCTCTTACCGTCTGGCTGATGGTTCCGTGGAAAAAGTACCGGGTGATTTCGGAACCAGTCGATTCAGTCCGTTGGCTGACGGTCGCATCGCGACGATTCGTGACCGAACAGAAATCTTGTTGCATCCGGCTGCAGGCGGAGAGGCAAAAGTTCTGTGGCGGACGGATGAGGATCAGCAGTTTGGGCGCTGGGTAGTGCCGACGCCTGACGGGAAGGCGCTCGTGATCCTGCGGCGCGACCCGGATGCAGGTGCGGATATGTGGAGACTTTGGGTGGTGCCCGTTGACGGCGCGCCGCCCTACCCGACGGAGTTGGTCCACGAGCCTTCCGGGGGAGGGTCGCGGCCAATCGAAATTCATCCCGACGGGAAAGGGATCTTGTACGGGGAAGGAAGCTACTTCTTCCAAATGTGGGCCATGCGTGATCTTCCCTTCGGACTGAGCGAGCAGACCAAGCGGTAGCTAGGATGTGGAAGCGATTCTTCGTCGAAGCGTCGATCATCGCCTTCCAGACGGTGATGCTCATCGGGCTGTGCGCGACGATCGGCATTTCGCGATCCGATCCGAAGGCGGAAGCCAATTCTGCCCGCCCGTTAGGGCTTGATCTCTACCAACCGGAGCCCGCCAACAACCCCGCAACAGCGGACCAGATCCAACTCGGTCAGCGACTATTTCGCGAGCGGCTGCTCTCGTGTGATCGCCCGATCGCTTGCGTTGACTGCCATCAACCGAAGTGAGCCTTTACCGATGGCCGCCCGAAAGCCGTCGGGGTATACGGGCGTCAGGGGCCACGGACCCTGACCGACGACGAGAAAGACTCTTTGGCGGCATTCCCTCGTTCTTTCATGGGCAGCGTGGTCGAGGGTCTCTAGGCCCCCTCCTGGCCGCACGCTGGCGACCTGTTTGGCTGCACCATCCCGAGTAGCTTCCTATATGTCCGGTGGTCTCAAGCGGTCGACGCAACACCCGGCGCGAAGGGAGAGCGTGAAGCGTAAGCCAAAGAAAGCAAAGGCGAAGCGGCGAGGACGCTCCGCTCTCATCTGCATGTCATTGCAGTACAACGAGTTACGCAATTGCGATTAGTGGCTTCCGCTTGTAGGCAAGCCCCTTGCCGCTCTCATCGCTAGAGCATTTCGGTTGAACGACTTAGCCCTAGTGTTGCGTTGACCGGTTGAACCGGCACCCAATATAGGAAGTTACTCAAAGCCGCTAGCGACAGCCCTTTCAGCGGACGCCTGCGTGGGTCTCTTTACGGTTTTTTGAACTCTGGTCAAGCGGCAAAGCTCGACAAACCGATCGCAAAAGCCAAATGTCGTCCTTTGCCGCTTGAACCAGTCGAGACACTGGCTTATGTTTCAGACTGCAAGAGCGATTAGAGCCGCAAAATGACAAATCAACACGATCAACACAACCCGCCAGCCCGTGAAGACCTGCCGGCTCAACCGGTCAACGCAACACTAGGCCTAAGTCGTTCAACCGAAATGCTCTAGCGATGAGAGCGGCAAGGGGCTTGCCTACAAGCGGAAGCCACTAATCGCAATTGCGTAACTCGTTGTACTGCAATGACATGCAGATGAGAGCGGAGCGTCCTCGCCGCTTCGCCTTTGCTTTCTTTGGCTTACGCTTCACGCTCTCCCTTCGCGCCGGGTGTTGCGTCGACCGCTTGAGACCACCGGACTTGTAGGAAGTTACTCGGGACGGAGGAAACTAGGAGGCTGAAACCGAAGATTCCTACTGCTCCCGTTCCCGGAACTCCTCGTACCAGTTTTGGACGACGCGGATCGTGGGAGGTGCCGACTCTTCGCCGTCTCCCACGGGCATGGTCATCACGAACCGTTGGCCGTCGGCGGAGACGTCGTAACTGCGACCGCCGCCCGTGGCTAAAGAGGGGGATTCAAAGAGCGCCTGCGGCTGGCCCAGAGTGAAGCCTTGCTCGGTTGAGACAGAGACGGCCATCAGCGTCGAACCCTCCGTGTAGAACAACTCGCTGCCGTCGCTGCGCCAGCGGAGTCGGATTCCGCCGTTGACAGACACCGGCCACTTGCCAGCGCCGTCGGGAAACGGCTGCACGTAGATGTCTGGTCGGCCCGATTCATCGGACCGATAGGCCAGAAATCGACCGTCCGGCGAAAGCTGGGGTTGGTTCTCATTGGCTGGTGTACTGAGAAACGTCACTGGTTCTGAAGCACCGCCGTCGGTCCCTAGCTGTGGAGCCTCAAGAGGTTGTTCATGGGAATCAGGAGTCTGGAGAAAGGGGGAAGGTAGTGGAGGCTGGCGTGGGGGCGATGCCAGTTGTAATGGTGGAGCCAGGGTAACAGATGAGCGGCGCGCTGCTGGGATGAGGAGTAGGAGCGAGCGTAAGCCCATTCTCTCAGAGCGGTCTGGATGAAGCGTTCGGCCTTGCCGTTGGTGCGCGGCGTGTAAGGACGGGTAAAGCGGTGGCGGATGCCGAGACGACGGCAAGCATCGCGGAAGAGGCGCGAGCGATAGCAAGAGCCGTTGTCGGTGAGCAAACGACGAATGGGGACGCCGAGGGAGCGGTAGTAACCGACCGCGGCGTCGAGGAAAGCCACCGCGGAGTGGCTGCGTTCATCGGGCAGGATCTGAGAGAAGGCGAGGCGGGAGTTGTCGTCAATAGCGACATGCACGAACTCCCAGCCAGCGCCGCGACTGGCCCGAGAGCGATCTCCGGTAACGCGATGACCGGCGCGGAGGAAGCGGCCGAGCTTCTTGATGTCGAGATGCAGCAGATCGCCGGGGGCGGCATGTTCGTAGCGGCGCAGGGGCCGAGCAGGTTCGAGATCGCGGATACGGTTCAGGCCGGCGCGGCGCAAGATGCGGCTGATGGTAGCGGGCGAGAGGCCGACAGCCTGGGCGATGTGTCGGCCGGTCCAACGCTGGCGGCGCAGAGAAATGACGCGCTCGACCAGCGCCCGAGAGGTCCGTCGCGGGCTGCGGTGCGGTCGCGAGGAACGATCGTGCAAACCGGCGACACCCTCGCTGCGATAGCGCGCCAGCCACTTGTGGATGGTTCTCAGTGAGACGCCACAGGCCGCCGCGGCGTCCCGTGGCGTCTGCTGCTTGGCGAGGACGCGCTCGACGATCCGCACTCGCAAATAAGGCGTCAATCGTGCATTCTTGTGGATGTTCATTCGGTCTCTCCAAGGTTGCTGTTGTGGGATAACTCCAGCTTCCCTGGTCCGGGACCGAATGAACAACCTATTGAGAGGTCACACCTAGCTCTACGTAACGGATATCCAGTCCCGTCTCGCTGTTGGTCTCGGTATAGACCAGATAGCGGCCATTGTGAGACCAGGTTGGGCTAAACAGGTTGCGTTCCGACTAGACCAGAACAATAGCCTCGCCCGTACCGTCCGCAGCCTTACGCATCAGAGTGTCTCCCGGCCCCGGGTCAGCGTGCCGGTAGGCGATCTCTTGACCCGAGGGGGACCACGCCGGTTGGGCCTCGGGCACCTCGTCAAACGTCAACCGAGTCTTGGTGGAGCGGATCAGATCGTGAACCCAGACGTCCCGGTTGCCACTCTCGGTTGACCTCACAGCGACCCGTTGGCCGTCGGGCGAGAGGGCGGGCTGCGCCATGTTCTGCGGCTGGCCAACCGTCTCCAGCAATTCTCCGGTGCGGTCACGCCAGACGAGCGTCCTGGTCGAACCGCCTCCGACCTGGTCGAGATACGTCAGAGTACCGTCGCGCGAGAGGGTGGCGGCTAAACCGGCTGTGCTGATCAGGAATGAGTCCGCGGTCGGCTCCAGGGTCTCTAGAGAGAAGGGCCACGCCCACAGCCCCGGTTCAGCGTTGCTAGTGGGCCCGTGAATCAAGTAGCCGTCCTGCGAGTAGACCGGCTGGGTACCGGGACCGAGTTCGCGACGTTCTCCTGTCTCCAAGTTCAGCACCGCCACCCAGTGATCGACCGGGCTCGAGGACGCTGCATAGACAAGCGCCGCAGGCCCGCTGCCAGTTGGCAGGAAATGAGGGTAAAGGGAGTATGGCCGAGGACTGTCGCTGGCGTCGAATAGTAACTCTGGCTGGCCACCACGGGCGGCGACCTCATAGAGCCGAAAGGCCGAGGAAAACACGATGCGCTCATCGTCGGGGCTCCACGTTCCTCCGAGTAAAGACAATTCGCCGGTGTCCGGCAAGCTACAGAGCGTGATCGGGCTGCCGCCGTCGATCGAGACTCTCTTGAGTTCAGTGCGGGTACCGAACCCGATCCACGAGCTGTCGGGCGACCAGAAGCCGCCTAGCGCTCCTTCGGTCCCTGCCAATTGGCGCGCGGATTCGTCGCCGAGCGGTCGCAGCCAAAGGCTTTGGTCACCGTCTGTCTGAGCGGTATACAGGATGTACTTGCCGTCCGGGGAGAGGCGTGCCTGAGTAAGGCCTTCTGGAGCGAAGGAGAAGCGCGTTGCGGTCGCCTCCGGCGTCTCGGGCGGAGCCTCGGCGAAGTGTACCGCCAGCAGGCCGAAGAAAGCGATACCGAGTACTACAGCCACGGCTCGCTCGATTCGCTGGCTGCTCCGGCGTACGACCACCGAATCAGGCGGCAGTGCATCGGCAGTACTCAGCGTCTGGCTGGTCATTGCCGCGATCGTCGATCGGCCCGAGGGCGTCTTCCGCGCCCCACTCTGCTTTTGGAGTACGCGCAGATCCGCCAGCATGTCGTCGGCGTGCTGGTAGCGCTCGTCTCGATCCTTCGCCAACGCCTTGGCCAAGAGATCGTCTACTTTCGGAGGCAGTCCCCTCCGCAAAGCCGTCACCGGTTCTGGATCTTCATTGAGAATGCCGTAGCCGATTGCCTGCTCGTAATCCGCCTCAAACGGAGTCTTCTGCGTCAGCATCTCGTACAACACGCAGCCTAGAGCCCAGACATCCGCACGCCGATCGACCTTTCGCCCTTCGAGTTGCTCGGGGGCCATGTAGGCAGGCGTGCCCATCGTCGTCCCGGTCTTGGTCAGCTTCGAGCGTCCCGTTAACGCCGCCAGCCCGAAGTCCAGGATCTTGACTTGGCCCTTGGTGGTCAGCAGGATGTTCTGCGGCTTGATGTCCCGATGGACCACTCCTTGCTCGTGAGCTTCGTGTAGTCCCTCGGCGATCTGAGTGGCGATGGTGAGAGCCTCGTCCAGCGGCAGTGGGCGTTCCTTGATCTTCTCCGCCAACGACGGCCCATCGATGTAGGCCATGGCGATGAACGTCTCGCCGTCCTCTTCGTGGATGCCGTAGACATGGCAGATGTTGGGGTGGTCGAGGGCGGCAGCGGCTTGGGCTTCGCGAATCAGGCGGGCTTTCACCTCCTCCTCGTCGAGTGTCTCGCGAGGGAGGAACTTCAGTGCGACCGTTCGGCGGAGCTGAGTGTCCTCAGCCTTGTAGACGACACCCATGCCGCCCTCACCGAGCTTTTCGGTGACGCGGTAGTGCAATATGGACCGACCGACCATAACAGGCGGATTGTAGCGCTAAGCGATCGCTGAAAGGGCCGTCTGCCTGTGCTTAGAGCTACTTCCTATATTGGGTGCCGGCTCAACCGGTCAACGCAACACTAGGCCTAAGTCGTTCAACCGAAATGTCTTAGCGATGAGAGCGGCAAGGGGCTTGCCTACAAGCGGAAGCCACTAATCGCAATTGCGTAACTCGTTGTACCGCAATGACATGCAGATGAGAGCGGAGCGTCCTCGCCGCTTCGCCTTTGCTTTCTTTGGCTTACGCTTCACGCTCTCCCTTCGCGCCGGGTGTTGCGTCGACCGCTTGAGACCACCCCGTCTCTTGGATGCGACGACCGCGCTGATCGCGAAACGACACTTGCACCAGTTCAGAGCAGAGCGCACGAGGGTGGCGGCGTTGAGTCGGAGGGCTAGACATAGAGGTGTTCCAACCCCTTATCGGCCCACAGTGGGAGACCATGAAACGGGCGGTGTTACGACGCTTTAGCCGATTCCTTGAACTTCTTGATTCGGTAGCGCGGAGTGTCGCGGGAGCCGCCGAGCATTTCTTTAGAGCCACATAGGCGCCGGTCGGATTGATCTTGGAGCTCACGCAGGAGCTTGTCCCGGAGCTGCGGCTATCGCTCTCCGCCGTCGTCGAGAAACACTCTGACGCAGTCGGCGAGATCTAGGATTCCCTTTCTCTGGGTGTGCGCAACGGTGAACGCGCCATTCTCGTGGCCATCACGGCGCCGCTTGGCGCTTCGTCGTTCGATCCACGTAAGGGTCGTAAGTTGCGCGGTGTAGACCCTCCGGTAAGCCTTGCCGACTGCGTCTGCCAATTGATCGAGTGATTGCAATCTCGCGCACTATCCCGCAGGCTGATCATAGGTTCAACATCTGTCGTGCATACCGGTTTGTGGAGAAGCGGAGAGGTGACATGACGATCAAGAAAATCTTAGTCCCGGTGGATTTTTCTGAACGGTCTCGATTGGGGTTGGAACATGCCGACGCCGTGGCTCAGCGTTTTGGCTCAAGTCTCATCTTGCAGCACGTCGTGCCACCGGGGCCCTATGAGTATGCGGCGATCGATGAAGGGTTTGCCGTTCCGGGTTCAAGCCCACCGCTCGAGCAGCTGACGAGCGAGCTTGAGGAGCGAATGACGCGGTTGCTGGAGGGCGTTCGCCCACGGGCTGCCGTCGAGAAGAGTATTGTCCACGGAGATCCAGCGGGCGAGATCGTCGCAGTTGCGAACCGAGTGGATGTCGACATGGTCGCGATGCCTACTCACGGATACGGCATGTTTCGACGATTTGCGCTGGGCTCGGTGACGACGAAGGTGCTACACGACACCGAAACACCAGTTCTCACAGGCACCCACGTCCCCGAGCTGACGCCGCTTGACCCAGAGCCGTACAAGCGGATCGCCTGTGCCATCGATCTCGATCCGCATAGCGAGGAGACGCTCTGGTGGGCGTCCAAGTTCTCCAAGGCCTGCGCCGACGACCTGGTTGTGATCCACGCGGCTCCGGCCGTGGCACCCATCGCGTTCTATGGAGAATGGGTTCCGCCCGACACACGCACTCAGGTGATTGATCAGGCGCGAGTAGAGATTGATCGCTTGCTCAAGAAGGTGGGCTGTCAGGCGCAGGTGGTGATTGACGCCGCCGGACCGTTGGATCTGATTCCATCCGCGACAGAACAGAATTATGCCGATATTTTGGTGATTGGACGCAGTCAACACGCGGGCCTATTGCCCGGTCTCAGGGCGCACGCGGGCGCGATTATTCGCGAGTCGCCATGTCCCGTGATCAGTATCTAAGTCGCCAGAGGGTACGCCAATGTTTGAGATCAAAAAACTCTTGGTTCCGGTAGACTTTTCCCCCCGCTCGGAGGCTGCCGCAAAGCACGCAGCTGCGATTGCTGATCGGTTTGGGTCGGAGATCCTCTTTATCTACGCGGTTCCGCACGGACCGTATGAGCATGGCCTATTTGACGCAGCCTATAACGCTGGGGCGGTTTGGCCGACGCCCGAGGAGATTGAGATCAAGATCGGCGAACAACTGACCGAATTCATGGAGCGGACGGCGCCGCGGGCCAAGACCTTCGCCGAGGTCGGCTACGGGGGCGCCGCGGAAAAGATCAAAGAGGCTGCGGAGCGAGAGCAAGTGGACCTGATCGTGATGCCAACCCACGGCTACGGTCCTTTTCGGCGATTTATTCTCGGTTCAGTTACTGCGAAAACCCTGCACGACGTATCGTTCCCGGTTCTCACCGGAACTCACGTCGAAACGATTCCCGAGGGTGAGGTGCGGCCTTACAAGGTGATCGCCTGCGCGGTTGACTTGTCGCCTCACAGCGAAGTCGTTCTCGGCTGGGCGAAGGGGCTGGCGTCGGCGGTCGAAGCCGAACTGCACGTCATGCCCGCGGCTCCGTCGGTTGAGGGGCTCCCTGGTGAACGGGAGCATTGGCCAGAGAATTTGTCCGAGACACTCATTGAGCATCGTGCGACGCGAGTGCGTGAACTCATGGAGAAGCTGGGTTGCACGGCGGAGGTCCATGTAGAATGCGCGGAGATCCCCAGGCTGGCGACGTCGGTCGTGGAGCAGATTGATGCTGACCTGCTGGTCATCGGGCGAAGCGCCGACGGAAACGAGACGGGCCGGCTTCGTTCACACTCGATGAGTCTGATTCGGGAATCGCCGTGCCCGGTCGTCAGCGTCTAGCTGTGACCTTTCAATAGGTTGTTCATTCGGTCTGGAACCGGGGAAGCTGGAGTTGGGGCATATGCGTATGAACTGAGTCGAAGTGCCTTTGTCGGGTGCTCAGTGGGTGAGACGAATGGAGGAGGTTCCAATGCTGACGATCAAGACGATCTTGGCTCCCGTCGATTTTTCCGACCGTTCCGCGATTGCAGCGCAGCATGCCGTGGCCCTGGCGATGCATTTCGGTGCGCGGGTGCTGTTCGCACACGTCATCGAAGCCCCGCCGGACGAATATCGCGCGTTCGCCGTCGGGCATGCCTTTGAGAAGTCGTCTGATTTTCATAGTGCGATGCAGTCGCGCCTCGATTCGTTTGTGGAAACCGCGGGGGCGGGTCCGCCGCACGAGGCTGTAGTCCTGGAAGGCGACCCAGCGCACCAGTTAGAGCTTCTGGCGAAGAAGAAACAGGCTGACTTTGCGGTCCTGTCGACCCACGGTTATGGTGTGTTTCGCCGGTTCTTGGTGGGGTCGAAGGCGGCCAAGTTGATTCATGACCTGGAGTTCCCGGTCCTCACGGGCGTCCACCTGGAGGACTCTCCTCCTTTCGGAGTCGGACCGTATCGAAGCGTAGCCTGCGCCGTGGGGCTTCGTGAGACGCAGCACAGCGAGCAAGTTCTGCGGTGGGCTTCGGATTTTGTCCGAGAGTGGGATGCGAGTCTGCACGTCGTCCATGTGCCGCCTGCTATCGATTGGGGAGCCGGAGAGTGGTTCCCGCCCGATACGCAAGAGTTGGTTCGCGCCGCAGCTCGCGAGCGACTCGGAGCACTGCTGGAGAAGGTCGGTTGCGAGGCAGAGATGCACGTCGACGGGCTTGACCCGATCCCCTACGTGAATGAGGTGATCGGGAACACGAAGAGCGACGTGCTAATCGTCGGACGTAGCGTAGGACATGGAGTTCTCGGCGGTCTCCGAACGAACGCCTACGCGATGATCCGCGAGGCGGGTTGTCCGGTTATTAGCGTCTAACCTGCTACCCCGGCCAATAGCAGTCCGACAACGTAGGCAAGGCCAGCTGCGGCACCTCCCACCGCTAGCGTCGCTAGCGTCTCTAGCCCCGCGAGCAGCCACGATTGCGCCACGAACCGTGACTTGAGGGCTCCCGTCACAAAGAACGCGGCGATGGTGAGTCCAGTGCTCCAGAGGAAGGAGCGTAGGTAGCTGTGATTGGGATCCGTTGCTAGCCGATGGCTAATTGCTTGGTGGGTATGGGATTTCTTCAATCGATCGCGGCGAGTGTGTTCGTCGGACACGAGTCCATTCTTGAGCGACCGGGCCGAGGACGGCGCTCTGGTATCATTGCCCACTTGTCATCACCAAGTCTCCAGCTTCGTGCCAAGAAGCTCCATCCAGATGCAAAACTACCGCGCTTTGCCCACGGCGCAAATGAAGATGCGGGCATGGACCTTTATGCGGTTGAGTCGGTGGTACTGCCGCCGGGTGGACGTGCCTCGGTTGGTTGCGGTATCGCGCTAGAGATCCCGCCGGGATATGAAGGGCAAGTCCGACCCCGTAGCGGTCTGGCCTTCAAGCACGGCATTACGCTAGTGAACGCTCCCGGGACGATCGATCCGGGCTATCGCGGAGAAATTCGCGTCCTGCTGATCAACTTGGGTCAGGACGAGTACACGGTGGAGCCCGGCGAACGGGTCGCTCAGCTTGTGATCGGCACCTACGCGGCAGCGGAATGGAACTGGGTGGAGTCACTGGACGACTCGGATCGGAGCGACGGTGGCTTCGGGTCGACTGGCTCCTAGACCGGTCGCGTGAGTCGGACGCTTTCTTTCGCCAGTTCCCCAGCGGATTGCCACAGCGCAAGCCAAGTCGCGTAGAGTCGTGACGTCTACTGCGTCAGGTCGCGAGTCGCGGCACGATGCAGCCCGATGCGATAGCGCACTGTCGCCGTGGGGCTATCGCGCACTTGCGTCTCGGGGGCCGAGCGCGGTTCGACCGCAGTCGACCATGATGATCTCGCCGGTAGTCGCGGTGGCATCCGCAGCCAGGAACAGGGCCGCTTTCGCGATCTCCTTTACGCCAGCCAGCCGACCCATCGGCGAAGATTTCGCTCCTTTTTGAAAAGTTTCGTCCGTAAAGCCGGCAAAACCAGTCGCGATGAGGCCGGGTGCCAGGCCGTTGACGCGAATCTCAGGAGCCAGCGCGCGGGCTAGTGACTTCGTCATCGTCACCGCTGCTGCTTTCGAGGCGGCGTAGATGATCGAACTTCCCGAGGCGTGGAATGCGGCCGCCGACGTATTGTTGACGATCGCTCCGCCGCCGCCACGCTTCATCAATGGGACCGCTTGGCGGGTGCAGTAGAACGTCCCTCGCAGGTTGGTGTCCAGGGTGCGGTCCCAGATGTCGTCGGTCAATGCCTCAAGGTCCTTGTGAGGTGCGAACTTAGTCCACCCAGCGTTGTTGACCAATACGTCAAGTCGTCCCCAGCGGGAGTCGACCTCCGTGATCATGCGCTTCACGTCAGGCTCGTTGGCGACGTTTGCCTGGATTGCGAATGCATCACCACCGCGGGCAACGATCGCACGAACGACGTCTTCCGCAGCTTCTCTTGACGCGCGATAGTTGACGGCGACCCGAGCACCCTCGGTGGCAAATAGCTCGCAGATTGCCCGCCCCATTCCGGTCCCGCCGCCGGTGACGAGTGCTGTCTTGTCCTGCAGTTTCATTGGAACAGGTTATTGTAGGACGTTTGACGCCCTGCTAGCGAATGGCATCGAAGCGTATCATTATCTGCTGTGACGGTACCTGGCACGTGTCGGAGCCTGACGATGGGACACCACCGACAAATGTGGTGAAGCTCTCGCGGGCGATCACTCCACGAGGAACTGACGGCGTGGTGCAGCGCGTGTATTACGCGGCGGGAATCGGAACAGCCGGACGCTTCGATTGGTGGGTTCGCGGCCATACGGGCATCGGGCTGTCCTCGAAAGTACTCGACGCCTACAGATTCTTGCTCGAGCACTGGGCCGAGGGCGATGAGGTCTACCTATTCGGCTTCAGCCGCGGTGCGTTCACCGTGCGCAGCTTGGCGAGATTCTTGGGCCTCACAGGGCTTATAGGTGAGGACGAACTACCTGCCGCCTGGAAGCTCTTTGAGCAGGCGCAGCTGGGCAATCGCGGACGTCATCTACCCGTGAAGATGATCGGCGTATGGGATGCCGTCGATGCCCTGGGACTGCCTGTGCCCTTACTGAGACAGCTGACGCTCCCTCGGTTACGCTTCCATGACGCCCGCTTGGGGCCGCACGTCGCCAACGGATTCCACGCGATCGCGATCGATGAGATTCGTTCTGCATTCCGTCCGACTTTGTGGGATAACGATGCGGCTCCTGGGCAACGCATCGAACAGGTCTGGTTTTCGGGATCGCACGCTGATTGTGGCGGTGGCTATCAAGAGCACGGTCTTTCTGACTTAGCGCTGAATTGGATGCTGCGCCGTGCGGAGGAGTGTGGACTACAGTTCAATTCAGGGTATGAGCATCGGGAAATTCAACCCGACCCGAAGCAGCCAATGCATGTCGAACGCAATGGCTTGCACGGCATCTTGCCGCTCTATCGTCGGCCTATCCTAGAGACGAACCGATTGAACGAGCGCGTCCACTGGAGCGCTGCGACTCGCTTGGAGGATCCCGCCGCCGGGTATTCTCCTGAGAATCTGAGGCGAGCGCTCGATGCCCACGGACGGGCCGTGGTCACCGACCCGAGCGAAGACCGAGCGGATTAGGCGACCATTAAGTCTTCGTTATGGCTGCTGAGTTTCTCTCCGACAAACCGATCCCTGCTGCTGAGCGCCTCATGTTTGCCATGGACGTTCCTGGCCCTGATCAGGCGCGGGCGCTTGCCGAGGAACTCGGCGGCAGCGTGCAGTTTTACAAACTCGGCCTTGAACTTTTCATGGGTGGCGGTTACTGGGAACTAGTTGACTGGATGGTGGGGCAGGGGAAGAAGGTTTTCGTTGACCTGAAGTTCTTTGACGTACCGGCTACGGTGGCCGGTGCGGTTGGGCGACTCGGTGGGCGCGGCGTGACTTGCTGCACGGTCCACGGGAACGACGCCATGATTCAGGCTGCTTGCGAGGCCAAGCAGGACGTCAAGATTCTTGCTGTCACGGTGCTGACCAGTCTCGATCGTGGCGACCTCGATAGCTTGGGCTTTCAGTGCGACCCGCGCCAGTTAGTTCTCTCTCGTGCGCGACGGGCACTGGAGATTGGTTGTGATGGAGTGGTTTCCTCTGGTCTTGAAGCTCCAGAGATTCGCAGCGAACTCGGTCCCAAGCTGCTGGTGGTGACGCCGGGAATTCGCCCGATCGAGAATCGTCCTGCCGATGACCAAAAGCGCACCGTCGATGTGGAGCAAGCGTTCCGCGGAGGTGCCGACTATATCGTGGTTGGTCGTCCGATTCGCAACGCGCCGGACCCGAGAGTCGCGGCGGAAACAATTCAAGAGACGATCCGTGGCATCTTCCCCGCAGGGTAGGGGCTAGTCTTTTTCCTGCAGACGCTTCTTGATCTCGACCGCGGCCTTGGCTGCACCCTTGAGGGCTGACTGACCGGCCTTCTTGACGTTGGGTGCTGCCTTGGTCCAAAAGTCCTTTGCGCGGGGCGCCACTTTGTCGCTATAAAGTTTCTTAGCCTTCTCCTGGTTCTCAGGGTTCGACACGATCTCGCGAACAGCGCGGGCGATGAAATTGCGGAACAGGGCCATGGCTCGGACTGTATTGTAGCCCCTCTACGAAAAAAGCCTCGGGACAAAAGCCCCGAGGCTGTAACTCTCAAGCCGAGAGAGGTTGAATCCTATCTGGCTAAACTTTGTCCGGTGTAGGCACTTCGTAGCCCTTGCGGTACTGCTGGCCGAGCATCTCGTTCGCCTTGTCGTCGTTGGTGAATCGTTCCGCCTTGGGATCGAACTCCAATACTTTGTTGCGCTGATAGGTGATGTTGCCGAGATGCGCCATGCCTGCCGCGTTGTGAGCTTGTTCGACCGGACCGTTCTGGTCGGACGTCTTGCGGCTGCGGACAGCCTTGATGAAGTTTTCGTAGTGCCGGGTTGGAGCTTTACCCTTCGGGCCGGGCTCGTTCCCTCTGCCGAAGAAGAACTGATAGTTGGTGTAACCGCTGATTACCAGATGGCCTTCCGTGCCATAGAAGAGGTTTCCGTTGGCGCTTTCAGTTTCATGATTCGAGCACCAGAAGCGAACCGCGATTTCGCCGAATTTCTTCCGGCCACCTTCCTCGAACTCCATGAGAGTGGTGAGCAGTTCCGGTGTCTCGCGATGATCGTCCCACAGATACCGACCACCCATTGAAGTTAAGCGGGTCGGCTGGGTGACGCCCAGGCCCCACTGCATCATGTCGGTTTCGTGGATGCCTTGGTTGCCAATCTCACCGTTGCCATAATCCCAGGTCCAGTGCCAGTTATAGTGCACGTGCTGCTTGGAATAGGGACGCCACTTGCCAGGGCCGATCCACTGCTCGTAGTCGAGCGTGCTGGGAGGCTCTGCGTTGGCGTGCTTTTCGAGGGGAGGTCGCCATTTGAAGATCGTGGCGCGGGCCATGTAGACGTCCCCAATAATGCCGTCGTTGAGTTGCGCGACAGCTTCTTGGATCGCCTCTGAACTACGCAACTGAACGCCGTGCTGCACGATGCGATCGTACTTCTTGGCGGCTGCAACCAGGCTAAGGCCCTCGTTGTAGCAGTGCGTGGACGGCTTCTCGACGTAGACATCCTTGCCCGCCCGGCAAGCCCAGATGGCGGCTAGAGTGTGCCAATGGTTCGGAGTCGCGATCGTGACGGCGTCGATGTCTTTGTCATCAAAGACTTCGCGCATGTCTTGGACGATCTTGACCTTCTTGCCGTAAGTCTTCTCGAATTCGGCGGCCCGTTGGCGCGCGACTACCAGGTCCGGCTCCACGAATGTCGTGATTTCGACGTTCTCAAGCGGCTGTAAACCGCTGATATGGCTCTTACCTCGTCCGTTGACGCCGAGCACCGCGACACGAATGGTGTCGTTGGCTCCGAGAGCACTGGCAGGTGCAAGGGCGGAAGCGGTGGCTGCGAGGCCAGCTGCGTTCTTAACAAAAGTCCTTCGTTCCATGGAAGCTTACTCCTCCGGGGCTTATGGTAGCGCTCAGCGTTCTACGGCTCAAGGGCTGCCTCTGGGTACTTCTACATTCCCTCAAGTTCTGAGACGTCCAAGAGATCTTTCGGGCGACCAGATGCCTTCTTGTTCCGAATGAGGTCGGCCTTGCCGATGAATGCTACGGGAACACCGTCGATCTCTCCGGTCACTCGATTCTCCCAAGCCTCTGTGAACTCGATCCCGCTAGCGGAAGTGAGGATATCTACCCGGTTCGGAGGACGTCCGACCTGAATGAGTTGCTCCGCGTGGAGAAAGTCGGCGGCAGTCAAACCCAAAGAGTCGAAGCCGAAATCCGAGAATGCCTGCACCAACTGGTCGGCGTTGCGGTCGGTGCGGTTGATGAGGAAATCGATGTCACCGGTCGCCCGTGGGTAGCCGTGATGGGCCAACGCAAAAGCGCCGATCACCAAGTACTCAACTTCGAGAGAGTTGAGTAATTCGACAAACTCTCTCAAGTCCTTGGGGAGGATCATCGTAGAACATCCTAGATCGTTCCATCAGGGTGATGACGATTCGAACCCGTTCAGCCGGAGTCAGCGAGCGATAGTAGCGGCGGTCCGCTTCGTCCGCGGCGCGAAAATCAGTGAACTTGTGAACGACTTGCTCCACGAAGGTATTGTACCCCTGGTTTGCCCGTGAGGAATGCCCAGAAGCCCAGCTCTGACGCTTGTCCAGGAGTTTGGTGAGAGCCTCCGCGAGATCGCAGACATCGTCTCCTGACTGAATATGCACCCGGCGTCGGCTATATGCGGTGAAAGGCCTTGAGGATGTCCTTCATGCCGTATTTCAGCGCAATGGGGCGGCCATGAGGGCAGGCCATCGGCACTTCCGTCTTCGTTAGCTCCTCAATCAACCAGCGCATCTTCTGCATGTCGAGAGGCATGTTGACCTTGATCGCCGCGTGGCAAGCGATGGTAGCCGCGATGTGCTTTTGCATGTCTCCGAGAGACAGTTCGCGCATCTCCCGCTCGGGAGTGTCGAGGATCTCTTGGATCAAGGCCTCGGCGTCATGTGGAGATAAGTCAGCAGGAGTCGCCTTCACGGCGATGGTCCGATTGCCGAAGGGTTCAATGTCGAAGCCGTTTGCACGAAACTCGGCTTCGATGCTCTCGTAGACGTGCTCTTGGCCAGGTCGCAGCGTTACCACCAGCGGCATCAGCAGACGTTGGGAGTCTGGCTCACCCTTTGAGCGCTGTCGCAGTACCTTTTCAAAGAGAATTCGCTCATGCGCCACATGTTGGTCGATCAGCCATAGGCCATCCGGTCCGACGGCAACGATGAAGCTGTTCTGGATCTGGCCAAGAGGTCTCAGCTGATCGAGATTCGCCAACGTGTCGACTGGAGTGTCAATCGGCGGATCGACGAGAGGGGCTCGCGCGTGACTGGCTGATTCGACCACCGGTTCGTCGACAAACGCTTGAGGCGGTGGCGCGTTGTCGTCTCGTCTATCGACATCGATGATGATCGGTTCGCTTTGCGAAAAATCGAGGCGTGAGGCAGGCTCGGGTGTGGACGACTGCTGCGCCGTCTCAACACGGTGCGGCACGTCGGGAGTGCGGTCTTCGCCTTCCAGTCGCTCGGTAGTCTCCGAGAACGGTAGCCCGGTCGCTGACTGTCCAGGTGAAGAGGGCAGGGGAATGCTCGCTGCTGGCTTCGACGCGACGAGTGCGTCCCGAATCGAGTCGCGAACAAAATCATGCACCAACGACTGATGGCGGAAGCGCACCTCCGTCTTCGAAGGGTGTACGTTGACGTCGACCTCCTCGGGAGACATCTCCAGAAAGATCAATGCAAACGGGAAGTACCCCGGCGGCATCATGTTGTGATACGCGCTGGTGATGGCTTTCAATATGACGCGATCTCGGATCAACCGACCATTCACGAATATGTAGATCGCGTTGCGGTTGAGTTTTTGGACCTGCGGTTTCGAAGCGAACCCGCGCAGCGCAAAACTACGGATCTCTTTCTCGCGTGGTTGTTGGGCCTCTTCGACGGCTCTCCACGGCGGAGGTGCGGGTGGCGTGATTTCGAGCGTGCGCGAAACGGGGTCCAGTTCGATCAGGTCGTCGAGTGTGTCGGAGCCGAAAACTTGGTAGACGCGCTCGCGCTGCGTTTCGACCGGTGTCACCTGCAAGAGCGTGCCGTTCTCGTTAGCGAGGTGAAAGCTCTTGTCGATGTGAACCAGGCTGTAGTGCGTCACGAGAGAGGCAACGTGCGCCAACTCGGTCTTCTCGGTCCGCAAAAACTTGCGTCGCGCGGGGACGTTGTAGAAGAGATCCTTGACCGTGATCGTTGTGCCGGGCGGCAGGGCCCGCTCTTCGACCTTGAGCAGCTTGCCGCCCCCGATCTCGATGCGTGTGCCGATAGGCTCGCCTTCGACGCCGGTCTCTAGCTCCAAGCGAGACACGCTGGCAATCGCGGGTAACGCTTCACCGCGGAAGCCCAGGGTGTCGATCGACAGCAGGTCCTCTACTTCGCGGAGCTTGCTGGTGGCGTGCCGCTCAAAGGCGAGCATGGCGTCGTCTTCGTTCATGCCGCAGCCGTCATCGCTGATGCGAATCATGCGGCGACCGCCCGAGGCGACATCGATGCGCACCCGCTGAGCGCCTGCATCGAGGGCGTTTTCGAGCAATTCCTTGACGACGGCGGCAGGCCGCTCGACCACGGGCGTTTTCGAGCAATTCCTTGACGACGGCGGCAGGCCGCTCGACCACTTCACCAGCAGCAATTTGGTTCGCAACCCTATCAGGAAGTACGCGTATACGGCCCATCGAAATCGGTTCCCAGCTTACCAGTCCGCTAGCGCCCGCTAGCGCGGGCCTGTCCCGCCTTCGCGGGGTGCGGCCCTTCGGGGAAGTTGGAGTCGTGGTGGGGTGCAGCGCTCAGACCATGGGCTTACTGCCCCTGGGCTCGGGTGGCGGACCTATTGATGGACCTCCGGCCTGTGTGGGGAGGGAATCGCAACCTCACGAGACTGTGTGAAAACAGAACGAGAAAAAGGTTGCAACGGAACGGGTCGCGGGTTACCAAAGATGCATGGCACGCTTTCAGGATTACGCCCCGGACCAAGCCTGGTTGTTGCCGCCGCGCATCAGTGATGAGTTAGGCGAAGAGCATCTGGCGTGCTTTCTGCATGAAGCGGTCGAGCGGATGGATCTGAGTCGGTTTGAAGCGGCGTATTCCGACGACGGGCGGCCCGCCTATCCGCCGGAGTTGATGCTGAAGGTTTGGCTTTACGCTTACGCGCTGGGCGTGACGTCGACGCGCAAACTTGAGCAACGCATCCGCGAAGACCTCGGCTTCCGTTTTCTCGCGGGAAGTCTGAAGCCCGACCACTGGACCCTCAACGAGTTCCGCCGCCGCCACGGTCGCGCGCTCAACGATGTTTTTACGCAAGTGGTCGAGACCGCGAGAGGCCTTGGTCTGGGACGGCTGGGGCGGGTCGCGATCGACTCGACGCGCATCGAAGCCGAGGCTTCGCCGGACCGCAGCGACACCGTCGAGCAACTACGTCGCGAGCGGGCTCGCATTCGGCAACGAATCAGGCGTTGGCAACAACAATGCGATCGCGATGAAGAGCCCACCGGTGGCACGGCGGCTCCTGCGGATTGGCGACGGCGACTCAAGGAGATACCGCAGCAGTTGAAACAGCTCCGCAAGTCGGGACAGAAGCGCAGTTCGCGCCGTGATCCCGATAGTCGTTATCTGCGTCGGCGCGGCGGCTTCTGTTTGGGATACAGCGGCGAGATCGCGGTCTCCGACGATCACTTCATCGTGGCGCAACGGGTGCACCAGGCGGCGAACGATAACCGGTCGTTGGCGGCCATGACCGCAGCGGTGCGACAGGAGTGCGGGGAGTATCCGACAGCGGTGTTGGCCGACTGCGGTTACCACACGACCGAAGAGATTGCGGCGGTGGAAGGACAAGGCGTCGAGACTTATGTTCCCGACAAGTGCTTGGCGAGAGAGTTGGCGAACGGCAAGCCAGCCGGGCCGATGAGTAAGCGGCAACAGCGCCGCAGTCCGGGGCTACACGAACGACGCAAACGGCTGCGTGGACCAACCGGACGCACCGCGATGTCGCGTCGCAAGGCGTTAGTCGAGTCGGTGTTTGGAGTCTTGAAACAGCAACGCGGCATGCGCCGGTTTCGGCGGCGCGGCCTCGCGGCGGTGAGCGTCGAATGGACTCTCGCCACCACAGCTTACAACCTGACCCGCCTTTATAACCGCCGCCAAGCGGCGACGAGTTAACTCCGGGGCTGTCGCCCCGGTTTCTTGCACCGCTTTTCCCACTGGCCATCCCGCTCTTCCCACTTTTCCCTTGATGCCTTCCCCTCTACCTCACTTCGCGGATGAGTTTTCACACAGACTCTCACGGTTGCGGCTCTGTTGCTGGCATGTCCACTGATGTGGAGCGGCGATGCGTTCGACCGCCGTCCAGTGGCCCTACGGTACCGCGAGACCACCAGACGGCGGTTTGTGAATCCCTACTACGCGGGGAGACACCTAAGTATTGGGCCGGCCCTGAGGAACTGCTCCCTCGTTACGCTGTTGGCATTTTGGTAGGCCAACTCACCGAAGGTTTGTTTCCCGACGTCTGGAGACGCTAGCTAACCTCACAAAAATCTAGCGCGCTTCTGATTTGACAGTGGCACAGGGGTGCAAGCTTTTTTGGGGTGTTTCGGAGGGGTGGTGGACGAAAGTTCTTTGTTTTGTTGGTGAATTTTTATTTTTTCGACCGTCAATCGGCGGATTCCTATCATGGATGTCTGGTCACGCTTGGCTGTTGACCCCTGTTAAGGCTTCGACCCCTTCGCTCCACTAGTCACTACCCACGCTGGTCTCGCGCCCGGTATGACGATAACTGCGTCTACCCTTGACAGATTCCTATCATGGATGTCCCGGATTGCCCCGAGGCGCCTGTCCGATTGCCGAGAGCCGCTCCGAGCGGCCTGCTTAATCGTCGATCGCGGCATACACCAGCCGCTGAAAGCGTCCGGGAATTCGTGTTCGTAGCGTCCCCCGCACCTGCGTCATTAGAACGACGACTAGCTCCTCTTTCGGATCGACTGAGAACATGGTCCCGTAAGCTCCGCCCCATCCAAAGCTCCCATTGGACAGAACCGTCTCCTCAGCAGCACGATCCGTGGTGACCCTGAATCCAAGTCTGAATTGGCCGGCCCGGTTCCAGCCGGGGAGGTCTGGAGGGCTCCTCATCGGCTGCGTCATCTGCTCAACCGTCGTTCGGCTGATGATTCTGCGACCGTCGAGTTCCCCTCCGTCGAGCAGCATCTGGCAGAACCTCCAGTAGTCCTCCGCGGTTGAAAAAAGGCCGCCTCTGCCACTGAAATACTTACTTGGAATGACGCCTCCGGGGTAGTGTCCTCCGTACGTTGGATCTTCTTTGCCATCTCGCACGTACATTGCCTGTCGGCTCTTCTTGTCGTTGGGTAGTCCGAAGTCCGTCTCGAGCATTGACAAGGGCTGCAAGATTCGGTCGTGGAGGAACGTCTTGAGTGTCTCGCCCGCCACGATCTCAATAACGCGCCCCAGTACTTCGGCCGACTCGGGATACTTGAACCTTTCTCCCGGGTGAAATTGCAGAGGTGCGCTCACGACTGCCTCAATGTGATCAGCGAGCGTAGGGTAGCTGTACCGATCGCGCTCCGTTGTTGATACGCCTGACGTGTGGGTCAAGAGATGACGAATTAGCACTGGCCGTTTCGCCTCAACCTTTTCTCCTGATTCGAGCAATACTTGTGGATTAGCGAACTTCGGTATGTACGATCCAAGTTCATCATTAAGCAGCAGGTGACCTTCTTCCACCAAGATCATCGCGCCAACGCTAACGATGGGTTTTGTCATTGAGGCGAGGCCAAAGATGGTGTCAGTGGACATCGGACTCCCAGAGCCGAAACTCATAGCACCGTGGGCCTCCAGATGGACGACGGAACCGCGCCGAGCGACCAGAGTTACTGCCCCCGGGATTTCCCCGCGATCGATGTACTCCTGCAGCATTGGGCCAATACGGGCCAGCCGCTCGGCCGACATGCCAACGGATTCGGGTGGCGTTGGAGGCGCTGCGACACCGAGAGAGGCGACAAAGAGAAACAAGACTAGCTGGCGCACGGCAGCACGAGTGTACCACTGCACCGGCGATCGCACGGAGGGTCTATGTATCCCCAGATCGAGCAACGCAAACCTGCCATCCACATCGCCGAAAACTGGCTCGAAGAACATCGTGACCGAGAGTAGGCCAACGCATAGAGCAGAAAAGGGTTGGAATTCGAGGAAGTCGGGGGGAATTCGGAATTCGGGAATTCGAGGGGCAGTCGCGTAGATCGCTGAAAGTCATGCCGGGTTGCGGTAAGATCGCCAGGTTCCCACCATGACAAGACTCACGTTAGCGGCGGCAAGCGCGTTCCTACTCCTAGCCTCATGCGGGGGCGGCGACTATGAGATTGAGATCGTCTCGTCGAGAGCGCATCTGGTCAGTGGCGGCGATGCTCTCGTGCGTGTGTATGCTCCCGAGGGTGCGACGATCACGCTCAATGGCGTGGACGTTTCGGACTCGTTCCGCAGCGATGCTGACTCGCTCCTGGGGCTGATTGACGGACTTCAACTGGGATCCAATACGCTCGCGGTCGGAGCAAGCCAAGTCGAGCTAACCAACTATCCGGCGAGTGGGCCCATGATTTCTGGTCCGCACGAAGAACCGTTCGTCTGTGGTGTCGCTGAAGCAAACGTGGCGCTGACTGGTGAGTCGCTTGGTGAGCCGTTAGACGAAGACTGCTCCGCTCCGACGCGCGTGGACTATGTGTATCTATCGACCGATGGTGAGTTTCACCCCTTGCCGGAAGGACAGCGGCCGAGCGATGTGACCGAGACGACAACGATGGACGGCACCACAGTTCCGTTCATCGTGCGTGTCGAGACACGAACGATCAATCGGGCAATTTACGAGAGTGCCCTATTGCATGACCCAGAGGATGCAACGCCCGACCCCTGGACCCGTAGCCCCGGTTGGAACGGCAAATTGATCTACACCCACGGTGGCGGCTGCCAAGCCGGTTGGCATGTACAAGGGAACCGCACGGGCGGTGTATTGAGGGAGGGACTGCTTCAGGATGGTTACGCCGTCACTTCGTCGAGCCTGAACGTCTATGGGCAGAATTGCAACGACCTGCTGGCTTCCGAGACACACATGATGGTGAAGGAGCGCTTCGTCGAGAGCTACGGGGAGCCCATCTATACGGTTGCTACTGGTGGGTCAGGCGGCTCCTATCAGAGTCACCAGACGGCAGACAATTACCCGGGCGTTTTTGACGGCATTATCGTGCGGTCCAGTTTTCCGGACGTGATATCCGCAACAAGCGCCACTGTCTCGGATACGCGGCTGCTGCACTACTTTTTTGAAGAGACGGCCCCGGGCACGTTTACCCGAGAGCAGCAGAAGGCCGTCGCGGGCTTCCGCGAGTGGGCCAGCATTCCAAGCCTAAGTCGATCGGCTGAGCGGATCGATCCCGTGTTCGATGGATCGGTAGAGGTCGAGGAGCAAGGTGGCGGGATCAAGGATATCGAGGCTCTCCGCGATGGGCGATATGATCCGAAGACGAACCCCAGTGGCTTCCGCCCTACCGTTTATGAACACGCCGTCAATGCGTACGGCAGAGACCCTGAAACAGGTTTCGCCGGTCGACCGCTCGACAACGTCGGAATTCAATATGGGCTGGCAGCACTCAACAATGGCGCGATAACAACGACACAGTTCCTGAACCTCAACGAAGGTATTGGCGGCTACGACGCCGACGCGAACCACGTACGTACGCGACACATTGCCAACGAGCACGCGGCTCGCATGGCTCGCGGCACTGGACGCATTCTCTACGGTGGCGGCGGCCTCGAATCGACGCCGGTGATTGACTATCGAACCTACACCGATGATCGCGAGCGCGGGGATATTCACATGATCGTGCACCAGTTCTCGACTCGTGCCCGGTTGCTAGAGGCCAACGGCCACACGGATAACCATGTGATGACAATCGGCGGGCGTTGGGGATACACCGAGGCCGAACCGGACCTGCGGAGCCTATTCCACCAAATGGACGCGTGGCTGACGGGGATAGCGAGCGACGACTCAGTCTGGGATCTAGGAGAAAAGGTCGCGGCCAACAAGCCAGCCGACCTCGTAGACGGCTGCTGGGACAACCGGAGCGAGCCACGCCAGTGGATTGAGCAGCCAATAACGTTTGCGGGCTCGGGAGTTTGCCAAGAGCTCTACCCTGCCTACCAAACGCCGCGTCACGTGGCAGGTGCGCCACTCGCCAACAACGTTGTGAAATGCGAACTGAAGGCGACTGCGGCCAGTGACTACGAAGTGGAGTTCTCGGACGCCGAGATGGACCGGCTCAAGAAGACCTTCCCTGACGGTGTCTGCGACTGGACACGACCTGGCAAGTACGCAGGCTATCTAGGCACATGGCGATCATTTGGCCCGTCGCCGGTAAACCTCGTGGAGTGACTACCGGCGCACGCGACTAGCGTCGGCAGTGGGGAAGTCAGCGGGGACCCCTTGCTTCACTGCGCCCGTAGCGGCCCATTCCACACCGCGCAGGAATGTCGTGATGAAGCCGACACCACTATGGGCGAGCGGATTGTGGCCTTGGGTCGTGTGGAATACGCGACCATCGCCGTAGCTGATGGCCATCAGGATCGGCTCGTATTCGCCGGTACCGCGCGTCTCCGGGTCGGAGTAAGCCGCAACCAGGACGGTGACGTTCTCGGCGGGACCGCGCATCTGGTCGTAGAGTTCGTCTTCGACGTTTAACCAAGCCGGTGGGAGGCCCGCCGTAATGGGGTGATCCGGTGTTTGCACCTCCATCTTGAATTCGTGCCGCCGACCGTGAGCCCCAGACTTGCCCTGAGTGCCGGGATCTTGAGTCCACTCGCCATCTCGCAATCTCAGGTAAGAGCCGTCTGACTCGTCGCGAGGGCGAATCGGTGATCCATTCTCTTCCGTGCGACGGCCCCAACCACCAACGCCAATCATGCGATTGAATTCTGTCCAGTCGGGGAAGGCGTTATCGGTAGCGTGAACCGACACGAATCCGCCACCACCAGAGACGTACTCTTCGAAGGCAGTCTGCGTCGCCGCCGACCAATAGTCGCCTTCGTAATTCACGACGACGACATCGTAGTCACCAAAGGCAGGCTGAAAGTCAACGTTGTCTTCTCCGATCGCAGGGCTCGTCGCGACATCGACCGTGAACAGGCCTGAACCGTTGAGAATGCTTTTCATCAGCTCGGTTCGTTCCGCCCAATCGGTGTGAGATTTGGAGCTTTGACCGTCGAGGATCAGTGCTTTGATCGGCTCGGATTCGGCGACGGCGACCTCTGATTGGCAACTGGCCAGCGAGAGGCAGAGAAGGCTAAAGGCAACGATTGAGCGAGTCATGACTGTTGGCGCTCCATTATACGTATCCAGAGCAACCGCCGCTCTCTACAATGGGGGCTTATGGCCTATGCGGATCTGCGGGAATTTATTGCTGCGCTCGAAAAAGCTGGCGAATTGAAGCGGGTGACAGAGCCGGTCGATCCAGAGTTGGAGATCACCGAGATCGCTGACCGTTCGGTGAAAGCCAACGGACCTGCCCTCCTGTTCGAGAATCCGAAGGGGTCCAACATCCCCGTGTTGATCAACGCCTTCGCCTCGATGGAAAAGATGAAACTGGCGCTGCAGGTCGATTCGATCGACGGCGTCGCTGGTCGCATCGCTGAATACATCGAGCTTAAGAAGCCAGAAGGCTTGATGGGCAAGCTGAAAATGCTTCCGAAGCTGGCGGAGATGGGAAGCTTCTTCCCGAAGGAAGTCAAGACTGGACCTTGCAAAGAAGTCATCAGGAAGGACGATTTTTCCCTCGATCACTTTCCCGTACTGAAGTGCTGGCCGCAAGATGCGGGGCGCTTTATCACGCTGCCGCTGGTGTTTTCGAAGAACCCGGTCAACGGCAAGCGCAACTGTGGCATGTACCGCATGCAGATCTATGACGGGCAGACCACGGGTATGCATTGGCAGACTCACAAGCAGGGTGCCGAGCACTACCGCCGCATGAAGGCCGAAGGCAAAGAGACGCGCATGGAAGTGGCGGTCGCGATTGGAGCTGACCCGGCCACGATGTTTTCGGCGATCTTGCCGCTGCCACCTGACCTCGACGAGATGTTGTTCGCGGGCTTTTTGCGTTCGAAGGCGGTCGAGATGGTGCAGTGCGAGACAGTCGATGTCGACGTCCCCGCCAACGCCGAGATCGTATTAGAAGGCTATGTCGAGTTCGACGAACAGCGGACGGAAGGACCATTTGGCGATCACACCGGCTTCTACTCGCTCGAGGATGAGTATCCGGTCTTCCACTTGACCTGCATCACGCACCGCAAAGATCCGATTTACGCCACGACGATCGTCGGTCCGCCGCCGATGGAAGACTTCTACATGGGTAAAACGATCGAGCGTGTCTTCTTGCCGCTGATGCGTTTGCAGTTGCCCGAAGTAGTGGACATGTCGATGCCAGCGGAAGGCATCTTCCACAACTTGATGCTGATCTCGATCCGCAAGTCTTACCCCGGACAGGCGCGCAAGGTGATGAATTCGATCTGGGGCCTGGGTCAGGCGATGTTTACGAAATGTATCGTCGTTGTCGACGAAGACGTCGATGTGCAGAACTACTCCGAGGTCGCCTGGAAGGCGCTGAACAACATCGACCCCGAGCGCGATATTCAGTTCACGCTGGGGCCAATCGATTCGCTTGACCATTCGAGCCGCCTGCTGAACTTTGGCTCGAAGATGGGTATCGACGCGACCAAGAAGTGGCCGGAAGAGGGCTTCCAGCGACCCTGGCCGGACGTTTTGGAGATGGACGCCGACGTGAAAGAGCGCGTCGACGGTATCTGCAAGAAACTCGGTATCTAGAGTGCGTTCATCAACGCGAGAGTGAAGGGGATCAAGTCCTTCGGCGTGCGCGACGTGATGATCGGCCCGTCGACGACGACGGCTTCGTCAACCCACTCGGCACCGGCGTTTTCCATGTCTTCGCGGATGGAGAAGAAGGAGGTTGCGCGGCGCCCTTTAAGCACCTTCGCCGAGCACATCATCCAAGGGCCGTGGCAGATGGCGGCCACGGGTTTGTCTTCGTCAACCAATTCACGGACGAACTGACGGAAGGCCGGATCGCGGCGCATGAGGTCCGGTGAGAATCCACCTGGGACGACGGCTCCGTCAAAATCCTCAGATTTAACATCACCAATAGCTCGATCGGCCTTGGCCGGGTAACCGTGCTTACTGGAGTAGACGTGCCCCTCCGCTGCACCAACGAGGACGACATCCGCGCCAGCTTCTTGCAGACGCAAGACCGGGTACCAAAGCTCCAGGTCCTCGTACTTATCTGCCGTGAGAACTGCAATTCGTCTGTCTTTCAAATCCATGTATCTATCCTCGCGACGTTCTATGCTAGCAGGCAGTTGAAGAACTGGTGCATATGTTTGGCGGTGCTCCTGGCTGGATGCCAGTCCGCAGTCGTTCCCTTGTCTGACGACGCGACCGCGATTTCGCCGACACCGCGCGAGGCGGCGTTCTTTAAGGGTGTCAACTTCACGGCGGAGCGTCCTGCCCCGTACGATTCCGATGTGGCGGAAGCGACTCTGCGGCGGCTACCGGATTTCGGAGTCAACGCGATCGCACTGGTTCCGTACGCGGCTGCGCGATTGGGGTCTCCCGAACTGCGCTTCCCGCTGAGGATGGAACGAGACTCTGGTATTCGGAGGATCAGTCGAGCGGCGCACGACGCGGGGATGAGGGTCGTCTTGAAGCCGCAGATCTGGTATCGCGGCGGATACCCTGGCGAGCACGACCTTGAGAGCGAAGGAGACCTCGACGCCTTTTTTCGGCGCTATGGAGAGATGCTGGGACACTATGCGCGGCTAGCGGAAGAAACCGAGGCCGACCTGCTCTGTATCGGCGTGGAGTTTGCGAGGCTCACCAAGCACGACGCACGCTGGAGAGAGCTGATCCGACTCGCGCGTCGACACTATTCGGGACCTCTCACTTACGCGGCGAATTTTGGCGAGGAGTTCGAGTCGGTCAGTTTTTGGGACGACTTGGATTACATCGGTCTCGACAACTACTATCCGCTACCAGCGGATCTGGCGACGTCTGAGATTGAAGAGCGAATCGAGACGGTCCACCGCCGATTCGGCAAACCAGTGATCTTCACCGAAGTCGGTTTCTCTAGTTTCGAAGGCACGAGCAAACGTCCGTGGGAGAACCGGCCCAGCGATGCGTACTCGGAAGAGGCTCAAGCGGCGGCATATGAGGCAGTGTTTCGAGGCTTTCACGACAAGCCCTGGCTCGCTGGAATGTTTTGGTGGAAGGTGGGCACGAACGGCTCTGCAGGCCGACGAGGTGGGGCGCATGCGCCGTGGGACAAGCCCGCGATGGATGTGCTCAAGAGCTGGTATTTGCGGCTCTAATGGGCCCACGCTTGGAGTAAGCTGGGCGCATGTCTACCGCAGCCGCTTTCTCGCACGAGTTTCTACGAGTATCTCGCCGGGAACTACAGACGAACCTTGGAAAGATCGAGAAGTCCGTGGCTCGCCTGACGCAGGATCAGGTGTGGGCGCGACGACACGAGAACGAGAATTCGGTCGGCAACCTGTTGCTCCACCTAGCGGGTAACGTGCGCCAGTGGATTATTTCGGGTGTCGGAGGCGTTAGCGATGATCGCGACCGCGACTCGGAGTTCGCGCAGCGTGAGTCACTGCCAACGGATGACTTACTGGCGCGCCTTCGACAGACGATCGAAGAGGCCGACGCGGTGCTCGCGCAGGCCGACGGGATGGACTTGCTGGAGAAGCGTCGCATCCAGGTCTTTGACGTGACCTTGATGCAGGCGATCTATCACTGCGTCGAGCACTTTTCCGGGCACACTGGGCAGATCATTTGGGTCGCCAAGAACCTGAGCGGTGAAGGGATGGGATTTTATCGCTACCTCGGGGATCCGAACCGTCCTGCAGACATCGAGCCCTAACCCGCCGTTTGACTAGCGTGCTTGGCGAGCGCCTTTTCAACGACTGCAGCTTCTTCGGTACGGGACGCTTCCCGTAAGAGCTGGAGACTTCGCTGCAGAAGTGTCACGACGCGGGCGTCT
This sequence comes from Bryobacterales bacterium, assembly GCA_963667885.2. GTDB lineage: Bacteria > Acidobacteriota > Terriglobia > Bryobacterales > UBA6623 > CAMPKL01. The sequence goes on along the minus strand of OY764148.2, from coordinate 643,899 downwards.
CCGCTCGCGAGAAGTTCGAGACGCAGTGCGCGGCAACGCTCGAAGTCGGCGAAGGCCTCTGACTCGCGCTTCAATGCTCGGCGCGCACCACCCCGCTGTTCGAGTAAAACGGTCTCCAGCAGCGGATCACTATCAACGTGGTTCAAGGCAACCTCTACTGACTCGGCGGCTTCTTCGAAGCGCTGGAGACGCAGGAATAGGCCCGCACGAATCGCGTAGAGGGCACCCTCTGTTTGGGGGGCGACGCCAAGCTCCTTCGCGGCGTCGAGCAGAGCGAGCGTTCGTTGCGGTGGCCATAGGGTCTGGACGGCGTTGACGGCCACCCAGATTTGGTCCACTGGTCGGGACTCGCTGACGAGGAGCACCCGCAGTGCATCGAGGTCAGCGTCACCCGCCCACCAGGCGAGTTCCCGCTCGATAGCAGCGCGGTCGCCATCGATTCCACCTTCGAGGCAGAGTTCGATCATCAGGCGCGCAGCGGAACGGGTCATGACGGGCCGGTGGCGAAACAGCCACGCCGCAAACTGCTGCGCCATCCGATGGCGCGATTCCTCAGGCACGGCGAGCCGTAGACGCTCTCTTGAGGCCGAGTCGCGAAAGCCGTACACAATTTCGCCAACAAATGAAGGGTGCTGAAAACGGCTGCCAAACAGCGCGACGTCGGAGTCTTCCCCGACCGTCTCGTCGATGAGATCGGTCCAGTTGTCGAGGTCATCGGCCTTGACCCCCAGGTAATCGAGGATGCTCCCGACAGGGATGTTCTCCCCGCACAGAGCAGCGTGGACGAGAAATGACTGCAAGGTCTGACGGCGATCCTCGTCGCAAGTGGAGATCAGTTGTTCCAAAGCCTGCGAGGGCGGCAGGGCATCGCTCCAGTATTCCTGGTCAGTGAAATTGGAGACGACACGGTTCAACAGTTCGCGCGAGCCCCCGCAGGCGCTGAAAAGCTTGGGAGCATGTTCAGCGGCGGCTTCCCCGCTGCGATCACGAAGCCAAAAGCGGACTTCCCCTTCATCCATCGACATCAGCTCAAATCGAGCGGCGTCGTTGTTTCGCATGACTGACTCTGAGCTGTGGGAGGGATCGCATGAGATCACCACGATCAGGCCGGGGACCTCCTGGTGTAGCAACGCGAGTCTCAAAAGCACGGGCAGCTGTGCGGAGTCGGACAGGTGCAGAACGACGGGCGCAGCTTGCGGGTCCACAACGAGGCGGTCCCAGTGAACACCGTCAGAGTCGAGAGCCGCGTCGGACAGCGGTACGAGATCCTCAGAGTCAGCGTCGCGGCCAGCGACGGCAGCGAGCAACGCGACTTGCTCGGCGGAGAACGGAGAGCTAGCTGCTAGTCGTGCGGCAAGCGCGATTGCGGCATCGTCGTAAGCGCCATCCGGACGCTTCGAGAACAAGTAGGCTACATAGTCCTGAGGTGACAAGACGTCAGGCTCGAAGCCGTCGAAGTCGAGTCGTGAGAAGAGAACAGGCTGCCCGCCCTCCCGCACGCGACGGACGGCGGCGGCGAGCAAAGAACTCCTTCCTCCGCCAGGCTTACCGGAAAGGATGATGAATCGACGCTCGTCGGTGCTGCGAGGATCAATGAGATCCGCGAGACCTTGAACCTCGGCGTCCTCGTGGAGGTCAAATGCCATGAACTTCCCAGTCTAGCTGTGACCTCTCAATAGGTTGTTCATTCGGTCCCGGACCAGGGAAGCTGGAGTTATCCCACAACAGCAACCTTGGAGAGACCGAATGAACATCCACAAGAATGCACGATTGACGCCTTATTTGCGAGTGCGGATCGTCGAGCGCGTCCTCGCCAAGCAGCAGACGCCACGGGACGCCGCGGCGGCCTGTGGCGTCTCACTGAGAACCATCCACAAGTGGCTGGCGCGCTATCGCAGCGAGGGTGTCGCCGGTTTGCACGATCGTTCCTCGCGACCGCACCGCAGCCCGCGACGGACCTCTCGGGCGCTGGTCGAGCGCGTCATTTCTCTGCGCCGCCAGCGTTGGACCGGCCGACACATCGCCCAGGCTGTCGGCCTCTCGCCCGCTACCATCAGCCGCATCTTGCGCCGCGCCGGCCTGAACCGTATCCGCGATCTCGAACCTGCTCGGCCCCTGCGCCGCTACGAACATGCCGCCCCCGGCGATCTGCTGCATCTCGACATCAAGAAGCTCGGCCGCTTCCTCCGCGCCGGTCATCGCGTTACCGGAGATCGCTCTCGGGCCAGTCGCGGCGCTGGCTGGGAGTTCGTGCATGTCGCTATTGACGACAACTCCCGCCTCGCCTTCTCTCAGATCCTGCCCGATGAACGCAGCCACTCCGCGGTGGCTTTCCTCGACGCCGCGGTCGGTTACTACCGCTCCCTCGGCGTCCCCATTCGTCGTTTGCTCACCGACAACGGCTCTTGCTATCGCTCGCGCCTCTTCCGCGATGCTTGCCGTCGTCTCGGCATCCGCCACCGCTTTACCCGTCCTTACACGCCGCGCACCAACGGCAAGGCCGAACGCTTCATCCAGACCGCTCTGAGAGAATGGGCTTACGCTCGCTCCTACTCCTCATCCCAGCAGCGCGCCGCTCATCTGTTACCCTGGCTCCACCATTACAACTGGCATCGCCCCCACGCCAGCCTCCACTACCTTCCCCCTTTCTCCAGACTCCTGATTCCCATGAACAACCTCTTGAGGCTCCACAGCTAGAGAGGTCGGTTAGGAGTACTGCTTACGCTGAAGAAACTCGATGGCCGCCGAGGCTTCCTGTGGAGTAACGCGGCCCGTGTTCAAGAAGTAGCGGATAATCTTGGGCGCCTTGTAGAGCGAGTAGACCGGGCAGCCTCGCTGCTCAAGGATCGCCGCTCCCCCTTGCTCTCGGTCCACGACAACGAGTATTCTCGCCACGTCCAAGCCGACATCCCTTAGCTGCTCGATGGACTTCAGTTTGGTGCGGCCCGAGGCCATCACGTCGTCGATCAACGTGATCTCCCGCGACGGATCGACGACACCCATGTACGAACTCGTGCCGGAGCGCCCTCCCGGGTAGCGAGCGGGCTCTTTGCGCAGTTGCCCGTAGGTAAGCCGCAAGGCCCGTCGCCGAGAAGCAGAGGCCGCAGCTAGCGCGATGGGCGTGGCGGTGTCAGGGATGCCGATGACTTGTTGAGCAGCACCAGTAGGCTCGACGATGGATGCAATTTTGTCTACAATCGCCAGGCCCAGGGCATCGAGGAGATCGAGGTCGTCGTAGAGCTTGCGGCGCAGATCAACAAAGAAGGGAGTCTGGAGGGCGTACTCCTGCCGGACGCGATCGCCCATGAGGATGAGTCCGCGATCCCACAGCGCTTCGAGAAGTGGGTCCTTCGATGGAGTTGAGTCAGCTGTCATCTCTCACACGACCGCGTTTCACCAGATAGCGTACTACCGGCTCCGGCACAGCCAAGCTCACCAGAGTATCACTCGTGGGCTGGTGTTCATTCTGATCGAATGAATACCCCTTCCGTGCGTCGTGTGCCCAATCGGGATGCGCTTCGAGAAGTGGGTCCTTCGATGGAGTTGAGTCAGCTGTCATCTCTCACACGACCGCGTTTCACCAGATAGCGTACTACCGGCTCCGGCACAGCCAAGCTCACCAGAGTATCACTCGTGGGCTGGTGTTCATTCTGATCGAATGAATACCCCTTCCGTGCGTCGTGTGCCCAATCGGGATGGGCCAGCAAGACCGAGCCGAGTCCGACTAAGCCGCAGCCGTCACTCAATGCGGTGGTCGCCTGTACGGCTGTTTCGATGCCGCCTACTGCCATCACTAGCGCCTGTGCATGAAGGTGGGTAGAGAGCAGGGCGGCACGGGGGCGACGATCACCAACGTCGATGATCGAACCTTGCGCGTAGCGTTTGGCCGAGACATCAAAGACCGGAACGCCTGCCTCGGCGAGACGAGTGGCTAGCTCGATAGTTTCGTCGAAGGAGATGCCGTCTTGGCCTGCCTCTTCTGGGTCGAGTCGATACCAGCACGGCAGGTATTCGCTACAGGCTTCGACGATCGCCAGCGGCAGGCGAGCGCGGTGGGCGACGGAGGGTCCGCCCCAATCGCTCGGGTTGGTGTTACGCCGTGAGAAGAACTGGTGGACTAGATAACGGTGGCCGCCATGGATTTCCACGGCGTGGAAACCTGCTTGCGAGGCGCGGAATGCTGCACTCTTGAAGCTGGCTATGACCACCTCGACGGAGTCGCAGGTAGCTTGGCTACCGCCGTGGCTGAGCTGGAGTACCGGGACAGTGTGCGGCTTGACCGCCTCGGCTACCGCGCTCAAGGAGGGTGTCAGTGCATCACTGTCGCAGCGCCATTGACCGGGAAAGCTCAGGCCGTCTTCGGAGACAGCACAACCCGCGGTAATGATGGCACCAAGATCGCGGGCGCGCCGACTGTAGTAGGCCAGTTCTTGGGTTCCGACCGAACCGTCGACGTTCGCCGCGAAAGTCGGCATCGGAGCCATCACGAGGCGGTTCGATAACCGAATCCCCGAGCGGGGCAAGACGACCGGAGCAAATAGCAACGAAGCGTCCACGCCCGCCTCAGTTCTTTGGGCTCAGCCGCAGCAGAATTTGCGTGGCGGTAGTCTCGACGTGATGCTCGACAGGGCCCGCGAGGTCAACCACGACACGAGTGATCGGGGGGTCGAGCTGAAACTGCGCGTAGCGAATCTGATTGACTCCACCCATGCCGACCGCGACCGAACCTGAACCCTTGGTAATCCGCTGCACCGCGCCTTCGACATCGACAACTAGGCGATCAGGATCTACCAATGCGAATGAGCGATAGGCCGCTTGCGCGGATGTGGCCAGTCGAATCTCAAGTCCTGTGCCCGACTGGCCGAACTCAAGTGCTGTTACGTTGAGGCCGCCGGTCAGCGATGTTGGGGGGCGTACGGCCACGGTGTCAGTAGGTTGTGCTGGCGCTGTGGGCTTGGGTGCTTCGGTCACCTGGACAACGGGGGCTCGACCGGTCTTCATCACACGGAACGTCACGTACGCCGAAGAGGTCGCTGGACGGGCACTACCACGGCTGTAGCAGGTGGCGCTGGCCGGATCACTGCGAAAACCACCGCCGCGGAGGACCCGGAATTCGCCCGACGTCGGCCCTTGGGGATCATGCTCTGGCGACGACCCGTAGTAGTCTGGCGCATACCAATCCGCGGCCCACTCCCACAAATTGTAGGTAATCGCGTACATTCCAAATGGGTTGGCACGCGGGGCGGCCTTCGCGCCTGGCGCTGCGACCGAGTTCACATTGAACTCATCGCCCCAGGGATACGTCTGCTGGTCTAAATCACCGCGGACCGCCCGCTCCCAGCGGGCCTCGGTAGGCAATGCGACTCCGGTCCCGAGCTGACCCTGCAACCACTCGCTGTACGCCATGGCGTCGTTCCACGTCACGCCGGTCACCGGTGCATTGGGGCTCTGATCACCAGCGCTGCGGTGAGACGACCGGAATGCCTGGAATTCTCTATTCGAGATAGGTCGGGCTGCTATCTCAAGAGCTGGTGTCTGCACACGGTGAGCAGGTTGTTCCCAATCGGCGCCTTCGACCGAGCCCATGGAATACTCCCCAGCGGGGATCGATACGAACTCTGGAACCACGGGCTGCTGCCCAACCGCCAGCGCGGCCGCGAGCAGAAGTCCGATGATGAAGCGGCTGCACATTTAGAGAGCATTGTAGCTGGCCAGTGAATCCGATTGGGCGTACGCCCTGTACGGTTCGCAGGATCACCAATGGTACGATGACTACCCAGAACTAAGAGCTCTGTATACGGCGAATCCCTGGTTGTTTACTCATGCGGGTATCTGCCACACTTCACCCGGAGTTCGCACTTTCGGTCTATGCGAGATGGTCTTCTAGTCCTAGGACGAATTGCCGTACTGGCCACGTTGCTCTTCACTGCCCAGTCGGTGGTATTGCATGCGCAGAGTGCTATTCCGCTGGCTTCTAATGACGCCTGGCTCACCGAACTCCAGCGCGGTCAGGAGCTGGATCGACAGGGGAAAGTGGCAGAAGCCGAGCAGGCTCTCGTCCAGGCGCTACGCTACGCCGAGAGCTTCGGCGCTACGAATGTGCGCGTCGGGGCGTGCTTGAACACGCTGGCGTTGCACTACCACCAACGCGGAAATTACGAGGGAGCAGAGAACCTCTACCTGCGCGCTCTGGAAGTACTCGAAGTGAGTTTTGGGCCTGACAGGATTGACCTGGCCAAGATTCTAAGTAGTCTGACAACGCTGTATCTGACGCTGGAGAAGGCTGATGCAGCTGAGGGAACGGCGCTTCGCCGGCTGCAAATCGTCGAGAAACACTTTGGTGATGGGCACATCGATACGGAGGGACCGCTCAGTGAGTTGTCGCTCATCTATTTCGTGAAAGGGGACTACGACCGAGCGGAGGCGTACCAGACGCGCGCTCTGGACGTGCTGTCAAGATCGGCTCCCGATGATAGATTAGCCCGCGCTGATGCGCTCAGCAGTTTGGGAGTTATCCGTTCGGCCGACGGGAGGTTTGCTCAGGCGGCGGCGCCCCTTGAGAGAGCCAAGGAGATCCGCACCGAAGTCGATGCGGCTGACACGCTTGCGGCGGCTCGGGACGATGCACATATCGCGACGGCGTATTCGAATCGTATGAATTTCGCTGAGGTCGAGCGGCTGCTTTCCGAGGTTCTGCGGGTTCGGCAGTCGTTGGGTGCCAACCAAGACGCAGAAACCGCCACGGCGCGCAACAGCCTCGGGGAAACCTATCGGAGCCAGGGTCTCTCAAAGGAAGCCGAGCAGGAGTTCAGGCGGTCGATCCAGATATGGGAAGAGATCGCTGGAGCTGGTCACGTTGAGACCGCGATCAGCCTCCACAATCTAGCTGGAGCGCTGCAAGACCAGGAACGCTATCGCGAAGCTGAGCAGGTAATGAAGAAGTCGCTTGCGGTCTTCCGCGAAAGGCTGGGGCCGAACCACCCCAAGAAGTTGGAAGTCATTGGCCATTATGACGAGGTCAGCCGCCTAGCGGTGGCTGGTGCGGTCGCTTTGCCTTAGCGTCGCATCACGGTCCCACAGCAGATCGAACCGCCTGAGGGCTGGTAAGATGGCTATCGGAACGGTTTTATTCGTTGCAACGATTGAGAGCAATGGCAGCTGCGAGAATGCAGCAGCTAGGGTGGGCTGTTTGCTGGGCATCATTCGCGGTCGTCATACTCTCCGCACAACCTGCGGATTGGGACCGCTTGGTGCGCGAAGGCGATGCAGCACTAGCGAATCGAGACTTTGCCACGGCAACTGACCTGTTCGAGAGCGCAGTCGCGGTTGGCGAGACATTTCCCGACAACGATCCTCGCCGGCCACGTGCGCTGATGCGACTCGCACGCGTCCATCGCGCGGACGGCGATCTGGCTAGTCCCGAAGATATTTACCGTCAGGCCGACCGAGCAGCCTTGGCAGCGTGGGGACGGGAGAGCGTTGAGTATAGTGACTTGCTCAACGAGGTCGGACGCTACTACCATCGCCGCAGAAAGCACCTGGATGCTGAGCGATTCTATTTGGACAGCTTTGGTACTCGTGTGCGTCTGCTGGGCAAGGAACACGCCGCCGTTGCCGAGAGCATCGTCAATCTGGCGATCATCTACGAGAACCTGTCTCAGTTCCAGAAAGCGGAAGTGTATTACCAGACAGCTCTGGACATCCGTGAGCGACTACTCGGACCCGATGACCTCAGAACCATCGAAATCAAGGAGCACTTCGCTCGGCTGCTGCACGGTTTGCAGCGGCATGATGAGGCCGCGGCTTTCGATCTCGAAGCCCGTGAAGCGCGCGCTCCACGGTTGCGTGAGTTGGAAGGGGCGCGGGTGGAGTTGGATACCGTTCCCCTCTCGGAGGTCAGTCGACCGCCAGAACTCATCGAGCAGATCGAACCGAACTACTCGGACGAAGGTCGTATCGGGCGCAGCCAGGGCACGGTCGCCATCCGAGTAGAGATCGACGATACCGGAGTGCCGCGCAACCTGCGGGTCGTCCGCACAATCGGCCTGGGACTCGATGAGAGTGCGCTCAAAGCCATTCGCCAATGGCGATTTCGGCCCGCCCGCCAACGTGGTCGGCCCGTAGCGTGCCGCTTGACCTACGAGATCAACTTTACGTTGCTCTAGAGAACCGGCGCGTTGTGGAGGAGTGGCTCACCACGGAGACCGCGCATCAGATTCTCTACCGAGTTTTGTGACATCAGGCTACGCGTCTGGATAGTCGCACTTCCGAAATGGGGCACTATCGTGACGTTGTCGAGTGCCAGCATCGGGTGATCGCGTGGCAGCGGCTCGGGCTCAGTCACATCGAGACCGGCGGACCAGATCACCTTGTCGCGAAGTGCTTCGTAGAGCGCCGTCGTGTCAACAACTCCGCCGCGGGCGATGTTCACGAGAGTCGCGGTCGACTTCATCTTGGCCAGTTCGGCGGCACCGATCATATTTGTCGTCTCTGCCGTCAACGGGCAACAAAGCATCACGTAGTCAGACTTCGCCAGCAGGTCGTCCAAGGTGCAGTAGGTGGCCCCAAACTCTGCCTCGGCTTCGGGACTCGGGCGGCGGTTGTGATAGAGGATCTCCATGTCGAATCCCTTGGCGCGCTTGGCAACGGTCTGGCCGATCGCACCCATGCCGATGATACCGAGCGTGCTGGAGTGGACCTCGTGGCCCCACATGAAGCCAGGGTCATGCACGAGAAACGCCGGTGAGCGGGCATAGCGATCACCCTCGCCAACACGGCGCGCCGCAGCCATCAATAGGGCCATTCCCATGTCGGCTGTCGCACCGTTCAACACTCCCGGTGTGTTGCCACAAGCAATACCCCTTTCCACGACTTCCTTGACGTTGATGTGATCGACGCCAACACCGTAGTTGCTGACGATGCGAATACCGTTGAGCTTGTCGAGCATCGCGCCGGCGACATGGGGATGGCTGTAGGTATAAATTCCGTCGATGTGCTCGTCGGAACCCTGTACCGCGACTTCCCACGGCAGTAGTTCTACTCGGTCTGCAAGGAATTCGAGGACCGTTTCATCTGGGTCGTCGGCAATTACACGGGGCTTCTGGTCAGACATAAGCTTTCCAGCTTGCCGCCCCGGTGGCGGTCGAGTCAACCGGCCTGTCTAGGCGGTTGCTGTTTTCCAATTGCCGCGGCGAAAGATAACGAAGCCCACCACCGCCCAGGTGGCCATCGAGATCACGATGGCCGACATCGCGCCAGGCAGGCCAAAACCGAGGGTCTGAGACAGCAAATAAGCGAGCGGCAGTTGCCAGAGCCACATCACGTAGAAGTTGATCTTCATCGGCGTGTCAGAATCGCCTGCTCCATTGAACGCTTGCGAAAACACCATCGTATAAGCGGAAAACACGTACGCCAGACTGGAGACCCGAAGCGCTTGCGCACCTGCGCTAATCACTGCGGGGTCGTCTGTAAACAACGCGGTCAGGAACTCGGCTGTCAGTCCGAAGATGGCGGTCATCGTTGCTAGGAAGATGAAGTTGTACTTGCCTGTGAGCCAAACCGACTGCTCGGCGCGCTCTGGTTTGTTCGCGCCTAGGTTCTGGCCGACCAAGGTGGAGACGGCGTTACTCATTCCCCATGAGGGCAGGATGGCGGCGTGAATGAGCCGCAGCGCAATGGTGTAGCCCGCGAGGATGTCGTCCCCGAGCAGTGCAACGATCCGCATGACACCAAGCCAACTGGCAGTGGCAATGAAAAACTGTGCCATGCCCTTGCGAGAGATCTTTAGTAGGGGGCTCATTACCGCCCAATCGAGTCGCAGCATCCTGCGCCTCAGCAGCACCTGCCGCTCGCCCGTTGCTAGCGCCCAAAACTGAAACAGGACACCTGTACCGCGTCCGATGGTCGTCGCCACCGCTGCTCCCTCAAGGCCCATCTCCGGAAACGGGCCCCATCCGAAGATGAGGCATGGGTCGAGCACGATGTTGATCAGATTGGCGAGCCAAAGAGAACGCATCGCGATCGCAGCGTCGCCAGCACCGCGAAAGATCGCATTGTTCAGAAACAGCAGGAAGATCGTGATCGATCCACCGAAAAGGAAGCTGGTATAGCCCGAACCGGCTATCGCATCGGGCGTACCGCCCATCCACGCGAGCATCCGCGGAGCCCAGATCCAGCCCAGAATGCCGAACGGGACCGAGACGACAATACCGGCGCCGATCGCCTGAACCGCGGCGAGGCTAGCACCCTCTTCGTCGCCCTCTCCAATACGACGAGCGACCGTTGCCGTCGCGCCGATGCTCAGGCCGAGCGCCACCGCGAATAGCAACATGATCAACGAACCAGTGAGGCCAACCGTCGCTACCGCGGCAGGACCCAACTTGCCGACAAAGAAAATGTCGACCAGCCCAAAAGTGGACTCCATGAGGAGTTCCAGCCCCATCGGCACCGCCAAAAGAAGGATGGCCCGTGGTAGGGGCAGCTTAGTGTAGTCTTGGCGACGGCCAGTGAGCGAAGCCCGCACCGCAGCCCAGAACGACTGGGCCGGAGGTGCTTGAGCGATGCTGGGAGGGGGCTCTGAAACCGATGCCATAAAAGGAAAACGACCGGAGATGGCCTGATCTGATTATGTCATCGACTCTGACTGCATCGAGTACGAGATAATGCTGCGGAATGATTGATCGGCGAACATTTTGCGCGGTAACGGCATCGGCTCTTGCGTACGGCTGCCAATCCACTGGTGGACCGATCGAACTGCGGCTCGGATCAGTCAATAGCCCAGACTCGCTGGTCGGCATCGCGGCGACGGAGTTCGCTCGCAGGGCGAACGCAGCGTTGGCAGGTAAAGTCAAGGTGCTGGTATTCAGTTCGAGCCAACTCGGCGACGACCGAACAATGCTGCTGAAGCTGAAGCTGGGCACGGTCGACTTCGTACTGAATTCCACCATCATGTCAAGTGAAGTCGACGCGTTTGGCTATTTCGAGATGCCGTACCTGTTGAAAGATCGCCAGCATGTGCGCCGAGTTTCCGAGGCCGTCTTCTGGCCGTCGATCGCGCCGCTGGCAGCGAGTCGACAGCTGGGAGTAATCGGACTCTTTGAGAACGGTTTCCGTCAAATCACTAATAATGCAAGGCCGATTGTGACCCCTAGTGATTTGGCTGGCATCAAGCTGCGCACGCCGCTAGGACGCTGGCGTCTGCGACTGTTTCAGTCTTACGGAGCCAGTCCGACGCCGATGTCGATGGCCGAAGTCTTCGTGGCTCTGAGGACTGGGGTGATCGACGGGCAGGAGAATCCGCTGGTGCAGATCTGGAGCCAGAAGTTTCAGGAGGTGCAGCGGTACTTGTCGCTGAGCAACCACGTCTATTCGCCGGCGTACCTAACCGTCGGCCGCGACCGCTGGGCATCATTACCATCCGAAATCACGGGCAAGTTGGAAGAGATCGCGCGTGACATGCAGGGGTGGGTGCTCGATAAAGCCGAAGTCATGGACGACGAATTACTTGACGAGTTAAGAACCACGGGAATCGCTATCAATGAGATCGACCGGCAGGCTTTTATCGACGCCAGCCAACAGATCTATACCGAGTTCTCCGAAGAAGTGCCTGGCGGTAAGGAATGGATCGAACGTGCCTTGCAGCTAGCGGACTCCTAGAGAAGGTACAATCGCGTTCACAGCCAGTCTCTCCGCACAACTCCTTCGTGTCTTCCCTTCGCAGTACATTAGACCGCTCCCTAGAGTGGGTCGTCATCGTCTTGACGACTCTGCTGGCAGTGGTCGTCGTCTCGGGATTCTTGTTCCGGCAGTTCGGGGCGCCACTGATCTGGTACGACGAGGTGGCGCCGATCTTGCTCGCGTGGTTGACCTATTACGGCTCCGGGCTAGCGGCACTGCGCCGAGTACACATCGGATTTCCCCGCCTGGTAGCGAACTCCCCGAAGCGTTTACGCATCGTGCTGGGATGGATTCGGGTGACGATCGTCGTCGGTTTCTTCGTCGTGGCTGCGTGGGCCGGCTGGAGGGTGCTTGAGGCTCTCGAAGACACCTACCTGGTTAGCCTGCCGTGGATGTCCGCACAGATCACGCAGTCGGTGATACCAATCGGCTCGGTGATCTTTATCGTGGCGGAGATCATCGCGTTCACCGGCTGGCTCAAGCAACAGGAAGAGGAGTCGACGTCGTGATCCTCTTCCTGATGCTGCTGGCGTTGCTGCTACTGATTCTCATCGATGTTCCGATTGGCGTTGCACTGGGGGTAACGGCTGCGGTAACGATGGCGTTGACCTGGGGAACGCACATCATCCCCAATGTGGGCCTCACGCTTTACAGTGGCACCACGAAATTCACGCTGATCGCCATACCGCTGTTCATCTTGGCCGGAGCCATCATGAACGCAACCGGTATCTCGCGGCGGCTGATTACGTTTACTTCGGCTTTGGTCGGATTCGTCCGCGGTGGACTTGCGATGGTGACGATTGGGTCGTCGCTGTTCTTCGCCGAGATTTCGGGTTCGGCAGTCGCGGGTGTTGCGGCACTGGGCTCGATTCTGATCCCGGCAATGCAACGTAAGGGCTATCCCAAGGAGTATGCGGCGGCTGTCACCTCATCGGCGGCTACGTTAGCCGTGATCCTTCCACCATCGCTGCCGATGATTATTTATGCCGTGATGGCGGGCACCTCGGTGGTCGAGGTGTTCCTCGCTGGTGCGGTCCCAGGGCTATTGGGCGGCGCGATGCTGATGTGCGTCGCTTGGTGGACAGCAGTTAAGAACAACTATCCGGTAGAGGAAGCATTCCAACTCACGCGAGTGCGGGAGACCTTCAAGGAAGCGGCATGGGCGTTGCTGCTTCCGGTCATCGTGTTGGGCGGTATCTTTTCTGGCTGGGTAACGGCTACCGAAGGTGCGGGACTTGCCGTGGTGGCGGCACTACTGATTGGCAGCCTTGTCTATCGAGAGTTGAACTGGAGCGTACTGCGGGCGGCGATGGTCGAAGGCGGACTGCAAACGGCCACCGTCATGCTGCTGGTCGGCGCTTCGGCATTGCTCGGCGACTACCTGACCGGCGTTCAAGCGCCACAGATGTTCGCCGAGAGCCTGATGGAGTTTACCTCCAGCCGCTGGATGATCCTACTGATTCTGAACATCTTCTTCCTTGTGATTGGGCTGTTCATGCACTCGGCGGCGGCGATCATATTGGTGGTGCCGATCGTGATGCCACTGGTGCATGCGGCGGGCATTGACCCGGTGCACTTTGGCCTGATCGTGACGCTCAACATGGCCGTTGGTCAGCAGACTCCGCCGGTGGCCAGCGTACTTGTCACGGCCTGTTCCATCGCCAAGGCCGATATTTGGGACGTGAGCAAGGCGAACGTTCCTTTCGTCGCCGTATTGGTCTTTATCCTTTTCCTCGTCACCTACGTGCCAGCCATTCCGATGTTCTTGGTTGAACACTTCTACCGCTAAGCAGTCGCTAGCGACTCTCTCAAAGCAGCGACAGCGTTTTCGCAGTCTTCTCGATTCACGTCACGGTGGGTGACGACGCGGATACGGTCGGCTCTAGCCAGCACCAGGATGCCCCGCTGCTTAAGGCCCTCGCCTACTGCGATCGCTGTAACCCCGGGCTTCGTGACCCGAAAGAAGAGTATGTTCGTTGGCACCTCAGCCACTAGTTCGACACCATCCATTTGGCGAATCGAGTCCGCGAGAAACTGGGCGTCAGAGTGGGACCGCGCGAGCATAGCGGGCCCCTCTTCGAGCGCGATTCTCGCTGCGGCAGCAATGACACCGGCCTGACGCATACCGCCTCCCAAGGCCTTTCGGATGCGGTGCGCACGAGCGATAAACTCGGCCTCTCCGGCAAGCACCGAGCCCACCGGAGCTCCGAGTCCTTTTGAGAAGCACACCGAAACAGAATCGATCGAAGCGACGGCGTCTTTGGCCTGATAGCCCATCGCCGTGGCCGCGTTGAACAAGCGCGCACCGTCCATATGCACTGGAACACTTCGGGCGTGTACCTTCTCGGAGATCTCTTCTATGGTTGCCAACGAATAGGGCGTGCCGCCCCCCGCGTTGTGGGTGTTCTCAATGACGACGAGCCCGGTGCCTTGAAAGTGATCTGTCGCTTGCCGCATGCGCGCCGCAACGTCAGACCAACCCAAGACGCCGTCAGTAGTCGGCACGCCACGCACGAGGCAGCCAGAGAACTGAGAAACCATGCCCATCTCATAGAGCACGATGTGCGAACGGTCGTCGCAGATGATCTCTTGGCCCGGCTGGGTGTGGGCCTTGATCGCGATTTGGTTGCCCATCGTTCCGGATGGAACAAACAGAGCTGCTGGCTTGCCGAGGATCTCAGCGGCGCGGGCCTGGAGTTCGTTGACGGTCGGGTCTTCTCCGAATACGTCGTCGCCGACCTCGGCCTCAGCCATGGCACGGCGCATGGCGGCGGTCGGGCGGGTAACGGTATCGCTTCGGAAGTCAGCGGGAGAAATCATGATTTATGGTTTAAAACAGCAGTTCCTGGAGTACTTCATTCGAGTACATCACGCCCGTGTCGGTCAACCGGAGGTGTTTCGGCGCTGGCTGCTCTAGCCAGCCAAGTTCTCTGAGTTTGGCGATCCGCGGTTCGAGCCTGGTTACAGCCTCGGCGGGCAAGGTCACTCCCTCGCGGGTGCGAAGTCCGGTCATGAGAAGGTCGGCGGTGCGGCGATCCTCGTCTAGAACTTCTTCCGAGACCCGAATCGACTCTCCGGCATCGCTGCACCGCACGTAGTCGGCGGGCTGGCGGACGTTGCCCCAGCGGCGCACGCCATCGAAGGAATGAGCGTCCGCGCCGAAGCCGATGTAAGGCTGCAACGTCCAGTACTTGTGGTTGTGGAGCGACTCGTGTCCGGCGGCGGCAAAGTTCGAGATCTCGTACCGCTCGATGCCAATGCTCCGCAATCGATCAACGGCGGCGAGGTAGAACTCGGCGATCTGGTCTTCCGAGGGCACCTCAGTCGCACCGTAGCGAGAGCCGCCCCGTCTCAACTCGGAGCCCAAGCGGCTCTCGTCGTCGGATTCCAACATGTAAACCGAAACGTGGCGAAGGTTCAGACGGTCGATCCATTCGAACTCGGCCGCCCATGATGCACTAGTCTGCCAAGCCAGACCAGAGATCAGATCGATGTTGATGCGCTCGATACCTACGGATCGCAGTAGAGCGACTTCGTCGACGACTGTCTGGGCGGTGTGACGACGCCCAGAACCGCGGGCCACCTTCTCATCGAAACTTTGGACACCGAAGCTGACCCGGTTCACGCCGAGACGCGACCAAGCACGCGCCTTCTCCAGCGTTAGGTCTCCTGGGGCGGCCTCCATCGTGAACTCGGCAAGCGACTGGGGACGCAGGGCCTCAATCAGTCGGACGAGTTCCGGTTCGTCGAGCAGACTGGGCGTTCCGCCCCCGAGGTAGAGCGTGTCGAACGAGAAGGCGTCGGTTGATCGAATCTCTCTCTCGACCGCTCCAAGATATGCGGCCTGCAGTTCACCGGAGTGCACACCCGATGCGAAGTTGCAGTAGGTACACTTCTGGCGGCAGAACGGGAATGAAATGTAAACTCCTTGCACTTTCGAACTGCGTTTCCACCCAAAGCATATCAACGTACTGATCCGTCCATTTGTGCCCGGGAGCATTTGATATCCTGAGGCGAGATTCCCCCCAAGAGAGTGAGTCGAACGCATCGCTGGTCTCTGCTTAACGCTCGTTTGCGCGTGGGCATCTTCGGACTCGCTCGTACGTTTTGCCGCGCGCAATGAAATCCGTCCGCATTCCTCATACGTCCCTGCCCGGGGCGACACCGCTCTTCACGAGTCTGCTCTACAACTTCGAGCAGGTGAAGCAGTTCTACCCTCACCAACCGAGCCTAGACTCGGTGCAGTCGACGTTGGCCGCGATCGACTATCCAGACGAGCGCCGGGCGACGGTCGTCGAGGCCTTGCGGAATCAGAACCACTCGGCGGGAGAGGTCACCAAGCAGAACCTAGATCTTCTGGCCCAGCCAGGAACGGTCGTCGTCGCTACGGGACAGCAAGTGGGCCTATTCGGCGGACCGATATTTTCGGTGTTCAAGGCCCTGACCGCGGCTAAGCATGCCGCGACGCTTCGGGACCGAGGCATTCAAGCGGTTGCTGTCTTCTGGCTGGCGACCGAAGACCACGACCTAGCTGAAGTCGATCACTCTTGGGTGTTTGACGCGGACGGCGAGCCCCGGATTGCCGAGGCCAAAGCGCAAGCTGCCGACAGCGCCCCGGTTGGCGGTGCCAAGCTGCCTGCTGGCGTGACGGATGCGCTGCGAGAGGCCTGCGCCGGTACACCACATGGAGATGAGGTCGTCCGAAGAGTCGAGGAGTACTACAGCGAGGGCCGCACTCTCGGACAGGCTTTCCGTGGGCTGTTCGAAGACCTGTTGGGTGCTTACGGCCTGATTTTCCTGGACCCAATGGATCCCCAACTGCGCTCGGTTGCCGGTGAGCTGATTCGCGAGGCCGTGGACAAGGGCGACGACCTGCTCGCGGCAGTCACCGAACGTGGCACCCAACTGGAGGCGGCTGGATACCACCAACAAGTTGTAGTCGGCCCCGGTACAAGCTTTCTATTTCGTTTCAGCGACGGTCGGCGCTCGGCAATCCGTCGATCGGACGATCGCTACTTGGCCAACGGTACCGCGCTTAGCTCAGCCGAGTTGATTGAGGCAATTCGGCTAGAGCCGGAGGGGTTTTCACCGAACGCGCTGCTGCGACCCGTCCTGCAAGACTACCTGCTGCCAACTGCCGTGTTTGTCGGCGGCCCCGCCGAGTTAGCGTATCTGGCACAGTCAGCAGTGATTTATAAACTGCTGCTCGGGCGAATGCCGGTGGTACTGCCTCGGGCTTGTTTCACGCTGCTCGATAGCCGTACACAGAAACTGCTGAAGCGCTATGAGCTTGACGTTCCTGGCTGCTTCGCGCCTAGAGAAGAGCTTCGTCAAAACATTGCGAACCTACTGACACCGCCAGAGGTGCAGAAGGCATTCGACAACGAGGGCGTGGTGATCCACGAGGCGCTGGGGCACATCCAGGATTCACTGGCGGACTTTGATCCCACATTGGGAGAAGCGTTCGCGAATTCGCAACGTAAGATCAATTATCAGTTGGCCAAGATACGGGCCAAGGCCGCTCGCGAGAGTCTGAGGCGGAACGACCGCAGTTCAGGTGATGCCGACCGGTTGGCAAACCTGATATACCCAGAAAAGACACTGCAGGAAAGGCTCTACTGCGCACTGCCGTTTCTCGCGCAATATGGCGACCAGTTGATTCCCACCCTATACGATGCGATCGACCCCGACTGCCTCGATCACCAGATTTTGGTTGTCTAGCCACGCCTTCACTTACAATTGAGCCTTCGAGACAGGGAACCGGCGCGGCACGCCTTCCGTATCTGTTTTTGAGTGAGGACAGCGACTGTGCCCTTCTGTACAAACTGCGGAGAACAAGCCGGGGACGATCAGCGATTCTGCAGACATTGCGGAACACCGCAACCGGTAACGGGGCCGGTGTCAGGGGGGATTCCTGGCGACGGGCTCAACCCCAGGGCCGCCTCGATCCTATGCTACGTGCCTTGGCTGGGCTGGATCGTCGCGGTATATGTGCTCGCGACTGAGCGGTTTCGCGGCGAGCGTACCGTTCGCTTTCACGCCTACCAGGGGCTCTACTTATTCGTTGCGTGGATGCTATCCCACTGGGTGATCGGGCTCTGGTTCCGCCTTATTTTCGGCGATCATGGATTCCCGCTGGGCAGCTTGATCGAAGCGGCTCTGCTGGTTGTCTGGATTCTAATGTTGGTGAAGACGAGCGCGGGCGAGCGGTTTTCGCTGCCGGTGATCGGAGACCTCGCCGAGAAATCGTTGTAGCGACGCTGCTAGCTCGCCAGGCCGTCTAGCGCGGATGCGATCTCGGCCTGTGCCTCGGATCCAAGTGCCCGCAACGGCAGCCGGCTTGCTCCGCCGTAGTAGCCACGCAAGTCCATCGCGTGCTTGAGGCCCGGCACGCCGTGTCGAGCGAGGGCTGCATCAATCGGCTCCAGAAGCCTCTCCAGGTCTCCAGCGGCTTCAACTTCCCGGGTACGAACCGCCTCTTCAATGGACAGCAGATGGAAGGGGAGCACGTTCGCCAGAGGCAGAACCGCGGCGTGAATTCCACCGGCGAGCGCATCGACCAGGCCCGATACCTGCGAGGTGAGAGGAGCGCAGTCACTGGCGCCCAGCAGTACCGAGAGATGTTCCAAGGGCTGGTCGCCGGAACAGATCGCCGCGACTTTGGGATGTGCCGCCAGCTTTACCACCTCGGCTGCGGGCAGGATGCATTGGTCGATCTCACCGACAACCACGGGTAGCGGCGAACCGTCGGCAATCGACTGGTAGTAGAGCAACTGCAGGCCAGCGTCGCCCGCATACGTCCGGTGGGGAGCTAGCCAAACGGCGTCAAACCCAGCACTCTCGGCCGCACGGCAACGCCCAAGGCTCTCCTGAACGCTTTCCGCACTAGCCGCGGCAAGTAGGAGCTTGTCACCGCTGGCAGCCGTTTTCGCCTCACCCCAAAGTTCAAACAGGTCGGCCTCGCCAAGCAGTGGGCCCTCGCCCCAGCTTGAGCCAACGATCAGTCCACTGAGCGTGGTTAGCTCCAATCGGCCCACGTTGTGACGAATCTTCGTAGCGCGCAGTCCGCCTAGATGGTCGAACGGCGTGGCAATCGGGCATAACACGCCCCGGAGTTTCAGCATGGAACTCCCCATTGTAACTGGGCCGAACAGAGCTAGCTAAGCGGGTGTGAGCGTCGTCTGCTGGGTCATGTCATCGGACCGGTAAGCAGGTCGGCCCCCATCCCATAGCTCGGCGGCGTGGACGCCGTTGCCGCCTCGACGCTTGACGACATACATCGCCTCGTCGGCATGGGAGAATACCTCGGCCCAGTCAGCACCTTCTCCGCTCGTTTCGGGGTAGGTAGCAACTCCAAAGCTCGCCGTCAGGCGGAACGGCTGTCCTTCGCCGTCGTGAAACTCGACTCGGCCAAGTTCGGCGCAAACGCGTTCGGTAAGGTTCCTGGCGCTCTCTAATTCCTCGTCGGGAACCACAAGGACGATCTCGTCGCCCCCGTAGCGGAAGACGACATCGCCCCGACGGGCAACGTTACGAATCGCGGCTACCGCCCCGGTAAGTACGCGGTCTCCGCACTGGTGACCGTTCTGGTCGTTGATCTGTTTGAAGTGGTCGAGGTCGCAGACGACCACACCGTAGGACCGCCCGCTGCGGAGTGCCTGGGCATGGGTGGTTTCGATCTGTTCGTGGAATGCCGCTCGATTGCCTGCTCCAGTAAGAGCGTCAACGCGGCTGAGAACTTCCAACCCCGCGTTGGCCCGAGCCAGCTGACTGTTTCGTTCTCGCAGTTCGCGCTCCAGCGTGACAATTCGCTGGGCGACGAGTAGCCGTACACGCAGCTGCGCGGCGTCGAGTGGTTTGTTGACAAAATCGTCTACCCCGGATGACCAAGCTGTCATCAGAGTTTCTCTCTCTTCGTGATGAGTGAGCAGAACAACGTAGGTGTAATGTCGAAACTCCGCGGCACGGATACGCTTGCAGAGCGTCAACCCGTCCTCGATCGGCATCTCAAAGTCGGTTACGACGATCGGAATTTCTTCCGCCTCGAGTTGATTCCAGGCCTCAAGACCGTTGGTGGCAGTTTGGACTTCGTAACCGAATCGCGTGAGAGCGTGGCTCACGGCAAGCACCGTCGTTGGATCGTCGTCTACGACAAGTACTCGCACGGCCTACGCGACCCTACTCTTCGCGTCAGAGACGCACTCCAGCAGCGCCGTGTTGACCCGGACAAACTCGTCTCGAAGACGGCTGCCTACCGACGACTCAATCACCGTCCCCGACGCACTCTGCTCCTCCAACTCTCCGCAGAGCTGGGACATCACCTCGGCCCCGACATTGCTGCACGCACCTCGCAGCCGATGAGCCTTTCTGCTGACCTCAAACTGGTCGGGAGAGTTGATGGCAGCCTCCAGCAATGCCAACTGGTCCGCGGCGTCAGCTAGGAACATTTCGACTAGCTCCACCAGGAATTCGTCGTCCTCTAGCGTGGCCTCACGCAGGCGCATGGTATTTACGGAAACAGACATGGAGAACCTCGTAGCCCATATCGACCGAGTTACCGGCAGGAATTAGGAAAGATGAGCTAGCGTCGCTTGCGGCCCTGCGCGACTCGAGAAACAGCGTTGACCAACTTGCGATAGGGGATCTTGTCGAAGCTGGGGATTGGTAGAAACTCTCCGTCGCTCCAGGAGCTGAACAGCCAGCGAGAGGCGATCGCCATCGAGTCCTGGCGCTCGGCGGGAGAACCAACTTCAAACTCGGCAGTTTCGATGCTCTCTCGCAGTCGTTGATCGAGCGACCCCGCATCGGCCAGTTGGAGTTCGAGTTCGATCTTCGGCTGCACGACAGCGCCACTTACCGGGAAAAGTGCGATCGAGGAAGGCCCGACGCCTTTCTGGACGACCACGCCGTGCCAGCGGTCGAGATCCGTCGCCTCAGGAGTACTTGAGAACAATTTGCGGGCCGCTATCGCTTTGTCGTGCAGGCTCTTTGCCTGTTCGAACTCGAGTCGTTCACTAGCGGCATTGCGCTCTCGCTCGATGTCACCGATCAGCGATTCACCGCTCGACTCGAGAGCCCGCAAGAGACGTCCAAATTCGGAGCGATACTCTTCGTCAGTCACGACCTCTTGACAGGGGCGCAAGCACTTTCCGATCTCACCAAAGACGCAACCGGGATGATCCGGTGCTGGCTCCAAGTTCTCGGTGCAGCGGCGCACCTGGAAGAAATCGAGCAGCGACTCCTCGAACCGCTCGGCGAATACGCGGCTCCTGAACGGCCCGTAGTAGAGCCCTGTGCCGGTGATCCGTGAGCTCAACGATAGCCGCGGAAATCGATTGTTCGGTAGAGCCTTGACGAGCAGAGCGGGTCGGAGGCGCAAGCGCTCACGATAGTCCGTGGGCCAAGCGTCTCTGGCCGCGTGCCACATCACGATTTTCGCCTCAAATGAGGATCCGACCGGCTGGTAGTGCGCTTGGATCGTCCGCTCGCCGAACAAGCGCTGCAGACGCGGCAAGCGGCGTCGCAGGTTGCGTGCGCGTCCGATGTAGGGGGCTGCCTCGGAGAGGTCGAGCTTGATGACGCCCGGACCCTCGGGCAAAGCCTGAATCGCTTCGTCGTCGGATGCGTCTAAGGGGTACGAAAATGCCAGCTGCATGCGCGAATAAGTTCACCGTGGAGGCATTTTGAGGTAGGGTAGCACGAAGTGAATTGGGCTCTTCCCGTCATCTGCGGACTGGCCAGCATTGGCTTGATCGTGAACTGGTCTAGGCTCGGCGGTCGACGTCCCCCACGGCGGTTTTGGGTGGGTCTGGCGCTGGCGGCGCCGATACTGGCGGGTGAATGGTTGCCGATCGCGGAGGCTTGGCATTCAGTTTTGGCAGCCTGGGGTCTGTGGCTCTGTGTCGACGGTTTGGCGGAGTCCTGCGGTCGACCGTCTCTGCTCGGACACCAGCCCGAGGCTGCGGTGTGGGCCATCGTGATCTCCACGTTCGGCTGGGTCGGAATCGAACAGCTCAACGAGTATTTTCCTGTCTGGACGTCGCTCGGTTTCTCCTTCAACCCGCTCGCGCGGGAGGTCGCCGTGGGTTTGCTCGGTTCCCCCGTGGTCCCGACGGCGCTTTCGGTAGCCGCGATTGTTGCGCCTGCGTCGGTAGCCCCGCCCTGCCCGAGTCACACTCGCTTGCGGAGAGCAGTCGGCGCGGTGCTGATCGCTCTCGTTTGGCTGTTCTCTAACTCTACGGATGCTACTCCCGCTCTGGTGTTTCTCGTGACGGGCATCGCCCTTCTGCTCGCACCGCAGCATGGATGGCAGGGATCGTCACGTTGGACCTCACTCATCGCGGGCGCCCTCTTCTGGGCCGCTTTCGACAGCCTCTGGAGCCAAATCGGTCCCGCACAACGATTCTACGTGGGCTACGGGTTCCCTACCTTCCTGCCAGCAACCTTAGCGTTCTGTGCACTCATGCTCGTGCTGCTCTACCACTCTGCCGTCGAGTTCTTGGACAAGCCATCGTTCGATCCGTTCAAACGGGGTCAGTAGCCCATCTGTGATACTCTTTTCGCCTGGAGGCTCCGCGCCCGTCCTATGTGGTTGTTCGACCGCTTGGCACTGGAGCTCCTCGCGCCCCTCGCTGTTTGGGTTCTCGCGAGCGGTCTTGACGATCTCGTCATTGACTTGAGCTGGTTGTGGTTGCTTGTACGAAGCAGGCTGCGGCCCCGCCGTGCCCCGAATCAGCCTGCCGACCCGATTGCTGAACCCCGAATCGCCATTGTCGTCCCCTGCTGGCAGGAAGCCGACGTCATCGAGACGATGGTCGAGACGAATCTGGCGGCGATCCAGTACGAGAACTACGACATCTGGCTGGCGCTCTACCCGAACGACGAGTTGTCGATGGCTGCCGCCCGCAAGGCGCAGCGACGTTCAGAAAAAGTTCACTGGTCACATGGAGAACGCCCTGGACCAACAACCAAAGCGGACAACATCAACCAGCTGCTGAACAACCTATTCCTCGAGGAGAATCGCCACGGTCGTCGCTACGACATCTTTCTTTTCCACGACGCCGAAGACGTCATCCACCCGCTGGAGCTGCGTGAGTCCGCGCGGCTGCTGCAACACCATCACATGGTCCAATTTCCGGTGCTGCCGCTTCCCATGAAGCCCCACAAGCTGACTCATGGGGTCTATGCCGACGAGTTCGCGGAGTTCCATTGCAAGGACCTGCGGGTCCGCGCGGCATGGGGAGGGTTCATTCCGTCGGCAGGGGTCGCGACCGCCCTGCATCGTGAGGTCATCGAACGATTTCGGATTCTCCGTGGCGAGGAGACGCTCAATCCGCGGTGCCTAACGGAAGATTACTTCTTGGGCCTCGAAGTGAACGCTCTCGGGATGCGGCAGATCTTCTCCTACGAAATGGAGCTCGAGTCTGGAAAGCACATCGCTACGCGATCCTATTTCCCGTCGACCTTCAAGACCGCCGTGCGCCAGCGGTCTCGTTGGATCGCTGGCAATAACTTGCAATCGTGGGAACGCTTTGGCTGGCGGATTGATCCGCGTCAACTCTATTGGCTGTGGCGGGACCGCAAGGGGCTGATCAACCAGATTCCAAATTTACTGGCTGCGAGCCTGTTTCTGTTTGGCCTGACGCGCTGGTACTGGTCCACTGCAACGGGCACACCGTGGGCTTTGGGGGAGGCCATCACCGCGCGTCCGCTGTTGTCAGGACTACTGTGGGCCAACGGTGGGCTGGTCCTCTGGCGCCTCGCCTTCCGCGTAGGCTTGGGATGGAACCTCTATGGCTGGCGACACGCGTCCCTGGCACCAATCCGGATGGTGTGGGCCAATATCATCAACTTCTTCGCTTCGTGGCGGGCCGTACGAGCCTTCGCAACCGCTAAGTTGTACGGGAAACCGTTGGTGTGGGCTAAGACGGCACACTCGTTTCCCCCAATGGCAAAGGCTCATCCGTCCGACGAGTGACCCGCCTGGTCCGCAACTTATGTAACCTTCTACGCAGGCCCTGCGAACGAATCAGGCAGACGTAGATTGATGGCACAGTACCCTGACATCCAAATCCGTACCTGGGTGACACGGCTAAGTCTTGCGCTTGCCGTGGCCGGATTCGTGCTGATCATTCGTGCCGCCCCGATTGAGCTTGCGCTCCAGGCTCTTCAGACTTGGATCGCGGGACTGGGGCCCTGGGGGCCCGTGATCTTCGCGTTGGTGTACGCGGTGTGGTCCGTGGCGTTCTTGCCAGGGTCGGCGCTGACGCTGGCCGGCGGAGCGATTTTCGGGATCGGTTGGGGCTTCGTAGCGGTGATCTGTGGTGCGACGTTGGGTGCGGCGCTCTCGTTCTTGATCGCTCGCTACCTGGCGCGCGATAAGGTCAAACAGATGGCTCAGCGCAACCCGAAATTCGAGGCGATGGACCGAGCTATCGAAGAAGGCGGCTGGAAGATCGTCGCGATGCTGCGGCTTTCCCCAGCGATTCCGTTCAACCTCCAGAACTATCTCTACGGGGTGACGCCGATTCGTTTCTGGCCGTGCATTCTTGCGAGCGCGATCTTCATGATGCCAGGCACGTTGCTCTACGTGTATTTGGGCTACATCGGGGGCCAGAGTCTCGCTGCCGCATCAGGAGGTAGCGAAGTCAGCCTTCAGCGCTGGGCGCTCATCAGTGTCGGGCTTCTGGCGACCGTGGGAGTCACGGTTTACGTCACCAAGTTGGCGCAAAAGGCGCTCGCCAAGCAGGCCGACCTCGCGGAGTCGGCGACCACCGTTGCCACGAACGAAGAGTCGGAGCAGCCGAAGAGGCGACCGCCATGGTTGATGGCCATGCTCGCGACACTATTTTTCTCTGTCGCGCTCTATGCGAACCTGGTTCCCAATATGCTGGCTCAACTATTCGGACCACCTAAAGTCGAACTCACTGAAAGTTACCAGGTGAAGCCCAACGGGCCGACGTTTGATCACTCGTTGTTCGATGCGTTGCTCACGCGCTTCGTCGACGGCGACGGCATGGTCGACTACCAGGGCATGAGGCAAGAACAAACCGAGTTAGACGCCTATATTGCCGCGGTTGGTGCGGCAGCGTTCGACGACCTAGGTAGAAACGAGAAGTTGGCGCTGCTGACCAACGCCTACAATGCGTTCACGTTGCGGCTGATCTTGGACAACTATCCGGTCGCGTCGATTCATGACATCCCAGGCAAACAGCGCTGGGATGCCGAGCGGTGGGTCATAGGCGGTGAAACCTACAGCCTCAGCCAGATCGAGCACGAGCAGATTCGCCCGCACTTCATCGAACCCCGTATCCACTTCGCCTTGGTCTGCGCCGCGATCGGATGCCCGAAGCTACGCCAACAAGCTTACGTCGGATCGCAAATCAACGAACAACTCGACGTGCAGACACGGGCAACTCACGCGAGTGAACGATGGTTTCGCTATAACGATGGTGGCTCGACGGTGGAACTGACGCAGCTCTACGACTGGTATGCTGGCGACTTCAAGCAGGCCGCTGGATCTTCGCTGGAGTACGCCGCTGGTTACTCCCGTTCTCTGAAGCAAGCGCTGGCGTCGGGCAAAAAGCCCAAAATCAAGTGGCTGGAGTACGATTGGACTCTAAACGAGCAGAAGTGAGTCCTCCTCCATGACCGATCTCCGCAGCCTCGTCGACGCCATCCCCGAGTTGGCACCGCTCGACGAGCATAACCAGAAACTCGCCGAAAACGTTCACCCACCCGACTGGGTCAACCCAGATCCCGCCGATCGCTACAACATGGTTGTCATCGGTGCGGGGACGGCGGGCCTCGTCACCGCCGCCGGAACGGCTGGCCTGGGAGGTAGAGTCGCCATCATCGAACGCAACCTAATGGGCGGCGACTGTCTGAACGTCGGCTGCGTCCCCTCAAAAGCGTTGATCGGAGCGGCGCGAGCCGCAGCGGATGTCCGCAACGCGGGCAATTTCGGCATCAACGTCCCAGAAGGCGTCACGGTGGATTTCGCTGCAGTGATGGAGCGGATGCGGAGCCTTCGCGCGGGGATCAGCGAACATGACTCCGCGCGGCGTTTCACGGACCTAGGCGTTGATGTCTTCATCGGCGACGCTCGCTTCACGGGTCCGAACGAAATCGAGGTCGCTGGCACCAAGCTCGTCTTCAGCAAGGCCTGCATCGCCACCGGAGCGCGTGCCGTCACTTTGCCGATACCAGGTCTTAAGGAGTCGGCAGCGCTTACCAACGAAAGCGTCTTTTCATTGACAGAGCTGCCCCGGCGACTAGCCGTGATCGGTGCCGGACCGATCGGCGTCGAGCTGGCGCAATCGTTCGCACGGTTTGGGTCGAAGGTAACATTGCTTGAACAGGCGCGGCAGATCCTCGGGCGGGAAGATCGCGAGGCTGCGGAGATCGTCGAGCAGTCGCTCCTTCGCGACAGTGTCGAGATCGAGTGCTGCGCCAAGATCGTCGCCGTTCGAAGAGAAGGCGCGGTCCGCGTTCTTTCCTTGGAGAGAGGCGCCCAAACAGTCGAGCGAGAGTTCGACCAGGTGCTCGTCGGCGTCGGACGGCAGCCCAACGTCGAAACTCTCAACCTCGACGCGGCGGGCGTCGCATTCGACCTCCGCAAAGGTGTGCAGGTCAACGACCGGCTGCAGACGACTAACAGCAATGTCTTCGCTGCTGGCGACGTTTGCTCCCCGTACAAATTCACCCACACCGCCGACTCAACGGCCCGCATCGTCATCCAGAACGCGCTGTTCTTCGGACGTAGCCGAACCAGCGCCCTCAACATTCCCTGGTGCACCTACTCCGATCCAGAGATCGCCCACGTTGGCATCTACGAACACGAGGCGGCTGCGAAAGGCGTCGAACTCGATACGTTTCGCATCGAGATGGACCAAGTCGACCGCGCCATACTCGAAGGCGAGACCGAGGGCTTCCTCAAAGTCCACGTCAAGAAGGGCACCGACCAGATCTTGGGCGCGACGATGGTGTCGCGCCATGCGGGGGAGAGCATCTCAGAGATCACGCTTGCGATGAACGCCGGCGCAGGGCTCGCAACGATCGCCAAGACGATCCACCCCTATCCCACCCAAACTGAGGCGATCAAGAAGGCCGCGGATGCTTATAGCCGAACGCGACTGACGCCCACCGTTAAAACCATTTTTGAGAAGCTGCTGGCCTGGAGGCGATAATCGTCAGCAATTGGGCCTGACTGTCATCATCCCCACGCTCAACGAAGCGACTCACATCGGCGAGACGGTGACGGAAGTCCGTCAGGCCCGTCCCTCTGAAGTTATCGTCGTCGATGGCGGCAGTACCGATTCCACCGTCGCGTTGGCACAGGCGGCCGGAGCGATCGTCATCACAAGCCCCCGTAGTCGTGGCACTCAACAACGAATCGGTGACGAAAATGCCCACGGCGACCAGTTGCTGTTCCTCCACGCGGACACGAAGCTACCGGCTGACTTTCCCGCCATCGTCGACGAGACTCTCAGCCGTCCCGGAGTCGCCGGGGGCGCGTTTCGCTTCAAGCTAGACGGGACAGGCTGGCGACTTCGCATGATTGAGCGTCTCGTGGACTGGCGGTGCCGACTGTTTCAACTCCCCTACGGTGATCAAGCGTTGTTTGTCCGTGCCAGCACACTGGCCCAGGCAGGCGGGTTCCCCGACCTTCCGGTCATGGAAGACTACGAACTCGTCCAACGACTAAAGAAGTTGGGGCGCATCAAGATCGCCGATGCCGATGCGGTGACCTCTTCACGCCGCTGGCGCAAGTTGGGCGTCGTGCGTACGACCTGGACGAACGTCGCTTGCCTACTGGCCTACAAGTGGGGCGTGACACCCGAGAGCATCGCGGCGAGGCGGCGGGCCTCGCACAGCTAGACCTTGCGTCGATTCTCGATCGACTCCACCATCGTGGCTTCGTCGATGAACTCCAGCTCACTGCCGACCGGGATACCCATGCCAATCCGGCTCACGGTGACGCCCAGGGGCTTGAGTAGACGAGCGAGATAGGTAGCGGTCGCCTGACCCTCGGTCGTGGGGCTCGTCGCGAGGATGATCTCCTCGATCTCGTCGTCCTTGAGACGCTCTAAAAGGTTCTTCACCTTAAGGTCTTCCGGGGCTACGTTGCGGAGCGGAGAGATCACACCATGCAGTACGTGGTAGAGCCCGTTGTATTGCCGCGTACGCTCTACGAGCATGATGTTGTTCGGCTGCTCCAGAACGCAGACCGTGGTTCGATCGCGGTTGGGGTCGCTACAGATTGGGCACAGCTCGCCTTCCGCGATGTTGTTGCACTGCGAGCAGAGTCAAATTTTGTCACGCATGGCCGTTACGGCATCCGCGAGTTGTTGAGCTTCGTCGCGATTCACTCCAAGCAGGTGAAACGCAATCCGTTGGGCGGACTTGGGGCCAACGCCTGGCAGACGTTTGAGTTCGTCTATCAGCCGGGACATCGGTTCGGCGAGATCGGGATTCATACCAGGGGCTAGAACATTCCCGGAGGCAGGCCCATGCCGCCAAGCATGCCCTGCATCTTGCCTTGCGACTCTTCGTCGACGCGCTTGGCGCACTCGTTGATTGCACCGCGAATCATGTCCTGCAGCATCTCGACATCTTCGACCGCTTCCGGGTCAATCTCGACCGACAGCACCTGCTTGGAGCCATCCATCTTGACGTTGACCATACCGCCGCCGGTCGAAGACTCGACGCGGATGGTCGCGATCTCTTGCTTGAGTTGCTCTTGCGCTTGCTGGGCTTGTGCCAGCATCTTTTGCATGTTGCCGCCGCCGGGTAGTTTCATGACGAATATTCTCTCAAGTTACGGACTTCTCTAATCTGCCCAGGAAGACGTTCTTGGAACGCCTGAATGTCGGGATCAGCGAGGGCGCGTTTCGCTGCTTCACTGTCGATAGGTGAAGAATCTTCCGAGGACTGTTGACCTGCGGCCTGCGCAGGTGCCTCGGAATCCGCGAGGCTGTCGCTAAGCTTGATCGGACCGATGCCGCTGGCCTTAGCTGCCTTCTCGATACCGGACCAAGTCAGTTCGATCGTTGTGCGATCCACCGCGGATGGACGGAGAACGACGGTGGCCCCAGCATCTTCGACTAGAGCATGCTGCACAGCCTCCGCCGCGAACTCCTCGCCAGCGTCAAGCATCGCTGCCAACAGTCGCTCTTTCGGAGAACCTTCGACTACTTTCGACTGGTCCGTCGTAGTTTCCGGCTTCGTCGCTTCCTGTGCCTTGGACGGGGACGAACGGGGAGGCGAAGTTACCTGCGGTGCGGTCTTCGGTGCAGTGGACGCTGGCGGCCGAACCGCAGCTGCCGAACGTGCCTGCGTGCCGCCCGGCGTACTGGAAGGCTTCGAGCCGCCAGCCGCCGCTGGTGCCACGCTTCCACCAAGTTCTGCTATCACCTCTTCGAGTGGCCGCAAACGACCGGCGTAGACCAGCTTCAGCAAGCCCAATTCCATGCGGAACCTCGGCTGCGATGCGGACTGCAATTCCCGGTAGAGGTCGAGCAAGATCTGGGTGTAGCGGCTCAGATCCTCTTGTGAGAAGTCTGCCAATACCTGTTTGGCTCGCGCTCTCTCATCGGAACCCGCCGCGACCAGTCGCGTATCTGAACCAGTAATCTTCATCACCATCAGATTGCGGAATTGACGACACAACTCACCGACGAACTGTTGCGAGTGCCGCCCTTCGCGAAAGCTGCGATCCACGATGTCAAGCATCGCAGGAGCGTCGCCTTCTTTGAGGGCACGTAAGATGCGCTCTGAAACCTCCGACGGGATAGCCCCCAGCAGATCGCGCACCTGATCAGCATCGAGCTTCAGGCCGCATGCGGCGATGGCCTGATCGAGCGTCGACTCGGAGTCGCGGATCGAGCCGTCACCCGCCAACGCGATTGCCACTAGGGTATCGTCGTCGGTCTCAACGCCTTCTTGTTCGCAGATCCAACGCAGTCGGTCAACGACCTGCTCAAGGTCAACAGTGCGGAACTGGAAGCTCTGGCAACGGGAATGGATTGTCGCGGGGATCGCCTGCGGCTCCGTCGTACAGAGGATGAAGACCGCCCACTCCGGCGGCTCTTCTAACGTCTTGAGCAACGCGTTGAAGGCATCCGTGGTGATCTGATGCGCCTCATCGATGATGAAGATCTTGTAGCGGTCGCGAGCCGGGCGATAGCGTACACTTTCGCGGAGTTCGCGGATGTCGTCGATGCGGCGGTTCGAAGCGGCATCAATTTCGATGACATCAATGGCCGAGCCAGCAGCAATCTCTTTGCACACCGCATCATCTGGATCTGGATCGATGCTCGGCCCGTCAGTGCAGTTCAGGCACATGGCGAGGATGCGCGCCATGGTCGTCTTGCCGGTGCCGCGAGGCCCGGAAAAGATATAGCCGTGCCCAATGCGATTCTGCTCAATCGCATTGGCTATGGTCTGCTTGACGTGGTCTTGACTGACGACGTCTGAAAACCGCTGCGGGCGGTACTTGCGAGCAATGACCTGGTACATAGACGAACGGCCTAT
Source organism: Bryobacterales bacterium (assembly GCA_963667885.2). GTDB lineage: Bacteria > Acidobacteriota > Terriglobia > Bryobacterales > UBA6623 > CAMPKL01. The sequence goes on along the minus strand of OY764148.2, from coordinate 613,689 downwards.
CGGCCAAAAAGTGATAGCGCTCGAACCCTCGTTAGGGCCTCGGCAAGTCGCATAGTATCACGCCGGACTGAGTGGGATTTAGAGGGCTCCGGGTGGACCGCGGCACGCGGCAGAGACCGTTGCGGCTGCTTCCTTCCGGACCTGACCGAGTTGGCGGCGTACCACTGCACGGCGCCCGGAACCCAGACTCCACATTAGCACGCGCCAGCGGTACTATCACGGTTCACCAGCTGGCCTCGGAAGGTGAATTCCAGCAGTTTGTTATAGTAGTTTCAGGCGGTTACTACCCACGGGCACCGCCGCCGGAGGGCCGATTGGGACGACCAAGCACTAGTTTCCAGAAGCGTCAACGCGAGATGCAGAAGCGCGAGAAGCGTAAGGCGAAAGAAGAAAAGAAGGAAACTCGCAGAGCTGGCGAACCAGCTGGTGCCCCAATCGAAATGATGAACCCAGCGGACCTCGGCCTTCCCGAGTTGGATTCGATCAGCTCGGAAGAACACCAAGTCCCAGAAGACATCCAAGCCGCCATCGGTGTACTCAGAGAAGCGGAAGAAGAAAAGCTCGCTGAATAGCGACGCCCTCAACCTGACTCCACTTTCACCAGACCTTCCTGCCCCAGGCTCGGGGTCATCCACATAAAAATCGTCGCCGCTCGTGCCAATTGACGACTATTGGTTAGCACGAGGCCTACTATGGGGGCCAACGAGGTCGCTCAAGAACCCTCATGCTAATTGGAACCGATTTCTTATGGAAGGCCGTGACGGTGGGGAAGTTACGCGAAATGCTCAGCGAGTTCTCGGATGGCGACTGGGTCTACGCCGACCACAAGGGCGATCTAGCGGTCATCCTGGACGAGAACCTGACTGAGCAGAGAAATCATGCCTATCCTGGCGACGCAGTCCTCGACCTTATGAGCGAGACCGTCCGCCGTAACGAGGATGCTTCTTAGCAGCCTCGTCCGACTCTCGCTGATCTTCAGCCGGATCACCGGAGGGATGATCGAACGCATCGGCCAGAGTCTCTACCCGACGAATGGCTGTTTGGACGCACGCCAGTTCCTGCTTCAGCTCTTTGATTGCTTCATGGAGGCGATCGATATCCACACGAATCCAATCGGCCTGAAGAACCACACCACATTAGGGGGCTAGCTGTGGAGCCTCAAGAGGTTGTTCATGGGAATCAGGAGTCTGGAGAAAGGGGGAAGGTAGTGGAGGCTGGCGTGGGGGCGATGCCAGTTGTAATGGTGGAGCCAGGGTAACAGATGAGCGGCGCGCTGCTGGGATGAGGAGTAGGAGCGAGCGTAAGCCCATTCTCTCAGAGCGGTCTGGATGAAGCGTTCGGCCTTGCCGTTGGTGCGCGGCGTGTAAGGACGGGTAAAGCGGTGGCGGATGCCGAGACGACGGCAAGCATCGCGGAAGAGGCGCGAGCGATAGCAAGAGCCGTTGTCGGTGAGCAAACGACGAATGGGGACGCCGAGGGAGCGGTAGTAACCGACCGCGGCGTCGAGGAAAGCCACCGCGGAGTGGCTGCGTTCATCGGGCAGGATCTGAGAGAAGGCGAGGCGGGAGTTGTCGTCAATAGCGACATGCACGAACTCCCAGCCAGCGCCGCGACTGGCCCGAGAGCGATCTCCGGTAACGCGATGACCGGCGCGGAGGAAGCGGCCGAGCTTCTTGATGTCGAGATGCAGCAGATCGCCGGGGGCGGCATGTTCGTAGCGGCGCAGGGGCCGAGCAGGTTCGAGATCGCGGATACGGTTCAGGCCGGCGCGGCGCAAGATGCGGCTGATGGTAGCGGGCGAGAGGCCGACAGCCTGGGCGATGTGTCGGCCGGTCCAACGCTGGCGGCGCAGAGAAATGACGCGCTCGACCAGCGCCCGAGAGGTCCGTCGCGGGCTGCGGTGCGGTCGCGAGGAACGATCGTGCAAACCGGCGACACCCTCGCTGCGATAGCGCGCCAGCCACTTGTGGATGGTTCTCAGTGAGACGCCACAGGCCGCCGCGGCGTCCCGTGGCGTCTGCTGCTTGGCGAGGACGCGCTCGACGATCCGCACTCGCAAATAAGGCGTCAATCGTGCATTCTTGTGGATGTTCATTCGGTCTCTCCAAGGTTGCTGTTGTGGGATAACTCCAGCTTCCCTGGTCCGGGACCGAATGAACAACCTATTGAGAGGTCACAGCTAGCGCAAACTCCGTTCTGGAGCGATGATGGAAACAACGCGGTCCATGCTGAGTTTTTTGATCAAGGTGCTCGCTACCGGCCTCCTCTCCTTCCTATTGCTGCCAGCAATGCATGCCCAGCAGGGGTCCAACTCCTCTGCGCGGGAGGCTCGCGAGATGGGAGAGCAACTCCAAAAAGAGGCTAAGAAGCGTGCCAAACGTGCTCAGAAAGACGCACAGCAGCGACAGAAGCGAGCAGCGAAGGACATCGAGCGCCAGCACAAGGAACGCATTCGCGAGATCAAGCGCAAGACGAAGGAGCGCGAGAGACAAGGCCGCGAGATCGAAAGCCAGGTCCGGCAGTCCCGGCCGGAGGCCCCTCCAAAGCGAAAGTCTCGCCCTCCGGCGGATGGGCCGGTAGATCCCCTCGACAGACTCCGAGACTACGGTGGAAAAACCGAGTCGAACTAGTCGAACCTCAGAACGCTTACGTGCACCAACACTAGCGTTGATACACTGGAACCTTCGTCTTATGAACTACGATGTGCTGATCCTCGGAAGCGGGCCCGGCGGCTATGTAGCTGCCATAAGAGCCGCCCAATACGGCCTGAAGGTCGGTTGTATCGAGAAGGACCCCCAGTTGGGTGGAACCTGTCTCCTAGTCGGTTGCGTGCCAACCAAGGCCTACCTCCACTACGCGGACCTTTACGAGAACTTCAAGAATAGTGCCGACTTCGGCATTGATCACGGTGCGCTGACGGTCAATATGGCCAAGATGCGGGGTGAAAAGCAGAAGATCGTCGATAAGCATTCCGGTGGTATCGGCATGCTGTTCAAAAAGAACAAGGTCGATTCGATCGCTGGCTATGGTCGCCTACTCGGCGGCGGCCAGATCGAGGTTGACGGCCCCAAGGGAAAGCAGACCCTACAGGCCAAGACCATCATCCTGGCTACCGGCTCCCGCGCACGGATGCTGCCCAATCTTGAGGCGGACCCCGAGCGCATCCTGTCAAACATCGAAATCCTCGACATGGACAAAGTCCCGAAGTCGCTCGCCGTCATCGGTGCTGGCGCGGTGGGACTTGAGTTTGCGTCCGTCTTCGCCAGCCTCGGCTCCAAGTGCACCGTCTTTGAGATGCTACCGCGCGTGCTCCCGGTCGAAGACGAGGACGTTTCCAAAGAGGTCAAAAAGGCCTTTGAGAAGCGCGGCATCGCGATCCACGTCAACACCAAAGTCGAGTCGATCAAGAAAAACCCGAAATCGGTCGCGCTTGGGTACAAGGGCAAAGACGGCAAGCTCCAGAAGATCAGCGTCGAGAAGTTGCTCGTCGCCGTGGGGCGTGCGCCGAACACCGAGAACATCGGTCTTGAGAACACCAAAATTGTTGCCGACCGCGGCTTCATTAAGACCGACGAGTACATGCGTACATCCGAGCCGGGCGTCTATGCCATCGGAGACATCGTCGCTGATACGCCGCAGTTGGCTCACACCGCATCGATGGAAGGCATCCTCGCGGTCGGCCACATCGCCGGCAAAGATGTTCAGCCGATTAACTACCTCCAGAATCCCAACGCCACCTACTGCGAGCCGCAAGTAGCCAGCGTTGGCCTTACGGAGAAGCAGGCCAAAGAGAAGGGCTACAAGGTTAAGGTCGGCAAGTTCCCGTTTGCCGGTAACAGTAAGGCCTCGATTCTCGGTGCCCACGCGGGCTTCGTCAAGGTTGTCACGGACGAGGCCTACGGCGAGATCCTGGGCGTCCACATGGTGGGTCCGCTCGTGACGGAGATCCTGTCCGAAGTGGTCGTGGCGATGAAGGCCGAGGCGACTGTCGAGACGATGGTGAATACCATCCATGCACACCCGACGTTGTCCGAGGCGATTCAAGATGCCTTCAACGCCGTCTCGAAGCTGCAGATTAACGGATAAGCGATGACGGCCGAAGCCGCAGTCGATACAGAGAACTTTCAAGGGCTCACGAGTGTGAACACTATCGCCCCCCCATGCGTTTGGCAGGATCTCGGTGTCGTCGACTACCAAGAGGCTTGGGATCTCCAGCTAGCGCACGTCGAGCGGCTCAAAAGTGGAGTAGCTGAAGACCGCTTATTCTTTTTGGAACACCCACATGTAGTCACCTTTGGACGTAACGGGAAGGACGAGAACCTACTTGCCTCTCGCGACCAGCTTGCGCGACTCGGCGTACAGTATCGCGAGACGGACCGCGGTGGCGATGTCACCTATCATGGCCCCGGGCAGTTGGTCTGCTACCCGGTCATGGACCTCAAGCGCTGGAAGCGTGACGTTGGTGCCTACCTGCGTGCGCTAGAAGAAGTCTTGATTCGGACACTCGCTGACTATGGCATCGAGGGCCGTCGCGATTCTGGAGCGACCGGTGTGTGGGTCGGCGAAGCCAAGGTTGCGGCGATGGGCATTCACCTCAGTCGCTGGGTTGCTTCCCACGGCTTCGCACTCAACGTCACAACAGATTTAGATTACTTCCGCCACATCGTGCCCTGTGGTCTAACCCGCCCAGTGACTTCCCTGACGAAGTTGCTGGGCGAAGCTCCCGACATTACGGAGCTCCGCGCGCGATTGATTGGGTATTTCGGAACGGTCTTTGGCCGCGAAATGATACCCGGCGGAACAGACAGAATAGAGAAAGGGAGTTAGTCATGATCGACGTCGTAATGCCCCAGATGGGCGAAAGCATCGTGGAGGGCACGATCACCAAATGGCTCAAGCAAGTGGGTGATACGGTCGAAAAAGACGAAGCCTTGTTTGAGATCTCGACCGACAAGGTGGACTCCGAGGTTCCGGCTGAGAACGCTGGGGTCCTCAAAGAGATCTTGGCCGAAGAAGGTACCGTCGTCGAGATCAACAAAGTAGTCGCGCGCCTTGAAGTATCGGATGGCTCCGCTGCTAGCGCCGCGCCCAAAGCTGAAGCCGCTGCTCCGACTTCGACCCCTGCCGCTGCTGCTCCCGCACCTGTGGCCGCCACTCCAGCGCCCGCACCAGCCGCCGCTACATCCGTACGCTCCTCTCCGCTGGTCAAGTGTATCGCCCGCGAGAAAGGCGTCGACTTGAGCCGGGTCGCCGGTACCGGACAGGGCGGACGCATCTCGAAAAAAGATCTCGAAGCCTATCTGTCGGGCGGTGGTGCACCCGCCGGTCGACCAGCGACTCCGGGCGGAGGGTACGAGACGTTCCCAGCTGCCCCGGACTCGCGCTTCGGTAGCTTCGAGGTCCAACCCCTATCGTCGATGCGGAAAGCGATCGCCGAGCACATGGTGCGTTCGATGCACCATACCGCACCGCACGTCTCGATGGTGCATCAGTTCGACTGCACTACCATCGTCAAGGTTCGCGCTGCTGCCAAGAATAAGTTCCTAGAGCAGAACGGTACGAAGCTGACGTTTATGCCATTCTTCCTCAAAGCGGCCGCTGCAGTTCTCAAGGAGTACCCGACGGTAAACGCTTCGTTGGACCGCACCGACGTGGTCACTCACCGAGACGTCAACATTGGCGTCGCGGTCGCTCTTGATTCGGGCCTGATGGTTCCCGTCATCAAGCAGGCTGACAGCTTGTCGGTCGTCGGCTTGCAGAAGGCCGTCAACGATATTGCCGAGCGGGCCCGCAACAAGAAACTGAAGCCCGACGAGTTGTCTCAGTCTACGTTCTCGATCTCGAACTACGGCGGCTACGGCTCAATCTTCGCCACACCGGCGATCAACCAGCCGAACTCAGCTCTGCTCGGTCTGGGAGCACTACACAAGGCGCCGATCGTCATCGATGATGCCATCGCGATTCGGTCCATCTGCTACGCCACCCTGACGATCGACCATCGGCTCGTTGACGGTGCGCTAGCGGCGATGTTCCTAGAGAAGATGCGCTCGATAATCGAGAACTGGAACGAAAGCGTCCTCTAGGAAAACACATCGATATGCTAGGCTAGCGCCGCAGTGAGAAAGATCTATCTTGTCTCGTTCGCGGCGTTAGCTTTTGCCTGCTCCTCGACTCCCGAAGCGCAGGTCGAACCTACGACGGTCACTCTAAGCTCCCCGTCAGAGCCGGTTGAGGTCGTCCAAGTCGGCCAGTTCACTGAGGGAGTCGTCGTCGATCATGACGGCAACTTCTACGTCTCCCACGAAGACCAGATCAGCAAGGTCACGCCCGACGGCGAGGTCTCTGCTTGGGGCGCTACACCCTCACCGAACGGGCACAAGGTCCTCGCAGACGGCACGCACGTCGTTTGTGACCGGGAAGGCGCGGTGTATCTACTCGACGCCGACGGTGCGGTTATCCGGAAGATCGCCGAGATCCCTACCGCAGCCAATGACGTCACGCTCGACACCGCTAACGGCGGGCTCTATTTCTCCTCCCCGTACGGTTCGCAAGAAAACCCCGAAATCGGCAAGGTCTATCACGTCAGTGCCGCAGGCGAAGTGACGATCGCCGCCACCGGGTTGCATTACCCGAATGGCATCGCGCTACGACCGGATGGCCAGACAATGATCGTGGGGGAGAGCTTCACCAACCGCATCCTCGAATTCCCGATCACCGCACCTGGCGAGTTGGGCGAGCCGAGCGAATTTGCAGTCATGCCCGGCGCGGAAGACTTCGATCCCGCCGACCATCTTGCAGGCCCCCTGCCGGACGGCATGGCCTTCGACACTGACGGCAATCTCTACATCGCGAACTACGGAGCAGGTGCCGTCCGGGTCTTCGACCCTTCGGGTTCACTCGTCCGTAGCATTCCAACCGGGGTCAAGTTCACTTCCAACGTGGCGTTCGCGGGTGACGAGATGGACGTACTCTACACGGTCGGAAGTATTGGCCCTACCCAGCTGAGTACCGGAGTCTTGATGAGAATCGAGCTTCCCGGCGTCACGGGTGTGGCGATCTTGCCCAAAGCTCCCTAGTCGGTGCTAGCCGTGCGAATGGCTTATCTCTGTGGTCGTGGGCTCACTTTCAACCGAATCGCCCTCTCCCGGCGCGAGAAATAGGTTTGTCTCAAGCCCATGTTGCCGGTCATAGAGCTCGCGGTACCGGCCCTCTGATGCGTACAGCTCTTCGTGGGTGCCGCGCTCGCAGATCAGCCCTTCTTCGATGACTAAGATCTGGTCTGCCCGCCGAATGGTTGAGAGCCGGTGAGCGATCACAAACGTCGTGCGGCCTTTCATCAGATAGGAGAGACCTTCTTGGATTAGAGCTTCCGACTCAGAATCCAAACTTGACGTCGCCTCGTCCAAGATCAAGATGCGCGGGTCTGCTAACACGGCGCGGGCGATCGCTACACGCTGCCGCTGACCGCCGGAAAGCTTGACGCCACGTTCACCTACGATCGTTTTGTAGCCATCAGGAAACTTTTCGGCGAACTCGTCGACGCGTGCGATACGGCAAGCATTAAGAATCGTCTCTTCAGCGGCGTCAGGACGGGCAAACGCCACGTTCTCGCGAATTGTGCCATCGAATAAGAACGTCTCCTGCAACACTACGCCCAGCTGCGGTCGGAATGACGCCAGTTTGACCGTCGAAAGGTCCTGACCATCGACGAGTACCTGGCCGGACTGTGGTCCGTGGAAACCAGCGACCAAGCCGATGATTGTCGACTTGCCCGACCCTGAAGACCCAACCAGCGCCGTTACTGTCCCGGGTCGAGACTCGAAGCTGACGCCGTGCAGCACTTCTTTGTCTTCTTCGTACGAGAAGCGCACATCCTCGAACACAACCGTCCCATCGATCGGCCCGATCGAAGCGACTCGCTTGGGGTCCTCGTCCTCGGCCTGCTCAGACAACACCTCGCGCGTGCGCTCCAATCCCGAGACAGCCTCCATCAGTTGTGTCGAAATGTTGACGACCTGGAACAGCGGCGCAACGAACATTGCCGAAAACAGCACAAACGCCGTGAACTCGCCCAATGTCATTTCTCCAGCAATGATCTGCCGACCGCCGATCCACATGACCAGGGCGCTCATGCCCCCCAGCAGCAGCTGCGCCGAAACCGCCACCAAAGCGGTACCCGTCAGCGTTGTATAAATGTTCTGTAAGATTCTTTCGACCCCGCCGGAGAAGACCTCGGCCTCACGAGACTCGGCGTGATACCCCTTCACCACACGCACGCCGCCCAGCGATTCCGTGAGCCTGCCTGTCACCTCACCGGTAATCTTGCGGCGTTCGCGAAAAGCGGGACGGAGCTTCTTAAAGGCTCTCAGCAGCACGATGACGAAGACGCCGACCAAAAGCAGCGATAGCCCGGTCATGGTGGGACTTAGGTAAACGAGCACCACCAGCGCGAGACTGGCTGTAATCAGACCACCGACCAGTTGCACGAGTCCGGTGCCGACCAGGTTCCGGACGCCTTCAACATCGCTCATGATGCGAGTGACGAGGGTGCCTGTTTGGTGCGAGTCGTAGTAGCCGACCGGCAATCGCCCAACGTGTTGCTGCACCTTGCGGCGCATGTCCGCGATGAGCCTCTGCCCTGATTTCGAGAGCAACTGCGTGAGCGAGAAGTCGATGACCGCTTGTACGATGGTTGCTCCCAGCACCGCCAGCACTAGAACAGCCAGCAAGTCAGGACGGTCGCCACTGAAGATGTCATCGAACAGAAACTTCGTCGACCCTGGCAAAACCAGCCCCATCGCGCTCCGTATCAGAATGAGGCCGAGGCCCCAGGCCAGTACGCCGCGGCGAGCCTCGATCAGATCACGAATATCTGGCCACAGCTCACACAGGCGCGTGACGGCGGCGGTCTTGGGTTTTGAGGTGGAAGAAGAGTCCAAATCTCAGTATAGAGACGGATCTGTCGGCCTTACACGGACAGTGCCTTCTCCAGCCGTGCCAAGCAACCGTTCCATCCCTCTGTGTGATGGTCGCGGGACTCCTGGTTCGCGAGCGACTCATGCCGGAGCAGCAGATCACATCCACCACCAGCCTCGGTTAGCTCCACGGTAACGACAGAGCCGTCGGCCAGCTCGTTGTCTTCCCAGCTCCACGTAAACACCAGCCGTTTGGGCGGGTCGAACTCGCGATACTCACCAACGGCGACGTGGACACTGCCGGAGGGATGCGTCATCTGGAACCGGTACCGACCGCCGACCCGAGCGTCGGTTTCCGCTTCAACTTTAAAGTCGTCCGACGGCCCCATCCAGTTCTTCAACTGTTCGGGATCGGTCCAGGCTTCGAAGATTTTCGTCGGCGACGCTTCGTAGGAACGTCGGATTTCGAGTACCGCTTCTCCGGTTTGGGTGCTAGACATTCTGCTTTCTCCTCCGCGGACGACTCTACGTCCGGTGCTGATAAATGTTCTTCGAGCCGAGTCAATGCACCTTCCCAAAAGGCACGTTGCTCGGCCATCCATAACTGCAGTTGGTTCAGTGGTTCCCGGCGCAAACGGCAGTAGCGTACCCGGCCTCGACGGCGGCGCTCGATCAGTCCCGCCTCTTCGAGGACTCTCAAGTGCCTTGACACAGCTGGAGCGCTCACGGCGTGCGGAGTACTCAGTTCGGTCACCGAGGCCTCCCCTCGCGCCAACCTTTCCACCACACTTCGTCGAATCGGATCGGCCAGGGCGCTGAAAACCGAGTCCAGTGTGCGCGGTATATACTTAACCATTAAGTTAAGTATATGCAGAACGACACACAGGTCAACTACTTCCGTCGCAACGGTTCAGTAAACTAACCCTCAGATGCGTCGACTCGTACTGGCAGTGATCGTCTTCACCGTCCTAGCTTCTCCCTGGGCGCGGGCACAAGAGGCGGAACAGCTCAATGCGGATATCCGCATGTTCGCTGTAATGGCGGCGATCAACGCAGCTGGCTATGACGAGGGCGTCGGGACACGCAGTGACTCGTTGGTACGCCAAGCCGTGCGCATGCGGCTGGAATCGTTTGACGGCCCGAGCCTTGCGCTTCTCCGCAACGCCTACGAGCAATTCAAGCTCAGGGACCCAGCGGAGAACCTTTCGCAGTTCGTCACCTTCGCGCTGCTCTGCTCTGACGCTCCGACGCTTGAGTTGTACGCTGACCTGCCGACCGATCTGCCGCCGGATGTAAGGCCGGTTCGTTCGATGGGGCCACTGTTTGAACAGTTCTATCGTGAGGCAGACCTGGAAAGTCTGTGGCAGGAGTATCAGCCTGCATTCGAGCAAGAGCTTGAGCGCTACCAGGCGGCTCTGACCCCGATGCTGTTCCAGACCGCTGGCTACTTGAGGATTGGTCGACAGACTCCAGAATTCCGGAGCTTCAAGGTTTGGATCGATCTGATGGGTCAGCCGAACACGATTAACACCCGTCTTTACGGTGGCGATGTCCAAGTCGTTGCCCACTCGTCAGACGAGGTCCAGCTCGACGAGATTCGGCACGCCTTTTTGATCCATCTGCTCGATCGCCTATCCATTCGCAACCGCGAGACGGTCGGTAGCCGACAGATTCTCTCACGCTTCGCGCTCTTCGCGCCCGCACTCGACGACAGATACAAAGAGAACTTCGAGCTCCTGGTCACCAAGAGCCTCGTCAAGGCAGTAGAGACCCGTCTGGACTATGGTGCCAGCGAAGAGGCGAAGCCGATTGTCAACCGAGCTCTGCGCGAGGGTTATATCCTTACCCCGTACTTCTATGAGGCTCTCGAACTCTATGAAGCCGATGTACGGAACATCAACCAGTTCTACTCCGACATGATCGAAGGGATCGACGTGAAGGTCGAAGCCGCACGACTACAGGGCGTTACGTTCTTGGAGAGATCTGAGGTCGAGCCGGAGACGCGCGTCGAACCCCGCCGCCCACAGCTCTCGCTACTGGACAAGAAGCTGCAACAAGCGGAGTTCCTGCTTCGAGAAGAACTTCTCGAAGAGTCCCGGGACGCATTTCTGGAGGCGATTGAAATGTCCGCGGACGGTCGCAACGCGCAGGCGGAGTACGGTCTTGGTCGCGTCGCTGCTCAACAGGGCGACCCCGAACTCGCGATTGAACACTTCTTGGCATCCACGACCATCGCGCAGGAATATCCGCATATCCGCGCCATGTCGCACATCTACGTGGCACGGATTTCTGACATTATGGGTGAACGAGAGCAGGCTGTTAAGCAATACAACCTGGCCCAGGCGGTACGAGACCCGGCACCGCGCACGCAAGAGCTCATCGACGAGGGACTCAGCGAGCAGTTCCAGAGCCCCCGGCAGCAGGCGGAAGGCTCTGAGGAAAAAGATCCTGAGCCGGACCTAGAGCCTTGAATCAAGGTCCGCTAAACTAATATCCGTGCGCCAAACTAGCGCACTGTACCGTCACTGGAGAATCACATGAATCGCTTCCTACGTATCAGCGTTATCGCCCTGGCCTGCGCGTCGTTGATGTTCAGCCAAGAGGCAAAATCCCAAGAAGAGCTTGACGCCGCCTTAGCGGTCCAGAACGCAAGCGATCCGAATGCTCGTATCGCAGCAGCCCAGACTCTACTGACCGAGTACAAGGACACCGAGTTCAAGGAGTGGGCGAACCAGATGCTCATGGCGTCGTACCAGGAGCTAAACGACCTGGCGAACATGGTTGTGTACGCCGAACAGATATTGGAGATCAACCCTTCCAATGTCGAAGTTCTTCTGGAACTTGCTTACGCGATCCCGTCTCGCACGCGTGAGTTTGATCTCGATAAGGCAGAAAAGCTCTCTAGGGCTGAGGGCTACGCGACCAAGGCGTTGGCTTTGGTCCCGAATTTAACGAAGCCGGATCCAGCCTTGCCCGACGACCAGTGGCTCAATGCCAAGAAGGACTACATGTCCCGTGGGAATGAGTCGCTCGGAGTCATCGAGTCCAAGCGCGAGAACTACGACGCGGCTGTGTCGTGGCTTCAGAAGGCGATTGACGTGGCACCGCAGGCTATGGCAATGACGTATTACCACCTCGCAGATGCCCAGCTGGGTGCCGGGAAAAAGGCCGAGGCGATTGCCGCAATCAATCAGAGCATCACGCTCGGCGGTGTCCCGCTTGGTGGCGGCGGCGATGCTGCTAAGGAACTGAAAGCGAAAATCGAGGCAGCCAACTAGGGCCACGACCTCTGGAATCGAGCGCCGCCCGTAGTCACGGGCGGCGTTTTGCGTTGGAAACAAGATGTCAGCATCGATCGAAAAGTTGGAAGCGCGGATGGACTACTCATTTCGCGATGTCCAACTGCTGGAGCGTGCGCTCACGCATCGTTCCTTTTCGGGAGAGCACAGCTACGCGGAGGACAACGAGCGCCTCGAGTTTCTCGGAGACGCCATCTTGGAGTTGCTCGTCAGTGAGACGCTGATGACACGTTTCCCCGATTACGCCGAGGGACGACTCACCAAGATCCGCTCGCAGCTAGTCAGCGCGGACAACCTCTACGCGGTAGCAGTCAGGCTCCAACTCGGTAGCTGTCTTCGCCTTGGGAAAGCCGAAGAGAACAGCGGTGGGCGGGAAAAGAAAGCCTTACTCGCAGACTCGCTTGAGGCAATCATTGCGGCCGTTTACCTTGACTCGAACATCGAAAACGCCCGCTCGCTGGTTGATCGTCTTATCACGACACATGACAGGCTCGTCGAGGCCGACACGACGCTCGCCGAACACAACCCGAAATCCACCCTCCAAGAGCTACTACAGGCCCGTAAACTGCCACCTGCAAGCTATGAGGTCGTCGCAGAGGAGGGGCCAGCCCACCAGCTAACGTTTAGAGTCGCCCTGACCATCGGCGAATTCTGTAAGACTACCGGGAGGGGTAGCTCCAAGAAGATCGCCGAACAGCAGGCTGCGGCCCAGGCATTAGCCGATCCAGGCCTCGGTAAAATGCTGCTGGAGCCCCGGAAGTCTCAATAGGAGGCCAGGGCGTTGGGAATCGCTGCTGATATCGTCCTGATCGTTGTCGCCGGTCTACTCGGTGGACTGGCAGCCCATCGCCTCGGCCAGCCGCTACTGGTTGGCTACATTCTCGCTGGCGTTCTTGTGGGTCCACATACGGCAGGCCCCACCGTCGGAGACATCCACGACATCGAGCTTTTGGCTGAGATCGGAGTTGCCCTACTCCTGTTCGCACTCGGGCTCGAAGTTTCATTTAAAGACCTCCGGGCGGTGCGGCGAATAGCATTGATCGGAGGCCCGATCCAGATCGTGGTCACGTCCGCATTCGGATATGGCTTGGCACGACAGTTTCTCGGCTGGGAAACGCAGCCCTCCATTTGGTTCGGAGCAATAATCTCGCTTTCTAGCACCATGGTGGTTCTCAAGATCCTCATGGCGCAGGGCGTGATCCGTACCCTGCCTAGTCGCGTGATGATTGGGCTACTGATCGTGCAAGATTTGGCGGTCGCGCCACTTCTCATCGGACTTCCCAAGCTGGCGAATCCAGACAACCTTGCGCCCGAATTGGCCATCGCGGCACTACAGGGCATACTTTTCCTCGTAGTGATGACCTTCGTCGGCACCAAGGTCATTCCAGCGCTCCTCCGGATGATCACGCGTTTGAACTCCCGCGAATTGTTCCTCGTGGCCGTCGTTGCGCTCGGTATCGGAGTTGGGTACGGCACCTATCTCTTCGGACTGTCGTTCGCCTTCGGAGCATTTATCGCTGGCATGGTCATCAGTGAGTCGGAGTTTAGTCACCAGGCTCTCAGCGACATCGTCCCGTTGCGAGACCTCTTCGGGCTTCTGTTCTTCGCATCAGCCGGAATGCTGTTCGACCCGAACTTTCTCGTCGAGAATCTGGGTATCGTGACGTTGATCGTCTCGCTTGTCATCTTTGGCAAAGCGCTGATATTCGGAGTCATTACACGAGCGTTTGGCTATGTCAACCCAGCTCCATGGATTGTCGCGCTGGGTCTGTCCCAAGTCGGTGAGTTCTCGTTCGTCCTCGCTCGGGCCGGGTTGCAGTCGGGTTCGATCTCGGATGAGGTCTACTCTCTAACGCTTACTGTCACCCTGGCTACGCTGGTGGTGTCTCCACTCCTTTCGCGCGCGGCCTTGCCGCTCGCCCAGTTCTGGCGTCGTTTCTCTCCGCAGGATCGGCCCCTGGCTACATTCAACCTGCCAGATGAAGCGATCGAGGGCCACGTCGTCGTTGCGGGCTATGGCCGCACTGGACGAACGACCGTACAGGTGATGAGAAACGTCGGCCTGCCTTTCGTGGTCATCGAATTGGACCATCGGAAGGCTGAAGAACTTCGCCGGGAAAGTCTACCGGTTATCTGGGGCGACTCTTCGCGCGGAGAGGTGTTATCTGCGGCAGGCGTCGCCAACGCACGCCTGCTCGTCATCACCATGCCGATTGCGGAGAACATCCGACTGACCGTACAACAGGCGCGTCGCCTGCAGCCTGGTCTCCACATCGTCGCTCGGGCGCTTTACCAGGATCACCTCACCGAACTCCGTGACCTCGGCGTATACGAGGCCGTCCAGCCCGAATTCGAAGCTGGTCTCGAGATCGTGCGCCAGGTTCTTAACCACTTCGAACTCTCCCATTCGGAGGTCTATCGTTTTAGCGATGCCGTCAGAGATGATCACTATCGGGCACTTCGGGGCCAAGAAATGTCTCAACGCAGCCGGGGTGTGCTGGCTGACATCCGGCGGGCGGGTGAGGCCCTTGAGATCGACTGGGCGGACGTGCCTGCCGATTCGGCTGCAGATGGCGTCACGATCCGATCACTAGCGATCCGCACTCGTACCGGAGCGTTGGTGGTCGCCGCCATCCGTGGTGGAGCGGTCAAGGCCAACCCAGGGCCAGAGTACACCATCGCTTCGGGCGACATGCTCGCATTCTTAGGTACGCTGGAACAGCGGGAGGCTGCCCGTGCCCTGGTCGAGGAAGCCACGGAGCCAACGCAGGGGTTAGCTTGAGATTCGGCTAGGGATAAATGCCCGAAATTGTCTCCAGGTCAACGTGCGAACTGCGGTCCGAGGTAACAATTCCGGAGATTGCGCCGTCCAAGAAGCAGAAGTTCATGCCATGAAGATTCGCCACATCACCTGTACGGCTCTCGCACTCTGTCTGACGACTTCTACTATATTGCTCGCCGTCTCCCCGGAGGAGAGCAGAACGGCATCCGAGAAGATCGACCGGATTAGCCGCAGCGAAATGAATCCCGGCGAACAGATCACACTGACCGAGAGTGAGATCAACAGCTTTCTGCAATACGACTACGCCGTCCTGATTCCCGCCGGTGTCGAGAATCTTCAGGTACGGCTTCATCAGGACGTGGCAGTCGTGTCCGGCCAGGTTGATTTCTCTCAGATCGGCCCAGCCGAGGACACCGCGACTCGACTCTTGCTCATGATGCTCCCAGGCCAGCACGCCGTCGTCGCGCGCGTTCGCTACGTCTCTTCCGGAGGTCAGGCACGAGCAGACGTCGATTCGTTACTCGTCGACGGACAAGAGCTGAAGGGCATGATTCTCGACTGGATCGTCAAGAACTACGTCGCCACGGATCTCACGGGCTTCGCTCTCGGGCAACCGATCAGCCTGGGTAATAACCTCGAGCAAATCCGTTTGGAACCAGGCCGAGCTATCGTTGTCGCACTATCGACTCAAGCCCAGCGTTAGCCGCTCTTCAGCGAGTGCCCTGGCGCCCACGGAAAAACTGGATGAAGTGTGTCCTAAAAGGCACACTTCCCATGACAGACCTAATAGAATCAGTTGCTTGAGAGATGGCCCCTCGATTGCAGTTATGACGCATTCAGTTGCGAGCAAAGGATCCCCCACAAAATTGTTCTTTGAAACGACGATCGAGCGCCCGGTTGAAGTCTCCGGTGTCGGCCTCCATCATGGAGCTCCAGTTTCGATGCGGCTGGTTCCTGCTGATGCAGGTACCGGCATCCGATTTCGGCGGACGGACCTAGATGGATTCGAGATCCTCGCCGACTGGCGACACGTCGCCAAAGTCAGCTATGCCACCAGCCTCATGCGCGAAGGTGTGCTCCTATCGACAACGGAGCACCTGCTGAGCGTTCTCTACGCGAGCGGCATCGACGACGTCTACGTCGAACTCGACAACGTCGAAGTGCCGATCGTCGACGGCAGCGGGCTCCCCTTCGTTGAGATGCTCAAGTCCGCTGGCCGCCGAACCTTCGATCGGCCTCGACAGTACCTGAGAATCGTTCGCCCAGTCGAAGTCGTCGACGGCGACAAGCGCATCATTGTTGAACCCTCCGATAGCTTCGACATCGTCTGCGAAAGCAACTTCGAACATCCCCTCGTAGGCAGCCAGACCCTCGACATCACGATTGAACCAGAGAGCTACGCACGTGATATCTCTCCCGCTCGGACCTTCGGCTTCGAACGCGATCTCAACCAGATGCGAGAAATGGGCCTGATTCGCGGTGCCAGCCTCGACAACGCAGTCTGCTTCAGCGACGATGGCGTGCTAAACCCCGGAGGCTTGCGATTCGATGACGAGCCTTGCCGTCACAAATTGCTCGACCTAATTGGCGATCTCGCCATGTTGGGTCGCCCACTGCTGGGTCGCGTCGTCGCCACCCGGGCAGGCCATGCGATGCACATCGCGTTGGTTCGGCAGATCATGAGCGACCCGGCTTGCTACGAGGTCACCGAACACGCATCGGTTGCCACGGCGGGCGATTGACGCCTCTCCGAGCCCGCCATTACAATGAAGAGTATCTCACTGGGGGACTTGTGTCTTCTTCTCGCGTTCCCAGGGGTTTCCGAAGTCAGTTGATGCAACGCGCCCGAGTAGCTCGGGGTTGTTGATTGAGAATCGTCAGGCATGTTCGACAATCTGTCTGAAAAGCTGCAGCGCGTCTTCAAAGACTTGCGCGGCGAAGGAAAACTCACCGAGGGCAACGTCCAAGATGCCCTGCGGGAGATCCGTCTCGCCCTGCTCGAAGCTGACGTCAACTTCAAAGTTGTCAAGGAACTGATCCTCAACGTCCGCACCAAGGCGTTGGGACAAGAAGTCCTCACCTCGTTCTCGCCAACCGAACAGGTCATCAAGATCGTCAAGGACGAGTTGATTCGCGTCCTCGGATCCACGGAATCGAAGCTACGCTTTTCTAGCCAGCCCCCCTCGGTCTACATGATCGTCGGCCTACAAGGTTCTGGTAAGACGACCTCAACCGGCAAACTCGCTCGCTGGCTCACGAAGAACGGCAAACGGCCTCTCGTTGTCTCGGTCGATGTCTATCGCCCCGCTGCTCGTGAACAACTTCGTGTCGTAGCCGAGCAGGTTGACGTCCCGATATACGCCGGAGAGGAAGGTCAATCTCCGCTCGAACTCGCCAAGGGTGCTCGCACCGAAGCGAATCAGACCGGTCGCGACGTCATCATCATTGATACTGCTGGCCGCTTGCACATCGACGACCAGCTGATGGTCGAGCTTGAAGAGCTCAAGACGGAGTTCAACCCGGTCGAGGTCCTATTCGTGGCCGACGCCATGACGGGACAGGACGCCGTCAATAGCGCTGGTCAGTTCAATGAACGACTCGGTGTGACGGGCGTCATCCTGACGAAAATGGACGGCGACGCCCGTGGTGGCGCTGCCCTGTCCATTCGCCAAGTCACGGGACGTCCGCTCAAGTTCATGGGTGTGGGCGAAAAGCTAGACGCCTTCGAGCCGTTCCACCCCGACCGCATCGTTTCACGCATCCTCGGGATGGGTGACGTCCTCTCGCTCATCGAGAAGGTCGAGGAGCAAGTCGACAAGAAAGACGCTCTGGAGATGCAAGAGAAGCTTCTCCGCAATGAGTTCACGCTGGAAGATTTTCAGAAGCAACTGCGTCAGCTGAAGAAGCTAGGATCGCTGCGGTCGCTCATGTCGATGCTGCCCTCGGTAGGCCCTTTCAAGGATCTGCAGAACGTCGACATGGACCCGAAGGACCTCGTGCGCATCGAAGCCATCATCGGTTCGATGACGGCGCAAGAACGGCGCAAGCATGAGATCATCAACGGAAGCCGTCGGCGGCGAATCGCTCGCGGTAGCGGCGTCGAAGTCCAAGAGGTGAACGCGCTTCTTAAGCAGTACCGTGAGGCACGGCGCATGATGCGTATGATGACCGGCGGTGGCTTCGGCAAGCCCGGCGGGAAAAGAAAAGGTAAGAGAAAGGGGAAAGGTCGAGGGAAAATGAAAGGAGGCATGCCTGCGATGCCGCCCGGAATGAACTTCCCACAGGTTTTCGGCCGCTGATCGCAAGGTGCGAAGCTGGCTGTAGCAGAAGGATCGTTGGAGGATTGAATTAGCCATGGTGGCGTTACGACTGACCCGTATCGGGGCAAAGAAAAAACCGTTCTACAGGGTAGTGGCTATCGATAGCCGCCGCGCACGGGACAGCAAAACCATCGAGGTCCTGGGCCATTACAACCCGCGACCCGATCCGATCGAAATCGACTTGAAACGCGAGCGCATCGACTACTGGTTGGGTGTCGGAGCCCAGCCGAGTGACACCGTAAAGCGTCTCATCAAGTTCTTTGATGCGAACGGAGCGATCCTCGCCCAGCCGAAGCGCGAAGCAGCTCAAAAGTCGACTGCGGAGAACAAGCCGGAGCCCAAGCCAGCGCCCGCGCCAAAGGTAGAAGAAGTCGAAGCAGAAGCTGCTGCGACAGAAGCAGAAGCTGGCTCGACCGAGACCGCCAAGGAAGCGACTACGGCCGAAGCGGCGACTGAGGAGGCCCCCTCCGAGGAGCCCAAGGCGGAGGCTGCTACGGAAGAAGCTCCAGCTGAGGAAGCCAAAGCCGAGGAAGCCAAAACCGAGGATGCCCCAGCGGAGGAGCCCAAGGCAGCAGCTGCTACGGAAGAGGCTCCAGCTGAGGAAGCTAAAGCCGAGGAAGCCAAAACCGAGGATGCCCCAGCGGAGGAGCCCAAAGTCGAAGCTACTCCGGAAGAAGCTCCGGCCGAGGAAGCGAAAGCTGAATCTACCCCGGAAGAAACTCCGGCGGAGGAGCCCAAAGCTGAGGCTACTACGGAAGAACCTGCCGCTTCCGAAGAAAAAAAGAGCTAATTCGATTAACGTTTGAATGGCGTCGGCCCGACGCCTCGGTCGCCCAATTTTGGGCGGCTGTCTCAACCAGGAGGGGCATGTGTCTGAAGAATCACCGATCGATCCGATTGTAGAGATGGTCGAATTGATCGCCAAATCTCTCGTCGACAACCCGGAGGCAGTTGCGGTCAAGTCCGTCGACGGCCATCAGGTGAGCGTGTTGGAACTGAGCGTTGATCAAGCCGACCTCGGCAAGGTCATCGGCAAGAAGGGACGCACGGCAAAATCCATCCGGACCCTACTTGGAGCCGCAGGCGTTAAGCACAACAAGCGCTTCTCGCTAGAGATCCTTGAGCCTTGACCGAATCATCGCCGCCTGAGTACGTGACCCTGGCGAGGATCTTCAAGCCACGGGGTAACCGCGGTGAGGCGGCTGCCCGGGATCTTTGTGACGACCCGGATCGCTTCGAAGACGGCAGCGAGGTATCTCTGCTCTATCCAAACGAGTGTCGGGAGAAAAAAAAGATTGAGCACTCTTGGTATCACCAAGGCCGTTTGATCTTAAAGTTTGCAGGCGTCGAGTCAATCTCGGACGCTGAGGAATTAAGAGGCTGCCAAGTGCAGATCCCGTATGTGGATCTGGGGCCCGCTCCGGAAGGAGAGCACTACGATGTCGATTTGGTTGGTTGCGAAGTGATCGTCGCCGATTCGGGTCGCGTCGTCGGAACAGTGGAGGGCTTACTAGAACCTGGCGGGCATACGCTCCTTGAGGTTCGGCAAGGAAAAAAAGAGATTCTGATTCCGTACACACCTGAGATTTGCGTGTCGTCGGACGTCGAGGCAAGACGGATTACTGTCCGCCTGCCGGAAGGCCTAGAAGAACTGAACGATTGATGGAACGGACGAAGCAGCAATGCTGACCTTTCACCTCGTCACCATCTTCCCGGAGTTTTTCCGCTCGCCGTTTGAGCACGGTGTTGTGGGACGCGCCCGATCAGCCGGACGCATCGGTATAGACACCCACGACCTGCGGGAGTACACCTTCGACAATCACCGAACAGTCGATGATCGACCTTTCGGTGGAGACGAGGGCATGGTCATGAAGGTCGAACCGATCTTCTTGGCACTGGAAGAGATCGCGAAGCGAAATCCGAATGCTAAGCGCTGCGTCGTGACGATGTCCGCGCAAGGCAAGCCGTTCGATCAAGCAATAGCCATTCGGTTATCCCAGTTCGACGAAGTGGTCCTCATCTCAGGGCGGTATGAAGGAATCGATGAACGTGTGACCGAACATTTAGCGGACGAAGAAATTTCTGTCGGCAGTTTCGTCCTCTCGGGAGGCGAATGGGCTGCTGGAATCGTCGTCGACGCCGTGGCGCGGCTGGTACCAGGAGTATTGGGCAACGAGGCATCACGGGTGCAAGAGTCGTTCACACCAACCGAAAGTGGAGCGGTAGGGATCTTGGACTTTCCGCACTACACCAGACCCGCTGAGTTTAATGGTTGGACGGCGCCCGAAGTGCTGCTATCTGGCGATCACGAGAAGATTCGCCGCTGGCGCCGCCGGGCCGCGTTGGAGAAGACAAAGAGGAATCGTCCAGATCTATTGGAGACAACGGAGTTGACCGCGGAGGATCTGGAGCTATTAGAGGAAATTCAGGCAGACGAATGAGGCGACTGATCGCGGCAAAACTACAGCGCGAACCGGTCAACCCTCGCTACAATTACAGGAGCGTCTTATTCGTCGCTTGACAAGGAAGCAATCATGCAAAACGCCATACTCGACAAAATCGATAGGATGAAGATGCGCGAAGACGTGCCGCAGATGGAACCGGGCGACACTGTCCGCGCGCACGTTCGTATCCGCGAGGGTGAAAAAGAACGCATCCAGGTTTTTGAGGGTACGATGATCGCCCGCAACAATACGGGCCTGCGTGAGACTGTCACCTTGCGCAAGATCAGCTTCGGCAGTGTCGCGGTTGAGCGCATCTTTCCGATCCATTCGCCGATCATCTCTGAGTTCGAGATCGTCCGACGCGCTCGCGTTCGTCGGGCCAAGCTCTACTACCTGCGCAATCTCCGTGGCAAAGCCGCCCGCCTACGTGAGCGCGATCGGCGTTAGCAGGTTCTGGGATCCAGGCATGCCTGCCTCCCCCACCTCGAAGTCTTCGAACCGGACGACCCGACGTCGACCGCATCTCAGATATGAGGAACAAGCCCGTCAAGCGGGCTTTTCCCATATAGTGGGCGTCGATGAAGTCGGTCGTGGTTGCCTGTTCGGCCCAGTCGTTGCGGCAGCAGTGATTCTCAAACCGGGTGTCTCGATTCGTGGATTGGCTGACAGCAAAGAATTGGATCGCAAGACCCGCGAAGCGATCGCCCCTCGCATCCGCGAACGGTGTGAAGCCTGGGCGATCGCGGCGATTGACGCGGTCCGCATCGACCGCATCAATATCTACCAGGCGGCCCGCATCGCCATGGAGCGGGCAATCGCCAAGCTTCCGACCCAGCCCGACTACATCCTGGCCGACGCAATGGCGCTCAACCTGCCACAGGCCCAGCGATCGCTGATCCACGGCGACAGTCGGAGTCGTTCAATCGCTGCCGCGTCGATACTAGCCAAGGTCGAGCGCGACTCCTGGATGCGCCAATGGGATCGCATTTATCCCCAGTACGATCTGGCGGCCAACAAGGGGTACGGTACCCCAGCCCATTTGGAGGCTTTGCGGCTCAACGGACCCACACCCTTGCACCGACTCAGTTTTGCACCGGTTTCGATATCTCAGCAGGGGGCGGCAGCGGTTTGAGTATCACGCCCGCCGCACCAGCCAATCCGTCGCCACGAGGCGACTCCACAGCGAAAGCTCATCGGATCTTACGGGTTGTCCTTGCGCTGTTCTGTTTCGAAATCGGGCTCATCCTACTGATGCTGCCGTGGACGCTACTGTGGGACAACAACTATTTCTTCAGCCTCGGCGAATCCACTCGCAGCTTCTTGCTCAGTAGCTACGTGCGAGGTGGCGTTTCTGGGTTGGGTGTCGTGAATCTGTGGCTCGCCGCCGCAGAAACCGTGCGGCTCATCAAGACACGAAATCGCTAACGCCGCATCTCGGCCGTCCAACTCAAAAATGACAGCAAGCGGGACCGCTCCTGCCCGACAAAGCTCCAGAACCTCGCCTCGTCAACATCGTTCGCTGGAACCCCAGAGTAAGTCTCGATCCGCCATCGAATATACGGACTCGCCCACGGACGCAGACGATAACCCCGGCTCGCGTCCCACAAGAACCCGGCGATGCGGAGGAGCTTCACTAACTAGAGAGTAGACTACTCGACGAAATAGCCCGGGCGGTGCCGGACCGATGCGCGTTTGGGCGCGTCCACCAGATCGATGCGAATCTCACGGAAGCCTCCACCGGGCTTCTCAGCGGGTGCATAGGCAATCGTGTACTGGTTGCGAATGTCCATCGCGATCTGTCGCATCAGCGAAGTGACTTCGTCCACCGTCGCGGGGAAGTAAGCCGGTCCGCCAGTGGCGCGCGTCAGGTGTTTGATGGCTCGTGCGGCCCGCTTTGCGGATCCCTTTTCCTCTTCGCTCAGCAGGCCAATCGCGTAGATCGACGTCTGATTCGCGTCCGACTCCTGCAACTCCCGTACAAGCACTTCCAACTCAGCTGTACTAGCGTTGTCTTCACCGTCGCTGATCAGCAGTAGAACTCGCTTGTCGTTGCGTGCCTTGCTGGATAGATAGTCCAACGAGGCGCGGACGGCGTCATAAAGTGCAGTCCCGCCACGTGAGTCGATGCGTTGCAGAGCGTCCTTAATTCTAGTCTGGTCATTCGTGTAGTCGGTGTCGCGGTAAGCCTCATCGTTGAAATTCACGATGAACATCTCATCTTCAGGATTCGACGCCTTGACGAACTCCAGTGCCGCCGCATTGACCCGCTGACGTTTGTTGCGCATCGATCCCGAATTGTCGACCAGGATGCCGATAGATACTGGAACGTCCTCCTGCCGGAAGAAGCGTACGTCTACCGCCTGACCGTCCTCGAATACTCGAAAGTTCTGCTCGGCGAGGTTACCCACCAGCCGGTCCTGACGGTCCGCAACCGTCACATGCAAAACCACTTCGCTCGTGTCCGCACGGAACACGAGATCCTGAGAACGGATGTTTACTCTGCCGTCTTGGCCCATGACGCCGACCGGCGTCAATATGACGACCAGCAGACATGCGACACGAAAGAATCTCATAAGAATGTTGTACACCAGCTTTTCGGGCGGCGAGCGGATCAGCGGGAAGGTCCGTAATAACCGTCACGAAAATAAGGTCTTAACTTGGGCATTCCGCGAATTTTCTTGACCTCAACCTTGACCCTTCTCCATTTACCGTCCCGCTGCTCATTCTGTGGGACGTAGCCGATCACATACTGGTTCCGCAGTTCGATGCCAATTTTTTCGGCAATATCGGGCAGTTCGTTGATGTTCTCGACCGGGAACTGACGTCCACCCGTCTGTTCCGCGATATCACTCAGCAATCCCGGGCCTGCCAGTTCCTCCGCCGTCCGACCTCGCGAGCCAAACGGCTCGTAGATGCCGATAGCGTAAATCTGAACGTCCGATTCGCGAACCAGCCTCTTGACCTCACGCTCGGTATACCGGCTGGAGTTGTCGCCACCATCAGAGATGATGAGCAGTGCCTTCTGCTGATTCTTCGCTTCCTTCATCTTGTTGAGCGCCAAATAGATAGCATCCAGCAGAGCGGTACGCCCCTTCGATTCAGTGAAGGTGAGTTGATTCTGAATCTCTTCGAGACTCTGTGTAAAGTCAGTCAACAGCGCCGGACGGTTGTTGAACTTCACCAAGAAGAACTCGTCATCCGGGTTGGCCGTCTTAAAGAACTGAGCAACCGCCTCGCGCGCCTTGCTCATCTTACTGCCCATCGAGCCAGAAGCATCGAACACAATGGCCATCGACAGCGGCGTATCTTCAGCTCCAAACTGCGTGATCTCTTGATCGACCTTGTCTTCCAAGATCCGGAAGTGATCTTTCGTCAGACCAGTCACCATGCGACCCATCGGATCTGTGACCGTGACGTTGACTAGGGCGAGTTCGACATCCACGCCGATAACGAC
Organism: Bryobacterales bacterium; assembly: GCA_963667885.2. Classification (GTDB taxonomy): domain Bacteria; phylum Acidobacteriota; class Terriglobia; order Bryobacterales; family UBA6623; genus CAMPKL01. The sequence goes on along the minus strand of OY764148.2, from coordinate 589,475 downwards.
ATCGCGTGCAGTCGGTTGCTCTTCAAGCTGCGGTGGACGGGGAATGATACCGACACTACTAGCGGCGGGAAGGATCTGATCCTCGGCGCGAGCAAACCCACCCGAGAGAAACGCTATCGAGACTCCAAGCGTAGTAAGCCAGAAAGAGCGACAGATTGAGCGGCCACAATTCAGGCGCACACTGAATCCTCCTCTCTTAATCCTAAGCCCACGGACCAAACGAACTGCTCCAATCAAGCGTTTGTCGAAACTACTGGGAGCATTTTAACACAGGGATTCCGCTGTGCTATCCTGAGTTGTGCCGGGGTTCGAACGGCTCTTGTATCATCGCGATCGTTATCAACGAGAGCGTGTCCCCGACACTCCAACCGACAGCAACATACGTCCGACGAAGAGGTTCGTAGCCCCTGTCAAGGCCGATTTGTGCCCCACAGTGCAGCGAGTCTCTGTTCTTCTTCTCCACGGCGGGTGATCAACGAAACATGGCAGGTTCTTCTGACGAAAGCAGCACACATCCGATGAAATTTATCTTTGTCACAGGGGGCGTAGTCTCCTCCCTCGGCAAAGGTATCGCCGGTGCCTCCATTGGCAACCTACTTGAAAGTCGCGGCCTCACCGTAACGATGCAAAAGATGGACCCCTATCTGAACGTCGATCCGGGGACGATGAGTCCGTTCCAGCACGGCGAGGTCTTCGTGACCGATGACGGCTCCGAGACCGATCTCGACCTCGGACACTACGAGCGTTTTACCCACGCTAAGCTCAGCCAAGCCAACAACTGGACCAGCGGACGCATCTACGAACGCATCCTCGCCAAAGAGCGACGTGGCGACTATCTCGGCAAGACCGTTCAGGTCATCCCGCACGTTACGAATGAGATCAAGGCGGCGATGCTCAAGATTGCCACGCCCGACGTCGACGTCGTCATCGTCGAAGTCGGTGGCACGGTCGGTGATATCGAGTCCTTGCCCTTCATGGAAGCGATGCGTCAGATGCGCCACGAACTGGGTGCAGAAAACTGTGTCTTCGTCCACGTCACGCTCGTACCCTACATCGCCGCTGCCGGTGAGCTAAAGACGAAGCCGACCCAGCACAGCGTCAAGGAACTGCGCTCTCTCGGCATCCAACCCGACATCCTCATCTGCCGCACCGAGACGGACCTCTCCCGCGAGATTCGCGAGAAGATCTCCTCCTTCTGTGACGTGCGCAAAGAGGCTGTCATCGCCGCCCGCGATGTCGATTCGGTCTACCGCATCCCTGTCGAATTCGCCGAACAGAAAGTAGACGAGATCGTTCTCGACCTACTGAAGATCGACGCCAAGCCACGCGACCTCGAACCTTGGAAAGAGATGCTTGACCGTCTCACGCATCCCAAGGACGAAGTCGTCATCGGCATCGTCGGCAAGTATGTCGACTACGAAGACTCGTACAAGAGCCTTAAGGAATCACTACTCCACGGGGGCCTCGCTCACAGTCTACGGACCCGCGTGAAGTGGATCGAGGCAGAGAGTATCACACGGGATTCCGCGCCGCGAGAACTCGGCGAAGTCGACGGCATTCTCGTCCCTGGCGGTTTTGGCAACCGGGGTATTGACGGCATGCTCGAGGGCATCCGCTACGCTCGCGAAAACAAGATCCCGTACTTCGGTATCTGCCTCGGCATGCAGACGATGGTGATCGAGTTCATCCGCAACGTCTGTGGCATCAAAAACGCTCACTCCACTGAGTTCGAGCCCGACGTCGAGAACCGCGTCTTCTTCAAACTACGCGAACTCAAGGGCATCGAAGACCTCGGCGGCACCATGCGTCTCGGCTCCTGGCCTTGCAAGCTACAACCTGGTAGCGTTGCTCATGCAGCCTACGGCGCAGACGAGGTTCAGGAGCGGCACCGGCACCGCTTTGAGTTCAACCGTGAGTTCGACCGTCCGTTGCTCGACAATGGCATGAAGATTTCGGGCGAGACGCCTGACGCCATGTACGTCGAGATCTGCGAACTTCCCGACCACCCCTGGTTCCTCGGCTGTCAATTTCACCCTGAGTTCAAGTCGCGGCCGCTCGAACCGCATCCGCTCTTCTCTGACTTCATTCGAGCCAGTTACGAATACCGCGAATCGCGCCTCAGCGAAGACCAACTGGCCGAAGAGCGCCAGTTCCTCCGCGCCCGCGTCCAGTAGTCGGTCGTCGCCCGTCACTCCTGTCTAAACTCTAGACGGGCGGCACCAATTGAAGACGCTTCTCGACCTGTTCGAATCGATGGATCGCCTCGGCAACCGAGAGGCGATTCTTGAGACGAACGGCTATCGCACGCGACGACGCACTTACCGCGAAATCTGCGCTAGCTCTCGATCTGTTGCCGGTCGACTCCAGCAGGCGGGCGCAGCCAAAGGCGACCGCGTTGTCCTCTGGGCGGAGAATAGCCCCGAGTGGGTCGAGGTCTTTTGGGGCTGCCTGCTGCAGGGAGTAGCGGTCGTTCCGATCGACTTCCAATCCTCGCCCGACTTCGTGCGCCGCGTCGTTAAAGAGACTTCGCCGCTGCTGTGCTTCCACGGCGACGAGACGGACCCCGAAGCGCTGCCACCGGGCACTCGCATCTCTCTCTCGGACCCGCTACCTGGTGCCGATCCAACCGCCCCCGCCGAAGTAACACCGGACGACATCGTTGAAATCCTCTACACCTCCGGTTCGACGGCAGCCCCGAAAGGAGTCGTCCATCGACACAAGAACATCTGCGCTAACCTCACCCCTCTCGCCGACGAAATCGCACGCTACCACTCTTACGCAGCACCGTTCCAGCCCATCCGCACGCTCGACCTGCTACCGCTCAGTCACATGTTCGGGCAGACACTCGGAGTCTACGTGCCTCCGCTGCTCAAAGGTTCCGTAGTCTACCTCTCCGATCTCAACCCCACCGCCGTCTGGGAAACCCTGCGCCGCGAGCGCATCTCGGTTCTCGCCACCGTGCCCGGAATCTTGGAAAGCCTACGCCGCATCGCCGAGAAGAAGCTCGACGGCCAAGTAGAACCTCCTCGGCGAAAAGGGCTGTGGGCGGTGCCAGAGACCTTGATCCGGCATCGCGCGATGCACCGTGAGACGGGCTGGAAGTTCTGGGCCTTCGTGGTCGGCGGCGCTTCGCTCGACGTGGAGTTGGAGTCGTTCTGGCGGAACCTCGGCTATGCCGTCGTACAGGGCTACGGACTCACCGAAGCCAGTCCGATCGTCGCCGTTAATGACCCCTTCGCCTCGGTACGCGGCTCCATCGGCAAGCCCCTCGGCGATCAGGAGATACGACTGGCACCCGACGGCGAGATCCTGGTTCGCGGTGCCAACGTCTCAGCCGAATACTACGGAGCACAACCCGATTCGGGCACGCGCGTCGAAGAAGGCTGGCTGCACACCGGTGACCTCGGCGAGATCGACAATGCAGGACAGCTCTTCTTCCGCGGACGCAAACGCGACCTCATCGTCCGCAGCGACGGCATGAACGTCTACCCGCTCGACGTGGAAGCTGCACTGAACAAGCGACCAGGCGTCGTGGAGTCCGTCGTGCTCGGAATCGGGCCTGACGCTAATCCCGTCGTCCATGCCGCCCTCGTCCTGGCCGACGATGCCCCTCCGCCGCAAGAGATCATTGCCGCAGCCAATCTCCGGCTGGAGCCGCACCAACGCATCCAAGCATGGTCCCTCTGGAATGCCGAAGACCTGCCGCGAACATCGTCCACCCAGAAGGTTCGCCTCGGCGAGTTGGCTGGCATGATCGAGCAGCGCGAAGGCCAGGAGGGGCCTTGTCGCAAGAGTCCCGCCGAAGAGCTTTTGCAGCGCGATCTCTCTAGCCTCGGAGACCAGGCTCGCCTTGACCAAGACCTTGGCCTCTCCTCACTCGACCGCATCGAACTGCTCAGCAAGGTCGAGGAGCACGTCGGAGAGCGACTCGACGAAGATCGTTTCTCCGCTGTCGAAACGGTTGGCGAGTTGGAAAGTCTGCTGAAGGAACCCGCAGCTCAGCACATCGAGCAGCCATCCCCCAGACGGCTCCGTCCGGTCATCGAACCCCGCTGGAACCGCAGCTTACTCGTCCGCACGCTGCGCAAGGCCTTCCTCGGCGTCGTTGTCTTACCGATGCAGCGCAAGTGGATTCCCGTCGAAGTCGAAGGAGTCGATAATCTCACGGCTCCTGAAGGCCCTGTCATCCTGGCCGCCAATCACTCCAGCCACCTCGACACCGTAATCGTCTACGCCGCCTTGCCCCCGCAGCTGCGCTATCGAATTGCGCCAGCCATGTCTCAAGACTTCTTCTCGGCTCTTTTCGGCAAGGGGCGCCCCTCACTTAAGCAGCGACTAGGAGAAGCTGGCGGGTACACCCTGGCGCTCACGCTCTTCAACGCCTACCCTCTGCCACAAAGGCTCAGCGGTGCCCGCCGCGCTCTGCGCTACTCCGGCGAACTCATCGACGCGAGCTACAGCATCCTTATCTATCCCGAGGGAACCCGCACCGAGACGGGCGAACTGCTGCCGTTCCAACCAGGTATCGGCCTCATGGCTCGACGACTTGGCGTCCCGGTCATCCCGGTGCGCTTGCAAGGACTGTTCGCGATCTACTCGGTTCACGACTCGTGGCCCCACACCGGCAAGGTTCGCGTTCGATTCGGCTCACCGATTCGCCCTCAGCCTGGCGAGTCCCATGAAGCGATCGCTAGCCGCGTGGAAGCCGCCGTCCGCGCTCTCGGAGGTTCCGAATCCAAGCCCGCGTTATAGTGGTTGCTCCGAGAGACAACACCATGATTCAATGCATCCTCACCATCACTCTGCTCGTCGCCGCGAGCTTTTCTGTTATTTCCGCTGCTGATTTGACCACCAAGAAGGCCCTCAATCTAGAGGTCGCCAAGGCCATTACGGCCGCTTCCGAAGCTTACGCCCGAGCTAACAACTGGAACGTCATCATCACGATCCTCGACGACGGCGGCAACATGCTCTACATGCAGCGCATGGACGGCGCACAGATCGGTTCCATCGCAGTCTCGCTCCGCAAGGCGCAGTCTGCCATCAATTTCAAGCGCCCAACCAAGGTCTTCTCCGACGGCATTGCTAACTCGCCGGGTCTGGCAATGTTGCCCGGCGCCATCGCCAACGAGGGTGGTCTACCGATCACCGTCGACGGCGAAGTCATCGGTTCCATCGGCGTCAGCGGCGTCACGGCCCAGCAAGACGGCATGATCGGCCAAGCCGGAATCGACGCGCTCCCCAAAATCCTCGGCGAGTAGCCCCCTTCCGGGGGTTCTGATGGGCACGCACCGCGAGAGGTAGCTGCACCGTGGGTGACTTCATGATCGGAATCGGCGTGCTGCTGGCCATCATTGGCCCACTGCTGCTGATTCCGGTCGCTTGGTTGCTCTACCGCTTCGCCCTGCGACCACTGGCCTCGCGATTGGCTGGCGCAAGACTCTCCTCTAACGACACCAGTCGATTCGCTCTCGGTCTCACCGTCGGTATACTCGCCGCAGTAATCGCAGCATCCTACTATCCGGGCAAGCAGCAGTTCGACGAACTCTGCGCCGAGCACGCCAAGCCCCAACTGAGCAGGCGCGTTCTCGTCGACGGCTTCTACGCCGACAATCTGTTCGCCTACCAGGCTGCACAGTACATCCAGAACGGCGAATTCACATTTGTTGAAGCACCCGACCCCTACAAGCGCGATGTGTATCTCCGCTACGAGCGCGACTCCGATGGCAATGTCAGTCCAGAAGTCATCGAAGCCCCCGTCAGCCGGTTCGGCCTTCGCCAATCGTTCTCGGAGCTCCGCGGCGGCATGACGATGACTGAAAAAGTCATCTACGAACGCACAGCCGACACCGAACTTGCCCGGGCCGCCTCGGTCACCTACATGGGCGGCCCATTTTCACTCTTCCTCGGCGCCTACGCGATATCTTCGTGCCCCGACCCAGTAACGGCAAAGGGCTCCGAGGCTTTCAATACCTTCTACCACCTGGAGACTTTGGTACTCCGCTCGCGCTAGTATTCGGTTCGCATGCTTTAATAGGGCGCAAACTCATGAGACTCCTTCCCGTCACCCTGTTCACGCTGTGCCTAATCGCTCCGGCTACCGCCCAACTGCCACCCCCCAACCACGCAGGCGTCGCCATGGGACATGTGCACCTCAACGTCAGCGACGTCGAACGGCACAGACAGATCTGGATCGACCACTTCGACGCCGTACCGCTAGAACGTGAGGGGCTTTCTGGCGTCAAACTGCCCAACATGCTGTTGCTATTTCGCCAGCAGGAACCAACCGGGCCTTCCCCAGGCACCGTGATGGATCACTTTGGGCTCAAGGTTCGCAGCCGAGCCGAGATACTCGAACAATGGCGCGCCGCCGGATTAGAAGTGCAAGCAGAGTTCACCGGCACGGAGGGATTCCCCAACGCCAACCTGGGACTGCCTGACGGAATCCGGATCGAGGTGCAGCAAGACACGAACCTTTCGCAGAAAGCCACGGGCCACCACCTCCACTGGTTCTTGCCGAATCATCTTGAACTCCGCACCTGGTACTTAGAAACGTTCTCAGTTCGCGGCAGCAAACGCGGACGACTGGACACCGCCGATCTGCCCGGTATGAACCTCAGCTTCATGGCACCGTTCCGGCCGGGTCCCGATAAGGTCGCAACCAAGGGTCGCGCCATCGACCACATCGGTTTTGAAGTACGCAACCTCGAAGCCTTCTGCAAACAGCTCGAAGCCAAGGGCATCGAATTCGACCAGCCCTACCAAGAGAACCCAACGACCGGCGTCGCCACCGCGTTTCTAACCGATCCATCTGGTGTCTACGTCGAACTCACGGAAGGCTTGCGGCAATACTAGTTCGCTTCACAAAAAGTCGGTTGTATCCGCAACTCATGCGTGGTCTAATTGGCGAGGGTATCCTCATCGACCATGAGACTCCTTCGCCTCGTAGTTCTGTCGGCCGCGCTACTGGTTCCAGCAGGTGCGCAACTGGCTCCCCCAAACGATCTCGGCGTCGCGATGGGCCACGTCCACCTCAACGTTCGCGACGTCGAACAGCACAGAAAAATCTGGATCGACCACTTCGACGCCGTGCCGCTTCAACGCGAGGGGTTGACCGGCGTCAAGATCCCCGGAATGATTCTGCTATTCCGTCGACAAGAACCGACCGGCCCCAGCGAAGGGAGCATAGTCGATCACTTCGGACTCAAGGTTCGCAGTCGAGCAGAAATCGTGGATCGATGGCGTGCCGCCGGGATGGAAGTAGGACGAGAGTTCACCGGGGCAGCAGGCTTTCCGAACGCCTACGTTCTCGCGCCCGACGGCGTCAAAATTGAACTGCAACAAGACGTCGAGCAGCCCGAATTAGCAATCGCACACCACTTGCACTTCATGAAGCCGGACTTCTCGGAACTGCGTAGTTGGTACATCGAAACTTTCTCCGCCGTCCCGAGCATGCGCGGACGCATCAATACCGCCGACCTACCCGGCATCAATCTCAGCTTCAGTTCCCGAAGAGGGCCTGGCCCGGTCGCCGTCGGAACCAAAGGACGCACGCTTGACCACATCGGATTTGAAGTACGCGACCTCGAAGCGCTCTGCGAGCGGCTTGAAGCCAGCGGCGTCGAGTTCGACCGCCCTTACGGCGAAAACCCCGAACTAGGTATCGCCACCGCGTTCTTCACAGACCCGTCGGGCGTTTACGTTGAACTCACCGAAGGCTTACGGCAGTACTAGCCCCTCCACCGACGTCCTCCGGTGCGACGTTCATTAGCGTACATCTCGAAACTGCACCAAGGAAAGGAAATAGTGTCGGCTCTGAAGAAGGAGATCGTCCTTGTTCTCTCTACCCCGGATCGTGGCAGAAGTCGCAATCGTTCGGTGCGTTGTGAGTCGTGTGGCAGTTCATGCAAGCGACCATGTTCGTCGATTTCTCCTTGAACATCTGCTCGCGTTCGGCCACAGGCCCATGGCAGTCGGCGCAAGATACGCCTACATCCTGCGTATGAGAATCGTGGGCGAACCAAACGAAATCGGAAGCCTTGTAAATCTGGACCCACGGGACAGCTTCGCCGGACTTGGCAAACTCGGCTAACTTCTGGATGTGTGGGCTATCAATCTTGATGGCGGAGTGACACCCCATGCAGGTCTCGGTGGCAGGAAACTGCATTTGGAAACCCTCGTCATCGGTCTGGTGGCAAGCCGTGCACGCGAGACCGAGTTCGCCTACATGCTTCTTGTGGCTATACGGGATGGGCTGCTCGGGAGGAGGCAGAGGCAACCTCTCTTCGGGCGCCACATAGCCACCGCGCTGCGCCCACACAGCAACACCAGATGCGGCGCTCAACAGGACGACGAGAAGAATCAAGCGGTTGCGACTCACGTCCGCATTGTCGCAAAAGCGGACACTATCCCAGTGAAAACGCGACGTAGGCGTCGTCTGAGGGCGAGTCGCCCTTACCGCCGCCAGCCGCGATGACGACGTACTGTTTGCCGTCTACCTGGTAGGTGCAAGGCGTGGCAAAGCCGCCTGCTTCGAGTTGGTGCTCCCAGAGGACATCGCCGTTATCGGAATCAAACGCGCGCATCTTGCGGTCGAATGTTCCGGCCATGAATACGAGCCCACCGGCGGTCGCGATCGAGCCGCCATGCGACCGCGTCCCTGTCTTGGGGATTCCACGCGCGGTCAACTCGGGATACTCGCCATTGATGACGCGCCAACGGAAGTCGCCCGAATCGAGATCGATCCCAGTCACATAGCCCCAAGGCGGCTTGATCGGCGGATAGCCGTTCTTGTCCTCGACCTTCCAGCGCTCGGACAGTTTCCACTCGAAGGGTTCGCCAGCGTCCGCCGGACTCAGAGTGATGCGGTTGGTGAACTCGCTTGAGCTAACGAACAGCAGGTTGCGGTCCGGGTCGCTGGAGCAACCACCCCATAGAATTCCGCCGCGGAAGCCTGGGTGTACGATCGACCCACGCGTCGACGGCGGCTCGTAGATCATGCCGGCGTCGGAGTTGTCCCACAACTCAAGCATTTCCCTGTGGGTCTCTTCGTCGATATCGGACATCTGGTCGCGGCTGAAGTTGATGCGGTTCACCGGCGGTGGCTTGAGCGGTACCGGCTGCGTCGGCCAAAGCTCTTCGCCCGGAACTTTGGACCGCGGCGTCTCCATTTCGCGCACGCCGTAGATGGGTTGGCCCGTGTCACGGTCGAACACAAAGACGAAGCCCTGCTTGGTGACCTGGGCGACGGCATCGATGGTGCGACCATTGCGACGCACCTTAATGAGCGCCGGTTGTGCAGGCAGGTCGTAGTCCCAGACGTCGTGATGGACGATCTGATAGTGCCAATGGCGCTTCCCGGTCTCGCAATCGAGTGCGAGGACACAGTTGCCGAAGAGGTTCTGCCCCTTGCGGTCGCCGCCCCAGTAATCGAATGCGGGCGAGCCAGTTGATGCGAACAGCCAACCGCGCTCGGAGTCAAGCGACATACCGGCCCAGTTGTTGGTGCCTCCGACCTTGTCCCAAACGTCGTCAGGCCACGTCTCAAAGCCATAGTCGCCAGGCCGGGGTACGGTATGGAAAATCCAAAGCCGCTCGCCTGTGCGCACGTTGTACGCGCGGATGTGACCTGGTGCGGCCCGATGTGGACCCTCACCGCCACCTCCGCCGAGCATCATGATGTCTTTGTAGATCACCACCGGGCTGGTGAGCTTGAAGGTCAAACCCGCCATTTCGTGATCGAAGTTGGTCTTGAGATCGAGAACACCGTTCTCGGCGAAGTTTGGATCGAGTTGGCCTGTCTTTGCGTCTAGCGAGTAGAGCATGTCGCGCACGGGCGCGAAGATTCGCTTCTGCTCGCCGTCTTCGCTTTCCCAGTAGGCGACGGCCCGGCTCTGGCCGGGAGGACGGCGGGACATCCGTCCTCCTGCGGGGTCGAATGTCCACAGCAACTCACCAGTGGCGGCGTTGATGGCTTGAGTTTTCAGCCGCGGCGTCTGCAAGTACAGAACACCGTCGATGCAGATCGGCGTCGTTTCGATCGTGGTCTGGGGGCGAATGGAGTGGTCGCCGCAGTTGTGGACCCAAGCGACCTTGAGATCCTTGACGTTCGATTGATTGATCTGATTGAGCGGAGCGAAGCGGCTCGCGCCCGCGTCGCCTCCATAGTGCTGCCACTCCCAGTCTTCACCTGCTGCCCGTGCTGCATAAGGAGCCAGTCCGGCGGCGGTGAGTGATGAGACGAACTGGCGTCGATTCAACATACTGGTAGACCTCGGATGCTAGGTGAGAAATGCGGTGGCGGTCGTCGTCGCGGACGCAACGATACTCGAAATTACGGAGCCGAGAATTCGCCCTAGTATACAGTCTCGAAATTCGGTTTCAGACCGGGGTCTCAGTCTGCCTTCCGGTGCTAGAGCTCATCCATGACGTTGGCAATACTCTCTGGGGCGCTGCCTTCGAGACGGTTATTGACGACCATGAATACGGCGCGACGATCCTTGCGTCCGCGTTGCGCCAGACTGGTCAGGGCCTGGCGACCTTCTGGGTAAGGGTCTTGCAGGTGCTCGTAGGGCTCGAACCGTTGGACGGCTTGTTTGTAGGTGCGGCCTGGCCGGAGAAGCGCGCGGCAGACGGTGAAGTCTGCGGTGAAGGCGTCCGCGATCTCAATCTGGTCAGGGAGTGATGGCATCTTGGACCAGCTATTGAAGACGTGGGCCACGCCGGTGGAGCGCAGGCAATGGAAGTAGTGCGGCTCAAGGAACGTGGGATCGCGGATCTCCACCCCATAACGGAAACCGCGTGGGAGCTGATCGAGAAATGGAGCGAGGTCGGCGACGAAGTCTCGGGCACCGTTGGGATAGGCGGCTCGTGGAAACGCACCAAACTCGAACATCAATGCTCCGATCTGTTCGCGATGCGGTTGGAGCACATCGGCGACTCGCTCTTTGAAGAGAGCAGCGTCTAGGAAGGACGTGTTGCGATGTCCGGCGAGAGCGCCGTGTCGTGCTAGTTTTGGCCAGGCGAGGGCGGTGATTTCCTGCGGCACTTTCAACAGAAATTGAAAGTCTTGCGGCACCTGGGCGAAGAGCTTGTCCCAGAAGGCAGCTCCGTAGAAACGATAGAACGAAAAGTCGCCGCCGACGATGGGGAACGTTTCCGCGTACTCGCTGAGGCAGCTGCTCTCAAACGACTTTCTTGAGAAACCGCGGCGCCCTGTGTAGCGTTGTTCGGAGTAGACCGAGCCGACCCAGCCGGGATACTTCCACGAACTGGTGCCGAAGTAGATGGACTCGGCGGCGAGTTCACGGAGGCGGTCCGCGAACTGTTGCCGCGGTCGGCCAGCGATCTCCGGGCTGTCGAAGAGAGGAAGCATTCGGCTGTGAGAATGACGTTAGCAGGTGGGGGTCAGGTGCGTTGAGTGAGTGGACGCGCGGTCGCATTACCTTGGCGCGCGAAGGCTCAGCTTCCGATAGACCTCGACCGCATCGTCAATTTGATCGAGCGCGTGCTGCCTCGCCGCGTCACTCGGGTAACGTCCTTGATTCATAACGTACTTGCGGTGGTACTCGATCTGCTCAAGAAATAGTTCCGGGGCGTTCCCGACGTCGGCGGGTCTACCCTCAATCTCGATATGCACCGGATTTGTGTGGGCGAAGACCGGCATGCGGAACCAATGCCCAGGAGGCCCGCCATAGGGCAGCATCTCACGCCCATAGCTTCGAGCAGCTATCCAGCCGCTACGGTCCATCTCGACCTCAATATCGAGTTCGGCGCTGTAGTGATCGCCATCGGGTGTAGCGGATGCGACGACCTCACCGTTGTGGATGATTTCAAGAGTCCGATATGGCATTCGCGACTGCGACGTCGTCCGCACTCTGACCTTGCGGGTCGCGGCTGCCGGCTCGAAGACTATCTCTTCGCCAGGACCGTGTCCGTCAACCGATATCTCGATCATGGGCCCGGTCGAGATGAAGGTATGGCCCTGGCGGATGCCTTCGATCCAACTGGCGTAATCACGATTTGAGCCCGTGTTGACATAGGTCCGAGCGCTGCCGATTGGAACGGCTGTGCCCATCTTGTCCGAACCCGACGAGGCGCGAATGCGGAAGCCGGCGTTGAGATAGGCGTAGTACAGATCGATCGGAGCCATGTCGTAAACACGCGGCCCGTACATGCGGTAGATGCGCTGCAGTGTGGGGTGAAGCTGAAACGGATCACCAGTCGTGAGAATGTCAAAGGCGTCGATCTTACCGAGCGCGACGTCAACCGGGCACTCCCCGTTCGGGTAGGGGAAATGTGCCCAGATCACGAGTGCATCCTGCTTGCGGGCTAGTTCGGCTGCGTCCGCATGGGTCGGCAGGGAGTAGCCTCCCCAGCCGTTCTCGGGCAGTTCGCCCGTGCTAACAGGCCATATCAGGCGCTTGAGGTTGAGAAAAATTAGGTGCCCGAGAAAGTGATTGCGAAACTCTTCGTTCGTATAGAGGAAGTGTTCCGCGGTGGAAAGCCGACTGAGCTTGCCATCGAAGTGCTCCACGTTCTGGAACCGACCGTCCCCGGGCCGCCTGCCGTCGCCAACACCACCCTTGAGGACCAGTAGGTTGGTGACGTTTAGCCCCTCGGCCTTCATTTCGATCATCGCAGCGCTGGGGTCGGGAAAGTGTATGTGCGTGTCGCCAGCCATCCATCCCCGCTGCGTAATGTCACTCCACCGCTTCAACGGTATCGTCAGAGTATCTTCCCCCACGCTGCTGGTCTCGATCGTGCGTTCATACACGTCGTATTCGAGCCCGTGAACTGCCTTGACAGTGATGTCACCGTCAGGCAATTCCACCTCAAACTCGCCGTCGACGTAGGCATAGTTTTCGCCGTTTGGTAGAGCCAAGTCCCCACCTGCCGCACGGGTGGGAATACTCCAAGGGTGCCCGAGCGGAGGGTAGTACTTGCCAGCTGCGTCCGTGAATGAGACGCGGGCGGCTAGAGGTTCGCCGGTGTCCTGATCGATCAGTGAGACGGTTATGCGATGCGACCCTGGCGGAGTGAACTCTTCGGCCGAACGCTGCGCGAATAGGAGCAGTCCACCGAAACTAACGGCCGCCGCCAATCGGGAAAGCTTGCATAGTCTGGCGCTCGTCATATCGCCTAGGACGTTATCACACCGGGCGCGGCTATTTCGACACCGGCGCTGGCGGGGTGCGGTTCTCAAATAGAAAGACGCCGCCCTTGCCTGCGACGACGATGTCGAGATCGCCATCAGCATCGATATCGACGACGGGAATTTGCATGCCGCCCCCGACGCGACCGCCATATTCAAGAACGTGGCGCGCCCACTCCCAGGTCTCGCCCCTTTGATAGCGCTCGTACCAGTACAGTCCCAGAGGCTCGCGGCCACCGGCGTCGTGTCCGTTGTGGGCGAAGAGCCGCTTGCCAGTGATTAACTCGGGGTAACCGTCGCCGGTCAGATCGCTCATGGTCATGGCGTGGGCCTGTGACCAGGCGTCGTCGATCAAATGCTGTTCGAATAGCCGCGCACCGTTTTCGCCCTCACTCTGTTCGAGCCAGTAGATGCCGTAGTCGTGGGCGTGGGTGGTCACAATATCGGCTAGCCCGTCCTGGTTAACGTCGAATACGTGTAGAAAGCCGACGTGCTTGTCGAAAGAGTAGTCCTCGTGTAGCTTCCAAGAACCGTGGCGGGGGTCGAGTGGGGCCTCGAACCAACCTGCCGGAGTCAAGATATCGTTTCGACCGTCGCCGTTAACGTCGCCCGCTCCGATCCCGTGGCCGTAAAGCTTATTGCTGACGACGTGGCGAACCCATTCGACCGAGTCCCCGCTTCCCTCGACCTCATACCAGGCAACGTAGCCTTCCTTTCCACCGAACTGCGGGAGAAGCTCATCCTTCAAGCCATCGTTATCCAGGTCGACTAAAAAGGCGAATTCAATCGGCGCGCCTTCGTCAATGAGGTGCTCTTCCCACGTGCCCTCGCCGTTCCCGGGATTCTCAAACCAAGATGCTTTCCGCTGGCCCCAGCCGACACTAATGATGTCGATGTCTCCGTCGCCGTCGACATTGAGCGGAAGGTCACTGAAGTCGTCGATGTAGTTGTTCCAGTAAAGGATGTCTCGGTAGGGATGCTTCTTCCAATCCGGCGCGGAATACCAATTCTCACCCGCAATGATGTCGAGCTTGCCGTCGCCGTTGATGTCGGCGACGGCGCAAGCTTCGTTGCGGCCGAGGTCGATGACGTGGCGCTCGAAACGAATCTCAAGCGAAGGGTCGCCTGCCATTGCCGAGGTAGCGGTGATCAGGAGGAGAACGATGACAGAAAATCGCATGGGGTCGGCAAGATTATAGCGAGGGAGAGGGCGTGCGGAAGCTAGCCTTTTTCAAGCTGCCTTTTCGCCAGACAGGCGAGTGGGTCGAGTCGCCTACTTCGATATGAGCTGAGGTGGGAGGCATCACGAGATTCGGTGCCAGGTAGCCGACTCAGACTGCCTCCCAGGCTGGAGCGCTGCCTTCGAGGCGATCCTTGCACCCCCGTTGCATCAGCTTGGTCAGACGCTGTCCCACATGACCCGCAGTTGACGCACGAATACGGCAGTGGTATGATGAGTATATAACTGAGCTGGTTGGTGGGGCGGATGGACCTGACCAGCGTCAGACTTGAAGATCGGGACATCGGCTAATATGTTGGCTAACGTGCTCCTGGGCGCATAGTAGAGGGGATTATGAGGACACTGCTTTTTCGGTTTGCGGTGGCGCCGCTCGGGCTATGTCTCGTAGCGGCGAGTTCCCTATGGCTGGCGACTGCGAAGAACTCAAGTGATCGTGTAAGCAGCGGTCTGCTCGTGCTGTATGATTTCGCTTCCGCAGACGGTGCAGTCGTCGCGGATCGTTCTGGGGTCGGACGCGCTCTTGACCTCGAAATAGCTGACCTTGAAGCGGTCAGCCGTGTCGAAGGCTCGATCGAAGTGACGAGCGCCACGGTAATCAAATCGCCGGGCCGTGCGAACAAGATTGCCGACGCGGTTCGTTTATCGGGCGAGATTACGGTTGAGGCCTGGATCGAGTCTTCTTCGGCCAACAATGGAACCCGAGCGACCGTGGTCGCATTGTCCCCGAAGAGTTCCCAACTCAATCTAGATTTCGATCAGTTCTCCGATCGCTACGAAGTACGCGCTCGAACTACCGAAACTGGAACCGACGGGCTGCCGGCGACCCGAGTCGAACACAATACCTCGTCGGAAGGGCCTACCCATTTGGTCTACACGCGGGACCGGACGGGGCGTACACGGTTCTTCATCGACGGGCAGATCGCATTGGAAGAATCGGTTGCTGGCTCTACCGAAGGGTGGGAGCGATTCCCGTTTGGGCTTGCGAACAAAATGGATGGAGAGAGTCCTTGGCTGGGCTCGCTCCATCTGGTTGCAGTCTACCGACGAGACCTCTTAGCTCGGGAGGTTCAAAAGAACTTTCTGGTTGGGCCCGATTTTCGGGTCGATGTGACTGAGCTCGATGACAGCGCTGCTGACGTGGATCTCTTTGTCACTGAGGTAGCTCCTCTATTCGCAGAGAAATGCTTGGAGTGCCACAACTCTTCAAGAAGGAGCGGCGGCCTCGATCTCTCCAAGAAGGAGGCAGCCTTCGCAGGCACAAAGGGTGCTGTCGTGGTTCCTGGTGACGCCGCCGCGAGTCAGTTAATCGAGCAAATCGACAAGGGTGCCATGCCATTGGGCCGCCCTCCGCTTTTGGCTTCTGAGAAGGCGATGCTGCGCGACTGGGTGAACGGAGGAGCGATCTGGACGCTCGACGAGATTGCCCAAGTGGCACACGTTGGCCCAGAACAAGCCAACGATGTGTGGGTACAGCGGCTAACGGTTCCGGAATATATCGCGACAGTTCAGAGCACTTTCGGTGTCGACATATCGGAGGATGCCGCAAACGTTTTACCTTCAGATCAGCCTGCGGACGGTTTTAAGAATACGGCGTACAACCTCAACGTTGACCTCGGGCATGTAAACGCCTATGCACAACTGGCCCAGCTGATCGTCAGCCGCCTCGATGTTGAAGCTTTCGCCGGACGGTTCTCCGAGAGCCAATCGCTTGCCGACGAAAAATTGAAAGCGCTCATCGACCAGATGGGCTCCGCGATTCTTCGAGGACCTCTTGAGGCGGAGGAGTTCTCGTTGTACCAAGGTCTGGCGGCCGCGGTAGTGAGTTCCGGAGGGCGGTTTGGGGACGTCGTCGGCTATCTGATCGAGGCGATGCTGCAGTCTCCGCGGTTTCTTTATCGCGTTGAAATCCAGCGCGGTGACGGCTCGGCTTGGCCAGTCGGTGAATACGAATTGGCGTCGCGGCTCAGCTATATCGTGTGGGGTGGCCCCCCAGACGAAGAACTCATGGCGGCGGCAAGGGCAGGCGAGTTGCACGACCCGGTTCAATTCGATCGGCACTTGCAGAGGATGCTCAAAGATCCCCGAGCTGTTGCACGCTCATCGCAGTTCATCGAGGAATGGTTGGACCTGGAGCGCCTGGAGAACCTGCAACCGAACAGCGAGATGTTCCCGAACTGGGACCCGCGTGTCGCTGGAGATATGCGGGCAGAGACGCTTGAGTTCTTTCGCGATGTGGTGTGGGAGCAGGAGCGGCCTCTGACCGACCTGTTCAATGCACAGTTCACCTATGTGACGCCACGCCTAGCCGAACACTACGGCCTTGAGACCGATGGTTTGGACAGCGATTCCGAGATCCCCGCACGCTACGATTTGTCATCAACACCAAGTCGAGGCGGCTTACTCACGCACGGCAGCGTCCTGACGATTGGTGGAGACGCGGGGTCGATGGTTACGCGTGGTTTGTTTGTACTTGAAGAGCTTCTCTTCAGTGAGGTCGGCAACCCGCCTCCGGGCCTCGACACGACTCCGCCTCCGACGAGTCCGGGGCGCTCGAACCGTGCGATTTCGATGGAGCGAGTCAGGAGCGCGTCTTGTGGTGGCTGCCATTCGAGGTTTGAACCCCTCGCGTTTGGCCTTGAGAGGTTCGACGGTCTTGGTTCCTATCGTGAAGTAGACGCTCACGGCAATGCGTTGCGCGAAGACGGATCGATCCTTTTCCCGGGAAATGCTCAGCCCGTAGCCTACGCTGTCGCGGCCGAGATGATGGACCTTTTGGCGAATAGTGAGCGGGTGCAACAGAGTCTGACGCGGAAGCTTACGCAGTTTGCGCTTGGACGCTCGTTGGTCGACCAGGACGAGCCGTTTGTCGAGGCGATTCATCAGGAAGCGCGTGCGGGTGGATTCACCTACGCAAGCCTGATTAAAGCTATTCTCAATAGCGACCTAGTCCAGACGATGCGAACGGAAGCTTGATTCCGACTATTCGACTACGATCTAGAGGACATCCCATGAAAGCTCCAAGAATTAGCCGTCGTACCGCACTCAGGGGAGCAGGCGGCATCCTTGTTGGCCTACCTTTCTTCGAGGAAATGGCGGGGGCGAGCGACTCCGAAGTACCGGTTCGTGCCTTCAACGTCTTCTTCGCCCTTGGGATTCCGATGCCCTTACAGACCGAAGGGTACGACGGTGTGCTTGAGCCGCTTAAGCCTCTGCGTGAAAAGCTGCTCATCATGCGCAATGTCGACCAGGTACGGTGCGACGAAGCGGGTATCAATGCGCATTTCGATGGCGCCAGTGGTGCGTTCACTGCGGAGCCGCCAAACGGAGAAGCGCGTTCGGGCGGCCCGTCTATCGATCAAGTCGTGCGGCATCACTATTACCCGGATGGACAGCCCGCGGGAGTCGTCCCGACGCTAGCAGGCGGCACGTATTTCAGGCGCAGTCGACTGAGCCGGTTCGTTCATAGCTATGGGATGTCCGGCACTGTAGCGGCAGCGATACAGGAGCGGCCGCGAGACCTGTTCGACCGGGTTTTCGGTACAGTCTCGATTTCGGATGGGTCGCCCGATGAAGGCAAACAACGCCTGAGGCGCAGCGTGCTCGATTCGGTTGTGGAGCAATATCTGTACTACACCGGTGCGAATTCTCCGCTGGGGGCCCAGTCGCGTGCTCGTCTCGCGAATCACTTGGACCGAATCCGCGAATTCGAACAGCGTGCTTTCACCCCGCGAGAGAACGCCTCGGACCAGCCACAGCTACCCCCGCGTTCGCGTGTCGCCCACGGCGGATACGCCGATCCGGGAGGCGAAGGCATCGACATGGTTCTGGACGACCTGACCACCGAGTGGCGACTCATGGCGGACGTCTATGCGTTAGCCATTGAGCTAGACCGTGTACGCTTCGGCGCTCTGACGTTCTTGGCTGCGGGCGAACGGCTCCGCATCACCGGTGACTACGAGTACGAAGGCCGCAAGGTGTTTGAGTTCGACGACGCGGGGCAACGGCAAGCCTCTGGCTCCAAGGGCTGCAGCCACGAGTGGTGGCACGACTTTGACCCCGAGCGAAGCAACAAAGAGTTGCGGGCTCACGCGCACATGAAGATGCGCGAGATCGGCTACTTCTTGAAGAGGTTGGATGAGACAACTGAGTCTAACGGCAAGACGATTCTTGAGAACTCCATGATTACGGTGTCGACGGAGTCGGGCGATGGACGACACTCGGACGTCAAGAGAGAGCTGTCGGGCGTATTCCACGCTATCACCGGCGCCAATGGACGCTTCAAGACCGGCGAGATTCTCGATGTCGGGGCAGAGGGACTCGATGTCTACAACACGATGTTGGAGACGATGGGTGCTGCCTACAAGCTAGGACCAAGCGACCGTGAACGGCAGCGCATCGACGCCATCCGGGCCTAGCCTAACCTCGTAATTGAATCGTCGCCAGCGAGCACCGGCTGCTACGCGATGATTTCGTCGATCACCCGGCCACCAATATCGGTCAGGCGCTTATACCGGCCTTCGTGGAGATACGTCAGGCGTTCCTGGTCCAAGCCCATCAAGCGCAGGATCGTTGCATGCACGTCCCGCAGAGGGATCTCGTCGCCGACCGCTCGCACTGAAAACTCGTCGGTCTCGCCAAACGTCGCACCGGGCTTGACGTCACCACCAGCCATCCAGACCACCAACCCGTACTGGTTGTGATCGCGGCCCGGAGTCGGGGTGACGAGATTGTTATCGAATGGTGTCCGGCCCATCTCGGAAGCCCAGACAACCAGGGTTTCGTCGAGCAGTCCGCGAGCCTTGAGATCGGTGAGGAGACCGGCCACCGGTCTATCGACCTCGGCGCAGTGTTTCGGGAGCCGACCTTCGATGTTGCCGTGATCGTCCCAGCGGTCGCCGCCCGCGCCGTGGAGCACCTTCACGAAGCGGACCCCGCGTTCGACCATCCGCCTCGCCAGCAGGCAGCGCTTGCCAAACGGCTCCGAGACCGGGTCGTCCAGGCCGTAGAGCTTATGGGTCGCCTCGGATTCGCCCGTGAGGTCGACCAGTTCCGGCGCCTCCGCTTGCATGCGGAACGCCAGCTCGTAGGAGGCGATGCGCGCCTCCAACTCGCTCGTATCCGTTCGCTCTTCGGCGTGGCGTTGATTGAACCATCGCAACATATCGAGTTCGGTGCGCTGCTGGCCTTCGCTGATGCCCGACCGCCGCCGTAGGTCGACAATCGGCGTGTCACCCGAACGGAAAATCGTCCCTTGATAGGCCGCGGGCAGGTAGCCCGCGCCCCACACGTTCGCCCCGCCGATCGGGGCGCCGCGATGATCGCCCAACACAATGTATCCCGGCAGATCCTGATTCTCGCTACCCAGCCCGTAGGTCATCCAAGCACCGATTGAGGCGCTGCCAGGCAGTTGATTGCCGGTCAGAGTGTGATAAACGGCCGGGCCGTGATTGTTGTTGTCGACCTTGATGCCGTGGATGAAGGCGATGTCGTCCACGCGTTTCGCCAGATTGGGCAGAAGCTCGGATATCCAGCGGCCCGAATCGCCGTGTTGTGCGAACTTCCAGTACGGCGGAATCACGCGGTTCGGCGCCGCCGAAAATGTGGCAATCTCGCCGACGGTGTTCGTCGCGGTCGGCATCTGCTGGCCAGCGTATTTTTCGAGCGCAGGCTTGTACTCGAAGGTGTCCATTTGGCTGACGCCGCCTTCCATGAAGAGGAAGATGCAGCTCTTGGCCTTGGCAGGGAGTTGCTGCGGGCGAACCTCGAGCGGGTTCTCACGCGACTCGACCGCGCCCAGGGCCTGCTCGCCGCTGAGGATGTTCAGAAGCGCCAGCCCGCCCAACCCCAAGTAGGAGTTGCCGAGCAGGTCTCGGCGGGAAATGTTCATCTTTCTCGGGTCAAACATGGATCATCTCACTCATTCGACATAGAGAAATTCGTTCGAGTTAAACAGGACCCTGCACAGCGCCTGCAGGGAACCTTCAAACCGTTCAAACCGGCTGCTTTCTTCATTATCGGGCGGGCGACCGAGGATGATCTCGAACGCCTGCTCGATCTGGTCCTTCGGATCATCTCCGGCCAGAATCTCGATCTTCTCCGCCAAGCGCTCGGACTCCTCGTGAACAAGATAGCCATTGAGCATCGAAAGCGCCTGTAGCGGCGTCGTCGTGGAACTCCGGCGCTCGCACGATTCGCTAAATGCATTGGCGTCAAAAGCCGCCATCATGGGCAGAGCCAGCGAGCGGCGCTGGAAGATATAGATCGAGCGGCGCCGGGCGTCCTGCTCGGTCTCATTCGGCTCCCACATCAGCCCCCCGGTGCGGCCGTATCGCGCGAAGTCGGCGAGATCGTCCGGTAGAGGCGGGAAAATACTGGGACCTCCCATCGCCGGATTCAACCCGCCGCTGAGGTACAAGATGCCGTCGCGAATCACTTCCGCTTCGAGGCGCCGCCGCTCGTACTTCCACAGCAGGCGATTGCCCGGGTCTTTCTCGTTGTCGGCATGGGCGGCGTTCTCGGCCGACTGCCGGTAGGCACTGGAGAATACCATCAGGCGGTGCATATCCTTAATGCTCCAGCCGCGCTCGACGAACTCTGTCGCCAACCAATCGAGTAACTCGGAGTGCGTCGCCCCGGAACCGTTCTTGCCAAAGTTGCTGGCGGTCTCGACAATGCCGCGACCGAAGTGATGCTGCCAGATGCGGTTGACCATCACGCGCGCTGTCAGGGGGTTATCCGGGCTCACGATCCATTGCGCCAGGGAATAGCGCAGCCCGCGAGTAGGGAACTGCCGATATCGATCAGTCACTAACTCGGCCGGTTCTGAGTGGCCGGTGACCGCACTAGGAAAGCCCGGCTCGACCGCTTCGCCCGGCTGGCGATAGTCGCCACTGGTCAGCACATGTACTTTCGAAAGCGGGGGGCCGCTGGGCGGCCCCGGAGCATTTCGGACGGTCAGTACGACCGGTTGCCAGCGCGACAAGCGCCGACGATAGACATCCAACTGGCCCGAGAGTTCAGCGTGCCGATCCACCTCCTCATCGGTGAATGGCTTGTCCGCGGAGTATTTCGCGTTGATGGCCTTGCGCAAGTCCTCTACGGTCAGCGTCTCGAAACGACCTTCGGGGTCTCCTTCTCCCGCAGAGTAGGCTTCCCGCAGTGGGACCATCAAGTGCGCTTCGTAGGCTTCAAGCACCTGCTGTTCCTCTGGGTCGCGGGTGCGGTCGGCGTCATCGGAAAGCTTCTTGTGCAGCCTCCGCTGAACTTCGTCGAAGACTTGGCCATCTTTGCGGCGCATTTCCAGACGCAGGTCCTTCTCCGTCAATTCCTCCCCGCGTGCCTCTTCGCGCCTGACCTCAACCAGCTTCTTCAATAACTCTTTCTCAAGCGCATCGAGTTCCTTCTTTTCAGGCCCCTCTTCAAGACGCTTTTCGTAGTCGGCAATCTTTTGCTTGGCAATCTTGGCGAATTCCGGGTCGTCGTAAGGTACTTCCGGTCGGGCCACCGCACCCTGGCGATCTTCAGTCTGGACTGCATTGAAGAAGGCCTGTAGCCGGTAGAAGTCTTTGGTCGGGATGGGGTCGTACTTGTGATCGTGGCAGCGCGCGCAGCCCATCGTCATGCCGAGAAAGATCGACGAAGTCACCGTCGTGACTTCGTTCAGATAATTCTGGCGAACCTCGGCCGCCACCAGGTTCGAGCGATCCCACGGGGCGAGGCGCAGAAAGCCCGTCGGAATGTAGCCTTGAGGGTCGGGCTGGTAGTTGTTGCGGGTCTTGCTATGCTCGTCCGCCCCGGCAATCTGCTGCATGACGAACTCGTCGTAGGGCATGTCGTCGTTGAGCGCGTCGACGACCCAGTCGCGGTAGCGCCAAGCGTTGCCGATCGCTCCATCGCCTTCCAGGCCGCTTGTCTCGCCATAGCGCACCAGATCCAGCCAGTGTCGACCCCAGCGTTCTCCGTAACGCGGGTCGGCTAGCAACCGTTCGACCAGTCGCTCATAGGCCTTGGGTGATTCGTCGGAGAGGAAATCATTCAGTTCCGCCAACGAAGGTGGCAGGCCGATCAAGTCGACATGGATCCGGCGCGCCAGAGTTCGGCGGTTGGCTGGGGGGGCGGGAGCAAGACCTTCTTGTTCGAGGCGACTGAGGACGAAGGCGTCAATCGCATTCGTCGCCCAGTTGCCGTTGTCAGGTGTCGGCGGTTCCGGCTTGGTCGGCGGTGTAAATGGCCAACGCTCCCCAGCTTGCACAACCTCGGTGAACTCCGGATCCAGACCGCGTACCCACTCGGCGATCTGCTCGATCTCGGCGTCGCTCAAGCTGCCCCCTAAGGGGGTGGTCTCAAGCGGTCGACGCAACACCCGGCGCGAACGGGAAACGGGAAGCGTAAGCCAAAGAAAGCAAAGGCGAAGCGGCGAGGACGCTTCGCTCTCATCTGCATGCCATTGCAGTGCAACGAGTTACGCGATTGCGATTAGTGGCTTCCGCTTGTAGGCAAGCCCCTTGCCGCTCTCATCGCTAAGACATTTCGGTTGAACGACTTAGGCCTAGTGTTGCGTTGACCGGTTGAGCCGGCAGGCATTTTGGGCGACAACTCGCCCTTGAGTAACTGGACCAGCGGGCTCTGTTCCGGGTGCCCGGCCACAACTGCGGGGCCATGACGAGCGCCGCCACGCAGTACGGTTTCGAGGCTAGCGACGGAAAAGCCACTCGCCTTCTCGCTGTCGTTGTGGCATTGATTGCAAGCCCGACGCAAAATCGGCTCGACCGATTCTCCGAAATCGGGACTCGGCGCAGAGATGGCTAGAACGGGCGCGGCGCACGCCACTATCAGCAACCGCAGCAGTGACTTTGACGCTTGAAGATAGACCATCAAACGGTTTCATCCTACTCCGAGCGACTTGTGGACGCAAGGTCCGCCAGATCTGTATCAGCCAATGGATAAGACCTAGCCGGGCGTGCGCGGTTCGGATGACAGCGGCGTAAACAGGGCACTCTCACTTTTGCCAGACCGACGTTGGAACAATCTATGGGAAGTTGCTAGTTCAATATGACCGAGGCAAGCGATGGTCTCGCCAAACTGTCGCAAAATTAGCATCCATCGATGGCGTCATTGCGCGAGGCACTTCAGTCTTCGAGGCCAGAGTCTCCGTGGTATCCTCAGCGACAAGATGCTGGAGGATAGACACTCGCCACCGTCGCTGACCAGCCTCTTGGGAGCGCTCCTACTCCTGGTCCTCGCCACGTCGCCCGTAGGCGCAGCGCCATCCGACATCCAGGCTGTAACCGAGCAGTTTTGTTCGCGATGCCACAACTCCGGTACCGCCACCGCGGGGATCGATTTCTCCGCGTTGCTGAGCGAGCTGCCTCTGGTTCGAAACCGGGAAGCGTGGGAACGCACAATTGCCATTGTCGAAGCGGGCCGCATGCCGCCGCCTTCAGCGCCACAGCCCGACCAACAGCAGCGGGCCGGCCTTTTGGAGGCTCTCAATGGCGAGATTCGACACTTTGACTACTCCAACGTCGAAGACCCTGGGTTCGAGTCGCTCAAGCGGCTGACGCACACCGAGTACGATCACACGATCCGGGATCTGTTTGGTATTGAACTGAATCCGACCCAGCGTTTTACGCCGGAAATGTCCGGTGACGGCGGATTCGATAACTCGGCGAACACCCTTTTCTTACAGTCGTCGCTGATGGAGCGCTATATCGCGGCGGCGGAGCGCGTAGTCGAAGACGCATTGCCCGAGACACCTAGGACTCGGGATCACGAAATCGCCCGCGAACAGATCTTCGTCGCCTATCCATCTGCCAAACTCAGCGATCGCGAAGCTGCGGTGAAGCTCTTCGAGCGATGGCTGTTGCGCGCCTTTCGTCGACCCGCCACCGAGCGTGAGCTAACCCAAGCAGCAGACAAGTTCGACCGCGAACGTGTCACTGGCAAGAGCTACGAAGGCGCCGTGAAATCGGTACTCGCCGCCACCCTAATCTCGCCGAACTTTCTGTTTCGTGTCGAAGTCGCACCACCGACCAGCCAGGCGGCCCTAGTAGACGACTGGGCGATGGCGTCCCGGTTGTCGTATTTTCTCTGGGCCACGATGCCTGACGACGAGCTATTCCGATTAGCCGAGGAAGGCCGACTCAGTGAACCCGAGGTGCTCACGCAGCAGATCGCGCGGATGTTGGCCGATCCGAAAGCGGACACATTGGCCACGGTATTCGCAGCGCAATGGCTTGGGTTTGGTCAGGTCGGCGATCGAGTGCGGCTGGGGCCGATCGATTTCCCCTGGTGCACGGATACTTTGATGGACGCGATGCGGGCGGAGTCTTCCCTGTTCTTCATGTCGCTGCTGCGCAACGACAGACCGATCGCCGAACTTGTCAACGCCGACTACACCTACGTCAACGAAGAACTCGCCCGCACGCTTTACGGCATGGAAAACGTGCAAGGCGACGAGATGCGACGCATCGAACTCACCGATCGCAACCGGGGCGGTGTATTAGGGCAAGGGGCCATCCTTGCGGTTACGTCGAACTACAACCAAACCAGCCCTGTAAAGCGTGGGCACTGGATCCTCGAAACGCTGCTGGGTACACCGCCTCCGCCGCCTCCGCCCAACGCTGGCGTTTTTGATGAAGAAGTCAGCGGCATCAAGGACCTAACGTTTCGCGAAAAGTTGGCGATGCATTCCGCCAACGAAGCCTGTCGCTCCTGCCACGAGAAGATGGACCCGCTCGGGTTCAGTCTTGAGAATTTCGACTACTTTGGGCGTTGGCGCGACACCTATACTTTCCGCGTCCGGATCACCAAGGCGGACGATCCCAACGTCGATCCCGATTCAAACTTCCGCAAAGTAGTCAAAGAAATCGATGTCTCGGGCAAACTTCCAGAGGGAGCGGTGTTTTCGGGTCCGTCTGGACTGAAGGACGTATTGATCGCGAACCGGCACGACGACCTCGTACGGCAAGTTGTGCAGAAGATGCTCTCGTATGCGCTGGGGCGCCAACTCGAATATTATGACGAGCCAGCCATACGGAAGATCATTGCTCGGCTCGAAGCGAACGACTATCGATTTCAGACTGTGCTCCGTGAAATCGTGACGAGTTACCCCTTCCGATACAAGAAGACACCTGCGATGGAGGCCGACTAATGGCGAAGAGATTGTCTCGTCGAACGATGCTGCGGGCGCTAGGCGCGACCGTATCGATTCCGCTCCTGGAATCCATGACCCCGTTCGGTCGTGCGGCTGAAAAGCCGACGACTCGGCTGGCCTATCTGTACTTCCCGAACGGTATTCCCCGGGGCTCGTGGGAGCCTGAGAAAACCGGCGCTGGTGGTCGGTTAGAGAAGCTGAACGAGTGGATGAGCCCGCTGGAGCCGTTCAAGTCCGACATCATCATCCCGACGAATGTCTGGACTCCGCTCGGCAACGGACACATCAAGGGTCCCCCCACCTGGTTGACCGGGCAGGACTACGAATCCATTCGAGTCAACGCCGGTGGACCTTCCGTCGACCAACTCGCTGCACGCCATACTGGCGACGATACGCTACTGCCGTCCCTAGAGTTGTCACTCGAAGGCGAAGGCTTCATGTCGAAGTCGCTGCCTCGCAATTCGCTGTCTTGGGCCGCAGCCGATAGGCCGCTATCTCGCGAAATCGAGCCCCGGGCCGTGTTTGACCGCATGTTCAGGCCACCGAGCGGCGGTGCATCGGATCGCTCCGTACTCGACATGGTCTTGGCGGATGCAAACTCCCTGCGGGGTTCAGTTGGTGGTACCGACAAAGCCCGACTTGAACAGTACTTCGATTCGATTCGCGCGCTAGAGAAACGCATCGAGTTCTCCGAGAAGAAATCGCGGGAAACAGCGTCAGACGGCGCACTCACCGACACGTTGAAGAGGCCCGCTCAGGGTATTCCAACCGAGCATGAGGAATACATGCACCTGATGTTGGATCTACTCGTGCTGGCCTTCCAGTCAAACGCCACCCGCGTCGCTACGTTCATGTTGGATCACGGCCAGTCGAACCGCTACTTCAACTTCATCCCCGAAGTCGAGGGCACCTGGCATGCGCTGTCGCACTACAAGAACGCTTCGGGACAGACCGAAGACGACGATGGCATCACTTCTTGGGGATCGGTCGAAGAGAAACGTGCCATGTATGCCGAAGTGCAGCGTTGGCATCATCGCCAAGTGGCTTACCTCCTCGGACGCATGAAGGCCATCGTCGAGCCAACCGGCGGGACGCTGCTCGACAATACGATGATCCTCTACGGCTCAAGCCTAGGCGACGGCAACGAGCACGACAAGAACCATCTACCCACGCTGCTCGCCGGTGGTGGTGGCGGAACGATTCGGACCGGTCGGTTACTCAAGTTCGATAAGCCAGTCAACCTCGCGAACTTCCACCTCTCCTTCCTGCAACGGCTTGGCTTAGACATCGACTCGTTCGGGACAAGTGACGGAGTCGTTGAAGAGTTGGCGGGTTGACCCAGCCCGGTCCAAGATAGCCGGTTCAATCGCCCGGTCGGCGCTTCAGTAGCCTCAACGCGCTGCTGCCTAGACAAAGAACGGGACGTCGGGCACAGCGTACTTCCGCATGCCTTCTTCGTTGATCTCGACACCGATACCCGGCTTTTCAGACACCGTGATGAAGCCGTCCTTGACCATCTCGCCGTCGAAGTCCACGATTTCTTGGAACATCGGGTTGGTGTGGAAGTAGGTTTGCCACTCCAAGATCATAAAGTTCGGGACCGAGGCGCAGACGTGTGCCGAGGCCATCGCGCCGAGGTAGGACGCGACCATGTGCGGCGCAAACGGAATGTAGTAGAGGTTCGAGAGGTTCGCGATGCGCTGCCCTTCTCCTAGACCACCTGCCTTCTGTAGATCCGGCATGATGATGTCGACCGCGTTTTCTTCAAGCAGGCGCCGGAATCCGTGAGCAAGGTAGAGGTTCTCACCGGTACAGATCGGAGTGCTCGTCGATTGCGTAATGGCCTTGTAGGCGTCGACATTCTCTGCGGG
Source organism: Bryobacterales bacterium (assembly GCA_963667885.2). GTDB lineage: Bacteria > Acidobacteriota > Terriglobia > Bryobacterales > UBA6623 > CAMPKL01. Next base: position 562,059 of record OY764148.2, on the reverse strand, counting down.
GACAGGCTCTTCAAGCCACATCAGGTTGATCGGCTCCATCAGCTTCGCCACTTGCTGTGCAGTCGGCGCATCGTAGCGACCATGCATGTCGGCACAGATGTCGATATTCGGCCCAACGGCTTCGCGGGTCGCGGTCATCTGATCGACCATGCGCTGCAACTCGGCCCGGCTAGCGGTCCAGTTATAGCGGTCATACTTATTCGGGTCGTTCGCTTGATCGAGGTCAAACTTTACCGCGGTAAAGCCCATATCCACTGCGGCCTTGGCGGCTTCGCCAAACTTGTCAGGCGTTGGCAGACGGAACTGATAGAGCGCCGTGTCCATGTAGAGGCGGACTCTGTCGCGGAACTTGCCGCCCAGCAGCTGATATACCGGCAGGCCGAGTGCTTTGCCCGCTAGATCCCATAGCGCAGTCTCGACAGCGGTCAGCACCGCGACATACATGCCCGACTGGGCTCCTTCAAAGAAGCCAGCCTTGCGGATCTGCTCGAACAGCCGGTGGGGGTTGAGCGGACTCTCGCCCTCAATCCGCCTTCCGAACATCTTGACTAGGTGATAGGTTCCCGGCGTTGCGTCCACGCCTTCGCCGCAACCCCAGATGCCCTGGTTGGTGTGAATCTTGACGAACAGCCCGTGTCCGCCACGGATAAACCCACAAGTCGTATTCGTGATCTTCAGATCCGACGGCATGGAGGACTGGGCGTTGTTCTCGACGGCGGTTTCGAGCCCCTGGCCAAACGCCGCGGCAGGCATCGCTGCTGCACCCATTAGGGCGCTCTTGGTAAGAAATGAACGTCGAGAGTCGGGTTTCTTCATGGTTTTATGCCGCGACGGATAGGGACACTATTCTACCGGCGATTCATCCTAACACGACGGTTCGAAAGGCCTCTGTGACGGCGGTCACGCACAACGTGAAATCATCCGTACTTGCGTCTCGTCGACCCAACAGGGAACATCAGAGGCGTGCTGACTCACCGAACCCTCCTCGCCCTGGTGATTGGACTGGCGGGCTGCAGCACGTCTATCGCTTGCGATGATGCTCGCGGCTGCGTGACGGAGGCGCGTCAAGCGGAAGACGCAGGACGCTACGACGACGCGATTGCGTCTTATTCCGAGGCGATACGCTTCGTGGATGATTCGGCAGGGCTCTTCAACGCTCGCGGCTCGGCGGCTTTCAAGGCGGGCGATATGGAAGCTTCCATCGCCGACTTCGACCGCGCGATTGAGCTAGACCCGAGTTCCGAGCCCTACCACTGGCAACGAGGCATCGCGCATTACTATGCGGATCGACTAGGTGATTGCGTGGCACAGTTCGACCTGCACCGTACCGTCAATCCCAACGATGTCGAGAACAGCGCTTGGCATTTTTTGTGCGTCGCCAAGATCTCAGGCGTCGAGAAGGCTCGTGAAGACTTCTTGCCAGTCAGCGGTGATCCACGCGTGCCGATGCGGGAGGTGGCCGAACTGTTCCGAGGCACGGCCACAGTCGAGGACGTGATGGCTGCCGCTGCGCAAGACGGTTCCGAGTCCGCAGAATTCTACGCGCACCTCTACCTCGGACTCTACTACGAGACAATCGGCGACAAGGAGTCAGCAGCTCGGCATATCAACGCCTCAGTCGCCGTCGACTCAGCCCGCCACTACATGTGGCAGGTGGCTCGCATCCACAAAGAGCTGCGGGATTATTAGGCGACCCCATGCGCTGCGCCACACTCGGTATCGTCGTTGCGTTGATCGGGTTTGAGTTCGCACCCGCACAGCAGTCTGTGTTGAGCCGGGCGGAGCAAGAAGAATTCCTCCTCAATGGCGTGATTCTGAGCCAGAGCCCGATTGGCGTCGGCATCACGAAATCAGTCCGCATCGAGCTTTCTTACGAGGGAGTTGAGCATTCGGCGCATCTGCAGACGGTCAACCTCGAACGGACCACTGGACGGGCGGCTACGGACTTTCGGGATTCCTACCGCTCGAACGTCGCCGCCTATCGGCTGGACCAGCTCTTGGGACAAGACCTCGTGCCCACCTCGGTAATCCGCGAAATCGACGGACAACCAGCGGCGCTGACGTGGTGGGTCGACGATGCCGCCATGATGGAGAAGGAGCGCTATCTCAAGCAGATCACCCCGCCTGACGTTGCCGCTTGGAACGATCAAATGCTCCAGGCGAGCTTCTTCAATAACCTCGTCTACAACACCGATCTCAATCTCGGGAATCTGGTGATCGACACGCGCTGGCGACTGTGGGCACTAGACTTCACGCGGGCGTTTCAGGGACGCGCCGATATTCGACGGCCCGCTTCGCTGGAAAGGATCGACGCTGCCGTCTACGAGAAGCTCAAAAGTTTGACACGACCCGAACTGACCTCGTCGTTGCAGGAACTGATCGGCGGTCTAGGTGTGGCAGCGTTAGTTATTCGCCGCGACAAGATTGTCGCGCTGTTCGAGGCCCGTATCGCTGAAGTTGGGCAGCAACGAGTATTGTTTGACCTCCAGGCACGGCGTAGGGCCTTGGCGACACCACGATAGCCGGTGCGGGGGAGCTTGTGAAGTTGACTTCACACAGGCAGCTATTCCGCCCCGGGTGACTGGCACTACGTTGCCACCCCCACCCCAAGATCGCTTCTGTGGATACAGCTTGGGTGTCGTATTGGCTAAGAGAAGTCGATCGTTCTTCTAATCGTTCACTTTCGCTATTTGTCCGCCGCTTGGCGGCCCTGCTTGACTACAGGACCGCCAAACGACGGATTGTGAATCCCAACTAAGCGGGGAAACACCAAAGTATTGGGCCGGCCCTGAGGAACTGCTCCCTCGATACGCTGTTGGCATTTTGGTAGGCCAACTCACCGAAGGTTTGTTTCCCGACGTCTGGAGACGCTAGCTAACCTCACAAAAATCTAGCGCGCTTCTGATTTGACAGTGGCACAGGGGTGCAAGCTTTTTTGGCGTGTTTCGGAGGGCAGGTGGACGGAAGTCCTTTGTTTTGTTGGTGCAAGTTTATTTTTTCGACCGTCACAGCACCGGCTGGCCCGCGATCTGATGATTCAAGAGACGATCGTCGGAGATTTGAAGAAGAGCGGTTTCGGTCTGATTTCGGTCTGATTTCGGTGATCAAGCGGCTCAGTCAGCGTTACAAGTGTTAATTAGGAGGTTGTCCCACAATGCCCGAATCGGGCCTAAACGGGTCATTTCCTACATTTACCTGCAATATAGGAAGTAACTAGCAAGCCTGCCTGGAGGCCCTTTCAGCGAGCGCTAAGCGCTACAATTGCCGCGTCATGGTCGGTCGGACCATCAGCCACTACAAGCTCGTCGAAAAGATCGGCCAGGCGGCCACTCGGGAGGACTAGACATGGCCAACAAACGCGACAAGCAGCGGAACGATCCAGACCCTCAGAACAAGAGGGCTCTCAACAGACGAGGTTTCGTCAAGACGGGAGCTGCCGCCGGGCTGGGTGCAGCCGCGATGTTCGAGCCAGAAAAGGCGCAAGCGCAAGTCTCCGCAACTGGCGCTAAAGGCATCGTCTGGGACTATGAAGTGGATGTTGTCATCGCGGGGGGCGGGTGTGCAGGACTGACTGCGGCTATTCGCGCGAGGGATCTCGGGGCCAGCGTGCTGGTGGTCGATCAGAATTTCGACCTTGGCGGCAGGATGTTGCACAGCGGGTCCAGGGTGTCGCTCGGTGGCGGCGACCCCGTCCAGCGCAGGGACATGAAGGGCGAGAGCGACAAAGAGGGGTTCGTCACCGTAGATTCGGTCAAGGATCCGGAAGAACTGGACGACAGCGTCGATCTCCTGTTCACCGACCTCACCGATTGGTCAATCGTCGACCCCAAAGCTCAGAGCGCTTACAGGTACAACGAGCGGGAGCTCGCGCGCGCCTGGGCCGAGAACTGCCCCGCCACCCGGCAATTCCTGATGGACAACTATGTCCGGTTCGCGCGGGTCAACACCACGCATGGCGGCGGAGGCTTGTCGCGTGCAAGGGCGGCGCGCTGCTTCTTCATGCTGGGCGACAAAACGGACATCAAGGCGGGAACCATCACCGCAGAGGATGCCGGCCGAGCCGATCCCGAGCGCACGAGCGCATTTGCCCCAGTGCAGATGATGGATCAGAGCCGCTTTGCCGGACCCAACGCCGTCGGGAACGGGGTAGCGCTCTCCCGGCCGCTGGAGTTCTCGGCCCGGGAGAAAGGCGTCCAGTTCATGCTTCACCGCCGTTTTGACGAGCTCGTACGTGAGCAGCCTGTCTCGGGCAGAATTCTGGGGATTCGGGCACAGTATTCGCCGCGGCAGCACCCCGAGACCGGCGAGCTTATGCAGAGCTATTGGCAGAACGGTAATATCGACGAACGGCGGGAGACGGTCAACATCCGAGCCCGCCGGGCCGTCATCCTTGCCAGCGGCGGTCACGTCGGCAATCCAGAGGTACGCGGCATGTTCTACCCCGCGTTACGGGAGCCCGCCTTCCCGTCAAGCGGTGTGGCCCTTGGGCCCCCATGGTCAGGACGGAAGTGCCCTCAAGGCCGGCTTGAGGGTTGGCGCCAACCTGGCGGGTATGCAGCAGAACCTCTCGGGCACAACGTTCCACATCTCCACGCGCCTGGGTACCCGGGATGCCTATACCTCCATGATGCCCGGTCACCCGACTTTCGGTTTCCGAGGCTCCGCGGGAATCAATTTCGGCAGGGCCGACTTTGAAGAGTTCATCGCTGTGAACCAGGTCGGGAAACGTTTCTTCAACGAGTTTCGTCTTGCCGCGAGGCCCGGTGCGAACGGGTACCCGGGCGACGGTGGTGCCCCGGGCCAGGGGCTTGACCACACGCCGCTCAACTGGCGCAATTGCCGGAAGGAGTGGGTCAGGGAGATGTATAGCTATGATCACGGCCTCGATGCCGCGCTGGCATTAAACGAGGGATCGCAGCCTCCGAACTACTACTCCGGGCCGCTTTGGGCGATCTTCGACCAGGAAGCGGTGGAGCGAACGGGGTGGGAGCTTCGGTACCCCTATGTGTCCGACAACGGCTACTTCTTTAAAGCCGACACCATCGAGGACCTGGCCGCAAAGATCGCTGAGGGCAACGAGTTCCAGCGCGTGCCGCTGAAATATCTGGCCGAGACTGTGGCCACCTGGAACGGTTACGTGGACGCCGGCGCCGATCTCGAATTCGAGCGCGACGCCGATGCACCCATGAACCACATCGAGACACCGCCCTTCTACGCGCTCTCGATCATGGTGGTCTGGCACGATTCCTATGGTGGCCTGCGGGTCAACGGCCGGCAGCAGGTCGTGGACATGCAGGGCCAAGTCATTCCCGGTCTCTATGCCGGAGGCGAGGCCGTGGGCGGTTTCAATAAGCATGGCTTGGGCAAGGGTCACGTCCATGGCTATATCGCCGGGACGCATGCCGTCGAAGAGCCGTCCAACCTGTAGTGACGTTGATTTCCGGTGGGGGTCGTACCCCAGGAAGACATTACAATCAGGACGGAACTCGCTTTGAACCTGGAGCTCTCGGATGCCGATGTCTGGTCCTGATCCCCGACGCCGCCACGAATTGGGAGAGGAGGTCTGATGTTGAAGATCGTGATTGGTGTTCTGGGTCTCGCGTTTGTCATTGCACCGGTAGCCATTGCTCAGCAAGTAATCGACACGGTCTTATTCGAGCAGGGGCAGCAACTCTACCGGGATAACTGCGCGGTTTGCCATATGGACTCCGGCGCAGGGAATCCGCCAACCTTCCCAGCCTTGAGCGGCAATGACCAGCTCGGGGACCCTGTTCGGCTTGTCAGGCATATCCACCAGGGCGAAGGCAGTATGCCTCCATTCCCTGGTCTGACCGCGGCGGAGATTTCCTCCTTGGCAAACTACGTTCGCAGTGCGTGGGCGAACGACTTCCCCAGTGTGACCACCGAAGAAGTGGCAGCGGTGCTGGAGGGGCTTGAGGACATTGGCCAGATGGCATCGGTCTGGGAAGGCATATTCACTGAGGTCCAGGCGAAACGGGGCCAGGCGGTATATTCGGGTGCCTGTGGCATGTGTCACGGCCGCAGATTGAATGGCGCTCCGGACGATCCAGATATGAGGTCAACGCCCCCTCTGGCGCGGGCGAAGTTCCTCCGCGATTGGGAGGGCAGATCGCTTGCCACATTGTTCGAATACACGCGGGCGACGATGCCAGAAGGCAATCCGGGCTCTCTGACCGACGAAGAGTACGTCGATGTCATCTCCTACATGCTCTCTGTCAGCAGGATGCCGGTGGGAAATGACGACCTCCGGCCCGATCCGCAGAGTCTCGCCCGCACTGTCATCCAACAGCAGCCATAGGTAGGAGACTGAGGCGTCGTTCAGGACTACATCCGAGCACTCAAGGCATCATCCATCGGGATCTCAACCCTGAGACGACCTCCCCGTAAACCGCCCGGGCGCGATCCGCTATGTTGTTTTGACCGTGGTCCGAACGCTCGGCGTATCGTTACTCCTCGCCGCCCTGGTCGCTTGCGGCGGCGGCGATCTCGCCTTTAGTAGCGATCAGTAGAAATGAAGGGAGTGATGATGCGGGATTGGCTTTCGCCGTTTTTGGAGCGATCGGCGGGCAATTGGCTACGGCATAGGGCATGCGGCCGACATGCACAAGACGACGGTAATGGTTGCGAAGGACTAGGCGGCGCCAAATCGAGCTCATCACCGAGTAACTTCCTACAAGTCCTGCCGGTTCAACCGGTCAACGCAACACTAGGCCTAAGTCGTTGAACCGAAATGTCCTAGCGATGAGAGCGGCAAGGGGCTTGGCTACAAGCGGAAGCCACTAATCGCAATTGCGTAACTCGTTGTACTGCAGTGGCATGCAGATGAGAACGAAGCGTCCTCATCGCTTCCCCTTTGCTTTCTTTGGCTTACGCCTCACCACCTCCATTCGCGCCGGGTGTTGCATCGCCCGCTTGGGACCAACCGGCACGGAGGAAATGGCTTCGACGGGTGCGGCTTGCCCACGAGAAACCTCTCCCTGGCTCTCCGTCCCGCATCTAAGGTGCTGCAGCTAGTGGCTGGCCTCCGGCGATGTCGACCGGAATATGTCGGTTTCCGACTACCCCCACCACTCTTCGCCAGGCGCTAAATGCGCACGCGCGACATCTTCGTTGACCTCGATGCCGTAGCCCGGTTTGTCGGTGATTGTATGGTGACCGTCCTCGATCACCGGCCCATCGTGGACGACCAAGTCTTTCCACCAGGAGATGTGCTTTGCGAGTTCGAGGATGCATTTGGATCTGACTAGTCCGCCCGACTTTGGAACTGGCTCGGGCGCTCATCGACGATAATTGGGGCTGTCTGCGATTGCCCTGATTCGACGTGATGACTGACATCAACCAAGTAAGCGAAGAAGCGCCAACGAAGAGCATGTTGGCCGGTTGGCGCGGTTTCTGGATGGGGATTCTAGCTGCTGTCCTCGCTGAGTATGCCTACGGTGCGGCTGTTATGGTGTCGTTCATGATCTCGCCGGACTTGCTGCACTTTTGGAACTTCGGCGGTTTCTGGGAAAAGGCTGCCTTTGCCTTGCCGATCTGGATCGGGATTGCTACTGCCGCGATCTGGACCTATCGCCGTGCGAGATTCTTCTCCCGTGGAATGATTGCGTACTTGGCCGTCACGACGACGGGGTTCGCTATCTATGTGCTGTTCTTCGTCCCTGGGTTTGGGTTGTAGCCAATACGAGTCAATCCGGTATTCGTTCGGCTACACCATCCTTTCCTATCAGCATGTTGATACTAACGTCTCGAGCCAGGCCCTCTGCAACCGTTTCATCAGTCAGTAGCCATCGGTTTAGCGCTCCTTCCGGCATCAGTGCCGCGATTGCTACCGCGATCAACGGTTGGTATGTTTTGACGTCCTGTCCGTTTCGATTCACTCGCCACGGCAGCATGTAATTGCCGGGTGAGTACGCACGTGCTGACCATTTACGACCGTCGTCGAATTTGATCGTCAACTCAAGAGTGCGGTCATTGTCCAGATAGATTGATTCCTGCCGCCAGAGGAGAATCTGCATCGCGAGCGTCCGATTCGCAAATCTCTCCCGAAACGACGACTCCTCATTCGCGCCGTCGAACCCGATGTGTGTGGCAGCCCAGTCGGCGTGATGATCAAGCCACTGCTGACTAATTCGGCCATCGAAGCCATCCTCGGCGCTGACAGGCTCGGCCTCTAGTGCATGGATCAGGGCCGTGACCGTGGCCTCGTGTATCGCGCGCCCTCTGAGAAGGAGTCGTCCGCCCCTAGACTTGAATTTAAGCGTTGAACGGGCCGAGTCCGACAACCCTGCCCAACTTGATTTGATCGTGATCTTGGATATCGATCTGTCTTGGCCTACAAGGGTCGGTGCCCCAGCCATCCAAACGAGCAGGCCCACGACTATCCAGTACAAACGCATATCGAGGCGTTCCCCTAAACCGCGAAATCGTGCTGCGCGCGGTGATGCGGGCCATCGTAATTTTGCGTCGACTTAAAGAGTTCGTGGCGGCCATCGCCAGCGTGGGGCTTTGCGATGGCCAGCAACTCTTCCTTTTCCGCGTCGGACATCGGTTTGAAGTTGCGTGCGATGGCGACCTCGGCTTTTAGCTCTTCCATCGAGATGATGCCTGCTACTAGTGACGAGATGGGTAGGCTCAGCGAATAGCGGCGGCACTGCTCGTGCGTGATCTCTGTCTCTGTCGGGATGCGCCCCGCTGTACCGCCGCCACCTAGCGATTTCATGCCCAGCACGCCGACGTCTTGGTTTAAGCAGACCGGCACGACCTCTCGTTGGAAACTCCGGAAATGCCAGTCCATCACGTTGATCGGCATCTGCGCCGTCGCCCAATCGTAGGGCTTGGCGAGCATCTTGCGGTGGATGCGTGGGTCTTTGTGACCCGTAAAGCCGATGTGACGCACCTTGCCCGCCTTCTGCGCTTCAAGAGCTGCCTTGAGGCCACCTTTCTCAAAGACCCAGTCAGGATCGTTGTCGTAGACCATCTCGTGGAACTGCCATAGGTCGATGCGGTCGGTCCGTAGGCGTCGCAGGCTATCGTCGAGGCAGCGCATGCTGCCCGCGTAATCCCGCTCGCAGTTCTTGGTCATCAAGAAGACCTTGTCGCGCTTGCCCTCTTGAGCGAGGGCGCGCCCGATGATCTCTTCGGAGCCGCCCATTTGATAATCCCAAGCACTGTCGAAGAAGGTGAGTCCTTCGTCGATGGCGGCATGCATGATGCGAACGGCCTCGTCTTTGGGCTCGACGGAGCCGATGTGCCAGCCGCCGAGGGCGAGGATGGATACCTGCTCGTTGGTGCGTCCGAGGCGGCGGGTGGGCAGGCCGTTGGGCGAGTCGGTTTGTGCGATCGCTTGTTGGGCCATTGCGGCCACGGCCGCGCTACCGAGCAGCGAGCGAAAGAATGTTCGTCGGGAGTCGTCAGAGGGGGTGTCGGTCGGCATGTGGACATTCTAAAACGAGAATGCGGCTGAGTCGATGGCGTTCTTCGGTAATAGGGAAGGAAATACCGACCCTAGGAAAGAACCGCCTACCTGCAACCGTTTGCGGCTCCGCCGACTCCAATAACTAGGTGGTTTCTATGCGATTTCGAGAATGGCACGCTCCGTGCAGTCTCTCGGGCATCGAGTCGAGGAGAGGACTTCATGCTTGATTGGAAATGCACCGCAGCGCTGATCACACTCCCGATACTTATCGGGATACCCGCCGCCGCGGAGGGGTGGCAGCCGGAGATGGGACCACCGCAGCTTGTGACGGTTCCCGTGCCGGACGACCCCGAGCAGTTTGACTGCGCTTGGGGATCGGAGCGGCGGTTGGCGCTTCTGGAAAAGCTCAATCGTTGCGATCGCGATGTACTTCGCGAGATGGATACGGCCATCATCCCGTTGGACTGGTACCGAGACGAAACCGACTACTGTCCGCTACCGACAAAGATTGGTTGGGCCAACGAGACGGATCGCTTAATTCTGGTTCATGCTCCGATGCAAGCGTTTGCCGCCTACGAAAATGGCGTGCTCGTTCACTGGGGCCCGATCAGCAGCGGAGGGCGAGAGTCGCCCACTCCGGCGGGGGCCTATTTTCTTAATTGGAAATCGAAGGGGCGCAACAGTACGGTGAACCGAAGCTGGTTTCTGCGCTGGTACTACAACTTCGAGAATGCCACCGGTCGGTCGTTCCACGAGTACGCCCTACCAGGTCTGCCAGTCAGCCATGGCTGCATACGTTTGTTGGGTAGAGACGCTCGCTGGATGTACGAGTGGGGTAAATCATGGCAGCTTGACCAGACTGGAGTGGATGTTCAGGCATATGGCACACCGGTGGTGATTATTGGCGAGTACGACTTTGACAGTCCTCCGCCGTGGCGAGACCCTGAGCTGGTGTCGCAGGGCTTTCTGATGTCTCGCCTAGGCTACTGGGCTGCGCGAGCGGCTGAGTTGTTGTCGGCAGAACGTTTACGTGTGGCACGGGATCTGTTGCTCGAAGCACCGGTAGAATAGAGGCCGCATGGTCGCCCGACTTCTGCTGTCTCTTTTCCTGCTCGGTTGCGTGCCGCTCTGGCCGCAAGCGGAGTACAGGGTCTACAACGAACATCCACGGATCTGGCTTGAGCAGGACCGGCTTGGTCGCTTGCAGCGCGATTCCGAACGAGATACGGCGAGTTGGGGGCGACTAGCCGACTTGGTCGCCGACCCTGGTCGGTTGCGCGAACCAGCATTCGCGCAGGCGCTGGTGTTCCAGGCATCAGGAGACGAGGCGGCCGGGCGCGCAGCGATCGATTGGGCGCTTGACGCTGCCCAGCGGAGATTCAGCCAACCCGGAGACTTACGGCAGGGCTCGCTTGTTTTCGACTGGTGCCAGCCGCTGTTGATCCCGGATGAGCGGTTGCGGCTCGTCGAAGGTTTGGCGACCGCCATCGAATCCGTGGCGGCGTCGGCTGACGCGAACTTGCTCGAAGTGCGAGACGGCTTGCTCGCAGCCATCGCCGTCTCTGGAGAGTGGCCAGGAGCGGAAGCAGCCACGGGCCAGTTGCTCGTCGATCATTGGGACGACCGACTCCTACTTGCGATGAAGGCTGGCGAAGCGGCAGACCGTGCCGACGAGTTGCAGGCGGCCTTAGAGATCGCCCACGTCGTAAGGCACAACCTGGACCGCGACTTGTGGGCCGACTCGCCGCAGGTTTTTCGAGACGTGGCAATGACGCGCATCCTGAGCTATCTCCCCGAGGAGATCGAGACTCCAGAAGGACGCGCGCGGCGACCGTCGGTTGTGCCAGCGGGTTCGGATGCGGCGACCGAGGCTATTGCCGGACGCATTGCCGAGATGACGCTGGTCGCATTCGATTCAAGTTCTCAAAGTTCTCAGTTCTTGCAGGGTTGGCTACGCAGCGACGCACATACGCTGCGAGGTGGTTATGGCGCGCCCTACGAGTTCTTGTGGATCAACCCTTACCTGCCAGGGCTGAGCCCGCGATCGGGGCCGCAGGCAGCCTATGACCCGATCCGAGGACGCTTTTTCGCACGCAGTGGCTGGGATGCGGATGGGCTGTGGCTCGGCTTCTTCGACGGTGCGCTGGTGCGATATGCCGGAGGGACTCTTGATCCGGTGGAGCCGGACAACCGGGGAGAAGCGATTGCTTTTCCGGGTTTCGCCATCGCTCTTCCCGAAGAGACGGCTCGCTTCGACGCGCAGATCTTGCCGGGCGAGCCACGTCGAGGCCAGCGCGTGTATCTGCTCGGGCTCAACGATGACGTCAGGTATGAGGTACGTATCGGTAAATTCAGGTGGCTAGACTATCAGCCCCAGGGTGGCGTCATCGTCCTGGCAAACTCGCCCGAGAGAGGTCTCGGTGACGTCGATTTTCACGAAAGCCAGACGATACGAATTCGTCCTGCCAAGCGGTAGCTCGCTACCACTCGTCAGTGCGGAATGAGGAGGCGGGAAGCCCGGCGGTGTTGAACAGCGTCCCTACCACCCAGTTTTCCCAGGCGTAGCGTACGGCGACAGGGTGGGCGACTGCGTCGCTGGAGACCTTCAAAGTTCCTCCCCGGACGATCTGTGCCTCGGCGGCGTGGAACACCTTGTCTGCACCGGCGATCGTGAAGCTCGTCAACTCCGCACCGTAACTCGACAGACCGTCGGGTGCGTAGTCGAAACTGAGCGTCGCTTCATTTCCTTCCACACTCATTTCGCGATAGACCGGGCCCGAGTATTGAACCCCCTCCATGCCGTAGTCCTTTGCGAGGGCCCAGTAGGCGAGGCGTTCCGCGACGACGATCTTTTCTGGCGGATGAATGTTGCGCTCAAGGCCGACGTCAAGCGCAACGGCCATACCGCTGCTCGGTACGTGGAGCATCGTCTTCAACTGCGCTTCGCGCAGGTAAGCCGAGTTTCCTCTATCACCGTAGCCGTAGGGTGCGATCTGAACGAAGTAGAACGGGAAGGCCCCACGGTTCCATCGCCCGCGCCAGTTGCCAATCATTCCCGCGAACATTCCCTCGTAGAGCTGTGGCTCGCCGACGTTGGATTCACCCTGATACCAGATGGCACCGCGAATCCCGAATGGCACGATCGGATGGATCATTCCGTTGTAGAGGTACTCCGGCCTGTCCTGCGCTCTCGGTCGTTCACGTGTCAGGTCAATGCCTTCCACTGCTGCCAATACGGACCGCTCGGTCCACGCCTGAACTGGTGTGCCACCCCAGGAGCTATCGATGCCGCCGACGGGTACGCCAAGGACGTCTTCCAAGAGCGTGATGTAGGCGTGACCGATGGCGCTGAACTCAAGAGCCGTCGCTGGCGTCGAGGTCTCCCAGCGACCGACGACATCGTCCACCGGATCGGGCGAGGCATTGCGCTGCACGGTGAATAGGCGCAGGCTACGGTTGGTCGCGCGGACCACGGCCTCGTTGCTGCCGAGAATGGGCTGGTTGCCATATCCTCTGTACGGCATCGCCATATTCGATTGGCCCGACATCAACCAGACTTCGCCCACGACCACGTCCTGCAGGCGCACGGTATCTTTGCCATTGTCGGACTCGACTGTGAATTCGCGAGGCTCGGCGCTGGCTTCGAGCGCGTCCAGGCTGACTGTCCACGAGCCGTCTGGAGCAGCTGTGGTGGCTTGAGATTGCCCAGCGAAGCGAACCGTCACACGACCACCTGCGTCCGACCAACCCCAAACAGCGGCTGGCGCTCCACGCTGCAAGATCATGTGATCCGAGAAGATCGCCGGTAAGCGAAGCTCGGCAGAAGCACTACTGGCAAAGAGTAGTGTCAGCAGAAGGGCGTAAGAGGCAAGTTTCCTGTTCATGGTTGTAGCTCGCAGCTCATCCTACACGAATGGCGACGTCGTAAGCGAGGGAATACCTCTCATTTCGTTACACATGTCAACGGTCTCGGAGAGCCAACGGCAATCGGCGATAATGTCTGACAGATCTATCTCATGGCAACAGTCAAAATTTTCAACAACGGCCCCCTTGTAATCGAAGGTGATTTCTCGATCGCTGACCAAGATGGGGGCGAATACGGCCTCGGAGGTCGCACGGCGATCGGTCTCTGCCGCTGCGGTCACTCCGAGAATAAGCCCTTCTGCGACGGCAAACACGCCCGTGACGGTTTCACGTCCGAGTGCAAGGCGGTGGACCTTCCTGACAAGAAGAAGTAGTAACTGGCCTCCCCAGAGCTAGGTGGTTTCGCCAGCGACTTTCTGAAAAAAAGCCCAGGTCTGCGCCGCACTTCGGTCCCAGGTAAAACCGCGGGCGCGTACTCGCGCGCGGGCGGCGGTCGCCGCTGCGGCGTTGGGGTCTTCGAGCACCTGGCGCATCCCGTCACGGAGGCTCCGCACATCGTAGGGATCCACCGTCACACCACAGTCGCCCACCACTTCCGGCATGGCCGAAACGTTCGACGTAATCACGGGTGTCCCGGCGGCCATCGCTTCAAGCAACGGCATGCCGAAACCTTCGTACAGCGTCGGGAACGCAAAGAGAGTCGCGCAAGCGTAGACCGATGGCAACAGTGTTCGGGAGACGTACCCGACCAGCCGCACGTGCCTCGACCTACCGAGCACCTCTCGGATCTCTTTGTTGTGCCAACCCGCCGAGCCGACGACGACTAGCGGGAAGCGAGCCTGGAGACTCTCCGGGAGTTGGCCGTGAGCTTCCGCCAATCGCACGAGGTTTTTGCGGGGCTCCATCGACCCGACGAACAGGACGAACTCGTCTGGAAGTTCGTACGATCGCCGGGCGGTGGCCTGTTGCTCGGGCGACGAGTCGAAGAATTCCTCATCCACACCGTGATGAATCACTTCGATCGTCTTGGCATGCATGCCGACTTGCGAAACCAGGTCCTGCTTCACCGCATGGGAAGGTACAATCACAGCTGCAAGTTTGGGAATTGTCTGCTTCACGAACTGATTGAACAGGTGAATCGTCGAGGCCCGATGGCACTCTGGGTGAGTCAGCGGAGTCACGTCGTGGATCGTGGACGTCAGTACTGGCCCATTTGGCGGGTGATAGACGTGAGGCGTGATGTGAAAAAGATCGACTTTGGACGCCTGGGAACGAGAGAGGGGGACGTGGTATCCGTTTGAAAGTACCAGTCCCACGAGACGGGCCAGCGTGTGCCAGCGGCCATAGTTGGAGCGTTCGTTGAAGTTCTTACCGATGCCGTTCAAGTAGGGGTAGATCTTGAGCTGACCGGTAGGTATCGTGGCCAACAGTCGCTGGAGCAGGGCGTAGTGATAGTTCTTGACGCCAGCACTGCGCATGAGCAGCGGTGCCGCGTCGTAGAGAACCTTCACGGAGAACCTGCCGAGTCGCTGTCATCTTGGCCGGACTCGTGTAGCGCCTCTATCTTGTCTTGTTGCTTGTCGGCGTACTTCCCAATCCAACATACCGACCTTCTGGCTTAAGAGGATGTTGTGGTCTTTCAAAGTCGAGACTTCAACCGTGAGCCGGAAAAAAGTGATCAGAAACAAGAGCCCGGCGACCAGCATGAGGACAAACGGATAATCCTCAACCCCCAAAGCCACGGCGAGCCATTGGAGCCCAGTGTCCCACAGAGACAAGACGAGTAGCGTCAGCGTGGCTGCGAACCAAGCCATCGAGTACTCGACTCGGACGTGCTCTCGCCGTACCGCCCGGATGATCGGCAACAGCAGCAAAACGCAGAAAGCGGCAACGATCCAGCGAATCCGTTCCACTAGTGGCTCACCCGCTCTCTGGTGTGGAACCGCTTCTCGTACTTCATCACGTTCACGAAGACTCCAAGCAAGACACGCACCATATAGTAGACTGCCGACCAGCGCCCAATCGTGGACGTGCCCGCTATACGCGGCCTCATGTGGACAGGCGTTTCAGCGAATGTCATCGCCTTACGACGCAATACGACAAGCGCTTCGATCTCGGGATACTCCAGTGGAAAGCTGTGACTGAATACGCTCAGGGCATTCCGGTTGACCGCGATGAAGCCTGACGTTGGATCACTGATCCGTTGGCCGAGAATCGGTCGGAGAACGATGCTAAAGATCCGACCGCCGAATCGCCGCAGTGCGTGCGTCTTGTAGCCGTTCGCCTCTAGGTAGCGGGAACCGGTGACCATGTCATAGGGACCTTCATCCATCTTCGCGAGCAGCCCTGGAATCTCTTCAGGAGGATGCTGGCCGTCGGCGTCGAGACGAACTACCCTTTCATAGCCGTGATCGAAAGCGAAGCGGTAGCCAGTCTGCACAGCACCGCCCAGACCGAGGTGGTGGGGCAGGCGGATCACTTGTGCGCCCGCGGCTTGCGCCACTGCGGTCGTTTCGTCCACCGAGCCGTCGTCGACGACCAACATCGTGGTGCCGGGCAATACGCGGTGTACGGCGGCGATGACCTGGCCCACCGCACCTTCTTCGTTGAAGGCGGGTACCAAAATGAGGAGTCCTTTGTCCGATAGGTCCATTGGCATCAACGCTACTGCTCTGCGATCTCGCGGGCCGTCAGATGGTGCTGGTTGAGCAACATACGGAACTGCGAAGGGATCATCTTCTGTTGCGACCTGAACGCTAGACGCAGGTTCCAGAGGCGTGGCAACTTCGCAAATATGGCCAGGTGAGCTTGCAACACTATTAGCACAAGCCGCAGCGGGCTCTCCTTAATCCCGAACTCGCCTGCCAGACCGCCGCCGCGTGAGGCTGCTCGCCAGTGGGCCCAGTAACGTGCGATTGCATAGAACGGTGCAGCTGCTATAGCACTGGCTGGGAAAATTTTTAGCAGTGTGTACAGCCGGTTGCGCTCCACGTAGAAGGCCTTCAGGCGCGATGCCCGTCCTGCCGAACCAGAATAGTCGTGCCAGACGACCGCATGTGGCTCGTAGAGGCAACTCCATCCGGCGAGCCGTCCGCGCAATCCGACATCCGAGTCTTCGCCGTAAAGAAAGTAATCGGCGTCGAACCCTCCGATCGCTTCGAGCATCGTGTGGCGGTAGAGCGCTGCACAGCCGCTCGGCAGCAGGGCATCTGTTCGGCTGGCAAAGTTCGCGGCGGGTTGTCGATGACCGACCTGCTTGGTCGTGCCGTCGGGATAGATGCCGAGCCCAGCCGAATCTACTGCATCGGACTCGCCGTTGAGCAATATCAACGACGCGCACATGCCAATGGTAGGATCAGAATCGGCGGCACCAATGAGGGCCTCTAGCCACCCCGGCTCAGGGTAGGCGTCGTCGTTAAGGGTGCAGATATACTCCGCGTTCGAGTCGGTCGCCCCCTGGTTGATCGCGGCACCGAATCCGACGTTCTGGTCGTTGTCAATCAGCCGTACCCGCTCCGATTTAGCCGCCTCGTGGGCGGCAGCACGGCCGCTGTTATCGACGATGACGATCTCGAAATCATCAATCGTCTGAGCCTCAAGCGCACGGACACACCGCAGAAGCGAATCGCCCCCGTGCAGCGTAGGTATGACGACGCTCGCGCGCAACACCGGATGGTAACATTGACCTGCCCGTAACCCTTTGCTAGCTTGGGGGTTGGGCTGAAATTAGCCCCCCCGTCTCGACCGCTTGCACGCTCGGGATGTAGCTACCCAGAGCGATATAGACAGAGTCTCACCTGGAGGACCTAGGATTGGCACGTACCGACAAGCACTTGTTCACTTCGGAATCAGTTAGTGAAGGGCATCCCGACAAACTCGCTGACCGCATTTCAGATTCCGTTCTTGACGCTGTTCTAGCTCAGGATCCCAATGGTCGGGTTGCCTGCGAAACCATGGTCACGACCGGTCTCTGCATGATTGCCGGCGAGATTACTTATAGCGACGACGTGAAGATCGACTTCACCGAGGTTGCTCGCGAGACGATTCGCGATACCGGTTACATCGACGCGGCCTATGGCTATGACGCCAAGACCTGCGCGGTCCTCAACGGTCTAGATCGTCAGTCTCCTGACATTGCGATGGGCGTGGATACCGGCGGAGCTGGCGACCAAGGCCTGATGTTTGGATTTGCCTGCGACGAGACTCCGGAGCTCATGCCGCTCCCGATCATGCTGTCGCACCAGTTGGTCTCGCACATGGCCGACATCCGCAAGGCAGGCACCCTGTCCTTCTTGCGCCCCGACAGCAAGTCGCAGGTGACCGTCGAGTACGTGGACGGCAAGCCCGCCCGCATCGATGCTGTCGTCATTTCGACTCAGCACGACGAGATGGACCAGGAAGAGCTTCGCGCGGAAGTGATGAAGCACGTCATCAGTCCCATCGTCCCTGCGGACATGGTTGACGACATGACGAAGTACCATATCAACCCGACCGGCAACTTCGTCATCGGCGGACCGCACGGGGACTGTGGACTTACTGGCCGCAAGATCATCGTTGACACCTACGGCGGCATGGGCCGTCACGGTGGAGGCGCGTTCTCTGGGAAGGATCCGACGAAGGTCGATCGTTCGGCCTGCTACATGGCCCGCTACATCGCCAAGAATATCGTGGCCTCTGGCCTCGCAACCCGTTGTGAAGTCCAGCTGGCGTATGCCATCGGCGTCGTGGACCCGGTTTCGGTCATGGTCGATTGCTTTGGTACCGGCAGAATTTCAGACGTGCACCTTTCGCAGATCGTTCGTGATGTATTCCCGCTGACTCCGAAGGGCATCATTGAGATGCTGAACTTGCGCCGCCCGATCTTCTATCAGACTGCCGCCTATGGTCACTTCGGGCGTAGCGGCGACGGCTTCACCTGGGAGCTGACCGACAAGGCTGCTGACCTTGAGACGGCTGCTGATCTCAAGACCGCTGCCTCCGTTTAGGTTGAGCCGATAGAAATAGGGAAGGGGAGATATGTCTACCCAGACTGCACCGACCACCGCCGCTACTGGTGGTGCGAGGCTACCTTACAAGGTCGCCGACATCACGCTTGCCGACTTTGGTCGCAAGGAATTACGACTCGCCGAGCAAGAGATGCCGGGCCTGATGTCTTTGCGTGAACGCTACGAGGGCAAGAACCCTCTAGCTGGAGCCAAGATCATGGGCAGCTTGCACATGACCATCCAGACCGGCGTGCTCATTGAGACGCTAGTCCAGTTGGGCGCTGATGTGCGCTGGGTATCCTGCAACATCTTCTCCACTCAAGACCATGCTGCGGCGGCCATCGCTGTTGGCCCCGACGGAACGCTCGACGACCCGAAAGGGATTCCGGTCTTTGCCTGGAAGGGCGAGACGCTTGAAGAGTACTGGTGGTGTACCAACGAGGCACTCCGGTGGCCGGATGGTTCCGGCCCGGACCTGATCGTCGACGACGGTGGCGACGCCACCATGCTGATCCACAAGGGTCGTGAGTACGAGTTGGCGGGTAGTGTACCCGTGCCGACCGATAGCGCCTCGGAAGAGTGGTCGGTTGTCCTGCAGCTTCTCGCGAAGCTCCTGACCGAAGAGACGGATCGCTTCACCAAGGTCGCCGCAGCGATGCGGGGCGTCTCGGAAGAGACGACGACCGGTGTATTGCGTCTGAACCAGATGGCCGAGCGCGGCGAACTGCTCTTCCCGGCCATCAACGTCAACGATTCGGTCACCAAGAGCAAGTTCGACAACATCTACGGCTGCCGTCACTCGCTACCGGACGGAATCATGCGTGCCTCTGACGTCATGATCAGCGGCAAGATGGTTGTCATTTGTGGCTACGGCGACGTCGGCAAGGGCTGTGCTCAGTCGATGAGGGGCCAAGGCGCTCGCGTCGTTGTCATTGAGGTCGATCCGATTTGCGCCCTGCAGGCCGCGATGGAAGGTTACCAAGTCCGCACTTTGGACGAGGTTGTTAGTGAGGCTGACATCTTCGTCACCACGACGGGCAACTTCAACATCATCACCGCCGATCACATGTCCCGCATGAAGGATAAGGCGATCGTTGGCAACATCGGTCACTTCGACAACGAGATCGACATGGCTGGCCTCAGCAAGGTTGGTGGTGTCGAACGCATCAATATCAAGCCACAGTACGACGAGTGGCGCTTCGCGGACGGGCACAGCGTGATGATTCTCGCCGAGGGCCGTCTACTGAATCTCGGTTGCGCCACCGGCCACCCGAGCTTTGTGATGTCGGCCTCGTTCACGAATCAAGTTCTGGCTCAGATCGAGCTGCATGAGAACGAGGACTCTTACGAAAATAAGGTCTACGTGCTGCCGAAGAAGCTCGATGAAGAAGTCGCGCGTTTGCACCTAGCCCATCTCGACGCCCACCTCAGTACGCTCACCAAGGAGCAGGCGGATTACATCGGCGTCGACGTTGACGGCCCCTACAAGCCGGACACGTATCGCTATTAAGGCGACCGTTTAACCCAAGAAACGCGAAGGCCGCCGGGAGACCGGTGGCCTTTGTTCGTTACGTCACACAGGTGCTGGCACGGTCCGGCTGGACGAGCACACGTTAGTTGCTGAGTTGCGGAACAATGCCCAGATGGTGCGCACGGATTACCCCGTCCCCTTTGGCCGAGTCAGCCAGAGCCGTCGTTCCGCTGCTCTGTCACTCCCGATTCGCTCTCAACAACACTTCTCTTCGCTTATCGATCCCGCTGCGCCGATTTCTTCACACCTTCCAACCTCCGGTTTTATCTGCGGCCGTGTGCGGTCTTCGGTATTGGTCTGATGCCCAGGACGGTCCGATAGTGGAACAGGCAAGAGTTTTCGCGTTGCGGGGGTTCGTGTCACTCCGCTGTTGCCTAGTGGACGCGAGAATGAAAGCCAGTCCCTGGTGGCGATGGTGGACCTTCGGTATCGCTGGTGGAAAAGTTAGCGAGTTGGCGTCGCTACTCGTTGTTTGTCCGCCGCCTGGCGGCCCTGCGTGACTACAGGACCGCCAAACGACGGATTGTGAATCCCAACTAAGCGGGGAAACACCTAAGTATTGGGCCTGCCCTGAGGAACTGCTCCCTCGTTACGCTGTTGGCATTTTGGTAGGCCAACTCACCGAAGGTTGATTCCCAGTCGACTGGGGACGCTAACTAACCTCACAAAAATCTAGCGTGCTTCTGATTTGAGGGTGGCATAGGGGTGCAAGCTTTTCGCCCGCTTTCGCGGGTCTTGTGGGTGTAAGTTCTTTGGTTTGTTGGGGAAAGTTTATTTTTCCGACCGTCAAACTGCGGGAAGAGGCCCACTCTCTGGCGTTCGGGGCTCGGTTGCGCAGGGCACCTAGACGGACGAATGTGGGGTGGTGCTTGGGCGGTCAAGGGTGATCGTCCCCTGGGAAGGCCCCGTTGGGGATTGCCGTCGGCGGTACGGGTCTAGACACAACGCTCTTCCACCTTTAGGCGTGGTGGATGGGGCCGAGAGGCATTTAGCGGGCATTGTCCGCCGACAGTTCGCGGACCATCATGCGGGCCAGGCCGAAAGTGCCTCTGTTAGCCATCGTTTGGGCGAGCGATTTCTCGGCCATCTCCATGTAGCTGTCGGCTCCGGCCATGTCGCTGCCTTCGGCGAGAACTTGGCTGGCGGCCCGGGCCGATTTGAGCCATTGGCTGATGAGCATCGTCTCGAACTCGCGAGCTGCCTCGTCAATCGATGGGCGTTTTAGCTCTGGACGGTTGACGAGTATTTCAGGTGACAGGGAGATGAGTTCATTCATGGCTACATCACTCTCAGTTCGGCTTCGAGTGCACCTGCTGCGGCGATCGATTGCATGATTGCGATGATGTCGCGCGGCGTGGATCCGATCGCGGTGAGCGCCTGGACCAGTTCTTCGACGGTGGCTCCCTCGGCGATCATTCCTTGGCTGGCTTCTTCTTCCACGACGCGTAAATTCGATTGCGGCAGCACGGTTGTGTCGCCGGATGAGAACGGTGCGGGTTGGGAAACGATGAAGTCTGTCACGACTTGTACCGTGAGCGATCCGTGCAAGATGGCCACTGGGGCGATGCGGACTTGGCTGCCGATGACGACGGTGCCTGTGCGTTCGTTGAGTGTGACGCGGGCTGGGCGGTCGGTCTCGACCTCCACCGCACCGAGACGTGCCAAGAAGGCTACGGGCTCGTTTTCGTAGTTGTCGGGCATCGCGATTTTTAGCGTGCCGGAGCTTTCCGCCTCAATTTGCGCTTCGGGAAACTCGATCAACAGCGCCTCTTTGACGCGTGAGGCGGTGGCGAAATCCGGTTGACGCAGTTCTAGCCGGAAGCCTTTTGGATCGGGTCGTACGCTGGGTGCTTCGCGCTCGACGAGGGCCCCTTGAGGAACCCGTCCGACGGTCGGATGGTTGACCTGGATATTGGCACCGCCGCCACCAGCTGCGAATCCGCCAATCGACAGAGGGCCTTGTGCGGCTGCGTAGGTTTCGCCGTTGGCTGCCGTGAGCGCGGTGAGCAGTAGCGTGCCCCCCTGGAGACTGTCTGCGTCTCCGATCGAGGATACGGTGACGTCGAGTTTGACACCCGGCGTGGCGAACGGGGGCAGGGTGGCGGTGACGATGACGGCGGCGACGTTGTTGATCCGTAGGCCGTTGGGGTCGACATTAACGCCCATTCGCCGCAGCAAGTCGGAGAGGCTTTGGGTGGAGAAGACGGTTTGCTGGCGGTCTCCAGTGCCATTGAGTCCGACAACTAGGCCATAGCCGAGTAGTTGGTTATCGCGGACCCCTTCAATTGACGCGAGGTCTTTGATGCGGACCGATGCCGTCGCAGACGGTGTAAGTAGGCTCGCAGAAATGAGGACTAGGATGAAGATTCTCAAAAACATGGTTGGCTAGAAGGGCAGTACGCGGCGGAACATACGGTAGAGAAAATTCGGGCGACGGATGGCCTCGTTGACGACACCCTTGCCGTTGACCCTTAGATCCATCAGGGCGATTCGTTCGGAGAGGACGCTGTTGTCGATGCGCAGGTCCGCTTGGCGTACGACTCCGCGAATCCAGACGAGTTGACGTTCGGCGTTGACGGATATTTCTTTGACACCCTCGATGATGAGGTTGCCGTTGGGCATGACTTCGACGACGTGAGCGGTGACTACTGCCGAGACATTGGTTTGGCGACTGGTGCTGCCCTGCCCGTCGAGATTGGAGTCCGAGGACTGGCTGAAGAGGTTGGGTAGAGCAGCAAGCGGTCCCATGACACCGAGTAGCTTGCCGATGCCAGAGTCGGTACCGGAACTACGTGTTTGCGTTAGCGAGCCGCTGGTTAGCGCACTAGCCTGCTCGGCGATCGATATCGTGATGAGGTCGCCGATCTGGGAGGCGCGAGCGTCGCGTGCGAGGTCGGCCAGATAGGAGTTTTGGACGAACAGCGAACCGGCGGAGGCTTGATTCTCATGTTGGTCAAGAATGAAGCGAGAGCGATAGCGCCCAAGCGCTTCTGGCGTGGTTTGGGCCAGCAGTGGCGTGAGAGCGAGCAGCAGGATTAGAACAGATCTAGCGGTTTGCACGAAACGCCTCCACGTGAGCGGTCTGGTCATTTGTGATGCGGGCGGTGATCCGCTGGCCGGTCGCTATGTTGCGAAAGGCGATGAGGGCTCCGGTCGAGCCGGACTCTTCGGCCCTGCCAGCGGTGCGCAGCCGTACGCCGCCGGAGTCGAACCGCAGCTCGATCAGGTCGCCACGAGAGACGAGTGGGATCGACCGGACGAAGTTCGAGGTGAGGGGCTCTCCTTGGCTCACTGAACGCATGAGGGTCCAGCGCCCATCTAACTGTTTTTGAGAGAGATATTCTTTGAGGTTGGGTAGCTGTCCGCTTCTAGTAACAACGTCGCTTGGGCCAATCGTTGTCCGTGTAGGCAGATCGACTGCGGCCTCTAGCCACTCGCCGTAAACGGTGACCACGCCTCGAATTCGCTCGATGCCCGAGCGGCCGCCGGGCTCTCTCCAGCGGACGCGTAGGGCGGTCGGTTCGTTCAAGGTCAGCCGGGCGCAAAGGCACTCGATAGAGATGTCGCCAGCAGGAACCTGGGCGGCGATGGGTTCGATAAGATCGACGGCGATGAGGTCGGCGTCGAGGTGGTGAGCCTTCGCGATCGAGGCAATGATTGCCGTATGCACCTCAGACTCACTCAGACGACGGAGAGTTCTGCGCAGAACGAGCGATACAGGGAGGTCTTTGGCCCCACTCGTAACTCCGAGCGAAGTGACCCAGCGTTGCAGTTGGAACTGGGTCACCTTTCGCACCGCGCCGGGCGCGGGCGCCTTAGCGAGGATCATCGTTGGGTCGGCCTGCGCGAAAATGCCGATCTCATTAGCTAGGCTGCCCGCCGTCACAACGTGCGATGAGATGTCGATGGTTGGCTGGGCGCCAAGCGGCGTCAGGGCTGCAGCGACAAGAAGAATTGACTTTAAGAATTTCATGAAAATGATTAGCGACTCAAGCTATTAGCCTCTTGCAACATCTCGTCGGCGGCTCGTACGACACGCGAGTTTGCTTCGTACGCACGCTGGCTCGTAATCATGTGGATGAACTCTTCGACGATGCTGACGTTGGACCCTTCGAGCATTCCCTGACGAAGAGCGCCCATGCCTTCCTGCCCGCCCGGCGTGCCGACGACAGCGTCACCCGAGGCCTCTGTCGGCTGGAATAGATTGCTGCCAAGCGCACGCAATCCGGCCGGGTTCTGGAAGTCCGCGATCTGCAGCAATCCTGCCTGGCTCGCTTCTGTTTGCCCAGGAAGCGTGTAGCTGACCGTCCCGTCGTTGGCGATAGAGATATCCAACGCCTCTCGCGGAACTGTGATGTTCGGTTCGAGCAAATCGCCGTTCGAGGTCACGAGATTTCCGTCGCGGTCGACTTGGAACGAGCCCGCGCGGGTGTAGGAGAGTTCTCCGGTGGGCATCACGACTTGGAAGAAGCCCTTGCCCTCGATCACTAGGTCAAGTGGGTTATCCGTGACGATGAAGTCGCCCTGCTTGAAGATCACCTCGTTGGAGACGACGCGGGTGCCGAGGCCGAGCTGGAGGCCCGCAGGGAATGTCGTTTGCTGTCCCGAGGCTGTTCCGGGAGCGATCAGGGTCTGATAGAGCAAGTCCTGGAACTGAACACGGCGGTGCTTGAAGCCGGTGGTGTTGGCGTTGGCGAGATTGTGCGCCGTGTTGTCTACGTTGAGTTGCTGAGCGACCATTCCGCTGGCTGCGCTGTAGAGAGCTCGAATCATATACTTGTCCTCTGTTCCTAAAGTCTTGCTTTGAGCTATCGGATAGATCCGAGACGTTGCACAGCTTGGCCTTCCATCTCGTCTCCGATGAGGCTAGCGGCCCGGCGAAGCAGGTCGAAGTGTCGTGAGGCGGCGATGAGCCGGACGGCGGCCTCGGGCACGTTGACGTTGGCGGACTCAAGCGAGCCCTGGTGAACGATCGTCTCGGAGGCAGTCTCTGGCTCCACCCCATTGGGTGCGGTGAAGAGCGTATTGCCGACCTTCTTCAGCGCGTTCGGGTCGGTAAACTCTTCGATGAGTAGTTGCCCGACGGCGAGGCCGTCAACATTCAATGCTCCGGCCTCTGAGATCTCTACCTGTCCCTCGCGGGGCAGAATGATTGGTTGGCGGTCGGTGCCGAGCACCGGGAGTCCGTCGGAGGTTTGAAGGATTCCTTCCGCATTGACGCGCAGGGAGCCGTTGCGGGTGTAGAGTTCGCCCTGCGGCGCTTCGACGACCAGAAAGCCTGGACCCGAGAGAGCGATGTCGAGGGTTGCGCCGGTTGCTTCGAGTGGACCTTGCCGGAAGTCGGTCTGGCTCCCTTCTAGATACGGCATCTCTGGTCGACTGCCGACCCCCTGGCCGGAGCGAGACAGCGCACCTGCGAATAGCCGGTAGAACTCTTGGTCGGCTTTGTATCCGGTGACACCAGCGTTGGCGATGTTATTGCCGATCACGTCGAGGGTTTCCATTCGAGCACGCATTCCGGCGGCGGCGGTGAGCAGAGCTGGATTCATGTCATAGCCACTGATGCAATTAGCGGACCATTCTAAAAACCCTGCAAACAACGCGTTATGGGCGCGCAAGATGCCAAAAGGTCGACACCGAGACGAGATCTCGACGGGGATACTCGTCTATCAATGAGGCTAACTCCCCTGTTTTGAGTCCTTCGCTGGTTTGGTCCCTGAGTTGCCAGAGGTCACGGCGGATGTCACCGATTCCACAGTTGCCGGTCGATACGGCTCCGCCGACGAGCGACCACTCCGGTGGTCGTAGTCGTGGGGCTAGGGAGGAAGCTGCCGCAGGAGCGTTTGCATCTGTGCTAGCCGAGTCGCTTTCCGAGGATTCGGTGACAGCAGGGGAACAGACAGTCACTACCGAGACTGATGGAGGGGATCAAGAGCCGGTTGCTAGCGAGGAATCGATAGTAGAGAACGCTCCAAATTGGGTGGTACCGCCGACGATAGAGCAATCCAGTTTGCCTCCCGTTGACCTACAAGCAGAGGTCGAGATCGGCGTCGTGCCGATTGCCGCCGGTACTGACTCCAAGGGAGAGGCAGTCGAGGCAGAACTCCGGTTGGAGAAAGTGGTCGACGCCGTGCCAGCAGTGCAGCGCAAGCCGGTGCTGGTTGAAAACGGGGCACCAGCGCCAGAGATGGCAGCCAGCAGTGAGGAACATTCTCAGGCGGATCTACCGGCTCCTCAACGTGCGCCTGTGTCAGTCGCCACCGAGACAGATGATCCTGTCGATGAAACGCGCGTCGTAGCCAAGCCGAGTGCTTCGCAGAGTCCCGCTCCAGATCAAGGGTCGACTTCGCATAGGGATAAACCGGCCCCTACCTTGGCGGCGACTGTGCCCACGGAATCGACGCGTCCAGAAGCCACGCAGCCGCCAAAGCCGTACGCTGGGCCAGCGGATCGTGAAGCAATTGTAGTCGGAAGGCGGAGTTCGGCAAGACCGGTGTCTGCTGAAGTTAAGACGCCCACCCCGAACACCGCCGTGCTGGAGGGAGGCGTTCCTGAGGTCGAAACTGACGACGAACCGACGATTCGGTTGCAAACACGGCTCGGCAAGTCTCCCGAATCTGGCAACGAAGAGTTACTGAAGCTCCAACTGGGTCAGCGGCATGCACCAAAAGGACTGGAGCCTCCGATGGAGAGCAGGATCGCTCCCAGTAAGCCTATCACGAGTGTGACGGAGCCATCGGGCAGCTCGGCGACGGAGGTACGGCCCACCGTTGTACGCCGCGAATCGATGCTCGCCTCGTTGCCATCCGGCGATAGCGGCGCCGCGCAACGGATGGGAAAGCCGGAACCCCTAGGTCGCGAGGTCGCCGACACGTCCCCTGTCGTCCAAAGTCAGAAAGATGACTCTCTGGCGGATGAGCGACAGGACTCCCAGGCAGATGAACGGCAGCCGGCGCGCCAATCGGGTCCAACGCCAGTGGCACCTCGGCAGGCACCGGAACCCACGACGGCTCTCCCCGAAGAGGCCCCCAAGAAATCACGGGTGGTGAGTACCGCGACACTCGTTCCGGCGCCTGTTGGGGCCGTCCTCGCAACGGTTACATCGGACGTCGGTGGACGGCAAACGACGCTCGTGAGGCAGCCTGTTTCCGAGCCCTCCACCGTGCCCGCTCCTCCTGTGGAGAATCCACTGGTGAGCGCCAAGTTGAATCAGCAGGCTGCTCGAACGACTTTGAACGTGGTCATACATGACGACCGTCTGGGACGAGTCGCACTGCAGTTGGTGGAGCGCGGAGGTTGGATCGATACGGCAATCCGGGCTAGCGACCCTCGAGGGGCCCAGCTACTTACGAGCGCCACGTCGGGACTCGTTGAAGCGTTACAGCAGCGAGGGATTTCGGCGCTTACTCCAGGTGGAGCCACTGCATGGGATTCGCAGGAAGGGCAACACCGTGACAATCCGCATCGCGAGCAAGAACCGCAAAGGCGGCGTCTGCGCGTAAGGCGACAGGGACAAGAGTTTATTGGTGCGCTGGCGCAAGCTGCCAGATAGGAGAAGTAGAAGTAGAAGATGGTGCAAGCAACTCAATCGACGTCCGGTGGGGCAGAGGCCTCCGGTGGCGGAGGTATCTTTAGCTCGGGGAAAGCGGATACAGGAACGTTTCTGCGGCTGCTTGTGTCGCAGGTGCGCAACCAAGACCCGCTCTCTCCACAAGACCCAACCGAGTTTGTCAGCCAACTCGCGCAATTTAGTTCCCTAGAACAGCTACTCAACATAAATAAACAACTAGAAGTAATAGCGGCCAATAGCGGCAATGGTTCGAATGGCGCGGAAGTGTCGTCTGAGCAGACCGCGGCAGCGGAGGAAACCATCAATGCCTAGCGCGTTTTTTACCGGTCTATCCGGTCTCAGTGCCCATTCGCGGGCGGTAGAAGTCGTCGCGAATAACCTCGCCAACCTAAACACGCTTTCCTTCAAGGGCAGCCGCTCTGATTTTCGTGATCTTTTCTACCAAAACATTGGACAGAGTCGATCCGGTGTTGTGTCACAGGTGGGTATTGGTGCGGCACCGATCACGGTGTCACGACGCTTTGATCAGGGCGTCATTCAAAGCACAGGCGGTCTGCTTGACGCGGCCGTTCAGGGAGAGGGTTATTTCATCGTTAGTGACAACGACCTCGTCCAATACACGAGGGCAGGCAACTTTCAGCTCAATACCGATCAAGAGTTGGTGACGCTGAATGGCGAAAGTGTACAGGGTTGGATTCGTGATCGCGTCGGTGCGCAAGTTGACACACTGCAGCCGATAGGCCCGATTACTCTGCAGGGCAATGACCGGATCGAGCCGACTGCGACCTCGGAGTTGTCCATAGCCGCCAATCTACAGAGTGGGTCGACCCTAGAGTTCTCTCGACCGATCCAGATCTTCGATACGCTTGGCAGCCCGCACGTCATGACCTTGACGTTCCGACCGGTGGCTCCTACGGTCGCCACAAATTCCAATGCATTCGAGGTCATCGTCAGCCTGCCAATCGCGGACGTTACCGACACGACTACCGGCCTTCCACCGCTGACCGACCCAAACTTGGTCGCGGGTCAGCCCCTCATCATCGAATTCGATCAGAACGGTGATCTTGACTCGGCGACTTCGCCTTCGCCGATCATCATCGATATGGCGGCTAACAACGTCGCCTACCAGAACGGTGCCGCCGATCTCTTGGTGACATGGAACCTACTCGACAATCTGGGGCAGTCGCGACTCACCAGTGTTGCGGCACCGTCCGCGGTTACCGACATCTTCCAGGACGGTTCGGCGTCGTCGGAGCTGATCTCGATTCAGATTGCGGACTCTGGGCAGTTGAACGGTATCTACTCCGATGGCCGTACGCTGCTGCTGGCCCAGCTGGCATTGGCTCGCTTCACGAATCCACAGGCCTTACAGGCGGTCGGCAATAACAGCTACATTCCGACGACAAGTGCGGGCCTTCCCATCACCGGCACCGCGAACCAGGCGGGACTTGGTTCGATTGTCGGACTATCGCTCGAAGCGTCGAACGTCGATATTGCCCAGGAATTCACCAATCTGCTGACTTATCAGCGGGGCTTTCAGGCCAACTCGCGCGTCATTACCACGGCGGACGAACTCAACCAGGAGGCTCTCAATCTGAAGAGGTGATGTGAGAGGCGGGAACATTGGCGGAGTCAGGTCAGGCACAGAAGGCAGAACTGGCGTCGTCGAGTGACGCGGGCGGAGCGGGGCGATCGGATTACGATCGCTTTCGCGACATACCGATACAGGCGGCTGTTCATTTGGACCGTCGCCGTATCGAGGTTCGCCAACTATTGGGGATTGAGCGTGACTCGATCATTCGGCTGGATCGATCGGCGGGAGAAAACGTGGATCTGGTGTTAAACGGGACGCTCGTCGGCACAGGCGAGATCGTTGTGATCGACGAAATGGTTGGTCTGCGGATCACCGATATCGTGAAGGACAAGACCAAGTGATCGCCTCGCTACCTGCTTTGGCTCTGGTCGTCGGCCTATTAGCTGTAGCCGTATTCATTCTCCGTCGCTACGAACGCACTCACGGAAAGGGGCGGCTGTGTGTGGTGGAGACGACTCAGATCGGACCGAGTCGAACAGCGGTGGTGCTGCGAGCTGGCTCTCGCTGCTTCCTGATCGCGACTTCCGGCTCGGAGGTTTCGAAAGTCGCAGAACTCGATGCATCGGAGTGGGCCGAAACGGAGGTCGTAGAAACGGTGCCGGAGGTTGCCGAGCAACCGAGAACTCGAAGTCCATTCCGGCGGTTACTGGGCGGTTTACCGCTCGTGCTAATACTCGCGACGTTGTTCGCGGGCATGGCGGGCGCACAGGTTCAACCGCCAACAGCCCCGCTACTTCCTGACATCCGCATCATCGATCAACCCGAACAGATGGGGCTGCCGATGCAGATCCTCCTGTTGTTGACAGTGATGACGCTGATCCCAGCAGCGCTGGCATCGGTAACCCCTTTCCTTAGAATCGTCATCGTGTTGCACTTCCTACGACAGGCGATTGGTACCCAGACCGCACCCGGCAACCAGACGCTGTTGGGGCTGGCTATGTTCTTGACGATCGTCCTGATGCAACCGGTCGCCAATCAGATCTATGAGCAGGCGGTCGTCCCCGTACAGCAAGGCGAGATGGGGCACTACGAAGGCCTGGAAGCAGCGAAGGGTCCCATCAAGCTGTACCTCAGCCGTTTCGTCCGGGAGAAAGACGTCGCACTGTTCCTCGACATCACCGGGCAGCCCCGCCCGAATGCACCAGAGGATCTAGATCTCACCGTGCTCGCTCCGGCCTACATGTTGTCGGAGCTGAAGATCTCATTCCAAATCGGTGCGGTGCTGTTCCTGCCATTTCTGATTATTGATCTGTTGGTTGCCTCAGTGACGCTCTCGCTCGGCATGATCCAGCTGCCACCCGTGATGATTTCGACACCATTCAAGCTGCTGCTGTTCGTGCTGATCGACGGGTGGAACTTGGTGGTTGGCTCATTGGTGCGAGGGTTCTACTGATGACTGTCGAGATGGCGATCGATGTCATCCGGCAGGCCTTTTGGACAGCTCTCATCACAGGCGCGCCGATCCTTGCAGTTGGCTTCTTTGGAGGTATCCTCGTCAGCCTGGTTCAGATCTTGACCTCGATGCAGGACCCAGCATTCAATACAGTGCCACGCCTGCTGATCTTCGTCGGATCGGCGATGCTTCTGCTTCCGTGGATGGCGTCTCAGATGATCACCTACTCCGAACGTTTGCTGGGTAGTCTGGAGCGTTTCGCGCAGTAGCTGCCGTGATTGAGCTTCAGCTACCAGCCGCGCTACTCGTCAACTACGCTCTGCTCTTGGCTCGGATGGCGGCGTTCGTTGTGTTCGTCCCGATGCCGGGGGTGAGGGCGAGCTTGCCGACGACCAAGATCGTGCTGGCGCTGGCCCTGACGGTGCTCACAGCCCCCTTGGCAATGAGCGAGATAGGAACGGAGGTCGTGAGTAGCTCGGCGGTGCCGTGGGTCCTGCTGCGAGCGACAATCGCGGAGGCTGCGCTGGGTGTTGCGTTGGGTGTTGCGCTGCGACTTACGCTCGAATCGTTCGGACTGGCGGCTCAGGCACTCGGATTTCAGGCCGGCTACTCCTACGTCAACATGGTGGACCCGACGAGTCAGGCAGACGCGTCGATCCTCAACGTCATCTTCGCGCTAACGGCGGACCTTCTGTTTCTGGCGACCGACCTCCATCTTTTCGCGCTCGAGGCTCTAGTGGATGGCTTGCGAATTCACCCGCTGGGGGCTTTTTCAACCACGCCAGCCGATGCGGCGGCCATCATCGTGCTGGACGGCTACATGTTGGAGGCGGCTGTCCGGCTGGCTCTGCCGGTGATGGCGGTGCTGTTGTTGGTCGACTTGACCCTGGGTCTGTTGAATCAAGTGCATAGCCGCATGCAGCTCATCACGCTTTCGTTCACATTGAAACTGGTCGCGGGGACCGCGGTGATCGTCTTGATGTTGCCGACGGCTCCCAATGTGTTCGACTTCATGGCCGAGCATGGTGCTGAGGTTGTGATCGGATTGCTTCGCCGCTAACAAGCGATGGCCGAGGATCAGGCACAGCGTACAGAGGACCCAACCCCTCGACGGCTACAAAAGGCCCGGGATGAGGGGCAGGTCGCTTCGAGTCGAGAACTAACGGTCGCACTGCAGTTTGGGGCGGCGGTCATTTTGTTGACTGTATTCTCGCAGCGCGTTGTGAGTGGCACGGCAAGTTCAGCGCGCGGGTTGTTGCTACGGAGCTTTCGCGGCGATCTCGGCGTGGGCGAGATTCAGAGCTTGACCGCGGCCGTGCTGAGGGACGGAATGTTCTTTGTGTTTCCCTTGGGGCTGGCGCTGGTCGCAATTGGGCTCTTAATGCACTTGGGGCAGACCGGGTTCGCGCTGTCTACCAAGAAATTGACGCCAGACATCAACCGGCTGAACCCGATGTCGAAGATACGTGACATGCCAGCCGAGAACGCGACCCAGACCCTCAAGGCGATCGTTCTGTTGCCGCTATTCGCTGCGATCTTCTGGTGGGTATTGGACTCCAATCTGGAAGTCTTCTTGAGCCTAGCCGGGATGTCCGCCGCCGCGGGGTCAGCGACGGTTTCGAGGGCGCTACTCGACCTGTTGGGAAAGGCAGCGATCTGTCTTGTGGCGCTGGGATTGTTCGACCTCTACCGCCAACGGCGCCGACTGACCAAGAAGTTGAAGATGACGAAGGATGAGGTGCGTCGCGAGCACAAAGACCTTGAGGGCGATCCCCATATCAAAGCTCGCATGCGCCGCCTGAGGCGTGAGATGATGCGCCGCCGCATGATGAGCGACGTCCCCAAGGCGACGGTCGTCATCACCAATCCCACGCACTTCGCGGTTGCGATCCGCTATCAGCCAGAGAAGGCTGCCGCACCAGTCGTTGTGGCCAAGGGACGCGACCTGATCGCGCTGCGCATCCGGTCGATCGCTGAAGAGCACGGCATCGCGATCGTCGAAAATCCACCGTTGGCGCAGATCCTCTATCGGTCCGCTGAGATCGGCGTGGAGATTCCGGAGGATCTCTACCGGACTGTTGCTGAGATCCTCGCCTACATCTATAGCTTGCGCGGCGAACGACCCGTGTAGACACGCCCCCAGCAACTACTAAAGAATTCGTTGACAAGAGCAGGAGAGCTGGTTACTCTTACTACGTATTCTTTAATAGGTATGCCACGCAAGAAATCATCCACCCTCACCGACGTAGAACTTCGGCTGATGAACGTGCTCTGGCAGATCGGTCCTTCAACCGTCGGCGAGGTCCAAAAGGCGCTGCCGAAGAAGGATCGAGTCGCCTATACAACGGTCCTCACGATGATGCGGATCTTGGAAGAAAAAGGATATCTCGATCACGAGCAGCGTGGTCGTGCATTCGTTTATCGAGCGTTGGTCGAACGCGATGCGGCTCGAAGAAAGGGTGTTTCGCACCTCGTGGGACGGCTGTTTGATGGTTCGCCCGCCGCGCTCGTACTCAACGTGCTGGAGAACGAGGAGCTAACTCCCGATGAACTCGCACGTCTACGGGAGTTGATTGAAAGGAGCGAAGAGCGATGACCGCGTTCCCGATTGATGCGCTTTTCGAAGCGTTGGCGAATAGTTTGTGGCGCGGGATGCTTCTAGTCATCGTGGTGGCTATCGCGCTGCGAGTTTTGAAGAGGGTTACCGCTGCGGAGCGTTACTCCGTTTGGTTTGCCGTGCTTCTGGTAATAGCCGCTGCGCCTGTCGTGGAGACGGCGGTGATCTGGATGGCTGCGAGCGAGTCGCCACTATCTGTTGTGACGTCGTTCGCCACCCTGGACGCGTTGCCGCGTGCTACGGGATCTGATGTTCCGGTCGAGTCTGCTTGGAGAATATCTCCGCTGCTTGCGGTGCCGCAGCCGCTGATCTTTGTCTGGCTCGCCGTGGCAGCGCTTGTTGTGGTTCGGCTCGGGAGACGCTGCTCGTTGGCTCTGACGCTCAAGCGTGACTCGATGGGCCCGGGTGTCGAGCTGGCAATTGAGCTAGCTGAATGGGAACAGAGTTTACAGTCTAGGCGTCTCGCTCTGACACGCGTGACTGAGCAAATGGAATCTCCCGTGGCGATCGGTTGGATCGACCCGGCCGTCCTGCTGCCGGAGGGTTGCGAGCAGCGGCTGGGCTGGGAGGATGTCGAGCTGTTGTGGCGACACGAGCACGCCCATCTCGCTCGCAGAGACGACTGGACTCAACTCGCTGCCGAGGGCATGTGCGCCGTGATGTGGTTTCATCCGGCGATCTACTGGATTCGACGGGAGTTGAACCGGGAAAGAGAGATGGCTTGTGATGAGGCCGTGCTCAATGGAGGCATTGAGGCGAGTTCGTACGCACGTGCGTTGGGGCGTTGGGCAGAGCAGACCACGATGCGAGACCTACCTGTTGGCGCCATGGGCATTGGAAGATCGCAGGCGCAGGTTATTAGGAGAATCGAAATGTTGTTATCCCCCTCGAGAATCTTCAGCGCAGGTTATTAGGAGAATCGAAATGTTGTTATCCCCCTCGAGAATCTTCAGGAGCAGTTCAGGAGCAGTGAAACGGGCTGGACATTCGCGGCTGGCTTCACGACGGCAGTCGGACTAGTTACTCTGTTGACGTTGGCTGGGCCGGTCGTTATTCGTGCGCAGTCCGCGGACGAGCCTCAGGTCGAACGAGAGGCTGCTGTGATCGTCGCCGGGCCAGCAGAGGTGAACGCCCTGGTAGACGCAGTCGTGCCACTAGTACACCCGGTTGAGCCACCCGCAGTGGTCGTTAGTCAGGCAGCTCCGGTCCCACCGACACCGCCGGAGCCACCCCAGCCGGACGCAGATCACGCTCGTGCCGCTGCGGTCCATGCTGAAGAGATTGAAGAGCGCGTACACCGCTGGCGAGAGGAGATGCAGCCGCGGCTCGACGAAATTCATGAGCAGGCCGCAAAAATTCACGCGTATGTCGAGGAACACATCGCCCCGCACCGGCAGAAGATACATGAGCTGGCGACAGCATTCGCCGATGCCCATGCCGAGGAGATCGCTCCGGTCGTCGAGGAACACATCGAGAATTGACCACGCTGGGCCTGGAGATGGGCCAGGCTACTTCCGATCTGCAGCGAGAAGAGTTCCGGTTGCGTATGGAAGATCTTGCAACTGAGATGAACGAACGGGAGCCGAAACTCCGTAAGCACCTGGAGATAGAAATGGCCAAGCTTGAGTCTGAAATGGAACCTCTCCAAGAGCGGCTGAGGGAATTAGAGTCCAGCCTGCGTGACCAGGAGATCGTGCTCCGTGACGCGGAGAAGGAACTGCAAGAGTCGTTCCGCGAAGAACAGTAGAGTGATGGCTGCTAAGCCCGTCTCTTTGAACGGTCGATAGAACCTGAGCCCACCGGGGACAGGTTATGTCGGCAGCAGCTAGCAACAGCAGCGACGCACGGATCAATGCCATCGTACCGGCCGCCATCATGGCCGTCGTGCTGATGATGATCTTGCCGATCCCGCCCCTGCTGCTGGATCTGCTGATTTCATGCAACATCACGCTGTCGGTCGTCACGGTCATCGCGACGATGTATATCGAGCGACCGGTGGAACTGAGTGTCTATCCCTCGCTTCTATTGCTGCTTACTCTCCTACGCCTTTCGCTCAACATCTCTTCCACGCGCTTGATCCTAATGAATGGGCAGGAAGGCGCGGGTGCGGCGGGCGACGTAATTCAAGCCTTTGGAGACTTCGTTGTCGGCGGCAACTTCGTCGTCGGCATCGTCATCTTCATTCTCCTGATCGCCATCCAATACGTCGTGATCAACCACGGTGCTGTCCGCATCTCAGAGGTCACGGCGCGATTTACTCTTGACGCCCTACCCGGCAAGCAGATGGCAATCGACTCGGACTTGAACGCCGGGCTGATTGGTGAGTCCGAGGCACGGCAACGACGCGACATCGTTTCTCGAGAAGCGGAG
This sequence comes from Bryobacterales bacterium, assembly GCA_963667885.2. Lineage (GTDB taxonomy): Bacteria > Acidobacteriota > Terriglobia > Bryobacterales > UBA6623 > CAMPKL01. The sequence goes on along the minus strand of OY764148.2, from coordinate 526,699 downwards.
TTCTACGGTGCCATGGACGGTGCAGTGCGGTTCACGCAACGAGATGCGATCGCAAGCATCATCATAACCGGCGTCAACATCCTAGCCGGCTTCCTGATCGGTGCTATATCGCATGGCATGGAATTGAGTGCCGCCCTGGAGACCTACACGGTCCTCACGGTTGGGGATGGGTTAGTCACGGTGATCCCGGCGTTGCTCATCTCGGTCTCCGGCGGCATCATCACGACCCGCGCGGCTGGTGAGGGGAGCCTGGGCGTCGATTTCGGCAAGCAGCTCTTCGCTCGTCCCGAACCGTTGATGCTGGCAGCCGGGGTGATGGGATCGCTGGCCGCCGTACCAGGCCTGCCCGCGGCCCCTTTTCTCTTGCTCGGTGGTGGGGTAGCGGCGGCAGGCTGGCGACTGAGAAACAGGCAGACCGCGCCAGCGATCGTGGCGCCAGAGGTGTCCGCATCTCAAGAGCCGGAGAACGTCGAGTCCCTCTTGCGCATTGAGCCCTTGGCTATTGAAGTCGGACTCGGATTGGTAAAGATCGTCGACTCCGCTCAAGGTGGAGCACTGTTACCTCGTATCGCGGGTGTAAGACGCCAGTTGGCACAGGAACTCGGCTTTGTCCTCCCTCCGGTGAGGGTGACAGACAACCTACAGCTAAAACCTCGCGAGTACGTCGTGCTCTTGAAGGGTATTGAAGTCGCCCGCTACGAACTCCAGGCCGAGTCGGTTCTCGCCATCAAAGCTGGCCACGGGAAAGGCGCGATTGAAGGTGTGGCCTGTAAAGAACCGGCGTTTGGTCTGGATGGTCTGTGGGTGCCCCAAGAGCAGTCGGACAAAGCACGCCTGCTCGGGTATACCGTCGTCGACTCGGCGAATGTCGTGGCAACGCATCTCACCGAAATCATTCGACGCTTTTCACATGAACTCTTCACACGCCAAGACGCCGATAGTCTCCTCCAGCGCATCAAGGACGACAACCCCAAGTTGATCGAAGACCTCGTGCCGCAGTTGATGTCGCTATCGATCGTGCAAAAGGTGCTGCAAAACTTGCTGCGCGAGAGAGTGTCGATCCGCGACGCGGTCTCCATTCTTGAGGCGCTGTCCGAGGCTGGGGCGGCCACGAAGAACCCCACCCTGCTGAGTGAGTACGTCAGGCAGGCTCTATCGCGCAGCGTGGTGCGGCCCTATCTCGACGACGACGGACGTATGACAGCTTACCTGCTCGGGGCATCGCTTGAGGCTTTGCTGCAGGCCGGTGTGGAGCACAACGAACAAGGCTCTCGGTTGGTGCTCGATCCTTCTGCGTTGGGAGACGCGGCGAGAGAAATCAAGAAGGTGGTAGGTGAGCTACACGGGCCTGCGGCTCTGGTGTGTTCGTCGACTGTACGATTCGCTGTTCGGCAACTTGTTGAGAGTGAGATGCCGCTGCTGGCCGCGATTTCTCACGCCGAGATTCCGCCCAACGTACAAGTGGTGTCGCTCGGAGAAATTGGGTAAAGGAAGACCGCAATGCGCCTAAAAACCTACAACGCTGACACCGTCCAGGCAGCCCTGAAGCTGGCCCGCATCGAACTGGGCGAAGACGCCGTTCTCATCGGATCCAACGAGAACTCGAGTAGCGCTACTGGGGCCAAACTTCGGGTCACCTTCGGCACGGACTTCTCGGACGACGAGCAGCCCACAATTATTGCAGGCGATCAGTCGAGCGCAGAGCCAGTTGATGTGACCTCGAACGCACCCCCGGTCACGCCACCACCCAACGAGCAGCCGGTCTTGGATGAGCTGCGCCGCCTGAGGAGTGATCTCGATTCCATCCGCGCGGCACCGCCGCAGAGAGGGTCGGTGGAATCGGCGTTTACGCCTGTTTTTGAAAACCGCCTGATCGGACAGCTCTTCGTTCGGCTTGTAACGCGGGGAGTATCCCCGGCCCTCGCGGCCAGGCTCGCTGCTGAGTTGGAGGCGGAGGCTGAGCCGGATGACTCCTATCATTCGCTCTTGGATCGGCTCTACTCACGCGTTCGATCACTTTGGCGTATTCGACCGCAACCGGTCGGCGACGCTGGTTGCGGTACGGTTGCGGTCGTCGGACCGGCTGGAGCAGGGAAGACGAGCGTGCTGGCCAAGATTGCGATGCTGCGTGGAGTCGCCCTCGGAAAGTCTCTTGGCTTCGTCTGCGTGGACCCCTATCGCGTAGGGGGCGTCGATCATCTCGAAGCCTACGCCGGTTTGATGGACGCTCCCTTGCGGCTGGTCGATCGGCCGGAGGAACTACCGACGGCGATTGATGAAATTCGTAGCTCCACTGAGGCTCCCGACCTTCTACTTCTCGACACCGCGGGCTACTCGCTGAAGGATTCCGCCAGCCAGCGAGCTCTCCACGATGCGCTACGCCGTTGCGGTGATCTTGATGTACATCTCACCGTGAGTGCGACCAATCGCTCCGAGGACATCCGGCGCGGATTCGATGCCTTCGGTGCGTCCGCCAACAGCATGATCTTCACTCGCCTAGATGAAGCTTCTGCTCCTGGTTCGCTGCTAGACGAAAGTTTGCGATTCGGACTGCCGATTGCCTATGTAACAGCTGGCCAGCGAACGGCTCACGACCTGCTACCCGCCGACCCGGATGAGCTGACGATGCTCGCGTTCGGAGGCGTGGAAACTGAGTCCAGCCTGGCCTAGCAACCCGGCGAACGGCGATGTATCCCAAGTCCACACTAGAACAGCCCGTTGATCTGTCGAGTCACTCCGAAAGGGATCAGAGGATACTCCAGCATCTCAAGCAGGTGAAATTGATTGCCTCGCGCATTCACGACAGGGTTCCGGAAAGCGTTTGCCTAGACGACCTGATCAGTGCGGGTGTACTGGGCCTCATCGACGCTGTCGACCATTTCGATGACACGTTGGACATCAAGCTAAAGACTTACGCCGAGCACAAGATCAGAGGGGCGATCCTAGACAGCCTGCGCAGCCTCGACTGGGCCCCTCGCAACAAGCGGCGCAAATCCAAGCAGATCGAGTCGACGATTGGCACATTGGAAAAGACACTGCAGCGCGCGCCGACCGAGGACGAGGTCGCCGAGCAACTATCGATAACCTTGAAGGAGTACCGTCGTTGGCTGGTCGAGATCCGCGGAATCAACCTGGCGCCAATGGAGCAGGGGCCAAGCGGCGACGGCGAGGGGTCCAGCGTCCTCCGATTTATTTCCGACGATGAGGACGAGTGGCCCTCGGCTCTCTTGGAGCAATCGGAACTACGACGGGTAATTGCCGAGCTGATTGAGCGTCTCCCTGAGGTGGAGCGGACCATTATCACGCTCTACTACGGCAAGGAGTTCACTCTTCGTCAGATCTCTAGCGTCGTGAACCTCCACGAAACCCGTGTGTCCCAGCTCAAGTCGCAAGCGATTTTGCGGTTGCGTTCGGCGATGCACATGAAATGGCCACACTAAGGGCGCAAGACGATGCGGAGTGCCCTGAGCCAAGACGAAATTGATCGCCTCTTCCAAAAGCACGGAGGAGTTGCCGCTCAAAGCGCCAGCAACCAGTCGGCGACGCTTTACGATTTTCGTCGGCCTGATCGCATTCCCAAGGACCAAGTTCGCGCGGTGCACATGGTGCATGAGTTTTTGGCGCGACATCTTGCCTCGTCGTTAGGTGCTTACCTGCGGACCTATGTGACGGTGAGCCTCGTCTCGGTGGAGCAACTCGCCTTCGGTGACTTCCTGGGCTACCTGCCGACGCCTACCTGCATCGCCCATGTCGGAGTGAAACCGATGGAAGGCGATGCGGTGCTGGAGATCAATCCTACGTTGGTCATGCCGATTCTCGACATCGTTCTGGGTGGAGACGGCAAGCAGGCCAGCGATGAAAGTAGAGAACTGACAGATATCGAGCGCAGTGTGATGGAGACGATCTTTCGAATCGTTCTTAAGGATCTACAGGATGCGTGGTCCGGATCTCAGGACTTGACATTCGACGTGGTGGGCACCGAGACGCAGCCGCTACTCATGCAAATTCTGTCTCCCAATGAGGCCGTGGTCGCCATTGGATTTGAGATCACGGTCGATGACGCGCGCGGCATGATGAACTTTGGCGTCCCGGCCGTTGTCGTCAAGATGATGGGACAGAAGCTGGAGCAGCAGTGGTCGGGCAGGCGAAGTTCCGCTGATCAGGGGGCGTCGAGGAGGATGGAATCCATACTGAAAAGCGTCGAGGTGCCCCTTGAGGCTCGAATTTCTGGTGGCAGCCTCCGCGTTCGCGACCTGCTTGATCTGTCGGCCGAGGACATTTTGTCACTCGGAACACCGGTTGCTCGACCGGTCAAGGTCTCTGTGAGCGGCACTAAGAAGTTTTCGGGTCATGTGGTGGCCGCCGGTCTTCGGCGCGCCGTTAAGATCAGTGATCCCGCCGCTGAACAAGAGGACTTCACGCCCTAATGAGTGCCGTCGACAATTGGCGCCGCGAAAGGGCCAGCCACTGGCTAACCTCAGCTTGGTCCGAGGGCCTTTGCAAGGCACTGACTCTGATCAATCCGCAGGTTGAGGGGAGTGGCTTTTCCCTTGAAGCGAAAGATCCACGGACCGAAGCGTGGAACGGTTGGGAGGACCCGGTGTGGGTGCTCTTTCCGTGTGATCTCGCAGACGCCGCGGGTCTCTCTATCGGGTGTTCTAGTGTCGTCCTAAAACGACTCGGCGGCCTGGCGCTGGCGGACCCAGAGGATGCCGACGGACTCGGTCCAGAGACCTTCCGTGAAATGATTTCACAGGCTGCGGCCTCAGTTGCTGGGGCGATGAAGTCGAACCTGGACAAGGAGGTGCGGTTTGCTGGTGGCGTCGATGTCGCCGAGCCAGCGGATTCCTTGCTCGGCGTGGAACTTGTTTTTGAGATTGACGGTGAACCTGGCAGCATCGCCTTGGTTCCCAATCTTGCCTTGGTCGAAGCGCTAGATGAGTCGACCGATGAAGAGGCCTCGTCCGACCAGGGCGAGGCACTATCCGAGCAGCCGGACGCGCCGCCCGGGCGAGACGCGGAGAGCTTGGGTGGCATCGCACGCCGCAACCTAGAAATGCTTCTCGATCTTGAGATGGAGGTCACCGTGAGCTTCGGCCAGACTGAGATGCCACTCGACGACGTGTTGAAGCTTTCGGTCGGTTCGATCGTAGAGCTGAACTGCCAGGCCTCGGATCCAGTCGAGGTGCTAGTGAACGACACCGTCATTGCCCGAGGTGAAGTGGTTGTGGTCGATAGCAACTACGGTGTGCGCATTACCGACGTCAGTAGTCGCAAAGAGCGAATCCAAACCATATTTTAGGAACATCGCATGACGCCGTCGCTACTCATTGCCGCCATCACCCTACTGCTGATCTCTTTGCTTTGGCTGACCTGGCTGATCTTGGGCCGTTCCGCGGAACTGAGGGGGCGACTCGCTATCGCGGAGGCGGGCAATGAGGTGTTGCGTGGGCGTTTGGCGGATGCGGTGGCGCTCTTTGAAAACCGGTTGCTGCGGCTTGAAGGCGTGAAGGGGGCGGCAGGATCCCGATCCAAGCAGCGTCGACAAGCCGCCCAACTCCTCCGGCAAGGTGCTGATCCGGTGGCCGTGGCTCGCCGCTATAGCTTGCCTACCGCCGAGTTACAGCTGCTGGTGCAACTGGATGAGCTGACGGCTGGCCGAACGCAGAGCGCCATGACCTAGTTGTCATTCGGTTACGTGATCCGACGATAGTCAGCGGGTGTATCGATGTCCTCGACGATGGCTGAGTCATCTGCATCGACAAATACGGTGTTCTCTCGCTGGCCACGGATCACGTCCTTGGGGCTGCCGGCGCTCGGTGTGCGGAGTAGCAGTTTGGCTACGTTTGCCGAGATGGCGACGGGATGCCCGCGCTCTTTCCGATAGCGAGGAATCACGACAGACGCTCCAGATTGTTCGAACGCAACGGCAACGGCACGCAATGTCGTGACCTGCAGTCGAGGATGGTCCACCAGGGTAAAAATGACCCCTGTTGCTTCGACGGACACCGCCTCAAGTCCAACTTGCAACGAGCTGAGCATACCCAATTCGTAGTTTCCATTGACGACAGCGATGACGTCTGGCGTCTTTGGAAGCGTTGAGGCAATAGCCTCAGCGTCCTTTCCCAGAACAACGATCACCGGGTGACAAGTTGTGCGGAATGTCTCGATCAGATGGAGAAGAAACGTCGACTCGCCCAATGGCAGCAGCGCCTTTGGCTGTCCCATGCGGCTTGACAGCCCGGCAGCGAGAATAACGCCTGGCAGGCTCACTTAGTGGAGGATACCGCGGGAACTTTCGATTCTTTCGCTTTCTTTTGCAGAACGCGGGGAATGCCCTCGGCGAAGATCGATTTCGACAGCGGGTGCCACAACGCGGTCGGGTTGCGCCTCTTGTAGACCATCTCCGCCACGACGGCCACAGCGATCTCCTCGGGCAGGGAAGCGGTGATATCGAGCCCCATTGGCGCGTGGACACGGCTCAACAATTCAAGCGACACGCCTTCCGCAATCAGGCTCTTCACGACCTCCGTCGTCTTGCGCCTGCTTCCGATCATGCCGATGTACCGCACGTCCTGTTCCACAGCCCACCGCAGAACGCGCATGTCGTCGCGGTGGCCGCGCGTCACGATGATCAGATAACTGGCAGCATTGACATTGAGGTGTTTGAAAGCGTCTTCGTAGTCCTCGGCATAGGTAGCTATCGCTTCGGGGAAGCGCTCCTCGTTGGCATACGCCTCGCGGTCGTCGATGACCACCGTGTGAAATCCAGCCTGCGATGCAATCTTAGACAGGCTCTTCGATATGTGCCCGCCGCCAAAGATCACAGCCTGAGGGAGCGGTAAGATCGGCTCGACGTAGACTTTTAGCGAGCCGCCACAGATGAGCCCTTCGTCGTACGCGGCATCTTGGCCAAGGTTGAAGTCGAGCATCTGGGGCATCTCTGTCTCGATGACGTCCTTGGCCGCCTGCCAAACTTCGGCTTCGGTGCAGCCACCGCCGATCGTGCCCACAATTGAGCCGTCCTCTCGCACCAACATCTTCGCGCTGCGGAAGCTCGGGATCGATCCTTCTACGTTTACAATCGTCGCAAGAGCGGCTTTTCGGCCCGAACGGCGAAGACTGGCTAGTTCCTCAAAGACATCCATGGGCCTCGACATGACCAAATCATTATAAGATTTACCCCGCCTCCTGGCCCGAAAGACTGTGAAGGTCTGGGTCGAATCGGCGACTTTCGGCAGGATTGGCAAATAAATGTCTTTGCCGTTTGTATCCCTACTGATACACTTCTCAAGAAGTTTTACTGTCCGCGTCTGAAGAAGAGGTCCTCCAAAGGCCTGCGTGTGTGAGTTCCTGGCGGCAACCCCGCTCCCTCCCCCGTTTGCCCCGACCCCCGTCTTTCGTTCGCCTATCGGAGTTTGCAGGAAGTGAAGAACATCTTTGTTGGAAACCTTAATTACGAAGCGACGGAAGACGAAATCCGCAAGCTTTTTGAACAGTTCGGCACGGTGGATCGTGTCAGTCTGATTACTGACCGTGAGACCGGTCGTCCCCGAGGCTTTGGCTTCTGTGAGATGCCGAACGACAGCGAGGGCGATGCCGCGATCGAGCAATTGAACGGCGTGAACCTTGGCGGTCGCGCGTTGAACATCAATGAAGCTCGCCCGCGTGGCGAAGGCGGCGGCGGTGGCCGAGGTGGCGGCGGCGGCGGATACGGCGGCGGCGGTGGCGGTGGCGGTGGGTTCGGCGGCGGTGGTGGCGGTGGACGCCGCGAGCCCCGCTGGTAGCCTTCAACTGCTAGATTTGATGCTCGACCGCCCCCGTCGGGAGCGGTCGAGCAGTCTTGAGCCTTACGCAATAACCCCTGCGCGATCCTTGCTCCCTGTGACCGGCGCCGACGTATCAGTCGTCTGAAACGACAACTCGCTTCAGAACTGGTGGGTCGTCTCTCTTCTCTTCGTCATCACCTTCTGTGGGTGTGATCGTCCCCTCTGGTGTCGATCGTCGAAGCGTCGGTTTGTCGGGGTCCACGTCCTCAGGCCCCATTCTTCTCGCCCTCCGATTCAGTTGGAGTCTCACCTCCTGAAATTCGCTCGTGTTCACCGTGTATTGCGGACGCGCTGGCAAGATCTCGCTCATCGATTACTGGAGCAGCCGAATGCGCTTGCTCGTCGGTGGATGAGACTTAAACATCTTTGCGGCAGCGTTGCTCTTCCGCTTCTGCTGTGCCTGAATCCGTTCGAAGAACGTGATCATTGATGTCGGGTCGTATCCAGACTGGTACATGTATTGCAAGCCCAGAGAGTCCGCTTCCTTCTCGAAGCTTCGAGAAAATTTCAAGAACGTCATGGGCACCGCCAAGTTGAGCCCCTGATAGATTCCGAACCCAAGCCAGCCACCGGGCAAGAAGATGGCGAGTGGTATCGAAGCGTAGTTGGCGATCTGACCTCGAGTCGCCTGTCGCGTGCCGTGTCGAGCCGTGACATGAGCGATCTCGTGCGCCATCACTCCGGCCAGTTCGGATTCCGTCTCGGCTAGTCGAATCAACCCTGTGTTGACGTAGAAGAAGCCCCCTGGCAGGGCGAAGGCGTTGACCTCGTCACTATCAATGACTTTGATCGTAAACGGGACTTGGGCGTCGGAATTGCGGACGAGATTCTGCCCGATACGATTCACATACTCGGAGATCACTGGGTCGTCGACGATGCGGGCGTTGTGTTCTACCTCGGTGGCCAACTGCTGGCCCAGCCGAATCTCCCGTTCGAGCGAGTAGAAGTTGACGTTACCGTCGACATCCCGATCTCCGATCTTCGATACGTCTTCCTTGTCGCTGCTCGGCGACCGCGTCTGGTCAACCACAGGAGCAGTCTGCTCGGATGACTCGGTCTCTGGGGATTTGTCGGCGTTAGCGAAGACGATGCCAGCCGACAAGAGGAGGAGTGCGCTGACTCGGTACATTTCGTTCACCGGATGAGAACGGACTACGATCTTCATATTCAGACGCATCAACGCCTGAATGGTTTCGTCGCTGGGTCGCTACCGCGTTAAATCTATGTAATGTCCTAATAGGCCTACCGCTGTGCCCGGGCCATGGCGTGGCATTCAGCCACCGCTCACCGCAGCTGGGGATATTGCAGCTACCGCAGGTCCGCGGGACGGAGCTTGCGTTCACGCCAGTACTCGGGCGGATGGTTAATGAACTGCGTGGGCTCGTACTCACCGACAAGGGCCACGTCGACACCGTCATTGGGAATCCTGGACTCAAGACCCAGCGACCAATAGACGGCGTTGACGAGCAATCGCCGTAACGCGTACGAGGAAAGATCTGAGGAGGCACCCATGGTTGTGGCAAAGGCCTGGCCTCGTTCTCCCCCCGGCAGCTGATAGCTCTTCGCCCAGGCGATCGGCATCATCGGGTCGTTCTTTGATTCCACTGGTTGAGTGTCACCAGGGCGCATTCCGTAATCCAGGTCGCTTTCGTCATAAGCGCCCTGCCGCTCGACTACCTGGCCCAGGAGCAACGGACGTGAGTCCCCTGGGAGTGGGAGCCTCACGCGATAAACGTCGGAAGACCCCCAAATATCCCCGTCACGGATGCCGCGGAGAATCGGATGGTCCTGCACGCCCTCGGCGAAGAAACCCTGTGTTGACTCGTGCTTGTGGCGGCCATGATGTGCCACCCACCGCTCGCCGAGTACCAATCGCCCGAAGCCGTCCATCCACTCAGCTTGCGGGCCAAAGTAGCCGTCGCCGTAATGACCATAGGGCCCCCAGGCATCGTCGGAAATCGCAGGTGGAGCAGGCGGCACAAGTCCGTTTGACTCCGCTGCCGCCACCGTACGCAGGTGTGTCCTCACACGGGCATGAGAAGATTCGGGCGGCGCGAAGGCATGTGTGGCTGTGCGGAGCCCGATGACCGGTTTCCCTTGCTTGAGATACGCGTCCACTTCGGCCATCTGGTTGTCGGGCAATATCCGCCAGCGCGTCAGAATAACCAGCAGATCCGCGTCGCGCAAGTGTTCAAGTCCCGGAATGTTGTCGCGAACATGCGGATTGATGATCCCTGATTCAGGATCTATCGCAAACAGGACGGTAGCGCGAAATCCGTGGCGAGTAGATAGGATGCGGGCCAGTTGCGGCAAACCTTCTTCGGATCGATACTCTTCGTCGCCCGAAACGAGTACGACATGTCTGCCAGCTCCAGCACCATCGCCGCCGGGGTATTCGATCCAAGACTGGCCGGACGCTCCTACCGTTGCGCCCACGAGAACGGTCGCCAAGAGAAGTCGGTGCATCTGGCGGACTAGGTTATCACCATGCTCAGTCATCGCGTTCGTGGCTAAGCCGAAGTTGGTTCTTCTTCCTTGAAAAACAGCATGAACAGTGCCCAGATGCCACCGGCAATCACTGCGGGAATCAGCCAGATCGATCGCCAATCGATCAACCGTAGGGCCTCCAGCGACTTCGCCGAGCGTTGGCTCTCCAGGGCTTCGATCTGCTGCGCCGCGTCAGCTGGGGCCGCTGACTGCAGGCGTGAGATCTGGCCAGCCAGGTCTTGAGCCTCCGCACTTGCCACTACAGAAGCGGCTGGGGTGTACCGCACCTCAATCTGTCCTGCGGCCTGAGCTCCGATCAGCATCCCCAGCCCGAGCGTGAGCATTGCCAATAATCCTTGGGCTTGCGAGCGAATCTCTTTCGGCGCGACTTGATCGGTGTAGATTTGCCCCGTGACGAAGAAGAAGTCGTAGCAGATGCCGTGTAGCAGGATGCCCCCGATCATCATCCATGAGATCGCCGCTGGCGCACCGACGGCGAACAGCGCGTAGCGAGCGATCCAAGCGATCATCCCGACTGCCAGCATCTTCTTGACTCCGAGACGAGCGAAGAACAACGGCATCAGCAACATGAAGCCGACCTCGGACGCTTGCCCGAGGATCATCGTTCCCGACACATTCTCGATGCCCGCCTGCTGCACGGACCGCGCCGCCAATTGGTAGTAGAACGCCAGCGGAATGCACAGCAAGAACGACCCGGCGAGGAAGACAGAGAAGGATCGATTTTTGAGCAGTGTTAGAGCGTCGGCACCCAACAGCTGCGCGACCGATACTTTCTTGCCACGGGCTGGCGGGGGCGTATGCGGCAGTGTGAACGAATACAGCCCCAACAGGATCGCAGCAGCTCCGCTGAGTAAAAACATTTCGACGCGGTCCTGCCAGCCAATCCAGTACAGCAGTAGCCCAACGAAGATCCATCCCAACGTACCGAACACACGAATCATTGGGAACTCTTTTTTCGAGTCCGTGATGTGGTGCATGGCCAACGAGTTCGTCAGCGCAAGGGTAGGGAAGTAGCAGAGCGTATGCGCGAGGAAGATCCAGTTGATGACGTCCGGACTCGTCGGCGATTCTGGGTTCATCAGCAGCGTTGAGCCCGCCATGAACAGCCCACCGAGTATATGAAGCACTCCCAACACGCGCTCACTTGGGAAAAATCGATCCGCCACCATGCCAACAAATAGCGGGGAGATCAGCGCGGCAATCGGACCAACCGAGTAGGTCCACCCGATGTCTGCGCCGTCGAAACCGATGTTGCTCAGGTAGAGTGGTGCGGTGACATACCAGGCCCCCCAGATGAAAAACTGGAGGAACATCATGACCGACAGACGTAGCGCTACTGGACTCATAGAGCGCCAGTATACGCGGTCAGTCAGTAACGACAGGACCGGCTACTGAATTGCCGGGTCGTTCTCCGATGCTGGCTGAGCGAAGTTCTGGCGAATCACTGTTGCGTGGTCGGTATAGAAATGGCGCGTGCCAGTCGTCTCCGCCTGGGGGTCGCCGTTGATCGTGTAGCCCGCCGGAGTGCCGACCATCGTGAAGACGTATCCCGACTGGAGACCAATCGCCAATCCATCTGGAATCAGGTCTGCCGCGGACGGCGAAGGCGTGCCGTTACCTGGAGGTGGACCGAGCTCCATCAACGTTTGGGCATAGCGGCCAAATGTCGAGAAGTACTGGATCTGTGCCGTGTTGACCGTATGGAGACTGCGAATCGCCGCCATCTCGTAGGCCGCTTTCCGCGCCTGTACCAGTTTCGGAATCGCGATGGACGCAATGATCAGAATGATCGCGATGACGATCAACAGCTCCATCAGGGAGAAGCCTTTTTTCTTGTCTCGTTTCTGCATCACCGTGAAGTCACCCTCTCTCCCTATAGACTACTGACGAACGACTGCCACGCAAAGTGCAATAAAAAAACTACGCGAACCACGCTTCTTGATGCAGATCGATGAACGGGTCATCGTGGAGGTGGGGATAGTCTCGGTACACGCGGTCAATTTCCCGCGCCTGTTCGCTCGTCAGCCCCTCTTCGGGGTCGAGCGTCATGACTTGATCAATGAAGCCCTGCCGACGCAAGACTTCAAGCACACCTGCCGTCGACCCCTTGTAGCCCGAGCCCGAGTTGAGCACAGCCGTACTCACGTCCGCGACCTGCGTTGCCAATTCCAGATGTGCGCGCGAGACTGGGAGATTCTTGTCCATGAGTCGCTTGGCCTCGTTGAAGAGGTCGAGCATCCGACGAGTCCAAAACCCCCAGGATTCCATCAGGCCGCCCACGATCTCGATTCGGGGCTCGTCCTTGCTAGCAGTGAAAGCCAGGCGGCTAACGAGATCCATCAGCGCGGATTCCTCATTGCCGGTATAGAGCGCAATCCGCTGGTCCAATCCAGAATCCCGAACGGCACGAGCCGCGTCGAGCGTCGCCCGTCGTGTGGGTCCACCTAATTGAATCGCGGCCATCTTCTCGGATTCGCACAACCCACGCCACGCGGCATAGGAGACCACCGCAGAACCCCGCTTTGCCGCAGCGGCGAACACGGGCAATACCTCTGCCACTGCCTCGAATCGATCGCTCTGTTCGGTCGGATCACTAGAGACTTCGCCTACATCGAGCAAGGCGAGGTGATAACCCAAGTCTCTAGCTACGCGGGCATGATCCACGGCCGACGCGGTTGACCCGGTCACCGCCGCCACCTGAATCAACGGCGCTCGCGCTAAACCTTTCTTCTCATTGAGCGCAGCAGCGGTTAGCGCCAGCAATGGTTGATAAAGCTGGCCGAGTGGAACCGTAGAGTAGCCTACGGCCAAGCCGCCAGCGCCAGCGTCGCGGTAGTAGCGCGTGAGGGCGCGCTGCGCCACTTCGTCTAGACCAGCGTCTCGCCTCAATACCAACGGCTGTATGGGGATCATTGCCCCTGCCAACAAGTTCTTGCCGACTTTCTTTTGCAGACTTTGAGCCAAGGGGTCAGTGTGACTGAAATCGGCGCTTCCGCGCTAGCGTTTGTCGTTCAGAGCTTGTTATAATAAAGTACTTTGTATCTAGTTGGAGGTTGGAGCTTATGTCAGCTATGTCTTTCGAATCTGTTGGTCGTTCGCCAGCGTTCCGCGTCATCGCCATCGGCGCTCTAATCTTGTGTCTCCAGGTGCCCGTCCTGTTCACCTACGGGTTGATGAGCGACCGAGAAAGCACCAAGAGCGGCGCAGTCCGAGAGATCGGGGAAGGTTGGGGGCTCGCGCAGGAGGTTGTCGGACCGTACCTCGTCGTTCCATACCGAACGCCACGAGTGGTGATCAATCAGTCTGGACAGACGGTCTCGACTTGGACGGATCGAACAGCGACGTTCTTGCCGGAATCTCTGGATATCGACGCCGCCCTGACCGGCGAGCTGCGTAGCCGGGGCATCTATGAGGCCTCGGTGTACAAGGCAAGTGTCGCGATGACGGGAAGCTTCGCGGAGCCCGACCTTGTGGCTTGGGAAGCCGCGGACTCTGAGATTCTCTGGGATCAGGCGCGGCTCATGCTAGAGATTACAGACCCTCGTGGTTTCCGGGATTCCGTTGCCGTCGACTGGGCGGGGCAGACGCAGGCGTTCGAGCCCGGCGTGCGAACACTCCCCGGCGATCGACAAGCTCTCCAGGCTGTTCTAGAAAGTGGGGCTCTCGAAGGCGATGAGTTCCCGTTTGAAATTACGTTCACGCTAAATGGCAGTTCCAGTATCCGGTTCGCGCCACTCGGACGCCGGACCGAAACTCATATTTCGGGAAACTGGTCGTCCCCAAGCTTTCAAGGTGCCTGGTTGCCCGACAGCTCCGAAGTTTCCGACGAGAGCTTTGCCGCCACCTGGACGATACCGTTCTTGGGCCGCAACTTCCCCCAAAAGTGGACCGGCAACCTAGAGAACGTTCCCTTCATCTCCCAATTCGGCGTAGACCTCCTCACCCCCGTTGACGCGTACCGGCAAACCGAACGCAGCCTCAAGTACGAATTGCTGTTTCTCGCTCTCACCTTCGCCCCGCTTTGGCTCTTCGAAGTCCTAGCAGGTATCCGACTCCACTTCATCCAGTACGGACTCATCGGTGCCGCCGTCTGCCTCTTCTACCTACTCGAACTCTCACTCGCGGAACACATCGGGTTCGCCGGTGCCTACGCCCTAGCCGCCTCGATGATCGCGGCCCTCGTCACCTCCTACGCCTGGTCGATCCTCGGTTCCGTCTCTCGGGCTGCTTCGATGGGAGGGGTCATCAGCGGACTCTACGCCTTCCTCTACGTCCTCATTAGCCTCGAAGACTTTGCGCTTCTGGTTGGTTCCCTCGCACTCTTCTTTGTCCTCGCCACCCTCATGTACACCACGCGTCGGGTGGACTGGTTCGAACTAGGCCGCCCACAGGATGAAAGCGTCTAACCCGAAGACGGGCGACAACTATACTGGTCCGAGAATGCCGTCCGCCCTTCGCCCCCAAGATCCGCCACCGTCCCGTCCCACTCCCGAAGAATTTTCCGTGCTCGCCGAACGGGCAATCGCACAGCAACATTCTCCCGCCGGTCTGCCGACACGTCGTTTGGGTAAGACGAATGAGCAGGTGTCGATCCTCTGTCTCGGTGGGGCGCACCTGGGGCGCGTCGGCCTCAAGGATGAACCCGAGGCGCTACGCATCTTCGACGCCGCCGTCGACAACGGCGTTTGCTTCATCGATAACGCCTGGGCCTACAACGACGGCTACTCCGAAGTACTCGTCGGCAAGGCGATGCGGCCCGGAGTACGCGAGAAGCTCTTTTTGATGACCAAGAACACCGGTCGCGACTACGATCGTTCGAAGAGTTGCCTCGATGACAGCCTACGCCGCCTGAAGACCGACTACCTTGACCTCTGGCAGTTTCACGAGACCAACTACGACAACGACCCCGACTGGGTTTTTGACCGCCGTGGCATCGACTTTGCCCTCGAAGCCCAGCAGGCAGGCAAAGTCCGTTACATCGGCTTCACTGGGCACAAGGATCCCCGCATTCTCAACAAGATGCTCGCCAAAGGCTACGCCTTCGACACCGCCCAAATGCCGATCAATGTGATGGACTACTTCTATCGCTCGTTCTTCCACGAGACGCTGCCGCTTTGCCTCGCGAAAGACATGGGAGTGCTTGGCATGAAGAACCTCGGCGGTGGCGTAGACATCGCCAAGATCCCCGACGACACCTCGATCACCGCCGAGCAGTGCCTACGCTACGCCCTCAGCCAACCGATCACGACCGCCGTCCGTGGTTGGACCAAGATGGAGCACCTAGAAGCCGATCTCGCGGTCGCCCGTGACTTCGAGCCAATGAATTCTGAGGAGCTGAGATCGCTCCTAACGGTCGCCGAAGCCGAGGCTGGCGATGGACGCCACGAGCAGTTCAAATCGACGCGCCGATTCGACAATCCGATCTACCGCGAGATGCACGGATTGCCCGTCGAAGGCGACCAACTCTAGCCTGCCGGGGCCGCCCGGCCGCTAGACAACCCGATCAGACCGCCGACGGAGGGTAACTGATTGACAACGCTACCGTTGGACCCGCATAATCTCCCCAGCTACGGACCCGTGTGCCCGGAGGCATAAATGAAAGCTGTAGGCGTGATTCTGACAGGTGTCTGTGCGTGCCTGGTCGCCATGGCCCAGGACGTTCCAGTGGGCTCGGATGCTCACGCGCCGCTGTTTGAGGGGCCCAAATCAGAGGCCATCGGCTCCGAGACTGCCAGGCTAGTGCCACTCACCGATGGAACCCCTTCTCAAGAGGTCTCTCCGCATAATTTCGTCGACGATTTTATCTTCGGAAAGATGGAGCGCGAAGGCATTCCTCACGCTGGCTTGTCTAGTGATCGTGAATTCCTCCGACGCATTTACCTTGACCTGACGGGCCGCATTCCGAGTGCTGAGCAGCTTCGCGAATTTGTAGCGGATTCGTCCACCGATAAGCGTTCGACCATCATCGACACGTTGATTGGCAGCACGGAGTTTGTGGATAAGTGGTCGTACTTCTTCATGGACACCCTGCGGATGAACGGCAAATCGGGTGGCTACCAACTGTTCCACTACATGCTGCAGCAGAGTCTTGCCGCCGACAGGCCTTACGACGATCTGGTGCGATCCATGGTCGCGGCTTCGGGCAAAAGCAATCGTGTCGTTTCAGCCGTCAACCCAATTACTCGTGAGCACGTCGAGGGCAAGCCCGGGCAAGTGGATCACGGCGACGATCTTCGGAAGGTGCAGCAACTCGATACCCATGACGAGTTGACCGTCCAGTTCGGCAAGGTCTTCTTGGGTGTGAACCTGTCCTGCATCTCCTGCCACGACGGGGCGAATCACCTTGAGAAGGTCAACGTTTATTTGACGGGCAAGAAACGGTCCGACTTCTTCCAGCAGGCCGCCTTCATGGGGCACACGCGTTACATTCCGCACGTCGAGAAGACCGAGGCTCAGATGAGCCATTTCATCGTCGACGACTTGGCCCCGGGCTATGACACGAAAGGGACAAGCATGTTGCGGATGGCCCGGCTCGGAGGCTCCAACGATTCCAAGTTCATTCTCACCGATGAGCTTGCCGATCCCGACGCAGCTCCCCGCGACGAGCTGGCTCGAATGATAACCGAGCACGATCAGTTCTCACGCGCCACGGTGAACATGTTCTGGTCGCGGTTGATGGGCTTTGGGTTCGTCGAGCCTTACGATGAGTTCGACCTTGCTCGCCAAGACCCAGACAACCTCCCAGAAGGGTGGGATGTGCAACCCTCGCACCCAGAACTGCTCAACGAACTGGCAAAGCATTTTCGTGAGAGCAACTACAGCCTGCACGAGCTGTTTCGCATAGTCTGTAACTCCAGCGCGTACCAGCTCTCCGCGAGCTTCCCCGGTGAATGGAACGACACCTACACCAAATACTACGCACGCAAATTTGTCAGAATGCTGAGTGCGGAAGAATTGCACGACGCTATCGTCACCGCCACCGGACGTCCGGGCGACCTCAGTGACGGCAGTCGACAGGTATCCATGGCGATGCAGGTAAGCCTGCCGAAGCCGAAAGGCGATACCAAAAGCTTTATGCAAGCATTCGGCCAGGCGAACCGTGGCACGGTCTCGAAGAAACCGTCCGCATCGGCTCTGCAACCAATCATGATGATGCGCTCTTCGGTGGTGAATGATCGAGTCGTTGCCGAGAACTCCAGTCGCCTGGAACTGTTGCTCGACGAGCATGAGAGTGACGCACAAGTCGTCGAGGAACTATTTCTCTCCTCGATCGCTCGATCTCCAACTTCTGCCGAGAAGGACGTGGCCCTTACGGCGATGGCTCGCGACCGCAAGAAGGGCGGCGAAGACTTGCAGTGGGCGCTCCTTAACCTTTCGGAGTTTCTCTATAACTTCTAGTAGTGAGACGTGACATGAAGCCCAGGACGGTTGGACAACTACTTCCCTCGCGCCGCGAATTGCTGCAGTACGGCGGTATGGGTCTGCTTGGCGCGACGGCAGGTTCCGTGGCACCGTTGCGTTTACACGCGACACCTAGCGCGAACACAGCCCGCGGTAACGCGCGGAATGTAATCTTCTTTGAGATTTCCGGCGCGATCAGTCACGTCGATTCCTTCGACTTCAAAGAGAATAATGCCACTCAGAAGGACTTTGACGTTCGGAAGACGCCCACGGGCATGTACCTTCCGTATGCTCTGTTCCCGCGCATCGAAAAGATTCTGGATAAGGTCGCCGTCATGCGGACCATTCAGAGTCACGAAGAGGTGCACCTGCGCGGCGAATACTACGTACAGGCTGGCCGCCAACTGAATATCGCCTTTGCCCGCGAAATCCCGTCAGTGGGTTCCGTGGTTGCCGCCGAACTCGAATCACAGCGCCGCGACGACGACACCTTCCCGACCTACGTCTCGTTCAACCTTGAGGCGAACCAGGTTGGAGCGTTGTCCACGGGGTTCTTGCCTCCGAAGTTTTCTGTCTTCGACATGAATCCGGAGCAGGCGCTCGAAGGCATGGCTCTCGATCAGAAGGCGACGGAACTGCTTGAGCAGCGTTGGCGTCTACTCTCTCAGTTGAGGGACTCCCAGCGTGAAAGGATGCTGAGCTACGGTCGCGAGATCGATGCCTTCGAGGACTTTAGTGAGACGGCTAAGAACCTGCTAACAGACGACCGCTGGCCTGCCGCCTTCCAGCTGACCGACGAAGACAAGCAGCGCTACGGTGAAACCAAAGTCGGCATCTCTTGCGCACTTACGCGCAATCTGCTGGCGCAAGACGGTGGCACGCGCTACGTTCATATCTGCCACTTTGGATGGGATCACCACCGGGATATTTGGGACACATCCAAAGACAACAACCACTACAAGCTGATTCGAGAGTTCGACCCGGCGCTAGCAAGCCTGATCCAAGACTTAGAGACGACGCCGTCTCCGCACGAAGCTGGCAAGACACTACTCGACGAGACCTTGATCGTCATGATGAGTGAGTTCGGCAGGACTCCGGGCGACCTAAACCACATGGCTGGCCGCGATCACCACAAGTACTGCTTCCCGGCGATGTTTGCTGGCGCGGGAGTCCAGGGCGGCCTCGTGCTGGGCGAGAGCGACGCGGAAGGTCGCTACTGCAAGGATCC
Organism: Bryobacterales bacterium; assembly: GCA_963667885.2. Taxonomy (GTDB): domain Bacteria; phylum Acidobacteriota; class Terriglobia; order Bryobacterales; family UBA6623; genus CAMPKL01. Next base: position 507,733 of record OY764148.2, on the reverse strand, counting down.
CGGCTGGTCGATCGGCGACCAACCCCGCATCGAGAATGTCGTTTCGACGATCTACTCGGCTTTGGGTATCGACGCCGGAAAACAAGTGCGCGACTTGCCTTCAGGTAGAACCTACACCTACGTGGACCCGCTTGGTGCCACCGGACAGATCTCCACTAATGAAATCGCTGAAATCTACGGCTAGCATCGCTCTGTTTCTTTTCAGCCTGTTGGCCGTATCTGTCCCGTCTGTCATCGCACAGGACGATGGAATGAAGCTGGTTCCAGGCGGCGAGTTCAATCGCGGTCGCACCCACGAATGGCCCGACAAAGTTCTGGCCTGGTATCCGAACCCCCTCAAAGACGATACGCCCGTCAAACGTATTCGCCTCGACGCATTCTTAGCGGATGAGTCGGAAGTGACCAACCAACGCTATGCCGAGTTCGTGGCCACTACAAACGCGGAGGCACCGTTTCATTGGATCAAGGGCCGGTACGCCGAGGGTGAGGGTCAATATCCTGTCGTGAACGTGAGTTGGGACGACGCGACTGCTTTTTGCGCCGCCGCTGGCAAGCGCTTGCCGACCGAAGCGGAGTGGGAGCGAGCCTGTCGCGGTAGCGAGGACGATCGGAAATATCCCTGGGGTGAAGAGGACCCGACCGAGGAGCAGGCCCATTTCGGCTCGCAAGAAGGCGGACCCGTCGCAGTCTGCTCGAAAGAGCGCAACGATTTCGGACTCTGCGACATGATCGGCAACGCCTGGGAGTGGACCTCCGACCACTATGGCCGCGACTACTACGCCGAAGCGCCGACCGAAAACCCTCAAGGCCCGGCAGCGGGGCGCTACCGAGTGATGCGCGGTGGCTCTTGGTTCGACAAGCCGGAGGCAAGCTTCTTGACATGCTCCTATCGGAGTTGGGCACGTAGTGCGGAACGAAGCCCCAACATGGGCTTCCGCTGCGTCCAGGCCACGCCCGTCGAGTAGCCCGCCGTCAGCCGCTACAATTGCGGCGATGCCCACACTCATCAGTCATCCCAGCGTCATCGAAGCTGCCGGAACGAGGCCCAAAATCATCGAAGAGTACGTCGGACGCGTCAACAGCGACACCTCAGACGTCAGCGTCGCGAAGATGACCAGCCCGAGCGGCTGGGAAGAACCTGGCCAGCGTCCCGAGTTCGACGAGTTCACACTCGTCGTCAAAGGCGTTCTCCGCGTCGAGCACGAAGATGGCATCGTTGAAGTCTCAGCAGGGCAGGCAATCATAACCCACAAGGGCGACTGGGTCCGCTACTCGACGCCCGAACCCGAAGGCGCGGAGTATTTTGCAGTGTGCTTGCCTGCGTTTACTCCAAGCACCGTTCACCGCGACGGCGATTGATCTTCTACTCGCCTAGCGGGCCATAGGAGAGCTTGCACTGGCTTCGCCGGCTGACGATTTGGGAGTCATCCCCTCCGTTCCGAACTCGCCCGTTTCGGCGGGTCAATTTCTACAACCAATAGAGCAAGTAACTTAAAGCACTGACTGGCGCCCCTGCTCGCTAACTATCCCCGGCGGTAATCTTTGGGTGATGATCCTATCTGCCAACCTGAATGTCGCCGCTCAGAGCGTGGAGAAAAGAGACGAGATCAGCGCGTTCCCGATCTGTGAGATTGAGGCGTTGAACTTCGGGGTCACGGTTGGGATTCTCGCGCCCGCCGTCGCTGTAGAAGTCGATAACCTCTTCGAGCGTAGGAATGCTTCCGTCGTGCATGTAGGGAGCAGTCCGGGCGATTTCACGAAGGGTCGGCGTTTTGAATTTGCCACGGGCCCCTTCCTCTTTCGTAACCGCATAACGCCCGTCGTCTAGGTATTTTCCATCGCGCCAAGCGACGCCCGTGTTGTGGAACCCTTCGTCACTTAGAGTCGGTCCGGCATGACACACCGTGCAATTAGCTTTGCCACGGAAAAGCTTCAGTCCTTCGAGCGCACTTTCGGAAAGGGCGTCGTTCTCTCCCAAAACATAGCGGTCGTACGGAGAGTCACCTGACTGAATGGTGCGTACGTAAGTGGCGAGCGCCTTCGCGAGATCCTCACCGTTGACCGCCCTATCGAAGACCGCTTGGAAGTCTTTTCGATAGCGGCGCTTTTTCCGCAGACGCTCGACCGCTTCCTCGAGAGTCAGGTCCATTTCGAGTTTGGCGAGAATGGGTTGAACGACTTGCTCTTCCAAGGTCCGAATTCGTCCGTCCCAGAAGAACGACTGGCCCCAGGCGCGGTTGACAAGTGTCGGCACGCTGCGCGGGCCCTGGCGACCATAGACGCCGACCGCCTTCGCCCGGCCATCAGTGAAGGCTTGCTTGCGACGGTGACAATCCGAACAAGACAACGACCTGTCGCGTGAGAGCAGCCGATCCCGGAACAGCAGTCGGCCGAGCTTGACCTTCTCCAGCGTCACCGGATTGTCCCTGGGGACGGGGCGATATAGATCTAGGCCGAGCGGCCGGTTAGGGTCGGCTCGAACTACCGCGATAAGGCCGAGACACAGCAGCGCTGCGATGAGTCTGCTATCCACGGGTTCTAGTCCGCGGGCGAGTGCCCGCGCGTGAAATCAGGGAACGCAGGCGTCAAAGGACAATCACCTGTCGCAACACAGAAACCTGCTGACCCGCGCTCGCCATCGGCTTTCGGTCCCTTTCCGGCTGGCACTCCCAGAACGGCTGCCGGCTCAACCGGTCAACGCAACACCCGTACTAAGCCGTTCAGCTAGAACGCGTCAGCCTCAGAGCAGGCAGGTGGTTTCAGGGTCCAGGGTGCAACCGCGTAACTCCTTGTAACTCAATGGCGTGCGCCTAGGAGTCAGGCGTTGGCGCTGTTTTCTCTTTCATCTCAACCGGTTACGTCTTGTCTTCTGGCTTCTCGCAAGTGTTGCGTCGACCGCTTGAGACCACCGCAACTATCGCTAGCACCATCACGGTCTCCAGTGCGATGATCAACGCCTCCGTTACGATTGTCCGCATCTCAACTCACTCCGTGGCCCCGGATTCCGGCTCCGGCAACCAGTAGTTTTCCATCTTCCAGATGCGCGTCTCAGGCCTCCCGTCGTCATAGATGACCGTTCTCCCATTGGGATGAATCGAAGGTCTCGACATGCGATCCCCAAGCAGTTCAATCTTGACCGCCGGACTGCCGTCTATCGGCATTCGGAAGACTCCCCCATCCTGGGGCGATTTCCGTGAACCTACAACCACGACCAACGCGTCCCCCTCGGGTGCCCACACGATGCTATGGGCCCAGGCTCCCTCTGGGGCTTGGTATAACTTCCTTGGTTCATCGCCCTCAATCGGACGGACCCAGATCTGTTGCCCGCCCGGTCGGCTAAAAACCACATGGTCTTGCTGTGGCGAAAGTCTGGGATACATGATCTGTCCTCCCTGGCGGAACTCCGAGACCGAATAGATCTCACGACCCTCCGTCGCTCCAGGGTCCATGCCATAAAGTACGCCTTCCCCGCGGTATTCATAGAACCAAGTCTTCCCGTCTTTCCCCCAGCCCTTGGACCTCAACTCCTTGCCCTGTGGTTCGCGCATCAGCAATTCGGCTTCACCGGTCGAAAGAACCACGGAGTAGATGCCCCAGCGGCCTCGCATGTCTCGAGCCCTAAGCATCACTCGCTTCCCGTCAGGGGAGAATTGCATCGCATAGAAGGGACTCAACCGAATGCCTGACGGTATGATTTCGCGCTCCTCGCCATCCGGCCAGCTACGGACGATGAGCCGTACGACGCTTCCCACGTGGTCGTGACTGACACTCTCGGACGCAATATAGACGAAAGATTTGCCGTCGGGCGACCAACTCGCGTTTGTGTTCGCGCCTTGGTACAGGCCCTGTACGATCTCCGGCTTTGCCACGATCCGGCCACTCTCCCAGTCGATTTCCGCAGTGAAGATATCTTTCGCTCCGATCGCACGCGCATAGAACATCGCTCCGTCGGGAGTTATCGACAACGGCAAGATGAATCCGATGTCACGTTGAATCAAACTAGGCTCAGCGGTCGCGCCGTTCTCGAGAATGTTCGCCGCCCAGAGCGAATACGAGCCCGTGCGTTTGCTCGCAAACAGCAGTGCCTCGCTCCCTGGCGTAAAGCCGATGACGTACTCATTCGCCTCATGGCTGGTGACACGGCTTTCTCGCGAGCCGTCCGCCGCCAATAGATAAACGTCGCGACGGGGCGCATGCTCCTTCGACGCCATGTCGTAGGCGATCCACTTCCCGTCGGGAGAAATCCGAACGGTCGGCTGATTGGAGGGGATCGTCTTGACGATCCGCAGATCCCCGCCCTCGGCCGGAACCAGCCCAACAGCCGTGGTCCAGTCGGCTCGCATCCCGGTGACCAGAATCTCGTCCGCGGCAGACCAGCCGACGGCCTGCATCTTTAAGAATTCGTCGTTCGAGTACAGCAGCAACGATTCGCCATCTGACGACTCCACTGCGACCTTCCGAAGTTCGGTCGGTCGATCTCGCACGTTCCAACCAAACGCAAGAAAAGCACCGTCTGGAGAAAACACATGGCCGTAGGTCGCAGACATCTGACTGGGGTCGCTGACGGCACTCTTCTTCGTGATTAGCCGAAGCTCTCCGCTAGCAAAGTCCCTAAGCCCGACCGCGTTGTTTCTCCAGTCGGTCTCGCTGATCGAGAGCCCATCAGGCGACACCGACCCGATCCCATCGCACTGCTGGCAGACTTCGGTCGTTCGAATCCCGCTGCCCGGCGATTGCGCCTCTGCGACTGGTCCTAGCGCTGCGCTTCTTGATAAAGCGATCAGAGTCACAAGCAAGATAGCGGTAGCCGCCGCGGTTGCCCACACAGCCGGGAAACGCCCAGCTATGGGCTGTTTTGCCGTCTCCACTTTGCGACCCACCCGCCAAGCCTCAAGCTCGCTCGGATACGCATAGACGCTGGATCGCCGCGTGTGCTCATGTCGGCGGACCGCGAGCCCCTCTTCGCGCTCCCAGCGTCGTGCGGTCGATTCGTCTCGCTGCAGAAACGCTGCGATCTCCTTCCAGCCTTCGAGGGGAGTTTCTTGATTCTGGCTCTTGTCAAGCATGTTCTTCCGTGACCTCGTTGCTAAGACTAGCCTCGAATGAAGCGCCAAACAACGGGTATTAGCGGGTACCGCAGACGCTAACCGTTAACAGACGGATTTGAGACGGCCTTTTCGGCCTTCGGCTTGACAGTAGACGCCTCGGACCGCTCCTGGAGCACAATCACACGAGGGTGCGGCCGACCTTCATCCCGCGATTCAGATCTCACCGGCACGAATAGTTCCGGGACCGGGAGCAGTAGCAACACCCTGAACCGACCTGCACGAGCGTCTCACGGCGCGTTACGTCCAACAAGCCCAGTCATCCGAAGCAGCCAGCGAAGGCCACGGCGGCGCTTGATTGCGGTTCCCCGGTGATGGGCCTACACTGGGGCCACCCACCATGACCAATACACATGCCGTCGCCCTCTTCGTACTTCTTACAGGAGCCTTCAGCGAGGTTTCGGCTCAACCGGCACCGCCGCTGCAGCCGCTCGCGCAGCAAGTTCGACGGCTTGAAAGCGCACTCAATTACCTGGGCCAACCACTGACCGCCGAAGCCCACACTGCCATCAATCAGGCAGTCGCCATGGAGGACGAACGGGCAGCGGTCGAAGCACTGCAGCAGATCCTCGACCCGCTGGTGCTCGCCGAAGTCGAAATCAACGACGAGAGCCGCGTCAAGGTCGTCCAAGGCCCCGCCGAGCCCAACCTCGTCGAGGGTGGCACGCGCCTATTCCTGGTCAAGGTACACAATCTCGCTGGCGTTACCGCACCACTGCGTGTTCTGAGCCCCAATAGCGGCCCGACCTCCCTCCGATCGCGCGGAGAGTCGGAGCCCGCCATGGAACTCACCATGCAAGACGTACGCGAGCGTTGGTCCGATATTTCTATCTATCAGGCACCGCCGATGACGGAGAGGCTGAGCGGCCTGGGTGTGGAGTACGAAATTCTCCAGGTATACAGTCGCGACCGCGGTCAGCGTTCGGCGAAGATCGCGTTCGACGTTGGCCAGGGCACGCAAGACATCGGCTTCCGCAACGACATGGTCGTGCTGTTCAATAGCGCGCCTACACGTCCGATTAAGCAATAGCGCGCCTACACGTCCGATTAAGCTCGGCGTCAAGGACGAGAATGGCGAGCCGACCTTTGCTTCGTTCATATTCCGCGATCGGCAGGGTCGTATCTACCCCAGCCCTTCAAAGCGGCTGGAACCTGACTTCCCGTTCCAGCAACAGGTCTACCGCGCCGACGGCGAAACTATTCTGCTACCAGCTGGCTATTACACGATGGAGCACACAGGTGGCCCCGAGTACTACACCCGAACGAAGGAATTTCCGGTAACCGAGACGCTGCCCGAAACGATTGACGTGCAATTGCAGCGCTGGATCAACCCTTCGAAATATGGCTGGTGGTCGGGCGATCACCACGTGCATGCCTCGGGTTGTGCGCACTACAAGAACCCCACCGAAGGGGTTGAGCCGTTGGCGATGATGCGCCAGATCTTGGGCGAGCACTTGAACATTGGCGCTGTATTGACTTGGGGTCCCTCGTGGTATCACCAAAAACAGAACTTTACGAGCCGAGATCATCCCCTTTCGGAATTCGAACGGCTAATGCACTATGACGTGGAGGTCTCGGGATTCCCCTCTAGCCACACAGGGCACTTGGTGCTGCTGGGTTTGAGCGAAGACGACTACCCCGACGCTACGCGCATCGAAGATTGGCCGTCATGGGATTTGCCCGTACTCAAGTGGGCCAAGTCTCAAGGTGCGATAACCGGCTTCTCGCACTCGGGCTGGGGGCTGCAGGTGAACAGCGATGAGCTGCCAAACTACGAGATGCCTGGTTTCGACGGCATCGGGGCCAACGAGTACATCGTCGACGTCACCCATCCTGACACGATCGACTTCATCTCGGCAGTGGATACACCGTGGTTCTGGGAACTCAACATCTGGTATCACACGCTGAATGTTGGCTTCCGCACGCGTATCTCGGGCGAAACCGATTTCCCGTGTATTTACCAGGAAAAGGTTGGACTCGGGCGGAGCTACGTCAAGCTTGACGAGCTGAATTACCCCGACTGGATCGACGGTCTGCGGACCGGCCCGACTTACGTGAGCGACGGCAAGAGCCACCTAATCGACTTTGAAATAAACGGCGTCGAACTAGGCTCGGGTGATTCCGAACTCGCAGCTACGGCGGGCGAGACACTGCACATCAACGTCAAGGCTGCCGCCATGCTGGCCGAGGATCCAGATCCGATGTTCCACAACTTGGGTTACGACGAAAAGCCTTACTGGGACGTCGAGCGCGCCCGCATCCCGAACACCAATGACGTGCCGGTCGAGTTGATCGTCAACGGGCAGATGGTCGAGTCAAAGATGCTCCGCGCCGACGGACTTGTAACCGAGTTAAGTTTCGACACCAAGATCGAGCGCAGCTCGTGGGTCGCCCTGCGCATCCCGATGTCGTCGCACACGAATCCGATCTTCGTCATCGTGGACGACCAGCCAATCCGGGCCTCACGGCGCAGCGCCGAATGGAGCTTGGCGGCAGTCGACCAATGCTGGTCACAGAAGTCCCCGCGCATCCGTGAGTCAGAGCGACAAGCGGCCCGCGAGGCCTACGATCATGCTCGCGAAACGTATCGCCGTCTGATCCGGGAGTCGCCCATTCCCTAGCGCCTACTTAACTGGCGGTCAATGGCGTCGCCTAGCTGTGGAGCCTCAAGAGGTTGTTCATGGGAATCAGGAGTCTGGAGAAAGGGGGAAGGTAGTGGAGGCTGGCGTGGGGGCGATGCCAGTTGTAATGGTGGAGCCAGGGTAACAGATGAGCGGCGCGCTGCTGGGATGAGGAGTAGGAGCGAGCGTAAGCCCATTCTCTCAGAGCGGTCTGGATGAAGCGTTCGGCCTTGCCGTTGGTGCGCGGCGTGTAAGGACGGGTAAAGCGGTGGCGGATGCCGAGACGACGGCAAGCATCGCGGAAGAGGCGCGAGCGATAGCAAGAGCCGTTGTCGGTGAGCAAACGACGAATGGGGACGCCGAGGGAGCGGTAGTAACCGACCGCGGCGTCGAGGAAAGCCACCGCGGAGTGGCTGCGTTCATCGGGCAGGATCTGAGAGAAGGCGAGGCGGGAGTTGTCGTCAATAGCGACATGCACGAACTCCCAGCCAGCGCCGCGACTGGCCCGAGAGCGATCTCCGGTAACGCGATGACCGGCGCGGAGGAAGCGGCCGAGCTTCTTGATGTCGAGATGCAGCAGATCGCCGGGGGCGGCATGTTCGTAGCGGCGCAGGGGCCGAGCAGGTTCGAGATCGCGGATACGGTTCAGGCCGGCGCGGCGCAAGATGCGGCTGATGGTAGCGGGCGAGAGGCCGACAGCCTGGGCGATGTGTCGGCCGGTCCAACGCTGGCGGCGCAGAGAAATGACGCGCTCGACCAGCGCCCGAGAGGTCCGTCGCGGGCTGCGGTGCGGTCGCGAGGAACGATCGTGCAAACCGGCGACACCCTCGCTGCGATAGCGCGCCAGCCACTTGTGGATGGTTCTCAGTGAGACGCCACAGGCCGCCGCGGCGTCCCGTGGCGTCTGCTGCTTGGCGAGGACGCGCTCGACGATCCGCACTCGCAAATAAGGCGTCAATCGTGCATTCTTGTGGATGTTCATTCGGTCTCTCCAAGGTTGCTGTTGTGGGATAACTCCAGCTTCCCTGGTCCGGGACCGAATGAACAACCTATTGAGAGGTCACACCTAGCGGATGGACTTGTGCTACACTCCCAGCAGTTTCTGGACCAGGGGGCGACTAGAATCATGAGTTTGCGACTTGCACGTACCACGGTGTTGCTGGCTGCGGTGTTCTTGGGTGGTAGCATCGGCTCAGCGGGTGAAAAATCCCTGATGCACTGCTTCTTCTATACACCGATCAGCGAAGCCACCGAGGCTGATTGGGATGCGTTCTACGAGGCGAGCGACGAGCTTCCAAGCAAGATCGACGGTCTGCATCGAATCTGGGTCGGCAAGCTGACCGAACGAGCCGCCGTATCGCAACAGGTCAAACTAGGACGCAGCTACGGAGCCTGCATGGAATTCACTGACGAAGCTGCCCTAGCAACCTACACCACCCACCCAGCCCACGCTGCCTGGCTCACGGCCTACGAGAAAGTGCGGGTAGCTGGCACGACGACCTTCGACATCTTGGGCCGGTAGTCAGACTGGGTGAAGAGAGCCTGCTACCCGAACCGAGAGAAGAATCTCACCGCTTGTTCCCGCACCCAGGCACTGCACAGTAAACTTGCATTAGCGCCGACGGCGAGAGTACGCTGCCAGTGCCAGCAGGCTTCGTATGCAACTCTTCGTCAAAATTCTCCTCCGTGTTTCCGTTGCGCTGATCGCAACTTCAAGCGCGGTTTTCGCCCAGCAAGCCGACCCGGCGGGGACAGTTCAGTTCAATCGAGACATCCGGCCGATTCTCTCCGACAACTGTTTCGTCTGCCACGGACCCGACGCGAACAATCGCAAGGCCGGGCTGCGGCTGGATCAAAGGCCCGTCGCCATCGAAAAAGGCGCAATCGTTCCTGGAGACACGGCGGCGTCCAAGCTCGTAGAGCGCATTCGCCACGAGCACGAGATGCTGCGCATGCCGCCCGCCTCCTCAAGCAAGTCCCTCAACGAAGATCAGAGAGAGCTGCTTGTCCGTTGGGTGGAGCAGGGTGCCCCTTACGAAGAGCATTGGGCGTACAATCCGCCGGTCCGTCCTAGTGCCCCGAGCGGCCCGGACGCAATCGATCACTTCATCGAACAGCGTTTGCAGCAGGACGGTCTCGACCCGGTCGGCCAGGCCGCTCGCCGTCAACTGGTACGCCGCCTCAGTCTCGATCTCACCGGCTTACCTCCCGACCCTCAACTCGTCGATCGGTTTGAGAGCGACAAGGACCCCCAAGCTTACGCGAAACTCGTCGACCGCCTGCTCGCCTCGCCACGCTTTGGCGAGCGCCTGGCCGTCTACTGGTTAGATCTCGTTCGCTACGCCGACACCACCGGTTTCCACAACGACGTCCCTTACAACGTCTATCCCTACCGCGACTACGTGATTCGCTCTTTCAATAGCAATAAGCCCTTTGACGAGTTCACGCGCGAGCAATTGGGCGGCGACCTGATGCCCAACCCGACCGATGATCAGCTCGTCGCCAGCGCTTACAACCGGCTCAATCGGCTGACGACCGAGGGCGGCGCGCAAGCGAAGGAATATCTGGCGAAGTACGCGTCGAACCGTGTCAGCACTACGGCCACGGTTTGGCTTGGCTCGACGATGGGATGCGCGGAGTGCCATGACCATAAGTTCGACCCCTTCTTGACGAAGGAGTTCTATCAGATCGGGGCGTTCTTCGCCGACATCGAAGAGAAGGGCGTCTTTGGCCGCAATGGCAACTACGGACCGCGGCACCGTGTCTTGCGCCCGCAGGACCGTGCTGAGGCCGTACGAATCGAAACACGCCTCAGTGAGCTGCGCGCCTCCGGCGAAGGCAAGGCAACCGACACTCCGAAGAATCGTCGCGCCGTCGCGAAATACCTCGGCGCGACCAGTAGCAAATGGAGCACTCTCCACCCTGCCAAAGCCTGGGATGATTGCACCGACCCCGATATCGACGGTTGCGACGACCTAGAAGTTCATGTCGAGGACGACGGCTCGGTGCGGACCGAGATTACCGGGGAAGAGAAGCCTCGCGAGTCCGTCCATGTCATCGAGATTCCGCTTCGCGGCCAATCCCTATCGGCACTACTGCTTGAGTTCCTCCCGGCAGAGGACTTTGACGAATTCCACCTGAGCCGCATCCGCGCGGAAATCCTCGGGCGCGGTGAACTCCCGCTGAACGTCCTGTTCCGTGATCTCGTCGCCGACAAAGAAAGCGAGGACTTCCCGCTACGCGACACTCTTGAGGACAACCCCCACTCCGGCTGGTCTGGCAAACCGGGCGAAGAGGGCGTCCGCCGCGCCATGTTTGTACTTGAGCAACCGCTCAAGGGTCGATCAGGCGAAACGCTGCGCGTCACCCTGACTTACAACGGGCGTCAAGCCAAAGCCATTCCTGGGATGATCCGGCTCTCTTCTACCGCCGTCGACTTCCCCGAGCTTCCCGGCGAAGGGGATCGCTTCGAAGAGATCACCGCCGGTAACGCCAATTGGAAAGAGCTTCGTCCGCTCGACCGCCGGCTCAAGAGCCTGTGGGACCGTGCCGACGAATGCCACGTCGCCCGAGCGGTCGACGAGCCGCGAGAGGTGCGTATCCTGGCGCGCGGCGACTGGATGGACGAGAGCGGCGAGGTCGTCCAACCGCAGACCCCGGCATTCCTAGGCGAAATCGAGGAAAGCGGTCGGCGACTCAATCGCCTCGATCTCGGCAAGTGGCTCGCGTCGGCTGACAATCCCCTGACCGCTCGTGTGTTCGTCAATCGCATGTGGCGAATGTTCTTTGGAGTCGGGCTATCGAAAACTCTCGACGATGTCGGCTCGCAAGGTGAACCGCCCGTACATCCGGCGTTGCTCGACTGGCTAGCGGTTGAGTTCATGGAATCGGGCTGGGACATCAAGCACCTGATCCGCACGATGCTCTTGTCAGACGCCTATCAGCGGTCGAGCGAGCCTAGCCAGGAGATGCGCGACAAGGATCCCTTCAACCGTCTGTACGGACGGCAAGCGATGTTCCGACTCGACGCGGAATTCATCCGCGACTCGGCACTGAAGGTTAGTGGCCTGCTCAACACCACCATGGGTGGGCCGAGCGTCAAACCCTACCAGCCAGCGGGCTACTATGCCGAGCTCAACTTCCCGAAGAGGGAGTACCAGGCCGAAACGGACGAGAACCAGTTCCGCCGCGGAGTCTATACTCACTGGCAACGCACGTTCTTGCAGCCGTCTCTGATGGCGTTCGACGCTCCCGCGCGCGAGCAGTGTACAGCCGAACGAGCGGTCTCGAACACGCCACTGCAGTCGCTGGTGCTGCTCAACGATCCTACCTATGTCGAAGCTGCGCGGGCGCTTGCCGCCCGTATGATGGCGTCATCGAAGGACGACGCCGAGCGTATCGATTTTGCTTTCTATCAAGCCTTTTCGCGAGCTGCTTCCGGTGAAGAACGCGCAGCTCTGCTGGACTTGCTCAAGAGTCAGCGGGCACGGTTTGAATCCGAACCGGATCGAGCCTCCAAGCTGCTTTCCGTCGGCATCTCCACGCTTCCGCGACGAGCGAACAAGACGGAGCTTGCCGCTTGGACCATGGCAGCTCGTGCATTACTCAACAAGCACGAGTTTCTGATGCGCTACTAGGAAGGAAAGACGAGCCATGATTGACCAAACCACTCGCCGCACGTTTCTTGGCCGCGCCTCGATGGGCCTCGGGTCTCTTGCGCTTGGAGGGTTGCTCCCTGGCGCGGAATCCGGCATCTCCGGCTTCCCGGATCACGAAGCCAAAATCAAACGCGTCATTGTTCTCTGCATGGCTGGCGGTCCGTCTCATCTCGAACTGCTCGACCACAAGCCGATGCTCGAAAAGCTCGACGGCGAACCGATGCCAGAGTCCGTCACCGCGGGCCAGCAGATCGCGCAGCTTCAAGGGAAAGAATTGCGCATCCTCGGGCCGCAACATCCGTTCCAGCGCTACGGCAAGTCCGGCCAGCACATCTCAACCCTGCTGCCGCACATCGGCTCCATCGCCGACGACATCTGTATCGTGCGTTCAATGGTGACCGAGCAGATCAACCACGATACTGCCCACACACTGATGAATACTGGTTTCCGCGTCGCCGGTCGGCCGTCAATGGGCTCTTGGACTGTTTACGGCCTGGGAAGTGAAGCTGAGAACCTACCCGGCTTCGTCGTTTTGACGTCGGAGGGTGGCGCGCAAAGCCAGCCGATTGCCGCCCGCCAATGGAGCAACGGCTTTCTACCCAGCATCCACCAAGGCGTCAAGTTCAACTCCGCCGGAGATCCGGTCAACTATGTTCGCAATCCGGCTGGTGTCGACCGCGGCATGCAGGGGGAGCTAATCGATACGGTTGGCAAGCTCAACAACTTGCAGGCACAGATGGTCGACGATCCCGAAATTCAGACTCGCATCTCACAGTACGAGCTCGCTTTCCGAATGCAAATGGCGGTTCCTGAGCTCACCGACTTTTCGAATGAGCCCGCTGCCATCCGTGAGATGTACGGTGAAGGTCAGTTCGCCCGGAATTGTCTACTGGCGCGTCGGCTCGCCGAGCGCGGCGTACGCTTCATCCAGCTCTACCATCGCGGCTGGGACCACCACGGCTCCATCAAGAAAAACATCCCAGAAAGTGCGGACTTCTGCGACCAGGCCTCCGCAGCACTCGTCAAAGACCTCCAACAGCGAGGCATGCTCGATGAGACGCTCATCATCTGGGGCGGTGAATTTGGCCGCACGCCGATGTCTCAAGGTGACCGCTCGAAGCCCGGGCGCGACCATCACATCAAGGGCTTCTCCATGTGGATGGCTGGCGGTGGCATACAAGGTGGCCTGACCTATGGGGCGACGGACGACCTCGGATACAACGCCGTCGAAGACGTCGTTCACGTCCACGACTTCCACGCTACGATGCTGCATTTGCTCGGCATTGACCATATGAAACTCACTTACCGCTTCCAGGGCCGCGACTTCCGACTAACTGATGTCGCCGGCAACGTCGTCACCGGCATTCTCACCTAGCTGAGTTTGCGTCATCTGACGATCTGCGGTGGGGATGATTGGTGCCGCAATTGTCCGCGGTAAGGCCAGTTGGGGGCATGTTTTGACCGCGATTGTCCGCCGATGTCCGTGGATGTCCGCGAATGACCGGTCGGAATGTGTCTAAGTTGTTGATAACATTGAACAAGGGCTGATTTTGGACTGTTTGGGCGGACATTTCCGGACAGAATACTGGGCTGAGGGGGTGTCGGTCGCGATGAAGTGGTGCTGACATTTAGGCATGTCTCCAAGGGAAACAGAAACGGCCCGCTCGGAAGAGCGGGCCGTTCTGCTTTTAGGTTAGCAAGGTGTGCAAGAGTCTTTGTCGACTTCGGAACTCGTGGTCGTCACCGGTTGCCTGTCAGCAATTGCTATTACTCCTGGTCACTGAACTCAGCGAACCAGTTTTGGACAACGCGGATGGTGGGAGGCTCGCGGCCCTCGACGGCTTCACGGATGACAAATCGCTGCCCGTCGGCTGAGACGTCGTAGGTGTGGGAATCTGCGGGCGCGAAGTTGTCGGACGAGAAAAGCCTTGTCGCGCGACCAACGGAAAATTCGGGCGTCGTCTTAACTTCAACTGCAACCAGGGTCGGACCCTCAAGGTAATATAGCTCGTTGCCAGCGGGGCTCCAGAGTGGCTGGCGGGCACCGTTGGTCGATATCGACCACTTGGCGCCGCTTTCGGGGAACGGCGTGACATAGAGTTCCTTGCTGCCCGACTCATCTGAAAGGTAGGCGACAAAACGCCCGTCGTGAGAAAACTGTCCCTCCTCCACGTTGAAGCGGGTTTGCAGGAACGGAACCGGCTCATACCCGCTGTCATCCTCCTTGCGGCGCAGATACCATAGCTCTCGAATCGAGTTCGCCTCGCCAGGCCGAAGGTAGAGGATGGACTTGCCGTCCGGCGACCAGTCGGTTGGGAAACTGCGCAAGGGCGTCGTGAGCAACCGCGTCGCCTCGCCACTGCTATCGACGAACTTGCCAAAGATGGTGTTGTTCCGAAAGAAGATCACTTGATCTCCAGAGGGCGACCACAGCGGGCGCCCTTCCCCAGCCGGATTGCTTGTCAAAAGGGTCTTGGTGGGACGAGCGGTGTCATGAAGCCAGATGTCAACACTATCCCCCCTTTGAATCGCAGTGATCGCGATGCGGCGGCCATCGGGAGAGAGGTCTAGATGCAGCATGTCCTCTTGGGGTTGACCGATCTCCCCGATCTTTGCACCCTGGCGGTTCCACCACACGAGGCGCTGCTGGTCGCCCTCCGCAGGATCGACGTACGCCATCGTCCCGTTGGCCGCAATACTGGCGAATCGGGCGTTCCGAGCAATGGGGAAGGCCTCGCCGGTTGATTTCAAGCTGTCGATCGAAAATGGCAAGGCCCAGAGTGGTCCGCCGTCCAGAGTGTCGTAGACGATGTGGCCGCTCGGTGAATAAAAGGGTCGCGTACCTTCGCTCAGAACCTGCTCTTGGCCGGTGTCGAGGTTTCGCAGTACGATCTGAGGTTCGACACTATTCAGCCGGAATAGCAGCATCCGCGGACCCTTCGCGAGAGGAAGGAAGTGAGGATTAGCAAACGCATCTCTCTCGGTAGCCTTCTCAGGCTCGAACAACGGTTTTGGAGGGCCTCCCCGAGCGGGGACCTCATACAACAGACTAAACACGCCTCCCGTCGCGAAAATGATCGAGTCACCGTCAGGGCTCCAGGTGGCTCCTTGCGGAAATTCCCGGGGCAGTTGGCAAAGCACAGTGACCGGACCACCCGCGAGGGGTACTCTCTTGACGGCTTGCCTTGTGGTAAATCCGATGAAATCGCTGCCAGGTGACCAAAAGACCACATTTCCTTCCTCCACCCTCACACCTTCGGTTCCTTCGATCTCTCTGGGTGTTTCGCCATCGAGGTCTTGGACCCATAAAGTCTTGTTCCGCCGCGGGCCCGCCACCTAAGCGATGTGCTGGCCGTCGGGAGAAATTACCGGGGAGGCCACGGCGATTCCGGGAGGGTAGCCGAACTTAACGAGTGGAGTTTGGGAGATCCGCGGTGGCGTACGGATTTGCTGCCAAACAATGAAACCAACGGTCGCCATCAACAACGCCGACAGCACGATGCCTGAGATGAGCCATGTTCTTTGAAGTTGTCGAGCGGTAGAGCTGTCGGAGATCATCGGGACCGATGCATGATCGATTGCCGACTTCTTGTTCCGGCTCTCAAGGTCAACGTTCAGCTCCTCGACATGCTGGTAACGCTCTTCTCGATCCTTCGCCTGCTCCTTCGAGAGTAGTGCTTGACTCGGAGACGCGCCATTCTCTCTGGCTCCGACATCGTCTGCTTGCAGAGTAAGAGCCGAATTCGCCTGGGGATTGATCCTTCCGCGCCGCCGGAAGCTCGGAACATAACCGCCCGTGGGAACCTCGATGACAATCGAATTCTCGTCGCCATCTGTGGCGTAGTACTCGGCGAGTTTCTTGCGAAGACGGCCTGCCTGGACGCGCACGATCGTGTCCGTGCGCGGATCAAAGGCATCGCTCCGATCGAACACCTCAACTCCGATCGAGTACTCCTTTACCCCATCGGCGGTGCCGTCGAGTGCTCGTTCGACGACATACCGCAGAAATGCACTCAGCCGAGGGGCACTTGTGAACGATTGGCTACTCAAGAGCGCCTTGAGTTGACGGCGTACTTCCTGAGAAGTCGGGTGCAACCCTGGTGAGTCATCTTCGCGAACAATCACGTCGAATTCCTCGATTCAGCACACCATTAATGGTGGCTCGAACAAATGATAACGGTTGACTCAAGCATCCGCAAGTCATTGATTACACGATGGCTTCACCGCAACGGTCACCCCATGTAACTTGTTCTAGATGCTTCGGCCGTTTACCTTCCACTCCTATAGATGTTTTCGATTCCGCCTTAGGATGTGCTGTCAAAGCTGACGGTCGGGCGGACTTTACCAATACGCTACGAGGTCAAATCAAAATGAAACGAAATCTATTTAGAACTCAGCTTCTTGCCATCTGCGTATTGCTTCCTGCAATGCAGCTGTCTGCTCAAACGAATATCCAGACAGCGAAACTCATGACGTTCCAGGCCGACCAAGACAACCTTGTGGTTGCGTCCGAGGCAATCCCAGGCTCCCATGCCGCGCTGGTGCGGCATACCAGCGGCATTCAGATCGACGTGAGCACCAGAGACCTACCCGCCGGGGCGTACACAAACTGGTGGGTTATCTTCAACAATCCGGGTAGCTGCATAGGCCCGTGTGACATTGACGACGTCTTTTCCAATCCAGCGACTGCAGCTTCCATTCTCTGGGCTACTGGAGGGATCGTTGACGCCAGCGGTCAAGCGAGTTTCCAGGCGGAGTTGCCAGTCGGTGTCCTCCCGAGCGGCGATGGACAACTCTTGGTAGGCAACGGCTTGTTGAACGCCTATGGTGCTGAGGCTCATTACATTCTTAAGACCCACGGTCCGGTGCAGGAGGATGCTGCTGTACTATTGCGACAGGTGTCAACCGTCTTCGGAGCTTGTTCTGATTTGGACGGGTCCGGAAATCATCCCGTGGATCCCGACCCCGCCTTCCGCGTTTACGATTGCTGGGACCCGCAGTTTGCGGCTTTCCCGCCGTCAAAGTAGAGGCTGGCTCAAAGGCCGCAACAAACAGATCGACCTACGTCCCCGACGTAGGGGATCGAACCTTGGGGCTCACTGTGTAGCCATAAAGACGGTAGCGAAGACTGAAAGAATCCTTGGAGTCGACCCGAAACAAAGCCGGTTCCTCGTGTATAGGGAACCCTCCCGTCCATTCGGCATTACTCTCTGCAGAGGGTGGTGTCGGGCGGCGGTTTACCCCCTAACGTGCCAAGCACCGTACTAGCGGGACAGAGGCCCTCTCTTGCGTTCGCGGTTCGGTTGGGCGACACATCGCTGCCAATTCGGGGAAGCCCGTTGAAACGGGCTGAAGAGGAGAAGAAGGGTGGCCGTCGTTCACCTACCAGGCCTACAAGGCCTGGCCTAGATTGGAGCCCCGTGAACGGGGCTAATGTAAACAGCCACACACCCCGCGCAGGCGGGACGAGCGCCGTGCTAGCGGTCGCGATTACGTGCGCGTCAGCACGTAGTAGGGTTGGTTCATACGGTCGCTGCTGAAGCCGGGATAGATCCAAGCCTGACCTTGCTCGTCACGCAGTTCGAAGTAGTACGCCAGAGGATACTGTGAGTCGGTGTAGCGGGCCGGGATAGTCGAACGATAACGACCGTTGCTCACCTCCATCTCTTCCACGTTGTACAGCTCCGCTTGATTGACGTGCCGGTAGTGCAGGCGAGCTGACGCCAGCTCGTGGCCCGCCTCCATGGCCATCTCAAGAGCCACTTGCTTGCCTGGCTGGAACGATGCGGGCGGAAGGTGCTCGCATCGCGGCCGCGGCTGCGGTGTGGCGGTGAACAGCGTAGCGAGGTCGAGACCTGCGGGCATCGGGCGGGCCTTGCCTTGACCGGGTTTGACCGCCGGGGCTCGCAGTAGCCGCTCCATATCGGAGAGGTCTATCTCGATCGCCGGCAAGCGGTCTTTCCAATGCCCTCTGAGGTGCGGGGTCAGCCCGTAACTGACATCCGCGAGGTAGGGTCCTTCGGTGACGTCGATGACCCGCTTCCAGGCTTCGCGAGCGAGGCGGTAGTGCTGGACGGCGCGACGCAGCAAGGCGGTATCGCCGGTGCGTGTGTGAATGCCGTAGGCCGTTCCGGCGCGCAGCTTCTCAGCGAAAAAGCGACCGATCTCACTCTGCGCCACGACGTCGATGTCAAGACGCCGAAAAGCCGGGTCGCGGTGGTCGGCGATCGTCGCCCGAGCTTGCTCCAAATGCTTCTCGGCGGCAACGGCGTCGGCTTCAAGCCAGCGGGCTACGTCGAGGGGAGAATAGCGGGCGTTGGGGTTGCCACTGACGACATCCTCGGAGTACTCCTCGATGCTTGAGAACATATCGGGGTCGAGCGAGCTGACGTTGCCGAACAGTTTCGGGGCTAGTGTGTCGCGGTAAGGATGCCGACGTTCCTCGTTGACAATCGGCATGTTCGTGTAGATTTCCGGCCAGTAAGTGTTGTTCGAAGCCGAGGGGTGGTGGGCTACGGTAATCAATGGCAGTACACGGCTTGCGTGAGCCAAGGCACCCTCGGAGGACTTGGCCGCTAGGCCAAAATCTGATCGCAACTGACGCCGCCAGGTCTCTGGAGAGGCTTCGGGGTTGTAGAGCAGCCGGCCCCAAACGCGGTAGCTGTAGGCGTGCTTGCGCCAGTCACCACCGTGCGGGCGCAGCGACGCGTCAGCATAGGCGTTGCGGCCTCCGGGGTTGCCCGAGCCCATGCGTCCCTTGAACGACAGCGGATCGGAGAGTTCGATGCCGTCGCTGTCACAGAAATGCGAGTAGCGCCCGTAGCCAGCCGCCATCGCTGGATCGCCCCACAGCAGCGTGCGCTGGGTTCCCGGCCAGACGCGGTAGAGTATGCCGTACTTACGGTCCGCGCGTAGATAGTCGCCATAGCCGTAGCGGGTAAAGCGGCGTTGGGTTTCGATTCGGTCGGGTGGCCGGTCGGTGGGGTTACGCTCAAGCTCGCGAATCGAAGTTTGATGATAGGGCAACCCCAAGTGCTCGGCCCAATATTTTGGCGACGCTTTGACCGGGTTGCCGGTGGCGAGCGCCATGTCGAGCAGCTTGTGCTCGATGCCCTTGGCATGAATGTCGATCTCTACTGGGCGCCCAGCGCGTTTGAATCCTTCGAAGAGGTCGATCCAGAAGTCGTACGAGCCCTCGGGGATACCGCTTTCAGAGTGTGCGCGGATCGTGACACCCTTGATCGCGGGACACTCCTGGATCATTTTCTGCAGCGCGTCGCGGCAGTAGGGACCGTGATTGTCAGGATTGAGTCCTTTGATCACGGAGTTCGCCTTGGGGCTGTTGATCCACTGGTAGGCTTGTGTCCAAAGCGCGACCTGGAAGTCCATCCCGCGTGAAGTCGTCTCTTCACTGATCCAGCGCAGCATCTCCCAATTCTGATCGCGCTCGTCGTCGGGCAGGCCGGGCACCCGCACGTTGTAGCCGGGTACCGAATAAAGAAATGGATAGGTGAAATACAGATAGGCGTCATGCACGTCCTCGGGACGGTTGTAGCCCAAGCCGTAGGCCATGCTGAAGCGGTTGAAACGCTGCGTGGCCAGCATCGACAGATAGTCTCTCCAGAACGACTTGTCGTAATACCACGACTTGTCTTCGACGTCACTCGTGAAATAACGCGTGACGCTGCGCACTCGGTTGGCCGACGTTTCGGCGTCGTCCGAGACTGCACGCAACGCCGCCGCGGGTGCTGCGGCGTAGCTGACGTGGTCAGCGACTTCGAGCAGCCCATAGGTAAGACCACGTGGGTCCGAGCCAGCGATGGCCAGCGTCGACCGTCCACGCACTTCGCCACGGGCGAGGCCGACAGACTCGGCCTCACTCGAAACAGACACTCCCGCACGATTAAAGATCGGCCGCACAAGTTGCGATCCACGCAGACCGGCAACGATCAGCTCGTCGACATCGCCAGCGGAATCGAGCGTCGGATGGACCGCGCAGGCCGCACCCTTGGCCTCGATCGCCTGCCGCAATTGCTCAAGCGCCCAAGCGACCCCGGGCTGCTTCATCGCCGCCGCGGCAGGGTCAGCGACAATGGCGATGGTTTGACCGCTCTGTCCGCGGAGAGCGGGGCTCCAAACCGACCCCGCCGCCACGATGGCTGACGTTTTCAAGAAACCCCGGCGCGACTCGCCGTTGGGAAAATCATTCAATCTGCGTTGCTGCATGTTACCGTCCTTACCTATTGCCTTCTGTCGGCCCTAGTCGCCCTCAACACGGCCCAAAAACTCCCTTACCACGCGCCGATCCCGCCGACTCCACGTTCCTAGCTGGAGCCGGAAAACCCTCCTGGCTTTTCGTTATACGCCAAGTCGACTTCCCGGGATAGGGCCGGAACAGTTACCTACCGTTCACCGAACGGCACGAACTGTTCGAAAGGCGGGTAGGGGCGCGTCGGGGCCGGTCGCCTACGCCATCAGCCATCCGAAGGGCCCCACTCCGTGGCCGCCGACGGCAGTGGTCGCGACTGTGCTGGAATGGTTTCCGAATGCAGCGCCTCATCTTGTGCCTCTTTCTTATGGCACTCCCCTCAACCGCAGCCGACTGGACTCGATTCCGTGGCTCAGACGGCGGAGGCATTGCAGAAGGCAACACTCTCCCGAGCATGTTCGATCCCGACATCAACTTGAATTGGTCGATTGACCTGCCGATGGGCAAGTCCTCTCCTACACTTTCCCGAGACCGCATCTGCATCACCGCTACCAAGGCAGTGTCTACCTTCTCAAGAACGGCGGAATCCTCACTGCCGTCAGCGCCGAAGATGGCACCGTGCAAAAGAGAGCCCGGCTCCGGCAGGCGATCGACAACTACTACGCCTCGCCGGTAGCCGGTGACGGCAAACTGTTCCTGCTCAGCGAAACAGGAATGGCTAGTGTCCTCCGCGCCGGACCTGATTGGGAAGTGCTCTCGACGGTGATGTTAGACGACGGTGCCTACGCCACCCCTGCGCTAGCTGTGACCTCTCAATAGGTTGTTCATTCGGTCCCGGACCAGGGAAGCTGGAGTTATCCCACAACAGCAACCTTGGAGAGACCGAATGAACATCCACAAGAATGCACGATTGACGCCTTATTTGCGAGTGCGGATCGTCGAGCGCGTCCTCGCCAAGCAGCAGACGCCACGGGACGCCGCGGCGGCCTGTGGCGTCTCACTGAGAACCATCCACAAGTGGCTGGCGCGCTATCGCAGCGAGGGTGTCGCCGGTTTGCACGATCGTTCCTCGCGACCGCACCGCAGCCCGCGACGGACCTCTCGGGCGCTGGTCGAGCGCGTCATTTCTCTGCGCCGCCAGCGTTGGACCGGCCGACACATCGCCCAGGCTGTCGGCCTCTCGCCCGCTACCATCAGCCGCATCTTGCGCCGCGCCGGCCTGAACCGTATCCGCGATCTCGAACCTGCTCGGCCCCTGCGCCGCTACGAACATGCCGCCCCCGGCGATCTGCTGCATCTCGACATCAAGAAGCTCGGCCGCTTCCTCCGCGCCGGTCATCGCGTTACCGGAGATCGCTCTCGGGCCAGTCGCGGCGCTGGCTGGGAGTTCGTGCATGTCGCTATTGACGACAACTCCCGCCTCGCCTTCTCTCAGATCCTGCCCGATGAACGCAGCCACTCCGCGGTGGCTTTCCTCGACGCCGCGGTCGGTTACTACCGCTCCCTCGGCGTCCCCATTCGTCGTTTGCTCACCGACAACGGCTCTTGCTATCGCTCGCGCCTCTTCCGCGATGCTTGCCGTCGTCTCGGCATCCGCCACCGCTTTACCCGTCCTTACACGCCGCGCACCAACGGCAAGGCCGAACGCTTCATCCAGACCGCTCTGAGAGAATGGGCTTACGCTCGCTCCTACTCCTCATCCCAGCAGCGCGCCGCTCATCTGTTACCCTGGCTCCACCATTACAACTGGCATCGCCCCCACGCCAGCCTCCACTACCTTCCCCCTTTCTCCAGACTCCTGATTCCCATGAACAACCTCTTGAGGCTCCACAGCTAGCCGACGGTCGCGTCTACCTGCGTACCGACAGCCGCCTCTACTGCTTCGGCGACTGATCGCGGCCTAAACCGAAAGACTTGATCTTCGAAGCCAACGTTGTTGGCCTCACACCCAACAGCGCCGCCGCGCCCTGCGGCCCGGACACACGCCAGCGGCATCTCTCTAGCGCCTCGACGAGGTTGTCGCGCTCACGAGCTCTTAGCTCGTCGTAGGTCAAGACCGCCGCGGAGTCCGCGGCGACGGAAGCGCCGTCCGCGACCTGCGGTCCAAGCTTGGGCATGTCGAACTCCAACGGACCCGACTGTGCCCGAATCACCGCTCGCTCCACCACGTTCTGCAACTCGCGAACATTACCCGGCCAGGGATAGCCTTGCAGCAGCTCAATATGGCGTCGCCGCAACTTAGGCCTCGCCACGCCGAGACGCCGCGATGCTTCTTCCAAGAAGTGGTCCGCCAGCAGCGGAATATCCTCCGCGCGATCCCGCAGCGGAGCAACGTCTACCGGGAAGACACTCAACCGATAGTAGAGGTCTTCCCGAAACCGGCCCGCTTCTACTTCCTTTTTCAAGTCACGATTCGTCGCTGCAACGACACGTATATCGACCTTGCGAGTCCGCTCTTCTCCCACGCGTTCGAAGGTTCCTTCCTGCAGGACGCGGAGTAACTTGCTCTGCAATTCCAGCGGAATCTCGCCTATCTCATCGAGAAACAGCGTGCCACCGTCAGCCAGTTGGAAGCGTCCCATGCGATCACGCACGGCACCGGTGAAGGAGCCACGAACATGGCCAAAAAACTCACTCTCAAACAGCTCCCGTGGAACGGAGGCGCAGTTCACCTTCACGAGCGGCTGCTGCCGACGCCCACTGCGTTCGTGAATCGCTCGTGCGATCAACTCTTTGCCCGTGCCCGAGTCTCCCGTGATCAAGACGCTCGCGCCAGCGGGTGCAACGAGATCGACCTGAGCGAGCAACTTCAGCAGAGCCGAACTCTTGCCGATGATGTCACCGAAGCCGTGCGCCGACCGCACCTCTTCGCGCAGGTATTCGTTCTCTTGCTCCAAGCGACGCTTGAGGCGTTCGATCTCTTCGAACGCGCTCGCGTTGGCAATTGCTGTCGCGGCGTGGTCCGCGATCATCCGTAACCAGATCAGGTGGTCCGGCACCATCGGCGACCGAGCGAAGACAGCCAGCACGCCCAGCACCTCTTCGCGGTAGATCATCGGCTGTCCACCAAAGCCGCGAATCCGTTCGCCACGCACCCAGTCAGGCCTCGCAATCCAGTCGCAGTCAGCGAGTACGTCTTCAACTTCAATAGGGGCCGCGTTTGTCATGATCTGGCCGACCTTACGCACACCTGTCGGGAAACGTCGAAAGTGTCCATCGACCGCAGTCCACGAGGTCCCGTCTTGGACTGACGCCCCAGCGCTGGCCACGAGATGCAGGCACTGTGACTGGTCTTTGCACTCGGGCCTCATACGGCAGTCCGAGCAGATGTCGCCTGGTCTGACCAGCCAGATGCGGGCGAGAGCTGCGTTGCATTCCCGAGCCAGTCTGTCGACGACAAGGTCCAACACCGCCTGAACGGTGTGCTCCTGCGCCATGTCGATCAGCAGACACCGAATGTTGTCGGTGCGAAAGGTGGTTTTCGGGCTCACAGGCTAAGAATAACGACAAATCGTAATTCTGTCACGAAATATCGTAATGAGTACGAAATATCGTTACCGCTGGCAGCGGCGATAAATGTTCCTAAGTCATTGTATTTGCATCAGTTAATCGGATGTGTCGAGTTTGGCCCACAAGATGCTCCGTAGAGGTCAGCAACCGACTACCAAGAGGAAATACAACATGAAACTGAAAACGCAACTCATCCAACTAACTCTGACCATCGGCGCCCTGATCTTGATCGGTGGAGCCTCCGCCCAACTACCCGACCCAGGAATGGACGTCGATCCGAGCAACACAGCCCTGCTAGTCACCGATCCGCAGAACGACTTTCTTAGCCCGGAAGGAGCCACCTGGGGCATCGTCGGCAAGAACGTCACCGAGAACAAGACAGTCGAAAACATCGACGCACTATTTGCATCCGCCAAAGCAAATGGCTTCCAAGTCTTTGTTTCGCCTCACTACTACTACCCGACCGATCATGGCTGGAAGTTCGAAGGTGCGCTAGAAGCCGCGATGCACGCCATGGGCATGTTCGACCGAACCGGCCCACTCAGCGTCGAGGGCTTCGAAGGCTCCGGTGCCGACTGGCTTGAGATCTACAAGCAGTACATCAACGACGGCGAGACCGTCGTCTCAAGCCCGCATAAGGTCTTCGGTCCCGAGACCAACGATCTGGTGCTGCAACTGCGCAAGAGAGGCATCAGCCGCGTGATCTTGGCTGGCATGTCCGCCAATCTCTGCACCGAAAGCCACATGCGCGAACTGATGGAGCAGGGCTTTGAAGTCGCGGTTGTCAAGGATGCGACCGCCGCCGCGCAGGTCGAAGAGGGTGACGGATACGCCGCCGCTGTAACGAACTTCCGCTTCATCGCCAACACCGTCTGGACCACAGAAGAGGCTCTTCAACGGATGAGCTCCGAGGCATCTACCGACTGACACCAAAAGACACCCCAAAAGGAGAAATGACCATGAACCTCAAGACACAATTCACTCGATTCACCCTGGCCGCTGGCGCCCTCCTTCTAGCCGGAGGAGCTTTCGCTCAACAGAATACTGTCCACGGCCCACGGGAACAAGGAAGTCAAACCATGTCCGCCGCCACTACACAGACGCTCCACAAGACCGTACAAGTCGATGGAGTCGAGATCTTCTACCGTGAAGCAGGCCCGAAGGACGCTCCCACCGTCCTCCTGCTTCACGGTTTTCCGACCTCGTCGCATATGTTCCGGAATCTGATTCCGCAACTCGCCGAGAGATACCACGTACTCGCGCCGGACTATCCCGGATTTGGCGCCAGTGCCATGCCCGATCCGAAGGAGTTTGAGTATTCCTTTGACAACTTTGCACAGATCATCCGCGGCTTTCTCGAAACCCAAGACGTCGAGCGCTACAGCATCTATCTGATGGACTACGGTGCGCCCGTCGGCTTCCGCGTCGCTGCAAGCCAACCCGAGCGCGTCGACGCGCTACTCATCCAGAACGGCAACGCTTACGACGAAGGCCTGCGCGAATTCTGGAATCCGATCAAGGCCTACTGGAAGGAAAAGACGCCCGAAAATCGCCAGGTCCTCAAAGACGCACTGCTCACCATCGAAGCCACCAAGTGGCAATACACCCACGGCGTGCGTCAACCGGAAGAGATCTCGCCGGATAGCTGGTTCCACGATCAATGGTGATCTCAACAGGTCGATGCAACACTTCACCGAGGAAGGAGAAGTGATGCTTACGCTGGACGCCCGCAGGCTGAGTCGTGCGCCATCGACCCTGAGCGTCCCGCCAGTTGCAGCAACAGATAAGGACGATCCTGCGTTCCAAGCGCACCATTCGGCGTTCTCCGCAGGCTCGATCTGGGAAGGGGATCTTCTAGCCGGATTCGCCACGCTAACGTCACACCCGCTACGTGATGCTACGGCCGCGGGCTGGAGATGGCCGACCACAAGCCACGCTGGCAATACCTTCTGCGATCCGTCCCGGATCTCTCGGATCTGAACGGACGGCCTTCTCCAGCAGACGTAAGGAGATCCAGCTCGATCTGTTCTACAGCTACGGCACCAACCCGCCCCTCTATCCCGAGTGGCAGGAATATTTCCGCAACTCGCAGCCGCCGACGCTCATCACATGGGGAAAGAACGACTACATCTTCCCAGCCGAGGGGGCGACGCCTTACCTGCGCGACCTGCCCAACGCTGAGCTTCACCTGCTCGATGCTGGCCACTTCGCACTCGAAGACCAGGGCGCAGCGATCGGTGGCTTGATCCTCGACTTCCTCGATCGCAACGTCGTCAGCACGACTGCAGTTGCGGTCGGCGCCGTCGCGGAGTAAGTTTTGGCACCGAGGAGGACACGATCATGCCGACAAGCGACATCGCCTTCACTCCAGCCGTCAAAGTGGCGCAAGAGGAGCGCGGTTCCCGCAAGTCTTACTCCAAGATGGAAACGCTGGGAGGCTGGGCCGACACGGTCACCCAGCCACTCCGTGACTTCATCGCTGAGCGAGATTCTTTCTACTTCGGCACGGCGAGTGCTGACGGACAACCTTACATTCAACACCGCGGTGGTCCCCGTGGTTTCTTGAAGGTGCTCGACGACGAGACCTTGGCCTTCGCCGACTATGCAGGCAATGCTCAGTACATCTCGATCGGTAACCTCAGCGAGAACCCAAAGGCCTACATCTTCTTGATGGACTACACGACTCAGACTCGAATTAAGCTCTGGGGAGACGCTGAGTTCGTCGAGAACGACGCTGAGTTGCTCGATCGTGTCGTCGACCCCGACTACAAAGCGCGACCGCAACGAGTTCTCGTCTTCCGATTGAAGGCGTGGGATGTGAACTGCAACCAGCACATCACACAGAGGTTCGCCGCAGACGAAGACCACCCTCGAGTCAAGGAACTTGAGCAGCGAGTCAGACAACTTGAGGCTCAACTTCGTGATACCGGGATTGATTCGGCAGAAGCAGCGCTTGAGGAGGCCGTAGTTTGACGCGATAACAGTTCTTAATTGACAGCTAAAAAACGGAGCGTCTTAAGGTGCCGACAGTGTGGAGCATGCTGGGCGACGATGACCTGCAGATGGGGCCGCACCTCTACCCCAGCAAGAGACTCGGCTAGAGTTCATCACTCGTTATGGAGAGGACTCCGAAACGCGTCTCGATCAACTTCGCGAGCACGTGGAGAGCGAGTCGGCGGGCACAAGCCACAGCTCCCGGGTCCCGGCGACAATCCCGCAACAGAGCCGCCGTGTGGCGAGTTCAGTAACATCCAAAAAACGGCTTCGCGCTTTTGTAAACTGTATGTTTCCTGGGTCTCCTGATGAATCGCATCCGGTCTCATAACGCTCAAGCTGTCCTATACGGGGTGCTCGCGGTTGCGCTAGCTTTGGGTTGGCAGTACCTAACGGTTGAGCGTAACTTTGGCGGCAACTGGTCAGCGTTGTTCATGACCGGCTCCGGATTTGGGTCTCCCGACCAGCTCAGCGAAGAGCAGATCTATGAGTTCCAAGCCAGCTACGGATATGACGGACAGTTCTACCACTACGTAGCTCATGACCCCTTGATGACCACGGGGTTGACCGCTGCAGCGGACGACCCAGTGCTCCGTTGGCAGCGAATACTCGTGCCGGGTTTGGCCTGGCTGGTCGCGTTGGGGGAAGATTCCTGGATCGACACCGCCTATCGCGGTGTCGTCTTGTTCTTTACGTTTGTCGGCACGTATTGGATGAGCCTGTTTGCCTCGCGATTTGGTTGTAATGCGGTGTGGGGCCTACTGTTCTTGGCCACGCCTGCTGCTGCCATATCGGTGGAGCGACTAACAGTAGACATCGCCCTGACAGCTCTATCAGTGGGCTATGTCTACTACTCGTTGCAAGGCCGAAGAGGAGCCTCGTGGCTAGTATTGGCGCTGTGCCCCTTAGCCAGAGAGACGGGACTGGCCATCATCGCTGCTGACGGACTCTGGCACTTACTGCGTAGGCGTTGGATTCAGAGTCTGGTAGCGGCATTGGCGGTGGCGCCGTTCGCTGTCTGGTACACCTACGTCTCATCGCAAGCCGATGCTGGCGCCGGAGGCTGGGTAAGTTGGCCATTGCAGGGACTCATTGAGCGCAGCATGCAGTTGTTCCCCGGCTTTGTGCCGGACGCCAAGGCCTCAGCCGCAGCGGTGCTCGACTACATTGGGGTCGTCGGCGTATGGCTAGGATTGGCCCAGTCGGTACGGCTGATCCGAACGGACCTGTGGTCGAACCGAGAGTTCCATGCCGGGGGCGTCGGCCCGCTTGAATTGTGCCTGTCCTCGTTCACCCTAGCCGCCGTCATGCTCGGGAGTCCTAAAGTCTGGTTTTCCGTCTACTCTTTCGCGCGTGTGCTCTCACCCTGGTTTCTCTTCTTGGCGCTCGTTGCGATACGCGACCGTAAGCCATGGTTGTTGGCACCAGCCGGGCTCATGCTGCCGAGGATCGCTGCACAGTATGGGACGCAGGCCCTCGGGATTGTAAGTTCAGTCACAGGATTCTAGGTGGCTGCTTCATTGCCAGGGCACGATTCGGTGCTACACTCCGGTCACACCGATGCGGAAACTCGCTGCCATCTTGGTCGCACTCGCGCTGCCAGCTTCCATGCTCGCTGCGCCGTTTTCGCATGTACATGATCCGGGTGTGGCGGACGAGCACGTCGCGGAGCACCACTCCGGCGGGCTGGAATTACATATCCACCTGGCTGGGATCGACACCGGTGCTCGGACATGGACTCGGGAAGTCAACGAGTCTGCTCAATCGCTGAATCTATATAAGGCCAATCTGGTCGATCCATTCGTGTTTGCGGTCGCAATCGTCATCGAACCGTACGTTCCGAACGTCGCGGTGTCAACGTACGGATGGACGAGAGACTGTGACGTCCGCATTCACGATCCTCCTCGAATACGCTCGCGCTCGCCCCGAGCGCCCCCGGTATAGCAACAGTCGTCCCTTAGGACAGGCGTACGCCCAGCTCCCATGCGGGAGGCGTGTACCCTGACTTGCCCGCTTGACGGAGCAAGCCGCTGACTATACCGGGATGCGAGTGACATTAACTCTCTTCCCACGACGCTGACGAAAACTGATTGACCTGTTGGGAGGAGACGCCGTGCGTCTTTTGATTGCCTTGCTACTTCCGGCCATTGCGCTCGCGCAGGCTGTGCCGGAGACGCTAACGCTGGAGCTTGCGCTTCAGCTTGCGGCTGAGAATCGTGCCGAGAGTGTCGCCGCTAACTATTCTGTCGAAGCACAACAGCACGCCGTTCGACAAGCGGATCGAGCGCCCAATCCGGTCCTCTTGATCCAGACGGAGAACTGGCGACCCTGGGGCGATTTCCGCGCATCGACAGACCTCGATGCGTTCGTCTCCGTTTCGCAGCGAGTGGAGCTCTCCGGCAAACGGCGGTTCCGTACCGAGGCTGCTCAGGCCGAGACGGGCATCGCGCGGGCCGAACGAGATCTGCTGCGCTGGCATATTGCCAACCAAGTGACGACCAGCTGGTGGGCCGCCCTCCGAGCACAAGAAGAGGCTGCGTTGATCGAAGAGTCCCTCCAAGCCGTCGAAGACCTGGTCCGTTACCACGAAGTGCGTTGGCGCGAAGGCGAGGGAGCCGAGATGGACCTGATCAAAGTTCGAGTTGAACTAGAGAAAGAACGGCGACGACTGGTGGAGTCAGAGATCATTGAGCGTAGCGCCAAGCGTGCCGTGTCGGCGGAGATCGGTACTCCGATGCCGTCGACGGTGCGGCTTGTTCGCCCCACTGCCGACGTGGATGACGATCCACAAGTCACCGTCGCATCGGCGATCAGTCAGCGGCCTGACCTACGACTCGTACAAGCACGAGCCGTGCGGGATGAGGCTCGGTCAGAGGTCGAACGTTCATCGGCCGCTCCTGATCTCACCCCCTACATCGGCTACAAGCGCACTAATGGATTCAATACGTTGATTGGAGGTGTGGCGATTCCTCTCAACTTCCGGGACCGCAACAAGGGTGCCATTGCACAAGCCGTGGCACAGGCGGGCAGGCAACGGCAGTTGGCGAGGGCGATGGAGATCCGCGTGCGATCAGAAGTCGACGCAGCTCTGGCGGAGAGGGGCAGCCGCCGGGACGCTGTCCAGTCACTGTCGAGCCTCATCGATGACGCGACCGAGGCTCATGACGTCGCCCTGGCGGCCTATCGTGAGGGCGGTGTAGAGCTGCTGTATGTGATTGATTCCCAGCGGACCCTCAACGAAACGAAATTGCTTGGGCTACAGGTGGACTTTGACTACCAATTAAGCCGGGCAGAAGTTCAAAGAGTATCTGGAATCGCGCCACGGTTCTTTGTGAGCACGAATGGATCAACGGAAGGTGTGAGATGAAGCGACTATATGCAGCGTTGTGGTTATCGTTGGCGTTCGGTTGCGGTGGTCCTTCTGGCGTCGAACCGCCGATCGAAGAAGGGCCGGAAGTTTCGACACCACCCTCGGAGTTGCGCCTCTCAACGGAGGCGGTCGAACGAGCGGGGATTACCACCGAGCGCGTGCGGCTCGTAGCTGCGCCGAATGTGATGCGAGTACCTGGTCAGGTCGCGCTTAACGAAGATCGCACGGTGACCGCTGGCGCGTTCGTCGAGGGAATTGTCACTGAATGCTGCAAGCCGGTTGGGACTTACGTTCGAGCTGGCGATATTCTGGCTGAACTTCACTCTCATCAGACGCACGAACTGCTGGGGGAATACCGCAAGGCGCGGGCCTCTCTCGAAGCTCGGCGATCCGAGCAGGTCTACGCACAGCAAGCGACCGAGCGTGCCCGTCGTTTGCTGGAGTTGCGAGCAGGTTCAGAGCGAAGTGTCCAGGAGGCTGAGACGGTGCTGGCGGTTGCAAGTGCGGCGGTGGAATCCGCTGAAGCGGATCTTGAAAGCGCGTTGGCGCACTTCGAGTATCTGGGCATCACCACCGACGAGTTGCGCGAGGGTGAAACGCCGGATCACCTTCGGATCCTCGTCAAGTCACCAGGTAACGGAGTGATCGTCGAACGAACGATTGCTCAAGGCGATGTCGTTTCGCCGTCAGATCCGCTCTATCGCATCAGCGACTTGAGCCAACTCTGGATCGTAGCGCGTGCGTCGGAGCAACAGCTCCCACGACTGTCTTCAGGGATGACGGCTACGTTCGAAGTGCGAGCATTCCCCGGCAAACAGTTCTCCGGCCGTGTTCTACGAATCTCGGACTTTCTCGACCTCGACACCAAGACGGTAGAGGTTGTTGTGACGATCGAGAACCCAGGCCGATCCCTCAAGACAGGCATGTATGGAGACGTGGAATTGCGCTCATCAGGATCCGAGCAAGTGGTGGCCGTGCCGGATGCGGCGGTCCAACTCGTCGACTCGCAGACCACGGTATTTGTCACGACCGCCGACGGATTATTTACGCCCCGAACGGTGACGATAGGCCGCAGCCTCAACGGCATGGAAGAAGTTCTCGCTGGCCTGAAGCCTGACGAGTCGGTCGTAGTCGACGGGGCATTCGCGCTGAAGTCGGACTTACTGAAGGCCCGCTTCGCGGAGGAGTAGGAAACAGCACTATGCGACGACTCATCGACTTATTCCTCGATCGCCCCTGGCTCGTGCTGGCGCTCTGCGTGCTCCTGATCGCGCCAGGCATACGGTCCCTACTCAATATCCCGATCGACGCTTTTCCCGACCTCACGAGCAACCAGGTCAGCGTGATAGCAGAAGCGTCGGGTATGGCAGCGGTGGAGGTCGAACAACTAGTGACCTTTCCGATCGAATCGACGCTGATGGGACTGCCCGGTGCCCAAGAAGTTCGTTCTATCACCAAGCTCGGTCTGTCACTCGTGACCGTGATCTTTGAGGACGACGTGGACCCTTTCCGCGCGAGGCAGCTGGTGAGCGAACGCATGACGGCTGCCCGTGCCGGACTGCCGACTGGCGTCAGCCCGGAGATGGGTCTGTTCGCTACCCCATTTGGCGAAGTGTTTCAGTACCTGCTGCGCAGCGATTCAATGTCGCCGACCGATCTGAAGGCGCTCCATGACTGGGACCTGAAATACCAACTCCGAGCAGTGCCAGGCGTCGCTGATGTTGTCACCTGGGGAGGTGAAAGTCCGCGATACGAAATCGTGGTGGACCCACAGCGGCTGCGCTCCTTCGGATTGACTCTGCGAGACGTGT
Organism: Bryobacterales bacterium; assembly: GCA_963667885.2. GTDB lineage: Bacteria > Acidobacteriota > Terriglobia > Bryobacterales > UBA6623 > CAMPKL01. Next base: position 475,455 of record OY764148.2, on the reverse strand, counting down.
TCCAACGAGTCAGCGAGAACAACACCACCATCTCAGCAGGTTTCATCGAACACGCTTCCGAGCAATACACGGTGCGTGGATTAGGACGAGCGGCTAGCGAAGAGGAGATAGCCGCCATCGTCTTGAAATCGGAAGATGGCGCGGCCGTGCTTGTCGGTGACGTGGCGAAGGTCCGTGTCGGTACCGTGCCTCGGCAAGGTGCCGTGACCGTCAACGGAGAAGGGGAGAGCCTTTCTGGCATGGTGGTCATTCTGCAGGGAGAGAACAGCAAGAGCATTATCAAAAGCGTCAAGCAGACGTTGGTCGGGATGCGCGACTATTTGCCGTCAGGCGTCAGTATCGAGCCGTTCTACGACCAATCCACCGTTATCGACGGTACGATTCGGACCGTTCGCAACAATCTCGTCGAGGGTGGGCTGCTCGTTATTCTCGTGCTGTTTCTTGCGCTGGGAGACATTCGCGCGGCCGCCATTGTGGCCACCGTGATCCCCCTATCGATGCTCGGTGCGTTCTATGGCATGGAACTGTTTGGTGTTTCCGCCAATCTGATGAGCCTCGGTGCAGTGGACTTTGGCGTAGTCATAGCAGGTGCAGTCGTGATCGCCGAAAACGTCGTTCGACGGCTACAGCACGGAGCTGTCGCGGGCGCAGACAGTCGTCTAGAAACGGTGCGGGCAGCAGCCCATGAAGTTTCGATTCCCGTCTTGTCCGGAATCGCGATCGTCCTGATGGTCTACCTGCCAATCTTGACTCTTGAAGGCTTGGAAGGCCGTCTGTTTCGCCCCATGGCCGTTACCGTCTGTTCGGCGGTGGTCGTCAGTCTATTTCTTGCCTTGCTTGTCGTACCCACCGCGTGTCGATTATTTCTACGAGTTGCTGAGCCGGAGTCGTCGCGCCATCAAGTCCTTCAAAAGCTTGAGAGCCTATATCGTTCACTTCTGGGCAGAGTGCTGAGGCGTCCAGTAGCTGCTGCCGTCACGGCGGTATTACTCGTTGGCAGTGCCGTCGGTTCATTCTTTTACATCGGCACGGAATTCATGCCGCGGCTCGACGAAGGGTCGATTCTTATCGAGGTGAGAAAGCTCCCCAGCGTTTCACTGTCTGAGTCCATACGCATCGAGCAGCAAGTCGAACTGGCCCTGCTGGAGATGCACGAAATTACTGGTGTGGTCAGCAAGATTGGCCGTCCCGACTTCGCAACAGAAGCGATGGGCATTTACCAGTCGGACGTCTACGTAGAGGTTAAGCCGATGGACGAATGGGGTGCTGTCACCACGAAAGACGAGTTGATCGAGGCGATGTCCGAGCGTCTCGATACCGTACCCGGCATACTTTACAGCTTCACGCAACCAATGGCGATGAGGCTCAATGAGACGGTTGCCGGCATCCGGGCCGACGTGGCACTCAAGATCTTTGGTGACGATGAGGTCGAGTTGGAGCGTCTGGCTGAAATCGCATTGCGAGAGTTGGCGGAAGTGCGCGGTGCGGCTGACGTCCAACGTGAAGTTTTCTCTGGTGCCGCGGAGTGGCGAGTGCAAATCCTGCGCGACCGCTTGGCGCGGTACGGGCTCAACGTGTCGGACGTACAAGAGCTGATGGCCTCGGCGATCGGTGGGTACCCTGTCACGGAAATCATTCAGGGTCGTCGGCGCCTCGATGCGGTTGTCCTTCTGCCAGCAAGCTATAGCTCGAATGTCCAGGAGTTCGCGAATCTTCAGATCCAAGCCGGAAATGGCGCGTGGATACGCTTAGGAGATGTCACGAATATTGAGGAAGCTGCTAGCCCGGAAGTGATTCAACGCGAGAACGGCCAGCGTCGGCTTGTCGTGCAGAGCAACGTCCGGGGCAGGGACTTGGGAAGCTTCGTCCGAGAGGCGCAGCAGCGAATCGCTTCGTCGCTGCCGTTGCCGACTGGCTACTACATCCGTTGGGACGGCCAGTTCGAGCACCAAGAGCGGGCGATGCAGCGCTTGATGCTCATTACGCCCGCGGCCTTGCTCGCCATCTTCCTCATCTGCTACGCCAGCTTCGGCTCGTTTTCGCAAGCATCGTTGGTAATGATGTTGGCACCGTTCGCCACGGTTGGCGGTATCGCGGCTCTCTGGCTACGAGGTATGAACCTGAACGTCTCGGCGGCGATCGGGTTTATCGCGGTGTTTGGCATTGCAACGATTGATGGCTTGGTCCTCGTGTCAGCGATTAACAAGCGACTAGCAGATGGGCTTAGCCTTACGCAGGCGAGGCTGGAGGCGGCTGCGACCCGGCTGCGTCCGGTGTTGATGACGTCGATCGTCGCGGCTCTCGGATTGCTCCCCATGGCGATGGCAACTTCAACGGGCGCTGAAGTTCAACGACCGCTGGCAACCGTAGTGATTGGGGGCGTCATGAGTTCGACGGTGTTGACGCTGTTGCTGGTGCCAACGTTCTTCCCGTGGTTTCGCGGGCGCCGACTGCGCCAGCTCGGGAGAGGGGAGGCGGAGTAGTCTACTCAGCGCTAAGCTTCTTGTGCTCGCGGAAGATCACGACGGCCGCACCGATCCAGATCAAGCACATCACCACGTTGACTGCAGCGAAATGTTGGATGCCGAATCCGAGTTGGAGGCCTCCGAATACGAGGCCCGCCTGCAACATGTCGCCGAAGCGTACGAAGAAGGTGTCGATTGCCTGTTTCGCCTTGTATTTCACGTCGCGGCTTGTGGGTAGGTACAGTGCCGCACGGATGGTATTCATTAGCGAATAGTCGGTGCTGTTCTCGGCGATCTTGACGACGCGGACGATGCCGAGCAACGGTGCCAGCATCAGCGTCACGTAACCACCGATTGCGATGGCCGGCAGGATAAACAGGGCTCCACGGGCTCCGATGAAGCGGAAGATCCGAGACACGATGAACATCTGGATCAGTAGACCCAATAGGTTGACCCGGGCGTAGACGCCCCCAATATAGGAGCCAATGAACCCGAGCCTCTCCGCCTCGGGAAGTTCATTGGCCGCTGTTACGATTAGGCTGTTCAACATGTATTGGCCGGTTGTGTTGACCAGATTCAGCAGCAGAATCAGTAGCGCGATGTAGCGCAAGTAGCGACTACTCCAAACTAGTTGAAAGGCCCCATCCTTACTGAGGGGAGCTTCAGCACGGGCCTGTTGTTCAGGGTCGTCACGGCCCGATCCGATTCGGTTGACCACCCACGTGATGGCCACGCAGAGTACCAGAACGGCAGCGCCAAGTAGCATCGCTACGTAGGGGCCGACACTTTCGAAGATGTCCTCGATGACTTCCGCACCGATCCAGGCACCCAGCGAGGCCCCAACACCAATAATCGGGAACAGACGCTCGCCCTGACCCTTGGTATAGATGTCGTTCGCGAACGCCCAGAACTGCGCGACGATAAAGACGTTGAAGATTCCTACCCAGAGGTAATAGGCAATGCCGATCCGAACGCCGGCGCTACCGACCAGGTAGAAGATGCCCAAGTGGGAGACAAAAAACAGCGTCGACCAGGTTACGAGCCGGATACGATTTGTCCGCGCTGCGAACGCAGCGTAGGCGGGCACCACCAAGAGCAGCAACAAGGCCTGTCCCGCTGAGGAGTAGCTAGCGACCTCCGCCCCAGACTCGGCCAAGATCAACGTGTCCCGAACAACCTTCAGAGACTGTGTGAAAACAGAACGAGAAAAAGGTTGCAACGGAACGGGTCGCGGGTTACCAAAGATGCATGGCACGCTTTCAGGATTACGCCCCGGACCAAGCCTGGTTGTTGCCGCCGCGCATCAGTGATGAGTTAGGCGAAGAGCATCTGGCGTGCTTTCTGCATGAAGCGGTCGAGCGGATGGATCTGAGTCGGTTTGAAGCGGCGTATTCCGACGACGGGCGGCCCGCCTATCCGCCGGAGTTGATGCTGAAGGTTTGGCTTTACGCTTACGCGCTGGGCGTGACGTCGACGCGCAAACTTGAGCAACGCATCCGCGAAGACCTCGGCTTCCGTTTTCTCGCGGGAAGTCTGAAGCCCGACCACTGGACCCTCAACGAGTTCCGCCGCCGCCACGGTCGCGCGCTCAACGATGTTTTTACGCAAGTGGTCGAGACCGCGAGAGGCCTTGGTCTGGGACGGCTGGGGCGGGTCGCGATCGACTCGACGCGCATCGAAGCCGAGGCTTCGCCGGACCGCAGCGACACCGTCGAGCAACTACGTCGCGAGCGGGCTCGCATTCGGCAACGAATCAGGCGTTGGCAACAACAATGCGATCGCGATGAAGAGCCCACCGGTGGCACGGCGGCTCCTGCGGATTGGCGACGGCGACTCAAGGAGATACCGCAGCAGTTGAAACAGCTCCGCAAGTCGGGACAGAAGCGCAGTTCGCGCCGTGATCCCGATAGTCGTTATCTGCGTCGGCGCGGCGGCTTCTGTTTGGGATACAGCGGCGAGATCGCGGTCTCCGACGATCACTTCATCGTGGCGCAACGGGTGCACCAGGCGGCGAACGATAACCGGTCGTTGGCGGCCATGACCGCAGCGGTGCGACAGGAGTGCGGGGAGTATCCGACAGCGGTGTTGGCCGACTGCGGTTACCACACGACCGAAGAGATTGCGGCGGTGGAAGGACAAGGCGTCGAGACTTATGTTCCCGACAAGTGCTTGGCGAGAGAGTTGGCGAACGGCAAGCCAGCCGGGCCGATGAGTAAGCGGCAACAGCGCCGCAGTCCGGGGCTACACGAACGACGCAAACGGCTGCGTGGACCAACCGGACGCACCGCGATGTCGCGTCGCAAGGCGTTAGTCGAGTCGGTGTTTGGAGTCTTGAAACAGCAACGCGGCATGCGCCGGTTTCGGCGGCGCGGCCTCGCGGCGGTGAGCGTCGAATGGACTCTCGCCACCACAGCTTACAACCTGACCCGCCTTTATAACCGCCGCCAAGCGGCGACGAGTTAACTCCGGGGCTGTCGCCCCGGTTTCTTGCACCGCTTTTCCCACTGGCCATCCCGCTCTTCCCACTTTTCCCTTGATGCCTTCCCCTCTACCTCACTTCGCGGATGAGTTTTCACACAGACTCTTCAGGATGTAGTACGCCCCCAGGAGCAGAAACACGTTAGCTGTTAGCAGCACAGCGCAAAGACCCTCACCCGGTTTCACCACGCTAAACAGGGAAAGGAATCTTTCTAGGGAGGTTTTCTCTATGGAGTTAGTCGACATCGGTCTCTAACGGCCCAGCAGAATCACTGATCCACTATCGGCCTTGGTGAGTGCCCAATCATACCGCGTCCATGACGTCGCCTAAGGCATGCGCATTAGGACAAGGCGAGGGTACTAGATATATTGTTAGAATGCCTATGTTGCAGGCCTGGGTTATAGTGGCGTGCCCCCATCTTAGCCAGGGGCAGTCCGCTGACCGCTACCGGATCAGATCCTCGGCCTCAGAAGCCTCCGGCAGGTCTGGATCGATTGCGCGGCCTGCCTCGTAAGAAGCACGGGCGGTTTCGCGGTTCCCATTTTTTGCCTGCGCCATCGCGAGGTGGTAGTGGATGACGGCGACTTTCGGGGCTCCTTCGGAAGCGGTCTGCAGATTCAGAACAGCGTTCGGGTAGCTGCCGCGAAGGTAGTGAATCCATCCGAGTGTGTCCTCCACCATCGCGGTTCCGACGTAGCCCGTCGGAGAGTGTTCCCTCGCCCGCTGGGCGAGAGTCAACGCTTCGTCCAAGCTTCCACCGCGAGTAGCAACCAGGTAAGCCAGGTTATTCAAAGCGGTGACGTTCTCTGGAACGGCAATCAGCACTGCCCGGTAGTTCGTCTCGGCGTCATCAAATTGCTCAGTCTTCTCCTGCAGAACAGCCAAGCGCACCAGAGCTCCGACGTGGTTGGATTGCTTTGCGGTGATCGCCTGGAGTCGTTCCATGGCGGCTTCATCGTCGCCATCACGCTCATCAAGACGTGCGAGAAGCATTTCCGCTTGCTGGGTTGGGTCTCCGAGAGCGGAAGACCGTTCCAGGTAGTCCCGAGCTTCGTCGATACCCCCGGCCCGGATAAACCACGTTCCTGCCGCGAGTTGTAGCGGACCCAATTGCCGATGGGCGTTCGCGTGTCGTCGCACTGTAGCGAGTCCCGTGTCCGCCTGCTCGTTACTCATCTGGGTGGCGACGAGCGCATTGAAAGCACGTAGATCTTGGGGAGCGGCTTCGAGAGACGCCTCTAGCAGCGGTTCTGCCTTGGCATGATTCCCACGGGCAGCCTCAATCACGCCCTCTTGGAGCCTCAGGTCTGGTAGTTCTCCAAGCTGAGATCTCGTAGTCGCAACGGCAGCCATTGCGTCGTCATAGTCACCGAGGGCAATCTGGGCCCAAATTCGACCACTCACCAGCTTGGGATCGTTCTTCTGCGATTCGGGTGCCTCGTCCAAGACGTCGAGTCCAGATCGGCGCGACACAGAACGGAGAAGACTTTGCGCCATGTCGAGACGGGCCAATAAGAAATCGGCCTGGAGCCGCAAAGACTCACCGAGCTCTTGCCGCGCTCCGGTTGGATTTCCTGACGCCTCATGGATTTTGGCTAGTAGGTAGTGAGCCTGAGCGCTAGTAGGCTGAACCTCAAGAGCCGTGTCGACATCAGCTCGGGCCAATTCGGCTCGGTTGGACCGTAGGTATACCTCCGAACGCTGCAAACGCGCGTCAAAGTCCCGATCATTCTCAGCGATCGCATTGGTTAGAACGGCCTCTGCTGCATCCGTCTCACCTTCCCGAAGCATCGAAACGATTAGGACGGTGCGCATGCTCCGATCGGAGGGGTCCGCGTCGTACAGGCGCTGGAACTCGGCTGTGGACTCAGAAGCCTTTCCGTTGACCGCCAATACTCGTGCGTATGCTGTCGGGTGCGTGGTGTCCGGCATGTCTGCAACTCGCCTGTACGCCACCTCGGCAAGGTCCGTCTCACCAGCCCGAAGATGCAACAGACCACGTGCCAGAAGCGCCGGAATATAGTCTTCGTCCCCCCTAAGGATTCCGTCGATCTCCCCGGTGGCTTCGTCCACCCGACTGTCGAACAGCAAGAATTGTGCTAGCGCTATCCGTGCGGGTCGCTCGTCCTCAGACTCAGCTACAGCGTCGCGCAGAATCTCTTCCGCTGCCTCGCGGTCGTCTTGGCTGAGACGAATGCGAGCCAGTGCCACAGCCGACTGCAAGTGATCTGGGGCATTCTCAAGGGCCTGCTCAAGGAAGGCCTCCGCATCCTCTCGCGAGCCCAAGCGGGCACGAGTGACAGCCAGCGCGAACAAGGCCTCAACGTCATCTGGACGAGAACCTAAGACGTTCTCCAGCATCCCCTCTGCCACCCTGACATCGTCGGAGTCGCCGAGGCGGGCCAAGATCTGGGCCATCAGCAGAGTGGCATCGGTATGATCAGGGTCGAGAGAGACCGCCTCCCTAATGGCTCGGTAGCACTCCTGCAGTCGACCCATTTCGAGATAAGTCTTTGCGAGTTGGTACTGTGGCTCGGCCGCCTCGGGATCGGTTCGAGCGGCATTGCGAAACTGCAGAGCAGCACTGGTGTGATCTCCTTCAGCGACGAAGGCGGCCGCGCTTTCCATATATGTCGCGTACTGCTCCTCCGGAGACTTCATGCAACCAACGAGTAATGCCACGCTCAATATGGCCACCCAGAGCCTGGTCGTGTTCGAGATCTCTGCGAGTCGCATCTGCAATCTCCTACTGAACTGAAATGAATACATCGTCGTTGGTCGTGACCCGATCAATTAGGATTTTAAGCGGAACCCGCAGGTGAACGACCGGTCTGATAGGTAACACTCTAAACCGGACGGATGGGTAACAGTATAGGCGGTGGTCAGTGGCCCCCGCGGGGGCCACTGACTGCCGAGCCGAGCGGCCACAGTACGCGGTTGGCGGCGTCGAACAAGGCGAGTTCCACCGGACCGAACCAGATCTGCCAAATGGCTTCGTCCACTTCGACTAGCCCGACCAACTCGCGAGCCAACGCTTCACTCAGGAAGTACTTCTCGCCGAGGAACTTGATGCGTCCGTCGTGGCGCACTCGTCGGCGCTCCCAGTGCCCCGGGTAATCCAGATCAGCAAGCTCGCTGGGATAGGCGCGTGTTGCTGGTGCATAGAACGCCGCCGGGGGCCGCTGTCTCAACGCTTCATGCGGACGTTCTTGGTTGTATTCATGACGAAAGAGGTCGAAGCGGCGCTGCTGTCGGCGACGATCGCCAGCCGGAGGTCTCACTGTCTCGGCTTTGAGCGTGCGGTGTAGCCGCTCGTGGCGACCGTTCTGCTGCGGCTTGCCCGGCTCGATGCGCTCCACCGCAATGCCCAGCTTCAGCCACCAGACGTTCAACCGGCTCAAGCGTCCGGTGCCGATGGAGGCGAACGGCGAACCGTTGTCTGAGCGTATCCTTCGTGGCAGCCCGCGCTCCAGAAACAACCGCTCCAAGCCTCGGCGGGCCTCGGCGTAGGATGTGCCCACGTGTGCGGTGCAGTTGAGCAGGAAACGACTATATCCGTCGACGACCGTTAGCGGATAACACAGCACGCCGTCGCCGGTGCGAAACTGCCCCTTGTAGTCGATCGTCCAGAGGTCGTTGGGCGCTTCGGGTTCGCGCAACGGACTGGGTGCCGCTTCGGCCAGTCGCCGCATCCGCTTGCGCCCGCGAACGAGTCCGGCTCGCTTCAGCGCGTCGCCGATCGTCGACGCCGCTGGCCAGCTTGTCTGTGACTCTTTCGACTCCAGCCAGGCCCTGAGCTTCTTCGGCCCCCAACTCGGATGCTGCCGACGCGCTTCTATCACTCGTCGCTCGACCGACTCGGGTATCCGACCGGGCTGACGGTGTGCCGCGTGCGAGCGGTCTTCCAGCTCTGGCCAACCGCCTTGACGGAAGCGTTCTAACCACTTGTATCCGGTCCTGCGGCTGATCCCGTAGAGTCGACACAGCGCCGCCACGTTCGTCGCCGCCCCCGCTCGCAGCCAGTCTTCAATGAATCTCTTGCGTTCTTCCATCGGATAGGTCTCCTTCCATGGCATCTCGCCATGGTGTTACCTATCCGCCCGGTCTAACCTGTTACCCTTCCGCCCGGTCTGTACACAGGCCCCCCCCAAGAAATTCTCATCGGACGGCATTCGTACGTTGACCTGCCACAATCCGACAAAGCCCGGGGCCAAACGAGAAAACACGGTCTCCGCCACTCTGTTGCCAACCGAGGCGAGGTCCCGCCAGGCCAGGACACGACTGTTCAGTCGATCAACCACATAAACGTGGACCTCGGCATCACGCTCGCCTAGGGCCACCGACGAAGGCGCAAACAGTTCAACTCCTTCGAGTGAATTGAATCCGTTCTGACGAAGGTCCGGTTGACCCAGCACACGTCTGGCTGACGGACCCAGTTGGCCCAACAATGCGCCAGCGCTCACGACGAGGGCGACAAACAGAACGCAATAATGGCGGGGCACAAAGCGTGTGGTCAAACGGCCCTCCGGCAAGTATTCTGTCGAAACCTTCGGAGTATCCGCAGATTTACTCGGGGACTACAACCGTATCGCCGGTCCGCAAAACTAAGTCTGCATCGACATCGCCCTTCATCACCGCGTTGTAATCATAGTCAATCGTCGTGCGGGTTCCCCCGACGTCTCGTACGATATATATCTTCTTCCTCTTGCCATACGCGCCCACGCCGCCCGCCTCGTAAAGAGCCTGCCAGACGGTCATGCCAGGTCGCATCAGCAGTGAGCCCGGTCGATTAACGGCTCCAGTCATATAGACAAGCTGACTGCGAATCTGCCTGATAATAATGGTTACGTTCGGGTTGTTAATGAACTCCTTGAACTTCTCCTGCAGCAGGTCCTCCGCCTCAAGAGGGGTTAATCCGATGACAGTGATCTCACGCAATAAGGGCACTGAAATCTTGCCGTCGGGTCGCACGACGACCGACGCGACGGAGTGGTCTGGCTCTTTCCAGACGTTAATAGCCAACACGTCTGCAACGCCAATCCGGTACTCTTCGGTCGCCATGTCCGAGGCGTTGCCGCCACTTGTCTGGGCCTCGGCAACGTAGGCCTCCTCCTGGTCAGCATCTTGCGCCAAAACCAGAGTGGTAAATGCTGCGAACGCGAGCAGCAGCCCCCTCACTCCGATCAAGTACGTTCGAGCAGAGCATGTCGAATAGTTCCGGTACGGATAACGGTAGTTCACTGTTGGTGAGTCTATCACGGGCATCGTCGGAAACCGTGCCCTCTGAACCCCTAGATCGCTTGGATAGAGCAATTTAGACGCCGTCAGATGACTCCGTCACGCACCGGACGAGTCCTTCTTAAGCAACTCTGAACGAGCCCCCGAAGAGCATGAAAGACGTGCTATATTGGCCTATCGGGCTGGGTTGGCCTGATCCCCTGTGTGGGCGCGTAGCTCAATTGGTAGAGCAAGTGACTCTTAATCACTAGGTTTAGGGTTCAAGTCCCTACGCGCTCACCACCTCCCCTCCGTAACTGAAGCATCGTCCCGCCCTAGCTGGTGTCTGACCAGCTTGAGCGCGCACACCGTGCTCGGGTATCGCACCGCGCAGCACGTTCAGAGGCGAACCATAAGCAACGAGGAGTCACCCGTTGGCGGCCTCGGGATCTGATCGGAGCATTTCGGGCCGACCAACCACACGCAGGTTCTGGGGCCCGCCCTCTTCGACCCGCTTCCTCCAGACGTAGAGCGGTTCGTGCTTGTCGTGCAGTTTACGCACCAGCGCCGACAGAGAATCCCGCCCGCCCACATCCGAGTTCTTCCAGCTCTCCTTGGTCGATGACTTCGGGGTACGTCAGATGCCATCGCCTGGCCATTCGCGTTGGAAATATTCTGACATTCAAGACCGGTCTGTTTGCCTGCGCTTCCGATTAATCCTTGATTAGCGTTAACTAGGTGTGAGACCGCGGCAACACGCTCTTCACGAGTGGAAGGATCTGACTCGCTAAGTCAATCGCCTGCTGTTCACCCTCATGGGTATCCACGACCGTGATGCGAACGATCGAGCCTGACGTGCGGTGCGCCATCACGGAATCCCACACCAAGCAAACCTTCGCGTAATACTCTGAGGCAATCACGCGGTCGTAGCTCTGGTACCAGTAGAGAACGAGCAAGCGCTCTCGGCCGCGCTGGATGTAATATTTGTTGATCGAGGCCTCTCCACCTTCGTACGGAACCGCTGTCTCGGTATAGTTCCATATCTCCCAACCGGAACCGGGAAGGCAGTGTTTGGGAGAATGCATGGCCTCTCCCGCGCGCTGCATTGCATAAAACGCGACGAATAGACCGGCACTAGCGTCATCTTCCCGAACGTAGGTTCGTTTGATGTAGGAGGATGCTCGTAGCACCTCTTCTTCGGCCTTGGTTAGGGGGGCGGCCTGGATGCCGGTCCACCCGCCTATCTCAAGCGGAATGGTTTCGAGGGGTTGGTAAAGTTCCTCCGGGATGCGCTGGCCGCTCCACATTATTGCGGTGTAGGTCAACGCTAGCAAGGCGGCTAACGAACCGGTGCGAAGCGCGGTGGACATCATGATCTGCCTCCAGATGGCTCTGCTTGCGACCTCTCTAGGCGAGCGAACCCAACGGCGATCCCATACATAAGCGCAAAACCAACCACGAAGACGACCCATCCAGAGAACGAGTGGAAGAATCCCTCCGCCAGGGCCGGGTCCTCTTGAGCAAACAGAGCGGTGATAACGATACGCAACACGTTTACCGCGATCGCCACCGGAAATGACATGAAGAACAACAGCACTCGGACTCCGACGGTGCTGCAGACGAAATAGCCGATCACCAGCGCCAGCACGCTCAGGGATGAGATGCTTCTCAGCCCACTACAGGCTTCCGCCACTCCCAGCGAGATCTCCGAGAGATGCATCACGTTGCCGTCCCGAAAAATCGGAACGCCCATCAACTCCAGCGTGTTGCTGGCAACGGAGGAAGCAAACAGCTGCAGTGGGGCGGCTAGCTTGTTGTAAACGATCTGTGGAATCGGAACCATCGTCGCGAGCAGTATCAGCGAGAAAGAAAGCTTCCACAGGCGCGCCATACCCCAATAGGTGAGGATGATTCCGGCGAGAATCACTACCAGAGACACACGAGTGAGGAAAAACTCCGCTCCGAGCCGACCCAAAAGGTGCATGCTGCAACCAGCGGCCGCCAGTACAAGACCTCTAGAATCGGAGACGGCGGGCGCCGCGAGCACATCATCCCGGTTTAACCACGCCACATAGACAGCCAGAGGCGGGATGAGCAGTCCGTGGGAGTAGGCTTCATCCGTCCACCAAACGTTCGCCATGGCAGGGACGACATCCCAAAACAGCAGCACTAGTAGTCCGCTCAACAACACCACGGAACCCCATGACAGTTGTGCCATGAATTCCATCGGCGAAGACTCGTCTATGGTTGGCTCAGGCATCTTCGCGTCCGACGGTCGGCTCATCGACCCCTACCCCAAAGTACGATCTTGACCGTCTGAAGAATGATGGCGATGTCAAAAAGGAACGACACATTCTTCAAGTAAAACAGATCATATTCCAGCTTGCTCACCGAGTCTTTTAGGTTTGCGCCGTAGGGATAGCGAACTTGAGCCCAGCCTGTGAGTCCGGGGCGCAGCGTATGCCGCTCGTCGTATAAGGGTTCTACCCGAAGTATCTGTCTAATGAACTCGGGACGCTCGGGGCGCGGCCTGAACGACCGGTCTGATAGGTAACACTCTAAACCGGACGGATGGGTAACAGTATAGGCGGTGGTCAGTGGCCCCCGCGGGGGCCACTGACTGCCGAGCCGAGCGGCCACAGTACGCGGTTGGCGGCGTCGAACAAGGCGAGTTCCACCGGACCGAACCAGATCTGCCAAATGGCTTCGTCCACTTCGACTAGCCCGACCAACTCGCGAGCCAACGCTTCACTCAGGAAGTACTTCTCGCCGAGGAACTTGATGCGTCCGTCGTGGCGCACTCGTCGGCGCTCCCAGTGCCCCGGGTAATCCAGATCAGCAAGCTCGCTGGGATAGGCGCGTGTTGCTGGTGCATAGAACGCCGCCGGGGGCCGCTGTCTCAACGCTTCATGCGGACGTTCTTGGTTGTATTCATGACGAAAGAGGTCGAAGCGGCGCTGCTGTCGGCGACGATCGCCAGCCGGAGGTCTCACTGTCTCGGCTTTGAGCGTGCGGTGTAGCCGCTCGTGGCGACCGTTCTGCTGCGGCTTGCCCGGCTCGATGCGCTCCACCGCAATGCCCAGCTTCAGCCACCAGACGTTCAACCGGCTCAAGCGTCCGGTGCCGATGGAGGCGAACGGCGAACCGTTGTCTGAGCGTATCCTTCGTGGCAGCCCGCGCTCCAGAAACAACCGCTCCAAGCCTCGGCGGGCCTCGGCGTAGGATGTGCCCACGTGTGCGGTGCAGTTGAGCAGGAAACGACTATATCCGTCGACGACCGTTAGCGGATAACACAGCACGCCGTCGCCGGTGCGAAACTGCCCCTTGTAGTCGATCGTCCAGAGGTCGTTGGGCGCTTCGGGTTCGCGCAACGGACTGGGTGCCGCTTCGGCCAGTCGCCGCATCCGCTTGCGCCCGCGAACGAGTCCGGCTCGCTTCAGCGCGTCGCCGATCGTCGACGCCGCTGGCCAGCTTGTCTGTGACTCTTTCGACTCCAGCCAGGCCCTGAGCTTCTTCGGCCCCCAACTCGGATGCTGCCGACGCGCTTCTATCACTCGTCGCTCGACCGACTCGGGTATCCGACCGGGCTGACGGTGTGCCGCGTGCGAGCGGTCTTCCAGCTCTGGCCAACCGCCTTGACGGAAGCGTTCTAACCACTTGTATCCGGTCCTGCGGCTGATCCCGTAGAGTCGACACAGCGCCGCCACGTTCGTCGCCGCCCCCGCTCGCAGCCAGTCTTCAATGAATCTCTTGCGTTCTTCCATCGGATAGGTCTCCTTCCATGGCATCTCGCCATGGTGTTACCTATCCGCCCGGTCTAACCTGTTACCCTTCCGCCCGGTCTGTACACGTTGGTTGGGTTGCCGGGATTGACCACCTGGCCGATAATCAGCAGACGGAGATCAAGAGGAGCATTATCGGCTTTCTTCTCGGCTACGTCGAAGCGCTGTCATTTACTGATTCTGATACCCACGCAACTTGAGCATGAACGAAGAGGTCCAATTTCAACGCCCTGAGCTAATGCCGCTGTCTATCTTGCGGGCGGTCTGGAAGCGCAAGCTGCTGATCGCGCTGGCTTCTTTTTCGCTCGCGGCGGTATCGATCGTCGTGGTCATGTTGATCCCAGCCATGTACACCGCCCGCGCGCTGATCCTGATAGAGGAACAGCGGATTCCAGAGCGGTTTGTCACCGCGACGGTGAATGAGGGCTTGGACAGCCGCCTCAACCGTATCAGTCAGCAGATTCTTGCGTACGACAATCTTCTTCGCTTGATAGAAGAGTTCGAACTCTATCCTGAGGACCGTGATCGTTTGTCCGAAGAAGAACTCGTGCGACGCATGGCCGATGACATTCTCGTTTCGCTCGTGGATGGTATGACTGTGAATCGCGGAAACACCACCGCATTCCAAATCGCATTCGAAGCTGACAATGCCAACCACGTCGCTCAAGTCGCGAACCGGTTGGCGGGCAATTTTGTTCAGGAGAACCTGAGAACCCGGACTAACGCAGCGTTAGGCACTTCCGAGTTCCTCAACGCTCAGATCCGAGAGGCTAAATCTCGCCTAGACGAGGCCGAGCTCGCGCTTCGGGACTATCGCCTACGGTTCATGGGGGAACTGCCGGAGCAGGAGCGAGCCCTGGGCGCGCAGATTGCGCGCAGTCAAGTCGCATACCAAGCTGCCGAGTCGGAAGTTGCCCGAGCACACCAAGCCAAGATGTTTTTAGAGAACTCCCTCGATGCGGCGCTGACGACGTTAGAGATCGTGAATCGGGCGGCGGCGGAGGAGCGGGCTTCGATCGATGTCTTTGGCGAGAGGGGCGGGCCTCCGCGTGGAGCCAGAGACCTCTTGGCTACCGCTATGGCTCAGTATGACTTGCTTCAGTCTCGCTACAGCGACAACCACCCCGATGTCATCCATGCGAAAGCCTACTTAGAAGAGCTTCAGACGTCCCCACCGGAACTAGATGAGTCGCTTCCAAACGACGACCCGGAGGCCATCCAGGCCAACGAGACCATCGAGTTGTCATTTCAGACTGCCCAAGCCGTGCTTCAGGCCGAAACTCGGATCAGCCAATTGAGGATTCAGATTGTTGTCGCTGATCAGACCATTGAGGCTGCCGAGGCACGTCGACTGCGGGCTTCGACAGCCCTTGGCGTGTCTACCTCGAAGATGGGTCGGATCCCGCTCCATCAGCAAGAGCTGGCGGGAGTTCAGCGCGACTACGAGACGGCCCTGGTGCAATGGACAGAGTTGAACGGTAAGAGCTTCGATGCGAATTTGGCTACCACGATGGAGCAGCGAGAACGTTCGGAACGTTTTAGTATTTTGGAGCCTGCGCGTGTCCCGTCTAAACCTGTCTGGCCGCCGCGAGCGGCAATTGCTGGAGGGGCGTCGCTCGCGTCTCTGGTACTGGCGTGTACTCTCGGTTTTCTATTAGAGCTGAAGAAGAACGTCGTACTGGGTGAATGGGAGTTGCCCCCCGAAGTTGCCGTACTGGGTCGGATACCTGTTATTGATCAGGATGACCGCGATCTCCAGGCGAGCCCAGGTCCATCTGGATTCGCTTTCCAGAAGCGCGTCGTTGTTGCTTCGTCAGTGATTCTGTCTATGGTCGCCATGGTCGTGGCGACGAGTTTGTATTTCGGCTGGATCTCGTTCTGAAGAGCCTCGGCGTTGGTGGGGAGTCTTGACAATGGAAAGAGAGTTCACTGACCCGGCGGGACGACAAGACGATAGTTACGTCGGATCGGTGATTCCCGATGTGTCACCGGCTGGCCCGAACGCGACGGCAGACGTCTTCGACGGGACATTGCCCGCGGATCTCCAGGTGGGGGTTTTGAGCGACCTCAATTCGATCCAAGTTCATATCAAGCAAGGAATACCGTTACTGCCCTTTGGCGGTGAAAATTCGCACGCCGCCGAGCAGTACCGCATCGTCCGCACTAAAATCCTGCAGCATTCTGCGCGCCCTCGCTCTCTCGTCATGACGAGTGCGGAGTCAGGGGATGGCAAGAGCGTCAGCGCGGTCAATTTGGCCGGTGTCCTGGCATTGAACCCCGAATTCAATGTGCTACTCGTGGATGGTGATCTTCACCGTTCGAGCCTGGCGCGGTACTTTGGAGTCGATTCCAGCCCGGGGCTTGCCGAGGTCATCACAGGCAAAGCGACATTGAGTGAATCAGTTCGTCGCGTCGAGCCTTTTTCGAACCTCTTCTTCTTGCCCGGTGGCAAATCGCAAACCGGACCCGCCGACCTCTTTAACACCCGTCGCTGGAAGGAGATTGCTGGAGCGTTGAAGGAGCAGTTTACGTTTTGCGTCATCGACGCTCCTCCCGCGGGTGTGTTCGCGGACTTCGACCTGATTCAAGAGCAGGTCGAAGGAGTCGTGCTGGTCGTGCGAGAAGATCACACCAATCGGATGCTCTGGATGCGTGCACTGCAAAATATCCCCACGCAGAAGATGATCGGTGTCATCATGAATTGCGTGCAGCCCTGGTTCTTGGGTAAGAGCTTCGGCTACTACCAGTACTACTATTATTCGAAATACTATACTGGACGCGACGACTAGTCGCTTCCTGCGCATAACGTGCGCGGCATTGCTCCAATCGGGGTCGTAGGTGGTCGAGCTGATGAGGCGTAGAGTGTTAGGCTGATAGCCGTCTACCGTCTTCTTTGGCAGAATATTTCTGAGCTAACCCGTCATGCGAATCATCACCGTCACCGTCATCTGCGCGACAGTAGCAGTCGCTCTCTCTGTTGGGGCTGGAGTGCTCTCGGCTCAGGCCATGATCAGCTACGGTCACGGTGTAGCCACGGCAGCTGGCGCTGGTGCCGCAGCTGGCGCTGGTATCGGCGGGGTACTCACGAGGATGGGCAATCCGCTATCTCGAGCCGCCAATCCCGCTCGGAGCTCCTCCTCTGGCAGTCGCGTAGCCACTCAGCGTCAGGTTGTGCCACAACGCAGACAGAACATTAGCTGGGACCTGGGTCCGACCGGCTTTGGTGCTCCGGCCCCGATGGCGCTTGTCGGCGGCATTCAAGCGACCGGAGTTGCCGATGAAAACTGGCAACCGACTCTCCTGGCCCCATCGGAAAACCTTGCTGTACTGTCGGTGCAATGGGGCGGCTCGAGTACAAGTTCCGACATTGTCGATAGTGAAGTCGAGGTCGAAGCGGGCGCCGACGCCGACGACGGAGTCGTCGATGACTCCGCCTTGGCCCGCGAGGAGCCAGAAGAGCAGCAGGTCGATCAAGCCGAGCAGGTAGTTGTCATCCGTTCGGCTAGCGGCTCTCATTTGGGCGCACGACCCCGAACAGCGACAGTCGCGGCACAGTCCGATCCTGCTATTCCCGAGGGTGTCTCAGTCGGTGCCACTGTCGAGGAACTGATCAGTCGGCTCGGTCGTCCGCGGATGTCCTTCCGCGGAGTCGCCGGGGAAGGCTACACCGACCAGTACATTTTCAAGTTGCCCGACGGAACAGACCTAGTCGTCTACGTCTTGAACGGCGTGGTTGCGCATCTCGCTGTCTCCTAGCTGATACCAGCCCCTTGCATGCTAGTCTAGGTCGATGCCGAAGGGCCCCCCGGCTGAGCCAGCCTCATCGGAGCGGTCGAACTCCGGCGATGCTCATTCTCGCGTTATTCGCTCGGCGGGCGTTGTCAGCGCCGCCGTTTTCCTCAGTCGTATCACCGGTCTTGTGCGAGAAGTCGTTTTTGCGAACTTCTTCGGCGCCGGAGGCAGTTACGTCTATGACGCTTTCGTAACCGCGTTTCGCATTCCCAATCTGTTCCGCGACCTGCTTGCCGAAGGGGCCCTATCTGCTGCGTTCGTCTCTGTCTTCTCTCGGGAACAGGAGACGAAGGGAAATTCGGCAGCTCACCATCTTTACAACTTGCTTGCGACCGTCCTGGTTCCGGTCATTGGAGTGATCTGCTTTGTCCTGATTATCTTTATGCCAGAAGTCGTGTCCCTGATGGCCCCGGGATTTGCCGAGGTGCCGGGGAAGATGGAATTGACGATTCGCATGGCTCGGATCATGACGCCCTTCCTGCTTTTCATCGCCCTGGCAGCGAAGGCGATGGGAGCCCTAAATGCCAAAGGTAAGTTCGGCGTACCGGCTGCGGCCTCTGCCTGCTTCAATGTTGTCTCGGTCGCTTCTGGTCTGGCGATCGGCTATTGGGTCGGTCCACTGTGGAACTTTGAGCCCATCGTTGGCATGGCGTGCGGCGCTCTGCTCGGTGGCCTGGCTCAGTACGCCGTACAGATCCCGAGTCTGCGAGCCGAGGGCCTTCGGTTCCGCTGGGCCTTCGATATCCAAAACTCCGCGCTGCGTAAGGTGCTGCTGATGATGCTCCCGGCCGTCATTGGAGCGGCCGCGGTTCAGATCAACGTCGTGGTCAATACGAATTTTGCTTCTCAGCTCGTCGATGATTCGGGAAACATCTTGGACGGACCCGTCTCGTGGCTTGGTTACGCGTTCCGCTTCATGCAGCTGCCACTAGGGTTGTTTGGCGTCGCCATTGCTTCGGCCACATTACCCGCGATCTCGCGGAGTGCTGCAGCAGGACGCATGGATGAGTTTCGAGATACGTTGTCGCGTTCGCTGGGCCTCGTTTTCCTGCTGACTCTACCTGCGACCGTCGGACTCGTCGTGCTCCGAGAGCCGATCGTTGGGCTGATCTATGAGCGAGGTGAGTTCACCGCGTATGACACGCAACAGACGGCTGCGGCGCTGGCCTACTATTGCGTCGGCCTCGCCGCATACGCAGCCGTGAAGGTGCTAACACCGGCCTACTACGCGCTAGAGGATGTCCGCATCCCGATGGCTGTAGCGGCTCTCTCCGTCGCGCTGAACTATGGACTGAATTGGTACTTGATCCACGTTCTCGGTTGGGATCACGCCGGATTGGCTCTCTCCACCTCTTTCGTCGCTGTACTGAATTTTCTGCTTCTGTTCTTCTTTCTACGAAACAAGACGAACGGACTCGAGGGCGGCCGTTTGGCACGGAGTCTAGTGAGAATTTGTGTAGCCGCTGTCGGCATGGGGGTAGTTTGCTGGGTAGTGTCTGGTTGGCTTGAAAATAGCTTGGGGACAGGGTTCTGGGGCCGGGCTGGGACCGTCGCGGGGTCGGTCCTAACAGGTGTCGGAGTTCTCTATGGACTCTGTGTCGCCTTGCGTGTTTCAGAGCTCGATGCGGCCAAGCGAGCCCTGTTTGGTCGATTCTCTGGGGCCGTCTCGGAGCGCTAGCTGTGCTAAACTGGCCCGACGTCCATGGCCTCCTTTCTTGATCTGATTCGCGACATTCAAAAGCTCGATGAACACCTCGATGAGCTTGAAGATGAGATCGGGCGACTGCCCAAACATGTTGCGGAGATTGAAGAGAAACTGAAGGATCACAAGGCCCAACTCGCGACCGAAAAGCAGGCCCTGGAAGAGAATGAGACGGACCGGCGGCGGCTTGAAGGTGAGGTCGCTCTTGCTCAAGAGAAGTCCAAGCGTCTCGAAGAGCAGATCGCTGAGGTTAAGACGAACGATCAGTATCGTGCGCTGAGAAACGAGATTTCGTTCGTTCGCAAAGAGATCAAGACAGCAGAAGATCGCATTCTCGAAAGGATGGAAGAGTCCGAGAGCCTTACTGAGAAGGTCACGGCGGCGGAGACAGCTCTAGCCGAAGAGAGCGAAGGCGTAGCCAAGGAGGTGGCCGAGGTTGAAAAGGTCGTTGATGGTAACCGGCGGAAGCTAGCGGAAGCGAAAGCTGGTCGCGATGAAGTTGCCGCCCAGGTGCCCCCGCGGCTGCTCCGCGCTTATGACCGGGTTCGCCGCAAGCTGGGGGCACGCGCGGTATCGCCCGTCGAAGGCAATCGTTGCAGTTGTTGCCATATGGTTCAGCGTCCGCACTTGCTGCAGGAACTGAGGCGCAGGAGCCAGGAAGAAGTGATTACCTGCGAGTTCTGCAAGTGCATCTTGTACTATCCTGTCGCCGAAGAAGTGGTGACAGAAGACCCGGCGGGCGAGCAGCAGTAGCAAACGCGCGGCCTAACATCCGTATGAGTCGCACCGCTTCGGTGTCAGGCTGTAATGTCGACTCCAATCACCATTCTCGATGAGGACGAACAGTTCTTCTTCGACACGGTCCTCCGGTTTGCCCAGCAGGAAGTGGGTCCGCACGTCCGGGCGATGGACGATGCCGGACAGTTTCGTTCGGATCTGATCGACCGATTCTTTGAACTAGGGCTGATGGCTGTCAGCGTGCCCGAGGAGTACGGCGGCCAAGATGGCTCGTTCTTCATGTCGATTCTCGCTGTGCAGGCGCTGTCCCGCGTGGACGCCTCTGCTGGCGTCATCGTCGACGTACAAAACACCCTCGTCAACAACGCTCTCCAGCGGTGGGGCAGCGACGAGCAGAAGAAACGATTCCTTCCACGAATGGCCTCCTCCTGGATCGGCTCCTACGCTCTGAGCGAGGCCGCCTCCGGGAGCGACGCCTTCGGGCTCCAAACCCGTGCTGTTGAGAACGGCGATCACTTCTTGTTGACCGGTCGCAAGCTGTGGATCACGAACGCCGCCGAATCGGAACTGTTCATCGTCTTTGCAACCGTTGACCCAGGCGCTGGCTATCGTGGAGTCACCAGTTTCTTGGTCGAGCGTTCGTTCGCCGGGTTCGAAGTCGGGCGTAAGGAAGACAAGCTCGGGATCCGCGCGTCCTCCACCTGTGAGCTCATATTGGAGAATTGCCGAGTCCCTCGCGAGAACGTACTGGGCGAGGTAGGGAAGGGGTACAAGATCGCCATCGAGACCCTCAACGAGGGGCGCATCGCGATCGGAGCACAGATGTTGGGCCTTGCCGAGGCTGCCCTCGATCACGCCATCACTCACGTCAATCAGCGCAAGCAGTTCGGCAAGTCGCTATCGTCCTTCCAGGCTGTTCAGCATCAAGTGGCCCAGGCCGCCACTGAGATCGAGGCTGCTCGATTATTGGTCTATAACGCAGCCCGGCTCAACGACGCTGGCAAGACTTTCATCAAAGAGGCCGCAATGGCCAAGCTCTACGCGACCGAGCTAGCTGTCCGGATCGCTACGCTCTCTGTCGATCTCCACGGTGGTGTCGGATTCAGCAAAGACTACCCAGTCGAGAAGCTCTACCGCGATGCGAAGATCGGCACGATCTACGAGGGCTCCTCGAACATGCAGCTTCAGACGATTGCGAAGCACGTTCTCGGCTGATCGCGGCGGCCGTTCTGCCGTGGGCCGCCCGTCCCGTCCAGGGCAGCGCGGTTGATTTGGTCGGCCCGTATGTGTTACATCTTCCGACCGAGTGAGGTACGAATGATTACAAAACCCTTGACCACAACACACCACTGCATCGTTGGACTTGCGATCGCGGTGAGTCTCCTCGTCGGTTGCAGTTCCGGGCCCGAAGGACCCGCCCAAGGAAGCTCCGAGTGGTACTGGCAGTCGGCTGCTACCGAGCATCAAGAAGGCGACTTCCCAGACGCCGTAGAAGAATTGGGATATGCGGCAGAGGGCGAAGGCGAGTGGGCCCAGAGGGCCGTCGTCTGGCATGGATTACTCACGGCCGGACTTGCTAGAGGAAATGCTGCGGCTTCGGAGACATGCCGACTCGCTCTCGAGGAGAACGCAGACTTGATTGCGCTCGTCCGTGGTCCGATGCAACAGGTGCAGCGCGACGCGCGACAGAACATCATTTCGTTCGTCGAAGGGCTCGGAGACTTCGAGTCCGCGCTTGGAACTGGCGACGTGATCCTGGACATCCCTTTCCCTCCAGGCGACCTCGCTGAGGCATCGCTGATGGCATCGCTCGCGGAGGGCCAACAGATTTCCGATGTTCAACTTCAGGCCGGAATACAGCAGACGCTAGCTCTCGGTGTCATGGAGACGGTTGCTCTGCTGGCGGGCTCAGGCGATGACCTAGCGGGCGCGCAAGCAACGTTCGAGGCTGGCCCTGTCACAGTCGATGCCGAAGACGTCAAGATGATCGTGGCGAACGTTCTCGTCGACATGTCGTACTCCTTTACGAAGGAGCGGATGAACGAGCCCAATATTCGTGACGTCGTTCTTCAGCGGGCCGGTGACTGGATCGAGTCCGGCCTGGAGTCGGAGAACGAGGACATCAAGGAGCAATCAGAAGCATTGCGAGACCTCATCGAAGACGAGCGTCGTGACGTCAAGGGACTTGAACCCCTTGATCGCGACGGCGACTAGCTCCAGGAATCGGCGGCCCAGATCTGCTCCACTTCGTCTTGTACATGCCGGATCAGGTCTTTGCCGTCTTTCTTGATCAGCTCGGCGGTCGGAATAGGGTCTCCAATTCGCAACTGGGCTCGTCCCGGGCGCAGGTGTGACGAGCCGCGCGGCAGTATGTTGCTCGTGCCAACGATGGCGACAGGCACGACGGGCACGCCTGCGCGAATGGCGATATGGGCGGCACCAGGTTTAAACGGATGTGCGCTGTTGCCGTGTCGTCTGCCGCCTTCCGGGAAAAGCAGGATCGTCGTACCGGTACGGATCTTGTCGGCGGCTTGCTGAATGTTCTTGATCGCTTCCCGTGGATTCCCGCGGTTCACCGGTAGGTGTCCGGCGCGACCCAGGTGCCAGCCGAGGAAGGGGATGCGCCACAGCCGATGGCGAGCGAGGATGCGAAACGGCCGCGGCATCGAAGCGAACATCAACGGTGTATCGATCAGGCTAAAGTGATTCGAGCAAAAGACGTACGCCTGATCGGGCTTGAGTCGATGCGCACCGATGACTTCCACGCGGACGAGGCAGATCCTTAGCAGCATCTTGGCCCAAGCGACCGCCACGTTGTGCTGCAGCTTGCCCGTCGCGTCAAAGATCGACGAGAACATCGAGACGGTGCCCATGAAGACCGTCGCGACTCCAATCAGCGGGCACATCCACAGGGTCGAACGGGCATGACTGAGGAGTTCACGCATTGCTAGACTCCCGCCTCGAGGAGTTGTTCTCGTAGTTCACCCACCAAGAAAATCGAACCGGCAATGACAACCAGATGTTCAGGTGACTGATCGCGAGAGGCAATTTTCCAGGCATCTGCCGCATCTTGAGAAGTCTCAACCACCCTGCCATGATGCCCCACTGCCTCGGCCAGCGTCTCGGCGTCCTGTGATCGACGGACAGCGGAGCGGGTCAAGACGACGCGATCCGCCAGCGGAAACAGGGCCCCAGCCATCTCGTCCACCGCTTTGTCTCTCGAAACGCCGAAGATGAGCGTGATACGGCGATCGGCACAGAACCGTGCCATGAAGTGGGCCAGGGAGCGTGCCCCGGCGGGGTTATGGGCCGCGTCGAGTAGGACGCTCGGCCTCGTGTCGATCCACTCCAGTCGACCGGGCCATTCCACGGACTCGAGCCCTTGCGCAATGGCCTGATCGGGGACCCCGACAGCATCGAGGGCGGCGATTGCGGTCACCGCGTTTTCGACCTGGTGTTCGCCAGGCAAGCCGAGCAGGGAAGTGACGGACTTGCCTCCTGGACCGCCAACCTCGATGTGAAACCGCCCGTGCGAGTCCGGCGCAGCGTTCCGCACCTGCCACTCTTTGGCTGCCCACGTCACAGACGTCGAACTCTCCGCAACTCGCTCCGCCAGAACGGCCTCGGCTTCAGGGAGTTGGAGCGAAAACACAGTCGGTACGCCAGGCTTCAAGATGCCCGCCTTTTCGCCAGCGATGGTCGCGAGATCGTTGCCGAGCGTCGCCTCGTGATCGAGCGCGATCGGCGTGATCACCGTCAGGTCCGGTTCGACTACGTTGGTCGAATCCAGCCTGCCCCCAAGTCCCGTTTCGATCACTGCCCACTCGACGCCAGCCAGCTCGAATGCGCAGAACGCCGCTGCCGTAGTCACCTCAAACATCGTCGCTTGGAACTTGCCGTCCGAGTCTGAAGCCAACTGTTCAGATGCATCCCTACATCTACTTAATGAGTCCGCAAACTCTGACTTATCAATTGGTTGACGGTTGATCCTAAAGCGTTCAGAGAACTCTGATAGGTGAGGTGACGAGAAGAATCCCGTGGTCGAATCGTTCGCCCGCAGACCGGCCTCGATCATCGCGCCGGTCGAGCCTTTTCCGTTGGTGCCCGCGATATGGATTATCCGAAACGCCTTGTCGGGACGACCGAGTAATTCGACAAGTTTCGTGATGCGCTCAAGCCCCAGCCGCTGGCCGCTCGCGCCGAGTAGCGCGAGCAGGTAGTCGACCGACTGCTGGTAGGTCATTGGATTGGCGCGCAGAAGAACTCGAACGCTTTGTGGACGAAATCCTTCAACTCTTTCCGTGGCACCACGGCGTCAAGCATGCCGTGCTCCACGAGAAACTCGGAGGTCTGAAACCCCTTCGGAAGCTTCTGGCGGATCGTCTGCTCAATGACACGTGGTCCTGCGAAGCCGATCAGAGCACCGGGCTCGGCTACGTTGAGGTCGCCGAGCATGGCGTAGCTAGCCGTGACACCGCCCGTCGTGGGATCGGTCAAGATGCTGATGTACGGTAGCTTGGCGTCGGATAGGCGTGTCAACGCGCTTGAGATCTTCGCCATCTGGACCAAGCTGACCATGCCCTCCATCATGCGCGCGCCGCCAGATGCGGAGATCACAATGAGAGGCGTCTTCTGATTGATGGCGCGTTCGACGCCGCGCGTGATCTTTTCGCCGACGACAGAGCCCATGCTGCCGCCGATAAAGCTGTACTCCATGGCGCAAACCACGACAGAGCGACCGAAGATCTTACCCAGGGCGGATACAAGGGCGTCCTCGTTGTTGGTCTTGGCCTTGGCCGCCGCGAGCCGGTCCTGGTAGGTTTTTTTGTCAACGAACTGCAGCGGATCGGTCGAGCGCAGGGTCGTATCGAACTCTTCCCAGTTCTGGTCGTCGAAGAGCAGCTTGAGGCGATCACACGCGCTGATCTTGAAGTGGAAGCCGCACTTGTCGCAGACGTAGCCTGCGGCTTCAAGATCTTTTTTCCAGATGATCGCACCGCAAGAGTCGCACTTGATCCATAGACCCTCGGTACGTACCTTGCTCTGATCGCCTCCTTGATTGGAGTCCTTGCTAAACCATGCCATGGAAAAGTCTGGGAAGTCCTTTATCGCGATACCGATGCAGGACAAGCCGCATCCGTTGCAGTCAATCGATAATACCATCGCTCCCCCGGGCCGCTCTCGGGTCGTGGAGCCCCGAGGATGTCCGGTTGGCGGCCTGGTCGGGTCTGTAGGGCGTCTGACATTTCGGACATTCTTGGACACCCTCTCGCGGGAAACGCTGAACGCCCGCTCTAAAGAGCGGGCCGATGCTGCTTTCAGGCTATGAGAGGCTACAGACGTCGCCACTGAGACCACTAGAGCGGGTTGCAAATCGACGCTGATCCAGAGCTTTCCCCGTAGCGACGTGCGCCAGGGAGTCATTGGGGAACAAGCGATAGGTCACGAAGCTGGAATTCGCCTGCAGGGAGGACCTTGAGGTATGCGTTCCGTCCGACCGCGCCAACAGCGGCTTGCTCGTGCTACCGGCACGTCATGATTGAGGCTTCCCGTTACCTTCCATTATTGAGACTGTCCTGGTTCTCCTTCCAAGGCATACGCCGTGGTGTTACCCATCCGCCCGGTTTGTACACCGCTCATCGCTTGGGGAAACTGCTCCCAAAGTGCCCCCAAAGGGCCCTCCGCGACTAGCAGCGGGTAGGTCAGTCCGCGCGTGTGGTACTGTTGATTGCCAGCCCAGAAACATCTGAACCGCAAGCTGGTTGGAACAAAATATAGGCCGGATCTGGGTGCTGGATGACCCGCAGGGTAGCGCCGTTGGCTTGAGACAGTTCGTGTAGGTGGGGTGCCGCGGGTAGGTGCGAAACGGGTGTTCCTCAACAGCTGTCCGGCGTTACCTGAACGCCATTACCGGGCGGCATCTCGTAAGGGCGGCGCGGCGGAGAATGAGTGCTGGACGTGGCTCCAGTGCAGAGACGGACTTGTTGCAGCCGGGTGTCGGCTGTCCTAATCCTGGGTCAGGGACGACACGACGTGTTTCCGACGGGAACAACTGGAGACTCAGTATTTGGAAAATGACCGCGTACGAACCGCATTGCTACTCGCAGCTGGAACCGGCAGTCGGCTTGGTGCGCTAACTGAGACTAGCCACAAGTGCCTCACGGAAGTTAACGGCGTTCCCATCCTTGAGCAACAGATAGCCTGTCTGGAGCAATCGGGGTTTGAAGAGCTGATTGTCGTTGTCGGTCACCAGAGTGATCGGATTCGAGAGTTCCTGGGCAGCTTCATATCCGGTCTGAAAATTAGCTACATCGACAACCCAAGGTATCGAACAACCAACAACCTCTACTCGCTGTGGTTGGCGCGGAATGCAATTGAGCGGCCTTTTCTCCTGCTGGAGTGCGACCTATTCTTCGAGGCCAGCCTGCTGTCAGGGATGCTTTACCCGGATAGGATCGCGCTCGCGACCCGACAACCGTGGATGGACGGGACTACCGTCACGCTGGACGGATCCGGCCGGGTCGTCGCGTTTCAGCTGAGGAGTAGCGCCACACGAGACTCCATTACCTACAAGACCGTGAACATCCACAGCCTCTCCCTGGCCACCTGGCGCCGCATGAGGAAATATCTCGATGAGTACGTTTCCGCGGACAGGCTGAACGACTATTACGAGGCCATTTTCCGCGACATGACCGTCGACGGGGTGTTCGACGCGCGGGCCGTATCCTTTGATGATGGGAACTGGTACGAAATCGATACGCTTGACGACCTGCGCATCGCCGAGAGGTTGTTCGCGAAGTCGCGTCGCCACGAAGCGAAGGGAACGGAAATCGTTGGTGAAACTCGCCTAAACGGAGTACAACGGTGCGCCACCGGTTCGCAACCTCGTGAGGCAGCTTGATCAGCGTTTGAAGTCCAGTAGGACTGAGCTGGACTACGCAACTGTCCACCAATACTGGAACGCTGCACAGCCATCGACGCTCGCGCCCTATATGATGGACGGATTTGGCTTCCCCGCAGGGGCAGGTCGGTTTCGATTCCGGGCAGAATCGAGAATTGTCCAGCGCCTCATCGCCAGCGTCAACACCAACGGAACCGTGCTGGACCTCGGCAGCGGCATGGGCTACTGGGCAGAGTTCTTCTCCCGCCGGTTCACTAACGTTGTCGCCGTCGAGGCCAGCTCGTCGCTGTTTGAAGATTTAGAGCGCCGTTGCGCTCCGTACGCCAATATCAAGACTCTCCACGGCAGCGTGTTCGAGTTTGAGCCAGAAGGCGTCTATTCCTTGATGTTCTTCGGCGGCATGCTGATGTACCTCAAAACCGAAGACGTGAGTGCGCTTCTCCGAAAGCTCATTCCCTTTCTTGAGGCTGGCGGTGTGATCCTGTGCCGGGAGACCACTGTGCGTGAGGGGACCGTCACGCGCCAGGGAGAGTATCAGGCTGTGTACCGTTCGGTCCGGTCGTATCGGCGGATCTTTGAAGGCGTTGGACTCACTGTTTCAACTGTCGAGTTGAACGCGCCCTATACGCTGCTTCAGATCGGCTGTGAGTCTGTTCTCAAGTGGAAGGAGATGATGCCGAAGCCATTGCGGTTGACCCCCATCGTCGGCCGTCTCGCATACTGGTCCGTACGCCTGAGCGGCCCGTTGGTTGTTTGGGTGGCTGGGGCTCTGGGACTGCGGATCCCGCACCTAACAAATCACTTCTTCGTTCTGAGAGCAAAAGGCTGATCTGGTCCGGCGATGCGGACATAATCGAGATTTTTGATGATGGCGAGAAATTGGATCGTTAGAAACCTGGCGAACGGCATCTCACTGCTGGGAGTGCTGCCAATCGCTGTGCTCTTTTTCGATGATGGCTATCGGTACATCCTGCCGCTCATCGTGTTCAACAACTTCATAGACGACCTGGACGGCATTGTCGCGGTCAAGCTCAATATCAAGAGTGAATTTGGGGCCGTTCTGGACAACGTATGCGATGCCGTAGCTCATACGGCGTTCATATTGACAGTCGGGATGCACTACGGTTGGATATGCGGCATTGTCGGCGTCGCAGCAGTGGCCTCGATGCTGATCCGCGTCGTTTCACGGATCGTTCCAGGATCAGTCGTGGGAGTCGGCTCACCAACGAATGAGCTGATTCGCCACATGTTCTTCGTCTTGCTTCTGGCGAGAGTTTTCAGTTTCGATGTAGCGATCGTCCTCGCAGCTGTATTTACATTGCATACCGTGTCGATGCTGCTGCCCTACCGCATGCCGGGCCTCATCCGGAGTGTCACCAAGTCGGCTTTTTCCATTGGCCTGGTCAATGTGGCTCTGGTTGTGGCGTGGCTGGCACCTTATGCTGCCCCAGTTGTTGCGGCAGGATTTGGATTCACCTACCTGTACGGATTTGTATCTGGAGGCCTCGAATGGTTCAAAGCGGATACGTCGATAAAAACGAACCCCATCGCGGCCACTAGGCACTAGACCCCAACCGGTGAGACCCAGCAGGTTCGGTTGATCTTGAGCTGGGGCCGGAAGTTTCTCCGAGCGGGGACTGGGCCACGGACCTTGCGGTGAACGACCGGTCTGATAGGTAACACTCTAAACCGGACGGATGGGTAACAGTATAGGCGGTGGTCAGTGGCCCCCGCGGGGGCCACTGACTGCCGAGCCGAGCGGCCACAGTACGCGGTTGGCGGCGTCGAACAAGGCGAGTTCCACCGGACCGAACCAGATCTGCCAAATGGCTTCGTCCACTTCGACTAGCCCGACCAACTCGCGAGCCAACGCTTCACTCAGGAAGTACTTCTCGCCGAGGAACTTGATGCGTCCGTCGTGGCGCACTCGTCGGCGCTCCCAGTGCCCCGGGTAATCCAGATCAGCAAGCTCGCTGGGATAGGCGCGTGTTGCTGGTGCATAGAACGCCGCCGGGGGCCGCTGTCTCAACGCTTCATGCGGACGTTCTTGGTTGTATTCATGACGAAAGAGGTCGAAGCGGCGCTGCTGTCGGCGACGATCGCCAGCCGGAGGTCTCACTGTCTCGGCTTTGAGCGTGCGGTGTAGCCGCTCGTGGCGACCGTTCTGCTGCGGCTTGCCCGGCTCGATGCGCTCCACCGCAATGCCCAGCTTCAGCCACCAGACGTTCAACCGGCTCAAGCGTCCGGTGCCGATGGAGGCGAACGGCGAACCGTTGTCTGAGCGTATCCTTCGTGGCAGCCCGCGCTCCAGAAACAACCGCTCCAAGCCTCGGCGGGCCTCGGCGTAGGATGTGCCCACGTGTGCGGTGCAGTTGAGCAGGAAACGACTATATCCGTCGACGACCGTTAGCGGATAACACAGCACGCCGTCGCCGGTGCGAAACTGCCCCTTGTAGTCGATCGTCCAGAGGTCGTTGGGCGCTTCGGGTTCGCGCAACGGACTGGGTGCCGCTTCGGCCAGTCGCCGCATCCGCTTGCGCCCGCGAACGAGTCCGGCTCGCTTCAGCGCGTCGCCGATCGTCGACGCCGCTGGCCAGCTTGTCTGTGACTCTTTCGACTCCAGCCAGGCCCTGAGCTTCTTCGGCCCCCAACTCGGATGCTGCCGACGCGCTTCTATCACTCGTCGCTCGACCGACTCGGGTATCCGACCGGGCTGACGGTGTGCCGCGTGCGAGCGGTCTTCCAGCTCTGGCCAACCGCCTTGACGGAAGCGTTCTAACCACTTGTATCCGGTCCTGCGGCTGATCCCGTAGAGTCGACACAGCGCCGCCACGTTCGTCGCCGCCCCCGCTCGCAGCCAGTCTTCAATGAATCTCTTGCGTTCTTCCATCGGATAGGTCTCCTTCCATGGCATCTCGCCATGGTGTTACCTATCCGCCCGGTCTAACCTGTTACCCTTCCGCCCGGTCTGTACAGCGATGCCGACCCCCTAGACAACGACTGGGCGGAACGTTTTCGGGCAGCGACTCGTTCGGGTGAACCATTGGGAAACAAGCAGTTCGTCGCGCAACTAGAAGTCGCCCACGGCGTGGATCTCAAATTGCGCCCACCTGGCCGACCCCGCAAGAAGCTACTCACTCGTGCTGCAGGAGCGTTTTAATTGAGTCTGTCCCGGTTCTCTCCCGGTTCTCTCCCTAACGACGACTCTCACGCTGGCGTTCATACTCTCTGCGGGTTTCTTCACTCGGCGGGTAGACGCCGTCCATCGACCGGTCTTCAAGCAAGAGGCTCCGCTGGAATTCCTCGAACTCCGTTTTGGCCAGGGCGGCATCGCCCGAGACAGCGGAGCGCGTGTCTCCACCAGCGTCGAAAACAAGAATGTCGCCCGGGAGCGCTTCGTCGGCGGAGACGTAGTTGAGTTGTCTGCGCTTCGAATAGACCTGCTCGCGCACATCGGGACGATTAGGGAGGTAGCGCATCGTGCGAGCGCGTCCGATTAGGCGTCGATCCTGATGGAGCGGGTCGAGTTCGTTAATGAAGCTGTGTTCGTAGCCGCGAGAGCGCAACTGCGACCACACCGACTCCAATCCGACCATCCGACCCGCGCGAGCTTTTGGAAGAGCGTGCGGTCCTCCGCGCTCAACTTATCGAGCACGTAGGCGGGCACCTCAAACACGGGATGCGTAATTTCAGGTTCGGCAGCGATAGTTAGCCCTGCAAATAGGAAGGGCAAGCTCCAACGGATCAAGATCATGACGGGTTCTCCTTGCGGGAGTTAGTCTAGCCCAAAGTGGCTTGTGCCATGACTTGCCCAACCAAAAGCCCGCAGCCGACTTCCCACTGCGCCTGACGCCTGAGTGTCACCTTTCAGCCCACATTTGGTCTCAATCAGTTGCCGTCGCTCTGCACTCCGACTTACCCAGAAGTTGACAATAATAATTGAGGCTGTCCCGGTTACGCCCCGGTTACGCCCCGGTTACGCCCGAGTTGATTTATTCACAGCTTCCTGTCCCGGCTTCGTGTTGTGTGAGGTATGGCCTTGAGGTTCAACCAGACGGCGGTCGGAATCAATGGGTAGATCCACCCATTGACCCCCACGACGCCAAAAACGCCATCCGCTCCCGCCGAACATCGTCCTCCGTCACACCTAACCGCCCCGTTGTCGCTTCTTCTCAACCTTCAGCCCAATCTTCAGCATCTCCGTCCGCAACCGCAGCCCCTCATCGCTGCGAAGGTCGATGTCGAGAAAGGCCAACAGACGGCCCGTCGTAGCGTCCTTCAGGATGTCCGCCACGCAAGCGGGACAGAGGCCGCTCTCGGTCGATCCGTGACCCCTCAGCTCGGAAAACAGCGTCCGAAGGCTTGGAGGAGTTTGATGTCGCCTCGTGGCTTTACTTTGCGGAGTAGCAGTGCGACGGCGATGTGGCGTTCTTTGCGCAGGAACGCGAGCCAGGTTTGGGAGTCGGCTTCGACGTGGAGATCGGCTTGGCCAATGTGGCCTGTCTGAACTTCTAGTTTTCCGTTGGCGATGTGAACAGTCGCCTCGGCGGTTTCCTTTCCGGTGAAAGTGAAGTGGTAGACGGCGTTGAGCCCGGCGGATTGTTTGGGCTGGAATACGAGCGGGAGCCCGCCTAGAAAACCAGCGATGGTCGCCGGGCGCAGCGAACTCGCTACGTGCCTTAGCTTCTTGTGAGGGAAGCGTTTGGCGGCGTGCTGCTCGGCGTCGGAGCCCGGTATGACATAGACGCTTTCTTTCTTCTGCTGCAGCGGACGCACGACCTCTTTGAGGTGCGTCTGCGGCGCTGCTAGGTAGGGGCCGATGACGTCTTCTCCGGCGGGGCATACGGAGAGACAGTAGGCGGCCTTGTAGTTAGCTCCGAAGGAGAGGCTTTGCCACATGGAGGCAGACTCGGAGTCGGTTACGTTGCTGCGATAGTCTTTGGCGTCTTTACTGTCGGCAACCCGCTCGACCCATTCCGTGAAACCACCCATGAATTCGCGGTAGTTGTGTGTGTAGCAAGCGGAGAAGTTGAGGTCGCCTTGGGGTGAGATGGCTCCGACGGGGCAGGCGGCGACGCAGAGTTTGCATTCGAGACAGGGGTTATAGTCGAGCGGCTGCGCTTGCTCTTCGTCGGCGACCGGTGCGTCGAGCAACACGGTTCCGAGCAGGATGAAGTTCCCGAACTGGGGGTGAATCAAGTTGCGGTGGATACCAATTTTGCCGAGCCCGGCAGCTTGAGCAACGAGCTTGTGCGAGACGACCCAGATCTTGCCAGGCTTCCCGCCCGGCGGAGAGTGCTCACCGGAGAAGTTGTCCATCTCCATGGGGAATCCCATGGAGGGGTTGATGGCTCGCACGCCCTGAGCTTCGAGGGCCGCGACGACCTTGCTGGCGATCTCATTGACGTCATCGCCCTTGTGATGGAATTCCAAATTGGCGGTGGGGTGATCGGCGATGGCGGGCACGAGAAATACTCCTGTATATACAACTAGATGGGCAAAAAAACTAACCCTTGCCGAGTGTTGCTGCGGGTGAAGACATGATGGCCTGGACCGTTTCCTCTCCGAGAAGTGCGAAGGCTTTCTCTTGCGCGCCTTTCCACATCGGATGCGCTTCGCTAAGCAGCCTGCGGCCACTGTCTGTCAGACGAAATGGTTGTAGCCGGGCGTCTCCAGCGGAGGGCACTGACTCGATCCAGCCGCGACGGCGCATACGTTCGAGGTTGCGGCTGAGAGTGGAGGCCTCCAGGTGCAGAATGCGGCCGACGTCAGTGGGAGTTGTCTCACCACGGCGGTCGGCGACGACGAGGATGTTGAGCTGGCTGATCTTGGCACCGAGAGGGCGTATCGCGTCATCGTAGATGGCCGTGACGGCCCTGTTCATCCGGCGCAGCCGTACGGCGAGACAGTGCTTGGATATGTCAATCGACGCTGGCTCAGCCATACGAAGATTGTATATACAACTAAGAAGTTTGTCAAGACCTCTTTCTCTGTTTCTTCGGTCGTGGCACGCGTAGTACGATGAGACGGTCAAACTTTGTCGAATGAAGCATTTTCTTGCATGGGCGAACTCGGGTAGCCGAGAACTGGAACTGGCGAATCGTATCGATCCGAAACGGTTGCCGCGTCACATCGCGGTGATCATGGACGGTAATGGTCGCTGGGCGAAGAAACTGTTTCTGCCGCGTGCAGCCGGGCATCGCGCCGGAGTGGAGTCTGTGCGGTCCACGATTGAAGCGTGTTCGCGTTTAGGGATTGATGCGCTGACGCTTTACGCGTTTTCGGTGGAGAACTGGAAGCGTCCGAAGGACGAGGTCAATACGCTGTGGAGCTTGCTGCTGCGGTACCTGCGACAGGAACTCGATAGTCTCACCGAGAACGGCGTGCGGCTGCAGGTTATCGGGCGAACCGCCGAATTACCGACGGAAGTCCAGACCGAGTTGGCCAGTGCGATTGCTCGGACCGCGGCAAATACGGGACTCACGCTTACGGTGGCGCTCAACTACGGTGGTCGGTCTGAGATTGTAGACGCCGTGAATCAGGCGATCGCTGATGCAAGATCGAAGGGCGACGACGTCAGGGTGGACGAATCGTCGTTCGAGAAATATCTGTATACGGCAGGCTTACCGGATCCGGATTTGCTGATACGCACTTCGGGTGAGGTGCGGGTGAGCAACTTCTTGCTGTGGCAGATTGCCTATACCGAGATCTGGGTAACGGATAAGCTCTGGCCGGATTTCCGTGAGGCGGACTTGCTTGAGGCAATTCTCGACTTTCAGGGGCGTGAGCGACGGTTTGGTGGTTTGTCCGATGAACCGTCGACGGCAGGAGACGAGCCCACATTGGTTGGTGCCTCGGCATCCTCGTCACAGCCTCCTGCGGCGGGCGACTTTTCCGAATGAAGCGAGTTCTGACCGCTCTGGTCTTGATTCCGGTCGCGCTTGGCCTGATCTTCTTTGCTCCGCCGATGATAGTACGGGCAGCGTTAGCCCTCGTCGGAGTGCTGTGCCTCCATGAGTTCTTTGGCCTGATGCGAGGGATGGGGTTCCATCCGTTCTCGATCGCGGGTCTAACGGCGGGGGCGATGTTGATCGTGGTTCCGACGTTGCCGCATCCTGGTTTCTTGGTGGCGCTGTGTTTGCTGTTGTTGGGGACAGCGACGCTGGACAAGCATCCAGTGGAGGAAACTTTTTCTTTGGCGTCCTCGACCTTGTTTGGTGTTGTATACACCTGTGCGCCATTTGCGTTGGCCGCACACCTGCACTCTCTGAGCCCACACTGGATCTTCTTACCGTTGCTTGTCGCATGGGCTGGCGATAGTGCTGCGTACTATGTGGGGCGCGCCATTGGCCACCGCAAGTTGGCCCCCCGAGTGAGCCCAGGTAAAACGTGGGAAGGCACAATTGGTTCCGTAGTGTTCGGAACCACCGTGGGTGCTGCTTATCTGCACTTCGTGCACCCGATTGAGCTCACGCCGTGGGTTATGGTTGCGCTGCCGTGTGTGGTGAATATCGCGGGACAGATCGGTGACCTGGCGGAGTCGGCGCTGAAGCGGGGGGCGGGGGCCAAGGACAGTGGCACTCTGTTGCCGGGGCACGGTGGTGTGTTGGACCGGATGGATGGATCCTTGTTCGCCTTTCCTACGGTGTACCTGTTCTTGGCGATTCTCGGCTAGGAGACTACTGTTTTCGTTATACTAAGGGCATTCCGGTTGTGAATGGCGTCGGTGCGACCTTCTCGCTGAAAGGGAGAGGGTTTGTGTGTTTGACCGCGTCTGGCTGTGGCGGTACCATCGAAGGGTTTGCTGCTACGCCGGAATAGGAGCGTTTTCCGAACATGTCGACGTATTTCCCGAGCGCGGACGAAGTGCAAAACGATTGGTATGTGATTGATGTCGCCGACCTGGTTCTGGGTCGAGTCGCCACTCGCATAGCCATGGTTCTGATGGGAAAGCACAAGCCGGACTACACACCGTTCCTCAAGACGGGTGACCATGTTGTCGTGCTGAATGCCGAGAAGGTTGTTCTGACCGGCAATAAGGAAGAGAAAAAGCTGTATCGGCATCACACCGGTTACCCGGGAGGGCTGAAAGAGACGACCGCCGGGAAGTTGCGTGCGTCGCACCCGGAACGGCTCGTTGAGTTCGCGGTGCAGCGCATGCTCCCGAAGAATAAGCTCGGGCGGCAACTAGGATCGCGCCTAAAGGTTTATGCGGGGCCCACGCACCCTCACGAGGCGCAAGAGCCGAAAGTGTTGACGGTACAGGACAAAGTTAACTAACGAAGAGACCCATGGAAACTACTCGAGTTCAGTATCTAGGAACAGGCCGTCGCAAGTCGGCGATCGCTCGCGTGTGGCTCCGGCCCGGCTCCGGGAAAATCGAGGTCAACAAACGCTCGTTGACTGACTACTTCCCGCTGAAAGAGCAGCAGGCTGTGGTGCATCAGCCCTTGCAAGCCACCGAGACGGATGGCAAGTTTGACATTTACGTGTTGGCGCATGGCGGCGGACTGCGTGGCCAGGCGGACGCGTTGCGCTTGGGGATTGCCCGTGCGCTGCTGAACTTCAACATGGAGCTGCGACCGACCCTGAAAAAGGAAGGGTACTTGACGCGTGACCCGCGTAAGCACGAACGGAAAAAGTACGGTCAGCCCGGCGCCCGTAAACGCTTCCAGTTCTCGAAACGCTAGGACTTTGCGGCTGCCGGAGTGGCAGTCGAACAATTCACGGACGTCGCCAAATCCCGCTTGGATCGGCGGCGTTTCGTTTGGGCCTGCGGTGTGCATAGACACGCGAGGCTGCTAACCAGGCAAGGAGGAACCATGCCACAGATCACAATGAAGGAATTGCTCGAATCAGGCGTACATTTCGGGCACCAGACCAGGCGCTGGAATCCGAAGATGAAGGAATACATCTTCGGCGAACGCAACGGCATCCATATCATCGACTTACAGAAGACGTTGAAGATGTTCAAAGAGTCACTGCGCTACATCGGCGAGTGTGCGGGCGAAGGGAAGAGCATCCTGTTCGTTGGCACGAAGCGTCAAGCGCAAGAGGCTGTCAAGGAAGAAGCCATCCGATGCGGCATGTACTATGTCAACCATCGCTGGCTGGGCGGCTTGCTGACCAACTGGACTACGGCCCAGAAGTCGATCGAGCGCATGAAAGAGTTGGATCGACTGGCTGATGACGAGCAGTACGCTGGTCGCTCCAAGAAAGAAGTTTCCCGCTTGGAACGCGAAAGAAAGCATCTGACGCAGAACCTGGCGGGACTAAAAGAAATTTCGGGACTGCCGGACGTGCTGTTTGTCGTGGACTCCCGTAAAGAGGAGATCGCGGTGGCGGAGGCCAACAGGCTAAATATCCCGGTCGTCGCGATCGTGGATACGAACTGCGACCCGGGTCCCGTGAATTACGTGATCCCCGGCAACGACGACGCGTTGCGGGCGATCAAGCTGTTCGCCAGCAAGGTTGCCGACACGATTCTCGAAGCGACAAACCTCGCCACCGAGGGCGAGGGTGAAGTTGAGGCTCCGGCTGTCGAAGGCCCCGAAGGCGAATTTGCGGTGGTGACCGAAGACGGAATGATTGTCACTGAGAAGGGTGTAGTCAATCCGGACAACGCTGCCGCGCAACGGCAGTTGTAGTTCAAACATCTGATAGGTCTGTACGGTGCGGGCTCTCGGACGGCGTAGCTGTTCCGAGGCCCACGCTAGTTTTCAGCCAAGAGACGGAAGAGTCAGGAAGGTAGACCATGGCGGACATCTCTGCAAAGTTAGTCAAAGAGCTCCGGGACCGCACCGCGGCGGGGTTCATGGAGTGCAAGAAGGCGCTCGTGGAAACAGACGGCGACGTGGATAAGGCGGAAGTCTATCTGCGTAAGCGAGGCGTTACACTCGCCGAGAAGAAGGCGGGTCGCGAGGCCAACGAAGGCGTCGTTGCATCCTACATTCATGCTGGTGGCAAATTGGGTGTCCTAATTGAAGTGAACTGCGAGTCGGATTTCGTGGCACGGACGGACGAGTTTCAAACTCTCGTCAATGACATCGCGATGCACGTGGCCGCGACCGCGCCTCGTTTTGTGCGGCGTGAGGAAGTCGATGAGGCTTCTGTCGAGCAGGAAAAAGAGATTCAGCGCGCTCGTGCTCTGGCAGAAGGCAAGCCCGAGAAAATCGTCGAGAAGATCGTCGAAGGTCGCATGGGCAAGTTCTACGAAGAGGTCGTGCTGCTGGATCAACCCTTCATCAAAGACCCTTCGGGTTCGGTGCAGGACTTGATTACGGCAGCGGTTGCGAAGCTTGGTGAGAACATTACGATCGGCCGGGTAACGCGCTACAAGATCGGCGAGTGATAACCTTGTGACCGCAGCGTTTCGGCTGGCGGTGGAACGAGAACGTTTCAGGAAGCCGCGGGCCCAAGGTCCGCGGCTTTTTTTGTTATGTCTCGATACAAGCGCATTCTTCTAAAAATCAGTGGCGAGGCCCTTGGCGGCAAGGCGGGCTTCGGTATCGACGGACCCCGGGCGCGCCAGGTCGTCAGTGAGATCGTTGAGGTCTCGCAACTCGGTGTCGAGGTGGGGCTCGTCGTCGGGGGCGGCAATTTCTTTCGAGGCGTCAGTTCTGACGGTCTCGGGATTGAGCGTACGACGGTCGATGCAATGGGGATGCTTGCGACGACAATCAACGCTCTCGCCGTCGCTGATCTGATTCGTGCCGCTGGAGTCCCGGCTCTCGTGCAGAGTGCCGTCGGCATGGAGCCTCTAGCTGCTCGCTACGAACGACGTGGAGCTGCTGCCGCACTCAAGGCTGGTTCTATTGTTGTGTTCGCAGCCGGGACGGGCAATCCATACTTCTCGACGGACACCGCGGCGGCCTTGCGCGCAATCGAAATGAAGTCCGAGATCATATTCAAAGCCACCAAGGTGGACGGGGTCTACGACAAGGACCCGATGAAGCATGACGACGCCCGCCGGTATGAGAAGATATCCTACTCGGAGGTTCTTGAGAAGGGCTTGGCTGTGATGGATCTGACGGCCGTCGCGCTTTGCCGAGAGAACCGACTGCCCGTACTCGTCTTTGATCTCAACGAACCGGGATCGTTGCGGCGAGCGGTTGAGAGGGAAGCGGTGGGCACCCTTGTTTCGTGAGGTAGGTTAGGCATGTCACATATTCACGGCGAGAGCATCGAAGAGATCGAGAGCGAAGCACAGGAGAAGATGGCGAAGACCGTCGACGACTTGCGTCGGGAGATGGCTTCGATCCGGACGGGACGGGCGTCGATCCACGTATTGGACTCTGTGAGGGCCGACTACTACGGAACACTGACGCCGATTAGCCAGATGGCGACGATTAGCACTCCGGAACCGAGCCTCATCACCGTACAGCCGTGGGATGCCACCCAGATCGGTGCCATCGAGAAAGCGATTATGTCGTCCGACCTAGGACTCAACCCTCAGAACGACGGAGTGCTGATTCGACTGCCAGTTCCTCCGCTGACCGAGGAGCGTCGCAAGGAGTTCGTCAAGCAGCTGCATCAGATAACGGAGATGCATCGAGTGGGTGTTCGCAGTTTGAGGCGCGATGCCAACGACGCTCTCAAGAAGCTGGAGAAGGACAAGACCATCTCGGAAGACGAGGGCCGCGGAGCTCACGACGACATTCAGAAGCTCACCGATGCCACGGTCAAGAGTCTCGACGAGGCCGCAGCTTCGAAAGAGAAAGAGATCATGGAAATCGGCTAACCCACTAGCGTGGGGGCTGGTCCCGCCTGCGCGGGGTGCGGCCCTTCGGGGGCGCGATTTCCTTCCGAGCCCCGAACGCAAGAGAGTGGGTCTCTTGTGGAAGCTTCCGCGTCGAATCAGAGCTGCGGAGCTTTGGTTCGCAGTCACTCGCCTCACCACCGAGGCTGAACATTTAACTAGTCATCAAAGCTATGAGCAACCATGGACTCTCGTCCATGGCTCAGGTTGGGCGAGCCGGGTGCCATGACACCTCCCGTTTTGACGGCCTACGGCAGTTCGAAGATGAGTTCGTTTCCGATGACCTCAAACTCTCCGTTGGTCTTGACTGCAATGTGAAGTGCCCGGAACTATTGGGCCCTGCCCAGGTACGTGACCGACCTATCGAACCCCGTTCCGTCGTTCATGCGGGACGCGCTAACCCACCAGGGGACCGGCATTGTGCTCTTCTTGAAGCGGCGCCACCACTTGGTAGCGATTCGCTCGGTCTTAGCACCGGCTACAGAGTAGTAGCGATCTTCTACCTTGCGGCGCAGGTGTCTTACGGTGTAAACAATTTGTGTGTCGGTGGGGTCATGAACGGTGGCGAAGAATAGCCAGGCGAAATTGCGGGCATCATAATCCGACTCGATACGCAGATTAGAACGCACAGCTAACATCTGAAAGCCAATCTCGGGGTGCGGCAGGCCGTAGAGCGCAAACGCCTCACCAGTGCTGGTGCTGACCGCGACTACATATCTCCTAGTCCCGTGACTTGTCGTCACGGTGATCGCCTTGTCGGGTGACAACACGTAAGTTCCGTCGGTCGTGACCTCGAAGAAGTATGCGGCCTTGGCGATCCGTCCTACGATCCTTAACTGGATACTGAAAAGATCGTCCTCCCAGTCTTCTCTCCGGCTAACCCGCAGAGGATCTGAGGCATCTTGACTCGTTAGCTCCCTTACATAGTTCGCGGCGATTTCCTTCGCGGCTAATTCCCCAACCTGTGCACTAGAGACCGCTGGTGTGAGCAGGCAAGAAATGACCAAGAGCAGAGTTGCTTTGAGTTGCACACCTGTATTGTATTGCTCGCTCACGGCCAGAACCCCCTTCCTTGCGGTCAGGGCTCGGATGCGTCGATTAGCTGTCGGCCTGTTCGGCGACTCTCT
Source organism: Bryobacterales bacterium (assembly GCA_963667885.2). Lineage (GTDB taxonomy): Bacteria > Acidobacteriota > Terriglobia > Bryobacterales > UBA6623 > CAMPKL01. The sequence goes on along the minus strand of OY764148.2, from coordinate 435,494 downwards.
TCCGGAGTTCCAGCCACGCGGCTGCGGCTTCTTCCAGCGACGGCATCGGAGGGATGCCTGCGGCTTCTGCTTTTGCGTTGGACAGGCTAGCGTGTTGCGGTCGCTGGGCGGGTGTCGGGTAGTCGCGGTGCCCGATGGCCGCCACGAGATTCTCAGGTAGGCCTGCTGTCGTCACGATCTTGCGAGCCCACTGGTACCAAGAAATGGTCTCGCCCCCGCCGATGTGATAGGTGCCGGAGGGTGCCTTTTCGAGTAACTCGATGGACCGCGAGGCTAGTGCTGGAGCGTAGGTCGGCGTGGCGAAGTAGTCGTCGACGATGTTAAGCGTCTCGCCCGAGGACGTGCGCTTGTAGATCAATTCAGGGAAGTTGCCGTGGCGGGTTGCGGCGCCCTCTGGTCCGAATACGCCGGCGACACGGATGACGTAGGCATTGTCGCAGTAGGCTCGTGCGAAGTGTTCTCCGGCGAGTTTGGATACCCCGTAGACAGACGGTGGCCCCGGCAGATCCTCCTCGACGTAGGGCTGCTCGTCGACGCCATCGAAGACATGGTCGGTCGAGTAGTGGAGTAGCGTGGAGCCGTGTGCTGCACAGGCTTTGGCGATACCACGGACAGCGAAGGCATTAACGGTCATCGCCTGCGTTGGTTCCGCTTCGGCCCGGTCGACCTGGTTATAAGCCGCGCAGTTGATCGCCCAGCGCGGCGTGTGGCGCTCAAGCAGTGCTTCGACTTCCGACTCGACGGTGATGTTGAGATGACGGCGATCGACATCGAGTACGGAGCACCCGCGGGCTTTCAACTCACGAACGATCTCTCTGCCGAGCTGGCCGCCGGCACCAAAAACAACTGCGTCCAAACTGTTCTCCTGAGTACGAGCTAGAAGAGCGAGTTTAGCAGCGCAACCCGAGGCATGGTGGTACGTCGCGACGTTAGTTCTTGATATTCTTATGGGTTGGTCCCGGGGCCCAGAAAGAGAAACAAAACAGATGGCAAAGATCGTAACCTTCGGTGAAATTATGCTGCGGCTCGCGCCGCCGGTGTACGAACGTCCGTTGCAGTCGCCCCAGTTTGTGGCGACGTTTGGTGGCGGCGAAGCGAACGTAGCGGTGTCGTGTGCCAACTACGGTATTCCGTCGGCATTTGTAACGGCTTTGCCAGCAAACCATGAAGTGGTGGATGCTGGCCTGCGGGAGTTGCGTGGCTTCGGTGTCGACGTTGACGGCATCGTTCGTACTGAGGGCGGACGGCTCGGCGTCTACTACCTCGAGACGGGAGCGAACCAACGCGCGTCAAAGGTGATCTACGATCGTGCCGATTCGTCGATCGCTCTGGCGAAACCTGGCGACTTCGACTGGGATGCCATCTTCGACGGCGCGACATGGTTCCACATCACGGGAATCACTCCGGCGATCAGCCAGGGTGCGGCGGATCTCTCGTTTGAAGCCGTTAAGAAGGCGCAAGAGAAGGGCATCACGGTTTCGTGCGATTACAACTTCCGCAAGAAGTTGTGGAAATATGGCAAGACCGCGGTCGAGGTGATGCGTGAGCTGGTGAAGCACGTCGACGTGGGCATCGCCAACGAAGAGGACTGCCAGATGTCATTGGGCGTCTCGGTTGATGACGTGGATGTCGAGTCGGGCGAACTCGATACCAAGAAGTACGAAGCGCTCGCAGAGAAGATGCTCAGCGAGTTCCCGAATCTCAAAATGCAGGCGATCACGTTGCGTGAGTCAGTTAGCGCCTCCCATAACGGCTGGTCGGCTTGCTTGCACGACGGCAAAGGTTTCTATTTGTCGAAGAAGTATCAGATCACGAACATCGTCGACAGGGTTGGCGGCGGCGATTCGTTCTCGGGCGGTCTTCTCGGCGGATTGCATCGTCACCCAGACGATCCGCAGGCGGCACTTGAATTCGCGGTGGCAGCATCGTGCTTGAAGCACTCGATCACTGGCGACTACAACCGTGTAACGCCGGCTGACGTCGATGGTCTGGTGAAGGGCGGCGGCTCGGGCCGCGTCCAGCGATAGGTAGCTGTATTTCAGAAGGAGTCCGGCGTGGCGACAGTTCCAAGTGATGTGTCATCGGTTGGGTTGTCCGCCGCGGGTCGCCCGAGTGACGTCTATGGCGTTGAGAACTGGGGCGGCGACTACTTCTTTGTGAATGAGGCCGGTAACCTGGCTGTCTCGCCGCTACGGATTGCTTCTCAGAGCGCCGACCTCCTCGCGGTAGTGAATCAACTGGTCGAGGCGCGGAATCCGACGCCGTTCCTGCTGCGTTTTCCGCAGATTCTTGATGATCGACTCGCGACCGTGCATGCCGCATTTAGGGCCGCGATCACGGAGTTCGAGTATCCCGAAGAGCATTTGGGGCTGTATCCGATTAAGGTCAATCAGAAGATCGAGGTTGTCCGGCGGTTGGCTGAATCAGGTCAACGGTATGACTATGGCCTTGAGGTGGGCAGCAAGGGCGAACTGCTTGCTGCACTGGGCATGCCATTGAGCGATGACGCGCTGATCGTCTGCAACGGCATGAAGGACGCGTTGTTCCTGAGGCTGGCGTTATTGGCTGAGAAGCTTGGGCGCCGCGTCTTGATCGTTGTGGAAGACACGGTGGAGATGCTTGAAGCGCTAGACATGGCAGAGCGGCTAGGCGTTCGGCCGAAATTGGGCATTCGCGTCAAACTCTACTCGCGAGGCAGTGGCAAGTGGGAAGAGTCGGGCGGCGAGTTCGCCAAGTTTGGAATGAGTGCGCTGACTCTGGTCCGAGCACTGGAGATTCTTCGAGAGCGCAGACAGGTTGACGCCCTGCAGATGCTGCACTTTCATATTGGCTCGCAGATTACCGATATCCGTCGCGCAAAGCGAGCCTTCAAAGAGGCCGCGCGAACGTACGCGAAAGTCTGCCAGATGGGATTCGACGTGGACTATCTCAACGTAGGCGGTGGCATGGGCGTTGACTACGACGGATCGAAGACCGCTTCCGAGTTTTCCGTGAACTACACCATACAGGAGTTCGCCAACGATGTCGTCTACACCATCAAAGAAGTTTGCGACGGAGAGGACGTAGCGTGCCCGACGATCGTCAACGAAGCGGGGCGGGCGATCGTCGCGCACCATGCGGTTCTCGTCACGGACGTCAAGAAGGTACTTCGGCCCGGCATGGAAGGCAATTACGAACTCGGGGCGATGACCTCTGACGCGGAGCCCGTTGTGGAGTTGCTTGCCATTGCGCGCGAGATGAACGCGAAGAACTTCCGCGAGTATTTTCACGACGCGTTGCATGATCGTGAAGACCTCAACAAGCTGTTTGATTTGGGCTATTTGAATCTTGAGGACCGCGCGAAGGGTGAGTGGCTGTTTTGGTTGATTTGCCGCAAAGCTGCCGGCTTCTCGCGGAGTATGAAGAACCGACCTGAGGAGTTTGACGAGCTCGACAAGCTGCTGGCCTCGAAGTACGTCTGCAACTTCTCGATGTTCCAGTCACTCCCGGATTTTTGGGCGTTTGATCAGCTGTTCCCCATCATGCCGTTACACCGGCTGAATGAAGTGCCGACCGAGCGTGGGGTCTTGTGCGACATTACCTGCGATTCGGACGGTGCCGTAGACAAGTTTGTGGATGTCCGAGACATCAAAGAGACGCTTGAATTACACCAGTTCAGCGAGGACAAACCCTACTACTTAGCCATGTTGCTGGTGGGTGCGTATCAAGAAACACTCGGTGATGTGCACAACCTGTTCGGTGAAGTCGGCGAGGTGAGTGTAACTGTTGGCAAGGACGGCGAGGTCAAGACTGAAGACCTGCAACGCGGCGACTCGGTTCGCGACGTGCTCACCTATATGGGTCACGACACCGATACCCTTCGTGACACTTTGGACCGCGTGCTCGCTGGCCGGCGGGAGCAGGGGTTGATTAGCGAGGACGACGAACGCGAGGTTCTTTCGACGGCCTCGCTGGCTCTGGACGACTACACCTACCTGGTGTAGGAGCTAGGCGAGGATTTCCGTGACGACCCGAGCCGGTTCGACTCCAGTGAGCCTTTGGTCGAGTCCTTGGAACTGGAATGTTAGGCGTTCGTGGTGGATGCCGGACTGATTTGATCTGCTCGCTCGTCAGCTCCTTGCCAGAGCATGCCGGCGTCGTCCTGCGAGCGGGATCACCAGAGGAGATGCGCTGGTACACCAAACTCTCTTCCAGATCGCCTGCAACGATGAGAGTTCCGTTGGAAGTGTCGGAGAAAGCGTGATCGCGACCGTCTAGGCGGATTCCGGCCAAGCGCGAGGCCTCGTCGGGACCGTGGCAGGTGAAACAGTTGTCGGACAGCAATGGTCGAATGTCGCTAAGAAATTCGACCGACTGGGCTGGCAGCAACGTTGCAGATACCGCGAGGGTCAGCAGGAGCCTAATCAACATCGTCTTGATGCTCCCAAGTATGCGGAATCTCTAAGCGGTTGTCATGTTCAGCACAGCGAGGCTTGGTTTGGCGACATCCATGCGGTCGATTCGCCGTTGCAGGCGCGCCATACGGCGGTCGAGTTGTGCGCTGGGTTCCAGAGATGAGGCTTGTCGGGCTAATTCGAGGGCCTGCGAGAATCTCTTCTCGCGGTGCTCGCAGTGCTTGGCAAGTTCTTCGAGGGCTCGGGCCTGGAAGGGGTTGCGACTGGAGCTGAGATCGAGCAGCAGGTCACGCTTGGCCTCGTGGTTTCCTCGTTTACGTTCGATTAGCGCTGCCTCCCATAGGGCGGCGAAGAGTTCCGCGTCGGCCATGTTCGCAGCAAGCGCTTTGCGGTAGATCGATGCCGCAGCGTCATGGTCGCCGGTACGCCGCAGCCAGCGTGCTAACCCGAGTAGGTCAGCACCGTGATGTAGCGCCGCCTGTTCCGGTGTGGCGAACGTCGGAAGAACGATCTCCGTAAGACAGGCGAGCGAGACGATATCCATTGCGTTGTGGTGGAACATCGGCACGAGCTTGAAGGCCTGCTTGGTGCGCAGGTACTCGAAGTAGTAGTGCGGAATGAGCTCGCCAGGGATATCGCCGTGCCGCTCCATGCCGAGGATCTCCGACTCGAGGTTCATCAGGCGGCAGCTTTCGAGGCGTAGCTTCCACAGTGATCGCGAACCGTGGAGCAGGTCGAGATGATGCATGCGGTCGAGCGGGTTGGGTTGGCGGCGTAGCCGGTAGCGGGTCTCCATGAGCGGCGCGTCGTAACTCTTGCCGTTGTAGGTGACCAGCACGTCGTAGTTGGCGAGAAACTCGGAGAGCGCTCGCAGCATCGGACCCTCCTCGTCGTAGTCGCGCATGAAGAACAGCCGTACGCGAAAGCCATCGGGCTCAATGGCGCCGACGCCGACGAGAAACGCGCAGGTGCCGGTGCCACCGGCGAGGCCTGTCGTCTCCGTGTCGAGGAACGCCCAGCGAGCCGGGTCGCTGGCGGGTATCTCGCCCTTTGAAATGCCTTCGAGCCAATGGCCGGGCATTTCACCGAGGCGCGAGATCTCGAACGAACCATGGAGGTCGTGGTTCGGATAGAATCTCTCAGCCAAAAAGTACGAGCCGAGGTCATTCTCGATGACGTGGCCATTCAGGCACTGCTCTGCACTGGAGTCATCGGATGCCTCTTCGACGACAGGCCGCTCAGGCGCACGGCTCGGCTCCATGCGCCCGCCCTCGATACGCTCAATGCGACGTCGTAGGCGATCGATGTCTGCTGCGGTGATTGGTGTCATGGCGACGGATCCGCAACGAAACGGGGTGCGAACTGCCCATCGACATCGGTGAGCCCGTACTCCTCGGCGACGTGAGCGACCTGGATCTCGAGTAGACTCACCCTGCCTCCTGCACTGTCGCCCTCGGGTCGTCGGTAGCTTCCACGACCTTGCCCGCTGCTAGCGCCAGCGCCATCACTTTGGCCTTGTCGCCCGCTTCCCCTGGAGGTCCCACACACCCGGGACAGCCCGCTTCGCACGGACACGCCTCGATCAACGCGCACGCCTTGTCGAACAACTGCTCCCGTACGCGGTAGAGCGGTTCACTCTGGCCGATTCCCCCCGGGTAATTGTCGTAGAGGAATAGGTCGGGCTCAAACAGACCACGCTCGTCCGGTGTGTCGCCGGTGACCGTGACACCCAGATCGCGTGGGTCGCACATGAGCAGCAGGCTACCGACGGTGCGCAAGACATTGCCGAGGCCGACGACGCCGTTCTGCCGTTCAGTCGGTGAGTAGTCGGCGAAACTCTCTAGGTACGAACTCGGGAAATGCAGCCAGAACGCGGTGGTGTGGACCTCTTGCTCCGGCATCTGCAGGTTGCCCGCGCCAACATTTTCGTTCGTATAGAACTTCAGCTTCTTGAAGCCAATGATTTGTCGGTTGAGGCGCACTTCACCGTGGTTGGCGATGAGTGGGCCGAGCGTGCGGTCGTCGAAGCTCTCAAGAATCTTGACCTGCGTGTAGTCGATGGCGTCGGTGTAGTAGTCGCACTCGACGCTCTTCACGTAGGCCTTACGCTCGGCGTAGTCGAACTTCTCAACATGATACTGACGGCCTTCGTGCAGGTAGATCGCCTTCTCGTGCAACGTGGTGAGAGCGGAGGTGAAAGCCACTTCGCCAATCACGTTCGCCTCATTCGAGATATCGATCACCACGAAGTTGTCGCTAGAGATGCTGCGAAGAGCGATCGCATCTGCTGGGTACGACTCGGATGTCCAGTGCCAGGAGTCGCCGGAATGGTGGACGACGCCGACATCCTTGAGGAAGCTGAGTAACTTCGCAGTGTCATGAGTCCCGTACTGTTCGCCGTCATGGAAGGGCAACTCAAAGATGGCGCACTTCAGATGGTCGACCAAGATCTCTAGGTTGTCGGCATTGATGCAGGCACGTTCGGCGGGGGCCTCGAAGAAATAGTCGGGTCGCTCAACTATGTACTGGTCAATCGGTGCGGAGGAGGCGACCATCACCGTCACTGAAGTGGACTGCCGCCGTCCCGCACGGCCCGCGCGCTGCCAGGTCGAGGCAATCGAACCGGGATAGCCCGCCATCACGCAAGCATCGAGCGAACCGATGTCGATTCCCAACTCCAGGGCGCTGGTGGAGACGACACCCAGCGTCTCGCCTTCACGAAGTTGACGTTCAATCTCACGTCGCTCGCGCGGCAGATAGCCACCGCGATAGCCTCGGATGCGTTCGGCTCGATCGGTGGACCGCTCGTAGTGGTCTTTGAGATAACGAACAAGGATCTCAGTCGCGAGGCGGTTGTTCGTGAACACCAGCGTTTGCAGGCCTCGGTCGAGAAAGACCTGCGCCATCCGGCGAGCTTCGTTGATGTAGCTGCGTCGGATGCCGAGCTGCCGGTTGACGACTGGCGGGTTGTAAAAGACGAAGTACTTCTCGCCCGACGGTGCTCCGTTGCGGTCAATTTGTACGAACGATTTCGATGTCAGTGCTTCAGCGAGTTCCTTGGGGTTCGCGATCGTAGCGGAGCAGCAGATGAACTGAGGATCAGAGCCGTAGAAGTTGCAGATGCGCTTGAGTCGTCGAAAGACATTGGCCAGGTGGCTGCCGAAGACGCCTCGATAGGTGTGCAATTCGTCGACAACGATGTACTGTAACTTCTCAAAGAAGCGAGCCCACTTGGTGTGGTGGGGCAACACTCCCGCGTGCAGCATATCGGGGTTCGTGAGGACCACATTGGCTCGCCGCCGGATCGCTCGCCGTGCATCGCTCGGGGTATCCCCGTCATAGGTGAAGGCTCGAATATCTGAACCCATCGACTCGACCATTCCGTGGAAGGAGGCGAGCTGATCTTCGCTAAGCGCCTTGGTGGGGAACAAATAGAGCGCGCAAGCGTCCGGATCGTTCAAGAGGGAATTGAGAACAGGCAGGTTGTAACAGAGCGACTTGCCGGAAGCGGTTGGAGTGACGACGACGATATTCTTGCCGTCCGCAATCTGATCAAACGCCTCTCGCTGATGGGAGTAAAGCTTTGAGACTCCCCGTTGCTTCAGAGTGGCGGTGAGCCGAGCGTCGACGTTATCGGGCATCTCGACGAGCTCTGCCTCCCGGGCTGGTTCGTGTCGAATCGCAGTGATGGGCGAATGAGGCTGGCTCTTCATCGCCTCAAACGTCTCGACGACCCGTTCGAGTGATGAGTCGGTCGGAGCGAGCGGATTCTTCGCGACGGTCAGCGTCTTGTCCGGCTTGGGTTCTCCGAAGTCGAGAGCGAGATTCAAGGTGGTCTCCGGTGGCGAACAAAAGGACAATTCCCCATTTGTTCGCCTAGCTAGAATACTCGACCTGGCCGGTCAAATCAAGGGCGTTGATTTCCGAGTCCCCATGACGGGCTTGCTGCTAACCGCAGAGGCTGCAGAGGTAGAATTCTCCGTATTCGTGGGGTAGGTCCTAGTGGGCCTGGATTGTCAGTCCTTGAGTGCCTCGATCAATGCCGTCTCAAGCGCGAATTGCAGTTGCCAGTCGGCTTCGAGACTAGCTGCCTCGCGTGCGCTGTGCTGGGCGATGATGAGCTGTTCGGTAGGGTTGATATAGATACCCTGGCCGAATATTCCGCTTGCGGAGTAGCCGCCGTGACGTCGGAGCCACCAAAAGTAGCCGTAGCCAGGCTGTGCCTTTGACGGAGCCGTAGATTCTTCCATCCAGCCCTCCGGCAGCGCGAGCGTTCCGTCCTCCAGTAGGCCGCCGCTCAGCGCAAACAAGCCGATCCGACCATAGTCGCGGAGCGTGGCGCTGATGCAACAGCCACCGGACTCTCCGCCACCAGGCTCGGTGAGCGTCCAATTGGCATCGGCCTCCATACCAAACGGACGCCAGATCTTCTCGGCCAAATAGCTCGACAGATTGTTTCCGATCGCGGCACGCAGCATGGTCCCGACCAGGTTGGTTTCGGCCGTGTTGTAGTTGAATACCGCACCGGGCTCCGCATCACGAGGCTTGTTGCGCAGATACTCGTAAAGGTTTAGCGTGTTCCAATCGGCGGTGGCTACATCGGACTCTGGATCCGCGTAGTCCTCGTTCCACTGAACGCCGGAAGCCATCTGCATGACGTCACGGATACTGGCTTGGTCGTAGGAAGAGCCCTTCAACCGGGGCAGGTAGTCAGTAATCTTCTCTTCCAGACTATCTATGTAGCCGTCCTGTATCGCCGCTCCTACGAGCATGGAAGTCACTGATTTGGCCACTGAGTACGAAACCCAGGTCGTGTCCGCCGTGTTGCCGAGACCGTAGCGCTCGTAAACGATCTTGCCGTTCTTAATCACGAGGAGACCCGCGACATTCTGCCGCGTGAAGTACTCGTCTATCGAAAGCGTCGTGCCATCGAACTCGATCTGCAAGCCATCAAGGTCGATGTTTTCTACCGGCAGAGCGTAAGGGGAGTCTCCGGCGGGGACGTCTCGAGTTGGAAAAATTTTGTCATAGTTGCGGAAGCCAGCTACCTTTTGCTCGAGGGTCCAGAACAGGACATCGTCAAGAGGTCCGAGGTGATTCTCGTCGTCAGCGGGGTCGATCGTCGGGGCCTCGGCGTAAGCCGATACGGCAGCCGCGAGCAGGAAAACTGCGAAGGGTACCATGCGGCGCCAGCCGTTGCGCTGAGATCTGGGTTCAGTCATCGATCTCTGCGAGATGGTGACAGGCTCTAGTCATCGTCCGCCTCATGAGCCAGTCGTGCAGCCCTGGCGTAGGGCGGAATGTAGGTGCGGTTGTCGCGCCTCCATGGTTTCTTGAAGCGAAGGACGTTGGCGAACGTACGACTAGGCGAGAAGACCATACGGAGAACTCGCTTCATCGAGCGATTCGATCTCTTCTCGAGAGGAGTCACGAGGTACTCGTCGAGGAGATCTTCTGCTAGCACGAATGCGAAGCCACCGACCGGTGTCATGACCATATCGACCCAGCCCATGGTCCCCGGGTTCTGGCCCACGTTTCCGATTGTGGCTTCGCTGTAAGGCCCGAGTTCGAACTGAACGCTGTAGGCTGTTGACCAGGCCAAACCCTTGAGTCGACTCTTCCAGTAGGCCGAACCGTCTTTGATGCCTACCGTTCGGCCCTTGGGGTCATTCTGAATCTGGATAAACGCCGTCAAGGACCCTTGCCCTGGGTGGAGCAAGTAGTTGGTGAAGGTGTTGTCGCCGTCTTCCCAACCTTTGAGACCCTTCACCGACTGAAAATAGTCGTGGAAAAAAGGGCCGTCAAGTTCGCTGTAAGTCTTCTCCTGCCCAAGGCGGATACTGTGCTGGATCGACAGAAACATGAAGGACCCGCCGATGGCGGACTCCCAATCGAAGCCCCCGTCGGATGCAGTGATGTAGGGTGCTTTCGGATCGAGCGCGTTGGGGTCTTGCTCGTTCGGCAGAATGAACAAGCCTTGGATGTCGACGGTTGGGGTTGCGGCACCGGGCTCGCCTGCGTCAATGGCAGGCTGCGCCGGTTCCGACGCGGCAGGTTGAACGGTCGATTCCTCGGCGTGGACAGCAACGATCGCCAGTGAACACGGAACCGCTACCGAAGCCAATCGCAATAGTCCCCTCATGAAGCACACCGATAGGCCAGAATTGCCATATCGGCCATCCCCACCACGCTCAGCATAACCGAGCCATGGCCGCGGAGCAACGGTTTCGGCGCTGCTGTCACGTCCGACCCTCCTGTCTGCGGCGGTCCGACCCTGAATAAGCTCGCTCAGCATGTCCACTACGATCTCAAGACCAGTTCCAGTCGATGACTGGGTACAAAGCTACGCGATATCCGTGTACGTGGGAAGTGATCAGGGGTTAGTAACATTCGGATGAATGGTGATGATCTGGTACAACGTGCTGAAAAGAAACAACGTATGCCCTGAGAAACCCACCCTAGCACACACGATTTGGGTGGTCCCTCTTCCAATAACTCAGTCGGTCGCCCAGTCCGGTTTGCCCTCACCAGACACATGGATCGTCGCCTCGACCAAATCCACCCAATTGCAAACCCGGGGCAAGTAAAATGACGACGAACCCACAGGTCGGGTTGCGGTTAGCGCACCTGGCGCGCAAATCTCGAACTTGTCGAAGCGGCTGAGAAAACGCTCCACGTGTTATCATTCGGCCCCTGCTTAGACACACGAGACTACATATGTTGAGAACATTACTTCTGATTCTTGTTGCCGTCGCCACGACAGCTGTACTGCCTGCTCAAATTCCCGAACCACCAGAGGGTGGAGTTGGAACCGGTCATGTGCATCTGCGGGTGAGCGAGGCGGACTACGAAGAGCATAAACGGCTGCTAGTTGAGGGGCTCGGTGCCCGCGTCGGTTCTCTTGGTCGATTGGAGGCGTTCTTGATCCCCGACGTCGTGATCCTCGTCTCGCAAGGCGATCACGAAGGTGGATCCGTCGGAACGTCGATCAATCACATCGGTTTCTTAGTGAAGGACTTGCCTGCCGCGGAGGCAAAATGGCAGGCGGCCGGCGGAGTCACGCTGCCCGGCAGACCGAGCGCCACGCAGGTTTTCATCGAGCTGCCGGGAGGAACGAAGGTGGAGTTGAGCGAAAACAAGGATCTGGACGTCCCGATCCGCAATCACCACATCCACTTTTATACCGATTCCGACACGGACACCCAGGCTTGGTACATCGAGATGTTTGGCGCCGTAGCTAGCACGCGAGGGCCTTTTCACACCGGCGACTTGGCTGGCGTGGAACTGACCTTTGCGAACTCGGAAACGCCGGTCGTGGGCACCCAAGGGCACGGCGTTGATCACATCGGTTTCGAGGTCAAGAATCTTGAGGAGTTCTGCAAAACGCTGGAAGCCAAAGGGGTCGAGTTCGACCGCCCTTATCGCAGTATTCCTGCTCTCGGGCTTGGCATTGCGTTTTTCACAGACCCTTGGGGTTCCTATGTCGAATTGACCGAAGGGTTAACCCAACTGAAGTAGCGGACGGCTAGAAGAGACAACTATGTTTAGGGATCGACGCTCTTTTGTGATCACCAGCGCCTGTGTGGTCGTGTTATTGGTTGGCTGTGGAGGAGGTGAGATGGCTGAGGCTCCTCCCGAGACGCCGGAGGGAACTCATATCGCCTTCGTAGGCACCTACACCCGGGGTGACTCGGAAGGCATTTACGCCTACCGCTACAACTCTGCCGACGGTGGGATGGATCCGCTAGGACTCGTCGCCGAGACTCCCAATCCTTCTTTCCTCGGGCTTCACCCGAATGGGAAGTTTCTCTACGCAGTGAACGAGGGTGACCCCGACAGCCCCTCTGAAGGGTCGATTAGCGCCTTTGCGATCAACGCAGCCACGGGAGGTTTGACGTTATTGAACAAAGTCGACTCGATGGGCGGCGCGCCGTGCCACGTCGTTGTCGACCGGACCGGTAATTTCGTGTTCGTTGCGAACTACTACGGTGGCAGTGTCATTTCCTACCGCCTAGAAGAGGACGGCTCAATCGGCGAGATGGCGTCGCTGATTCAGCACGACGGCTCAAGTGTTCTGTCGCCACGTCAGGATGTACCCCATGCCCATGAGGTTGTGCTCTCGGAGGACAACTCACATCTCTTCGTGCCCGACCTGGGCATGGATCAAGTCGTGGTTTACGAGATCAACGCCGAGACAGGTGAGTTGACGGTCAACGACCCGCCGGCAGCCGAACTGGCTCCCGGCGCCGGACCTCGGCATATGGTGTTCCATCCAGATGGCCGTCAGGCTTACGTGCTTGGCGAGATCGACTCGACAATTACGACGTTCGACTTTGATCCTGCGACGGCGGCGTTCACTTCCAAGCAGGTCGTTTCGACGCTACCCGAAGGCTTCGACGAAGACACCTCGACCGCCGAGATCGAGATCAGTGCCGACGGCAACTTCGTCTACGGCTCCAATCGGGGGCACGACAGTATTGCGGTTTTCGCCGTTGATCCGGAAGACAAGACTCTGACGTTTGTCGAGCACGCTCCCATTCAGGGGCGCACGCCGCGCAACTTCGCAATCGATCCGACTGGGGCCTACCTGTTTTCGGAGAACCAGAACACCAACAACATCGTGCAGTTCTCGCGTGACGCCGCAACCGGCAAACTGACGCCGACCGGACAGGTATTGACAGACGTGCCTAGCCCGGTTTGCATGGTGTTTTTGCCGACTAGTTAGATTTCTGGGATGGGATCATCCGACTGGATGGCCTCGTCTTCCCAGACAGGCGTGCCGTCTACATACGTCAAGATCCGAGCACGACTGCCTGGCGCAGGGGGTGCGCTCTCGGGCAACCAACGACGATGCTCCTCGATCACGTCGACCTGCCGTGGGTCACTTGCGAGGTTTCTCCACTCGTTCGGGTCCGCCTGCATGTCGTAAAGCTCTTCTGATCCGTCCGCATAGCGGATGTAGCGCCAACGTTCACTCCTCACGCCGTGGTTGTCGTGATTGTGGGTCGTGATGGCTGGCTCAATGCGAACCGCATTCGCGTCGATTAGTTGCGGTACAAGGCTTCGCCCTTCGAGGCCTTCTCGTTGCGGCAAACCGGCGAGTTCGACCAACGTGGGGTACATATCGAGTAGTTCCGCCGGGCTCGCCACGTCCACGCCTTCCGTTACTCCCGGTCCCGCGAAGATCAACGGTACGCGCGTCGATCGGTCCCACAGGGTGTTCTTGCCGCTAATGAGCTTCTCGCCGAGATGGTAGCCGTGGTCGGACCACAGCACTACGATCGTGTCGTCGGCATGTCCCGAGGCCTCAAGGGCGTCGAGTACGCGCCCGACCTGACTATCGACGAAGCTGATTGACGCTAGGTAAGACCGCACCTTGTTCTTCCACTCGCCGCTTTCCTCCAAGAACCGCAAGCGAGGCTCGGGCAGTTTCCAATGGAGGTACCAGGAGAACCGTGGCGTGTCGTCACGGTCCTCTCGTAACATCGGCGGTAGCTCAAGAGAGTCTTCTGGGTACAGATCGAACCACTTCTGCGTCGCGTAGAGAGGTACGTGGGGCAAGAAGAATCCGGCGGACAGAAAGAACGGCTCTTGGATCTCTCCCTCGAGTTGTTCTACTGCCCAACTAGCGACCTGCCAATCGCCTTTCTCTTCATCCTCGTGGGGGAAAACACCCCAGTCCACAAGTGGGTGCTCGCTGGGCGTGTCTACGAGCTTTGCATCCGGCCGGACACCGACGCTGGCGGCTGGGCCGAGGTGCCGAAACTCCGTGTCTCCATCACGTCGACCGTACCCGCCGTGATAGATCTTGCCTGTCGAGTAGGTCGTGTAGCCATTCTGCTCGAAGTGCTGCGGAAGTGTGACCAGGTTGCTCAGCTCCTGCACATCGCGAAACCAGGGCGCCAATCCGTAGACTCCGGTGGTCGACGGACGCAGTCCAGTCATGATGCTCGTTCGGGACGGATTGCAGAGCGGTGCCTGGGTATGAGCGTTGGTGAACGTCACACCGCGATCCGCCAGGCGGTCCATGTTGGGTGTCAACACCTGCGGATGCCCTCCGAGTGGACCGACCCAATCATTCAGATCATCGATGGCGATAAAGAGGATGTTAGGCTGCCGAACTGTGGGTGGCTGCGCACCGCAACCGAGAAGAAGCGCAGATAGACTGGCAACGAGAATTCGCTGGACTGTAATCACGGCGAATAGGATACCGCTGCAGCGGCTGCTACTGCCCAGGTAGAGGCTCGATACGTGCGCCCTCGGGCATCTCAAGCAACGACTCGTCGAATGGCTGAGTGAAAGAAATCTCAGCGCACCAGGCCTCGTTTTTGAAATCGACAACAGCACCGTCCGCGAAGTTGTAGCCCATGAAGTGGCCCGCCACTGTCATGCCGTCGACGGTGGTGTAGTCCTCATAGAGAAATAGCGTCTCCCTGGAGGGTCTGGCGTTCGGCTCGTCTCCCGATGGCGCGGGGCGGCCGTAGGTGACGGTGTAGCGAATACCCGCGACCATGTCCGTTTCCTTGTCGACGTAGAGAGTGTAGGTGTCACCTGGCGCGTCCCCCACACCCGAGGCGAAAGAGACCTTGACCATGTCGTACGACCTGCCATCGAGTTCTTCGTCCGGGAGAACCTCATAGCTCAGGCCGGGATCAGCCAGAACGAACGGAATCTGCTCGAAGTAGTAACCGGTGAGTGCCCAGAAACGCGGATTGATCGTTGGTGTGTCGGCCGGATAGATCCAGGCGTTCTCTCCGTCCCAGGCAAAGCGGCCATCGTAGTTCTCGGGATTGTCCGGCGTGCCGAGCGTAAGAATCTGATGGTGTGCCTGACGTGTCTGGTTGTCGACGAGAACCCGCGTCTTGAAGCGCGCATTCATTCCAGCGTTAGAGTACTCCCAGGTGTACGAACTCGTCGGCGCGGAGTACCACGCTTCCAAGCCGCCGTGCGCTGTGATCGCTCGCAATACGATCTTGCCTCCGTCGCTGGTCGAGAGTCGCTCGGTCGCCGCTTCGGCTTGAAGCACGGCCTCACTTACTGGCGGCTCCGGCGGTGGAGCGCCGCCGCAGGCAGCGACGGCAAAAGCGATTCCGGTGGCCAGGCAGGGCAGGGTAAGACGGCGAGGCGATGTCATGACTAGTTCTCCGTGGCTGCGACAGACCTATCTTAGATGATCTTCTGAGTTCCCAACTGGCTGCTAGCAGCCAGTAGTGGCCGATTACGACCAGCTTGCACGGTTTGCTCCAACCGAAAACATTGGATTTCCGCAACATTCTCGGAGTGGCCGTGTTCTTGCATCAGAACCGCAAGAGGCGGACGACTCAAATGAGGTGTGCGATGAAGACGGTATTTCGGATAGCAGCAGTGGCGGCAGGCCTGGCTGTAGTCTTGGGGGCGCAGGGACGTGGCGATCAGAGCCGGCGGGGTAGTGACTATCGCGGTCCCGGCTTGGGCGTCGCACGGGTGAGCTTGACGGACGGCGACGTCCGGATTGTTCGCCCTTCCGGGGACGACTTTGAGGCGCAAGCTAGAATGCCACTGGTCCGTGGAGATCGTCTGACCACCGGGCCCAAATCACGGGCGGAGATTCAATTCGACGGAGGCAACTTCGCTCGCGTCAGCGCGAAGACGGAAATCCGTATCGGCGAGCTAGGTAATAGGCGGTATGAAGTGGAGCTCATTCGTGGTCTCGTCGGTGTCAGCCAGTTCAAGGGTTTCGAGGCTGACTTTGATGTCGAGACTTCGTTGGCAACTGTGCGACCGATCAAGCCATCGGTGTTTGTCGTCGAACATCACGGGCTCGCCCAGACGGATGTGAACGTCCGCGACGGTACCGTTGAGGTGTTGAGTGACGATGGGATCGAGAAGGTCAAACGCAGTATGAAAACCGGTTTGGTCGTCGTCCGACGAGAAGACGACGAGGTCACTCTGCACACAGCTAAGGCCGAACCCAAGAGCGGATTTGACGATTGGAACAAACGTCGGGACAAGTTGCTGGAGCTCGATGGCCGCTCGACCTGGCAGAACTGGGTGCCGAGCCACGTAGGCTTCGGCGTCGGCTATGGGTATGGCTGGGGCAACGTTGGTTGGAGAACGCGATATCGCACGACGATCCACTATCGGACCTCACCGCGTGGACGTTACTACGGTCCTAGACGAGTGAGGCACTGAGCAGCCCGAATAGACGCTCAAGGATCCCGACCACTGTCGCGTCATTGAGCGCTAAGGCTGCCGTGACTTCATCGCGCGTCGCGGCGAGTGTGCGCAGCCGTCGCTGGTCGTCGTCGGCCTCGACGATGGCGAGGGTATCGTCAATGCTGTTGTAGAGGCTGGTCGACGTCTTGCGTGCCGCTTCAAAGTTCGACGCGCGAACCTCCAGCAGAAGAACACCTAGTTGACTGTGAATACTCGATAGGGCGAGATGACGTCGACTCTCATCCAGCTCCATCGTGAGTCGTGTCTCGGTCGCGACGGCCTGTGCGCGGGCGTCGCTCAGCTGCAGATACGTCGGGATAAATCCGATGGCTCCACCCACCAGCAGCGCTGCGATAACGTACTTGAAGAGATCCATATCTGTTTAATCCTCCGACGTGCCCGGATCTACGATATCGAGACTTCGCCAACAATACCAGCTCGCCACCGACGCGTAGGGCCTCCAGGGCGCAGCGATGCGCTCGCTCTCGGCGCGGTTGGGCATCTCATCGAACGCATAAAGCTTACGAATCGCCTGCCGCACGCCGAGGTCGTCCCATGGCAGCACGTCGGGCCGACCAAGTGAAAACATCAAGAACATCTGCGCTGTCCAAACGCCGATGCCCTTGACCCGTGTGAGTTCTGCGATGATCTCGTCGTCACTGAGTCTGCCGATTTGAGAGAGCCGCAGTTCGCCTTCGAGTGAACGTTCAGCTAGGCTCTTGAGATAGCCAGCCTTCTGTTTCGAAACTCCGGCCAAGCGATACTGCTCTGGCCTGAAGCTAGCCAGTCCCGCCGCCGTCAATTTCCCATCAGGGAGCGCCGCGACGAGACGCCGCAAGATTGTCTGCGCCGCCGCTCCCGATATCTGTTGGTAGACGATCGAGTGTGCGAGAGAGCCGAAGCGGTCCCGTCGCAATGGGTAGCTGCAGGGGCCTACTCGTTGGATCACCCACCGCATCACGGGATCATTCCGCCTGAGGTGCCGCTCCGCGGCTGCTCGCATCAGTCGGTGACTCACCAACTCATCCTACGGCACCTTATGGCCCTACTGGCGGGAGTTGAAGTGGCCGCGACGATTGAGTCGGTAGCAGGCTTCGTTGGCCTGAGTACACTGAGGGCTCTCTTCCCCATAGCCGACGAGCATTACGCGTCCCAACGGCACGCCTTGCTGCCCCATGTAGTCGACGATAGCGCGGGCTCGACGGTCACCCAGAGCCAGATTGTATTCGCTGGATCCGCGTTCATCACAGTGGCCTTCGACGATGACGCGTCCGGCGGTAAATTCTTCGAACAGGGCCCGAAGGGTCCTCGCATTTTCGGCTAGCGCGGACTGTTGATCAGGGCGAATCGCCATCGAGTCGTAGTCGAAGTAGATGTCTTGTAACCGCGCCGCGACCTCCTCTTCAAACGTGCCGCTAAATAGGCGTCGTCCGCTGCGGTTCGCATCGCTGTTGCCGGTTGCCGAACTCAGAGGAGCCGTGCGTCGCACACCTACACGAGCAGTCACTGTGGTCTCCCCTCCTGGGCCCTTTAGCCAGAGCGTGTACGTCATGTCCGCGGTGGGCGTGACGTCGAGCGTACCGCTCAGGGCGACAGAACCCTTTCCCGGCTCGATTACGGCTTCAGTCGCATTACGACTCGTCCATTGCAGACGCACGGACTCGCCGGGTTGGATACTTTCGGCCGAGGCGCTAAACGACGCTTCGGGATTCCCAACGCTTATAGGCGGTGGCGGTGGTGGGGTCGAATACGGAGCACTCTTCGAACATCCGATGAGTGCCACCACAGCGAATGTGCAGAGAACGAGTGACGAAGGGAAACGCATAAAACAAGTTCCAGTAATTATGTTTTGTATACTGCATAGTACCGCCAGGCTACACCTGAAGTAAAAGCAGTTGTGCGAGAACCCGACGGTGCGACCGCGATCGGTAGCACCGCTTCTGCGCTGCAGTGGTTGGGAGCGTCTGTGGTGTGCGACGGTTCGGACGATCTCGAAATCGACCCGGCTGTGACCGCTAGTGGCGTGCTGTCAACGCTGCTGTTCGACGGTGCCTTCCCCTATGCGGGGACAGGTGTTTCGGTGGTTCGATGCTGCAAGCCGAGATCCAGCTGTGGGCACTGTCTACTCTGATCCTCTCTTGAACGCGGGCGGAGCGGACCACATGGTTTCGTTTGCGGTTACCGATCAGCCTGGCGTGTTCGTCATTGCGTTTGAGGACTGGCTGAGCACCTACGAACCCAAGCCATCTGATCGAGACTTCAATGACTTCATCGTTGAACTCCAGCTAACTGGTGCCGGGCCGGGAGACCTTATAGACACGCCCGAACCGACAACGATCACCTTGTTGGGCGGCGCACTTCTCGTGCTTGGTCTTGGACTTCGCCAGCGACGCGGTGGAGTAAGCGGCTAGCTCGGGGCAACGATCGCAACCAGCTCAACCTCGAAAGTCAGATCCTTCCCCGACAGCGGGTGGTTGGCGTCAACCCTCACTATCTTGTCCGTGAAGCCGACGATCTCGACTCTCGCCGTTTTGCCGTCCGGTGCCTGCATCTGCAGCTGAGCTCCAATCGCGAGTTCAAGGTCCGCTGGAATGTCACTGCGATTGACCTCAAGCTGGAGATCGTCGCGGTGCTCACCATACGCCTCTGTGCATGGAATCGCTTTCTTCGCCATCTGTCCGACTCCCATGCCGAGAATCATATTGTCGAAGCCGGGCACGACCATGCCGGCACCGGCCGTGAATTCTAGCGGGTCACGGTCCCGTGACGAATCAAATACCGTGCCGTCGTCGAGACTCCCGGTGTAGTGCATCTTGACGGTGTCTCCCTTCTTGGCTATTAACATGAACTCTCCTACTCGTCCGCGTAATGCCAACTGGCACCGTCACGGGTGTCTTCGATGATGACGCCCTTCGTCTTCAAGTCATCACGAATCTGATCAGACAATGCAAAGTCACGGGCCTTGCGGGCCTCGGCGCGCTGCGCGATCAGCCCGTCGACCTCTTCTGCGGCTGGACGAGTACTCGACACCGTGGGTACCGGGTCAGTGGGCTTCATGACTACTGGGTCGGGATGGACGACCTGTGCGTCTGGTTTGAGCACGTCAAAGATTGAGTCGAAGAGCTCAAGCACTTTGGACGCCTCAGCCGCATCACCACTTCGAAACTCGCCCGCGTCGATGGCCGTATTAACATCACGCACGTACTCGAAGACAGACGCGACGGCCTGGGCGGTATTGAGATCGTCGTCGAGTCCCCCTTCGAATTCTCGAATCGCCTGTTTTGCTCGCTCGGACGCCCCAGGGTTCGCCCCTTCAGGGAACGTAGTTGACTCAAGCCGACGCTTGAAGCTCCTCAGGCGCCCGATTGCCGCCGCTGCCCCTTTCAAGCCATCAAAAGTAAAGTTCAACTGTTTGCGGTGCGGTGTCGTCGAAAGCAAATAGCGAATCGATGCCGCCGAGAATCCCTTCTCCAGCAGATCGCGCAGAGTAAAGAAGTTGCCGAGCGACTTCGACATCTTCTGTCCTTCGACGAGCAGATGCTCGCCGTGGACCCAGAACCGTACGAACGGCTTGCCTGATGCCGCCTCGGACTGAGCGATCTCGTTCTCGTGATGAGGGAACACTAGATCGACACCGCCGGTATGAATGTCGAAACTATCGCCCAGCTCCGCGACAGCCATCGCTGAACACTCAATGTGCCAGCCAGGTCGCCCCTTGCCAAACGGGCTATCCCACGACGGCTCGCCTTCCTTGCCGCCTTTCCAGAGAGCGAAGTCGCGGGCATCGTCCTTCTCGTACTCGTCGTTGTCGACCCGAGCGCCAGCTTTCATCCCCTTGGTGTCGATGCGCGAGAGCTTTCCGTAGTCGTCGAATCCGGCGATACGGAAGTAGGTCGAGCCGTCGCTCTGATAGGTGTGGCCTTTCGCCCCAATCCTCCCGATCATTTCAATCATCTGCGGGATGTATTCGGTAGCTAGTGTGATCTTTTCCGGCGTCTCGAGTCGTACCGCAGCGCAGTCCTCTTCAAAGCCCTGGCGATACTTCGCCGTGTACTCCTGAATCGACTGACCGGCCGACGTGGCATTGGTGATGATCTTGTCGTCTACGTCGGTGATGTTCATGACGTGACGCAGCTTCCATCCGCAGTGCCGCAGATAGCGGCGCAGGATGTCCTGGAACGTGAATGTCCGCAGATTGCCGATGTGAACGTAGTTGTAAACGGTTGGCCCACACGAGTACATGCGGACGGTATCACCGTCGGCAGGTTCGAACTTTTGCAGGCTGCGGGTTAGGGTGTTGTAGAGCTTAAGCGCCATGAATACTCGAAATGAGGGCCAAAGCGCATTTTAGCGAGTTCGTCTCCTCACCAGGCTTGCCTGCATCACTCAGGCCGCCTTGCTCTTCTTTTTCTTCTTCGCCTTCTTCGCCTTCTTCTTCTTGCGTCGCTCTTCGACCCAGTGGTCAAACGAGGCGTCATCTGCGAAGTACAGATCATACTCCAGGTCTTGCGTGAAGAATTCGCAGGCATCCTCGCCCGGCAGGCCGTAGTCCCGGCAAATCTGAGGCCGTGTTTCGTAGATGCCGCACGAGTTGTCGTGTTGCAAATGCCGGCAGACGGTACGCACTTCGAGGTACCAGTCACCATCGTCTACCCAAACAGCTACACCTTCGTGAACCAAGTACCAGCGAATGTGGTCGATCTCTTGCTTCGTCTTTGGCTTGTCGATCTCTAACGCGAAGTAGCGGCAACAGCTGGCGTTGCACAGGTGGCACGGGCCACCATCCTCTTCCCTGGGTTGAGGCGGTTTCCCCGGCGTGTGTAGCATCGCTAGCGACACAAAGCCCGACGGACCTGGGGGCGGTCCCGGCAATATGCGACGTCCAATTTTTGCCTTGCCCAAACCAGTATTTTACTGCGTTCCGACTGGGGTGTGAATCAGAAGAGCGGGTAGCACGAAAAAAGGGCCGCCCCCAGAGAACGCCTGGGGGCGGCCGTAGGATGAAGGAGGAATCAATCGGCGACGGTCGCCTGAGACGTGGCTGTCAGGTTGATACCGTTGGACCCAAATACGAGCGGAGCCGCGACAAACGTTATCGGATAGGATGCTGTCACGGTGACGATGCTGCCGCCACCTTTGTTGGCATCTGCCCACACCGTATTCACGGTCACGTCGTTGGCAGGCAGCCCAATTGCCTGTGCCCGGACGGCGGCAGTGATAGCGCTATCGTCGGAAAGCGGATTGCGCTCACCGTGTACGATAGCGAGGAGGGACCCTTGGCGCGCGGCATGCGACAGCGTGGTGTACGTCCATACCAAACGTGCGCCCTCGAAGACGCCGAGGACTAGCATGAGAAAGATCATGAACGTGAGCGCGAATTCGACCATCTGAGCGCCACGACGTCCGTCACCTCTTCGTCCGATTCTTGAGTTACGCATGACTTTGCTCCTGTAGCTCCTATCCGATTCCTACCTGGCTCGCATCCAACTCGCTTCGCGGATGTTGGTTTGGTAAGGAATTCCCCAGTAGTTCCCCAGTGTGGTGAAATCTTGGTTGACCTGAACTCTCACGTAGACCTTAGGGTCTCCGTAGCTGCCGCAAGTTGTCTCGTTGTAGTCAGAGCATGGGAACGGGTCGGCGTCCGGGCATCTGCAAACCTGTGTTGGCGTTACGGTTACGCCGTCTAGACTGGACGAATCGGCCGTGGCTCGGGAGGCCATTCCCGCCATGTCCCCTACCGTAATTCCTCCCTGTGCCCCGTAGAGGGCGGCTCCGCTGGAGGCGCCTTTGATCGTGAGCGCATGATAGAAGAGTCGGGCGAAGTCTGCAGCTCCGACGCAGAGGAGGAGCGTTAAGGGGACGACAAGCGCAGCTTCGACCAGGATGCTGCCTGAGCGTTCTTTCTTGAAGCGGTGGATTGCGTTCAACATGATGGTTCTCCTGGTTCCCTGTCCGAATTCAGTCCCCGGCCTATTCGAGTAGTGAAACGTGCTGAATTGTCGGCGTGCGACCGGCGCCTTCCCAGTCTGCTCCTAGCTGTGGCGTGCCGTGGAACGAGAGTGTATCGGCGATGATCATGGCGAAAGTGCCGCCCTGCGTGGCGGACCCCCCGTACTCTAGCTCGACGGTCGGGAAGTACATGACGCCGTCGTAGACGGAATTCGCGTCGCCGAGCAGCTTGGCGTCTGTGCCCGATGATCCGCTCTTCGGGGTGGCGGTGTAGCTATTGAAGAAGAGGATGTTGGCGTAGTCCCCGTAGTAACTTGCGTGTAGATCGATTGTTGAGTTGCCGCTGATTTCGATGGTGTCGCCCTTGCCGACTGCGGTGTTGAAGATCGTTACGCCACCCGCTGGTGTGATGGGATCGAGGTTGCCGAAGAAGCCTCCGTTCACTTTCAGACCGTCGACGATATAGAGTCCCGCTCGGAGTAGAATAATGCCGTTGCTAACCTCGATGCCGCCCTGGTAATAGCCCGGATCAAGAATGGTGTCTGTCTTGAGTTTCAGGGTTTCCGCGCTTCGCATGGGGTAGAGCCCTGGGTCCGGTTCTAGATACTTCATGTACTCATACGGATCGGTGACTCCGGGCATCGAATAGGGTGGCCAAGGATCGACGTAGCCGTTGCCGCTCTTGACCCAGCCGCCGCTTCCGACGGGAGCCCCGAATCCCATGCCGCCGGTCACAACATTGACATTACCCATAATCTCCAGTGCTTCTGGGTCGTCCGACGCAGCAACCATGATGCAATCTGGAATGTTGATATCGACGTTGCCCGATATTTTAATGGCCCCTTCGGTGCTGGGGTTTAGCGCCAGAATGCAAGGGGCTTTCAACTCTGGCTGGATGCCTGCCACTGCTCGTGCTCGGACCAGCGTGTCTTGCTGCTGTAAGATCTTCATGAACGTTGTGGCGACCGGGCGTTCGATGATGACCTCGACGGCGTTGTTATCCCCGCTATTGGGTCCAGTAGAAGGTGGCCGGTTCACGATGACGTTGATATCCGACAGAGCATTATCGAAGCCATTCAACTTTGTGTCTTCTCGACCTCCCGAGACGACGAGGCCGTCATTGCCACGCAGAATCTCTCGAGCAGCTCCAACGGCACCGCCGTCCGCTGCGGCCTGCATGCGGCGCTTCTCAAAGTAGATGTGCCCTCCATCTATCGCGAGCCCGATCAGCGCCAGCATGGGTGCTAGCAGCAGGGCGAACAGGATCAGCATGATTCCGCGGCGGCGGGAACGGCTGTCGTTTCGCTGCCTGGGGTTGAGGCTCGTGTTCATCTTGAGATGCTCCTTGCAGGTCGGTCAGTTGGTGTTTTCCTGACCTGCACAGCAAGGTTATCTGCAGTCGCCGTCCAGAGCCTATGGGCTCAGAGGTTCGTTTTCGGGCTGGTACGCCAGTGCTGGGTTTAGACTTTGGTACGGGTCTTACTTCTAGTACCAAAGTTCCATATACCGGCATATAGGTGGCCTGACGGACGCGTCATCCACAACGCCCTAAGTCGCTTGTTGTCAGGTTCGTAGGATGGAGCCGCGCGCCGTGTCGACGATCAGCACAGCTATAATCGGAGTAGCGGCAGCCGCTCGGCGTCTGCCCGTTTTCCATGAACCATCGCAGTGACCGAACGAAGCTCCTTGAGGAGTTGTTGGAATCCCGCATCCTTTTGCTCGACGGAGGCATGGGGACGCAAATCCATGAACGCGGCATCACGATTGATGACTTCGGTGGGCCTCAGTTCGAGAATTGCAGTGAGAATTTGCTCTTCACGCGCCCAGAGGTCATCAAAGACATCCACCGCGCCTACTTTGAGGCCGGTGCCGACATGGTCGAGACCAACAGCTTCGGCGGTGCCTCGGTCACATTGGCCGAGTTCGGTATCGAAGACAAGGTGGAGGAAGTCAACCAAACCGCTGCTCGTCTCGCCCGTGAAGCCGCTGATGAGATCGCGACGGCTGATCGACCGCGATTCGTTGCTGGCTCGATGGGGCCGACGACGAAGTCGCTGAATACGACTGGCGGCATCACCTTCGATGACTTGACCGAGTCCTTCCGTGCACAGGCACTAGCCCTGGCTGAAGGCGGCGTCGACGTCTTCCTGTTGGAGACGGGACTAGACACCGGAAACATCAAAGCGGGACTGGTTGGCATCAACCAAGCCTGTGAGCAACTCGGCTACAAACTGCCGGTGATGGTGTCTGGCACGATCAACGATAACGGCACCATGCTGGCAGGCCAAGCCGCTGATGCTCTCGTCGCTTCCCTACAGCACGCCGACCTGCTATCGATCGGACTAAATTGCGCGACCGGCCCAGAATTCATGACGGACCACATCCGTTCGATTCACGAGCTGGCGATCACGCGGGTCTCTTGCTATCCCAACGCCGGTATCCCCGACAGCGACACGGGCGAGTTTGGAGAGACGCCTGAGTCGCTCGCGGCGTCCTTGGAGCGCTTCGTCAACAACGGCTGGATCAATATCATCGGTGGCTGTTGCGGCACCACCCCGGCCCACATCAGTAAGCTCGCCGAGATGATCGACGGTCGGGAGCCGCGGCGTTTTCGCTCCGAACGCCGCAGCTTCTATACCGGGACTGACCTGGTTGAGGCCACCGAAGATAATCGACCCTTGCTCGTCGGTGAACGCACCAACGAGGTCGGCTCACGCAAGTTCAAGCGGCTAATCACTGAGGAGAACTTCGACGAGGCGACAGAGGTGGGTCGTGCGCAGACCAAGAATGGTGCGCACATCATCGACATCAATCTCGAAAACCCAGACCGCGACGAGCTAGCGGATATCAGCAAGTTCTATCCCAAGATCACGCGTGCCAGCAAGGCACCGCTGATGATCGATACCACCAGTCGCGATGCCGTCGAACTAGCCCTGAAGCACAGCCAGGGTAAGAGCATCGTTAACTCGATTAACTTTGAGGACGGCGAAGAGCGCTTTGAGAATATCGTGCCGCTGCTCAAGCGATATGGTGCGGCGATCGTCATCGGCTCTATCGACGAAGACCCGGAGCAAGCGCAGGCAATCACGCGCGAACGCAAGCTCGCCATCTCCCAGCGTTCCCGCGACTATCTAGTCGACAAGTGGCAGTTCCCCGAAGAAGACATCATCTTCGATCCACTCGTCTTTCCTTGCGGCACCGGCGACGAAAATTACGCCGGCTCGGCGATGGAGACGATCGAAGCCGTTCGCGCCATCAAGCAAGCGATGCCACGCTGCAAGACGGTGCTGGGTGTCTCGAATGTGAGCTTCGGTCTGCCGCCCGCGGCTCGTGAAGTGATCAACTCGGTCTTCCTGTACCACGCCACCAGGGCTGGCTTAGACCTAGCCATCGTCAACACCCAAGGGTTGGAGCGTTATGCCCAGGTCCCTGACGATGAGCGCCAGATGGTTGAAGGTCTGCTCTGGAATACTCCACCTGAAGGCGTGGATGCCCCCGAGGACTATCGCCAACAAACGCCGGAGCAACGTGCGGAGTTCAACCAGCACCACATTGCGACCGTCACCGAGCATTTTCGGAAGTTGTCCGGGCGTGTAAGAGAGAAGAAGTCTTCGACGGACCTGCCGCTCGATGAGCGTATCGCCAATTACATCGTCGAGGGGACCAGAGCCGGCCTCATCGATGATCTTGAGACCAAGCGTGCCGAAGGCATGGCGCCGCTCGATATTGTCAATGGTCCGCTCATGACTGGCATGGCCGAAGTGGGCCGTCTGTTCAATGCCAACGAGCTGATCGTCGCCGAAGTCTTGCAGTCGGCCGAGTCGATGAAGGTGGCCGTCTCGCACCTCGAGCAGTTCATGGAAAAGGAAGACAGTGCCAACAAGGGCACTCTGATGCTGGCGACCGTCAAAGGCGACGTCCATGACATCGGCAAGAACCTCGTCGACATTATCCTAACCAACAACGGCTATCGCGTTCTCAATCTAGGCATCAAGGTGACCCCCGAGACCCTCATCAAGGCGTACCGTGAGCACGAGCCTGATGCGATCGGCCTCTCCGGGTTGCTCGTCAAGAGCGCCCAGCAGATGGTTGTCACCGGAAGCGATCTCAAAGCCGCAGGCGTTGACGTCCCCCTGTTGGTCGGTGGCGCGGCTCTGTCCGACAGCTTTACCCGTAAACGTATCGGGACTGCCTACGAGTCCGTGACGTGTTACGCCAAAGATGCCATGACGGGTCTGGCCCTCATGAACCGTCTGATGGACCCCGAGGACCGTATCAAGCTCGCCGAAGAACGTGCAGTACTGCCCGTCGACGAGACGGCGGTGGTCGAAGAGGTTCACGTTGAGTCGACGGTTCGTAGCACCCGAGCGAGCTTGGACCAGCCTCCACTGGCGCCGCCCTACGCCAACCGCGTCACCCGCGACGTGCCGCAACTCGACGAGATCTGGAGCTACGTCAGCCCGGCGATGCTCTATACCCATCATCTCGGCTTCAAGGGGAACTTCGAGAAGGCGCTCGCCGCCCGAGACCCCAAGGCCCTATCGCTGTTCGACTCCATCGAGTCGGTAAAAGAAGAGGCGAAGGAGTTGCTGAAGGTTCGCGCCGTGTGGCGGTTCTTTGAAGCGACCGCGGAACGCAATAGCATCTCGCTGTTCGAGGCTGGGACGGACCAGCCTGTGGCAGAGTTCACCTTCCCGCGCCAGAAGCGGGAAAACGGTCTGTGCCTGTCTGACTACGTGATGCCCGCGGCGGGTGGCGTGCGCGACTCGGTCGCGATGTTCGTCGTCACGGCGGGGCAGGGTGTTCGTCAGAAGGCAGCCGAGTACAAGCTGTCTGGCGAGTATCTCAAGATGCACGCGCTTGAGGCTCTCGCTCTAGAAACCGCAGAGGCCTGCGCCGAGTGGCTACATCGTCGCCTACGCGAAGACTGGGGTTTCCCAGACCCGTCTGATCTCACGATGAAGAAGCGGCTCAAAAGCGAATTCCGGGGTCGCCGCTATAGCCCTGGCTATGCGGCCTGTCCTGATCTTGAGGACCAAGCGCAGATCTTCGACGCCCTACGTCCTGCGGATATCGGGGTTGATCTTACCGAGGAATTCATGATGGAGCCCGAGGCCAGCGTCAGTGCCTTCGTCTTCCAACACCCCGACTGCATATACTTTGACGTCAGCAAGTAGGGCGCAAAAAAGAGCGGGCCGCGTAAGCGACCCGCTCTTCGTTTGGACAGCTATGGTGAGAACACTAGCTGTTGCTTCGTTTCCGCCAGTAGGCGAGGCCAAGCAGGCTACTGCCCATCAAGAGAATCGTCGAGGGCTCGGGAACTTCCGATGGTACGGGGGTGTCACCTGGAGCCAGAAAGTAGCGATCCGGCCCATCATTGTTAAACCAGACCGCGTGGAACTGGACAAAGCCATCACCGCCGTTATCGTCCAGCAGGTCAAACCCCTGCATTAGAAAATCGGAAAAGCCGACTCCATTGTTTGCGGTCTGCAAAGTATGGGGGACGCCTGCAAGCGACTGTGCGATTCCGGTAGACACGCTGCAGTCAGCATTGCAGAAGATCATCGTGAACTCACTCAAGATCTGTGCATCGACTGTCTGGTTGTAGTCGATAGCCATAGTGAATGACGTGGTTCCTGTCTTATCAGTAATGTCGCTGAACGAGTAGATTGGCGACCATTCGCTGTACAGACCAGGCGGAAGGGTAACAGGTTAGACCGGGCGGATAGGTAACACCATGGCGAGATGCCATGGAAGGAGACCTATCCGATGGAAGAACGCAAGAGATTCATTGAAGACTGGCTGCGAGCGGGGGCGGCGACGAACGTGGCGGCGCTGTGTCGACTCTACGGGATCAGCCGCAGGACCGGATACAAGTGGTTAGAACGCTTCCGTCAAGGCGGTTGGCCAGAGCTGGAAGACCGCTCGCACGCGGCACACCGTCAGCCCGGTCGGATACCCGAGTCGGTCGAGCGACGAGTGATAGAAGCGCGTCGGCAGCATCCGAGTTGGGGGCCGAAGAAGCTCAGGGCCTGGCTGGAGTCGAAAGAGTCACAGACAAGCTGGCCAGCGGCGTCGACGATCGGCGACGCGCTGAAGCGAGCCGGACTCGTTCGCGGGCGCAAGCGGATGCGGCGACTGGCCGAAGCGGCACCCAGTCCGTTGCGCGAACCCGAAGCGCCCAACGACCTCTGGACGATCGACTACAAGGGGCAGTTTCGCACCGGCGACGGCGTGCTGTGTTATCCGCTAACGGTCGTCGACGGATATAGTCGTTTCCTGCTCAACTGCACCGCACACGTGGGCACATCCTACGCCGAGGCCCGCCGAGGCTTGGAGCGGTTGTTTCTGGAGCGCGGGCTGCCACGAAGGATACGCTCAGACAACGGTTCGCCGTTCGCCTCCATCGGCACCGGACGCTTGAGCCGGTTGAACGTCTGGTGGCTGAAGCTGGGCATTGCGGTGGAGCGCATCGAGCCGGGCAAGCCGCAGCAGAACGGTCGCCACGAGCGGCTACACCGCACGCTCAAAGCCGAGACAGTGAGACCTCCGGCTGGCGATCGTCGCCGACAGCAGCGCCGCTTCGACCTCTTTCGTCATGAATACAACCAAGAACGTCCGCATGAAGCGTTGAGACAGCGGCCCCCGGCGGCGTTCTATGCACCAGCAACACGCGCCTATCCCAGCGAGCTTGCTGATCTGGATTACCCGGGGCACTGGGAGCGCCGACGAGTGCGCCACGACGGACGCATCAAGTTCCTCGGCGAGAAGTACTTCCTGAGTGAAGCGTTGGCTCGCGAGTTGGTCGGGCTAGTCGAAGTGGACGAAGCCATTTGGCAGATCTGGTTCGGTCCGGTGGAACTCGCCTTGTTCGACGCCGCCAACCGCGTACTGTGGCCGCTCGGCTCGGCAGTCAGTGGCCCCCGCGGGGGCCACTGACCACCGCCTATACTGTTACCCATCCGTCCGGTTTAGAGTGTTACCTATCAGACCGGTCGTTCAACGTCGAAGACCGTGCCCCCCCCACCGCTGCCTACGACAGTGTAGTCGAAATCCCTATTGAGGCAATTCTCCCCTCCGATGACGCAGGGCTGTGCTGCCGTCTGTTGAAAGAACGGATCGGTATCGGCCACTACGGTGATGGTTGCGGCACCGACCACACCCACCGAAAGTGCCATAGCCGCAAACAAGCCAGCTATTCTCAAACGCTTAATAACGCCCAATTCTGTCTTTCTCTCCTTCTGAATTGCTCAGGTCGCGAAGCGATCATACTTGGTAAACACAGCGACCGACACAGAATCAAAATTCGAACGCGGCACCGTCTTCACCTAAGAAGTTCACCCGATACCCGTACGTCTAGGACGTTCGAATCTCCTAGGACGTTTCACTACCACATGCAAAGGTTAGCAGAGGTTGTTCTTTAAGGCCAAGTCCTGATTTGTATAGCTCGGGTCACTACTGTCCGGCTATAAATCGAATAGAATCAACTGGTTAGAAATTGAGGGGTGCGGGTCTTTGGAGTCGATGTCGTGAAAGGCCCGTACAATGGGGGTTTTCTCGAACAGCGTCACGCTCAGAACCTGTAGAATTTGGTGGAGACTGGGGCCCAGCCCGAGACGCTTCTTGAGGATCGCGACCAGAACATAGACCGACACGGCGGTCCAGATTTGAGTCTTGACGGCGTTCTCGCTGGTTCCGTAAAACGCCTTGATGCGGAGGTGCTGCTTGATCCATTTGAAAAACAGCTCCACCTTCCAACGAGACTTGTAAAGCAAGGCGACCGTCAGCGCCGGCAAGTCGAAGTTGTTCGTCAGGAAACTCAGTCGACGGTCATGCTCGACGTCGTGATAACGAACGCGGCGCAGCGTGTCTGGGTAGTGTTGGGCCGATCGCTCGGTCGTGAGAACTACGGTGTGATCCGAGATCACGCCGGCGCCGGCGTCGGCCGGATGAGAACAGCGTCGTCGCAGTTGCACTCCTTTCTTGACGCGCACGACGAAGAACGCGCCCGATCGCTGGAAGACGTGCAGGCGCTGAAAGTCCACATAAGCTCGATCCATCACATAGAAAGAGCCTGCCTCAGGCAAGAGCTGGTCGAGGATGTTGACGTCGTGGATCTTTCCCTCGGAAACCTCAATAAACGTAGGGATTGAGCCGCGCACGTCGAGCAGGGTGTGCATCTTCACTGCCGCCTTGCGGGAGCGAAAACGCGCCCACGGGAACACCGATAAGCAGAGATCGATGGTGGTGGAATCGAGGGCGTAGACGGCGCCGTCGAGATCGAAGCCCAAGGGTTCGTCGGCGTAAAGCGGACGAGCGACGCCGATCAGCGTTTGCGCGAAGTCGGCGTAGATGCGCCAGTCGTGCGCCTGGTCGGCGTCAGCCAGGGTGGAACGCGAGACTTTGCCGCGAAACCCGACGTGGTAGAGCTTGGGCTGGACCGAGCGCAAACAGACTTCGATGTCGCGCAAGCTTTCGCGATAGGTCAGTTGCGCGAAAGCCAAGGCGAGAAACTGATCCCAACAGGAGAAACCGCGCAGACGACGATCGCCGCGATAGCGTTCGACGCACTTGCGGAACTCATAGGCGGGCAGGTGATCCATCAACTGCGCGAAGACGGTGCGGCCGGAGTTCATGCTCCATTGTGGAAAACCGAGCCGGGCGAAAACCGCCTGCGCGAGTTGAAATCGATAAAACCTGCGGTGAACCCTAAAGTGGTGATACCGCGCCGGTTACGCAGAGCAGCCAAGGCGTTAGCCGGACACTACTGAGCTCGGGTGTACTAGGAGCAGTACGGTACTTTCGTCCCTCGCCGTGCTGCAATCTATGGGATTGGAGCGATGTGTCGCGCCAAGATCATCCGTAAACTATAGAAAACAAACAGACTGTTGACGTATACAGCCCGGCTGTGCAACAACCGATATTGAGTCCTTGGCTTGGGGTCTGTATGCCCTGTCCGATGCTCAACCGCGCTCCGATGCGGCTACTTCGTCCAAGAACTGTATCGCGCCGCAATATCCGCCTCTTCCGCATCGCCTGGATGGATCACTACCAGGTACCGGAAGTCGATCGAGTCGCCTGGCTCAATGGTGATCGAGCCGTCGCGCTCGGGATCGCTGAAGAAGTCATGCTCACCAAAAATGTTAGCCGCGAACAACCCATAAGCCCTAACGTGCCAATAAGTTGGATGCTTGGGATTCGATGGATGGTCGAAGATGGCGACACCATAAGTCTGATCACCAATCGGCCCCGAGTAGTCGACCCACGGTGACGCCTTTCCCCACGTCTCCGCTTCGCCTCTAGCACCCTCCGCATTCACGATGACGCCCTCGCCTGGGCCACCGTCGACTGCCTTCTCACGCATGGTCGGTGCCAGCCGGACCGCGAACGTCCCCTCTTTCGTGTCGCCAAAGCTGACCGCCTCCTCGTTCGCGCTAAGCTTCAGTTCGAACTCCAGCGTGCGCACATCGCCGTCTTGCGCGAATCGCACGGTGCGCGACTCGGTCAATACCACCGTCCCGTCCGGCGCCGTCCACTCGAATTCGGCCTGCAGCGAGTCGCCGCCGATCGCGCCGACCGACTTCAGCACGATACCTTCACTCTTTTGCGCACCCGGTGCGTTCCCCCAAAAATTGGTGCCATTAACTTGGTCGTGCGTGAACCACAATCCACGGTGATGCGGATGGTCGGTCGACTCGCCAGGCACGTTTTCGACCATCGGAAATTGCCGCGTCACGATCGTGCCGTCGGCAGCCCGCAAGGGATGGAAGTGCGGTGCCGGCCCCTCGGGGCTCAAGTACAGGGTGGTGAACTCCTCCCCGCGCAGGAAGACATCGATCTGGTCGTCGTGATGATCGAACGAGACTTCAGCAGGCGCCGACGATTGCTCTACCTCCACGGCTGGAGAACAGCCGGACAGAACAAGCCCCGTGGCGATTGAAAGAAGAACAAGTAGGCGCATCATGGCCCACTAGCATACCGAAAACGTCGCCTAGCGATTGATGACGAGTTTCTCGGAGCGCAGCAGCCGGGATATGACGTACACGCATCCCCATGTAGCGACCAGCGACAGCGCTGCCGAGAATGCGATCTCCCACGTCTCGGGTACCTGTCCGGCCAGCACGTTCGCTAGCAATTTGGTCTGCGAAAAAAATGGTGCCGCCAACATCCACGGCGCATCGTCGACGCCGTAGACCGCCGCAATCATGCCTGGCGCCATTGCCGTCATCGTGAGCAATCCCAGATAGGGCTGCGCCTCTTTCAGCGTTTTCGAGAACGAACAGACCAGCATCTGCAATGCCGGGGCCAGCAGCGCCGCAGGCAGCAAAATACCCATGCAAAGCACCAACTGCCACGTTTCCAGTCGGAAACGTAGGCCCAGATCCTGAAGCGGGATGGCATCGACCGCGTATGCGGACAACCACAATGAGCCCATCGATCCGACCACCGAGAACACGGCAGCAGCCATCCACTTGCCGCCGATCACCGCAGCCGGAGACACCGGGTTCATCAACAATGCCTCCAGAGAACCACGCTCGCGCTCGCCAGCCGTCGCGTCGGCTGCAGCCCCCATCGACGCCCCGAACGCGGCGAGCAATATCATCATCGGCAGAATGCCGAGAATCCTCGCGGCCCGTTGTTGAGCCGACGACACCTCGACTTCACGCAGTGCAAGGGGCTGCGCAACGGCTGGACTCACTCCTCGCGCCATCAAACGCAGGGCTCCCATCGTTGACGAATAGCTGTTGAGAAGTCGGCGGGTTCGTTCGATCTTCGCTCTCAGCTTCGTCTCGGAGCCGTCGTAGACTAGCTTCACCTCGGCGGGCTTCGCCTGACTGAAATCGTCTTGAAAATCATCGCTGACGATGACCGCGAAATCCAATGTGCCAGCCCGAACAGCCGCCTCCGAGTCTTCAGGCGCTTCCTCAATCGAGACGCCCGCCTGTT
Organism: Bryobacterales bacterium; assembly: GCA_963667885.2. GTDB lineage: Bacteria > Acidobacteriota > Terriglobia > Bryobacterales > UBA6623 > CAMPKL01. The sequence continues at coordinate 402,009 of OY764148.2, read as the reverse complement.
GCCCCAGCCAGTCGACCAGCGACGGTGCGTGGACGGCTCCAGCGATGGGGATCGAGATGTCTTGTGCCGCCGTCTGATCTTTTGCGATCTGCGTCAGCATCAGTGCAATCAACAAGGGCCCCAGAACAACGCCAAACGACGCAGAAAACAGTGCCCGCCGATCGCGTCGGTGGTCTGTCAGTTCCTTACGGAAGATCACGAAGAGCTGTTGCCAGTTCACAGCTTCGCCTCTTCTACTTCCGGGCCAGCGAGTCGAACAAAGGCCTCTTCGAGGTCTTCGCAGCCAGCCTGCTGGAGAATTTCGTCAGGGCTTCCCGAGGCGACTGCTCTCCCGCCCGCAACGATCGTGATGTCGTCACACAGGGCTGATACCTCCTGCATCACGTGGGACGAAAAGATGACGCAACGCCCGTCCGCACGTAGTTCGAGGATGATCTCGCGCAATGCGCGGACGCTAGGTACGTCCAATCCGTTGGTCGGCTCGTCGAGCAGTACATTGCGCGGATCATGAACCAATGCCCGCGCCAACGAGGTCTTCATGCGTTCGCCATGAGAAAAGCCTTGCGCGTGTCGGTCGGCGAACGAGCCCATGGCGAACTGCTCGATCAGTTCGTCGGTCCGCCTCTGCAGCCGTCGCTCGGCAATTCCGTGGAGACGTCCGAAGTAGTGGATGTTCTCGCGAGCTGTCAATCTCGGGTAGAGACCCTGGACGTCGGGCAGGGCACCGAGTCGGCGGCCTGCCTCCAACTTGTTCTTGGCGACATCGATTCCGTCGATTGTCACCGTCCCCTCATCAGCCTTGAGCAGTCCGTAGAGGATGCGCATCGCCGTCGTCTTGCCCGCACCGTTGGGGCCTAGTAGTCCAGTGATGCGCCCGTCTTGCGATCCAAACGTAAGGCCATCGAGCGCGACCGTCTCCCCAAATCGTTTCGACAGATTGCTCACTTCAATCATTCGTCGGAGTCCTCTTCGATCGGTGAGTAGGGGCCTGCGTTGTTCAGAAAGAATGGAGGTCGCGCTTGGTTGTCGAGACAAGACGCGTCTAGATTCGAGGCAGTCTCTTCCTCGAGAAATTGCGTAATCAGCCGCATCGCGCAACCCACGGTCATGACGCCGTGTCCCGTGCCTGGCGCTACGATATGCCGCGAGTTGGGTAGATGCCGAGCCACATGATCTCCCCATGACGGAGGCGTGATCGGATCGATGTCACCCGACAGAATCAGCACGGGCAACTCCGATGCAACCGGCTCATAAAACGACTCGTCAACTTCACCACGGGGCCAGAATTCACAGGCCTGCCATCGGTCATTGAAGCCATGACGGCCAACAAAAGAGTCACCCGATTAGTCTTCCGTCTCGGCGTCCGCCCACCTGGGATAGTCCTCGCTGCAAATAACCGCAAAATGCATGCCGGACGCCATTTCGTCCTCTAGTCCTTCTCCGCTAAACGCCAGAGTGGCCCAGATGCTGTAATCCCCTGCTGCCGCCCTGTCGATCGCTAGCGGCACCAGCGATCCCGTCCAGGGTGAGTAAAGTGCGCCGAAGAGCGTCGACGACAGGAATCGACGACTGATCGTTGCGTCCATTTCTTCACCGGTTCGCGGGTGCGTGATGGTGAGTTGACGAGGGCTGCGCTCGAGCTCCGCGAGCAGACGGTCTAATTTCCCGCCGAGCTCAGGGAACCGTGAGTTGCAGCTGTCACTGTTGAGGCACGCCTCTGTCAGGTGGTCGAGCGCACGTTGGGCGTCACGCGGAGCGTGCAGCCCCAGCGCCATGTCAGGCGGAGCGACTCCATCGAGAATGACGCTACGTACCTGCTCCGGGTGCTGTTTCAGGTAGACCAGTGCTGCACGGGTTCCGTAGGACACACCCATCGGATTGATGCGCTCATACCCCAACCAGTCACGTACCTCGTCTAAGTCGTCCATCGCGACCGTCGTTGTGTAAAAGCGCGGATCGCCATCGAGTTCCTCGATGCACCTGTCGACATCCTCCGCAGTCAGCGGCGGCGGATCTGCGATCCCTTCTTCGTCCTCGTGGAAGTCACAGACGAGGCGGTTCGATTCACCGGTTCCGCGTTGATCGACAAAAACGATGTCACGCTTGCGGCGAATTGGGTCGAATATTCCACCGATCCGCGCTGCGAGTGACGCGGAGCCTTGCCCCGGACCGCCTGCCAAGAAGAAAACCGGATCCGGGGCAGGCTCCGAGTCGAGCGCTGGCAACACCACTACTTTCAGCGCGAACACTTTGCCGCTGGGCTCGTCAGGGTTTTCAGCGACGTCAAAAACCCCACAGAGCGCGTCGCTCGGACCCTCATCACTGGTGCAGGGCTCCAGCAAGTCAAAGACGGTCTGCTCCGTCGGTGGTGAACACGCGACCGTCAGCACCAGGACGACCAGCAACAACCAGTGCAAGACACGTGATCGGAAGTGTGGATGGGTCAAGACGAGTACTGGAACTGCCATCAAGGAACCACTCGTACTCGACCTAAAGCTGCCCAGCCAGTCCAAACATCGGCAGGTACAGCGAAATCAGAACGAAGGCGACGAACGCGCCCATGAAGAGCATGATGATGGGCTCGATGAGGCTCAGCGCTGCCCCCATGGCGGTCGACACATCTTCGTCAAAAAACTCCGCGACCGAGATCAACATCGTAGGCATCGATCCAGTCGACTCGCCGACTTGAATCATCTCGATCGCTAACGACGGGACGATGCCAGTCTCCGCCAGGCTCTTCGACAGCGGCTGCCCCTCCCGCACCTTTTCCTTTGCATCCGAGATCGCATTCCGAAGGATTCGCGAGTCGAGAGATTCGCCCGTCGTTTCAAGCGCGGGCAACAGCGGGATACCGCCTTCCAGCAAGGTACTGAGCAGACGACAGGTTTGCGACACCTGATGCTTTTTCCAAATCGTGCCAAAGATCGGAGCTCCAATCTTTAGGCGGTCCAACGAAGCCTGGGCCGTATCGGTGCGCAGCCAAAACGTCAATGCGCCGATCAGCACGGCACCACCGAGCGTGATGGTCCAGAAGTTTTCTGAGAACGTGACGCCAATGGCGATGAGCCACTGGGTCATCTGGGGCAATTCGGCGTCCATTGAGTCATAGAGACTGGCGAACTCCGGTACCACGTAAGCCATCAAAAAGAGAATCAGTGCCGCAACCAGCACGAGCAGAATACAGGGATAAATCAGCGAGACGATGATCTTCTTACGAACCGCCAACGTCACTTTCTGGTACTGCACATAGCGATCGATCACTTCTGGCAGGCTCCCCGATTTTTCCCCGGCCATCAACGACGTGACGTAGATCGCCGGGAACACGCCCTCGGCCCGAAACGCTTCCGACAGCGAGATGCCCGTCTTCACCGCATCTCGGATCGACGAAACATGCTGCTGTAGCGACTTGTTCCGAATGTTCGACTCCAGCAGCTCCAGCGATTTTAGGATCGGCAACCCAGCTCGAATCAGGGTGACGAACTGTTGGTTAAAGATCAGGAACTGCTCAAGCGCGAGCTTCGGACGCCTCGGCTGGCCTGATCGCAGTGGCCCCAGCAAGCTCTTCGGCGCGATCGAATAGATCAGCAGTCCCTCGGACGCGTATCGCTCTCGCAGCTCATCCGCCGACCCCGCCGTCTCCACGCGCTCATGGACACCGCCCTCCGCATCGGCATATTTGAGGATGTATTCGGCCACTATAGGTTGTCCCCGAGTTCGGTCTCCGGCAAGATTTCCGCGCCTGCAGGCGCTTCAAACGTAAACAGCGCCTCGTCGAGACGAGGGTTCGTCAGCTCGTTACTGAAGATAAAGTCTGTCACCGACTCGTCGTGACCGTGTGCCCGCAAATGCGTCAACCGGTAGTCTTGCTCGGGATCGAAATAAAACTCAACCGTCGAGTATGCCTCTCGCCCCGACCGACCCTCGCCAACCAGGGCGCGATTGCCGTCGATCATCTCAAATCGGAGGTCGCGGAACTGGCGTGAGAAGTCCAATCGTCCCAGCAAGAACGACAGCGGAGCCCGCAGGTCCACGCTCTCGTTGAGCAGCACCGTGCGCACCTGGTTCGTGAACGGGTTGAACATGAAAAGGCGCTGTCCATCCCCGACCAGAACTTTCCCCTTCGGATAGTTGTAGTCCCACCTCATGCGGTTCGGTCGCAGTAACGACACCGTCCCGCTCTCAGCTGGTCGACTAGCACCGCCGTAGCTCAGCGTCTGTTCAAAGTCGATGGACAGCGTGGCAAGCCGGTTGTAGTGGAATTCGATGGCTCGGCTGACGCCGCCCACCGAAGTAGGCTGCGCCTTCAGCGAGGGCATCGGGAGGGCAAGCAGTAGTAGCGAGCCAACAACAAAGCGCGTCACATAGGGTGTGACGCGCCTGGGTTGAAAATCGTTGACCTGAATCAAGAAGCTCGGGACGTACTGCGTGCGGCAGCCTGTCCTGCACTACGACGCTCTGGTTGTACCGTCTTTTTGAGTTCAAGGCGTGAAGTCAGCCGTTCGACTTGGTCTGAGATGCAGACACCAATGATCGGTTGATCGGCGTTCTTGAGCACATCGACGATTGAACTGTGATCGGTTTCGAGGAACAACGTCTTACCGTCGGTCAACAGGTGTACTTCGCCACCATCCTGTACAGCTGCCATGAACTGGGATCCTAGTTCCTTCTTAAGGAACCGAAGAACCTTGCGAATCTTTTGAAGTGAAATTCCCTTGCGGCGCAACTCGGTGATTAACGCAACCTCGACAACCTCATGTAGTTGATACATGCGGCGATGGCCACGTTGTACGGGGGATACGACGCCTTGCTCGTCCCACCATTGAAGTTGTCGCAGGCTCACACCTGTCATGCTCGACACGTCAATGCTGCTAAACGTGTCGGTCGCGAATCCGTTGATTGCTTGGCGATGGCTCTTCTCGGTCAATGCGATGGCTCCCACGGGCATAGCCCCATCGAACCTAGCGATTGTACGACAGGATGTCCACGTCTGAACACCCTCCGCTAGGTTGCTACAAAACGACGGTGTTAACCGCCTCCGACAAACTGCACAATCTCCAACTGATCGCCAGGGAGCAACTCTGTTGCTTCCCAGGCGGTCTGTGCTGCTATCTGTCGATTGTGCTCTACCGCAACACGGTCGAGTGACAGTTCGAGTCCCAATAGCAGGCTTGAGAGTGTCGTCCCCGGCTCTACGCTCTTCGGCTCACCGTTTACGACGATGCTGAAGTCGCAAAGGCTTTTTTTCAATCCAGGCACGTGGACATTATAGGCTCAACCATGGGTGACGGTGCTTCCTTTTTTTTACCAAGCAGGAGGAAGGGCATTCGACCGCGTCGAGAAGCGCAAGATGCGTGAGGCCAGGCAGGGGGAAAACCTTAGCTCGATGCTGACTCTGGCCCTTTCGAAACGCTAAGATGGTTCTTACGGCGCTCCAATGGTCTCTGTCGATCGCTCCGCCTGATCGCTAATACCGCACGCAAGCACTTGTCGACGCCGCTGTTGAGCATCAACCGAAGTCCTCCTAAATTAGCTGCACATGCGGACGTGGCGCGTCCGGCGTATAGCTTCTAATCGGGGCTTTATCGGAACGATAAGGTGGTTTTGCAAGACTGAGAGCAGGCAGGCGCTCCCTCCGTGAATCCGCGACCTGGCGTCGTGGCCACGGGTGGCTTGAAACGTGAGCGGCCGATCTACCCATGAGTACTTACGTGATCAAGAAAGGGCTCAATTTGCCAATCGCAGGCGAGCCTGAGCAGAAGATTGACGAGGCATCCACGCCACGTCGGGTCGCGTTGCTGGCAGATGACTATATCGGCATGAAGCCGACCATGTACGTCCGTGCCGGTGATCAGGTCCAGCGTGGGCAGCTGCTCTTCGACGACAAGAAGACCCCCGGTGTTCGCTACACCGCGATCGCGTCAGGCACTGTGGTTGATATTAACCGCGGCGAACGGCGTGCCTTCCAGTCCGTTGTCATCGAATTGGACGAGAGCGAACTATCGGGTTCCGCAACTTCGGTCACCTTCGAGGCCTATACCGGCAAACCGGTTGCCGAGTTGGATGGTGACCAAGCGAAGGCGCTCCTCCTTGAGTCTGGTCTTTGGACTGCACTGCGGAGCCGTCCTTTCGGCGGCGTCGCTAACCCTGCCGATGAGCCTGCGGCGATTTTCGTCACGGCGATGGACACCAATCCTCTCGCGGCGTCGGTTGAAGCCGTGCTGGCAGGCAACGAGAAGGCTTTCACGGTCGGTCTCGAAGTCTTGGCCAAGCTGAGTGATGCTCAGGTCCACGTTTGCAAGGCTTCCGGCTCGTCCGTGCCGACGCCCTCGATTGGGCAGGTTTCGGTTTCCGAGTTTGACGGGCCGCATCCGGCGGGTACACCCGGCGTTCATATTCATATGATCAAACCCGTCAGCCGGGCGCGTAGCGCCTGGTATGTGGGCTATCAGGACGTGATCGCGATTGGAGTCCTCTTCTTGGAGGGCGCTTTGTTCGTCGATCGGGTCATTTCGTTGGCCGGGCCTGCGGTGACCGCGCCGCGCCTACTGCACACCCGCCTCGGCGCGTCGACCGCTGACCTCGTCGGTGGTGAGTTGGCTGATGGTGAAGTTCGTGTGGTGTCGGGCTCTGTTCTCTCCGGCCGCAAAGCCGAAGGCGACATCCTCGGCTACTTAGGCCGCTACCACCTGCAAATTACGGCTCTCCAAGAAGACCGTGAGCGCGAGATTCTGGGCTGGCTCGCGCCGGGCTGGAACAAGTTCTCGCTGTTGAATGTTTTTGCTTCGAAGTTGCTTCCCGGTCGGAAATTCAACTTCACCACCTCCACGAACGGTTCGCCTCGTGCCATGGTGCCCATCGGTGTCTTTGAAAGGGTCATGCCGATGGACATCATGCCGACGCAGTTGTTGCGAGCTCTGCTCATGCATGACACCGAGACAGCCGAGGAGTTGGGTGTTCTGGAGCTGGACGAAGAAGACGTCGCCTTGTGCTCCTTTGTGTGTCCCGGCAAGTCGGACTATGGTCCGCTGCTACGCAAGGTACTGACGACGATCGAGAAAGAAGGCTAACGCTGTACGACGATGAGTAATCCGCTAGATCCGGAAAAGCTATTCGGCAAGGGCGGGCCGCTCGAGCGGCTGTACCCCCTGCACGAAGCTAACGACACCTTCCTGCGCACACCGGGTCACGTGACTCGCGGTGCTTCGCACGCTCGAGACGCGATCGACCTCAAGCGCCTGATGATCACCGTAGTGGTTGCCCTCAGCGGTTGCATGCTGATGGCGATGTATAACACCGGCTATCAGACGCATCTAGCGATCGAGGCTGGCGCTGCACCGTTGGACAATTGGCAGACGATGGTCTTTCAGTTCATCGGCTTGCAGTTCCTGTCCGGCAGTGTCCTCTCCTGCGTTGTTCACGGCGCACTCTACTACTTGCCGATATATATAACGACGCTGGCGGTTGGCGGGAATATCGAGGCGGTCTTTGCCATTGTCCGGCGACACGAGATCAACGAAGGCTTCCTCGTCACCTCAGCGCTGTTTCCATTGGTCTTGCCGCCGACGATTCCGCTGTGGCAAGTCGCCCTCGGAATTGCGTTTGGCGTCATCATCGGCAAAGAGATTTTCGGTGGCATCGGCATGAACATCCTCAACCCGGCGCTGACTGCGCGGGCCTTCTTGTTCTTTGCCTATCCCGCGCAGATTTCCGGTGACCGGGTTTGGATTGCTGCCGAGACTACTCCTGATGGCGTCAGCGGTGCGACTTGGCTGGCGCAGGCAGCCGAGAGCGGTGTCGCGGTGTTCGCCAGCGGTCTCAGCTGGTGGGACGCCTTCATCGGCCTCGTGCCGGGTTCCATGGGCGAGACCTCTGCTCTGTTTTGCTTGCTTGGTGCTGGGTTGCTCATTGCATCCGGCATCGGCTCTTGGCGCATTATGGGCGGCGTTGTTGCTGGCTCCTTCGCCATTACGTTGCTGCTCAACGCGATTGGGTCCGACACGAACCCGCTCTTCAACGTGCCGTTCTACTGGCACGTGGTGCTCGGCGGCTGGGCCTTCGGCATGGTCTACATGGCGACCGACCCCGTATCCGCTGCCCACACCAACAAGGGTAAATATGTATACGGTTTCTTGATCGGCGTGATGGCCATCCTGATTCGTGTCGTGAATCCTGCTTATCCCGAGGGCATGATGCTTGCAATCTTGTTCATGAACCTCTTCGCGGCATTCATTGACTACTGGGTTATCCAATCGAACATCAAACGGAGGGCTGTCCGCTATGCAGAATAGAGTCAGCTACATCATCATGTTCGCCACGGCGATCTGCGTCGTGTGCGCGGTGCTCGTCTCCTCGTCGGCTGTTCTCCTCAAGGACCGGCAGTTGGAGAATCAGGCTCTCGACAAGCAAAAGAACGTTCTTTACGCTGCTGGTCTTGCGTCTGTTGAAGAACAGCTCAGCACGGAAGACATCGCGCAACGTTTTGAATCCGTTCGAGCGGTAGTTGTCGACCTCCAAACCAATGAGGTAGTGGAGGATGCTCCCATCGACATCGATACATTCAGTGTTCAAAAGGCTGCCGGGTCTCCCGATCTCGGTTTTGCGGCCCCGCCGAACGACGCAGGCATTCCGAGACTCTCCAAGTATCAAATTGTCTATCACGTGCTCGATGATGACGACAGCATCGAGATGGTCATTATCCCCATCAAGGGATACGGTCTCTGGTCGACTCTCTACGGTTTCTTGGCCCTCGACAGGGATACGACTACAATTCGCGGCATCACCTACTACGACCACAAAGAGACACCGGGTCTGGGTGGTGAAGTTGATAACCCGCTTTGGAAGGCCGCCTGGCAGGGCCGCCACGCGTACGACGAGAACTGGGAACCAGCCATCACCGTCATCAAGGGACAGGCTGGACCTGCTACATCCGACCCCTATCGGGTCGACGGCCTGTCTGGCGCCACAATCACCAGCCGTGGTGTGTCAAATATGATGAAGTTTTGGCTGGGCGACGACGGAATGGGCCCTTATCTCCGGGCCTTCCGCGAGCGGCAAAAAGGATAAAGGAGAACCACGATGGCAACTCCAATGAAAAAGGTTCTGCTCGACCCACTGTTCGAGAACAATCCGATCGCTCTTCAGGTGTTGGGCATCTGCTCGGCCCTAGCGGTTACGACCAAGATGGAGACAGCAGTCGTCATGACCGCCGCCGTCGTCTGGGTCATAGGACTCTCGAACCTTTCGGTCAGCGTTTTACGCAACTATATCCCTTCGAGTATCCGTATCATCGTCCAACTGACGATCATCGCTTCGCTCGTCATCGTCGCCGACCAAGTCCTCAAGGCCTATCTGTTTGAGATCAGCAAACAGCTGTCGGTCTTCGTCGGCCTGATCATTACGAACTGTATCGTCATGGGTCGCGCAGAAGGATACGCGATGCAAAATCCACCGCTGGCGAGCTTTATCGACGGTATCGGCAACGGCTTGGGCTACGGCGTCATCCTGATCGTCGTCGCCTTCATCCGAGAACTCACCGGCTCCGGCAAGCTGTTCGGCATGACGATTCTGCCTACCGTCAACGAAGGCGGCTGGTACGTCCCAAACGGCCTCATGCTGACCTCGTCCGCCGCATTCTTCCTTATTGGCTTGTTTATCTGGGGGCTCCGAACCTGGAAGCCCGACCAGGTCGAGGCAGGGGAGTAGTCAACGATGGAACACTATCTCAATCTCGCTGTCAAAGCGATCTTCATCGAAAACATGGCCCTGGCCTTCTTTCTGGGCATGTGCTCGTTCTTGGCCGTCTCGAAGAAAGTCAAGACCGCTCTCGGACTCGGTTTCGCCGTCATCTTCGTGCTGGCGATCACGACCCCGATTAACAACGTCCTCTATCAGTACTTCCTGAAAGACGGTGCGATGGCGTGGATCAGCCCCTCTCTTGCGCAGTACGATCTCTCGTTCCTCGGCTTTCTCGCCTACATCGGCACGATTGCGGCCATGGTCCAGATCGTTGAGATGGCGCTCGATAAGTTTGCTCCGGCCCTCTACACAGCGCTCGGCGTGTTCCTCCCGCTGATCGCCGTCAACTGCGCGATTCTTGGTGCCTCGCTCTTCATGGTCGAACGCGACTACGCCTTCGGTGAAAGCGTCGTTTACGGAGTGGGTGCCGGCGTCGGTTGGATGCTGGCGATCGTGGCCTTGGCGGCCATCCGTGAACGGATGCGCTACAGCAACGTCCCGGCTGGACTGCGAGGTCTGGGAATTACCTTCATCATCACCGGCCTGATGGCGATCGGTTTTATGGCCTTCGGTGGAATCCAGCTCTAGGCGACGAGGCAAAGGACTTAAGTCATGGAAACGATCGGTCTAGGCATATTGATGTTCACGGGCGTGATTCTCTCGCTCGTTGCGGTTCTGATGGTCGCCCGCAGCAGGCTGGTGGCTTCCGGCGAAGTCGAGTTGACGATCAACGACGACACGGTCCTCAAGATGGAGACCGGTGGCACACTGCTCAACACGCTCGCCAACAACAAGATCTTCATTCCCTCCGCCTGCGGCGGCAAGGGTAGCTGCGGTGTCTGCAAGGTAGATGTCCTCGAAGGCGGTGGCGTAATGTTGCCCACCGAGACCAGCCACATCTCGCGCGGCGAAGCTCGAGAAGGTTGCCGACTCTCTTGCCAGGTCAAGATCAAGCAGGACATGAAGATTCAAGTTCCTGCCGAAGTCTTCTCCGTAAAACGTTGGATGTGCAAGGTTCGCTCGAACGACAACGTCGCGACCTTTATTAAAGAACTCATCCTCGAACTCCCCGAAGGCGAGTCGGTTCCGTTCCGTGCAGGCGGCTATATTCAGATCGCCTGCCCGGCCTACACCAATAAGTTCAGCGAGTTCGATGTCCCCGACGAGTACCGCGGCGACTGGGATCATTTCAAACTCTGGGACATCGAGTCGAAGGTAGACGAGCCGCTTGAACGCGCCTACTCGATGGCTAACTATCCCGAAGAGGGTGGCATCATTATGCTCAACGTCCGTATCGCGACGCCTCCGCCGCGGACTACGGGCCTGCCTCCGGGAAAAATGTCGTCCTACATCTTCAATCTGAAGCCGGGCGACGAGGTTGAGATCTCTGGACCCTTCGGCGAGTTCTTTGCCAAAGAGACGAAGAGCGAGATGTGCTTCATCGGTGGTGGTGCTGGCATGGCCCCGATGCGTTCGCATATCTTCGATCAGTTCAGACGGCTCAGCACCGACCGTAAGGTCAGTTTCTGGTACGGCGCTCGCAGCTTCCGTGAAGCCTTCTACGTCGACGACTACGACTCAATCACTAAGGATTTTCCCAACTTCGAGTGGCACATGGCGATGTCCGACCCCCAACCAGAAGACAATTGGGAAGGCTACACCGGATTCATTCACCAGGTGTTGCACGACAACTATCTGAAGGACCACCCGGCTCCCGAGGATATCGAATACTACATCTGCGGCCCGCCGATGATGAACCAGGCTGTCTTCACCATGCTCGACAGCCTTGGCGTTGAGTCAGAGAACATCATGTACGACGACTTCGGTTGATCGACTGAACTCGAAGCCGCCCTCGCAGTCGCGGGGGCGGCTTTTGTGCGTCTGGAGCCATGCGAATCAAACCTCTTTTCTGTCTCTCATTGCTGCTATGGCTAGCTGGCTGCACGCCCAGCGGCCCCACCGAGTACGCCTTCGAGGGACGCGCCATGGGGACGACCTACACGGTCAAGATCGTGTCTGAGTCTCCGCTGGAGCCACCAGAGACCCAACTCCTAGCCGACGGCATCTTTGCAGCCATCGACGGCGTCAACACCAAGATGTCGACCTACCAGGACGACTCCGAACTCTCCCAATTCAACCAACTCCGCACCGATGAGCCCTTCAACGTGTCGCCCGAAACACTTGCCGTGCTCGTAGAGGCTCGACGGATTGGGCAGCTCAGCAACGGGGCCTACGACATCACAGTCGGTCCGGTCGTCAACGTCTGGGGTTTCGGCCCCGGGGCGCGTACCAAAGACATATCCGACGAGATGATCACCGACTTGCTCGTTTCCGTCGGTTGGGATCGCATCGAGATCAACGAAGCCGCTTCGACCATCCGTAAGCTGCACCCCAACGTCTACGTCGATCTGTCCTCCATCGCCAAAGGCTATGCCGCTGATCGGGTCGCTGAGGCTCTCAACGACATGGGCCAAACGCGATATCTGGTAGAACTTGGCGGCGAAATGCGCGCGGCGGGCTTCAACTCGAACCAGCAGCCCTGGCGCGTCGCTATCGAGAGTCCCGTAGAGAACGAACGGGCCATCGAACGCGTCGTACCACTAGACGACCTCTCGATGGCTACTTCCGGCGACTACCGCAACTACTATGACGCCGACGGCGAGCGGATCTCGCACACCATCGACCCGCGCACGGGCCACCCCGTACAACACCGTGTCGCGGCGGTGACCGTTGTCGACCGTTACTGCATGACGGCTGACGCCTGGGCGACCGCACTCACGGCACTGGGCGAGGAGGAAGGGCTCGTACTCGCCGAGGCTGAGGGACTGGCAGTCCTCTTCCAAATCCGCCAAGACGATGGATCGTTCGAGCAACGCCCCACCACCGCTTTCGTCGAACGCTTTGGCAACTCAGACCGCTAGAATAAGAACAGAGCCATGCTCGGAACCGTCGCACTCACCATCCTCGTCATCGGCCTGCTTATGGCCGCTATGGCGGTCGGTGTGATCTTCCAACGGAAGAGCCTGCGCGGCTCCTGCGGCGGTCCTGACCTGGTCGACTGCGATGGCGAATCGCTCTCCTGCGGCACCTGCCCTAATCGCGCTGAAAAGCAGGCACGTAAGGCCAAGCAGAACGAACTGCTCCGCGAAGTCACCGGCCAAGGCCGCTAGCCATCACGTCGTGGCTCGCCACCATCCAACCGACTTTGAAATCTTGAGCAATGAGGCACGGGCTTGTCGGGTCTGCGCCGAATCTCTTCCTCATGAACCGCGTCCAATATTCCTAGCAGGGCAGGGCGCTCGGCTGCTGATCATCGGTCAGGCCCCTGGCTCCAAAGTTCACGCCGGGGGTATCCCTTGGGACGACCCATCCGGCGAACGACTCCGCGACTGGCTCCAGCTCGATCGCGACCGCTTCTACGACCCTGAATACGTGGCTCTACTGCCAATGGGGTTCTGCTATCCCGGCAAGGGTCGCTCAGGTGATTTGCCGCCGCGCCCCGAGTGCGCACCGCTCTGGATGGAGCGCTTCCGCGCCCAGCTTCCCAAGATCGCACTCACGCTCGCTATCGGACGCTACGCCCAGGACTACCTCCTCGGCGACCGCATCCGCGCGAATCTCACCGAGACCGTCCAAGCCTTCCGTGAATATCTGCCCGACAACATCCTGCCGCTGCCGCACCCGTCGCCTCGCAATAACATCTGGCTCCGCAAGAACGCCTTCTTCGAAGCTGACGTGCTCCCCGAACTCCGGCGCAGACTCGCCGCTCTAGATCGATCTCGGTCGTGAATTCCTTCACAGCTCGCGGTGCGGGCGTGTGGCATAATGCACGCGTTACAAGCTACACCGTCTCATGTACTTCAAACCAATGAAACTCCCCATCCTTACATTTCTTCTGACTCTTGCCGTCGCGCTCCCCTCTTTTGCTGATGAGCTCAGACCGGCGGATGTGAAACACGTGATCGTCTATGAGGAGTCGGGCCGTTACGCCGGATGGCCAGCGAATCATGGTATCTGGTCCTGGAGCGACGAGATTGTCGTGGGATTCGAGCGCGGGTACTTCCTCGACAACAGTAGAGGGCACGACATCGACTACTCCAAACCGGCGCAACACGTGCTGGCTCGGAGTTTCGATGCCGGCGAGACGTGGACCATCGAACAGCCAGTCGGTCTCCAACCGCCGCCCAACACGAAAGTAGCGAACGTCCCCACAGGACCGGATGGGCCGCCGCTTCGGGACTGCCAAGGCGGCTACGACTTCGGCAATCCGGACTTCGTCATGACTTTTCGCATGACCAGTCACCAACATGGACCCTCGCACTATTACTTCTCCGACGACCGAGCCAAGAGTTGGGATGGGCCGTGCAATTTGCCCGACTTTGGCCAACCAGGGATCGCCGCGCGCACCGACTACCTCATCAACGGACCGAAAGACATGACGGTGTTTCTTACCGCAGCCAAGCGCAACCGCCGTGAGGGCAGGGTGATCCATGTGCGGACACGCGACGGAGGGGCGAGTTGGGATTTCCAGTCCTACATCGGGCCTGAGCCGCTCGACTACTCGATCATGCCGTCGTCGGTGCGGCTGAGCCCGGCATCGATACTCACTGCGGTGCGACGCAGAAACTGGATCGATGTCTACCGTTCAGACAACAACGGCGAGTCCTGGGCGCTCGTCAACCAGGCTGCTACCGACATTGGCGGCAACCCTCCCAGCATGGTTCAACTCGACGACGGTCGCATCGTCATCACCTACGGATACCGCAAAGAGCCTTTTGGGATTCGGGCACGTATCAGCGAGGACGAAGGCGTCACCTGGAGCCCGCCGATCACCTTGCGAGACGACGGTGGCGGCAGTGACCTGGGCTACACGAGAACGGTGATTCGACCCGACGGGAAACTTACCACGGTCTACTATTACAATGTCGACGCCAGCCGCGAGCGGTTTATTGCGGCGACGATCTGGGACGTAGATTCGGTGCGCTAAGCCGCGACAGAGCGGGAGGTGACCGCGGATATCCCTGGATGTCCTGGAAACGACCGGTTGAGGGCCTGTTTTTGTCGCGAATGTCCGTGGATGTCCGCGATTGTCCGGCGAATTTGGGGTTAAGTTGTTGATTCTATTAGGTTAGCGGTGATTTTTGACTGTCTGGGCGGACATTTCGGTCAGTGGTAACGAATAAGGCCCGCTCTTCTGAGTGGGCCGTTCTGATTTCAGGGTAGCAGGGGGTGCCAAATCTGGGTAGAGGCCCTCTTTTGCGTTCGTGTTCAGCCTGGCATTTTATCCGAATATCTGTGAAGAACTCCGTCTCTTGCGGTCAGGGCTCGGATAAGAGGTCTGGTTAGTACACATAACGATAGCCATACACCCCACCATTAGCGTTACAATTCCCTCGTCATGGTCGGTCGGACCATATTGCATTACAAGGTCACCGAGAAGCTCGGCGAGGGCGGCATGGGTGTCGTCTATAAGGCCGAGGACACTCAGCTCCGCCGGACCGTTGCGTTGAAGTTCCTCCCTCGCGAAACACTCGACGAGGAAGAGGTCAAAGCCCGACTGATTCGCGAGGCACAAGCCGCTGCAGCTCTTGACCATCCCAACATCTGCCAGGTCTTCGGCATCCATGAGGAGGACGGCGAGACCTTCATCGCCATGGCCTACATCGATGGGCCGTCGCTGGCGGAGAAGATCAAGGAGCGCCCGCTGCCGCTGGATGAGGCTCTCGCGATGGCCGCTCAGATCGCCGAAGGTCTACACGAGGCGCACGAACATGGGGTCGTCCATCGGGACATCAAACCGCAGAACGTCATGCTGACCTCCAAGGGTCAGGTGAAGATCATGGATTTCGGGCTGGCGGCGTTAACGGGACGCTCGAAGCTGACCAAGACCGGGACCACGATGGGCACGCCCGCGTACATGGCGCCGGAGCAACTCGAAGGAAGAAACGTCGATCGCCGTGCGGATGTCTGGGCGCTGGGCTGCGTGTTGTACGAGATGCTGACGCAGAAGACTCCATTTGAGGCGGATTACGAGCAGGCGATCGGCTACGGCATTCTCAATGAAGATCCCGAGCCGGTGACGGCTCTGCGGAGGGGCCTGCCTCCGAAAGTGGACGATCTATTAGCGAAGGCGCTGGCGAAGGATCGAGACGAGCGCTATCAGCACGCGGACGAACTGCTGGCGGATCTACGCGTACTTCAAAAGCGGAGTGGGGAGACAAAGACGCCCTCGGGGCGCTCTGCCGTGACCGCCACCGCGAGCCAGACGATGAGCGTTGCCGATACGCTGCCGCCTGGTGCGGTGGTCGTGCAACGCAGCAGCTTGCGCATCGAACGAATACTGGCCGCCGTGCTCGGTGTCGCCCTAGTCGGCGTATCCTACGCCTACTTCACGGCTCCAGCATCTGAGCCGACCGAGAAGCCCGTGACGCGCTTCTCATTCGCTCCAGAAGGCCTCCTTCATACGCCCCTTTCGAGCAGCGGAGCAAGCATCTCCCCGGACGGCAAAAACATCCTCTATGCATCCGAGACAGATGGTGAAAGCAGCCTCTGGCTGCGATCACTCAGCAACGAGTCCGCACGCGAACTGCCGGGAACGGCGGGAGCAAGCGCAGGATTCTGGTCGCCAGACAGTTCGTCGATCGGATTCGCTGTCGGCGGCCCGGATTTCGAGTTGAAGCGAGTTTCGATCGACGGCGGCACTCCGATTACGCTCTCTACGCTGCCTGACGGCGACCTACGGTTTTTCATGGGGGGAACCTGGAGCCCCGAGGGCGAACGCATCGTATTTTCCTCACGCCTGCGGCTGTATGAGATCGCCGCCCGAGGTGGCCAGCCGCAGTTGCTGTTTGACCCAGGCGACAGCCCTCGGGCGGCCTCCTTATACCCCCATTTCTTGCCAACTGACGGCGGGCCTCCTGCGCCGGTCTACACCACGGGCACCAGCCCCTCCGATAACTGCTTGGAGGTGTTGAACTTAGAGACCAACGAACGGCGCGAACTAGGTCCCGGCTCCGATGCGTTCTACTCGCTGGACGGTTACTTGATCCACGGGCCCACGGACGCGAACGAGAGGGGAATGTGGGCCTGGCCTTTTTCTCTTGAGACGCTGGAGCCAACTGGGGACGCATTCCCCATCAGAACAGCAGGTCGGGCTGCCCGGGTCTCGAGCGACGGTACGCTGGCGTATCTGGACGATGCCACACAGGCTGCAAGCGGAACTCTCGTCTGGCGCAACCGCGCTGGCGAGTTAATTGAGACCATCGGCCAGCCACGACTGGGCATGGTAGACCCCGCTCTTTCGCCCGACGGCCGACGGATAGCGGTGGTCTCTAGCTGTGACCTCTCAATAGGTTGTTCATTCGGTCCCGGACCAGGGAAGCTGGAGTTATCCCACAACAGCAACCTTGGAGAGACCGAATGAACATCCACAAGAATGCACGATTGACGCCTTATTTGCGAGTGCGGATCGTCGAGCGCGTCCTCGCCAAGCAGCAGACGCCACGGGACGCCGCGGCGGCCTGTGGCGTCTCACTGAGAACCATCCACAAGTGGCTGGCGCGCTATCGCAGCGAGGGTGTCGCCGGTTTGCACGATCGTTCCTCGCGACCGCACCGCAGCCCGCGACGGACCTCTCGGGCGCTGGTCGAGCGCGTCATTTCTCTGCGCCGCCAGCGTTGGACCGGCCGACACATCGCCCAGGCTGTCGGCCTCTCGCCCGCTACCATCAGCCGCATCTTGCGCCGCGCCGGCCTGAACCGTATCCGCGATCTCGAACCTGCTCGGCCCCTGCGCCGCTACGAACATGCCGCCCCCGGCGATCTGCTGCATCTCGACATCAAGAAGCTCGGCCGCTTCCTCCGCGCCGGTCATCGCGTTACCGGAGATCGCTCTCGGGCCAGTCGCGGCGCTGGCTGGGAGTTCGTGCATGTCGCTATTGACGACAACTCCCGCCTCGCCTTCTCTCAGATCCTGCCCGATGAACGCAGCCACTCCGCGGTGGCTTTCCTCGACGCCGCGGTCGGTTACTACCGCTCCCTCGGCGTCCCCATTCGTCGTTTGCTCACCGACAACGGCTCTTGCTATCGCTCGCGCCTCTTCCGCGATGCTTGCCGTCGTCTCGGCATCCGCCACCGCTTTACCCGTCCTTACACGCCGCGCACCAACGGCAAGGCCGAACGCTTCATCCAGACCGCTCTGAGAGAATGGGCTTACGCTCGCTCCTACTCCTCATCCCAGCAGCGCGCCGCTCATCTGTTACCCTGGCTCCACCATTACAACTGGCATCGCCCCCACGCCAGCCTCCACTACCTTCCCCCTTTCTCCAGACTCCTGATTCCCATGAACAACCTCTTGAGGCTCCACAGCTAGTGAGAGTGGGAACCGGGACATTTGGGTTCACGATCTGACCCGCTCCACCAAGACTCGTTTGACGTTTGATGAGGAGATTGAGGGCTCACCGACCTGGTCGCCGCCCGGTGAGGACATTACCTACTGGGTCGCCCGTACCGGCATCACGCGCAAGGCTGCTGACGGAACGGGCGAGGCCGTGGCGCTGGTTGAGGGAGCGAGCGGCAATCCTGACTGGTCGCGAGATGGCCGGTATTTGGTTTATCAGGAGAATAGCGGTTCAGAGACCCTGAACGACCGGTCTGATAGGTAACACTCTAAACCGGACGGATGGGTAACAGTATAGGCGGTGGTCAGTGGCCCCCGCGGGGGCCACTGACTGCCGAGCCGAGCGGCCACAGTACGCGGTTGGCGGCGTCGAACAAGGCGAGTTCCACCGGACCGAACCAGATCTGCCAAATGGCTTCGTCCACTTCGACTAGCCCGACCAACTCGCGAGCCAACGCTTCACTCAGGAAGTACTTCTCGCCGAGGAACTTGATGCGTCCGTCGTGGCGCACTCGTCGGCGCTCCCAGTGCCCCGGGTAATCCAGATCAGCAAGCTCGCTGGGATAGGCGCGTGTTGCTGGTGCATAGAACGCCGCCGGGGGCCGCTGTCTCAACGCTTCATGCGGACGTTCTTGGTTGTATTCATGACGAAAGAGGTCGAAGCGGCGCTGCTGTCGGCGACGATCGCCAGCCGGAGGTCTCACTGTCTCGGCTTTGAGCGTGCGGTGTAGCCGCTCGTGGCGACCGTTCTGCTGCGGCTTGCCCGGCTCGATGCGCTCCACCGCAATGCCCAGCTTCAGCCACCAGACGTTCAACCGGCTCAAGCGTCCGGTGCCGATGGAGGCGAACGGCGAACCGTTGTCTGAGCGTATCCTTCGTGGCAGCCCGCGCTCCAGAAACAACCGCTCCAAGCCTCGGCGGGCCTCGGCGTAGGATGTGCCCACGTGTGCGGTGCAGTTGAGCAGGAAACGACTATATCCGTCGACGACCGTTAGCGGATAACACAGCACGCCGTCGCCGGTGCGAAACTGCCCCTTGTAGTCGATCGTCCAGAGGTCGTTGGGCGCTTCGGGTTCGCGCAACGGACTGGGTGCCGCTTCGGCCAGTCGCCGCATCCGCTTGCGCCCGCGAACGAGTCCGGCTCGCTTCAGCGCGTCGCCGATCGTCGACGCCGCTGGCCAGCTTGTCTGTGACTCTTTCGACTCCAGCCAGGCCCTGAGCTTCTTCGGCCCCCAACTCGGATGCTGCCGACGCGCTTCTATCACTCGTCGCTCGACCGACTCGGGTATCCGACCGGGCTGACGGTGTGCCGCGTGCGAGCGGTCTTCCAGCTCTGGCCAACCGCCTTGACGGAAGCGTTCTAACCACTTGTATCCGGTCCTGCGGCTGATCCCGTAGAGTCGACACAGCGCCGCCACGTTCGTCGCCGCCCCCGCTCGCAGCCAGTCTTCAATGAATCTCTTGCGTTCTTCCATCGGATAGGTCTCCTTCCATGGCATCTCGCCATGGTGTTACCTATCCGCCCGGTCTAACCTGTTACCCTTCCGCCCGGTCTGTACAACCCGACAGGACATCCGCTACCTAGACCTCCAGACCGACGGCGATGCTTCAGAGCCCGTGACGTTTCTCAGCACGCCCGCCCAAGAGCGCTCCCCGAAGCTTTCACCGGACGGTCGCTTTTTGGCTTATTTGTCCGACGAGTCCGGACGCAATGAGATCTATGTGCGTCCGTTTCCCGATGGCACTGGGAAGTGGCCAGTGTCGGTGAACGGCGGGAGCCAGTTGCGCTGGGGAAGCGACAGCAAGGAGTTGTACTACGTGGAAGGCGAAGCAACGCTGATGGCGGTCTCTGTCTCGACCGATGGAGTGTTTACGCTGGGACAGCCGCGGCAACTCTTTGAGTCCTCCGATCTGCGCCAACCTGGTGGAGTTTCACCGACATACGACGTCTCCGCCGACGGTGAACGATTCGTGATGATCGCGCCCGTTGAAGGGGACGAGGCTGCAGCTCCCAAGATCCGTGTCGTCGAGAACTGGCACGAAGAGTTCCGGGATCGGGAGCAGTAGGGACCCCTGTTCGCCAGACGGCTCGCCTCGCGCTGAGTTACTTCCGATAAGTCCGGTGGTCTCAACTCATCGTGTCGGCCAAGGGGCCGACACCCTGCCACGAAATCGGTTGGGTGGCTTGGTTGCCCCGCAGTCGTCGCTCGACTATGCTGTTCATGCTGAGATAGCTGAAAAGGAATTCTGGCAGGAGGGGTGGTCTCAAGCGGTCGACGCAACACCCGTCGCGAACGGAGAACGTGACGCGTAAGCGGAAGAAAGTAAAGGGGAAGAGACGAGGGCGCCTCGCTCTCGTATGCATGTCATTGCAGTGCAACGAGTTACGCAATTGCGATTAGTGGCTTCCGCTGGTCGGCAAGCCCCTTGCCGCTCTCATCGCTAAGACATTTCTGTTGAACGACTTCGCCCTAGTGTTGCGTTGACCGGTTGAGCCGGCAGGAGATCATGGCAGAACAAGAAAACACCGCAGTCGTCCGAGGGATATACGAAAGCTTTAAGGCAGGCGATATTGACGCCATGCTCACCGGCATGACCGAGGACATTGAGTGGCAGCTTCCCGAAATCGCCGGGGTGCCGTTTTCGGGCAAACGGCAGGGGCATGCCAGCATCCGAGAATTCTTCGCGAGTGTTGGTGAGTTGCAGGATGTCGACGAGATGGAGCTGGACACGATGATTGCGCAGGGCGACAAGGTAGTCGTGCTCGGACACTACACCTGGCGTGTGAAATCGACCGGTCGCGGCTTCACCTCCGATTTCGCGCATGCATTCCACATGACCGGCGGCAAGATCGCCAGGTTCCAGGAGTTTCTGGATACTGCGTTGGCAGCAGCAGCCTATCAAGGCGCGTAGTTGCGGAGGGTGACAGGCAACGTAGTGCCAGTCACCCATGGGCTGACGTCGGTGGGGGGCTGGAAGACTCGCTTGCAATCGCTCCCCCGAAGGGCCACACCCGGCGAAGGCCGGACAAGCCCCCACGCTAGTGGGCGCTGGCGGTTAGTCAGTCGTGGGTCTGGCGGGGTTTGCCCAGTGGCCCGGAGGGGTCATTGCCGCTGACGATGACGCCTTTGGCTTCCCAACCGGAGCCGGCGCGAACGTCGGCGGCACAGTAGCGCAAGGTGAGACCGCAGCGGCGGCGGTCGGAGTCATTCGCTTCGGAGCCATGCAACAACAGGTCGGCGTGGATAGAGAACTCGCCGGCCTTGAGTTCGTCGTTCACAACACCGGAACCGTACTGCATAGGATTTTCGACGGTTTGGTTGAGGACGTTGCCCTCTGCGTCGGTGCTGGTGCGGTAGGGGATGTGTCCGTGAAGATGCGAGCCACCGATGAATTGCATGCAGGCGTTCTCGGTATCGGCGTCGTCGATGGCGAGCCAGACGGTAGCTGTCTTGGTTGGGCTGAGCGGCCAGTAGCTACCGTCCTGGTGCCAGGCGACCGCCTTTCCATCGTGGGGCATCTTGCAGAAAAAGTGCGAGCCCCAGCCGATGACATCTTTACCCAGGATGTCGCGCACGGCAGAAACGATGCCGGGGTGTGTCAGCAGATCGTAGACGCGCCCGTGCTTCATGTGGGCAGTGCTGATCGAGTAGGAATCTCCGCCCTCGGCGATAATTTTTGCGAGCAAGTCATCGAAATAACTGCGGGTGTCCGCAGCATCGGCGTCGTCGAATGCACGAACCGGCTTGAGGTAGCCGTCACGGTTGTACGCTGTGATGTCTTCGGGCCGTAAAGTCTTTGGGTCGGTCGTCTCGCTAGGAATGAACTGGAAAATACGTTCCATTCCCTCAAGGTCTTGCTCTTCGGGTACGGCCTTGAACTGCATACTTCTAGTTTAGGAAACAGCTACTCGTAGCGCAGGGCTTCAAGAGGATCGAGGCGGCTGGCGCGTCTTGCAGGAATCCAGACGGCCAGTAGCGCGATGCCACAGAGCAGAAGGGAGACTACTACAAACGTCAGCGGGTCGTGCTCCTCGACGCCGAATAGGAAGCTGGCGACGAACTGTGTCAGACCGAACGCGGCGGCGAGACCGACTACAACTCCAGCCAACGCCAGCTTCATGCCTTGGAGCACCACCATATTTCTAACCTGCTCGATACGTACGCCGAGGGCGAGTCGGATGCCGATCTCCTGCCTGCGCTGCTGCACGGAGTAGGCCATGAGGCCATAGATGCCAATTGCTGCAAGCAGCAGTGCGCAGAAGCCGAAAACGGTCATCAGCCACATGTTGAACCGCTGGCGTGAGAGCGAATTGGACACGATCTCGTCCATCGAGCTGATGTTTGCGAGCGGCAAACCGCTGGCCTGCCGTAGCTCGGCTTGGATCTGCTCGGTCAGAACCGCCGCGGAGCCATTGGTGCGAATCACCCAGGCTAGAGGATAGATGCTCGCATTTAGCGCAGTGGCGGAATTGGATATTTGCGCCTGTGGCACGTACATGTGGGGGGAGGGATCATTGTTGAGGCCGCCATCCCGGACGTCACCGACGATTCCGATGATCTGACGCTCTGGCTCATCGGCGAATTCCCGCATTACGTTGCGACCGATGATGAGGCGGTCGGAGAGCGGATCGCCTTCCGGCCAGAACCGGCGGGCCATGGCCTCGTTAATAATCACAACAGGCGGACCAGTCGAGTTGTCGCGAATATCAAAAGCACGCCCGCGCTTGACGGGTATCTTGAAGACATCGAAGTACCCCGGCGAGATGGTCAACCACGCACTGCCGCCATGCGAGGGACCCTCTAACGGGCGACCGGGAATCACAAACGGCAAGCCGTAACCGCCTTGCAGCGGAACGCAGCAGGTGGCGCCAGCACGAACAACACCCGGTAATGCTTCGACACGTTGCGCGCCGTTCTGAACCAACCGCTCGACTGACTCCGAAGTGCCGAAGCGCTCGTCGACGAGAGACATGCGCATGGTCAGCACATTGGTTGTATCGAAGCCGGGATCGACGTTTGTAAGTGCTACCGAGGTACGAATGAGTAGGGCCGACCCGACGAGCAGGACGACGGCTAGTGCTACTTCCGTCACGATGAGGAGCGAGCGGGCTTTGTTTTGTCGGAAGCCGGAGCCGGACCGACCGCCCCCTTCCTTCAGAGCACCGCTGAGATCCGCGCGGGAACTCTGCAGAGCGGGAATGAGTCCGAATAGAACGCCGGTAACGACAGATGCCATAAGCGTAAACGCGAGAACGTTCCAATCCAAGGTGACGAGTGAGCCATCTTGGCCCACGCGTGGGAGACCAGCGGTATTGACGGACAGCAAGGCACGGATTCCGACGGCGCCTAGTCCCAGGCCGATGGCACCGGCTATGGTCGCCAACAGCACGCTCTCGGTGAGGAGCTGTCTGATGATGCGGGCTCGTCCAGCACCGATTGAGGAGCGTATCGCGAGCTCCCGTCGACGCCCAGCTGCTCGTGCCAACAATAAGCTCGCGACGTTGGCACAAGCGATGAGCAATAGAAGGCCGACAGCACCCGTCAAGACAAGCAGCGATGAGCTTCGGTAGCTGGCCCTAATCGTGCTCGGGCCTGTTCAATTGTGACGCCCGGATTCAGCCTTCCTGTGACTCGAAAATAGTGCCCCTGGTCTGAGCTGTTGGGGTCGAGCTGAAACGGTATCCAAACATCGGGAGGCGGTCCCAAGTCCGGTGCATAGAAGTCGGGGTCCATCACGCCGACGGCGATGTGGGGAATCCCGCCGAGCAAAATCGACTCACCCAGAATGTCGGGATCCGAGTTGAAGCGTCGCTCCCAGAACGAGTGGCTGATGACGACGGCAAGCGGACCGTTGGGCCGATCTTCTTCGGCCGTGAACTCCCTCCCCTGGATCATGCGAGCCCCATAGAGCCGGAAATAGTTAACCGAAACCGTCGCGGACCTGATCTGCTCTGGCAGGTCACCACCGGTGTAGTTGACGAAGCTGGGCCGAGCGGCGGTCGTCATCTCGGCGATCTCATCGAGCGCGTTCCAATGCGCAAACTTGGCGGGCGAGCCATTCGGGTTCATGCCTGTGGAGAGGCGGTCCGGAACCGGACGATCCGGTCGGGTTCGTAGACGTCGAGCGGCGATAAGAGAACGGTGTTTACGACGGAGAAGATCGCGGTATTCGCGCCGATGCCCAGCGCCAATGCCGCGATGGCCGCGCAGGCGAAGGCCGGGTTCTGCCGAAACATCCGAAGGGAGTGTTTGAGGTCTTGGAGGAGGGTTTCCATGGCGCGGTCTTCAGCCTTGGACGCCGAGGGGCGTGGAATGGTAACGCTGATGGAGGAGAAGTCTTCTAGGCGGGCTCAGGTATGCCCCGGAGGCGCGCCAGACCTGCAACAACAAACTTCTCTGCTGCGGCGAACTCTTCTCGGTCGAGAAACAGCACGAACGTCCCGATGATCGAAGCGGAAAAGACGATCAGTCCTCCGTAGAAACCCATTGAGTAAGGAATCATCGCGTGGAAGACAAGGCCAGCTGCGATCGCCCATAGACGGAGAGGTTTGATCCAGAGTGCGAAGGCCATGACCGCTTCGAACAGGATCGTTCCCCAGGTCAGCGCGAGTATGATCTCGGGGGTCTGGACGAAGTCCGGACGGATCAGTGCGCTGCCGACCACTTCTCCAGACAGAAACCCCGGGTTGATCTTAACCAGTGCCGCCACGAAATAGACGATGGAGATGTGGATCTTAAGCAACATGACGCCCCAGACGGGCACGGTCGTTCTACCTCCGCCGCTGGCGTGCCAATCGAAGGAAAGATCCGCGCCACAGTCCGCTACTGTCAGCAACAGAATCAAGCAGCACAAAAAGTAGATGTGGCTCCAATAGAATGTCTGCCCAACGGCGAGATGGTAGACGATCAGCGCGAATAGGATGGAGCCGTTCAAGCGAGTGCGATAGCCCAGCGCGAAGGCGCCGGCAGCGAAGAGCCAAACTCCGATGTACCAAGGTAGGGCTTCGCGCGTCATAAACGGCACCCATTCGTAGAGGCGCGCCTGTACGACGCCCGGCGTTAAGGCTCTATCGAAGAGGTGGTAACTCACGAGAGCCCGCAGAAACGCCGCACCACCAATGATGATACGGGCGACAGCTAGCGAACGAGCGTCTGTGCGGCTGGTGAAGAAACTCAGCAGGCGTTCGCTCAAGGACACGGAATTGTCTCCTGGCGACCGGACCAGCGGTACTCCAAGCGCACGGCTTGTGCATCGGGGAGGTTGGCGCAGAGATAAGGTGGGACAAAACGGGCCGTGTCTATTTTGGCACCGAGGACCCTGCCAATGCCGTGGAATCCCGCGGCCTGGTCGAGCGGTGTTTCACCGCCCTACTGCCACTGAACGAAGATCTTGGGATCATCCCCTCTGCCGGAGTACATTGTCCAGGTGAGAAGACAACCGTAGTCCGCCAAAAAGCAGCTCGTGGCGAACGCCGCTTGAAAGGTCAAATAGCCGACGAAGAATAGGCCGCCCAACAGCGCGGCCGGTGTTAATCGAGATGTCGAACCGGAGGACTCCATGCGAGCATATGAGTCTGGCACGGTTCGCGACATGGCATCAACTCGATACAATGCGGGTATATGGGCTTGCGCATCGCCGACCGTGAATTTAGTTCTCGCCTTCTTGTGGGGACGGGCAAGTATGCCAGTTTCGCTGAGATGAAGAGGTGCCACGAGCTCTCGGGCTCGGATTGCGTGACCGTGGCGGTGAGGCGTGTCAATCTTACGAACCGCTCGGAAGAGTCCCTGCTCGATTACATCGATCGGGACAAGATGTTCATCTTGCCGAACACGGCGGGCTGCTACACCGCGGACGACGCCATTCGAACTACGCGACTGGCGCGCGAAGTTGGAATATCGAACTGGGTGAAGCTGGAAGTGATTGGCGACGAGAAGACGCTGTTCCCGGATAACGAAGGGTTGCTTGAGGCGACTCGGGTTTTAGTGAAAGAGGGTTTCGTCGTGCTGCCCTACACGACTGACGACTTGATCAATGCCAAGAAACTGATTGATGCGGGTGCGGCGGCGGTGATGCCGCTGGGGGCGGCGATTGGCTCGGGGATGGGCCTTCAGAACCAGACCAACTTGCGGATTATGCGAGAGCTAATCACCGAGGTGCCGCTCATCGTGGATGCGGGTGTAGGCACGGCTTCGGACGCTGCGCTCGCGATGGAGTTGGGCTTCGATGGGATCTTGATGAACACCGCGATTGCTCAAGCGGACAAGCCTGAAATGATGGCCACCGCGATGAAGTTGGGCGTCGAAGCTGGACGATTGGCTTACGAAGCTGGACGCATGCCGAAGAAACTGTATGCTTCGGCGAGTTCACCGCTGCATGGCGTGATCGCCACTTAGCCCGCTAGCGCTTGCCGGGAACGACGACGACAAACTCGCTCTCACGGGCCAATCCCATCTTCTCTCTGGCGAGTTGCTCGACGCGAAAACCGTTGGACCGTAACGCCTGATTGTCCTCGTCCAGCGCCTTGTTCTGCCTTTCAAGCGCGTTGATCCCAGTACGCAGGCGCTCTTCCTCAGCCCAGGAATCCCGCAGGTCGATCGCGGTGTCGAGACCTGATGCCTGTAACCAAGCGGCGGCGGCCACGACTAGCACGATATAGCCGAGACGCTTGCGGTTGCGCTGAATGGCGTGGGGGAGACGCACAGGCTTGTAATCGATGATAATCCAATCCGGATGTAGGGCCTAGGATTCAATGAAACACGAAGCAACAAATTTGTATCGAGTTGTACTGACGACCTGCGGATCAGACGAAGACGCCGCTCGCTTAGCAAGAGAGCTGGTAGCGAGACGACTAGCCGCCTGCGTGAATGTCGTACCCGGCGTGCGGTCTTTTTATTGGTGGGACGGGAGCGTGCAGGAGGACGGCGAGTCACTGCTTGTGATGAAGACTCGCGTCGAGGTGCTTCACCAACTGGAAGCCGCCGTTCAAGAACTGCACTCCTATGATGTTCCGGAGTTCGTGGTGTTGCCGATTGCGGAAGGCTCCGCGGCATACCTTCGATGGATCGACGACAACGTCCGACCCATCGGCGCTTAGTCGAACAGGCGTAGTTGCGGGTCGCTCTCGAGCGGAGTGTCGAAAGTCGGACCGGTCGAAAGACCGTAGCGCTCTCGAATGGCGCTGAGGGTCCGCTCGATGTTATCGATTCGGCCGCCTCGTGGATGGGCATGCCAGCGGTATAGCTGCTGGTAGGAGTCAAGCAACTGCGGAAAGTGCTCCTTGATCAGCGAGAGGAACTCGCGACGCGAACTGTCTCTAAGAAAGAGAATCTCGCTGGTGAGGTAGTGCGCACCTGCTCGCTGAGCTTCGGCGGCGAGATGACCGAGGTCGTCTGGAGAGTCGGTAATCCAGGGCAGCACGGGACAAGCGAAGACACCGGCCTGGATCCCCGCATCGGTGAGAGACGCAAGCGCGGCGAGGCGGAGATCCGGGCGAGGGGCTCGCGGTTCCAGCAGGCGCGCTAGGCCTGCATCCACGGTGGTGATCGTCACGTTGACGGTCAGATGGTTGCGCCGAGAGATCTGTGCCAATAGATCGATGTCACGCGTGATACCGTCGCCTTTCGTGGTGATCGATATCTCACGACCGTGACCGTCAGCAAAAACTTCAAGGAGGCCCCGCGTCACCCCGAACTTTTTCTCCGCAGGCTGGTAGGGGTCGGTACTGGTGCCGATGGCGATCGCCCCGGAACGCGGTCTGCGGAGGTCCCGTCGCAATAGGGACGCCGCCTCGGACTTGGCGTAGATCAGGGTCTCGAACAGCTTGGGATCATCGAGACCCATGAACTCGTGCGTGTAGCGCGCGTAGCAGTAGCGGCAGCCGATCTCGCAGCCGCGGTAGGGGTTGATGGTCCACGAAAAAGGCATCCGCGGGTTGGAGCAGCGGTTGAGTATCGACCGACTTTCGAGGGAGCGGTACTCGACTTGGTTTTTGGCCGTCAGAAGTGAAGATTCGGAAGCGAGCCGGGCGATTCCCACAAGGCTTGGATCGGGTTGCTCAAGGAGCACGAAACAATGTTCGCTGTTTGTTCGCCCGTTGTCAAGATCCTTGATTGCACGGGTGCCTCTTCTCAAGAGTCGGCACGCACGATATAATCCGGCAGTCGCTGCTATGAATCTTCGGTTGCCCACATTTGCTTCTCTGCTCTTTGCGAGCTTGGCCTTCACAGGCGTCCTTGCCGGACAGCAGTTACTACACCTAGACCAGAACGGGGACGGCTATCTGGGTCCGGGCGACTTCGCGGTCTTGGCTTCCGACGAAGAGCGAGATGACTTGCCGTGCGACGTAGAGGCACTTGACCCGGAGTTGGAGTACGACCTGAACTTCCGTGCGGGCTACAACGCACGCATCCCACTTAGGGCCTTGGCCGGTCGAAGCAACTCTCTGCGGGTCGTGTTTCGTATCACGCCACTCGACACCACGCAGGATCCGGTCTACATGCAGCGTCGCTATCGGGTCCCCAAGATCGAAGCGGGCGCCCAAGGCCATGCCAACCTCTCGGGCAAGTACCGACTGGGTCCGGGATCGTACAAAGTCGACTGGCTGATGAGAGACCGGACGGAGAAAGTCTGTTCATCGAGTTGGGAGATTGTGGCCGAGACGGTAGAAGGGTTCGAGAAACTTGCGGCCACGCCAACAACAAGCCTAGTCACGCCATTTAGCGAAGAAGTCTTCTATGAGGAACCGCCGGTGATGCGACCGCGTGGCGAACTCAGGCACGTCAAGCTCATTATCAATTTCACGCCCACGAACTTAGCGATAGCTGGCTTGAGTGCCTACGACCTCAAGAGCGTTGTATCGATGGCGAGGGCGATCGCGAGAGAACCCGAATTTGGTTTGTTTAGCGTGGTGGCCTATCAGTCGCAAAGAGAGCTAATCTTCTTCGAACAGAACCGTGCAACTCAGATCGATTTTCCCGCCCTCGGCGAGGCGCTGGCTGATGTCCGGGGCGGGACGGTCGACATCGAGACACTGCAGGACAAGGAAAGCAGTCGCCGATTCTTGCTGGAACTGCTTGAGCAGAACCTGATTCACGGCGAGAGTGATCCAGACGCCATCATCTTCTTGGGTCCCAAGCTCGTGTTTGATCGCTCGGCGAAGACGGCGGTGATTTCACCACTGGAGATCACCTCGTCCCCGATTTTCTATTTGATCTACAACCGCAATCCATGGATTTATCCATGGAGAGATGCCATTAGTTCGGGCCTCAGCAATCAAGTGATTGATGAGTTCAACATTGCGGAAGCGAAAGATTTTGGCGAGGCGTTGCAAGCGATTTTGGCTCGCCTCGCAACCGGCGAGACTCTTACTGCAGCGGAGCAGGAAACGACAATACCTTAGGCGGTGCGTTCCCCTGGATCAACGCCTCGATCTCGTCGGCATCCCTTGGTAGCTTGTCGCTAAGGACGCGCGCGCCGCTATCGGTGACAAGTACGATGTCCTCAACGCGAACTCCGAACCCTTCATCAGGCAGGTAGAGACCGGGCTCGACGGTAATCACCATGCCTGATTCCAGAGGGCGGTCGGTATCTGCTGGGTCGTGCACGGCTAGGCCTACATGGTGGCCGATGCTGTGGGGGAAATACTCGGATAGTCCGGGTTCTGCTGCGTCGAAGATGTCACGCGCGATCTGAGAAAGACTGTCCGAGCCGTGACCATCGAGCATTACGCCGGGTTGCACGGCTGCGATGATAGCCTGTTGCGCTTGGAGAACGAGATCGTAGATCTCGCGCTGGCGTTCGGAGAACTTGCCGGAGATCGGATACGTACGGGTGAGGTCGGAAGCGTAGAAGCTGTACTCGCCGCCAACATCGATCAGGACGATGTTGCCCGACTTGAGTCCTGCCTGATTTTCGGTGTAGTGCAGCACGAGGCTGTTGCGACCGCCCGCGATGATGGGAGCGTAGGCGTGCCGTTCGCTTCCAGAAGCCAGCAACACTTCCGTCATCTTGGCTTGTAAATGATACTCGCGACGGCCTGGTCGGATAGCGGGCATCACGGCGAGATGAGCCTTGACAGAAGCCGCGACGGCTTTCTGAATGAGGTGGACTTCACCGCGCGACTTGATGAGGCGCATCTCGTCGATGACGTCTCGGATGTCCGTCACTTCGCGACCAGCCACTGCCGCCAGTCTTTCGCTGAGGTCGACACGCGAAAGAGAGGCAAAGCCAGATGGTACGGGGGAGGATACGCCGTAGACGTTGTCGTAGTCGCGCAATGCTCGGCGCAGATCACTCCCGAACTCAGAACGCCGCCGGACGTCCGAAAAGCCGGTTAGTTTGGTCGCGGAGTCTCCGTCTGGATCTACGCCAGCTTCAGTCCACATATCGTGGTGTCTACCGATTTGGGGCAAGTAGATGACTTCACGATAGGGCTCGTCGCCATGAGCGGGCAGAATGAGCCCAGCTACTCCTGACTGATTGATTCCGGTGAGGTAATAGAATTCGTTCTGCTGGCGAAAGCGGCTCGGGCCGGGGCGGCCTTCGTGTTCTTCAAGACCGAGAAGTACGATGACGCCGTCCGAGCGTTCCTCAGCAAGGCGGTGACGCCGCTCCTTGAAGACCTCGAACGGCTCTCGCTCGATCGCGGCACAAAGAAGTGTCGCACCAACTAGGAGCAGTAGAAGCCGCAGTGGTCGAGGCATGGACCTTCAGTATAGGGAGGCATCAGGAGGTTCCAGTTGCCCACGGTTATGTACGAATTGATACAATGGCGGGTCGATTTGTCGCGGGTAGCGTTCTTCATATGAGTTTCTTCAGTCGCCTACTAGGCTACGTTAGCGTTGCCGTCAACCTCCTGCTGAGCTTGTCACTACTGTTCCTCGGCTTGATCGCCTGGTTTGCGGCGACTGACATGCAGTTGGACTTGGTTCCTGATTGGGCTGGCTCGGTTACGGGTACCGTCCTGTTGGGTGGACTGGCGGGGTTGATTGCGGTGGTGCTCGCGATTCGGCCGGGCAAGTTTGCGCGCACAGCACTAGTCGCTTGGAGCCTGCTGGTGACCTTCATCTTGGCGAGTGCGTTTTGGAGTTCTTCGTACCGCTTTGACGGCATGGAAGACTTCAAGAGAAGTGCCTGGATCTTCTTGGGATCCGTGCTGGTGCTCGTCGGTAGTTGGTTGCACCGACGCAACGCTGCGCCGAAACGCTAGCTCTGCAGCTCGGCGACGATCTCTCGGGCCGTCTCTCGGGCTCGTTCTAATTCACCTGGACCGTAGCTGATCGCCCCAACCCGTGCGTGGCCACCGCCGCCATAGCGCTCGCAAAGAGAAGCTAGGTTGTGCTTGGGGTTGACGGCCCATGGGCTCGACCCGACGGAGATTTTCGTGCGGAAGCCAGCATCCAACACAGAGACCGTGTAGATGCTCTCTGGGTGCAGGTAGTACGGGATGAACTTGTTGTACCCAGCGAGCTCGGTATCTCCGAGGTCGAAGAACACAACGCCGTCGTTGTGTACGGCACGCTCGCGGATCACGTCGATGGACGCGCGGTGGCCGCGATAGAGTTCATCGAAGACAGGACGGATGTCCGGGCGCTCAATGATCTCGTCGAAGGAATACTCGGTGAGCAGCGGAATCACCTTGCTCGTAAGGTTTTCTTCGGATGCTTCAAGAACGAGGGTGAGCTTCATCGCCGCCGTTGGCATCTCGACGGCATCTTGTGCCGTCTCGTAGCGAGCTCCATCGATGATGTCGGCCCAATAAATGAGGTCGGCCATCGGCCCGGGGTCGTACCCGAAGCGGTCGCGGGCGATGTCAGCGATGTACTGCGTGCAGGATCGATAGCTGTCGTCGTAAAATTTCTTGCCGGACTGGTCCCGCTTGAAGGCTTGTTCATCTTCAGGGCACAAGAATGCGCTCTGGTGGTGGTCGAACCACCAAGTCAGTTTCGGATGAGGGGCAAACTTGAAGTCGACGATGGCGTTCTCGTCACCGGGGAACAACTCATCAGGGAAAACCTGGTTCGGCTGATGAAATAGCCCTTGGTAAGAGAACTCGGCTGAGGCATCCATTCGGGAACGGTAGAAGTGTCCGAAGATTGCGGCCGAGCAGGAGCCGTCGAAACAGCGGTCGTGATAGAGAATTCGAACGTGCATCCAGGAAAGCGTATTAGGTTCGCACAGCGACGGAGTGGAAGCAACCTTTAGGGCTAAACACCGTCGGAGGCACCGTAGACCTGTACCTCGTTTTCGAAGGGCGGAATACTCCGCAGGTAGACAAAGAGGGCGTGTAGGTCGGCGTCGGTGAGTCCAGAAAACGCGCGCCATGGCATGACAGTGAGATGGTTGGGATCGATCGCGGTTGACGCTTCATTTTCGGGCGCGAACTGCCGGAAGAGGCGGACAAAGTCGTCGTATTCTTCCACCATCACGCCTGTTTCGTGGGGCGTCAGATTGGGAGAAGTGACGGGACCGCCGCGGAGCGGGAACGATTGGCCGCCCGAGAGGTTGTCAATGTCGCTCGAATGGCATCCCCTGCAACTCGTAATCAACGCTAAATGTTCCCCGTAAGCGAGCTCGTCGTCATGCGACACCTCGGCGACCGGTTCCTCCAGGGGCTCTGGTAGCTGACGTACGACGAAGTTCATGGGAAAGTTCACTACAGTCTCGGGCGTCGGGCTGTCCACCGCAGGCAAGGTCCGCAAGTAAGCGACTACGGCGTAGGCGTCTTCGTCGGGCAGGTGGCGGTAGGAGTCGAACGGCATCAGCGGGAAGAGTGCCTTGCCGTCACGGCTGACGCCTTCCCGTATGGCGCGCAGGATCTCGTCATCGGTCCAGGAGCCGAGCCCGGTTCCAATGTCGGAGGTGACATTCGGCGTGCACATGGCTCCGGGAAAGCCGGCGGCCTCATCGAGGCAGTCGCCACCAGCAAATTCAGGACCGATGGCTGGCAGCGAGTAGTTGTCGTGGTCGCGGCGGGTATGGCAGTGAACACAACTCAGCACGTTGTTGGCCAGGTACTCTCCACGGGCGATTCGATCTGGAGTCGCCAATACCTTGAGATCCGTCACGTCGCGCATGCTCGGCCCCGAGTACATCAGGTAGAACATGAACGTAATGCAGAGCGTCAGCACGAAGGCGAGCGCCAATAGGATCTTACGAGCCATAAGGGCCAGGATATCCAGCCCTCGGTAGAGTCGCAACATTGCTTTGGACCTGACGCCAAGCGAGTGGGATAATGGAGGCCTTCGAGCCGGGCCTTCCGGCTCCCTCAGGAGTCAACCTCACATGCGCACAGAGTGGACGGCCAAACGTTACGACGATCCCATCCGGACCCAGATGCACTATGCCCGCAAAGGCATCGTCACCGAAGAGATGGACTACGTCGCCAAGCTTGAGAAGCTTGAGGCGGAGACGATCCGCTCTGAGGTCGCACGTGGACGGATGATCATCCCGGCCAACATCAAGCACACCAACTTGGAGCCGATGGCGATTGGCGTCGCGTCCCGGTGCAAGATCAATTCCAACATCGGCAACTCCGCGACGACGTCGAACGTCGACGAAGAGTTGGAGAAGCTGGCCTATTCGATCAAGTACGGCGCGGACACGGTGATGGACCTCTCGACGGGGGGCGACATCCCGATGATCCGCAAGACGATCATCTCGAAGTCACCGGTGCCGATCGGCACGGTGCCGATCTACGAAGCACTCAACCGTGTCAACGGCAAGATCAAGGATCTGACCTGGCCGGTAATGCGTGATGTGATTGAAGAGCACGCCGAGCAGGGCGTCGACTACATGACGATTCATGCAGGCGTGCTGATTCAGTACGTGCCAATGGCGGTGGGTCGTGTGACCGGCATTGTGAGCCGAGGCGGTTCGCTACTAGCGGAGTGGATGGTGGCGCATCACCGTCAGAACCTGTTGTATGAGAACTACGACGAGATCTGCAAGATTTTCCAAAAATACGACGTGAGCTTCTCGCTAGGCGATGGCTTGCGACCTGGCTCGTTGGCGGATGCTTCGGATGAAGCGCAATTCGCGGAGCTGGAAACGCTCGGCGAGCTGACGAAGAAGGCCTGGGAGTACGACGTGCAGGTGATGGTCGAGGGCCCGGGGCACATCCCGATGGACGAGATCAAACTGCAGGTCGACAAGGAAAAGGAGATATGCCACGAGGCACCGTTCTATACGCTAGGGCCGTTGGTCACCGACATTGCACCGGGTTACGACCACATCACTTCCGCGATCGGAGCAGCCATGATTGGCTGGCACGGTGCGGCGATGCTCTGCTATGTCACTCCGAAGGAGCATCTCGGCTTGCCGAACAAGGAAGACGTGAAGCAAGGCATGATCGCCTACCGCATCGCGGCACACGCGGCGGATGTGGCACGGCACCGCCCTGGTGCGCGTGATCGAGATGATGCGCTGTCGCGAGCACGCTTCAACTTCGATTGGGAGAAGCAGTTCGAGTTATCGATCGACCCCGAAACGGCTCGTGCGTATCACGATGAGACGCTGCCGGAAGAGGGCTACAAGTCGGCGCGGTTCTGCTCGATGTGCGGCCCGAGCTTCTGTTCGATGAACCACTCCTCAACGCTTGAGGGCTTCACAAAGGAAGACGCGGACGCGATTCTTGCCGAGAGCGAGAAGCAGGAACTGGTCTCGATCGAAGGCGACTGAGTTTCTCTGACAGGTGAAGAGCCTGCTCGTGAACTCACATTCTCCAAGTACAAGCCCGGCAGCTAGTCGGAGCCTACTCAGCCGGGTACATTTCAGCTGGGGTGTAATTCTCATCTGTGTTGTCGCGGCCCTGATCGGTGTTTACAAAGCCTGGCTGATGATCGACGAGCCGCTGCTTGGCGCCGATTCGGGGTTCCGCGTTTTCCGTGCGCAGCTGCCTGTTACCAAAATCGGTAACCGCGTGTGGCTACCGTTCTTGCAGGGCCACATACATCTCTACCATCTGCTTGGTCTCCCATTTGCGGGCTTGAAACTGATCACGGGCTTCTACTTCACGTTAGCCACGGTGTGCGTCGGCCTCTATTGGCACCGCATCCTCGGCGAAGGAGTGCGTTCCATCGCGCTCGCGATTGTCGCTACGGTTGGCCTCGCCGCTCATTGGCTCAGCATCCGAACTGGAGAGCTGATGCAGGAGCCAGTCGGTGTCGGACTGTTTTTCGCGTTCCTCTTTATCGCATCGACGGGGCGAGCTCTATCGATGGCGGGTCTGGTCGTCGCGGCAGCAGCGCTACTCACTCGAGACGCTTACTGGATCTACTTGTTCGCCGTGACGTTCGTTGCCATCCGGCAGTCGCCGTGGGACTTTCCCCGAATTCGCGGCTATGCGATGCTGTGGGCCGTCCCGATTCTGTGGCTCGTCGTCTGCATACCAGCCATCTATCTGAAAACTCTCGGGCGGTTGCCGACGTTTCCCATCGAGTGGCCGCTGATGTACAACCCGGTCGCTCCAGGCGTTGTCAGTATCAGCTCGGCAGAGAGCCTCTGGATTGGGTTGGTTCGTAGCCATGTGCTGCCAGTTGCAGCTGGCGTTGCGCTGGCAGCCTCAGCTCTCGCATTTTGGCGCCGAAAGCGTTTCTTTGAGCTGTTCGACGACTCGGAATTCGTCCGGACCGCAATTCGGGCAGCACCCATTGCGATCGCCATTGTTTACGGATTGATCTTAGTGCTGAATCCGTGGCAAGTCACGCCGGGCAATGCGAGAGCTGCCTGGCCTTTACTTGAAATCAGTTTTGCTGTCGCGCCGTTATTGATAAAAGCCGCAGAATCAGCACCTACAGCCGTGCGACGACTCGTCACGGTGGCCATCGTGGCTGGCCTTGCTGTCGGCGTTCATCCCAGTCCGATCCGCTCGCGCGATGCGACTAACATAGACGTTCAACGTGAGCACGCCAAACTTGGGCAGATCGTCGCTGCGCCAGCGAGCGGTGACAACCCAAACATCTGCGTCATGGCGGCAGATGTTTGGACTGTTTATCGGGAGCTCACTGCGCCCCTCTTTCTCAACCGTAAGATCTGGGTCGACCAGGTTACCGTTGAATCGGAAACCTGTGATCTGCTCATCGTCGAGGCAGATGTTGGGATCACGGTGCCGGAGTCTTTCCGGCTGGACGACTCGATCTCGGTGAACGGGCGTCGCTGGGACGCGTACCGGCGGTAGCTGTTCCGCTATGCGGCGTACCTAGTTTGTTTTCGCCGCCAGCACCTTCTCGATGAACTCGGCGATCGCTCCGCCGTTGATCCACCTAGAGACGACGATCAGGTTGTTCTCACGGTCAACGTAGATCACGTTACTGCCCGCTCCTCGGTGGCTGAAGGCGGATTCCGGTGCGGCTGGGATGGATTTACGTCCCGTGTTCAAGAAGAAGTTCATGAAGCCGTAGCCGTCATTTACCTTGCCAGGCGTCTGTGCCATCTTCAGCCACTTCTCGGACAGGATTTGGTGACCATCCCAGCGGCCCTTGTTTAGGGTGAGGTAGCCGAAGCGAGCTTGGTCGAGGGCGGAGAGTTGCATGCCACCACCCCAGTGGCCGCCGCCGCTGACCGAGATCATGGTCTGCCCATCAAGTTCTACCCGCGAGTTCTTGTAGCCGAGCCAGCGCCAGGTAGGTGAAGCGCCGATGGGGTCCATCAAGCGCTCTCTCAGCACTTGCGGCAGCGGGCGTCGCCAGACCTGCAGCGCGGCGAGGGCCAAAAGGTTGACCCGAGTGTCGTTGTACTTATAGGACGTGCCCGGTTCGTTGTGTACGCGGTCGCGGTTGGCGATCACGTCGTCTGGCGGGCGGTCTGCCCAGTCCTGTTTGCCCCAGAGCGTGCCTTC
The DNA here is from genome assembly GCA_963667885.2 of Bryobacterales bacterium. GTDB lineage: Bacteria > Acidobacteriota > Terriglobia > Bryobacterales > UBA6623 > CAMPKL01. The sequence continues at coordinate 365,039 of OY764148.2, read as the reverse complement.
CCAGTCGCTGGTTTGGCGCAGCAGGTGGTCCCACGTGATCTTGCGGTTGTGCTCGGAGTCGAAGAGCACTCGGGTATTGGGGTTTCCGATGCCGTCCTCTTCGTCGCCCGGCTCACCGTCGCCCGGAGGTAGAACGATCGGTGCGAAGTAGCCGCGCACCTTGTCATTGACGCTGCCGATCAGCCCCTCATCGAACGCGAGGCCCACGGTGGACGACAGGAAGCTCTTGGCGACGCTGAACGTCATGTCAACCCGAGTGATGTCTCCCCACTCGGCGATGATGTAGCCGTCTTTGATGATGAGTCCCGTCTGGGGCCCGCGTGTGCGGAATGGCCCCAGGGGAGCATCATTCGGTTCCCAGCCCCAGCTAAATGGATGGCCTTCTTCCAGGTCGCGGGGGGCCTTGCTCTCACTGGCGATCGAGAAGTCGACGGCAGCCTGCAAACGAGCGGCGTCGAAACCCATCTGTGCTGGAGTGCGGCGCTCCCACTTGCCTCGTGGCGGGAAGTAGTCGTTCTGGGCAAGCAGTGGTGCGGCAAGAACGATTGCGGCGAGAGCAAAGGTGGTGAATCTGGGCATCATAGGGTCTCCTCGTGGAGTCAGGCGACGTTGACGTTGAGCTGCAGCACGGGCCTCAGGGTGTTGACCATGATGCAACCGCGTTCTGAAATCGTAACAAGCTTTTGAAACTGTTCTGGATCGTCGTGGTCGGCGCTGGCGGTGACGGTGATCTCTTCGTAGTGAAGTGGCTCGCCTTCGAGTCGGCCCACGACTTCGACTCTCACATTGGAGACGGCGGCCTCGCGGGCGCGGATCGCCGCGAGCATGTTGCTGAGGAAGCAGCCGCCGATGGACGCAAGGAATAGCTCACCTCCCATCGGCCCGCGATCGTCGCCACCTTTGGCTGCGGGGCGATCGACGAGGACGCGGTGTTCGCGGATGGCGGACTCCGATGTGGTCGGGCCGACTTGTTCGAGTTGTACGGTGATGTTGGGCATATCTCTATATTTTCAGTCTTGTTCTCGGTCGCGGAATTCTTCGTACCAGTTCTGGACGACGCGGATCTTCGGTTTGGCTTGCTCGCTGTCGTCCACATATCGTGGCTGCCTCACGAGAAACTGTTGGCCGTCTGGCGAGACGTCGTAGCTCGCATCAGGTCTGGTCCCGGGTAGAATGTCAAAGAGTCGTGTTGCCGTGCCTACGGAAAACTCTTCTTCTGTGGATACGTCCACCGCGACCAGTGCGCGACCCTCCCTGAAGAAAAGTTCTCTTCCGTCTCGACTCCACCGTAGGCCCCTGCCTCCATTGGTGGAGACAACCGTCCGTTGACCGCCGCCTGGGAAAGGCTGTACGTAGACCTCGAACTGCCCAGATTCATCCGACAAGTAGGCGAGAAATCGGCCATTTGGGGAAACCTGAGCAGCGACCTCGTTGGAAGTGGTCGCAAGAAAAGGGCGTAGTTGCCAGGCTCCATCGTCGTCGTGCTCAAGATACCAAAGGTCAGAACCAGTATCAGCGTCGACAACCTCCAGAACGATGCGGCCATCGCTGGACCAGTCCAGCGATGTGACGTTGTCCGGTGCGCTCTCCAGCAATACAGGCTCGCTGGACCCGTCAGCGGATCGGATGACGGGGGTGGACGTTGCCGATAGGGGGATAAAAGCGATCCGCTCGCCATCAGGGGACCAGGAGAGCCCGAGACTTGGACTGTTATCCATCATGACTCGGCTGCCCCTCGAAAGATCTTGAACCCACGATGCGCTGCCCTCGCGGTACGCAACCGAACGGCCGTCTGGAGAAAGCGTTATGAGTGGGCTGACGGTTACGAATGTCATTCCCGTATCTGCCGTTACGCGCCCAGTCCGGTCAACCCAGACTAGGCCTATGTCGGATACAGCACCGCTGCCGTCCAGGTAGACCAGTGTGTCATCACTTGACAGAGAAGGTTGGCGAGCGTTCTGTCGAATCGGGAATGCCGCGCCGACGAACCGAAACGTCAGGGGAGAGAATGAGCGAGCCCAAAGATCGTAGGAGCCTCTCTGCGATTGATAAATGATGTGGCCCGTCGAGGGGGAGTAGACGGGACGATCTCCGGGACCCAGGTCCGCTGTCTGTCCGGTATCGAGATTCTTGGCATAGATCCTGCTAGCCCCGGCGTTCCCGACGGTGAACAGCAGAGCACGACCGACTTCCTCCGGCAAGAAATGAGGCCGAGAAAGGAACCTGATATCTGCGTCCAGATCGGCCAGCGTGACGAGTTCTTCCGGGACGCCCCGTTCCGCTGATACCTCATACAACGGCATCTCTGTTCCTTTGATGGAGCTAAAAACAATCGAATCGCCGATTGGGGACCAGGTCCCCTGGAAAAAATCCGGGCTCGGCAGAGGGCAAATGAGCCCGACGGCGCCGCCGTGCACTGATATCTTTCGCAGCTCTCGTCCTGCGGCAAAGGCGATGAACTCGCTGTCGGGCGACCAAAACGGCAAGAATGCGCCTTCAGTACCAAGAAGCTGTCGTGGCTCGTCTTGGTCGAGATCTTGCACCCAAAGCGTTCCGTCAGCACCCTCGGCCGCGAACGCGATGTATTTGCCGTTGGGAGACACAGCCGCGCTACCGGTGATGGCGTCGGAGTCGACGCCAATCAGAGGCGTAATCGCAAAACGCCGCAGAGGCCGCTCAGCCTGCTCGGGCGGAGCTTGGCCGAAGTGGATCGCCAGTAGACCGAGGAAAGCGATACCCAGGCCCGCCGCCAGCAACTGCCATTTGCGCGATGAGTTGGTCTGCGGCTGCTCGACTGCAGGGTTCAAAGTCTTCCCGGCGACCACCGGCACGGCACCGGTCATCTGATCCGTTCGCAAAACGGTCGACTTACCTGACCTGAGCTTGTCTTGCAGGTTGCGGATGTCGACCGCTGCCTCGCTGGCGTGCTGATAGCGGCTGTCGGCCTCTTTCTCCAGACACTTGGCGACAGCAAACTCCAACTCCATCGGCACACCAGCTCGAATCGACGTTAGCGGCGCGGCGACTTCGTGGACGATCTCATAGAGCAGCGCCTGGTCGTACACACCCTGGAAGGGACGCTGGCCGGAGACCATCTCATACAGCACGCAGCCGAGCGCCCAGACGTCTGTGCGCGAGTCGACCTTCATGCCCTGTGCCTGCTCGGGCGACATGTAGGCGACGGTGCCCATGGCGGTGTCGAACTTGGTGAGACGTGAGGCTTCCGTCAGCCGCGCCAGCCCAAAATCCATGATGGTGGCACGGCCTTCGGGCGAGATCAGGATGTTGGCGGGCTTAATGTCGCGATGCAGAACACCTTTGGTGTGAGCTGCCTGCAGCCCGTCGGCTGTCTGCCGGGCAAAGTCGAGAGCGTCCTTAATCGAGAGCGGGCCTCGGGAGATGTGCTCTTCGAGAGACTCGCCCTCCAAGAAAGCCATCGCGATAAAGGTCTTGCCGTCGACCTCATCGATTTCATAAACGGTGCAGATATTGGGATGGTCAAGCGCTGCGGCAGCCTTCGCTTCGCGCAAGAAGCGTTCCTTCGCCTCTTCGTCATCGAGCAGATGCTGCGCCAGGAACTTCAGTGCAACGGTGCGTTCGAGCTTGGTGTCTTCGGCCTTGTAGACGACACCCATGCCACCCTCGCCGAGCTTGGCGACTATCTTGTAATGACTAATGGATTGGCCGACCATCACAACACGGGGATTGTAGCGCTATATAGAACGCCGTCGCTGTGGTCTACGTACTGTTCAGAACAATGTTGGACCGACAAGAAATGGTGATACCAGGGCCTAGGCACCGCAGATCTATTGTTAAACGGGCCGTCCCTCGATCACGCTGACCGGCGACGCCGTGGGTGTAACGCCCGCTAGCTCAAAACCGGCAGCGGCAAAGAGCTCGCGGTACTCCTCTTCAGTGCGCTCCATGCCGCCAGGATAGACCAGCATGATAATGTCCCAATCCTTTGCCGGTGACGGATCGTTACCAGGAGGTACCACCGATTCGACCACGAGAACGCGACCATGCGCTGGCATGACAGCGCGACAGTTCCTGAGAATCTGGATGCACTGCTCGTCCGTCCAGTCGTGGATGATGTGTCGCATGAGGTAGGCGTCAGCGCCCTCTGGGAACGACTCGAAGAAATTGCCCTCCTGGACTTCGCAACGGTCGCTCAAACCAGCAGCCTGCAGATTAGCGTTAGCACGACCCGACACGTGACCCAAATCGAAGAGCATCCCGTTCATCTCGGGATGCCGTTGTAGTATTGCCGTCAAGAGCGATCCGTTGCCGCCGCCGACATCGGCCAGCTTTCCAATACCGCTGAAGTCGTACGCGTCCAGCATGGCTGGCGACTCGGACCCATGAATAGCAGTCATCGCCGCGTCGAATATGGCCGCGCGCTCGGGGTGATCGGCAAGGAACTCAAACAGCGGTTTGCCGAACGCCTTGGTGAATCCACTCCCTTCCGTCTTGAGGCAGTGGTCAAACTCTGTCGCGCCGGAAGAGAGGTCGCCACTCATTCTTGCGGCCGCCCGGTAGGAATAGTCGGAGTCGGTCCGTAGCTCCTCAGCGAGAGGCGTCAGCGCAAAGCTCCGCTGATCTTGCTCTGCAAAGATGCCGTGGCTTGCGAGGAAACGCAGACAACGGTAGAGCGCACGTTCGTGGCAGCCCGTCTCGGTGGCCAGCTCGGCAACAGGACGGGCCGAACCGCGCTCGATCAGATCCGGAATCCCGAGTTCGGCCACCGCCGAAACCGCCCGTGCGAGCGTGGCTCCCAGCATGATCTCGTTGAGTCGAAGGCTTTCTTGGAGTGGCATCGGTACCTCAAAGGGGAATCTCTCAGCTGTATTTCAGCTGAGGTTGACCGCCCAAGTATAGGCTTGCCTTCGTTGTGACGGAAAGACGGCTACCTAGTCCGGTAGCCCGAATGCGAAGAAACCGATCGCGCCCGCGATAGCGACGTACTGCTTGCCGCCCACTACGTAACTCATCGGCGACGCTGCCCATCTCTGGTTCAGATCCACGCTCCACAGCTTCTCACCCGTGGTTGCGTCCAACGCCATGAAGCCGCCGCCTTCTTCCCCAGAGAAAACCAGGCCTCCCTTGGTCGATAGCGTCCCTGAACCGTTCCGGCCAGTGCCGCGTAGCGGGAAGTCCCAAACCTTTTCTCCCGTCTCGATGTTGAAGGCTCGAATATAGCGCCGCCGCTCGCCGACGCCGGACGCGGTTCCGCCGAAGTAGCGGCGACCCAGCTCGAATTCCTGATCGATCGACTTGTAGTTGGCGCAAGTCTCGCTGAGCGTGACGTAGAACAGCTTGGTCACTGGGTTGTACGCAGCCGACTGCCAGTTAGAGCCTCCGCCAGCCCCCGGGCACACGATCGATCCCTCGGGGGTCGCCTCTTCTCCCTCCGCAAAAATTGGCCGACCATTCTTATCAATGCCGTGATTCCAGTTGACTCGGTCGTAGGTCTTTGTAGCCTGCAAGAACTTACCGTTAATGCGGTCCAGCACATAAAGCATGCCGTTACGGCTAGATTGGATCATCAGCTTCCGTGGATTGCCCCGCCACTCCGTATCCACCAAAACGGTTGGCTGCTGCGCATCCCAATCGTGTGTGTCGTGCGGCGTGAATTGGTAATACCAGACCAACTCCCCCGTCTTGGGCCGCAGAGCCAGCACGCTATTCGTGTAAAGGTTGTCTCCGAGCCGTTGGGAGCCGTCATAGTCAGGACAGGGGTTGCCGACCGTCCAATACAGTAGGTCCAACTCTGCGTCGTAGGTTCCCGTGAGCCAGGTGGCACCGCAACCATGTTCGAGCGCTTTGCCGATCCATGTGGAAGCCTCGGGGTCGTCGCGGGTAGGGATGGTCCAGAAGCGCCAGGCACGCTCGCCGGTCTTGGCGTCATAGGCATCGAGGAAGCCGCGGACGCCCTCCTCGCCTCCCGCGATGCCCGAGATGACGAGGTCGCCGACGACCAAAGGAGCTGCCGTGGCAGCGTACTGCAGTCGGTAGTCTGCCATCTCGGTGTCCCACACCTTTTCGCCGGTCCAGCGATTGAGTGCGAGTAGATGGGCATGGTCGGTGATCATGTAAACGTGATCGTCGTCAAGTGAGACACCGCGGTTCGCGCTGCGGCCAGCTTCGCTAATTAGGCCCTCTGTACGGTCTTGGCGGTAGCTCCAAAGCCGTCGGCCAGTCGTGGCGTCCAGCGCCCAGGCCTCGTTCCAGCCGGTCGTATACATGACACCGTCTACGACAATGGGCGTCGCCTCAAGGCGAGACGTGTTCAACACCGGGAACATCCAGCGCAACGCCAGGCCGCCGACGTTGTTGCGATCGATTTGGTCTGCATCGAGATAGCGGTTGTTGTCACCGTTGTCGTAATTCTTCCAGTCCATCTTGGGCAGAATAGGAGCGGGCGAGAACGTCTCGCTGGTTCCCCGCCGTAGTAGCCGGTGGGTCTTGCCGTCGTCGGTGCGCACGTTGATGTCAAAGCTCGACTCGCCGATAACCAACCCCTCCATCTGTCCACCATCGCTGAGCAGCACGGTGCGCCGTTGTGGTCCGCGAAATCGACGCGGTCTCATCGTCCGTAGATGAGCGGTCAACGACTGCAGTTCAGCATTCGGCATCGCCTGGGGCGGCATGCCTCCCTCGGTGCCCTCTGTGATAACGGAGACGAGGTGCTCGTCGCTCGACTGCACCAACGACCGAATGATCGAAGGACCGCGGTCAGTTCCAGAGCCGGCACCGCCATGGCAAACCGCGCAGCGCGTGGCATACGATGTGGCTCCAGTAATCGGGGTGGTGGACTGCGCAGCCGCTACGACCGCCGATAGGATTAGAAACAAACTGACTCGTCCCAACATATTCATCGTTCCTCGCACGAAATCGAACAGCCGACATTACAGGATAGCGCCCGTGTCAGACGGTTTTCAGAGCGTTGGTTGGGCCTAATGTGATCGATCTTACATACGATTGTGACCTGCTGCACTTCAGCGAGATGCAGAAACGAGCGACAAGTTATTGACTGCAGCTAACCGCTAGTCACGTCTGTCGGCGGACGACGATCCGGAGTACCGCGCTACGTAGTCCGGAACCGGGGTGTCGGCTGGCATCAGCGGGTCCGGTTCTGGCTTCAGCCAAGTCTGCTGGACGGGAATTACGCCTGCCCATACCGGAAACTCCATATCCTTCTCGTCGTCTGCTGGCGGGCCGCTCCTCACTTTCGCCGAACACTCTTCGATCGGAATCCGGATGACCAGCGTCGCTTCTACTTCGAGGTCGCTGGGCTGCCGAGCGTCCTGCCAACGACCGGGGATGACATGTTCGACGAAACAACGCATCGCGTTGAGCTTCTCCGTTCGCTCGGTGACCTCCTCGCCCTTCCCGAATAAGACGACCGAGCGATAGTTCATCGAATGGTGCAGTATCGAGCGGGCGAGCACCAGCCCATCGAACTGCGTCACGCTGATGCACGCCTCCCCTTCCAATACCGCACGGAGGCTGCGGTTGTTTCTCGCGCCATGGAGGTAGAGCGACCTGCCGTCACGTGCGTAAGCGGTCGGGATCACTAAAGGCCGCCCGTCGATCACGACGCCGACATTGCACAGAAAACCTTCATCTAGGATGGCCTCGATCGCCTCACGATCGTATTCGGCCCGGCCGGGCCTTCGGTGGAGTGTCGTGCGCGGTGTCGGCTCAATAGTAGACATGGTCTCGCTAGCCTACAATCTTCAAATCAAATGGGGCAAGATTGCCAATGCCGTGCCCCTATACGAACGCTTAGCGCTCTAGCACCGTGAGTGTATTGCTGCGGTTGCCGTTCGCCGCTAACCCTGAACCGGGCACTCGTGGCAAGGCAAATTGCGAATGAGTTTGGTCCGTGGCTTGGTAACCGCGACTAATGGATCGTGGTAGACTGACGCGCGACGAATCGCCCCGACTACTGATCCCATGAAAACCATAATCCTTGCTCTTTTTCTCGGAGCTGTGGTGTACGGCCAGACGCCGACCGCCGAACCCGCCAGCCCCGCACATCTCTACCGGATCCACTGTGCTGGCTGCCATGGCACGAACATGGAAGGCGCGCAGTACGCACCGCTGAGAAAGCAGGACTGGATGTATGGTGGCGATCGAAAGGCCATGGTCAGAACAGTGATGTACGGCATCTCGAACACTGACATGCCTCCGTGGTCTCGTGTCCTTTCCGAGCAACAGGCTGAGGCGCTGGTTGATTACATCATCGAAAGCCAGGATGCGCTGCCAGCTGTGGCGGAAGCGATGCCTGATTTCATCCAGACTGCCGATTACCGCGTAAGGGTGGAAACGCTGATCGCTGAAGGATTCAATTCATCCCCGTGGGGAATTGAATTTGTGGATGAGCGGCGTGCGCTCATCACCGAACGTCGCGGCGGTCTGAGGTGGATGGTCGATGGCAATCTCGACCCGATGCCGATCAGCGGGACTCCGATACCCACTCAATATGGAGACTCCGGGATGTACGACATCGCTCTGCATCCGGACTACGAAAACAACGGATGGATCTATATGGGCTATGTCCACGCGCTCGGCGACGGTACGAGCAAGGGCACACCCGCCATGACCCGAATCATTCGAGGTCGAGTCGAGGGTCATCAGTGGGTGGATCAGGAAACAATTTTCCGAGTTCCCGACGAACTGCATTTTGCCAGGGGCACCCGCTGGGGCAGTAGGCTTCTATTCGACAGGGACGGCTACTTATATTTCACGATTGGGGACATCGGTCGTAATGATGAGGTGCAGCAGCCGAGCAAACCGGCCGGGAAGGTGTATCGGATACTCCCGGACGGCTCGATTCCAGCGGACAATCCTTACGTCGGCAAACCGGGCGCTCTGGAAGCCATTTACACAATCGGCAATCGCAACGTTCAGGGAATCGACCAGCATCCGGTGACCGGTGTGATCTGGGGAACCGAACATGGGCCGATGGGCGGCGATGAGCTGAACATATTGAGTCTCGGTCGAAACTACGGTTGGCCGGTAATCACCTACGGCCTCAATTACGATGGCTCGATCGTCTCCGATCTGACTCATCAGGAGGGAATGGAGCAGCCGATTAAATTCTGGAAGCCTTCACCCGGTCTCAGCGCGCTCGAATTCTACACGGGCGACGTCTTCCCGAAGTGGAAGAACCAGGCATTCGTCGGGGCCATGGTGTTTGAGGAAATTAAACGACTGGAACTCGGGGCCGACCAGGTCGAGAACGAGGAAGTCCTTCTGAAGGGTCATGGCCGGGTGCGAGACCTGAAGACAGGACCGGACGGGGCGATTTACGTCGTTCTGAACAACCCCCATATGGTGTTGCGACTGACGCGTTAGCGACTGCTGCCGTGCATCGACGGAGACCGGTTCATTCCGACACCATCTGACTGTGCCGATCACGGTTCTGACGCCCGAACTTCATGGTCACTGTTCTATTGCGTCGGCCAGACCGTACCCTGGTCCTTTTCGGTGACAGGAGCAAGGCCCTTGTAAGTAAATTTTTGCAGACGTTGCCCCCGATAGGTCTCGGTCGAGTAGAGATTGCCCTTAGAGTCCACCGTGATGCTGTGCAATCCATAAAACTGTCCCGGTTGACGCCCCCCCCTGCCAAACGCGGTCAATTCTTTCAGGGTCGCCCGATCCAAAATGTGAACCTTTCCATTCGGGCCGTCGGCCACGTACAAGAACTTCTGTTCAGGGTCCCTCGACAATGCCACGTCGAACGCTGAGCCATCCATCAGCGTCTCCTTGGCGATGAACACCTCTTCGACGTATGTGCCATCGGTCTGGAACACTTGGATTCGATTGTTTGTTCGATCACACACGTACACGAGGTCATCGTTGGAGATTGCCACCGCATGCACGGGTGTACGGAATTGCTGCGCTGGCGGATCGCTCGGATTGTAGGGTCCCAGTTGTGTGTCGTCTGGTTCGTTGCCATAGGCACCCCAGTGGCGTTTGTACTCGCCAGTATCTGCGTCCATCACAATGATCCGGCGATTGCCGTAGCCATCGGCTACGTAGAGCTCGTTAGTTTTTGGGTCGACGGCTGTCTCTGCCGGAAGTTTGAAGTTCTCGGTGTCGTTACTGCCGGTGCCCATATATGGCTTGCCGATCTGCATCAAGAACTGCCCGCTCTGCGAGAACTTCAGCACCATGCTGTCGTGGGCACGCCCAGCGCCCAAAGCACTCTCATTTTCAGGCAGAATCAGTGTTCCCTCGGTCGGCTCGCGGCCGTTGCCACCGATCCATATATTGCCTTTGTAGTCGATATCTAGTCCATGGTTGGTAGCTGGCCAATCGAATTCGTCACTCGGTCCGCCGAAGTGGGAGATGAGATCTCCTTCCGGGTTGAACTGGAGGATAGGTGGCGCCGGGGAGCAACACTCTGCAGCTGGTGGGTCCCAGGTTGCGAACACCTCTTTGGGTTCGAGCGAACTTCCTCTGTGTAAGATCCAAACGTTGTCGTTCGCGTCCACATCCACCCCGATCACGGTGCCAAGAAGCCAGTTGTTAGGCATTGGCTTTGGCCAAAGTGGATCTACCTCGAACCGCGGTGCCATGACGGCATTCGGGTCACCTGCCGCCGACTCGTCCATCGCTGTCGATCCACAGCTGACCAGACCTACTAACATCAGAAACACGCAGACTTCGGTTTTCTTAGGCATATGTCTTACCTCGTGATCATGTGTAGCGCATGATACACGGTTCATTGGCTGAAGGCACTCTGAACGACCGGTCTGATAGGTAACACTCTAAACCGGACGGATGGGTAACAGTATAGGCGGTGGTCAGTGGCCCCCGCGGGGGCCACTGACTGCCGAGCCGAGCGGCCACAGTACGCGGTTGGCGGCGTCGAACAAGGCGAGTTCCACCGGACCGAACCAGATCTGCCAAATGGCTTCGTCCACTTCGACTAGCCCGACCAACTCGCGAGCCAACGCTTCACTCAGGAAGTACTTCTCGCCGAGGAACTTGATGCGTCCGTCGTGGCGCACTCGTCGGCGCTCCCAGTGCCCCGGGTAATCCAGATCAGCAAGCTCGCTGGGATAGGCGCGTGTTGCTGGTGCATAGAACGCCGCCGGGGGCCGCTGTCTCAACGCTTCATGCGGACGTTCTTGGTTGTATTCATGACGAAAGAGGTCGAAGCGGCGCTGCTGTCGGCGACGATCGCCAGCCGGAGGTCTCACTGTCTCGGCTTTGAGCGTGCGGTGTAGCCGCTCGTGGCGACCGTTCTGCTGCGGCTTGCCCGGCTCGATGCGCTCCACCGCAATGCCCAGCTTCAGCCACCAGACGTTCAACCGGCTCAAGCGTCCGGTGCCGATGGAGGCGAACGGCGAACCGTTGTCTGAGCGTATCCTTCGTGGCAGCCCGCGCTCCAGAAACAACCGCTCCAAGCCTCGGCGGGCCTCGGCGTAGGATGTGCCCACGTGTGCGGTGCAGTTGAGCAGGAAACGACTATATCCGTCGACGACCGTTAGCGGATAACACAGCACGCCGTCGCCGGTGCGAAACTGCCCCTTGTAGTCGATCGTCCAGAGGTCGTTGGGCGCTTCGGGTTCGCGCAACGGACTGGGTGCCGCTTCGGCCAGTCGCCGCATCCGCTTGCGCCCGCGAACGAGTCCGGCTCGCTTCAGCGCGTCGCCGATCGTCGACGCCGCTGGCCAGCTTGTCTGTGACTCTTTCGACTCCAGCCAGGCCCTGAGCTTCTTCGGCCCCCAACTCGGATGCTGCCGACGCGCTTCTATCACTCGTCGCTCGACCGACTCGGGTATCCGACCGGGCTGACGGTGTGCCGCGTGCGAGCGGTCTTCCAGCTCTGGCCAACCGCCTTGACGGAAGCGTTCTAACCACTTGTATCCGGTCCTGCGGCTGATCCCGTAGAGTCGACACAGCGCCGCCACGTTCGTCGCCGCCCCCGCTCGCAGCCAGTCTTCAATGAATCTCTTGCGTTCTTCCATCGGATAGGTCTCCTTCCATGGCATCTCGCCATGGTGTTACCTATCCGCCCGGTCTAACCTGTTACCCTTCCGCCCGGTCTGTACAACTCCGCCGTGTCTATGTCAAAATGAGTAGTGTCAGCTTATCGGTACAGAAGTATGAACAGAAAACAGTTTCTCTCCTCAATTTTCGCTGCGCCGTTGATGGCAGCATGTGCTCTGAACGGTGCTGAGCGGAAGATGATCGTTCACAAGAGTCCTACCTGCGGCTGCTGCGGTAAATGGGTGCAGCACCTCGAAGCGAACGGGTTTGAAGTCGCGGTGACCGATACCGATGACATCGTCGAGTACGGCCGTAGCGTCGGTGTTCCCGACGCGTTACGCAGTTGCCACACGGGACTCATCGGTGGCTACGCGATCGAGGGGCACGTACCCGCGGCTGATATCAAGCGACTGCTTGCCGAGCGCCCCGAGGCGAAAGGGTTGACAGTCCCCGGCATGCCGATGGGCTCCCCTGGCATGGAGGGCAGCTACGTCGATCCGTATTCGGTGCTCCTCTTCGACGCCGACGGACGTACCCGCGTCTTCCAAAGCTACGGCGCTTAGCGGGTGAAGGGCTGGCCTCGGTCTGACGCCGGTTGTCCAGGGATCTACCATGCGCTCTAACCATGGATTGAGCTCGTCAGCAACGAGTTCTCTGACAAGGACCGGATTCTGTTCGGCGATGTTCACCATCTAGATACGCATCGGTTCGATCGTTAACGGGTAGCCGGACGTTCGCACTCCTAGGCGGCCGCGCTTGGGCTCCGCTCGTGGTACAGCCCAATACCCCAACGCTCGAGACAGAGCTGCGGATACTGCTGGTGTGCTGCGACTGCCGCTACAGGCTGATGGTGGAGCCGGTGCGGGAGTCAGTCGGGAATAGTTAGATCGTCAACGATTAGCGCTAGACGTCGGGCATCCCTGAGTCGTAGAGCCAGAGTCAGCTCTTCGACGAGGAATTCGACCGACGTTCCCTTCGCAGCAGGCGAAAGCTCTTCATAAATGTCTGCCGCACTGCTCCAGTCGCCTTTCACTGCGTGCCGCCGCAGAAGCGCAAGTTTCTCGGGGTCGATCATTGGGATAACCAAAAACCTCCATCTGACGCCCCCTCGATGCTGCACGCCGCAATCCGCGACTCAGACCTATACATTACCTCTATTTCATAAACAGGGAATTCTATCCGTACTAAATCGTACTAGTTGATAGGAATAGCGAGGATTGTGTATCAGCCCAATCCCACCCTGGGAACGGCTAGTCAAACGGCCTTGACCTCTCGTCACGCCTGACGTGGGGCGAGTGGGCGGGATACAGACTCCCGCTTCTTAGGTCGTAGGCACCGCGGTTGATGGGTTTCCGCCGCCGCCACCGGCAGCAGCGGAGACGACGGAAGCCATGCGGCTGAAAATCGTGCTGATGCTGTCAGAAATACCCGGCAGCAGGGCTCCAGCCGCCACGGCGATGAAACCGGCGAGCAGAGCGTACTCGACCATGTCTTGGGCCTTAAGATCCTTTACTAGCCGAACGATCAATAGCTGAAGTCTAAGCATGACTGTTTCCGGGTTGGTGCGAGCTCAGAAGGTTTGATAGCTGCATCAACTCTTGCTCTACCGATCTGACAAGACGATTTTGGGGCAAGGTAGGCAAGTTTGGCCGTGACTGACCCGTACCGTTTCGAAATGGGTGTATCTACGTACCACCGTGCTGGCTGGGGGCCTATGCCTTAGGGATGGGGAGGTTCGGTTAGACCTCGGTGAGACCTAGCATCGATGTCGCTTTCGGTTCTACAGCCGCCATCTATAATCAACCCGGAGGAGATTTCCAGCATGTTTCTTCGTCGTGTAGCTATTTTTGGGGTCGTTGCGTCCGTTTGTCTTGCCCAGAGTCCTGTTCCCGATCAACCTGTTGTCGAAAGAATGGAGCAAGTCGTCCAGTCCTTCGTTGCCAGCGACAAATTTATGGGATCGGTGCTGGTAGCCCGCGGCGACGACGTGTTGCTCAGCAAAGGCTACGGCTCGGCCAACCTCGAATGGGACATCCCCAATACCCCGGACACTAAGTTCCGGTTGGGATCAGTAACGAAGCAGTTCACCGCCGCGTGCGTTCTGCTGCTGGAACAGCGCGGCCAGTTGAGCGTCGACGACCTAGTCAGCAAGCATCTACCCGACACACCAGAGACCTGGAACAGCATCACCGCCCGCCATCTGCTGACCCATACGGCGGGCCTGGCCAACTTCACTGGTTTGCCGGAGTACCAGGAGATGCAGCCGTTCGCTATGACGGTTGAGGAGATCGTCGCCAAGTTCCGAGACTTAGAACTTGAGTTCGATCCCGGCGAACGGATGAAGTACAGCAACTCAGGCTACCTCCTTTTGGGGCATCTGATTGAGGTGATCACCGGTGCGAGCTATGAAGAGTTTTTGCAGGACAACATTTTCACGCCACTAGGCATGGAAGATTCCGGGTACGATTCGAACTCGGCCATCATCGCTCGGCGTGCCAGCGGATACGCGCCCCGCCCCGACGGTCCGGTAAACGCTGGCTTCGTCCACATGAGTGTTCCCCACGCGGCAGGAGCGCTCTACTCCACCACCGAAGATTTGCTGCGTTGGGAACAGGCGTTGTACGGCGGAAAACTTCTCTCGGCTGAGTCGCTTGAGAAGATGACAACGCCGTTTTTGAACAACTACGGCTTTGGGGTCACCATTCAAGAATCGAAAGGGCGCAGGCGGATCTGGCACGGAGGTGGCATCCAAGGTTTCAACACCGCCCTCGCCTACTATCCAGACACTGAAGTCGCGGTTGTTGTGCTGGGCAATCTGAACGGTCAGGCCCCGGCCCAGATCGCAACGCAGCTGGAAGCCTTGGCCCATGGCGAGCAGGTGCTATTGACCTCCGAGCGCACGGAGATTAAGCTGTCGCTCGAAAGGCTCCAGGCTTACGTGGGTACCTATCAGCTGGCCCCGCAGGTAACGATATCCATGACGTTGGACGGCGAACAGTTGATGACCCAATTGTCCGGCCAGCGCAAGCTGCCCGTTTTCCCGGAATCCGACGGTAACTTCTTTCTGAGAGTGGTGGACGCGCAACTGGAGTTCCTCATGGACGACGCGGGTGCCGTAACCGCCGTCATCCTGCACCAAAACGGGCGTGACCAAACCGCGCCTCGCATCAGCGATACCGTGTCCGAGCGAACCGAGATCGCCGTCGCACCCGAGATTCTAGAGAGCTATGTCGGCTCCTACAAATTCCGGCCAGGAGTCGACATGGTAGTGACCCTCGAAGACGGACAGCTGATGACTCAGCTCGGGCCACAGCCCAAACTGCCGGTTTTCGCGGAATCCGAAACGGCGTTTTTCGCCCAGATCGTCGATGCGCAGATCGAGTTCACCAGGGACGAGGAGGGCGTGGTCACTGCCTTGGTTTTTCATCAAGGGCCGCGTAACATCACCGCTCCGCGTAAGTAGCGGCAAATTCGGCTGTTTGGTTGCCACCGCTGGCTTCCGCGACACATCGCAGCAGATCGCACGGAGAAGCCCGGCCACGGCTGCACCGGTCTGCTCTGCAGGGCGTCCAACTCGCCTGTGCTAGTTTGGGGCATGACCGTTCTGGGCCGTATCGATCCAAAGATCGGCGAGGTCCTCAGCAAGTTCCCAAAGTCTCGGCCGCCCCTGCCAGAGGCGCATCGCCAGAGGTACGTGACCGATTATCGGCAAAATCGGTAGGGTAAGAGTGGCGTAGCCCGCCTTGTCGCTGGACTTGAACGTTGGATGCACCGATCGATTGCCGATGTAAAAGGTACAAGTATCCTTGAATTGGGAGCGGGAACCCTCAACCACTTGCCATTTGAGTCTACGGTGGAGCGCTACGACGTGATCGAGCCGTTCCACGAACTTTGGGAGGATTCGCAGGGGCTTGGGCGGGTTAGTCGCTTTTACGACGATATACGGCAGGTTTCGGTCGATGAGCGGTACGACAAGATTATCAGCATCGCCGTGCTCGAACATCTTGTGGAGCTGCCTGACGTCGTCGCACATTGCGCGCTTCGACTCGCCAGTGAAGGCGCTTTCGCGGCGGGGTTTCCCAGTGAAGGCGGTGTCGCTTGGTACTCAGCCTGGCGTTTCGGAACTGGAACTGCGTACCGCCTCCAGACTGGCCTAGACTACGCACCGTTGATGCGCCACGAGCACGTGAACAAGGCGTACGAAATAGAGTCGGTCCTGCGCCTGTTCTTCAGCAGCATCGAAATGCGGACACCGCTGCCCTCGTTCCACGGGAGCCTCTATACGGTGATCGTGGCATCGAACCCCGACCTTCGGACGTGCCATGAATGGCTTGGACCCCCATCATCCCGATAGCGCATCGCGTTCAACGCCCACGTCCATGGGAGTGGGAACCGATTGCCTAGGGATCGACTCCGCTATGACATACCGCGGCCGTCGTTTTACTTCTTCGTAGACCGCTGCCAGATACTCCGCGATGATCGCCAAAACACCCAACTGCAGCCCGCTGGCTAGCAGGATGAGGATGATGACAGTTGTGAAGCCCGTGAAGGCGCGGCCCGTGAACCACAGGAATAGAGTGTCTGCTCCGAGAACGATCGCGAACAAGAGGAACAGCGCTGAAATGATGTGGGCAATTCGCAGTGGGATAGACGAGTACGAGATCACAGAGTAAGCAGCCAGTCGAAGAAGCTTCACGGAGGACCATGTTGATCCGCGGCGTAAACTCGGCGCGACGTCAAAAGAAATGGTCGTTTGTTCGAAACCCAGCCAATCAACCATCCCACGGAAGAATATGCGGTATTCGCCCAGATTCTTCCAGGCCTCGATCACCGGACGCGCAAGCAGCTTGCAATCCGTACTTCTGCGGAGGTCGAGGGAGGTCAACAGAGTCGCTAGCGCACTGAAGACCCGTGAAGCGGTTCTCCGCAGGAAGGGTTCATCCTCCCTGGCGCGCTTCACGGCGGCGACAATCAAGCGACCGTTCCTTTTCCATTCTACATAGAGACGTGGAATCAACGTAGGCGGATGCTGCAGGTCAGCGTCGATAATCACCGCCGCTTCGCCGACACATTGATTGAGGCCTGCCGCCACTGCCGAATCCTTGCCGTAATTTTGACTGAAACGGATACCCCGGATCTCTTCATAAGTTGCGGATAGGTTCTGAATGCAGATCCACGTATCGTCGTCCGAGCCGTCGTCAACGACGACGATCTCGATACTTGCTGTTACGGATAGTGCGCTGGATCGAATCTGCTCAATTGCAGTGACAAGGCTGCGGCCCTCGCGAAATGCGGGTACTATGATTGAGAGTTCGATGGGCTCTGGGCTCATGCGCCAACCTCAGCGGCGGAAAAGATACAGCTCGTTGCCCTCTCCGCCGTCGCTCCTTCCTCGCACGATCGTCTCTAAATGTACGTTCCATCCCCTTCGCACAGCCAACTCGTCTAGGGTCATCTCTCCTGGATGATAGTGCGAGTAGAGCATCCAGACGCGAGTGTTCGTGCGCAAGAGCGCGTCGAGTTGATCGCTGTAAGGCGGCTCCGATCCGACCAAGCCCTGCCACACTCGCTCGTCCTGCATCCACTCATTCCAGCCCTCCGCCGCGATCCAGGGGCGAATCGGCATGCGCGTCACGTAGTAAACGAAGATCGGAAACGTTCCGGGTGGCACGAAAGTGATGTCGCCCGGCTGCCAGTCTCGCTGCAGTAGGCGGATCCCCTCGCGGACGTCTGCCACCTCGTCTGGCGGCGTATCTCGTTGAGGAACGGAGTTCTCCACGGCGAATCCGACCGCGACGAGTGCTAGAAGCGAGAGTGCGATCGCACGTCGGGTCTTTGACTCGCGTGAAACGCCGTCGATCACGCCTGCTGCAGCGAATCCGTATATCGGCAGCGTTAGGATTAAGCACTGTCGCGTAGCACCGTAGGGATAGAGATTCGCTAGGGAAAGCAGCGCGAATGCGAGAAACGAAAAGTAGGCTGCGAGCAGGTAGGGTTCGCGCGGACTGGTCTTAGCGAGTCTCCACGCGCCGTACAGACAGAATAGAGTCAATACTGCGCCTGACCATGGCATTCCCGTCAGACCTAGTCCGCGTTGGACCAGATGCCAAGTTTGAAATAGGAAAAGGAGTAAGGTTTGGAACCAGGATAACGACGGCGAAAAAAGCGTCGGCGCATATGTACAGACCGGGCGGAAGGGTAACAGGTTAGACCGGGCGGATAGGTAACACCATGGCGAGATGCCATGGAAGGAGACCTATCCGATGGAAGAACGCAAGAGATTCATTGAAGACTGGCTGCGAGCGGGGGCGGCGACGAACGTGGCGGCGCTGTGTCGACTCTACGGGATCAGCCGCAGGACCGGATACAAGTGGTTAGAACGCTTCCGTCAAGGCGGTTGGCCAGAGCTGGAAGACCGCTCGCACGCGGCACACCGTCAGCCCGGTCGGATACCCGAGTCGGTCGAGCGACGAGTGATAGAAGCGCGTCGGCAGCATCCGAGTTGGGGGCCGAAGAAGCTCAGGGCCTGGCTGGAGTCGAAAGAGTCACAGACAAGCTGGCCAGCGGCGTCGACGATCGGCGACGCGCTGAAGCGAGCCGGACTCGTTCGCGGGCGCAAGCGGATGCGGCGACTGGCCGAAGCGGCACCCAGTCCGTTGCGCGAACCCGAAGCGCCCAACGACCTCTGGACGATCGACTACAAGGGGCAGTTTCGCACCGGCGACGGCGTGCTGTGTTATCCGCTAACGGTCGTCGACGGATATAGTCGTTTCCTGCTCAACTGCACCGCACACGTGGGCACATCCTACGCCGAGGCCCGCCGAGGCTTGGAGCGGTTGTTTCTGGAGCGCGGGCTGCCACGAAGGATACGCTCAGACAACGGTTCGCCGTTCGCCTCCATCGGCACCGGACGCTTGAGCCGGTTGAACGTCTGGTGGCTGAAGCTGGGCATTGCGGTGGAGCGCATCGAGCCGGGCAAGCCGCAGCAGAACGGTCGCCACGAGCGGCTACACCGCACGCTCAAAGCCGAGACAGTGAGACCTCCGGCTGGCGATCGTCGCCGACAGCAGCGCCGCTTCGACCTCTTTCGTCATGAATACAACCAAGAACGTCCGCATGAAGCGTTGAGACAGCGGCCCCCGGCGGCGTTCTATGCACCAGCAACACGCGCCTATCCCAGCGAGCTTGCTGATCTGGATTACCCGGGGCACTGGGAGCGCCGACGAGTGCGCCACGACGGACGCATCAAGTTCCTCGGCGAGAAGTACTTCCTGAGTGAAGCGTTGGCTCGCGAGTTGGTCGGGCTAGTCGAAGTGGACGAAGCCATTTGGCAGATCTGGTTCGGTCCGGTGGAACTCGCCTTGTTCGACGCCGCCAACCGCGTACTGTGGCCGCTCGGCTCGGCAGTCAGTGGCCCCCGCGGGGGCCACTGACCACCGCCTATACTGTTACCCATCCGTCCGGTTTAGAGTGTTACCTATCAGACCGGTCGTTCACATACGACGTGCCTCTACCTGCGTACATCTGATAACTCAGTGTGGTCTGATACACAGCGATCACCCCGAGGACCGAAGCTCCCGCGACAAGTGCGAGTTGTCTGAATCTCACTCGCCACTCTGGTCCAAACGAATCTTTTCCGCAGACAACCGCCAAGCCAACCGCTGCGAAAAAAGGTCCGATTGCATACTGAACTTGCATTCCCAGAAAGAAAAGGAATGCCGTCAGGCTTGCTCTGCTCCAGCTTGGTCGGCGCGCCAGAGCCAGGGCCGCTAAGAAACCCAACGCCCCGAATAGTTCGCCCAACGCGTACACGCGAAATTGGCGGCTAAGCAAGACTTGCTGCTCTGAAAGCGCGAACAGAAGCGCCGCCGTCGCCGGAACATAACCGGTCGGATTCAAGTGTCGTGCAAGCTGATACACGACGAAGATGGCAGCGATTCCGGACAGAACGGAGACGGCGCGCACGAAGGCTTCGGAGTCGCCAAGTTTCAGTGCGAAATGCAGCAGGACCAACATCGCCGGCGGTGAACTGTTGTATGCGCCATTCTTCTCAAGAACCTCAGAAATCGACAACTTGGCAATGTAAACACTTGCGGCTTCATCGAAACTCAGTGGTTCACGGGCCAGGTCAGAACTGCGAATTCCAATGCCCGCGATCAACGCTACAGCTAACAGCAGCATTGGAAGCGACTTCAGACGAAGACTCCAGATTGGTGTATCCCTGTTCACCGCCTCAGCATCCTATCATGCGCATTTGCCGGGTGGGTACCAGGGGAACGGCGCGACGGAAAGATCAAGCCGATCCTCATCGGTTTCTAGCCAAAGAAAATGCCTGGAACATGGTATCCCACTCCAGGCCTCGGTTTCCGTTACCATCTGTTGCACTCCGCCTGGAGTGGACTCTATGAAACGACTGATCTTCCTCCATTCGCGCACGCTTGAGACAGGCCCACGGCGGCGTGGCCCAAGACTCTGGGTGCCGCTCACAGTGCCCTGCGGGTGAATGACGTCGAGCAGCCGCAGGCCTCCTACCAGTGCTATGAGTTACTTCCTATATTGGGGGTGGTCTCAAGCGGTCGACGCAACACTTCACCTAGAAAGGAGAAGTGTTGCGCAAGAAGCAGAGGGAAGAGAGGGCACCGCGAGGATACAGCGAGGCCCAGAAGGTGGAGATGTGGGATCGCTGGGGCCGAGGCAAGCCATGCTTCACAGTTGTAATTGATAGCGGCCCAATCCCCGGTAGCTCAGACTCCAGGGGTCCCACTCAACCCCGGTGAACGACCGGTCTGATAGGTAACACTCTAAACCGGACGGATGGGTAACAGTATAGGCGGTGGTCAGTGGCCCCCGCGGGGGCCACTGACTGCCGAGCCGAGCGGCCACAGTACGCGGTTGGCGGCGTCGAACAAGGCGAGTTCCACCGGACCGAACCAGATCTGCCAAATGGCTTCGTCCACTTCGACTAGCCCGACCAACTCGCGAGCCAACGCTTCACTCAGGAAGTACTTCTCGCCGAGGAACTTGATGCGTCCGTCGTGGCGCACTCGTCGGCGCTCCCAGTGCCCCGGGTAATCCAGATCAGCAAGCTCGCTGGGATAGGCGCGTGTTGCTGGTGCATAGAACGCCGCCGGGGGCCGCTGTCTCAACGCTTCATGCGGACGTTCTTGGTTGTATTCATGACGAAAGAGGTCGAAGCGGCGCTGCTGTCGGCGACGATCGCCAGCCGGAGGTCTCACTGTCTCGGCTTTGAGCGTGCGGTGTAGCCGCTCGTGGCGACCGTTCTGCTGCGGCTTGCCCGGCTCGATGCGCTCCACCGCAATGCCCAGCTTCAGCCACCAGACGTTCAACCGGCTCAAGCGTCCGGTGCCGATGGAGGCGAACGGCGAACCGTTGTCTGAGCGTATCCTTCGTGGCAGCCCGCGCTCCAGAAACAACCGCTCCAAGCCTCGGCGGGCCTCGGCGTAGGATGTGCCCACGTGTGCGGTGCAGTTGAGCAGGAAACGACTATATCCGTCGACGACCGTTAGCGGATAACACAGCACGCCGTCGCCGGTGCGAAACTGCCCCTTGTAGTCGATCGTCCAGAGGTCGTTGGGCGCTTCGGGTTCGCGCAACGGACTGGGTGCCGCTTCGGCCAGTCGCCGCATCCGCTTGCGCCCGCGAACGAGTCCGGCTCGCTTCAGCGCGTCGCCGATCGTCGACGCCGCTGGCCAGCTTGTCTGTGACTCTTTCGACTCCAGCCAGGCCCTGAGCTTCTTCGGCCCCCAACTCGGATGCTGCCGACGCGCTTCTATCACTCGTCGCTCGACCGACTCGGGTATCCGACCGGGCTGACGGTGTGCCGCGTGCGAGCGGTCTTCCAGCTCTGGCCAACCGCCTTGACGGAAGCGTTCTAACCACTTGTATCCGGTCCTGCGGCTGATCCCGTAGAGTCGACACAGCGCCGCCACGTTCGTCGCCGCCCCCGCTCGCAGCCAGTCTTCAATGAATCTCTTGCGTTCTTCCATCGGATAGGTCTCCTTCCATGGCATCTCGCCATGGTGTTACCTATCCGCCCGGTCTAACCTGTTACCCTTCCGCCCGGTCTGTACACCCCCAGCGCTGGAGCATCAATTCCTATTTGAGTAATCGCAAGGACAACGCGCTCCGTGGCATCGCTGACTGGCTTGATTTGGGAGCGCCAATGCTGGCTCGCTCGCTGCAGCAGGCCGGCTATTCCACCGGACATTTTGGGAAGTGGCATATGGGCGGCCAGCGTGATGTCCACGAGGCACCGCTCATCACCGAGTACGGATTCGACGAGTCGATCACCAATTTCGAGGGGCTTGGCGCACGGGTGCTTCCGCTGAAATACTCTCCGGGCGTCAAGTCACCCCAGCCTCACAATCTCGGTTCGCACACGCTCGGCCACGGACCCGTGGTCTGGCATGACCGGGCCTACGTTACCGAGAAATTCACCGAGGCCGCCACGGTGTTTGCCGAATTCGCTGCGTCTCAGGATCGACCGTTCTACCTCAACCTTTGGCCCGACGACGTACACACGCCCATGCACCCGCCGCTCGAAAAATGGGGAGACGGCAGCCCGCGGCATCTGTATCTGAAAGTGCTGGAGACCATGGACGAGCAGCTCGGCGTATTGTTTACGGCCATCCAGAACAACGAAGAACTGCACAATAACACTATTGTCGTGATTTGCTCGGATAACGGACCCGAAGTCGGCTTCGGCTCTGCCGGACATCTTCGGGGCCACAAGGCGACACTTTACGAAGGGGGCGTCCGCTCGTCACTGATCGTGTGGGCACCAGGTCTGATGCCACGAGAAAAGCAGGGCACTCGAAACTCGACTTCGGTATTCTCCGCGATCGATTTGGTTCCGTCGCTGCTGAAGATCACGAACACACCGACGCCCGACGGAATCGAATTCGACGGCGAGGATCTGAGTGACACCTTGCTCGGCAGGTCCACCGCATCACGCACAGCTCCCCTGTTCTTCAGACGCCCTCCCGATCGCAAGGAGTTCCGTCACTATAAGAACCTTCCCGACCTCGCCGTACGCAGCGGCAAATGGAAGCTCTACTGTGATTACGATGGCGAGAGTCCCGAACTGTACGATCTTGACGCCGACCCTTCCGAAACGAAGAACGTCATCGCCGGAAACCGAGCCCTTGCCAGGGAACTCACGGCGAGCCTCGTCTCTTGGCACGAGTCCCTACCTCAGGACGACGGTCCGAGCCTCGGACAGACTCAGTGACCGGCTAAATGAAAACGAGCGCCCCTTCTATTGGCCGGGCATTCGCCACTTCTCGGGCGCTACGAATCCGGCGTCTCGGCCCTCGTTGTATGGCGGCACGCCATCAGCTGGCTGCAGCGCTCGAAACGCCTTGAGTTTCTGGTACATCTCAGCGACGATTTCCGGATGCTCCGCGGCGACATCTTGTTGTTCGTACGGGTCTTGACCGATCCGGAATAAGTAGCGGCGGCGGGCATCATCGTCTGCGGACTCGTCGCTCACATCCGGTCCGGTGACAATCAGCTTCCATTCGGTTGTCATGTAGCTGATCTGTTCCTGATCAGGCCCTGGCTGTCCGATGTAGTTGTAGAGATCGCGGTCGACCGCTTCAACATCGCCGGTCAAGACATCCAGAGCGTCGATGCCGTCGAGCGGCTTGCCGCCGTGGTCGTCGACGCCTGCAATGCGCATCAACGTCGGCAGCACATCGATGTTGGCCAGAGGAACCGAAGTCGAGCTTCCAGCGCGGATCTTGCCCGGCCAACGCGCAGCAGCGGCGACACGAATACCGCCTTCGAACACCGAAGCTTTCGCACCACGCAGGGGAGCGTTATCGCCAATGCCAGCCACGCCGCCATTGTCGGACGAGAACAGGACGAAGGTGTCTCCCGCTGAGTTGGTCTCATCAAGTGCGTCGAGAATCCGACCGACCCCTTCGTCAAGAGAATGAACCATCGCGCCCAGGATGCGGCGATTCTCGATCTGCTGCGGGCTCGGGCTTTCAGGCGTGGCTTCCGCGCCAGCCCAGTCTCCCTGTACCGCCTCCAGGTCCGCGTATAACGGCAGGTGCTCCTCCTTCGCCTGGAATGGGCCGTGGGGAGCGTTGAACGGCACATAGAGAAGAAACGGCTCGTCATCTGAAGCGTGCGCACGGATAAACCGAACGGCCGCGTCAGAGATCAGATCCGTGGTGTAGCCTTCGTCATCGCTCGGCTCATAGCCAGCGTGCCAGTCAACCTCACCCTCGCGCTCATGCGTAAAGTAGTCGATCGCGCCGTTGTAGTGCCCGTAGAACTCGGTGAAGCCACGACGCAATGGGTGATATCCGACATCGGAATGCCCTAAGTGCCACTTACCGAAGATGCCACGATGCTCGTAGCCCACCGTTGCCAACGCGTCGGCGATCGTCGTTTCGGCGGTGTCCATCCCACCCACACGCCAGGGCGGGTACACCGCACGCATGGCGCCAAATCGGATCGGATAACGGCCAGTCAACAGTCCTGCCCGAGTGGGTGAGCAGACCGGCGCCACGTAATAGCGCTCCAAGCGGACTCCCTCCTCAGCAATTCGATCAATGTTGGGAGTATTGATTCCGCCGTCGTGGAAGCCGACGTCTGCCCAGCCCAAGTCATCGGCCAGTAGCAGAACGATGTTGGGCCTGTTGGCACCGGTTTCAGCGACCGGCACCGGAGCGCAAGAAGCCAGTATCAAAACGCCGACGAGACACCATGCGAGCTTCGACATCACGACATCATAGCCCGACTGTCCGTCGCGGGCAGGGCGATACGCCTTTGACGTTGTCTAGAGCCGCGCAGCCATTTGCCGTGCGTTGTGCGGGATGACGCGAATTACTGGTACAGTTGGGCCGAAATTTAACGCGGTTGACCTGGCGAGGCGTGATCGGCCTGCTAACCAACCTCGTGATCGGAGATATCAAGGAGAAATCTGATGAGCAAGCTCCCTATTGCCCTCGTGTCGTTGGTTGTGACCTGCGCGCTGCCCTGGGCAAGCGCTTCCGCGCAGGCCGTCGCCGGTTTGGAGCAGGCAATTCCGGTGAAAGGTGACCCGGGAATCTTTTCAGGGAAGGTGATCGAGGAGTCAGCGTTCCGCGTACTCCGCGACTACGCCGAACCCGGAGCCACGCGACGCCTTCACTCGCACACCGACTGCACCTACCACGTACTCATGCTCATTACCGGAAATATTCGCCTCACGGTCGAAGGCGAAAGTCCCGTGGATATCACCCCTGGTCAGGTCGTCTCCCTGCCAGCTGGCGCAATCCACACGTTCACGAACACGGGTGACGTTACCGCCACTCTCGTCGAAGTATTCGGCAAGTAGATCGGTCGAGACCACCGAGAATGTCGGAAGTTACTCGGTGTTCGGGCGTCGATAGCTAGGCAGATGCAGATCTGCATGCCCCCCCGGGAACAAAAGACCGCTGCCCGGTGTCTCTAACTGTGATCATGACCCAAGTAGCGTGGCCCATCCTCATTGCGGCATCGGCTCTTCTCGCTGATGTCGCGTTCACCCAACAGACCGGAATGATCCAAGGCACGGTCAGCGACGAGCAAGGAAACGTCGTAGTCGGCGCCAGCATCAAGGTGTGGCAGAGGCCGTTCGTCGCCGATACGAAGACGGATGCCATAGGTACGTTCGTGTTCGACACGCTGGCGACGGGTCCTTACACTATGCAGATCATCAAGCCGGGTCTCTGCATGTCTACTCTGGTACTTAATCCCGTGTCTGCTGTCGGCATTTTCCTCGTCCCAGTGGTTCTCAAGACACCCGAGGCCCAGGGCGATCCTGTCTCCGAGAGCATCCCCGTCATGTCGGCCCAGCAACGGCCCAGGGCCGTCCGAACCGTATCGCCGGACTACCCCGAAGAAGCACTGGCCGCGGGGCTCGGGGGGACCGTCACCGTAGAGGTCACCCTGGACGACAATGGCGTGCCCATTGTCGTCACCTCTGAGAGCGATCGCGACCCCCGCCTGGTACAGGCTGCGGTCGATGCCGCCAAACAATGGCGTTATCGGTCAACTTCCGTCAGTTGCGAGCCCGTTCAGGTCGAAACCCAGATCCATTTCAATTTTTCGCCCGCCACGGGTCAGGTCCGTCTCTGACTCCAAGTTGACGCGACCTATAGTCATCGATATTGCTCTCCCTCAAGTCGACGATACCCACCGCCTCGACCTTCGAAGGTTGCCGTACACAACCGGTTGAGTTGGCAGGACTTGTCGGAAGCAACTCCAGACGAAGCGGCTAAAGGCCATCGACCGTAAATACGAGTAGAACGTTTCCGGGTAGTCCTCCAAACCGGGGATAGCCGGACCCAACGACCAGCATCCCGTCAGCGATGACAGCACCGCCACCGTCCATCGATCCACCCTTGCCAGGCACAGCGTTTACGGTGGTGTATTCGCCGACAGTGTCGTAATCCCAAAGAATGTCTCCGTCGTCTGTCGAATACGCTCGAAGGTGCCCATCCACCGAGCCGGAGAACACCACGCCCGGAATGCCCGAGACAGCCGCCGATTGTGCGGGGCTGCACTGGCTACGACCTCCGCACCCCGGTGGCGGAGTATTCCAAAGAAGCTCTCCATTCTCAACATCGAAGGCAAACAATCCACCCGCCTCCTCAGGGTTGAGGGTTGTAAACACCGCGCCTGTATCGGGTTGGCGAGCTCGCGTGTATCGGAGATCCGACAGCGCTACATAGACCCTGTCGCCGTCGGATGCGGAACCCCACTGGATTCCGCCAAGAGTGCCTCCATGACCGACTCGAGACTGCCAAAGTATGCGACCTTCCTGATCGGGATCGACAGCGTGGAGCACTCCAGACTTCTGAGGCAATATCAGGGCACGCCGTTCTGCATCAAGACGAACAAGGATAGGGGGAGAGCCAAAGTCGAAGTCCGGCCCATCGGAGTCGGGACAGGCTGCTTTGTCGGGCACGGTGCAGGTGACGTTATACGCATCACCTTCGGTCATTTGCTGAGACCAGAGCAACTGGCCGTCGTCCATCGACAGAGCGAGGACGGCGTCGCTCGTAGCCGTCGTCGGGTCAGAGTAGTTGTCGCCCGTATTGACATAAACAACCCCGTGTTCAGGGTCGAGCGTAGGGCTAGACCAAATAGCCGCGCCAGAGGGACCGATCGTATCGGCACCCCGCTGCGTAGGCTTGCCGGGCTTGGGAGTTTCCGCGATGGTGTATGTCTTCCAGATGACTGCCCCGGTCGCCGCATCGACGGCGAGTAGGCTACCTCGGAACGTGCAGCAGACATAGCCCTCAGTCACGGTGGTCGCTTCCTCGTAGGACGATACCCCAACGTAAAGACGTCCATCGTGGTAGGCCGGAGCCCCGGTGATAATGGCCAAAGGATGATCGTCAGGTTGGAGCTGCCACAGAGATTTTCCGGTATTCGCATCGAGCGCGTACACCTGGCCAGCTGAGTCGCCGAAGAAGATCATTGTCCGGCCCTCCAGCCGTCCAACGACCAATCCGGTGCGCACTCCGGCGGCGCCCTCAGCGACCCAATGCACGCAACCGGTAGCGGCATCGAGTGAATAGACAGTTCCGTTGTTGCCGCCTGCGAACACCCGTCCGCCATATACTGCGGGTTGCGAGCGCATCAACGTGGTATCCGCGAACCCGAAGGCCCACTTCAGCTTCAGGCGCGGAATGTCCGAGGGATTGATTCCGGCGGCCTCCAGAGTCTGAAAACGCCGGTTATCTAGACCTACACCCCAGGCCGCCCACGCGGACGCAGACGCTCGCAATGGCGACGGCGAAGCACAACGGTTTGGGAGTTCTTCGATCGAAACGCTGGTGGAAACATTCCGGCCGAGCCAACGGGCGATCGTCATGCGCTGAACGTCGCTGAGACCTTCTGCTTGCTGGCGCATCACTCCCACGTTCAAAGCCTTCGTGATCGTGGCTGCTGAAATTTGGCGGAGCGTTTCAGTGGGGGGAATGCGCGTATTTGCTCCGGCTTCGTGACACGAAGCACAGTGCCTCTTGTAGAGTTCGGCACCGATGGGCTCGTCAGCGGCAAAGGCACACAACGCGGAGACTAGCAGGAGAATTAGGCGCATGAGTTACCGCGATTGTACGGAGAAGCCTCGGTAACCGCAAACTACCGATGGCGCTACGCCCCCCGGTACTAGTAGGACCGCCGAGCGGCCCGAGGGGCTACTTCCGACTCTGGGTGCCGGCCCAACCGGTCAATGCAACACAAGCATTAAAACGTTCTGCTGGAGTTTCAAACTCCAGCGTCTTGCGTGGGCGTTCGCTCAGGCGAGTTGGTTCTGGCGGTTTCTACCGCTCCCGGTCGCGAAACTCTTCGCACCAGTTCTGGACGATGCGGATCGTGAGCACCACTGGCCTTCCCCCGAAATGTGTGACGGTGAGAAAATGTCCGCCGGTGAAGTGTTGCATCGACCGGTTGAGCCGGTGGGACTTGTAGGAAGTTACTCGGGATGGAGGAAAATCGGAGGCTGAAACCGTGGATTCCTACTGCTCACGGTCCCGATACTCTTCGTACCAGTTCTCGACGACACGGATCGTCGGAGGTGCGGCTTCTTCGTCGGCGTCTTCGACGGGCGAGATGGTCACAAATCGTTCACCGTCCGCCGCAACGTCGTACATCGTCCCGCCGTCGCGGGTTATCAGATCGACCGACTCAAACAGTGGCTGCGATCCTCCGTTCACCGACACCTGCCACTTGCCAGCAGTGCCATCGGGGAATGGACGCACGTAGACCTCGAAGAGCCCTGATTCTTCGGACACATAGGCGACGAAGCGTCCGTCAGGCGAAAACATAAGGATGCTCTCGAGGAGGGGAGTACTGAGAAACGTCACCGGCTCTGAAGTCTCACCGTTGCTCTGAAGCTCAACGTAGCCGATATCGAAGTTAGCCTCTGAGGTGAGTTCAGAGTACGCCAGATAGCGACCGTCCGTGGACCAGTCGGAAGCAAACGGATAGCCATCGGCCTCAATCAGTACCACGGCCTCGCCCGTACCATCCGCAGCCTTGCGCATCAGGCTCGCTCCTCCTGTTCCGATCCGTGTATAGACGATCTCCGCCCCGGAGGGCGACCAGATCGGGGATTGTTCTGTCGCCCCATCAAAGGTCAGCCGCGTCTTGGTCGAGCGGTTTAGATCGTGGATCCAGATGTCGAGATTCCCGCTCTCGGTAGACCTGACCGCGATCCGCTGGCCGTCGGGTGAGAGAGCTAGGACCCCCATGCTATTTTGCGGCTGTCCAATCGTCTCCATCAACTCTCCGTCGCGGTTGCGCCAGACGAGGGTACTCATATTCGCAACGGCACCAGTTTGGTCCACGTAGGCCAGCGTGCCGTCTCGAGAAACGGTTGCCCAATGGCCGCCCGTATCGATAGGGAACGCCTCACCGTTGGGTTCGAGCGTCTCCAACGAGAAAGGTAACGCCCACAAACCACGGCCACCGACGTCGGATGGACCGTAGACCAAATGGCCACTCCGCGAGTAGACCGGTTCATCGCCTGGTCCCAGCTCTCGGTGTTCGCCGGATTCTAGGTTCAGAATCGCCAACCGCTGATCGGTTGGCCCACCGGGGCCCACCGTCGTGTAGACAAGTGCTCGCGACTTTGCCTCTGCTGGCAAAAAATGAGGATCAAAGCCGTTAGCCCCTGCCTTAAGCAGCGGCTCAGGCTGGCCGCCACGGGCGGGTATCTCGTAGAGTTGAGCGCGGGAAGCGAACACGATGGTCTCGCCGTCGGGGCTCCACGATCCGTTCCCGAAGCGGACGTTACCTCCCGAAACGGCTAGTTCACAGAGGGTGATGGGGATGCCACCATCAATCGACATTCTCTTGAGTTCAGTGCGCGTACCGAAGCCGATCGAGAGGTTGTCGGGCGACCAGAATGCTCGTACAACGCCCTCGGTTCGATCGAGCTGACGAGGAAGCTCACTGGCGATTGCTCGAAGCCAGAGGCTACTCTCGCCGTCTACGGTGGCGGTGTACAGGATGTACTTGCCGTCCGGCGAGATGCTTGGGCGACCCACGCCCTCGGGGGAGAAAGAGAAGCGCGCGACCGGCTTTTCGGGCGGAGCCTGAGTGAAGTGGACCGCCAATACGCCCAACAGGGCCAGCGTCGCGACGGCAGCCACGGCCTGCAGTGCTCGCTGGCTTCTCTGTTGCACGACGACCGCACCCGGCGGCAACGCTTCGACGGGGTTCACGGTCTGGTCCGTCGAATCGACTGGATTGAGTTCAGGCCCCGGGCTCTCCGCGACCGGCACCAGGAACTTGTATCCGACCTTGGGTATCGTCTCGATGAAACGCGGCGTGTTGGCGGAGTCGTCCAGGGCCTGACGCAGCTTCTTGACCGCCGTATTCAGCCCCAGATCGAACTCACCGAAGTCTTCTTCCGACCATAGCTCTTGCTTGAGTTCTTCGCGAGTGACCACCTCGCCCGGGCGGGCAAGCAGCATCGCGAGCATCCGAAACGGCAACTCCTGTAAAGGCATTCGCACTCCACGCTTGCGCAGAATGTGCGACATCAGGTCCGCCTCGAAGACCCCGAAGCGGATCGGACCTTTCGCTTTCCCGGTCGAGGGCATGGTTTCTGCTGAACTCCCGATGAACCGGCCGTTTCGTCGGGAGGATTCTAGCACAGACCCACTCGTCTGGGCGGTCCATAGAGGACTGAAACACACATGAAATCAACCACTTAACTGTTCATCTCGGGTTCTTCGCAAGCCCACTCGCAGTCAATAGGACAGCTTTATGAACTCGCTGATTCTCGCTCCAGCACAACGCAACGGAGGCGAGAATCATGACACTATCCACACAGCTACTGCTCACGGCAACCCTCATGGGCGGACTCTTGGGTGCCGAGCCCATGGAGACGCAGACCGAGGCAGCACTCACGGTTTGGCTCTACGACTATGCCGATGTCGCGCCGGGAACGCTAGAGCGCACGCGACGGCAAGCCACGAGGATTCTGAATCAGGCGGGGCTGCGCGTTCGCTGGGAACTCTGTCCAACCTCAGCGGAAGAGGCGGAACAGAATCGGGACTGCGCCCGACGAGCGGCAGTCGACACCATTCGGCTCGGCATCCTCTCGAAGAAGATGGTAAAGAAGACGACCCAACGTGGGATTGAATTCGGCTACGCAGTGGCGCTGGCCGAGGGCTTCGGGGTGGTCGCCGGGGTGTACCTGGATCGGACCGTGCGTGAAGCCGACTCCATTGGTCTCGAAAGACACATCATGCTGGGTCACACGATTGCTCACGAAATCGGCCACTTGCTGCTGGGGCAGGGCAGCCATTCCAAAAGGGGCATTATGAGTCCGACTTGGCGCGGGCGTGAGATCAAGTTGGCAAAGACCGGAAGATTCCTCTTTAGCCAGGACCAAGCCGAAAGGATGCAAGCGCAGGTGGCCGCACGGATTCGGGCGGCCAGGGCGGATAGTGTGACGGCTGCGAATTAGGTGAGCGGCGATCCTTGTCCCGAACGGACCTTAGGGATGCTGTGACTGGCGCCCTTTGGTTGCCACCGGTGACCGGACTCATCGGACTTAACTCTGCGGAAGGCGTTTGGGCGGGTTGATATTAGAGGCTCGCCGCTGCTCGCAATCGCGAAACTTCGCACATCGGTTGTGGACAACCCACGCTTGTGGGTTGCGGCTCTCGTTCGTAGTTCCGCGACCTAACCGACGATGGTGCTCCACTTCTCCGCCAGACGCTCGGCGGTTCGCCATGCCAGGGCCTGGGCCGTCAACGTTGGGTTGCGAGCGCCGCTTGTGCCCATCACGGACGCTCCGAGTATTCCAAGGTTGGGGACTTCGTGGGACAAGCCCCAGCGGTCCACCACGTTCGTCTCGCTGTCGTCGCCCATCCGAGTGCCGCCGTAAGCATGAGTGGACACCCCCATCGCGTTGGGTAAATCGCTCGCAATCACCTGAACGGCACCCGCTTCGCGATACCACTGCTCCATCTTGGCCCGAGCGAACGCCGCAATACGCTTTTCGTTGTCTCGGTAACGCGCCGTAATCCGCGTTACCGGCAGACCGAACGGATCGTTGACCTCGGGATCGAGATCCAGGTAGTTGCCCTCGTAGGGAAGCGTGGTCGCCTGGATGTAGCAGCCGTTCGTCCTGTCGGCGTTTTTCATGAGGAACGCCTTCCATTGGGAGCCCCAGGTCGGAGCTTGGCCAAACGTTCCGATCCGCGCGGCGGCCATCGGGCGCCTGTCGGTATGGACCCACAGGTTGGCGCCGCCGATGAAATCCAACCCTGCGTGATCGAAGTTGTCGTCGGCCCACTCGTCGATTGCGACTCCTTGCGCAGGGAGACCGTACCAATTGCGCAGATCCTTGTCGAACAACGCCGACACCCACGATCCGTGGTTGTGCGTGAAGTAGTGCTTCCCTACCTGACCCGCATTATTCGATAGCCCATCGGGAAAGGCGGGAGATTTGGACAGCAGCAATACACGCGTGTTCTCGTAGGTATAGGTACCGAGAAGAACGGCGTCGGCCGGTTGGAAATAGTGAGTCGTGCCGCGCACGTATTCGACACCGGTCGCCCTGCCCGCATCATCCGTAACGATGCGTGTAACGCGCGCGTAGGTGACGACCGTGAGGTCACCCGACTCCAATGCTTTTGGAATCGTTGTCACCGCCGTGGAGTTCTTCGCCTCCACGTGGCAGCCGCCCCGAGAGCAGAAACCGTGATATACACAGCCAGGGCGATCCTGATAGACCTCGCTGTTGATGGCTGCCGGTCCGGGGAAGGGCTTCCAACCGAGAGATCTTGCCCCGTCGCTCATCAGCTCGGTGAACGGAGACTTTCGCAGAGGCGGCATCGGAAATTCCCGAGATCGCGGGCCTTCGAAAGTGTTGCCGCGACGATCGAGTCGGCCATTAATGTTGCCAGCCTGACCGGACACGCCGATCGCGTACTCCACTCTGTCGTAGTAGGGTTCTAGCTCTTCGTAGCCGAACGGCCAATCTTGCACTGTGGAGTCAGCGGGAATGCGCGAGGCCCCGTAGCGGCGGCGAGTCTCGCTGACCGTCTTGAAGTCCCATGGGTTGAGCCGCCAGCTCTGCGCCCAATAGTGCATGCTGGTACCGCCGACGGCGTTCATCATCGGATGGCGCCTGGCTCGCGAAGTTGGAGCGCCGGGTTCGGCCCTGACCGTGGGTATTTCGTTGTTGGCCTTCTGAACCGATTGCGGCCAGTTGCGGCTATTGTTACGCAGTTCGTCTGGAGCGAAGTCCCGGGTAGTCAACCAGCCACCCGCCTCCAGTCCGACAACTTTGGCCCCGGAGGTCACAAGTGGTAAGACCGCTACTCCACCCACGGCACCCAGACCGATTACGACGACATCCGTCTTTGGCAGTGTGGTCGGCATGTCTCTTACCTCCCTCCGTTGCCAGCTTTGGTGAATGTCACGTGATCGTAGGCTGACTGGTGGGTGGGCTCTAGCGCGACGCCGAGTTCCACCTCGCGTTCGGTCGCTCCGAGCCGGATGCCGGGATAACCGAGCAGGTCCCAGCCGACGAAGTTGCGGTTGCCACCGTAGTAGGGGTCCGAGAAGACGCCCTCGATCATGTGATCTCTGACCATGCGAAAGAAGGCCGAGCCGCTGGGCATGAAGCCCTCGATTTCGTCGGTCGAGACGTTTGTCAACATGGAATCCTGCTGATCGGCGGGCAGGAGGTGAAACGGTTTGCCTTCCATCTTCAGTGCGGACTCATTCAAGACACTGAGACCGATGGCATATTCGTCACGGTTCGCGGCGTGGTCCGCCGCCAGGGAACGATCGATGTAGTGGGCCGCTCGGGCCTCCTTGGCACCGGGGCCGTTTTCGTCTGAAGGCAGAATGCGATCGACGATGGCCTCAAGCGTCTGCGATTCGAGCGCCGTCAGCGTTTCTAGGGCCTCGCGCGGGCCTGCGCCCGCGAGCGCTGCGCTCTGAGCGGCTTCGGCAGTGCTAGCCGTTGCGCTCGAACCGGCTGTCGCGATGCCGACAAGACCGGCGCTCTTCAGAAGGTCTCGCCGAGACTGGCCAATGAATCGTCTTGCAGGTTTGTCGTTGCAGTCGTCCATCGTCGCCTCGCTTTGGGATCGCTCGCCAATTCAGTTGAATTCGTGGTCGTAGAACGGCGCGTCGCAGTTTCCGACGGTACGTTCGAGCTTGGTTTCCTCGGTCGTATAGATCACTACCCGCCGCTGGTCAGGTCTCCACTCTTGGCCGCTCGGACCAGATGATCGGCTGCGCGAAACGCGAGTGCCTGAATCGTCATGGTCGGATGATTACGGCCACCTGTGACGAAGTTGCTGCCGTCGACGACGAATAAATTGGGCACGTCGTGCGCACGGTGGAACTTGTTGACTACCGAGGCATTCGGGTCGTTGCCCATTCGGCATGTGCCGCGATTGTGGGAGCCGCCGGTGCTGTCTCGGACCGGTCGCGCGGAAATGTTCTTGGCCCCGGCCGCCTCTAGTACTTCGACGGATTTCTGGGTGAAGAACTCGATGGCCTTCATGTCATTGGGATGGCTCTTTGATGTGATCCGCATCGCGGGCAGCCCCCAGTCGTCCTTGACGTCGGGATCTAGGTCCACGCGGTTACTCTCGAGTGGTAACTGGGTGACGTAGCACGAAATGGTCATCTTGTGACGCGCTTCGTCCCTAAGCGCCTGCTTATAGCCCGCGCCCCAGCTCGGTGCGCCAGGCATCAGACCACGGAGACCGTAACTGATAGGCGTGTCGTAGCCGCGCGAGGTCATGCGGCCGCCGCCGTAAAAGCCGCGTGCAGGATCCGACGGAACGTAGTCGACGATCCCCGTGCCCGACACAACGCCCTTGTAATCGTTAAGCGGATGCTCAAGTAGCCCGCTCGCTCCGGCACCATTGCCGAGCATCAGATATCTGCCGACGACTCCGCTCGAGTTCGCGAGGCCATCGGGGAAGCGTGCCGACTTCGACAGCAATAGCAGCCGCGCCGATTCAGATGCGTTCGCCGATAACACGACGGCTTTGGCCTTCTGCGTCACTTCGCGTTTCTGTTTGTCGAAATAGACGGCCCCATTCACGCGGCCGCGGCCATCGACCGTGATCTCGCGGACGTAGCTGTTAGCCCGAATCTCGCAGTTGTTGGTGGCCACGGCGATCGGCAGCATCGTCACCGCCGAGCTTGAGCGTGCACTCACATGGCAGCCGTAGCCCGAGCACATCCCGCAATTCACACAGGCCGAGCGGCCCATGTAGCCGCGCGATATCAGAGCCAGTGGACCTGGCACGACGGTCAATCCGAGCTTCTTGGCCGCTATCTTGAATAGGGCACCGGAAGCCTTCTCCGGCACTGGAGGCACGGGGTAGTCCTTCGACATCGGTGCGAGATACGGCGTATCGACGCGCTGACCGGCGATACCCATCTCCCATTCCGCCTGGGTGTAGTAGGGTTCAAGTTCATCGTAGGTGATCGGCCAATCCGCTACACCTGTGCCAGCGATCGTGCCTTCGGTGCTCGCTTCGTTGAACTCCCACGGCAGGTGCCGCCAACTACTGCCTCCGTAAGTGACGGTGCCTCCGCCCACGACGCAGCCGTACCCATGGGTGCCCGGCCTGGTCTCGTCGTTGGTGGTTCTGCGGAAGGTATTCCGTTGCCTAGTCCGATCGCTCATCAGGCGATCTTCGGGGCTCGGGTTCCGATTGAGCAATTCGTCCTTGGTGTAATCCTGCTCGTGGCCGTATTTGCCCCAGCCTCCCTGTTCCAGGACCACGACCGAGAAACCGGCTACCGCCAATTGCTTGGCCATGATGCCGCCGGCTGCCCCGGAACCTATGACGATGAAATCAACTTCGGTATCTGGTGTGTAAGTTCGCATGGTGTCTTCTCGTGCATACGGTCTAGCGGCGGGACTCTGGCAGCGCGTCGTAATAACCAAAAGGCGGCGCGTGGTCTTGTGAGTCGTCGTATCCGACAAGCTCCCAACCGACTTTGTCGTAATTGCCGCCGTGCAGTGGGTTCGCGAAAAAGCCCGTAATCGTGTGCGTTCTAACCAGACCAAAGAACGGCGTGTCTTCGATGGCAGTCAGCAGTTGGATCTGCTGTGCGTCGTTCAACGCGGAGAACTTGTCCGTGCCTGGGAAGCGCCGCGCTGTTTGAGCAGCGAGTTCCTTCATACCTTCGGTGTAATCGGACTGACGCTCGCTGTCGAAGGTCACGAGCACGCGATCGATGAAATCGATGACATGCGCCTCACGTGCGCCAGCCGTGTGGTCGGTCGGGATGATCTGGGCAGCCATCGCTTCGATCTCGGTGGCCTGCTCAGCCGTGAAGAAGGCAAATCCACGCGTATGACCTGATGCAGTCGACGCCTGGACGTGGTCCTGTGCCGCGACGATGCCCGCGTGGTTGGCCGCAAGCCAAGCGGCGCCGACACCCGAAGCCGATCCGATCAGAAACGTGCGTCTTGATTTGTTGTGCGTGCTCATGCTTCCTCCGCCGTAATGGCAAGCTAATCGCCGACCATACTGATACTGCCTCAGATCTGGGATGTCAAGCTCTGCACGCAGAGCGCCGCACGAGAAGCCGCGCTCCCTGACGGATTCGCCAAGGCTCATGTTCTACGTGGGACGTGATTGTGTTCCCATCCGAGGACCACGAGGACCGTCTATTTTGGGCTTTTGTCGTTGCAGAGTGAGCGGTTCATTTGGGAATGTCGCCAGGGAGACGGAAACGGCCCGCTCGAAAGAGCGGGCCGTTCAGCTTTCAGGTTAGCAGGGGGTGCAAGGGGTGCGGCTCGAATCGCCGGTGCCAGCATCCTAGTTGCGACAGATCGAAGCTGTCTCAGCCCCCGCTGGCCTGCAATTAGCCGATCTCGCCCTTGGGGCCAAAGAACTCGTATCGGATTCGCTCCAATGGGGTTTCGCGGCTCTGGAGGTCGCCGATTACCGATGACATAAAAGGCTTGGGGCCGCAGACGAAGAAGAGGCCCTTGTTGTCGGGGAGGATCTGGTCGAGTAGGTTGCGGTCGATGACCCCCTCGCTGTCGCAGAGGCCGTTTTCTAGGTCGCCCGACAGCGGTGCGTCGTAGCGCACGTGGGTTTGGAAGTTGGGTAGGTCGGCGGCTGCTTGGCGGACCTCGTCCGCGAGGGCGTGAGTGGAGCTGTTACGCGACGCGTGAATGAAGTAGACCGGGTTGTCGACGCGTTGGCTGGCTAGGGACTTGAGCATGGAGTGCACAGGGGTCATGCCGACGCCGCCGGATATCAGAACGATGGGCTCGCCATCCGCAAGTCCCGTCTTGTCGGGTAGGGTGAACTCGCCGCACGGGGGACCGATTTTGATGTGATCACCCTCGTTTAGCTGATCGTGGAGAAAGTTGGAAACGATACCCGAGGGCGCGTCGGGACCAGGGGCCGGCTCTCGCTTCACGCTAATCCGGTAGTGATCCAGGCCTGGCTGGTCGGAAAGACTGTAATTTCGCGGCGAGACTTCGACGTTCGGGATGTCGATCTTGACGGTGATGTACTGTCCGGGGCGAAATGAGGGAAGAGGCTTCTCATCGACGGGCTTGAGATAGAAGGAAGTGATGACGCTGGATTCGGGTACCTTGCGGTCGACGACGAAGCTTCTATACCCGTTCCAGCCGCCTTGTTGCTGCTCCTGGTCGCGGTAGATCTCAGCTTCGCGCTGAATGAGGATGTGGGCGAGAAGTGCATACGCCTCGCCCCAAGCGGCGAGGACTTCGTCGGTCACGGGCGCCCCGAGGATATCTTTAACAGCGGCCAGCAGATGCTTGCCGACGATCGGATAGTGCTCTGGTTGAACCCCTAGTGCGCAGTGCTTCTGCGCGATGAGTTCGACGGCCGGACCGAGCGCACCCAGGTTGTCAATGTTGGCGGCATAGGCGCACACAGCTCCAGCCAAGGCGTGCTGTTGTGCGCCAGAGCGTTGGTGCGCCTGATTGAAGAAGCGCTTCACCTGCGGATCTGCCTCGAACATGAGAAGGTAGAAGCGGCGGGTAATCGCAACAGCGTTTTCAGCGACGGCGGGGGCGGTCGCCTTTACGATCTGGATGCTGGATTCGCTCACGGCGGGTGGCTCTGCATTAAAGAGGTAGTCAGGATGCATCTTTATATGATAGCTGGCGCGACAGCATCTGCGCGGGCTGCGTGGAAGGTTTTTTGCAGACCGAGCCGAGGGATGCTGGATTGTTATTCGAGGGCAAGCCGATGCATCTAACGATGCACACTGACTACGCGCTACGAGTGCTTCTCTACGTGCGGCTGCGCGAGGATGGTAAATCCACGATCCAGGAGATTGCGGACGCCTATGGCATATCGAAGAACCATTTGATGAAGGTCGTCCAGCGGCTGGCTGGGTTGGGCTATGTGAATGCGAGCCGAGGACGGGGCGGGGGATTGTTGCTCGCGAAGCCTCCGGAAGAGATCAATCTGGGGCGGCTGGTAGCGCAGATGGAGCCACATTTAGACCTTGTCGAGTGTTTCGATCGTGAGAAGAATACGTGCCCGATTGTGCCCGCTTGCGACTTGAAAGGCATTTTGACCGAGGCGCGAGACGCCTTTTTACAGACCTTGCTGGGTTATACCCTGGCTGACCTGGGAACTAGACCGGAGCGCTTGCGGAAGCTCCTGCAAATCCAAGGTTCATCGTAGAGCCGAGCGCCGCAATTTTCACCCTAACGGAGCTGTCGCCCGCGATGGACCGTCACGGGTGACCCTTCAGCCAGAAAGGCGGAGGTTGGCTCGGCGGAAAGCGGCTGAACAAACTCGGAACCATAGAGATCAGCAACGGAGACGTGGGCGCTACTCTGCTGGACGTGCCAGATCCGCCACGGCTCGTGTTCCACGTGGTACTCGATTGTGTTTCCGTCCGGGGTGGCTGAGTACCCCCAGTAATGTTCGGTGATGAATTCCTGCTGGGAGCCTGGGATGGCAGATGCAGGCTCTCCGGTTCTCAGGACTTCGAGGTGGTTCCACCGGCGGTTGACTCGCCAGTCGTAGCGACACTGCTCTCCCGCGATCTGATGCCGCATGGGCAGCGAAACGTAGTTCTCGTTGTAGCGCGTGCGCGCCAACCAAGCGATCGCCCAGCGGGGCACGATTTCCTTGATGAAAACGACTCCGCGCCGCCAACCCTCTTCCGATTGCCGACGAACGTAGAACCGCAGATTGACCTCTTCGAAGTTGCGATGAAAGGGAACTGGAATCCCCATCACCTTCGTCCCCAGGAACATGAATCCTACGAGGCTGACGTAGGTCTTGCCCTCGAAGAAATCGATTTCGGTCCCAGCGGGCAGGTAAGGCTGAACGAGAGCGGGATTGATCTCGTAATTTAACATCGCGAGCCAGCGCCATTCGGCGTTAAGAAAGCGAATGGACGGGGCCTCCTCCTGTTTGACGGTCGAGCCGATCACGGCAAGGCGATTGTACCCCGGGCCGCAGTCGCGCCCACTAGCGTGGGGGCCTGTCCGCTTCGCGGTGGGCACTGATGGACCTCCGGCCTGTGTGGTAGTGGTCGGGACAGTCAAGCTTGACTGTCCCATAGGGGAGTTGCTGTTCGACCGCCGCTTGGCAGCCCTGCGTGACTACAGGACCGCCGAAGCGGCGGTTTATGAATCCCAACTAAGCGGGGAAACACCTAAGTATTGGGCCTGCCCTGAGGAACTGCTCCCTCGTTACGCTGTTGGCATTTTGGTAGGCCAACTCACCGAAGGTTGATTCCCAGTCGACTGGGGACGCTAACTAACCTCACAAAAATCTAGCGTGCTTCTGATTTGAGGTTGGCACAGGGGTGCAAGCTTTTCGCCCGCTTTCGCGGGTCTTGTGGCTGTAAGCCCCGTGTTTTGTTGGGGGGAATTTATTTTTTCGACCGTCACAACACCGACTGGCCCGCGACCTGATGATTCAAAAGACGATCATCGGAGCCTTGAAGAAGAACGGTTTCGGTCTAATTTCGATGATCAAGCGGCTCAGTTAGCGTTACAAATGTTAATTAATAGGCTGGAAGCTGTGAATAAATTGCCTTTCGAGGTCTTCCCGTCAAGCTAAGTCCTTTGTTTGCCCCACCGGGTTCTGGGGCGAGTTGATTTTTTCACACCTTCCTGTCCCCGAACTCCCCCTTTTCCCCTAAAATTGTAGGCTGTCCCAGTTTCCGAAAAAGGGCGTTTCCACTTTTTCCCCCCTTGAGCTTTTCCTTGGTTCCTCTCCTTTTCTTTGTTGTGGGCCGCCGTCACGCTTGCAGTTCACCGCCAGTCGCCTTGTACAGACCGGGCGGAAGGGTAACAGGTTAGACCGGGCGGATAGGTAACACCATGGCGAGATGCCATGGAAGGAGACCTATCCGATGGAAGAACGCAAGAGATTCATTGAAGACTGGCTGCGAGCGGGGGCGGCGACGAACGTGGCGGCGCTGTGTCGACTCTACGGGATCAGCCGCAGGACCGGATACAAGTGGTTAGAACGCTTCCGTCAAGGCGGTTGGCCAGAGCTGGAAGACCGCTCGCACGCGGCACACCGTCAGCCCGGTCGGATACCCGAGTCGGTCGAGCGACGAGTGATAGAAGCGCGTCGGCAGCATCCGAGTTGGGGGCCGAAGAAGCTCAGGGCCTGGCTGGAGTCGAAAGAGTCACAGACAAGCTGGCCAGCGGCGTCGACGATCGGCGACGCGCTGAAGCGAGCCGGACTCGTTCGCGGGCGCAAGCGGATGCGGCGACTGGCCGAAGCGGCACCCAGTCCGTTGCGCGAACCCGAAGCGCCCAACGACCTCTGGACGATCGACTACAAGGGGCAGTTTCGCACCGGCGACGGCGTGCTGTGTTATCCGCTAACGGTCGTCGACGGATATAGTCGTTTCCTGCTCAACTGCACCGCACACGTGGGCACATCCTACGCCGAGGCCCGCCGAGGCTTGGAGCGGTTGTTTCTGGAGCGCGGGCTGCCACGAAGGATACGCTCAGACAACGGTTCGCCGTTCGCCTCCATCGGCACCGGACGCTTGAGCCGGTTGAACGTCTGGTGGCTGAAGCTGGGCATTGCGGTGGAGCGCATCGAGCCGGGCAAGCCGCAGCAGAACGGTCGCCACGAGCGGCTACACCGCACGCTCAAAGCCGAGACAGTGAGACCTCCGGCTGGCGATCGTCGCCGACAGCAGCGCCGCTTCGACCTCTTTCGTCATGAATACAACCAAGAACGTCCGCATGAAGCGTTGAGACAGCGGCCCCCGGCGGCGTTCTATGCACCAGCAACACGCGCCTATCCCAGCGAGCTTGCTGATCTGGATTACCCGGGGCACTGGGAGCGCCGACGAGTGCGCCACGACGGACGCATCAAGTTCCTCGGCGAGAAGTACTTCCTGAGTGAAGCGTTGGCTCGCGAGTTGGTCGGGCTAGTCGAAGTGGACGAAGCCATTTGGCAGATCTGGTTCGGTCCGGTGGAACTCGCCTTGTTCGACGCCGCCAACCGCGTACTGTGGCCGCTCGGCTCGGCAGTCAGTGGCCCCCGCGGGGGCCACTGACCACCGCCTATACTGTTACCCATCCGTCCGGTTTAGAGTGTTACCTATCAGACCGGTCGTTCAAAGGTGTGAACCGTTCCCCTGGGGATGAGTACGAAAGAGCCCGCTGTCGCTCTAATAGTGCGTTCTCCCAGCAGGACGGCAATCTCTCCCTCTAAGACATAGAAGGCCTCATCCTCGGCTTTGTGTATGTGTTGAGGCGGCCCGTCACCGACTAGCTCAACTTCCAACAGTGAATACGCGCCATCCGTGTCTGCACCAACTACCTTATGCGTTACCTTGTGGCCTGGCACAGGAACCATCTTGCCCTCTCCTGGGCCAAGTACTATAATTCCATCGTTAATAGACATAATTTGCTCTCCTTACTTGCGAAGATCTTGGAATGGTTAAGGGTCTGGCTAACCAAGGAGGTCCAATACTACCCTCAGATACCTGGTCAAAGCAAGCGTCGCGAAGAGAGTTCGCTCACTGGCAGCTGTGAAAAAATCACCTTGCCCCCTAGTCCAATGTGGCAAACAAAGAAGTTAGCTTGACGGGAAGAGGTCGAAAGACAATTTATTCACAACTTCCTGTCGATCTCGACTCCATCCCGAAACCAGGATCGTAGCGCTATGGGTGTGCTGAAAGGGCCGCCAGAAGCCGCGATGAGTTATTTCCTATAGTGGGTGCCGGCTCAACCGGTCAACGCAACACGAGGCCTAAGTCGTTCAACCGAAATGTCCGAGCGATGAGAGCGGCAAGGGGCTTGTCTACAAGCGGAAGCCACTACTCGCAATCGCGTAACTCGTTGCACTGCAATGGCATGCAGATGAGAGCGAATCGTCCTCACCGCTTCCCCTTTGGTTTCTTTGGCTTACGCTTCACTTTCTCCCGTCGCGCCGGGTGTTGCATCGATCCCTTGAGACCACCGGACTTGTAGGAAGTTACTCGAGATCGGCGGTCCTGCTGGCGGTATTGGCGGCCCTACTGCTACCGGTCGCGGAACTCTTGGTGCCAGTTCAAGACGATGTGGATCTTGGGAGGCGCGCCTCTTTGTGTTGGTCATCTACGTCTGATCGGTGTCAAGAAACAATTTCCCATTGAGAAATCGGGTGGCAGGGCCCAGGCGACCGGTCGTCGAGGTGGCTCAAGTCGAGTCCCATGAGGAGCCCAAGTGAGCATTTGGGCGGATAGCGAGTGGGTGGACTTG
Organism: Bryobacterales bacterium; assembly: GCA_963667885.2. Lineage (GTDB taxonomy): Bacteria > Acidobacteriota > Terriglobia > Bryobacterales > UBA6623 > CAMPKL01. Next base: position 322,291 of record OY764148.2, on the reverse strand, counting down.
TCACCGACAGTAATCCTGGCGAGGTAGAATCGGACCGGCATGGTTTGCCAAACTTCCAGCCGATACGAGATCATCGCCCCGAACGCGACGGATCAGGCGGCGTTCAGCGGCCGAAGCAGACACCCAAGAGGTCACCCGATATGATTCCCGGCATCATCTTAGAGTTTCTCAACCGTGCCTCCGTCGCGATGGCGAGCACACGGGACAGTAGCCGTGTGCCTCACCTCCATCATGTTTCCGCTTGGGAGGTTAGTCAGGATGCGATGGAGATCACTTGTTTCATCCCTTCCAAGTTCAACGGCAATTTGCTCTCTTCGCTAGAGGACAACGGTCAGTTCACACTGACGGTCGAACAGATCGGACCGCACGAAACCTATCAGTTTAAGGGCGACTACATCGACTCCAGACCGTTCGACGAGACCGACCAATCAATTTATGAGGACTGCAGAGAACGGTTTGTCTCCGCCTGCTTGCCCCGCTTTGGCATTTCCGAAGACGTCTTGCGGCGTTATATCTCCAAACCCGGCATAGCTGTACGCTTCAAGGTGCGAGAACTCTTCGTTCAGACGCCAGGGCCTAGTGCTGGCAAACGGCTAGTCCCACCGGAGGAACATTGATGGCTGGTCAGCTCCCCGACGAAATCAAGACCGTCATGAACAACGGGGTCCCTGTTCTGCTCGCGACCTGTTCGAGCGACGGCATCCCCAATGCAACGATCATTTCCCAGGTCTTTTACGTGGACGCGAATACAATTGCGGTTTCCTTCCAATTCTTCAACAAGAAGAGCCGTAATGTACGAGAGAACCCTCACGCATCACTCTGCTTGATTGATTTGCAGGCCTCCGAGAGCTGGCTGCTGCAGGTGGAATACGACCACCCGGAGACAGAAGGCCCAATCTTCGAGAAGATGGACATGCATATCGAAGCGATCGCCTCCGCTACCGGAATGTCAGGCATCTTCAAATTGAAAGCAGCCGATATCTACCGGGTGGTATCCGTTGAGAAGGTGTCGCGGGACTGATCCTCGGTAGAGTAAATGGCCACGCCACGAGAGAATACTTCCCCTGAGCGCCTCCAGGAAGAGCTAGCCCAAAAGAGCGAAGAAGTCCGCGTCCTTCGGCAGATGTCGTCGGAGGTCAACGCGACTCTCAATCTGGACGAGATTTACGAGGCGGTGTTGGGGACGATGTATGATCTGTTCGGCTTTCACCATTCCCTTATTCTCCTGCTCGATGACTCCGAAAAGGAGCTGAGCGTAGTGGCCAGTCGCGGCTACGAGGACCCGGCGGTGGGCGCGACAGTCCCGGTTGGTGTGGGTGTGATCGGAATGGTTGCCCGAAGGAGGAAAATGATGCGGGTGGGGAACCTCGGCCAGTCGCGCTCCTACGCTGCCGCCGTCCGCGCCGAGATGGCACTCTCTGAACAGGCCGATGAGCTAGGCGTGGTCCCGAAATTGCCGGGACTTCTGAATGTCGAAAGTCAGATTGCGATCCCACTGATCATCAAAGATACGTTGGTAGGAGTTTTCGCGGTTGAGAGTGCCGGGCGGAGGGTATTCACCGAACGCGACGAAACCCTGGTCTCGGTCGTTGCGAACTTGTCGGCAAGCGCCATCCACAATGCTCTCCTCTACAGAATGCAGGAAGAGTACAGTCAGTCCTTGGCGGAGAAGGTCAGCGAAAGAACCCAGGAGCTGGCGCACAGGAACCAAGAGCTAGAGCAGACTCTCAGAGAGCTGAAAGAAACACAGGATCAGCTCGTTATCCGAGAAAAGATGGTTTCCCTTGGCAACTTGGTTGCCGGAGTGGCGCACGAGGTTAACACGCCGCTGGGAGTTCTGAGAAGTAACAACGACACGTTGAGTCGCGGGCTAGGGAAAATAGGACAGTTGCTCGACGAACCCTCGGCACAGGGAGAGTTAAGGAATGCTGACAAAGTGCAGGACGTGTTGCAGAAAATGTCTTCACTTATCAAATTCAATGCGATCGCGTCCGAGCGAATGATAAACATCGTGACGAGTCTCCGCACGTTCGCCCGCCTTGATCGTGCCGACGAAGACGAGGTCGACATCCACGAAGGCCTGGAAAGCACGCTGACGCTCATTCACAACCAACTCAAGGACCGAGTCACCGTGCATAAGGACTATGGTGAGTTACCTCTGGTGCGATGTAATCCCAGCCAGTTGAACCAGGTGTACATGAACCTGCTGGTCAACGCCGGACAGGCAATCGAGGGTCAGGGTGAGATTCGCTTGAAGACCTATACCACCGAAGATGCTGTCGTCGTCGAAATAACGGATAGCGGAGAGGGAATAGCGGCGGAGAACGTGAATCGGGTTTTCGACCCAGGTTTTACGACCAGGGGCGTCAAGGTCGGCACCGCTCTTGGTTTGTCCATCGTCCGGCGCATTCTCGACGAGCACAACGGCAAGATCGAAGTGGAAAGCAAACTCGGAGAAGGCTCGACATTCCGCGTATCCTTACCCATTCGCCCGGTTCGTGAGCCGAAAGCGTGACTTCTCTCAGACTCGGCACCGATGCGTTCGTTCGCGCCCCATTCCGTCTGATTTGACTGGGTTTCGTCTCATGTAGGGTTCCTACGGTGTTGGCGCTGCTTCGGGCTTTCGCTACCGTCACTTCCGTTGCCACCTTGTGGTACTCGTTCGGTCAATTGGTGACAGCCACGGATAGCGCTAACCCCCACGTTATCAACGGTCTGCGAAGTCCAAGTGAGCTGGTGATCGGCGAGAGAATCTGTTAGATTGCCGACGACGATTCATTTCGCGACAAGCGTGGTGGTGGAGGCCGTTCCGCACCACGTCACCCAGTCAGTCCCGCTTGGCCCAATGGAGTGACGGTCGAAAAAATAAACTTCCCCCAACAAAACACGGAACTTACAGCCACAAGACCCGCGAAAGCGGGCGAAAAGCTTGACCCCCTGTGCCACTGTCAAATCAGAAGCGCGCTAGATTTTTGTGAGGTTAGCTAGCGTCTCCAGTCGACTGGAAACAAACCTTCGGTGAGTTGGCCTACCAAAATGCCAACAGCGTAACGAGGGAGCAGTTCCTCAGGGCCGGCCCAATACTTCGGTGCTTCCCCGCTTAGTTGGGATTCACAAACCGTTCGCCCGGCATCGTCTGTTGCAATAGACGGTGTCGGGCGGCGATCTAACATCCAATCTCGTTCCACCCGTGGGAGCAGTGCGTCTTACCCCCGCAAGGGGACAAGCCCGCGCTAGCGGGGCCGGAGGTCCATCGGCGCGTGGTGGCCCATTCGGCGGCTGCTTAGCGCTACAATCTCGTCACGATGGTCGGAGCTACCGCCAGACTGAAGCTGCTTCGTCACCAGAGAATATCGATGTATCGCATCTGGACTTGTCTGATCGTATTGGCCCTGGCAGGTATTGCGGCGGCGCAAACAGCGCAGGCTCCAGGCGAATCCGAACTGGCGATACAACACTCCTCCCATGGCGATGACAGCACAGGCCCCCTAGACGATCCGAACTGGCTGGCCCCCTTCGTCACCACTCCGATCCCGATAGTGGACGCCGTTTTAGAGCTTGCGCAGGTCGGAGACAACGATATCGTCTACGATTTGGGCTCCGGTGACGGGCGGATCATTCTGGCGGCAGCTCAAAAGTTTCAGGCTAGATCGGTCGGAATAGAGTGGAACCCGTCATTGTGCGAAGAGGTCTCTTCGGTAGTAGCGAAGCTTGGACTGGAACACAGAGTCAAGGTGATACAAGGGGACATCTTCGATCAAGACATAAGCCCAGCCACCGTGGTGACCGGCTACTTGCTTCCGAAGTCATGGGGACGGCTCGCACCCATCTTGGAGAGACAACTCGCAAGCGGCACCCGCGTAGTCTCGGTGAATCATCTGATACCAGGATGGCGAGTTATCGAGAAAAGACAACTCAAGGACGAGTCCACATCGACTTCATGGAATCTCCACCTCTATCGGATCCCGTAATTTCCGGCCCCTCAGCCCATCACCTCAAGCTAACAGTCAGGAAGCTGGTCTCTACCGGATCAGAGTGGTGCACCGGCGATGGAGTCCCTCAGTCCGAGAGGCTGATTACTCCATTGCCGCCAGTGACTCCAATATGATCGCCTTCATTCCGTCCTTCTCGATCACCGTGCCCGTAACGCGAACTTCCTTCTCGACGAACGGCATCAGTTCCGTGTTGGCGGCTTCGTGATGATCCTTCGCTAGGTGTGACCTCTCAATAGGTTGTTCATTCGGTCCCGGACCAGGGAAGCTGGAGTTATCCCACAACAGCAACCTTGGAGAGACCGAATGAACATCCACAAGAATGCACGATTGACGCCTTATTTGCGAGTGCGGATCGTCGAGCGCGTCCTCGCCAAGCAGCAGACGCCACGGGACGCCGCGGCGGCCTGTGGCGTCTCACTGAGAACCATCCACAAGTGGCTGGCGCGCTATCGCAGCGAGGGTGTCGCCGGTTTGCACGATCGTTCCTCGCGACCGCACCGCAGCCCGCGACGGACCTCTCGGGCGCTGGTCGAGCGCGTCATTTCTCTGCGCCGCCAGCGTTGGACCGGCCGACACATCGCCCAGGCTGTCGGCCTCTCGCCCGCTACCATCAGCCGCATCTTGCGCCGCGCCGGCCTGAACCGTATCCGCGATCTCGAACCTGCTCGGCCCCTGCGCCGCTACGAACATGCCGCCCCCGGCGATCTGCTGCATCTCGACATCAAGAAGCTCGGCCGCTTCCTCCGCGCCGGTCATCGCGTTACCGGAGATCGCTCTCGGGCCAGTCGCGGCGCTGGCTGGGAGTTCGTGCATGTCGCTATTGACGACAACTCCCGCCTCGCCTTCTCTCAGATCCTGCCCGATGAACGCAGCCACTCCGCGGTGGCTTTCCTCGACGCCGCGGTCGGTTACTACCGCTCCCTCGGCGTCCCCATTCGTCGTTTGCTCACCGACAACGGCTCTTGCTATCGCTCGCGCCTCTTCCGCGATGCTTGCCGTCGTCTCGGCATCCGCCACCGCTTTACCCGTCCTTACACGCCGCGCACCAACGGCAAGGCCGAACGCTTCATCCAGACCGCTCTGAGAGAATGGGCTTACGCTCGCTCCTACTCCTCATCCCAGCAGCGCGCCGCTCATCTGTTACCCTGGCTCCACCATTACAACTGGCATCGCCCCCACGCCAGCCTCCACTACCTTCCCCCTTTCTCCAGACTCCTGATTCCCATGAACAACCTCTTGAGGCTCCACAGCTAGGGGCAGGTAAAGCGTCTGGGTGCTCTGGTCGAGAATTGCCATCGGGATACCCGTCTTGGCGCAGGTCAGGGCGCATTCGCGGTGGGAGTCGCCGACCGTTCCGTGGCCCAGGTAGCAGGCCAATCCGACGACGCGACCGACGAATGTCGTCTCTGTTCCCGTATGGTGTTGCGCGAGGCCAATACGCAGGCCACCGAGCGCCAGCAAAGCGACGCCGCATAGCGAAAGAAAAGTTCTAAATCTGGTGTTGCGCATCACGATTCTCCTAATCAATCGATGTCACGTAGGCGGATGATGTTCGTGACCACGGCGGTGACGATACTCATCGGTAGCAGCCAGTACGCCAGCACTCCTGCCGCCGAGGGGCCGCCAAAGGCTGTGCCTCATCTTGCCACAAGTAGCTTGCTCTGGGACGGCGGCTGCATCCGGTTATAGCGAGTTACTCGCCGCACTTGCCAACGCTCTCGTGACGTCTGGATGATCTACTAAATCGAGGCCGCTTGGACCCCCAAGTTCTCAGAAACCCGCTAACCGCGTTTCGGCGTCGCCGAACTCCGCGAGTTCGACGCCCATCCGATCCATGATTCCCAGGTACAGGCTGCACAACTTGCGGTTGTCGTCGCCCGACTCGAAGTAGTCGAGCACTCTGCCGGTCTCCAGCTTGCCCCCGAGGCCGCCGATGGTGACCACCGGCACCTTCTTGTTGTCGTGCTTCGTCCCAGACCACATGTTCGACAGGAACAGCAGACAGCTGTTGTCCAACACGCTGCCCTCACCTTCAGGCATGGCATCCAGGCGTTGGGCCAGATAGGCTAGCTGGCTCACTTGGAAGTGCACGATCTTTTGATAGTCTTCCTCGGTGTCGTAATGGGAGGCGCCGTGATGCTGCTTGCTCACGCCGAGGAATGGATAGTAGAGCGCGGACAGGTCGCGGGCCAAGAGCAGCGAGGCCACGCGAGTCTTGTCGGTCTGGAACCCGAGGGCGACGATGTCACACATCAGGCGAATGTGATCACGGATATCTTCTGGCAGGCCATCCTGCGGACGCTCCATTGCGAACAGCGGACGCCCCGCGCCGCGGGCCCGATCTTCGGCCTTGTCCTTATCAGTGCGCATCCGCTCAATGCTGCGTTCGACGTCGCGGACGCTGGCGAGATACTCGTCCAGCTTGAGTTTGTCGGTGGAGCTGACCTGTCTACTCAGCGCTACGGCATGATCCTTGACCCGATCCAACACGCTCGTGTTGCGGAGGCTGCCACCGTTTTCGAACAGACTATCGAAGGCCAACGACGGATACATCTCATTGGGCACCGGCGATTCCGCACTCTGCCACGAGATATGCGAGCTGTAGGCATTCGAAAAATTCGTTTCATGGAACCCGGTCATGGCTCGCTCACAGGCCAACACCATGCTGGGCTGCAGCGTCTCCTGCCCGATGTGATTGGCCAGCACCTGGTCCATGGTGATGCCGCCTTGGATGATCGAACCTTTGCGGATCGGCACGCCCGACAACATGTTGCCGGTCATCGCCGGATGAATCCCTTGTCCCGTGGCGGTCTTGTTGAACAGGCCGTCAATGACGTTGATCTTCGCCTTGAGCGATTCCAACGGCGCGAGCGATTCGCTCAGTTCCATCTCGGAGCCCGCCCCTTTGGCCCACCAACGACCGGGGCTGATGCCGGTGCCCATGAACAGCACCGCAAAGCGTTGGGGCTGCCCAGCGGTCGTGGCCGCCGAGGCTGAACTGACGCCGAAACCCGACAGCGACTCCAGCCACGGCAAGGCCATCGTCACGCCAGCGCCGCGGAGAAATGTCCTTCGGGACAACGCCTTTTCACGCGCTCGACGCGCCTCGTGGTGCGGGTGGTTCATCATTCTCACCTCTCATTAGCCGCCAGCTGCTCGCCGCCTCGCTTGTTGAGAAATTGGCGACTCGTAACGATGCTCTCAATCACGGTTTCAAAATGGTGGCCGTCATCGCTAAGCTTGCGGCCTATCTCCCGAATCAGGAGGTCGTCGGAGAGTGCCAGGCTGCGGCCCAAGGCATAGGCCAACAGTTTGCTGGAAAAGCCTTCCACGAAATCGTCTTCGCGGTGGTCGCGAATGTACTGCCGGAGTCCCTGCAATCCCTCTCCTTCGATGCCTCCCGGGAAGGCGGCGAGAGCATCGACCGTACGCCCGCCCAGATCGTAGCTTCGACGTTTGCCGACCGGGCCAAACGTTTCGAACGCCAATCCGAAAGAGTCGAATCGCGCGTGACACGCGGCGCAACTCGGGTTGGCCCGGTGTCGCTCCAGCATTTGGCGCAACGGCAGGTCCATCTTGGCTTCATCAGCCGGCAGCTCGGGGACCAACGGCGGCGGCGGCGGGATTTGTTCACCCAGTATGTTTTTCGCCACCCAGTAGCCGCGCTTCACTGGGCTTGTCCGCAGACCCGGCGCGTTCTTTGTCAAGAACGCGGCCATCGGCAAGAGGCCGCCCCGGTCGTATCGGTCGGCGTCGTGGACGCGAACCCAAACCGTCTCATCGCCCCCTCCCTGCGGCATGCCGTAGTGACGGGCCAGCATAGGATTCACAAACGTGTCGCGGGCGTAAAGGAAGTCGAGGATCGAACGGTTGTGTTGAAACACGTCCAAGAGGAAGCGAATCGGCTCCTCGAACATCGCCTCTCTCAATTCGTCACTGAATGAGGCAAATCGCTCGCGGTCCACGGTGCCGATCTGCTCGAAATCGCGGAAGTCCAGCCAGTTGGCCCCGAATTCGACTGCCAGCGCTCGGATGCGCGGGTCTTGCAGCATCCGTCGCGCCTGGGCTTTGATGACTTCCGGCTCGTGCAGGTTGCCTGCGCCGGCGTGCTGCAACAGTTCCTCGTCAGGCATGCTCGACCACAGGAAATAACTGAGCCGGCTGGCCAGGTCGAAATCCGATAGTGGCTGAACTCCCCCGCCAGCTTCGACCAAGTCGACGCGGTAGGAGAACTTCGGAGACGTCAAGACCAGAACGATCGCCTCGCGCATCGCCCCTTGGTGGTCCAGGTCATAGCGCTCTCGGGCTTCGCGATAAAACCCCAGCAAGTCGGTGCGCTCCACCGACGACAACGACCGCCGATAGGCGCGGGCGGCGAAATCAAGCAGCGACTGCAAGTGACTCGGCTCAGCGTCGAGATGGGCTTGCTGGACCCAACGGATACCCTCGTTGGCCGTATCAAAGAAGTCTTCGACCGCTTGGATCGTCACGTCGCTGCCGTCCTTGGCGACTTTCAAATACTCGGCTTCGAGTTGCCTGATCTTCGTTTCCGAGACGATCTCCTCTACCTCGATCTCTTGGACCTCGGGCTCGCCGTCAATGAAATCGTCTCGCGTTCCACGAGTCCCCAGCTTGGCGAATTCAACGTAGGTGCGGATATTGACCGAAGCGACGAAATCCATCTCCCTCCACATCTCGTCCAAGGTCGCCTGCTGCTCCTCGTCCAGCAGTAATTCATAGAGCGGCTGGTCGTCGCGGAAGTAGCCCATGACGTTGTGGAAGCCCGCGCTCAGATAACGGCCTTGATCTCCGCCCGTCCGGAAATAGTTTCGGCCGCGCGACTCCTTGTAGAACATGTCGGGGAAGACGCTGCAAAACCGACCCCACGCCGATTCGTAGCGTACGCGTTGACCGACCGGAACGAAGAGAACCGGATCACCGGGCTCATTTTCGACTAGGATCGTCTTGCCTGGACCGAACGGATTATCCCATTCGGGCTCGACCACTTCGTCCTGATTGAATAGCGGCTCGCCCTCAACCTGCAGCTGCCTGGGATCAAACTTCTGGCGATGCGTCGCGTATTGCGTATTTTTCCAAATCAATAACGGCTGCCAGGCCGTACCGATGGGGCCCGCCGTAATGTTGATAAACCGAGGCTCCACCTTTTTTCGCACGTTGGCGATGTAGGATCGCATCTCCTCACAGCCGGCTCGCGCCACGCGCGGCTGGTCCGCCTGTGGCTCGGGCAAGGCTCGCCACATCGCTTGCAGCTTTACTAAAGGGCCGACCAGACTGTCTCCAAATACTTGGCGCTGACGCCATGTTGCCGCGCGAGATCGGCGAGCGTGGCGTCGCGCTGCCCGAGCACCGTGCGATGCCGGAAGCGCCAGGCGGTTTGAAAATAATCGGCGTAGTCGATGTTCTGTTCGTGATAAAAATCGATGATCTGATGCACGGCGAACTTGTCGCCGTCGGTTTCGGCCAGCATCGGATGCGGCGCGAAGGAGAATCCCTCCTCCTTCAAATACAGGTGGCTGGCCACTTCACGCGCCGCCGCCAGATATTTTGTCAGGAGAGTCGGCGACATCATCAGCGTTTCGCCGGAATTGTCAAAGCCCGCCGTGTTAGCCGGATCGACAGGAAACTCTCGGGTAGGACGGATGTCGACGCCCGTCAAATCGCGGACCGTGTAGTTGTACTCGGCATTGCTGAGGCGACGCGCCAGCACGACGCCTGGGTCGCCGGCATTGCGCCTCGTTTCGCCTTCGCGGACGGCCTGGAACCAATCGACGGCTGCGCGCCGCTCCTGCGGCGTCGGATGGCGCACTCCCTCTGGCGGCATGTCCTCCGCTTCGAGACGCTCCAGCATTTGGCTCCAACGTCGACCGTCTTGCATTAAGGCAGTCATCGTCGTGAATCCGCTCAGATCCAACTGCGCCGCAGGCCCCTGCTTGCCGTGGCAGCTGAAGCAATACGTCTCGAGGAAAGGTCGGACGGTTCGGGTAAACTCGCCCTCCAACTCGGCGCGTCGGTCCTCTTGGCCCCGCACGACGCCGAGAAACGCCGTTGCCGCCAGGATTGACAATAAGCCTGCCCAACGGGCGGTCGATTCGATCCGGTCAGTCCACCTTTGCATTGCCCGTTCCGGACTCGATTGTCGGACAGTGGCGACGTGGCGTCAACTGATTCAAAACGTTTCGGTTGGCGGTCCTTGTATACCTGGTATCTGCTCGGAGTGAACCATCGTAGTGGCCCGCGCTGGCAAGAGTAGTTGGGCTTCGACGTGACCCAACGACGGCAATCCACGACTCGGTCCGTAGAGCCTCCACTGCGGCCACCCGAAGGGCACCACCCCGCCAAGGCGGGACAAGCCCCAACCCAAGCGGGGTATATAGTGGTCGCTGACCATGAATCGTCGAAAGTTCCTGATGGGCGCGGCTTCGCTGCTGCCCGCGCAACCCTTGCTTCGAGCTCAGCAGCAACCGTGGGAGTGGCAAAGCTATTCGGCAGACGCCAGTTCTAGCCGCTACGCGCCGCTCGATCAGATCACCCCCGAGAACGTCGAACATCTCGAAGTCGCTTGGGAACTGGAAACCCTACCGCCGCGAGTCCGTGCCCAAGGGACCATCCAATGCACGCCCATCGTCGTCGACGGCGTCATGTATGTGACTGGCCACGGTCTGCACGCCCACGCAATTGAACCCGACACAGGAAAGATCATTTGGTCAAACGAAGGATTAGGTGCGGGCCAACGGCGACGCCGTGCCGCGGGCAACTCCCGTGGCGTGACCTACTGGAAGGACGGTAGCGACGAGCGTATCTTCGCACCCGTCCGCGGACATATCTTCGCCATCAACGCCAAGACCGGCAACCTTATCGACAGCTTCGGAGCCAACGGAGCTATCGAGTTAGAACAGGACCTCGACCGAGAACTCTCCGATGCGGAGTCCATGGTCTCCACCACGCCCGGCGTCGTATTCGAAGATCTGCTGATCATCACTTCTCGTCCCGGCGAAGGCCCGGTGAAATCTGCCCCTGGGCACATCCGCGCCTACGACTGCAAAACAGGCAAGCGACGGTGGATCTTCCACACCATTCCTCTTCCCGGAGAGTTCGGCCACGACACCTGGTCACCGGAATCCTGGAAGACCTCAGGCGGGGCCAACTGCTGGGGCGGCATGAGCGTCGATCACGAGCGCGGCCATGTCTATGTCGCGACTGGCTCGCCCACCTTCGATTTCTGGGGAGGTGACCGCAAGGGCTCGAATCTCTTCGGCAACTGCGTTATCTGCCTTGACGCCCGCACGGGCGAACGGCTGTGGCACTACCAGACCGTACACCACGACCTCTTCGACTACGACCTGCCGTGCGCGCCGAATCTCGTCACCGTCATGCACAACGGCTCACCACGAGACGCAGTCGCTCAGGTCGGCAAGACTGGCTGGGTATACCTGCTCGACCGCGAAACAGGCGAGCCGCTGTACCCCATCGAAGAACGAGCCGTCGCTGCCTCCACTGTCCCAGGAGAAGAGGCCTGGCCGACGCAGCCCTTCGTCACAAAGCCGCCACCGTTCTCCAGGCAAAGTTTTGCAGCCAATGACATCGCACACCTCTCCGACGAGTCCCATAGCTACCTCGTCAACGAGCGCCTGGAAGCCGCGGAATTGGCCCCCATGTTTACGCCACCCGCGCTCGACAAGGAAGTCGTTGTCTTCCCCGGCTACCACGGCGGCGGGCTGTGGGGCGGCGCCAGTTGGGTCGCCGACAAAGGCGTCATGTTCGTCAACCACAACGAGATTCCCTGGAGTTTGAAGTTGGTCCGTGCATCCGACGATGCCCCGTACCCGTTTGAGCACACGGGATACTTGCGCCCCGAAGATAAAGACCGCTACCCGGCGATCAAACCGCCCTGGGGACGCATGTCTGCGATCGATCTGAACAGCTGCGAAATCCTCTGGCAGGTGCCGCTCGGCGAGTACGACGAACTCACCGACAACGGTATTCCACAGACAGGCTCCTACAACCGGGGAGGCAACATCGCGACTAAAGGAGGGCTGCTCTTCGCCGCTGCTTCGCTTGACTGCACGTTCCGTGCCTTCGACCAAGACAACGGAAACGTACTCTGGAAGCACTCCCTCGGCGGAATCGGAACCGCCACCCCGTCAACCTACGAGGCGGATGGCAGGCAGTTCGTCGTCATCGCATCGAGTCCTAACTCTCGTGCGAAGGGTTCCGGGCCTAAGGCGGGGTTCACCGCCTACGCGCTGCCAGCATAGGCGGCAGGGTCTGTGTTGGCCGGTCCGAACTCAGGCTGTCGCGTATCAATCATCACGTCGACGAGTCTGCCGCTTAGCTACAATCGTGTCCACGGCTGGAGGGTTTGATGGGCAGACTAGAGCACTCGTGGAGAAGCGGTCTTACGCGTCGTAATGCGGTACGGGGCCTCGCGGGCTTCCTCGCCGGATCATCGCTATTTCACGGACAACAAGACGAGTTCCGCGACCACAGCCGTGTACCCGGCATGGAAGAACTCGTCAACGCCTTCGACTTTGAATCGGCGGCGTTCGCAAAACTGCCTCGCGAGGTCTACAACTACACGACCCACGGCTCTGCGGGCGAGTTCACATTACGCCGCAATCGAGCCGCTTTCGATTGGGTCAAACTCATACCGAAAGGCATCCCGAGCGTAGGTAAGATCGACACTTCGACCGAAGTGTGCGGCACGAAAATGGCGTTCCCGATCATGGTTGCGCCTACAGCGGGCCACGTAGCGCTGCACCCCGAGGGCGAAGCAGCAACACATGTCGGCTGCACTGCCGCCTCGGGCACGCCGATGATCGTGAGCAATGTCGCGAGCCTGCCGCTAGACAAGATTGCCGAAGCCGCCGACGGTCCACTTTGGTTCCAGCTCTACCCCCGGCAACAACTCGAGGCCAACCGTACCCTACTTGAGAATGCGCAGCAGGCTGGCTACCAAGCCATCGTCGTCACCATCGACCAGCAGGCGGCGTACTACGAAAGGCAACTCCATGATCGTCACCTCCGCAATCTAGGCGGACGAAGTCGCCGCCCGAGAAACGCTCCCACGAGTCCTTATCGTGTACGCGACTTCCGTGCCTGGTACGAGTGGAAGCTGTTTGAAGAGCTGAGACCGATGCTCCATGTGCCGATGTTGGCAAAAGGGGTATTGACGGCCGAGGACGCTCGGCTTTGCGTCGAGAATGGACTTGACGGCATCGTGGTGTCCAACCATGGCGGTCGCGCACTCGACTACTCGCCTTCGAGCCTTGAAGCGTTGCCAGAAATCGTCGATGCCGTGGGCGGTCGCATCCCCGTCATCGTCGATAGCGGATTCCGTACCGGTAGCGACATCCTGAAGGCGTTGGCTCTTGGGGCCTCGGCGATCTGTTTGGGTCGCGTGCCACGCTGGGGCCTCGGCTCCTTTGGCGCAGCTGGTGTCCAACGAGTGTTGGAAATTATTCAAGCGGAATTGGTATTGGCAATGGCCCACACAGGACAATCAGCCGTCGCGACGATCGACCGCTCGCTGGTCAGGACGGATTTTTCATGAGCCACATGCCCTTCAGTCGGAGACAGGCCCTGGCCGCGTTCGCACAGTTGCTCGCGGCGTCACCGGCATTGCGTGCCCAAGAGAAGCCTCAGCTCCGCGGCGAGGCCCCCGGCCGGATCGCGCCTCATGGCGAACTCGTGAATACTTTTGAGTTTGCAGCGATGGCGCAGCGTAAGCTCGGCAGCGAGACTTTCGCTGCGATTGCCGACGGCGACCGCGCGGCCTTTGATCGAATCACGTTCCGGCAACGTCTCATGGTCAACACGACCACGCTTGACCTGACGACGGATCTCTTCGGCGATTCCCATTTCGCACCGATTCTGATCGGGCCAGCATCGAACCAGAGGCGATTCCATCCCGACGGCGAACTGGCCATGGCCCGCGGTGCGGCGGCCGCCAAGGCGACGATGGTGGTGGCTGACCAATCCGACTATACAGTGGACAAGATTGTCGGTACAGTGGACAAGATTGTCGGTGAGACGGGAGCTGACCTCTGGTACCAGGTCTATCCAGGGGCCGATGTCGACGCAGTGATAGGAAAGGTCCGGCACGCCGTCTCCGTCGGATATAAGGCGGTCTGCCTGACCGTTGGGGTGCCGTACAAAGGAAGCGGTGCCAACCCTGGTCTGGACTGGGAATATGTTGACCGCATCAGGCAAGCAACCGACGCGCCCCTCGTCCTGAAGGGTGTGATGAATGCGGACGAGGCGCAGCAAACCGCCGAGAATGGCCTCGCCGGAATCATCGTCTCGAACCACGGCGGCCGGTTGGTGCCAGGCCTAGCCGACCCAATCACCGTTCTGCCCTCAATCACCGAAGCTGTCGATGGCAAGATCCCCGTGCTGATCGATGGCGGGATTCGCCGTGGCTCAGATGTACTCAAAGCGTTGGCGCTCGGCGCCTCGGCAGCGCTCATCGCCCGGCCAGCCCTCTGGGCTCTGGCCGCCTACGGATCGGACGGCGTCCAATCGCTACTCGAAATGCTTCAGACGGAACTGGGCAACGACATGACGATGCTCGGTACCGTCAATCCCGCTGCGGTCACCCGTAGCCATGTTAGGATTCACCGTCGGTAGCAAATACTCGCTGCGGCTCACTCCACCTGCCAGATACGCCAATCGAACTCTGCCCGGCTGGCTGGCTCACGTACGACGCTACTGTGGAAAAGCTGGACGCCTGGCAATCCTGCCACATGTTCTTCATGTCCGGCGTGACCAACGATGTAATCGACCCCCCTCGTCTTCAAGAAGTCGGAGGTAAGCGGGCGAGGAGCCTCGAAGTAAGTGACGACGTCAAACGATAGGCGCTCGCCAGCCATGGCAAAATTGTTAGGACGCACCAAGTTGAGCACCGTCGACCCATCTGGAAGGTTGTCTACGGCAGTCGGGTACACGTAGGTTTCGGCCCGGCTCCATTGGTCATATAGAAACCGTGTCCCAAGATAGGATGTCGGCTCCAGAGCCAATGTGGTGCAGGCAACCACGATAGCGGCGCAAAAGATCCCGTAAAACGCCCGGTTGCGAACCTCTGTGAGAACGGCAAACAGCGGAGCGGTCAGCACGACGGATAGCGCCATCAGGACGATTCCGAATCGCATGAATTGGCGCAGGGGAAACCACCAAATCAACCCACAGGCCACGAACACGGCCAGCCAACACCAAAGCCGCTTGTCCGAGCGTTGTCGCCAAGCCATCCACGCGAAAAAGGCAATGCCCAGTGGTACGAACGCAGCAAACGCCGCTCCGAGGCCCGTGTCGATGCTATATCCCGTCAGGCTGGGGCCAGAGCGGAACTCCAACCACGGATAGACCAGCCACTCAGCCTGCGAACGCACCCATCGTCCGATCGCCCAATCCGCCGGGCTGATCGCTCTTGCGGGAATGCCGGGTAGCAATACGCGCCCTCCAAATTCGACTTCCAACGGAAAGAGCGGGTTCCCGGTCAGAAGCGTAGATCGGAGGTACCAGAACGCAGAGGGCACGGATATCCCTAGTAGAAGCGTCCTAGCCGTTGAAACCGCCGTCGACATAGGTTTGCGACTTCTTGCTGCATGCAGCCCTACGAGCGTGATCCCAAGGAGTCCACCATAGGCCAGGTAGAGATACTTGGAACCCACGGCAATTCCACACGCTAATCCCGTGATCCACAGCCACCCAGCCGGAGACTCACCCTCCTGTTCTCTTGACCGCAGCGACCGTTCTCCCAACGCAATCGCAGTCACTAAGAAGCCCGCTGCAAATAAATCGACGTATCCAGAAAAGGCCTGGTGGTAAACGATCGGCAGCGTAAGCAAGACCGCAACGCACGACCACGCCGCCTGCCGACTTTCGCTCAGGCTCAGGGCCAGGCAATACACAGACAGAGCCAGAGACAGCACCGGAAGCCACTGCGTCAACACCATCAACGGTTCTGTCCACTGGCGAGCAGCACAAACATCGTCGCTTCGCCATTTCCCGGCATGCCCCAGTGCCAATTCGTCTCTGGAGTGATAGCGAATGAGCGATCTAGCAACCAACGAACCGGCATCAGCAGGTGATAGCTAACGGCGTCGAACTCTCGAATATGGGAAGACAACGCATTGGCCAAGCCAGCCGCGTAGGCACCACCGACGGCCAGCGCAGTCACCCACAGATAGGGATGTGGTGCCACCGATGGGGCCGAGTCACGAGCACGAAGCGCCACCGGTGGGCGGCGATAGTACAGAATCAACGACCCTGACAGCAGAACCGCCTGCCCCAGCGCCAAATAGGGCAATAGTATCCGGTCAACAATACCCGCAATCTCCATCGCCGCGACGACATGCACAGGAATCAGCAGCGCCACCTGGGCCAACACGACACCGACGATCAGCCTGTACCGCAACGGCGCATGGGGGAAACTCAAGCGCGTCAACAAGGTCGAAGCGCCAGCAGCAGCGGCGCAGTAGAACAGGACGAATAGCATCACAAGCGGCTAAGCTCGACCACGATGTTGTCGACTACCCAGTACGCACGGGTCGCCGTGTAGCTAAACAAGAGCCAGGCCAAGAGACTGAGGCCAGTCACTATCGTCAGAGACACTCTAGCCTTAGAGCCGATCCGTTGCACCATAAGTCACCTGATTCCGGAGCCTACCATAGGCTTCAGACGACTGTACAGAGAACGAGAGCGTCCCACAAATACCCTGTCCGCTCACTGCCTCGCACCACCGGGCAGACCCCGAACAGCACTAGGGTGCCCGCCACCAACCGTCGTAAGATAGCAACAGGGTAGGAGTCTCCTACTCCATGCATCGACAGATGTTAGACGAACCCAGTAGTAGCCGCGGAAAGGGGCGAGAGCCCGTCCGGGCGTTCTCTTCATTTGAGCGTTCGGTGACGAGCTTAGGTAGAAATGGCGAGCGTCTCAACAGCTCAAGATCGCTTGGTCTACTTGACCGAGCTGACGGGTCTCCGACTCGAAGGGCCGAACGGTGTCCGGATCGGGCACGTCCTCGATGCCGCAATTGCTCCCCGCGAGCATCCGCGTAGAATCTCAACGTTTCTCTTCGGGGTTGGTCGTACCCGTTTCCAATTCCGCTACGACCAGGTTGCCTCGATCACTTCCGACCGGATCGTCCTCTCTGACGATAACTTCGCACCCTATTACCCGGATGACTATCGTCTCCTGTTGGCACACGCCCTGCTTGACCAGCAGATTGTCGACGTCAATGGCCGCAAGGTGGTCCGCGTTAACGACATCGCGCTGCGTATCGAGCACTCATCTGGCCGTGACGAACTCTGGATCCAAGATGTCGGCGTGGGGCTGCAGGGCGCTTTCCGCCGCTTGACCGAAGGCATCTTGCCCCATCGACTGATTCGCAGACTACAACAGAAGTTTCCAGAGATCGCGATTCCGTGGGAGTACTGCAACATCGTTGAACCTGATCCGCAGCGACGCCTGAAGCTACTGATCTCGCATGATCGCCTCAGCCAGATCCATCCGGCCGATCTCGCGGACATCGTCGAAGAACTCGGTCCCGCCGAGCGCGAAGTCCTCTTCGAGACTTTCAAGACCGACATAGCCGCCGAGGCACTCGAAGAGGTCGACCCCAAAATCCAGGTCAGCATCCTCAACTCGCTCGACCAAGACCGCGCTGCCGACATTCTCGAAGAGATGGCACCGGATTCGGCGGCTGACCTTCTCAACGCCCTCGATGACGAGCAGTCCGAAGAGATCCTTGAGGAGATGGAGGACGAACCAGCCGCCGACGTCGAGGAACTCCTCGACTACGACGAAGACACCGCTGGTGGCATGATGACCAACTACTTTCTGGCCATGCCGCAAGACGCGACCGTGCTCGCCGCCATCGAAGAGATGCGTGCCGAAGACTATCTGGTCAAGACGCTGACCCACGTCTTCTTGACCGATGACGACGAGAAGCTGGTTGCCTCTATCCCCGTTGGCCGACTGCTGGTCACCGACCCGTCCCAACCGCTTAAGCCCTTGGCGTTTCGAGAGACCGCCCGCGTCGACGTCACCGCCGATCGCGACTTGGTCGTCGAGACCTTTGACAAGTACAACTGCTACGCACTGCCCGTTGTCGACGAAGTCGGCATCTTGCGCGGAGTGATCACTGCGGACGACGTAATCGCCGTCCTGAAGCTGCGGTAGAACGCGAGAAGACGAAACCAGCCGATGGCCTTCTTCAAACGCATACGCCGCAACATCGCCTTGTACTTCGCCGTACTAGGCCCCGGTTTTGTCACCGCCATGGTCGACAACGACGCCGGTGGCATCTTTACCTACTCCGAGGCGGGTGCCCGCTGGGGCTACGCGCCGCTCTGGATGCTCATTCCGATCACACTGGCGCTCATCGTGAGCCAGGAGATGTGTTCGCGGATGGGTGCCGTCACCGGCAAAGGGCTGTCCGACCTCATTCGCGAGGAGTTCGGCCTGCGAACGACATTCGTCATCATGGTCGTGCTGCTGTTCGTCAACCTGGCAAACGTCATGGCGAACTTCGCGGGCGTCGCCGGCTCCCTCGAACTATTCTCCGTTAGTCGCTACATTAGCGTTCCGATCGGAGCAGCTCTCGTCTGGCTACTCGTCGTTAAAGGGACTTACAACAGCGTAGAAAAGGTATTCCTTGGCGCTTCGCTTTTTTACGTCGCGTACATCGTTTCAGCCGTTCTCGTCGAACCCGACTGGGAGCGTGCGCTCTATGCCACCGTGGACCCGACAATCATCCCGGACTTGGGTTTCATCGCGCTGATGGTCGCGCTCGTGGGGACGTCGGTCGCGCCCTGGATGCAGTTCTATCTGCAAGCCGCTGTCGTCGAAAAAGGCATTGATGTCAAGCAGTACCGCGAAACCCGGATTGAGGTCATCCTCGGCTGCATTGTGATGTCAGTCATCGCATTCTTCATCATCGTGGCAAGCGCGGGCGCGATCTGGGAGCATGGCCCGCGCAGCATTGGCGACGCTGCCGAGGCCGCGCTGGCCCTGCGACCGCTTGGAGAGTGGGCCTACATCCTCTTCTCCGGCGGACTCCTGTCTGCTTCGCTTTTCGCCGCGAGCATCCTGCCTCTGTCGACCGCCTATACGGTCTGCGAGGGCCTGGGCTTCGAGTCTGGTGTTGATCGCCGGTTCCATGAAGCACCGACTTTCTACTGGCTCTACACCTTGCTGATCGTTGTCGGCGCCAGCCTGGTGCTCATCCCCAATCTGCCACTCGTGCGCATGATCCTGTTCTCGCAGATGCTCAACGGCATCCTGCTACCAGTCATCCTCGTCTTCACCCTGCTACTGGTGAACCGCAAAGACTTGATGCACGAGTGGACCAACTCTCCGCTCTATAACGCCATCGCGTGGCTGACGGTCGTCACCATGACTGGCCTTTCGCTCGCGCTCGTCTGGTTCTCGTTCTAACGAGTCCGGTCCAGCACCAAGCGGACGACGGCCCAACTAGCTAAAATTGATCAGACACCCTATGGGCAATACGAGCACACTCAACAAGATTCTGGACTGCGGCGTCGTTCCAATCATTCGCTGCGAAACGAGCGAAATGGCACTCGGCGCGGCGCGTGCCGTCAAGAGTGGCGGTCTGTCTGTCCTCGAAGTCACCATGACCGTGCCCGGCGCCTTGGGAATTCTTGAAAACCTCAAGAACGAGTTCGGCGACGATCTCATCGTCGGGGCCGGAACGGTTCTCGATCCCGAGACAGCCCGGGCTTGCACCTTATCCGGAGCTGAGTTTCTCGTGACTCCGGGCTTCGACGTACGAACTATCGAGATGGCCAAGCGCTATTCCGTACCGATTCTCCCTGGCGCCCTGACACCAACAGAGATTCTTACCGCCTGGCAAGCAGGTGCCGACCTCATCAAGATCTTCCCCTGTAGCGCGATGGGCGGTGCCAGCTATATCAAGGCCCTCAAAGCCCCTATGCCTCAAGTCCTCATGGTACCGACCGGCGGAGTTGACGTGGATAACCTCGGAGAGTTCTTCGCCGCCGGAGCAGATGCCGTAGCCGTGGGCTCCTCGCTCATGAACTCCGCTGCCCTTCGCGAGGGTCGCTTTGACAAGATCGAAGACGCCGCCCGAGCCTTCCTCGCCGCGGTCAAGAGGGCCCGACAGTAAGCCGGATCGAGGCTACACTTCCGTGAGCGTTCTCGACGCACTTCCGCAGCATGCCTCGGTCGTGGTCATTCGGCTACGATCACTGGGCGACACAGTACTCACCACGCCCGCACTGCGCCTACTCAAGGCCGACCGCCCCGACCTTCGCGTCAGCGTAGTTCTCGATGAAGTCTTCGCCCCGCTTCTTGAAGGGGTCTCCGACGTGGACGATCTCATCCGCGCTGGCCGTGGCCGCCGTACGAAGACGATTCGGGACATCCGCAGACAGCGCCCTGATCTCTGCCTCAACCTGCACGGCGGCACCTCAAGCGCCTGGATGACCGCTCTGTCCGGAGCCAAACATCGTGCTGGTTTTGCACACTTCGCGCTCGGTAGGGTCTACAACATCAAGATTCCTCGGGCACAAGAAATTCTCGACCTCGACGAGGACGCACCGGTACACACTGCTCATCACCTGGCCTCCGCCATGTTCCATTTGGGCGTGCCGCACGGCAAGATTCCGGCGGCTCAGCTCTCCGCTGAACCTCTCCGTCGAGACCGTCCCTACGCGGTTCTCCATGTCGCAGCCGCCTACGCCACGAAACAGTGGCCAGTGGAACGATTTCGCACTCTGGCTCAGTACATCGAGAATCACCACAACCTAGAGCCCATCCTCATCGCTGGCCCCGGCCAAGACGATCTCCTCTCCGAATTCAAAGAATTCACCACGATGCCCGGCCTCGATATCCCGAGTGTCAAGAGCCTCATGGCTGGCGCGAATCTCTTCGTCGGCAACGATTCTGGACCAGCCCACATTGCTGCTGCCTTCAGCAAGCCATGCGCCGTTATCTTCGGATCATCGAACTCAACGACCTGGGGCCCCTGGGGCACGCGGTCTGAAGTCGTCGAAACGGCTTGGGACTGCAAGCCCTGCCCTGGAGATCGTTGCTACGCCTTTGACGAGCCGCGCTGTATCCTTTCGGTAGACGAGTTGGCGGTGAGACAAGCCGTCGACAGACTCCTCGAACAGTCTTGAGCGATCTCAAACAACTCCTCAGCTACGTTCGCCCGCACGCCCCAAAGCTGGCCGTGTCGGTCGTGCTCATGGCACTGGTCGGAGTTAGTCACGGTCTCGTCGCCGTCTTGATCGAACCCGTCTTCGACCGCGTACTCGATCCGGACGCCGACCATGGGCCGATCCGCCTATTCGAGTCACCCTTCAGCGACAACGCCCTCGTACTAGAGGACCTCCTGCCCGTCTCGTTGGACGACGTCTGGACGATGATCGCCGTCGCCATCCTCAGCGTCTTCATCATCAAAGGACTCTGCGATTTCTTCGGCAACTATCTGGTCAACAACGCCGGTCTTGCGGGAGTTCGTGATTTGCGCAATCACGTCTACCGCGTCGTGCTCAACCAGTCCCCCGCGTTTTTCCAAACGCGTCACACCGGAAAACTGATCTCTTCACTCGTCAACGACATCGAGCGCATCCAGGTTGCGTTGTCGCACATCCTCGCCGACCTCCTGCGTCAAGGCTTCATCGCCTTCGCATTGCTCTGGGTACTGATCCAGACCGACTGGCGTTTGGCCTTGGTCAGCCTCACGGTACTGCCTGCCGTGCTGATCCCCACGTCCCGCATTGGACGCCGCATTCGTTCGACCACTCGTAAGGCCCAAGATGATCTTGGTGAGCTCACCCAAATTTTGCACGAGACGATCGAAGGCAATCGCGTCGTCAAGGCCTTCGGCATGGAGGCGTACGAAGAAGGCCGATTCCGAGCCGCAGCGCAACGCCTGTTCCGCAGCAACCTCCGCTACGTCCGGCAGCAAGCCGTCGCATCGCCTCTCATCGAAGTCTTCGGCGCCTTGACGATCGTGTGCCTGCTCACCTACGTGCGCCGCCAGGTGTTGCTCGACCAGATGACCGCGGGGCAGTTCACGACGTTTGTTGTCGCGCTGCTGATGCTCTATCAACCGATCAAGAGACTCAACGGTATTTACAACATCTTCCAGCAGGCCCTCGGCTCCTCCCAACGCGTCTTCGAGTATTTGGCCCATCCGCACGACGTGGCTGAAGCTCCGAATGCCAATGAGATGCCGCCCTTCTCACGCAGCATCGTCTTCGAGGGAGTTGGCTTCCACTATCCCGAGCACGAGCATGAACCGACA
Organism: Bryobacterales bacterium; assembly: GCA_963667885.2. Lineage (GTDB taxonomy): Bacteria > Acidobacteriota > Terriglobia > Bryobacterales > UBA6623 > CAMPKL01. The sequence goes on along the minus strand of OY764148.2, from coordinate 299,980 downwards.
CTCGCCAACATCGATCTGACGGTCAACGCCGGAGAAGTCGTCGCCATCGTCGGCCCCAGTGGAGCTGGCAAGTCCACGCTCCTCAATTTGATTCCGCGCTTCTTCGACCCAAGCGCGGGCCGCATCCTCATCGACGGGGGCGACCTCAAGGACCTACGCCTCTCGTCGTTGCGAGCTCAAATCGCCGTCGTCACTCAAGAGACCTTCCTTTTCGACGAGACCGTGTTCGGCAATATCGCGTACGGTCAGCCCGACACACCGCGAGGTGAAGTGGAACGCGCCGCCAAGGCCGCTATCGCCGCGGACTTCATCGAGGCCATGCCCGATGGCTACAAGACGCACCTCGGCGAACGTGGCTACCGACTCAGCGGCGGTCAGCGTCAGCGCATATCGATCGCGCGCGCTCTCCTCAAAGACGCCCCTATTCTGCTCCTCGACGAAGCAACCTCGCACCTAGACACCGAGTCCGAGATGCTCGTTCAAGATGCGCTGTCCAATCTGATGAAGGACCGTACGGTTATCGTGGTGGCTCACCGCCTGTCGACCATTCGCAATGCTGACAAGATCGTTGTCGTCCAAGAGGGCAAGATCGTCGACATCGGCGTACATGCACAGCTGCTTGAGTCCTCACCGGTCTACCAGCGTCTATTCGAGCTACAATCCGTGGACAAGCTCGATTGAGCCTGTACCCCCGACGAACCTATGCTCTACTCCATGACGGGTTTCGCTCGCGTCGCCTCAGACAGCGAGCCAGCCATTGAGGTCTCAGTCCGAAGCGTTAACCATCGCTTTCTTGACCTCAAGATGCGGACACCGCCCGAGTTCGAGGCGCTCGACCCGCTCATCCGCCGCGTGGCGAAAAGACACGTCAAGCGCGGCTCGGTACAGATCTCGATTAGTCTTGACTCCCGTCGCGATTCGTCTCTGGAACTTAATCGCGATCTGGCCGACGCCTACCTTCGAGCACACAAAGAACTTGCCGACGCGAACAATCTAAGCCAGTCCCCGGACCTAATGGCCCTACTCCGCACCCCGGGAATTCTTGGAGCCGCGGATCAAGAGTGGTCCGACGACCAGCGAGAAGAGATCGAGGCCTCCCTCGAAGCAACCCTCACCAGCGCCTTCGAGGCCCTCAACGAAGAGCGAGCGAAAGAAGGTGCTGGACTCGAAGCGGATGTCCGGGCACGGACCAAATCCATAGCTGAAGAGGCCGAGTCAGTGACGGTCGCCTCAGCTCAAATGGCGCCGATGTTCCGCGAACGCCTGGAGAAACGCCTCAATCAACTCCTGGGAGAAACACCGATCGACCCCCAGCGAGTCCTGCAAGAGGCAGCCGTGCTCTCGGACCGCACCGATATCAGCGAAGAGCTCCAGCGACTCACCGCTCACGCCGAACGGATGCTCGACATCCTCGACAAAGGCGGCGAGGCTGGCAAGAAGATCGACTTCTTGGCTCAGGAAATGAATCGTGAGGCCAACACCCTGGTCTCGAAGTCCACGCCACTCGGCGAAGCCGGGTTGCCGATCACCGAAGCTGGCCTACGCCTCAAGGCGGAGATCGAGAAGATCCGCGAACAGGCTCAGAATCTGGAATAATTCAAAGTTTATGTCGACGGTTTTCATCATTTCAGCGCCTTCTGGCTCAGGTAAATCGACCCTGGTCAAGCGCTTGATGGAAGAGGATCACTCCACCGGCGAGGCCCGTATCCAGTTCTCCGTTTCCTTTACCACCCGAGAACCGCGAGACGGCGAAGTTGACGGCCAACACTATCACTTCATCACCAAAGAGGAATTCTACAAGCTCCAAGACGATGACGAACTCCTCGAATGGGCCGAGGTTTTCGGCAATTTTTACGGTACTTCGCGCACTGTCCTCCGCAGAGCCGAGGAAGAAGACAAAGATCTGATCCTGGACATCGACGTACAGGGTGCCTCACAATTAAAGAAACGGCTTGCCGAAGCGGTCTCGATCTTCATCCTTCCTCCATCCAAAGAGGTCTTGGAGTCTCGACTGCGGAATCGGTCCTCGGATTCGGACGCGGTAATCGAGCGTAGGCTCGAAGAGGCGTCGAACGAGATCAAGGAGTTTGGCAAGTACGACTATCTCTTAATCAACGATCGTCTCGACGAGTCGTTCGAACAGTTGCGCGGCATCATCCTTGCCGAACGTTGTCGGACGGAACGAGCACGTGAGCATGTGAAGAAGATAGTAGATGGTTTTGCGGCGGAGTAAATCGATGAGCACCAAGAAAGTCACCGAAAAAGAAGTCGAGACTCAACAGGGCGAGCAAAAGCCGCCCGACATGCCGTTCTTCCTACCGAACGACGACAACCAGAGTGTCTACCGCTTCATATTGGCCTCGGCGAAGCGCGCGCGTCAGTTGCAGGGTGGCGCTCGCCCCACAACCATCGTCGACTCCCGCAAGCCGACCCGCATCGGTATGGAGGAAGTTCGTCTGGGAGCAGTTGCAGTCGAGATTCTAGAGGAAGATGCGGAGAACCCGTATGCCCAGATGAGGGATCAACCGGTCCAAGAGGCTCCTGCCAAGCCGGTAGAAGACGAGGCCTAAGCCTCCGAGAGACGCAACGTATGGCCGACCGAGGCGCAAAGAAGATCGTTCTCGGCGTCAGCGGTGGCATCGCTGCGTACAAGGCGGCTGAACTTGCGCGCCGTCTCCAAGACAGAGGGTTTTCGGTTCGCGTCGTGATGACGGCGTCGGCGCGGGAGTTTGTCACACCGCTTACGTTCGCAGCCCTCACTGGTGAACGCGTCATCACGGATCTTTTTGCCTCAGATGGCGGTGACGCCACTCTATCTAGCGCCATCGATCACATCGGCATCGCTCAAGAGGCCGATCTGCTCCTGGTTGCCCCGGCAACGGCGAATACCCTAGCCAAGTTCGCGAACGGCCTATCCGACGACTTTCTCAGCACGATGCACCTGGCCTATGACGGTCCGGTACTGGTCGCGCCCGCGATGAATTCACAGATGTGGGCCCACCCTGCCACCGCCGAGAACATCGCCACGCTACGTGCCCGAGGCGTCCACATTGTCGAACCGGGAGAGGGCGAACTGGCTTGCGGCATGGTTGGACCAGGCAGACTCGCCGAGCCTGATCTGATTGCCGCCGCCGCCGAGAGGCTCCTCAACGCTCCCGCCATCCAACAAGACCTGGCGGGTAAGAACGTCCTCATTACCGCTGGCCCGACTCGTGAGCCAATTGATCCCGTTCGCTACATCAGCAATCGCTCCAGCGGCAAGATGGGCTTTGCGCTCGCAGCAAACGCCCGCGATCGTGGAGCTTCCGTCACCATCGTCTGCGGGCCGACTAGTGCTAGCCCGCCCTCTGGCTGCAATCTGGTGCTCGTCGAGACTGCCCAACAGATGTACGACGGAGTGATGGCGAACCTTGACCCGGCCCAGATCATCGTGATGGCCGCCGCCGTGGCCGATTTTCGTCCCACGGTCTCAGCGGATCAAAAGATCAAGAAAGAGCAAGCCGTCCCGCACGTCGCCCTTGAGCCCACCATCGACATCCTCAAGACTGTCGCTGGCACCAAAGGCGACCGCATACTCGTCGGCTTTGCCGCCGAAACAGAGAATCTCCAGGCCAACGCGGACCGTAAGCTACGCGCGAAGAACTGCGACGTACTTGTCGCTAACCTCGTCGGCGAAGGCCGCTCCTTCGACACCGACGACAACCAAGGCCTCATCCTCTCCGCCGATGGCAGCGTCGTCGAACTCACACGTATGGCGAAACGCGAGATGGCTAGGCGTATCTTCGACGCAATCCTTCGTGTCTCCCGCGCTACAATTGCGTGAGCCATCACACCGTGCCCCAAGACCTCATCAATCACTTAAAGTTTTACCGGGATCTTGGCTTCACGGAATTAGATATACCGAAACGGAGATCCGTTCCAGTAGCGACTTCCGAACCCAACACTGCGGTGACCGAGCCGTCACCGACCACCCCAACCAACGTGTCCGAATCTCTGAGCGTCATCCGAGAAGACATCGGCGACTGCACGCGCTGCCGCCTCCACGAGGGCCGAAACAAGCTCGTGTTCGGCGATGGCAACGCTGAAGCGAAGCTCGTCTTCGTCGGTGAAGGCCCCGGTGCCGACGAAGACGCCCAGGGCATTCCCTTCGTCGGCCGCGCAGGTAAACTGCTCACCGACATGATCGAGAGGACCGCCGAAGGGGAAGGCATCCCAATCAAGCGTCCAGACATCTACATCTGTAACGTTGTCAAGTGCCGCCCGCCTGAAAACCGCGCCCCCGAGGCCGACGAAATGACGACCTGCGGACAGTTTCTGGAGCGCCAACTCCTTGCTATCCAGCCCAAGGCGATCTGCGTCCTCGGTGGAACCGCCGTCAAGGCTCTGCTCAACACTAAGATCGGCATCACCAAACTTCGCGGCGAATGGCAAGAGTGGAAAGACATCCGCGTCATGCCCACGTTCCATCCGTCTTACTTGCTCCGCGCCTACAACAAAGAAGCCAAGCGCCTCGCCTGGGAAGACCTCAAGAAGGTTCTCCACTACGTTTACGACTAGGCCGTGACCGCGGTTGTCTGTCAATTCGTCTCGGTACGACCTGCATCGGCCGCTGCCGTTCTGGTAAGCTCGGTGCCGAATTGACCACCCAGAAAGGAGTTTCCCTTGCGCCTGTTTTCCGTTGCAGCACTGCTCTCAATAGCCGCCCTATCTGCTTGTTCGACTGACCAGAGTGCCGCTCCAAGCCTCGACATCACGCACGGTCCGATGCTGGGACGCGTCGGGGCACATCAGATCGGCGTCTGGGCGCGGACGGCCCAACCAGGCTCGTTCTTGGTCAGATATGGGACCTCGTCTGACGCGCTCTCGTCCTATTCTGATCCGGTAGAGACGGATCCAAATGACGACAACACCGGTTGGACGCTAATCACCGACTTGGAGTCTGACACGGAATACTTCTACCAAGTGGTCACATCCAAAGAAGACGGTGCCGACCCGCTGCATAGCGGTTCGTTCCGCACGCTACGAGATACCGCTGATTACGTCGACGCCGAAATCAACCCCAATGGTGATTTCAACTTCAGCTTCGAGTTCGCCTGCGGCAACAACCAGAACCCCGCGCAGGGCTTGGGTCCGGGAATGCCGGCCTACAACCAGATGCTGGCCAACGTTAAAGACAAGGTAGACTTCGCGGTCTTGAATGGCGATTGGCTATACGAAGAAAAGCGCGACTACGCTGCTGATCAGTGGATGGTACAAGCTGGCGTGAGCGAAGCCCCTTCGGTCGTGAACTTCGCACCGACCATCACGGGTGTCTGGGAGAACTATAAGCACTACCTTGACTCGGCGCCAAATTTGGCCGAATGGCACCGCGAGGTCCCCTCGTTCTTCACATTTGACGACCACGAAATCCTCAACGATGTCTATGGAGCGGGCACTGCGGGCCGCAAGCATCGCCGCACGGTGTTCCGGGACATTGGTGTCGAGGCCTGGTATGACTATCTGGGTTGGAGCAATCCCGAGTTGCACACGCAGCCGATCCGTTTCGGCCGCACCTCCTACGAGGAAGGCAGCGATGTCCTGGACGATCCCGACGCCGACCTCACCCGCATCGACCTGAACCAGGTGGCGAACCTGCATGTCCACTGGGGCGGTGACTCGGCTGGCGTCAACATCAATTCTCTGGATGAGGAGGAGGGCGACCCAAATGCTGGCGTTTACGACATCGTCGAGATTATCGACGCTACGCACCTCAGAGTGAGCCCGCCCTTCAAAGCGAACGGTGAGCAGTCGTACTCGATCGGACGCCGTTCGTATTCCAAGATGCGCGTCAGCAACTCCGACATTTTCTTCCTCGATACGCGCAGCCATCGCGACATGCATGACGTGAGCAACCCGCAAGGGCCCGGCCTTTCGATGATTGGCATGCAGCAGGAGCAGTGGCTGATGGACGAAATGAAGAACTCCGATGCGGAGATCTTTTTCGTCTTCTCAAGCGTCAATCTCACGATCCCGCATGTGGGCGGCACCGCTGGCCCCGGTGGACTCATTGCCAACGCAGCCAACAAGGACGAGGCTTGGACAGTCTTCCTCGAAGACCGCGAGCGGCTGATCAATTTTTGGGATTCACTCGGCAAGCCGGTATTCGTGCTTACGGGTGACCTGCATAACAGCTTCGCCATCAAGATCACCGACCGTGTCTGGGAGTTCGCGTCCGGCCCGCACAACTCACGAAACCACAAAGCCAGCGCGGAAGCGGGACGCCCCGCGAACGGAGTCTTTGACTCTCTCGGACGGGAGGTCGAGATCCGCTGGTCGAGCTACATGCGTGATGAAGTCCCCCCGGAACTGAACCGCCAGCCAGTCTATACCGTTGTGCAGGTGAACAACGTCTTCAACAACGAGATAGAAGAAGGTAAGGAGCGCTGGGTGAAGTTCCCGCGTCCACAGATTGTCTTCCAGTACTATGACGGCTTCACGGGAGATCTACTCTACGCCGAATCGATTCTGACAGAGTAAACCTGGGTCCATTCGGCGAATCGAAGGGCGTTAGCGTCTGCCGCATCGAACGCTGCGTGATAGACTCGCTCGATGCGCTCATGGCTCCTCATAGTTCTCTCTTGCGGCCTTCTGATGGCCTGTAGCGGACCTCCTTCAGCTACTGAAGAAGCTGAGGAAGCGGCCTCTGTCGTCTGGAATATCGACTCTCTCGAAACGATTGGCGGCCACTCCGTCGAAGTCCTGGGAGACCCGCAGCTGATCGACACCCCTGACGGCACCGCCGTCGAGTTCGATGGTGAGGACGACGCGATTTTCCTCCCTGTCCACCCGTTGGCTGGTGCCGAGGCCTTCACCTGGGAAGTCATCTTCCGCCCCGACTCGGGCGGAGGTGCCGAGCAGCGCTTCTTCCACCTGCAAGAGGACGGTTCCGAGACGCGGTTACTGTTTGAAACCCGTCTCGTTGAAGGGGGCTGGTATCTCGACGCCTTTGCCAACTCGGGCGAGTCCGTCCCGCTCGTCGTGCCGGAAAAACTGTACGCCCTCGACTTGTGGTACCACATCGCGCAGACTTACGACGGCACTGTATACCGCGCCTACGTCAACGGCGAGCTGCAGGACTCGGCAGTGATCGCTTTGCTGCCCCAAAGCGCAGGCCGCACATCGATCGGAGTACGTATGAACCTTATCGATTACTTCAAAGGGGCCGTACGGCAGGCGCGCTTCACCGAACGCGCACTCGCGCCATCTGAGTTCTTACCTACACCATGAGCAACCAACCCGAACCCTGGATGCGCGGGCCTATCGAAGGACTCGAACCACTCGTCGCGCCTGTCTTCTACAGCTTCACGCAGGTCCGCGAAGACCTGGCGCTCCATACCGAGGGACTCTCGACTGAACAGGTGTGGAGCCAAACTGGTTCGCTGCCCTCGCTCGGCTTCCACCTGCGGCACATCGCTGGCAGTGTTGATCGCCTGATGACCTATCTGATGGAACGCGAAATCACCAAAGACCAGATCGGCGTCCTGAAAGCAGAGTCAGAACCGGGAGCTAGCCTCGACGAGTTGTTAGCTGGAGTCGACGCCACACTCGACGAAGCCGAAGAGCAACTCCGCACGATCCAACCCGAGTCCATCCACGCCCCGCGCTATATCGGTCGAAAGCGTTTGCCGACGACCGTCCTTGGCCTACTCGTCCACATTGCCGAGCACACCCAGCGCCACTTGGGCCAGGTGATCACGACGGCGAAGCTGGCGCGGCAGCACCACGACGTACATACTATACTGTAGTTACAACATCGTCCATACGACGAGATGAGGTTTGAATGGGACCCAGCCAAAGGCGCCAGGAATCGCGTCAAGCATGGGGTCGGCTTCGAGACGGCGCAGCTCGTCTTCGACGACCCACACGCGATCAGTGCACTGGATCGAGTCGTGGAGGGAGAGGATCGTTGGCAAATGATTGGAGTCGCGGAGGGCCGCCTGCTACTCGTCGTTCACACCGACCTGACGTATCAAGATGAAGAGATCACCCGTATCATCTCGGCCCGCCGAGCGAACGCCTATGAAAGGAGGAGGTATGCAGAAGCTCACTAAGCTTCAGAAGCAGGATCTTGAAGCGCTGGACAAAATGAGCGACGAAGACATCGATTATTCCGACGCGCCAGAGATCGATTGGAGCAACGCTGTAAGAGGCAAGTTCTATAGACCCATCAAGAAGTCGGTCACGGTCCGGCTCGATGCTGATGTTCTCGCCTGGCTCAAGTCACAAGGGGCGGGCTATCAAACGCGTCTCAACGCCATGTTGCGCCAGGCTATGGATCGCGAAGGTCGATCCGCAACCGCCAAGTAGGCACTGCCGCCCAGCTAATGCGCCAGAAGCGCCTCAGTCAGGTAGCGGCGTGGCCAACCCCTCAGTCTTCCAGTTTGGGTTCGTGAAGACACTGGTCGTGGTGAAGGCGTAACTGTCCCAGGGGTTTTCGCCGCGCATGCGAGGATCGTCGTGCCCGCGTAAGTATTCTTCGAGTTGCCAGAGTAGGCGCTGCTTGGTCTCCATGTAGGCGGGGTCAGCGGCGATGTTGTGCAACTGGTGCGGGTCTTTCTCCATGTCGTAGAGTTCTTCCGCTGGACGCCGTCCGAATGACATCAGATAGTAGGGCCGCACTTCGTCGGATTCCGCGTTCTCTATCAGGTAGGACTTCGATGCACCACGATCCACGTCACCAAACAAGCCCTGGGGCGGGGCATTGTAGTCGGGATCGCCAGCGGGCCAGCGGTCCGGCTCGTAGTTGCGAATGTAAGCCCACCCGTCGGTACGAATCGCTCGCATCGGGTAGCCAACCGCGTTCCGCCGCGCGACCGTGTGACGCTCAAACGCCGTCACCACAAAGTCGCGTGACTCATCGACTCGGCCAGATCGGTTCGAGCTTAGGACTGGCCATAAGCTGCGCCCACTCATCTCCGTCGGGATCTCGACCCCGGCCACAGCCAGTAGCGTCGGTGCAACATCGGTCAGGCTGACAAAATCGTCGACCGTGCGCCCGGCGGGTATCTGACCCGGCCAACGCACCGCGAACGGAACCCGCGTGCCGCCGTCATAGAGATTGCACTTCGAGCGTGGAAGCGGATTGCCGTGGTCGCTGGTTACGATGATCAGCGTATTGTCGAGTTCACCGGCAGCCTCGAGTGTCGCGATCGCTCGCTCCAGATGACTGTCGAAGTGCTCGATCTCTAACCCGTAGTCGAGGATCTCTCCGCGCGTCTCGGGCGAGTCAGGGAGCCACGGCGGCAAACGCGCATCTTCGAGTTTCTTCCCGGCCCGTTCCCAAGCGCCAACGTCATAACGCTGATGCGGCTCTGACGTCCCCAGCCAGAAGAAGAACGGCTTGTCTTCATCCCGTTCCGCGAAGAACTGATCGAAGTTCGCGGCGTAATCGATCGGATTGAGCCCTGGACGCGGTTCCGCGAGCCGATGCTCTCTGAAAACCTTGCCGAAGATTTCGCGCGTCCATCCCGGACCTAACCTGCCTGGCCCCCAGGTCTTTCCGGTAGCGCCGAGTTCGTATCCAGTGTCTTCGAGCATCAGGGTAAAGACCTTGAACTTGGCGCGCAGCATTCCTAGTAGGATCCCGCCTTCCTCGACTTCCCAAATGTGCCGACCGGTCAGTATCGCGCTGCGTGACGGAGCACACGACGGAGCGGCGGTATAGGCATAGTTGAACAGCACGCCCTCGCGTGCGATGCGATCGAACGCTGGCGTCTTGGTCGACGTGTCGCCGTACGCGCCCGCGTGCATGGCGGACTGATCGTCCGAGATGACGAACAGAATGTTTGGCGGCTGCTCTTGCGCCCAGACTGAACCGCTGAGCACAACAGCTCCGACAATGGCGAATAGAACCCGGATGTTTTGCATCAGATACACCCTCAGTCGACAATTGCCGAGTAAACCAACGCTGCAAACTTCTGGCGCAAATTCATACCGGGCCTCGGAGTCACCTGTACCATCAGCACGCCAATCAATTCCTCTTTCGGGTCAATCCAAAAGACCGTACCCTGGGAGCCGCCCCAGAAATAGCTGCCTTCGGAGTAGTACCAACCCTGCGCCGCCGGATCGACTGTGACCGCGTGACCGAGTCCAAATGTCTGCCCCGGACGGTCAAAGCTCGCCGCGTCACGAAGATGGTCCTGCGCAATCCAACCCACCGTGCGTGGCCCCAAGAGGCGCGTGCCGTTGAACTTGCCACCGTTGAGCATCATCTGGCAGAAACGCCAGTAGTCCGCCGCTGTCGAGTACAACCCGCTCGCACCAGGAGTAAACGTTGCACGCTCCGCAGCCTTCAGTGGACGCCGCGAAGTCGAATCCAGGTCATCCTCTCCCCGAACTACCAACACCGCTCGCCGATCGTCCTTCGAGGACGGCGGCCAGTAATGGGTGTCTGCCATTCCCAACGGATCGAGAACACGCTGTTGCACAAACTCTCCCAGCGCCTGCTGGGAAACCGTCTCCACCAGATAACCCAACACGTCGTGCGAGTCACCATACAACCACGTCGAGCCTGGCTGGTAGTTCAGCGGCAGCCCGGCCAGCGCCTGCATGTACTCCTTCAGCGTTGTGTATTCGAACTTCTCCGCCCGTGTCCATGTGGCACCTACTCCCGAGGTGTGAGTAAACAACTGCTGCACCGTAATCTCACTTTCCGCGGGAACGATCGCGTGCTCACCCATTCGCACACCTCGGTCCTTGAACTCCGGCAGATACTTCGAGATCGGGTCCGTCAGCGTGAAGCGACCCTCTTCGAGCAGCATTAGCGCAGCCGCGACGGTGATCGGCTTGGTCATCGAAGCCAGATCGAAGAGGGCGTCACTCGGCATTGGTTCCTTGACGCTCATGCCGCGATTGCCGCGCGCCTCGTGATGAACCACCTTGCCGCGGCGCGCCACCAACGTGACAAAACCGGCGGCCTCTTTGCGTTCAATGACGCCGTCCAGCCAGTCGCCGATGCGGGCCAGCCGCTCGGCAGACATGCCAACCGATACAGGAGTGGCAAGGGGCAAATCGTCCGCCGCAAGAGCGGTAAATGAGCAGACGAGAAGGAGAGAGATCAATCGATACATAGCAGCCAAACTCCAGGCAACACTTACCAAATACGAACGCGCTCATCCGGCGGCAAATAGAGATCGTCGCCTTCAGCTACGCCGAATGCCTCGTACCAGACATCCAAGTTGCGGACCACGCCGTTCACGCGTTCCTTTGGTGGACTGTGGGGGTCGCTCACCAAGCGGCGACGGGCATCGTCTTCGCGCATCTTGCCCCGCCACACCTGCGCCCAGGCCAAGAAGAACCGCTGGTCGCCGGTCAAGCCGTCAATCACTGGCGGCTCACCGTGCGCGGCGATGTAGCGCTGGTAAGCGGCATAACCCATCTGGAGGCCACCCAGGTCACCGATGTTCTCACCCATCGTGAGTTCACCGTTCACCGTCATCCCTTCCACCGGCTCATACTTGTTGTACTGGGCACCCAGGCGATCAGCTCGTCCCTGGAAGCGTTCGCTCGACCCCTCCGACCACCAGTCACGGATCAACCCTTTCTCATCGAACTTGCGCCCCTGATCGTCGAAGCCATGGCCGATTTCGTGGCCGATCACACCGCCAATCGCGCCGTAGTTGATCGCCGGGTCCGCCGCAGGGTCGAAGAACGGGGCCTGCAAGATCGCCGCCGGGAAAGTGATCTGGTTCATCAGCGGGTGATAGTACGCGTTCACCGTCTGCGGGCTCATGCCCCACAAATCACGGTCCACCGGCCCAGCGAAACGGTCGGTTTCGAGCTTCCAATCAAACTCGCGTGACCGCAGCGCGTTGCCTAGTAGGTCACCGGCATCAATCTCTAGATCCGAGTAGTCCGTCCACTTGCTCGGATAGCCCACACGTGGCTCAAACGTGCCGAGCTTGACCAGGGCCTGCGTGCGCGTCTCGTCATCCATCCAGTCGAGACCCTGGAGCCGCTCTTCCATTGCCGCGCTCAAGTTGTCGACAAGCTCAGTGATCTGGGCCCGCGACTCCGGCGGGAAATGCCGCTCCACATAGACCTGTCCGACGGCTTCACCCATCGAACGATTGAGGAGTTGAACCCCGCGCTTCCATCGGTCACGCTGTTCCTGCGTGCCGGTAAGAGTCTTACTGAACATCTCGAACCGTGCGTCGTCAAATGCCTTCGGCAGATAGACGGCAGAGTCGTTAATGAAATGAAATTTCAGATAGTCCTTCCAAGTATCGAGCGACACGCTGTGCGTCAACGCTCCCGATGCCGTGATCGCTGTCGTCTGTTCGACGACCAGCGTCTTGGGGCTCCCCAAATCGGCTTCGGCGAGAACTGTATCCCAGTCAAACCCCGGGGCCAACTCTTTGGCCTCGGCAAGTGTCATCGGGTTGTAGGTCTTCTCGATGTCACGGCTCTCCGCTGGCGTCCAATGCACCTCGGCCAACTGTGTCTCTAACGCCATGATGGCGTCGGCTTTGGCCTCGCCGTCGGCAATGCCAGCCAGCTCAAAAAGGAGGGCAATGTACTGAACGTATGCATCTCGGTAGCCAGCAAATCGCTCGTCCTCACGCAAATAGTAATCGCGATTCGGGAGCCCCAAACCCGCCTGCCCGACGAAGATCACGTAGCGGCTCGTGTCGGCGGGGTCCGCCTCGATTCCGATGCCGAGCGGAGCGGCGCGATTGGCTGCGCCGAACTGGCGCATCAAGTCGTCATGCGAAGCGACGGCATCGATCTCCGCCAGGTACGGCTCCAGTGGCGCTGTGCCGAGAGCCTCGATCGCTTCTTCGTCCATCCAACTGCTGTAGAAATCACCGACCTTCTGCTCGATCGAGCCAGGCTCCGGTTCAGCCGACGAGAGGTCTTCGATGATGGCGAGAACGTCTTGCTCTGCCTGGTCAGCCAACTCGGTGAATGAGACGTACCGACTCTTGTCCGCAGGAATGTCAAACGTATCAAGCCAGGTCCCATTGGCATAGCGAAAGAAGTCGTCGCCGGGCTTAACAGCCGAATCCATAGCGGTCAGGTCGTACCCCCACTCGCCAATTCTTGGTCCAGTAGGCTCAGGCGGCGTACTGGAACACCCCATGAGCGAAAGCGTGACTGTACCGAAAGCTACAAGAAACCTATGCATATCGCTGGATGCTAGCACGTCACCTCGGCTGCTAGCCGCATGCAAAGTTCGCGATAATACGGCCCAACTCGATGCGCTTCCTTTTTGCCCTAGTCCTTCTCGTTTCCAACCTGTCCGCTCAAGAGGTTTTCACGCCTGAGCACGTCGCCAAACTGCGAACCGTCGTCAGTGCGAAGATCTCGCCAAACGGCGAGCAGATCGCGTACGTCCTCAATGTGCCGCGTATCCCTTTTGAAGGAGAAGACGGACCGGCGTGGCGTGAGCTTCACGTCGTCGATCCTGAAGGCAACTCACGACCGTTCATTACGGGGGAGGTCAATGTCAGCGGCGCCTCTTGGCGGCTGGACAGTTCGGAGATGATCTTTCTATCCCGCCGTGGGGACGATGAAGACACGACGCTCTATTCGATCCCCGTCGACGGCGGCGAAGCCCGTAAACTCTTCACACACGCTTCAAGCATTAGCAGCTACAGCCTTGATGTGACCGGACAGAAGCTCGCCTTCATCTCGGACGAGCCTGCAGCCAAAGACGACGACGAGCTGACCGACGCCGGTTTCACCCAACGCGTCTTCGAAGAGAGCTGGACGTCATCGAAGGTCTGGCTCGCCGACCTGTCTGCCGACGAACCCGAGGCAACAGTACTCGACCTCGAAGGTTCCGCCCACGCTGTCGAGTGGAGCCACCAAGGCGACCGCCTGGCTGTATCGCTCTCGCCAACGCCCTCGGTCGACGACAGTTACATGAACGTCGAGCTTGTCTTCGTTGACCCATCAAATGGCGAACTCCACGGTAGCTATTCGCCTCCCGGCAAGATGGAGGCCTTCCGCTGGAGTCCCGATGGCAACCGCGTGGCGGTCATCGGCACCCTGGGCCGCGACGATCCCGCCGCCGGACGGCTGCTCGTCATGTCGGTCAAGACCGGCGAGGCCCGCGACTTGATGCCTGGTCTCGACGCTCATGTCTCCAACATCGAATGGACGGCGATTGACGAGATCGCCTACATCGCCGGGCAGGGCGTCTGGAGCCGCCTCGGGGCCGTCCGCCTCGATGGCTCGGGCACAGCCTCGATCCAGCCTAAGACCGGCAACGTCTTTACCGGACTGAGCCGATCGAACGACGGCACACTTGCGCTCTTGCAACAGTCCGCCCAACACCCCAGTGAAGTCGCCATACTCGCGGACGGAGAACTCAAACGCCTCACCAACAGCAATCCGTGGTTGGCGGATATACGCTTCGCCAAGCAAGAACGCATCGAATATCAGTCGCGTGACGGACTGCAGATCGAAGGTGTCCTCATCCACCCGCTCGACGAACAACAAGGCCAGCGGTATCCGCTGATCCTTTACGTCCACGGCGGCCCCGAGGCACACGAAGTAGACGGCTGGCTCACCTCTTACTCCCGTCCCGGACAAGTCGCCGCCGCACGCGGGTTTGCCGTGTTCTATCCGAACTACCGCGCCAGCACGGGGCGCGGCGTTGAGTTCTCAAAACTCGATCACGGAGACTTCGCGGGCAAGGAATTTGACGACCTTGTCGACGCCATCGACCACTTCGCCGCGACTGGTCTTGTCGATCCCGATAAGGTCGGCATCACCGGCGGATCGTACGGCGTTTACGCAACAGCCTGGGCCTCGACTGCCCTCAGCGAACACTTCGCCGCTGGCGTCATGTTCGTCGGCATCAGCGATCAGATTTCCAAAGTCGGCTCGACCGACATCCCCGTCGAGCTGTTCGAAGTACACCACCACAAACGCCTCTGGGACGATTGGCAGTTCTTTCTTGAGCGCAGCCCGATCTATCACTCGGCCAAAGCGAAGACGCCGCTACTCATCCTGCACGGAGAAGAAGACACCCGCGTTCCCACCGACCAATCACTCGAACTCTACCGCCTGATCAAGATGCAGACCGACACACCGGTACGGTTGGTCCTCTATCCCGGCGAGGGGCATGGCAACCGCCGCGCCGCCTCTCGCTACGACTACAACCTACGAATGCTGCGCTGGATGGAACACTACCTGAAAGGCCCCGCTGGCGATCCTCCGCCGTATCGCCCGAACTATGTGAAACCAGATAGCGACGAAGATGTAAATCCCTGATATCATTAACCTTCTTCCGGTGTTTGATCGTCACCAGCAGAAAGCGGTTCTACTGTTCGCCATCGCGGACGTCATCCTAACAGTCATCGCCTTCGAGGCGGCTTATCAGACGCGGTTGGCGTTGCCGCTTCCCCAAGTATTTTTCATTACGACGCCGGTCAAGGCTCTCCTTCTCGTTTCAATCCTTGTACTGTGGCTCCTGCTCGGTCGCTGGATCGGCACTTACGAGCGACTCTACGGCGCTGACTTCCGTGCCGCGGTCTATGACACGCTGCGGCAGATCACCTTTGGTGCCTTGGGGTTGGCGATGTTCATCTTCGTCATGAAGCTCGATATCAGTCGCCCCTTCATCGGTCTCTTCCTGTTTTACGACCTCACGCTGTTGCTCCTTTATAGAGCGTCCGCGGGCGGGTTGCGCGGTTGGGTCCGACGTCAGTTTGGAGCCGAGTTTTCCTACGTCGTCGTAGGTGAGAAGAACCGCGCCCTCGAACTTATCCATCGCCTCGACAAAGCCGAGGAGTATGGGGCCAAACTACTTGCCGCTGTCGATCTCTCAACCACACCGGATGCAAGCGGGCAAGGCTTCAACGGCTACCCGCTCAAAGAGCTCAGCGATCTGCCGCAGCTGCTTCGATCACACGCCGTCGACGAAGTCTTCTTCGCCGTCGAGGCCGCCAGACTCGGTGATCTCGAAGAGATCTTCCTGCTGTGCGACGAGCAAGGCATCCGAACCAGAGTCGCCACCAATTTCTTCCCACACGTCAACAGCCGCATCTTTCTCGACCGATTTGGTGGTTACCCACTACTTACCTTCACCACTTCGCCGCACGATGAAACGCGCCTTCTGCTGAAACGCATCTTCGACATCACCTGCTCGCTGCTTGCGTTGATCGTACTGGCGCTGCCGATGCTTGCGATAGCGCTGTTGGTACGAATGACTTCGCCAGGCGCTGCGCTGTTCAAACAGAAGCGACTTGGACTCAACGGTCGGCCCTTCAATTTTTATAAGTTCCGTTCGATGGTGGAGAACGCCGAGCAGCTCCGCGAGCAGGTCGAGCATCTCAACGAGAAAGACGGACCAGTATTCAAGATCGCGCGCGACCCGCGTTTCACTCGCATCGGCGGCGTGTTACGCCGCTACTCCATCGACGAATGGCCGCAATTTTGGAATGTCTTGAAGGGCGATATGTCCTTCGTCGGCCCGCGACCTGCGGTCGCCACGGAAGTCGAACAGTACGAGAGTTGGCAGCGCCGACGCCTACGAATGCGCCCTGGGCTTACTTGTCTCTGGGCACTTCACGGTCGCGACCAACTGCAGTTCGACACTTGGATGCGCCTCGACCTCGAGTACATTGACAACTGGTCTCTGTCACTCGACCTCAAGATCCTGTTGCACTCCATCCCGGCGGTCCTGGTGGGCCGTGGCGCACACTAGAGTGGCCAGCGCCGCAGCCTGTAGCGTCTGTTAAACCCGACCAGCCATCACGCCGCCATCGACATCCCAGATCGCTCCGGTGACCCAGCTGGCGTCATCGGACAGCAAGAACTCGATCGCTGAGGCGACATCCGCGGGCTGCCCCACTCGGCCGATTGGATGAAAGTCGTCAAAGCTCGAGAGCGTCTCCTTAATCTGGTCTGGCTCAATGAACGCGCCGTAGATGGGCGTCTCCACCACCGCTGGCGAAACCGCGTTGACACGAATCTTGTGCTCCGCCAGCTCCATCGCTAAGTGCTGCGTCAGAGCGTGCAGTCCGGCCTTGGCCATCGAATAAGCACTCGACGGCGTCGCCTTTACCGCTTGCCGTGCCCACATGGAACCGATGTTCACTATCGCACCGCCTCCGTGGCGCTTCATGTTGTCGGCCACCGCTTGAGTCAGGAAGAAGATCGAACGATTCAATTCCGAGTACGAATCATAGTCCGACCCGCCGTGGTCAAGAAACGGAACGGGCTTAAAGGTTCCGGCCGCGTTGACGAGTACGCTGATCTGCCGGGAGTCCGCGCGCAGAGACTCAGCGAACCGATCAACCTGCGTGCGATCGAGCAGGTCCACCTGAACCGTTTCTACCTCGCCGAGTGAACCGAGTTCGGTAGCCGCCTTGGCCAGCTTATCGGCATTGCGTCCTACCAATCGAACCGCCGCACCTCGCTTGAGCAAACGCCGAGCAGTATCTTTTCCAATACCGCTCGAACCGCCAACGATCAATGCAATGGGTTTGTTTGTAGCTGTGCTCATGACTTCATCTCCTCTACCATTTATACCGATCATTCCAAATCAGGTTAAAAAAAGGGGCTAACTCAAAATCTTCTCTAGCTGCTCGACAGCCGCGTCCAATACGGTCTGCGGCGAGCCTGCTCGGACGAGGACCATCAGGCCGACGTATTGTGTAATCAGCATGCAAGACAACTCTTCGGCACCGAGGTCAGTCGGAATCTCACCAGTCTGCTGCCCTGCGCGAATCTGCTCCAGAAAGAACTGCTCGTTGTCGGCGAACGCGATCTGTACGATCTCCGCGACCTCGGGGTCACTCGGTGAGAGTTCAAGCGCTACGTTCACCAAGAAACAACCCTGGTGCGATAGAGGACCGCGAGTGTCGTCAACCAGCGCACGGAACAAGGCGACCAGAGCCTCACGGGGCGTGCGATCTAGCTTCACCGCTTCAAGCAACACCCTGCGCTCATTGGCGTCATAACGCCGCAGCACGGTCAGCATCAGGTCGTGCTTGCTCTTGAACGTGTCGTAGAAGCTGCCACGGTTAATACCCATGCTCTTGAGTAAGTCGCTCATCGATGCCGCTTCATAGCCGACAGTCCAGAACGTGTTTTTGGCACGCTCGAGAGCCTCGTCGACATCAAACTGCTTTTCCCAAGGCATGGTCCTTCCGGCTGTCTACACCGGCATCGTATCAAGCCTGGAGCGACTGGTCAGGACTTACTTTGGGCGCATATCGCGCCGCAGAGTCATGCCGCCGTCGACGGTCAGGACTTGGCCCGTGACGTAGCTGTCGGGTTCGAGAAAGAAGCGCACTGCGCGAGCGACATCTTCGGCATGACCGAAACGCGGGACGACGCCGGACTCGACGAAGCGATCGTACTTGCCGCTGCGGAGACTGGTCTGTGCCATGCCCGCCATGGTGGCACCGGGAGCGACGACGTTGACGCGGATGTTGGTCTCGCCGCCAGCCTCTTTCGCCAGCACTATGGCGGCGTGCGTAAGCGCGGCCTTGGCCGATCCATAGGCGGTGGAATTCTCGAACGGATGCCCGCCCTGCATGCTAGAGAACAGCACAATCGCGCCTGGCTCGTTCGCCGCTTGCATTCGCTCCGCAGCCTCTCTCGCCAGTAGGATCGGTGCGAGATAGTTGATTTCCATCGAGGCCCGAAGCGTCTCTTCGTCAGAACCGCGTGCGGGGTCACCGACGAACACCACCAGCCCGTAAGCAGGACCAGCAGCGTCAAGGAGAGTCGCACGGCCAGCAGCCGTTCGGATATCCGCGGCTATAAACGTCCCCTGACCTTCGAGCACCGCGCAGAGCTTGACGGCTCGCTCAGAAGCCTCGCGTCCGCCGATGATGAGCCGTGCGCCTTCGGCGAGCCAGGAGAACAGCCGTCGCAGCGCCCAGTCCACCCGTGCCGCCAGCTAGGATAATCGTGCGCCCAGCAAGCGTCTTCTCGGGAAAGTCGAATTCAAAGCGATCGTAGCGCTCCGCCGTGGACTCGTCGAAGTAATCGGAACTCATACGCTTAACCAGGAACCGATTCGACCGCCCGGTAGCCAACCGCCACCAACGACATCCAGGCGCCCATCACTTCGCTGTCGCCCAGAGAGACGTTGAACAGGCTAATGATGATGACAGCGACCGTCGCAGCGATCGCGGCTTGCAGTAAGAACCGAGCGTCGCCCGCACCCGGCGGAGCACGGCGCACTGCACGACCGAGATCCCACAACACTTTCCCAATCAACCACAAAAGTGCCAAGACAACCGGCAGCCCGCGTTCGGCCGCATAATGCACGAAGGTGTTATGTAGGTGTGCGTAGTAGGCAAGCGGCAGTTCGTCGGGGACGTCCGTAGGTACGAACTCCGCGAAGCGCGGCCCGACCTGTTCGAGTCCGACTCCGAACCACGGGCTAGCCTCAATCATCCGCTCTCCGACGCGCCACATGATGACACGCGCTGAGCGGGCATCTGGACTGGTGATCGACTGGATGTGCGTTTGCACCGACTCGGGTGCGGCAACCGCCAACAGGAGCAGCACGACTGGAGCCAGCAACAACAATCGTGGCTTTGAAATCGCCACGAAATACACTGCCAGCATCGCTGCCGCGATCCACACGCTACGCGTATAGCCGAGCACGATACCAGCCGTGAGCCACGCAAAGACAATGGGCCACAATGCAGCGCCCATCCGTGATCGTCCGCGGAACAACACGTAGCTCGCGAGCGCCGCCACGATGAGTAGCGTCGTCTCGCTGAAGGTCATCCAGTGGCTCATCAGCCCAGTGATGCGATCGCCCAAATAGCCCTGCAAAAACGGCTCATCGAGCGCCACCGATCTGCGCCATTTGAGGTAAAACTGCACAAATCCAACGCCGACCGTGATGACTCCAACAGCGAACCAACCCTCCATCAATCGCACTGCCGACGACGTCGTCCGAAACAGCGTGTAGATGAGCGGCAGCATCAACAAGACGAAGAACTTCTTGATCTGCGGTAGCCCCGCCGTCATGTCATCGGAGGCGACGAGCGCTACCACGGTCCAGCCGACGAATAGCGCGAGAGGAGCCTTCAGTGGCGGCATCTCCAGCGGCTTTCGTGCGAGCAGGAGCAGCGCCAGAGCGGCACCAAGACAGATCTGGAAAGCTGCGATGGAGACGAAACTCAGGACCGACGCGAAAAAGGCGAAGCCGAGCGCCCACGACTCGAGGCGACTGGAGCGGTCCGCAGCGATCATGCTTCCAACGGCAGGGCGTTCTCGAATACGACCGGCTGGCCTTCGGGCTCACCCTGCAGTTCGCCGTCGCGAACGACGGTTTTGCCCCGTAATATTGTGTGGATCGGCCATCCAGTCACTTCGCGACCATCGTAGGGAGTCCAACCGGCGCGGCTAGCGATCCAATCGTGGGTGATCGTGCGCTTGGCGTTGAGGTCGACGATGGCGAAATCAGCATCGTAGCCGACCGCGACGCGGCCTTTGCGCGCAATTGAAAAAATACGCGCAGGACCACCACCCGTGAGATCGACGAGTCGTTCGAGGCTGAGGCGACCGGCGTTGACGTGGTCCAGCATGATCGGCAACAGCGTCTGCACACCGGTCATCCCTGACGGCGACTTTGGGTACGGTCGTTCTTTCTCCTCGCGGGTGTGGGGTGCATGGTCCGAGCCCAACACGTCGACGATTCCCTGATCGATGCCACGCCAGAGAGCCAATCGATGTTTCTCCTCACGAATCGGCGGATTCATCTGCGCCATACTGCCAAGCTGTTCATAGCACTCGGGCGCTGACAGCGTGAGATGCTGCGGCGTCACCTCAACCGTCGCTACCTCCTTGTGCTGACCCAGGAACGCAATCTCCTCGGCGGTAGTAATGTGCAGGACGTGAACGCGGCGACCGGCTTGGAGCGCAAGTTCAATCAGTCGGCGCGTATTCATGATCGCTGCTTCGGCGTCGCGCCAGACCGGATGCATCGCGACGTCAGCCCCGTTCTCCACCAGTCGCCAGCGCTCTTTCATGCGCGCTTCGTCTTCGCTGTGAACCGACACACGGCGCGCGCCATGCTGCAACGTGCGCAATACGTCGGCACTCTCATCGACAAGCAAGTTGCCAGTGGAACTGCCCATGAACAGCTTGACTCCCGCACAGCCGGGAAGCAGCTCTAGCTCCGGGAGTTCCGCGAAGTTAGTCGGTGTCGCGCCAATGAAGAAGGCATGGTCACACCAGGTACGGCCCTTGGCCCGATGCAGCTTGTCGCCCAACGCCTCTTGGTTGATCGTCGGCGGATTGGTATTGGGCATCTCGAAGATCGAGGTGACCCCGCCCAACGCCGCTCCACGGGTGCCCGTCTCAAGGTCTTCTTTGTGTTCGAGGCCCGGTTCCCGGAAGTGAACCTGAGAGTCAATGACGCCGGGCATGACGGTCAGACCCACCGCATCTAGCACCTCGTCAGCTGCACCGCTACTGAGCGAACCCAGCTCGACGATCCGGCCATCGCGGACGCCGATGTCAGTCTCAACGACACCAGCAGGCGTCACGCAGGTTCCGCCACGAATCAAAAGGTCAAACTGCATCAGGCGTATTGTCGCGCAATACGGTCCGGTCATTCACTTGGATTACGGAGTTTCGTCGTTTCGGAATGGCTGCGTCAACATCCGGTCGAGCACTTGCTCGCGGGTGGCGCGGAAGTCGTCGAGGCCGATCGTCATGCCGTCGTGGCCCGCTTCGGGTTGGTCCCGATAGGTCCCGCACAGGCGATCCCACCAAGGCATATTGAAGCCAAAGTTGCTGTGCGTTTCGAGCGGCAGTACCGAGTGATGGACTCGATGCATGTCAGGCGTGACAATCACCAGCCGGATTGCTCGGTCGATCGCCTCGGAGATTCTCACGTTGCTGTGATTGAACATCGCCGTCGCGTTGAGTAGCACTTCGAAGATCAACACACCCAGGGCTGGTGCTCCGAGGGCCGCGACCACTGCTAGCTTGATGACCATTGAAGCCAGAATCTCGATCGGGTGAAAGCGTGCGCCGGAGGTGACATCGAGTTCGACATCGGTGTGATGCATGCGGTGCAAACGCCATAGCATCGGCACTTTGTGAAACATCACGTGCTGACCGTAGATCACAAAATCAAGGAAGACCACCGTCGCGGCTACTTCGATCCAGCCGGGTAGCGCGACGTAGTTGAACACGCCCCAGCCACGTTCGGCGCTGAGTAGCGCAGTACCGACGGCGGCCACTGGGACAATCAGGCGCAGGAGCAGCGTGTTGAATACGACTATCCCGAGGTTGCTGGGCCACCGCTGCAGTCTTGACAGCTGGCGTTCACGGCGTGGCGCAAGCGCCTCCCACAATGCCATCGTCAACAGTACGCCGAAGAAAACTCCAAGCCGAATCGTCGGCTCTGCTGCTAGTATCGACTCGCTCATCAGGGATCTCCGAGACGCTCATTCTCCCACGGATCAGCCGGGTGCTGATGAAAACGCTCGCCGCCGCCGCGAAGATCTACCAGACCGGGCTGCGCCCGCGCCCCTACTCTGGCTTGTAGTTCGGGTTCGGTCGCGGGGGTTGGGCTCCGACTCGCTCGCGCCACGCGTTGAGCTTGGCCTTTAGTTCGCCCACTTTGTCGGGCATCTCCGAGGCCAGGTCGTGCTCTTCGCCGATGTCGGCGGCCAGGTCGTACAGTTCGGTGCGCCCGTCTTCGTAGAACTCAACGAGCCGCAAATCACCGTCGCGAATCGCCGAATAGGGCGTCGCTCCCATGCTGTGATAGTGCGGATAGTGCCAATAGAGTTCCGTCCGTTCCAAGGTCGCCGAGGGGTCACGTAGCAAGGGTGTCAGGTTAACGCCATCGACGAGCGCGTTGTGTTCCGCGTCGCCGTCAACACCCACGATGTTGAGTACTGTCGGGTAGTAGTCGACGGTGATGATGGGCTCGTCACTGATCGACCCGGCCCGCGTCACACCAGGCCAGTGTATGATCGCTGGCACTCGAACGCCACCCTCGTAGGCCGAGCCTTTGCCATCACGTAGCGGCCTGTTCTCGGTCGGCCGTCCCGTGTCGTGACGATCGAGCCCGCCGTTGTCACCGGTTAGAAGAATGACGGTGTTATCAGCGATTCCCAACTCTTCGAGCCTTGCTCGAATCCGCCCAACGCTGCGATCAAGCGCCGCCAGCATTCCCGCGTACTCGGCGTCGGTATGCTTCATTCCCTCGGTGATTCGAGCCTCAAATGGTGCAGCATCCTCGTCCAAAGCTTGGATTGGGGTGTGGACCGTGTAATAGGGAAAGTACAGAAAGAATGGCTCGTCAGCCCAGCCGTCGACGATCTTCAGTGCCTCGTCGGTCAGGCGGTTGGTGAGATACTCGCCCTCTTCGCCGCCGGGCGGCATCGGCCCCAGCGTGCGATCCGAACCTTCGCGCCGGTAGGGGAAGTGATAGCTCGGTGGCTGGCCCCATTCGTTACCCGCTACGTTGATCTCAAATCCGTGCTTCTCGGGGATGTAGTCGTCTTCGTCGGGATCGCCGGTCGGCTCCAGGTGCCACTTGCCGACCGTCGCGGTGTGGTATCCCTCGGCCCGCAGCGCCTCAGCCAGCGTGGTGTGCCGAGCTTCCAACTTCATCGTCCATTCAGGCGGCAACAGCTTGGCGTCTGGCCGCTGATGGCCGCGAATCCAGTCTGTTACGTGCGTCCGCCCCGGGTACTGGCCGGTCATCATCGAGGCCCGGGTGGGAGAGCAGACCGTGCAGGTCGCGTAGCTGGTCGTGAATCGCATTCCATCGTTCGCCAGCGCGTCGATGTTTGGCGTGTCGTAGAGGTCGCTGCCCAAGCAACTGGCATCGCTCCATCCCCAGTCGTCAACCAATAAGATGATGACATTCGGCCGAACTGCATCTTCCTCAGGAGCGGAGCAGGCCAGCAGAAATAGACAGAGGGAAGCCAGGCAGAGACGAGTGATCATATCGGAGGGTATTGTATCCGAGTCCAGTCGACGGCTGCCCGAGGAGAGTACTCGCTAGCGCTCGAGCAGCATCGCCATCAGGAAGTCTTGAGCGCTCGCGTACTTGTCAGACTGGGAAACGCCGTCCACCAATAGGTGTGTCTCGTGCCCGATCTGATCCGCTTTTTCCTTCATCTTGACGCCATAGACTGGGTGGTGGATTCCATGGCCAGCGTTCTCGGACGGGAGTGTCATGTTGTTGCCGTAGGTCATTAACAACGGTGGGTCGTCAGCGGTCAGATGGTTGTACGGGGAGAACTCCACGTAGAGGTCACGGTGTCGGTCGTAATTTGCCAGCGCACCTTCGATCGTCTCTTCGCCGACGGCCATGTTGATCATGCGGTGCTGTAGCACGTTGGGTCCGAGCCAGGGCTTGATCACTTTCGGGTCAATAGAGGTTTGGCCAGCTCTGACTGCCGCCGCCGCGACCCGCGTCGATTCTCGAAGCACGGGGTCTGATGAATTCGGATCCGCGAGATCTTCGTGCAGTAAGATCCACATCGAAGTGCAGGCTCCCGCACTGCCGCCGGTGAGAGCAATTCGTGTCTTGTCGATGTTCCATTCCGCGGCTTTCGATTTGATGAATTGAATCGCCCGCGCGGCATCATGGACCGGAGCCGGTAGCGGGAACTCACCGGTGTGCCGATAGTTGATCGCCGCATAGGAGATTCCCTTTTCCAGGTAGGGAAGGAACCTGTCGGCGGGCTGCTCTTTGTCGCCACCGGTCCAGCCACCGCCGTGAATGTAGATCAGTAGCGGACGCGGTCCAGCGCCCTCCGCCTTCCAGAAGTCCAGCACATTCGCCTCATGTGGACCGTACGACAGGTCGG
Source organism: Bryobacterales bacterium (assembly GCA_963667885.2). Taxonomy (GTDB): domain Bacteria; phylum Acidobacteriota; class Terriglobia; order Bryobacterales; family UBA6623; genus CAMPKL01. The sequence goes on along the minus strand of OY764148.2, from coordinate 275,174 downwards.
CGATCGTAGGCGCAGGCTCAACCGTGGCGCCCTGGGCGAAGGCGATGGAGACGAAAGCTAGCGAGAGCAGTAGAGTGCGAAGCGTTTTCATTGAGGAGTCTCCGAGGATCACAGATAGGACCGGTAGCCATTGTGCCATTGTTTCGGCAATAAGGCGGGACCTGAGTTTTCAAATATTCGCTGGGGGGTCTTGTCACGTGACCCGACGCCCTCGACCTGGATGACCAGCCCCCGGATTGGTCTTGTCCGATGCGGACTGCGGCTACCGATCCCGGAACTCTTCGTACCAGTTCAGGACGACGCGGATCTTGGGCTGCGAAGCGTCGGCACCCTCGACCGGCGCGACGGTCAGGAAGCGTTGCCCATCGGCGGATACGTCGTATATCGACACGCCCGATACGACGATCAGGTGCGCGGATTGAAAGAGGGTCGTCGGCTGCCCCAGCGTGAAACCCGATTCGGTCGCGACGGTGACCGCCATCAGAGTTGTGCCATCGACGTAGTACAGCTCGCGGCCGTCGCTGCGCCAACGCGGCATGAGTCCGCCGTTCACCGACACTTGCCACTTTCCGGCGCCGTCTGGAAACGGACGGACGTAGATCTCATAGCGACCCGACTCGTCGGACTCATAAGCCAGAAACTGGGAGTCGGGCGAGAGTTTCGCAGACTGCTCGTCCGCGGGCGAGCCGAGAAGCATGACGGCTTCGCCATCGGTCCCCAACTCGATATAACGAATATCGTTCCGCGTCTCCGGGTCGACTTGGTCATAGACCAGATAGCGCCCGTCGCGCGACCAATCGGGTCTGAGCAACGCGCCTTGCTCTTCAACTAGCGCAACGGCCTCGCCCGTGCCGTCGGCGGCTTGGCGCATCAGTCGGTTCGACTCCCCACTGTATTGGTAGACGATCTCCCGCCCCGAGGGCGACCACGCTGGATTGGCCTCAAGTTGGTCTTCAAACGTCAACCGGGTCTTGGTGGAGCGGGTCACGTCGTGGACCCAGATGTCCGGGTTCCCGCTCTCGTTCGACCTCACGGCGACCCGTTGTCCGTCGGGCGAGAGGGCGAGATGAATGATGTCCGGCTGCGGCTGGCCAACGGCCTCCAGAAACTTGCCCGTGCGGCTGAGCCAGACGAGGGTCTGAGCGCCGCCCGTCGTCGCGTCCAGATACACCAACGTGCCGTCGTCCGAGACGGAAGGCTGACGTGCGTTCTGCTGCCGCAGCGGGAAGGCTGAGCCGCTGAACTGGAGGGTTTCGGGCGAGAACGGGCGGGCCCACAGATCGTAGGCGCGCCTCGCCGACTGATAGATCAGATGACCGGTCTCCGCCGAGTAGGTGGGATGGTCGCCGAGACCGAGCGCCGCGGTCTGGCCCGTATCGAGATTCTTGGCGTACATCTCTGCGGACCCGCCGGTTCCGACCGTGAACAACAGTACTGGATCGGCAACGCCCGGCACGAAGCGGGGAAGTGCCACGGCGATTGCCGTCTCACTGACCTCACTGGCCGCGATCAACGGCTCGGCCGAGCCGCCCTGCGACGACGTCTGGTAGAGTATTCCTCCACCGCCGACGTAGGAGCTGAAGACGATCGACTCGCCGTCCGGGCTCCAAGCCCCGTGAGAGATTCCCATGCCTGGTAGCGGACAGATGAGCCCCCTAGCACCGCCCTGCACGGAGATCTTCCGTAGTTCTCCGCGCCCGGAATAGGCGATGAACGTGCTGTCGGGGGACCAAAAAGGGAGTACTGCGCCTTCGGTGCCCGCCAGTTGGCGCGGCTCGTCTTGGTCGAGATCCTGCACCCAGAGCCCGCCCGAGGCGCCGGGGGTGGTGTAAGCGATGTGCATCCCGTTGGGCGATACGGCTAGACTGGCAGTCCGATCGTTGATGTTGATGTCCGCAACCGGGGTGAACGAGAAGCGCCGCGTGGGCTGAGCGGGCGGCGGAGCCTGGCTGAAACGGATCGCCAGTAGGCCGAGCAAAGCGACGGCGAGGACCGCAGCCAACGCTTGTAGCGCTCGCTGGTTGCTTCGTTGCACAACCGCTGCCCCAGGTGGCAGTGTATCGATGCGGGCCTCCGACTGACTCGCCGCCAACGTCGTTGAATTCCCCGACGGCCTCTTCCGCTCTCCACTCTGCTTCTGCAGTACCCGTAGATCCGCCAGCAGATCATCGGCGTGCTGGTAGCGCTCGTCTCGATCCTTCGCCAACGCCTTGCTGAGTAGCCGGTCGATCTCCGGCGACAAGCCTGCGCGTTGCGCGGTCACCGGCTCGGGATCTTCATTGAGAATGCCGTAGCTGATCGCCTGCTCGTAATCCGCCTCAAATGGGGTGTGTTGCGTGAGCATCTCGTACATCACGCAGCCGAGTGCCCAGACGTCGGCACGGCGGTCAACGTTTCTTCCTTCGAGTTGCTCTGGCGCCATATAAGCAGCGCCCTGTCAGCGACGCCAGCCCGAAGTCCAGAATCTTCACCTGCCCTTTGACGGTCAGCAGGATGTTTTGCGGTTTGATGCGTGCCCATCGTGGTGCCGGTCTTGGTCAGCTTCGAGCGCCCTGTCAGCGACGCCAGCCCGAAGTCCAGAATCTTCACCTGCCCTTTGACGGTCAGCAGGATGTTTTGCGGTTTGATGTCCCGATGAACGACTCCGTGCTCATGGGCTTCGTGCAGTCCCTCGGCGATCTGAGTGGCGATGGTGAGAGCTTCCTCCAGCGGCAGCGGGCGCTCCTTGATCTTCTCCGCCAGGGACGGCCCAGCGATGTAGGCCATGGCGATGAATGTCTCGCCGTCTTCTTCGTGGATGCCGTAGACGTGACAGATGTTGGGGTGGTCTAGAGATGCAGCCGCTTGTGCTTCGCGCAGCAGGCGGGCTTTGACGTCCTCCTCGTCGAGCGTTTCGCGAGGGAGGAACTTCAGTGCGACAGTTCGACGGAGTTGTGTGTCCTCGGCCTTATAGACGACACCCATGCCGCCCTCGCCGAGCTTCTCGACTATCTTGTAGTGCAATATGGTCCGACCCACCATGACGGGCTGATTGTAGCGCTACTGGACCCGTCAACGACAGATTTTCGGTGTTCCGCGAGATACACCGGCACTCGCGCTGCTAGGGCGTATCGTAGAGAACCGCATCAGCGCCTTCCGCCACGATTTTCTCTTCGAACAGTTGGACGATCTTATCGCGGCGCTTGAGAAGTGAGCGCTGCTCACGGTTGCTGAGCGAATCTCCGAGTGCGGCCTTGACGGTTTCGCTGTTGAGCGCTCGCAGATGGTCCAGTAGATCACGGTCGATGCGCGTCAGACTCTTTGGACGCCGGAGTTTGCTCTGGACGCGGAATGCTCGGGTGTAATCGACAAGCCAGATCTTCCAGTCGTTGTCGATGAGCACGTTACCGAGATTGGGGTCGGTGTTGTACACGAGTTGATTAAATACCCGTACGCTCGCCATCTGGCGGTTCCACGCCTCGCGGTCTGGGGGTTCGATGCCGTTCTCCCAACGCTCTTTCTCCATCATCTGAATGTCGTCAATCCACCACGAATACGCCCCGGTTGTCCCCGCATAATTGCGCTCGACGGCGACCGGCACTACGCCGAGACCAAGCAGCCGGTCGAGCCGGTAGGCCGCGATGTTGAAACCCCAGTAGTCGCGATAGTTGATCTCTTTTCCCGTCGGCAAATCTTTGATTGCTGCCCGTTCGTCGATACGTTGGATGTGTCCGTCGTGGACCAGGTCGCGTTGTTGGAGAGTGGCTCGCAGCGGCTGAGTGAGGCCTACCGAAATGTCGTCTGTCCCGACGACCTTGGCGGTTCGCAGAAACTCTTCTTTCTGCTCGTCGGTCCAGTTCTCGAACCCACTTGCTTGCTCCCCGGTCAAGGTGCCAGCCAAGGTTAGAGCCGAGGCGACGACTGCAATTGCAAATCTTGATGCGTGCGATTGATGAAGCATTTCCTTATCTCTCCTCTATTTCCTTAGTTCAATTGCCCGGAATTCGATCGCCCTCTAGTGCCAGCTCACGGTGAGTCCGCTGAGGTCGTTGTGGATGCAGAGTTCGTGGGTTGGAACTACCGTACCGGATTTCGAAACGTTCGGCTGGCTCTCGCCGATACCGACCAATTGCAACTGGGAGCCGGACGTGACGAACACAAGGTTCTGAGCTTGCCCTTGAACCCGTGAGTCGCCAATCGTCAGTGCGGCGCAGTACACGCCGTCCTCGCAAACTTGCATGCGGCCCTGCTCGTCGACGCGAATGACGTACTCGCCTGCGGACATGACGACATCCTCGACTTGGAATGAGAACGGGATGCTGGCGGCCAGGTCTCCCTCGGTGGGCGGGAACACTCCGGCGGAAGCGGTCAAGGCGGTAATCGCCGTGGCTAGGATGAGGTGTACGATGTTGCGTTTGGCCATTTCTGTTTCCTCTTGCTCTGACTTAGAGCAAGCGGAGAACCAAACTCGTGGCACCCGACCACGCAAGACGCAAGTTGTTGAAAATGCAGGGGAATAGGGCAGCCCTGGAGATGCGAGGACAGGCTTGACCGGGGCGATCGATAACCTCTGGAAACCGTCCGAGAGGGCGGCGTTAACGCCGGTTATCGATCAGCTGACAGGAGTTCCGTCGGACGGCTCCGCAGCGGCATCCCCAGCTGGTCGGATGCCGAGTCGGCGCAGCTTCTTGAACAATCCGGGACGGCTGAGGCCGAGAGCCTTGGCGGTCTCTGTTTGGTTGCCAGAGTGGATTCGTAAGGCCTCAATCAGAAGTCCCTTCTCGAACTCGGCCACCGATTCCTCCAGTGGCCGGCCCTCGGCGGACCCGTCCTCCGCTGCGCCGCGGCTGAGCAATGACGATTCGTCCGTCAGATCCGCCAGGCGGATCAGGGGGCGCGTGGTACAGACTACCAAGCGCTTGATTTCATTCTGCAACTCTCGAACATTACCCGGCCAGTCTCGCGAGGACAACGCGGACAGAGCGTCTGGCGCAAAGCGAACCGTGGGCTTTTGGAACTCTCGCGAGAATCGCTCAGCGAAGAAGCTGACCAGCTGCGGGATATCTTCGCGGCGCTCAAGAAGTGCAGGCACCCGAAGGTGAATCACCTTCAGGCGATAGAGCAGATCTTCGCGGAAGCTGCCTTGCTTTGATTCTTTCTCAAGGTCCTTGTTCGTGGCGGCAACAATACGGACGTCAATGGGAGTCGTCTCGCGTGAGCCCACGCGCTGGATCACGCGCTCTTGGAGAGCGCGTAGGATCTTCGCTTGTCCCGCCAGATTCATGTCGCCGATCTCGTCAAGGAATAGAGTGCCTCCGTTGGCTGCCTCGAACTGCCCAACGCGTCGATCGACTCCCGTGGCGACGCCCTTCTCCACACCGAAGAGTTCGGTCTCAACGAGGGTTTCGGGCAACGCCGCACAGTTCAGCGCTACAAACGGACCCTCGGATCTAGAGCTCGCGTCGTGAATCATCCTCGCGACCAGCTCCTTGCCCGTGCCGCTCTCACCGGTGATGAGCACGTCGACGTCTGTATTGCGAATCTGGTCGATCAACCGCATCACCCGCATGAGTGCAGGGCTAGTGCCGATGATCTGGTTTGTCGATCCGGCTTGTAGCCGGCGGATGAGTTCGCTGTTCTCCTCTTCGAGCGCGGTACGACGCTCCCGCAATTCGCCGATCAGTTGCGCGGCGTGAATGATCTGCGCCGATTGGGTCGCGATCAGTGCAAGGACGCGCTCTTCTTCTTCCGTGAATATCTCGTCGGACTTGCGGTTGACCAGGTTGAGCAGGCCGATCAGCTTGCCTCGGAACACCAGCGGAGCGCACAGCAGGGATCGAACGCCCTCGGCCTGCAGCCCGGCAGCGAGCGATCCGCTAGCGGCACTCGTGTCGTTGACCCGGAGAGTCCCCTTGTTCTTGAGCGCCCAGCCAATCAGTTGATCCGTCGGACGATACGCCTGGTTGCCGACACGAGTTCCGGCTTCGCGCACAATCGTCCGCCACTGTTTTCCGGGCAGCCCTTGTTCGAATAGGTGGATGACGCCTTGCTCAACCCCAAAACATTCGACGCACTTGCTGGTGATGTTGTCGATCGTCTCTTGCAGAGGCTGGTCTGCCGCTGTTTCGGCCGCAATGCTCTCCAGGACGTGCAACTCAGACAGCGCCTGCCGCAGACGCTCATTCTCGGCGGGCACGTCGGAGTTTGGTTTCGAGAACAGCGCCAAAGCGCTCTTAGTGTAGAGCGTTTGGTTCGAACCGTCGCCCCGCAGCGGGGAGATAACGCGGATTAACAATGCTCCGGTGAGAATGTTTCCCCGTGTTGACGGCCTGGCTGGAGAGAGTCTTCGAAGCGAGAGGAGCGCCGACTACAAAGCTTGTGAAGTCAATGAGATACGGTCCGGCGGAGTGTGTTCGATCGTTTTGGTCCCCGAGTTGCACTCAAGTGCAGAGGGAGAAACAAAATGATCCGGCACAAACTTACCACCATCATCGCCAGCTTACTGATCTCCAGCGCGTCCGCCCTCGCGGAACCGGCAGCTTCGTTTGACCGGCAGACAGAAGACCACGCTGAGATTGAGCGGTTCCTACGCGAGGCTCAGGTTGTCCGGCGCGGACCACAGGTAGTCGGCGAACAGCAGGCCTATTTCGCAACGATGAGCGACGGTCGAAACACCCGGGCGGTGGTGATCCAAACCGTCCGCCCCTATCAGTACCAGTGGTTCCGATCTCGAGATAGTCAGTTCTACAACGCGGCGGCCTATCGGATTGACCAACTGGTCAATGCCGGCGTGGTTCCTTGCACGGTGCTCAGAAGGCTCGACGGCCAGTGGGCCTCGGTGACGATTCGGGCTTCCGACGACGCCCACGCAGTGAGACGAGAGGATGGTTCCCGCGCCGTCTTGTTCGGAGCCTTGGTTGGCGATGCACGCGGCGCTTTCGCCAGCGGCTTCTATCCGACCAAGGAACTGATCGGTCTCGACGGACCCATCGTCGCCGACAAGCAGTTTCGCGCTGCCCTCGCGAAGTTGAGCCGCAAGCAGCTCGACAGAGAGTTGGGCGAATTGCTCAGCGGACGAGAGATCCGCTATCTACTCGCCCGTCGTGATCGCATTCTGGCCCGCTACGGGGTTCAGAAAAGCGTTGCGGCTTCCCTTGCGAACTGAAAGTTGACGATCGATGTGCTGGTGAATCAAGGAGAGCCCCATGACCGAACAGACATACAGATCGAGCGCTGTCACTTATCAGTCGATTCAGGTACTGTCTCCTGACGGCCGTCCAGCGCCGGTTCCAGATTGGCTGGAATCGGGAAGTTTGTTGGAGAACGCGGCGGATACGCCTATCGTTCTGGTGGTTCTGGATTCCCGCTGTCAGGTACCCACCAGCCTCATCGCCCGCTCGTGCGATACGGCGACGGTGCTTGTTATGGGCCCGTGCGATCGATGCAGTTGGCGGGAGGAGTCGTTGGCCGCTGGCGCCTTCGGTTGCCTATCAGCCGCGACGCCTCTTGAAGACAGAATCGGCCTGTTGATAGCTGCCGTCCGATACGAAGCCACGCGGTCTGAGATCAGCACGCTGCGCCAACACAGCGACCGCCTCTGCTTTGAACTTGTGCAGAGTTTTGGCGATGCGATGAACAAACTGTCTGGCGCGCGTGACGAAGCGGGTCGTATACGCAGGGCGCTAGAAGACATCCAGTTGAGGGTGCTACGAACGCTTGTTTGACCCGCGGCAGAAGTGCTTTCGGCGCGTTTGATGACAACAGTGAGAGCTGCCGCCAGCGAATTCGCGTCGCGGTTAATCGCGAACATGATCTGGACTCTTCGTACTGGCTCCACCGGTTCAATCAATTTCACCGCACACCGGTGCGAGTGCGTCGGTTGCGGCCGGACCCCCGTCTCGCTCCGGGCTGTCCCGGATTGACCTTTGCGGATTGACCTTTGGGGCATGGAAAAGGCCCGCTCGTGAGAGCTTGGTTCTTCTTTCAATACACGGCGATGACTTCTTCCGGGAGCGGATGGATGTTGACGTAAAGTCGAGGGTGGATAGCCTGATTAGGCAAATACTGACGCCACTCACGCCGGAAACTCTTTACTCACAGCAAGCATCGTTGCCACTCTTTGCCGAAGCGGCCCCCGACGAATTTCTGAGGATTCTTGAAGACGATCTTCATTCGTCCGAGCCGCAGATATTCACACTCTTGAAAGTAGTAGGTAGTGGAGTCACCGCAAGTTGCCCACGTGCGGGCCTGCTCTGGGCTCTAGAATGCCTGGCGTGGCGTCCGGAGTGGCTTTCACGTGTATCCACCGTGCTAGCTCAGCTTGCGACACGCGAGTTGGACGACAACTGGGCCAACACGCCTACTGAGAGTCTGTTGTCAATATTTCGATGCTGGATACCACAAACGGCCGGGGATCTTCAGTACCGCACGGCGACGTTACAGCTTTTGGCTAGAAACTACCCAGTACCGGCCTGGCAGATATGTCGAGATCAGTTTTCGCCGGGGATGCGTACCGGAAACTATAACTATCGGCCCCGTTGGCGGAATGACGCCTCTGGCGCAGGGGGGGCGGTCAATAACTCCGAGCGCCATGGATTTGCTGTTATAGCGCTAGAACTCGCACTAGCGTGGCCAAACCACGATGCGGAGACGCTCGGTGACATGTTGGAGCGGTTTCAAGGGATGCCACCAGAACACCAAGCGAAATTATGGAATGTGATCGAAGACTGGGCAACGCGACAGGATGACGACCGAGCGAAGGCACAGCTTCGTGAGCGTCTTCGCACAACAGAGTTTGCACCGAGGGAGGGGGCGCAAGCAATCGATGAAGCTACTGCCGCGAGAATTCGTCACGCCGATGAACTTCTTGTAGCCAGTGATGTCGTCATGAGGCATCACTGGCTCTTTGCGGAGGAATGGTTGCGTGAATCCCCATTGGAACGGTCCGACGAGGCCTGGGATTGGGAGGAACACCGGAGAGTGCTGCGAGACCAGCGAGCCAAGGCGCTCGCCGAGATATGGCAGGATCGAGGTTGGGAGGGGGTTGACTCGCTGGTCGCAGGCGGGGGCGACGCTTGGCTGATAGGGCGCACACTCGCCGGGACAGGCATCGACGGGAATGAAATCGCGTCGATGATCGCAAAATGGCTGGGCCTGAATGGTTCACCGTTGAATGTCAGGCGTGACCTATTCTTGGCTGGCCTACTGCATGAGATCCCCTCGGAGACACGTCTCAATACCGTGGATGCGTTGTTGCCTGATTTGGGAAACGACGATGCTATTCGTTTTCTAAAACTCTGCCCGTTTGATCGAGATACTTGGCGATTGGTGGAGGGACACGGCACCGAGTTTGAGGAGAAATACTGGAAGGGGGTTCAACCGCCCTTCGGTCTCGATGACGATGACATCAATGAAGCGGTTGATCATCTATTGAGTCACAACCGACCACGGGCGGCGTTTCGCTGTACACATCGTTCGCTTGATCCGCTAGAGACGTCCCGGCTCACGAAAATGCTTCAGGATATCGTTGGCAAGACGGACGAGTCAGAAGGCACGTACCCGTTGGAGGCTCACCAAGTAGCCGAAGCGTTTGATTCACTTCAAGGGCGGCCCGGAATCGGGGAAGACGAAATGGCACGACTTGAATACAAGTATGTTCGTGTGCTGTATCAGACTACGTATGGGGTTCCGAACCTGCAACGGCATATCGCTAAGACGCCAGCTCTATTTGCACAGTTGATAGCCATCATGTACGAGCGAACGGGTGGAGGGGATGACCCGCCTGAATGGACAGTTGTGGAGTCGGATGACCGTGCGGCGGCGGCCGGAACGGCGCGGATAGTTCTTGGTGAGCTCAAGAGAATACCTGGCACGACTCGGACTGGTCAGGTAGACAGGGTACAACTGCGGATGTGGATTACGGACGTTCGAACGCTGTGCCACGAAGGTGATCGAACTGCAGCGGGCGATCAGCACATCGGTACCCTTCTGTCTTATTCTCCGATGGGGAAAGACGGCGTTTGGCCGTGTGAATCCGTGCGAGACGTGTTCGAAGAGGTTCGCTCGCCAGATATTGCCATGGGCATGAAGACTGGACGATACAACGCTGGGGGTGTTCGTGTTTGGCGTCAGGAGGCGAAGGAAGAGCAGGGACTCTCTGAAAGGTACAGAAGTTGGGCCGGGCAGCTCTCGTCGCACCCTTTCCTCGCTCGGACGCTTGAGGAACTGGCGGCGTGGTACGAGCGAGACGTATCCCGCGAAGAGCTGGATTCGAGGCTTCGTCGTCGGTTTCTGGATCGGTGACGACTCCCCGAGGTGCGGGGCCGCGCGCTGAAGCGTGCGGGTGGAGGTGCGGGGCACGGTTTGTTTTTGGTGCCCAGGGCTGGTGCCCTGGGCTATTTGAATGTCGCCCTGCGGGCTGGGTTCCCGGGGTTGTCACCCCGGGCTAACACTAGGTCGCCCCGCTGGGGCTAGGCACGCGAATGCGCACGTCGAGACGCGGGGTGGGGATCAATACGAAAAGGCCCTAGACATAAGTCCAGGGCCTTCGTGTTTGTGGCTGGCGAAAAGTTACTCTTCGCTGTCGCCGTTGTCGTCTCCGCCGTCGGCGTCGTTGCCCTCGGCCTTGCGTTTCTCGCGCTGATCGCGTAGAACTGCTCGGCGGCTCAGCTTGATTTTGTTGCCGTCTAGTGCCAGGCATTTGACGAGAATTTGATCGCCTTCGTTCAACTCGTCCCGCACCTGGTTGATGCGATGTTCGGCGATCTCGCTAATGTGGAGCAGACCTTCAGTACCGGTGAAGATCTCGACGAAAGCACCGAAGTCGACGATCTTGATCACCGTGCCGAGGTAAGTCTTACCCGGCTCGGCGCTGGCGGTCAACTCTTCGATAATCTCGACCGCACGCGCAGCTGCTTCGCTGTCAGTCGTGGAGATTGAAACGGTACCGTCATCGTCGACGTTGATCTGTGCGCCTGTCTCTTCGACAATGCCGCGGATCGTTTTGCCACCCGCTCCGATGATGTCGCGAATCTTCGAGACCGGAATGTGCAGGGTAGTCACGCGAGGAGCGTGCTTGGAGAGGTCATCTCTCGGTGCCTCTAGCGCTTCGGCCATCTTGCCCAGGATGTGCATCCGACCGGCTTTCGCCTGTTCGAGCGCCTTACCCATGATCTCGATGGTGATGTTCGGGGCCTTGATGTCCATCTGCAGGGCGCAGATGCCAGCGGCGGTGCCAGCGACCTTGAAGTCCATGTCGCCGTAGTGGTCTTCTGCTCCGGCGATATCAGACAGAACCGCGTGGTTGTCTTTGCCGTCGGTGACGAGGCCCATGGCGACGCCCGCTACCGGGGCCTTGATGGGAACGCCCGCATCCATGAGCGACAGGCAACCGCCGCAGATGGTCGCCATCGAGCTGGAGCCGTTTGACTCCAGAATATCGCTGACGACGCGAACGACATACGGGAACTCTTCTTGACTTGGCATGACGACGCTGAGAGCGCGCTCGCCCAAGATGCCGTGGCCGATCTCGCGACGTCCAGCGCCACGGAGGAAAGAGACTTCACCGACGCTGAACGGCGGGAAGTTGTAATGCACCATGAAGAGCTTATTGAAGTTGGGATCGTCGAGCTTCTCTTGACGCTGCGAATCCATCTTCGTGCCCAGGGTCGTTGTGCAGAGCGCTTGCGTCTCGCCGCGCGTGAAGACCGCCGAGCCATGGGCGCGGGGCAACTCGGCGACGGTGCAATCGATGGCACGAATCTCGTCGAACTTGCGGTTATCCGGACGACGTCCGTCTTCGAGCACCCAACGGCGGAAGATCTCTTCTTGCAGCTGCGCCAGGATCGGCTTGAGGGCCGCTGACTTCTCTGCGTCGTCGGCGTACACGGCCTTGATTTCTTTCTTTACGGCCTTGACCTTGGAGTAGCTCTCGAGCTTCGGGTATTTCGCCGTGTCGACCGCATCTTCAAACGCCTTGCCGAATTTGTCGTTGACCTCCTTGAGGAGGGCTTCGTCGAGTTGCGGCTCGGGGAAGGTCATCTTCTCCTTACCCGCGAGCTTGACAAGCTCCTCGATGCCATCGATGAGCGTCTTGCAGGCGTCATGGCCTAGCTCGATCGCCTCGAGGATGTCGGCTTCGTCGACTTCTTTGGCTTCGGACTCGACCATCACGATTCCAGATCGAGCAGCGGCGACGGTGATGCTGAGATCACCCTCGGCGGTTTGCTCGTAGCTGGGGTTGAGGACCCATTCGCCTTCATGGCGACCGATCTGCACCCCACCGATGGTGTGAACCGTCGGAATAGGCGAGATCGCCAGGGCCGCGGAGGCTCCGAGCATCGCCAGAGGAAACGGATCGAACTCCGGATCGGCGGAGATGACGAACGCAATGATCTGCGTTTCGTTCTTGAAACCAGCGGGGAAGAGCGGGCGGAGGGGACGATCGATGAGACGGCTCGTTAGAACCTCTTTCTCGGAAGGGCGCGCCTCGCGCTTGATGTAGCCGCCGGGAAAACGTCCCGCCGAATAGTAATACTCCCGGTAATCTACGGTTAACGGGAAAAAGTCGATGCCCTCGCGGGGCTCATCGGCAGCGGTGGCGGTCACCAGGACACGCGCGTCGCCGCAGCCGACGATAACAGATCCGCCTGCCTGTTTGGCGAGGCGTCCGGTCTCGAGCGTGATGACACGCTCTCCGAGTTTGATTTCTACTGTGTGTGACATTGCGATCTAACTTCCTTTGATCGTCAGCGCGGAGAAGGGCATCAAAAACGAGCCCCGGCCTGCGCGGTTTCTTACACTTTGGAATGGAGCAACGGAATAGCTAACTCGACCTTGACTCTGGACGCACAGATACTGTGCGCTCTCAGAAGCGTTCAAGATCGCCCCGATGGACGGGTGTGAGGTGAGGGTGAGCCCTCCGAAAAGGAAGTCTCGACAACCCTGCGGCATGGGTCTCAGTGGAAACGACTAACCGCGGAGTCCGAGGGACTTGACAAGCTTGGCGTACTCGACGGGATTCTTACCGCGCAAATAGCTCAGCAGGCTCCGTCGACGGCTAACCATCTGGAACATCCCACGACGGGATGCAAAATCCTTTTTGTGATCTTTCAGATGCTCGGTCAAATCCGCGATTCGGCGGCTAAGAAGAGCAATCTGCACTTCGGACGATCCAACGTCGTCGCTATGGACGGCATGGTTCGCTATGATCTCTTTTGTTACTTCTACTGCTAGTGGCATTCAGCTACTCGCTGCTCCGATCCAAGTGCGTTTAAATTTTTCGCTTACTTCGCGAAGTATAGCATAGGGACGAGGTTATATCCTACGACGAACCTTCGATCATTTGTTTCGGGCTGGAGCCGATAGTCACGAGCCCAATCTGTCCCAAATCAGCCGTAAGCCCTTTAGTGTCAAGTGCTCATCGATCTCTTGGACGTACCGAGAGGAGGGGCAAATGACGCGAGCCTGACCGCCAGTTCCGATCACCTTCGTCTCCGGGCCGAGCTCCGCGAGCAGGCGGGCAAGGATGCCGTCAACGAGTCCGAGCGAGCCGTAAAAGAGACCCGACTGCAGGGCACCCACGGTGCTGGTACCGATCAGTTTTCCGGGTTTCGCGACTTCAATCTGGGGAAGTCGCGCGGTGTTGCTGAAGAGCGCCTTGGCGGCGACTTCGACACCAGCGCAGAGTAAACCGCCAACATAGGCACCGTCGGCTAGCACGACATCGAAGTTGATGGCCGTGCCAAAATCGACCGCTACGCAGGGTCCACCAAGCCGGTCGAATGCGGCAACACTGTTGGCAATACGGTCGGCACCGACCTCCTTGGGGTTGTCGATGCGAATCGCCAAGCCGGTATCGGTCGAGGCGTCGACGAGTGTCGGAGTGAGTTGGAAGTAACGCTGAGCCATGCGGCGAAGAGAATCGTTCAGGCTCGGCACCACGGACGAGATGATGATCCCGTCGATATCAGTGGCTGGCAGGTTGGCCAGCGCGAGGAGATTGCGTACCAGCACACCCCAGCCGTCGATGGTCTGGTCGCGGTCGGTCTTGAGCCGCCAGTCGTGCAGCAGCTCCGTGCCGCGAAACACGCCAAGCGTCAAGTTGGTATTGCCTACGTCGATGGCCAGCAACATCGAATCATTACTCCTCAAGCGGACGAACGCCGCCCGCTAAGACCTGCACAAGCTCTCCGTCGTCTCGCCTGATGAGCAGAATACCGCGCTCGTCCAGTCCGGCGGTGACCCCGCGAATGCTCTGAGCGTTACTCTCCACCTCGACACGGCGTCCTCGGGCGTAACTTGAGGCACGTGTGAAGGCTTCGACAATTGCGACGCTACCCCGGTCGAGGAACGTCTCGTAGTATCTCTCTAACTCCGTCAAGACGGCTTCGAGTACCACATCACGAGCCCATTCGCGGCCGGTCTCGCGCCTAAGGGAGGTCGCGATCTCATCCAGCTCGGGTGGGAATTCGGACTGATTAACGTTCAATCCAATGCCGACGATCACGTAGCGTGCATCGGCTTCGTCGGTGACCAAATCGACTAGAATTCCGCAGCACTTCTTGCCTTTGATCAAGACGTCGTTGGGCCAGCGGATGTCGCACGGCTGGCCACAAGCCTGCCGGATGCCCCGGGCGACGCTCAGACCGCAGGCCAGCGTAATCGCCATCGCCTGGGCGGCAACCACCGGCGGTCTCAACACCAATGAGAAATAGAGCCCGGAACGCGAAGGGGAGTGCCACTCCTTACCGAGGCGCCCCCTGCCCAATGTCTGCTCGTCGGCGATGACGAGGGTGCCTTCGGGCGCACCTGCGGCAGCCCGTTCAGACGCCTCGCGCATCGTCGTGTCGATCGATTCGAAGTGAAAGCGTGGCTGGCCCAGGCGAGGCACGAAAACCGTCTACAAGGCCCCGCGGTCTACCTCGTCCAGGCCGAGACGGGTCAACGCATCGCCAGGGTGGTGAGCCAGAATCGAGTTGGGAGCGACTTTTGTGGCGAAGATGCGGCCAAAGGCCACGAAGACACCGCCGCAGATACCCAGCACAGCTAGTATGCCCGCCAAGATCATGATGTCGAGTATCAGTGTGCCGAGGTTGTCGTGGCGGCCTGGCTCACGGTAGTTCAGCGTGACTTCAGCACGATAGCGGACATTCGCGAGAAACACCTGCGCGGCATCTGGATCGCTCGGAGCCAACACCGCGGCGATCAAGGGTCCGGTTCTCTTAGCCAGGATATTGTCGACGGCGTAAAACTGCTCTACTTGCGCACGGGCCATGTCGGGCGTCGGATAGCTGAAGATCACCAAGCGTTGGGCTCCATCGGCCGTGACGTAGTCGGCGTAAATTGCTTCGGTGCCGAAATGGAAGCCAGCCGCCGACGGTGGGATTTCCGGCGCCAGGCGAGCCAGTGTGGTCGGCCCTAAAATGTACCGCTGGCTACCGTTCGTGAGCCCGACCTGTGGCAGATGGGCCATGACCGGTGGGTCGGCGCTGGGTCGAACGTTGGGGAAGTATTGGCCCATCATCAGCTCGATGTGCTCTTCCTCGGGCATGTCGCCCCGAATGTCGACGACGTAGTTGCCGAAGTGGATCAAGTTGCGTCCGGGTCTAAACCAGGAACGTTCACCGAACGTATCGACCACTCCGTTTTCGGTTCTCGCCCAGAGAAAAGCCGAGTAGGCACCGGTGTCGTCGTAGAAGCGGTATGCAGCGATGGATGTCCTGCGTCCGTCACTCGTCTCATAAACACCGATCTCGCCCTCTTCGTAGTCATATTCGACGAAGACTTCTACGTCGGTCACCGGAGCTGGCTCCAGCGACACGCGGTCAAAGTCGCCGAGTCGCTCGGGCAAAATCTCTGCCAGCGCCACTAGAGGCAAAAGTACGGACAGTAGGATCAGCTTCTTCATCAGCAGTGACCGTTTAGCCAGCTCCGCAGCACTTCTTATACTTCTTTCCGCTACCGCAAGGGCAGGGATCGTTACGACCGACCTTTTTCCCCTTGATGATCTGCTTGACCCCATTGGCTGAGCCATCACCCGCGCCGACCAGCTTGATCTGCGCTAACTCGCGCTCCTTCTTGCGTCGGATATCGCGCGTAAAATCTTCGATTGAAGAATCGACCGGTGGGGGTGCGCTAGCCGCCGCTCCCTCTCCGAGTTCGCCGCGGGCCGCGAAGGCAGGGACCGCTCGTCTCGCGGGTGATGCTGCGGCCTCCCTGCTCGGCTGCAGGTGGAACAGGATCTTCAACGTCTCTTCGTCGAAGCGCTGCATCAGGTCCTGGAACAAGATGAATGACTCTTTCTTGTACTCGATCAGCGGATTCTTCTGAGCGTAGCCTTGGAGGCCGATTCCTTCCTTCAAGTGATCCATTGAAAGCAGGTGATCTTTCCACTGCTGATCAATCAGTTGCAGCATGATCATCCGCTCGTGGAAGCGAAGTCTCTCGGCCCCGATGATCGCTTCCTTGGCGTCGTACTCGGTCAGCAGGTGGTCGGTGATGTCGTCGGCAATCTGTTGCTGGTCTATCCCCTCGAACTTGAGGTGCTCGACGGTCATGCCGAAGCCGTTCTGAATATCGAGTTGCAGTCCAGCGAGATCCCACGTGTCAACATGCGACTTGAGCGGGCATCGCGTCTCGACGAGGCTGCCTACGATGTCGCCGACAAGCCCGGTCAAATACTCCTTCTGATCGGTCCCCTCAAGTAGCTTGCGGCGCATCGAGTAAACCGACTCGCGCTGCTTGTTCATCACGTCGTCGTACTCGAGCAAATTCTTGCGCGACTCAAAATGCTGGGCTTCAACGGCAGCTTGTGCGGCGCGAATCCGCTTGGTGATGAGGCCCGACTCGATGGGTACGTCTTCTTCCATGCCCAGCCTGAGCATGAGATTTTGCATCTTCTCGCCACCGAAGATGCGCATGAGGTCATCTTGCAATGACAAATAGAAACGTGACGATCCCGGATCGCCCTGACGGCCAGCGCGACCGCGCAGTTGATTGTCGATCCGACGCGATTCGTGGCGTTCCGTGGCTAGTACATGTAGTCCGCCAAGCTCGACGACCTCGTCGTGTTCGCGGTCGGTCTCTTCCTTGAACTTGTTGAAGATCGATAACCGCTCTTCTTCTGACAGGTCGTCGGGGTTCAGGCCCTTCTTCTGATAGTATTCCCGAGCGAGGTGTTCGGGGTTGCCGCCGAGCAGAATGTCGGTACCGCGACCGGCCATGTTAGTGGAGACCATGATGGCCCCCTTACGTCCGGCCTGGGCGACGATCTTGGCCTCGCGTTCGTGCTGCTTGGCGTTCAAGACTTCGTGCTTGACACCCATCTTCGACAGGATCTTCGAGATTTTCTCTGACTTCTCAATCGAGACCGTTCCAACCAGCACGGGTTGGCCGCGCTCCTGGTATTCCTGAATCTCTTTGGCGGCATTACGCCATTTCTCATCTTCAGTGCGGTAGACGACGTCTCTAAATTCATCGCGTTTCAGCGGTCTGTTGGTCGGGATGACAATCACTTCGAGGTTGTAGGTCTTGCCAAACTCCGCCGCTTCGGTGTCCGCTGTGCCGGTCATGCCAGCCAACTTGTCGTACATGCGGAAGTAGTTCTGGAAGGTAATAGTGGCGAGTGTTTGGTTCTCGCGTTCGATCTTGACCCGCTCTTTAGCTTCAACCGCCTGGTGGAGTCCGTCCGACCAACGGCGACCAGTCATCAGGCGCCCGGTGAACTCATCGACGATGATGACCTGGCCATCTTTGACCACGTAATCTTTGTCGCGCTGGAAGACGACGTGCGCCTTGAGAGATTGCTCAACGCAATGCTTTGTCTCATAGTGCTGGAGTTCGTTGATGTTATCGATGCCTAGCGCTTGCTCGACCTTGACTTCACCCTCCTCGGTGAGAAACGCCGTCCGATGCTTCTCTTCGATGATGTAGTCACCGGTGTAGGTGACGTCTTTGGGCTCATCGCCCTCAATGACTTCACCGCGTTTGAGGCCCGGAATCACCCGATTGACCTTGTAGTATTTGTCTGTTGACTGCTCACTCGGACCCGAGATGATCAGTGGCGTACGGGCTTCATCGATCAGGATCGAGTCGACCTCGTCAACAATTGCGAAGGTGTGAATCGGCTGAACGAGGTCGTTCAGATCGAACTTCATATTGTCGCGAAGGTAGTCGAAGCCAAACTCGTTGTTCGTGCCGTAGGTAATGTCGGAGCCGTAGGCCTCTTTTCGCTCTTGATCGCTTATATCATGGACGATGACGCCGACGCTCAGACCGAGGAAGGTGTACAGCTTGCCCATCCACTCCGAGTCACGTCGAGCCAGGTAATCGTTCACGGTGACCACGTGGACACCCTTACCCGCTAGCGCATTGAGATAGACCGCGAGGGTCGCCACCAGCGTCTTGCCCTCGCCGGTCTTCATCTCGGCGATCTTGCCTTGGTGCAAGACGACGCCACCGATGAGCTGCACGTCGTAGTGGCGCATGCCCAGCGCGCGGACCCCGCCCTCGCGGCAAACCGCGAAAGCTTCGGGCAATATATCGTCGAGGGTCTCGCCGTCGGCGAGCCGGGAACGGAATTCGGTGGACTTGGCTTTGAGCTCTTCGTCAGTCAGCTTCGAAATCGAATCTTCGAACTCGTTAATCTCGTCGACGAAAGGCTGCAAGCGCTTGATATCACGGTCGTGTTGAGTGCCAAAAACCTTGGCTAATGCGGATTCAAACATGAATGATCGGAAGTGGCGGAACGCTGCTCTGATTGTAGCGTAGGGCGTCCCACCACCCAGTCTGCGGCCTTGTCTCCCTAGACACGAGAAACGGGCGATAAGTTCCCGGTGAATGGTGATCTGGGCGTGAGCGGTCTAGCTGTGGCTTGTACCTGGCTATAATCGCGAGAAGAGTTGGAGACCTCTTGAAGCGCAAAACAAACAACCCCGCTACGCTCGCCGTGCACGCTGGCGACCGTAAGAAACCCGGCGAATTTACGCCGACGACGACGCCGATCTACGCCACGACGTCGTTCGCCTATGAGCGTTCTGTCGACCTCGAAAAGGTCTTCAACGACGAGATGGAGGGCAATGTTTACTCGCGCTACGGCAATCCGACGGTCAGCGCGTTTGAAGAGCAGATTGCTGCTCTAGAGAACGCCGACTACGCCATCGCTACGGCGTCTGGAATGGCAGCCATCCACATGGCCGTGATGGGAGCGTTGCTTGATCGCCGCAAGTCCGTCTTAGCGGCGGATGTCCTCTACGGGCAGACGACGGCCATGTTGATGAACGTTCTGGAGCCGTTCGGAGTCGAGACTCGGTTTGCGGACCCCTGCGACCTCGAAGCGTTTGACCAGGCGGCGGAGAAGGCCAAGCCGGGTTGCATCGTCGTCGAGACGATTTCGAACCCGCTGCTGCGTGTACCGCAACTCGATAGGCTAGCGGAGATCGCCAAGAAGCATGGCGCCCAGTTGATTGTCGATGCGACGTTCACGACGCCAGTCTTGTCGCGACCCTTGGAATTGGGTGCGGACGTCATTGTGCATTCGGCGACGAAGTACCTAGCCGGGCACGGAGACGTGCTCGGCGGGGTCGTTTTGGGCAATGCCGATTCACGACCGATGATCGACTACCTAAGAAAGACCGTAGGTGCGAACCTCAGTCCATTTGACGCCTACCTCGCGATGCGCGGTGTCAAGACGCTCTCTCTGCGTGTAGAGAGGCAGTGCCACAACGCTGCGGTGGTAGCCACGCAGCTGGCAGACTGCGATGGCGTTGACCGGGTCTACTTTCCGGGTAATCCCGACCATCCGGACTACGCGACCTGTCAACGGCTCTTCCCTGAGGGCCTCTTCGGAGGGATGGTGAGCTTCGATATCGCTGGCGGTCGCGAGCGGGTGCTGTCTTTTCTCGATGCCCTGGAAATGACCGTGCCAGCGACCAGCCTTGGGGACGTGCAGTCGATGGCACTCTACCCGCCGATGAGTTCACACCGTGATCTCGCACCCAAGCAGCGTGCCCGGCTGGGCATTGGTGACGGCCTGGTGCGGCTGTCGATTGGCATCGAAGACGCGGACGACATTTCTGGCGATATTCTGCAGGCAGTCGAGCGGTCGGCCCCCTAGCCGATCTAGGGCTGCGTACGCGGGGCTCCCCGCAAAAATCGATCCGCAGGCGGTTGCCCTTCGCCGTGCTTGCTGCAGGATCTCTTACTATTGGTAGTTCTTCTTGTGGTGCCGCAGCCAAATGTGGAGAAGCACCAGCGTAGTTTCACGGAGTAGGTATGGAAGTAATCGTCTCGGGCAATGCGGATGAGTTAGGCAAGGAGTCGGCGCGGATGGGTGCTGACGCCATTCGAACAGCCATATCTGAGCGAGGGAAAGCGAGCGTCATCGTGGCTACCGGCGTCTCGCAATTCGCAACGCTAGCCGCGTTGCTCACCGAGCCCGACATCGATTGGACGAAGGTAACCGGTTTTCATCTTGACGAATACATCGGCCTGCCAGTGAGTCATCCGGCGTCGTTTCGTGGCTACCTCAAGAAACGGCTGGTGGATCTAGTCCCGTTGGCGGAGTTCCACTATATCGACGGTGAAGGTGACGCTCAGGCCGAGTGTGACCGGTTGGGCGACATCATCCGCCAACACGATATCGCGGTGGCTTTCATCGGCGTTGGAGAGAACGGCCATCTGGCCTTCAACGATCCCCCGGCGGACTTCGAGACCGAGCGACCCTACTTGATTGTGGATCTCGACGACGATTGTCGTCGGCAACAGTCAGGCGAGGGTTGGTTTGCCACGTTCGACGACGTACCGCGGCAGGCGATAAGCATGTCGGTGCAACAGATCCTCAAATCAAGAATGATCATCTGCAGCGCGCTTGAAGATCGCAAGGCCGTTGCTGTTCAGGGGGCTCTTGAGGGGCCGATCACACCCGACTTACCGGCCTCAATCCTACAACGGCATCCATCGACCACGATCTTCTTGGACGACGCGGCCGCGGCTCGGCTGGAACGCGCATAGCGGTGCACCGACTGACCTAGGCCGAACCCAACTAGCAGCGACGATGGCGTGCGAGTAACCGGAGTGGCAGGACTATGTCCGTGCCATCCCAATGTTCAGGAGATAGTGGACATCAACGGCTAGTTGATCGTACACGGTTTGGTTACGCTGTCCGACATCCGGGCATTCGTACCGAACTCAACGAAGAAGGCATGCGGAAGTGCGATCTGCCGGACGTGCCATTTCTGGTATCGGGCGTGGCCCTTTAAAGGATGCGTATCCGTGGATCGCGGGGGCCTGGTTCCCGCGGTCTTGTTTGCGACGGGTCAATCGCAGCCATTTCACCCCGCCACAAAAAACCTTGGTTAGTTCAGGATGTCCGGCTAAGCTCTTCTTTGGGGTCGTTCATTCTGGAGTTGGCAGTTCCCAACACGCCTCTGAATCCGCTACTGCCGTGGCACTTGGAGAAGTGCGGCCGACAAGAATCGGAGTAAATATGAGTATTCTCGCGCCTCTCATTCGGCAGTTAGGACGACTGGCAGTACTGGTTTGCCTATGCGTTCTGGCTGCAAGCGCGCAGCAATCCGCCGTTCGCATCGGAATGGTTCTCGACGGACCGGCCGAGCAGAATGCTCGTTTGTTGGAGATCTTCGAATATGAGATTACGGTCCTCGTCGAAGGTGAGTTCCAGGTGGAGTTACCGGCAGCGAAGCAGTTGGTCGCCGATTGGACTGCCGCCGGTATAGCGGGCGCCGTCGACGGCTTGCTGTCGGATCCCGACGTGGACTACATCGTGACGTTGGGAATCCTGGGCTCCAACGACGTTAGCCGGAGAGGGCCTTTGCCGAAGCCTGTTTTCGCCGCGATCATCCTGGACCCGGAGATTCAAGGCATCCCGTCCGAGATGCTGGGCCAGCCGGTCATTGGCGAAGAGCTAGAGCAGTTCAAGGTTAGTGGCGTACCCAATCTCAGCTACGTGACCGCTGGCGGCGATGCGGTGCAAGAAATCAGAGTGTTCCGGGGGCTAGTTCCGTTCTCGCGACTCACCATTCTGTATATGGAGGCCCTCTCTAACAGGTTAGACCGGGCGGATAGGTAACACCATGGCGAGATGCCATGGAAGGAGACCTATCCGATGGAAGAACGCAAGAGATTCATTGAAGACTGAGGCCGTCCCTAACTTACGCAGAGCCACGGCGGCGATATTGGGAAGGTCTGATCTCGACATCGATCTGGTTCCGGTTGGAGCGTCGATCGATGAGGCGGTCGCTGCTATTCCCGCGAACGCTGAGGCGATATTCGTGACGCCTCTGTGGCATCTTTCGTCCAGTGATTTTGATCTCCTAGCAGACGCGCTCATCGAACGAAGACTACCCAGCTTTTCCACACGGGGAAGGGAGGATGTCGAGCAAGGTATTCTGGCGACGCTCAGGCGTCAGGAGAACTACATCCGGCGTGCGCGTCGGGTCGCGCTGAACATCCAGGAGGTCTTGGCGGGTGCCGATCCCGGAGATCTGGCGGTGGAGTTCTCGCGCAATCAGGCTTTGACCATCAACATGGCCACCGCCCGAGCTATTGGCGTGTCACCGACCTTCTATTCGATGACCGAAGCGGAATTGCTCAACGAAGAACCGGCGCAGGCGGTACGAACGATTTCGCTAGCTGACGTCATGCGGGAGGCGAGCAGAGTGAACACGGATCTGCTGGCCGCAGATCAAAGTGTTGCTGCCGGATTTAAACAAGTTCGGCAAGCACGCGGAGCATTGTTGCCTCAACTGAGCATTTCAGGCGGCGCGTCGATGATCGATAGCGATCGTGCAGACCAGATCGTAGGCTTGAATCCCGAACGTCGTGCATCAGTGGGCGCTTCACTCGATCAGTTGATCTATTCCGATGACGTAAAAGCTGGATACGCCATACAGCGCGAGTTGCAGAATCAGCGCTCCGAGGAAAGAGCCGAACTGCGGCTCGACGTGATTCTAGAGGCCGCGGGGAACTACCTTGACGTTCTCAGGGCCAAGACAATCGAGCGGATCCAGAAGGGGAACCTTAGGCTTACGCGCTCGAACCTCGAACTGGCCCAGAGTCGCGTCGAGATTGGTCAGGCCGGTCGCGAAGAACTGTTTCGCTGGGAGAGCCAGATCGCTACGAACCGCAAGGCGGTTGTCGAGGCAGCTGCGTTTCGCAGCCAGGCGGAGATTGCGGTTAACCGGGTACTGAACCGACCGATTGAAGAGACGTTTTTTACTCGGGAAGTTGGGCTGGATGATCCCGAGTTGGTTTCTGGGTTTGAACAGATTCGACCCTATATCGAGTCACCCAGAGCATTTCGAATCTTTCGGTCCTTCATGGTGCGAGATGCATTTGAGTACTCCCCCGAGCTGAAGCAACTCGACGCACTGGTTCGGGCTCAAGAACGCGAACTCGCGGCTAGTAATCGAGCCTTCTACGTACCGACCATCGGTGTCGGGGCGACCGTGGAGCAGTTCGTGCGGGGCGGCGTGGGCAGCCAACCGCCGCCGGAATTTCCCGGTCTGTTCGCCGACCGGACCAATTGGCAACTGTTTGCGAGCGCCCAACTGCCTCTATTCCAAGGGTATTCCATGCGGGCTCGGCGGGGACGCGCAGAGCTGGAGTTGGACTCCACGCGACTGCAACAGGAGGCCATTCGACAGCGCGTTGAAGAGCGGGTGCGTTCCGTCCTGCACCAAACCGGCGCGTCCTTTGTCGGGATCGACCTCACTCGTGACGGGGCAGAAGCGGCAAGCCGCAATCTTGAGTTAGTGAGACAACGTTATGCGGCGGGAATCGTGGACATCCTCACCCTTCTCGATGCTCAGACTCAGGCTCTGGGAGCAGATCTAGCTGTGGCGAACGCCCTTTTTGACTACTTGATCGACTTGATGGGTACCCAGCGTGCGGTCGGCCGATTCGACTACTATCGGTCGCCGGCAGATAGGCAGCTTTTCCTGGACGAATTGCGGGAGTTCTTTGCCGTGAGCGGCTACACCGTGAGGAGTCCGTAGGCCAAGGGAATTGGGGAGGCAGAAGTAGTGAGTTCGCCGAAAGGGAAATCGTAATGAACAAAAGAGTACGTTGGCTGAGTTCTCGTAGCGTCGCGATAGCCGGATTCCTCGCTCTATCTGGACTTGTCGGATGCCAAGAGGAAGTCGAGCAAGTGGCGGTTGTCAGACCCGTGAAAACGATCGTATTAGGCGAGTCCACTCAGAGTCGTGGACGGGTCTTCCCGGGCATTATGCAAGCCGCGCGGCGGGCTCGGCTGTCTTTTCGTGTGAGTGGTCCGCTTGTTGAGTTGGCGGTTAACCGGGGTGACCAGGTTCGCCAAGGGGACCTGCTGGCTCAGATCGACCCCAGAGACTTCGACACGCGTGTGAAGAATCTCGAAGCACGGTTGGCAAACCTGCGGGCACAGCGGAGAGCGATGGAGTCGGCGCGACCCGAGGATATTCTTCGGGAAGAGGCCAATGTGGCTGCGGCGGAAGCCCGGCTACTAGAAGCGAATGCGACGTTCCGTCGGTATCAGCGGCTTTATCAAGACGACAACGTATCAAAAGCGGAATACGACCAGCGGCGTGCCGCACGAGACGTAGCCGTGGCCGATGCACGCGCTTCCGGGGAGTCACTGAGAATCGCTCGCAGCGGCGCGCGAGAGGAAGACATCGACGCCATGGACGCGCAAGTCCGTGCACTCGAAGCCGAGTTATTGCAGGCGACGGATAACCTCAGGGACACGGCCCTGGTTGCTCCGTACGACGGCATCGTGGCTGACAGCTTCGTGGAGAATTTCGAGTATGTGGCGGGTCAGCAAGAGATTATCAGTCTTCAGGACATTTCGATGGTTGAAATCGTCGCGCAGATTCCAGAGGCGATAGTGGCTGAAGCGCGCGGTGGACGCATCCCTGATTTCTTCGTACGTTTCGGTGCTTTGCCTGATCAGGAGTTTCCGACGGAGGTCGAGGAATTCTCGGCCGAAGCTGATCCGGTAACACGAACTTATTCCGTGACGTTCCGTACACCTCAGCCGGAAGGGGCCAACATCTTGGCTGGAATGACTGCGGAGATCGTGCTGAGCGGACTCGGGGACGCGGATGCTGCATTCAGCGTGCCGGTGGCGGCGATCTTTACCGACGATGGGGGGCGACAGAGTGTTTGGGTCGTGGACAAGGCGTCGATGACGCCTCGGAAGGTGAACGTCACGGTCGGCGACCTGGTCGGCGAAAGCGCCATGATCTTGGACGGCGTTAGCAATGGCGACCAGATCATTACAGCCGGTGCGAGATACCTCACCGAAGACCAGAAGATTCGCGAAGTCACGGATGAATTGAGGGAGCGGCGATGAACCTGGCGGAAGTCTCCATTCGGAAGCGGACCACGACTCTGGTTCTGACTCTAGTCGCGGTCGTCGCTGGCGTCATCTCATTTAACAATCTCGGTCGGCTGGAAGATCCGTCCTTCACGATCAAGCAGGCGATCGTGATGACCCAGTATCCAGGTGCAACGCCACTTGAGGTTGAACTTGAGGTCACCGAGAAGGTCGAGGAAGCTATTCAGGCCATGGGCCAACTTCGCGAGGTGACCTCTATTTCGCGTCCTGGGCTGTCGATCGTCTATCCCGAGATGCAGGACAAGTATGACGCTGACTCCCTGCCACAGGTCTGGGATGAATTGCGCCGGAAGATAGGCGATCTGCAGCCAAAGCTCCCGCCAGGCGTGCAAGTCTCGGTCGTCAATGACGATTTCGGCGATGTTTTTGGTGTGTTTCTTGGTCTGACGGGCGACGGATACACCTATGCGGAGATGTGGGACATCGCCAAACTCCTCAAGAGGGAACTCCTACTTGTAACCGATGTCGCAAAGGTTAGCTTCTGGGGCGTTCGACCCGAAGCGGTCTATGTGGAGATGTCGCGTGCGCGGTTGTCTCAAATGGGGGTATCTCCTGATCAAGTCTTTCAAATTCTTGGCATGCAAAACCAGGTGTCGAATTCGGGAAGCATCCATGTTGGCGGCGAATATATCCGCGTTGAGCCGACAGGAACCTTTGAGTCTGTCGAGGACTTGGGCAGCCTTGTCATCCGTGGCCGCGGCTCTGAGAGTCTCATCTATTTGAGAGATGTTGCGACGATTCGTCGTGGTTATCAAGACCCGCCCACCTCGATCATGACGCTCGACGGCAAACCTGCCATCGGAATCGGTCTATCCACTCGACAGGGGGGAAACTCGGTGGTGATGGGCGAGGGTGTCGAGCAGCGACTCGCGGAGCTGCAATCACAGATTCCGGCCGGGATGGAACTCGGCGTTGTGTCGTTTCAGTCCCGGGACGTAACGAAAGCGATCGACGGGTTCATGATGAACCTGCTGGCAGCCGTCGTGATTGTCATCGCAGTTCTGTGGATATTCATGGGCCTGCGTAGCGCCGTTTTGATCGGTCTCTCTCTGGTCATCACTATTCTGAGCACATTCCTTTTCATGAGTATCTACTCAGTGAATCTCGAGCGGATCTCCCTGGGCGCCCTGATCATCGCCTTGGGGATGCTGGTGGATAACGCGATCGTCGTGACAGAGGGGATTCTTATTGGGACACAGAAGGGACAGAGTCGAACGGAAGCTGCGATCAAGACGGTTTCTCAGCAGTCGACACCGTTGCTGGGTGCGACCGTAGTGGCCATCTTCGCCTTCGCCGCGATTGGGGTTTCGCAGGACTCCACTGGGGAGTTCTGCCGATCTCTGTTTCAAGTGATTCTGTTCTCACTGGGTCTAAGCTGGGTGACTGCCGTAACGGTAGTGCCGTTGCTTGGCACGATGATGCTGAAGGAGGATTCTACGAATTCCGACGTGGACCCATACGCGGGCAAGGTATTTCAAATATACAGGCGTGCTCTAGAAGCATGTGTAGCGCGGCGCTGGATCACGCTTAGTGTGGTCGTCGGCTGCTTCGGAGTGTCGCTTTGGGGCTTCGGTTATGTGGATCAGAGCTTCTTCCCCGACTCGACCCGTCCACAGTTCTACCTGGACTATTGGCGGCCAGAGGGGACGCATATTACCGATACCGCCGAAGACATTGCCGAGATAGACGAGTGGGTACGTTCCCTTGATGGCGTGACGTCTACCGCCACGTTCGTTGGGCAGGGGCCCTTGCGTTTCTTGCTCACCTTCACGCCGGAAGACGTCAACAGCGCTTACGGTCAGGTCATGATAACCGTGGATGACCACCTAAAGATCGACGAGATGCGGGAGGTGATCGAGGACTACGTGACCGAGAAGTATCCCATTGCGGAGGCCTGGACCAAGAAGATTATCGTCGGGCCGGGAAAGGGGGCAAAGATTGAGGCTCAGTTCAGTGGCCCCGACCGGCTTGTGCTCCGCCAACTCGCCGAGCAAGCCAAGGCGATCATGAGGCAGGATGCTGCCGCCGTGAATATCCGAGATGATTGGCGCCAGCGCGTCAACGTTCTACGCCCGATATATGCCAGCGCGCAGGCGGGTGCTGCTGGCGTCACTCGCCCCGATTTGGAGGCAGCGGTGGAGATGGCATTTCAGGGAAGGAGGGTCGGGCTCTATAGGGAGGTTGACGACGTGATTCCTATCGTCGCACGCGCTCCAGCGGAAGAACGAAGCGATGTCTACAACATCAATAGCGTGCAGGTTTGGAGTTCTGGTACCAATCGCGCTGTGCCGCTCAATCAAGTCACTAGCGGGATGGAAACGGTGATGGAGGACAACATGGTTCGCCGCGTGGATCGGAAGCGCGCACTGCGGGCGCAGTGCGATCAGTCATTCGGCTCCGCAGAGGCCCTGCGGCAACGAATCGCTTCCCGAATCGAGGCGATCGAGCTCCCGCCTGGCTATGAGTTCGAATGGAGAGGGGAGTTCGACAGCTCAAAACGCGCCCAGGCCTCGCTGGCCGGTATGCTCCCGCCGGTGTTTGTGTGCATGGTCCTCATTGTGATTGGCTTGTTCGATCGACTCAAGCAGCCTGCAATCATCTATATGACGGTGCCGTTAGCCCTTATCGGGGTCACGTTCGGACTGCTTCTCACGGGTCAACCGTTTGGGTTTATGGCGCTGCTGGGTTTTCTCAGTCTCACGGGGATGCTGATCAAGAACGCGATCGTGCTGATCGACGAAACTGACGGACTAATTCGAGGAGGAATGGATCCCCATGAATCCGTCATTATGGCCGGAGTGAGTAGGTCACGCCCGGTTGCCATGGCGGCCTTAACGACGATGCTCGGCATGTTGCCGCTGTTTGCCGACGCCTTTTTCGTCGCTATGGCCGTGACGATCGTGTTCGGACTGGGCTTCGCGACGGTGCTTACGCTTCTTGTCGTTCCGACTCTGTACTCGATATTCTTCAAGATCCCGTCCCCTGATCATGGCTGACGTCAACGAGTAACAGTCGCCAGGACGAGGATTGTGTGTGCGCTGGCCTGAGGTTGGCGTGGCGGCGGACGCCAGATGGCTATGATAGGCAACCGGGAGCCAGGACCCGCGAGCCTATGAATCAAGCGACATTAATTCTCTATAGCGGTGTGTTTCCGATAGCGCCGACGCCATTTTTTGAGTCGGGAGAGATCGACTGGGACGGCCAGCGTCGCGTGCTCGATTGCATGATCGATCAAGGTGTCGACGGCATCTGCTTGCTGGCCAACTACTCCGAGCAGTTCTTGCTTTCGGACGCGGAGCGTGACCAGTTACTGGAACTCTGCATGAGTCACATTGCGAGTCGAGTACCGGTGATTGTGACGATGAGTCACTTCTCGACACGCCTGGCAGCTGAGCGCGGTAAGAAAGCGGCCGCGGCGGGTGCCAGCATGCTGATGATGATGCCGCCCTACCACGGTACCGGCCTCCAAGCGGGAGAGCAGGGCATTGTGGAGCACTTCGAAGCGGTGGCACAGGCTGCTCAGATTCCGATCATGGTGCAAGACGCACCGTTGAGTGGAGTGACGTTGTCGGCGGCGTTCTTGGCGCGCTTGGCGCGCGAGATTCCGCTGGTGAGTTACTTCAAGGTCGAGATGCCTGGCGCGGCGGGGAAGCTACGGGCGTTGATTGAGCAAGGTGGAGATGCGATCGTCGGACCCTTCGACGGTGAGGAGTCAATCACTTTGATGGCGGACCTCGATGCGGGTGCGCGTGGCACGATGCCGAGCGCACTGCTGCCGGACTTGATCAAGCCAGTGGTCGAGGCTCACCTCTCGGGCGATCGCGAAACGGCGGCGGCGCGATATGCACGGATTTTGCCGCTGATTAACTATGAGAACCGGCAGTGCGGCCTGCGCGCGACTAAGGTTGCGATGCACGAAGGTGGCGTGATCGAGAGTGAAGCGGTCAGGCATCCGCTGGAGCCACTGCATCCGGCTACGCGAGCAGGGCTGCTGGAGTTGGCTCGCGAGGCGGATCTCGTGGTGTTGCGTTGGGGGCGGTAGATCGTATGGCCACGAAGAGTACGGACGTTACACTAGATCGTGGTTCGGAAGAGCGCGGCCCTGATGGGCTTATTGATGGCCCTGGTGGCTCTGCCTCTGTTTGCCGACGACGCAGCCGAGGGCCGGACGATTCGGGAGATTCGTATCGAGGGCCTCAAGCACACGCATGAGACGCTGGTGCGTCATCAGCTGACCTGCGAGGTTGGTGAGCCATACAGCCAGACGACCGCCGCGATGGACCGAGAGCGACTCGACCGGCTGGGAGTGTTCGCTGATATTACCATCGTTCCGGAACTCGAAGGCGACGAAGTCGTTGTCATGATCACAGTGGGGGAAACCTTACGCTTCGTCCCGTTTCCGTCGCTGTCGTTTTCGGGAGAGAACGGCATGGCAGGCGGGCCGGGCGTGAAGGCGACGAACCTGTTTGGCAGGGCGATCTCTGCCCAGCTCGATTTGCGGTTTGGCGGGCAGACGGAACTGCAGTTCCAGTTGGATTCTCCTTGGGGGTTGCGTGACAAGTCTTGGTACGGGGCCAAGCTTCAGCGACGAGACCGCACGAATGAGTTGGATCACTTCAAAGAGAAGTCATTCGAGGGCGAACTGAGCGGCGGTATTCAGATTGGGGCCAACCTGCGGGCTGGCGGTCGGTTCGAGTTCTTGACGCTGGAGTCAGACGTGCCCGACATCACGCTGACCGGTGCCGACAGAGAATCGACGCCCGGTATCGGAGCGGTCGTCGCCTATGACACGCTCGATCTAAAGACCGACCCTCGGCTCGGCTGGAAGAATATGGTCACGGCGACGAAGTTCGGCGGATTCCTGGGTGGCGCGGGAGACTTCAACCAATTTGCGTTCGATATTCGTCGTTATCAGCCTCTCATGGGTAAGCACTCGCTCGTTTTCTTCTCCTACACGACGCTGCAGACTGGCGAGGTCGGTGTTGACATTCCGATCTATCGTGACTTTCACCTAGGCGGGACGAACACCGTACGAGGTTGGTCCGAGGCGAGCGGCCCGGTAGGTAAGAACCAGTTCTTCAATACGCTGGAGTATCGCTACGACCTGCTCAAGACACGGTCCTTTCGCGTCTATGGAGCCAATCTCTTTGGTGGCGTGAAGTTGGCCGTATTCGGTGATGTGGGTACTGCCTGGAACCGCGGTAGCGAGTTCAGCAAGAACTTTATTGGCGGTTACGGAGTCGGGCTTCGGGTGATTGTTCCGTTCATCGACATGATCCGGATCGATTTCGCGATGGGCGAGAGCGGCAACGGAGTGTTGTCGCACTTTGGACTCGCCGAGAAGTCACAGTCGCACATGAACCGGGTGCGGTAATCAGTCATTGCGACTAGGTGTCGTGAGGGATGAAATTATGAACACGACTGACGATTCTTCACTCGATCCCCAGCCGGAAGCGGACTTCATGAATATCGACGAAACCGATTTCGCATCGTTTTCTCGCGCTGAGCAGATTCGGCACTTTGAGGTCGAGGGATATCTCGTGATGCCGTCGATCCTGACGCCCGACGTGATCGCTCGGATCAAGAGTGAGCTGGCCGATGTGGAGATGGAGCACACCAGCTATAGCACCCAGCAAAGGCGGGCGGTGGTCCAACCGCAGTGGAGCAGCAGAACAGTTGCCGAGTTGATTGCGTATCCGCCGATGATCGACTTCTTGAGCGACCTGATGGGCCCGGAGATCGTGTTTAACCGTGGGTTCTTTCAGCGCAGCTTAGGTGGGTGTCCAGGGATCTCGATGCACACCGATGGTCAGCCTCATGGTTCGACATTGTTTGGGTATGAGGGAAGTTGCCCACGGTTGGTACGTATTCTGTATTACCTGGACGACTTGAGTGTGAAGCGGGCACCGTTTCGACTGATTCCGCGGTCGCACATCTCGTTCCATGCCGAGGCGAGTCCATACGTGCGCTATACGTCGCATCCAGAGGAGATCACGCTGGTGGTGCCAGCCGGTTCGGCAGTGTTGATCTCGTCGATGCTGTTTCACGGCAGTCACCCCAATCTAGACCCGAGGCCGCGGGAGTTACTGCAGATGGGCTATCGCCCGGATTGGGCGGGGCCGATTCAGCAGATCGACGACTGGGATCCAGAACTGGTGGCGGGAGCGCCGGAGATCGCGAAGCCTTATTTGAAAAGCCTCAACACTAGCGGTAAACAGTTTGAGCAAGAGCACAAGCCTGCGGGTATGCGCTCGGAGGCTCCGGGGATTAACCCGAGCCGTTGGGGGAGATAAGCATGATTCTGGATTCTTTCAAACTCGATGGGCGCGTTGCGCTCGTAACTGGAGCCGGGCGGGGCATCGGCCGCGCCCTAGCTCAAGGGCTGGCTGAGGCTGGGGCGGACATCGCCTGTGTCACGCGTACCGGCGATTCGCCCGAAACACGTGCGCTGGTCGAATCGTGCGGCCGACGCTTCCTCGATGTGAAGGTAGACCTGAGTGTGCCGGAACAGCGCGCGGGCGTGGTCGATCACGTGGTGTCGGAACTCGGCGGCCTCGACATTCTCGTCAACAATGCGGGCGTTACCGGCCGGTATCCACCCGAAGAGTACCCAGAGCCGGAGTGGCGCAATCTGATGGAGGTTCATCTCCATGCGGCATTTGATCTGGCTGTTCAGGCGGCCAAGCATATGGAGCCGAAGGGTGGCGGCAAGATCGTCAACATTGGCTCGGTGATGTCGTTTGAAGGTGGTCTGCACATTTCCGCTTACGCCTCGGCGAAGCACGCGATCGCTGGTCTGACCAAGTCGCTGGCCTCTTCGTGGGCGGCCAAACGGATCAACGTAAATGCCATCTGCCCCGGCTACACCGCGACGGAACTGGCTGGGCCGTTACAGAAGGACCCGGTACGCGGGCCACAGATCCTCCAGCGTATCCCGGCAGGGCGCTGGGCGGAGCCGGAGGAACTCGCCGGCTTGTGCGTGTTTCTGGCGAGCGACGCCGCGAGCTACATGCACGGAAGTTGCGTACCGATCGATGGTGGCTGGCTGGCACGTTAGCGGTAGGTCTTGTCGTCGACCCGCGACAGATCGACATCGTCCGCGAATACGCCGATGGTGACGACGTCGAAAGTAAATACCGGATTGCCCGGTTCGAGGTGGCCTCCAAAGGATCTTTCGTCATCGGCCAAGGTGATGTGCGGATGCAGGCGACCGTCGATGACGTAGCCGTTCATGCTGACGATGTCAGCAGGGTAGGTGGGGTCTTTGATGTAAATGTTCTTCGACGGAAAGTCGCGGTTGCTCACCGTGTGGATGTGGTAGCCGCGCACGGAGCCCGCACCGGCCAGAATGACGCCGTTCTTAATCTTCTCCTGCGCGACTGCTTTCTCCAAGCCCGCCAATAGATCGGTCTGATGCTTGAAGCGCAACACCACTACCCGCTCAAAGTTCCCCGTGATGGCGTAGACGTCAGGGACCTCGTCACTCAAAGGCTTGGAGTCGTCGAACTCGGTCGTCGGCCTGGTGATCTCGACCTTTGTGCGCTGCGAGAACGCAGGCACGGCTAATGCGAGCAGCAGAAGTACAGAAGCAATTCGGTGCATGTTGTTTCTCCGGAACGTGGCATCGGTGGTTACGGGCCAGCTACTAGTATCGTGGAGGACGCATCCCCGAACGAACTAGCCGAGTCCGACGTAAACGGGGGGGCTCCCGCATAGGCCCCTCGAGTGCCATTTCGCGGGAATAAGATGAAGCCTGCACCCAAACAACAGAGCCGCGCCCGTGAGAGTGCGACCACGGTAACTCACCCATCCCAACAAACTTAGAGCCCTCTGCTAAATCGGACCGGAAGGGTCGCATCAGACCGCGGGCGTTGTCCCCACTTTCCGCCCCACTTTCCACTAGGACCACCCGCGCCGACGGATCAAGCCCCGCCGCCGACCGGTAATCCAGCGGCGCAGAATCAGCAGCGCTGACGGATCGAACTACCGGTGTGTGCTCGCCGGTAGTTCGTGGCCGATCAGATTGCTAGCCCAGGCGATGAAGTGCTTCATGTTGGTGCGGTCTTCGTGTCCGCCGTCATGCTGCCTCCACGCGAGTTCGCCGTCCAGCATGCCGACGTTTACCGCTGGCATTTCAGCGACGGTGTAGTGCCGTTCGTCGCCAAGGTCCTTCACGCCCAGCAGTCGAAAGACGGGACCAGCGGCGATCGCCGCCATGTAGCTGCCCTGCTGGTCCAGCCAGAGGGCGTCGCCACGTTCGGGGATGCCGTAGCTGATGAAGGTGAATCGCGGTGCACATAGTGCAATCAATTCGTGAGCGTCGACGGGCAGGTCACCGGCATTCGTGCTGCCGAAGGAGGCCTCGGAGGTACCATACTTCACGAAATTGCCAGCCATCCAGTGATACTCGCCCACCGCTGTCAGGTTCTCCACGGCCTCGCCGAAGTTCCGACGATGCAAACTGGCACCGCCCTCGCCAGAAGATCCCACGAGGACCATGGCGAAGCGAGGCTCATATGCCATGGCAATCAGGGCTGCCTTTCCGTAACGGGAGACGCCTTCGATGCCGACTTTGGGAGCATCCACGGCTGAGTCGGTTTCGAGATAGTCGAAACCGCGAGCGGCACCCGAAGCCCAAGCGCGTAGCGCGCCCCAGTCATCCGGCTTGCGGGCTTGCCCTTGATCAGTTGACGATCAATTAGTGACGATCAATTGGTGACAGCCACGGATAGCGCTAACCCCCACGTTATCAATGACCTGCGAAGTCCAAGTGAGCTGGTGATCGGCGAGAGTATCTGTTAGATTGCCGACGACGGTTCATTTCGCGATAAGCGCGCGTGGTGGTGGAGACCGTTCCGCACCACGTCACCTAGTCGGTCCCGCTTGGCTCGATGGTGTGACGGTCGGAAAATAGACTTTCCCCAACAAACCAAAGAACTTACACCCACAAGACCTGCGAAAGCGGGCGAAAAGCTTGCACCCCTATGCCACCCTCAAATCAGAAGCACGCTAGATTTTTGTGAGGTTAGTTAGCGTCCCCAGTCGACTGGGAATCAACCTTCGGTGAGTTGGCCTACCAAAATGCCAACAGCGTAACGAGGGAGCAGTTCCTCAGGGCCGGCCCAATACTTAGGTGTTTCCCCGCTTAGTTGGGATTCATAAACCGTCCGTCCGGCGTCGTCTGTTCGAACAGGCGACGCCGGGCGGACGGCAATATAAAACTAAGAACTCCGGCCGTCAGCTGGCCTACGCGCCCGCGAAGCGGACTGGGCCCCCACGCAAGTGGGTCGCGCAAGCGAGGCCGGAGGTCCATCGGCCCGTAGTGGCCCGTTCGTCGGCTGCTTAGCGCTACAGTCTCGTCCCCATGGCCTATCCGGGACGGCCTCGCAATTCGTGCAGATTCCACTGAGGCCCGATGATGGGAGCTACACCCAACCAAGCTCTTTCATGGTAATCCCCGAGTGCCAGATCTTCGTCATGTGACTGATCTTGTCTCCCTCGAAGAACATCACGTACACGTAGTCGGCCTTGCTGCTCTTCCCCGTGGGCGGGCACGGTCCGCCCTCGCCGGTGTGCGTCCCCGAGAAAACTGCGTACGCCGAAACGTTACTGCGCTCGGCGTCGACCGCCAACGACTTGAGGTCGTAGCTCCCGTCCGGCATAATCCCGAGTAACCCCTCCATCCATTCGGTGTAGGCCTCGAGCGTGGTGACGTCCGTCAGAGGCTCGGCCTGGGCCGAGAATGACGCGTCGGGCTTACAGTAGCCTGCGCAAGCCTGCCAACCCTCTCCTGCCTCACAGGCCTCGAAAAAACTTCGTGCGGTTTGTTCCATTGAATCTGCCATCGGTTTGCTCCGACTCAAGGATACTACCCCTGCACCCCTCTCGCTCTCTTACACCTACGCGAAAGGAGCACCATTGGCTCCTGGAGCCAGCCCTTCAGGGAAGTCTCGTTTCGATAGGTCCGTGGAGTTTCCGCGCTTGTAACCAGCGGCATCAAGCAGAGCAAGCAGTTTATAGGGCTTGATGAGTCCTCTAGTGATTCAAATGCATTAGGCGAATGAACTGCTCGGCTCATTGTATCCGCCGCGACCGAGACACATCCTAGTCGTTAGGCACGCTTCGAGCGTTCGGCTCTTGGCGGAGCGGAAGTCGCGCGAGCCACAAGCATTCGTTGAACGTAAGAACTGGGTGACGCAAGAGCTTCAGTTGATCTGGCGCTGCGAGGGCCTTGGGAGCTTTGTGAATGGCGGCCACAGTCGGCTAGCCGGGTTCCGTTCTCGCTCGCCGGCAACGCGCCACGCCATGTCAGCTAAGCATGAAATGAATAGCCGGGGACAGGCTCATGACAAGCAATGTTCGACCGAACGGGAACTACGACGTCTGCGTGGTGGGGGGAGGGCCAGCTGGTGCCGCGGTGGCCACGTTCCTTCAACGGGCGGGACATCGCTGTTTGATTCTCGAGTGCTCCACCTTTCCTCGGTACCACATTGGCGAATCGTTGATTCCACACACGTTCGGCACGTTGGAACGCTTGGGGCTGCTACCCAAGCTTCGCGACTCTCACTTTCCTGAAAAACACAGTGTTCGATTCGTGTCACCCGACGGGACCGAGTCCGCCCCGTTCTATTTTTCGGAGACCATACCGGGAGAAGGGTCGCGTACCTGGCAGGTCGAACGTTCCGAATTCGATCAAATCTGTCTCGACAACGCACGCGAAAGCGGCGTAGAGGTCCGCATGGAGACCGGCGTTGAGGAAGTGTTGTTCCAGAACGGTAAGGCCGTCGGCGTACGGGCCCACTCAGAGGATCACGAGCGCTACGAGATCCGATCGCGAGTCGTGGTCGATGCTTCCGGTTTCGCCACGATGATCGGTTCTCAACTGAAGATCAAAGAGCGCATCCCTGAACTGAACAAGGCATCGATCTGATCTTACTATCGCGGTGGCAAGCGCCTGCCTGGTATTGACGCGGGCGAAACGACGATCTTCATGATCGAGCAACGCGGCTGGTTTTGGTACATCCCGTTGCCGGACGACACCGTCAGCGTGGGAGTGGTCGCATCGCCGGACTACCTGTTTGACGAGAGCGAGAAGTTTGACACGGTGTTTGAGCGCGAAGTCAAGAGGTGTCGACCGCTGCTTGAACGGCTAGAAGGAGCGGAGCAGACGGGTCATGTGCGAGGCATGCGCCGGCTGGCACACCGCCATCAACGGATCGCCGGGGACGGCTGGATCATGATCGGCGATGCGGCTGCTTTTCTGGATCCGATCTATTCGTCAGGCCTGTTCCTGGCACTGACGTCCGCCGAATTGGCCGCTGATAGCGTGAGCGCGGCACTTCGGGCTGACGATCTCTCCGCCGCTCAGCTAGGCAAGTTCACCGGCGCGCTCACGAAGGGCGTCGTCGTGATTGGGCAGCTCATCGGCGCCTTCTACGATCCGAACTTCAGCTTCGGCGCTTTCCTCAAACGCTACCCTGACCAGCGGACCGCGCTCATCGACTGCCTGGTAGGGGATGTGATCGAAAAGGATATGAGCTCGTTCCAGGTGGCATTGGCTGAGATGACTTCGTAGGGACGAAGAGAACATTCGCCCTAACTCGTTTGGACATGCCTAATCAAGGTCCAATGCCCTAGCGGCTCGGTGATGCCGCGGCCGCCGGTCGGTCGTTCGAAGGCGCGGAGTCGTCTCTGAAAGAGCCTTCAGGAGGAATCGAGAGTTATTCCTACATTGGGAAATCGCGGGACCAACCCAATCTGGGCAAACTGGGAGCGCGGAAATGGCCCGTTTCAGGGTCATTTCCGCGATTCGGGGTGGTCTCAAGCGGTCGACGCAACACCCGGCGCGAAGGGAGAGCGTGAAGCGTAAGCCAAAGAAAGCAAAGGCGAAGCGGCGAGGACGCTCCGCTCTCATCTGCATGTCATTGCAGTACAACGAGTTACGCAATTGCGATTAATGGCTTCCGCTTGTAGGCAAGCCCCTTGCCGCTCTCATCGCTAAGACATTTCGGTTGAACGACTTAGGCCTAGTGTTGCGTTGACCGGTTGAGCCGGCAGGACTTGTAGGAAGTTACTCTGATCGAGCCGCCGTCCCGCTCAAGATGAGGCCCGATCGAATCGCCGAAGCCCAACATCCGGCCGACGAGCGGTACCCGAACACGCGAGCAGAGCTGCGACAGAAAAACTACCACCGCCGCTGGTCAGCAGCCGACAGCTCTTTAGCGATAGCTGTGACTCGCTCCGCGTCTCTCAACCTGAGATAGGGCGCTAGCGCTTCGATGCGGAACCGGTCACGCGTACCGCGAGTCTGCAGCGAAAGCTGGATGTAAGCCTCGCCCGCTGCGTTCCAGTCGTCGCGTTCTGCGGCTTGCTTCACTGCTTCCAGTCTGGAAAAGTCAAACACGTCCGTTAGTCTAGTTGATCACTCGTCGCCATTGTCCGGTCCCTATCAAGTCGCGGCTCCTGCCGACCGGTCTCGCTGGTTCGCGAGAGCCTTAGGGCTTCGGGTACTCAAGCCCGTCGATGATGTCTTCGATGCGGTCCACATCACGGAGACGAACCGCCTTAGCTAACTCGTCCGCGCGGAAGCGATCCAACGAGTCGCTACGCTTTAACTTGATCTCCAGACAGAGTTCCGCCGCTGCGGTCCAGTCGTCAGCGGCCACTGCTCGTTGCAGTTGTTCGATCCTGGCTGCATCGAGCATCCCCACAGTCTAACGCCGGGTAAGTCGAACTTGATCTTTGTGGAGGTCATTTCCTCGAACCGGGGTGGATTCAAGCGGTCGACGCAACACCCGGCGCGAAGGGAGAACGTGAAGCGTAAGCCAAAGAAAGCAAAGGCGAAGCGGCGAGGACGCTCCGCTCTCATCTGCATGTCATTGCAGTACAACGAGTTACGCAATTGCGATTAGTGGCTTCAGCTTGTAGGCAAGCCCCTTGCCGCTCTCATCGCTAGGACATTTCGGTTGAACGACTTAGGCCTAGTGTTGCGTTGACCGGTTGAGCCGGCACCGAATGTAGGAAATGACCCCTGAGGGGCAGCTAAGGGGCAGTGCCGCCAGTACTCCCCGTTTTCAAAAGCTCAATTCGCTTTGGCGCAGGCGAGGCCGCTTCCCGCTGCGTTTGTATGCGGCGAGTTGCCGGCGCAGCGCGAAGTTTTCGAAGATCAGACTCCGGCGACTCGGGATAGCCAAGTTGAACAGCCGAATAAGCGAGGAAATCAGCGCAATCACTGTTTCCAGGGTGCGCGAACTGCGGACTCTGCTGTCAAGTGGGAATACGCACAAGCTCCTCAATCTAAACGGTTACGTAGTTTTGGCGAACCACAGTACACTGGGTCAAGCCAGGGCCAAAATAGAGATTTTGGTGTCCACTAACGGCATTACAATATCCGAATATGAGCGAACAAGAAACGACGTATGAACTGAGCCGAGTGCTCAACGCCATCGGCATGCCCACTATCATCGGCGCGAACGTCGTGCCGGAGGAGATTCGCAAGTTCGCCAACGAGGCCATGTCGATGAACTTGGAGATCGATTCCTTGCAGGCGGCGGCGAGTCGCGTCATCGCGAATAGGACCGGTGCCGAGGCCGGCTGCGTGACCGGCTGCTGCGCCGCGGGCATTGCCATTACCGTGGCTGCCTCGATGACCGGTGCGAACCTGGCACGGGTTCTTCAGTTGCCCGACACCGAGGGAATGAAGGATGAGGTGATTCTGCAACTCGGCCACAATGTAAATTTCGGTGGTGAGATCTCGCAAATGGTGCGGCTGACCGGCGCCAAACTGAAACTCATCGGGACAGCGAATCACTGCGACCGTTTCCATCTTCGGGGTGCGCTGAGCGATCGCACGGCAGCGGTGCTCTTCGTCGAAACCGGAGCCGTTCATCCCGAGGGCACCTTTATCCCTTTGGAGGACTGCGTACGGGTCGCCGACAAGGCCGGCGTGCCGGTGCTCGTCGATGCGGCAGCCGAATCCGACATGCGGCCGTTCGTCCAGGCCGGAGCCTCGGCCGTGATTACCAGCGCTCACAAGATGATGGGCGCGCCGACTTCGGGAATGATCTGCGGAACCAAGGATCTGGTCCGCGCCAGCTATCTCCAGAATTGGGGCATCGGACGAGCGATGAAAGTCGGCAAGGAGGGCATTGCCGGGTGCATGGCGGCGGTGGACCGATGGTATTCACGCGACAAGGCGCTTGAGCGGCTCCGCTTTGAGCAGCTGGCGGCGATTCTCGGCGCACATCTGAAGTTGTGCCGAACCGATTGTGCCAGTCTGGTGGAAGTGGAAATTCCGCCCAGTACGGGGATGACCGCTCGACAGATCGCCAATCGGCTGCGGGAGGGTGATCCGCAAGTTTGGGTGCGGAGCGCGACCGATCATCACGACGCGCCGCGTATCTCTCTTAGCCTGTACGTTATGGACGAGCAAGAAGCGGAACTCATCGGCCGAGCGATCTCACGGGCCCTAGCCGACCCCGCCCCTCCGGCCGAGGACGTACCGTTCCACGACCTCTACTACTCGGAAGAGCGCTTGATGAAGTGGCCCGATTAGGCCAGCTGTGGCTACTGACTGTAGGGTCCGCACTTTCGGAGGAGGTAGCGATGCGGAAGGCCATGGTACTAGTCGCGCCGATCACCCGGTCAGGAGTAACTTCCTACAAGTCCGGGTGTAGGAAATGACCCCTGAAATCGGTCCGTCTTGCCCTCAGAAAACCCGCGAATTGGGTCATTTCCTCGATTTCCAATATAGGAAGTTACTCACAGTCAATGGCAGCCGCCCTTTCAGCCGTCCCATGAAGGTACAATTCCCGCGTGATGATGTTCGGCCAGTGCATCAGCCCCTACAAAATTACCGACAAGCTCGGCGAGGGGAGAGTGAGGCCCAAAACGTCACTAGACTGTGACACCTCACGAGGCGTCCCGCCCGCCATTGCGCGTCCCCTTTAGCGAGGAGTATGCTTCATACGTTGAGGCTTCAGACGGCGCTTCGACCGACCCGATGCTCCCCTTTGGCCTAGCGGGTGATAGGCCGGTCGCGCCAGAGGCGCACTATGAATTGTTCGCATCGATCCGCCATGAAATTGAGTTTCTTGGCCCTCGTCAGTTTCTTGTTGCCGGTCGTACCTGTGCAGAGTCAAGACTTCGTCTGGGCCCAGCAGATGG
Organism: Bryobacterales bacterium; assembly: GCA_963667885.2. Classification (GTDB taxonomy): domain Bacteria; phylum Acidobacteriota; class Terriglobia; order Bryobacterales; family UBA6623; genus CAMPKL01. The sequence goes on along the minus strand of OY764148.2, from coordinate 234,637 downwards.
GCGGGACGGGTGTTGACCAGGGCTTAGGTGTGGCGGTGGACGGCAGTGGCAATGTCTACACGACGGGTTTCTTCAAGGGCACAGCCGACTTCGACCCAAGCGCTGGCGTCTTCAACCTGACCTCGACCGGTTTTGACGACATCTTCGTCTCCAAACTAGACAATGCTGGGAACTTCGTCTGGGCTCGGCAGATGGGCGGGGCAGATTTTGACCAGGGCTTAGGTGTGGCGGTGGACGACAGTGGCAATGTCTACACGACGGGGCGGTTCCGAGGCACAGCCGACTTCGACCCAAGCGCTGGCGTCTTCAACCTGACCTCAGCTGAATTTTTAGATATCTTCGTCTCCAAACTAGACAGCGCTGGGAACTTCGTCTGGGCCCGGCAGATGGGTGGGACAGATCTTGACCTAGGCGCCGGTGTGGCGGTGGACGGCAGCGGCAATGTCTACACGACGGGTTTCTTCAAGGGCACAGCCGACTTCGACCCAGGCACTCGAGTCTTCAACCTGACCTCAGCTGGATCCTTCGACATCTTCGTCTCCAAACTAGACAGCGCTGGGAACTTCGTCTGGGCCCGGCAGATGGGTGGGACGAGTGTTGACCTTGGCAGTGGTGTGGCGGTGGACGGCAGCGGTAATGTCTACACGACGGGGCGGTTCCGAGGCACAGCCGACTTCGACCCAAGCGCTGGCGTCTTCAACCTGACCTCGGCCAGTTTCGACGACATCTTCGTCTCCAATTTCGACGACATCTTCGTCTCCAAACTAGACAGCGCTGGGAACTTCGTCTGGGCCCGGCAGATGGGTGGGACGGGTGTTGACGAGGGCTACGGCGTGGCGGTGGACGGCAGCGGCAATGTCTACACGACGGGGTATTTCCGAGGTACCGCCGACTTCGCCCCAGGCACTGGCGTCTTCAACCTGACCTCAGCTGGATCCTTCGACATCTTCGTCTCCAAACTCGACAGCGCTGGGAACTTCGTCTGGGCCCGGCAGATGGGTGGGACGAGTGTTGACCTTGGCAGTGGTGTGGCGGTGGACGGCAGCGGTAATGTCTACACGACGGGGCGGTTCCGAGGCAACGTCGACTTCGACCCAGGTACCAACGTCTCCAAGCTGACCTCGACCGGTTTCGACGACATCTTCGTCTCCAAACTAGACAGCGCTGGGAACTTCGTCTGGGCCCGGCAGATCGGTGGGACGGGTCTTGACCTAGGCAGTGGTATGGCGGTGGACGGCAGTGGTAATGTCTACACGACGGGTTTCTTTGAAAGCACTGTCGACTTCGACCCAGGTGCTGGCGTCTTCAACCTGACCTCAGCTGGATCGGGAGATATCTTCGTCTCGAAGCTCGACAGCGCTGGGCAACCTCCCGCGATCAGCGAGGGCGGCATCGTACTAGCGACTCTGCTACCCACTGTCACCACCATCTCGCCACTTTCGATCATCAGCGTGTTCGGACAGAATTTCTCCACCGACACGATTCTGTTCCCCAACCTGGACAGTGAGGGCAAACTCGACACCGTCCTCGGCGGCACTTGTCTGACGATGAACGGCGTAGCGCTACCGCTCTTTGCCGTCACGCCGGGACAGATCAATGCCCAGGCTTCGGCTGCCAAGGCGTTAGGACCGGCCAGTTTTACTGTCGTCACCGATTGCGGGACGGTAGCGGCGATCAGTAGCGCCCCTCTGTCGATTGAAATAGGTAGGGCGGCATCTACAACTACCCGAGCACTTACCAGCGATGTCGAGATGGCCACGGTCGAAGAGGCGACGCCTGGTTTCTTCCTGTTCCCACCCCACACTGAGGACGGCTTCATCGCAGCCAGGTTCAACGCAATCCCCGGTCAGCCACCGGTTCCTGTGGCTCCAGAAGACTCGTTCCCGAACGATAGCTTTGGGCCTTCGCGACCAGCGGAGCCAGGAGACATCATTTTGCTCTATGGCACCGGTTGGGGTGAGACGACCGCAGGGCTGGAGGCAGGAGAACTGCCCTCAGGCGCGGCACAACTACTTCCAGGTGCCAGCCCGATGGTGACCTTCGGCGGCATTCCGATGGCCCCGGAGGACGTACTGTATGTGGGCGTCACGCCCGGTACGGCCGGGCTCTATCAGCTCGCGATCCGTGTACCAGCGATAGCGCAGCCGGGCAACAATCAGGTGGTTTTCACCGTCTACGGTAAGTCGACCCCAGTGGGTCCGGTCATTCCGGTAGCGTCGCCATAGGCGTCGGGACGTTGGAACGCCGAGTAACTTCCTACAAGTCCTGCCGGCTCAACCGGTCAACGCAACACTAGGCCTAAGTCGTTCAACCGAAATGTCCTAGCGATGAGAGCGGCAAGGGGCTTGCCTACAAGCGGAAGCCATTAATCGCAATTGCGTAACTCGTTGTACTGCAATGACATGCAGATGAGAGCGGAGCGTCCTCGCCGCTTCGCCTTTGCTTTCTTTGGCTTACGCTTCACGCTCTCCCTTCGCGCCGGGTGTTGCGTCGACCGCTTGAGACCACCCCGATTCGAGGAAATGACCCTGAAAACGGGCACTTCCTTTCCTCTGCTTCTCTCGCATCCAATTCTCCTTCCTCGGTGAAGTGTTGCATCGATGGTTTGAATCCACCGTCATTAAAGGAAATTTCGGATGGAGTACAGTAGGGCCATGTACCGCACAATCAAAGAGACGGTTTTCTGGGTGGTCATGGTTTCGACACTAGTCGTGCTCTGGCGGGTGGTCGCGGCGGGCTGATAAGCTCCGACATCTTCCTTCTACTCCCTTCCCTCTCTGCGTCTCCTCACTCCATCCGATTCCAGGGAAAGGAAATTGATCGCCGCGTGGCCGCCGGCAAGCAATGACCGCTTGCACACGTGGCCATTTCTCTCCGAGCGGGGACAACCACGATTCGGTTCAAAGAGAAACGTCTGATAGCCGCAGCCGGAGTGGCCATGCCGGTTACAAGATCGTCGAGAAGCTCGGCGAGGATGATCCCACAAATCGCGAAACATGCCTGCCGCAGCCAGGGCGAAGATGTCGCCGTTCTCCGCCGTGCCACGTGAACAGAATCGTAGGAAAGTGCGCACCTGCTCGACCCGGCGGATGCGGAGCAGTAGCAGCGGTCTGATTTCCGCGACCTGTTCACTCGCAGCCGTATCGCGCTGCCATTGCCGCTCTTAAGTAACTTCCTACAAGTCCTGCCGGCTCAAGCGGTCAACGCAACACAAGCGTCAAAACGTTCTGCTGGAGTTTCAAACTCCAGCGTCTTGCGGGGCCGTCCGTTCAGCCTGCGAGCGATCCTGTCCAGGTGCTCTTGTGAGTGTACGGATAAGTCGGTTCCCTTGGGGAAGTACTGTCTCAACAGACCGTTCGTGTTCTCGTTCGATCCGCGTTGCCAGGGGCTCTGCGGATCGCAGAAGTACACGTCGATGTCCGTCGCTAGGGTGAAGCGTTTGTGGTCGGCCATCTCCAGCCCGCGGTCCCAAGTCAGCGACTTGTAGAGCACGCCCGGCAATTGCCGGGCGTGCTCGATCAGCGCCGAGACGACGGTTGCGGTGTCCTTGCCGGAGACCTTCACCAACATCACATAACGGGTGTGACGTTCGACCAGGGTGACGATGTAGGTGTTGTTCGATCCGGCTAGAAGATCCCCTTCCCAGTGACCGGGTACGGCCCGGTCTTCGACCGAGGCCGGGCGTTCACTAATCGAGATCAGATCTCGAATCTGTCCGCCGCCACGGCCCTTGCGGCTGGCCTGCGGGGAGCGGCGAATCGTGCGCTTGGAACGCAGACACAGGGTCAGTTCTTTCTTCAAAGCCCCACGGGCTTGGATGAAAAGACTGCGATAGATCGTTTCGTGTGACACGTAAAGTGACTCGCGGCCCGGATAGGTCCGTTTCAGCCAGCCGGCAATCTGTTGCGGAGCCCAGTCCTCGCGCAGCTTCTCTTCAACCAACTGGCGGAGCTGGGGACAGCGTAGCAGCCGACACGACTTGGGACGCTGTGCTCGCTTCCTGGCCTGCTTGTCCGCCTCTGCCGCCCGATAGCGGTTCGAACCTCCGTTGCGGCGGACCTCGCGGCTCAGGGTCGATGGCGCACGACTCAGCCTGCGGGCGATCTGTCGCAGCGACTGCCCACAGGCAAGGCCTCGGGAGACCTCTTCCCGCTCAGCTAGCGTCAGCGCTTGCGGCGAGCGGCAGCGCGTTCGCGGGCGGATGCCGCCGTAGCGCAACAGCAGCCAGTAAACCGACGGACCTCTGTCCATTACCCGGGCGATCGTCTTCGACGACTCTCCGCGTCCCCAGCGATCCCACACCTCAGCGAACTCCGCCGCCGTGTACCTCCGCCTCTTCCTCGTCTGTTCCTTCTGTTCTTCTTGCATCTACTTCTCCTTCTCGGTGAAGTGTTGCATCGACCCCTTGAGACCACCCCGGTTCGAGGAAATGACCCCTGAACAGGCCGTTTCGACCCTCTAAGAGAGCCCGGATTGGGCCATTTCCTACATTTCCCTATTGGAAGCAACTCAAAGCCGCTCCTGACAGCCCTTTCAGCAAGCGGTTGACGCTACAATTGCGACGTCTTGCACATCGGGTCCTCCATCAGCCACTACAAGGTCGTCGAGAAGCTCGGCGAGGGCGGCATGGGTACTGATCGATCAGGGGAAATCGCTCAGGAACGGGATGGCGCGGCATTGACTGCGAGCGGGCAGGGAGAGTTGCACGCGAGGCTGGTCGAATGATCGGGCGAGGCATCGACCGGAGGACGATCCTGTCGGCTGCCGCCACAGCGGTCGGAGGCGCCTACGTATTTGGCACGGGCTGCGCCGAAGGGCCGCCAGCGTCCCCGCCAGAGATTGACGAGTTCGTCCGCAGGCACATGGCGAAGTACAACATCGCTGGCGTCGCAGCCTGCATCGTCAACGACAACCGCATGACGTGGTCCGCCAGCTATGGATTTGCGGATCTCGAGCGTCAGATCCCCATGAGCTTAGATGGGATCCAGAACATCGGCTCCATCTCGAAGACCGTAACGACCACCGCGCTAATGCAGCTCTGGGAAATGGGCCGCTTCCACCTTGACGATGACGTCAGCGACTACACTCCCTTCCCCGTGCGGAATCCGAAACACCCGGATCTGCCGATCACGTTCCGACTCCTCTTGACCCACCGCTCCTCCATCCGCGATGGTGACTGGTACGGCAGGATGTATCAATGCGGTGATCCGGCTGTCTCGTTGACTGAGTGGATCGAGGGGTACCTCCAGCCCGGAGGCCGGTTCTACGACGCGGCAGAAAACTTCGAGAGTTGGGGGCCAGGCGATCGCTGGAAGTACAACAACGTGGCGTACGGCTTGCTCGGCTATCTGGTCCAGCGTATATCGGGGGAGGACTTCGAGAACTACTGCCGGACCCGGATCTTCCAGCCGCTCGAGATGAACGAGACCTCCTGGTACCTGACTGAGGTGGACGTCTCGCGACACGTCGTGCCCTACACATACAGGCAGGGCGAAGAGGTGCGAAGCCCGACATGGGGAGGTAGCGCCCTGGGCGTGATCAAGGAAGGAACCGGGCCCACGGTCCCAGTGGGTGATGGTCACCACGCCAATTGTGTGTACAACCACCCCAACTTCCCGGACGGATTCCTGCGGACCAGTGTGCGACAGCTCGCTGGCTTCGCGCGTGCCTATCTGAACGGCGGGACACTGGCGGGGACACGTATCCTGGAGGAGAGCACCATCGGTGAGATGATGCGGTCCCATCACATGGCGCCTGATCTATCCCAGGGCCTGACCTGGTACTCGAATTCCGAAGCGCGCGGTCACGAGGTCTGGGGACACGCCGGTGGTGATCCGGGCATCAACACCGACATTGGTCTCGTGCCCGAAGAAGGAGTAGCGGCAATCGTCTTCATGAACACGTGGGGTGGACGCCCGGCTGAGATAACGGGGCACCTGGTGCAGCAGGCAGACAGCGTCTAGACCAAATAATGGGAGCGCAAGCCCCTAATCCGGATCCCCCGCGGTGAGAGGGTCGTCTGGCGGGGCCGCCGGTCGGTTCGTTCATCGCTCGGTAGTCGCCAGTGTCGATTGGGTAGGCGCTGCACTTCAGCACCTTGTCCATCGAAGAACCACGGCGCTCCCATCCAGAATGGATCTGATTGAAAACGTGGTCTGTGCACGCGGCCTTCTCCGCCATCAGTTGGTGGTATCGACTCACAACTGTGGGAATCAACCGTCGTTCCTGGCGTCCCCCTGCGGACTCAGATTCGGTCGCGTTGTAACGATGGACATATTGGCCCGGAGTAGCTTCCTATATGTCCTGCCGGCTCAACCGGTCAACGCAACACTAGGGCTAAGTCGTTCAACAGAAATGTCTTAGCGGTGAGAGCGGCAAGGGGCTTGCCGACCAGCGGAAGCCACTAATCGCAGTTGCGTAACTCGTTGCACTGCAATGACATGCATACGAGAGCGAGGCGCCCTCGTCTCTTCCCCTTTACTTTCTTCCGCTTACGCGTCACGTTCTCCGTTCGCGACGGGTGTTGCGTCGACCGCTTGAGACCACCCCCAATATAGGAAGTTACTCGGGATGGGGAAACTCGGAGGCTGAAACCGAGGTTTCTACTGCTCGCGATCCCGAAATTCTTCCGCCCAGTTCATGACGACGCGGATCGAGGGTGCCTTCGCCTCCTGATCATCATCTTCGACGGGCGCTATCGTTACGAACCGTTGGCCATCGGCGGAGACGTCGTAATTACGACCGAGGCCAAAGGCCAAGTCGGGTGATGCAAAGAGCACCTGCGGCTGACCGCGTGTGAAGCTTTGCTCGGTCGAGACCGAGACCGCCATCAGCGTCGAACCCTGAAGATAGAACAACTCGCTGCCGTCGCTGCGCCAACGCGGAGTCGTCCCGCCGCTCACCGAAGGTTGCCACATCCCGCCGCCATCGGGGAATGGACGCACGTAGATCTCATGGCGGCCTGATTCGTCCGACGAATAGGCCAAAAAGCGGCCGTCCGGCGAGAGATGGGGATCGCGTTCTTCGGCGGGCGTACTCAGAAACGTAATGGGCTCGCCAGTGTCGCCGTCGGCCTGAAGCTCCACCGTTGAGCGGATATCTCGGCGGGTTTCCTGGTCGACCTCTTCGTAAACCAGATAGCGGCCGTCACGCGACCAGTCAGGACTGAACAGATTGCCTTCGCCCTCCACCAGTACCACGGCCTCACCTGTCCCATCCGCGGCCTTGCGCAACAGGCTATTTCCTTTCCGGTAGGCAATCTCCCGTCCCGAGGGAGACCAATTCGGCCAGGCTTCAGTCCCTTCTTCAAACGTCAACCGAGTCTTGGTCGAACGGATCAGATCGTGAACCCAGATGTCAGGGCTTCCGCTCTCGGTAGACCTCACCGCAATCCGCTGGCCGTCAGGTGAGAGGGCAGGCTGTGCCATGTTTTGCGGCTGGCCAACCGTCTCGAGCATTTCGCCCGCACGGTTGCGCCAGGCGAGACTCCGGTCCGCACCGTTACCCACTTGGTCCTGATACGCCAACGTGCCGTCGTGGGATACGGTGGCCGCTAGACCGACTGTACTGATCGGGAATGCGTCCTCGGCCGGCTCCAGGGTCTCAAGAGAAAATGGCCACGCCCACAGTCCGCGTTCGCTACTGTCGGTGGGCCCGTGGACCAAGTAACCATCCGTGGAGTAGACCGGCCAACTGCCTGGGCCGAGTTCGCGACGTTCTCCCGTTTCCAAGTTCAACACCGCCACCCAGTGCTCGGCAGGGTTTTGCGCCGCCGTGTAGACAAGCGCCGCAGGTCCACGACCAACTGGCAAGAAGTGAGGGTAGAAGGCGTAAGGCCGAGGACTGTTGCTGGAGTCGAACAGTAACTGCGGCTGGCCGCCACGCGCGGCGATCTCGTACATCTGCAAGCCCGAGGAAAACACGATACGCTCGTCGTCCGGGCTCCACGATCCTCCCAAGAAAGCGTAAGCGTATTGGCTGCCGGATGGCAACTCACAGAGTGTGATGGGGCTACCGCCGTCGATCGAGATTCTCTTCAATTCCCCACCAATGCCAACGGTGGCGAATCCTATCCACGAGCTATCCGGTGACCAAAATCCGCCAATCGCTCCTTCCGTGCCTGGGAGTTCACGCGCTGACTCGTCGCTGAGCGAGCGCAGCCAGAGGCTGCTTTCGCTGCCTCCCCCAGCGGCATACAGGATGTACTTGCCGTCCGGCGAGATCCGTGCATCAGAGAGGCGCTCTGGAGCGAAGGAAAAGCGCGTTACGGTCGCCGGGGGCGCCTCGGGTGGGACCTCGGTGAGGTGAATAGCGAGTACGGCGAAGAAGGCGATAGCAAACGCGGCGGCCAACGCCTGCGCCGCTCGGTGGCTCTTCTGTTGAACAATCACCGCACCAGGCGGCAGCGCCTCAGCCGGATTCAACGTCTGGCCCGCGGTCATGGGCGCCGGGACTGCACCGGTCATTGGTGCGGTTCGCAGGATCGTCGAGCGGCCCGACTTGAGCTTTTCGCCAAGAGTGCGTAGATCGACTGCGGCGTCGCTCGCATGCTGGTAGCGGTCGTCGCGGTCCTTGGCGAGGCACTTTGACGTCAACAACTCCAGCTCGATCGGCACGCCGGTGCGCAGGCCAGTTAATGCTGCCGGTTCCTCGTGGACAATCTCATAAAGCAGCGCCTGGTCGTACTGGCCCTGGAACGGGCGCTGCCCGGAAACCATCTCATACAGCACGCAGCCCAACGCCCAGATGTCAGTTCTTCCATCGACGTCCATGCCCTGGCCCTGCTCGGGAGACATGTAGGCGACCGTTCCCATCGCGGTATCAACCTTGGTTAGCCGGGAGGCTTCAGTCAGTCGAGCCAACCCAAAGTCCATGATCGTGGCGCGACCTTTCGGGTCGACCATGATGTTGGCTGGCTTGATGTCGCGATGGAAGATGCCTTCTTCGTGCGCCGCTTCTAATCCGTCAGCGACTTGGCGTGCGATCTCTAGAGCATCCTTGAGTGAGAGTGGTCCTTGGGCGATGCGGTCTTCAAGCGTCTCACCCTTGAGAAACGCCATCGAGATGAAGGTCTTACCATCGACCTCATCGATCTCATGAACCGGACAGATGTTGGGATGGTGTAGCGCTGCTGCTGCTTGGGCTTCGCGTAGGAAGCGCTCCTTGGCCTCGGCATCGTCGAGCAAGTGCTGAGCGAGGAACTTGAGCGCCACTTGGCGCTTGAGCTTGGTGTCTTCGGCCTTATAGACGACACCCATGCCGCCTTCGCCGAGTTGCGAGACGAGCTTGTAGTGGCTGATGCTCTGGCCGACCATCATGACAGGGGGATTGTACCCTCTTAGTACTCCTGAAAGGGCTGCCAGGAACGGCTATGAGTAACTTCCTATATTGGGTGCCGGCTCAACCGGTCAACGCAACACTAGGCCTAAGTCGTTCAACCGAAATGTCTTAGCGATGAGAGCGGCAAGGGGCTTGCCTACAAGCGGAAGCCATTAATCGCAATTGCGTAACTCGTTGTACTGCAATGACATGCAGATGAGAGCGGAGCGTCCTCGCCGCTTCGCCTTTGCTTTCTTTGGCTTACGCTTCACGCTCTCCCTTCGCGCCGGGTGTTGCGTCGACCGCTTGAGACCACCGGAATTCGCGGCACCAACCCAATTTGAGGGTCTTCAGAGCGTCAAAACGGCCTGTTTCAAGGGGTTACTGCCGCGAACCGGGGTGGTCTCAATTGATCGATACAACGGTTGACTGGGAAGCAGGAGTGGATGAGGAAGAGGCTAAGTCACCCGGCTGCAACCGGTCGCGTGCAGTCGGTTTGGAGTCCACGGAAACGACAAGCCCTCCACCGCAGTCTTCCCACGCCGAGACCTACACCGGGTGGTGCGTCACCCCTGGCCTTGGAGAGTCGAGCTACGCGGTCCTATCCGGCGCGTCCCGGCTACGGCAGGCGCTTTACCTTGAGATTGCGGAATTCCACTTTGGCGCCGGGAGGATCTACCGGGTGCGCCGACTGCAAGCCGATGGCGCCCGAAGCCAAGGTGGAATCGTGGGCGTCCACCACTTTCCGTCCATTGTAGACGACCACGATGTGGTCTCCGTTCATGGTCACTTCGAAGGTATTCCACTGGCCCGGAACGATCTTCGCGTCGGCGGGAGCCCGAGCCACCTCAACAATGCTGCCTGTCAGGTAGGCTCCAGGGCGGTTTTCGAGGATCTTGTCGCGGATGTTCAGCTCGTAGCCGCTCATGCCGGCAGCCGTTGCCGGGGGCCCGCTGCCCTCCCGCCGCTGCCGAAACATCAAGCCTGAGTTGACTCCCGGGTGGGCACGGAATTCCGCCTTGAGCACGTAGTTCGCGAAATCCTGCTTGGTCAACAGGGTCGCGCCCGGAGCGCTTGAGTCGTTCTCGATCACTCCATCGACCACTCGCCAAACGGCCTCTTGCCCGGGACGCACGTCCCAGCCGTCCAATGACATGCCGTCAAAGAGCAGCGTAAACCCTTCCCGCTGTTCCTCGACCGTCAGTTGATTCGCAGCCGCCTGGGTCTGACCCCAACCACTGCAAACGCCAACGGTCAACATCAATACTAGGAGGCGTTCCATACGATACTCCCCTTTGAGCCGGGATTTCCTTTTGGCACTGGCACATTATATACCGCGTCGCCTGAACGAAGGCCCGCTCGGGGAGAACTCAGCCGCGTCTTCGCCCCACAGCCGCTGTTTGGCCACTCTGGCTAGAAAGGCGGGGGAGTTCCGTGACTGGAAGCTGTGAATAAATAGCCCTCCTAGACTCTATTACACCAATTACTTGGCGATAATAAGACATGCCGGAACGCCCTGCCGCTCGCTACATCCCAATCAACCGCAGCCAGCAAATTCTGCGACCGCTCGATGTCGATCGCTTAGTCGACGAAGATCATGCGGCGCGCAAGATCTGGCGGCTGGTCGAACAACTCGATCTGTCGCGATTTGAGTGCGAGGCGCGAGCGGTCGAGGGGCAGGTGGGACGCAGTGCGCACTCACCGCATCTGCTGGTTTCGGTCTGGCTCTACGCCTACACCAAAGGCCTGCATTCAGCGCGTGAGATCGCGCGTCAAATGGAGTACGAGCCGGGCTTCGAATGGCTAACCGGCTTGCGTCCGATCAATCATCACACCTTGTCGGACTTCCGCGTGGGACAGGGCAAGGCGTTGCAGCAACTGTTCGAGCAAGTGCTCGCAATGCTGACGATGAAGGGGTTGATCACACTCGAACGCGTGGCGGTCGATGGCACCAAGATCCGCGCCGATGTGAACAAGAAGAGCTTTCGGCGACGCGGCAGGATCGAAGCGCATCTGGCGATGGCCCGCCGACACTTGCGCGAGCTGGAGCGGCAAGAGCAGGAAGAACAAACGACGAAGCGCGAAGCGTCCGCTCGTCGGCGCGGTGCCCGCGAACAAGAACAACGCTTAACTGAAGCGCTCGAAGAGATCGAGCGGTTGCGTGCGGCGAAGAAAGGTGACAAGCGCAGAGAACCGCAAGCGTCCTCGACCGACCCGACCGCCAGCTTCATGTGGATCAACGATGGCGGTGTCGCACCGGCCTACAACGTGCAGATCACTGCTGATGCGAAGCACGGCCTGATCGCCGATTTAGAAGTTGTCAGCGACCCCCAAGATGGTCAACAGATCGCGCCCGCGATGGATCGCTTGCGTCGCCGCAACGGACGGTATCCGCCGCAGTGCCTGGCCGACGGTGGGTATACCAACAACGCTTCGGTTGTCGAGATGGACGAGCGCGGCATCGATTACTACTCGACCTGGACCGGCCGCAACGAAGGTTTTGCAGGCCGCGCGGCGCGGCGTCACGAAGACTATCTGCTCGACCGTTTCGACTACGACGAAGCGTCGAATGAGATGATCTGTCCCGAGGGAAAGCGGCTCCGCTATCGCCACACGAGCAGGCCGAAGGGCTCGGTGACTTACGTCTATCAAGCTGACGCTGACGACTGCGGAGCTTGCCCCGAGCGTGAACGTTGTTGTCCCGAGTTGAATCTCAACAGCGGCGGTCGAACGGCATCGGTACGCATCCACGACCCCGCGATCGAACGCTTCGACGAGAAGATGAGGCAACCCGAAGCGCTAGCGATCTACAAACAACGAGCGCCGTTGATCGAGTTTCCAAACGCTTGGATCAAGCAGAAACTGAAACTCAGACGGTTCTCGACACGCGGCTTACTAAAGGTGCGTTGTGAAGCCTTGTGGGCCGCCATGACCTTCAACTTACAACGCATGTTCCGACTCGCCCCGGCGTAAGAAAACGGTCATCCACCGCCGATCGTTAGCGCGGCGGGCTCGCTCAGACGCTCGTTGCTGCTCCGCTTCCAACTCCACCTTGCCTCCGACCGCGAGAACGCTGCCCGTTTCTCTCGCTGGACAACGGAAAAGCTATTCCTTCACGCCTTCCTGTCCCGCTCTAGCGGGGTCCCCTGACCGTCACCGTCGACGATGCTCCTCTACAACTCCGGGTTACTTCGGTGGCGGGATGATGTGATCGACGCCCTGGCGGACGCCATAGTCGGGCGGCAGTGACTTGTAGTCGAGGCCGGTGATGGAGTTCCAGTCCCAGACGATGCGGCCTTCGCGCAGGGTTAGTTCGCAGAACAAACGTTGTGAGCCTTCGAGGACGCCGTTGCTGGCGTCGCGAAAGCGATGGACGCCTTCGAGGATGCGGAAGGCGGCGATGTCGGCGACTGCTCCAGGCGTCAGGTGTCCCAACTCTTCGCGATGGATTTGTTGAGCCGGGTTCCAGGTGGATGCTCGGATCACCTCGTCCAACGGCATGCCCATGGCCAGGAACTTGGACATGGTGGTTTGCATGTCCATCATGCCGCCGAGGGCCGAGCCATAGTGCAGGTCGGTCGAGATCGAGTCGGGGTAGAAGCCTTGCTGGACGGCTGGCGCAGCGTTGCGAAAGACAAGGCTTCCGCCGCCGTGACCGACGTCGAACTTGATGCCGCGTTCGCGTGCTTGGCGTAGATAGTCGTAGAGTTTGCCGTCGGCATCGACCCAGGGCACGGGTCCGCGAAAGGCGTGGGTCGGCATGTCGCCGGGGCGCAGTCTATTGAGTACGAGTTCGTGGAACGGTCGTTCGGGCAAGAAGTATCCGAAATCCACCATGACGGGGATGTCGGCTGCCGTCCCTGCCGCGAGCGCCTGGTCGACGGACTCCCAGTCGGCTAGTTGATAGTGAGCGCTCTTGACGCCGACGACGACGTCTTTGTGCTTTGCCGCCAAGCGGGCGACTTCCTCAGCGTTGAAGTCGCCTTGTTCGGGCAGGTCGGTAATCATGCCCAGGCCGGCGATGTTGATGAGAGCCAGAATGCGGGTCTTGAGTTGCGGCTTGTCGATGACGGTATGGCGGAAGAACTCGAAATTGCGCCATCCGGCGCTGCCTGCATCGACCGCGGTGGTGACGCCGCTCGGCAACAAGTTGACGTCCGGCTGGAGGCTGTTGTCGCCGGCCCACGCGTCGGGGATGTTGTTGGTCGAAAAGACGTGAACGTGCAGATCGACCAGACCAGGCGTGATGTAGAGTTCGCTGACGTCGACGGCGCGGTCGGCTGTCGACGCGTCGATCGACTCAGCTACGGCTGCGATGACGCCGTCGGATATGGCCACGTCGCGACGTCCGGAGATGCCGTTCCTGGGGTCGATGATGTAGCCGCCTTGGAGCAGCAGGTCGTATTGGGCTTGTTGGGCGAAGGCTGCGGTTGCTGCTAGTAGGAGGAGTGCTGCTAGGTAGGTTCTCATCATTGCGTGCCGCGATTGTCACAGACTGTCGGAGCAGCGTCAATGAGAGGTGAGACGCCCCACTGGGGCTACCGTTCCCGATCCCGGAACTCTTCGTACCAGTTTTGGACGACGCGGATCGATGGGGGTGGAGCGTCTTCGCCCTCAACGGACGAGATCATCACGAAGCGTTGCCCGTCGGCGGACACGTCATAGGACGCGTACGGATTTGAAGTGAGGGCATCGGACTCGAAGAGCACTTGGGGTTGCCCCATCGAGATCCCCTGATCGGTCTGGATCGTTACCAACATGAGGGACGTTCCTTCGACGTAATACAACTCAGTGCCGTCGCTTCGCCAGTGTAAACGCGATCCTCCGTTCACCGACACCTGCGACTTACCAGCCCCCTCGGGAAACGGGCGCACATAGACCTCATAGCGCCCGGATTCGTTGGATAGATAGGCCACGAACCGACCGTCCGGAGACAGCTTCGGAGATCGCTCCGCGGCTGGGGTAGCGACAAAGGTGACGGGCTCGGACGCGCTTCCACCGGTCTCAAGCTGGATGTAGCGGATGTCCGCCAGAGTCTCAGGGTCGACCTCCTCGTAAACGAGATAGCGACCGTCACGCGACCAGTCGGGCGCAAGGAGAGGATTTCCCGACTGCACCAACACGGCCGCTTCGCCGGTTCCGTCCGCGGCCTTGCGCATCAGGCTATCTCCTGGTCCGGCGTCGTTGCGCCGGTAGGCGATCTCGCGTCCCGAGGGAGACCAAACAGGATGAACCTCCGATACTGTCTCAAACGTCAGGCGCGTCTTGGTGGAGCGAGTCAGATCGTGAACCCAGATGTCATTGTTGCCGCTCTCGCTCGATCTCACCGCTACCCGCCGGCCACTGCGCGAGAGGGCGGGCTGAGACATGTTCAATTGCGGCTGGCCGATTGTCTCCAGCTAATCTCGCGTGAGGTCACGCCAGGAGAGAGTCTGGCCAGCTCCATTCCCTCCGATATTGTCCAGGTAGACCATCGTTCCCTCGTTGGCGGCAGTTGGGTAGCCGCTGCTCTCGGAGACGGGGAACGACTCTCCGACTGCCTCAAGCGTATCGAGAGAGAACGGCAAGGCCCAGAGTTCGTAGACCTCAGCAGCAGGCTGCGACAGGATGTGACCACTCGCCGCGTAGTGGGGGTAGGCACCGGGTCCCAGTACTGTCGTACGACCTGTGCCGAGGTCTTGCACCACCAGTGTGGGGGTTCCGTAACTGCCAACGGAAAACACCACGACACGATCACCTGCGCTGGCTGGCAAAAAGTGCGGCCACACGGCCGGAGCGGCCTGTCCGCGTTGCTCAAAGTCCTCGGCGGACGGGATCAGCTCGGGGGACCCTCCCCGGGCGGAAACTTCGTAGAGGCTGTGCGGCTGGCCCGAGCTGAACACGATGGACTCGCCGTCCGGGCTCCACGATCCGCCGTGAAAATGGTCACTCGGCAATTCGCACAATCGGCTCGGAATACCACCCCGCACCGAGACTTTGAACAGCGCCTCGGTAGTGGCGAATCCGATGAAGTCACTGTCAGGAGACCAGAACGGGGAAACTGCTCCCTCGGAGCCTTCCAATGCACGTGGACTGCTCTGGTCGAGATCCTGAACCGACAACGCCTGTTCCGAATTTCCTGACACATACGCGATGTGTCTGCCGTCAGGCGAGATCGCGACAGGAGAAGTGTAGGCGCTGGTTCCAATGCTACCGCCTGTACCGACGGACTCGGTATCAATCAGAGCAAACCGCCGCAAGAGCGCGTTTGGCGGAGCCTCTGTGAAGTGGACTGCCGACAGGCCGAGAAAGGCGACTGCGAGCACGGCTGCCAGTCCGTACGCGACCTGTAACCGCCGTTTGCCAACCGCCACTGTATTGGGCGGCAGTGCTGCCGCCGGGTTCAGCGTCTGTGCCGCCATCGCGGTTGCGTGAACCCCAGCGGCCTGCTGCGTTGTTCGCAGAATCGTTGAGCGGCCCGACCGCAGCTTGTCTTGGAGGTTGCGGAGATCGACCGCAGTCTCACGAGCTTGTTGATAGCGACTATCGGCATCCTTCTCGAGGCACTTGCCGATGACGAACTCCAGTTCGACCGGAACCCCGGTTCGCAGCCCGGTCAATGACGCTGGCTCTTCGTGAACGATCTCGTAGAGCAGAGCCTGGTCGTATTGGCCTTGGAACGGGCGCTGCCCAGAGACCATCTCATACAACACACAGCCCAGCGCCCAGATGTCAGTTCTCCCGTCGACGTCCATGCCCTGGCCCTGCTCGGGAGACATGTAGGCGACGGTGCCCATGGCGGTGTCGAGCTTGGTCAGGCGAGATGCTTCGGTGAGCCGCGCCAACCCAAAATCCATGATCGTGGCACGGCCCTTGGGGTCGATCATGATGTTGGCTGGCTTGATGTCTCTGTGAAAAACACCTTTCTCGTGAGCCGCGTCCAGCCCGTCGGCGACTTGGTGAGCGATGTCGAGCGCGTCCTTGATCGAGAGCGGCCCCTCGGTGATTCGCTCTTCAAGCGACTCGCCCTCAAGGAAGGCCATCGCAATAAACGTCTTGCCCTCAATCTCATCGATCTCATGAACCGGGCAGACGTTGGGATGGTGGAGAGCAGCGGCGGCTTGGGCCTCACGGAGAAATCTCTCCTTCGCTTCCTCGTCGCTGAGCAGATGAGGGGCCAGGAACTTGAGCGCCACCTCGCGCTTCAGCTTGGTGTCCTCAGCTTTGTAGACGACACCCATGCCGCCCTCGCCGAGTTTCTCGACTATGCGGTAATGGCTGATGCTGGAGCCGATGACGATGATGGGGAAATTGTAGCGCTAAAGGAGCGCGGCAGGGGTGGTCTTGTGTATGAATGAGTACCAACGTTCGTGGAGAGGGTTGTAGGGGAAGAGGCCGCTCTCTTAGGGCAATCCGAGACATCCTCGCAATTGTGGCACGGTGCCGCTCTAGCGGGGTCGCCTGACCGTCACCGTCGGCGCAACTATTCGGTGAAAGCGAGGCCCAGTCCCTGTTCGATTACCACGGCTCCTCTGTTTAGCACCTCCGTTCTCCACGCCTCGTCATTCGGAGAAAAGGCTTCCTTGAGTTCCAGCTTGGCGGGATGATCTAGGCTGGCATCGCCGTGGTGATGCCAACGGTTCTCGGCGCGCAGCGACCGTACGACCTCCACGACGTTGTAGGTGCCGAATTCCTGGCAGACGAAGTACACGTCAGTCTTGGGCAGCACGCGACGATACATCGCGTCGTAGACTCCCGTGATTCTGTAGGCCACGCTGCGATCAGGATCTAACGAAGCGACTCGATCGCCGAAGGTCTCTTGCATGGTCTCGAACAAAGGGGCCCCCTCATCGGCGGCATGCACGAGCAACGTGTCTACGGCAAAGGGCCCCAAGCCAGTGTGAACGTCGACGACGACGAGACGCTCGACATCCGCAAAGCGATCCAAAACAAATTGCTGAAACTTGCGCGGACCTTCTTCGAGGGCCCTTCCGCCGAAGAACAGTCCCTTGGGGTTCTCATACTGTCCGCCAGCGATAGCCTGTTTGAGAGTCGACATGCCGTGACGCAGAACAAGCCAGCCTGCGCGGAGATGGTAGAAATCCCAAGTGGGTGGCGTGGAAGGATTGAGAAACGAATCGAACTGTTCAAAGCCCTCGGGGCCTCCTCGGTACGGCACGTCTGGAGGAAGAAAGTTGCGATTCAGGTCGACGTTGCTTTCGTTGAATCTCCGCAGCCAAGCCATTCCATAGGGATTGAGCACATGCACCATGACGATCGCTGTATTCTCCGGCGGCGAGATTCCTTCCTCCAGCCACTGCAGCTGAATCGCAGAGCCCGCAAAGGCTTCGACCCCATGGATGCCCGAAGAATGCAGGAGTACGTGGCGAGGTCGTTCGGAGCCGAACCAGGCGATATCGATTGTGAGGTCCCCACCGTCGGGTCCTGTCGCATCCAATTCGAGGGCGTCAAGACGAGCTCCGGCACGCTCGGCAGCTTGGCGAAACCGCTCCCTGGCGATTTCGTAATCCGCAGAGAAGAATCGACGTTCAAGGGATGCTCCTTCATCCTGGCCGCAACCGTTCGTTACGGCCAGGAACGACATGAGCGCGGCTGCCGCCATCGTTCTTGTGGAAAACATCTCAACATCTCGTCGAGCAATATAAGTACTGTTGCGCCGTCGGTCCCCATGATGGACTAGATGTGACCTCTCAATAGGTTGTTCATTCGGTCCCGGACCAGGGAAGCTGGAGTTATCCCACAACAGCAACCTTGGAGAGACCGAATGAACATCCACAAGAATGCACGATTGACGCCTTATTTGCGAGTGCGGATCGTCGAGCGCGTCCTCGCCAAGCAGCAGACGCCACGGGACGCCGCGGCGGCCTGTGGCGTCTCACTGAGAACCATCCACAAGTGGCTGGCGCGCTATCGCAGCGAGGGTGTCGCCGGTTTGCACGATCGTTCCTCGCGACCGCACCGCAGCCCGCGACGGACCTCTCGGGCGCTGGTCGAGCGCGTCATTTCTCTGCGCCGCCAGCGTTGGACCGGCCGACACATCGCCCAGGCTGTCGGCCTCTCGCCCGCTACCATCAGCCGCATCTTGCGCCGCGCCGGCCTGAACCGTATCCGCGATCTCGAACCTGCTCGGCCCCTGCGCCGCTACGAACATGCCGCCCCCGGCGATCTGCTGCATCTCGACATCAAGAAGCTCGGCCGCTTCCTCCGCGCCGGTCATCGCGTTACCGGAGATCGCTCTCGGGCCAGTCGCGGCGCTGGCTGGGAGTTCGTGCATGTCACTATTGACTATTGACGACAACTCCCGCCTCGCCTTCTCTCAGATCCTGCCCGATGAACGCAGCCACTCCGCGGTGGCTTTCCTCGACGCCGCGGTCGGTTACTACCGCTCCCTCGGCGTCCCCATTCGTCGTTTGCTCACCGACAACGGCTCTTGCTATCGCTCGCGCCTCTTCCGCGATGCTTGCCGTCGTCTCGGCATCCGCCACCGCTTTACCCGTCCTTACACGCCGCGCACCAACGGCAAGGCCGAACGCTTCATCCAGACCGCTCTGAGAGAATGGGCTTACGCTCGCTCCTACTCCTCATCCCAGCAGCGCGCCGCTCATCTGTTACCCTGGCTCCACCATTACAACTGGCATCGCCCCCACGCCAGCCTCCACTACCTTCCCCCTTTCTCCAGACTCCTGATTCCCATGAACAACCTCTTGAGGCTCCACAACTAGGGCAGGGAGTTTCGCCAGAGTTTATGTGACAGTACGTGAAGTGTCACAGTTGGGACTCTGAGCTTGATCCCAGCAGCGCGCCGCTCATCTGTTACCCTGGCTCCACCATTACAACTGGCATCGCCCCCACGCCAGCCTCCACTACCTTCCCCCTTTCTCCAGACTCCTGATTCCCATGAACAACCGGCTCGCCGTGACGACAGCCTTTTGGAGGTTAGGTGACAGGCAACGTCGTACCAGTCACCTGAGCGAGAGTGGGAGGAGTGGGTTGCCGTGCCGCTGCTTACTGTACTGATGGGGCGCAGTGTTGCTCGTAGGCGCTTTTTAGTTTTTGCGAGATGGTGAGGGCGTCGCTGCCTTCAATCTCGATGCGGGGCATGAAATAGACTGCCTTGCCGCCTTGGAAGATGGCGACCGACGGGGACGACGGCGGGTAGTCGGAGAGGATCTCACGCAGACGGGCCGTGGCCTCGATATCGCCTCCGGCGAAGACCGTGGCGACGGTGTCGGGCTTGATCTCGCTGTCGAGCGACTGGATGATGCCGGGTCGGGCTTTGCCTGCCGCGCACCCGCAGACGGAGTTCACGACGAACATTACCGTGCCGCTGTCGTCCGACAACAGTCGGTCGACGTCCTCGGCGGTATGGGCTTCGGTGATGCCCTTCTGGGCTAGCTCTTGGCGCATGGGGGCGATGAAGTATTCGGGATAAGCCATGTGAATGTCCTCAGTCCGTATTCTATCAGCGCCGTTCGGTAAGCTGGTGGCCAATGATTGAGATCGTCGGCCACAGGGGTGCTTCGTACGATGCGCCGGAGAATACGCTTCCCTCGGTGCGGTTGGGTTTTGAGCAGGGGGCGGACGCGGTCGAGGTCGATGTATTCGCTACCAGCGACCGACGGATCGTGGCGATACACGACGCGGACACCGAGCGTGTGGCGGGTGTGAAGTTGGATGTCGCGAAGTCCACGCTCGCAGAGTTGAAGCAACTCGACGTTGGAGCCTGGAAGGGTGAGCGCTGGGTGGGCACGAGGATTCCGACGCTGGAAGAGGTGTTGGAATTAGTTCCCGAGGGCCGTCGCTTGCTGATTGAGGTGAAGTGCGAGAAGCGGGCCCTATCGGATTTGGAACGTGCGATAGATGCGTCGGGCAAGCGGTCGCAGGTTGTGCTGATTTCGTTTGGGTATCCGGTGATTAGGAAATCGAAACAGCGGATGCCGGATATCCCGGCCTACTGGATATATGGTTTCGGTCTTCGCGAACGAGCTCGGTGGGGGAATCCGTCGCTCGATGGTCTGATTCGGCGTGCGGAGAAGGCGGCGTTGGACGGTCTTGATCTCGCAGGCGATGGCCCATTTGACCGGGCATTCGTTGACCAACTCTCAGCCAGGGGAATGGATCTCTATACGTGGACGGTCAACGACCCGAAGCGGGCTAGAGAGCTGATTGAGATGGGTGTCCGTGGCATCACGACGGATCGACCGGGTTATATGCGTACGCAGTTGGGTTTCTGAGTCTCGCTAGAATAACTTCCGTGACTGGCGTTAGACGATTGGAGCGGTTGTTCGAGCTATCGCTCTTACTGTTGATCGCCGTTGGCTTTGCTGGAGTCGCGGCGGGTGGTGGTGTCGATCTGGTGAGCGGAACGCTGCTGGTGGTGGCACTGCTCTATCGAGCGGTCCATGCATTTCGGCCCGCGACGCCGACCTTGCCGCGGGGAAGCGGGACGCTCATCGCATTCGCGATTCTGTTTTTCTACCCGGCGGATATTTTTTGGCTCTCGCTCGATTTTGTAGCGCCGACGATTCGACTGTTGTGTCTTTTCTCGGCGCTGCAGCTGTTGATGGCGCGTTCGGGCCGTGACTACTTCTTTTTGGGGTTGCTGGGCTTTCTACATCTGCTTTCCGCGTCGATGTATACAGCGGGATTGAGCTTCTTGGGCTTGTTGTTGCTGTTTCAGGTTTTAGCGATCTCGACCTATGCGGCGTACGAAATTTTGCATGGCGCGAGGGGTGACGCGAAGACCGCTGACACGACATCCAACGGCAGAGCGGTACGCTATCTGCCGCTCTTTGGCCTGCTGCTGGGTTGTGGAATCTTGGTGCTGAGCGCGGGGCTGTTTGCGATTTTGCCAAGGATCCCTGGCGCGGGGGGGTATTCGCTGCGAGGTGACTACTCGGTCGGGTTCTCACAGCAGGTGGACCTGGGGCTCATCGGATCGTTGAGCGCTGACCCGAGGCCGGTGTTGCGCGTCGAATCGCTCGATGGATCGTCCATGCAGAATCTGCGTTGGCGTGGAGTGACACTGCCCCGGTTTGACGGCGTGCGTTGGACGGGCTCTCCGGCGCAGAATCTGCGGACGCTGCGACCGCGACAGGGTGGCTTCGCGATACGTCGTGCGCAGAGGCGGGTGGGTGAAGGTCGCTCGGTTCGCTACCGGGTCGCACTAGATGAGCTCCCGACAGATGCGATCTTCGTTGCCGGTGAGCCGGAGCGGATCTCGGGATCGTTCCCACTGTTGCTGATGAGTCGTTCAGGAACGTTTCGTGTGCCCGACCGCCCGCCTCGAGGATTGCGGTTTGAAGCAACGAGTTGGTTGGTCGATCGAGACCGCGTGCAGCCCACCGACGTGATCGAGTTGTTCTCGCGGCGGTTCCGAGCAGACTACCTGCAGATGCCCGAACATGATCCGCGAATTGGCCAGCTGGCTGCGGAGATTACCGAGGGGGCGAGCAGTACGATGGAGCGCGCCCGAAGGATCGAGCGCTACTTTCAACAGAACTATAGCTACACATTGGACTTGCCGGATGAGCGGCGGGATGATCCACTGGCGCATTTCCTATTTGAGCGCAGAGAGGGGCATTGCGAGTACTTCGCATCGGCGATGGGGCTGATGCTGCGAACACTCGGCATACCGTCACGGTTGGTGGGCGGTTTCGCTGGTGGCGTGGAGAATCCTTTGACGGGCATGCATGTGGTGCGGGCGAGCGATGCACATGCATGGGTGGACGCGTATGTTCCGGGCTATGGCTGGTTGGAGTTTGACCCTTCCCCACCGCGGCCAGCAGCAGCTCGCGGTGCGTTGAGTGAGCTGTGGATGTACTGGGATGCGCTGCAGGCGGCCTGGATCGAGTGGGTGGTCGATTACGATGCTTCGCGCCAGGCAGAAGTCGCGGTCGGTGTGCAGGTGCGTTCGCGCTCGGCCGTACTGACTATGGCGCTCGGTTGGGAGCAGATCAGTCTGGTGGTCGAGGGTTGGATTGCGAGCGTTCGAGCCAATGGTGTGAGTCTAGACGGAATCGGTCGTTCATTGGACGCATTCGGACCGGTAGTTGGCCTGTTAGTCGTGCTGTTGCTGGCTATGCTTTTGCGTCCACCGTGGTCTCGGTTTCTTAGGCGTCGGCGCTTGCAGCGGGGTAATGGTCGTGCCGACGATACACGGTACTTCTTCCAGCGGGCACTGAGGGCTCTTGAAAAGCGGGGGGCGAAGTGCGCGCCGCACGAGACTGGCGAAGATGTTGCGGAGCATCTCGTGGAGCCTCGAGTCGAGCGGGCGTTCCGCGCTGTGCTCGCGAGCTACAACGCTGCGAGGTTTGGTGCCGACCGTCGTGCGGAGATCAGTCTGCCGCAGCTAGTTCGGGAGCTGGAATCGATCCCTCGCTGAAGGGTTGCCGCCCTTTTTCGCTCGTCGTGCATGCCGGGTAATACTTACCGGCTATCCCGAAGAATGTTCTTTTTCTTCCTGGCCCTGGCCGGGGCTTCCCCGTTCTTGCTCTCCCTGTAACTAGTTCATAGGTAAGGAGTTGCGTGGCTGTTTCGAGTTTGGCACGCCCTGTGCATAAGGGAAGGTGCGGCCGAAAGAGGCAAATGGAGGCAAACGAGATGCAAGAAACAACAGAGAGCACAGAGGTCAGGAGCGGTGGTCGAGCGTGGAAGATCGTGGGCGGTATCGCCGTCGCCGCGTTGATCGGATTCAACATTCAGCTGATGAACAAAGTTGGCGATATCGAAGAGGCAGCGGCGAATAATCGCGCTGCGCTGACGGCTGAGGTGGGTGACCTTGAGGCGTCACTGTCCGCCCAGAGCGGTATGCACCAGCGCGAGATCAGCTCGCTGCAAACGAGTATTGAGAAGACGAAGAAAGAGGCCGCTGCACGAGCACGGTCCGAGGCACGTCGAGGCGCGGAACGACTCGCGAAGACGATAGCCGAGAAAGAGCGGACTCAGCAGGACATGTTTTTGAGTGAGATCGGCAACGTGCGCGGCGTGACAGACACAAACCGTCAGGGAATCGAAGACGTCAATGTGAGGGTCGTCGGCGTGCAGACGGACGTCGATGAGACGCGGGCGGCACTCGGCGAGACAGCTGACTTGCTGGCGAGCACGCAGGGAGATGTCGACGCGATCTCCGGGCGCATGGGAACTCACGAGGCGGCGATCGAACGGCTGCGGATGCAGGGCCAACGCGACGTGACGCAGTTCGAACTGGTGGTCTCCAAGGAGCGCACCAAGCTTGAGTCCATTCACATGAGAGTGAAGGACATCGACTACCGCAAAAACCGCTACACCCTTGAGGTGATGGCTGACGACCGAGTGACGGTTTACAAAAACCGGTTGCTCAATCAGCCGGTCGAGTTCTACGTCACTGGTGCGGCCCAGCCTTACGAGGTGGTTGTCACCGATATCGAACGCAACCAGGTCACGGGCTTCCTGGCGACGCCGAAGTTCAAACAGATGGCGCGCAATTAGAAGGCGCATTGGGTTTGGCCCGGTCTTCGGACCTGGCCAAGCGGCGAACGAGATCTCTCCGTTGTCGGGCGCTCGGAGAGGTCTCGTTCCTGCCGCAGTCTTAGACATAGCGAGTTTAGTTAGGGTCTCCCTCTAACTAAATGGCGAACGGGGTCTCTCGATGCGGGCGCGAGAGAGGCCCCGTTCCTGTTTGTGGTGGGGTGCGACGCTGGTGCCAAAATAGGTCATGCTTCGCACTACGTTAGCTGCCGCACTTGTTCTGCCGGTTCTGATGGCGGGTTGTGGTGGTGCGTCGGACGAAGATGCTGCGTCGGACGAAGATGCTGCCTCTATGAACTACCAAGAAGAGTTAGACAAATACACCAGTTTTCGATTGGAGGCGGATCTCGGTTCGCTGACGGAACGGCAGAGGCAGATGCTGCCGTTGTTGATGGAAGCGGCTGATGTGATGAATGGACTCTTCTGGCGCCAGTCTTATGGAGACCGTGACGCGCTGTTGGCAACGATCGAAGATCCGGCGGCACGGCAGTTGGCCGAGATCAACTATGGACCGTGGGACCGCCTCGCCGATAACGCGGCGTTCATTCCGGGCGTGGGTGCGAAGCCGGAGGGTGCCGAGTTCTATCCGCATGACATGACGAAAGAAGAGTTCGAGGCGGCGGTCGCGGCGTCGGCGGACGACGGCGTAGCGCTGAAGAGCCTCTATACGTTGGTGCGACGGGATGACGAGGGTGGCTTGGTCGCGGTGCCATACAGCGAGGCTTTCCGTGAAGAGTTGACGGTGGTTGCAGACAAGCTGCGGGCTGCCGCGGAGTTGGCGGATGAGCGGGGATTGAAGCGCTACCTCGAGTTGAGAGCAGACGCTCTGCTGAGCGACGATTACCAGCCGAGTGATCTTGCTTGGATGGAGATGAAGGACAACACGATCGACGTTGTGATTGGACCGATTGAGTTTTACGAAGATCAGCTCTACGGTTACAAGGCTGCGTTTGAGGCCTATGTGTTGATCAAAGACAAGGCGTGGAGCGAGCGGCTTGAGAAGTACGTGTCGATGTTGGGCGAACTGCAAGAGGGGCTGCCAGTTGCAGCGGAGTACAAGCAGGAGCCGCCGGGCGGAAATTCTGATCTGAACGCCTACGACGCGCTTTACTACGCGGGCGACAGCAATGCAGGCGCGAAGACGATTGCGATCAATCTGCCGAACGACGAGGAAGTCCAGTTACAAAAGGGCGCTCGTCGTTTGCAGTTGAAGAACTCGATGCGGGCGAAGTTCGAAAAGATCTTGCTGCCGATCGCTGACGTATTGATTGCCGAAGACCAACGAAGGAACGTCGACTTTGACGCGTTTTTCGCGAACACGATGTTCCATGAAGTAGCCCATGGTTTGGGTATCAAGGAGACGATCACCGGGCGGGGCAGCGTGCGTGAAGCCATGAAGGATCATGCGTCAGCTCTCGAAGAGGGTAAGGCTGACATTCTTGGGCTCTACATGGTGACGGAACTTCACGGGCGTGGCGAGATGGGTGATGGCGAGTTGATGGACAACTATGTCACCTTCCTGGCGGGGATCTTCCGGTCGGTCCGGTTCGGTGCTTCGAGCGCACACGGTGTGGCGAATACGCTGCGGTTTAACTTCTTCGAGGAGATGGGCGCGTTCAGTCGGGACGAAGACAGGGGCACGTACCGGGTGGAGTTTGAGCAGATGCGGCGGGCGGTCGATGCGCTGTCGGAGAAGATCCTGCGCTTGCAAGGTGAGGGTGATTACGACGGCGCGT
The DNA here is from genome assembly GCA_963667885.2 of Bryobacterales bacterium. Taxonomy (GTDB): domain Bacteria; phylum Acidobacteriota; class Terriglobia; order Bryobacterales; family UBA6623; genus CAMPKL01. The sequence goes on along the minus strand of OY764148.2, from coordinate 209,075 downwards.
CGCGGTTTGTGGACGAGATGGGATCGATCGGCGAGCAGTTGCAGGCGGACTTGGATCGTCTTGAGGCGGCTGCTATTCCGGTTGATGTCGTTTTTGAGCAGGGACTGTAGCTTCCCTATTATTCACTCGGTCACACTAAGTCGTGGGTTCGCGCATATGGACGCTGCTGCTGGCGGCGCAGGTGGGTTGGGCAGGCTCGTACGTGGCGATGAAGTTTGCCGGCGACGCGATGCCTGTCGGCTCCGTTGTCGTCTTTCGTTACGGCATCGCGACGTTCGGCTACCTGCTCCTACTCCCACTCATTGGTCTCCCACGGCTTGAGAAAAGAGATTGGTATCTCGTGGCGGTGCTGGGCGTGGTCAACTTCGCGTTGGCGCCGACGCTGCAGGTCGAGAGTCTGCGGTACACGCAGGCTGCGGACGTTTCGATTCTGATCGGCCTCGAACCAATAATTACGGTCCTACTCGCAGGATTATTCTTGCGAGAACATTTGGACCCTAGAACGATCGCAGCCATGGGGTTGGGACTGGTTGGTGTGTGGGTGCTCTCTTACGAAGGTGGGGCAGGGGACGCGGTGGCGCGCTGAACGACCGGTCTGATAGGTAACACTCTAAACCGGACGGATGGGTAACAGTATAGGCGGTGGTCAGTGGCCCCCGCGGGGGCCACTGACTGCCGAGCCGAGCGGCCACAGTACGCGGTTGGCGGCGTCGAACAAGGCGAGTTCCACCGGACCGAACCAGATCTGCCAAATGGCTTCGTCCACTTCGACTAGCCCGACCAACTCGCGAGCCAACGCTTCACTCAGGAAGTACTTCTCGCCGAGGAACTTGATGCGTCCGTCGTGGCGCACTCGTCGGCGCTCCCAGTGCCCCGGGTAATCCAGATCAGCAAGCTCGCTGGGATAGGCGCGTGTTGCTGGTGCATAGAACGCCGCCGGGGGCCGCTGTCTCAACGCTTCATGCGGACGTTCTTGGTTGTATTCATGACGAAAGAGGTCGAAGCGGCGCTGCTGTCGGCGACGATCGCCAGCCGGAGGTCTCACTGTCTCGGCTTTGAGCGTGCGGTGTAGCCGCTCGTGGCGACCGTTCTGCTGCGGCTTGCCCGGCTCGATGCGCTCCACCGCAATGCCCAGCTTCAGCCACCAGACGTTCAACCGGCTCAAGCGTCCGGTGCCGATGGAGGCGAACGGCGAACCGTTGTCTGAGCGTATCCTTCGTGGCAGCCCGCGCTCCAGAAACAACCGCTCCAAGCCTCGGCGGGCCTCGGCGTAGGATGTGCCCACGTGTGCGGTGCAGTTGAGCAGGAAACGACTATATCCGTCGACGACCGTTAGCGGATAACACAGCACGCCGTCGCCGGTGCGAAACTGCCCCTTGTAGTCGATCGTCCAGAGGTCGTTGGGCGCTTCGGGTTCGCGCAACGGACTGGGTGCCGCTTCGGCCAGTCGCCGCATCCGCTTGCGCCCGCGAACGAGTCCGGCTCGCTTCAGCGCGTCGCCGATCGTCGACGCCGCTGGCCAGCTTGTCTGTGACTCTTTCGACTCCAGCCAGGCCCTGAGCTTCTTCGGCCCCCAACTCGGATGCTGCCGACGCGCTTCTATCACTCGTCGCTCGACCGACTCGGGTATCCGACCGGGCTGACGGTGTGCCGCGTGCGAGCGGTCTTCCAGCTCTGGCCAACCGCCTTGACGGAAGCGTTCTAACCACTTGTATCCGGTCCTGCGGCTGATCCCGTAGAGTCGACACAGCGCCGCCACGTTCGTCGCCGCCCCCGCTCGCAGCCAGTCTTCAATGAATCTCTTGCGTTCTTCCATCGGATAGGTCTCCTTCCATGGCATCTCGCCATGGTGTTACCTATCCGCCCGGTCTAACCTGTTACCCTTCCGCCCGGTCTGTACAGCGCGGGCGACTTTGGGGCAATCTGCTATTTCTGGTCTCACTGTTTTGTGAGGCGGCGGTGACCGTAGCTGGTGGGCGACTGGCGCGGCGATACTCGCCGCTGCCAACGGTGGCGGCGATGAAGGCGTTCGGTTTTCTGACGGCTTGCATCGTCTATGGACCTTCCATGATTGATACTGAGCCGTTGGGTTACGGGTCGGTTGCGTGGGGGGCGTTGATCTATCTGGGTCTGCTGTCTTCGGTATTTTCGTATAGCGCTTGGTATTGGGCCCTTCGCCACGTAAGGGTGAATCAGGTCGCCCCCAGTCTTTTCGTGCAGCCGCTTATAGGAGTAGGCTTGGGGTGGTGGATTTTGGACGAGCACTTAGGGGTCAGGACATGGGTCGGGGGCGCACTGATTCTTGGGAGTTTGGCCTGGGGTCAGATGCTGTCTAGAAGGCACGAGCTGCAGCCTCAATAGCCATCCGCGATGGCGGCTTCGTACAATAGAAAGTTCATGAAAATCGTTGATATGCGGGTGCATTCGATTGCGATTGCTGATCCGCCTCTGCGCAGTTCTTACGGACTGCATGCCCCTTATGCGTTGCGAAACGTTCTGGAGCTGGTCAGCGAAGACGGCATCGTCGGCGTTGCGGAGACCTATGGTGGAGAAGACCCGGCGAAGGCTCTTCGCGACGTGCGTGATCGCGTGGTTGGAGAGGATGCTTACCGTCTCACCGGTTCGTTGCTCGATCTGGTTGAGGGCGACGGTGACGGCCTCGATCGCTCTCACACGATGAAGACGCCGGGCGAGAACCCGCTCGATGCGGGTCCGCGAACCTACTCGGCGATTGAGACGGCTTGCCTTGACCTGATCGGTCGATCCGTTGGAACGCCCGTATGCGATCTGCTTGGCACGCGAGCCCGCGATGAGGTGCCTTTCTCGGCGTACCCGTTCTACAAGCACGCTGGTGGTGGTGGGGAAGGCGACGACGTACGCGAAGACAAGTTCGGCGAATGTCTCAGCCCCGAATCGGTCGTAAACCAAGTACGAATCATGAAAGAGGAGTACGGCTTCGTTGACATCAAGTTCAAGGGCGGCGTTCTCGACCCGGAGATTGAAGTTGAGACGATTAAGCAGCTGAAGCAGGCTTTCCCCGACAGCCCTTGTCGCATCGATCCGAACTCTGCGTGGACGGTGGAGACGTCGATCAAAGTCGGTGAAGCGCTGAAGGAAGAATTGAAGGAAGGCGGCTACCTCGAAGACCCGGCGGCAGGCATCGATGGTATGGCAGCGGTTCGCAAGGGCTTGTTGGCGCTGGGCAACGACACCCCTCTTGCTTCGAACGTCGCGGTGACGGCGTTTGCCCACATGCCGGAATCGATCAAGCAGGATGCCGTACAAGTTGTGCTGTGTGACCACCATTTTTGGGGTGGCATGCGCCAAGTGCAGCAGTTGGGTAAGCTCTGTTCGACGTTCGGTGTTTCGCTATCGATGCACTCGAACTCTCACTTGGGTGTGAGTCTGATGGCGATGGCCCACGTAGCAGCGGCAACGCCGAACCTGACTTACGCCTGCGACACGCACTACCCTTGGCAGTGGAGCGACGAGATCGTTGCCGGAGGCAAAGTGAAGATTGAAGGCGGTGTGGTCCGCATCCCCGAAAAGGGAGGTCTGGGCGTCGACCTAGACTACGATCAACTGGCGCGCCTCAAAGAACGTTATGAAAAGATCCCCTACCGCAACCGCGATGACCGGGCGGAGATGCGCAAGCACGTTGACCCGACTTGGGAACGTGTGTTGCCGCGCTGGTAGGTAGAAGTACAAGGACCGAATTGATGAAAGACATCCAAGAATTGCGTCACGACCTGCGCGAAGGGGTTATCGCCTTCCCGGTCACTCCGTTCCACGCGAGCGACCTCTCGCTCGATCTCGACGGCTATCGCAAGAACGTCGAAGAAATGATGGACTATCCGCTGGCGGCGCTCGTTGCGGCAGGTGGCACGGGAGAGATGTATTCGATTACTCCCGAGGAGCAGGTCCAACTCGTCAAGGCGACGGTCGAGATTGTGGGCGGAAAGATCCCCGTGATCGCGGGAGCTGGATTCGGAGGTGGCCTCTCGGTTGTGATGGCTGCGGAGGCCGAGAAGCAAGGTGCTGACGGCATCTTGATGTTCCCGCCCTACTATCCGGGTGCGGATTTCGAGGGATTGCTCGACTACTACAAGGGAATTGGCAAGGCGACTAACTTGGGGCTGCTGCTGTACGGTCGTGACTGGGTGAATCTGACGCCGGCGCAGGTTGAGCGGGTCGCGGCGGAAGTGCCGAACCTGGCGGCTTACAAGGATGGGCAGGGCAAGGTCCGCGACTATCAGCGGACGATTCAGCGCGTGGGCGATCGGCTGAACTGGATCGGTGGCATCGGTGACGACTGCGTTCCGGGCTACTACTCGATCGGCATCCGCACCTACACGTCGAGTGTCGCGACGATTGCGCCGAAGCTGTCGATCCAGATGCATGAACTTGGGGCTGCGAGGGACCAAGATGGACTGCAGAAGGTGATGCGCGACTACGTGCTACCGCTGTATGACATTCGTGCGCGTCGCAAGGGCTACGAGGTGACGGTGATGAAGGACGCGATGAACATCCTCGGCAAAGCCGGTGGTGTTGTGCGTCCGCCGCTGCCGCAGCTGAACACAGGGGAGCACGAAGAGATTGAGAAATTGATGGCCGCTTACGCCCCGGTGCTGTAGGCAGTCAAAAGAGTTTAGTGGCGACGGTTACGTGAGGCGCTCATAGAGCGCTATCGTAGCCGCCGCCATTTTTTGTGCGGTGAACTTTTCGAGGGTGCCCTGTCTGCCACGTTCTCCCATGGCGGCGGCTTCGGCGGGGTTGTCGCGTAGGTATTCGAGCTTGGTCCTGAGGCTCAAGAAGCTGCGTGGCTCGCAGAGCAGTCCGCCCGCTGTCTCGGCGAGCAGTTCGGGGAAGACTCCGATCATGGGTTGCACCACAGGAACCCCACAGGCCCAGGCTTCAAGGACGTAGAGACCTTTGGCCGCACCGTAGGTGACCGGCACGGAGAAGGCGTCGAGTGAACGCAGGAAGTCGATCTTCTCGTTGCGTTCGATGTACCGCTGGAAGTCGACTCGGTCGCTCAACCCCCACTCAGCGATGTGCGATTGGAGTTCCGCCACGTAGGATTCGTAATCCGCACTGACCCAGCCGGCAATCCGCAGCTTGACCTTCGGCGTGTTGACGGTTTCGTGATCGCGCATGTGTCGGATGGCGTCGAGCAGAAGGTGCAAGCCTTTCTCGGTGGCGATTCGTGCCAGGTAGCCGACGACAAACTCTTTCGGGTTGCGGTCACGGCGCGGCGAAAAGTCTTCCACGGTGATGCCGGGCGGCACGATGGCGATCTCTTCCGCGGGGCGTCCGATGTGAGGTGCCATCGTTTCGGCGTGGTCGCGGCAGGGTGCGGCGAAGGCGTCGATGGAGTCGGCCATGCGCCGGAGTGTTGCGAAGGACTGCTCGCTGTAGGGTGCCGGTAGGTTTGAAAGAAAGTAGTCTTCTCCCTGGAGCGACGACACCACGGGGACACCCAGTTCGCGGCGAATCGTTGGTGCCAGGCCAGCGAGCATGGTGTTGGTGAAGTGAACGATGTCGGGTTCAAGCGTTTTGAGACTGTCGATGAAGTCGGAGACTCCAGAGGCTACCGGGCCTTCTTCAGCTTCCAAGGTCGCGAGCGTCAGTTGCCCGAGGTCTTCGGGCAGTGTCTTGACGGCGAACTTGGAGACCTGTGAGAGCAACGCCGGGCTATCGAGCCAGTGCATCAAGAAGCGCGGCAGGTGGCGCGCCCAGGCGTACTTCATCTCAAGGTAGAGATTGAGTCCACCGAGGTATACCTTGTGCTGCGAGAGGTTGGTCTCGTCCGTTTTGGTCGGCGTGTAGACCGGCAGGAGCAGCGCGTCGTGCCCGGCTTGGCGCAGTGCCGCGACGAGGGCGTTGTCGCGGAGACAGTTGCCGCAAATCGTGCCACCGGCTCCGGCGGTGATATAGGCGATTCGCATCAGTGGCCCGCCTCGGGAAAGAACTTGTCTATCGTCGCATCCGACGGTGGCGGCGTGACGAGGGAAACGCCGACTAGCGCAATGATCGAGCAGGCGATCATTGTGACGACCGGCATCATGCCGAGGAACTGATAGCCAGCGATCGCTGCGTAGTCGCTGTCACGGAAAAGCAGGAACCAGACAACGGCGGATGTGACAATTGATGCAATCGCCCCCGCGCTCGTAACGCCGCGCCAGTAGAGCGAAGCGACGACTAGTGGAAACAGGGCGGTGAATCCAGAGAAGCACCAGATACCAAGGGCGAACACGCTGCGTGGCTCAAGCAATGACAGCCCGTACGTGACGCCGACGATGAGAACCACGAACAGGCGCCCGAGGCGAACGAGCTGTTCGTCGCTGACCTGCTCGCGACTGACGTAGTGGCCGACGATGTCGTTGGTGAAGATAGAGCTGATCGCCAAGAACTGCGAATCGAGCGATGACATTATGGCGGCCAAGATGCCAGCGCCGAGTAGACCCCCCATCAGCGGAGTGGTGAGTTTCTGGACCATGATCCCCAGTTCGGTGTTGGGTGGATGATCGATCGGTACCACGAGTGAGCCATCACCCATCACGGCAGAGGTCGCCCAGACGCCGATGAGGACGCACGGTGTCCACAGCAAGGCGATGAAGAGCGGATGGCCGATGATGGTCAGCTTGAAAGTTTGCGCCGAACGGGCGGTGAGCCAGTGCTGGAAGACGTGCGGAAACACACCGACCGAAAGAGGGATCAGGGCGTAGGCCAGGAAGCCGAACTGCGATACGGCGTCGCCCCGGATCAGCTTTTCGGGATGAGTGTCGAGTACCGCTTGCGTGGCGGCCTGGACGCCGCCAAGTTCGTTCGAAATCAAGACTGTCGCGACGACGCCGGTCATCAGGAAGACGATGGTCTGGAAAGTGTTGGCCCAAGCCGCACCGCGAAGGCCGCCGATCGAGACGTAGATCAGAACGACCGAGCAGATGACGAGGTTTGTGGCCCACGCGGGGACCGCACCGCCCGAGGCAGAGAATACGTCTGGCAGGGCTCCGACGGTGAGCGCACTGACGACACCGCCCGCGCCGAGCAGGCCCGTCAGCAGGTACGGAATCACGAGACCGACGAGGATCGGGAAGAGCATCAGACCCACGGTGTCGCTTTCAAAACGGTTTCGAAAGTATTGTATCTGCGTGAGATAGCCGAGTCTCTTGCCAATCGCCCAAAGCTTGATTCCGACGAAGAAGAATACGGCGGTATGGACCAGTGCCGACGAAGAGGCCAGCATTCCGAAGACCCCAATGCCGAGCCGGTAGGACTCGCCTGTCGCACCGACGAGTGCAAAGGCGGTCATTGTTGTGCCAAAGATCGACATCAACAACATCACCGGACCGATCGAGTGGCTGGCGAGAAAGTAGTCCTCAGCGGTGCCACGGAAGAAGCCCTTCGCGAGCCAGCCGATGCTGAGTAGCGCGAGTAGGTAGATGCAGATGACGATGAGCTGCGTCACTGCGGCATGTCCTCTCCCTCACTGTTAGGATCGGGCCAGGCGAACTTCGTGGCAAGGTACCAGACCCCAGCGGCGACGATGCAGTAGGCAGAGTGGTAGGCGAGTCCGATGGGTAGGAAGCCGAGAACAAGCGTCGCGTCGTCCCAGAACCAGAAATCCTGATGCAATATCGCGAGCAGGATCAGGGCAACGTAGATGAGACGGCGGTGCATGATGACTGCTACGCGTCGGAACTAGATTGCTGGCTCCGGCTGCCTCGATCCTCGCCAGCTAAGAACTGCGAGGACGGTGAGAATCGCTAGACCGACCATGTTGACGGGGCTCAGCGACATTTCGCCGACGGCACCGGCTGGGTAGAGGATCAATAGTGCCGCTAGCAGACCGAGACCGCGCGAAACCATTCCCATTGGTCCAAATAGATAGCCAGCAACGCCAGCGGCTAACGGGATGACGCCGAGCAGCGCGAACAGGAATACCGGGAGGATCTCGGTGAGAGGCGCGGCTGAACCATCGGCTTGGAGCATCAGTAGCTGGGGACGAGCGACGAAGACATACGGTAGCGAAAAACCGACCAGCGAGAACCGGAATGCGGCCATGGCAGTACTCATGATCGGAGCTCCGGCTATGGAGGCCGCTGTAAACGCGGCCAGCGCAACCGGAGGGGTGACCATCGACATCATTCCGAAGTAGAAGATGAACAGGTGCGCCGCCAGCGGGACCACTCCTAACTGCGACAGCGGCGGACCGATGATTGTGGCGAGCAACAGGTAGCAGACCGCCGACGGCAGGCCCATTCCGAGCACAATCGAGGCGACCATGATGAGTAGCAACGCTAGGAACAAGTTGTTCTCGGCGATCGGCAGCAGCACACCGGCGAAGCGGGTGCCGACGCCGGTCATGGTCACCATGGCGATGACGATACCGACGCATGAAGCTGCGGAGACCAGTGAGACGCCGTTCTTGGCGGACTTCACGAAAACGTGCAGTAGTTTCTTCGGTGTGACGGTTGTTCGCTTGCTCAGGAATCCGAGTCCGAAGATCACCGCCATCGCGATCGTCACGGCGCGAAACGGAGAGTAGCCCATTACGATGAGGGTGATCAGCACGATGAGCGATCCGAAGAAGATCGTCCCTTCAAGAAACTTGCTGGGGCCTCCTTGCGGCGCGTTGTCTGAGGTTTTTGTGTCAGCGGGTTGCGGAGCGTTCCCTTCCATGCGCTTGGCGTAGAGGTGCACGATTAACAAGAGTGAGAGGTAGTAGAGAATGGCCGGTAGTAGTGCGGCCTGGATGATTTCGACGTAGGTCACCGGTGGATCGATGATTTCGAGCATCATGTATGCGCCAGCACCCATGATCGGAGGCATCAACGCGCCGCCAGAACTCGCTGCTGCTGCTACTCCGCCCGCGACGTGCGGCTCAAAACCGTCACTACGCATCATCGGGATCGTGAACGTGCCGGTTGCGGCGGTGTTGGCGACGGCGCTGCCAGAGAGCGATCCCATCAGACCGCTACTCAACACGGCGACCTTTGCCGAGCCACCCGTGCTCTTGCGGAAGACCCGACGGGCGAGGTCAATGATGTACTGTGTCGCGCCAGTTGCCTCTAAGAAGCCTCCGAAAACCACGAACAGAAAGACGTAGACGAACATGACTTTCAAGGCCATGCCGAAGACGCCTTGGCTCTGCAGGAAGCTGGCCGAAACGATGCGGTCCCAGTCGTAGCCACGATGTGGGAACAGCCATTCCGGCATCGAAGGCCCCATCGCCGCGTAGCCAATAAAGCTCAGCGAGAGGATAGGCAGTGCGACGCCGATGCTGCGGCGAGTGACTTCCAAGACTAGTAGTAATCCGAGTGCGCCGATGAGGTAGTCGAGAGGTTGTTCGATTCCAGCCCGATTACCCAAGGCTGTTCCGTTGAGCCAGAGTGATTTGAACATCGGCTCCGACTGCACGATCACATAGCCGCAGCAAAGTACGGCTAGGCCCATCCAGCCCCAATCGAGCGCTTGGGAAATCTTACTGTCGACCAGACTCTTGTGAGCCGGGAATGCAAGGAAGCAGAGCACGATGCCCAGCAGCGCGAAGATACCTAAGTCCGCCTGCGGCGTCAGGACGGGGTAGTTGACCTCGACGATGGTGAAGAGGCCGATCGCGACTGATAGGACTTGGCTGAGGCGCGTACGGAACATGGATACAAGCGAGCGGAGAGGCAACTATGGACTGCAGTGCAGCCTGCGGTGAAGTCTAGGAACTGTCCGGCTCCTGGTGGATTACTCGTCTTCTGGCCAGATGCCGATCTCGCGATAGTAGCGGATTGCGCCGGGGTGGAATTCCGTTCCGGTGTTTCTAATCACGTTGGCGGCGTTGATCGCCCGACCGGCGGCGTGCTTCTCAACGACCTCTTCGCGGTTCTCGTAGAGCGTCTTGGTCGCCTGATAGACGAGTTCTTCGTCGGTATCGGCTGATGTGATCAGATGCATTGCGCCGACGTTGAGGCCTTCAAAGGCTTCTTCCTGATCGCGGTAGGTTTCTGCCGGGATCGTCGCTGGACTGAAGAACGGGTAGCTTTCGATGAGGCTCTGCTTGGCTTCGTCGGTGAACGGAATGAAGTAGACGTCGAGTGAGCTTGAAGCCTGGGTGATGGAGGCTGTCGGGACCGCGCCGCCGAGGAACGCGGCCGCGGCTGAGCCGTCGCCGATCATTCCGACAGAGGTATCTTGATTGGCGTTGAGCGGGGTGATGTCGTCGTAGGTAATGCCGTGGGCTTCAAGGATCGGCCGCAAGAAGTAGTCCATGCCAGCGCCAGGAGGCCCGAGAACCACGCGTTCTCCCTTAAGATCAGCCAGCGACTTCACGCCGGAGCCTTCCGTCGTCAAGAACAGCCCCACATTCGGGGCCAGAGTCATCACTGTCCGCATTGGGTAGGGCTGATTCCAATCGCCCTCGCCGCGCACCGCGAAGTAGGTGATCGCCGCGTTGGAGAGTGCGAAATCGAGTTCGCCAGCGTGCAGGCGACGGATGTTTTCCATCGAGCCTTGGGTGGCCTCGGATGTGACGGACCAGTTGGCGTCGGCTTGGTGCTGGTTGAGGACTTCGCCGAGGGCGCTACCAATTACGAAAAAGGCTCCACCTGGAGGCGCTGAGCCGATGTTGACGAACCGCCGTGCGGCGCCTCCGGAAGAGTCTCCGCCGCCGCAAGCAGCGAGGGCCAACAGAACAATTACACTGCTCGCGGAAGTGAGCGACCGTCTCATCATGCACTTGATGTTACTGGGTTCAGAGACGCCGAAGCTACCGGCCTATGGGTGGTTCAGCACGTCTCGCTAGAATGGTCTTTCATGTCCGTCAAACCAGGCACAGTAAACGCTTCCGAGTTTCCGATCGAAGCCCAGTGGCTCAATACGGACCGTCCGCTGAGTATAAAGGGATTGCGCGGCAAAATCGTGCTGCTCGATTTCTGGACCTACTGCTGCATCAACTGCCAGCACGTGTTGGAGGATCTCAAACGGCTGGAGAAGAAGTATCCCGAGTTTCTAGTCGTGATTGGAGTCCACTCGGGCAAGTTCATCGCTGAGAAGGATGTGGACAACATTCGCCAGGCGATCTTGCGGCACGACATCGATCATCCAGTGGTCAACGACCCATCGATGCAGATCTGGTCGGAGTATGCGGTGCGCGCTTGGCCCACGATAATGCTGATCGATCCGCGCGGCAAGGTCATCGGTGACCACAGCGGCGAGGGAGTGTTTGAAGTCTTCGACCCCGTGATCGGGCAGGTCGCGAAACACTTTGAAGAACAGGGAGAACTCGATTTGACGCCGCTCTCTCTGCCGCTGGAGCGTGAGAGTGAGCCAGCGTCGATTCTTTCGTTTCCAGGCAAGGTGCTGGCGGATGCCGCGAGTGATCGCCTGTTTGTTGCCGACAGTGGTCATGACCGCATCGTTGTTGTCTCGCTGACCACGGGAGCGGTGTTGGATGTGATCGGTTCTGGCGCGGCTGGTTTCGTCGACGGGACGTTTGAAGAAGCCGGGTTTCGTGGGCCGCAAGGGATGGCGCTTGAGGGCGATCTGCTTTACGTCGCCGATACCGAGAACCACGCGATTCGGCGTGCCGACCTGCGTTCTCGTACGGTTGTGACGATGGCGGGCACCGGCAAGCAGGACGAAGAGTTCAACAATGTACCTGGACCGGCGAGGGGGCGTCCATTGAATTCGCCGTGGGATCTCGATATCACTTACGGCGTGCTGTTCATCGCGATGGCGGGGACGCATCAGGTCTGGGGCTTGGACCTCGAGGAATTCTACATCGCGGGCCACGCGGGCTCGGGGCAAGAGGATCACCGCGACGGCCCGTTGCTGGGCGCTTCGATGGCGCAGCCCAGTGGCCTAACACACGATGAGAATCATCTCTTCGTGGCAGACAGTGAGACGAGTTCGATCCGTGCGGTGGATCTCGATCCGCGTGGTGGGCACGTCAAGACCGTCATCGGCGAGGGCCTCTTCGACTTTGGCGATGTCGATGGCGGCCCGGATGTTGCTCGTTTGCAGCATCCGCTCGATGTCGAGTACGCCGAGGGGACGCTCTTCGTCGCGGACACCTACAACAACAAGATCAAGGCGATCGGGTTGCATACGCGCTCGGCGCGCACGTTTGCGGGCGACGGCGGGGCAGGGTTGGTCGATGGTGACTCAGCGGAAAGCCGGTTCAATGAGCCCGGTGGCCTGAGTTCTGCCAACGGCAAGCTCTACGTCGCAGATACCAATAACCATGCGGTGCGTGTGGTCGATATCACCACGGGAAAGGTGTCGACTTTTGGGATTCAAGATGTTGATACTTTGGCGCTCCGCAGGAGCGGAGTGACGCAACTTGATCCCGTGCGATGCGCGACCGGAAAGGTGACCCTCTCCATTGACTTGGGCTTGCCCGAAGGTGCCGAGCTGAATCGTGATGCATCGTCGCAGATTGAGTTGACACGAGGCGGCGACCGGAGTGTGTTCGCAGTTGAGAGTCTACCGATCGACGCGGAGATCGAGGCCGAGGCAGGGGAGACGGATCTGACGATCGAGACGTCGGTCTACTGGTGTGCCGCAGGGCGAGATGGCGTGTGCCGCTACTCGATGGAGACGTACGTTTTACCGTTGATTGCCGAGGACGGCGGGCCAGCCACGGTGAGCGTCAAGTTGTAGGGTTCCCCGGAGGCGCACTCCGAGGAACCCGATCACTACTTGTTAAACGAGCGCTCGACGGTGTCGTTGGGATCGGTCGAGATTAGGTGGTCGCGCCACATCCAGCGCATCGCTTCGGGCAACACCGCACCTGGCTGTTTCTGGCTGTGTCGACCGATGCCCCACGTATAGTTCACGTCATAGCCCTTTTCGGTGAACGCCCTTGCCATACGGACGTTGTTGTAGAGCCAGTCGAGATCCTGGCGGTACGGGTTGTCGCCTCGAATACCACGATTGTCATTCCGACCGTCTTGCAGGTAGACCCGGATCGGCTTGCGGTCGTGCCGCATGACGAGGTCGGCGTACTGGTTGCCACCGCGACCTCTGAGATTGACGAAGGTTCCAATAAAACTGATGACCTTGCGGAACTGGTTCGGTCGGAACCAGGCGGCGGTGAAGGCCGCGATCGCTCCCGAACTGGATCCGGCGATACCGCGCTGGTCTGGATCGTCGGAAATGTTGTACTCGCTTTGGAGCGCGGGCAGTAGTTCATCGACGATGACGCGCGCGTAGCGGTCGTCCACCGTGTTGTATTCGTCGGGTCGATTGCCGGTGCGGTCGCCCCAGTTCGTGAGACTCGAGGGTTCTTGATCTGGACGGCGACCGGGGTTGATGAAAACGCCGATCATCACCGGAATCTCACGACGATGGATCAAGTTGTCCATCACGTTGTGCGCCCGTAGGTCGTAGGTCGGCGTTGGGGTGCATATAGGCTTGGCCGTCGTTGTAGACCATCAGCGCCGTCGGATTCTCCGGGTCATACTGTGCCGGAACGTAGACCCAATAGGTGTGTTGCGTGCCGGGCCAGACTTCGCTCGGGATCACAAACGGTCCGTCGATGCGGCCCTTGGGGACACCTTCTTGAGCAAGTGAATCAGGGCCTAGTTGATAGAAGGCGTCTGGCGAAACCCCTTCCGGGGTTTGTGCGAAGGCGACGGCGGCAAGCGCCAAGGGCAGCAGCGCTGCGAGTGTCAGTTTCATCTCAAGAACTCCTCTAGACAAGTTGTCCAGGGTAGCAGCCCGTCGTTCGTCGAACATCGACGTTACAGTTGTAACAAATCGCCACTAATGCCCCACGAGAGAGATTTCGTTGGTACCATAAAAGGATAGACAACTTGATAAGGCCCGCTCGAAAGAGCGGGCCTTATTGCGTCTCGCAGACGCTCGTTAGCCGTTGTTTAGTGTTCTGCGGGCACGTGGAACGAGCGCTCGATGCTATTGGTCGGGTCGGTAGAGAGGGCGTGGTCGCGCCCCAGAGCCAGAGGCGGATCGATGGCAGCGAGATGCCGCCTTGGATCTTTTCGCGGTTTCCGATGCCCCACGAGTAGTTCCCTCGAGGCCTCTACGCCTTTGTCCCAGACCTCTGGCGAATAGAACAATGGCGATCACGACGGTTTCACGGCATCACCCGCCGATGAGGGCACTCGAATCGGTCGCCACGCCAAGTTCGTAATAGTTGTAACAAAACACCCTTAATGCCCCACTGCTAGGAATTCGTTGGTACCATAGAAAGGTAGACAACTTATTAAGGCCCGCTTGAAAGAGCGGGCCTTTTTGCGTTCTGGCACCGATTCAGTACCGTTAGGTATGCGCCTTGCGCTGTTCAGCGCCCAGGACTACGACCGGACCCACTTCGAGGCCGCAAACGCTACGTTCGGCCATGAAATCCAGTATCTGGAGGCGCGTCTGTCGCCCACTACAGCCCGTCTGGTCGAGGGTTTCGAAGGGGTCTGCGTGTTCGTCAATGACGAAGTCGACGCAGAGGTGATTTCGACCTTGGCCGAGTGTGGTGCGCGGGTGATCGCCTGCCGGTCTGCCGGATTCAATAACGTCGATATCGCGGCGGCTCATCAGCACGGCATCCCCGTGGTCCGGGTGCCCGCCTATTCTCCCTATGCGGTCGCCGAGCACGCGACAGCCTTGATCTTGGCTCTCAACCGGAAACTGGTTCGCTCGTATCACCGAGTGAGGGAAGGGAACTTCTCCCTAGCCGGTTTGGAGGGCTTCGACATTCACGGCAAGACGGTTGGTGTCGTGGGAACTGGTCGGATTGGCAGTGCTTTCGCGTCGATCTTCAATGGCTTCGGAGCACGTTTGCTCGGTTTCGACGCCTATCCGAATCAAGATTGCCGCGATCTTGGGGTGGAGTACGTGGAGCTGAATCAGTTGCTCGCCGACAGTGACATCATTTCATTGCACCTGCCCTTAACGCCAGACTCCCACCACCTGATTGACGGCACCGCGTTTGAGCACATGAAGCAGGGTGCGATGTTGATCAACACCAGTCGCGGTGGATTGGTCGATACCCAGGCCGCGATCGCAGTGATTAAGACCGGGCGATTGGGTGCGCTGGGCTTAGACGTCTATGAAGAGGAGGGCGACCTCTTCTTCCGCGATCTTTCGGACACCATCATTCAGGACGATACGCTGATGCGGCTGACGACGTTCCCGAATGTGATGATCACTGCTCACCAAGCGTTCTTTACGCGGGAGGCGCTGACGCAGATCGCGCAGGTCACGCTACAGAATGTGAGCGATGTCGAGGCTGGGCGTGACTGCGAGAACACCGTGACGCTCGATATGATCACTTAGCCAGGCGTGATGAATTCGATCGTGTGACCGTCTGGGTCTGAACAGAATGTTTGGGCAAACCCGAGATGCTCGTTGCGCCCCGCTTGGAATTCGATGTTGGCGTCACTCAGTGCCTGTCGGACGGCGCCCATGTCTTTCACTTCAAGCGCCATATGATCGGAGCGCGTTGGTTGCGCTAGCGCTTCTGAGCTGGCGTCTGCTTGCTCGATCAGATGCAGTTGGCGATCGCCGAGAGCGTACCAGGCACCATTGAAGCCGAACGCTGGCCGGTCGATCTCCGGGATGCCAAGGACGTCTCCGAAAAATCGCCGTGAGGCTGCGACATCTCTTACAGCAAAAGACACGTGGTGAAGGCGTACGATTTCGACCATAAGCTCCGTCAGCATACCGCATCGCAGGGACAGCCTATCGCTATAGTGAAAAGACGCTTCCGGTCGGGTCGCCCGAAGCCCCGATTCATGATTTTCCATCGCTCCATTCTTGTCATCGGTGCATCGTTGTGTGCCGCCGCCACCACCGCGATCGCGCAGCAGCCGCCGTCGGCACCGGTTCGCTTCACGCTGGCCGTATCGCACTCCTTTCAGTCTGAAGTGCGGCTATCGGGAACGGTTCAGTCCTCGTTGGAGAGCACGGTCGCCGGTCAAGTGGAAGGCCTCGTCGAGGAGTTCAAAGTTCGTGAAGGTGACGCGGTAACGAAGGGGCAACTGCTGGTTCGGTTGCGCTCTACGCAACTTGAGTTGGAAAAGCGGTCGATCGAAGCAGAACTGGAAGAGACATCGGCGCGCCAGAGTCTGGCACAGAGAGAACTTGATCGCGCTCAAGAATTATTTGACGAGCAGCTCATCGCGCGCGAGGAATTGGATTCCAAGCTTTATGAACTAACGGCGTGGAAGGGCCGCGACCTACGGCTCCACGCGAACATCGACCGGATACAAGACCGGATCGACCGGACCGTCGTCTACGCCCCGTTCGATGGAGTGGTACTTGAGGAACTCACACAAGTTGGTGAATGGCTCGGAGAAGGTGATCCCGTCGTTAAATTGATGTCGACCGACGGACTTGAGGTCCGTGTAGACGTGCCTGAACGCTATATCCGCCGCTTTCGAAAGGGCGCACGGGTTGGCCTGGCGTTCGCGTCGTTGGGAGGCAAGCGTGTCACGGGCACGGTGCGGGCTGTGATTCCCCAGGCCGATGTCGAGTCGAGAACATTCCCGGTGCTGGTGACGTTCAAGAACCCCGGTGGAGCGGCCTCACCCGGCATGATGTCGGAAGCTGTATTTTCTGGTGGCGATCAGGCGTCGCAGACGATCGTCCCGAAAGATGCGGTTGTCCTCCAAAGCGGCCGTCAGACCGTCTTCGTGATCACATCCGACGGCACGGTACGGCCAGCTTCGGTGAAGTCCGGTGTCGGTGTCGGCCAGTGGGTCGTTGTCGAGGGGCCGGTCGGACCAGGCGATCGAGTGGTCACTCGCGGGAATGAACGATTGTTTCCGGGGCAGCCCGTGTCGGGTGAGCCGTTGGAGTATCCGCTGCCGTGAAGATCGTCAAGAGTGCGATTGAGCTACCGGTAACGACCGCGGTTGGGGTCATCCTGATCCTGCTGTTCGGTTTTATCGCCCTTGCTCGCATTCCGGTTCAGTTAACACCGACGGTTGAGAAGCCGTTGATCACGGTCACGACGCTGTGGCCCGGCGCGACCCCTTTCGAGATTGAGCGGGAGATCATCGAAGAGCAAGAGGAACAGCTCAAGAGTGTTCAAGGGCTGATCAAGATGGAATCCGAGTCTCTGGAAAACCAGGGGCGGATTACCCTGACGTTCCAGACAGGTACGGAACTTGAGACGGCGTTGATCCGTGTCTCGAACCGCTTGGAACAAGTTCCCGAGTATCCCGCGGATGCCGAGCGGCCCGCGATTCGGACGGACGACGTGATGCAGAACGCTATCGCGTGGTTCATGATGATTCCGACCGACGGCGAGGACTCGTTTGACGGGGATATCTTCAATCTCTACGACTTCCTAGACCAACAAGTGAAGCCGGAGTTCGAACGTGTTCCGGGGGTGGGCTCGTCAAACGTTTTCGGCGGTCGGCGAACGGAACTGCACGTGATTATCGAGCCGGAGAAGCTGGCGTCGCACGGCATCACATTCGGACAATTGCGGTCGGCGCTCGATCGTGAGAACCGGAACTTCTCGGGTGGCACGTTCGATGAAGGGAAGCGTCGCTATCGCGTTCGCACATTGGGTGAGTATGAAACGCCCGAAGTGATCAACGACATTGTGATCGCGGTGCAGAATGGTGTCCCGGTATACCTGCGAGATATTGGTCATGCTGAGATTGGCTACCGCAAGGCGACGGGAAAGCCCTACTACAACATGACCCACGCGGCCCTGGCGATGAACGTCACCAAGGAGCCGGGCGCGAATGTGCTTGAGGTGATGGCCGAGGTTCAGGCTCGCCTGGAAGTTCTCAATCGAGACGTCCTCAATCCACGCGGGCTCAAATTGATGCAGGTCTATGATCAGACCGACTACATTTACGGCGCCATGGGTCTGGTGCGCCTGAACCTGCTGCTTGGCGGCAGCCTCGCGATCCTGGTTCTGCTGATTTTCTTGCGGAACTTCTCAAGTACGTTCGTGATCGCCGCCGCGATTCCGATCAGCGTCATCGGTACGTTCTTGCTGATGAACGCCCTCGGGCGCACGATCAATGTCATCAGCTTGGCGGGCATGGCGTTCGCAGTCGGCATGGTGGTCGACAACTCGATCGTTTCGTTAGAGAACATCTATCGGCACCGACAGATGGGCAAATCGAGAGCGCAAGCCGCGTTTGATGGGGCAAGCGAGGTTTGGGGCGCGATACTCGCCAGCACATTGACTACGATCGCCGTTTTCCTGCCGGTGGTCTTTATCGAAGAAGAGGCAGGACAGCTTTTCAAGGATATTGCGATTGCCATCAGCTGCGCGGTCGGATTGAGCCTGATCGTTGCGATTACGGTCATCCCGAGTCTTTCGGCGATCATTCTTGCTCGTCCAAAAGAAGCCAGCCCGCACAGTCTCCACAATCTCTTCGGGCTCGCCGGCCTGGCGAGTCGAGTGACGAACGGCGTCTCGGACTTTATTTATTGGTTGTGTGGCGGATTCTTCAGGCGCGTGTTAGTCGTCGGTGGGCTTACGGCGACTGCGCTGCTGTTGAGCTGGTACTTGGCACCGAAGACCGAGTACCTGCCGCAAGGCAATCAGAACCTACTGTTCGGTATCGCAATGCCTCCCCCCGGACACAACATTGATGAAGTGACAGATATGCGGTTCGTCCTCGAGGATGAGCTAGGGCATCTATGGAATGCACCAGCTGAAGAGCGTGCGTCGATGCCGGGCGGCGGCGTGGAGAGCATGTTCTTCGTTGCCCTCAACAATCAGGCGTTCTTCGGCATACGGGCGGGCGACCCGGCAAGAGTCCGGGAACTGATTCCCGACTTCACACGAGTGACTCGTTCGTTCCCGGGAACGATTGGTTTCGTTAGGCAGATGAGCCTATTCCAGAGTGGGCGTCAGGCTGGACGTGCGATCGACATCGAATTGAGTGGCCCCGATCTGGAGCGGCTGGTTGAATTGGCTTCGAGTGTGTTCGTCGACACGATGCGGTTGATGCCGACTGCTCAGGTGCGGCCCATTCCGAGTCTCGACCTTGGGGACCCTGAGATACAGGTTGTGACGGATCGTCGTCGAGCGGCGGAAGCAGGTGTCTCCAACCGTGAACTCGGCTTCGCCGTGAGTGCATTGGTCGACGGCGTCAAGGCCAGTGACTACACCTATGAAGGGCGCGAAATCGACTTGATGGTACGTGGGCCACAGAGCTACCAGCACCGCACGCACCTGCTCGATCAGTTGCCGATCGCAACGTCGCGGGGCGATCTGGTGACATTGGGCTCGTTGGCTGATATCCGTCTCACCTCGGGCCCGACGCAGATCAACCATGTGGAGCGTCGCCGTGCGGTGATGATTCAAGTGGTCCCACCCGATGAGATGCCGCTGCAAGAGGCTGCTGAGTTGATTGACGCTGAGATCTTGCAGCCGCTCCGGGCGTCTGGCCAACTCGAAGGTGGCTTGTCCGCACGGCTCGCCGGAGCTGCTGATCAGTTGGCGCAACTTTTAGACACGCTGAAGTGGAACATTTTGCTGGCGCTGATTATCACCTACCTTCTGATGGCGGCACTGTTTGAGAGCTTCCTCTATCCGTTCGTCATCATGATCAGCGTTCCGCTTGCAGCACTGGGCGGATTTCTCGGGTTGATGGTGCTGAACCGGTTTTCGTTCCAGGCACTCGATGTGCTGACGATGTTGGGCTTCATCATCTTGATTGGAACGGTGGTCAACAACGCGATCCTCGTCGTCCACCAATCGTTGAATCACATGCGTGAGGACGATATGGCACCACGTGAAGCAATTCGCGAGGCGACGCGCAGCCGGATTCGGCCGATCTTCATGAGCGTGTCGACGAGCGTCTTTGGAATGCTCCCGTTGGTGCTGTTTCCCGGGCCTGGTTCCGAGCTTTATCGCGGTCTGGGCAGCGTTGTCGTCGGCGGTCTGATCATATCGACGATCTTCACCCTGTTCCTTGTCCCAGCGCTCTTCAGTTTGGTGTTGGACGGCAAGCGGATCATCGGGGACTTTTTCTCCGGTGTCGGCCCACCGCAGCAGCCTGCTGAAGGTGACTGAGGTAACCCGCGATCCCTCTGAAATGATGACTCTGAGTGGTGGCAATCCACCGAGCGGTGGAAATGCACCGGTCGGGCAGCTCGACGGACATCTCTAAGTGCAACGTTTTCAATGCTCTGATGCGTCTAATGTGTTGGCACAGTGATTGCCTTGTTAAGAGCAGGTAAAGTGTTGCCACCGGAGGTAAGAGAGATGAAACGAACGATGCTATCCACATTTGTCCTAGGTGCGGTAATCGGGTTTCTTCTACCGGCGAACGCACAACAGAGCGCCGAGTCGGGACCCGCCCTAGGCGTTGCTCGCATCAGTTTGGTGAATGGTGATGTGTCGACAAGGCGCGGTGACTCAGGCGACTGGGTTGTCGCTGGGATGAATGCTCCCATTGTCGAAGGCGACATGATCGCGACCGGCCCAGGGGCCCGGGCTGAGGTTCAGTTGGACTACTCCAACTTGGTTCGGCTCGCGGGCGGAACCGAGGTGCAATTGGGCTCGCTGGGACAGCGCAATTTTCGCCTTCAGCTCTTCAATGGCCGCATCACCTACTCCGAACTGCGGGGCGGCGACGCTGACGTCGACATCGAGACGCCACAGGCAGCGATTCGTCCGCACAAGAACGGGCGCTACGAAATAGAGACACGACCTGGAGAGACCGTAATCCAGGTGAGAAAAGGTGAGGCGGAGGTCTTCTCCTCCGAGGGGACTGAGATCGTCAAGAAGGGCCGGATGATGGTTATTCGCGACGGTACCGATGGAATTGAAGTCCGACTGTCGAGCGCCGAGCATCGCGGCGAATGGGACGACTGGAACAAGGAGCGTGACAATCGCTTATCCGATTTAGAGAGTTACCGCTACGTCAGCGATTCGATCACGGGCGCGGCTGATCTCCAGGGCTACGGCGATTGGCGTTATGTTTCTGGACACGGCTATACCTGGTATCCGCAGGTATCGATCGGCTGGGCTCCCTACCGACACGGGCACTGGTCCTGGACAAACTACTACGGCTGGACCTGGATCGGCTCTGAGCCCTGGGGCTGGGCGCCGTATCACTACGGTCGCTGGTCGCATCACCCCTCGTATGGCTGGGGCTGGTACCCCGGACGGCGCCACTACCAACACCACTGGCGGCCTGCGCTAGTTGGTTTCTTTGGCTACAACAGCCACCGCGGTTGGTCCGCTGGCATCGGATTTGGCTATGGCCATGTCGGCTGGGTTCCCTTGGCACCGGGCGAGGCCTACCACCCTTGGTACGGGGGAGGACGGAATGGGCGCCGTGGCGGCAACGTCAAGATCAAGAACTCGACCGTCGTTGTCGACAACAGCGTCAATATCTATAACGACTATCGGAACGCCCGGGTACGGAACGGCACGACCGTCGTGGACGCCGAAGGGTTCTCGCGGGGTCGCTCAGACAATCCTCGCAGCTTGGGCCGCGACGACCTGGGTCGGGCAACTGCCATGCGCGGGGACGTCCCCGTGGTACCCACACGACAAGCCCAAGGTGCGCTCCGAGGCATTCGGACGAGCACGTCGGCCTCCGGCGATACGACCGCGAGACGCACAACCTACAGCCGCGCGGGAGTTCGAGCGACGACGCGGCCTAGACAAGCCTCGTTCGACCAACAGCGACAGAGAGTGGCGACTTCCGTGCGACAACTCCGTACGCAAGGACCTACCACCACCACGGCTAGTGCGACGACGGCTCGATCTACCCAAACACGAGTCAGCTCAAGCCCGAGGGTACGCGGTACGGTTCGATCGACGACCACTGCCGCTCGCCGAACGACGACCGCCACCACGGGCGTTCGGTCTGGAACGACAACGCGAAGATCGGTCTCTACGGCGACCCGCTCCGGGGTCGGTGCCCGAGCCGCCCAGCGGTCTTCGCCGACCTACTCCGCGCCGAGCCGCGATTCTCGAAGGAGTCGAGGCACCCAAACGGTACGTCGGACGGGCTCCTCCCGAACCGGGCAGCAGAATACGCTGCAACAGCGGAACAACCGGGTGGACAGTAGACCTACGGTTCGCGACAGCCGTCCCGCAGCTACGCGTAGCGATTCCTCTCGAACGACGACACGTTCGAGCACGCAACCGACACTGCAGCAGCGGAACAACCGAATCGACAGCGGGCCAATACTCCGAGACAGAGGCTCTTCTCGGACGACGACTGCGCCGAGCCGATCTCAGTCGAGGGTGAATCGGAACTCCACGAGGAGTACTGGAGCATCCCCTCGGACTCGATCGGTTTCGCCGACGCGACAGAGCCGGTCTAGTTCGCAAATCTCGCCGCGCGCGAGCCAACCCCGTACAAGTCGGGCGCCGTCGTCGCAGACTCGTTCGAGGGCTCCTCAATCTCGGGCATCGCGCTCGGCTCCATCCCGGTCGACGCAGCCTCGAACCCGGAGCCAGTCGACACGTCGAAGTCAGCCTCGGGCTAGTGGCCGGTCAGCTCCGAGCCGCTCCTCGGCACCGCGTGCCAGCGCTCCCCGTTCTTCGAGTCGGGGCTCGGCCTCGCCTCGTTCCTCGGGCGGTAGCCGAGGTGGCAGCACGCGGAGCAGTCGCCGGTAGATAACTTATGAGAGCAATGCGGTCGCGAATATCTCACTCGCGACCGCTTCTCTTTGTTCGATTCAGACAGCTATTTGTCTTCTGGGGCTGGCGGAAGTGGAACAACTGGCTCGCCCAACTCTGTCGTCGCGATGCTCATCACCGGCATGCCGAGTGTCTCGCCCACCGTCGCTAGAGCTTCGAGGTCGACATCGCCGACCAGGTTCAACACAGTGATTTCACTCGGATCGTTCGAGATGACCGTGATGCCGTTTTGCGTATCATCCTCGGATGTGTAGGAGTAGACTGTGAGTCCCGTATTTTCTTTCCGATTCTGCACATCAATCATCGGGGCCCAGCCGCCGTCGGTCATCTGCCGGTGGAGGTTCTTGATGGCATCTTCTTCGTATGGATTGCCAAGAGTAAAGCGATACGTCAGACGGTAGATGCCCTTAATGCCGCCCAAGAGAGACTTGAACGAATCGCTGATTCCGCTGCGAACCGCCAACAGCTTGCTGCCTTGTTCCAGCGCTTTGCCATCGAGATTCACTTCGACGACCTCATCCGCTTGAGACTTGAGTTCTTCTGTATCGATGTCGAGCTTCGCCGAGGTGAAACCCCAAGCAGGCACGCTCAACATCATCGCGAGTGCAAGACTGCCCCAATACCTCATTGCGCTCCCCCTTCGTACCGCACCCCTATAACCTCGGCGCGCGCTTGACTGATTTTCTCCCCTGCAAGTAATAGAGTCTCGTAGAGTTCCGCTTCCGCAATTCGTGCGCGGTGCTCGCTACGCCGCTGATCGACAACGAACCCGAGGGTCAACGATGCCGCGACAGCCCCTACCGCCGCCCATCTCCAGACTCCGCTACGCCACCTAGGAAAAGAGGCGATCTTCTTGCTGGTCTCATCCGCCGCCAACGACCGCTCGCTACGGATTTGTGACATCACTCGCGCAGTAAAATCGGACCCCGGCCCGCACCGCTCCAACGCACGTTTCAGCTCAAGCTCGTACTGGTCCATAGACCACCTCCTGCGCTAAGTGAGAAACTTTTGGGCGGAGCCGTTCTAGGGCGCGCCGCAACGTTGTCTTGACGGTATTCACTGGAATGTCCAGCGTATCCGCGATTTCTGACAACTTCAGGTCCTCTTGGAATCTCAAGATTAAGACAAGACGCATCTTTTCGGGCAACCCAGCGACCTTGGCGGCCAAGGCGTCCTCCATCAGTAAATCCCGCTCTTGCGGTTCGACGCCTGGCTCCGGTACATCTTCGAGCGGCTGATAGCGCCGATGCTTCTGCCTTCTGCTCCAGTCGATGCATTTTCTTGTCACTGTCTGACGCAGCCAAAAAGCCATGTGGTTGTCAGACTCGATTTTGTCTAGATTGCGAAACAGCTCCAGGTAAGCGTCCTGCGATATATCCTCCGCTACCGTCCTGTTGCGGAAGAAGTTGTAGACGAGCGAGTACACCATCGCCTTGTGACGATCGATGATCTCGGCGAACGCTTCTTGGTCGCGAAGCGCACGATCGACTAGTTCTCTGGACGCTCGAGCTTCTTGCATCCTTCTGTTTACTGGTTACGCATTACGTATAGAGACAGTTTCAGGCAGTTTGATAGAAATCCGCGGCACCTTGCCACATCTCGTCGAGAACGTCGCCGAGTGCATGGCCGGAGTCCACTAACTCCAATTGGACGTTGGGCTTGCCGACAGCGAACCGGACGGATAGATCCGGGCTGACATCCTGGTCGAGTTTGCCGTGGAAGATCAGCGTTGGCTGGCTCACCTCGGGAAACTCGTCAAACCAGAGAGCGTCTTCGTAGAACTGGTAGCCGAGCGACCGCTGCCCACCTTCCGCGTAGTGGTAAATTTCGACGGAACCGTTCTCCCGCCATGCGGCCATCTTGTCCTTTCCCAGCTGGTCCTCCCAGCCGCGAGGAAACCCGAACGCTGGAGCCATGAGCACCAGCTTGCGTACCCGCTCGGGGTGCAGGGATGCATAGATCGCTGCCAGGTACCCGCCCAGGCTGGAACCGACGATCATCGCCGGTTTCAACTCTTGAGCAAGCCGGTCGATGAGCTTTAACTGCTTGGTGATCGTGAGCCCTGCGAAGTCGCCTTCGGAGAGGTCCGGGCAGTGCACGGTGGCACCAATCTGCGAGAAACGCGTAGAGAAGAAGCGAGCCTTGTTCGATTGTGGTCCAGATGCGAATCCGTGGAGGTAGAGGATGTTGGCCATGCCGTTCGCAACGGGCTACCGGTCACTAGAAATTTTCTTCCGCGTCCTGAACCTTGCTAAGCCGGCGGTTGTGTCGCTCTTCGGGTGAAAACGTCGCGCCGAGGAATGCTTCAACGACCTTCTCTGCCAATGTCGGTCCGATCACTCGTCCCCCTAGGCACAGTACGTTCATAGCGTCATGCTCGACACCCTGATAGGCAGAGTAGGTGTCGTGGCAAAGCGAGGCTCGGGCACCCTTCACCTTGTTGGCGGCGATCGTCGCACCGACGCCAGAGCCACAAACGATGATGCCGCGTTCACCCTGACCATCGGCCACTCCGTGGGCTACGGCGAGCGCAAAATCGGGGTAATCGTCGTTCGCATCGAACTCAGCAGCCCCCAAGTCTTCTACTTGATGACCACTTGCTCGGAGTTGCTCAACAAGCTGTTGTTTCAACGGGAAACCCGCGTGATCAGCGCCGATCAGGATCTTCATTAGCTTCCAATTGTACTTCGGTAGTGCGTCACGACGCTCGGTCCGCAGTGACGTCTCCGGTCGGACTCCTCCGATGCTTGCGCCCCGACGCACGGTAGCTCTGGGGATTGGTATCGTAAGACCGGTCAGCTAGTCTTGCTATTTGAAAGAGTTGACGGAACTTTCCGTAACCTGGACGGGTGTAGGGCGATCTAACCGTTTGGGCGGGTATACTGCTGAATTCAGAGAGGACGGGGACACGACGATGAGGAAACTACTTGGCACGGGGCTAGGCCTGGCAGTGGCAGCGGTCGGGCTCATAGTGTTCCCGCCCCTTATGGTCGGCCAGGCCACTGGTCCGATTGGCGGTCCGAGGCGTCCTCCGACGTCCGGTGGCCCGATACGCCCCCCAGGGCAGTCACCGGATCCAAGGGGTCCCGCCCCCGATGCGCCCACTGACCTTCCTCAGATCGAAACTCGCGCCCGGCGTCCGGTAGCGGAGGCTGGTGAAATCCCGCTATTCACTTCAGACGCCAACTACGTCACCGTAGACATCTCCGTGGTCGACAACGACGGCATCTTCATTCCTGGAATCCCGCAGGGTAACTTCGAAATCCTTGAGGACGGCGTGCCACAGAGGATAGTGAACTTTGGCATGGGAGAAGGTGAGACGACCGTTCTCCTGCTCATCGAGTTTTCGAACCTCTACCAGCAATACTGGTCAGAGAGCTGGTACCAAACCTTGCAGGCTGCGTTCGGCTTTGTGCAGACCTTGCGACCAGAAGATTACGTTGCCGTGGCGTCATATGATCTCCGGCCGATGATCCTGGCCGACTTCACTCAGAATCGCCGAGATATTGAGAAGGCCTTGCGTAGCATGCAGATCGCCGGTTTCTCGGAGGCCAATCTGTTCACAGCACTTGGAGACATGATCGAGCGAATGAAAGACATCGAAGGCCGCAAGTCCATCGTGCTGATCTCATCCGGCGTCGACACACTGTCGAAGTACAACCTGAAGCAGATTCGTCAGATCGTACAGGAGGGTGGAGTCACGATTCACACGATCGGCCTCATGCAGGCCCTTCGTGAGTACTACGACGCCCGCGGCTACTTGGGCAACATTCAGCGACTGGATTTCTTGCAGGCGGACAATCAACTGCGGACCTTCGCGAAAGAGTCGGGCGGCATCTCCTTCTTTCCACGCTTCTACGGCGAGTTCCGCTCGATCTTCCGGGCGCTGAACTACGTGATGCGGAATCAGTACACGGCCGTCTATCAGCCCAACAACACCCGCCGCGACGGCGAGTTTCGCAACATCGAAGTACGTCTGATCGACCCAAGAGGCAAGGACTTGCGCATTACCAACGAGAAGGGCAAGCGCGTGAAGTACAAAGTTGTCCACAAGCGGGGCTACACCGCTCCGCGCGAAGTGGAGTAGAGAACGCCGGTTCGACGACGTAATCGCCGGGCATTGTTTTGATGAGGCCGCCTTCCTGCGAAGGCGGCCTCTCGCTGTTTGCGCGCAAGACGCGGAAACGCCCTAGATGCAGTCGCTTTCGGCACCGTTGACTGACAGTTTTTTTCGTTGATACTCTGCGTTCCTGCGCGCGAATAATCCGCGCCAGGGTCAACGCTAGATGAGTCGAAAACAGCCACAGGTACTTCTGATTGACGACAATCGCCACGGGTCGATCGTGCGGCGTGACCTCCTCGAAGGGAAGGGATATCTTGTAACGACGGTCTCTTCAGGCTCCGCCGGAATACGGGCTCTTGAGAGGGGCGACTTCGATATCGTTGTGACCGACTACAAGATGCCGAAAATGAATGGTCGGCAGGTAATGGGCGCGATCCGCGAGCGGCACCCGCAAGTACCGGTCGTCATCTTGTCCGGCTGTGTCGAGAAGCTCGGGCTCACTGATGAGTTGTCGCAAGAGGCCGACGCGGTGCTTACCAAAGGACCTAGCGAACTCAGCGACCTGCTGCGAACAGTCGCGCGTTTGGTCAAACGCCGTGCAGCGATCGCGCGACAGTCAAGTGCCGCTGCGACCAAGCGTCGCCGCAAGGCCTAGCGGCACTACATCGATCGGAAGGAATCCTTGAGTGCTGGATACAGGCCCTGGTAGGTCCTGTGTCGGTTGGCGTAGTTCTCGCTGGCTGCCGCTTCCGGTTGCACCCGGTCCTCTTCACGGATCGCCGCCTGACAGGCTTCTTCAACCGTTGAGTAGTGGCCAGAACCAGTCATTGCAAGTAGGGCCGCGCCATACGCGGAACCTTCTTGCGTTTCGAGTGTCGTGATCGGACGGGCGAAGATGTTGGCGAGCATCTCACGCCAGAACGGGCTCTTCGCACCCCCTCCCGAGGCCCGGACGGTCTGGACGTCGATACCCAACGATTCGACGATGTCGAGGCAGTCTTTGAGGCTATACGAAACGCCCTCGACCATCGAACGCAGCAGATGTGCCCGGGTGTGTTTCGCCGTCAGGCCGATCCAGCCGCCGCGAGCCAAGGCATCGAGATGCGGCGTCCGTTCACCCATCAGGTACGGCAACCAGAACAGGCCTTCACTGCCTTCAGGGGCCTTAGCTGCCTCCGCCATCATGAGGTCATAGACGTCGGTTCCGGTCCGTTCAGCCTCAGCGGTGAACTGCTCGCCCAGCTGATTACGGAACCACTGCAGGCTCAGCCCAGCCCCTTGCGTGACGCCCATCACGTGCCACTTGCCGGGGACCGCATGACAGAAGGTGTGTACGCGTCCGCCCGGATCGTAAGCGACCTCGTCCATGTGTGAGAACACAACCCCGGATGTCCCGATCGTGCAAGATACGAGTCCGCTCTCCACGATTCCGTTGCCCACCGCGCTGGCTGCCTGATCGCCGGCACCGGCGACGACCGGCGTGCCAGCCATGAGTCCTGTTTCCTTGGCGGCTGCCTCGCTCACCGTTCCCACAACTTCACTGGACTCGGCGGCTGCGGGCAGAATGTCTCGATCTACGCCAATCTTCGAGATCAACGGATCTGCCCACCGGCGATTCACAACGTCAAACAGCGCCGTACCCGACGCGTCGGACACGTCCGCCGCAAACTCTCCAGTAAGCCGGAAGCGTACGTAGTCCTTCGGCAGCAGCATCGTCCTCGTCTTCTCATAGGATGCTGGATCGTGATCACGGACCCACAGCAGTTTGGGCGCGGTGAATCCGGTGAGAACTGGGTTCGCGGTCTGTTCCAAGATGAACTCTTCGCCAGCTGTCGAGTTCATCCAATCGACCTGGTCCTGGCTTCGTTGATCGCACCAGATCAACGCCGGACGGATCACGGACTTCGTTTCGTCGAGTAGCACCAGGCCGTGCATCTGGCCCGAGAAGCCGACGCCAGCGATGTCGTCGCCAGTGGCCCCCGATTTGACCAGGGCACCACGCACTGCTTCAAATGCGGCCCGACTCCAGTCGTCTGGATGTTGCTCGGCCCACAGCGGTTGCTCCATCCGCATATCCTGGTGCGCCACGGTGACGCCCGCGACGACCTTGCCGCCAGCATCCACAACGAGCGCCCGAGAGCCGCCAGTGCCGATATCGATTCCGAGCCAATATTTCATGCGAATTAGTCCTGCCGCAGGTTGCGATATGACCTACGAACGCGTCAGCATATCACACGTGGTGACGGACCCCGCGCTGAACGACCGGTCTGATAGGTAACACTCTAAACCGGACGGATGGGTAACAGTATAGGCGGTGGTCAGTGGCCCCCGCGGGGGCCACTGACTGCCGAGCCGAGCGGCCACAGTACGCGGTTGGCGGCGTCGAACAAGGCGAGTTCCACCGGACCGAACCAGATCTGCCAAATGGCTTCGTCCACTTCGACTAGCCCGACCAACTCGCGAGCCAACGCTTCACTCAGGAAGTACTTCTCGCCGAGGAACTTGATGCGTCCGTCGTGGCGCACTCGTCGGCGCTCCCAGTGCCCCGGGTAATCCAGATCAGCAAGCTCGCTGGGATAGGCGCGTGTTGCTGGTGCATAGAACGCCGCCGGGGGCCGCTGTCTCAACGCTTCATGCGGACGTTCTTGGTTGTATTCATGACGAAAGAGGTCGAAGCGGCGCTGCTGTCGGCGACGATCGCCAGCCGGAGGTCTCACTGTCTCGGCTTTGAGCGTGCGGTGTAGCCGCTCGTGGCGACCGTTCTGCTGCGGCTTGCCCGGCTCGATGCGCTCCACCGCAATGCCCAGCTTCAGCCACCAGACGTTCAACCGGCTCAAGCGTCCGGTGCCGATGGAGGCGAACGGCGAACCGTTGTCTGAGCGTATCCTTCGTGGCAGCCCGCGCTCCAGAAACAACCGCTCCAAGCCTCGGCGGGCCTCGGCGTAGGATGTGCCCACGTGTGCGGTGCAGTTGAGCAGGAAACGACTATATCCGTCGACGACCGTTAGCGGATAACACAGCACGCCGTCGCCGGTGCGAAACTGCCCCTTGTAGTCGATCGTCCAGAGGTCGTTGGGCGCTTCGGGTTCGCGCAACGGACTGGGTGCCGCTTCGGCCAGTCGCCGCATCCGCTTGCGCCCGCGAACGAGTCCGGCTCGCTTCAGCGCGTCGCCGATCGTCGACGCCGCTGGCCAGCTTGTCTGTGACTCTTTCGACTCCAGCCAGGCCCTGAGCTTCTTCGGCCCCCAACTCGGATGCTGCCGACGCGCTTCTATCACTCGTCGCTCGACCGACTCGGGTATCCGACCGGGCTGACGGTGTGCCGCGTGCGAGCGGTCTTCCAGCTCTGGCCAACCGCCTTGACGGAAGCGTTCTAACCACTTGTATCCGGTCCTGCGGCTGATCCCGTAGAGTCGACACAGCGCCGCCACGTTCGTCGCCGCCCCCGCTCGCAGCCAGTCTTCAATGAATCTCTTGCGTTCTTCCATCGGATAGGTCTCCTTCCATGGCATCTCGCCATGGTGTTACCTATCCGCCCGGTCTAACCTGTTACCCTTCCGCCCGGTCTGTACACGCAAGCGAGGGCCGCTCCGACGTACACTATGAAGTCTCTGTACGTCCGCCGTTCTTGCCCGACCCTGAGTCACGGCGAGTCGGTGACAAGGCTTGGTTTATCGGGCGAATAAGGAATCGCTATTTCCTTTTTGGTATCGCCGACAGATAGCGTATAGAGAAGCGAAGTTCTGCTCTCATCCGGTCGCCGCGCTGCGCGTGGGCACGTGCCGTAGTCTTGAGGGCGTGGAAGTAGTCATGGGGTCCTAAATACGGTGAGCAATCAGACAACGAATGTACCTAGCGGCGGAGGATGCTCTCCGCGATCCGCGGCCATCTCGGCGGCAGTCAACTACAAGCCTTCCGGGCCACCGATGAACTTCATCGATACACCGACCCAGGAGCTGTTTAACGCCAACGTTTTTACGCTTCAGGTGATGAAACGGCGATTGCCAAAGCACCTGTATAAATCGGTAATGAAGACTGTCCAGGCAGGCAAGAAGCTCGACCCAGCGATTGCCGACGTCGTCGCGACCGCGATGAAAGACTGGGCCATCGAGAAAGGTGCGACTCACTACTCTCACGTCTTCTACCCGTTGACCGGGTCGACCGCCGAAAAGCACGACAGCTTCCTCGCACCCGATGGGGACGGTGGAGCGATCGCCGAATTCAGCGGCGCCCAATTGATTCAGGGCGAGCCCGATGGCTCCAGCTTCCCGACTGGCGGCATACGTGCCACCTTCGAAGCGCGGGGCTATACGATTTGGGACATCACGAGTCCCGCCTATATCATCGAGAACCCCAACGGAGCGACCCTGTGCATTCCGACGGCTTTCGTCTCGTGGACCGGTGAAGCTCTCGATAAGAAGACCCCGGTCCTGCGGTCGATGCAGGCTCTCAACAAG
Organism: Bryobacterales bacterium; assembly: GCA_963667885.2. Classification (GTDB taxonomy): domain Bacteria; phylum Acidobacteriota; class Terriglobia; order Bryobacterales; family UBA6623; genus CAMPKL01. Next base: position 177,961 of record OY764148.2, on the reverse strand, counting down.
CAGGCGCAGCGCGTTCTGGGTCTGTTCGGCCACACCGACGGCGCACTCGTCTCGTCGACCGCCGGTCCGGAACAAGAGTACTTCCTGATCGACAGGAACTTCTACTTTGCTCGGCCTGATTTGGTCACCGCTGGACGAACACTGTTCGGAGCTCCATCCAGCAAGGGACAGGAGTTTGACGATCACTACTTCGGTGCCATCACCGAGCGAGTACAGGCGTTCATGTTCGACTCCGAGCGTGAGATGTTCAAGCTCGGTATTCCGGTCAAGACACGGCACAACGAAGTGGCCCCTGGCCAGTACGAGATCGCTCCGATCTTCGAGTCAGCCAACGTTGCCACCGATCACCAGCAACTCACGATGACCGTGATGAAGCGGGTGGCCGCCAAATACGGCATGGTCTGCTTGACCCATGAGAAGCCCTTCGCGGGCATCAACGGATCGGGCAAGCACGTTAACTGGTCGCTGGGTAGCTCTTCGCTAGGCAACCTTCTCGATCCGGGCGACACACCTCACGACAACGCGCAGTTCTTGGTTTTCTGTGGCGCGGTAATTCGTGCCGTACACAAGCACCAAGGGCTGCTTCGCGCCGTCGTTGCCTCTGCCGGCAACGATCACCGCTTGGGTGCGAACGAGGCCCCGCCAGCAATCATCTCGATCTTCTTGGGTGTCCAACTCACGGATGTCTTTGAGCAAATCAAGAAGGGCGGTGCCAAGAAGTCGATTCCCGGTGGCACGCTGTCTGTCGGTGTGGCCGTTCTTCCCCCGCTGCCGAAAGACGCTGGCGACCGCAACCGCACCAGCCCGTTTGCCTTTACCGGCAATCGCTTCGAGTTCCGCGCTGTAGGCTCCGACCAGTCCATCGCCGGTCCTTTGGTCGCGATGAACACTATTGTTGCCGAGTCACTCGACTACTGCGCGACGCGGCTCGAAGAGCTGACGAAAGGCAATCCCGCCAAGCTCAACGCTGCTCTGCAAAAACTCCTCTCAGAGATCATCAAGGAGCACGGAGCAATCATCTTCAACGGCGACAATTACACCGAGGAGTGGCACAAGGAAGCCGCCAAGAGGGGACTGCTGAACCTCCGTGCGACTCCCGACGCGTTGCCGGTCTTGCAGACGACTCCGGTCAAGCAGCTCTTCCGCAAGTACAAGGTCTTGTCGACTCGCGAGCTAGAGAGTCGCTACGAGACCTATCTTGAGCAGTACATCATGACCGCTGCGGTCGAGACCAATCTCACGGTCGAGATTGCGCGGACGATGATCTTCCCTGCTGCCGTTCGCTACCAGAACGAACTCGCTTCAGCCTGCGCCAACTTAAAGGCCGTGGGCTATGACTTCGATACCGAGACGCTCGACAGCATGACAGCTTTAGTGAAGCAGCTGCAGGACGCTATCGGCGCGCTAGAGACTGCGGCTGCTATGCCGCACGTCGAAAGCGCTCTCACAAACGCGAAGCACGTGCATGACGTCATTCTGCCAGCGATGCTTGCAGTTCGCGAGGCTGCCGATGCACTCGAAGCGTTGGTTGCTGACGACCTCTGGCCGTTGCCGACCTACCAAGAGATGCTGTTTATCAAATAACTTTTAGTCTTACGGCTGAATCAACGGCGCCCCGCTGGCTCATGCCAGCGGGGCGCCTTTCTGTGCATTGAACTACGGGCCGTTGGTCCGAGTCAGTCGCCTTCGACTGCGACGCGGGCCGCACGCAGCCCGGTATCCCCGTCCAGCATCCGGCCATCGTCTTCCTGAGCCACTACGTCCACCAAATCTCCACCGTAGAGCCATCGGAAGAAGTTCCGGATGTCTTCCATGATCAGATAAATGGCTGGTACGAGCACCAATGTAATGACGGTTGCGAAGAGCACGCCGTAGGCCAATGCAACGGCCATCGGGATCAGGAACTGCGCTTGGACGCTTCGCTCCAACATCAACGGCGTAATGCCAGCTGCGGTCGTCAACGACGTCAATAGAATTGGCCGAAACCGTGCCATTCCAGCCGTTACTACCGATTGCCGGAGACTCAAGTCCTCGCCCCTATGCTGGTTCATAAAGCTCACCAGCACGAGCGAGTCATTGACAACCACGCCCGCCAATGCGACCACTCCACACATCGAAAGAATACTCATCGACATGCCCATGATCGCGTGCCCCCAGACGGCACCGACAACACCAAACGGCACTGCTGACATGACGATCAGCGGCTGTACGTAGGACCGGAAGGGGATCGCCATCAGCGCGTAGATGACGAACATCGCTCCAACGAACCCAATTGCGAGCGCGTTGAGCGCATCCGTTTGGTCCTGTTGGACACCTTCGAGTGAGTAGCGTACTCCTCGGTACTCCGCGAGTAGGTCAGGCAGATACGCGGCTTCCATGTCGGCCAGCACTTGGTTGGCGTTGGTGACGGACTCATCGATATTCGCTTGCACGTTGATCGTTCGCTCGCGGTCGACTCGCGTGATCGACGCGAAGCCGCGTCCCATCGACGCCTCGGCGACTGTCGAGAACGGCACCTCGCCGCCACTCGGCGTGCGGATACGCATGCGTTCGAGGTCGCCCAATGAGCGGCGGTCCTCCTCCGGGTAGCGGACCATGACTCGTATGTCGTCGCGTCCACGTTGGATGCGCTGAGCCTCTTCACCAAAGAATGCTTGCCGGACCTGTCGGGCCAGGTCTTGCAGTGACAGCCCCAGTGATTCGGCCTCAGATGTGATGTCGAGTTTGATCTCCGGCTTGCCACCCCGGAACGAGTCCGTGATATCGATTACGCCAGGATACGTCGCGAGTTTCTGCTTGATCTCGTCTGCAGCTTGCTGGAGTAGCTCGATATCCCGACCAACCAGCTGAATGTCAATCTCGTTGGCGGAGCCGATCAGATCGGACGTGAATGCTAGCTCGACGACATCGGGGATGTGTGGAGCCATCTCTCTCCAGCGGGCGGCGATCTCGGTGGCTGGTATCGTGCGGCTCTCTGACGGCGTCAGCTCGATGTTGACTTCACCAATGTTGGCGGAACTAAAGGAACTGCGGTTATCGCCTGCGTTGCGAGCAGACTGTACTCGGAAGGGCTGCTCCCCGACCGAGGACAGGATGTGCCGAAACACGGGACCACCTTGTTCTTCTTCCAACTCCTTGGCCAACCGAAGTGCGGCTTCCTCCAGTTGGGCGATCGCAGCGCTCGTAACTTCCGCCGGAGTCTGTTGCGGCAGAGTTAGGTCGACGACAACGTTGTCTGACTCGACCTGTGGAAAGAAGATGAACTTCACAAAACCGCCGCCTACCAATCCCGCGGTAATCAGCAGAGTGGATATCGCCAAGGCGAGCGTGGCGTAGCGCCACTCCAGAGCGATTTCCAGCGTCGGGCGGTAGACGCGCTGAATAAACCATTTCAATCCGTCACCAAACAGATTGAAGAAGCCATTCCAGGCGCGGGCGATGAAATTCGAGCCGCCGCGTTTCGGACCGCCGTGATAGTGCGAAAGGTGGAAGGGCAAGATGAACTTCGATTCGACCATCGAGAACAACAGCGCCGGGATGACGATCGATGGAATCACTCGCCAAATATTGCCGTTCGCTCCCGGCACAAACAGCATCGGAGCGAAGGCGGCGACGGTGGTCAGTACACCGAAGATGACCGGTACCGCGACGTCTTGCGCACCCTTGATTGCACCCGCAATTCCTGTCTTGTCTCGTTCCTGCGTCTCGAAGATACTTTCACCGACGACAATGGCGTCGTCCACCACGATTCCCAGCACGAGGATGAACGAGAACAGCGAGATCATGTTCACTGAAACGTCGTTAGGAGACATCGTCGCGATCGCGCCAAGGAACGACACCGGGATGCCGATCGTCACCCAAAACGCGAGGCGCAGCCGCAGGAACAATGTCAGAACGATGAACACTAAAATCAAACCGCTGACGGCGTTCTTGAGCAGCAGGTTCATGCGGCCCTTGAGAATCAGTGCGGCGTCAGCCCACGGCGTCAGGACAATACCTTGCGGCAGCAAAGGCTGCGTCTCCGCGATATAGGCCCGCACCGACTCCGAAACCTCGATCGCACTCTGATCCCCGACGCGGAAAACCTGCACCAGCACCGCTGGTTTCCCGTCCAAGCGAGACCACTGATCGGTCTCTTCGAATCCGTCGATGATCGTCGCGACATCTTGCAGTTCGAGGGTGGAACCGTCCGGGCGAGCCAGCAGCGGCAGGGAAGCGAACTCATCTCCGGTGTACGCTTGCCCTTGCGTTCGCAGTAGGATTTCTCCCGCTTTTGTCTTGATTGAACCGCCTGGTAGGTCCAAAGAGGATCGCCGAACCGCGTCGGCCACGAAATCGAATGTCAGGTTATAGCGGCGCAGGTTTTCTTCCGAAATCTCAATGGCGATCTCGTATGGACGAGCACTCTGCAGGTCCGCCTGAGTAATTTCAGGCAGCGCCAACAGGTCGTCTCGGACGCGTTCTCCGATGCGCTTCAGCGTCAGCTCATCAGTTTCGCCGGAGATCGACAGGTTGATCACCTGCATCCGGTTGGTGATCTCTTTGATGACTGGCTCTTCCGTCTCTTCGGGGAAGGTATCGATCGCGTCGACGTTCGACTTGACGTCGTCCAGAACTTCACGCGTGTTGTAACCGGTCTTGACTTCCACCATGACCGAGCCAGAGCCTTCGTTGGCAGTGGAAACAACACGGTCAACGCCGTCAACGCCTTGAATCGCCTCTTCGAGTCGCAGGAGGACGCCCGACTCGACCTCTTCCGGCGCGGCCCCACGATAGACTACAGACACCGACACCATGTCGACCGAGATCTCGGGGAAGACCTCTTTCTTGACGGTGTATACGCCCAACAGCCCCGCGCCGACGATGCTCACCATCAGGAGGTTGGCGACAACTCCGTTGCGAGCGAACCATGCAATGAGTGAGTTCATAGAGAGATCTCTTCGCCCTTCGATCCGCTACGGCCTAGTCGGTCGCCGTTGCTGATTCGGTTGCGACAATCCGTACTTCCATCCCCTGCACCGCGGCTTCGAGATTCGACACGCACACGCGCTCGCCCGGCTCAATTCCACCCCGGACTAAGACGCGGTTGCGTTCAAGCCGCAAGATGTCGAGCTGCCGGAACTCAAGCTTATTCTGGGAATTGACGATCCAAGCTTGGTCCGCACCACGTAGTGCCGTGCGTGGCAGGGCAATCGCCTGAACCGTGTGTCCCTGAATCTCGGCCTGCACGAACATTCCAACAGCAAGTGGAGGGCGTCGTGAGTTCTGCGCCTGTGCATAGGGGTTCTGAACCTGCGCGATTGCACGCACCATCCGAGTCTCGGGGTCAATCTCGCCCTCGGTTCGGACAATCCGGCCTTGCCATTTATAGGTACTACCAGCGAATTCCGTGGACAGCACCACTCGTGGCTGTCGGTCGTCGGCGTCGGCGTTCACGTAGGCCAGCGGCAAATCGACGTACTCCAACTGCTGGTCAGGTATGGGCAGGTGTACTTCCGCGACGTCCGTCGAGTAGAGCGTGGCTATACTCTGACCACGCTGGACGTACTGACCTAGGTCGACCTGTTTTCGGCGAACGCGTCCATCGAAGGGAGCCCGAACGGACGTCCGCTCGAGGTCGAACTCGGCCTGCTCGATTGCCGCTTCAGCCGAAGCGCGCGCCGCCTTCGCCTCGGCCAGTTGCGGAATTCGAAGAGCCAACGGAGTGGGTTCCCCGTCGGACAGGTCTTCCCATTCAGCACGAGCGACTGCGCCTTCTTGCTCTTCTGTCGCAACGCGAAGCTCGGCCTGAGCAACCGCCGCACGCGCACGTGTCACTGCCAGCTGGTATTCACGGCCGTCGATCTTGAGTAGCTCGTCGCCAGCCCTAAAGAAGCCACCGATCGCCAACGATGGTGAAACCGAAGTGACTCGCCCCGATATTTCCGGGACCAACTCTGACTCAACCCGAGGGCTGACCGAACCTTCCGCCTCGATCGTCAAACGGATACGTTCTTTCGTCGCCTCCAAGACGCGCACCAGTGGAGGTTCGAAAACTACAGGCGCGGTCTCGGGCGGTGTGTAGGCATCAATCAACAGCTTTGCGCCATACGCGCCACCAAGCAGTAAAGCTAGCGGCAATAGTATCTGTAGGACGCGGCGAATCATAACTTCTCCCCTGTTGCACGGGATTGCGGATCGGCCAGTGACAATGACTCCGACGAAAAACTTCCGCCCAGAGCCAGGTGCAGATCCACGCGGTTATCCAGCCGCCCGCGACGGACGGCAAGCCACTGGCTCTCGGACTCAATAGAGGTGCGCTGAGCGTCCAGCACGGTGATGATGTCAGTCAGTCCGGTGCGGTAGCGCTCTTCGGCCAGCGCCTGCGCTTTGGCCGCTTGGATGGAGGCGGAACTGAGCGCCGCTTCCTGTTCAGCCAAAAACTTGTCGGCGGCTAGCGCGACTTCGACCTCACGGTAGGCGCCCAGAGCGGTGTTTTCATAAATCGCCGCAGCTTCTCTCGCCTGCGCCTGGTTCTGGCTAACCTCAGCCTTGAGCTGGCCGTTGTTGAAGATCGGCTGTGTCAGACCCGCGACCAAACTCCACACGAAGACCTCGCCACTCAGCAGGTCTTGGAGTTGATTTGTCGCGGTTCCCAACGCCGCCGTAAGTATGAAGCTGGGACGCATGTTCATCCGGGCCTGGTAGACAAATGCGTCAGCGGCCAATAGTCGCTGCTCTTGGGCAATCAGGTCAGGACGGCGGTGGAGTAGTTCAGATGGTAATCCCGCCGGTACGGCTCCCGGCGACGGTGGCAGGTCCTCCGCCAATGCATAGGCCGCTGCTGGATACTTGCCCAGCAGGATCTCCAACTGGCGAACCGCAACGTCCAACTCTCGCTTGCGAACCGCTACCAATGCCTCTGTACGATCCACCGTGGTCAGGGCTAGGCGCAGATCCAGCGAAGGCCTCACGCCCAGTTCGAAGCGTGCTCGCACCCGCTCGGCGGATTCACGAAAGCTTTCCAGGCTCGACTCCGCCAGTTCGAGCTGCCGTCTGGCCTCGATCGAGGCAAACCATGCCTTTGCCGTTTGGCCTGTCAACGACAGCCTCGCTCCCGCGAAGTCCGATTCGACGGCCTCCACCTCGGCCAGCGAAGCGATCTGGGCTGACTTCAACTTGCCCCAGACATCGACTTCCCAGTTGAGGTTCAGCGAGAGCCCGATGTTGGTGCTGGTGGAGGACAGAACGTCGTCTGGGTCGCCGCCAGGAATGGGAAGTCCGATGAAGTTATTACGCTGACGCGCGCGGCTCAGTCCTGCGGCAAGGTCTGGCAGCAAAGGGGCTCCCGCAATGCGGGCCTGTGCTTGCGCTCGCTCAATGCGGGCCGCTGCTGCCGTCAAGTCTTTGTTGTGGGCCAATGCCTCGCTGATAGCAACGTCGAGCCCGGCATCTTCGAAGTAGTCCCACCAGTCGATATCTTCAGCTACGGTCTCCGCAAAACCCTCTTCGGTCGCCGCAGTCCATGCGGGCGGCGCCGGAACGTCGAAGGGGCGCTCCGGCTGATCGATCTTGGCTGCGCAGCCAACCGCGACCAGCGCGATCGTCGTCAGTGCGACCGCTTTCATTGCTCGACCTCTACGTTTTTCGGCTCGGCCTCGGCTGCGGCCTCATTGACTTCTGCTCGAAGCCCAGCGGAACAGAACCGAACCATCCGCTCAATTGTTCCATCCGCATCTGACGGATCGCACAGCCCATTCGAAAATCGCTGGATTCGCTCGCTGTCGAGCATCGTGTGGATCATCGCTCCGACCGAAAAGTGAACTCGCCAAGCACGTTCCACGTCCGGAACCTCAGGCAACGCGCGACCAAATGCCCGTGAAAAGCGAGCAACGATGTCCTGGAATAGGTCATCGAAGATACGCTGCACGTAATCGGCCTGTTCCGCATAGATACGTCCGCACATGTGTACGAACCTGCGGCCCTCTCCGTCGGCTTGGTATAGCCGTATCGGAGGCTCGATAAGCGCCCGCAGTACGTCCTCAACCGGCAACGGGCCGCCACCAGTTCTCGCCTCCGCCTCATCCAGCATTTGCAGTCGGCGCTGGTTCACAGGAGTGATGCGGCGCTGAAAAACCTTCTCGACTAGAGCCTCCTTCGAGCCGAAGTGGTAGTGAACGGCGGCGAGGTTGACCTTGGCTTCGCTCGTGATCAAGCGCAGAGAAACAGCGTCAATGCCTTTCTCTGAGATGAGACGTTCAGCGGTGTCGAGGATGGTTTGTTTGGTGTCTATGGCCATGGTGGAAACGAGAATCAAACAGACGATTCAAACGGACGTTTTAATTGTGCGTTTGAATTCTTGTGCCTGTCAAGTTCGATCTGACCAATCCGCACCGTTGCGGATCTACTCCAATTTGCCGCAAGCTAAAGGGAGTGCCGTAACTTCCGTCGCAACGGAGTCGCCCTTTCCTTCTACGGTGCTAACCCAGTAACGAATCGAGAATCCCCCGTTGAGAATGAAAATCCGTCTGTCTTGTTTGATGGCGTTAACCTGCCTCACGCCGTTGCTCTCCGCTCAGTCCTCCGATCTCCCCACCGCCCGTGCCATCCGCGTCGATGAGGCGGTAGCTCTAGATGGAGTGCTCAGTGAGTCGTTCTGGGACGATATCAACCCCGCGACCGACTTTACCCAGCGCGACCCCGAAGAGGGCGAAAAATCCTCGGAGCGGACCGAAGTTCGCTTTGCCTTCGATGACGAGTTCCTCTACATCGGCATCCTCTGCTTCGACTCCGAGCCGGACCTGATCGTCACTACCCAAAACCGGCGCGACGGCGAACTCAGAAATACCGACTCGGTGCAGATTCTGCTCGATACGTTCGGCGACGGACAGCTGGCCGTCATCTTCGGAACCACCCCGACTGGGATCGAGTTTGACGCCCAGGTGTCGAAGGCCGGGCAGAGTCGCGGTGGTGGCGGCCCTCCGCGTTCCGGTGGCGGTGGCGGTGGCGGTGCCCAACGCGGCGGAGCCGCATCGATGAATCTCAACTGGGATGCGGTCTGGAACGTGGAATCGCAGATCACCGACCGCGGCTGGGAGAGCGAGATGCGAATCCCGTTCAGCACCCTGCGCTATCGGCCCGGCTCGGACCTTGTCTGGGGCCTGAACATCACTCGCAACATCCGCCGACACAACGAGGACGCCTACTGGGCACCTATCTCTCGCGCTTTCCGGTTTAGCCAACTCGAGCTGGCTGGTTCACTGGTCGGCATCGAAGCCGAGTCACATCGCAGCCTTCAACTATTGCCCTATGCACTCGGAAGCGTTTCGAAGGATTATGTATCGGCTGAAGATACCAACTGGGACGGCGACGTTGGTATCGATCTGAAATACACGGTGACGCCGACGATAACACTGGACGTCACCGTCAACACCGATTTCGCTCAGGTCGAGGTCGACGATGAGCAGGTCAACTTGACCCGTTTCGATCTGTTCTTTCCTGAAAAGCGCCCGTTCTTTTTGGAGAACTCCGGCATGTTCGAGTTTGGATCGCCGCGCGAAGTTGAACTGTTCTTCTCTCGGCGCATTGGCCTCGATGAAGATAGCAACGTGGTTCCGATTAATGCGGGTGTCCGGCTCAGCGGCAAAGTAGGCAACTACCAAGTCGGATTGCTCGACATGCACACTCGCCAGGTCGAGGATCGAGCCCCCGCGAACAACTACGCTGTTCTACGCATGAGCAGGGAGCTACCCAACCGTTCTTCCATCGGCGTGATCGCAGTGAACCGTCACGCCACCTCTTCAGTCGCTGGTTTCCCGGACATGGAAGATAACAACCTCGCGTTCGGTGCCGACGCGAACTTCGGGATTGGGCAGTACGCCAATATTTTCAACTACATCTCGAAGACGAATACGCCGGGGATCAGCAGTGGCGAACTCGCCGGTGCCAGTAGCTTCTCCTTCGACGATGCGACGAACCAGTTCTCAGCGGGCTATCTCCAAGTTGGTGAGAACTTCAATCCCGAGGTCGGTTTTGTACGACGGGTTGGTCTGCGGAAGCCCAGCGTCGGCTATCGCCGCCGGTTCTTCTTCAATAACAATAAGTGGATTCGCAGCATCGAGCCACACACGTCTATCAACCAGTGGTTCAGCATCGCCGACAACAAGAAAGAGTCCGACTTCCAGCACTTCCACTTCACCACCCGCCAGCCAGGCGGCGGGCAGCTGGGTGTAGCCTTCAACAGAAATTTCGAGCGTCTTGATGAACCGTTTGAAATCAGCCCTGGAGTGATCCTTCCGGTCGGTGCCTATCGCTATGAAGAACTCGCTTTCAACTACGAGAGCGATCCGAGCCGTATGCTCTTCGTCGAACTCGACTACGCGTTCGGCAACTTCTACGACGGCGACTTCATCAACTATACTGCTGGCCTGGGCTACCGTCCCAACGCAAAAATATCGTTGATCGGCACCTACGACAAGAACAAGATCAAGACGCCTCACGGCGACTTCGACACCGAACTCATCGGCATGCGTTTCAACTGGTCGTTTACGCCAAAGAGCTACCTGCAGGCCTTTAGCCAGTACAACAGCATGACCCGCCAAGTCGGGCACAACATCCGCTTCGCCCTGCTGTCGACCTCTAGCTCAGGTCTATTCGTCGTCTACAACACGGCGCACGCCACCTATACCTTTAACGATCCGCACGGAATCGATCGACGCCGCCTCTCGCAGGCGCTAATCATCAAGTACAGCCGCTTGATGGAGTTCTAGGACGCTTCTTCGAGGGCATGCACGCGGTCGTAGTGTGACTGTGCCTGCACTCCTAGGCGACTCGCCATCTGCTGGAATGCTTCGCGTCGGAAGTCCCACTTCTTCGACCGGGGCAATTGCTCAAGCCGATCGACCAGGTGGACGCGCAGCAGGTCATCCAACTCGCTCTCATCCATTTCGATCTTCTCGCCGGTCAGCCGACCATTCATGCGGAAGGGGAATGTGCCCTTGGCCAACTCTGAGTCGAACTCATCGTAGTTGATCGAGCAATTAATATAAGCCAGCCGCTCGGCCCTCTCACCGATCAAGTCGCGAATCTCATCTCGCTTCTCTACATCGAGTTTGAACCGGTCGAACAACTCCGTTCCATAGATCGAGTGGAACAGCCCGGCCCTCGCCAGGTCCTCGTCAAAGCCCCACTTTTTCATATCGCGATAGACCGAAAAACAGTGGCCCATGTAAGTGCCGTCCGTGTGGGTGACATCTTCTGTCGCTAGCGAATGGAAGTAGTCAACAAGTTCTTGAAATGAAGCAGGCATTCTGTTGACATTATGGCGCTGCGCTGTTGGTCGGGGCAACGGGTGAACGACCGGTCTGATAGGTAACACTCTAAACCGGACGGATGGGTAACAGTATAGGCGGTGGTCAGTGGCCCCCGCGGGGGCCACTGACTGCCGAGCCGAGCGGCCACAGTACGCGGTTGGCGGCGTCGAACAAGGCGAGTTCCACCGGACCGAACCAGATCTGCCAAATGGCTTCGTCCACTTCGACTAGCCCGACCAACTCGCGAGCCAACGCTTCACTCAGGAAGTACTTCTCGCCGAGGAACTTGATGCGTCCGTCGTGGCGCACTCGTCGGCGCTCCCAGTGCCCCGGGTAATCCAGATCAGCAAGCTCGCTGGGATAGGCGCGTGTTGCTGGTGCATAGAACGCCGCCGGGGGCCGCTGTCTCAACGCTTCATGCGGACGTTCTTGGTTGTATTCATGACGAAAGAGGTCGAAGCGGCGCTGCTGTCGGCGACGATCGCCAGCCGGAGGTCTCACTGTCTCGGCTTTGAGCGTGCGGTGTAGCCGCTCGTGGCGACCGTTCTGCTGCGGCTTGCCCGGCTCGATGCGCTCCACCGCAATGCCCAGCTTCAGCCACCAGACGTTCAACCGGCTCAAGCGTCCGGTGCCGATGGAGGCGAACGGCGAACCGTTGTCTGAGCGTATCCTTCGTGGCAGCCCGCGCTCCAGAAACAACCGCTCCAAGCCTCGGCGGGCCTCGGCGTAGGATGTGCCCACGTGTGCGGTGCAGTTGAGCAGGAAACGACTATATCCGTCGACGACCGTTAGCGGATAACACAGCACGCCGTCGCCGGTGCGAAACTGCCCCTTGTAGTCGATCGTCCAGAGGTCGTTGGGCGCTTCGGGTTCGCGCAACGGACTGGGTGCCGCTTCGGCCAGTCGCCGCATCCGCTTGCGCCCGCGAACGAGTCCGGCTCGCTTCAGCGCGTCGCCGATCGTCGACGCCGCTGGCCAGCTTGTCTGTGACTCTTTCGACTCCAGCCAGGCCCTGAGCTTCTTCGGCCCCCAACTCGGATGCTGCCGACGCGCTTCTATCACTCGTCGCTCGACCGACTCGGGTATCCGACCGGGCTGACGGTGTGCCGCGTGCGAGCGGTCTTCCAGCTCTGGCCAACCGCCTTGACGGAAGCGTTCTAACCACTTGTATCCGGTCCTGCGGCTGATCCCGTAGAGTCGACACAGCGCCGCCACGTTCGTCGCCGCCCCCGCTCGCAGCCAGTCTTCAATGAATCTCTTGCGTTCTTCCATCGGATAGGTCTCCTTCCATGGCATCTCGCCATGGTGTTACCTATCCGCCCGGTCTAACCTGTTACCCTTCCGCCCGGTCTGTACACGGGTGGTTCCTCATCCGAGCCTTTGACACCGCCGAGTTAGAAGCCTACACTTACCATAGCTGAGAGGTCGCATGTCTCGAATAAATCTTGCGCTTGTGCTTTCTTTTGCGTTGGCGGTGACAGCGTCGATCCATGCCCAGGACCCTGTTTCCTACGCGCAGCAGATTCGTCCCCTGATCGAGAACAACTGTCTCGCCTGCCACGGCGAAGCGCAGCAGCTCTCCGATCTGGATCTACGGACACTCGATGGAATGCGACAGGGCGGAATTCGAGGTTCCGCCGTTATACCCGGTGACCCCGACAGTAGTCTGCTCTATCGTCACATCGCTGGTCTGGCACAGCCAGCCATGCCTCTCGGTGGCGCTCTCGATGCCGCGGATGTCTCAGCGATTCGGTTGTGGATCGAGCAAGGTGCGCAGGTCGACTCGCAGGTGGCCTCTGCGCCCCGTGAAGCGGCACCGGAACCCGTCTGGTGGGCGTTTGAGAAACCCACCCGTCCCCAACCTTCCTCCGACGAGCCAAATCCGATCGATGCTCTTGTCTTCGCCACGCTGAGCGATGCCGGTCTCGACCCGGCACCGCCCGCGGACAAGGCGACCCTCATTCGCCGCGCCTATCTTGATCTACACGGCTTATTGCCACCAGCCGAAGTGGTCGCTCGTTTCCTCGCCAACGACTCTCCCGACGCATTCGACAATATTGTTGACGATCTTCTCGCGTCGCCTCGTTACGGCGAACGCTGGGGACGCCATTGGCTCGATGTCGTGCGCTACGCGGATTCCTCGGGCTTCGAGCACGACTACGACTATCCGTATGCCTGGCGCTACCGCGACTACGTCATCGCGGCGTTCAACAAAGACAAGCCCTTCGATCGATTTATCAAAGAACAACTCGCTGGCGACGAACTGAGCGACGCATCGTCTGAATCCATCATCGCCACCGGCTTCTACCGAGTGGGTTCCCGCGTGCTCTTTCGCGAAAAGGACAATCCGGGGTACCGCTACGAATACCTGGACGATATGATCGCGACCACCTCTCGCGCCTTCATGGGGATTTCCGTCGAGTGCGCCCGTTGTCACGACCACAAGTTTGACGACATCCAGCAGAAGGACTACTACCGCATGATGGCGGTCTTCTTCCCCTACGTACGGTACGACTACTCGCTTGCCTCGCCCGAAGAGACAGCGGAATTCGAACGGCAGAAGGCAGCCGTCGACGCGCAAATTGAGCCTCTGCGAGACCGCATCACCGAGATCGAGAAGCCTCACAAAGATAAAGCCTGGGAAGAGAAGCTTAGTACGTTCCCCGCCGACATCCAACTCGCGGTTCGGACGCCCGAAGATCAGCGATCACCCGGACAGAAGCTCCTCGCCGACCAAGTGCTTACCATCGGAGTAGGCAAATTGCGTGACCGTCTCAGCGAGCAGGATACCGCCGAGGCCGAACGCATCGATGCAGAAATCGACGGCCTGAAAGCATCGCTCCCACCGGAGCTACCGCGTGCCATGGGCATTCGCGACGGAGACTATCGGTCGGCCCCAGACCGCCTCGGAGATGCAGTTCAACCAGGGAAAGGCGATCGCGAGACCTACGTCAACCCGGGCCCCTGGCTTCCCGAAGCGGGTCGGCCCTATATTCCGCCGCCCACTCACTTCTTGCCCACCGCGAACTATCGTGACAAAGGGGACGTGATCGAGCCCGGTGTAATCGCCGCTATATCCACTCCGGGCGATTATCAACCGACCCCGCCTGACAACGGACGCATTTCTAGCGGTCGCCGACTTGCTCTCGCCGAGTGGATCGTCTCTGACGGCCACCCCCTCACGGCTCGAGTCACCGCCAATCGCATATGGCAACATCATTTCGGACGTGGCATCGTCACCACTGCAAATAACTTCGGCAAGATGGGCGAACGGCCGACGCATCCCGAACTGCTCGATTGGCTCGCCACCGAACTCGTCGATCAAGGCTGGAGCGTCAAAGCGATGCATCGCCTCATCATGTCCTCACAGACCTATCAGATGGCGTCGATGGTCGATTCCGAGGCAGGTCTTGCCGCCGACCCCGAAAACCGTCTGCTGTGGCGCTACCCGAAATGGCGCATTGAGGCTGAAAGCCTCCGCGACATCATCCTCGACGCGTCCGGCTCGCTGAATTTCCAGGCGGGAGGCGAAGGGTTCTTCCCGCCGATCCCACAGTCCGTCCGCGACTCCTTCCTCAATGGCAAATGGCAGATGAACGAAGAGGGCCCGGACGTCTGGCGACGCAGCGTCTACTCTTACTTCAAGCGGGGTCTCCGCTATCCGCTCTTCGAAGTGTTCGATCAACCGAACCCCAACATCAGCTGCGAGGCGCGCACGACGACCACCGTTGCCACTCAGGCTCTGACGCTGCTCAACAACGAATTCGTACTCGTGCAAGCCGACCGTTTCGCTCGCCGTGTCCGCACCAAGGCAGGGAATTCCTCCCCCGGCCAAGTCGCGCAAGCCTATCAGGTTGCGTTGGGACGCGCGCCGTCCGCTACCGAGCTAGACCAGAACCTTGGCTTCCTCGCTCGCCAACGCGACTACCACCACGCCAAGGATGACCCGGCGCTTGCCGCGCTTACTGATCTCTGCGACGTGCTGCTGAACCTCAATGAGTTTGTCTACGTGCAATAGAAGACCATGAAGCCCATCTCTCGTAGAGACCTCTTGTTCCGCGCTGGCGAAGGCATCTCGGGCCTTGCACTGACGCACATGCTCGCCGAACAGGGCCTACTCGCGGCTGATTCTGCCTGTGTCAATTCCGACAGCCTTCAGTCGCCGTCCGCGCCGCGCCCACCGCACTACGAGCCCAAAGCCAAGGCCATCATCTCCCTCTTCATGAGCGGCGGCGTGAGCCACGTAGACACCTTTGACTACAAGCCCATGCTCGAAGAGAAGCATGGCCAGCCGCTCGAAGGCTTCGGTCGCGTCAAAGTGCGCCAGGGTTTCCCCGGGCCGCTGATGAAGAGTCCCTTCGAGTTCAAGCGTTACGGGCAGAGCGGCAAGTACGTCTCCGAACTCTTCCCCCACATCGGCTCGCAAGTCGACGACATCGCCTTCATCCACTCCTGCCAAGGACGCTCCAACGATCACGTCGTCGCGCACTACGAGTGGAACACCGGCTCGATCCTCATGGGACGCCCCAGTATGGGCTCCTGGGTCAGCTACGGACTAGGCTCTGAAAACCAAAACCTGCCCGCCTTCGTCGTCATCTACGACCGCAAGGGCGGACCCTTCTCTGGCCCCGCGAACTGGTCTAGCGGATACCTTCCTGCCGCCTATCAGGGCACCGTCTTCCGCACCACTGGCGACCCGATTCTCGATCTCTCGCCGCCCAGCGAATACGTAACCGCCGAGCAGCAGCGCGCCCGCCTCGATCAGCTGAACGTTCTCAACGAAGAGCATGCCAAGAAGCATCCCGGCGACAGCGAACTCGCCGCGCGCATCGCCTCCTACGAACTCGCTTACCGTATGCAGGGCTGTGCCCCTGAAGCGGTCGACATCAGCTCCGAGTCCGAGGTGACCAAGAAACTCTACGGCCTCGACGACCCCATCACGGCAGGCTTTGGCACGCAATGCCTCATGGCGCGCCGCCTCGTCGAACGCGGCGTCCGCTTCGTGCAGCTATATAGTGGCGCGCTCCTCCAGCAAAACATCGACACCTGGGACGCGCACTCCAACCTCGTCGAGAACCACACTCTCCACGCTCGCGAAACCGACAAGCCGATGGCCGCCCTACTCCAAGACCTCAAGGGGCGCGGCATGCTCGACGAAACTCTCGTCGCCTGGCATTCCGAGTTCGGACGCATGCCCATCTCCCAGCGCGGCGTCGGACGCGATCACAACCCCGGTGCCATGACCATGTGGCTCGCCGGTGGCGGCGTCGAGGGCGGACAGACCATCGGTGCCACCGACGAATTCGGCTACGCAGCCTCCGAGCAAGTCCTCAGCTACCACGACATCCACGCGACGATCCTGCACCTGCTCGGCCTCGACCACAAGCGCCTCACTTACGCCTTCAACGGCCGCAACATGCGCCTCACCGACGTAGCTGGCACACTCATCCCGCAGCTCGCCGGCTGACCCGACATGAACGATCGACAGAGACTCCAAGCGATCTCCGGACTCCTCTGTCTGGGCATCCTAGTCGCCCTGATTTACCGCATCACTCCCTATCTCCAAGTTCATGACGTCCAGATCGGCGACCGTGCTCCGGGCTTCGAACTGATCGTGGCCAATGGCCAAGGGCTTGCTCTCGGTGACTACGAAGGCAAGTGGGTACTCGTCAACTTCTGGGCGACATGGTGTCCACCGTGCGTCGACGAGATGCCCGCGCTCAGTCGCCTACACGACAAGCTCAACGACCGAGGTCTCGTAGTAGTCGGCGTCAGCATCGATGAAGATGCCGACGCATACCAAAGCTTCCTTACCTCCAACGGCGTTTCGTTCCCGACCGTACGCGACCCGCAGCGAGACTCGATGATCCGCTACGGCACAGTCAAGATTCCAGAAAGCTATCTCATCGACCCGCAGGGCATCGTGACCCGCAAATATGTCAACTGGCAAGACTGGGACAGCCCCGAGATCAACAACTACCTAGCCTCCATCCTGTAGGCTTCCGCGCCCACTCACCACCCGAGCCCGGTGCGGAAGCGCCGGGTTCCAGTGCGAACTTCGACACAGACCGTCAAGCTTGGCTGTCCGCGCCAGGCCACCACGACAGACCAACCCGAGCCCAGTCGCGTGAGCGGCGGGTCCGAGTGCCATTCCTGGCTCGACTTCCGCCCCCAACGGTGCGCAAGCGCCACAGGGGTAGCCAAGCACCTAGCTTCTGGCCCGCGCTAGCGGTAAACTAGCGCCCAAATGTCCATCACCCGTCGCACCTTCGCCGCCTCTCTCGCTGCCGCCACAACCACCGCGACTGCCGCAGCCGCCCCGCGCCCCGAGGGCGTCTTGGTCGACACCCACATCCACCTGTTCGCCATGGACCGGGACCGCTTCCCCTTTGCGCCGATGGGTACCTACGCTCCGCCGCCGCAAGGTCTCCCGGACTACACCGCCTTCGTACACCAGTCCGGCATCGACCACGCCATCGTCGTCCACCCCGAGCCCTATCAAGACGACCACACCTATCTCGAGTACTGCCTCGACAACGAGCCTAAGCCCGGCTTCTTCAAGGGCACCTGCCTCTACGACTCCGCTCGCTCCGACACGCCCGCCCGGCTCAAACGCCTCATGGGCCGCTACCCCGACCGCATCGTCGCCTTCCGCATCCACACCATGGGAGAGCGCGGCAGCGTACCATCCGAGACTGGCCCCATCAAGAACCGCGACCTCACTGCCGATTACATGAGGCGCACCTGGCGCGCGGTCGCCGAAGCGGGCATCGCCATCCAGATGCACTTCCTGCCGTTCTACGCCCCGCTGATCAATTCGCTCTGCGGCCAGTTCCCCGACGTCCCCGTCATCCTCGACCACCTCGGTCGCGCGGGCCTCGGCTCGGCGGACGACTACGCAGACGTGCTGGCCCTATCGCAGTACCCGAACGTCTACATGAAGTACAGCGGCGTCGGCTACTCCTCCCAGACCGGCTACCCCTTCGAAGATGCCCTACCCATCGTCCGCGAAGCCTTCTACAACTTCGGCCCCGACAGAATGATCTGGGGCGGCCTCGGCATGAACATGCAAGACTTCGAACGCAACGCCGCCGTCCTAGACGACCTGTTCGAATACGCCTCAGAAGAAGACCGCGCCAAGATCCGGGGCCTAACAGCGGTTAAGTTGTTTGATCTGTAAGCGGTCTGCTTTAGACGAGTTCGGACCCGAGTACCTAATATCTTTAGTGCGCAATCGGGCTCTGGAAGCTATGAATTAATTGCCCTTCGACCTCTTTCCGTCAAGCTAAGTCCGTTGTTTGCCACACTGGGTTCTGGGCCAGGTTGATGTTTTCACAGCTTCCTGTCCCGGTTTCCCTAAGCGATTGCCCAGCGTGGCACGATTTCCCGATGAAAACGACTCCGCGCCGCCAACCGTCTTCCGATTTCCGACGAACATAGAACCGTAGATTGACCTCTTCGAAGTTGCGATGAAAGGGAACTGAAATCCCCATCACCTTCGTCCGCCTTCACAGTTTCGGCAATCTTGCGGAGAGCGCCCAAGATGAAGGTGCCAGTTCCCGTTGCGGGATCGCACAAGGTAACCGACGGAGAAGCTATTCCGTTGTGTAAAGCAAATCGAGGGCTCCGCAACGCCTCGTCAACAAGTTCGATCATCGCGCTGACGACCTCGGGCGGCGTGTAGTACGAGCCCGTCTTTTTGCGGAGCGCGTTGTCATAGACCTCTAGAAACTCTTCATAGAAATAGAGCCATGCATCGGGGTCGTTCTTGCCAGCCTTGGCCCAATCGACCGCATCGAGGACGCGTGTGAGCGTTCCGAGCGAGGTCTTTAGCGTCGCCTGCTGGCCGGTGTCGTGCGTGAGCAGGCCAAGGGCCGTGCCGATTAAAGAGTTCGTGTTCGAAAGTTCGTCCGCAACCTGCTGCAACCCTGTCTCCAGGGGTATATCCTTGGCGCGCGCCATGAGTAAACCGAAGGTTACGGCTTGGGCGTAACCGTCCGCGAATCGTTCGTCTGTGGCGTCTGGAAATAGGAGTTTCCGCCAATCTTCAGCTAGCGCGGTGAGAGCAGGGCTCTTGAGTGCGAGTTGTTCGGTGACCTCGTCCCTCAGCAAGCGGCACAGGCGTGCGGTTGTATGGGCCAGGTCTCGAGCGTTCCGCGGCGGGATTGGCTCCCATCGAAAGAAACCCTCAAACACGCCGAGCAGGGCGGGCGACACGGCGAGGTCCTTACCGGACGATTCGACATCGCCATCGAGGTGGATGACCTTCCCAACAAGTTGTCCGTTCCACCACAAGCTAAACGAGTTGCCGTCGGTGTAGATAAGGTTTGGAAGAGAGCTGAGCTTCTGCCATTGGGCCTTGTCGTGCGGGTCTTTGAACTTTCGAGGATCGGCGCCCTTGCCGGGAGCCTTCAGTTCGACGAACCCTACAAGGGCGCCGTGGACAGTGACCGCGTAGTCAGGGCGGGTCTTCAGGTCACTAACTGATGATTCCCCGACCGCGACCACTTTGCCGGGTGGAAAGTCGCAGAGTTCCGCGAGGTAGGCAAGCAGCTGCTCAAACGGTGCTCGCAGTTGGTCTTCTGGCTGACCAATTGCCGCTGGATTCTTGAGCTTCTCGTGCACCTTGGCACCGAACAAAGAAATCGCGGAATCTAGAGTGAGTTTCATCGGGCGCTACTTGTGAGGGAATTATTGGCTTGCGAAAGCATATTTGCCACGAATCGGTCTAGACATTGTTCCACATCTGCTGGAAATGACGGGACAAAGGGGACGGGAAGCTGTGAATTAATTGCCTTTTGGGTCCAGAGGGGACAGTTTCTTTTCCGAGCCGATGTTGTAGTCGGATGGCCAATCGACCGCTGTTACGGCCCCACGCGAACGAATTCCGCAGCGAGCGCGTCAAAAAGAAACTGTCCCCTGTGCCCCCGTAGGAAATCGGTCATCCACCGCCGATCGCTACGCGAGCAGGCTCGCGGCCTCATTCGCCGCCGCTCCGCTTTCTATCCCTTTCTGCGTTCGCTTGCCTACACGCCGACCGTTTCTGTCTGAAGCTGCCACCAACGCTATTGCTTCACACCTTCCAGCCAGATGAAGTTGACAGTCCGTGTAAAGCCGCAACTGGGGTAGCGGCCTAGGTCGCCGCGTGCTACAGCCGCTCGACCGGAGTTGACGCGGCGCCGTAGAGTCGGCCCGCCTTCACTGTTGCCGCCGGGCGCAGTAGCCGTTCGCCAGAGCGATGTGCACCCAGAGCGTCTACAAAATCGTAGCGGCCGGTCTCCAACTGGAATACGGCGATATCGGCCTCCGAACCTTCCCGCAGACTACCGAACCCGTTTAGCGCCCCGAACACCTGAGCGGGGTTGCGCGTGACCCTGGCGATAGATTCCTCAAGCGACAGCCCCAGCGCCAAAAACTTCGACACGGTTGTCGCAAGATCGAATACCGGTCCGTTGACGTTGAATTGATGGACGTCACTCGAGATGGTGCCCGGGAGCAATCCTTGCTCCATGGCGCTTTCCGCCGTGTCGAACGAGAAGCTGCCCGCTCCGTGCCCGATGTCGAGATGAACCCCACTCGCGACGGTCTCGAGCACCTCATCGTGGACCCGCCCGTCGGCGTCGAGGATGCCGCCATCGCCGCCGCGAAAACTGTGCGTGATGACGTCGCCTGGTTCAAGCAGTGCCATGATGTCCTCGATCGGGGAATGGGATCCGCCGATGTGGACCATCAGCGGCACTGCTGCCGCGTCGGCCGCATCTCTGGCGCGCCGCAGAGCTTCGAGGTCGTGATCTCCGGCGATGTTGCGCGTCAGCCGAACCTTAACTCCGAGGATGACGTCGCGGTTTCGCTCAATCGTTTTCGCCGCTAGGGCTGCATTCGCGTAGCGCAGGTCCAGCAACTCGCCCCAGGGGTTGTCCTGCGACAGCGTCGACTGCCCGACTACCGAGATGTTCAACAGCGCAAAGACGCGTGTGTCGACCACGTTGACAATGAACTTGCGGAAGCCGGGAAACGTATGGGCGCCAGCCGATCCGGCATCAACGACCGTCGTGACACCCTTCGCAATGCAATTCGGGTCGGCTGGGATTCCCAACGGCGCCACGCCGTCGTATACGTGAACGTGGATGTCGATCCATCCAGGGGTAACGATACGGTCCCGAGCGTCTAGTACATGTAGAGCCTCGGACTCTGGAATTGATTCGGCGACTCGCGCAATCTTGGTCCCCGACACGGCGATGTCTCGCGGTGCGGAGAGTCCTTGCGCCGGGTCGATGACGCGGCCGCCCTTGACGACCAGATCGTAACGGTAGCTCCGACCGCGGCTCTGCGCGTAGAGCGTATCGGCCAGTTCGGGAGCGAGGCCGCAGGCGAGCAGCGGGCCCGCAGCCCTCGTGAGGAATCGTCGGCGAGTCGCGTGGCGATGCATGGCGTCTCGCATTGTACTCCTTGAGCCGCCCCGCCGGTGAGATCGGCCCAACGGCGGCCTCAATGGCGGCGGCGACGCACTCGGTCGAGACCACAACCCTTACGGCTTCTCTACCTGGATGGCAGGCGGCGGTGTTCAAGGCGGGCAGACCATTGGCCGTACTGATGACATTGGCCTGCACGCGATAGAAGATCGCACGCACGTCCACGACATCCACGCAACGATCCTGCGTTTCCTCGGTCTCGATCACGAGAAGCTCACCTACCCCTACCAGGGACGTGATTTCCGCCTCACCGATGTCGAAGGCAAGTTGGATCTCTGGAAGCGTTTGTCGTCCTGATCCGAGCTAGAATAGGGCGCTATGCTCTCGCGTCTCGCCCTACTTCTTCTCATCTCTTTCGCTACGCTCCTCGCGCAGGATCGTCCCAATATTCTCTGGATCACCTCCGAGGATCACGGGCCACATCTTGGCTCCTACGGAGACGACTACGCCACCACACCTGTTCTTGACGCGCTGGCCGAGCAAGGCATGCGCTACCGCACCGCTTGGTCGACCGCGCCCGTCTGCGCGCCTGCCCGTACGACGATCATTGCAGGCATGTACGCGCCCAGCACCGGTGGGCATCACATGCGCTCCGAGGTCCGTTTGCCAGCGTCGGTGAAGATGTATCCGCAGTACCTGCGCGAAGCGGGTTACTACGCCTCCAACAACCGCAAAGAAGATTACAACCTCGTCAAGCCTGGGCAGGTGTGGGACGAGTCCAGCGCCGAGGCCCACTGGCGTGGCCGCGCAGACGGCCAACCGTTCTTCTCGATCTTCAACTTAACTCAGTCGCACGAGAGCCAGATCCGCATGCGACCTCATGAGCAGGTTCACGACCCGGCGAAAGTGAAGATCCCCGCCTACCATCCCGACACGCCGGAAGTGCGTCAAGACTGGGCGCAGTACCACGATAAGATCAGTGAAGTCGACGCGCTGGCGGGCGATATCCTCGGCCAGCTACGAGAAGACGGCCTCACCGAAGACACCATCGTCTTCTTCTACGCCGACCACGGCGCGGGTATGCCGCGCAGCAAGCGTTGGACCTACAATTCTGGCCTCCAAGTGCCGTTTATCATCTACTTCCCCGAGAAGTGGAGGCACCTGGCACCTCCCGAATACGAGGCTGGTGCCGTCAGTGATCGCTTAATTGGGTTCATCGACTTGGCACCCACCGCGCTGAGCTTGGCAGGTATCGAGCCACCGGCGCACATGCAGGGGCAAGCGTTTGCGGGTCCTTACATTACCGAGCCCGTCGACTACCTTTTCGCGTTCCGCGGACGCATGGACGAGCGCCAAGACATGGTGCGCGCTGTTGGCGATGGTCGCTACATTTATATCCGCAACTACATGCCGCATCGCATCTACGGGCAGTACATCAACTACATGTTCCAAACCCCGACGACGCAGGTCTGGTTCAAGCTGTTCGGTAACGACACCACATCTGACGCTCCGCAAGCTGCGTTCTGGCGCGAAAAGCCAGCCGAAGAACTCTACGACCTCCAGGCCGATCCAGATGAAATCAATAACCTCGCCACCGACCCGCAGCACCAGTCCATCCTCGAACGCATGAACGGGGCACTGCGCGGTTGGCAGGCCGAGATTCGTGATCTCGGATTCTTGCCCGAGAATCAGATTCACACTCGTTCGGTCGGCTCGACTCCTCGCGAGATGGCTGTCGATAACGGCCGCTACCCGTTCGAGCGCATCCGCATCGTGGCCGAGGCGGCGTCAAATCTGAGAAATGACGAAGCGACCTTGGAGACGCTAGCCATTGGTTTCAACAGTCTCGATAGCGCTGGACGGTATTGGGCGGCGATGGGTGCGTTGATGCGGAAGGGCATCGGCGTCGCTCGGTTCCGTACGCAGCTTCTTGAAGCGCTTGATGACCCTGTCGTTGATGTCCGCGTCCCTGCTGCCGAAGCTCTTGGGCGCTTTGGCACCTCAGAGGAATCTGCGCAGGCGCTCGCCGTTTTGATGCCCCTCTCAAACGTCCTAGACAACAGCTTATACGTCTCGATCGCGGCTCTTAACGCCATCGATTACCTCGACGAACAGGCTCTGCCTCAGACGGCTGCGATAGCCGCCTTGCCCACCGTAAATCCTGACAACCCACGGAAGCTAGACAGTTACGTCGCTCGTCTGATTGAGAAGACTCTTGCCGACATGGACTAGCTGTGGAGCGGCAACTGGTGAGCGGAGCGCTACGGCAACTCTAGTCGACGTCGGTCGTGTCGAGGAAGCCCTTGTGGAAGGCGACGCCGATGATCATTAACTCCAGTGGCTCGGAGCCGCTGTTCTCTATGCCGTGGGTCTCGCGGGCTGAGATCGGAATTGCGTCACCGGGGCCGATCGGTTCCCTTTCGTCGTTCACCGAAAGTTCGCCCATGCCGTTCATCACGTAATAGAACTCTTCGACGCCGTTGTGGAGATGCTTGCCGACGCTCGTACCTGCGGGAAGCAATAGGTGGTCGACGTAGGCTCAGTCGGTGCGGAAGAACGATGGCCCGAGCTTGCGGCGATACTGTACCGTTCCCTTGCCGCCGTGCAACCCTGTCACCGGGCGGAGCAACGACCGGTCAAATGGAGCCGTCAAGAACGTCGGCACCGGATCCAGGCGCGCACCGACGCGGTCGTCGCCCAAGTCGATGCCACCGGTTTGGTCTTCGTCGCGACCGAGAGCTGGCATGTCCGAGCGATTGATGCTGATGTTCATCCACTGCACGGGTTCGTCTCCTGCGTTGTACAGCGCGTGAGATTGGCCGAGCCGAACAGGAACGCCAACGGGGCCTTTTACCTCGGCGGTGTGTCCGTTGAAGGTGAACTGCACGTTGCCTCCGAACACGACGAACATCTCCTCAGTCGCGGCGTGCAGATGGTGTCCAATGCCGCTCTTGGCATTGATGACTCCTCGATGGATGAAGCGCAACTGGTGGATGGCTCCCGTCGACATCAACGTGCCGTATTGCATTCCGCCAGCCCCAGCGTGGACGCCGGCTAGATCTCGATAGGAGTCGGGTTTCGGGTGCGAAATCCGTTCGGCGAGGGAGTCGGCGGCGATCAGGGGAAACGCGGAAAGGGATAGCAAGAGCAGAGTGCGCAGGATCATGGCGACTCCAATCTACACCAGAAGTTGCATGTTTATCAAAGCTTGCAGTCCGACCTGCTGTCGGTGCCGCGACCGCGCTAAGGTTTTGAGATGCCTTCGAACAACAAAATTGCCATGGTCACTGGAGCCGGTAGCGGCGTTGGACGCGCCTGTTCACTCGCTCTTTTGCGAGCCGGATACACCGTTGTCCTTGTGGGACGCCGCGCCGAGAAACTCCAAGAAACAGTCGATCAAGCCGGAGACGACGCTGAGCGTACGCTCGCCGTTCCGACCGACATCGCGAATCCCAAAGAAGTGAAGAGCCTCTTCGAGAAGATCAAGCAGAGCTACGGTCGCCTCGACGTTTTGTTTAACAACGCTGGCAAGGGTTCGCCCTCTGTCGAACTCGACGAGGTCCCGTTTGAGACCTGGCAGACTGTAGTCGCCATCAACCTGACCGGCGCATTTCTCTGCACGCAAGGTGCGTACGGCATGATGCGTCGCCAAGAGCCGCGAGGCGGCCGCATTATCAACAACGGTTCGATTTCTGCCGCGACTCCGCGCCCGGGCTCAGCGCCCTATACCTCGACCAAGCACGCCATCACTGGGCTCACGAAATCGACCGCGCTCGACGGTCGCAAGCACGATATCGCCTGCGGACAGATCAACATTGGCAACGCCGCTACGGAGATGACTGCCCGCATGGCCGACGGCGTCCCTCAACCAGACGGCACGATGATGCCTGAGCCCACCATCGACGCCAACCACATTGCTGACGCCGTGGTGTACATGGCCAACCTGCCGCTTGATGCCAACGTCCTCAACATTACCGTGATGGCGACGCAGATGCCGTTCGTGGGCCGCGGTTAGAGTCGAGAAACCCGGTAGCAGTAGAAGTGCTCGGATTCTTCAACCCTTCGGGATAGAGCACCACCACCAGCGTGGCGAACCTGGCGTCGCCGAGTAGTCCGTGGCGTTGCGGTCGGCCTAGCCTTCCATCGGCTCGTCGGCGCTTGGTCCGTAGATTCCGGGCACCTTGCCACCCATGGCACGCAAGTACGAAGAAAGCTGGCCTCTATGGTGCGCGGTATGGCGAACCGCCATGGACCCGAGTCCCACCGCAGGCATCTTCATCCAGCCGAAGAAGTCGACCTCTCGTGCTATGTCCTCGACCGACATTGCCTTTACCTTTTCGAGAAGCTCCGGGACCACCGTTCGATAGTGCTCGGCGCAATCGGCTCCATCTCACCGTTCAGCGCCGACCGCATCATCCAGGGATACTCCAACGCAATGTGACGGGCTAGCTCTAGACCCGTACGGGATTTCTCGTCCGGTCGGTAGCCTTGTCCGCCTCGACGACGGGCTCGAGAATCTTAATCGTCGTCGGGATCTCATTCTCTAAGTCGCCGGTATAGAATCCTGCCGCGACCTTACAACCTTGTGGGCTCGTGGTGTCCTCCTCCTGTCCAAACGAGTGCAGCGCCCACCCAGAAGTAAAAACTATTAATTCCGTGGATACCGAGAGCGTACGGCCAAGATGTAGGACTTCCGTCCCGGGGTGGCGTCTGCGTAGAAACCCACCGTCGCGTTGAGGCGATAGAAATAGGCATCGCCGGGTCCCGCTGGATGCTTGCCCTCGACCCCATCATTGCCGCCGCCAGCAACGATATCTCCACCACCATCCAACACGAGATAGATCTCTTCCTCGGTGGCGTGATGGTGCGGGAAATTCGTACCGCCCGGTGCAAACTCCATGATGAAGAGGCTCGTGACGGTGTGCCCAACCGAAAGCAGGTCGCGTTGCGACGATGTGTCTCCCAGCAGCAGCTGATACAAGGTTGACGCGGGATGATTGCCCACAACCTCGTTTTTCGCCTCGGTCTCGTTCGCGATGGGCAGCTTTACCGCCATCCCATACTCGCCATCCGAGGGAACCTTGAAGCCCATCACCACGATACGCAGCGGCGCAGACGAATCATTCGCCGCACTATGTTCCGAGTTCGGCGCGAAGTACATGAAGTCGCCCTTTCTTATCGGGACTGGCTTGCCGCGATAGACTGCCGAGCCCTGACCCTCTAATACGAAATAGATCTGCTCCTCGGCTGCGTAGCTAACGACCTCGCAGCGCCCATTCGGATCGACGACCAGCTCGCCGAACCGGGCCACGCCCTTGACAATCGCGGACTGCTCATCGCCCACGCCAAACAGCGGGCGATAGTGACAACTCGATGTCGTCTCATCGGCATCCACGAAATCCACCGTGGCGAGATTGCGATGGAGAAAGGTTGGGTCGACCGTTCTCTCCGCGCCCGAAAGATATCCGGTTGAAGCGACTCCCACCGTGACCAGTGGCAGTGTGTGTAGTAAGTGTGTCGAATTCACAGCGCCTACATCCTAGCAGTGACGTGAGGCTCGCGGTGCCAAATGGCAACTCTCGCACGCGAGATACGGTACATCCCGGCCCGAGGTCAATCACGACCACCAAACACGCGACGTACTGCGCGGAACGGCCAAGTAAGAACTCTCCCCACGCGCATGCTGACCGAGTTCGACGTCCGCTCTAGCTGCTGCTCAAGTTCTCGCTCCCGCGCCCGCAATCGCCGTGTTTCGACCTGGAAAGGGTGTTCTTCGTTGCCAAGCAAGTCGAGTTCGCGACTAAGCTCCCGCTCCAGCTGCCAGAAGAATTTTAACTGTCGGTTGCGCCGATCGATCAAGTCCTCGACTTCACGAACCTGGGCGGCAGTTAGCGGTTCACCTTCTGTAATGCCGCTCGGCAGTGGGCGTGGCACATAGTAGGTCCCGTGTCCTGGCGCGGTTTGATCAGCTGGGCGCTCCTCCGTGTAAAAGTAGACCGCAAGCGACCGCCGTGAGAGATCTCGCTCCCCTTCCGGTAGCAAAATCTGCGGGAAGCCATGCCAGGACGACTCCGTCGTCTCAAAAATGACTGCCCGGTTTGACAGCGGAACAACTGTCGCCGACTCATCCTCCTCAACTGGGAGCCATGGGTCGCGATGCAACTGGAGACAGCCGCCCCAGTCCTCTTCCCAGCGATCATTCAAGAACAAGATCAGATTCAGCCGCCGGTGCCACCTATTGTTGGTGTGGTAGTTGAAGTCGACGTGCGGGTCGAGATCTTGGCCCTGATTGTTCTGGTGGGTACCGCCGCCTACGTACTCCGGGTCGTAGAGCAAGCCAGGGATGCCGGTTGCCTCCGATAGCCAAGAGAGAAACTCCGGCGCCTGCATTAGCGCATCGAATCGCGCATACGCTGGCCCTAATTCCGCCAGTTTGGAATGGACCGCCTTGCCGCCGACCTCGCCGTATTCGTTGAGAGCCTTGTCCTTGTCAAAGCCTGGGAATTCGCTGATCAGATCCCGACAGAAATCAGAATCGAGAAACTCTTCAAGCACCAAGTACCGAAAGGGGCGTGCATTGCGGAAGCGCTCGTGCAGCGCCAGCGCGTCGGCGGCGAGGGCAGGACTAAGACCGTCAAGACTCACAGCGTGAACCGTCGATCATATCACTCGACCATATCGGTTCGGGAAACTACCACAGGGCCGCGACAGTCAGTGCCGAGTGCAAGATCGAGGTGCCTAACATTCGTAGACCGACTCGCTGCAATCTTTCGCGCATCGCCTCATCTCGCTGGAGTTGGTACAGCTCGGCCAAGTGCACCATGATCGAGAAAGCGATGGCACCCGCCAACGCGTAGCTCCAAGTGGCGGCGGCCCAGATCGCGGGGACAAGCAAGAAGCCCACAGCGACATAGGCGACTCGTAGTGCCGTCGACGGATGCATTTCCTTCGACGGCCTAATCCTCAGCTCCAATCGTGCGTGGACGACTAAGACGCCGACAAAGCTATGCAGACTCAGCACCAACCACAAGACCCACACCCACGGCGGAAGTTCATGTACTCCAGCCAGCGCCGCAAGCAACGCACCAGAACTCAAACCGAACGCGCTGACAATCTGTAACGCAGTCGACCTCTGACGGTTCTTCAACGTCATCCAGATGGCAGCGCCCGTCATCATCAGCCCCAGCGCGGCCAGCGCGACGAGAGGCATCCTAGGGAGTCGTAGCCAGAGAAACCCGCCACACAGCACTAGTAGCGGAACCTCCCACGCCAGTACACGCTTCGCTACAGCGGTCTCGGGTCGCGTGTCTCGCCACACCCAACGCTGCCGAGCCAGCACCACTAACGGCTCCCGAATGATGAACGCCACCAGCAACGCCACCAGTGAAACGGTTAGCTCCGTATTCCAAGTCCGACACAAGATCGCCGCCGCAACAAACGGCTGCAACAACATGCCCCAAGCACCATGTTCACGCGGCAGTATTAACCAAGATCGAGGGTCTTGCATCACCTCAACTACCTACGGATCCACTGACCCGAACTAATAGCGTACGCCTTGTCCGGGGCACTCGTTGCGATCGAACGGTTTCAGTCGAGTGGGCTCTTCGTGATGTTCGCCGGATTGAAGGGAGCGTTGTAGCCGACGGTGTCGTTTGCGGAAATCACGACGTAGCCAGATCGTGCGATGAGTTCAGGACCGGGAAGGAACGTGTCGCGGGTTTTATCCAATAGAGCGTTCAGACGGCTATCCAGTTGGCCTTGTAGCGTCGCGTGAGAGGCCCTGTTGACGAGGTTGTCCATTTGGAACGGGTCTACTTCGTTGTCGTAAAGCAGCCAGGGGCCATTGAGGTCGCGGCAGTAGGTGTAGCGGGTGGTTCGAACCCCTCGGTATTCACGCCCGCCTCTTTCGCGACTCCACTGTCCGAACGGAGAGACACAGGTGATGAGGGCGGCGTGGTCGGCATCGGGCGTCTGATCGCCCAGAATCACGGCTGATCGATCAATGCCTTCGACTTCCTCTGGGATCGGGCTCTCGGCCAGGCCCAGCACGGTAGGCATGATGTCGGGCGTGTCTAATGGCATGGAGATCTCTCGTGCCTGATTGTTCAACTTCGCAGGCCAGCGGACGAGAAAGGGTACTCGCAACGACTCGTCCCACGGTTGTTGTTTCTTCATGGCTCCGCGCGAGTGCATCATGTCGCCATGGTCCGAGGTGTAAACCACAATCGTGTTGTCGGCCAGACCGGTTTCGTCGAGCGTCTTCATCAAGTCGCCGAAACAGTCGTCCAGGGCCGTCATATGGGCGTAGTAGCCCTTGTAGTCGCGAGTAGCGTCATCCCGTGATTGTTCCGGCACATTCTGGCGCAAGGTCGGGGTCTTCCCCGCATAGAGTTGTTGATACTTTTCGGGAGCTGTATGGTACGGCGCATGGGGAGGTCCCCAAGAAAGGAAGAGGGCGAATGGAGAATCCGAGTCGGACTGGGCGTGGCGTTCTAAGTAGCCCTGGGCGTCTTTGGTTTGGGCGATCGCATCGTAGCCATCCCAATATTTCTTCTCGGGGGAATCGCCGTAGTACGGAGAGTTGTTGTAGTTGTGCGTACACTCCAAGGTGCGCCAATACTGGAAGCCCTGGCGGCGTTCGGGCGGAGTGAAACTGTCGCGTCCCCGTCCATCGACATGCCACTTGCCGATCCAGCCGGTGCTGTAGCCGCTGTCGTTGAGGCAATGGGCAATGCTGCGGTGGTCGGCGGAGAGAGACAGGTCGTTGAGGTAAAGGCCGTGCGTCAGCGGGTACTTGCCCGTGATGAGGGACGCTCGATGCGGGCAGCAGACCGGAATTCCTGACACCGCGTGGGTAAAGTTAACGCTCTGACTCGCAAGTCGATCGATGTTTGGTGTGAGAACGTCTTGATTGCCGGCGTATCCGTGATCGCTGAAACGCCACTGATCGGAGAACACATAAAGGATGTTGGGCTTCTGTGAGGCCGCCGCAGATGGTACCGGTTCGGTGGAACAGCCAGCGCTAAGAGCAGCACCGAGCGACGTGCCGACGGCGGTCTTGATGATGTCACGGCGGGTGGGCATTTGTTTTCTCCCTCGGCGAGATAAGTCTCGGACAGTGCAGTCTAGTTCACCATAAGCCGCAGCGCTAGCGCGTACCTGACCAATTGACAATCACGTTAAGCTGGCGCGGCACGGAGCCTGGATCACGCCGAATCATCAAGAACCGTTCGCCGTCCAGAGACGTGTCGTAGCTTCGAAAAAAGCGGTCTTCTGCTCGCCGCCCCCAGTCAAATAGCCGACGAGGAGCACCGAGGGTTCCGTCCGGTTGAACGGCCACGGCTGCTACGGCGTCGACGGTTGTGTAGAACAGCTCCCTACCGTCGCGCGACCAATGGGGCGAAAACCCACCGTCGGTAGACGCCGCAATTCTGTTCGCGCCGCTGGGATACGACTGCACATAGATTTCATGTCGACCCGACTCGTTAGAAGTATATGCAATCAACCGCGGGCTGCCTTCCCGGACCGGAGACATCTGCGCGTCCATTTCGTTGAATGGGGTTACTCGAATGGGAGCGGCCGTTGCCTCTTGAGACGGTCCTCCCGGCGACAGGGTCCACAGGTCATGGCCAGTTTCAGGATGGATTTCGTAGTAGAGTACAGTACCATCAGCCAAGACCGCAGACGGGTGCTGGTCGTAGGGCCGGGCAAGCAAGACTTCGGCGGGCCGCGAACCATCGGCGGGTTGGGAGTAGAGATCCCATTCGCCGCCCCGATTCGAGCCGAAAATAATCCGCTCGCCGTCACCACTCCACAGCGGAAATATGTTGAAGTTGCTCGCGGCCGTCAGGGGGCTGCGGGTTCCACGCTGCAAATCATGAATCCAAAGATCCCTAGCCTGCCTGACGGCCGCTTTCGTACCGTCCGGCGAGAGCGTCACCTCCCGATACATGCCTTGGCCCATGTCGAGCGATTCGGTTGTGCCGTCTTGGTCTACCCACACCAATGATGCCTTCGCTGGGTTGCCGGGTGCGTAGACTGCGGTACCGTTGTCCGAGGTCGCCAGCCAACCCCGGGCGTCACGTTCGACGTGGTAGTACACACCGGCCAGGATCGAAGCGTCGGCGCTAGTGGGAGCGGGATGCGCAGCGTCAAACGGCGCGGCTCTGATGCCAGAGGCTTGGTCGGTAACCAGCAGACGGCCTGTTGAACTACCCGTCAAATCGAAAATGGCCCCTGCCCCGGTCGGGGATGGTAAGACCATCTCCCACCGGCCAGAGTCTAGCGAGAGCACCGCGCTGCCCTGGTCTTGCCCCCAAATCCCGAAGAGAATGCTACGTTCTCCGGGAAGAATCTGCGGGAAAGTGTGGTTATACCCAGCCGCAGCACCGTCTGGTTGGGTCAGAGATTCGGGCACTCCGCCGCTGGAAGGTATCCTCAGGAGTCCTGATCCGAGCGACGCGGCGTAGATGATCGTGTCGTCCTGGGTCCAGGTTCCTCCAAAGGGAAGGGCTGCTTCGGCCAAGTCGATGGGCGTGCCCCCGGCGACCTCCACCTTTTTGAGCTGCCCTTGCGCAAAGAACCCGACCCATGTCCCATCGGGCGAAAAGAACGGTTGTAGGGCACCGCTTGAACCTGCCACCGTGTGCGTCTCAAAAGAATCCAGATGGCGTAAATAGAGCTGCGAGTCGGACCCTAGTTCCGCCGTGAAGGCGATGACCTGGCCATCCCTGGAGATGGCGGGGCCACTGGTGATTTCTTGCCCGTCCGGAAGTGAGATGGAAAAACGAACGGGCGTCATTTCGGGTTGTGGGCGCAGGGCAAGAAACGCCGGTGTGACCGCAACGATCGCGAGTGCAACCGCCAAGCCAGCCCACAACCACATCCGCGCTGGTCTTCTCGGCTGACCAGTTTGCGTCGCTGCGACAGCGGCCTCAGCATTCGTGGTTCGCAGAACCGTTGAATGCCCGGACTTGAGCTTCTCGCTGAGAGTTCTCAGGTCGACCATGATCTCTTTGGCCGACTGAAAGCGAACTTCCCGGTCCTTAGCCAAACACTTCGAGCCGAGCAGCTCCAGTTCGACCGGCACACCCGTGCGCAACCCCGTCAACGCCGCCGGTTCCTCGTGGACAATCTCATACAACAGCGCCTGGTCGTACACGCCTTGGAAAGGCCGCTGACCAGAAACCATCTCGTACAGCACACAGCCGAGCGACCAGAGGTCTGAGCGACTATCAACCGTCATACCCTGTGCCTGCTCAGGCGACATGTAGGCGACCGTACCCATGGCGGTGTCAAGCTTGGTCAGGCGCGAGGCTTCAGTGAGCCGTGCCAATCCAAAATCCATGATGGTGGCGCGGCCTTTCGCGTCGACCATGATATTGGCGGGCTTGATGTCGCGGTGGACGATAGCAGCTTCGTGCGCCGCTTCTAATCCATCAGCGACTTGGCGAGCAATATCGAGGGCGTCCTTGAGCGAGAGCGGAGCTTGGGCGATGCGCTCTTCGAGTGTCTCTCCCTTGAGAAACGCCATCGCCAAGAACGTCTTGCCATCGACTTCAGCGATCTCGTGAACGGTGCAGATGTTGGCGTGGTCGAGCGCAGCGGCGGCCTTGGCCTCGCGCAGAAAGCGTTTCTTGGCCTCTTCGTCGTTGAGCAGATGCTGAGCGAGGAATTTGAGCGCTACGGTGCGGTCGAGTGTGGTGTCCTCGGCTTTGTAGACGACACCCATGCCGCCCTCGCCGAGCTTGGCGACGATGCGGTAACGGCTGATGGTGGAACCGACCACGATGGGTGGATTGTACCGCGGTGACGTCCAGCGCCATGGACTATAACCCACTAATAAAAAGTAAACACGTTGACTTTACACGTCTCGGGCCTCTAGCTTCGATTCTAGCGCCCTGTTATGGATAACGAAATCCGCCTCAAACAGCTGGAAACCGAAAATGAGCGACTGAAGGGAGCAGTCGACGAACTTTCGATCTTGAACCAGGTGGCTGTGGCCGTCGCATCGACGTCGACGCTCGACGAAATCATCGATCTGGTCGTCAAGGAGTGCGTCAAGCACCTCAAGGTCGAACAGTGTGCCGTCATGCTGCTCGACGGTGACAACACAGAATCCGCCCCGCTCCGGACAATAATCCGCAAAGTGCAGTCGGACTACTCGGGAGTTGATTTTCATCTGGGAGATCAACTTGCCGGATGGGTCATGAAGAACCAGTCGTCGCTGCTCGTCAACGACTTGGCGAGCGACAAGCGCTTTCGGATTGCTGAAGGCGATGACACAGTTCGCTCATTGCTGTGCGCGCCACTTAAGGCCAAGGGACGTCTTACCGGGGTGCTCAGCGTCTTTAACAAGCGCAAGGGAAAAGAGTTCACCAGCGGAGATGAGAGACTGCTAACGATCATCGCGGCGCAATCCGCCCAGGTTGTCGAAAACGCACGGCTCTATGAGGAGGAGCAAGAGCTCCATAAGGTGGAGCAAGAATTAGAGACGGCACGGACTATTCAACAGGGACTCTTGCCGATCGCACCGCCTTCGATACCTGGCTATGACATTGCTGGGATGTCCGTGGCCGCCCGACAAGTGGGCGGCGACTACTTCGACTTCATCGCGATGGAAGACGGCCTGATGGGACTCTGCGTCGCGGACGTTTCTGGCAAGGGCGTCACGGCGGCGCTACTGATGGCAGTGGTGCAGGCGACGATACGGGGCCAGAGCCTCGTAGATGCTTCGATGTCTGAGCGATTGACTGTCGCGAACAGACTGATTCATCAGAGCACCCCGTCGGATAAGTTCGTGACGATGTTCTATTCAGCGCTGGACGCGGAAAACCATCGCTTGCATTACTCGAATGCGGGTCACAATCCGCCGTTTTTAATTCCCCAAGAAGGTGAGACTCGCTTGCTGGAGTCTGGCGGCCCGGTGCTCGGCGTTCTGCCCCATTTTTCGTTTGAGGAATCGACGGTGGACCTAGCTGTAGGGGATCTGTTGCTGATCTACACAGACGGCTTCAGCGAGGCGATGAATTCCGAATTGGAAGAGTACGGCGAGGACCGCCTGCTCGAAGTGGCTCGCCGAGTCGCGGATCAGCCTGCCCAGCGTGTGATCGAGATTCTTCGCGACGAGGTCAACGCGTTCTGCGGCGATGAGCCGCAATTTGATGACATGACGATCATGGCGGTGCGGCGAATCAGCTGACGCAGCGACCTGATTCGGGGTCTGCCGCTGGCAACGGCGACACGCGCCGTGTGCCGTCAGCCATCAAGAAATGGTAGAGTTACGCATCGCCTAGCGGAAGAGACGGTGCACGCACATGACGTGGCCCAGCAGAGATATGGGATGAGTAGCACGGAGGAGTAGAGGAATGAGTTTGAACGTTGATACACGGGAAGTGGATGGGGTCGTCATTGTTGACCTGAGCGGTCGAATCACATTGGGTGAAGAGTCTTCGGGAAAACTACGCCAAACAGTTCGCGACCTTTTGGCTCAAGGCAACAAGAAGATCTTGCTCAACCTAGGAAACATCAGCTACATCGACAGTTCGGGACTGGGCGAGTTGGTGGCGAGCTTCAGCACCGCATCCAGTCAGGGCTCCACCGTAAAGTTGCTCAACTTACAGCAGAAAGTTAAAGATCTGTTGCAAATCACCAAGCTGTACACCGTGTTCGACGTCTCCGACAACGAAGCGGAGGCGGTGTCGAGCTTTTCCTAAGCTCATACTGCTGGGACGATGGATGGCCTCGGGGACGTGCGTCCCTGAGGCCGTTCTTTTGCCTACCTCACTCGATGATTAACGGGGGCGAGCTGCAGGGGACGCGGAGTTGGTTGTGGTGTATATGACGCAGCTGGTCCCGTCGGGCGGTCTTGACGACCACGGGCGGCTACGGGCGCTAATCTACCAGGCGATCGCTGACGGAGGTTTCCGCGGCGTCAATCTTAGAAGAGTAAAGAGCCGAGCTGACTAACGATAGCGTTGAAGTCGGCGGAGACAGGCCATAGAAGTGCGCCGGAGGAAGTGGCGACGAATCCCGCCGCGATCGCGTAGCCGATGAAATCGTACCCTTTTTGCCGGCGAAGCAAGCGGAGTATTCGTGGTCGATATTCGTTCATAGCAGTAGTCCCCTCTGTCTGAGAATGAGGGGCGTGTGCGACACCGGTCTATAGCCTAGGAGTACTCATAGGGGTACCGATTTCGCTGGTACTTTGATTCCGGTCGAGCGGTACGAGAGTAGTTCAAGAACCGGCGGGGTGCTCCCCCCTCAAAACATTTTTGAGAAAGAATGTTTTGATTTGGCTGCCGCGACTATATACTATTCCCGTCCTGCGGGATAGGAGGTGAGTATGGCAAAACGATCGAAACCGCATAGATTAGGTGACGAAGATCGGAGCGTTCTTGAGAAAGCGGCGATGCGAGCTGACAAGGATTTTTCGAGGAAGTTCAGCGCCGAGCCAAAGGTGAAACCCAGCGCGGAGCCGACTGCGGGCGAAAGTGTGGCCGAAGTGGTTGTGGCGAAGGGAGGCTTGGCCGAGATCAAGGTCCTGTATCCGAACGGGTCGGATACGTTGCACGCTGAGCTGTACGCACGGCGTGCCGATCGCGTTCATGACCGCTGGCGGGCTGGCGAACTCGAAGATGGTCTGGTCCGATTCACTCCCCTGACGGTTTCGGGGGCGAGCAATGGTTGGGTCAAGGATGAAGCGGCGCGACTCGTGCGTTGCCAGCTAATTAACGCCGACCTAGACGCGCCTTGGGCGGTGCGGATTAAAGTCAGAGAGGCTTAGATCTGGGGCAACGGGCTCGCAGCTAAGAAAGTCCTCTCGCAAACCCAGCTAGCTGGCGGGAGACCTCAAGGACCTCGGCGCTCAGGGTATTTCCGGCCGAGACGACCTCGTCTATGGTAGGCTGTGCGGTTGCCACAGCTCCAGGGTTGGGGTCGTTGCCGAGGAACAGTTGCAGGTCGGCCAACTCGGTCGCGAACGCTTCAATCCGTGTCCGAAGCCCGCTGGCTTTTGCCGTCATATTTTCATGATCGGCTATGATCTTGGCGCGACGGTCTTCGGCTGCCTTCTTCAAGTCCGGGTTGGATATCGCCGCAGTTGAGCGTTCCCACTCCGCGAAATACTGACTGCGCGTTTTGTTCAAGTTCTCGATCCTGGCCGTGGTTGTTGTCAGGATCTTGCTCAAGTTTTCGGCATCCTTCCGAAAGGATTTCACTGCTTTGTCGAGCTTTTTCCCATCCGCACCGCTGAGCTGGCTCAGGGAGTCTGTAGTGTCTTTGAGTACGGAGCCGAACTTGTCCGTGGCCTTCACGACAGCATCAATTTCTTTTTGGAGTTTCTGGTAGCTCTTGGCGGTCTTCTCCGCCGCGAATGCCGTGCCCGCAAATAGGGTGCATGCCAAGAGCAAGAACAACAGTTTCCGAGATCGATCCATGGATGATTCCTTCCCCTTCCGCAATCCGGATGGTCTGAGTATAGTCGAGGCCTACGGATTTTCTACACGGAAATTTCGTGCTGGAGACTTCCTGTTGGGGGGTGTTGGAGGGTCACAAAGTCGCCAAGCCCTCAGGGAGTGCCTGTGTACAGACCGGGCGGAAGGGTAACAGGTTAGACCGGGCGGATAGGTAACACCATGGCGAGATGCCATGGAAGGAGACCTATCCGATGGAAGAACGCAAGAGATTCATTGAAGACTGGCTGCGAGCGGGGGCGGCGACGAACGTGGCGGCGCTGTGTCGACTCTACGGGATCAGCCGCAGGACCGGATACAAGTGGTTAGAACGCTTCCGTCAAGGCGGTTGGCCAGAGCTGGAAGACCGCTCGCACGCGGCACACCGTCAGCCCGGTCGGATACCCGAGTCGGTCGAGCGACGAGTGATAGAAGCGCGTCGGCAGCATCCGAGTTGGGGGCCGAAGAAGCTCAGGGCCTGGCTGGAGTCGAAAGAGTCACAGACAAGCTGGCCAGCGGCGTCGACGATCGGCGACGCGCTGAAGCGAGCCGGACTCGTTCGCGGGCGCAAGCGGATGCGGCGACTGGCCGAAGCGGCACCCAGTCCGTTGCGCGAACCCGAAGCGCCCAACGACCTCTGGACGATCGACTACAAGGGGCAGTTTCGCACCGGCGACGGCGTGCTGTGTTATCCGCTAACGGTCGTCGACGGATATAGTCGTTTCCTGCTCAACTGCACCGCACACGTGGGCACATCCTACGCCGAGGCCCGCCGAGGCTTGGAGCGGTTGTTTCTGGAGCGCGGGCTGCCACGAAGGATACGCTCAGACAACGGTTCGCCGTTCGCCTCCATCGGCACCGGACGCTTGAGCCGGTTGAACGTCTGGTGGCTGAAGCTGGGCATTGCGGTGGAGCGCATCGAGCCGGGCAAGCCGCAGCAGAACGGTCGCCACGAGCGGCTACACCGCACGCTCAAAGCCGAGACAGTGAGACCTCCGGCTGGCGATCGTCGCCGACAGCAGCGCCGCTTCGACCTCTTTCGTCATGAATACAACCAAGAACGTCCGCATGAAGCGTTGAGACAGCGGCCCCCGGCGGCGTTCTATGCACCAGCAACACGCGCCTATCCCAGCGAGCTTGCTGATCTGGATTACCCGGGGCACTGGGAGCGCCGACGAGTGCGCCACGACGGACGCATCAAGTTCCTCGGCGAGAAGTACTTCCTGAGTGAAGCGTTGGCTCGCGAGTTGGTCGGGCTAGTCGAAGTGGACGAAGCCATTTGGCAGATCTGGTTCGGTCCGGTGGAACTCGCCTTGTTCGACGCCGCCAACCGCGTACTGTGGCCGCTCGGCTCGGCAGTCAGTGGCCCCCGCGGGGGCCACTGACCACCGCCTATACTGTTACCCATCCGTCCGGTTTAGAGTGTTACCTATCAGACCGGTCGTTCACCTGGTGACATCTACTGCTCCCGTTCACGGAACTCTTCGTACCAGTTCTGGACCACGCGGATCGTGGGGGGCGCTGCTTCTTCATCGTCTTGGTCACCTTGAAACGGGGCGACCGTCACAAATCGCTGACCGTCGGCGGAAACATCATAAGGAAGGCCACCGGCTAGCTGAGAGGTCAATTCGGTGGCCTCAAAGAGGGCTTGCGGTTGCCCCAGAGTGAATCCCTGCTCGCTCGAGACGGAGACCGCCATCAGCGTCGTTCCCTCAACGTAGTACAGTTCGCCGCCGTCGCTGCGCCAGCGCGGGAGCTGTCCGCCGTTCACCGAGACTTGCCACTTGCCGACGCCATCAGGAAACTGGCGTACGTAGATCTCGTAACTCCCCGACTCGTCGGAAACGTAGACTAGAAAGCGTCCGTCGGGCGAAAGCTTGGGAGTCCTCTCGTCGGCCGGAGTGTTGAGAAAGGTAACCGACGCACCAGCCTCGCCGTCCGGTCCAAACTCTAGGTAGCGGATATCGCGCCCCGTCTCAAGGTTGCTTTCGTAGTAGACCAGATACCGCCCGTCGCGCGACCAATCGGGATAGGCTGCGAGGGGGCCTTCGGGCTGAATCAATACAACAGCCTCCCCCGTACCGTCGGTAGTCTTGGTGCGTAGGCTCGTTCCTTCGGGTCCCCCGAACGACTGATACGCGATCTCCTGCCCCAATGGCGACCAAGTGGGTTGGCCTTCCAATTCGCCTCCAAACGTCAACCGAGTCTTGGCGGAACGGATCAGATCGTGAATCCAGATGTCTAAGCTCCCGCTCTCACTAGACGTGACCGCAATCCGCTCGCCGTCGGGGGAGAGGGCTGGGCCCGACATGCCTGGTTGCGGCTGTCCTATCGTTGCCAGCAACTCTCCCGCGCGGTTGCGCCAGACTAGAGTCCCCTCGACACCAGCCATATTCCTGTCCAAAAACGCCAGCGTGCTGTCGCCGGCGACACTAGCAACTCGGCCGTCTTCAGCAATAGGGAAGGCTTCGCCTGTCGGTTCCAAGCTCGCCAGGGCGAACGGCAGGGCACTCAGTCCGCCTTCACTCGCCACGTTGGGCCCGTGGATCAAGTAACCTTCCTGAGAGTAGACTGGAGCCGAGCCAGGACCCACTGCGCTGCGCTCGCCTGTCTCTAGATTCAATACCCAGATTTCAGCACCGCCGACGGCGTCCATCTGGTAGACGAGGGCCTCTGGACCGCCGTTTGTAGGGAGAAAATGCGGCTGTCGTACGCTGCCCGAATCCAGATCAACTAGCACTTGGGACTCGCCGCCTCGCGCCGGGATCTCCCACAGCCTGAGAGAAGAAGAAAACACGATACGCTCGCCGTCCGGGCTCCAAGAGACACCACGGAAACCAGAAGAACCGCCCGCACCTCGCAAATCGCCCAGCGTGATTGGGTCGCCGCCGTCGATACCGACTCGC
Organism: Bryobacterales bacterium; assembly: GCA_963667885.2. GTDB lineage: Bacteria > Acidobacteriota > Terriglobia > Bryobacterales > UBA6623 > CAMPKL01. Next base: position 137,900 of record OY764148.2, on the reverse strand, counting down.
TTGATCTCGGTGCGCGCCGCGAAGACGATCGACTGGCTGTCGGGCGACCAAGCGAGTTGCGATCTCGCACCCTCCGTGCCTGGGATCTCGCGAGCCGTCTCGGTACCGATGGCTCGAAGCCACAGGCTGGATTCGGGTGGGCTCCCGACCATGAACGCAACGTAGTGACCGTCGGGGACGATGCTCGCTGAGCGGAGGCCCTCCTGCGAGAATGAGAAGCGACGTGTGAGCCGTTAGGGGGCCTCGGACAGAGTCTGGGTGAATATGATCGCCAACGTCCCAAGCAAAGCGAGCATCGCAACGGCGAACAACGCTGGCCATAATCGCGGCGATGTCGTCGGCGACGGCGCCACGACCGGACTCACGATTTGACCGGCAACGGTCGGCACCGCTCCAGTCGTCTGCGCCGTCCGCAAGATCATCGACCTGCCCGACCTCAACGGTGGTCTCAAGCGGTCGACGCAACACCCGGCGCGAAGGGAGAGCGTGAAGCGTAAGCCAAAGAAAGCAAAGGCGAAGCGGCGAGGACGCTCCGCTCTCATCTGCATGTCATTGCAGTACAACGAGTTACGCAATTGCGATTAATGGCTTCCGCTTGTAGGCAAGCCCCTTGCCGCTCTCATCGCTAAGACATTTCGGTTGAACGACTTAGGCCTAGTGTTGCGTTGACCGGTTGAGCCGGCAAACTTGTCCTGGAGGTTGCGCAGATCGACCGCCGTTTCGCTGGCATGCTGGTAGCGGCTGTCGGCGTCCTTCTCCAAGCACTTACCAACGGCAAACTCTAACTCGACCGGCACCCCGGTCCGCAGGCCCGTTAGCGCGGCTGGATCCTCGTGAACAATCTCATACAGCAACGCCTGGTCGTACTGCCCCTGGAAGGGGCGCTGCCCAGAAACCATCTCGTAGATCACACAGCCCAACGCCCAGATATCCGTGCGGCTGTCGACCTCCATGCCTTGCGCCTGTTCGGGCGACATATAGGCGACGGTCCCCATCGCGGTGTCGAACTTTGTGAGACGTGAGGCTTCGGTCAGTCGCGCCAGCCCAAAATCCATGATGGTGGCACGGCCTTCGGGCGAGATCAGGATGTTGGCGGGCTTAATGTCTCGGTGAAGAACACCCTTGGTGTGAGCTGCCTGCAGCCCGTCGGCTGTCTGGCGGGCGAAGTCGAGAGTGTCCTTGATCGAGAGCGGTCCTCGGGAGATGTGCTCTTCGAGAGACTCGCCCTCCAAAAAGGCCATCGCGATAAAGGTCTTGCCGTCGACCTCATCGATTTCATAAACCGTGCAGATATTAGGGTGGTCAAGCGCTGCGGCAGCCTTCGCTTCGCGCAAGAAGCGTTCCTTCGCCTCTTCGTCATCGAGCAGGTGCTGGGCCAGGAACTTGAGCGCAACCGTGCGTTCGAGCTTGGTGTCCTCAGCCTTATAGACAACCCCCATGCCACCCTCGCCGAGCTTGGCGACTATCTTGTAGTGACTAATGGATTGGCCGACCATCACAACACGGGGATTGTAGCGCTAAGCAAGCCCCTATCATATCCGAGCCGCGAAGCTTTAGCTCGCGGTGTCTTTCGATCACGACCAATCCCAACCCAATAGCATCAATAACTTAGGCCAGTTTCACGATGTCAATCGCGGACATTTGCGGACAAAACCGACCTCTAAGTGGCCATCTTGGGCCACTACGCGGACAGCCGCCTCCGTGAGACCCGCGGAAGCGGCACCGCTAGCAGCTAGAACGCGTTCGGCATGAGGACGTAGGCGAACAGTAGTCCGAGCAGGCCGGCGAAGGTAACGTAGTAAAGCATCGGCATGATCGTACGGCGGATGATCAGACCTTCGAGGCCGACCAATCCGACGGTCGCGCTAGCTGAGACTACGTTGTGCACGGTGATCATGTTGCCAGCCGCGCCGCCCAGGGCTTGTGAGCCCAGGATGATCAGATGCGAGACTTGGATTTGTTCGGCGACGCCGTACTGGAACAAGCTAAACATCAGATTGCTGACTGTGTTCGATCCGGAGATGAAAGAACCCAGAGCTCCGATCATCGGCGCAAATGCAGGCCAAGCGCCGCCAACGACGCTTGCTGTCCACTCGGCAAGAACTAGCGGCATGCTTTCGAGTCCAGAACCGTTCACCCCCGAGTCAATGAACACGCGGACCAGTGCGACGGCGAAGACCAGCGCCAGCGCGGGGCCAGCGAGCATCTTGGCGGAATCTACCCAAGCGGTCTTGGTCTCTTGAGGCGTCATCTTATGGAGGAGGACGGTGATCAGCGAAACCACCATGAAGATCGTACCCGGCAAATAGAGAATTTGAACCGACTGAGAAAGGCCCGTGCCCAAAACGTCGTACCAACCGAACTCGACCGACGAAAGCCAGGCCTTAAAGGGCAAGAAGGGCAGCCGTGTGAGAACGAGCAGGCCAGCGACCATGACGTAGGGCGTCCAGGCGCGTCCGAGGGTCATGTCGTGGCGCTCTTCCCCGACCTCTCCGCTGAAGCTTCCGGTCCACTCTTCTTCCCATTTGGAGCGCTCGGGGAAGTCCCAAGGCTCGCCTTCCGGCAACAAAAAGCCTCTTCGAGCCGCCGGAACGACAATCGCTAGTCCTATGAGGGCACCTAGTAAGGAGGGGAACTCTGGTCCTAGGACTACCGCTACTATCAGGTAAGGAATCGTGAAGGCCAGACCGCCAAAAATGGCGAACTTCCAGATGCCGAGGCCTTCCTTGAATGACCTGTTCACACCGAAATAGCGCGTCAACATGCAAGAAACAATGAGCGGAATGAATATCCCGACGATGGAATTCGTCAACGCCGTGAAGACGCCGATCTGGTAGATGAAATCCTGGTAAGTCATCCCGGCCGCGGCTATGGCCGCCTCTACACTCGGCACGTTCAGCGATTGGGCCATGCCGACTAGGATCGGAGTGCCGACCGCGCCGAAGCACACTGGCGTCGACTGAATGATCAGCGTGACCGTCACGGCGGCGAGCGCCGGAAAACCTAGCGCGAGAAGCAGCGGACCGGCGACTGCGGCAGGCGTTCCAAAGCCGGAAGCCCCTTCAATAAAGGACCCGAAGAGCCAGGCGACGATAATGGCCTGTACCCGACGGTCTTTCGAGATGTCCGTGAAACCACGCCGAATGGTGGCGGCTGCACCGCTCTCCTTCAACGTGAAGAGCAGTACAATTGCACCGAAGATGATCCAAAGCAGGGTGAAGGCGATGATGACTCCGCGCAGGCTGGCGGCGATGACATTGACACTGGGGACTTGCCAGAAATACAGCGCGGAGATGGCCGTCATGACGTAGGCGACAGGCATCGCTCGGGTGGCGGGCCATCGAAGAACGACCAGAAAGAACATCACCGAAATGATGGGGAGGATCGCTGCGAGAGCGTAGATGCCAGCTGTTGATTCCATGGGTTGTCTCTATCTGGGCGAACCGACAGAGATTAGCGGGACTAGACCTATCAGGTCAAGTCGAGGTCACGAAAGATGGGCTGAGGGAAACCAGACTTGGCTGCAAAGGGTTGATTCTGGGGAAAGTAGTACCAAGTTCAATTTGAGACGATTGGCCTATTGAGATTGGACGGTGACACACCCGACAATGTGTGCAAATGCAGGAGCGTGCGCAGAGGTATGAGATCAAGCGGCCCGTTGAGTTCCGCTTGAAGTCTCCAGGAGTCCGGAAGGAGGGATCCGGACAGACACTCAACATCAGCACAGGCGGGTTGTTGTTCGAAACGCAAACCGAGATCGACATGGGCCGCAAGATCGATCTGACGGTTGACGTTGGAGATGCACTCGGCGGGCCGCCGGTCACGTTGCATGTCCAAGGCATTACGGTGAGGACCCAGAACGGTACGGTGGCCGTGCTAATTAAGAAGCACCGGCTGCGACCGATCGAGGATGAGGCGGCCGCATCATAGCGGCGACTACAGCTGGAACTGCTAAACTGTCCGATTCGCACTTGCGAGCAGGACTATGAAGCTGAAAGACAAGACTGTAGTTGTTACTGGTGGGGGTAGCGGTATCGGTGAAGCCATCGGTCGCGCCTTCGCCGAAGAAGGGGCCCGTGTGATCATCGCGGGCCGCACTCTGGAAAAACTAGAAGCATCCATCAAGGGCGCTGGCGAAGCTGGTGCGCGCATTACCGCGCGTGCGGTGGACGTTGCCGACACCGAGTCGGTGAAGGCCCTGTTCGCTTTCGCGTACGAAGAACTCGGGCACATTGACATCCTGGTCAACAATGCCGGTGCTAACGTGCCGGCCCGCGCATTAGCGGTGTTGTCGAATGACGACTTCGAATACATGAGCGACGTGAATTTGAACGGGCCATACCGGTGTATTCGCGAAGTGCTGCCTGGGATGCGCGAGCGCAAAGACGGATTGATCATCAACGTCTCTTCGATCGCTGGAGTGCGCGCTAGCGTACTGGCCGGTGCTGGCTATAGCGCGAGCAAGCATGGACTAGCGGGATTGAGCCTGGCCATCGGCATCGAGGAAGGATGCAACGGAATTCGCTCTTGCATGATCTGTCCCGGAGAAGTAAACACGCCGATTCTCGAGAAGCGACCGGTGGTGCCATCCCCAGAAGCACGCGCTGTGATGCTGCAGCCAGAAGACTTGGCGGCGGCGGCGGTGATGGTCGCTGGACTGCATCCGCGGGCGAATATCCCCGAGTTGGTGATCACGCCGACGAACTATTCCTATTCCTAGGAAACGAAGGGCCCGCGTCGCAAGTGGCGCGGGCCGCTCTCAGCTAGATGGACTGAAGGTCTTTACCGGGCTTGAAGCGGACGGCTTTTCCAGGCGGAATGATGACCTCTTCGCCGGTACGCGGATTCCGGCCAATTCCGGTCTTACGCGGGCGAATATTGAACACGCCAAAGCCTCGGAGTTCGATGCGCTCTCCCTGCTCCATGGCGCGTTTCATGGTCTCGAAGACGGCCTCTACAGCCATCTCGGCCTTGGTCTTGCTCAACCCTGTACGGTCAACGACCTGCATGACGATGTCGTGTTTGATCATCTTAGTTGTGCGTAACACATTGTTACGGTGAGACTTCCATGCTATTCAAAGCCTGTTGATCTTGTCAACATGGAGACTCAATTGAAGCGAAATCATTTGGTGGAGTCGAGCTAGAACTAGTGGCACGCCATGGTACGATAGACTCACGCGGAACGGTTATGGTTCCGTCGTAGAGATTGCTGAAAGACGAAATAGATTTGGGTCTGTCGCAAGATAGACAGTAGTTCGGGACTGCGGGTCCGCTAGGGCTTGGCAGTCTTTCTTCGTTTAGCAGCAGTGTGTAGATCCTGGATGGGGAGTGTTCCGGGTCGGCTGACTGGAGGCTGGTATTTTTCGCAGACGTTTTAGACCCCTGCGTCGCGTTCGCAAGCAAAATGTGAACGAGACGATTCGCGCCAGAGAAGTGCGCGTCGTATTTCCGGACGGAGAGATGGAGGTGATGCCGACGTACGTCGGTATCGAGAAGGCGAAGGCCTTGGGCCTGGATCTCGTGGTCGTAGCACCGACCGCTCAGCCTCCGGTGGCCAAGATCATTGACCACGGCGAGTACGAATACCAAGAGAAGAAGCGCAAGGGCGACGCGAAGCGGAAGCAACATCGCATCGAAGTCAAGGAAGTGAAGTTCCGTCCGAATACGGACACGCACGACTACGAGTTCAAGAAGAACCACGCCCGACGGTTCTTGCAAGAAGGCAACAAGGTCAAGGGCACCGTTTTCTTTCGAGGACGCGAAGTGACTCACTCCCGCTTGGGAGAGGTCTTGCTGCGAAGACTGGCCGACGATCTTGCCGATGTCGGAGAGCCGGAAGGGCGTCCGCGTATGGAAGGCCGAATGATGCATCTCATCTTCGGCCCTGTGAAGAAGGACAAGGCAGCGCCGAAGCAGTCTGCGGCTAAACGGGCTACCCCCAAGCAGGCTGCACCAGCACCTGATACGGTCGCACCAGCTCCCGCTGCTGCACCTGCGGTCACTGCGCCACCCGCGCCCACGGCCCCGCGTACTCCCGGTGCGCCGGTTAGTAACTCGGGCAAATAGCCTCCTTACAGAAAGGGCTTAACTGGACGATGTCACGACGGTAGTGGCCGCCTGGGAGGGTAGTTCCGTGGCGTGGAGCGGCAACCAGAATGAGAACGTTGTGCCCTCGCCCACGGTACTTGCCACGTTGAGTGAACCGTGATGCGCCAGTACGAGGTGCTTGACAATGGCGAGTCCTAACCCGGTCCCTCCCAGTTCTCGAGAGCGGGCTTTGTCGACTCGGTAGAATCGCTCGAACAGCCTCGGAATGTGTTCGGGCGGAATGCCTACTCCCGTGTCGGAGACGCTGAACTCGACGCCTTCACCGCTGGAAATGGCGCTCAGGGCGATGGTGCCCCCTTCGCTGGTGTACTTGGCGGCGTTGTCGAGCAGGTTCGTCAGCACCTGAAAGATAGCGCCGGAATCACACTCGACGAGCAAGTCAGCGTCTACCGGCTCCACTTTCAGCGTGACGGAGTTCTTGGTAAGAATGAGTGAAATCGAATCCGCTGCGTCCTGCAAGATATCGCTCACTCGGTGGGGCGAGAAGTTGAACTCTCTCGTATTGACCTCAACCTGCGAAAGAGTCATCAGATCCGAAGTTAACTGCGCGAGTCGTTCTGCATTTCGCCAGACGATCTTCACGAAGCGACGATTGATGCTGGGGTCGTCGATGGCTCCATCGAGCAGTGTTTCCGCGTAGCCCTGAATGGCGGCCAAGGGTGTTCGGAGTTCGTGCGAAACATTGATCACGAAGTCCTTTCGTACGCGATCGACCCGTTCCAACTCGGTGATGTCGTAGAAGACGGCAGCGACAGCTTGCACCTTGGCCTTCTTGGTTAGGATGGGCGCGCAGGACACGTTCCAAGATCGTGCGGTTGGTGAGGTGGTTTGGACGTCGACTGAGAAGGTTTCTCCGGTTTCGAGTACCTGACGAAAGATGGCGGGAATTTCCTCAGGGAGGCATTCCTCAATGGGCTGGCCTTTCTCGAACTTCGCCTCAGGGAACATTTGCTCGACAGCGGGGTTGGAGAGGATCAGTCGGAGCTTTCGGTCGGCTACGAGAATGCCCTCGCCAATTCCGTTGACGGCTGCGGCGAAACGAGATCTCTCGTCCTGCAACTGCTGGAACATTCCCCGAAGTCTGCCACCCGCGGAACGGAGTTGAGAGGCAAGCTCCCCCAGTTCACCTCCACTCGGCCCGGGCACGGCGGCGTTAAAATCGCCTTCGGCGAGTTGGTGGGAGTAGTCGATGATCTCAGAGAGCTTGCCGGAGACCCGCTTGGACATCCAGGCGGCGATGAGAATCGCCGGGACGAGTGCGATAAGCATCATCCAAACGATCTGAGTGCGAACCTGGCTGCTTTGGGCCGCTATGTTTGCGAGAGGCAGGGCCAAGCGGACGGCGTGGTCGCCCATGGGAATCGCGACGTAGAGAAACTCGACGCCGATGGTGTCGCTGAGGCGGGTGCTGACGCCTTCACGACCGGCGAGGGCATCGCGAAACTCGGGTCGCCCGGCGTGGTTTTCCATTTGGCGCGGGTCGGCCTCTGAGTCAGCGATGACGGTACCATCAGCCTGAATGGCAGTGATCCTAGCATTCGCTTGGGTCGCGAGATGGTCGACTAGGTGGGGATAGTCATCGTCGGATGCGACCTCAAGCAGAGATCGCACGAGATGCGTTTTTTCGGTCAGCGCTAGGAGTTGATCCGCTTGCAGGTTCTGCTCGGTGATGTGGCTAACCAGGTAGTCCGCGCCGAGCCCCCAAATCGCGAGTAGCAGCACGACGCTGAGGATGAGCTTGCCGAAGATCCTCTTGGTCATGGGGTCAGACGGGGATTTCGAAGCGGTAGCCGAAGCCTCGTACTGTTTGGAGCCATTTCGGTTCGTTCGGCGCCGCTTCGATTTGCTCTCGTAAGCGGCGGATGTGGACGTCGACGTTGCGCGGTGTGACGTGGCAATCTTCGCCCCAGATGGAGTTGAGGAGCTGCTCTCGACTGTAGGCTCGGCCAGGGTTGGCGAGAAAGAACTCGAGCAGTTTGAACTCGGTGGCTGTAAGGGACAGGGCGTCGCCATGCAAGAACACGCGCCGCGAGACCCTGTCGAGGCTCAAGGGGCCAGCAATCGTAGGAGACTCAACTTGTCGTTCAGAGGAGGAGTGACGCAGATGCACCTTGATCCGAGCAAGTAGTTCGCGAGGACTGAATGGTTTGGTGACGTAGTCATCGCCGCCGATTTCGAGACCGAGGACTCGATCGATTTCTTGGCCGCGAGCGGTGAGAAAGATCACCGGAATCTGTTGGACGTCAGGGTCTGCCTTGAGCTCACGACAGAAGTCGAAGCCGTCGCCATCGGGGAGCATCACGTCTAGAATCAGCAGGTCGGGACGGACCGTCTTTACGGTCTCCAACGCGCCCTGGAGTCCGTTGAGGATCTTGACCTCATAGCCGCCTTGGGTCAGGTTGTACTCAAGAAGTTCGCAGAGATCGACATCATCCTCGATTGCGAGAATGGTTTTTGGCATGCGGTGTCCGTTAGAACCGTATTATATCGGCTTGTGGAGCGCGGTCGGGGGGAAACGTCAGGGCAACGGACCTGCTTCAGACGGTAGGGGTTTCTCGACCCACTCCGTCAGCCAACCGATCACGGTGCGGTGCCAGTAGACGCTGTTGGCGGGCTTGTTGACCCAGTGTCCTTCATCAGGGAAGTGGAGGAATCGCGAGGGCACTCCCCGCGCCTGCAGGGCCGAGAACAGCTGCATGCCCTGCGTGACTGGAACGCGATAGTCCTTTTCGCCGTGGATAACGAGAGTCGGTGTGCGGAAGTTGGCAGCGTGCTGACTAGGAGACCACTGGCGGTACGCTTCCGGGTTTTCCCAAGGTGAGCCTTGCATGTCCCATAACGGGAACCAGAGCTCTTCGGTGGCACCGAAGAAGCTGGGTAGGTCGTAAAGGCTTGCGTGAGAGACGAGGGCGCGAAAGCGGTTGGTCTGCCCGAGTATCCAATTGATCATGTAGCCGCCATAGGAAGCGCCGGCAGCGGCGAGACGTGTGGCGTCGACGTAAGGCCGCGCGATGACTTGGTCGACGCCCGCGATGATGTCGCTGAAAGGCTTGCCGCCCCAGTCGCCGCGAATCTCGTCGGTGAATGCTTGACCGTATCCGGTGGAGCCTCGCGGGTTGGGCATGAAGACGACGAAGCCAGCAGCGGCGAACACTTGCGGGTTCCAGCGGTAACTCCAGCTTTCACCCCAGGCACCCTGAGGGCCACCGTGGATCAAGGTCAGTAGCGGGTACCGGTTCTCCATCGAGAATGCCGGGGGCTTGAGAAGGAAGCCAGATACCTGCGTTCCATCGGCTCCGGCATAATTCACTTCTTCAAGAGAGTTGAGTTCGTACTGGGCGAGTAGCTCGTCGTTGAGACGAGTGAGGCGGCGCGGTTCTCCCCCGGCGGAAAAGGCTTGATAGATCTCGGTAGGGAGAGAAGCGCTGTTGGCGCTATAGATCATCGACTGACCGTCGGGAAGCAGCTGAACGTTGCTGTGGTGGGCATCACCGTAGACGGCGACCTGGGAAGGCCCGCCGTTGGCACGGATCGTGTAGATCGGTTCCCGTCCACGATCCTCAGCGGTGAAAAAAAGTCGCGAGGCGTCCGCGGTCCAGGCGTAGCCGGTGACCCAGCGATCAAGCGCGTCGGTCAACGGCGCTTGCTGGCCAGAGCTGCGTTCGTAGAGGAAAAGGCGGAAGCGGTCGCTCTCGTAGCCGGGTCGTTCTTGTGCGCGGTAGGCGATATACGCACCGTCGGGCGAATAGACGGGGCCGCCGTCGGCCGCGGGGTTTCTGGTGATGATGCGTGCGGGGCCACCCGTGACAGCGACGACCCAAAGGTCGGTATTGGTGTCGCGCGCGGGATCGTCGCCGCTCTTGCGCTCGTAACAGAGTTCGGTGCCGTCAGGTGACAGGGCATAGGCTTCGGGGCCGCCGAGCGAAAAGGGCGGCACGTCGACATCTCCCGGTGTGAGATCGACCGGTGAAGCGCCAGGACGGGAGAGGTCTATCGACAGAATGTGGGAACGTCGACCGTCGTTCCAGGTATCCCAATGTCGGTAGAGAAGCTGGTCGATGAGGCGCGCCTGAACGTGACTATTTTCGGCTGCTTGGATGCTACGCGTGTTGCAGTCATCGTTAGCGCCACACTCGGGATAGACACGGCTGGTGAAGATGATGCGGTCACCCGACGGCGAGTAGAGCAGTCCTCCGGCTTCGGTCGACAGCTCGGTGATCTGGCGTGCAGCTGAGCCGTCTGCATCCATGATCCACACCTGTGAGGAGCCGGAGCGGTCGGAGATGAAGGCGAGTCGCTGGGAGTCGGGCGACCAGCGTGGTCGGCTGTTAGACTCGCCGTCAAACGTGAGGCGCCGACTGGGCCTGTCGCCTTCAGTGGAAACCAGAAAGACGTGCTTCTCTTTGCGGTTGTCCGAGAGAAAGACCCGTTCAACGACGAAGGCGACAGTGAGGCCATCGGGCGAGAGTTGCGGGTCGGAGACGCGGGCAACCTGCTGCAACGCGTAAACGTCAAACGGTTTCTTCGCACCATTGGGAGTCGTCTGGCCACACAGTGGAAACAGCACACCGAACATCAAGATCAACGCACGCAACATCACCACTGACTGTAGCGTAGCGGGAGCCCGTTGTTACAATCGGGCGGAGTTGGCCGGATGGTGAATGCGTGGCGAAGTAAACAGCTGCTCAAGTCCCGCGAGGGGCTGTATCTGAGTGCGCTGCTGTTGGCGATTGCCGTTCTGGGGACTGTTGTTGCAGTCCTGCTATGGGTGACATTCGGCAACGCGACGGTGCTGTTGGTTGTGTCGCTGGTTTCGGCGGTACTGGGAATCGCTGGGACTGCGCTGATGGTTCCACGAGCGGTCGAGTGGGCTCGCGCACGGGGAATCTGGGTGCCGCGAACGTCGCCGGTGACGTTGCAGGGCTTGGTCTTTGTCGGACTGATTCTGCTGGTTGCGGGTGCGGCTCTTTATTCCGGTAACAACCTCGTCTATCTGGTGCTGAGCGCGATGCTTGCGGCGACGCTGATGTCCGGGCTGGTTTCGCGGCTGGACCTGGCCGGGTTACAGCTGAGCCTGGGATTGCCTGACCATATTTTTGCCGGTAGTCCAACTCTGGTGCGAGTGGGATTGAGGAACCTGAAGTCGTTGATCCCGTCGTTTGCGATACGGGTTCATGGATTGGATCCAGACAATGGCTTTGCACTCCAGGGCATCTACTTCCCGATGGTGGCGTCGAAGGAAAGTGCGACGGCATCGGCCGAGGCACTGTTTGGTCGGCGGGGACGATACAAGGGATCCAGTGTCGATCTCGTGACTCGGTTCCCGTTTGGCCTGGTGGAGCGACGAGTGAACCTGGAGTTGACGGACCGCATCGTTGCATACCCGAGCGTGGAGCTAACGACAGCAGCCGAGCGGGCACTGAAGAGCCTGCCAACGACGGCGATGAATCGCACCTCTGGCGACAGCCACGACCTCTATCGCGTGCGACCAGCGGTGCCAGGAGACCCGGCGCGGTTGATCCACTGGAAGGCTTCAGCCGGTTCGCCGGACCTTTGGATTCGAGAGTTTACTCGGGAGGCGAAGTTTTCTGTTCGCCTGGTGCTGGACCGCCGTGCGTCTGACAGCGAGTTATCCCGTCGACGGTTTGAGGAGAACGTGTCGGCTTGCGCGGCTGTGGCGTGGAAGCTTACTCAAGAAGGTGCGGATGTGACCTTGGCGACGGACGAGCGAATACTGGTGTGTCGTGCGGGGGAACGGGTGTACGAGTTGTTGGGGTATTTGGCGTTGGTGGAGCCGACCGGGTTGCGTGGACCGGAACCACCAATCGGCGCGGACCCAGAGGCGGAGTACGTCTTTGGGATGGGGGACGAGTCTAGTCGCCCTTCTTCTTCAGTACCTCGAGGTGCTCGCGGTAGGCGGACCGCGCGGCGATAAAGTCGGGGTGGTCGAGTCTCAATTCGGCACTAATCTTGCGAATTTCGTTGTCTTCTACCACCGAGATGGATTGGTCTGAAGACGAGACGGCGAACAAGCAGTTCAGCAGGGCAAGTTTTTGGGTGCGGCTAGCGATGCGACTAAAGACTTCCGTGACCGAGAAGCCGTCGGTGCCTCCGAATAGCTCGTTCTGGGTCTTCGCGATCTGCACCACAAGGATGGCCTGAGCTTGCCCTAGGCCAGCGATTCCATCGACGAGTCGTTCCATCTCGGCCGTCTCTTCGTCGCTGATCTCAAGATCGGCATGGGCAACTCGGCCCAGGATGTAGGCAAACGAGGCGACGTAACGTGCCTTGTCGGGATCCATGTGGCTGAGTTCATCTGCGATTTTGCGAATCGCGGATGAACTATCGGAGTCGTCGGTCGTGGATGCGGCTTGGTCGGGTTTGAAGAGGAAGTCGAGTAGTCCCATGAGGTTCTCCGTTTGAAGGTTACTAGAAGATGCCGAGACGCTTGCGGTTGCGGCGGTTGGTTGGCGCGAGGGCTTGCGTGATCGATTGTTCGACGAGCGGGCCCATGACTTTGTATCCCTCGGAGTTGGGATGGAGGCCATCGTCGGCGAGATCGCGTTGGAGCATGCCTTGCTGGTCGACGAGCGGTTGGTGGTAGTCGAGATAGATGAAGCCACGGGCTTCGGCGAAGGTCTTGATCCAGGCGTTGAGGTCGAGAATATCTTGCGGCGGTCGTCCGACGGTTCGACGGAAGCGCGGATTGGTGTCTTGGTGATGATCGCTGACGGGCAGTAGAGCTGCGAGGACAGGGCGGATGCCATTGGCTGCGGCGAGGTCGGCGATCATGCCGATGTTGTCTTGGATAGCGCTGAGCGAGACGCCTCGGGCAAGGTCGTTGGTGCCGCCGAGGAAGACCATGACTCGCGGCTTCAGGTCGATAACGTCTGCCTGGAAGCGTCCGAGCATCTGACCGGTGATTTGACCGGAAATGCCGCGATTGACGTACGGTTTGCCCGGAAAGTACTGGTCGAGCGGCCATCCGTCGGTGATGGAATCGCCAAAGAAGACCACTCGCTGTTCCTGCTGGGCGGGTGGGAGAAGATTACGGTTGGCCTCTGAGTAGCGCTGGAGGTTGTCGCGATCAGCATTGCGGAGCTGACTCTGGCGTAGGTCGAGCACGTGGCGGAAGTAGACGTCTAGTTGGTCGGTCTTGAGACGGAGTTGCTCAATCTGCTGGCGAACGTTGTCAGAGAACGCTGGTGGTTTCGGGAGTGCGTCGACGATCTGCACGTAAACTTTGGCGTTAGTTAGCAGCGTGTACATCAGCGCCACGTGATCCGTCGTGCCACCGCCAAGAAGTGCACGAGAGGCTTGCTTGACGTTCTCGGTGAGGGGCGCTCCGGCGCGGGCAAGTTCAGGGACGATGATGGCGGAGGCTTCCATGAGCCCGGGTATTTCGCGGTAGAGGTCTTGTGCCTCTTGCCGCGTGGGCAAGGTTTGCGCGGAGAGCGTCGTGGCTGCGGCGCAGAGTAACAGCGCGAGGACGGGGCGGATGGCGAAATCTAATTGCATTGTTTAATCCGGTGTCTGAACCAGCAGCCGCGTCAGTTCCTCGCAGACCTGTTCCGCGGTGATGGCTCTCATGGCCACTGAGCTGGCAGCTTCACGCTGGTAGGTCGTCGAGGCTGTCTTATCGCGAAGTACCGTTAGGGTACCTCCATAGGGGCCGTTGCGTGCAGGGTCGGTCGGACCGAAGATCCCGACGCCGGGTTTCTGGAGGGCGGCAGCGATGTGAAGGGGGCCGCTGTCTACGCCGACTACAGCGCGGGCGCGGCGGGTCGCTCCGATCAATTCGGGAATGGTCGAAACGTGGATGTGTGTGCTGCCGGATGGGGCCGTGCGGGCAATTTCTTCGACGTACGCGCGGTCGTGTGGAGCGCAGTCGAGAACGAGCGGCAGGCCGAGCTGTTGCTGCACCAGGGCAGCGAGCTGGGCGTAACGGGTACTCGGCCATTGCTTCGAACCCCATCCGGCGACAGGAGTCGTGAGAATGAAGTCGCTGTTGGGAAGGTCGGGTAAATGCTCACCTTTGGGCAGCGGGAATTCGGCTGTTGCCGAGGCTGTCTCCAGCAGTGAGGCGATCGCTGAGAGATTCTTGTCGACGACGTGCTGGCCTGAGGAGGGCAGACGCTCGGTGTAGAAGTTGGCTGCCAGAGGTTCGCGTAGATCTGATCGCTCAAAGCCTGCGCGGCGGCTTGATCCGGTGAGTCGGGCCAAGACGGCAGACTTGATGAGCCCTTGGAAGTCGATGACGAGGTCGTAGTTCTGAGAGCGGAGGTCCGAGATTAAGCTGCGGCAGGCTGCCCAGGAGTTGGAGTTGAGGGGCTGCTTGCGCCAGGCCTTGAGCGGGAACGGGATGATGGAGTCGACGTGCGGGTTGTCTTGAAGCAGGCAGGCCCAGTGGGGCTCGACGATCCAGTCGATGCATGCCGTGGGCAGGGCCTGGGCAAGCGCCGAGACAGCGGGGAGGGCGTGGATGACGTCGCCCATCGCGCCGAGTCGGACGACCAGGATACGGCGCGGATTACTGACCTTCGGATTGTCGTTGGAGGACATCTGCGATGACATCTCGCTGGAGTTGCGCGTCGATGTCTAGCGTAGCGGACGCGCCTAGACGAGTTACGAGCTGGCTCGCCTCGGCGGCGTCGCACATGACAACGTGGTCGACGGAGCCGAGCGCGGCGGTGAGGTTGGCGCGAGATTGGTGATCGAGTAGTGACGCCCTGTCGGGTGCATCCGAAAGGACTACGGCGACCAGACGTGCGGCACTCTTGCGGGCTTGCTGGAGAAGTCGGCAGTGCTCGGCACGAATGACGTCGAAGTGTCCGATGGCGACGATGGTGGACTCGTCGGTGGTGGAGAGTTGATCGAGAGCAACGATCTTTTCGCGGGTGTCTATCAAATTCAGATCCTTTCGATTGGCGTGTCGAGCAGCGCGAGCGCCTCGGTGACGACGTCATCGACGGAGACTCCTGTCATGCAGGGATGATCAATGGGACATTCTCTCAACATGCAGGGGCTGCATTCCACCTCGTGTCGTAGCACCTTGGCCCAAGATGCCGAGGGGCCGGTGGCGACGTGATCGGTGGCCCCAAAGATTGCGACGGTCGGCAGCCCGAGTGCTGCAGCGACGTGCATCGGTCCAGAGTCGTTGGTGAGGTAGACGCTACAGGTTGAGGCGAGTTCGATGAACTCCGATAG
Organism: Bryobacterales bacterium; assembly: GCA_963667885.2. Taxonomy (GTDB): domain Bacteria; phylum Acidobacteriota; class Terriglobia; order Bryobacterales; family UBA6623; genus CAMPKL01. The sequence continues at coordinate 122,585 of OY764148.2, read as the reverse complement.
GCTGGTCTTGCCGGCGAGGCTGTGGGCGCGAGAACCTGCTTGGGAGGCGATGGACTCGGCCAGCTCGGCTTCGGCGGGTGAGCCGAAGATCACGATGTTGGCGTCGAGCCGCCGCGAGAGCTCGGCGGCGGCGGCCGCGAAGCGTTCGGGGATCCAGCGCTTGGCCGTACCGTAGGCAGCTCCAGGGCTGACGCCGATCCACGGTCCTTCAGGGAGATTGCGGCTCTTCCAGCCTCGGCGACCATCGGCGGCTGCCCTGTCGACGCCGCCGAGTCGGATGTCGGCACACTCGGGGAGTTCGTTGATGATGCCAGCGCGGCGCAACAGCTCGAGGTAGTAGAAGCGTTGATGGTTGGGGATGGCCCCTGGCACAGGTACTGGGATGGACTCGGTGAGCAGAATACCGCGGGCATCTCGGGCATAGCCGATGCGAACGGGGATGCGGGCTAGAAAGGCGAGGATGGCCACGTCGAAGGCGTTCTGCAGCAGGATGGCCTTGTCGAACTGCTCGCGTCGAAGGGTCTGGGCCAGTCGTAGTCGCCCGAGGACGCCAGCGTGCTGGCCCTTGTTTTCGTAGACCAAGATGCGGTCGCAGAAGTCTTCGCGGGCGTAGAGATCGGCGACCCATTGGCGAGCGAGGATGACGATCTGAGCGCTTGGGTGGGCGCGGCGAATCTCACGCAGAGCGGGGATGGATATCACCGCGTCGCCTAGCCAGTTCGTCGCACGGACTAAGACTTTCATCGCTGGTGTGCCTCCAAGCGTCGCTCGATTAGGTCGGTGAGTTGGTCAGCGTCGTCAATCTCTAGGTCGATATCGAGCACATGTAGCGGCGGCGCGCCGGTGCGCATCTCTTGCGGTGCCTTGGCGGAGAGGTTGACGAGGTCTTTCTGGGTCGTGATGGTCACGTCGGCACCGGAGTCGCGAGCGGCAGCGGCGATCTGCCACCAATTATCCAGGGTATAGCGATGGTGATCGGGAAAGGGGAGATCGCCGACGACGTCGATGCCGAGGTCTTCGAGGCTACGCACGAACGAGTCAGGGTTGCCGATGCCAGAAAACGCGAAGGCACGCTTGCCCGACAGCTGGTCGAGCGGGATCTCTTGTCCGAAGCGCATCTCGGTGAGGCGCGTGGGACGGGTTCGTGAAAGATAGATAGGTGCGCTGGCGTTGAAGCGGCGTAATTTGGCAATCAGCGACTTGTAGGAGAGGCCAGTGCGGGTGCGGGTGAGCAGGATGGCGTCGGCCCGGGCGAGTCCGTCAACTGGTTCACGGAGTCTGCCGAGGGGCAAACAGGAGTCGGTTTCGAGCGGTCGTGTCACGTCGATGAGAACCAGGTTGAAGTCGCGCGCCACGCTTAGCCGCTGGTAGCCATCGTCGAGCACGAAGAGGTCAATAGGGGCTTGTTCGAGTAGCTGATTCGCCACCGCTGCGCGGTCGGCACCGACGCCGATGGGGCAAAAGAGCCGGTCGGCCAGCAGGGCGGGCTCGTCGCCGATCTCGGTGGGGTCGCAGCTATCGCCGGGCATGATGAGGATGGAAGCGGCTTTAGAGGTCCGCCCGTAGCCGCGCGTGAGGATGGCGGGGGACTGGTTGCGGAGGCTAAGGTCTTCGACGAGGCGAATGGTAGTGGGTGTCTTGCCGGTGCCTCCCGCAGTGAGGTTGCCGATACAGAGGGTGAATCGCGGCAGCGCCTTGGAACTGAGCAAACCATTCGAGTAGGCCGCACGTCGGATGCGGGCGATGATGCTCCAGAGGTCGGCTGGGATCGTGAGAAAGAAGCGGCTCCAGAAGCTGGGTGGCACGCGGGGCGTGGACTCCTGGACGAGGGCGGCGGCGCGGTCGGCGATTCTGTCGGCGGCGCCACGCTCGGCGTTGGCGACTAGGGCGGCGTTGCGCGCGAGGGTTTCGGCCGCGCCAGATGAGTCGAGGAGGTTCTTCCAGCAAGCGGCGAGAGAGTTGGCGCCGGTGACTTCGACCATCGCATCGGCGTCGAAGAGCCGGTCCGCGATTTCGCGGAAGTTTTGCATGTGTGGGCCGACAGCGATGGGTTTGCCGAACAGGGCGGGTTCGAGCACGTTGTGTCCGCCCCAGCCGTTGAGGGAGCCGCCAACGAAGACGAGATCGGCGCGGGCGAAGAGCGCGCTGAGTTCTCCGAGTGTGTCGACGAGCAGGACGCTAGCTGTAGTCTCGGTAGACGGTAGCCCCGAACGCCGCTGGACGGTGAGGCCAGCCTGTTCGAGAGACCGCTGGGCGTCGTCGCAACGTTGGGGGTGGCGTGGAGCAACGACGAGAAACGCTTCGGGGTGAGTGGCGGTGAGCGTCTTGAAGGCGGCACCGACGATGGCTTCTTCGTCTTCGCGGGTGCTACCGGCAACGATGATGTGACTGGCCGCGCGTTGATCGAGGAACTGTGCGATGTCTGGGGCTAGATCGATGTTGCCGGGCTCGAAGTCGTACTTGAGGTTGCCGATGGCGTGGACGCTGGTGGCGGGAGCGCCGATTTCGATGAAGCGATCGGCGTCTTGCTGTGACTGGGCGAGAATGGCGTCGGCGTAGCCGAGTACGGCGGGGAGCAGTGATCGAAGACGACGGTAGCGGGGAAGAGACTTGTCGGAGATGCGTCCGTTGGCGATGAGCAGGCCGGAGCTCCAACGTTTGGCTTCACGGTAGAGGTTGGGCCAGATTTCCGTTTCGAGGACGATGAGTAGCCCAGGGCGTAGGGCGCGGAACGTTCGGCGAACGGCCCAGCCGAGATCGTAGGGGACGAAGAAAACGCCGTCCACGAGGTCGCTACATTTCTCCTCGGCCATTTGGCGCCCGGTGGGCGTGCCGACGCTGAGCAATATCTTGCGGTCGGGGACGCGGCTGCGAAGCTTCTCCAGTAGACTGCGGGAGGCGAGTACTTCGCCGACCGAGACGCAGTGTAACCAAACGCAGCCGGAGTGGGTCTGATGAAGGGAGGCCGGAACGAAGCCGAGTCGTTCGGCGAACTGGTTCCAGGACTCGCCACGAGATCGACTGCGGGCGGCTAGCAGGGGAAGGGCGGCGAAGGACAACAGCCCGACCGCCAGGTTGTAGACGCCAAGGATCAACGCGGAAGGAATCCTCAGATTATGGCAACTTGCAAGATTATCCGTAGCCTGTTCGTGGCGGTATTCGTGATGTCGGCGGTTCCACTTGGAGCCGCGGAGAACTTCCGAGCTGGTACGGCTGACGCTTACGAGGCGACACAGTCCCAAGCAGGCGTCACGCTGGCGGTGAAACCGTACCACACGGAACTGCTGGAGAAGGAGATCTTCAGTAAGTCGAAGCCCAACAAGTTTGGGATCATGCCGGTGCTGGTAGTGATTACTAATCTCGGCGACGCCCCGATCAAGCTGGTCGAGCTGCACGCCCGATACGTCCCGGCTAGGAGTACGGAAGGCGTGAATGCGATGACAGCGGAGGATCTGTTTTTCTATAACCCCAAGGGGCATGCGCCGAAAAAACAGAAGTTGCCCGGGCCGGGAAACACAATTACCAAGGTGAAGAAGGGACCGCTGTCGCGACCCGAGATCGCAGAACGCGAGTTTTCGGCACCGGTGTTGCCTCCAGGTGAAACGGCGAGCGGGTTCTTCTATTTCAATGTTGGGATTGGAGGCGACCCGCTAACGGGAGCCTCCCTGTATGTGGCGGGGATGACGAATATGTCGACTGGACAGCCGTTGTTCTACTTCGAAGTGCCCTTGGACTAGAGCCGCCGGATGTGGAAGCCGCCGTCGACGTTGAGTACTTGGCCGGTGGAGTAGTCGAGTAGTCCGGTGGCGATGGCCCGTACCGATTTCGCGACGTCCTCGGGCAGGCCGAGGCGTCCCTGGGGGAGGAGCCCTTGCTCGGCTAGATCCTCGTACTTGTCTCGTACCTTGGCGATCATGTCGGTCTGGATGATGCCGGGTTGGATCTCAAAGACACCCACACTGTTCTTGGCCAGCCGGTCGGCGTAGAGCTTGACCGCCATGCTGAGGCCTGCCTTCGATACGCAGTATTCGCCGCGGTTCGTGGATGAAGTATAGGAAGACACCGACGTCACAAAGACGATGCGTCCTGACTCTTGCTTCGCCATGTGACGCGCCACGGCCTGGGTCAGGAAATAGGGGCCCTTGAGATTGGTGGAGACGACGGTGTCGAAGCTCTCTTCGGTGGCTTCCAACAGGTCGAGGCGCTCTTTGGGGGCGATGCCCGCGTTGTTGACAAGCAGATCGATGCGTCCGTAGCGATCGAGGCAGGTCTGGACGAGTCGGTCTCGGTCGGCTGCGGAGGAGATGTCGACTTGAAGGATGCTTGCGCCGTGGGAGGCTTCAAGTGACTGCGCGGACGCGATATCGCTGCGATAGGTTGCGAGGACTTGGTGGTCGGCGCAGAGGTCTTCGGCGATGGCGCGTCCGATGCCGCGACTGCCGCCGGTAACGATGGCGATGGGGCGTGATGAGGGCATGGCTAGCTTCTTAGGGCCTTGTCAATGGCCGCAACGACTTCTTCAACGCCGAAGAGTTCGATAAACCGTAGGTCGCGGACGAAGACGGTTGGTGTTCGTTCGACGCCGAGGCTGATGCCTTCGGCGTGGTCCAACTCGACGGCCCGATGAAAGTCGATGTTTCTGACAGAGATCGCAATGTCTTCGGAATCAAGGTTGCAAGCTTCGGCATACGCAACAATACGTTCCGGAAAGTTCTCAACGGTAATCTCGGCTAGATGCTTGTAGCAGTAGCGACGGAAATTAATGCCGTGGTCCGGGCTGATCGCTGTAAATCGTCGACTGACGATGGCGGCGGGCTTAGCCCAGTGATGCTTCTCCAACGGAAAATCTCGGCTCTCGAAACCGACCGTGTCCGCGAACCTGGGCAGCAGGGTGTCGTCGAGCATACGACGCCAAGTCGCGGAATCTTTGCACTGGAGATCTTCGAACGCGACAACTCGGACCGGACTGTTGGGCTCTCCCTCCACCGGCAGCTCGATGAGGCTGGAGTCGGACACGGTGACTAGCGGGCTGCCTTGAAAATGATGATGTGCTGGGTAGGCAAAAAGCCCTTGAGTTCGTCGAACTCGAAGCCCATCGGCTCGAACTCGTCACGTACCTCGCGAACCGTCATCTTGTGCAGTGGCTGGATCGGAATCGAAGGGTCTTCCTTGCGGTACTCGATGACCACGACTCGACCGTCGGGCTTGAGCGCCTGGCGTACGTGTTCCATCGTCTTCTCGTGCTGTTGGAGTTCGTGATAGACGTCGACGAGAAGTACGAGATCCAACGCTCTGACGGGTAGGCGAGGGTCATCATGGGTTCCGAGGACGATGTCGACGTTGTGGATGTCTCGTTCCTCCAAATTGCGGCGGAGGAGTTCAATCATGCCCTGCTGGATGTCGACGGCGATGACTTTGCCATTGGTGCCGACGGCCTCGGCGAGCCGCCAGGTGAAATAGCCAACTCCAGCACCGAGATCGGCGACGGTGGAGCCGGGCGCGATTTCGAGTTCTTGAACGACGCGGTCGGGTTGCTCTTCGGCGTCGCGGTCGGGGCGCGTGAGCCAATCGGCGTGAGCCACGTTCATGACCGGCGCGATTTGTCGCGCCTTGACGACACGACCGATCCGTAGTGGTTGGCGCCCTTCCTCGTCGACCGGCATCCGTGAGACGTCGGTTTGAAGTCTCGGGGTGCAGCCGATTGTTAGCGCGGTGAGCGCCAACGAGAAGAGAGCGAGCATGAGGCGGGGAGTCATTACACGGCGGCTGGAGTCTTGAGGAGTCCAACTCTGTCTAATAGCGCTTCGAGGTCGCTCTTGTCTTCGGGCCGCATCTCGATCAGGGGTGCACGCGCACGACCGCCATGGAGACCACATAGCGTTATGGCGGTCTTGATCATCGAGCACTTGTAGCCCGGTTGGCGGTTGCGGATCTGGTAGAGAGGTGTAACTATGTCGTCCAGCATCTTGTTGAGGCTGGCGAAATCGCCACTCCGAGCGAAGTGACCGATCTGCATCGTCTGCTCGGGCATAAAGCAAGCGAGCCCAGAGGTGTAGGTCTCGACGCCCAGATGCCAGTAGGCCGGGACAAAGGGCTCGGCCATGCCATTGATCCAGTAGTAACGATCACCAAACCTTTGACGGACGTTGACGTAGTGCGCGATGCTGCCATTCTCGTCCTTGACCATCGCGATGTTCTCGACATCGGAGAGTAGGTCGAGCAGCTTCAACGAGAGAACTCCGCTCCACTTGGTCTGGTAGAGAGCGACCGGGATCTCGGCGACCTCGGCCACGCGCCGGTAGTAGTCGGCCAGGCCTTCATCACTGAGGTCATTCGAGTATGGCGAGACCAGCAGAATACCTTCGGCCCCTGACTCGCGTGCGATACGAGCCATCGCTTGAGCGGTGTGCAGAGTCTGTCCCACGCCCATGATCAGTCCCGATTTTCCCTGAATGGCCTCGGAAGCGACGGCTGCGACGCGCCGGAATTCTTCGACGGTGAGCGAGGGTATCTCGCCGTTCGACCCACAGCAACACAATGCGGCGAAGTCGTGTTCAGTGAGAAAGTCGAGATTTGACCGGAAGGCGACTTCGTTGAGCTGGTCGTTGTCGTCGAACGGTGTGACGGGGAATCCGATGACACCAGGGAAGCGGTCGAGCAGGGGGCTATTCATGATTTCCGCGCTCAGGTTAGCATTGGCGCGGCGTGAACGTCAGGTTCGGACTCGTTCGGGGGGAGACATGTCGACGCCGAGGCGCTGCATCTCTTGCTCATAGAAGCGGCGGTGCAGGACCTTCCACTCTTGTCCGCCCTCGACGATGTTGCGTTGTTGGCTGCTGATCATCGAGCTGGCTTTCTTGTCGATCTGCTCTTCGAGAGCGAATACGGCGCCGAGGTCTTTGGTGATCTCTAGGCGAGCGTTATTCCAGCCCTTGAGCACCCGCACGCCGGGGATCCGTGGGAGTTGGGCAGCGAGCTGATGCGAGAGATCGGTTAGCTTGTCGCGTGCGATCTTGCTCGTGCGGCTATCGGAGGACTCCCTAGCGGCAGCGGAGATGTAGTTGCGTTCGAGAAGAATTTTTTTTTTCACGCGGTTGTACATTTCGTCTCGTTCTTGCTTATGTAGTCCGAGTACTGATTGAGCAGTTCTCGAGCTTCGGAGTTGATCTCGTCTTCGATGAGGAAGTCGGCAGCGAGGACTCGTTCGAGGGCTTGCTCCGCAGCCTTGGGATCTTTGATCTCACAGGCTCCCTTGGAGAGGCGTCTTACGATGTAGTGCGCGACGTAGCCTAAAAACGGTTCCGGGACAATCATGAGAAGAACTTCAGCGTATCAAACGCTGGCTGCCAGGCGAATGCACTAGCTGTGACCTCTCAATAGGTTGTTCATTCGGTCCCGGACCAGGGAAGCTGGAGTTATCCCACAACAGCAACCTTGGAGAGACCGAATGAACATCCACAAGAATGCACGATTGACGCCTTATTTGCGAGTGCGGATCGTCGAGCGCGTCCTCGCCAAGCAGCAGACGCCACGGGACGCCGCGGCGGCCTGTGGCGTCTCACTGAGAACCATCCACAAGTGGCTGGCGCGCTATCGCAGCGAGGGTGTCGCCGGTTTGCACGATCGTTCCTCGCGACCGCACCGCAGCCCGCGACGGACCTCTCGGGCGCTGGTCGAGCGCGTCATTTCTCTGCGCCGCCAGCGTTGGACCGGCCGACACATCGCCCAGGCTGTCGGCCTCTCGCCCGCTACCATCAGCCGCATCTTGCGCCGCGCCGGCCTCAGCCGTATCCGCGATCTCGAACCTGCTCGGCCCCTGCGCCGCTACGAACATGCCGCCCCCGGCGATCTGCTGCATCTCGACATCAAGAAGCTCGGCCGCTTCCTCCGCGCCGGTCATCGCGTTACCGGAGATCGCTCTCGGGCCAGTCGCGGCGCTGGCTGGGAGTTCGTGCATGTCGCTATTGACGACAACTCCCGCCTCGCCTTCTCTCAGATCCTGCCCGATGAACGCAGCCACTCCGCGGTGGCTTTCCTCGACGCCGCGGTCGGTTACTACCGCTCCCTCGGCGTCCCCATTCGTCGTTTGCTCACCGACAACGGCTCTTGCTATCGCTCGCGCCTCTTCCGCGATGCTTGCCGTCGTCTCGGCATCCGCCACCGCTTTACCCGTCCTTACACGCCGCGCACCAACGGCAAGGCCGAACGCTATCAAACGCTGGCTGCCAGGCGACGCCATGCATTCTGAGCGCTCGGTCGTTAGCCGGACCGCGAAACTCCACACGCGCAGGTCGAGTTCGCCGGGCGTGTAGTTGATGAAGGCATACTCGCCGGGGGGAAGGTCTTGGGTGGGCCAAACACGGTAGACCCCCGAGGCGAGCTGCTGCCGGAACACCTGAACCTCTTCTTGCTGCTCGAAAAACTGTTGATCTTGGGCGACTTGGATGATCTGAGCAAGTCGCCGATGCTTATCCTCGGTGAGTTTGATGATCGCGAAATAGATGAGCTGGGGATCTCTAATGAAGAAGATGGGCACCGCGTCGGCGATGAGAAAATCGGAGGTTTTGCCCTCAACAAGTAGCTTTCGCTTGCCGGGCACTAGCGGGACAGGCGATAAAGCTCTGAGAATTTTTCGCTTGCCGCTCTGCTCTTCGAAAACGTCGTCTTGAGGGACAGCGGTCGCCTGCTCGTCCAGGTAGAGGTAGAGTCCGTCGTCGATCGGAATGTTGTGCAGTTCGGTTCGGCCCTTGCGCTCGGCGCGCCGCTCGGCGGCTGATTCAGCACGCATCGATTCGAGACGCCGATTCTGACGCTCTGCCACTTGCTGCGTTTTCTCTAGGTCGATGAGCCGGGTCGGGATCTCTTCCCACTGGCTACGTTCGGAACTGTAGTAGCGTACTCGCTCGCCGTTGACTTCATACTCACGGACGAGCATTTCGCCGCCGCTCTTGAGATAGAGCTTCAGCGGTGCGGCTATGAGTATCAACCCGGCAAGTGCTGCAAGCCAGAGGATTCGCCAAAAGGAGCGCATGCTGCCGCTCATTCTAGCGCCGTGGTCAGCGGATCGTCGAATTCTCTCAGCCTGCGGCGGCGCTAGCGCTTGACGGCCTGTGGCTTAGGGGCCATCAGGGCCATGCGCTGCGCGAGTCTGGCTAGGCTCGTGAGCCAGGCGGTGTCGGAGGCGGTGTCGCCGGGAATACTCTTGCTGACGGTCGGTAATGACATAGCGGTCGGAATTAACCTCTCGCTGGGCATATCGGACGTGTGGCGGCCAGCTTTAGTGGCTACGCCTCGGTCGGTGTCTCGTCCGAGGCCTCTGATATCGGCTGAGGGGCGGGCGGATTGGCTATTTCCGTCGCATTCTCTTCGGCTAGATCGCGACCTTGCGCGTAAAGCTCACGACCGCGCTGATAGGTTCGTCGGCCTGACTCCGCGGCTTCTCCCGCTAACTCTTGACCACGACTGGCCGCGGTCTTGCTGAAGTCGAATAGTCGCTCCCGACCCTTGTCTGCCTGCTCCCGAAGCTGGCGGCGAGTCTCCTCTCCGGATTGCGGGGCGGTGAGCAGCGCTCCAGCCGCACCGAGTGCCACACCAGCGAAAAACCATGTGAGTTCTGATCCGTTTTGTCTAGCCATCTGCTTGTTGTCTTCCTTCTAGTGGCCAGTATAGTCCTGGTCTCCTGGTGTTGACGGACGAATTCGGTGTGATCCCGGCTGGCTTTCGGCTACTCTACATGGGCCGTAGGGCAAGGAGGATAGTTATGTCTGTCGCACGTGTCACTGAAATCATTGCGTCGTCGCCGGTCAGCTTCGATGCGGCCATCGCCGAGGGTATCAGTCGGGCTACCAAGACTTTGAATAATGTCACCGAGGCCTGGGTTCAAAGCCAGAAGGTTTCGGTTACAGACGGGAAGGCTTCCGAGTATCGAGTCATTCTGAAAGTGACGTTTATTCTGAACGACTAGCAGTCGCAGCGGCTGTTATCGCGAGGACTTGGAGAGGCTGGCCGTTGCCGCCGCATACGCCAGGCGATTCCCTGTTTTCTCGGCGATGCTTTTGAGCCGTTCGAGATCGCCCGCCATTTCACAGATCTCGAGCGGGCCGGGGCAGGTGAGGCGGTCCGGTGCGACGTCGGTCAATCGCTCCTCAGCGATGTCGATGGCCTCACTGAAGCGATCGAGACGGACCAGCAACGTGACCAGAGTCTGCGCCGCTACATCTCCAAACGGATCGGGCTCTGGAGTGATCTTGTCGCGGAAGTGCTCAATCGACCCCTCTACACGTTTACCGAGCAGGGCACGTAGATAGGCACCGTAGTCGGGGAAGGGCTCCTCGAAGGGAAACTGACCCTTGAACTGGAACATCTCGCCGAGACGTCGGCCGTATTCCGTGAGCTCGTAGGCCATCTGTAGCGCTTCCCGGTCAGTGAACTCGATGGCGTAGCGCAGCACCGATATCACGTGAGAGGTGTCGATATAGTAGGCGTTGCCTTCGAATAGGTCGTCCCTGTCCTCGATCAGAGTCAGCAGCGACGCATCGCCACTTGCGGCTTCGATAGTGGAGCGAATGTTCTCGCGGACTTCCTCGTAGACAGACCGTATGAGGAACGTGCCAGAGCGCTCGCGGCTCTCCTCGTCCGGGTACTGGGCGAAAGTGGTGATGGTTCTGCAGACGCCGTGCTGGTGCAGCATGAGTTCCAGTCCTTTCTCTGGATGCACTGCTTCATAGAGTCCCACTTCGATGGCACCGTCGACGCGATCGCTATCTTCGCCTGGCTGGAAGTTGTCGATGGCCTCTCGGATCGCTTTGCTGTCGCCTACTGCTCGGAAGTAGGGCCAGGCACGCCGGATATCGCCCTGTTCGAGAAACAAAGTTCCGGTTTCGCGGGCAGCATCGATTTGGGTTGCAGCGAAGACCTTCGCATCCGCGTCGGAGAGATCGATTGCTGAACTCGCCATGAGCGGAAGGTCCATTTCGAGTCGCTTCTTCATGAGTCGCGCCTCGAACGCGGCCGGGAAGTTGCCAGCCGCGATGAAGCGCTCTGCCAAGGCGTCGAAGCCTGACGGACCAGACTCAGCGAGAATCCGTCCGATCTCTTCAAAATCGGGATCAGTCATCGCTGTTGATGGTAACGGATGATTGGCGTCGGTCCCTGAAATGTGGAGGGTATAATGTTTTCGTCCCGAACGATTCGCTATGACTCTGCAAGCCGCACTGTGGGTGTTTTTGCCGATTTGCCTCTGTGTGGGGTCGGCTGTGCTGGCCGTCTACATCATGCAGCAGCGCATGGAGGTCCAGCTGGCGAGAGAACGCCAGAGCCTGGGCGAAGCACGTGCCGCGATTGAGTCGCAGAAGGGTGCGCTCGATGAGCTGAACCGGTTGCGCGAAGAGGCGGCTCGCTCTCAATCGTTAGAGACCTTCATGCAGGATCTGCATACTGAGCAGCGACGCTTCATCCGTGATCAGAAGATGCTGTTCGCGAACCGCAAATGCCTAGTGGTGCAGGAGCGCCTTTACTTCCGCAACATTCCGCTATGTAGTTGGGTCGAACACGAAGCCACCGTGGATGAGGGCGCTGACGTCGACGAACTGGCACGCTCGTTATCGGTGTTTCACTCGCTAGAGAAGCAGTTCAGTGAATCGGACTCCAATGAGCCAGTTGCGAACGACGACCTGGTCAAACTCGTCAGCCCACAATCTCCGAGCTAACGAACTGTCGCCGACAGACGACCGACGCCGGTCACATGCGCCTCGACGCTGTCCCCTGACTTAATGCGTGCGCCTTTTGGGCAGCCGGTTGAGATGATGTCGCCGGGCTCGAACGTCATGACTTCGGTGTGGAAACTCGCCAGCTTCATCGGGCCATGGCGCATATTCCGCACGTAGTCACGGGAGAACTCCGAGCCGTTGTGGTTGGTGATGACTTCGATCTCGTCCACGTCTTCGATCTCGTCCGTGGTCACGATGACGGGTCCGAAGGTGAAGAAGGTGTCGAAGCTCTTAGCGCGCTGGAGATAGCGCGGATTCTTGGCCAGGATGTCTAGCGCGGTCAGGTCGAGGGTCGTGGTGTAGCCGAACAGGACGCTCTTCACGTCTTCAATCGGAACGTCTTTGCATCGCTTGCCAAAGACAAGCGCGAGTTCGCCTTCAGCATCGACATCCTTGGTCAACCGTTCGGGAGGGAGTACGATCTCCCCACCTGGCTCAAAGAAGCAGGACGAAGGCTTCATGAAACTGCCTGGCTCTTCGGGCTGTTTTGCGTTGATGTCTTCGGCGTGCGTCTTGTAGTTGAGCCCGATGCACCAGACCTTGCCGGGACGCTCGTACGGGATGCGTAGGCGTGTCTCGACGAGTGGGATCGTGGCTTCGAGGTCTTTCGATAGCTCGGCGAGGGCGTCTGATTCGCCGTGTTGGATAAGTCCCAGTAGGTCGGTCGGGTAGCGAGTACCCCGCTTTACATTGACGTCAGAAACCGGGAGCAGCTTGTCTCCCTTGAGAATGGCAGCGAACTTGGCCCCGTCGAACTCAGCAGTACATAACTTCATCGCCAGCCATTATCGCAAGTCGCCGCTGGCTCGGGCTGGTCCCGCCATCGCGGGATGTGGCCCTTCGGGGGTTGGCGGTTGGTGAGGCTTCAAGGGAACTGCCATTATTGGCTGTCCCCCAATTGAGACGGACTTTGGCCGGTGGGAGGATTTTGGATGGACCTCCGGTCTCGCTAGCGCGCCCACTAGCGTGGGGCCAGTCCGCTTCGCGGCCACTAGCGCGGGCTTGTCCCTTCGGGGGCGGTCAAACTCATCGCAGCTCCACAGAACTGGACATGCCAGCAACAGAGCAGCTGGCGTGAGCCTGCGATCACACAGGGTACGACCCAGAGACATAGGTAACAGAACACCCCAAGCACATGGGTAACAGATCGGCGAGAATCACTCTTTCGAAGGAGGGATTTTCGTGGGCTGGAAGGAGACATGTGTGCAGGATGAAAGACTGTTACTGGTCGAGGAGTTCGCAGCCGGTGAACGCTCGCGAGCCGAGATCTGTCGGCGCTACGGCGTGAGCCGTAAGACCGGCTACAAGTGGTACGAGCAGTTTCTACTGCACGGGTTAGCCGGATTAGCGGACCGCTCGCGCAAGCCGCTGCATCAGCCCAACGCCGTTGATGAAGAGACGCTTGGAGGGATTCTCGAAGCGCGTGCGCGGTATCCGAGTTGGGGCGAGCGCAAGCTCAAGGCCTGGCTCGAACGCGAGCATCGCGAACGCCGCTGGCCCTCGACCTCCTCGATTGGAAGCATTCTTCAACGCTTCGGACTGACCCGGCCCCACAAGCGACGGCGTCGTGCCACACCGTCCAGCGAGCTCACCCAACCACGCGCCGCGAATCAAGTTTGGGCCATCGACTTCAAGGGCTGGTTTCGGACTGGCGATGGCCAACGCTGCGATCCGCTGACGCTTTCCGACACCCATACACGGTATCTGCTGCGTTGCCAAGCGGTCGATCAGACCGGCGGTAAGTTCATCCGCCCGTTGCTGGAAGCGAGCTTCCGCGAGTACGGTTTACCGGCGCGCATCCTTTCAGACAACGGTTCGCCGTTCGCTTCAACCGGGATCGGGGGACTCTCGCGGTTGAGCGTGTGGTGGTTGCGGTTGGGCATCATGCACGAGCGGATCGCATCGGACCTTGAAGCAAGAGACCGCGCAGCCTCCGGCACGATCCGCGAGGGCGCAGCAGCAGGCGTTCGACCGCTTTCGGCAGATGTATAACGAGCAGCGTCCGCATGAAGCGCTGGCGATGGCAACGCCTGCGAGTGTGTACGAACCTTCGTTGCGGAGGTTTCCCGAACGATTGCCGGAGATTGAGTATCCGACAGGATTTCTGAGACGCAAGGTAGACCTACACGGCAATATCAGCTGGCGCTTCGGATGGGTGTTTCTGGGCGAGGTACTGGCTGGCGAAACCGTCGGGGTGGAGGAAATCGAAGACGGCTGGCGGGTCTGGTTCGGTCCGATACCGCTGGCATGGCTCGATGCGAGGCAAGTCAACGACCCAAAAGCCAAACGTGACAACCGTGGCCGAGGCCGCTGGAAGGCGTCATTCTTGGACGGCTCCGGTCGCCCTCCGGGCTCCCGCCGCCGTCCAAGAACAGCTAACGGGAAGACCCGCTCTTCCCCTGTATCAACCCCCTAAACTGTTACCTATGTGGTTGGGTAATTCTGTTACCCATGTCCTTGGGCGTTCAGGTGGGGCGGTCGTGGATCGTTGGGGGCGGAGGTGGGAAGGACGGGGTTGGTGGTGAGGTTGGGGCGCTGATGCGGGAGTGTTGAGGGGGAGGGGGATTTGGTTTTCCCGGGGCTTACGCCGCCGGGCTAACGATAGGTCGTCCCGCTGGGCCTGAGGGCGCTGCGCGGGAGACGCGAAGGGTGGTGTGGGTTGGTTGGGATGGTAGACGGATGTTGGAGGTTTGGTCTGTTGTGCCCTGGGCTTTGCCTGGGGCTTTTTGTTGGATGCGAGGTTGGTGGGGGGAGGCTGGAGGCTGAGGGCGTTGTTGGGAAGGGAAGTCCGTGGACGGTCCTAATGGGAAACAGGGACGTGACCGGCTCTCTTGCGTTCGCGGCTCGGATGGGAGGCGATGACGCGGGAGGAGAAGAGGGTTGGCGGCGTTCGCTTACCAGTCCTAAAAGGACTGGCCTATTGGTGAGCGACTATGTCAAGCGAGGGGAGCGGGACGCCAGTTGGAACCGTCGCGAGCCATGGCGTTGAGCATGACGAGTAAGCGTCTGGCGACAGCGATGAGTCCGAGTTGTTTGGGTTTGCCAGCGGCCTGGAGTCGCTGATAGAAGGCGCGTAGGCGCTGGTCGGTTCGCACCGCCGAGAGGGCGGCCAAGTATAAGGCCCGGCGCAACGCAGGTCGTCCCGCACCGATCGAGCGCTTGCCGCTGTAGGTGCCGGAGTCGCGAGCCCGTGGCGCGAGTCCCGCGAGCGAAGCAGCTTGTTTGCCCGTCAAACGCCCTAACTCTGGTAGTTCCGCCGTTAGCGCCCAGGCGGTCTTCTTGCCGACGCCCCCGGCTTGCTGGAGCCGCTTGGCTAACTGTGCTGCTTCCGGCAGCGCCTCGAGCGCCTGGCGGACAGCCTGCTCTAGTTTCTCGATCTCGGTACTCAAACTCTTGATGACCCGCGCCAAGCTGCGGCGTGCCAACGCGTCCCGCACGCGATGTGTGCGTGTGCGCAAGCGCGCCCGCTCTCCGACCAGATAGTTGAGTTGCCGCAGCAACTCGCGATAACGGCTCATCGCTGGTCCTGGCAGTGGCGTCGCCGCTGGCTCTAAAGCAGCTCCGAAACGCGCCAACAACTCGGCGTCGATGCGATCGGTCTTGGCCTCGATGGCACACGCGCCGGCGAACTGTCGGACACGTCTTGGCTGGATCAGAGTTACCGCGATCCCGGCTTTCTCCAACGACTCCCAGACCTCTCGTTCGAAGCCACCGGTCGCTTCGATCACGGCGTGCGTGACGCCTAGACGCCGCCAAGAGCGGGCCAAGCGCCCCAGCGCGGACGCCCGCCGCGGCAGGCGTCCGCACGGGTTTTCCTTTCTGTTGAGAACGAAGTAATCGACCTGTTTCTGCGAGATATCCAGGCCCACCCAGATCGGGGTGACGGGGGTACAATCCAAAGGCATGATCGGATCTCCTTGCTTGTAGATGCGGGCTCAAAAGGCCCTTGCGACTATTCGGATTCGATCGAGGCGCGCTGCGCTGCCCCCGCTGATGCAACGGTCTCGCTCCTTCAGCGGACCCGCCCCGTTGTCGGGCTCACGCAGCGCTCCCGGGCGTCGCTCCTAACGACGCCCGGGACACCTCTTACCCCTTACTTCACTACATACAAGCCCCGTTGACGGGGCTGAGAGAGGGTCTTGGGAGGACAGTCCACTTAGGGACAGTCCCGGGCGGCGCGGTTCGGATGGGGCGTGGTGGGGATGGTCGAGGTATAGACAGGACTCGCTGGAGGACGGCTGGTTGCCGTAGACGCACCCTCACGAGACTGTGTGAAAAGCAATCAAGAAAAAGGTTGCAACGGAGCGGGTCGCGGGTTACCAAAGATGCATGTCACGCTTTCAGGATTACGCTCTGGACCAAGCCTGGCTGTTGCCGCCGCGCATCAGTGATGAGTTAGGCGAAGAGCATCTGGCGTGCTTTCTCGATGAAGCGGTCGAGCGGATGGACCTCAGCCGATTCGAAGCGGCGTATTCCGACGACGGGCGGCCCGCCTATCCGCCGGAGTTGATGCTGAAGGTTTGGCTCTGCGCCTACGCACTGGGCGTAACGTCGTCGCGCAAACTCGAACAGCGCATCCGCGAGGACCTCGGATTTCGGTTTCTCGCGGGAAGTCTGAAGCCCGACCACTGGACCCTCAACGAGTTTCGACGACGCCACGGTCGAGCGCTTAACGATGTCTTCACGCAAGTGGTCGAGACCGCAAGAGGCCTCGGCCTGGGGCGGCTGGGGCGGGTCGCCATCGACTCGACGCGTGTCGAAGCCGAGGCTTCTCCGGACCGCAGCGACACGGTCGAGCAACTACGTCGCGAGCGGGCGCGCATTCGGCAACGGATCAGGCGTTGGCAACAGCAATGCGATCGCGATGAGGAGCCTAGTGGCGGTGTTGTGGCAGCACCAGTAGATTGGCGGCGGCGTCTCGAAGAGATTCCACAGCAGTTGAAACAGCTCCGCAAGTCGGGGCAGAAGCGCAGTTCGCGCCGTGATCCCGAGAGCCGTTATCTGCGTCGACGCGGCGGCTTCTGTTTGGGATACAGCGGCGAGGTCGCGGTCTCCGACGATCACTTCATCGTGGCGCAGCGCGTGCATCAAGCTGCCACAGACCACCACTCGTTAGCAGTCATGACCGAAGCGGTGAAGCAAGAATGTGGTGAGTACCCGACAGCGGTGTTGGCGGACTGTGGCTATCAGGTGTTGGCGGACTGTGGCTATCACTCGACCGAACAGATTGCGGTGCTGGAAGGGTTGGATGTCGAGACTTACGTTCCCGACGCGTGTTTGGCAAGAGAGCTAGCGAACGGCAGGCCAGCTGGGCAGATGAACAAGCGGCAACGACGACGCAGTCCGGGGCTACACGAACGACGCAAACGGCTGCGTGGACCAACCGGACGCACCGCGATGTCGCGTCGCAAGGCGTTAGTCGAGTCGGTGTTTGGAGTCTTGAAACAGCAACGGGGCATGCGTCGGTTTCGACGGCGTGGTCTCGCGGCGGTGAGCGTCGAATGGACTCTCGCTACTACCGCTTACAACCTCACTCGCCTCTATAATCGCCGCCAAGCGGTCGCGGGCTAACTCCGGGACTCGCGCCTCGGTTCCCCGGCCCGTTTTCTTGCTAGTCACAGCCCTCCCGCTCGCTTCCTCAACGATCCTTTCCCGTCTCCACCGCTTCTCGATGCGTTTTCACACAGTCTCTCACGGGCGCGGCTCGGGTGCTGGCGGTGAGACTCGGTGCTTACGCTTCGGTATCCATGAAGTGGTAGCAGAGCATGTGGCAGATGATCATGTGGCTGTCTTCGATGCGGCCCATGTGATTGTCAGCGACGTGGATATTGAGGTCGGCGAGCGGTGCTGCCTTGCCGCCATCACGTCCTGTTAGGGCGACGCTGTAACAACCGATCTCGTTGGCGACCTCGAGAGCCCGAATGATGTTCGGCGAGTTACCGCTACCGCTCAGGATCATCAGGACATCGTCGGGGCTGGCAAAGTTCTTGAGGGGTTCGGCAAAAACCTCTTCGTAGCCGACATCGTTGGCGTAGGCGGTGATCGTCGGAATCTGTTCGCTGAGCGCCATGATACGAAAGCGCTTGTCGCGTCCGTAACTGGCCCCTTTAACGATGTCGCAGGCGATGTGATTAGCGGTCGCGGCGCTACCGCCGTTGCCACAAACAAAGATCGTGCGTCCTTCATCGCGGGCCTTGGCAAAGACCTCGATGAGAGACTCGACTTTCGAAAGATCGATCGTGTCGAGTGCTTGCAGCAGGTTCGACTTGTACTGGGCGGGGAAACTCATCCGACTGGTGATCACTACAGGGGCATCATCGAATCGGCGACGGCCAGGACTTCTTGCGGGCTCGCCTCGCCGGACCCTGGCTTCATGATAGTGACGCCAGCCACCATGATGCCGAAACGAACGGCGGTTTCGATTCCGGCACCTGCCTGCGACGCCAATGTCATTCCAGCGACAAATGACTCACCGGCGGCACAAGTGTCGACCGGATCGCCCGTCGCGATGGCCGAGATTCGCTGCGCTCCGCCTTCGGTGTAGACTTCCGCACCTGCATCACCGCGAGTGATGACCAGTGGTTTGCTCCCGATCGTCCGACGCAGGCGCATGAAGTCGACTTCGTCGAAGAGTTCTCGGCAAGCCTCCTCCGCCTCTTTCGCGTTGGCCTTGGCGACAACGTTGCGATACGTATGTAAGTTCGAACGCGAATCGCCCACGACCGTGATCGCGGGGCGACGCTCAGCGACATCGGAGAGAACTTCGCGAAAGGCCGGGGTGAGAATGCCTCCGCCAGCCTTGGGCTGATGATCGGAGATGATGATCGCATCGAACTGCTCGTAGGCGAGGTGAAAGTTGGCGATCAGTTGATCCTCCACCTCTTCGGGGAGCGGCCCCCGGTTGATGAAGTCAACACGCGACTTATCCTCGATGCCCGTCTCGGAGTTGATGAGTCGCGAGTAGGTCGAGGTCTGCACGTCGGGCGTCGCGACCATCAGGCTATAGTCGATGCCGCGCCTGCTGAGCGATCGCTCTAGCTCAAAGCCAAAACCATCTTGACCAATAGCACCGAGGACGGCGGTGCGACCGGTTCCGAGTGAGGCGAGGTTGTTGGCTACCGCTCCGCTTGCACCCGGAGTGGACACCGTCTTGCGCACACCGAGTCGAGGGATGCCGGTTTGGTTAGATGCCTTCGACTCGCTGGGGTCGTAGGTGCACCATCGATCGAGAATAATGTCGCCAACGACAAGTACGCGTAGATTGCGAAACCGCTTGATTAGTGCTGCCCAGTCCATTCACTCCCCCCCAGTTCCAGACAGGACCATGATACGCCCAGTGGCTACTCGCCGGGGAAGAACACCTTGTTCAACCCTTCAGCTGCAGTGAAGTTAGGAACGATCCAATCGGCGCCAACGCCGATGAGTCGCTTGCGCTTGACCGGGTCGACTTCAATGCAATCGGGCTCGTCGCTCGCGATGCCGAGGGCGACACCGCCAACGTCCTTCACGTTCTCGATTTCGACATATCCGTCGCCGAAGCCGATGAACTGCTTGCCTTCGAAGTCGCTGTCTCTGATTAGGCGCTCGATGAGGATCTTCTTGGAAAAACTTTTGTAGTCATCGAGCGCGCCGTAGACGCCATCGAAGTACTTCGACACGTCAAGTAGGTCAGCCTCTTCCCGCATGTAGATCTGATCCGTGCCGCTGGCGAGGTACATCGTTAGGCCGCGATCCTTGAACATCTCGAGAAGGGCGCGAGCGCCGGGGACGATCCAGTTAGTGGGGTCCGTCTTGCCAGAGCGTAGGTTCTCGCGGCGGTCCGTGATCTTAACCATCAGCAGGTCGAGGTACTGGTGCTTGTACTCAAGCGGATCCTTTGGCGTGCCGCCACGCTTCTTGATCTGGTCGGCGAACTCCATCATCTGATAGATGGTTTGGCGTCCGGTTAGATCACCGACGAAGTCGTAAACGATCTTGGTTAGTTCCTCTTCCGTCTCGCCGGTCTTGAGGTCGAGCAGCGGCTGGACCATCATCGGAATCATGACGTCGATCCAACCGGCGCGAATGATCGAGATGGTTCCGTCGAAATCGAATATGGCGACGCGGGCCTTGAGAGCATTCGCGTCAGGATTGATGACTTCCAGCAGATTAGACATGTTGAGAGGGGCCGAACAGTGGGGCGGAGAGCCCTTTGACCGTTGTACCAAATCGCCGGAAACAGGCGATAGCTGACAATAGACCTGGGTGGAGTTATGAAGCCGGTCGCACTTACCATCGCTGGTTCGGACCCTTCCGGGGGTGCTGGCCTGCAGGCGGATCTGAAGACCTTTCACCAGTTTGGTGTCTACGGTATGAGTGCTGTCACCGTGCTGACGGTACAGAACACGGTGGAGGTCAGCTCAGTCGATCCACTGGACCCTGAGTACGTCCAGAAACAACTGGAGGCGGTGACCTCGGACATTCCACCGCAGGCTGGGAAAACGGGTGCGTTGGGGACTGCGGAGATCACGGACGTGGTTGCCATCTGGGCGCGGCAGAACACCTGTCCGCTGGTGGTTGATCCGGTGATGATCAGCAAGCATGGCGTCTCGTTGCTATCGGAAGCGGCGCGGCTCTCACTTGTTGAAAAGCTGCTGCCCCAAGCTGTGCTTGTGACGCCGAACCTGGCAGAGGCTGCAGTACTCACGGGTCGAGACGTCGGCAGCCTCGATGAGATGAGAGAAGCCGCTCGGCAGATTGCTGATCTTGGCCCGGGCGCGGTGCTCATCAAGGGTGGACATCTCCCCGCGACCCAAGACGCTGTCGACTTGCTCTATATCGACGGAGCCGATGAGCTCTTCAGCTCCCAGCGTTGCGCCACGGTCCACACCCATGGCACGGGCTGCACCTACTCCGCAGCCATCACTGCGGAACTCGCGAAAGGTGCGGGCCTGCTGGAGGCAGTGCGTGCCGCCAAGAGATATATTTCCGAGGCAATTGCGACCGCGCCCGGTCTAGGTCGCGGTTCTGGCCCTCTCAACCACCACGCCGAGTAGGACGATTGGACTGGTTCTGTCTTGGCGTTCTGCTAGGACCGAAGGACTAGTACTCACATGTAGTGTGACATCCAGTCCGGCACTCAACCCCTTGATAGAACATGGTTTAAGCGATTGGAGTTCGAATCCTTTTGTATATCTGTCGATGGCTCCCGGAGGGGTGGTAGGTCGCGAAGTTGGTTGGGCATACGCCCCATCTACGACCGCTGTACTGGATTACGAATGAACCGGAACGCCTATTGAGAGTTGGCGCGAGTGGGGCGAGAATCAAATCGATCAGTCGCATGCACCTTCGCCCAACAATCGCAGCCACTCCGCTGACACCTAGCTCGGCCCCACGTTTCGAACCGCGTCAGACGGCTACTCCGATCATCGGATTGGCGCCAGCGTTGCTCGAAGTCATTGAGATGGCCGAGAAGGTAGCCGACACCAATGCGACGGTGCTCATCACTGGCGAGAGCGGTACCGGCAAGGAACTCATCGCCGAACTGATTCGCGAGCGCAGCGGTCGCCGCGGGCAACCGTATGTCACCGTGAACTGCGGCGCGATCCACGAATCACTGCAGGAGTCAGAATTCTTCGGACACGTGCGCGGTGCGTTTACCGGCGCTGTCGAACGCAAGATCGGTAAGTTCGAACGCGCGGACGGCGGTACGATCTTTCTCGACGAGATCAGCGAGATGACGCCTTCGTTGCAGGTGGCTCTCTTGAGGACGCTACAGACCGGCGAGTACTCACCGGTTGGCTCTTCGCGGTCTCAGTACTGCGATGTGCGGATTATCGCGGCAGCGAACTGTGATCTGGCGGAGCGGCTAGCTGAGGGCTCCTTCCGAAGCGACCTGTACTACCGACTCAACATCATTCGGCTCGAAATGCCGCCGCTGCGAGAGCGAATGGGTGACATTCCGGCGTTGAGCGATCACTTCGCTAAGGTCTTTGGTGAACTCAGTGGCAAGCCGGGGTTGATGGTCAGCCCAGAAGCGCTTCGCCTACTTGCAGCATACGAGTATCCCGGGAATATCCGTGAGCTGGAGAACTTCATTCGGCGGGCGGCGATTCTCTGTTCGGGACACTCTATTCGGCCCTCACATCTACCGCCGGAGATCGCCGATGTGTCACCGGTCAACACGGAGCTGGACGGCGAGTTGGAGAATTTCCAATCCGCTAAAGCTCGCGTGATCGAGCAGTTTGAACGTGGCTACGTGACAACGGCCCTGTCTCGCTGCGGTGGCATCATTAGCCGCGCGGCAGACTATGCTGGACTCAGCGAGCGCAACCTGCACGAGAGATCAAGCGCTACGGGATCGACGCCAAGAGCTTTCGTAATCCCCGCCGGCGCAAGAGTTCCCTTATGGCTTGAGGGAAGAATGGCCTCCGGTCGTCTAGCATGACGATGATCGGAGGTCTTCTTACAGCTCGAAACGTGGTCTCGAATCCCTAACTGCTAGAATCGGCGTCTATGTCCGCCGCTCCTGATCCAGTGCCTCACACGCCTCGCGTCGTCGTTGTTGCCCCCATGCCGCCAGAGAAGAGCGCGTATGCCCTGGCACGCTACAGTCGTTCGCCTGATTCGGTGAGGCAGAGCCTTGAGTGGGTTAAATCACATTCGGCGGCGAAGTTTCTTGAGAGTTTCTACTTTCAGTACGGCCATGCCTCGATTGCGGATCTAGGCCACTGCATTTTCTGTTTTGAAGGTGTGTCGGAGCTGGCGGCGATCGAGATTGAGGACGAACAACTCTGGGACGGCCAGGCGAAATCCAGTCGCTATCAGGATTTCTCGAAGGGCTCTGTGATTGTTCCCCCTGGGTTGACCGCTGCAGAGCGGCAGACGTTTGACGAAGCTTCCGGCGATCTAATGGATCGCTACCGGAGCCTGCATGCAGAGCTCACGGAGTTCTTGAAGATTCGGATTCCACAGCCCGCGGAGATGAAGGACGGCCAGTACCGGAGAACGATCGAGGCGCGGGCGTACGACGGAGCGCGCTACCTGTTGTTCTTGGGAATTTCGACGAACCTGGGCCAGGTAACGAGCATTCGCACGCTCGAAGGGCAGATGCGACGTCTCGGAGCCTCCGAGTACGGCGAGATCAGTGACTTGGCTCGCGAGATGAAAACGGCCTGCGGCGAGCCGCCTGCCTGCGTCTGGGATGAGGCGCAAGATCCGGAGCCGCTCGCCCCAACATTGGCGAAGTATGCCGAGCCAGATGAGTATCGCAAGGCAGCACATCGCCGCATGAAGGCCTGGGCCGCGGACAACGTTGCCTACCCGACGACGGCCGATCTGCCAGATGTAGATTTGGTGCGACCGACCGACCCGCTTGATGAGATCGCTGCTTCTTGGCTTTACTCAGCGACATCTGCTCCCTTCCGAGTAATCCTCGACGATGTCAGTGGTTGGAGTGTCGCTCGCAAGCGCGAGATCCTCGACGTCGCGCTCGAAGGGCGTGAGGTCCGTGAAGAGCTGCTGAGAGAGTTTCGCTCCGGCTACGCCTACGTCTTCGATATCGTCTGCGATATCGGTGGCTATCGGGATATGCATCGCCATCGCCGTTGCCAGCAGATCCGTCAGGAGTTCACTGGCGTACACGGGTTCGAGACACCCGAACTCATCGTCGATGCGGGTTTGGCAGAGCGCTACGCCGGAGATATGCAGGCTGCGGCTCAGGCAAGAATGGTGCTTCCCGAAAGGGCGGGGCACTACCTACTGCCGTTCGCCACCCGTTGCCGCTCGCTCTTCAAGATGGACTTCGCCGAGGCGGAATACATCTCGCGGGTCCGGTCAGGCGTCAAAGGGCACATCTCTTACCGCAAGGTCGCTTGGGAGATGCGGGAACGCATTCTTGAGCGCGAGCCACACCTCGGCGAACTGATCCACGCGACCTCGCCGGACATCGAAGATCCGTTGACGCGCTGAGGAGACTGGCGTCGGCTGTGGCTCAGCTCAGCCGGGCCGAGCCTAAATCTGATGGACATGCGAAACGGAGCCGCGACCATGAGGTCGCGGGGTACGACCCAGAGACATAGGTAACAGAACACCCCAAGCACATGGGTAACAG
Source organism: Bryobacterales bacterium (assembly GCA_963667885.2). GTDB lineage: Bacteria > Acidobacteriota > Terriglobia > Bryobacterales > UBA6623 > CAMPKL01. The sequence goes on along the minus strand of OY764148.2, from coordinate 98,726 downwards.
ATCGGCGAGAATCACTCTTTCGAAGGAGGGATTTTCGTGGGCTGGAAGGAGACATGTGTGCAGGATGAAAGACTGTTACTGGTCGAGGAGTTCGCAGCCGGTGAACGCTCGCGAGCCGAGATCTGTCGGCGCTACGGCGTGAGCCGTAAGACCGGCTACAAGTGGTACGAGCAGTTTCTACTGCACGGGTTAGCCGGATTAGCGGACCGCTCGCGCAAGCCGCTGCATCAGCCCAACGCCGTTGATGAAGAGACGCTTGGAGGGATTCTCGAAGCGCGTGCGCGGTATCCGAGTTGGGGCGAGCGCAAGCTCAAGGCCTGGCTCGAACGCGAGCATCGCGAACGCCGCTGGCCCTCGACCTCCTCGATTGGAAGCATTCTTCAACGCTTCGGACTGACCCGGCCCCACAAGCGACGGCGTCGTGCCACACCGTCCAGCGAGCTCACCCAACCACGCGCCGCGAATCAAGTTTGGGCCATCGACTTCAAGGGCTGGTTTCGGACTGGCGATGGCCAACGCTGCGATCCGCTGACGCTTTCCGACACCCATACACGGTATCTGCTGCGTTGCCAAGCGGTCGATCAGACCGGCGGTAAGTTCATCCGCCCGTTGCTGGAAGCGAGCTTCCGCGAGTACGGTTTACCGGCGCGCATCCTTTCAGACAACGGTTCGCCGTTCGCTTCAACCGGGATCGGGGGACTCTCGCGGTTGAGCGTGTGGTGGTTGCGGTTGGGCATCATGCACGAGCGGATCGCATCGGACCTTGAAGCAAGAGACCGCGCAGCCTCCGGCACGATCCGCGAGGGCGCAGCAGCAGGCGTTCGACCGCTTTCGGCAGATGTATAACGAGCAGCGTCCGCATGAAGCGCTGGCGATGGCAACGCCTGCGAGTGTGTACGAACCTTCGTTGCGGAGGTTTCCCGAACGATTGCCGGAGATTGAGTATCCGACAGGATTTCTGAGACGCAAGGTAGACCTACACGGCAATATCAGCTGGCGCTTCGGATGGGTGTTTCTGGGCGAGGTACTGGCTGGCGAAACCGTCGGGGTGGAGGAAATCGAAGACGGCTGGCGGGTCTGGTTCGGTCCGATACCGCTGGCATGGCTCGATGCGAGGCAAGTCAACGACCCAAAAGCCAAACGTGACAACCGTGGCCGAGGCCGCTGGAAGGCGTCATTCTTGGACGGCTCCGGTCGCCCTCCGGGCTCCCGCCGCCGTCCAAGAACAGCTAACGGGAAGACCCGCTCTTCCCCTGTATCAACCCCCTAAACTGTTACCTATGTGGTTGGGTAATTCTGTTACCCATGTCCTTGGGCGTTCATTGCGTCATGAACTGGGCGTTGTCCCCTCTTTTATCCCCTCTTTTACTGTCCCCGAACTCCCTGGCGGAACAACACCCAGAACCATACGGGGCGACACCAATTCATGTACCAACGCCCCATTCACTTCTTGATTTCACCCGGGGGATCGCTGATGACCAGCGGTGCCGTGGACACCTCAACCTCAGTGGGAAATCGGAGTGTCACGGTCGGGTTGTTCGGGTCGCCATCGACGTCGATCCGATACCGATAGGTGACCGTAAATGACGTGGGTTCGTGTTCTGCAAACTGCCACGTCCCAGCGTTTTCTTCCGCAGCTAAGGCCAAGAGCCGATGGCCGTCTTCCGCTTGTGCGGTGACGACCGTCCTCCCGTCCGTTTCGATCTTCACGTGAACCGTGCCCTGAACTCTTGTCGCACGGGCCAGCGGCGGGTATAGCGGCACCGCCGCGCCCGCAATCATCGGCATGCCACCCTTATATTGCTGGGCAACAACAGCTGGAAGGAACACGGAGATTAGGATCAGCGGTTTGCTCAGCGATCGCCACGTCATGACTTCATCTCCTCCAGCTTTAGTTGCCCCAAGGGTTATGCGGAGTCGTTTCCGGGTGAGTCTGCCGACCCTGCGAATCTCTCATGTTGGTGATGAAGTTCGCAAGAACTTTGTCGTCAACCGCTCCCCAGCTTACCAGCCCGCTAACCACCCACTAGCGTGGGGGCTTGACCCGCCTTCGCGGGCCACTTGCGTGGTGCCATCCTGCGGCCCTTCGGGGGAGTTCGAGCCGCGGCAGAAAAGGCAAAGCGAAGGAAAAGAGGGGACAACGCCCAGAGGGGAAAAGGGGACGAGAAGCCGTGAAGGAATCGGCGCAGGGGGATCGATAAGCGAAGAGAAGTGTTGTTGAGAGCGAATCGGGAGTGACAGAGCAGCGGAACGACGGCGAGCAGGTCGCCGCCTCAGTCGATGGGCGGAGGCATCGACCGGCCTTCGGGGCGTTTTCTTACGCTTCGAGCAGTTGCGGAGCGAGTTGGAAAGCCCGTTGCAGGTTATGGGTCAATGCCGCCGACAAGGCTTCGCACTGTACCTTCTTTCGACCTCGTGTCGCGAAGCGGCGCAGGCCTAACTTCTGCTTGATCCAAGCGTTTGCAAACTCGACCAACGGACCCCTTCGACCGTAAATACGTTGCGCCTCTGGGGTCGCCATCTTACGATCAAACGCTTCTACTGCCCGGTGTACTTGTTGCCAACTCACCGACCGCCCAAGACGTTTGATCTGCAGTCGCGGACAACATTGCATCCGCACCGGACACACTCGACAGTCCTCGCCGCAGGCGGTCCACTGCAGCAGTCGGCGACCACCCGTCAGTTCGCTCTTGCCGCGAAACGCGAGGCGCTTGCCCTCGGGACAAACCATCTCATTCGCTGCTTCGTCGTAGTCGAAACAGTCCAAACGATACTCCGGTTCGCAACCGCCAGTACCTCCCAACGTCACTGACGAACGACCGGTCATCGTGCCGTAAAAGTCGATGCCGCGCTCATCCATCGCCACGACCGAAACATGGTTTGTGTAACCGCCGTCCGCTAACGCCTGCCGCGGATAACGGTCCCAGCTGTTGTTGAGTCGCTCCATCGCGGGGAGCAACTGCACTGCGTCTTGCGGGTCGCTGATCGCCTCGATATCGACGATCAGTCCGTGCGCCCCATCGGCGGCAACTTGCACGTTGTAGGCCGGCCGAGACCGCCGTCGCCATTGCGCATGAAGCGTGCTGTCGGGTCGGTTGTCGAAGCCTGTGGCTGCTTCCGCTTGTCGCCTTTCTTCGACGCTCGCAAGCGCTCGATCTCGGCTTGTGCCTCTTCGATGCGCTGCTCCCGTTCGCGGGCGGCACACTTGTGAGCGGCATGTTGCCGCTTGGTGGTTTGCTCGTCGGCTTCTTCGCGTTCGAGTTCTTCGATGTGTCGGCGTGCCGCCGCTAAATAAGTACGCACCCCGTCGCTGCGACGGAAGCTCTTGCGTACTGGGTGATCTTCATCGACTAAATGTTCCAGATCCAGCGGACGTAATACGCGCTGCTTGCGGTTGAGAGGCAGATAGCGAGCAGCAGGGCGTTCCGGCATTCCCTATTATTGCCAAGTAATTGGTACTAGAGAGTTTCGGAGAGGGATTTATTCACAACTTCCAGCCGCTCTTTTCCGGAAAGCCCGATGGGGCTCAAGGATGTCCCACAATCTCAGACGGCAACTATGATGTCCGCGGCGATGAATGAGAGCTGAACGAACTGTGAGCTTGTCCCCCCTTCTCCCAGCTGCATGGGAGTAAATCGATAGAGTTCTTCGACGCGACTAGATTGTTTAGTCTTCCCGGACTCGTATGAATGAACAAGTTTCGACTGCATCGTGGTGGTCATGAGATGACGCAGCCCCGCAGCGCTTCTGGCTTGACGTGCTACAACTTCTGGGTGGAGCAGGCCGGGTCTCCAAGCAAAATCGACAAGTTGCCGCGAAGCTTCTGGCTGGCGATTGGGGCTATCGCATCTAGTGCGGTCTTCGCCGTCTTAATCGCACCACCCCTGCTGGTTCTGATCTACGAGAGTCGAATTCCTTTGGTAGGCGAACTCGTGCGTTTGCTCGGTTCTTCGCCAGCCGAGGTCCAGGAACGGTGGAATCTCGTCGCTGGAGCTGGCCTCGCTTTGGCGGCGATCTGGCTGCTGCTTGCGGCAGCAATAAGTCGTCGCGGGTTTGTCGACCGCTATATCGGCTCCGCCACTCCAGAGACACTTGCTGCCATACGGATTCTCGTCTGTTCGACGCTTCTGATTGGCATCGTCTGGGAAGATCTAGCCAGCACCGCGCTGCTTCCGTGGTCGATGCAGCACCCCACGTGGCTCTTGTCGGTGTTCTACTGGCTGCCAATCGGCTTTGATGAATTCGTAAGGAATCCTGAAGCCCTTTGGGTCTTCGACCTACTGACCGCCCTATTGTTGCTACTCGGAATCGTCGGATGGAGAACACGCGTCGTACTTCCGCTGGCAGCACTCTGTTGCCTAATATTCGGCGGAATTATTCGACAGTATTGCTGGTTCTACCACACGGGTCTGATCCCGCTTTACATGCTTGCGGCTCTCTCGTTCACCCCTTGCGCAGATGCCTGGTCGCTGGATCGTCGTCGTTGGGCGACTCAAGGCAAGGGTCTTCCTGACCCGAGATCACCTGCAATTATCTATGGATTTTCTCGGTACCTATGCTGGGGCGTAATCGCCATACCTTACCTCGAAGCGGGCTTGAGCAAGCTTCGAAATGGAGGCTTCTCTTGGTGGCAGGCCGACTCGATGAGACGAGTTCTCTACCACGATTCTCTAAACGTAATGGCGTTTGATTGGAGCCTCGGTCTTGCACTACGGGACGCTCCAGACTTCGTTTTCGCCTTCCTCGGAATCACGACGATCGTAGTTGAGATTGGCTACATCACCGTTCTCTTCTCGCCCATCGCACGTCTCATTCTTCCACTCGCAATGCTGGCAATGCACGTGGGGATTCTATTTCTGCAGAACATCTTTTTCGTCGACTTGATATTGCTGCAGCTGTTATTCGTCGATTTCGACGCGCTGGCCGCAAGATGGCGTGGAACAGGAGCCGATATTCTCCCCCAGGACCCCGCGTCGTCTAGTACTCCGTTCGGCACGAAGCGGAAAATTCTCTTGGTCGGAGTCGCTAGCGGACTCGCCTCGTTGATGATGGTGAGCTGGCTGTATCGCGTTCAGCGATACCCGCTCACCGCGATGCAAATGTATTCTCGCCCATCCTCATCGGACACCATTACCTACTACAAAGTGCTGGCACACTACCAATCTGGGTTGGTCGGCAAAGCACCGATATCCGATTCCATCCCGGCGATCGCGGCTCTCGACAGTCGGTATCGAATCGTCATTCGTGGAGCCTTCCTATCGGACGGCACCGGCTGGGACGAGCGAGCAGTTGGGGCGTGCCGAGAATTTCTCCAATCCGTCGCAAGAGCCTACAATGCGAAGCGGTCAGCCGGAGACCCAATTCGGACCCTCGAAGTACAACAGTGGACGTGGAACTTTCTTGCCTATCCACAAGACCCGGAACACGGCGTACTCGCCAATCGATTCGTAGTGCAGACGGACTCAGGGGCGACAACACGGGAGGTCTTCGACTCGACCGTGGTGCAATCAAAAACAACGGGGAGGCGGAGCGGGCCGAGCCAAGGCAAGTGCTGGCTCTTGCCGGTCGAGTAGTTTTCCCTGGCGCGGCCCTTACGCTCGCAGTGGCGGCGATTGAAGCCATCCTGCATCTATCTGTTGAGCGTGGCTGCTGCAGCTGAGCTGGCGCTATCCCTCCGCCACTTTGGCTCGCGTGATTGCTCTCTCCACGACACGTTACTCGGGCAACGACCCAGCCCGCGCTATTTCGAACACGATAGTCGAGGCTTTCGGACCATCAGCGCACTGGATCGAGTGAAGGTCTTCGCGCTCGGCGATTCCCAAACATTCGGGACCGGCGTGAGTCTCGGTTCCCCGTGAGAAGCCCCTCCTTCACGGCTCCCTGTCTCAAGGATCAAGAAGTTCTCAAGATCAGATATAGAGTTGAGTTGCTAGAAGAGAATCGAAGCAACCCTCAGTAGTGTGCCCTCAGTCAGCTCCCACGCCATGAGACGTGGTAAGTTTGGCCTGCGGCCAGACTACGTACCGCTTGCGCTGTGGACCTTGAACTCGAAATCTTCCGCAATCTGTTCGTTTCGATCGCTGAAGAGATGGGCGTCGTCCTGCGACGCACTGCATTCTCATCCAATATCAAAGAACGTCGCGATTACTCCTGTGCGGTCTACGACGCGGACGCTGAGACGATTGCGATGGGCGACCATATGCCCGTCCACTTGGGTGCGATGCCCGAGTCGGTGCGCGAAGCGCTGGCAGCCCATGAGTTGGAGCCCGGCGATGTCGTGTTCTTGAACGATCCCTTTCGCGGCGGCACTCACCTCCCCGACATCACCTCCGTTTCCGGCGTGTTCCTCGCAGGCCAATCGAAGCCCGCCTATTACCTAGCCACTCGCGCCCATCATTCTGACGTAGGCGGTATGTCACCCGGGTCGATGCCGCTGGCCTCGGAGATCTACCAGGAAGGCCTGCGCATCCCCCCAATAAAGCTGGTCCGCCAAGGGGAGTTTGACAACGACCTGCTTGAAATGATCCTCACCAATGTCCGAACACCGGATGAGCGGCGCGGCGACCTCGGCGCTCAGTTGGCAGCGCATCACGTTGGCGAGAAGCGGCTACGAGAGTCCACCGAAAAGTACGGGGTAGGGAAGATCCGCCAGCGCATGGCGGATCTAAAAGATTACGCCGAGCGTATGATGCGCACCCGCATCGCGGCCATCCCGGATGGTGAGTACGCCTTCGAAGACTTTCTTGACGATGACGGATTTTCCGACGAGCCAATTCGTATTGCCTGCACGATTCGCATCGACGGTGACAATGCGGTGGTCGATTTCACTGCTTCGGATACTCAGACTCGTGGCGGCGTCAATGCCAACCGCGCCGTAACCGTTTCGGCCTCTATGTACGTTTTCCGCTGCTTGATTCGCGAAGCCGTACCCTACAACGCCGGGCTGATGCGACCGCTGGAAATCGTCACACGTCCTGGCTCGATCGTTGATGCCCAAGAGCCTGCTAGCGTCGCTGCCGGCAATGTAGAGACCTCGCAACGCATCGTCGACGTGCTGCTCGGTGCCTTGGCGCAGGCATTACCCGAAGCTGTCCCAGCCGCAAGCTCGGGCACGATGAACAACGTCACATTCGGCGGCGTCGATCCCGAGACCGGCAAACCATTCGCCTATTACGAAACAATCGCCGGGGGGATGGGGGCTACAGCGGACGCTGATGGTCTAAGCGGTGTCCACACCCACATGACCAATAGCCTCAACACTCCGATTGAGGCTCTAGAGCAGACTTACCCGCTGCTGGTCCGTGAGTACGCCATTCGTAGCGGCAGCGGGGGCGATGGAAAGCACCGAGGCGGCGACGGCGTCGTACGCGAGTATGAGTTTCTCACTGACGCCGACATCACTCTACTCACCGAGCGTCGCAAGAACGCGCCGTACGGACTTGAGGGCGGCGAACCTGGAGCACTAGGTCGCAATCTGCTGAACGGTGAGCCCCTGCCCAGCAAAGTTTCGCGACGCATCAATGGCGGTGATCGACTGCGCATCGAAACGCCTGGTGCGGGTGGGCATGATCCCCGGTTGCCTTAAGCCGTGACGACGCTTAGACTGGAACCGCCGAGGTGTCCGCTATGCGTCTGATTTCGCTGCTACTAATTACCTTCTCTTTCGCTCTGCAGGCCGCCGACTGGCCCCAGTGGCGAGGCCCTGCCGGGACTGGCATTTCCGCCGAAGAAGGCGTGCCGGTCGAGTGGACCGAAGACTCGCTCGCTTGGTCAACATCGTTGCGGGGCCTGGGTGTCTCGTCGCCGGTGGTCGCTGACGGCAAGGTTTTTGTCACGTATCAGATCGGAGCGGGTACCCCGCGTCCCGGTCGTCACCCGAGCTTGGTCCAGAGTGGCGATCCTCTCGATGCAGGCGAGACGCCGCTTGGTGGTACGCGTGCCGATTCGGATTCGGGCGGCGTGACATTTGTTCTGGCTGCGTTTGACACGTCAAGTGGTGACTTGGAGTGGGAGGCGACACTCTCGTCGGAAGGCCAGTTCCCGCTAGTTCATCAGAAGGCCAACATGGCCAACTCCAGCCCGACGACCGATGGTGAGCATATCTACGCCTGGTTTGCGACTGGTCAGTTGATGGCGGTCGACATGGATGGCGAGATTGCTTGGACGCGTTCACTGGGTCTTGATCTCGGTCCGTTCGATATCAGTTGGGGTCACTCCAGCTCCCCCATGATCTACGAGGACAAGGTCATTCTCATCTGTTATCAGAAGGGGTTTTCGATGCTGCTGGCGCTCGATAAGGAGACCGGCGAAGAGGTTTGGCGGGAAGAGCGTGACGCGGGTGTGATCTCCTACAGCACCCCGCTGGTGGTTGACGGTCCCGAGGGGCCGGAGATGATTGTGAACTCGGGGTTTGGCGTCGAGGCTTACAACCCGGATAACGGTGACAAGCTTTGGCACTACGAAGAGCCGAGCCGATTCCCGATTCCGGCACCGGTGTATCACGACGGCGTGATTTATCTCACTCGCGGGTACCGCAGCAGTCCGCAGATGGCGCTGCGAGTCGGTGGGCGCGGCAATGTTTCTGACACCCATGTCGAATGGCGCAACGCGACGGGTGGGCCGTATATCTCGTCGCTGGTCGAGTACGAAGGACTGCTCTACATGGCGAACGGTGCGGGCATCGTGACTTGCATGGAGGCGTCGACGGGGCAACGTATTTGGCAGGAGCGGTTGGGGGGAGTTTATACCGCGTCTCCGGTGGCTGCTGACGGCAGAATCTACTTCGCGAGTGAGACCGGAGGCATGTTGGTGATCGAAGCGGGTGCCACTCCCGAGGTATTGGCCCGCAACGAATTGAGCGGGCACGTCTTGGCATCGCCTGCTATCGCCAATGGTCAGATCTTCATCCGGTTTGATCGGCGACTGGTGGCTGTCGGCCAGTAGTTCGTGAAACGGGCGCAAAACGCGTACTAAATGTCTGCTGGAAGGCTCGGTTTGACCGGCTGAGGGCCTGTTTTGTCCACGAAAGTCCGTGGATGTCCGCCGTTGTCCGGTGAAAAGTGGTCTAAGTTGTTGATAACATTGGGTTGGGGCTGTTTTGACGGCGGTTTAGCGGACATTTCTGGACGGGAAACGTACTCAAGCAGGGTGGTGGCGGCTCGGATTTGTGTGGCGGTATCGAAGCAGGATCGCGCGACCTGATGCAGCGATCCGAAGACCGCGGCACGGGCGCGGCTGATTTCGGAACGGCAGGCGCTGAAGAAATCAGCCTGCGCGGCGGCGTAGGCGGCCTGAAAAAGGGGTAGTCGACGCCAGCGTCGGAGAGTGCGAGTCGTGATATCGAGCCGGTCGGCGATGCCGTCGAATGGATCGCCTTTGAGTAGGGCGAGCAGGGCGGTGCGCTGCGCGAATTTGAGTTGGTCGTAAGGTAGTGGTTCCGTCATCGGGGCTGCTTCCTCTGGAAATAGAAAAGGCCCGCTCGTAAGAGCGGGCCTTCCTGTATTTAGGATAGCAGGGGGTGGAAGGGGTACTCGTAGCGGGTCACTGCCTCGAATCGGGGTGGTCTCAACAGGTCGATGCAACACTTCACCGAGGAAGGAGAAGTGATGCAGCAGAAGAAGAAGAAGCAGCAGCGGAAGCGGCGAGCCTACACGGCAGCAGATCTGGCTGAGATGTGGGATCGCTGGAAACGAGGGGAGTCATCGAAGACGATCGCCCGGGTGATGGGCAGAGGAGCGTCGGTATACACGGTGCTGTTGCGCTGTGGCGGTATCCGCCCGCGAGTACGCTGCCGCTCGCCGCAAGCGCTGACGCTAGCTGAGCGGGAAGAGGTCTCCCGAGGCCTTGCCTGTGGGCAGTCGCTGCGACAGATCGCCCGCAGGCTAGCTCGTGCGCCATCGACGCTGAGCCGAGAGATCCGCCGCAACGGCGGCGCTGACCGCTACCGAGCGGCAGAGGCGGACAAGCAGGCTTGGAAGCGAGCACAGCGTCCTAAACGCTGCCGGCTGCTACGCTGTCCCCAGCTATGCCAACTGGTCGAACAGAAGCTGCGGGAGGACTGGGCCCCGCAACAGATCGCTGGCTGGCTGAAGCGAACCTATCCAGGGAATGAGTCCTATCAGGTGTCACACGAAACGATCTACCGCAGTCTTTTCATCCAAGCCCGTGGGGCTTTGAAGAAGGAACTGACTCTCTATCTGCGTTCCAAGCGCACGATTCGCCGCTCCCGACATGCCACCCACAAGGGCCGTGGAGGCGGGCAGATCCGCGATCTGATCTCGATTAGTGAACGCCCGGCCTCGGTCGAAGACCGGGCCGTACCCGGTCACTGGGAAGGGGATCTTCTAGCCGGATCGAACAACACCTACATCGCTACGCTGGTCGAACGTCACACCCGTTATGTGATGTTGGTGAAGGTCTCCGGCAAGGACACCGCAACCGTCGTCTCGGCACTGATCGCGCACGCCCGGCAATTGCCGGGCGAACTCTACAAGTCGCTGACTTGGGACCGCGGGCTGGAGATGGCCGACCACAAGCGCTTCACTCTAGCGACGGATATCGCCGTGTACTTTTGTGATCCTCAGAGCCCCTGGCAACGCGGATCGAACGAGAACACGAACGGTCTGTTGAGACAGTACTTCCCCAAGGGAACGGACTTGTCGGTACACTCGCAAGAGCATCTGGACGCGATTGCACGCAGGCTGAACGGACGGCCTCGAAAGACGCTGGAGTTTGAGACTCCTGCCGAACGCTTTGACGCTTGTGTTGCATCGACCGGTTGAGCCGACAGGACTTGTCGGAAGCTACTCGACGCGGGCGACCGGCACTCCGATTCTGGAGAGCCATTGAAGCGCACCTCTAGTTGACAATCTACCCAGCTCCGTCTATGGTTCTAGTAGAAAGTCTACTGAACTACTTATGGCACGAAAACACTCCGACCCGAACCGCAATGACCTCCTTCAGGGGACCCTGGACATGCTGGTCCTTCGCACGTTGTTATTCGGCCCGGTCCACGGCCACGGGATCGCCGTTTCGATCGAAAAGACCTCCGACGATGTCCTTCAAGTGGACCATGGCTCTCTCTATCCGGCGCTTCAACGGCTACAGGTGATGGGGTGGATTGAGGCCGAGTGGGGCGTGTCAGAGAACAACCGTAAGGCCAAGTACTACTCGCTGACCGCTGCGGGAAAGAAGCAGCTGTCGATCGAGTCTTCGAGATGGGATCGGCTGACTGAAGCCGTATATCGAATCATGCGTCCGGCCAACGACGATGTTTAGCCCTGGAGAGGCGGCAATGGATTGGTTTCGGCAATTTAGATTTCGGCTCTCGCGGTTGCTCAATCTGCCTGCCTCACAAGAAGATCTAGCCGACGAAATCCAGAGCCACATCGAGATTGAGATCGACGAAAACATCGAGCGGGGGATGTCACCGACCGAAGCCCGACGAGCAGCGCGGCTAAAGTTCGGCAGCATCGCCTCCGCACGGGAAGAGAGCCGGGAAGCCTGGGGCTTCGTCTGGCTAGAGACAACCTTCCTCGACCTCCGCTATGCCGTACGCTCCCTCTGCCAGAACCCGGGATTCACCGCCGTGGTAGTGGTTTCGCTCGCCTTGGGTATCGGGGCTAACACGGCTGTTTTCAGTGTCGTCAACGCCATTCTGCTGCGCCCGTTGCCGTACGAAGACCCCGAGCGCATCGTGCTCATTCAGGCGACTGATACTCAGAGCGGGCAATTGCGGTCCCGGCTGGCTGCGGACTACCACGCCTGGGAGGAAGAGAATCAGGTCTTTGAGCGAATAGCCTATTGGATTAACACGGACTTTACCGTGAAGAACGACGGCGGTGCCCAGCGCATCGAGGGGCAGCGTGTTTCGGTCTCGCTATTCTCAGTTCTGGGAGTGCAGCCGATCCTGGGGCGAGACTTTCTACCCGGGGACGAGAAGGACGCAGCGGCACCCGCTGTCATCCTGAGCTATCGCCTCTGGGAGCGACTCTTTGAAAAAGATCCGAACGCGATCGGAAAGAACTTGAGGATCAACCTTGAGAATGCCACCGTCGTGGGCGTCATGCCCCCAGGCTTCTTCTTCGCCAACGAGAAAGCGTTGATTTGGTTGACCGGCCGCCCAGGCCCTGGGTTTAAGGTCCGTGATCCAACGGCACGACTCAAGCCTGGAGTCTCGATCGAACAGGCACAGGTGGCCATGGAAACGCTCGCCGCGCAGCGCGCACAGGAGTATCCCGAAACCAGTGGCGATTTGGGTGTCATAGTGATGCCGCTGCACGAGGCATCGTTCACCGGAGGCCCCCTTCGGGAGCGTCTGTTCATCTTTTCGTGTGCCGTGGGATTTGTCTTGCTCATCGCTTGCGCCAACGTTGCCGGTTTGCTTCTGGTGCGGAGTTCATCTCGGCGAAAAGAGATGGCCACTCGGCTGGCTCTCGGTGCCGGCCGGTGGCGATCTTTTCGTGTGCCGTGGGGGCGATTGGTGAGGCAGCTCCTGACTGAGAGCACATTGCTCGCCATGGCTGGGGGAGCGCTGGGGGTTGCCGTGGCGTATGGCGGTCTCAAAGTTCTGCTGGCATTTAATCCCGATAGCCACCAGTTCGGCGGCCGCTTTTTCCCACGCATGAACGAAGCGGGCATTGATGGAGAAGTACTCGGCTACACGTTGCTAATTTCCCTGCTGACCGGCCTAGTGGCCGGGATCGCGCCTGCCTTCAAGGGTTCGAAACATAATCTGAACGAAGCAAGCCGGGGAGCAACACCAGACAGCGGCCAGCAACGGTCGAGTTCTCTGCTTGTCGTCGCCCAGGTCGCCTTGGCGCTGGTCCTGCTTATCGGAGCCGGTTTGATGATCAACAGCTTCGTGCGTCTACAGTCGGTCGACGTGGGTTTCAACCCAGACGATGTGCTGACTTTTAGAGTCAACCTCAGACAGCGGGAATACGCGAACAACCCCGAAGGCTTTGACCACGGCAATTACAGCGGGAAGTCTCGGTTAACCGACTACTACCAACAAGTGCTTGAACGCGTCAGGGCCGTACCAGGCGTTGAGTCCGCAGCCGGGATCGTTTTCCTTCCCCTCAGTCACTGGACTTGGAACAGTTTTGTAGGTGTTGACGGTCGTCCTCCTATGGAGAAGGATGAAATGTTTGTGCGACATAACCACGTAATGGGTGATTTCTTCCAAACCCTGGGTATTCCATTGCTCAGAGGCCGAGTTTTCACCGCGCAGGATTCCGCTGAGGCGCCTGGTGTCGTCGTCATCAGCGAGGGAATGGCTCGTCGCTATTGGCCTGATCAGGATCCCATTGGCAGGCAACTGGTTCTGCAACAGGGCGGGGCCGCTGCAGGCAGACCGCTGCAGGTCGTCGGGGTTGTAGGCGACATTCACCAATGGAACCTGCAGTTCGAACCGAGGGCGGCCGTGTATGTCCCAACAGTGCAAGTGCCGGGGGATGACTCGAGGCGCATCTTGCGGATGGGGTTTATGGCGCGAACATCCTCCGAAGCAGCGTCCTTGATCCCTGCCGTCCGCGCCGCGGTTGCGGAGGTTGATTCCGAAGTGCCCATCTACGCGGTCGCGCCGATGAAGCGACTGTATTTGATTTGGACTGGCGAATCGCGTTTCTACATGCTGTTGCTGGGAGTCTTTGCGGGCCTGGCCCTGATCCTTTCGGCGATCGGAGTCTACGGCGTGATGGCGCATTCCGTCAGTCGTCGAACGCACGAAATCGGAATACGAATGGCGCTGGGCGCGCAGTCGAGCGAAGTCCTCAAGGCTGTGATGAGATGGGGTGTAGCGCTGACCATGATCGGAGTGGCGTTGGGTTTGGCGACAACCTTCATCTTGACCCGCGTGACGGGTGCGTTCGGGCTCACGTCAGCTGATCCGTCGGAGAGCATGGACGTCCTCTATGGGATCACGCCCACCGATCCGGCCACTTTTGCTGCGGTTGCGATCGTGATGACGGCCGTGGCTCTGCTGGCCTGCTACATACCGGCTCGCCGCGCCACGAAAGTCGAACCGGTGATCGCATTGCGGCATGAGTAGGCCCAGAGACTCGTACCCACGTTGCAGCCGAGGGCTTCAGCGGGCAGGAATTTGAAGGCGGCGCAGGCGCGCGTCTTCCGTTTGTTCACGACCACCATCCCGCCCTTGCCGAGCTTCTCGACGACGGCGGTAATGCGAGATGGCCCGACCCGTCCACGACACGGGAATCGTAGCGCTAAGCAATCGCTGAAAGCGCTGTCGCTAGCGTCGATGAGTTACTTCCTATATTGGGGTGGTCTCAAGCGGTCGACGCAACACCCCGCGCGCAGGGAGAGCGTGAAGCGTAAGCCACAGAAAGCAAAGGGGAAGCGGTGAGGACGCGTTGGTTGTTTGGGTACCCAGGACTTGCGTCCTGGGCTAGGGAAATGTCGCGCTGACGGGCTTGGCGCTGAAGGGATTCCCGGGGTTTCACCCCGGGCTAACGATAGGTCGCCCCTCTGGGGCTTGAGACGCTGAGGCGGGAGACCCACTCTCTTGCGTTCGGGGCTCGGATGGAGTTGGTCGCTGACGCGGGAAGAGGTCGGGGGTCGATGAGGGGTAAGCCCGCTAAACCGGGCTGAAGAATTGAGAAGGGGCGGTACCGCTTCCGTCAACCAGCCGTAAAACGACTGGCCTAACGAACAGCCCCGTGAACGGGGCTAAGTGTTGCGGGGACAGCTAAGAAGGGCAGTCTCCAAAGACTCATCTATGGCTAGCCTCCCGAAGGGCTACACATGGCGAAGACTGGCCTGGCCCCGCGGTAGCGGTCAACGAGTGACAGTTACCGGGAGGGCGCTAGTTTCGGGTCCTATGCCTTCAATGGCGGCCCGGGAGGGATAACGTTATGCCTGCTGAGGAGGTCTGAAGAGTATCTGAGCGGGGCTTTCCCAGCAACCACAGCCTGCTGGCGTGCGGGTGGAGGCGTGGGCGGGTTGGTTGTTTGGGTGCCCAGGAGTTACGTTCTGGGCTAGGGGAACGTCGCCCCGACGGGCTCGGGGCTAGGCGCTGAAGCGGTAGACCCACTCTCTTGCGTTCGGGGTTCGGATGGAGTTGGTCGCTGACGCGGGAAGAGGTCGGGGCTTTCCGACCAACCACAGCCCAGGCGGGGCGATCGTGGGAGGAGTGAGGGCAAGCCCGCTGAAGCGGGAGACCCGCTCTCTTGCGTTCGGGGTTCGGATGGAGTCGGTCGCCAAGGCAAGAGCGGGCCTTGCTTGTCCTTACGTTGGCAGGGGACTGCCTTGATGCAAATGTAGGAAGTAATCGTCGATCAAGATGGCCAGCCATCCTGCCCCGGTCCGCTGAAGAAAGGTTCATCTGGTACTTCCGATGCTCGCTAAACACGCAAAAGCTGAACTGACGGCACGGGAATAGTTCACTAATCGCCTGGTCTGGGAACGGCCTACTCGTAGAGATCGATGGCCCCCTAGAGCTTGAGCCGAAGACGAATCTAAAATAACTCGTGGATCGGCTCGCCCGTCTCGTCGTCGAACGAATTCGCGATATTGACCGGACGACCGATCGATGTCATGTACTGCCGGGTCCAGTCGATACCCATCGCCTTGTAGACCGTCGCAAAGAGGTCTCCGATGCTGGTCTTGCGCTCGACTACATTCGCGGCACGTTCATCGCTCTCGCCGACGACCAGCCCGGTGTTCAATCCGCCGCCGCCCAACGCCAGTGACCAACATTGCGGCCAGTGGTCCCGGCCGAGACCAGGGTTGATGTCGGGCGTTCGCCCAAACTCTCCCATCGCGATCACAATGGTCTCGTCGTAGAGCCCGCGCTCGACGAGGTCGTCAATCAGCGCCGAGAGTCCTCGGTCGAGCGGAGGCGTCAGCCGGTCGCGATGCCCCTTATCGTTGTCCGAGTGCGTGTCCCAGGAGTTGCCGTGGTAGCCGGCGGCCGTCACGAAGCGCGTCCCTGCCTCAACCAACCGTCGAGCAAGCAACAGGCTTTGGCCAACCGAATCGCGCCCGTAGGCGTCTTTGGTTTTCTCCGATTCCTCTGATAGGTCAAAAGCCTTTTGGACGTTCGGGCTCAGCAACATGTCCCAAGCTCGTTCTGTGAAAACGTCCATGGCGGCATGATCGGCGCTCTCGACAGTCCGGCGATAACGCTGATCAACAATGTCAAGAAACGATCGGCGGTTCTCGACTGCAGCGGGCGCCAGTCCCTTCGGCAGGCTCAGATCCGTGACTTGAAAATCGCCTTTCGACGGATCAGGCGCAAGCATCGGATCGTAATCCGCGCCTAAGAAGGCCGACCGAAAATAGTCTTCGTATTGACGTCCAGTCTCCCACCGCGGAGCGATCACATACGGAGGCATCGCGTTGCGCGGGCCAAGTTCCTTACCGACCATCGAGCCGAAACTCGGGAACTCCATGGTCGGGTTGTGAAGGTGTCCGGTAGCGGCGTAGTGGACTGCCTGCGGGTGGTCGTCGCCGAACGAACTCATCGAACGTACAATCGCCAGCTTGTCGGCGCGCTTGGAGAGGTTCGGCAACAGCTCCGAGATCTGAATTCCCGGTACGTTCGTCGCGATCGGCCGGAAGGAGCTGTTGGGCTTCGGATCCCACGTATCCATCTGAGCCGGACCACCCTCGAGCCAAAGCAAGATACACGACTTCGCCTTTGCCGTCGACTGGGTCTTCGTCGACGACGCCGCTTGCAGTCTTAGCGCTTGCCCCAAGCTGATGCCCAGAAAGCTCAACGAACCGGCACTGAGAAACAAGCGGCGCGAGGTTTGCGACGCACTCTCGCACAAGCAGCCTCGTTGTTTGTAGCTCATGGTTGTCGCTTCTCCTAGTGATTCTCCGCAAACTCACGCGAACTCAAGATCGCCCATTGAAGATCCTGCAGCGCCTGTTCTCGGCTCGGGGTCGCCTCAATCATCTCCAAAATCGCCTGCCGTTCCGCGTCCTCGGGGTAACGCGCGAATCCGGCCAAATAAAGCGCATCGATGATGGAGTCGTCGTTAGCACCCTCTTGCACCAAATCATACACCCGTGCGCCCGGTAGCCATAGTCCCCGCGTATACGTCTCGCCAGCGAGTAGGTGCAGCGCCTGCGCAAGCTTCGGCGACGGATCACGCTCCGGGACCGAGAAGCGATTTGGGCGACCGTACGCGTCGAAGAATGCGGAGGGGTAAAGGTCGCCTTCCTTTAGTTCCACGGCGCGCGTACCCAACGGCGCGGTACCGCCCTTCCATGCGCCTCTATTCGTACCGACTTTGAATCGCGGCGCGATGCCGGTAACATCTGCGATCGCATCGAGCAGGATCTCGGCGTCGAGCGCGCGAGGCAAAGCGTGAGAATAGTTCACGCGATCCGAACGATTGGTTTCGTTCGGTACCGAGGAACGCTGGTAGGCGTTCGACTGAACGATGCGCCGCATGAGCGGCTTCAGGCGATAACCCTGCTGAACGAAATCCTCTGCCAACTGCTCCAACAGCTTGGGGTGGGTCGGAGGGTTCGTGGAACGAAAGTCGTCCACGGGATCGACGAGACCCCGCCCGTAGAAGTAGCTCCACAGCCGGTTGACGGCCGCCTCGGCGAAAAACTCGTGCGAGGTCATCCATGCGGCCAACTCTCGCCGAGGCAACTCCGTTTCCTCGAATGGTATGCGGCTCCCGTCCAGCAGTGCAGGCTGAACCGCCTCTTTGGTCCGAGGGTGAACGACTCCCAACTTCCTGGGCGAAGGCACGTCTGCCGCGATCTCCTGACCGCCCGGAAAGTCAAAAATTACGGAACTCGGATTACCGCCAAGCTTAAACATCGGGCCAAAGAACGCGGCGAGGCCCCAGAACTGATCCTGAGACCACTCCTCGTAGGGATGGTCATGGCACTGCGCACAATCAAACCGCCGCCCGAAGAAAACGCGCATCTCCTCGGCCATCATGTTTTCCGCCGGCGGGATCACCAGGTACGGCAGATAGTGCCGCGACGCCGGGCTGTAGCCCTGCGCGGCAATGCGTTCTCGCGCCACCTGGTCGTAAGGACGGTCACGCTCGATTGCGTCGCGAATCCACTCGTAGTACGCCTGCGTCCACTTTGGATTGATGCCTACCGGGAATAGCGCAACACGGAAAAGGTCGGCGAAGCGGAAGGTCCAGTAATCGACGTATTCCGGCGAGTCCAGCAGCGCCTCAATCACGCGGTCGCGCTTGTCGGGCGATTCGTCCGCCAGGAACTCCACCAGACGATCCGGCGGCGGCATCCGTCCGGTGAGATCCAAACACACGCGCCGGAGAAACTCCGCGTCCGACGCATGAGCCGAGGGCGCGATGTTGAATCGCCTCAGTTTGGAGAACACGGCGTCATCGATGTAGTTCCGGCTGCGCGTCTCAGGATAATCATCTAGCGGCGCGCCCACCACACCGACTCCAACGCGAGTCTTGCGCCCTAGCGCCTGAATCAGCACGGCCGTCTCGCCCAAGCCGTT
This sequence comes from Bryobacterales bacterium, assembly GCA_963667885.2. GTDB lineage: Bacteria > Acidobacteriota > Terriglobia > Bryobacterales > UBA6623 > CAMPKL01. Next base: position 80,257 of record OY764148.2, on the reverse strand, counting down.
GGCCTCAATTCGCCCGTCTCCCGAAACCTTTGCAATCGCCGAGTCATTCACGCTGTACAGCACTTGGTGCGTAAAGTCCTCACTGTGGCCATCATCGAAGTGGGCAGTGACCAGCACCCGGTGAGACTCGCCCGGCTTGAAGATCAGCTTCGCGGGATAGCTCTCTAGCCGCACGAGCTTAGCAGCTTGAGACAACGCCTCTTCGCCATACGGAGCACCCGCCTCGATCCACTCCAAGACGGCACGGTAGTCATCCGATCCTTTCTCGAAACGTAGGCCACCCCCGTGGGCGGTTTCCATCGTTGCCTTGTGTAACAGTAGGCTAGCCTCCGGGTGGTCGAGGTCGATGCGCGGTTCTCGGGGGCCCGCCGGTTCATCGGTCAGCACCTGAAACTCGCCCCCCTCGACGATCCACTCGTAGTCGCGATGGGGATGGATCCCGTTGCTCGAAAGCTTGAATCCGGCTTTCCCCTTGACGCCTCCGTGGCAGCCCGATCCGTTGCAGCCGCGGCGCGTGAAGATGCTCACGACGTCGCGCGGAAAGCTAAAGGCCCGGTGGCTCTCGGAGTCGCTGACGTGTATGTCGACTTTCGCGCTATGGCCAGCGAAAGTCGCCGCCACCCGAACCTCGCCGTCGGCAGTCGCAACAGCTCGGGCCTGGTCTCGCAACTCGACAATAGACGGTGACTCCGCACTCCAAACAGCGCTGGCGGTCAAGTCGACGGTCTCACCCTCCGGCGTTTCGCCGATCGCCAATAGCTGTTGTGAAGCATCCGCCCCGGACAACTCAACCCGATCGGGAACGATGCGGAGCGAGACGATCTCGGGATCAGCAGCATTTCCGGCGACCAAGACTAGGGTCAGAGCGGCGAAGCCGAGTCGGAAGGATGCGTTGACGTGTCTCATAGCTTACTTTGCGGCTAGCGCGCCGCCTCCCCATCCCCCTCCTCCGCAACCGGGGCAGCATCGGCAACAACCATCGCAAGGACCTTGCCCATCAAAATTTTAGCCCCGACTTCCCCATCGACCACCGGGCGGGCGTAAACCTCGACCTCAGTCGGCCGAGGAGTCAGCGGCGCATCCGTGGCGGGCATCAGTACGAAAGTAACCTTGCGGCTGTTCGTCGTGAATCGCTCCTTCTTCCCGGCATTGAGCGCCGGGGGAGGCTCTGGCTCAACCGTCGCCCCGGTGACGAAGTCCACGCCTGCGGGCAACCCCTCTAGCGAGAAGGCAGCCAGGCCGTCGTAGCCCTCCTCCTGGTCGACCACGACGCTCAACTCCTGAGCCTTCCCCGCAACGAGGTTCACGTAGTCCGAATCCAGGCGCCCCTCGCCCAAGTGCGGAACCCACGGCCGAACGATCACGCGATATTCCATTTCGGCATCGCCGTAGGTCACCGTGATGTCGCGTATCTCCAGGGTGAACTCCCCAGCCCGAGGAAACACATACTCCGTCTTCGGGTAAATCTGCTTCGAAACGTTGCCGTTCGAGTCGACGCGCGACCAGATGTTCGTAAAGGCCTCGACGCCGTCCGAGTCGAAAATACGAAGCAGCGGGTTGAGCTGAGGCAAGCTCTTTTGTGGTGTTTGAATCTCAAATACCAGCCGGTCACCTTCTTCTACGGTGAAGCGCACGCGATCGAAATCACCCGGACGCTCAATCGTACCTTTGATCAACGCAGGAAGCTGAATCGCGGGCGTCTCAACTGGTAGGCTTCGCACCTCGGCATCGGCGTCGAAAACAGCCATGGATGACGGGGCGCCGCTGAGAATCGTACGTCCGGCAAGCTGCTCCATGCGGTCGGCATCCAGCGGACGCCTCCAGGTCCGCTCAGTCCAGCGCGGAGCTTCCTCGACTGCTAGCGATTCAAGCCGTCCGTCGGGATCCGAGTTAATCAGCAAGGCGTAGGACTGATCTTCCCCGCCGTGGCCCCAGAATCCGTTCACCCGAATCAGATAGTCGCCGACCTGATCGAAACGGTACCGCAGCATCGCTTCCACCGGCTCTCCGGGGTATTCGACAGGCTCATCTGCAAAGGCGAGACGTCTCGGCCGGTGGGCGTCGAACCAACTGCCCGTCAAGTCAAACACAGCCAAGCCAGGATCGAGAGTCGCGCTCGAGAAGGTTCGAAACACGAGCTCGTCTCCCGCCTGAACCGAAAATGAGTAGAAATCCACTTCGCCGACTTCCGCGACCTTTCCATGAACAACCGACGGAACCGGAAGGTGCTGGGCGTCGATAGCGAGGTCGTGGGCAGCGGCTTGCTCCAGCACGCTGGGGGCGGCATGAACGATCAGTCGAAGCGCGTTAGAAAGGCCGTGAGCAGTGATTACGCGCACATCGTGCGCTCCCGACACCAGCCGAGCGCCGAGGAGAAATCGCACGTCAAGCAGGTCCGTCTCGGTGTCGTCGTCCCGGTCGACGCCGACGACTTCGCCCTGCAGCCCGATACTTGGAGACCACAGATCCGTCGCTCCCTCCAGATGCTCGCCGAGTAGCACGGCTTCAAACGAGCCGTCGGGCGTGCCCCCCAAGGGAGTCGCAGACGTCAGCTTTGGCGGACCCAACTCCGCCGCGACGGCGCCGGAGGAAATCGCCACTACGAGTAGAAGATGCTTGATCGCCTGCATTCTTGAGCGACGTCGACCAGCTGCAATCCGATAGACCGTCGTAGATAGCATACCTTCGGGCCTTAGAATCCCGCCATACGAAGTCCCGCGCTGTGCTCTCCAGATGAGAACTGGATCTTCCGCCATTGCTGGGTCGATTGCGGGCCTGCCGCTACAGCGTCCAGCCAAGTTTCCCGAGCCTTTCGGTGAGCTTCATGTTCTCCGAATAGTCGATCGGAACGGCGACGAGCGAGGGGCCAGGCCGGTCCAGCGGGGTGTGCCGAACGAAAGCTGCGTGCGACGACCAAGTAATTCTAACCGTGTATGGTAAGTCCACTCCTGACGGCCCAGTTGTGCCGGTGACTACGCACTAGTCATCGGTTCCAATACAAACAGAGGAGCGAGCAGAGTCGGTAGCAGTTTTCAGAAGATTCCTTACCGGCTTCCACCCACCGGCAGGAAATGTAGGAAATGACACATTTTGAGCGTATCTGAGCGGGGCTTTCCGGTCGACCACAGCCTCGTGGCTTGAGGGGCATGCTGAAGCGGAGGCCCACTCTCTTGCGTTCGGGGCTCGGATGGAGTCGGTCGCTGACGCGGGAAGAGGTCGGGGCTAGGTGCTGAAGCGGGAGGCCCACTCTCTTGCGTTCTGCGGGCTGGGATTCCCGGGGTTTCACCCCGGGCTAACGATAGGTCGCCCCTCTGGGGCTTGAGACGCTGACGCGGAAATAGACGGGACGCCCTTAGTGGAAGTAGATGAATTCGTTCGAGCCGAGGAGAACTTGGGCGTATTCTTCCCAGGGTTGGTGGCCGAGGTCGGCTTGGCGTTGCTGGAGGTATGCGAGTCCTAACTCAACTTCGCTTGCGGTTGCGTCGCGGCTGAAGGTGCGGCGGTAGAGGGCACCAATGCGCTCGGTGCTGTCGGTGATGTCGGCATCGAGTTTGGACAGGCTCAAGGCTTGTCGCTCCATCCAGGCGCTATTCATGACGAACAGTTGCTGGAGTGGAGTGGTCGTCTCTAGCCGCTTGGGGAAGTGTTGCGACGCGTCGGGGAAGTCGTAGAGCTTGAGCATCGGGTGAAGGCGGCCGCGACTAATCTCCGAATAGACCGTGCGGCGGGACAGCTCACCGTTGGCGTCCGCGGAGGGGCCGCCTGGTGTGAGGTCAAGCTCGCCGGAGACCTTGATGATCGAGTCTCGCCAGGCTTCGATGTCGAGGCGACGCGGGGTCATGCGCCAGGTCCACTGGTTGGTCGGGTCGGTCTTGTCCGACGCCTCGATCAGACGGCTTGACTGCTGGTACGCGGCGGAGAGCATGATCTCGCGATGCAGCCACTTCAGGGACCAGCCGTTATCGACGAAGCGGGCGGTGAGGTCTTCGAGCAGTTGTGGGTGTGTCGGGGCGTGACCTTGTGTTCCGAAGTTGGAGGGCGTCCCGACGAGGTGCTGGCCGAAATGGTGTCCCCAGACGCGGTTGACCCAAACGCGGGCGGCTAGGGGGCCAGCGTCGCCGACGATCTTGTTGGCGAGTTCGAGGCGTCCGGTGCCCTGGCGAAATGGTTCCGGTTCGCCGTCGGAAAACACTTCAAGGAAACTGCGCGGCACGATTTCTCCGGGGTTGGCGACGTTGCCACGAATGAAGATGGGGAGATCGCGCGGTTCACCGGGGCGGATGTCGATCCAGGTGACGGTGGGTGTGTTGCCATCGATCCAGACACCGGCGTCGATGACTGCGTGAGTCATCGGAGTGGTATCCCTGGCGAGCATGACTTGTAGGGTCTCGACCTCCGCTTGCATCGCAGCGACGACAGGGTGGACTTCTTCGGCAATCGTGTCGAGTTCTTTGAGGTTGCCGACCTGGCCCTTGATGCGGACGAGGCGTTCGTGATCCCAGACGAGTTTCTCGGCCTCGGCGGAATCCATCTCGATGATGGGGCGCTTGACGAGCCAGAGGCTAGCGAAGACGCCCGCGAGAGCGTGGTAGTCCCTGTTGGTGATCGGGTCGAATTTGTGATCGTGGCAGCGGGCGCAGGCGACGGTCATGCCGAGGAGTCCGCGTGAGACGGCATCGACGCGCTCGTCCCAGTCGTCACTGGCAAGGGTTTCGATGACGTCGCGCGAGAGTCGTGCATCTTTGTGATACATGGGCGAGTTGCCGATGTAACCGAGGGCCCGCATGTCGCGGGGCTTGAAACCGGGCATGAGATCGGCGGCAAACTGCATGCGGATGAACTGGTCGTAGGGGATGTCTTTGTTGACGGCCTCAATGACCCAGTCGCGATAGCGCCAGGCGTAGGGATGCGGCTGATTGGTGGATTCGCGGGTGGGGTGGTCCTCGGCCCAGCGAGCGACGTCGAGCCAGTGGCGGCCCCAACGTTCGCCGTAGCGGGGCGAGGAGAGGAGTTGGTCGATCAGGCTTTCGTAGGCGTTGGGCGAGGTGTCGTTGGCGAAGGCCTCGACTTCGGCATACGTCGGCGGCAGTCCGGTGAGGTCGTAGTAGGCACGGCGGACGAGGGTGCGGCGGTCGGCTTGAGGTGACGGCTCCAGGCCGTTCTCTTCAAGTTTTGTGAGAATGAAGGCGTCGATCTTGCGTTGCGACCAGCCCGTACGGTTGGGCGCGGGCGCGAGGAGTTCGTTGAGCGGCTGGAAGGCCCACCATTTGCGGCCCTCGTCGATGGGCGTGCCGGGGCCACCTTCGGCAGCGGCGGATGGTGGCGCAGCTTCGGCCTGACGTGGGTCGGCGGCACCTTGCGAAATCCAGGTGCGGAAATCTTCTATCACGGCGTCAGAGAGCTTGCCGGTGGGCGGCATCTTAAGCGAGGCGCTCTTGTATGTGAGTGCTTCGACGATGAGGCTAGATTGCGGTTCGCCCGGCACCAAGGCAGGGCCGGACTGGCCGCCCGTGAGCAGGCCTTCTTGGGAATCGAGGCGCAGTCCGCCCATCGGCTGCGCTAGCTCAGACGAATGGCAGACGACACACTTCTCGACGAGGACGGGACGGATGTTGCTCTCGAAGAACTCGATTTCGGGGCTCTGCGCGACGGCGAGCGTGGCGGCGAGAGCGGCGAGAGTAAGTAGTCGGAGGTGCATCAAACTAGCAGTTCCTTGAGGACGCGTCCGTGGACGTCGGTGAGGCGGAAATCGCGACCGGCGTAGCGGTAGGTGAGACGTTCGTGATCGAAGCCCACTTGATTGAGGATGGTGGCGTGCAGATCGTGAATGCTGACACGGTTTTCAACCGCTTGGAAGCCGAATTCGTCGGTCGCCCCGTGCGAGATGCCGCCTTTGACCCCACCGCCAGCCATCCACATGGTGAAGCCGTAGGGGTTGTGGTCGCGGCCATCGCCTGCTTCCGAGACGGGTGTCCGCCCGAACTCGCCGCCCCAAACCACAAGGGTTTCGTCAAGCAGGCCACGGCGCTTGAGGTCGCGGAGGAGCGCGGCTGCGCCTTGGTCCATATCAGGGCAACGCTTGCGCAAGTTCGCGTTGAGGTCTTTGTGGTCATCCCACTGCTGGCCGGGGCCGTAGTAGAGGTGGACGTAGCGCACGCCTTTTTCGACGAGGCGACGGGCCAGCAGGCAGCCGTTGGCGAACGGCGTGGTGCCGTACTCTTCGCGAATGGCCTCTGGCTCTTTGCGGACGTCGAAGATGTCGAGTGCCTCGAATTGCATGCGGTAGGCAGTTTCCATCGCCTGGATACGTGCGTCGAGAAAGGCGTCGGGGCCGGTGGCGTCGTGGTGCTGCTGGTTGAGCGCGGCGAGGAGATCGAGTTGCTTGCGCTGGGCAGCGGCGTCGAGGTGTGTATTCCGCAGGTAGCGGATCATTTTCTCCGGGTCGACCTCGTTGTTATTGAAGTGCGTTCCCTGGTGCTCGGCAGGGAGAAAGCCTGATCGCCAGAGGCTGCCGCCGCGCGAGGAAGGGCTGAGGACGACGAAGCCAGGGAGGTTTTCGTTTTCGCTACCGAGTCCGTAGGAGAGCCAGGCACCGAGGGTGGGCCGCGTGGACGCGATGTTTCCCGAGTGGATTAAGTTGCGGGCTGGCGTGTGCGTCGGGTTGAAGGTGTACATCGAATTGATGACACACATGTCGTCGACGGAGTTGGCGAGGTTCGGCAGCAGTTCGCTGACCTGGGTGCCGCTCTCACCGTGGCGCTTGAATTCAAACGGAGAGGGAAGGAGCCCACCGGTCATGCGCTCGGTCCGAAGGTCAACCGAATCGGGGCGCTGGCCTTCGTACTTGAGCAGTGCGGGCTTCGGGTCGAACATATCGATGTGCGACGGCCCGCCGGTCATGAACAAGAAAATGACGTGCTTAGCTTTGGGAGCAAAGTGAGGCCCGAGCGGTGCAGTTGCCGCGTTGGCCATCGTGGGGTTGAGCATCGCCGCGAGTCCGACGGCTCCGAATCCGCCGCAGAGAGATTCGACGAACGCACGGCGGCTCACGGGTGATGGTAGGGGAGGTGCTTGGCTCGGCATGGCTTGGGAAGGGGGGCAGCGGTCCCGTGTCGAGTATACGACTGAGGTTGGGGGCCGGGCAATCGAGAATAAGTTTGGAGCAGTAGGCATCAGTCAAGGTGTTGCGGCAACACCCTGACTGACCCCATTGCGCTATTTCGGCTGCGGGACGATGCGCAGATAGGGCTTCGGCGACCGCCAGCCGCCGGGGTATTTCTGCTTCGCCTCTTCCTCGGACACAGAGGGGACGATGATGACGTCCTCGCCGTCCTTCCAGTTCACCGGTGTTGCGACCTTGTGCTTTGCCGTGAGCTGCATCGAATCGAGAACGCGCAGAACTTCATCGAAGTTGCGGCCCGTAGTCATGGGATAGATCAGCATGAGTTTGATCTTCTTATCCGGGCCGACGATAAAGACCGTACGGACGGTGGCGTTGGTCGCTGCGGTGCGACCTTCCGAGGTGTCACCCGCGTCTGCTTCGAGCATTTCGTAGAGTTTGGCGACTTTGAGTTCGGGGTCGCCGATCATCGGATAGGTGACGGCGTGGCCTTGGGTTTCTTCGATGTCCTTGGCCCACTCGCTGTGGCTACTGACCGGGTCGACGCTGAGGCCGATCACTTTACAGTTGCGTTTAGCGAACTCGGGTTGGAGACCGGCCATGTAGCCGAGTTCGGTCGTACAGACGGGTGTGAAATCTTTTGGATGGGAAAACAGGATGGCCCAACCATCGCCGATCCAGTCGTGAAACGTGATCTCGCCTTGTGTGGTTTCGGCTGTGAAATTGGGGGCTTCTGCGTTGATGCGTAGCGACATGTCAGCAGTATACTAGCGGGCCGTCGTTTTGGTTAGAAGTTCTTATTTGATCGCTGATTGATGGCTGTTTTGTGGCGGGATGTCCCCGGCTGTCCGGCTGATGCGCGGCTGTGTGGTTGAAGGGAGTGGGGTGGGGCTAGAAGCGCACCCAGATCCTGATGGCTCTCGGCCCATGCAAACGCTAATTGAGAGGCTGGAGCACACCACTCAAGGCTTCGATCGGCCCATGTCGAACAGCGCCGCCATTCCCGCTTCGCGGTCGGCTTCTTTGATGCCGTGTTCGGTGTTCCAGGCGGCAACTTCGCGATCTGAGGCGTTGGCAAACCACTGCTTGTAGAACGGCCGCTCCGTTCTGTCTAGCAGTGCGTCGAGTTGTTGCCACAGTTCGCGGCGAGTCTCGACGTGTTGTGGATCGTCGAGCAGGTTGTCGGCCTGGAGGCCGTCGCTATTTGCCCAGAGCCGGTGTTCGGCTCGGTCTGTCACCGCGTAGGTGTATTCGGGCGTCACAATCGCACGCCAGATGATCTCGCGGCGGCTGCCGCGGTTGTTCATATTCGAGGGATGTGCCAAGTAGACCGTTTGCGGCTCTTGCGATGGCGCTTCGGTGTTCGCCAACAGGAAGGGGGACAAGTCGTTGCCCGGGAGTTGGGCCATGTACTCGCCCGCTTCGGTTTGTGGCTCAATGCCCGCCAAAGACGCCAGCGTTGGAAATACGTCGATCGTCGAGGCGAGCGTCTCCAAACGCTTGCCTTCCGAGATGTGACCCGGCCAGCGAATAAGGAAAGGCACACGCGACGATTCGTCGTTCGGATGGCGCTTTTGCCCGTAGGAGACGCCATCGATGCCGGTCATGCCGCCGTGGTCGGAGGTGTAAACGAGGATTGTGTCGTTGGTGATCCCCAGCTCGTCTAGCTTCGCGCGAATGCGTCCGAGACCGTCGTCGACACCCGAGATCAGCGCGTGATAGTCGCGGTGCTGATTGAAGTCTTGCGTTTCGTCCAGCGGATGGAACGGTAGCGCTGCCTCGTCTGGATAGAGGGCTTTCTTTGACTCTGGCGCGTCGTGGAAAGGCCCGTGCGGAGGATTGAGCGACACCACGGCGAAGAATGGTTTGTCGCCTTGGGAGACTTCTCCGATCCAATCAAGCGCCTGCTCAGTCGTCGCGGTGGCGTTTGACTCGCCTTGCCATGTGTAGGGTTCCATGCCGTCGATGACAACCGGGTTCTCGCGGTGATTGTTGGTGCGGTTCCAGACTACGGAGCGGTCGAAGCCAAACGGACGCGCGTCGTTCCCGCCCAAGTGCCATTTGCCGAAGTGGCCGGTCGTGTAGCCAGCATCTCGGAAGGCGTGCGCGATGGTGCCACGCGTCTTCTTCCCCTCGGGCATATCGACACGCTCGCCCAAGCTCATGTGATTGGCCATCAACCCCTGCTGATAGGGCCAGTGGCCGGTCATCATGATGGCACGGTAAGGCGTACAGAGCGGCAGGTTGATGTAGTAGCGGTCGAGCGAGACGCCTTCGCTTGCCAGCGCCTCCATGTGGGGCGTGACGACATCTGGAGTTTGTGTAAACGACATTGCGCCCCAGCGGTGCGTGTCGCTCTGGACATAGATAATATTCGGCTGCCGAGTGGGAACGTCCGCGCAGGAGATTGCGAACAGACAGGAAATCACGAAGGATAGGCGCATCGAGCCGCCATTGTAGCCAAATGGTGACTGGCGGCTCTGAAGCTTAAGCCGCTGCTGGCTTGCAGCCGACACTATTCCCGCAATAGAGCTCAGTGTCCGAAATCGAGAGAATGAGACGGCGGGAACTTGAGCCATATGCAGTACTGTCGTCCTACTGATGTGCAATCGAACGGCGAGACGGGCAAGAATAGTCGTATATGCTCACAGGGAGAGAGGCACTTGATCGTTTGCGGGAGGGGAACCGTCGGTTTGCCTCCGACGAAAGCAGTGGTGCGGATTTAACGAGCAAGAAACGACGGGCTGAGCTGACCTCTGGGCAGGAGCCGTTTGCGATCATTCTGGGTTGTGCGGACTCGCGGGCTCCGGCGGAACTGGTATTCGACCAGGGATTGGGTGATCTATTCGTGATCCGCGTGGCGGGTAACATTGTCGCTCCTTCGCAGGTGGGCAGCGTGGAGTTCGCAGCTGCTCGGTTTGGCACTCGCCTGGTCGTGGTGATGGGGCATTCCCAGTGCGGCGCCGTGTCGGCCACGCTAGATCAGTTGCAGCAGCACTCAGAACTACGGTCTCCGAACTTGCGCTCGATCGTGGCGCGAGTGCGTCCGGCAGTGGAGGCGCTGCTGTCTACCGGGCTCGTAGATCGTCCCGAGGAGTTGATGAACCAGGCGGTTCGAGCAAACGTCAGGCACTCGGCGGATCACTTGCGGCGGGGGTCGCAGTTGTTGGAGGGATTGATCGAGAGTGGTGAGTTGCTCGTCGTGGGCGCGGAGTATTCGCTAGAGACCGGAGTGGTGGACTTCTTTGACGGCGTCCCCGACGACTAGTCGGATTTGCAGATAGGTTGCGAAGCTCGTAGAATCGAGCCTGCCACATGAAAGATCTTAGCCGCCGTAGATTCCTTCAGTCCGCCGCTGGCGTTGGCCTGGCAGCCGCCTTCCATCCCCTTCGCGCTGCCGCCGCGCAGATCGGCGTTCCGCTAGTCATCACCGACGTGGAAGCGTTGATCTTGCGTGACCCTCCGGAGAAGAGACCTGAAGACGAGTTCGTCTCAATGCCGCCACTTGGAGCGATGACGGGCGGGATCGGCTTGTGGAACCGCTTGGAGCGCGGAGAAACCGTTCGGCAGGGAGGCTACCAACAGACTCTTTTGATCAAGATCACGACTGACCAAGGAGTGGTTGGATGGGGTGAGTCGCACGCGGTGATGACGCCTCGGGTGGTAAAGACCGCAGTGCTGGACCTGTTTCGACCGATCTTGTTGGGTCAAGACGCCCGAAGGATTGAACCGATCTGGGAAAAGATGTACTCGACGCAGCGACTGCGTGGATATGGCACCGGATACTTTACGCGGGCGATGGCCGGTATTGATATCGCGCTTTGGGATATCGTCGGCAAGGCAGCGGGCATGCCCGTATATCAGTTGTTGGGTGGCAAGTTCCGTGATTCGATTCCGACGTATCAGGGTGTGGGAGGCGGTCCGCCGGAACAGGTTCGTGAAAACTCGCAGGCATTGCTAGAGCGCGGCTATCCAATTCAGAAGATGGGTTTGGCAAAGGGTCGGGGTGAAGAGGTCCGGGACGTGAATCGGGTGTTTGCGGCTGCTGATGTTCTCAAGGGCAAGGGGCAGATCTTGGTCGATTCGCTTGGTGGGTATACGCTCGCTGAGGCGACGCGTGTGGGCCGCCGATTAGACACGATTGAAAATCTCGGCCGGTGGGAAGATGTGCTGATGCCGGAAGACTTTGGTGCCTTAAGCATCCTCGCCGATCGAATGGATGTTCCGATCTGTGCGGGTGAGCAGTACTCGAATCGTTTCCAGTTCAGGGAGTTGTTTGAGCGGCGGGCGTGCGACATTGTGAATCCAGATACGTCTCGAGTGGGTATTACCGAGACGAAGCGGATTGCGATTATGGCGGATGTATATAACGTGTTGTTCTCTCCGCATTCGTCGATGGGATCGGCACCATACCGAGCGTCGGCCATCCACCTGTGCCTGTCGACGCCCAACGCGGTGATCTTAGAGGGCGGAGAGAGTTACAAGCGGGCGTTTGGTAATCGTATTTTGTCGACGCCTCTGCCCTACAGGCCAGGATACGTAGATGCTCCTGAAGGTCCGGGGTTGGGATTTGAGTTCGACGAGAAAGAGCTCAATAAGTTGGTGGTGGGCTAAGAGCTGATCCTGGTCGAATCGTCTGATTGGAGAAATGATGCGCTTACTTCTTGGACTGATTATTGTTGCTTGCAGTGTGCTGTCGGCGGCTGATGCGCCAGCTGGCTACCACAAGGTGGTTGATATACCGTTTGCCGAGGTCGACGGGTACCGGCTCGCGCTTGACTTGTATTTGCCGGAGGGTCGTGAAGATGCACCACTGGTGGTCTTTGTCCACGGCGGGGGTTGGCGGAATGGCCCTCGGAACTCGATGCCGTTGGGTGGCTTAGCGCCGGAGGGCTTTGCGTTCGCAAGTGTGGATTACCGACTGTCGCCGGTGGCGCGGTTCCCGGCGCAGGTGCATGACATTAAGGCGGCGATACGGTTTTTGCGAGCCAACGACTCGGACTATAGCTACGACGCGACAAAGATAGCGATTGCTGGATCTTCCGCGGGGGCGCATCTGGCGGCGTTGGTGGGTGTGACGAATCGCCACGCGGAATTAGAAGGCACGGTGGGCGACCACGCCGATGAGTCTTCGGATATACAGGCGATTGTGTCGTACTTCGGTGCGAGTAACTTTTTGACGATCTTGCCTCAGTCGACACCGTATAGTTTGGGCTTGCGGGTTCCGGCGTTGCAGATCTTGCTCGGTGGTCAGCCAGAGCAGCGCAAGGAGTTGGCGAAGTTGGCGAGTCCAGTGTTCCACCTGGACGACAATGATCCGCCAATTTTGCTGCTGCACGGTAATCAGGATCTGCAGATGCCCTTGAACCAGTCGCTCGAACTGCATGGCGAGTACTTAGAGGCAGGGCTCGACTCGAAGTTCATCTCGGTACACAATGCGGCGCATGGTGGCAAGAAGTTTCATACTGGGGCGCGTCTACAGGCGACGGCAGATTTTTTGAATCAACACCTTCGCCAGTAATGCTGTCAAAGAACACCGTATGTTGTTGAGCCGCAAGGGCTCGGTGGTGCGTTGCGGGTGTATACTGACGTCCAAACGACGTGAGAAATATTTCTGCGAGATTGGCGCTATTTTGCGCTCTAGGATCGGTTGTGTGGGGCCAAACGAACGAGGCGTTTTTTGCCGATGAAGTGTATCCGCTGCTGCAGCGTGTGCAGTGCAATCTGTGCCACAACGATAACGGTGTAGCGGGACGAACGGCGTTTCAGTTCCCATCGGATGACGCGACGGCAGAGCAGATTGCGGCCTTCGGGTTCCAGATGATGGACCTGGTGGATCGTGACGATCCAGCGCAGTCGGTGCTGCTGTTGAAGCCCACGATGCAGGTACCCCACACGGGCGGTGAGCGATTCGCATCCGATAGCGAGGATGCCACGACGCTACTTCGATGGATCTTGCACCTGGCTGGGCTTTCGGATGCCGAAATCGCAGTTGCACGGGAGCGTATCCGACTGGCGTCACAACACGAGGCAGAGGCTCTGTCGATTCGTCGACTGACGCATAGTCAGTACAACAACACGCTAAGGGATCTGCTCGGGGATCAGACGAGGTTGGCAAACGGTTTCCCTCAAGAGGATTTCGTTAGTGGCTTCAAGAATCGAGCTGAGGGCCAGGGTATTCCACCACTGTTGGCTGAGGCATATAGTGCGGCGGCGGAACGAGCGGCGCGCGGCGCGTTTCGTGGCGGGGATCACCAGGGGCTGATCCCGTGCAAGCCGCACTCTTCGACTGACGTTGATTGCGCGGATGCCTTCGTGAAGGATTTTGGCGCGAAGGCGTTTCGGCGTCCGCTGACTGCGGCGGAGGTTGGCGTCTACACCGACTTGATGCACAACGAGGCGATGCGCACGGACGAATTCATGAGTGGCGCTCAGATGGTCGTGGAGGCGATGCTGCAGTCGCCTCACTTCTTGTTCCGTACCGAGCATGGGGCGGGTGAGGAGTTGGCGCAGTACGAGACGGCCAATCGTCTGTCGTACTTTCTGTGGGACACGATGCCGAACGATGAGCTGCGGGCAGCAGCAGCTGCCGGTGAGCTAGAGACGATTGAGCAGGTGGAGGCAATGGCGCGGCGGATGCTCAAGGATACGAGGGCGCGATCGTCGATGGAAGAGTTCTTGGCGCAGTGGCTGCGGTTTGATCGTGCGCTGACGGCGACCCGCGAGCGCCGACTATTCCCGGAGTTTAATACCGAACTGGCTCGGGCGATGACTGAAGAGACCAGACAGCTGTTTGACTATCTGGTATGGAAAGACGGTGATTTCAGAGAGTTCTTCTCGGCGGATTATTCGTTTGTTAGTACTGCTCTAGCTGAGTTATACGGCTTGCCGGAGCCCGAAGAGGAGTTTGCAAAGGTGGCGTACCCAGCGGACTCGGGACGAGGCGGCGTGTTGGGTCACGGTTCGATCATGACTCTGACCAGTAGTCCGTCGGACACGTCTCCAACGGGGCGCGGTTTGTTCATACGGGAGCACTTCTTGTGTCACGATGTCCCGCCGCCGCCGCCGGGCGTTGATGCGACCTTGCCGATGGTCACCGAATCGCGACCGCTGACGAATCGCGACCGCTTGGAAATTCACCTAAACAGCACGCCATGCATGAGTTGTCACAAGCTGATTGACTCGATCGGCGTTGGGTTTGAGCAGTATGATGCGATTGGACAGTTCAGGGAGCAGCTGCTTCTCAAGTTTAAGGATCCGAGTTACGACGGCGCGGATGACGAAAAAAAGGAAATTGAGGTTAAGCTCGATCTAGATACCGAGGCGCACGTGCAGGGGCTCGAAGGTTCGGAGTTTTCGACGCCAAAGGAGCTAGGTCAGATCTTGGCGAACGACCCCGGGTGCCAACGCTGCGTGGTGAAACAACTGTTCCGGTATGCGATGGGGCGTGAGGAAACGGCGGGCGACCAGATTGCGATCGATGGGATGTTAGATACGTTTGAATCGTCGGGATTCAAGTTTCGAGAGATGATGGTGGCGGTAGTGAAGTCGGAACCCTTCCTGGGTCGAGGTGTGAACTAGCTATGACGTTGAGAAAGAGACTGAATCGACGCGGCTTCTTGCAGGGCGTTGGCCTGTCCGGGGCAGCGATCCGAATCGGCCTGCCTGCGCTCGATGCGATGTTCAACACGAACGGTACGGCATACGCAGCCGGGAGCAAGACCGAACCGATTGAGACGCGGTTCGTGATGTGGTTCAACGGTAACGGCATCATCGAGAAGTACTGGATTCCTCGCGACTCCGGTGAAGACTACGAGATTACGCCGTGTCTTCGTCCGTTGGCGCGCTTCCGCGATGACTTCCATATCGTGAGCGGCGTGGACAACCCCGGGGCTCGTGTGCCAGGGCCGGGGAACGGTCACCACAACTCGATGAGCGGATTGGTGTCGGGGCTTGGGTTTACGGGACGTGGCGCGGGTGGTGCTTCTATTGACCAGGTGATCGCGCAGAAAGTGGGCAATGATAGCCGATTCCGCTCGTTGCAGATTGGCGTATGTCAGGAGTCGTTTGGCGAAAGCATCCAGCGCAATATGAGCTGGGCTGGACGCGATCGTCCGCTGCCGCCCGAGATGATTCCGCATCGGTTATTCGACCGGCTGTTTGGGTCGAAAGAGCAGTATTGGATCGATCGCAAGAAGAGCATTCTGGATGCGGTCAGCGATGATGCGACGAAGCTGAAATCTGACCTGGGCACGAGTGATCGGGCGCGGCTGGATGAGTTTCTGACGTCGGTTCGTAGCCTAGAGCGGTCGGTGGCGAGCTTGCCACCGGAATACTCGCACGTCGTGGAGCAACCGCCCGAGGGCGGCGATTTGAAGGACTGGCCGAGAATCGCCAAGTTGCAGAGTGACTTGTTGGTCCACGCCTTAGCGTCCCGGCAAACGCGCGTGGCTTCTTACATGTTGACCAAGTGTCAGGGTCTGTCACGTTTCCCGTGGCTAGGCTATACGAGCAATCGGCACCACGGATACACCCATGGCAAGGTGGAGACGCCCGAAGGTCAGCGCATCATGCGCGACATCAATCGCTGGCATGTGGAGGAGTTCGCCTATCTACTAGCCAAGTTGAAGGCCACACCAGAGGGTGCTGGCACGTTGCTCGACAACACCTGTCTTCTGTACGCCCATGAGCACGCGGAGGCCAACTCTCACAAGAACAATGGCCTGGCGTTGATTGTGGCCGGCCATGCGGGCAGCCTCAAAACTGGTGGACATACTCGAGCAACGGGGACGGTCGGCGATCTATATCTGACGCTCGCCGAAGAAGTGGTCGGTGTGCAGATCGGAACCTTCCCGACCGCGGACAAGAAGCTGACGGAGATTGTCTAGATTTTTCCTTCGTCTTCTACGCGTGCAAAATCCTCTGGGGCGGGCCACCAAGTGACCTGGCAGTGAGGTGCCGCACGCTTGAATGCCTCGATTTGTTCGGCAGTGACATCAGTTTCGGAAAGGTATAGTCGCTCCAATTGAGCAGCCTCGCTTAGCTGGGCCAATCCGTCAGCCGTGATGCTGGTGCCTGATAGTTCAAGAATCTTCAAGCTGGGCATCTGATCCAAATACTTACTGGCGTCGTCGTTGATTCCTTCCGCTCCCACGAGGCGCAGACGCCGGAGATGAGGCAGCGCCGTAAGGGACTCCACTCCACGGGCTGTGACCGCAGTCTTCGCGAGATCCAGGCTCACTAGATTGGTGAGCGCGGTCAGTTTGGCGACTCCACGATCAGACACGCTGGCTTCGGCAAGCGCTAGCTCTTCGAGTTGGGTGAGTTGCGCGATGCTGTCGATGTTGAAATCAGTTAGCGCGAGCGCCCAAAGGCCGGAGTCCGTACGTTGTTTGCCACTGACATCGAGCTTGCGCAGCGCGGGTAACAGCTTCAGCAGCGGGAGGGCGACGCCACTCATCTTGTTGCCGCCAAAGGCGAACTCTTCCAGATTATCAAGACTCGCGAGATGCTCGAACCCTTCGTCGGTGACACGGCTGTAGCCAACGTCTAGGAATCGCAAATTCACCATCCCCGACACATGCTCGAATACGGCGCTCGACACTTTGGTGCCGCGAAGGTTGAGCTGTTCGATATTTCTCCAATGCTTGAGGTGAGCGATACCTGCGTCGGTGACGTACTCGGCGTAGTACAACTCAAGTGTCTTGACGTTCTTGAGGGGGGCCAAGCGCTCAAGGGCGAGATCGGTAATTTTGGTGTAGCTGAGACTCAGACTCTCAAGCTGTGTCAGACCAGATAGTCTGCCCAGATCGGCGTCGGTAATCCATGCGGAGGTGAGGTCTACGGCCGTGACCTCACCCGACTGGTTGCTCTCATGGGTGCCACCCATAGCGTCGATCCACGCAATCGTCTCGGCACGTGAATCCGCCAACGCAGGCGTGAGTGTAACCAGAAGGAGAAGCCAGATTGCGGCGACTTGTTTCATGACATTCCCCCTAGCTGCGGCGGCGCCTTGGGCCCGCTGACTTTGCGTCCCAAATGATTTCACAGGCGGGCAGCGCACGACGTATCAAGTCGTAGCCTTGCTGGTCGACGAGCGTGTGATAAAGGTTGAGGTGCTTGAGATTTAGGAATTTCTGAATGGACTTGCCGGACGCGTTGCTGGCGTTGGAGCTATCCAGACTGAGGCTACGGAGGTCGGTCAGGTCGGTGAGTAGAGCGAGACCCTCATCCCCTACGTCGGTGTAGTCGAGGTTGAGTTCTCGTAGATTCTTGAATGCGGCGACCGTTCCGATAGCTTTGTCAGTGATCCGTGTTCTAACAAGTCCGAGAGATTGCAGATTTGCTAGCGTCTCAAGGACGGGAAAACCCTTGTCAGTAATGCGCGTGTAACTCAGGGACAGCAACTTGAGCGAGTCGAACTGCATCAGGTGCAACATGCCGTCGTCGCCAATGTCGGTACCCGCGAGATCGAGCGAATCGAGCTGCAGCGAGGTCAATTCGCCCAAGCCCTGATCAGTGATGTCGGTGTAGGCCAACGACAGATTCCGCAGCGAACTCATGCCGGCGAGAGCGGAGAGGCCGTTATCGGTTACCGGTGAGCTGGCCAGGTCGAGACGGACGAGTTCCGATGCCCCCATGAGACTCGTCAACCCTTCACCGTTGATGCTTGTGTGCCGAAGCTCTACCGACTTGAGACCCGTTGATTCGGTGAGTTGTGCAAGCCCAGCGTCTGAGATCATCGTGCCGCTGAGGTTAATCTGCTGCAAGGCCGTGAGTCCGGAGAGATGGCGGGCTCCGATGTCTCCGACCTCTGTGTTGCTGATGTCGAGGCTACGAAGCTCTCGAAGGCCACTGATGTTCTCTAGCAGCTCGTCCGTAACGCCGGTCAAGGCGAGCGAGATAGACACGAGTCGGCTGTCTTCGATCGTGGCTTCCCCGCCCATCGCGTGAACCCACTCGGCAATAGCAGTTGGCCTGAGTTGACTGATGACCTGGTCGGCTCCATCGGGGATCGAGGGAGGTACGGTAGTGTCGAGGAATGTGATGTTGGCGTTGGGTAGGGCGGATTGCAGGGCGTCGATGCCTGCTCTGGAGGCGCGTGTGTAGCGGAGATCGACCTGACGCAGGTTCGTGAATCCCTGAAGCATCCCAACACCAACATTGGTGATTTTCGTTCGGTATAGATTCAGCTCTTCGAGTTGAGTCAGTCCCATGAGGCTCTTCAGGCCCTCGTCGCTAAGATCAGTTCCGAGCAGGCTGAGTTTCTTCAGATGTGTCAGTCCGCCAAGTTGTGCGATGCCGACGTCGCTAATTCGTGTGCCGGTGAGGTCGAGCTGCTCCATTTTGTGTAGAGCGCTCAGTGATGCTAGTCCCTCGTCGGTGACGAGAGTGCTGCCGAGGAGAAGTCGCCGCAACTTCGTCTTGTCTTCAAGTTGATGGAGTGTTTCATCGTCTGCCGGGGTGTAGGTTAAGTCGAGCGCCTCAAGACTCTTGAACGGTGCGAGTTGATGGCCCGCAACCTTGGTGTTCTCAAGGCTTAACACTTTGAGGTCTGACAGGGAGGCAATCTGCTCAAGGCCCGTATCTTGAAACTTGATGGAGGCGAGGAAGCTATAGCTGAACGTTAATTCTTCGATGGACGTGATAGCGGCAAGGTGTTTGAGTTCCAAGCTGTAGTCGGTACGCGCTCCGGCGCGCGGATTCCACATCGGGCCGGGAAGGTTGAGGACGCGCAGATGCTGCAGCCCGACTAGGCGCTCAAGATCCGGCGGAAATATATTGGTACCGACGAGGTCGATCAATTCCAGTGCGAAGTCTTCGTCTGGAAGCCTAGTCACGTCCCGCACGCGGCCCGACTGGTTTTCAAGGCCGACGCTACCACCGAGCTGCAATACCCACTCTGCAACCTGGCGGTCTAGAGGTTCGGCCCACAGAAACGATGGCGAAAGGCTGAGGGCCAACATCAGAGGTAGTCCGAACCTCAGGAGCCGAGTCGAGACACGGGTGGAAAATGTGGGCAGATCCATAGCGATTGGGCTGTCGTAATCCTATCAAACGCCTTACCGGGGGTTGCACCTTATATAATGGCGTCCAGCCGCAGTCAGATGGAGCCCGTCATGAAAGTTGTCGATTCAAGTCTTCGCCGCCGTAGTGTCTTATATGGTCTCGCGACCCTCCCCGGCCTGGGCGCGCTCGGTGCGTGCGCGGCGTCGAGTCCGACGAACAGTACTGCGGGCGAGGATGTGATCGCTCGTCTGGGCGTGACGAAGCTGATCAACGCGGCGGGAACCTACACGTCTCTGACGGCGTCTCTGATGCCCAAGGCCGTGTTTGATGCGATGCAGAATGCTTCGCGGCAGTACGTGCGGCTGAGTGACTTGCATGATGCAGTCGGAGAGCGAATAGCTGAGCTGACGCACGCCGAAGCTGCCTTGGTGTCAGCCGGTGCAGCCTCGGCGCTCTCGATTGGCACGGCTGCGTGTGTAGCGGGTACAGACCGGGAGAAGATTCGCCGGCTACCGGATACGGAGGGCATGGCTAACCAGGTGATTTTTCAGAAGTCACATCGATTTGGCTACGACCATGCGGTACGCAACTGCGGAGTGGAAATTGTGGACGTGGAGACGGTAGAAGAACTGGAGGCGGCGATCAACGAGAAGACCGCGATGATGTTCTTCCTCAATCACGAGGCACACATGGGTCAGATTGGAGCAGAAGAGTTTGGGGCGCTTGGCCAGAAGCACAATGTGCCCACGATGATCGACGCGGCTGCGGATGTACCGCCGGTAGAGAACCTGTGGCGATTCACGGAAATGGGTTTTAGCATGGTTGTGTTCTCCGGTGGCAAGGGCCTTCGCGGGCCACAGTCGGCTGGGCTACTGCTGGGCCGGAAGGACCTGATTGAGGCGGGCCGCTTGAACAGCAGTCCGAACAGCGATACGGTTTGCCGTACCAACAAGGTCAACAAGGAAGAGTTGGTGGGGATGTTGGTTGCCCTCGAAATGTTTCTCGACCGCGACCACGATGCAGTCTGGACGGACTGGGAAAGCCGTTGCTCCGTGATTGCGGACGCGGTTGCTGAGATTCCTGGCGTCGAGACAGAGGTTCAGGTCCCGGCCATTGCGAACGCGGTGCCACACCTACACATCACGTGGGACTACGAGGCGACCGGCATAACGCCTCAAGACGTGCAGTTGGCGATGCGCGAGGGCACTCCCAGCATCGCCGTGAACCCTAACGTTGATGAAGACCTCATTATTGGGGTCTGGATGATGGAACCAGGCGAGGATCAAATTGTGGCGGACAGGCTTCGCGACGTGCTCGCCACGGCGTAGTTAGGCGCCGCGTGCGCCGTAGTGATGGCGAGTGGCTACAAAGGGCGCGGTGAAGTATTCACCGAGGTCGACCTCTCCTTCAATGGATTCGCCGTCAACGGTGCCGCTAAATGCGAACCCGAAAGAGGCCCCTTCCCAGCGGTGTCGGCTGTTGAAGACGATGCGGTCACCTTCGACGTAGCCGTTTAGGTTGCCGCCCACGCGATCGCCCCGGTGAACTCCCGAGAGGGTCTCGCCCCGTTGCTCAAAGAAGACGGTGTGTTGGGCAGGTGAGAGCTCATAGTCAATCCGAACATCCCAATAGCCGTCGACATTGGCTGGGGCCGTGGACTTCAACTCCTCTACAGTCCTGGGTTGTGTCAGCTTCTCGCGCAGGACACGGGCTACGATTTCAGCATCTCCGGGCATCATCTGCCACGGAGTAACCGAGACGTAGTTGGCTCCTCCCCTGGGGCTTCCAGAGCCGTTGGAGAGAACGATTCGTGGATTGTTGGTCCACATGTCATTCTCGATTTCTGAACCATAGACCCCCAGTTCATCGCTGTCCCAACTGATGCGTAGCGTCGGAGTCTTATTGGAGAGTCCACGTGGCTGTAGAATTTCGGTCGACACGCCGTCGACACTTTTGACTTCGGTTGCTATGAGGTCCAACCAACGTTCCCACTCGCGGTACTCGGCTTCGTGATCGCGCTTGATCCACATTTCAACCGCTGCCAGCATGCCCATGATGTCTTCCTTGCCAACTTTCATCGGGCGGCCAAAAGTGTGGTGCGGAGAGGAGTTCGTCCATGCGGCGCGAATCAAGTCTTTGCGGCCCATCAGTAGTCCGGCCGACTGCGGGCCTCGCAGAGCCTTGCCGCCGCTGTAGCAAACGAGATCGGCACCCCGTTCGAGGTGAACATTCGGAATGGTTAGACCTTCTGCTGCAGCGTCGACTAGCACCGGTACACCGAATTCGTGAGCAAGCTTCGCGACGGGCGTCAGGCCGAAGGGGCCTGTATCGGCGGGCTTTGCCATGATCATGACGAGTGCGGTCTTGTCGGTGATGGCGCGCCGCATCTCTTGAAGATTGCTGACGGTCACCATCTTGACGCCAACCATCCGAACCGCGTGGTCGTACACGTTGCGCGAATAGTCAGGCACCAGGACCTCGCTCTTGAGTCCGGCAAGATCAGGAATTCGTTGAATCTTCTCGGGGTCTCCGCCAGCGATGCAGGCAGCTGTGGCGTGGGCTAGGGCCGCAGCGCAGCCACAGGTCACGATCGCTGCCTCGGCCTGCGTGATCTCCGCGATTCGCGCACCAACCGCATCCATGAGTTCGTCTATGTGGACGTAGTGTTTCGAGGCCTCCAGCATGGCCTCTTTCACTTCAGGCAAAGACTGTGAGCCACTAAGGATTGTGTAAGTACCTTTGCAGTTGATGACTGGTCGAACGCCGATCGACTCATAGAGGTTGGGGCCAAGCTCAAGAGCCGCTTCAGCGCGCGGACTGGGGCCTAACGCCGCCAGTGCCGCTAGCCCACTTCCGCGAAAAAGGCTTCTTCGGGAAAGCTCCACGATCGTTCGTTGTTTCTCGGTCATGTGCATCATCAGTGCTCCTCTGTGCGCCTGTAGTATAGGCCGACGTGTAGTGCGGACGGTGAAGTTCTAGGGACGTCAAGTGGATTCCGGACTCGGTCGAGCGCTAGACTTGGCGCGACCCAGGAACTTCGTTATGAACCATTCACAGACCTCTTTCTCACGTCGTGACTTCTTGGCGAGCGGCGTAGCTCTCTTCGCTCTCGCGCAAACCAGCCGAGCGGCAGGCGAATACGACCTCTTGCTCAAAGGCGGACATCTGATCGACCCGAAGAACGGTATCAGCGCCGTACGTGATATTGCGTTGTTGGATGGTAAGATCGCAGCGGTCGCCGAGTCGATTGACCCTGCGATGGGGTTCAAGGTTGTTGATTGCAGGGGTCTCTATGTGACGCCGGGCTTGATTGATCTGCACGTCCACGTGTTCGCGGGAACAAATGAACGCAGCTCCTATGCCGGTGACAACAGCCTTTACCCGGACGGCTACACGCTGCGCGCAGGTGTGACCACGGTAGTGGACGCGGGCTGCGCTGGATGGCGCAACTTCGACCGTTTCAAAGAAACCGTGATCGACCGATCGCGAACCCGGATCTTGGTGCTGGCGAATATTGTGGGTCACGGCATGCGTGGCGGCGATATCGAGCAGAACCTGGACGACATGCAAGCTGGGCCGACGATCGAGTTGGCGAAACGGTACCCAGAGACGATCGTCGGCGTTAAATGCGCCCACTATGCTGGCCCGGAATGGCAGCCGGTGGAAGAGGCGGTGCGAGCGGGTGACGGGGCTGACATTCCGGTGATGATCGACTTTGGCACGAGCCTTCCAGAGCGTTCACTGGAGCAGCTGTTAACGGAGAAGTTGAGGCCGGGGGACATCTACACGCATTGTTTCTCCGGCAATCGCCACGAACTGCTTCCCGACGGTACACCGAATCCAGGGCTGTTTGCCGGGCGCGAGCGGGGAGTGTTTTTTGACGTCGGACATGGTGGCGGCAGTTTGAAGTGGAGCGTGGCCGCCAAGTGCTTGGAGGCGGGGTTCCCACCGGACTCGATCTCGACGGACCTGCACACCGGTTCGATGAACGACGGGATGCTGAGCCAGCTCAATACGATGAGCAAGTTCTTGGCTCTGGGCGAATCGCTCGATGACGTAATCAAGCAATCCACCTGGAACCCGGCTCAAGAGATCAAGCGGGATGACATCGGGCATCTATCGGTGGGGGCTATAGCGGATCTGGGCGTGTTCAGCATGACGACGGGAGACTTTGGCTTCGTAGATAGCTTCGGTGGTCTGCAGAAGGGCGACAAGAAGCTGATTTGTGAGATGACCCTCAAGGATGGCCGAACCGCGTTTGATCTGAACGGTCGCACCCGCCAAGACTGGCGGCAGTTGCCCTTGGACTACGGGAAGCAGGGTGACTCTCGGTGGGATGGGATATTGTATTGAACCGACGATGACGGTTGGCGGTTAGAGCGACAAGAAGAACTGCAGCACGAATGCGTTGGTGATATCGACGAAAAACGCACCAACGAGCGGTAGGATGATGAAGGCGATCGGCGCGGGTCCGTGGGTCTTGGCGACGGCAGTCATGTTGGCGATTGCCGTTGGAGTTGCGCCGAGCGAGAACCCGGTGAAACCTGCACTGAGCACGGCCGCCAAGTAATCTCCGCCCATGACGCGGAAGAGTACGAATACGGTGAAAAGCACTGCGGCTACCGATTGCAGTGCAAGTAGACCGATTAATGGCCCTGCGAGATCAGCGACCGACCAAAGCTGCATGCCCATCAGCGACATGGCGATGAACAGGCCGAGAGAGAAGTCTGACGTGACCGCCAACGCCTTGGTCCTCGCAGGCCACGGGAGGCGCGGAAAGGCGTACGGCATCGTGTTGGACAGAACGATCGCCACCAGGAGGCACGAGACGAATAGCGGGAGCTTTAAGCCAGCAGCGTTAATAGCCTCGTTCAGGAAGTATCCGGCAATGATCGCGATGTGCATCACGAGGATCACACGCATGAGGTTCACATGTGTGATCTGTTCGGTGGGCTCTTTCTCATGGGTGATGCCAACGATGAGGTTGTCTTGCACATTGCCCGAGAGACCATGACGTGCCAACAGGTATTTTGCGACAGGGCCGCCGAGTAGGCCGGCGAGTACCAGGCCGAGGGTAGCAGCAGCAACGCCAACCTCTAGGGCATTGGGAACTCCATGGTTCGCTGCAATCTCTGGTGCCCAAGCGATAGCGGTTCCGTGGCCCCCGATCAGAGAGGCGGAACCGATCAGCAATCCCATCGCATCGGGTAACCCCATCAGCCGGGCACCAAATACGCCGACCGCGTCTTGAAAAACAATGTAGCCCAGAGTGAGGCCGAGTAGCAGTAGCAAACGGTGACCGCCGGACAGAAGGTCAGAAAACCGCGCATTGATGCCGATCGTAGTAAAGAAGTAGACCAGCAAGACGTCGCGGGCGTCCAAGGCGTATTCGAGTTCGATTCTGAGAAAAAGATAGACAGCGAGACCAATGAGTGACGCCACCATGCCACCCGTGACTGGCTCGGGGACATTGAGAGCGCGAAGGAAGCCGATGCGCTCGTTGATCCGCATCCCAGCCAAGTAAACGACGATGCCTATTGTGTAGGAGAGGAAGCCTCCAATGAGAACGACGTTGTCTGGCATGGCATTCATGCGGACAGGTCTCGGTTCTTATCGAGTAGCTTATTAGTGCCCTGTCCGAAGGCCCGGAGTGAATGCAGAACCGCGACCATCGGCTGCGGTAGCGGCTCAACGCGCTCGGCGTCCAAGATGAGGACGTCTCCGGACCAGGGGTTCGGTGCGCCCGGAACGTAGACGACAACTCGACCATCATCCAGTCGTTCGACTTCAAAAGCGACTTGAGTGGCATCGTCTAGATTGGCAAGGACTGGACGCAGTGAGGATTCTTCATCGTTTGGAGCCACGCTACCAGTAATACTCTTCACGAACGCGTAGCCCGGCACCCGCCACAGGAACCGACGCTCAGCTTTCCCAACCGCCTTCTTCGCGAAAGAGGTCTGCGCTAGGAGGCCGGCGATCAAGCAGGTTGCAACGAGGATGACCGAGGCGAGAATGTCGGCCACCACGATACCTCTTGTCTCGTCAAGGGGTATGAAGGACCCGAGGGGAGTGGCCACGAGTTTGGCAAGATCGAATGCCTTCGACAACACGACGACGATCGCAACGAGTGGGATTAAAAAGACAACGCCGCCGATAACTGTGGCTTTGAAGTACTCGACTAGATTCTTCATCGTGCCCTCGCAATTGTAGTCGATCGAATGTAGTCGATCGAAACTGTTCAGGGCACCAAGGTCACAGCGTGACACGTATGCGGAGTCCAAACACCCACGAGATATCTCTTTCTGGCGCCAAGGAGGGGTGATAGAGCATCTGTAGGCTGGGTGTAATGGCGACGTTCTCAGCGAACTGGAGGCGGTAGAAGATCTCAGCGGTGGTTTGATCCCGGAGGGTGGAATCGGGCGGCGAACCCCAGTTGACCGCGATACCGATTAGGTCCGCATTACTTCGGATCTTGTGCAGGACGCCGCCGGTTGCAGTCTGGTTGTAGATCGGAGCTGTGCCTTGGGACCAACCGGCGCGGAAGAATCCCATCCAGTGGTTATTCCGGGTCGTCCAGTTGGCTGCGAGTGTCACACCCTCAGCACCATCGATCTGCAGATCCTCACGCGGGTCCACATGCCAGATGGCGACGTTCACGTTGCGGGTGTAGCGTTCGTTCTTGGTCGGGGACCAACCGACTTCACCCCAGCTGAAGAATTCGGCTCCCGATTGAAATGGGGCTATATCGGTCACGACGCCGTTGGCGTCATTGACGGAACCTTTCAGATACCACTGGTCATTGAACCAGTGACCGCCGCCCACGCCCCAACTGTTGTCGGGGAACGCGACGCTCGGATTAAATAGGACGGCGAGATTGCTAAACGCTGTCCACGGATTCGCGTAGCCGAGTATACCGAGGTAGTCGTTGGGGTCGAATCGTCCGATGATCAACCCGGAGTTCCCGTTGTTCACCAACTGCTGCCAATTGAAGTCAACGAGGACGAGTTCCGCGTCGCTAAACAGTGTGCCAGTGACGCCGATATAGCCAGCCTGGCCAGCGAGACCAGCGGGGGCGAGTTGAGTTCCGAGGCGGTGTCGCTGGTCAACATTCCACACAAGTGAGCCGGTGTTGCCACTGTTGCGCCCGAGCATCGCCCAGTTTCCGTAGGCGCGTAAAACCCCCACTGCTGCGTCGGACGGCTCGTTCAGCGGGGAACTCAGGCCCTGATAGAGAATGTTGTAGTTGATGCCGAACTGAAATCCATAGTCCTCGTTAATTCGTGACTTGAAATCAAACCAGGACTGGAAGACCCGATCGAGGGCAGGGAAGCGACGGATTGGCTCGGTGAGCCTATCGTCTTCTTCTAGTTGGCTCTGTACCGCGGTGGGTCCGGCCAGAGCGGCACCCGGTTTGGCGTACCCAACCTTATGAAGTGCCTCGGCAGGCTTGACGATCTCGGTCGAGTCTTGCGCTAGTGAGGGCGCGACCCAAAGGGTACTGATCAAGAGCCAACAGCGGTTCGTAGTGTGAATCGACACGGATCGCGTAGCGGGCATCTGTGCCGATCTATTTCTTGGACTTCTTGGACTGTCTGAACTCAATCTCGTCGGTGACAGAGAATACGCCGCTGACCGTGTTGGCCTGAATGGCGGCGATTGTCTTGTCGCCCTCGGTATCGACGACACCAATTAGTCGGACATTGCCAGCGTTGACGATGATGTGTATCGGATGCGGACCCATAGGAGGATTGGTGGAGATGCCCATCGTTAAGGTCTGTCGCATGCCCATGGCGGGTGCGCCCCGGTTGGGGTTATAGCGACTCAGAACTGGGTGCCCGTAGATGTTGGCGTACACCGCCAGGCGAACCCTCTCATCACCACTATTGTTGGGAAGTACTTCGATATCATTCTGAACCGAGCTTACTCCCTCGATACGCTCGATCTGGCGCTGGGCGGATTTCTGCAGAGTAGGGCGGGAGGCAGATCCGCTCAGTACCACCTCATAGCCACCGTCGGCGGCAGGGCCGATTGCAAAATTGATTTCGTCAAAGACTCCGTAGTTGCTAAGCCGCAAGATACGCTTCTGCACCTGATTGGCGAGGCGATAGACTTCTTCTTGACTAGCGTCTTGCGAGAATGCTGGGGGAAGCCACATGAAGGCCAGGAGTAGAAATGCGGTGATGTATCTGCTGCGGCGTTTCATTCCGGAAACCTCCTCTTACTATCGATGTTTCGTCCCAGATCGGTGAACTCACTCTGAAGCTACGGGACTATCACTATTAGAAATCTCATAGCGAATCGTCCAATCGCCATCGGCGCCCTTGCTCCAGACGACGAGATACGAGCCGACCTCTCCGATGCGGTCGTCGCCGTCGGATGAATCGACGACCTGAAATGTACCTCGGTGGAGAACCCAGTCCGGGCTCATGACTACTTGCTCGGTGGTTTCGATCTCAACGCTCAATCCTTCTCCGGCTAAAACGGATTCCAGACGCCGGCGCGCACCTTCTTTGCCGATGATTGCTGGTGCCCCCTCGGGCATCCAGACCGTATCCTCAGCGTAGGCTGTGAGGTACCCGTCGATGTCAGCCTCGGCCAGCGCGGCGAGGCGGGCTTCACCTTCAGCGCGGAGTGCCGCTGTGTCAACTTCGACTTCCACCTCCGCCGGAGGGGAATCGCCACATGACGCGAGTAGTCCCGCAGCCAAGGCGGCGGCGAACAAGAGTCTGCAGTTCATAACAACGTCCGCTACCCTTCCAACGGTTCTGTCGAGTCCGAGCTAGTCGGCTGTAGGCGGATAGTTCTTCAGGAGTTTTGATACGCCTTTGTCGATCCGTTTGGCCTTCTTTTTAGCGTTGGTGGAATTCGACATCGTCCTCGTAGCGGAACCACGCCATACCAAGCGATGAGCCTTAACGTCATACATGTCGAGAACGAATGTTCCGACGTTGATGTTGTTAACAGTGGTTGTACTGGAACTCATGCCGATACCGCCCATGCCCATGCCGCCATAGCCACCCCGCCACATTGGACCGGCCCCCCAGTTGGTTCCCATCGTGTTCATCTGCTGTTGTTGATCGACGGAAACTTGATAGCCCAGCTGGAGGTCACCGTCGCCGCCTGCAGCGGGTTGTAGGCCTTTGGTTGCGATCTCGCGCTCGATAGCATCCCTTATTTGCCGGTCAGAGAGATCGTCGACCACTACGGCACCGTCGATCTTCACCCAGCTAAAGGTCTTGTAAGAGGAGAAATCTGCTTCGTCATCGAAGTTGTAGCCAACCTTTTGGGCGGCCAGGGTAAACGTGAGAAGCAGAGTGAAAACCGTCACTTTCAGTAAGAGTTTCATGACGCCGGTAGTGTACACCCAATGCAGCTGAATTAGAACACCGGGGGGGTGATGAGGGGTTAGTAACATTCGGACGGAGCGTGATGAGCTGACGTAACTCACTGAAACTAATACAAGTCCCCACAGAAGATTAACGATAGTCAACTGCTATAGCCAGCCCGTGATACCCCGGGAATAGCTGCTTGAGTCGCGGCGACGATGATTTTCGCGGCTGACTGTCGACGAAACGAACAGTGGTACAGCCTCTGGTCATCTAGCCAAAGTCAGTGAAGTGGACGACTCAGGCTGGTAGTTCGTCCAGTTCGGCAAGACCTGATAGCCTATGACGCAGTTCTAAGAGGGAAGGGAGGATAGACGATGAGGATTCGAACATCGAGAAACATACTACTTGCCGCCTACGCGCTGGCTACACTGCTGTTGCCTCGCCTCGGCGTGGGTCAAATTCAGCCGCCGCGGATCTTGATCACCAACGTCAACATCTTTGATGGGATGACCGATGACCTCGCGACCGGAATGAATGTGCTGGTCGAGGGCAACCTCATCAAGACGATCTCGAGCAACGCCATCAGCGCCGCTAGTGCGACCGTCATCGACGGCGGTGGTCGCACACTCATGCCCGGATTGATTGACGGGCATGCGCACGTCATGATCAATGATCTCTTTACGACTATTGAAACCGATTCCGAGCTCACCGACCTCGCTATACGCTCCGTCGTTGTTGCCGAGCGATTCCTCATGGATGGTTTCACGTCTGTACGAGACATGGGCGGCCCGCTGTTTGGTCTCCAAAGAAATGTGGACGCTGGCGTCGTCCCGGGTCCAAGATTCTACCCCTCCGGCAGTTTCATTTCGCAAACGTCCGGTCATGGTGACTTCCGCGAGCGCAGCGATGCGGGCTATTCGCTCAATCGACCCGGCGATATATCGAACTTCGAGAGGTTTGGCATCGGGGTGGTGGCGGACGGTATTCCCGAAGTACTCAAGGCGACACGCCGCAATCTCCGACTCGGTGCCAGCCAGATCAAGATCATGGCGGGCGGCGGAGGCTCCTCTCGATTTGACCCCATCGACACGACACAGTACTCGGTTGAAGAGACGTGTGCGGTGGTCGAGGCTGCAGCGGATTGGGGTACCTATGTAGGCGCGCATGTATTTAGCGATCGCGCGATGAATCGGCTGCTCGACTGCGGTGTGAAGACATTCGAACATGGCTTCTTCATGGCACCAGAGACGATGGACCGTATCGCGGAGGCTGGCGTCTATGTCGTGCCTCAGATGTGGGGTATTTCTCCCGACTTGGCTCGCAATCCTTTGATGCCGCCTGCCAAGATTCCCATGGTGCTGGCCCTCGGAGAGCAGTATAAGGATTTCGGACGCAACCTGCTGAAGGCTGGCGTCAAAGTCGTCTTCGCATCTGATTATGTCGGGCCTTTCGCGGATGCCGAGAGGGCACGACGCTACGAGATCTGGTGGCGTACGCAAACCTTCGACAGCAACTTCGAAGTGTTGAAGCAGATGACATCAGTCGCCGGGGAGATGCTGGCGCTGTCGGGTCCTCGCAACCCCTATCAGGATGGCAAACTGGGCGTCATCGAAGAGGGTGCCTACGCTGATATTCTGCTGGTTGAAGGCAATCCGCTAGAGGATATTTCGGTGATCGGCGGCGCGACGGAGTGGTTCGATGCGGAACCGGAATGGAAGCCCATCGAAACGCTCCAGCTCATCATGAAAGATGGGGTGATATACAAGAATTCGCTGTAGAATCTGAAATGAAAAACAACGGGTCCCGGTCGGTTTGACCGGGACCCGCGACTCGGTAGCGGCTCTCTAGACGAGTCGCTACTACTCAATCGAGACGAGCATCGCCTCTGTCCAGGTAAAGTCGAACTTGTCACCAACCTTCAGCGTATCCAAGACGGATTTGTCTTGGATACGTGCACTGTAGACCCAGCCATTCGGTCCGGTCACAGTCACCGATGGCACGCTGGCATCAATAGACTCAACGGTCGCGGTAATCGTGCGCTGTCGTGCGGCGGTCCCGGCGGTTTGGGTGCCGCTGCCCGGTGTGATCGCAGCCTCTGAAGTATTCACCTCACTGTCTCCAGCGGCCTTGGCTGTGATGATCAAGTTGTCGTAGTACCGGACAGTGATGGTGTCGCCGATCTTCATTCCAGACATCAGATCGGAAGTCCCTGGCATGAAGACCTGTTCGTAGTGGCCTTTCTTGTCCTTGAACGTGACGACGCGAGTGGACGCGTTGATGGCCTCCACGGTCCCCGTGAGGACCTTCATATCACCCTGGATTGTCTTTTGGATTTGGGCCGATAGCCCCATCGAGAACATGAACAGCATCGCTGCCGTTACGATAAATCGTAGTTGCATTCCTTTCCTCCCTGTAACCTGTCTCTACGTCGTCCGGCTGTTCGCCGAACGGCCCGGATCTTCAGCGAAAACGCCGAGACGACCACTAGCCGTTAGGAGAATACAACAAATGTGCGGTTGCGCACATAGAATTCTGCGGCAGGCCTGGCTTGGATCCCTTGTGGCCCGGAGGCCTCGAGCCTAGAGTTCCCAGCCGATGCCGGTGGTGAACGTGTAGTCATTCCTCGATGCTTCGTTGGGCGGGCTGCTATCGAATGTGTCCGTGATTCGGATGTTGAAGTACAGATCTCGCGGGAGATCCCACTTGACGTCCGAAATGGCATCAATACGGATCCGACCTGATTGCGTCAGGCTCGGCGCGGCTGTCAGTCGGAAGAGAAAACTCAGGTCCCCGACATCGAATCGGTTGTATTCCACCGCACCCCACGCCTCAGCACTGTTCGACCGTGGCAAGCCGTCATCTTGGAAGTCTTCATTTGTCCACTGACCACCGCCCACGAAGAATAGGTAGGATCGGCTCGTACGCGTCAGGTATCTGCCAATGCCAGGTGCCAGCGTTGAACGAAGAGCAAGCTGCTGCTCGTCACTCTGTTGGAAACTACTTCCCAGGTTCCCGAACCATTGAGATTTTATGAGTCTCTTCCACCCGAGATTAAGGTTTGTGCGTCGTGCCGGGTCGACAGTGCTAACCAACGTCGCTGAAGAGTCAAGCAGGACGTCAGCTTGCCAGTCCTCCGCCTGGTACACGGCCCTGGCTCCAATGCTCCCAGTTCTTGTGCTGTTGGCTTTGGTGACTGACGCCCCAAAGTCGACATTGAACGAGAGTCGGCTCCAGAACGTCTCGTCAAATGGCCTCGCCCAAACCAACGTGTCTTGCTGGACGACGGCCTCACTCGCAGCGTCCTCCACAGTTACGCTGCCCGGTGCTTCGATAGAGAGCGATCCGGTCATTCGGTCACCTTCGGACGTCTCGACCAAGAACGAGGTCTCGGTCTCCATCGTCTCGATCTGATCCCATTCGATGATGAAAACGTTATCTCCGTAGTCCGCATCAAGGTGGAGAAATCCGCCTGCGATCTTGTCGATCTCTCCTGTCAGTCGATCCCCGTTCTTGAGGGTGATCACATCGGCCGCCTCAAGGGCCGGGGCCGCGAAAGAGAGTGAGAGCACACTCGCCACAGCGACTAGAAGCGCGAACTGAGGACGCATGAATTCGATAGGATTGCCTAGGTTTCCGCAATTTGCTGAACCATCTGTTTGTAAGGAACGAAATGTCATCATCAACCTCCCCGTTGATCGATCACTCGATGTCAATGATACCTGCGACCCGTCTAGATGCAATGGGAGAAGTTGCTGGCCTCGCACGGATTAAAGACAGGGCGATTCTGATGCCAGATAGATCAGAAACGATAGGTGATCGCTGTCGAGTAGAAGCTGAAACCGCCCGCCACGATCGAGTCCGAGAGAAAAGCGCCGGGCAGAAACCTGGTCACGGCTCCGACGATTCCGACATGGGGATAGGGTTGCCAGCTAACGATGATCCCGGGGTTAGCGCCGACGAAGCGTGCTTCGTTGGTTCCTGGCGGGATGAGCAGACGAAGATCAATCGCATACAGTCCGTCGCCAGAACTCATGCGGGTGTAGAAGGGGGACTCAAAGGCGAGTAAGAGGTTTCGGCGAAGAGGAGCCTGGATTGAAGGCGTCACGTCAAACAGATTCGTGGGACCAAAGAGTCCGACAATGCCCGAGAAGGACGTGCCAGGGAAAAGTGGGTTGAAGGATTCGAGCCGCTGATCGTTGGGGTCGGCGTCGCCCGATGCGGCATTCAGACCGATGGTTATCCGCGGCCGTATCTTTCCGGAACCCACTTGGTAGCCGGTCGAACTAGATACCGCCCACGCGCGAACTGGTAGCCCCGCAAACGTTCCGGCCTGAATGATGAGATCGTTGTTGACGTCAAAACGACCGGCAGATCCCGCAACCTTGACGCCGAAAGTGTGTCGGCTTTCGGGCCCAATGCCTTGAGCGTACTGGGATAACTTCCGGTCCACGCCGAGATAGTAAGCGCCCAGGGTGCTACCGCTGACCATAGTGTGCTGCCGAGCAACAGCAACTCCCCAAAAATCTTGATCGGGGTCGGGCGGATCATCGAAAGCACCCGGGACAATCTTTACCAGGCGTGCCACGGCTCCAGCAGCAGCCCACTTTCCGCGGGTGTGTCTTCCCGAAATCCCATCGAAGCTGCGCTTAACATTGAGTCCCTGGCTAGCCGCAATCAATCGACTGGACCCAATAGTGAGTTCTTGCCGTCCAATTTTGATGACCGTACGACCGTCGCCCGGAGCCCTGTTCGAGGAGTATTGAACGAATGCCTGATGAACGCCCAGGACGTTCTTGTCGGTCGGGCGTGGGCTGAGGAGTTTACCGCTAATCAGACCACTTTGCATCTCCCCAAAAGACCCGAAAACGCTTGCCCATGCGTAGGTCGACAGAGAATAGATAGCGCTGTAGTAGGTAGGCGTCCCGAATCGAGTCAGCACTCTCAGTTTTCCTGATGAAGAAGCCCTGCGGGCTCAAGCGCGCTTCGCCGCCCAAGCTCAAGTACCAATCTTCTTTACCGAGAGCAACGTACTTGACCGGATCCCAGAAGTCAGTCCGAAAAGTGGGATTCTGAAGAAAGCCCCACTCCTCGTCTGCGAGGTTCGGTAGGTAAACCCTCTGTGGCTGCTGGGCGTACGCGACGCCAACGGAGAATAGGAGGACCGCGAAGTTCCCAAGCCGACGGGAACCGAAGGTGCGCATACTACTTGGCCAATGGAGCCTGATAGTTCTCTACGACCGCCAAAACGATCATGAGGTTGTTCGGCTCGTCAGCCCGATACACCCGATAGTGATCTACCTTCAGGACGGACCCGACTGTCAAGTTTTCCAACGTAACGGCGTGGTGTTTTGATTCACGGGCAGCTTTTTTCGACAGCTCTATCTTTTCAAAACCCGCTGGTTGAGAGAAGCGTAAGTTGGCCTCGTTGAAGCGCTTCCACTTCTTCGTTTCGGTTCCAAGCACGTAGGCGCGGGGACCCGATCCG
This sequence comes from Bryobacterales bacterium, assembly GCA_963667885.2. Lineage (GTDB taxonomy): Bacteria > Acidobacteriota > Terriglobia > Bryobacterales > UBA6623 > CAMPKL01. The sequence continues at coordinate 46,314 of OY764148.2, read as the reverse complement.
CTTTTTTGGGCAGCAACATCGATCGATCGATCAGCGAGATTGACGCCAGTAACGACGACTCGTGCCGTGCGGGTTTTTAGGAGCTCACCAGGTTTGCCGGTGTAGACAGCCGCCGGGGCAGCTGGCGTTGTTTGCCCGATGTCCTGGGCCTGCCCGGTTCCGCACATGGCGACAGCAAGTAAGATGCCGACGGAGCTGCTGACTAGCCAAGTTTTTCGTTTCCCCATAATCCCTACATCATGCTACGGATCGACGCAGAAAGCGACTGTGTTTTTTAGGGTGCAACGGGCACGAGTGTGCCATTCTCATCTGCGTTGATCTCGATGATTGGCGGGACTCCCTTCCAGCCAAGCTCACGGAGTCCCAGGTCATGACCGACCACGAATAGCGCCTGCATATACATCTGATCAAACGGCTCTTTGGGCTGTTGCGTAAAAGAAGCAGGTATCGAGGCAAAGTGAAAATTCAGCCCATCCTTCACGGTTTGGAGATAGATTCTGTACAGGTCACCCTCACCCTGGGTCCGAATCAGTGCGGAAACCGCTCTACCTGCAATCGAGGTGAATTTGTTCTTGGTGGTCTTCCAGGTCGCATCAAGGCGCCCGTTTCGCAGCACGTACACGTCGGGCCGGCCAGGCACCTGCAAGTTCTTGAGAACTCTGCTCCAGTCGATGCCAACCGGATAGAGAAACACTTGGGATGTCGTTCCGCCGTCCACGTGCATTTCGTCGTAGAGACCGCCCCCGGCCTCCACCTTGACGAGCACGGGTGGGAATCCCCCGGGAACGGACGACGAGGCCAGAAGAATGCTGCGCATCAGGTCCAGCGCGCCGGTGTGAGGGCTGATGGCTATAAGACCCAGGTTCCAGACGACGGGTCGCCCCGCGTCTAGGTTGGTCGTGCCTATATACAGCCGACGACCCATGCGATGTTCTCGTGCAATGGCTTGGCGCATTTCCTCGTCGATGTAACGCCGCAGCAACGCCTGCAGGGGTTTCGAACTTGCGGCGGCGTCGCTGGTGATCATCTTCAGGGTGCCCCGGCGCTTGAGGATCTCGTCGCTGGAGTACTGGGTGTAGACTTCTTCCAGCTCGTCGTCATAGTCGGACCCGAGGAATGCGAAGGGTGCCGTCAAAGCGCCTGTGCTGATGCCAGTCACGATAGTGAACTCTGGCCTGGTTCCGGCTTCGGACCAACCGTTCAGAAGACCGGCTCCGAAGGCCCCGTTCTCTCCTCCACCGGAAATCGCCAGGTAAGTGTGAGGCTTACCCATGATTCCTTTGTGCTCTTCTTGCAGCTGTTCGGGAGTCGCGCGAAACCAGCGTTCGAGGTGCGGTGGCGCTTCATCACCCCAGAACCTTACTCGTTCGTCCATACCTGGGACCATTGCCGTGGCGGCCAGGCTTGCAGGTAGCGGGTTGCGCTTGGGCACACGTACGCAGGCAGGCAACGCCGCGATGGCCAAGATCAGGAGCCAGATCGGAACTTGGTTGGAGCGCGTGTAGCTGGAGTCCACGTGGAACATGGATCGTGGCCCCTACGTTAACAGAGGCAGCTTGTTCGCAGGGTTGATAAATCGAGGCTGATCGATTACTCCGGGTCCGCCGAGATGTGACTGCGCTGTCGTTCGACCCGCGTGCATCTGTAGTGGGTACAACAGTTTGGCTTGTTCAAGTCCCTTGCAACGAGGTTATACTAGACGCCACTCACATGTTTCTATCGAGATAGCCGCGAAGCGGACAAGTATTTGGCAGACAACTCCTCTGGGGGGATGAGGTGTGATAGACCGGGTTTTCAAGGCTCTGCGGCAGGCGCAACTGATTGGTGCCAAGAGGGGACGCTCGCTCTTGGTTGTCGGCCTATCTCTGTTATCGGGCTCCACGTTGTGGGCGCAAGCAGCGCCAACCTCTCGAACTCAACAACTAGAGAATCTTCGCCTTGAGAAGAACGCTACTCTATGGCCCGAGCGTACATCTCCCGTGGTGGAGTTCGTCGAAGGCATGGTGGAGCGCGGAATGCTCAGTGGAAGGCTCGACACTTCTGGCGGCAGCGGTCTGCAGTTTCCGGTGTTCGGCGGCATGCGCTCTGGGAACGGATTCTCGATCGGTGTGGGCTACCGCCGGTTAGACCTCTGGCGGGATCGCCTCGGAGTCCGGATGGTTGCGCGCGGAACAGGAGCGCACGCCTACAAGCTGGACGCACAGGTGGACCTCAATGCCCTGAGGAACGATCGGGGCCACGTAGACCTATACGCCGCATACGAGAATTCCCCTCGAATGGATTTCTACGGATTCGGCCCCGACTCGAAGAAAGAAGACCGGGCGAGCTACCGATTGGAAGATACGGCCGTTGATCTTCGCGGAAGCTACCGTCTAGCTGGGCCTCTAGCGTTACAGGCTCGAGTTGGCGCGTTGTTCGTGAATACGGGCCCAGGAACACGACCAGATGTTACGCCAATACCAGACGGTCCCGAACAACTGCCTGGTTCAGGGCTCGAAGAGCAATCTAACTTTCTTCGCTACGGGGCCGACTTACGATTCGACTACCGAGATAACCCTGGGGGACCGAAGGTCGGTGGGAATTACTACCTCAATTGGACGCACTACCGAGATCAGACGACCGATCGCCACAGTTTTGACCAGCTAGCGATGGCGATCGAGCAGTATGTGCCGTATTTCAACAAGACGCGAGTCATCGCGCTTCGTGCAGGTGTCACGATGACATCGGCGAGCCCGGACCAGACGGTGCCTTTCTATTTGCTGCCGACCTTGGGTGGCAACGAATTTCTACGGGGGTTCGGCTGGTATCGCTTCTCGGACGAGAACATGATGATCTTGACTGCCGAACATCGTTGGCATGTCTTCCCCGGACTTGAGGCGGCTCTCTTTCTCGACGCCGGTAAAGTAGCTCCTCGGGCCCAGGTGCTGAATTTTTCAGACCTAGAGTACACCGGTGGTGTTGGACTTCGGTTCAAGATCAACGAGATAGTTTTCATGCGGATAGACCAGGGCGTGAGCCGTGAAGGCTACCGGATGGCATGGACCTTCAGTAATGTGTTCTAGCGAGCGGACCGTGATGCCAATGACCGCGATGTTCCTTGTAATTCTTCTGCTGGTCAGCGGTACAGCCGAGCTGTTTGGGCAAAAGTTTTTCCCAAACGACCCGCTGGTCAACGAGCCCGAACCCTACCGAGTGGATGACGCCAGTCCTCGACCGCTGAGTGGGCTCATTGACTATTTCGAGAATGCGTTCGGTGAGCAGGGTGAACGTCACCCTTCTGGAGGAGTAATCGAGGCTCTAGGTGTGAATACGCTCGGCGAGGTGATGGAAGGGTCTTGGTACAACCTGCGGCACTACCGGACGCGCATGAGTCCGGCGGAACTCGCACGGGGCGCTGGCAACGAGAATCCGCCGGATCCGAACGCTTCTTGGGAAGTACTGACGGTGAAGCGTTTCGGGACGCGCACCGGATTGCTCATTTCTGACGGCTCTGACTCTCTATATTTCCTGCGGTTCGATGTGCCTCGTCAGCCGGAGATGATGACCGGGGCACAGGTCGTGTCGGGCAAGTTCTTCTGGGCTTTGGGTTACTGGACCACCCAAGACTATCTCGTCAATTTCAACCGCAGCCAATTACAGGCGTCGGAAGGCGGCAAGGACATCACCAGCATCGGCAAGACCCGACCACTGCAGGAAGAGGACATCGATGCGCTCTTAAACAATGTGGCGTCAGACGGACGGGGCGGCTATCGCGCGGTCGCCCACCGAATCGCAGCGGAGGCCCGATTGCTCGGTCCGTTTCAGCTATTCGGCACAAGATCGGACGATCCGAACGACATTTTCCCCCATGAGCATCGCCGTGAACTTCGCGGTCTCCGCGTTTTCTCCGCATGGCTCAACCACGTGTACATGAGTACGTTAGCCACGATGGACGGAGTTGCGGCTCGCCCGGATACGACCCCTCATCTGTTCCATTTGCTTATTGACTTCATCGGCACGCTAGGTAGTGGCTACGGCCAGATTAAGAGCGCATACGAAGGCTACGAGCCAGCGTTTGGATGGATGTCCTCACTTCAGAACCTCGCAGGGATGGGCGTCTATTCGAAACCCTGGATGCGCGTGAATTATCCGAAACATCGATCCGTCGGTCGATTCGAGTACGAACTCTTTGACCCTGAAGAGTGGCACTCGGTGGCGCCACTCGTTCCGTTCGACAACATGCTGCCGGACGATGCTTTCTGGGCGGCTCGTCAAGTCATGGCGTTCACAGATGCAGATATTCGTGCCATTGTGGCAACGGGCGAATACAGCGACCCGGCGGCTGAGGAATGGATCGTCCGGTGTCTTAGTGGGCGTCGGGACAAGATCGGACAGGTCTATTTCAATAAAGTCCTGCCTCTTGAGAAATTTCGAATTGAGGGCGGTGAGCTTGCATTCGACGATTTGGCAGTGGTGCACGGTCTCATCGGTTCTCGAACGTACTCAGTCACGTGGGGTGCTCTCGACAATTTGACCGGGCAGATACGGCCGATCAACGTCAACAGGGTGAGCGGGACAATGATGACCGTGCCGGCTCCCGAAATTGTTGCTGGGGCCGATCCGGGGCGATATTTGTCGGCGACTATTGCCGCGACCGACTCGCCGCACGAGGTGGTTGCCTACTTCCGAACCTCGGAGAACGGACTCAACCTTGCCGGTATCGAGCACCACTGGGAAGGAAAGGTGGTCGCGCCTCCCGCCGAGGAAGAGACAGAAGAGATCGTCAGTCGGTACAACGAACTGACTCCTACGCAGCGAGAGTTGTTCGATCCCTATGCGGTTGCCCAATCGGCGGCGGCAGGAAAGAACGAGACTCCCGACGAGTACTTTGGCACACTACGTCTGTCTGAGCGAACGACCTTCGAAGCTGTTACACACGCCCTGGAAGAGACATCGTTGACGGCTGAGGACGGTACGTCGCTCGGCATCGCGCTTGATCAAGTTGTAGCCATTGAACGAATTGCGGGTGCGTATCTCAACCGTGGTGGTGACGCGCAATTTCGTGTCTACGTGAAGCTTAAAGACACCGCCTATACTGTTACCCATCCGTCCGGTTTAGAGTGTTACCTATCAGACCGGGTTCACACCCTTGAGAAATCTACGGAATTCTTTCGAGACAAAGATAATACCGTGTTTCACGCTGGGTACCCGTTTTCGTACAGGCAGACCGGGAAATTACCCAACATTCAATTCTCCATGTCCGAGGACGGCCTCTCTGGTGATGTAGACGTCGACTACCGATCGAGCAAGTCCCCGCAGGCATTGTGGAATGGTCATCTGACAGCCTCGAATTCAGACATCCGAGCTGGCAAGAATTATGTCCTCCACGACCTTCGCTGGGCAGGTCTGGTCGACTGGTGGCTGGATTATTTTGGGAAAGTTCCCGAATACCACGTGCAGAGGCCTGACCTTTTCGTGGCCCCTCCAGAGACGCCTACGCCGTTGCCCCCTGATCGGCCATATGGTGCGTCACCCGCACTGGTGCAGGATGCCGCGCAGGAGTGGCTGACGGACTGGCTCGTGCGTGGAAACATCGACGAGGCGATTGCCTTCATGTCTGCACAAGCAAAATCCTGCCTCAATGTTGATGATCGAGAAAGATTGGAGCAGATGTCTCTTGCCGACGCGAAGGCCCATCTGCAGATGTCCATGAGCAGTTTGGTTGATGTGCTTGGTCTCAAGGCGAATCTGACAGAGGCCGTCGACGCCATCTTGCCGTGGTCGGAGGTAGTTCCGGTTCGGGAGCACGAGTTCGACGGCGAATTCACACTTGTCGAGGTGCCCGACTCTGTGGCCGCAGCGTTCCGGTGTGAGGTTCGGTCGGACGAAGGATTACGGGACGTGTTGGAAAACAAAGAGTTTCAATACGGGAACTACTTCGGAACGATGTTTCGGCTCAAAGATGACCGGAACCAGGGCGGGGTTCTCTCTGTTCTGTGGGCCAAAGAGGACGGTGCATGGAAGATCGTATCTTGGGAGGCCGTTACCGACTAGCGCTGTGCGGGGGATGGGGCTAAGATCGCCTCTAGAAAGCATCGAACAAGGAGCAAATCATGGACTTCCACCTGCTTGGTCATGGAATTTGGTTTGGCTGGGTTCTGTTGTCTCTGGTCCTGACGCCGTCTAGCGTTCTTGCTCAACAGCTGACGGACCGCGCCCGAGACTACCTTAGCCAGAGCGTTGGGCTAACGACTCAAGAGTTAGAGTCTATTAGCGCTGGCGAGCCGGTCGTCAAGATCCAAGACACGGAGGATCGTGCGGAAGTCATCATGTTCGGCGCTGTCTATGTGGATGCGACGCCCGAGGCTTTCGTTGAACTCTATCGAGATCTCGACCAGCTCGGAGAGAACGAAGAGTATCTCGGAATTGGGGCGTTTCAAGACCCCCCGCAGCTCTCTGACCTGCGGGAATTCACGCTAGCGGATTCAGACTTCGATGATCTTCGCGACTGTGAGGTCGGTGACTGTAATGTGCAGTTGTCAGCTGACGGCATCGAGGCGGTTGAGAAGATCGATTGGTCCGCCGCTAATGCCGAGGCGAAGGCGAATCAATTTTTTCGACGCAGCGTTCTCAGTGGGCTGGTGGCCTATCAGGACCAAGGGAATGAAGCACTTGGCACCTACATGAACAAGGACTATGCACTTGACGTCGACAAGACTTTCCGGCAATTGCTCTCACGAGTCGACGGCTTGGCTGGAACTCTTCCAGACCTGTACCAGTATCTGACCGGGTACCCCAACGCCGAGCTGTCCAACCACGAAGACTACTTTTACTGGGAGATGGTGTCGTTTGGCGTCAAGCCGACATTGCGCGTCAATCACGTTGTCATTCAAGACAGGAGCGAGTTGGCTAGGGGTGGGATCGTCGTCGTAAATAAACAGCTCTGGGCTAGCCACTACTTTCAAAGTGCCTTCGATCTTTGGCTCTGCGTCGAGGATGAAGCCGGTCCGGCCCAAAAGGGGTTCTTTCTGGTGACATTCAAGGGGTCCCGACAGAATGCCCTAATCAAGGGGCTGATCGGACGACTTGTACGATCGCGGGCATTGCCAAGGGCGCAAGAAGGAATCTCCAAGGCTCTGGCGGTTACGAAGAAGGTGCTAGAGGCCAAGTGATGCGATTGATCAAGTTCCAGAGACGAGTAGTCTGTATTTTGGTCCTGGTAGCGTGCGGTGCAACCAGCCTGTTGGCGCAGCGTGACGCCGCGCTAATCGAGGCGGCACAATCCGTTCCGGGTGCGGCCGACGAATTCAAGAAGCAGTTCAAGAAGGAACTCAAGCGAAGTATCCTCCGCAAAGACAAGGAGCTGCGGAAGCAGCTGACAAAACGCTCGTCCGACCTGGCGAACCAACTCCAGCGATTCTCTAAGCGATTTCTGAAGGGTGATGATGCCAAGGCAAGAGACGACCTCGACTACGCCATGACGATGGCATTTGACGTGAACAAGACAATGGCCGAGCACCGCTTCAGTGAGGTCTTTGGAAATAGCTGGCGCGACCTGCGGAGTCAGCTCAACACGCTGGCTCGGCACTATGATCTGGATCCGCTAGAAGGGTAAGCGAAGACAACGCTGTAGGATAAGTCTCCCATCCTCGGTATATCGAACCTCATGATGAACTGTTCCGTCCCAATGCTCTTATTGGCCACGGTGCTGGCTCTGCCCGCGGCAGCGCAAGACTTGTCCGTTTTCGAGGAAGAAATCGGCTTCGAACGCATCGAGGCGTTGCGATTAGAGGCCGAGGAGAACGGTGCCCTTGAGGCTGACGAACAACAGCGATTGATCGACCTTTACGACCAAGCGCTCGGGTTTCTGGGACAGGCGCGTGAGTACGAACGGCGAGTCGTCTCCCTTGAGGTGCAACTGGGTCGTACCGACTTACTCTTGCAACAGTTGAGGGACCCTACTACTGACGAAATTGAATTGGAAGGGCTTGGCTTACCAGAGGCGATTACCTCTGAAGTAGCTGCCGAGGTTCTGACACAGCGCAGGGCGCAGCTTGCGGCTCACGAAGTCACGTTGAGGGATCTGGAGCGACAAGCTGAAGACAACGATGCTCGACGAGATGAAATCGCCCGGAGGCGTTTGCTACTTGGTCAAGAGCTTGAGGCCGCTAAAGGCCAGATGCGGACGAGCGGCGAGGCTCTGGAGAATGCTCTGTTTCAAGGAGCGAGGAGACTAGCCGGAGCAAGCCGCATCGACGCGCTCACGCAGGAGGACCGGGTGCTTCAGATGGAGCAGGCGCTTGTGGGTGAACAGTCAAATCTAATACCCCTGCTGCGCGACCGTCAACGACGTTATATCGAGCCAACGCGAGCTCTGTTGTCGGAGCTTCACCTCTTGACAAGAGAACTGCATCGTCAGGAGACTCTGGCATCTCTTCGCGAGGTGCTGAATGAAACTGCCGCTTTCCGGCAGCAGATTCCTTCTATGTCGACTATGGCCGACGAGGTTGACTCATTGGCCCGAGAACTTTGGTCCGAAGAGGGCATCGTACTCTCGTCCGATCGGGCGATCGATGGGCTCGTTGAGATACGGCGGCACCTGGACGAGTTGGACCGACTCATTCAAAATATCCGCCGTCACTTTGAAGCTGTCGGCCTGGAGGATATGGGTAGCTGGTGGCCAAATCCTCCTGAAGACCTTCCGCGGAGGCCCGTGATTCAGGCCGAGCTGGCCCGCATTGAGCCGCTGATTCCGAGTACGCAAGGCGCGGCTCTGGTGCACGAGAGCAGTCGTGCCCAGTTGTACGATGTCTCTGGCGAGGCAGGGGTCTTGGCACTTTCGCTTGAGGGCAGTAGTGCGTTGACCGTAGATGAACGCGAGGCGCTCATCTCAGCGCTGCTGTCGACGAAGCAGCAATTACTCGACGAGCTTGTTAGCACCTACACCGAGTACTCAGGGCAGGTATCAGAGCTGGCGCAGCTCTACAGCCGGTACCTGTACGTTTCCAACCGCGCCGTTGAGTTCCTCTATGAGAACCAACTCTGGGCTCGCAGTGTGGATAGCCGCCTCGTTCCTAGACCGCGTGACGTGCTTGCGGCCGTTACTTGGTACCTGAGCCCCAGCAACTGGAGAGAAGTGCTGTCGACCCTTTCGCGAAACATATTCGCGGCGCCGGTGTGGTTCTTGATCGCGGTTTGTATGCTAGTAGGCCTTCTCTTCACCCGGCGTCGAGTTCGTCGTCGGATCCATACCCTGGGCGATACGGATGGCGACCAAGGCCTACTAATGCGAGCGCTTGAAGTAACAGGACTCACGTTGGTCGTAGCCGCTCCACTGCCTTTTATTGCCTATGTGGTGTCTAGGTACCTTGATGCTTCTCCGGACGCTGTGTTCGTTCTCGGTTTGAGTGCAGCCCTAGGACGCATACTTCCAGTACTTGCACTCTTTGAAATCGGTCGAGCGGCGCTGATGCCAAAGGGGCTCGCCCAGGTGTATTTGGAATGGCCCGATGTGGTGACCCGTGAGCTTCATACCGGACTCCGCTGGCCCGAGTCCGTGGCCATCCCGATACTTTTGGTCGCCTTTCATTTCGCGGGGGCCGGACTAGACCTTACGAGTGACGAGCAGTTTCAGATTTATAACGACTCGTACGAGTGACGAGCAGTTTCAGATTTATAACGACTCGTCAGCCGCAGGACCGGATAGGGCGCATCATTTTTGTGGTGGGCACGTGCATCCTAGGTGTCTCGCTTATCTACCTATTTCGTCCCAGGAGAAAACGCATTCCAGGGCAGCCGCCGGGCTGGTTTACACAGACGTCGCTCTTTGCGTATCCCGCGATTATTTTCGCAACGGGGTTCCCGGCATTGCTCGCGGCGACCGGTCGCTATTTGACGGCGTATACGATAGCCGAAAAGACTGGTCAGACCCTGTTACTGGGCATGGCTATAGCGATCCTGATCGGCTTGCTGAAGTGTTGGCGTCGGTCTATGCCAGTCACTCCAGTGACCAGTGAGGGCTCGTCGCCCCCCGGTAGCACCAGTGGCCTGGGCCCAGTCACTCCGAATTTGGTTCAAGCGGAACAATTAAGACTGGATAGGCAAGTCGCTTCGCTATTTCGATTCGGCGTGATAGCCATTATATTGTTGGGGGCAAGCATCATCTGGGTCGATGTCACACCTGCACTTCAGATGTTCAAGCGCGTGGAAGTGTGGCCTGAATTCGCTTGGAACGCACCCAATGCAGCGCGCCTGACTACGTTCTTAAGCGATTCTGAGATCGTGGGTGACGTGGAGATACTGCCGGTCTCGGCGGACTCGGTTGCTTCGGTTAGCCCGATGGGCATACCCATTCCCAGTTCCCCGGAATCGGAAGAGTCTTCTCGCCGGGAACCCGTGACGCTCTGGACGCTGGGCCAAGCCTTTCTCATGGGCCTAATCACCATTGTCTTTGTTCGTGATTTTCCGGCAATTCCCGACCTCATCGTCTTTCGGCGCACGAAGATGGAGCCGGGAGCCCGAATTGCTGTCATCGTTCTAGTCCGGTATGCAATCGCCATCGTCGGCTCAACGGCTGCTCTAGCAACGCTCGGTATTGCGTGGGGACAGATCCAATGGCTTGCGGCGGCCCTTACCTTTGGCCTGGGATTTGGCCTACAGGAAATTGTGGCCAATTTTGTCTCGGGCTTGATCCTTCTCATCGAGCGCCCAGTACGTGTCGGCGATTCTGTCTCGGTTGACGATCTGTCTGGAGTGGTCACGAAGATCCGTATTCGATCTACGACAGTGGCGCTGCCAGACTTGTCCGAAATGATTGTTCCGAACAAGGAGTTTGTGACAAAAAAGTTACTTAACCGGACGCTTTCGGATCCCAGATTTCGGGTTACGGTCGACGTTCGGGTCGCCTTTGGAACCGATGTGCAAAAGGTGAAGAACGTCCTTGTGGGCGTGGCAAGCGAGCACCCGGCTGTCCTTGAGAATCCGGAACCGACTGTCGTGCTCGTGGATACGGAAGTCGGACTACAGTTCGTGCTGAAGGCGTTTATCTACTTTTCGTATGGCCCCGCGTTAGCTCGGGATGAGTTGCAGGTAGCGATTGAAGACGCCTTCCGAAAAGCTTCGATCGAACGCAGCGAAGTGTACTTCGGTATGCGTGGTCGGGTTACCGACGGTCGGGATGATTAAGTCGCTGACAGCTGCTCTAAGCAGTGGGGAAGTGAGCGTCGAGGGGGGGAACAAGTGTGCGATCGATTTGTACACTAGTAGACGCGTTCGTCGGCGGTTGGACTCTTGAACAGTTATGGCTGTTTTGAGTGGCCCCGATCGTCGGAGCTGCAGCAGCGAGTATTGCCCATCGTTACGTGCCCGGTGAGCCAGAGAATGTAGCCTGATCATGTGAATGGCAAGACCGCTAGAGTCCTCCCGATCCCGAGCATGCCAACCGGAGTCGACGTGCTCGAGCGGGCAGGGACGCGAGGGGAGGAAAGCATCCCTGCACACTTGGTGGCCCGGAGGGGTCAGGGCCTGGTTTCACTGTTGCCTAGCCTGTGGTCGAGCCCCTGATCCCGAGTACGCCAAGGGGTGTGGACGTACTCGGGAGGGGTGGCAGCAACGCGAGGGGAGGAGTTGCGCCGCTGCACAGTCGTTAGGCCCGAAGTGGCGGCTCCATATTCTGCGAGGTCACATATCTCGCGAAGGCGTAGCCCAGCCCGGCGCAGGCGAGGCCGGCCACGATGTCCAGGCTGTGGTGATAGCGAGTGTAGACACACGCAACGGCCATGCCCGTCGCCAAGAAGAGAGAGATGCGTCCCGCTATCGGGTAGTAGCGCATCAATCCAAATGTCATCCCAAATGCGCCTGCCACGTGTCCACTCGGGAAACACGCCCCCGACACTGCGCCGTGGGCGATAATCGTCTCGATCCAAGGCACGAAGACGATTCCCTTAAAGGCCGTCAATCCCTCCATGAGTTCGGGGGTCTCCCACGGGCCTCGTGCGGGCAGATACGGATACCAGATGAACGCAAACAGAAATGACGCCGTCACTGACGTGATCGCCATCGTAAACCCTGGTCCGGCCAACCTTTTCGTGAAAGGAAATCCGACGTAGGCGAAAGTTCCGCCACCCAGGACGATCAAGTAGTACGAGAAGTAGAAAAAGTGCAGGATCTCGTCTTGCGGCATTCCTACGTAGGGGTTTAGCAGGACGCTGAGATCACCGCCGAAAATCGTTCGGTCAGCAGCGAACAGATAGGGTTCAAACCAGTAGGGCACATCCGTCCAGAGTGAGTTGACGAAGTAGCTAACCTCTTCGAAGTAGAAGATCACCAGACCCAGCGGATACATGTAACGAAGGAATCTCAGTGCGTGTCGAACCACAAATCTTGACAGGCCCTCACGCGCCGTGCGAAACTCCCACGCAGCCCCACGTGCTGGCAGCAGATAGATGAAAGCGATGATCGCGGCATGGGCCACCAGTAGTTCGACAGGCCGCCTCATGGTCGAGGCATTGAGGCTGATGAAAACTGCCAGCAGCGCCGTATAACCAATCAGAAGACGATCGAGGGCGGTCAAGCGTTTCGACATCGTAGGTACTTCCATAAGCGGCGCCCGAAGTTCCTGACTGGCCTTTGGGCGTACGCTTGCACCCAGCGCGTGCGAGACCAGATGTGAAGTAGTCTCCACTACGGTCTCTGTACCCCCATTAGCGCCCATTCTTGGCTGGCACGGGTGCGACTTGAGCGAACTGCGGTCATCTCGTCGGGTTGCGGGCCGCTCAATGCGGGACCAGCTAGCCTCGAGTCGTCGACTACGGCCTCCGACCAACTCGGCACGATCGGCCTCTTGAAAACCAGTCGATCGCTGATGAAAAAGTTGAGCAGGGAACAGAGCGAGATTCCGATAATATTCGCGGGTATGAGCGGGAGCTCAACATAACCGACTAGCACGTTCATGAAAAACAGATTCTGTGCGATTGAGAAAATACCCACCGTCATGTTGAATCGGAAAAGCCGACCCAGTGTCGCGGACAAACCCGCTGCGGGCCGGTCACTCCAGGTCCAGCGTTCGTACCAGGCGAAGTTGTTGAGTACCGCGACTTGGACAGCCAACGCGGTAGCGATCAAGTAGTGAAAACCCGAGTTGATGAGCGCGGTCAGGATTACCAGTTGTATCGAAACGCCGCTCACTCCAACGAGGTTGAACGTAGCCCAGCGCCAGAGCGCGGATCGCCAACTGTCTGAATGTGCTGTTCTCCCCAATCTTTCTTAGTTGAAGTCGTCCAAACCTTGGTCTGTGGCCTGGTCTTTCCCCTTCTGCTGGGTACTGTGCAAAACGGAGCCTTATTGGCTCACGTAACCACAAGTTTATTTGGTCGGTCGAGCAGAGGGACTACGTTGGGCATGCACTTGAGGGTCACCCCTTACGGAGCGCACCTGGAAATACAGACCTCCGAGTGGCGGGCTCGACAAAGTTAAACACGGCCCAGTAGGCTACGGCGGCACCGAGCAGTAGGGCTGCCACGAGTTCACGTTCCATCGCAATTTCGATTGCTGCCACCGCCAGAATTACGCTGAAGCTCCAGTCGGCGCGTCTCAGCCAGGGCAGGGCACGAGACGATTCGCGGATGATGGCCGAGGGGTTGTATCGCGAGGTAAAAACTAGATGGATCCGTATGACGGTGATCACACCAGCTACCGCCAAACCGAGGATGAACGTGAGCCGCGGGAGAACACTTGGCACCCACTCTTTCACCAGCCAGAGCGCCGCAGTCAGCAAGCAACAGAAAGTGATCACCGCGAATTGGTGGAATACCCACCACGCCAGTGTGACTTGGCGGTCGGACGGTGAGTACCCCATGGCAGGGACGGCATTCGGGCCCTGCTGGTGCAATCGCTCAAGTTCCTCGTGGAGTTCGGCTGCGGACGTGAAGCGCAGCTCCGGATCCTTTTGGAGGCATCGATCAATCACAGCAGCCAGCCCCGGAGAGGTGACCCGCAACTGCTCCATGCCCTTGGGCTCGCTCTCCAGTAGCGCGGCCATTGTCACTGCTACGGTGCTTCCGGCAAAAGGATGCTGACCGATTGCCGCCTCGCACAACAGGATTCCCATCGAAAACAAGTCGCTCCGAAAATCCGCGGAATTGCCGCGAAGTTGCTCGGGAGACATATAGGCGGGCGTCCCAAGCAATGAACCAGGATCGGTCAAACGAGTGTGCGTATCTTCGTCTGACTCGAACCCAAGGGCGAGACCGAAGTCGACTAGCTTGAGCTTTCCATCGCTGGCCCGAATGATGTTATTGGGTTTCAGGTCACGATGGGTGACACCCTTACCGTGAGCCGCAGAAAGCGCGGCGGAAAGCTGGAGACCAATGTCGATTACCGCATCAGAATCCAGCGGACCGCGTTTGAATTCGATATCTAGCGTTTCGCCGGGAACATATTCCGTGACTATGTATTGGATCGACTCCGATTCTTCGAGGGCATAGATCGTGGCCACACCCGGGTGAGAAATGTTCGCGGCCATTTCAGCTTCGCGGCGAAACCGTACCTGCTGCTTCCCACTCGTCCGCAGTGACGGCGCGAGTATCTTCAAAGCGACTTGCCGATGCAGACGCGTATCTTCAGCCAGGTAGACAACCCCCATCCCACCACGACCGATCTCGCGGACGACGCGATAGGGTCCAACTAAATCGCCTTCGGAGAAGCCGTTCAGCAACCTCAGGAGACCGGTCTCAAGAAGAGGAGAGTCTGTGCCGTGGACCGAGAGCAAGGCCTCCACTTCATTCCGCAAGTCCTCATCGCCTCCACAGGCCTCCACGATGTACGACTGCCTAGCGTCTCCAGAAAGCGCGGTAGCCGCGTCGAAGACGGACTGTAGACGACTGAATCGACTTGCGCTCAACTCTCCAACTTTCGACGGAGCCAGGTTCTCGCAAATGTCCACCAGCGTTTTGCCGTGGCAGGAGAGATGTCCAGACTCTTCGCCGCCTCCTCCAGTGTAAGGCCACCAAAAAATCGCAATTCGACTAGCTCGGCCATGCGCGAATCATGCCTGGCAAGTTCAGTCATTGCGTCATCCAGGGCAATCAGATCAACGATTCCCAGAGCAGCCTCGATGGGAACGTCATTTAGAGTAACCGCTGGCACACCACCGCCGCGCTTTTGTGCCGAGCGCGTTCGAGCGTGTGCGACCAGAACCTGGCGCATGGCTCGAGCCGCGATCGCCAAGAAGTGAGTGCGATCCTCCCAATCTGTAGGGGCGTCCGGTATTAGACGCATGTACGCTTCGTGCACGAGCCCGGTTGCGCCGATACTCTGCCCGAAGCGTTCGCGCCGTATGTATCCCCGCGCCAACTGGCGCAACTCGTCGTAGAGGAGCAGAAAGAGATCGGATGCGGCCTGCGGGTCTCCCGAACTGGACTTCTCGACAAGAGTCGCGACGTTCGATTGCATCAGTAGACGTACTCTCGGGAGGAGATCTTGTCTGACCACCACTAGAGAATGTCTAGCGCCCCTCGCTAAACGCGTCAGCATCAATGATAGACGCTGACTAGGGCTGGGGTGGTATTCAGCTGGGATGGCGTATGGATTGTGCGACCGCTCTGATGGGTGGTCGGAAGTGACTTTGCGTTCGGGCGCACCGCCACTTAAGGCACCACGACCGGAATGACCGGCCCCACCGGCGTGGACTTGCCATAGACGGTGAGTATGACTTCGTTGTTGCCTGGCAGCGCGTTTGCTGGCACGCGAATCGCGAGCTGGTAGAGACCGGCCGTAGTGGGCGTGACGCCCACATACAACACGTCCTCCGAGGACATCGGAATGCCGCCAAAGGTCACCATCGGATTGGCTTCGGGCAGCAGTTCCGCGGCGCCTGACGCCAGTTCACCTGCAGCCAGCCCTGCTGTCGTCTCGCCCCAGCCGGTGCCATAGAGCAAGATGATGTCGCCTGGCTCCGCTGGGCGCGAAGGTCCGAATCTATCGTTTGGGAACGAGTTTGCCGGAGCCACAGGAACCGGTAGCTGGTTGGGGATTGCGTTGAACCTCGCTGCGATGAAGGCGTCAACGGTGCGGGGAGGGAATAGGAAAAACCCTGGAGTGGCCTCCTCGACAGTGGCCATTTCGACGCCGCTGGTGAGTGCTTGGGGTGTAGGAGCTGCCGCCCTGCCTATCTCAATCGTCAGAGGAGAACTGCTTATCGGCGCCGTCGTTGCGCAGTTGGTGACGACAGTAAAGCTGGCCGGTCCCAACGTCTTGTCTGCGGAAACCTGAGCGTTGATCTGAGTGGGGAAGATGGCGAAGATCGGCAGCGCTTGGCCGTTCATCATCAGACAAGTGCCGCCGAGCGTGGTGGCGAGTTTGCCTTCACTGTCCAGGTTCGGGTTCGCAATCATTTCGGTGGTGAAGTTCTCTCCAAACACGCTGATGATCGAAAGCGGTGAAACGGTGTTGACTGTGGGTAGTAGAGTCGCGAGTACGATGCCTCCCTCGCTGATCACGGGTGGCAGACCTCCACTGGTCTCGCCCGTATACTTCGCCAAGAAGAGGTCCCTGCCACCGGCCGAGGTCAGGTTGAAGACGCTGGCACTAGGGTCGAAGTCACTGGTGCCGGTGAACCGCCCCGTCGTGTAGACATTGCCGCTGCCGTCCAACGCCATGCCAGTGCCCTCGTCAAGACCCGTCCCACCCATCTGCTGGGCCCAGCCGAAGTTCCCGGCGCTGTCGAGCTTGGAGACGAAGACGTCGCTGGAACCGGCCGAGGTCAGGTTGAAGACGCTGGCACTAGGGTCGAGGTCAGCGATACCGCTGAAGCCGCCCGTCGTGTAGACATTGCCGCTGCCGTCAAGCCCCATGCTCTCTCCCGTCCCATCCGTCTGTCGGGCCCAGATGAGGCTCCCGGCGTTGTCGAGCTTGGAGACAAAGCCCCCGGATCCGGTCAGGTTGAAGACACCCGGGCCCGGGTCGAAGTCGACGGTCTCATCGAAAGACCCCGTCGTGTAGACATTGCCGCTGCTGTCCACCGCCACGTCTAAGCCCCGGTCATCACCCGTCCCACCCATCTGCCGGGCCCAAACAAAGTTCCCAGAGCTGTCGAGCTTAGAGACGAAGATGTCCCGGCCACCGGCCGAGGTCAGGTTGAAGGGGCCGGCAACTGGGTCAAAGTTGGTGAAACTATTGATATACCCCGTCGTGTAAACATTGCCGCTGCCGTCTACCGCGACGGCCAAGCCCACCTCATCACCTGGTCCACCCATTTCCCGAGCCCAAACGAAGTTCCCGGCACTGTCGAGCTTGGAGACGAAGATGTCCCAGTCTCCAGGCGAGAGAAGGTTGAAGACACCGGCGCCGGGGTTGAAGTCAACCGAACCGACAAATTCCCCGGTCGTGTAGACATTGCCACTGCCGTCCACCGCCACATCGAAGCTCTGGTCAAAGCCTGGCCCACCTATCCGCCGGGCCCAAACGAAGTTCCCGGCGCTGTCGAGCTTGGAGACGAAGAAGTCCTGGGAACCGGCCGAGGTGGTTAGGTTGAAGACGCCTGGGCCTGGGTCGAAGTCGGCGGTACCGATGAAGCGCCCCGTCGTGTAGACATTGCCGATGCTGTCCACCGCTATGGCAGAGACATTGCTATCTGCCTGCGGTCCACCCATCTGGCGGGCCCAGATGAAGTTGCCCGCGCTGTCGAGCTTGCTGACGAATATATCCGTGCGCCCTGGCGCACTGTACAGACCGGGCGGAAGGGTAACAGGTTAGACCGGGCGGATAGGTAACACCATGGCGAGATGCCATGGAAGGAGACCTATCCGATGGAAGAACGCAAGAGATTCATTGAAGACTGGCTGCGAGCGGGGGCGGGAAGAACGACGAACGTGGCGGCGCTGTGTCGACTCTACGGGATCAGCCGCAGGACCGGATACAAGTGGTTAGAACGCTTCCGTCAAGGCGGTTGGCCAGAGCTGGAAGACCGCTCGCACGCGGCACACCGTCAGCCCGGTCGGATACCCGAGTCGGTCGAGCGACGAGTGATAGAAGCGCGTCGGCAGCATCCGAGTTGGGGGCCGAAGAAGCTCAGGGCCTGGCTGGAGTCGAAAGAGTCACAGACAAGCTGGCCAGCGGCGTCGACGATCGGCGACGCGCTGAAGCGAGCCGGACTCGTTCGCGGGCGCAAGCGGATGCGGCGACTGGCCGAAGCGGCACCCAGTCCGTTGCGCGAACCCGAAGCGCCCAACGACCTCTGGACGATCGACTACAAGGGGCAGTTTCGCACCGGCGACGGCGTGCTGTGTTATCCGCTAACGGTCGTCGACGGATATAGTCGTTTCCTGCTCAACTGCACCGCACACGTGGGCACATCCTACGCCGAGGCCCGCCGAGGCTTGGAGCGGTTGTTTCTGGAGCGCGGGCTGCCACGAAGGATACGCTCAGACAACGGTTCGCCGTTCGCCTCCATCGGCACCGGACGCTTGAGCCGGTTGAACGTCTGGTGGCTGAAGCTGGGCATTGCGGTGGAGCGCATCGAGCCGGGCAAGCCGCAGCAGAACGGTCGCCACGAGCGGCTACACCGCACGCTCAAAGCCGAGACAGTGAGACCTCCGGCTGGCGATCGTCGCCGACAGCAGCGCCGCTTCGACCTCTTTCGTCATGAATACAACCAAGAACGTCCGCATGAAGCGTTGAGACAGCGGCCCCCGGCGGCGTTCTATGCACCAGCAACACGCGCCTATCCCAGCGAGCTTGCTGATCTGGATTACCCGGGGCACTGGGAGCGCCGACGAGTGCGCCACGACGGACGCATCAAGTTCCTCGGCGAGAAGTACTTCCTGAGTGAAGCGTTGGCTCGCGAGTTGGTCGGGCTAGTCGAAGTGGACGAAGCCATTTGGCAGATCTGGTTCGGTCCGGTGGAACTCGCCTTGTTCGACGCCGCCAACCGCGTACTGTGGCCGCTCGGCTCGGCAGTCAGTGGCCCCCGCGGGGGCCACTGACCACCGCCTATACTGTTACCCATCCGTCCGGTTTAGAGTGTTACCTATCAGACCGGTCGTTCACCGTTTGTCAGCCCAGATCAACGCTATCCCGGCGGAATTAGCTATCTGACCTTCAGTTCGAACTCAAGCTATCAGGCGGCTCAGTTCTCCTTTAGACGCCAAAGTTCCCACGGTGTTGTATTTCGGCTCAACTATACGTACTCAAAATCGATCGACGAGGCATCGACTTTCGTCAGTGACGGAGCTTTTCAGCAGGACCGTTACTCGCCGAACCTCGACCGTGGACGGTCGTCCTTCGATCGGCGGCACGTATTCAACGCCGCCGGAACATGGGATCTTCCAGTGGGCCGAGGGCAGAAGTGGCTGGACGGTATTGGGAAGGGATGGAATGCGCTGATTGGCGGATGGAGGCTGTCCGGCATCACCCGCATGATGAGTGGTGCTCCGTTTACGGTACGGAGCGAGTCGCCTCTCCGCGATTACGGACAGTCCATTCGCCCAAACCGGGTCGGCTCCGGCCTTGTAGAGGAGGAACCCGGCGTTAGGGGAGTCGATTACCCTTGGTTCAATGCGTCTGATTTCGAGGCGGTGCCATGCGTTGATCTGCCGTGGTGTACGGAAAGCCAATATGGCTTCGAACCCTTTGATGTCGGCAACTCCGGCCGCAATATCCTCGACCTTCCAGGTTTTACGACACTCGACGTTTCGATGTCCAAGGACTTCGCTCCAACGGAGAGAGTGCGCATCGGACTAAGAGTAGAAGCCTTCAATGCTCTCAATCTCAAGAACTTGAACGGGCTTGACACTCGATTGAACCGCGGGGATGTGGGCTACCTAAGCGGTGGGACAACCGGCCCTCGAACTCTACAACTCGGCCTGCGGTTGTCGTTCTGAGAAAAGGCCTAAGGAGGGAGTCTGCGACCGATTGGAGGCAGTTGGTTGCGGGGGTAGGATTTGAACCTACGACCTTTGGGTTATGAGCCCGAAGGAAGGGGTAATGCATTCCACATGCCATTACCTAGAATCAACAACTTACAAATAGCACCACGTAATGGTTGTGAATGGTTTGACCGGCATGGTGACCGCCATGGAAAGATGACCGACCACGGCCACAACGAAGAGAGCCGAGTCCACCCAAAGACTCGGCTCCCAAGTTGTTACCTAAACGCCTGGCCAAAGGCGCAGAAGGATTACCTACATGCAGATTGTACACCCAAAGGGCTCCGACCATAAGCCCCCCAGTAGCAACGAAGACGACTTCGGCTGCTCCTTAATCCAACATCGCCCCAAGGACCGACTGGTCATCGCGCGGGCATCCTTCGTCGAGATATGCGGCGGCAACGTCGTCGCGGCGATGCTTCTCAACGAAGCGCTATTCATTGCCGAGATTCGAGACGATAAAGGCGAGCCAGAGTGGTTTCGGCGCAAGATCGGACAGTGGGCTTCGGCCCTTCAAGGTACCGCCGCCGAAAGAACCATTCGCGAAGCGCTCGGGGTCCTCGATGATCTCCTGCTGATCAGCGTACAGCCAGCGAACGGAGACCGGCGCGGGTCCGCCTACAGGTTCAACTACTGGATACTACAGGGCGAGATTGACCGGCTCGACGCAGATGCCGTAGACGATACCCCGGCAAAAAAGACAGGGGTAGACTCAACCCCGGCAGAATTGCCGACCACCCCGGTAGATACGCCGACCACCCCGGCAGATTTACCAGCCACCCCGGCAGAATCGACAGGCCACCCCGGCAAAAAAGACAGGGGTTCATGCTTGTTATATACACGCGCGGGAGAACCTTCTCTAGAAGCAGAACCTTGAGACCGCCATACGCCACGGCGACTCCCAGAACTCCACCAACAATCGCGAGCAATGTGCTCTCAGTGAGGAGCTGTCTCACCAAGCGCCACCGGCCGGCCCCGAGAGCCAGCCGAGTGGCCATCTCTTTTCGCCGAGACGAACTCCGCACCAGCAGCAAACCGGCAACGTTGGCGCAAGCGATGAGCAAGACGAATCCCACCGCACACGAAAAGATGAGAAGACTGTCCTGAAGGCGAGCTCCCGTGAACCAGGCATCGTGCAGTGGCATCACTGTAACGCCCCAATCGGCGTTGGTCTCGGGATACTCCTCCGCACGCCGCGCGGCGAGCGTTTCCATGGCGACCTGCGCTTGCCCGATCGAGATTCCAGGCTTGAGGCGTGCGATCACCGGCAGGAATTGTGACGAGCGCCTAAAGTCCGCACGGGCGACTACCCAAATCTGCGCTTTCTCGTCGGCGAAGAAGAAGCCTGGCGGCATGACGCCCACGACGGTGGCATTCTCATGGTCGATCCGCAGGTTCTTTCCGATCACGTTCGGATCTTTTTCAAAGAGTCGCTCCCAGAGGCGATAGCTCAGGATGACGGTGGGTGCCGCTGCGTCCTGCTCGTCATCGGGCAGAAAGTTTCGCCCAAGGATCGGCCGCACCCCCAGCACTGAAAATAGCGAGGCCGAAACACGCTGCCCCTCGATGAGTTGGGCAACGCCGTCGTTCTTCACGGTTAATGTCGCGCCACCCCCGGCACCCCAATAGGCCATTCGCTCAAAGACCGGATTCTCTTCCTCCCAGTCCTGGTAGTCCTCAGCCGACGCGGGCCGCCGGTTCTCCGTATGCGCATGCGCCTTCATAATGAAGACGACGCGCTCGGGGTCTTCGTACGGCAATGGCCGCAGCAGAATGGCGTTGACGACACTGCCTTCAAAACAGCCGTGTTAGCTCCGATACCCAACGCGAGCGAGACTACTACGACGGCGGTGAATCCGGGATTCTGGAAGAGGGAGCGTACGGCATAGCGGAGGTCGAGAAAGGTTGTTTCTAGAAAGCTGACCCCGCGGATGTCGCGGAACTCTTCCTTCATCGGCTCGACGAATCCGAAATCGCGGCGCGCGGCTAGGCGAGCCTCATCGGCGCTCATCCCCCGCCGCAGGTTCTCCTCGGTAGCCATGTCGAGGTGGGTACGAATTTCCTGGTCCAACTCCTGATCGCGCTTCTGCTTTCCGAACAAACCGAGCAGCCGACTCAACGCCACGCGCAGCATCACGACCTCACCCCGAGGAACCGGGCAACAAGAGCGCTGGTTCTTTCCCAGTTCTCGACCTCAAGCTTCAACTGACGCTTGCCCGAAGCGGTGAGCGAATAAAACTTCGCCCGGCGGTTGTTGTCGGACGTGCCCCACTCGGTCTTGACCCATCCTTTTTGCTGCAGTCGTAAAAGCGCCGGGTAGATCGACCCCTGGTTCAGACGCAGCAGATTCTCGGAAACCTGCTCGATCCTCCGTGCGATCCCAAAACCGTGCAGCGGCCCCATCGCATCGAGCGTCTTGAGCACCAGTAGATCCAGAGTTCCATAAGGGATGTCGGTCGTCGGGTCACTCATGTTGCCTCACCACACGAGCATACTTGTTTTCGTGTACCTAGTCAACAGAAATGATTTCAGGTACTAATGGTTCTGCGGTCGCCGGCAGTAAACTTCGCCAGATCTTCCGCGCTTAGAACCTCCATCCCGAGTAACTTCCTACAAGTCCTGCCGGCTCAACCGGTCAACGCAACACTAGGCCTAAGTCGTTCAACAGAAATGTCTTAGCGATGAGAGCGGCAAGGGGCTTGCCGACCAGCGGAAGCCACTAATCGCAATTGCGTAACTCGTTGCACTGCAATGACATGCATACGAGAGCGAGGCGCCCTCGTCTCTTCCCCTTTACTTTCTTCCGCTTACGCGTCACGTTCTCCGTTCGCGACGGGTGTTGCGTCGACCGCTTGAGACCACCCCGGATCGAGGAAATGACGGTACACCAACGGCCCTGGTTGACGCGTCCAGCGAGCGCCACGAGGTCCTTTAGCCCTCGCTTTGTTAAGCCTTTGCGCCCTCCACGATGCTCGTTCCGAAGTTGTCGTGGAGGGGAGTCACGCTGACGATGCGGAAGCCCGCTGCCTCATAGATCTGCTCCCATTGCTCCATGGTCCGCTCCTTGCCGCGAATGAAGAGCATCATCGACACGTCAAGGAGCTTCGCCGACGTCCCACTTGCGGCTCCTAAGGGCGGAAGAACGGAATCGACGCAAATGAGGCGGCCTTCACCTTGCATGCTCTGGTGACAGTTCTTGAGGATTCGAATGCAAAGCTCGTCCGTCCAATCGTGCATGATGTGTTTGAGGATGTAGAGGTCGCCAGCCGGAACGGCCTCGAACATGTCCGCGCCGACATACTCAAGACGAGCGGCGACGCTGGGATCGGCGACCGGGTTCTTCTCTTTCGCCACGGGGATCAATTGCGGGATGTCGAGCAGTGCCCCCTCCATACGGGGATATTTCTCGAGCAGCGCCACCACCATGTGGCCGAACCCGCCCGCGACGTCGACGATGCGCGTCGAGGCGCTGAAATCACAATTCTCGAGAACGCCTTTCAGCGAATTCAAGCTGTTCGACTTCATTGACTCGCCGAACCGTTCCAACTCCTCGGGATTGGCGTTGAGATAGTCCCACCACTCCATGCCGAAAACGTTTCGCGCGACTGGCTCGCCGGTGCGGATCCCTTCGTCCAGCGGGCCCCACATCCTTAGCCATGTCCCGGCGACCTCCTCGGCGATTACCTTGACCGATCCGGGCGCATCGGCCGTCAGCACGTCGGAAAGCTCGGTGGGGCCGAACTTACCGGCCTTGCTTTCGCTGACCAGGCCGAAGCTGGCGCACGCCCGCAGTACGCGGGTCAAGGCCATTTCGTTGACACCGACGCCGCCTGAAATCAGCTCAGCGGGGGTTTGCGCTCCTTTGGCCTTGAGCTTGTCCGGGATATCCAGGCGCGAGACCTCGGAAATCAATCGCGCTATCCAAGAACCCATGACCATCTGCATGATCACCGCTTGGGGCGGTGGAGCAGGATCGGCAGTATCGTTTGTTGACATCGTTCCTCCAAAGATTGGCGCCGGGATGGTAGCACTTTTCCAGTTCGCCATGGTGTCGTGGTCTTGCGCACCCGACGGGTAGATTCCCTCGCACGGAGTAACTTCCTACAAGCACCGCATCGCGGCACCTACCCCTAGAAACGGGTCGTTCTGACCCTCCGAGACCCCCGAAATGGGTCACTTCCTCGAAGTCCTGCCGGCTCAAGCGGTCAACGCAACACAAGCGTCAAAACGTTCTGCTGGAGTTTCAAACTCCAGCGTCTTGCGGGGCCGACCGTTCAGCCTGCGAGCGATCCTGTCCAGGTGCTCTTGTGAGTGTACGGATAAGTCGGTTCCCTTGGGGAAGTACTGTCTCAACAGACCGTTCGTGTTCTCGTTCGATCCGCGTTGCCAGGGGCTCTGCGGATCGCAGAAGTACACGTCGATGTCCGTCGCTAGGGTGAAGCGTTTGTGGTCGGCCATCTCCAGCCCGCGGTCCCAAGTCAGCGACTTGTAGAGCACGCCCGGCAATTGCCGGGCGTGCTCGATGAGGGCGGATATGACCGTTTTCGTCTTCTTGTTCGACACCTTCACCAGCACCAAGTAACGCGAGTACCGTTCGACCAGCGTCACAAAGCAACTGCCATCGGATCCCATCACCAGATCGCCTTCCCAGTGACCCGGTACTGCCCGGTGTTCAACTGCAGCCGGACGTTGGTGGATCGAGATCATGTCGGCGATCTGCCCTTTGCCGTGGCCTTTGCGGGTGGCGTGTCGGGAGCGGCGAATCGAGCGGTGGAAGAGCAGGTGCCGAGTCAGTCCTTTCGTCAAAGCCCCGCCAGGCTGGACGTACAGGCCGCGATAGATCGTTTCGTGCGAAGCCCGATACGACTCATCCTGCGGGTAGGTTCGCTTCAGCCAACCGGCGATCTGCTCGGGCGACCAGAGCAACTGCAGTTGCTCTTCGACCAGATGTCGCAGCTTCGGGCTACACGACAGCCGACAGCGTCTCACACGCCGTGCTCGACTCCACGCTCGCTCCTCGGCCTCGGTTGCGCGATAGGCGCTGCGACCTCCGTTACGATGGATCTCGCGACTGACCGTCGATGCGGCACGCCTCAATGCCCGGGCGATCGAGCGCATCGATCGTCCCGCCGCAACCCCTCGGGAGATCGCTTCTCGCTCGACTAGCGTCAGCGCCAACGGCGAGCGGCACCGTGGTCGCGGGCGGATGCCGCCATAGGGCGCAAGCTGCCCAAAGACCGACCCTCCTTCCTTGCCGAAGATGCGTCCGATCGCCTTCAGCGACTCCCCTCGGCTCCAGCGATCCCACATCTCTGCCCGCTGGGCCTCGCTGTATCCTCGCGCTACCCGCTCCTTCCTTTTCTTCCTTCGCATCCACTTCTCCTTCCTAGGTGAAGTGTTGTATCGACCGCTTGAGACCACCCCCAATATAGGAAGTTACTCTCAGCCGCTCCTGGCAGCCTTTTCGCAACTCCCACAGCGTCACAATTCCGATGTCGAGGGATTCGGCTAAGTCTCCATGGGCGGCGGAGACGCAGCGGACGAGGCTCGGTGAGCGTTACCCAAGTGCCTAAATCGACCACCACTCGTCAGGTTGTTATGCTGTGCCCATGCCATCAGGACACCTGCGTCAAGCTCTTAGAAGACTACGCAAGCAGCCATGGTTTTTCGCAGCGACAACTTTGGCCCTTGCTCTTGGAGTCGGTGCCGTTACGATCGGCTTCAGTGTCGTACAAACCCTGGTCCTGCGTCCTCTTCCTCTCTCCGAACCGGACGCGCTCGTCGTACTCAGCGAGATCGACGGAAGTGGACGATCAAGGGGCGGCTCGTTCGCTGCTCTAGAGGCGTGGCAAAGCGAGACGCAGTCCTTCCTGGGCGTGGCTGGTTACCGCCTGCATGATCTGAACCTAACCAGTCAAGACCGGCCTGCTGCGCTCATGGCCGCCTCGGTAACCGGCGGCTTCTTTGAATTGCTTCGCCAGAAAGTCTCACTCGGGCGACTTTTTGCCGTCGAGGAGGCGAATGCCGGTAGCCCGGTCGTCGTCCTCTCGCATCGATTCTGGAGAAGCCGTTTCGGGGAGCGTGAAAGCGCGGTAGGGGAAACTATCTCCCTAGCCAACCGTGACCACACGATCATCGGAGTGCTACCAAGTGATTTCCGATTCCTGGAACATGTCCCCGATGTTGTCCTCCCTCTCTCATCCAGACCGCGAGTTTCTGAGGCGGCCCTGCGGTCGAACCTTCCGATCGTCATCGCCCGCCTTCGGCAAGGAGCTGAGCTTTCGCATGCCGATTCCGTCGCTCGGCGATCCATCGAAGATCTAAGCTCCCAGTTCCCGCAGCAGCGCCTGGGCTGGACCGCCAGCGTTGAGAGTTTGCACAGTCGGTGGATGGGCGATACGGGACGGCCCGCGCTACTGCTGTTCGCGGCAGTTGTAATGTTGCTGCTTGTAGCGTGTAATAGCGGGGCGGGATTGGTCCTGGCTCGCGGGATTCGACGCAAACAGGAGATCGCCATCCGTGGGGCCCTTGGTGCGACCAACGGCGACATTGCCAAGGGGTTTGTTGCAGAGGCGGCCGTCTTTACGCTCGCAAGCTCGCTCGCTGGGCTCACCTTTGCCTACATAGGCCTAGACGCTCTCGTTTCCTTAATTCCACCCGAAGTCATCGGCCTGGTGCCCGGCGGCAGTAGCGGTTTTCGTGTTGATTTGCTCGGCGCAGGCTTTGCTGTGGCCATCTCCGGGCTGACCACCCTCCTATGCTGTGGTTCGCCACTGCTTGGGCTTTCTAGGTCTCCCTTGACCGCAGTTCTTAGCAGCGCTGGCACATCGACAGCCGGGGGCGACTATCGGGGCCGCGCGGCGTTGATGGTGGGACAAGTCGCTCTATCCGTTGTGCTGCTGGTATCCGGCGGTCTGTTGCTCAAGGGCTACTGGATCGCCGAGCACACGCAGACTGGTTTTGATGCCCAGAATCTGATGTCTTTGTGGATTGGTCTTCCCGAGTCCCGATACGAAGATGCGGCTTCAAGAGGAGCACTCTACGAACGCGTCACCCAGGAGTTGTATGCACTCCCACAGGTTGAAGCGGCGACGGCCGTAGACTTGCTTCCATCGCACGAAGACCAGCAGTTGGCCCCGTTTGCCGCTCCGAACGCACAGACTGCGGACACCGGTCAGTGGCCCCAGGCCGCTGCAAGGATGATTGCTGACTCCTACTTCGCGGCCATGCGTGTACCCCTGCTTCAAGGAAGAGCGTTCGACTCAAGAGACTCCTCCGACGGTCCGCCCGTCGTCATCGTCAGCAGTAGCCTAGCCAACTCCTACTTCGCGGGTGAGGCCATCGGTTCACGGATCCAGTTGCTGGACAGTTCCAGCACGCCAATGATGGCGCAAATCGTCGGTGTCGTGGCGGATGTTCGCGTTCCGCTCCAGCGCGGATCTACGGATGTTGTCTACCGTCCAATAAGGCAAGCACCGCCCGATATGGTCTACTTCGTCGTGCGTACAGATCACGTTGAGGACGTGGCGGCTTCGGCTCGACAGATTCTCTGGAATCTGGACCCGATGCAGCCCATCGACGGCCCTTGGATGGCTGACTCATTGATGGCGGAACGACTAGCAATCCACCGATTTTCGTCGTCTATCGTGTCGGCGTTCGCCGTCGCCGCTCTCAGCTTGGCTGGTCTCGGTGTATACGGCGTCATTTGGTCTTTTGTATCGTCTCGGCGTAGAGAGATCGGGATTCGTCTAGCGGTAGGCGCGAGTCCTGGGAAGATAGTACGCCTTGTGTTGGCCAAGGGCCTCGCCCTCGTTGCAGGCGGTCTGGTCACAGGGGTCGCATCGGCGATGGTGCTGTCGTCCGCCCTCGAACCGTATCTTCTCGGCGTGAGTCGCTTCGATTCCGCCGCGTATCTTGGTGTCGTGATCGTCGTACTTTCGATTGCGGTGCTGGCGTCCGCAATCCCTGCCCGCTACGCGGCCTCGCTGAATCCAATCTCTACGTTGCGGCTGGACTGAGGTTCCGCGTCTGGGAACAGTAGAAGCTGCCAGCATCGCGGCTTCACTCGTCCTTCACCGAGTCACTTCCTACAAGTCCGCATCGCGGAAATGACCTTTTAGGCTGAGCCGTCAGAAGTACGTTTGCTCACAGGGTATAGCCGGCGAACAACGACGGTTCAAGCCAGCAAGGTAGACTGTCACCATGCGCGATCGGGCAAAACTCGAACTGCTCAAGCAAGCCGTCGAACGCGACGACTGGGTTGCGGCATCAGAAGTGTTCGAGCAGCTGTCTCTCACTGCGCAGGGTACCGATGACCGCTTCTACACCGAAGCACTTTCTTCGGCAGTCCGACTGCGTGAGCCGGAATGGTTGTCGTCGATTCTATTCGAGCTGAGTCGGTCTTCAGCCGATTGAGTTCCAGGACCGTTCTCAAGACGCAGTCAGCCGAGCGCGGAACGCCAACGGCATCGAGTCGTTGACAGCGCTCACCAACTCTTGCCGACAGCCCAGGTAGCGTTCCGTTGTCTGCGATGAAGCATGTCCCAGCAGAAACTGAATCTGTTCCAACGCTCCGCCTGATCGAAAGCACAACTGAGCGCAGGTTCGTCTCAAGTCATGCGGCGCAATCGACAGCAATCCCTCGCGGCCGCTGTGCTCATGCACCACGTTCCACACCGACCGGTCGCATAGCCGCCTGGGTAAGATGACGCCCATCTTGGTAATCGGTCGAAACAGCGGGCCGGATGTGATCTGAGCTTTTTGGGTCCACTGATTCACGCGAGTCATCACCCAAGTAGGAACGGGAACCGTCCGCATTCTTCCTCCTTTGCCGATTAGATTGACCACCAACCAGCGCCCTTCTCGCGAGCGCAAGTGTGCCACGTTGAGAGCGACCAACTCGCTGCGTCTGAATCCGCAGCCAAGCATCATCGCCAACATGGCTCGATCACGTAGACCGCGGCTCGATTGCTGGTTCGGGGACTGGAGAAGTCTTCGACTCTGCTCCGCGCTCAGCCAGTTGCCCACTCTGGTTCCCAGGCGCTTGGCCCCAGCGACACGGGCAATCCCGGCGACCGCTTCGGCCCCGACCAGGGCGAGTTCGCAACATTCTGATGCCAGGGCCCGAATAGCGGCTAGACGGACGCCGATGGTGGAAGGAGCAAGTCGTCGCTCCTCCAACTCCGCTACGTAGGAGACGACTGTTCTGCGGTCAAAGGCCAGCTTGGGACTGGCGCAATACCAGCGCACGAAGTGTTTGATCGCGCTCCGATAGGATCGCTTGGAACATTCCGAGGTGAGTCGCGTCAAGACGGCCTCGGCTGCGGCCTGCAGCTCCGGCAGAGCTTTCGATGAAAAGTGGCGGGTTCGGTGTTTCATAGTGAGCGGCATGCTACCGCTCGCCGTGAACCTGTGCCACTCCGTCAGAGTAGTTTCCTCGATGCGGGGTGGATTCAAGCGGTCGACGCAACACCCGGCGCGAATGGAGATGGTGAAGCGTAAGCCAAAGAAAGCAAAGGGGAAGCGGTGAGGACGCTTCGCTCTCATCTGCATGCCATTGCAGTGTAACGAGTTACGCGATTGCGATTAGCAGCTTCCGCTTGTAGGCAAGCCCCTTGCCGCTCTCATCGCTAGAGCATTTCGGTTGAACGACTTAGCCTTAGTGTTGCGTTGACCGGTTGAACCGGCAGGACTTGTAGGAAGTTACTCGGCCTGCAACTCTTCCCACGTCTTCGGCTTCCACTCGCGGGCTAGGCGCCGGGCTTCGGCTAATTGCTCGGGAGGCATTTCGGCGACGATGGCTTCGCGGAGTTCGACGTTTCGGAAGGCGTTGGCTCTTTCCTTGCTCGAAAGGGCTAGGCTGACCCATTTGTGAGCCTGCACGAGATCCCACGGCACGCCCTGGCCGTTGGCGTACAACGCACCAAGACCGTACTGCGCTTCAGCAAAATCTTGATCTGCGGCTAGTCGAAACCACTTGACCGCCTCGGCATTGTCCTGCGGCACGCCCTCGCCGCGTAAGTACGCCACACCCAGGTCGTACTGGGCTTCGACGAATCCTTGCTCGGCCGCGAGTCGATACAGCCGAACGGCTTCAGCGTCATCTTGCGGAACTCCTCGGCCGTCGTAGTACATGACGCCAAGGTTGTGCTGCGCTTCGACATGACCTTGCTCAGCGGCGAGCGTCCACCACCTAGTGGCCTCGGCGTCGTTCCGCGGCACTCCCTGGCCGTTCAGATACGTATGGCCGAGGCTGTACTGGGCACTGGCAAAACCTTGCTCTGCGGCGACCTGAAACCACTTGACGGCGTCGGCGTCGCCCTGCTCGGCAGCGAGCCGGAACCACTCGACAGCCTCCGCAGCATCTTGCGGCACTCCTTCGCCGGTCATGTACATCGCGCCCAGGTTGGACTGGGCGGAAGCCTCGCCCTGCTCGGCAGCGAGCCGGAACCACTTGACAGCCTCCGCAGCATCTTGTGGCACTCCTTCGCCGGTCATGTACATCGCGCCCAGGTTGGACTGGGCGGAAGCATCGCCCAGTTCGGCGCGCTGGACGAGATCGTCATGCTCCGGCCCACTCGCCGGCTCATGACTCTCCACCAAAGAGCGAAGCCAGGAGACAACAGAGGCCAGAAACTTCATGGAAGGAGTCTACGGGGTTTCTAACCGCGGGTTCCGAGAGGCAAAGAACTAGTTTAGGCGACTGTCCCTCGGACCCCTGGGTGCCGCCAGAGATCCAATAAGGATCTTTGCAGGGGTCATTTCCTACACTCGGACTTGTAGGAAGCTACTCGTCAAAGGCCGATTGAGACCGTGATTCTGGCGGGGTTCCTACTGCTCCCGATCCCGGAACTGTTCGTACCAGTTCTGGACCACCCGGATGACCGAGCCGTCGCCCGCTTCGTCGTCGGCGGGCGCTGTAGTCAAGAAACGCTCGCCGTCCGGAGAAACGTCGTACTCAGCGTGGCGACTGAACGAACGGAGATCTTCCGAATCGAAAAGGCGTTGCGGCCGCCCGAGCGTCAGGCCGCCTTCGGTGGACACTTCGACCGCCATCAGTGAGGCTCCCTCGACGTAGAACAGCTCGCGCCCGTCCCGGCGCCAGGTGGGCTGCGTGCCGCCATTAAGGGAGACTTGCCGCTTGCCTGAGCCGTCGGGGAATTGCCGAATATAGACCTCGTCGCGCCCGGATTCGTCGGAGACGTAGGCCAGGTAGCGGCCGTCAGGCGACGGCGTGGGGATACTCTCCGCAGCAGGCGTACTCAGGAACTCCTTCCGCTCGAACACGCCGTCTTCACGTCGCGTCGCATACCAGATGTCGGCGAAGCCAAACAATCCCCTTGCCCGCGCATAGACCAGGCTCTGACCATCGTTTAGCCAAACGGCGTCGAAGACGTTCCCTTGTTCGGAATCGACCAGCACCTGGGCATCGGCCGCATCATCGATGGACTTGCTCAGAATCCCGATGCCTTCTAACGAGGAGCCCCAATACGCAACCTCCCTCCCGGATGGCGACCAGGCCGGGGAGTTCTCAATACCTTCGCCGAACGTCAGACGAGTTTTCGAGCCGCGCGTAAGATCGTGGACCCAGATATCAAGGCTCCCGCCCTCATCTGACGCCACCGCGGCCAGGAGACCGTCTGGTGAAACGGCGGGGCGCACCATCTGGATTTGTGTCTGACCAACCCTCTCCAGGACAGCGCCGCTCCTATCGCGCCATGTCAGTCTCTCCAATCCAGTACGCTGCGGCTCGTTGTAGACCATCGTGCCGTCCTGCGCCAGCGATGCCCGGAAGCCCGTCTGCGTGATCCGAAAGGGCTCTCCCATCGCTGTGAAGGAATCAAGAGAAAAAGGCAGAACCCACAATCCGGGCTCACTCATGGCGGTTGAGCCATGGATCAAATGTCCGCTGTCGGAGTACCAGGCCCGGCTGCCGGGTACAAGCTCGTGCTGCTCGCCAGAATCGAGATTGGCGACCCACAACGCCGTCCTTCCGATGGGGGACCCGGCGCTGAAGACCAATGCTCGTGAAGCACCGACTGACGGAAGAAAATGCGGGGAATAGAAATTCGCTGGTTCTTCGGGTCCGCCCGTTTCGAATATGACTTTCGGCTCGCCGCCGCCAGCGGGTACGGCATATGGTCGGTAACCGCTGCCGAACACGATTGACCCTCCGTCCGGGCTCCAGGCCGCCCCAACGCAGTCGTTGTTGTCTTGCGCAACCGGTAGTTCGGCAACCACCACCGGGGCGCCGTCAGCCAGCGCAACGCGCTTGAGCTGACCGTCCGACGCGAAAGCGATCGAGGAACCGTCAGGGGACCACGCCAGGCAAGGGATGGAGGCGACGTCGACGGGTGCTGCCAGCTGCCGAGGGGTCTCGTTGCCCAATGGTCTCAACCACAGTGTGCCAGTCCCCTCGGGGCCGGTAATGTACGCAACATGTCTCCCGTCGGGCGCGATGATGCCGGTGTGGAGGTCGTCTGGAGCGAACGAGAATCGCCTTACGATCCGCTCCGGCGGACTCTCTGCGAGCCGATCGGAGAAAACGCTGACCGCAAGGGCCGCTGCTAGGGTCGCCGCCACTGCCCAGGGGAGAAGCTGTCGGGCCTTCCCTGTCGGGTCCGCCAGAGCCGTTTCCTCCGCCATCGTTCGAGGACCGCCAGACGGTGTCTTTTGCCTAACCTCCGCGGTCAGCGCGCGCAGATCCGCCAGCAGATCATCCGCATGCTGATAGCGATGATCCGGGTCTTTGGCCAGGGCCTTCGTGATCAGACGGTCGATCTCGGTCGGCAAGCCCGCACGTTGTGCGGTCACCGGCTCGGGGTCTTCATTGAGGATGCCGTAGCCGATCGCCTGCTCGTAGTCCGCATCGAACGGGGTCTTCTGCGTGAGCACCTCGTACAACACGCAGCCCAACGCCCAGACGTCGGCTCGACGATCGACTTTTCTGCCTTCGAGTTGCTCCGGGGCCATATAGGCCGGTGTACCTAGCGTCGTGCCGGTCTTGGTCAGCTTCGAGCGTCCCGTCAGCGACGCCAGCCCGAAGTCCAGGATCTTCACCTGGCCTTTGGCGGTCAGCAGGATGTTCTGCGGCTTGATGTCCCGGTGAACGACTCCATGCTCATGGGCTTCGTGCAAACCCTCGGCGATTTGGGTGGCGATGCTCAGCGCCTCTTCCAAAGGGAGGGGTCGTTCCTTGATCTTCTCCGCCAGAGACGGCCCATCGATGTAGGCCATGGCGATGAACGTCTCGCCCTCTTCCTCGTGAATGCCGTGGACGGCGCAGATGTTGGGGTGATCGAGACCCGCTGCGGCTTGTGCTTCGCGCAGCAGGCGAGCCTTGACCTCCTCCTCATCGAGCGTTTCACGCGGGAGGAACTTGAGCGCGACGGTTCGGCGGAGCTGGGTGTCCTCGGCTTTGTAGACGACACCCATGCCACCCTCGCCGAGCTTCTCGATGACGCGGTAGTGCGATATGGTCCGACCGACCATGACAGGCAGATTGTAGCGCTTAGCGCTCGCTGAAAGGGCCTCCAGGAGCGGCGATGAGTTACTTCCTATATTGGGTGCCGGCTCAAGCGGTCAACGCAACACAAGCGTCAAAACGTTCTGCTGGAGTTTCAAACTCCAGCGTCTTGCGGGGCCGTCCGTTCAGCCTGCGAGCGATCCTGTCCAGGTGCTCTTGTGAGTGTACGGATAAGTCGGTTCCCTTGGGGAAGTACTGTCTCAACAGACCGTTCGTGTTCTCGTTCGATCCGCGTTGCCAGGGGCTCTGCGGATCGCAGAAGTACACGTCGATGTCCGTCGCTAGGGTGAAGCGTTTGTGGTCGGCCATCTCCAGCCCGCGGTCCCAAGTCAGCGACTTGTAGAGTTCGCCCGGCAATTGCCGGGCGTGCTCGATCAGCGCCGAGACGACGGTTGCGGTGTCCTTGCCGGAGACCTTCACCAACATCACATAACGGGTGTGACGTTCGACCAGCGTGACGATGTAGGTGTTGTTCGATCCGGCTAGAAGATCCCCTTCCCAGTGACCGGGTACGGCCCGGTCTTCGACCGAGGCCGGGCGTTCACTAATCGAGATCAGATCTCGAATCTGTCCGCCGCCACGGCCCTTGCGGCTGGCCTGCGGGGAGCGGCGAATCGTGCGCTTGGAACGCAGACACAGGGTCAGTTCTTTCTTCAAAGCCCCACGGGCTTGGATGAAAAGACTGCGATAGATCGTTTCGTGTGACACGTAAAGTGACTCGCGGCCCGGATAGGTCCGTTTCAGCCAGCCGGCAATCTGTTGCGGAGCCCAGTCCTCGCGCAGCTTCTCTTCAACCAACTGGCGGAGCTGGGGACAGCGTAGCAGCCGACACGACTTGGGACGCTGTGCTCGCTTCCTGGCCTGCTTGTCCGCCTCTGCCGCCCGATAGCGGTTCGAACCTCCGTTGCGGCGGACCTCGCGGCTCAGGGTCGATGGCGCACGACTCAGCCTGCGGGCGATCTGTCGCAGCGACTGCCCACAGACAAGGCCTCGGGAGACCTCCTCGCGTTCGGCTAGAGTCAGCGCTTGAGGCGAGCGGCAGTGTACTCGCGGGCGGATACCGCCACAGCGCAACAGCACCGTGTATACCGACGCTCCTCTGCCCATCACCCGGGCGATCGTCTTCGATGACTCCCCTCGTTTCCAGCGATCCCACAACTCAGCCAGATCTGCTGCCGTGTAGGCTCGCCGCTTCCGCTTCTGCTTCTTCTTCTTCTGCTGCATCACTTCTCCTTCCTCGGTGAAGTGTTGCATCGACCCCTTGAGACCACCGGAATTCGAGGAAATGACTCAATCCGAGGGTCTCCAGGGCGTCGAAACGGCCTGTTTCAAGGGGTTGGTGCCGCGATGCGGACTTGTAGGAAATCATGGGCGGGGCACCCAGCCGACCTATGATTCGCCGACCATAGGTTGATACGTCGTGCGTCAGAGCAACGAACCGTGCCAGCCGATCTCCCGCCAATTGTTGCGGTTGCCCCCAGCGTGAACTTGAGCTCGGCGGAACCCGGAACTTCCAGTTGCACTCCGCCCACGGCTGAAGAAACGCCGCCCCTCTGGGGCTCCTGCTAGAATCTGGGTGCTTCGCGCTCTGGCGCTTCCGTATTCCCCAATGCTGGACATTTTCCTCAACGCAGTGCTGCCCGTGTTTTCGGTCGCGGCGCTGGGCTTTGCTTTCCGCCGTTTGGGTGTCTTCGACGGGGCGACGGCTCTGGCGATCAACCGTTTCGTCTTCTACGCAGCTTTGCCGGTTCTCCTGTTTCGACTGATCGCTACGGCTCCGTTCGAGCAGTTCGAATGGTCGCTAGTGGCCGCCTATGCTATTGCCGAGATTGCGCTCTACGCTGCCGGCTTCGCGGTCGCGCGATTCGTGTTCGGTTGTCCGTGGACGGAGAGCCTATTGCTGGGAATGGCGTCGGGCTTCGCTAACCACGTGTTCTTTGTTCTGCCGATCTCACAGGTGGTTTACGGCGACGCTGGGCTAATGCCGGTGACAGCAGTGATTGCGCTGGACTCCGTCGTGATGTTCGGCGGTACGGTCGTGATTCTCGAGGCAACCAGCGAGGCGGCACACGGGCTTTCGCCTGCCAGGCTATTGCTACAGTTCGCCCGCAATCCGCAGATCTTGGCGATCGCTGCGGGAGTTGTCACGACGCTCGCCTCAGTTCAGCTAGCCGACGGAGTGGCCAATTTTACCGGCTTCCTGGGATCTACGGCGGCGCCTTGCTCGCTCTTCGCGCTCGGCGTCGTGCTAGCGACGGGAGCAAAAGGGTCCGGGTTGGGGCGGCCGGCCGCGTTCGCTGCCCTCAAGCTCGCAGCCATGCCGCTGATTGCGTGGACTTTGTTCTCGACGATTCTGCCGGTGAGTCCAGAGTGGTTCGGGCCGGCAATGTTGGTGACGGCAGGGCCAACGGGAGCGATGCCGTTCATCTTGGGGCTGCAGTACAAGGCGTCCGTCGACATCATCGCCCCAACGATTCTGATTACTACTCTCGGATCGTTGCTGACAGTTACGCTTGCGACCCAGTTGGGTTGAGCCTGCATTCAGCCTGTGAATCCTGCGAAGTCCAAGTCCGCAGGCGTGTTCCACGTCACTTACTAGACTGGGGAATGTAGGAGATGCCCCAATCTGGACCTCTTTAGTGGGCAGGAAGAGCACGTTTCAAGGGGTTCATTCCGCGATGCGGTGCCGGTTCAACCGGTCAACGCAACACTAGGCCTAAGTCGTTCAACCGAAATGTCCTAGCGATGAGAGCGGCAAGGGGCTTGGCTACAGCCGGAAGCCACTCATCGCAATTGCGTAACTCGTTGTACTGCAATGGCATGCAGATGAGAACGAAGCGTCCTCACCGCTTCCCCTTTGCTTTCTTTGGCTTACGCTTCACGTTCTCCGTTCGCGCCGGGTGTTGCGTCGACCGCTTGAATCCACCGGTCTTATAGGCAACTACTTGAGCCGCGTACACTCCCGTTCGGGTTGCGGGGACTCATCCACCCAGGGGGTGTGATGTTCCAGGTCGCTTCGAGTACGCTACCCGCAGCCTCGCCGGAGTATCCGACCCGCTGTCCGGCCATCCCCGTCACGCTCAGCGCAGCGTTTCAAGCGGATGTGGGTGACGCTGCATTTGCGGAAACTCCGTGGGCCTGCCTTCAATCTGCGAGCGATAGATGCCCGTGATCATTTCAGTCGTCCACAGTCCGGCACGCTCGCTGCAGGCCGCTTCGCGATCCTCGGCGATGGAGGAGAGCAGGTCCTCGACCATGCGCACGTTGGCCGTCATGGCCGGTTGCTTCGCGAAACGACGATCATGCTCCACCGGAATAGGTTCCCACTGAGCATCGCCGTCTGGCACCCACGACGGGCTGCGCAGAATGTACGACTCGGCACCGTTCCACTGTCTGTTCACAGCTCGGCGGGGCGTGCCGCCCGCAGGGGTGAAGGCGAATCCGCGTTACTTCCTATATTGGGTGCCGGCTCAAGCGGTCGATGCAACACAAGCACTAAAACGTTCTGCTGGAACGCGACAGGGGACAATGCTCACTTTCTTGAGGCCGCAGCAGCTTAGCCTGCCCGCACCACGTAGTCCCGTGTAATCTGCCGTAGCGACGTCGTCGCCGCCTGACGCATCACCAGTTCGAATTCCGCTTTCAGCAGCCGGATCACCGCCTCAACGCCTTCCTGCCCAAACGACGCCAGCCCCCAGACGTACGGCCGCCCGATACCGACGGCATCTGCGCCGAGTGCGAGCGCCTTGAAAACGTCCGTGCCTCGCCGAATGCCGCTGTCGAGCAGCACCGGGATTCTACCCTGCACGCCCGCCGCTACCTCCGGCAGCGACTCGATCGTGCCGCGTCCGCTCGGGTCCGATCGCCCGCCATGGTTCGATACCACGATGCCGTCCACGCCATGCTCGACCGCCAGTTCTGCGTCCTCTCGGGTCACCACGCCCTTGAGAATCAGCTTCATGCTCGTCGAGTCCTTCAGTCGGTGGACGAAGTTCCACGTCATGTCCAACGGCACGAGTTGACCCAGGCTCGCCAAGTCCACGCCTTCGAACAGCGGCTTGCGCATCAGCGCGTTGTTCGGGACCGAGCGGTCATGACAAACCGAACAGTCCCTCGTGTCCTGGCGACTCAAACGCCGCAGCGTATCCCGCTTGCTTCCGCGCGAGTCGATCGTGAGCACCAACACCGGACAGCCAGCCCGCTCCACACGCTGGACAATCATCGTCGTGACATCCCAATTCTCTGTGGGATAGAGCTGAAACCACACCGGAGCTCCGCGCAACGCTGTGACCTCTTCGACCGACGTGTTGGTCACCATCGAGAGGATCTGTAGTGTGTCGGTCGCCCTGGCCGCCCGTGCGGCCGCCTTCACGCCCTCTGGATGAAAGGCTTCCTGATTGCCGACCGGGTCGAGGAAAATCGGTGACGGTTGGCGTTGCCCCAACAACTCCACCGACGTATCGATCTGCTTGGCGTCGATAAGTCTTCGCAGCCGAAGCTGCCACTTGTCGAAGCCGGTCCGGTTGGCGCGCAGCGTCGAATCGTCCAACGTGCCGGTGGCCATGTAGCCGTAATGGGCTGGCGGGAGCTTCTGTCGGGCTGTGGCGTGGAAGTCGAAGACGTCGATCGCGTCGTTGACGGCCGCAATGACGTCACCCTCTTCGGCTTCGGCGCGGGTGCGCGGCGCCTGCGACAGCAGTGTCCCTGCCAGAATCGGACTCGCCGCTAGATATCGCAGTAGTGATCGGCGTGCTACTTTTCTTGATTCTTCCAAAACCGCCCCCATCTCACGTCCCAAATGGACGGTGGTCTTGAATAATTTTAGGCGCTGGCGCGGCTGATCAAGACAGGGGGATTGTAGCGCTAAGCACTCTCTGAAAGGGCTACCAGGAGCGGCGATAAGTTACTTCCTATATTGGGAATTCGAGGAAATGACCCGATTCACGGGTTTTCAGAGGGCAAGACGGAGCCGTTTCAGGAGTCATTGCCTACATTCGGGGTGGTCTCAAGGGGTCGATGCAACACTTCACCGAGAAGGAGAAGTAGATGCAAGAAGAACAGAAGGAACAGACGAGGAAGAGGCGGAGGTACACGGCGGCGGAGTTCGCTGAGGTGTGGGATCGCTGGGGACGCGGAGAGTCGTCGAAGACGATCGCCCGGGTAATGGACAGAGGTCCGTCGGTTTACTGGCTGCTGTTGCGCTACGGCGGCATCCGCCCGCGAACGCGCTGCCGCTCGCCTCAGGCGTTGACGTTGGCGGAGCGGGAGGAGGTCTCCCGAGGCCTGGTGGTCTCAAGGGGTCGATGCAACACTTCACCGAGAAGGAGAAGTAGATGCAAGAAGAACAGAAGGAACAGACGAGGAAGAGGCGGAGGTACACGGCGGCGGAGTTCGCTGAGGTGTGGGATCGCTGGGGACGCGGAGAGTCGTCGAAGACGATCGCCCGTGTAATGGACAGAGGTCCGTCGGTTTACTGGCTGCTGTTGCGCTACGGCGGCATCCGCCCGCGAACGCGCTGCCGCTCGCCTCAGGCGTTGACGTTGGCGGAGCGGGAGGAGGTCTCCCGAGGCCTTGTCTGTGGGCAGTCGCTGCGACAGATCGCCCGCAGGCTGAGTCGTGCGCCATCGACCCTGAGCCGCGAGGTCCGCCGCAACGGAGGTTCGAACCGCTATCGGGCGGCAGAGGCGGACAAGCAGGCCAGGAAGCGAGCACAGCGTCCCAAGTCGTGTCGGCTGCTACGCTGTCCCCAGCTCCGCCAGTTGGTTGAAGAGAAGCTGCGCGAGGACTGGGCTCCGCAACAGATTGCCGGCTGGCTGAAACGGACCTATCCGGGCCGCGAGTCACTTTACGTGTCACACGAAACGATCTATCGCAGTCTTTTCATCCAAGCCCGTGGGGCTTTGAAGAAAGAACTGACCCTGTGTCTGCGTTCCAAGCGCACGATTCGCCGCTCCCCGCAGGCCAGCCGCAAGGGCCGTGGCGGCGGACAGATTCGAGATCTGATCTCGATTAGTGAACGCCCGGCCTCGGTCGAAGACCGGGCCGTACCCGGTCACTGGGAAGGGGATCTTCTAGCCGGATCGAACAACACCTACATCGTCACGCTGGTCGAACGTCACACCCGTTATGTGATGTTGGTGAAGGTCTCCGGCAAGGACACCGCAACCGTCGTCTCGGCGCTGATCGAGCACGCCCGGCAATTGCCGGGCGAACTCTACAAGTCGCTGACTTGGGACCGCGGGCTGGAGATGGCCGACCACAAGCGATTCACGCTGGCCACGGACATCGACGTATACTTCTGCGATCCGCAGAGCCCCTGGCAACGCGGATCGAACGAGAACACGAACGGTCTGTTGAGACAGTACTTCCCCAAGGGAACCGACTTGTCAGTACACTCGCAGGAGCATCTGGACAAGATTGCACGGAGGCTGAACGGACGGCCTCGAAAGACGCTGGAGTTTGAAACTCCAGCAGAACGTTTTGACGCTTGTGTTGCATTGACCGGTTGAGCCGGCAGGACATATAGGAAACAACACAATTTGGGGTCTTGAGGGGGACCAAACCCCGATTCGAGGCGCGACACCCTCTATCACTGGATCCGCGAGTTCCTATGCCCGTGCGGCGAATTGACGCTAGAAGTCCAGGGCGTTTGCCGCTACCGCGTCTTCATCCCACTCCAATCCCACGCCCGGAACATCAGGGATGTGAAGCTCGCCGTCTTTAATCTCGTAAGGTGTTTGCAGGATGGGATTGGCCCAGTTTTGCCACTCAAGCCAGTGCGCGGTCTCCGTCACTCGCATTACGTGTGCCGCCACTTCGGGGTACAGATGGGTTGACATCGGGACGCCCCATGCGCCGGCGATGCTCGCCGCACGCATCCATCCCGTCACGCCGCCGATACGCATGAAGTCAGGCATTACCAAGTCACAGGCGTTCCGCTGTAGAGCCTTGTGAAGCTCCCGGGGACCATAGAAGTTTTCGCCGATCTGGATCGGCGTTCGTAGATCGGCGGTCAACTTCGCGTAGGCGTCCAGGCTGTTGTAGACGATCGGTTCCTCGATCCATGCAAGGTCGAGATCGTCGATTCGCCTGCAACGTTGCATCGCTTCCGCCAAGTCAAGGCCCTGGTTGAAGTCGATCATCAATTCGACATCATTGCCGATTGTCTTGCGGACTCCCTCGATGGCGGCGAGGTCATCCTTGAGCCGTTCCCGGCCGAGTCGCAGCTTGAGTCCTTTGAACCCACCCTCGTCCAGCAGCTCGATCGCTTCCTCGGCTATCTCGACGGGTTGCTTTAACCAAAGGCCGTTGCTGTTGTAGGCCTTCACGGGGCCAACCGAGCCTCCGAGTAAGACGCACAGCGGAATGCCAGCCGCCCTCGCGACCGCGTCCCACGCCGCCATGTCAACTCCTGACACGGCAATCATCGACATGCCTTCATAGCCAACAAAATGGAGACTCTTACTTGCCGTACTGTACAGATCCAAGGGCGAAACGACGTGGCCCCTCAGCATCTCGCCGAGATCGCGGAGGGCCGGAACCAGGTACCGCATTGCCTTCGGCGTATAGGGCTCGAGATAGGCGCGCCCGATAACGCCCTCCTCCGTTTCGAGATCGATGAGGATCAGGGGCCAATCCGTAATCTTCGCTATGCGAGCCACAATCGGGCGCTTAAGCTTCAACACAACGGGCCTCACAGAAAGGCCTTTCAGGGTGAGTTTCGGTTCCGTCATTTGTTCACCGACCAAGATTCGTCGATTCTAGCGCGGCGTTGACTCGGGTGCGTCACGAAACGAGCATACCCAAAAGATACTTTTCGAGCCGGTGCGTTCGGACGGCGGAAGCACTCGTTGACGCTCGCAGTCGCGCAAAGGCGCCGATCTTGACCCCGGAGCGCGCAGCTACTCTTCTGATAGTCAAGCCAGCCATTCAAGCCTCAGTTTTGACCGCGGGCATAAGTCCCGACGCAAGCGGAAAGCGGTCTGCAACTAGAGGATCGTAGGCGACTTGCTCCCTTCACGAAAGCACTGCAAATTCGGGCCACGAGTAACTTCCTATATTTGGATTCGAGGAAGTGACTCAATCTGGGCTCTCTCAGAGGGTCAGAACGACCGTTTTGAGGGGTCATTGCCTACATGCGGGGTGGTCTCAAGCGGTCGACGCAACACCCGGCGCGAAGGGAGAGCGTGAAGCGTAAGCCAAAGAAAGCAAAGGCGAAGCGGCGAGGACGCTCCGCTCTCATCTGCATGTCATTGCAGTACAACGAGTTACGCAATTGCGATTAATGGCTTCCGCTTGTAGGCAAGCCCCTTGCCGCTCTCATCGCTAAGACATTTCGGTTGAACGACTTAGGCCTAGTGTTGCGTTGACCGGTTGAGCCGGCAGGACTTGTAGGAAGCTACTCAGCGGGCCCCTACTCAGGGAACGAGTCGCATAGGGCTGATGAGAGTGCCTCTAGCGATCGCGCGGTTGTGCTGTCATCCGATGCGGACAACACTTCCAGCCCGACCAAGAAACTATGAGGCTGTTGTTGTACGTGGCGTACCATGCACTGGAGCGACCGCTCAGAGGTTTCCACTATGACCACCCCGCCCACGGGGAACTTCTCGTCGAGTTCGATGGCGAAGCCACCGGCCGAGACATTTTTCAAGAGTGCCGATGACTCGCGGAGAAGGCCGAACTTGCTCTGCCAATGAACCAGGATCTGCCCTTCAGCGAGATGGCGTGGATGGCGTCGCCGCTCCTCCTTTTGAGCGGTGTCTTTAGCAGTTCGAGCTGCCTCGGGAACGCTGGGAGTTCTACTCATGCACTGTTCCTCAAGATCAATGATTGATGCTACGGGTTCTCTTTCAGAGTTAGGCACCCGTTGGTGCTCGTCTCTGCGAAGAAACACTGACGTGGAGTGTCGAATCGCCTGAGGCAGTCCAAAACCTCCGGTCCTCTAGCCAAGGACCAGTCTTAGGAGGTCCTGTGAGAAGTTTGACTGACTCGAACTGGGACAGCGTCACGCACATGGCAGGCGCACCCAAAGCCCGTCAATCTTACAGGACCGCTGTCTCGATATTCTGAGCCAACTCAGCGGGTCACTGCCGCGATGCGGTGCCGGCTCAACCGGTCAACGCAACACTAGGCCTAAGTCGTTCAACCGAAATGTCTTAGCGATGAGAGCGGCAAGGGGCTTGCCTACAAGCGGAAGCCATTAATCGCAATTGCGTAACTCGTTGTACTGCAATGACATGCAGATGAGAGCGGAGCGTCCTCGCCGCTTCGCCTTTGCTTTCTTTGGCTTACGCTTCACGCTCTCCCTTCGCGCCGGGTGTTGCGTCGACCGCTTGAGACCACCGGACTTGTAGGAAGTTACTCGGCGGCGGCCCACTGAGACTGCGATTCTGGTAGTTTCTACTCCTCCCGGTCGCGGAACTCTTCGTACCAGTTCTGGACGATGCGGATGGAGGGGGGTGCAGCCTCCTCGTCGCCGTCTCCCACTGGCATGGTCATTATAAAGCGTTGGCCGTCGGCGGAGACGTCGTAACCGCCACTGACTTGGGCGTTGGATTCAAAGAGCGCCTGGGGCTGGCCCAGAGTGAAGCCTTGTTCGGTCGAGACGGAGACCGCCATCAGCGTCGAGCCCTCCTTGTAGAACAACTCGCTGCCGTCACTGCTCCAACGGATCTGGTCACCGCCGTTGACAGACACGGGCCACTTGCCGGCGCCATCGGGAAACGGCTGCACGTAGATCTCTGGTCGGCCCGATTCGTTGGAGACATAGGCCAGAAATCGGCCATCCGGCGAAAGCTGGGGTCGGCTCTCATTGGCTGGTGTACTGAGAAACGTCACTGGCTCCGAAGCACCGCCGTCGGCCCCCAACTCGACATAGCGGATATCCCACTGAGTCTCGCTGTTGTCCTCGGTATAGACCAGATAGCGGCCATCGTGAGACCAGTCCGGCCAGTCGAGGTCGCTTTCGGACTCGACCAGAACGACAGCCTCGCCCGTGCCGTCCGCGCTCTTTCGCATCAGCGTGTCTCCCGGCCCCGTCTCAATGTGTCGGTAGGCAATCTCCCGACCCGAGGGGGACCACGCCGGTTGGGTCTCGTTCACGTCCTCAAACGTCAACCGAGTCTTGGTGGAGCGGGTCAGATCGTGGACCCAGATGTCCAAGTTGCCACTCTCTCTCGATCTCACCGCGACCCGCTGGCTGTCGGGCGAGAGGGCCGGATGCGCCATGCCTTGCGGCTGGCCAACCGTCTCCAGCAATTCTCCGGTGCGGTTGCGCCAGACGAGCGTCCTGGGTGAACCGCTTCCGATCTGGTCGCGATACGCCAGCGTACCGTCGGACGAGAGGGCGGCGGCTAGACCGGCTGTGCTGATGGGGAATGAGTCCGCGGTCGGCTCCAGTGTCTCTAGAGAGAAGGGCCACGCCCACAGCCCTGGTTCACTGTTGTCAGTAGGCCCGTGAATCAAGTAGCCGTCCTGCGAGTAGACCGTTCGGGAGCCTGGACCTAGCTCCTGACTTTCCCCAGTCTCCAAGTTCAACACCGCCACCCAGTTATCGACCCGGCTCGTGGCCGCTACATAGACAAGCGCCGCAGGCCCACTGCCAGCTGGCAAGAAATGAGGGTAAACGGAGATGGGCCGAGGACTGTCGCTGGGGTCGAACAGCAACTCTGGCTGGCCACCGCGGGCGGCGACCTCATAGAGCCGCCGGTCCGAGGAAAACACGATGCGCTCATCGTCGGGGCTCCACGTTCCTCCAAGGAGAGCGTAGAGGCCGGTGCCCGGCAATTCACAGAGCGTGATTGGGCTGCCGCCGTCGATCGAGACTCTCTTGAGTTCCGTGGCTGTACCGAAGCCGATCCACGAGCTGTCGGGCGACCAGAAGCCGCCTAACGCTCCTTCGGTCCCTGCCAAATGGCGTGCGGATTCGTCGCCTAGCGGTCGCAGCCAAAGGCCTTGGTCACCGTCTGTCTGAGCGGCATAGAGGATGTACTTGCCGTCCGGGGAGATGTGTGCTTGAGTGAGGCCCTCTGGGGGCGAACGAGAAGCGGGTTACGGTTTGCTCGGGGCCTG
This sequence comes from Bryobacterales bacterium, assembly GCA_963667885.2. GTDB lineage: Bacteria > Acidobacteriota > Terriglobia > Bryobacterales > UBA6623 > CAMPKL01. Next base: position 1,818 of record OY764148.2, on the reverse strand, counting down.
CCTGGGTGAAGTAGAGCACCGTCACGCCGAGGAAGGCGAGGGTCGCGACAGCGGCCAACGCTTGTAGCGCTCGCTGACTGCTTCGTCGCACGGGCACAAAGTCAGGCGGCAGTGCCTCTACGGGATTCACCGTCTGGCCCGCCGCCCGAGACATCGTCGAACGTCGTCCTGACGATGTCCGAGTTGAGGCCTGTTTCTGCAACACGAGCAGATCCGCCAGCAACTCATCCGCATGCTGGTAGCGCTCCGCCAGGGACTTTGCCAGAGTCTTGCTCAGCAGCCGATCGATCTCCGGCGACAGACCGGCGCGTTGCGCTGTCACCGGTTCGGGGTCTTCGTTGAGAATGCCGTAGCCGATTGCCTGCTCGTAATCCGCCTCAAATGGAGACTTCTGCGTCAGCATCTCGTACAGCACGCAGCCCAGCGCCCAGACGTCCGCACGGCGATCGACGTTTCGCCCTTCGAGTTGCTCTGGCGCCATGTAGGCGGGAGTACCCATCGTCGTCCCGGTCTTGGTTAGCTTCGAGCGTCCCGTTAACGCCGCCAGACCGAAGTCCAGGATCTTCACCTGCCCCTTTGCAGTCAGCAGGATGTTCTGTGGCTTGATGTCCCGATGAACGACTCCGTGCTCATGGGCTTCGTGCAGTCCCTCGGCGATCTGGGCGGCGATCGAGAGAGCTTCCTCCAGCGGCAGCGGGCGCTCCTTGATCTTGTCCGCCAGAGAGGGTCCATCGATGTAGGCCATGGCGATGAACGTCTCGCCATCCTCTTCGTGGATGCCGTAGACCTGGCAGATGTTGGGGTGATCTAGATGTGGAGCCTCAAGAGGTTGTTCATGGGAATCAGGAGTCTGGAGAAAGGGGGAAGGTAGTGGAGGCTGGCGTGGGGGCGATGCCAGTTGTAATGGTGGAGCCAGGGTAACAGATGAGCGGCGCGCTGCTGGGATGAGGAGTAGGAGCGAGCGTAAGCCCATTCTCTCAGAGCGGTCTGGATGAAGCGTTCGGCCTTGCCGTTGGTGCGCGGCGTGTAAGGACGGGTAAAGCGGTGGCGGATGCCGAGACGACGGCAAGCATCGCGGAAGAGGCGCGAGCGATAGCAAGAGCCGTTGTCGGTGAGCAAACGACGAATGGGGACGCCGAGGGAGCGGTAGTAACCGACCGCGGCGTCGAGGAAAGCCACCGCGGAGTGGCTGCGTTCATCGGGCAGGATCTGAGAGAAGGCGAGGCGGGAGTTGTCGTCAATAGCGACATGCACGAACTCCCAGCCAGCGCCGCGACTGGCCCGAGAGCGATCTCCGGTAACGCGATGACCGGCGCGGAGGAAGCGGCCGAGCTTCTTGATGTCGAGATGCAGCAGATCGCCGGGGGCGGCATGTTCGTAGCGGCGCAGGGGCCGAGCAGGTTCGAGATCGCGGATACGGTTCAGGCCGGCGCGGCGCAAGATGCGGCTGATGGTAGCGGGCGAGAGGCCGACAGCCTGGGCGATGTGTCGGCCGGTCCAACGCTGGCGGCGCAGAGAAATGACGCGCTCGACCAGCGCCCGAGAGGTCCGTCGCGGGCTGCGGTGCGGTCGCGAGGAACGATCGTGCAAACCGGCGACACCCTCGCTGCGATAGCGCGCCAGCCACTTGTGGATGGTTCTCAGTGAGACGCCACAGGCCGCCGCGGCGTCCCGTGGCGTCTGCTGCTTGGCGAGGACGCGCTCGACGATCCGCACTCGCAAATAAGGCGTCAATCGTGCATTCTTGTGGATGTTCATTCGGTCTCTCCAAGGTTGCTGTTGTGGGATAACTCCAGCTTCCCTGGTCCGGGACCGAAT